>CAWBUS010000024.1:0-46468 GCA_963792025.1 uncultured Chitinophagaceae bacterium | reverse complement strand
TACTCGTCTGACTATACCAAAGAATATAATAAAAGGCTCAACGGTATGGTTGAGAGAAGGATAGAGACAGGCTATTTTCGCAATAGCATCATTCTGGTATACTGCATGGGTAAATGCCGGCCAGCCCGATCTTTCGGGACTGGTAACACAAAATTTCTCACAAGCGGACCTTAAAGATTTTGAGGATCTTAATGGAAAGTGGCAAAGCGGGAAAATTAAAGGCAGAGAGGAATAATAGACAATTGGCAACGGGCCATGCGCAATCGCGATACATTTCTACATCGTACATCAAACATCGTACGTCGTACATTATTATGTAAATTTGCAGCCTGATTTTTTATCAATGACAACAGTTATGGAAGATGTTATAACAGAAAAAAGGATAATACACAATTTTAATGGAGGGCCTTCAGTGCTTCCAAAAACTGTTTTTGAACAAGCATCAAAAGCTGTATTGAATTACAATAATACGGGCTTGTCGATTCTTGAAATGGGGCACCGAACAAAAGCGTTCCAGGCTATAATGGATGAAGCAAGATCATTGGTAAAAGAACTGATGGATCTGGATGACGACCACGAAGTTTTATTTCTGCATGGCGGCGCTTCCACCCAGTTTATGCAGGTGCCCATGAACCTGCTTAATGATAGTGAAACCGCTGCTTATGCTGACACCGGAGTATGGAGCACCAAAGCGCTTAAAGAAGCAAAACTGTATGGAAAAGTGGATGTTGTTTGCAGTTCAAAAGAATCTAATTACAATTATATTCCTAAAAATTTCAGTGTTTCTGCGAGCGCAAAATATTTTCATCTTACTACCAATAATACCATTTATGGAACGCAATGGCAAAGTATTCCCGATGTAGGTGTGCCGCTGGTTGCAGATATGTGCAGTGATATATTTAGCCGGCAACGGGATTTTAATTCATTTGCGTTAATCTATGCAGGAGCGCAAAAGAATATGGGCCCCGCCGGCGTAAATCTCGTGGTAGTAAACAAAAATATTCTTGGCAAGGTAGATCGCAGCATTGCCAACAATAATGGATTATCGCAACCATATAAAAGAAGGAAGTATGCTCAACACACCACCTGTATTTGCAGTATATGTTTCTTTGCTTACCCTTCAATGGCTCAAGCAACAGGGAGGCATAGCCGCAATTGAAAAAATTAATAATCAAAAAGCTGAAATGCTTTATAATGCAATTGACAGCAGCGCTCTTTTTAAAGCCACCGCTGCCAAAGAAGACAGGAGTAAAATGAATGTATGCTTTGTGATGAAGGATGCCACTCTTGAAAAGCAATTTCTTGACTTTGCGGAGCAACGAGGTATCTACGGAGTAAAAGGGCACAGGTCTGTTGGTGGTTTCAGGGCATCTTTATATAATGCCTTGCCGTTAACCAGCGTGGCATACCTTATTGATGTTATGAGCGAGTTTGAAAAGGATCATTAAATCTCTCTTATCGCTATAAAAAATCTAAAAATAATTACCTGCAATCTAAAATCATCTTCTATTGTATATATTTGCCCGCTTTGCATTTATGACAAACGTCAGTTATAATTAATACCAATGGTTTCAATCTCTCCCTTTAAAGCGCTTCGGCCAGAGGCGCAATTTGCCAAACAGGTTGCCTCGCAGCCTTACGATGTTTTAAGCAGTAAAGAAGCAAAAATTGAAGCAGAAGGAAACCCGTTTTCATATTTACATATTACCAAAAGTGAAATTGATCTTCCTGCAAATATTGATGTGCATAGTGAGGCAGTCTATGTGAAAGCAAAAGAAAATCTTGATGCCTTTATAAGCCGGCCGGTTCTTTTTAGCGAAAGCAAACCCTGTTATTATATTTACCAGTTAATAATGAATGGTAAAAGCCAGACCGGCCTTGTATGCTGCAGTTCAGTAAATGATTATGAACACGGCCTTATTAAAAAACATGAATTTACAAGGCCTGAAAAAGAAGCGGACCGTATTGCGCATATAAAAACAACCGGGGCGCAAACCGGCAATGTATTTCTTGCCTTCAGAGATGTGGATGAATTAAACGATATTATTGATAAATGGAAGGCTGAAAAAAATCCTGTTTATGATTTTAAATCTGGCGATGATGTTCAGCACACCGTTTGGGTTATCAGCGATGAAGGTATTATAAACACTATCACAAAAATTTTTAAAACAAAAGTTCCGTGCACATACATTGCAGATGGGCATCACCGGGCAGCATCTGCGGCTAACGTGAGATATCAAATGGCAGATTCTGAAGAGGCCACTTATTTTCTTACTACTTTATTTCCTGCCAGTCAATTGAAGATAATGGATTACAATAGGGTGGTAAAGGACCTTAATGGTTTATCAAATGAAGAATTTTTCGATAGGATTAATAAAAACTTTACAGTAGAAAAAGAGAAAGAGGCGTATGCGCCAACAAACCCTCATAATTTTGGAATGTACATAGATGGCAAATGGTATAAACTCACGGCCTTAGACGGTACATTTTCTACTGACCCTATTGGAATATTGGACGTTACTATTTTGCAAAATAATTTACTGGAACCCGTTCTTGGAATAAAAGATCAGCGTACTGATAAACGAATTGATTTTGTTGGAGGCATAAGAGGGCTTAAAGAATTGGAAAAAAGAGTCAATAGTAAAGAGATGAAAGTTGCCTTCAGCCTCTATCCGGTGAGTATTCAACAATTGTTTGATATTGCCGACAGCGGGAATGTAATGCCTCCGAAAAGCACCTGGTTTGAACCTAAGTTAAGAGACGGGTTATTTACTCATTTAATTTGATATTACTTTATTCCACTGCCAATCATTATTTCTTTTATAACAGTTTACTCGTAAAACTATTTTTATCTTTATTGAATGAAAAAAATTCTGCTGTCGTGCTGTTTTTTCCTCTTATATGTATTTGTGTTTGCCCAATCCGACGATATAGAGAAGCTTCATGAAAATGCGAAAGCGTTTATGCGACAGGGTGATTATGCCAATGCTTCTTTAATTTTAACCAGGGCATTATCACAGTCACCCAATAATATAGAAATTGCCAAAGACCTTGCTTACGATTATTATTTGCAGAAGGAAAATCAAAAGGCACTGGAAACGATAAAGCCATTACTGGAAAAAGATAATGCTGATGACCAAACCTACCAGATTGGCGGCACTATTTACCTGGCTTTGGGCCAGGACAAAGAGGCTGAAAAATTATACAAAAAAGCTATTAAAGATTATCCACACAGCGGCCAGTTGTACAACGATTATGGGGAGATGCTCTGGCGTAAACAGGACTATGGTGCAATAAAACAATGGGAAAAAGGCATCCAGCAAGATCCGTCATACGGAAGCAATTATTATAATGCGTGTAAATATTATTTTCTTACTACCGATAAAATATGGACTGTTATTTATGGAGAGATATTTATAAATATTGAATCGTTTACGCCGCGAACCGCAGAGATAAAAAATATTTTATTAGATGGATATAAAAAACTTTTTGCCGATCCTGATTTGCTCGCAAATACCAAAGACAAAAACAAATTTGAGATGGCATTTTTAACAACGATGAACAAACAAAACAGCGTTGTAATAAATGGATTGAATGCAGAAACGCTTACAATGATAAGAACAAGATTCATTCTTGATTGGGATCAATCTTATGCCAAACAATTTCCTTTTGCTCTTTTTGATAAGCAGGAGCAATTTTTAGAAGAAGGGTTGTTTACCGCCTACAACCAATGGATTTTTGGTGCAGCACAGAATCTCTCCAACTATCAAAACTGGATAGGTACCCATAGTGAAGAATATGCTGCGTTTAACAAATTTCAACAGGGAAGGATTTTTAAAATTCCCGAAGGCCAATATTATCATTAAAAAATTCGTTCATCGTAGGTAAAGCCAACAAAATAATTATTTACAATTACTTTGCTTATTTACTTAATTTAGGCAATTGCCAGTTTCAATAAGATTTAAAAGAAAAGGAGCCTATCGTTACATAATTTTTTTATTTTATGACCGAACCCACCCGATTGTTTGATTGTATCGAATGGCATTTAGAAAGAGGAGCCACACATACCGTTATGGCCGCAAAAGAAGACGGTATTTGGAAGGAATATTCCCTTACGGAGCTTTCTGAAACCGTAAATAAACTAAGTGCCGGGTTATTGAAGATGGGCTTCGGCAGCGGCGATAGTACACCCGAAGGAAGAGATAAAATTGCAGTAATAGCCAGGAACCGGCCTGAATGGCTAATGCTCGACCTGGCTGTTCAGCAAATTGGAGCGGTTCTTACTCCCGTGTACCCAACTATCAGTCAATCGGAACTCGAATTTATTTTACAGGACGCACAGGTAAAAGTCATTTTTGTAAACGATAAAAATCTTGCTGAAAAGGTTAATGCAATACGTGCAAACCTTCCGCACTTGCAGGAAATCTTTTCTTTTGATAAAACGGAAAACATTAAACATTGGAACGATATTCTTTCAGAAGATGAAGACTATCTTCTAAAATTAAAAGAGGTATCAGCACAAATACAATACGAAGATCTTGCCACCATTATCTATACTTCCGGAACAACCGGTAAACCGAAAGGAGTGATGCTCTCACATAAAAATATCGTGAGCAATGTAATGGGTTCCATGCCTTGTTTTCCGCCAGGTAGCCGGGCGCTTAGTTTTCTTCCCATGAACCATATTTTTGAGCGGATGGTTACTTACCTGTATTTATATAAGGGAGTTTCTATTTTTTATGCAGAAAGTTTGGATACTATTGCCGACAACCTGAAGGAAGTGAAACCACACATGTTTACTACGGTGCCGCGGTTACTGGAAAAAGTGTATGAAAAAATAATGCTGAAGGGAAGTGAATTAACCGGCATAAAGAGAAAACTTTTTTACTGGGCGCATTCTTTAGCGGAAAAATTTGAGATAAATAAGAGGCAGGGAGTTTTTTATAATATTCAACTGCGCCTTGCCAACAAAATTATTTTTAGTAAATGGAGAGAAGGACTGGGCAATGAACTCAATGCGATTATTACTGGCGGAGCTGCCTGCCAGGTGAAGCTGATACGCATATTTACAGCAGCAAAAATTGTTGTGATGGAAGGCTATGGACTCACAGAAACTTCTCCTGTAATTTCAGTAAACCGCTATGACAAAGAAAATCGAATGTTTGGTACAGTAGGCCCATTAATTAATGGGGTGGAAGTTAAAATAGCACCCGATGGAGAAATATTATGCAAAGGACCTAATATAATGATGGGTTATTATAAACGGCCCGATCTTACGGCAGAATCGATGGAAGATGGTTGGTATAAAACCGGGGATATCGGGATGATCATCGATAACAAATTTTTGAAAATAACAGATCGCAAAAAAGAAATGTTTAAAACAAGCGGCGGTAAATATGTTGCACCAATAGTTGTAGAACTTAAACTAAAAGAATCGCCGTTTATAGAAAATATAATGTTAGTTGGTGAAGGTGAAAAATATGTGGGTGCTTTAATAATACCCTCGTTCAATAATTTAAAAGATTGGGCAAAGGATAAAAATATTTCGTTTGCAACAAATGAAGAGTTGCTGCAGGATGAAAAGGTGAAAAAATTATATAAGACCGAAGTTGAGCATTACAACGCTCAATTTAATCATGTGGAGCAAATCAAAAAATTTGAACTGCTGCCGCAGGATTGGAGTATAGAAACTGGCGAAATGACTCCCAAGCTGAGTTTGAAAAGAAAGGTGATTATGGAAAAGTATAAAGATGCTGTAAAGAGAATTTACGCATAAGCGTTAAATATTATTATCAACCCGCTAAGCGATTTTGTTTTAAATTTCCTTTTGCGTTAACTAACCGTTCTGGTCCTGGAAAATCTTTTACTCCTCTCTTTCTTCAACAGGTATTTTTCTTATAAAGTCATCGTAGCCATCATTTTCATGATCACTGTATACCCCATAAGAATCCATACTGTAGCCGATAAGGCCATCGTTGGCTTTAATTAAATAGATCACAGAAGAATCGGCAGGATCGGACTCTCCCTCGAAACGATAAGTACGGATAATCTTCAAATCTTCAGGCTGATAATATTTTTTATTGACGGTAGTAAAGCCATCCGGTGTCATCATAAATTCGTTATCATGTTTTTCAACGCGAAGTTTCTCCAAAACGTTCGTTACCGTTGTCATGGGAATTTTCTGTTCGGTCATGTGTTTAAATTTATCGGTGAACTTTCACATTAAATCACTGACAAATTCCATACCCTTTTATAAAGTCGGCTTGAAAAAAAAAGGAGAATTATTGTTTACAACGATTGATAGATTTTTATTTTGTTGTAAAGCGTTTTGCGGTCGATCTTTAAGATTTCCGCGGCCTTGGTCTTGTTGAAATTAACTTCCTTAAGTACATTCATTATAGTATCGTATTCTGCTTTGGCAGCAGCATCTTTTAAATCAACATCTTTAATATTCATCGGTTCTTTGGTATCCTGCCTCAGCAGTTTTTCCTCCGGCGTATGTTGAATGTCTGCATTAGTAATTTCCCATGGTAATACGTTCGAGTTTATTTTACCTGATGGAGTAAGTAACACGGCACGCCTCACAACGTTTCTAAATTCCCGCAAATTTCCGGGCCATGAGTAATTAACAAACATTTCTAAAACGTCGTCTTCGAAACCTTCTATATTCTTATTGAGTTCAAGATTTGTCTTATCAAGAAAAAAGTCAGCAAAAAGCGGTATATCAATTCTGCGCTCACGCAGCGGTGGCAAATTGATAGAGAATTCATTAAAGCGATGGTACAAATCTTCTCTGAACTTACCTCTTTTATAAGCTTCCTGCAGATTTTCATTCGATGCAACAATAATGCGTACATCCACATCAGTTTCCTTTGTGCCACCAACTCTTTTAAATTTTCTTTCCTGGATTACGCGTAATAAGGCAGCCTGCACTTCGGGTGAAAGATTGGCAACTTCGTCTAAAAATAAAGTGCCTCCGTTAGCCATCTCAAAATGGCCTTCTTTATCAGTTACTGCTCCGGTAAACGCACCCTTTACATGCCCAAAAAGCTCGCTTCCTGCAAGTTCTTTAGAAAGTGTTCCACAATCTAACGCGACAAACGGTTTGCTCCTTCTGTTACTTGTTTCGTGAATGGTTTTTGCAATTACCTCTTTGCCTGTTCCGCTTTCGCCATATAATATAATGCTATAATTAGTGCCGGCAACAATTTCAATTTGCGTATATACCCGGGCGGTTTCACCATTCTGCCCGATTAGAAATTCTTTATTAGCGGAAATAACATATTGCTTTTTATTTTTTGCGGGCTTGTTATTTACCGAGGGTGTTATAAATTCAGTTGAAGGTGTTGCTATAGCTTTTTCAATAACGTTAATAACTTCGTCGGGAATAAGGGGTTTTGTGATATAGTCAAACGCCCCCATCTTAATAACGTCCACGGCAGTTTTAATATCCGAATAGCCCGTTATAATAATTACAATAGTTTCCGGTTTAATTTCCTTTATTTTAAGCAGCACATCTTTCCCGCTCTTGTCTCCAAGCCTGAAATCACAAAGAACAATATCAAAATGTTCTTCATTAAATCTCGCAAGTCCTTTTGAGCCGTTAAGCGCTACTTCGGCTTCATATCCTTTCTTATTAAGGAACCGGCTTAGTAACGAACACATGTCAAGGTCATCGTCTATAATAAGAATTTTTTTCTGCATAGAACTTTAAAAACTTATGAGGTTGCAAAGTTAATTTAAATCTTTGTTTTTAAGATGAGGGGTTAATACCCGCCTTTCTTCAGTCATTATCCATTCTGCAAATTCGTTCGGCTGAATTTTTCTGCCAAATAAATTTGCATGCACTTTTGTAAATTCCGCACCAAGGTATAAAATAATTGAACTGTAATATACCCACACCATAATTATTATGATAGATCCTGCAGCGCCATATAAAGTAGTGAGATTGCTTTTACCTAAATAATAGGCAATGGCAACTTTCCCGAAAGTAAAAAATATGGCTGTTATAAAACCGCCAAAAAGAACGTCTTTCCATTTTATTTTGGCGTCGGGTAATAGTTTGAACATAAGTGAAAATAAAAATGTAGCGACAATAAAAGAAAGAATACTCTCTGCCGTTTCAATAAAATAAACACTGAAATGATGAATATACCTGTTTAAGAAATTACCAAAAGCCGCCACGAGTGCATTTAAAATAAGAGATACAATCATTATAAAACCTATGCTTAAAATAAGAGAGAAAGATAAAAGCCTGGTTACAATAAGCCTCCACCATACTTTTTTAGCTTTTACTCTCAGTCCCCATATTTTATTAAGCGAATCCTGTACTTCGCCAAAAATGCTGGTTGCGCCAATTAACAGGATGATGATACTTATAGTAGTTGCCACAAAATTATTCCCGGTGAGGTGAATATTTTTAATAATATCCTGAATTTGCAAAGCGGCTGCCGCGCCTACCAGGCCGTTTAACTGTTTGTATACTTCTCCATTTACGGCTTCTTTGCCAAAGAAAATTCCGGAAAGCGTTGAAATGATAACCAACAGCGGCGCTATAGAAAATACGGTATAGTAAGCGAGAGCAGCACTGTATTTTAAAATATTATCGGCCGAAAACTCAGTGAAGACCTGGCGTATATACGAGTATATTTTTTTAAATCTTCTCCTCATATTCTTTTGAATTATTTACAGCTTCGGGTAATTTGGGTTAAATATAGACGATTAGGAGTAGGATAGCATAAACGAAGTTTTGAAAACTTATACTTTGAAACGGAATGGTATAAAGGCAAATCCTCCGTTAAGGGTGCACTTTATTTGTAGCAAATATCAGGCGCATAATTGATTTTGTCCCAACTAACACCCATCCCTTACTATTGTTGCTTTTCGTAGAGCTATTTCCCCACAACACTCAATTATTGTCCCAACTAATAAATTAAATACCCGCAATTGCTCATATGGCAGCAATTTCAGCTTAACTTTTTTTTGGCAAACTTTTGTATAATCAGTAAGTGTATCAATTTATTTTTTAACCTAAATCTTTTTGCAATGGGAAATCTGTTATATATAATCGCAGTTATACTGGTGATTATTTGGGCGATTAGCTTTTTGGGAGGCTATTACACGGGCGGGCTGATTCACATCTTATTGGTTATTGCCATAATCGCAATTATTTTAAGAGTTATAAGAGGTGCAGCCTGATGTATTATTAATTTCAAAAAATTAAATTTTATGGAAAGCTGGAAATTAAAATTAAAAGGTGACTGGAATGAAACCAAAGGAAAAATAAAAAAGGCCTATGCTGACCTTAATGATGACGATCTGAAACGTGACGAAGGAAATGATGATGTACTCATAGGAAGACTTCAGCAAAAATTGGGAAAAACAAAAGAAGAAGTGGTTAAGTGGATTGAAAGTCTTTAATGGTTTTCTTAATAATTGCTAACCCTCATTTAGAAAACTTTAGATGGGGGTTTTTATTTTTTGTTATGGTAATAAATAACCAATCACCTTTTTACGTAAAGCTGGCATTTAAATTCCTCGTTATTTTTTTTATTTGCTACTTTATTCATGTTGCGCAAAACATCTTAATTCCCTTTGCTTTTTCCTGCCTCCTTGCCGCATTACTCCTGCCCGCCGCAAATTTTTTGCAGTCGCTGAGAATTTCGAAAGTTATAGCTATTTTAATTTGTATTATTCTCGCAATTGGTTTTATAGCAGCTATTATTTATTTTTTGAGTAGCCAGATTGCCCGGTTTATGCAGGATGCTCCTTCAATAAAAGAACATTTAAACGAACACTTTGTTTCATTGCAAAACTGGATAAAAGAAAAACTCCACGTTTCTTTCCAGCAGCAAAATGAATATTTGAATACGCAGGCGGATAAGTTAAAAGCAACCGGCACCAGTTATATAGGCCGCACATTTTTTTCAATAACAGAAACTGTGATGCTGCTGGTGCTAATGCCTATTTATACATTCCTGCTTTTATTTTACAAAGATCATATCACCAAATTTTTATACGCCGTTTTTAAGAAGGAACACGCACCCGGTATAAAGAAAGTTCTTTCGCAAACCAAACTCATGATAAGGAGTTATATGACCGGCCTGTTGATTGAAATGGCCATAGTGGCTACCGCCGATTCAACGGGGCTTATGTTGCTCGGCGTAAAGTATGCCATCTTTTTCGGTGTGCTGGCAGCAGTACTAAACCTGGTACCCTACATAGGGATGTTTACCGCTACACTTTTTACGGTATTGGTATCATTAACCACAACCGATAGTACCAGTTCCGTGGTGTGGATTGTTGTAATATTTTATAGCGTGCACATTGTGGACGTAAATTTTTTAGTACCCCGGATCGTTGCCTCACGGTTACGAATAAACGCACTAATTTCAATTTTGGGCGTGGTAATTGGAGGCAGTTTAACCGGCATTTCCGGGCTGTTCCTGTCCATACCTTTCATTGCCTTTCTAAAAATTATTTGTGATGAAATCGAAGAGTTGAAGCCCTGGGGCCTCTTATTGGGAGATGAAACAACCTATTCCCAAAAATCAAAGCTTTATAAAAGACTGGAAAAAATATCGCTCAAGCCACGATCTAAACCCGGCAAAAAAATTAATAGCTGACTTAAAGGGTGTTATTCCTTAACAAAATAAATCTTTTTAAACTCAGGCGAAATTGAAAGAAATAATAAACGTAGTGCCTTTGGATAATTCGCTTTCCACATTGATGTTTGCATTGTGCGCCAGGATAATATTCTGTGTATTGGTAAGGCCAAGCCCGGTACCTTTTTCTTTTGTAGTAAAGTAAGGCTCAAATAATCTTGCTACATCTTCCTTTGATAACCCTTTTCCGGAGTCGGTTATTTTTACGACGCACCTGTTATTCCTGTTTTCCGTAGAAAGTTGAAGCGTTCCATTTTCAGGCATCGCCTCAATAGCATTTACAATAATATTGAGAAAAGCAATTTTTATTTTCCCCGGGTCTACCAAAACGGGATAAATATCTTTGTCATAATCTTTAACGACTATTATTTGTTTCAATTCAATTCGGTCCGATGCAAATTCCAGGCTGCTGTCCAGCACATCGTTAATAGAAGATTTTACGTATTGCAGCTCTGTTACTCTTGTTGAATCTAACAGATCACCTATGAGTTGATTGATTCTATTCGAGTTTCTTGAAATCATTTCGAATAAAATATCGACATCATTGCTGTTAGCAATTTCAGTGCGCAATTGTTCCGTGGCAAGGTTAATATTAGTTAATGGATTTCTCACTTCATGAGCTATAGTCCGCGAAATTCTTCCGGTAGCTGCAAATTTTTCAATGTTTCTCAATTCGATTAATTCAACGTTTAAGGCAGCCAGTTCGTCAATTCTCAACTCAAGTTGCCGGCGATAGGCATTTGCTTTCTCGCTGGCCTCTTTCTTTGCCCTATTCTCTTTATTAAAAGTAATGATGGAATAAAAAGTTAACAGGATTGCTGCTATAAGTGAAATAATAGTAACCTGTTTTATTATGTGCGAATATTTGGTTAGTTGCCGGTTTCTTTGCAGGAATAATTTTCTCTCTTCATCCTGCACCTGTTGCGTAAAGATTTCAACTTTCGTCATTTTAGCAATCCCAATATTTTTTTTAAGCAGCAGATTTTCATTAATGGAATGGGTAGAATCGTAAATTGAAATGGCATCATCGAGCCATGAAAACTTGTCATCTATTAATGTTTTAAGTGAATCCATATTTTTTTGCTGAATGGGATTATCCTCGGTGAGTATTTTTACATTTATCAGAGCAGAATCCGCATCATTATGACTAACATTATATTTTAACAAAAAGGCCTTTTCATCGGTAATCATGTAACCGCGGGCGGCAGATTCGCCCTGGGTAACATAACTGACCACATTTTCCAACCCGTGAATTACATCGTTTGAGTGATTAACAAGAGCCGACTGTTTCATAAGTTTTTGAGTAGCAACAAAAGATATGATATAAGAAACAAGAAGGATAATAAATGCAGCCAGGTAACCCCATCTTATCCGGTCAGCAATTCGGTCAACTAAATTTTTTATCATGTTGAATTGGGGGTTGTAACATTAATGGCAATTTAAAAATACTCAGGAATATTTTAAATTTTTGTTACTCAAATTATAAATATACAAGCTATTGAATAATAAAGCAATTTAGTTTGTGTATAAAACACGGGGCATCATTTCAATATTAATAAGCATAGTAAGAGGTTACGATTTGGTTACGTATGGCGTAAAACTATTCTGCCGGCTTTATTTTTTACCAGCCTTGCTTATCAACCAAAAGATTACTGCAATTATTACAATTACTCCAATAACCCCAAACCAAACGCCCGCCTTGAAAATGCCTGCAATAGCCTGGCAACTACTAAGCGTAAACGCAATTAATAACAGCGGAAGGATGACCGTTTTAAGATTGATCTTGTTCATATATTTATTTTTTAGTTTGATGATTTGGCTGCCTGCTTTTGATTTTTCCTGCGGAGTTTTTCTTAGCTTCATCCAAAGAGTGCGTCGTAAATATGCTCTTCTCATTTTTCGCGGTTCTGGCCAGGTGGGCGTAAAATTTTCTAATAGTTTCGAGTTCTTCTTCGGTAAAATCCTCAATGCTTATCAGGCGATTGCTCGCTTCGCAATTGGCTGCAATAAGCTCGTTTAGCTTAAGCTGCAAGGCAATCGTGTCTTTATTTTGAGAATGTTGTATAACGAAAACCATTAGAAAAGTAATAATAGTGGTGCTGGTGTTAATAACGAGTTGCCACGTATCAGAAAATCTAAAGATCGGGCCGGTTGCGGCCCATACTATTATAAAAGTCGTAGCTATTATGAAGGCATATGCGCCGCCCGTAATCTTTGTAACAACAGTTGAAAACCGGTTAAAGAACCTGCTGAATTGGTTGATATTCCTTTTCATATTTTTTTAGGTTTGATGATTGAAAGCACGATTCAATTAAAATAATTAATCGGCTATAAATAATTTTTGTACCTGCCTTAATAAAAAAAATTGCCTGGTTATTGATCCCGGGTTATTCATCCCAATCTTTTGTGCAAATGGTATTCGCACTTCCATATTAAATTGTGATAATGGTATTGAATATCCAGGCTTCCCCGGCAGCTTCCACGTTTATATATTCACAAGCACTACCGGTAATCGCTTCATCGGGTTCATTCTCCATCTGCAAATTTCCTATGCAATATATCAGCCACTTTATTTGGGCTCATGGCTTTCGTAAGTTGAGGGACGCCTTCATTAATAATTTTTTCGCTATGATCAACTTTATAGGTGGCTGAGAATTCCCGTAATTCTTTTGTTGTAACCTCCTTTTGTTTCGCCAACCAGGCTGCAGGAATTGGCTAATTAATATTTTGAGGTGCTGAAAAACCCGAAGGGTTGAAATTATTGTAGAAAAGAGTAAATTGTAAATCAAAACCCCGAAGGGGTGACACCCAAACTATTTTAAATTGACTGCTATGCCAGGGACCTTTCATCAACTTCATATCCGGGTTGTTTTTGCTGTTAAAGGCAGAGAAAATCTGGTCAGTAATAATTGGAAAGAAGAGTTACACAAATATATAGCTGGTATCATCGAAGGAAAGGGACAAAAGTCCATGATTGTAAATGGAATGCCTGGTCATATTCATGCATTCATAGGACTGCGGCCGGCTATGGCCATATCTGATTTGGTTAGAGATATTAAAAACAATTCGTCAAATTTCGTTAATAATCACAACTGGGTGAAAGGTAAGTTTTCATGGCAAGAAGGTTACGGTGCATTTTCTTACGCTCATTCTCATATAGACGCCGTATATCAGTACATTCTTAACCAGGAAAATCATCATAAAAAGAAAACCTTCAAACAGGAATACCTGGAACTTTTAAAAAAATTTGAAATCGGATATGATGAGAAATATTTGTTCGAATGGTACGATTAGCGTTCTCCTTTTGTATCACCCCTTCGGGGTTGCTCTTTAATGATTCGGATTTTTTCTACAATAATTGCACCCTTTCAGGGTTTTTTCCTAAAATATAAACACCTGTTTCCAGCACCTCAAAATATTAATTAGCCCGGGAATTAAATAATTTGATTTGTTATCTTTGTGAATAAAATTGGTTAGGGGGAAAAAATCATTTCTCATGATGGGCAAAAATATACTCAAATAGTATTTGGAGCCGGATGTTACAATGATTTTGAACATGATAAAACCCGTTGCCAGTTTATGTTTTAGACATTTAGCGTTTGCTTTATTTATATTGGCAAAATATTTTATACATATTATAGGAAATATTTCTTTTTAAAATTTTAAATCTTACAACTATGAGCTCAGGAAAAGTATTAGCAGCTGTTTTAGCCGGTGCCGCAGCCGGTGCCATTTTAGGTATATTGTTTGCGCCCGATAAAGGGACAGAAACCCGGAGGAAAATTGCAGAGAAAGGTTCAGATCTGGCAGGTTCGGTAAAGGATAAATACAATGAATATGCAGAAGCCATTTCTGACAAGTATGATGCTGCAAAACAAAAATTATCCGGTTATGCTTCTGAAGGAAAGGATATGGTTAACCAGGCTAAAGAAAAGGCAAATGCTATGAAAGGCGATATAAGAACCTCCATGAATTCGTAATGTAGGTTCTTATATTTTGTAATTACAGGCCCGATAATAAATGATAAAAAATGGATAGTAAGCCTACCAATGTAGAAGAATTGTTTCAGAAATTAAAAGAGTACGCCGATGTAAGATTGGATTTATTTAAGCTCAGGAGCATAAATAAGGTGTCCGGTTTTATGGCCTCCGTTATAACTATTGTTATTTTAACAGTGCTGTTTAGCGGGGTGATACTCTGTTTAACAATTGGGCTTGCGCTTCTGATCGGTCATTGGTTAGGCAATGCTTATTATGGTTTTTTTATTGTGGGAGGAATTTATCTTATTGCCGGGCTTGTAATTTATTCAATGCGTGATAAATTAATTAAAATTAAAGTCAGCAATAAATTAATAAAGGAACTGATAGATTAATGCAACTTGTAAAATTTCAGTAAAATGGTTGATATAGCATCTTTACCGGGTAGTGGCGGAATGATTAACAGTGTTTCTGATTTGGAAACAGCCATAAAAAGACTGGAAAGAAAAAAGTTATTGCTGGAAGAAGGGATAAAGGAAGATTTTCACACAGTGCTGCAAAGCATGAAACCGACCAATATTTTAAAGAGTACGATACATGAAGTACAACAGTCGCCTGAGCTGAAACATAATCTGTTTAAAGTAGCCTTAGGCTTGGGAGCCGGGTACTTTTCAAGAAAGCTCGTGGTGGGTAAATCTGCCGGCATTGTAAAAAAGGCGCTGGGCGCTGCTCTCCAATATGGCATTACAAATTTTGTGGCCAAAAAAGATAATAATGAGGAAGAGGATGGTCTTCATACAAAGAAGAAAAATCTTCTGAAAAAAATTCTTTCTATTTAACCTCCCAGTTTTTTAAGACATTTTTTGAGATCGATTCCTTTTCCAAGGACGTCTTTAAAAATATCTCCTTTTTTCTGTACCCGCTGAAGTAGGTTATGTATGGTAAACTGTTTAGGAGACAAACCTTTTTTTACTTCGTTCCAAAGCAAAGGCGTTGAAACCGTTGCTCCTTCTTTTGGCCGTAAACTATAAACAGAAGCAATAGTTTGTCCTTTGCTGTTTTGCAAATAATCCATATAAATTTTCGCCTCACCTCTTTTTTGCAGGTTTCTTTCAAGTGTGGTAAACTCTTTCAACTGCTCACTGGCCATAACGCAAACTATGTAGGCAAAATCCTTTGCCTGTTCGTAGGTATATTTTTTCGCCGTCGGAACGTAAATATGCATTCCCGTAGATCCTGAAGTTTTGCAAAACGACGCAGCACCGGCTTTGTTCAGAATCTCGTTCACCATATTGGCAGCATCAATTACCTGGTCGAAAGTATTTTTTGAAGAAGGATCAATATCGATGATGAGATAATCCGGTTTATCCAGGTCTTTTATGGTTGAATGCCACGGATTAATTTCTATGCAACCGAGGTTATTCATATAAGTGAGCGTGGCGGCATTATCGCAAATGATATAATCTATTTCTTTTTGATTCGATTCAGAAAATATCTTTTTGCTGGTTACATAAGAAGGAACATTTCCCGCGGCATCCTTTTGAAAAAATCCTTTTTCATGAATCCCGTTCGGATTGCGTAACAAAGATTCCGGGCGTCCTTTTAAATAAGGAAGAATATAATCTGCCATTGAAATATAATATTTAATTACATCCCCCTTGGTGATGCCATCTTCAGGAAAATAAATTTTATTAAGATGGGTTGCTGTCACCTTTGATCTCCCAAAAGTGAACACGCTGTCATCATTGCCGGAGTTTTCTTCCGTCTCTTCGGTCTTACTCTTTGGTTTGGGTTTTGCTTTTGTATTTGCCATGGTAACTTCATTTATATCTTTATCATTTCTGAGGTGCAGGAAAATAGGCTGCCGCAGCTTTCCGTCAGATGTTATTTCAGCAAACTTTACTTCACAAACCAATTGTGGCTTTACCCATGTAACAGGAGAATTGGTTGTAAACTTTTCTTCGAAAGGAGAAGTTGATTGCACCAGTGGTTGTAGTTTTTCATACATCTCTTTTAAAGAAGTTTGATTGAATCCACCGCCGGTATGCCCGATGTACCTTAACTTCTTGCCCCGTCCTGCCTTGCCATCCGGGCGGGTCTCCTGTACGCCGAGGATTAATGCGCCGAAATATTTTCTTGCGCCCGACGGTTGCGTGTAGCCGGCAACGATAGCTTCCGTTGTTTTGTGATGTTTTATCTTCAGCCAGTCGGACGTTCGTTTGCCGGGGTAATATTTTGAATCGGCTCTTTTAGCCATAATGCCCTCAAGATGTTTTTCTCCCGATACTTTAAAAAATGATTTTCCTTTTTCAGCAATATGATCAGAATATTTTATCACTTCATTTTTCGGAATGATCTTTTGCAGCAATTCTTTTCTTTGTAATAAAGTAAGGCCGGTAGTATCGTGACCATTTAATTGTAAAAGATCAAAAATATAATATTGAATAGGTTTATCCCGGTTTTCGGCATAATGCTGCAGCAATTGAAAATCGGGTTTGCCATCTTTATTCAGAACAACAATTTCACCGTCAACAACAACGTCTTCTTTTATGTTTGATAGCTGCTCAGCTACCATCGGGTAGCTGGAAAGAAAGCTGAGCCCGTTGCGGGAGTATAGCAACGTTTTACTTTTTGTTTTCTCGGCAATGGCCCTGTAGCCATCCCATTTAATTTCAAACACCCAGTTTTTATCGTCGAAGGGCTGGTCGGTTTCTTTTGCCAGCATGGGCTGTATAAAGTTGGGCACCTTCCTGTCACCAACTATTGCGGTTTGGATGAACTTTTTTTTTTCGGTGCCTCCTTTTTATTTTCAGCAAGCCATTTATTAATAGGAGAGTTTTTCGGCGTTTGTTCTTCACTGTTATAGTCATCGTCAACCGCATATTTATCGCGGTGTTTTATTAAGAGCCAGCTGTTATCTTCTTTGTTCTTTAGTTTTACCAGTGCAAATTCACCTTTTAGTTTTTTACCAAATAGCTGAAACTTTAGATCTCCCGCTCTTTAAGCCGGCACGAAGTTTTTTTACCGCGATTTCTTTCGGTGAATTATCAATATCATTATAAGTTCCTTCGTCCCATATCTCCACGATGCCTGCGCCATAATTTCCTTTGGGTATTTCCCCGGCAAAGTTTTTATAATCATAAGGGTGATCCTCAACCATCATGGCTAAACGCTTATCTTTTGGATTTAAGGACGGGCCCTTTGGAACGGCCCAGCTTTTAAGAACGCCATCCAGCTCCAGCCTGAAATCGTAATGCAATTGTGTTGCCTTGTGCCGCTGCACAACAAACGAAAGTTGCGAAACAGATTTTTTTTCTTGCCCTCAGGCTCGGCTGTCTCTTTAAAATTCCGTTTTTTATTATACAGGGTGAGCGCCATATCAGGAAGCTTTTTTGCGTTTTACATCCAGGCTCGCTTTCAATTGTTCCATAAGGTCTTTTGTTTTGTTATGAACAACTTTCATTTGCGGTGCTTTTATTTTCTTACCACCCGCCTTTGCCTTTATCAGTTTAAGAAGCTCGTCGTTGTAAGTGTCTTTATATTTTGAAATATCAAATTTTGCCGTAAGCTGGTCGATGAGGGTTACGGCCATTTTTAATTCTGCCGGCTTTACGCGTGGTATTTTTAGGAAGCGATAATTCGCCGGTATCTCTTATTTCTTCCTCAAACCTGATGCGGTTTAACACGATCACATCTTTATCAGGCCTTAGTATGGCAAGGCTTTCTTTATTTCTCATAACAAAACTGGCCACGCCTACTTTCTTTGTTTTTAATAATGCCTCCCTTAATAATTCATAAGGTCTCGTTCCTGATTTATCCGGCTCGAGGTAATAAGGCGTTTCATAATATAGGCTGCTGATTTCTTCTTCTTTAACAAAATCAGATATCTCAATAGTTTTTGTTTTTTTGGCGCTGGCAGCTTCAAAATCTTTATCGTCCAGCACCACGTAATC
This sequence comes from uncultured Chitinophagaceae bacterium, assembly GCA_963792025.1. Taxonomy (GTDB): domain Bacteria; phylum Bacteroidota; class Bacteroidia; order Chitinophagales; family Chitinophagaceae; genus Ginsengibacter. The sequence continues at coordinate 27,874 of CAWBUS010000024.1, read as the reverse complement.
ATCATTCAGTTTATAGCCTTTTACAATATTGGCCCAGGGAACTTCTTTGCCTGTTTTTTCATTAATGCGCAAATACTTGATATGCGAATGATCTTTTTTATCGAGCATATCAAGATCGAGATTACTGCTTTGTGTGGCGCTATACATTTTTACGGGAATGTTTACCAGGCCGAATCCGATAGCGCCTGTCCATATTGGTCGCATAATTTTATTTTTGTCAGTGAAGTGTACATAGAAAGTATTGTGCCCTTTTCTGAAAGCCTTATTCTTCAATGGTTGCAAGCCTGTACTAAGTTACATAAAAAATTTGCTGAGGAAATAATTCCACGTAACCATCCTCAAATCACCTTGCCCGAAAAGCCGATTTACTTAATGGAATTTCGATGTGAAACCGTTAATTTTGCCAACCTTTAAATTCACGTTGGTCCCGTAGTTCAATGCCCGCCCGGCTGAATGCCGTTCGGACGGGGATAGAATCTGTCGGGAAGTTTCCGAAAGTCCCGATACAGGTTCGATTCATTACAGTTCAGGGGGATTATCTGGAAGAAAGTATGAGATTGATAATTTTGTATATAATAAAAAAGGAATACTATAAGAGAGGATCTGGCAATAGAGTATAAGAATAATGGTCCCGTAGTTCAATGGATAGAATAGAAGTTTCCTAAACTTTTGATACAGGTTCGATTCCTGTCGGGACTACTTTAAAAAAAGTTAAAATAATTCAACAAGAAATTCTATTTGAAACATAAATTTTTTCTATCCTGTTATTCCCGCTAAAAAAAGACAGCCGTTATCAAAAGATCTTATTTGATTTAGAATCAGTAACGCGGCATTTAATTTGTTAAGCAGAACCGAACTAATTGTTTTTGAATATAATTAAGTTGCATTACCCTGTAACCGAGGGAGGGCGAAGCCCTGTAAAGCTGAAATTGTGAAATAGCTTTCCAGAATTTTTGACCAATTATGTGTTATTTATTTATGAGGGAAGCTAATTTCAGGTAACATTAGAATCTTTATTAGAATTAACATTATTTTTTAAATATTTATATGAATAGTTTTTGTTCGGCCTCAAAATATTTGCTGATCATATTTTTTGGACTTAATGTTTTTTCTTCTTGCGTTGACACCCGGAAAGTAGCTTACTTCAATGATGTACAGGACTCCGCACGTGTTGCTTCAAAAGCAGGACTGGAACCTGTTATACAAAAAAAAGATATTTTAAGCATTTCGGTTAGCAGCCTGAGCAACGAAGCGACTGTTATTTTTAATATGCCTAACCTCCCAATCACACCAAATGCCGCAACAACCAATACTCCCAAACAGCTGGTTACCTGGTAGGCGATGACGGCACTATTAAATTTCCGTTGCTCGGCAATATTCCTGCTGCGGGCTTACTCAAAAACAATTGGAAAATAATATCACCCAATTGCTTATTGATAAGAAATTATTATTTGACCCAATTGTTACAGCACGGTTTTTAAATTTCAGAGTTACTGTGTTGGGAGAAGTGGACCATCCCGGGTGTGGTGTATGTACCAAGTGAGCAAATTAGTATCCTGGAAGCTATTGGGCAGGCAGGAGACCTGACTATTTATGGCCTTCGCAATAATGTAATACTAATAAGGCAGGAAGGAGCGGATAAACTGGTAAAACGTTTAAACCTAATTCTTCCAAAATATTACAATCCCCTATTACTTTTTAAAATCCAACGATGTGATTTATGTAGAACCCGGCAAGAACAAAGTAGCCAGCACAAGCATTACCCAGCAACGGTTGCCCATTATTTTAAGTGGCCTTTCGCTGTTAATTATATTACTGGTTAATGTTTTTAAATTATAATCGATAGACTTTCCAATAAATAATTTATACCTGAATGCAATCAATCTACAAACAATCTGAATTTGAGGAAACAGAAGAAGTTTCCCTGGGTGATTTATTTTATAAGTATCTTCCATACTGGCCATTTTTCTTATTATTGGTATTATTAGTCTTGACCGGGGCATGGATTTATTTGCGGTATAAAATGCCGGTTTACCAAACCACCGCTACGCTTTTGATTAAAGATGATAAAAAAGGTCCACGCCGGCTTCTGAATACATGGAGGCTTTTGATATGTTTGGCGCTAAAAAGAATGTGGAAAATGAAGTGGAAGTATTGAAATCAAAAACCCTGATGAAGGAAGTGGTAGAAAATCTGCACCTGTATGCACCGGTATTTGTTTCAGGAAGGGTAATGCATCATCCGCTTATGTATTGTCACCTATAGTAGTTGAAGCAAAATACCCTGATTCTATTAAAGTTTAAAGAAATACATTTTACTTTTAATGATCGTACGGTACCGTAATGATTCATGATACTACTTATCCTTTGAATCAATGGGTAAACCACCTCTTATGGGATCCTTCGCTTTCTTCCTAACATATATTATCATCACTCCAGTGATCCGACAAAAGAAAAATCAGACGTTTACTACTTTTCATTGATCCCCGTAAAAATGCTGCCAATCAATATTCTTGGATCAAGTTAATATTTCCCCTTCCAGTAAAGAATCCACCGTAATTGATTTAAGCATCGAAGGGGAAGTTCCTAAAAGAGGGGAAGATATTTTGAATGAATTATTGAAGGTATATAACGAGGCAGCTATCCTGATAAAAATCAATTAGCCGCCAATACGCTTAAATTTGTAAATGAAAGATTAAACTATGTAGTCAAATGAACTGGATTCGGTAGAGAGACACTTGCAAAATTTTAAAGCGAAAAATAAAATTACCGATATCAGCGCGCAGGGACAGATCTATTTGCAAACTGTGGCTGCCAATGATCAGAAGATCAGTGATATTAATGTGCAATTGGCAATGCTGGACCAGGTAGAAAAGTATGTGAAGAGCAAAGGGGATCTAGGGGGTATTGCACCAGCAACGCTTGGGTGATGACGATCCGGTACTTACCGATCTGTTACAAAAATTATCGGACCTTGAATTGCAATATACCCAAACCAAAAAGATCGTTCCTGAAAATAACCCTGCGGTGATAGCCTTTGTAGATGGTATCAATAGATTAAAACCCGCATTCTAGATAATATAGAGAGCCAACGGAAAAACCTGTGGCCGGAGAAATGACCTTAAAGCCACCAGTAACGTTACGGCTCCATGCTTAAAACCATTCCTGAAAAAGAAAAGGAGTTATTGAGCATCAGCCGGCAACAAGCCATTAAAAATAATATTTATACCTTCCTTTTGCAAAAAAGGGAAGAAACGCTTTGTCTTTTGCTTCTGCAGTTGCCGATAGCCGGATCATTGATCAGGCAGAATCTTCTGATATCCCGGTTACCCTAAGAAAAAGTTAATTTACCTGGCCGCTTTTTTGGGGCCCTATTACCTGGGTTAGCTATTATTTATCTTAAGGATATTCTTACCCGTACTGTACAGCAACGAGCAGACATTGAAAAATATACGGATATTCCATTTTTGGGTGAAGTAAATTATGACAGGTCAAAATCCACCATTTGTCATTGCCGAAGGCAAGCGTAGTTTTATCGCGGAACAATTCCGGCAATTAAGAACTTCTCTGGGTATTTGGGAGTGGATGAATCTCATAAAAGAATTTTACTTACTTCAAGCATCTCAGGAGAAGGGAAAAGTTTTATTGCTATCAACCTTGGTATCAGTTTGGCATTCATGGGGAAAAAAGTAGCATTGATTGAACTTGACCTTCGTAAACCCAAATTAAGTGAACAATTTAACATTTCTTCGGATCAGGGGTTTCCAATTATTTAATTGGAAAAATCCAGCCGATGATTTAGTAAAAAATACCGGTTGAAAACCTGTTTTTGATACCTGCAGGACCTATACCACCTAATCCTTCAGAACTGATTTCTAATGGACGGTTAAAGGATTTGTTGATTACCTCGAGAAATCGTTTGATTATATTATCATAGATACAGCCCCTGTTAATCCGGTAACGGATGCTTACATCATTTCACCATTGGAGATGTAACGCTGTTTATTGTTCGGCATGATTATACACCTAAAATGTTTTTGCAGAAATTAGAGCAACAGCATAAAATTAGTACACTTAAAAATCCGGCTATTATTTACAATGGTATCAGAGGTAAAGGAGTCAATAAGTATGGGTATGGATATGGATACGCACTATAGTGACAGGGTGGGTACAGGAAAGTGGTGGGAGAGTGTTTTCAAAAAACAATAATACCCTTAATGTCATCGACAATCAAATTAACTGTTTCTTTATTGATGGTAATCAAAGTTTAATACAAGCTTTGCCTATGCGGAAGAAGAAAAAATGATTTTTTTATGTAAGGCAACAAAATCAAAAATCCAATAAATATGTAACTCTTTCTTCCTCTAGGAAGTTTTTTATTGCGATGTTGGCAATTCATATATTGATTCTGTTTTAAGTTTATAAATTATTAAACATGGAAAAAGACCAGCCTTTAGTAAGTGTTATTACGATTACTCGCAATAGAGGAACTCTTATTCCTAGAGCAAAGTATTTTAAATCAGACTTATTCTAACCTTGAATACATTGTGGATGGAGAATCTTCAGACAATACGAGAGAGGTTGTTTCAAGTTACGCTGACTGCCCGCATTTATCAAGGTAAATATATTTTATGCGGTTGTCAGCGTAACTTGAAACAACCTCTCTCGTATTGTCTACAATTCTCCATCCACAATAATGTATTCAAGGTTAGAATAAGTCTGATTTAAAATACTTTCAATTGCTCTAGGAATAAGAGTTCCTCTATTGCGAGTAATCGTAATAACGCTTACTAAAGGCTGGTCTTTTTCCATGTTTAATAATTTATAAACTTAAAACAGAATCAATATATGAATTGCCAACATCGCAATAAAAACTTCCTAGAGAGGAAGAAAGAGTTACATATTTATTGGATTTTTGATTTTGTTGCCTTACATAAAAAAATCATTTCTCTTTCCGCATAGGCAAAGCTTTCTATAAACTTTGATTACCATCAATAAAGAAACAGTTAATTTGATTGTCGATGACATTAAGGGTATTATTGTTTTTTGAAAACACTCTCCCACCACTTCCTGTTATTACCGCCCTCTTCTGTATAGTCGTACCCATATCCATATCCGTATTTGTTGACTCCCTTACCTCTAATGCCATTATAAATGATTGCCGGATTTTTAAGGGAGTTTATTTTATTCTGCTGCTCCAGCTTTTGCAGGAACATTTTGGGTGTATAATCATGCCTTATAATAAAAAGGGTTACATCCGCCAATGGCGATAAATGATAAGCATCTGTTACCGGATTAACGGGGGCGGTATCCATTAATAATATAATCAAATGTCTTTTCGAGGTAAGTTAGCAATTCCTGTAGTCTTCCATTGGAAATCAATTCAGAAGGATTGGGAGGGATAGGGCCCGCGGATATCAAAAATAAATTTTCAATAGCCTGTATTTTTAATTATTTCATTTGGATTTGCTTTTCCAATCAGATAGTTGGAAAGACCCGTAATGCGCGGATATGTTAAACTGTTCACTTAATTTTGGTTTCCGGAGATCCAGTTCGAGTAAGTGCGACTTTTTTGCCCATCAATGCCAGGCTGATACCCAGGTTGATGGCAATAAAACTTTTTCCTTCTCCTGAAATACTGGAAGTAATCAGTATTCTTTTATGGGTTTCATCAACTCCCATATACCCCAATGAAGTTCTCAACTGCCGGAATTGTTCAGCAATAAAACTTCGCTTGCCTTCCGCAATGACAATAGGACATTTTGACCGGTCATAATTCACTTCACCCAGGAAAGGAATATCAATGTATTTTTCAATATCAGATCGCTGCTGTACTGTCCGGGTCAACAGGTCTTTGAGATAAATAATAGCTATGCCCCAAAATTAGCGCCCCAAGGAAAGCAGCCAGGTAAATGAGATTTTTCTTGGGGCTTACCGGTATATCGGATGATTCTGCCTGGTCAATTACCCGGCTGTCAGCAACTGCTGAAGCGAAGGACAAAGCTGTCTCTTCCCTTTTTTGCAGCAGGAATGTATAAATATTATTTTTGATAGCCTGCTGGCGGCTGATACTCAATAACTCCTTTTCTTTCTCCGGAATTGTTTTGAGCATTGACCCATAGTCAGTACTGGTGGCGGTAAGGTCATTTCTGCCTGCCAGGAGGTTTTTCCGCTGGCTCTCAATATTCTCCAGTATCTGGGGCTTTAATCGGTTGATGCCATCCACCAGGGCTATCACTGCCGGGTTATTTTCAGGAACAATCTTTTTGGTTTGGGTATATTGTAATTCGATGTCCGATAATTTTTGTAACAGGTCTGTAAGCACAGGGTCGGCATCACCCAGCGTAGCCGGTACAATGCCGCCGAGATCCCCTTTGCCCTTCACATACTGTTCGACCTGGTCAAGCATAGCCAGTTGCACATTAATATCACTGATCTTCTGGTCGTTTGCAGCCACCGTTTGCAAATAGATCTGCCCCTGTGCGCTAATGTCGGTAATTCGGTTCTTCGCTTTGAAATTTTGCAATGCCCTCTCCACCGAATCCAGGTCATTGGATACGTAAGCTAGTCTTTCATTTACAAATTTAAGAGTATTGGCAGCTAATTGATTTTTATCGAGGATGGCCGCCTCGATTATATACCGTCAATAATTCATTCAAAATATCTTCCCCTCTTTAGGAACCTCGCCCATGTATGCTCAAATCAATTACGGTGGATTGTTTGCTGGATGGCGAGATGGTGATTGATTCCAAAATATTGATCGGCAGCTTTTTTAAACGGCATTCAATGAAAAATAATAATCGTCCGATTTTTCTTTTGTAGGATCACTGGGAGGACGATAATACGGATTGGGTAGAAAACGAAGTATGCCATAAGAGGTGTTTTCCCATTGCTTCAAAGGATAGGTGGTATCATGAATCATAACAGTTCCGGCACGATTGTTAAATGTAAAATGGACTTCTTTAACCACTTTAAAGAATCCGGGTATTTTGCTTCCACTACTACAGGCGATAACAGATAAGCTGACTGATGTATCACCCTCCCGGAAACAAATACCGGGGCGTACAAGTGCAAATTTTCCACCACTTCTTTCATGAGGGTTTTCGACTGTAGCACTTCCACCTCGTTTTCGACATTCTTTTTGGCGCCGAACATATCAAATGCATCCTGCAACTCAGAAGCAGGCGTAGAACTTTTATCATCCTTAATTAAAAGTGTGGCGGTTGTTTGGTAAACCGGCAATTTATAGCGCAGATATATCCAGGCAGCCAGCAAGACTAATCACTACCAACATTAAAAAAAATGGCCAGTAGGGAATAAACTTGTAAAATAAATCACCCAGGGAAACCTCTTCGTCTTCCTCTAATTCATTTGTGTTTGTAGCTTTTTGCATTCAGGTATAAGTTATTTTTTAGAAAGCCTGTTGGGATTATAATTTAAAAACATTAACAAGTAATATAATTAAGAGGGAAAGACCACTTAAAATAATAGGCAACCGTTGCTGGGTAAGGCTAGTACTGGCCACTTTGTTCTTGCCCGGTTCCACATAAATCACATCATTGGATTTTAAAAAGTAATAGGGTGATTGTAATATTTTAGAAGAATTCAGGTTTAAACGCTTAACCAATTTCTCCCCCCTTCCTGCCTTATCAGTATTACATTATCACGAAGGCCATAAATCGTCAAGTCACCCGCATCACCAATTGCTTCCAGGATGCTGATCTGCTCACTGGGTACATATACTACGCCTGGACGGTTGACTTCTCCTAATACTGTCACCCTAAAATTTAAAAACCGGGCGGTAACAATCGGATCGAATAATAATTTTTTGTCAATGAGTAATTTGGTAATATTATTTTCCAATTGCTTTTGCGTGAGACCTGCAGCCGGAATATCACCAAGTAACGGAAATTTAATGGTGCCGTCCTCTCCTACCAGGTAACCCGCTGTTTGGTAGTTATTATTAGTGGCAGCCGTTGGTGTACATTGGAAGATTAGGTGTGTTAAAAATAACTGTCGCTTCGGCGCTGAGGCTGCTTACAGAAATACTTAAGATATCTTTTTTTTGAATTACGGGCTCCAGCCCTGCTTTTGAAGCAATACGTGTTGAATCCGGTATGTCGTTGAAGTAAGCTACTTTCCGGGTGTCAACGCAAGAGGAAAAAACACTAAGTCCCAAAAATATGACCAGCAAATATTTTGAGGCGGAACAAAAACTATTCATATAAATATTTAAAAAATAATGCTAATTCTAATAAAGATTCTTAATGCTACCTGAAATTAGCTTCCCGTTAAATAAATACCACACAATTGATCAAAAATCCTGGATCGCTATTTCTCAATTTCAGCTGTTACAGGGCTTCGCCCTCCCTCGGTTACAGGGTAATGCAACTTAATTATATTCAAAAACAATTAGTTCGGTTCTGCTTAACAAATTAAATGCCGCGTTACTGATTCTAAATCAAAATAAGATTTTATGATAACGGCCGTTTTTTTTAGCGGGAATAACAGGATAGAAAAATTTATGTTTCAAATAGAATTTCTTGTTGAATTATTTTAACTTTTTTTAAAGTAGTCCCGACAGGAATCGAACCTGTATCAAAAGTTTAGGAAACTTCTATTCTATCCATTGAACTACGGGACCATTGTTTTTATAACTCTATTGCCAGATCTCTCTTATAGTATTCTTTTTTTATTGCACACAAAATTATCGATCTCATATTCTTCCAGATTTATCCCCCTGAACTGTAATGAATCGAGCCTGTATCAGGACTTCCGGAAACTTCCCGACAGATTCTATCCCCGTCTGAACGGCATTCAGCCGGGCGGGCATTGAACTACGGGACCAACGTGAATTTAAAGGTTGGCAAAATTAACGGTTTCACATTGAAATTCCATTAAGTAAATCGGCTTTTCGGGCAAGGTGATTTGATGATGGTTACGTGGAATTATTTCCTCAGCAAATTTTTTATGTAACTTAGTATAGGCTTGCAACCATTGAAGAATAAGGCTTTCAAAGATGGGCACAATACTTTCTATGTACACTTCACTGACAAAAATAAAATTATGCGACCAATATGGACAGGCGCTATCGGATTCGGGCTGGTTAACATTCCCGTAAAAATGTATAGCGCCACACAAAGCAGTAATCTCGATCTTGATATGCTCGATAAAAAAGATCATTCGCATATCAAGTATTTGCGCATTAATGAAAAAACAGGCAAAGAAGTTCCCTGGGCCAATATTGTAAAAGGCTATAAACTGAATGATGATTATGTGGTGCTGGACGATAAAGATTTTGAAGCTGCCAGCGCCAAAAAAACAAAAACTATAGAGATATCAGACTTTGTAAAGGAAGAAGAAATCAGCAGCTTATATTATGAAACGCCTTATTACCTCGAGCCGGATAAATCAGGAACGAGACCTTATGAATTATTAAGGGAGGCATTATTAAAAACAAAGAAAGTAGGCGTGGCCAGTTTTGTTATGAGAAATAAAGAAAGCCTTGCCATACTAAGGCCTGATAAAGATGTGATCGTATTAAACCGCATCAGGTTTGAGGAAGAAATAAGAGATACCGGCGAATTATCGCTTCCTAAAAATACCGCGGTAAAGCCGGCAGAATTAAAAATGGCTGTAACACTCATCGACCAGCTTACGGCAAAATTTGATATTTCAAAATATAAAGACACTTACAACGACGAGCTTCTTAAACTGATAAAGGCAAAGGCGGGTGGTAAGAAAATAAAAGCACCGCAAATGAAAGTTGTTCATAACAAAACAAAAGACCTTATGGAACAATTGAAAGCGAGCCTTGATGTAAAACGCAAAAAAGCTTCCTGATATGGCGCTCACCCTGTATAATAAAAAACGGAATTTCAAAGAGACAACCGAGCCCGAGGGCAAGTTAAAAAAAGTCTGTTTCACAACTTTCGTTTGTTGTGCAGCGTCACAAGGCAACACAATTGCATTACGATTTCCGGCTGGAGCTGGATGGTGTTCTTAAAAGCTGGGCCGTTCCGAAGGGCCCGTCCTTAAATCCAAAAGATAAGCGTTTAGCCATGATGGTTGAGGATCACCCGTATGATTATAAAAACTTTGCCGGCGAAATACCGAAAGGAAATTATGGCGCAGGTATCGTGGAGATATGGGACGAAGGAACTTATAACGATATTGATAATTCACCGAAAGAAATCGCGGTAAAAAAACTCCGTGCCGGTTTAAAGAGCGGAGACCTGAAATTTCAGCTATTTGGTAAAAAACTAAAGGGCGAATTTGCACTGGTAAAACTAAAGAACAAAGAAGATAACAGCTGGCTCTTAATAAAACACCGCGATAAATATGCGGTTGACGATGACTATAACAGTGAAGAACAAACGCCGAAAAACTCTCCTATTAATAAATGGCTTGCTGAAAATAAAAAGGAGGCACCGAAAAAAAAAGTTCATCCAAACCGCAATAGTTGGTGACAGGAAGGTGCCCAACTTTATACAGCCCATGCTGGCAAAAGAAACCGACCAGCCCTTCGACGATAAAAACTGGGTATTTGAAATTAAATGGGATGGCTACAGGGCCATTGCCGAGAAAACAAAAAGTAAAACGTTGCTATACTCCCGCAACGGGCTCAGCTTTCTTTCCAGCTACCCGATGGTAGCTGAGCAGCTATCAAACATAAAAGAAGACGTTGTTGTTGACGGTGAAATTGTTGTTCTGAATAAAGATGGCAAACCCGATTTTCAATTGCTGCAGCATTATGCCGAAAACCGGGATAAACCTATTCAATATTATATTTTTGATCTTTTACAATTAAATGGTCACAATACTACCGGCCTCACTTTATTACAAAGAAAAGAATTGCTGCAAAAGATCATTCCGAAAAATGAAGTGATAAAATATTCTGATCATATTGCTGAAAAAGGAAGATCATTTTTTAAAGTATCGGGAGAAAAACATCTTGAGGGCATTATGGCTAAAAGAGCCGATTCAAAATATTACCCCGGCAAACGAACGTCCGACTGGCTGAAGATAAAACATCACAAAACAACGGAAGCTATCGTTGCCGGCTACACGCAACCGTCGGGCGCAAGAAAATATTTCGGCGCATTAATCCTCGGCGTACAGGATACCCGCCCGGATGGCAAGGCAGGACGGGGCAAGAAGTTAAGGTACATCGGGCATACCGGCGGTGGATTCAATCAAACTTCTTTAAAGGAGATGTATGAAAAACTACAACCACTGGTGCAATTAACTTCTCCTTTCGAAGAAAAGTTCACAACTAATTCTCCTGTTACATGGGTAAAGCCACAATTGGTTTGTGAAGTAAAGTTTGCTGAAATAACATCTGACGGAAAGCTGCGGCAGCCTATTTTCCTGCACCTCAGAAATGATAAAGATATAAATGAAGTTACCATGGCAAATACAAAAGCAAAACCCAAACCAAAGAGTAAGACCGAAGAGACGGAAGAAAACTCCGGCAATGATGACAGCGTGTTCACTTTTGGGAGATCAAAGGTGACAGCAACCCATCTTAATAAAATTTATTTTCCTGAAGATGGCATCAGCAAGGGGGATGTAATTAAATATTATATTTCAATGGCAGATTATATTCTTCCTTATTTAAAAGGACGCCCGGAATCTTTGTTACGCAATCCGAACGGGATTCATGAAAAAGGATTTTTTCAAAAGGATGCCGCGGGAAATGTTCCTTCTTATGTAACCAGCAAAAAGATATTTTCTGAATCGAATCAAAAAGAAATAGATTATATCATTTGCGATAATGCCGCCACGCTCACTTATATGAATAACCTCGGTTGCATAGAAATTAATCCGTGGCATTCAACCATAAAAGACCTGGATAAACCGGATTATCTCATCATCGATATTGATCCTTCCTCAAAAAATACTTTCGACCAGGTGATTGAGGCTGCCAATATGGTGAACGAGATTCTGAACAAAGCCGGCGCTGCGTCGTTTTGCAAAACTTCAGGATCTACGGGAATGCATATTTACGTTCCGACGGCGAAAAAATATACCTACGAACAGGCAAAGGATTTTGCCTACATAGTTTGCGTTATGGCCAGCGAGCAGTTGAAAGAGTTTACCACACTTGAAAGAAACCTGCAAAAAAGAGGTGAGGCGAAAATTTATATGGATTATTTGCAAAACAGCAAAGGACAAACTATTGCTTCTGTTTATAGTTTACGGCCAAAAGAAGGAGCAACGGTTTCAACGCCTTTGCTTTGGAACGAAGTAAAAAAAGGTTTGTCTCCTAAACAATTTACCATACATAACCTACTTCAGCGGGTACAGAAAAAAGGAGATATTTTTAAAGACGTCCTTGGAAAAGGAATCGATCTCAAAAAATGTCTTAAAAAACTGGGAGGTTAAATAGAAAGAATTTTTTTCAGAAGATTTTTCTTCTTTGTATGAAGACCATCCACTTCCACATTATTATCTTTTTTGGCCACAAAATTTGTAATGCCATATTGGAGAGCAGCGCCCAGCGCCTTTTTTACAATGCCGGCAGATTTACCCACCACGAGCTTTCTTGAAAAGTACCCGGCTCCCAAGCCTAAGGCTAATTTAAACAGATTATGTTTCAGCTCAGGCGACTGTTGTACTTCATGTATCGTACTCTTTAAAATATTGGTCGGTTTCATGCTTTGCAGCACTGTGTGAAAATCTTCCTTTATCCCTTCTTCCAGCAATAACTTTTTTCTTTCCAGTCTTTTTATGGCTGTTTCCAAATCAGAAACACCGTTAATCATTCCGCCACTACCCGGTAAAGATGCTATATCAACCATTTTACTGAAATTTTACAAGTTGCATTAATCTATCAGTTCCTTTATTAATTTATTGCTGACTTTAATTTTAATTAATTTATCACGCATTGAATAAATTACAAGCCCGGCAATAAGATAAATTCCTCCCACAATAAAAAAACCATAATAAGCATTGCCTAACCAATGACCGATCAGAAGCGCAAGCCCAATTGTTAAGCAGAGAATCACCCCGCTAAACAGCACTGTTAAAATAACAATAGTTATAACGGAGGCCATAAAACCGGACACCTTATTTATGCTCCTGAGCTTAAATAAATCCAATCTTACATCGGCGTACTCTTTTAATTTCTGAAACAATTCTTCTACATTGGTAGGCTTACTATCCATTTTTTATCATTTATTATCGGGCCTGTAATTACAAAATATAAGAACCTACATTACGAATTCATGGAGGTTCTTATATCGCTTTTCATAGCATTTGCCTTTTCTTTAGCCTGGTTAACCATATCTTTTCCTTCAGAAGTATAACCGGATAGTTTTTGTTTTGCAGCATCATATTTGTCAGAAATGGCTTCTGCATATTCATTGTATTTATCCTTTACCGAACCTGCCAGATCTGAACCTTTCTCTGCAATTTTCCTCCGGGTTTCTGTCCCTTTATCGGGCGCAAACAATATACCTAAAATGGCACCGGCTGCGGCACCGGCTAAAACAGCTGCTAATACTTTTCCTGAGCTCATAGTTGTAAGATTTAAAATTTAAAAAAGAAATATTTCCTATAATATGTATAAAATATATTGCCAATATAAATAAAGCAAACGCTAAATGTCTAAAACATAAACTGGCAACGGGTTTTATCATGTTCAAAATCATTGTAACATCCGGCTCCAAATACTATTTGAGTATATTTTTGCCCATCATGAGAAATGATTTTTTTCCCTTAACCAATTTTATTCACAAAGATAACAAATCAAATTATTTAATTCCCGGGCTAATTAATATTTTGAGGTGCTGGAAACAGGTGTTTATATTTTAGGAAAAAACCCTGAAAGGGTGCAATTATTGTAGAAAAAATCCGAATCATTAAAGAGCAACCCCGAAGGGGTGATACTCAAAAGGAGAACGCTAATCGTACCATTCGAACAAATATTTCTCATCATATCCGATCTCAAATTTTTTTAAAAGTTCCAGGTATTCCTGTTTGAAGGTTTTCTTTTTATGATGATTTTCCTGGTTAAGAATGTACTGATATACGGCGTCTATATGAGAATGAGCGTAAGAAAATGCACCGTAACCTTCTTGCCATGAAAACTTACCTTTCACCCAGTTGTGATTATTAACGAAATTTGACGAATTCTTTTTAATATCTCTAACCAAATCAGATATGGCCATAGCCGGCCGCAGTCCTATGAATGCATGAATATGACCAGGCATTCCCATTTACAATCATGGACTTTTGTCCCTTTCCTTCGATGATACCAGCTATATATTTGTGTAACTCTTCTTTCCAATTATTACTGACCAGATTTTCTCTGCCTTTAACAGCAAAAACAACCCGGATATGAAGTTGATGAAAGGTCCCTGGCATAGCAGTCAATTTAAAATAGTTTGGGTGTCACCCCTTCGGGGTTTTGATTTACAATTTACTCTTTTCTACAATAATTTCAACCCTTCGGGTTTTTCAGCACCTCAAAATATTAATTAGCCTATTCCTGCAGCCTGGTTGGCGAAACAAAAGGAGGTTACAACAAAAGAATTACGGGAATTCTCAGCCACCTATAAAGTTGATCATAGCGAAAAAATTATTAATGAAGGCGTCCCTCAACTTACGAAAGCCATGAGCCCAAATAAAGTGGCTGATATATTGCATAGGAAATTTGCAGATGGAGAATGAACCCGATGAAGCGATTACCGGTAGTGCTTGTGAATATATAAACGTGGAAGCTGCCGGGGAAGCCTGGATATTCAATACCATTATCACAATTTAATATGGAAGTGCGAATACCATTTGCACAAAAGATTGGGATGAATAACCCGGGATCAATAACCAGGCAATTTTTTTTATTAAGGCAGGTACAAAAATTATTTATAGCCGATTAATTATTTTAATTGAATCGTGCTTTCAATCATCAAACCTAAAAAAATATGAAAAGGAATATCAACCAATTCAGCAGATTCTTTAACCGGTTTTCAACTGTTGTTACAAAGATTACGGGCGGCGCATATGCCTTTATAATAGCTACGACTTTTATAATAGTATGGGCCGCAACCGGCCCGATCTTTAGATTTTCTGATACGTGGCAACTCGTTATTAACACCAGCACCACTATTATTACTTTTCTAATGGTTTTCGTTATACAACATTCTCAAAATAAAGACACGATTGCCTTGCAGCTTAAGCTAAACGAGCTTATTGCAGCCAATTGCGAAGCGAGCAATCGCCTGATAAGCATTGAGGATTTTACCGAAGAAGAACTCGAAACTATTAGAAAATTTTACGCCCACCTGGCCAGAACCGCGAAAAATGAGAAGAGCATATTTACGACGCACTCTTTGGATGAAGCTAAGAAAAACTCCGCAGGAAAAATCAAAAGCAGGCAGCCAAATCATCAAACTAAAAAATAAATATATGAACAAGATCAATCTTAAAACGGTCATCCTTCCGCTGTTATTAATTGCGTTTACGCTTAGTAGTTGCCAGGCTATTGCAGGCATTTTCAAGGCGGGCGTTTGGTTTGGGGTTATTGGAGTAATTGTAATAATTGCAGTAATCTTTTGGTTGATAAGCAAGGCTGGTAAAAAATAAAGCCGGCAGAATAGTTTTACGCCATACGTAACCAAATCGTAACCTCTTACTATGCTTATTAATATTGAAATGATGCCCCGTGTTTTATACACAAACTAAATTGCTTTATTATTCAATAGCTTGTATATTTATAATTTGAGTAACAAAAATTTAAAATATTCCTGAGTATTTTTAAATTGCCATTAATGTTACAACCCCCAATTCAACATGATAAAAAATTTAGTTGACCGAATTGCTGACCGGATAAGATGGGGTTACCTGGCTGCATTTATTATCCTTCTTGTTTCTTATATCATATCTTTTGTTGCTACTCAAAAACTTATGAAACAGTCGGCTCTTGTTAATCACTCAAACGATGTAATTCACGGGTTGGAAAATGTGGTCAGTTATGTTACCCAGGGCGAATCTGCCGCCCGCGGTTACATGATTACCGATGAAAAGGCCTTTTTGTTAAAATACAATGTTAGTCATAATGATGCGGATTCTGCCCTGATAAATGTAAAAATACTCACCGAGGATAATCCCATTCAGCAAAAAAATATGGATTCACTTAAAACATTAATAGACGACAAGTTTTCGTGGCTCGATGATGCCATTTCAATTTACGATTCCACCCATACCATTAATGAAAATCTGCTGCTTAAAAAAAATATTGGGATTGCTAAAATGAAGAAAGTTGAAATCTTTACGCAACAGGTGCAGGATGAAGAGAGAAAATTATTCCTGCAAAGAAACCGGCAACTAACTAAATATTCCCACATAATAAAACAGGTTACTATTATTTCACTTATAGCAGCAATCCTGTTAACTTTTTATTCCATCATTACTTTTAATAAAGAGAATAGGGCAAAGAAAGAGGCCAGTGAGAAAGCAAATGCATTTCGCCGGCAACTTGAGTTGAGAATTGATGAACTGGCTGCCTTAAACGTTGAATTAATCGAATTGAGAAACATTGAAAAATTTGCAGCTACCGGAAGAATTTCGCGGACTATAGCTCATGAAGTGAGAAATCCATTAACTAATATTAACCTTGCCACGGAACAATTGCGCACTGAAATTGCTAACAGCAATGATGTCGATATTTTATTCGAAATGATTTCAAGAAACTCGAATAGAATCAATCAACTTATAGGTGATCTGTTAGATTCAACAAGAGTAACAGAGCTGCAATACGTAAAATCTTCTATTAACGATGTGCTGGACAGCAGCCTGGAATTTGCATCGGACCGAATTGAATTGAAACAAATAATAGTCGTTAAAGATTATGACAAAGATATTTATCCCGTTTTGGTAGACCCGGGGAAAATAAAAATTGCTTTTCTCAATATTATTGTAAATGCTATTGAGGCGATGCCTGAAAATGGAACGCTTCAACTTTCTACGGAAAACAGGAATAACAGGTGCGTCGTAAAAATAACCGACTCCGGAAAAGGGTTATCAAAGGAAGATGTAGCAAGATTATTTGAGCCTTACTTTACTACAAAAGAAAAAGGTACCGGGCTTGGCCTTACCAATACACAGAATATTATCCTGGCGCACAATGCAAACATCAATGTGGAAAGCGAATTATCCAAAGGCACTACGTTTATTATTTCTTTCAATTTCGCCTGAGTTTAAAAAGATTTATTTTGTTAAAGAATAATATCCTTTAAGTCAGCTATTAATTTTTTTGCCGGGTTTAGATCGTGGCTTGAGCGATATTTTTTCCAGTCTTTTATAAAGCTTTGATTTTTGGGAATAGGTTGTTTCATCTCCCAATAAGAGGCCCCAGGGCTTCAACTCTTCGATTTCATCACAAATAATTTTTAGAAAAGCAATGAAAGGTATGGACAGGAACAGCCCGGAAATGCCGGTTAAACTGCCTCCAATTACCACTCCCAAAATTGAAATTAGTGCGTTTATTCGTAACCGTGAGGCAACGATCCGGGGTACCAAAAAATTTACGTCCACAATGTGCACGCTATAAAATATTACAACAATCCACACCACGGAACTGGTACTATCGGTTGTGGTTAATGATACCAATACCGTAAAAAGTGTAGCGGTAAACATCCCTATGTAGGGTACCAGGTTTAGTACTGCTGCCAGCACACCGAAAAAGATGGCATACTTTACGCCGAGCAACATAAGCCCCGTTGAATCGGCGGTAGCCACTATGGCCATTTCAATCAACAGGCCGGTCATATAACTCCTTATCATGAGTTTGGTTTGCGAAAGAACTTTCTTTATACCGGGTGCGTGTTCCTTCTTAAAAACGGCGTATAAAAATTTGGTGATATGATCTTTGTAAAATAAAAGCAGGAATGTATAAATAGGCATTAGCACCAGCAGCATCACCGTTTCTGTTATTGAAAAAAATGTGCGGCCTATATAACTGGTGCCGGTTGCTTTTAACTTATCCGCCTGCGTATTCAAATATTCATTTTGCTGCTGGAAAGAAACGTGGAGTTTTTCTTTTATCCAGTTTTGCAATGAAACAAAGTGTTCGTTTAAATGTTCTTTTATTGAAGGAGCATCCTGCATAAACCGGGCAATCTGGCTACTCAAAAAATAAATAATAGCTGCTATAAAACCAATTGCGAGAATAATACAAATTAAAATAGCTATAACTTTCGAAATTCTCAGCGACTGCAAAAAATTTGCGGCGGGCAGGAGTAATGCGGCAAGGAGACAGGAAAAAGCAAAGGGAATTAAGATGTTTTGCGCAACATGAATAAAGTAGCAAATAAAAAAAATAACGAGGAATTTAAATGCCAGCTTTACGTAAAAAGGTGATTGGTTATTTATTACCATAACAAAAAATAAAAACCCCCATCTAAAGTTTTCTAAATGAGGGTTAGCAATTATTAAGAAAACCATTAAAGACTTTCAATCCACTTAACCACTTCTTCTTTTGTTTTTCCCAATTTTTGCTGAAGTTTTCCTATGAGTACATCATCATTTCCTTCGTCACGTTTCAGATCGTCATCATTAAGGTCAGCATAGGCCTTTTTTATTTTTCCTTTGGTTTCATTCCAGTCACCTTTTAATTTTAATTTCCAGCTTTCCATAAAATTTAATTTTTTGAATTAATAATACATCAGGCTGCACCTCTTATAACTCTTAAAATAATTGCGATTATGGCAATGACCAATAAGATGTGAATCAGCCCGCCCGTGTAATAGCCTCCCAAAAAGCTAATCGCCCAAATAATCACCAGTATAACTGCGATTATATATAACAGATTTCCCATTGCAAAAAAATTTAGGTTAAAAAATAAATTGATACACCTACTGATTATACAAAAGTTTGCCAAAAAAAAGTTAAGCTGAAATTGCTGCCATATGAGCAATTGCGGGTATTTAATTTATTAGTTGGGACAATAATTGAGTGTTGTGGGGAAATAGCTCTACGAAAAGCAACAATAGTAAGGGATGGGTGTTAGTTGGGACAAAATCAATTATGCGCCTGATATTTGCTACAAGTAAAGTGCACCCTTAACGGATGATTTGCCTTTATACCATTCCGTTTCAAAGTATAAGTCTTCAAAACTTCGTTTATGCTATCCTACTCCTAATCATCTATATTTAACCCAAATTACCTGAACCTGTAAATAATTCAAAAGAATATGAGGAGAAGATTTAAAAAAATATATTCGTATATACGCCAGGTCTTCACTGAGTTTTCGGCCGATAATATTTTAAAATACAGTGCTGCTCTCGCTTACTATACCGTATTTTCTATAGCACCGCTGTTGGTTATCATTTCAACGCTTTCCGGAATTTTCTTTGGCAAAGAAGCCGTAAATGGAGAAGTATACAAACAGTTAAACGGCCTGGTAGGCGCGGCAGCCGCTTTGCAAATTCAGGATATTATTAAAAATATTCACCTCACCGGGAATAATTTTGTGGCAACTACTATAAGTATCATCATCCTGTTAATTGGCGCAACCAGCATTTTTGGCGAAGTACAGGATTCGCTTAATAAAATATGGGGACTGAGAGTAAAAGCAAAAAAAGTATGGTGGAGGCTTATTGTAACCAGGCTTTTATCTTTCTCTCTTATTTTAAGCATAGGTTTTATAATGATCGTATCTCTTATTTTAAATGCACTCGTGGCGGCTTTTGGTAATTTCTTAAGCAGGTATATTCATCATTTCAGTGTTTATTTTATTGAAACGGCAGAGAGTATTCTTTCTTTTATTGTCGCTACATTTTTATTTTCACTTATGTTCAAACTATTACCCGACGCCAAAATAAAATGGAAAGACGTTCTTTTTGGCGGTTTTATAACAGCCATATTTTTTACTTTCGGGAAAGTTGCCATTGCCTATTATTTAGGTAAAAGCAATCTCACTACTTTATATGGCGCTGCAGGATCCATCATAATAATTATGGTGTGGGTATATTACAGTTCAATTATTTTATACCTTGGTGCGGAATTTACAAAAGTGCATGCAAATTTATTTGGCAGAAAAATTCAGCCGAACGAATTTGCAGAATGGATAATGACTGAAGAAAGGCGGGTATTAACCCCTCATCTTAAAAACAAAGATTTAAATTAACTTTGCAACCTCATAAGTTTTTAAAGTTCTATGCAGAAAAAAATTCTTATTATAGACGATGACCTTGACATGTGTTCGTTACTAAGCCGGTTCCTTAATAAGAAAGGATATGAAGCCGAAGTAGCGCTTAACGGCTCAAAAGGACTTGCGAGATTTAATGAAGAACATTTTGATATTGTTCTTTGTGATTTTAGGCTTGGAGACAAGAGCGGGAAAGATGTGCTACTTAAAATAAAGGAAATTAAACCGGAAACTATTGTAATTATTATAACGGGCTATTCGGATATTAAAACTGCCGTGGACGTTATTAAGATGGGGGCGTTTGACTATATCACAAAACCCCTTATTCCCGATGAAGTTATTAACGTTATTGAAAAAGCTATAGCAACACCTTCAAATGAATTTATTACACCTTCGGTAAATACCAAACCCGCAAAAAATAAAAAGCAATATGTTATTTCCGCCAATAAAGAATTCCTGATCGGGCAGAATGGTGAAACTGCCCGTGTATATAACCAGATAGAAATCGTAGCAGGCACTAATTACAGTATCATATTATATGGCGAAAGCGGAACAGGAAAAGAAGTAATTGCAAAAACCA
This sequence comes from uncultured Chitinophagaceae bacterium, assembly GCA_963792025.1. GTDB lineage: Bacteria > Bacteroidota > Bacteroidia > Chitinophagales > Chitinophagaceae > Ginsengibacter. Next base: position 7,143 of record CAWBUS010000024.1, on the reverse strand, counting down.
TTCACGAAACCAGTAACAGACGAAACAAACCATTCGTTGCTTTGGATTGCGGAACTTTATCAAAGGAACTTGCCGGAAGCGAACTTTTTGGGCATGTAAAGGGTGCGTTTACCGGAGCAGTAACTGATAAAGAAGGCCATTTTGAGATGGCTAACGGAGGCACTTTATTTTTAGACGAAGTTGCCAATCTTTCACCCGAAGTGCAGGCTGCCTTATTACGCGTAATCCAGGAAAGAAAATTTAAAAGAGTTGGTGGCACAAAGGAAACTGATGTGGATGTACGCATTATTGTTGCATCGAATGAAAATCTGCAGGAAGCTTATAAAAGAGGTAAGTTCAGAGAAGATTTGTACCATCGCTTTAATGAATTCTCTATCAATTTGCCACCGCTGCGTGAGCGCAGAATTGATATACCGCTTTTTGCTGACTTTTTTCTTGATAAGACAAATCTTGAACTCAATAAGAATATAGAAGGTTTCGAAGACGACGTTTTAGAAATGTTTGTTAATTACTCATGGCCCGGAAATTTGCGGGAATTTAGAAATGTTGTGAGGCGTGCCGTGTTACTTACTCCATCAGGTAAAATAAACTCGAACGTATTACCATGGGAAATTACCAATGCAGACATTCAACATACGCCGGAGGAAAAACTGCTGAGGCAGGATACCAAAGAACCGATGAATATTAAAGATGTTGATTTAAAAGATGCTGCTGCCAAAGCAGAATATGATACTATAATGAATGTACTTAAGGAAGTTAATTTCAACAAGACCAAGGCCGCGGAAATCTTAAAGATCGACCGCAAAACGCTTTACAACAAAATAAAAATCTATCAATCGTTGTAAACAATAATTCTCCTTTTTTTTCAAGCCGACTTTATAAAAGGGTATGGAATTTGTCAGTGATTTAATGTGAAAGTTCACCGATAAATTTAAACACATGACCGAACAGAAAATTCCCATGACAACGGTAACGAACGTTTTGGAGAAACTTCGCGTTGAAAAACATGATAACGAATTTATGATGACACCGGATGGCTTTACTACCGTCAATAAAAAATATTATCAGCCTGAAGATTTGAAGATTATCCGTACTTATCGTTTCGAGGGAGAGTCCGATCCTGCCGATTCTTCTGTGATCTATTTAATTAAAGCCAACGATGGCCTTATCGGCTACAGTATGGATTCTTATGGGGTATACAGTGATCATGAAAATGATGGCTACGATGACTTTATAAGAAAAATACCTGTTGAAGAAAGAGAGGAGTAAAAGATTTTCCAGGACCAGAACGGTTAGTTAACGCAAAAGGAAATTTAAAACAAAATCGCTTAGCGGGTTGATAATAATATTTAACGCTTATGCGTAAATTCTCTTTACAGCATCTTTATACTTTTCCATAATCACCTTTCTTTTCAAACTCAGCTTGGGAGTCATTTCGCCAGTTTCTATACTCCAATCCTGCGGCAGCAGTTCAAATTTTTTGATTTGCTCCACATGATTAAATTGAGCGTTGTAATGCTCAACTTCGGTCTTATATAATTCTTTCACCTTTTCATCCTGCAGCAACTCTTCATTTGTTGCAAACGAAATATTTTTATCCTTTGCCCAATCTTTTAAATTATTGAATGAGGGTATTATTAAAGCACCCACATATTTTTCACCTTCACCAACTAACATTATATTTTCTATAAACGGCGATTCTTTTAGTTTAAGTTCTACAACTATTGGTGCAACATATTTACCGCCGCTTGTTTTAAACATTTCTTTTTTGCGATCTGTTATTTTCAAAAATTTGTTATCGATGATCATCCCGATATCCCCGGTTTTATACCAACCATCTTCCATCGATTCTGCCGTAAGATCGGGCCGTTTATAATAACCCATCATTATATTAGGTCCTTTGCATAATATTTCTCCATCGGGTGCAATTTTCACTTCCACCCATTATATTAATGGCCCGACTGTTCCGAACATTCGATTTTCTTTGTCATAGCGGTTTACAGATATTACAGGAGAAGTTTCTGTGAGTCCATAACCTTCCATGATAACAATTTTTGCTGCCGTAAATATTCGTATCAGCTTCACCTGGCAGGCAGCTCCACCACTTATAATCGAATTATTCATTGCCAAGGGCTTCTCTCCATTTACTAAAAATCATTTTATTGGCAAGTCACAATTGCATATTATAAAAAACTCCCTGGTTCTTATTTATCTCAAATTTTTCCGCTAAGAATGCGCCCAGAAAAAAAATTTTCTTTTTATGCCGGTTAATTCACTTCCCTTTTGCATTATTTTTTCATATACTTTTTCCAGTAACCGGGGAACGGTAGTGAACATATGTGGCTTTACTTCCTTTAAGTTCTCGGGAATGGTATCCAGACTTTCCGCATAATAAATAGAACCCCCTTATATAAATAAAGGTAACTGATCATCCGCTCAAAAATATGGTTCAGGGGCAAAAACTAAGGGCCTTGCTATTCCTGGCGGAAAACAAGGCATGGTGCCGATTACATTGCTTACGATATTTTTATGTGAAAGCATTACTCCTTTTGGCTTACCGGTTGTACCGGAAGTATAGATAATTGTGACCAGATCTTCGTATTGTATTTGTCTGAAATCTGTTTTAATTTTCGAAGATACTCTTCATCTTCGAAAAAATATCTTTCCAATGTTTAATATTTTCCGTTTTATCAAATGAAAATATTTCCTTCAGGTGCGGCAGGTTTGCACGTATTGCCTTGACCTTCTCAGCAAGATTTTTATCGTTTACAAAAATGATTTTTACCTGTGCATCCTGTAAAATAAATTCAAGTTCCGATTGACTTATCGTAGGATATACCGGAGTAAGTACCGCTCCGATTTGCTGAACAGCCAGGTCGAGCATTAGCCATTCAGGTCGGTTTTTGGCAATCACTGCTATTTTATCTCTTCCTTCGGCTGTACTATCGCCGCTACCGAAGCCCATCTTCAATAACCCGGCACTCAGCTTATTTACCGTTTCAGAAACTCCGGAAGGAATATTCCTTCCAAATGCCATCTTCTTTTGCGGCCATCACGTATGTGTGTCCTCTTTCTAAATGCCATTCAATACAATCAAACAATCGTGTGGGTTCGGTCATAAAATAAAAAAATTATGTATCGATAGCTCCTTTTCTTTTAAATTTTATTGAAACTGGCAATCCTAAATTAAGTAAATAAGCAAATAATTGCAAATAATTATTTTGTTGGCTTTACCTACGATGAACGAATTTTTTAATGATAATATTGGCCTTCGGGCATCCTGAAAATTCTTCCTTGTTGAAATTTGTTAAAAGACGCCGATTCTTCAGGATGTGTACCTATCCAGTTTTGATAATTAGCGAGGTTTTGCGATGCCCCGAATATCCATTGATTGTAGGCGGGAAATATCCCTTCTTCCAAATACTGCTCCTGCTTATTAAAAAGAGCAAAAGGAAATTGTTTGGCATAAGTTGATCCCAGTCGAGAATAAATCTTGTCCGGATCATGGTAAGTGTTTCTGCATTCAAGCCATTTATTACAATGCTGTTTTGTTTATTCATTGTGGTTAAAAAAGCTATTTCAAAATCGTTTTTGTCTTTAGTGTTTGCTAATAAATCCGGATCTGCAAACAGTTTTTTATACCCATTTAATAAAACATTCTTTATTTCGGCGGTGCGGGCGTAAAAGATTCTATATTAATAAATATTTCCCGTAAATAAACTCCATATTTTATCAGTTGTGAGCGAATAATACTTACATGCATTGTAATAGTTTCCGCCATATGAAGGATCTTCTGTATTCCTTTCTCCCATTGTTTTATTGCATCGTGGTCCTGCTTCGCCAGAGCATTTCACCATAGTCATTGTACAATGGCCCCTCTTTGGATAACCTTTAATTGCTTTTTTGTACAATTTTTCAGCATCTTTTTCCTGGCCCATGGCCCTGTAAATTCTGCCGGCAATCTGGTAGGTTTGATCATCCGCATTGTCTTTTTCCAATAATGGCTTTATAGTGGCAAGGGCTTTTTGATTTTCCTTTTGCAGGTAATAGTCATAAGCGAGATCTTTGGCAATTTCAATATTATTGGGGCCTGTGAAAAAGCCCTTGTTAAAATGAGTGAAGCATTTGCATAATCACCCTGTCGCATAAATGTTTTCGCATTTTCATGCATTTTTTCAATATCTTCTGATTGTGAAAAAACAAATATGTAAGAGGGAAAAACAGCCCGAACAGCAGAAATTTTTTCATATGATAAAGATAAAATAGTTTTACGAGTAAACTGTTTTTATTATTATTTGTTTAATAAATAATATTAAATTAAATGAGTAAATAAGCCATCTCTTAATTTAGGTTCAAACCAGGTACTTTTTGGGGGCATTACATTTCCACTGTCAGCAATATCAAATAACTGTTGAATGCTTACAGGGTACAGGCTGAAAGCCACATTCATTCTTTGCTCTTCACTCTTTTTTCCAATTCGGAAAGTCCCCTAATGCCTCCTACGAAATCAATCCTTTTATCTGTTCGCTGATCCTTTATTCCAAAACAGGTTCCAGTATATTATTTTGTAAAATGGTTACATCCAAAATGCCAATAGGGTCTGTTGAAAAAGTCCCTTCCTTTGCTGTAAGTTTGTACCATTTTGCTCAAAGTACATTCCAAAATTATGAAGTTCTTTTGGAGCATAGGCTTCTTTTACATTCTCAACTGTAAATTTTTATTAATCCTTCGAAAAATTCTTCATTTGACAAACCATTTAAATCCTTGACCAGCCTGTTGTAATCCATAATATGCAATTGCCCTGCAGGGAATAATGTCGTTAAAAAATAGCCGGCCTCTTCAGAATCTGCCATGCTACTCACCTTTGCTGCAGAAGCAGCCCGGTGATGTCCGTCTGCAATATAAGTGCAGGGAACTTTTGTTTTAAATATTTCTGTAATCGTATTTATAATTTTCATCACTGATTACCCAAACTGTATGCTGACATCATCTCCAGTGGCAAAATTATATACAGGACTTTTTTGCTTTCCATTTTTCTATAAGCTCATTTAATTCCTCAACATCCCTGAATGCAAGGAATACATTACCGGTTTGCGCCCCCGTAGTTTTAATATGAGCAATACGATCCTGTTCTTTTTCCGGCCTCGTAAACTCATGTTTTTTTATCAGGCCATTTTCATAATCAGCTACTGAACTGCAACAAACAAGTCCTGTCTGGCTTTTACCATTCATTACCAACTGATAAATATAATAACAGGGTTTGCTTTCTCTGAAAAGAACCGGCCGGCTGATAAAAGCATCCAGATTTTCTTTAGCTTTCTCATAAACTCCTTACTGTGTATATCGGTTTTTGCAGGAAGATCAATTTCGCTTTTAGTAATATGTAAATATGAATAGGGATTTCCTTCTGCTTCCACCTTGCTTCTTTACTATTTAATACGTCGTAAGGCCGTGATGCTACCAATTTTGCATATTGTGCCTCAGGTCGAAGTGCTTTGAAGGGTAAGATTGAAATCATTGTTTTAATTATAACAGCACTTTGGCTTTATTGTTTAAGGGGTGCAAATATAGACATTCGCAGTTATTTTGGTTTGCAGCTCATGAATTTTAGATTTTTTATAGTGGTAAAAGAGATTTAATGAAACTTTTCAAATTCATGCATCACATCAATTAGAAATTCTACGCTGCTTAACGGCAATGCGTTGTACATTGATGCCCTGAAACCGCCAACTGACCGGTGCCCTTTGATTCCATATATATCATTTCTTCTGCAAACTCAAGAAATTTTTTTTCAAGGGTGCTCTTCATGACAAAACAGGCATTCATCGTGCTGCGATCTTCCTTTTGCAGTTGACTTTAAAAAGAGCGCTATTGTCAATAGCATCGTACATCAATTTTGCTTTTTGATTATTTATTTTTTCAATTGCATCAATTCCGCCCTTTCCTTTAGCCATCTGAGTGTGAGCATAGAAACATATACTGCAAAAACCGGGGGTGTATTCAGCATGCTATTTTCTTTGATATGGTTGCGATAATCCATTATGGTGGGAATCTGTCTTTTTACTTTGCCCAGTATATTTTTATTTACAACCACAAGGTTTATCCCCGCGGGTCCCATGTTTTTTTGAGCACCGGCATAAATTAACCCAAAAGCATTAAAGTCTCTTTGCCGGCTGAAAATATCACTGCACATATCTGCCACAAGCGGCATACTTACATCCGGAATATTTTTCCATTGAGTACCATATATTGTGTTGTTAGTGGTAATATGAAAATATTTTGCATCATTGGGAATTACAAAATCTTTTGGTATAAAATTGTAATTAGCCTCTTTTGAACTGCATACTACATCTACATTTCCGAACAGTTTTGCCTCTTTCAGCGCTTTGGAGCTCCATACCCCCGTATCAGCATAAGCAGCTGTTTCTTTTTCGTTAAGCAAATTCATTGGAACCTGCATAAACTGTGTGGAGGCTCCTCCGTGCAAAAACAATACTTCATGGTCTCTATCCAATTGCATTAATTCTTTTACCAATGACCTTGCCTCTTCCATTATTGATTCAAATTCTTTAGTGCGGTGCCCCATTTCAAGGATGGATAAGCCGGTATCATTATAATTCAATACCGCTTTTGATGCCTGCTCAAAAACTGTTTTTGGAAGGACAGAAGGTCCACCGTTAAAATTGTGAATTACTTTTTTTTCTTTTAAAACATCTTGCATAACTCCTGTCATTGATAAAAAATTAGGCTGCAAATTTAAGAAGTATTAGGTAGAAAGTACGAGGTGTCAGGTATGGGATATGAGGTACGAGGTAAAAGTGCTTATGAACCGGGCTTCAATAAATTTTTATCCATTGCCTATTGTCCATTGCTTGTTCCTCATTGCCCTTTGCTCATTTGATCTCATTCTTCCCCCCGGCCCTTAATTTTTCCACTTTGCCATTTTTGATTAAGCTCATCAAAATCTTTAAGGTCAGCTTCTGAGAAATTTTATGTAACACCAGCCCCGAAAGATCAGGCTGGCCTGCATTTACCCATGCCGTATACCAGAAAGATGCTACTGGGAAAATATTGCCTGCCTCATTCTTCGCTCTACCATGCCATTAGGATTTTTTTATATTCTTTGGTATAGTCAGATGAGTA
>CAWBUS010000023.1:0-34178 GCA_963792025.1 uncultured Chitinophagaceae bacterium | reverse complement strand
GTGCAGGTATATAGATAGTGCATGGATGGAGCATACTAAAGGCATGGATAGAGTATGAGGAGAGTATGAAAAATTCTAAAAAAGCTTCGTGCAGGAAGAGAAGGTGCAGGGATTGCTAAAATGTCGGCATAAGATGGCTTGTTCAGGCCGTATATTAGCTCTGTTATTTTCATTTTGGGCTCGGTTTTGACAGGTAAATTCAAAAATTTAATATGCAAAAGTTTTCAATTGCCATTCATGGCGGTGCCGGTACCATTATGAAAGAACATTTGACGCCAGAATTGGAAGCTGAATATAGAAAAGCCCTGAAGGAATCACTGGATGCAGGTTACTTGGTTTTGTCCGCCGGAGGTTCGGCTGTAAACGCCGTAAAAGCTGCGGTGGCAATGCTGGAAGACAATGTTCTGTTTAATGCCGGGCGCGGTTCTGTATTTACCACAAGGGTTTACATGAGATGGATGCGGCTATTATGGATGGAAACACCTTGGCTGCCGGGGCGGTTGCCGGTGTTAAAAACATTCGTAATCCTGTAGAACTTGCGGAAAAAGTGATGTTGCATAGCGGTCATGTTTTTTTAGGTGGTGAAGGCGCAAATGAATTTGCAGTAACGCAGGGAATGAAGTTCGAACCCGACGAATATTTTTACTCTGACTTCCGTTATAAACAATGGAAAGAAATAAGCGGCAGTGATTTGTACCAACTGGATCACAGTGTTGATAGAACTGAAAGCGAAATAAAAGATAAAAAGTTTGGGACTGTTGGGGCGGTCGCATGCGATAGTTATGGAAATGTGGCAGCGGCAACATCAACGGGCGGCATGACCAATAAACAATTTGGAAGAATAGGTGACAGTCCGGTGATAGGTGCGGGAACATACGCCAATAATAACACCTGTGCAATTTCGTGTACCGGTCACGGTGAGATCTTTATTAAGGCTGTTGCCGCATATGATGTAAGTTGCCTTATGGAGTATAAAAACATGAACCTTCGGGAAGCCTGTGAAGAAGTGGTAATGAAAAAATTAGTTGCATTACACGGAGAGGGAGGGCTAATAGGAACGGATCCTAAAGGCAATGTGGCACTGGTTTTTAATAGCCCTGGAATGTATCGTGGATTTAAGAATAGCAATGGAGAGAATCTAATCGCTATTTATGGAGGTTGATTTTGTAAAAAAAGATATGAAGAAATTTGCTGTTATAGTCGCAGGAGGAAAGGGAACAAGAATGAATAGTGATATTCCTAAACAGTTCTTATTATTAAAAAACAAGCCTGTATTATATTATACAATAAAAGCGTTCCTGGATGCCTACGACAATATAGAAATCATATTAGTGCTCCCTGAAGAACACATTGGCAAGGGACGTGAAATTATCGATGGATATTTCGATCCCTCACGGATACGCATAACCGCAGGAGGAAGAACGCGGTTTCATTCTGTGCAAAACGGACTTTCGCTAATAACGAAGAAAGCATCATTTTTGTTCATGATGGTGTTCGATGCCTGGTTACTGGTGATCTTATAAGAAAGTGTTATGAAACCGCTCTCGGAGAAGGCAATGCGATCCCTGCTTTGGAATGCGGCGATAGTGTGAGATTATTAACTAACAGTGGTAACAAAATCGTTGACAGAAATAAAGTAAAACTCATTCAAACGCCGCAGACTTTCCACAGCAAAATTTTATTACCGGCTTATAAAATTGATTATAAAGACAAGTATACGGATGAAGCTTCGGTTGTTGAGGCTTTCGGTCTTGCCATAAATTTAATTGAGGGCCAACGCAATAACATTAAAATTACAACGCTTTTGGATTTGCGTTTGGCAGAAATGTTATTGCCTGAATAATTTTGCATTCGCCGGAAGTTGATTCATTTTTGTTCCCGGATATTTTTCCAGTACAGCCAAAACTCTTATAAAAAAAAAGCAACGCTGCTGATATTGCTTGCCTCAAAATCGAGTGTCAAATTTTCTCCTCCATGTTCTTTTATAAATCGTTCAATCATAAGATGAGAAGCGCCCGAGGGTCTTCCATCAGGATCTTTACCGAAGGCATATACTAAGCCGTTGGCTACTGTATTAATACAGCGGTTCCATTTTTGTTTATCAATATTCGCCTGCGGCAGATACGAAATTTTCAATCTAATTTTTCTTAAACGAAACTTTTACAATTCAGGCTTATTAAAAAATTTACCGAAGCTAAAATTTTGTATGTCGATGCTGAAAGAAATATTTTTCCAAAAGCGTTTACCCGTAATCGTTGATTTGAAATAGTCAGCATATACCTTACTGTACATTATCGGAATATAAATGTTTACGAGGTTCTTTATAAGCGATACTTGCAAACCTGCGTCATAAATGAATTTACCTGTTGGTGCATTTGCTTTCCATACTTCGGCATACGTTCCTGCATCTAAAAATACTTTGAGAGGAATTTTAAAAGGTAGTACCTGCAGAGGATTAAATTGCTTCGGAAAATCTGTCGTAAAATTCGCGGCCGCAAGCCAGTCATCAGTTTTTCCTATTTTACTTGCAAGCAAATCTGAACGTACTTTAAAACCACCGTCTCTTATCATTATTTGTTGCGATCGGGCACCTTGAAATTCATTTCTTCCCAGGAAGTAGTTACTGTAAGTATAATCCTCATATCCGTTGGCGCCTGTCATATTTAATTGATACCTGTCGGTTTCAAATTGTTTCGTGATTGTTTTATCACCTAAATACATAAATTTTCCCCCAAATAATCTTACATCCAATCCACCACCTTTGGCGTAATTGAAAAAATATTTTCCCTCAAAAGCAAGTCGCACGAAATCCCTTGCCTGTTCAGCCTGCAATATTCCTAAATAGGGATATAGAGCCCGATTGTTCTCAACTTTAAGTTGTAATTGATTAAGATAACGGTTAAGCTTAGGGTATGAAATTACATCGACCTGGTTGATGGTATCTCTTGTAAACAATAGGCCTGTTTCTTTAATGAAATAAGTTTTCCATTGGATGCTTTTGGTAATACTGCTGCTGGCATTTTTATTTCTGAAAGTAATTTTTAATGAAGGAACAATTTTTGAGAAGCCCAGGTAATTTTGTCTTCCGGTAGAATCTGTAAATTCATCCATTGTAAATTTTTCTCCACTTACTGATATTTCTGCTTTTCTTATCAATCCATAACTTAAGATGTTATATCCAATCTTGCCGATTCCTGTAAAAGTCTTGCTGCCGGTTGCATACATTGGAGCTAATATAAAATGAAATGCAGGTTCCGGTAATGTATAATTGTGAATAAGGCTGCCAATCATAAATTTATCGTAGTAGTTATATCCAATAGCCGGTGAGAGAAACAGGTAATTGTACTTATCGGTTTCTTTAAAATTAAACAAGCCAGAAATTTTCAGATCTTTCTTTTTCTGTGGTTCAATATTTCCTTTTTGATGTAACATGGAAAAAATAGAATCAACATTTTTTTTGGTGACATCTTCAACTACTTTTTTAAAATCTTCAGGTTGCGGATGTTTAAACTTCCACCTGTTATAATATTCATGGAGACAACTGTCGAACAAAGGTTCGCCTACATAATCTTCCAAAACTTTCATCCATTTTCCCGTTTTATAGTAAGCCGTTAATCCATAATTCAGTTCTGAGAAATTTTCTGAACTTGTTTCAATTGGCTGATCTTTTTTGTTAACAATTTCTGTTCTGTAATCAAGATCGGTTTCATCATCTGGCAGCTTATTATTAATGAAATCATTAGCAGATTTTCGAATATCGTTACCAGTGTCTTTTATCTTCTTATAGCGATTATCGAAATAAGTATTCATACCCTCGTCCATCCATGGATGTTCTCGTTCATTGCTGGCCAAAATTCCATAGTTCCAGTTGTGGCCCACTTCATGCTCAATTGTAAATTCCAGCGATCGTTCATTTGGCATAGGTGAGATACTGGTTATTGTCGGATATTCCATGCCGCCACTAAATCCCATTTTGGCTTCAATTGCAGACACAACGTTATATGGATATTCTCCAAGCCATTTACTTCTCGTCGTTACTGCATCCTTAATGAACTGAATACTGTTTTTCCATATCTTTTTTCCGGCAGGAGTATAGTAAGCATATACGTCTATAATTCTGCCGGATGCTAATTTTAATGTATCGTGGTTTACAATGAAATCTTTATCGGCAAACCATGCAAAGTCATGAACATTTTCTTGTTTATAATTGATAGTTTTAAACAATTCTTTTTCCTTTGTTATGGTGAAAGGATTTTGTGATACTTCTTCAATTTTCTCAACTGGGGTTGGTTTTGCTGTTGGCTTTTTAAGGCCCTTTGTCGAAGCTTTACCTTTAGGTTTAGGCGCAGGGTTTTTTTTAAACTTTGTTGTTTTGTTCGGGATTGCCTTAACCGTAATTACTTTTAATTTCTTTTTTGGCAAATGAGCTTCATCTGATTTTTCTTTTAAAAAATTCAACTCATCTACATTTTGTAATTCGCCGGTCGCCGCTACTACATAGTCTTTTGGAATTGTAATTTGAACATCAAAATTTCCAAACTCGCTATAAAATTCGCCCTGGTCTAAATACGGAATGGGATGCCATCCATTGTTATCATAAACTGCGGGCTTCGGATACCATTGCGTAATTTGATAAGTGTTCCCTACATATCCACCTCTTGAGAAATTGAAAGGAATCTTTTCATGAAATGGAGTGGTGATTTTTATTGTGTGCCCAGGTGCAAGTGGTGTTGGCAAGATGAGTTTACTAACGTCTATATATAGCGGATGATCTTCGAGCTGGCTTGTTACTCCATCTACTTTAAAATCGAGCCTGTTAATGTACCCGCGCTGTTCATAATTACTAAAATAAAAATCGGTTCTGCCCAGTTGTAATAATTGTTCACTAAAAGCTGTACGATCATTTTTATAAGCGTTTGGCCAAAGATGAAACCAAATAAAATTGAGTGTGTCCGGCGAATTATTGGTATAATTAATTATCTCAAACCCGTCTAATGTATTATTAACATCATCGAGCGTAACATCAATTTTATAATCTGTTTTTTGTTGAAAATAATTAGCGTAAGCATCGCTGGTTTTGTTTAATGACTGGCAATTTGCCCACGCAAAAAAGTAAAAAATATGGAAAAATATTAATAAGAATCTTTTCAAAACAGTTATTTCATCAAATATAAAAAATATATGTACCGTAAGATATAAGCAAACAAAATGAAATTCATTTCCCTTTTCCCAATAAAATAATTCTTATTGTATGAATCATTATTTTAAAATCGAGTGCTAACGAAATATTTTCGATGTAAATAATATCATATTTCATTCTTTCAATCATTTCTTCAAGATTTTCCGCGTAGCCAAATTTTACCATTCCCCAGCTCGTTAATCCAGGTTTAACTTTTAATAAGAGTTTATATTCGGGATAATTTTCCGCAATACAATCAATATAATATTTTCTCTCTGGCCTGGGCCCAACAAGACTCATTTCCCCTCTTAATATATTCCACAGTTGAGGAAGTTCATCAAGTCTCCACCTTCGCATTATTTTGCCCCAGTTCGTAATTCTTTCGTCATGTTGGCTGCTGAGCAATGGACCGTTTTTTTCGGCACCTGTTATCATAGAGCGAAATTTGTAAATGGTAAATGGTTTGCCCTTATAACCGATTCTTTCCTGTAAAAACAATATTTCTCCCGCTGATGATAACTTCGTTCTAACGGCAGCATAAAGTATGAGTGGGGAGAGAAGGAGAAATCCGGAAACTGAGACGAGGACATCGATAAGCCGTTTGATATTTTGCTGCCATGCTTCCATTAATCCCAAATGAATTTCAATTAATGGCGTACCCATAACATTGGTGGTTCTAACGGCGCCACTGAGAATATCTAATTTATCGGGAACCATTTTTACATTAACTTCATTTTCGTTGATCAGTTGTAAAATTTTTTCAAGCTTTACTTTTTCATTATTTTCAAGAGCGATTATAACTTCTTTTACATTATAGTCTTCAATAATTTTTTGAGTATTGTCGATTGATCCAAGGGATGGTGTATACGCAGTTAATGCGGGTAAAGTAATATTCTCAACAGCCACAAACCCGCAAATTCTGTATCCTGTTTTCTCCTTGTTATCAGCAATAGATTTGTAAAGCCGGAGGGCATTCTCGTTGCTGCCAACTATGAGTGTATTGAACCAAACCTGTTGTTTTTGCAATTGCGTATGGACCATTGATAACAGGAGCGATCTAAAAAAATACGTGCTAAAAAACTGGATAGAAAGTAGTACAAAAAATCCTCTATAGAAAAGAGTGTTATCTATTTGGTCTTCATATAAAATAAAAAGAAAAAGGAGTAATACACAGCCGGTAAAAGTGCTTGCAAAAGTGTACCACATTTCATTTAGCCTGGATTTGTAATAGATGTTTTTATAGGCACCAAACAGGTGATACAAAATAAGCCAGCCTGCAGCATATATAAATAGCTCGAAAAAATATTTGTAGCTGTATTCAAACGATTCGCCGTAATATTTTATAAACAGGTAATAGGTAATTATCCACGAAAAAGATGCTGCAATAAAATCGCCAAGTGCGTAATAAACTATTGAAAGTGGCTTCGCCAATTTTCTTTTTAATTTTTAGTTAAGTTGGTTTTTGTTGATTTTTTCGAGAATAAGATGTGCTACTTCCATTGCACTATAACCGTCAATATCACTAACGGTTACCGGTTGTTTATTTATAATTGCATCGATAAAACTTTGTAGTTCCAGTTTAATGGCATTATTTTCTTTTATAACCGGCGCAGCTATTGCAATCGTTTTTTTACCTGTGTTGGTTTCTATATCAAAAGTAAAAACGTTTTTGTCTGATGGTGTTTTGTATTTAATCACCTCTGTCTTTTTATCAAGAAAATCGATACTGATGTAAGAATCTTTCTGAAAGAGGCGCATCTTTCTCATTTTTTTCATACTTATTCTTGACGACGTAAGGTTGGCTACACAGCCATTGTCAAATTCAATGCGAACGTTAGCAATATCAGGCGTGTCGCTCAGCACATTCACACCATTGGCATAAATATTTTTCACATTGCTTTTCACGAGACTTAAAATAATATCAATATCATGAATCATTAAATCGAGTATCACACTCACATCGGTACCCCTTGGATTAAACTGAGATAAACGGTGAACTTCAATAAACATTGGATTGAGTTCGTATTCTTTAAGAGCTAGAAAAGCAGGATTAAATCTTTCAACATGGCCGACTTGTAATTTAATATTAGCCTCTTTTGTGAGCTTCACAATCTCTTTCGCTTCGCTCATAGTATTAGCCAATGGTTTTTCTACAAATACATGCTTGCTTTTTAAAATGGCCATTTTGCAGAGTTCGTGATGCATTGTTGTTGGTGCAACAATGTCAACCACATCACAAGCATCTATTAAATCCGCAGCATTTTTAAATCTTTTTAAACCGTATTGCTCCTTAACAGCAGATGCATTCTCGTCAGACGGATCATAAAATCCTGCAAGCTTAACATTTTCTATTTCCTGCCAGTTATTAAGATGAAACTTTCCTAAATGTCCTACGCCAAAAACACCAACCTTCAACATATTTTGCAATTTAATTGCGATAAAGGTAACAACTGGGAAATAATCAAAATAAGAAAAGTATTTTTTTGCCTGGGCACGAAAAATAATCTTTGGAGAATATTGAAAGTGATTCCAATATTAAGACGCCTTCCTCAAAAATTTTGAATGGGAAAGATAATACTTGTTTGGGCTATACAGAAAAAGGCAACTACCATCTTTAATTTCATCAATAATTGGCTTGTAAACTTTTTCCGGTATGGCGGGGCAGCCAAGACTGCGTCCAATGTATCCTTTGGTTTGTATGTAATTCTCATTTACATAGTCAGCACTATGCATTACAATCGCTCTTTTAAAAGCGTTATCGTTTATCCCTTTTTCTTCACCTTCAAGACGCAGTGAATATCCATGTTCACCACTGTAAGTATCGCCGGTAACATAAAAGCCAAGGCTGCTTTTATTACTTCTGGGGTTATTGGAAAATTGTCTTGCATATTCAGCGCCCGATTTGCGGCCATGTGCTACATAGGTATTATACAAAACTTCGTAATTCTTTATATCGATAACGAATAGTCTTTTTTTAGCAGATGAGAGGCTGAAATCAACAATCGAAATAATAGAATCATTGCTTAATTTGCCCAAATCACGAAGCGTTTTGAATCCTCTCATGGCATAATCATAAGCTTGTTTGCTAAGCCCAAGGTTGGTTAACCGTAAACTATCATAAACACTTACTTTATTTGAATTAGGCCCTTCTTCGTTGAGGCCACCACCCAAGTTAGATGCGTTTACTTTAGTGAATTCAGGTGTAGTTAATAATTTAGCCGACGATGTATGTTTATGGGGTATTGTTTTTGCAAAAACAAATGGCACGTGAATAAGAAATATAAATACCGAGGAAATAAAAACAGGAACCTTCTTCAATGATTTAGTCATTCGATACTATTTATAATAATTCAAAATTTGTTTTTTGAAAATTGTAAACTTAATAAGTTTACGGCTTTTCATATTAATGGTTAGCTTAGAGATCCGCTAAGGATTTGGATTTATTTCTATTTTGCTTCAGTGAAAATAGTTCACATTGCTTCTTTATCCTAATTCTTAAGGCATTTTATTGCCTTTAAAAATTTTTCTTATAATTTTTTTAACAAACGGTTTACATTATTAAAGCATCACAAGAACAAATATAATAACAATTTTTTTTCATTTTTATTGTGTTAAGAATGCATGAACGATTATCAACGGCTATTGATAAGAACCTTTATTCTACTCTTATATTTGTAGAAAATTTTCCAATCGCTGATAGAGTTTCCATATTGAATAATCCTATTGAATATTTAAAAGGAGTGGGTCCACAGAGGGCTGACCTTTTGAAGAAGGAAGCAGGCATTTTTATTTTTAATGATTTACTGGAATATTTTCCCTTTCGCCATATAGATAAAACACAAATAACAACTATTAATAAAATAAACGCCGTTAACGAATATGTGCAGGTGGTAGGAAAAATAACTTCTATTGAACAAGTAGGAGAAAAAAGAGGAAAGCGGCTGGTTGCGGAATTGTACGATGGTACTGGCTACATGGAATTAGTTTGGTTCCAGGGCATTAACTGGATTCAAAAATCACTTCACATAGGAATGAGATACCGCGTTTTTGGAAGATCAGGATTTTTTATGAATGCGCCTCAAATTTCCCATCCTGAAATGGAAGAAGTTGTAGATGGAAATGTTGAAAAAAATTTATATCTCGAACCGGTATATCCTGGTACCGAAAAATTAAAATCGAGAAATCTTGGTGGAAGACAAATAGCGAAACTTACTTACACACTGTTGCAAATGCTGAACGAAAAAGACATTCCAGAAAACCTTCCCGCTTCTATCATTCAGCAATACCGGCTTATAAACAAATATTCTGCCTATTGGCAAATTCATTTTCCCAAAAGTGCCAAAGAATATCTTGAAGCATTGAAACGATTAAAATTTGAAGAGCTGTTTTTGTCGCAACTTCGTTTAGGCCTTCTCCGTTATAAAAGGCATTCGTTTTCGAAGGGATTAGTGTTTAATAAGGTTGGTGAATGCTTCAACGAATTTTATAGTAAAAATCTTCCATTTGAATTAACTACAGCCCAAAAACGGGTAGTTAAAGAAATTAGAAAAGATATTGGGAGTGGCAAACAAATGAACAGGCTATTGCAGGGTGATGTTGGAAGTGGTAAAACAATCGTTGCCGTTATGAGTATGCTCATTGCCGCCGATAACGGATATCAAAGTTGCTTTATGGCGCCCACTGAAATTCTCGCCCGTCAGCATTACGAAAGTTTACAATCACTTCTGCAAAACATCCCGGTTACCATACGAATTCTTACTGGTTCCTCATCGGCAAAAGAAAAGAGAGAAATTTTACAGGCAACTGCAAACGGAGAAGTAACGATATTAACAGGTACTCATGCGGTAATTGAAGATAATGTGATATTCAAAAACCTTGGGTTGGCAATAGTTGATGAACAACATAAATTCGGTGTAGCACAAAGAGCAAAGCTTTGGAAAAAGAGTGAATTAAGTCCGCATGTATTGGTAATGACAGCAACGCCAATTCCGCGTACACTTGCTTTAACTGCTTATGGAGATCTTGATTATAGTGTTATTGACGAACTGCCCCCCGGAAGAAAGCCTGTCGCCACTGTTCATAGGATGGAATATAACAGGCCCCAGACGATGGATTTTATAAAAAGTGAAATAAAGAAAGGCAGGCAGGCCTATATTATTTACCCTTTGATAGAGGAATCCGCGAAGCTTGACTTTGAGAATTTAATGAAAGGGTATGAAGAAGTAAAAGCGTTTTTTCCCGAGCCAGAATTTTATATCAGTATGGTGCATGGGCGCCAGAAATCGCCGGAGAAAAGAATAAACATGCAACGTTTTATAGAAAGGGATACTCAAATAATGGTTTCTACTACTGTAATTGAAGTTGGCGTAAACGTACCGAATGCAAGTGTAATGCTGATTGAGAGTGCGGAAAAATTTGGCCTTCCCCAATTGCACCAGCTAAGAGGACGAGTAGGAAGGGGAAGCGAGAAAAGTTATTGTATTTTACTGTCGAAAGTGAAATTATCTGCTGATGCAAAACAACGCCTTAAAATTATGTGCGAAACCAATGACGGATTTAAAATTGCGGAAAAAGACATGGAAATTAGGGGGCCAGGAGATATAGAAGGAACGAGGCAAAGTGGTTTGCTTAATTTTAAGCTGGCTAACATTGTTGAAGACAAAAAAATACTTGACGCAGCCCGGTATTCTGCAGAAAAAATTATAGAAGAAGATCCGGGGCTTTCTTCGATTGAAAATTCCTGTTTATTGAATTATTTATCGATGCAAAAGGGAAAGACAATTTGGAGTAAAATTTCCTGAACTTTTTTTAAAATGCCCGTGTTAATTGCATATTAAAATCTAAACAAAACTTTTATTTTAAAAACTTCTGTTACAATTGTTTCGTAAATTTAGTTTTTAATATTTCCAATAGATTTCCTGGTTTTCTTGATAAACTTTTTTATACCTTTTCAGTCATAAAACAAATATTTGCCTTGAGAATATTTAAGCTTGCCCGATTCTTTCTTTTAACGCTGATAACAATTTTTTTTGTTGCTCAAAATCTATTTGCTCAAATTGAATTTATTGAAAATAAGGGGCAATGGGATAAACAGGTAAAATTCATGAGTCACATCGGAAGTGGTGAATTTTATTTGCAACAAAACGGATTCACGGTAGCTCAAAACAATCCTGATGATATTGAGAACATAAAAGAGATGCGCCATAAAGAGGCTATGGGACTTACTATGAAGCAAGGTCAAGGAACTCAAATTCATTCGCACGCTTACAATGTTCGTTTTATTAATTCACAAGAACCTGTAATAATTCCCGATAAAGCTTTACCATCAGTTAACAATTACTTTAAAGGAAACGATAGAAGCAAATGGGCTTCTAATTGCAGAATTTTTCAGGGTGTTACTTACAAAGATGTTTATCCGGGGATAGATGTTCGTTACTATTCTGACGCAGGTAGTAATCTGAAATATGATTTCATTATACATCCTGGCGCCGATATCAACAGCATTGCAATGAAGTATACCGGTGCGAGTAAGATTGCCATAAAGAATAAGCAACTGGTGGTATCAACTTCCCTCGGTGATAATAAAGAACTTTCACCGTATACCTATCAGGTCGTAGATAACAGCAGGCAGGAATTAGATTGCCGTTATACAGTAGATGGCGATGTGGTGAAGTTTAAAGTAAAAAACTACGATCCTTCAAAAATACTTATCATTGACCCCTCTGAAATATTTTTCAGTTACTCCGGAAGTACTGCCGATAACTGGGGCTTTACTGCAACTTACGGCCCAGATGGAAGTTTTTATGGGGGCGGTATCGTTTTTGATAATGGGTTTCCTGTTTCGACTGGCCCTTACGATAATACTTTTAACGGCGATTTTGATATCGGTATAATTAAATTAAGCCCAAATGGCAAAAACAGGATTTATGCTACTTATATAGGTGGAGGCAGCGCAGATCAGCCGCATAGTCTGATAGTTGATTCGCAGGGTAATTTAGTGGTCGCAGGAAGATCTAAGTCTTCCGATTATCCAACCTATCCTTCAAGCGTACCTGCCGTAATTGGACCAGGTGGTGGCTGGGATATCGTTGTAACAAAATTAAATGCAACCGGAAGTGCCCTCATCGGTTCAATGAGAATTGGAGGATCACGTGATGATGGCGTAAATATAAAAGATGAAACTGGTAATGCCGGAGGTTCATCACTGAAAAGAAATTATGGCGATGATGCCCGAAGTGAAGTTTTACTGGATGCATCCGACAATATCTATTTGGCTTCTTGTACCCAATCACCAGACTATAATAAGACCATTACGGCCGGGGCTTTTCAATCTACATTTGGCGGAAGCCAGGATGGCGTGGTCCTCAAAATAAATCCTGGTTGCAATACTATTATTTTTAATACTTTTCTTGGCGGTAGCGGAGACGATGCGGCTTATGTTTTGGTACTCGGGACTAATAATAATATTTATGTAGGCGGCGGTACCGCGAGCCAAAACATGCCTGGTATTTCAGCTTCGGGCGTGGTTAGCTCTTCCAACTCGGGCGGTGTTTGTGATGGTTTTGTAATAGAACTTAATAATTCGGGTACTGCTGCAATTGCGGGTACTTATCTTGGAACACCGGGAGCAGACCAGGTCTATGGAATTGACGACGATAAATCAGGAAATATTTATGTTACCGGTACTACCACTGGTACCTGGCCAATAATTTTTGCGCCGGGCAGTGGCAGTATCTATTCAAACACAAATGCAAAGCAATTCATTTCGAAACTTAAGCCCGACTTAAGTGCTTATATATACTCAACGGTTTTCGGTACCAGCGGTGCAGCCACTCAATTACCTAATATTTCGCCCACGGCTTTCCTTGTTGATCGATGTGAAAATGTATACGTTTCCGGATGGGGTGGAAAATCCAATACAGGATTTGGAGAAGGCAACACATACGGTATGCCTACTACTCCTGATGCAATCAAAACCAAGTCGGATGTATCGGGAAGTGACTTTTACTTTTTTGTGCTTAAGAAAGATGGGGCTTCTCAATTATATGGTTCATTCTTTGGGCAGGAAGATCCTCCTGAAGGCGTTAATAATCCATTGACTTTTGGCGACCATGTTGATGGAGGGACGAGTCGATTTGATAAAAACGGAGTTATTTATGAAGCAATGTGTGCTAACTGTTTTCGAACGGTTTCTTTTCCTGGTACGTTTGGGGTATGGTCAAGAACTGATAACGCAACTGCCGGCGGCAGGTGTAATCTTGGGATGCTAAAAATTGAAATGAATTTTGCTGGTGTTCAGGCTGGCGTGAGGGCATCTATAGATGGAGTCCCTTATGATACGATCGGTTGTGTTCCATTGAGGGTGGATTTTACTGATACGCTTAATAAAGGAAAACTTTATTACTGGAGTTTCGGCGATGGGTCAGGTGATACTACTTTGGTTCCCGCTTCTTCTCATGTTTATAATGCAACAGGTAAATATCTTGTGCGACTTATTGCTGTGGACAGTACAACCTGTAACATTTTTGATACGTCTTATACACACATAAAAGCGGGAGATAATAAATTACTTTTAGATTTTATACCTTCTAAACAACCACCTTGTACTAATCTCACTTATAGCTTCACTAACACTTCTGTGCCTACGAGAGGATCGTTTAGCCCTAACACATTTACGTGGGATTTTGGTGATAACTCTGCGCTTGTAATAAGCAGCTATTCACCTCCTGTGTTGCATACTTATGCCGGCCCGGGAACATATGTTGTTAAATTATCAATAGATGATTCGACGTTCTGTAATTCACCCGACGACACGGTTAAGACTGTACGTCTCTCTCCCCAGGTTAAAGCCCAATTTGAAACACCTGCACGAGGTTGTGTTCCTTACACGGCAGTGTTTACTAATAATTCATTGGGGGGCCTTTCGTTCATCTGGGATTTTGGAGATGGAACAAATTCTACTGAAGATAATCCATCCCATTTGTATAATAATGTTGGAACCTATGTGGTAAAATTAAAAGCTTTTGACTCTTCGTCCTGCAACAAAATTGATTCGGCTACATTTACTATAACTGTTAGCCCGATTCCGGTTGCATCTTTTAGTTATGCTCCAAATCCGCCACAGGAAAATACTTATACTAATTTCATTAATCAATCTATCGGCGCTACAAAATATACATGGAATTTTGGTGATGGCGATACGTCTGCTGAAGTAAATCCGACACACATATTTCCTGCAACGGCTACCTATAACGTGTGCCTCAATGCGGCTAACGATGCAGGATGCAGCGATGATACGTGTATAAATGTACGCTCATTAATAAGACCGCTGGTAGATGTGCCTAATGCATTTACGCCTGGGCGATTTGGGGTTAATGGTCGCATAAGTGTTGCAGGTTTCGGAATTTCTGAAATGCACTGGAGCATATATAATCGTTGGGGACAAAAAGTTTTTGAAAGCAATAGCATCAAAAGTTCGTGGGATGGAACCTTTAAAGACAAAATTCAGCCCTTAGACGTTTATGCTTATACGTTAGATGTGGTTTTTTCTGACGGAACAAAGTATCGGAAAACGGGAGATATTACTTTATTGCGATAATGTTTAATTAATGAAAGATCTTTTTAAAATATTATTTATCATAGCAGCCTCAGGGAGCATAATGCACCAGGGTGTAGTTGCGCAGGATCTTCATTTTTCACAGTTCTTCAATAATCCATTATTAACTAACCCTGCAAATACAGGGTTTATACCTGATGCCGATTACCGGTTGGGCGCTTCTTACAGAAATCAATATTCCAATATTATGGCGCAGCCATATAAAACAATGAGCATATTTGGAGATGCGCAGGTATTTAGAAATAAGATTGAAACAGGTTGGCTTGGCCTGGGTGGCGTTATTTTAAGAGATGTGGCTGGAACGGGAAGCCTTACGTCAACAAAGGCTTATGCATCTGTTGCTTACCACCAGGAGCTCGGACTTAGCAGTTTGCTTACGGCCGGCTTTAATGTAGGCTGGGCAAATAAGCGAATTGACCAAAGTAAGCTAACCTATCCTGACCAGTTTGATGGTAAATTCTTTGATGGAAGTCAGCCAACATCTGTTGTACTTACCAATAATAATATCAGTTATTTCGATCTGCAAGTGGGGATGAATTACGCATATTTTCCAACAGAAGATATTTATATAAATGCCGGTTATTCTATTCAGCATGTTAACCAGCCAAAAGAAACATTTTTTGAAGATGCAACAGCTGATCAAATATCAATCCGGAATATCGCATTCCTTAATGGCCTGTTTAAAGTAACCGACCAGGTAATTATTAATCCAAATATATATTATACAACGCAGGCCCGGGCAAGCGAACTCGTTCTTGGAATGAATGCCGCTTATAACTTATCCGAACATGGAGAAAAGCAAATAATAGCAGGACTCTATTATCGTTACCAGGATGCTGTAATTCCGATGTTAGGCCTGGAGATAAATAACATTCGCTTTACCTTCAGCTATGATGTAACCACTTCTTCTCTTAAAAATTTTAATAATTCCTACGGGGCAACTGAATTTAACGTACTAAAAAAAGGAAATTATAATGATTTTAATGGCGATAGAAACCAGGCACTTTGTCCTACATTTTAGCATCTGTATTTTTTTAATTTTTATAGTGCCTTCACTCTCCTTTTTTAGAAGCATCCATTTGTAAAACGCTATCTGATCAGTAAACAAAAATTTACGCTTTTAAAATATGGTGTTATTTTGTGTACCTGACTAATATCCATTTTCAGTTAGTTTAAATTTTATTTTATATACTTAACCAAAAAATGCTGGGATGAACAAAAAAATAGCCATAATAGGTGGAGGAAATTTAGGCACCGCCATAGCGGAAGGTTTATTAAAAAGCAAATTCTGCAAAGCATCTGATATTACTATTACCAAAAGAAAAGTTGCTACGCTGGAGAATTTAAAGAAGATGGGTGTGAATGTAACTACTGATAATGCTGAAGCGGTTCGTAAAAGTGAGCTGCTAATTCTTGCGGTAAAACCCTACCAGGTAAATGATGTAATAAATAGTTTTAAAAAAGAGCTATTGACTAAACACATTTTGGTTTCAGTGATTACAGGTGTCCTTATTTCAGAAATCAGTGCCATTGTAAACATGAAGCTTCCTCTTTTTCGTGCAATGCCAAATACTGCCATAGCTATACAGGAAAGTATGACCTGTTTTAGTTTCGCTAACGCAACAACGTCACAAATTAATTTAGTAAAGAACTTATTTTCAACATTGGGCAAAGTAGTAATGATTGATGAAAAATTAATGGAAGCTGCTACCGTATTGGGTGCATGCGGAACGGCTTATGCCATGAGATACATCAGGGCCAACATACAGGGCGGCATCGAAATTGGTTTTGATGCCGCCACTGCGAGTCTTATTGCAGCGCAAACAGTAAAAGGCGCTGCGGAATTACTATTGCAAAAAGGTTCTCATCCTGAACAGGAAATAGATAAAGTTACCACTCCCAAAGGTTGTACTATTGCAGGTTTAAACGAAATGGAGCACCAGGGTTTTAGTTCGTCGCTTATTAAGGGAATTGCTGTGAGCTATAATAAAATTGCCAAATCCTGATTGAACTCTTGAAACATGTGTTTCATTAAATATAAATGAATCCATTGGTTTCAACCCCAAATCCGAAAACTGCGGTGGCCGAATTTTTAGAATCACGTTCTTCTTTCATTTTTTGTAATTCTTTTTGTAATTGTTCACGATTTTTATCGGTTTCTATTTTCACTTTATTCATTTCTTCTTTTAGTTTATTCATATCAACATCCTTCAGTTTTTGCATTGATTCACGAAACTCCTTACTGTTTAGTTGTTTTTTGAGTTGCTCCATACTTTTCTCAATTTCGTTCCTCATTTTCTCATAATCGATTTTTCGGATGGAACTATCAATATTTTTATTGACCGAATTCCAGTCGATTTTTTTTAAAGAAGCATCAATATCTTTCTGCAGTTTTTCAAAATCAATTTTTTTCAACGACTGTTGAATTTCCATTTGAATTTTTTGAACATCTATTTGTTTCAAGGCCACTTGTACGTCATTCATAATTTTATTAAAGTCAATGGAGGCAATTGCTTTATTCGCTTCTTCCAACGCCTTTTGAACATCAATGTTTATGTTTAATTGTGAATTGGGAACTGTGTCTCTCGGAATCGCTGCCTTGTTTTTAGACGCTTCCGGAAAAGGGTTACGGAATGCCATGGCTGTAAAAATTATCGCAACCATACATAATGTTCCAATAAAGGGAAATGCTGACTGGATGATAGTTTTCATGATTTTATTTTTTAATTACGAATGATCTCGTACTCAAATATACGATTGATTTCGTATTTTGTTACTTTTTGAAAATTATTTTTTAAAGTTTTTCTAAAACTTCATTCCTATAATTGGAAGTGGCCTTTTATAGCGAATTTTATGTAATTGATTTTGAATAAGATATTTCATCCACTGAACAGCTTCCAAAAAGGCATAAAATTTTACTTAAATTTTTAATAATGAAAAATTTGTTGGCGTTACTACTCGTGTTTACATCATGCTGCACTTATGCACAATCCGGTGAAAATAAAAAAGATGAAAAGCAGGGTGGGTTTCAAAAAGATCGGTTATTTACCGGGGGAAGTGCTACGGCTGGTTTTTCAAGTTATTCGACTATACTGGGAATAACACCGCAATTTGGCTATAGCCTGACCAATTGGGCTGATGCCGGAATTACTTTTAATCTTAATTATACATCCCAGCGAGATTATAAGGATTATGGAGACAAACTGCGGCAGACGGTTTATGGTCCGGGGGCATTTGTAAGATTATTTCCCGTGAATTTTTTATTTGCATCCGCACAGTATGAATTTAATATGATTCATTTAAAATACATTCCTGCGGCTAATGGAAATTATTCGCCTGCAAAGAACAATGTTAGTGCAAGTAGCCTGTTATTAGGCGCAGGTTACGCAGGCGGCAGATACAGAGGAAGCAATACTTACTATTTCTTCTCTGTTTCATGGGATGTTCTTGGCGATAAGAATTCACCGTACATTGATGGACTTGGTAGAAGCAGTCCGGTTATACGTGCTGGTTATAATATTGGATTATTCCAGGGAGGAGGAAGAAGGCGTTATTAAAAAGCACCGGTTCTACGCGGTGCATGAAAGTCATATTACCTTATTAAGGTTACACTTCCTTTTTGAAATATAAGTTTGTCCTGGTAATCTATTCCTTCAACAATCCAAACGTATACGTCGCCATCCTGGGGTTTACCTTTAAAAGTTCCGTCCCATCCCTTGTTTTGAATTGAAGTTGAGAATATTAATTGTCCGTCCCTGTTAAATACTTTGAAATATTTTAAAGATTTCATTCCGATTGGAATTGGCCTGAAAACGTCGTTTATCCCATCGCCGTTAGGAGTAAATGCATTGGGAACATAAAGTCCCGGATCAATTTTATAAACCGTTACGCTTATTGTATCGGTAGCAGAACATCCGGCTGCGCTCTGTACTTTTAAAACATATTGCTGGCTTTCAGATAATATAGCAACGGGATTAGCGATGTCCGGATTATTTAACCCCGTAGATGGACTCCAGGTAAAAGTTTCAGCACCAGTACCATTGAGTTGCAGTGGCTGGTTTACAACGATATTAGTATCACGTGGTCCGGCATCCGCAACTATCTTTTCAACCTCCACAAGAACTGAACTAAATGCGGGCTTTGGGCAGCCTAATACATCTGTCACTGCTACCGTATATTTTATTGATTGAGGAGGCGCTGCGATAGGATCTGCGATAGTCGGGTTGCTGAGAAATGCAGTTGGTGACCACAGGTAGGATGCACCACCGGAGGCATGTAATTGAAAACTTGCCGGAAAACAAATGGTCGTATCTAATCCTGCATTAGCATTCGGATAGGGAACAACCCTTATGGCAACGTCATCCGCTGCATTACATTTACCTATACTTGCAACTACATGATAAGTCGTATTTGAAGATGGTGCTGCTGATGGATACTTTAAGGTATTATCATTAAATGCAGAGGCGGGTGTCCACAAATAATGCAGTCCATCGCTTACGGGATTTAATCTTACTGAATCTGTCTGGCAGATGGTGGAATCATTTCCGGATTTAAAGTAACGCTGTTAACTACGCAACAACGACTGGTTTTGTAGCAAAACATCCGGGAGCTTCTGTTAATGTTGCAGTATAAGTTGTAGTTACTTTTGGGCTTACTAAAGGATTAAAGCTATTTTGGTTATTGATGTTATAATCAGGTGTCCATAATATAGCCACCTGTCGCCTGTCGCCGATTAACTGCAATGTATCTATTGAACAGATCAATGTATCATTGGTTACGTTAAACAATAGGCTTATCAATAACCGCAAGCGTGTCAACAATAGATTTAGTACATCCTTTCTGTTAGATACTGTTAATTGAACCGGTAGTTTCCAATTGTCTTGTAAGTGTAAGTTGGATTTTTTAATAATAGAAGTATCGCCTGTTGCTGATGGATTACCAAAATCCCATCGCCATGCACTTACTACTCCATACTTTGATTTGGTGGTATCAGTAAATTGGATGGCCGTGTTTACACAACCGCCGGTAATTGTAAATCCCGGAAAAAACCCTGGATATACCTTTCGGATTTGAGTTGCAGAATCGGAACATTGTTGTCCCCTGTTTATAACCAGTTTATAAACAAAAGTTCCGGTGTCAGAATAAATGCGTGTGGGTTCGTAGTGTAGAAGTATCTGCAGTTCCGCTGGCCGGATCGCCAAATTCCCAATAATAAGTATGATTTTGAGGAGAGCTATTGCCATTGTTTGAAAATTTACGGAAAATCCATCGCAAGTTACCGGCTGTGGAGTCAATTCAACGCCGGCAAAGTCGCAATCAGTAACATTTACAATAAAATCTTTTCTATGTTCAGTTATAAAAATCCATTTTTGTATGATCTAACGGCAACGCATACCACATATTTTCCTACATCCGGGGCAATTCCGCTTATAATACCTGTTTGAGAATTGATTGTTGCCTGATTACCCAATGGATCTACGTAATTAAACCTATTAATGTATTGACTGAAGGATAAGAAGGCGGACTGGGATTGACATTTCCCGAATTTTTACATTCGCCACCGTCATATGCGGGGGCAAAAGAATATGTCAACGAATCACCATCGGATCTGTGCATTATATTGTAAGACAAAATGTTCTTACCTGCAAATAGCACTTACACTTGTTGTCAAACTGGGCGGAATTGTCTGGTATTGCTGGAATATTGCAGCTATATGTAGCTCCTGTGCCGTCCATTGTTACCGGGTTATTGAAGACATTTTCTAAAGGATTCACACGGCAGCATGTTTGGTAAGTTGCTGTATATCCGCTTGTATTATTGGGTAAAGTAACATTCAGAATAAAAATACCTACATGATAATTCAGTAGAGGCGGGTTGGAAATACAAGGCGGAAACGGATTTACAGGAACTGAGATTTCACTACTTTTTACTAACATCATATGATTGGTTATGATGCCGGGAATTCGATCATTGTCATTATTAAAAATTCCAATGAAAACGTCATTGGGCATGAGGGCACAGTTTGTACAATTCTGATCCCTGAATAATTTAAGCGTTATAATGTAATGACTGGTATTGGCCGAGCTTGAACCAGGCCCAACATATTGGTAACTCATTTCACCGCCTACTATATGCGAGGCTTGCATGGTAAACCATGAAAGACTATAAAACATATGAGTAGGAATTTTTTCATTAAGAAAACAATTGCAATTTATGATATTCGATGATATAAACAAAAGTTATGTGGTATTCAATTTATTTATTCATTTTGAGCAAATTAACGCCTGTTATTCATTTGTTGCTTTATAAATTCTGAAGTAAATATCATTCGCTGCAAACTTTTTCTTCCCACATGCCCATGTGGGCGAATTTTGTAAAATATTAATTATGTAAAAATTGAAGGCAAATGACATTGCTTCAAAGATAAATCTATAAGTGAAACCGCCATTGTCGGTTTTTCCAATCATAAACAAAATAGGTTTTTCAAATGATTTCAAAACTATGTTCGGTCGGGCCTTTCATCATAGCTTATAATATTGAATCAGAGATTCTGAAGAAATCTTCTTTGAGGAATATCATTAATTCTTCGACATAATCACGGCTTTCATTTTTTGTTTTCTCAGAAAATAAATTGGGAGTTGTATTTTTTAAAAATAATTCTGCATCCATTATTTCTTATGAATTCTATTCCCTTTTTTCTTGTCTGTTTTTTAGTTTCATCATCTGCATATGCTGACGAATGAAAAAGACCAAAACCATTTAATAATTCGGATATTTTTCAGCAAAAGCAAGGGTAATATAACCGCCCATGCTATGGCCGATTAAGGTAAATTGTTCCTGTTTTCTCTTAGGATTGATTCTTCTGCATCTGCAATTGTTTTATCACTCGAAGCATAATCCTCAATGGAAATATTTCCCTTCTAATATTTCAGACCTGCCACTTCCAGGTAAATCGGGAACAATTATCAAAAAATTTTTCTTTCAACTTGTTCTACCTGGTAATCCCAAACCGTATTGTCTTCAGCAAACCCATGCAGCAGCATTACGGGTTGCCGCTTCCTTATGTGCGATAAAATATTTTTTTATTTTGAAAAATTATCTGCTTCAAAGCCCTTCTTTTTTTTCTCGGACTATAGAAGATGCTTCGGAAAATTAATATTGCGATAATCGGTATTAAAGCAGGATTCATATGTTGTGGCAGAAAAAACCAACAGGCAAAAAGCACCAAATTAAAAACTGCATAAATTTTAAAATATTTCGTAGCAGGCCTTTTTCGGAATGCATTAAAAATGCTGCAATAATATTAGTTGGCCATGCCCATAGCAAATTAAAATTATCCTTGCACATAAGATGATCTGTGCCAAACCACATAAAAATTAATAATAATCCCAAGCAGGCCAGTAATAAAAAATATAAATCCATCAAATGCAATCAGCAACCTTTTTATGAATGAATTCTTTGGAAAAACTTAATAAAACAATCAATAGAAAAAAACAAGAAAATATAAAAAGAGGATTTGTAAACCAGATAATCCACTATTACCGGCGGTAAGCATGTTAACTAAGACGTATATTTTTCCTTCGAGCTAACCATGCGGTCTTGAATCTATTTCAGTAGCTGAATCAAAAGCTTTAATGAGGATAATCCGGCAAAAACATTACTTCGCGGGGTTTCATTACAACATCCATTCGTCTTCCCAATAAAATATCTATTCCAAGTTTACTCCATTGTTTATCATTTTTATTTAGATATTCATAAATGAGATCGCGAAAAGTTTTTTTTGAATGACAAAACATTTCCAAAATGGATAGAGGTATCTGCACACTTTTTCCACCAGGTCACGCAACCTAGTGGTGCAGTTGTCAAATGTAAAATCGTATTTGTAAATTCTGTTTCCCGCCATCATATTTAGCCTGCATCAGCATAACAATATTTTATTTTTCTGAACACGTTAAATTTAATACCTGCTCAATAACATCCGCTTTTTTCTTCATGGTACTCCGACATGAAAGAATCAAAATCATCAGTCGATAAATAAAAGGAAAGTTTGCCTCTTATAAATTTTGTATAAAACCCGGCTCATCAAAATTAAAAGTTCCGTAATTATATATGATTATCTGTTTGACTTACGCTATCGGCTACCCGAATTGCACTGTGGCCGAAAGTGGAATACAATTCGTCTCCCGGGGAACAAGTCAATATGCTTATTCTTAATTTGCATGATCATTTTGGGCAAATATATTTAAAGGGCAAAAGAAATAGATAAGTAGATTAAAAATTTCAATAACAAATAATTAAATTATCAGTTAATAAATGTTAAACAAGGATTGGAAACGTCGATCTTTTTCTTTCCCGTTCGGGCGTGAGGGGAATTGCTACCGGCTATAATTAGGCGCTTCTCTTGTTATTTCAATATCATGCGCATGGCTTTCCCTCATGCCCGCATTGGTTATTTTTATAAACTCAGCTTTTTGAAGTGCCGCAATATCTTTTGCGCCGCAATAGCCCATTCCCGCCCTCAGGCCACCTGTAAACTGGTACACCACTTCGCTTAAATAACCTTTGTAAGCAACGCGTCCTTCAATTCCTTCCGGAACAAATTTTTTGGCCTGCTCCTCACCATTCTGAAAATACCGGTCGCTGCTGCCCTGTGCCATCGCCCCTAACGATCCCATACCACGTATTGTTTAAATTTTCTTCCTTCATAAATAATTGTTTCACCCGGGCTTTCTTCTGTTCCGGCAAAAACGCCGCCCATCATTACGCAATCAGCGCCGGCAGCAATTGCCTTTACCATATCGCCCGTATATCTGATGCCGCCATCGGCGATTATGCCGGTCTCTTTGTTTTTTAATGCAGCTGCTACTTCCAATAGTGCTGTTATTTGAGGAACACCAGCGCCGGCAACAATTCGCGTTGTGCAGATAGACCCTGGCCCAATGCCGACCTTTACTGCATCGGCGCCCGCTTCTGCCAATGCTTTTGCCCCGTTACCCGTCGCTACATTTCCGGCAATAACTTCCATGTTCTTAAAATCTTTCTTTATTTTTTTAATGCATCAATAACTCCTTTTGTGTGACCATGAGCGCTGTCGAGGCATATAACATCTACGCCTACTTGTTGAAGGCATACACCCTGTCGACAATATCTTTTGTAATACCAACTCCCGCGCCGACCAATAATCTTCCGAAAGAATCTTTTGTTGCATGTGGGTGATTATGCACCTGCAGAATATCCCTGTAAGTTATAAGGCCTTTTAAAATACCCGCTTTATTTACTACCGGAAGCTTCTCAATTTTATATTTTCGTAAGATAGATTGCGCTTTTTTAAGGTCAGTTCCTTCCGGAGCCGTAATCAAGATTTTCCTTCGTCATTAACTCTCTCACTTTACGCTTGAAATTGTCCTCAAATCTTAAGTCCCGGTTGGTTAATATGCCAACCAATTTTCCTCACCTTATCAACAATTGGTATGCCGCCAATTTTGTTTTCTTTCATCAGTCTGAGTGCATCTTCAATTGTTGCTTCGATACCTAAGGTGATCGGATCCAGAATTAACCCGCTTTCGCTGCGTTTTACTTTTCTCACCTGGGCCGCCTGGTTTTCGATGCTCATATTTTTATGCAAAATTCCAAGCCCGCCTTCACGAGCCAGCGCTATAGCGAGCGAGGCTTCCGTTACGGTATCCATTGCTGCACTGAGCATCGGTATATTTAGCGAAAGTGTTTTTGTAAGTTAGGTTGTGGTGTTTACATCCCGCGGTAATACATCGCTGTAGGCAGGCATGAGTAGTACATCATCAAATGTTAATCCTTCAACTAAAATTTTTTTGGAAACTGTTGGAGCGTTATTTATTGTAGCCATGTGCAAAGATAAGGTGACGGCCCCTAACCCCGAAGGAGAAAATAAAAATTATTCTTATCGACAATTCGGAAAAGTTCCCTTCGTCAATTTAGAGGGACATTTTATAAATTTTACCGGGGAGAGACGTAACAATCCCCTGCATTTCAAGCATCAGCAACGCCGCTGCCACTGCGCTGCTCGTAAGTTTGCTCTTTAAATAAAGCTCGTCAATATGTAAATGTTCGTGCTGATTCAAAATAGTTGTAACTATTTTTTCATCCGGCGTAAGTTCAATGAATAATTCCCTTTGTTTCTTTATTGAAATCTCTTTTTTCTTTTTCCATCCCATATTTTCCAGGAGATCATTGGCGTTAGTAATTAAAGCAGCTTTATTATTTTTTATGAGAAAATTGCACCCTTCACTTTTGGAATCGTTTGTTCGCCCGGGAAAAGCAAATACATCTCTGTTATAACCATTTCCCAATTCTGCAGTTATCAATGAGCCGCCTTTAATGCCCGTTTCAACTACGATAATTGCATCACTTATTCCAGCCACAATCCTGTTTCTTGAAGGGAAATTTTGACGATCGGGTTTGGTGCGGCTTCTGAATTCTGTAAGCAATCCGCCATTTGCAATCATTTCTTTTGCCAGACCTGAATTTTGCGAAGGATATATTTTATCCAGTCCGTGAGCAAGTACTCCTATCGTTTTCATTTCATTTCTTAAAGCAGCTTTGTGTGCGATACTATCTATGCCGAACGCCAGCCCGCTTACAATAAGGATGTCTTCACCTGCAAGTTCATCAATAAGTTTTTCGCATATGTTTTTACCATACTCGTTATTATTTCTTGTGCCAACTACGGCAATAATTTTTGAAGTGTTTAAGTCTGCATTTCCCTTGTAATACAGCATGGCCGGACTATCATAACAGTTCAATAATCTTTGCGGATAGTTTTTATCTGTCATAAAGAGCGGGGTAATTTTATATTTTTTTATAAAATTTATTTCTTCCTCCGCTTTACTGAAATCATTGAAATTTTTAATTGAGTTTGCCCGTATGGATCCTATTCCTTCTAAAACGTCGAGTTCTTTTTTCCTGGCGGCAAATACAGCTTCCGCATTCCCGAATTGGTTGATTAAAGCTTTTGCGTGGATATCCCCAATATTGGGTACCTGCGTAAGGGCAATTTGATATTTTAGTTCCGATGACAAATAAAATAGAAATGTCAACAATAATAGAAAAAATTATTCAACTGAAACAACGCTCAATTCCGTCCTCCTGTTTAAAGCTCTTCCTTCTTCGGTTTTATTATCTGCAATCGGATTTGCTTCGCCCAGTCCTTTAAAACTTAAGCGTTCATTTCTTATTCCTTTGTTCAATAAATAATTTACAACGGCTACTGCCCGTCCTTTTGAAAGAACAAGATTATCTTCCGGTTTGCCAACATTATCCGTGTAGCCGGTGATAAGAATTTTTATGGTCGGATTTTCGTTCATCAATTTTACAATATTATCCAGTTCCGTAATTGATTCCGGTTTTAACTCGGTTCTTTTTGTATCAAAAAAAACATTTTTTAAAATGATGTGCGCATTTGCTTCCAGTGGTTGTAAGGGAATATCAGCCTGGAAAGTTGAGTCAGGCGCTGTAGCGCTCATATCATAGTTTTCGGAATAAAAAAGGTAACCCTTGCGGTTAACGTTAAACGCGTAATCTTTTCCAACCGGAAGGGTAACAAGATAATTGCCATCCTCATCAGTTTGAAGTTTGCTAACCAATTGTCGTGTACTAATGTCCGTTAGTTCAACAGAAGAAGGCAGTCCTTCGTTGGTTTTTTTATCATATACTTTTCCTTTTACCCAAAGCGTTTTAAGGGGCCGTATATCTTCTCTTAATTCAAAGGTATAAATATCCAATCCGCCCTTTGTATCGCTCTTGTCACTGGAATAATAGGCAGTTTTACCGTCGGATGCTACAACCAAAGAACCTTCATCGTCAATAGTATTTACGGGATAGCCTAAGTTTTCTGGTTTGCTCCACTTTCCATTCGGTAATTTCCGGGTTACAAAAATGTCAGGCTTTTCACTATATCCCGGATGTCCGTTAGAGTTAAAATATAATGTTTGGTTATCAGCATGAATAAAGGGTGTGCTTTCATCGCCTGCGGTATTTACTTCTGCACCCAGATTAAGGGGCTGTCCCCAACGCCCATTTTCAGCCCGATGGCAAACCCAGATATCCTTGCCTCCAAACCCACCAGGAATGTTGCTACTGAAGTAAAGATCTTTCTTGTCCGGCGATAGTGAAGGCGTAGATTCCCAAAATTCTGAATTGACATTTGGGCCAAGATTTTGGGGTTCGCTCCAGCCATTGTTGGTCAAATATGAAATGTACAAATCGCAACTGCCAAGGCCTTCAGGAAAGTTACAACCAGTAAAAATGAGCCACTTACCGTCCTGCGAAATATTTTGTGCTCCTTCGTTGAAGGTTGTTGAATTAATTTTTCCGGGTAAGATATATGCGTTACCCCAGGTGCTGTCCTTTAAATCACTTTCGTATATATCCTCGTTACCTTTTATCCGCCTGGTGAAAATTAGTTTCTTTCCATCGATCGTTATTGATGGAAAATATTCAAGATCGACCGTATTAATGCTATCTCCCAGATTCCTTGGTTTGAAAACGTAATTTTTTTGCGGATGGTCTTTATCATAATCTATTGCAAACTGGTAAGTTCCTTTTCTGAACTCTCCGGCTTTGCGGCTTCGTTCATTAATAGTAGTATCCGAAAGAAATTTATTTACAGCATTGAGCGCATCGGTAAAACGCCCGGTACCTGCCAATGAAATAGAATAGGGAAGAAGATAATTATAAGTATAAACAGAATCCAGCGAAAATGCTTTTTCAAATTCAATTACAGATTCGGTATAATCTTTCATATTTGCGTTTATGCCAGCCAGTGAGAGATAAGCATCCACAAATTTTGGTTCAATTTTTAGGGCTTCATTAATCATCCTGATGGAAGTAACATAGTCTTCATTTTGAGCCTTATTTATTGCCAGTGTGTAAATTGTATTGGCATTATGATCTACCTTCTCCGGATCGTACCATTGTGCGCTTGCAAACTGGGATAACAGAAGTACGAAATATGATGTTGTTAAAATCTTTATTGGTATGTACCGGGCGCGTGGTTTCGCCTGCGATGTAATTGAAAGGCTATCTATCAAAATTAATTTTTTTAATTCGGGGTTACTAAAATTAATAAGAATTATTTTGAGATTATCCAATACTCTGTTAAGAACATTAATTGGACCTAAATTTTGGTACATCGTACATCTAAGAAAAGCATCGTACGTTGCTCTAAGGAACATTAATGTATTTGTGAATCTGTAAAGAAAGTTCCCATTGGGGATTTTCCTTAATGTAATCAATAATTGAAGGTGTTATAATGGCTGCTTTATCCCATTCGGGTTGTAGGAATAGCTTGCAGCCAGTAGAAACCAAGGCCGCATATTTTTCTGCCCATTCAAAATCTGATTTATTGAAAACAATTATTTTCAACTCGTTTGCCTTCTTTAAAATATCAGGTAAAGGCGGTTTAAATTTTTTTGGTGAAAGGCATATCCAGTCCCATGTTCCCGTTAGCGGATGTGAGCCTGACGTTTCAATATTTGTGAGGAATCCTGCATGATGCAATGATTTCGTAAGTTGTTCAAGGTTATACATTGTCGGCTCACCGCCGGTAATAACAGCGAGTCTTGCATTATTTTTTTTCGCATCGTTTACAATCTGTTCAATAGTTTGCTCAGGATATAAATTTCTGTCCCAGCTTCCTTTAACATCGCACCACACACAGCCAACGTCACAGCCAGCCAGCCTGATAAAGTACGCGGCTTTGCCCTGGTGAAAACCTTCGCCCTGTAATGTATAAAACGATTCCATTACAGGAAGAGAAGTTGTTATATCAATATTTTTTTCTAAAATCATTTTTAATAATTGTTCGTCAATGACTCACCGCTCCAATTCTGTCCTTGAAGAGTTGAAGGCTGCCTTATAAGTATTCATCAATAACGCTACAATTGTCATTAAACCTACACCGCCGGGCACAGGTG
Source organism: uncultured Chitinophagaceae bacterium (assembly GCA_963792025.1). Taxonomy (GTDB): domain Bacteria; phylum Bacteroidota; class Bacteroidia; order Chitinophagales; family Chitinophagaceae; genus Ginsengibacter. Next base: position 5,434 of record CAWBUS010000023.1, on the reverse strand, counting down.
AAATAAAACTGCACTTAGGAGCCACGTTTTCAAAATCAACATCTCCCGTTAATGCATACCCGCTTTTTTTTGTTTCATCTTTTATGCGATTAATTCCTACATCTATAACTACGGCATCTTTCTTAACCATATCAGCGGTAAGGAATTTTGGCTTTCCAATTGCGGCGATAACTATATCGGCCTGCAGGCAAAGCTCTTTCAAATTTTTCGTGCGGGAATGGCAAAGTGTTACTGTTGAATTACCTGATGGCGTATTCCTGCTTAACAAAATACTTATGGGAGTTCCAACGATATTACTTCTTCCAACAACTACCACCTGTTTTCCTTCGGTTTCAATTTTATAGTACTGCATTAACAGGATGATTCCAAATGGAGTGGCGGAAATAAATGTCGGCAGTTCTAAAACCATTTTACCCACATTCACCGGGTGAAAGCCATCAACGTCTTTTTCGGGTGAAATGGAATAGATTACCTTTTCTTCTGAAATAGATTTCGGTAAAGGAAGTTGCACTAATATTCCGTCTATGTCAGCATTGTCATTCAGTTCTTTTATATTCCGTAAAAGTTCTTTTTCTGAAATGGACTCATCAAACCGCAACAGGGTAGATGTCATTCCGATTTCGTTACAATTTTTTACCTTGGAAGCCACATAGGTTTCACTTGCGGGGTTAGCGCCAATAAGTATTGCAGCAAGGTGAGGTATTTTACTTCCCGTTCTTTTTAACGCTGAGATTTTTTCTTTCAGATCATCTTTAATTGCCTGCGAAGCCAGCTTCCCGTCTAATATTTGCATGCGGCAAAATTAACTACATGTATTTACTTATCATTATTTTTCGCGTATTGAAATTAAAGTTTGATTTTAATCTTTACTTTTAATTCATGACACTAAAATGACGCTGTGAGAAAAATCTACATACTACTTGTATTTATTGTAATAAATTCAAACTCTATAGCTCAATCACTAAGAACGCCCCTGGCTGGTTCTTATATAGGGTTGGGAGCATATAGTGTCCATCATGCCGATGCGTTTTCATTTACATCTAACCAGGCAGCCCTTGCGCAAATAAAAAGTGGCGCTATTGGCGTTTACGGCGAAAACAGGTTCTTATTGAATGCCACGAATATGTATTCGGCGGTGGCCGTGATGCCTTCTAAGCAGGGAAACTTTGGAATTCAAATAGATTATTTTGGATTTAAAGATTATAATGAATCACAGATCGGGCTGGCTTATGCAAGAAGCCTTGGAAGTAAACTGGATGTTGGTGTTAAATTCAATTATTATTCGTTCAGAATTCCCACATATCAATCTTCATCGACAGTAGATTTTGAAATAGGAGCGATTGCTCATCTCACTGATAAACTAAATGCTGGCATTCACTTTTACAATCCGGTAGGGGGCAACTTGTCAAAAACTGTTGATGAAAAGCTAAGTTCTGTCTACACATTTGGATTAGGATTTGAGGCATCAGAGAGCTTTTTAGTAAGCGCCGAAATTGTCAAGGAAGAGGATGCGCCGGTAAATGTAAGGGCGGGTGTGCAATATAATTTTGAAAAGCAATTTTTTGCGAGAGTTGGAATTAATCCCGGTAATCAATCTCCTTATGCAGGTGCAGGCATTAGCTGGAAGGATATTCGCCTTGATGTGACGGCCAGTTATCATCCACAACTTGGCATTAGCCCGGGTTTAATGCTGATAGTAAATTTCAAACCGAAGGAAATTGAAAAGGACTGATTACATAAAATTTCTGTTGACATTTCTATTTCTGCTATTATTAGGAATTTCATCTAAACATACGTCGGCACAGGAAACGCCACGCGAGCCTGTAGAACCTCCACCTGTTGTGGAGCAGCAACTGGAAAATCTTACCCAGGCCAGTGATGATGCGACAACCGAAGATGATTCTTACCTCCAGGAGTTAGTGCAGTATATTAAAGACCCGATAAATTTAAATTATGCCGATAAAGGACAATTGCAGGAACTCAAAATATTATCACCCATTCAAATCAGCAATTTACTGTTGTATAGAAAATTACTGGGTAATTTTATAAGCATATATGAATTGCAGGGAGTGCCTGATTGGGACGTAGATTTAATAAGACGCATCAGGCCTTATATAACGGTTAGCAGCAAGGCAGATTTGTTTAACAGTATCGGAAGCCGCTTAAAAAACGGCAGGAATACATTATTGCTCAGGAACATTCAAATATTAGAGAAGTCTCATGGCTATTTACTCAATAGTTCTAATGCCATAAATTTTTATCCCGGAAGCCCCCAGCATACTTTAGTGCGTTATAAGTATACATTTAAAAATCTTTTGCAATATGGAGTTACAGGGGAAAAAGACCCAGGTGAGCAATTTTTTAAAGGAGCCCAAAAAAAGGGATTCGATTTTTATTCGGCCCATTTTTTTGCAAGGAATCTCGGGATAATTAAATCACTTGCATTAGGAGATTTTACCGTTAGCCTTGGACAGGGATTAACGCAATGGGGGAGCCTGGCATTTAACAAGGGAGCTGAAGTATTGAACATTAAAAGACAGTCGGATGTATTGAGGCCGTATAATTCAGCGGGTGAAATAGCATTCAACAGGGGCGTTGGTATAACCTTACAAAAGAACAAATGGCAGGCGACAGGGTTTGTAAGCTATCGTAAACTCGATGCAAATTTCAATGTTGATACATTAAATTTTGAAGACTTCGTTTCTTCGTTGCAAACTTCAGGCTATCACCGCACTGCCAGTGAAGTTGCAGACAAAGGCACGCAGGGGCAGTTAACTTTGGGAGGTAACTTAGCCCGTACTTCTGATCGGTTACACATAGGTATCAATGCCGTTCATTATAATTTTGAGCACACCATTACAAAGCCTGTCTATCTCTACAACGCTTATGCCTTGTCGGGAAAAACTGCCGGAAATTATAGTATAGATTATAGTTATACATACAAGAACATGCACTATTTTGGCGAAGCCGCAATGGATGAAGATCTTGATAAAGCATTTATTAATGGATTATTAATAAGCATCGATTCCCATGTTGACATGAGTTTTTTATATAGAAATATTTCCCGGGGCTACCAATCCCTATATAGCAACGCCTTTACTGAAAACACGTATCCCACGAACGAAAGCGGATTTTATACGGGAATTTCAATAGCGCCTTCATCCCAGATCAGGATTAATGCTTATGCTGATTTCTATCACTTTCCCTGGATAAAATACAGGGTGGATGCACCAACTTCCGGAAACGATTATCTCGTGCAATTGACGTATACGCCTAACAAGCAAGGGGAAATTTATATAAGGTACCATACGGAGAAGAAGGCAATAAATTACAATCCCGGCGGCACTGCCTTAAACGCCGTAATCGCCCAGCCAAAACAGGATTTACGGGCGCAATTTTCTTACAAGCTTAGCTCCATATTCACTTTCAGGTCAAGAGTTGAGTTGTCGTGGTTTGATAAAAACGCAGATGATGCTGAAAATGGGTTTCTTATTTATACCGATGTATTGTATAAGCCAATGTTCAAGCCGTTTTCGGGTAACGTACGGTTACAATATTTTGAAACGGATGGGTATAACAGTCGCTTATACGCGTATGAAAACGATGTATTGTATGGATATTCCATACCCGTCTTTTACGATAAAGGTTACCGGTATTATGTAAATATCAATTATGATGTTACCAGGAGGCTTTCGGTGTGGGGCAGATTCGCACAAACCATTTATCCCGACAAAAATATTATCAGTAGCGGGCTTGACGAAATAGAAGGCAACAAAAAGTCAGAAGTAACCCTACAGGCAATTTGGGCATTTTGAAAACACTAATCTCTTGCAACAGAAAAAATCCAATGAATCGGTAATGTTTACATTTTTTGTTTATTAATTTTCTTCCATTGCACGTAAATAACAGTGCTATGACCTAATGAATTTGATACTCTCCTCATACTCTATCCATGCCTTTGGTATGCTCCATCCATACACTATCTATATACCTGCACTTAATATGTCTTGTCTTTGTCTTATACTAGAAAAACTTTACAGGGTTAGGATGATAATACTGTAGGAGCTTTACAGTGTTTTGCAATAATACTGAATAGGCTTTACAGTTTGATTTTTTCTTTCCATTTTTTAAATAAAGGTTGTTTTGTCATGTGAGCTTTCTGTGGTGTAAGGTTGCTGATGCTCATGTGGGGCCTCAAACAATTATACGCGTCTATTGCTTTACAGACTGCAGCAACGGCTGCCGTATAATTTTCAAACACCTGGTTAAGTCCTACCTGCTGTTTTAAAATACCATTTACCCTTTCGGCAATCGCATTATCATAGGGGCTTCCGGTCTGTGTCATACTTATATTGATGTTATTATTTTGAAGAATAGTTATATAAGATTGGCAGCAATACTGGATGCCCCGGTCTGAATGATGAGTGAGTTTTCTTTTTTCTTTTTCTGTGGATAATTCAGCTATTGCTTTATTGAGCGCTATGATACAGCCCTGTGCTTTTAAATACTGACTTACATGGTAGCCCATAATCTTTCTTGAGTAGGCATCTGTGACAAGGGAAAGGTAGACAAAACCATTTTTTGTACGCAGATAAGTTATATCACTTACCCAAAGCTGCTCTATAGCTGTGGTAATAATATTACCGGTAAGATCGGGCCATTTATAATAAGGGTGATTGGAATTGGTGGTAATAGCATAGCGTTTCCGAACTTTAATAAGGAGATTATGTTTCCTTAAAAGATCGTAGAAACTGTCTCTGCCAATATGTATATTATGCAGCTGTAATTCTTCTTTAAGCATCACATGCAATTGTACTCCTCCAATGCCTTCTATTCGTTTTCTTATAGTCTTCACTTTATCAATAATGAATGCTTCCTCTAACTGCTCATCGCTGCTGCGCCAGCTTTGATCATAAAATGCCTGTCTTGTTTTACCAAACAGTCCACAAAGTTTTTCTAATCCCGTTGAAGGATAGAATTGCTTCATGTTTATAACTGTTTGGTACCAGGCTTTTTTACAATATCAATACCCAGCTCCTTTTGGGCGGTTTCAATCAACATTTCCAATCCTGTTACTTTTAGGTTGGCATCCTTTAACTGTTTTAACAGCTGCTCTTTATCAGGATCAGCTGATAGAGCAGCCTCCTCAACTTTAGCAACGATTTGTAAATCCTGAGTATAATTTCTTTTATACCATTTTACAAAACCGCTTACTGTAGTCAGTGGTAAACCGTATTTCCTGGCAAGCATTCCATATCCAAGATTACTAGTCAGATATTCGCGGGCTATAACTATTTTCAAGCCATTGTCATAAATAGGCGCCCTTCCCTGTTTGTGTGTGTTCATATTTAAAGATCAATTATACATACTTAATACCTAAATATGTAAAGTGATTTTAGTAACGAGACAGCCAATATAATAGTAACAACCTGGT
>CAWBUS010000022.1:0-36915 GCA_963792025.1 uncultured Chitinophagaceae bacterium | reverse complement strand
AAACAAGACAAAATAAGTGCAGGTATGTAGATAGTGTATGGATGGAGCATACCAAAGGCATGGATAGAGTATGAGGAGTGTATGGAAAGACTATCCCCGGTCTATAATACTTCGATCACCTTAATGGTTTCCGTAACCATGTCTGCCGTCACGTCCAGGTGGAGTACCATCCTCACCTGCGTGGCAGATATGGCCATTACTCTGATATTATATTTGCTGAGGGCATCGGCGAGTGACCGTGCGGTGTAGCTACCTGTCACTTCAAAGATGATGATGTTGGTTTCAACAGGCATCATTTTGCCCGTAAATGGCTTTTTTAATAAGGCCTCGGCAATCTTTTTAGCATGTTGATGGTCGGTGTCCAGCCGCTCTATATTGTTTTCCAAAGCGTAGACACCCGCAGCCGCCAGGTAGCCTGCCTGCCGCATCCCCCCGCCGAAAACCTTTCTTACCCGTCTCGCTTTGCGGATGAAATCCTTCTTGCCAAGTAACACGCTTCCCACCGGGGCGCCAAGGCCCTTACTTAAGCAAACGGAGATGCTGTCGAATAAGGCACCATATTCTTTCGGGGACTCCTTCTTTTCGACAATGGCATTAAATATCCGGGCGCCATCTAAATGGAGCCGAAGGTGATGGGTGAGGCAAATTTCCTTGATAGCCTGCAGGTCACTAAAGTTATAACAGCTTCCGCCGCCCCGGTTGGCAGTATTCTCCAGGCTCACAAGGCGGGTAACCGGTTTGTGCAGGTCATCGGGATTAATGGCATCAGTAACCTGGTCAGCACGTATCCTGCCCCGGTCACCCTCAATGGGTTTTACCTGGCACCCTGAATTAAACGCAATCCCACCGCCTTCATAAATGTACACATGGCTCAGTTTATCACACACCACTTCATCACCCGGCATCGTATGGCACTTAATGGCAATTTGATTCGTCATGGTCCCGCTGGGGCAAAACAGTGCTGCCTCCATTCCAAATAAATCAGCAGCAAGTGCTTCAAGGTTATTGACAGTAGGGTCCTCACCAAACACATCATCTCCCACATTTGCCCTGAACATGGCTTCCAGCATAGGCTGCGAAGGCTTTGTAAATGTATCCGACCGGTAATCAATCATGCCGCTAAATTATTGAAGATTTAATATATTCCCGGGATCTTTCGTAATATCGAACATTAGGGATAGTAAAATTGTTGTGTCACTGTAACATAATGGTAAACATTGCCATTTATTTTGATAATCATTATGAAATACAAAATCTACGTTGTAAATTTGCCTATGTTTCCGGAAGATATAGTGATTAACACATCTTTTGCAGCATTTCCCCAACTATTTATGTCTAATAAGCGTCTTTTATTTAATAACTATATACTATAACATGAGGCAACTTAAAATTGCTACGCAGATCACCAACCGCGATTCACAAGCAGTTGAGAAGTATCTGCAGGAAATTTCAAAGATTGGAATGATCACTCCGGAAGAGGAAACTATTTTAGCACAGAAAATTAAAATGGGCGACCAGAGAGCTTTAGAGCGTCTCACAACAGCCAACCTACGTTTCGTAGTTTCAGTTGCAAAACAGTACCAGCACCAGGGTTTATCATTAAGCGATCTTATTAACGAGGGCAACCTCGGACTTATTAAAGCGGCACAACGCTTTGATGAAACCAAGGGTTTCAAATTTATTTCATACGCCGTATGGTGGATTCGCCAGTCCATTTTACAAGCGTTGGCAGAGCAGGGCAGATTAGTCCGCCTGCCTCAAAACAAAATTGGCACGTATAACAAAGCTAACAAAGCCTACATGGCTTTTGAACAGGAACACGAAAGGGAGCCTTCAACCGAAGAGCTTTCTGAAATTCTTGAGATGAGCGTAACTGAAATCAACAATATTTTCCAAAGCAATACCCGGCATACTTCATTGGACGCCCCGGTACACGAAGCGGAAGATGTTGCCATGGGCGATCTCTTAAAGGGCGGTGGTGAAACAGATGAAGATGTAATGCACGATTCATTAAAGAATGAAATTCGTCGCGTATTGAAATCATTAAGCCCCCGTGAAGCTGAGATTGTTAATGCATATTTTGGGCTGGATGGTGAAAATGGGGTAACCATTGAACAGATAGGCCAGAAATATGACCTGACAAAGGAGCGTATCCGCCAGATAAAAGAAAGAGCAATCAAGCGCTTGCAAAAAGCGAGATACAGCAGCGCTCTTAAAGCATATTTAGGATAACATCAATTTGATTTTGAAGAAGCCGTCCATCAAGGGCGGCTTTTTTTTGGGCCCTGCCAAACCAATCTGCCAAAAAGGTGATCCTGTTAGTTTATGTTATTCATGAAGATATTTACCCGCAACGTAACAGGGGCAGGAGATAGATTCCGGTGACATTCCCTTTTTCAATAATTTTGCACCCATGAAATGGTTGTCCGTACTGATCTCTGTAGTTCTTTTGTCCTCCTGTGAAAAGAATATCAATTTCAAATTAAAGGTGGTCCCAAACGTCCTGGTTATTGACGCCGGCATAGAAAATAACCAACCTCCAATTGTGGTGCTCTCTAAAAGTTTTGATTACTTCAGTAAAATATCGCCGGCAGCATTGGATACCTCTTTTGTACATGATGCCACTGTAACCATTTCTAACGGAGCGCAAACCCAACAATTAAAAGAATATTCGATTGATTCTACGGGAGGTTATCTTATTTATTATTATTCTGTTGATACTGCCAACCTCGCCTCGGCTTTTTTGGGCCAGTTAAATACAACGTACAGTTTAAAGGTGTCAGTAAACGGAAATGATTATTCAGCCTCAACAACCATCCCCACACAGGCGAAGAAGATTGATTCCCTTTGGTGGAAGCCAACGCCTTTTACTAATGATTCTACTGAAGCAGATTTGTATATCAGGGCAACGGATCCACCCGGGCTTGGTAACTATATCCGGTATTATACCAAAATAAACAGTGGGCCTTACCTTCCCGGCCAGCAGTCTGTATTTGATGACCAGCTTATCGATGGCACGACCTACGACCTTAAAGTACAACCGGGAATAGATAGAAATAATCCCGTTGCTTTTGATAAGAACTTTTTTCATCGGGGTGACACGGTAACCTTTAAACTAAGCAATATTGATCGGGCAACCTACCAGTTTTGGCTCACCATGGAATTCGCCTATCAAAGTATTGGGAATCCGTTTGCGTCACCCAATAAAGTGTTGGGCAATATTTCCAATGGGGCTTTAGGTGCGTTTTGTGGCTATGCGTCAGAATTTAAAACAATTGAAATTCCTAAATAGATACAAAAGATCTGTACAATGACCTATAGAATTTGCATTATCAAAAAAGGTTAATTTTGAAAAATTATATTTAAATAAATGGATACAACAAACGAACATGTTCATTGCCTGATCATTGGTTCAGGGCCGGCAGGGTATACCGCTGCTATTTATGCGGCGCGGGCAAATCTCAACCCCGTATTATACCAGGGAATACAGCCCGGCGGTCAGCTTACCATTACAACGGAAGTAGAAAATTACCCCGGATACCCGGATGGCGTGCAAGGGCCTGAAATGATGGTTGAATTTGAAAAGCAGGCGAAGAGAATGGGCACCGACATCAGGTATGGCCTCGTTACGGAAGTGGATTTTTCCGGGCGCCCCTTTAGGGTGCAGGTAGATGAGGAAAAATGGATAACTGCAGACGCCGTAATAGTAGCTACCGGCGCCAGCGCTCAGTGGCTGGGGCTCGAAAGTGAACAGAGATTAAATGGCTATGGAGTGAGCGCCTGTGCTGTTTGTGATGGTTTTTTCTTTAAAGGAAAAGAGGTATGCATTATTGGCGGCGGCGATACTGCGGCTGAAGAGGCTTTGTACCTAAGTAAAATATGTAGCAAGGTACACATGTTTGTTCGTCGCGACGAACTTAGAGCCAGCAAGATCATGCAGCAAAGAGTATTGAGCACACCTAACATAAAGGTTTACTGGAATACTGAGGTTGATGAAATATTGGGTGATAATAAAGTAGAAGCAGTACGGATTAAAAATAATAAAACCAGGGAGAAGCAGGTTATATCGGTGAGTGCTTATTTTGTGGCTATTGGCCATAAACCCAACTCAGATATTTTAAAAGGCTGGCTCGATATGGATGAAGGCGGCTATGTGAAGACTGTCCCCGGAACCACCAAAACAAATATTGAGGGAGTTTTTGTCGCCGGCGATCTCCAGGATAGAATTTACCGGCAGGCGGTAACTGCAGCAGGAAGTGGCTGTATGGCCGCCCTGGATGCAGAAAGATACTTAAGTTTACTTGAGCATTTGGCCCAGTCTGATGCTGTTGCACATGAAAATAACCTGCGTACCAAAGAGGCTTAGTAAATCAATATTCGAAATAAAACAGGCTACCAGTTTACCATCAAATAAAATGATTACAGTACAGTTGCAAAATCTCCGCTTTAATTCTTTTCACGGAATTCATGAAGAAGAAAGAATATTAGGGAATGATTATATAATAGATGCCTCAGTTGAATTTCATGAAGAGCAGCATGTAATTACTTCTATACACAATACGATAAATTATGCCGACCTCTATAACATTATCAGGGAGAGAATGAGCGTGCCAACTCCTTTACTGGAAACTGTTGTTATGGATATTGGTAACGAAATACACAATGAATTTCCGCAGTTACGATCCATTAGTATTTCTATAAAGAAGATGCATCCGCCAATAGAAGGTATGCAAGGCATCGCGGGTGTTAACTGGCAGAAACAGTTTTAAAAATATCATCTGCCTGGTAAAAAATAATACAATCAATCTTTCATTAGACAAATTTATGACATCGGCCACCAATCGTCATTTTATAAGCCTTCTTAATATAATTTATTGTGCATTTATTCTTAAAGGAAATATCTTTCCGCAAAACAAAACGAATCATACTCATGAATGCTAAAAAACTAATAACCGGGATTCTTGTTTTATTAAGTCTCTCTGCTACCTCACAAACTATTAATTCCACTTATGATCAGCACGATTTATTTACACCTGATTTTTATCCATCTTCGGTTAATGAATACCGTGCCGCCGATGGTGAACCAGGGCCGAAGTACTGGACCAACAGGGCCAGTTATAAAATAGCGGCCAATTTTGACGATGTAAAGGATGAAATTTCAGGGAGTGTTACCATTACTTACACGAATAATAGTCCTGAGGCGCTCCCTTTCTTATGGCTTTATCTTGATCAGAATTTGTATAACCTCGACTCACGCGGACAAGCGAAAACTCCGGCAACAGGAAGAAGCCGCTATGGCGATGTAAATTCAAAATTTGAAGGAGGTATTAATATTAAGTCTGTAAAACTGGTATCAGCCGCCAAAGGTGCAACTACATCAACGAACATAACAGATGTCGTTTCTGACACAAGAATGCAACTACGTTTACCCGTTCCCGTTAAGGCCAATGGCGGCACCGTTAGTTTTAAGATCGATTATTCTTATTTCATTCCAAAATATGGGTCGGACAGAACCGGAATAGAGGATACTAAAAATGGAAAAATATATGCCGTAGCCCAATGGTATCCCCGTATGTGCGTGTTTGATGATATTGAAGGATGGAATACGCTGCCTTACTTAGGTGCCGGTGAATTCTATCTTGATTATGGTGATTATGATTATACGATTACTGCACCTGCCAAAGAATTAATTGTTGGTTCCGGCGAATTACAGAATCCACAGGAAGTTTTAACAGCTACTCAAATAAAAAGGCTCGCGGCTGCAAGGCAAAGTGATAAAACAGTGATGATCCGTACTGCAGACGAAGTTACCGATCCTTCATCAAGGCCACAGAAAGATAAACTCACCTGGCATTTTAAATTAAATAATGCAAGAGATGTTTCCTGGGCGGCTTCAACCGCATTTATATGGGATGCAGCCAGGATGAATCTTCCATCCGGGAGAAAAGCATTGGCTATGAGCGTTTACCCTGTAGAATCCGCAGGCGATAGTGCCTGGGGGAGGGCTACTGAATATACAAAAGGCAGCATCGAAGGCTATTCAAAAAGATGGTATGAATATCCATATAACACTGCTACCAATGTTGCCAGTAATGTTAGTGGTATGGAATATCCAAGTATTGTCTTTTGCAGTTCCCGTTCGAAGGGACGTGGTCTTTTTGGAGTAACGGACCATGAGTTCGGCCACACGTGGTTTCCAATGGTAGTGGGCAGCAATGAACGTAAATACGGCTGGATGGATGAAGGCTTTAATACGTTTATAAACACATTAGCTGCTCTTGATTTTAATAATGGCGAATATAATGCGGCGCCTCGAAATAAACTCTCACTTTACAAATACCTGTTCAGCGATAAATCAGAACCTGTGATGAGTGAACCGGATGCTCTGAACGAAAGGAACATCGGCGTTGCTTTATATGCTAAACCCGGCTATGCACTTACTTTGTTGCGCGAGGAAATTCTTGGTCCAAAATTATTCGACTATGCCTTTCAAACTTACATTAAGAGATGGGCTTATAAACATCCGACTCCCTGGGATTTTTTCAGAACTATGGAAAATGTGGGCGGTGAAGATTTGGGCTGGTTTTGGAAAGGAATGTTTATCAAAAATTATAAACTTGACCAGGCCATAACCGGATTTAAATATGTGAAGGGGGATTCAACACAAGGAGCGCTCGTTACTATTGAGAATCTTGACAGAATGGCCATGCCGGTCTACCTTCAATACGAAACTGTTAGCGGTAAAACCGTTTTGATTAAAATTCCGGTAGAGATTTGGCAAAACGGAAATACGTGGATTCAAAAACTAAACACGACAGAAGGTATAAAATCAGTAACGATTGACCCGGAACACATATTTCCTGATACAAATTTTGATAATAATACCTGGGATGTTAATTAAAATACCAATTTGCAATTTAGCATGAGAGTATTTAGAAAAGTTTGCACCTTTCTTACGGTAAACTTTCCATGAAATGTCGACCCTGTGAAATAAAATCAATTTTGAGAAGCGGGAAATTGATAGATTTTTATCAATTATGAAATGCTCACATTGGGTTTTTTAAGCTACTTTTGCACCCTTTTATGAAACCCATTAGTGAAATATTCAGTTTAATTGAAAAGCCAAAACAGATTGTAATTACTTTTCATCAGAAGCCAGATGCAGACGCGATGGGTTCCGGTTTGGGATTATACCACTTTCTGATACAGTTTGGGCACACCGTTACTGTAATCTCACCTACCAACTGGCCTTCCTTTTTAAACTGGATGCCCGGAAGCAGGAACGTGATTGATTTCGAAATGAATACTGACAAGGCAAAATCTCTGTTGCAAAGAGCAGAGTGGATTTTTTGCCTCGATTTTAATGTGTTGAGTAGAACTAAGAAAATGGAGCCGGTTATCGAATCTCTTACGGCTACGAAAATTTTAATTGACCATCACCAACAACCGCAGACGGAGGCATTTGATTATGGATTTAGCGACGTTAATAAAAGTTCTACTGCCGAGATGGTATATGATTTTATTATGGAAGCGGGTTACGTAGAAAAAATTAATACGGCAACAGCGGAGTGTTTATATGCCGGTGTAATGACCGATACCGGTTCATTCAGATTTAATTCAACGACAGCAAGCGTCCACAGGATGATAGCGACGCTTAAAGATAGAGGCCTTGAACATAGCCAGATCCATGAAAATCTTTTCGATAATTTCCTGGAAGGGCGTTTCCGTTTTTTTGGAAATATCCTCCTGAACAGAATGGAGATATTTTACGAATATAACACGGCGCTTATCGCTATTCCGCAATCTGATCTAATTAAATATAATGTAAAAACGGGCGACACCGAGGGCCTGGTAAACTTTCCATTAAGTATAAAGGGTATCAAGCTCGCAGCGGTTATCATAGACCGTGGAGATGAACGTAAGAGTTCTTTCAGAAGTAAGGGGGGATTTGACGTAAATACTTTTGCAAGAAAGTATTTTAACGGAGGTGGCCATTTTAATGCTGCAGGAGGAAAAAACGTTGAACCGCTCGATGAGGTAGTTCGAAAATTTAAGGTAGCCATCAAAGAAAACCAGGAGCAATTAAACAGTTAACAATTATAAAAAATAAAACATGAACAAAAAAATCGGCCTTGCTGCATTGGCAATATTACTATTTGCTGTGGGGTGTAAAGATCAAAGCTTTAAAAAAACTAAAAAGGCAGGTATAGAATACAGAACAAGCGGGGGCAATGGTGCTGCAATCAAATATGGCGACGCTATTGAGTTCCAGGCATTTCAATATTATAACGATTCTCTGATGGCTAATCCTTTTGATACGGTTCCGCAGGTTATTGAAATTGATTCAACAAAATTGCCACCGGATTATATCGAAATCTTCACATCGGCAAAGAAGGGTGACAGCGTTTTTACACGTACGCCAACGGATTCAATTGCAAAATACAATCCATTACCTCCTTATGCTAAAAAGGGGCCTGGACAATACTTTTCTTATCATTTTAAAATACTCGATATAGTTTCAGATCCTGCTAAAGTTGCTGCCATAAGAACGGCTTCCATGGAGAGCATGAAGAAAATTGATTCTATTTCAACGATCAAACAAAAAGGGATCGATGATAGCATTCTCAACGCGTATCTCACAAAAAATAATATAAAAACAACTAAAACTGCAAAAGGAACTTATGTTGAAATTATTGATCCGGGAACAGGCGACGCAATTGATAGCGGTAAAGCTATAACTGTTGACTACCGGGGAATGACACTCGAAGGAAAAGAATTTGATTCAAGTTATGATTCAACCGGGAAATCTGTTAAGCCATTTACCTTTGTTGTGGGACAAAGAGGATCAATTGAAGGCTGGTCCGATGGATTAGTTTATTTTAAGAAAGGTGGAAAGGGAAGATTGTTCATACCTTCTTATTTGGCGTATGGCCCAAGGGGCGCTGGCGCAGATATAAAACCCAATACACCGTTGATGTTTGACGTGTCAATACTGGATGTATTAACACAAGACCAGTATCGTACAAAAATGGAAGCACAGCAAAAAGAAATGCAGGATCAAATGAAGAAAATGAGGGAAATGCAAAAACCACAAGGCAACAATCCCGCTCCGCCAAAAAAGTAAATAAATCTTAATTTAATTTCATAATACGCCGTGGCTTTTAACAAGCCGCGGCGTTTATGCTTTACCGTAAGCTTCAACAAGTATAGCCGCTTCCTTTGCCTCCTTTACATCATGAACTCTTAAAATATTGACACCATTTTGCAGGGCAATCGTATTTAATACGGTAGTTCCGTTAAGCGATTCGTCCGCTGTTATTTGCAGCGTTTTGTAAATGGTCGACTTCCTTGAAATTCCTGCCATTATGGGCTTTCCCAGCATTTTAAAGACAGAAAGGTTTTTAAGTAGTATAAAATTATGTCTGACCGTTTTGCCAAAACCAAAACCGGGATCAATGATAACGTCTTTAATTCCGGCCAGCCTGCATTCTTCCGTTTTTCTAATAAAAAAATCAAGCACCTCAGTAACGACATTTTCGTAGTTAATGGTAAGATGCATTGTTTCCGGCACGCCTTTTAGATGCATGCAGATGTATGGAACGCCGAGCGAAGCGACTGTCGCAATCATATTTTTATCAATTTCGCCGGCACTAATATCGTTAACAATGGCTGCGCCGGCGTTTACGGCAGCTTCTGCAACCGAAGAATGATAGGTATCAATGGAGAGTAAAATATTACCTGTTTTTTTTGAAAGCATCTCGACAACAGGGATCACTCTTTTAATTTCTTCTTCTGCGGAAATGCGCACGCTTGCCGGTCTTGTGCTTTGACCTCCAATATCTAAAATGTCGGCTCCTTCATTTATCATCTGTTCAGCTTTCAAGGCTATTACATCCTGATCTTCAAATCTGCTGCCCTCGTAAAATGAATCGTCATTAATATTCAATATACCCATTATTAAAGGCTTTTCGCTTATTACCAGTTTTCCTTTACAGTTCAATGTGAACATTGTGTGTTTATGATTAAATTTGGCGATAATTATGACGCAAGTTACCACCGATCAGCAATACAATACCGTAGTAAAAAGTTGCAGGGAAATTTTTATAAAGAAAACAAAAGATTACGGAACTTCCTGGCGGGTTTACCGCACTATTTCCATAGCAGATCAAATCTATATAAAAGCAAAACGCATCCGGAACATACAGGAAACCGGTGTCCAAAAAATTGAAGATGATGTGGCTGGGGAATTCAGGGGAATTTTAAATTACGCAATTATTGGCCTTATACAACTTGACATGCACGATGACGATCCCGATAATGATCGGGATGAAGATATTCCTTTGGAAGAAGTGACAAGTCGGTACGATAAACAGGCCGCCATGGCTAAAAAATTAATGGAAGATAAAAACCATGATTATGGTGAAGCCTGGAGGGACATGAGCCAGGAAAGTTTTGTTGATTTGATTCTAGCAAAAATTCTTCGCATTAAACAAATTGTTCAAAACGAAGGAAAGACTTTAATAAGTGAAGGAATTGATGCCAATTATTTCGACATGATTAATTATGCAGCCTTTGCTTTAATATCGTCAACATAAACCTCATAAACTTCACTGGTTTTAAAAACCTGTGAGGTTAGATAAAACAAACACAATGAAAATATTAGTCAATATTGCAAGAGTTTTAGTGGGCGTTTTATTTATTTTTTCGGGCCTCGTAAAGGCCAATGATCCGCTGGGCCTTACCTATAAAATGCAGGAATTTTTTGATGTGTGGGCGCAGAATGCTTCTCTTGCACATTTTATGCATTGGCTTGATAATTATGCGCTGCCTTTTTCGATTATAATGATCACGCTGGAGATAATTTTAGGCGTTGGTATTTTATTAGGAGTTTGGAAAAGATTTTTCAGTTACTTCCTGTTGCTGCTGATCATCTTTTTTAGTTTCTTAACTGGTTATGCAGTGCTGTCTGGTAAGATAGCCACCTGTGGCTGCCTGGGAGATTGTCTTCCATTAACTGCGGCACAATCTTTCATAAAAGACCTTATTCTGCTCGTACTCATCATATTTATTTGCTTTGGTATAAAATATATAAATCCAATAATGAGCCGTATTGAAAGTTTTATTATCTTACTCATTTGTACTTTTCTTGTTCTCTGGCTTCAATGGTTTGTATTGCGCGACAATCCATTCGTAGATTGTCTGCCATTTAAACAAGGTAAAAATCTGATTGAACTCCGCAAAATGCCTGCTGATGCTGTTCCCGATAAAAAAGATTTTAAATTCTTTTATAAAAAGGATGGAAAGGAAAAAGAATTTACTTCAAAAAATTTACCTGATTCCACCTGGGAGTTTGTAAGACGAGAAGATTTTATTATTGAAAAAGGAAAGAACAACGAACCACCGGTGAAAGATTTTTATCTCACAACACTTTCAGGAAATGATTCAACAGAAGCGATATTAAATACTCCGGGACCGTACTGTTTATTTTTCGTAAAAGATATTTCGGGAGGTACTGATTACTGGATTAATAATTTCGTTTCAATATATAATGTAACAAAAAGTAAAAATATTCCTTTGTTTATTGTTACATCGCAGGCTGCTGAAGCCCAGGAATTTTTTAATGAGAAAAATCATTATAATCTGCCCGTTTTGATTCTTGATGCAACGGCTTTAAAAACAGCCGCACGTACCAACCCGGAATTATATTTAATGAAAGGACCTTTTATAGACAACAAATGGGGTTGGGCCGATCTTAAGAATGCAATTAAATGAGTGACACTTATAAGTTATGTTGCAACTTTTGCTAAAAAAATTATTGTACGGTGTTCTTGTATTGGCAGGAGTTGTAGTAATTGTGTTTTTTATTTTCCAGGCGTTTGCAGATCCTGCAAGATTAGTTGCAGGCCAAACAGGAGATAAGAAAACTATGGATAACATCAGGAAGGAACTATACCTTGATCAACCGAAATGGAAACAATTTTTGTTATATGTCAATGATGTGTCACCGGTTTCCATCGATACCAAGAAAGAAATCGAAGAAAAAAAATTGCATGGATTTTTTATTGGCCGGAATACAAAATCCGATAGCTATCGGGTTGGCCTGAAAATTCCCTACCTGCGCCGAAGTTACCAGACTAAGAAAGATGTGATTGATGTATTGCTGGAAGCCTTGCCCGGCACGCTTATGCTTGCATTTGCAGCGATGTTGTTTGCTACCGTGGCCGGAATTTTTCTGGGAGTTCTTGCCGCGGTAAAACAAAATACATGGCTGGATACTTCCTCCGTTTTTGCGAGCGTGATCGGCATTTCTGCTCCATCATTTTTTATGGCAATTGTAATCGCTTATGTTTTTGGTATCGTCTTGCACTCTTATACGGGATTACCATTAACAGGAAGCTGGTTCAATATTGATGAAACTAACGGTGAACGATACCTGACGTTACAAAACCTGATATTACCGGCGATAACATTAGGCATTCGTCCGTTAGCCATCATAACTCAATTAACAAGAAGTTCCATGCTTGATGTGCTCAACCAGGATTATATACGAACTGCGTATGCAAAAGGTTTAAGCAGGAGCCAGGTTGTTTATCGCCATGCATTGCGCAATGCGCTGAACCCTGTAATCACAGCAATAACAGGTTGGTTCGCCGAATTACTTGCGGGCGCTTTTTTTGTAGAATATATTTTTGGGTGGCAGGGGTTAGGAAAAGTGACAGTGGATGCTTTGGAGAAACTGGATTATCCGGTGGTGATGGGATCTGTACTTTTTGCGGCAACTATTTTTGTGCTGGTAAATATTCTTGCGGATGTTTTATATGGAATGATTGATCCCAGGATAAAGATGAAATAGAATGAGAGATGTTGTACCCTGGATAAAATATCGTACATCAAACATCGTACGTCAAACATCGTACGTCAAACATACGTTATCACTTTATCACCACTTCTTTAATAACCTTTTCGCCAAGCGCTTCGTTTACCCTTTCGATAATTTTTTCTTTCTGGTATAATAATTCGTTTTTTAAAGGAGCAACGTTAGTAGTAATAAACAAAGTAGAATTTATAATCTGTATCTTATCAGTATACCTGGCAATTGTTTTGCCCATAATCTTTTCCCACGCTTCTTCTATCTGCAATGCCTGTACGCCGCTTTTCAATTTGCTGTTTTTCAGAAATTGTTTTAATGCTTCACCGATGGATACTTCTGCCATAAAATAAAGTTAGCACTAACTTTTGGAAAGTTGTTGGGAAGGTCAAAGATTAAAGAAGTTTCTAAAAAACTTTCCAAAAGCTTAATTTGATAATTCTATTATTTGAACATCATCACCGAATTCAGCTAAAGCATTTTCAAGCCTTTCTTTATGTGTATCGGTTATAAAAACCTGCCCTGTATTTTTTTGACAAACAAATTGCAAAAGATTTCTCATGCGCAATTCATCAAGTTTTTCAAACACATCATCCAGCAACAGCAGGGGTGGAGCACCTTTAATGGCACGCAATATTTCAAACTCAGCAAGCTTGCAGGCAAACAAAAGACTTTTTCTCTGTCCTTGTGAAGCAATGTTTTTAAAAATATTTTTATTTAGAAAAAAAGTGAGATCATCTTTATGAATGCCAATGTTGGATCGCTGGGTAATGATATCTTTTTGCCTGTTATCTTTTAATAATTTATCAAAATTACTATCATTCAGGTGGCTGTTATAGTCCAAAGAAACAATCTCATTATTATCTGAAATATCACCATAAAATTTTTGCACCAGGGGAATCAATTTTACACAAAATGTTTTTCTCACATGGTGAATATATATTGCAGGCCTTACCAGTTGCGCATCCAGTGCATCTAAAAACTGCGGGTCAAAATTTGTTTGAAAGGATTCGTTTTTTAAAAAACTGTTTCTTTGCTGCAGCACTTTATTATAATTAATCAATTGTTGCAAATACTCGGCATCAACCTGGCTGATTAATGTATCCAAGAAATTTTCTTCGTTCCTCGCTTCCCCCGGTTATCATTTCAATATCATCAGGCGCAATCATTACGCACGGAAATTTTCCTATGTGATGAGAAAATTTTGTATAAGCAACATCATCCAGGTAAAATTCCTTTTTTAAGGTGGCTCGATAGATGCACACAATTTTGGTTGCTTTTTCCCAGGGATCTTTTTTACCATTCAATTCTGCCTCCAACCGGAAGCCATCGGCACCAAATAAAATATTCAAGGCGTCCGTTTTAGTAAAATAACTTTTGGTAAAGCAGAGGTAATTAATAGCATCGAGCAGGTTCGTTTTGCCTTTACCGTTAAGCCCACAAATACCTATAATTCTTTGATTGAAACAAAAAGTTTCTGACTGATAATTTTTATATCCTGTCAGTGAAATTTTAGTGAATGTCATAATCGTCTGCAAGATACAAAGTATGCCTTTGTTTCAAATTGAACCAGGAATAAAGATCACTAAATAACTCTTTGCAAAAATTTTAAGAAATGAGCCTGCGGTGATAATTTACCTGGCCCAGGTGATAACTAAAATGCGCCAGCAGATGCAAAAGAACAAATGATGTAGATAGGGTTTTGTCATTTAACGGAATCGGAAAATCTTTTTCAAGATCTCTTTCCGATAAAGTCGGTAAAGTATCTTTTATAACCTGGTTTACTTTTTTTAAGTCTTCCACCAATTGTAAACGCGGTACATTTTTTAAGGAAAACTCCTTATCTCTTGCTCTCACATAACTGGTGTTACCCAATGTGGCGCCAATAAAATGATTCAGATTTCCCAAAAGATGTAATGTCAGATTTCCACCGGAGTTACTAATACCTTCTTTTATTTTCCAAATGGTTTCTTCATTTTTGTATAGCATTAATTCCTCTATAAGTTTATTTATATCTCTTTCAAAAAGTGATGTAATTATTTCTTTCATTTGATAAAAATAATGAAGATTTATTTTAGATGCTGAAACATGATTTGTTACCATTGAAATTTTAGGAGAATATTTGATTGGTAATTTATTTCTTCTAAATTTATGTTATTGAAATGGAAATACTACATATTGCTTTTCGGGATATTGGTCTTTTTGGGAGAGACAATTAGCATTCCTTACATGGCGAAGGGTAGCAATACTTCCGGTTGCAAAATGGTAGCATTACATGCCGAACCAAAAAAAGATTGTTGCAAAAAGCGTGGCAATAAAAAGACACAAAAGCCAGAAAACTGCATGGACTGCCCGCTTTGCTGTATTACGATTACTCCATCCTTTTTTGTAAAGCCTGCAGCGGCGCCGGAGAAAGGCAAGATTACGTATAGCCCTTTTAAAAATCCCCTTCTTTCTTCATACCAAAACGAGATGTGGAAGCCACCAGATTCACTTTCCGTTTCTATGTCTTAAAATACAATATATCATCAAACAAAATAATTATGAAAAAGATCGGAATACTGGCAATTGCCGGAATGATCACATTGTGTTCCTTCACAAAGGGGCATCATAAAGATTGCAAGGATTGTAAGCAAAAAGCATGTACTGAAAAGTGCATGAAGCATTGCAACGGTTCTTCTTCATGTGATAAAAAATAGCGTATGCTGTTGCCTGTTATCTTTAGGATAACAGGTTTACAATGGCCTCCTAATGGGAGGCCATTTTTATTGGCAATTCATTTAAACAATCATTACTATATTTGCGGCCTATGACACAAGAACAATTAAAAGATTTGAGAGACCGTTTGGTGGTTTTGAGGAGGTTTCTTTGACGTCGATAATCGTCAGCAGAAAATAAATAATGATAAGCAACTTTCGCTTTCACCCGGCTTCTGGAACGACAATCAGCGGGCAACTTCCATTTTAAAAGAAATTAAATTAAACGAATTCTGGATGAATTTGTATAATGATGTGCAATCAAAAGTGGATGACTTTGCGATATTATTTGATTTCTGGAAAGAAGGAGAAGCAACCGAAGAAGAAGTGAAGGAAGCTTTCGATAATTCAGTTGCGGCCATTGAAGAAGCTGAATTTAAGAGCACGCTTAATAAGCCCGAAGATGAGATGGTTGCCATTCTTCAAATTAACAGTGGTGCCGGAGGAACAGAAAGCCAGGACTGGGCCGAAATGCTGTTGCGCATGTATCGCATGTATGGCGAAAAGCAAGGCTGGGCAGTAACAGAATTAGACTACCAGGCAGGCGACGGAGCAGGAATAAAAAGTGCGACGCTTCAGTTTGATGGGCCATTCGCCTACGGTTTTTTGAAAGCGGAAAGTGGTGTTCATCGTTTGGTACGTATTTCACCTTTCGATAGTAATGCACGCCGACACACGAGTTTTGCAAGCGTTTATGTGTATCCGTTAGTTGATGATACGGTGGACATAAAAGTGAATCCTGCCGACGTGGAATGGGCATTCTTTAGAAGTGGCGGCAGCGGCGGACAAAATGTAAATAAAGTGGAAACGGCAGTGCGACTTACTCATAAGCCTACCGGTTTTATCGTGGAATGCCAGCAGGCACGCACGCAGGGAGAAAATCGCGAAAAGGCAATGACCATGCTCAAGAGCAGGTTATATGAAGAAGAGATGCGTAAACGCCAGGAGAAATTAAATGCAAACAACGCTACCAAGAAAAAGATAGAGTGGGGGAGCCAGATTCGCAGTTATGTTTTTCATCCTTATAAAATGATTAAAGACCATCGTACCGATTATGAAGTGGGAAACATTGGCCCGGTAATGGATGGCGAACTGGATGGATTTATTAAAGCGTATTTAATGATGGAAGCCGAAGTTAATTGACAATTAATCTAAACGATAAATCTCCTATAAAATAACTATAACCGTTTTCTATTAAGATGATAAAATGTTTACATTTGAAAGTATAGTTATAAATCCTGAATCGAAAATCCATTAAACTATTACCATTATGCCTTCCATTTTGATTATTGACGATGAAAAAAGTATCAGGAAAACACTAAACGAAATATTAAGTTTCGAAGGTTACAAAATTGAAGAGGCAGCAGACGGGGAAGAAGGTTTGAAGAAATTTAAAGAAAAAAATTTTGATATTGTTTTATGCGATATTAAAATGCCCAAGCTGGACGGAATTGAATTTCTTGAAAGAGCCAGGGAGATCAATGATGAAGTTCCCATTATCATTATAAGCGGGCATGGAAACATCGAAACAGCCGTGGAAGCCGTAAAGAAAGGTGCTTACGATTATATATCGAAGCCGCCGGATTTAAACCGAATGCTAATTACCCTTCGCAATGCAATGGAAAAAACGACCCTGGTGGCTGAAACCAAGGTGTTGAAAAGAAGAGTTGCAAAGGTTCAGCAAATTGTAGGTGAATCAATACCCATAAAAAAAATAAAAGATACTATTGACAAGATTGCTCCGACAGAAGCAAGAGTTTTAATAACGGGAGACAATGGAGTTGGTAAAGAATTAGTGGCCCGATGGATACACGAAAAAAGTAATCGCTCCCACGGACCAATGGTGGAAGTAAATTGCGCCGCCATTCCGGGCGAATTAATAGAAAGCGAATTGTTCGGCCATGAAAAAGGAAGTTTTACTTCAGCGGTAAAACAAAGAATCGGCAAATTTGAACAGGCAAACGGAGGAACTTTATTCCTGGATGAAATTGGTGATATGAGTCTGAATGCGCAAGCCAAAGTGTTGCGTGCCTTACAGGAAGCCAAAATAACGAGAGTGGGAGCAGATAAAGATATTAACGTGGATGTGCGTGTTATTGCCGCCACCAATAAGGACCTGCTAAAAGAAGTTGAAAATAAAAATTTCAGGCTCGATTTATATCATCGGCTCGGCGTTATAATTGTTCACGTTCCCTCTTTGAATGACCGGCTGGGTGACATTCCATTGCTGGTTGATCGTTTTCTTGAGGATGTTGGTACAGAATATGGCCAATCAAAAAAAACAATGGATAGAAAAGCGCTCGAGTTACTTCAAAAATACAATTGGACCGGCAACGTACGTGAACTTCGCAATGTTGTTGAACGGCTGATAATTCTTTCCGGGAAAACTATTACGACCGAAGATGTTGAAAATTATGTTTTGCCTAAAAAATAATTGGAAATTATTTATGCCCATTTGATAGGAGGCTTCATCTACAAGGCTCATGTCTGCTGAATTATTAAAACCGATGAAACATATTTATTGCATTAGTGGATTCGGAGCAGATGAACGGGTTTTTTCCAGATTAAATTTTAAAGAGCTTGAATTTCATTTTCTGCCATGGTTCAATCCCATATTAAATGAAACTATTGAAGCCTACGCAAAGCGAATGAGTGCAGGCATTAAGCACGATGATCCTATCTTATTGGGATTATCCTTCGGAGGAATAATGTCCATTGAAGTTGCAAAGCAAATTTCAACAAGTAAAATAATTTTAATATCAAGCATAAAGACATTTCGTGAAATGCCTTTGTGGATGAGAATTACAGGCAAACTTAAACTGGACGAAGTTGTTCCGCTAAAAACTTTTAAGTTAATTGAGCCGCTAGAAAATTATAATCTTGGTATTGAAAATAATGATGAATTGAAATTAGTGCAGGAGTATAGAACGAGCATAAGCCAGCAATACACCAATTGGGCGACTCACCAGATTGTTAACTGGAAGAATGAGTGGGTCCCTGAAAATCTTGCACACATTCATGGGGGCAGGGACCATATATTTCCAATAAGAAATATTAGGGCTGATTACGTTATACCCGACGGAGGGCATTTTATGATTATGAATAGGGCCCCTGAAGTGAATGCTGTTATTAAAGAAATATTGAAATAGCTTTAAAATATTGATGTTCACCGATTTTTGTTAAACTAATGATAACAATTTTCCCGCCCTTTTTTATATAGACTTTTAAAACGGTACTTTTGTCCGCATTATCAAAATAATTAAAATGAGCATAGGTTTACTTTTATTTATCGTTACCGTTATCCTTGCGTTTATTGGTTTGTATGGAATGTTTAAGAAAGCAGCGATTGCGCCGTGGAAAGCTTTGATTCCTTTATACAATACCTGGTGCATGGTCGAAAAGATGCAATTAAAAAGAGTCTGGTTTTTTCTCCAGTTAATACCAATCGTAGGCCAGTTTATTACCATTTGGATTTGTATAAAATTCGTAGAGCATTTTGGGAGATTTGGTTTTTTCCATCATGCTGCTGCGGTGTTAGTTCCGTTTATTTATTTTCCATATTTAGGTTACTCGAAAAACGAAAGGTATGCCGGAATACCTGTGGTGAAGAATTATAAAAAAGGCGCCATACGGGAATGGGTAGACGCCGCAGCCTTTGCCGTTGTAGCGGCTACGATCATACGAACCTTTGTGTTTGAGGCTTACACGATTCCTACACCTTCTATGGAAAAAACGCTGCTGGTAAATGATTTTCTTTTTGTAAGCAAGTTCAGCTATGGCCCGAGAATTCCCAACACACCAATAGCAATGCCATTTGTGCATCACACTATCCCCGGACTTAATATAAAGTCCTATGTGGAATGGGTACATATACCTTATACACGCTGGTTTCCAAGCCCTGTTCACCGGATGGACGTGGTAGTTTTTAACTTCCCGGTAAATGATACACTCATAAATGATGAAGTAAATTTTGGATCGAGGGTTACGTATTACCAGGAAATACGACGACGAATGATTGAAGAACATATTTCTGAAGCGGAGGCCCGGGCAAGAGTTTGGGACCAATATGGGGACGAGATTATAACGCGGCCGGTTGATAAACGGGAAAATTTTATCAAACGATGCACAGCGATTGCAGGAGATACCTTGCAAATAAAAAACCGGGTTGTCTATATTAATAATGTGGCAGAACCGTTACCGGAATTTCATGAATTTAAATATGACGTTACCACCAGTGCACCCCTTGACCCCGACCAGTTAAATGGTATAGGAATACAATTTAATATGGACGATCAAAATAAAAACCAGGTTTACCAGATTCAAAATAATTTGTACGAGATAAGTATGACGGATGGTGAGATGGCTTCTCTAAAAATGCTTCCCATGGTCAAAAATATACAGCCGGCTCAATTGTATCCCAGCGATAAAAGCCCATATCTGTTTCCATTTGCAGGTGCGGGAACTGAGAACTGGACGGTAGATAATTATGGACCGATGTGGATACCAAAAAAGGGAGCGGCCATACAACTAACTCCTGATAATGTAATCCGTTATAAGCGTTGCATTGCCGTTTATGAAGGCAATAAATTTGAAGAAAAAAACGGCCAATATTTTATTAACGATCAGCCGGCAACCAGCTATACTTTTAAAATGAATTATTACTGGATGATGGGAGATAACCGTCATAACTCTCTTGACAGTCGCTTCTGGGGCTTCGTTCCCGAAGATCATATTGTAGGTAAAGCATCATTAATATGGTTTAGTTATGATCATGGACCGAGATGGAGCAGGATATTTAAAAAGATAAAATAATGAAAACACCTCACAGCCTTTAAAAGCCTGTGAGGTGTTTTTTCAATGTATTCTATCACCTCTCGTTTCCATATTCAACATTACGTTAGTCTCGTAAGCAATCCATTCTTTCCAGCGTTTTCTTACTTTTTCTTTATCAATATAAGTGTCAGCAAGATTGATGAATAAAGTATAATGACCGGCTTCGCTCTCCATAAATCTCCGGTAGAAATTTCGCATATACGTATCTGTTAGTCCTTCGCTAAGTCGCTTGAAACGCTCACAACTCCTTGCTTCTATTAAAGCCATAGTAAGTAGTTGGTCTAACAATCTCTCTTCAGGGCTTCCTCCTTTTTTTTGAAATTCGAGCAGCTTATTTACATATTCATCTTTACGCTGTTTGCCTAAATGCAGGTTTCTTTTTCTCAATTCAGCCAGCACCTGGCGAAAATGTCCCCATTCTTCTGTTACAATAGGCGAGAGTTCATTCACCAACTCTTCTTTATCATTATATTTTTGAATCAGCGATATGCAACTGTTGGCAGCTTTCTGTTCGCACCACGCATGATCAGTTAAAATTTCTTCAAGAGAAATAGAAGCAAGATCTACCCAACGGGGATCAGTAACCAACCCGAGGCCTAAAATATTCTTTGTATCGGTGATAAATTTTCCATGTTGTTAATCCGGGCATCTGAATAAATTGTCTTCAAAGGTTACAAAGCCCTTTCTTCCATAAAACGAAATGAACCTATTTCTATCTGCGATAAACCTTTGGAAGCGAAGTTCCTTTCAATGTATCTTTTTTAACAAAGGGAGGGTATTTATGGGCTAAGACTGTATCAGCCCTGCTGGGCGTACCTTGCACAACGTCGTTAATGTCCATGTGATTTTCGCAGGCGGAAAACCCGGTAAGAAGCGAAAGAAATAATAAGAACGCAAATACTTTCATTTTATATTTTTTTTGCTAAGATAATTACAAATGTATTGTTACAAATCTTTTATTAAAAAGGAAGTTTCAAAACCGAAATTACAATATTCACGATAAGAAGGGTGACCCCTTATCTTTGTTTTATGAATGAAGATTTTCTTGATAAAAAATTAGGAGAGAGAAGAGTTTCAAATTCACTACGTTCGCTCACAACGAACGATGGCAAAACAGATTTTTGCAGCAATGATTATCTTGGCATTGTAAAAAATAAACTGATAGAAAAATCATTACCTCATAACCTGTCGCACGGAAGTACCGGCTCGCGGCTGCTTTCAGGAAATTACAGGCTTGTAGAAGAAACAGAGAATTTTATTGCCGGATTTCATGAAGCGGCAGCCGGATTAATTTTTAATTCGGGCTATGATGCGAATACCGGTTTACTAAGTTGTGTTCCGCAGAAAGGCGATGCGATTATTTACGACCAGTTGAGTCATGCTTCTATAAGAGATGGAATTCGATTATCATTTGCATCTTCATTTTCTTTTTTGCATAATGATATTGCTGACCTTGAAAAAAAATTAGCTGCTGCCATTCATCTTCATCAAAATATTTTTGTGGTTACAGAATCCGTTTTTTCAATGGACGGGGATACAGCACCTCTTACTGAAATTTCGAATCTCTGTGAAAAATACAATACAGGATTAATAATTGATGAGGCACATGCGACAGGAGTTATCGGCGAAAAAGGAGAGGGGTTGGTTCAGCAATTGCATCTTCAAGAAAAATGTTTTGCCCGTATACATACATTCGGAAAAGCCTGCGGGTGTCATGGCGCTGTTGTACTTGGTTCCGATCAATTAAAAAATTATCTCATCAATTTTTCAAGACAATTTATTTACAGTACTTCTTTGCCACCATCAGCAACGGCAGCTATTGCGGCATCATATAAAATATTTCCGGCCTTGCAAAATGAACGGGATCATTTGAAAAATTTAATTGACTTGTTTAAGAAGAGCGAGATGAAATATCATGCACCAAACAGCGATACACCCATACAGGTCGTCATCATTCCGGGCAACGAAGAAGTAAAAAAAGTAGCTGCGAGGCTGCAGGAAAATAAATTGGATGTGAGGGCAATTTTATATCCTACAGTTCCAAAAGGAAAAGAAAGATTGCGAATTGTGTTTCATGCATTCAATACAAAAAAAGAAACAAAAAAGCTTATTGACATATTGTCGCGATAAGGCGTTGCTGGTACAGATTGCGTTCTCTTTTATCTTTTTAGTATTTTACATCTTTAAATTTAATTATGCGAATAATTCCTTTCGTTATTTTCGGATTAATCACTATGACCCTTATTGTAATTCTTAATTCAACCTTATTAACTCCGGCACCGTTAGGTAAATTGTTGAGCCCTCAAAATGGGTTATGGCAAAATGCGGAACCCACCGATTATGATTATTCTGCAGATCTATCATTTAAACAACTAAAGGGAAAAGTTGATGTATATTTTGATGATCGACTGGTACCACATGTTTTTGCTGAACAGGAAAATGACGCTTTTTTTGTACAGGGGTATCTGCATGCTAAATTCAGGTTGTGGCAAATGGAATTTCAAACATATGCCTCAGCCGGGAGATTATGTGAATTGGTTGGCAAGAAGGCAATTAATTTAGATCGTGATAAACGCAGGCTTGGGATGACGTTTGCTGCAGAGATCATGCTCAAAGAAATTGAAAAAGACCCGGCAACATTAGCAGCATGCGATAATTATACCGCCGGTGTTAATGCGTACATCGAATCGTTGAACGAAAGTACATTGCCTTTAGAATATAAGTTGTTAGGGTATTACCCGGAAAAATGGACGAATTTAAAAACAGCACTCTTCGTAAAATATATGGCTCTTGAACTGGCAGGTAGCGAAAACGATTTTGAATATACCAATGCCAAATCAGTTTTTTCTTCCGGTGATTTTGATAAACTATATCCTATCATTATGGATTCACTTGATCCGATCGTTCCCAAAGGGACCGTTTTTCCAAAGCCCGGAATAGAATTGAAAATTCCAGCATCGGCTGATTCAATCTATTTTGATACAAAAGATTCAACAACAATCCAGGAACAAAAGCCTGACCCAAACAATGGCAGCAACAACTGGGCAGTAAATGGTTCTAAAACAAAAAGCGGTTACCCGATCTTATGCAACGATCCACATCTGGGCTTAAATCTCCCATCAATCTGGTACGAGATGCAAATTTCAACGCCGACATATAATGCTTATGGCGTAACGTTTCCAGGTGCACCAGGAGTAGTTATTGGCTTCAACGATAGCTGTGCCTTTGGTGTTACAAGTGGAGAACGCGATGTGAGAGATTATTATGAAATAAAATTTAAGGATGATAGTAAAAAGGAATACTGGTTCGACAGCCAGTGGGTAAAATCGACCTTTAGAATTGAAGACATAAAAGTGAAAGGTGAGCCGGACTATTTGGATACCGTGGCTTATACGAATATGGGACCTGTGATGTATGATAAAAGTTACAGTGGCGGAAGAGCTACCAACAATAAATATTATGCTGTTAGGTGGAAAGCCCATGATCCCAGTAATGAATTAAAAGTTTTTTTGCTGTTGGATAAAGCAAAAAATTATAATGATTATTTGGAGGCGATCAAATATTTGCATACGCCGGGGCAAAACTTTGCATTCGCAAGCAAAAGCGGTGATATCGCGATGTGGGCTCAGGGCGAGTTTCCCGCCAAATGGAAACGACAGGGTGATTTTGTTATGCCGGGAACTGATAGCAGTTATTTCTGGCAAGGCATGATTCCACAAGACGAAAACCCGCATCTTATAAATCCGGAAAGAGGTTTTGTAAGCAGCGCGAATCAAATGCCTGCCGATACTTCGTATCCCTATTATCTTGGCGGAAGTTACCCACCATACAGAGGCCTGGAGATTAATAGAAGGCTAAGTGTTATGAATAATATTACGCCTGAGGATATGATGAAACTTCAAACGGACAATTATAATGTATTTGCAGAAATGGCGCTTCCGGTTTTAGTAAAGAATATGAAGGTCTTGCAATTAAGCAATGACGAGCTGAATTATTTTGATATTCTTAAATCGTGGAAATTAAGAAATGATATAGAATCTAAAGGTGCGACACTATTTGTACTTACCTGGGACAGCCTGGAAAATAAAGTTTGGGATGACGAGCTTTTAAGAATTCCGGGATCAGTTATGATGCCTCATGAAAGCACTTTGTTGGAAGACATTCTAAAAGACTCTTCGTTTAAATTTCTTGATGATATTAATACGCCACAAGTGGAAACATTGGCAGACGATGTTACAGCGGCATTTAAACAAGCTGTATCGGAAGCTAAAAAAGCAGACGTTGACGGTAATCTGGAATGGGGGAAATATAAGGATACGAAAATATTAAACCTTGCAAGAATTGAAGCGTTTAGCAGGCTGCATTTGCCAATAGGAGGTGGAACAAATTGTATTAATGCGGCCAATCAACAACATGGCCCAAGCTGGCGAATGATTGTATCATTAACGCCGCAAACACATGCTTACGGCGTCTATCCGGGAGGGCAAAGTGGAAATCCCGGCAGTAAATTCTATGATGATTTCGTTGATACGTGGGCGTTAGGGAAATATTATTCGCTTTGGGTGATGAAGTCTTCTGATGCTCAAGACGATCGTGTGAAATGGAAAATGAGTTTTACAAAAGGTTAATTGGTTAATTAGCTTATGGGTTAAATTGTTTATTCTTCAATTGAGTTTCTAACAATTTGTGTAATTAGTCTTAATTAGTGTAATAAAAAAAATTATGAAATTTATTATCTCCATATTACTTACCATGGTTCTTTGCTTTTGTTCCTGCTTATTTTTACCATGGTGGAGCATAGCGATTGTTTCTTTTTTAGTTGCAGCTATTATTTCTCAAACGCCATCAGCTTCTTTTATTACGGGTTTTATAGCTTTGTTTTTGTTATGGGGAATTTTGAGCTTTTGGATAAGTACCGCTAACGATCATATTCTTGCTCATAGGGTTTCCTTATTAATTTTTAAAGTTGATAATCCTTTCTTACTTATTATAGCTACCGCACTTATAGGAGGTTTGGTAGCGGGTTTTGCTGCACTTACAGCAAGTTATATTCGTCCATCAGGAGTTATGGAAATCAAGAAATAAATGATACAGGATGATGTGAATTTTTATGCGCTTTCAATACCTGCAATCTCTATGAAAAAACTTTTATTGCTGACACTTTGCATAAACATACTGGCTGTATCTGCACAAAAAATTGAAGGAACCGTTTATGATGATAATGGTAAAATTTTACCTTTTGCGTCTATACTTATAAAAGGCACTCCCAAGGGAGTTACTGCAAACAATGAAGGAAAATTCAGCTTTAGTTTACACCCTGGTATTTACACATTGGTTTGCCATTATGTGGGTTATACTTCGCAGGAAAAAACCATCATCTTGTCTTCCGAAAATGTACCTGTAAACTTTAACCTGTCTATCCAAAAATTGTTGCTTAAAGAAGTAATTATAAAAGAAGGCGGTGAAGATCCTGCTTATGAAATTATAAGGCAAGCTATAAAAAAACGGCCATTGTATGAAAAACAGGTAAAGGCTTTTGAGGCCGAAGTATACATTAAGGGAATCATTAAACTAAGAAAACTCCCCGAGAAAGTATTGGGCAAAAAAATTCCGGAGGAAGACCGCAACAATATGGCGCTTGATTCTTCAGGCAAAGGCATTATTTACCTTTCAGAATCGGTATCCAAAATTTCAATACAGCAACCCGATAAGGCAAAGCTGGAAGTTATTTCGGGACGGGAAAGTGGCAGCAATGGTTTTGGTTTTAACTTCCCTGCTATCATCAGCTTCTATAAAAATAATGTAAACATGTTCGAATCGAGGCTTAATCCCCGTGGCTTTGTTTCGCCAATTGCCGATGGCGCTTTAAATTATTATTATTACAGATTCCTGGGAAGTTTTTTCGAAGACGGAAAAGAAATTAATACCATAAAAGTTATTCCAAAAAAAGATTTTGAACCCGCATTTTCAGGGATCATTAATATAACGGAAGGCGACTGGCGAATTTATAGTTGTGATCTGTTACTCACAAGAGAATCCCAGTTGGAAGTTTTGGATTCACTGGAAATTTCGCAAATATTTGTTCCCATAGCAAACGATGTGTGGCGGGTAAAAAACCAGGTATTACATTTTAATTTCAACCGGTTAGGCATAGACGCAGTTGGCGATTTTGTAAATGTCTATTCGAAGTATAACCTCGATCCGGAATTTCCAAAGAACTTCTTTAACCGTGTCATTGTAAAATATGATAGCGCCGCAAATAAAAAATCAACCGCTTATTGGGATAGCATTCGGCCCGTTCAGCTGGAACCTGAAGAAATAAAAGATTACACCGTAAAGGATAGCCTGTTTGAAATAAGAAAAGATTCTTCTTATAAAAATATTGATTCGCTTAAGAAGAAACAGGGCAAAGTAAAGTTTGGAGAAATTTTCTGGACGGGCATTGACAGAACACATTACAGCAAAACAAATACCTATCAATACGAAATTGATCCTTTACTAAAAGTGTTGCAGTATAACACCGTTGAGGGTGTTGCTATAAATCCATCATTCACCATTTCGAAATATGTGAAGCAATGGAAAACCAACGTAAGTTTTTTGGGAGATCTCCGCTATGGATTTAATAACAATCATTTCAACGCCTGGGCTGGACTCAATTTCAGAACAAGAGATTTCGATGTTGATAAAAAATTAAAAAGACAATCGTTTTACGTAGCAGGGGGAAAACGTGTGAGCCAGTTTTTTAAAGAAAGTACGTTGGAAGGATTGGGCAATAGCATTGGAACTTTATTTTACGGACGCAATGAAATGAAGATATATGAAAATTATTTTGCTAAAGCAGGTTTTTCTAAACGCTTTGAAAGTGGTGCCAGGTTTACGGTAGAAGGTGAATATGAAGATCGGATTCCCCTTGAGAATACTACCAGTTATATTTTTACCAGTAAATATCAATACAGGTTGACCCCCAACTACCCGGTTGAAATTTTATCCTCGCAATTTGCCCGGCACCAGGCCGTGTTACTGCATGCTGCGTTTAGTGTGAAACCCGGCCAGCGATACATTGAGTACCCAAATTCAAAAGTGGCTATTGGATCAAAGTATCCAACATTCACACTAGACTATACGAAAGGAATCAAAAATATTTTTGGTAGCGACGTTGATTATGATAAATGGTCATTGGATATTTCGGACGACGCGAATTTAAAACTTGCTGGTCTCATAAAATATAAATTACAGGTTGGCGGGTTTCTTAATAATAATTCCGTTTATGTTCAGGACTACCAGCATTTTTATGGAAACGTTTCTCACGTCGCGAAAGAATATGTGCAAACATTTCAGTTGGCTTCTTATTACCAGTTCAGCAATACTTCTTCGTTTTTTACTGAGCTGCATTTTGAACATCATCTCAATGGATTAATAACCAATAAAATTCCCGGGCTAAAAAGACTTAACTGGAATTTAGTTTATGGAACGAATGCCCTTTATGTAAATCCCAATACAAAGTATGCAGAGGCTTTTGCCGGCCTTGAGAATATCTTTAAATTGTTGAGAGTTGATTTTGTTGCCGGATTTCAAAATGGATATAAACCAACTTTTACGTACCGCGTAGGTTTCGACGGATTGTTAGGTTCTGCGGTTAACTCAATGCGTTTTAGTAAAAGAAGAAGAGTGATTAATGAGTGGTAAGAATTTGATTGGTTTATTTTTACAAAAAAGTCTTTATGAAATACGTGACCGTTATTATATTATTCTGTTTTGGCATAGCCGGTTGCCATGCGCAACAAGATCATTCTTTCGTTAAGCAAAAAAATAACAACACGCTTTTGTGGCAGATAAGTGGCAAAGGATTAAAACATCCATCATTCCTTTTCGGTACATTTCACTTATTATGCAAAGATGATATTCATTTCAGTGAGCCGTTAAAGGAAGCTGTTAAGCAAAGTGATGAAATGTACATGGAGCTTGATATGGATGACCCTTCCACTTTACTCGGCGGTATGTTGTACATGAATATGAACGACGGTAAAAAATTATCCGATTTATATACGCCTGAAGAATATAAAAAACTTCAAACTTATTTTAACGATTCGCTTAATACTCCAATGATGTTGTTCCAAAGAGCCAAGCCTTATTTTTTGGTAGCGTTGATTTATCCAAAAATGATGAATTGCGGATCGCCTGCCGGTGTTGAAGAAGAGTTATTAAAAATTGCTAAAGAAGATAAAAAAGAAATTAAAGGATTGGAGACAATGCAGTTCCAGGCGTCGGTGTTTGACAGCATACCTTACGAGTGGCAGGCAAAAGAATTGTTGAAGAACATTGATAGTTTTTCAGTGTATAAAAATGAATTTGATGAGATGGTACATCTATACAAAAATCAGGAACTCGATTCTATGCAAAATATGGTGGGAGCAAGCGAATTTGGTTCTGACAAATATGAAGATCTTTTGCTCAACGACAGAAATAAAAAATGGGTAAAAGAATTAAATGAAATTATGAAAACCGAAAGTGTATTTGTAGCAGTGGGAGCGGGGCACCTTAGTGGCAACAATGGACTCATCAATCTTTTAAAAAAAGAAGGTTATGATGTAGAACCGTTGCTTAACAAATAGATTTTTTGTATTATTTTCAATTACAATTTAACTGCTATGCGTTTTTTAATTGCCGTATTCCTGAATGCGACCGTGCTGTTTGCACTCGCTTCCGTGCTTCCTTCGGTTAAGATTAAGAATTATACAACCGCTATATGTGTTGCCATAGTTATTGGATTACTCAATGCAACCATTGGTCTTTCGATTCGACTTCCATTGGATATTCTTACGCTTGGACTAATAACATTTTTTATAAAGGTTGTTGTATCGGCAATAATGATTAAGCTTGTCAGTGGATTATTCAAGGGATTTAAAGTAAATGGATGGGTGCCCGCATTTATCATTGCATTTTGTATGGCAATTGCGGGTACATTATTCCGTTATGTTTATTAGCAGCGTATTTTAAAACTGTTCCAGTTTGCTGAAGAAGAAGTCGCCCTCAATCCCGGCGTTTTCATCACTGTCACTTCCGTGAACAGCATTTTCACCAATAGAGGCCGCATATAATTTTCTTATTGTTCCTTCCGCTGCCTGTGCAGGATTTGTTGCGCCTATTAATTTCCTGAAGTCTTCCACCGCATTTTCCTTTTCGAGTATGGCAGCCGTTATAGGGCCCCGGCTCATGAACTCAACCAGTTCTCCATAGAATGGTCTTTCTTTATGCACGGCGTAAAACTCACCAGCTTTCGCTTCCGATAAATGTGTCATTTTCATGGCGACAATTCGAAAACCTGCTTTATTAATCATTTCCAGGATAGCGCCTGTATTACCTTTTTCAGTAGCGTCGGGCTTAATCATCGTAAAAGTTCTGTTGGTCATTGGTTATTTTTTGGGTGGCAAAGCTAATGAAATAATCAATTCCACAAGTAGCAATTACCAATAGGCATTAACTGCAGTAATGACAATAAAATAACAACTTAACTTAAACTCTATGGAAATCTTCTCCTTCTCCTCTCGAGAAGGGCTTGGATGAGGCTTTACATCATCTTATCATCTTTAATCCAGTTGCCCTTGGTAATAAACCAGAAAGAAACTAAAAAGATCACCAGCCAATAAATCATTTCATTGCTCCAGACAACGGCAAGGGAAAGATGCAATTTTTTTACTAACACAAACGTATATACGAGATACACTATAATTGCGGCTGCTTCTATAACGAGATTCATTTTTGTTTTGCCTGTTCCCGTGACCGCATTGAGCCAGATAGATGCAATGCTCATCATAATCATTCCCAGCGACACAACACGCAGAACAGGAATAGCTTCTTTTACAAACAATTCATCTTGCCCAAACAAACCGAGGAAATGACCCGGATAAAGATTTAAAATTATCAATACGATTACGGTAGTGCCAATGCTGAACCAGGTGATTTTATTTATTGCTTTTACCACCTTATTTTCCAGGCCTTGCCCAATAAGATTACTTACCATTGTATTAGATGTGCTGGCGAAAGCCCAAATCATCACTCCGACCAAAGCAAAAATGGTTCTCATTGCATTTGAGATTGCTTTGGCCTTTTCGCCATATTGTTCCAGTAAAATAAAAAAGACGAGCCAGGTAACAGTGCTTAATACAAATTGCAAAACGAGTGGCGCAGAAATTCTCAACACTGCTTTTGAATATATTTTATCGTAACGGAAACTTTTGAAAAGACTAAATTCTTTTTTCAATCCCATTCTGAAAATAACAATGTAAACAATTGCCATTCCCGATATTTCTGCAATTACAGATGCAAATGCAGCTCCATTAAAGCCCAAATGTGGAAATGAAAAGGCTCCATATATCAGCGTGTAATCAAAAAAAATATTGATGAGTGCCTGGCCTATGGTACCCACCAGCAAGAACCGGCTGTTTAATGTTCCCACCAAAAATGCATTCCCTGCCTGGAACATAAATAGAAATGGCAATCCCCATACACGGATTTTTAAAAATTCCATTTCCTGGTGAAAATCTTCCGGCCTAATAAAAGGTTTCAAACATACCGGAGCAACAAACCACGTAAACAACATACCGCCTAATGCAAACCACAAAACAATCCTTATACCCTGTGAAAAAACCTTATGGATATCTTCTGGCTTACCCTCGCCGCCTTTTCTTGAAATGATGGCCTGGAGCGCATTCCCCAACCCATTACCGCCGACCATCAATACGAGATAATATACACCTGTAATGCCCGCGTTACCTAATTCTGTGATGCCAAGTCCGCCTAAAAAAATATTGTTGGTAATAAAATTTACATTTGGAATAATGAGGGAAGCTGATATAGGCAAAGCAATTTGCAATATCTGCCGGTTAGTAACCGAAACCTGTAAATTTGTATTAATTGTAGTAGCCATAAAAGTTCGTAAACCTATATATTAATTTACTTATTTCAATAATTATGGCCTTTTTTTGCAAACGGGTTACACCGTAGGATTGCTGTAAAACCAAACTCAAAAAATTATTCTATTATTGCGCAGGATAAAATGATGAAAGCTTTGTTTGAAATATTACCCGAAAGTATAGACGCAGCCAATTGTGCACTTGTTTGTGAAATAAGTAACGAGAGCTTTTCGTACGCTATAAAAAATGACGAACAGAACAAGTATGTCGCAGTAGCAATGTTTCAATTTGAAAAAGGAGTTGAAAGTGACGACCATGCCGGCAACCTGCACGCTGTAATTAATGCTCAGCCGATGCTGGCAGGAAATTTCAAAAAGGTTTGCATGATGTATTCGTTTGCTGAAAGCGTGCTGGTCCCTTTTGCCTTGTATAGTTCGCTGGAAAATGAAAATGTAATTAATCTTGTGCATGGAGATATTCAAAACGATACTTCCATTCTCACAGATTTAATTACAGAAAGAGGCGTTTACAACGTATACCGGGTTTCCACATCAATTATTAATGTGGTTAAATCACATTTCCCTGTTACCTGCGATTTGCATCAATATTCTGTTTTATTGAAACAGGTTGTGATGAAGGAAGATATGCTGCACATCATTTTTTTTCCGCAAAGAATAGTTGTAAAGTTGGATACAAAGGGAAGAACCGAATTAATAAACAGTTATCGCTACAACACCGCTGAAGACGTGTCTTATATTTTATTAAATACTTGTAAGCAGTTTGATGTTGAAAATATTCCGGTAGAAGTAAGTGGGCTAATTGAAGAAGACTCTGCATTATTTAAGGAAATCTATAAATATTTTGAGACAATAAACTTTGCTTCGTTACCCGCTGAATGCAATTATGCGGAAAGTATTATTCAACAGGCTTCCCATTATTTTAGCCATATTTTTGCAATTGATTCATGCGAATAATTACAGGAAAATATGGAGGCCGCAAAATTAATCCACCTTCTAAAATGCCTTATACAAGGCCCACAACAGATGTAGCCAAAGAAGGATTGTTCAACATCATTGAAAATAATATTTCCATAGAAGGAATAAAGACACTTGATATTTTTGGAGGAACAGGCAGTATCAGTTATGAATTGGCGTCAAGAGGAGCGGCCGATCTCACTATTGTAGAGAAAGATGTTAAGATGCATGCATTCATTCAAAAATCAATTAACGATTTAAAAATAGAAAATTGCCGCGTTATCAAAATGGATGTATTCAGATTTTTAGAAACTAACGTAGAGGCTTATGATCTTATTTTTGCAGGACCACCGTATGCATTAAAAAATATCGACGACCTTCCCGTAATTATAAGAGAAAAAAAATTGCTCAAACAAAATGGATGGCTTATTCTCGAACATACGCCGGCCAATAATTATGAAAAATTCCCATTGTTTAAATCATCAAGAAATTACGGCACTACTATATTTTCGATATTTATAAATTCATAATGAAACCCATCTTTATAACCGGCACAGGAACAGATATTGGCAAAACTTTAGTAGCCGCGATTGTTACCGAGGCATTACAAGCAGACTACTGGAAGCCTGTGCAGGCTGGCTTTTCAGACGGAACAGATTCTTTACGGATTGAACAATTAATTACGAATGACCAAACAATAATTCACCCGGAACTTTATAAACTTAAGATGGCTGCTTCGCCACATTTGGCTGCCGCAGCGGAGCATATCCAAATTCACATAAAAGATATTCTTAGTCATTTACCGAAAACAAAAAATAGATTGGTTATTGAAGGTGCAGGAGGGCTGATGGTACCATTGAATAAAAATAAATTTGTTATTCATCTTATAAAAACCCTAAAAGCCAAGGTTATTATAGTGAGTAAAAATGAATTGGGAAGCATCAATCATTCTTTACTAACGGCAGCAGTTTTAAGAAAAGAAAAGCTTGACGTGGCAGGATGGATTTTTAATGAAGAATATTTGCAGTATGAAAAAGAAATTGAGAAGTGGAGTGGTTATCCTGCAATTGCATCAATAAAGCATTTAAATGAAATTAGCCGGCAAACTATTAAAGCGGAAAGCGAAAAAATAAAACAACGCCTGCAAAAATTTTTATGACGAAAGCCGCATTCAGAAAAGATTATAAGGAAAAAAGATTGCAATTGTCACATCAGCAAATTGAAAAATTTACTGATCTTCTTCTTATTAATTTTCAACAAATACAACTTCCGTTTCTTTCACGTGTTCACACTTATATGGCTTCTGAAAGATTAGGAGAAACTGACACGTCAGCGATAATAAGGTTTCTGCAATTTAAGAATCCGGGACTCAAAATACTGATTCCAAAAGTTGATATTACTTCAGGCACAATGCAACATTTTATTTTTGATGATGAAGTTGAATTTATAGACAATTTATTTGGCATTTCAGAACCTGTTGCCGGAGAAATTGCAGATCCGGATGAAATTGATTTAGTGTTGGTCCCTTTGCTTGCATACGATGTAAATGGCTACAGGGTTGGCTATGGCAAAGGTTATTACGACAGATTTTTGTTGGAGTGCAGGGAAGATGTTATTAAAATTGGCTTAAGTTTTTTTGAACCGGTTGATAAGATTGATGACATCAATCAAT
Organism: uncultured Chitinophagaceae bacterium; assembly: GCA_963792025.1. GTDB lineage: Bacteria > Bacteroidota > Bacteroidia > Chitinophagales > Chitinophagaceae > Ginsengibacter. Next base: position 2,899 of record CAWBUS010000022.1, on the reverse strand, counting down.
TTGATATATCTTTAAATTATTGCGTAACACCGCAACAGGTTTATGAATTTTAAAGAGAGTAATGCTTAAAAGTTTCCGGTATATATTATTTCCTTTTTCAATTATTTATGGTTGCATTATCTGGCTCCGTAATAAATTGTTCGATAAAAATATTTTACGTTCTGCAGCTTTTAATTTCCCTTTAATATGCGTTGGAAACCTTGCAGTAGGCGGCACCGGCAAAACTCCAATGGCTGAATACCTGGTGCGATTGCTAAGAAATAAATATAGTGTTGCCACATTAAGCCGCGGCTATAAACGCAAAACAAAGGGCTTTGCTATTGCCGATGAAAATACAACAGCAGTTGAAATTGGAGACGAACCAATGCAGCTGCATAAAAAATTTCCGGAGATAACGGTAGCCGTAGCCGAAGAACGAATAGTTGGCATTCCGCAGTTGCTTCATGCGAAACCTGGAACCCAGGTTATAATTCTCGATGATGCCTTTCAGCACAGGGAAGTGCGGGCGGGGCTGAATATCTTGCTCACCGCATATGACGATATTTATACAAGAGATTTTATTTTACCTGCGGGCAATTTAAGAGACGTTAGAAGCAGCGGCAAAAGAGCACATATTATTATTGTTACCAAATGCAAATCGAATTTGGATGAAGAAGAACGGCAGAATATTATTGCGGAACTGAATCCCTTAGAAGGCCAGCAGATTTTTTTTACCACCATGGAATATGGAAGTCCGTATCATCTTTTTACAAAGAAAGAAAGGATTATACAACACGATTGTAATGTATTGTTGGTATGTGGAATTGCCAATCCAAAACCTTTAAAGGAAGCACTAACCGATTATACAGACACCTACGAAATGATTTTATTCCGCGATCATCATATATTCAGTATTGATGACCTGCAGGAAATAAAAAAGCAATTCTCGAAAATCGAATCCTCAAACAAAATAATTCTTACTACCGAAAAGGACGGTGTAAGACTTGCTAAATACGAAAGTGAATTAAAAGATCTCCCGGTTTTTGTTTTACCCATCCGTCACAAATTTTTGTTTGGCCAGGATCATCAGTTCGAAGCAAGTATTAATGAGTTCGTAGAGAGCTACCAAACACCAGGATAATTTTCTGCCTTGAAATTTTGCAATCTTTATTCGTATAAAACCATTGCCTGCGCAAAGATAACAACCGGCGTAGGCGTAGAACCGTCTGATGAATCTTTTGTAACCGTTGTAGCGCCTACGCCGCCGAGTGGTTGCCAGCCCAAACCGATATTTTCTTTTATGAGAGATTCAAGGTTTTCAACTCCCTTTGAACTTGTTATTACAACGTAATCCCGAACTCTAGCCATTTTATTTACTTTTTAAGATGATATGAATTTTAGCTTGCGAATGTATGCAAGAATCATTTTGATTTGAATTTTAATTTGGCAGTCTTTGGCATTGTAATTTCTTTTACTAAGTCATGACTAGCACATGTGAACGTATTTCAAATATACAAGTTCGCCCATGATGTCCTTGCATTTTGCGGTACAGTCCCGGTATTATTTTTTGCATCTGATAAAAAAATGGCATAAAAAATTTGCGTAGTTAAATAACTACATATATATTTGTAGTCAAATAGCTACATAATGAATTTAAGACGAGATGTATTTCAAGCAATAGCAGACCCGACAAGAAGGGCCATACTTCTATTGGTTGCCTCGCAATCCATGACAGCAGGTGCCATAGCCTCAAACTTTGACACAGCAAGGCCAACCGTTTCAAAACACCTGCAAATACTTACCGAATGCGAATTGCTTAAACAGGAACAAAACGGCAGAGAAATTTATTATCACCTAAATCCTAAAAAAATGAAAGAAATAGCAGACTTTATTGAACCATTCCGCAAAATGTGGGATGACCGATTTAATAAATTAGAAACCGTAATGAAAAAATATAAATCAAAAAAATAAAATAACATGGAACAAAAAACAAAAATCAATGCCGAAGACGGCAAACAGGAATTAATGATTACAAGGGAATTTGATTTGCCAGTTGAATTACTTTTTAAAGCATATGCAGAGCCCGAAATTGTTGAGCAATGGATGGGAACAGCAAAGTGCTGAAACTTGAAAGTAAAAAGCATGGCAGTTATCAATTTGAAACAACTGATGCCAAGGGAAACGTGGTATTTCAGGCCAATGGAGCGATTCATGAGTTTATCCCGAACAAGAAAATCACCCGCACATTTGAAATGGAGAATACGCCTTTTGGCGTTCAGCTTGAGATTTATGAATTTGAAAAACTAACTGACAAATACCAGCAAACTCAATATGCATGTAATATATGAATCGGTTGCACAACGAGACCAGGTGCTGAAATTGCCTTTTGCCCAAGGCATTAACATGGCACATGACCGTATGCAGGAAATCGCGGGCAAAATAGAAAAGACCTCGTGATTGGAGGAATAAAATTATCCGACCTGGGAACAGAAAATAATTCTATGAAATTCAACAAATAAGTAAAATTAAAAATCATGAAACAGTTTATCTTAATTTTCAGACGGGATATTAAAGAATTCACAAGGCAGTATAAAGAATCTCTTGCGAAAGCCGTTCCCGAAATCGGTAAGAAATAGTTTTCATGGATGGGTAAACTTCAAAGCGAAGGCAGAATTGTTAGCCCATATCTAAGAATCAGCAAAGCAGGAAGAACAATTTTCCCTGGGAATACTGTTACCAATTCTCCATATGCTGAATTAAAAGAAGCTTTTGCAGGTTTCTTAATCATTACGGCAACTGACTTTGACGAAGCGTTAGAAATTGCTAATGCATGTCCAAATCTTTTGCAGGATGGAAGTGTGGAAGTGAGAATGTTTATTGATCATGACGACCAGGTCAGTTAACACGAAGACTTTTGGAA
>CAWBUS010000021.1:0-112857 GCA_963792025.1 uncultured Chitinophagaceae bacterium | reverse complement strand
TTGCCTGATAAGCACATTATTCCTGTTTTCAAAAGAATATTTTTTATCCCCGGGAAACTGGCTGGATAATTCTTTTTCAATTGACAATACTGAATCGGCTTCTCGTCCACTTTCTGATACCCTGCCCCAAATAAAAGCCCCGGGATTTTTTATATATTCTGCCTTTCCGATGAAAAAATCAAATTGTTTATCGGCCAATAATTCCGGAACCCTGCTTTCCCAAAAGGCGTGGATCCCTAGCTGGTTGGTGAGTTGTCCATTATGATTACTGCTGGCATGCAACGGAACATGCGCATCTGCAATATAATGCCCGATCTCGGCGCTGTTTTTCATTATTGCTGAAAAATTCTTTTCTTTAAAAGCCTTCGTTAATCTTGTTAGCATTATTTGTATATGCCAGGGTACAATACCATTAGCTATAATAGTGTCTTCAGTAAATTTAGCAACGGCATCTTTGTAATTATGCGGCAGTTCAGGATATGGATATGTTCCATAATGGTCAATGTCAATGTAATGTCTCGAACCTTCGGCTGCTACGGCATATCTCCTTTTATCAGGATCGACGGCATGCTCAGTTAAAAATTCGATATTGGGCTTATACAAAATCATCATTTGCGGAGGCAATAAAAAAACGGCGAGATAGTTTATCTTTTTATGTGCATAAAATCCCCAGCAATAGCTTTTTGAAGAAACAGTTATGAGGCATATAATAAAAAGAAATTTTTTCAACGATACCAATTTTAATGATCGTTTAATCTATTAATTCGTCGCTCGTAACTTCAGTTCCGGTTTCAGTTACGCCGCCGCTCACCGCAAACTTCATGGATTGCGTGGCGCTGATGTTGGTAATGGGTCTCACTCTTTCCCTGGGAATAATATATACATTTCCAGCTACTGAATAAGCCATAGGTAAATAAACAGCCACATAATTTTCCATTCCAAAGCTGCTCATATCATCCTGCGTAATAAAACCTACACGCCACACATCTGTGTCATCAACATTAGCCAGTACACTTTTGGTGAATTTTTTTTTATTTCCCGCAAACGCTTCAAAAAAATCCCGGATAAAAGAATAAAAAAGTTTGATGCCTGGTGTTCTTTCCAGGAACTTATCCATAACAGACAGTATCCTGCTCATTACAAAAAAGGAACTTAAATACCCCGTTGTGATGATAAAACCGATAATAATTATAAACCCAATACCGGGGATATTTATTACCGGCCTGAGGATATTATCAATCTTATTGAAAATTTCATAGATAAAATATATGGTGATTGAAACCGGGCCAAGAATAAGCAATCCCTGCAAAAAATACTGGATGAACCTCTGGTAATGTACTGATTTGGGCATAGCATTATAAATTAAAATTAAAGGTAAGTTTTGTGCCGCTCATCCCGAAAATTTCAACCTTAATAAAAAAATAATATAGGAAACTTTGGCAACTAAAATAGTTTCCATAGTTTTGCCCCCCTATGGAGGTTAAAGAAAGAATAAAACAAAAAGCGGATGAATTGTTCCGCAGGTACGGAATAAAATCGGTTACAATGGATGAGATAGCCAACCAACTTGGTGTTTCGAAAAAAACTATTTACCACTCATTCTCTGATAAGAATGAACTCGTGGATGAGGTAATTGCCGACATGCTTCAGTTTAATAAAGAATGTTGCCAGAGCTACAAAGCAAACTCCCAGAATGCCGTTCACGAAATTTTCAAGGCGCTGGACATGCTGCAGGTAATTTTCGATAATATGAATCCATCCATACTGCATGACATTGAAAGAAATTACCCGGCTACCTATAAAAAATTCAAGGATTATAAATACAAATTTCTGTATGAACTGGTAAAGGAAAATATGGTAAGAGGCATAAACGAAGAATTGTACCGGTCCGAAATTAATATTGAAGTGCTGGCCAAAGTTCGCCTGGAAACAATGATGTTGCCGTTTGACGAACAACTATTTCCTAAAAATAAATTTTCGATGGTGTCTCTGCATCAACAACTAATAGAATTTTTCTTATTTGGAGTAGCCAACCTCAAAGGTTATAAGTTAATATTAAAATATCAAAAAGAAAGACAGAACAAAACTACAGTACAATGAAAACGAAAAGAATTTTTGAAATAATAATTAGCTTTTTGCTTTGCAGCGCTGGCCTGGCGGTAAACGCACAACAAAACAGTGCGCCTGTAACTAATGAATTTAGTGCAAAACAGGCTGTGGATTATGCATTAAAAAATGCCATACCGGTTAAAAATGCATTACTGGATATCGAGCAGCAAAAACAATATAACAGGCAAATTACTGCGTCAGCGCTTCCACAGATAACGGGCAACGCTTCTGTGGTTGATTACCTCTCTATACCCACGAGCCTTATTCCTGCCGAATTTTTTGGTGGTACTCCCGGCACTTATCAACCTATAAAATTTGGCACAAAATACAATGGTACTTACGGTGGCGATTTACAACAGATAATATTTGACGGGCAAGTGTTTGTCGGACTGAGGGCACGCAAAACCTCCATAGACTTTTTCTCGAAAATTTCCGAAATAACACGGGAAAAAATAAAAGAGAATGTTTACAAAATTTACTATCAACTGGTAGTAGGCCAAAGACAAATTGGTACTGTAGACGCCAACATTAACAGCACTGAAAAGTTACTTCACGATACAAAAGAGATGTTTAAAAATGGCTTTTCAGAAAGATTGGATATAGATAAAGCCCAGGTGCAGCTTAATAACCTTTATACCCAAAGATTGAAAGCGCAAAGCCAGATTGATGCGGGCATGGCAGGCCTGAAATTTTTACTGAATATGCCACAAAAGGATAGCCTTATACTTACGGATACGTTATCAGATGAAGAATTAAAATCAAATATTCTTGATGAAAGTTATAATTATGAAGACAGGAAGGAATACCAGCTACTGGGCCTGCAAACCAAACTTGAGCAGTTTAATGTAAAAAGATACCAGCTAAGTAAAATTCCAACATTAACTTTCGATGCCAACGTAGCGCAGAACGCACAAAGAACCACATTTGATTTTTTTAAGAAAGGCCAGCCATATTATACTACTTCATTTATCAGCTTTAAATTATCGATACCGCTATTTGACGGCGGCGCCAGAAATGCAAAAATAGCATCTGCAAGACTTGATTTAATGAAGACGCAAAACAGCCTTGATTCTTTAAAATCATCAATTGACAATGATGTTTTACAGGCAAGAATTAATATGAAATCCTCAATGCTTACAATTGACATTCAGAAAAAAAATGCAGAGCTGGCTGAACAGGTATACAAAACGACAAATTTGAAATACGAACAAGGCTTGGGCAGTAACCAGGAAATCAGCCAGGCGCAGGCCGATTTGGTAACAGCGCAAAATAATTATTACAATTCGCTTTATGATGCAATAATTGCAAAAATTGATTACCTGGAAGCAGCCGGAAAACTTTAAAAACTAAAACTTAACGATCTAATTAATTTAAATACCATGCAAAAAATAACAAGACTTAGTTTGATGATCATCTTTATGGCAGTTGCCTCATCATGCGGTGATACGAGCAAAAAAGAAGGCAGCCTTAGCGATAAAAAAGCTTCATTGGAAAAACTTAAAAAAGATAAGTCTGATCTTGATGATAAGATTGCAGCTTTGGAAAAAGATATTGCTAAACTTGATACCAGCGCGGCTACAAAACAAGAAGCCAAACTCGTGGCAATAACGCCGGTTGCATTGCAGGACTTTAAACATTACCTGGATTTACAAGGTACGGTTGATTCAAGAAGTATTTCATATATAACTCCTTCCAACCAAGGCGGACAAATAAAGGCTATCATGGTAAAACAAGGTGATCATGTTCATAAAGGTCAACTGGTTTTAAAATTGGATAATTCAGTGGCCATTGAGAACGTAAATGCAGCCCGCCAACAAACAGGAAGCGTGAAGGCCCAACTCGATCTTGCCAAATCAATTTATGAAAGACAAAAAAATCTTTGGGATCAACACATAGGAACTGAAGTACAATTGCTGCAGGATAAAACCAACGTAGAATCGCTGGAGAACCAATTGAAAGCGCTCCAGGCGCAGGTAAATAGTGCCCAGGCATTAGCAAACCAGGCCAATGTTTACAGCGATGTAAACGGAGAGGTTGATGAAATAACGGCCCATGTTGGCGAAACATTTAACGGCAATCCACAACAAGGCGGTTATATAAGGATCGTAAACAAAAGTGATCTCAAAATAACTACCACTGTACCGGAAAATTATGCAACGAGGATCACAAAGGGAACTCCCGTGGAAGTTGAAGTTCCGGATGTAGACAAATCGTTCAACACAACTATTTCATTTATTAGTCAGTCAATAGGCGCCACCACAAGAGGGTTTGCCGCAGAGGCGAAAGTACCTGCAGGCATGAATTTGAGGCCTAACCAAATTGCCATGGTTAAAATTCTTGATTACTCTTCTCCAAACACACCTGTAATAAATGTAAACACATTGCAAAACGATGAACAAGGAAAGTTTGTGCTGGTAGCTGCAAAGGAAGGAGATAGACTAATTGCACGGAAACGCAAGGTTGTTATTGGCCAGACTTACGGCGACCAGGTTGAAATTAAACAAGGTTTACAAGCGGGTGACCAGTTAATTACCGAAGGTTACCAGGCTATTTACGATGGACAGTTAATAACCACGAAGGCCGCTTAATTACTGACTACTATCTGATAAAAATATCAATGTAAATTTTATGAGTGTAATGGAAAATTTAACAGAAAAATTTAAGGAGTTTAAGCCAACGAGTTGGTCGATAAAAAATAAAACTTCCATTTACCTGGTGATCATCTTTGTATCGTTGATAGGTATCTACCAGTTTGCGACATTACCCAAAGAGCAGTTTCCTGATGTGGTAATACCTAACATTTTTGTACAAACAACTTATGTTGGAAATTCTCCACGTGATATTGAAAACCTCGTAACAAAGCCTATTGAAAAACAGTTGAAGGGAATTACCGGAGCTAAAATAAATAAGATTACGAGTACTTCTTTACAGGACTTTTCTGCCATTACAGTTGAGTTTGAAACAAATGTAGACAAGGAGGTTGCTTTGCAAAAAACAAAAGATGCGGTTGATAAAGCCAGGATAGATTTGCCAACCGACCTTACAGAAGATCCGAAAGTACAAGAGCTCGATCTTAGCGAACAGCCGATTATGTTTGTAAACATCAGCGGCGATTACAATATGATTGCTCTTAAAAAAATTGCAGATGATGCAAAAGATAAACTGGAAGAAATATCACAACTTACCCGTGTGGATATTGTAGGCGCACCTGAAAGAGAATTCCAGATTAATGTAGACAATTATAAAATGCAAAGCGCCAATGTAACTTTTGATGATATTGCCAATGCAGTAAAAGCAGAAAATGCAGATATCTCAGGGGGACTTCTCGATGTAGGAACAATGAAAAGAACCTTGCAGGTAAAAGGCCAGTTTAAAAATGTATTTGATATTCAAAAAATAATTGTGAGAAATACCGGCGGCGCTCCTATTTATTTAAAGGACATTGCCAATATAAAAGACACCGTTAAAAACAGTGAAAGTTATGCCCGTTTAAATGGCAAAAATGTAGTTACGCTCAGTATTGTAAAACGTGCCGGAGAGAACCTTATTGAAACATCGGATGAGGTTAAAAAAACGGTTAAGGAAATGGAAGGAAATATCTTTCCCGGTAACCTTAATGTTGTTATCACCGGTGATAGAAGCATCTCCACCCGTACTTCATTTAACGACCTGGTAAATTCAATTGTTATCGGGTTTATTCTTGTATTGCTCATCCTTATGTTTTTCATGGGGGTAACCAATGCTTTCTTCGTGGCGCTTTCCGTACCGTTAAGTATGTTCGTTGCCTTCCTGTTTTTGCCCGTAGCCAGTTTAATAACGGGTTCGGATGTTACGTTAAACTTCATGGTACTTTTTGCGTTGCTATTCGGATTGGGAATTATTGTGGATGACGCGATAGTTGTTATAGAAAATACACATAGAATATTCGTTGAAAATAAAGGAAACCTATCCTCCATGGAATCGGCGAAAATGGCCGCGGGGGAGGTTTTTGTGCCGGTACTATCCGGAACTCTTACCACCCTTGCTCCGTTTTTTCCATTACTTTTCTGGCCGGGAATCATCGGTAAGTTTATGATCTATTTACCAACGATGCTCATATTTACATTAACGGCTTCGTTGATTGTTGCGTTCATAATGAACCCGGTTTTTGCCGTTGACTTTATGAACCATCCGGATGATGTTGGAACGAAAAGAAAATCAGATGTATTTAAGCGGCCGGCATTTTGGTTAACACTTGCCTTAGGCATTATTTTCGATCTTTTAGGCGTACCCTTTCTGGGCAATATTCTTATATTACTATCCATTCTGGTTGTAATAAATACCTATTTATTTGATGACTTGATTCACAAGTTTCAAAACAAAGCATTGCCTGCCATCATGCACCGTTATGAAACGCTACTAAAGTGGGCACTTAGCGGTTGGAAACCAGTTTGGCTGCTATTGGGAACTTTTGGATTATTGATATTTTCATTAGTACTTTTTAACCTGAGAAAGGTTCCGGTTGTTTTCTTTCCAAAAGGAGATCCCAATTTTATTTATGTTTATTTAAAACTGCCGGTAGGTACCAGCGTCGATTACACCGATTCCGTTACCAAAGTACTCGAGAAAAGGGTGACTCATGTTCTTGAGCCAAATGGCAAACCCAATCCTATTGTTGAAAGTATTATTTCAAATGTTGCCGTAGGTGCATCAGACCCGAGTAGTGGCGACAATAGTACACAACCCAATCTTGGAAGGGTGCAGGTCTCATTTGTTGAATATGCAAAGCGGGATAATAAATCGACAGCGCCTTATCTTGATTCAATAAGAAATGCATTAAAGGGGATACCGGGAGCGCAAATTGCTGTAGCGCAGGAAGCTTCGGGCCCGCCAACTGACCCGCCGATAAATATTGAAGTGCAAAGTGAAGATTTTAATAAGCTCACCTCAACAGCTAAATCATTAAAGTCGTATTTAGATAGCCTTCAAATACCCGGTGTGGAAGAATTAAAAATGGATGTCGACCTCACCAACCCGGAAATTACACTTACGGTTAACCGTGAGAAAGCGATGACGGCCGGAGTTTCAACCGCACAAATAGGTCAGCAGTTACGCACCGCATTATTTGGCCGGGAAGTTTCTAAAATTAAAGATGGTGAAGATGAATATAAAATACAGTTGCGCAACAGCGAGGTGCAACGGCAGAGCCTTACAGAACTATTAAATACAAAAATTGTATTTCGTGATATAGCCGCCGGTGGTGCTATCAAACAGATTCCGATCAGCACTTTAGTTGATGTTGATTATACCAGTACTTATGGAAGTATAAAAAGAAAGAATGTAAAACGCGTAATCACTTTATTTTCGAATGTGCTTGATAAGTATACCCCAACGGAGGTAAATGCTCAAATAAAAACAGCCATTGATAATTTTCCGAAGTTGCAGCCGGGCGTTACCATTACACAAACCGGCGAAGGCGCACAGCAGGCAGAAACAGCGGCTTTCCTGGGCAAGGCTTTAGTAATGGCGCTGATGATTATACTGTTCATTTTGGTAGTGCAGTTCAATTCAGTTAGTAAGCCGGTAATTATTTTGACAGAAATAATATTCAGTGTTATTGGTGTGCTGCTCGGCTTTGCTATCACAGGAATGCAGGTATCAGTTGTAATGACTGGTTTGGGAGTCGTTGGCCTTGCGGGAATTGTTGTAAAGAATGGAATCCTGGTAATAGAATTTGCCGACGAATTACGGGCAAGGGGAATGAAGACGAGGGAAGCAGTAATTAAAGCAGGAAAGACAAGAATTATTCCGGTTATGCTTACGGCACTGGCCGCAATACTGGCCTTAATACCATTAGCAATCGGGTTTAATATAAATTTTGTTACGCTGTTTGCAGAACTCAATCCACATATATTTTTTGGCGGAGACAGTGCTCAATTCTGGAAGCCGCTATCATGGACCATTATATTTGGTTTGGCCTTCGCATTTTTCATGACATTGATAATGGTACCAAGCATGTATATAATTGCTGAAAGATTAAGGCGACCAATGCGCAGGCAATATGGCGGCAAATGGATTTCAATGTTAGGCATACCTCCTCTAACTTTTATATTTATGCCATTGATGCTTGTTACCATGTTTATCCACCGCGGCGAAGCAGCAAGAAGAAAAAGAAAGATGGGAAATAAATACGATGAAAGATGGACCGGTAGCTGGTTCTAAAAATTCTTAAAACTAAAATTGCGTTGACCTGCAGGAGAAAATTCCTGCAGGTTTTTTATTGTTTAAACTACAGGTACCTAAAGCAAACAGAGATTTTTTGGAGTACAACGCACCGACAAGAACGTTTCACGTACTTTTGGGAAATGACTCCCCGCATCAAAATAAAACGGAATATCAATAATAAATAATGGATATAATCAAAATAGCCACGGCACAATTTGAGCATAAGAGCGGCGACAAAAATTATAATTTAAATAAAATAGAGACCCTTTGCGAGACGGCCGCCCTCGACGGAGCTGTTGCAGTTGCCTTTCATGAATGTTCTATAACCGGCTATACGTTTGCCCGAAATCTTTCAAATGAACAAATGCTGGAACTTGCAGAATATATTCCGGGAGGCGACAGCATTACAAGACTTACCGAAATAGCGGCCAGATATAACATTGCTGTTTTAGCAGGACTTTTTGAGAGAGATGCAGACAAAAGGATTTTCAAAGCATATGTGTGCGTTGATAAAAACGGGTTGGTTGCAAAGCATAGAAAATTGCATCCTTTTATTCATCCAGCCATTACTCCCGGTAATACCTACACGATATTTAATTTACAAGGATGGAAATGCGGAATTCTGATTTGTTACGACAATAACATAATTGAAAATGTAAGAGCTACCAACCTGCTCGGCGCCGATATTATTTTTATGCCACATGTTACCATGTGTACGCCATCACCCAGGCCCGGCGCCGGGTTTGTGGATCCTGCGTTATGGAAAAACAAGGACAATGATCCAGGCTCATTGCGGCGGGAATTTAATGGTTTGAAAGGACGTGAGTGGCTAATGAAATGGTTACCGGCAAGAGCTTACGATAATGGGCTATACGCTATATTTTCAAATGCCATTGGAATGGATGATGATCAATTAAAAAACGGGTGTTCTATGATCGTCGACCCTTTTGGAGATGTAATAGCAGAATGCAAAAACCTGGGTGATGATGTGGTAACAGCAACTTTGGAAAAAGAAAAATTAATAAATGCAGGAGGCTACAGGTATAAAAAAGCAAGACGGCCTGAATTATATAAAGACATCATTGGCAAACCAAATAACCCGGAACAAAAAGTTGCCTGGTTAAATGTGCAAAGCAATTCAATAATTGATTCGTAAAATTTAAATCACTAATTATGAAAGTATCAAGAAGAAAATTTCTCATGAATGGCTCATTGTCTGTTGCAGGAACAATGCTTCTGCCAAAAAGTTTCTTTGGCATGAAGTCTGTTTTCTCTGCGGCCAGCGATCACATAATCGGCATACAAGATCACATAATCGGCATACAATTATATACGGTGCGTGATGACATGAAAAAAGATCCACTGGCCACATTGAAAGAATTGGCATCAATGGGATACAAAAATGTAGAACACGCTAATTATGTTGATCGAAAATTTTATACCTATTCACCAACGGACTTCAAAAAAATATTAGACGACCTTGGTTTAAAAATGCCAAGCGGCCATACGGTAATGAACGATGCCGATTGGGACAAAACAACGAATGACTTTACGGATAAATGGAAGCAGACGGTTGAAGACGCTGCTACTGTTGGACAACAATACGTAATAAGTCCCTGGCTCGATGAAAGTCTTCGAAAGAATTATGATGATCTTGTTAGTTTCCTTGACGTATTTAATAAATGCGGCGAGTTGTGCAAAAAATCTGGTTTAAAATTTGGTTATCACAATCACGATTTCGAATTCAAATATTCTTTAAATGGCAAGCAGATTTATGACATCATATTAGAGAAAACCGATCCCAATCTTGTGCTTCAGCAGATTGATATTGGCAATATGTACGGCGCAGGCGGAAGAGCGTTGGACATTATAAAAAAACATCCCGGACGGTTTGAAAGCATGCATATAAAAGATGAAATAAAATCAGCCGGCAAAGGCGAGATGAATGATAATTATGACAGCACTATTTTGGGTAAAGGAATTTTACCTGTGAAAGAAATAATTGATCTTGCTAAGAAATCAGGTGGCACAAAGGAATTTATAATTGAACAGGAATCTTACCAGGGTAAGACACCGTTGGAATGCGCCGCGGAAGATTTGAAAGTTTTGCAGAATTGGGGTTATTAAAGTTGAAGGTTAGAATTAGGCAATAATTTTAGGTAGCATGGTAGTGGAAAAGGCACAGTAACCGACAGTATAACTATGCCAAACACCATGTAAATAAATTGGCTGTGGCATAATATTTTTACCCCGCTTGCGTTTGTATATTTAATTAAGTATCCAAAATCCTCAACCTATGATCGTCAAAGAAATCGTATGCGAACTTCTTATTGCTGCCCACATTATAATGTATCTTCAGCCAAGAATTAAGAAACTAAAACTATAGCAATCTAATAACAGCATTAACTGGTAATTATTCACCGTTACTCAACTTCGTTTAAAACATTTTGAATTCTTTCATTGAGGCTATCAAATGGCGTATATCCTTGTGCGATATGGTAAAACTTTGTTTCGCCGGTTTGAATAAAAACTGCGGGAAATCCCTCAACATTTAATTGCTTACACAAAGCAAATTCATAATGGGCCTGCTCTTTAAATTCTTCCTCAGTTAGCATTCCATAAAAATCCCCCGCGTCAATATTATATTTTTCCAGAAGTAAACGATAAGATTCATCATCAGTTAAATCGCGTCCTTCAAAGTGCAATGCATATTGAAGGTCTGCGGCAAAACTTACCTGTTGTTCAGGCAAAAATTCTTTAAAAACACAAAGCGCAATGGCGGGCTTTTCTGAATTAGGAAACCAATCGCTTTGATCCGGATGCTTAATGTGCCATAAATAATCTTCGCCAAATTTAGCCCCGGTAATTTCTTCCACACGTTTATAAGCGCCTTCAATATATTTAGCTGTAGCACCTATTGATACGGGTTCTTCTGGCAATATCATTCCACCGGAAAGCACTTCGAATTCCAGTTTCGTTTTATATTCAGAATATATCTTTTTAATTACTTCACTAAAGCCATAGCACCATCCGCAATAAGCGTCGTAGCAATATATTAATGTAGGTTTCATTTTCTACCTGTAGTTTTTTTATTGTGAATTGCAGTCTGACGGCTATCGCCGTGCCGACCGCAATTCGCGAAGATACTTATCAATATATTCCTCTTTCTTTTTAAGCTTGTATTGCATAATGAATCTTGGATGTGGCAGCGGGACAATCTTATCAAAAAAATTCATTTCAGTATTTAGGCGGGTAAGGTATGCTGCATTCTTCCCTTCACCAAAGCAATAAACCGTATCCGTTCTGATTCCAAATTTGAGTTGTTGCCACAGACAATTAATTACGAAGCTTTTTATGTCATTTTCCAATTGCCGGTCATCATAATAATTTAAATTTTTATTGTCCTTTGTAAAACCTAACGGAGAGATAGACGAAATATAAAATTTATCATAAAACATCTCAGGGCTACCAAAAGCCTTTATCACTTCATAAACAAATACAGAACTTAATTCCTGCTTCTTTTGAAATTCATTTTCGATGCCACAAATGTTTTGCAGCCGTATAGGATCGGTGAAAGGAATACCGGTAAGACCGCCACCAAATCGCCCGGGGTTTATTCCTAATATTAAATGACGGTGTTTATCATCATTATAATATTTAGTGTAAAATTTATTACACAAATCAAATGTCGCCTTGTCTTTGAATGGATTCATTACTGCAACGCCATCGGGCAAACTAACCTGCAAATCCAGGTTTTTAAAAAATGATAGAATCTTTGTAGAAAACGTCATGAGGCTTTTTTCAATTCAGCTTTGCCGGCAGTTTTTACAGCATTAAATTCAGCATCGTAATCATTGTGGATGGTATGCATCCACCGATCCCACCAAAGAAAATATAAACCATAGTTCCCTTTAAAATACTGGTGATGCATGTTATGGTTTACCGACGTGTTGATCCATTTGCCAATTTTACTTTTATTGAAGCCCCTTGGATAAAGTTCATAACCCAAATGTCCATACACGTTATAAACGATCATGAACAAAAAGAATATGGCCAGGTGCAACCGATGTATTGGAATAGTAAAAAGAAACAATGGAAGAATTCCTGCTTCCACAAAGGCTTCCAAAGGGTGAAAAGAATAAGCGGCCCACGGGGATGGATTGGTGGAATAATGATGAACGAGGTGAAAGGACCGGAATAAAAACTTGTGATGCATCAGCCGGTGGGTCCAGTAAAAATAGGTATCGTGCATAGCTAACATTAACGGAAAAGCAAGAAAGAAATATGTCCATCCATGTTTGCTGATATTAGTATAAAATAAGGTATGTGACCTGATGACGGGCACCTGGAGAATAACAAAAATTACCAAAGCAAAAATGCAAATGGTGATTAAAGAATAACCGATTTCTCTCAGGTAGTCTTTAACCCGGGGCATTTTTTTTTGAATTTTCCTATACCTGAATTTTTTGCTCACCAGGAGATAGAATATTACAAAAGCGATTCCTGCAACTACGAAATAACGCCTGCCGATATTTTCAATATTAAATAGATAACGATACCAATACATAAAAAATATACGAATTAATGTGCTTCCAGCCAATTTTCGCCAACACCTATTTCTGCGTCTGCGGGTACACCGTTAGGCAACAACAAAGCGTTTTGCATACATTCGATTATAATAGGTTTGATCTGTTCCACTTCACTTTTGTGTGCATCAAAAACCAATTCATCATGCACCTGCATAATCATTTTCGATTTGAAATTATGTTTTCGAAATTCATTGTGAATTTTTATCATAGCCAGTTTTATCATATCGGCAGCAGTTCCCTGGATTGGGGAGTTGATCGCATTTCTTTCCGCATAACCACGAACAGTAAAATTGGAAGAATTGATATCTTTCAGCCAGCGCTTACGACCCATCAGCGTTTCTACATAACCGTTAGTTTTGCAAAATTGAATGGTTTCATCCATATATTTTTGAATGTTGGCAAATTGCATTTTATAATTATCAATTATTTCTTTTGCTTCAGTGCGTGATATACCCAAATTCTCCGCAAGTCCAAAAGCACCCTGCCCATAGATAATTCCGAAGTTTACGCTTTTTGCTTTGTACCGCATTTCTTTGGTAACATCAGCTTCATCAACGTTAAAGACCTTGGCGGCTGTTGCCGTGTGAATATCTTTCTTTCCCTTAAACGCTTCGCACATAGCCGGGTCGGCGCTAATGGCCGCTACTATACGCAACTCAATTTGTGAATAGTCGGCAGAGATTACGAGGTGATCGCTATCACGCGGAATAAATGCCTTGCGTATTTCACGGCCTCTTTCGGTTCTTATGGGAATATTCTGGAGATTAGGATTGTTACTGCTTAATCTTCCTGTCACCGCAATCGCCTGTCCATAGCTGGTATGTACCCGCGCCGTTTTTTTATTCACGAGCAATGGCAACGCATCAACATAAGTTGATTTTAATTTAGTAAGCTCACGAAAATTTAAAATGTCTTCAACAATAGGATTTTCTTTTGCAAGTTTCAGCAACACATCTTCTCCGGTTGAATGCTGACCACCTTTTGTTTTCTTCCCTTTGTTCAATTGCAGCTTTTCAAATAATACTTCTCCCAGTTGTTTTGGCGAGGCAAGATTAAATTTTATGCCCGCCTGTTCATACACACTTTGCTCGCATTTGGCCGCGGCCGCCTCTAACTCTTTCGAATAAACATTTAAAAAATTCATATCAATTTTTACGCCTTCGTATTCCATGTCAGCCAATACTTTTACTAACGGTGTTTCCACTTCGTTAAAAACTTTTTCAACCTGCTTTTCTTTTAAATGCGGAACAAAAACATTCTTTAACTGCAAAGTAATATCAGCATCTTCAGCCGCATATTCTTTTACCTTTTCTATTTCCACATCACGCATGTTACCCTGCGTCTTCCCTTTCTTTCCGATTAATTCTGTAATGGAAACTGGGAGATAACCAAGGTATTGAGCGCTCAGCAAATCCATATTGCGCCTGCCTTCGCTTTCGATTACATAATGCGCCAGCATGGTATCGAAAACTTTTCCTTTTAACTCAAACCCATACCATTTCAATACCAACATATCGTATTTAATATTCTGGCCGATCCATATTTTCGAATCATCATTAAATAAATCTTTAAAATGATTAAGAATATGAATCAACTGTTTCTTCGTCATCAGGACAAGGAACATAATATCCCTCACCTTTCGTAAATGAAAAACTTAAGCCCACCAGTTCTGCTTCGTTAGCATCAACATGGGTTGTTTCTGTATCAAAGGATATTTCGTTTTGGGTACTGTAATTTTTTAACCAATTCATTTATGGCTTCATCACCTTCAACCAGGAAATAATTATGCGGCGTATTGTTTATATTTTTTTCTGCTGAAAGCCCGGACTTTTCTTCCTTTACTATTTTTTCTTCTTCAGGCTTTGGATTCATGGCACATCCATTGCATTGCCAAAAAGATCAGTTTGTATCACCTGCTTTTCTACCACAAAAACATTGTATTCATCGCCCAAAATTCTTTTGCCTAAAGTTTTAAATTCAAACTCAGCAAAAAGATCTTTTAATATCTCTGTATTGTACGCTTTCACCCTGAAGTCTTCTTCATGAAACTGGCACGGAACTTCAGTAATAATCGTTGCCAGCTTCTTACTCATGATAGCGGCGTCTTTTCCGGCTCTTATTTTTTCACCTAATGCACCTTTAATATTTTCTGCATCCGCCAATTACATTTTCAACTGTTTCATATTGGGCTAACAATTTGGCGGCAGTTTTTTCGCCGACACCGGCAATACCTGGTATGTTATCAACAGCGTCGCCCATTAACGCGAGAATGTCAATAACCTGGCTTACATTTTTGATTCCCCATTTTTCACAAACTTCTTTCGGCCCCATTATTTCAAATTTTCCTCCCTGGTAGCCGGGCTTATAAATATTTATTTTTTCTGTAACCAATTGGCCAAAGTCTTTATCAGGCGTTACCATAAAAACCTTGTAGCCTTCCTTTTCAGCCTGTTGCGCCAGGGCGCCAATTATATCATCGGCTTCATACCCATCGCATTCAACAACAGGTAAATTAAAGCCTTCAATTATTTTTTTTATATCAGGGATAGACGCTAACAAATCTTCAGGAGCCTCCTGCCTGTTGGCTTTGTATGCTTCAAAATCAGTGTGCCTTTCTGTAGGCGCCCACGTATCGAAAGCCACCGCAAGGTGCGTTGGTTTCTCTTTACTTAACAGATCGAATAATGTATTCGTAAAACCAAACTGTGCATTCGTATTTTTCCCTTTGGTGGTAATTATCGGGCTGCGAATTAGCGCATAATAAGCACGGTAAATAAGTGCCATCGCATCAAGCAAGAAAAGTTTTTTATCCATTGGACAAATGTAAAACAAAGCGAGGTTGTTGCAAAAGACACTTCAAGCGCAAAACAATTATCACGATTAATGGAATGCACATAACTTTTGTAACTTTAAAGATGGAAATAAGAGAACCGGCTCACGCTTATAACAAGAAGTTTTATTCCATTGAGGAATACCTGCAAATGGAAAATGAAGCAGTGGAAAAGCATGAGTATTATAAAGGTGAGATTTTTGCCATGGCTGGTGCCGGCAACAGGCATAATATTATTTCAATTAATATTATTGGATCTCTTTACGGTTCATTAAAAGGTAAAAGCTGCCAGCCTTTCGGAAGTGACATGCGAGTACATATTCCCCAGAACACTTTGTTTACCTATCCTGATATTTCAGTTATCTGCGGCGGTATCATTAATGCTGACGAAGATGAAAATTCATCAACGAACCCGACAGTAATTATTGAAATACTTTCTCCTTCGACGAGGAATTATGATCGTGGCGTAAAATTTATGTTGTACCGTGCTATACCAACATTGAAGGAATATATTTTGGTAGAAGCTGAATCCATTCATGTGGAGCAGTTCGCTATCAATAAAGAAGGGCTTTGGCAATTGAAAGAATTTTCCAGTAAGGATGATC
Source organism: uncultured Chitinophagaceae bacterium (assembly GCA_963792025.1). Taxonomy (GTDB): domain Bacteria; phylum Bacteroidota; class Bacteroidia; order Chitinophagales; family Chitinophagaceae; genus Ginsengibacter. The sequence continues at coordinate 96,520 of CAWBUS010000021.1, read as the reverse complement.
AATTGATATTAGAATCGATTAACGTCAACTTAATTCTGAAAGATATTTATGACAGGTGCGAATTGTAATTAAATTGACACCTTATTAGCCGCGATAATTCAAAATCTTGATTCAATATAATAAGGAAGCATTGCTCTCCAGGTAGGCCAGTCGTGGGTCATATCAGTTCCCCAAATATCGAGTTCGTAATTAATTCCTTTATCATACAATACTTTTGCAAATCGTCCCGCTGCACCGGGGTCTTCGTAAGCACCGCTGCCCGAAAGAATATGGATGTGATTGCTTCTTCTAATGTTATCGAGATACCATTCATCAGATAAGTCCGGGCATGTAATTCATGGGAGAATTAAAATATACCTGGTCGTCATTAAAACCTTTCGTGTACTCATGCAGGTCATATACGCCGCTCATAGCAATGACACCGTTGATAAGATCCGGTCTTTTTAGAAATAAGTTCATACTATGCAGGGCACCTAAACTTGCCCCGGAAATTATTATGGGTGTTTCGGCGGATGTGCTTGTTTTGATAAATGGAATCACTTCATTGAAAACATAGTGGTTGTACTGGTTGTGCCGTATCCCCTTATGTTCGCCTAACATATTGTCATTGAGCCAGCTTTCTTTATTAATACTGTTAATGGAAAACACTTTAATTTTTCCTGCATTAATATATTCTGACAGGCTATCTATCATTTGAAAACGCTCATATTCGAGGTAATCTGCGCCAGCCGTAGGTACCAGCAAAAGAGCAAATCCATAATTGCCATAGGCTACCATTGGCATATCTTTATTAAGGGATGGGCTATACCACGAAGTGAGTTCTCTTTGCATAAAAAATTTTGTTGATTAGGGATGCAAAATAAAGAATTTAATCGCAGCATTATCAAATTGAGCGATATTCAATGATGCTAAATAAAAGCTGTCTTAAAACTAAAATAAATAATGATGGCAAGCATCATCTTAAAAATCAAGATGACATTACTTCGGTAAATTTTTCGGTCGGCGGAGGGGTATCATTAAAAAGTTCTTCGGGGCTTTTTGAAGAAAATGATTTAACCTCCTTTATAAAATGTGCCTGATCATAATACCCGTTTTCGTATGTAATGTCTGTCCAGCTTTTTCCAGGATGAAGCATTTTATTTTCAATGGCATTGTAAAACCGAACGATCCTTGCATATAATTTTGGGGGCATGCCGATTTCGTCTATGAATCTTCTTTCGAAATTACGACTGCTCATGTTACCATTATACGCTAGACTATCAAGTGAAATATTTCCTTTTTTAACTAAAGTCATATTAGAACAATCTGCAATGTTGGTAGTATGTCTATTATGTTTTTGGCACAAAAGTTTTTGAGTCAAATATGCATTCATATGCTTACTCATTTCAAAGATATCTTTAGATGAATCCAGCTGTTCATTCAATAATCTGTAGTCATTTCCTAAAATATCTTCTATGGGCATGATCGAATTGATTAGCATCTTTTGAGGAATACCAAATATTGCAAACAAACCATTAGCCTTAAACTGCACACAAAACAAAACATAACTACCTTGATAGTAAACACAACCTTGGGACTCTGTAAAAAAAGTGACGAGGCTACTGGATCTGGTTTCTACCTTTCCGGCGTTGTCCTTTACCCTGCAAAATTTATACTTCAAAAAGAAAGTTAGAAAATACTCGTAAATCGCGTGCAAGGGTTGTGGCATAACCGTTTCTCATGTATTGAAAATACGAAGCGAATGGCAACTTATAAAAGGTTGTAGAATTAAGGCCGGTTTTATTTGAGAAGTAGAAACCATATTATTTTTTTTATTACCCAGCGATTGCATAAACAATCTCCACCATGTCAGCCACCCCAACTCAGTTTTGCCCTATAAAAGTTAATATAAATAAATCAATTGTCAAAGATTTGTCAACCGATTTTTAAAAATATTGTCCGAAACCCTTGGCTCTTTTACACCTGCCCGCAAATCGTTTTGATCTGACTGGTCGCTGATACCAAATAATCAATTGTCGTTTTTTTACAATGGAATGGCAACATGGATAACTATTTTAGCAGAAGCTTTGGAATAAACGTGAGCGTTGTCAAAGAAAAACGGTCTTTAGTCAAGAATAGGAAAACTTTAGTAAGAAATAAAAATGCTTCGTTTGATTTTAGTAATTAGTAATAAGGATATATCCTTCCGACCAAGGTTTAGTAAATATTCCAATTCGATATTCGAATTACCCCTCTAATTGTATAAAACCAAAAGCCAAAACCGCCCTCAGTATTTATCAATTTGGAACAGGACTTATACTGATTGAATTTTACAACCGGCACTTAAAAATTTAATTCCGGTAGAGTAAATCCTGCACTATAAATGAACACCTTTTTACCTCAATAACTCACAATTAAACAGCAACATGTTTTCTTATTTAATAATTAAAAAAGGAGGTTATTATGAAAAAGGTATTACTATTCAATTTCCAAAAACTACTAACAAGCAAACTCACAACAATCATTGTTATAGTTTTATCAGGAGCAACATTATTTACCAGTTGCAAAAAGGTTTATTCCCCTTCGTGTAAAGACGACGCTTTTACAAAAGGGAAAAACAATACTATCACCGTGCACCAGGGTGGTTCCATCCAGGCGGCCATTGATGCGGCTGCTCCCGGTACTGTTATACTTATCGAGCCCGGTACGTATGATGGTGAAATAGAAATTAACAAAGCGGACATTCAATTAATTGGCAAGACCTGTTTCGCATTTGAAAAAGTTATCATTCAAAATAATGGTGACGAAGATTGCGGCATCATGGTACACAAGGGCGGAGATGGATTCGTATTAAAAAATGTTACTGTCCGGGATTTCTCGGAAAACGGCGTCTACCTGGAATACGTCGATAACTTTCTGCTTTCGAATATTACTACCATTAATTGCAAAGAATATGGTCTTTACCCGGTTCATTGCACACACGGCGTGGTTGAATATTGTACCGCCTCAGGTAGTGCTGATACTGGCATCTATATTGGCCAATCGGAAAACGTTGCTGTACAATACAACACTGCCTTTGGAAATGTAAACGGCCTGGAGGTCGAAAACTGTACCAACGTAGTTGTTTTTAAAAATCATTCCTACGATAATGTCGCCGGCTTACTGATAGTTCTCTTACCAGGGCTACCTGTTAAAGTTGCGTCAGGAGTTTTAGTCACAGAGAACTTATTCGAAAACAACAACCACGTAAACTTTGGTGATCCCACTGCAGGTTTTGAGTCGCTGGTCCCTTCCGGTACAGGTATACTTAATGTAGGAGTTGACAATGTTACCATTGAAAAGAATAAGATTAGTGGCAACAACTTCACGGGTATTGCCACCGTTAGCGATCTCATATTAGGCGCATTGGCCGGCCTGCCTCCCGAAGCCTTTGCTGATATTGAACCTAATCCGGACAATTCAAAGATCATCAATAATACGCTTACAAATAATGCAACGGTGCCACCTGTAGGATTACCGCTGCCTGCTGTCGATTTATTGTGGGATGGAAGCGGAACTAATAATTGCTGGAAGGATAATACCTATGCCAGCAGCTATCCTTCACCGTTACCAACTTGTAATTAATTAACAGAAGGAAACAGTGTTATTACACAGCACTGTTTTCTTTCTAATTTTTACCACGATTTTAATACTTAAATCATGAAAATTTCATCCAAAAAAATCAGCGATTATTTTTTAGCATTCGCATTACTCTCTTCTAACAGCAGGGTGCCACAACTATTATATGGCAAGTCCAATTAATAAAAATGATGACGTAGCCAAGGCCGTTCGATAGTTTAAAGTTGCAAGACAAGTATTTCATTTTGCGCAGCGGATATCAATGCATTTCATATGAAAAACATTTCTCTTGACAGTGATCACAAAAATACTCTGAAAGGGGCTTTGGAAAAATTACCAACTGATCATCAAATGTATGTCTATAAAGACAGGAACGAAAAGATGATGTATAGGAAAAATGATCATGACGATTTGAAAGTGTTTAACGAAGCCCACATTTTTATTACCCCAGATACTGAAATAACTGCAGGCGACTATTCCCTTCAGCTTAATAATATTAAAAAAATAGAAATAATTACAAAAAATAAAGCAAAGAGTACCACCAGTCATATTGTGGGAGGAATTGTAATCGTCGCGGCCAGTGCCTTGTTGATAGCAGGCGTTGCAGCGCTGCTAACACCTACTCCTACAATTATCAGTTACACTCTCCGGATGGACCAAGTAGCTTTTGCAGCCCACAGGCTTATACGGTTATATAACAACAAGTCTGAATTAAACGGCACTTTGTGTAGCGGAGCAATCTATGCGTCTTTAAAAAGAACGGATTATTTACCAGTAAATAATATTGATCCAAATACCGACAAAGTGAATCTAATAGTAAGAGGCGAAAAAAATGAAGAGTTGATGTTGAAGAATTTTCAAATGGTGCAAGTTACCCATGATGCTCAACAAAAAATATTAGTCGATAAAAACGGACAGGTTTTAGCTTACAGTAATCCCATAGCTCCCGAACACGCTTTTGTCGGACAAGGCATAGATGTGGTTAGTGATATTAATGCCCCTGATGATAAATATTATTCGTTCACCAACAAATCTTGAGAATGGTGGCAGCAGTGTTGTGCTCGATTTTAAAAAGCCTCTTGGCGCAACTTTAGGCAAGTTGATTGTTAAAGGAAAAAATTCTAATTGGGCATTCTTATGTTTTTGGTGAATTTAAAAAACTCTATGGCAATTACTACCAGTCATTTTTGCTAAAGAAGGATAAAGAAAACTCATCCAAAGTACTCCAATGCGAAATTAATCAAAATCTGCCTTTATTGGTTTCTGTGAATAATGGCAAAGGTTGGAAAGTAGTTGACTACTTCTTTACGCCAGGCAACGCTGCTTCCAGGGATATGATCATGCAACTGGACCTCAATAATTTCAAAAATCAAGATCATATACAAATCAAACTGCAAACTGTTTACCGGTTCTGGGACATCGATTATGCAGCTATTGATTTTTCAAACGATTTGCCGGTATCCGTTTCTTATATAATGCCAACGGAATTTTATAAGTCAGGAAATATTTCAACCCCGGTTCAATTTTCAAACAACGACACTTCCTGCCTGTCGTGTCCTTGGCGACGAACAATTACATATAACCTTTAAAGTAAGCAGCACTACAGGCGAAACAGAAAACACCTATTTCCTCCAAAGTGGCGGTTACTATCATGACAATACTACATTTTAGCGGGAAGCCACAGCTTACTGAATTGCGGAAATGTACTGGCAAAGGAGCTTTTGATAAATTTTCCAGGAGAAAATTTGAAGAATCGCTGGCTGTGTTGAATCATCAGCCAAACGATCCTAAAAAAGATTTTAAAATTTTAAAATAAATAATTCAACGAAGAGAAAAATAAATGAATACTGAATTTAAATAATGACACAATTATGAGAATTACGTAAAAAGAACTATTTTAAATAGCTTCTTTACAAACCATTTGAACTGACACTCCCAATTACCAACTTATTCCTTCAAAATGAATTTTATTGTTAGAAATGCAATACCAGGAGACTCAGAAAAATTAATTGAGTTAACGTCTCTTGCTCCGATGAAAGGAAAAATTGGATTACGGATTTACAGGCAACCGTATTTCTTTCGCCTGCTGCATTTGAGCGAATCATTTATAACGCTTGTTGCTGAAAACAATCAACAACAAATAATAGGTTGCTTCGCCGCAACGAAAAATAAAATGGTTATAGGTTATGAAATCATGGATGTATATTATTTGCGGGATCTTAAGATACATCCTGGATTACAAAGGTGGCATGCTTGCCTATTCTCTTGTCAAAAAAATGTACGCCACACTCTTACAAAAAGGTGCCGATATTTTATGTTGTACGATGGCATCGGGGAATGATGCAGTCGTTCCTTTTTTTAAGGGCCGGGCCGGTATTCCCGCTTTCAACGAAGTTGTAAAATATAATGTTTATCAAATTCTTCCTTCGTACAATTCAAAATTTTCAGGAGCACAGCCAGCAGAAGATAAAACCCTGCTAGCTGATTTTTTCAACAAACAGTTCAGTAGGTTTACTTTAAAGCCATGCGAACATAACTCCTGGTGAATTGGAGGATTGCGTGAATTTTTCAACAGTTGATGACCATGGCATTGCTGCTGCTGTCGCCGCTTTTGATCCTTCGTTTTGCAAGCAAAATATCGTTATTCATTATTCTTTTTCCATAGCTGTTTTACTAAATACACTTAAGTCTGTTGAAATATTTTATCAGGCTCCCTTTCATTGCCCGAAAAGCAGGTGCCGTTGAGAATAATTTATACAAAATACATTGCTTTCACAGGCAATGAAAATTATTTAAAAAATATAATTCAGCAATTACGTCATTATGCATTTAATAAAGATTATCATTTAATTGCTATTGCCGTGGATGAAAATGATAGTGTAATGAATAAACTGCTAAAGCCACTAAGCCGCTTTGTTTTCAAATCATCACTACTTGTTACAAGTTTGAAAAAAAATGACAGCTTTGATTTCAACCATTAAGGAAGGCAGCTGCTATGAAGATTATTCTCTCGTTTAATCACTTAAAAAAATACAATTATGTTACAAGAGACTTTAACAGAAATTATTCCCCGGGAACAGCAATCTGTAATTACAGATATTTTAGGACAAGCCATTACAGGGGAACTTATCGGTATGTCCAATTTTGCATCGCTTGCAGAATCTATTGATGACATTCATGAAAAACTGGAATGCGTGGAACATGCCAATTGCGAGAGAGGTCATGCAGAAGGCTTTATGTCCATTGCAAAACAATTTAATCTTAAACCGGTAATTAACATGAAGGGTTATTACTGGAATGCCGTTCGCGAATGTTTTTTGAAATATGCAAGAGCAAAAGATTTTATCGGCTGCCTTGTTATACAGGAAGTAATACTTGAATGCTTTGCCGTTAGCATGTATAACGATGTTGGCAATGCTTTGAACAATGAAATCGGTGAACTTTTTTCAGCTATATCATCCGAAGAAAAAGAACATATTGAACACTCTATTGATATACTGCAAAACGAATTGAATAAGGATTACGACGGCTTTATAAATAAAGTGCAAACAATACATAGTGAATGTATGGGTATAATGGCTTAATGGATCGCAGCGGTGGATATAAAAGGTCATTGCGGAGTTTGCCATGACGAGTGCATGAAAGAATCGTTGCATCATGTTAATCTCGATCTCAAAACCATTCGGGGTAATGCAATCAATCTCTATCTGAATACACTGGATCGTATCGGTTTACCAACTGAAAAAACGTTGCAATGGGTAATCAATCTACCAGCTTAAAGTTTGCACTTATTGGTCACCAGGAGTCGTGGGAAAATGTAATGCAGTTTATACAAACCATGCGTTTCCCTGGCAATGATAATCACCTTACAGCAGATAAGGTGAAAGATGTTTTTACTTATATCCCTCCAAGAAAAATTTTCGACATTGAAGTGAACTCAACTTTATATGGCAAAATTCATGGAGCTTATATAGAAACTTTTATCGCACCTGATGAACTGGATATAAAGCATCTCAGGAAAAACTTAGAAAAAGTAAAACAGGCATGTGAGCTATGTGCAAAACTTTATGTACCCGTAGTTTCATTAGGCGGTTTCACATCTATTGTTTTGGAAACAGGCAACGGTTTTTCTCTCAAATTAATAATACATATTTTACAACCGGCAATACACTAACGGCAGCTTTTATAGCTATGGGAGTTGAAAAAGCCTGTGCTTATTGGCAAAAGAATTTATCAAAATCAAAGTTGCTGATCATCGGTTCAACAGGTGATATTGGCTCTGCATGTGCCTCTTATTTCTCCGGCAAAGTAGAAAAATTATTGTTGTGCGCAAGAAACGCTGGCGCCCTGCAAAGACAATCCGATAAACTAACTGCAAAGGGTATATGTAATTATGCTTCCATATTTTTAAAAGATCTCATCAATGAAGCAGATATTATTATAAGTGTGGCCAGTTCTGTTATTAATGAAAATGATTTTGAAAATATTAATTGTGACACGATCGTTTGCGATGCAGGCTATCCCAAAAATCTCCAGTCAACACATATAAAAAATCATGAAAGATTATTCTATGGAGGCATGGGTATGGTAACCGGCGGGTATGAATTTGAAAATAATCTTGAACAGGTCTATTATAAATTTCCTTTGCCTTCAGTTTCGCATGGTTGTCTTCTCGAAGCCGTTGTTCTGGCAATGGAAAATGCCACATGTAGCTTTTCAAATGGTAGAGGAAATATAACGGTCAACGCAATGGAAAATATACTCGCCATGGCTCAGAAGCACGGCATAGAACCAGCACCCTTATTTAATAAAGTTCCGGTTAATGCAACAACAGAAATATCATACTGACAAGACAAACGAAGGCCAGGTACAGCTTTCGCGACTCATCTTTACGCATAACTGGGAAGATCCGTCTATTGATGAAAAGGCTTTGAAGATAAAAGAAGGTGATGCAGTTTTTACCATCACATCAGGCGGATGTAATAGTTTAGGGTTCTTACGGTTTAACCCATCCGCTATTTTTTGTGTTGATATCAATCCTGCCCAAAATTATTTAATGGAATTGAAGAAAGCAGTATTTAAAGAATCAGATTATTCAACCTGTTGCAATTTTCTTGGATTGCATTCATATAACAACAGGAAAGAAATCTTTCATTCAATAAAAAATAATCTTTCGGAAGAAGCCTTACAGTTTTGGAATGAACACCAGGAAATTATCAGCAATGGTATGATTATGAATGGCAGGTATGAAAATTTTGTAAAGATTGCCGGCAAGCTATTAAGAATGTTACAGGGAAATAAGAAAGTAAAATCATTTTTTTTACTAACGTCTGTTGAAGAGCAGAAAACATTTTATAGTGCCCGATGGGACAATAAGAGATGGCGATGGATATTCAAGACAATGTTTAATAAAAAGAGGCTGGCAAAAAAAGGTCTAGTAAGCGATTATTTTCATTTTGATGATGGTTCAGCTTCTTTCTCTGAAAGCTTTTATAAAAGAGCTTCGCATGTAATGATAGATATCCCGGTCGAAACTAATTATTTTATTGCGCTATATTTTCTTGGTCATTATTTAAACAATGCAAATGTTCCGGAATATTTACTGGAAAAAAATTTTTCTATAATCAAAAACAATATTGAAAAGATTCATACTGTTTCGGCAGATAGTAAATACTAGCTGCAGCAGCAACCTGCAGACATGTTCGATGCTTTTGCTGTTATCGTAATATTTGTGAACTAATGGATGATGGAGACACTCACAAACTTTTCAGCGAAGTAATTCGAACAGCAAAACCGGGAGCAAAAATTATATTCAGAAACCTGATGATTCCAAGAGAAGTACCGGCTGACTTACAATCTGTAATTGTGAAAGATGAAGCTTTGAGCAAACAATTGCAATTTGAAGACAGGTCGTTTGTCTATGGCAAAGTAGCAGCATATAACGTGCAGAAGTAAAGCAGGAATAGTATAAACTCAATGTAGTTTTTTTCAGCTTTTTTTGAGCAACAAAATATTATCTGTTTAGTCTGAATTTTTTCGATTGTCTTTTATAAAAAATCATTTTCTCTATCATGATAATTTCCCAACTAAAAACCAGCAAACAGCTTGATAAAGCGAAGGGCAGTTTTGTGTTCGGGAATACGTTTGAAATCTTGAAGAACCCTGTTGCATTTTTGTCGAATGCTTGCAAAAAATTATGGTCCTGTTGTAACCGTTCGCCTTGGCGGAAGAAAATATTACGTGTTGCAACATCCGGATTATGTCAGGCATGTTTGGCTCGAAAATTATAAACAATATCGTAAGCCCGGCGCTACAAAATTATTGCGAATGTTTTTAGGTGAAGGTCTTTCTACCAGTAATGGCGAACTATGGCTTAGGCAGCGAAGGCTTATGCAGCCTGCATTTCATAGTCAAAAAATGCAATATTTTGCTGATATAATCAATGAAGAGGTAACTGCTTTCATCAACAGGCTAAACGAAATTCCCGATAACACCAAAATCGATTTAACTCATGATTTTCTTAAGTTAACCATTCGAATAATTAGTCGTTCGATGTTTACTATGGATTTTAATGAAGAGATAGATCTGATGGTGAATAAATTAGATGAGTTAGCTTCTTACGCCACATCATGGATGAAGAGCCCGGTAAAAATTCCAACGAGCTGGCCAACATCTGCCAACAAACTTTTTAAAAAAAATTGCGAAACTTTTGACTCGATAATTTATAAAATTATTGATAGAAGACGAAGTGAAATCGCAAATGGGCGCTCACCAGTGAATGGCGATTTACTCGACATGCTGTTAAATTATTGTGATGAGGAAACGAAAAACCCTATCAATGAAAAATTACTGCGGGATGAAGTAACTACCATTTTTATGGCGGGGCATGAAACCACAGCCCAAACACTTAGCTGGATGTTTTATCATCTTGCAAAAAATAATGAGATCAATGAAAACGTAAAAGTTGAAAGCAGTATTATGTCAAATGGCAAACTTCTGTTGTTTGACGAAACTAAAAAGCTCACATACAGCAGGCAGGTCATCCAGGAAACACTACGGCTGTATCCGCCCATTTGGGCTGTTGTGCGCAAACCCATTAAAGATGAAATAATTAATGGATTGAATTTGCGAAGCCAGTCGAATGTATTGTTGAATATTTATGGACTTCATCATCATCCAAATTATTGGGAACAACCGGAAAATTTTTACCCGGATCATTTTAGCGCAGAGAAAGAGAAATCGCGTCCTGCTTATGTTTACGTTCCATTTGGTGGCGGCCCGAGGTTGTGTTTAGGGCATAATTTTGCAATGCTTGTAATGCATCTTGTACTCTGCCGGGTTGTTCAATCATTTGAATTTAAAGTACCTGAAAACTATGTTCCAGTAGTTGAACCTAACATTACCTTGCGTGCTAAACAAGGTATTCAACTAATAATAAAAAAATTACCAACCGATAATGATATAAGATATCAAGAATACCGAATACAATAAATATGAAGAAAGCAACACATCATCCATATAAAATACCAACGATAATAAACCTTGCCATCTTAAGTGTATGTTCAGTATTATATTTTGTGTTATTGTATGCCTCTTCACACTGCAACACAATCTGGATATTTATATATGGTTTTTTGTTTGCCATCATAATGATTCCTGTCTATTCACTGATACACGAAGCAGAACATAACATACTCGTTCCAAACGCCTGGTGGAACAATTTTTTAGGAAGATGGCTTTGTTGTTTATTCATCGTATCGTTTTCATTTTTCAGACATTGTCATCTGCGGCATCACAAAAAAAACAGGACAGACATTGAAATGTGGGAATTATATTATGAACACCAGGTAAAATGGAAACGCTATGGAAATCTTTACCTGATGATGTTAGGGTTGGCCTATTTTTCTTTATGGTTATCGGTAATCTTATTTTCTTTAGCACCTTCCCTGCTACACATCGGTTTCTTTCAAAAGCATACAGAAATTGCAGGCTTTCTTGAAGGTTGCGATCAAAAAGAAAAAACATATGTTATGCGTTGGGAAAGTTGGCTTGTAATAGGATTTCAAATTGTCACTTTCTTGTTATTGCACCTGCATTTTGTGCCATGGTTAATTCTTTTTTCAATACATGGTTTTGTTTGGTCTTCGCAGAATTACGTTAATCATGCATTTAGCCCAAGAGATATTATTAACGGAGCTCATAATTTAAAAATACCCTTATGGTTAAAACCAATTTATTTAAATTTTAATGTACACCTTGCGCACCATCAAAATCCAAGAATACCGTGGATACTCTTGCCAGGATTTATACGCAATGACACTCATCGAATTGGCTTTTTCAGGAATTACCTGCGCCTTTGGAAAGGGCCAAAATTGACAAACGAAAATGATCCTTCTTTAAATGATTTGCACCGAAATAAAGATTGAAAATTTCTTTTATGAATTCTCTTTTCCCAATACCGCTTTATTCTTTTATTAAAACAGCTTATAAATACGGCGGCTTTTCAGGCAAAGGATTTCTGCACGCTTTTCCGTGGCTGATTAAGACAACGGCAATTGAACCTTTGCGCTGGATTGAACTCACGAGGCATAACAAGAAAATTGAATCATATAAAATTGAAAAAGACCCCTTGTTCATCCTTGGATATTACAGAAGCGGCACCACTTATCTTCAGCAAATGTTTATGCAGGATAACAGGTTCGGTTATACGTCGTTTTACCAAACAGTTTTCCCCGAGCTGATGTTGACGTTTGAAAAAAGCATGACTCCTGTTTTGGAAAAAATAGCAAACACATTTAAAACACAGAATCATTTTCACAGAATACCATTTACCTGGTGTTTTCCGGGTGAAGAAGATGTAGCCATGTTATCTTCAATGAATGCAAGTGCAGCTCAATGGGGAGTTCTGTTTCCCAACCATGCAACAGATACATTTACAAAGTATGCATTATTTGAAAAAATTTCAGTTGATGAGATTCAAAAATGGACGGATAGCTATCTATATCTTATAAAAAAAATCTCCCTTGCTAATCAACGGAAGCCGTTGGTTTTAAAAAGTCCGCCAAATACCGCAAGAATAAAGCAATTATTATCACTCTTCCCTAACGCAAAGTTTGCGTTCATTTCGAGAAATCCTGTAGCGGTTTATTCTTCAACTAAAAGGTTGTGGGAAATGATTATTAAAAAATATGCTATTGGAAGTTGCAAAGCAACTAACCTGCAACAAATAATAGTGGAAACATACTCGAAGTCAATGAATAATTACATGAAAGATAAACTGCTAATTCCGCAGGACAGTATAATTGAAATATGCTACGAAGATTTTATTAAACAACCTATTGATATGATGAAGCATATTTATAGAAACCTGTCGCTCGGAAATTTTGAATATTGTTTCGATGCTATGGACCAATATGTCCACACTCAAAAAAATTACAAAACTCTTAAACATAATATCATTGAAGAGGAATTACGCACAGTACAAGATCAATTGGCACCTTACGCAAATTATTGGAGGGAGATAAAAAACAGAGAAACAATAGCTACAGACTAGATATTACCTAATGGTGGTTTCATACAATAAAAATCCTTTACAATATTTTCCTACATCTGTTTATCTTTCTTTTAGCACAGACGTAATATCGTCGTTTCTTTTTCGTTATGCATTATCGGGTATCTACATAATCGGAATTTTGCAGCGAAGCTCCATAGTTTTTAAAATTGTATTACCGCGAATGATATCGCCTTTAATTAAAAAAAATAATAATTAATAATAGAATTAGTATTTACCAATTTGGAGCATCGCAGCTACTTATGGTATTTTACTATCGAGAATTTAACCCAAAAATGATGATGAAAAAAATTGTTACCGCCGCAATGGTCGCCTTATCGATATTATTCTTATTACCTGCTTGTAAAAAATCGGACAAGCAACCATCGACGCTTGAGAAAATACAAGGGAAGTGGCAGCTTGACAATGAAGTGTTTAATGATCATCTTTCAGGACAAGATAATATTACAAATATTTCGGGAGTGGCTGGTGATATTGCTGATTTCAGAACGGATGGAAAAGTTTACACCACGATTCAAGGCCAGTCAGACACATCAACATATGCATTATCTGGTGAAACTAAAATTGTAATTGATGATAGTATTATTTACGACATAAAAACACTAACAACAAGTTCTTTTGTGCTTTATAACAAAGAAAATGACACCGGGACAGACTACTACGAACAAACTATCAATTTTAAAAAGTAATGCAGCTAATTATTTTTTGATCAGCTTAGCCTTTTAAAAAGATTTCCTTTCACGCCGCCAAACCATTCATCTTTTAAAATACTTAAGACAATACTATCTCTTCGCTTTCCTGCTTCACGTGTAGGCATATTCTTGCGAAGTATTCCATCAACTTTACAGCCAAGTGATTTCATGGCCGCAATACTTCTTTCATTATTATTGTCGGCTCTTAGTTCAAATCTTTCAAATTCAATTTTCTCGAAAGCAAAAGTCAACAAGAGATATTTACAATGCTTATTTAATCCCGTTCCCTGGAACTTTGTTCCATACCAGGTATAGCCTAACTGCACGGTCTCTAATTCGTTTTGAATATCGTAAAATCTTGTACTGCCTGCATATTCATTGGTTAGTTTATCAAATACAATAAAGGCATATTCTTTTCCTTCTTCTCTCGCTTTAAATGTAATGTTCATGTAATTCTGTAAACCTTCTTCGCCTTCTGCACCTACCAAGGAATATTTCCATAGGTAAGGTTCATTTAAAGAAAATGGCAACAAGTGAATTTTATCTTCCTGTTGCAAAGGGCGAAGCAGTACACGATCATCTTCAAGAACATAATTTTTTGTACAGTCAAATTTCTCAAGCATTTTATTCAATTATTTTTATTGAAAACTAAAGATACAAGTGTCGTTATAATTTTTTTAATTTTAGCAAATCATCAACAAATTTTCCAAAATATTTATATCATCATTCTAAAATAAATTCAGGGGATATGGCTACAACTTATTGCGATGCGGTTAGCACAATGGATAAAAATAATGTACATAAGATTTATCACGACACCGCCTATGGATTTCCAATAGACAATGATGATGAATTATTTGGCCGATTGATTCTTGAAATAAACCAGGCAGGTTTAAGCTGGAGTCAACTATTTTAAATAAGCAGGAAAGTTTCAGAAAAGCCTACAATAATTTCAGTATTAAAAAAGTGGCCGCTTATAAGGATAAAGATTTTGAAAGACTAATGAGTGATGCAGGAATCATCCGTAACCGCTTAAAAATAAATGCAGCTATAGAAAATGCAAAAACGCTTTTAAACATTCAAAAAGAATTTGGCTCTTTTAAAAAGTGGATCGATCATCATCACCCAAAAACAAAAGATGAGTGGGTGAAAATTTTTAAAAATACTTTCAGGTTTACCGGAGGTGAAATTGTAAATGAATTTTTAATGAGTACAGGATATTTGTCGGGGGCGCATGTTGAAAGTTGCCCGGTTTATAAAAAGGTTTTGAAGGCGAAGCCAGCATTTTTTAAGAAAATGAAAGCTGGGTAAGTCATCAAAATTTTATGGAAAATTTTCCTATTAACTCCGGAAAATTTTCTTAACTTAGCAAAAAGGCAAATTATGAATTCAGTTAAAAATAAAACCGGTTCCTCACATAAAAAAGACCATCGGGCAAGAAGAACTGGTACGGATCAATCTGCTGTTACTCCTAAAAAAATTAATGGTATTGCTCATCACAAAGTTCAAAATGCATTGCCGAGCGAATTTTTCTTATTGAAAGACTTATCAGGTTTTAATAACGAAAACCTGGCAGGACTACTTGGTACAACACATAGAACCATTCACAATAAAAAAATTAGTGGCGAACCTTTTGATTTAGCGCAAACTGAGCGCCTGAGAAAACTTGCACAACTTTTTACCGAAGGCAACGAAATTTTTGGTAATAAAAATGAATTTAACCAATGGCTGGAAAAACCAGCTTACGGCTTAGACTATTCGGTTCCTTACGATCTATTGCAACAACCCGGCGGTCTGGATAAAGTAATGGATGAATTATATGCAATCAAATTTGGCGACACTATATGATTGTTTACCGGATTGTACATCGGATGGTTAAAGACTTACTCACCGGCTCGGGCAGAGATAGCCGCTGGTGCAGCAGTGGCAGAAAAGTAATTTATACATCCTCGTCCGTTGCTTTAGCTTGTTTGGAAAATGTTGTAAGAAGAAGCAGCGCAGGTTTTTCCTCAAACTTTCAAACGATCTTCTACGAAATACCTGATAATATAAAGATTGATGAAGTGGTTATTAAAACTCTCCCTGAAAATTGGCGATTGCGAAGTAGCTATTCCTATTGCCAGGCAACAGGTAATATTTGGTATATTAAAAAAGATTCCCTGGTATTAAAAGTACCTTCAGCCATTATTCCTGATGAATTCAATTTCGTTATTAAAACGACTTCGCCAGAGATTGGAAGAATAAAAATAAAAGATACCCGGCCATTTATCCCTGATGAAAGATTAGAAAATATTTTACGAAGTGTAGATATAAAAAAATTCGCGGCAATGAGAACAAAGAAATTATAACAACTTCCAATCATGCTTTCATCTCCTCCAAATCCTTCTGCATTCTAAACATTTCATCCCGCAATCTTGCAGCTTCCATGAAATCCAAATCACGTGCGGCTTTTTCCATTTGGCGCTTGATTTGACTAACCGCTTTTTCTAATTGCGGAATTGTTTTATATTCAACCTGCTCCTCCGCAGCAATCGTTACAGTGTCATCAACAGCATAAGGCGAAGCAGTGGTTCCCTTTATATCCAACACAGAAGTTTGACCCATTATTTGTTCAATTGACTTACTGATAGTGGTTGGAGTTATGCCATGTTCAATGTTATATTGAATTTGCTTTTCTCTCCGCCTTGTAGTTTCATCAATAGTCTTTTGCATACTTTCCGTCATTTTATCTGCATAAAAGATTACCAGTCCATCGATATTACGGGCAGCCCTACCCGCAGTTTGTGTAAGCGATCTTTCATTGCGCAAAAATCCTTCTTTGTCAGCATCCAAAATAGCCACCAGTGAAACTTCGGGAAGATCCAACGCCTTCACGTAAAAGATTTACACCAACCAATACATCAATTTCTCCAAGCCTCAATTGGCGAAGTATTTCAATTCTGTCCAGTGTATCCACTTCGCTATGTATATATTTTGATTTGATGTTGATGCGATGCAAATATTTATCCATCTCCTCTGCCATACGCTTGGTTAATGTTGTTACCAAAACACGGTCACCTTTTGTAACTCTTTTATCAATTTCATCCAGCAAATCATCTATCTGGTTTACGGACGGGCGAATTTCAATTGGCGGATCCAACAAACCTGTAGGCCTTACAACCTGCTCCACCACTATGCCGCCGGTTTTTTCCAGTTCATAATCACCGGGAGTTGCACTTACATAAATCGTTTGATTCAGCATGCTTTCAAACTCATTAAAATTTAACGGACGGTTATCTAACGCCGAGGGTAGACGAAAACCATAATCTACCAAAATTAATTTTCTGGACCGGTCTCCGCCATACATGCCGCTTACCTGCGGAATAGTCTGATGGCTCTCATCAATCACACATAAAAAATCCGGTGGAAAATAATCGAGTAAACAAAATGGCCTGGTACCCGGCTCTCTTCTGTCAAAAAATCTTGAATAGTTTTCTACGCCATTACAATAACCCAGTTCACGGATCATTTCAATATCATAATTCACTCTTTCGGATATTCTTTGCGCCTCAATATATTTCCCTGTGCTTTTAAAATATTCTGTTTGTCGTGCAGCTTCATCCTGAATTTCTGCAATATCTGCTGCAGCTTATCTTTTGGCGCAATGTATAAATTGGCGGGAAAGATAGCGGCATCATCCACTTTCATAATTCTTTTTCCGGTACTCAATTCCAGCGTTTCTATACTTTCAATTTCATCACCAAAAAAAGTAATGCGATAACCATTATCCATGTAAGGAAGGTTGATATCAACAGTATCTCCTTTAACACGAAAAGTTCCTCTTGCAAAATCACCCTGTGTTCTTGAATACAATCCATTTACCAATGAATGCAAAAATCCCTGCCGGCTGATTGTTTGTCCTTCTTTAATTCGTACAACACCTTCAGCAAAATCTTTTGGGTTAC
This sequence comes from uncultured Chitinophagaceae bacterium, assembly GCA_963792025.1. Classification (GTDB taxonomy): domain Bacteria; phylum Bacteroidota; class Bacteroidia; order Chitinophagales; family Chitinophagaceae; genus Ginsengibacter. The sequence goes on along the minus strand of CAWBUS010000021.1, from coordinate 78,716 downwards.
CGATACCATAAATACAACTTACGCTTGCCACAACAATGATATCCCTTCTGCCTGTTAATAGTTGTGATGTTGCTGCGAGTCTTAATTTATCCAGCTCTTCATTGATACTTAAATCTTTTTCAATGTAAGTATCACTGACAGGCATATACGCTTCCGGCTGATAATAATCGTAATAAGAAACAAAATAGCCAACAGAATTATCAGGAAAAAATTGCCGGAATTCTCCATACAACTGTGCTACCAAAGTTTTGTTATGCGTGAGCACAAGTGTGGGCCGTTGCACATTTTGTATAACATTGGCCATGGTAAAAGTTTTACCACTGCCGGTTACACCGAGCAACGTCTGGTACTTCTCACCCTGTAAAATACCCTGCGTCAATTGCTCAATTGCTTCGGGTTGATCTCCTGCCGGCTGATATGATGAGTTAAGTTGAAAAGGCATAGGGATATGCAATTTACAACCGAAAGATGATTCGGAAATTCATGTTGAAAAAGAAAATCAATGTACTTGCTAATCCATAAAGTCAATAAAGAAATTTTGATAATATTGCACATGATTTACTTCCTGGTTGCACTCGTATTTCTTTTCCTGGTAATAAAATTACTTTTCAAAAACAGGGATAATAAAATAATTACAGAAATAAGTTCTCAATGGGCAAGAAAAAAAATTAAGGATAGAAATATTGATCTCATCGGAAAATATGCCGCCTCAAATAAATCCGATGGAAAGTACCACACTCTTTCTTCCCAAACCTTAAAAGACATCGATATTGAAAGTTTATTTGCCATCCTGGACAGAACGAATACCGGCATAGGGCAGCAAATTCTTTTTAACAAAATTCTTCATCCAACTGATAATTTGAAGCAATTAAATGAAACAGACCAACATTCAAATTATTTTAAAAATGAGATTCTAAAAAGGGAAGCGGCAGAAAAAATTCTCTACCTGCTTGAGCAAAACGGCACTTATAGAATTGCTGATTTGTTTGTATTGACTGCCTCAAATAATCGTGTCAATACCACTCTTTACAAATATCTTACCGGCATTGCATTGGCAGCTGTAATATGCCTTCCTTTCCTGCCGATTATTACTGTTGCCCTTATTCCCGTTTTTGCAATCAACATTGCCATACATTACATTTTTAAAAACCGGAACGACGCAACTTATAAGTTAGTTGCAGAATCCTATGGACTGGTGCGAGCTGCGCAGCGCCTCGAAAAATTGGATACTTGTATAGATGCAACGTCGATTGCGCAACATGTGCAAACGCTGCAACCATTTGTAAACAGCTACCGTTATCTCAATCTCGGCATCCCTGGCGATGACTTGTCCAAAGCGTTATTTTATTTGGTTGACCTGGTGAAAGGAGCTCTACTCATTGATGTTCATCTTTTAAATAAAGCATATTCCGAATTATTAAACAAGAATGATTCACTGGAACAGCTTTATAAAATTGTTGGAGAATTTGATGTCGCCATATCGATAGCTTCGCTAAAAAGCGATGTACTTTTACATACCTGTTCCCCGGCACTCATTTCAGAAAATAAAATTTTGAATTTTACAGAAGCTATTCATCCTTTAGTTGAAGATTGCGTTCCCAATTCATTTTCATTAACGGACAAAAGTGCTTTTATTACAGGTTCCAATATGTCTGGTAAGTCCACTTTTTTGAGAATGGTTTTAATCAATTCTATTTTAGCGCAAACGCTATTTGTTTGTTTTGCAAAATCATTTTCATCTACCGTATTAAAATCATTTTCATCAATTAAAATTGATGACGATTTATTGGAAGGAAGTAGTTATTTCTTTAAAGAAGTAGAAATAATGAAACACATGGTGGATCAAATACCACTTGCTGCAAATAATCTTTTTATAATAGACGAAGTATTTAAAGGCACAAACACTGCCGAACGAATTTCTCTTGCAAAGGCTTTGCTGCACTTTTTGAACAACCCGGCAAACATTGTCATTGCGTCCTCTCATGATTTGGAATTGATTCAGTTACTCTCCGCAGATTTCGAAATGTTTCATTTTACGGAAACAATAAAAGATAATCTTCTTCACTTTGATCACACGATAAAACCAGGGCCATTGAAAACAACCAATGCCATTAAGATTGTTGAAATGGAAAAATTTCCGCAGGCAATTATTGATGAAGCCTATGAAATGACGAAGGAATTCAAGTCAGCTAATTTGTCGCCCGGTGTTGATACGATCTAGATTCTCTTTGGTTCATCATCAAATCGCTCTTTCCAAATATCCAGAATAATCCTCAACAACTATCGGGTAATCTTCATTCATTAATACAGAAGTGAGAATAAAATCGGCTGTTGTACGGTTGCAGGCAATCAATATATTTCTCGCAACAGCAAGCCGCAACAGAGCTTTTACATCACTGTCATGTGGCTGCGCTTCCATGGGGTCCCAAAAGAAAATTAACAGGTCAAGTTTTTCCTCGGCTATCAATGCTCCCATCTGCTGATCACCGCCAAGCGGACCGCTATACAATTTTTTTATAGGTTGTTTAAGATGCTCTTCTAATAATTTTCCGGTAGTACCGGTTGCTATCAATTCATGCTGAGACAGCAGTGTTCTGTTATAATAGGCCCACTCAATTAATTCCTTCTTTTTATTATCATGCGCAATAAGAGCAATGCGCTTTTTAAGCAAAATTTTTCTTACGTGGCTCATAATTTCATTTATAGTTAATACCAAAAATGAAAAAACATAACCCATTATCTATTTATCTTCCACATTAACTTTATGTAAATAATCTGCAAGCTTCATAATAGCCTTAGCATCAACATTAATCTGTTCCTGCGCTTCCTTCCATTTTCTTTCTTCAATTGCTTCTCTTATGCCGGGCATAGTTTTAACGCCGTAGCCGGTATAAAATCCGGGTGCATAAATGGTATGTTTATACCAGGGCCTTCGTGGCAGACCAGTTTCATTCAATAATTGCTGCTCCGCACGATAAAGAGATTCATTAAAAGATTCGCTTGCGTTATTTTCTTTTATCTTATTTTGAAAAATTACCTTCAAACTATCTGTATTTTTTTTCAATTGTTCTAATGCATTTTGCAGTGGCGAAAAATCAAGATATGGTACATCAGCTTTTGCTGCAGGAATTATATATTTTTTTGTTGGATCTTCTCCTGCTTTATAACCTCCGGAACGAATGATTTGGTTTTCGATTTCAGTGGCTTCCCTTGTTTTTTGTAATAGCGTAATTAATTCATTTGAATAGCCATCAATGGTTTTATATAAATGAGTAAAATCAAAAGGCAACACATCGGCATTTGCCATTCTTAAAACTGCATGCCCGGCTGTTTCTGCAAGTGTAACTCCATACTGAAAACCGGGGTCTTTAAATTTTCATACAATATCATAAGAATCATAAATCGAATGGTATTCGCCTCCATTATCTTCTCCGCCATAACCAATATCCAGGGAAGGTATCCCGGCATGTTGAATAAAAGAAGAATAGTCTGAGCCAGATCCCATTGCACCTATTGTTAATTCCTTTTCATCTAAAAATTTTTTCTTAGCGTCGTCTCCAGCCGCATTAATTGCATCGATGTGCCTTCGCTCTTTTAAATACACTTACATTTGTTTGCGGATCGATAACCTCTTTTGAAATTTCATCCATTAACGGCTCTAATGCATGAGAACCTTCAGCACCTAAAAAGCCACGGCCATTGCCATCAGAATTGATATAAACAACCGCCTTCTGTTGCAATTCTTTTTCATGCTCTTCCACCCATTCTGTGGAGCCAAGCAAAGCAGGTTCTTCGCCATCCCAGGCACAATAAACTAATGTACGGTCTGGTTTCCATCCTGTCTTCAAAATTCACCAATTGATTTTGCTTCTTCTAACATTGCCGCCTGTCCGCTGATGGGATCTGCAGCTCCGTTCACCCATGCATCCTGGTGATTGCCTCGTATTACCCATTCGTCCGGAAATTTTGACCCCTTTTATTTTTGCAATTACATCATAGCAGGGAACAATATCCCAATTGAAGGCAACTTTTAAATGTACTGTTGCTTTCCCCGGACCAATGTGATAAGCAAAGGGTAAACCACCGTGCCAGTTGTCAGGCGCAACAGGTCCTCAAGCGCTTCCAGCAAAGGCGCTGCATCATGATAACTTATTGGCAAATACGGGAATTTTTAAAAGATTGGGTGCCTGCAGCCTGTCTAATCTTTTTGCATCTTCTGTTGCCCCAATACCCGGAGTTAATGGATCCCCGGGTAAATGACCATATCCATTACGGAACCTCTTTGCACACCATATTCATTTTTAAAAGCGCCTTTCGGATACACGTCACCGTGAAAATATCCATCATCCATCGGATCGCTATAAATGATACAACCAATAGCACCATGCTCCTGCGCTATTTTAGGTTTCGTTCCTCTCCAACTATGCCCATATTTTGCAATTACAATTTTTCCCTTTACATCAATACCCATTTTATCCAGTACTTCATAATCCTGAGGCAAACCATAATTTACAAATACCAATTCGCCGCGTTACATCGCCGTCAGCGCTATAGGCATTATAAGTAGGCAATTGCCCTGATTGCCCGCTGGTGGCATCTTCTTTCAATGCAGGCTCTTTTAAAATGGCTTTGTAAGAAGTTGGCGAAGTCATTTCCAATACTCTTGTTTTTGGAGTGGGAAACAAAACATGAAATGTTTCTATTTGCGCATCCCATCCCCATTTTTTATAGAGGCTAAGAATATATTCTGCATTTGCTTTACCGCCGGGAGAACCAAGGTGATGCGGCACTGCGGAAAGTTTTTTAATTGTTTCGCCAACATTTTCCTTACTTAAGTTTTTATCAAAAGATGCTTCGAGATTTAATTGACCAGGAACATTTTTTTCAAAGAACCCGGTAATTTTTTTTGTTTGGGAAAAAGAAGTGATAGCAATAAGCAGTAAGCAAGGCAGTAAGATTTTTTTCATGTTGTGAAAATGTATTTTTGATTTTTTTGAAATAATTTTTTCATTGCAGCCTGTTTAGGTTTAAAACTAACGATTTATTGAAACATAATTCCTGTCAATAAGTTGAGCAGTAAGTTGTCTATAATAATTGAAGGCGAACGCCGCAAGCATTTTACTTAAAAATCACCCGACAACTTAAATACTTTTATGGGAAAAATGATCTCGTTAAATCGGTTCAGACACAGATATAGCGCATCGCAATCAGTATTGCCTTAACTGCATTTTATTCAATTCATATTTTCTTGATAAGCCACGCAATGGTAAAAGTTGGTATTAAATCTATACCGGGAAATAATTCTTCAACGAAAGAAAAAATACCACCAAACACTCCAAATTTTCTTCCAAATAAAAAATAAAATATAATTCCCGAAATAACAGCCCATATCGGACCAAAAGGAAGGATGACATAACTCAAGCATCCAACGATGTCCAGAACAATACAAACTTTAAGTGAGGGAAGCGCTCTTTTCATTTTTAAAAATTTATACTGCAATTGTTATCAAATTAGCTTCCAAAAAAATAAATTGGCAATTTTGACACCTCCCTAAGCGTTTAAATTTTTCGTTAACTCTCGTTTTATGCTTGCCATGAACCTGAATTAGCGTACCTTCGCACACTTAAAAAATTCGGGAAGTCGTCTTTCCTAATTTTTTGCAAGCAAAAATGAAATTATGGAAATAAGAAACATAGCTATTATTGCGCACGTTGACCATGGTAAAACTACATTGGTTGATAAAATTTTACACAGCTACGAATATTTTTCGCGACAACCAGGAAACCGGTGAACTGATTATGGATAGCAATGATCTTGAAAGAGAACGCGGCATTACTATTTTTAGTAAAAACGTTTCAGTTACTTATAAAGATGTTAAAATAAATGTAATTGATACTCCCGGCCACAGTGATTTTGGCGGTGAAGTGGAGCGTGTTTTAAAAATGGCTGATGGTGTTCTTTTATTGGTAGATGCGTTTGAAGGGCCCAATGCCGCAAACCCGTTTTGTGTTGCAAAAAGCGTTGCATTTAGGACTTCATCCTATTGTTGTTATCAATAAAGTAGATAAACCGAATTGCCGTCCGGATGAAGTGCATGATGCGGTGTTTGAATTATTTTTTAACCTGGATGCGACCGAAGAACAACTTGATTTTCCTACAATTTATGGTTCAAGCAAACAAGGCTGGATGAATACAACTCTTGACACCAACTGATAATATTTTTCCTTTATTAGATATTATTCTTGAAAAAGTTCCTGCGCCATCTACGCCTGAAGGAAACCTTGCAAATGCAAATTACTTCATTGGATTATTCTTCTTTTTTAGGAAGAATTGCTGTGGGTAAAGTTGCAAGAGGAGTTATAAAAGAAAACCAGCCATTGTCATTAATGAAACTGGATGGCAGCATTCAAAAAAGCAGGGTAAAAGAATTATATGTGTTTGAAGGACTTGGGTAAAAAGAAAGTAAGCGAAGTAAGCGCCGGCGATATTTGTGCAGTTGTTGGCATTGAAGGTTTTAATATTGGCGAAACGCTTGCAGATTTTGAAAATCCTGAAGCATTGCCGGTTATTAGTGTTGATGAACCAACCATGAATATGCAGTTCAGCATTAATAATTCTCCTTTTTATGGAAGAGATGGAAAGTTTGTAACCTCCCGCCATTTGAACGACAGGCTTGAAAAAGAACTGGAAAAAAATCTTGCTCTTCGTGTAAGCCCATACCGATAGTGCAGAAAGTTTTATGGTATATGGACGTGGAATTATTGCATTTAAGTATTCTAGTAGAAACCATGCGCCGTGAAGGTTATGAAATTACCGTTGGACAACCACAGGTAATTACAAAAGATAATTGATGGCAAAAAATGTGAGCCTTATGAAAATCTTGTGGTAGATGTTCCTGCTGAATATAGCGGCCGTGTAATTGACCTTGTAACGCAGCGCAAAGGTGAAATGCTTATCATGGAAAGCAAAGGTGAAATGCAACATCTGGAATTTGAAATTCCATCAAGAGGTTTGATTGGCCTGCGTTCCAACATGCTTACCAACACTGCCGGCGAAGCAGTAATGGCACATCGTTTTCTTGAATACAAACCATGGAAAGGATATATTCCCGGAAGAAGCAATGGCGTATTAATTTCTAAAAACCAGGAAAAAACAACAGGATATTCTATTGATAAATTACAGGATCGCGGAAGATTTTTTGTTGATCCGGGAGAAGAAGTTTATACAGGCCAAATTATTGCTGAACATATTAAAGCCGGGAGACTTAGTTGTAAATGCAACAGAACCAAAAAAATTAACCAACCACCGTGCCAGCGGAAGTGATGATGCTTCACGCATTGCGCCTAAAACACAGATGAGCCTTGAAGAATGTATGGAATATATTCAACATGATGAGTGCATAGAAGTAACACCAAAAGTTATTCGTATGCGCAAAGTAATCTTGAATGAAGATGAAAGGAAAAAAGTACAAAAGGCCCAGGTAGAACAGGTAGGATAACCTGAACTTATCAAGAAAATGGATAACACTTTTTAAATATTGCCGCCCATTTGGCATGTATAAAATTCATAGTAACTTGCAGGCATTATGAAGAAGGCATTTACTTTAATATTATCTACATTAGTTCTTTTATTGTTATTTAGCAATGGAACATGGGCTCAATGCGCCATTTGCGCCAAGTCAGTACAACAAATGGGCTCTAAACCTGCGCAGGGTTTTAATTCAGGAATTATTTATTTAATGATGATACCTTATGCTGCTATTGGCATAATTGGCTATAAATGGTGGAAGAGTAATCATTAATAATGCCGGGATTCAAAAATATTTTCCAGCAAAATCATACATGTTGAAACCGGGTTTGGCTATTGCATCCAATAAATTATTTTTCAATTCTTCCCTGTTGATTTCCTTCATTTTTCTATGCTGAATTATTGACCATATTTTGTCAGCAATCAGTTCGAGCTTTTTATCCGGAATGGTATCAAAGTCCCATGCGGTAATGATTGTAAACAATTCGTGAATTCCCTCTTTTTGAGAAGCGATTGTTTTTAAAACAGGGATTTCTTTTTGAGTATGATGAAACGCAGGTGACAGCATCTGCATTAAATTATTGTAGAACGTGGCAGCGTCGGGCCTGTCATATTTATTGATAACAAAAATGTCAGCAACTTCCATTAAGCCTGCCTTCATTGTTTGGATAATGTCACCTCCCTCCGGCACCAATGCAACAACCGTAATATCTGCTAATGCTGCAATATCCACCTCACTCTGGCCAACGCCAACTGTTTCTATTATTATATAATCAAAATCCGCTGCTCTCATCACATCGGTAATCTCAATAATTTTTGGATGCAGGCCGCCAAGTGATCCTTTGCTCGCCAACGAACGAATAAATACATCAGGATGATTGTACCATTCACTCATTCTTATTCTGTCACCAAGCAATGCGCCCTTGTTAAAGGGCGACGAGGGATCCACGCAAAGTACTCCTATCTTTTTTTTATCAGTGATCATTTCTCCAATCAATGCATCAACCAACGAACTCTTGCCTGCTCCCGGAGCACCCGTAATACCAATAATTTTTGCGGACGATGGTCGCAGTTGCTGCAGAATCTCTTCGTAACCTGGCGCTTCATTTTCAACTAATGAAATAGAACGTGAAAGCGTTTTAAAGTCTATATTTTCTAATGAGCTAGTCTGATCCCCTGGGAGCATTTCGGTTATCTTAAAAAGTTAATTTATTGCGCAAAATAATTCACATTCAATCCATCAAATATCGCTAAATATACCATGCAGAAAGCGTTTCGGGCTTTACTTTTGAAACAAACTAACTGGTTGAGTTAACCGTTTAATTGTTCCCGCTACACCATTCTCTGTAGCTATATAGCAATCGGGATTTGTAAAATGATTTACTTTGCTGGTTTTTAGTCATATTAATTTATTTGATGAAGAGTTTACGTGTTATTTTCCGGTATGTATCAAAATATCCAAAGCTAATTTTTGCATATTTCAGTTTTAATGTGCTATCTAATTTATTTTCTGTAATCTCATTAGGGCTTTTGAGTCCATTCCTGTTACTTATTTTTAAAAAGAATGATTCATTTTCTGCCGTAACAAATGGCGCAGGTTTTTTTTCAAAACTTAACCCGGTCAATTTTTTGAAAGTGTGGCTATCAGATTTAATAAAAACGACCGGGGGCGATATTAAAGGGCTGGGAGTTATTTGTCTCTTGGTTTTATTTGCAATCATATTAAAAAATATTTTTCTGTTCCTCTCCATATATTTCATCACTCCAATAAGAAATGCGGTGATAAATGATATGCGCAGCAGGATGTTTAAAAAAATTCTTGTTTTGCCAATTGGTTATTTCAACGATCAAAAGAGAGGAGATATAATGAGCCGTATGACGAATGACCTTGTAGATGTCGAAACCTCCGTTATGAATTTGCTTGAAACACTTTTTAGGGAACCGGTTACCATTCTTTTCTTTTTTCTTTATATGATCATTTTAAGCCCGCAGCTTACGTTTTTTCTCCTCCTTTTTCTCCCAGTTTCCGGATTTATAATCGGAAGAATTGGCCGTTCATTAAAAAAACAAAGTACAGGCGTACAGGAAAAATTGGGCGCCATTCTTTCTACTATCGACGAAACGTTGGGTGGCATCCGTATTATAAAAGCATTTAACGCAGAAAAAAAACAATACAACAAACTAATAACTCAAAATGAAGAATTATTTATAATTAAAGAACAAGGCTAACGTTAAACGTGATTCCGCTTCGCCGGTGAGTGAAGTGCTAGGCGTATTTGCCATTGTTTGTGTGCTTTGGTTTGGCGGACGGCTGGTACTGGGAAATTCATTTTTGAACCCAGGCGATTTTATTACCTATATTATTATTTTTTCGCAGGTTATACAGCCGCTCAAAATCCTGTCTTCTGCATCTTATAATATCAGAAAAGGTTCTGCAAGTATTGAACGTATCGAGCATATTATTGATGAAGATGTTTCTATAAAAGAAGTAGCCAATCCCATAAAAATGGGAAAGTTTAAAAGCAACATTGAATTTAAAAATGTGTGCTTTTACTATGATGATAAGATAGTGTTGGAAGGTATTAACCTTATAATCGAGAAAGGCAAAAGTGTAGCAATCGTTGGTTCATCCGGGGCCGGTAAAAGTACACTGGTTGATTTGGTGCCCCGCTTTCATGATGTAAGTAAAGGCGAATTACTAATTGATGGAATAAATATTAAAAATTATTCGTTAGAATCAATTCGGCATCACATGGGAATTGTAACACAGGAGGCTATTTTATTTAATGATACCATTGCTAATAATATTGCATTAGGAATGGAGCGATGCAACTCAATCAGCAAATTGAACATGCAGCAAAAATTGCCAATGCCGATAAATTTATTTTGCAAAAAGAAAATGGATATGACACCAATATTGGTGAAAGAGGAAATAAACTGAGTGGTGGTGAAAAACAACGAACAACCATTGCGAGAGCGGTATTAAGAAATCCCCCAATTTTAATACTAGATGAAGCAACTTCATCGCTGGATACAGAAAGTGAAAGGCTGGTACAGGACTCCATTAATAACCTGATGAGCAACCGCACAAGCATTGTAATAGCCCACAGGTTAAGCACCGTTCGGCATGCTGATGAAATTATAGTTTTAAACAAAGGTAAAATTGTAGAAAGAGGTACCCACATGAGTTTGATGGCTACTGATGGCTTTTACAAAAGACTGGTGAATATGCAGGAGGTGAAATAAACCCCTGAAAGAGGAATTAAGTCATGAATGAGGTTAGTCATTATCTGGTAATAACAGAAAGAACATAAAAATGAATATATTCATTGTTGTAAATCAATTTGTTCTTTCATGATTAGGCTATTATAATTACGCAGAATATCCTGACAAAATAAATTGTTTTGAAATTTAAAAAAAAAGGTACGATTGAACTTGCCCTTTGGAATAATCGTTATCGATAAAATTCGTAAGCCAGGAATGGCTGCTTTTTTTAAAAAATTTATTCAGGGATAAGGCTGATATATTAATTGATAACGGAACGAACTATCGGGATATCCTTGTTCCAAAGGCCAGGGAATTGCAGTTCCCGATATGACTGGGTTTTGATCCTAACCCTTTTTTTAAAATATTGAAATTATCGTCTCGCAAGAATGGGATACAAAATATTGTGCCACTGATAAACGACATATCCATAAAAGATGAAGATTTTTATTATGTATCGTCTGAAGCATCCTTTTCAAATGGAGCTATATCTGCTACGAAAATAAGCAAGCAAGGAAATTTGGTATCAAATAAATTAAAGGATTAAATACTCGTTTTTGGAAAGCAATTTCCTGGATAAGCTCAATGATTTTTCATTCACTAAAATTGATACAGAAGGCTACGACAAAGAAATTATTAAATCCATTCACGACTTAATTGAAAAATATAAACCTACCATAGTTGCGGAAAGTTTTGGTGATAGCACCAACGAAGAAAAAATAGAACTATACGACGTTATTGCCCAGCATGGCTATGAAATATTTTACTTTGAAGACTTTGATGTAACAGCCGAAATTATTAAACTCGACAACAGCCACGAAATAACTAATTGTAAAAAAACGATAAATGTTTATGCGGTTCCTGTATCATTGATGCAAAGGTCCGCATTGGAAAAAATAGGAATTTGGGACGAACGTTTACAATTTGCAGATTTTGATCTTTTTTTTCGCACAAAAGAAAGATCAATGCAACAACAGGATATAAAACCTATACAATTGGCACTGGGCGTGTATCTCACAATTTTCAGCGGCTCACTCTTCCTTCGAAGTACTTAATTGCTTTTGCAGATCAGCATAATATTATTTCATTAATGTTACATCACGATATAAAACCTATTCAATTGGCACTGGGCGTGTATATTCACCATTTTCAGCGGCTCACTCTTCGTTCGAAACACTTAATTCCTTTTGCAGATCAGCATAATATTATTTCATTAAAAGAAAAATGGGGAGACAAGGTTGAGTCTCTATATAAAGATGTTATTGGGTAGATGATTTTGGATGAATCAATTCATAATTTTTAAATCCTGCAATTTGATTTCCATTTAAAAAGTTTTGTTCAATAAAACTTAACATGCGATATTTTAATTTATCGTGTTTATGTTTTCTTATTTGTTTTACGTGAGGATACAACTGGTGGTTCCAGTTAAATTTCTTTATAAAATCTTTCATTACCGCCGGGTGTGTGGCTTTAAAAATTTTCAACCTGTTAAGATCTCCGTAATCAAATTTTTCCGCCTCATCCTTAAATAGGGAAGCTGCTTTTTCTTTACCCTGCATGTGGGTTTCAAACGAAACTCTTTTTTTTTGCATCATTTCCGGAGGGCGTACCCATCCGTAGTGATACACGAATGCATCTACTTGTGCAACTTTAAGTTTATAGGTATTTTCTTTCTGAAAATAATTAGCGCCATTAAAACCAGGAATGCGTCGGAACGACTGCGCATCACGCCACGAATGAATTTCAGGGTTATTTCGCACGATCCTTATTTCTTTAGGATACCAGGCATGAGAAACGATATAATGCGAATAATCGCCCCAGAAATGCCTGTAATTAAATAGTAACCCTTCAACTGCAGGATTATGCAAAAGTTCATTGCACCTGCTTTTTATTATTGGCAAATATTTTTCATGTATTACTTCATCACTTTGTAAATAGAAAAGCCAGTCTCCTTTGCAATGTTCTTTGGCAATATCTGTTTGGTGCGCATACTCGCTGCCGTTAGAGTACTTTTCAATATCCCATTTCGTATGAATAATCTTAATCTTATCAGACTTGATTTCTTTAATTTCTTCGAAAGTAAGATCGTCGGCATCACCGTCACCAAGGGCAACTACAAATTCATCAACTATTGGCAGAATAGATTCGATAGAAGCTTTTACCGGGTAATACAATTTAGTAGCATTCCTGACCATACTAAATCCACTGATCAACATATTTTAATATTTGTGTGTTTCAAATGTAAAGATTAAAAATTACCACAAATATTTTGTCGGCTTATAAATAGTTTTTCATTAATTAGTGCCGTCGTAAATTTGTACACTCAAAAGTTTTTGATGACCAATTTCGTTCCCATATTTCCTCTATCTATTGTTGTGTACCCTGGCGAAGATTTGAATCTCCATATTTTTGAACCAAAATATAAACAGCTTATAAAAGAATGTTTTGATCAAAAAAAGCCTTTTGGAATGCCGGTAGTAATAAATAATAAGGTGAATGAACTGGGAACGCTGGTAGATATAGTAGAAATTTCAAAAGTGTATGACACCGGCGAAATGGATATAAAAACAAAAGGCCAAAAGGTTTTCAGGGTGTTGGAAATTATTAATGAGGTTCCGGATAAATTATACAGCGGCGCGATAGTAAGTTATCCCTCAAATAGTGATCATGGAAAAAAATTATTAATGACAAAAGTTGTTGCCGCAATAAAGGAGTTACATAAACTGCTTAACGTTACTAAACCCTTTCACAAAGATGAGGAGCATTTGAGTAGCTATGATGTAGCACACCATGCCGGCCTCACGTTGGAGGAAGAATATGAATTTCTTTCACTCACCAATGAACTGCAACGTCAGGAATATTTAAAACGGCATCTTGCTAAAGTGTTGCCTGTTGTGGCGGAGATGGAAGCATTAAAAGAAAAAATTAAACTAAACGGGCATTTTAAAAACATTAGCGGCTTTAATATTTCTTAAGAGAATATTTTGCTATTTGATATACTATTATTATTTATTGCACGATCCGATAACCATTGGATTATAAAACACGAATTACACGAATAATACAAGTATTTTAATTCGTGTTATCTTTCCGAAAAAATATCATTTGAATACAACTTTATGTTTTGATTTTGGAAATACGCGGCTTAAATGTGGCGTGTTTAATGATGATAAATTAGCCGAAGTTTTTCCCTTGGCTGACGGAAACGTTTCAACTATTGAAGATTTGCTAAAGAAACACCATCCGAAAAAAACAATTCTTTCTTCTGTTATTGATCATAATGTAGATATTGAAAAGGTTCTTGATGAAAAAACTTCATTCCATAAATTAAGTTCCAAAACTATTTTGCCATTTACGACACCCGTTGGTAAGCCTGAAACAATCGGTGCCGACAGGCTGGCATTGGCAGCGGCAGCAGTTTACTTTCATCCGGGAAAAAACAATTTGGTTATCGGCCTTGGATCCTGCGTTACTTACAATTTCATTAATAAGTATAATAGTTTTATTGGCGGAAGTATTTCACCAGGTATGGAAATGCGTTTTAAGGCATTAAATTATTATACGGCTAAACTTCCGTTAATTAATCCCGATTGGAATTTTCCGTTGATAGGTTATGATACACGCACCAATATTTTAAGCGGAGTTTTAATAGGACTTGCAGAAGAAATTGATGGTACGATAAAAAAATACAAAGAAAAGTTTCACAATATTAACGTGTTGTTAACCGGGGGAGATGTTGTGTATTTTGCTCATCATCTTAAAAGCAGGATATTTACTGACGCCGATTTAATTTTCAAAGGGCTATTTGCTTTAAGCAAAATAAATTGAGTTTTCTAAAAACGAAATAGTAACTAACAGGGCTTATTAATATTTTTTTACTGAAGAAAATGAATCACTGCATTCAGCCATAAATTTCTAATAAAGGCAGCTTTAATAACGGGCTGTTTTTTCATGGCCTCTTGCGAAAATTCATTACAGGATCTTAACCAGTTTACTGAAAAAAAAGCGGGCATTGAAGAAATTAAAGGTGTAACCATCATCTATAGTTTGGGTGATAAAACAAAAGCCAAACTAACTGCGCCGTACATGCTTCGCCACCAGGAAACGGCACCCTATATAGAATTTACAAAAACGTTACATACCGATTTTTTTGATGACAGCTTGCGAATAGAAAGTAAGATGAATGCGCATTATGGGAAATATATGGAAGAAGAGAGTAAAATTTTTCTTAAAGACAGTGTAGTAGTTTTTAATGTAAAAGGCGATACGTTGTATTGTAATGAATTATATTGGGACCGGTCCAAAACCGGTAAGGAGTTTTATACTGATAAACCTGTACGCATTAGAACTCCCTCCCAAATTATTGATGGAGATGGCCTGGATGCGCCGCAGGACTTCAAAAGCTGGCACATTATTAATGGCAGAGGATTTGTTAGAATAAGTTCATCGGAGTTTCCTCAATAAAATTTTGGCATTGAACTATTTTTGCCCAACACTGTTTATTTCAGGAATAATATTTGAGGTTGAAAGTTTTTGTTAACGCGGCATGTTTTAAAAAGACTTTTACATTCAAACAAAATATCAATTCAATAAAAAATAAAACAATCAATCATTAAACAAAAATTAAACTATGAGTAAATATGCAAATGCCGAATGGCATGGAACCGGTAAAGACGGTAAAGGAATGTTGACGACAGAAACTAAATTTCTTAACAATGTTCCATTTACCTACGCAACAAGATTTGGCGAAGCGAAAGACGGCACCAACCCTGAAGAATTAGTTGCCGCAGCTCATGCAGGCTGCTTCACTATGAAATTAAGTTTTGTATTAAACGCTGCTGGTTTTACGGCCGACACCATCGAAACAAAATGTGATATTACTTTAGGAGATGGAGCCATAACCAAATCTCATCTTACGGTAACCGCGAAAATCCCGGGAATCAGTAAGGAGAAGTTCGATGAATGCGCAAAAGAGGCAAAAGAAAATTGTCCCATTTCAAAATCATTGAACACGAATATCTCTGTTTCGATGGACGCTACACTTAGCTAACCATCTTAAATTAAAAGAATTTATTTATTGTACGGTATTGCCTTGATAGTTTCGGCAATACCGTTTTGTTTTTGTTAATGCTGATTATGATAGTGTACAGTGCTGTGACATGCAATATTAATTTTGAGAAAAATTTAATTAAACGTTTGTTTAATTTCAAACAAGTGTTTAACTTCGCCCTCTTTTTAGAAAAAATGGATAAGCGGGAAATTATCATATCAGCAGCTATGCGGCTCTTTGCACAAAAGGGTTTTGAGGGTACCTCCGTAAGGGAAATTGCGTCCGGGGCTGATGTGAACCCGGCTATGATAAGTTACTATTTTGGTTCCAAAGAAAAATTATTTGAAAAGCTCGTTGAACATAAAGCAGCATTTCTAAAAGGCGTATTTGCTGAACTGGTTAATAATTCATCACTTACTCAACTGGAAAAGTTGTTTGTCATTATTGACAGCTATGTTGACCGGATGTTTCAAACACCACAATTTCATCATTTGCTGCATAGGGAGCTTTCGCTGGACCGTCGCCCCCAATTGAAAGATGCGATAACCGACATTTTGCTGAGAAATCTTGTTTCGGTTCGAAAGATTATCCAGGATGGCGTTGAATCTGGCGAATTTAAAGCAGTAGACCCGGAGCTTACTATTGCGAGTATTATCGGAACTATTAGTCATTTACTTTCATCAGAAATAATGTGCAGAAAGATTCTACACAAGACTAAGGATTTTAATCCTTTTCAAAGTAAAAAATTAAAAGAACGAATAAGTGAACATTTAAAACAATTAATGCGTTCTCACTTGTTGAAAAAAAATCACTAACCCAAAAACGTCAGGAATTTTAAAACATATTTCGTGAAAAAACTAAGAATATTTTTAACCGCACCGCTTTTTTTGATAGCATTTTCAGTGCCCTTGTTTTTGCCTGCGCAAGACACGACAGGAATTAAACATCTTACTTTACAGGAAGCCATTGATTTAAGCATAAAGAACAGTAAGCAATTAAAAGCTTCGCAAGCCCGAATAGACGAGGCAACGGGAGCCTTAAGCGAAGCAAAAGATAACAAGCTGCCGAACGCAAGCATCAGCGGAGCTTATTTACGTATTCCCAACCCGACGGTGTCTTTAAAAACAAAAGTATTTGGAAGTTCAGACAGCACAGGTGGTGGCGGTCCTTCAGTTAACCAGGCGTTATATGGTATCGCCAGTGTCTCGCTTCCTATTTACTCAGGCGGAAGAATCCGCTATGGAATTGAATCCGCAAAATACCTGCAGCAGGCAGCAACGCTCGACGCAGAAAATGATAAAGAATCGGTAATATTAAACACCATTAATGCTTACACAAATCTTTACAAAGCAACCGTAACTGTTGATGTAGTGAAAGAAAATTTACGCCAGTCGTTGCAAAGAGATTCCGTTTTATCACGACTGGAACAAAACGGCTTGCTTGCCCGAAATGATTTATTAAAGGCACAACTGCAATCTTCCAATATTGAACTATCGGTTTTAGATGCTGAAAGTAACCGTAAAATAGCTACGGTAAATATGAACCTGATGCTTGGCCTACCTGAACAAACAGAATTAAGTACTGATTCTTCCAGTTTTGAAAAAAATATCGGCCTCAAAAATTTAGAGGAGTATGAACAGCTCGCTCTTCAAAACAGGAAAGATATTCTTGCTTTGTCATTTCGAAAAAAAGCCGCTACTACGGGCATTGCTGCGGCAAAAGGAGAATTGTATCCGTCCATTGCATTAACAGGAGGTTATATCGCGGCAGACATTCCGCATTTCATTACGATAACAAATGCGGTAAACATTGGTGTAGGATTGAAGTACGACATTGGCTCGCTTTGGAAAACCAAATCAAAAATTGTGCAGGCGCAGGCACGCGAAAGAGAAATTACAGCAGGGCAGGCCCAACTTGACGATGCAGTCAGGCTGGAGGTTACCCGCGACTATGAAGACTATTTGTTAAGCACAAGGAAGACGCAGGTATATGAGAAAGCTGTTGTCCAAGCCACAGAAAATTATAGAATCACAAAAAATAAATATGATAATGCTCTTGTAAATACCACCGATTTACTTGATGCAAACGTATCACTGTTACAATCACAAATAAGCCTGGCGGTTGCCAAAGCAGATGTATTATTGGCTTATGATAAACTATTGCAGGCGGCAGGATTAATAACTGCTAATTAAAAAAATAAAGCGTATAAATCAATTTTATGGAATCGAAAGACAACGAAAAAATAACACCGGGTAATTCACCAGCTCCGGAAGAAACTAATGGCAAAGTAACTGCTGAACCTAAAAAGCGCAGCAAAGTTTTTCTTATCATACTTATTGTTATGATAGTTGGTGGTGGATGGTTTGGTATCTCAAAGTATACTTATGCCCAGCACCATGAAGAAACAGATGATGCGCAGGTGCAGGCTGACATAAGTCCTGTAATACCGCGTGTTTCAGGATATGTAAACGAAGTACGGGTAAAAGATAACCAGACGGTACATAAAGGCGATACGCTTTTAGTATTGGACAATCGTGATTATAAATTAAATCTCGACCGTGCTGAGGCTGCCCTGGCTACCGCCAAAAGTAATGTAGACGCCGCACGTGCCACAACGAATGCCGCACGCAGCGGAATTGAAAGTTCAAAGGCCAGCATTTCGACTGTCGATGCACAGATAGCAGCCGCACAGATAGCAGTGACCAGGACAACCCAGGATTACAACCGGTACGCTAATCTTATACAAGATCATTCTATAACCCAACAACAATTTGAAGAAGCACAGGCTGCGAAGGAAACAGCGGAAAAACAATTGCAAATTTTAGAGCAACAGAAAAAACAAGCATCTACACAAACTAATGTTGTTTCTTCACAAAGCAATGCAACCTCTCAACAAATACAGGTTGCAGAATCTATGGTTAAACAACGTGAAGTGGAAGTGGAAGATGCCAAACTTAATTTAACCTATACGGTAGTAACAGCACCCGAAGACGGTAAAGTTTCAAGAGTGAATGTCCAGGAAGGACAGTTTTTACAGGCAGGTCAGCCGGTATTTAGTATTGTGCACAACACCAGCATTTGGGTAGTTGCCAACTTTAAAGAAACCCAGTATAAAAAAATGAGAGTGGGACAAAAAGTTGTTGTTCATGCTGATGCATTTCCAAAACATGATTTCGATGCCATTCTTTCATCTTTTTCTCCGGCAACCGGAGCCGAATTTGCATTGCTACCGCCTGATAATGCGAGTGGTAATTTCGTGAAGGTGGTTCAACGTTTGCCGGTAAAAATTGAATTTGTGAATACCAGCGATACTTTATTGAACAGGCTTAAAGCAGGCATGAATGTGGATGTAGATGTACATCTCAATTAATTCATTGAAGATAGAATAATAATAATGCAGGATAATTCATTAGTTGAATACGGTTCAAGAAGGGTTATTATAACGGTTACGGCTATACTATGCGCCCTGTTGGAAATAGTGGATACCACCATTGTAAATGTGGCATTGACGGATATGAAGGGCAGTATGGGCGCAACTCTAACTGAAATAGGCTGGGTTATTACTGCTTATGCTGTGGGTAACGTAATTATTGTACCGATGACGAGTTGGCTTTCGCAGCAATTTGGAAGGCGTAATTATTTCGCTGTCTCAATAATGATTTTTACCCTTTTTTCTTTTTTATGCGGAAATGCGACCGGCATTTGGGAACTGGTAATATTTCGTTTTTGCCAGGGGCTGGGCGGCGGTGCTTTGTTAGTTACTTCACAAACCATAATTACGGAAAGTTACCCGATTGAAAAACGTGGTATGGCACAAGCTATCTACGGATTAGGTGTTATTATTGGCCCAACCTTAGGTCCTCCGTTAGGCGGGTATATTATTTATCATTATAGCTGGCCACTTATTTTTTATATAAATATTCCTATAGGAATTGTTGCAACACTATTGACATTGCAATTTGTAAGAAGTCCTAAGTATTCGGCAAAAACACTAACGAAACACATCGATTTCCTGGGAATTGCTTTGCTCGCAATTGCAGTAGGGTCATTGCAATATGTTCTTGAAAAAGGTCATGACGACGACTGGTTTAACGACAATCTTATTATTACCCTAACTGTAGTTTCTGTTCTTGGGTTGTTTTTCTTTATATGGAGGGAACTCACTTATAGTAATCCAATTGTAGAATTGAGGGTATTGAAGAACGGGAACCTTCGAGTCGGAACCATTATGTCTTTCCTTCTTGGTTTCGGATTATATGGATCCACATTTATAATTCCTCTATATACTCAAATGACGTTGGGTTGGACGGCGGAACAGGCGGGGATGTTGCTGATACCATCTGGGGTTGCAACTGCATTTATGATGCCGCTCATTGGCCGGCTATTACAAAAAGGAGTCAAACAGCAATACCTCGTAGCACTTGGGCTTATTACCTTTTTCCTGTATAGCTTATGGGCTTATAAAATACTTACACCCGATACCGGCGCTGATGCTTTTTTCTGGCTGCTCATTGTGCGGGGAGCAGGGCTTGGGCTTTTATTTATACCGATAACAACATTAGCCCTGTCTACTTTATATGGACAACAAATAGGCCAGGGTGCCGCTTTTACCGGAATGATGCGCCAACTTGGTGGGTCATTTGGTGTTGCCATCATAACCACTTTTCTCTCCACGCAAAATATGGTACACCGGGTAAATATTGTGAGCCATTTGGATAAATATAACCCGGCAATTCAGCGAAAGGTTGATCTGTTGACAAAAGGATTTATGGGAAAAGGAATGACACACGACGTGGCCCTCAAAAGCGCTTACCAGGCTTTGGATTATAGTGTGTCAAAACAGGCTTCGGTTTTATCGTATATGGATGTGTTCCTTTACCTTGGCGTATTATTTCTGATATGTGTACCTTTTGTTTTATTCGTTAAGAGCAACAGGAAGAAAAAAATAAATGTGGCGGAGGCTATGCATTAATTTGCGCCTAACTTTGTTGTAATATTATTCCTGCCATGTCATCCTTGGATATAAGTAGTTTCATCAATTATTTCGTTACATACATTGCGTAAAAGAACCAGTTACAATGGGACTATTACGTGTTAATGACACTATCTGTTGAAAAAAAAGTTAAATCAATAAAATGTTGACGAAATAATTTTGCTTCATATTTCGTTTGGAATATATTGCAGTAAGCTTTCCGAAAAATGAACAACCGTAAACCCTTCATATTATCATCTGCTGTAATTTTTTCCCTCTTATTTTTTCCATTCAGCCCTAACAAAACAAATGAGAAAGAATTGGTAAGATCAGCATTCGCTGCAAAAAAAATTACCAGGAAGAATTTTATAGACAACCCATACTACATAGTTATTTCTAAAAAAGATTATGAGTTAAAAGTGTACGACGATCAGGGGTGGTACGCAACTTATCCCTGCGTATTTGGCAGCGATGATTTACGTGATAAATATATGGAAGGTGATAAACGAACTCCCGATGGCAAGTTTAAAGTAGTGCTTAAAAAGATACATCCGAAATGGGGATTCGAACTTCTATTAGATTACCCCAACGAGGAAAGTATTGAAAAATTTAAAGAAAGAAAAGCCGAAGGATTAGTTCCGCGTAATGCAAAAATAGGCGGTGGTATTGCTATCCATGCTACGAGGCCGCAGGAAGAATGGACGGTGGATTATTACCAAAATTGGACAGATGGATGCATCTCCTTAAAATATACTGAGGCTAAAGATTTATATAGCTATATTCCTGTCGGTACGCCGGTTACCATAAATGAGTAGTTTAAAGCCAGCTTAGCTTCCGCGATTATTAAAAATTAAACACCCATCTCCATAACTTAAAAACCGGAAGTTATTATTTAATGCGTAATCATAAATTGATTTCCATCCTGCCTGTCCGGTAGGCAGGTTTTCTCTTGCCATAGCTGCCACCAATAATAATAAGGTTGATTTAGGTTGATGAAAATTCGTAATCAATCCTTGCACAATTCTAAACCGGTAATCCGGTGCAATAATTATTTGTGTTCGTGTAAAAAGCCTGTCTACTTTTTTTACATGAAGAAATTTTAATAAAGACGTTAAAGCCTCTTCTGTACTACAAGAACTATTTGCCAATCCATTTTCGTACACTTCCCATTGCTTTATTTCAAGCTCCTCATTTGTTATTTCAGGATAGAGCATTGCTTTAACGCCCATCCAGTAAAGGCTTTCAACAGTTCTTACGGAAGTAGTTCCCACACAAAAAATGCCGTTCGAAATATTTTCTATTAGCTGCCCAATAACAAGTTTTGATACATCAATCCATTCGGCGTGCATCTCGTGGCCTTGCATGGTTTCACTTTTTACGGGTTTAAAAGTGCCCGCTCCCACATGAAGAGTAACAAAACCTGTGTTAATATTTTTTTCTTTTAAAGATGAAAATATTCTTTCCGTAAAATGCAACCCCGCAGTTGGTGCCGCAACCGATCCTCCATATTTTGAATAAATAGTCTGGTATCTTTCTGCATCACTTTCGCCTGCTTCCCGTTTGATGTAAGGAGGTAAAGGGGTTTTACCGGCATGCTCAATTATTTCTGCAAAGGAGTATTCGCCCGGGCTCCAGCTCAATTCAGCAACATACGCATCGCTTAGTTTTTCAACCAGTTCAGCTTTTAACGTTACTTCGTCGTTATCGATAGTAAATTTTTTTTCAAGATATTTTTGCTTCCATTTGCCGGCACCGCCAATCATGCATTTCCATCGCACTGAATTCTTTTTCTGAAGAACAACAGCGTAATCATTAATAACTTCATACGGCTCCAAACAAAAAATTTCAATAACTGCGCCCGTATCTTTCATAAATAAAATTCTTGCTTTAATAACTTTAGTATCATTAAAAACAAGAAAGCTTTTTGCGGGTAGATGATTGGCGAGATTCAAATAAATGTCTTCTCTGATTTCATCCTTGTCATAAATGAGCAATTTCGACTGATCTCTTTCTTCTAACGGAAAGAATGCGATTTTCTCCTCAGGCAAAAAATAATCATAGTTATTTATGGAAATATCTTGCGGGTGCATGCCTTAACTGTTAAGAAAAGCAGACACACTTGCCAGCCACTTTAAATGTTCTTTCTTGCAAAGCGATTCATGGCCGCTGTTATTATAAATTACCAGTTGTTTTGGTTGATTCAAATTTTCATAAACTTCTTTTCTTTCTTCCGGTGTAACTCTTAAGTCGTTCAATCCAACCTGCATCAGAACAGGGCAATGGATTTTCTTTACATATTCATCAGGGTTAACTTTAAAAGCCCAAAAACCATGTTCTACGCCGCCCCAAAAAGTAAGCAATGTTCCCAACGGCTCGCCAGGCAAATGCATGGTTTTTAATTGTCCTTCCACAGCATTTTCCATAGTGGCAAAAGGCATTTCTAAAATTACTTTAGCTGGTTGAAGATGATCTTCATCTATAGCTCGCGCTACTGTCGCTGCCCCCATGGATATTCCCCAAAGAACAATATTTTTTTCTCCTTTGTTTTTTAGAAAGTTATAAGCAAGGGTTACATCCTCCGTTTCCCGGTAGCTGATAGTACACGTGTGTCCTTCACTGTTACCATGCGCTCTGAAATCGATCAGTAACACATTATAGCCCATATTTAAAAAGGCCTTTGCTTCTTCAAGCACATCCGTTTTATTATCACCATATCCGTGAAACAAGGCAACGGAACCACTTGGGTTAGTTGCCGCACCATACCATCCTGCTAATTTTATATTGTCTTTTGTAGTAAGTGTAACATTTGAAAAAGACGCTGGAAGAGGAACATTTTTTTTCTTGATATAATCTTTGCCAAATAGTATATCGCTCGCATGATCCCATGCCGTTTTTTTGTTTTCAGGTTTAATAACTACTTCACCCGAATTATAAAAATGGGTAAACTTGTAGGCGTTGGTTGCACTGATGAAATTGATAAGTATAAATACAATTAAAAATGTCCAGAGAAGTATTTTGAGGAATCTTTTCATAAAGTAATATCGTGAAATTTACACTTTATTCTGTTTTATCTCATCTACAATTGCGGGATCGAGCAGAGTCGTTGTGTCGCCGAGGTTCTCTGTTTCACCTTCAGCAATTTTTCTTAAAATGCGTCGCATAATTTTTCCGCTTCTTGTTTTAGGAAGGCCATTTACAAATTGTATTTTATCTGGTTTAGCAATAGGCCCAATAACTCTCGCAACTGTTTCAAGAATATCATTCTTTGCACGTTCATCTTCATGTGTATTTTTCTCAGTAATAACGAACGCATAAATGCCCTGGCCTTTTATATTGTGAGGGAAACCGACAACAGCGCTTTCAACTACATTGGTATGCATGTTAATTGCATTTTCAACTTCAGCAGTTCCAATGCGATGACCGCTCACATTTAAAACATCGTCTACCCTTCCCGTTATAC
This sequence comes from uncultured Chitinophagaceae bacterium, assembly GCA_963792025.1. Taxonomy (GTDB): domain Bacteria; phylum Bacteroidota; class Bacteroidia; order Chitinophagales; family Chitinophagaceae; genus Ginsengibacter. Next base: position 54,443 of record CAWBUS010000021.1, on the reverse strand, counting down.
GATAGTTGCCTTCTTTATCTTTCAGGGCTCCGTCGCCTGTAAAGTATAAATTTTCATAGGTGGCAAAATAGTTTTTCCTGCAACGTTCATGGTCACCATAAGTAGTTCTTAAGATGCCTGGCCACGGCGCCTTTATGCAAAGATTTCCTTTCAATAAGCCATGTTCATCAGGTTCTGTAACCTCATTTCCCTGGTCATCTACCAGTAATGGCTGTACGCCGGGCATAGGCAAGGTAGCCCAGCTTGGCTTTGCCGGGGTAACACCCGCTAAGTTTGAAATCAAAATACCACCGGTTTCTGTTTGCCACCAGGTGTCTACAATCGGGCATTTATCTTTTCCAATATTATCATCATACCAATGCCATGCTTCTTCATTAATGGGTTCACCAACCGTACCCAATACTTTTAAAGTTGACATGTCTTTGCCTTTCAACGGCTCTAAACCATAACTCATTAAACTTCTTATGGCAGTAGGCGCAGTATATAAAATATTTATTTTGTATTTATCAATTATATCCCAGAACCTTCCCGCATCGGGCCATGTTGGCACGCCTTCGAACATAACGCTTGCTGCACCTGCGGCTAATGGGCCATAAACGATATAACTATGCCCTGTTATCCATCCAATATCTGCCGTGCAGAAATGCACCTCGTCGGGTTTATATTGAAAAACATTTACAAAAGTATAGGCAGTCCAAACCATATAACCGCCGCAAGTATGCACCACGCCTTTGGGTTTGCCTGTTGACCCGGACGTGTATAAAATAAACAATGGATCTTCCGCATCCATTTCAGTTGCGGGCATCGTTACAACATTATTCTTTTCAATTTGCGACAGGGCATAATCCATCTCATCTTCCCACCATACATCCCTACCCTTAAGCATTGAAACCGGGGTCCTCGTTCTTGTATAAACGATTACTTTTTTTATAGTACGATTACCAATTAAGGCATCATCAATAATACTTTTTAATGGAATCGCCTTTCCACCGCGGTACGCACCATCACAGGTTACAATAAATTCTGCATTAGCATCATATAGGCGATCTGCAATACTTTGCGCTGAAAATCCACCGAATATTACACTGTGAATCGCTCCTATCCTGGCACAACCCAAAACAGCGTAAGCCAGTTCAGGAACCATGCCCATATAAATGCATACACGATCACCTTTTTTAACACCGTTGTTCAGCAAGACCTGCGCAAACTGGCAAACTCTCTTATGCAATCTTGTATATGTAACCGTCCTGGTTCTTTCCTCCGGGTTATTAGGCTCCCAGATGATAGCGGGTTTTTCACCCATCGTTTCAAGATGACGGTCGATACAATTTTCAGTGATATTTAATTTAGCACCCTTGAACCATTCAACCTTTGGCTCTCTAAAATTCCAGTCAAGAACCTTATCCCATTTTTTGCGCCAGTAAAAGTTTTGGGCAACATCCCCCCAAAACGATTCAGGGTCATCTGCACTTTTTTTATAAGCTTCCTTATATTCTTCTATTGAATTTATTTGATATGGGTATTTCATATTTCAATCGTTTTTATGTTAACGGTTTTATTTTTTACCTGGCTTGTTGGTCTCTTCAAATTCTTCCCTTTTGATAACTTCTGGTATAGCCGGGACCATCGCTTTATACACCGCATCTTCAATAGATCCTCTTATATTTAATCTATATAAATCTGTACTTCTTACCGGGTTCACACGATTACTTAAAAATACGTAAACCAGATCATATTTCGGATCGACCCAAATACAGGTTCCTGTATATCCGGTATGCCCAAAAGTGAGCGGAGAAGCAAATCTTGAGGGATACGGATGAGGGTCTGTAGTAGTATAATTGTCTTTTTGAGGTTTGTCAAAAGCAATACCACGCCTGCTGATACTTGAATTGTAGGCAGTAAATAATTTAAGAGTTGAAGGCTTAATATATTGTTTGCCTTTAAATGAGCCGCCATCCAAAAACATTTGAAGAAGTGCACCAATATCTTCTGCATTGCTGAATAAACCAGCGTGTCCTGCATCCCCGCCAAACATGGCACTTCCTTCGTCATGAACATCGGCATGCAAATGTTGATACCGGAAATATTGATCCAATTCTGTGGGAGCAACCAGATTCGTATCAAACCTGTTCCTCGGATTAAAACCTATTGAGTGAAGCCCCATCGGTTTGTAAAAATATTTATCGACGTATTTATCAATTCTCAACCCTGAAAGAGCCTTTACAACATCTGCCATCAAAATGAAATCATTGTCACTGTAAACATATTTTTCGTCTGGAAGCAGCTTACTGTCGGCTATACTTTGGTTCATCGAATCCGCATAATCTCTTCGCAAATACAAATTCTGTGCAACTCTCACATTAAATTTTGCAGATGAATCCGGCCGGAAATATTGAGGCAGGGGCTTTCCTGTAACTGGATCTACCGTTTTCTTATAAAAGACAACATCCGCGACGAGCCTTGCCTGGTGAAGCAAAATCTTTTTTATGTTTAGATTTTTTTTGTCGCTTTTTCTTACCCATGGCAAATAAGTTCCCAATGTTTTATCAAGCCTTAATTTACCCTCGTCATACAATTTCATAACACTAAGTGTGGTACCGCAAATTTTCGTTACCGACGCCATATCATAAATGGAATTGAGGCTTACAGGCTCCGGCGTATCGTAATTATAGGTGCCATAGGCTTTTTCAAAAACAATTTTACCATGCCGTGCAATTAAAACCACGCAGCCGGGATAGGCCTTTCCGGCAATTCCTTCAAGTGCGATGGAATCAATATCGCGTGTCATTTGCAAACCGTTAAGTCCTTCAGCGGCTGGCGTTGCAAGTGGCATAATTCGTTTTGAAATGAAGCCGGTGCCATACTTGTATTTATCACAAACCGTTACGGGTAAAGTTCCTTTAGCAATTATTTTTCCTTCAAGAATATCTGCAGCAGCATTTTGGGTAATAGAATCGTCCTCGTAACAGGCCACTAAATTATCGGCATTGCAAAAGTTTTTGATTGCATATGGATTTCCAAAATCAAATAAAATGGATTTAGTATTTTGTTGAATTTGTTTGATCATTTCCAACGCATAACTACTGATACCAAACTGATTTGCCGGGTAACGGTTATAATTATGAACCCCGATTACTACTACATTGTAACGGGTCTTAAGCAATTCTACCGTAGATAATATTCTTAAAGCATTTTCCTGGTAATCAAAATAAAATGCATCCGCCTTCAGGTCGTTTTTTAACCGAGTAGAAAATGTGTTCGCGCTATCAATTCCAATACCTATATAAGCGATCTTTTTGTTTTCATCGGTTAAAGGAAAAAATTCTTTATCCTTATTACTTAGAATCGTGATGGCATTGTCTGCAACCAATTTTTTCACAATGTCTGAGCCTGCATTCAAATCGTTAACAAGATTCGTTGTATCTATGGGTTTTGCATTCGCCATGCCGTAGATGTATTTGTATTCCAATACCTTCTTACATTTCGCATACACGTCGTCCCAGCTTAATTTATTGCTATCTATAGCTTCCCTGATTTTTGCAATAGATGTAGCAACATCTTCAGGGAGACAAAGCATATCATTGCCTGCGATAAGCGACTGCGCTGCAATTTGCCCACCGGGGAAAAATTTGGCCACGCCTTTCATACCTAACGCGTCAGTAAAAGTTAAGCCCTCGTAATGCAATTTATTGCGCAATAATCCCGTAACGTTTTTCTTCGATAATGATGTAGCCGTATTGGCAGTAGTGTCAATGGCAGGGATATATAAATGCGCAATCATCACGCTTCCAACACCGGCGTTAAACATTTGTTCAAAAGGATATAATTCAAGCGAATCCAGTTGCGCCATGCTTTTATTAATAACAGGAAGATCCAGGTGAGAATCAACAGAAACGTCGCCATGGCCGGGAAAATGTTTGGCACAAGCCAACACGCCTTGCCGTTGCATTGCTTTCATATACGTAACTCCATAACGGGCCACTTTATATTTATCTTCCCCAAAGGAGCGGTCATTAATAACCGGGTTATCAGGGTTATTGTTAATATCAACGACGGGTGCAAAATTTACGTGTATGCCTTCCCGTTTGCATTGCTCACCCACCAGGTTTCCGTAAGCAGCAATAATAGCGGTGTCATTTACAGCGCCAAGCATCATCTGGTGATTGAGCGGGATAACACTATCCTGCCGCATGCCTAATCCCCATTCCGCATCTATACAAACCATCAACGGTGTTTTTGCAATGCTTTGGAAATAGTTAATAAAATTTGCCTGCTGAACGGGCCCGCCCTGGAACAGGCAAATGCCACCGATGTTATATTTAGTAATTGCATCCGCAATCAGAGAATCATAATATACCGGCCCGTCTTTGGTATAACTGCTTTCACGCAATACCATCAATTGCGCAATTCTCTGGTCATCACTTAAAGTATTAAAAACACTATCGGCCCAATATTGAGCGTGGTTGTTTTTTTGTATTTGTGAAAAAGTAGCTGAAGAAATGGTGAGAAGAAAAAAAATCGTAAGCAAAAATTTATTCATTGGGAAAGATATATTTGAAGATGGGCGCAAGGTAAACAATTATGTATTTTTTTAGACAACGATAATCCGTTTCTTAAAAATTATTATTATTATTTTAGTTAGATTAAAAACTCTTCAAAGTTTTGTGGAGTTATTACGTGGCTTGTTGAACCAGGATAATTGTCCACAAAGGTTTGTGGAAATCTTACTTTGGATTTTATGTTCCATTTACATTCAAATGCCGTCATCTTTTCATTCGATTCTTCAATTAAATCAATCTCCTGTTGCTGTGCCGTACGCCAAAAAAAATGACTGGCTTCTATGTTATTATATCGCAAATATTTTAAACGTTCGGTAATAAAAAAATTCTCCCACAAAGCGCCTGTATCGGTGCGGTTTTTTAAATCATGAAAATTATTAATGATGGCATTTCTGATGCCGCAATCAAAAAAATATATTTTCTTTCCTTTCTTAATTTCATTTCGCACATTACGGTTTAAGGCTGGCAAACGAAATACTACGAAAGCTTTCTCCAGCAAATCGAGATATTTTTCAACCGTTCCTTTATCTGCATTAACAATTTGCGCCAGTTCAGTATAGTTAACCTCGTGGCCGAGTTGAAGGGCTACGGCTTTTAATAGCTTTTCAAGAAGGACTGGTTTTTTTACCTGCTCAAGCAACAACAGATCTTTATACAAATAACTATTTGCCAATAGTTTTAATAATTCTTTTTCTTCCCCGACATGTGTTACTATTTCGGGATAGTATCCAAAAACTAACCGGTGTTCTAATAATCTCTTTTCTTCAAGCAATCCATGTTCGTGCACCATTTCTGCAAAGCTTAATGGAAAGAGCATAAATTCATATTTTCGGCCGGTTAACGGTTCATTTACCCGGCTGGCTAACTCTAATGCAGATGAACCCGACGCTATTACCTGGATATTTTTTAGCTGGTCGGTAAATAGTTTTAGGGTAAGCCCAATATTAGAAATACGTTGCGCTTCATCAATAAAAACAATTTTATTAGTACCAGTCGAGCAATTTTAATTTAGCGGATGTTGTGTTTGAAAGTAACTCTCGAACGTCTGCTTCATCTCCGTTTAAATAAAGAAATTTTTCACCCGTTTGCTTTAGTAAATATTCCACAATCGTGGACTTACCCGACTGCCTCGGCCCAAAAAGCAATATAGCTTTACCTTTAAAAAGCTTTTTGTTAATTGCAGCCTCAATAGTTCTTACTATCATAAAAAGCGTTTGTTACCTCCAAATAACATAATAGGAAGTGATTTCAATCCCTAAATTACATAATAAAAAGTGATTAGCCAACGCATTTGCCCCCGAACATTCTTTCGAAAATTAGTTAAAGTCAAAAAATATAGAATCGGGTAAAACATCTTCTATCATCTTCTTCTAAACCAGCTATTAATAATCAGTAAATTTGCACATTAAAAAAGAGGAATCCTTTGGCCGACATTATTACCTTATTGCCTGAAAATATCGCTAACCAGATTGCCGCTGGTGAAGTAATTCAGCGCCCCGCGAGCGCAGTAAAAGAATTGCTGGAAAATGCTGTAGATGCCGGGGCAACAGAAATTAAACTTTTTGTGAATGACGCAGGCAAAGCTTTAATACAGGTGATAGATAATGGCAATGGAATGAGTGAAACCGATGCCAGGATGAGCTTTGAGCGGCATGCTACTTCCAAGATAAAAAATATTGATGACCTGTTTCATATAAAGACGATGGGTTTTCGCGGTGAGGCATTGGCGAGCATAGCCGGTGTAGCACAGGTGGAATTAAAAACGAAAAGGACCGGCGAATCTATCGGAACTTTCATCGAAATTGAAAACAGTGTTGTGATCACACAGGAACCGGTATCCACTCCTGAAGGAACAAATATTGCCATGAAAAATTTGTTCTTCAATGTTCCGGCACGAAGAAATTTTTTAAAAAGTAATGCGTCAGAATTAAGACATATCGTTGATGAATTCATTCGTGTGGCGATGGCATTTCCGAATATCTTTTTTTCACTTACGTCTAACGGGCAGGAAGTTTTTCATTTGGAAAAAGGATCGTTAAAACAAAGGATTATTCAAATATTGGGAAATAACTACAATGCCAACTTAGTAAGTGTAAAAGAAGAAACAGATTATCTGAATATTTATGGCTTTGTAGGCAAGCCCGAGACTGCAAAGAAAACAAGAGGTGATCAATATTTTTTTGTAAATAATCGTTTTATTAAAAGCGCTTATCTCAATCATGCTGTTATGAATGCCTTTGCTGATATGATTGGCAAAGAAACCTATCCGATGTACGCCTTGTTTATTGATCTGGATCCATCCCGGTTGGACATAAACGTTCATCCTACGAAACAGGAAATAAAATTTGAAGATGAGAAAATAATTTACGCTTTTGTTCAGTCCGCAGTTAAACATTCTTTGGCGCAATACAGCGTAACGCCTACACTGGATTTTGATTTAGATGCGTCTATCCAACATACGGATGCCGTTAGTAAACCATTTACTGCCGATAAACAAAACTCAGCAGCAGCAACCCATTTGTACCAAACTTTTACGCAAAAAAACCAGGCACACTTCATCAACAAAAAAAGTGATCTCGAGTATTGGGAAACTGTTTTCCCGGAAGTACAGAAAGCTATTCACGATAAAGCCGGCAATAGTTTATCGACACCTGTTCAACAAAAGCAGGAATATAATGCTCCTTCTTTTTCAAAAGAATGGCAACAGCCAAAGCCCAATAAACGTCCCTCTTCAGAAGAGTTTGTTCAGTTGCATAAAGCATTAATTATTGCTGAAAATGAAAATGGATTTATAGTAATTCACCAACAAAATGCGCATGAACGAATATTGTACGAGCGATTTATAAATGCGATGAAAGGCAAGCCCATAGCCATACAGAGAAGTCTTTTTCCGGTAACGCTGGAAGTAACGCCTGCTGATGCGGTCTTAATAAATGAATTATTCCCGACCTTCATTTATTGGGTTACCAGGTAGAACCATTTGGCAAAAATACTTTTGTAATACAAGGTTCACCGGCCGACGTAACTGACGGTAATGAGAAAGCCGCACTAGAAAAAATGCTGGAACAATATAAGCACTTCAGCATGGACGTTAGTTTCAGTAAAAGAGAAAAATTATTGCGCTCAATGGCATGGCAGCAATCGGTAAAGGCAGGAACATTTCTTGACAAAAAAGAAATTACTTCTTTGGTTGAAGAATTATTTGCCTGCGAAATTTCCAATACAACACCTAATGGTAAACCGGTTTTTCTTGAGTTTAAGAAAGATGAACTGGATAAGATGTTTGGGAGGTAAAAGCCCACCCCAGAAGAGCCTCACCCCTCCAATGGAGTCCTTTGGACAACCCCTCTCCAAGGGGAGAGGGAACTAACTTGTTAAGCCTTCAATTATAGGGTTTATATTTTTACTCAATTACTTCCAAAAACTTTGTCAGTTACCTCTTTCCGGTAATCAAATATTTTTTGTAATTGATTTTTCACAATAAAAAGAGTTGGCAATATCTCCTAAAAACCAAAATGGAATTTTATAATGAACGATGTCTGTCATTTCAACGCCAACGTCCACTTATTTAAAATGATGTTGGTGATGCCAGAATGAATAAGGCCCGATAGCGCTGCTCATCTATAAAATATCTCATGTGTTCTACCTGCGTTATTTCAGTCATCCAATATAAAGGAATGCCCAGTAAGGGCTTTACTGTGTATTCAACAATTTCCCCGGCATACATTTCATCTCCATATTTCGCTGATAGGATTTGAAAACCCAGGTGAGGCGGTGTTATGGCTTTGAGATTTTCCGGCGCTGAAAAAAAATCCCACACTTTTTCAATGGATGCCGGAATAACCTGTACTTTTTTTAATTGGTAAACTTTACTCATGTTATTTGTTAGCTCAATAACAAAGAAAAGAGGAAATGGTTGCAACTCGTGAAATTTATTGGAACAGGCACTCAGAAGTCAGTGTGTTCGTTCTACTCGCTCCCTTAGATGAACACTAACTATATCTCCTGCTTCTTTCCGGATAACGTTTCGCAGTTCAGCTTTTACCGGCAACTTATGTGTGCCATTACCAAGTGCCATAAACGAACTTGAAAAGGAATGTCCATCAATTGTGCCACGAACTTTTACGAGGCCTTTTGTTTTAAAAAAATTTACGGAGTCGGGCCATACAACATAAGTCCAGCCTCCTTTACTGTACTTTTTTGCAGTTCTGCTGTGAAATGCTTGTTGAGTGTACTCATACAAAATGTTTTTATTGGGCTAAGAAATTATATTGGCTTTTATTTCCATGTTGTTATGTTTAGCTTGATACAAAAGTAGGATGGTTAATAAAAAATTATAGTATGTAAAAACGACAAGTATTAGGGTTGTTTGCGAAAATGAGATTCCATCGAGAGAGGATAAATGAAAAGGATTGAGCTTTTGTCTTCTATTAATTTAGCGTTGCGCAAAAATTTAAGTTTATAAAAAATCAATTGGTGCGGGGTTTGATATTAGATTTATTGAGCGAATAAACCCGGTAACATTTGTTGACGAACTCAACGTATCCTTTTACTCTTGCATTTTTTAACGCCGCTTTTTTCATTCTAGGAACTATCTTAAGTTTTCCGTTACCCACTTGCAAACCAGTTATCTCGCAAGTATATTTTCTATAACTGATTTTATTATTGTGCGGAAAAAATCCATTTCCTCTTATAATGTCTAAAATTCCTGGAACAAGTTCCTTGAAATCTTTTTTTGAAGAAAAAACAATATCATCTAAAAAAACTGTAAAAGTTAAGCCATGATTTTTTATAAATTCTTTTAGTTGTGTAGCTGTTTTAGCAAAAACGAGGTTTGCAATAACTGGCGAAGTCGGTGTACCTTGCGGCAAAGAACATTGATAGGTTATAAGTTTTGTAATTATTCTCGAAACTTCCCAGGAAAATTGATTTTCCAGAAGTGCATGATGAACCTGTTTATTTGAGATATTACTAAAATAGTTTTTCAAATCTATTTTCAAAAAGAATATGTTGTTTGTATGCTGTAAAGCGTTCATAGCATTATTCCTTCCGGTGACAGAACCATACATACAATCAGGTAATTCTATTTGCTGAAGGTAATCGCGAATTTTGCTCTGAATGATCTTAAGTGAGTGAACTGGTGGAATAAGATGTCTAAGCCTTAAGCTGCCATTTTTACCTTCTTGATAGGTGCCAAACTTCTTTTTAGGCCTAATTATTTTTTTATAAAATTTTTGTGGATTTGAAGTTAGGTCTAAAAGAAAACGTTTACTTACGTTTAGCTCTGAATATAATTGACTAATATTTTGCAGCATAAAAAAACCAAGGTTTAGAACATTTTTACAAAAAATAAAACCACTGTTTTTAGAAATTTCCGCATGGTTTTTAACCATCTACTTTTTGACTTTTTACTTTTAAGCATAGTTATTGCCATACTTAAAATTTCATGTTCCTTCTCTGAAAAAGAGCAATAGAACTTTGATTGAATGTTCCTAATGCCTTTTCTTAATCCTTTTTGATTAATCTTTTTCATAACTTAATTTTTAATTGGTTTTAACCGGGAATATTCCCGGACGCAACAAAAACTATTAATTACATAAGCTCATTCAGAGAATTTTCAACCTTGGGTTTGTTTTTGGGATTTCGCGGCCGACGCAAGGCCAGCGATTAAAATGTGCAGCATGCTGCATTTTAACATTGTAATCGAAATGAAAAAGTAGACTTGGAACAAATCAAAGAACTAATATAAATTTATATAAAGTGGCTAAAAGTAGCGTTTCATATTATGCACATTCGTTAATAAATTTTCATGCGATAATTTAAAATAATATGAGGCTATATTTTTTTTCCTTTACTAATATTGAATCTCATTGAATCTAAAGAATAAATATTGGCATTTGCAAAAAAAATGAACAAGTTTAGCAAATGAGACAGCTTCAGAAAATATTTCTCAGCTGGTATTCTTCGGAAATGTAACTACCCCCTACATCATTTATCTTTACACCATGCCCCGCAACAACTATCAATTAGAAAAATTCAACAAAGAATATAACCGCCTCAATCCGCAGCAAAAGAAAGCCGTGGATACCATTGAAGGGCCGGTAATGGTAATTGCAGGACCGGGCACCGGGAAGACACAGATCCTCTCTGCACGCATTGGGAAAATATTACTAGATACGGATGCGCAACCGCAAAATATCCTTTGCCTTACCTATACCGACGCCGGTGTTATCGCCATGCGCAAACGCATCCTGGAATTCATCGGCGCTGATGCGTACAAAGTAAACATCTACACCTTTCATGCTTTTTGTAACGATGTGATACAGGATAATCTCAACCTCTTTGAAAAGACAGCTCTCGATCCTGTGTCCGATTTACAACGCATTGATTTATTTAAACAACTAATCGATTCCTTTCCCAAAAATCATCCGCTGAAACGCTACCGTGGAGATGTGTATTACGAGATCAATAACCTGCAATCGTTATTCAGCACGATGAAGCGGGAGGGCTGGTCGCCGGAATTTATTAATGAAAGAATTGACGCCTACGTTTCGTCTTTGCGTGACCGTGAGGAATACATTGCTAAACGGGCAACCAAAGATTTTAAGAAAGGCGATGTGCGCATTGATAAGATAGAAGAAGAAGTGGAAAAGATGGAAAGGTTGCGGGCTGCTGTAAATGAGTTTGCCAATTTCCAGCAACTCATGCGCAAAAACAATTTGTACGATTTTGACGACATGATCAACTGGGTGATACAAGCATTTGAAGAAAATCCGAATTTGTTATTGCGTTACCAGGAACAGTTCTTATACATTCTGGTTGATGAATACCAGGATACCAGTGGAACACAAAACCGTTTGGTGGAACTGTTGATAAATTATTGGGATAAACCGAATGTGTTTGTGGTGGGTGATGATGACCAGAGTATTTACCGTTTCCAGGGAGCCAACGTAGAAAATATGCTGGGCTTTGCCAACAGTTATAAAAATGATTTACTAACGGTGGTGCTTACCGGCAATTACCGTTCGGTTCAATCTATACTGGACGTTTCGAAAACCATCATTGATAAAAACAATGACCGGTTAATAAACCAAATGGACGGCTTAACCAAAGAGTTGTTGTCCTCTAACGAAAAAATAAAACATCTTACCTCTCAGCCCATCATTCAACAATATGAAACGCAGCGGCAGGAAATGATTGGCATTACGCAGCAGGTTGAAAAAATTTTTGCCGAAGGCATCGAACCGAAAAAGATCGGCATCATTTATAAAGAAAATAAATACGGCGAAGAACTCGCGCAATATTTCAAGCTGAAAAAAATTCCGTATTACAGTAAACGCAGTTTGAATATCCTCAACATTCCATTTGCCAAAAAGATCATTTCCATTTTAAGATATCTTTCGTTTGAGCATGATATTCCTTACAGTGGTGATGAATTGTTATTCGAAATTTTACACTACGACTGGTTCAACATTCCGCCGATAGAAATTGCAAGAGTGAGCATTGAAGTAGCAGACAAGCAATTCACAAAGGAAAAAACTTCTATTAGAAAATTATTGTACGAAAGAAGCAAACAACCGGTTCGTGATTTGTTTACACAAAGCATGAACGAAGGTTTGAAGAAAGCGAGTGAAGCCATGGAAAGCCTCATTGCAACCGTGACGAATGTAACCTTACAAAGTTTGTTTGAATGTGTAGTTCGTGAAGCCGGCGTGTTGAGCTACATCATGAAAAATGATGAAAAAATCTGGTTGTTGCAGGTGCTTACCGGCCTGTTTGATTTTATAAAAACAGAAACGCATCGTAATCCCAATCTCGATCTTAAACAATTGATGAAAGTATTTGACCTGATGCAAAGCGAAGGTTTGTCGCTACCATTAGTTGAGGTAAGCGGCAATGATAAAGGTGTGAATCTTTTAACGGCGCACGGTTCAAAAGGTCTCGAGTTTGAATATGTTTTCTTCGCGGGATGCAATGCCAGTTTTTGGGAAAAGAAACGTAAGCCTTTCGGCGGCTATAAATTTCCTGATAACATTTTCAACTCAGTTACAACGAGCGATGACGCCGCAGATGAAGAATTACGTAGGTTATTTTATGTAGCACTCACCCGGGCCGAGCAAAATTTATTTATTTCTTATAGTTCGTTCAGGAATGATGGAAAAGAACTGGAACCATCTATGTTTATTGCAGAGATTTTAGATGATCATGAATTGCAAAAAGAAAAAGTTTTTATTGATGAAACCACACAGGCAACCTTTCAAATGTTGCAGTTGCAAAATGATCATCAGCCTGAGATAGAAAAAATTGAAGAAGAATATATCAATAGTTTATTAGAAAGATTTGTAATGAATGTAACGGCATTGAACAATTATTTAAAATGCCCGTTAGAATTTTATTTTAAAAATCTGATCCGTATTCCTTCACCAAAAAATGAAGCAACGGAATTTGGCTCGTCAGTGCATTATGCATTGGAACAATTGTTCAAAAAAATGCAGAACGATAAAAATGTTTTTCCACCCAAAGAAGAATTTATAAAAGACTTTAACTGGTACATGCATCGCCATCGCGAAAGCTTTACCAAAGAACAATTTGAAAGAAGGCTGGAATATGGCGAAGAAGTGTTATCAAATTACTACGATAAATATCTGCATAGCTGGAACAAGATTGTTGCTCTTGAAAGAAGCATTAAAAATGTTGTAGTGAATGGCGTTCCGCTAAAAGGAAAACTAGATAAACTTGAATTTACCGGCAAAGAAGTGAACGTAGTGGATTACAAAACCGGCGACGTTGATAAAGCAAAAGATAAACTAAAACCACCGCAGGAAAAGATACCTAACGGTGGCGACTATTGGCGGCAAGCAGTGTTTTATAAAATATTATTAGATAATCATAGCCGCGACTGGATTGCAGTGAGCAGCGAATTCGATTTCATTGAGCCAGACAAAAAAAAGAATTACCGCAAAGAAAAAATCTATGTCAACCCGGAAGATATTACTACCGTTAAGCAACAAATAAAAACGGTATGGGATAAGATTCAGCAACACGATTTTTATACCGGTTGCGGCAAACCTGATTGCCATTGGTGTGAGTTTGTAAAAACCAACAACATGGCCGTTGCTTTGCATGAAGTAATTGAAGAGCCTGAGGAAGAGATTTAGAATTATTTTAGGAGGCGGAAAAGGCTTTATCACCCGAAAGCAATTATGTTTGCTTTTTTTCCAAAATGAATTGTAAGCATCTTTTATTTTTTATTGTAGCCTGCTGCGCCGTTTATGCAATTTTCATCCTGGGAAGCGGTTGTGCACAAATAGGGGCTCCCACCGGGGGACCAAGAGATTCCATTCCACCAAAACTTTTGAATGCCAACCCGCCAAATGGAACAACAAACTTTAAAGGCAATCGCATCACGCTTACTTATGATGAATATGTACAGATTCAAAAATTGCAGGAGAATTTACTGGTGTCTCCTATGCCTAAAATTATTCCCAACATCGATTATAAATTAAAGACGGTTACTATTAAAATACGTGATACGTTGGAACCCAATACTACTTACCGTTTCGACATGGGAAATTCGATTGCCGATCTCAATGAAGGTAACCCAGTTAAAAATTTTTCATTCATTTTTTCTACGGGCTCCTATATTGACTCACTTGAATTTTCCGGAAATGTCCGGCTAGCAGAAACAGGAAAAACGGATTCTACGTTACTGGTATTCTTATATAAAGACCTTGATGACTCAGCCGTAATAAAACATAAGCCAAAATATATAACAAGGCTGGATAGTTCGGGCAATTTTACATTTCATAATTTACCAGGTGGCATCTACAATGTTTATGCACTGAAGGATGAGAGCGGACAAAAAGTTTATAATCATGATGATGAATTATTTGCTTTTGCAGATAGTACTGTTACAGTAAGTGATAGTACGAAGCACTATACAATTATTTGCGTATGCCCAGGAAAAACCAAAGCAAAAAAATTCTTCGTCCAGGCCGGCCTCTAAAGAAAAGAAATTAAGATATACTACTTCAATTGAGAATGGACGACAGGATTTACTCACGCCCCTTTCAATAGAATTTAACCGTAAACTTAAAGATTTTGACAGTCTTAAAATTCAGTTGACCGATACGCTTTTTAACCCGATTGCTGCAGCGACTGTAAGCATAGATACAACATTCACGAAAATAACTGTTGCAAACAAGTGGGCGGATAATACAGATTACAGGCTGATTATTCCAAAAGATTTTGCTACTGATACTACCGGTGTAGCGTTATTAAAATCTGATACGATTCATTTTCAAACGAAGAAAGAGAACGACTACGGAACGATCACCATCAATTTTAAAAATCTTGAAAAATTTAAAAACCCGGTTTTGCAATTTGTTTCAAATAACGAAGTGGTCAATTCCTATCCTCTAACTTCAGCAAAATGGAGTGCAAAGCTATTTAAACCCGGTTCTTATGAAATAAGGATATTGGAAGATGATAATAAAAATGGAATTTGGGATCCGGGGAACTACCAGTTAAAAAAACAACCGGAAAAAGTTTTTGCTATAAAACAAAAAATAGACATCCGCCAGGATTGGGAGAATGAAAAAGATGTTGTTTTATAATTTGCTAATGTGATAATTTGCTAATGTGCCAATATGCAATAAGTAGTGAGCAATAGAAAAAACACAATCAACATCGTACATCAAACATTGTAAATCGTTCATATCCACACGTCAAACATCGAAAAGCGTACTTTATATTTGTAACATGATTTTTTCTTCTACTCTTTTGGAAAATGCCGTAAACGAATTTGCAAAACTACCGGGCATCGGTAAAAAAACGGCACTAAGACTCGTTCTTCATTTGCTTAAAAAAAATGTTGAAGACGTAGCAAGTTTCAGCGAAGCAATTGTAAAAATGAGGGAAGAAATTAATTTCTGTACCCGCTGTCATAATATCTCCGATGAGCAACTTTGTAATATCTGTTCAGACCGTGCACGCAGGCAACACATGATTTGCGTGGTGGAAAGTATACGCGATGTAATTGCCATTGAAAGTACCCAACAGTATAGTGGGCTTTATCATGTTTTAGGAGGTATTATTTCTCCTTTGGATGGCATCGGGCCCGATCAACTCCAGATAGATTCACTCATTAAAAGAGTGGATGATGAAAATACCGAAGAACTTATTTTTGCATTAAGCCCCAATATACAGGGAGATACTACCATATTTTACATCAGTAAAAAAATAAAAAAAACATCTGTAAAAATTACAACGATTGCCCGTGGAATTGCTTTTGGCGGTGAACTGGAATATGCTGATGAAATTACACTGGCCCGAAGCATCTCGAATCGCATACCGGTAGAAAATTATGTCGGAAATAAATTATAGTTAATAACAAATGCATGTAATATTTTGAAAGGCCGATGATCAAACAAACACTATTATTGCCATCAAACATTTAATTACTAAATTGCAGCAATGAATTTCAATTTAATAATTTGAGTATTAACTTATCAGAAAATAAACCTGTAATTGGATTTACCTGCGGCGACCTCAATGGTATTGGCACTGAATTAATCTTAAAATCACTTTCAGACAACCGGTTTCTGGATTTTTGTACACCAGTTGTTTTTGCCAGTAATAAAGTGATTAATTTCTACAGGAAAAGCATTGCTGAAATGAACTTTAGCTTTGCCAGCGTAAAAGATTTCTACAAATTAAATCCCCGCCAGGTAAATGTCTTTAATTGTTGGGAAGAAGAAGTTGCTATTAATCCGGGAACGTTGAGTAATACCGCAGGGCAATATGCTGTAAAAAGTTTGCAAGCTGCTACCAGCGCCCTGAAAGATGGTAAGATTAATGCACTCGTTACAGCACCGCTTCATAAAAAAAATGTACAAGGGGCTGATTTTACTTACACCGGCCACACTCCGTTTCTTAAGGATTTTTTTGGCGTAAATGACGTACTAATGTTATTGACGGCCGAAAATTTAAAGATCGGCCTGGTTACAGAACATCTCCCCGTAAAAGAAATTGCGACGCATATTACCAGAGAGGCTATTATAAGTAAACTAATGATTCTGCATGCTTCTCTAAAAAAAGATTTTAACATAGAAAGGCCAAAGATTGCGGTGCTGGCTTTAAATCCGCATGCGGGGGATGAAGGTTTAATTGGTACCGAAGAGGAAGAAATTATAAGACCCGCTATTAAAGAAGCAAAGCAACGCAATATGCTGGTGATGGGACCCTTCAGCGCCGATGCTTTTTTTGCCAGAGCACAATACAATAAGTTTGATGCTGTGCTGGCTATGTACCACGACCAGGGACTGATTCCTTTTAAATCCCTTGCTTTTGGAGAAGGCGTAAATTTTACCGCCGGATTGCCGGGAATTCGCACGAGTCCCGACCACGGAACCGCATTTGATATCGCTGGGAAGGATAAAGCAGATCCTTCTTCATTTCGGGCAGCAATTTTTAGCTGCATTGACATTTTGAATAACCAAAAAATGTATGAGGAAAACCGCAAAAATCCTATAAACAGGATGAGTGCTAACGTTGTAGCGGGCGCGGTCGATGAAAAAATAAGCGAATGAAACCTCTTTAAATTTGTGACACTTATGTAATAAGTGGGTAGTTATCGCCGTTATAATATTTACGTAGGGATTGACAGAAAAATAGAGATCATTTTGAACTTGTTTTTTTATATAAATCTGGTACTTAGAATTAGGTATATAATTTTTGGATAATATAGTTTTACTTCAAACTAAATTATACTTTTGTAACTGAATGCTTATTTAAAATTGCGGCATGGATAATATCTTACTAAGCGGGGGATTGGCGTTTTTAATTACGTTTTTTTCGATACCCGTAATCATTGAAGTTGCCAAAGATAAAAAACTCTTCGACGAACCTGATGAAAGAAAAGTTCACAAAGCAGTTATACCCACCCTGGGCGGCCTTGGAATTTTTGCCGGTTTTATCGTTGCTTCATTATTAGGCGTTCCTTCCTCAGTTCCACCCGTTTTCCAGTATTTTGTTGCCGCCATTATGGTCATATTTTTCCTCGGAATAAAAGATGACATTTTAATACTTTCTGCCTCTAAAAAATTCATTGGCCAACTTGTGGCGGCGGCCATCATCATCAAATTTGGAGGTATTCAAATTAATAATATGCACGGCTTTCTAGGATTGCATACCATACCTCACACTGCAAGTATTTTATTAACATTATTTACAATTGTTGTAATTACCAATTCATTCAATCTTATAGACGGAGTAGATGGACTTGCAGGTAGTCTCGGATTATTAACTTCATCAATTTTCGGGGCCTATTTTCTGGCTACATCCCAGTTAATGTATGCGGTAATGGCTTTTTCGCTTGTAGGTAGCCTTATCGGTTTTTTAATCTATAATTTTTCCCCGGCAAAAATTTTCATGGGCGATACCGGCTCTTTGCTGATAGGCATTTTAAATGCTGTTTTTGTAATAAAATTTATCGCAATTGCGGCAGATCCATCTTTTGGACTGCCTGTGCAATCAGCTCCTGCAATTGGTTTTGCAATTTTGATCGTTCCTCTTTTTGACACGCTGAGAGTAGTAACCATCCGCATTATAAGTCGCAGATCACCCTTTAGTCCTGACAGAAATCACATCCACCATTTTTTACTCGACCTTGGATATAGCCACCGCATGATTACTATAACTTGTATTTTAGGCAATATTGCTTTTATAACCCTGGCATATCTTCTTCGATTCTCCGGTACTACGATGGTTATTCTGGCTTTATCCGGCGTATCATTAGCTATTGTAAGCATTGTATATTATAGCCGTCCAAAAACGAAGACCAAGCCAATTACTCTGCGTGGCCATAACCAAAAAGATTCTATTCTCAAATCTCACAAAATCCTAACTCTTGCGGGAGAAACGGTTGAGCAGAATTAAGCGCCATTAACTTTTTTATCGATCTGATTTTATTAAATTTGTGCACTTTTTATGCATCGCCTTTCGGGTGCCAAATTTTATTTTAAACTATAAATAAATGTCAGACGATTTAGCAGGAATATTAGACGATAGCAGAATATCGATGAAAAAGGCAATAGATCATTTTGAATCTGAACTGGTAAAAATAAGAGCCGGGAAAGCAAGCCCCAATATGTTGGACGGTATTGTGGTTGATTATTACGGCAATCCAACTCCAATAGGACAAGTTGGCAATTTGAGTGTTATGGATGCCAGAACACTTACTATTCAACCTTGGGAAAAAAATATGCTCCAGCCAATAGAGCGGGCTATTATAGCAGCCAATATTGGAATTAATCCGCAAAATGATGGCAATATGATTCGACTATTTCTACCACCACTGACAGAAGAAAGAAGAAAAGAACTCGTAAAAAGAAGCAATGTTGAAGGGGAGCATGCTAAGATTGCGGTTAGAAATATCAGGAGAGATTCCATTGAACAAATCAAAAAATTGCAGAAGGACGGACTGAGCGAAGACGCTGCAAAAGATGGAGAAAGTGATATGCAGGAAATAACCAATAATTATATTTCTTTGGTAGATAAGCATCTTGAGGCCAAAGAAAAAGAAATTATGGCTGTATAATTTTTTTAGAATTTATATTTTGAAAGAACAATTACTAATATTAATAACAACTCCATTATATGTTATTGTAATTGGCGCGGAGATGATATTAAGCCATCTTCATGTAAAAAAATATTATACGCTTAAGGATACGTTTATCAATATTTATCTATGCCTGCTCAATGGAGGAATTGATCTTTTGTTCAGGGCGGTTTACATATTTATTTTACTTTCAATTTACCGCTTTCATTTTGTTGACTTTTCGTCTAACCCCTATCTATATTGGCCGGCTCTTTTTATTTTAGAGGACCTCGCGTTTTACATAGAACACAGGGTTGATCATTATTGCCGTTTCTTTTGGGCGGTTCATGTTACCCATCATTCATCAGAAGAATTTAATTTGACCACCGGCTTCCGTTCATCAGTCCTGCAGCCATTGTACAGATTTATCTATTTTTTACCGTTGGTATTGTTAGGCTTTAAGCCTATAGATATTGTATTTATGTATTCGCTAACGCAGATATATGGAATACTGGTACATACGCAATACATAAATAAGATGCCACACTGGTTTGAAACAGTTTTTGTAAGCCCTTCGCACCACAGGGTTCATCATGCAAGCAATATCCGGTACCTCGACAGGAATATGGGAATGGTATTAATAATCTGGGATAGAATGTTTGGTACCTTCCAGGATGAGGTAGCAGAAGATCCCGTGAAATATGGACTTACCAAACAATTGCAAAATCCTCACCATCTCACTAAAATTATTTTTCATGAATGGCAGGATATCGGAGTTGATATGAAAAAGAAATTACCTCTTTTTATAAAAATAAAATACCTGGTTATGCCTCCCGGATGGAGCCACGATGGAAGTACAAAAACTGCGAAACAACTAAGAAAAGAATTACTTCGTTCAAAGTAATTCCTATTTTCAATTTTGAAAGTATTGAAAAAGATTCTCCAATAAATTTTGCGAGATAAGATGGTTTAGGAGCTTCAAAAAGTTTTTAAATCTTATAAACTGAGAAAACAGTTTATGTGTAAAATTTTTGCTACTTTAAATTATTATTTCAAAGAATTTCATTCCTGTATAATAAAATATAATGAGCCATATCATCCTAAAAGAAATAAGTACACGGGCAGGAAAAGAATTTGATAAATCAGAGACGAAAGATAAAACCCTAAAAATACTTACAGAATTGGACGACTTACAAAATCTTTTATTTGCAGAAAATAAGCATTCAATATTAGTCGTGATACAAGGTATGGATGCCAGCGGCAAAGATGGTGTAATTAGAAATGTTTTTACGTCTATGAATCCGCAGGGTGTTAATGTAAAAAGTTTTAAAGCTCCCACGCCTGAAGAATTGAGTCATGACTTTTTATGGCGAATTCATTCTCACGCTCCCGCCAAAGGAATGATACAAATTTTCAACCGAAGCCATTATGAAGACATTTTAATAACAAGGGTACATAAATGGTGCGATGATAAAACCGCTAAAGAAAGAATGAACGCTATTAACGAATGGGAAGATTTATTATCAAAACACAATAGTACCAGCATACTGAAATTCTACCTTCATGTGTCGCCGGAAGAGCAACAGCAAAGGCTTGCGGAAAGAATAAAAGACCCGGCAAAAATGTGGAAGTACAATGCTAATGATTTTGAAGAGGCGAAGCTGTGGGATATTTATATGCAGATGTACGAAGATTGTTTTGAAAATTGTAGTAAAATTCCGTGGACGATTGTTCCCAGCGACCAAAACTGGTATAAAGAATACCTCATTGCATCAACACTGAGGGATACATTAGAAGGACTAAAAATGCAATATCCCGGCCTCAAAAAATAGTATCAACTTTTATAACCATAAAATCAAACAACATGAGTTTTATTAAAGATTTCAAAGCCTTCGCCATGAAAGGCAATGTAATGGACCTGGCTGTTGCCGTAATTATTGGCGCCGCTTTTGGTGCTATTGTATCGTCTCTGGTGACTGATATTATTACCCCTTTACTGCTTACTCCGATATTGGATAAAGCAGGTCTTAAGGACATCGCCGAATTGAAATGGGGAGCAGTAACTTATGGAAAATTTTTAGCAGCGGTGATCAACTTCGTTGTTATTGCACTGGTTATTTTTATGCTGGTAAGGTCTATAGCTTCACTTCAAAAGAAAAACGAAGAAGCTGCACCAGCGGGCCCATCTTCAACTGACCAACTCCTAATGGAAATTAGAGATGAATTAAAGAAATCGTAAAAAGAAATTAACAGATAACTTATAAAAAATATCAGGCAACAAAACTGCTTGATATTTTTTTTCATTATTCGCATCCATCGATGCAATTCCCTTTTCGGAGAGAACAATTACTTTCATTGGCGCCGGTTACTTCCTTCGTTTATTGATGAGCCAGCATTTGCATAAGTTCCACGTTTGGAAAGAAAGGAGATAAGACTCACAATTAATTTTAAAGTATTTTTGTCGGCCATTCAAATAAATAAATGAATACAGAAATATACCAGATAAAGTTACCCCAATTTGAAGGACCGTTTGACCTGTTACTTTTTTTCATTGAAAGAGATGAACTGGATATTTACAACATCCCTATAACAAAAATTACGAATGAGTTTCTGGATTACATTCACAAAAGCGAATCGCTTAATATTGAGTTAAGCAGTGAATTTATTTTATTTATTAGCACATTGATGCGAATAAAAGCAAAGATGTTATTACCGAGGAAAGAACTCGATGCAGAAGGCAATGAAATAGATCCAAGGCAGGAACTGGTTGACAAGATTCTTGAATACAAAAGATTTAAAGAAGCAGCGAATAAAATGAGTGAACTGGAAGCATTACGCATGCTAATGGTTAAGCGGGGAAACATACAGGAAGAGCTTTCTAAAATTGGCGAAGAGTCTGGCGAAGGCACAGAAATTCAGGCTGTTTCTTTATTTAAGCTGATGAAAGCTTTTGAAAGAGTTGCCAGTCGCCTTCATGAGAAAAGACACCAACCGGTTCATACCGTTGTACAATATAATTATACAATGGAAGGCAGCAGAAAATATATGCTTGACCTCGTCAAGAAAGAAAGAACCATTTCTTTCGAAAAGATATTTGATATTTCAGAAAACCGGATTCATGCCATATTTCTATTCCTCAATATGCTGGAACTTATTCAGCAAAAATATCTTTTCATAATTATGGGGGAAGGCGTGAATAATTTTATAATTGAGTATAATAATGAAAGAGTGGAAGAAGCCACTGTGGCTGAACTGCCATTCGTAGACCCGCTTCAGAATTAATGTGATCCTTGATATCTTAAGGCAAGTGCTTTTAACCAGCAATAAGTTTATTCACTTCTATTTTAGCAATATCCCGTATCGCTTCTGCAATATTATTTGCGTCTATTCCTATCTCGTTATATAACTCTTTAGGTGTGCCATGTTCAACAATAGCGTCTGGAATTCCCAAAATCTTTACTGATGCATTATAATTATTTTCTGCCATGAACTCCAGAATTGCAGAGCCAAAGCCTCCTTTTACCGTTCCGTCTTCAACAGTAATTATTTTTGAATAATTCCCAAAAACTTCGTTGAGCATTTTTTCATCCAGCGGTTTAACAAAACGCATGTCGTAGTGCGCAGGATTAATACCTTCACGCATTACATCCCTTATGGCGGCGGCGGCAAAATTTCCCGGATGCCCAAAAGAAAGAATCGCTATCTCTTCACCGTCTTTTAATTTTCTTCCTGTTCCAATTTTAATTTCTTTCATTTCGGTCTTCCATTCGGCCTTTACGGCTTCTCCGCGTGGGTAACGAATTACAAAAGGATTCTTTATCTTTTCTAATTGCGACGTGTACATCAAATCCCGCAATTCACTTTCATTCATCGGCGCACTTACTATCATATTTGGAATACAACGCATATAGGCAATATCGTAAGCACCATGATGTGTTGGGCCGTCTTCGCCAACAAGCCCTGCCCTGTCGAGGCAAAACACAACTGGCAAATTTTGAATGGCCACGTCGTGCACTACCTGGTCGTACGCACGTTGCATAAATGAAGAATAAATATTGCAATAGACTTTCATTCCTTGTGTGGCAAGGCCTGCACTAAGTGTAACTGCATGTTGTTCGCAGATGCCTACATCAAATGCACGATTCGGCATTTTTTCCATCATATATTTTAATGAACTTCCGCTGGGCATTGCAGGAGTAACACCCATAATTTTATCATTCTTTTCGGCCAGTTCAATGATAGTATGTCCAAATACATCCTGGTATTTTGGAGGTTGAGGAAGCTCAAATTTTTTCTTATAAATTTCACCGGTTATCTTATCAAACAATCCCGGCGCATGCCATTTCGTTTGATCCTTTTCAGCCAATTCATATCCCTTTCCTTTCACTGTTCTGATGTGCAACAATTTCGGTCCGGGAATATCCTTAATATCTTTTAAAGTATCAACAAGCTTGGTAATATTGTGTCCATCGATG
Organism: uncultured Chitinophagaceae bacterium; assembly: GCA_963792025.1. Lineage (GTDB taxonomy): Bacteria > Bacteroidota > Bacteroidia > Chitinophagales > Chitinophagaceae > Ginsengibacter. The sequence goes on along the minus strand of CAWBUS010000021.1, from coordinate 30,810 downwards.
GGACCGAAGTAACGTAAATTAAGTGCTTCAAAAAGATTGCTGCTATTACTTAAAATTCCTTTTAAGCCAGCTTCCATCTTTGAAACTATTTTCCGCGATAAGGTTTTAGCCGGGAGTTTTCCCAGTGCCTTCCAGAAATCGTCGCGTAGTTTATTATAAGAATGAGAAGTAGTGATATCGGTAAGATATTCTTTTAAAGCACCCACATTAGGGTCAATGCTCATACAGTTATCATTCAAAATAATGAGAAGATTGCTCTTTTCAATCCCTGCATGATTCAATGCTTCAAAAGCCATCCCCGCAGTCATAGCGCCATCGCCAATAATTGCTACATGCTGTCTGTCTGTTTCGCCTTTATAATGCGAAGCCATTGCCATACCGAGAGCGGCCGAAATGGAGGTAGATGAATGACCAACCCCAAAAGCATCATATTCGCTTTCAGCTCTTTTTGGAAATCCACTTAATCCTTTATATTTCCTGTTTGTTTTAAAATTATCCTTGCGCCCTGTAAGTATTTTGTGGCCATATGCCTGGTGACCAACATCCCAAACCAATTGATCGTAAGGTGTATTAAAAATATAATGCAATGCAACCGTAAGTTCTACTACCCCCAGGCTAGCGCCGAAATGGCCGCCATGGACACTCACGATATCAACAATATATTGGCGCAATTCATCACATACTTCATGCAGTTGCTCCCTGCTGAGTTTTTTCAAATCAGCCGGACTATCGATGTCCTGTAATAATTTGCCTGGTTTTATTTCCATTTCCATCCCGGATTTTTTGCGTTGCAAAGTTATGTTTTTGATTTGTTATGGTAATTAAACAGTTTTTGAGAATATTAGTTTGAAAATAAATTTTCAACTACTCTTTATTATATACGTAAAAAGGAAAAAGATAGTATACCTGGTGGTAAAATCAATAAATTGACTATGGATTGAGTGCGACATGCTTCACGGTACGTATTGCATCAAATTTAAAATCAAATCCGGGTCAGGGCAATTCAATAAATACCTGTCCCGCTCGCTGAATTTACAAACACCAGGATAATCGCCCTTGTAGTTTTCGATATCACGAATTACCTGGAAATGCAGGTGCGGTGGCCAATGTCCATTTTCTTCGATTGACCCAAAGTGAGCAAACTTTTGTCCTTTTTTTATGAAATCTCCCTCATTGATATTTTCCAAATCTGGAAGACTTAGATGCCCGTACAGCGTACAAAATGAAATACCGTCGAACTCGTGCCATAATATGATGGTTGGTCCATAGTCGCCAAAGTTATTATTGTTGGCAAAACTGTGAATGCTTCCGCCGCAGGGTGCAAAGATCTCTGTGCCGGCACTTCCCGAAATATCCACGCCAATATGCAATCTTCTTGGTTCGTCATCAGCCTCATTTTTATTGATATCACTATTAAAAAGAGGGCTTCGTCCATAAACCGTTCTTAACTCGTTATAACCACCGATGCCAAACTTTGCGTTTGCATTTTGCAATAATTCATTTGTGTATTTGCAAAGCGATGCTGTATCTGCTATGTCAATTTGCTGTAATGCTTCATTACTCCCGGAGAAATCAACATGCAACAATTTTTCTGTTGCGCTATCAAATTGCACCACGGGATGAAAATGATTTTGGTTACTTTTTAACCATTCATGTAAAATAATTCGTTATCAAAATTCGAGTTGTTGTTTATTCAATAAATTGCAAGTTCATCATTTCTTACAATAACTAATTGCATTATGAACAAGTTTAAAATTCTTTTCATCTTCTTACTTATTTCCTTCCAGGCCCTCGCTCAAAAAACACCGTTATGGTTAAGATATCCTGCCATTTCACCCGACGGTAAAAATATAGTTTTTAGTTTTAAAGGCGACCTGTATAAAGTGCCCACTTCAGGCGGAACTGCCTACCCGCTTACCTTACATGAGGCACACGACTTTATGCCGGTATGGAGCCATGATGGTAAAAAAATTGCTTTTGCGAGTGATCGCTTTGGAAACTTCGACGTGTTTGTAATAGACGCTGATGGCGGCGAACCCACCCGGCTTACTTATAATTCTGCAGCAGATTATCCGTATGATTTTTCTCCTGATGACAGTAAAATTATTTTTGGAACCAGCCGGAACGATATCGCTTCTTCAGCAAGATTTCCTGTGAACGGGGTCTTTCAGAAAGTTATATGAAGTTTCTGTTGGCGGCGGGCGAAGTATCATGCTCAACAGTGCAGGAATGGACATTGCTCATTACAATTCAAAAGGAACTGAAATCATTTTCCAGGATAACAAAGGCTTTGAAGATCCCTGGCGCAAACATCACACTTCATCAATAACAAGAGATATTTGGTTATACACTCCCAAATCAAATGAATATAAAAAACTCACCTCATTTAATGGTGAAGATCGCGAGCCGGTTTTTGCATCAGACGATCAAAATTATTTTTACCTCAATGAGAAAAGCGGTTCATTAAATGTATACAAAGCATCTCTCAATGGAAGTGATGAAACACAACTCACTTCATTTAAAAATAACCCGGTACGCTTCTTAAGCCGGTCAAACGATAATACGCTATGTTTTACCTACGATGGAGAAATTTATACAATGAAACCCGGTGGTTCTCCTGAAAAATTAAACGTGGCAATTACAACCGAAAATAAAAGTAATACACAAACGGTAATGCCTGTAAGTGGCGGCGCCACTGAATTTGAGGTATCGCCCAACGGAAAGGAAATCGCCTTTGTTTTTCGCGGGGAAATATTTGTAACGTCTGTTGATGGTGGCATTACCAAGCGCATAACCAATACACCTTTCCAGGAACGAAACGTTATCTTTTCGCCTGACGGAAGAAGTTTGTATTATGCCGCTGAACATGAAGGCAACGGCTGGGATATAATGAAAACATCTATTGCCAGAAAAGAAGAGTCTTATTTTTTTACTTCTACTATATTGAATACTGAGCCCGTTGTAGCGACCGATAAGGACGAATTTCAACCGGAAATTTCGCCAGACGGAAAAGAAATCGCTTACCTGGAAGAAAGAAATATTTTAAAGGTTTTCAATCTTGATAAAAAAACTTCGCGGACTATAATTCCTGAGGGACAGAATTTCTCTTATTCAGATGGCGATCAGTCCTACACCTGGAGTCCCGACAGCAAATGGATCGCCGCTCGCAGCGCTAAAGGATATTACAACGCAAACGAAATATTACTTTTTGATGTAGCTAAAAATGATAAGGGAATCGATGTGACCGAATCAGGGTTTTCAAGTGCCGGAATGCAGTGGGCATTAAATGGCAAAGCGTTATTGTGGGTTACTGACAGAAATGGCAAACGCCCGCTGGCAATACAAGGCGCCAAAGAAGTGGATGTGTATGCCATGTTTTTTGATAAAGGAACCTACGACCAGTTCCAACTGAGCAAAGAAGAATATGAACTGTTAAAAGAAAAAGAAGATAAAACGGAAAAGACAGATAAAGATGCGAAAGAAAAAAAGGATTCGGCACTTGAAAAAAAGTTAAAAGAACCATTTAAAATGGATCTAACTGATTTGGATACACGCAGAATAAGGCTTACCCCGGCATCTGTTAATTTAAGCAGCTATCGTATTTCACCCAAGGGCGATAAACTTTATTTAACGGTTAAATTTGAAAAGAGTTATGATCTGTGGGAAATTGATACAAGAACCCATGAATTAAAAACGCTTGCAAAACTCGGGGCAAATTATGCGGCGCCCGAATTGAGTAAGGATGGCAAAATGCTTTATGTTCTCGCGAACGGCAAGCTGTCCCAGGTAAGCACTGCAGATGGCAAGATAACTCCCATAAGTATAAACAGTGAAATGCTTGTTGATGGCGCCGCAGAAAGAGAATATATTTTTAACCATGCCTGGCGGCAGGTAAAGAAAAAGTTATACGACCCAAATATGCGTGGACTTGACTGGGAAATGTACAAAAAAACTTACGCTAAGTTTTTGCCCTTTATTGCTGATAATTATGATTTCAGGGAGTTACTCAGTGAAATGCTGGGAGAGCTGAATGTTTCGCACACGGGTGGCCGTTATATCCCCAAAACTGAAAATGCAGATGAAACAGCATCGCTTGGTTTACTTTACGACGAATTAGAGGGTGGCAAAGGACTGAAGATAGCAGAAGTTATTTCAGGGGGGCCGCTGGATAAGGCTGAAAGTAAGGTAAGAGCTGGCCAGGTTATTTTGAAAATTGACGGCAATGAAATTGATAATTCGCAAGACTGGGCAATATTTTTAAACAGGAAAAATGATATGAATGTTTTGTTGACTGTTTATGACCCGGCGACAAAAAATACATTCGATGAAGTAGTGAAACCAATGAAGCCTTCGGAAGAAGCCGAACTGCTTTACAGAAGATGGACGAAAAAAATGGAATCGATGGTAGATAAGCTTAGCGATGGCAAAGTGGGTTATGTACATGTAAGATCCATGAATGACGAGAGCTATCGAAACGTATATGATGAGGTGCTTGGTAAAAATCTTACAAAGAAAGCGTTGATAGTGGATACCCGTTTTAATGGCGGCGGCTGGCTTCATGAAGACTTATCAAATTTTCTTGCCGGCAAACAATACATCCGTTACGAACCGTACGGTGAAAAGCCGATTGGTGGCGGTGAGCCCGAAGGCAAATGGTATAAGCCAAGTTGTGTTGTTATGAATGAGGCAAACTATAGCGATGCACATATTTTTCCTTATGCTTATCGTGCAAAAGGAATTGGCAAATTAATTGGCATGCCCGTGCCGGGCACGGGCACTGCTGTTTGGTGGGAAACTCAGATTGATCCAACTATGATATTTGGTATTCCTATGATTGCAAGTGTTGGCATCAAGGAAGGAAGGCCGCTCGAAAACATGGAACTTGAACCAGATATTAAAGTTCAAAACGACTATAATAAAATTCTTAGCGGCGAAGATCAACAGATTGAAGCGGCAGTAAAAGAGACGTTGCAAGAAATCGGAAACTAAAATTGCAGAAGCCCGGAAAAATTTCCGGGCTTTTTTTATACAACTACGTTGATCATTTTATTCTTTACAAAGATGATTTTCTTAGGCTGTTTGCCCTCAATCCACTTTTGAACGATATCGTTATCCAAGGCAATTTTCTCCACTTCAGATTGTGAGGCGTCTAAAGAAATAGTAATAGTTGTGCGCATTTTACCATTAATGGAAACAGGATATTCTTTTTCAGATTCAATTAAATATTTTGTTTCCAACTTTGGATAGGCAGCGTCCAAAACAGTTGTAACATTGCCCAGTGCATGATATAATTCTTCAGCAATGTGTGGCGCATAAGGCGTCAATAAAACCAGCAAAAGCTCCAGAATTTCTTTCTTGTGACTTTTCAAATCTGTCAATTCATTTACGCAAACCATGAAGGCGCTAACTGCCGTGTTATACGAAAATCGTTCCGTGTCTTCTTCTATTTTTTTGATGGTTTTATGCAAGACTTTTAATTCGGCATCAGAAGCCTTTTCTTCATTCCAGACTTTTCCTTTTATGTCGTCATAAAATAATCGCCATAATTTTTTTAAGAAGCGATGAACACCTTCAATGCCCTTGGTATCCCATGGTTTGCTTGCTTCCACCGGGCCAAGAAACATTTCATACATGCGGAAAGTGTCGGCGCCATATTTGGAAATTAAATCATTTGGGTTTTCTGTATTAAGCTTTGATTTGGACATTTTTTCCGTCTCTACTCCACAGATATATTTACTGTTTCCTAGATATGGCTGATCTGGAAGAGAAACTGAACCATCTTCCATTATTAATATTGCATTTGAATATTTATCGTTTCTTCTAAATTCTGTTATATTTAATTCAGCTCCTTCAACTATTTTTACTTGTATGCGTATTAGGTCAAGCATATCTTCATAAAGACTAAATAAATAAAATGGAATTCTTCAGTAGGAATATGAATTTTAATTGCCTTGAGGTAATTGACAAAAACATCTTCTGGATGAATTTTATTTTCCATTAGATTTTTATAAAGAGTGTGAGAGATAAAAAATGGTTCAAATGAATATTTTAATTTATGAAAATGTCACCTCCTGATTCAACTTGTCTGGCTTTAAATCTATAAACAAACCTACTACTCCCCTGTATCATCCCCTGATTCACCAACTTCTTAAACGGCTCCTCAAAACCTATAAAACCTAAATCATATAAAATCTTCGTCCACATGCGGCTATATAATAAATGGCCAACCGCATGTTCGGTTCCACCAACATATACATCAACCTGGTTCCAGTAATCAGTTGCTTTTCTATCGGCAAATTCTTTACCGTTATGCGGATCCATATAACGGAGAAAGTACCAGGAAGAGCCTGCATAACCGGGCATGGTGTTAGTTTCCCTTTTTTCTCCATTACCTAAGTTCACCCAATCCGTAATATTTGCCAAAGGCCCTTCGCCTTCAGGGCCGGGCTTATAATTTTCAACATGGGGCAGTTCAACGGGTAAATCTTTTTCTTCCAGCGGGTAGGCTACACCGTTACGATAAACAATCGGGAAAGGTTCACCCCAATAACGCTGGCGGCTAAAGCCTGCATCACGCATTTTATAATTCACTTTTCGTTGCCCGATTTCTTCTTCCTCAATTTTCTTCAAAACAATATCAATGGCATCTTTCATTTTTATGCCATTCAAAAAACCTGAATTGGTAAGTATAGCTTCTTTTGTAGGATTCGCTTCTTCACCATTAAAATATTCGCCAATAATATTTGTGATGGGAATATTAAAATGTTTAGCAAAGTCGAAATCACGCTGATCACCGCAAGGCACGGCCATAATAGCGCCGGTTCCGTATCCTGCTAACACATATTCCGCAATCCAGATAGGAATTTTTCTTCCATCAAATGGATTGATGGCATAAGCTCCGGTAAAGCAACCCGTAACCTGTTTTACTTCCGCCATTCGTTCCCTGTCGCTCCTGCTTTTTACATAAGTTAAGATATTCGTCTATGGCTTGCCGTTGTTCAGGTGTAGTAATTTTTTCTACCAACTCATGTTCCGGAGCCAATACCATAAAGTCGACCCCGAAAATGGTATCGGGTCGGGTGGTGTAAACTTTTAGTTTTAAAGAATCACTTTCAGGAGAGGGGTTAGGGGTGAGGCTTTACAATTTCAAAATCCATCTCCGCTCCTTCACTCTTGCCAATCCAGTTGCGTTGCATTTCCTTCATGGCATCAGAAAAATCAACAGTTTCAAGGCCGTTCAATAATCTTTCAGCATAATCGGTTATGCGTAAATACCATTGCCGCATTTTCTTTTTCACCACCGGATGGCCTCCGCGTTCACTCACCCCGTTTATAACTTCATCATTTGCCAAAACAGTTCCCAATGCTTCGCACCAATTCACTTCTCCATAAGCGGAATAAGCAAGCCGATAGTCCATGAGTACTTCCTGCTTTTGTTCACCTGAAAAACTATTCCACTCATCAGCGGTAAAATGATTTTGCGTTTGTCGTTGACCGTTATCTTCCTTATTTCCCTGCTGTTCAAAAATTCTTATAAGGTCTTCAATCTTTCTTGCCTTATTGTGATTCTTATCGTACCAACTATTAAAAATTTCAAGAAATATCCATTGCGTCCATTTATAATATTTGGGATCGCTGGTTCTTACTTCGCGGCTCCAATCGAAACAAAAACCAATATTATCTAATTGCTGGCGGAAAGTTTCAATATTCTTTTCAGTAGTAACTGCAGGATGTTGGCCGGTTTCCAACGCATATTGCTCGGCAGGCAAACCAAAACTATCGTATCCCATCGGGTGCAACACATTAAAGCCTTTGAGTCTTTTAAAGCGTGCATAAATATCGCTGGCAATATACCCAAGCGGATGACCAACATGAAGCCCGGCACCACTTGGGTATGGAAACATATCCAGCACATAAAACTTTGGCTTATCGGAGATATTACTTACCTCATACACGCGGGACTCTTTCCACCTGCTTTGCCATTTTTTTTCTATTTCTCTGAAATTGTATTCCATTTTTATTGTAATGTTCTGTCATTAAATTTTCTCCTGGTTAACTTCCAATCATTATTGATAAGTCCTGTCTGTTAAAACAGGGCATTTCAAAAACGAACCCGGTTAAATCCCGAAATTATTTATTTGTGAAAGAAATGTTATTCATTAATTGATTGTTACCGCTGATGCTGTCATGTAAATTACATTAGCAACTTTAAGTATTGGTGCAAAAATACTAAACTGTTTAAAAACATTTAATTTTGCGAACTGCTTACTATCGTGAGTTCATGCTATTTAAACTATTATTCAACTTATGTCGCAAATAGGTAAAGCATCTGCCAAAAGAGGGAAACCTTCCTACGTATATGCAATCATTGGGGTTTCATTGGTATTATTTCTTTTTGGCGTTGTGGGGTGGATTTTTTTAAACATTAAAAAAACCGGCGATTATTTTAAAGAAAATATACAATTGCACGCCTACCTGTATCGTACCGCCAATGCCAACCAAATTGATTCAGTAAAAAATTATGTTACCAGCCTGCCGTATGCCGTGAACGTGGAATACACTACCCGTGAAATGGCCATTGAAAAGTATAATAAAGACAATGATACGCTTTGGAAAAAGCTGGCAATAAATAACCCTCTGCCGGAAAGCATTGATTTTTACGTGAAAGCAAATTATATAGATAAAGACAGTCTTGCCAATATTGAAAATTATTTGCTAACGAATTTCCCGACAACCGTATCAGAATTTCAAACACCAAAAGAAACTGTGGCCGGCGTGAGTCAGTTTGTAAAAAACACCACATTGGTGTTATTAATTGTGGCCATAATATTATCGATTCTTGTTATTATTTCCATCGATAATACCATACGCCTTGCGATGTACAGCAACAGGTTTTTGATTAAAACAATGCAAATGGTCGGCGCTACGAGAGGGTTTATTGCGAGACCTTTGGATGGACGGGCCGTCGTAAATGGACTTGATTGCTTCCGGTATTGCTATAGGGCTTATGATTGGATTTATATGGCTTTCCGAAAATTTTATTCCATATCTTAAAGTACTGCATGATACAAAAAACCTGATTCTTATTTTTTCCGGGATCATTATTTTGGGATTATTTATTACGCTTTTCAGTACCCACCGGTCTGTAGTAAAATATCTGAAAATGAAACTGGATGATTTATATTAATTGACGATCATTTTTATTTAATACATTAATATTGCAAATTCAAATTTCACAATGGCAACACAACAACCCATAAAAAAAGCAACACCAGGCGCAAAATCACCAGTGGCGAAAACTGCACCGGCTGATCATTCTTCAGCAGGCAATATTCTTTTTACTAAAGAAAATTATAAATGGATGGTAATAGGTTTGGCAGTAATGGCGCTTGGATTTTTTTTAATGGCTGGCGGCAAAAGCCCCGACCCTAAAGTGTTTAACGACAATGATATTTACAGTCCAATACGTATAACAGTTGCACCAATTTTAATCGTTGCCGGGCTTTTGATAGAAATATTTGCTATCATGAAAAAGCCAAAGTAATTAATTATTAAATAATACCAGGCGGTGATTTATCATCGCCTTTTTTGTTTATTTGCTTTTAATTTTAAAAAATGAACATTGCTCAATCTGTTATTATCGGCATCGTGGAAGGGATAACTGAGTTTATTCCTATTTCATCAACAGGTCACATGATTATTGCCGAAAAATTATTGAAGATAAATGACGATTCTTTTAATACGGTTTTTACAGTTGCTATTCAATTGGGCGCCATTTTATCCGTTGTTGTTTTATACTGGAAAAAATTCTTTGATTTTTCACGCTGGCAGTTTTATGTAAAACTTGCTGTTGCGGTTGTTCCGGCATTGATATTAGGATTTTTATTTTCTTCAAAAATTGATGAACTGCTTGAGAGTTCAACTACCGTTGCTATCAGTATGCTGGCTGGCGGCATAGTTTTACTTTTTATAGATAATCTTTTTAAAAATCCGGTAATTCACGATGAAAAGGAAGTGAGTTATAGCAAGGGATTTATAATTGGCATCTGGCAATGTATCGCCATGATACCGGGAGTAAGCAGGAGTGCAGCATCTATAATAGGCGGTATGCAGCAAAAACTTACCAGGAGCGCAGCGGCTGAATTTTCATTTTTCCTGGCGGTGCCTACTATGCTTGCCGCAACGGTGTATAAGGTTTATAAGTATATAAAGGAAAATGGCGCTTTTACTTCAGAACAAATAAAAATTCTTACCGTAGGAAATATCGTTGCATTTATTGTGGCACTTCTTGCCATTAAATTTTTTATTACGATGTTAAAAAAATATGGTTTTAGAATTTGGGGAATCTACCGCGTAGTGGTTGGCATCGCTTTACTCATCATGCTGTACACGGGTTATTTGAATTCTTAAAAATGCTCACGCAGGCATATACGATTTCTACGATTGAAATAAGTTGCTTCCAAACAAATTTTCATAATTTGAGCAATCATTCATTTACACATGCAAACTGCTTCTAAAAAAGTTATAAATGGATGGGCGATGTACGACTGGGCCAATTCGGTTTATAGCCTGGTCATCACATCTTCCATCTTTCCTGCCTATTATGAGGGAGTTACTTCCGGAAAAAAGATTGCTTTTTTAGGAAGGGTTTTTAGTGAGCCGTCTGCCTTGTACGATTATGCAGTTGCATTTTCGTTTATGGCTGTGGCGATAATGTCTCCTTTGTTATCTTCAATTGCAGATGCCTTTGGAAATAAAAAAAGGTTTATGCAATTCTTCTGCTATTTAGGTTCATTAAGTTGCTGCGGCATGTACTGGTTTCAGCCAGATAATCCCCAATTGGGCATTGTACTTTTTATCATAGCATCCATAGGATTTGGTTCCAGCATAGTTTTTTACAATGCTTATTTACCTGAAATTGCGGCAGTAAAAGACCAGGATAATGTAAGTGCCAAAGGCTTTGCGTTAGGATATATAGGAAGTGTTATCTTATTATTGATTTGTTTGACAATGGTTACGAAACCGGCTTTGTTTGGCATAGCCAGCGCCACTAAGGCTTCGCAAGTTTCTTTTCTGTTAACCGGTATTTGGTGGATGGGCTTTGCACAAATAACCTTCGCTGTTTTACCCAAAAGCCAGCCCAATCCCGTCTCTAAAAGTCATAACGCATTTACCAAAGGATATGCGGAATTAAGAAATGTGTGGAATCAATTAAAACACCAGGGCACTCTAAAACGATTTTTAGTTGCCTTTTTTTTCCTGGGAATGGGCGTTGAAACAGTGATGTACTCAGCTGCCTTATTTGCCAAGCAACAGATTTTCCCAAATACCGGGGACAAAGAAACAGACGCCGCTAATGGAGGAAAACTTATCCTGACAATTTTAATAATTCAAATTGTAGCAATTGGAGGCTCCTATCTTTTCTCGTTTTTTTCGAAAAAAATAGGCAACTTAAAAGTATTATTGATAGGCGTACTTGTATGGGCGGGCATTTGTGCGTGGGCCTATTTTGTTTATTCCCAATTTGATTTTTATTGCCTGGCGGGTACGGTAGGCCTTGTTATGGGCGGCATACAATCGCTTTCAAGATCCACCTATTCAAAGCTAATGCCTCCAACAAAAGATACTGCTTCTTATTTTAGTTTTTACGATGTTTGTGATAAAGTAAGCACTGTAATTGGCATGACAACATTCGGCCTCGTAACGGAAGGTTTAGGCGGCATGCGAAATGCAGTTTTATTTTTAATGACCTATTTTATCATATCATTTTTTATATTTTTATATACGTTGATAAAGCAACCCAGGCTGCAGGGAGCATAACAAACAATGAAACTCTATTCTGTCAATACTGGCCATTTCAAACTTGACGGTGGCGCTATGTTTGGAGTAGTTCCAAAAAGCATATGGACAAAACTAAATCCCTCTGATGAAAATAATATGTGCAACTGGGCGATGCGTTGTCTGCTTATTGAAGACGGAAACCGGCTAATTCTTATCGACAATGGAATGGGCTATAAACAGGATGAAAAGTTTTTCGGATATTATTTTTTAAATGGAGATGACACGCTGGAAAAATCGCTGGCTAAGTATGGCTTTTCAAAGAAAGATATCACTGATGTATTTTTAACCCACCTCCATTTCGATCACTGTGGCGGATCAATAGAAAGAGTTGGCGATAAATTAATTCCTGCATTTTCAAATGCCACCTATTGGAGTAATGAAAAGCACTGGCAATGGGCTACCCATCCTAATGACAGGGAAAAGGCAAGCTTTTTAAAAGAAAATATTTTACCGATAAAAGAAAGCGGGCAATTGAAATTTGTTGAAATAATTGATGCCATTGACTTTACAAATGTTATGAAAATCCGGTTTGTAAATGGCCATACCGAATCTATGATGTTGCCGCAAATACAATACAAAGGCAGATCCATAATTTATATGGCCGATCTTCTCCCCTCTGCAGCGCATATTCCTGTGCCTTATATTATGGCTTATGATACGAGGCCACTGGAAACACTCAAAGAAAAAAAGCAATTGATTACTGAAGCGCAACAAAAGGATTATATACTTTTTTTCGAGCATGATCCGAATATTGAATGTTGCAACCTACACCTAACTGATAGGGGTGTACGTAGTAAAGAAACTTTTAAGCTTGAAGAAATTTAAATGAAAAATGTATTAATAATTATACTCCTGGCAAGCATGGCTTGCATTGTTTATTTTTTTGTGGAGGAACAGTTCAAAGGTTTGGTACTCACTCAAAACGAAAATATTTTCCTTTCAGTTTTATATCTCATTGTTGGCCTAAGTGTTTTAGGGTTGATAAGAATAAAAGCTTCTGAAAAAAGAAGTGATAAATGTTGAAATAATATTTCTTACCGGAAGCTGATTAATGACTTAAGCGGGTGCCTGAGATTTCTATAACCCATCATGTCAACTTTAATGGTACCCACTGAAATAGGGCTTTCGGCTCTAAGCAGCAAATGATTTTCATCGTCGCTCACCCATACATTCATTTTTTCTCCACCCTCGAAAATTGAGCCTTTAATCAGAAGCGGCTTAAACTTTATCGCCCTGAATTTCCCATACCTTGTCTTAATATTTTCTTTCCCTTCATAACGGAGGTACAGGTGATATGTTTCATTATCTAAAAACATATCAAATGGAATTTTGTCGCCGGGGTTATACTTATTGAAATCAATGTTTCTTGCATAATATACCGAGCTGATAACATCCTGGATGCATGAACCTATTTTATAAACTCCTTTCGTACTAACGGCAGTTCCGGCAGTATGGTTAAAAGTTACATTATCATAAAATTTTGTTCCGCCTTCATCAACGTTTCGAATAAATTTTACAGGCAGCATTGTGGCCGTATCAATGTAGGTTTCATAACGGTCCCGTACACGATAAAAATTATCAAAAAAAGAATAGGATGAACCGGTTCCTATACAATGGTATACCGTTTTGCCATTGAAGCGCTCAAGGTTGGTAGAAAAAACAGCCTCGCCCGCACCAACGTACATTCCCAACGTAGTGTAATAAACTTTCATAGTTACAACCTCGCCGGGATTGAAAGCAGTATTGGTAATGCCACAAAATTCGTCATCGGCTTTTGTTGCAAATGCAAAAAGTAAAATAAATATGGTTGTAATTGCTTTCAATCTTTATTGTTTGTCTTTAAAAAATTTTATACCCAGGATCAACAGGCTTCCTGCGAGAGCCGGAATAAACAAATTGATGAACCAGATTCCAAAAGTGGTACCTATTATACCTACGGTGTTTGTGCTGTAAAAGCTCAAAAGTTCTGTGCTGAATTTTCCTCTTATTCCAAGATCTGCAATCGCAAATGAAGGTACAATTGCCAATACTAAAAAAAGAATACTTATAATCCAGAATCCATTGAGCCATAATATTGATACGTCTAAAACCTGAAGCAGTAATATATATTGAATGACGAACACAACATAGCGAAAGAAAGAAAGATAAAGTAACCTTAACAATAATTTGGCATTAAAATTATCGAGCACGTTGATGTATTGAACATACTTTGCTGCTGCCGGAATTTTTTCAATAAGTTTTATAAGCCATGATAATCTGAAATAAAACAACACTGTAATTGCCGTTGCACAACACGACAAAAATAATAAAGTTTTAAGCCAGAACGCCGGAAGACCCATAACCAAAGTGTGGTTATCGCCCTGGTAAAAAATAACATAGACTAATCCACAACAACCCATAACCAAAGTAATAATAAGTTGGCTTATGCTTCCCGCAATTGACAGCGATATGGCTTTTATTCTTTTACCTTCCTGGACATATAAAATACGGCCACCATATTCGCCGATTCGGTTAGGAGTGTTAATGGAAAGCGTAACGCCACTCAATACAGATTTGTATGCAGTAAAAAAACTAATCGGTTGCATCGTTCTCAGAAGCACCTGCCATTTCCTTGCTTCTATGCCCCAGTTAACAAAAACAAGCGAAATAACAAACCAGAATTTCCATGCCTGTTTACCGTAGGGAGCCTGTTTTATAAGATTAATAGATTGGTCAAGATCGGGCTGCCCTTTAATTTGCTTATACAATGAATAAAAGAGCCATGCTCCCAGTAAGGGAGCTATAATATACTTGAATATTATTTTGATATTTTTGCGGGCGCGAATCATGTAGCTTTATAAGCGAATAAGGTTTTTTTATCAGGTGTCAACCGGTGTGTTGTGAACGCCAAAAATAATCTTCAATTGTATAAAAATTCAAAAATCATTTTGGGGATTGATCCGGGTACCATTTTAATGGGCTATGGTGTTATTGAAGTTTCTTCAGCAGGAATTGCTTTAATAATGATGGATGTGCTGAAGCTTTCTTCGCGAAAAGATGCGTATGAAAGATTGCAAATTATACACGAAAAAGTGTGTACGTTGGTGAAAGAACATACACCTGGTGCTCTTGCCATTGAAGCTCCTTTTTTTGGTAAAAATGTTCAGAGCATGCTTAAACTAGGCAGAGCCCAGGGAGTAGCGATTGCTGCCGCCATGCAGTCTGGTGTTCCCGTAACTGAGTATTCGCCCCGTAAAATAAAACAATCTATTACCGGAAATGGAAATGCTGATAAATTACAAGTATTGAAGATGCTTCAGCGAATCGTTAATTTTGAAGAAGATCCTAAATACTTTGATGCTACTGATGCTTTAGCCGTAGCCGTATGCCATCACTTCCAGGGTAATTCTCCAATAAATAATGGAAACAAAACTTCAAAAAAGCTAAGCGGCTGGAAGGATTTTTTGACACAAAATCCGGGTAGAATAAAATAGAAAACCGTTTGCGGAATATTATTACCTCTATAGATTTTTCAAAATCTTTTGCTGCGCTGCTTGTAATTCTTCCTGTGAAAGATTCAATTTTCGTCTTGTAAAATTTAAGTCATCGGCACTGTTGATGGGAACCAGGTGCATATGCGCATGTGGAACCTCAAGCCCTATAACGCTAATCCCACACCTGTTGCACCGGAAAGATTTTTCTATTGCCTTTGCAATGGGTTGTGCAAAGGCCATTATCTCTTGAAGATATTCAGCTGGCATATCAAAAAAATTATCAACTTCCAGTTTAGGAACTACCAGTGTATGCCCTTCCACTAATGGATTAATGTCGAGAAACGAAAAGAAATTTTCATTCTCAGCGATCTTATAACAAGGAATTTCACCTGCAATTATTTTTGAAAAAATGGTCATACAATATGTTGTTTGAATTTTTTCTGGCTGGCTACTTTTTTAACCATTAATGATTTTCTTAAGCACTTATATTTTCTATTTTAAATTTTATCGTTCCGGCAGGCACCTTTATTTCAGCAGTTTCTCCTACAGCTTTCCCTAAGAGGCCTTTACCTATCGGCGATGCAGCAGAAATTTTTTGCAATTTAAGATCAGCCTCTTTTTCAGAAACAATCTGGTAAGTAACCTGCTTTTTAGTAGCAAGGTTGGTAAGTGTAACTTTTGTAAGAATGGAAACTTTACTGATATCTATAGCATTTTCATCCACAATTCTTGCGGTGGCAATTATTGTTTCCAATTGCTTTATTTTGGCTTCAAGAATTCCCTGTGCTTCTTTAGCCGCATCATATTCGGCATTTTCTTTAAGATCACCTTTCTCGCGGGCTTCACCTATAGCTTTAGATGCTGCGGGTCTTTCAACACCTTTCATGTGCTGAAGTTCACTCTTCATTTGCTCGAAGGTGTCTTTTGTAACATAATTAATCTGGCTCATAACCTCATTTTTAAGTTGATGATTTCATTGGGGTAAATCGAAAAAAAATACAACGCCCCATTTTTAATGAGACGTTGTATAATTACAAATATAAAAAAAAATGAATAATTATTCCAACTCAAGCTTTTTTAGTAAAACTTTTGTCATTTTAAATAAAGCCTCCGTGCTGTAACCGGCAATGTGTGGTGTCAGAATTACATTCGGTTGCACGAGGAGCGCATTCAGTTGTTGATTTTCCTCTTTTGTATACGCTTCCAATTTTTCATTTTCCAACACATCGAGCGCCGCGCCTGCAATTTTTTTATTTCTGAGGGCAGCCAATAACGCGTTAGTATCTGTTACTTTACCTCTGCAGGTAGAAATAAAAAAAGGAGCTCTTTCCAATGAATTAAAAAACTTTTCATTGGCCATATGTTGCGTCTCTGATGTCAGCGGAACGTGCAAACTAATTACATCAGCGTATCGGCACACCTGTTCAAAATTGGCCTCTTTCACGTAACCGGAACTAAATCCAAAGTTATATTTATCGTAAGCAAGTACTGTAACGCCAAAAGATGATAACAACTTTGCAAATGCCGATCCTGTATTTCCATACCCAATAATACCAATGGTTTTTTCATTTAATTCGACTCCCCTGTTAGCCTCCCGTAGCCATTTCCTGTCTTTAATTTCTTCGAAGCTTGAGCTTATTTTATTGGTAAGGTTTAATAACATTCCAAGCGCATGTTCCGCCACGGCATTGCGGTTTCCTTCGGGGCTGCTTACGCAACGAATGCCTTTAGAGGTGGCGTATTCCACATCTATCAATTCCATACCGCTTCCTAATCTTCCGATCCAGTTAAGCCGGGTTGCTTTGTCAATAAGCGGTTTATCGATAGGCAAACGGGTGGTAACAATTATGCCGTCTGCCTGGCTGATAATAGCTCCCAATTCTTCATAACTTATTTTTTCGTTATGAAGAACTGAATATCCTTTTTGCTGAAGTGCATCCATCAAATAATTATGCACTTTGGATGTAATGATTACCTGCTTTTTCAAGATAATTTTTTTAGTTATTCGGCTGCTATCATGCTTATCTCCACATTCACATCTTTAGGAAGCCCTTTAACAGCAACTGTTTCTCTTGCCGGAAAATCTGTTTCAAAAAACTTACCATAAACTTCGTTAACAGATGCGAACAAACTCATATCCTTTAAAAAGATCGTTGTTTTTATAACATTCACAAAGCTAAGTCCAGCCTCCATTAAAATGGCGTTAAGGTTATTCATAACCTGCTGTGTTTCCATTTGTATATTACTGGTAACAGGCTCAGATGTTCCTGGTTTAATAGCTACCTGGCCCGAAATAAAGAGCATTCCTCCTGACTTTACAGCCTGGCTGTAAGGACCAATTGGATCGGGCGCATTAGAAGTATAAATAATTTTTTTGGCCATTTAATTTTTTTGAATGAGGATAATAAAGTTGCAAACTTTCAATCAAATAACAAACCTATTTTTGCGAAAAACTAATATGACGGTTATTGTTGTGGCAAATGTAGAACAACGGGAAGAGATTCAAAGTAAGAATACCAACCCGGCCGTGAAAATGATCTTTTTTTCAGAAGATTATGCTGAGTTACCAGGCAGTGAAGATTATGATGCCATTTTTTATTTTGACGAGGGCGGGAAAGCCGATACAAATAGACACGGCAATAAACCGGTTATCATTAATTCCGCGGTGGAAACTCTGCAAGAAAATAATTTGCCGCATAATTTCAGCCGCATAAACGGTTGGCCGGGTTTTTTGAAAAGAAAAACGTGGGAAGTAGCTTCAGGTGACGCAAGTAGGGCAAGCTTATTATTTGAGCAACTTGGGTGGAGTGTAGTTTTTGTAAAAGATGAGCCGGGATTAGTGTCGGCACGGGTAGTTAGCATGATTGTGAATGAAGCTTTTTTTGCGCTTGGCGAAGGAGTTAGCACAATAAAAGAAATTGACCTTGCAATGAAGCTCGGAACAAATTATCCATACGGCCCGTTTGAATGGCTGGGAAAAATAGGCGTTTCAAATATTTACCGGCTCCTGCATAAACTATCAGCAACGGATAAACGCTATTTCATAGCGCCATTACTGGAAGAAAAATATTTATAATTCCCATTTTCAAAATAATCGATGTCTTACATTTTAAATATTCATACAGCTACCGAAACGGCTATTATTAATCTCGTAAAAAATGGTGAAGTTCTGGGTACTATTAGAAACCATGACACAAAACAACATGCAACTATTCTGCACACTGCAATCCGGCAACTATTAGAAACAAATGATCTTGATATAAAGAAGCTAAATGCAGTTGGCGTTAGCTTGGGGCCGGGCTCTTACACCGGAATGCGTGTTGGCCTTGCTGCTGCAAAAGGCCTGTGTTACGCGTTAGGTATTCCACTTATCACTTTTAATTCGTTAGAGCTAATTGCACTTTCTGCAGTTAGGTTTGTAAACAACGAGGCTGCATTGTATTGCCCGATGATTGACGCAAGACGGATGGAAGTATTTACCGCGATTTATGATTATTCTTTGAAGGAAATCGTTCCTCCCACCGCAATGATTCTCGACGAAAACTCATACGAAGACTTTCTAATTTTAAACAAAGTCTGCTTCTCAGGCAGTGCCATCAACAAATTTCAAACACTCAATAAAAGTGCAAATTCAATTTTCATAGACGAGAAGATAAGTACCGGATCGCTTGCAGAAATTTCATGGAAAAAATATGAAAAAAATGATGTTGAAAATATACCCTATGCGCAACCGTTATATATAAAAGATTTTTATACTATTTTAAAAAAATAGATATCCGACGGTGCAAAAACCTTTTATTTTTTTATCATTTCACTTAAATGTTTCTTAGGAGCAATATGTATCTTTGTATTGTAGAATTAAGGGATATCCAAGCTATTAAACTTTATATATTATGACCGCTTTAGGGTCTATACAATCTTTAAATGAACAAGGGCAAGACACAGAAATTGAAAATCTTCCGGATATTGATTATCATAGTGTAAAAAAGGCCTCCCTGGTTTTAAGGGCGTTGAATCACAAGCTTCGCCAGCAGATAATTAAAACGATTCATGAGAACAAAAAGCTTACCGTTACTGAGCTTTACGTAAAATTACGCCTGGAACAATCCGTAGCCTCCCAACATCTCGCTATTTTGAGAAAGGCCGGAATTGTATCTACACAAAGGGAAGGAAAATTTATTTTTTATACAATCAACGCTCCCCGAATCGAGGCAATTAATCAATTTGTAAAAAGCCTTCTGGGTTGATCTTTTCACTTCTGGATTTCCGAACTGCAATCTTGCGCATTTCTATTTATTTTATCTTTTTAAGCAAAAGATAATCGGCATGTCCAGATCCGAAAGGCAAGGGAGATATGTTGATTTAAAATTATTTAAAAAATAATTTATATGTATCTGAAACAAATTTATAGAGGTTCCCTTAAGGAAGCGGCATACTTTGTAAAGAGTGATTATGAAGCCGATCATTATGGATACTTTGGGTATCTTAATGAATATTTGAATCTTGCAAAAGACATAAAGCCAAAATAAAACATATTTTTGAAAAAAATTTCACCCGGCTTTTGAAAGCGGTCATCTTGATTTAAGTAGACAAGCAGGTGCCCCATATTAAAAGAAAAGGACTCGTTATGTTAAATGTAGAAGATTTAAAACAGAAAATTAAAGAGGACGTCCTGGTCCTTGACACAAGGACAGCTGAAGAATTTTCATTTGGGTTTATTCCGGGCTCCATATTTATTGGACATGACGACGGATTTGCTGAATTGGCTGGAAGCATTTTACCATTCGAACAACGAACGGTGATAGTAACAGATGCTGGGAAAGAGGAAGAAACGATTGTAAGGCTTTCCAGGGTGGGATTTAATAACGTCGAAGGCTATCTTGAAGGTGGTTTTGAATCCTGGAAAAGAGCGAATGAAACAATTGATATGATTATTGATGTTGAAGCCGATGAGCTCGCTATGGATATTCCTTTTGATGAAAACCTTGTGGTAGTAGATGTTCGTAAAGTAAACGAATTTGCAGAAGGTCATGTAAAAGATGCTATCAATCTTCCTCTAAATGATATGACGGATGTTGCGCTAATAGCCCAATTGGAAGAAAATCAAAATATCTACATTCACTGTGAAAGCGGTTACAGAAGCCTCATTGCTGCGTCAATCTTGAAAAAAGAAGGATACCACAATCTTCGGAATGTTCTGGGTGGCTGGGCAAAAATAAAAGGGCAAAAAAATATTAAAATTGAAAAAGAAGCCAGTGTTTTAAATTGATAATTTTCACTGGTTATTGGAGATAGCAACCAGTAAAAATGGCTCATTGAGAGTTGCCAACAACTTAAACAGTTGAAGATTGCGTAGCAATCAAAAGCCCAAAATTTACCTCCGTTTACAAGTCTGTTATTCAGAAAATATTTCCAAAAAAAATAATCCTTCCGCTTTAGAATCGCAATGTTTTTTTTAAATTTAGTTAGCAATTCTATTTTCCGACTTTCAAAATCATTAAACCAAACTATTATGAGATACAAAACTTTGCAAACGATCATATTGTTTGCTCTTGTTTCTGTTACCCACGCACAAACTTTACAACTATGGACATGGGATACCTACAAAATCAAATTTAAAGCACCGAGCAATCTTGTTGTTCAGCAAAATGACGCAACGGTTTACGAAGCCAAGAATAGTGCCATGGCTTTGGATATTTATCCCCGCAAAGGTGAAAACCTTACTTATGATGGTATGAAAAATGCGATTGTGAAATGGGCAAATGATTTAAGCCTTTCATACAATACGGAAAACGCCTCCGGGGATACCCAGCCCATTTATCTTGAAAATATTAACGGTTATTGGGGCTGCGCTATTGATGGAACTAAGAGCGGCTTTCCAGCTACCGTAATGCTCATTGTAAACCCTGATTATCCTGAGCTAAGTTTCTATATCTGGATATCTTACGCTAAGGAATACTATCATGACGCTGTAGCCGTTTTAAAAAGCTTTACGCCAATGTAATGGTACAACAAGCGCCGTATTACCAATTTATTCTAAATTATATAACGGCAATGGTTAAACGTAAAAATAACTGAGCCGTTAAATCGATATCATCCTGCATTACTAAATAAAGGTTAGTATCGCGGGACCATTTTCCTCTTGTTGTGGAAAATTCTCCATGCAACAGCCTGTTTGTATTGGTGAATATTTTTTTGCTAATTAGAAAGTATTAGTAAATGGCTGCAGATCCGCAGTAAAATTTTTTAAATCCTTATGCCACTTTGGATAATTATCAATAGGTAAAAAATTGATAGTCTACCTTTGCTTTCTTTTTGGGAGATTTTAATCTATCGTGACATAACTAGTCTCCTTTGGCATGATATTTTATAATAATATAAAACCTTAAAATATAAAACGATGAAAAAATTTATGAGTATCCCCTCAATACTTTTATTGGCACTTGTATCCTGCAATTCAGGCACAGGTAGTGAGAGTTCAGCTACTGATACAACAGGTATTCAAAAGGATACATCAACGATGGCGGACACATCGCATATGGCAATGAGTTCCACTTCAATGGATGCGCTTCCGGCAATTCCTGCCGGCGCTAAGGTTTTTTTCAAAAATCTTAAAAACGGTGAAACAGTCACTTCACCTGTAAAGGTAGAAATGGGCGCTACCGGAATTTCAATTGATTCAGCAGGAACGGTAAAACCTAATTCAGGTCACTTTCATCTGCTGATTGATGCAGGAGATTCTATTGCAGCGGGAGTTGTGGTTCCAAAGGATAGTACACATCTGCATTACGGCAATGCACAAAAAGAAGCAACCATCAAGTTATCTCCCGGTAAGCACACGTTAGCTCTGCAGTTGGCTGACGGTATCCATCGCTCTTATGGCAGTAAATTATCCGAAGCAATTACATTGAATGTAAAAAAATAAGTAAGATCATTAAAACTATAAAGAACTCCGGCAGTTTTCCGGAGTTTTTTATTTTGAATAAGACTACAATTGTTGAAAACGAAAATCAGTTAGTGTCTTTTTGCCCTTTCATATTGAACAGGCCAATTAATATCTATCTCTAAATCTTTGGCCGCATGCAAAGGAAAATAAGGATCTCTTAAAAATTGTCTTGCCAAAATTATAAGATCAGCTTTCCCTTCTTTAAGTATTTGCTCGGCTTCTTTTGCGTTGGTGATCAAACCTACTGCGCCGGTCGCTATCCCCGCTTCCTTCTTAATTCTTTCAGAAAAAGGAACCTGGTACATAGGTTTAATTGGTATTACCTGGTGAGGCGAATTTCCACCAGACGAGCAATCGATAAGATCAACCGATTTCTCTTTAAGCAGGGCTGAAAGTTTGATCGAATCTTCAATATCCCAACCCCCTTCCACCCAATCCGAAGCTGAGATACGAACAAATAAAGGCAACTCATCGGTAATTATTTTTCTTACTGCTTCAACCAATTCTACCAATAACCTAACCCGGTTTTCAAACGAGCCCCCATATTCGTCCGTTCTTTTGTTACTGATTGGCGATAAAAACTCGTTAATTAAATATCCATGGGCAGCATGTATTTCTACGACTTTAAAACCTGCCTCTACTGCTCTTATTGCTGCTTTTTCAAAATCATCTATTACCTTATTTATATCGTCTTTGCTCATCTCTTTCGGCAAAGACCCTCCTTCTTTATATGGCACGGCACTTGGCGCAAATGTTTGCCACGCGCCCCCGCTTTGTTCCAACGGCCTCCCGCTTTTCCATGGACTCAAATGACTTGCCTTGCGCCCCGCATGAGCAAGTTATATGCCCGGAACAGCACCATGCTGATGAAGGAATTCACTAATTCTTTTAAGATATTCGATATGTTCGTTCTTCCAAATACCCAGATCGTCCGCCGTAATTCGTCCTTCAGGTGAAACCGCCGTCGCTTCAGTAACAATTAAAGCCGCTCCTCCAACAGCACGGCTTCCCAGGTGCACTAAATGCCAGTCATTGGCAAATCCGTCAATGCTGGAATATTCGCACATAGGCGATACCGTTATCCTGTTCTTTAGTTTAATACTCCTGATCGTTAAGGGTTGGAATAATAATGCCATTGTGTTGTTTAAATAAATAAAAGCAACTGAAAATAGTAATAACAAAAAACAGTAAGAATTGTTATTTATTTTCATCGCTAATTCCGTACCACACATAACCCTGCCCAATATAATTTGATAAGGCCGTTTGCGCTGTTAATGACACTTTCACGCCGGGGTATAATTCGTCTTTTTTAACGTCCAGAAAATTCATGGCCTGGCCGCACGCTATAAACTTGGCTCCGTTTTTCATTAAATCTAAAATGAGTTGGCTGTTAGGATTATCCTTTTTGTATTTGGATTGATATACTGCATTATTTTGAATTGCAAAAAGCGAAGGCCCATGCACAACAATCACCGTGTGAATATGAGACACAGGTATTCCGGAAGCGACATGTAAATTTAAAACGCGGGCTATCTCCACAAGGCCGGGGTTGAGTTTAGCATGAGATGTGTCCTTAAAATTGAGTGTAAACTCAAACAGCAACTTATATTGGCGTTTGGGACTTGGTATTTCATCTACGCCTTCAACAGGTAAAACACCTGAAAAAGTACCGGCTTTAATTAAAGGATAATAAGCAACACTTTCAAGTTTCGCCCACTTAATGCTGTCTTTACGGGCTGCTCTGATACTATCCATTTCCGCTTTTTTTGTCAACTCATCCTTCTCAATAGTTTGGGAAAATAAAGGACTCAGGTACGAAATACTCATACATAACAAAAGAAACCATTTTTTCATAACCAGTTTTTTATTGAGGTTTAAAGTTGCATCTTATCTGCGTGCTAAAAAAATATACTTGGCAAGAATTGAATCCGGGGGTATGATGAAAGTAATCAGCATTCCTTCTTCAATCCCGTGAAAACTTTTAATGGTTAAATTTGTTATTCAAAAAAAAAGATATGTCAGAAGTAAAAGCCTATGCCGCAAAAAGTGCGGCCACTCCAATTGAACCATGGAGTATAAACAGAAGAGATCCTAAACCGCACGACGTTCAGATAGATATTTTGTATTGTGGTGTTTGCCATAGTGATTTGCACACTGCCCGTAACGAATGGGGCGGAACAATATACCCTTGTGTACCCGGGCATGAGATTGTTGGTCGTGTTACAAAAGTGGGTGACCATGTAAAGAAATATAAAGTTGGCGACCTGGTTGGCGTTGGCTGCATGGTTGATAGCTGCCGTGAATGTGATAATTGCAAAGAAGGACTGGAGCAATATTGTTCGGGTGGAATGGTTGGAACTTATAATGGACAGCTACGTGATGGCAGCGGTGTTACTTATGGTGGCTATAGTAAGCAAATTGTTGTTACTGAAGATTTCGTATTAAAGGTATCTGAGAAACTGCCTCTCCCAGGTGTGGCTCCTTTACTTTGTGCCGGCATTACCACGTATTCACCATTAAGGCATTGGAAAGTTGGAAAAGGTGATAAAGTCGGAGTTTTAGGTCTTGGTGGATTGGGACACATGGGTGTAAAATTAGCAGCTTCATTTGGCGCCGAGGTTACAATGCTTAGTCATTCACCGTCAAAGGAAACAGATGCAAAAAGGTTAGGCGCTCATAAATTCCTTTTAACGAGTGATAAGGAACAAGTGAAAAGTGTAAGCAATTATTTTGATTTCGTACTGGATACCGTTTCCGCTCCTCATGATTACAATACCTACCTGAGCATGCTTAATACTGATGGAGTAATGGTTTGTGTTGGAGCGCCATCGGAACCGGCAATAGTACCCGCTTTCAATCTTATCTTTCAAAGAAGAAGTTTAGCGGGTTCGTTAATTGGCGGCATTCCGGAAACACAGGAAATGCTCGACTATTGTGCAGAACATAATATTACTTCCGACGTAGAGGTGATTAATATAAAAGATATCAATGAAAGTTATGAACGCATGTTGAAAGGTGATGTTCGTTACCGGTTTGTAATCGACATGGCTACGTTATAGTTTGAGAAAGCAGCATAAAAGGTAAAAAGCAGCCTCTTTAATTGAGACTGCTTTTTTATT
This sequence comes from uncultured Chitinophagaceae bacterium, assembly GCA_963792025.1. GTDB lineage: Bacteria > Bacteroidota > Bacteroidia > Chitinophagales > Chitinophagaceae > Ginsengibacter. The sequence continues at coordinate 5,431 of CAWBUS010000021.1, read as the reverse complement.
TTCAAATTGTATTATTTCTTAGACTTCAAATCAGGCAGTTGCTAATTTACCAACAGCTTTTTCAAAATGCTGGGCCACTTTTTTCCAGTCAATAACATTCCAGAAAGCTTTCAAATAATCGGCTCTCCTGTTTTGATATTTTAGATAATAAGCGTGTTCCCAAACATCGCAACCCAGTATTGGTTTGCATTTGCAATCTGCAACATCCATCAGAGGATTATCCTGGTTAGGAGTTGAGCATATCGCCAACTTACCGTCAAGAACGCCAAGCCAGGCCCAGCCACTACCAAACCTGGTTGCGCCGGCGGTATTAAATTTCTCTTTCATTTCATCAAAAGAACCAAAAGCCTCATCGATAGCTTCAGCCAACTTGCCGGTAGGTTTACCGCCACCATCCGGGGAAAGAATTTCCCAAAAGAAGCTGTGATTCCAATGTCCACCGCCATTGTTACGAACAGCCGGACTTATTTTGCCAGCATTAGCAAGTAATTCTTCCAACGATTTACTTTCATTGGGCGTACCTGCAATAGCCTTATTAAGATTATCCACATAAGCCTGGTGATGCTTATCATGGTGAATTTCCATTGTTTGTTTGTCGATATGAGGCTCCAAAGCATCGAAGCTGTAAGGAAGAGCCGGTAATGTAAATGCCATAATATATTATTTTTAAAGGTGAACAATTTTGTATTGTAACAAATTTACTGACTATATGTTGCAAAGCATACGCACAGTGAAATAATTCCTCAAAACGAAAGTATAAAAAGCATTTTATCTTTTCCTTCGGAAAAAGCTTTGCATCATTGATACACAATCTTCCGCATAAATGCTGCCAATAATTTCTGTTTTAGGATGAAGCGACACTTTAGAAAGCCCTCCGTGCTTTTCATCGTTGGCTCCGTAAACCAATTTCCCTATTTTACTCCAGTATAATGCACCGCAACACATGGCGCAAGGTTCAATGGTAACGTACATTGTAGCTTCAGGTAAATATTTGGCGCCCAGATAATTGAATGCAGATGTAAGTGCAATAATTTCCGCATGGGCGGTGGCATCTTTTAGCATTTCAACCTGGTTATACCCACGACCTATAATTTTGTTATGCATTACAATTACGGCACCTATAGGCACTTCGTCAGCATCCAATGCACGCTGCGCTTCCCTCAAAGCCTGCTTCATAAAATGTTCATCATCCATGTTTATTATGCTATTGTTATTTTTTTCAAAAGGATAAAAGTAACTTGGAAACAAATGTAGCAGATATGAGCGATTATACTTCCACGCTAAGTAACATGCGTAGTTATTTCGACAGCGGTGCCACGCTTTCTTACAAATTCAGAAAAAGACAATTACTATTATTTAAAGATGCTATAATAAAATATGAAGATGAAATAAATACAGCCCTGTATGCCGATCTTAAAAAAAGCAAAGAAGAAACATGGGCGACAGAAACAGGTTTATTAATGGGTGAAATAAGAAACGCAATTAATAATTTACGTGAATGGATGGCGCCTGAAAATGTTTCGACTGACCTCACAACTTTTCCTTCATCAGCTAAAATCTACAGAGATCCTTTGGGCGTTGTTTTAATTATTGCACCATGGAATTATCCTTTACAATTATTATTAATTCCATTGGCCGGTGCAATCGCAGCCGGAAATTGTGCGGTATTAAAGCCTTCAGAACTAGCCCCCGCAACAGAAAAAATTATTGTAAAAATTATTGAAGAAACCTTTGCTGAAAACTACGTGAAAGTAATCACAGGTGATGGTTCTAAGGTGGTACCCGCTTTGATGAATCAATTCAAATTCAACCACATTTTTTATACCGGGAGCACAACGGTTGGCAGAGAGATTTATAAGCTTGCAGCAAATGACCTTATCCCCGTTACGCTGGAACTAGGAGGAAAAAGCCCTTGTATTGTTTATGAAGATGCTGATATAAAAGTAGCTGCAAAGAGAATAATTATGGGTAAATTTTTAAATGCAGGCCAAACGTGTATCGCACCGGATTACATTCTCGTACAAGAGGCGGTAAAGATTAAGTTATTGGATGAAATGAAAGAAACTATTCAGAAATTTTACACAAAGGACGCTTCTAACAGTAACGACTATGGGAAAATAATTAACGAAAACCGTTTTAATAAATTAGTAACTTATCTAAACGATGGGGAAATATTTTACGGAGCAAAATATGATAAAGACAAATTACATATTGACCCGACCATTCTTATTGATATATCATTGAGTGATGCTGTGATGAGAGAAGAAATATTTGGCCCGATACTTCCGGTGTTGTCTTTTAATACAACGGAAGAAGCCATGCAGATAGTGAAACAAAATGATAATCCGTTATCGTTTTACCTGTTTACAAAAAATAAGAAGGTGGAAGAAGAGTGGATTAGAAAAATTCCATTTGGCGGTGGCTGCATCAATAATACCGTTTGGCAATTTGCTAATGAAAATTTTCCTTTTGGCGGTATAGGGAACAGCGGCCTGGGTGCTTATCACGGCAAAAATACTTTCAATGTTTTTACGCATTTGAAACCGGTTTTAAAAACATCAACCTTAATAGATCCGAAAATAAAATATCCGCCATTTAAAGGAAAATTAAAATGGTTTAAAAAATTGATTCGGTAGTATAATAAACATTTCTTCATTTCTTATCTTTTCTTAACGTGATGACATTTTAGCCAGGCAATTTTGTTGAAAATTCAAAACGTTTAAAACAATAAAACAGAATTGTTGTTACAAATGGCGAAGAAATTAATTTATATTTTTTCCTGTTCAACTCAAAAATATTCCATTCTCTATATGAGTTTGCTAAGCAAAATAATTATCGCGTCATATTCTTTACGAATGAAAATTTCAAAACTAACCGGCTTGGGAATAAAAACTGAAAATAATATGTCAAATAAAAATGCTCCTGTTAATTTTTATTCATTAAAAGCAATTACCAATTCCGGCGAAGAAATTAAGTTTGAAAAATATAGGGGCAAAAAAGTCTTGCTTGTCAATGTTGCCAGCCAATGTGGCTTCACTCCTCAGTATGCAGAATTGGAACACTTGCATCTGCAAAGGAAGGATTTAGTAATTCTTGGCTTTCCTTCCAATAATTTTGGTGCCCAGGAACCGGGTAGTGATAAAGAAATTGCTGAATTCTGCAAAGCAACCTTTGGTATAACCTTCCAGCTATTTAAAAAAGACGACGTAAAAGGATACAATAGACAACCTGTTTACCAATGGTTGAGTGATGAAGCCAAAAACGGCTGGAATAATAAAGAGCCTGAATGGAATTTTTATAAATACCTGGTTGATGAAAATGGAAATCTTTTAAAAGTATTTTCTTCTTCATTTTCTCCACTTGAACTGTCGACATAGCGACAGTTACACTGCACACTTTTCATGATAATTAATTAATTCAATAACAGTTCGCTGAAATTCATATCCGTTATATTGATCAACAATTTCATCCAGCACTTCAATAATTTCTTCGGCCTCTTTCAATGTTACTAATTTTAAACGATACTCTTTTATATTAGGCATTCCTTTTAAATAGTTAGTATAATGCCTGCGCATTTCATTTATGCCAACAACGGCGCCCTTCCATTCAACTGATTTTATTAAATGCTTTTTGCATACCGCCACCCGCTCTTCAACTGTAGGCGGGGGAAGCATTTCGCCCGTTTTCACGTAATGAGTTATTTCTTTAAAGATCCACGGATAGCCAATGGCAGCGCGACCTATCATGATGCCATCAACACCATAACGGTTTTTATACTCCAAAGCTTTTTGCGGAGAATCAATGTCGCCATTACCGAATATGGGAATAGTAATTCTTGGATTCTCTTTCACTTTCGCAATCAATGTCCAGTCTGCTTCACCTTTATACATTTGCGTTCGGGTGCGGCCATGGATAGCCAGGGCTTTTATTCCAACATCCTGCAAACGTTCCGCAACATCTTCTATATTTCTTGTATTATCATCCCAGCCTAATCTTGTTTTTACTGTTACCGGAAGCGAAGTACTCTTTACAACGGCGTCGGTTAAACGCACCATTAAGGGTACATCTTTTAAGACGCCGGCGCCTGCTCCGCGGCAAGCCACCTTTTTTACGGGACAACCAAAATTGATATCCAATAGATCAGGATTAGTAGCATCAACAATTTTAGCTGCCAGCGAAAGACTTTCCTCATCTCCACCAAAAATTTGAATGCCTACCGGTTTTTCGTAATCATATATATCCAGTTTCTTACGGCTTTTGATGGCATCTCTTATGAGTCCTTCGCTGCTTATAAATTCAGTATACATAAGATGGGCTCCATTATCCTTACAAACGGCACGAAACGGCGGGTCACTAACGTCTTCCATAGGCGCCAGCAATAAAGGAAAATCGGGAAGTTGTATGTTACCTATTGAAGACATATTACCTGGTACTTGATTCTTGATACTTGTTACCTGATACCTCATGACTGATACCTGATACCTAAATAGGCTGTAAATTTACGCACTAAAATTTTGAGATGGAAATCAACGACAGAAATTCAAAAGGTATAACCTTTCCTGCCCAATTTGGAATTTTGCTGGGATTAGTTGGCGCCGGACTTATAATCGGCGGATTTGTTTCTGTTGCGATATGGGTCGGCATGACGGGCAGGCCAATTCTTGCCATGGAAACCGATATGCTGAAGCCAGAATATTATAACGCGGTTATGACTATACAGGGAGTTTCAACCTTTTTTATGTTTTTTTTACCGGTGTATTTTACTGCACTTATTAGTTACCGTAAGCCTGCCAGGTTTATAGGGTTTAGCTCAAATATTAACTATAAACAAGTCTTCATTATACTAGCTATCTTGTTTCTTACATTTCCTTTATCCGGTGCTTTAGGAGAACTAAACAAAATAATTCCAATACCCATAAAATGGGCCGCAAAGTTTAAGGCTATGGAAAATTCAAGAGCCACTGAAGAAGCTGCTCTTATTAATATCAATTCATTTTCAAAATACATTATTTCATTGGTGATGATTGGACTATTGCCAGGCATTTTTGAAGAAGTTTGCTTTAGAGCAGGCTTACAAAATATTTTGACACGATGGTTTAAAGGTCCCTGGATCGCCATCATCATAACTTCAATTATTTTTAGTTTAGTGCATATTTCCTATTATGGCTTCCTGGTCCGTTTTGCCTTAGGCATTATTCTCGGCTTTATATTTTATTACAGCGGAAATATCTGGCTCTCAGCGCTCTTTCATTTTTTATACAATGGTTTACAAGTCACTGCTCTTTATGTATTTACGCTTGGGGGAAACAAAGACCAAAAAGATATTGAAGAAAATTTTCCTATTTGGGCCGGCGTGGTAGCACTCGCTTTGATTTATTACTTGTTTATGCAATTCAAAAAAATATCTTTAATACAAAAAGCAAAAATTAAA
>CAWBUS010000020.1:0-19284 GCA_963792025.1 uncultured Chitinophagaceae bacterium | reverse complement strand
GATGAATTGGATAAAGAATTATTGGCAAGAGGCCATCGTTTTGTACGGTATGCCGATGATTGCAGTATCTATGTAAAGAGTGAGAAATCCGCCCGACGGGTAAAGGAAACCATCACGAAGTTCATAGAAAGCAAACTAAAACTGAAAGTAAACCGCACAAAAAGCAAAGTGAGTAAACCCACAGATAGTACGCTGTTAGGATTTTCATTTTATAAAAGGGAGAACAAATGGGAAATATGCATTGCCCCTAAGTCTGTTGCAAGAATAAAGAAAAAGATGAAGGAGAAAACGAGGCGCAATGACCCATCATCAGCGGCAGAAAAGATAAAGAAAATGGAAGCAATAATCAGTGGGTGGGTAAATTACTTTGTGATAGCTAAAGCCAAAAGTAAGATGGAAGAACTGGACAAATTAGTACGGACAAGACTACGAACAGGCATATGGAAACAATGGAAGAAGCCCAACACTAAAGGGATGCACTTAATAAACCTGGGCATCCCGAAGCAAAAGGCATACGAGTGGAGCAACAGCCGCAAAAGTTATTGCAGGGTAGCGCACAGCCCGGTACTATGCCGTGCCTTAAATAACGAATACTTTAGCCGGCTAAGGGTACGTTGGGTTCACTAACTATTACTACTGGAAAACGGAACACCAGACGGAAACTTTTCTAACAAACCGCCGTATACCGAACGGTACGTACGGTGGTGTGAGAGGTCGGCTAAATAAATAAAATTATTAGCTCCTACTCGATTTCCTATTGGGCGAGCCGTTGGAAGGCTATTGAGCATGGTTGCGTCAAACGCTGGGGCTGATTGGAATGAATTAAACATTTATGAAACCATAATTTTAATGAATTATATGAAACTAGAATTTCAGAAATTATTGAATATTGTAAACACTACGACTTATCAAAATGGAGGCGCTTCAACAGAATCTCGCTATGGGCATTATCTAACAAAGGAATTTCCTAACTCAGAAGTATATTGGCGAAAATTTATCGTCCCCTCGACAAATCGATTATATGGAAATTTTCAAGCAGGAAAATTATTTACTGATAATAGAGATGGAGTTTCAGAAGACCTTCTTAACATTGGTTCTTTTCACTATACAATATTCTGGCGTTTAATCGAAGCCCAAGAGAATTTTACTTTTGAAAATTTTTATACCAAACTGGGTACTATTTGTGATTTGGTTGAAGAATTTTTAAAGATTATTTATTTTATAAAAATGGGATGCACAGAACAGCAAATCGAGTTTGGGCAATCTCTGACCAAAGATGAGTTCCTAGAAGTAGCCGGTAAATGGTATGATGATAGGTATCCAGAATTATACAACCATTATTTTAAATATGGAAGACATTATCCAGTCGACTTACTCGATCGAAAATACATTTTAGATCAATACTTTTTAAAAGATAAATCTTGGAAAAAGTATAAGAAATTTTCACAAGGAATTAAAGATTATAGAAACAAAATTGTTCACTACTACATTTTGGCTAGACCACACGATGGCGTTAATTGGTATATCCCTAAAAAGGATAAGATTAAATATTATAGCAAATGGATTGACGTAATAAAAGCCTTAGAAGGGGTTGATAAAATTCCAGACGATTTTATTGAAGAATCAACGCAGATGCGAAATGATTTGACAGAAATGAAGCAAGTGTTGCAAGAGCTTTGGCAAAAGCCAATAAATGATATGAATGAACTTTTATACGAACAAAAAAATGAAATTCTTTTAAAGAAATATAATTTGGAATTTATTTAAATGGCGTATAAAATTTCTTGAAAGTTATCGCGATGTTTTACCTTAGTCCCTTACTCCAAAAAACCATTTGAATGAAAAAAATTATCAGCAAAAACAAATATTTTGTCAGTTGCTCTTTTCTCTCAGTTTGCCTTATTGCACTTCTTTCTCTAGACGCCTCGTATGCAACAGCCGGCGATTCCATCGCCATCATTCCGAGGCCATTGGCTATGCAGGTACATGACGGGCATTTTGTTTTAACTAACTCAACGGCTGTAACCACAACCTCTTCCGATGCTGATGTTAAGGAAAGCATTCAATGGTTTATTAACAAGATTGCTACTTCAACAGGCTATCATCTTTCAACAAAAAGATCTTCTAAAAATGCGATCAGTTTAATGTTAAATAAACAAGCTGATACCTCACTTCACGATGAAGGGTACACGCTAAAAGTTACGCCTTCGATAGTAACTATAATGGCTAATAAACCGGCCGGCCTTTTTTATGGACTGCAAACAGTTTTACAATTATTGCCTCCTTCCATCGCAAGTGTAACGGAAGTTCAAAATGTAAAATGGACAATGCCTTGTGTTGATATAAAAGATGTACCCCGTTTCGCATGGCGTGGTTTAATGCTGGATGTGAGCCGACACTTTTTTACTAAGAAGGAAGTGGAAGAATACATAGATCAAATGGCCCGTTATAAATACAACACACTACACCTGCACCTTGCTGATGACCAGGGCTGGCGCATTGAAATAAAAAGCCTTCCTGAACTTACAAAAGTGGGCGCATGGCGGGTGAAGCGCACCGGCCGATGGGGAACGTTTATGGCTGCTTTCGCCGGTGAGCCCGCAACAGATGGTGGCTTCTATACACAGGTGGACATGAAGGAAATTATTAAATATGCACAAGATCGTTTCATAACCATCCTTCCTGAAATTGATGTGCCTGCGCATAGTCTTGCACTGATCTCTTCTTATCCCAATCTTAGTTGTACGCAATTACCTTATTCCGTTAATGCCGGTGGTAAAGGTTATGAAAGAAACGATAATGTTTTATGCATAGGTAATGATTCAACCTTTTCCATGCTTGATAAAATATTTACTGAAATAGCAGCGCTCTTTCCGAATCCATACATACATATTGGCGGAGATGAAGCATATAAAGGTTTTTGGGACGAATGCCCGAAATGTCAAAAGCGTATGGCTGATGAACATTTGAAAGATGTAAATGAATTGCAAAGTTATTTTGTAAAACGGGTAGAGAAGATCGTGGAATCAAAAGGAAAAAAATTGATTGGCTGGGATGAAATTTTAGAAGGCGGGTTAGCGCCTGATGCAACCGTTATGAGCTGGCGTGGAATGAGCGGTGGTATTGCCGCTGCAAAAATGGGCCATAAAGTAGTGATGACTCCATGGGATTACTGTTATCTCGATCTCTACCAGGGCGAACCTTCCGGCGAACCTCCAACCTACGGTTTATGCCGGCTTTCTGATTCATATAATTATGAGCCCGTACCGGATAGTATAGACGAAAAATATATTTTAGGAGGACAAGGAAATCTATGGACAGAATCGGTTCCCACTTTCAGGCATGCAGAATACATGACGTGGCCAAGGGCAATCGCATTATCTGAAGTTTATTGGAGCACAAAAGCAAATAAAAACTGGACTGATTTTATAACAAGATTGGAAAAACAATTTCCCCGTTTAGACGCAGCAAATGTCAAGTATGCCAGAAGCATGTACAATGTAATTTTTGAGCCAGCACGTATTAAGAACAGTAACTTCGGTGTTACACTCACCTCCGAAGTAAAAGGGTTGGATATCTACTATACATTTGACGGCACCAATCCCGATCAGTTCTCTCCAAAGTTTGATGGCAAGCCAATTCAGTTTCCTGTTGGCGCCACGTATTTGAATGCGATTACCTATCGCGACGGCAAACCGATCGGTGAGCAAATCAATGTGTCCAAAGATGTATTGGAGAAAAGGCTTGATGAGAAACATCATGTTTATTAAACGACTTTGCAAATTTTGAATGGCGACTTTCAAATCGTTTTTCTACTGTGATTTTTTTCAAATATTTTTATGAATTCAACATCAAAAACGTTTTGCTATGAGAAAGTTTTTTAAAGTTCTATTAATTATCATTCTAATCGTGATCGTGGCGGCAGGGGGCATGGCTCTTTATATTTCGCAAAGATCTATTCCAAAATATGCCGTACACAAGATTGACATTAAAGTAGAGTCGACACCGGCAAGAGTTGCCCAGGGGCGAAAGCTGGCGTCTATGCTTTGCCGTAGTTGTCACTACAATCCGAAAACTGATGAATTCACCGGGCGGAGATTGACAGAAGCGCCACAGTTTGGAGAAATATACAGCGCCAACATTACCCACGATCCAACAATAGGTATAGGCAATTGGGGCGACGGAGATCTCATATCTTTTATAAGAACAGGCATAAAGCCAGACGGCCAGTATGTGCCGCCTTACATGCCTAAGCTTATACATATTTCTGACGAAGACCTGTATTCTATTATCTCTTTTCTCCGGTCTGATGATCCATGGCTAAAGGCAAATCCCGAGCATATGCCTGCGTCAAAGCCGGGATTTCTAACAAAATTTTTAGTAACCATCGGCGCTGCAAAACCATTTGATTTCCCATCACACGTTATTCCAGGCCCGGACACAACTAATAAGGTTGCATGGGGAAGATACATTGCTCTTTATCAAATGGAGTGCTATAGCTGTCATTCGAAATCATTTGCAAAAAATAATTATGATGAGCCGGAAAAATCGCCTGGTTTTTTTGGTGGCGGAAACCAGATGTATGATATGGATGGAAAGGAAATGGTTAGTTTAAACATAACACCCGATAAAAATACCGGTATTGGCAACTGGACAGAAGCACAGTTTATTGATGCCGTAAAATCAGGCAAAGTGCCGACCGGACCGCCTTCATTACGCAATCCCATGCAACCTTACTTAGGCCTGACGGATGAAGAGTTAAGCGCTATCTACGCCTATTTAAGAACAGTGCCACCGATCGATAACAAGGTTGAAAGAAAGTTTTAAAAAAATATATTTTCTTTCAAGGTCTTTGCATTGGTTGTAAAGGCGTTGTTTTTTTCATTGTTGATTACTGCGACGGATAAACGCAGTTGTTATCACAGTTGTTTGCAAATATTCAACTTACAGTCTTGGAACTACAGGTTTAATCGGTTTATCAAAATTATTAGCACCTCTTGTTTTTAATTTTCTTCGATATACTTTATCACCATATGATACATACAATATATTGAAATCAGGTCCGCCAAAACAAACGTTGGAAGGATTAAATGAAGAAGGCGGCAATGGCAATATCGCATTCACACGGCCCAACTGATCCATTATTTGAATACCTAATCTTGATGTCACATAAACGCGGCCAGCAGTATCACATCTGAGCCCGTCGCTCCAGGCATTTTCTTCCGTGTCGGGCTCATGAAGCCATCCGTAATGTTGTTTGTAGGCTACGGTTCCATCTGCATTTATTTTATAAATCCATACCCAATGTGATGCCGATTCTGTCACATATAACTGCGTTTGATCAGGAGATAGCGTAACTCCATTGGCAAATTTCAATCCTTCATCCACTACGAGCTTTTCGCCATTTGGACGAATGAGATATAACTTGCTCGGTTTAGTTGTACCATCCGGCGACGTTACATAAATGTTGCCGTTATTGGCAACAACAAGATCATTACCTGCAATGCTGTCTGCAATTATCGTTTCTTTTTCATTGCCATCATAACTCAATATTTGATTTGTTTTTCCTGCAACTGTATAACGTTTACCATTGGCGCCGAAAGAAGTGCCACTTGCTCTTTTTGCATCTGTATTCAATGCAGTTAATTTTCCATTTACATCAACTTTGTAAGTTTTGGAAGTGGGAATATCCTGGTAAAAAACTTCGCCTTTTGCATTTGCTGCTGTTCCTTCTGTAAACTTATAACCTTCACCAACAAGTTCCCAGTTTTCACCCGGTATAAGCAAGTCGCTTAGGAACTGATTTTTTGAATTACCTTCTGCAACAGGCTTTGGCCAGTCTTTCCACAACCATCGCATAGCGTCGGGAAAAATGGAAGTTCCCTGGTTTCCGTTATGTCCATCTTCGCCCCACACATGATTTACTTCATAACCTGCAAAAGTTAAGGCACGTTCCATTGTCTGAGCATCCATCCACCAATCACCCGCATAAATATTAAGATCATTGCTACCATCCTGTAAAAAAACTTTGATAGGTTTCGGTTCATACTTGCGTATAAGCGTTGGGTACCGATCGGCCCCACGCAAACCAACATAAGTGCCGATGGCACTAAACACTCTTGAAAATGCTTCGGGATGTTCCCACGCTGCGGTAAAACCACAAACAGCACCACTGCTGGAACCGCCGATTGCACGGTCGTTCCCGTTAGTTGATAAATGAATACTGCGCCCATCTTTTGTTTTTAATTTTTCAACTTCGGGTAATATTTCTGTAAGAATAAAGCGTGCATAGGCATCCCCCAATCCATCGTATTCAAAGCTGCGGTTATAACGATCCAACGAATTGGAGCCACTATCTGCCAGCACTTTCCCGGGAGTAACAAATACACCAATCGTTATTGGCATTTCATTGTTGTAAATAAGATTATCGAAAACGGTTGGCGCTTTCCATTGAATACCGTCCTGGTTTACATAAACACATGCGGGCTTATCCGCTTTATATTCTGCGGGAACATATACCCAACAATCACGCGATGTACCGGGAAATATTTTTGATTGATCGTATATAAATTTTATCAATTCTCCTTTCGGCACACCTGCATGTTCAATACTTGCAGAATCAACGTTATACTTTATAGATCCCGGCTGTGCAAACAAATTAATTTGTATAAGTGTGTATATAAAAAAGAATAATTGTTTCATGATAGATCGTTATGCTTGGTTGCAATGAAGTTAATGCTTTAAAGCAAAGTTCTTAATACATATTTAAAATGGTCTCCGCTTTTACTCCATCAAATAAATATTCTATTTTTACTTTCACCCAAAGAAAATATGGAGCAGATTGCTGAAAATATCAAAGTTTTTTTTCAAACATTTATCCCTGATAAAATTGCAGATTTTGAAAAACTTCCTAAATCAGGTGGTGATAGAATTTACTTTCGCATTACAACAATGAATAAATCCTATATCGCCACTTTTAATGAAAATATAAAGGAGAATATTGCTTTCTTAAATTTTACCGATCAATTAAAAAGAGCTAAAGCGCCACTTCCTGAGATATACAAAGTTCATCCTGAACAAAAGATGTATATACAGGAAGATTTTGGAAATGTTTCATTATTGAATGAACTGGAGGAAAATGGATTGAATGATTACGTTTTCAATCTTTTTAAAAAGAGCCTGAAAGCACTTTCTTTGTTGCAGATTAAAGGTGATGAGAAAATCGATTATGACTATTGCATCACATCTAAAGAATTTGGAAAACAGGCAATATTGAGCGACCTGCTTTATTTCAAATATTATTTTTTGGACCCACTCAAAATAGCCTACGACAAAGAGAAACTGATCGACGATTTTGAAGCACTCAGCACCTACCTTGATCACGTAAAAAATAAACACTTTATGTTCCGTGATTTCCAAAGCAGGAACATATTTATTAAAGATGAAGCGGTTCACTTTATCGATTACCAGGGCGGGATGAAGGGTGCCTTGCAATACGATGTAGCATCACTCCTTTGGCAAGCCAAGGCAAATCTGCCTGATGAATGGAAAAATTTGCTTTTGGAATATTATATGGATTGTGCTGATGAAATTTTGAAAAGCCCATTAGATCGTGGGAGGTTTGTAAGCCAATATAACGGTTATGTGCTTATAAGACTTTTGCAGGTGTTGGGCGCCTACGGATTCAGAGGTTTGTTTGAAAGAAAGGCACACTTCTTAATAAGCATCCCGCTGGCGCTGTCTAATTTAAAATGGTTTTTGGAAAACAAAGAAACCGGCATCGCTTTACCTGAATTTGAAAGAGTCTTACAATTAATTGTCCAGGAAAATATTATCAATAAATTCAGGCCGGTTCAGGCGACGGATGCAACTCCACTAGTAGTAAAGATCAATAGTTTTTCATATTTAAAAACAGGCTATCCAAAAGACGCAAGCGATAACGGCGGCGGCTTTGTTTTCGATTGCCGGGGCGTTTTAAATCCGGGAAGAATTGAAGAATTTAAAGAACAGACCGGTAGAGATAAACCCGTTATAGACTTCCTGGAACAACAAACACAAATGCCGGAGTTTTTAAACAGTGTTTATAACCTTGCCGATATTGCAGTGGAAGATTATATTGAGCGGGGCTTCTCATCATTAATGATAAACTTTGGATGTACCGGTGGCCAACACCGAAGCGTATACGCAGCAGATGCACTCACCCGTCATTTGCGAAATAAGTTTAAAGTGAAAATAGACTTACGCCATATTGAACAAAATATTCAGGAACAGAAAGGATTTTAAAATTAGTTACGATGAGAGGAATGATATTCGCAGCTGGCCTTGGCTCTCGCCTAAAACCTTTTACTGATAAGCACCCCAAGGCGCTTGTGGTAATAAACGGCAAAACATTGCTGCAAAGAAATATAGAATACCTCGCCAGTTTTGGTATTAAAGACGTAATTATCAATGTTCATCATTTTGCTGATCAAATACAAGACACTATTGCAAAAAACAAGGGCTTTGGAAGTAACATAACGATATCGGATGAGAGTGACACGGTTCTGGAAACCGGTGGCGGATTAAAAAAAGCCGGCTGGTTTTTTAAAGATAGTAATGAACCATTTGTTGTAGTAAATGTGGATGTATTAACCGATATGAATTTAAAAGCAATGATTAGTGGGCATATAAATCTTCATCCTATCGCTACACTTGCTGTAACTACACGACACACATCCCGTTATTTTTTGTTTGACGAAATGCCTAACCTGTGTGGATGGAGAAATGAAAAGACCGGTGAACAAAAGATTAGCCGGGAGGCAAATAAATTTTATTTAAAAGCTTTTAGCGGAATCCATGTTATATCGCCCAAAATATTTTCATTAATTAAAATGGAAGGAAAATTTTCAATGGTTGATGTGTATCTTGACCTTGCTAAAACTTATGCCATAGCTGCATTTGACCATAGCAATACAAAATTTATCGATGTAGGAAAACCGGAGAGTATTGCAAAAGCCGAAGATTTATTTACTTAAAAAATATAGCTGGGAGCAATTCAAAAACTAATTTATTTGCACTTAGCGTTCCACTAGGATAACATTATTTTTTCTTATCGAACAATTCGCTTTTTGGAACCACTTTTACCTTATCCTTATCCTTCAGCGTTTTTGAAACAACATCATAAGGACCGGTAACAACTTCGTCTCCTTCTTTTAACCCGGCGGTTACTTCTATATCGTTGATATCCTGTATGCCGGTTTTTACAATTTGCCTTTTTACCGTGCCGTCAGACTGAACAATAAAAACAACTTCATCAAGATCGTTATTTGATGCATTAGCATTTGTTACGCTTGCCTGGTTGTTATTTGCATTGGCTGGCATTTGCGTTTGCCCGTTGCCGGTAGAATCATTTTTTTCACGTGTTGTAACCGCGTTGATTGGAATAGATAAAACATTCGTTTTTGTTTTAGTTTGAATGTCAGCGCTGGCGCTCATTCCCGGCCTGAAGGGGAAACTCTTTGATTTGGAATTATTAATTAAATCTTTATAAGAATCACGCGATATTCTAATATATACTTTGTAATTAGTGACATCAGTACTGGTGGAAACTGAATTATCTGTTTGCGATGCAGCGCCGTTATTGCTGCTGGCAATTTGAGTAACAATCCCGGTGAACTTTCTGTCGTTGTAGGCGTCTACTTCAATGGTAGCAGTATCTCCCAAATGAACTTTTGGAATATCATTTTCGCCCACATCCACTCTTATTTCAATTTTACTCATATCTGCAATGCGCATCATTTCTGTACCAGCCATCATAGAGCTTCCAACCACCCGTTCGCCTTTTTTTACATTGAGCAAATCCACAACGCCATCCATAGGTGAAACTAAGGTGGCCAGGCTTATGTCTTTATTCGCTTTTGCTAATCCGGCTTTAGCACTTTCAACACCGGCCTGGCTTGCGTTTATAGCTTGCTTCGCTGCACTAACATTTGCAAGAGCCGATTTATAAGCGGCGTCGGCTGTATTAAATTCATTTGCAGAAATCACTTTTTCGTCGTACAACTGCTTCTGCATATCGTATGTTTTTTTCGCCTGGTCGAGCTGCGCCTGCATGGCTCCAATGGAAGCTTCTGAATTAGCAAGTTGCGCCTGCTGCTGGTTTACGATGGCCGCGGCCTGGTCTCTTTGGGTTGCATAAATATCGCCGTATATCTTAGCGAGCACCTGTCCTTTCTTAACGCTATCGCCCTCGGCAACATTCAATTCCACAATTTCTCCCGAAATGTCGGGACTCATTTTAACTTCAATTTCAGGATATATTTTTCCGCTGGCATTTACGGTTTCCACAATGGTACGTCTCATAACTTTTTCAGTCGTCACTTTTGTTCCCTGGTCTTTACCCAATAAGCCTGCCTTTTTAAGAACTACCAAAAGAGCGATTATTACCACAAGAGAAATAATGATCCATTTCAAGGTCTTATTCATAATATCTTTTTTATTTTATATCTCGTAAGCATATCTGCCGTTTCAAAACAAATGACTAATTATAATTTTTACATCCTTATTCCCTGTCCTTTATAAAATTCAAGCACCTTCATTTTAAATACATAATCGAACTGGTTAGAAACATATTGCAACTTGGCACGAAACAAATTATTCTGATCGGTTATGAGTTCCAGTGTGCTCAACATACCTATGTTATATCTCTTACTGGCAAAGTCGTAACTTTTTTGTGCAGCATCCACCTGCGTTTGCGACGAATTGAATTTCTCTAAGGCAACAATTGCCGCATTATAAGCCTGGTAAATGTCCTGCTTCAAGGTTTGATTATCTAACTGTATTTGATATTCCAACGTTTTAATGTTGAGCCTGGTCCTTTGGTAATTAGCCTTCGATTGCCAACCGTTAAAGATGGGAACGGAAAGACTAACGCCAATGGACTGTCCAAAGTTATTACTGAATTGGGTACCTAACGGATCAGAGGTGACATAACCATTTTTACCGCCGCTGGTATATAATGGCTTTTGCACATCAATAAAACCACCGCTTCCATCGCTAACGACGAGCCCACTGGGTGCATACCCGTTAAGCACCTGGGAATAAGTAGGTGAACGAAAATATCCGTAATTGCTGCTCAAACTACCGTAGGCTGAAATAGTAGGATATAGTGCGCCTTTTGCAGCCAGAGAATTTTTTTGGGCTGCTTTTAAATTGAAATCATTAAATTTTTGCTGGGGGAGATTAGCTAACGCTAAAGCATAAACGTTTTCAGGTTGCAGATCAGCAATTGGTTCAACCGGTATTTTATCAGCAGGCGGTTCTTCAATTTCGAATGGCGCCGCTGCATCGAGGTTCATGTATGCTTTTAAAACATATTTTGCCTGGGTAACATTTCCCTTTGCTGAAATCAAATTAGCACTATCATTGGCGAGTTGTGCCTCCAACTCAACCGCGTTTAATTCCGGTAAGGCGCCGGCGTTTACTTGTTTCCTTACAATATCCAATTGTGAAATAGATTGCTTCACCTGCACATCAGCAATTTCTTCCTGCTGCCTTGCAAGCAATACCTGTAAATAGGAATTGGCTACTGTTAACGCGATATCGTTTTTAAGTTTATCAGTGGCCGCTTTGGCTGCCATCTCCGACCATTCATTGGCAAGAACTGTATTTTTCTTTGAGAACCAATTAAAAATCTCGACGTTGGTTTGAAGCTGCAATCCTATCTGGAAAAAGTTTTGATTTTCTAAGATTCCCGTTGAAGGATTTTGCGATTTCCCAAACCTATAACCTTCATTATTACTGAAATTGGCACTGGGATATTTGGAAAGTTTGCTTTGCTCAGTGGTTATTCCGGCAAGTTCAGCCTGGATCTCGTTTTGCCTTATGGATATGTTATTATCCAATGCGTAATTCACACATTTTAAAAGACTCCATTTTTCCTGTGAAAAGGCTGTTATTCCCAACAAGCAAAAACAAACTATTAGTTTTAATTTCATCCACATTCAGCAAAAATAATGATTTGAAGGCGATTGATGAATAACGATATGACAAGCGGATAATTAACCCACACAAATGCATTTTGGTATTTGATAACTATGAAATTTTTGGCCGTTTTATAATCGTTCCTGCAATAAGGCAATCTATCAATTTGCCGCATTCATTCCGATACAAATTTGCTTTCACCCTGTATCACCCGATAAAATAAAAAGGGAGATTCGTCTACAGTTACCAGTTAGACCAGCATCATTGCCGTTTTTTGCCGGTATTCATTGGGCGAAAGACAAGTAGTCTTCTTAAATATCTTATTAAAGTTTGATAACGTTTTATAGCCACATTGAAAAGCTATCTCCGACACATTGAGGTTGGTTTCCTGCAGGTACTTACAGGCATTGGAAATTCTTACTTCATTAAGGTATTCGATAAAATGGCGGTTGGTACGTTGCTTAAAAAGCCTGCAGAAAGAATTGGCGGAAATATTGGCAATCTTTGATATTTCATCAAGAGAAATATCGTTGTAATAATTGGTAATGATATATTTATATACCTCGGAAAGCCGATCAGTTTTTGCATTTAATGTTGTACCGGTGTATCCTTCGTTCGTAATATATTCAATATCTTTTGAGGTGGCGATGGTATTAATTAAATCCAGCAGGCAAATTATTTTGTCGAGATCCTTCTTTCGTGCAAGTTTTTCCATTTTGCCGGCTATCCTCTCCTTTGTGTTGCCGTTGATTTTTATTCCACGTGATGCACGGTTAAAAAGATCGTTGATTTGCTTACTTTCTTTTAACTCGTAAAAACTCTTTGAGAACAATTCTTTATTAAAATACACTACCAGGGCCTTTGCTTCAAGCGCATCGGAGCTCTTGTGATACCCTTCGTCGTTAAGCCAAACATGAGGCAGATTAGAACCTATGAATACCATATCCCCATCTGAAAAACTATCCAGTTTGTCGCCAATAATCCGTTTGCCATGACCATGCTTTATATGCACCAGTTCCAGTTCGGGATGGTAATGAAAGGGCGATTTAAAATACGGCCCGCTTCTTTCAACTACGCCAATATAAGTATGTAAAAGAGAAGATATCTCTGTTTGCAAAGCTTTCATAACTGCTATTTTAACAAGTTGTCTCTACGTATTTTATATAAGTCCTAATGTTTTGTCTCTTATCAAAAGGCAACAACCGAGCAAGCCAGCCTTATCATTTAGTTTTGAAACCATAATTTGAGTATCAGTATTCACAAGGCTTAATGAATGTTGAAAAATGGATGATTGAATTACAGGCAAAAGCAGCGAATCTCCCAGAGCTGAAAGCGTACCACCTATTACAATAATATTTGGATTAAACATATTAATAGCAACCGAAAGGCCTTTACCCAGGTTATAACCAATTACGGTAACTGCCTCTATCGCCAGGTTATCGCCCAGTTGGACAGCTTTAATAATATCTTCCAGCTCAAGAAATCCTTTTTTACTTAAGACAACACTTAACCGGCTATTGCTGCCTTCCTTCATTTTATTTATTATAAAATCGATGAGGGCAAATCCGGAGGATTCAGTTTGCAGGCAACCTTTTTTACCACAAAGGCAAATCTTTTCGTTAGTAAAAAGAGGGATATGGCCAATTTCACCTGCATAACCTGAGGCGCCGTATAGTGGTTTGCCATCTATAAATATACCTGTTCCAATACCGTAATCGAGATTTACGACGATGACATTCCCTACGTTCATTTTTTTACCAAAATAATATTCTCCATAAGCTATGGTGCGACTATCGTTGTCTAAATATACTGGAAGTTGAATCGACTCCTCTAGTTTAGATTTTACAGGAGAGTCTTCAAAATGGTAAATTGTAAGTATTTCTCCCTTCTTAACATTTACTCTCCCTGCCATACTGAGCCCCATTCCGACGATTTTATCTTTGGATATACTCGATTTGTTCAGAAAGGTATTAATCTGTTTGATAATAGCATTTAAAGATTCCTGTGGTTCGGTGAAGGGGAACGGAATATCATATGCAGATTCGATAATCGTTTTATCAAATCCCATTAAGCCGATATTAATTTTGTATTTCTTTATATCGACCCCTAAAAAATAACAACTACTTTGGTTTAGTTTATAAGTAGTCGCCTTGCGGCCTATCCCTTCAGTAGTTTGCCCTCCTTCTATCACCAGGCCTTCTTCCACCAGGCCCATTAACAGATAATTTACTTTTGGAATGCTAATATTTAAGTGATCCGACAATTCGGGTATTGTTGAATCTTTATGGGTACTTAATTTGGAAATGATATTCTTTCTTTGTCGGTTCAATTTAAAGGCGGTTCCGGATAATTCTTCGCCCTTGAGATGTTTAAAAACTGAGTATTTCATGTGGTCTAGAGTATATATAGTAAAAAATATTCTACCATTGGGAATAAATTAGCAATTTTTTTATTAATTAAGGGTCACATTGTAAAAATATTTTAATTTGATAAAAAATTCATAAATATTTTACATTAACTATTTCTTAACCCAAAACTGGATTGTAATGATGAAAAAATTATCCCTTGTTTTTACATTTCTTGCAGCTATGTTATTCGCTTCAGCTCAGGACAAAACCGTTACCGGAACGGTAACCAATGTGCAGGAAAAGGTATCGAAGGAATGAACGTCCTTCTAAAAGGTACCCGAAGAGGAACAGTCACAGGACCAGACGGTTCCTTTTCCATTAAAGCTAATCCAGGAGTGCTGGTTATTAGTGGTGTCGGTTATACACAACAGGAAATTCCTATTAATGGACGGACTTCAATTGATGTTACTTTACAAGAATCAAGCAAGGAACTTGAGTCTGTAGTGGTAACAGCACTTGGCATTACCAAGGAATCTCGAAAATTAGGCTATGCTGTAACAACAGTTAATGGCGACCAGATGAATAAGGCCCGCGAAACAAACGTGGCATTGTCACTTTCGGGACAGGTAGCAGGTCTAAACGTACATGGTACAGCCGGCGGCCCTGGAGGAACAGCCCGTATTTTACTAAGAGGTATGCCAAGTATTAATTCTGGCGGATCTCCTTTATTTGTAGTTAATGGTGTTCCTATTAATAATGATAACAGGGGTGTTCCGGCGAGTGGGGCGGTGCTGATAAAGGAGACGGAATTCAAAACATTAACCCGGATGACATTGCATCGATGACTGTGCTTAAGGGGCAGGCCGCTTCTGCGTTATATGGTGCCAGGGCATCAAATGGTGTTATTTTAATAACTACTAAAACGGGCCAAAAAGGTGCACCTCTTGTTCAGTACAACGGTAATTTTGTTTGGGATAAACCTATAAACCTTACAGACTTCCAATATGTTTATGGACAGGGTCAAAACGGGACAAAACCTGCAACTATTAATGCTGCTCAAAACACAGCGAGGTTAGCGTGGGGTGCAAAAATGGATGGCTCTCAATTCACTCAATTTGATGGCAAGAGTTATGCTTACTCTCCTTTTAAAGACAATTTGGAAAATTTCTATCGTACATCACCAACTGTTACTAATACAGTATCCGTGAGCGGCGGTGGAGACAATGGTACCTACCGCTTGTCTCTTTCCAACCTTGATAATAAATCAATCGTTCGTAATTCCGGCCTTACCAGGAGAACAGTTGATTTCAATATGAACCAAAAAATAATTGAAAAACTTTCGTTTACTATAAACGCTAATTATATCGATCAAAGCGACAAAAACAGGCCTTCCTTGAGTGATGGACCAGGTAATCCTAATAATGGATTTTTCCTGGCTCCCAATATCAATGAAGATATATTGAAGCCAGGCTATGATGCCAACGGAAATGAAATCGTATTCAGCGATGATAATTACGTTACTAACCCTTGGTTTGTGGTAAATAAATGGGTATCTCAACTTGATCGTAAACGCCTAATCACATCAATTTCTCCAAAATACAATTTTACGCCATGGTTATATGTTATGGCACGTCTAGGATATGATATTATTAATGATCGCTCGTTGGGCATTACTCCAAGTGGTACCAATTATGAGATTAACGCCCAGGGCCAATCGGGTGATATTAACATATCAACCTCACAAACGAGTGAAGTAAATCTTGATGGTATTATTGGTGTTAGCCACAAACTCACAAGAGATATTAATCTCGATGCGACACTTGGTGGCAATATCAGGAAAAATCGCTATGAAGGCGAAGGTGTTGGTGGCGGACCGTTTGTAATTCCAAATTTGTACGATCCTTAAACGTAGTGAATTATAACCGCAGTCATGGATTTAACAGCAAAGAAGTTCATTCAGGATACTATTCAGTTGATCTGAGTTACAAAGACTTCCTTACTTTAAATACAACCGGACGATACGATGCCTATTCGACGTTGTATTTTTCAAGCATACCTAAAAATAAACGGGATATTTTTACTCCCTCCGTTTCAGCAGGTTTTATATTCTCACAGTTATTGAATATTCCTGCACTTGAATATGGCAAATTGAGAGTATCTTTTGCTCAGACAAGCGGTGAGCCCGGCTCTCCCTATCAAACGGCTACTTATTATAGTGTAGGAAACGCTATAAATGGCATACCCACCGGCAGTTTTAGTGGTACGCTACCTAACCTATTTCTTAAACCATTTACTGTAAATGAAGTGGAAGTGGGAACGGAATTAAAATTCCTCAAAGGTCGCTTAGGATTTGATATTGCCGTTTATAAACGCAAAACAAAAAATGAAATCATGAATGGTAGCCTCGGTTGGGAGACAGGCTACTCAAGTTATGTAGTGGCTAATGGCTCTACTGAGAATAAAGGATTAGAAATATTAGTTACAGGAAAACCTGTGGCTAAACCCAATTTTCAATGGAACATTAGTGTAAATGCCACTTCTGTCACAAACAAGATTCTGCAAACAGATCTTAACTGGTAATAATCTTGGCTTGGGAACTTATCGTCCTCTGAACGCAACACTGCTTTCATTAAAGGCATGTCAGGACCTCAAATACTGGCGAATGACTATACTTATGATAGCAAAGGAGATATAGTTGTAGATGCAAGTGGACTACCAATTGCAGGTGCACGTACACCACAGGGTAGTGTGCTGCCGACTTTTTATGGCGGTGTGAAGAATGATTTTAGTTATAAGAATTTCAATCTGGGATTCTTAATTGATTACAACTACGGAAATAAAATTCTTTCAGCAACGAAATACTATGCTGTTTACAGAGGATTGGATAAGTCGACCCTGGCGGGCAGAGAATCTGGTGTGACTGTTACTGGTGTTGATGGAACGGGTGCCCCTGTGACTACAACTGTTAGCGCCCAGGCCTATTATCAGCGTCTTGCTTCAATTTCAAAATTCAATGTTTTAAGCGGCGATTATATTAAACTTCGCCAGGTTACTTTAGGGTATACTATTCCCGAAAAAGCATTTGGAAAAGTGCCGGTAATCCGTTCTATCCAGTTTCTTTAGTAGCTCGAAATCTTTTAATTATAATGAAGAAATCTGGCAACATTGATCCGGAGTCCGAGTTCAGAGGCAGATGTTCAGTTATGCCGGTATAGAAGGTACCAGTTTGCCCACTACAAGAACTTTTGGTATCAATGCTAATATTAAATTCAAAAACTAGTATCATGAATAAAATACTAATACTATGTGGCCATTGGCCACCCTGGTTTTTTCGGACTGTACAAAAAAATTCGACTCTATAAATACAGACCCGACGCGGGCTTCGGCAGCGCAGTTTAATGCAAATCTTTTATTACCTACTGTTGAAACAGGTTATACCGGTGCAATTGCAGGTTATGGCGGAGCCATCCTTTATCAGAGTATGTGGGTACAAATCTTTGCAAATGCCGAATATCCCGGCTATTACAGTAATGGTGATAAATATGTAAATGGGGGAAGCTATAATTCCTATCTCGCCAGCCCCTGGAACAATACCTTTAGTAATGCAGGTAGAGCATATGAACTGATCAACCTTACAAAAGATAAGCCGGATCTGAGCAACCTTAGTGGAATTGCCTTAATTGTGAATTACTCATCATTGAATTGGCTACTGATGTATACGGAGATGTTCCTTTCTCCGAGGCGCTGCAGGCTAAAACAGCAGGTATAACTATCCTGTTTATGATAAACAGCAGGATATTTACAGTTCAATGTTGGCAAAGCTGGATTCTGTTATTCCAACACTTGATGTCCCAAAGCGAAGCCAACCAATGACGTGATTTATGGAGGTGATATAACTAAATGGAAAAAATTTGGATATTCCTTAATGCTACGCATGGCCATGCGATTAACCAAAGCTGATGCAGCAACGGCAAAAACTTACGTTGAGAAAGCATATCCGGGAGGGACATTTGCAAGTGACGCTGACAATGCCTTTATTGTTTTGGATGATGCCCATGGTTTACAAATGGTAACGCCAGCGCTCTCGGGTGGCTGAAGATTATACCCAGGTACGTTGGGGTAAAGTCCTTAATTGACGATCTGAAGGCGGCCAACGATCCGAGACTACCGTTAATTGCTGAAGTGCCGTTAATGGAAAAGCTAACGCTGCTGATAAAGGCATAGCTGGAGTTTCAACACCCGCTTTACAAGAAGGAATGCCAAATGGATATGATCAAAATGGCGGAGCTACAGATATTACTAATGCTCCGGGTTACCCGGGCTATCCCGGCGACCCCTACAGGATACAGCTACCTATACGGATGTTCATATTGCTAGCGGTAAATATTCAAGGCCAACCACCGCTTTATATTTAAGCCGCAGTTGCCCTGAATTTATCCTGACTTATGCAGAAACAGAACTCCTGTTGGCTGAAGCTGCCGCAAGAGGATGGAGTGTTGGAGTAGACTGCTGCCACTCATTACAAAATGGATTATCTGCTGCTTTGCAATTATATGGCACGTTTAATGCTGTTGGTGCAATTGCGCAGGCACTGCAGATGCTTATGCAGCCGCACCTGCTAATGCTTTGGATGTTTCTTCTATGGATGACTCCCTTAAAGCAAATCAATACGCAATTTTGGATAACAACGGGTACTACCATTCAACTTTTTCGAAGCATGGAATAACTGGAGAAGATCAGGTTATCCTGTTTTAACTCCTGTTAACTACACAGGTAATTTCAGCAATGGTACTATTCCAAGAAGATTTATTTATCCATCATCTGAACCTTCAAATAACGGGCAAACTACAGTGCCGCAGTAAGCAATTTAAGTGGCGGCGATCAATATACTTCAAAAATGTATTGGGATAAATAATTAAAGAGGCCCAGTTTTAGGTATTAAAGATAAAGGCAAGGCCACGTTGGCCTTGTCTTT
>CAWBUS010000019.1:0-216934 GCA_963792025.1 uncultured Chitinophagaceae bacterium | reverse complement strand
TAAAAGACAGAGTATAGATGAAGCATAGATGAAGCATGGATGAAGTATGGATGAAGTATGGATAGTGTATGGGAGTGTATCAAACAACTTAACGTAATGACTTTGTGCTCCCTCCAATGCTTATAATCGCAGGCTTGCTACATTATATCCGTTTAACCAGTTGCATTGTCATTTCCTGGATTCCCTCCAAAATTTCGCACGTATAAACTCCATAAGGGAGTTCATTCAGTCCGTTCCATTTATAAAGAGATTGATTTGTTTCGGTCTTCATTTCAACAGACCTGCAAATATTTCCATTATGGTCCCTTAATAACGCTTTAAAACTCGACTTTTGAGGTTCCTGAATTTCAATTACGAGATCGTTAAGGAAAAATCTTTGCCTGATTTTTAAAAACATAGCTTTTCTTTTAGTTGAGGTAAATTACTCCTGTTTTATAGTTGATGTTACTAATTGCCAGGCGTTCTTGCGAATTAACCGTTAGGTTTCAAAGGGCGAAGGGAACAGCTTTAATCGTTGGATAGGTGTGGAAAAAATGTGAATAAAAATAAGAGTATACTCTGATATTCCAAAATTTTATTTTGAATTTAATTTTTTAAGAGAAAGTTACCCACATTTGGCATACTGTCGAAATGTAATAAGCACAGGGCACAGATAGGAATTGGTTATTTCCCTGCGTTTTAGAAACATTAAATAACGATCACGTCCATAACCGAAAATCTGGGTAAGTGAAAATATAAATAGGCGAATCCTGCCAATTGATAAGTCGAGACCGCGATATGACCGGTCGCATGATAATGAATTTTCAATTTATTCGGATTGGTTAGGGTACATTTTTTATAACTTCAATTCACCCCGTCGTTCTATAGTCACTGATGTATATACAGGGAAATATAAGGCCTGGTTTTTACTTCGATTATTGGGTATATTTAATAAATTTAATTCAGGTTAAACCCGGAATCATATTTTTAATTTTGTTTCGGGTAGGCGTTATCGTAATATTTAGCATTTAAAAATAAAATGTATTGAAATGAACAGAAACCGTTTTCTCTCAATGATTGGCGTAACTTTTTTGGGAACCATTTTCTTTTCTTCAAAAGAAAAGCAAACGTTACCACTTCGCAATGCTTGCGACGATCCTGTCACACCTCCCGTACCCGAAGGCCCTTATTATAAGGATGAAAAACTTAACAGGATTGATATTACTGAAGGCAAAAATGGAACGCCAATTGATTACTTTTTTACGGTGGAAGATAAAGACTGCAGGCCCATACCAGGCGCTATTATTGATATATGGCAATGCGATGCCAATGGCCAATACTCAGATTTTAAAACAGAAAATACTATTAATGAAACCTGGTTGAGGGGATATCAAAAAACCGATAAAATTGGAACGTGCAGGTTTACTTCTATATTTCCGGGATGGTATACGGGTAGAGTAACTCACCTGCACGCAAAAGTTAAGATAAATGCGGATACCCTGTTAACGACGAATTTCTTTTTCCCAAAAGAGATAGAAGATGAGATCTATAAGAACGCCCTATATCCAAAAGGCCCAAATCCATTATCCATATTACAAGACTATGAATTAAGAGTGGATAAGGATACTACCCGCCACGACACTTTGGTCATGGATGTTACCAGGGGATCAAAAGGCAACCTCGTTGCATCTTATAAAATCGCGATTGTTTAAAGATTTATTATCTCAGTCCGTACCGGCTATTGCTGACGCTCAAGTTATATTGCGTAAAAGAATTATCGTAGTGGAAAAGTCGCGGGGATTGTGAACAATGATTTTTAAGTTTATTCGTTAACCCTTTAAAATGATGACCTATGAACACAACTGAAATAAACCTGAATTTTAATAAGGCAGATTTCGAAGAAGTATATTTTAAGAACCGGGAAAACAATATGCTATTTTCCAAATTGGTTAAAAAGCAATTTATGCTCTCTTTGATTTTCGGTATCCTTTCTTTAGCATCACTTATTTATTCTACTATGTCTAATAGATCGTGGGGTATTTTTACCATCACTACGGTAATATTTGTACTCGTCCTTAATCAATTGATAAAAAAAATGGCGCCCGAATTAAAATGGGAAAGATCTATCAGGGACTTTTCAGATGAACAGGCAAAATTTATTTCAAGAAAACTTACCATATCGGAAAACACACTTACGTTAAGACGGGACACCAACATTACTATTATGCGATGGAAAGATTTTAAAAAGGTGGTTATCGACGATAAAGCTATCAGTCTTTATGGTGATGAAA
The DNA here is from genome assembly GCA_963792025.1 of uncultured Chitinophagaceae bacterium. GTDB lineage: Bacteria > Bacteroidota > Bacteroidia > Chitinophagales > Chitinophagaceae > Ginsengibacter. Next base: position 214,664 of record CAWBUS010000019.1, on the reverse strand, counting down.
CTTTTGTGTTCCCTAAAAAAAGCATGAACTGGCATGACTTTGATTTGCTTAGAAATGAAATTTTATTAAGGATCAAAAACTAAAGCCAACCTTCCAAATTGTAAAGAATAGTTGTGGAACGTTTTATTTAACGGCAATCGCAAACCTGTCTTTGTATTTCATAAAAGATTTAATGGCGTAATATTTTTTACAACCAAGAACATTTCCTATATCAATTTAATCACTTTCCGGCTTTCCCAAAAGACGCATCTACATGGTGTCTTAAATTTCATTTTTGCAAGTCAAAAAACAGTACATTTATCCCATCTGCCTCACACGATTGTTTCTTTAAAATTAATTTACGATGGAAGGTTTAATGATGAACTATCCCTTGACGGTACCATCGATTCTTGATCATGGGTACCGGGTTTTTCCAAAAAAAGAAATCATAAGTATTTTGCCGGATAAAACGCGGCATAGTTATACTTATACAGATTTATATAAGCGGAGTAAAAAACTGATGCATGCACTGGTGAACAAACTTGGTGTAAAAAAAGGCGACATCGTAGGAACATTTGCCTGGAATCACTATCAACATATGGAGTTATATTATGGAATCCCAGGAAGCGGCGCCATTTGCCACACCATTAACATCAGGCTCTCGCATTCGCAAACGGAGTTCATTATAAACAATGCTGAAGACCGGTATATTTTTATTGATGCCTCGTTAGTACCAGCACTTGAGCCCGTTGCTCCTTTGCTTGCAACTGTAGAAGCCTATATCATATTGAATGCGCCAAAGGGATTTACTTCCAGCCTCAATAATTGTATAGACTATGAAGAATTGATTGCAGATGCTCCCGACGATACAGCCTGGATGAATGTGGACGAAAAAGATGCCTGTGGAATGTGTTATACAAGTGGAACAACAGGATTACCTAAAGGAGTTTTATATTCTCACCGGTCAACCTATTTGCATGCATTGGTCGTTTCGTTGCCGAATTGCGCACAAATATCATTTCATGACAGGATATTGGTAGGCGTTCCACAGTTTCATGTAATGGCCTGGGGAATTCCCTTCGCCGGTATACTTGCCGGAGCTGTTTTAATAATGCCATCTTCTCATCTTCAACCGGCGCCTTTTATTGACATCATTCAAAAAGAACAGGTCAATAAAGCGAACGGAGTGCCCACGATTTGGCTGGGAATATATTCGGCATTGAAAAGCAACCCGCCTGCTATCTTTACCGTTGAAAGAAATTTTGGTTGGAGGCGCTTCGGTGCCGCCAAGCCTTATAGAAAATTATGAGAAAGATTTTGGGATAAAAATTTTGCATGCGTGGGGAATGACTGAAACATCACCTGTTGGAACGGTAAGCAGGTTACAGCCTCAGCATGATTCACTTCCGGACGCAGAGAAAATAAAAATACGTGCCATGCAGGGGCAGCAGGTTCCCGGTGTTGAGATAAGATCAGTTCTTGAAAACGGCATAGATTGCTCCATGTGATGGGATTACTGCGGGAGAAATTGAAATAAAGGGCCCTTGGGTTATTGATTCTTATTTCAAATCGAATAACCGGGAAAATTTTACTGACGATGGCTGGTTTAAAACCGGCGATGTAGGCGTGATTAACGGTGAAGGCTACATGCAAATTACAGACAGGGCCAAAGACCTGATAAAAAGTGGCGGCGAATGGATATCAAGTGTAGCGCTTGAAGTGGCCATCATGGCTCATCCTAAAGTAAAGGAAGCTTCGGTAATTGCCATTCCTGATCCGTTATGGACGGAAAGACCATTGGCTGTAGTTGTTTTGAAAGAACCGAGAGATTCATTGTCGATTGAAGAACTAAAGAATTTCCTGGCACCATCATTTGCCAAATACCAATTGCCTGAAAAAATGGTGTTTATAAAAGACATACCAAAAACAAGTGTGGGAAAATTTAATAAAAAAGAGATGCGGCGATTATATGCCGAAGGAAAATTGTAAGTTATTCCATTCAAACAAATTACTGATGTTGTCTGTGGGGCTTTAAAATTATTTTATTTAGTCTTCGTCTACGATTGTTCCGTAATCAATCAGCAGTTCTTCGCCTTCGGCAATATCACGTAGCGTTTCAAAATAATTGCCCTCTTCTATAGAAATGATATTGGGCGTATCGGAATGATTTAAAAACAGGGAGACGTCAACAACTTTAAATCCATTTTCGGGAACATAATATTTATTTGCGTCGAAGAGGCAATAATTTTCTACTAAAACCCGGGCATGAGTGGGTAAATTCCGCACTTCTTCTTTTGAAAAGGTTATCCACTGATCATCCGGATTTGGCGGGCTGAACATATCTCTGCAGCCTTTAGGAATGGATCGTAAAGCAAATACGCCGATACCGGCAACTTTTGAAGGTCGGAGTATTACATAGGTTTTACTTATAAGTTCGTCGACTAAAGATGCTTTCGTAATCATAATAGAAAGATAAGACGTAAAGTATTTTGCAGGGGAAATAAATTTAAGGTTGAATAGAGATAGGTTAGATCGGCTGTGACAGATTGATTCATTATCTTATTTTAAAGCCAGTTCATGTAAAAAAATCTTAATAGATCGGTAGACTTTTTATCATTTTACCAAATAAAAAACCATTTAAAACGCCACAATGTCCTGATATTTTAGGAATTTTGCACTCCAATAAAAAAAATACAAAAAAATATGCCAAGTACCTTGTTTGATAAAGTGTGGGACTCACATGTTGTTCGAAAATTGAAGATGGTCCTGATGTGCTGTTTATCGACCGTCATTTTATTCACGAAGTTACCAGCCCTGTTGCCTTCCTGGGCCTGGAAAATCGTGGATTGAAAGTAATGTTTCCCGAAAAAACATTTGCCACTGCCGATCATAACACGCCGACTATTAACCAGCATTTGCCGGTTAAAGATGCACTTTCTGCAATTCAATTGAAAGCATTGGAAGTAAACTCCGCCAAATATGGCATTTCCCACTGGGGATTGGGTAATCCTAAGAATGGCATTGTGCATATTATCGGCCCCGAGAATGGTATTACCTTACCGGGCATGACCATTGTTTGCGGCGATTCTCATACGTCAACCCATGGCGCATTTGGATGTATCGCTTTTGGTATCGGAACATCGGAAGTGGAAATGGTGCTGTCTTCACAATGTATTATGCAGCCGAAGCCCAAAAAAATGCGCATCAATGTGAATGGTAAACTGGGTAAAGCTATTTCACCAAAAGATGTTGTTCTCTATATCATTTCCAAATTAACGGCGGCGGGTGCCACGGGTTATTTTGTTGAATTTGCAGGCGACGTATTTGAGAACATGAGTATGGAGGGAAGGATGACCGTTTGTAACATGAGTATAGAAATGGGTGCACGTGGTGGTATGATTGCACCTGATGAAACCACGTTCACTTATATAAAAGGGAAAGACAAAGCCCCTAAAGGCGAGGCATGGGAAAAAGCATTGGCGTATTGGAAAACCTTAAAAACGGATACAGGTGCCACGTTTGATGTTGAGCATAATTATGATGCAGCAGACATCGAACCAATGATAACATACGGTACCAATCCCGGCATGGGGATGGGCATCACTAAACATATTCCGACGGCAGAACAGATAGGTGGTGGCAAATCCAGTTATGAAAAATCACTTGCCTACATGGGTTTTCATGAAGATGATGCTATGCTTGGTAAAAAAGTTGATTATGTTTTTTTAGGAAGTTGCACCAATGGACGCATTGAAGATTTTCGGGCTTTTGCGTCAATTGTAAAAGGACGTAAGAAAGCTGACAATGTAACTGCGTGGATCGTGCCTGGTTCGCATGTTGTTGAAAAGCAAATTAAGGAAGAAGGAATTTTAGATATTTTAACCGAGGCAGGTTTTGAATTGCGCCAGCCGGGATGTTCGGCATGTCTTGCTATGAATGATGATAAAATTCCTGCAGGTAAGTATGCCGTTAGTACCAGCAATAGAAATTTTGAAGGAAGACAAGGACCTGGTGCAAGAACGATGCTGGCAAGCCCCTTCATGGCGGCAGCAGCAGCGGTTACTGGTGTTGTTACTGATCCCAGGGAGCTGCTATAATGGTATAGCATCTACGATGTAAAATGAATAACTACAAAAACTAAATAAACATATTCATACTCCCTGTCTCTCTCCTTCGGAGAGGGGTTGGAGTGAGGCTTAAAAATAAAAACAATGGCTTACGATAAATTTACGATACTGAAAAGTACAGCGGTTCCACTGCCGATCGAAAATGTAGACACCGATCAGATTATTCCCGCACGTTTCTTAAAAGCAACAGAGCGAAAAGGTTTTGGAGATAATCTTTTTCGGGACTGGAGATACAATAATGATGACTCACCTAAAAAAGATTTTGTTTTAAACAATCCTGTTTATCATGGAAAAATATTAGTGGGTGGTAGAAATTTTGGCAGTGGCAGCAGCCGCGAACATGCGGCCTGGGCTGTTTATGATTATGGTTTTCGTTGTGTGGTATCCAGTTTTTTTGCAGATATTTTTAAGAATAATTGCATCAATGTTGGTATACTACCGGTACAGGTAACCGAAGAATTTTTGGATAAAATATTCAAAGCTATTGAAGCAGACCCAAATACAAAGCTTGAGGTAAATCTGCCTGATCAAGTGATTACGATCCTTGCCACAGGAGATAAAGAATTGTTTGCCATAAATGGTTACAAAAAAAATAACCTTACTAATGGTTATGATGATATCGACTATTTGCAGGCTATGGGGAATGAAATTCAGTCGTTTGCATCTAAGAGCCTTTATTAAAATATTTCCAAGCAAACGAAAATGGCTCAATCACAACGCTATATTGAAATTATGGATACCACACTCCGCGATGGTGAACAAACCAGCGGTGTGTCTTTTTCTGCATCTGAAAAATTAACCATTGCACAACTCCTGTTGACCGAAGTAAAGGTTGACAGGATTGAAGTTGCTTCTGCAAGGGTATCTGAGGGAGAATTTGATGCGGTGAAAAAAATTACCAAATGGGCGAAAGCTAATGGATTTTTGAATAAGGTAGAAGTGCTCACTTTCGTGGATGGCGATGTATCTATACAATGGATGCAGAAAGCAGGTGCGAAAGTGATGAACCTGCTTACCAAAGGCTCGTTGAATCATTTAACCCATCAACTTAAGAAAAAGCCGGAACAGCATTTTGCAGAAATAGCAGAAGTTGTAAAGCAGGCAAGGAAGAAAGGAATTGAGTGTAACGTGTATCTCGAAGACTGGAGCAATGGAATGCGTCATTCAAAAGATTATGTATTTCAATACCTCGATTTTCTTTCGAAGCAGCCGGTTAAAAGAATAATGTTGCCGGACACTTTAGGCATCTTAATTCCGTCTGAAGTTTTTCAATTCGTTTCAGAAATTGTACAACGTTACCCCGGAATACATTTCGATTTTCATGGACACAATGACTATGATTTAGGAACGGCAAATGTACTCGAAGGAGTAAAGGCTGGCGCTCATGGTCTGCACCTAACGGTGAACGGTATGGGCGAAAGAGCGGGTAATGCAGCATTAGCAAGTTCTATCGCAGTGCTTCACGATTTTATGCCCGACATAAAATTGTCAGTTGCAGAAAAATCGTTGTATCGTGTTAGCAAGCTCGTAGAGACATTTTCAGGATTTAGAATTCCGGTTAATAAACCAGTGGTAGGAGAGAATGTATTTACCCAAACGGCAGGCATACACGCAGATGGTGATAAGAAAAATAAATTATATTTCAGCGACCTGATGCCTGAGCGTTTTGGTCGCCAGAGAAAATATGCTTTGGGTAAAACAAGCGGTAAGGCTAATATTGAAAATAATTTGCAGCAACTGGGCATTCTTCTTTCAGATGAAGATCTCAAAAAGGTAACTCAAAAGATTATAGAATTAGGCGATAGGAAAGAAGTATTAACACAAGCAGATCTTCCTTACATCATTTCTGATATTTTAGACGGTAATGCAATTGAAGCAAAAGTGAGTATCGAAAACTATGTGCTCACGCATTCAAAAGATTTAAACCCATCAGTCACGTTAAAGATTTGCGTAAACGGCGAATGTTTCGAAGAAAATGCACAGGGCGATGGGCAATATGATGCATTTATGAACGCATTGAAAAAAGTATATAAGCAAAAGAAAATCGAGTTGCCGCTACTGGCAGATTACGCTGTTCGCATTCCTCCAGGTGGCAAGAGTGATGCTTTATGTGAAACAATTATTACCTGGAGCCAAAACAATAAAGAATTTAAAACACGTGGATTAGATAGTGACCAAACCGTGGCGGCAATAAAAGCAACATTAAAAATGCTTAATACCCTTTAGTACTTTCATAACTTACAGATTCATCAATAATAAATTCAATGGCAACAAAACACATTTTAGTAGTTCCGGGTGATGGTATCGGGCAGGAAGTGACAGCAGTAGGTAAAAAAGTATTGGATAAAATTTCTCAAAAATATGGGCACACATTTAGTTATGATGATGCATTAATAGGTCATGTTGCAATTGAAGCGACAGGTAACCCGTTGCCCGACGAGTCGTTGGAGAAGATGAGAAAATCAGATGCAGTATTGTTTGGAGCTGTTGGCCATCCAAAATACGATAATGATCCTTCAGCAAAAGTAAGGCCTGAACAAGGTTTGCTTAAGATGAGAAAAGAACTCGGGCTTTATGCAAATATTCGCCCCATAAAATTATTTGATGAACTGTTGGGAGCATCCAGCATTAAACCTGAAATATTAAAAGGGGCTGACATTTTATTTTTCCGTGAGCTAACAGGTGATATTTATTTTGGTGAAAAGGGAAGAAAGAACAATGGTGATACTGCTTTTGATGTTGCAGAATATAGTCGCTACGAGGTAGAGCGTATAGCCCGTAAAGCTTTTGACGCTGCCAGAACAAGGCGTAAAAAATTATGTTCGGTTGATAAAGCAAATGTGTTGGAGACATCGAGATTATGGAGAGAAGTGGTTCAAAAGATTGCACCGGAATATGCTGACGTGGAAGTTGAATACCAATTTGTAGATGCGACAGCCATGCTACTTATAAAAGATCCAAGACGTTTTGATGTGGTTGTTACTGCCAATTTATTCGGAGATATTTTAACTGACGAAGCTTCTCAAATCGCAGGTTCCATGGGGATGCTGGCGAGTGCTTCTATTGGTGACGGAACCGGTGTCTACGAACCTATTCACGGTTCGGCACATGACATTACGGGAAAAGGGCTGGCTAATCCGTTGGCTTCTATTTTATCGGCTGCCTTGTTGTTAGATATTTCTTTTGGAATGAAGGCGGAATCAGAAACGGTGATTAATGCCGTTGATAAAGTTTTAAAAGCTGGTTATCGTACTAAAGATATTGCGGATATTACAACGCCTGCCGATAATATTTTGGGAACCGAAAGAATGGGAGAGGAGGTGTTGAAGTGCATATAACCTAGCCAGGATTTCTATTTTTAGCAGGCACGAAATATATTTCCAAATTTTTTAATCTTATTTATTGTCCGGATCGTAAGTGTGATACTGAACAAATCTCGGCGTGTTGCTTCTGTTAGGTGAAGCACAATGCGGAAGCGCCTGGTGCCAAATTATAAAATCCCCTGCTTTACCGGTAATTGGTATGGGCTGCAATTGAGTGACAGCTTCATCCGCCGGGTTTGCCGCTGGCGGAAGTGCTTTCAACCAATTTTCTAATTTATCATGAAATCCAGGGACGCAGCAAAAAGCACCGCCTTCCTCACTTACGTCATTCAAATATAAAAGTCCCTGTAATTTAAAGGGTATAGGGGGAGTTAGACTTACATCCCAGTGAAGCGGACTCCCTTTAAATTTAAATGTTGATGTTTCGGGTGGATTGAAACTTACCTTGTCAATAACTTTATGAATTTTTTTACTTGCATACAATTGCTCAAATGCTTTGTTGATTAATTGCGAATTTCTAGCTACTTCAAATGATGGATGATGATAGAACATCAACATGAGCCCTCTCATTTCTTCATGATCCCGATACCAGGTTGTAGCATCATTTATATCTGCTCCTATAAATTCTAAAATAGCTTTCCTTGCTTCTTCACATTGATCGTCGGTTAAAGCATTTTGAATTTTTATATAACCGTTTTCTTTAAAGAAATTAATATCAACTTTGCTTAAAACATCTTCAAACAATTCTGCATTACTTTCGGATCGGGTACCCTGGTGCATCCATTCAATAAAATTTTCCAAAGATGGTTTCTGATGAAATAAATATCTAAGTGTTTCCTCCAATCCTTTTCCACATTCATAAATAGCATTTAGCTGCGCATCCCATTCAGCGGGTGTTGCAACGTGCCCATTGCCATGCAGCGTTTGTTTCCATAATATATTTAGAATAGAGTTGCACATAATTCTTTTTCAAGTTAGATATTTTAGAGAAGGAATGGTAAGAATCCAGGCCTTCCTATCGCTATTCGGATTACATCGTTACTTGTTGTAAGTTGTTGAATGTGTTTTCCGCGCTTTTCAACTTCCTCATTAAACAGTAATAATTTATTCAATCTGGAACAACGGATATCATATCTTTAGTAGATACTTATTTTAGTAAGGCGAAACATCATTGAAAAGAAAAATATGACGCCGGAAACGCTTAGAGAAATCCCGTTGTTTGCTACACTCAACCCGGACGAGTTGCAGGACTTATTGAAACAATTGCAGACAGAAAAATATGAGGCCAATACAGCCATCTTATGGATGGATGAGCCTGGTGATAAGTTATACGTAATTGAAAAGGGAGAGGTTAGAGTTAGTTACATTAACAAGGATGGCAAAGAACTACCGCTTGGAGTGCAGGGAGAGGGAACTTTTTTCGGCGAACTATCCTTGCTTGACAGTGGCCCCCACACTGCAAATGTGCGGACTACAAAAGAAACAACAGTGCTTACCATAAGTCGTGCAACTTTTTATAGTTACCTTGACAAACATCCACAATTCACGCGTACTTTACTTGCTATTATTGTTGACAGACTGCGAAAAAGCACAACCAGCATGCGTGAGCAAATGATTGGTACTTACGTTCCACCTCAGCAACCCGCTTCGTTTAGAAAATTTGTTGACAGAGCGGCGAGGTATGTATCCAGCGGCCGGTTTTTGATATTTGCCATTATTTTTCTTTCAGGTTGGATTGGTTTCCAGACATGGTATTATCATTTTGTTCACAAAGGTGAAGTGAACTTTGCGGATAGTCCACCCACTTTTTTCTTTTTGGGATTTATACTTACACTTACTTCTTTTTTGTTTACTATCCTTGTTCTTACGAGCCAGCGTGGCCTCGCAGAACAAGACAGGATACGATCGGAGATTGAATACCAGGTAAACCTAAAGGCGCAAGCAGAAGTAATGAGGCTGCAGCTCAAAATGGATGAAGTTTTAAGTCTGCTGGACGAGAAAAATAAGATGATTGGTAAATAAAAAAAGTAATCCGCTCTAAATTCTTCCCAATGAATGTATGCTACGAATTATGTATAACCGTTATGCCTACCCGATATAATCGTAAATTAGATATCACCGGTGTTGCATTCACTTACAATAAACTAATGTTGCTATTTTGTTGCACAAAAATGGAATGGGAGGATGCATAAGATACCCCCGTGCTGAAACTGCGCATCATTTTATTCATGTAAATAATTTTGAAATATGCCTGAAGCCGGTAGTTACGCTTTCGCTTTTACTTCGGTAACTATCAAAGCCTGTACGCCGTTTTTATCAGAAAAAGTTCCGGTTAGTGTTACTTTTTCACCTGCAAACTTTTTGGCTTCATCATATGCATCCGCATTTTTACTGCTTTCAATCAATAGATAAACTTTGCCATCATCACTAAGAATGCCCATTGGGGCGCCGCCATTGATGCAAGTAGCCGCACATTCTTTGTGGCCTTCGCCGTGCGCACCCGAAGCCATATAACATTTCATATCAAGGATTTCTCCTGTCACCGTTTTGGTGTCATCATTTCTAATGATTAATGATTGAAAAGATAAAAAGATAAAAGCAAGCAATCCTGCGCCGGCGAATTGTTTAATAAGATTCTTTTTCATATAAAAGATTTTGAAATGAAGAAATAAAAAAAGAAGGGGGTTTAAAAAAGCGATATGAATTTAAGGAATTTTTATTGATCAGTATTTTAAATTTGGAAATAACGAGGTTTGCGGGGGCAATTATAATAGATATTATGGAATGAGATAAGATTGATAAGACCGGATTTTGATTATGGATTTTGTTGGCATGCGCACGAAGAGTTAACCCGATGCGGAAGTGTTGTTACTTCTTCAATATCAATTTCCGAAATAAGTTCGTCAGGAATGTCGATCGAAAATTCAAACTCAGGAAGCCGTACCCTGAGGTTATGAATAGCTGACAATGAATCGAAGACCTTCACGAAATCTCTTGCTATTTTAGGCATTGGAATAGTGATGTTGTGAGACGGATCTTTATCTTCCCGGCCAAATGGATAAATGTTGTCTCCTGAAACGAAAACATCCGGAAAAATATCTTTCAGTGTAAGTGCGATAGCGCAATTTTTTCCAATCGAGGCTGCATCTTCCCGAATGCCACACTCCTTGCTCATCTGCAGGATATCCTTCGTAACTTTTATTTTAAACTGAACAGGCATACTGTATCTTTTAGCTTCTTAAAGTTAAGTCTTTTTCGAGTCATTAATTTGATAAAATGCTAATGAAACAGATTACTTCGACGTTTATGGTTTTTGATCGTGGAAAAGAAGAAAAGAAATTATTAAAGCTTCGTACAGCAAGGTGCACATTTACAATATAAAGTGAGTTAGAAACGTTCTATAGTTCCTTAAACTTGCGGTAAATATAACCGTTTACTGCGTTATTTTTTTGAAAACCAAACTATGAAAAACAAAATCTACAAACCCCGCGTTGCAGTAGTAATAATTGTCATGCTATTACTGGGTTGTAATGGCTCGCGCTCTGTTCAAGGCAATGGTCGCTCTTTGCACAACCACGGTGTTAATAACCGGAGTTATCGAGGCTATTAACCGGCAACCGGCCGTACTCATTTAAAATTTGAAGGCATAAGCTGAAAATTCGATTTTTCCTCAAACAAAATAAAACCGGCACGTTTTTCGTTATAAAGTAACGATTGACCTAACAACATTTTAACCTATGGATTTATTTCAAAAGCGAAGCAGCCTGAGATATATTTTTATAAGCCTTGCGGTGATAGCGGCAGGGTTTCTGTCGGCGCTTTGGGTATACAGCGGCACGTAAAGTTGCCTGTAATTCCCATTAACCGAAAAAATGTATTATTATAGAAGTATTGCCGCCAGTGCAATTACGTTGGATATTTTACGTCTAATCCTGGCTGGTAGTTTCAAACTTATAATAAAACATTAGGCGGCGTGGTTTCTATAGAGCTATTCATTAGAATCTTTTACGTTCAACGAAAAGGATATAACATAACTTCAAACACGTTGCAAACTGCAGGTTCTCCTGCCCATCTATGGATAACGCAGTGTTTGCGTTGTATTCTACCACCTCAACGATATTTTGATAAACGTTCATGATAAGTATATGTGACTTTCATTTTGATTATCTTCATCGATAACAATCTCTTTTTTTAGAAAGTTGTGTATTGAATTTATCAGAATGAAAAGATATATTTTACTTACTCTTTGCCTGCTTTCAGTTGCGATGATGCAAGCGCAGGATGCCAAACAATTATATAATAGCTGGAGGGTTCTATTGGAGCGAAGGGATGCTAAGCTGGTGCCTTTTATGCTTGAGAAAAAAATGGAACAAGGAAAAATAGTTTTGTATATTCTCAATGCCCGGGAGAAAATAAAAATATCGGATGTAAGCATTACGGGAGATTCTATGTTCTTTGCGACGCCCGCATTTGAATCTTCATTCAGAATAAGATTGCTGACAAATGGAGACATGAGTGGAACCTACATAAAGGGCACATCCGGCACAACGCAATACTGGCCACTTTACGCTTATGCCAAAGACAAGAATCGTTTTCCCGCCAACTCAGGACCAGCGAAAAATAATATTTCAGGTAAGTGGGATGTTACTATTACAAGAGCGAATGGAACTTTGCGCAAAGCATTGGGAGTTTTTGAACAAAATGGTAATATGCTTACAGGAAGCTTTTTAACGCCGGCTGCCGATTACCGTTACCTTGATGGAATAGTAACAGGCGACTCACTCATGCTGTCAGGGTTTGATGGCGATAATGTCCACTTGTTGGAAGCAAAAGTTGACAACGCAAACACCATTACGGGTGGAGTTTTCTATAATGGCTATTCTGCTAAAGAAACATGGATAGCTAAGAGAAATGACAGTGCTGCATTGCCAGAGATAAATGAGCCAACTGAATTACGCAAAGGCGCATCGCGACTAAATTTTACTTTTAATGACCTGCAAGGCGTGCCCGTTTCAATTAATGACGACAAGTATAAAAATAAAGTAGTGGTTATTCAGCTAATGGGAAGCTGGTGTGCTAACTGTCTCGATGAGACGAAGTTTCTTGCCGATTATTATAAACGTAATCATTCGAAAGGGATAGAAATAATTGCGTTGGCCTACGAACTAACCACAGATAGTAACAGGTCGAAAAAAAGTTTAATCAAATTTCAGAAACTATTGGATGTAACATATCCAATACTAATAACCGGTGTTACAGCGGGCGATGAACATAAGACAGAAAAGACATTGCCGCAGCTTACTGCTATTAAATCTTTTCCAACTACTATTTTTATTGATAAGAAGGGAAACGTAAGGGAGATTCATACCAATTTTTATGGTCCCGGAAGTGGTAAATATTATGTGGAATCTAAGAATAAATTTTATGAAACGGTTGACAGGTTGCTTAATGAATAGCAATTTGCATGTTACTTATGAATAATACTTTCCATTAGATAATATTTAAAAAATAGTTTTTATTATAAGATCAATTCTCAACAATAAAAGCACCCTTCTAATCAATCTGCCTAAACCTGGATTTTTTATGGTGATTGCCAACATAAACTTCCTGAATTTCCTTCTCAAAATAATAACTACTTTACAGTTTTAACTTTTGCCAAAATCGAAAAAATCAAAATGCGACATCCATTTATTTTCATAGCCATTGCTCTTACAATTTCTGCATGCAATCAATCTCAACAATATGATATGATCATAAGAAATGGTATGGTCTATGATGGCAATGGTGGTGAACCCTTTAAGGCAGATATTGCTATAAATAAGGATACTATTGCATTTATTGGTGATTTAAAAAATGCTCACGCAAAAGATGAGATAGATGCTGGTGGTAAAGCTGTGGCGCCTGGCTTTATTAATATGATGGGACATTCTGAAGAGTCACTCTTCCAGGACGGAAGAGCGCAGAGCGATATAAGGCAGGGAGTAACAACAGAAATTTTTACAGAATCAAGTTTTGGCCCTTTGAATGCAGCGATGAAAGAGCAATTGCAAAAAGGGCAGGGCGATATAAAATACAATGTAAGCTGGAACACGCTGGGAGAATATATGAACACACTAGAACACAAAGGCATCTCCTGCAATATTGCTTCTTTTGTTGGTGCAGGTACTGTAAGACAATATGTGATTGGGGAGGATAATAAAGCACCGACTGCGCAACAACTTGACAGCATGAAATTACTGGTTGATACAGCAATGGAAGAAGGTGCTTTGGGTGTTACCTGCGCACTTATTTATCCGCCGGATAATTTTGCAAAAACTGGTGAATTGGTTGCTCTCTGCAAAGAAGCATCGAAATATGGAGGCACTTATATCAGCCATATACGCAGTGAGGGAAATCAACTCACGCAGGCGGTTAATGAAATTATCACGATTGCCAAAGAAGCTCACATACCTGTTGAGATATGTCACTTAAAAGCCGCAGGAAAAGATAATTGGAATAAGATAGACAGTGTGATTGCGATGGTGGAAGCTGCACGTAAACAAGGGATTTCTATCACTGCAAATATGTATACTTATACGGCGGCTGCAACAGGATTAACATCGTGTTTTCCTCCAACATTGCAGGATGGAGGTTTTGGAAAGCTGAGAGTTCGTCTACAGGATCCCGTTATAAGAAAACAAATGGTTAAGGTTATGCATACTAATGCCAATGACTGGGAAAATTTGTACTATGGTTCCGGCGGTCCTGAAAATATTTTGTTGCTGCAGTTTAAACAGGATTCGTTAAAGAAATTTACAGGTAAAACCGTAGCCGAAGTCGCCAGAATTCGCGGCACCACTCCAGAAGAAACGGCGATGGATCTTATTGTGGAGGACAGTACAAGAGTAGGGGTTGCTTATTTTTTAATGGATGAGAACAATGTAAAAAAAGAAGTTGCTTTGCCCTGGGTAAGCTTCGGAAGCGATGAGGCTTCTTATACGCCGGAAGGTGTTTTTCTAAAATCAAATGCACATCCGCGTGCGTATGGATGTTTTGCCAGGGTAATCGGAAAATATACCCGTGATGAAAAACTGATGTCCCTTCAACAAGCAATTTATAAATTGGCAAAACTGCCTGCTACAAACATTAAATTAAAAAAACGTGGAATACTAATGGTAGGCTATTATGCTGATATAGTAATCTTTAATCCAAACACTGTGCAGGATCATGCGACCTATGATAAGCCGCATCAATATGCAACCGGTGTGAGTGACGTATTTGTGAACGGAGTACAAGTGTTGAAAAATGACGAACACACAGGTGCATCGCCCGGCAGGTTTTTAAAGGGCCCGGGTTACAGAGACATGTGACTATTACTCCAATGTTGCTTTGACTAGTTTGACGAGGACGAATTTGCTTTGCAAATATTCTTCGTTGATTTTAAATTTGACTATGAGATTATTTGCTTACGAGAAAGTTACCCGACATGATAATTTGTCCGTCGGTTATATCATGATTGTGGGCATTAAACATGGTGTTCCCACATTCAACTATATCAGGGAAACAGATCAACTTTTTGCCGGTGCCATATTATTCCATAGGAATCCAAATTCAAATAGCTCCGACTTTTCGGGCAAATTAGTACATACTAAAAAAAATATCGGCACGTTTAAACTCTATAAGAAATTCAAAAATTATAGTTATGCAGCAGTTACACGAAACGATAAAAAAGGACATAATAAAACACGCGGCCAGAAATATAGAAATAATTTACGAGCCAGGTAAAACTGTCATGACTACACAGGATGAACAGTTACTTGCAGCATATGTAAAATTGCATGACTTTGAAATAAAAATGCGGCAAACTGCAAATAAACTATTTCGTGAATTTGTACCCTTAAACAAAACGATAGACGCCGTCAGGGAAGATTTATTTCATGTTCAAGCCACTTTTAATGATTGCAGTGAACTTGCTGATAAGTTGTCTGAAGTTACCTATGTTTCCGGTGAAACAAGCCTCGAAAAGCTAACAGAAAGCCAGGTAAACACAAGCAAAGAAATACTAGACTATAACGAAAAAATTGTCGGAATTTTTAAAATGACAAAAGTGCTATCAAAAGAAGTAAATGAATATAACCTGGCCAACGAGGATGAAGTGAATTTACTATATGAAGAATTTTCGGTGATTCGCACAACCCATTCCGGTAATTGGGAAGATAATTCCATAAATATTGTTACGTTCGACGATGAATATGACAGATTTCTCAGTTATAGAAGTGTGCAAGAGGAGTCCCGCGCCAGCCTCATGGATTTTTGTGACAAGGCCATAGCTAATTACACCAATCTGAACCAGCAAACTACCACGTTATACAATGTTTGGGAGGAGTTTTTAAAACGCTGCAACCTTTTGAGGACAATGGCCGAATTACATGCAAATGCATTGTCAATTAGCAACAATTAATAGTTGAAACCCTCGGCGTTGGAATGTTTAACTACCAAACTAAGTGGTTGCCGCATTTTAGCAAATGGCTAACGTTCTCCCCTATACGCAATAATTTATTGAAAGAAAATAATGGCTATTCAATGATAAACCAGGTATAGGAACGGGAATCTATTTTTACCGTAAGATCAACAGAATAGTCCCTGTTTAAATGATACAATTGCATTGGATTTTCCTTCTCCCTTATATGAGCAGCGTTAGTTAACCCCGCATAGTATAAAGGCAATTTTATTTTCCTCGTAATTGAAGTGTCAAGAGGATTGTAGATCATAATTAATGCTTTTTCTTTTCCTTTAGGATCAACATGCATCACCGCATCATAATCCCGTCCATCAGGCCTGCGTATGTGTATTATATCGGCGTTAAGTATATTCCGGTATTTTTTATACCAGGCAACTTCTTCTTTTACCATTGCTTCAGTTTCCGGTGTGTCATATAACCTTGGTCCGCGGTAACAGGCTTGCACGCCACTTCCAAAATTCTGAACAAGATGTGCTTCATAAGCATTGATGTGCTCGTGTAGAGGTTCGATTGTTGCCGCGGCTCCGCCCCCGTGGTATTGTGTCAGTGGAACAAAAGTCCAACTCATACCCGGCGATTTTTCCCACGTGCCGTCATATATATTTTGTCGTCCCAAAATTATTTGCCTCTCTCTTGGCAACGACCAATTATCTTCACGATAACCGATTGCTATTTTGCTGGAACCATTTAAAAAATACCAATCGGGTGCATTGAGATATATATCTTTTTCCCGCAGCCAGCGATAAAATGATGATTCTAAACTCCACTGTTTCCATTGAGAATCATCAGCACCACTATGACCCGGATGCGAAGTAGAAGCACATATATCACCGGGGTAAGGGCCATCATTTTCTAACACCTTAAAACCTGTTTTAGTAATAAATGTCTTTAGCTTTTGAAGATAATCAAGTCCCCAGTTGCTTCCTAAGCAAGGGGCATCGCCAAAAATGGCCCCGCCGGGTTTACCGGTTTTAGGATTAATGACGTCATCCGCGGAATCAATGTGTCTGCTTGAAAACAAAGAATAACCCCCCATCTCAATTCTCTTCGAATGTGCATAGTCTACCAGCGTTTTAAACTTTTCGATATTAGCATTGCTCGTGTCCTCCATATCCAACCCGCTGCCGAAACTTAAAATTACCATTTCAAAACCGACATTGGCACATTGATCAATTGCTGTTTTTACTTCTAAAGGATCAGTAGATGTCAGGTGAAGGAATATGGGATTTTCGGTTACCCATGGTGCCAGCATGCGGTACATTTTTCTTTCCGCAAGGCCACAGCGTTCTCTGTTATAATCATCATACATTAATTCATAAGTATGAAATGTTTCAAATTTTTGTCCCGGAGCCAATTTGTAATCCGGGCCTAATGGCGGTTTACTTTCAAGAAGGCAGTGGGTCTGCAGGTTATAATTCACCTGCGACGTAAATAAGGAATCAGGTAACCAACAAGTTGTATGATTAGCATCTGAATAAGAACCGCCACCAAAGGCATAATCGCTTTGTATACAAATATGTGGCGATGGCAGGTATCCGTCATCGTTAGTGCCTGAACTTTCTTCTACCATAGCCAATTTCTCGCTCTTAAAAGTGTTAATGACTATGCTGGCATTGCTTTGGTTATGCACTTCCATCGATTTTGAAACCAGCGGAATGTTATCGTACATCTCATATAATATGTTAATTGTAACTCCAGTTATTTCTTTATCGGTCGGCTGGTATGTAAAAACTATTTCCTTTCCTTTTGGTGGCCATTGATTATATGTGTTCCATCTCGCCGGCTTCCATGTGAACCGGGGTTTTAAATTGGAAATTGAAAAATTAACCAATTCAAAAGCGTGTTCATCGCGTGAAAATTTATCGAGCCAGCTATATTGCAAATAACCTCTTTCAAACTGACCTTTTACACCACCAACGTTATACGATTTGCCATTAATAGTAACTTCAGCTTCAGGCTCTATGGCACGTAGCATTTCTTTACCGGTAATAAGATTTCTGAATCCAAAACAAGCCATGTAGGGTTGTACCCTGAATTGCCGGCATACGAGCCCGTTAGTTATAATAATATCCTTACCGTTAGAATCCTTAAAAACATGCGTCACAGCATGTGTGTTGCCAAGTAGCCAGTCACCTGGGGCTGCTTTAATTTCAGCCGAAGGAAAAACGGGCAGTTGGTTTAATGTTTTCTGCAACGGACTTTGGGCTACAGCACTCTTAATGGTCAGCGCAAACAAAAAGAAACAAATTGACTTCATTTGGGTTATATTGAACTTGTCGTATAGAATAGGATAAGTTAATTAAATTATCAGCCAATTTTATTGGCTCCTGCCTTTTTTTTCGTTGGGGAACAAATTACTAAGAATATTATTATAGAAGGAAAATAATAATAACAATGAAAAAAATGGTGGTGCAAACTAAATGATCAAGCTTTTCTTTTGCAATATTTTGTTGTGAAAGGCGTTTCGTTTTTTAGATAAAAAATTATACATTGGAACTATTCAAAGTCTTCTTTTATTTCTTAGTTGTGGTAGAAGTCAGCCTAACCGTTTTATTGGTAATTATCGGGTTATATCTATTGGGCTTAATAGGTAAACAGAAAACTGTTTAACAACCAAAGCTATACGTTAACAGGCTATATATTTGGTGCCACGAATGCAGAAATATCATTTTCCCCGGTGCTGAAGATCAACGGGGTTGCCCCATCCCGCAGACGTCCTGGGGCCGTAAAATAAAAAGTCATTCGTATTTACATAGTAATCGCCGGTAGTTCCGAGACTCAGTTCCGGTAGGTTAGGCCCGCAAAAAATTTTGTTTTCAGCCGCTGTAGCGCCATTTAACGTAAGGAAAGCACCCCAGCCATTCACTACCTTAGGGCCATAGAGAATTCCTTTATCGACATCCAAATAATAATCACCAAGACAGCCTACAGAAGGGTCTGGATCGGTAGTGCCATAATAAACCAAATTATTATGCGGGCCCGCTGGTCCAACGGATGCAATACCATTTGTAATTGTTGACGCAGCCTTCGTTTCCTTTACTAAAGAGTTATCTTTTTTGCTGCATGATACAAGGATAACTATTATTAAAATATGGAGTACTACAAAATTTAAAAAAAGTTTGTAGGTAATGGTATTTCTTTTCATACGATGACATTTACCGGGTAAAAATTTCTCATAAATAAATATTAAGGGAGTAAATTGAAGTTATTGAATTAAAATAATTTAAAAAAATCAGGCAGTTGTTACTTTACTTATAATTGATCTTCGTCAAAAGAAAAACACCGTGGATTTAAATTATTCAAATAAAAAAAAGTATACGGGCGCTAACATCGATATTGGGTTTCCCACATGTGTCTTACGCTTTTATAAATTAAATATCCGGATATCTATTCCTCATGGATCATAATGCTCATATAGGAAAATACGGCATAAAAAAGTACTACTACCCATGTAAGCAGGATTATTACTGTAAAAGTCTTGCAATGCTCACACTAGCACAATAATTGCGGAGGTACCAGGTTATAATCCTGCTTATGAAGAAATTATACTACATAATTTTTATTATATTTTTTTCTGTCAAACTATTCGGACAATCCAATAAAATTTTCGTTGTAAAAAAAACACTGCCTGATTCTAATTTTCAATTTGTAAATCAAATAACAGGAGCGAAAGTCAATGACATGGAATGGGAGGAGGTTGAAACTTTTGTAAATGGTTTTGCAAAGGTTTATGCCAATGGTAAATGGGGATTTGTTGGTGGCTCAGGCAACGCAATTATAAAACCCCAATATGAGATAGTTAGAAATTTTGTAAATCATTATGCTGCCGTTAGAAAAGATTCCCAATGGGGATTTATTGATGAAAAGGGCAACGTTGGTGGCGGGATGTCAATAACAGCAAGCAGAAAGTTCCGGCCCTTATAGCCTGTTGTACAGACATTATTCAGACAATATTCCTCCTGCGAACTGCGTTTCAGGTATAAAAAAATTGCACATGGAATTTTACGAGGTATTTATTTATTTCTTAATTACGACAGGAATCAGTTTAGGCGGCCTGTTAATTGTGTTCGCATTGTACATGATAATTTTCCTTGACAAACGAAAAAATTTATCACGGCAATAGTTGTCATCAAATTAGTTCCACTTAAGAATAACCCCCTTTTACCCATCATCTTGCCTGGTGACAAAGATCAATAGGGTTACACATCCCATGACTGTCCCCGGGCTGCAGAAAATAAAGTCAGCGATATTTACGTAATAGTCTCCGGCAGTCACATAAATCTCCATGCAATAAAAACAGCCCGCATCAGTTATTACTTTATCTCTGGCCGCTTCACTGTTATAAATTTTATATGAATAACTCAATAAAGGTAATTATTGCAGATGATCATGATCATATTATAGCAAGCCTGGAGAACCTGCTTTCGTCAGAGCCGCATATTGAGGTTCTTTCCGCAGCTTCTAATGGTAAAGAATTGCTGAGGATGGCTTCCGCCCATAAACCCTGTATTGTAGTAACTGACACTGAAATGCCCGAAATGAACGGTATTGAGGCCACTGTACAACTTGCCAAAACAAATCCGGAAATAAAAGTGATCATACTTTCAGGCTGCAATGAGCCAGCCGTAATTAACAGGGCTGTAAACGCAGGCGCCAAAGGATTTGTATTGAAGACTTCCCCAAGAGATGAAATTATCTGGGCCATAAAAACCGTACACGAAACCGGTGAGTATTTTTGTCCCGGCACTTTACAGTCGCTCAAAAAGAGCGATAGCATACAATTCAGCGGGCGGGAATATGATGTACTGAAAAACCTTTACGATGGGTTATCCGCCAAAAAAAACTGCGCATAAATTGAAGCTAAGCCCACGCACGGTTGAACATTGCAAAGAAAGGATCATGGGGAAAATAAATGTAAATAATATTGTAGATCTTATAAAATATGTTATTATAAATAAAATACTGCTGTTTAACATGTTCTTCGACCTCTTTGAAAGTGACCGCGTTATAATGTAAGCTTAGTATGGGAAAATAGCGGAGGACGCGAACTCCGATTGCTGAGCTGGTGGGCAATACAATTAATGAGAAGTTTATTAATTTAGGAGTATAACAGCACGAACACACATGAGGAAACTTTTTACCCTGGTTTTTGTAACCATTTCTTTCCAGGCACTATTTGCACAAAAACAAAGACTTGGGTTTCATCTTGCTGTTGGGCAGACTTATTATCTAACAATTAAATCTGCATCAACCGATAGGTTGCAAAATGTAAATGGTCCACAATTTAAAATTAATTTCAATTCATCAGGTAGAATTGCATTTAAAGTAATTGATTTTAAAGATAGTATTTATAATCTCAGCGCAAGCTTTCAGCAGCTTTCAGGTGTAACGAAACTTCCAATTGGCCCGTTTGGCGATATTAATAGTTTTGATTCTGATAATAAAAATATAAGTGATACTTTTTCAAATGTTGCAAAAGAAATTATTGATAAACCATTTTTAGTGAGAATGACAGCAACTGGCAAAATAGTTGAAGTAAAAAATATGGATGCTGATTTTAAGCAGGCGCTCGCCAAATTCCCTCTTACAGTGGAACAAAAGTTAATATTTAAAGGCGAATTAAACCGGGCTTTTGGCGAAGATATTTTTAAGAATGATCTTGAAATGGCCACAGAAATATATTCTGATAAGCCTGTGGAAAAAGGCGGGCACTGGACAATACAGCGAAATCCTGAATCAAGACATGCAGATACGTTGATATCAACTTATGCATGGACGGACAAAGCGGGAAGCTATAATGTAATCACCGGTACCGGCAATACTAAAACAATACAACAAGATGGCTGTTCGCAAATGGATAGCATGCAGCTAAAAGCTGATATGACAGATAGTATCTATTCAAATTTAAAAGTTGATAGTAAAACCGGCTGGGTAACTGAGGGAACAATTAATGATGTTATGTCGGGTAACAGTGAAATAAAAGATAATCCAAAATTCCCCGGTGGGTTAAAACAAACGGCATTATTTTTAAAAGAAATCACGTATAGCTCAAAATAAACCCGCGCCATGGTTCGTGTTCCACCCGACCAAAATTATTCCTGTTACCTGTAATTTTTGATTATTAAAAAGATTGAGTATTTTGAAAGCCGAAACTATTCGCTGCTTACAATGAAACAAAAAATCAAACTCATTTTTATACCGTTTCTTATTGTTGCAATTTGTTGTGTAACGGTGTATACTTTTCTTAACTGGCTTCTTATCATCAGGTGGCAGGTTTTAAATGTTAAAGAAGAAGTCGTTCAATATTGGGCACCTATAATTTCCGCTTTTATTGCATTATTTATATGGATAAGGCCGAGGCTAAAAGTTTTGGAGAAAAGAAAAAAAGGAGATCTTAATTCTTTAGTCTTAATGATCGGTGTTTTTGCAATTAGTGTACCCACTATTATAGCGCAGATGTATTTGGTAACTGCTACAGGAAAGCTAACCTCACTACCTGGCATACACGAATTGAATAGTGAAGCCCTTACAAAATTTTATACCCTAAAAAACCACTATGTTGAAAAAGATAACCCGGGAATTTATTATACTTCCGACGTAAGCGGCAAGTATGGTAATAATCTCAATCTCCACATTTACATGGCCTGTCCTTTATATGATTCAGTGGAAGAACTTCCGGATCTCGCCCTCAAAACAGCTGGTGAAGAAGACACTGTTTACAATAAAGATTCACTTTTATATATAGTTGATGGCGTCAGGATAAATAAGAACGAACTAATGAGAATTTCTCCGGGCAGCGTTCAAACAATTTCGGTTGAAAAGGGAAGGGCTGCAATGGCATTGTATGGAGATAGTTCCGTAAAAGGTGCCATCTTAATAGAAACCAAAACCGGCCACTATCACCGGTCTTTTAAAAGGCCTGGAATTAACGTGGCACAACATCCACCGAAAGGATGGCTTTGTGTTTATTATCAAAAAACTATTGGTAACCATCAAAGCCGGGATAAAAAGGAAATTGAATATCACGAGTTCTACAATGAAAGTTTGGAAGCCTTTAATAATAGAAACCTTGATTCTTTTTCATACCTGCAGCTGGCGGGGAATAACAATCATCGTGACGGCTATGTAGCCGCCATTAAAAAGCTAAATAATGGAGAAGGTTCCGGCGAGCCGGTTATACTGGAACCTGAGTTTAACTCCTTTGGCCAAAGAAACGGCAATAAACTTTCGTGGATATTTGGTTCTTTGGCCATCGGTGCTACTGTGTTGTTTCTTATTTTGTTAATACCAAAGTTGAAGGAGGATGCCTTGCAAGGCGTATTGCCAGCGAAGCGGAGCGCTACAACAGGAAATAATGACATTCTCCGCTACTTTTTACCCAGGAAAGGCTATTATATAACCCCCATAATTATCAATTGTAATATATTAGTGTTTCTTCTTTTGGTATTATCAGGCTCAGGTTTTATATCATTAAATATACAGAGTTTGTTAAGCTGGGGTGCCAATTACAGGCCTTATACAGTTAACGGCCAGTGGTGGAGATTGGTAACCAGTATATTTTTACATGCAGGGGTAATGCACATTTTAGCGAACATGTATGCCTTGTTGATAGTGGGTATTTTGCTGGAACCGGTGATGGGCAAAAACCGTTATGCTATCTCTTATATGGTAACAGGTATTTTAGGTAGTATTACCAGCTTATGGTGGCATACGGCAACTGTTTCAGTGGGAGCCTCCGGCGCCATTTTCGGATTATACGGCATTTTCCTCGCTTTGCTTCTTACCAAAGTGTTTTCAAAAGATATAAGCAAGGCGTTTTTAGCAGCAACAATCATCTTTATTGTGTATAATCTCCTTATGGGCTTTTCCGGCGGAATTGATAACGCCGCACATATAGGAGGACTTACAAGCGGTTTTGTCATTGGCTTAATCCTATCGCCGCAATTGAAACAGGAGCAGGAAGACAAAAAAGCCATGCTGGCTATTGAAACCTCTTCCTCGTAAGTCTTTTGATAACTGCTACCCCGGTTTAGTTGCAAGTATATGGCCGTCCGCCCATCATTCAGTAGAACCGGTAAATACAATTATTAATTTTACCAATGTAAGCAGCAATGCGACTTCTGTAAAATGGCTTTATGATGGCCAGTTTAATTATGTTTAGAGGCAGGCCCTCAAACTTTATGCAGCCTGTTTAAAATAGGTATTGCTTTTATTGGATGATTTTTTTATTTTTAATAAAAAATTCCCCTTTCCGTTTAAGCTTGGTTTATGATAAATTCTGACGTTCCCGTCATGATTTTTAAGATTGATATCTGTATACCATTATAGCCGCTGTCTATAAATTATTTATCTTTTTTTAATAAATTATTATGAAAAGAATTTACACCCGGGTATATACTGCTTTGGCAACCCAACTACTAAAACAATCTGCCGCTGTGCCGGCCTCCGCTTTGTTTCTAACTATGACGCTTGTGGCCATGCTGCCGGTTAAATTATCTGCCCAGGCCCTTACGCTGAGTTATGTCAGTCCTCAAACATATGCCGCCGGCACGGCCATTACGCCGCTGAGCCCAACGGGGAGCGGTGCAGCCGCACCGGCCTATAGCAGCACGACAACAACGCTGGGCTCGGGCTTTAACATCCCGGCGGGCATAGCGGTGGATACGTCGGGGAACGTATATATCGGTGACCAGAACAACAACGTGGTCAAGAAGATCCCGGGAGGGACAGGCACACCGGTGGTTATAGCCTCCGGCTTTAACACGCCGGACGGTGTAGCGATAGATGCGGCAGGGAATGTATATGTAGCCGACGATGGCAACAACCTGGTGAAAAAGGTGCCGTACAACAATGGTACCTATGGCTCGCCGGTCACCATCGGCACGGGCTTCCTGCAGCCCTTTGACGTGGCGGTAGACAGCAAAGGCAATGTGTACGTAGCCGACCGGGGCAACAACGCGGTCAAAGAGATCCCGGTGGGCGGTGGCCCGACGATCACCATAGGTTCGGGCTTTGTTACCCCTACGGGTGTAGCGGTGGACGCTTACGGCAATGTATATGTAGCCGATAACGGCAACAGCGCGGTGAAAGAGATACTCACCAACGGAACGATCAATACTTTAGGCTCAGGCTTCAGTAACCCTTTTACAGTAGCGGTAGACGGCTCGGGCAATGTGTTTGTGACGGACTACGGCAATAAGCAGGTCAAGGAGATCCCGGTAAACGGCGGGGCGATCACGACAGTCGGCTCAGGCTACAGCTTCATCTTCGGGGTGGCGGTGGACAATGCCAATAATGTATATGTGACCGACTATGGCAACAATGCCGTAAAGAAGATACAACCCACGGGTGGATACTATATCAGCCCGGAGCTACCCTTAGGCTTAAGCTTCAACAATACCACCGGAACCATCAGCGGCACACCGGTGAAGGGAAGCCCGGCAACCAATTATACTATTACCGCTTATAACGGTTATGGCAGCAATGCGGCGGTGGTAAATATTACCGTTTGTGGAGTTTGCGTGGCTGAAAGTTGCGCGGAGCGTGCAATACCCTCATCCATAACCGGAACCAATTACCAGTGGCAACTAAGTACGGATAGTGTGAATTTTAATAACATAAATAATAACAGTATTTACAGTGGAACAAATACTGATACGTTACATTTGAGCAATGCGCCATCTTCCTGGTATGGATATCAATATCGCTGTGTAGTCGATGGGAATTATAGTAGCATATTTACACTCAGGTTCACTGATTACTGGACGGGTGCGATCAACTCTGCCTGGGAAAATCCCGGTAACTGGATTTGTGGAACGTTACCCGACGCAAACACAGACGTAATTATTAATAGTGGCACAGCGATAGTTAATTCCAATGCAACAATAAGGAGCTTAACACTTGCACCTTCTGTAAACCTTACTGTTCGTTCGGGTTTTAAACTTACGGTAGATCATTAATCACTTAAGAAGGGCCCTTATGTTTTTATTATTTTCTGCCCGGTTGTGATTATTATAAAATTTCCGCTAATTCAATCTTAAAGGACTGATTAGTTGTTATAGATTCATAGGTTTCGGTTACAAAGGGCAATAACGATAAATCTTTTATCTGTAGGCGCAAGGTGTGCCCTGAATCGGGTACCGAAAGATGTGTTGGTACAAGAATATTGTATAGAAGATGATAGCAGGCCCATCACTGCCGATAGCCATCGGTACGCTGTGCAAGCGGAGGCTGTAAACCACCTCCCGGTGCTTGTTTAGTAATAAACCGGTATTGAACGGAAAGAGGAAAAGGCTGGTAAAAGCAGTCAGGTAGGGATAAGAGAGATGAATGCAAATGAACCACCGATGAAGTGAGAGCTTCACGTACGGTTCCGTGAGAGGCTTGGGCTGAAATGCTCTTGCCTACTCGACCCGCATAAACCACTCGCGACACCAGCATAACATGCCGGCAAATTTGTTAAATTGGGAAGCGGAACACCTGCGGAGGTAAAATCTACAGAGGACAAGACTTCGAAGCCTGGTCCAGAGAAAAAGATTAACAAGCAACTCTAGTAAACCAGTTTTGGTAAAGTGGCTTTCATTTTATGCCCGGGGATACATTCTGTTTGTAAAATAAAGTTCCTGCTCACCTGAATTTCCAGATCTTAAGTTTCATATCTTCTTTTTCTTGATTTAATATAAAATTTTTCAATAACTTTCACTCCTGATTTACCTCTCCCCAACCACCTGGATCAATTCAAAAATTTATATCCTGGCATTAGACTATTTCTTCAAAGCAAAAAAGTATTGCTTTATTGTAAACGGTCATAATCATAATTAACCTTAACCGGGTGTTATTTGTGATAAACCAAAATGAAATTTTTAAGAGAATACTACATTAAAAAAAATTTAATTAATATTTATACCAGGAAACATGAAAAAACAATTACTCTCATTGCTTTATGTTGCATTCACAGTTTTACATTCGAATGGCCAGGGCGTAACACAAATTAACGCAAACAAAAGCCTGTTGGTTGATGTACCGCTAATTTCCAATAGAACTTTTCTTCACTCAGACATTGATAGTTCGATATGGGTAACAGATGGCACATTAGCCGGCACTGTACAAATATCAGCTACCATAAAATTTGATGATGATTTTGGCTTACTCGGTAACAAAATTATTTTTAGTGGAAGCACTGACGCTACCGGTTCCGAATTATTTATATCGGATGGTACACCGGGCGGCACTGTGTTAGTAAGTGATATTAATCCAGGTACAGTAAGCTCAAGCCCAACTGGCTTTGCGTTGTTAGGTAGCTTTCTGTAATTTACTGCAGAATCTGCTACTACAGGCAGAGAACTCTGGCGAACAGATGGAACTCCGGGCGGCACTACATTAGTAAAAGATATTGTGCCCGGGACCGGGAGTAGTTTTAATTTAAATTCGAACCTCGCAAATACCTTATTTACCAACGGCACGTATCTTCTATTTGCAGCAAACACAGCATTGGGAAATGAATTGTGGAAATCGGATGGAACACCTGCCGGAACTATTTTGTTAAACGATATCAACACCGGGCATTCGGGCGCTGATTCTTCGAACCCGGATAATTTTATAGCACTTAATAATATTGTTTTGTTTACTGCTACGGATGCCACTCATGGGAATGAAATATGGAAAACTGATGGCACCTCAGCGGGAACAGCTTTAGTAAAACACATTAATCCCGGAACAGCAAGTTCTACATCTATAGAGATATTCCCGGGATATTTCGAGGCTTTCTTTGTGGGTTTTCATATTTTTAATAGCAAGGCTTATTTTGTCGCAAGTGATGGTACGAGTTCAGGACAGGTCTGGGGAACAGATGGAACCGCCGCTAACACTATACTTGTTAAAGATTTATCTCCCGGCTCAATTGGTTTTAGATTTCCATTTGTAATAGATGCCGTCAATTTACCTGGTAAGTTCATTTTCCCTTACGGCGATGGCACAAGCAGGTCTGAGTTATGGGCAAGCGATGGCACGCCGGGTGGTACAGTTTTATTTGAATCTTTTTCACCGGCAACACCCGGAACACCTCCCCTAATTTTTATACCTTATAGCGTTGACTTTGTAAATCAAACTTTAACCAGCCCGCTCTTTAATGGTAAATTTTTCTTTGCTGCCGGAACTACTGCGCAGGGTACTGAATTGTGGTCCTCGGACGGATCGACCGGTGGAACTGCCATTGTGAAAGATATTAATCCGGGCCCGGGAGACGGAATTGATTTTTCTATTGGAGATGGATCCTATCTCTATACAAGTTCAACATTTTTCTTTGGCGCCTCTGAACCAACAGACGGCGGCGAATTATGGCGAACAGATGGTACTGCCGGGAACACTGCCATGGTGGCTGACATCAATCCTAATTCGGGAAATTCACATCCGCAGCTCTCGTTTTTTGTTGCCAATGGAAAAGTATTATTTGGGGCTACAGATGGTAACCCTATTGATTCAAGTATAACAGATCTTTATGTAGTGGGTGGTTCTTTTGTAGCATTGCCAATAAAACTTACTGACTTTACCGTGAGACCGCAAGGCAATGACGCCTTGCTGCAATGGACTACCCAACAAGAGTTCAATACCAAAAGTTATACCGTGCAACGAAGTGATGATGCACAACATTTTGAAGACATAGGAAGCGCAGGCGCCGTAGGGACTACTTATGCAATAAGCAACTATTCTTTTACAGATAATGGAATAATGAACAGTGGAAAACAAGCTGTTTATTACAGGCTCAATGCAATAGATAACGATGGTAAATCTTTATTTACAAATATCATATCGCTCAAAATTAAAGGAGGTAAATCATGGGATGTGAAGTTGCTCTCAAACCCCATAAAAGATTATGTAAGTTTATTATTGACCAATATTTCGGGTAAACTGCACCTGTCTGTACGAGATATTAGCGGTAAATTAATTTATAGAAATGATATGGAAAATGTGAACGGTCAAATTACTCTTCCTGTGACGCTGCAACGTGGAATCTATCTTTTGGAGGCTGTAAATAATAATGAAAGGAAAACAATAAAATTTATCCGGTAATTTTTAAGAAGTAAGCGGCGCAACATGTGTCGCTTACTTTAAAGTTATTTATCAGGCCGAACAAACACGACCCCGGGCTGTTTGTAAAACTAACTGACACGGCTATACTAAGCATAGTAATGCACTGAGCGTTTGCTTTACCCCATCTTTGGTGCAAGCATATTCTTCAACCTGCAGACAGTTAACGCAAGCGTCCGTGCTGCTCGAGTCAAAAAGAGGTAAGAATAACAGACACATAAGTTTGCGTATGATCCTTAGCTGATAGCAACCATTAGTTCCATCCATGTTATAGTTTATTATATGTCACTACTTGTCCCGCAAACGGGAAGCGGACGCTAACGAGGGAACAGAAAATACCTATCTCTTAATTTTCTTATGCCAGAAATAATAAGACAAAATACCCGGCACAATCCATATCAGCATCGTGAGAATCAGGGGGTCGAGCTTACCTGGACCGGCTATACCAGAATAGATAGCACCTGAAAGATCAAAAAACAGCCCTGCATAAGCCCATTCTTTTATGCGGTTTAAACCGGGTATTAAAATCGCAATAACGCCGGGCAATTTTGCAATACTGATAAATTGTATAAAATATATGGGATAGCCGAGGCCATCGTGTATTATCTGAATGGCCTGCGGCGAAGGCTTTATGCCATCAACCGCAGAAAATACCATTAGCGCTGCAAAATGATGGTGCAAATCCGGTAAACTGTGCTGGTGGCTCTTGGCGTCATTTATTTTTGTTTTAATTTCTGACTTGTTTTTGATGATAAAAATATGTCACAAATTTCATTTTCCTTTCTTTTTGGCGGGCATCCCTACCCGACATTTCCTGAATTAATATTAACTTATGAAAATTTGTTGGAGCCTTTTAAATATTCGGCAGAACGCAAAAGTTACCAACTATTTAATGAGGTATATTTCTGAACATCAGTAATAAAGTACCGGAAACATTTGCTGAAAACTGATGAAATGTCCGGTGGGGTGACTCGCGGGGAAGAAAGGGGAAACAAGGAATATACTCAAATGAACAAAGAAATAACTAACGCTGTGCCCTCTGCAAGAGACATGGCTACGGAAAAGAGACTTCCGGCTCTTCTTCTAATCATGCCTCTTTGTCGTCCAATTGAAACAGAATTTCGACGGTGGTATTAAAAACTTTGGCCATCCGTAAAGCGAGCAAAGTGGATGGGATAAATTTTCCGGTTTCAATGGAATTTAGGCCTTGCCTGGATATCCCGATATGTTTTGCAAGATCTGCTTGCGTCCAGTTTTTCTTAGCCCGTTCAACCTTTATGGTGTTTTTCATAGCCCGTATTTTCTTATCGAAATTAACCACCCAATAAAATAAAAGAGCCAGCAATAGCACAGCAGGTATGCATAGCCAAACCAGTTGGGGATTGATATACCACATAAGCCTACCAAAAACAAGATCATCGCCAACATTGCTGTCAATGCAAAACCGATAACAACGGCTTCAAATTGTACTCGTTGCTTCACCTCGTCCATTGCCGAAAAGGCTTTCATATATTTAAAAATAAAAATGGAGAAAGTAATAACTGGCACTATGGCAATAATTATCGAAAAGGGTTGCCCAAATACATGATGTTTTAACAGCCATACTGCCGGCAAATAGGTGGCACCGTAAATGAGGGCGAA
This sequence comes from uncultured Chitinophagaceae bacterium, assembly GCA_963792025.1. Taxonomy (GTDB): domain Bacteria; phylum Bacteroidota; class Bacteroidia; order Chitinophagales; family Chitinophagaceae; genus Ginsengibacter. The sequence continues at coordinate 184,008 of CAWBUS010000019.1, read as the reverse complement.
GATAATAGATTGTTGGTTCAAAGTTCTTTTAGATTGTTCCATATATTAAAATGTTTAGTTACTTGTAAAGATAAGTAAACATTTCATATTGTAAGGTAAAGTTGACATAAAGTCTATAATAATGGCTTTTAGTACCTTGTTTGGTACAAGCATAGGGTAAGCATCCGCCCCCCGATGTGAGGGGGCTTCACTTAGATAAAATTGTTTTTATTGGCAATTTTAATTGCTTGCGCCTTGGACGTGACATGGAGCTTGTGATAAATATTGGCAATATGCTTTTTTACAGTATGGCTGCTGAGAAATAGTTTTTCAGCAATTTGTTTACAGCCATAGCCATCCACGGTAAGGCGAAGAATTTCCATCTCCCGCTGCGATAACCGGTAGTCGTATTTAACCGTATTTTCTTTTTCTATATTTGGCAGGGAAGCGTTCATTAAAAGGTCCATTGTTTTTCGTGCAATGCGGGGGCTCATCGGTGCGCTGCCTGATTCAGATAGCTGCACAATGCAATCTATAATAAGCGAAGCTTTTTCATTTTTTAATAAATAGCCATCGGCACCGGCTTTTATTGCCTCAAATATTTTATCGTCATCATCGAAAACAGTGAGGATTAAAAAACGCAGTTCCGGATATAATATTTTTCCCAAACGTACTGCAGTAATTCCGTCCATTTCCGGCATTTCAATATCCATTAGCACTACAGCCGGATGGTTTTCAAACGGCGTAGCTTTCATGCGGTCAAGAAAGTCCTTTCCGCTGGTGGCGTTCATCACAACTTCTATATCATCAGAAAAATTGAGGCGCTCCGTAAACAAAAGCCTGTTTTGCGATTTATCATCCACTATTGCTATGGGTATCTTCATCACGTATTTGAGTACAAGATTCAGCTTTATTACTAATAATTCAATAATCCCTTTGGGTTATTTTATGATCTCTATTTTTTTATCGAAGCCGCTTTCGAAATAGTTACCGTTGTGCCTTTGCCGGTTTCAGACTTAATTAAAAGTTGCGCCCCGGATTCAAGCGCCCTGTGTTTCATATTTTCCAGGCCATAGTGACCATCGCGTCTTTTTTCCGGGATAAATCCTTTTCCATTATCCGCTATTGTAAATGAAAAATCTTCGTCAGCGCCTGATTCTATTCTGAAACAAAGCTTTTCGGCTTTTGAATGCCGGAAAGCATTAACGATAGCCTCCTGGCAAATGCGGAAAACATTCAATGCTTCTGTTGGTGAAAAGCTATAATTTTTTTCAATCCTTTCTTCAATAACCATTTCCATTAGCGGTTGCAAAACACATTGCGACTGTAAAAAAGATTTCAACTTGTCAGACAGTTCATCCAGCATCACCGATTCCTTTTTCATTGCCCAGATGGTTTCCCTCAAATCGGTAACCAGGTTTTTGGCAGTATCGTTCACGATAGACAATCTTTTAGCTTCTTCCTCTTTACTAAAAGATTCCGGCGTTTCCACCAGCCAATCTATGTTGCTGCTGATATAACTTAATTGCGACCCGATATTGTCATGCAGTTCCCGTGAGATCCGCTCCCGTTCAACGATCAACTGGTTTCTCATTTCAAGCTTTCTTAATTTCAACTGGTACTGTTGCTTTAATACATAATAACTGCTGCTGAAAATAGCCAGCACCGCAGCGAGTACCGAAGCAAAGATGAACCACCATGTCTTCCACCAGGGCGGATCTATTATGATCGTTATTTTTTTGTGAAGCCCGGTTTCAGAAAAAAGTATCGGGCTACACATAATCTCAAGCAAATAAGTGCCAGGCTGCAAAGTATAACGAATGCCGGTTGGCTGATTGGTGGTTTGCCATGATTTTTCAAAGCCGTTTAAACGATACCTGTACAGGTACTGGTTCGGATTTAAAAGCCCCGTTGCTGCAATATCAAACTGAAGATGATTCTGGTTATAGGCAAGCCTTATGGAATCGCCTTGTAAGGTGCCGCCGAATGAAATATAGGATGAATCGTTTACCACCAGCCGTGTAATATAAATGGGCGACGAATCTTTTGCAACAGAAAGCGATGACGGATAGAAAGCGGTAATTCCATTAATCCCTCCAAAAAATAATTTACCCCCTGGCGATGTGGCCGCCGACTGTGTATTAAATTCGTTTTCCTGCAAACCGAGTTCCCGGGTGTAGTTTTTTACTGTCCCGTCTTTTGAAATAAAAGAAAGTCCGAAGCCTGTGCTGGCGAAAAAACCATTATTGTTGTCTGCAGGCAGCAATGCATATATAAAATCGCTCAGCAACCCGGATGTTCTGTTAATGTGTTTAATTAACTTTCCTGAATCACTATAGATAAAAAGCCCACCCACGGTGCCGATCCAAATATTATGCACCCCGTCTTCAGCCATGCAACGCACAACGGCATCTTCGGGTAGTTGCATGATGTGCAAATTATTGTTTGCATCGATCTTTAAAATTGAACCGGATTGAGTGGCTACCCATAATGTTTTGGCCGACGAGTAAATAAAACAGGAAACAAAATTACGGGTCAGATTGGAATCCTTTACTAACGGATATGCTGACACGAGCCTGCTTTTTTTAAAATTGCACCGGAATACATTTGATTTTGTACCGATGAAAATAGTATTGCCATCTACGCGCTGCAGGTTATTTGAATAGGAATTGACTTTGACTGATGATTGAAAAAAAGCAGCCGTCCTCAAATCGAAGGGCTTTAGCCTCATTTTGGACAATTGAAACATCCATAATCCGTTCGCCAAGGTGACGACCAGGTAATGATCTTCTGAAAGTTTTTCGATTGACAGGATATTTTTTATTTGTTTATCGGCAAGCGGCTCCTTCATCAGCGTGTTACCGGCTGAATCAAATAATTGGATGGCGCCTGAAAAAGAACCGGCGAGAATCCAATTCTTTTCTTTATCATAATAGATGCACCTGATAAAATTCTCCCCCTGGTCTGCATATATAAAATGAGCAAAGGGAGTTTCTGCATTTTGTATACGTCGTATATCCTGGTCCGTTATCAACCAAATACGTTTCAGCCTGTCTTCATATACCAGTTGGATGTATCCAGTTTTCATAAGAGGCACCCTGTTGAGTGAGATAATCTCTCTCTTAAGCGTACATGATGTGTCGAATTCGAAAAGGCGCTTCTCCACGCTGACCAACAAAAGCTTTCCACCGCTTGAAAGTTCAAGCGAACTTCTGGTTACCGGGTCATTTGTAATTTGTTTGTAAAGAAATTTCTTTAAAACCTTTCCTTCGCCGCTATTTGCTGATGAAAGGCCATCAAAGGTGGAGATGAATATTTTATCGTTATCGCATTCCAAACCAATGATAGGAAAACCTGGAATATCCAGGTTTCTTAAGTTGTGTGTCTGCGTATTTATTTGCAAAATTCTATTGGGTGAAATTCTTATGAAAATAAAGTTGCTGTTGAAAACAACCAGTTTGCGGGTAATATCATACCCTTCCGTTCGTATCAGGTCGGTTACGTTCCCGGTCTGTGTTATAGTAAGCTGCCTGAGCAGCTTTCCGTTCCTGTTATAGATAATAATCCCGTTATTTTCTGAAAGGCACCAGATGCCCTCACCGGTTTCTTCAATTGGCATTAAAGCACCATTTCTGCCTGCACTGCCTGCAAGCGAAACGATTTTTCTAAAAAAATTTCCCGCGGCATTATATTCCAGTATTCCCTTTTTGTAGCCAATTAGAATGGTGCCTTTTTTGCCTTCAGCAAAATATACGGGATAGTCAATTTTTATAGTATCTCCGTTAGCTTTTGGTGTAATGGCTTGTAGCGAATATCCATTGTAACGCTGCAAGCCCGTTGAAGTAGATACCCAGGTAAGGCCCTGCCGGTCTGTTATGATTGATTTTATTGAATTGCTCATCAATCCCTGCTCGTAGTTAATAGTATTAACCGGGCACCTTTTATATGGGGTGCCCGGTTTTTGCTTTGCAGCACTCGTGCAAAAAGCAATTGAGAAGCCAATGCTCAATAGGATATAAAAGCTCCGTGCTAAAGTCACACGTGATTTGCTGTTAGTCATGTTGTAGAAGCGGAAAGTTGTTCCTTATTCAAGTTAAAATAAATTTTCGATGAAGTGCGGATGAAAAAGTGCCGGATGAAAAACATGTTTTTCAGTTTTGGGCACCGCCTTACATTTCGCCGGATTTATTTTTAAAAAATAATACTTATGGGCTATTGCCCATGCCTGCGGTCAGAGATAATTTTAATGTCAATAAACAAAACTTAATTATTTACAAATTAAAAATTCCTGTATGAGACAAATTACTTTATTACTGGCGCTTTCTCTCGGTTTTTATGGCTCCGCCAGCGCCCAAACCGCCGCCAAAGCCGTTTATGCTGAAATAGGAGGACCGGGCCTGGCATCTATAAATTATGACATGCGTTTTTCTGCTAAACAAAACGGTGCAGGCTTCCGGCTGGGAGTTGGAGCATTTTCCATAAACGGGATTAAGGCCGTAACGGTACCGCTCGGTTTAAATTATTTGATTGGAAAAAATAAAAATTATTTTGAATTAGGCGCAGGTTATACCATCTTAAGCGTGAGTGCATCTTCAAAATCCAGCAAAAAAAACTTTAACGAGAGTTTTGGCAACCTTACTATCGGCTACCGTTATGCGCCGTTGAAGAGTGGCTTATTTTTCAAGGCGGAATTGACTCCCGTATTCAGCGGAAGCTTTTTTCTTCCGTATTTTGCAGGGCTTGGCCTTGGTTATAAATTTTGAGTTATCCGAAATGGGTATTTCCTTTAAAATAATTAAAAAAGAATGAGCGTGTTATGCCCACTGTTGGCCAAGTATCCTTTATTTTGTTTCGTATGAAAAAAAGTAACGTTAGCGCAAGTTTCGTAGCCAGGCTTTGTGTGTTAATTATACTTGTGCCATATCGAAAAGATTGGTTTAATAAGTTTCAGTTATGTTACAGAGGCTCAAGTAGGCCGGGCAGAGGCTAAGCCTTACACTTGCCCCAGATTTCTATCCGGAGAATGTTTAAATAGTCGTCCCTTAAAAACTTATTAGCGGTTAAAAGATAAAGATTTTGTTGAAACAAATAGGTAAAGAAGATTTTTAGCAGGCGATATAAAAAAGCCAAAAACATCTTTTTGTAGATGTTGATCATTCTTTTGAAGTTCATGGCAGCGGCGGCAAGCATTACATTGATGTTATCTCCTTTAATTCCTTTGTAATAATTGCGGCTTAACCGATGATCTTCTTTCAGATGTCCGATCCTTGGTTCAATAGCTGCTCTGCGCTTGAAACCATTCTTTAATTGTTGTTGCTGATAGCCATTGAGTGATTTATTAAAAGGTTTGGGTATTTCTATTTGTGTTCCTCTTACCTCGCTGATGCCCCGGTAGCCTCTATCCATAAACGCTCTTGTAAGAACAATGCCTGTTAATCGTTGTTGCTGCTCAAATGCGGGATCCACAGTATGTGCATCGTAATCATTTTTCTCAATATTTAAGGCCCCAATAATAACACCGGTTTTCTTTGTAGTGATGATGGATACCTTGCTGCCAAACTCATACTTCTTATGTTCCTTGCCTTTGCTGATGCATTGTACATGTGGTTCATGAAGGCTATAAATTTTATTACTGTCATTTCTTTTTTGCTGTAATACTTTTTTAAATAATACCAGGTCATCTGCGTGTACACCCGCTGGTAATTTCCTTTCCAGTTCTCTTACTAATCTGCCCGCAATGGTTTTTATTTTCTTATCAGCTTTGCGTGCCTTTTTATAATTTTTAGGATGATTGCGGAAACGCTGCTGCACGGCCAGCTTCTTAATGGTGCAACGATAACTTTGTCTTAATGCTATCTGCTGTTCATCAGCTATGGCTATACATTTGTTTATTATTTTGCGGTGCAATTTATTATCGGTGGGATAAGTGATATTTTTTTCCTGCACCGTTGTATCTACTGTGCCCTCATCTTCTTTTCCATCATTCCCCTGGATGCGAATGCTCTCTTTAAAAATCAATTCTATTCCTTCTTCTCCAATACGATTACGAAAGTGTACTAACTCAGAAGCTTCACAGGGTACCCCACAGGCATACGATTTTTCACCACTGAAATATTGATAATAAATATTCTCCATCCACTGCTCTACTACACTCTCATCACTTAAGTTGCGGATATGTTTTAACATCAGTAGTGATACCATTAGCCTGATTGGTTTGGCCGGACGACCTTCATCAGAATAATATTTGGCAAAGGCTTGCTCAAAAATTTGCCATTGAATCTGACCAGCTAAAATATACAGAGGATGGTGATGGCTTAACTGCTCCTCAAACGTAACGTAAAAGCCCAATTGTGTAGAATTAACATTTTTAGAAAGCATAAAAAATCTGCAAGGTTTTGAAGTAAATTTCTTGTTTTCCTGCAGATTTGTAATACCATTTTTATTCACAAATCCACATCTGCACTACATCCTAATATTTTTTAAGGAACGACTAAATAACTAAGGACAGCGCTACTTACGGTTGGAAGCAGACTCAGGGTAGCTGGGGTTATAAAATATTTGACCGCTAATGCACGTTCATTAAGATTGAATTTTTGTACTGGATTTTAATGTTCGTAACGCAACTAACGGCTATGAGCACACTAAGTATAGCCTGGCACCTACGCACCCATGTCCTGCAACAACACAAGGGCTTGGAGTAGAGAGGACGAAGATCTTACCTGGAAATTATTATTTAATTACTTACCTGGGGATAAGCAGTAAGAACAAGGTCAAGCCGCTTTTGATTAAGTTTTGTATTGTTTCGGTAAACCGCTACTAATTTCTTTGCTTTAGCAATATCTCCTTCGCGGGCATAGGCTGCCATCAGTTCTATTATCCCTTCGCCAAACGATGGAAAGTTTCTGTAAAGATTAGTCAGGCATGTCATCATTTTTGCCGTATCATTTTGCTGCTTGTAAATAAGAGCACGGTAATAATCAAGAAAAGTGTCCTTATTAATAAAGCTATCCAGGCGATTAACATCATTGCCGGCTTTATCATATTGTTTATGGGTAATGTGAATGTCAATTGCCTGCAGGTTCATGCCGGGTTCATGCGGGTAAAGGGTGCTGAATTCATCAAGGGCTTTCTCATAATCACTATCATTAATTTTTGAAGTGATTATCAAATGAACCAGTTGAAAAGCTTTTGACTTTTTTAATGTATCGGGCAGCTGGTTATAATAAGATAGCGCTGTTTCATATTCCTCGTTCGTTTGAGATTTTTTCATTTCTTTAATGGTATTCATCATCTCAGAGTTTAGATTAGAATAATTCAAAAATTGTGATAAAAGATCAGCGATCGTTTTGCTGAAATTCTCTGAAGAATAATAGATGTACATATCGGCTACTTTCACATCTTTGCCTGCGTTTACCAACAGCATATCATGATAATTGATACCTCCACTACCGTACAGCCTGAACAGCAGATGCTGCGTGTCATTCTTTTCGTACACTTTCACCAATTCATAAGTTCCGGATCGTGCTGCTTCTACAATTTCCTCACCTATTTTGCTTTGCTTTAATGATATTACTATTGCCTCGCGGTCTTTGTCCGCAAGCTTACCATTACCCGCTTCCATTACTCTTTTTACAAATGCATCTTCATCAAATACCTGGTCAAACGCATGGGGGTTACGGGTCGCCACTTCATGTTCAAGTGAGTGTGCGAATGCAATCGCTTCCTCTTTAGTTACTTTACGCTTTGCAGTATTGCATCCCTGTGCAATAATAATAATGATACATAGTAAGCTATAATATCTCGGCATGGCAGTTATTTGGCTTTATTACGAGTTAAAATAGGCTTTATTTAATTCAAAACCTAATGCAGTTAATGGGAGGAGTTGAAACCTCCACGGACGCTTGCGATAAAAGAGGTAAAGAGGGGCAAGAGCAAGGGCCGGGCAATTAGAGCGCGGGAGATATTCGCGGGCAGGAAGGAGCAAATAGTTTATTTTTAAAAAGGCGGTGCAACAGAATCAAAATAAGTTTTATCATTGTAGCGTTAATAACTAATAAATAGCATTAACCTCCTTAAGTAACCACATAAAACCAAACTAACATGAAGTTTCAAAAGGTAATTTTCTCCCTTATTACCATTTTCTTCTTACATTTTATCAGCAACAATACGTTTGCTATATCTCCGGTAGTGGCCGCAGGTAGCGTTACTGCCGATGGTGATCACCTTTCCGCGAAAGATCAGGTGAGGATCGCTCAAATGAGAGTTTTCGTAAACATGACTGTGGAGCAATATGGAAAATTGAGAGGAAAGAAATTAAATTTTTTTGAAAGACTTTCTTTCAGAGCTTCTCAAAGGCGCATGAAGCTGATGCTGAAAGCTTATGATGATGGAGATGGACCAGGCACTTTGGAAAAAATAAGTTGGCTAATAAAGGGCCTTCTGTTTGGGCCGCTGGCGCTTATCGTTGGCTATATTTTTTTGAAAGACGACGAAAGAGAATTAATCAAGTGGATCTGGTTTGGCTTTATAGGCTTTGCAGCAATTGCTGTAATAATCCTACTGAGCCTTTAAGATTTTACCCCGAGGCTGTCCTGAGAATGTTTCAATAGTTGGGATTTTGGTACTCAGTTTGTAAATGAGGACATCTACAGGGTACATCCGTTAATTATTTTCTTTGTTATATACTGATATCGCTTTATCATATTTTTTTCTTTTAAAAAAGTTAAGCGCCTTATCGTTATCCTGTAGCATATCCCTGAGATTGTCAGCATTCAATTCGAGTAAGGGTCCGTTATTTTTTTGAATGTACCTGATGTAGCCCTTGGTTAAGTCCTCATCGGCTACGGGGGAGTAGCCGTTTATTGTACCGGCCACAGCCTTAAACAACCAGCACGTGTCCGTTGCAATACCTGTAAACTGTACCGAGTTCCTATCGGTACGAATTATAGATTTTGTTTGATAAGGATATATCCGCTTAAATCGGGCTGTGTCTTTTCTGCGCACCGATTTATCTTCCCACCGGAGGTATTGCAGGCTTGAATCTGAATTAATTTTACCAAAAATATATATTGAAGAATCGTTGGGTAACACAACAATAAAACTGTGCTTTTCGACCTTTGCATTCCTGTAAGCAAAATTCATTGATTGCATCATAAAATTATTGAATTGCATGTTCATAAAATTCTGCTGCACTGCCGGCATGTAGTTCGGCATCTGGGCAATAGCGACATCCACGGCCAACAGGTTAGTTAGTACAATTAAGGTGATGCTGATTTTTAATTTCATTATAAAAGATTAAATATTACCAAATAAACAAAAACTTTTCAATAGTTCATAAGAATTGGCAGTTGTGCAAAGACCTCAATTAGTCTAGTAATGTAAAATAAGTTTGCATTGGCGCAAGAATGAGGAGCGGGCAAGTGCGAACGCCCCCTTCCTGGCGGGTATCCTCACCTGACATTCCAGAATGTAAAGCAAGCGGTTTAGAACGAGTCATTAAAATGCATGATCCTGGTTTCTTCCTGAATAGGAACAATATTTTTCACTGGTTGTATTTTAATTGAGTCATTCCCTTTATCAAATATTGCTTATTTGATGGCTGGTATTTTTTAGCCTTTATAAAAAAGATTTAATTCAACGCATCTTATTATTTTTCCGAAAATAAAAAAGAGCGTTGGTCTTGCCCGTATAGTTATGAAAAAATACCTGCCGATACTTGTAGCTTTTAGTTTAGGTAAAATGGGAATGGCTCAAACGGATTCCACAGGTTCTTTAAAAGTGATTGTTTCAACCAACAGCAAAAAAGCGTTAGATAAAGTAACTGTCATGTTATTGAAGCAGCCTGATTCAACAGTTGTTAAAATCCAGGTGAGTGATTCAGCTGGTCTTGCCTTTTTTACAAAAATAAATCCGGGTAAATATTTGATTAAAGCAAGTTGCGTTGGCTATACCAATTTCATTTCTGCTGAACCTTTCTTCATAACAAAAAGCGGGACTATGGAAGTATCCATACTATTGGATTCCCTTTCGGGATATCTTAAAGAAGTTACCGTTCAATCGCGTAAACCATTTATAGAATTGCAGGCAAACAAAACGGTAATTAACATGGAAGCAAGCCTTACCAGTATCGGCACTTCTGTATTGGAGGCTTTGGAGAAACTTCCCGGCGTATCAATTGATCGCAATGGTAACATTGCTTTGAAAGGTAAGCCCGGCGTGTTGATTCTTGTAGATGGTAAACAAACGTACCTTGGCGGCACAGCACTATCAACTTATCTCAGCGGCCTTTCTTCTGACCAGGTTAGTGAGATTGAAATTATCGAACATCCATCTGCGAAATATGAAGCCGAAGGCAATGCGGGGATAATAAACATAAAAACAAAAAAATCAAAAAAGCAGGGCGTCTACGGTAGTATCGTTAGTACGTATGCGCAGGCAAGATTTCCCCGGAGTAATAGCAGCTTAAATTTTAATTTTCATAAAGGAGCTGTCAATTTTTTTGTCAATTATAATTTAATCAAGTTTGGTACGTACGTTTCATTATATGCATACAGGAAATATTTAGAACAGGATAATATAACGGTGCAATCGGTGTTGGTGCAGGATTTCTATATGTTTACCAAAGGATATACGCATACCATCCGCACAGGAGTTGATTATACCATCAGCCCTACAGCGTCTTTAGGTATTACATTGAACGGAATATTTTCATCCCTCTCTTCTCATGGAAGCAGCATTGCCACCTGGGGAAATAATCAAAATGTAATCGATTCATCCAGTTCGACGGCGCTTGGTTATTTTACCAACTTGAAGAATAAAGGCATCAGCCTTAACTTCCATAAAACCTTTTCTAAAAACACGGAATGGGATATTGATGCAGATTTGCTTGGATATAAAAACGGAGGCACCTCCTCGTTTGAAAATACAGATCCTTCAGCCGGATCAACACAAACCTACCTGGGTAATATGCCGGGCAGCCTGCACATCATTTCAGCAAAATCTGATTTCGATAAAAAAATAAATGATAAAATAAGCTATGAAGCCGGCTGGAAATCTTCTCATATCAGTACAGATAACCTTGTCGCGTACACGTACAACGATGGTTCAGGATTTAAAGATGATCTCGAAAAGTCTAATCATTTTATTTATGCAGAAACAAACCATGCACTCTATTCAACCGCAACAATAAAAACCGATAAATGGAATATGGCAGGCGGCTTACGACTGGAGTTTACAAATTACAACGGACATCAGTTAGGAAACGCCGTTATAAAAGATACGGTGATTAAAAAGAAATACAGCAGTCTTTTTCCAAACATAAATTTTACCTACACTATTGATTCTTCCAATGAACTTTCTTTAACAGTTGACCGCAGAATTGACCGGCCTCCTTACCAAAAACTCAACCCCTTTGTATTCATCATCAATAAATATACTTACCAGATTGGCAATCCTTCATTCCTCCCGCAGTTTACGTGGTCAGCTTCCCTCTCTCACAATTATAAAGGGATGCTGGTATCTGAAATTCAATTCAGCAAAACGAACAATTATTTTTCGCAACTGTTTTACTCCAACCCTGATGGGCTGGTAATTTATACAGAGGGAAATGTCGGTTCAGCTATTGATTTAGGCGCTTCAGTAAGTTTACAACTCAATCCCGTGAAATGGTGGAATGTTACTACTGCTGTTTCTATCGATAATAAACTAATCAAAGGCGAAGTGGTTTACCCGATTCATGCAAGTATTTTCCAGGCCAGTCTTAATATCAACAATCAATTTCATTTCGGAGATTGGACTGCAGAAATTTCAGGTTATTATAATTCGCGAAGCCAGGCAGATATCCAGGAAGTGCTGCAACCTGCCGGGCAATTGGGCGCGGCCGTTTCGAAAAACATTTTTAAAAATAAGTTAAGCGTGAAGGCGGGTGTGCGGGATATCTTTCACACGCAAATAATGGAGGGTCTTACGCAGTTCCAATTGTCCAACGAATATTTCAAAGAAGTGAGGGATTCGCGAATGGGAACCATTTCACTCAGTTACAACTTCGGCAAAAATGTAAAATCAAATCATCGTTCGGAGAGGGCAGCAGACGAAGAAATAAGAAGAGCTCAAAACGGTGGTTGACAATTTGTTTCGGTTACCGGCTGTTCATCCTTTAAAAGTCCCGCTTACATAAATCCAATTGACCGGCCGGTATAATTTCGTTCTTTTCGGTATATGAAAGACGAAACTTTTGCCGGAAAGGCGAGTGTCTTAAATGACAGCACAAAGGATGCGCTTGATTTAAACCGGTGTAACAACCAGGTATATATCTCACGTCTTAATTACCTGGCACCGTTTTCCTATACGTCTCTTCTTTCAATAAAATATGTAGTTGATGGCATTGAGCGTTACAAGGTAAATGGTGTTAATAATAAACTGTTAAACGGGCATTGCCTTATTGTAAATAATGGTAGCGAAGTATTATCTGAATGTGGAACAGGAAGAAATTTACATGAGGTCAATTGGGGAATGTCGATATTCCTAACGCCGGCAATTGTAGCTGAAGTACTGGAAGTAAATAAAACATGGTCGAAAGATCTATTGGTAACGCCCGGTAAAATATTTGCTGCTCCTTTGTTTTACGATGGGATTATCAGGAATAATTTCTTTACTGATTTTCTAAAAAAGCAGTTCACCAGGTTGAATAATTCTTTGAGTGATGGAGAATTAGATGAAGGTTACTATTATGCCATTTCTGAAAACCTGCTGCAGTTTCAGCATAATATTTCCAGGCACATGTATACTATCAATAAGGTGAAATTCTCTACAAGACAGGAAATCTTAAAACGTGTGTTGGTGGCAAAAGAGATGATAGAAGACAATTGCCTGCAAAATGTAGATTTGAATTTCATTGCAAAAGAATGTTGTCTTTCCAAATATTTTTTAATTAAAAGTTTCAAACAGGTATTCAACACTACACCACACCAGTACCAGATATATCTAAAAATAAACAGGGCAAAAATGCTATTGAAGCATAAAGAGATGTCCGTTTCAGACGTGGCAGCCCATCTTAATTATCCGAATATTTTTTCTTTCAGCAGGCAGTTTCGTTCCGTCACCCGTTATTCGCCAACTTCTTTTAAAAATCTTAGTTAGCCATATTATAGCTATCGCCCTGAATCATCTTGGATTAGTTTTAAAAATACCCCAGGTCACAATCCGCCGTCTACCATCCAAGTTTGTACCATCGCTGCTTCCCCCCATCACAAATGAGTTGGTGTTTACCTTATTGGAAGTTTGCCATAGCAATTTGTTGTGGCCCTCCTGCCTGCTACCCCATGCTATACCAGAATGTATGAAATAATAAAGTACATAACTACCAGGCATACACGAAAATTTCAACAATCAGGGAAAGCTGTCCTTAGGGGTATACTAAGTGTAGCAGGGGTACGTTCGCGGGACATTACGTTGCATCGTCCATTACGTCGGCATCGCTGACATTGCAATCATTAGTAATGGCGGTAGCGGTTGGTCGCGTGGAAAAAAATAAAGCCAACATTACCCCATGCTGTGTTGAGAATATTTAAAAAAAAGCCCTCTTCCCGCGATATCTTGTACAACATTTAAATAATTAGGGACTGCTGTCCTTAGGTACTAAGGACAGCGAAACTAACGGTTATGAACACACTAAGTATAGCCGGGGGTTTGTAGTGTGCCTTGTAATGTTGTAATAAATCATTTGTAAGATGCTGTATTGAACCCCGAATTTTAAAAATTGGTTATCTTTTAAAAAAGTTTGGTAAATAATTTTAACCCATGCATGAAGTAGGATTAGTTACGTTACTGTTATTTGGAGTAATTGTACTGGCAATAATCAGTAATAAATATAAATTTCCCTTTCCTATTGTATTGGTGCTTTCCGGAATTATTATAAGCCTTATTCCCGGCCTGCCTGCCATTTCACTGCGGCCGGAGATCATCTTCCTGATTTTTTTACCACCCTTATTATACGACGCTTCGTGGAATACCAACTGGTATAATTTTAAAATATATAAACGTAATATTTTATTAGCCGCATTCGGCCTTGTTTTTTTTACGACTTTCATAGTAGGTGTTGTTGCCCATGTTTGTATTCCCGGTATCAGTTGGCCGTCAGGGTTTTTATTGGGTGCTATTATTTCTCCTACTGATTCGGTGTCGGCCATCTCTATTACGAAAGGGCTGCCCCTGCCACGGCGAATCACTGCCATATTAGAAGGCGAAAGCCTCATCAATGACGCGAGTGGCCTGGTTACTTATAAGTATGCAATTATAGCGGTGACAGCCGGTAATTTTGTTTTTTGGGAAGCGGGTTTAAATTTTCTATGGACAATAGCGGGCGGCGTAGGTACCGGGCTTCTTATCGGGTACCTGGCATTTCTTTTATCGAGACGGAAAAATTTTGATAGTGTTATCCTGACATCTATCAGCCTTATCGTTCCATTTACATCTTACCTTCTTGCTGATTATTTTAAAGTATCGGGCGTACTGGCCGTTGTAACGACCGGGTTGTTTTTATCCTATCACTCTGAATCAATTATTACCCACCAGGCAAGAATTACCAGGTATGCGGTGTGGGACGTAATAGTATTTATTCTCAACGGGCTCATCTTTATTTTAATTGGCCTCCAGCTAAAAAACATAATGGCAGGAATTAAATCCTATTCCTCCTGGCAACTTATTTTTTACGGTATTCTCATAAGCGCTGTTGTAATCATTGCCAGGTTTATTTATGTGGTGCCTACTGTATTGTTACCAAGATACCTGAGCAAAAGAATAAGAGAAAGGGAACCTTTTGATAAACGTTATATGTTCATCATTGGATGGACAGGTATCCGCGGCGTAATATCCTTGGCTGCTGCGCTATCGCTACCCATGTTGTTGCCGGACGGCAGCGCCTTTCCCGCACGCAGCCTTATTATTTATCTTACATTTTGTGTAATACTCGCCACATTGCTGTTATTAGGATTGCCACTGCCGTGGATTACCCGGAAATTAAAAATACAGGCACATTCAATTGTTGCCGAAGAATATGAAGTACGAACAGCGATCCTCAACGCCACAATTGACCACCTCGATCAAAACATCGAAAAAATAAGAGATGAATTCAGGGCAAAAATCAAAAGGAAATACGATTATAAATTAAAGCGTATTCAAAAGACTGATCTTCCCCCCGGCTATTTTGGAAACCTAAAACCAACGATGACACCTGAAAATATTTTCAATGAATATTCCCAACTGGAAGTTGATGTTATTAATGTGGAACGCCGCCAGTTGCAGGATATGTACCGCAAGGGGAAAGTAAGTGAGGAGATCGTGCGTAAAATTGAAAGAGAGCTTGACCTTGAAGAGGGTAGGCTGGCCATAGTGATGGGCCTGTAAACAGTATTTTTTCATTGTACCAACCCTATGCTGTGCTGAGAATGTTTAAATAAACAAATCTTCATCGTGGCCATCTGGTACAAGGGCTAAATAATCAGGGTTCGCCGTGCTTAGTTTCCGCCACAGCGGACAGGTGTAACCAAATACATTTTATGTAAGATATTTATAGCAGTGCCAGTAAATATTATTATAGCAAACAACGAGGTCTAATTGAAATTGAATTTTTGTTATAGATTTAATGTTTGTAAGTCCTCAGTTGCACCTGTCCGCCGCGGAAACTAAGGACAGCGGAACTAACGGGTATGAGCACACTAAGTGTGGCGGGGAAAAACCAAATCAGTGTTTTAAGATAACTGCTCAATCAAAATGATATAACAACCATGAAGAAATATTGTACTTATGTATTCATACTATGTTGGCTGTTGCCGGTAAAATTATTTGCCCAGCAGGAAGATATTACGGGCCTGTGGTATGGGCAAATAACTATTATCGACACACAAACAGTCAAACTTCCTTACGAGATTGCAGTAAGCGAAGAAAAAGGAAAATTGTTTGGATATTCAAGAATTGTTTTTCATGCTAATGGAAAAGATGAAGCCGGTGTGCAAAATATCAGCATCAGGCGCAAGGGTACCAGAATCATAGTGGAAGATGAAGGTTTTATCGCTCATAATTTTTCGATTAATCCTTCCAGGCATGTGAAGAAAACAATGATTGTTGTACTTACAACTACGGATACGGAAATGATACTGGAAGGTACGTGGAGTACTAACATCACCCGGTACAACAGGGCGTATAAAGGTACAGTTTTGCTGAAAAGAAAGATTGATTTCAAAAAACTGGAATTGTTTAAAAGCCTGGATACATTAAACCTGGTTTCCAGGTTATCTTTTATGGACAGGCCGGAAACCGCAGCCGTTGTTGCTTCACCTCTTGAAAAAAAGCCAGAACCGTTACCCGTTGTTCCGGTGCCAGATCCTGATTTGATAATTCGTTCAATTGAAAAAGCACCGCCCGGATTATTGGCAGTAACAAAAAAAACACCATCATCACGAGGTAAAATATTGCCACTGTCCTTGTCAAAACAAAAGAAATTGCAGATGGATGCTTTGGCAATGTCAAACATCAAGCCAGTTGTGAAACCTGAATCTGTGGCACCAAAACCAGGACCGGTAGTAGTTATTGCAACTGTACCAAAACCGGAGAAAAAAACGCCACCGCCGCCGAAACCTCAACCGGAGAAAAAACCCGTTGTAGTTGCTGTTCAGCTAAAACCGGAGAAAAAACCCGTGGTAGTCGCTGTTCAGCCACCACCAAAACCTGCGCCTCCCGTTGTTACGATAGTGGCGCCGTCTATTGTACATGGGGCTGCTGAAATTCAAAAACGTGTTACAAAATCTGATCAGTCATTTTATTTTGAATCCGACAGTTTGTTGCTTACGCTGTACGATAATGGTGAAGTGGATGGCGATACCGTGACGGTACTAATGAACGGAAATATCATTTTTTCAAAAGTGGGGCTTACTACAATAGCAAATAGCAAAACTATTTACATTACGCCTGATATGGATTCTGTAAAGTTGGTGATGTATGCCGAAAACCTTGGCTCAATACCACCTAATACGGGCCTGCTGATAGTGAATGATGGTGCAAAAAGATACGAGGTTCGCTTTAGTGCTGATTTAGCAACAAATGCTGCGATTGTATTGCGGAGAAAAAAGAATGAATAATTTGGATGAAGATATTTACGTGAAAAGAGAAAAGAATATAACAGTTGAAGGCTCCAAAGTCCCAAGGTTTCTATAGAATGGTTCATTAAGAAAATACTCTTACCGCACCGTCTCCTACAACCTTTAAATAATCAGGAGTCCCAGGTAACTAACGGCTATGAGCACACTAAGTGTTGCGGGGAACACTCAAAGCTAAACTTGTCATCTGCCTGCGCCAAAATTAATTTTTTAACTCTATTTGTTATAAGTAAGCTTTTCTGTTTCATAATAGAATGATCCGTCTCCGTTAAAATTTTTAAGTGAGGTCAACCTGTTCTTACTATCATACTGCGCATTTGGGCTAAAGGTTACATAGGAGTTGCTATATTGCTGGTAAACGGTAATACTCGATGCAGGATAACCGGTAAATTGATAATAAAAATTGTTGTTATACCCATTCAGAACACTACCCGATTCAAAATTGCCACTGGTATAATGATGTGCTTAGCACAAACCATGCGGGCTTATTAAGATTGAATTTTGTTATGGACTTAATGTTCGTAAATCGTTAGTTACAATTAAGGACCGCGCAACTAACGGTTATGAGCACACTAAGTGAAGCAGAGGGAGTAAAGAATGATCGGCGTATCAAAGCTTCAGTCTATTTGTCTTTAAGCCATACATCTTTGTTATTTACTACGGCCTGGGTTACAGCTCCACCGGCAGCTTTGGTAAATATGACATCGAATGACTGGTCTTCGGTGACAAATTCCAGGTCTGAGACCGGCAACAGGTTGGTCACGTCCTTTTCATGTTTTATTGATAAATGGCCCTCCACAACAGTAATATCTGCAATATCGTCTGCGTCGCCATCTCCGCCTTTCAGTTGATACCTGCCTTCAAAAGGGTTAAGCTGATTGCCGGTAAGAGTAATGATCTTTTTCATCGGAGGCGTGTAATTATCAGGAACCCGGTTCCATAAGTCCCTGTTAAAAGCCAGCACTTGAGTAATTTTTCCCGTGCTGCTCCTGGTGAATTTTAATGGGAATTGGTGTTCGTCGTTATAAAATTCCAGTTCTGATGTTTGGTGGAAAGGAATTTCTTGCTTGTCCCAAAGCTGTTTGAGCACCAGGTGACCATTTTGCAGTATGATCTGCAGGAAAGCCATCTTGTTGTTTATAAACTGGTATTTTCCAACGAAAGGTTTCAGACGTGCCAGCGAATCAGCACGGTTATTTTGCGCGGAGAGCCTTAACGGGTTGAAAAACAGGATGCCGGAAAACAAGGCCATAAGTAAGACGAAGGAATGCTTTTTCATGTTTATAGTATAAGCTGATTAAAAATTAAAACAAGTAATGAAGATCCCGGTATAAATTATTTCGTAATCGTTTTCTCCAAAACTCCAGAACTACCAGGTACTCTGACGGAATATTTCGCATGCGCTCAAAGTGCCAATGATTTTTCCAACAACAATCATTCATTGGTTTGGTGTGTAAACAGTACATTGCCGCGTATCCTGTTGCTCTTAATATAGCCGGCAATCATTAAAATAAGGGCTGTTATAGCCGAACCAATTGTGGTCAGGATTTTAGATGTATCAGCAAGGTTGCCGTCGTTAATAAACCGGCTAACAATAACATCTACACCTAAATTTACCACGACTCCAAATAAAAACACAGTAACCGCTGCGGCATATAACTTGTTTGATTTGAATGCCGTAAAGGCAGCCAGTGAAATTCCGAATGCAACCAGAGATAATATTGCAATCGGCAGCGCCAACGGTAATAACCAGCCTTTTTGGGCAGCCAGGTTCTGTATCAACAGAAGATATAGAATAACGCTAACGGTTAATCCCGCAAACAATCCCCAAAACCTATATCTGTTAAATAACAACAATGGAGAAACAGTTGACCATAGGACTATTAACGCTCCGATGGGGTATAATGACCAGCTTATGGTTTGGTCGACCGAAAAATTTATTATAAGACAGACTAAAGATGCAAACAAAACAAAATAAGTTATGATCAAAAATACCTTACGACTGTAGTTGTTTTTAGCACTATAAGAATTCATATTTCTATTTTATAAGCTGTGAGCTATTTAAATACTCAAAACTATGCCATCATTGAGCGGCAATGATAATCAGCAAACTGTGTGCGAACATAGCTCTGCCAGTGTTCTTTAGTAGTACAGTTAGTGTACGTTTTCATTACAACTTGTTACCCCATGTCCGGAGAATGTTTAAATAAAAAGCTCTCTTCCTGCGATATCATTTACAGCATTTAAATAATCAGGGACTGCTGTCCCTCAGTACCTAAGGACAGCGCAACTAACGGTTATGAACACACTAAGTGTAGCCGGGAAGGAGCAAGTTCAGTTTTAGTATAGCACGGGTGGACTGGCGTGACATTACGTTGCATCGTCTATTAAGTCGGCATCGCTGACATTGCAATCATTAGTAA
The DNA here is from genome assembly GCA_963792025.1 of uncultured Chitinophagaceae bacterium. Taxonomy (GTDB): domain Bacteria; phylum Bacteroidota; class Bacteroidia; order Chitinophagales; family Chitinophagaceae; genus Ginsengibacter. The sequence goes on along the minus strand of CAWBUS010000019.1, from coordinate 164,456 downwards.
TGGTGGCTACAGTCGGTCGTGTGGAAAAAAATAAAGCCAACATTACGCCGGCCAGCAGGATGATTGTCGTATTGCCCGTAATGAAAAATGCGATGGTGCAGAAGAGTATCGGCGCCTCCTGCAATGCCCAACGCAGGATGCAGGCAGCGCGATAATCACTAAGTTTCCGGGCCACGGAGACATCCGCGGCGTTAAGCTGCATAACCCGCTGGTTAAAAATCCGCCTTGATGCTATAAAGCCAAAAGCACACAATATCACGGCAACAATCAGCATTGGCTCGGAAAGTTCGGGCTTTGGCGCAGCAATACTGAATCCATACATCAATCCAACTATTATACCTGCCAGCAGCAGCATTCCGATTAGCAAAGCTCCATGCAGAATACTAAGCGCCTTCAGGTATTTTGAAGTTGGCATATCTTAAAAAATTTGCAACAAAATACAAAAATGTTCCTAATAAATTTTCCCACTGTTGTCGTGAGAATATTTACATAAGAAAATACTCTTACTGCATTGTCTTGTACAACGTTTAAACAATTAGGGACTGCTGTGCCTCGGTCCTGAAAATATGCAATGAATGCAGCCGCGGCCGCGATTCCAAGAATCGTTATTGCGAAGATCCTGGCGGGTGTCCGCCTATGTAGGAAGGCAACAGCCGATCACTTATTAAACGGGTCATACGACATCCAATCAACTTCCAGTTCATAAGGGTGCAATGGTTTTTCAGTTGCGTTAAGATTGGTTTCAACTCCCCATTCATTGGTATGCCAAAAGTTTATACGGTAATACGTTTGATGCTGAGGTATGCCCCTTTGAGATCCCTGGTAATCCCACAAAATAATTTTCTTACCTGTCACCGGATGAATCATCCACCAGGTAAGGCGATCAGGATACCAGTCAAACCCGTAAGTATAAAATTTCGATGAGGCATCATAATTATGAATAGTCTCAATCATTTCCGGCAGGTTTTGAGCGCCTGTTAAGGCAGCAGGTTCCCCTTTATAGCCTTCTTTATAAATTGTATTGTAAATAATTCCTTTAGCTAAATTTATTGTTCGCCCGATTCTTTTAAGTTTGCCTCTGTCACCGGTCCAGGTGCCTATGTAGACGATGGAAGGGTCAGCAACCAGCCATTCAAAGTCTATCTCACTAAGTCCATACAGGCTATCCATAAAATAGGTAAAATAACCGACAACCGCACCTGCATTCGGCTGAACATTTTTTACATCAGGAACTTTCAACCGGGCGGCGTAAGTACCAAAATAAGTAAAGTCCTTAGATATAATTTCCGGGCCTCGACCTGCACCCGCACTATCCAGGGGATCTATTTTAAAAAGTAACACTTTCGAGCCAGGTTCTGTTTTGGAAGTAACACCGCTTTGCCATTTAAAAGCAGCTTTATTTCCGGTAGAGCCATATCTGAAATTTTCTAAAACAGAATCGGTGAAATTTTCAATAAAGGAATGAGACAACTTTGCGTTTTGAGCATGGGCAGTAAGGCTAATAAAAAATGAAAGGAGTAATGGTATTTGTTTCATGAAAATGATAAATAATTTCCTTCACTACGAATGTAATGTTATTAACAGGTGTTAGGGCCAGGGCCACGGCTATTTCAGATACTTAAAGTTCACCGAATACAATATGACAAACAGAATCGGAATCCCTAATGCGAGTATCATGCTTAAAACGCCGTTAAACTGGCTTGTCCCCATCAGAACAAACCCGGCGATAATTGGTAATATTTCTCCCGCGAGATAAATATAGTACCCTTCTTTTTTTAGTTTGCGCATCCACATTGCTCCAATAATGCAACCCACTGTTGCAATAATACCAATGATCATCAAAGGTACCATGTTAGCCTGTGCCAGGTCAATGGCTCTATGTCCGTCGGCAATTTTTTGTGCTTCGCTCGCGGTTAATTCCCGTCCTGAAGTAGTAGCCTGGTTGAGCAGCCTGGCGTAGAAACTTAATAGCCAGGGAGTGACCAGTATATACAGTAATGCGAGTCCGCTTCCGATAAATGTAAGCAGCGTAAGGGTTTTGAGACTCCCATACTTTTTTTCGTCAAATGTTTCATCCGTTATCAGGTCTGCCATAAGATTTTAGTTTATTGAGGTTTTTGATAATTTTCCTAAATATAAAAAGTAACAGCCACAATCCCATGTTTGGCGTAGAATATTTGAATAACCAGGTTAGAACTTTTCAGGCAGCTCAACTACAAATCGGAAACAAGTAACGATAGAAATCAGGTGAGTAAACGCTCCCGCTTACCGTACAATGCTCCTTTCGGGTCGTGTCTCAACTTCCAGCCTGAAGCGGGGCAGGGCACGAACGGCCAACCAAAAAGTGAATTGATTATCTTTTAAAATTCTATAATACAAGGAGTATATTTGATAGCGGACCAGTGAGTATTCGCAGCCGTGTCGTCCAGGGCTAAGGCCAGGCGGAGACACGACAGGGGATTGGATATGCCATTCGGGTCTGGGACGAGTCTCCGCAAGAGTGCCTAAACATAAAGTGCCGACTTATTTATTTAATTTAAGAAACTGAAAAAATGGAAACCCACGCTGGTCATCTGCATCACGTGCCTGGAAAAAAAATCGGGCATTATTTTTTTGAATTCTTAATGCTGTTTCTCGCAGTTTTCTGCGGGTTCCTGGCGGAGAACTGGCGTGAACAACTGCGGGACCATCAACGTGAAAAAGAATATATGCGTTCCATCGTGCAGGATTTGAAATCAGATACCCTTCAGTCAGCGAAAATCTTACTGTATTTGAGAAGAAAAAGCGCGGGTATTGACAGCGTTAAGGCAGCGTTATTATCGGCAAATATTGCGCAGAACTCTAATGATGTGTATAGATTATGGACCCAAAACCTGGACCTGAAAACTTTTGTTTCCAATGACAGAACTATACAGCAATTAAAGAACAGCGGTGAGTTACGACTTATTCGAAACAAGGCAGTTTCAGACAGAATTATGCAATATGATCAAACCGTGAGAAATTATTACCGGCAAACCGATTTAATGTATAGCGCCCTTGGCAACCAGGTTATCTATAGTCAATTTTTCGACTTTATCAATCTTAATAAAAATAAGAATACGGCGGTGCCACTAACGGAACAGGGAAAAAAATTATTGAATGAGGCCTTTGCCCACCAGCAATTGTGGAACTATGGCCTGAGCGGATTAATCAGTTGGCTGGAAACAGTTAATGAAGAAGGCACGGGGCTGGTAACATTTATTCAAAAAGAGTATCATCTGAAATAATTGAGGTCCGGGCCAACATAGCAGTTATGTCCTCACCCGACATTCCATAATTAATATTATTGTATTGCCCTTAAATAGGTTTAGATCAATTTATCGGGAGGGACGCCCGCCAGGAATATGGCTAAACGAAATAAAGAAATTGCAATGCGTAAAGTGTTGGGCGCTGATGTAAGAAATATTCTATCCTTGTTCATAAAAGATTATGCCTGGCTGATACTCATAGCAAATATTATTGGGTGGCCGGTTGCTTATGTAATTACCATCAGGTGCTTGCAAAACTATGCGTACAGGATACAACAAAACGCCATTCCTTATTTTACAGTGGCAGCTATTATTTTTATCGTGGCTTCTGTTTTAATAATGGTGCAATGTTTTGGAATTGCAGTTAGTAATCCTGTAGAGAGTTTGAGAACGGAGTGAACTGCATGAATGATAAGCAGTAAAGCCATGATGATAATTAATAAGGAAATGTAAACTTATAGTAAAGCAACGATGATTTACAATGAAGCAATGATGACTGATAACAAAGAAATGCTCACTCAATGTGAAGCAATGGCAGTTGTAAGTAAATAAATGCGCATTGTTAACGGAACAACAGTGTCAACAAATAAAGCAATAAACATTACAGGCAAAAAAACGCAGGCGTTGCATAAGGAAATATAAACAGCGTTTAAGGTAATGCCGTAAACAAGTAAGGAAATATGGGTAACCTGTGCAGCATTAATAACAGCAGACGCAGAAAAGCAAATGCTTTCTGCCGCAATGACATGTAATAAACATGTTATAGTGGACAGCCTTTCAAACACGGGGCAGTAAGAAAGTAAAGAGATATAGCTAACCGTGCAACAACCTATTTTAGCACAAGACACATTCCTGAGATCACGCAACCGTGTGTGGCTGCACAGCGGTGGAATATTGTAAAAGGAACAACAGCGCTTGCATGAACTAAACCCTTATTAAACCACACTGCTGTGGCCTTCTTCTTATCTAATCAATACAACTGCGCCTTTCAGGAAAACAGGTTGCCCGGCCGGATTCTTCCCCGTAATCAAATAAACAAAAACTCCAGCATCAGCAGGAAGCCCCTTGTATGTTCCATCCCAACCTTTGGTTATATCATTCGTAGTAAAAACCCTGTTGCCCCAGCTGTTGAAAATTTCAAAATACTGCAATTTGAATTGAACCCCTGATGGTATGCGGAAGATATCATTATGCCCGTCACCATTGGGTGTAAATGCATTTGGCATTTGCAAAGGGAGGCCGTGTAACACAGTAATATTTCCCGTTGCGTTGCAGCCATGATCCGACGCAACCTGCAATTGGTAAGTGACGCTGTTTATTACACTGGCATCGGGATCAGCCTGCGCCTGAAATGCCGGCTCCTTCTAATTTACAGGTTACAGACGGGCCGGTACCTTGCTTTCTCGTAGTAAGTGTTGACGGCAACCCTTTATTCAGGAGCCTTACTTTTCAATACAGCGAAACAGACCCCGCCACAGGCAATGCAGTTTGGTTAAGTGAATTTTCAACAGCAACCAGCCACACGTTTTATAATCTCACCAATGAAAAACGCTTTTGGTTCCAGGTGGTGGCAGTAGGTACCCGGAAGCAAATAAAATTCAGCGATATAAAAAGCAGGATAGCACAATAAATAATTTAGATACTTTTTTCGTATAGGCGATAGCGTTATTTATATTTAAGTTACAAACTTCGCCGAATCCAGGTTAAGACTACTTCATATTATCAAAATAAGGTCTTGCCTCTTCAAGGTTTGATAAGGTAAGGATTGGCTTGGCTGGAATTGCCCACTTGAGCTCGCATCTCAGGTAATATTTTTCTCCATACTTAACATTAATATTCACTGACATTTCCTGTTTCCTGAGTTTGCCCGTTAATGTTGCCGGCCCCTCCTTAAATAAGCGAATAACATATGCTGATTTATTGGTCATGGTACAAATAGCAGTATCATTATAATATATAATGCAGTCATCACCGCTTTCTGCAAATTTTCCCGACCTGTAGATATACAATGTTGCGGTCCTGGCCAATGAAGCATCAAATGCAGCTTTTCTTACGGCGAGTATGCTATCTATTGCCGGATTATTAGTCACTTTATTCTTCGTGTCTTTACGTTGCTTTATCCAAAGTGTATCCTGCATAACAGGCGTGTTCGATTCTTTGTCCAGGAAGCTTTCAAATATGTAATAGTTTTGCGATACACTAAGGATCCTGATAATAATTTTATGCTTTTTTATCTTTTCCAGTTCCTTATTCGGATTGTCTTCCAACCCGGAATTATATTTCAAAGAATAGGAACAATCATCTATCCACTCCACATCCCAAAGAATAGTTTCTTTTGTTGAAGTATTCAATTCTTTTTGAACCTCACCGGTCCGGGTGTAAACGGATCTTGAGCCATCTCTTTTTGAAAAGGAAATAAAAACGCCATTTTTTATATCGCTGCAGGTTAAAACCTGGGAAAACGCAGAAGCGGTAAAGATCAAAAAATGCAACATTAAAACAACCATTCTTTTTTTGCAATCGGGCATGATGAATATTTTAGTTTATATATTTTATTTTTCGTGTAGGCGGTGGTGTTATTACTGGCACAAGTATAGCTTACACAAGCCAGACTACAAAACTTTCGCAATGCAAATCTCTTTTATATACTTGGACTAATAAGGGAACTGCTCGTTACTAATGGTTATTGAAAGATAAATTCGCAATTTAAAGAAAGGGGAGACACGGTAATTCAATTGATTACTAAACCCAGTAACTAAAATGAACCGGAATTAATTAGATTAGATTGAAGATTGGAATAAGATTTATTTTTTGGATGAAATATGCTTTAAGAGAAGATGCTAAGTAACGCTTGCGCAAGGGTCAGGAGACCTGCGCCAGAACTAATACTTGCTCGTAGTAAGGTAAAATTAATTACAGAATTTTCTTATCATTTCGTAAGCCTCACTATCTCCTAACTCCCCAGCTTTACTTAAATCCAAACAACCGCTGTCTTTTTCTTTTAGCTTAATTCTGTAATCCCCCTATTGGCATACGCCTTCGCATATTTAGGATCAATCTCTATTGCTTTACTGTAATCTGCTATAGAAGCCGAGATTCCCGCTAGATTTCCTTTTGAATTTCCTCTATTGTAATAAAAATACGTCTCGTATTCTTAGGATCGATCTTTATTGCTTTATTGTAATCCGTAATAGCACCTCGGAAATCTTGTAAGTTTGCTTTTGCAACTCCTCTTATTGATATAAACGTCTGACTTTTTTGGATCAATTTCTATTGCTTTATTGAAATCTGCTATAGCACCCAGGTTATCCTGAAGATCTACCTTTGCAATTCCTCTATTGTAATAAACGTCTGACTCCTTAGTATCGATCTCTATTGCTCTATTGTAATCGGCTATAGCACCCGTATAATTACGTAGATCTACTTTTGCAATCCCTCTATTATAATAAGCCTTCCCATCATTTTGAATCGACCACTATTGCTCTATTGTAATCTGCTATAGCACCCCTGTTATCCAGTAGATCTGCTTTTGCTATTCCCCTATTGGTATAAGTCTCGGCATCACCTGAATCAATCTCTATTGCCTTACTGTAATCCGCTATGTCGGCACCTTGGTAGTCTTGTAGATTATATTTATCAAGTCCCCTATTTGAATAAGCTTCTTCATCAGTCGAATCGATCTCAATAACTCTATTGAACTTCCATTGATTCCCGGTAGACTTTTAAATGTGCTTCTGCAGTACCTCTATTATTATAAGCATCTATATTATTAGGATTAAGCTCAATAGTTTTACTGTAGTCTGATAAAGCCCCACGATAATCTTTCAAAGAGGATTTTGCATCACCTCTTTTGAGATAAGCCTTTCATACTTTGGATTTATCTTTATTGCTTCGTTACAGTCTTCTATCGCGCCCTCATAGTTTTTTAATTCTTTTTTTGCAAGTGCCCTGCCGTAAAAAGCAACAGCATTCATAGAATTAATCTCTATTGCTTTATTGAGATCTTCAATTTCTCCTAACAAATTCTGCAACTTACCCCTTAGAAGTCCTCTGTATGTATAAGCATCTTCATAGTTAGAATTAATTTCTATTGCCTTCGTACAATCTTCAATAGCTCCCTTGTAATCTTTTAACTTGGCTTTTGGAAGCCCTCTCCAGAAATAGAAATAATATTTCTTGGGGTCGATGCTTATAGCTTTATTCAAATCTTCAATTGATCCTTCATAATCCCCAATCTTACCTTTTAAAAATCCTCTTTTGGAAAATGCATCAGCAGAGTTATGATTAAGTTCTATGGCCCTATTGTAATCTCCAATAGCTTCGCTATAATTTTTTAGACTGTCCTTATATTACCATCAATTAAATACTTCATCACTTGTTTGACTGTAGCAACTGAGGATTGTATAGAAAGATAATAATAATAAAAATAAATGTTTCATATACGATGATTGATAGCTAATTCAACCTTAATTGATACCTATGTTTAATATTATGATCATAATAAGAACCTTTAGAAGAAGCCTTTTTAAATTCTTCCCAAACATTAATTGGAACATCTTTATGAATATACTCATATCCTCTGTTTAGTTGTATAAATGAGAAATCCTACAATCCCATCGCAACTATAAAATTTGGCTGACGTTATCCACGAGCTATTAGATGTATTAGCTGATTCTTCATGAATAGATCTTTCTTTTACAAAATTTATAGCTTGCGAATAGGAAGAAAAAGATGCTGGAAGATCTGCACAATTTGAAAGATATGAACCAGCAATTTCTGGTTGGGGCATACGACCCGAGGAATCAGAATTTGAAGTGTTTCCGACTCATTTTTACTTTCTGGTGAATTACAGGAAAATATAAGTACCAATGAAAAAACTAAAGATATTCTATTTATTCTCATTTTTCACTCTTGATATTATTACCCACCTAAAACAAGATCACTAATATAATAAACAAAGGTCAGGTTCTTAATTAAGTTACTGGTTGTAATTTATGAATGGGTTAAACTTTCCTTGTGACTGAAGTTGAAGAAGAAAAACAGAATGTCATAAAAGAAAAGCGTTAGAAGTTTTAGCCGTATTTGTAGGATTAACAGTAGCACAAGCAAAACTTATGCTAGGAATAGTAATAGAGGATTTTTCAGCTAATACCGTTTTAAATTAGCTTTCCTTCTTTGTCTAATTCAATAAAATGTCTCATAACAGATCGGGCATTTTCAAGACAAAGTTCTTGTTGCATATCCTTGTCGCCATGAAGCTGCAACAATATCGCTTGACATATAAATGTGCCAACGAAACTTGCTAACAGGCTCTTTTGAATCGGAGAAGATTAAGAAGTGTGGTTTTTTAATATTGATACGGATTAGTGAACCCGCCAAGTAATCCCTTACCTGATAAACCCAACCCTTCACCGAATAATGAATTTGACATTTCTTCTTGTGTTTTTTGATTATAAATTATGCTGCTGCCGGTAATAGGGCACTTTACAAAATTAGTAAAAAAGTTAGGATAAAAAGTCTAATTTATTTAGCATTACATAAAATAAAAAAGAGCAGTTACCACTACTCTAAATAACTACGAAAAACCATGAAGTAAAATTAATACTTTATGGTGAAATTTTTAAAGAATCGTTTACCTGTTGATGAAAGAGGGAATCTTGATTTATTTGATATTTCAATATTCCTTCTATCTGTTGCAATTTCCTTTGCACTTGTAGTAGTGTGTCTTGTTGAGGTATGTAGGTTTTTTCAGGGATTTTAAAGTAAGTTAGGGCTGCGAACAAAGTATATATACCAGAACTTATAAATAAAGCTATAGTAAGTCCTTTTTGAGTTTTATTAATTTTTAATTGCGTAATATTTATTAGTCTATTCTCAATATACAATTTACCTATAGAAGTAAGATGCACGATTAAGGGCTGTACTTTTAAAGTATGTTCTTTTGGTAAATCGTGTTTTCCCGTTTCCTTATTGTAAGTCAGTGGCACATTCGCAAACAGTTCATTGAATAAGACCGTATCACATTCTTATAAATTTTTGTTCTCCCAAAGGAAATTATTATTCCTTTAATAATTTTAGCATCTTCAAGGCTATCATCTTTATATCCGAATTTGATTAAGAAATCATTTATAGGTATTGGCTTATAATCAATTGGGAATGAATTAAGATATTTTAGGAGTTCGTGAAATAAGTCATTCATAAATAACTATTTCTTATTAATCTTACTGTTCTTAACAGGAGTATTTATAGCCTTATTAATAAACTGTTCAAAGGCCATGTTTAGTTTTGTTGGCTGTTCTTTGATTGGAAGTTTTTTAATTAATTTGGTAGATTTTTTTGACATCAATTATAAGTAACTTTGGTATTAATCAAAATTAAGTTTTTATGAGCATTAACAAAAACAAACGTCTCCCGTAGTTGCTGGGCTAGCTTCTGGTTTCCTTAGAGATGCTAAAAGTAGCCCAAATCAGAAATCGGTGGCTGCGTCAGATTTAGTTCAGGCAAAAATAAACTAAAAGTCAGGGTAAAGAAGTCTAACTAAATTGTAATTCTGTTAATTTGTAAGAATATCTGAATTAGGTATTTTAATATTGCGCCCGCTACCCTTTTAATTTTTAAATAATCAGCGAGCGCTGTCCTGATGTTTGTAACTCAGGATATTTATTAAGGCATAACAGTTACGAGTATACGAATATGACTAAGAAGAGTTGATTTGTAAAAATTGAATGGGTTGTTTTAGATTTGGTGGTCGTAAGTCCCCGAATGAAACTCAAAACGGCGCAACTAACGCATATGGTTAACTTAAGGCAAGGGATTCGGCTCAGACATTGCCCCATAAATTAAGGCAACTGTTCTAAGGTTTTTATTAATGATGTTGTTAGTCACAATACCAACGGCGGGGCCTATACGAAAAATTTGAGTGGTAGCAAGAAATACTATTTAATCAGGCAACACCTTCACCATAATATTTTTAAAATACACGGTGCTGTCCGGGTCATGTCCCTGCAATGCAAAAGTGCCGCTTGAGCCAATCGGTCTTTTTTTATCAGGCGGCGGCACATTCAATCTTCTACCCACCAATAGTTCCCGGGAGCAGTTCACTGCCTGCTTCAATTCCTCATTTCTCTTCAGTTACCTGCCGGATAACGCGGAGCCAGTTTAAGCCCATTATTTTTTTGATTCGCTGGTCGCTATAGCCCAGCCTTTGCAGCGCCATGGTCATCTGCGGATAATCGCTGATATCTTTAATTTCCTGCGGCAGTTCAGGGCCGCCATCGAAATCTGAACCCAGGGCCATATAGTCTTCGCCAACTAAATTTACGCCATAGTCTACCACTTTAGCCAGTTGATCTACATGCATCCAATACTCATCGGGTATGGTTCCCCTGAAATTTAGCGGAACTTCTTTTGCCAGTTGCCTGTCTACTTCTTCAATGGTCTTCATGCCAGATACCTGTACTGAAGCCGGTGTAGTTTCATTTGGTGTTTTCTTCTGCCAGGCGAAGTATTTTGGATTGTTAAAAAGGCTTCCGAACTGGATACCAATCACCCCGCCTTTTGATGCGACAGCTTTTGCCGCTTCGTCTGTAATACAGCGGGGATGAGGTACTATACCGTAAAAGCCGCCATGACTGTAGACAACAGGATGTTTACTTGCTTCTGCAACCTGCAATATGGCTTCATTAGAGGCATGGGCAACATTAATGACCATCCCGAGATTGTTCATTTCGGCGATGATCTTTTTACCGAGATCATTAATGCCGCCCCAGCGACGGACGTCGTTGCAGGAATCAATAAAAGCATTGGTGGTATTATGCGCCGTAAGCTGCATGGACCTGAGTCCTAAGCGATATAGCGCCCGGAGCAGGTTTATATCACCATCAAGATCATAACCGCCTTCCAAATCAAGAAAAGCGGCCATTTTGCCTTTCTTATTAATGTGTTCTATATCAGAAGCTGTGAGCGCCAACTCGATCATTGAATTATTCTTTTTGAGCTGGTCCAATGCAAGATTCACTACGCGGAAGGTGTTTTTTACCTCGAACCTTCCGGGGTAATATTGTTCAGGCGTATAGACTGTAAAGAACATAGCGTCCAGGCCGCCTTCCTTAGCTCTTGGGAGGTCGACGGTCCCGTCGGGGTAACGCTGGCCTATATCAGTTCCCAGTAAAAGCTCACGTGTCATCACGTGTACGTGTCCGTCCATTACAAATGCTTTTCGATGCCGGCCAGGCATCGGCCCGCTCTGTGGAGCTAAAGAAAGATTATGCTTTTGGGCAGGGTCGGCTGCCAGTGATTCTATTGAAAAAAAATTTCCGGCTAACGGCAGTAGTGTCAAGCTTTTTATAAGGTCTCTTCGTTTCATAGTTTTTTTTAATTCACCTGTTTATTTGATATCCCCGCGATTGCCCTGCACAGGACTATTCGGAAAAACCCCGGATGTAAGGGCGGGCTGGTGGCCTTTCGCCTTTGCTGAATTGCGCTCCCCGAGTAGAGCGGTACGTCATATCCAGGAACGGCGTTTCGACACGACGCCCAACGGCAGAATAACGGCCATTCTCCCAGTTTGAGTCCATGTAGTTGTTCGTGATGCCGGTGGAGAGAAGCAGCCGCTCCGCATTAAAAGGTTCCTTTTTAGTCACCATCATTTCTATGATCCAATGTGGTTGCGAATTGGAGGCATGGTATTGGTCGTAAGGACCTGGCCAGCCAAGCATGGAGATAATTGTTGGCTCATTATGGCCTTCGATTTCGCCAGCCCATGTCCAGCCCACACTGTCGCCGGAAATGACTGCCGCTTTTGTTCCGTCATTATATTCGACAATACACGTGTTTGCCTTGGAGTTCTCCTGGAAGTGCCCTGGCTTTATTTCAAAATTTTTCGCCACTGCATCAAGCAGCTTTGCGGCCCAGGTATTGCGTTCAACCCACTCCCATGTTTCGGGTCCCCGGATGGACTGTACCGACCTGACACCTGTTTCACCGCCCTTACGGCGCTCTGCAAAGCACTGAAGCACGTCTATGGCATGGAAAATGGCTCCTTCGTCTGCGGCATCTGCGACCACGATGGAATTTTTTATAGGTGTATCGATATCAAGTTCTATCTCTGGCTTACGGTAGTAGGTCGGTATGGAAGATCCCCCGGTCAGGGGAAAGTTCAGTTCACGGGATTTGTCAAACATCCATTTGGCTTCATCCCAATTGTAAGAAAGGTGCTTGTCATTAAAGACCGGCACTGAACGTTTGCTTTGTTCGAAAACACTCATTACCTGTTGGTAGATCCACCAGCGTGGCAGGAGCCAGTGTCCCTTGAGATCGGTTCGGTAATTCCCATGTTCTGCTACTATGACCACACCATCCACAGCAAGTTCTTTTCCTCCAAGCGTGACAGCTTCTTCAACTGTTTTAAAAACCGGGATATTTTTTGCTTTGGCTACCTTCTGACCCAACTGGCTTTCTTCAAGTTGATGGATGTAAACGGACACAACCTCCACCCGTGAAGGCGTATAGGCTCCATCCCACCAGTAACCGTCGATCAGCTTATTTACGATCCAGTCTGCATGTGATCTGGGGAAAGCCCAGTAGCTCACGAGAACTGCTATACGAGGCCGTTGTTGTTGTGTCCGCGGAAAAGCAGCGGCCGCGTTACCGGCCAGAACCGTTATACCCGCCATCCCGGCCATGGCCAGCATTTCACGCCGGGTAAAGAGTGATTTTGATTCCATAATTTCGTTGGCTGAAAATGAATCTGCCGCCTCTGCAGCAATTTCGGTTTGTTTTTTTGCCATAGATGTTTACAATTTCAGTCACCAGGAATGAATATTCCGTGCCATCGTTTTGAAATAAAACTACGCAATTTCATTCAACGGAAGTTTGTTGCTTTTAGCACTTCGGTGCCGGCCATTCTGCTTTTTTATTTTACTAAACACAATAGTTGCAAAAATCATTAACTTGCCACCTGTTTTATTCACGGTTGCTGATAGTCAGGTATTCGTTTTAAGAATACTACCAAAACTTACTTAAATTATTAAGATTATATTGAGCTGAAGAACTGGGCAGGTCTTTGGAAACAAAATAATTTTTAACGGTATTGCTTATCCGGATTTTAATATGAGATCAAAAATATTGTTGGTAATTCTTCTTTGTTTGGGTATTGGTATTACCTGGATTTCATGTACGCATCATGATGATAGTAAAGAGCCCGCCTTACCCGATGTTGTAAGTTATAACTTTCATATCCGTCCCATCTTATCTGATAAATGTTTTAAATGCCATGGTCCTGATGTGAGCAAACAGAAAGCAGGCCTGCGGTTGGATTATGCCAAATATGCCTATGCGCCTCTCACGCAAATGAAAGGAGCTTTTGCTATTGTTCCCGGCAAGCCGGATGAATCTGAATTATATAAACGGATCTCGTCTACTGATTCATCTTATATGATGCCTGATCCTGAATCGCATCTGGGTGCATTAACTCCTTACGAAATAAAATTATTCAGGAAATGGATTAAACAAGGCGCGAAATATGAAACGCATTGGGCATTTATTCCACCTAAGAAAAGTGCATTGCCTGTTGTAAAAGATAAGGCATGGCCTAAAAATGAAATCGATTATTTTATATTGGGCAAGCAGGAAGAAATGGGTTTACACCATAATGCCGAAGCTGATAAAGAACGTCTGTTGAAAAGGGTTTCATTAGATCTTACCGGTTTGCCGCCATCAGAGGAAATGATGAATGCATTTTATGGCGAATAAAGATTCTAATGCTTATGAGAAAGTGGTTGATCAACTATTGAATTCGCCGCAGTATGGGGAGAAAATGGCGCTTCATTGGCTGGACATCGGGCGTTATGCAGATAGCTATGGCTACCAGGATGATAATATCAGAACGCAATGGCCGTGGCGTGATTGGGTGATTCATGCCTTTAATAAAAATATGCCGTACGACCAGTTTATTACCTGGCAAATTGCAGGCGATCTATTACCTGATGCCAATAAAGAAGAGATATTGGCCACCGCTTTTTTTCGCAATCATAAATACACGGAGGAAGGTGGGATCATTCCGGAAGAATACCGTATTGAATATAATATCGACAAAACAAAAACTTTCGGCAGGGGAATTATTGGGCTGACGGTTGAATGTGCGCAATGCCATGATCACAAATATGACCCTATTTCCCAAAAAGATTATTACCAGTTATTTGCTTTTTTTAATAACAGTAAAGAAGTAGGATACGAGGGTGATGTAGGCGTTTCCAAACCTGCCAAACATCCGATACTTGACATTGATAAAAATGATATTAATAACCTGCTTTCATTTATTAATGACAAGGACAGCAGTAACCTGATGGTTTCGGTTATGGGTGACCGTGATACGTTAAGACCAACGTATATCCTTAACCGTGGCGTTTATGATCAGCCGACCTTCGAAGTAATGCCTTCGGCGCCGAAAGCGGTTTTATTTTTTGATACAACAAAACTTCCCCGCAACCGTCTTGGCCTTGCAGAATGGACGGTTAGATAAAAACAATCCTTTAACAGCCCGTGTTTTTGTAAACCAGATGTGGCAGGAAATTTTTGGAAGAGGTATTGTAAAAACTTCCGGAGATTTTGGTGCACAGGGCGAATTGCCTTCTCATCCTGAATTATTAGACTGGCTGGCTGTTGATTTTATGGATCATGGCTGGGATATAAAAAGACTGATGAAGCAAATAGTTACTTCGGCAACCTACAGGCAGGCATCCAATATTGTGAAGGAAAATTATGATAAAGATCCTGAAAATGTTTATTTGTCACGGGCGCCGAGGTTAAGAGTGCCGGCCGAAATTGTGAAAGATATTATTTTAGAAAGCAGCGGCTTATTGGTAAAAACTATTGGCGGCCCAAGTGTGAAACCGTATCAGCCGAAAGGCTTGTGGGAAGCGGCTACTTCGGGAAGGGGAGTACTGGCCACTTACAAGCAGGATAAGGGTGAAAGTCTTTATCGTCGCGGCATGTATACATTTATTAAGCTAACGGTTCCTCCGCCTAATATGGCCATTTTTGATGCCAGCAACCGCGATCTGTGCGAAGTAAAAAGATCAATAACCAGCACGCCTTTGCAGGCATTGATGATGATGAATGATCCGACTGTTTTGGAAGCATCAAGGGTGTTGGCGCAAAAACTCACCGGTAGAACAAAGTTATCTGCTGATGATAAAATAAAAACAGCATTTCACCGGATTATTTGCAGGATGCCTGATAAAAAAGAACTTGATATTTTGAAAAATTATTTCACAGATCAATTGCAGCAATTCAAACAAAAAAAATTAGATGCGGCTGCAACTATTAATGTGGGAGAATATCCGTATGATGATAAAGCAGATGTAAATACAACTGCTGCTTTAATGAAGGTGATCAACACAATTTATAATATGGAAGAAGCTATAACAAAATCCTGATCATGAATAAAGAACTATTAGAACACAATCTTGGCATCAACCGCCGTAAATTTCTTTCGAAACTCAGTTTGGGAATTGGAAGTGTGGCATTGGGCTCCTTGCTTATCCCTGACCTTTTCAGCGGCAAGAGTGAAGAAGAGATGTTGGTTACGGGGCTTCCGCAATTTGCGCCAAAAGCCAAAAGGATTATCTATTTATTTCAAAACGGTGCTCCTTCGCAACTTGATCTGTTTGATTACAAACCGAAATTGCAGGAAATGTTCGGGCAAGATCTTCCTGCGTCTATCCGTATGGGTCAGCGGCTAACAGGAATGACTGCAGACCAGAAAAAATTTCCGCTGGCAGCCTCGATATTTAAGTTCAATCAATATGGGCAAACGGGCGCATGGATGAGCGAGTTGTTGCCGTACACTTCAAAAGTGGTGGATGATCTTTGTATTATAAAGAGCATGTACACCGAAGCCATCAACCATGATCCTGCACTTACTTTTTTTCAAACAGGGGCACAGGTGGGCAATCGCCCAAGCATGGGCTCATGGCTTAGTTACGGGCTTGGCAGTGAAAATAAAAACCTTCCTTCATTTTGTGTTTTACTATCAAAAGGAAAGGGAAACGGCCAGGGAGTTTACTCCAAATTATGGAGCAATGGTTTTTTAGATTCTGTTTACCAGGGCGTGCAATTCAGCAGCGGTGAAAACCCGGTATTGTATCTGAATAATCATGATGGCATCGATAAGAGTGACCGGAGAAAAATGCTGGATGTTCTGGCAGGGCTAAACGAAGAGTCGTTTAAAGAAACCAATGATCCTGAAATTCATGCAAAGATTCAGCAATATGAACTGGCCTACCGCATGCAAACGGCCGTACCCGAAGTTACTGACGTAAGTAAGGAACCTGAAGATACTATTAAACTGTATGGACCTGATTGCCTGGTTCCCGGAACCTATGCGGCCAATTGTTTGCTGGCAAGAAAATTATCCGAGAGTGGTGTTCGTTTTGTGCAGCTCTATCACCAGGGCTGGGATGGACATAACAATTTACCAGGAGAAATAAAAGGCCAGTGCATGGACACCGACCAGGCTTCTGCAGCATTGGTTACTGATTTAAAACAAAGAGGTTTGTTAGATGAAACGTTGGTAATATGGGGCGGTGAATTCGGAAGAACGAATTACTGCCAGGGAAAACTCACCCCGGAAAATTATGGACGGGATCATCATCCACGTTGCTTTACGATATGGATGGCAGGTGGTGGTGTAAAGCCCGGCGTGTATGGTGAAACGGATGAGTTCGGATATAATGTTACTCATAACGGTGTACACGTACACGATTTTCACGCAACGGTTTTAAATCTCATGGGTATTGATCACGAGAAATTAGTATTTAAACATTTGGGAAGAAGGTATCGCTTAACAGATGTAGCGGGTACCGTAGTTAAGGGTATCATAGCTTAAACACGAATTCACGGATTAATTCTTATACACGAATTAGAAACGCGAATTATACGAATTATAAAACCGCTTAACCAATAACTCAATAAACTAATTAACTAATAAACTACAAAAATGGAACGCAGAAACTTTCTAAGAAATACCTCGTTAACAATGGCAGCATTAATGATTAAACCGCCAATTCCAATGAAAGAAGATACGATTCTTGGACAAGGTAATAAGCGATATAAATTAGATAACCACTGGAGCCAGGCAGATGTGGCCAAATATCCCGTGAACGATTGCCATGAAATGATACAGGATAGCAAGGGAAGAATTCTCCTGCTTACTAACGAGACGCATAACAATGTACTTATTTATGATAAGAAAGGAAAAATCCTGGATAGCTGGGGACATGAATATCCCGGCGCTCACGGGCTCACTTTATTTGATGAAAACGGAACAGAAGTTTTATTCATTTGCGATAATGCCCGCCACCAGGTAATTAAAACTACCATTGACGGAAGAGTGCTCATGACATTGGATTATCCTAAAGAAACCGGTCAATATACTAAACCGGAAGAATACATTCCTACAGAAACTGCGATTACGCCTAACGGTGATATCTATGTTGCAGATGGATATGGGAAAGATTTTGTTATTCATTATGATGCTTCGGGCCGCTACCTTGGCTACTTCGGAGGAAGAGGGCCTGAAGAAAAACATTTGCTGAATGCACATGGCGTTTGCCTTGATTTCAGGGATAACAATCAACCTAATTTGATTGTTACCTCCCGCCAGCAAAATGCATTTAAGCGTTACACTTTAGAAGGTGAATATATAAATACCATTGCTTTACCCGGTGCATGGGTTTGCCGACCGGTTATAAAAGGTGATTATTTATATTCTGCCGTATTGCAGACTAACTCGCGGCAGGGAGACCATTCAGGCTGGGTAACCATCCTGGATAAAAATTATAAAGTGGTTTCCAATCTTGCCGGCTCAGTTCCTAATTATGCAGATGGCAAGCTGGATGAAATGTATCAAACCGTTAAATGTTTTTCTTATCCACATGACGTGTGTATAGATGATGAAGAGAATTTATATATTGCTCAATGGAATTCGGGGAAAGTATATCCTTATAAATTATCTCCCGTTATTTGATGAAGAAATTATTATTGCCATTGCTAACATTACTGTTTTTCAATCATTGTATTGGGCAACAATTGTTTCAATTAGCGCCGCCTGTATTGCAGTATCATTCAGCTTTTTTTAAGGATTCGGAAACAGCTTCGTTGAAATTTGCGCAGCCCGGTACAAAAATATATTACACGTTAAATGGCGCGGAGCCAACTCAAAAGGATGCGGTTTATCATCAACCTATTGTTATAAAAAAATCGCTTACAACTTTAAAGGCGAAAGTATTTGGCAATGGCTATCTTCCTTCAGAAACGATCCAGGCCACATTTATTAAAGATGGATTGAAAATAAAATCAATTGAACAAAGTCGCCAAATGAAAAGTATAACGGTAATGGTACCACGACACTCAATGATAACGAAGGCGGCATTGCAGAAATGCATAATAAAAACTTTCTCGGGTATCAGCAGGATTCGGTAGAAATAAATATTACGCTTGATCAAAAGCAACCCGTACATTCCGTGTTATTGGATTTTCTTCGCGACGAAGGGAGTTGGATATTTCCACCGCAAAAGATCACTATATTTTATTTTGATGCTGCAAAGAATACATTTGAAGTAATGAATAAAAAAGAAATTATTGCAGACACGATTACTAAACCGAATGCATGTGTTTTTGAATTAATAAAGGCGGGAACGAAGGTTACTACTGACCGGTTAAAAATTATTATCCAACCCCTGCAATCAATTCCTGCATGGCATCCCGGAAAAGGGAAGCAGGCCTGGTTATTTATTGATGAAATTAAAATTTATTAAGCGCATGCAACGTTGGAAAAATATCATTTTTAATACCACATTTGCGCTCAATATTTTATTGTTGTTCCTGTTTATATTCGACAACAGGTTGCACGTGCCGCCATGGTTGCAGGTTGTAGGGCGCATGCATACTATGTTTGTGCATTTCCCGATTGTGATGCTGGCGTTATGTATTTTCTGGGAATTGTTTTCGGGTTATAAAAGATCATACGTGGGCGTTAAAACAGAAATAGGAGATGATCTCTTATTGATTGCTGCCTTCACTTCTGTTATCACCGCTTTGATGGGCTTGTTTTTATCAAGGGAAGAAGGTTACACAGCAGACCTGTTGGTGTGGCATAAATGGGGCGGCATTTTTATTTCTTTTCTTTCGCTGGCATGGTATATTTTTAGAGACAAAGTACGGCAGGTACGACCGGCATTATTGAGCACAGCTCTCGCTGCTATGGTAATGATTATTATAACCGGTCATCTTGGCGCAGACATTACGCATGGCCAGGATTTTCTGCTGGCACCTGTTATAGTTGAAAAACAAAAACCCGTAGTATTGTTTGAAGATGCCGCCGTATATGCAGATATGGTACAACCTATACTGGAAACTAAATGTATGAGTTGCCATAATTCTGATAAGGCAAAAGGCAATCTCATAATGGAAACAAAAGAGTTGTTATTGAAAGGTGGAAAGGATGGGAAGTTATGGGACACAACACAGAATGATTTTGGATTGTTGATGCAACGAATTCACTTACCGCCGCAAAGTAAAAAGCATATGCCACCGCAAGGCAAGCCGCAATTAACCGAGGAAGAAGCGCAGATATTATATTATTGGATAAAAGACGGTGCCAGTTTCACAGCTAAAGTTGATTCACTTCCCGGCAATGATAGTTTGCGTTTATTAGCCGCTTCATTATTTCAAACCATTGAAACGGATGATTACACTTTTGCGTCGGCCGATGAAAAAAAAGTAGCCGCATTGAACAATAATTACCGGGTGGTAAAGCCACTGGCGATAGGCTCACCCGCATTGGGAGTTGAGTTCTTTGGTATCGAACATTTTAAGCCGGAACAATTGAAAGAGTTGCTTGATGTGAAAAACCAGGTTGTGTCATTAAGTCTCGATAAGATGCCTGTAACTGATGACGAACTTAAAACTATTGCCAGTTTTCAAACCTGAGAAAGCTCAATTTATCCTTTACTAATATTACGGGTGCTACCTTAAACGAGTTGACAAAGCTGAAGGAATTAAAATCACTTTCACTATCGGGGACGAAAATAAAATCGTCTAGCCTTAACCCGTTAGTAAACCTTCAGAAGCTGACCCACTTATACGTTTGGAGTACCACAATACCTCCGGATGATATAAAGAGACTAAAGCAGCAATTTAAAGCTACCAGTATTGAAACCGGCTTCAGGGGAGATACGGTAGTTATCAAACTAAATCCACCCGTTATACAAAATGAGGAACAGGTAATTACCCAGCCGGTACCACTTCAATTAAAGCATTATGTAAAAGGAGTTACTATTCGTTATACAACTGATGGAACAGATCCCGACAGCATTAGTGCGCCCATCTATAGTGATACGGTGATGATTGCCAAAAAGAAACTATAAAAGCGAAGGCATTTAAACCGGGCTGGATAAGCAGTGATGTTGTTGAAGAAATATTTTATAAAGCCGGTATTGTCCCGGATTCTGTAGCGCTGTTAAGTGCACCCGATTCGTCATATAGGGGAGATGGCGCAGCGACTTTACATGATGGCAAAAAAGGAAGTCTCAATTTTAGGGATGGCATGTGGCTGGCCAGCAGGGTTAATCCATTGGAAGCAATTTTTTATTTTAATAAAGGAGCGGATGTTTCATCCGTTACCGTTAGTAGTATCGTTGATATCGGCAGTTATTTAATGCCACCGCAGGAAATAGAAGTTTGGGGAGGAAATAGTCGAAGTCATCGCTTCATGTAATTAAACGCATGAAGCCGGAACAACCCGTCAAAAGTAGCGCCTGCCTACCTGACAGGATATGATATAAATTTCAATACGAGGAAAGTTAAAATCTTAAAAGTAATATTGAAACCCGTGACTAAACTTCCGGCGTGGCATAAGGGAAAAGGCGACAAAGGCTGGGTTTTTGCAGATGAGGTTTTTTTTAACTGATTGTAATAAAAGACAGTATTAGGTATTTAGTTAACCATTGTTTTAACAGTACAGTTTCAGTCAACAAGCCCCATCGGGGCGATATGTTAGTAGTAACAATGTAAATCATTCAATTTCTTCTGATAGCTCCATAGGAGCGGCATGTTACATATCGCTCCTATGGAGCTTGTAGCAAATGTCAAACAAATCGCTACTACTAACATAACGCCTCGACGGGGCTACTGCCGTATATTACAACATTTATTAGTCTTGCATTTGCGAACTATATACTTAAATCTTAACAAATAAATATCTTTCAGGCCGATTGATAAAGATTCCGGATATCTCACGCAGGGAGAAAGAAGTATAAAAATTATTATTTATGATTATTCATCTGGAAAATGCCTTCTTAAATGTTGCTATTAAATCTAAAGGTGCTGAATTAAAAAGCGTTTCAAAAAAGATAATGGGCTCGACTACATGTGGAGCGGAGATCCTGCCGTTTGGGGTAAAACATCTCCGGTATTGTTTCCCATTGTCGGAACCTTAAAAGACAATACGTATTTTTATAACGGAAATCCGTATACGCTTTCACGTCATGGTTTCGCACGGGATGCCGAATTTGAGGTAATCGATCAGGAGCAACAAAGAGCCTCCTTTGCTTTAAGAGAAACAAAAACGTCCCTTGCCGATTATCCTTTTCACTTTGAATTGATACTTACCTATGAGTTGGACAATGACTTTTTAAAAACAAGCTATGAGGTAAGGAATACCGGTACGGGGAAGATGTATTTTTCTCTTGGTGCACATCCTGCCTTTAGTGTGCCATTAGTTGAAGGGACAGTTTATGGAGATTATTACCTGCAATTGGATCACAATGAAAATGCAGGCCGCTGGCCCATTAGTAAAGAAGGGTTAATACAACAAGCACCAAATGACTTTCTTAATAAATCTTCCCGCATCAATCTTACCCGTACGCTATTTCAGGACGACGCTTTAGTATTTAAACATTTGGAATCTCACAAGATTTCTCTCCTTAGCGATCACAGCCCTCATGGCCTTGACTTTTATTTTACAGGATTTCCTTATCTCGGGTTGTGGGCCGCCAAGGGCGGCAATTTTGTTTGTATTGAGCCGTGGTGCGGCATTGCAGATTCCGTTGACCACGATCAGCAACTGGTTCACAAAGAAGGGATAGAAACACTGGCTGCCGGTAACTCGTGGAAGAGAGAATGGAGAGTGCGTTTCTTTTAATTTTATTGGGCACAGCAATCGCGATTCACACTCCAATAAATCTGGAAACAATTATCGCACGTCTGTATAACGGTTTAGGTTAAACGCAAAAATTTTATTCCTGCTCGCATGAATTGTTCAAAATAACCCCGGGAAATTATAGTCTAGAATAATGCGCATTCATCACGATTGGCTCTTCATCTAATTAAATTCAGCCAGCGATAATCATCAATAGCGATTGTAAAAAATGAATTAACTTGGTTTACACTCTTCAATCAAATCTTAAAACGATCACAGCATGGCAAAGAAAACAATTGTATTTATCCATGGGCTATGGTTGCACACCACTTCGTGGCACCCGTGGATGGATTTCTTTAATGAGAAAGGTTACCAAACGATGAATCCGGCATGGCCCGGCGATTCCATTTCGGTTGCTTTATGTCGCGTTAACCCGCAAGCGATTGCTAACAGGGGTGTTGCAGAAGTTGCCGACAGTTATGCTAAAGTAATTGCAGACCTTCCTGAGGCACCTATTGTTATAGGACATTCCTTTGGAGGCCTCATTGCGCAAATTATATTGGGCCGTGGCATTGCTTCAGCGGGTATAGCTCTTGATCCTGCACCTATGAAAGGAGTGTGGCAATTGCCTTTGTCGGCGCTTAAAGCTTCCTTGCCGGTTTTGGGTAACCCATTCAATTTAAAAAAAGCTGTCTCTCTTACTTTTAATCAATTTAAATATGGCTTTGCTAACGCCATTCCTGAGGAACAAGCCAGGGAACTCTATGACCTGTGGACTATCCCAGCGCCTGGCAGGCCGCTTTTCCAGGCTGCATTGGCCACGTTCGCAGGGAAGGAAACAAAAGTGGATACCGGAAATGCCACACGTGGCCCATTGCTGATTACGGGCGGAGAAAAAGATCACATTGCACCTCCCATACTTGGCAAAGCATCCGCAAAAAAATATAATTCTTCAGTAATTACAGAATTTAAGTTGTTTGAAAATCGTGGACATTCCCTGGCGTCAGACCATGGGTGGAAGGAAGTGGCTGAGTATTGTCTTGAATGGCTCAATAAGAATGGTTATTAATCAACCGGCTATTGGCCGCCCGGATTATTAATGGAACTAACTTATTATTTTGCATATAACGTTGACTCTTACACGAAGAACTATTGCATGACTTCAGAGAATCATTAAACTCACGAGTGAATTTTTGAATAAGAGACACAATTTTATTGGGAAGGAGCTTTTATTTTTCAACATTTAATATAAAACTTGTAGCACCTGCTTCGCCGTTTGATGAGATGCCCTGCAATTCCACCAAATATTTTCCTGAGATGTCGCCGGAATAAAATGATAAATGGCCACCGCCTCGCTTGCCTGTAATAATTTGGGGCGACCAGTATAAGAGATCTCTGAAATCAGGTAAGCGACTGTTGATAGCGTCGGCAGTAGCGTAGTCTGGCGAGTAAAATATTCTTTGTTGTTGCAAACCTTCATAATCAGCCACAAGGTCTCGTGGATTTAGCGTATAGCCGTCGAGGTTGCCTTTATAAGTGGTATAGCTTGTAATTCCGTCGGCTATGATAGGTCCCCAATGATACCTGGCAGCTACCACTTCCAGTTTTTGAACTTTTAGCGGGTCGTAAGCTATCATATTATCTGCGCTGAATACCGGTACGCCATCCAGTAGCATCAAAGGATTTATATCGAAGAAAGTTTGTGTTGTTTGTTTTGATTGCAACTCAAAGGCCGGTTGGTTGAAGGTAAAGAGATGATAGTTCTTGCCTCTCCTGCTTACGTTCACTTCGGGAACATACTCTCTTAGCACTTCTTCCATGGTCGTAAAACGGGTATAATTGTCGAGCAGGTAGGTTGCAGATGATTTGTAATAAAAAGGCAGCGTGTCAATTGAGAGCGGTTGCAATTTTTGCATATCGTTTTGATGGTAGGCTGTTTCAATCTTCATATGCAAATTGGCAGCCTGTAAATCATCGCTGTTATTTTCTGAAATGTATAATGATGGAAACGGATCATTTGCATATTGTTCAGAAAACGGGCTAAAAATTTCGAGGTGAAAAGTACTGTCGATTGTTGTATTTGTTTGGATTACCACCTGGCCCGGGCCGTAAAAATCTTTCATATCGAAATGGATCAATCCGTTTGTATCGCTCAGGCAACCGTAAAGTTGAATGCGTTTACCCGGTACCGATAGGTATACCAAAATGCCTGCTGCTGGTTTTCCTGTAATATCATTTGTAATTCTGCCGGTAATGATGTGCCCATAATTTTCCGGCACATAGTTAAATGAATATGTTTTGGATTGCAACACATTTTTCCAGTCGAATTTTCTCCATCCCTGGGTGAGGAGTAAATTATCAAGATCAGCATTGGTACGGGTATCATCATTCTCAAAATAATACTGTGGGTCTTCAATATAACCCTTGCATTCGGATGAAAGCCACAAATAAGAAAATAAGTTATCACCTGATGATGTGTTTAAACTATCCAGTCTGTAAACTGAAACCGACAGATTACTTTCAAGCGACTTCCCTGAGACGTCGGCCGTCTGCAGATCAATATCAATTTTATCACGATGGCTATAAATTTGTTTCTGTCCCGCGGCTTTTATCAGCATTTTATTCCTCGGTCTGTTAAACCAAAGGCGCTCGCAAACGGGCTGCAGGTCGTGGTTAAAAAGTGTTATTCGTGCCATACCCCCGGCAAGGCTATCCATATCGAATGCTAATGCAGCCCGGTTATTTTCGAGTGTGATTTGTTTCGTAAAATTGATATTCCCGAGGGTTTCGCAGACAACGTACATATTTCCCGCAGCTATATTTGAAGAAGATTGTACCACGATATTTAAACGATGCGTATCAGTATCGCTAACATGCATCACATACCCATCGTTGTATGCGCCGGGTATTTTGTTCGTAATTGTCAAACTATCATTTATTGTGACGATTGCCGTGTAGGCATTGCCGTTTTTGGGGGCTAACAAAAATTGCCCCATGCCAAAACGTGAAGATTGAAAATGAGCAACTGTATCATTCGATTGATCGATAATCACACCTTTACAATCAACTCCCTTTCCGTAATTATCGTTTATTTTAAAAGCTACCGTACTCATCAGTCCATTTACGAGATTACCTCCTTCGGGCATAAATTGAGCATCATACTTAATCTTACTGTGCAACAAGGTATCACCGGGATTTTGCGTAGTATTTATTATAGTGATGATCTTTTTAAAATAATGGTCCGGTTCATCATTCTTCATCCAGTTGGTATAAGCCCTCAATTCGTAATTGCCCGAAGGTATGGAAGCGGGCAGATCAAAAGAGCCATTGCCTGTTCCGTTTTCCATTGCTATTTTGCCTTGCAAAACCGGTTGGTGCAACGCATTCAATACTTCTATGTAGGCCACTTTGCTTACTGGTAACAGTGTATTATTGACCGCATTGGTGAGGTAAATTTTAAACCACAAAATATTGCCGCATAAATAATATGAGCGATCAGTATGTACAAATATTTTTTCGCTTAAATGGTTTTTAATGTAATCATTATAACCTGATGTGATTTCGTCTATCTTATTTAATTGAGCAAACGAAGCGACATGAAATACAAACGTTGCGCATAGCAAAGTGCACCTGGTAAAAATTTTATGTAAGATCGCAATGTTCATATCTTATTCGTTATGGCCAGAAAACGGGTTTTACATTAGGACCTCCGCTTGCCCTACAGTCCACACAACTAAACGTCGAGCCACTATAAATTCCAGGTCTGATTTCATCTATCGGAATATAGAGCCGTCCACCAAAATAGAAGGCCAGGCTATCTGAGGGTACAACGATCATAGTACAATCGGATCGCAAATTCCAGTCGGAAGGCATGGCCGTATTGCTGATGAATAAACGCAGGCTGGAGGTACTACCTGCGCCTATGTAACCAATAACGGTCTCGGACGTATCAGTAACGCAATGAATATTTCCCTTTGTTTGATTGGGCTGCGGATCAAAAATAGATCCAATGTCTTCTGTATTACTCTTAATTGCCTGCCAATAATTATAAGCGCTGGAATCGAGTGCATACTGTGTTACATAAATACTATACAGAACACTTAATCTGCTATCGTGAAAAGGAATTAACACCAGTGGCGCTTCATGAATAACATCAAGACTTAGTTTCGCCGAAGACCCCAAAATAATATTTGTTGAATTTTGAGTTGGCCAACAGGCATATATCTGTTCTGTTCTCTGATTTATAATTCCAGGCGGTACATCATATTCTATGGCGGAATAATAAGGAGAGTGAAATTCCCATGTTTCTGTGTAGGTCCAGCGGTAATATCTTGTTGTATTTTGATCATCATGTGTATTGGCATATACCTGTACATCATTATTTTTAAAATTCCAGCCTAAACTATCTATGGCCGGTGAAGGTTTATAAGGCACGTAGTCAGACAAATATTCTTTGTTGCCAGATGTATGAATATGCAGCCGATATTTATTGGTCGGATTTAAAAAAGTATTCACTGTATATATTCCGTTGCCTTCTTCGGTAAGTGGATACGTTGCATTAGTTTGATCTTCTATTGCAACAATGGCATTCAGCTCATTTACATGCGTAGCGGTGTCTCCTGATGTTATATTCCTGGTGCGGCTTAGTTTTATAGAAGTTAATCCATTACCATTTATAAAACCCTCCACCACAAGGTAGTTGCTGTTAGATGATAGTACGGTAGGATTGTAAGGATCTTTACATCCCGAAAAAAACACCAGCAAAATACCGTATGCTGCTATCTCCCATCGGAAAAATTATTTTTTTCATCAGAAGCGGATATTATAGGTTAAAAAAGGAATAGCGGTTCCGAAAATGGATAATTTATAACCCTTTATATTGCCATTCTGCGAAATGAAATAAACTGAATAAGCGTTTCTCCTTGCCAGTAAATTGTATATACCTAACGTCCATGAGTTATGTGTTAACTGGTAAATTTTATGATTGCCTAACAGGTTCATGGAAAGATCTGTACGGAAATAGTCGGGGATGCGGTAGGCATTTCTATCGGAATATATAACCCTTACTGAACCGGCGTAATCATATTCAGCTATTGGCAACGTAATCGGGCGACCGGTGCTATATACTGCATTAAGTGAAACACTAAAGCGATGCGTAAAGCGAAAATTACCAATCAGCGTAACATTGTGTGGTTGATCAAAATTGCTGGGATATTCTTTGCCCGCATTAATCGTTTCGCCGGCATAAGGATCATCCTGTTTCAATATAGAACGGGAATAGTTATAGCTAAACCAGCCGTTGATTTTGCCCGTAGATTTTTTTATCAGTAATTCTATCCCATATGCTTTACCGTTAGTGTTGATAACATCTGTTTCAACGTGATGATTCATCACTAACAGGGCACCGCTTTTATAATCCAGGTAATGGTTAAACCATTTATAATACACTTCCACCGAAGTTTCAATCGTATTGTTTTTAAAATTTCTATATAAGCCCAGGGCAACTTGTGTTCCTAATTGTGGCTGAAGGTTAGGGTCACTTAATTTCCAAACATCGGTTGGTGAAATGGTAGTTGTGTTGGTGAGCAAATGAATATATTGGCGAAGGCTGTTGGCAGATGCTTTTAAGGAAGTATTTTCTGATAACGAATACCTGGCAGAAAGCCTGAATTCAGGGCCGGAATACGTTTTTATTGTTTTGCCGGATGAATAATAATTAGTACTTAAAATATTGCCTTCGTTTTTTGGCAGACCAGGGGCATAAGAATTTACATGTTTTGGTCCAAGATAATTGAATAAAGAAAATCTTACGCCACCATTAATTGAAAATTTAGGAGAAACATTATATTGATCACCAAGGTAAACAGCACTTTCCAATGCGTGTTCTGCTTCTACAGAATCGGCAATTATAAGCGATGCATTCCCCAATGGATTAAGAGTCCCGGAATGTACATCATAATAGAGACTGCTAAGCCCGAACGACAACGTGTGTTTGTTATTTAGAAAGTAACTAAAATCAAGACTTGATCTGAATTGATTGATGCCAAATTTTAATTTGTAGGCATTAACCGAATCTCCGGTGTTAGCTACCTGGTAATCGTAATGATCGATACCCGCGGAGAGCACACCATAAAAGCGATTTGTAAAATTGTGCTTCCAGTTGATATTTGCATTTTTATTGTGGTATTGATAATTGGTATCACGGTTTAAATCAAATTTATCACCACTAATATAGCCGTTTAAATAAACATTGTTCTTGCCGTTTATTTTATGGTTTAGGTGCAATGTTCCGTCCTGGAAAGATGCGTTGCTGTTTTGATAATCCTTGGGTAATAATTTAAATATCCAGCTGGAATAAGTTGTTCTTACACCTGCAACGAATGTTGTAGTGCTGTCAAATAAAGGGCCTTCAAGCGTCACCTTGCCGGTAAGCGGCCCTATGCCGGCTGTTCCTGATAATTTTTTGTCGTTGCCATCCAGGGAAGTGATATCAAGTACAGAAGAAATTCTTCCGCCATACTTTACAGGAACGCTGCTCTTGTATAAGGTTACATCCTTTATTACATCAGGGTCAAAAGCAGAGAAGAATCCAAATAGATGTGATGGATTATAGATGTTAAGGCCATTAAATAAAATTAAATTTTGATCTGTGGCGCCGCCTCTCACATTTAGACCGGTGCTGGCTTCACCCACCGATTTTACGCCCGGCAAAGTAAGCACCGCTCTTAATACATCTGCTTCTCCCAATACAGAAGGAATTTGTTTTATCTCGGCCATATTCATTTTATCAATTCCCATGCTTGTGCTGCGTACGTTTCTTTCTTTGGCGGCTTCTACCACCACTTCCCTTAACTGTAAAACTTTGTTGTTAACGGCAACATCAAACTTGCCATCTGAGTAAAGCATCACCTGTCGTTTTGCATCAAACATGCCGGGGGCAATTATATTAAGCGTATGCCGGCCCGCCGGTAGCGTCATTGAATAATATCCAAACTGATCGCTGTTTACCTGGATATGCGGATGATCAATATATATGAGAGCGCCGGAAATCGATTCACCCGTTTCTGATTGCCGGATGTAACCTGCAATGTTTACTTTGCCTTTGGGCGCTTCATTTCGTTTTATGCCGATATCATATAATTTATTTTCAGCTAACACATCAGGCTTTGTTAGTTTTTGATGATTCAAATAAACCATAACACCTGAATCGCTCTTCGCAATCATTTTCCTGGTATCTTTTTCCCCGTTAAAAAAGCCGTAAGGAAGATCGGTTGCAAGAGCAAATCCTTTCGTGATAAACACATCATTATCCTTGTCAATAGTATAGGAGCAACTATCACTGCCGAGCACTTTATCCAATACAGCAGGTAAATGAACATCCTTAACAGAGATGCTGATGGTGGTGCTGTCAAATAAGGCAGGATCGTAATAAAAGTGATAGGGAGTCTGGGCTTCTATTTTTTTAATAAATTCTCCAAAAGAAATTTCATGAAGATCTACGGTAATTAAGTCGCGGGGATGATCCTGGGCGGCAACTTCCTGGCAGGCAAATAATACAATAAAGGAAAAAACTAAACAGAATCCTTTTTTCATTTTAATGCGTTAGTTGGTCATAAAATTCTATCGCTTTTTGCATGCTGGTTTCAAAATTCTTTCGCTTGATTTTAATGTGCGCACGCCGTAACATTTTTTTTACCTTTTGTTGTTTGTCAGCGAAAAGATGAAAAACTTCTTTCTTGTTACTCACCAGGTAATACAAACCATTTTTGTGAATATAAAAACGATCCTTTTCCGTGAATACGTGTACAACTGTATTGTCTTTAATAACATCCTCCATTAGTTTGACTCTTCTCGCTAAAAGCTTCATATTGCCATTGTACAGCAAATCATAAAATCCTGTAGTATTCAGATTTTGTTTATAATCTTCTTTTAGCCTTATAAAGGTGTGCCCTGAAAAATAAAAGCTATCTACCAGTTCATTTTGCAAAACTATTCTTGCAAAATTATCAGCGCTGGCAATAGTTACCTGGTTCCGTTGAATATCGTACCCCAACCTAACGGGTACGTATACCCGCCCTGCGTAACCTACCCAGCCATTTGAAAGTTCCACCGTTATAAAAAACGGGTCGCCTTCCATTATAAAATGATAGTACAGGTATTCTTTTCCGTTATATATTAGCGCATTACCTCCTGTGTAAGTATTGTAAAGATCGACGGCATTCTTTACCTGTATATTAATAATGGAATCTGGCTTTGCGCCTTGAGAATAAGAAGCAGTTAGGGAAAATAACCAGGGTAACAGGACTACAAAAAACTTCATTTACATTATTTGATTAAATCAACCTTTTTGTTGAAGCGGTTGCAGGATTTTTTTCTTTCACAAATTCCGGCCTGCAAATAAGCATAAGCTAATATACTGATCAGATGCAATATTAAATTCAAATTAGTGTAAATAATACGATAGCAGGATATAATAATACATCATTGAGCTATAATAATATTAACACGTGGCCCGCCACTAAAATAGTTTAGCATCCACTTAAAGAAAAACCTAACTCTTTTGGCGGCGGTACTACCGCTAAAATTTCAATAAAAATAATCTGAATGAAAAAATGTGAAGCTATATAGATAAGGGGCAGACTCGCTGCACCTTATTCTATACAATCTTCACAATCTTAATTAATAACGTTTGCAACTGCCTAAAAAATAAAATTAGTAAGCAATAAGACGTTTTGTGTCTTCTATTGGTTAGTAGTGCCCTGCGACTTGGCTGCGTATTTCTGCAATAACCCTGGCAGTGCCCCGGCAATTGCTCCCGTAACGGATGGAGGCAGGCCAAACTTACTGGCCAGGCTGCTTACGAGACCACCTTCAAGGGCGCTCGTAACCGGGCTTCCGGATGCCATGCCACTTTCAAGTTTTGATAACAGACCGCCAAACATGCCACCTACGCCACTCTCCGCGGCTGGTTGAGTTGATAAACTATTGGCCACATGGTTGGCGATTTCGTTGTGCAACGCATCTTGCTGGTCAGCGGGAACATTTGCGGTTATTTCCGGATTATTGCCTAGATGTTCTTTTACTAATTCAAGAATTTGATCAAACATAAATTTCGTTTTAAATAATAATGAAGAATCTAAAAGTAGCAAAATTTCAGTTACGTTATTCAAATGCCTTTATTAATTATGCGTGATATTTCAAATGATTTACAATGAAACTGTAAACCAGTGCAGATTAACTTTTTAAAATCAATGTCGTGTGAATTCCATAAATTAACTGGTAGTGATAAGATTTTTAATCCTTTATTTTGCTTATTTAAAAGCCCTGCATGTACGATCTGTTATATAAAAAAATATCAGAGTTGATTGCAATTTCTGATGAAGAATTTAATTTTTGCAAAACACTTTTCGTTCCAAAAAAATTAAGGAAGCGGCAATACCTGCTACAGGAGGGCGATGTGTGCAAATACAACACTTTTGTATCAAAAGGTCTGCTGAGGTCTTATACCATTGACAACAAAGGAACCGAACATATCCTGCAATTTGCTTTTGAAGGCTGGTGGATTGGAGACATCTATAGTTTTATTACTGAAAATCCTTCCAACTTTAATATTGAAGCCCTTGAAGATTGTGAGTTGTTATTAATCACGAAACCTTCCATGGATATTTTGTTTGAAAAGGTGCCAAAATTTGAACGGTATTTCCGTATTCTTATTCAAAACAATTTAATTGCAACTCAAAGAAGATTGATGGGAACATTGAGTGAGACGGCAGAAGAAAAATATACGAACCTCATGAATAATTTTCCCGGATGCCTTCAGCGGGTTCCGCAACACATGATCGCTTCTTACCTGGGTATTACCCGGGAAACGCTTAGCCGTATTCGTGGCCAGATGGCTGCACGCAAATAATTCTGTTGACATAGATCAATACAATTTATTATCCTATCGCAATGGAGCACTCCCTCGTGCAGGTGTAGCTTTGTGTTGTAAAAAAAGGAGCTATGGCAGCGAAAAAAACAATAGCAATTATCGCATCAACAGAACAAAAAACGGCAGCAGTTGTTGATAAGTTTTCGGCAGAAAATTACCGGTTATTGTTGTTGCAGAAAGAACCAAACCAGTTACATAAGGTTTCCAATGAAATAAAACTGAAGCATCCTGCTCTAGAATTTGAAATAGTTGATTGTTTGAAAGATGGTTGCTGGGAAGCGGATATAATAATTCTTGATATATCCTGCGGTGAGCAGAAGGAAGTTGCTGAATTGATTAAAGAAGTTGCTACGCAAAAACCTGTAATAAGTTTTTCAGATCATGAAAATATCGAATTGGAGAATTCATTGAAATATTCGAAGGTGGTAACGGTCGTAGAAACAGGCGAGTCAAATGAAACTTCTCTTTGCGGCAAAGACCACGATACGTTAATGGAAGTTTCGGAAATTTTAAAAAATGTAAAACAAAGTAAAGTTTAGCATACAAATCAAATTAAAAAACAAAATAGATAATCATTAAAAATTTAAATTATGGCAAACACTAAATGGGCACTGGACCCAATCCACAGCGAAGTGATTTTTAAAATCAAACATCTTATGATCTCAACGGTTACCGGTCACTTTAAAAAATTTAATGTAGTAGCGGAAACCGGTACAGAAGATTTTAGTTCTGTTAACAAACTTGAGTTTACAGCCGATGTTGACTCTATCACTACTCATAACGATCAACGTGATGGTCATCTTAAGTCTGCAGATTTTTTTAATGTTGAACAATTTCCTCAATTGAAATTCATCGGTAAGAAATATGATGTGAATGATGATGAAGGAAGTATTTCAGGCGAATTAACTATGCATGGTGTAACAAAGCCCTTAACATTGAAAGTAGAATTTGGTGGCATTGTACAAGATCCTTACGGTCAAACAAAGGCGGGCTTTACCGTTACCGGCAAATTAAACAGGAAAGATTTTGGATTAAGCTGGGGAACCGTTACAGAAACAGGCAGCGTAGTTTTGAGTGACGAAGTAAAAATAAATGCGGAAATTCAATTGGTAAAGCAGGTAGAGAAGTTGGTGGAAGAAGAACAGTTAGCGTAATAACAATAATCAAAATGGAAGACAAAATATTAGGATTACATCATATAACGGCGATATCCGGCAATGCCAAAAGAACATTGGAATTTTATACAAAAATTCTGGGGTTACGTTTGGTAAAAAAGACGGTCAATTTTGATGATCCCGGGACGTATCATTTTTATTTTGGCGATAAAAAAGGTACGCCCGGAAGTATCCTTACTTTCTTTCCCTGGCAAGGCATCAGGCAGGGAACTGCAGGAACAGGTATGGCTACTGAAATCGGGTATTCGGTACCGTTAGATAGCCTCGGATTTTGGTCGGACCGGTTGAAACATTACCAGGTAAAACATGATGAAATAGAAGAAAAATTTGGCGAAAAGTACCTTTCATTCAGGGATCCCGATGGTTTAAAAATAAAATTAGTGGCTCCGTTAGTCGCCGATAACAGGAAGGCCTGGGAAACGGACGAAGTAAAAGCAGCTACGGCAACTAAAGGATTTCATAGCGTAACATTAATGTTGAAAAACGTGACGCCCACTGCTAAAATTTTGACTGATATTTTAGGATATCAATTAACCAGCCAGGATGGCAATGACTATCGGTTTACCACGGACGCAGTTGAAAATGCATCAATAGTTGATATAATTGAAGCGCCATCTGTGGCTCATGGCGTCGTTGCCGGAGGAACGAATCATCATGTTGCCTTTAGGGTAAAGGATGATACTATATTGATGAACTATCGGGAAAAGATTGAACGCTTTGGGTTAAACATCACCCCGAAAATTGACAGGGATTATTTTTTCTCACTCTATTTTCGGGAACCCGGCGGTGTATTGTTTGAACTGGCAACCGATAACCCTGGCTTTACCAGGGATGAACCGTTGAGTGAGTTAGGAACACATTTAAAGCTGCCCAGGCAATATGAGGACTCAAGAAAAGAAATTGAAAAAGTGTTACCAGCGCTTGGTTGAAATGTGTAAAGTCGCTTAACTGAAAACTACAGATAATGGATGAGGTACAATTGAATTTGAGGAAGAATGGGAGTGGATATTTTTATATAATGGAAGGAGAGGAAAAAGTTGCGGAGATGAACATAGATGCCTCTGGAAGTGAACTTACCGTTTATCATACGGAGGTGTTGCCAAAGGCAGAGGGTAAGGGGTTGGCAAAAAAATTGCTTGCTGCTTTGGTTGACTATGCAAGAAAAAACAATTTGAAAGTTATTGCACTTTGCCCTTATGTTCATGCGCAGTTTTTAAGACAGTCCGATGAATACAACGATATATGGAAAAATAAAAAAAATTGATATATGCATAAGAAAGAAGAAATACCGGTAATAGAACCAAAAGATATAATTATAGGAAATGCAGATGCGCCGGTTAACGTTATGGAATTTGTAGATTATGAAAGCGAGAAATGTGCCCAGGTTCACGAATGGCTAAAAGGAATCATGCAAACTTTTATTGGAAAAGTGAATTTTAATTTCAGGCATTTTCCTTTGGTGAAAATTCACCAGCGTGCACATAAAGCTGCTGAGGCTGCCATTGGCGCCGCACAGGAAGGAAAATTTTTAGAGATGCATGAAATGCTTCTTAACAACCGCCGTCACCTGGGAACCATTACACTTAAGTCATACGCGAAAGAAATTGACATTACCAATAAATCGTTTTTGAATGATTTGATCAATAGTAAATACGGATGGTTTGTGCAGGATGATTTGAAATATGGAATAGATCTTGGTGTACGGGATGTTCCGGCATTTTTTGTGAATGGTGAAAGACTTGAAGGAAATGTTACGGCAAAATCCTTAACCGAAAGTATTAATGATGCTTTAAAGAAGAAGAAAATGCGAAAGGCGGCATAGACAGGATCTTTAAAAATAGAACATGGGCAAAGTAATCGCAACCGCTGAAGTTACTAATAACGGCAACCAGTATACGTCGGATGTAAGTATCAACCAGCACGATCTCCTGGTGGATGAACCTATGGAAAAGGGCGGAGAAGATTTAGGCCCGGCGCCCGGGGATTATTTATGTGCAGCATTGGCATCGTGTAAGGCGATTACATTGCGTATGTATGCGCAACGTAAAGGTTGGAAAATAGACGAAATAAAAGTAAAAGTAAACCTCGTAAAAAATACGCAAAGCCAGCCGGTGTTGGATACCTTTGTTTGCGAGCTAAGTTTTGTTGGAAACCTGGATGAAGAGCAAATGAAAAGGTTAGAAGTTATAGCCAGCTGGTGTCCTCTCCATAAACTTCTCAGCAGGCCCACTGAAATAATTACAACATTGGTACAGGAAAGTGCCTTATAGTTTTTGATGATGATTGACACAACTAAATTACATACGAAGAAAATACTCAGTTCCGGTAAAAAGCTGGAAGAAGCTGAAAGGGCATTAATTATGATTCACGGACGTGGAGCTAATGCTCATGATATCCTTTCTCTCGCCAATTATTTGCAGGTAGATGATTTTGCATTGCTTGCTCCCGAAGCAACTAATAATACATGGTATCCTTATTCTTTTATTGCGCCCGTTTCACAAAATGAACCCTGGTTGTCATCTTCTTTGCAGGTAGTGAAAGATCTAGTTAGCGATATTAACGCCGCAGGAATAACAGCAGAAAATATTTATTTTTTGGGATTTTCACAAGGCGCTTGTTTAACGCTGGAGTTCGTTGCAAGGAATGCCGTGAGGTACGGAGGTGTGGTAGCATTCACGGGCGGTTTAATTGGGGAAACTATTGATAAGGAGAAATATACCGGCGACTTTAATAAAACACCCATTTTTATCGGAAGCAGTAACCCGGATCCGCACGTGCCTGTTGAAAGAGTGCTTGAGTCAACAGAAATTCTAAAAAGTATGAAAGCAACTGTTACGCAAAAGTTGTATAACGGGATGGGGCATACGATTTCGCAGGATGAAATTGACTTGGCTAATACACTTGTGTTTAATTCTTAAAATACCTGCATTACTTGGTCAAAATTTATCTCCTGTGGAAGCATTGGCTTTGGAAAAGTTTTTGAAACATTTAAACAGGCTACCCGTTTACGTTAGCCTGTGGCCGCAAATTGCTACTTAAACTTAAAGTTTACTGAAATTACATCGGACACAAGACTTGTTGTTTGAGTGTAGTGCCCATACCGTACCTCAAGAGCGTTCAACCCTTTGAGAACTCCTTTGGGTGGAGCAATTCTAAAATTCACTCCATAAAACTGGCTATTGAATGCTGATAGCGAATAATTACTCGTGTAATATGATTCTGAAGAGACATGCTTTCCGTAGGGCGCAAAATAGTAAGCTGCCGTTTGTGTATAGTACCTGTAGAAAGGCGCCACCGAAACAAAAGGCGTGATCTTAACCGGAACTTCCAGGCTTGCCGTGTGCGACTGTATTCCCCATGTATCGGCATAATACCGGTAATACGATCGTAAAATAATTTTATCACCAAGGAAATAATTCAAGCGAATGCCTACTGGTAATTTTAACCGGTTAGATGGAAGTTTTTCAACATTATCTGTGCCATCCTGGAAGTAAACCCTATGGAAAGGCAAACCAAGATAACCGGTTTGAGCAACACCATCCAGCATAAGTACTCCGTCGAAGCGTTTGTTTATGACTTGCGAAAAAGATAACGATAAAGTGCCCGTAGTTCGGGGCTTCGACGGGATTCTATACCGGCTTTCACCACCACCGCTAGCCGAAGTTACCGTAACCTCTTGTACAAATTCTGAAGGATAGATTAATTTAACGCGGTCGAAGTAGCCGCTCAATTTTGCATTGAATTCTCCGTTATTTTTTGTCTTTTTCGAATACTCTGCATCAAGGCCAAAAGAGGTGTAATTATATTCTTTGGAAAAATAAAGTCCTAAGCCCATGCCAGTTCCTTTTTTGGCATCTTCAACATTCCAGTTAAGTGAAGGATAAATGCGGGTGCCGCCGGTTTTAGAAGCTCCCGTTTTACTAACGAAAGCTGAAGAAGCTGAAGTGTGATGGTCGAACCCAAGGCCCGCTGTTAGCGTATTTTTTCGTTGCATTGCATCCCATCCGATCCATTTTACTTCCAGCCCATTTGAAAGATCGGATACTTTTTCCGTGCCGATGCCGCCCGTTATTGCCGAGTGATCGCCATTCTGATTGTAGTAACTGGATACTAGATTGATCTCATCAATCTTTAATGGCTTAGCAATATAAAATGAAGTATCCTTATCCTGGTATTGCGAAAAGGCATGCAACATCATTAAATAAATACCCACAAGGGTTAAGCAAATTTTTTTCATGAATTATTTTACAGATGAAATATTGTAATCAGTTACAGCCACAGCCACCGCCGGTTTTACCGCCATTAGCCCCTGAGGCACCTTCGCGGTAGGATTGAAAATTCAGTTCATTTTTTTCCACCTTGCGGTTACCGAGAATCATTTCAGAATCATTGATCCTGCTTTTTTGGTATTCCTTCACATTGGCACACGAGGCCAATATAATGGCAGCTGTTAATGCAAGTGATATTTTTTTTAGAACTTTTATTTTCATTTTTAGTTTTATTCTAAGCTTCCTTTATGCAAACCGGTTCATTAATTTTATTGACGAGCGAAATTTAATCTGCTGATTTATTGGCGTAATAAACATTTAATACCTCATCTGAAAATTGCTGTACACCTTCATCAGGATATCCATCCCAGGCTTTTAAAACTTTCCCGTCGGCGTCAAGCAACAATGTATACGGAAATTTGCCTTCAGGATTGTACTTGTCTGCAAGAGCATCATTCTGCTTTTTCGTTTGTGCATCCAATTGATTCTTTTTGTTTCTTGGAAAATCGGCGTTCACCATTACTATCGAGGTATCTGTCATTTTCAAAAAAACGTCATTGTCCAAAATTTCTTTTCTTAGTCGCATGCAAGGCCCGCACCAGTCGGAACCCGAAAAATTTAATAAGATAAGTTTATGATTTTCTTTGGCTATTTTTTTCGCTGATTCAAAATTTGGCTGCCACTGCGTAAAGGACATTGCAGCTATGGAAAAAATAAATAATAGTATTTTCTTCATGAGTTTTTGTGATCTATAAGTTTAAAGATGTTTATAATTTAATTTGGTTGGGTAGTTCATACTTGCTAACTTTTTTTTAACAATTTTGCCTATTGTGGCGACCCGGATAGATAAGAAATTAAAAATAATTTTTAAGTTGTACACAGTATCTTAATAATTCTTCAATTAACTTTTTGTTCTCTATCATCATCCCGGAATAGCCCGTGAATTACAAATCTTCAGCCAGAAAAAGGATGTGAACCGGGGCGAATAATTTTACTAATGAGAGGAGATAGATATTGTTGAAAATTTTTTATTTGTTTGACATTTAGTTGTTAACAAGTAATTTTTTACCAGGTGCTGCAATCATACTTCACACGCCTGACCAATTACTTAAATTTTAAATTCAATGATATTACGTCCGAATTCAGATCAACATTTTGGGAGTAATGGCCATATCGTATCTCCAGCACGGTAAAGTTTTGCATACCAAGAATTCCCTTCGGCGGAGCAATGCGGATACCAGCGCCAAAAAAATTGCTGGTAAATTTAGAGAGTGCATAATTGCTTGTATAGTATTGGTCGGAAGCAGTATGTACTTCGTAAGGTGCAAAATATTTTACTGCCGTCTGCGCATAATACCTGTAAAAAGGCGATACCGAAAAAAACGGAGTGATCTTCACAGGCACTTCAAGACTGGCTGTGTGTGCCTGTAAGCCCCAGCTATCAACATAATACCGGTAATACGATCGAAGGATAATTTTATCGCCGAGGAAATAATTCAATCGAATTCCTATTGGCAATTTAAAACGTTCTGATGGAAGATTTTCCACATGAACGGAACTATCGGCTAAGTATACACGATGAAATGGTAACCCAAGATAACCTTGTTGATAAACAAGATCGAACAGGATGGCGCCTTGCATCCGTGTATTTATTACCTGCGAAAAAGTGAATGAACCGGTAAGAGTAGTTCTGGGCTTCGATGGAATTGATGGACGTTTTCCCGCCTGGATATCGCCGCCCGTCGTAAGCTCAACTACTTTGCCGCTCGCCGTTGTTATGTAAATAGTTCCCGAGGGTGTTCGAACGGTGTCGACAGGTATTAATTCAGACGGCAATATCTGTTTTACTTTATCAAAATAACCGGTAAGCTTAACGTTAAATTCTCCATT
The DNA here is from genome assembly GCA_963792025.1 of uncultured Chitinophagaceae bacterium. GTDB lineage: Bacteria > Bacteroidota > Bacteroidia > Chitinophagales > Chitinophagaceae > Ginsengibacter. The sequence goes on along the minus strand of CAWBUS010000019.1, from coordinate 124,704 downwards.
GTTCTTATTCTTCTTCGTAAATCCCGCATCCAGCCCAAACGATTTGTAATTATATTCCCGGGAATAGTAAGCGCCAAATTCAACTCCGGTTCCTTTTTTTTCATTCTCAATCGTCCAGTCTATTGAAGGATAAATGCGGGTACCGCCGGTTTTTGATGCACCGGATTTGTTCACATACGCTGAAGATGCAGATGAGTGATGATCAATACCAAGGCTGGCTGTAAGCGAATGTTTTCTGTGGCTCTTATCCCAGCCAATCCATTTTACATCGAGGCCATTGGCTAAATCAACAACCCTTTCTGTGCCGATACCGCCGGTAACGGCCGAGTGATCTCCGTTCTGTGTATAATAGCTGGTTACTAAGTTTATCTCGTCAATCTTTAATGGTTTGGATTTATAAGTTGAAGAATCTTTCACAACTGATTGAGAAAACGCATGCAACAGGATAAAATAAATCCCCACCAGCGTTAAGCAAATTTTTTTCATATATAAGTTGTGAGATAAATTCTATTTAATTTAATTACAGCCGCATCCACCACCCGTTTTACCTCCGTTAGCACCCGCGGCGCCTTCGCGATACGATTGAAAATTAAGTTCATTCTTTTCCACTTTACGGTTACCCAAAATCATTTCAGAATCGTTGATCCTGCTTTTCTGGTATTCTTTTACATTGGCACATGAGACGAGGATAATGGCGCCAACAGCCGGCAGAACTAATTTTTTAAGCACTTTTATTTTCATGAATTTATTTTAGGAAAACCTGATATTATTGGAAGAATAAACTCTATCATTATCATCTATCACAATTGCTTCGATGTCTTTCATTTGGTTGATAAGGTTCATTCCTGCTTTAAGCCCCATAACCATTACCGGTGTTGCCATTGCATCCGCAATTTCTGCATTAAGTGTGATGATAGTTACACTTTTTATGCCAGATACCGGCAAGCCTGTGCGTGGATCAATTGTGTGCGAATACTTTTTGCCGTTAATAATTACAAACTTCTCATAATTTCCCGAGGTAGCAACGGCCATGTTGGTCACGTTTAGGTAAGAAAATAACTGATGGGCATGATTGGGGTCAACAATTCCTATCGTCCACGGCTGACCGTTAGGTTGCATTCCCCACGTGGTAAGATCGCCGGATGCATTCACAATGCCACTTTCCACGCCTTCTGACTTCATCACATATCTTGCCCTTTCTGCCGCATAACCTTTCCCGATTCCGCCAAAACCAATTCTCATCCCTTTTTCTTTCAGGAATACCGTACAGTTTTCATCATCAAGAATAATATTCCTATAATTGATGAGACGAACCATTTTTTTTGCCGTCTCTTTGTCTGGCAGTGCTTTCATATTCGTATCAAAATTCCACAAGCGTTTATCTATTGATCCATACGAAATGTCGAATGAACCCTGCGTAACTCTTGAAATACGGATCGACCTTTCAATAAGTTCAAAAGTTTCGCGTGATACTGCAACCGGTGCCATTCCTGCATAGCGGTTAATAAGGCTTGTTTCACTCTCTTCGTTAAAAGTTGTTAGCAATTTCTCTATACGCTGTATTTCATAGATGCCTGCATCAATACTTTGGTTGGCCGTTATCTCGTTATCAGAAACGGCACTTATTTCAAAGTGGTTGCCCATCAGTTTCAAAGCTTTTTTAAATACGGTGCGTTCTGTCATGGGAACAAATTAAAGGATGGAATTCTGTAATGGAATTAAATGCATTGATTTTTTTTTGGAAGAATAGTTTAAACGAAATTAATATCAAATGAGCAACGATATTTCCGGCAGGAAAAAAATATGTTAAGCCAGCGTTAATAGACACTTCAGGCAAATGATTTTATTTCAGGGATAGAACTTCATTTTGCTCCAATTATTTCGGATAGTATCGGGTATCAATTAAAAATTATTATGACTATACACCAGTTGAATGATGACAATAATCATATCCTTACACAAATTAAATAGATAGTTTTGTGAGATTTTAAATTGTGCGTAGATTAATTTAGTTTTTTTGCATTTTCATAAAAGTTAATCTGTTGTCCCGGTTTAAAAATTTAAAAAAAATTCCTTGCGGGGATGATACTTCAAATTCCACATACTTAATTCCGATTCACTTTTAAAATTCCAAACGCAAACGATGATTAACGATATTGAAAAAAAATTTAGAGAACCCGTTCAAACACAAATGCTGAACAGGCTGTGGGAGTTACAAAAAAGTAAGGGATATATTCATGATGATGACATAAAGCAACTTGCTAACACATTTAACCTTTCCGATATTGAAGTGGAAGGCGTGGTAACGTTTTATCACTTTTTTCAACGTAACCCTACGGGTAAATACACCATCTATCTCAACAATAGTATTATCGCCGACATAAAAGGATTCAACCGGATTAAAGAGACGCTGGAAAGAGAAACTGGTGCAACGTTTGGCTCCGTTGACCGTACAGGCACTTTTGGCCTTTTCCTAACGCCCTGTATAGGGCTGAGCGACCAGGAACCTTCAGCTTTAATCAATTTTTACCCGTTCATAAATCTTAATACAAGTAAGATTAAAGATCTCATCACCAAGCTAAAGAATGGAGCTACTCCAGAATCAATATGTGACGAACCAGCCGATAATATTCAGTATACTCCGCCGGGTAACAAGACAGTCTTTTTCAAAAAGTTTACACCCGGTTCTGTCATTTCAAAACTAGTACAGGCTACACCGTTAGGCATAATAGATGAATTAAAGAAATCAGAATTAGCCGGCCGTGGCGGAGCCTATTTTCCTACATGGAAAAAGTGGAACTCTGCCATGGTGCAACCCGCTTCACCAAAGTTTGTGGTTTGTAATGCCGATGAAGGCGAGCCAGGCACTTTTAAAGACCGCGTGTTGATGAATCGGGAAGCCCATTCTCTGATTGAAGGAATGATTATGTGTGGATATACAATCGGGGCTGAGTATGGTATTATTTATTTACGGGGAGAATATTGGTGGCTTAAAAATAAACTGGACAAGGCGATTGGCGATTACCGCAATTTAGGATTATTAGGAAAAAATTGCGGCCAGATTGAGGGTTTTGATTTTGATATAAGAATCCAGATGGGTGCCGGATCTTATGTGTGCGGAGAAGAAACTGCCCTACTTGAATCGCTGGAAGGCAAAAGGGGAGAGCCCCGCACTAAATGGTTTTTCCCGGTTGAGAGGGGGTATTTACAACTTCCCACTATTATTAATAATGTAGAAACTTTTTGCGCTGCTGCAAGAATTGTCGAGATGGGATCAGAAGAATATTTGAAACTTGGTGTACCCGGCTCGCCGGGAACAAAACTTATTAGTGTTTCAGGCGATTGCAAACGGCCAGGCATATACGAAATTGAGTGGGGAATGCCCGTAGAGGAACTGTTGAATTTGTGCGAAGCAGACGATCCTTATTACATGCAGGTAAGCGGTCCGTCAGGAGAAGGTATTTCGATTAGCGAAAAATTGAGACGTATTTCAATGGTTGATCTGCTCGGGCAAAAAGGTATTCGTTGCGGAGGGTCGTTTATGATCTTTAACCGACAACGCGATCTTGTAAAAGTGTTGATGAATTTTTCTGAATTTTTTAAACACGAATCCTGCGGAATTTGTACGCCATGCAGGGCGGGTAACTTCATCATTCAAAGAAAACTGGAACGGCTGGATAATGGCCTGGCAAATGAAACCGACCTGAAAGAATTAAAAAGCTGGGGAACCATCATGAGAAACACCAGTCGCTGTGGCCTCGGTAAAACAGCTACCAATAGTGTGATTAATGCGATGGACAAATTTCATGACTATTTTGAAACTAAACTTGATAAAAATTACAATGGACTAAATCTGAAGTTTGATATGGACGCGGCAACAAAAGATTATGAAGAATATAAAATATAGAATATTATGGCAAACTTGGTTAATATAACTATCGATGGTAAAACCTTTCTTGCTGAAGAAGGTAAAAACATGATGCAGGTAGCAAAAGAAAACGGGATTTTTATTCCGTCGCTTTGTTACTACGAACATATAGAACCACCGTTAGGAACCTGCAGGGTGTGTACCTGTAAGATCAATGGAAAATTTGGCCCTGCCTGTACAGAAAAGGTTAGTGAAGGCCTCAAAGTTGAAGTGAACGATCCGGAACTGAAAGACACCAGGAAGGCGTTAGTTGAAATGATGTTCGCGGAAGGAAATCATATTTGTCCTGCATGCGAAAAAAGCGGCAACTGCGATTTGCAACACATGGGTTATGAATTAGGAATTGCGTCTACCCGTTTTCAGCATTTGTTTAAAGACCGCATTATCGACTTTAAACCTGCAAGGATGGTAATGGAACATAACCGATGCATTAAATGCCTGCGTTGCGTTGTGGACATAGTTACCGATGATGGTAAAAAAGTTTTTACTTATCAAAACAGGGGCAATGAAACTTACGTTGGTGTTGACTATGAGCAGGAAGCCAAACTAACGGACGAACAAGCTGTGAATGCTATGAACATTTGCCCCACGGGAGCTATCATTGTAAGAGGTGCAAGCGTAGCTGAGCCTTTCGGCCATAGAAAATTTGACATGGAATCGGTTCAGAAAAAATTTAACGAAGAAGCGCCCAAACCTGTGGTGCCACATCAATTAACTAAGAAAAGAATTGCGACAATTTCTTTAGCTGGTTGTTTCGGATGTCACATGTCGATGCTCGATATAGATTTAGGCCTGTTGGATTTAATTGAACTGGTCTCGTTCGACAAATCGCCTTTAACTGATAAAAAGAATTTTACCGAAAGATGTGACATTGGAATTATTGAAGGTGGTTGTTGCAATGACGAAAATATTGAAACACTTAGGAAATTCAGGGAGAATTGTGACGTACTGGTTGCATTGGGTGAATGTTCGGTATGGGGCGGTCTCCCTACTTTACGTAATTCTATTCCATTGAGTGAATGCCTTGACGAAGCTTATCTCAATTGTGTTACCAATGAGCCGGGTAATAATATCGTTCCTTACCATGAAGATTTGCCAAAGATTCTTGATCGCGTCTATGCATGTAACGAGATTGTGAAGATTGATTATTACATACCGGGTTGCCCGCCCGATGCTAACATTATATGGAAAAGCGTAAAGAATATTCTATGGGGTGAGGAGTACTCTATTCTTTATTCTGAATTTAAATATGATTAACTGAATACAATTTATTATGAGCAGAAAAATAACAATCGATCCTGTAACAAGAGTGGAAGGCCACGGCAGGGTTACTATACATCTTGATGAAGAAGGAAAAGTGAAAGATTCTTTTTTTCACATTGTTGAGTTCAGGGGCTTCGAAAGATTTATCCAGGGGCACCCTTATTGGGAAGCGCCGGTATTGGTTCAAAGACTTTGTGGTATCTGCCCTGTGAGCCATCACCTTGCTGCCGCCAAAGCTATTGACCAGATAGTGGGAGTTGATCCGAAAGATCTTTCACCAACTGCGTTTAAGCTTAGACGTTTGATGCACTACGGACAAGTATTTCAATCCCATGCATTACACTTCTTTTATCTTGCTTCGCCTGACTTGCTGTTCGGCGTAGATGCGCCTGTAGAAAAAAGAAACATAGTAGCGGTAGCTGTCGAAAACCGGAAGCTGGCCATCAAGGGAATTACAATGAGAAAGTTTGGGCAGGAAATTATTAAAGCGGTTGCGGGTAAAAAAATTCATGGTATTCTTGCCGTGCCGGGTGGCGTTCATAAGACAGTCACCAAAGAAGAAATAGACTATTTTTTGGATGGGAAGAATATTGAAAACATTGATACGATGATCGCCTGGTCGCAGGCAATGGTAAACTTCATGAAGGAGTATCATGAAAAAAACCGGGAGTTTTTGGATGAATTCGCGGAGTTTCCATCAGGCCATTTAGGAATGGTTAATGAGCAGGGCGGTTTGGAATTGTATGATGGAAAATTGAGAGCTATCGATAGCGAAGGTAATATTACACTTGACGATATTTCTACAGACTTATACCAGGATTATTTTTCCGAAGCGGTGGCACAATGGTCTTACATGAAATTTCCTTATTTAAAAACTGTTGGAAGAGAAAAAGGATGGAACAGGGTAGGTCCGTTAGCACGAATTAATTTGTGCGATTTTATACCTACTCCGTTAGCTGAAAAAGCAAGGCAGGAGTATTTTGGTTTTACCGGGAAGAAAGTTAACAACAGTACGTTGTTTTCTCATTGGGCACGCCTGATTGAAGTATTGCATTGCGCAGAAGAAATGAAATCATTGCTGCATGATCCCGACCTGATGGGCGACGATCTTGTTCGCAAGGGTGTTGGTCGTTTAAAAGGGATCGGAATAATTGAAGCTCCGCGTGGAACACTTACACATCACTACGAGGTAGACGACAAAGGAATGATAACCCGGTGTAACCTGATTGTTTCAACAACTCATAATAATGACGCAATGAACACTGCCGTTAGGTGGGTTGCTGATAATGTGATCAGCAGCAAAGGAACTATTACAGATGGCATGCTTAACCAGGTTGAAATTGCTATCAGGGCTTACGATCCCTGCCTTAGCTGTGCCACACAGGCAATCGGAAAAATGCCGCTTAAAGCTGAATTGTATAACTATAAGGGGGAGTTAATCGATGAAAGACGTAAAGACTGATCCGATAGCTCCCGATGACTATCGGGACGAATCAAATAAAATTCTTCTTATTGGTATTGGAAACTGTGGCCGGGGCGATGACGGCCTGGGCTGGAAGTTTACGGATATGCTTGAGCGTTATAAGTTTGATTTTTTTGATTATGAATACCGGTATCAACTACAGGTGGAGGACACACTTTTAGTTTCCAGGTATAGTAAGGTCATCTTTGCAGATGCATCGCATGACGTGCTTGAAAATGGATTTGAAGTAAAACCCTGTGTTCCCGCAAACCACTATTTTTTTTCATCCCACATACAAAGCCCGGAAACGATTCTTTACCTGGCGAACGATCTTTACAATAAACAACCTGCCGCATATACTATTGCCATTTCAGGCTGCCATTGGCACTTAAAAACTTCGCTGAGTAAGGAGGCTAAAAAAAATCTTCAATCGGCTTTTGCTTTTTTTCTAAATAGTTTTTTGCCTACGATTCAAGTGCCTGTGTAACTTTTGGAAAGTTATCAGATTCTTAATTTAAAAATACTTCGTAATAAACTTTTCAAAAGTTTTTCAAGCGAAGGATACATCTCAAAAGAATCAGGTTAGGTTTTAAGTGTTCAGACCACCGTCACATTCAAACCTAATGCATGATTAGAATCACAATTTGTTTTGATAGCAATCATTTAATTAATACCCTTTCTGCATTGTAGCCGGCAAAGGTTATTATCTGCGGCCCGAAGCAGGCAACATCATCCATTTTGCTGATTAAAATCATAGCAGGAGACTGTGTAATTTTCTAATATAGTGTTTCTTTTGAGATAGTTAAACTCTATTCTATGTATTCCTTAGTCATAAGCTTATTCATCGCTCCGGTGATCGTAAGTGCGTTATTGTTGATACTGCCTAAAACATTTTCGAGAATACTGATCATTGCTACTTCCGTTGTACTATCAGCAATATCGCTTTACCTATTTTTAACGATAAAGGAGGCATTTCATTTTGGTGTTCCTCACTATATGAACGCTGTTGTATCTGTTGCAGATATAGTATTGCTTCTATATTTTGGAAGTGTTGCTATTCGTAAAAAAAGCATGCTGGTCGGTTTGCTGACTGTCTTACAATTGGCAACACTATTATATCTACTTAAAATTATTCCTGAAGAGTACGACATGCAATTTACGATTGACAAGTTGAGCCTATTCATGTTCCTTTTAATAAATGTTATCAGCGGATTGATCTCCATATTTTCCATTCAATATATTGATGGCGAAGATTGCAGCCCTTTTCGTAAAAAATATTTCCTTTCCATTTTATTCTGGTTTATTGCCGTTATGAATTTGATTGTTTCTTCAGATAACCTGGAATATTTTTTCCTGTTTTTTGAATTGACGACTTTGGCTTCATTCTTATTTATTGGTTTTAGAAAAGATGAAACGTCTGTAAAGAATGCACTCACGGCGCTATGGATGAACCAGGTTGGCGGCCTTGCTATTTTAGCCGCTATATTTTTCATCATATTTAATAAATACGGAACGGCAACATTCAGCAATGTATTGGCACATTCATCATCGACAGGTATTTTATTACCTCTTGCATTGCTTTGTGTTGCTGCACTGGTAAAGGGCGCACAGATGCCTTTTAGTAAATGGTTGCTGGGCGCTATGGTTGCTCCAACTCCCGTTAGTGCGTTACTGCATTCGTCTACCATGGTAAAAATTGCACCGTTTATTATTCTTCGTTTATCGCCTGCATTAAAAGGAACGCCTGTTGCATCTGTAGTTATAGCAATGACGGGTTTTGTTTTTGTTGCCGCAGCCATTGGGGCATTATCGCAGGATAATTTTAAAAGAATATTGGCTCACTCTACAATTGCTCTTCTCGGATTGATGATTATGATGGGCGCAGTTGGTACACCTGTTACAGTGGTGGCTGCATTAACGCTCATGTTTTTTCACGGTCTGTCAAAATGTATGTTATTCCTGAATGCTGGTGTATTGGAAAGAGTATTTCATTTTAAGGAAACATCGGATATGGATAAGTTAGCAGAAGCCGGGCCCTTCACTTCATTGGTGGTTTCAATTGGATTTATGTCGCTACTCCTTCCACCCTTTGGAGCCTTCATTGGAAAATGGTTTAGCATTGAATCGTTGGGAGCTCTTGCAATAAACCAAAAGATTCTGGGTGCGTTGGTTATTGTTGGCATAGCCTGTGGTGGCGCCATCTTATCCTTATTGTATTTTAAGGTATTGGGTTTATTGATTGCTCGAAGTGGCAGCGAGGATGTTATAAAATTTGAAAAGACCAAGCCATTATATTCAGATACGATCATCATTTTAATGGGATTGATCATATTAAGTGTTTTGGCATTTCCTTTTTTAATGACACATTATTTCGTACCGGTAGCTTCTCAAACTTTGAGTGAACCAATTGCAGTGGCTATGTATAGCTGGAAATTACATATCGGTGCTATGACCTTGCCTATTGTTCCCTTGCTAATTGCCTTTTTGCTTTTACCGGTAACCATCATAACGGCGATGTTTATACGATTTAAAAACGTAGATAGGGCAAAAGAATATGCCTGCGGCGAAAAGATAGATTATTCCTTTTCATCATTCTATTTTGCAACCGACAAAGCCACGCCCTGGTTTTCTGTAATTGGTGGTTTGTTTTTTGTTGCACTTATTTTAGTGTCCGTTGTGTAAAGAACTTGAAAGATGAAAATTATTTGACAAAAAAAGATTGATCATGAAAGACGTTTTAATTCCGGTTTTGCTCATAATCCTGGCACCGCTTATTGGGGGGCTGGTTTATGGTTTTGAAAGAATCGTAAGAGCCCGTATGCAGCGGAGAATTGGCCCACCGTTGTTACAGCCTTTTTATGATTTTTTAAAACTGGCTGATAAAAGAAGGATGATTGTTCACTCCACACATGCGTTTCTTGGCATCATGCATTTTGTGTCTTTATGGTTTGCGTTGGCAGTATTATTATTAGGTGGCGATTTAATTTTAGTAATCTTCCTTCATCTTTTATCTACTTCCCTGTTAATCCTTGCGGGTTACAGCACCCGCTCTATTTTTAGTCACCTTGGCGCTAACAGAACAGCAATTAGTGTTCTGGCTTACGAACCGGTTTTAATATTACTTGCTGTTTCTGTTTTCATGTTTACCGGAAGTTTTGATGTTTCTTCTATTTTTAGTTATAACGAACCTTTGTTATTTAAAATGCCATTAGCATTTATTGCATTGTTATTGATATTACCAATCAAATTAAAAAAATCTCCTTTCGATGTTGCTGAAGCACACCAGGAAATTACTGGCGGTGTGGAACTGGAATTTTCAGGCATTTTTTTCGAAGCTATTTATACGGCTAAATGGTTAGACTATGTATTTTGTTATACACTGGTTTATCTTTTTGGCGCCAGCAATCCGTTATTGGGATTGGGTCTTGTGTTGTTCGTATTTATTTATTTAAATGCTCTGGATAATTCTTCAGCGAGAGTAAATTACAAACAGATGCTTCGGTTTTCATTGGTGGTTGCTTTACCCGTTGCCTTTATCAATTTATTATTAACCATTTTACATTGGCAATTATGAAATTAAATTCCTTTAGAAAAAAATCGCCCTGGATACTGCATTATAATGCAGGTAGATGCAATGGATGCGATATTGAAATATTGGCTTGCTTGGCGCCCAAATACGATATTGAAAGATTTGGAATGATTAATTCAGGCAATCCAAAACAATCAGATATTCTATCTGGTAACCGGCCCCGTTACCAAGCGTTCACGTGAACGACTGGTAGAAGTGTATGCTCAAATGCCGGAACCGAAAGTTGTAGTTAGTTGCGGCGCATGTGCCAGTACCGGTGGGGTTTTCAGGGGAATGTATAATTGCGAAGGTGGTATTGATCAGTATATTCCGGTAGATGTATATGTATGTGGATGTGGCACACGGCCGGAACAAATTATTGATGGTGTAATTCAAGCGCTTGGCAATATTGGAAAAAAAAACAAAAGATATTGGAAACAATCTATACGTTTAAAAAAAGAACCTGTAAAAGAAGGATACCAAGTTAAACCGGAGAGATATTGCAGCTGAAATTATAAAAAATTGCATAATCCATGAAAAGAATTGAAACATCGCTTGAAAATGTAAAAGACGACATCGGCAATTTTTATAAACCGGATATGCACCATTTTATGGTAATGAATGCGGTAGACCTGGGTGAAAAAATTGAAGTGCAATGGTTTTTTAGCGATTATGCCAACCCGTCAAATATTATTGCTTTTTGTGTGCAAATAAATCCGAATGTAGAAATTCCTTCTATCAGGGATATTGTTGAATCTTCATGGGTGGCAGAAGCCGAGTTGGTAGATCTGATGAATATTAAAATTCAAAATACAGCAAAAGGTTTTGTGTTGGAATCCGATTTTGAAAGTGGACCGTTAAGAAAGAAAAAATAAATATGGGAAAACAATATGAAATACCGTTAGGCGCTCAGCATGTTTCATTGCTGGAGCCGCTTCATTTTAAGTTCACAACAGAGAATGAAAAAATTATTGATACGGTTGCCAATGTATATTATGTGCATCGGGGTATCGAACAGGCCTGTTGTTCGAAATTTAAATTCCGCCAGGTAAGTTTTGTTGTGGGACGTGTTTGCGGTTTATGTTCTGTGTCACATACAACCGCTTACTCACAGGTGGCGGAAAAACTGGTGAAGATTGAAATACCACGTCGTGCGAAATATTTAAGGATGTTGGTTATTGAACTCGACAGAATTCATTCGCATTTATTGTGCTTAAGTCATGTTGCAGAAAATTCGGGCTTTGAAGCTTTGTTTATGAAAACCATGCAATACCGTGAGTTTGCAATGGAAATGTTAGAGGCCGTATGCGGCAACAGAATTCAATACGATTTTTCCATTGTAGGTGGAGTTGCCCGCGATTTAAAACCAGAAGTTGGTAAAATGATTTTGGAAAAATTAAAAACTTTTAAACCACAGTTAGATGAGTTAGTAAACATCTATCAAAATAACTGGACGCTTTCTTTAAAGAACAAAGGTGTTGGAGCTATTACAAAAGAAGATGCTTTGAGACTGAATGTAGTTGGCCCTTTTGCAAGAGCAACAGGGCTGGCAATTGATGTTCGCAATGAAACCGAAGATCTGCTGCCATGGAAAGAAGTTGGGTTTGAAATGGTATTAGATAAAGCTGGCGATGTTCATGCACGCAATATGGTTCGTTTAAATGAATTGTATGTATCCATGCGGATTATCGAAAATATAATTAATGGTTTACCTGAATCAGCGCTTGTTACTGAAACAAAAGCATTTCCCGATGGCGAAGCAGTTGTGAGGCTTGAAGCGCCGCGTGGTGAATTATTTTATTATGCAAAAGGAAACAAGACACAAGTGTTGGAGCGGTTGAAAATTAAAGCGCCTACATTTTCGAATGTACCCGCAATGGTAGAAGCTTTTAAGGGCAATGAATATGGAAGTGCGCCCGCCATTATAGCATCTTATGATCCGTGCCTTTCGTGTACATCAAGATGATTAAAATTTTTAAAATGAAAACATTTTTTAAAACCATTGGAAATTTATTCAGGAAGCCGATAACTACTAAATATCCGTTTGAAAAAACTTATATCCCGGATGACTATCGGGGGATGATTGGCTTCGATGAAAACTTGTGCATCTGGTGCCGCCGTTGCGAAATGGTTTGCCCACCCGGCGCCATTGTTTTTTCCCAGGACATGGAAGGAAAACAAACTTATCATTTTAATCGTGCGGTTTGTATTTATTGTTCAGAATGCGTTCGTGCCTGTCCGAAAGAAGGCGCTATTTTTCAAACCAATGAACCTGCAAAATGTGCGCTGAAGGAAGAAAATATAAATAATGGCTGGAATAAATTATTTGATGAGGCTTTGCAAAGCCGAGCTGATTATGCCGCAGAAAAGAAAAGGCTGGCTACTGAAAAAGCAGCTTTATTGAAGACAGGAAATAAGAAAAATTAGTTCTGAAAAATTGGCTATCGATTTAATTGGGCGGGTATTCAATAGCCCCGACCTTTAGTCGGGGAACAAGTTCTTTTGCTCCCCGGCTTTAGCCAAAAAAATCCGGTGTTTATTAGTATTGTGGCTAAAGCCTGGAACCTTCCATTTAAAACCCCGACCTAAAGGTTCGGGGCAATTAATAACATTATTTGTAAATGGGATTTGAGAACCAAATACATAATTGTATCAAATAAATTTTAGACCTTCCTGTTCGAGCTTTTTATATTTATCATGATCAAACATGTAGTAAAAGCTACCTCGTTTCGACAAAAATTTTTCCTTTTCATTTAGTTTTTTCAGAATATCGAGCGACAATATTTTTCTGAGAAAATTGCGTTTATCAAAAGTAGTCTCATAAATCGTTTCATAAAGATTTTGCAATTGTGCAAGTGTAAATTTCTCCGATAATAATTCAAAGCCGATAGGGTGGGTAGCTACTTTTTGGCGAAGACTTTCTTTAGCCATCATTATCATTTTTTTATGGTCAAAGATCATTGTGGGAATGTGCCTTATATTAAACCATTTGGCATTGTGTTCTTTCATTAACTCGTGTCTTATAATCATCCAATTTTATCAAAGCGAAATAGGCGATGGATACAACGCGGTCAGCCGGGTCGCGGTCTACATCGCCAAAACAATATAATTGCTCCATGTAAATATTGGTAAGGCCCGTAAGTTGTTCAAGAATACGTGTTGCACCGTCGTGTATGCTTTCCCGTGATTTTACAAAGCCGCCCATTAAAGACCATTTACCCAACCCTGGTTCGAAACCTCTTTTAATCAACAGGGCTTTTAAATCTTTTCCATCAAATCCAAAAATAATACAGTCCACTGCAATAAGCATGCGGTCATGCGCCTTGTATTCATTTATGTTACTCATAAACCTCTATTGTTATTTTATTTACGATTTAACTGACAATTTAATAACCAATTACCAAAACTTAACATACAAAGCCGAAATTAATAAAAGTGTAATAACAATTAAGAGGATGGTTTGCGGTCTTAATTTAAACATGCTCTTATCCAATTCGAATGCCCTGGGATTTATTTTCGGACCTGCAAAGCTTATCGAAATCATAATAATCATTGTAAATAAAAACGATAAGCCCATACAGATGTGAAAGGGGATTACAAATACATCTTTTCCATTTTGAATGGTGTGGTATGCGGTGTACAGAAATGTATCGTTTCCAAAAAGCTGAGGAGCAAAATCATTAAACAAGACCGACAATACAAAACCTGCAATAACGCCAACAATAGCGGCCGTACCTGTTGTTCTTTTCCAGAACATACCAAGGAAAAACATGGCGAATACGCCTGGGCTGATATAACCGGTGTATTGTTGAATGAAAGTAAATCCACCTTTACCTCCAATGTGTAAAAGATCGCTCCAAGTAAAGATTAAAGCAATGATCATTGCTACAAATACAGTAACCCTTCCAATGATTACCTGGCTTCTTTCGTCAAGATGTTTGCCAATATATTTTTTATGAATATCAAGCGTATAAATTGTTGAAATGCTATTTACCTTTCCTGCGAGCGAGGCAACAATCGCTGCCGTTAAAGCAGCTACCGATAGTCCTTTTAGCCCGACAGGTAAAAATTCCAGCACTGCTGAATATGCTCCGTCTTTGCCACCAACCAATTTTGGCAAATGACCATTAGAATATAAAACAAAAGCTGCAATACCGGGTAACATTACGATAATCGGCATTAATAATTTGAGGAAGCCTGCAAATAAAATTCCGGTACGGGCGGTTTGTAAGTCGGCGCCAAGCGCACGTTGTGTGATGTATTGATTACATCCCCAGTAATTAAGATTGATGATCCAGATGCCCGCCAAGTAAGAAAGCAAGCCGGGAAATGTGATGTATTTATCCACTTCATTTTGAGTTGAAGTGGCTGTTGGTTTAGGAATAATCATATTAAAATGTTCTGGAGCCTTGTGCATCAGTACTTTGAAACCCGCAATGGCATTAGGTCCTACACCAAAACTTTCTCCCACAACGGTCAATGCAATATAAGTAGTAACTAATCCTCCGATAATCAAAACAGCCACCTGTATTACGTCAGTATATCCAATAACTTTCATCCCACCCAATGATATTATCAAGGCAAATATGGCCAGGCCGATCATTATAACATGAAGATATCCGCCGCCCGTAATACCATTAATAGCCACTGCTCCCAAATATAAAATAGAAGTGAGGTTTACAAATACATAAAGAAACAACCAAAAGACCGCCATGATCAATGCTACCGATTCATTGTACCTCGTTTTTAAAAATTGAGGCATGGTGTAAATATGATTCTTCAAATAAACAGGGATGAACCAAACTGCAACAATTATCAAAGCGATGGCTGCGATCCATTCGTAAGCCGCAACGGCAATACCCAGGAAAAATCCTTCACCGCTCATGCCAATAAATTGTTCTGCCGAGATATTAGATGCAATCAACGAAGCTCCAATTGCCCACCAGGTAAGGGTTCCTTCAGCCAGGAAAAATGCCTTGGCATCATGCTCATTCCTTTTACGCTTGTTATAAATATAATAGCCATAGCCGGCCACTATAATGAAATAAATGATAAAAATGGCATAGTCTGCAAAGGCAAAATTCCTGTTCATAAGCAATCGTTGATTGTTTGGTTTTAGATAAATAGTTTATAAACTTAATTCAAAAGTGATTATCGCCTCCAGTAAATTATTTACAAAGGCTTTGGTACTCCCTTACTTATTATTTAGTTGGTAATATACCTCGCTCCATTCAAGTTCTTTTTTAAAATTGCGAAGCCTGGTTTCCTTATCAATAAAAACAGTTTCAATTCCTGCCATGCCGGCGAAATCCTCGAGATATTCGCTGGTTAAGTTTTGACTGAAACAGGTGTGATGTGCACCACCAGCCAATATCCACGCCGTGCAACCTGTTTTTAAATCAGGCATAGGTTTCCATAAAACCCTTGCAACAGGAAGCTTTGGTAAAGCATTTTTTGGTTTGATAGCTTCCACTTCATTTACGAGCAAACGGAAACGATTGCCCATATCAACTATGGATGCATTTAATGCAGCACCTCCACTAACGTTAAAGACTAAACGCACCGGGTCGGCCTTGCCGCCGATACCCAACGGATGAATTTCACAGGACGGTTTTGCGTTAGCAATAGAAGGACATATTTCCAACATGTGAGAACCTAACACCATTTCGTTATTGGGTTGAAAGTGATAGGTATAATCTTCCATGAAAGAATTACCGCCTTTTAATCCACCGCCCATTACTTTCATGGCTCGCACCAATGCTGCGGTTTTCCAATCTCCTTCTGCGGCAAATCCGTAGCCCTTTGCCATCAGGCGTTGAGCTGCAATGCCGGGCAATTGTGTCAATCCATGCAGGTCTTCAAATGTATCAGTGAATCCTTTAAAATTTCCTTCTTCTAAAAATGTTTGTAAACCTATTTCAATTTTAGCAGCATCCCGCAAGGATTGATATTGTTTCTTACCTTTTACTAACGTTGAGGATAATGTATAACTATCAGCATATTCTTTAACCAACTTATCTATAGCCGCGTCACTCGTTTCATTAATTACTTTCACCAGGTCACCAATACCATAAGTATTTACTGAATAACCGAACTTGATTTCAGCTTCCACTTTATCACCTTCCGTAACTGCCACGTTGCGCATGTTATCGCCAAAGCGGGCAAACTTTGCGTTCTGCCAATCGTTCCATCCGGCAGCAGCTCTTGTCCAGGTATTAATTTGTTCGAGTACGGCAGCATCCTGCCAATGCCCCGTAACTACTTTTCTGTTGATACGCATGCGGCTTACAATAAAACCAAACTCACGGTCGCCATGTGCACTTTGATTAAGATTCATAAAATCCATATCGATCTTATTCCATGGAATATCGCGATTGAATTGCGTATGCAAATGCAACATCGGTTTGTTCAAAATCTTTAATCCGCCAATCCACATTTTGGCCGGCGAAAAAGTATGCATCCATGCAATGATGCCGATACAATCTTTTGAAGTATTAGCTTCTTCGCACACAGCATAAATTTCTTCGGCTGATTTTACTGTGGGCTTAAACACAACCTGCACGGGTATTTGCGGCGAGGCATTAAACGATGTTGCTATAGTTTGGGAATGTTTTGCTACCTGTTGCAACGTTTCTTCACCATATAAATGCTGGCTGCCTGTTACAAACCAGACTTCCAGTTTTTTAAGATTGATCATCATGTTTATTGTTGTTCATTTTTTTTGAATCGAGATTACTTCTTTATAAAAATTATTTTGCAGATTTATTTATTTTGCAAAGTCTGTTAACGTGATCTTAATTGCCCCGATCCTTTAGGTCGGGGTTAATAATGAAAAACTTCAGATGGCTTTAGCCACATAATTAAAAACAGAAAGCATATTTGGCTAAAGCCTAAAAACAAAAAAATCTTTGTCCCCCGTCCTAAAGAATCGGGGCAAGTGATTTGCGCACCAAACACATATTCCCATCCATCCTAATTTACTTACCTGCTATTAAATCAACATCCTGTATTTTTTCCGGGAACCAAATCATCATTTCTCCTTTGCCCCTGTTGGCCCATGCATAATAGGGTATAGCAGTAAATGATTGTTGAACTGTTTTTATTCCTTCACCATTTTGCCAATAACAATAGCAGGCACCTCGGCTTTTATTTCTTCAATTCCATTTAACTTACCAGGATTAAACGCTGATGTAAACTCTGTGTTGGCAGGAATAATAAGATTAGCAGCCTTTCCATTATTGTCGATCCATTCTGCACAATACATCAGTGGTCCGCGTTCGAGAGAAATTTTGCCAATATCATCTTTTACTTTGCTATTGGCAACCACTTTTCTTACTTCCATTGGCAGCATAATTTCTACCTTATCATTTTTATGCCAGCTTCTTTTAAGTACTGCATAGCCATTCTCCATTGTATAATCAATCGGCGTTTCCGTTTATCGTAATCGCAACTTTTTTATCTATTTCTTTTTGAAATGAATACAGATCAGAAGGCATTGTTTCGTTCTGCGCCCAGCCCGGTATGCGTATTAAAAGAGAAAAATTTACAGATGTTTTAGGATTAATCGTGAATAACAAATCGCCATCCCATGGATAATTATTTTTTTGTACGATCTCAACCGGCTTGCCTGCAACGTTTAATGAAGTAGTACTGCTGACAAATAAATTGGCAAATACTTTATCATCCTGTTGAGCATATAACATAACCCGGTATAGATGGAATAAGGCGCACCAGATTCGTTGGGCAACAAGAACATGGAAACCAACCAGAACGTGTTGCTTCAACATCTTCACCGGAGAAACTATTTTTTACCTGCATGGCATTGGTATAAAAAAAGGATTTTCCATCCAGGCCAATGCCTGAAATTAACCCATTATATAAAGTTTTTTCGAGTACGTCTATATATTTGGAATCGCCATGCAACAGGAACATCCGTTCATTCCAAAACACCTGTGCAATTGCTGCGCATGTTTCGTTGTAAGCCGTTGCATTCGGTAATTCATAATTATCGCCAAATCTTTCGCCATCACCAATTGCGCCCACACCACCCTGTACATACATTTTTTTGGCTAACCACATTGTTGCCATATTTTATCGACTGCATTTTCACAACAGTGTATCGCCTGTGAGCGCCGCCACATCGGCCATTGCAGAATATAGATACCCGGCACGTACGGCATGCCCTTCAGCTTCTGTTTGATCAACCACAGGAATATTGTCCTGCCAGTAAGCTCCGTTTTTCCATTCGTCTTTACTGGTGGAATCATAGTGAACGTCATGACCTCTTTCATTAATAAAATATTTAGCAGTTTGCAGATATTTTGTTTCACCCGTAATCCGGATACAATTTCACGAGGCCCATTTCCACCACTTCATGGCCGGGAGCTGTATGTTTTTGATTAGCAGCAGGACCAAACACAGAGCAAACAAGATTTGCATTTTTTAATGCAATATCGAGAAGATTTCTTTTGCCGGTTGCGAGATAATGCGCTGCGGCTGCTTCATACAAATGACCTGCATTATACAATTCATGGCTTAACTGTCTTTCGTTTATCCATCTCTCGACTGCCCGCCCACGAAAATGGATGTGCCGGATCAATAGAACGGGCGGTGTATAGATAACCATCGGGTTCCTGTGCCTTACCAATAATTGTAATCAGCGAATCCAAATAGGCAGACATGCAGGA
Source organism: uncultured Chitinophagaceae bacterium (assembly GCA_963792025.1). Lineage (GTDB taxonomy): Bacteria > Bacteroidota > Bacteroidia > Chitinophagales > Chitinophagaceae > Ginsengibacter. Next base: position 105,796 of record CAWBUS010000019.1, on the reverse strand, counting down.
TCGGGAAATAAACTGATGGAATAAGAAGCGCCTTCAATTGTTTTGTAAATGTCTGTGTCATCAAAAGGGTAGATGCTGCAAAATTTTCCGGTATGCGTTGCAGCCATTACAAAGTTTTTCACCCTGCCCGTTTTATCACATCTTTCGAAAGATGCAGGAATAGTTACCAGCCTGTTCGTTTCAATTCTTGGCAACCAGAATTTATCGTTCAATTTTACTTTAGTAAATGAAACACCCTGTATGGAATAGTCTTTCTTTTGCGCAGCAATTCCAGTTGAGATACTTAAAGCAATGAAAAGAAATATATTTCTCATAAAGACATTTTTGTTTATTAGAGAAATAACAAGACTACATTTTATCTGCGATGTTTTATTTATAAAGTCTAGATATCAACTCTGACCGTAATAGCTGTCTTTTCCGTGCTTCCGCTCATAATGTTTTTTATTCAGCGCATCTTTCAATCTTGCCGCATCTGCGTTTATTGCTTGCGTAATAAAAGCCATTTGCGCCACATTTTCGAGTACGGCGCTGTTATATACCGCTTTTTCCGCAGTTTTACCCCAGGTAAATGGGGCATGGTTTCCTACCAGTATCATTTCCATTTCTTCATAACTCATCTTTCTTTCTTTCAATGCATTGATGATCTGGAAGCCGGTTTCATATTCATAATTACCACGGATCATTTCATCGCTCATGGGTGTTGCACAGGGAATGTCAAAAGTTGTATGATCGGCATGCGTGGTTCCATAAACAGGAATATCGCGAAGGCTTTGTGCCCATGACGTGGCATAACAGGAATGCGTATGTGCAATTCCACCAATGGTTTCAAAAGTTCTTATATAACACGGCATGCGTAAGTGTATCAGATGAAGGCCGCAAATCACCTTCGATTGTATTGCCGTCAAAATCCACGATCACCATTTTATCAGCAGAGAGTTGTTCGTATGGAACACCGCTTGGCTTTATGGCAAAAACCTTTTCATTTCTATCAGCAGCACTAACGTTTCCAAAAGTAAAAAGGACCAAACCCAATTTTGGTAATTGCATGTTTGCCTCATAAGGCTGCCTGCCGGATATGTTCGTACTTCTTCATAATTATTGCAGAGTTATCAGTACCACACTCATAGGAGGCAAATTAACTGATAAGGTTTTACCATTGGTTTTAAAATCAGAAAATGTACGAGTTTTACTCTATAAGGGTCTTCGAAAGTATTGATATCATTGAATTTTTTTGAGGTTAAAATTTCGCCGTTCTTTTTTTCAAGATGAAGTCCGGCAAAGCTGCATTCACAGTTATCTTTTTCTTTGCATCGAGGTTTACCAACGTTATGTGAATAGCTCCTGAGCTATCTTTTGATGCAGATGCATTTATGGCGGGTATGCTTTCATTTCCGAAAGTATATTCCGGGCTTGTAAATTGCAAAGGCAGTAACGTAGCGTCCTGGTGTGCTTTATACAAATCGAAAACGTAATAAGTTGGCGTAAGCAACATTTTTTCCTTATTGGTTAGGATCAATGATTGCAACACATTTACGGTTTGAGCCAGGTTCGCCATTCTTATGCGGTCACAATGGTTATTAAAGATATTTAAAGTAGAAGCGGCAATCAATGCATCACGTAAGCTGTTTTGCTGGTATAAAAATGACCCGTTAGTACCAGGTTCGGGGTCAGTCCATATTCCCCATTCGTCAACAGCAAGCGCCACTTTCTTTCCCGGATCGTACTTGTCCATTATAGCACTGTGCTTGTTAATTAAATCTTCAATATGCAAACAATTTTTTAGTCCTTTAAAATATTCGCTTTCATCAAAAGACGTAGCAGATCCTTTGTGCTGCCAGGTATTTACTACCGTATAGTAGTGCATGGAAAGGCCCCACATGTCGCTCAAAGGAATATCTCTCATGCACACATCCGTCCAATGGTAATCGTCGGAGTTGGCACCGCTGGCAACTTTCTTTAAAGATGTGCCGGGATAATTTTTACAAAACTCTGCATAGCGTTTGTACTGATTGGCGTAAAACTCCGGGGTCATATTACCTCCACAGCCCCAACTTTCATTGCCCACACCCCAAAGAGAAACATTGTAAGGTGCATCGTGGCCATTCGTGCGCCGCAGGTCGGCCAGGGTGCTTTTGCCATTGAAGTTTAAATATTCGAGCCAGTTTTCCATTTCCTGTGGGGTACCTGAGCCCACATTGCCTGCAATGTAAGGTTCGCAGCCTATCAATTTACACAACTCCAAAAACTCATCCGTACCAAAACTGTTGTCCTCTGTAACCATTCCCCACATTGTATTCACCCGTTGTGGCCGCTTGCTGCGTTCGCCAATACCATCGCTCCAGTGGTATTGATCCGCGAAACACCCACCGGGCCAGCGTAAGTCAGGGATATGTATCTTTTTTAAAGCTTCTACAACGTCTAAGCGTATACGATCTTTTTTGGGAACATTCAAACTTTTGTCTACCCAAAAGCCGTCATAAATACAACGTCCCAAATGTTCTGCAAACTGGCCGTATATATATTTACTGATTGTTTCGTGCGACGTATCGGACACGGCTATTTGAACTGTTTCCTGCGCATGCATTGACGAAGTTGTTATCGCACATAAAACAAAGAGCGTGAAATTTTTTATGATTGAACGAATTACCGCCAATGAAGAAAAGTTGCTTGATATTTTCATGTTACTCGTTTTATATTTTGTTTCTCTTACAATCATTTTTCAATATAATTTCCCAAGGCTTTGTATTTATTATACCGGTCGCTATACAGGGCTACTTTATTTTTATCAGGGTAGAATTCTTTATCGAATCCTTGCCCCATCGCGGCCATAGCATCTTCTACTTTATCATAAATTCCTGCCGCCGTTGCTGCAAACATTCCGGCGCCAATGGCGCACGTTTGCTCTGATTTGTGAATTCGTATTGGCATATTCATTACATCAGCCAATACCTGCATAATGTAATTCGATTTTCTTGCAACGCCACCTAACCCAATCAATCCTTTTACCGGAACACCTTCGTAATTGAAACGGTCCACAATGGCTTTAGCCCCAAAGCACGTTGCTTCCACCAGGGCTTTGAAAATGCGGGGGGCATCTGTTGCTAAATTTAAATTCATTATGGCCGCTTTAAGCATTTGGTCGGCATCTGGCGTTCTTCTTCCGTTTAACCAGTCGATTGCCAATTCATCATTTTCACCTAAAGGAAGTTTAGCAGCTTCATTAGAAAGTTCTGTAATTAATTTTTCATGAATTTCTTTCTGCAATAAATCTGCGAGTGCAGGATTGATCACTTCAGAATTATTTAAAATATTTTTTATTGAACGGGTAATAACATTTCTAAACCATGCGTACGTGTCACCAAATGCGCTCTGCCCCGCTTCCATGCCTAACATGCCGGGAATAACGGAGCCGGGTACCTGCCCGCAAATTCCTTTTACCAGTTTATCGCCTACCTCGTCTATAGGTGCCACTAACATATCGCAAGTGGACGTGCCCATTACCTTGCTTAAGTGATAAGGCTCAATTTGGCCGCCGACAGCGCCCATGTGTGCATCAAACGCACCAACGCCGATAATTACATCTTGAGACAAGCCTAAACGTTCAGCCCATTCTTTGGAAAGATTGCCGGCAGGTTTGCCTGCTGTGTATGTTTGTGTAAATAATCTGGAAGTAAAACCACTGAGCAACGGATCCATGGAGTTGAAAAATTCATTGGGAGGTAAGCCGCCAAATTCAGACGCCCACAATGCCTTATGTCCTGCTGAACATACGCCACGTTTCATTTGATGAACATCCGTGCCTCCTGTAAGCAGAAAAGGAATCCAGTCGCAGTGCTCTACCCAGGAATAACAATTGTTTCTAACAGTATCGTCTACCCGAAGAATATGAAGCAGCTTAGCCCAAAACCATTCTGAGGAATAAATGCCGCCTACATACTGCAGGTAGTTAATATCAAACTTTGTTGCATGCTCATTTATTTCGGCCGCTTCTTTGGTAGCAGTATGATCTTTCCAAAGTACAAACATAGCATTGGGATTATTTTCAAATCCCGCAGTTAATGCAAGGGGAGTACCTGTTTTGTCAACTGCCACCGGAGAGGATCCTGTGGTATCTACTGAAATGGCTTTGACTCCGGATGCAACTAACGTGCCAGCCTTATGAAGACATTCTTTAATGGTAGATTCCAATCCTTCAATATAATCTAACGGATGCTGGCGAAATTGATTTTGCACGGGGTCGCAATACAAACCATCTTTCCAACGCGGGTAAATAAAAACTGATGACGTAATTTCTTCGCCATTGGATGTATCCATTACTACTGAGCGAACGGAATCTGTTCCGTAATCAACTCCTATAACATAAGATTTGTGAGACATTTTGAAAAGCAATCTTTAAAAAAGAACAATTTAGGAATAATTTTATAAGTGTCAAAATAACATTTAATAAAAAATTTCCTTCGGGTATTTTAAATTGTTAATGAAGACTTTCGCTTTCGGTTGAATTAAGCGCTCAGGCCGCAAAGCGAATTGGGCAAACTTTGCGTTTTAGTTCCGGAGGAACTATTGGTGGTAGAACATTGAAGATAAAAAGTACCAAACGTTCCGAAGGAACGTCTCTTACTATATTTAATTTGCATTGCTACCCAGCAAATGTGCCAAATGACACAATTTAAGAACTTCAATGTCTCATTTATAAATACAATCTGCAGTTAACATTACGAACGAAACGCTTGATTTATATTTTCTTTAAAATTTTCTTCATATGCTTTTGTAAAATATATAATTCTAAAAATCGCTTTCAATTTTAAGCAATCAAAAAATCCCGAGGCGATACAGTTGAATAGTCTTCAATGAAAGTAATTACATTGTTATAATTTTTAAACTCATCTTGAGAATGCATGGTGGTGAGTACAACACACGGCATACCTGCGTTCAACGCGGCTTCAACTCCTTTAGGCGCATCTTCAAATACAAGACAATCCGCAGGAGCCATATTTAATAATGCTGCACAATCTAAAAAAGTTTGTGGATCCGGTTTACTTGTTACAACATCATCAGCGCTCACAATTGCCTTAAAGTAATGGCGGATGTTTAAATTATCGAGAACGAAATCTATATTAAATGGGATTGCGGCTGAACCTACTGCCATTAAGATACCTGCTTGTTTTGTCTTCTCTAAAAATTGTTCTAACCCATGTAACAATGCAAGATTTGGTAAATAGGCCTGCTGGTATCTTCTCTCTTTTTCAATAGAAAGCTCCTGTATCTTTTCGTTGGAGAAATGATTCTCTCCAAAAATTCTTATTAGTAGTTCATCGTTTTTTCCATACATCTGCGCTTTAACTTCGTCCCATGTAAGCCCGGCTTTCAAATCATCATTCAAAATATTGTACCAGGCATGTGCATGGTAGGCCATATCATCGATCATCGTTCCATTCAAGTCGAAGATAAACGCTTTAATCGCCATCCTTAATCGAGTTTTACTTTATAAACGGTAACCGCATGGTACACTTCACCGGGTTTTAATATAGTGGAAGGGAAGTTGGGTTTATTGGGTGAATCAGGGAAATGCTGTGTTTCTAAACAAAGCGCAGAATGCTTTGTAATTGGTTTACCATCGCGGTTGATAAACGTTCCGTCTAAGAAATTTCCGGTATAAAATTGTAATCCGGGTTGCGTGGTGTACACATCTAACGTCCGTCCGCTGATTGAATCGGATAACTCCGCAACTTTTTGCAGCGACGTATCTTTTTTGTTGAGCACCCAGTTATGGTCGTAGCCTCCTTTTACAGAATCAATATCGCGACCAATTAATTTCGGCGACGTAAAATCGAAAGGCGTTCCTTTCACGGATTTAATTTCGCCTGTTGGAATTAAAGTCGTGTCAACGGGTGTGTAGTTGTCTGCATCAATCATCAGTTTTTCATTTAGAATGGTATTGCTTACATCGCCCGATAAATTAAAATAACTATGGTTGGTTAAATTAACAGGAGTGGCTTTGTCTGTTACTGCGCTGTAATCAATCTTTAATCCGTCATCTTCAGTGAGTGTGTATTGCACAGTAACCTGTAAGTTACCGGGATAACCTTCTTCGCCATCTTTACTCAAATATTTCAGCGTAAGTGAAGGAATACTGTCATTGGGAATGGTGGCATCCCAAACAACTTTGTCAAAACCCTTCAATCCTCCATGTAAGTGGTTCTTTCCATCATTGGCAGCAAGCTTATAGGTACTGCCATCCAGGGTAAATTTTGCATCGCCAATGCGATTTCCATACCGGCCAATCAATGCGCCGAAGTACGGAGGATGTTGCAGGTAAGAATGCAAACTATCAAAGCCAATTATAATACTTGATTTTTTCCCGTTTTTATCTGCTGTAACAAACGAGGTAACGGTACCGCCGTAGTTGCTGATAGTAACGGTGGTGCCATTATCATTTTGCAGCGTAAAAAGATATACTTGTTTGCCATCGAATTCACCCCAATCCTGTTTCGTAATTCCGGATTTTGAAGCGGTGGCGTTCTTATTTTCAGACCCGTTATTGCACCTGGTAAATAAAGTGCTAATGATGATAAAGACAAGCAACCTGTTGAATGTTTTCATAATATTAATTTGGTTTGAAAGTATACAATGATGAATACAATTACAAAATTTTTTTGCAGTTACCGGTTTTGGATGACCGTTATATCGTCAATAAATAATGGAAATCATACTAATTTTTCAACGCTGAAAATTATGAAGAAATAAATATCTTGTTTTGCAAAACCGGCGCTACGGCCTGTCCAGGAAGGATGTTCCCCATTTGGCAGATGGCTTTTTGCCCATTTCAATTGTTAATGTACCACCGTTCATTATGTCGGCATACGTTATGTATGATTTTGTATACTTTTTATTATTCAGTATAATTTTCTGGATGTATTTATTTGCCTGGCTGTTATTTTTCATGGTCATTGTAAAGTGTTTTCCGTTTCCAACATCAATTGAAGCTTCGTCAAACAAAGGGCTTCCAAAAACATAAATACCCTGTGCCGGATGCACGGGATAAAATCCAAGCGAACTCATAACATACCATGCGGACATTTGCCCTACGTCTTCATTGCCACTCAATCCATCCGGGTTGGCGGAATACAAACTATCCAGGATGAAACGAACTTTTTGTGCCGTTTTCCAGGGCTGTCCCGCGTAAACATACAGGTAGGCAATATGATGGCTCGGTTCATTGCCATGCGCATATTGCCCGATTAACCCTGAAATATCATTGGATGCTTCTTTACCCATATCTCCTTTCACTACAAATAATGAATCCAGTTTTTTAATAAAACGTTTTTCACCACCCAGCATTTGAATGAGCCCATGTACATCCTGCGGCGCCAGCCAGGTATATTGCCACGCATTGCCTTCTGTAAAATCATCTTTCATGTGCCGGGAAACAAAAGGACTGAAAGGCTCACGCCATTGTGTATTCGAAATTCTGCCTCTCACAAAACGAACGGTGCTGTCATAATAATTTTTATAATAGCCTGCTCTTTTAATAAAATATTCGTAGTCATCTTCTTTTCCCATTCGCTTGGCCATTAAAGCGGTGCAGCCATCAGCAATGGCATATTCCATTCCTGTTGCAACCGATTCAACCATGCTGTCTGCCGGTATGTAGCCATATCTTTTCACATATTTCATTCCCCTGTCATCAAGCATAGCGGTAGTTTTCACTGCCTCATAGGCTAATGCTGTATCAAATCCTTTGATGCCTTTCAGATAAGCGTCTGCTATAACCTGTGTGGCACTGTTGCCGGGCATTGTATTGGTTTCATTGCCCATTAAATGCCATACAGGAAGTTTGCCTTGCTGCTGATAAATGGCCAGCATCGAATTAATAATATCACTTACTCTTTCCGGTTGTAAAATGGTAAGTAAAGAATTTTCACAACGGTACGTATCCCATAAAGAAAGCGTGGTAACATTGGTGAAAGGAGCAGCCCGGTGTACTTCTTTATCGGTTCCGTAGTAGTCGCCATTTACATCATTAAAAACTGAGGGTGCAATGAATGAATGATATAACGCAGTATAAAAAATTTGTTTGGCAGTAGCATCAGGAGTTTGAATAACAACTTTTCCCGAGTTCCTTATTCCACGCCGCGGAAGCATCGTTCTTTACTTTTTCAAAATCCCACCCGGGAATTTCTGCAGCTATATCCATCAAAGCATTTTCTGTACTTACGGGCGAAATTCCGACTTTCAATTGAACAGTTTCGCCTTCATAAGTGGAAAAATTAATGGCTGCTTTCACACTATCGCTCATGGCTACACTACCCAATTGTAGTTCTCCATTTTTATATAATTGAATATCCTTAAAAGGTTTGGAGAAGACGGCTGCAAAATAAATTCTCTGATCCGGTGCCCATCCTTTGGAGAAGCGATAGCCAACAAGTGTGGAATCATTTAGTTTCTTTATATAGCCATACATGGGCCTGTCCCAGCCGATTCCTTGTACCAAATCAATTATTATATGCGATTGTTTTGAGGCAGGAAACGTATATCGGTGAAAACCCACTCTTGTGGACGCCGTTAGTTCTGCTTTGATGTTGTATCTTTTTAAGACAACTGAGTAATAGCCTGGGCTTGCTTTTTCATCAGCATGGCTGAATAAAGAAAAATTACCGGGTTCTTGTAACGTGCCTTTATTCATAATAAGATCGCCTGTAGTTGGCATCACTGCAATATCGCCCAGATCACCGATGCCGGTACCACTCAAATGTGTATGCGAAAAACCAATAATAGTTGAATCCGCATAATTATAACCCGAACACCAATCCCATCCCTCAGATATATTTACAGGACCTAACTGAACGGCGCCAAAAGGAACATTCGCTCCAAGAAAAACATGACCATGGCCACCGGTGCCGATATATGGATTTACATAACTAACGGGATTTTGGGAAAGGCCTACACGAAAACAAAAGTTTACCAGCAAGATCACCATTGCAAAATGTTTTGTACGATGGCTGTTCATCGTTATTAAGAGCTGGAATTTTTTTATTGGATTCATTTGAATATGGTATTTGAAATTATCTGCAAAGTATACCTATTTATTAACAGGTTCGTATTTCAACCACGCTTCGGGAATGTCGGCAGGTTTTGTGTTTCCCTTGCTGTATTGCAATGCTAATTTAAATCCGCCGCCGCCTTCAATAAAATCGAGGAGAAAAGGCTGCAATCCCTTTGACAACGCAACCTGCCCTGTTTTTTGAATGGCGGAATGCAATCCATCATTATTAACAACTTCCCTGTTGGCAATGTAAAGGATGCCACCGTCATCGCAGGTTAAGTAAAAAGTATAAATGCCTGTTTCGGGTATGTCAATAAACCCTTTGTATTCCAGTCCGAATGAAGGCGCATTTATCGAAGGGGGTACTACGAAATTGGAAGCAATAAACATACTGTCGGGTTTTAGACCTGTGAGCGCTGTGCTCGTTTTAAAGAATTGTTTATAATAGGTGCATGCTAAACCATCGCTCAACGCTGCTGCTGTTACCGGCATTGCATATTTTTCTTTCTTATAATGAAGCGTGTAAATATCGCCCCGCAAACCATTGCTGCTGAAGGCCGCCATCTTAATTGTTATGGGTTCTGTTATAGTAAGTGGCTTATCTAAAAGTTGCGAACTCACTTCGGGTAGGGTACCGTTAGTAGTGTAATGAATTTGTAAATCACTAAATGGTTTTGTCACGGTCAAACTCGTTTTATCAGTAAAAACATTTTCCTGGGAAAACCCGGTGAGATCTGGCAGGCGATAGTGAACATTCATTTTATCCAATAACTTGTACTGTTTTTGCAGTCGAAGCGTGAAGTTGTCGTAGTCATCAGTATTGCTCCATAATCTTTCTGCCAGCGCTGTCATGCGGGGCATGTACATATAGTCGGCCCTTCTCTCTGAAGGAATATGTTCCGTCCAGATGTTGGCTTGTGCCCCTAAAATAAATTTTGCTTCTTCTGCATTTAAAGCCTTGGGCACGGGGTTAAAATCGTAGACTCTTTTTATCGACTGTGCATCAGGTATTCCATCAAAATACAATGGATCGCCTGGTGTCATAATCACATAGTTGCCATTTTTTGCAGCTTTAATTGGGGCGGCGGGCACCCAGCTACGCCAGTACATTACATACGCTGTTTTACTTACGCCGCCTTCCAGTATCTCATCCCAGCCAATTAATTTTTTACCGTTAGCATTAAAAAATTTCTCCATTCTCTTTACAAAATAACTTTGCAGTTCATCAACATTTTGCAATCCTTCTTTTTCCATGAGCACTGCACATGCCGGTGATTTTGCCCATTCCTTCCGGTCTACCTCATCTGCACCAAGGTGTACATATTCAGAAGGAAAGATGGAAAATATTTCCTTGTAAACATTTTCAGCAAATTCAAAAGTAGTTTCATTGCAGGGGCAAATAGGCGTAGAAAATAATGCGCCCCATTTACTGCCGCCATCGCATGATAAAAAAGGATATTCACGAATAGCGGCCATCATGTGCCCCGGCATGTCAAGCTCGGGGATAATATCAATATGTCTTGCTGCGGCATAAGCAACAAGCCCTTTCATTTGTTGTTGCGTATAAAATCCGCCGTATAAAGTTTTGCCATCTTTATGAATGATATGTTCCGGGTCAATAGCCATATCAGGATTATCTTTTGACATCCGCATACAATCTGAATCCTGGTTGTTGAACGTACGCCAGGCACCTTCTTCAGTAAGCTTGGGATATTTTTTTATTTCAATGCGCCACCCCTGGTCGTCGGTAAGGTGCAAATGCAGTTTATTCATTTTGTACAACGCCAGTACATCAATAAACTTTTTTAGATAATTAATAGAAAAGAAATGCCGTGCTACATCAAGATGCATACCCCGCCAGTTGTACAATGGGGCATCCTCAATTTCCGCTGCAGGTATCATCACGCTATGCGTTGCTAAACTTTTCTTTTCGTTTACGGGTAACAGTTGCCTTATGGTTTCAATGCCCCTGAAAATGCCGGTAGCAGTTTTTGCAGAAAGAATTATTTTACCCGGTTGAATACTTAATTGATAGCCTTCATCTGCTGTAATGTTATCATTTTTCATCAAAACAATGCCCGTGTTGGCTGAAAGCCCGCTCTTAATTTTTAACGGTATGCCGGTTGCGTTCTTCAGAAGTGTTTGCAGGTAGGCGCTTTCGTTAGTAAATAGCTTGTCTGTATAAATGGTTGTTGTTTTATTTACTGTAAATGCTCCATCCATCGGCTGCAAACGAGCAGGGTAGGGAATAACAGGATATCGCTCTGCAATCGTACTATCCTGTGCGGGCGTGGTTTTATAAATTAATGAGAAAGCCAGGATAAGAAAATAGGATACCAAATTCCGGTGCATCTTTGTTGTCATTTTTTAAAGTAGTTTTTATTGAATGATTGCGTTCCTGTTTTATTGTGAGATCTTTTTTACTAATGATTTTATCTCTTCACTAAAATTGTTTACGAGTAGCCGAAGCAGTTAGTATTGCATTCAACGCGGTTACAATTTCATTCCCTGTTTTTAAAATAGTTGTTGAAATTAATATACGGCAATGTTTGAAATGAGCGGGCATGCTTTTGCATCCGTAATATTCACTCTTATTTTTTTCGTTTCCACTGGATCAATTTTTAAGATCCTCTTATGCCCGATGGTGGTTGCCGTAGCCACCTGTTGCCATGCATTGTCTTTCCAAATTTCCACGCTGAACGATTTTACCCGTTGCCCCAGTTTTATGTATTCCTGCAAAACAATATATTGAACGGTTGATTTTTTGGGCAGGTCGATTGTAATACTTCCTTTTGTGGTTGCATCGTCCGTAGCCCAATAGGTTTCTTTATTTCCATCATTAATATTTGAAGCAGCATAAAGTTTGCTGTTTCCGCGGTAACTATCGGCCGTTATTTTTGCTTTGGCCGCCAGGTTGTTTGCAAAAACTTTATCCAGCAAAGCTTTGAAGCCATATAAGGCTTTTACATCGTGCGCATTAAATTGGCCTGTTCTGTCAGGCGGTACATTTAATAACAATGTGGAACCTCGTCCAACAGAGGTAAGATAGATTTCAAATAATCTTTCAGGAGTTTTTACAAGGCTATCTTCTTTTGCATGATAAAACCAGCCCGGTCTTATGGATACATCCACCTCCGCCGGTATCCATTGCTTACCATTAATGTCGCCACTGTTTAAATAACTTTCCATTCCTGCTTTGCCGGGGTAAAGTGTATCTGCGTCTACGGTGTTCCAGTTAGTTTCCCCGGCAATGCCCTGTTCATTTCCTACCCATCTTACACCGGGCCCCGCATCACTGAAAAACAAAATATTGGGTTCCATCTTTCTTACCATCTTCAGCGTTGTCGGCCAATCGTAGTAAGTGGTACGGTCAATTTCTCTTTTTTCGTTCGCGCCGCCATAATAACCATCTCCGCCATTAGCGCCATCAAACCACATTTCGAATATGGGTCCATAGTTAGTAAATAATTCTTTCAATTGATTCCGGTAATAGGTAATGTAGGCAGGCGTTCCATAATCTGCCCGGCTTCTATCCCACGGTGACAGGTAGACGCCAAATTTTAAACCAAACCTGGCGGCGGCATCTCTCGCTTCTCTTACAATATCTCCTTTGCCATTTTTATAAGGGCTTGACTTTATGGATCTATCGGTATATTTCGAAGGCCAAAGACAAAACCCATCATGATGTTTACACGTTAAAATCATCTCCTTAAAGCCAGTCTCTTTCAATGTCTTCGCCCATTGGTTGGCATTAACATTGGTTGGATTGAATAATGAGGGGCTTTCGTTTCCATACCCCCATTCTTTATCCGTAAAAGTATTGATGTTGAAATGTATAAAAGCATTTGTTTCCATATCCGCCCACGCCAACTGGTTGGCCGCAGGAACAGGATAAACTGGTGCGGGTGGCGTTACTCTCTCAACCTGCGCCGACAAGCAGGCCATTAATACCGTTGAAACACTAAATAACGATAATTGTTTTTTTAAGTTCATTATGTGAGATTACATAGTTAAAAAAAATAAGATGAAGACATTGCAGCATAGCAGTAAATCTAAAAATTAATAGGCTATGTTAGTGGCGAATATAATTACACCTTGCCGAATCGATTGAGCTATTATTAACTATATCATGTTCAAAATATTCTTTGGATGGATTTAATGAAATAAAAAGCTGGTATGACAACGTACATGCACCTTAAGATCTCACCGCAATCCATCTCCGAAGGGAGAAGGGCTACGCAATTTCCGGTTACGTTATTGCGGGTCGCCCCTTTGCAGGGAACGCAACATCGGCGGCCTTTTTTTTCTTTGTAATGCTTTAAATTTGAAGCAAAAGGAAGACCGTAATAGTAAGAAAGGCTGGAAAATTTAATACAAACCTGAAAAAATAATTTTGCGATGAAATTCAAAACAATCATTCTGCAAACCGGGAATAATACCGGTATAGAATGTTACAGAGAAAATGCTGGAACAATTGGGCGGAGGTAAAAAACCCCTGGTTGTTGTTACTATTAACAACCACAGTTATAGAAGTGCTGTTGGAAAAATGAATGACAAGTTTATGATTAGCCTTAGTGCAGAAAACAGGAAAAAAGCGAACGTGAATGGAGGGGACAAAGTTGAAGTAAATCTTGAATCAGATACAACTCCCCGAATTTTTGACATTCCCGGTGAATTAAAAAAAGCATTTGATAAAAACAAAGTTGCAAAAGACAATTTTGAAAAATTAGCCCCAGGTAAAAAGAAAGCAATCATATTATCTATAACCGAAGCAAAAACTCAAGAGACAAAAAACAGGCGCATTGAAAAGGTTATTGATAGCTTGAGGTAAAAAAATAAGCCCCTAAAAACAGGTATATCCAACTAACGGTTATGAGCACACTAAGTGTAGTGGGTGTTTGGCCTTATGGTAGTTAACGTTCATTGCAAGACGCTTCAAAGGTCTAAGGAAAAACAACTGAATTGACATTAAATAATTTATAGACAAAATAATTAGAAAATGGAATTCTCCCCGTTCAATAATGTTGTTAAACTCTGTCTTCAAGGTATGGACATGGAAGAAAAAGGCAAACCTGTAGAAGCGCACAAACTATTTTTGCAAGGCTGGAACGAAGCGACAAACGATTTTGAAAAATTTATTGCAGCTTATTATGTAGCCCGACATCAAAAAACTATTCCCGGCAAGTTAAAATGGCTCGAAACGGCTTTGCAGTTTGCATTAAAAATAAATAATGATGCTGTTAAGAGTGCTTTCCCTTCTTTATATTCAAACATTGCCAAATGCTATGAAGAACTAGGCCACCGTGATAATGCGAAAGAGAATTCTGAATTAGCAATTTTGTTTAAGAACAACCCTTCTGACAAAGGCCCCTTTTATCACGGGACAAAGGCAGATTTGCAGATTGGCGATTTGCTGACAGCAGGCGGCAGTTCAAATTATAAAGCCGAACTTAAAATGAATCATGTTTATTTCACAGCTATGGTCAATGGCGCGGGCCTTGCTGCTGCATTGGCAAAAGGTGATGGACATGAACGTGTTTATATCGTTGAACCAACAGGAAGTTTTGAAAATGATCCGAATGTTACTGATAAGAAATTCCCGGGGAACCCGACACGCTCATTTCGCAGCCAGGCACCATTGAGAATCGTTGGAGAGGTAGCAGATTGGGATAAGGCCACACCTGCGGAACTCCAAAAATGGCGCGAAAAGCTGGCGAATAACAAAGGGGAAATTATTAACTAAAGATTGGACGAATACAAAACAAAAACAATGAACCGCTGACACGGGTATTGCGTTAAGGAGCGAACCATAGACGAAACTGCTGTCAGAATAAATAACCCGGAATTTAGGTTTGTTCAATTCAACATAAAGCAATAATACACATGCCCCGCTCAGTTTAAGTATTTCATTATGTATGAAATATATATTGACAGGCGATTCTGGCGCTTTATATCCACCTTGTCTCTCATATGCCGTTCAGAGAATGTTTAAATAAAAAAGCTCTCTAATCCGTCGATTGTGTACAATATTTAAATAACCAGGGAGCGTTGTTCTTTGTAACTAACGGTTATGAGCACACTAAGCGTAGCCGTCGGCAGAAAATATTTATGCCTTAATTTTCTTATGCCAGAAATAATAAGACAAAATACCCGGCACTATCCATATCAGCATGGTGAGCATCCAGGGGTCGAACTTACCCGGACCGGCGATACCTGAATAGACAGCACCTGCAAGATCAAAAAACAGGCCTGCATAAGCCCATTCTTTTACGCGGTTTAAACCGGGTATTAAAATTGCAATAACGCCCAGCAATTTTGCAATACTGATAAATTGTATAAAATATATGGGATAGCCGAGGCCATCGTGTATTACCTGGATTGCCTGCGGCGAAGGCTCTATACCACCTGCAGCAGAAAATACCATTAGCGCTGCGAAAATGATGGTGCAAATCCAGTAAACTGTATTGGTGGCTTTTGGTGTCATCTAGTTTTGTTTTAATTTCTGAATTGTTTTTTTAACGATAAAAATAAGGTACAAATTTCATTTTTGCAGTTGCCATTGTTTGTTCCACCAAGCTATCGTTAGAATGTTTAAATAAGAAAACAATTCTATCCTGCTTGCCTGGCGGCCGATAAAGAGTTTTTCGGGAAAACCAACGACCGCAAAAGTTACAGGTTTTGTTTTTTTTCTTGTTTCCTGACAATTTCATCCAGGATCTGAAGAATATTCTCATTTTTAATTATTAACAACCCGGTCCGTTCATCTGAAATTCCGTTTTTTAATTTGAAGTCATAGGTGGGTTGTTGATTAATAAGCTCCGATCCAAAGCATCTGAACATCATTGTGTCTTTGTTTTCAATGGAGTCGGCAATTTCTAAAATATGTGTTGAAATAAAGAAGATATTATTTCTGATCTTAGCTAATGATGAAATTATCATTAACGAAGCGTCGTAAGCATCTTTAACGTTTGTTCCACGAAATAACTCATCGAAAATGATCAGAAATTTACCCTCAGGTTTAATTTTAAGAACAAGATCCTTTACTCTTTTTACTTCAGAATAGAAATGGCTGTGACCGAGATTCATGTCGTCGGTCAAATTAATGGTGGTAAATAATCCTTTTAGTATGGAGGTTTTTAGCGATTTTGCCGGAACAGGGAACCCCACATGAGATAAATAAATCATTAGTCCCACAGTTTTCAGGAATGTTGATTTTCCGGACATATTCGGACCTGTTACGAAACATAAGTTTGACTCCTGGTTGAATAAAAAACTATTTTTAACGGGAGAGGTGAGGAAAGGATGGAAACCGTCAACAACATCAAATACGGTTTGAGTTTCTGTATAATATTCAGCTAAACTGAATCCTTCATTTTTCATTATTGTGCTGAGGGTTTGGAGGACATCAATTTTATAAACTGCGGCTAGTAACTCTCTGAATGTATTCTTTTCAGTTACTCTAAAAAATTGGTCCAGGTTATTGATTTGCGAAGAACTTAAATCCCTGGCCTGTTTAGGAGGATCGTTCCATAAACCATTTAACTTTTTAGAAGAAGTTATTTTCTTAATTTTTTCAAATTCTTGTTCCAGGCTCACCGGCATTATGAGCATTTTAGCTTCTTCCATAAACGTATCCAGGTCAATAAGTAATCGGACGATGTGGAAAATCCCTTCGGCGATGGTATAGTAGTCACTACTTAGTTTAATCTTGTTTGATAATGCATTAAATGTGGCGTCAATTATATTATTTCTAAGCGGGGATCTTCGGATTCCAAGATAGTATTCAATATAATCTAATTGTCTTTTATATAGTTTTAGGTGACAGTCATGGAGAAAAAAGAAATTAATTTCTTCTTTCCTGGTTTGAAGAAAGTCAGGATCAGCAACAGGATTACTGAGCATTTCGTAGAGTGTATCTTGTCCCCCAACTGTGGCTGTCCGGTTGAAGATAGAATATATGGAATTGCCATTTTTCGTATCTGTGAAGAGTTCAAGGTCCCGGATTGTCTGCTTATCAATATCGAATATCATGTATCTATCTTTGGGCCTTGTCAGTGGCAGGATTTACCTTGTTACAATAATTAATCTGATTCAGTTTATTATCGCCGGTATTTGAGAAACATTGCCTATAATATCAATTTGTGAAAAAACCAGCTGTTAAGCAAATATACACAGCCCTGGATAGAACTTTGAGCCGGCGTAGGGTGTTACTCCATGATGTTCTGAGAATGTTTAAATAAAAAACTCTCTTCCTATTTTGTACAACATTTAAATAATTAGGGACTGCTGTACTTTGCAACCTAAGTACATTTTATGTGAAATGATTACAACAGTGCCGGAAATATTATTATCGAAATCAATGTAGCTTATTAAAATTGAATTTTTGTTATAGATTTAATGTTTGTAAGTCTATTAGTACAAAATTAATGACAGCGAAGATTTTAGTTAGCGGCAGACTAACGGTAGCAAGGATAAATAAAATAACGGTTATATGATATTTCTCCTGTGGGGTATCATTATGGTAGCAACTATATTATTAGTGCTGTCACTATTAGGATGGTTTTGGTTCTCGTTAAAATACAGATACACCGGCCATTTCAGGGGCGCCAGTATCGGGTTGGTTTCAATTGACATAAATTATATCGTACATTATTACGTTACATTCAAAGTAAATCCGGATGGTTTTTATTTAAGGCCTCCGCTTTTACTAAGGCTATTTCACCCGCCATTATTTATTCCCTGGAACGACGTTCAAAATGTAAAAGATGAAAAATTTATTTTTGTAAAATATAAACGGTTATTCATAGGTAATCCCGGGGTAGGCAATATAAGAATTAGTTATTCCAGTTTTTTAAGAATAGAAAAAATGCTGGGTATAAAACCGCAATAAAACTCGGGAATGTCTCTGGCCCTCCGTTCGCAAAAGCCCAGGGTTAACGCAAGCGTCTGCTTGTATTGCCATCAAACTATTTTTGCGTCTAATGGTATCCGTTATATAATAGAAATAAAAGTATTTTGTAAAGAACTAATGAAGTCAACTTCACGATAAGTACAAGCGGCGCTTGTGCTACAAATAGGAAAAGATGCCTTACTCGGAACGGGCTATAGGTATATTATCTTTATTATTATCTCCATTTTTTGGATCTTTTTTGTTTGCGGCTAACTTAAGAGATATAGGCAAACCGTCATTGGGGCCACTTTTCATTATTGGCAGCCTGTTTTTTGCAGGGCTAATTAAAAGAATTTTACCAGACGCAAATCCAGTATTTATATTTGCCTTAAATAATATTACAGGAAGCGGATTACTGTACTTCTATTTCTTTGATAGTTTTTTTGACGAATATGAGTATGACAAAAAGAATTTTTGGCCACCTACTTTATTTTTTATTAGCGTGATTGCTGAACTTCTTTTAGCTATTTATTTCAAAAATTCATTTTTAAATCCTTAGACTGTCCTAAGAATGTTTAAATAAAGAAACCTGATTAACGCTCGTTGTAGACTCACTCTAAACAGGCCAACATATCTTTCTACTTATTGGCTCCTCAAAATAAGAGCAAAAAAAATTTGCGCAGTCAAATAGCTGCGCTATATTTGCAGTCAGGTAACTGCATAAAATGGAAACACGTAGAGATATATTCCAGGCAATCGCTGACCCGACACGTAGAGCAATATTGGGTTTGCTGGCATTGCAGGCAATGACCCCGGGGGCAATCGCAGAAAACTTTAATTCTTCAAGACAAACAATTTCGAAGCATATCCAGATTTTGACAGAATGCCAACTTGTAAAGCAAGAGCAAAAGGGGCGTGAAATAATTTATCACTTTAATCCTCTAAAGATGAAAGAAGTGTCAGATTGGGTTAGTCAATATCAACAATTATGGGAAAAGAAACTTGACTCATTGGAAAATTACCTCGCTAAAATTCAAAAAAAGAAAAAATAGAAGATGGAAAAATATAACACATTCAAACAGGAAGGAAACATCCTTATACATACAAGGCTTCTTGATGCTCCTAGAGATTTGGTATGGGAAGTATGGACCAAACCTGAACATATAAAAGAATGGTGGGGGCCAAATGGTTTTTCGCTAACTACCAAATCAATGAATGTAGAACCGGGAAACACCTGGGATTTTATTATGCATGGTATGGGCCAGGATTGGGATAATAAAATTGAGTATGTTGAAGTGAAAAAGCCTTCCCTGTTGACCTATAAACATTCTGGTGAAAGAAGCGACGATTATAACTTTACCGTTTCGGTTTCATTTGAAGAGGTTGAAGGAAAAACCTTATTGACAATGAAGTCAGTATTTAAATCAAAAGAAATTATTGAGGAATTAAATAGACAGGTAAATGCCATTGAAGGTGGTAAGCAAACATTAAACCGCCTTGATAACTATCTTGACGTATTAGTTAGCAACAAACCATAAACAACAATAAAAAAAGAACCAAATGAGAAAAATAATTTCGTTTATGCATATATCACTTGACGGTTTTGTGGCGGGGCCTAACGGAGAAATGGGCTGGATTAAAGTTGATGAAGAAATTTTTGATCATGTTGGTAAACGCATAAGCGAAAGCGATACCGCATTGTATGGACGAGTAACTTACCAAATGATGGAAAATTACTGGCCTACCGCAGGAGACGAGCCGACGGCGAGCAGGCACGACATTGAACATTCTAAGTGGTATAACAAAGTTCACAAAATCGTTTTATCAAAAACAATGAAAGACGCGGATTTGACTAACACAAAAATTATTAGCGACAACCTTTTGGACAGCATCAATGAAATAAAACAATCCCGCAATGGCGGGAGTGAAGAAATCCTGCTTTTTGGTAGCCCGACTGCAACACACTCACTTATTCAACAAAACTTAATTGACGGCTACTGGCTATTTGTTAATCCAATAATTCTTGGGCGAGGCATTCCATTGTTTGTGGATATCAAAGAAAAAATAAAATTAAAACTATTGACTACTCAACAATTTGCTTCTGGAGTAATTGAACTGAATTACACAGTGGACAGGCAATAGCACGGACCGCTAACAAAACATTTGCGAACAGGCATTAATGTTAGTCGAATCGTTATCTGCTGTTGATTTAAACTTTTCAATTATTTATTATTGGAATAGGGCTTCCCGAGTTGATAAACCCGTACGTCTTCAACAATACCTTTGGCGTGTATCGTGTCAGCCGCATATTTAGAAGAGTGGCTAAATACCAAATCAGCTATTTTTTCCGATATCAAAAAATTATTATTGAGTTCACGTGTGGCAGTTTGAATTCGCGAAGCTACATTAACGGGATATCCCATTACGGTTAGATGATTTTTTTTGTTTATGATGATATTACCAACGATGACCGCGCCTGCGTGAAGTCCAATTCCTATTTCCAGGGTATGATGAAAATGTATTGCCAGATATTGTTTATTGAATTTTTCCAGCTTTTGCAGTATTTGTTCACATGCTGTAACGGCAGACCTGGCGGCATTGGCAACGGGTGCATCCATTCCAAAAACGGCATATAAACCATCACCCGCAGTTTCAATAATTCTGCCACCATGCTCGTTAATATCACCTTCAAAAATCAGGAACATTTTCTTTAAGATATGCACAATATCAAAAGGAAGGAACGAAGCGGTAAATGGAGTAAAATTTCTAACATCCAGGAACATTAAAACTAATTCTTTTTCATACGGAAGATCTTTTTCGTGTATGGGTAAGTACAATTCTTTGTCGGTATCGTCGCGAATGATGCGTTGTATTTTTACCGGCTGCCCTGTAACGGTCGTTTGACAGGCAAGTCTTATTTCCGGCGGAAGATTATAATCTTTTACCAAAGCCAGTTCTTTTTGATTTCTTTCTGAAAGATGTTCCAGCCCTTCCAGCACGAGGATGCGACAGGTGCTGCATTTAGCATTACCGCCGCACACATGATAATGAAGTATTCCCGCCCTGAGTGACGCACTTAGTATACTTTCATTTGCCTTTATGTCAACGCATTTTTCTTTTAAAAACTCTACCTGGAAATTTTGTTCAGTCATCTCAGCATGTTTTCAAAGCTTTAAACAACGCTGTCACAATTTAAGATTGTTTTACTAATTGTATTTCAGCAAAAAACTTTACCTCGTCGCTTACCACTACATGACCGGCTTCGGGTCACAGCATCCCAGGTAACCCCAAACTCTTTGCGGCTTAGTTTACTTCAACAGTGAGTCCGGCCTTCGTTTGTCCGTAACCGTCAGTCTAAACAAAAAATTAATTGTGAACTCACATTTTACTCCTTCCACCACTTCAAAGGAAAGGTGATATCTTTTACAGATCCAACTACCAGGTCTGGCTTAAATGCATAATTATTTAATTCCTGTTTCTTGGTAATTCCCGATAGTACAAGAATTGTTTTATAGCCCATTTGGACACCACCTTGTATGTCCGTATCCATCGTATCACCTATTACAGTGGTTTCCGAAGTTTCTAAATTGATTGTCTTGCGTGCAGACCGCATCATTACAGGGCTTGGCTTACCTGTGCTAAAAGCTTTTATCCCGGTGGCTTCTTCAATCATCGCAGTCACGGCTGCGATTCCAAGATTATTCCATCCAGGTTTTTTAGGAGAGGGATCCCGGTTGGTTGTAATAAACTTTGCGCCACCGAGAATCATATCAACCGCACGCTGTACCATTTCTAATGTAAAATTTCTCCCTTCGCCTAACACTACAAAATCGGGTTCTGTTTCAACAAGCGTTAAGCCATTTTCGTGTAGGCTTGTGAGTAAGCCCCCTTCCCCCAAAACATACACCGTGCCTTTGGGCGC
Organism: uncultured Chitinophagaceae bacterium; assembly: GCA_963792025.1. Taxonomy (GTDB): domain Bacteria; phylum Bacteroidota; class Bacteroidia; order Chitinophagales; family Chitinophagaceae; genus Ginsengibacter. The sequence continues at coordinate 83,938 of CAWBUS010000019.1, read as the reverse complement.
CTGGTCTGCGAGAAATTTTCCGGTAGCCATTGCACTTGTATATACGTGATTTTCTGTTATAGTAACGCCCAGCTTTTTTAATTTACGAACTACCTCCAGCTTGGTCCGCTGGCTGTTGTTGGTCATAAAAAGAAACGGAATTTTATTCTTAATTAAATAAGAGATAAATTCCGCGGCTCCGTTAATCAATTCGTCACCACCATAAATAACACCATCCATATCTATTAGTAAACCTTGTTTCATTTTTTAATATTTTGATTGCTTTTTTACACCCGGGTTTTATTACCCTTGCATTTATAAAGATAGTATATAAGTTTACCTTTTATGAAATGCCAATCATTTGTAATGAACAGCTATTGAAGAATGCTATTTAAATAAAAAAAATTTTTCTAACGATTTTGTATTGCTGCATCGGAAAATTATTCAGGCATCGAATAAGAAATCATAATATGGATTTAATATAAAACTGGTTAATTTGCAAAAAGCTTTACAATGAATTTGATCACCCTACTTGGCCTGCTGGCTGCATTTTGCACCACTATTTCATTTTTGCCGCAAGCCTTAAAAACAATTCAAACAAAAAATACGAGTGGCATATCGCTTTCCATGTACACGCTATTTACGTTTGGTACTCTCGTGTGGTTCCTGTATGGATTGTTAAGTCATAATCTTCCTATTAGTGTAGCCAATGGCATAACACTTTTATTTGCCTGTATTATTCTTTCATATAAAATAAAGTATAAATAATATAGCAGTGGATATTGAGATAGTTGATAATACAAAGCAGCAACAATTTCAGATAAGCATGGATGGAGAAATAGCCACGCTTCAATATCGTTTCTATAAAAATGATATAGCTCTTATGCATACGTATGTTCCTGAAAATTTAAAAGGCAAAGGTTTGGCCACTGCTTTGGCAAATTTTGGTTTGGAGTGGGCAAAGAGTCATAATAAAAAGGTAATGGTTTATTGCCCGTTCGTCGGAAGCTATCTGAAAAAACATCCCGAATATAATTTCCTGGTTGATAAAAATTATGTGGGATGATTCTTTAATCTACAGATAGTACAGAAAAAACCCCGTGCAGTTAATAATCGCGATCAACTATTTTAAATTGCAGCTACGCATAATAGTTACTATGACCAGTCAGGGCTATATCTTTATTCAAATTTAAATACCCTGAATGAATGAGGCTTTAAGGTGATGGCAAAAGCGTTGGTACCATTGTCTTTTGGCTGAAACCACATTCTTTGCGGAGGGCGGGAAGTTCCCGTGAATGTTTCGTTTGTTTGCAAATCGGTTAACTTTCTATAGTCTTTAGTGGTAACTACGTTTATCTCTGTTGACTCAGGTAAAAAGGATTCTACAACACAAGTATTGTTATCGTAAACATATATACTAACGTTAGCGGGACCTTCTATTTGCACCTTCATTTGGCTGCATAATGCTTTCCTTATTGTATTTAAAGCTCTGGCGGGGTAATGATAGAAATCGGCAAAATTATCAGGTATAGTTAATATATAAAATTTGCCTTTTGAATAATCTGCTTCGTGTAAAAGAGGCCATCCGTTCGGCCCGTCAATGGCTGATAACATTTCCCATGAATCATTGGTCAGGTAATCGATCTGTGGAATTAAAATTGGCTTTTCAGATTGAGCCGTCTTACCAAAACCAACAATAAAATCCTTCACCAGGGCCTTCCTGTCAGTATATCTTATTTCGGCAATATCTTCAATTCCTTTTCCTTGTAATGCCCTTAATAGTCCCGAAGTGATAATTACCGATTTACCCTCGACTAATTGTTGTTTTATTTTACTGACAATATCTTTATCGAATGCCGCTTCTTCGGTTAATAAGATTACACTGTCATCAGTTGGGAATTCAGGGCGTTCATCCATTGGCAAGCCAATCATCCCCAAATAATTCTGCAAAAAATCTTCACCAATCGCATGGTAGGGCCTGTAACTTTTTATCCCGATTGGGTTTCCCAATTTACCCAGGAATTTGTCTACGGTTTCAAATGCATATCCGGCAGCCCTCGCAATAGTCGTTGGTTTGGCTGGTTCTCCTCCATTAAGATTAACCGGTTTCATCATTTCATCAAAATCAAAACTGGTTTGCTGCCCCTGCCATGGTGCACGATCAGACGGAATAATAGCACGTGATAATTGCGAGAAATCAAACAGCGTTGTTTCAGGGGCTTTTGCAAAACAGGTTATCCAAAGTTGTTCGGCATAGCGGTCAAAGTTGCCCATACCACCCGGGTCTACCCATCCGCCACCATTACCGCCTGGTTTAATATTCGAAAAATAACGGAATATGTTGTAGCCAAGATATTGTTGTAAATGCTGAGCGCTAAAAACTGCATCCCTTGTTTCTGTGCCCGTGTAGATGCCGTCAAAAATTGAGGGTTCTTTTTCCAGGTTAAATCCTAAGCCCTGGAAATGTTCGTACCAATTAGGAAACTTAACAATTATTTTAACCTTCGGATTTGCAGCTTTAGCAGGGCCAACAACGAGGTTTTTTGCCGCATCGGTCATCAGGTCGAGCCGGTATTGAGTCCAGCTCCTCGTACCCTTATCTTTTATTGCACCATCGTCTTTGCAATTTGTAAAAAAGAAATCATCCAGGATTATCTCATTAAAATTTTTAGCGGTGTATTCAACAATTGCCTCAGCTCTTTTACGATCTTCAGGGTTACTGTAGCAAAAGGTTTGGAAACGGTTGCGTTCGTTAATGGTAAAAGTGATACCTCCTGCAATTTGTATGCCCCTGTCTTTAAAAAATTTTTTCGCAATGTCCAGCGTGTTCTGGTCAACAATTAAAAGGTCGCGATGGGTTTCAAGATATACCCTATCCACTTTGAGCTGGCGGGTTATTTCATCCCAAATGGGTTTTAGATAACCGGTAGTATCGTTCATCTTTTTTACTTCGTAAGCGCGGCAATAAACCGATACTTTAAAGTTTTGATATTTCTGCGGATAGGCATATACGTTAGTACAGCAGAACAAAACAATGCAAATAAAACGGGTGATTGTATTCATGGAATTTATTTAAGGTTTATTATCGTTAGATCATTCAGGATATTGATACTTATTTTGGGGAACATTCTATCAACCCTTTTCTTTCAGAAATAAAATCTAACCGTGCAAGCTTATAACTGCTGAATGTACTCTCACCCTCCGTTATCTTAATATTTGTATCAATCGGCGGATTTTCAAATACCTGCATCTTACCCGTTACGGGCCAGGTTATTTCAATCTTTTCAATGGATGCTGCCTGGCCAATACCAATATGCTGCCGCAAAGGATTAGAGCCAAAACTTCCGCCTGAATTTACATCCCTGTAAACAGATCTTTCTATATTATTTTCTTTAAACGTTACTTTTATTTTTGCGCCTATTGCCACTTTGTTAGAAACAGTACCTTCCAACAAAAGATTGACCCAGTGATTATTGTTTTGACCCGGATTTAAATACAATGAATTTTCGTAAGCATCTCCTGAATAGGCACCACCCATTTTAATATAGATGTCTTCGTTACCATCGTTGTTAAGATCAACAAACGATACGCCGTGGCCTTTTTGCAAATTGCCCACACGTGCCGAAGTGGTTACATCCAAAAAACTTTTACCGCCCATATTTTTAAACAATTTGTTTGGGATAACTGATTTAAAGGATGGATTTCCTGTACCAAGATAAAAATCGAGGTAACCATCGTTGTCTATGTCGCCAAAATTGGATCCCATCGCAAAAGCAATTTTATTCAATCCAACCTTGGCCGATACATCTTCAAAAGTTCCATCGTGATTGTTCCTGAATAAAAAAACTTTGCCTGCATTGTTTACAGCCCCATGCATTGCTTCAGCTCCTGCGTAAGAGGCAAGTGATTCGTTAAATTCATATCCGCACACAAGTATATCAAGCCAACCATCATTATCATAATCCCAAAACCAGGTAGGGAAAGTGCGTGACTTGTTAGTAGCTAAGCCAGCTTCTTTGCTGACATCTGTAAATTTTACAACGCCATTTTTAGTCGATTCATTTTTCAATAATATTTTATTACCGTTTAAAGTAGAAATGAAAATATCGGTGAGTCCATCGTTATTATAGTCGCCCGAAGTAACACCTTTTACAAACTGAGTTATGGCACAGCCGGCCTTTGCTGCCATTTCTGTAAATGTTCCGTTTTTATTATTTATGTATAATTCGCATGGGTGAACCTCTTCACCCGGCGTAGTTTCATTTCCAATAAAAACATCGAGCCAGCCATCATTATTAAAGTCTGCCCACGTAGCCGTTTGAGTTGGGTGAAAGGAAAGCAGGCCGCTTTGTTTTGTAACATCAGTGAATGTTCCGTCACCATTATTTCTCAACAATGAATTAGGCATTTTACCGAAAGTTCCCTTCCAGCCACCTCTCAATACGAATATATCTTTTAATCCATCATTGTTATAATCTGTTTGCATCATATTCAAACCACCTGTTAAATATCCCAAGCCGGATGAATCAGACATGTCTGTAAAAGTTCCATTGGCATTATTCCGGTAATAATGCATAGGTTCCGAAGGTGACCAGCTGCTTATGACCACATCAGGATAACCATCATTATTAAAATCGTCAACAATGGTTCCTCCTGCCTGGCATTTAAAATTAAGACCCAAGTTTGCCGCAACATCTGTGAATGGTTTTACAAGATGCATCGTATCATCATTCTTTACTTGCAAAAGAAATTGTGGTGGCACTTGCTCCGGATAGCCACCTGTGGTCATGTAAGCAATATTTAACAGCCACCTGGATTCTAAGTCGCCGGGATTTTCCCTTAATAAGTCTTTGTATATTTCGATGGCTTTTTCCGAGCCTGTTTTATCTTGATGTACAGCGGCTTTTGAAAGCGGGTATATGCACGATTCACCGTTGTGCATGTTAATACAATTCATCCTTTCACCTAATCGCATATAAGCAATGGCCAGATCTTTCATTACCGATTGCCTTTGGTCAATATATCCCAAAGGAATTTTATTAAGCAACTCCTGGAAAATATCTATGGCTTTTTGTTCCTGCCCTAATTGCAAAAGTGCGTTTGCTTTCTTATTAAGCGCCTGCATTTGCGCATCTTTATCGGAAGAATTTTCCAAAATTGAATCGCAAAGTTTTACGGTTGCTTCAGGATAAAAAACATTGTTCGGGCTATTAAAATTTTTTTCTGAGGTCTTTAAAAGATCAATCATGTACTGGTTTGGGAGCACTTTGTGTTTGCAGGAAGTAAACACGAAAGACAAAATGCAAAGCAATAAAAGATTTATGCGGGAGGCTTTAAAACGATAGAATTTTTTATCATCAGTCTTGAAGAAAAGGTATGATAAGTTTAGTTGTCATGGTGCATTTATTGATGCCTTTTAAGAAATGAATCTGTTTGTAATTTATTAAACTCAAATAATCGTCTGTTAGCAAAAATCAGCACGCATTATTTCTTTTTAATTTTAAAAACACGCATCGAATCATTGTTTACAGCCGCGAGAATTAATTTTTCTCCATTAGATAATTTAATGAGCGCCATATTTTTTACATCTCCTTTTATAATAAAACCACTTTGCACAGGAGGAACACTTGTAAATGCTTTTTTACTACTGCCTTTCAAAAAACAACCATAGGAGGCATCATATCTACCTGTTATCACGTCTGATTGATAATCATTTCCAGCAAGTAAAAGATCTTTGTAACCGTCGCCATCAATGTCATCACAGATGATAGCATTCACCGGTGCAAACTGTGCTTCCATAGGCAAGTTATGTTGAATAAACTTGCCGTTGCCAACGTTCTCAAACCAACAACTTTGTGTTTCATCACATTCGAGTTTCAGCATATTATCTTTAGATGTTCCGCTAAAAAAATCGTCATAAGTTGCGTCTGCATAATCTTTGTAAAGGAGAAATTTCTTTTTTATACCGGGCACCTGTTCGGCAAATTGATCGCGGCTGATTCCGGGAAAAGATTGTTTTTTGCCCTCCTTATTTTTTATATAATAAAACATAATGGGGTCTATAGTGCCATTGCCATCCATATCCGTAGCAAACAATTGCATTGGTTCTGTAGGAGTAGCCTGGTATTCGCAATTAAGACCAAGATTCCCGGCGACCAGGTCAATGTCTCCATCATTATCTATATCGGTGGCAACCAGGCTCCGCCACATACCATTTGTGTGCGTGAGTCCTGTGGAGTTGGTAACTTCCTTTAGAATTCCGTGGTTATTTTTAAAGAATCTTATGGGCATCCATTCACCGGCAATTACAAGATCCAACTGTTTATCATTATCAAAATCTGTCCACACAGCCGATGTAACCATCCCTGGTTTCTGCAATGCGGGGCAAACTTTTGCAGTTACATCTGTAAAGATTCCTTTATTGTTTTGTAAGATAAAACTTCTGGGCGGCAGGGGATACGTTTTGGAAACTCGTCCTCCTATAAATAAGTCAGGTTGTCCATCACCGTTATAATCGCCTGCGGTTACACAACCCGCTATTGTTCGCACATCTGCAGGAATGGCATTGGGGCTCAATTTGAAATTTCCTTTTCCATCGTTGAGGTATAAACGCGGTTTATAAAATGGGGAATTTTCTTCATACTGTACATCCCCTGACGTAACAAGCAGATCAAGGTCTCCGTCTCCGTCAGCATCAAAAAAGATGCAGTCCATATCTTCTTCCATCTTAATGCTGTCAGTAAGATTCTTTGCAATAAAATTTTGTCCTGGTTGTTGTGTAAATATTTTTCCTGAAAAATTAAAAGCGCCACCGATAAAGAAATCTGTGAGGCCATCATTATTGATATCACCCGTCGCGATAAAAGGACCTAACTGCGAATATTTGTGGGGCAATAACGGCTGGGTAGCATAATCGTTAAAAATATTTTCAAAGTGTCTGTATACAATACCCGAGGCATCTGTAATATCCGAAAATAACGGAGTTGGCTTTGTCGTAGAGAAAAGCTGATTTAAGTTTGCATTTTTCCACGAAAGAACCAGGAAAGTATCGGCAGGTATGTTCCTTATTATTTGCTTTTTATTGTCGGGCCATATTGCTATTAATGAATCAATATGATTGTCTTTGCCGAGGCCGAATAGCAATTGCTGATCTACCGATGAAAAATAACCGCGGACCGGGTTTTCTTCCTGCATCTGTATCCTTCCATGATTATAAACGTAAATTTTTGTTCCGAATCCCCGCCTATTCAAAGTATCACCCTGTAACCGCAGGCTTAAAAAATGATTTTGGCGTGGTTTGTTTTTTTGATTTGTATTGTTGATGAAGACGAAGGCTTCCTGGTCAATATTATTCACCACGAGGTCCAGATCGCCATCATTATCTAAATCAACATAAGCCGCTCCGTTTGACATACCCGGGCTATTAATGCCAGCGGTTTCTGATGCGTCAGCAAATGTATAATTGCCCTTGTTGAGGTACAGGTAATTGGGTAGATTGACATGATTGAGCGAAGCCAGTTTTTCGCGGATTGTTTTTTCCTGCTCTTTCCTCGTTTGGTTGCTGCTAAATATTTTATTACTGAACGCAAGGAAATCTTCATCTATAAAATCCCTGCCAATGCCGTTCGTGATATGCATGTCCTTCCATCCGTCATTATTGAAATCTGCCAGCAGCACGCTCCAGCTCCAGTCCGTAGCCTCAATTCCGGCCAATTGCCCTATTTCACTGAAAAAAGGAATGCTGGTGTCCCCCGATTTATAACATCCATTGTTCAGTTGAAGCATATTACGCATAAATTCCGGTTCATAGCCCATATTACGTTCGGCCTGGTACCTGTCATAATTCATAAAGGAAAAAGCTGTTTTTTTCCGTTCATTGGATTCCGGCAGCATATCAAGTGTAACAATATCTGGCAAACCGTCGTCATTAATATCTGCGGCATCAGCCCCCATGCTGGAGTAACTCTGGTGCTGTATTGACTCGCTTATGATATTAGTAAAAGTTCCATTCCTGTTATTAAGCCACAATTCATCATTGCTTAAAAAATCATTGGCCACATAAATGTCCGGCCACCCATCATCATTGAAATCGCTTACAGTAACGCCCAGGCCATAACCATCCTCTTTGATATTTGCCTGCAGGGTTACATCATGAAAAACCGGGTGGTTAATACCTGGTGCGTTGCCATCATTTCTATAAAGTCTGTCGTTTGCGGGAGACCTTCCACTTCTGTCGCGTGGAAAAATCGTGTTCCCATTTTTACTACTCAGCAGGTAATTGGTAAGATACATATCAAGATCGCCATCCTTGTCGTAGTCAAAAAAAACGGCCTGGGTGGAATTACCGGTATCGGCAAGTCCATACTCTGCCGCTTCTTCCTTAAACGTCAGGTTATGCTGATTAATGAATAAGAGATTTTTTGCCGGGTGCTGCAGGTCTTTTCCAAACACACAAACATATATGTCGTCGTAGCCATCATTATTAATATCCACAATACTAACCCCGGTGCACCAAACATCGGTGGTGAGGCCTGCTTTCTCAGTTATATCTTCAAACTGGTTGTTTCCTTTATTGATGTAGAGCCGACAGCTCGTCTGATTTCCGGAAAAAAAAATGTCTTTTAATCCATCATTATTAAAGTCGCCAATACCTACGCCGCCGCCCATATAGCCAAACTCATTAATAAAAGACCGTGAAGAATCGCTATCGTGAACATCGTTACTAAAATGAATACCTGAAGCCGCACTGCTGAGCTGGGTGAATAAAGTGTCTTTTGGCTTATGAGTACACGACGTCAAAAAAGCAATCAGTGCAAAAAAAACTAAATACCTCCAATGGACAAATCTCTCTTTCATGCAATTGCAAGTTATACTTTTAACAAATTTATTTCATTAAACCACGATCGTTACAAAATCCGAAACGGCAAAAAAATAGAGGCTATGTGAATAGCCTCTATGTATCAGAATTATGTCAACTTATTTTATTAAAGGGTTAGCAGCGATTTCCGATGAAGGAATTGGCAACAAAGATACCTGTCCTGGTGTTGGATCAGGCCTGATTGATGGGTAATACCCTTTTGCCCTCCAACGTAAAATGTTCACATCACTACGTTCTTCACCAGCAAACTCAACAGCATATTCATGCATCACGGCATTTATTGCCGCGTCATGTGAAGTTAATGCGACAGGGGGCATATTAACACCCGGGCGGCTACGTACTTCATTGATGTAACTGGCTGCCTGTGCAGGAGTTCCTACTTCAGCTTCACATTCTGCAAGCATCAGGAGAACATCGGCATAGCGGATCAAGCGCTGATTAATACCGTCGGGATGAAAACCATCGTCACTCCAATCAAGTACTGAGTATTTGCGATAGACCCTTTTCTGGGCAACGCTGTTGTGCTTACTTTGAGCCACATTCATTCCACTTTCCGTGAGAGCATAGCCAGGCACAGTGCCACCCATCGTCACAATCTTGTCGCCAGACTCATAAAAAGTCATTTTATACCTTGGATCGCCAGGCTCAAATTCATTGAGGATTTGATCAGAAGGAATAACATTACCCCATACTATGCCATACTCCTGGCTGCGCATTATACTTGCATCTGCTGTAGGCCCTTCACCAGTGTAGCCCCAGTTGAAGTTGTCATCACCCTTATCTACAAAAGGTAATTCAAAAATAGATTCTGCATTAAACTCTTTCCCGGTCCCGTTTATCTGCGTGCTTCCTAACTTGACGTCCCCATCAAAATTGTCAGAAAAATTAGAAACAAGCGAATATTTCCCATAATCATTCAAAAGCGCTGTTTTTGCGGCCGCATAATCACCGTTCTGCATTTGCACCCTTCCCAATAGTGCATAAGCCGCGCCTTTGGTAGCCCTTCCCTGATCCGCCGCAACATCTGGTAATTTTGAAGCTGCATCAGTTAAGTCGCTAATAATTAATGTGTAAATATCAGCAGCCGGTGATTGAGTTTTATAATCTGTAGGAGATGTAATAGGTTCAGTATAGAGCGGCACATTGCCCCAATGGGCAACCAGTTCAAAATAAGCCCATGCACGCAAAAATTCTGCTTCCCCAACTGTTACATCTCTCAGCGCCGTATTATCAGTTATACCAGGCGCTTTTGAAATAACCAGGTTAGCCCTGTTAATCATTTGATAGCTTCCGGTCCACATCTCGCCTATTAGTCCGTTTGTAGCTGATGGAGAAGGTTGAAGCAATACTTCCTGGTATGTCGAACCCAACTGAGGTCCCCCTGGTGCCATTTCACCGCCCCTTACTTCATGGAAATAGAACCCTTCACGGCCCCACAGGTTTCCCGAACGCATAGTTGAATAGACTGCATTTACGCCATTTTGAAGTTCCGCAGCTGTTTTAAAATAGCTTTCTGTTGTTGGATTATTCTGATCGCTTTGATTCAGCTTTTTATTACAGCCAAATATGACTGCGGTAACCAGGACAATAGTTACACTGAGTATTTTAATATTTCGCTTCATAATTTTGAATTTATAAATATTTGTATTTTAATTTTCTCTTAGAAATTTGCGTTAATTCCAATTTGATATCCGTGCGGGGCAGGATACTCCGCATAATCAATGCCATTGGTTAATGATGATGATCCAGGTGCTTTATTGCCCACTTCGGGATCGAGCCCCGAATACTTTGTAAACGTCAGAATATTCTGTGCCGAGATATAAATTTTGAAATTACTAACAACGCCCTTGGTTAAAGACTGTAAAGATTTCGCAGGTATGTTGTAGCTCAACTCGATATTTTTCAGGCGTAAATACGAGCCATCTTCAACGAATCGGGTAGACGAACGTGCATTATTATTTGGATCTGCCGCTATTGCACGTGGCACATCTGTGTTGGTATTGGTTGGCGTCCAGGCATCCAATACGCGTGTACCTGCATTAAAAAAGCGAATCATACCTTCTGTAGCGGTACGGGTTGCATTATATATCTTATTACCCTGTACTCCCGAAAAGAATACGCTCAAACTAAAGTTTTTATAGCTCGCTCCAAGATTAAACGAATAAGTATACTTAGGAATAAAGCTACCCAGGTACGTTTCGTCTTTGGCGTCAATAACACCATCATGATTCAAGTCCTTGAACATAAGATCACCAGGTGCTGTCCCAGCTGCTTGAGTCGCGTGCTTTTGTACACCAGCGGCATCCTGAAAAATCCCCTCTACCACGTAGCCATACAAAGATTGGATTGGATGCCCCGGCGCTGTTTGCGTAACATTGTACCCCTCTGTAAAATCACCATCAGCGCCCGCTTGAATATTAGTGACCCCCGGAGCTAACGAATGAACCTCATTTGTTACAAAGCTGATAAGTCCCATTGCATTCCATTGGAAATCGCCTACCCTGTGATTGTAACCTAATTGCAATTCAACCCCATTGTTACTCATAGAGCCCGCGTTTGTTATTACGCTACTATTTAAATAACCCATAGAAGGAGGTAACGGAACAGCTAAAATCAAATTGTCGGTTCTGCGTTGATAATACTCAGCAGTCAAAGTAACTGCATTGTTCAACAATCCCAAATCCAGGCCAATATTTAATTGCTTTGTAGTTTCCCAATTCAATGCTGTATTTCCTAAGGACTGAATTGAAGAAACAGGCCCACCCGTAAGATTGTTGCCGAAAGGATAATAAGCGCTATTCGCGCTAACACTTGCTAACCAGGGGGTAGCACCTAAAACTGCTCCGTTAAGACCTGTGATACCATAGCCGGCACGCAATTTTAATTCAGAAATTTTTGGGATGCTTTTCATGAAATCCTCCTGGTCAATTCTCCAACCCACTGAAGCAGAAGGGAAACCTTGCCATTTGTGGCCGGGCGCCCAATAAGAACCACCATCCCGGCGAAATGCGCCGCTAATCAAGTATTTTCCTTTGAAATCGTAATTTACGCGACCAACATAAGATATAATATTAATATTTTGACTAAGAGTTTGAGCAGATACATTGCTGGCATTATTCAGCGTTTTGAGGGTATTTGAGGCCTGGTTGCCGCTGGCATTTTCATTCTTGATATTCTGACCCTGGTATTCATAAACAGCGATTGCATTAATATGATGGTTACCAAAAGTCTTATCAAATGTAAATTGTTCTGTATACAGCTGAGTAGTAGAAATCGACCGGTTATTGGTAATGCCAGCTAAAATTGAGCTGGAACCGGCTACAGAACCCGAATCATTAAATATGGGTGCAAACCGGTAATCTAATTGGTTGGAATAATCAATACCGAATGTGGAACGAAATTTTAACCATTTAGTAAAATTGACTTCCAGGTAGGCAGTGCCTAAAACTTTCGCGGTAGTGCGGTGGCCAGGATTATTAACCGTTGCATTTTCTACTGGATTCGTGGGATCACCTCCATCCAAAACAGAGTTTACGCCTCTAAATCCATCGGAAGTGGTAGGATCATAGACCGGCATGTATGGCATCATCCTGATAACGTTCATTAAATTCGACCTGCTGCCGGTTTCATTATTGTCATAAGCCTGGTCGCCAGAAGCAGCATACAGGTTCTCTCCAAAAGTGAACACCTTGCTTATTTTATGCTCTGAATTGATACGAAAATTAAAACGTTTGTACCCAACGGTAGGCGCGGTGCCTGTTTGATCTAAATAACCCGCCGAAGCATAAAACCTGGAAACATCATTTCCGCCGCTTAGGCCAATATTGGTTGAGGTCATTGCACCCTGCTTAAAATAAGCATCCTGCCAATCGGTAACGTTGTTGCCGTAGGTAGTTGAAGCGCCCTGGTATATTGGCTGGTTATTCCACTGCGGAACATAACTGGGATCACGCCTTGGTACCAAGCTCCCCCTGTAAGCGAGAGCATATTGGTCAAACTGGGATGGATTCAGTAAACTCAATCTTTGCGTAACATCTTGAATACCATAGTAAGAATCAAGACTGATATGCAATTTCCTGTCTCTGCTGCCTTTTTTGGTAGTAATCATAATGACACCATTAGTAGCTCGCGAACCGTAGATGGCTGCTGCGGAAGCATCCTTCAAAACATCCACAGACTGAATGTCATGTGTATCGATTGTTGACAAATCACCTGTAGGAAATCCATCTACAACATATAAAGGGTTCGAAGCATAACTTATAGAACTGATACCTCTTATGGTAACGAGGGGAGAACTTCCGGGACTTCCGTTGTTAACAACTGAAACACCGGGCACCCGGCCCTGCAAAGCTGATTCTACGCTTATCACAGGAAGCTCATTGAGTACTTTACCGCTAACTGTTGAAATGGCACCTGTAACAGCGGTTCGTTTTTGAGTACCGTAACCAACTACCACAACATCTCCAAGCACAGTTTCTACACTCTTCAACGATGGGCTTATGTTTGTTTCAGTGCCAATAATGACGTCCAGGGGAGCCATATCAAGCGAAGAAAACTGAAGAATTTTACCATTGGAAGGAACTGTGATGCTGTAGGCACCATCCGCGTCGGTAAGAGTACCGGTGTTTGTTCCCTTTACTATCACGGATGCTTTTTGAACAGGATTTCCGTTCCTATCGGTCACCCTACCCGAGATTTTTTTTTGGGCTGTAACGATAAATGAAAGGGATAAAAAAATGATTAATGCAAATGCCTGCTTTACTAAGCAGATTGTTAGATTTCTCATACGCAAAAGTTGATTTAAATGTTAATGTTTGATGAAATTATGGAAAATTGTTCAAAAAAAATCAACCGATTACATTTTTTTTATTAACAATGTTGACATTTTATCTACATAAGGTCTGAAATGAACGGTTTAAGTACGCTTAGTTACACATTTTTTGGAACGGGATTTTGAAATCAAAACTGTCCTTTGATTGAGGTCTGCCTTGAGGTTCTTTATAGTTTAGCAGATGAATCTTTCTAATTATTTTGCAGAATAAGGTTAATCTGGGTAATCATTTTTGATAACACAATCGATTGTAATAATTTTTTCCAAGTTGGTTACTAAAAAGAATTTTTTTTATGGTGATTTCGTGTTTTTAAGTTGACAGCTGCTAATGAACCCATAGGCATTATGGGCGTTAACCATCTTTCGCAGTTGACTGATTCACCTCATGAGTTTGATCTTCCCACGCTTCTTTTTGGTGCATTTAATAGCCGTGATTTTGGGTTTTCTGATGTAAGTATTTATTAGATTGCCGCCCGGCCTATATTATTTTATCTATACATGCACGTAAACATATTGAGAAATTACAGATCATTTCATATTTAATTTCCGGACAATCCAACTCTTTAATTGATATGGATATGTCATATTTGGAAGTGTCGTTTAATTGTATTTATGCAGCGAAATACGAATGTAACCACGGGACGAAAAACAAATTGAACACGCAACCGGTTGCAAATTGGCCATTCAATTGGGCGATGGCTATAGAGGGTGTTGCTTCTAGTGAAGGCAAAAGTACATGCATGACCTGGTTAGCTGAATCAATTAACTTAAGAATTAAAATGAGCTTAACGAAATCGTTTCAAGCAAACATTTTAAAGCGATATAAATCATTTCAATTTTGAATTTTATTCATCTGTTCTGAAAGGTTCCGTCGGTAAACCTTCCTTGTTAATTAAGTTGGGATTAACCGGGTCATCTGCCCAGGCATATCGGACATATTTAGGATCGGGCACATCTTTGTTTGAGACAATCACTTTGTCATTATCTATTTGCGCATTTGCCCATACAAATTTTTTATCTGCACCCGCAATAGCAAACTCGGCTGGCGGTTCATCATCATTTGTAGTTAAACCGCTTCCCGTGTTAGTAAATGAAATAATTATTTTGTTGCCTTGAATAGCCTGGGATTGATATAACGGCCCCGAATAAACGATGTTTTCACCGTAAGCAATTTTTTCAGCAGCTAATGCAAGTCGGTCGCCAACTTCCTTCTTGAGATCGGGATGTATATCATTCCATTCACCGATATCAATTGCAACGGCCATTCCTGTATTGGGAAGCGATAAAGATTTTGCCTGGGCTTCCCTGAACATTGCCCATTGGCTTTCAGAAGGAAGGTAGTTATAATCCATAAAACCGGGAAGCTGAACAAAAAGAAAGGGAAGATTACCCTCCTGCCATTTGCTGCGCCAATCGTTGATCATGGTAGGTTGCAGCTTTGCGTATTCATCGGGTCTCCCTGCGTTAGATTCTCCCTGGTACCATAGAAAACCTTTGATGGTATAGTCAACTAATGGAGCAATCATAGAATTATATAATGCTGTCGGTTGGTTTTGTAGCGAAATGCCAAAGCTGCCAAAACTGTGATGCGGAGTATTTATTGATCCAACTTTATACTGCCAATAGCCGGTTAAATCAATTGTGTCATTACCAGCAATTAATTCATAAGGTTTATCCGGCACAAAGCCGCCCTTTCCAAAATTATTGGTAACACGAACTACAAAGAGATTTTTTCCGGGCTTTAAAACTCCGCCAGGAACAGGATACCGGCGCTGCGGATACATGTAACCGGTAGTTCCAACTTTTATGCCGTTGATATATAACTCATCGGCATCTACAATTCTTCCTAAAAAAACTTTTGCAGGAACATTGGTCATAGATGAAGGCACATCAATTTCCCTGCGATACCAAACTACACCATTCAATCCTTTCGCACCTTCATCTTCCCAGAAACCCGGAACAGCAATGCGATGCCATTCTTTGGGCGCATAAGAAGGGTCAAACCATTTTTCAGTCATGCCTTTATCCTCAGGATGTGGCATTGCACGCATAGCAGCAAAGGCTTTCCGGTTAGTTTCATTTACATAAGCCGTGTCTTTATTTTTTTCAACAGTTGCAAGTATGTTTGGAAACGATTGTAAACTTTTTTCACTCATCATTGCTTCAATAGGGATACCGCCCCAACTTGCATTGATAATGCCGATAGGGACATGATATTTTTCGTACAAAGCTTTAGCGAAGAAATAAGCTACGGCTGAAAAATCCTTTACGTTAGTTGAATCGGCCCATTTCCATGAACCACCTTGTAAATCGTTTTGAGGACTTACCAAATTTGTTACGTTTGGAACTTTGAATTGTCTTATTTCGGTATAGTTAGCATTAGCAATTTCCTCCGGGTATTTTACCGAATGTAATTTCATTTGATGTTCCATATTTGATTGGCCGGCACACAACCATACATCACCTAACAGAATATCATGCAAAGTGATTTTGTTTTTGCCGGAAACCTCCATCGTAAATGGACCGCCGGCTTTCATCGGCGCTAATTGCAACATCCATTTGCCGTCATTACCTGTTCTTGTTTTATAAGTTTTGCCGTTAAACTTTATGCCTACCTTTTCACCTTTCGAAGCCCATCCCCAAATGTTGATTTTTTCGTTACGTTGAAGAATCATGCTATCGCGAATTACTGCAGGTAATTTTATTTGAGCCTGTGCGGCAAAAGATACTGTCCAGCTAAAACAGATGATAAGAATTTTTTTGGAGGTTATTTTCATGTGCTTATTTTATCTTATTAGCAAGTTCAGTTGAACCGTAACGGGCTAACTCAAAGCCTGAAACGTTGCCCTTGTCGTCTTTGATGAAATGAATATTGAGAAATGAAGACTTGAGATAGAAATCTGTTTCAGATGCCGCGAATAATGTAAAGGTGTTATTGCCTGCCGTAGCAGTTAGTGAACCATTTTTTGTTTTCATTTCTATCACCATCCCGTTATTTATTTTATATGTGCCGTTATATTGCTGAAGTGTTTTGGGTGGTAATTTTAACGACGGGCGTTTAAAAACAAATTGCAATCCTCTTGCATATCCTTCACCTTTAGTTCCTGAATGGCCGGTGTTTTCCAACACTTTACTTTCTATTTGCAGGTTTGCATAATGGCGGTTATTTAAAAATGATGTGAGCTTTTCAAAACCGGGGACACTTAACTCTACACCACCGACGCACATAAATAATTTTGCAGGCGGATTGGATGGCCTGACATGATACTGTTCTTCATACTTATACAAGACATTATTATCCCATGTAAATGCGGGGCTTGCGGCAACATAACGGTTAAACATAGCCGAATGTGTAAACAATGTGTACATGGTAAATAAACCACCAAGCGAACAACCGACTAATGTTTTATCATTCGGATCAATACGATAATTACTTTCAACAAAAGGAAAGATTTCATTTTTTATTACTGAAAGAAATTTATCAGCGCCACCGCTTTGTGGCAATCGTTTTTCATTGGTGGGGGTATAATCTCTTGCTCTTAAGCTGTCAGGATTGGGATGATCGCCGCCCCAAGTAATACCAACGATAATCACTTCGGGAATAAAACCATCAAAATATTGTTCGCCATATAATGCGGTTAATAATGGAAAGTCCCATTGCGAATCCATTAAGTAAACAACAGGGTATTTTTTATTGCTATTAGCATAGCCTGCAGGCAATGAAATTTGCAAAACATATTCTTGCCCGTTTATTATTTTTGAAGTAATTGTTTTTGTTTGCGAACCGGGAATAGTTACTTCAGTTGTTTGACTGAATGAAGCGGATGCAAGCAACGTCGTTAATAAGAGAAATAAATAGCGTTTCATGTATTTTATTTTCAGACCTAACAGGTTTTTAAATTCTGTTAGGTCATTTATTAAATTTTTAAATCATTATATGGATTAACTGTTTTGATAAACCCATTTTCATCGTATTCAATCTTTGTAACTTTTATATTGCGCAAATGCGTAACGCCTTTGCTTAAGCTACTGTCATGATAAAACAAATACCATTCATTATTAAACTCAACAATAGAATGATGCGACGTCCAACCAACAACCGGACTTAAAATTCTGCCAGCATAAGTAAAAGGTCCGTTAGGATTGTCACCAATGGCGTAACAAATGAAATGCGTGTCGCCGGTTGAATAGGAGAAATAATATTTACCATTGCGTTTATGCATCCACGATGCTTCAAAAAATCTTCTTCCATTATCGCCTTGCAATAATGGTTTTCCATTTTCATCTGTTATTAAAACATCTTTCGGTACTTCAGCAAACTGGAATAAATCGCCCGTGAGCCTCGCAACTTTAGCACATAAAGCAGGTTCATTATTTGCCGGCAAATGTGCCGTCGGACTTTCTTCCTGCGTTGCATCAAATGTTCCTGTTCGCCAGCGTTGCAATTGTCCGCCCCAAATACCACCGAAGTACATATAGTAATTGCCATCGCTATCTTTAAACACAGCTGGGTCAATTGAAAAACTTTCTCTAATAGCTTTTGCTTCTGCTTTAAACGGTCCAATTGGTGAATCGCCTATAGCAACACCAATCCTGAAAATGCCATCATAATCTTTCGCCGGAAAGAACAAATAATACTTGCCATCTTTCTCATTTGCATCCGGCGCCCACATTTGTTTTTCAGCCCATGGCACATCATTTACGTGTAAGGCTACTCCGTTATCTTTTGCTTCACTGGTTAGTGAATCCATTGAAATCACATGATAATCTTCCATGGCAAAATGACTGCCGAGATCATCAAACGCTTCGCCCGCATCAACATCATGTGAAGGATAGATATAAATCTTTCCATTAAATGAATGTGCAGATGGATCTGCCGTGTAGATGTTTGTGACCAGTGGCTGTGATATAGCTTTTTGATTCAGTTCATCAAAGTTGATATGTTGTATGTTGTCTTCGGGCATATTTTAAGTTTTGTGGATAAACCTAACAGGTTTCAAAAACCTGTTAGGTTTAATTGCTGTTAACTACTTCTTTTTTGTTTTAAATCGCTTTCAATTTGTACTTCCATTTTTTTATTGATGGAATAGAAAAATAATAAGCCTGCTCCGATCAAAAACGGAATAGCCGGATACACGCTTACCAACATCTTTGTTCCCTGTATTGCTTCGGGCGGTTGTACGGTGCTGTTAGGTACGTAGTGGTATAAACCGAGAATCCACGTGAGTATGGCGCCGCCAAGGCTGAGCCCGACTTTTAATCCAACCATCATAGCAGAAAAAATGATAGCAGTTGCCCGGCGATTGTTTTTCCATTCGCTGTAATCTGCAACGTCGGCGATCATGGCCCATAACAAAGGAATGGTTAAACCATAAAAAAAGCCATGTAAAATTTGCGATCCAAACATCAACCCAACTGATGTTGACGGAAATAAGATGAAAGCTAAGATGAAGAGTGTTGATATAAATAAGCATACGCCAAACACATCTCTTTTACCGTATTTATCTGCGAATTTTTTTGATAACGTAATCCCAACAATCATAAAGATGATGCCGCCTGCATTAAACAAACCAAACCCTGCGGATACCGGATCATCACCAAAAACATTGAGACCGATATTGGAAAGAAAATGAACGATTGGACTTACAAATTCGGTAAGGCTGGCACGGTCAACATAATTGTTGAAGTAATAAACATACGAACCGCCTTTCATCGAAAGCGTTATGAAGACTAGCGTTGTAAGCACCAATATGATAATCCACGGTCTGTTCTTAAACAAATCACTCAGATCTTCTTTGACACTTGATTTTTCTTCTGGCTTCGGAATAATGCGTTCTCTCGTTGTAATAAAGGTAATAAGCAACATAACGGTTCCTATAATCGCAAGCCAGGTCATAACTTTTTCTATTCCCTGCGATTTATCACCATGTCCTGCAGATTCGATAATTGCCAACATAAACACCTGCACAAAAAATTGTGCAAACATTACCGCAACGAAACGATAAGATGATAAGCTATTGCGTTCACCCATATCGCCTGTAATAACACCGCTAAGAGCTGAATAAGGTAGATTGTTTGCAGCATAGAAGAATAACAGTAAAGTATATGTTATAACTGCATATATAACTTTTCCCTGGTAAGAAAAATGCGGGGTACTAAATGCAAGCAAGGCAATTACACCAATGGAATCGCGGTAAATAAGATCCAGGGCCGGAATTTTCCCCACCTGGAATTTGTTCTGTCGGCTAATGCGCCAATGAGGGGATTAAAACCGAAACCGGCAACAAGCCCGACGGTAAGAATCAATACAGAAGCATGCGCTGGTTTAAGCCCATAAATATCGGTATAGAAATAAGCGAGGTAAGTAACCAACGTTTGAAACACGAGGTTTGCGGCAAAGTCGCCAAGACTGTAACCCACCTTTTCAAGCACAGATAATTTTTGCGGGGCAGCGGCGAATTTACTTGCAATAGCTGCTCCTGCTTTTTCTCCGGGTAATGATAATTCCTCTGTGCTCATATTAAGTTGTTTTAGATTTAGTATTTATTTTATTTGCCTGCAGATTTTGCCGTTGCAATAACGCTATAAAAGGCAGGTTTGGGTTGAAAATTTCTATCGAATAATAAAGGGTAGTTGGTACGTCCGCGGATCGGCCAGCCATTGAGCCATGATTGTCCATCGTTAACGCCCCAGAATGTAATCCTGCTTACATGTTGTTTGTATTTTAAAAAAAGTTGAAACAAATCTGCATAGGCTTTGGCCTGCATTTGTGCTACAGAATCAGGTAATCCATTTGTATAAGGATTCATCTTTGCATTGCCTGCCGCCGTTTTATTCACATCCGCCGTTGCATTATCCCATGGATTGGGCAATACACTTAAGTCGAGTTCGGTGAACATTACTTCAATGCCTAAGGCAGAAAATTCTTTGATGCTTTCTTCAATGTCTTTCATTGGAACTTTATCAGCCCTCCAATGGCCTTGTATTCCCACGCCATCAATACGCACACCGGCAGCCTGTATTTTTTTAATTAGTGCAATAGCGCCCGCTCTTTTTTGTGGCTGTTCAATATTGTAATCATTATAATACAATTTTGAATGCGGCGATGCCTTTTGAGCAAGACGAAAAGCTTCTACAACATAATCATCGCCCAGTTTTTGTAAAAAGATAGAATTACGCAAAGTGCCATCTTCATTCAATGCTTCATTCACTACATCCCATGAATATACTTTGCCATCATATCGACCGGCGACCGTCTTGATGTGATTTTCAAAATATTTGCGCACTGAATCAGCATCCTGCATGTGATGCATAAAATAAGGCAACTGGCTATGCCAGATAAGATTATGCGCATTTACTTTAATGTTATTCTTTTTTGCGTAAGCAACTAATTTGTCAGCTAAATCAAAATTGTATTTATCCCAGCCGGGTTGTATAATCTCCGCCTTCATGATATTTTCCGGCGTAACGGCATTGAATTGTTGTTTAATTAATCTGTCTGCTGGCGTATCTTTTTCTTCAATTTCACGGGTATTTATGGCAGTGCCAATAAGAAAATCATTACTGAATATTTCTTTTAAAGAAGGCACTGATGCGTTTTGGGCAACAATTGTTTGGGCATTTACAAATAGGGCAAACAACAATAGGGTTGCTGCGCAAAGTTTGAGTTTCATTATTTTTATCATGAATTCATTTTTTTATTTGAGTATGGTTTCCTCCGGACCAAGGTAATTTTGGTTAAGTCCGCCGAAATTGAGAATTATTTTTTGCAGGATAACTGCCGGGCTTATCATCCAATACTTAACAACGTGTTTCCCTTTTTTACTTATTGAATGATCGGTCGTTTTGATGATGATATCATTTGCCACCCATTGGTTCCAAAGTCGCCCGTTATTATCATCTTTATTGATGGAAATGATCTGCGGCTTTTCATTATCAATTGAAATCGCATATTGTAGACCGTTAGAGTCATTGTGAAAATTGAGTGTTGGTGAGAAATAAGCATTCAATTTGATGGTGCCGGTATCGTAAGAATAGAATTCATATTGAAGCTGTGGCGTAGTTGAACTGACGGTTTGCGTTTGTGATGTTACCGGGAAAGTTGTAATTCCATCGCCGTCGCGGCCAATGTTTGGAATAACTTTCCATTGAATATTTCCAGCATCTTTTTTTGCAATGTAGTGTGCTGCTTCAATGGAAACATATCCATTCAGTTCATAAAATAAATTGCCTTTGCTGTTATTTGGTATTAAAGACATTGCACTTTTTATAGCGGAATCTTTTTTTGCCGATGATTGCGCTATTACATCCTGAGAGACATATTTTACTTCGGGCATTTTCTGAACGCGGGGTTCCTGCCAGTACGTATAGCCAATATGTGTTTGGTCCATCATGTGATTCCACTTGCCATTGTTTAGCTGGTTATATTCAGCTGAGATCAATGAATCATTTATATAAAATTGTTTGGCTTCATCAGCGGAATTATTTGCAAGGGGATTATCCTCTTTCGCGTAAAAATTATTCCATGCAACTGCAGTGTACAGATCCTGGAGATTGGCAAACGCCTTTACGGGATGCAATACCAGTTCGAAGAATGCATCCTTATATTCAGCAGGTAATTCATTGTTTATTTTTTCTGCAGATGTCAATAACATATTCCAATCATCCGTGACTCTTTGCGCTTCATTATAATTTTCTATACTGTAGGTTTTGGTATCAAGCAATTCAGGTTTTCTTCTGGATGCATACTTTGCGTACTTTTCAAGTATAACAGCGATCTGTTTTGCATAAGTGGCACCAAATTGTTTCGTGGCCCATTGAACATAATAATCGTCGAGATTATTTTCATTCCACTTTTTTGTATTCCATGCATAATCTAAAAAAAATGAAATAGGGAATTCCATCGGTTTCAGATCGCCCACATTTACGACCCAGATATTTTTTACGCCATATGCATCAGCCAGGTGCATTTGCTCCCATACCCGGGCAATGTTGTTGGTATTGATCCATTTGTAATTTCTTGGTCCCCCTACATAATCAAAATGATAATAAATGCCATAGCCGCCCCTTCTTGGCTTATCGGTAAGTTTCGGAAGCCTGCGTATATTGCCCCAGTTATCATCGCACAACAATAATGTAACGTCATCGGGTACACGCATACCTTTATCATAATAATCCTGTACTTCTTTATACAGCGCCCAGTCCTGTGGCGTTTCGCTGGCTGGCTTGCCGGTAACTTCTGCAATAATTTTTCGTTGATCAGCCACAATTTTTTCCAGCAATCCAATGGCGGTACCCTGCGTCATCGGCTTGTCGCCATCGCCACGCATCCCAATAGTAACAATGCTTTCGTGATGGTCCATGTTCTCAATACCTTTTTTCCAGAAGGCTCTTAAAACAGAATCGTTGGTGGAATAATCCCAGGCGCCTTTTCCATAGCGTTTCCATTCCTGCTGTGCACGCATCATCGGTTCGTGGTGGGAAGTGCCCATTACAATGCCCCATTTGTTGGCAAGAACAGGATTCAATGTATCATCATCATTAAATGCGTTGCCCCACATGGCCGGCCATAAATAATTAGCTTTTAAGCGCAGCAATAACTCAAACATCTTTTCATATACCAGGTGATTTACACCGCCAAACTTTTCCTTTGTCCACCTTGAAAAAGCCGGTGCTTCATCATTGATAAATATACCGCGATATTTTACGGAAGGCGAACCATACTCGTACGTTCCTTTTTTAAAGTATAATACGCTTTTCTTTTTTACGGGTACATCGGCCCACCAATACCAGGGTGATACACCTATTTGTTCCGATAATGTAAATGTGCCGTAAGCTGCGCCGCGTTTGTCGCTTCCGACAATTACCAAGGCACCGTTTATCCCTTTGATTGGATTGCTGATAGTTTGTAATTTGAATGCTTCCCAGTTGCCTTTAATGCCATCAACATTTATTTTTTTTTCTTTAATAAGTTGATCAATTGTTTCTGAACCATTGATAGTTCCGATAATGATGATATTTTTTGACGGGGAGGGAAGTGAAGAAATAATTTCTGGTTTATGGCCTGTTACCATTTCAATATCATTCTGTAATAGGGATGCAGCCTTATTGACAAGCCAGTCATCATTTTTATCTACGTAGATTGAAGTGGTAAGACTTGCAGTAACCAAAGGAAAGGTGCTGTTGTCAGCTTTCCCTGTGATAAAAGATTGAGCTATGGACTGGTTTAGTATTAATATTGAAAATGTAAACAGTTCCAAAAACTTTTTTTTCATATAACAAGCATTCTTTCGAAAAAACATTTTATTCCTGTAGCAACCACCACTCCAACTTTGCATTAAATTCAATCATTGACTTTTACTTTCTTCTAATAAAAATTCCGAATCCAGGTCGGGTTAGAGAAAATCTTACTTCCAGTATTAAAGGAAAGCAAAAGCACTAATAAACAACGAGTTTTTTTTAATAAAAAGTAACTAGCTGTTTGGTAACTCAATTATATTTTCAATTGCAAGGTCGGGCAAAAATCGAATGTGCAGTAAAATTAAAAAAAATATTGTAATCGGTTGCTTTATAAAATAAAACTAATTATCTTCGGATAATAATTGTCAGACTTACATTTATTAATATAATATAAAGCAGTTAGGAGAAAGTTGAAATAAACCGGCGTAAATACTTGCTGCAAGCAGATTTTACAATGGCCCCTGTATTTGAGACTGCTTAATTTAATATCACAAGACAATTAAAGGAATTAGCAACTAAATCTTTTTTGAAATATCTCTGGTTAATTTTTTTTCTCGAACTATATCAAGTAGTGGAGGGGTGTTTCAACATCCTTCTTTTTTTTGTCTAAACATCCGGCGGCATTTCGGTCTATCAGCTATTAAGGGTAATTTCAGGTGGTTGATACAAGCTAACTTCAATAAAGAAATTCTGTAACTATTGGCGATAAGTGTCTTCAGTTTTTTAGTTGTCAATGGGCTGGCCATTAATTTCATCCTTATGAAAATTTTACTTTTTGGTTGCGTTTTTTAATGAAGATTCCCTTATAATTAATTCCGATTTAATTACAACTGTACTGGAGAGACTCAAATCCCATATACCTTTCAGGTGGTTTATAAGGTTATGCGCAGCTACCTTCCCCATCTCATACCCAGGGTAGTTTACAGTAGTAAGTTTCGGACTAACAACTTTACCAATATTGTCGTTGTTAAATCCTACGATTGCAATATCGCGGGGGATTTGAAGGCCAGCATCTTTTAATGTCTGCATTATTACAGCCGCACAAAAATCGTTGGTAATAAAAATGCCATCTGGCAATGTTTTCATAGATAAGATGTGTTTTGCAGATCTTATGGCATCTTCCTCTCTAAGGCCATCGACAATTAAAAGTTTTTCATCAAATTTCAAATGATGGTCAACAAGTGCTTGCTTATAACCACGCGTTCTTTCTGAATACACATTTCTTTTTAAACTGGAGGTTACAATGGCGATCCGTTTGCATCCTTGCTCTATTAAATGCGCAGTTGCATCATAGCCGGCCTGGAAGTTATTGATGATAACTTTCGCATCATCACCCTTTTCAAAAACGCGGTCAAAAAAAACAACTGGTATATTCTTATTTTGAAATTGTTCAAAATGAGATAGGTTTTCAGTATCAAAAGATAATGAAGCAATAATTCCATCAACACGCTTATTAAAAAGATTGAGGGCATTCACTTTTTCCAGCGTCACGCTTTCGGCGGAGTGAACAATTATGAGATTATATTTTGCTTCACTGGCAATTTTCTCGATGCCTGCTAATACCGAAGTAATGAAAGAACTGTTTAATTCATGAAGGATAACCCCAATGGTATGGGTTTTTTGAGATCGCAGACTGCTGGCGAAAAGATTGGGGCGATAACCCATTGATTCCGCCAGTGCGTTAATTTTCTTACGCGTTGAGAGGCTGGTGGACGGATTATTTTGGAGTGCACGACTTACGGTAGCTGTCGATACTCCAAGTTTATCAGCTATGTCGTAGATGGTAACTTCTTTTTTTTCTTTCACTTCTCTTTTTGATTTAATATAAAAATAAGATATCCTTTTAAAAAAAAGTATGCAACCGATTACTATTCAGAATTAAATTGGTACTTTAGATTTTATTTAATTCAAGTATTGTTTACGATTGCCACCTTAAAATATACCGCTGGAATATGTAGAGAGGGATTTTTGCTGTCTTTGGGAGTGCATAAAAGCAATGCATCAGGAATAATTATGTATCCCGGAACAAAAAATGGGAAAGTTAAAGATGGATCAGGCAAACCGATAGCTGGTGTGGTATTTAATAGTAGGGAGATTAATAGCAATCTTAATTTGACAGCGGCATTTGGTAATAAAAAATTGCATGATATTAAACAGAAGGATTTTTAAAGAAAGATCATGAACTTTACCGATCTTTCTTAATTTAGTAAACGCAATATCGCGGTGGGGTTCAATTTTTTTTATAATAATCATAAATCTAATCAATAATCAATTATGGAAATAATCTTAGGAGAAAAGGAATACTTTAAAGGATTGGGCCAGGTTAAGTATGAAGGCCCGGAAAGTGATAACCCATTGGCGTTTCGCTGGTATGACGAGAACAAAGTCGTGGCAGGAAAAACATTAAAAGAGCATTTGCGCTTTGCCTGCGCTTACTGGCATTCATTCGTAAATGAAGGCGGTGACCCATTTGGCCCGGGAACCCACGTTTTTGAATGGAACAAAAAAAGTGATCCAATTGAAAGAGCAAAAGATAAGATGGACGCAGCATTTGAATTTATCACAAAAATGAATCTGCCTTTTTATTGCTTTCATGATGTTGACGTGGTAGATTATAGTGCAGATGTTGCTGACAACGATAAACGACTGCAAACTATGGTTGAATATGCAAAGCAGAAGCAAAATGCCAGCGGCGTAAGATTATTATGGGGAACAGCCAACGTCTTTTCTAATCCACGTTATATGAATGGAGCCTCAACTAATCCAGACTTTCATGTACTTTCTCATGCAGCCGCACAGGTTAAGGGTGCCATCGATGCTACCATTGAGTTGGGTGGTGAGGGTTATGTATTTTGGGGAGGCAGGGAAGGGTATATGACCCTCTTGAATACAAATATGAAACGTGAGAAAGAACATTTTGCACGCTTTCTGCATACGGCAAAAGATTATGCAAGAAAAAATGGTTTTAAGGGAACTTTCCTTATTGAGCCGAAACCAATGGAACCAACAAAACATCAATATGATTACGATTGCGAAACCGTAATTGGTTTTTTGCGTCAGTATGATTTGTCGAATGATTTTAAAATTAATATTGAGGTGAACCATGCCACTCTTGCGGGGCACACTTTCCAGCACGAATTGCAGGTGGCAGCAGATGCGGGCATGCTCGGATCTTTAGACGCTAACCGTGGCGATTATCAAAATGGGTGGGATACAGACCAGTTCCCTAATAATATTAATGAATTAACGGAAGCAATGCTGGTGTTCCTGGAAGCAGGCGGTTTAAAGGGCGGTGGTATCAACTTCGACGCAAAGATTCGTCGTTCATCAACCGATAAGGCAGATTTGTTTTATGCCCATGTTGGCGGTATGGATACATTCGCAAGGGCGTTAATCACTGCCGATGCAATTCTTGAAAAATCAGATTTTGAAAAGTTTCGTAAAGATCGTTATGCTTCATTCGATAGTGGTAAAGGAAAAGAGTTCGAAGCCGGAAAATTATCAATGGAAGACCTCCGTGCATACGCTATTGAAACGGGCGAACCGGAACAAATAAGCGGCAGACAGGAATATCTTGAAAATATTGTTAACCGGTATATTTAAGAAGGTTTATAGTATTTAACTCAGACACCCTCTGGCAAAATCTTACCAGAGGGTGTTTTGTATTGCTCATATGCCCAACCGCCATTAGCCCTGATCGTTAGTTAACATCAGTTTCCCTGTTACTATAATTCTTCGCAATTTTTGATCTGAATTAATAAAAATTATAGTTGAAATTGAGCTCCTACAAAAATCTGGTAGTCGCCGGAGCCGCCCGAACTTATCGTATAAACTCCTGTTTCCTTTGTTATTACCTTATCGAGAGCGCTTTGTTTCACTTCGTGCGAAAGCAAGAAAGGAACATAAGTATAGATGGTTGCGCTTTTAAACTTGTGAATTATACCAGGTTCGGCTGAGAGCGTATAACCCGAACGACGAATGCCATCGCTCTTTCCAAATAAATCATAAACCGGGGCGCCTTCGTCTCTTATGCCTGCAGAAAAAGCCCAGTTCTTTACATCATAATTTATTCCTGCCCGTATTGAAAATACATCAATTACACTTACATCATAAGCCCCAAGTAAAATATTTGCTGTTGTCTCCAGCTTGCCCTGCGTATATTGAGTACCGTTTATATCGGTAGGATTTGCGAGGTAATAAAAGTTGCCGTAAAGACTGACCGCTTTTTTTGAATCAAGAAAATAATATGTATTTAACTCTGCGGTAAAGCCTGTTCCCCCGTCACCCAGTTGGATGGAAGGATTAAGAGTAGATAATATCCTGGTAGTATCATTTCTATAGAAGTACCCCTGTTTTTTATAATCACCCGTTGGAAATTTAATTCCTAATCCAATTTGAATATTACCCCTTTGATTATCGGAAGGCTTAAACAACCATTTCAACGCCGTAAATTGGAGATCGCCTATACCAAAGGCACTGGTCGTGTGCCTTGGAGTATTTGGTCCGCCATGTTCTGCATCTGAAGTGCGGCTGTTTGCTTCAATTGGGAAACCTAAATCAAGAGACCAACCGTGAGGCAATAATCTCGTAACATCAAGATCTGTTGAAAAAGAATTAATAACATTCTGATTGGCGGGTGGTGTTTTCAGATCTACTTTTCCTTTATAATCACGGTACGCTCTAAAGTAACGGTTATTGATGTTGAGTTGCCATTCAGACGTAGAAAATGACTTAGTAGTTACATTATATTGTCCAAGCCCTGAAACGTTGCGAACAATGATGCAACCTTGAGGCAGGGCTGAACCGGCGATTAGCAAAAGAAATAAAAACGCGATAAGATTTTTCATTGCAAAAAATATTTAATTGTTGGAATTGCAGTTTTCACGGCTGGCGCTACTAAAACTACCAACAATGTAGCCCCATGGCTAATTTTATTGAGCTATTTGCTGCTATTGGTTGTAGTTGACAGGTTTGAATGAGTGGTTTGCAATTACCCCTGTAGTTTTTTTAAGAGGATCTCTTTGCGGCTGCGTGAAACATCTATGGTTGTTCCATCGCTCATCAGTAAATATCCGCCTTCACCTTTTACGTATTTTTCGACTTCGTTTAGATTAACCAGGAATGAATGGTGAACTCTGGCAAAAGAATAATCTCCCAACATTTCTTCAATATCTTTTAACGTCCGGGAGGCGATTATTTTTTGTTTATTTTTCAGCAGTAAAACTGTGTAGTTGCTATCGGCCCGGCAACTAATAATATTTTCTACAAAAATCATTTGAAGTCCCTCCATAGTAGGAATGGCTATTTTATTAACGCCTATAGTTGGATGTTTTAATTTTTGCAAAAGAATCTCTATTTGTTGGGGCAGTGGGTTGCCGGTAATTGTTGCTTTCTGAACAGCTTTTTGTAATTCTTCCCGGTCGATCGGTTTTAATAAATAATCAAGAGCACTGAAATGAATGGCTTTTAAAGCATATTGATCATAACTGGTAGTAAAAATTAATTTGAACTCGATTGAATGTAATTTTTCTAATAATTCAAAACCATTCATGTGTGGCATCTCAACATCAAGAAAAAGTATTTGCGGTTTTTGATCATGGATAGATTGTATTGCGGCAGCTGCGGAATAACATATGTCCAAAATTTTTACGTCAGGACAATATCGTTCCAGTAAAGTAGCCAGACTTTCGCAACTGTAAGGCTCATCATCAACTATTATTGCCGTTATCATATATTCTTATTTATTTAAACTGTTAGTTCCCCAAGATTCTTATAATGCAATTTCAGTGTAACCCTCGTGCCGGCGGCGTTCCCCTTTTCATCCACTATATCTTCAAAAGTGAAATGGGTTTTGCCTTCGGTGACATTGTTTAGCAGTGCAAGCCGCTCCGAAGTTAAAGTCATACCCATTGACTTTTCTTTTGCAGACGTTTTGCTTTTTAACCTTGCCGCTTCGGTTCTGCCGATGCCATTGTCTGAGATTATGCAGGTCAGAATTTTTCCATCATCGTTTAATACAATTTCGAGCCGGCCGTTTCCTTCTTTATGCATTAATCCATGCCAGATGGCGTTTTCAGCAAAAGGTTGTAATAATAATGGAGGAACGAAAACATTGTTAACATCTATGGCGTTTTTAAACGTGATACTATAATCAAAGGAGTTTTTAAAGCGCAGTCTTTCCATTTCCAGGTACAGGCGTAACATTTCCAATTCATCTTCCAATGTTATGAAAGCCTTTTGGGAATTGCTTAAAACCATCCTTATCAACCTGGAAAATTTGGTAAGATAATCAGATGCTGCATCGGCTTCATTTTTTAAAATAAACCTGTTAATAGAACTAAGACAGTTAAAAATAAAATGAGGATTCATTTGTGCTCTCAACGCCTGCATTTCAAGTTCAGCGGCACGATTTTTTAATACAGCCTGTTCGTGTTCGCTTTTCAACTTTTCATTTTTTCTTTTAAGAGTAAGAGCTATATAGACAATCATACCCGACATAACAATTATGATCAGGCCAATTATAAAAAGCCATTTAGTTTTATATGCGTTCTTCAGTTTCTCTTCCTTGATTTTATTATCTTTTTCAAGCATTGACAATTCTTCAATTTGTTTTTTAAATTCTGTTTGTTTTTTATAATTAGTTAGCCTCCATAAGAACTGTTGGTTGGTTACTGAATCTTTTAAAGCAGTATACTGTTGCATAAAAAAGTAAGCGCTGTCGTTTTTTTTCAAGTCTTTATATATAGAGGCAAGTAGCAGGTATCCCTGTATCGTGTAGGGTTTTACGTTAGCTTTCTGTGCAATTAAAAATCCATCGAGGGCATACGCTAACGCTGCCGAATTCTTATTTTCTTTTTCCAGCGCTTTTGCAGCATCCAAAAGTATTCTCATAAGATCCCATTGGTCATTTCCCTTTCTGAAACGATCAATTGGATTCAAAAAAATGCTTAAAGCTGAGTCATATTGTTTTTTTAAAAGAAGTGTTTCTCCGAAACTTATCCTGGTCATCTGGTTGCCCGGGTCAATTTGTATTGCCTTTTGAAGATAATAAAGAGAAGAATCCGGATTATCCATCATCTGGTAAATAGCTCCTATCGGCTCATCGAAGTAATTCCAGTTAGCAGCATAATAATTGATGCCATGAATATTTCCGTATTGCAAACCCTGTCGATAATAGTCCAAAGCATCTTCATTATCTCCTGCAGACTTATATAAGTAGCCCATATTGGCAAGAGATGCCGCAACGCATACATGATCACTCATCTTTTGCCGCATTAGCAAACTTTTGGTGCAGTATTCAAAGCTTTTCTCATAATCACCGGTAGCCGCATATAAGAAACTCATCCATGCCCATGCCTTTCCTTCGCCTTCGTGATCATTAAGTACAGTTAGGTAGGTTAGCGATTTGGTAAAGAAAGATAGAGCTTCGGTGAACCGGTTTTCAGAATAAAGAGTTTGGCCAATCCACAGGTTACACCATCCTTGTCTGTTTTTATCATGTATACTATCAAAAATTTGCAATGCGTTTCTTAAATACTTTTCCGCGGTCAAAAAATTTTTTCTATATATTTCTGATACTCCCAGGTGCATAGACGATGTCGCAATGCCCGATGTGTAATTGCTGTTTGTCGCATCTTTGATTGCTTCTATTGCCCACATAGAAATAGAATCAGGATAAACACGCGGTGGCCACCAGAATTCTTCACTTAAAGCATTTAGGCAATCTATTCTTTGGATACCATGCGTAAAGGGTAATTGTTTTTTTAAACTATCTATTTTCTCTCTGTCGGGATGTTGTGCAAAACCTGGGCAAATTAATAATGTGCTTATAGCAATACTTATTATTTTTCTTGCCAACAACATTTTAAATTTATTCGTTTTATTAATCAGGCTTTAGCCACTTTTATAAAATTTCCGTGAGCCTGTTTAAAGTTATTGATAATTGGCCAGCAAAAGCCTCCAGACCTATTTTTCAAATATAATTTTTATACTGTCTCTGCCTATCTATAATGAGCAGATCCCTATTTCCGTGAACGAATAGCATTTTTGACTGAGCAGTTGGGAGCGACAGAATTAAGGTACATTTTAACCGGCCTTGAGTACGCACGTGGCGCGCCCTGTCAATTAATAAACGACGTCCGCAAACCGAATTCCCATGGCCCCAACTGCTCATTCAGGCTTTCAAAAAGAATTGTTCGATGATAGTTTCACAGTTGCCAATTCAATTTGATCAACTTAAAAATATACAATCATGAAAACTTTACTTAAAACCAAATTTACAATTGCTTTATTCACAACAGGGGCAATTTGCATGATCAGTTGTCAGAAGGATTTTAAGAATCTTAATAACATTCCATTACAATCGGTACAGAATAAGTCTAGTGGTATGGCAGGTTTAAAAACGAACGCTCTAAATTACCGGGCTTCGTCAGAAAAGAGTTCGCAGCTGTTACTCACGAACCGGAAAGCAGCAAAACAGGATATTGAAAAATTTACGTTTGAGCGGAAGCTGTTTCTTAATACAACAAAAGTAATGTCACGACCGGGTTTACGTAGAAAATCAATTATCCATGTTCCGGAAGATTATTCTACCCTTCAGGACGCAGTAGATAATTCAATAGATGGGGGCAAGATCATTATAGATAAAACCGTATTGCAGACAGGGAATGTTATAGTAGACGTTCCTAATCTTACGATCCAGGGAGAAGAAGACGAAAAATCATCGACGATTAATGATAACAGTAGTGCGGGTGACAACCTGATTGTTACTGTTTCGGGTGTTACGATAAAAAATATAAAATTATTGAATTTCGGGATTGTTATAAATAATGCAAACAACGAAAGCCTGATGAACCTAAACGCAAGTAGCTCCAACCCAGGAATTCTTTCAGTTATTGCGCTATTAGGATCTAATAATACTGTTGTAAAAAATTGTAATATAAGCTACAGTATTCTGGGCAGCGGAGGCGTATCTGGTGTTGGAATTTTCCTGGATGATTTTTCAAATAATAATGAAGTTGCAGATTGTAAAGTATCAAATACACAATTCACCGCGTTTGATATTGAAGGTTCTGATAATCGCGTAAACAATTGCGAAGCTGTTAATTTTTATCGTGGGTTTTATTCCCAGGATGGTGTTTCAACCGGTAATGTTTACACAGGCTGTATAGCGAACCATAGTTATGCAGATGCCGGGTTTGTTTTTTTAAATTTTAATACTGACAATACCACAGTGACGCTTAATAATTGTACTGCCAACGACAACGTGGCTTTTGCAAGCATTATTGGTTATGGTGGATCTGCAATTATATCCAACTGCACTGCAAATTCAAATACAAGAAACATTTTTGGTGATTTTGGTAATGATCCTGCTGGTATGGTAATTATTGGTGTTGGTCAAACCGGTGAGTTCGCTAAGGTTTACAATTGCACGGCCAACTCAAATGCAACCAATGGCATAGCAATTATCGATATGAATTTCCTGGTTACAAATAACACCTGCAACAAGAATTTAGGCGTCCTGAATTTAGGGGCTCCCCCGAACGGAGTACTTGCGCTTATAAGTGATAACGGACTTCCTATGTCGGGTACTCTTAAGGGCAATATTACTGACTTCAATACTAATAATTCTATCGGGATATATTTAGTTGGAATCACAAATTCAACTATAATAAACAACCGATCCATGAATAATGCGGTATGTGATTTCAATCAAACAAATTGCAGTGGAAATACAGTTACCAGCAATAAATTCGGAACCAGTTGTACGGATTTATAAAAAATGTATAAATTTTTTCTCGCCAAAGCTGAGGTGTATAAGATAAGTTTTTGATATGAATAGAAGGTTGATAAAAACATTGGCTGATGTACAAATACCTGTATAGGTTCATCAAATTACCTGGGATGCAACAAATGAACATGGAAGCACAACTGCAAACGATTTAATACAGGCAGTTATGCGGAAACGAAAAAGCTTGCCGTGATAAAATAAATCCTTTCATAAATTTTCCTTAATCACTTTCCATTTACAATTAAACAAATTTGTATGAAAACTTTACTCAACAAAAAAATTTCTTACTGCTGCGCTTTTTTAATACTGGCTTCAATTTATGCCAATGCGCAATCAACAAAAATTGCAGCGATGAAATCGAAAAAAAATATCATGCTGCAAATGAAGCAATATCATAATTTAAAACGTTCCCCCCACAGCTTCGGGCTAAAAATTAATCCATACTGGCAAGATGTTAATGCACCGCATGTGGTAAGCAACGGCCATGTTCGATTAGTGCAGGTACCATCTCCAAACGCTGTATGGGCGCAGTTGGATTATGACACAGCAGCCTATGTTGCCAATTCATTTATACGCAGCGCAGACGCAGGTAAAACATGGCGGCTTGATTCGGTAGATGCGCCCGACGGTTACAGCTTAAGCGGCATTGCAGCTGTTGATGCAAACACTTGCTATGCTGCAATGAACGACGCCTTTAACTACGGCGGCGCCATGTTTAAAACTACTGATGGCGGCGACACATGGAAACAGCTTCAGCCGGGTACACTTTATAGCGCGAGTTCCTTTCCTGATATTGTTTATTTTTTTGATGCACAGCATGGGGTTACGGTTGGCGATGATGATCTGATAGATATTTCGAGGTTGGAGATCTATATAACTTCCGATGCTGGCAAAACATGGCAGCGTGTGCCGGATCAAAATCTACCACCAACCCAAGGGTATGCTTTCAGTTCAAACTCTAATTCTTACGCCGTTTTTCAAAACAGAATTTGGGTTACAGTAGGCGATACATACAGCAATAGTTATATTTATCGCTCTGATGATTTTGGTAAACACTGGCAGCAGTTTCCATATACTTTAGCAACGCCCATTTATGGTTTTGCTTTTAGTGATAAACAAAATGGTTTAGGCCTTTCTTTCGATTTTGGTGATGGAAGCACGCATGAAGTAGAAACACACGATGGCGGCAAAACATGGGCAGATAAAAATTTTACCGGCAACCCCATGGGATTTTTTATTACGTCCGTCCCTTTCACTCATGACTTCGTAAGCACAATACCAGGCGGGTTTACTCCCATATCAGGATCTTCTTACAGCGATGATTTCGGTGCAACATGGAAATTGATTGATACGAGCAGTGATTTTCAGCCCGGAGCATTGACATTTCTAAATCCTTTTGTTGGTTGGTGTGGCAGATGGGATTCGCCAGATCCTAATGGTGGTATGTATAAATGGAAATATCAATTTTCTTTAGACCATAATGCTATTAGCGAAGAGGCGCAGTCTTTACCAGGTAATATAATTGCTGATACAAAAAATGCAACAAGCTTATCAGTACATCCCAATCCTATTTCAAGTTCAACCAATATTTCATTTACTATTCCTCAGTCACAAAAAGTTTCCATACAGGTTTATGATGGCTCAGGAAGGTTAGTAAAAACAATCTCTAATGCGGTAATGGAAGCCGGCACTCATCAATTAACATGGGATGCAACCGGTGTAGCTAAAGGGATTTATTATTTAAAATTTAATGCGGGCAGTTATCTGGAGACAAAAAAACTTTCGGTAATTAAGTAATTCATCAAAAAAGCAAATTAAAATGAAAGCCCACGCTATAAGAAAGCTATTCTCTTTCATCTTCACGTTGTCTCTATCTGTATTAACTATCGTTTTTATAACAGTTGTCAGAAGGAAAAAAGTACAGATATATTGAAAACGAATAGCTCAACGGCAACAAGCTCTCCGATCAGTTCAATCTCTTTCAAACAATTCTTCATTAATAATTAAAATTAAAAATTTATGAAACGATTATTCAATTCACAAAAGCAAAGTGTAATCAGCAAGATGTTTTTATACTTAATTCTCTTAAACAGTTGTTTTATGGCCTGCAACAAAGGCGATCATTTTTATCCGCCGGGTAGCAACGATGCAGGAAAGTTTTCTTCCGATGTGATCGACAAATGGATCACCATGCAGATCAGGTTGATGAGTAATACCACAGGCGTTGCAAATGTTCTTTTTTCAAGAATTTATGCTTACACCGGCGTTACTGCTTATGAAGCCGTAGCCCCGGGAACGCTTCTTGGCACTGAGATCAACAGGAAGATAAATGGCCTCAGCAACCTTCCGCAGGCAGACCGTTTTAAACCATACTACTGGCCTGCCAGTGTGAACGCTGCGTTGGCATCTATTAACAGGAATCTTTTTCCCAACGCAAGTACTGCAGACAAGGCATCCATAGATTCTCTTGAAAATGCACTGAATGCTTTGTATAGCCTTGAAGCAAATGAAGAAACGATCACCCGGTCAAATGCATTTGGCAAAGCAGTTGCCGATGCGGTTTTCAACTGGTCCGCCACGGATGGAATTGCCGATGTTAGCGACGCCTATACGCCACCTGTAGGACCCGGTCTATGGGTTCCCACACCACCTGCATTTGGTAAAGCGAGCACACCTTACTTTGGTAACCTGCGCACGATTATTACAGGCGATATTGATAACACACAACCGGGTGCGCCCACGGCTTATTCAGAAGATCCGAAATCAGATTTTTATCAAATGGTAATGCAGGTGTATACAGCTCATGAAAACTTAACACCTGACCAAACTGCAATGGCCCTTTTCTGGAGGGACATCCCCGGTGTTACTACAGGAGGACATTGGGAGAGTATCCTTCAGCAGGTATTAAAAATAACCAACAGCCATCTTGATAAGGCAGCTTTCGCTTATGCGCTTACTGGTATTTGCAATAGTGACCCGAGCATTAGTTGCTGGAAAACAAAATATACCTACAACCTGGTTCGCCCTATTACTTATATACAAAATGTAATGGGATATACCACATGGACACCGTTATTGACCACCCCTGCCCATCCTGAATATTCCTCCGCCCACGCCGTGCTTTCTTCCGCCACATCAGATGCGTTTACGGTTCTCTTTGGTAACATTGGCCCCTTCACAGACCACACCTATGATTACCTTGGCTTTGCTCCAAGAACTTTTAGCACTTTCCGTGCTATCGGGGAAGATGCAGGTAATTCAAGGTTGTATGCCGGAATTCACTATCAACCTTCAATTAATACCGGCCTGGCACAAGGAAGAAAGGTGGCGGCAAATATTTTTGCAAAATTGGGATTGCATTTGTCTGATGATTTTCAGGGTAATAAATAAAAAGGTTACTACATTAATAAACTTACTATAATTATCAGGGGTGCTAATACTTGAGACTATTCTTTTCAAGGAATAGTCTCTATTTTTCTGGACGAACAAACGAAGATAGACGGGATTTTTGCTAACATGCGCACATATATATAACGTATAAGTATAAACGCAATAAAAAAATATCACTATGCTTAGGTCTTTGATGAATAAGTAAATTTCCAGCCGGGTGCAATGGTTACTTACATTTCGTTTTTTTTGAGTATATGAATAGTTTAAAAATCATCAATCAATTTTTAACCTAATAGGTTGGATAGCCGTACACAATTATCTACATTATTTGGCTATCACAGCTGGAATTGAGCCCCAACAAAAATTTGGTAATCACCTGAACCACCGGCGCCGCTGGTATAGACTCCCGTTTGCCTTGTTATTATTTTGTCAAGCGCGCTTTGTTTTACTTCATGTGAAAGTAAGAAGGGAACATAAGTATAAACTGTTGCACTTTTAAACTTATAAATTATTCCCGGCTCTCCTGATAAGGTATAACCGGAACGACGTATCCCATCACTCTTTCCAATTAAATCATAAACGGGAGCTCCTTCATCTCTTATGCCTGCTGAAAAAGCCCAGCTTTTTAAATTAAAATTTGCTCCTGCCCGAATTGAAAATACATCAATAACGCTGGCATCATATGCTCCAAGCAGTATGTTTGCTGCTGTCTGTGGCTTACCCATGGTATATTGTGTGCCATTTAAATCCGCTGGATTTATCAGGTAATAAAAATTGCCGTAAAGGCTGAAATTTTTTTTCGAATCCAAATAATAAAAAGTATTTAATTCAGTAATGAATCCGGTGCCGCCATCACCCAATTGAATTGCAGGGTTTAGTGTGGATAATATTCTTGTTGTATCATTCCTGTAAAAATATCCCTGCTTTTTATAGTCACCTGTCGGAAATTTAATTCCCAATCCTATTTGAATATTACCCTTTTGTTTGTCGGTTGGTTTCAACAACCATTTAAACACGGTGAATTGAAGATCGCCCATCCCATAGGCACTTGTGGTATGTCTTGGTGTGTTCGGTCCGCCATGTTCTGAATTTGTAGTGCGGCTGTTTGCTGAAATCGGAAAACCTAAATCAAGTGACCATCCTTTAGGGAGTGGTTTGGTAACCGCAAAATCCATCGAATAAGATCTGATAATATTTTGATTTGGCGGAGGCGTTTTCAGATCGACTTTGCCTTTATAATCACGGTATGCTTTAAAGTAACGGGTATTAATGCTGATTTGCCAACTGGAACTAGAAAATGAATTGCTGGTCAAGTTATATTGCCCAAGCCCTGAAACATTGCGGACAATGATGCAGCCTTGCGATTTGGCAAAGTTTGCAATTAACAATGTTGCAATTGAAATGATGGTAAACTTTTTCATAATGAAGTTTTGGTAAAAATAATTTGCGGGGAATCTGTTTACCCTGTAAGGTACTTAGATTAGAAATAAGAAATTATGGTATTTAGTAAACAGGGTTCCGGAGCTTGTGAAACGCTTGTTTTTAGAGATGAATGACGTTTTATAGTACAGACTCAAAAAATGATCCTTGTAAAATAGTTAAAACTAAAATATAAGACATCAATAGGGCAATTAAGCCTTATTATTTTTTTTATTCACAATTATCTTACCGCTACGTTCCATAAAATTTTTGCAATATGATCGAGATTGTTTTGGCTAAGAGTTTCTTCTTACTTTTTCCGTAATATCCCGAATACTTAACGACTACTTTTCCGTCAGGCAGATGCTAACAGTTACATGGATGATTAGCAGGCAATTTTTTTGAACTAAAATAAAAAGACAAACAGTTAATAATGGGTAAAGAAGTTTGTATATTTAAAACGGGCGTACAAAAGCGGTATATTATAGAGGCGGCTTTTAAAGCTAATTAAAATATGGTAAGAGATAAATTATTCGTAAGGTCTGGTCTTGTTATCGTTTTTCTTACGGTGATAGCAATTGCTGGTTACTTCGTTTTCTCAAAATTAAAAGCTGGCATAAAAGAAAAGAAAGAGCCTGTCAATACTGATCAATCTATTGCAGTGCTTCCCTTTGTCAACATAAGTAAAGATACCAGCCAGGACTATTTTAGTGATGGTCTAACTGAAGGGATTCAAAATTCTTTAGCGCAATTGAAAGGTTTGAAAGTGTGTGCCAGGGCTTCTTCTTTTCAATTTAAAAAAAAGAATGTTGATATAAACGAAGTGGGAAGAAAGTTAGGTGTAGGTAAGGTTTTAAAAGGAACTGTTCAGTTGGAGGGAGACCATATTATAATTACTGCCAACCTTATTAATGTCAAGGATAGCGTTAGTTTATGGTCGACAAAATACAATGAAAACATGGATAATATTTTTGCGCTACAGGATAAAATTGTTAACGCCATAGCAGAAAAATTAGAAATCACTTTATTACGGAACGAAGGTCACACTTCAGCAAAAAAAACCACAAGTATCGAGGCTTATCAATTGTATTTAAAAGGCCGTTCATTCTGGAACTTACGAACGCCACCTGACCTTAAAAGGGCAATAGACTTCTTTCACCAGGCTATCGGGAGTGACTCCTTGTTTGCACCGGCTTACGCGGGGCTGGCTGATTGTTATAACGCATTAGGATATGGCAGTTTCCTGGCACCGGCGGAAGCATTTCCAAAAGCGTTTGAAGCGGCTACAAAGGCTGAGGCTTTGGATTCGACGTTAGCTGAATCACATGCATCCCTTGGATTTTATAAATTTTATTATGGTTGGGATTGGGCAGCAGCGGAGCAGGAATACCGCACTGCCATAGCTTTGAACCCAAACTACGAACTTGCGTACGACTGGTATGGCTATTACCTTACTGCAATGGAAAGATATGAGGAAGCAAAAGTAATACTTGAAAAAGCAAAGGAACTTGATCCTCTTTCTGCACCAATTGCCTCCGATATGGGCTTCAGTATTTTATATAGCGGTGATTAT
Source organism: uncultured Chitinophagaceae bacterium (assembly GCA_963792025.1). Lineage (GTDB taxonomy): Bacteria > Bacteroidota > Bacteroidia > Chitinophagales > Chitinophagaceae > Ginsengibacter. The sequence goes on along the minus strand of CAWBUS010000019.1, from coordinate 43,839 downwards.
GACCTTGCCTTACAAAAATTACAGGCGGCGGTACAAATGAATCCAAGACTTGCAATTGTTCATATTTGGATGGGCCGGGCATACCAGGCGAAGAATATGTACCCCGAGGCTATTACTGAATATAAAAAAACGTTGGAAATTTCAGGGAATTGGTGCGTTGGACTTTCAGTACTCGGTAATGTTTATGGGGTGAGTGGTGACAAGGCAAATGCTAAAAAAATCCTGGACACCCTGGTTGCGTTATCATCAAAAAAATTTGTGACCTCCTATGGCGTGGCAACGGTCTATACGGGACTGGGTGACAAAGACAAAGCATTTGAATGGTTGAATAAAGCCTATGATGAACGATCTAACTGGATGGTATGGCTTAAAGCAGATCCCCGCTGGGCTCCTCTTAAAACGGATAAAAGATATATCGAACTAGTTAATAAAGTTGGACTGCCTCAATAAGAGATTTATATTATACCGTAATGAGGATATGGCATGTATTCCATCTCATCTAATTCGATTTAAGTAACTTTAATGAAACTCTAATCTGCTTTAGAATTATTATGCCTGGCTATTTTCATCGCATAAGGATGGTTGTAAAAACCAGGAATTTTTTTTCCCGCCTATTGTTTTACATTTTATTATTGTTGGTATTTTTTGGCTGTGATACTTACGCCCAAAGGGCAAAAATTGACAGTCTTAAGAAAGCATTGCCGTCTTTACATGATAGTGCGCTGGTTGATTATTTAAATGTTCTAAGTCTAGCTTACACCTACTTGCAAACAGATTCAGCAAAATCGTACCGGGAAAAAGCATTTGCCAAAGCATCAACTATTAATTATTTACGAGGCCTTGTGATGTCTTTGAATAATGAGGCACATATTGCAGGTGTTGCGCTTCGCGATTTTCCATTGCAGGAAAAAATTTGCCTTCAAACAATACAACTAGATAAAAACGAAAGCAATAAAAAAGTGTTGGTGGAAACGTATCTGAACCTGGCATTAGCATATTTCTGCCAGGGTTATTTCGATAGTGCAACGGAAGCATGTAATAAAATAATTCGGCTTTCACAAATTACCAATAACAAAAAAGCCCTGGGTGAAGCGACAGCGGTATTGGGTTCCGTTAGTTTTGAAAGTGGTAATTATGAAAAGTCATTCGAATACTTTAGCCAAAGCCTGGCGATATTTAAAGGCGCTAAGGATTCCTTTAATACTGCAATTGTATTAGCCAAGATCGGCGACCTATATCATTTAGCAGGCGATAGTAAAACAGCGTTGAATTTCTATTCTCAAAGTTTGGCGTATCCACAGGGCTCCTCTTTAACCTGGCATCCATTAGCTGACCTTGGCGATACTTATTATTTACTGGAACAATTTGATTCATCATTATATGACCAGGAAAAATATCTGCAGAGCATTAAATTCATGACTATAAGGAGCAACTATACAACACTTCCCCGCATTCTTGTGGCAGAAAAGCATATTTCGTCTAAAGAATATAAGCAGGCGCTTACTATACTTACTGCTGAACTGAAGCTTTCAGCAAAGAATAATGATAAGAATCAAATCATGCGATTGCTGCTTGATATTGGTAAGGTTTATGGAGGAGAAAAAAATTATAAAAATGCACTCACTTGTACCAGGAATCTTTTGCAGAATGCAAAAAGTCACAATGCCAAACAATACATCCGGGACGGCTATAAATTAATGTCCGGTTTGTATGACTCGATGCATCATATTGATAGTGCTTATTATTATTACAAGGCGTACAACTTTATGAAGGAATATGTGGCAGTTGATGATTTCAGTAAAAAACTCGCTATATATAAAGCGGCTATGGAAAATGAAAAAAAAATAGCACAGATAGAATTGCTCAACAAAGAAAAACTAATTAGTCAACAACAGTTGCAACTTAGCGGACAACAATTAAAAAGTGAATCATTTCTAAAAAATATTTTAATTGTTAGTGTTTTAGTTTTAGCATTATTTGGATTTATAATTTTCAGGAATATTATGTTGAAACGCAAAAATGAAAAGCATCGCCATGAAATAACAGAAAAAGAATTAACCCTGCAGAAGCTGGAAAGTGAAAAAGCAAAAAGCGAAATGCAGCAAAAGGCAGGCGAATTGGAAATGCAGGCGCTTCGGGCACAAATGAATCCCCATTTTATTTTTAATTGCCTTAATTCTATCAACAGGTTTATTATTGCGAACGACGCAGCAAAGGCTGCGGATCACCTTACTAAATTTGCAAAGCTCATCCGAATTGTTTTGGAACAATCAGGCAAATCATTTATTACGCTGGAAGATGAATTGTACTGTCTTCAATTATATATGGATCTTGAAAAATTGCGTTTTGAAATTCCTTTTCAATATGAAATTAATACAGGAGAGATTGATACATCATCAGTTTTGATCCCTTCTCTTTTGATACAACCTTTCGTTGAAAATGCAATCTGGCATGGTTTGCAGGCCAATAAAAAAACCGGTAATAAGATCTATATTAATATGATTTCCGGAAATGGAATATTACATTGCAGTATTATTGATAACGGGGTAGGGCGGTTGAATGAAGATGCACTTGGTATAAAAAAAGAAAGTGGAAAAAAATCTTTAGGCATAGAATTAACAAGGAATCGTTTACAGCTGATAGATCCGTCGAAACAAAATGAAGTTGGTATAATCATTTCCGACTTAAAAAATGAATTAGGAGAAAATGCCGGAACTTGTGTTGAGATAAAGATTCCTGTAAAAGAAATTTAATTTATGATTAAGGCAATAATAATTGATGATGAAAAACATTCCATCGATAACCTGCAATGGCAACTAAAACAATATTGCCCCGAGGTAGAAATAGTTTCTGTTTGCGATGATGCGGAAAAAGGGTTGCAGCAAATTCAACAACAACACCCACAACTTGTTTTTTTGGATGTTGAAATGCCGGAGATGACCGGGTTTGAAATGCTTGAGGCACTAAAAGAAATTAATTTCGATATTATTTTCACAACAGCTTTTAATCAATATGCTATTCGTGCCATAAAATTTGGCGCTCTTGATTACCTGGTAAAACCAATTGATAAAGATGAATTGATTGAAGCGGTAAATAAACATTTGCAACACACACAAAAGGATTCTTTAAAACAACTTACCGCATTATTAAGCCATATTAAAAAGAGCAATGATCTTTCTTTTCAAAAAATCGCTTTACCTACTATGCATAGTTACGAATTGGTTCCGCTCAATAATATTATCGTTTGCGAAAGCAATAATAATTATACAGATGTCCGGTTAAATAATGGTCAGCATTTTCTTATTTCAAAAACATTAAAACAGATTGAAGACCTGCTGGATATGGCTCCTTTCTTTCGGGTTCATAACTCTTATCTTGTAAATCTCCAATACGCAATCCGCTATGTAAAAGGTGAGGGAGGGTATTTGGTTTTGAATAATGATACCACGGTTCCTGTCTCACGTTCAAAAAAGGAGGAGTTACTTAAATTAATAACCCATCTTTCAGCATAGAAAAATTTCCTTCCGTCAATCTCTCATTCGTTTCCGCAAAATTCTCATTTGCATTTATAATTCTTTTTAAGGTGGTATAGATTTAATCTATCATTAAATAAACTTTAAAAATTATTATCATGAAAACAAAAATTATTTACAAAGCATTTATCAAAACCATTTTTGCTGTAACATTATTTACAACATTTTTTAGTTGCAAAAAAGAGGCAATCCCACCGGATGATTCCGCGTATGATTTAAATGTCACTCTTCGCGGAGATGGTAAAACATTTCCTTTCGGTTCCGGTTACATGGAGTTTAGACAGGATCCGGATACTGCAAGGATTATTGACTTGAATACGTGGGTTCACAACCTTGCACCAAATCATTCTTATTTGCTTCAGCGTGCAGTTAATCCTATTACGGATGCAGGTTGCTCAAGTACTGCATGGCTTACCCTTGGTTTGGGATTGACGCCACAGGATATCATGACAGACAATCATGGCGATGGGCATGCAGATTTATGGCGGGATGTAACCTCGGCTGCCCGCGGCGCACAATTTCATATTCATTTTCAGATAGTGGATGCAGTAACAATGACGACGGTATTAACCAGCGATTGTTATGATTATACAGTGAGGTAACATTTAAAACTTTCTTTTATAAGTGCTATGTTTATTTTTATGGTTGCGGCAAAAAAATATTATTGCCGCAACCATTTTTGTTATCGCAATAATTGCATAATTACCTGTTAGGTTTCTCCAACTTACTCACTACACCAATTCTTCTTAAAAAATTTCTATTAGAACGTCTATGCATTAGTTGGTGAACTAATGAGAAAATCACCGGAAGAATAAGCAGCGTTAAAATGGTCGAAGTAATTAAGCCGCCTATTACAACAATGGCCAGCGGCTTTTGCGTTTCACTACCAATGCCATGTGAGATTGCTGCAGGCAATAAGCCTATTGCAGCCATCAATGCCGTCATAACTACCGGGCGTACACGGGAAATAACTCCTTTATAAATTGCCTCATCGAGTTGCATTTTTTCGTCTAGATTTTTTCTGAATACACTTATAAGAATTACACCATTTTGAATACACACACCGAACAATGCAATGAAACCAATGCCGGCACTGATACTGAAGTTAAAGCCTGTTATATGCAATGCAAGAATACCACCTATTAAAGCAAACGGTACATTTAACAGAGTGAGCAACGCATCTTTTACGTTGTTGAATGTCACAAACAAAATAAGAAAGATTGCCAGCAGGCAAATAGGTACTACCTGCGATAATGTTTTTGAAGCCCTTACCTGGTTTTCAAACTCACCATTCCAGGTGGTAAAATAGCCTCTCGGCAAATGAACATTCTTATTTACCCGTGACTGGGCATCCGCAATGGTGCTTCCCAAATCGCGGCCACGATTAGAAAATTTTACAGCGATGTAACGAAGATTATTATCCCTGTAAATGAAGGCAGGCCCGGTAATAGTTTTAATATCTGCAATTTCTTTTAAAGGAATTTTGCTGTTGTCCTTTCCCGGCATCATCAGGTTTTCGATGGCTTCCTGGTCCACACGGTAGGGCTTTTCGTATCGCACCCTTACATCAAATTTTCTTTCTCCTTCATATAATTGTGTTGCCGCTTTGCCTCCAATAGCCATTTCAATTACGCTTTGCGCATCAGCCATAACGATTCCGTATTTTGCCATTTTTTGCTGATCGAGTTCTATCCTGAATTCAGGCTGCCCGAGATTTCTTTCAACTCCAAGGTCTTCTATGCCATTTACATTTTTTAGTTGAGCCATTACATCATTTGCGGCTTTATCAAGTACCTTAAAATCACTTCCGAAAATTTTTACGGCAAGCGATGCGTTTACGCCCGATACAGCTTCTTCCACATTATCCCGTATCGGTTGAGAATAGTTAAATACAATGCCCGGGTATTTTTTAAATTGTGTATCCATTTCTGCAATCAACTCATCCTCGCTGATTTTTCTTTTCCATTGTTTTTCGGGATACAGATCTACCTGCGTTTGCACATTATAAAAGCCTTTGGGATCAGTACCATCGTTGGGTCTTCCAACCTGTGCCAGGGTTTGTTTTACTTCAGGAAATTTATGCAGGATAGCTACCATTTTGTTACTGATTTCATTGGCTTCAGGCAAACTTACGCTCATGGGCAATTCCGCTTCCACCCATAGGGCACCTTCATTTAATTGTGGTAAAAATTCAGTACCCAAAAACCGGGCGGAAAAGAAAGTGACCAACATAATTGCAAGAGCAATGAGAAGACTTGACTTCTTATTGCTGTAAGTTATCCTGAATAGTTTGCTAATTCCCTTTTCAAAGAAGATGGGTATAGGATTATGTTTTTCCCTTACGTTTTTTCTAAGTAAAATGCTTGATAATGCGGGGACAAGAGTAAGTGTAAAAAGAAGAGCGCCTATTAATGCAAAACCCAGCGTGTAAGCAAGAGGGGAAAACATTTTTCCTTCTACTTTTTGAAAAGCGAAAATAGGTATGAGACAAGTTATTATTATAATTTTGGAAAAGAAAATTGCCTTTCCCATCTCCGTTCCCTTTTGTTTAAACAAACCAAGCTTGGCGAGCTTATTGAACTTTTCCATGCCAACTTCCCGGGCTTTTTGATCGAGTACAACAAACAATCCCTCCACCATAACAACGGCACCATCTATTATGATACCGAAGTCAACGGCTCCCATACTCAGCAGATTTGCGGACATGCCTTTAATACGCATACAGATAAAAGCAAATAATAATGACAAAGGAATGATAATGCTAACGGTTAAGGTTGTTCGCCAATCTGCCATGAAGAGGAATACAATTACCGTGACCAGGATAATACCTTCGGCGAGGTTGTGCAAAACGGTGTCAGTTGCATAATCCATGAGGTTGGTACGATCGTAGAAGGTATTTATTTTTACACCCCTTGGCAAAATGTTGTCATTAAGATCTTTTACTTTAGCGTGTATCCTGTCAAGCGCTTCCTTAGGATTTTCACCCTTGCGAATCACAACAATTCCCTCAATCACATCTTTGTCGAAATCGCGGGCAACCTGCCCCAGTCTTGGCTTTCCCGCTTCCTCAACTTTGGCAACGTTTTTAACAAGTATAGGAACACCGTTAATATTGGTGATGGTAATGTTTTCAATATCACTGATGTTGTTTAATAAACCGATGCCTCTAACCACGAAGGCTTGCCCGTTTTTCTCAATTACATCGCCACCAACATTTAAGTTGCTTTTCGCTACTGCAGAATATACATCGAGAGAACTCAGGTTGTATTGATTCAGCAAATTCGGATTCACGCTTATTTCAAAAGTTTTTTCTTCACCGCCAAAACTGTTTACATCTGCTACACCCGGCACACTTTTAAGTTGCCTGTCGAGCACCCAATCTTGTAAAGTCGTCAGGTCGCGTATTGAATAATTTTTTCCTGTAAGCGTATAGCGGAACACTTCGCCGGTTGGCCCATAAGGTGGTTCCACTTCCGGATCCACTCCTTCGGGAAGGTCTGCATTACCAAGCCGGCTGGTAACCTGTTGCCTGGCAAATGCATCATCCACATCATCGTCAAAAATAATGCGGACATAGCTTAAACCAAATGAAGAAGTTGTTCTTAAATTTTCCTTTTTCTGAACGGAATTCAGAGCCACTTCCAACGGTATCGTTATGAATTTTTCCACTTCTTCCGCGCTGCGTCCAGGCCACTGCGTTATAATGATGATTTGCGTATTCGTAACATCGGGAAATGTTTCTATAGCCGTATTTTTATAACTCCATATTCCAATAATCACCAACACGAGCGTGAGAAAAAAAACAAGGTACCTGTGGCGAAGTGAGAAATGAATAATGTTCTTTATGATTTTAACCACTATTTAAATTTTAGATCCGATAACTATCGGATTGTTTGTAAAAGAAATTTTACTCTTCAGTCAGCGAGTTATAAACAAGTATTTGATTTTTACTTATCAGAAGGTCGCCTGCGTTTACGCCATCCGTTAGATACGTTTTCGTGCCGGAAACTTTTAGAATATTTACAGCCTGGGCTTTAGCGTGGTACCTGTCTTTATATAATACTACAAAGTTTTTGCCTCCATCTGAGATTACAGCCTCGGTAGGTATTTCCAGTGCTTTGGCATCTTCTTTTTGCGCCAATGTAATGTTGGTAAACATTTCCGGTTTGAGGAGCATGCCTGTGTTGGGCAATACAATTTTTATTTTCATTGCTTTGCTTAATGGATCAAGCACTGTATTCACCTGGTCTACCTTTCCGTAAAATATTTTATCCGGGTATGCAAGGGTAGTAACCTCGGCGGGTTGCCCTGCTTTTATTTTTTGAATATCGGTTTCAAATACATTGGCCAAAACCCATACATCCTGCATATCAGAAATGGTAAACAAATTCTGACTATTATCATTGCGGATAAAGCTTCCTGCGTTAATATTTTTTTCAACAATAAAACCACCCCTTGGCGCTGTAATAATATAGATGCCACCCGCCTTTGTCTTTCCTCCGCCATTTATTTCGATTTGCATTTGCACTTTTTTTACAGCGTTCATAGCTTTGTCATATTCAATCTTTGCCTGGCTAAAATCTTTTTCGCTGCTTATGCCATTTTTATATAGTTCTTCCGCATTTTTATATTCTTTATCAGCAATGGCTGCATCACTGTTTGCAGCAGAGAGATCGGCATAGTTTCCTGCTACGTCGGCGCTTTTGATTACGGCTAGCGTTTGTCCTTTTTGAACTTTGTCGCCTAAGGAAACATTTACACTTTCTACCTGGCCGCTGGCGTTAGGGAAAATTTTTATCACCTTATTATCATCATAGCTTACCTCACCGCTTAATAAAAGCTGGTCTTCGATGTTTTCAATTTTTGCAGTATCTATTTTTATAATTTGCGCAAGGGAATCCGATATAAGCGGAACATTGGTAACCGCGGCAACTTCTTCTTTTGACTTGCATGCGGAGAAAATAAGTGCCATGCCTGCAACTATAAATGAAATAGTATTTTTCATATTTATTTATTTAAAATGATAACATCCTTGCCTGTTTGGTAATTCAATTCAACAAGCGCTTTTATAAGGCCGGTATGTTGTTCGAGTAATTTTAATTTCGTGTCTTTATAAGCATCGGCAAAGTCAATAAATTCCAACAGGCTTACTTGTCGCTGCAGGTAGCTTTTCAGCATGTTCTGAAAAACAGTATCATATTGTTGTGCAAAACCGAGTTGTTCCATGTTATTTACTCCCTGGTAAAATTTTACTTTGGCAAGCGCGGAGGAAATATCATTTTCAATTTGCGACACCTGGCCATCATACAAAGCCTGCTCTTGTTTAATAGCATATTGTGCAGAGCTAATACTACCCTGGTTCCGGTTGAAAATATTCAAGGGAAATGAAATGGCAAGTCCCACATAATCCGGCGCATAACTGCTTCGCTGGTCGTATTCTGTTCCAACACTTATATCAGCTTTTGCCAACGCTTTTTGATAAATGAAATTATGATTGGCGTAGTCAAGTTGAGTGTGCGCAATTTTAATATCAGGACGAATCGAGTCTGCAATCTGTAGCAGACCTTCTTTGGCAGGTATTTCTTTTTTTATTAGATCAGGTAAATAGTAATTCACAACCGGAAGTATAAAAGCGCTGTCGTTATTTCGCAGCAATAATTTTAATTCACTTTCCAAAGGAATCAATTGAGCATCTACGTTTACGAGTTCATTTTGCAAACTAAAGAGGAGAGCCTTAACACGTATGTTATCTTTCACCGAAATATTTCCTGCTTTTAATTCAGCATCCATTCCTGTTACCAATGTTTGCAATTCGCCAATCTCTGTATCGTAAACACGTTTAATTTTAAGCTGGTGTTCAATTTCGTACATGTCGCTAATGAGCGCATATCTTAGTGTTCTTACAAGGTCGTCAAATTGTGCTGTCGAAATTGTGGTATTATCTATTGCAAGTTGTGCCAGCTTATTGCGTTTGCCAGCCGTTTTTATTAGCTGCATCAACTGAACGTACACCTGACCGTTAGTTCCGTTATGTGCAAAAAATCTTCCTTGTTTGTCATAAATATTCTGATCTGTACTTATCATTGGATTGTCCCAAAATTTTGCCTGCCTTATTAAGGCCCGGTTTGCATCTACATTATACCGGGCAGCAAGAATAAATAAATTGTTCTGCAAGAATATTTGTTCGCTTTCGGCGATTGTGATTTTTAAAGTATCCGCCGGCGGTGAACCGAAACAACGGAATACGGGCATTAGCAATGCGATGATGCATAGTTTATACCATGAACATAAATTCATAATACATAATTAAAATTGAAAGAAATACATGAAGGAGAAAGCCCTTCCGTTTAATAGATAATGGCTACTTAGGCAGTAGCTTTCGGAGGAGGAATAATTATATCGAAAGAAACATCAGGCACTTTATTTTCCTTATAAACACCAAACATTGCTTTTTTGTCAATGGAGAATCCTTTATTGTTTATCTCGCTGAATACAGGTTGGAAACAATATTCAAAAATTTTAACTATGTGGAAATTCTGGCCTTGGTCATCATCTTCATCATCTGCATGATGATCCAATCCTAACTTCACCATCACGAATTCAACGATGCTATTAATGTCATCTAACTGGTTACCCATCTTATCGTACACATCATCTTCAGGCACCTGCGGAAGGAGCATTGACGTATTCATGTGAGAAAGTAGTAAAATAAAAGCCAGAAGCCTTTTCATGGAGGGGCAAAGGTATTACGGGATTAAACTATTAAATTATAAAAGTTTTCTTAAATCTTAAATCTTAAATCGGCAATCTTACGAATGCTTCCATAGCGGCATACCTTGTGAGGCCCAGTTTGGCATACAAGTCAGCAGTATTAGCATTTCGTTCTTCAGCCCGTTGCCAGAACTCCCGGTTGTCGCTGCCCTGGAATGGAACACTGTCTTTCTGCGATTGATGAATAAAAATTCCGTAACGTTTTTTTCTAACCTGGTCCGGACTCATGGGAACAGCCATTTCAATTTCCGTTATGTCCCATTCTTCCCAGGCGCCTTTGTATAACCAAACCCGGCAATCTGCCAGCCATTCATCGCCTTCCTGTTTCATCACGGCAAGTGCGGCCAGGATAATATCTATGCAAACTTTGTGTGTTCCATGAGGATCCGCGAGATCTCCTGCGCAAAAAACCTGCTGAGGTTTTATTTCTCGCATAAGCTTCACCGTTATTTGCACATCTTCATCGCTCATTGGCTTTTTTTCAATGGTGCCGGTTTCATAAAAAGGGAGGTTCATAAAATGAATCTGCTCCTCTTTCAACCCAACGTACTTACAGGTGGCTCTTGCTTCGCAGCGGCGTATTAAACCCTTTATGCTTCTTATTTCGCTGGTATCTTTCTCGCTTGCTTTTTTCTCGGTGATAAACGCAGTGGCTTTATTTAATATTGTTTTGCTGATTGTATTATCTATGTCAAAAATTTTCTCGAAACCAACAGTAAAGTCAAGAAAGCGGGTTACAAATTCATCGGTAACAGCAATGTTCCCGCTGGTTTGATATGCCACATGTACATCATGGCCCTGATCATGCAACCGCATAAAAGTACCTCCCATACTAATAATATCATCATCGGGATGAGGGGAGAATATAATCACTCTTTTAGGAAAAGGAATACTTCTTTCAGGATGATTTGGCATTACGGAATTAGGCTTACCGCCCGGCCAACCGGTGATGCCGTCGCGAAGCATGTAATACACTTCGAGATTTATTTCATAAGCGTCTCCTCTTTCAACTAATAAATCACTCAGGCCATATTCATTATAATCGTGATTGGTAAGACTTAACACAGGTTTTTCCAACTTTAACGCAAGATCAATTACCGCCCGCTTAATAATGTTAGGCGTCCATTCGCATTCGCCGGTAAGCCAGGGAGATTTAAACCTGGTCAGTTCGGATGCGGCAAATTCATCAACAACGAAAGTGCAATTATCATGATTTTGTAATAAAGAGGCCGGTACTTCTTCGGTTGGTTTTCCTTCGACAGATTTTTGAATAACAGGAGCTTTCGTTTTGCCCCAGGCAATTAAAATAATGCGATGCGATTTCATGATCGTGCTAATACCCATGGTGATAGCCATGCGTGGCACTTGTGAAATATTTCCAAACTCATGCGAGTTAGCGATGCGGGTAGAATTTTCCAATGTAACCAATCTTGTTCTGGAATACACAGGCGAGCCGGGCTCGTTGAAACCGATATGTCCATTGTTACCTATTCCCAGGATCTGTAAATCAATACCACCGGCATCTGCAATTTTCTTTTCATATTCAGCGCAATGCTCCTTTATTTTTTCTTTTGGCACTAATCCGTTGGGTAAAAAATAATTTTCAGGATCGATATCTGTTTGTTCAAACAAATATTTGCGCATGAAATAATGGTAGCTGTTGAGAGCATCGGGCTCCATCGGGTAATATTGATCCAGGTTAAATGTTATTACATTTTTAAAGCTCAATCCTTCTTCCTGGTGAAGTTTTACGAGTTCGGCGTATAAGGACTTCGGGGTTGAGCCTGTGGCCAGGCCAATTACTGCTTTTTTTCCGGCAGCGTTTTTTTCTCTTATAAGATCGGAAATAATGCGTGCTACCTGCTGTGAGCCTTCTTTTGGCGTTTTAAAGATCCAAACGGGAATTTTTTCAAGAGAGTCAATCATGTCTGTTTCGATTTTGTAAAAGGTATATTGAAATATGTTTGCCGGCCATATTATCAAACGTAATATCCCTTAAGGAAATATTATAATTTAATTATGAACGGCGCGAAGATAAGTTGAATAGCATTTATTTTATCATTGGATAAACAGATTGGTAATTCAGTATTATTTTTTGAATAAATAATGGTGATAGATTACCCTGCCAGCTAACCGGAAATTTAGTGATATTGAAGAGCTTGCCACACGGCTGTTAATAATCCTTACAATAGTTTGCGCCCCACATTTTATATCGGTTAACCATAGCCGGTAGCCTGGTCTTAAAATCTTCCAGGTTACGCATTTCTTTCGGACTCCAAAGAACTTCACTTAATGCGCTCATACGAGGCAATATCATATATTCCAGTTTGCTGTTGTTGGCGATATATTCTGTCCAAACATTACCCTGTGCTCCCAAAACATATTTTGCTTCCTGTGCATTTAATTCTTTTGGAACCGGCTCATAACTATAAACTGTATCGAGTGGAAGATAACCGCCAATAGTTAGGCTGTCGTCATTTTTTAATTGCGAATGGTCGAAATAACAGTAACTGCCGGGAGTCATTATTACATTGTGATGTTGCTGTGCAGCAGCCACACCACCGTCTTCTCCACGCCAGCTCATAACGGTGGCATTGGGAGTCAGACCTCCTTCCAGAATTTCATCCCAACCAATGATGTTTCTTCCCTTACTGTTTAAATACTTTTCTATTCTGCTGATGAAATAAGTTTGTAGACCATTCTCGTCTTTTAGGTTTTTTTCTTTAATAAGTTTCTGGCAGAAATCAGAACGCTTCCAGGCGTCTTTAGGGCATTCGTCCCCACCAATGTGAATATATTTTGATGGGAACAATTGCATTACCTCATCCAGTACATTTTCAAGAAATTTAAAGGTATACTCGGACGGACAATACACATCTTCGAATACGCCCCATGTTTGTTGCACCTGTTTTCCGGAGCGGCTTCCGGCCCAGGGCGTGTTAGATTTAACCAAGGTAGATTCATCGGGAAAGCAACTCAGCTTTGGATATGCCGCGATGGCTGCGGAAGAATGTCCCGGCATTTCTATTTCGGGAATAATGGTGATATAACGGTCCTGGGCATATTTTATAACATCTTTTATTTCTTGCTGCGTATAGAAACCCCCGTAATGCGTGCTATCGTTTCCTGTACCCGGGTGATGGCCAATAATAGTTCCATTTCTAAATCCACCAATAGAAGTAAGTAACGGATATTTTTTTATTTCTATCCTCCATCCCTGGTCTTCGGTTAAATGCCAGTGAAAAGTATTGAATTTATGGAAAGCCATGTAATCAAGGTATTTTTTTACTTCATCCACTCCGAAAAAATGCCTGCCCACATCAAGGTGCATACCGCGGTATTGAAAGCGTGGATAATCTGTAATACTAAGTTGTGGAATTTGAAATTGACTATTATTGATTGAATCTTTATCTGTTGGCAATAGCTGAAGTAAGGTTTGTATGCCGTAAAATAATCCGGCACTACTTGTTCCTCCGATATCAATTTTATTGCCTTGAATGTTAAGCGTATATTGATCTTTCTTCCGATCCCGGGGATATAGCAAACCAAGTGATATCGCATTTTTTTTCACATTTTGATTTGAGGATATATTCTTTACAGGAAGAGTAAAACCATAAAACTTTTTCAAATAAAAATTCAACATGTCTGCATTGTGCCTGGAAGCAGTATTTGCTATAATAACCGTTGATTTATTTAGATTGAAATAACCAGTCTTTTGAGTAAGCTGTACCGGTTTTGGAATTATATTGATTGTTGTTTGTGATATTGCTGGTAAGTTCATCACGATTAAAAAAAAGATGATTAGTTTCTTCATTAAAATAATTTTTTTTGCAAATGTATTGATATAAATTTTGTTGGCGATTGCCAGTTTGTTTTAGATTATTAATACATAGGAAAAAGAGTCGATATCAAAAGTTGTTGTTTTTCGTGTATGCGTAGTTGCAAGTTGCTTAAAGATTTCTTATTTTACTAAAACAATCTTTTTAACCTAAATAACAAATCATGCACACAGAAATTTTTAGCCATATAAACTGGCTTGCGGTATTGGTTGGCGGATTAGCTTATTTTTTTCTTGGTTCAATTTGGTACACGGTTTTATTCGGGAAAAAATGGCGGGAATATAATGCTGTTTTCGTAAACCAACCCGATGCTAAAAAAGGCGCTGCTGTAACAATGTTCATTTCACTTATTTTAATGATCGTTTGTGCACTGGGTCTTGAAATAATTGCAACCCGGTTTTGGATTTTCGGTTGGTTGGGAGGATTGAAACTGGGGCTAATTACCGGGATTTGCTTTGCAGCGACCGCTGTACACATTTCTTACGTATACGAAAAACGACCGCTCGGCCTTCATTTAATTAATGGACTTTATAACGTTGCTGGCAACGTTGTTGCCGCAATCATTGTTTGCTGGTGGTGATTTGTTTCATTTCAGTTTTGCATTTATAAATAGTCCCGCGATGTGTTTTTGATGCTGATCGTTGATCATGAACCTGCATCTGCCATATCATTTGATGAAATCTTGTGTCGGCCGCCTACTATAAATTGAGTATTTTAATAGAATTCATAAAATAGAATCTTTGTCCTCACAAGCAGTAAAGGAATAAGAATCTAATTATTAATTGAAAGCAAGCAGATAAAAACAAAAAATGAGGTATGTGGTTTTAATCAGGAGTGCCCCGCGGTAAAACGCGGGGTTTTATTCTTTGAATTTTATATCGTCAATGATGACCGTGCATTAGAACGGATTCTATCATAAATAATAAACCACGCGTAACCCCAAACGTTAGTAAGAGACGGTAACAACAATGAATTTTATTGTTAGAAAAATTAGCCTTCGATCTTGGTAATTTTAAGAATATTAGTAGGTATGTGAAGATTAACCGGCGTGCTCCCTGTATTTACAACCACATCACCTGGTTTTAAGAATTCTCTCTCTCGTAAAATTCCAATCTGGTCAAAGAAAATATCGTCAAGGCTCTCCTCTTCATCATAGAAGATAGCTCTTACGCCCCAACTCAGGCTCAATTGATTAATGAGACTTTTTTCTTTGCTAAAAATGAACAACAACGATTTGGGCCGGTAGCTACTCAGCATGAATCCGGTGTAACCGCTTTGCGTCATTCCTATTAAACCATCTGCTTTTACGTCTGCTGCGAGCTTACATGCGCTATAGCATAATGCATCGCTCAGGAAAGAAGGAGAGTGAGGCTGTGGCGCCAGGATATCGTCCCTGTTGTAATCGTAGGCGGTTCTTTCTATTTCAAGGATTATTTTGCTCATTGTTTCAATTACCAGCGTAGGATGCTGCCCCGTAGCTGTTTCGCCGCTAAGCATTAGCGCATCTGCACCTTCTAAAACTGCATTGGCCACATCTGTAATTTCGCTCCTGTTTGGTTTAACCCTTTCAATCATACTTTCCATCATTTGGGTGGCAACGATCACAGGTTTTGCACGATGCATGCATTTACGAATAATTTCCTTTTGTATTAACGGTACTTTCTCAATGGGAAGTTCTACGCCAAGGTCCCCACGGGCTATCATAATGCCATCGCTCTCAAGTATAATATCGCGGATATTATTAACTGCTTCGGGCTTTTCAATTTTAGCGATAACTTTTGCCTTGCTCTTACGTTCTTTCAATATATTTTTTAAGCCAACGATATCTTTTACTTCTCTTACAAAGGAAAGTGCGATCCAATCAACATTCTGCGTAAGGATGAAGTCAAGATCCGCAAGGTCTTTTTCCGTCAGCGCAGGTAAAGAAATTTTTGTATCCGGAAGATTAAGCCCTTTTTTTGAAGAAAGAATACCGCCCATAACTACTTCAACTTTCACATCGTTATTTGGCAAAATCTTAATCACCTTCACTTCTAATTTGCCATCATCAATCATGATGATATTGCCCGGCACAACATCATTGTGCAGGTTGGGATAACTAACGTAAATTTTTTCTCTTGTGCCAACGCACTTTGTATTGGTAAAAGTGAGCATGTCGCCCGGGTTAATTTCCAAAGCATTATTTTCAATTTCACCCACCCGTAATTTTGGGCCTTGTAAATCGGCAAGTATGGCAATGTTGTAAGGAAGTTCCTTATTAATTTTCCGGATTTTTTCTATTATTTGAGCCTTGTTTTCGTGTGTACCATGAGAAAAATTAAGCCGGAAAACATTTACACCGGCTTTAACAAGATTAACCAACATTTCGTAGCTATCGCAAGCCGGCCCAACCGTTGCTACAATTTTGGTTCTCTTCGTCATATGATCCACACCGGCTTTCTTATCCATTCCGGGTTGAGCGTATTTTTTTATGTTCTTAGACATTGGTTTTTTTTCTTTTGCTTTAATGGTTTCTAATATCTTATGGAGGATGTTACTAACTGACAGGTATACCCGAAATATTAACTGGACAATATCTTCACGATCCGCATCCAGTCGTCCCCGATCTTTTGTTTCTTTTTCACGGCTTCATTAAGCGGAATAAAATGCATTCTGTTGTTTAAGATTCCAACAAAAACATTATATCTCCCTTCAATGAGGCACTCAACTGCCGAATAACCCATGCGGCTGGCAATAAGGCGGTCAAAACAGGTAGGCGCACCACCGCGTTGTATGTGGCCTAAAATACAAAGCCGCACTTCCTGCTCAGGCATCCTTTCCGTTATTATTTTGGCTATTTCAGCTCCGCCAAATTCATCTCCCTCTGCTACAACAATTATGTTCACTAATTTTTTTCTTCCTTGTTTTTCGGCAAGAGCATTTATAACGTCTTCCAAATCTGTTCTTCTTTCGGGAATTAAAATATTTTCAGCGCCGGTTGCAATGCCGCTATGCAAGGCAATATATCCCGAATCTCTGCCCATAACTTCAATTACAAAAAGCCGGTCATGTGCGTCGGCTGTATCCCTCACTTTGTCGATTGCTTCTACTGCAGTGTTTACCGCCGTATCAAAACCGATGGTGGAATCTGTTCCTGCAATATCCTTGTCTATCGTGCCGGGCAGACCAATGCAGGGAATATCAAATTCATTACTGAATATCTGGGCCCCTCTAAAAGAACCATCACCCCCAATAATTACCAACCCGTTAATGCCCAGTTTTTTTAAATTGTTATATGCTTTTTCCCTGCCTTCGTAGGTGAAAAAATCTTTACACCTTGCTGTTTTTAAAATAGTTCCGCCGCGCTGTATAATGTTGGCCACGCTCTTACTCTGCATTTTATAAATATCGCCCTCAATCATTCCCGAGTAGCCTCTTACAATTCCATATACCTCCATGCCATTGTAAATGCCCGTGCGTACCACGGCCCTGATCGCTGCATTCATGCCCGGGGCGTCACCACCTGATGTAAGTACACCTATTTTAGTTACTTTTCTTTCCGACATCATTAAAAAATTTCCTTTTGAGAGTTAAGATTGGTTTTAAAAAGTGCCAAAAATACATATTTAGCGCTAGTATTAAAGAATGAAAATATTTATCAATTAATATATCTTCACTTAATTTGTCTTGATTATATGATAACCATGAAAATAAATACAATAATCATCTTACTGCTCATGTCAACAGCTACCCCGATTTTATCGCAAATTAAATATCCTGAAACAAAAAAAACAGACCAGGTTGATGATTATTTTGGAACGAAGGTAAAGGATCCGTACCGGTGGCTTGAAGATGATAATAGTAAAGAAACGCAACAATGGGTTGAGGCTGAGAATGAAATTACAAATGCCTATCTTTCTTCTATTCCATTTTATAATAAAGTGAAAAAGAGACTGCAAGAAATGTGGAACTACGCAAAGTATAGTTCACCATTTAAAGAAGGGGATTGGTATTATTTCTACAAAAATGACGGTTTGCAAAATCAAAGCGTATTGTACAGGCAGCATGGATTAAATGGGATGCCGGAAGTATTTATAGACCCTAACAAGATGAGCAAAGATGGGACGGCCGCTATTGGAACCCCTTCCTTTAGTAAAAATAAAAAGTACGCCGTTTACCTTGAAGCGCAAGCCGGAAGCGACTGGCAGATTGCGCACGTAATGAATGTTGCAGACAAGAAATTATTGAGCGACGAAGTAAATTATATAAAGTTCAGTGGCACATCGTGGAAAGGAGATGAT
The DNA here is from genome assembly GCA_963792025.1 of uncultured Chitinophagaceae bacterium. Classification (GTDB taxonomy): domain Bacteria; phylum Bacteroidota; class Bacteroidia; order Chitinophagales; family Chitinophagaceae; genus Ginsengibacter. The sequence goes on along the minus strand of CAWBUS010000019.1, from coordinate 25,416 downwards.
GGATTTTATTATAGCCGCTATCCGATACCAGACGAAAAAAGTAAACTCACTACGCAAAATCAACACCACAAAGTATACTATCATAAATTAGGTACACCTCAAAGTGAAGATGTTTTAATTTATGAAGACAAGGAACACCCTTTAAGAACAGTAGGTGCAGGGCTTACTGAAGATGAACATTTTTTGATTGTGGGAACCAGCGAAGGCACCAGTGGATCAGAACTTTGGGCGAAGGATATGAAAAATGCTGCGGGCAACGACTTCAAGTTATTAATTAAAGGCTTCGACACCGAAGCGAATTTTATTGATAATGACGGCGATTACTTACTGGTACGCACAAACGCAGATGCGCCGAATTATAAAGTAGTGTTGATTGATCCCAAAAATCCGGCAAAGGACAATTGGAAAACCATCATTCCTGAGCGAAAAGAATTGTTGGAATCTGTAGGAACCGCCGGCCATAAATTGTTCCTTACTTATTTACAGGACGCTTCCAGCAGGGTATATCAAACTAATTATAAAGGTAACCTGGAAAGAGAAATCAATTTGCCGGGAATTGGCTCTGCGTCCGGGTTTAATGGCAATATAGATGATACGGAAATTTTCTACACTTACACTTCGTTTGATTATCCCGCAGCTATATTCAGGTACAATATTAAAAGTGGTCAAACCGAACTTTTTCGTAAGAGTGAAGCAAAGATTGACGCCGATAATTACCAGACGGTTCAGTCTTTTTTCACAAGTAAGGACGGCACTAAAGTGCCCATGTTTATTACGTATAAAAAAGGGTTGCAATTGAATGGAAATAACCCTGTATTACTTTACGGGTATGGAGGCTTTAATATTCCTATGACACCGGCATTTTCAATTTTCAACGCATTCTTTTTGGAGCAAGGTGGCGTTTCTGTAATTGTAAACCTTAGAGGCGGAAGCGAATACGGTGAGGCCTGGCATAAGGCTGGAATGTTGTTAAATAAGCAACATGTGTTCGATGATTTTATTGCTGCAGCACAATTTCTCGTCGATAAAAAATATACAAATCCATCTAAGCTTGCCATGCGTGGCGGAAGTAACGGAGGATTACTTGTTGGCGCAGTTATGACCCAACGACCCGATCTTTTTAAAGTGGCCATTCCACAGGTAGGTGTTATGGATATGCTGCGGTATCACAAGTTCACGATAGGGTGGGCGTGGGCAACCGAATATGGAAGAAGTGACGATAAAGACGACTTTGAGAATTTGTACAAATATTCTCCGCTGCAAAATTTAAAACCTGGCGTAAAATATCCCGCAACTTTGGTAACAACTGCAGATCATGATGATCGTGTTGTTCCTGCGCATAGTTTCAAATTCGCAGCAACATTGCAGGCTGATAATGATGGAACCGACCCAACGTTAATTCGAATAGAAACCAAAGCGGGCCATGGTGCAGGAAAGCCAACCAGCAAGCAAATAGAAGAAGCTGCAGACATCTGGAGCTTCGTGATGTATAACTTAGGAATGGATTTTAAAGAATAGGTAAATTGCGTTGGTAGCCGAAGTAGTTAATGTCGTCCGGCGGCGTTTGGTAATTAAAGTAGTAAACTTTTTCTAATAAAGGTGACACGAAAATCCCGACGCTCTGTTTCTTATGTTTATTGAGATCCAGGTTGTGCAGCGCATGATGCATTTTTTGTATTACCGGAATTGCTTCACTTTCCGGGTAGTTATTTTTAACCTCTTTTTCTGTTTTGCAGCTACTTCGGCGATAATATTTTCAAGAGCCGACTTATTAGCCATCTTAGGTTCAAAAGGAATAATAGTTGAGATAAAGGGCAGATCTTCTGATATGCCGGATTTTGCATAAGATTTCTTGTTCATTTCAGAATTCATTTTCAAAGGGTTTTATAAGAAGGCTAAATTATAAGCCGATCATACATCATCCCATGACTCGCGTCACCTGCAAAAATGATCCCTGTCATATTAATTGATTTTTCAAAAAAATGAATATGCAACAGGTAATTATTTAAATTTCTTCAAAGCGCCGCCTGAAATAATAATTGCAGAACTGTCCGCTATCTTTAATTGTAAAGAATCTATCTGCGCATGGCCAAGATCCAGTAAAGAATATCCCTGTACGTCTGCCTTCACAGATTTAACTGACATAGCCTCAGGACTTTCTATCTGATTTAAAGACGAAATACCTGGAGGTGCGCTACCAATGGTAATAGTAACAGACTTTTCTTTCTCTGTGGACTTCACCGGTTTGTAATCAGGAGACATTTCAAAAACCACCTCAGAAGAATCTCTTTGAAAAACAGTTATAGAGTCCATCGAGCGAAACATACTTTCTACTTCAAATTTCGATCTGCCGGTTAAGTTCACGTTCATGCTTTTCTGTTTCAGCTTATACATTTCAAAATTGGTATTAAAGCCATCGAATGATAGAAGTTCGGGAGAAAAAATCCTTACGGTGGTTGTATTTTTTATGTAGAAAAAGTCATAGGGAGTAGGAGGTACATAATCAAAATTCATGTAAAGTGTATCATTCATAACATGCGCCTGGATCTTGCCGCCATGATATCGTTCCCATTCCTGCAATATTCTCACAGAATAATTTGGGCTTTGCTCAAATGCAATCCTGGTGCCGTTCCCTCCCGTTATCTTTATATATTTAAATGGCTGCTGCAATATTTTGTGGTAGTTCCAGTAAATGTCCGATTTATCAACCTTGTCATATTCCTTTTTTAGAATGATGTTGGAAGATAGCAATGCACCTATTAATATAACGGCCAGAGCCACTAAAACCTTTGAGGTAAATTTCATAACTTATTTTTTAAAATTGTCTTTAACAAATTGGTCAAACATGGTTTTTATTTCTTTAAAATCTATTTTTAAAAGATAGATATTGCGCATAAAAACAGGCAGTTCATTTTCTATAAATTGTTCCCGCCGAAAATTCAGTATGCGTTCCATTGCATCATCCTCCGTAAAATATCCCACGCCTCTTTTATTGGTGATGATATCCCGCTGTTGTAAAAAATCATAAGCCCTTTGCACAGTATTGGGGTTTACTTCCATATTCACAGCAAGGTCTCTTATACTGATGATCTTCTCACCCAGCTTCCATTTTTTTAATAAAATCTGTTCGCAGACGTATTCCGCTATCTGTATATAAATCGCCGGGTTCTCTTTAAACTCCATTCATATAGTTTAAAATTCTTTTTCACGTAAACGGGTAAACGCCAACAGCCACAATATGGGTGGCAGCACATACCAGATACTATTATTAATCATATCTACAAAGTCACGAGGTAGTTCGATAGTACCCTCCTCTTTCCCCGCGGGCATTCTTACGCTGTTAAATGGAACGGCATTGTTAATCGATCCAAAAAACAGCGTAGCCATTAGCCAGTTGATTCCTATAACACCAATGATTAGTATACTTATGCCAATGGCGGTTTTTATAAAAGCTACTTTGTTAAAATACAATGAACCCACTAACATAAACCCGGCTAAAATTGCATACATCGGGTACACTTTCCATGCAACGAAGCCATTAAAGTCAAAAATATAAACAGACTGATACAACTGCCTGTAAAAGGGATCGGCAGGATCCAAACCATGATGATATACGCCAACAAAACTGCTATCAACCAACCTGAAGAACAACAAGAAGATAACCGGGTAAAACACACCCGCGATCAGCACACCGCAAAGCCATTTTTCGAAATTCGATGCAGGTAATGTGAGGAATGATGAGCCACTTGCATTGGAAGAAAAATAACCGAATACGAAAGAAGCTAAAAAGAAGCCGCCACCTGAAAGCCCCCATATAAAGGTGATGTTCTGTGCGGGATTAAACCCCCCGAATGTTTTGATAATGGAGTATAGTATCAGAGACAAGGTCAGCAACAATCCGATGAGCCCAAGCGTCTGCATGGGCCTTTCAAGCAAGGTTTTCTTTACAAGCCTCCCGAATCTTTTTGCATGAAAAGTATTATTCATTTAAGAGTAGTTTTAAATCATTTATACTGTGTTTAAAATTCTTTTTCACGTAAACGGGTAAACGAAAGTATCCAGAAAGTTGCAGGCATCACATAGAAAAAAGCGTACTTACATATTTTGGCAATACCAGGCGGCAATTCAATAGAACCAACATCATTACCCAGGGGAACGGCAACGTGATTAAATGGCGCCGCATCGTCAATGTTACCAAAAAGTAATGAGGCAAATAGCCAGTTTGCTCCAAAGATTACCAGGCAGATGATGCACAGAGCAATTGCAGTTTTTATAACGGATACTTTATTAAAATACAGCGATCCAAGTAACATAGCGCCTGTATAAATAAAAAAAAGTATATATACATTGCCGGCGATGACGCCATTCAGATCAAATGTATACACTGATTCATACTGTTGCTTATAAAACGGCGAGGCGGGGTCAAGGCTATGATGATAAAGTGCCACAAAGCCCGTATCAATACCGTAATAAAAAATTAAAAAGACGATGGGGTAAAAAACACCTGCAATTAAAACGCCGCATAGCCATTTTTCAAAATGAGAGGCGGGCAGTGTAAGAAAAGTTGACCCGCTGGCGTTGGACGAAAAGTATCCAAATACAAACGAAGCCAGGAAAAAGCCGCCACCGACCAGCCCCACAAAAAATGATATCCGCTGTGCCATGTCAAATCCGCTCAATGCCTTTATTATGACATATAATATCAGCACTACCGTTAGTACGAGCCCGGGAAATCCAATCATTTGCATTGGCTTTTCAAGAAATGTCTTCCTGAGGATTAGCCCAAATCTTTTTATGTTGAAAGTATTGTTCAAACTAATATATTAATGATTAAAAATTGATTTGGCGACCACAGGGTTTTCAGTAACGGCATTAAACAAGTGCTCGAGGTTTATTTTGGAATCTTCATGTTCTGTATTCTCAATTACTATCGCATGGCCTTTGAGGGAATCCTCGATATATAAAACTTTGCCTGTCGGGGGAATGTCACTTACCGATTTAAAGCAAAGCTTGTCGGCTATTTCAGGTATAGACGCATTTAAAAGCAGTTCGCCATTATCTACAATAATAACTCGGTCAATAAGGTTATCGAGATCGCGGATCTGGTGGGTGGAAATAAAGATGATCTTATCATCGGTAAATACACCTGATATCAGTTTGCGAAATTTTATCTTGGAAGGTATATCAAGACCATTGGTAGGTTCATCTAACAATAACACCCTCGTATTACAGGCAAGCGCAAACGCAATTATGAATTTCTTTTGCTGCCCGAAAGACAACGAATTCAGCTTGCCTTTGTCTTTTACATCCAACTGATCTAGATAACTGTAAAACTGCTCTTCACTAAAATTAGGATAGAAGGGTGCAAATAAATTTTTATACCCGTTAATAGTTAAAGCAGGTACGTACACTTCTTCCGGAATAAAATAAATGGTCTCTAAAAAAGCAGGCCATCTTTTCCGGGGAACAAATCCGTTTACTGAAATATTGCCGCTTGTGGGAAACAATAAGCCAATGAAATTTTTGAGCAGTGTGGATTTGCCGGCTCCATTTTTACCGAGCAGTCCATAGATGCTTCCTGCTTCGAGTTTCAGGTTTAGATTTTTATAAAGCAGCTTTCTTTTTTTATAACCAAAAGATAAGTTTTGAATCTCTATCATTAGTGTATTAGTTAAGTAGTACACTACGAAGATATTTCTTTTATTGTATCGACCAAATTTTTTTTCAAATATGTTGCTAAATCTATGAGCCAGCTATTCCTTTTTAAAAGGAACAAAAGAAATGTATCGGGAAAATTATTAATGATTTTCCCGAAAGGAGACTTGCACTCAGGGTCGTTTAGCCGATAATTATTTAAATTCTTATCTTGAATAAAATTTAAGTAATGGATGAAATGAAAGAAGATGAAACAAATTTGCGCGGGAAAAAAGATAACGAATCCAATTTGCAATTTCCACTTAAGCGTAAAGAGAAAAAAGAATTACCCGAAGTGGTAACGGTTCGTAACTGGAAAGAATATTTGGGAGAATCGCTCCTTATCATTTTCAGTGTTGTACTTGCATTAATATTGACGGAAATATTTAATAAGATACATGATGACAGGCAAACCAGCGACGTGTTGCACCAATTAAAACAGGAACTTATTGACAATAAAAGAAATGAGACAGAGCAATACCGGTATCACCTGCAGGTTTTAAAAAATATCGATTCCGCCTTGCGTTACCCCGAATATGCAAAACAATTTATTAATGGTGGTGAATTAGACCTCGAAGGCCATATGGCTCCCCTGGGAGTTATTAGCAAAGATCTGAATAGTGTTGCCTGGGAGGTTGCTAAACAGAAGGACGCTTTTTCCAAATTGGGTTTTGCAACCTATAGTCTTCTTACTGAAATTTATAACAACCAGCAAAGAATTACGAATTCTGAAGATAAAATCGGCGCTTTATTGCTCTCGTACGAATCTCGAAAGCCTGAAAATTTAAGGACTACATTGATCCTCTTCCGCGATAATTATATTGCGTGGGATGTTGAAAGGGCGCCAAGATTACTAAAATGGTACCAGCAGGCTATTGATAAACTGCGTGACTATTAATCGTCTGCACAATTATAAAAAGAAATGACGTTGCCGGGAATATTTACGCCGGTGACGCAGTCTGTTTTAACTACGTTTAGGCATTTCAGTTATATTACCTTTAGAAAAGTCACATGTTCAGAAGCCTGGTCGCAGCGGAAGAAATCAAGGTAAAAAAGGACCGGTAAGTTACCGGTCTTTTTAAATTGATTTTAATGATTATCATTATCATGATGATCGTCATCATGATGATCATTGTCGTGATGGTCTCTGTCTCTTTGATGATGCCTGCTGTCGCGATCTCTTTCCATATAACGATGCTCGGCGCATCCCGTGAATACAAAGCCGAATAGCAATGCGGCACTTGCTACTTTAATTATCCATGTTTTCATGATTGTAGTTTTTTATAGAGGATTACTAAAATACCGTGCCAGTTGTGCGGAAGATTAGTTAATGCTGTTAATATTTGTTAAAGCGTATATTATTCCCCGTTTCGGGAGAATGCTTGAATCCCGCTATAGAAGTTATATGCAGGCTATTTTACATAGGAATGTTAAATCATCCCTTAGCCCGTTTATTCTCAAAAATTTATTATTTGTTGATGCTAACGATAATTAGTAAACGTAATAATGCCCAACCTATTTTTTTAAATAACCACTATCATTGAGCCAGTCGCCCATTCTTTGTGGCCATGTATTAATTGATTGAAGTTTGGATCTCTTGCCCATGTTAAATCCATGTCCTGCTTGCGCATACAAATGAACCTCCGTTTTTATTTTTGCATTTCTATACATCTGCAGCAACTGAATAACCGGAGCAGAACAACACATATCATCATTAGCGGCAACCATAAATAAGGGTGGTGCATTTGCAGGTATCGATTCAGGAACAGCCAGCGGACCGGGATAAATGAGAATCAAAAAATTCGCCTTGCATTCTTCTCTGTCTATATCATCTGGTTGCATAATATTTTCTTTAGAAGAATTGAATGCAACCCAACCTGCCAGTTCGCCGCCTGCAGAAAATCCCATTAACCCAATCCTGTTAGTATCGATGTTCCACCTGGCTGCATCGTGCCTTACCAGGCGCATTGCACGGCGGCCATCACTTATTGTATTGTCTTTGTTATAGGGCGAATTTTCTTCGCGAAACAAACGGTATTTTAATACGAAAGCGGCCACTCCAATACTATTAAAATAGGCTGCCACATCTTTGCCTTCCGCATCAAAAACCAATTCCCTGTGGCCACCACCCGGGCAAATAATAACAGCCGCTCTGTTGGCTTTGTCTTTTGCGGGCAGGTAAACGGTAAGAGATGGATTATTAATATTTTTAACCCAATAATCCTTTGCCTGTTCGGGTTCATCCTTCCTGCTTTCAAAACCCGGTGCACCATTGCTCCATAAATGAATTAAGCTATCCTGTGCATAAAGAAAACCGGATAATAGCAATGCCGCAAAGAGTTGTAAAGATTTTTTCATGAAGAGATTTTAGTTGCAATTCGTATTTCTGGTAAATTAAAGCATAGCGGAGTTTGCGTGTACCCGTTAACGTAACCTCATTTTATTTACGCAAAGCCTTTACCTGTGCAGGTAAAATAGCCTGCATTTTATTTCCCCAACTGTTGCGCACATAATTTAACACATCTGCAACCTGGTCGTCGGTTAAATAGTCCTGGGCCAGCATATCGTCATTGTATTTTTCACCATTTACAATTACTTCACCAGTTTGCCCGGCGAGCACTACATTAATTAAAGTATCAGCAGACTTTTGCAGGTAATCTGATTTGGCTAAGGGCGGGTATAGGCCTTCTGTGGCCTTTCCATCTTCATTATGGCAACTCACACAATTGTTGGCATACACTTCTTTACCACGTTCAATGCTTTTGGCCAGATCAAAATCCTGGAAAAATGCAGAACAAATAAAAAACATACTAACGGTGGCGATTAAACATACCCATACTTTCTTCATGTTTTCAATTATTTGAGATACAAATTAAATTAATCGTATACTGCTCACCGTTAGACATTATTTATATCGAATGGCAGCTTCCTTATGCGTTTGCCCGTGGCTGCAAAAACGGCATTACATAATGCAGGTGCAAATGGAGGTAGTCCCGGTTCGCCAACACCTTTAATTTTTGGCCCGCCGTTGGTAAGAATAGCTACTTCCACGGGTGGCATTTCGTTTATGCGTACTAGTTGGTTGGTGTTATAATTAGATTGAACAGTTCGCCCCTTGTCAAAAGTAATTCCGCTTTTTATAGCTGCCGTTAATGCCATAGTAGCGGCGCCTTCCACCTGGTTCTTTACCATATCAGGGTTAACCATGGTTCCGAGGTCAATTACCGCATAGGCCTTTTCAATGTGGATTCCATTTCCTTTTTTAGATACTTCTACCACATATCCGGCAAGACCGGCAAAAAATTCGTATTGCGCTACACCACGGCCCCAGCCGGCTGGCAACGGTTTATCCCAATTGGAAATCTCCTTCAGCTTGCGTAATACATTAGCCGTATCGGAATCCTGTGGCATCATTGCCAACCTAAACTCCAAAGGGTCTTTACCTGCTTTTACTGCCAGTTCATCTACAAAGCATTCATGGGCAAATGCAAGCGTAGAACTCGTAACAGAACGCCACGCCGCGAATGGAATATGAGAATCTGCATTTACATACATGTTCTTCATGTTCTGGAAATCATACTTCTGCTCGCTTATTCCTTCCGTCATAGTGCGGTCGGGCTTTGTCTTATCATAATTTTCATGTTCCGATGCCCTGATAGATGGTGAAATTACTTTATGCTGAAAAGCGATTACTTTTCCATCTGCAGATAATGCTCCCTTCAAAGCAGAATAAGTCATTGGCCGGAACGGACCAAGCTGCGTATCATCCTCTCTCGACCAGATTACTTTAACCGGCTTTTTAATTTTCTTTGTTAGTTGAACAGCCTCATCAATAACATCATTGTATAATCTGCGGCCAAAACCACCACCGCTGAACATTACATTCACTTTTACATTTTCTTCGGGTATGCCATAGTCTTTAGGCAAGCTGCTGGTAAGATCGCCCGGTACCTGCGTAGAGGCCCATACCTCGAGTTTATTATCATCATACCAGTTCGCAACGCAATTCATGGGTTCAATAGGAGAATGAGATATAACCGGTGTTTCATAAAAGGCATCAATCTTTACAGGCGCCTCACTATAAGCTTTATCAAAATCTCCCTTCTCATGATCAACTACTCCATCCTTTTTAGAAAGGTCACGTAAACTTTGATCGTAGTCTTTTGAATTAAAGTTTTCATTGCCCTGGTAGTCCCATTTTATGGAAAGAGCTTTACGTCCCTGCACGGCTGCCCAATAATTATCGGCAATTACGGCGATACCTTCATGTTTGTATTTACCAAAAATCCGGTCACAGGTTTCCACGCCAATCACTCCCTTTACTTTTTTTGCTGCCGCATCATCATAGCTCACCAGTTTAGCCCCAAATACCGGGCAATGTTCAACGGACGCATACACCATACCTGGCACTACCACGTCAATCCCAAACATGGCTTTGCCAGATGACTTTAATGGAATATCTGGTCTTGGTGTGTTCTTACCCAATAATTTAAAATCTTTGGGGTCTTTAAGTTTGGGTTCTTTAGGTACTTCAATTTTAGAAGCAGCTTCCGCAAGATCGCCATAGCTAATGCTCTTACCGGAAGGCTTGTGATATACTTTTGCATTTTCGGCATAACATTCGTCTACCGGAACTTTCCATTGTTGACTCGCAGCGGTTACCAACATTTCTTTTGCAGCGGCACCGGCTTTACGCAAGGTAAAATAGTCGGAACGAACTGAACTGCTTCCGCCGGCAAATTGCCCACGGCCAAATATTTTTTCGCCGTCTAGTTTGTTTAATGGTAACCCCATCTAGTGCTACTTCCAATTCTTCCGCAATAAGAGATGGAATTGATTGGAAGGTTCCCTGGCCCATTTCAGGCCTTGGATTAAACAAGTGTGATCGCTCCATTTTTTTCAATAATAATAAAAGGTGTCAGGTCATAAAGGGCTGCATCATCTTTTAATGCTGCAACAGTGGCTACACCGTTCCTGCCCTTTAATGACAGGCCTACTACGAGGCCAGCACCTGTGATGCCGGTAAATTTTATAAAATTCCGGCGGTTTATATTTGACAATGTTTTTTCCATGATCTACGTGTTGAAGAGTGAATTAATTTATACCAGGCAGTTGGGTTAATTGTTGAAAGCTTATGATGTGCAATATCACCACAAGTAACCTTCCCACGCCTTATTAAGAAAGCAACTCGGATGCCCTGTGAATAGCGCCACGGATTCGCTGGTAAGTACCGCACCGGCAAAGATTGCCACGCATTGCCGCATCAATATCCTCATCTGTTGGTTTGGGTTTCTTTTTTAGAAGCGCTACGGCGCTCATTATTTGTCCTGACTGGCAATAACCACATTGCGGCACCTGGAATTCTATCCATGCTTTTTGAACAGCGTGGTCAGTATTTTCGGAAATGCCTTCGATGGTAGTGATTTTTTTACCCGCCGCAGCGGATACCGGAACGCTGCAGGAGCGAATGGGGGTTCCGTTGAGGTGAACGGTACATGCACCGCATTGGGCAATCCCGCATCCAAACTTAGTTCCTTTTAATCCGGCAAAATCGCGTATTACCCACAGCAACGGCATTTTTTCATCCACATCTACTTTGTAATTTTTGTTGTTGATGTTTAATGTGTAAGCTGGCATAGTTCAACATTTAAAAGTGGAGTATAATTAAGAACAATTTCTTATTGACACTATAAAATTACAGCGTTTATTTCATTTAGTGAGTGGCCATTTTATAACGATCGGTATTCAAAGTCGGACTTAAAAATAAAACCGGCTTAAAGTATTATTTCAGCATTACGTGGCACAATGTAAAGCACGTCCCTGTAAGGCCAATTAATATTTTGAGGTGGTGGAAAGATATTATTTTACGTGAGAGCATTTTCAAAAGTTATCTAAATAATTTTTTAATTTACCAAACCTTAGTAGAAAGAACTGCCCGGTAACGGTTACACCTTATTACCTTATTGTTTAATTTAAATGAAAATGAAAATAGAATGTCATAATTTATACACCCATTTTATCTTTACGACCTTGCATCGGTTACCTGTTATTTCTGAAAAAAACAGGATACGGATTGAAAAATATATCACCGGCATAGTTAATAATAATGACCCGCATTTGTATGCGATATACGCTAACCCGGAACACGCTCATTTTCTTGTGTCCCGTTCTCCAAAAATGTCAGAAGAGAATTTGGCATCTATAGTCGCTGAAAGTTCTCAGCGGTTCATAAATGAAAATAGATTATGTGAAAATCAATTTGCCTGGCAAGAGACCGCTTCTGCGTTTTCTGTTTCGAAGTCTGATGTCGATAAAGTTTGTAAATACATTCTTAATCAACCAGAACATCATCGCAAAGTTAGTTTCACTGAAGAATATGAATCGTTTATTAAATTTTATCAAAAAACACTGCAGCGTTTTGAAAAGCATCCCTAAAATAAGGTAATAAGGTAGCATACTTCACAACATACTTTTCTACTAAGGTTTAAAACACATGGAGTCAGCCGGTACAATAGTAATCCCGACCATTTGAAAATAACTTTGACCTTTTTTCTGTCAAAGTTTTCCGGGACCTCAGAATATTAACTAGCCTTTGCAAAGCCTTTTGAAAAGCATCCGTAAAATAAGGTAATAAGGTAGGATACTTCCGGAGATACAATTCTACTAAGGTTTATAATATATAATAGTTAGCCGGTGCAATAATGAAGCAGACCATTTGAAAATAACTTTTACATTTTTTCCGTCAAAGTTTTTCAGTACGTCAAAATAGTAATTAGCTTTCGTAAAAGCTCTCCAATTCCGCAAAGAATGATTTAATTTTATACTTCGCTCATCTTGTAATATATCCATTCAATTTAAATTGATTGTTATGAAATTCCCATCCACCATCCCAAGAAGAAAATTTATAAAAGTTTCAGCAGTTTCAGGAACCTTCCTGGCGCTTGGGTACCTCTCCATATTTGGTAAAGAACCAAAAATTGTAAATCTTAATTTGGCACATGATGATGCAGCGTCGGAACTAAGTCCTTTCATTTTTATTGATACAGATGGAAAAATAACCTTACTCAATAACAGGCCCGAGATGGGGCAGGGGACGTTTGAAGCGATCCCAATGATCATCGCTGAAGAACTTGAAGTGGATATTGCGAATATCAATATTATTCCTTCTCCTGCCGACAGGTCAAAGTATGGGGATCAAATGGTGGTGGGCAGTCGCAGTATACATAGTAATTACGACCTCATGAGAAAAGTAGGAGCTACCGCGAAAGAAATGCTTATTGCTGCTGCCGCTGCTAAATGGAATATTCCCGCAGACAAATGTTATGCTGAAAATGCAATTGTCATTAACCGCAATACCGGCGCTAAACTTAGCTATGGTGACCTGGTTGGTTATGCGGGAAAATTGACACCCCCGGAAAATCCAACATTGAAGAATCCTAAAGATTTTAAGATAATCGGTAAATCATTTCCAAGGAAAGATGTTCCTGCTAAAATAAACGGCAAAGCAAAATTTGGGATTGATATGGTAGTGCCGGGTATGTTATATGCCTCCATTGAGCGGTGCCCCGTAATTGCGGGTAAGCTTGTTAGTTATAATGATGCAAAAGCCAAATCGGTGAAGGGTGTAAAATATGTTTTAAAAACCCAACGCGAAGTCTTCGGGCAGGTTCGTGCAGGCGTAGCCGTTATAGCCGATAATTACTGGGCCGCCCTGCAGGGAAGAAAACTGCTTGAAGTAACGTGGGATAACGGTGACCTTGAAACATGGACTACTCAAAAGATAAAGGACGATTATATAAATGCATCGCATCAGCAAGCTGAAGTGTTTGAACAAAAAGGTGATTTTGAAAAAGCATTTAATAATGCCCCGGTAAAAATAGAAGCTTCCTACGATACACCTTACCAGGCACATGCACCTATGGAACCGATGAACGCTATCGTGTCGGTAGAAAAAGACAAGTGTGAATTTTGGGGATCTACCCAAAACCCCAATGGCATGAAAGATTTTTTATCACGGAAGTATCATGTGCCCGAAGAAAACGTAAAGATCAATTATACTTTTATGGGCGGCGCCTTTGGGAGGAGATCATTAAGTGATGTTGTTGAAGAAGCCGCCGACTTATCCAGCCAGGTTCATGCGCCGGTAAAAGTAATCTGGACAAGGGAAGATGATATTTCACAAGGCCCGTTCAGGGCATGCTCACTCAATGTTTGCAGGGGATCTGTAGACAACGAAGGCAACCTTGTTTCGCTGGAGCACAAAGTAATATGCCAGGATATCCGCAACCAAAATGGTGATAATTCCAAACCCACCAATGGTATTGCCGGCGGCATCAATACAGAATATGCCATTGATAATTTTACCATAAGCGGCGTACTTCGAAAATTGTATATCCCCATTTCTTACTGGCGTTCTGTGTATCATTCCACCAATTGTTTTGCGCATGAATCATTTATAGATGAGCTTGCCTGGGCTGCTAAAAAAGATCCGCTTGATTTCAGGTTGTCACTTCTCAAAAATCACAAAAGATACACGCAGTTACTACAGAAAGTAGCTGATAAATCCGGGTGGCATCAGCCGCGTGAAAAAGATACCGGCAAAGGGGTGGCGATAGTTGAACGCTCCGGCGCTTTTGTAGCAATGGTTATAGAAGTGAAAAAGTTGCAGGGCAAGATAAAGCCTGTAAAAATAATAACAGCTATTGACTGCGGCACTCCCGTTAATCCCGATATTATAAAAGCCCAGACAGAAGGCTGCATTGTTATGGGACTTACGGCAACCATTAAAAGCGGGTTAACTATTGCCAATGGTAAAGTGGCGGAACAAAATTTTAATACCTATAAAATGCTTGGGGTTGATGAATGCCCTGGCATTGAAGTATACGTAATGGATAGCGCTGAACATCCCGAAGGAGTTGGTGAAGCAGGGTTGCCTACTGTTGCACCGGCATTAACCAATGCCATCTATGATTTAACTAAAAACCGCATTCGTTCTTTGCCCTTTAATTTAAATGAAGTGTAACCGACTCGCGGTAAAAATTATATGGATGCTAAATTATAAGCGGGTGCTTCAATTCAACCTGTGCCTTTAAGACTTACAGGTCTGTGTATAAATTGTCCCGTTCGTTTATGCCATGGGAATAAATATCATGTCAGAAGTATCTTCCAAAATTAAGAGCCGCTCTGCCGGAACCCATATCTGTTCTACAGTTTGGCTGTGCGGATATTGATAATCTACTTCGTACCGGAGAAGGTCGTCACTATGTTTTCGGATGGTTGCGTTCCCGGCAGGTTTGTAGTCGGTATTCAGGAGTATTACGGTTTGATTCAATTCAAATCTCATAATAACAGTTTTTGTTTCCTCTATTGCAGCAAAATTTGTGCCCGGAAATAAGGGCTATCCTAAAAAGAACTATTGACTTATGTGTTTCTTAACCCTGAATTTTACCCGGAGATGACTGGTTGTACGTTACAAAAGTTTTGGTTGTACTCCAGTAATTTAATGGAGAAGCTTTGTAGTATCCGCTCTTTATGCCCTGCCGTCATTTTGCATTTCGGGATCGCTGTAATTAAAATAGTACACTCTTGATGCATGTGGCGATACAAAAATGCCAATACTTAAATGGCGCTTGTTACCTTCCAGGTTTCTTACCAGGCTGTTTAATTTAGCAATAATGGGTTGCGCCTCGGCTTGCGGAAATTCCTGCATTAATTTTTCCTCTTCTTTGCTTATAGCCTCAGCCAGCATAGAATGTAATCCGGCTGTTGAGCTCATCTTTGGGTCAAAAGGAATAATAATGGAGACGCACGGGAAATTTTCGGGAACACCGGGATATTGGGTTTTTGTAGATTTAGGTTTCATAAAGGTAACGGGCCAATCAATATGCCATCTTTAGCTTTTTATTTTAACAGGGGTTGTTCGTATGGTTAAATTTGATGTGCAGGAAACAGCTTAAAACTATGCTGCCACCGGCATCTGCTATATAACGTAATTTTACGGTCTTTTAATATATTGAATCCGATGTAGAAAATTAACTAGGAGGGTTTTTAGCAAACCTCACTTAAACGGGATTTTATAGTTGTGGATACCAAACGTGCAGTATTAATTGTGTGGTTGTCGCTATGCTACGCCCCGAGGTTACCTAATTGTAAGGCGTACAAATAATAATTAAGTCGCCATTGATCACTACTCCAGCATAAAAACTTGCACCGCAATGAGGTACGGAGCGTAGGCCGGACAAACACGCGGAGCGATTGGGTTGTCCTTGATTTTTTGTTTCTTTTGCATCAAGGCAAAAGAAAAGGCAAGAAAAGATTTAAAGAATCCAAGAGCGTTTATGCTACCACGTTATCACTACTACGCAATAACGTAACCTGGAGTTCCTCCTTCGCAATGAGGAACTTGCCGCAGTCCAAGGTTACGTCTTTGCGAGGCGCACTCATAAACTTCCAGATTCGAAAGAACTCGCTGCAAGCCTGTCCTGAGTTTGCCGAAGGATGGCAATCCCCTCATTAGTATCATAATGCCCATCGTTACCAGAATCCAAAAGCGTTTATGCTACCTCGTTATTAATGCTTCGCAATGAGGATTCTTGGGACCTCACCCCAACCCCTCTCCAAGAGGAGAGGGCCATTTAACCCGGGGTTCCTCCTCCGCAATAAGGAGATTGCCGCGGCCCAGTTTTAAGTCCACACAAACTGACACTCCAGTACAGACACTCCCTCCGCAGAGAGGTACCGAGCGTAGGCCGGACAAACACGCGGAGCGATTGGGTTGTCCTTGATTTTTTGTTTCTTTTGCATCAAGGCAAAAGAAAAGGCAAAAATAACCTATGGAATACAAAAGCGTTTATGCTACCTCATTATTACTATTCCGCAATAAGGTAACCTGGAGTTCCTCCTCCAAAATGAGGAGATTGCCACGGAAATATGCTTGTTTATTATCATTTCAAACCTTTCCAAAAGAAGCCGCATATTTCCCCGCAACGTACACCTTGGGCCTCCGCAACAACGTACACCTGGAACAAAACAAAAAAACCACCCTGCGGTGGCTCTTTCATCAATGAGGCTTTTATTAAATAAATTATTGCGAAACACGGTTTACAACACCACTAAGTGTCACTTGTTGTTTCCCGCCAACCGCTGCCACGCGTACAAAATAGGTAGTTCCTTTGGTGAGGCCCTTAAACGTATAAAAGGCAGTAGTAGCCGGAAGGCTGATCCAGCTTCCTTCAGCCAGGGTTGCATCTGCAGTGTACTGAAACAGGTAGCTCGATGCACCCTTCACCGCTTTAAATTTAAAAATCAGCTCTCCACTGTTGATGCCATCCATCAGCTTCAGGCCGGTAGGTTCCAGCAAGCCGAGCGGTTGCGGAATTTTGTTCAGCGCGAAGCCGCTTTTTAACAGGTTGGTTGAATCGGTGGTGGTGGTGTTTACATAATCCGCCAGTTGGCTCAGCATGGTTTTTAAGGTAAACTTGCTCATGTTCTTCAGGTCTACCTGTACCTTATCCCTGTTTTTGGCAGATTGTAGCAGTTCGGCATAGTTTCCCAACTCGGTATTAATGACCGTAAGGCTC
This sequence comes from uncultured Chitinophagaceae bacterium, assembly GCA_963792025.1. GTDB lineage: Bacteria > Bacteroidota > Bacteroidia > Chitinophagales > Chitinophagaceae > Ginsengibacter. The sequence continues at coordinate 8,143 of CAWBUS010000019.1, read as the reverse complement.
GGTACCGGTGTTGGAAAAATGTCAACGGCTGCAGCCATGGAGACAGTTACATTTTGCCCGAAGGTTAAGAAATTGGCGTCGGATAATCTTTTGAAGGTTTTTACAACCCTCCTGATAAATTTTTTCATAAATGATATTTTTTAGATTTTTAAAAGCCTCATCGCTTTGTGCGAATAACACCGCTAAATTGAAAAAGATTCCAATACCCGTCAACCCCTAGAAATAGGGGACAATAAAAAGAAACCCTTACACGTTGCCGCAAAAAAAGCCCGTAAACAGGGCATTGCAGCGTGACACTTCCTGTCTGAATTTTTTTTAAAGCACGTCCAAAACAGGAATTCATCCAAACAAAACGGCCATTAACCGTGCAGGAGAGGCGGCGCCCAAAGGCAATATAAGGTGGAAAAGCCCGGTTGCACGCCGGGAAAACGCGATTGTATGGTAATACAAGACCCATTGTATGGTAATACAAGACCCATTGTATGGTAATACAAGACCCATAGTATGGTAATACAAGACCCATTGTATGGTAATACAAGACCCATAGTATGGTAATACAAGACCCATAGTATGGTAATACAAGATCCATTGTATGGTAATACAAGACCCGGAGTATGGTAATACAAGACCCGGAGTACGGCATTACTTTCATGATATCCCGCCGGGAAAATTGTAAAAACCAACCCAAGAAAAAGGCAGCGCATTATATATTTTAATTGTCACAAGTTTGTTTTTTTAATATATTTGAATCTCTAATTAACCACCCCGGGCAATTGCCCAACCTTATAAACCAAACCGTGAGCTACTACGATTGCTGCTGTGGCGCCAGGTGATGATGCCCGCTGCCTTACGGTCTGGCAAATGAATGCCTGCAGAGCCGGACGCCTGTGTAAAAGATAAAGTGGCCAACGACCCCCGGCAAAGACTATATTTTTTGTAACACTAACCCAAACGATGCATGACTGGACCCTCCACCGTATTGCTTGCCCATAGCCTGCCCCATGTAATGATGGTGTGGCGTGCCCTGCTTAACCCGCATTGCGGCCGCTACCATATCGGGGATGAAGCTGCCACCGCCCGGCAATTATTATATGCTGCCACCCACCTGCAGCCCGCCCTGGTATTAATGGATGCCGGCATGGCGGGCAAGTGTATGGCCACTTTTGTGCAGCAGTTACGGGCCTGCGCTGCCCATGTAAAGCTGCTCATTTGCTGGCAATATTGCCACGACCACCTGGTACAGCCCATACCCGGTGTGCCCGTAACCTACCTTGCCGAAGATGTATCGCTGCCGGAGGTACTCACGGCGCTCAACCAGTTGATGCTTGGTAACAGCTACTATTGCCGGCAAACCGAACGGCTGTTTAGCCCGCCTGCTGCACGCAAGCCACTGCCCGAAAAGCACCGCCGCCTGCTATGGTGTATGAGGCAGGGCCATACGGCTAAAGAAATGGCGATGGCTATCAAGGTTAAGGAAAGTACCGTTAAGGGTTACATTAAAGAACTGCGTGCGCTCATTGGCTCCGGCAGTATGCCTGCCCTTGAAAGTTTTATGAAGAAGGAGGGGATGTTGTGAGGGGGAAAGGATGAGTTCTATAATGGAAATTGTGCAACGTATAGGCATATACGCAGCTTCAGTAATTTTTATTCAGGTTGGTACTTAACTAAGATTTCTTACTTTGTGATATAACCAAAATTGCCAATGCCACTAAGCTGGAATGAAATAAAATCGCGGGCGGTTGCTTTTACCAAAGAATGGAAAGATGAAGTAAGTGAAGATGCGGAGGCCAAAAGCTTTTGGGATGATTTCTTTTTAATATTCGATATACGCCGCAGAAGGATTGCTACTTTCGAACACCATGTAAAACAACTGAATAATAAAGACGGTTTTATTGATCTATTCTGGCCTTCCACTTTAATTGTAGAACACAAGAGCAAAGGCAAGAGCCTTGATAAAGCGCACGGCCAGGTTTTGGATTACTTCTCCGGCATACCGGACAAGCAATTACCACAATACATATTAGTATCAGACTTTGCACATTTTCGTCTATACGACCTCGATAATAATACAGAACATAATTTCCCTATTGAAAAGCTGGTGGATAATATCGGGCTGTTTGGATTTATTGCCGGCTATCAAAAGCGCACTTATAAAGAACAAGACCCGGTAAACATAGAGGCCGCTGAACTGATGGGCAAACTGCATGATAAACTGAAAGCCATTGGCTACACCGGCCATTTTCTAGAATTGTATCTGGTACGATTATTATTTTGCCTGTTTGCTGATGATACCAATATTTTCGAGAAGGGAATTTTTTTGGATTATATCGATTTAAGAACAGATGAAGATGGTAGCGACCTTGCAAGCCACATAGCACAACTATTTGAAGTATTAAATACGGGTAAGGATAAACGTTATACTAATCTCGATGAAGACCTTGCTGCTTTTCCTTATGTAAACGGAAAGTTGTTTGAAGAACATTTACCTACCGCGAGTTTTGATAGTGATATGCGAAAGCTGTTATTGGAATGTTGCATATTGGATTGGGGTAAAATATCACCCGCCATATTTGGGTCACTATTTCAAAGTGTAATGAACCCGGTTGAAAGAAGAACGCTTGGCGCACATTATACCAGCGAAAAAAATATTCTTAAACTGATCAAGCCATTGTTCTTAGATGAACTTTGGAATGAATTTGAAAAGTTAAAAGGGAGTAAACAACAATTGCTGAAGTTTCATGATAAGATTAATAAGCTGCGTTTTCTTGATCCGGCATGTGGCTGCGGCAACTTTCTAATTATAGCTTATCGAGAATTGCGCTTGCTTGAAATGGAAGTAATTAAGTTTGCTTTTAAAAAATCCAAACGGTTACCAGCATTGACCATTATTTTTTATTAGATGTTGACAGGTTTTACGGAATAGAATATGAAGAATTTCCTGCACAGATAGCGCAGGTAGCTATGTGGCTTATAGACCACCAGATGAATATGAAAGCCAGTGAAACCTTTGGTGAATATTATGTAAGGTTGCCTTTGCGCAAAAGTGCAACTATTAAACATGGTAATGCATTGCGAATAGACTGGCAAAGTTTAATTGACCCGATACCTTTTGAAAAAGGAGAACCGAAGTTTAATTACATTTTTGGTAATCCCCCATTTGTGGGAAAGAGTTTGCAAAATGCAGAACAGAAAAAAGATATGGAAATTATTTTTGCAGGAGTGAAAGGCGCAGGTGTTTTGGATTATGTTGCTGCATGGTATATTAAAGCTGCACAATACTTAAAACATACAAGCGAAAGATTTAATTTCAAGGGACTAAACTACTGGAATCACTATAGATCGTTCGTCAAGCTTAACCCTTTGTGCGTTTGTAAGCACTAATTCAATTTCACAAGGAGAACAGGTTGGGATATTATGGAATGAATTATTTAATAAATATCACAATTAAAAATATCACTTTGCTCATCGAACTTTTAAATGGGGTAATGAAGCAAGAGGAAATGCTGCAGTTCATGTTGTGATAATTGGTTTTGCAAATTTTGATTATAATCCGAAAACAATTTTTGAATATGAAAATATAAATGCGGAACCACATGAATTAAAAGTGAAAAATATAAATCCTTATTTGGTTGAAGGGAAGGACTTGTTCATTTCATCAGGCAAACACCAATCTGTGATGTTCCTGAAATTACTTATGGCAGTATGGCAGATGATGGGGGTCATCTTTTAATAACTGACGATGAAAAAATTGAATTGCTTAACAAAGAACCCGAAGCATATAAATATTATAAGACCTTTTTTAGGATCACAAGAATTTATCAATAAGATAGAACAGATGGTGTTTTTGGTTAAAGGTTATTCCTCCAAATGAATACTCACAATTTAAAACAGTATTACAAAGAATTCAAAATGTTAAGGAATATAGAATAAAAAGTACAAAACCAACAACAAAAAAGCTTTCGAATTATCCAATGCTATTTGGAGAGATTCGACAACCTATTACAAATTATCTTCTTATTCCCGGAGTCTCATCTGAAAATAGAAAATATATCCCAATGGCTTTCTTACTAAGGAAATTATAGCCAGTGACTTGGCAAGAACAATTACCTATGCAACTCCTTATTTATTTTGGAGTTCTTACTTCGGCAATGCATATGGCCTGGATTAAATATGTTTGCGGAAGATTAAAAAGTGATTTTCGATATTCAAATAGTATTAGTTTATAACAACTTCCCCTGGCCTGAAAATCCAACCGATAAACAAAAGCAAACAGTAGAAGCAGCAGCACAAAATGTTTTAGATGTAAGAGCAAAATTTCCTGATGCCAGCTTAGCAGATTTATATGACCCTAACACCATGCCACCGGAATTAGTAAAAGCACACCAGGCATTGGATAAAGCTGTTGATCTTTGCTACCGTCCGCAACCTTTTATAAACGAAACAAAAAGGATTGAGTTTTTATTTGAGTTGTATGATAAGTTGACGAGTGGGATGTTTGGGGGAGAAGGGAAAAAGAAAAAGTAATAATTATTTTAAAATATAAAAGATGAGAAAATTAAACTACCTCCTACTTCTTCTTATAGTTTGCGCAATGCAAACATATGCTCAATCGGATACATCAAGTGTTGAACAGTATTGTGAAGTGCTTGCAACCGGAAAATTATTTAGCAATAAAGTAACTATTGATATTGATTTTGGTCAATCAAGAAAATTTTGGAGCGATAACAGAATTAAGGACGAAACAGGTAAGCTCAAAAATTTTAATAGTGTAATAGATGCAATGAATTATATGGGTGCTCAAGGATGGACTTTGGTTACTGCTTTATTAATTGGCAGCGGGCCATATGTTTATCATTATATTTTTAAGAGGGAGGTTTTGAAATCGGACTTGAATAATAATTAGTAGTTACAAACTCATGGTAATGAAATCAACTTTCATAATATTGACTCTTTTCCTCCTTTTCAAATCTGCAGGACAAGACAACAAAATTGATTTGCTTTGTCACAAATGGAAACAAGTGGGTATTAAAAGTTTTGGCAAAAACTACCATCAAATTGACAAGTCAATGTCGGAATTAATCTCGTTCGATAGGAACGGAACGTTTGAAAAGGAACTTTACGGAACTCTTGAGTTTAAAGGGAAATGGCTATTCAGCAATGATTCGACAAAACTGACTTTGGCAATTACTGAAATCAATGGAAATCCTATATCAGACACAACTCCGTTTGACAACAAATATGCCAATGACACACTAATTAAGTTGACAAAAGATACTCTTATAGACGGACATCTGGCTTATTTTGGAAATGACAAAATTTATGGCCATGACTATTATTATTATGTGAGAGAATATTAAGCCCACTGTTGGCGGAAGTATAAGATTAGCTCAAGCGTCCGCTGTGCTGCTACTAAAAATAAGTTTGCGTTTAGCTATATCCGTTATGTAGAGAGAAAATAAAAATATTGCCTAAAGGGCTAAGAAAGGTTAACTTCATAATAAGCAAAAGCTACGCTTGCGTTAAGGGCGCGGGCTTTCCTGGTCTTAAAATGTATTAGATTTGAAAGTGGAACAACTACATCGGTGAAAGTGTTGCCTGCTATTCTGACGATGCTGTTGGTAAATGAATTCTTTAACAAGAAAACTTTGAATATGAAAGCAAGTCATTCTTTATATAAATATTTTTTTTGGGGGATAGTTTTTATCCACTCAATTTTTTCTCTTCAATTTTTCTGCCAGCGCTCAAAAGACAAAGACGACTACGAGTGAACAAGTTAATAATGCGGATTCAGTTAAGGGAGTAACTATTCATCAAGAGGTTAATTTTAGTGTAAGTCAACATCGTTTATACGAGACTTTGCTAAGCTCAAAACAATTTAGTGACTGCACTAAAAAGTCGTTCGACAATTTCACATTAAGGTCTGCCAATATAGATTCAACAGTTGGTGGTGCTTTCTCGCTATTTGATGGACACATAATTGGCAGGATCTTAGAATTAGTGCCAAATAAACGGATTGTTGAGGCATGGCGTGTTGTAGATTGGCCTGATGGAGTTTATTCTATAGCAAAATTTGAATTTATACCTCAAGGTTCCGGAACAAAAATAATTTTTGACCACATAGGCTTTCCTGAAGGACTCAAAGAACATTTATCAATTGGATGGACACAGCATTATTGGGAAGCATTGACTAAATATCTTCAATAATGCTTTCTCCAAACTGGTGCAGTTCTCCCGACCTGTGACTATCCGTTACTAATCCTTATTGAAAGATAAATTCTAACTGTTGGACTAAGCATAGGGTTAGTGCAAGCGTCCGTGCAATGTCATTTAGTTAAGCAATACCGTCCTACTTGAACATTGATTATTGAAGGTTGCGTGTTGAATATTTAACTTAAAAACACTCAATAATCAATTTTCTACATTCAATTTTCAAGTATAAAAATCCTTAACTAAATGACATTGAGCGTCCGTGTGTGCTGCTACCAAAAATAAGTTTGCGTTTAGCTGTATCCGTTATGTAGAGGGTAAATAAAAATATTGCCTAAAGGACTAAGAAAGTTTAACTTCATGATAAGCAGAAGCGATGCTTGCTCTAACGAGGGGCGTGTCTTTTTTTGAGAGACATGCCTATGAACAGAAACTTATATTATCGCTATCATTTTTTTGCTCTTAATATTTTATATGAGTGTTCTTTTGTTCTAAGCAAAACTAAATAAGTAATAATTGAAAAAAATACACCAGCAGAAAATACACCAGTTGCGGCATTCCAATTAAAATGTTTGTGTTTTTCTATGCCTGCGAACGGAGAAGCAATGAAACAGCCCCCTGCTAAAAGAGGTAAAGGTCCTAAGCCAACCTCGCCATTATCAGCACGGTACCGAATAGAAATATCCTTATAATCAAAAGTAACTGATTTGGCAAAACCCATACCTGGTTCTAACGTTAAGGAATTATCAGTCAGTTCTACAATTTTATAAATATCACTTAAAGCAGTATCGCCGGAAAAACGTATGCCCTTTAAAGAATCTATCCCAAGGTATTTTCCTTTTTTGATAGTTCTTATATTACCATTATCGATACGCTCAACGATTATTTTATTTTGAGCAATTACACTGCCGTATAACAAACCAATCTATACAGTAATTCCATATCGCATATAAATAGATTTTTATTATTAGCATTCTGCGCAGCTGCGGGCTGAATAATCACACAATCTAATTTATTTCTAGCCGGCGAAGGTGCTCGTTCTAGCCAGCGAAGGTGCTCGTTCTCTTTCGCAAGCCCGCATCAACCACCTGTGAGAGCCGCCGTCTGGTCTCCCGACCAACGGCCAACGACGGCATTCTGTTTTTGTTTGATAGAAAGTTGTATCGCGACAGAAGTAGTAACTTTAATCTGTTGACGCATTTTACCGGAAACTATCGGTGTGTTTATACACCCGTTGGTCAGGAGACCAGACGGGGGCGTTGCAGGCCTTATAGTTTATTAGGGTGGAAGCAAGCGAACACATACAGGGGTTAAAAAAGACCGTTACGATGAAGAACATAAATTTTGCTTTACCGGATAAACGATTCAGATGTTGAAGTTTATCATCATAGAGAGTATAACGTTATAAGAAAATTCAGGGCTTACACTGAACATGAATTACTCGAGTATTACCTTCCTAAAAATTAATTGTGGCCGATAACATACCTATAGAATTCGATTATGAAGGGAAACACTATAAAGGCCATTTTTTAGGCGGAGTTGGAGGAGGTGGTGGAAATATATGGCATTTAATGATTAACAATTACTATTACGGTCAATTAATATTTTCTCAAAACTATGGTTGGGCATTTCATAACAACAAAGGTTTAATGAAAGAACTATCCGAATACTTTGGAGAATATGTTACGCTATGGTATGGTTGATTACGACTACCTCTTATAAGAATAGGTTCTAGCCGGCGAAGGTGCTCGTTCTCTTTGGCAAGCCCGCATCAACCACCTGTGAGAGCCGCCGTCTGGTCTCTCGACCAACGGCCAACTATGGTAATGTTTCTGTTTTTGTTTGATAGAAAGTTGTATCGCGACAGAAGTAGTAACTTTAATCTGTTGACGCATTTTACCGGAAACTATCGGTGGGTTTATACACCCGTTGGTCA
>CAWBUS010000018.1:0-10690 GCA_963792025.1 uncultured Chitinophagaceae bacterium | reverse complement strand
ACAATTTAAAAAATAACCTGCACAACTTACCATGACGCGAAATAATTTATAGGTAATTTGGTAAGTTAGTTCCCTCTCCTGAGCATGTCGAAGGATGGAGAGGGGTAGGGGCAGGGCTGTTGCATTCTAGTTTATCATTGATTTAATTAATGGAATATCATTAGCTACTAATCTCATTGCTTGTGCCATGTTATTGTATTGATTGTTTCTTAAAATATTAATTGATATATTTTTTAGCGTTGATATATTTTGAGGTGCATTACCTGTTCTTATTTTTGATGCATCTTCTTTTAAGGTTACATCCTTTACATAATGAAGACTATTTTCTATTGCCCAATGAAGTCTGATCCCTTCGTTATAAATAAAAGCATTGGATTGTTTACTACTTATAAAATAAGCAGTCTCTTCTGTTTTATTACCTTTCGTATTTACTATTCTATGAATGCTGATTAGCTGATTTAATCCTATCCATTGATCGCTAATGCCTTCAAGGTTATCACTCACAGTAATAGACCTAAACTCTGTGCGGCCTTTATTGATTTGTATTTCAGCATACCAGCTACTTCTTTTATTTTTATCAGCCATAATCGTTTCTATTTTATTGTAAAGTACCGGTTGGTTCTTTTTTACTCCTATCACATAATCGTTTTTGCCGTTAATAATGATTGCTGTAGTTTTTTTTGGCAATGAAGTGCGTCTAAACTAAACGTTACACCCTCTAACTCCAATGCCTCAATCAACTGCTGCACTATAGTAATCTCGTTTTCTTTTTTATGCAGCACTTTTTGATTGCCGATAACCAGTTTTTGCTTAGAACAATACAGACTCACGAGGCTCACAAATTGCTGATTAGAACTATTTGCGTTAGTGACTGTGCCTCCTATAACCTTCCCATCTATGCTTACCCATTCATGCCTGGACAGCTTTACATATTGGGATGCCCAACGGGAAAACTGCTTACTCACTAAAGAAAAATCAATCCCTTGAACAATACGCCTTACCGTATCAAAACTCGGCAACCTGTTTTTTTTAGGTTGCAAATGTTCTAATAGCGATTCCTTATTTCTTTTGATAAAATCCCCAATGGCACGATATCCCAAATAGCCGCTCATGGTACTCATTAATACCAGCAACAACACAAAAGTTTGCTCATGACGCTGGCCTGCCCCTCTGCGCCGATCAGGTATTTTTTCAAAAAATTCAATAATACTTTTAACTTCACCCATATCTATCTTTTTATGATTAACTCTAAAGATATTTATTCTAATTTAGAATGCAACAGCCCTGGGGGTAGGGGTGAGGCCATGAGTAAATCAGCAATAGTAATAGGAGCCGGTATTGTAGGCCTGGCAACTGCAAGAGCGCTTTCCCTTAATGATTTTAAAGTAACCGTTATTGAAAGATCGGATAAGGCCGTCGGAGCATCTGTAAGAAATTTTGGAATGGTATGGCCTGTGGGCCAGCCCGATGGTACCATGTATAATCGTGCATTACGCAGCAGAAACGTTTGGAAAGAAATTGCCAGTGAGGCTGGCTTTTGGTACGATGAATGCGGCAGCATGCATTTGGCCTATCATGCCGATGAATGGACTGTATTGCAGGAGTTGTATGACGCATTTAATAAGAATGATCGTTCTGTTACTTTAATGAATCCTTCGCAGATAAAGGAGAAAATAAATGGCGTTAATCCTGATAAATTAATTGGCGGATTGTTTAGCAAAACAGAATTGATTATAGATCCGAGAGAAGCTATCGCAGCATTGCCTTCTTACTTATCAGAAATTCACGATGTTCATTTTATTTGGAACAAAAATGTAACAACAGTTGAAAAAAATAAAATAGTTATTGGCGACGAAACGATGCAAGCTGACGTTATTTGCATTTGTTCAGGTGCCGATTTTGAAACCCTATATCCTAGGAAATTTGCAGAGCTGCAGTTAACGAAATGTAAACTACAGATGATGCGGTTTATTAATGCGGACAAACAATTCAGGACTGGAGCGGCTTTATGCGGAGGCTTGTCGCTTATTCACTACGAAAGTTTCAAAGCTGCGCCATCACTATCATTGCTGAAAGAACGATATCAAAATGAATTAAGCGAATACTTGCGATTAGGCATTCACGTTATGGTTTCACAAAACGGGAAGGGAGAGCTTACCGTTGGCGATTCGCACGAATATGGATTATCCTTTTCTCCATTTGATGAAACTTATATTAATGATTTAATTTCTGCTTACCTTAAAACTTTTGCGGTTACTGATAATTGGAAATTGATCCAGTCATGGCATGGCATTTACCCAAAGATGACTAATGGCAAGACGGATGTTTTTCTCCAGGCAGAGGAAGGTGTGTATATTATCAACGGGCTCGGCGGTGCAGGAATGACGCTGTCTTTCGGATTTGCAGAAGAAGTTGTTGAAGCAATTGCAAAAAATTCAAATGATAGGTTTATAAAATAAATATAATTTATTCTTCTTTATATGGCAGGTAATAATCATTTATTAAGGATTTACTTCAAAATACATTCTCCACATACCTTTTAGTTCTTCTCTGAATTTTGGATATACTAAAGCGGTTTTACTATGGAACCTAAACCCTGCTTTTTCGTAGAATGAAATTGCTTCGAAATTCGTATCAATTACAGCAAGCCATACTACTTCTTTCTCGAAACTCCTTGCAATATCCAATGCCAAGCTGAGTAACTTTTTGCCAATTTTCTTTCCCTTAAAAGCCGGCAAAATATAAATTTTATCAAGTTCCATCCCTTTTTTTTCATTGAGACCTGGCAGGTTTGAAAATAAATTAAGTTTCATAAATGCTACTGGTTCTTCGTTTAGAAATGCTACATGGTATTGAATTTTTTCGTCAGCTAATTCATTTCGTAAAATATCAATTCCAAAAACCTTGTTTACATAAATTTCTAATCCATCTTTGTCCCAATGGTCATGGAAATTTTGACTATAAGCCTCACAACAAATCTTGTGTAATGTAGTGAGGTCAGAAGATTTCATTTGGAGAATTTCTATATCAGATGCCATGCCTTCAAAAAAGAATTAAATTAATTGTTAGCATACTCTTCATTTTTTATACTCCCGCTGTGGTCTATCAATTCCTTTTCCTTAGCCCGTTTGTATATTTCTAATTTTGTTTCAGAGTCTATCATTTTTTCCTGCACGTCGTTTTTAATTCTGAATTCAATTTCATTTAAGTATTCATCATAGGGGCCGCGGTTTGTTAAACCTTTCCACGTTACCGGTAAAATATCAACTAAAATGAAAAAGATAATTAAAAACCAGGTGGTGATCCTGATAATGCTGTTGGAAGCAGTTAAGCGGCTCAATGCATTTTCTCTTTCAAGATAGTCACGGCTAAAGGTTAGCCTGTTAATTTTTGATTGTCTTGTTGAGTCAAGCTTTGCCATTGTAGTAGCATTTTCAATCTTCTTTGTTTCGTTGGATATTTTCGTTTGTGCTAAGTCGTTATATAACCGGTTGAGATACGCGGTGTCATATTTAAAAGTCGGGCCTTCGCCTGCTTTCCCAGTTGTACGGTCATCGTTTCGCACCACGCCCTTTATTTCATCATGCAGAATACCTTCCTGGGTGTGAATCGTATCGGATATAGCTTTTGCAGTATTGTCAATATTATCCCTTTGCAGTTGTAAATCTTTTTTCTGCAGTTGATAAACATTTTCAATGCTGTCAACTTTTGAATGAGCCACTTCGTCCATATTAACTTCAATACTCTCATGGAAGTAAAGTAGTACCAAAGGGTGGGCAACCGCAATACCAACGAAAGCTGAAAAAACAACCCGTGACAAAAATGTGAGCGAGCTTATATCTTTCAATATGGAACCTTTTTTACGAAATGTAGAGATGATAAATCTGTCGAAAATGAAAACAATGCAAGCCCATACCATTCCTGCGAGAATAAATAGATAAGGATTATTTACAAACGTTGAAATAGCATAGGTCATGGAGAATAAACCCAACGTTGCCGGAACTAAAACAAGGGCTCCAAAGCCGGCATGTTTTATATGTTCAGAACGGGGGCATCTTTTGAGAATATCTTCATCAGAGCCTGCACAACCAATTAAAAAGCGATATAGCAATGATTTCAAAAGACTGAGTTTTCTTTCGTGATTAAAATGTTTTACATACCCTCATCATCACCATGCAGCGTCTCCACCGCTGAGTCTGAGAATATGATACTTCGTCTTTTAAGGTTGAATAGTTGAAAGAAAACAGCATTCAAATGTATAAATAAAGATTTGGGATGTCAATAGCATTAACAGAACTTTTGTATTTATACGGTAATTTTCCGGCGTGACTTATAAAAAAAAATCTTTCAAAAAAAATTTGTTGTATTAACAACGTTAAGTATATTTACATTGTAAAAGAAGATCATGGGTATTAGTGAAAGAAAAGAGAAGCAGAAACTGGAGATCAAAAAAATGATCCTTGATGCTTCTATGAAATTATTTGTTGAAGAAGGTTTCGAAAGTGTTACTATCAGGAAGATTGCTGACATTATTGAATACAGTCCTACGACCATATACCTGTATTTTAAAGATAAAAATGAAATTTTTTATCAGTTGCATGAACTAGGTTTCCAAAAAATGGGTGAATTGAAAAGTAACCTTGCTGAGATTAAAAATCCACTAACAAGGTTATATAAAATGGGTGAGAACTATATTGACTTTGGCCTTGCCAATCCTGAATTCTATGATATAATGTTTATTGCAAGAGCACCTATGCAGGTATTGGAGGCAATGGAAAATTGCGACTGGAAAAATGGTGAAGCGGCTCTGCATACATTAATGGCAACGGTAGAAGAATGTATGAAGAAAAAATATATCCGAAAAGAAAATGTGCAGGTAGTAGCAATGGCTATCTGGGGAATGGTACACGGCCTGGTGAGTTTACAGATCCGTTCGAGGTTTAATATGATTGATGATGGAAAAAACATAAAGGTATTAATGCATCAATCAGTGAATTGGTTGCTCGGAGAAATAGATCTCAATACATGATGGGATTTTTTTTACCATGTCACTTAACATTGTTAATAATAAAAACAACAATAACACTTTATGAGAAGAAAAGTAAAAAGTGCCATCATCTTTTTTATGTTTTTCGTCGCACATCGAAATGGTTATGGCCAAACAACTTTGGATGCTTACATCAGGCTGGGGTTAGACAGCAACATTGCTTTACGGCAGCAAACATTTGATCTTGACAAAGCAAAGCTCGATCTTGAAAGGGCTAAATCGCTCTTCTATCCGCAAGTGCAATTAAACGCTCAATATACATTAGCTAATGGCGGAAGAACAATTGATGTTCCACTGGGTGATCTTCTTAATGATGTGTATTCTTCATTAAATCAACTTACTGCTTCCTCAAAATTTCCGCAGGTGCAAAATCAAAGTATTCAATTTCTGCCCAATAATTATCATGATTCAAAGATCGAGGTAACACTGCCGGTGTACAACCCTTCCTTAGTATACAATAAAAAAATAAAAGCGGAATTAATAACTAAACAGCAAGAGCAGGTAAACCTATACAAGAGGGAATTGGTATGTAATATCAAGGAAGCTTACTATCAATATTTACAGGCATCAAAGGCGGTTGAAATTTATAACAACGCATTGCAGGTTGTAAATGAAAGCCTTCGTTATAATGAAAAACTGGTAAAACATAATGCCGCTACCAAAGAAGTGGTCTTAAAAGCAAAGGCCGAAGTGAGCAAAGTGCAAACATCCATTGCAAATGCGGCTGGTCAAATGAAGAATGCGCAGGCATACTTTAACTTCCTGCTTAACCTGCCTTTCGAAACTTCAATTGCTGTCGATTCTTCTGTTTTAAAACAAGTGGAAAACGAGGTTAATATATCAACAGATTTTATAGAAAACCGCGAGGAGCTTAAAGAATTAAGCACCGCTAAAAAAGTGCTGGAAACAAGTTTGAAGTTAGACCAGACTTATAAACTCCCGGTATTGAACAGCTTTTACAATATTGGTTTCCAGGGTTACGGCTATAAGTTTAATGATAAACAATTTTACCAGCTTGGCGGCCTGCAACTTCAGTGGAACATCTTTAAAGGCAGGGATAATAAACTAAAAGCAAAACAGGCAACAATAGATATTGAAGCAATAAAAAGCCAACGGGATGATGTTTCTAAACAGATTTTGCTGCAGGTTACAACCATGTATAATCAATACTTTTCTGCGTTGGTTGCTCTGCGTAACATAAACGATGAAGTTCTTAGTACTGATGAAGCTTTTCGTTTAACCCAAAGCCGTTACCTGCAGGGAGAAGCATTGCAAATAGAATTGATTGATGCACGCACCCAAATGACTAACGCTGCCATTAATTATTCACTTGCCCAACTTTCAGTTTTGGTAAAATCGGCAGCATTAGAAAGAGCAATGGCAACCTTTCCTTTACAATAAATAATATCTGTTACTTATAAATATATTTTATGCAAAACAAACTCGTTACAATTTTTATTTCATCATTGATGTTGTCTTTTTTTATGATAGCATGCAAAAATAAAAAGCAAAGTACTGCAATTATCAACGATGCGGTTATAGTAAGAACACAACCCGTAACTACGGCGGAATATGCTTCTGCAATGCATTATTCCGGGAAGATCGAATCAACAAGCGAAACGAATTTATCTTTCAAGATTGGTGGCATTATTTCAAGAATTTATGTAAAAGAAGGCGATCATGTGAACCGTGGCCAGGTGTTGGCTACACTTGATCTCACCGAAATAAATGCACAGGTACAGCAGGCACAACAAAATGCAGATAAGGCTAACCGTGACCTGGTGCGAACAAAAAATTTATTTGAAGATACTGCGACAACCCTGCAACGATACCAGGATGCGCAGACGCAGCAGAAGGTAGCAACGGAAGGTTTGCGTATGGCAACCTTTAACCAGCAATATGCACAGATAAGGGCAACCGATAATGGAACTATTACCAAAAAAATAATGAATGAAGGGGAACTGGCATCTCCGGGTTCAACAGTGCTGATGATGAATGCTACGTCCAGCGGTGATTGGGTTGTGCGCTTTGGTGTAAGTGATAAAGATTGGGCTTTATTAAAAAAAGGAAATGTGGCAATGGTAAAAATTGATGCATATCCTAACGAAACATTTAAAGGCGTTATTAATAAAATTGCTGAAGTCGCAGATCCTGCAAGTGGCACTTACGAAATTGAAGTAAAAGTTTTGCCTGGTAATAAAAAATTTGCAGCGGGACTTTTCTCCACAATTCAACTAAATAATATTTCGGATCATAGAGTGAAAATAATTCCTATAGAAGCTTTTACGGAAGGGAACGGCAAAACAGGTTATGTGTATGTGTTAAATGGGGATAAGAAAACAGTGAGTAAACGCAAAGTGGAAATTGCATTCGTTGATAACGATAAAATTGGTGTCAAGAGCGGGCTGGAAAGTGTTAATGAAGTAATTACTGATGGCGTTAGTTACCTGACTGACAGTACTCCCGTGAAAATTGTACAATAACTGTAATAAATAAAACAGGCTAACATCCTGTGCCCTCCCAGGTATGCCCCAAAAATTTTAAAAAACTTTTTATGAAAATAACTGACTTCGCTGTGAAGAATTACCAGTTCACGCTTATCGTGTTCGTAATGCTGGTTGCTATAGGTTTAAATTCTCTGTTTAATATGCCCCGCGGGGAAGATCCGGATTTCCAGGCGCCGGAGTTTAATGTGATCGTTATATATCCCGGCACAAGCCCAAAAGATATGGAACAGCTTGTTGTAGATAAAATGGAGAAAAAGATTAATGAGCTGGACGATATAAAAAACATCATTACTAAAATGGATGATGGGCTTGCTGTAGTGGATGTAAAATTTAAATACAAGACAGATCCAGACAAAAAATACCAGGACCTTGTAAGAGAAATGGATGCCATAAGACCCGATCTTCCTGCAGATATAAAAGATATTCAAATTCTGAAGTTTAGCCCGAGCGATGTTAATATTATTCAGGTGGCTCTTATGAGTGAAACGGCTCCTTACAGTGAACTGGAATCATATAGTAAAAAGCTGAAGGAAGATCTTGAAAAGATTAAATCACTGAAGAATGTTGACAATTGGGCCTTCCCCCAACAGCAGGTACGCATATCCGTTAACCTGGATAAAATGATGCAGGATAAGATTGCTTTAAACAGGATAATTGGGGCTATACAGAGTGAGAATGTAAATATACCCGGCGGAAGTATAGATATGGGAACGAGGAAGTACAATATTAAAACCAGTGGCGATTATAAGAGCATTGATGAAATTGAGAACACAGTAATTGAAAGTATCAATGGTAAATCCGTTTATGTAAAAGATATTGCCGACGTGTCATTTAACTATGAGGAGCAAAATTATATTGCAAGACTAAATGGAAAGAGGGGCGTGTTTGTAACGGCAAGCAGGAAGATGGGAACTAACATTTTTGATGTTGAAAAACAGATGCAACCTGTGCTGGATAAATTCCAGAAACAATTACCGAAAAGCATTGGTTATAACCAAAGCTTCAACAATGCTGAAAGCGTTCATAAAAGGTTAGATGGTTTTTCCATAGATTTTGCTATCGCCATATTTTTAGTGTTGCTTACATTAGTGCCTTTAGGTTTTCGTGCAAGCGTAGTTGTTATGATCTCAATTCCGCTGTCATTAGCCATCGGATTATTCCTGCTTGATTTATTTGGGTTTACTATTAACCAGTTAAGTATAGTAGGTTTTGTCGTGGCCTTAGGTCTGCTGGTTGACGATAGTATTGTGGTGGTGGAAAATATAGAACGCTATCTGCGTATGGGTTATAGCAAACGGGAAGCAGCCATGGCTGCAACAAAACAAATCGGTCTCGCTGTGCTCGGATGTACAGCCACACTTATTTTTGCCTTCCTGCCATTATTATTTTTACCGGAAGGTGCGGGAGATTTTATACGAAGTTTACCGGCAGCCGTGGTGTCAACTGTTTTGGCTTCATTGTTTGTATCGTTAACTATTATCCCATTTCTTTCGAGCAGGATATTGAGTAATCATGAAAATCCGAATGGTAATATATTTTTAAGAGGATTGAAAAGGTTGGTGAGCGGCTCTTATCGAAAGTTATTACATCGGGCGTTGGCAAAACCTTATGTTACACTTGCAGTTGCGTTGCTTATATTTCTGGGAGCCATCGCATTAGTGCCAGTTGTTGGTTTCAGTGTTTTTCCTGCGTCGGAGAAGCCCATGTTTATGATCAACATTGAGACACCATTGGGTACAAGCCTGGCTGCCACTGATTCTGTAACCAGGTTAGTTGAAGATAATATTAAGCGCATTCCTGATTTGAAAAATTACGCAAGCAACATTGGTCATGGAAATCCGCGGATTTATTACAACGTGATTCCGCTTGGCAATGCAGATAATACGGCACAAATATTCGTTCAGCTCAATAACACCGGTCCTGCTGATAAGAAGAATCTTATAGACCAGTTAAGAAGCAAATTCAGAGATTTTCCCAATGCAAAAATTGAAGTAAAAGATTTCGAGCAGGGGCCGCCGGTAGAAGCCCCGATCGCGATTAGATTATTTAGCGAAAACCTTGATACTTTAAGAGCTTTATCTTTTAAAGTGGAGGACCTTTTAAAAAAAACTGAGGGCACCATGTATGTAAATAATAATCTTACTACTTTAAAAACAGACATAAAAGTAAACGTAAACAAGCAAAAGGCGGCAATGCTTGGTGTTGCAACAAATGAAATTGATAAGACAATCCGTATGGCAGTCGTGGGGCTTAACATTGGCACTTTCAGAAATGATAAAGAGGATGACGACGATTATAATATCAACATTACTTTACCAAGAGACAACAGGCAAAGTTTTGATGTTTTTAAGAAGATAAATGTTGGCTCGTATGCCGGTGTTTTAATTCCACTTAGTCAGCTTGCTGATATTGGTTTTCAAACTTCGCCAACAACCATTAAGCATTATGATAAAGATCGGTATACAGTTGTGACTGCCTTTGTAAAGAGTGGTTATAATACAGCAAAAGTTACCGGCGGAATTTTAAAACAACTGGATCAGATGCATTTTCCAACGGGGTCGAGATATGTTGCGGCAGGTGACATAGAAGCAAGCCAGGAAAGCTTTGGTGGCCTGGGAACTATTATTTTGATAACCATATTTGGTTTGCTGGGTATTTTAATATTGGAGTTCAAAACCTTTAAAGGAACGCTCATCGTTCTTTCTGTAATTCCCCTCGGTATTATTGGTGCTGTTGCTGCGTTGTTATTGTCGGGCAATACATTTTCTTTTGTTGCCGTAATTGGTTTAATTGCCCTTATTGGTATTGAAGTAAAGAATTCAATCTTATTGGTTGATTATACGGACCAATTGCGACGTAACGGCAAAAGCATAAACGAAGCTATTGAAGAAGCGGGTGAAACACGATTCATTCCAATCATACTTACTACGCTTACCGCAATAGGAGGCCTGTTGCCTTTGGTTTTGGAGAGAAACCCTTTGTATTCTCCTTTGGCTTTGGTGATAATCGGCGGCCTTATCAGTTCCACTTTGCTTACAAGAGTTGTAACCCCCGTTTTGTATAAGTTACTGGCGCCAAAGATTGTTAAAAATGGTGAAACGCTAAAATCATAATATCAGGTGCCAGCTTTTATTTC
>CAWBUS010000017.1:0-344500 GCA_963792025.1 uncultured Chitinophagaceae bacterium | reverse complement strand
CAAAACTGGAAACTGCAGATACCCATTATGATCGTTGTCGTGATTCATCACACCACTCTCGCTTATCTACAGCATATTGGCATTGACAAAGTTTATTTCAGCCAAATCGATTTCGACCTGCAAACGCTTATTATACATGTTACACTTGCGGCAGTAATATTTTTTGTTTGCGGATTATGGGCCTATCAATTAAAAAAGTACAGCGAATTACATATTACCCAATCCATGCAAATGGGCGTGTTACAACAGGAGGCATTCATGAGCATTGAAAGAAGGCAAAATGCGGAAGCTCTCGAGAAAGCCTATGTAAAAGCGGAAAAAGCGAGACAGGATGCAGAATTGGCCAACCAGGCAAAAAGCATTTTCCTCGCAACGATGAGCCATGAAATTCGCACACCCATGAACGGAGTTATTGGAATGGCATCGCTTTTGGCTGAAACAAATCTTTCTGAACAACAATTGGATTATACAAATACTATTACAACCTGTGGTGAAAGTCTATTGAATGTTATTAATGATATTTTGGATTTTTCTAAAATTGAATCAGGTAATATGGACCTGGAATCAGAAGATTTTAATCTTCGTGTATGCATTGAGGATGTGTTGGATATTTTTGGTACCAGGGCCGCTGCCCAGGGCCTTGATCTTATTTATAAAATTGATGCCAATGTTCCCCTGCAAATAGTGGGAGATGATTTAAGATTAAGGCAGGTGTTAACTAATTTAATCAATAATGCACTAAAATTTACGGAGAAAGGTGAAGTGTTTATAGGTGTTCATTTGTTAGACACAGGTGAAGCGGGAGAACTCACCTTGCAGTTTGAAGTGAAAGATACCGGTATGGGTATTCCGAAGTCCAAGTTAGATCGACTCTTTAAAGCCTTCTCACAGGTAGATTCGTCCACTACCCGAAAATATGGGGGAACCGGTCTCGGCTTAGCAATCTCCGAAAAGCTTGTTTCATTAATGCGAGGAACGTTTAACGTAGAAAGCGAAGTTGATAAAGGCTCTACATTTTCGTTTACAATAAAAACCAAAGCGGGAGCAAAGATTCTGAAATTATATGAGCAACACAATATGACTGAACTTCAGCATAAGAAAATACTGGTTGTAGATGATAACCTCACAAATCTCGCCATCTTAAAAAGCCAGTTAGAGTCATGGAAGCTGGTTCCGGTGTTGGCAGAATCTGCAGGTTATGGATTAAAATTATTAGCCGGCGACAAAACTATTGATCTCGTATTAACAGATATGCAGATGCCTTATATGGATGGCATAGGCTTTGCACAAAATATTAGGAGGCTATATCCATCACTTCCCATCATTCTTATAAGCTCTATCGGTGAAGACTACACGCAAAAAGATTCAGGACTATTTGCCGCAATATTAAATAAGCCTGTTCGCCAGCATGTACTAAGCAGACATATATTAAATGTGCTGCAACCGCACGATAATACTGCTCACCATGAAAATGCTATAAAAGAAAAATTACCTGAAAAATTTTCGCAAAAACATCGCCTTGAAATATTAGTGGCTGAAGATAACCTGGTTAATCAAAAGGTAATTATCTATATTCTTAACAAATTAGGCTACGACCCCTGCATAGCAGAAAATGGTTCTATAGCAGTTAAAAAAGCCACGCAAAAAAAATACGATATTATTTTAATGGATATGCAGATGCCTGAAATGGATGGACTGGAGGCAACAAAGTATATCAGACAGCATTTAGAACACCAGCCTGTAATTATAGCACTTACCGCAAATGCAATGGAAAGCGACCAGGAAGAATGTTTTAGCGCCGGTATGAATGATTATATTCCCAAGCCGGTGAAGTTAGAAGATGTAAGCTTCAAACTTGAGAAATGGTCACTTACAAAAATGGAAACCCTTTCTTTAAATAAAATGATTAAACCCGAAACCGGCTTTATACAATAAAACTTAATGAATCTACCCCCTAAAATTTATCCACACCTTGCGTCGTCCGCAAAACTATCCGGCACATCACGTGTTACGTGCAATGGCGCACGTAAAGGCCTCCGGGCTTGTTTTCAATTTATGCGTTCGGTGAAATCAACCACCATCAATGCGGGTCATGTTTTGATGTTGCTATTTCTTGTTTATCCATTTACGGGTTCTGCTCAAGTGAAAAGGCTGGAATTTGACCATATAGGTACTGACGCCGGACTTTCTCAAAGCAATGTTATCTGCATTCTTCAGGATAGCAATGGATTTATGTGGTTTGGTACGCGGGACGGCCTCAACAGGTATGACGGTTATAAATTCGACGTATACAGAAATGATCCGGAAGATAAGTCCACCATTAGTAATAACCATATTGTTGATATGATAGAGAGCCGAAACGGCGATCTGTGGATTGCAACCTGGGGAGGAGGCTTAAATCATTATAACCTTGAAAAAGGAACTTTCGATTCTTATAAACACGATGCCAGAAATTCAAAAAGTATTGCGGGTAACTTTATTACGGCCTTGCAGGAAGATGAAAATGGAAATCTATGGATAGGTACGGAGTCTGCGGGTTTAGATATGCTGGATAAAAAGACCGGAGCCTTCCTACATTATAAAGCTAATATTAATAACAAAGGTTCCCTTAGTGATAATTTTATCAGGGATGTTTACAAGGATAAAGAAAAAAATTTATGGATTGGAACCACGCATGGCGGCCTTAACTTGTTTGATCCTGTTACCAAATCTTTTACCAGGTATGAACACGAAGATGCCGTGCCCACATCACTTGCCTTCAATGACGTGTATAGGATTTTTGAAGACAATCAACACCGGCTATGGATTGGGACTAACGGTGGTGGATTAGATTTATTCAACGTAAGAAATGGAACTTTTCTGCATCATACAAAAAATATTAAAAAAACAGAAAGCCTTTCCCGCAATGAAATTCGTACCATCAATGAAGATACAGATGGGAATATCTGGGTGGGAACTGAAAACGGTGGGTTATCAATATTGAATGTGGCCTCGGGTGAATTCAAGACGTATGTATATGATGAAATAGATAATAGCAGCCTTAGCAACAATTCGATTTATTCAATTTGCAAAGACAATAAAGGTAATATGTGGCTGGGCACTTTTTCTGGTGGCATCAGCATTGTAAACCGTGATAAACAATTTGCCCATTACAAACATTCTTCATTAAAGAATAGCCTAAGCGATAATAAAACACTCTGCATTTATGAAGACTCCGAAAAAAACATCTGGATAGGTACCGATGGCGGTGGATTGAATTTATTTAATCCATCGGGCGGAAGCTTCAGCCACTATAAACATGATCCTGCTGATCCGAATTCAATCTGCGGAAATTATGTTTTAAATGTTTGTGAAGATGGCCGGCATAATTTATGGATTGGAACCTGGGGAGATGGCATTACCGTTTATAACAAGCAAAAAAACGGCTATCAACATTTTAAAAATAATCCGGCGGACCCCAATAGCCTAAGCAGCAACAATGCTTGGAATATAATAAGCGACACGGATAATACCATGTGGATCGGCACTTATGGCGGTGGATTGAACCATTATAATCCAATGACGCATTCTTTTACAAAATACCGATATGCCGAAGGAAATAAAGATGGTATCAGCAGCGATAAAATTTATTCGGTTTTTGACGATCGACAGGGACACCTATATATAGGCACCGACGGTGGAGGATTAAATTTATTCGACAAGAAAACATCCACTTTTACCCATTACCTGCACGACGATCAAAATAAAAATACCATCGCCGGTAATAGTGTTGGCCATGTTTATGCAGACAGGCAAGGTATATTATGGATTGCAACGGCATCCGGCCTTTCGGAATTAAACCCAAAAACAAATGCTATAATAAATTATACAATTGAAGATGGTTTACCGGGCAATGATATTTTTGGAATATTAGGCGATGATAAGGACAATTTATGGATAAGTACTAACCGGGGAATATCCTGTTTCAATCCCGGAAAAAAGATCTTTAAAAATTTTGGTGTGGTGGATGGTTTGCAGGGAAATGAATTTAAAGAACAGGCGTTTTGCAGGAGCAATACGGGGGAATTTTTCTTTGGCGGTAATAACGGTTTCAATATGTTCCATCCCGATAGCATCAAAAGCAGCGTATATGATCCACCGTTAGTTTTAACAGGTTTTAGTATTTCCAACAAGGAGGTGACAGTTGCAAACGATTCAGTTACCTCTCCGCTGAAGCAGAATATTGTGCTCACCAAATCAATTACATTACCCTATAATAATTCTGTTATTGAATTTGAATTCGCGTCTTTAAACTATACGGATAAAGCAAAGAAGCGTTATAAATACATGCTGGAAGGTTTCGATAAAAAATGGAATGAGTCCAGCGATAAAAATTCGGCAAGCTATACCAACCTCGATCCCGGCACCTATGTATTCAAGGTAAAAGGGCTTAATAATTCAGGAGAATGGTCATCTAATGTATTAAGTGTGCAGGTAACTATTACCCCGCCATTTTGGTTAACATGGTGGTTTAAATCCCTGGCCGCAATCATCATTGCAGGTGTTGGTATTGCACTATACCAGGTACGTATCCGAACTATAAAAGTTCAGAAAAAGGCGCTGGAAAACCAGGTGCAGGAACGCACTGAACAGCTTTTGCTTTTAACCCGTGAAGAAAAGTATGCACGGGTTGAAGCCGAAAAGGCACGGCGCAATGCTGAACAGGCTAACCAGGCAAAAAGTATCTTCCTGGCAACGATGAGTCACGAGATTAGAACACCCATGAATGGGGTTATTGGCATGGCCTCGCTATTGGCCGAAACAGAACTTACCGAGCAACAGATGGATTACACCACAACCATTACGACTTGTGGCGAAAGTTTGTTGAATGTGATAAATGATATTTTAGATTTCTCAAAAATTGAATCGGGTAACCTCGGGCTGGAAAAGGAAGATTTCAATTTGCGTGTATGCATAGAGGATGTATTGGACATTTTCGGCCCCAAAGCGGCCGCACAGGGCCTTGATCTCATCTATAAAATTGATAATAATGTTCCTCTTCAAATTGTGGGAGATGATTTAAGATTAAGGCAGGTATTAACAAATTTGATAAATAATGCATTAAAATTTACCGAGAAGGGCGAAGTATTTGTGGGTGTGCATTTATTGCCATCAGACCCTCCCGACGATATAACATTGAAATTTGACGTAAGAGATACCGGCATGGGTATTCCCCAGGCAAAATTAGACCGGCTATTTAAACCATTTTCACAAGTTGATTCATCAACCACCCGTAAATATGGCGGAACGGGCCTTGGCCTCGCCATTTCAGAAAAGCTGGTTCATTTAATGCAGGGAAGTTTTAATGTAGAAAGTGAAGTGCATAAAGGTTCTACATTTTCATTTACGCTGAAAACGAGAGCAGGCACTAAAATTCTGAAAACATATACGCAGTATAATATGAGCGAATTTCAGAATAAAAAAATACTGGTTATTGATGATAATATCACCAACCTGGCCATTTTAAAAAGTCAGTTGCAGCTTTGGAAGCTCGTGCCGGTGTTGGCTGGCTCTGCCGGTCATGGCTTAAAAATTTTAGCCAAAGAAAGAGATATTGCATTGGTGCTAACCGATATGGAGATGCCCTACATGAATGGACTCGAACTGGCAAAAAATGTTAAGAGGTTATATCCGTCAATCCCCATAATACTTCTTAGTTCTATCGGTGAAGACTATACGAAAAATGAGTCCCATTTGTTCGCTTCCGTACTAAACAAGCCCGTTCGGCAGCATATCTTAAATAAACATGTTTTGCAGGCATTGCAACCTCAAAATAGTGAAGTAGTGCCGGTGAATAATGAACAGGTAAAATTACCAGGCAATTTTTCCCAAAAACACCCACTTGAAATTCTGGTAGCCGAAGATAACGAGGTAAATCAAAAAGTGATTGCCTACATTCTTAATAAATTAGGCTATACGCCATGCCTTGCTCAAAACGGGGCCGTGGCCGTGGAAATGGCCCGGCAAAAACAGTACGACATTATTTTAATGGATATGCAAATGCCCGAGATGGACGGCATACAAGCAACTGACTTCATCCGGAAAAATTTTGACGTTCAGCCGGTGATTATTGCCTTAACAGCGAATACTATGGAAGGCGACCAGGAAAAATGTTTACGAGCGGGTATGGACGACTATCTTTCAAAGCCTGTAAAATTAGAAGACATAACCCATTCATTGGAAAAATGGTTTTTAACTAAAAAACAAAACTTAAATTAAATTATCCGGCATGTATCATGAAAGCTAATCCAAGATTACAATGAAAATTCTTAAATCCCTTCTACTTATGAAAAGCATGAACCGTTGCAAGTTAAACGCTGGCAAGTATAGTTATTATGACGAGACATTTTCCTGCATACCCTATTTAAAAAACGCCGGTACATGAATAAAAATAAACTCCGCAAAAGCAACGACAACTTTGCAGCAATCCGAAAACTATTTTTACTGGGCATCATCATTTCTATGATAGCCGGGGCTGCGGCAATTGCAGGCATGCGTTTAAAATTGTACGACGAGGAAACGGGAAGCGTTTTAGGAATCATCATGGTAATTGCCACATTTTCATTAATAGTGGGACGTATCTCAAAATTATTGGGTACTGCCGATAGAATCCGCCGGGAAGCTTCTATAGCATCTATCAATGTCCAAAACGAGCTTTCCGCCAACCAGCTAATTTACAAGAACCTGATAGAGAATGCCGGAGTTGTAATGTATACAACATCTATAGACGGCTGTATTACGTTTGCGAGCAGTAAAGCATTCCATTTAACCGGTTATTCACTCGCAGAATTATTGGGGATGCACTTTACCAAATTGATAGCTGAAGACTGCCTGGAAGAAGTTAAGGTGATTTACAAAAACCAGGTTAAAAATAAATTAGAGGAAACGGTAAACGAATTTCGTATCCAAACAAAAAACGGTGATATAAAATGGGTGGAGCAATCTGCTATCCTTGTTTCTGAAAATGATGTTACCATAGGATTCCAATGTTTAGTAAAGGATATTACTGAGAGAAAAGAAATGGAAGCAATATTAAGAAAGTATGAAGTTGAACTGGTGCAAAACCAGGATCGCTTGCAATCTATTCTTGATAATGCCACTTCGCTGATGTACATAAAAGACCTTGAAGGAAGATACCTGTTAGTAAACAGGCAATTTAAGGAAGCACTAAATGTTACTGAAAATTCAGTGATCGGCAAAACTGATTTTGATTTTGCTGATCGCAAGCAGGCAATGCGATTCAAATATTCAGACGATGAAGTAATCAAAACCCGCAAACCGGTACAACTCGAAGAAATTATTGACATGAACGATGGGCAACATCATATTCTTATCATGAAATTTCCACTGTTGAATGCGAATAAAGAAATTTATGGAATAAGCGGTATAGCCACAGACATATCTGAGCGGGTAAAGTATGAGGAACAATTAATTCAGGCTAAAAAAATGGCCGAAGATGCCAAAAAACTGCAGGAACAGTTTCTGGCAAATATGAGCCATGAAATTCGTACACCCATGAACGGTATACAGGGAATGACGGATCTCTTATTAGAAACGAGTTTAAATGATGAACAAAAAGATTTCGCTATTACTATAAAGCGTTCTTCTGACAATTTACTCGTAATTATTAATGACATCCTTGATTTTTCGAAAATACAGGCCGGTAAATTAACATTGGAAAAAATTGACTTTAAGCTCCACGAAATCATAGATAACGTTAAGGCGATTTTTAAACCGAGGATCCTCGACAAGAGAATACTTTTTGACTTCAACATCGATAAAAATATTCCCGCCATATTAAATGGTGATCCTTACCGGTTAAACCAGATTTTAGTTAACCTTATTGGCAACGCAGTAAAATTCACGCAAGCCGGAGGCATAACCGTACAAATAGGAATTCAAAACAAATCGTCCGATGAAGTCATGCTGGAATTTCGAATAACCGACACCGGTATCGGAATTACCGACGATAATGTCAATGAAATATTTGAGAGCTTTACCCAAGCCAGCATTGAAACTTCGCGGAAGTACGGAGGCACAGGGCTTGGCCTCGCTATCACAAAACAATTGCTCGAAATGCAGAGAGGATCAATTTCCGTTGAAAGCAAAATCAACTTGGGGACCACATTTAAATTTTCAATACCTTATTCTTATAGCGATGCTGAAAGTTCCGTGCTTTTCGCGAGTAAAAATGCAAATAATTACAGCTCGCTTTTAGAAGGTAAAAAATTTCTTGTTGCTGAGGACAACGAAGTAAACCAGAAAGTGATACGGCATGTACTTCAAAAAGCCGGCGGCATGGCAGACATTGCAAATAATGGTGCAGAAGCAGTCTTTTACCTAAAGAAAAACAGCGACTATGACCTGATCATCATGGACCTGCAGATGCCGGAAATGGATGGTTATGCGGCAACAAAATACATCAGAAATGAAATGCATCTTACCATTCCAATTATAGCAATGACAGCCTCCGCTTTAAAAGGCGAAAAATCCAAATGCCTGGAAATTGGAATGAATGATTATCTATCGAAACCGTTTGATTTTACATTTTTATACAAGCGTATCACCTATTTCCTTGACAATTCCGTACCTAAAAAAATCCCTTTTATGTCCAACGAAAAAACAACCCATGAAAATTTGTTCGATCTAAGCCAGATCGAGATGATGGATGACGCTGGTTACACCATCGAAGTTCTAACGCTATTTTTTTATAATAGCCCCGCCGAAATAAGCGAATTGAAAAAGGCATGCCTTGCACAGAATTTTGACGCAGTTAAGAAATTAGCTCATAAATTGAAAGGGAGCGCCGGAATTGTGCAGGCCAGCGGGCTTATTAAAATATTACTTAAACTGGAAGATTTCGCAAAAGCAGGAATAAATGAAGGCCTGGCTGTTCTCGCAGAACAGGCGGAAGCGGAGTACAAAAAAATCGAAGTCCCTTTAAAGGAATATGTGAAGCAAATCGCGGCTTCCTCACATGTTTCCAAATAGAAATTTTTTATTGATTTTATTCTTCAAATAAATCTTTCTGTGTTGAAGTAGCAACAGGCTCAACCCATTCCATTTGGTCACTTTTGGAATAGTCAGTGAGCTTGTTACCGATGGCACGCCAGCCCATTACATCAACCACTTTGTTAAGCTTTATTTTCGCTTTGCGAATTTGAGAACCACGGCCGCTCTGCATCGCAAGTAAAGGTTCTGCTGCTGTTGTAACTTTTAAAAGACGGTTCCCCTCTCCTTCTTTTATAAACAGGAATTTGGTGTTTAATGTATTGGTCTCAATCTTAAATCGCTTTACATTGTATTGCAGCTTTTCATTTTCCAGGTAGACGGCAGTAATAATTTTCCCGGGATCAAATTTCTCTATCAGTTCAATATTATCCGCATCAAAACGCTGCGTAATTTCCTGGCCTGTTATTTCATAATTTCCATCTTTATAAATGATAAGAATTTTATCACCACCGTCGAAATTACCGAGGAACGTTCCTTTTGATTCAACATTCAATCTTCCAAAAGTAGCATCAAACCAGAGTTTGCGCTTATCAAGTGTTGATTTTCCCTTTTCCAGTAAGCGAATTGTTTTAACCGGGTATTTGGTTACCTGGTTACCAATGCTGCTCCGGCTGCGGATCTCCAGCGTTTCGAAAGAAAATTCGAGTTCTTTAATTCGGGCTTTAGAATTTGGCGACAAAATTATTTTTACCGTCTCTGCTTCACCGTTAGGATTTACCGAGAAGTAATGCACTTTGCTTTTTTCATCGCCCTTGGTAAGATCATATTCTTTGTCCCGTGTAACGCCGGTTACGTTAAACCGTTTCGCGTAGCTAATCCCTTTCTTTCCTTCGGCATAAATCATGTTGTAGGTGGTTCGCTCGTCGTTCTTCCTAAACACTGCCACATGTATAATATCTTTTCCTATAAAAACTTTGTCTGCTACTTTCACCACTTTCATCATACCTGTTTTGGTGAAAGCAATTATATCGTCAAGATCGCTGCAATCGTCTACAAATTCATCTTTCTTCAATCCTGTCCCTATAAATCCTTCTGACCTGTTTACATAAATTTTAGTGTTAGCAATGGCTACCGCCTTTGCCTGTATTACGTCAAAGAGTTTTATTTCAGTTTTCCGCTCACGGCCCTTCCCATATTTTTTTAGTAATTCTTCATAATAGCTAATGGCATATTGAGTAAGATGTTCCAGGTCGTGATTTACCTGCTTTATGTTTTCTTCCAATGCCTTTATCTGTTCATTAAGTTCGTCAATGTCGAGTTTGTAAATTCTTCGTACAGGCTTTTCCGTTAACTTCAGGATGTCTTCCCTTGTAATGTCTCTTTTTAGCTGAACCTTATAAGGAACAAATGCTTTGTCAATAGCGACAATTACTTTCTCCCAGGTTTCATGTTTCTTTTCAAGCTCTTTATAGATTTTTTCTTCGAAAAATATTTTTTCCAGTGATGTGTAATGCCATTTTTCCTGTAGCTCTTTTAGTTTTATTTCGAGTTCCTTTCTCAGCAATTCTTTGGTATTGTCGGCTGAAACTTTCAGCAGTTCTTCAACACCGGGAAACTCCGGCTTTTGTCCATTAATTACACAGGCATTGGGTGAAATTGAAACTTCACAATCGGTAAAAGCATACAAAGCATCAATCGTAATATCGGGTGAAATGCCCGGAGCAAGATCAACAGTAATTTCAACTTCTGCAGCAGTATTATCTGTTACCTTTTTTATTTTAATCTTTCCATTATCATTCGCCTTGATAATGC
Source organism: uncultured Chitinophagaceae bacterium (assembly GCA_963792025.1). GTDB lineage: Bacteria > Bacteroidota > Bacteroidia > Chitinophagales > Chitinophagaceae > Ginsengibacter. Next base: position 333,697 of record CAWBUS010000017.1, on the reverse strand, counting down.
TTTCAATTAGTTGCGTTGTTGTGGATCCATAAGGAACATCTTTTATCGATAATGTTTTTTTATCGATTTCTTCAATCCGTGATCTTACCCGTACTTTGCCTCCACGTATGCCGTTATTATAGTTGGTAACGTCAATCATTCCACCAGTAATAAAGTCAGGATAGAGTTCAAATTTCTTTCCTTTATAATATTTTATAGTGGCTTCAATCAATTCGCAAAAATTGTGGGGCAATATCTTCGTTGCCAGTCCAACAGCTATGCCTTCCGCTCCCTGCGCCACCAACAACGGAAATTTCATGGGAAGTGTGACCGGTTCATTCTTTCTGCCATCATAGCTCAATTGCCAGTTAGTCGTTTTGTTATTAAATGCGACTTCCAATGCAAATTTGCTGAGCCTTGCTTCAATATATCTCGGCGCTGCCGCTTCATCACCCGTGCGAACATCGCCCCAATTGCCCTGTGTCTCAATCAACAGATCTTTTTGGCCCAGGTTCACAAGTGCATCGCCAATGCTCGCATCTCCATGAGGATGGTATTGCATGCTTTGCCCGATGATATTCGCAACTTTATTAAAACGGCCATCATCCATTTCCTTCATGGCGTGAAGTATGCGGCGTTGTACAGGCTTAAGGCCATCTTCCACTGCCGGCACTGCCCGCTCCAGAATTACATAGCTTGCATAATCAAGAAACCATGTCTTATACTGGCCGGAGATTCCAGCGTCACTATGTTTGTAATCGTCTTTTATACTCTTTGCCATTTCTCAATTTTTGATTGCCACGAATTACACTAATTTACACGAATAAGGTTTAGCAGGTTTTAAGTTACACATTTGGTCCACAACCTTTCTTTGTTATTTCAATTCGTGTTAATCTGTGCAATTTGTGGCTATTAATTCACTTTCAATTTCACTTCGAACTCTTTCAAATTTTTTGCATCTCCCTGCGCATCAATTTTACCTTCGTTTATCATAAGCCTTATCCTCCAAAGCAGGTACGCGTCTCCGGTAGTTATTTTTGATTTTGAAAAAAACGCATGCAATAGTTTATTTACCTTCTGCCAGTCAGGAGTTATAAATTTCATTAATTCATCATCAAAATAATTATAATCGTATTGCACTAATTTTTTCCCGCCTTCCAAAATCCTAACTCCCTTATTTTCGCCACATAATTTCGTCCATTCATCGGGGTCTACTTCAAACTCACTCAACGTTATGGGGCGGGCTAATTTTTTTGCTTTCAAAAATTCTTTCGGCTGAATTTCAAATATATTAGTTGGGTAAAAAATATGCCCCTTCTCATTTATGAAAGGAAGATTATTCAGGTATAAAATAAAAATTCTGCCCTGCAAATCTTTTAGCTGGCTGATTAACCAATAATAACCTGATACATCATGTTTGTTTTGCGCCGCCCATATCCAAACTATTTCTTCAGGATTAGCTTTTAGTCTTTCTATTAATTCAGCAACAGTTTTATTATCGTCAGCAACAGAACCATCATCAACTATTCCTCCGTAGTGGCTGCCAGACAACACCTCGCGCCACCATTGTTTGCGGGCGGCGACACCTTCATCAGAATGAATATTTAGCAAAGGACCTACAGCAAAATCATCCATTACCTGGATAACATCTCCCTGCAACGATTCATCCAACTTTATCGCCTTTTTTAAAGTTTCGACGTCATGTTTCTGGAAAACTATATGTATCATTTATCAATTAAAAATTATGAATTATGAATTATGAATTGTGCAACATCAAATATTCTTGCTGGTTTTAAGAATGGAAGAAAGTATTTTTTTTAATTCTTCAGATTCGGATAAAAATGATTCGGAAAGCTTCAATTCAATTATTTCTGCATCCCTGAATAATCTAAGCCAATATGATGTCTCCCTTGATTCTTTATAAGCAATACCAAGCTTATGAATAAAATCACTTTTTGATCGGGCTCCCACTGCTTCTTCAACATTCGCTCCAATTGACGTTCCGCTTTTCAAAAGTTGGATTAATAACTCTCTTTCTACTTTTTGTTTTCTTAAATGCATATACAATTTAATTATACGTAATGCAAAATTGTAAGACTTATCTAAAATAATATTGTTCTGTTTCATGATGAGCCCTTTAATTTTGAAATTGCTATTATGGAAAAGGACTTTGATATTGAGGTCACTAATTCTTAATTTTTAATTCATAATTATTAATTAGGCGACATCTGCCAAATCCAATTCGACTTTTAAATTATCTATAATAAAATCCTGGCGGGATGGAGAATTTTTCCCCATATAATACTCAAGAAGTTGCTGGATGTGTACCTCGGGTAAAAGCATCACAGGTTGCAGGCGAATATCTTCGCCGATGAATTTTCCGAACTCCTCAGGCGAAATCTCTCCCAGCCCTTTAAATCTTGTTATCTCTGGCTTGTTACCAAGTTTACTAATTGCTTTTTGTTTTTCATTTTCATCATAACAATAAATTGTTTCCTGTTTATTTCTAACCCGAAACAGGGGCGTTTCCAAAATATAAACATGTCCGTTTTTCACAAGGTCAGGAAAGAACTGGAGAAAAAAAGTCATCAACAATAACCTTATGTGCATACCATCAACATCAGCATCGGTTGCAAAAACAATATTATTATATCTCAATTCCTCAAAGCCGTCTTCAATATTTAATGCATGTTGTAATAAATTAAATTCTTCGTTTTCATACACGACTTTTTTTGTGAGGCCAAAGCAATTGAGCGGCTTTCCTCGCAAACTAAAAACCGCCTGGGTTTCTACATTTCTCGACTTGGTAATAGATCCACTGGCACTGTCGCCCTCTGTGATAAAAATAGTTGTCTCAAGCCGCTTTGCATTTATCTCATTTTTGTTTTTGCCTTCTGCAACATCATTAAAGTGAAACCGGCAATCCCGTAATTTTTTGTTGTGAAGATTTGCTTTTTTCGCTCTTTCATTCGCTAGTTTTTTTATGCCAGCTAATTCTTTTCTTTCACGTTCATTTTGTTCTATTCTCTTTTTGAGCGCCTCAGCCGTTTCAGGATTTTTATGTAAGAAGTTATTTAATTCACGCCCTAAAAAATCAGCAATAAAATTTTTAACGCCCGGCCCATTCTCATACATAATCTGGGATCCAAGCTTTGTTTTTGTCTGGCTTTCGAAAACAGGTTCCTGAACGCGAACACTGATAGCTGCGCATATGCTTCCCCGTATGTCGGAGGCGTCATAATCTTTTTTATAAAAATCGCGAATGGTTTTAATATACCCTTCCCTGAATCCAGCCAGGTGTGTTCCGCCTTGAGTTGTAAATTGGCCATTTACAAAACTGTAATATTCTTCTCCATACTGATTGTTGTGCGTGATAGCTACTTCAATGTCTTCCGCTTTAAGATGGATGATAGGATACCGATTTTCATCCTCATTGGTTTTTCGTTGCAGCAAATCAAGTAATCCATTTTTGCTCACGTATCTTTTGCCGTTGTAATTAATAACAAGGCCAGCATTAAGAAAACAATAATTCCAAAACTGGTTGTCCAGAAATTCCTGGAGATAATGATAACTTTTAAAAATTTTTTCATCAGGAATAAACTCCACTAATGTGCCGTTATCATCGGTTGTCTTTTCTTCTTTAAATTCTTTTATTAAAAACCCTTTTTCAAAAACTGCTGTTTTTTGTTTGCCTTCTCTAATAGCTGTTACCTTAAAATAACTGCTTAATGCGTTTACTGCTTTGGTTCCAACACCATTCAGTCCGACACTTTTTTGAAAAGCCTTACTGTCATATTTGGCGCCTGTGTTTATTTTACTCACAACGTCTACCACTTTGCCCAGTGGAATACCTCTTCCATAATCGCGGACAATAACCGTTTTGTCTTTTATCTCAACATCCACATGCTTCCCAAATCCCATAGTATGTTCGTCAATACAGTTATCAATCACTTCTTTTAGCAGAACATAAATACCATCATCGGCGCTGCTACCATCGCCGAGCTTGCCAATGTACATCCCGGGTCTTAACCGTATATGCTCTTTCCAGTCAAGACTTTTAATTGAGTCTTCATTATAATCAAATAAGTTTTTATCGGCCATTGTTTTTCATATTTTGGGGGCAAAAGAAAGAATTTTTTAGCAAAATTTTTATTGACTTTTTATCTATATGGAACGAAATTTTTTAGAGTACGAAAAAAATAATTTCCTTGTGCAAGTCATTGCGCCAAATATAATGAAACACCAAGCCAAAAAAATCCGATTTTTTTAAACAGATGTGAATAACATTTAATAGACGAAATTTCCGGATAATTCCCAGTTTAATAAAAAAAATAAAATTTACGAGTAGCTTTATGCTTTAAAACTACTTTATGAAAAAAATACTCCTACTCACTGCAAGTGCGTTATTTGTTACATTTTCGTCGTTTGCACTACAAAGACAACATAAACACCGCAGGCATTATATACACCACAAACATCATAAACATATTATCAAACACTATCGCAGGGACGGGTGATAAATATGTTAATTAAGCAGACATTTACAATTTTTTAGATTCAATTAAAATTTAATATGGACCTGAATTTAACCGGCAAAAACGCAATAGTATGTGGAAGCACGCAAGGGCTTGGACTGGCTTCCGCTATAGAACTTGCTTTACTCGGCGCCAATATTACCTTAATGGCAAGAGATGAAAAAAAACTTAAGGATGCCGTTAAAAATTTAGCCACTGGGGATGGACAAAAACACGATTATATCGTTGCCGATTTTCTATATCCTGACCTGGTGGAAAATGCCATTAGCAATTATCTTACCGTTGATAGAACAATAAACATTCTGGTAAACAATACCGGTGGCCCAAAAGGCGGCAATGCTGTTGATGCCACTCCACAAGAATTTTTGCAGGCTTTCAATAGCCATTTAATCTGCAACCATATTTTAGTTAAGGCCGTTTTACCCTCTATGAAAACATTCGGCTACGGCAGGATTGTAAATATAATTTCGACATCGGTAAAGGAACCAATTCCAGGGCTTGCTGTTTCCAATACAGTTCGTGCGGCTGTAGCAAGTTGGGCAAAAACGTTGGCAAACGAACTCGGGCAATTTGGAATCACCGTAAACAATGTTTTGCCTGGTTATACAAGAACCGCCCGCTATGCTTCTATTGTAAAAAATAAAATGGCTGAAACACAAAAAACGGAAGATGAGATCGAAGCAAATTTCATAACGCAAATACCTATGCGCAAAATCGGAACGCCAGCCGAATTTGGAGCTGCTGTTGCCTTTTTATGTTCGCCAGCAGCCTCTTACATAACCGGGATAAATCTGCCGGTTGATGGAGGAAGGTTAAGTTGCCTGTGATTCGTAAATAGCAACGGCGAATTAATAATTACACATTTAATGGCATTTACAACCCAATCTTTTCATTCACAATTTTTATTATTTCTTCTTCCAATGCAATTGCTTTGTCTTCTATTTCTTTTCCCCTGATAACAATGTCTTTTGCAAAAATCTTATCATCGTAACCTGCAGCGTTTATACGAACATTCATGAAGGCTCCCATCACCGCACTGCGTGCACATAAGGCGCCAACGCCTGCATCTGAAATGGAATTGGGGTTTCCGGTTTCAGCCATGGCTTTAATTATTTCCATACCTGAGAGGCTTGTCTCCATTACCTTGTACGGAACTTCAATGGCATATTTCGTTGCACCTTGAATTGATTGTATACGTATCACTTTTTCTTCTTCAGTTGTCTTCGGCAGCGAAAATGCATTCATGATCAAGTTGAACGCCCTGGTATCTTCATCAACAAGCTGTAATAATTCATCTTTATATTGCTGGCCTTTTTCGGCCCATTTACTAAATTCTTCCCAGCGGTTATCCCATCCCTTTTTATGCGATGAAAGATTAGCAACCATTGTAGCAAGCGACATTGCCAAGGAACCCACATAAGCGGCAACTGATCCACCGCCGGGTGCAGGACTTTCACTTGCAGTTTCATCTGCAAATTCAGTGAGAGACATACGAACATATTTGCTATCGGCTTTGCTCCGGAGTTTGTATTCAATTATTTTTTCTTCAGGATCAAATAGGGAGAGTTCGTTAAGCCCCAAAGAAAGTATGGCAATCCGTATCAATTCTTTTTCGCTAATGCCAGCTGAGCGTTGTTGCTTTCTCAAAAAATATCTTCCCGCATCAAGCATTGCCTGCAGGGGTATCAGTCCGACAAGTTCACTACCGGTAACGCGTATCCCACGGGCTCGTGCTTGTTTGCAAACCTCATCGAAAGCAATATGCACGGGTGTAACATTAATGTTAGTAAGATTCATAGAAATTTGCGCAATGCCATATTCTTCAATAAACCAGCCAATGGCTTTAACACTTTTTAAACTTCCCGGAATTGTCACCGGACTACCATCTTTGTCTTTAACAATTTTGCCGGTAATAGGATCACCTTCGCGTTTTACTCTTCCTGCTTCACGCACATCAAATGCAATTGAATTTGCCCTGCGGGTTGACGTCGTATTAAGATTAACGTTATAGGCTACTAAAAAATCCCTGGCACCAATTACTGTTGCACCTCTTTTTGCATCGAAAACGGCCGGGCCAAAATCTGGTTTCCATTCGGGTTGCTGAATTTTTTTGAAGAAGCCTTCGTACTCTCCCGCTCTTATCACGGAAAGGTTATTTCTCTTTTTGTCGGGTTGTGAAGCTTCATATAAATACACGGGCAGCCGCAGATCTTCGCCAACACGTTTTGCGAGTTCCTGGGCATACTTTGCTGTCTCTTCCATTGTAATATTGGCGACGGGTATTAAAGGACAAACATCGGCTGCACCCATTCGAGGATGCTCACCGGTATGCTTGCTCATGTCAATTAATTCGCCTGCTTTTTTTATAGCCCTAAAAGCCGCTTCTATTACGGATTGTGGATTACCAACAAATGTTACCACTGTACGGTTGGTTGCTTTACCCGGATCAACATTTAATAAACTCACCCCCTCAACATTTTCTATTTCGTTGGTTATTTGCTTAATGATACTAAGATCTCTGCCTTCAGAAAAATTGGGAACGCATTCGATGAGTTGCATGTTGTAATTAAGAATTATGAATTAAAAATTATAAATCAGGCGGCGATTTTTGTTTTAGATATTTTTAAGATGGCGTAAAGTATTGGCGTTAATATCTCCAAAATTCGCTGCGAAAAGTTATAACACTTTTTCAGAATAACATTCTCTAACAGATAAACCTTTCTTATTATGAACCTTTAATTTAATTCTCAGTTTATAAATTCTCCTTTAATCATAATCCTATCTATTAAATTACTTCCAAATGAATAGGGAAGATAGGCCAGCGAAGGAATTGACTTTGAAAAAATAAGATTCGCTTTTTTACCAACGGTTATGCTGCCGTAATCTTTTTCAATTTCCATAGCATAAGCGCCATTTATGGTTGCTGCATTAATCGCTTCTTCCGGTAACAATCCCATTTGAATACAACTTAATGCTACGACAAAGTTCATATTGCCCGAAGGAGATGAACCAGGATTGTAATCGGATGCCAATGCAATCGCGGCGCCACTTTCAATTAAGGCCCTCGCGGGTTGATATTGCATTCTTAAAAAGAATGCTGCCGTAGGAAGCAAGGTGGAACAACCATTATAGCTGCCAAGCAATTTAATTTCATCATGGGTTAAAGTTTCAAGATGATCGAGTGAAACGGCGTTTAATTCAATTCCTTTTTCTATTCCTCCAATGCTGTTGAGTTGATTTACATGTAATTTTGATTTGAGTCCGTATCTTCTTCCTGCGAGGCAAATGGTTTCCATTTCTTCCGCAGAAAAAAATCCATTTTCACAAAATACATCTATATAATCTGCAAGTTTTTCTTTTGCGATTACCGGTAGGAGATCATTAATCAAAAGATCGATATAGCCAACATGATTGTCTTTGTATTCAGCGGGAAAGGCATGAGCTCCGAGAAAAGTCGATTTTATTTCAATCCGGCTATTCTCTTTTAACCTTTTTATTACCCGCAGCATTTTCAATTCACCATCTAACGATAAACCATAGCCGCTTTTTATTTCAACAGCACCGGTTCCCAGTTTGCTTACTTCTTCAAGTCTTCTGGATGCCCGTAGAAATAATTCGTCTTCTGCCGTTTCATTTAGTTTTTTTGCCGAATTTAAAATGCCTCCACCTTTTGCCGCGATATCAGCATAGCTTAAGCCTTTCAACTTGTCAACAAATTCGTTTTCCCTGCTTCCTGCAAAAACAAGATGCGTATGACTATCGCACCAACAAGGTAATATCATTGAATTTTCAGTAACTCTTGTACTATCCGCCCGATGTTTAAATGTATCCATCCCGCCATATTCTGCGATAGTATCATCTTCAATAATTAAATAAGAATTTTCAATGCAGGGCAAAGTGGCAAGGTCAGGTCCGCGCAATAAATTGTTGTCCGTTCTTGTATTTACAAGTAAATGAATGTCGGTAAATATTTGGGTTGCCATCAAATGCTAATTTATGCGGAAAAAATCTTTTCAACTATTTATCTTAATTATATGTTTACTAATAAAGTTAATTTTTTGAAGGTTATTGGTACCAATAAAGAAAGTCGTCCTCCACGCTGTTGATATAATTGATATAAGCAGCAAAATTATTTATCGTTATTTTGATGTTGATTACAGGGAACCACGCAAGTATTAAAGAAATTGCAGATCACCTGTAGATAAACTTATCGTTCAATATGTTTGCGAATACTATGATTGCCGAGAGAAAAATAATCGTACTTTTTGTTATCATTCTTTTTCTAAATTTCTCTTCTTGCAGTCAAAAAAAAACCGTCGCGAAAAAAGAAAATATTATGTACACAAATGAGCTTATACATGAAACCAGTCCTTATCTCCTGCAACATGCCCATAACCCGGTAGATTGGTATCCATGGGGTGATAAAGCCCTGGAAAAAGCAAAAAAAGAAAATAAGATGTTGCTGATAAGTGTGGGCTATGCAGCCTGCCATTGGTGTCACGTTATGGAGCATGAAAGCTATGAGGATACGGCTGTGGCCAGTATTATGAACAAGAATTTTGTTTGTATAAAAGTAGACCGTGAAGAAAGGCCTGATGTAGACCAGGTTTATATGAATGCTGCTTATCTTATCAATGGAAATGGCGGCTGGCCCTTGAATGCTTTGGCCATGCCTGACGGGAGGCCATTTTTTGCCGGAACTTATTATCCAAAAGAAAAATGGATTCAGCTCCTGAACTACTTTGCAGATCTATACAAAAATCAAAAACAAAAACTGGAAGAACAAGCCGACAACGTTTCCAAGGGAATAAGAGATATCGAAAATGTTCCAATGAACAATAATACGGTTTCATTTTCCAAGTCTACATTGGATGATATGTTTGCTACATTAAGCCGTGGCATTGACATTGAAAAAGGAGGTACAAAAGGATCAATGAAATTTCCTATGCCTTCGATATGGGAATATCTTTTACAATACAATTATTTGAGCAAAAATGCCAATGCATTAAAGGCTGTTGAGACTACTTTAAAAAATATGGCGGAAGGTGGTATTTACGACCAGGTTGGCGGTGGATTTTCCAGGTATGCCACTGATCCACACTGGCATGCTCCCCATTTTGAGAAGATGCTATATGACAATGCACAGCTTGTAAGCCTCTATAGTCATGCTTTTCAAGTAACAAAAAAGCCGGTGTATAAAAGGATTGTTTACGAAACAATTGCTTTTATCAAACGGGAACTTACATCACCCGAAGGCGGATTTTACTCATCACTTGACGCCGATAGTGAAGGCGAAGAAGGAAAATTCTATGTTTGGAGCAAGGATGAATTGATGCAAATACTTGGCAACGATGCTGACCTATTTTGCGATTACTATGGCATAACACCCAAAGGCAATTGGGAACCAAATAAAAACATACCTGATATACTTGAAGGCGAAAGCGATGTTGCTAAAAAATATCATTTAACAGATAAAGAACTCCAGGATAAAATAAACAGCCTGAAATCGATAGTACTTACGGCAAGGGATAAACGCATCAGGCCTCACACTGACGATAAGATACTTACTTCCTGGAATGCCCTGATGTCAAAAGGATTGATTGAGGCTTACAATGTTTTTGGCGAAAAGGATTTTCTAAAAATGGCGGAAACAAACATTGATTTCCTGTTAAATAACATTGCGACAAAAGAAAATACTTTATACAGAAATTTTAAAAATAATAAGGCAACGATACCGGCATTTTTGGATGACTATGCTTTTATGATTAGTACCCTTATTGATTATTACCAGGTAAATTTCAATGAAGAATATTTGCAGAAAGCCAACAACTTTAGTGAATATGTTGAAGCTCATTTTTATGATAAAACCTCGGGAATGTATTTCTATACCGATGATCAGCATAGCAATTTAATCGCTCGCAAAATGGAAGTCGCCGATAATGTAATTTCATCTTCCAACAGTGAGATGGCCAAAAATTTATTATTGCTCGGACTTTACTTCGAAAACAATAAATATGAAGAACAGTCAGCCCAATTAGTAAAGAATGTTATCGACGATCTTAAAAAAAATCCCGCTTATTATAGTAACTGGGCGCAGGCTATGGTATTGCAAATCAGGTTACCGTACGAAGTCGCAATAATGGGCAAAGACTGGCCGCAAAAGCTTTCAGAATTTCATCAACATTATTTGCCTGATGTAATTTACGTGGGCGGAGATAAAGAAGGGAGCCTGCCTCTATTGCAAAATAAATTAATTGATAAAAAAACGACCATCTATGTTTGTGAAAATAAAACGTGTCAACTGCCTGTAGAAGAAGTCGCTTTGGCGCTGAAGCAAATGAAATAACGCTTCAGCGCCAGTATGATCGCTTCAAGCAATTCTTACAGCTTCCATTTTAAAATTGGCTATTTAATTTTATAATCGATGCCTTCTTTCTCTTTGTTTAATACCTTATAAGCTACAACACCGGCGAAAGCCATTAAGATGGCTCCCAAAACAAAAGGTGCTCCGGGAAAGTAAATGGCAGTTGATTTTGATGTAAAGTGTGCAAAGAGGGTTGTCATAATAACGGGGCTGATAATGGCAGAAGCACTAATTAAACTTGTTAGAGCTCCCTGTAGTTCTCCTTGCTCATTTGCCGGAACATGCCCGGTTATAATAGATTGCAATGCAGGTCCCGAAATTCCTCCAAGGCAATAGGGAACCAAAAAGACAAACATCATCCAACCCTGCGTGGCGCATGCAAATAAAACTAACCCCAATGCGTACATGCCAAAACCAATATAAATACTTTTAGTATTTCCGAGTTTCGGGTTAATGTATCTTATTAATACTCCCTGAACGAGCCCAACAAGAAGTCCGACCATTCCAAGGGAAAGGCCAATAACTTTTTCACTCCATCTAAAACGTTCAATTCCAAAAAAAGCCCACACGCTCTGCACAGACTGTCCGGCCATATAAACCAAAAAGAACGACAAAGCAAGAGCTGCGACTGCCGGATATTTTTTCAGGTGCTTAAAGGCGCCGAAAGGGTTAGCCCGTTTCCATTCAAATTTTCGTCTATTGGCAATCGGTAGAGATTCGGGCAATACAAAAAAACCATATGCAAAATTCAGAAATGTAAGCCCCGCAGCCGCCATAAATGGAACCCGGGAACCATATTGTCCGAGTAATCCACCGATAACAGGACCGATGATAAATCCTAGTCCAAATGCCGCGCCTACTAATCCAAAATTTTTGGCCCTGTCTTCAGGTTTGCTAATATCCGCAATATATGCAGTAGCGGTAGTAAAGCTTGCACCCGTGATGCCTGCAACAGTTCGTCCAACAAAAAGCCATCCTATTGTCGGCGCAAATGATAAAAATATATAATCAACCCCAAACCCAAATAATGAAAATAAGAGAATTGGCCGTCGTCCGTACTTATCACTAAGGTTACCGAGGAAAGGGGAAAATAAAAACTGCATTATGGCGTATGCGAATGTGAGCCATCCACCGTAACGCGAAGCCAAACTTATATTACCATGAATTAATTCTTCAATGAGTTTTGGTAAAACGGGAATAATAATACCCAATCCGGTTACATCAATCAGAAGTGTAAAAAATATAAACCCAAGCGCAGACTTTCCGTTAGAACGCATTTAAAATATTTTGATCAAAGATGAAGGAAAATAATCCCTAAAAAAATTAATTACCCGTATTATCCAAAAACAAGAAATCGGAAATAAGGTTTGGTAAGATAGTTGTAACTGTCAGGTGATTGTTTGAATTTTGAGTTTACAAATGCATTATTTTTTAAAACCTTAAAAATACCAATATGAAAACAGCCGGATGGATATTAATAGCCGCGGGAATTATAATGATTTTAATTAAGGGATTTTCTGTTCCGGTAAAAAAGAATATTATTGACGCCGGACCGATCCAGATTAGCAAAACTGAAAATAAATGGATTGGTTGGCCAACTTATGCCGGAGGCCTTATTGCAATTATAGGCGTTGTGTTAGTTGTGGCAGGAAAAAGAAAATGAGCAGCAGGAAATATTGCACTTTTAATCTTTTTTAAGATAGTTTAATAAAAAGTAAAAAGCCCGGCCGAAGAGCCAGGCATTTTATAGCTTCGTTACAATCTAATTATAAAAGAAGAATTAATAGTAATATTATAATTATAATGGCACCAACGGATAAATAAATTCCTCTGCTGCCCTCTCTCTTAACTTCCTTTTTCATTTCTTTTACCTCCTTCCTAAGTGCTTTCCTTTCTGTTGAAGTAAGATTGCTCTTATCCATATCCTTTATTTCCTCCAGCCTTTTCATCAACTGTTGTTCGTGATTGGCGCTGCCGGTTTGTTCAGTTGGGGTTAATGGATTGCCAATTCCCGCAAATGCCGGCGTTACAAGGATTGTACACACGGCCATTGCTAATACAGGGGTAATTTTCTTTAATTTCATTTTAATAGTTTTTAGGTGAAAAATTGATGTTGTGAATGAATATAGATATATCACCAAGATGATATAATATACTCTGTAATTTTATTATCAAATTTGATTCCAAGGATTTTAAAAACTAAATATAATCAAAGTAATAGAATATCATGAAAGTAAATGTCAGAAAAAACCACCGGAAAAACCGGTGGTGGCAGCGCTATATTGCGCACAGATTATTTTTATGGAAACCTGCTAACCCAATGTCAGCAAAGGAATCCATGTTCTATCTGTAGATTGCATGAATACCTCCTTTTTATTTGATGATTAATGAAGTTACCAAAAAATAAGAACAGGTAAATATTTCTATGGTAATTTTTTTAGCTCCCTTCCCAGGTCATATTGCAAATCGGGATGAAGTGTGGACAGAACTGAACCTATTTTCCCCAATTGCCCTTCGTATAAATTCATTAGCTGCCTGCTTGCATATAACGGGAGCGAGTAATCGATGATGCAATTACAAAAATGAATGAGAATTTCCGCTTCAGATTGTTTCGATGAAACAAACTTTATCTGTTTGTTGACATATCTTAGAATTTTTCTCAGACTTTTTTTCACAAAATAAACACTGGAAAAATTTATCTGATCAAAGTGCCGCGTTGTTTCTGTTTTGACTTTATGAACGTATGTTGGTAAATCGTTCTCTTCAAAAAGCAGGAAAGTAAGGAACTCTTTATTTTCCTTTTTGAATTTTGCCAACTTCAGGCAATAGGAAAGAAGTTCCCTGCTGGTTTTAAGCTCCAATTCACTTTTAATATCGTTCAATGATGAAGCCCTCATGTTTCGGTAAATATCGGTATTTGATAAACATTTTTTTTCAATAAAATACAAAAGGGGAAACCCAAAACGGTTCCCCCTTAAAGGCCGATGCCTGTGTAGTGTTATTGTTTAATCACTTTGTTGTTGAACAAAACTTCACCGTTTCCACTGGTGATATTAAGTATGTACAGACCTTGTTGCAACCCGCTTACATTAGATAAATATTGAGTAGAACTTCCTGTAGAAACCGTCCATTTTTCCATAGACACCTGCTTGCCTGTAATATCAATTAATCTGGCAAAAACCGGTTGAGTCGTAGCGCTTGTAAAATCTACCGTAAGAGAATTATGGAAAGGATTTGTCAAAACTGAAATACCAATCTTTGCAAAATTCAGATTTACACTTACCGTTTTTGTATAGGTAAAATTGCCATCCTTATCGACCTGCCTTACACGGTAAAAATTTATCCCACTAAATGGTTTAGGATCAAATGCACTATATTTCTTTACTGATGAACTATTACCTGCTGCATTTATTGAAGAAACCAACTCCCAGTTGGTATTGCCATCGGGGCTTTTCAAAATATCAAAATGGCTGCTGTTTATCTCTTGCGCACTCGACCAGTCAATGCTAACGCCACTTCCTCTCTGCCTGGCAGTTATTCCCAAAAAGGTGACAGGCAAGTCACCACCTGCAGGACATGCAGAGAATTGAACATCATCCATAGCGAAATCATTTCCACAACCGCCGACAGTACCATCAGAAAGCACCAGCCTTATGCTGGTAACCCTAAAATTCCCTGTTGGTGGAAGTAAGAACGTTGAACCCAACTGCACCCATGTCGGCGTGGAAGGGGCGGTTTGCGGCACAGGCGCTGCGGAATAAGGCGACCCTGTTAGTGGCTCCCAGGTATTTGCAGCAGACAAATATTCAACACTAAAAGTTATGTTGGGAAGCAACGCATCGACACCACAAAGCCCAAATGTGTCAACGTTCATTATCCATAAACTTGCCGTGTAAGTGCCGGGGTCAAATCCACGAGTACTGTCAATTTGATGGTTGTAATATGTTTCGGCCTGGCCATTAATAACCATCATCTTGCCATTGGCATCACCGGTATGATCGGTCGAATTTTGCCACTCTGGCTTTTGTTGCGTGTTGTTAATAACCCTATATACGCCTTCCGCCCCCAGCGAACCTGTGGCTTGATAGGTCAGCCCGGTTGTAACAACGTCCGGATCACTCGAAGGAGTAGTTCCGGTTCCGAAAGTTTGTAAAAATATTACTTTCTGATTAGCGCAACTAACCTGGGCATAAGTTTCTGAAGTAATAATGCTTAAGAATAAAAACATAATTGCCATGAGGGTGCAAGCAATTGTCCTCGTTTCAGACGTAAATTTCTTTTCCATAAAAAAGTTTTAGAAGTGTAATAAAAATTATGGAATTCGAAGGAAAAGGAGTGGAAGTTTTTCTAAAAATTACAACCTCAATGTAATAAAGGGATATGGAGCAATGCTGGTCTTGGAATGGGAAAAGGATTCAGTCTCAGAAGGGTATGAACAACAAACCTAAAAAAAATTATTTATATTTTGAAATAAAAATCAAACTATTTTACCGATTGACGCAGAAATATATCGGAATTCAACGGACAGGTGTATAAATATTTCAATTTTTATTAAATTCATTTTCAAAGCGTTCAATAAAAAATTAAGAGCCACTATTTTATAACCCCGGAAATTTTGTCGCCGCTTTTTTGCGCTGTAAATAGAAGCCCACCTCCCTCTTAATTTCCAGCGGTTCACAATTATTATATGAATAGAGCTACTGTTATATGAATAGAGCTACAATCACATTTAAAAAAATAATTTCAACCAAGTTTCCAAATTTATTTAGATTGAACGATAATTAAAATAAAAATGGCCGCGAAAAAAAAACTGCTCTCTCCGATTACCATTTTGATGATCGTAATAATTATAGGTGCAATTGCAACATGGCTGGTTCCCGCAGGCAGATATAATACATTGTCTTACAGTGAAAATAACTTTGTATTGAATTATGATACGGTCGAGGCCATCCTTCCTTTTACTAAACATACACTTGACAGTCTGCAAATACGAATTGCCCCCGAGAAATTTTCTTCCGGATCAATCCGTAAACCAGTGGCTGTGCCAGGAAGTTTTCATAAGATTAAAAAGAATTCGCAGGGATTTATCCGGGTGCTTCAGGCTCCGTTACTTGGCATTACAGATTCAATCGATATTATATTATTTCTTCTAATTATTGGCGGATTCATGAACGTTTTTCATGAAACCGGGGCTATGGTGAAAGGGCTTACTTCGCTTTCTCACACCATGAAAGGCAAAGAAGCATGGCTCATCATTATTCTAACATTTTTGTTTTCATTCGCAGGTTCTTCGTATGGAATGGCAGAGGAAGCACTTGTTTTTTATCCAGTAATGATTCCGCTTTTTTTGGCAGCAGGGTACGATCTGTTAGTGCCACTTGCTGTAATATTTGGGGGAACACAATTGGGTTCTTTGTCTTCGTTCACAAATCCATTCGCCACCATAATCGCATCCAATGCAGCAGGTGTAAACTGGTCGGATGGGCTCATAGAAAGAATATCGATGTTTGCTATTTCAACCGCGATAATTATATGGTATGTCGTACGCTACGCACAAAAAGTTAAAAAAGATCCGTCAAAATCAATCGTGTACCGCATCGACGGCCCCTCGTCGATACATTACGAGAAGATAAATAGTAATGAAGTAAACACGGACCTTTCACCAAAAACAAAATTGTTACTTACTCTTTTTCTTGCAACTTTCTTGATCATGATAGCAGGAGTTGTTTGGTTCAATTGGTGGCTTACCGAAATGTCGACCTTGTTCTTAGCCTCGGCTATAGTAATTTCTATCATCGAAAGAATCAATGAAAAAAAGTTCCTGGATCAATTTATTAAGGGTGCAGAAAGTCTTTTAGGTGTGGCATTTATAGTGGGTGTTGCCAGGGGTGTCACAATAGTTTTAAACAATGGCCACATCAGCGATTCGATATTATTTTATTCGGCTGAATTGGTGAGTGGAATGCCGCCTTCTTTATTTATAGTAGTGTTGTTGATATTATACATGGGTTTTACTTTGTTCATTGCGTCTTCTTCAGGGATGGCGGTACTCACAATGCCAATCATTGGAGGACTTGCAGTAATAGTGAATGTTCCGGGCAGAGAAATCGTAAATACGTACTTATACGGAATGGGCATTATGGGCTTCCTCACTCCAACGGGACTAATATTGCCCTCCCTTGCTCTTGCCAATGTAAGTCTCAAAGCATGGTGGAAATTTATTTATCCCTTATTGATTATCCTTTTTATTTTATGTGCGCTTTTCCTCATAATCGGAATTTATTTGTAGGGTTTTGAATATTATCCTTTTTGCTCTCTTGAGCATAACGCCCATGTATCTTTTCACATTTCTGTAGACAATCACGGTGCAGTTTTTGCCGCTTTTTTCATAAATTTTACAAATGAAATATATAAAATACTTGCGTTTTTTATTCATAACCTGTTCTCTACTTATCTTTTTTTCGCCGGATGGAATGGCCCAGAAAAATAAAAAAAGTGATGTTAAAAAAATGGCTTTAGGGAACATGGTAGATTCACAGCATTTTGTATTTGAAGCACAAACCGTAACACCATTAAGAGGAAATTTCCGAAACCTTACTTCTCAATATGATGTCAGGGTAACCAAAGATTCTTTGATAAGTTATCTGCCCTATTTTGGACACGCTTATTCTGTTCCAATAAATCAAACCAAATCATCACTTGATTTTACGTCGACCAATTTCTCCTACTCGGTTTCGCCCTATAAGAAAGATGGATGGAATATAACCATAAAGCCTAAAGATAAAAGCCAGGTCCAGCAATATTTTTTTACCGTGTTTAATAATGGGAAAGCAAGCCTTAGTGTTATCAGCACCTCAAAAGATCAAATTTCATTTAATGGTTTTATAAGGGGAAATTAATAAACTTGTGACCTTTAAAATCGTTACGGAATAAAAACCTTATAAAAAAAATGGATCAGCAAACCGGCAAGTATCTTATTATAGCAGGACTTTGTATTTTAATTACCGGGGTATTGGTTTATTTTTTTTTCGATAATCTTAAGTGGCTTGGAAAACTTCCGGGCGACATAAAAATTGAAAAAGGAAATTTCCGATTCTATTTTCCAATCGTTACCATGATAATAATCAGCGTTGCCATAACAATCATCATAAATGTCATCAGGCGATTATGGTAACATCCCACACTAATTATTTCTTTATTTTTTACAGGCTTTTTTAGAAATTGAAAACGGTTATTACTTTTTGATAATAACTTGCATTGTTATGATGAAATATTTTGTTGAAAAAAATTCGATTGTCCGGCAGATTTGGGGAAAAAGCGACACGGTCCTTTTTATTTTCGCCGGGGCTGCAGCTGAATTTGCGTTGAACAAGGCGGTTGACTGGCTTTATTTTACAGGGAAACTTCCGTCAGATCCTTTAGGTCGATTATTTTCGACGGTGAGTTACTCAAAGAAAATACTATTTGCAGAATATGATGAAGCATTGAAAATAATTGACACTATCTCCTCTATTCATAATAAAGTCGAAAAAGCACGAGGCGAAACGATTCCAGATTGGGCTTACCGGGATGTTCTTTTTATGTTGATTCATTACAGCATCGCATCATTTGAGGTACTGGAAAGAAAACTTTCTTTAAAAGAAAAAGAAGATGTGTTTGATGTATTTTACCGTTTCGGAAAAAGAATGAATTTACAAGGCCTTCCCGATAATTTTCTGGATTGGCTTGCGGTAAGAAAATACGACCTCGAGCATGATCTTGTAAAAAGTAATTACACAGTTGATCTATATAAACAATATAAAAAACACCTGGGAAGTTTTCGATACCGTGTTTTAATTGAAGGGCAAAAAATTGTGGTGCCCGAAAATGTGCGTCGATTATTACATTTAAGAAAGTTTTCTTTTTTAACATTAATATTACCTTTCTATAAATTAAGCCGTTTCTTAAAATTAGATGGATTTATCAAATCTGTTATTCTCCCCGCGAAATATAAAGAAGAAATTAAAGCAATGGATATTGCCTAGCAGTAACGCTTATTAACTTCCGGCTCTGCTAAAATTGATTATAGATCAAGGATTTTTTTTCTTGATTTACGATAAAATTTTTAATAACTTTCCTCTCTGATTTACCACTTAGATTCCGGAAACGTTTAGCATTCTTATATTGCCTGCGTAATTACAAAATCATATCCTCAGAAATACCAGGCCTCCTACAACCATAAGTCATTTTTATTTATCAGAGATCATTAGCCCGCAGTCGAATATTTCGATTCAACCTTATCTACAAACTATTTTGTGATTGAATTTGAAATCGACAACAAGATGATTTTTAAAAAAAATAAATAAATTTCGATCAACATTTATATAAAGAAAACATGAAAAAAAATTACTTTTAACCGCCTTTATTGCAACTCCTACTTTCTTTCTGAATGCCCAGGTTACCCAGATAAACAACAACAATAGCCTGAGTGTCAAAGCAGCATTAAGCAATACTCTAGCCATCGCCGTTTCTGAACTTGATAGTTCTATTTGGAGAACCGATGCAACGCTTGCAAACACTATACCTTTAGGAACATCAGTCAAATATGAATCCTTTGGCTTTGTTCTTTCTGGTAAATTGATTTTTAGAGGAAACACGCCGGCAACAGGTTCTGAAATTTACGTAACAGATGGCACGGCAGGTAGTACAACACTTGTTAAAGACATTTTTGCCGGAGCTACCGGTTCTGCACCCGACGATTTTACCGTGCTCAATGGCTTTATATATTTTAGTGCGAGAACTGCTGCGGAGGGCCGGGAATTATGGAGAACTGATGGCACAGGTCCGGGTACGACAATTGTAAAAGACATCGTGCCCGGCCCGGATAGCAGCAACCGCGAAGGCAATTATCATATGACATCCTCCGGTACTTACTTATTGTTTGCTGCCAATATTGCTGCATCCGGACTTGAGTTATGGAAATCCGATGGCACCGGTGCCGGCACCGCTTTATTAAAAGAAATAAATACTGGCAATGCAAATGCGGATTCATCAAATCCTCATAACTTCTATCCATTAAATGGTTCATTTTTATTTACAGCCACTGATGCAACTCATGGAGAAGAATTATGGAAAACTGATGGAACAGCGGGTGGAACCGTTCTTGTCAAAGATATTAATCCGGGAAGCGGCAGTTCGGCAAGTATTAGTTTTTTTGGATTCGAGTTTCCCCTTTCCCTGGGTTTCCATACATTCAACGATAAAGCGTATTTCCAGGCTACTGATGGCACCAGCAATGGCGAGCTATGGGTTACCGATGGCACCACTGCCAATACAATACTTTTGAAGGATATTGTTTCTGCATCTGGAATAAGCATTCCATTTGTTGCTGCAATAGATGGTGTAAACTATCCCACCAAATTCATTTTTCCCGTTTCAGACGGCGACGCCGGGACTCGAGCTTAACTATGGGAAACCGATGGAACTCCAGGAGGAACAGTACTTTTTAAATCATTTTCGCCGGTAATTACAGGCGACATTCCCGAAGTTTTCCTGCCTTATAATGCCGACATAACTAACACAAGTTTTAACCAGGCCTTGTTTCAAGGCAATAAATTTTTCTTTACAGCACGCACGCCAACCCAGGGTATAGAGCTGTGGATTTCCGATGGTACCTCGGGGGGAACGCAGGTGGTAAAAGATATAAATCCTGGCAGTGGAAGCGGTGTTGACACAACCGGGGGTAGTTATTTATATACCACATCTGCATTGTTTTTCTCCGGAAATGATGGCACATTTGGTAACGAACTTTGGAAAACAGACGGATCTTCTGCAAACACCTCTATGGTTAAGGATATTAATCTTAACGCAAAGGACGCTGACCCTAATTCGCTATTAATATTTAACGGCCATATCATGTTCAATGCAACGGATGGTGATGATCCAAATGCTTTCGATTTATTTGTGGTAGACGGAATATTTACACCTTTGCCGATCAGGCTTACCGATTTCACCGTTAGTCTTGTTGGAAATAACGGGATGTTAAAATGGAATACCGCACAAGAGTTGAACACGAAAAATTATACAGTACAACGAAGTTTCGACGGACAACATTTTACTGATATTGGCGTCGTTCAGGCGGCCACGTTATCCTCTAACAGCCACGCATATTCGTTTACTGACGCGGGTGTAGCAAATAGCGGCAAAAATATTATCTATTACCGGTTAGTTGCAACAGACAACGATGGAAAATCGGTGAGCACGAATATTATTACTTTAAAACTCCATGGTACCGGCAAATGGAATGTGCGACTTTTGTCAAATCCGGTGCAGGATAACCTAAGCATCCTATTGAGCGATGTTACAGGAAAATTACAGCTTTCAATCAGGGATGTAACAGGCAGGATCGTTTATTCAAAATCAATGGAAAATATTAATGGGCAAATTAGCCTGCCCGCTCCTCAACAAAAGGGAATTTATTTGCTTGAAGCTGTAAATAACAATGAGAGAAAGGCTTTAAAATTTGTGAGGTAGAATTAAGATAGCATCAATATTATAATAAGGCAGCTCAAACGGGCTGCTTTATTTTTTCTGCTAAACGTGCAAAAATTATTTCAGTTATTTTAAGAAATAAATTTATTTTCAGCCCAACAACTGATAAATGCTTACAGTAAGTGAACTATTTATTTATCCCATAAAATCCCTAGGTGGAATCTCTGTTTCCACCGCAAAGATTTCTGACAGAGGTTTTGACCTTGATAGAAGGTGGATGCTTGTTGATGAAAATAACAGGTTTCTTACTCAACGTGAAGTGCCATTTATGGCTTTGCTACAGGTTGAATTGACACCTGAAGGTCTGAAAGTTTATCACAAACAAAATCCTGCTTCAATAATAAACATCCCTGTTCTTCCTTCAATAAAAGAAGAAGCGGTTGTTGAAATATTCGAAGATAATTGCATCGCAATCTTTGTAAGCGAAAGTGCAGACAAATGGTTTTCGCAAACCCTATCCGTAAAATGCAGATTGGTTTATATGCCTGACTCTACAGAAAGATTGGTTGATAAAAATTATGCACACGATAATGAGATTACCTCTTTCTCGGATGGGTATCCTGTTTTAATTATAGGGCAATCTTCATTAGACGATCTAAATAAAAGGCTTGCAGACCCCTTGCCCATAAATCGTTTCAGGCCAAATATTGTCTTTACAGGCGGTGTGCCTTATGAAGAAGATATGATGATGCACTTCACTATAAATGCTGTGAATTTTTTTGGGGTAAAACTTTGCGCCCGCTGTACAATACCTACCGTTAACCAACATGATGCTTCAAAATCTGCTGAGCCGCTAAGAACGCTTGCCTCTTACCGGCAAAAAAATAACAAAGTTTATTTTGGCCAGAACCTGTTACATCGTGGTACAGGGTCTATTCAGGTAGGAGATAAAATTGAAGTTATTAAAACGGGCCAATTGGAAAATTCTATAGTTGGGTGAAATCTATTCTGTATCTTTTGTAGGAATAATGAACAGGGGAATTACACTTTTATGCAAAACCCTTTCAGCAACGCTCCCCATTAGCACTTTATCTAATCCGCGGCGGCCGTGAGAACCCATCACAATTACATCAGCGTTAATTTCCGTTGCAGTTGCTATGATGCATTCGGCGAAATCTCCTTCTTTAATTATCGTCGTTA
The DNA here is from genome assembly GCA_963792025.1 of uncultured Chitinophagaceae bacterium. Taxonomy (GTDB): domain Bacteria; phylum Bacteroidota; class Bacteroidia; order Chitinophagales; family Chitinophagaceae; genus Ginsengibacter. Next base: position 311,149 of record CAWBUS010000017.1, on the reverse strand, counting down.
TAGTACCGTCGTTTAAATGCTGTTTTGATTTATCCAGGAATTCCTGCGCCGTCTTTCTTAAAACATCAATGTTTTCCACCGGAAGCGTGTTCAAATTGTTAAATCCTTCATAGCCCATTACAGGAAAATAATTAAGAGAAGCATAATAATTTGCATCCGACAGAACATGTAATAAAACAATTTCCGCGTTCATCCCTTTTGCCAATGCATAACCTGTTTCCGCAATTTTTTGAGCGGGTGGCTCATAGTCCAATGCAATTAGTACTTTTTTCATCCTGAATATATTTATTGAAAGTGATTGATAATGTATAATACCGGTTAATTGACTATTAAGTCACATCAAAGCATATGCCATCAATAATCGGTAACCAGTGACAACTTTTTTGCATGTCAAAAAAAATTGTTTAATAACGATAACGATTAAACGCTTCTGAGCCATTTATAAGAGCACCTTTTATTCTTTTTAACTTCAAACCTATTGCGGCAGTAAAACCTTGTCAATTACATAATAAACACCGTTAACGCAATGATTATCTAAAGATGTTGCAGTAGCGGCTGCGCCGGAATAGGGCTGGCTTCCGGAGGGGAAAGTTCCGGCACCTGTAAATTGCAATTTCGTAACAAATGGCCCGGTAAAAGTTGCAGATGCAAGAATTCCCGGCTGAACAGAAGGTGGATAAACAGTGTTTACAAGGGTTGTATAGAAAGAGGGTGTAGCCGAAAAGTTTACAGAAAATGCCCGGATATTTGGTTGAAAGCCTTCACCCTGATCTGTTGCCAAAAAATGATATGCCATAATTCCAGCTACTTCCGCTGTTGTGACATTATTAGTACTTAAAAATACTGGTCCTGCAGCTACTGCGCCATTTGCTGTAGCAAACGCATTGGCTGAATCGGTGGCATTAGGTACAAGTCCTAACGACTTTAAATAATCCAAATAACCCTGAAAAGCAAGACCGAATATAAGCGTTTGAAAAGCGGCGTCGCTGGGAGCCAGTACTGTCATGTTGGTAACCGCATATCCTAACAGTGAGTCTAATTTATTTAATCCCGACTGTCCGCTATCAGCCCGGGCTATAGCTGCCTTAAAATATGACAGATTTGGATTGCTATACATTGCATCTTTGAGAACCTTGCTCGGCGGAGCAACAAGCGCCGCTACTACGTGCACAACTCCATTATTGAACTTCAAATCTGGTTGTACAACCGGTATATTGTTGTCCCAAAAACCATTGGTTCTTGTTGACGGAAAAGCAGACATATTTAAATTAATAGGAGTTCCAGGCAACGTACCAATAGTTAGATAAGATGGTAATTGAATATCAGGAAAAGTGGTAGGCACACTGGTTGAAAGATATTGCTGGCCGGGAATAATATGATATTGAACTAACGGAACAAGGCTTGATAAAGGAAGTGAATTCACAACCGTGATTGAAGGAATACCCGATACCCTGAATGCAGCATTATTTGGTAAAAAAACCGTAAAGAGTTTTGTACTATCACTCAATGCAGCCAGCATTCCCGCTTTCGTGGCCGCGGCCTTAAAAAAACTATAACTCGTATCACTGCTAATGGCAGCACCAATGGTTGTCGCACTATTGTTTGGCGGCGGATAAACTATAGGCGTTGCATCGGGCAGATCCTTATTACATGAAATAACAAAAGCAGCCATTGCAATGAGCAATAATATTTTCGTGATCTTGCTATATTGAAGAATATTTTTTTTCATATCAGTTCTTTAATAATGATAAAATTAATAGCGTTAAAATATATTGTAACCAATGCTTACATAATAAATTCCACCAATGGTGGCATTGCCAAATCCATCACGGTAATATTGATTTAATAAATTAGTAGCGCCCAGTTTCAGCAGTACCTTTTGTTCAGGAAATTTAAAACTTACCTGGCCATCTACAGTTTGATAAGCAGGAAGGAGACCATTTGCAAAATCACCTTCGAAATTAATTTTATCCTGCCAACGATACGTTACGCTGAAACCCAACCTGTTTTGAAAGCCAAAACCTGTACTGCTGAAAGTAGCTCCTGCCCTGTATTTGGGCGCATCAAAGTCTGCAGCAAAGCCTGCCGGAACCTTGTCAAGATTATCTGAACTTACAGTGCCGCTGATTACAAAATTATGAGGAAGGGCATAAGTAAGGCTAAGGCCGAATCCATATGTATTTACTTTTCCGGCCACATTGTATGGTATCGAATAAACAGTTACCGAGTCGGGATTATTAAGATTCGCTTTTATTTGGTCCGGCGTGCCGGTAAAAACAGATTTCTTTCCGTTTACGGATTGTGCCACAAGCGTACGGGACAGGAAGTTATTATAAATACCATAATAACCATACAAATCTACCAGCAATTTCTTTTGCGCCATTAGTCCTTTGTAACCAACTTCAAACGAGTTAACGTTCTCAGCTTTAAAGGTTGGCACATTCAATACTTGCGGATTGGCGGCAAATAAATTATTGTCTACAGAATAAACCGGGTTAGTATCGAAATGATAGAAGGTTCTAAAACTCGGCACCCCTCCTATTAATGCTTCTCCGCCGGCAACTCTTAAATTGATATATTGCATTTGTGTCGAAGCGAAACGATACGCTTCCTGGTATGATAGCCTGATATTATTATCGTCCGCGACCTTTACAACAAAAGAAACCCGGGGCGTGAACCTGCCTGCGAAATTATCGTTTTTATCATAGCGTGCCGAAGCAATCAATCTAAGTTTGTCATTCAGGAAATGTTTGGTAGCCTGTATGTAAGCTCCATATTCATTGATAGGAATTTTTCCTGCTGAATCAGCGAATAACGTGCCTTCCGAATTCAATACATATCTTTTAAAATTGGCACCAACCAAAAGATCAGCAAATTTTGAAGTAACCGGAGTTAAATTATATTGGCCTTCTACATTATATAGATCTGTTTTATCAACAAATTTACCGCCGCCCTGCGAAATAGGAATGCTTCTTACCTTATCAAATAGTTGCTTAAATTCCGCAGAACCGGGTGCAGGCCTTCCCTGGTCTGCAACAGCGCGGGCAGCATTATGCGCCGCAATATCTGACAGGCCAGACAGTTTTGCATTTAAGAAGGCAAACGAATATTGAGCATACCATCCATCGCTCCCACCACTCGGCTTCCACGCTTCATTCACTAATCTGGTTGTAACAGTTGCATTGTAAGAATCTCCCGCATTCTCCTGGGTAGTAAATGCTCTTAAAAACCAATTGGTATTAACTAATTCAATTTTATATTGAGCTATTTTTAGATTCAACAAACTATAACGGTCGCTCCCGGTATATACGGTATTTCCTGTTCCCCAATATCCTTCTGCATTTAAAGAAGTGCGCTGCGAAAGCTTATAACTAACGGCTCCGGATAATTTGAAATCTACCGTGTTAGGATTAACTATATCTTTTTCCTGGTAACCGGTACGTGAAACAGGAATAGAGGACGGCATGGCATTAATGTAAGGAGCATAGAAAGGTGCCTGCTGCGCCAACGGATTTAAAATATTAGATTTTATATCAACGGTCGTTTCATCACCATAAACGTTTATACCATCATAGTTAGGATCAGTTTCGCGTGTACCATTTTTTATGCCGCCGGTTGTTGCCAGTCGATCATAGTCCCGGTAATCATTTGCCACCCAATCTTTAGCCTGAATCAATTCAGCGCCTATTTTAAATGCAAATTTTTCGCTTACTTTTTTTGCCCATCTTAAATCCCAGTTATAGTATGGCGACGCATCCCTGGAGCTATTGCCAACATTCATAATGCCGGTTTTTACCTGGAAAGAAAGTCCCTGGTATTTGAAAGGATCTTTGCTGTTAATGATTATTGCTCCGTTCATACCACCCGGACCATATAATGCAGAAGATGCACCCTGCAATAATTCTATACTTTCTACATCAAGTTCTGTTAAGCCAACTACACTTCCTACAGAAAAGTTTAATCCCGGAGCCTGGTTGTCCATTCCATCAACAATTTGGTTTACACGAACGCTACCACTTCCGTTAAAACCTCTTGTGCTCGGTGTAGAAAAGGTGAGGGAAGAAGTTACTACGTCCACACCCTTCAATTTTGAAATCATATCATAATAAGAAACGGCCGCCGTATTGCGAATATTAGCTGCGCTTATTCTTTCAATAGTAACAGGAGATTCCAATATCCTTGAAGGCGTTCTCGTAGCTGCCACCACTACTTCCTGGCCCAATGCACTTTCCGGTGATAGAGTTATATTAAGAACCTGAGAAGCCAGTTTAACCGGAACTTCCTGTAATTTAAATCCTATTGAAGATACAATTATCGTAAAGGGAAGTGGCGCTTTTGTTTCCAAAGAAAAATTGCCTTTATCGTCCGTGTAGGTTCCTGCACCCGATCCTTTGACGGTAATCGAAACCGCAGGTATAGGTTCACCAGTGGCACTATTTTTAACCGAACCATTTATGATCGTATTTTGTCCGAAAGCAATTACAGAAAAAATATTAGCTACAATCGATAGCAGAAAGTACTTGCGAAAGTTTGTCATAGCAATCATTTTAGTTTTTAAATTCAAGGCAAAATAAGCATTTTATATATGATACAATATATTCTTTTTTAAAACAAAATACAAGATGTTGACAATTTCAATACCTAAAATCAAATAGTAAAAATTTCTATTCTTATTTTAGCAAATGCAAAAGAAAATTTTCCCAAATCAAACCGCTTTTTATAGAGGAAAAGTAAGAGATGTTTATACGATTAGCGATCGTTTGCTGGTAATGATTGCCTCTAACCGTATTTCCGCGTTTGACGTTATTCTTACACGACCTATACCTTTTAAAGGACAGGTTTTAAACCAGATAGCTGCATACATGCTGAATAATACTAAAGACATCTGCGACAACTGGCTGTTAGATGTTCCTGCACCCAACGTTTCAATTGGCCTGAAATGCGAGCCTTTTAAAATAGAAATGGTCGTACGTGGCAATCTTGCAGGGCATGCCTGGCGCACTTATGCATCAGGCAAAAGAATTTTATGTGGTGTGAAACTACCGGAGAGGCTACACGAAAATGATTATTTTCCTCAACCGATAATTACCCCATCAACCAAAGCGAGTGAAGGACACGATGAAGACATCAGCAAAGAAGAAATTATTAAAAGAAATATTGCATCAAAAGAGGATTACGAAAAACTAGAGCAATATGCTTTGCAACTATTTGCCAGGGGTAAAGAACTTGCTGCAAAAAGAGGATTAATATTAGTTGATACCAAGTATGAGTTTGGAAAACTAAATGATAAAATTATTTTGATTGATGAAATTCATACGCCGGATAGTTCCCGTTACTTTTATGCTGATGGCTTTGAAGAAAGACAAGCAAAAGGCGAAAAACAAAAACAATTAAGCAAGGAATTTGTAAGAGAATGGCTAATTGAAAACAACTTCATGGGCAAAGAAGGACAGCAGGTTCCCGAAATGAGTGATGAATGGATAGCAACTATCCGCGACCGTTATATTGAATTATATGAAAAATTAATTGGAGAAAAGTTTAAGCCTGAAGAGTTAACCAATGAAGAGACTGAAAGCAGAATCAGACAAAGTCTTCAACAATATCAAATATAATTTTGAGCCGGCAGAACGCTAATCAAGTTGTATTCGTTTTGCATTTTCTTCCAACCACATTTCAAATGATTGCAGTTCCGGATTTAGTTCTTTAGAGAATTTTACGTCGCGAACGCTATTACACACGTCATCAAAGTCACGGTAAAACTGGAACATGTTTCCTAAATCATCGGCGCCCGGAAAACCAAAGCCACGGTATTGTTCGGGAGTAATCTCATTATAGGAAACGTCTTCGCCCAAAGCATTTGATAATGCTTCCGCCATTGCTGCACATGTAAGCTGATCACCTGCAATACCTATTCTTTTGCCAATCAATTCTTCCCCTTTTTTAAAAATTCCGTAAGCGCATTTGCCGATATCACCAGCAGCAATTCCAGCCATCTTTTTATCTCCCATAGGAAAAGTGATTGCCAGTTTACCATCAGCGCCTGTCTTTGGCCCCATACCAAAATAGATCAGGTTATCCCAATAGTAAGACGCCAACATAAAAGTAACAGGGAGTCCTGCATCAATAAAATATTGATCAGATTCACCCTTGCCATCAAAATGCGGAACTTTATATTTTCCGTGAAGAGTTGGCATACTGTTATCGTTAAGCGGAACATACTTTCTAACATCTTCAAGGGTTGACCAGATGACATGCTTCAAACCAGCATCTTTTGCCGCAGCAGCCATGTTCTTTGCTTCGGCCATTTCTTTTTCCGGGGAAAAATGTGCCCAGAAAAATGTTACAAAATAAGCTCCGTAAGCACCTGATAACACACGTTTCATACTTTCTAAATCATCTACATCGCCGGTAACCACTTCGGCTCCCATCGCAGCAAGTTCTTTGGCCTTGTCTGAATTGGGATCTCTTGTTACCGCACGAACAGCAAATTCACTGTTACTGTCGTTGAGAATAGCACGGGCTAAACCGCCGCCCTGAGCGCCTGTCGCGCCAAATATTACGATAATCTTTTTCTGAGACATGAATTTGTTTTTTTAATTTTTTTTCAAGATAACAAATTATTAAGATTGATCAATCTTAAAATAAAATAAATACACTTCAAATTGTTGGCTGCCGGAATTGCAACCGGGCATGAAATTTAGAGCATATCTTAAGCTAATAAACAATTGGAGCGATCAATTGTGAAACAATAAAAAAATAAAATTTACATTGGCTGTTCAGAAAATATATATTGGCTGTTCAGGATTTCATTACAAAGAGTGGAAAGACGTTTTTTATCCTAACGGCATGGCGCAGTCGAAATGGTTTCAATTCTACTGCGAGCATTTCAATACGCTTGAATTAAATGTAACCTTTTACAAGTTTCCCACTAAAACCTCTTTGTCGAAATGGTATAATACAAGCCCGCCGGATTTTAAGTTTTCAGCAAAAGTTCCAAAAGCCATCACTCATTACAAAAAATTTAACGAATGCGAAAGGATGCTGAACGATTTTTACGAAGCCTCACGAGAAGGCCTACGCGAAAAGTTGGGATGTATATTATTCCAGTTGCCACCGCAGCTAATTTACTCCGCAGAATTATTAGAAAGGATAATTAATAATGCAAACCCGGGTTTTAAGAATGTGATTGAATTTCGCCATGCAAGTTGGTGGAACAAAGATGTGATCCGCAAATTAAAAAAGAATAACATTATTTTCTGTGGCATAAGTTATCCCGGGTTACCGGACGAAGTTGTAAAAACAAATCCATCATTATACTACAGGCTGCATGGCGTTCCGGTTTTATACAAGTCAGCTTACCGGGAAGAATTTTTAAAACAACTAAACGAAAATGTATCGGAGCAAAAAATAAATGAAGCCTGGATTTATTTTAATAATACATGGGGAACCGCGGCTATTGAGAATGCCAGGTTTTTACAAAACCTCACAGGTTTTTAAAATCTGTGAAGTTTCACATTTTCAAATTCATCATTCTTTTCCGTGATTTATTGAAAATCATTATGCCGTTTTTTACTCCTTTTCTCAATTCCTTTTGTGCTTCTTGCGGCATATTATAAGTGGCTTTACATTCTACCGAGCAACAGCCATCCATCTTTTCCGCACATGACCTGCATTGTATAAAGAGCAGATGACAACCTTCGTTGGCGCAGTTGGTATGTGTATCGCAAGGTTTGCCGCATTGATGGCAAACACTTATCACTTCATCTCCTATCATCTCTCCCAGCCTGCCGTCAAACACAAAGTTTTTACCCAGGAACTTATTGGGAAGATTTTGTGCTTTTATTTTATTGGCATATTGAATAATACCACCTTCCAGGTGAAAGACATTCTTAAAGCCATTATGCAACATCCAGGCACTCGCTTTTTCACAACGTATTCCACCAGTGCAATACATTATAATATTCTTATCTTTCTTTTCTTCAAGCATACTAACGGCCATGGGTAATTGTTCCCGGAAAGTATCTGAAGGGATCTCGATGGCATTTTCAAAATGACCTACTTCATATTCATAATGATTACGCATGTCGACCACTATAGTCTCGGGATCGGAAGTAAGTTTGTTGAAAGATGCTACATCCACATATTTTCCTTTTTTACCCATGTCAAAATGAGCATCGGTAATACCATCAGCAACTATTTTGGCTCTGACTTTAATTTTCAAAACCCAGAAGCTTTTTCCATCATCTTCAACCGCAATATTTAATCGCACCGCATTTAGAAATGAAATTGAATATAAATAATTCTTAAAACCTTCGAAATTAGAAGAGGGAACACTTACCTGTGCATTAATACCTTCATGTGCAACGTATATACGTCCAAACACTTTTAATTCGTCGAGGTTTTTATAAAGTGTATCGCGGAATGACTTTGGATCTGCAATAAAAGCGTACTTATAAAATGACAAAGTAATACGTGACTCCATCTCCTCGTATAAACGCTTTTTTAATTCCTTTTGTGAAACACGGTTGTGCAAAACTGCCATAATATTAAAGATTTCTATTTATTTTTTACAAGATTATTCCTGCAGGTAAATTTTAATAAATTAAAAACTAAAAATCCTTCGCAAAGTTAGTCATTTAGCAATTTTATGAAACAGGTATGACTTTTGTTAGAACAGCTTCAAATAACAATTACTAAAATTATAAAACACTATTAAAAAGTTGTAAAGTAACAATTATGAAAAAAACAATAGTTCTTGTCGCATCCCTTCTTCTTATTATGTACAGCAAAATCTCAGGATGTCCATTTCGGTGTGAAAGGCGGGGTGAACATTTCTCAGCTAAACTTCAGTGATAATATCCCTTCTGACAGTAAGGTTGGAATTAACCTGGGCGTACTCGCTCATATCCATACTTCTTCAAAAACATGGGCGATTCAGCCGGAAATTTTCTATTCACTGGAGGGCGCGAAAAATGTGAATAATACAGGAATAACTTACAATTTAAATTATATAAACGTCCCTGTGTTATTACAGTATATGTTTGAAAACGGCTTCAGGTTGGAAGGCGGTCCGCAACTTGGATTTTTACTGAGTGCAAACACAAAAGGAGGTGGTGTTACGGTTGATGATAAAGGATATAAATCTACAGCTTTTTCTATTCCTCTGGGCATAAGTTACCTTACATCTTCCGGATGGGGTTTGGATGCGAGATATGTTTTTGGCGTAAGCGATATCAACGATCTTCATAATGGCCAAACCATTCAAAGCAATGTTTTTCAATTGGGGATTTTTTACCAGTTGAGAGATAGCAAAAGCCATTTGCGTCATAGATAATTTTTATGCAGGCATAATAATAAATAATTATTCCTCCTGAAAAATGCTCAGGAGGATTTTTTTGATTTTGCTTCACGATTAATATTATATTACACCGGCATTTTGTAATTAAAATATGGCTTCCAATAAAAAATCATCCCATTACATCTTCTTTTCAGAAAATTCATTCATTGGCAAAATTCTTAATCTAGTCTTGCCATTGCCTGTATTGTTTATTTTATTATTCAAATTCAACATATAGATATCATTTCGCACCTGATGATCGGCTGGGACACTTTCAGTTTATGTATGATAATACTTACATGGATTACATTTACGATAACAAAATCTCAACAAATAAGGGAACAGGCCCGCGTGCAGGATTCCAGCAGAACATTAATTTTCTTCATAATCTTAATTGCAACACTTGCGAGTTTTTTGGCGGTAGTATTATTATTGGTTACGAAACAGCAGTTCCAAAATGAAAAAAGCTTTCATCTTATTATAGCTATAGCCGGGATGGTACTATCCTGGTTTTTAATTCATACAATTTTTACGCTGAGATATGCCCACATATTTTATGGCGATGATGAAAAAAATCCTACGACGCATGCAGCAGGCCTGGAATTTCCCGGCGATAAAAAGCCGGACTATCTCGATTTTGCCTATTTCTCTTTTGTATTAGGTATGACTTTCCAGGTTTCTGATGTACAAATCACTTCGAAAGCATTGAGAAGATTGGCGATGTGGCATGGCCTTTTAGCGTTTGGATATAATACCATTATGATAGCGCTTACCATTAATTTAATTGCGGGTTTCGGAGGCCCCTAACCCCTGAGGGGGAACAAATCAGCACATTGACCTCGCCCAATCTTTTGGGCAACCCTGAATAAAATAACATTTTTTCTATTTTTAAACTATAAAAAGGGTTTAAAATATCGCTCTCACAGAGGCGGTTCCCGTGTGAACGGTTGGAGCATTCCCGGGCTTTCTGCCTTCATACTGAAGGTTAACTTCTATATTTCCGGCGAGCCTTTTGGTAAGTTCAACATTCCATAAATAATTTTTGCCGGGTAGCAGTCCATCCAGTAAAATATACCCGGCGGTGCTGTTGGCGCTGCCACCATTGCCACCATTAAAGTTTATGTTGTTGTACGAAAAGCGTCCGTTCAATGTGCCGTTAGATAACACATTATATCTTACTTCTGCAGCTATCGCATTGTTAATCGCTTTCTCCATAAAATCAATTTTGTTTTGCTTTACATCATAAGTGTAAATAAGGCTCACCCTGAAATTGCTTTTATAAATATAACTCACTGACGGCTCAGCAGAAACTTCGTCAATATGGTAGTTTCGGTTAGCAAAGGAAGAATTGATTAACTGATTTAATCCATATTTGTTAGTGAAGGACGTGGCGATAGAACGACTAAGGTTCCATCTTCCTTTCAGTGAAAGGTCTCTTAACTTATTACTTTCAAATCCATAATTTAATAGCGCCTTGCCGGTGTTAAGGCGATGGGTAATATCGATTCCCCATTTAACACTTTTCCGGTTAAAGTATAAAGTGTTCGATAAAAAAGAGGTTAAGGAAATCAACGTGGTGTCGGCTAAATTCTTACCGAATGGATTAAATTCAAATGAATTACCTGCCAGGTCTTTTTTATTTACCTGCAATGAAGAATTTGTACTGAACCTGTTTATAAATTTCACAAACTTATTCGTCACTACCCCTTTTGAAATTGCGGATGGATTGATGCTCACGCTATAATTAAACTGCAGGTAGTTTGCTTTCACGTATTGGTTGGTGGGTGTTAAAACTCTAATCCATGTTTTTTGATCAGGGTACAATGCAACTTCAAATTCATTTAACTGCGGGATACCGTCACCGTTATAATCGTTCCACGTGTAGTAGCCCTGCGGAGCCGGAACCTGTATGTAAGTATATTCCGTCTTCTGTTCCTGCCCCGATCCTAATTCGTATAAAATACTTCCCGTTAGCAGCCCTTTCCATTCGTGCACTGCATATTCTGCACGTCCCAAAAGGCTTTGGTCACTTTTTTCACTTAGTACCCCTTGGTTAATTACATTTAGTTTTCGATATGTGAGGTTCAATTTAAACTGGTGATTTTCGTTTTTCAAAAATTCGGTTATAACGCTAACATTTTGGCTCCTGTCACCTGTAATCAGATCTTTTTGAAATGGAATTTTATTGGTCCTGGTAAAATACGTTACACCCCAACGATTCAATTTTTTCTCAGAAGATTTTACATATACCTGCCATAAATTAAAAGCAAAGCTTTCGGGCATTAATGTATCGTACTGCTTATTGAGTTGTTTATCATTTTCCGCAGAAAATCCACCACCAAATGTAATATCCTTCAATGCGGCAAATTTCCTGGATACGTCTATGGATGGCCGTAAGTAAGACCCTTTTTGTATACTGCTATTTATGTTCGTTATATAAAATTTATCGGCAACTTTCCACCCTTTAAAGAGCATCACATGTTCAATTGAGTTACGAACGCCATTGTATTGATCGCTCCGGCTATAGTTAGTAAGCTCGTAGTGGACATAGTTATTTTTTGAATCACTTAATTGTAATGAACCCGTCACCAGGTTTTCTGTTGCGGCCGGCGCATTAAAAGGCAAACTCCAGTCCCGGTTAAACTCGACGCTTCGCAACCTCTCAATTGGTTTAAATCTATCCTGCACATATTCATAAATTACACTGCTTTGGAGTTTAAGATCCTTTTGAAGAGCTCTTAAAACTTTTTGTTGTGTCGTATATTCAAATTTGCCTGCAAGGCCATTATTTTGATTCTTATCCAATAAGGAAAAAGTGTTGGCATCGAAATGACTTAAGGCCAGTTCGGTTTTTATGTATGACTTATCATTAATAAAATACTGGCCGCCGACAGTTATCAATTGCTGTTTCTTTGGCGTAACTAATAAAACAACGGGTTCCCAATCGCCTTGCGGAACGCCATTTACAGGTTGCACCCACATAAATACCTGGCCATTGGCATTGCCGGTCGCCTGTACGTAATTTCCCTTCCCAAAACCAACACTTGTAAAAGAAAGATTGTACAGCGTGTCAGTCTTGCTTACCGAATAAACATAAATAGAATCGTGAATAGCATTATAAACAGTATCAATTTTCTTATACAAAATTTTATTAACTGAAAAGGTATCCCGCACGGCATCAGGATACAGCGCACTATCTGTATTATTTCCTATTTGCGACAGGAATTGTTTTTGATTGGCATCGAGTGACTGGTTGATAGAAGTATTTTTTGCATCGGTGTTGGAATAAGCGCCAATCGTGAGCTTTACTTTTTTCCCTAAACTTATTTCATCGTTGGCGTATAAAAGCGAGTTAAGATAATTCCTGTCAGAATATTCAAACTCTACCTGTATCCTGCTGTCCTTTGTAATTAGACGTTTAGCCGTAAATGTTAGTTCGGCTGTATTGTAGTCAATAACATAATCCTGGTCCTCTCCCCTCGTTAGCAACTGTCCATCTATAAACACTCTCTCCGTTCCCGCAAGTACCGTAAAAAATAATTCCCCATTAGCACCCGAAAGCCGGTAAGGTCCCTGGTTGCCTTCCAGCGGCGTAATAACATTGCGATTAAATTTTCCTTTTGCAATGGCTCCGCTGACCAATAAAGAGTTTGTGGAATTCTTGCCAATTTTATTATCAGTCAAAAAAGAAGCTCCCTGTAATCGCGTATAGAATTTTAAAAAATAATTCTGGCTTTGCCTGATATCAATATCGCCGAAGTTTGCCTGCCAGCCATGTTTTTTTACTTGCATAAATATCCTGTCAAAGTCATGCAAATTTTGCGTATTACCTTCCGGCTGAATGGGAATATTATTATCGCTTATGGCCGCCGTTAGTTCAAGACTGTCTCCTATATATCCATTTAACTGGAGATTTAAAGTTGAGTTTACCACGGCATCCTGGCTATTACCAAATGAAATGCCGCGGCCAATGCTTCCGTTATAAGTAATATTGCCAAAATCAATAACCTTATTACTTTGCGATTGGTTGTTTTTGAAAACAAAGGGCCTTTCTTTTTCAAAATTGAATCGTATGCTGTCGTAGTTAAAATGGCGGGCAACATTATTTAATTTGAAAGGAAAAACACGATAGGTAATATAAACACTATCAGGCAAATGAACTGTCGTAAATGTGATCAATGCATTTACATAGTCGATGCGAAAAGAATCACTTGAAATACCGGCAACAGAAACTGTGTTTGGAATTACGCTGCTGCTATCGAAATGAAAAATATTGGATTTTGTAGAAATAACTTTTCTTCTGAGATTCGATAAATGATCTGGGTTATTTTGAGAAAAGCCGACCTCAAAAAGCAATAGTAAGACAATAAGCAGGTATATTCTTTGGGAATTCAATCAGTTCGGATTTTAGAATCACTAAAATTAGTGTTTATGGATGGAAGTTGAATAAGTAAGGAAAACACTTCTATATCAGTTTTTATTATCTTTATTTATAACGGTTAAGCTTTTGACTTCGTATTAAAATAAATAAATCGGTTGTAAGAAAATACGGTTGTAGCGCTATAAATTTGAGTGATGGAAGCAATATTTTAGATAACAAACCCCAATTTGTTTTTCAATAAATAATTTGACATCAAAACATTTTAATGGCTGCCAATACCATTCTGCAATTATATAATGAATACAGATCAGCCCCAAACTATCAACCTGACTATGTACTTGACTTCTTTACAAAAAATGCGATCTCGTTTAATAACATTAATACATTTCAAAACAGTGATGAGTTGCATCTTTATATCGAACTGATTTGGCAATATCTTAATGCTCTGTATAAGAAAGACAGGTATAATGAAACTATTAATAATGCCATTAAATATATACAGATTATCGAGAGCCAAATTGTACGCCTTGGTTCAAGCTCAATTAAAGACGAATGGTATTATGGAGTATTTTTCTTTAAAGGAATGGCTGCATATCGACTCCGTGATTACAAAACAGTAACCTTTGTTTTTAAGCAACTCGCAAATCACGATATAAAAAATGAAAACTATAAAATGTGGCTGAACTATTCAAGATATGGGCAAAGAAAGTGGATTTCAAAAACGATTATGATTATATGTGCGCTACTGCTTTTAACAGAATTTTTCTTCAGGAAATATTTACCCTTCTTCGTAGTAGGAATATCGCTTGATGGAATTGCGTTGTTAGGATTTATTGGAGTATTGATTTATGATTACTACATCCAACGAAGTCTTAGGGAAACACAAAAGAGATTCAAGTAATTTCTATATTCAGTTTACTTAACAGCCCTTGGCGCAGTTACAATTGTTGTATCACTCGCTAACAATGGCACAACATAACCCCCACTATCAATTTCTGTTTTTGGAAAAGCTTTCTTTAGTGCCAACCAGTCATTTTTATTTAGTCGTTCCTTAAAAAATATTAGGATGTAGTGCAGATGTGGATTTGTGAATAAAAATGGTATTACAAATCTGCAGGAAAACAAGAAATTTACTTCAAAACCTTGCAGATTTTTTATGCTTTCTAAAAATGTTAATTCTACACAATTGGGCTTTTACGTTACGTTTGAGGAGCAGTTAAGCCATCACCATCCTCTGTATATTTTAGCTGGTCAGATTCAATGGCAAATTTTTGAGCAAGCCTTTGCCAAATATTATTCTGATGAAGGTCGTCCGGCCAAACCAATCAGGCTAATGGTATCACTACTGATGTTAAAACATATCCGCAACTTAAGTGATGAGAGTGTAGTAGAGCAGTGGATGGAGAATATTTATTATCAATATTTCAGTGGTGAAAAATCGTATGCCTGTGGGGTACCCTGTGAAGCTTCTGAGTTAGTACACTTTCGTAATCGTATTGGAGAAGAAGGAATAGAATTGATTTTTAAAGAGAGCATTCGCATCCAGGGGAATGATGGAAAAGAAGATGAGGGCACAGTAGATACAACGGTGCAAGAAAAAAATATCACTTATCCCACCGATAATAAATTGCACCGCAAAATAATAAACAAATGTATAGCCATAGCTGATGAACAGCAGATAGCATTAAGACAAAGTTATCGTTGCACCATTAAGAAGCTGGCCGTGCAGCAGCGTTTCCGCAATCATCCTAAAAATTATAAAAAGGCACGCAAAGCTGATAAGAAAATAAAAACCATTGCGGGCAGATTAGTAAGAGAACTGGAAAGGAAATTACCAGCGGGTGTACACGCAGATGACCTGGTATTATTTAAAAAAGTATTACAGCAAAAAAGAAATGACAGTAATAAAATTTATAGCCTTCATGAACCACATGTACAATGCATCAGCAAAGGCAAGGAACATAAGAAGTATGAGTTTGGCAGCAAGGTATCCATCATCACTACAAAGAAAACCGGTGTTATTATTGGGGCCTTAAATATTGAGAAAAATGATTACGATGCACATACTGTGGATCCCGCATTTGAGCAGCAACAACGATTAACAGGCATTGTTCTTACAAGAGCGTTTATGGATAGAGGCTACCGGGGCATCAGCCAGGTAAGAGGAACACAAATAGAAATACCCAAACCTTTTAATAAATCACTCAATGGCTATCAGCAACAACAATTAAAGAATGGTTTCAAGCGCAGAGCAGCTATTGAACCAAGGATCGGACATCTGAAAGAAGATCATCGGTTAAGCCGCAATTATTACAAAGGAATTAAAGGAGATAACATCAATGTAATGCTTGCCGCCGCTGCCATGAACTTCAAAAGAATGATCAACATCTACAAAAAGATGTTTTTGGCTTTTTTATATCGCCTGCTAAAAATCTTCTTTACCTATTTGTTTCAACAAAATCTTTATCTTTTAACCGCTAATAAGTTTTTAAGGGACGACTATTTACACCTGTTTGATACAAATAAATTGACTGCAACCCTTTTATCGATTGTAGTTGTATAACTCCTTTTGCAGTAACTTTTGTGCCAACGAGACTTATAGATTTTTCCTTTGCTGGTCTTCCACTGCCAACTTAAAACATTTTCCACGATAAAAAAGAAGCGCCGATGTCTGGTGTTTGTGCGGCTGGTTTAGTAGCCTTGGCTATCACCAACATCAGTTTAGAGCCATACCACCAAACTATTCCATACTTGCTAAGATATCTAAAGTAATGCAAGTTTGGATTATTCTCAATTCATACTTTCTCTATAGCTTTGTTGATTGCCCGGACCGCAAAAAACCATCAGCACAGCCTACCCCGCTTCTCCGAGGGGAACACGCAACGGCGGTGGGTGGGCTTTATAGAGGTGGGATCATTTTTTTAGGAACAGCAACAGTTGCAAGAACTTTTGCAAAACTAACGCAGGTTTAAAATTTTCGTTGAATTTGCGTATTGTAATTTACAAGAGGCTAACCTGAAATTTAAAGAGATTGATTCGTGTGTTAGGAACCGGGGACGGGGGTTTATTTTTTCTCTTTCATTTTAGAAAAATCAACGCTCATACCTATAGAAAAATTAGCCCCTCTTACATCAAGATGAGATTCATTATAATCATCATGCGAATGATAATTGGAGGTAAAGCTTGAAACTATATTGATACCAAGCCATGGAATATCGCGGCTTCCAAATTGAAAGCTGAATGCCGGCTCAAAGAAATACAATGTAGCGTTTGCTATTTTATTAAGGCCGAAGTAAGAAAGCTCATAATCGGTATAGCTTGTTTGTATTTTTCCATAATGCACAAAAGAAAATTTTGTAGCAAATGAAAACCTGAAAGACTGACGGGAAAAGAAATTAAGCGAAGGCATGACATACCATTTTGTTATAGAGCTATTATGAAAGCGGCTATAGGCTAATGAGCCTGCAAAACCAGCGTCATTGATAGAAAATTTTCCTTCTCCAACACCTGCATATATGTTTGCCGAAATTTTTTTAGAAGCATCAAGAAAAACAAAATAACCTACTCCCACATCGAGTATATTTCTTTTATAGCGCACATCAGATGAATCAAAGATGCTGTGAAAAGTAGTATAATAGTCTTTTTCACGCCTGAAAAAATAGCCAGCAGTTACAGCCCAGTGATTGCTTAAGGCATAAGCGCCGTGGATATCAAAACCATGTGCATATTTATTTGTTATATCACCGCCTCTGCCACCTGAATAATAAGCTGTTACTTTAGATTCACCCTTCTCTTTGAATAAAGGAACATTAGGCGGCGAAGCAGCATATATATACCGGTAAGTGGTACACGAAAATAACATGCAGCTGGCGATGGCAGTTAACGCTAAAATTTGAATTGGTTTCATATCAGCTTACAACTTACGATTTTAAATTGTTACACACGGCTAAGTTCAATTGCCTGCTGTGTCTCCGCCTGGTCCTAACCTTGCAGGACGCGGCTACGGAAATTAATGATAATTCCAACGCATGGCAACAATAATATATTTACTTTAAAATAGATCTTTTGCATACTATTTCTTTTTAGCTAATGAATAATTAACGGATATCCCTAAACCCATTCCATTTAACCACTTACTTCTTGAGCCGGAATTTGTTTCGTTCGGAAATATTGAATCTTTTTTCCAATTGTCAAACACAGGTAAAATCAGCGAAGGGCCGATCCTTATTTTCTGAAATTTCTTAATAAACGACACCTCTATATAAACTGATGAGCCAAAATACCTGTTATTATTTTTTTTATAATTTTTACTTCCCGCAGGATTATAAGTAAGATGGTAAGATTCGGAAATGGCATAATAATTATTCCAGTTTATTCCTGTTACAACTTGTGTATTTCTTTCGCAATTAAAAAGTTTTTCAAATCCAATATTTGCAATAATAGTATTATACCTGTATTTATCTGTAAAAAAAGGGATATAGACCGGGCTTACAATGTTGATATCTCTTCCGCTTGACTTTCCAAATAGGGTATTATCTTTTTCTACGTTGTTAAATGAATATTCGAAATAGCCAATGCCAGGCTTCAGCAATATCGATTTTTTGATTGGGATTTTGTAAGCAATATTTAATCCGAACCTATTTCCATTCATGGTTATATGATCAGTACTTGCAGGTCCATTAAATATTTTAGAAAATTGCGGGTATTTATCGAATCTTAGATAAGGATTAAACTCGATCTCCCCTGCTTGTTTTTGCGCAAAAACAAAGCAAGGAATGATTAAGAAAGAAACAATAAAAATTAGTCGTGACATAATAATAACTTATGATTAAGAAAATTTCATTTACAAAATATCGCTCACTCATTTTATAAAATGTATTCCATTGTAAACATTTAAAATTTTCCATTTTCTTTTAGCAAAAGAACAAACTGATGCTTTAAATATCGGCCAAATATGGGTATTCATAGGGCCAAATATTGCCCAATATATCAGCCCAACTTTCGGCAAGCAAAATATTATTTAACTTTTATACAATAACTATGTAAAGAATCATAATTACTTAACTGTCCCCACATGTTTTCAAATAAATACAGGTGCTTGTCAACATTTGAATTTAAGATTTCAAAGTTTCCCCTTCCACATTTAACATGCCCAGTTCTATATACACCAGGAATATCCGGTACTGTAAGTATATACAAACCTTTTTTCAGGGCAATAAGGCCCACTTTTAAGAAATGAGCGGAATCTGTTTCTTCAAAAGTCAGTTGTTTCGCACCATATTGACTAGAATAAATTTTCCCGTGCACATTGAAATATGAAAAACTATCTGCGGCATCTCTCTGTGTGTTAAATTTAGAGATATCAGAAATAACCAAATTATCACCTAAGTTACCCAAACTTGAAAAGTCTATTATCATCCTGGTATTGATGTCAGTTTCAGCTTTTGGTATAATAGATGTTAAAAACAAAGTATCCCCTACATTAATACTATCTTGTTCAGGAAAAAATGATTCAGTTACAGAAAAATTGTAATCTGGTTCATTACAAGGTCTATGGCATGCATTAAAAAACAATATAATCGAAATTTGGATAATAAACTTATTCATAAAACTTCCAATTTTCAATAATGATATGAAGAGAATAAATTATCTACTTGGGTCTGTTGCGTGGTTCCATATAATTGCAGGAGTTTGGCCTTGTATTGCGGAATAGAAGTAACATCAGATTGCAATGCTCCAAATAGTTGAGCAATTGAGTAACCTGTTACATGGTCGTTTACAATCGTTTCTAACGGAGAGTCGTCAATCAAATCTTCCATTATTCCTTTGGGGATCCAGGCAAATGGATCGAGTGTATAAATAGGATCAAAATTTTCCAATACATTTAAATGACTGGTAAAACTGTTGATAAGGTTATCTTTTGTATAGTCTCTCACACTATTAGTTTTGGTTTGAAAATTAAAAGTAGATGTATTTTTGTAAAGCGTGAATTTTTAGATACTGGTTTACCAGTGTTTTAACGCAGCTTTACGGAAGCTCCCCACCGGGTAATTTATTCAACTTATGAATTCTGGCTGCCCTGCAGAGCCATCTTACGTTTCACTCAACTTGAACAAAGTTATTTTTTTAACTGATACAGTTTATTGAACAGACCCGTTAATTATGTTTCTACAAGAGAATTTATGACAACATTTATAAAAGTTGTGTCGACCGCAAGAGAATTTATGTCTTCCTTTGTTGTAAGGTCCTCGTCTGCTCCTGTAATGGCTTCCTCTGCCGTTATCATTTCTTCACCAGTGGTTATCATGACTTCACCAACGGGAATTATATCTTCACCAGCAGTTGCTATGACTTCTTTAATGGGATTGATTTAACTGGCAATGGTATTAAGGTCAAAGAAAAGGGCATTCAAGTCAATGAAAATTGTATTTATGTTATTAAACAACTTATTTTATAGTTGAATAATTATATTTGCGTTTAACCTTTACCGGTATATTAAAATTTACCTGGTTCCTTTGGGCATTTTTACTACTTCAGTGTCTGTTTGTAACAATGGAACCACGTAACCGCCACTATCAATTTCTGTTTTAGGAAACGTCTTCTGTAAAGCTGCCCAATCATTTTTATTTACACCTGTTTGGTATAAATAAATTGACTGCAACCCTTTTATCGATTGCAGTTGCATAACTCCCTTCGCCGTAACCTTTGTTCCCACAAGACTTAGCGATTGCAACTTATCCAGGTTCTTTACCAATCCCAAACCTTTATCCGTGATCTTAGTATTATTCAATTGCAATAATATAAGGTTTGGGCATTGACCTATCACAGATAAAGCGCTATCGCCAACATTTACATCATTTAATTTTAACCATGTTAATTGCTTTTTTACTGACAATAATAATTTTATATCAGCATCAGTAATATTTATGGCAGAAACAAAGT
Source organism: uncultured Chitinophagaceae bacterium (assembly GCA_963792025.1). Classification (GTDB taxonomy): domain Bacteria; phylum Bacteroidota; class Bacteroidia; order Chitinophagales; family Chitinophagaceae; genus Ginsengibacter. The sequence continues at coordinate 290,489 of CAWBUS010000017.1, read as the reverse complement.
TTGCCATTAGATAATTAGAGTTTTGAGCCACAGGAATTATGATTACTCCTTTATCTTTTAAGGGCTGCAAATCCTTTTCATCAGCCTTTTTTACAGGCTCCGTTGGAATAATAGGAATTGCTTTTTTTTCGAGATGATCGCTCTGCAATGCAAGCAAATAAGGTTTAATTAATTCAGGCTGCTTTAAATCTTTTACTTTTTTATTGAAATCAGCGCCCTCATCAATCCACCAATGTATTAAGGCAATTTCTTTTTCAGTAAACTGTGGCTTTTGTTTTGGCGGCATGTGATCATCATCTTCACGGGGTAATAATATTCGTTTCAACAATTTGCTTTCTTCCGGGTTAGCATTAAGAACGGCACCATGCTTCCCTCCTTTTAATATCCAGTTCTCACCATCAAGCCGTAAATTATTTTTTTGCCTTTTTTCACTGTGACAACTATAACACCTTGCCTGTAACAATGGCTGAATCACATCAGCATAAACATTTGCTTCCTGGATGTTCGGAATTATCTTTTTTACAATCACTATAGAGTCAGGTTCATCAGATAAGGCAGATGTGAGATAATCAGCCCCATGCGTTAGAGAACCGCCAAGATGCCCTGTTATAAAAATGAGCATCAACAAGGCGACAGATAGCAGCTTATACCAAAGGTCCAGTCGCCCGGAAAGTAATCTTGCATAAAGAAGAAATGAAATTGATGCCACACTAATACCCATCCACATGTGCCATCCAAGCAGGCTTTCATCATAATCCCCGTTTAATGATAATAAATAGCCCGTAATACACGAAAGGATGGCGGCAATCATCCCTGAAAAAATAATGACCTTAATTACCTGTTGTGATATTTGATATTTTTCGTAAACCGAAAGCCATTGCAATAATAAACCAATTAGCAAAAAGCCAATGGGTAAGTGCACAAGCAATACGTGAAAACGGCCAATAAATTCGGTGATGGTAAGAAGCATGCTAACGCTAAGTTGTGAATAATGAATTGTGAATCCGCAGCTTGCAATATACATCGTACATCAAACATTGTACATCGTATATCGCTAAGTATATCTTTTGCGAAGCAAATTCATCATGTAAACATTTATTCCCCATTGATCTGCTAACGGTTGCCGCGTATACGGCATTGTAGGCATATAATCTGCAGGACCAAATTCTGTGAGTATGGTTAAACGCTCTCCGGCTTTCTTTTTCCGGCTTACTATTGCATCCCACCATGCAAGATGCGCATTTAATGCCGCTTCCCATTCGGGGGCTCTCGGGTCATTCACCTGCGGGCCTTCGGCATGGCCAATTCTTGCATGAATATGATCAGCCCTTTCAATAGCCAGCGCTAAAGTTTCCGGCTGGTCTTGCAACAGCGATTCACTTACATTACACCAGTGCGATACATCAAATGTGATTCTCAATTCAGGAATTTTTTGAATGTATTGTTTGGCGACAGGCGCTGCAAATAGCAAACGTGAGCGATGCGTTTCGTGATAAATGGGAATGTTTGTTTTTTGAGAAAGGGGTATTGTATAGTCAATAAAAGTTTTTCCTTCATCGTAACTAAAAAAATCCTTCCCCGAATGGCAGTTAATATATAAAGGTTTTTGAATTTGATTTGATACTGCCGCATCAATCATTTTTTTAAAATACTGGAAATGTTCGGTATAATCAGTTTGATGACCTGCACATAAAAAACCAACTTCGAGATTGTATTTTTTTAATGCAGCAAATAATTCGTCCTGTCCCGCTTTCTCCATCGGCCACCAGATTTCAATACCGTCATAGCCAGCCTTTTTCACCTTATCACAATAGGCATCTATGGTACCTTCAAAGCCCCAGTTGGTAGCTAAGAGTTTCAATTCAAAATTATTATTCATAGTTTCTTTTGATTGTTTTGCATCTGCAAATGTTGGGATAGACGCTAACATTAATGCAGCCGTAGCTGATGCAGTCGTTTCAATAAATTTTCTCCTGTTTTGATTCATCATCAATCTATAAATATTATGCTATAATTTCATCTATAACTTTTCCGGAAACATCCGTTAATCTATAAGGCCTTCCCTGGAAATTATAAGTGAACTTTTCGTGATCAAAGCCAAGCTGATTCAATATAGTTGCCTGCACATCAAATGGAGTAACAGCCCCGCTTACCGGATAATAACCGATCTCATCAGTTTCGCCATGGGAATATCCTTTCTTAATACCGCCGCCTGCCATCCAAATGGTAAATGCTCCCACATGGTGATCTCTCCCTTTAAACGGATTTGGTTTTCCTTCCCTGTTTTCCATCATAGGCGTTCTTCCAAATTCGCCGCCCCACACTATTAATGTTTCATCAAGCAAACCTCTTTGTTTCAAATCCAATATTAAGGCAGTAATGGATTTATCCACCTCGCGGCATTTATTAATAAGACCCACATCAACGGCTGTACTGGCGCTGGTGCCATGAGTATCCCAGCCCCAATCGAATAACTGAACAAACCTAACGCCTTTTTCAACCAATTTCCTTGCTAACAAAATATTATTGGCGAAACATGCTTTGTTCGGTTTCGTGCCATACATTTCGTGAATATAATCGGGTTCATTATTAATGTTCATTACCTCCGGAACTGATATCTGCATCTTGTAAGCCATTTCGTATTGCGCAATTCTGGATAATATTTCCGGGTCTTTAAATTCTTTGAATTCCTGTTGATTCACTTCATTAATTGCGCTTATGGAAGCCTTGCGTAAGTCCCTGTCCATTCCGGCCGGATCATCAATAAATAAAACGGGGTCTCCTACACTCCTGCATTGCACACCCTGGTAAACGGAAGGCAGAAAGCCGCTACCCCACACGCTTTTACCGGCATCAGGAAATTGTCCGCCGGAAGTTAATACCACAAATCCCGGCAGGTTTTGATTTTCAGTTCCCAATCCATACGTTGTCCATGATCCAATACTTGGCCGTCCTAAACGCGGCGAACCTGTTTGCACCAGTAATTGTGCCGGCGCATGATTAAACTGATCGGTCGTGCACGCTTTTACAAAAGTTATTTCATCTACCACCGTTGACAAGTGCGGCATATTTTCGCTCACCCATGCACGGCTTTCCCCGTGTTGAGCAAATGCAGCCTGCGGTCCCAGCATTTTTGGAACACCACGAATAAACGCAAATCTTTTTCCCTTCAGTAAAGACTCAGGACAATCCTGTCCATCCAGTTTCATGAGGTCTGGCTTGTAATCAAATAATTCAAGTTGCGACGGCGCACCCGCCATATGCAAATAAATAACGCTTTTTGCTTTTCCCGGAAACATAGGCAGCTTCGGTTCTAACGGATGTGCCGGATCAAAAACAATTTGATTATTCATTGATGATGACCCAAGTCCACAACTGTGTAAAAGTGAACCTAAAGCAATAGCACCAAGCCCCATGGCACTTTCTTTTATAAAATGACGACGGCTGTTGAGTTGACAAGCTTTTTTATTTGCTTCATTAACCAAACGCTGAAGATGTAATTCTTTTTGTGTCATAATATTTTTATTTATTACACGAATGATTGCTGATTACACGAATAATACAAAATAGATTAATCTCATCCCTTTTTGATAATGACGAATACAACTCTTTTATCTAATTCGTGTAATTCGATAAAATTCGTGCCATCAATATTAATTCTTAGTTATCAGCTCATCTAAATTCAAAATAGCACTGGCAACAATTACCATTGCTGCCGTTCCAGGATTATTATGTTCATTTTTTTCACCGATGATCTCGCAAGTCTTTTCTTCGTTTTTGACAAACCTTCTATATGCTTCATCATATAAGTTTTCAAGAGCCGCCAGCTTAGGTTGTGTTATCGGCTTACTCATTGCTATTTGATAACCGCATCGTATTGTTTTATCAACATCTTTCAATCCTGCTTTTCCAATCATACGATAAGCGAAATGACGCGATGCGTCAAGATAAAATGAATCGTTTAACGTAACGAGTGCCTGTAACGGTGTATTGGTATTAATGCGTCGTGCAAGACACGCTTCACGTGCTGATGCATCAAAACTTTCCATTGCAGGATAAGGCGCTGTTCGTTTCCAATAGGTGTAAACCGCTCGCCTGTATTGATCTTCACCTTTACTGTTCACCCAGAACTTGCCGCTATAGGGCGATAGCCATATACCTGCAGGTTGCCATGGCATCACACTTGGGCCAAACATTTTTGCACTTAATAAGCCACTTATGGAAAGTGCCTGGTCATGAATTTCTTCTGCGGATAGCCGAACCCGCGAGCCTCTTTCATAAAAATCATTGAAGGGATCTTTTTCTTCTGATTCCTTGGTAACCTTTGAGTCCTGGCGATAAGTTGCGGACATTACGATTTCCTTTATTAATTTTTTTACACTCCATTTATAGTCATTCATAAAATGCCATGAGAGGTAATCAAGTAATTCTTTATGCGTGGGCGTTGCACCCTGCGTGCCCATGTCTTCTAATGTTTCTACAATGCCTTTGCCAAAGAGTTGTTCCCATATCCGGTTCACCATTGTTCTTGCCGTTAACGGATTTTGTTTACTCGTCAGCCACATGGCCATGCCCAATCGATTTCGCGGAGCTTTGTTAGGAAAAGGATTCAGCGATTCCGGAACATCCGGCTGTACCAGATCACCTTTTACCAACCAGTTTCCCTTGACAAAAACGTGCGTGGCACGATGCATATCCATAGGATTATCCATCATCACCGGCGTAGTACTTACAGGGGCATTTACTAATTCCCAAAAAGTCTTTTTCGCCGCATTATAACCTTCTTTATCATTGCCGGGCAACGGTTGCGTAAAATAAAACCAATCAAATAGCAATCCGTTGGCATCGGGTGTTTTCAAGTCGGGATTCGTATACGTAAGATACAAATCATGAACACCTGAAGCTGCAGGAAGATCTACACTCGTGATCGTCCAGCCATTTGTTTTTGACATCTTCATTGTTTGTAATACAGTTCCACCCGGACTGTCTAAATGAATAACCCAGGTACCGTTATTTACAAAAGCATTATACCGGTATATTAATTCACTTTTATTGTCAAGATCAACTTTTTTCAAACGGGCTATCCCGTGGTTCCTTAATACGAGCCACTTGGTATCGCTCAATGCACTGTTTACCATCGAATCTGCCGTAAGTGAATTAATTGCGGGTTGCCACGTATTTAAAAATGTATAGATTTCTTTTGCCCGCTGCGTATAACCATTGTCGTTAAACCATTTGATCAGCCGTAGCAACTTCACGCTGTCTTCTGTGTTGTAAGTTCGAAGCAAAGGATAGTCGGCCTCTGTATCTTCATCTCTTGTGTCGTTATAAAAAGCAAGAAATTGATAATACTCATCATGTTTAAAAGGATCGTAAGGATGGCTGTGACACTGTACACATCCAAATGTTGTACCCATCAATGCCTGCCACGTTGTATTAACCCTGTCTATTACCGCAGCTGTTCTAAATTCTTCATTGTCAGTACCACCTTCATCATTCGTCATGGTATTGCGGTTGAAAGCCGTTGCAATAAATTGTTCATCGGTTGCGCCGGGTAAAAGGTCGCCTGCTAATTGTTCAATTAAAAACTGGTCGTAAGGCTTGTCTTCGTTAAATGCGTTAATAAGATAATCCCGGTATCGCCAGATAGTACGACTGTCATCGCGTTCATATCCTTTTGTATCAGCATAGCGTGCAAGATCAAGCCACATGGAAGTAAGATGCTCACCATATTGCGGCGATGCCAACAGTGAATCCACCAACTTTTCATAGGCATTGTTACTGTTATCATTTAAAAATTGATTCGCCAAATTTTCCGTTGGAGGTAATCCCGTTATATCCAAACTAACTCTTCGTAACAAAGTAGCCTTATCCGCTTCGGGAGAAGGCTCTAGATTTTCTTTCTTTAATTTATCATAGATGAAATAGTCAATATCGTTTTTTACCCATGAAATTTTCTTTGCAGGAATTAATCCAAAAAAAGAAGACTTCGGTACCGGCACTTCTTCTTCTTTTACCGGCACATACGCCCAATGATTGCCCCATTTGGCGCCCTGGTTTATCCATTTGGTCAATATCTCAATTTCATTACCTGTTAATGGCGTATGTTTATACGGCATCCTGTCTTCCGGATCATTCAGTTTGATGCGGCGGATCATCTCACTTCTATCGGCATGCCCCGGCACAATAGCATATTTACCAGACTTTGTTTTTTTCAAAGCTTCAGAACGAAACAGCAAACTAAAATTGCCCTGGCGCCTTACGCCGCCATGACAGGTAATACAATTATGATTTAAAATCGGTTTAACCTGGGTGTTGAAATCAATTGGAGCATTGTGAGCGCTTATAATAAAAGCCGAAGCTGCAATTATTATCACAACCAGTAAAATCAACAGCAATCTTTTATATTTCAACCCAGGCATTGTGGGAAATTAAATTGAAAAGAGGTATTAGTAAAGTGGTTTAAACGCCATACCGAATTTACGGAAATATTGTAACTAAATGTGGTTAGCAAAAAGGGAGGTCTTGCGCAATCGATTGTCTACAACATTTTTTATCTTTTTGCCTTCTTCCATGTTATTCTTCTGCCGATGATCACTTTAAATACAAATGCATCGGTTGCCTGTGTCAGCCCCCAGCCCGGGCCGAAATTGATTTCCCATCTTGGATCAATATCCAGGTCAGCCGCGACAAACAATGCTTGGTTTTGCTGACTTATTTTAGGAACATTGTCTAACTGGCCGATGCTTCCATAATATTCAAAGCCCAGAGCAACTTTATTAATGCTGTAAGACGCTTTAACATTGGGCTCGAATGAAGGCGAATGATCACTACTACCTTTTAGACCAACTCCAAAGGTTGGATTAAAAGCAACATATAAATTATTAAACTGCTTGTCAACAATGGGCCTTATTTCAAGGCTCCATGTATCTTCTGAATAGTCACTGCTCTGAAAACCTATTTCTGTTGAAAGGCTAACGCCCACAGGCCAGTGCCATTTTTCGGGTACGCTTACCCGTGGCCGAATGTGAGAGCCTACGTATCTGTACCCATATGGGCCTGTATAGTTTGTAAAAAAGTAGAATCCTATTTCGAAGTTATCGGTTACGCCTTGGGTTATCTCCAGTGTTTCATGCAATGCATCGTTACTTGGCCTCACACCATTGATAATATTTTTTTGTCCTTCGAAAGTGAAATTGCTATGCAACTCAAACATGGTAGTGCCCTTTGTTTGCGTAGGCGATGCATACACTTGTATCTCGTAATTATCCTGTGCCGCAGCAACATTAAAAAGCAGTACGGAAATAAGGAGTATGGAAATTTTGGTCATCGTGCAAAATAACAACGCAAAATCAAAAAAAAGCGCAGCTTATAAAATTTAATGATTAAAAAATGACGTTAACAACAACTACCAACTGCTGCCACCGCCGCCACCAAAGCCGCCGCCTGAAAATCCGCCCCCACCGCTAAAACTGCCGCCACTGCTACCGCTACTGCTGGGCGCACTATAAAAGGTGTTGGTCATCGCATTCATCGATCTATCAAGGCTGTTCATAAATAACAGTGTATTAAAATTGTTTCCTGCATAAGCGCCGGAATACCAGTTTGGCGGCGGTATATCTAATCCGGCTAGTTTATCTTTCCAGGTATCTGCAATATCAAACACGATTGCGTACGGCAATACTTTATCAAAATAATTTTGATCTTGTTTTAAAAATTCCTGTAAGCGATCTTTCTCAACAGATGTAAGAAACTCTTTAAACCCTAATAATTTTTGAAATAGTGCTGTTCCTTTTTTTGTTTTTTTGGTCATGAATAAACCAAACACAAAAATGATGATACCGCTTGCCATTAAACCAATACCCAGCCATAACTTTTCCTGCCAATCGGAAACAACGTTAATAATACCAAAAGCAAAAATCAAAATACCAATGAAACAAAAGAACACCTTTAACCCTCTCGAATTTTTTACATAAAAATCATCCTGGTTAATTTCTTCTTCCAGTTCTTTCTTTGCTTTGTTCATGGTTATATACAAAACGTTTTTAAGGTCGCCGAGCTTAACTGTATCGCCAGTCGCAAATATTCCGTCAAACAATGTTCGTTCAAATATTAGTGCAGTAGGTGGCAGGTCCTTCAATTTTACAAATTCATATTCTTTGTGCTTTAGTAACCCGAATAGAGAAGATTCCTGCAATTCATTTATTCTTAAATAACCTCCGGCACCCCAGTAAGGAACAAGCGCTGTAAGATCTCTCCTGTCAAGCTTATCATCTATAACGTAACCGGATACACTGGGACTTATATTTTCAGGTGGATAAAATTCTGTCTGTATCGTTACCTCATCATCTTTACCCCATTTCTTCCAGGTATAAAACATTCCTGCAAAAGCAAGGAATGGCAATACGAGCCAATAAATGCCAATAAAACGATAATCAGGTTTTACTAAATAATCTTTTGGGAAGTTTATACCGATGGTAACTCCTTCATTGGGATTTAATTGTTCAGTTGTGCTTCCTGAAAAAATATCCGTTCCCTCCCATCCCGTTGTTGTTTTATTTTCCTTCGATCCATATGATCCGGTTGCGACGAAATAATCGGGAGTTGCAGGAAGAGGCTGATATAACTCAACCTTAAAATTTACCGCAGCAATCGTCGTTTCCCACTGATTGCCTATTACATTAAAATATAATTCTGAGTGATCTTTAAAAAAATTAATCGCATTGAGAATACGATACGTTATCACGTATTGCTGATCTCCTTCAACAAATTTATTGGCCGAGCCAATCTTTATTAACTTGTCATCGCCCTCTGTACTTACATCATAATTCCACCCCGAAACTTTAATATCTTCAACCATCGTGCGTGTATAACCGTTAGATTCCAATTGCCGTTCTGCTTTCTCTGCACCAGGCGCCAGTGGCTGTATCTCATATTTGAAAGGAATTTTTCGGACGATGCCGTGACGTGGTTCAGTAAAATGAACATCAATTTTCTCTGCAATATCCAGCGATGCATCTCTATTAACTTTTATCGATACATCATACTGCTTAATGGTAAAATATTCCTGTGCCTTAATTTTACCAACAATAAAAAATACGAATAGAATCGCGGCAAACTTTTTCATGAACGCTACGAATTAAAACTTTACTTCAACATTTTTTGCTTCTTCCTGGTTATCTAATTCGTAGAATTCACGTGCTTTAAATCCGGTCATGTTTGCAATAATTACGCCGGGAAATTGCTGGATGGATGTATTATAATCTCTCACGGTTGCATTGTAATAGCGACGTGCATTTCCCAAATCGCCTTCAATTGATTGCAATGCGGTTTGCAGTTCGAGGAAGTTTTGATTCGCCTTTAATTCGGGATAATTTTCTGCAACAGCGAGCAAACCTCTCAGCGCTCCGCCCAATACCTGGTTGGCCTGCGCTGCTCCCTGCACATCGCCGGGAGGTACCGCTACCGCTGCATTTCGTGCCGCGGTAACTTTTTCAAACGTAGAACTTTCATGTGCGGCATATCCCTTAACTGTATTCACAAGATTAGGAATCAGGTCAAATCTTTTTTTGAGAAAAACGCGGATATCACTCCAACTGTTGTCCACTTTTATTTTGGCTTTTACGAGTCCGTTATACATGCCGATGATCCAGAGAACAAGCAGTACAATTACGCCAAGAACTATCCAAAGTGCCATAAAAATTATTTTAAAAATTAAAAATATTCGCAGAATTCTGCCATTGCAGTATAATACATAAAAAAGAGGAATTTATTTCAGTTGTTACCAACGGAAATATGTTAGCATGTCAGGAAAACATTTTGGGAAGCATTTTTGCTGATTGGTATCAAACTTTCCAAAAGTTAATTTGTAGAGTCACTTAATCACTAATATTAACTTTTGGAAAGTTGGAAAGTTTAAAAAATACACCGTCATTAATAAAATATGAAGAAAAAACTAAGCGATATACCGGTGAGTGTTCTTGACCTTGCCACAATTATTGAAGGAGATACACCAAAAGATTCTTTCAGGAAAAGCCTGGCGGTAGCAAGACGTGTTGAAGAATTAGGTTATAAACGTTATTGGTTTGCCGAACATCATAACATGCCCAACATTGCCAGTTCGGCCACCTCTGTGTTGATTGGTTTCATTGCAGGAAACACTTCCAAAATAAGAGTGGGCTCCGGCGGCGTAATGCTTCCTAACCATGCACCATTAATTATTGCAGAACAATTTGGTACATTGGAATCGTTGTACCCGGGAAGAATCGATTTGGGCCTGGGTCGTGCGCCCGGGACAGATCAAATTACTTCTTATGCTTTGCGCAGAAATTTAAATGGTTCGGTTGATGACTTTCCGCAGGATGTAATTGAATTACAAAATTATTTAGCGCCACACAGTGATAAATTAACAGTGCGTGCTGTTCCGGGTGAAGGCACACAGGTTCCGATATGGTTGTTAGGTTCCAGCACGTACAGCGCACAGTTGGCTGGTGTATTGGGACTGCCATTTGCTTTTGCCAGTCACTTTGCTTCTGCGCAATTGCACGATGCTTTGCAATTATACAGGCAACGTTTTACCCCATCCGAACAATTGCAACAACCTTACTCACTGGCATGTGTAAACGTAATTGCTGCTGATACCGACGAAGAAGCCAACTATTTGGCCAGTTCGTTTTATAAACTGGCTGCTGGTATTGTAACCAATAAAAGAAGGCCATTACAGCCTCCTGTAAAAAATTTCTTAAATGAATGGGATGAATACGAAAAAGCCCCGGTATTGCAAATGATGAAATATACCTTTATCGGCAGCGCTGCAACCGTGAAGAAAGGCTTACAATCTTTTTTAGATGATACACAGGTTGATGAAATAATGATTGCCTCTTATATTTATGATAATGATGCTAAAATTCACTCGTATGAATTGATTGGTGAGTTTTTTGGGAAGGGAGATTCGTGAGAGAAAAATTATTGTTAGTAGAGGAAAAATTTTAAGGAATTTATTTATAGCATAACACTCCGTTCTTACATCTTCAACCATTTTCGTGATTTCGTCTAAGCCGGTAGTGCTGTACAACATAGCTAACCAGCAAAGCTATTTGACGAAATTTGCGCCAGTGTAACCCTGGCCAATATGGAGATATTATTTTCTGATAACCGTATACATTGCTTCAATACGTTTCAGTATCTCCTTTTCAAATGCCGGGAAGCCCGGTTTCAGATCCGTGATATGATTGTCAAAGCCGCTCATCCATTGTACCATAGCCGCATCCCGCAAAGAAGCCAGCAAGTGGTATTGCGTGCCGTTGCAAACCTAAGTACAGCGCATCCTCCAACTTGTTTTTAATTCAAGCAAAAGTGTATTGGTAGCGGTTAAGCTTAGATGATATTGACAGGCGAAGCCCCGAATCAGGAAAAAGAGCAGCAAAAAAGGTGATAAATAAGCCTAAGGCATGAATCCATATTCATGATTTACAAACCGTCTTTTATGTTGAAACATTATTGGTGCCACTATACAAAATTGAAGTTGTCCTCCCAATTCCATCTTTTCTTTGTGTCTTTTCTTTGTCTATCTCCTGTCCCAAAGTTATCCCCTTCAATAGACCTTCGATATACCTTCGAATGACCTTCGATCCATATATCGAAGGAAATATGTAATATATTACTACATCTATCGTTATATACCGGGAGCAATCAACTCCCTGCATATAAACTGTAACACACAAAACATATAACTATGGCAATTCTTACACAAGGTATTCTCGGAGAGATAGTGGGTAAAACGGGCCCCGTAGTCAGCTACATGAGGTTTGGACAAAACATCGGCCGCAGCAAAGGCAGTTGCAGGAAAAACAGGATAGAAACTCCTGCAAGAAAAACGCAGCGGGAAAAGATAAGAGCATGCAACGATTTTACAAAAGCATTTTCAGGCACCGGCTTTTTTAATAAAAGCTTTCCCGCTTATGGCCATACCGGTTCAGGCTATAACAGGGTTACCGGCTCTATTATGAACCTGGCCATTGTGAACACTCCGGCCATAGCAATTGCGTGGCCAAAAGTTTTAATTTCAAAAAGGCCGATAGCTCCTTTCGATTACGCTTCAGCGTTAGTGAATAATGAAAACAACATAGAATATACCTGGGCGGATAATTCCGGCGACTATTTATGTTAAGGCAACGATTTGTTTTACAATCGTCGCCAGTGTGTATGTCTCCTAATTAATTTTCATTTGCAAGAGAAGACCACCAACGTTATTTTTTAAAGAGATGGCTTTCCATCCAGTACACTGTAGTTGTCTTTCACCCCTGTTGCCACAGAATACCCGCCACGAAACCCCAGACCCGGAAGAGAACTATTTATGTATTGCCAGGGTTTTATAACAGGAGCGGTTTTGTGCCATGTATTTTGTCCAATAGAACATACGGTACTATAATCGGTCAATGTGTTATAACCCGTTGCGATATGAAGCAATGGCTTATGTGGTGAACTTTCTGATTCGTCGCGGTCACTTTTTTTCAAATCATTAATTGAACTAAGTGGAACACAGTTATGAACATAATATTTTAAATGCACCCGGGCATTTCCTGCTGCAGGAGCCTGGCTAAATACGAATGAAGTAATAAATACAGAACATAGCGTCAACAGTAAATTTTTCATGGCCCTTAGTTTGAGAGTTAACAGGTAATTGTAACACACATTTGGATGAATTATAAAGTTAACAATAAAAAGTTAACTTATAATTTATCACCCGGGGAGGCGCTTTCCATTAGTATTCATATAGGGTAAAAACATTTTCGGGGAACCGCGATGCGTAAAGGACTTGCGCAAAATTGTAATATTGTTTTCGTTTATATTGAGTATGCTAAAATGATGACATATATTTTTATCGGCAGCGCAGACACCTAATGGCAACACGCTGATAATTCAAAAGGAAGTTTTCCTAATTTAGTAAAGCGTTTTCGTACGGACCGTTTGCTGTTTCGTCAATAATTACCGAAAGTGTAACACGGACCCGAGGGCATCCAGATCACAACAAATGAAAATTGAATTCAATCATATCGAACCTCACAATTTGCTTAAGCCCTACATTGAAAAAATGTGGGTATTTGAATGCAGCGGAAAATTGCCATCTGATGATTTAAAATTAGTTGTTCCGAATGGTAATATTAAACTTTCCATTTTTTCAGTTAATGGCATAACGGCAACGGTTAATGGCAAATCTGTTACGTCCCGGGAAGGCAGTATTAATTTAACAGGACTGGTGGATGTGCCCTTAAGCTTAGATACCGAAAAAGATATTTTCACCGAAACAATAGGTATTGAATTTAATCCTAAAGGCGCTTATCGTTTTTTTCAATTTAATTTTAATGAAGTTAAAAATCAAATTTATCAACTCGATGATATAATGGGGCCTGTTGGGAAACAGTTGGAGGAAATGGTAATAAATGCTCCGTCTGTCCGGGGAAAAATTGATGTGGTAGAACAGTTCCTGGTTAAGAGACTTATGCAGAATAACGGAGATTTAATATTTGAGTTTTGCGTTGATAAAATAATTTCATCCAAAGGAAGAATTACAGTAAAAGAACTGGAGAAAAAAACAGGCTACAGCAGTCGCTGGCTGAACTTAAAATTTATAGATAAAATCGGCGTAAGCCCAAAAAATTTATCTTCCATCATCCGCTTTAGCGAATATTACCGGGCCTTTACTTCAGAAAATTCAAAAGAGATATTCAGAAATGAATTTTACGATCATTACTACGACCAATCACACTTCATAAAAAACTTCAGGCACTACACAGGGCTGTTACCTTCCGGTATTGAGCGAAGCTCAAACGATTTTGGCCGGAAGTTTTACCAGGTCTGAACACTTCCGATTTTTACAATTCCACTTCTTTGTTGTTTCCCATCTTTGCTGTATTAAAATAATTCAAAAATGGGAAATGCAGTTACCTGGGTTGAAATTCCTGTAAAAGATTTCGAAAGAGCCAGGAAGTTTTACGAGACTGTACTTAAAGCAAAAATTGATTTGGTACCTGCTTCGGGGAGTAAGTGGGGTATGTTGCCGTACGAGATGGGAGAACCTCACGGAGGTTGCGCAATAGTTGAAGGCAATGGCCATGAGCCGGCATCAAAAGGTTCATTAGTCTATTTAAACGGAGGCATCGATTTAAGCAAACCACTTTCAAGAGTTGAAAAAGCGGGTGGAAAAATAATTATGGATAAGACCCCTAATAGCGGCTTTGGTTTTATAGCACTGTTTGCAGACACAGAAGGAAACAAAATTAGTTTTCACTCCCCGGAGTAATACTGGTATCGACATTTATAAAAATTAAAATTTCTATTAACATGGCAAAAGTAATTTTTGGAAACCATTCATCGGTTATTGTTCCGCTAAAGGACCGCGGCAACATTCGTAAATTTTATTGTGATGTGCTTGGCGGCGTTATCACAAAAGCAGAAGGTGAAAGAGACTTCGTTCGCCTTGGAGAAAACTTCATCGCATTTCTTTATGGGGATGTTGCTGACGAGAGCGGGTTTTCACGGTCTGCGAGAGCAATGTGGCTTGAAATCAAATCTGATCATGTGGAGGAAATGAATAAAAAGATCCTTGAGTCTGGCCTTGTAAGAAAACTTGATATACCTGATCCGCATCTTTATTTCCAGGCTCCGGGTGGACAATGCTGGCGCCTGGCAGGAATTGATGAAGACATGTCTTTTTATGAAGGTGCAGGAGCAGGGCCGAATGTGGCTAAGGTAAAAGAAGCGGTAGGAAGCAAGTGAACATGGGTAACGAAAATAATTTACCGGGATAAATATTAATCATTTTAATAAATGAAAAATCAAAATTACATATCGACTAATTACTCCGTAGAAATTGAGTTGGCAAAATCTCCGGATAATGTTTTCAACCATCTCATTAACCTCAGAAAATGGTGGCCCGAAGATTTTGAAGGAGAAGACATCAAACTTAATAGCGGGTTTACATTTACTACGGGCGATTCACATTATTCAAAAAATAAAGTGATTGAATTTTTGCCAGACAAAAAAGTGGTATGGCTTACAACTGAAAGCATACGCAAAACAGACAAATTTGATTGGACGGGAACAAAAATGATTTTTGAATTAACTCCCAAAGGCGATAACACAATAGTCAAATTTACTTATGACGGTGTTGTACCTGAGAATGAATCTGAAAGGTTAGCTCAAATATGCGAGATGACCATAAAAGAGATGTTTTACAATTATATTATTTATGGAAAAGGGAAGTAAATTTTAAATACGAAATGGAAAATAAGAGTTTTACTGTAACGAAAGAAGTCGCTAAGTCGCCGCAACATGTATTCAAGAGTATTACCAACGATGTTGCTAAATGGTCGGGTGGCAAGGACTTACAAGGGAGCAGTAAAAAATTGAATGACGAATTTATTATTCACCATCCTGGTGCCCATTATTCCAAACAAAAGTTAGTTGAAGTTATTCCAGGTAAAAAAATAGTATGGCTTGTTACAGAAAGCACTTTGGATTGGCTTCAAAAGCATAAACATGAATGGACAAACACCAAAATGATTTTTGAGATTATTCCAACCGGAGATAAGACCCTTCTGCACTTTGCTCACGAAGGAATTGTTCCAGCAAAAGACTGCTACCGGTTGTGTCACGAAGGTTGGAACACCGTCATCAGGGATTACCTGTTTAACTTGATCACTGAAGGCAGAGCACACTTTTAAATTACAACAATAAACCAATTATAAAATGAAAAAGAAAAATGATTTTAACAGCAGTATCTCTGCGAAAATTAACGCAAACGAGGCAATCAAAATGATCAGCAATGTGCCTGGTTGGTGGGGAGTCACCTTTAGTGGAAATTCCGAAAAACAAAATGATCAGTTTGTGGTAAAGATGAGTGGCGATTCCTTCTTTGACTTTACCGTAAAAGAATTGATCCCCGGTAAAAGAGTTGTTTGGTTAGTTACCGATTGCAATATGCCGTGGTATGCGGATAAAAAGGAATGGGCTAACACAAAATTAATTTTTGACCTCGCCGAGCACAATGGAATAACAGATCTGACTTTTACCCATGAAGGCCTTACGCCTGAAGTTGAGTGTTATAATGATTGTGCGCCGGGCTGGACGCATTGGATCAAAACAAGTTTATTTTCTTATCTCACTAGCGGGAAAGGTGTTTTTCGGCCTCCTACCAAATGAAACAAAGCCGAAATGGTAATGCGGTTTTTAACTGATCACAGCGATTTGCAGTTGATAGGTTACAAGTCATGCCGGCTTAGGAAAACAGGCGTTGTTAGCGGAGTTCGTTATGTCTCGTCGATCATCATTTGTCTTAACTAACACGTAAGATCTTCTCCATCTTTTTGCCTTTCGCCAATTCATCCACCAACTTGTCTAAATACCTTACCTGTTGTGTCAACTGATTTTCGATTTCTTCCACGCGGTAGCCACAAATTACCCCTGTAATGAGGTGAGCGTTAGGGTTCAACCTGGCCTTCTTAAAAAATATTTCAAATGTTACCTTTTCATTAATGAGTTCCTGCAACTTTTTGTCAGTAAAACCGGTTAACCACGCTATTACCTGGTGCAATTCTTCTTTTGTTCTGCCTTTACTCACCACTTTTGTGATATAGTGCGGATATACCGATGCAAATGTCATTGTTGCGATGCGCCCATCATGTTCGGCTGTTGTTTTCATACCTTATGTTTTAAAGTAAATCATTCAAAATTATTTCAACTTTTCTGATGGTCCTTTTTCTCTTCACAATGGGTTATATCCGATAGTATTTTCTATGGCTTCTTTAGCCACCTTTTTTATTTGGTCAAGTTTAGTAAACTATCGTTGCAAGTAGACTGCGGATTGGCGAATTAAGGATACGCAACCGGCTCCAAATCCAAAACCTGGTGAAGATGGTGCAACAAATGTTTATTATAATCTGCAGCCAGCCATTTTACAGAATGAGGCTCACTTGTTTCGGATAATCTTTCTTCAACACCTTCCGGTATATTTACAAGGATCATGCAAATATGCTTGTTTACGAGTATCCACAAATCAACCAGGTCCTTTGTTAAATAGTTTTGATAATTGGAAGCAGCCACCCAGGTATCCTGCGCATATTTAATCTTCGGATTGTCTTCATACTGTGCAACTATAAAGCGGCGGATATTGTTTTGGGCCGAATCAATTAAATGGCCTAAGATTTCTTTCTTGCTCCATTTAGCAGGGTTAGGTTTAGCAGACCATTCATCTTCATGTATGCTTTGCAGTTGGGAGGTATATTTATCTATTATTGACTGTAATTGTTGTATTGTTTCTTTCATAGTCGAAAAGTAAACGTTACTTTATTTTTTGAGTTGATAGAGAAAACGGAAAATCTTTTTCGTCGATGCCCCTGTTCTTATTCGGTACAGTTGACATTTGAATATTAATTATTCCCCCGTTCTCCAAATCAAAATGATTATAGTAATTCTTCGTATAATCCTTGCCGTTAAAAGTAACTGATTTAATATAACGGGTATTTTCATTGTTACCCGGAGCATTGATCGTTAGCTTTTCCCCGTTTTCAAAGTCGATCTCAGCATGGGGAAATAACGGAGCGCCCGCAGCATATTCTACACTGGCAGGTGTTACGGGGTAAAACCCTAATGCTGAAAAAACATACCATGCCGAGGTTTGGCCGTTATCTTCGTCACCGCAATAACCATCAGGAGTTGCTTTGTATAATTTATTCATGGTCTCCCGCGCCCAATATTGCGTTTTCCAGGGTGTTCCTGCATAATCATACAGGTAGATCATGTGTTGGATGGGTTGATTGCCATGTGCATATTGCCCCATATCTGCAATTTGCATTTCCCTTATTTCATGAATAACAAAACCATAATAACTGTCATCAAATGTTGGTGGCATTGTAAATACTGAATCCAGCATTTCAACAAACTTTTTCTTTCCGCCCATCAATTTTACAAGCCCTGCAATGTCCTGGAATACTGACCAACTGTAATGCCAGCTATTCCCCTCTGTAAATGCATCGCCCCATTTGAAAGGATTAAAGGGCGATTCAAAACTTCCATCTTTATTTTTTCCACGCATTAATAAATGGGATGGATCAAAAAGCTTTTTATAATTCATTGCACGCTGTTTGTAAATATCAATTTCCGATTCAGGCTTACCTAATGCCTTCCCCAATTGATAAATACAATAATCGTCGTACGCATATTCTAATGTTCTGGCAGCATTTTCGTTTATGCCCACATCATAAGGCACATAGCCGAGGTCGTTATAATACTTAACGCCTGTCCTTCCTGTGCCTTGAGGGCCGTCGTCGTTGGCGCCATGCTTTAATGCTTCATACAAAGTATTAATATCGTATCCCCGCAGGCCTTTTAAATAAGCTTCCGAAACGATAGATGCAGAATTATTGCCAACCATCACATCTCTATATCCGGGTGCCGACCATTCAGGCAGCCAGCCTCCTTCTTTATAATCGTTTATCAAACCTTCCTGCATTTCCTTTACGACAGAAGGATATACTAAATTTAAAAAAGGATACAAACCACGAAAGGTATCCCAGAAGCCCGTGCCTCCAAACATATAGCCGTCCTTTACTTCACCGGTATAAGGGCTGTAGTGAATGATTTTTCCTTCTGCATCTTTCTCATACAACCTTAATGGAAAGAAAACCATTCGGTATAAACAGGAATAAAAAGTACGCAACTGGTCTGTTGTGCCGCCTGAAACTTTTACCTTACCCAAAACTTTATTCCATATGTCTTTAGCATTGCTTTTTACAGTCTCAAAATTCTTGTCGCCGATCTCCTTCAAATTAATTTCCGCCTGGTCGAAGCTGATGAAAGATGAGGCAACTCTTGCATGAATAACTTCACCTTTTTGTGTATTGATAAAACCAACAATTGCGCCGGCATGGTTGCATTTTTGTTCACGTCCATTTGTTATAACACTATCTGAAAAAGTATAGCCATAGTTAAATGATTTATCAAAAACAATTATGAAGTAATTTTTAAAATTGCTGGCAACACCACCACTGTTACGGGTTGTATAACCAATGATTTTATTTTGGGAAGGGATAATTTTTATATAAGATCCTTTGTCCAATGCATCGATAATTACTGAGGAACTGTCCGTCTTTGGAAAAGTAAAACGGAAAATGGCGGCACGTTCTGTTGGTGCGATCTCTGCTGTTACATCGTCATCAGCCAGGTAAACTTTATAATAATAGGGTTTGGCAATTTCGGTTTTATGAGAAAACCAGCTTGCCCTGTCTCCTTCCTTAAATCTTAATTTTCCGGTAATTGGCATTATGGCAAAAGCGCCGTAATCGTTCATCCAAGGCGAAGGCTGGTGTGTTTGTTTGAAACCGTTTATTTTATTTGCTGTATATTGATAAGCCCAGCCATCTCCCATTTTGCCCGTTTGAGGTGTCCAGAGATTCATGCCCCATGGCAATGCAATGGCAGGGTACGTATTACCGTTAGAAAGATCAGGTTTGGAATCTGTTCCCATCAAAGGATTGACGTAGTCAACATAACTCACCGTTTGCTGGGCAGAAATAAGGCGAAAGAAAAATATAAGCGGGAGCGTGAATATGATTTTTCGCATAGATAAGATTTGAGAATTAATTTAACGCGTATTCGCAACAAGCACTTACCTTCTATGCGGTCTTATGAAATTGTCATTGTCAATTTTATATTTCTGAAGATAAAGATGCACCCAGGTATTCCCGGTTCATTCTTGCAATATTTTCAACAGAAATTCCTTTAGGGCATTCGGCTTCGCAATTATAAATATTACCGCAATTACCAAAACCTTCTTTATCCATCTGGGTTACCATGTTTAAAACTCTTGTGCGCCGTTCCGGCTCACCTTGCGGCAACAAAGCCAATTGAGAAACTTTAGCACTTACGAATAGCATGGCTGAACCGTTAGGACATGCAGCGACGCAGGCGCCACAACCAATGCAGGCGGCAGCATTAAAAGCCTCTTCAGATTTCGCCCGGTCAACGGGCAATGAATTTGCGTCTACAGCGTTACCGGTATTTACAGAAATAAAGCCGCCTGCCTCTATAATTCTGTCAAAGGCTTTTCTATCAACCATCAAATCTTTTATAACCGGGAAAGCCGCAGATCTCCAAGGTTCCACAACAATCGTATCGCCATCTTTATAGGCACGCATGTGCAGTTGACAAACCGTATTTTTTTGCCAGGGTCCATGAGCCCTTCCATCAATATACATGCTGCATGCGCCACAAATTCCTTCGCGGCAATCATGATCGAAAGTGATAGGTTCTTTCCCTTCTTCAATCAACCTTTCATTTAACACATCAAACATTTCAAGAAAAGACATCTCAGAAGAAATGTCCTTTACATCATAGGTTTCGAACCGTCCTTTAGTTTGATCGTTTTTCTGTTTCCATACTTTCAGGGTAAGATTCATGTTGTAATGTTCCATAATTGCTACACTAATTTTTTTTACTCTTTAAAATTGATTGCAGTCTGACCACTATCGCGGTGCCGACTGCTGGTAGTTACTTATAACTCCTCTGACTTGGGTGAGCTACTTCAAAATTTAATTCCTCTTTATTTAATTGCTCCCCTTCAGGTGTATACTCCCATGCGGCCACGTAGCTAAAATGTTCATCATCCCGTAAAGCCTCACCTTCCGCAGTTTGGCTCTCTTCCCTGAAATGACCGCCACAGCTTTCCCTGCGGTTTAAAGCATCCATACACATTAGTTCGCCCAGTTCAAGAAAATCGGCTACCCTGCCCGCCTTATCTAATTCAGGATTCATTTCAAAAATTTCTCCCGGTATTTTTACATTTTCCCAGAATTCTTTTCTCAATGCTTTGATCTCGTCTATCGCCTCCGTTAGTCCTTTTTCGTTTCGTGCCATTCCGCATTTGTTCCACATAATTTTCCCGAGCCGTTTGTGAAAACTTTCAACAGATTCTTTTCCTTTTATACTCATCAATTTTTCTATTCTTTCTCTCACGGCATTCTCCGCCTCTTCAAAAGCCGGATGAGAAGTGGGTAGTGCAGGATTCCTGATCTCATTGGCCATATAACTGCCAAGGGTATACGGAATTACAAAATATCCATCCGCTAATCCCTGCATCAAAGCAGAAGCACCCAACCTGTTAGCTCCATGGTCGCTGAAATTGGCTTCACCCAAAGAATATAACCCCGGAACTGTTGTCATTAATTCATAATCAACCCAAAGGCCGCCCATCGTATAATGCACTGCCGGATAAATGCGCATGGGAACATCGTAAGGATTCTCGCCGGTAATCTTTTCATACATTTCAAAGAGATTACCATATTTATCTGCAATAACTTCTTTTCCCAGTTTAATAATATTTTCTTCACTTGAATCTTCTAATCCCCGTTTGCTCACTTCTATTTTTCCATAGCGTTTAATAGCATCTGCAAAATCAAGGTACACCGCCATCTTTGTGGTGCCGACACCGTAACCTGCATCACACCTTTCTTTCGCAGCACGGGATGCAACGTCTCTTGGAACTAAATTTCCAAAAGCAGGATATCTTCTTTCCAGGTAATAATCGCGTTCTCCCGGTGGAATATCAATTGCCTTCCTGTTGTCACCTTTATTTTTAGGAACCCATATTCTTCCATCATTTCGTAAGCTTTCGCTCATTAAAGTAAGTTTACTTTGATGATCGCCCGTAACGGGTATGCAGGTCGGATGAATTTGTGTGAAACAAGGATTGGCAAAATAAGCGCCTTTCTTGTGTGACTTCCATGCAGCCGTTACATTGCTACCCATGGCATTGGTGCTCAAATAAAATACATTTCCATATCCGCCAGAGCATATCAGTACCGCGTGCCCGAAATATCTTTCCAGCTTTCCTGTAACTAAATTTCTTGCTATGATACCTCTCGCCTTCCCATCAATTTTTACAACGTCTTCCATTTCGTGGCGGGAATACATCTCAACATTTCCCAATGCCACCTGCCGTTCCAAAGCACTGTAAGCGCCCAATAACAACTGCTGACCCGTTTGCCCTGCAGCATAAAACGTACGTTGTACCTGCGTTCCCCCGAACGAACGATTGCTTAACAATCCGCCGTATTCCCTTGCAAAAGGTACACCCTGTGCAACACATTGATCAATGATATTTCCGCTGACCTGTGCAAGGCGGTAAACGTTTCCTTCGCGGGCCCGGTAATCTCCACCTTTGATAGTTTCATAAAAAAGGCGGAAAACGGAATCTCCATCATTCTGGTAATTTTTAGCAGCGTTGATGCCTCCCTGTGCCGCAATGGAGTGGGCACGCCTCGGACTGTCCTGGAAACAAAATGCCTTGACTTTATATCCCAATTCCCCTAAAGTTGCCGCTGCCGAAGCTCCTGCAAGACCTGTACCTATCACAATAACTTCCAGTTTTCTCTTATTGGCGGGACTTACCAGGTTTACGTGATCTTTGTAATTAGTCCATTTCTGCTCGAGATCACCTTCCGGAATTTTTGCGTCTAATGCCATACGTTAGTATTAAGTATTTTATGCTGAATTATATTTTTCAGTTTATTAAATAATTTATTGCAACCACCCTGCCATAAACGAAACCGGCATCATCGCAAACAAAATGCAAATAGCCACCGAATAAAAAATACCAATGCCTTTAACAATTGGAGTCCACCGCCTGTGGTTGATTCCAAATGTTTGAAAAGCACTTTGGAACCCTTGTAATAAATGAAACAAGAGCGACACCAAACCAATCATATATAACGTGAACCATAGAGGATTTGTAAATATTATTTTCATTTCCTGGTAAAGGTCTATTACTGGTCCGTTGAAATACAATTCATGTTTAGTGCTTGCCCAAAAGTGATACAGGTGCATTATTAGAAATAACAATAAAAAAGTTCCCAGCCAACCCATATAACGGCTATACCATTTTATTTCACGCGGGAAATTTTTTTTCGCATAGCCAATCTTTCTCGTTGCCCTGTTCTGTTGCCACAACAAAAGTCCCTGCACGATGTGTAAAATAAAAACAGCAAAGAGGCCAACTTCAAGAAATCTTACAAAATAATTGTGGAGCATAAAAGATGCCGCCGTATTAAATGTGGCTCCGTCATCGTTATAAAAAATCAGGGCATTAATACCGGCATGAACAATCAAATAAATAATGAGAAAAAATCCCGTTAATGCCATCAATATTTTTTTACCTATCGAAGATGTGAATAACTGTTTCCAGGTCATAAGTGAGAGAGTTGTTAAATTTCAGATGTGCAAAAATACTACAGGAAGTTTAGAAAATTATGAATTATAGACCAAGTAATAAAAATTGATGAACATATTAATTGAATCAAGATTCAACTATACTATTTATCCAAGCCTTCGTAATAAAATGTTATCAATCTGGTTAAACAGGACATCAGGTTTCATAGTGCGCCAGGGAACAAAGTTGATGAGTTCAATATAATTATTTAAATGGGCTCTTTTAAAATCGTATTGCGTTTGCTCGGGCATGTTAAGGCTTACAATCCAGCCGCCTTCGTCCTTTACATCTTCGAACCATTCTTCATAATAGCTGTCGTCACTGCTATGAAAGTTCAAAACATTTTCAGCGATGAGAATAAATTTGGTGATGCCTTGCCGTTCAAATTCATCAATCACATCACGTTTTAGGGTCATGATGTCATTTTCTATAGCATCATTCCATTCGCCAATCAATTCAATAATTGCATATTTTTCCTGGTAATCTGCCATCAAAACTTTAAGGTATAAAGTGGCACTCCCAAATTCGTCCCATTGCGGATGAATATAATAGTTATAAACGGTTTGGGTAAATGCAAATTCACTGTACTCTCTCCCATAAAATGGAGAGCGTTCATCATCTTCGGATGTATATAAATATTGCCAATTGTCGTATGGTTCTATGTTCTGCATTTAATAATTCAATCATCAACAAAATAAGTTTCTACTACAAAAATATTGCATCCTGCCTAGTTGCCGGGTTATTTACGCTTTAAAATAAATAAAATAAAAAAGGCCGCTCATAGAACGGCCTTCAAATTACTATCCCAATTTATTACTCTACTATTAGTTTATCACTATAAATGGCTTTGCTGGCTGCGTCGGTAATTTTTATCATATACAATCCTCCCGCCTGCTTCCTGTGCAATTGCAGGTTTTCAACCTGGCCAGGTCCTTTTATATAAACATCTTTACTTTCAATCAGCCTGCCTTCAAGATCAGCAAAATCAACCCTATATTTACCGGCCATATTGCCATCGAAAGTTATTTTTATTTGACCGTCAGATACCGGGTTTGGATATATTGTTATTAGCTTGTTACCTATAACATCCAAATTTTTAAGCGTTGGTGTACCAATGCTATTTTGCTTTGCTACCTGGTGCAGCAAGTTACAACTTGCCAGGTCTGAGGCATTGTAAATTTTTCCTGTCGTATTTATTTTGGTTGCGCTAAGATTGTTTACATCCACTTTATAAAAGCCCTCAAAAGTGTTGGCACTACTAACAATTACATGGTCGTCGTCAATAGCTGCGGCGCCGTTTACGCTGAAGGTTCCGGATAAATTACTGATGGTCCCTTTGTAAGTGGCAGTCAGCGTTTGCGGATCAATTAAAAAAACATTTCTGCCGGCACTAAAAAGGTATAATGTTCCAAATGCATCGGCAACAATATCGCCTCCCCAACTGCTGCACTGGTTGTGCACAGAAATTCCATTATTGGAAGCTGCGTCCACAAGGCTGCCCATATCAGTAATAACGGTTTTATTACTGGTTGTAAACCGAATTAAGTGATTGGCGTCGTTGGTAAGCGCATACCCGTTACCGTCAGCGCCAATAGTCATACGTGTTATATTAATAGCCTGGTCATTATAATCCACGTTATTAATCAATGGTTTTTGAACTGTATAAAATGCAGGTGCACCACCGTTATTTCTCAGGTCGAGCCAAACCAACTGGCCGGTGCGCATGGTGGCAAAAAATAATTTATTATGTCTTCTATCGTATGCTGCGGCAGCACTCATCGAATAAGTTGGCGAAGGATTCGTGATAACTATCTTGTTGGCCGACATTGACACATCGTTTTGCTGTAACGTAGCAGGATTACCCGTTAGTACGAACTGATCAACACGGTGTCCCGTTTCAGCATCAATAAACGAAAATTGTGTTTTCCCGTTTTCAAAAAGAGTTGAGTTGGTATTGCCTGTAGCCATATCTATCACGCGAATGTCTGACCAGTTGAAATTGGCATTAACCTCGCCCGTTATAGCGTACGCTAAATTGCTTTGTTGAGAGAAGCCGGTGAAACAAAGAAGAGCTGTAAATAAAATGAGTAAAATTGTTAGTTTCATAGTGCAAAGTTTTTGGTTAACAATTTATGAATGGCCTATAAATTTAATACAATTTTTGAAATATTAACTACAAATTATTTAAAATTTTCAATGGCCTTTTTTACGCTTCCATATTTCAACAATAATTGCTTAGCAGCCCGTTCATCCCGGATACCTGATTTCTCCATCAGCATCCTGATTCCCCTGTTTATGATCTTCTTATTGGTTAGCTGCATATTGACCATTTTATTGTCTTCCACCCTTCCCAAACGTATCATGGCCGTGGTTGAAATCATATTTAATACCATCTTTTGGGCGGTACCACTTTTCATCCTGGTACTTGCCGTTACAAATTCCGGTCCTACTACAACCTCCACCGGAAAATCGGCGACTGCACTTACGGGCGAATCAGGGTTACAAGCAATGCTACCTGTGGTAATATTATTTTCTTTGCATTTTTTTAAAGCACCAATAACATAAGGTGTTGTGCCGCTCGACGCAATTCCTATTACCACATCTGCATCATTGACCTTGTACGCCTGCAAATCTTTCCACCCTTGCTGCATATCATCTTCTGCATTTTCAATGGCATTAATAATTGCTTTTTCTCCGCCGGCAATAATACCCACTACAAGGCCCTGGGGTACCCCATAAGTTGGCGGACATTCACTGGCATCCAGAATTCCAAGCCTTCCACTGGTTCCTGCGCCAATATAAAACAATCGTCCTCCCTCAATCATCTTTTCTGAGACTGCATTTATCATTTTTTCAATTTGAGGAAGTACCTTTTCAATTGATGCGGCAACCACGAAATCTTCTTTGTTGATATTTTTGATTATTTCCCCAACAGACATTTTTTCAAGATGCCTGTAATGCGAAGGTTGTTCTGTTATCTTTTTAAAAGTCATATTAATTTTTAATTGATTTACCGCTCCAAAACTATTGAACAATTTTAATTATTGATGAAGATTAAAATTTAATGGCTTATAAAAAGTAAATTTTGCCGTTAAAAAAGATTTTAAAATTGTTGTTAAACTTTAATCAACTTTGTTTCATACATGCTTCTATAGTAATTTACAGCCAATATTATCTCACTTATAAATTTTGGTTTAATAAAAAATGAGACAACTTATACCGCTGGCTACCATCTTTCTTTTTTTATTTCTTAATACTCATGCACAAAATATTGATTCAACCATTGAAAGATATGGAAATGATTTCGGGCAGGAAAAAGCGTATCTCCATTACGATAAATCGACTTATGCAACAGGGGAAACAATCTGGTATAAGGCTTACCTTATGAATGGTATTTACCCCGCAGATGACAGCAAAACTTTTTATGTAGACTGGTCAGACGAGAAGGGGAAATTGATTTCGCATAACATTGTGCCGGTTGTATATGCCACCGCCGCAGGTGCGTTTGAAATTCCGGCAGATTATCCGGGTAAATATGTTCACGTAAAGGCGTACACGAAGTGGATGCTGAATTTTGATACTGCGTTTTTATATAATAAGGACATCCGTATCTTATCAAAAACTAACACAACTGTAAATTCTAAAACCACTTTAGTTCCATACCTGCATTTTTTTCCTGAGGGTGGAGATGCGGTGGAAGGCGTAACTAATAAAATTGCTTTTAAGGCCAATGATCAATGGGGACGGCCTATTAAAATAAAGGGCATTGTCGAAAACAATAAAGGCGTTAAAATCGACAGCCTTCGGGCCATTCATGATGGTATGGGCTATTTTTATATTTTCCCGCAGCCGGGTGAAAGCTTTTCTGCCAAATGGAAAGATCCAAAAGGAACGGAGCATATTACCGAATTGCCTGCTATCAAACACACGGGTGTCTCAATGCAGGTAGTCATTTCTGAGAACAGGAGGAGTTTTTTTGTGAATGCTGCGCCGGATGTTGCGTCTACCCTGGGCGACATCCATCTCATCGGTACCATGAACCAGCATGAAGTATTCAAATTAACCAAAGATATTTCGTCGGGGGTTATTAAAGGCATTATACCAACCGAAAATTTACCTACCGGAATTTTAACCATAACGGCTTTTGACGGTCAATGGCGTCCCCTGGCCGAACGCATTACTTATATCAACAACCAGGAATATTTATTCAATGCTGAAATGAACGTAGAACATTGGGGCCTTAACAAAAGAGCAAGAGACGAAATATCTATTACGGTACCTGATAGCCTGGCTGCTAGCTTTTCGATCGCTGTAACAGATAACAATATTGATACAGACAGCAGCGATAATATTATTTCTCATCTTCTTTTAACAGGCGATTTAAGAGGGCAGGTCTACGATCCCGCTTATTATTTTTCAAATAATTCAGATACCATAAGCCAGCAGCTTGACCTTGTGATGCTTACTCATGGCTGGCGCAGGTTTAAGTGGGAAGATATTACAGCTGGAAAACTTCCAAAGATTCTCTATCCTAAAGACACTTCGTACCTAAACCTTTCCGGAAAAATATATGGTGCATTACCATCGCAGTTAAGAGATGCCGGAAGTATTGTCGTGCTTATGCGGCGTGAAAAAAAAGAAAACAAAATGGCTGTGATACCGATTCAACCCAACGGAACTTTTACGGATCCCTCTATTATTCTTTTTGATACTACGAGTGTTTATTACCAGCTTCCTAAATCGAAAGGGCTCGGTGATGCGTCTGTTCAATTTATGGAAAACCGGCTTCCCCCTTTTTCTACTAATAGCGCCGCAACAGGATTTTATAATAATCAACTGTCGGATACCGCAGGCAACTATCGCCATCTGCAACTTGCTGACCAGGAAAAAGAACTGGCAAGTTTTTATAAAGCAAAAGTTTTGGAAGATGTAGTTGTGACAGCTAAAACAAAAAAGCCTGTTGAAATTCTCGATGAAAAATATACTTCTGGCTTATTTAGTGGTGGAGATGCTTATCAATTCGATCTCTTAAACGATCCCAGTGCAGTTGGGGCAATAAGCATATTTAATTACCTGCAAGGTCGCGTACCCGGCCTGCAAATAACAACAGGAACACCCCCTTCATTACAATGGCGGGGAGGAACACCACAAATTTACCTTGATGAAATGCCCGCAGATGCTGATATGATTTCTTCACTTTCCATTACGGATGTCGCTTACGTAAAAGTTATGCGGCCGCCTTTTTTCGGCGGTACAGGAGGCGGAGCAAGTGGCGCTATCGCTATTTATACAAAAAGAGGTAACGATAAGCCAAACGAACCCGGTAAAGGACTCTCTAATAATTCGGTGAGAGGTTATACCACTATGCGGGAGTTTTATTCACCCAACTATGGTACGTTCAATGAAAATGATAGTAAGAAAGACGTTCGAACAACGTTATACTGGAATCCCCAGGTTATCACGAATCGTACAAATAATAAAGTAACCGTCTCTTTTTATAATAATGATATCAGCCAGGCCTTTCGTGTTATAATTGAAGGAATGTCGAGCGATGGGCGATTAATTCACCTGGAAAATATTATGGAGTAACAACCAGCCATTACATATTACTATAAATGACTCCAAAAGAACTTGTAACTAAATGGGTTGAACTTTTTAATAAAGCAGATGGGCCGGGGCTTGCCGATCTTTATAGCGAAAACGCAATCAATCACCAGGTGAATAATTTACCATTAGAAGGCAAGGAAGCGATACAAGAGATGTTTGAAGAGGAATTTGCAAAAGCGAATATGGTGTGCGTTATTGAAAACATTTTCGAAGACGGTGAATGGGCCATATTGGAATGGAAAGATCCGTTAGGCCTGAGAGGGTGTGGATTTTTTCACGTAATTGATGATACAATAGTTTCTCAAAGAGGTTATTGGGACCAATTAACCTTTTTACGGCAACACGGATTGGAAATACCGAAAGAATAAGATTTGTATTTTACCCAAATTAAAAACACCCTTTTTTATTTTCGATTGAATTATTAAGAAATATCTAATTAAATTTCGAGGTCATGGCCCGCGTATATTAATGAACGTTAGTATAAAAATCAAATAGTTTTTTCAAATCACTTTCTTTATTGAAATCGGGCTTATTTTCTTTGATGTATGTTTTAGAGGGCTGGCTGTTTTTTGAAAAAATTTTAAGAAACCCCGCCCTGTTTGCCTTTGTCTTCCCTCCGTTAGGCGCAATCAAATAGAAAGTTGATTCTCTCGTTATATCTACATCTTCGTTGAGCGTCAGTTTTTTTTCAGTGGAGTTATCAAGAAACGAACCATATCCTTCCGTTCCGGTGCCGCTATGATTCCGAATGCCGAGAGCACCAATCTTTACAGGCTCATAACTTACTTTTCGCAAAACAGCAAGATCAGCGATGTCGTCTTTTGCAAGCACCTGGTAATATCCTTCATCATAAAAAAAAGTGGTGCTGTCAAAATTAATTTCATCAATATCGTCGAGCCTTGAAAGATTGAGCGTATCTCCTTTTGGACTTATAAATTGCATTTGGCAAATCAGCATATTGAAATTCAATCTCGACACCAGCTCACCTCCTTTTTTAAATTTCACTGTTGCATCTCTGAATGATGGAAAGAGGTAATACGAAACGTCTGAGAGACTTTCTCCGGCATGCATTGTTTTCTTATCATATACCTGCGCTGTAATCGAAGTTAAAAATGAGATGAGAAGTATTGCTGTTAGCCAAATGTTCTTATTCATGCTGGAATTTATGTTTTGTATTTGCACCAAAAATAATTATAAACTATCCGAATATATCCCTTTAATCACCTAAAATGTTTTGTCGCTTATCATGCTCTTCCACTTTCCTTTAGGCTGAAGGCTTTCAAAGGCCAATAATCGTTGGTTGCCAATATGAGTGCGCCAACATAATTTGTTGCCTCAATAGTAAACCAGAATTTGTATACTTGGAGCCGGAATAGTTTATTTCCTTATTTTTAATGGCCAAAGCGCTTAAATGAGTATGCCGTATCAACCCGCTATTAATTCGCTCCTTCAACATTATGTTCCGGCGCTAAATTCATACAATGAATTATTAACGGCGGATAACAAATTCAGGCCCGATTGGCAAACATTTTTTTCCAATCTTGATGAACTTGGAGAGAACGAATTGCAAAATCGTAACGAAGATATTCTGCGGCTACTCAAAGAAAACGGAGTAGCGTATAACATTTACAACGATCCTTCAGGACAAAATCGTGCGTGGGAACTGGATCCTTTACCCCAGTTGATTACTGCAGCAGAATGGGAAACCATCAATGCGGGCTTAATACAACGAGCCGAATTATTCAAATTACTTCTTGAAGATATTTATGGGAGTCAGGTACTCATAAGAAAAGGAATTATTCCGCAGGAACTCATCTACCTGCATCCCGGTTTTGTGCGGCCATGTGTAAAAATTCATTTGCCGGGTCAGCAGTACCTGCCCTTATATGCAGCAGATTTGGCCCGCGGTATAGATGGACGCCTTTGGGTTATCAGCGATCGAACACAAGCCCCGTCCGGTTCCGGTTATGCCTTGGAAAACAGGTTTGCCATGTCGAGTGTTTTACCTGAACTGTTCAATAATTTAAATGTAAGAAGACTCTCTCCTTACTTTGATTCGTTACAGCAGGTGCTCACAAAAATCGCCCCCCACAATTTAGGCAATCCAAGAATAGTAGTACTTACTCCCGGCCCCGATAATGAAACTTATTTCGAGCACTCCTATCTGTCCGCATACCTGGGTCTTACCTTAGTTCAGGGTAATGATCTGATGGTTAAAGACAATAAGGTTTGGCTTAAAACTATAGAAGGATTAGAAAAAATAGATGTGATATTGCGAAGGGTTGATGATAGTTATTGCGATCCCCTTGAATTAAGAAGCGATTCGCTGCTTGGCGTTCCGGGACTTGTACAGGCAGTTAGAAGGGGCCATGTTTCTATTGCCAATCCGCTAGGCAGCAGTATCGTTGAGAATGCGGGGCTCGTTCCATTTTTGCCTGCGATATCAAAATATTTTTTTGGTAAAGATTTGAAAATGCCAACGATTGCGACATGGTGGTGCGGCCAACCTAAAGAAATGAATTATGTAATAACTAATTTAAAAACGCTGGTTGTAAGAAGAATTTTCAGGGATGTAGCCGGCAAGCATTCCGCTATTGACGGCGCTTCACTTTCATCCGACGGTGCAGCTGGCCTGATACGACAAATAAAAGCCAATCCTTTCCTGTATGTTGGACAGGAAAAAATTAATTTCTCATCAACTCCTTCATGGATTGATAAAAACATAAAGACCGGGCGTTCCCTTTTAAGATGTTTTCTTGCGGGTAACCAGGATAGTTATATAGTTATGCCTGGCGGTCTTACGAGAACCAGTACGGGGGAAAACAGTTTTATTATTTCCAACCAATCGGGGGGCATCAGTAAAGATACCTGGGTGTTGTCAGAAAATTCAAATGAAGAACAACCGATAAAACTGCTATTGAAAGCAGATGTATCGAGAAGCGAAATCAACAAGCGTTCACTTCCCAGTCATACTGCTGAAAATCTTTTTTGGGTAGGCCGTTATACGGAAAGAGTAATTAACAATGCCCGCCTGCAACGTGCCGTTATGCAACGTTTTTTACAAAGCAAAAAAGCGTTTGTGGATGACCGTATGGATACCGAAAGAATATTGTTACAAACGTTAACGCAATGCACCTACACTTTTCCGGGATTTTTTGAAGATAGTGATGAAGAAAAAAAAGAATCCACATTTGAAAAGCCCTGGCAGGAACTTGCTGATGTTTTGTATAATGAAAAACGAACGGGAAGCTTAAGTTATAATTTATCACTGCTAAAAAATGCGGTATATAGTGTTCGTAATTTCTGGTCGGTTGATACGTGGCGTGTGCTTAGGCAAATGGAAGAAGAATGGGATAACGCAAAAAAAACTATAACACCCGATCATTTCAGAATGCTAAACGCTATCGATTCGCTCAATACCTCCATGTTTGCCTTTTTAGGAATGAACAGGGAAAGTGTGCGCCGGGAACAAGGCTGGAACATACTTGACCTGGGACGAAAAATAGAGCAATCGCTGTTCATCATTACTTTACTCAGGAGTGTATTTCAACACAAGCAAACCGAGCAGGTGGAACACGATTTAATGGAATCTGTAATGAACGCGAGCCAGAGTTTAATAACCTACCGTTATACCTATCGCGATCATTTGCAACTACCGTTGGCTCTTGAATTATTAATGCTTGATAATAATTACCCGAGATCACTTGCCTATCTTGTAAAGAAAATAAAACGTTACGTAGCGTTATTACCTACTGTGGTAAAGGATATGCCGCTGACAGCTAAAAAACGCAATATGGAAGAAGCGGTTGCTATGTTGAATCTCGCCGACATTGTTGCACTAAGTACTTGTGATTATGAAACGAAGGAATACATAGCACTTGATCAATTCCTGGGCAAATTATATTCACTCTTATCAGACACATCTGTACTCATTTCAAAAACTTATTTTAAACATAGCCAGGTACAAAAACAATTATTCACGGCTAATCTTATCTGATTATTTATTTGAAATGCTTTATTCTGTTGAACATACCACGAAATACAAATACCATGAACTGGTAAGCCTTTGCCATAACATCGCGGCCTTAACACCGCGTAACACGGCCAGTCAAATTTGCAAATCAATCAACATTGCTATTTCGCCATTGCCCGAAGTTTTGGAAGAACACATCGATTTTTTTGGTAACCGGCTTTTTTATTTTGTTGTTGAACAGGAACATGAGGCGCTAACGGTTACTGTAAAATCTGAGGTTGAAAAAATAATTAGGAAGGATGATAGGAAGGTTCATCCCGACCAAAGTTGGGAAAGTGTAAAAGCAATGCTTGAAATTTCCAACGGCGAATTTCTTGAAGAAAAGCAGTTCACAAGTTCTACAGACATAACTGCACCTGATTCCGAAATAATAGCTTACGCAGAAAAATCATTTGCAGCAGGAAGATCATTATACGAGGCAGTAGATGATTTGGTGAAACGCATTTTTGCCGATTTCACTTTTACACCCGGATTCACAACTACGTCTACCCCATTGTCCGTTGTAATGAAAGAGCGCAAGGGCGTATGTCAGGACTTTGCCCACCTTGCCATTTCATGTTTGCATTCTAAGAATCTTCCTTCAAGATATGTAAGCGGTTATCTTGAAACGCTGGCCCCTGCCGGCAAGGAAAAACTTACGGGGGTTGATGCTTCTCATGCATGGATCTCTGTATTTATACCCGGAATGGGATGGATAGACTTCGACCCTACCAATAACCAACTCGCTAATGAACGATACATCACTATTGGCTGGGGCCGCGACTATTTTGATATTATACCGCTGAAAGGAGTTATCATGAGTAGTAGTTCGCACGAACTAACGGTAGCCGTAGACGTAAAACGAATCAGGTAGTAACTGTTGATTTTTGCACCTGTTGTTTCACTAGTTGCTTGCCTGCATCCTGGATTGTTTCGTGTATAAAACTTAATTTAATCTTTACGGCTTCGTTAATTACAAAGGGATAAGAATCTTTCATTCCCATGCTACGGTTCAGGCTGTTCATTACAAACGAAAGAGGCAACCAGCGCTGCATGATATCATCAAAGTTTTTGGAATCATATGGATCGATATCTTCGTTTGCGCTCATTTCGTTCCCGGGATCTGCCGCCCGGGGATGAAGTGTCATTCCAAATGAATACGCGGTTTCCATTGTATCAACAATATGTAAATGATGTGCCCAGGTCTCTGCCCAATCTTCCCACGGATGAGAACTTGCATAGGCGCTTATGAAATTATCTTTCCATGCATCGGAAGTCGGCTTGGCATAATGTTGTTTTAGTGCTTCTGCGTAATCAAAAGTTTCATCACCGAAAATTTTTCTAAAAGCCAGTAGCCGGTCAGTATTTTTTATCAGCCGGTCCCAGTAATAATGCCCTATCTCGTGGCGAAAATGCCCCAATAAAGTGCGGTATACTTCGTCCATATTATTGCGGGCCATTTCGCGCAATGCATCATCGGCTTCTGCTATATTGAGTGTGATGAGTCCATTATCATGGCCGGTTAGTAATCTTTTGCCCCCCGGCTTGTTTTCATCAGCTTTAAAATCAAATGCAATCCCATTTTCTTCATCCCGAACCTTGCTAATAACGGGCAGTTTGAAGCGAAGTAGCGAATAAACCAGCCGATGTTTAGCCTGCTCGATACGTCCCCATTTTTCTAAATTACCTGGCTGGTTAAGATCGGGTATTGTTCGGTTAAGTTCACAGGCAATACAAAACTGATCATTACTTTCATAAGGCAACAACCAATTACACACGTGGTACTGGCTGTTGGAGCAGTACTTATATTTTACAGCATTCGATGTACTGTTTTCATTTGCTGCAAAAAGGATGAAACTGTTATCAGGTAATTGCTTTAATGCCAACAGGTCCATCTGTTGCGGATCAAAGCCCAGCGAGGCATTGCAATGAACACAAAAGTAATTTTCAAAATATACGGGGCTGCCGCAATGATCACATTTGAAAAGCTTCATAATGTAAATTATAAAATAATAATTTCCGTAGTTAATGATTTATAGAAGACGGTTAAAATCAAGAAGTATGCCTGATATCTGGAATGCGGAATTGAAGTAAATAATAGCATTGAGCTGCCCCGTCGCATATAGATGGACCGGACTTCAATAATATTCAATTAATGATTATTATCTTTTATTTCCCCTTCTTTAACCTTAAATCGAGTGTACAAGGAAATTCATTATTTATTTCCGGCGGCGGTGCATCGTACACGAATGACACACGGTTATTTTCTACATAATGTTGCGTTACAGTAAAATAAGATTGTACAAATTGTGGGCCCTGGCTGTGTTCTGTATTTCCGAAGCGGCTCACCCGTCTTGATTCAGCTTCAAAGCTGTTAACAGGAAATGTATCGTAACTTCTGCCACCGGGATGCGAAACATAATAAGTACAACCACCGATGGAACGACTATTCCATGTATCAACAATATCAAAAGTTAATGGAGCATCTACACCAATAGTTGGATGCAAGGCGCTTGGTGGCTGCCATGCCCGGTAGCGAACCCCGCAAATATATTCGCCTTTTACATTTGTAACGGTCAATGGTACACGAAAACCGTTACACAATAAAATATACCGTGCATCATTAATACCGCTTAATTTCACCTGCACTCTTTCCAAAGATGAATCAACAAATCTTGCTGTACCCGTACTCGACATTTCTTCTCCCAGCACATGCCAGGG
Source organism: uncultured Chitinophagaceae bacterium (assembly GCA_963792025.1). Taxonomy (GTDB): domain Bacteria; phylum Bacteroidota; class Bacteroidia; order Chitinophagales; family Chitinophagaceae; genus Ginsengibacter. The sequence continues at coordinate 254,886 of CAWBUS010000017.1, read as the reverse complement.
TTCAATTCCCATGCGAATTTCCATATTGATATCCTGAATTTGTACAGAGCCGTAGTGCGGAAACCGAAATTCAAAGAATGGATTAAACCAGTTAATGTCAAAAGCATAACCTGCATTGTTAAGATATTCTACTACATCAGCGATATCTTCTTTTACATAATGCGGCAGCAAAAATTTATCGTATAACGCCGTACCCCATCTAACTAATTTATGCTTATAAGGTTTTTTCCAGAAAGCAGCAATCAGTGCCCGAATCAGCAACATTTGCAATAAACTCATCCGCTTATGCGGCGGCATATCAAATGCTCTAAACTCTAAAATGCCCAGTCGGCCTGATGAAGAATCGGGAGAATATAATTTATCTATACAAAATTCTGAACGGTGCGTATTACCTGTTATATCTGTCAGCAGGTGTCGAAATATTCTGTCCGTTATCCAGAAGGGAATAAATCCTTTCTCAGGAACCTGGTTGAAGGCAATTTCCATTTCATACAGATTATCTTCTAACCCTTCGTCTATACGCGGTGCCTGGCTGGTTGGGCCTACAAAAGCACTGGAGAATAAATAAGACAAACCAGGATGATGTTGCCAAAAGGTAATGAGGCTTCGAAGCAAATCAGGCCTTCTCAGTAGCGGACTATTCGCCGGCGTGGCACCGCCGAGTGTAATATGATTACCTCCACCCGTTCCTGTATGTCGTCCATCTAACATAAACTTTTCTGTACCCAATCTTGAGAGTCTTGCTTGTTCATACAGTGTATCTGTATTAGTACAGAGTTCCCTCCAGTTTTTAGCCGGATGAATGTTCACTTCAATTACTCCGGGGTCGGGCGAAATGACCAATCTTTCCATGCGATTGTCGCGGGGTGGCTCATATCCTTCAATACGTACCTTTAATTGTAATTGATCTGCAGCGGCTTCAATTGAGGCGATCAAATCCAAATAATGTTCGAGGTATTCCATCGGCGGAATAAATATGTATAACAATCCATCTCTTACCTCTACACTCAAGGCAGTTCTGATAGTTTTCACTTCAAACGTTATCTCAACTTCAGGCGTTTCTTCTTCTTCTTCTTCTTTTTGCCAGATATCTTTTTTCTTCTTTTCTTTAGTCACTTCTTCCAGAACCTGCGGCTGTACCTTCTGTGATGGAATACGGGTATGATCAGAAATGAGACCATAGCGTGACGTTATTGTTTCGTGAAAGCGTTCTAACGGAGGTAACTCTTCAAACAAACTTCTTTCAACACGTTGCGGCATTTTCGCTTTTGCAGCAACTGGCAATGAATCTAACGGCAATCGCAAACCGATGGGAGAATTTCCGGGAATTAAAAAAAGATAATCGCGGTTAAAAACCCACTTACAACTGAGCCATTTGTCGTTCCAGTAATTCCATTGTAGCGGTAACACGTACCCGACGGGATCTCCCAATCCCTGGTTAAGTAGCTGTGCCAGCGTTCTTCGTTCTAACGGGTCTTTCAAATTAGCTTTAAGCGGATCAACATTAACAGGATTTTTTCCTTCGGTCCATAAAAAATAAAATACATCTTCGTATGCAGGACTCACGTTATCCGGGCTTACTGCCAATCGCTTTGCCAACTCGCAGGTAAGCTTCTCTGCATCTTTATAGGTATACTTTTGTTTTGTATTTTCATGAGCGATCAGCTCAATATTTTTCCATACCGGGTAAAAATCTTTACGCCAGAACAAACCATACTGCCAACGGGGTAATGGCTCCCCGGGATACCATTTTCCCTGTCCATAATGGATGAGGCCGTTACGTCCAAACTTTTCGCGTAATCTATATATAAGATCATGAGAGAGAATGCGCTTTTCTTTTCCGTCCGCCGCAACGTTCCATTGCGCTGATTCCATATCATCAATAGAAACAAATGTAGGTTCGCCCCCCATGGTCATTCGCACATCGCCTTCGTTTAAATCTTTATCCACCTGTAGGCCCAGCGCATTTATTTGCTCCCATTGCTGGTCGGTATAAGGCTTGGTTACACGCGGATCTTCATAGATACGGGTTACCGAATTTTCAAAAAAGAACTGCACTTCACATTTATTGGTGGAACCCACAATGGGCGCAGCGCTTGCATAATCCGGCGTGCATGCCAACGGAATGTGGCCTTCGCTTGCAAATAATCCTGAAGTAGCATCTAATCCTATCCATCCGGCCCCGGGAATATATACTTCCGTCCATGCATGTAAATCCGTGAAATCTTTTGGCGGACCTGATGGTCCATCCAATGATTTTTCATCAGCCGTTAACTGAACTAAATAACCAGAGACAAATCTCGCGGCTAACCCGAGGTGACGTAATACCTGAATAAACAACCATGCTGTGTCCCTGCAAGAACCTAACTTCCTTTCCAAGGTTTCTTCGCATGTTTGCACACCAACTTCCATGCGAATGGAATAGTTAATTTCTTTGTTTAATTTTTGGTTGAGGTAAACTAAAAAATCATTAATGGTCTTTTTGCTTTTATCAACGCCTTCAAGAAAATTCATCAGAAGCGGTCCATTTTCTTTTATTTCGAGATAAGGCACCAATTCTTTCGGCAACTGGTCGCGGTATTGAAAGGGATAATTTTCGGCATATTCTTCTACAAAAAAATCAAAAGGATTTATGCTAACAAGGTTAGCTATCAGCTCCACATCTATTTTTAACTCATTGGCCTTTTCGGGAAATACAACTCTTGCCTGGTAATTACCAAAGGGGTCCTGTTGCCAGTTTATAAAATGTTCTTTTGGTTCTACTTTAAATGAATAAGATTCAATGGCAGTACGGGAATGAACGGCGGGGCGTAAACGAAAAACATGTGGTGATAGAGCGACGTACCTGTCGTAAGAATAAATTGTTTTATGCCGAATTGCTACCCTTATTGCCATGCTGTTAATTTATTTTAAAATGAACAAGGTACCCGCAATCGTTGGTTAAATCTATGAATGATAATGGGGAAGAAAAAATTTATTTGAAAAAAGACTAAGTCGCGAATCGCAAATTATAAAACAAATCTGCTGCGTTTAGGCATTAGCACGACATAGATTTTTTTGAAAGACCAAGGTAGAAAGAGCTTATAATCGCTCATTATTTTTATCCGCGATTATTGATTGGTGTTTTTTCAACGGATTGAAATCCGTTGTTACAAGACGTGCCGAGGCTGCGCCTCTTGAGGACACCCGCACTTTTTTTTGGCAGAATATTTTACTAACGCTTGCCTTACTTGCATAAGTCGTCCAGGAATCCGACATCTATTTGTCAATTGCAAAGTTTGTTAAGTTACGTTTTAGTACTTCTGTAAGAGCCGTAGGCTCGGCTCATTTTGTAACAATGGATTTCAAGGCATTGCCTTTTTAGCCTCCATGATATTTTATCAACCCCTCCATTGGATTTCTCAAAACACTTCCGAGTTGTAACCGATAACTGTTGCACATTTCGGCAAGTACATCTTTAAATCCATAAGCAATGCTGCCGGTAAAATTAATGGGGTATTCCCAGCTCTCTCCAAACTTACAAATATGGTTATAAAAGAAATCGTTGAAACCGTCTTCGATGATATTTTCAATCATATAATGTCCCCGGTTCTCAGCTAAAAAAATAGCAAAGGATGCAAGATAGCGATTGGCAAGTGGCTGCTTATAAACCGCATTTAAAATCTCATTAGTATTGGTAACAAATTTTGCATCAAACCGGGAACGTAGGTCTTCATCGAAAGTGTTGTACAGGTAATATTGAATTACTTTTTTACCAAGGTAAGCACCGCTTCCTTCGTCGCCCAAAATATATCCAAGTCCTGGATTATTTTTTACAATCCGCTTACCATTATAATAGCAGGAACTGGAACCCGTTCCCAAGATACAAGCGATACCTTTTTCAGTACCGCAAAGAGCTTTGGCGGCGCCATCCACATCTGTTTCAACTTTTGCTGAGGCTTCGGGAAAAATATTTTTTAACGCTTTCTTTACCAGTTTTACATTTTCAGTATTAGTACATCCGGTTCCATAATAATATATTTCTTCAACATTTATTTTATTCAATTGGGGCGCTACTTCCTGCCTTATTATGGCTTCCATTTGAATATCATTAACAAAGTAAGGGCTCATTCCCTGTGAATAAATAATTGTTTTCTTTTTACCGTGCAGCAGGCACCACTCAGTCTTGGTGGAGCCACTATCGGCGATCAATTTGATGGCTGGCATGATTATCTCGGGTTTATTAAGGAAATTTGCTCTTTAAAAAATAAAATTAGATAATAAAGAATAGTATGCGCAATAAAAAATTACAGGTTTGGCTTCCGCTGATATTAAGTCTATGCATGATTGCCGGAATGTTTATAGGCTATCGCATAAAGGGCAATATGCCCAACACCGGGATTTTTTTTACTAACAGGCCGAAACCTGTGCAGGAAGTTATGGATTTAATTCAACGTGAATATGTAGATAAGGAAAATGAAGATTCACTGGGTGATGTCGCTATAACATCAATGCTTGCAAAGCTTGACCCACACTCTGTTTTGCTACCACCACAGGAACTCCAGGCTGTTAATGAAGACCTCGAAGGACAGTTCTATGGAATTGGAATCGAGTTCAATATTTTCAACGATACTATAAATGTTTTAAACGTACTTCAAAACAGCCCATCGGATAAAATACTCGAAGTGGGTGATAAGTTTTTAAAAGTGGGCGACTCCACCGTTGCAGGCGTTCATATCACTTCAGAAAAAATACGGAAATTATTACGGGGCGCCGGCGGGAGTAAAGCCAATATTTTATTGCTGAGAGAAGGCAGTCAAAAACAAGTAAGTATCACCCGTGGTATGATACCGTTATATAGTCTCGACGCTGCTTACATGATTGCAGATACGATAGGTTATATCCGCCTCAATAAATTCTCGGAAACTACCTACGATGAATTTATGACTGCAACCCAGGATCTCTTAAAGAAAGGCATGAAAAGTATGATACTTGACCTGAGAGATAATGGCGGCGGCATACTTACTGAAGCAACGAATATTGCGGATGAATTTTTAAGCGATGACAAACTCATCACCTACACCGAAGGAGAACATTCTCCTAAAAAAGAATATCGATGCAGTAAACCAGGCATTTTTGAAACAGGAAAACTGGTAGTACTTGCCAACGAAGGAACCGCATCTGCCAGTGAAATATTAATTGGCGCTTTGCAGGACTGGGACAGGGCAACGGTAGTGGGTAGACGCACTTTTGGCAAGGGACTCGTGCAGGAACAATTTCAATTGAGCGATGGTTCAGGGTTGAGACTAACAGTTGCCAGGTATTATACGCCGCTTGGCCGCAGTATTCAAAAATCGTATAAGAACGGAGTGGAGGCCTATAACATGGATATCATGAACCGCTTTCATGATGGGGAAATGAGTTTTGCCGATTCTATTAAACACACCGATGAGAAAATGTACAAAACAAAATCGGGAAAAATTGTATATGGCGGCGGAGGCATAACTCCTGATGTTTTTGTAGCTTATGATACAACTTCGTTTGACAAAGAACTTGCAAAAATATATCTCAGCGGAACGCTTAATAATTTTGTCTACAATAATTATCTTGATCACGAAAAAGAATTCAATTCTTTTAGAACTCCAAAAGAGTTTGAGGAAAAATATAAGGTAGACGCCGCAACCTTAAACGATTTTAAGAAATATGCCGCTACCGATTCCATTAAATATAACCTTGAAGATGCAAATGGGAAACAGCTTTTAGAAAAACAAATTAAAGCCCTTACTGCAAGGCAAATATGGCGGACCGAGGGCTTGTATGAGGTGAGTAATCCTACAGACGAAACGGTTCAAAAAGCGTTACAGGTTATAAACGGCACAAATCTTTCACAGGTTATGAAATAAGGTGGTTGGACTAATTTTTTTAACTTTAAGTAAAACATTTTATGTGGAAGAATAACATTCTGGAGACCATTGGAAATACGCCACTAATCCGTTTGAATAAGATTACAAAAGATTTACCAGCAACCGTGCTTGCCAAAGTGGAATATTTTAATCCAGGTAATTCTATTAAAGACAGGATGGCTTTAAAGATGGTTGAGGTTGCAGAACAGGAAGGAAAAATAAAACCGGGTGGAACCATTATCGAAGGAACCTCTGGCAACACAGGAATGGGCCTCGCTCTCGCCGCCTGTATTAAAGGGTATAAATGTATTTTCACAACTACCGATAAACAATCAAAAGAAAAAGCAGATATTTTAAAAGCATTAGGAGCTGAAGTAATAGTGTGCCCGACAAATGTAGAACCCGAAGATCCACGCTCCTACTATTCTGTATCAAAAAGGTTGGCTGCAGAAGTTCCCAACTCATGGTATGTAAACCAATATGATAACCTTGCAAACAGGCTGGCGCATTACGAACAAACCGGCCCTGAAATATGGGAACAAACGGAAGGAAAAATAACACATCTTGTTGTCGCTACAGGCACCGGCGGCACCATTGTAGGAACGGGGCAATATTTAAAGGAAAAGAATCCGGAGATTAAAGTTTGGGCTATTGATAGTTATGGATCTCTACTTAAAAAATATTTTGATACGGGTGAAATTGATGAGAATGAAGTCTACCCGTATATTAGTGAGGGATTTGGTGAAGATTTTGTTCCGGCCAATTACGATATGAAATATATTGACCGGTTTGAAAAAGTTACTGATAAAGATGGCGCTGTTATGGCACGGCGTATTGCCAAAGAAGAAGCCATATTTGTCGGATATAGCGCAGGAAGTTGTTTACAGGGATTAATGCAATTAAAAAATGAATTGAAGAAAACAGATGTTGTTGTTTGTATTTTTCATGATCATGGCAGCAGATACGTTGCAAAAATTTATAATGATCAATGGATGATGGAAAGAGGATTCCTCGAAGTAAAAACATTTAAAGACCTGGTTAATGGCCGCGGGTCAAAAAAATTAGTAACTGTATCGCCCAAACAAAAGGTAGCTGAAGCAATTGCCATGATGAAAAAATATGACATTGAGAATGTTCCGGTTATTAACGGCGATGGAATAGTTGGCTCATTAAGTGAAGGAGGATTATTCGACAAAATTTTATCAGACCCGGAAATTAAGAACCAGACTGTAGAGTCAGTAATGGAAAAAGAATATCCGTTAGTTGCATTTGATATGCCTGTTGAAAAACTTAGTAAACTTATATCAAAACAAACCGGCGCTGTTCTTAGCAAAGATGAAACCGGTGAATATCATATCGTAACTAAATACGACATCATACAAAGCCTGGCGAAATAAATCTTAAAATTAATTCGGCCCTTACAAACTATTGATTATAAGTAATTGGTTGCTGTCACCCAAAATTTTTTTACAAATAATTTCGTAAAATTACCAGCCAATTAAAGTATTTTTTCTTAGGTAATTTGCTTTTAAATAGCCGACAAATAGTATTTTTCTATAATTGAAGATTAAGCAATATCGCTATTGTGTGGATATACACGGGTTTATATCTTTGTACCAGAAGTTGATTGATGTTGATTTAAGCATTAATCATATATCCAAAAATCCAACGAAAAACAAAGATCAGAATCTATCCAAATTCCTGAAAAATCAAAAATCCGGTATCAGTCAACTTCTATTTTTTCCAATATCATTTCTTTACAAATATGTAAAGAAGAAAAATAAAAAATTTTGCGTTTAACTTATAAAGTCAGCGATCTTATTATTCTTATGAAAACCAACAGAAATCCAAAGAAAGCCAAAACCATCTGTTCCTTTTGAAAAACGAACCAACGAAAACACTAAAATTTAAATCCTCTAAAGGCTAACACACATGCCCCGGATGCCCGTAGAAGGGCAAAAAATTTGCTTCTGCATGATTGATATATTCAATAGTGCAGAAGTTTTTTATTTTACCAATATCTTGCAGCCATAAGATGATTATCCAGTCCGAAAACATATCAGATCTAAAAAAGTACTCAAGTATCGTTTCTTTAGTGCCTTCTCAAACAGAGCTCCTATATGATTTAGGGCTTGACAAAGAAGTGAAAGCAATTACCAAATTCTGTGTTCACCCAACGTCATGGTTTAAAAACAAAAAACGAATTGGGGGAACAAAATCCTTAAACCTTGAACTAATTAAAAAGATTAACCCCGACCTGGTAATAGCGAATAAAGAAGAGAATGTAAAAGAACAGGTTGAAACATTAGCCAAAATCTGCGATGTTTATGTAACGGATGTAAATAATCTTGCCGATGCGTTGGTTATGATCAGAAATATTGGAATCTTAACCGGCAAAACCACAGAGGCTTTATCCATCTCAACGCAAATTGAAACAAAATTTCAAAATTTATCTGATTCATTTGCAGGCAAACAAAAAATAAAAGCAGCTTATTTAATATGGCAAAATCCGTACATGGCCGTCGGCGGACACACCTTTATAGATAGCATGATGACATATTGCGGGCTCGAAAATATTTTTACTAACGTGGAGCGCTATCCTGAAATAAGCCTGGAAGATTTTCAAAGCAACAAAGCCGATTTAAAAGATTGTGAACTGGTTCTTCTTTCCTCGGAGCCATATCCATTTAAAGAAAAACACTTGCAGGAAATCCAACGCAAATTACCCTCAAAAAAAGTCATACTTGTTGACGGCGAAATGTTCAGCTGGTATGGAAGCAGGCTGTTGAAAGCAGCCGGCTATTTCAAAAATCTCCGCGGGACTATTGAGAAAAATTAAGCAAAACTATTTTGTTATCAAATGGTTACCCAGGCCAATGCATCACAAAAAATTGAACTGTATTGTGAATTTATCATTTTCATGTAGGTTTGCATACATTTAAAAAAAAATATTGTAATGGCTTCAAAAAAAATTTCTGAACTGTTAGGCGACAAAGCCGATGACTTATTAAATCACAAGTGTATCATTGACAAATCAACGCTCACACTACCATCACCGAATTATATCGATGATATTTTTGTAAACAGTAATCGCAATAACCGGGTAGTGCAAAGTATGGAAATGCTGATGGGGCATGGCAGACTGGGCAACACCGGCTACTGTTCTATTTTTCCGGTTGACCAAGGCGTAGAACACAGTGCCGGCGCATCTTTTTCTCCCAATCCAATGTTTTTCGATCCTGAAAATATTGTAAAACTCGCTATAGATGGCGGATGTAATGGCGTTGCATCCACATTTGGTGTGCTCGGTATTTTGAGCAGAAAATATGCACATAAAATTCCTTTTATTGTAAAAATTAACCATAACGAATTATTGACCTATCCTAATAAATTTGACGAAGTAATGTATGGCACCGTAAAAAGCGCTTATGATATGGGCGCTGTAGCTGTTGGTGCCACTATTTACTGGGGTAGCCAGGAAAGCACCCGCCAGTTGCAGGAAGTAAGCCAGGCTTTCGAGTTGGCCCATGAATTAGGAATGGCAACCATTCTTTGGTGTTATACAAGAAACAATGCTTTTAAAGTCGGCAACGTAGATTATCATACTTCTGCCGATCTTACAGGGCAAGCCAATCACCTTGGTGTAACAATTCAGGCAGATATTATTAAGCAGAAGATGGCTACAAACAATGGCGGCTATAATGCGGTAAAGTTTGGGAAGACGTCGCCTTTGGTTTATGAAAAATTAACTACAGATCACCCGATCGATCTTTGCCGTTACCAGGTGTTGAATTGTTACAGCGGAAAAATTGGTTTAATAAACAGTGGTGGCGAAAGCAAGGGTGCAACGGACTTAGCGGAGTCCGTTCAAACGGCAGTTGTTAACAAACGTGCCGGCGGAACTGGCTTAATTTTGGGAAGAAAAGCTTTTCAAAAACCGTATAACGAAGGTGTGGAATTATTGATGGCGACGCAGGATGTCTACCTGGACAGTAGCATAACAATCGCCTAAATTCTAAGCAAGTCATTAAGTCAAGGGTCATTAAATATTTGTGATGATCCACAGTTTAATGACTCGATGACAAATGACTTAATGATTTTTTATGAAACAGGAAGAAGATTTTGATGCAAACCTTGCAGGCGAAGATGGTGAGGCTGAAGAAACCAAGCGAAGGTGGTTCCGCAGAATTAAGAAAGGAATCACCACATCAACAAAAGACAAGAAGGAAGCACCCGATGGCCTATGGACCAAATGCCCTTCTTGCCGGTATACATGCACTGTTTCTGAACTTCGGGAAAATCTATTTGTGTGCCCAAAGTGCGATTATCATCATCGAATAGGAAGTGCTGAATATTTTGAAATCATTTTTGATAACAATACTTACCAGGAATTATATCCCAACATAAAGTCGATAGACTTTTTAGGATTTGTTGATTTGAAATCTTATTCCCAGCGATTAAAGGAAACGTACTCTAAAACCTCAATTCATGATTCAATTACAGTAGCTCATGGAAAAATAACGGGGATGGATATGGTTGTGGCATGCATGGATTTCGAATTTATTGGTGGTAGTCTTGGAAGCGTTATGGGGGAAAAAATTACCAGGTCGTGCGACTATTGTATTGAGCATAAAATCCCTTTTATGATTATTAATAAAAGTGGCGGAGCCAGGATGATGGAAAGTGCATTTTCGCTGATGCAGTTGGCAAAAACATCTGGTGGATTGTCTAAAATGTCTGATGCTAAAATACCATACATATCACTTTGTACAGATCCTACCTTTGGTGGAACCACGGCTTCTTTTGCAATGCTTGGTGATATAATAATGGCTGAACCTGGCGCCCTTATTGGTTTTGCGGGGCCACGTGTTATAAAAGAGACGATTAAAAAAGACCTTCCACCCGGTTTTCAACGGAGTGAATTTTTATTAGAGCATGGCTTTCTTGATTTTATCGTCCCACGAAAAGAACTCAAAGATAAGTTGAGTCAATTATTGACTTTATTTAGAAATTAGCGCATCATTGATCAATAAGTCAACTGCCAATTGTAATTTTATCAATTGACTTATTGGCGTTTTTTATTATGGACATCAGCAACCGAAAAGCATATTACGAATACAATATTGAAACAAAATATATTGCGGGGATGGTATTGACCGGTACTGAAATAAAATCCCTTCGTTCGGGCAAAGCAAGTTTTAACGATAGCTATTGCATTTTTAACAAGGGTGAATTGTTTGTAAAAAGCCTTCATATTTCTGAATACAATTTTGGCACTCATTACAATCACGAACCAATGCAGGAGCGAAAATTATTACTGCATAAAAAAGAATTGCGCAAGCTGGAAGGTAAAATAAAGGAGAAGGGATATTCTATTATTCCATTAAAAATTTTTATTGCTGAAAACGGATTTGCAAAAATGGAAATAGGTTTAGGCAAAGGCAAAAAGATTTACGATAAAAGAGAAACTATTAAAGAACGTGAAAGTGACCGGGATATTAAAAGGAAATATGGTGTATGATATTTAACCCAAAAGGCTAATCGCAACTAAAGTATCAACACTCGCTCAAACTCAGCGGAACATTAATTGCCAACCCACCATCTGCCGTTTCTTTATATTTACTGCTCATATCCACGGCGGTATTCCACATAGTTTTAATTACATTATCGAGGCTTACTTTAGCATAATCAGGCGCACTCTGTAATGCAAGTTGACAGGCAGTTATAGCCTTTATGGCTCCCATGGTATTTCTTTCGATGCACGGTATTTGAACGAGGCCGTTTATAGGATCGCAGGTCATGCCTAAATGATGCTCCATGGCAATCTCAGCAGCCATTAATGCCTGTCTTTGAGTACCACCCAAACATTCAGTTAAAGCTGCCGCCGCCATCGAAGATGAAACACCAATTTCTGCCTGGCAACCGCCCATAGCGGCTGATATAGTAGCGCCTTTTTTAAAAATGCTTCCTACTTCCGAAGCTGTTAATAAGAACTGGATGATCTTATCGTTTTCATTAGCATCGCAAAAAATAATATAATAAGCTAATACGGCTGGTATCACACCTGCCGCACCGTTAGTTGGGGCGGTAACTACTCTTCCGAAAGATGCGTTTTGTTCGTTTACCGCCAACGCAAAACAACTTACCCAATCAAGAGTATATTTAAAATCATTCCCGCCTTGTTTAATTATTTCCAGCCATGAATTGAAATCAGTGTATTCATTATCCTTTAACAATTTTTTATTCAAAAGTGCGGCTCTTCGTTTTACATTAAGGCCGCCGGGGAGATATACCCTGGCTATGGCATCCTTTAAATATGGACTCCTTCATACATTCCATATTTCGAGTAGCCCTGACCGTGTTTCCTGCTCATTTCTCCACGACATTTTCATTTTCCATTACCACTTCGCTTATATTCATTCCTGTTTTCATACACCAATGCAACAAGTCATCGGCATCGTTAATGGGAAATGGAAGTATTACACTGCTATCATCACTTAATTGTTCACCTTCTTTATGAACAAATCCGCCACCGATCGAATAATAAGTTTCGGCAAGATGTTCTTCATTACTTAAAACAGCTAAAAAAGTGAGTGCATTGGGGTGATAGGGTAATGTTTCGGTGTATAAAAACTCAATATCCTCACCCGGATCAAAATCTATTTCGTATTTGCCATCCAGCAATAATTTTTTATTCAGTTTTATATCATTGACGACAGCATCAATCATATTTACATCAAATGTTACCGGGTCTTCACCACACAAACCAAGTTGAACGGCTATGTCAGTACCGTGGCCCTTTCCTGTTTTCGCAAGTGAGCCATAAAGCAACACTTCAAGCCTGCAAACTTTATGTAATAAATCTTTTTGCTGCAATGATTTTAAAAAAAGAACAGCGGCACGCCATGGGCCAAGTGTGTGGCTGCTTGATGGCCCCACTCCTATTTTAAACATATCAAAAACGGAAATCGCTTCGTGGCTCAAATAAAAAATTTATTTAACAAAGTTATGTAAAAGAATATGCCTCGAGGAAGATTCAAATAACAATCATAAAAAACAAAAAGTCTTGAACATTTTCATCAAGGCCTTCGGCAATATTTTCAATAAGGCTTATTGAATGTCTTTGAGATTAATATTAAATACCAGGTATGAACTTCCGGGTACTACAATATTACCAAAGTTATCACGAACAGGGTTTGGTCCATAGGCCAATGCAGGCGGAAGGTATAACGTCATTACACCTCCTTTACTTAATAAAGGGAAGGGCTTTTTGCCAACCGACAATTGCCTGTCCGAGTTGAAATGAGGCTACACTATTAGTAGCAGTGGAATCAAAAGCAACTCCATTGAAAAAAGCTAGCCCTTATAAGTTACATATACTGTTGAACAAAGACCTGTACGGTAGCTCCTGACCTGAACTGTCGATATGGTAAAAAAATCCCAGCCGGGTCTTGAATAGCATTTGTAATTCCATTGGTGTCAATAGAATCTTTGATTGCATGTAACTTGCGAATCGGGAACAGAGACGTTAGAAGCAGTGAAAACCACATACTCCGCCGGTGGTGTTATTTTTTCAGGCAACTAACAATTATCATTGAAATAATAAATAACGCCAAACACAATCCTTTGATCATCATTAAATAATTTTGTTTGCAAATAAAGAGTATAAAAATTATTAATGTGCTGCATCCTCGTTGTTTCTGTTTAAATTTTAACTCTTTATATAATTGTTCATTGTGTTCCCATCTAAACTTGCCGCGGAATATGGAAAAGAAAATGGCAACAAATAACACCGTAATAATAATCACGATCATTTGTGAATCAGAAATGTATATCATATTCTTGTACCATCCATGAAAAATTACAGCTACCAAAACCGGAAGCGCAAACACAAGTCCCATGGGAAGTCCCATCGCCAACTGCCTTAATATTAGATTTTCTTTATCGCGATTCTTCTCCCAATATTCTATAAAAAGTAATTCATCTTTTGTAAGCATTCGCAAATTTACCAAGTATAATTCCGGGAAAAAAATGTCAGCTTTATTGGATGCTATGCATTTTTTGGAATTCGCTCAATAAAATGTAGGTTTGCTTTCATTAAAAATAAAACTGTGAAAATTGAGCAGGCCCTTGTACTCTACTTATTAAAACACAAACAAATTTCTCTGCAGGGAATTGGAACATTTAAAATTGATGAGCGCAATACCCGAAAATAACGATCACGATAAACCTGTTATAATTCCTGCTGAAGCTATCTCATTTGTTTATGATCCAAAAATTAAAGAAGACAATGAACTAATCGATTTTATAGTTCTAAATACAAAAAAAATAAAACCACTGGCTTCTGCAGATCTGGATTCATTTCTGACCCTAGGTCGGCAGTTTCTTAATATCGGAAAGCCATTCACTATTCAGAACCTGGGAACGCTTGAAAAATTAAATTCTGGAGATCTTGTATTTAAGCCAGGACCAGTTATACAAAAGATAGAACTTCCAAAACCAAAAATTGAGGATGAGGGCGGCGAAAAATATGATGAGAATTTATTTCATGATTATCAAAAGGAAGCACCCTCAAATAATAGAAAAGTATTTCTGATTATTTTGATCGTCGCGTTATTAGGATTAGGATCGTGGGCTGCCTGGCACTATGGATTTAAAAAAGATACTACTGAATCTCTTCCTGCAACTGATAATATTGTCCCGGTCAAGGATACTGTTGATACGACTCAAAAACAAACAAGCGATTCTTTAGCCGAAGCGCAAAGGGTACCTGACAGTATAAGAAATGCGCAAAAAAACCCTGCCGACTCTTTTACTTTCAAAGTGGTGCTAAAAACAACAACTAATAAAGAAGTTGCGCTTGCAAGACTTGCCAAATTAAAAAGCTACGGAAGAAAAGTAATTATGTACACGAATGATTCAATAACTTATAAAGTGGCTCAGCCATTTATGCTTCCACTTTCTGATACGACCAAAATACTTGATTCGTTAAACAACTACTACTATCTCGGGAGGGCGCATATAGAAACAAAATAAAATTTGTCTGCATTTTAGATTTAGTTGGAACGGAATATTTATCAATCCGTCCTCTATTTGCCGGAACAGTATCGTTGTAAATTCGCATTGATTATAAATAATTTTTTGAGTGCGAGAGAAATCACATGGTAATGAGGCGAAATTTGATTTGAGACTATATATGTACATTCAACAATTAAGTTCGGCAAATGATGAGTCTATGATACAATCTGATTGAAAAAATAAAAGAAACATCATCCTACCTTGATCGGGAAGGTATTCAAAAATCCGGGAACTGTGGGCGTTGTATTGGGTACGGGCCTGGGAGCGTTAGTATCTAAAATTGAAAACACCAAATCAACTCTCTATTCATCAATTCCTAATTTCCCTGAGTCAACGGTTGAGTTTCATAAAGGCCAGTTGATTTATGGAAATATTGCCCGTAAATCTGTCCTTGTCATGCAGGGACGCTATCATTACTATGAAGGATATTCAATGCAACAAATAACTTTTCCCATTAGAGTTATGAAAGAATTGGGCATACCATACCTATTGCTGAGCAACGCTGCAGGTGGCATTAATACCAACTTTAAAAAAGGTGATCTTGTTTTAATTGATGACCATATAAATTTATTGCCTGAGAATCCTTTACGTGGTTTGAATGACAGCGCCTTTGGAAACAGGTTCGTGGATATGAGTGCTCCTTATAATGAAAAAATTAATCAACTGTTCACCACTTCGGCGAATAATCTTTCAATTAATTTAAAGAAAGGAATATACGCAGCCGTTGCCGGGCCTAATCTTGAAACCCGTGCAGAATACAGGTATTTAAGAAGTATTGGCGCTGATATGGTCGGAATGAGCACGGTTCCCGAAGTAATAGTTGCCAATCATATCGGGATGCAGTGCACAGCCGTAAGCGTTATAACAGATGAATGTGACCCGGACAATTTAAAGCCTGTTGACATTAGCGAAATAATTAAGGTCGCGGGAGAGGCTGATAAAACACTCAGTGATTTATTCGAAGGGGTGATAGCAACTTTATAATATAACGTGTAAGAGTACCCGCTAGCTTACTGTTATCTGCGTTTTGACGACTAAGGGTTTTCCACCGTTTTATCCTGTGCAAGCTCAGCATCATCGGGTGTGCTTCTCATATCCCTGTCCAGCGAATAAAGAGATTCTCCCGAAGCATTTTCGCCTCCGGCGATTTTCAGTTTATCAAGCATATTCATTACCATGGTTTCTTCTTCAGTTTGTTCCTTAACGAACCACTGCATAAAATTCCATGTTGCCCAGTCTCCCTCATCATGACTCATTTTCACAATTTTATAAATACCATTGGTATTGTCAATTTCATGAGCGAAAGTTTTTTCAAAACAGTCCTGTACGTTTTGGGGATCAGCAGGCGGCGCTACCTATAGCCTCAACACCAGGTTTGGCTCCCCTTTCAATTATGTATTCAAGAATTTTCATCATGTGAGTTCGTTCTTCATTTGCATGACGAAACAGGAAGTTGGATATCCCATCATAACCCTGAGCAGCCGCCCAAGAACCATATGACAAATAGATTTGTGAAGCATAGGCTTCTTTTGTCATTTGAGTATTTAATGCCGAGCGCAAAGTTTCGCTTAAACGATTTGTGTTCATATATAAGTGTTTTAATTATACCTCACAATGTTCGTACCGGCTATTGGATAATTATCTTTTTAAAAGCAGATCTGAAAAAAATTCCAAAATAAGTGCCTATTCAGATACGTAATTTTACTTAATTTTTAGAAATACTCCTTCAAATATTTGTATCAGTCAAAAGTATTTATAATTTTACAGTTATCTATTAAGCCTCGACTAGGCTTACATTTTCCAATCCACTTATTCTGTAGTAAATCACCCCATAATCAAGGCATAGTAATTACTATAGCACTCCCCAATAGAACTTTGAAAGATTAACTTAGTTTAATCCTCATCTTTTGCATTTCCGCTTACAATTATTTTTTAAAACTCTAAACCACAAAAAATGAAAAAGTTCTACACTTCGGTGTTGACTGTATTAAGCGTGTGCATTTTCAATTTTTCAAATGCTCAAACAGGCCCTAACTTATTGGGCGCAAAAGGTACTTTCAGCACTCCCTTTATTACGATTAATTCAAGTGCTTCGAGTTGCACAAGTTCAGGATCTGCTTCTTACAATCCCGCGGGTAATATTGGAAACGCCTTAAATGGTTGCTCATCTTCAGGGTCTTCTCTGCCATGTTCTGGTTATAATTATGTTT
The DNA here is from genome assembly GCA_963792025.1 of uncultured Chitinophagaceae bacterium. GTDB lineage: Bacteria > Bacteroidota > Bacteroidia > Chitinophagales > Chitinophagaceae > Ginsengibacter. The sequence continues at coordinate 237,716 of CAWBUS010000017.1, read as the reverse complement.
ATAAGAGTGGAGGTTTAGGTCCTGAATTTACTTACACAATTATAAAAAATGTTGGTGATGCCAACGGTGGTAACTGTATTAAAGGTGACTGGAGAGGCCAGGATCACACCGGTGATGGCGGATATTTTATGGCTGTTAATGGTGCACCAAACAGTACTTACAGTAATATTTTTTACCAGATAAAATCTATACCTGTTTGCCCTGGAACCAAATACGAATTTTCTGCGTGGGTACTAAATATACTTCCTAAAAGTAGCTCTTCAGCAAAAGCTGGCTCAGAGCCCAATATTTCATTTAAAGTAATCACGACAGGTGGTACGCAAACAATAGGAACATCAGGGCCAATTGCCTATACGAATACACCAACATGGGTAAAAGTAGGTGGAACATTTACAGCATCAGCTACAACTACTTCAGTTGATTTGCAAGTTGTGAATGCCACTGCCGTGGCAACAGGTAACGATCTTGGCTTAGACGATATTTCATTCAATGTGGTACAATCAAATATTGCTGTCAATGGACCTGTTGGCGGAACATGCGAAGGAAATAGCTTTGCGGTAAATTATGTTGTAAATGATATTACGCATACGAATACATGGTATAAATGGCAGGTAAGTAAAGATGGGGGCGCCACATTTACCGATAGCTCATCGGGTACTCAACAAGGAGTTTATGTGGGCGACAGCTTAAAGCTTTCACTTGCTTTCAACAATGTTTCTGCGCAAATGAATGGTTATAAATACAGGGTGGTTGTTTCTACGAGTCAAGCAGGATTATCAAATCCCACTTGTACTTACCTGAACGAATACACTATAATTGTTAATTCATGCGGCCAGCTTCCTGTAACATTAACTTCATTTACCGGAAAATATTCTAACGGTGTTTCCACTTTAGATTGGCAAACCAGCCAGGAATTGAATAGCGACCATTTTGACTTATTTAAAAGTTCCAATGGTAATGATTTCTCATTGGTGGCAACAATTAAGGCAGCTGGATTAAGTAGTGTAATTAAAAATTATAGCTACGAGGATAAGTCACCAAATACCGGTAATAATGTATATTATCGCCTGAAGCAGGTTGATATTGACGGGAAATATACATTCTCCTCAGTTGTTAAACTTACTTTAGGAATGAGTACAGCTGCAGTAGTTTATCCTAACCCATTCAATAATGATTTTACTGTATCATTTAGTGCTAACAAAACTGCACCTGCTACTTTAAAATTAATGAATAGCACCGGTCAATTAGTGTTTATGAAAACAATTACCGTTAGTAAGGGTAACAACTCAATTTTAGTGAACGGTATTCCATCACTAAAGCCAGGAATTTATTATATGAATGTTTCTAATGAAGAATTAAATTTCAATAGCAAACTACAAAAGCAATAACGTCCATTAATAGCTAAATGACCGCTTTAGAAGTAAAATTCTAAAGCGGTTTTTTAATTTCACAAAATTGAAATCTGAAATTGATGTAAGCAATGGAATGAAACTTATTTTGCGGTAGGACTTGTAATCATCATGAAACAATCTTTCCTCTTCTTACTTTGTTAGCTCATCCAATATTGGAGCGCTAATCGAACTTATGTCTTTACGGCGTCCATCATTTTCCTGATCAAAAATGGTGATAGTATTTTTCCCTTTACGCAGCCAACATCCGGGAAGATATAAAGTTTGTTGTGGCCCCATATGCCAGTATCTGCCTAAGTTATGACCATTCACAAAAACGATTCCTTTGCTCCACTTACGCATATCTAAAAATGTATCGCCGGTTTTTATCAAACTAAATGAACCATTGTAGATCACCGGGTGGCCATTAACATAATCGCTTTTAAAAGATGCTAAATCGGGCTCTGCATTCATTGGCAAGCGATACATTTTCCAATCGTCTTTTATTTCTATGGAATCGATCGTTACAGGGCTTATGATACCTTTGAGATTGTGAACAATCTCAGCGCCGTAATTTATTCGTCCCATATTCTCAACCAAAATATCTAATGTGGCATTCAGAGGTAAGTTAATGTCACAGGAATAATTATTGAAAACACGGTTAAGCGTTGCAATCTTTTTTCCGTTCACATATACGATTGCATAATCTCTCAATCCATTAATTTCTAATTTTCCCTTTATTGGTTTTTCAATTTTTTTTGAATATAAAACATAGCCATAGCCCTGGTTTAACGATTCAAAAGTTTGAGGGGTATCGCTCACAACCGGAACAATTTTCTTTGCAAGGTCAAAAAGATCTACGGCTTTATTTAATTTTATTGAAGGAATGGTTATAACGGGCGCATGTGCCGGCACATCAGGAATTGTATAAGAAACATATTTTTGAAACAATTGACGCAAGGCTTTGTACTTGGGAGTTTCCCAACCCGCTTCACTAATAGGCGCATCATAATCATAGCTGGTTATATCAGGCTGAATGTTATGTTCTCCATTATAGTTAGCGCCACTGGTAAAACCAAAATTTGTTCCTCCGTGAACCATATAAAAGCTAAATGAAACACCAGCCTTCAAATATTTTTCGCTTTGTTCAACAACTTTTTCAGTAGATACTTTTTGGAAGGGCTCGGCCCAATGATCCAACCAACCGGGATAAAATTCCGCAACCATATATGGCCCCTTTCCGTCGTGGTATTCATTAACAACTTTCTTCAGGGTTTCAATATTATCTTCTCCGTTAGCGGTTGGTAAAGCACCTGCAATAGCACCGCCATTAAACAACCAGCTTCCATCGGACGTAAATAAGGGGACATCAAAACCTGCGTCGGTCAATTCTTGTTTAATGGCAGCACTATACGCTTTATGGTTTTCCAAGGAAATATCTTTCCGCTGTGCTACATAAGAACCAAATTCATTTTCAGCCTGTACCATAATGATCGGCCCTCCATGGGTTACCTGTAAATCTTTCACCTGCTCAGCCAGCTTATTTATATAGGTTTTACAGGAATCTAAAAATGGTTGGTTATAGGCACGTATTACTAATGATTTCTCTTTTTCTAACCACCACGGGTACCCGCCAAATTCCCACTCAGCACAAGCATAAGGTCCGGGCCTTAAGATTACCATAAGTCCAACCTGTTGAGCGGTTTTCAAAAATTCACGAATGTTCCTGCTGTCCGTTTTAAAATCCCAAACGCCCGGCGATGTTTCCTGGTAATTCCAAAACACATACGTCGCCACCGTATTTAACCCCATAGCTTTTATCATTTCCAATCGCTGTCTCCAGTATTCTTTTGGCACCCGGGCAAAATGCATTTCACCGGAATGAATCTGAATCGATTTCCCGTCATATAGAAACGAACCGTCTTTTATTTGAAAGGAATGTTTTTGCTGTGAAAAACACATGAAGGCCGACAACACAACGATTAGTAAAATTGAAACTTTCTTCATATATAATTGCATAACTGACCGATAAAAAAGATTAGGTGTTAAAATGAAGGGACTTCATCAAACTTAAGAAAACAGTGATGAATTAATTAGTGCAAACGATTGCACAGATTTGATTTGTTGATATTTGATGTTGTATTTATTTCATCTTTTCTAATTCTGTAATTAATCGCACACCCGAATTGTTCGCTACAATAATATCGGAATGTCCATTTTCAAAAATTTGCCAACACCATTCTATAATTTTATTTGCAGGATATTTTTTTACTTCCTGCTGCAGCCATTCGGAAGCTTCAGCATTTGTAGCTATTTTTTCCATTGCCCATGCTGTCAGTATTTCGTTGGCTGGTAAAAAATTGTTTACTGTATTTTCAATTTTAGTTTTGAAGCCAATAATCTTTTTCAGTGATTGGTCAGCCAGGTCGCTTTTACCAATCTTTTGGTAACATCTATAACTCATCCAATCTTCTAAACGCTCATCAATATTTTCCGGGTAAGGCTTACCCACTCCTAAATTTTCCGGCCATTTTTTTGCATCATTGATGAAGGAAAGCGCTTTTTTATAATTCTCTTTTTTCATTTGATCTATTGCCTGCATCAATTCAGCTTCATGATATAATTCACGGCCAATAGTAGCGCCTTCAAAAGGAAGTATGTCTAAGCCGGATAACAGCGCAGTGCAATCCTTGAAGCGTTTGTTGAGCAATAATGTTTTCGCATACAGCATCCCCATAATATAATTTGCAGGATGTTGTTTATAATACGGCTCAACAACTTCGAGCGCTTTCTCATATTGCCCGTGATCGACATAAAACTCTCCAAGTAATTTATAATAACGCCATTCATCTTTATCTGAGTCGTTAGCCCTTTTAAGATCAGCTAAAGCCTGGTCATCTTCAATTCCTGCAAAGAGTGCCGCCCTTGCTGCATAGAATGGAGCAAATTTTGGTTCGTTGTCACACGCTGAAAAAAGTTTCCTGCTCTCATCAATACGATTCCTGCTTTTGTATAAGAGGCCAAGATAATATTTTGGCTTCCAGCTATTACTTTGTTTGATAGCCCACTGCAATATTTTTTCATCCTCGGTCCGGAACGGAAATACAAACGCAGGCGTTAAATTGTTAGCATCATCCAGCGATTTGGAAAAAGATTCACCTTGCTTATTTTGCAGGAACGCCTGCCAATAGTAAGCAAGATCATTAGCAGGACAAAGTTTCAACACCTTCTGGCTTTCGTCTATACAACCATTATCATAGTAACCTATTGCTAATTCAAGGTAAGTCTCCACGGGTTGTTCGTTCGTTATTACATCGGTAAAATGGCTTTTATTTTCTGCAGATGAATTCCATAAATATTTTTCAAACAATGCAAAATGGTTCAGTGGATCAAATGAAAGTATTGCATCCAATACCCGGTTGGCGGCTTCCCTGTTATCTTCATAACGGTAAACAATAGCCTGAGTTTGTAATGCCGCAATATTATAACGGTTAAAGTCAATTGCTTTAGCAGCGTAGTGCAAGGCCTTACCCCAATTCTTTTGCCCCAGATAAATATTACTTAGAGCCGTATAAGCCGGGCTTCGGTATTCAACGGATAAGCTTGCCAGGTCAAAGCCATCGATCGCATCAACAATATTACCCAGCTTTTCATTTATGAGCCCATAGTAATAATTGGCGCCTCCATCATATGTATCTATGCTTAGCGCTCTTTTCGCAAACTGAAGCGCATCATTATAGCGAATATTCCTGTACGTTAGTTCCGACATCTTAACCAATGCCGGCAGGAAATTATGATCTTTTTCGACAGATGCTTTCAATTTTATTTCTGCCTCATCGTACATTTTTTCATCACAGAATTCTTGCCCCTGTATATACAAACCATACGCAGAATTCCAGTCGAAGTCTGCAGGGGTATCCAACGGGCGGCTTAGGTCATAAGCCTCCGGGCTGGTTTTATAAATAAGTTTGTTTACACCCAACAATACTACAAGATTATTGGTATCAACATTTGCCTTAACTGAATCAACGAAAGTCTGTAGCGGATCAAACTTAATTTTCTTATTGTAAATAATTTTATCACCCTCCTTTACTTCAAGGGAATCATCTATTATTTGAACCGGGTTAAAATAAATTTTAAGCCAGCCATCGTCATACTTTATGTTCAAAGCACCGTATTCATTGGCTTCTACAAAGCCGTTCGTTTTCAAAACAGGATACCAATATTCTTTCCATGTATCTGTTCCATAAGGTGCAAAGCTTTTGTGCTTGAATGGCGTGAAAGTACTTCCTTCAGCAGACTGATTAAACAATCTTCCGGATTGCACTTCAACATACTGACCATCGGTATCCGTCAATAATTTTTCCCAGATCATACCCTGTTGTGATAAGCCCCATATCCATATTTTCTTCCCTGGTTTTTCATCATGTGGCGCATAACGTGCCATACCTAAATCATCGTCATGCCAATAGGCGCCAAAAAAGTCGGTATACCTTCCAAATACGTGATAGGATTTATAGCCGCCAAAATTATTATTATCGTAAAATGAAATATTCTTTCCATTCTGTTTATTTATACGCCAATCGTTGTACTCCCCTTCATGCCCGAGATAATGATTGCCGCGATAAATAAATTCAAGATTTCCCTTAGCTTTTAATCCTGTATTCATCCAATGGTAATAAGGTTCTTCAAGGCTTGTATTGTTGTACCAAAAAGATTGGGTTGTAAAATATGCTTTGTCCTTAGGAAGATTAATTTCTATAGTCCAGTTTGAATTAGTGAGTAAATCTAAAACACCAATGATGCAACTCACACTTCCATCATCATTCTTCCTCGTTGTATAATCAACCGGTGTAGCACAGTTTGGGGTGTGGCCTATAATTCCATAATTCGCTTCAATGCCGCCGCTGGTCCATGGGCCACGCATAGCAATATCCCTGAATTTGATAGCATGATTGTAATAGATAAAAGGCTTGCCCGTTGACTTTTCAACTGCCGACCAAATCTTGCCTCCAATTTCAGGTAATATCATCAGCTTGATATAATCATTTTCCAACTCAACCACTTTCCATTCTTTTTGTACAGGTTTATCAGTAAAGCCGTCATAACGGAAATAAGGATATATTATACTGAAAGATGGAATGGGATTGGGATCCGAAAACGGATAGGTTGTAAAAGCTTTGCTGTATTGATGAATAACTGCATCACTTTGTGACATGCACGGCAGCCCGACGCATATAAATATAAACACAAGTAAAAATAATTTCCGCATGTTGAGTTATTGAATTGTACTTTACCAAAGAACTTTACATTAATATTCGTCTGTCCAAGCAAATACTGGTTTCCGGTACATCCATTGCCCACCGGTGAAATCAGGAAATTCTATTGTTTGATTCCCCAACTCAATTGATTGCTCGCTTAACGGCGAAATAGCGCTCCAGGTTGCGGCATCATACACATCAAGCGGTGTGGGCGTCTTATGTTTTATAGATTCAACAAAAGCATGAACCACGAAAAAATCCATGCCGCCATGTCCGGCTCCTTTGGTCTCTCTACTCCATCTCACCCAAAGCGGGTGGTCATATTTATCCAGCCATTTTTGTTCATCATCCCATTCATCCTCTTTTGCCGATTTGTCCTGTATATAAATAGTTTTACTAACATCCATCCACAAACCTTCGGTACCCTGTACACGAAAACCTAAAGAGTAAGGCCTTGGCAAATCAGTATCATGTTGCAGCAAAATGGTTTCGCCGTTTGCACAATTAATAGAAGTGGTAACCACATCACCCAACTTAAATTTCACTTTAGCATTAGGGTGATTTTCTCCGCCATACTTTACAATATAATCGTGAAGCCCTCTTGATTTCGAAGAAAAAGAGCATAGCGAAAGAAACCGATTCCCGCGATTGATATCTATATAATTTGCCAGCGGGCCAACTCCGTGCGTCGGGTACAGGTCACCGTTACGATGCAAGGAATGTTCGGTTCTCCAATGAGCTTCTGAATAGGCCTTCTCACCAAACTCAACGCCATGCTCTTTTCCATTGTATCCGTTGTTAAATTTTACGCCTCGCAGATCATGCTGGTAGCCTCCCTGCAAATGGATCAGTTCGCCAAACATTCCCTGGCGTACCATATTTAAAACAGCCATTACATCTCTGCGATAGCAAACGTTTTCCAGCATCATCACATGGGCATTATATTTTTCTGCAGCTTTCACCACATCCCAATGATCCTGTAACGTTAAACCCAATATCACTTCGGTTGCGACGTATTTTAGTCCGGCTTCCAATGAACCCATCACCATCGGCTTATGCCATTCCCATGGCGTTGCTATAATAACTCCATCGAGGCCGCCTTTAACGTCCAACATGTTCTTCCACGCATAATTATCACCAGTAAAAATCTGCGGCATTTTTTTCCCGCTCTTTGCAATGATTGCTTTAGAATTTTCAATTGCATGGGCTTCCACATCGCAAATAGCCACCAGGTCAACATCATCTCTTCTCAGCAGCAGATCAAGATGGCTTTGCCCTCTCCCTCCAACGCCCATTATCGCCATTTTAACTTTGGGCTCACCGTCCCCTACAAAAAATCTGGTTGCCGGCGCAAACGTGAATGCGGCTGCTGCAAGACTAGTTGTTTTTACAAACTCTTTTCTGTTCATAAGATTTTAATTGATTTTTATTTTATAATTAGCAGCCATCCCTTACCTTTTTCAACAGGGATTTTTTCGTTTAACTGAAACTTTTTTGCCGGTTGAAAATTTTTAATTTCAGGTGCCGTGATAGTTGCTTTCGCAGGATCAATTCCCAATTTTTTCCAATCGATATTCAATTGCACGTACACGTCATCGTTAGCCCAGCTTGCAATTGAAACCAACACGCGGCCTTCTTTTTTATAAATAGTCGCCAATACATTGTCGTTGTCCGTTTTCACAGGGTTATCATCCACCCAATAACCTATCATTTTTGTGCCCTGCATTCCAAAATCATCCCACACTTTCCAGATGGGGCGAGGATCTGCATTAGCACTCCATGGCATCCTGTTGGTCATTCCGTATACCATACCACGCCAGGGATTACCACCACCCTGCAACATCTCTCCCATTAAACCAAAAGGTATACCGCTTACTTCTGTTAAGAAAAAATCCGGCGAATTTTTTTCATAATCAAAATATTCACCAAACCACAAGCGGTTTAGATAAGGAAAATGCTCCATGTATAAATTAGCGCTGTTATTAAAGCCATCGTTTTTATCATATTGGTTTGCCGAGTGTAAATCAATAATACCCGGATGTCCGTCTTTTGTCAACACCCTTTTTATCCTTTTCATAGTAACCCGGTCGAAAGCAACGTCATCAAGGTAAATACCATCAATACCTACGTTTTGTGTAAGCCAGTTCATTCCTTCCACGTAATAATTATGCCAACGGTTCATGCCACTATTGATAATGGCAGCATCTTTTAATTCTGGCACAAACCATGCAGCGATGTAGTCACTGTCCAGATGTTCCTGCAGCCAGCTAAAGCCACCACCCTTTCCCGGCGAATAGATTTCATGACCCAAACTTCTCAAGGCAAAAGTTTCATACGCTTGATCTGATAATTCGCGAATGGTATTATATATTTTCACTTTTAATCCGTTAGCATGAGCAGAATCAATGTAAGATTTCATTGCTTTCCATGCAATGAAGGGATAATTTATATATGGATTGATGGCTGTAGCGTGATGAATGTTTATGACCGTGGCACCGGTTGCTTTGATAGTATCGATTGATTTATAAGCGTGGTAAAACCGGGTGGCCCATTGGAAATCTGTATTGATTGTATGAAAAGGGGTAATGAGTAAATTGAAATTATAATACAAAACATCGCCCTTTTTCATACTTCTTTCGCCACTGTAATTATTGGCAAGAATTGATTTACCTTTTTTTGCAACCGTTATACCGCCTTTGTTTCCGTTGCCCCATGAGGAAGGCAAAATCAAAGGCTTTTGTAAATAAAAATTCGTATTCAAAGGACGTACGTACTTTTCATCGCGAAGCGAATATTGAAGTCCGGCATTTACATTCCCAATCCATGCGCCATCCTGGTTCTTGTGAGCCACATCCCATTTCCATTCAAAATTCTCGGGTCTATATCCACCTTTCTGTCCAAGGCCCATCATGTATTTTGCAAATTCTTCTTTAAAAGGAATATGCATAGTGATATCCTTAAACTCAACATTCTGCAAAGCCGTCACTTTCACTTTATACGCTATGAAGCCATCGAACTCCATAGACGCAGATACTTCCATCTGCAATGAGTCGTTGCTGCTCGTTGCTTTCCATTCAACTGTTCCCGGATCCCTTCTGACAAATTGCAATCCATTGCTTGTCAGCTTCATGTTTTTTCCATCTTCTTTTGTAAAGTGAAAATGAATCGCCTCAGTCAACAGGTCATTGGGTTCCGTGGTATAATCGGTCATTTCCGGCGTCAGGAAGGTTTGTATTTGTTCGGGGAAACCATCGTTGTTGATAACGACCTTTCTACCCAACAGGCTCACCGTATTACCGTTAACTTCAAGCGCTGTATAAGGCGCTATTACTGTATTATCCTGGGCCATTGTTGAGTTGAGCCAACGTAACCTCGTCATTTTCCACGGCTCATTTACCCCGCCATTGCCCGCAACTTCGTTGCTAACGGTAAGGAATAATTGAATTTCTTTGGATGGTTTCCCGTCAGCAGAGATAGTAGCTTTACCTTGATATATTCCGGCTACCGCATTTGCCGGAACATCAATACCGCACCATAGTGCCTGAACTTTATCTTGTTCCACATTCAATTCTTTAACGAAAGGCGTTCCATCGTAACCAATTCCATTGGTGTTAATGCAAAACAGATCAGATGAAGAAATCACTTTCCCCGATGAAGAAGTAAGATTTGTAAATTTTATTTGTACATGTTGCAGGTTTTGTAATGCATATAAGCCTAACTGGAATGCAAAATTTTCTCCCTTCAATGCCTCACCCTTAAAATTATTTTTGGGGCCGTTTTCAATCCATCTTTGCGGCAGATCATTCGTCATTCTTATAGAATGCAGCCGGTCTTCAGGGAAGATCAACCAGGGTTGTGATTTATTTTTTTGAATCAATTGCATGGTCTCCTTCCGTGTGGCAATGATCTCCATCGGATAGAACGTGTTGAACGAGTCAATAGATTGCAATTCTTTTACTGTTGCCAACGGAATATGCTTGCTGGTATTTAATCCGTTTAACCATTCGGCAGAAGCGGATGTATCTGGTTTCAGGTAAACTCCTTTCGGATAATTAGAGCGACCTTCGTTCTTATATGGCATATAATACACGTAATAAGTACCGGAGCCGGAAACAGGTTCAAAATAAATTTCACCGGACTCACGGTTAAGGTTACCCGACTTCACATTTAATATCCTTCTCGCTGTTTTAGCATCTTCTATGATAATGCGTTTATTTTTCGGATCTTCGTCTCTTCTTCTCCATGTAATATTAACCCTGGCATATTTTCCTGAGCTTGAAACTGATAATACAACCCTGTGATTTCCCAATGAATCAGGATTCCAGCACCCGGTGCAGTTGTTATAAGTAAGCTCTTGTGCAAAAAGATGAATTCCCAAAAAGAAAAAAATAATCAGCAGTAATTCCTTTTTCATCTATAAAAATTTTGTAGCTCTATTTAAACTGGCATCGCAGCTACAAATAAAACTACAGGTTTATACCAAAAAATGAACAAACAACCGTTTGCATTAAAACTACAGCAACAGCTTTTGCCTGCTTCCGGCAAAAGCATGGTAACTTTTAACTGCAAAATTCAATAAACAAGGAAGAGACTTTATTACTTTTTTATAGTCGGCAAAAGGAAATAACAAAGACGCCAATTGGGGTTCTGCTAAAGGCGCTACTGAAGGGGCCTGGCGAAATGAAAAATATATATCACTACAAAATAGCCAAGGCATCATCTTTTTTTGCGTCGCGTTTTGGATCAAATTTTTTTATACCAAATATCCTTTGTGCATTGACGTTAGTTGCGCCAGCCATCAGTAGGAATATGAGAAATTTCTTCATCATTAATTTTAATTTAGTCCCTTTACCTGTTGCGATGCTTTTGATCCCCATGCCGATGATTTAGTTTGAAGCCATATCTCCAGTGTACCACCTTTAATTATGGAAGCATGTTGCAAATAATTCTTGTCATACGGTTGCCCATTCCATTTTACAGTTTTAATATATTGAGCATCACCATCACTTTTATGACAAATAATTTCAAACAATTTATTACCGGGCAACCTGATTTTAATCGAATCAAAAATGGGTGAAACCAGCATATAGTTACCCGAAACGGGGTCCAATGGATAAAAACCCATGGCTGCAAACACATACCAGGCACTCATTTGGCCCGCATCATCATTTCCACTTAACCCACCGGGGCCGTCACTATATTCTTCATTTAAAATTTTACGTACGATCCGTTGTGACTTCCATGGGGTGTTGGTATAATTATACATGAAAGGAATTTGGTGCCCCGGTTCATTTCCATGCCAGTATTCACCTTTATCAAATAAACTATCTAACTCTTTTTCTAATTGATCTCTACCCCCCATAAGTTTGGCCAAACCGGGCACATCCTGCGGAACATAAAAAGTATATTGTCTTGGCGTTCCTTCTGTAATATAAAATTGCCGTGTATCCGGATCAAATGGTGAATACCATTTACCACCTTCATGGCGGCCGCGTACCATCCCAACAGATTTGTCAAAAACATTTTTATAGTTAAAGGCCCTTTGAAATAATTTTTTCTCATCATCTTTTTTATTCAACTCCTTAGCCATAGTAAACAATGCATAGTCATCGTAGGCATATTCGAGGGTTCGGCTCACCTCTTCCTTTTTATGAAAGGCAACAGGAACGCTATCTTCAATGGGAATGAAACCATATTTCACATAAGAAGATAAAGCTCTTCGTCCTTTCCCGTCTACATAATCTTTATCGCCGGCTACGGTAAAAGCATTCTTACGCATAAGGCTATACGCTTCTGCTACATCATATTTACGTATCCCTTTTGCAAAAGCAGAAGCAATAAATGCGGTTACATGATCCCCGATCATTGCGGAAGTATAGCTGTTCCAGCAGGGAAATATCGGCAGCCATCCACCCTGCTTTCCTTTGTTGATCATTGATTGAACGATATCGTTGATCCGCCCGGGATTTAATAATTCCTGCAGCGGCAACTGTGCCCGGTAAATATCCCACATTGAAAAATCATCATAGTAGTCATTTTTCCCGCTGTTCATCAATTCATAGTTACCTGAAAATTTTGGATACGTTCCATCTACATCATTGTACAACCTCGGTAATTCCATGGCATGATACATAGCGGTATAAAATATTTTTCTATCTTTTATATTCCGCGTATAAACTCTTACCTGGGATAAAGCATCCTCCCAAACTTTCTCTGTCCTGAGTTTGATGTCATTAAAATTTCTATTACCAATTTCAATCTGAAGATTTTTCCTGGCTCCCGCAATGCTACTGAAGGAGGTTCCTATTTTAATTACAACCTCCTCTCCCTTTTTTAATATCAATCCGGCGTACACTCCCTCGTCTTTCTTATCTTTAATGCTATCCGATTGAAAAATGTTTGCACCACTAAAAGTTCCGCTGTTTTTAATCTCCTTTTCGATCTTTATATAAAACCAACCATTGAAACCCGCAGGTTGGCCCCAACCCTGGTAAATGCGATGCACCGGGTTATAACCCCACACTTCCCCTTTTGCGGCATCTATTTTTATAAAGCCTCGCGACTGAACACTATTGGGCATTATCAACAGATACAAACTATCATTGCGTAACATAGTGAAACGCATAATACCACAACGTAATGTTGACGTAATTTCTGTAACAATATTTTGTGTAGCCAATTTATAATAAGCAGGACCAGTTGTCTCTTCGCTGTGCGAAAATGGAATCGAATATTCGTCAGCGTTAGTTGTTAAACCGCCAACAACCGGCATGATCGTAAAGCTGCCATAATCCTGCGTGCAGGATCCGCTCAGCCAATGCGTGCCCCTGAAACCCGACAACAATGAATCTTTATAAAAATAAGGCGGGATACATTTATTTTCCGACTGCCTTGTTTGCGGCGTCCATTGCGTCATGGCAAACGGCAAACCAACGGCGGGAATTGTATTGGCATTTCCTTCGCTGCCCGCCTCGCTATGTTTTAGTGCTGAAGCAGTGGTTGATGAAGCGGTGCCTGATAAGGGTTGAACATATTGAATTAGATTTTGCCCTTTTACTGAAGACATAATCAAAACCAGAAGCCATTGTATTGTGATAATCCTTAACATACTTCACTAGAGCGGTGACAGGCAGGCCACATAGCCACCCCCGATGGCCATCTTTACTTTTAGTTTGTCACCTGAAGAAATTGCTTTTGTCAATTTTTGTAAGTGCTGCGGATTGACATTGGCATCAATATCATCCTGCCATATTTGAATACTATACTTTCCCTTTGCCAGGAAATCAGTATTTACAGTAATGGTCTTTTCTTTACTATTATTCATCACACCAATGAACCATTTATCGCCGGATCTTTTTGCTATTGTAATAAATTCTCCAGGGTAACCATCCAGCACTTTAATATCATCCCAAACGGTAGGAACTATTTTCAAAAAATCGGCGCCGGGTTTATTAATGATATTTTCAGGAGCATCACAATAAACGGTAAAGGGGCTTTCATAAATAACAAACTTAGAGAGCTCAGCGCAACGGGTGTTCATCACAACAGTGGGAACCTGCTGCTTAAATTGTTGCTTTGTTACGTTAAGGAACCCGCCCGGTGTATAATCCATCGGGCCCGCCAACATTCTTGTAAACGGCAAGGTAACATTGTGCTCAGGCGTCATGCGATTAGAAAATTTAGAATACTCCTCACCCATCACTCCTTCTCTTGTAATCATATTAGGGTAAGTTCTGATGATGCCATCTGGTTTATAAGCTCCGTGAAAATCTACCATAAGATGACAGGCGGCTGCACACTTAATTATGTCATGATACCAGTTTACCATATCCTGGTCATCGCGATCCATGAAATCAATTTTGACACCGGCAATCCCCCATTTTTCATATAATGGAAAAGCTTTTTCAAAATTGTTATTTCTGTTTACATCGGAACTGTATAACCAAAGCCAGCATCGAACGTTTTTCTGCCTCGCATATCGGAGTATTTCCGGCATATTCAATTGTGGTGCAGCTTTGGTAATATCAGCCTCTGGTTTATTGAAGGGGCCATACCATTGCCAGTCGATTAGCATATAAGGCCAACCTTGTTCCGCAGCAAGATCAATATATTGCCTGATCGATTCCATATCCATCTTAACATCGCCACTCCACCAATGATCCCATGCACTGATACCCGGCCTGATCCAGGAAGGATCTTTAATTGCGCAGGGCTTATTCAGGTTTTGGACAATTTCTGATTCAATCAGCCTTCCTGGCTTATCCGCGAGCATGATTACCCGCCATGGTGTAAATAACTTATCCGCAAATCTTGCTTTTACGCCGGTATCTGCCTCGCCGGGTAAGGGTGCAAGTTTTGTAACCAATAATGCCATGCTGGTATCTTCGCCGACTGAAGCTCCAATATAAAAACCAGGATAATTATCAATAGCAGCTTCAGTAACAGCGGCAAAAACATGATCATTGGTTTCTATCAAAAAAGGGAGTCCTGCTACTGTTTTTTCAGAAACATATGATAGATTACGAGGCCAAAACTCCGACTCCTGGCTGGAGTGATATAAAGGCTTATATTCCGCAACCCATGCTTTGGCATCGCGTTTAAACTGAAAACCCGTCAGCTCTTTTGTAATACACCTGTTACCCGGAACCTGGCTTCTGTACAATTGATACCTGAAAGCCACTCCATCATTATATGCTCTGAAATAAACAGTCATGATCCTCTGCAGTTCTTCTTTTTCTCTTAGTTCTAATATCAATTCATTACAGTGGTTCCCGACAATAGCATGTTTTGATTTTACAACCGGCTCCCATGTTTCATCGATGCTGTTTTCTCTTGTATCTGTAATAAGAAAACCTGATTGCATAGCAGGTTCATTTTTAAACTCAAACCCGAGAGGCGAATCATATACAATCTTTTTTCCTTTATAGGAAACATCGTAGGTGAGGTGTGCGCTATTATTTAGATGAATAACAATCGTACTATCAGGAGAAGTTAATAAATAATCCTGCGCAAATAGCGGCGGTACCGTAAAATAAAAAGCAACAACTAAATAGATTATTTTCTTCTTCATAAATCTTTTTTATGCAGCTCCAGGGACTGGCAATCGTGAACACAATGACTCGTCTTTAAAAATGGTGACTGTTGTTCTTGTCGTGATTTTAGTAACTAAAACCACTAATAGTCGATAAAGATAATACATCATGAATAAGATTGATTTCATTAAGGCACAGTTTAGAAGGTGGCAAAAAATTTCATTTGCATATTACCGATATTTAACATTCGCTCCGGTTTATATTACCCGGCACATTCCATTTATAACTATTTAAATCCTTCACTTACAAACAGAGGATTTTTTCTAAAATAATTTCCTCCGTCAAAACTAATTTTATAAGGAGATAGAAAATATTTTGAAGGCAAATAGTAATCTGTTGTGATGATTTGCGCCCCGCTCTTTTTGGCTGCTTCAAACGTGCTGTGGTCATTGTTCCTGGCTTCTTTCGTATCGGCATCTGCTCTTGTTCTTATCATGTATCCTTTCTTTACTAATCGTTGTATTTTATCAAGATCTTTTATCGGATCATTGATTATCATAAACGCCGCTTCAGGATGGCCCTCAGTTTCATTCACAAACATTACCCTTCCTTTCAATGAGGGATGGCCTTGTTTATATAGATTTAATTTCTCTCCCGTTTCATCTAAAACAAAAAGAAACCGACCTTCAACTTTTCGTACTAACGGCCATCCTTTTTTTAAAACGGCACTTTCAAGATCCTGATAATTACCTCTAACCAAATCGGGAGTTATTAAATCTTTCGGCTTAAAAACAGATCGTATTTCCAGGTCAATACTGTCTAAAGCTTTTTTTGTAAAAGGAAGCAGTGGATGTAATCCTCTATCATTTCCATCTTTAGCATTCATAGTAATAACTACAGGGATATGTCCCGGATGAGCGTCCGACCACTTCTTCAGATCGAGCAAACAATCTTTGAAAAGAAGATGATCACTTCTGAAATCGATATCAGGTATATGAAAAACTTTGAGGCCTGGCTTTGCCAGTTCATTAGCTGTATCAAACGGCTCAGGCGTTTCTCCCGCATCCTTAATGAGTTTGAGACCTAACGGATTTTCATAACGTCCACCTTGCGGATCATAGACGACATCTAACTCAAGATTTCTTAAACCCATATTTAATTGATCCACTAACTTAATGTGGCCATACTGCAGCGACTTTGCGGCAGACGAATCTCTCTTATAGATCATCTCCCAAAGAGGCTTTTCAATTCCGGGCTTATAACTATTATGGCTGCCGATTATTTGAAGTTGGTTCAGGCGCAATCCCGAAAACTGATTTACTTCACTTTGCGCTGATGCAATATTTATTGTACCAAAACCAATAAGTCCACAAAAAATAAAATACTTGTATAAGTTTTTAATCAACATTATTTTTTGGTTGGAGGTGTGTTAATTTTAATGGTTCGATCTCTGTCTCCCGGAATCTTTATGTTATCCAACGCTAATGGTTTTACATCACTAAAAAATAATACCGGAAGAGATGTTGCGCCGACTACGGAAAGATTTCGCAAGTCTGCTTTTTGTGTATCATCCACCAACAAAGCCGCTCTGTAATCTTTCTTTTTATTAACCAGCTTTATATTTTTTAATGCAATTCCATTTACATGCCTGGCATATAAACCCCAGGCAGGCAACTCACCGAACATTGAAAACTCCGGATAATCTGTTACTGCCTCAGGAATCTTTTTAAATGAATCCAATGGAAAATCGGGCAACGATTTATCTCCGCCTCCATCATAAATGATAGTAATATTCTGCAGCACTACATTTTCAACAGGATGGCCCGGAATACCTGTTACAGAAGATGGAAAAATATTATGAGGAATTAATGCTGAACTTGTATCAATATTAAAATGATCCCAGGGCGCTGTATTATTTGGATATTGAACAGTAGTATCTTCTTTTTTTGATGGCACTCTAAGTTCAGAGCCATCCATCGGGTAACCTTTGTCTGGCTTGCTTTCCGGCACTTCAACAGTTACATCATTTATTAATACATTTCGCAGTTGGCTTATCACTGAATCTTTATTGCGATGTCCAAGCCTGATAAAAATAGCATTGCCGGTATTGACAGCATGAATGTGTTCTACATCGATATCTTCCAACACTCCTCCATCAACAGATTCAATGGCAATTGCAGAGCGGAAAGTATTATACACTTCAATATTCTTTATCACAATATTCTTAAAACCTCCGCGTGAAGCAGTTCCTAATTTTACAGCACTGGCACTTGAGCGGACTTTACAGTTGGCAACATAAATATTTTCGCAACGACGATTTCTGTCTTCTGATTTTAAACAAATACCATCGTCAGCAGCATTAATAATACAGTAGGTTATTTTGGCATTTTTGCAATCCACCACATCGATGCCATCATTGTTTAAAAATGTGTTACTGAAAACGTGTACACTATCCATTATAAGATTGGTGCAATTTTTATAATCCTGTATCCATGAAGTGCCATTTTGAAGGTGAATGTTTTTTATCGTAACTCCGTCACAATTTCTAAAATCAATCATTCGGGGCCGGTTGCTCTCGCCTGGCCTTCGTTGGTGCCAGTCATTATATTGCTTCCATTCGTTATCATATAAATCACCTGATATTAGTTTTTTATAAATATCCTGTATGAGAAGATCACATTGTCCGTCAATAGTTCCTTTACCGGTAATGGAAATATTTTTTGCGTCGTTCGCAACGATCCATGCGGAAGCTCTTTGGCTTGGCCCGTAATCGGCCCTGTCAGTACTTGCCAGCAACACGGCTTCTTCGTGAACATACAATTCAACATTGGATTTTAAATGTATGACACCGCTTAGAAACCGGCCTCTTGGAACGACCACTCTTCCGCCGCCATTTTTATTTGCATCGTCAATGGCATGTTGGATGGCCGTTACATTATTGGTAACTCCATCGGAGACAGCACCATAATCTGTTATTACAAAATCTTTCTTTTGGCTGAAGCATGCCGTAATCGAAAAAAATGTTACAAATAATAAAGTGATTTTTTTCAAAACATAAATTTAAATAGCACCTTTAATTTTAATTGCCAGGCTATGGCTACCTATAGTAGTCTATAAAAGATTTGGCATAAATAAAATAGTGCCGCCATAAAATTGGAAATCTTTGCCCACGATTTTTAAAAATGATTACTCTTTTCAAATGAGGTCAATTATTTTATTGTCCTGAAAGTTTAATTAATGATACACCATGTGGTGGTATGTTTGAGGAATAGCTTGCTGACGAAGTTCCCACGTTAACCTGTCGCCACAAATCCCTGACTTTATATCTCCCGTCTAATCCAAGGTTACCAAAATTGACACTGATATTTTTATAGCCATCACTCATGTTGAAAATTCCAATAGCCTTACTTCCATCGGAAAGTTCCTTCACCCATATTTGATAGTCATTCGTTTTTATTTTTTGCTGAGCCTGCTTCCCTGCTACATCCTGGTCAATTGCCAATACTTCGTCATTGCTTAAAAGATTCAATGTAAAATCATCCAACCTGCTTACATCGCATCCGATTAAAAGAGGCGAAGACAATAAGCACCATAAACTGATGTGTGAATATTGTTCATCAGGTGTGAGGTTGGTAGCATGTAGCGTACCCGACCAACCTACCTTACCCACCACCAACATATCAGGGTCGTTCCAATTGCCCGGCTTTGCATACTGAAATAGTTCGGGATGATCAAAACCATTTGCTACAACACTTCCCCAGGTATCATTGATATCACCCGTTGTACGCCAACTATTGCCATTTACTTTGCCACCCCACTTCCAAACATCGGCCATACCATATTGACAAAGACTATAAACAATATCTCTTGGTTGCTTCATTAAAGCATCTGCCATTATTCTATATGGCTTTTGATAGGCCTGCAACGTTGTATCCTTTTCTGCATTGAAAACTTCCTGGTAACTGCACCAATCGTATTTTAAATAATCAACTCCCCATTTGTTATAAGTTGTTGCATCCTGCAATTCATGCTGGTAAGAGCCCGTATAACCGCCACATGTTTTAGTTCCTGGTGATGAATACACGCCAAATTTCAATCCTTTATCGTGCAACCAATTTGCCAGTCCTGCAATGTCACCGAATTTTTTGTTGGGTAATATTTCTCCATCAATAGCTCTTTCCGGATCCTGCCAGCCATCATCTATATTAATATAACTCCAGCCGTGGTCAATCAACCCTTTGTCAATAAATGCCTGGGCCGAGCTTTTCACCTTTTCATCATCAACCGTTAAACCCCAGCAATTCCAGCTGTTCCAGCCCATAGGCGGTGTAAGCGCCAGTTCGTTGCCCACTTTCAACTTAAAGTTCTGCACAATAGCACCCAATGAATTTGAAACGATAATATCGATGTCATAAGTTCCTTTGGCTTCAACTTTCCCTGTGATAATTCCAGCTATTGCGTCTATCGACAAACCGTTAGGTAGATTTGAAGCCTGGTACCGCAACGGCTTTTTTCCAGTTGCTGCTATTTTAAAAATTACCGGCGAGTTGGGTCGTACACCAAATACTTTTGCATTATTGATACGGGGCTTGTCGGATACTTCTGGCGTAAGAATGTAAGGCGTAACTTTTGATTGGCTTTTTATTGCACCCGTATGTTTTTCTTTTAGCGAAGCACTTATTTCGAATCTCTTGTTTGCTGCGGTATTTATATTTTCAGCAATACTTTTATAAGGCGGTATGGTAACAGGCTTTACAATCGATTTGACTATTTTATTGGCGGCGCCATCCCTTACAGAAATAGTTAAGGTTCCTTCAACCGCTTTGCCAGAGCTATTTTCAACAGAGCAGATATATTTTGATTGCACAGCTGGATCTTCCTCCAGTGCTACATCGACGACATCTATAGGTTCTAATAATTTAATAAAAGGAACACCGCCAAACATCCCGCCACCACCCCCGTGATCATATACCCTGATCGCGATAATATTTTCTTTATCCCATTGAATAAGATTACTCGTGGTTGGCAAATTATAAATCCGGTACGCATCCCACATTCCATTATAACCATCTGCATCGGTAGGCAAAGAACCCGTTTGCCCTATTTTTTCACCGTTAAAAAAAGTTTCATCAACATCATCAATTTTACCGAGATGAAACGAAAGTGTGTCTTTCCAATAAGCATTCTTTTTTAACGAAGAAGGCAGCATGAACTTGATCCGGTACCATGCATATCCATCATATTTATCATATCCCTGCAGTTCCCAATCTTCATCCGTTTTAATAGAAGGCCATTGCGTGTCATCAAAATTTGCATCTTTCCATGCCGGGTCATCGCCTGTATGAAATTTGGCAACTGGAAATGAAATATTTTTTTGACCAAATGTGTGTAATGAAAGTAAAAGCAGTAAAGTAAAAAATAGTTTATTCATTTAGTTTGAATTTAATCGCCCGAATATAAAACAGATTACAGTCGTTTAGACAAAGTGATTGTATTATTAATTAATTATGCAATTTTTTTAGCCTTGATCTTTTCGTCTTCAAGTTTTACGGGTAAGCCTGTTTCCATCGACATCTTCGCTGCGTAGGCAATTTCAGTGGCTTTCAGACCATCCACCCCGCCAGCCGGCATTGGCTTATTATTTTGTAAGGCGTCAATAAATAATCGCATTTCAATTAAATAAGAATTGGCATAACGGTCCATAAAAAAATCAAGCGGCAATGCATGATGTATGCCCTTTTCATCGTAAATAATATTACGGTTATGTAAATTATTTTCCACTTTTATCATACCTCCATTTCCAAAAATTTCCAGGCGCTGATCATAACCATAAGCAGCTTTCCTGCTATTGTCAATAACTGCGTAAGTACCATCTTCAAAAATTAAAGTCGTTAGCGCAGTGTCTATATCGCCTGCTTCTCCAACAGCTTTGTCTACCACATTTAACCCGCGTGCATAAACTTCAACAACCTCTTTATCCATTATATATCTTGCCATATCAAAATCATGTATCGCCATATCCATAAATAAACCACCTGAATTTTTTATATAATCAATAGGCGGCAATCCCGGATCGCGGCTGGTAATCTTCACAATTTGAACATCGCCGATTGCTCCTGCACGAACCGATTTATAGGCTTGTATAAAATCAGGATCAAATCTCCTGTTAAAACCCAGCATCAGCTTAACACCAGCATCTTCGGCCATCTCACTCAATGATGCCGTTCGCTCCAGTGAAAGATCCATTGGCTTTTCGCAAAAAATATGTTTGCCGTTTTTAATCCCTTGCTCAATTAAATCAGCATGCGAACTTGTAGGCGTGCAAATTAAAATGGCATCTACTTCAGGTAATGTAATTACTTCATTCGCATTTTTTGAAAAGAAAATGTTACTATATTTTTCCTTGAGAGACTCATCGTAAAGAGGATCAGCAACGGCTGCAATTTTTGCATTGGGAAAATGTTGTTCAATGTTTTTGAAATGGATTTTACCGATACGTCCCATTCCCAATAGCGCAATATTAACTCGCTTCATCTTTTGTATTTTAAATTAAAAATTAACTATAAAGTGATTCAATTATAACCCTTTGCTTTTTAAATAATGCCGGTTGTTTTCAGCACATTGCTTTGGATTACCCATACCCGGTAAAACATCCTGCTCCACTACAACCCATCCATCATAATTTTTATTTTTTAAAAATTGAATGACAGCCTCGAAATCAACATCGCCTTTTCCCAATTCACAAAACACGCCATGCTGAACCGATTGAAAGTAATCCCAATTATTTTTTGCCGACGCTGCAGCTACCTCAGATGAAAAATCTTTAAAGTGTACATGCCAGATGCGATCCCAATATTTTTCAAGCACATTGAGTGGATTTTTTCCGCCTCCAAACAAATAATGACCTGTATCAAAACAAAGGCCCACCAATTGCGGATTGGTTACTTGCAGGAAGTCATCAATTTCGTCAGGAGTTTCAACATAGCCGGCGCAGTGATGATGAAAAACTGTTCTCATTCCGTAAGTATCTTTTACAGCCCTTGCAACCTTCTCCGCTCCTGCTCCAAAAATTTTCATTTGAGCACTTGAGAGGCTGCCCTGTCCTTTTGTTCTGCCGGCATTTTTTGTTCTAAATTCTACTGCTCCATTCTCATCGGCCAATACAATAAATGCATCTTTATAACCGGCATCATACATTAAGCCTGCAACCTTAATTGCTTTATCAACACCTGCTTCATGTGCGCTTTCGTTGGATAATGCAACCGGGACGAAGGCTCCCAATAAGCTAATATTTCGCTTCGAAATTTCGTCGTGCAATGCGGCTGGTTCCGTTGGCATAAAGCCCCAATCACCCAACTCTGTTCCTGCATAACCTGTTGCAACCAATTCATCCAACACCTGTTCATATCCTAACGATTTTCCTTCGAGTTCAAATTCCAATGCGCCCCACGAACAAGGAGCATTGGCAATCTTTATTTTCTTTTCCATGGTAGTTTTAAAATTTTCTTGACCATTCTTTTGGCCAGCGTTCAATAACAACTTTTGTCTGTGTAAAAAATTCGATAGCATGTTTGCCTTGTCCATGCAGGTCACCGAAGAAACTTTCTTTCCATCCGCTAAAAGGAAATTGCGCCATTGGAGCCGCTACGCCAATATTGATCCCGATGTTTCCGGCCATTGCCTGGCTTCTGAATTTACGGGCACTGGAACCACTGCTTGTAAATAAACAAGCCATATTTCCGTACTTACCGTTATTGATAAACGCAATTGCATCGTCTACCGTTTTCATGTGCAACAAACTCATAACCGGTCCGAAGATTTCTGTTTTTATAAGTTCACCATCTACCGGTATATTTTCAAGAATAGTAGGTTGAATAAAATTACCCTGCTCATAATCTTTTACCGAAGCATTTCTTCCGTCTAATAAAATTGAACCACCTTCTGCCTCGCCCTGTGCAATAAGTGTTTCAATTCTTCTTTTACTTTCTTTGCTGATAACAGGCCCCATCTCAACACCTTTGTTTAATCCAAAGCCAACATTTCGTGCTTTCGCAGATGCATACAATGAATCACGAATTTTAGAATTATCATCAACTGTTATTACCACTGATGCTGCCAGGCAACGCTGACCGGCACAGCCATAGACGCTATCAGTAACAATCTGCGATGTCATTTCAATATCTGCATCGGGTAATATAACAACAGGGTTTTTTGCACCACCCTGCGCCTGCACTCTTTTGCCATTGGCAGTGCCACGTGAATAAATGTATTTGGCTACCGCAGTGCTTCCTACAAAACTGATGGATCTAATATCCGGATGATCGAGTATCGCATCAACAGATTGCTTTCCGCCATGAACCAAATTAATTAATCCTTTAGGAATATCTAATTGATGGATCAATTCAAATATTTTCATCATGGTAAGCGGCACTTTTTCAGAAGGCTTTACGATCATACTATTGCCGCAGGCAATGGCGTAAGGCAGAAACCAAAAAGATATCATTGCCGGAAAATTAAAAGGAGCAATACACGCAGTTACACCTAACGGTTGCCGTATCATGTACTCATCAATTCCTGTTGCAATGTTTTCTAAGAACTCACTTTGCAAAAGCATCGGTGCTCCGCTCGCCACTTCTATATTTTCGATGGCTCGTTGAATCTCGCCGCTTGACTCAGCTAACGTCTTCCCACACTCGATGGTTATGATGCGGGCAATTTCATCGGCGTGGTCTTCGAAAAGCTGCTTCAATTTAAACAATGGTTGAATACGTTTCAACACCGGTACATCTTTCCATTGTTGGTAAGCAATATTTGCCGCAGACACTGCTTCCGCAACATCATTGGTGGTGGCTGCCCCGAAAGGCACTTTCGCCAATACTTCGCCTGATGCCGGATTCAACACATCAATGGTTTCTTTGGAAACACTTTGAATCCACTGGCCATTAATATAATTTTTCAATACGTCCATTCCTGTTTTTTTATTTTGATTTTACAAATGATATTTCTGTTTCTTCTTATTACTTTGCAATTTTTCGAGGCTCGCTTTTACGGAACTAACGGTTGACACTTCTGCCACCGGAACTTCCCACCAGGCATAACCATCCACTCTTTGTTCACGATCAGTTTCAATATAAATTACGGTGGTTTTATTTTCTTTTTTTGAATCGGCCAATGCCTGCTTAAATTCATCGATACTTTTGGTACGAATTACAATGGCGCCTAAACTTTCGGCATTGGTAGCGAGATCTACCGGTAAATATTCACCGGTAAGTTGTCCTGTTTTATTATCACGAAATTTATAAACTGTACCGAAACCATTTGTTCCCAATGATTTTGAAAGTCCGCCAATACTGGCATAACCATTATTGTTAAGCAAAATAATAGTAAGCTTATAACCTTCTTGTATAGACGTAATTATTTCCTGCGACATCATTAAATAACTTCCGTCGCCCAGCATTACATAAATCTCTCTTGAAGGATCAGCCATCTTCGCGCCGAGGCCGCCTGCAATTTCATATCCCATACACGAATAGCCGTACTCAAGATGGAAACCCTTACTGTCAGACGTTTTCCAGAGTTTATGTAAATCCCCCGGCAAACTTCCGGAAGCGCATACAACTATGTCTTTTGCAGCAGAAAAATTATTTACAGCTCCGATTACTTCACCCTGGCTTACCGGGATACCATGATTCAATGAATAAACTCTGTCCACAATTTTATTCCATTCTGCATGGCTCTTTGTTATAGTATTTGCATATTTATCTGAAACCTGATAATTCTTCAATAACTTATCCAATTCTTTAATCGATTCTCTTGCATCACCAACAACAGGCAATGCTGCCTGCTTGAAAGAATCAAATTCAGACACATTGATATTAATAAATTGTACAGAAGGATTTAAAAATCCGCCCTGTGATACCGTTGTAAAATCACTATAGCGTGTCCCAATACCAATAATTACATCCGCCTTTTCACACGCAGCAATAGCACCGGGAGTACCTGTAACGCCTGCGGCGCCGAGGTTCTGAGGTTCATCATAGTGCAAGCTTCCTTTGCCCGCAAAAGTTTCTGCTACCGGAATACGTGTTCTGTTTACCAGCTTTTTTAATTCATTACACGCATCACTGTAGACAACACCGCCACCTGCAATGATCACAGGGTTCTTTGATTTACTGATAATAGCCGCCGCCTTTTGCAACATATTTTTATCTGCTCTTACTCTGGGAATTTGCCAAACTCTTTTCCTGAAAAAACTAAGGGGAAAATCATATGCTTCAGCCTGAACATCCTGCGGCATGGCAATCGTAACAGCCCCCGTTTCAGCGGGAGAGGTTAGTATGCGCATCGCATTCATCATTGCAGGAATCAGTTGTTCCGGGCGATTGATGCGATCCCAATATTTTGAAACCGGTTTAAAACAATCATTGACCGAAAAGTCTTTTGAATATTGATATTCTAGTTGCTGCAACACAGGATCCACGGTTCTTTTAGCGAATATATCACCCGGCAAAAGCAGCACTGGTATGCGATTAATGGTAGCAGTGGCCGCACCCGTAATCATATTAGTAGCTCCCGGCCCTATGGAAGAAGTGCACACAAATGCACCTAACCTGTTTTTAACTTTCGAGTAGGCGATAGCGGTATGAACCATTGCCTGCTCATTTCTATATTGATAATATTTGAAAGACGGGTATTGATACAATGCCTGTCCAATTCCACCAACATTTCCATGTCCGAATATGCCTAAACATCCTGCAAAGAATGCCTGTTCAATTCCATCTCTTTCTACAAATTGCTTTTGCAAAAATTCGATGGTTGCCTGTGCGGTGGTTAGCCGTTTTGTTTTCTCTGCCATTTTATTTATCATTTCGTTTATGCGTTTAAGTTATATTCTATCTTTTTACAGTCCTCCCCGTGAGTCAACAAATTGCATCAATTCATCATAGTAAGGCATCGCATTGGCGCATCCTGATTTTTGCACAACCCATGCGCCACTCGCATTTCCTAACCTGCAGGCCTTGTAAACATCCCAACCTTGCAAATAGCCATAAATAAAGCCACTTGCAAAGGCGTCGCCTGCGCCTAACACATTTAATATTTCTACCGGAAACCCTGGCACATCCTGCACCCTGCCGTCCTTAAAATAAATAGTGGCGCCCTTTGAACCTCTTTTTACAATCAATAATTCAGGCCCTGACTTAATTATTTTTTGAATTGATGCCTCTATATCTCCTTTTATTACGGGAGCGGAAATTTGTTGATGACTGATGTGCACCTGGTCGGCATGTTGTAAGGTGGCAGCGAGTATTTCTTCTTCAGTGCCGATAGCAATTTTTACTTTAGGTAAAATGGCTCGTACCATTAAACCGAATGAGCGCAGATCCTTCCATTGATCAGCACGGAAATCCATATCTAAAACAACTTCTACATTATTATCGAACGCGGTTTCGACTGCATAAAAAACAGCGCTGCGACTTGGTTCAATATTTAATGCCGTTGCCGAAATTTCCAACATTTTATATTGATCAATGTTAGCGGCTATCACATGATCAATTGTTACCTGGCTATCCGCCGCATTGTCCCGGTAGTAAACTAACGGGAACCTGTCCGGTGGCTCAATTCCCAAAACAACTGCACTTGACCTGGCGCCTTCAATGCGGGCAATCGTGTTAGTGTCAACATTTTGATTTTTCAAAAAATTAATAATAAAGTCGCCGACTTTATCATTACCAATGCCTGTTAATAAAGAAACCGTCGCACCGAGTCGACTTGCTCCAACAGCAATATTTAATGGCGATCCTCCCACGAAAGCATCAAATCCTTTTATATCTACAAAATCGGCACCAATATTCTGCGAGTACAGGTCTATAGAAGAGCGGCCAAATGTTATTAAATCAAATTTCTTTTCTTTCATAAAAATATTTCATTGATTATTCATCGCTGCAGTTACAATTGGAATACGCGGATCAATTCCCTTCCACGAATTAAAAATCCATTCATGATCCGGATCGGGTGTATTGGCTAATGACTGATCGCTACCGGCTAAAAAATTTAAATAGTAACAATTGTATCCATGTGCTGCTACTACCGGGTGATAACC
Organism: uncultured Chitinophagaceae bacterium; assembly: GCA_963792025.1. Classification (GTDB taxonomy): domain Bacteria; phylum Bacteroidota; class Bacteroidia; order Chitinophagales; family Chitinophagaceae; genus Ginsengibacter. The sequence goes on along the minus strand of CAWBUS010000017.1, from coordinate 209,935 downwards.
TTTCGGAATTAATGCAAGATCATTTGTTCTTAATTGCATCAGTTCGTTAAGGCTGCCATCGGAAGTGTAAACATGTTGCAATGCATAGCCCCGTTCTTTATCTATTTTATAAAAATAAAATTCTTCCAAACAAGCTTCGGTTACGGCACCGTTAGTATCCACTTTCCTTTCATCATGTTTGTGTGCCGGAAAGGAGCTCCAGTTGCCTGAAGGCGTGTACACTTCTACGGCTATAATATTGCTGCATCCAAACCCCGGCTCCACGAGGCTGTTTATCTGTCGTGTTGCATTATCACCACCACGAATTTCAATCGCTGCTTCTTCAGGAGATTTAAACCTGGCAGGAAAATCCTTAGTTGCCAAACACCAGCCTGCTGCGATATCGAGCAATTCACTTTCAGCAGTAATAGTAAATGTGGTATGTCTTGGTAAATAGAGTGTGTGAGCAATGCCTTCAAACACACTCTTCCTGCCATTGGTTGTTTGCCAACTACCTCTGTTAGTGGATGCAGAATAACTACCACTTAATAATATAAATGCATATTCGTTCTCTCCAGTCTCTCCGCGCCATGTCTCACCTTTACGCATCAATCTTGCTTCCATGTTGAGATGCGTCCAGCCCGCATCTTCAGCAGTAACTTTCTGGTACACGCCGAAGGTTTGTATCGGATGTTTAATTAAATAACTTTCTTTCATCTATATAATTTTAATTTAAATGAATTGATGATGCTTTTCCTTTGCTGCCAAAAACTTCAAAGCGCTCAATCATAAATTCTTTATAAGCTTTCATATATTCTTTACCCGGAATTACCGGATCAAATTGTTCCGGATGTTCGGCAAAAAATTTGCGATGCACTTTTGTCCATAATAAGCGTAGATCAGTTGCTATGTTCACTTTGCATACGCCATATTGAATTGCCTTTTTCAATTCTTCATCAGTGACACCACTGGCGTTTTCCAACAACTTTCCGCCATAACGGTTTATTTCATTAATATCATTTTTATTAACACCGGAGCTTCCATGAAGTACTAACGGAAATCCGGGTAAACGCTGCTGAATTTTCTCAAGCACACTAAATTGCAATCCTTTGCCACCACTAAATTTATAAGCGCCGTGGCTTGTTCCCACCGCAACCGCAAGGCTGTCGCAACCGGTTCTTTCGACAAACTCTTTAGCCATGCCAGGATCCGTATATTTTGCATTTTCCTCTTCAATACTCAGGTCATCTTCAACGCCGCTTAATACGCCAAGTTCGGCTTCTACTACAATATTTTTTTTATGTGCCGCCTCAACAACAGCCGCCGTTCTTGCAATATTCGTTTCAAAATCATCATGCGAGGCATCGATCATTACAGACGTGTACCCGTTACCGATAGCATCAAATGCATGAGCTTCCACGCCATGATCTAAATGAATAGCATAAACTGCCTTTGGATAAATATCAGCGGCTGCTTTTATTATTGCCATCAACATTTCAGGATGCGCATAATTCCTGGCAGCCGGCGTCAACTGAACAATGACAGGCGTTTCGGAATCCTGCGCCGCCGCAAACAAACCATGTACCTGTTCCATAGTAAATACATTAACTGCAGCAATCGTGTATTTGCCATAGCAATCATCAAATAATATTTTAGGAGAAACCGGCTTCATTCTCTTTTATCTAAACTAGCAACATTCAGTTGCACTTAAATGTGAAATAAAAATTTTCTCTCACTCTTTTATAATTAAACTTTTACTTACCAATTCGCAGCATTCTTAATAGCCGAACGGTATTTTTCATACATCGCCTGTGCCACCGCAATCGGGTCACCTGTTGTGGTAAGTTTATAATCCTTTCTTTCATTCACCCAATGCCATTCCCAGTCCCTGATATCCTTTGTAAATGCTTCAGTGTTCATTTCTTTTCCTTCGTGTAAGGCCAAAGAAACTTTTGCGAAAAACTTTTCCCAACGCGGTTTATAAAAATCATTCAGCAAACCGCTCCACTGCCGGCAGGCATACTCGTGCAATGGGCAATCTTTATCGCCCCAAAGTGTAATTAAGATCTTTTGCATTGAATTCATATAAGGCTTTTTCCTTTTCGTTGTTTCCCAATTTCCTTGCGCTGGCCACCCACGGTCCTAATAAAAAATCTTTTCGTGTAGCTACCAGTTTATCCATATCGTCTATCAAGGTAAGAAACTGTGTACTATATTTTGCAAAAGCAACCGCATCTTTATTTTTATAAGCCTGAACAAATTGTTGCTGCAGCGGGCTGGCATAGTTAGCTAATACCTGGCGGGTGACATCGACTAAATCAAACTGAAATCCATCACTTGTTTTGCAGGAAGGAATCGCTTTTATCATTTCATCCCACGCCGGCAATAAATCTTTAGCTGCATAATTTAATTTTGTATTGGCCCACTGCGTAGAGGAGTCAAATGTAGGCCTGGCCTCGATAATAGATTCGGCACCATCTCTCTTATATCTGTCAGCAGGAACTGTGTAAACTGTTTTCCTTAAAACATCCCACGCTTTCAATGCGTGGCTATCTTTGACGCCATAACGGTTTACAATATACGCAGGAATCCATTCGTCTAAATTAATACTTTCATTTCGCCAGGTGTTGTCTGTCATCAATTCGTACATTACCGGGTTTTGCTCAATGGCTTCCATTGTCAGGCCAATGCCTTTCATGTTACCGCTTGCAGGGTCGTTCAAAGCAGCAGCCGGTTCTTTTGCAACCGTTTCAATACGGCCAAACAAATTGGTATTGCCACCAAAATTGTTCAACATATTCCATATCCAGGGTTTGCCATAAAAAGCGTCAGTGCGTTTCCAAACGGGTTCAATTTCTGTAGCGAGGTCTAACACAATCATCTTATCATTCGGTACTGCTTTTAATAACGCTTCGGTTTGCGGTTGCTTCCAGAATTTTCTATCACTGAAAAATAACCAGCCCTGCATCACCCAAACGGCAGCAGTATCCGCTTCTTTCATTCCATCATAAACTTTAGCGCTCAAATCACTTAAATAAGATGGTTCATTTGATGGTGGCTCATTTTCGTTAAAGGTATCAGCGCTATACAAATGATCTGTCCCAAGCATGGCAGTTTGCTTTTGCAAAAAGCGTTTACCCAATTCAGCAAAAAGCGAATCGTGTGCATCAAGAATATACGTGTCAGCAAAACCATTGTTCCAGTTGGTAGTTTTCAATTTTGCACCGGGAAATCTCTTTTTAAAAGCCGCAGGCACATGACCTGTAAATGCAGGCAAAACGGGTTTCATTCCTAACTGCCTTTCACGGTTGATGATTTTCTTTTCCAGGTCAAAATGCGATTTCATCCAGCTCAATGGTAGCGGGCCTCCCCAGCCATCAAGGTTGCCCATCCAGAACCAGGAAAAATAAGATGGGCCGCAAAAAAAATCTTTCAAATCATCATCACTAAAACCCATGTCTTTATACACAAGATACCAGGTATATTCTTCGCCGGTTATTGCCAGCGGCATATTGATACCGTGCAATGCCATCCAGTCAATTTCTTTTTCCCAGCGTGGCCAATCCCACCAACTCATACTATAATTGAAAGTGCAATAATTCATATAATACCGGTATTCATAGGGAGTTGCCTTATGAATTTTTTTGCCAGGCAATGGCAGTGTAGCCGGCAACGTTAGGTTAGTGCCGTTCCATGTTATTTGCGCATGACAATATTTATTAAGATAATAATACAAAGCAGATGCAATCGCCACCCCATCATTCCCTCTTAAAATTATTTTATTGTTTACCGTTTCAATTTCAAATACGTCTTTATCTTTTTCCGCAGGAATTTGTTGGATGATAAAGCGGTTCACCTGCCTGGGAATAATGCGTACTAACAAAGCTTCGGAAGCCTTAATATCTATCTGTGCAACTAAACTGTTACAGCAAAAAAATAAAATGATTGAAATACATGCAGTCCTCATCGAAACAAATTTTAAATAAATACCGGCAAGCAAAAACCACCGGTTATATCTTCAAAAACAATTTATTTTTATATAAAAAATAAAGCAATCCCGATTGAACCAAAGTTACTCCGATCCACAATAACGCATCATGCCAAATTACGGGAGCAAAATTGAAAAGTCCGCCAAACAAAAACTGCGAGCTATGTTCAAAATCAATAATACCGTGGGCTGCCATATAAATCAGGATAGAATTTGTACCGATCCAAACAAAGGGCATGCTCCATTTTTTTATCCCGGCCACATCTATCACGTAATAAAATATGGCAAGCAATAACACACTCCAACCGCCTGCGAAAAACACAAAAGAACTCGTCCACATATTTTTATTAATAGGAAAATAAAGACCCCAAAGTTTTCCAATCGCCAACAATATAAATGCAGCGATTGTAAGCGTGACCGCCTTTTTCTCCTGGCTCCAGTTGCCTGACCGCCATCTTAAAAATTGGCCGGCAAATACTCCTAATAAAGCCGAACCAATTGCGGGAATATTTGAAAGCAAACCTTCGGGATCGTAAACCTGTCGGTGTAATTTACCTGGTAAAAAAAGCCTATCGAGGTAAGCTGCTAAATTTCCTTCGGGAGTTAATACACCGGGGCCAAATCCTGGTACCGGTATTAAGGTCATGATGGCCCAATAACCAAGTAAGAGAACGGCAAACCAAATAACTTGTGTTTTCAATGAACTATTTAAAAAAATGATTGCAGCAAAAAAGCAGGCAATGGCAATTCTGCCCAGAACACTTGCAAACCTTGTATCCGCATAGCCGGTAAACGCCAATGCGCCGTTTACAATCATGCCTAATAGTATCAAAATGCAAGTGCGCTTTATGAGCGAAACATAAATTTGCTTTTTTACAACTCTATTATTAATGCCATTTTTTTCCAACTTGTTCCCAAAGGAATATGGCATAGATACGCCGGCAATAAAAATAAACAGCGGGAAAATCATATCGTAAAAAGTAAAGCCGTTCCAGGGAGAGTGATGCAACTGGTTACTAACGCCAACGAATATTCGTTCCCACCATGATACATTTCCGGTAACTGCAATTTGCCAATCAACAGGATTGCGAACAAGGGAATGTTTTGCCATTACCACGCCGGCTATCCCATGAAAAATGCCTTCACCGCTGATGATCCAAAACATATCAAACCCACGCAATGCATCGAGCGAATGCAGCCTGGCTGGCTTATTTGGCGAAATGGAGTTCATTTATTTCAATCGATTTAACCATAATAAAAAATCCCCGGGGCAGGAAAACCCCGGGGATTATAATTAAACTTGATTACGCTATGAAAACAAATTTTAATATCCGGGATTCTGTTTCAAAGCAGGATTCAATGACATGGCAGAAGTAGGAATCGGGAAAATACGACGATACGTATCAGTATTGGTTTTATAACCCCAACTGTCTTCATATTTTCCGAAACGAATCATATCATTTCTATGCCATCCTTCCCATGCAAGTTCACGACAACGTTCGTTGTAGATACTGTCAAGCGTTACGTTTGACCATGCAGGAGAAGTTGTTCTGTTGCTCCTTAATAAATTTACCAATGATAATGCTGTTTGACCTGAAGTAGGCGTACCACCCCGCAAAATAGCTTCTGCTTTCATTAAAATAATATCTGAATAACGGAATATTGCTATGTCATTATTTTGATTTCTGCTAGGAGATGTTGCATCAGGATAGAATTTTACGTTTCTGTATCCCTGGTTCCAGGCAATCTCATCATTACCTACATCAAAATTATTACTAACCCCATCGTATGGATTTTGGCCATTTGCTATGTCTTGTCTTAATACCACATTCGGTGTTAAATTAACCTGGTAAGTATAAGCACCGCCGGGAGCGCCACCACTATAATATTGATCATAACCGGAATTGGTAGTAGTAACAGTTAAAGGAGTGACATGATCAGGCAAATATTGCAAACCGGTTAACCACTGTTTGTTTCTAACATCATTGGGATCATTGAAGTTAGCATAGAATTCAGGCAAGGTACTTGCCGGCCCTGCAGGGTCATAAGGAATATTAAAATAATTATATCCCGCACCATTACCAACTTTACCCATAGACCTTGGCACATCATACCGTGCATGATAGTTTGCGGCCCGGCCAGTCCAACCTGATCCATTGTCATTGAAAGGAACTGCAAAAATAAATTCATCCTTACTGCCGGGCGAGTTTGGCCCATTGGTTGGAGAAAACATTGCCATATAATCGGACAATGCAGCCACATTAAATTTACCAGAATTGATTATGTAATCACAAGCTGCAATACAATCGTTATATCGCTGTGTACCGGTGTAATATTCGGCATTGAGATACATTTTTGCCAATAAAGCATACGCTCCATAAGCGGTAAAACGTCCGTAAGTACTTTGGTCAACAGTCGTGCTCAAATAAGGGATATTACTTTTAACGTCATTTTCAATAAAGGAAAATACCTGTGCTGTCGGAACATTAGTGTGAGGAGTAAAATCGCCATAAACTGTATCAAGCGGTACATTACCCCAATTATCCATTAGCATAAAAAAACAATAGTCACGCAGAACTTTTATCTCTGCTAATTTCATTTGTTTATTAGCACCTGCCGGCATCGTTGTATTTAAGATTGATATAGCCTGATTTGCTGAACTGATTATTACAGCGATCCAGCCCCAGTTACCATTTACGTAGCCGTTATCTTTTGTCCATGTGTGGTAATGCATTTGCATGTTTTGGCCACCATCAAACCAGTTACCACCGTGTGCAGGCATCATAGATTCATCAGTACTATACGATTGTTGAAAGAAATATTCCTGTGCCAGGTTTCCATTAAGTGCAACGTAGGGAGTGAGCTCAGTTTGAATGTACCCCAATGAATCCTGGGGGAAAACAGATGGAGTCAATTCCGTAGTAACGGGAACATCGAGTTTGTGGCAAGAACTTATGATACCTGCCATTATTAATATTAAAGCAAAATTTCCAAGTATTTTTTTCATTTTAATGTTTATTAATTGGTGAATTAAAAAGAAACATTTACACCTAATAAAAATGTTCTCGTTTTAGGATAGAAATTATTATAATCAACACCAGGAGCAATTCCGCCCTGATTAACTTCAGGATCTATTCCTTTATATTTTGTAATTACAAACAAATTGTTGGAAGCTATATAAACTCTTAATGATTTAATATAATCACCCGCTCCTATTTTGCCGAAATTATAACCCAACGTAGCGTTATCTAAACGTACATAGCTACCGCTTTCAATAAAACGGGTAGAGTATGTGTAATCTATTGCATCGGCAGGTAATTCATTCGCAGCATCTGCCAAAATATTAGTGCTCATTGCCGTTGCCGGACGGAACAAATCGGCACGGGTCGCATTCATAATCTTGTTTCCGAATACTCCCCTGAGTGCAATATTTAAATCAATATTTTTATACCTGACTGTGTTTGAAAAACCAACTAATAATTTCGGTTGTGCATTACCGGCATAATAATAATCTGTTCCGTTACTTGGATTAGTGGTAAGGGTACCATCATGTTTATTGTATTGTGAAATACCCGCTGAATTTTTGCCGGCATAACTAAATGTAAAGAACTGACCCAAAGGATGACCTTCTTTTAATAATTGTACAAATCTTCCGGATTGGCCGCCACCTTCGGGGTCGGCAACAGAGATAGAATCACCGCCAATAAAGAACGGATTGGTTAATTTGGTAATTACGTTCTCATTATGTGCAAGGTTTAAGTTGGTCGTCCATGAAAAATTTTTTCCTCGTATCACTACTCCGCTGATACCTAACTCAACACCTTTATTACTCATGCTTCCGCCATTAGCAACAATGCTGCCTGATGGAACTAACATCGGGTCTACACTATAATTCCAAATCATACCAGTTGTATTCTTATCATACCAATCGAAACTTACATTAATTCTTTTGTTAACAATGGAAAAGTCAACTCCGATATTAGTTGTTGCGGTTTTTTCCCATTGCAAATCCGGATTGGCAGTCTGTATGGGTCCGTATGCTGAAACTAATCCGCCGTTATAATAGTAATTTCCACGACTGCCCGAAATAAATTGTGCAGTGTACGCACTAAATCCCGAAGAGTTACCTGTAACACCGTAGCTTGCCCGTAATTTTAAATCGCCAATTGCATCCTGGTTTTTCATGAATTCTTCTTCACCTATGCGCCAGGCAGCACCTATCGATGGGAAATAACCCCATTGATGATTAGCTCCGAATACTGACCCTCCGTCTCGTCTTAAAGAAGCCTGCAATAAATATTTTTCTTTGTAATTATACTTTAAGCGACCAAAATCTGATATTAACCTGGTATGTTGATAGGCGCCATCCCCGCTAAAATATAATCCACTGCCATAAGTAGTCGGACTACTTAACGCCAGGTTGTTATAGGCGATGTTATCGGAAGGGAAGTTACTTGTAGTAGCTGAAAATCCATCACCGTAAGTATTATCCTGCCAGGAATAACCTAACACTGCATTAATGCTATGATCACCGAATTTTTTATCCCATGTAAAGTAAGTTTCCAACAATTTATTGGTATTCTCATAAGCACTTCTTGTCGCCTGTCCATTTACACCAAATGTTTGCAAACCATGTCCGTAATAACCGGGATCAGGATTATCGTACATACCATTGTAATTATTGGTAAAATATTTGGTGAGATAAGCCCCATAAAGAGAAGTCGATTTTTGATACGATAAGTTTAGATCGTAAGTTATCCCAAAGGGCAATTTTACGTTCGTTGTAAAGCTCCCAATCAATATGTTAGTCTTTGTTTTCATTTGCTCGTTCCTGAGCATAGCAACAGGATTATAATAGGCGGTCTTTTGGAAGTTTTCAAAATATGTGCCATCTGAGTTTTTAATTGGGTTGACCGGTAAATGCAATGCAGACTGCAATAGTATAGTATTGCGATATGGTAAATCATTATCAATACTTACCGAGTTACTCACATTTAAACCAAACTTCACTTTGTCTTTAAAGGCATATTGGTCTGCATTTAACCTTGCAATTACGCGATTGAGTGAGGTACCTTGAATAACACCTTCCTTATCAAAGTAGTTAATACTGGCAATGTAACTACCATGTTCCCCACTATTACTATACGAAATATTGTGGTTGTGGGCGATTGCGCTGCTTCGTTCGATGGCCTTTTGCCAATTAGTACTTGCCCCCTGATCATCTGCTGGCGTAAAAGCCAAACCATTTTTTGTCACAAAATCACGAAGCTGGGTTGCATTCATTACTTTCAATTGGCTTGATACACTTTCAAGACTCACGTAGCCATTATAGGATAGCATTGGCTGACCCTTTTTGGCCCTCTTAGTCGTAATAATTATAACGCCATTTGATGCACGGTTACCGTAAATCGCAGTAGCTGCGGCATCTTTTAAAATGTCGATAGAGGCAATGTCATCGGGGGCAACGGTTGCGATATCAGCACCGGGAACACCATCAATTACATAAAATATGCCTTGAGAACTGTTGAGGGTAGTAGGTCCTCGCAATATAACCGCAGCAGGTCTGTTAGGATCCCCGCTCGAAGTAATATTTAAACCAGGGGCTTTGCCCTGCAATAACTGCCCTACATCGCTTATGGAACCGCGGTTGAATTCTTCCGGCTTAACAGATGTGATAGCGCTGGTAAGTGTTCTTTTAGATGACTTACCATAACCCACCACCACAACATCTCCCAAAGTAGTTACCGAAGCTTCCATCGTTACATTATACACCGAGGCGGCAGTAACAGTAACTTCTTTAGATGTAAAGGAAGCGGAACTAAAAACAAGCACGTCTCCTTCCTTAGCCTTAATGGTAAAAACGCCCCTCGCATTTGTAGCGGTGGCTGTTGAAGTTGCCTTAACATTAACGGTTACTCCCGACAAGGCGTTGCCGGAATTGTCTGTTACTTTCCCCGTAACGTCTTTCGCAACCTGTGCCATTATCATCGCAGGTAATAACGTCACGATTGTTAGCATTGCAACTGCTCTCTTTTTAAGCAGCATAAAACGAAGCACTCTCATACGCATTTTATTTTATGGTTATTAATAATTAGTGTATTAAATAATAAATGTTCTTTTCACACTTATTTATTTCTTATTAAAAAAACACAACCGTTGATTGTGTGTTAAGAACGTACCGGAAATATCAAGACTTTATCAATACATGATTCCGGAACCAATTTATATTTTGATCATTCTAACAGGGCATTCATCCATTCGTACCCGAAACACTTTTGATGACGAGCAAATTGAGCAGGGTATTGATTCAAAACACTTTCACCTCATCCCTTCATTCATTTAATGTAAACCTGCAATCAGTAATTTGATATGCAATCGCTTTTTTTTCTCGTTAAACTTGTTAATGCTAAATTCATTTTTTTTTGTATCACTTTTATAAAAAAGCATAGCTTTATTTACGAAACCGTTTTCGTAAATCATAGTTCAATAGCAGGATTATTATTTAAGTTTTTTAAAGCGTGATAGAAATGCAAGAGAGGAAAAAAGTAAATATGAAAGAGCTTGCGAAGGAATTAAATGTTTCGGTTGCTACTGTTTCAAAAGCGTTGCGTGACAGTTATGAGATTAGTGAACAAACGAAGAAAATAATCCTGGAAGCCGCGGCACGCCTTAATTATACAATGAATCCTTATGCGAGCAGCCTGCGCAATAAGAAAAGCAAAACCATAGCAGTTATACTTCCCGAAGTAGCGGACAATTTTTTTTCGCTGGCTATCAATGGCATTCAATCAGTAGCCGAAAGAAAAGCATATCATGTATTAATTTATCTTTCGCACGAAAAATTTTTAAATGAAATTTCGATCGTTAATGAATGTAACAGTGGCCGCGTAGACGGAATTTTAATTTCTGTTACGAGCGAAACAACAAATGCCGAACATATAAAAAAACTCCTGGATGAAAATATACCTGTTGTTTTTTTCGACCGGAAGATTGAGGGTGTTCATGCTGCAAGCGTAACGACCAATGATTACGAAAGTGGCTACCAGGCAGCATTACATTTAATAGATAACGGTTGCCATAACCTTGCCTTTTTATCAATATCTACGAGCCTTAGCATCTGTAACACAAGAGCCGATGGATTTAAAGCGGCGCTTATTGAAAAAAATATTAACGAAACAGGCAATACCATTGTTGAATGCAGGGGGACTAACGCCGAAGTATATTCGCAAATTAAGAAACTACTCACGGGCGACAACCCTCCCGATGGTATTGTTGCTTCTGTTGAAAGACTGGCAATGACTGTTTATCTCGTATGTATTGAAACTAATGTTTCTATTCCCGGTAAATTGAAAGTTGTTGTATTCTCTACGATGGAAACTGCGCCCATACTGAATCCCCCGCTTTCTACCATCACCCAACCAGCTTTCGAAATTGGCAAAACCGCTGCGGAACTTTTATTTAAAGGGATTGAAAAAAAGAAATATAATCTTGCCGATGAAACAATCGTATTGCCATCGGTTCTGACCGTAAGAACCTCATCGCTTCCCCGGTGAATACATAAATTCAGAAAATATATTATTTAATAATTTTTATAAAGTTTATGAAAAACTTTTTCCATACTTGTTATTATAAATAATATATTGTGCCAATATTCCTTCCTAATTAATTGTACGATTGATATGAATCTTCACATTGCAGATTACCTCATCATTATCATTTACTTTCTTTTTGTTATAGGCGTTGGTTTCATAATTAAAAGAAGAATTAAAACAAGTAATGATTTTTTAACCAGCGGACGAAACATTCCGTTATGGATTACGAGTCTTGCTTTTATATCTGCCAATCTCGGCGCACAGGAAGTGCTCGGTATGGTGGCATCGGGAGCAAAGTATGGAATAATGACGGTTCATTTCTATTGGGTCGGCGCCATATTCGCTATGGTATTTCTTGGTGTGTTTATGATGCCCTTTTACTACGGCAGCAGGGCCAGGAGTGTTCCCGAATTTTTAAAGCTTCGCTTTGATGAAAAAACACGGGGGCTCAACGCAATTTCTTTTGCCGTGATGACAATTTTTTCATCGGGTATTTCTTTATATGCGCTTGCAAAATTGCTTGAAGTTATTTTGCATTGGGATTTTGATGTCTCTATCTGGCTGGCGGCAAGCATTGTAATGATCTATACTTTTCTCGGCGGGTTAACCAGTGCTGTTTATAACGAAGTGCTTCAATTTTTTCTTATAGTCCTTGGCCTCTCCCCTCTCGTGATTGTCGCCTTGCATGACGCTGGTGGTTGGTCTAATATTAAAACATTATTGCAACCTCAATTAACTCACGCATGGAAGTATATGGGCCATGCAGAGTCGAACCCAATGGGAATAAATTTTATGTCGTTGATATTTGGGCTGGGTTTCGTTATGTCGTTTGGTTATTGGTGCACTGATTTCCTTGTAGTGCAAAGAGCCATGATGGCAAAAAATATGAATGCAGCACAGCGAACTCCTATCATTGCTGCTATCCCTAAAATGTTTATGCCGCTTATAGTTGTGTTACCCGGTGTTATTGCTATTGCGCTATTACAACCTGCCCTGGCATCAAAAGGCTTTAGCATTCCCTCCGATGGGAAAGGCGGTCTCGATTACACGATGACGTTACCTTCGCTTATTTCGCATTATTATCCAACGGGACTGCTGGGCGTAGGTATTACGGCGCTGATTGCTTCCTTCATGAGCGGCATGGCTGGTAATGTAACCGCATTCAATTCTGTATTTACTTTTGATATTTATCAGTCTTATTTTATAAAGAATAAATCAGACAGGCATTATCTTATCGTAGGAAAAATAGTTACCGTTGCGGGAATACTTTTATCTATTGTAACGGCATATATCGCCAAGAGCTTTAATAATATCAATGATTTTCTCCAATTGGTTTTTAGCTTTGTAAACGGTCCTTTATTTGCCACTTTCTTATTGGGAATGTTTTGGAAAAGAACGACGGGACACGGCGCTTTTTTTGGTCTTCTTGCCGGCACCATTGCTGCAGCCCTTACTCATGGACTTACTTTAGCAGAAGGCAAAGGAGGCTGGATTTATCCTTTATATGAAATACACAGTGGCATGGGACAGGCATTTATTGTCGCTTCCGTTTCCTGGATCGTAAATTTTTGCACTACTATTATCGTAAGCCTTTTTACAAAACCAAAACCAGAAGCAGAATTGAAAGGGCTTGTATATTCTTTAACCGAAAAGCCAACGTATCACCAGGATAAATGGTACCTGAGAGTTGTACCGTTGGGCCTTATTCTAATTGCGATAACGATCATCCTAAATATTATCTTCTTTTAAACAAGATTCGTCATGTATAAAAAATTAAATAACCTCGGCTTTGTAATCGGAATCTTCTTTATACTTATTTCATTGGTTCTTATAATTGGTGGATTAGTTTCTGATGTATTAGCACATAAACTAAATTTTTATACCGGGTTTACATTTCTTGTATTTGGTGTGCTCATGACATTCCTCAACAGGAAGGATGATAAAGATGTGACGGTTTGATTTAATACATTATTTATAACGGTGTCGAGTATGCGATATAAGCTCTGAAGATTCGTATTTGCAAAAGTTTGAAACTTTCGTCTTTTTTGATATGGGTTTGATTTGGCGAATGTTGAAAAAATTGTCGTTATTTAAAAGGGCAAAAAACTTCCGTACGTTTATGAGTTGGCTGCAACTTTAATCGACATTCCGTTAATGACAATGAGCCTTGACAACATTTATCCTTTAATTGTTCCTGCAAACTATTATGTAAAGGGGACACGGGAATTACCTCACTATGCTTTGCCCAACCAGTCTTTTATTTTGACATGGGTGACATTTGGTTCTGCTGCGACAATGAATTACTTAACTCAAGAACAATTTCAAGAATTAAACAACAAACATGACGGTTGGCAACAAAAATCATTCGAGAATTTAAGATTGTCAATCGCAGACAATGAAAACTTTTTCAGCAAGTATAAAATTGGAGCAAGTGGACGACAACTACTTTGGATATGCTTTATGAACGGCGACGGAATTGGCTCAAGCAGAATTTTACTTTCAAACGAATTGACAAAAGCATTTCCCAACGGTTATTATCTGGCATTCCCAGACAGAAGTTGCGGTTTGGTAATTGCAAAAGATATTAGTGACAAAGAACTAAATGAAATAAAAGACATGATTAAAGGTATGCACAAAGGAGCGACTGCTTCTATGTCTGGACAATTGCATTCTGGAGGCGACTTTGAATTACCCGAACGGTGGACACAACCAATAGACACAGAATTTTCCAGCGTATTGACCAAAGAAATTTTTAAGTTGCGACCTGTTAAATTATGACACAACAAAGAAAGTATGCAGCTTACATTTGGTTTTATGCAAGTTGGGCTTGACCAGCAAACATCAGCAAATTGCAAATCCAAGCTGTGGTGCGGGCTGGACAAACAACTTTCAACTTTAGTTCTTTAAAAGCATAAAATCGTATTTTTGACACCCAATGGCAGACAAAGCTTTTATAACTCCTAATGTACTCAAGTGGGCAAGAGAATCCGCAAAAATGTCCGAAGAGACTGCTGCTGCCAAAGCTTCTGTAACAGTTGACAAACTTCAAGAATGGGAAAGTGGAACAAGTCAACCAACTATTAAACAAGCCCAGACCTTGGCAAAAGCTTATAAGCGACCATTTGCCCTATTCTTTCTTCCAGAAATACCAAGAGATTTCCAACCTCTTCAAGATTTCAGAAAAAGTGGTTCAAAAACATTAACTACTTCTTCAATTTTTATCATTCGTGAAATACAACAGAAGCAAGCATGGATAAGTGATACCTATGCAGATAATGATGAAAATAAGTTGCCGTTCGTTGGACGTTTTACAATTAATGATAATCCTCAAGTTGTTGCCCAAGACATTATAAAAACCTTAGACATTCACCCGGCACAATATAAATCTGAAAGCCCGATAAAAGAATGGATAGATGCGGCAGAAACAAATGGCATCTTTATATCAAGGACGAGTTTTATACATTCCAGACTGAAACTTGATTCAGACGAATTGCAAGGTTTTGCAATTTCTGATTTTTATGCTCCTTTTGTATTTGTAAACTCAGAAGACTGGAATGCTCCTCAACTTTTTACACTTCTTCATGAGTTGGCTCATATATGGATTGCAGAAACAGGCATATCCAATAATGTAGAACCTGAAATAAAAAACAAAGAAAAATTTCAGCCAGTAGAATTATTTTGTAATGAAGTAGCTGCAAACGCTCTAATGCCGAAAGACATAGTTCTAAATTTTGGCACTCAAATTTACCAAAATTCAAAAGAGGTTTTCAAGACCGCAAAACTTCTTGGCGTAAGTTCATTTGCACTTATTGTAAGGGCATTAAACCTCGGATTAATTTCAATTCCAGTATATCAAAAACTAAAAAAGCAAGCTGACATAGACTTCGCTGAATATTTAAAACGTGAAGCAGAAAAGAAAGCAAAGCAAAAAGAAAAAGACAACCCTGGCGGACCAAACTATTTTCTATTACAAGTAAACAGAAACAGCAGACTTTTTACACAAACAGTTTTAGATGCATTTCGTGGGGGTTCTATCGAACCAACTTTGGCAAGTAATCTACTAAATGTTCAAATAAATAAATTTCAAAAACTCGAAGCACAACTTTTTAGATGACCACAATGGCAAATAAGTATTGTTTAGATGCCAATGTGTTAATTCAAGCGTGGCAAAAATATTATAATCCAAAGTTTTGCCCAGACTATTGGGATATCCTCATTGAATTAGGTAAGCAAGGCAAAATATTCATTCCAGAATTAGTTTACGAAGAAATAACAAGAACAGAAGATGACCTGTCTAAATGGTTAAAGGCAAGTAAAATCCCAATACAAAAAATCACTGAGGCAGTGTATCCCACCGTCTAAGTACCTGTTGTGATAAAAGGTGATGAGCGATAGATTTGCAAGCTAAATAAAATTTCATGTCCAGTCAACCCGAAGTACGAGAGCAAATGTTTAAGCTCATAGAGCAGTGGCAACAAAGCGGCGTTACACAAAACGCATTTTGCCAGCAGCAATCCATCAAATATCATGTATTTCATTATTGGTATAAACGCTATCGTGAACAGCATGCAGATCAGCAAATCAATGCCGCATCATTTGTAAAGTTGCAGATAGCAAAGTCATCTTCTTCGGGTTCGGTTGAGATTTATTATCCCGGTGGTATACGATTGGTTTTTCATGACGCGGTAAGCAGTAGTTATTTAAAAGCACTCGTTAGTTAAGCATGCTTCATTTATCTGCATCGTGCCGATATTATTTGCATCGCGGGGCTACCGATATGCGCAAAGGTTTTGATAGTCTATGCGGCATCGTTAGTTCCCAGTTGCAAATGAATGTACTCAGCGGTTCGGTGTTCATCTTCATTAATAAAAAACAAACCCAGGTAAAACTGTTATTGTGGGAAGGCGATGGCCTGGCAGTGTATTATAAAAGACTGGAAAAAGGAACTTATGAAGTGCCTTTGATTAATGAAGATGATAAAGATATTGCTATCAGCCATGAAGCCTTGCAACATATTTTACAGGGTGTCTCTTTGCGTAGCGTGCATAAGCGAAAAAGATATCAACAAACGGCTGAAAGCTGTGGATAATGTATATGCTGAAAGCGTTGATATCACTGCGTTATAGTATTTTTGATGCGTGATAGAAACAGCCGTTGATTATAAAGTTTTATACGAAGAATCTGTTGAACAGTATAAGAAATTGGTTAATGAATCTTCGATGAGGATAGCGGCCTTTCAGCATGAACTTGATACCCTCAAGCGCCTGATTTTTGGCAGCAAAAACGAGCGTTTTATTCCTGCAGAAAGTTCTCCTTCACAACTGAGTTTAAATATACAAACAGATGCGATTGCTGCCTGTTCTGTTACCAAAACACAAAAGATTGAATACGTCCGCAACACAACAGTAATTACCAAAGAACATCCCGGACGTACCAAACTTCCTGAACATTTAGAACGCAGGGAAATTATTATTGAACCTGCAGAGGTTACACAAGGCTGTAAAAAAATCGGTGAAGAAATAACCGAAGAGTTAGAATATGAACCGGGCAAATTATTTGTAAACCGTTATGTGCGTCCTAAATATGTACAAGCCAATAATCAAGGCATCATCATTGCACCTATGATAGATCGCCCTTTACCCAAAGCCATTGTTGGACCTGGTTTACTGGCACAGATCATCATTGATAAATATGTAGATCATCTTCCGCTATACCGGCAACTGGAACGTTTTAAAAGAGAAGGCATCAACATACCTTATAGCACAATTGGTGACTGGATAAAGAATGGATGCAGCTTAATAGATCCCTTATATGAATCGCTTAAAAAATTAATTGTGCAAAGCCATTATCTGCATGCAGATGAAAGCCCGATAAAAGTTTTAGATAAAGATAAAAAAGGCCAAACACATAGAGGTTATTATTGGGTATATCACAACAGCATAGATGGGCTGGTATGGTTCGATTACCAGGAAGGCCGGGGACGGGGAGGCCCTGTAGCAGTGCTGAAAGATTTTAAAGGATATCTTCAAACAGATGGATATGCCGTGTATGATTTTTTTAAAGAAGAAAAAGACATAACCGTACTGCATTGCATGGCCCATGCACGCCGCATGTTTTTTGAAGCAAAGGAAAATGATAAACCCATTGCTGAATATGCATTGGAACAAATAGGCCTGCTCTATAATATAGAACGCAAGGCCAAAAAGCAGCAACTTGGGCAGGAGCAAATCCTGCAACTGCGTCAAACAGAAGCCCTGCCTGTATTAGAGTCACTAGGCAAGTGGATGAAAGAAACTTACGTAAAAGTTTTGCCTAAAGGTGCTATCGGCAAAGCTTTAGGTTATAGTATCGCCAGGTGGCCGGAGCTGATGCTGTATGCAACTAATGGTAAACTGAACATCGATAACAACCCGGTAGAAAACTCCATAAGGCCACTGGCTATTGGAAGAAAAAATTATTTGTTTGCCGGCAGCCATGAAGCCGCCAAACGCAGTGCTATGTTATACTCTTTAATGGGCACCTGCAAGTTGCATGGCATTAACCCCTTCATCTGGCTCAGAGATATTTTGCAACGCATCGCCACCCATCCCATTAACAAAATAGAAGAGCTACTGCCGCATAACTGGAAACCTATCACCAACGGCTAAACGCAAATTTAAATTAATAGACTGTTGCTTTTGAGTGTACTTAGACGCTGGGATACGAGGCAGTTACCATTTGTCTTCAAAAAATATATTCGCACGAGCCAGTTCATAAAAATTTGGTCGACAATACAAAAGCCCGTTCCTTGGCTGACCCTTGGGTAATCGCACATGCAATAAATGAAAATGCTACAGTTGTTACAAAAGAGGAAAAAGTTACTGCTTTAAGTTCGACAAGAATTAAAATACCAAATGTTTGTGACAACATGGGAATTCGTTGGATTAATGACTTTGACTTTGTACATGAATTAGGAATCCATTTCACTTGTTCAATTAAGTAAACAAAGCCTATTTTAACATCAAAGTCCCACCCTGTTCTCCATAATTATAATTTCGTTTATGGCGCCGTTAGTTTATTTACAGCTCAATAAAAGTTTGGGCAACTGCCATCTTATTTGTACTCCTACGCCGCAACTAATGCAAAAGGTTTCCCGACTCTGTACCCTTTTACAGCATAATAAAAAATATAAATATAACAGGGAAGCATACATGTAAAAAAAGATAAAGAATTCGAAAGATGTACAGCATCTCTCAGGTTTGTATAAACCAATGGTATGATGGCTCCCCCCGCAATACCCATAATAAGCAAAGCAGAAGCAAACTTAGTATGACTGCCCAATCCGTCAATGGCCAGCGGAAAAATAGCGGGCCACATCAAAGCATTGGCGAGGCCAAGCAAGGCAATGAAAGTAATAGAAGTATAACCGGTCGTAACAAAAACACCTGTTGTAAAAATAACACCCAATACAGCTGAGATAGCCAATGCCTTTTGTTGTGAAATAAATTTGGGAATGGTAAAGATGCCGATAACATATCCCGCCAGCATCGCAAACAAAGTAAATGCAGTGAAGTACTTCGTTTGATCCAGCGGCATGCCCATGTGTTTCCCGTAAGTGCCAATGGCATCACCTGCCATTACTTCTACACCTACATACAGGAAAAGACATAATACACCTAACATTAAATGGGGATATTGAAACACAGTTGCTTTTTCCAGGACCGGATGGCGGGCATCGGTTTCCTTCTTATCAGATGCAATTTCAGGCAAAGATGATTTGGTGATCATGATGGCCATAATAATTAAAACGATAGTAATAATTATATAAGGAGTAATCACCCTGTGGGCGAGTTCGTTTAACAGGATTTCTTTTTGATTTATATCAGTGGCAGACGTAATTTTTTCTTCAATGGCAGTTGCATTTTTTAAAACCAGTCCGCCTACAATGATAGGGCTAAGCATGCCGGCGGTTTTATTACAGATGCCCATAATGCTGATGCGCTTTGCGGCACTTTGAATAGGTCCAATAATACTGATATATGGATTGGATGCGGTTTGCAGCAGTGCCAGTCCCATACCCTGTACAAATAAACCGGTGAGAAATAAACCAAAATTCCTGGCATTAGCAGCCGGAACAAAAATGATGGAACCAATAGCCATCACAAACAAACCCAGCGCCATACCATTTTTATAACCTGTCTTTTTTAATACATAAGAAGAAGGAATGGCAAGAAAAAAATACGCCATGTAAAAAGCAAATGTTACGAAGAATGCCTGTGTATCGCTTTTTAACTGGCAGGCCAGTTTCAAAAATGGAATCAACGTTCCGTTGAGCCAGGTAACAAACCCAAAAATAAAAAAGAGTATTCCGATAATTATAACGGCGTAGGTTGTTCGATTTAGTTCTTTCATTAATTTTTTTTTGTTGATAAGATTCAGTAAAGGAAATTAGAGAAACAATTATTGATGGTAAAAATTAAAACTATTGTTTAAAAAGAATAAATGAACAGGCAACCGTTTGCACGAAATTCAGGCGAAAAAATAAGTGACTATTTTTATCAGACCACGAAGCAATAATTTTTATGCAATATTCAAATCCGGATTATGCGAAAATGATTTCAACTTAATTTATGTTTACAGGGGTCACGCGCCGTTGTGTTTTACTTTGCATCCTTTACACATCTGAACCCTGTATGTTCCAAACCTGTATCAGGACTGCTTTTCATTCGCCTGGATACCCTGTAGCCGCTGCAATAACTATCGTTGCATAAAAAGCTGCCGCCACGTAAGCTTCTTTTTGGAGTGTAGTGCTCCATGGGATCATAACTTTTATCCGGCCCTTTCGGATTTACTGCAATTGAATTTGAAAATGATTGATAATAATTGGCATCATACCAATCGCTGCACCATTCCCACACATTGCCCGCCATATCGTAGAGATGATAACCATTAGGGGCGAAAGATTTTACGGGAGCAAGAGAAACATAACCATCCTTACCATCATTATAGTAGGGGAAATTTCCGCCCCACGAATTGGCTTTGGGTGTACCCACATTTACCGGTTCATTTCCCCAGGGATAAATATTATCCTTTAACCCGCCTCTTGCCGCAAACTCCCATTCGGCTTCCGTTGGCAGCCGCTTGCCCGCCCATTTACAATAAGCCATAGCATCGTACCAACTTACCTGTACCACGGGATAATTTTCTTTTCCTTTAATGCTGCTACCGGGGCCTTCCGGATGTTTCCAATTGGCGCCTTTTACCCAGCTCCACCACTGGCCATAATCATTCAGATCCACGGGCCCGGAAGTTGGATGAAAAACCAGTGATGCCGCTACCATCAGGCTATCCGGCGGCTTCGGCGTACCGGGTGGCAGGCCTTGTTTCATTTCGTCCCAATCCGGCTTTTTTTCCGCTGTGGTTATATAATGAGTAGCATTTACAAATTTTTCAAACTCTGCATTGGTAACTTCAGTAGCATCCATCCAAAAGCCATCCACTTTTACTTCATGCTTAGGATACTCATCTGCACTTGCCTGCTTGTTATCACCTCCCATCATGAAGTCGCCGCCTTTAATAAAAACCATTCCGGCAACTGAAGTATCACCGTTAAAATGCAAAGTGGTATCTGCGGTTGAACTGTTAAATCTTGAAGGCACCATCATGCAGGATGTGGCTGAATCTTTCCTATTATTCGCAGCGAAATGTCTTTGTTGGCATTGCTACTGCATGAAAAAAAATCGACTATAATCAAAAAGAAAAAAATATATTTTAAAAAATTCATCAGCAACGAAATAAAATTGTAAGATAAAATTGTCAAGCATTTATTAAGCGAATCTCATGCACTATTGATTAATTTTTGATTAAAAATGCAATAATAATTATCCAATTTAAAATGCTTCCTTCATTTTCTCCAACAGCTTTTTTAATTCCCTCAATTTTCCGGGGAATTTTAATGCAAGGTTGTGTAATTCTTCCGCATCATCTTTTAGATTGTATAACTGATCTTCTCTACTATAACCACTTTCAATATTTACTGCTTTAAGTAAAGCTGGACCATTACTTGGGCTGATGTATTTCCATCCATCTTTCACGATCGCCAAAGCGCTGTTTTCAGGCTGCTCAATAATATAATCCCGGCTTAAATTTCGGGTACCCGTTAGCGTGGTGAAATAATCCCGGCTATCGGTAAACTCACCTACAGGCAGTTTTTCATGAAGCATGGATGCAAAAGATGCCATTAAATCAATTTGAGTAACCATTGCATTGGACACAGTATGCGGTTTTATTTTATTAGCCCAATACACCATCATCGGTACACGCGTGCCGCCTTCCAACGCACTATATTTTCCACCACGATAAATGCCAGCCGGCTTGTAATGTTGTGCTAATGCGGTTTCAGGCGATTGATCCAAATATCCGTCGTTTAACACCGGCCCGTTATCGCTGCTAAAAACAATCAGTGTATTATCCAACATGCCACGTTGCTTTAATGCTTCCAGGATAATCCCAACTGTGTGATCCATTTCTAATATAGCATCGCCGCGATATCCCAATTTACTTTTACCCTTGAACATGGTAGCAGGCATACGCGGTACATGAATATCATGAATAGCATAATATAGAAAAAATGGCTTTTTCTCCTTGCGGCTTCTGTCAATAAAATCAATAGCTTTTGTATTAAAAGTAAATCCGAGTTCTTCATCTGTCCATTCAGCACGCTTCCCCCCTTTCATATAACCAATGCGACCAATACCATTCACGATGTGCTGATCGTGTCCTTGTATCGGATCATTTTTTATTTTCAACATTTCAGGATGTTCTTTGCCCAATAATTCACCATCGAAAGAATGCTCGTAACTTACTTCAATCGGGTCTGAAGTATCTAAGCCAATCACAGTTTGGTTTTCCATAAAGACAGTGGGTGTTCGATCTGCCGTTGCTGGGAAAATAAACGAATAATCAAAGCCAATTTCCCGCGGACCGGGTGAGACTTCTTTGTTCCAGTCTATTGGCGACTTATCGCCCATGCCTAAATGCCATTTGCCAACGACGCCTGTTATATAACCCGACCGTTGAAAAACTTTTGGCAAAGTTGTAATGTCAATTGGGATTGTCAAATTCGCATTGCCAGGTAAAATGCCGGTCCCTTTTTTACGCCACGCATACCTGCCCAAAAGTATAGAGAACCTTGATGGTGTGCATGTTGAGGCCGTACAATGCGCATCCGTAAATCGTAAACCATTTTGTGCCAGCCAATCGATGTGCGGTGTAGAAATTACTGTGGCGCCATAACAACTTAAATCGCCATATCCCAAATCATCGGTATAAAGAATTAAGACATTTGGTTTTTGCTGTGCACTTAATTGATTAAACAAAAACGTGGGTAGTAAAAAAGTAAAAAGAAATATTTTCTTCATTTTAGGCAAAAATTATTAAGTGTCATCTGACCCGATTGTTTTGTATTCGTTTATTCTTAACAGTTAGTTTCATTGGGGTACTGCAGCCGGCCTCACTTCAACACCTGCATGATTGGTGAGACCATCGCCCAATGTTTCCCGATATTTATCAGCAATGGACGTAAGTTCTTTTACTATTTCAGGATACTGATCCTTTACGTCCCTGTCTTCGCCGGGATCTGTTGTTAAATGATATAATCCAAGATGTACCGAATCGGATCCATACTTTCCCGGGTAGCCATCATGACCTATGGTGGCCGGCGGCCCATATGTTTGTGAAATACAGGGGAACACCAGTTTCCATTCGCCGTTACGAATGGCCTTTAAATTATCTTCATCATAATAATAAACAAACACATCTCTCGGAGTAGCCGTTTTATCGCCTAGTAATACTTTAATCATATCCACACCATCAATTTTTTTTGCGGGCATTTTTGCTTTACATACATCAACCAAAGTTGGTAAGATATCCATTGTCGTCAGTAACTTATTGCACACAGTTCCCGGCTTAATTTTACCCGGCCATACCATAATACCCGGAACTTTTAATCCGCCATCCCACGCGGTGCCTTTACCTTCACGAAGCCCTCCCGTGTTGCCTGCGTGGTTACCAAACGTAAGCCAGGGACCATTGTCACTTGTAAATATTACCAGGGTGTTATCAGCAATTCCATTCTTCTTTAATTCTTTCATTACTTCACCAACTGACCAGTCTACTTCTTCCATAACGTCGCCAAATAATCCTGCACCGCTCTTGCCCCTGAATTTTGATGAAGCCGCAATAGGCACGTGCACCATCGCCTGTGCCAGGTATAAAAAGAAGGGCCTGCTTTTATTCTCCCGGATAAATTTCACCGCCCTTTCGGTGTACATGGTTGTCAATTGTGATTGGTCATCCAGTGTCTTAATAATCTTGACAACGTTGTTTCCATCATACAATGGCAATGGCGGATATTTGGCCCTCCAGAAAGAAGTATCCTTCCAGGGGTGACCACTATAATCCACGGGCCACATGTCATTGGAATACGGCAAGCCGAAGTATTCGTCAAACCCATTTTGAAGTGGCATATAAGGAGGCTTGCTCCCTAAATGCCACTTACCCACAATGGCTGTCCGGTACCCGGCAGGCTTTAATATTTCAGCGATCGTTTGCTCATCAGGGTTAAGAGCAATCTTACTCCTGGAGTCTATAGCACCATGCATACCAATCCGCGTTGGATAACACCCGGTAAGTATCGCCGATCTTGAAGCCGTGCAAACTGCCTGCGCTGCATAAAAATCAGTAAAGCGCATCCCCTGCATTGCCAATGCATCAATGTTAGGCGTAAGGTATGGTCCGCCTCCATAGCACACAGGATCCCCATAGCCCATGTCGTCCATGAAAATGATGACAACATTAGGCGGCGATTGCGTTTTAACTGGTTTTTGCTTCGAATTATAATTCCACGAGACTAACGTTATGGTAACTGATAATGCCACGCTAACGGGAAGGAGTATTCGTTTTTTCATAATTTTAAAAATTGATATCTAAAGTATTTTTATGTCTTCATTTCTGAATGCTTCTTTATTCCTTATGCCATCAACACATTAATTCACATAAAACAAAAACGATAATTATTTATTTACGATAATTTCATCCGGCCTATTACTTATGATCCAATGCCTTCAGCCTGAAATGATCAACCGATGAAGTCCGGTGTTCCTTCTTCATGATTGCTTCTATTTTTTTCACAATATCAGGATGTTCATCGGCCACATCATGCTGCTCCTGTATATCATTATCCAAATCAAATAATTTTATTTTCGTAATACTCTTTTGCAAATCAAAACGGATGCCTTTCCATTCGCCCATACGCACCGCCTGTTGCCCGTTATATTGAGGAAACTCCCAGTAGAGGAACGGATGTTTTACCTGGTGCTGTTGATCTCCCAATAAAGTTGGAAGATAACTGATACCATCAATATTTGCGGGTATGCCGGCGTTAGTTACCTCGCAGGCTGTAGGCATAAAATCCCAATTGGCCGTAATCAAATCACTCTTTGAACCCTCCTTTATTTTTCCTGGCCAGGATACGATAAGGGGTTCGCGAATGCCGCCTTCATATAAGAAACCTTTGCCCCATCCAAATTCATTTTTGAAAGGGCCGTTGCTGTCGAACCATTGGCAATCGGCGCCGCCTTCATTCGATGCGCCATTGTCGCTGGAAAAGATGATGATGGTATTATTATATACTCCCAATTCTTTCAACTTACTAACGATAATGCCTACTTGCTCATCTAACAAAGTAATCATAGCGGCACGTGTTGCACGGGGATAACGGCATGGCACATAACTGCCTCCTGGAAACGGCAGCTCATCATCAAATTTTTTATGATAATACGCCACCAGTTTTTCCGGCGCCTGCATGGATGCATGGGGAAGCGGGCTCGGGTAATAGAGGAAAAAAGGCGTATGCTTACAGGAATCCAAAAATCTAAGGGCTGCGCTGATCATTAAATCAGGCGCATATTCTTTTTGGCTATACGCGGAATAATTCGCAGGATCATTCGGGTCGAGGTTCGAAGGAAATTTTATATTGGGATCTTGTACTTTGTTATTCAATGGTACACGATAAATGTTTTCCCAAAGGTGAGCAGGATAATACTGGTGATCTTCTCTTTGACAGAGATAACCAAAAAAATAATCGAATCCCTGGTTGTTAGGTATCCCGGTTGTCATTGGGCCACCGAGCCCCCATTTACCGATCAGTGCTGTCCTGTAACCATTTGCCTTCAATACTTTCGCAACTGTAATTGTTGAATCCGGAATGGGCAACTGGCCTTCCAAGGCAGGATTTGCTTCCATAGCTTTGAAGTTCCATACATCACCTCTTTCCTCCCATTCGTCATTGCCCCTGATATATGCGTGTCCCGAATGCAGCCCTGTCATTAAACTATACCGGGAAGGAGCACAAACGGGCATTACATAATGTTGAGTGAATAACATTCCCGATCGGGCTAATGCATCTATGTTGGGAGTTTCGATTTTTTTCTGTCCATAACAACCAAGATCACCATATCCTAAATCATCGGCAAAAATGTACACAATGTTCGGCCGCTGTTGCGCAGCTATAGATAAAGAGTAAACAACACTCAATAATAAAATGAAAAATTTTTTCATGTCTTTGTTATTTCAATTTAGCTTCCCTGGTTTCACCCTGAGTTAGTAATAGCTAAAGCCCAAAAAAATTGGACAATATTTCTATGAAATGATCCAATCGTATTATTTATCTTTTAAAAGATTTGTCTTCAGTTCACTCAGCACGCAAATAATTTGTTTACTTACCGGACGGCCACGCCTATACGCAATTGCCCTGATCTCTGAAGCGCCTTTTGGAATATCCAAAGGAACACCTGTATACTTTGGATAAAAATTATCCGGATTGGTTCCGTCAAAAGTATAATAAATGGTAAGGCCAGGCATCTCAGTGCTTATTTCTATTTTCATCGAATCGTCGTCCCCTTTAACTGCAGTTACAATTGGATCATATATACTTCTTGCATATTTAATGCTATCGGCATCCAGGTATCTAAATTGTTGTTCTACCCGTTGCACGAAATCATTTCGATCATGTTGGGCTTTCGGAGACCACAACACTTCCGAAATGGCCATAGCCCTTGGCCAGGTCATATATTCAGCATGACGCTCATTGGGTACATACTCAGTCCACAAACTTGCCTGCCCGCCCAAAATATATTTTGGATTCACACTATCAGGAACGGGGTCAAAATTATAACAGTCGCTCAACCGCAACATACCCGGAGCAAAGGGCTCCACTGATGGATCACCTTGTCGCCTGCTTAAATAAGTTTCGAGTATCGGGGTCATAATTACTTCGTGTCCCATCTTTGCAGCCTCAACACCTCCCTTCATTCCGCGCCAGCTCATAACTGTGACTTCCGGCGCCAGGCCTCCTTCCAGTATCTCGTCCCATCCTATCATTTTTTTACCTTTTGCAATGATTAGCTTTTCCAGTTTTTTTACAAAAAAACTTTGCAGTTCGTCAACACTATCTAATCCTTCCTGCTTCATTAAAGCCTGGTCTTTCGGGCATAGTTCCCAAAACCCTTTATAGGCTTCGTCGCCACCGATATGAATATATTTTCCGGGAAAAAGATGGGCAACTTGTGTAAAGATTTTATCAAGGATTAACCACGTAGAATCGTTAGCCACACATAGTACATTGTCTTCTTTTTTATAAAATGGACTTCCCGGGTTAACGGAATATTGTAATTGTGTACATGATAAGTTTGGATAAGAAGAAATGAGTGCAAGGCTGTGTGCAGGCACATCAATTTCCGGGATGATCGTAATAAATCTTTCCTGTGCATACTTCACTATTTCGCGAATATCATCCTGCGTGTAATACCCTCCGTAAGTAGCTTTTTCTCCGGGTTGCGGCGATTCGAACTTGTGCCACGAGCCTACTCTCGGTACACGCCAGGCGCCAATCTCAGTAAGTTCCGGGAGTCCCTTTATTTCTATTCTCCATCCATTGTCGTCTGTGAGGTGCCAGTGAAATGTATTGAATTTATATTTCGCCATTTCATCTATATATTTCTCTACAAATTCTTTGGAAAAAAAACGGCGGCTTACATCAAGCATGATACCGCGATAACCAAACCTTGGGTAATCTTTGATATTTACACAAGGTATTTTGTATCGCCCATTCTTTGTTTCATCCTCGCCGTTAGACAATGGCGGCAATAGTTGCAACAACGTTTGCACACCGTAAAAAAGGCCATGCGTATTATTGGCTGATAGAATTATTTCACTGGCAGTAACTTTCAAATCATACCCTTCATCGCCGATAGATACATCCGGCTTTTTATTAATACGCATTAAAATTTCAGCTTTCGCATTGACGGACGAACGCAAAACGTTTTCTGATTTGTTTTTAAGATCATAGCCATATTTATGATGGAACAGATCTGACAGGAAAGATGCTATGCCTGCAGACTTCGTATCAGCCGAAATAATTGCTGTTCTGGGATTAAATAAAAAATATCCTTGCTGTAAAGAAACGGAAACAGGTTTTGGTAGAATTGACAATGCATAATTTGGCACAGATATTTGTGCAGTACAATTATTCCAAATAATCCATGCAACTAATAATAGCATCGATTTTTTCATGCCGGAATTACCATTATACCTTGTATTTAAATTTTGTTATTTAAACCCGCCATTCTGTTATTGATCTAAAGCTATCGTTTTATGATGAAAGATCAGCAGGCAACCGTTTGCACAATCATTCAAATCCATTCTTAATAACAACTTTTTCTCCCCTGCTCATATCGATCTCTATAATTCCATTTGCAACATGGTACTTCTTTGCTGCATCAGCGAGATAGAATGTTTTGAAAGGTAATTTTAATCGCAAGGTTCCGCCTTGTTCTGCAGTAACAGTAACTGCGTCTATCATGCAGTTAGTTTTGGCAGCGCTGATTAAGAAAGCGCCTTCTGCACGTAAATTATTAAAGCCGACATTTTTCCACGACGCTGGTATTGCGGGGAAGATTTCGATAACGCCGCTATAACTCTGCAACAGCATTTCCTGCAATCCCTGTGCAAAAGCAAAATTTCCTTCGAGGGTGAATGGGCGGTACGTAAAATTGGAATACTGGCCACCTTCCTGGTCTCCATTCAAATGAAAACTGTTAGGTGAGCAAAAATTGGAAGCAAATATTTTTAATTCCCTGGCAGCGCTGTCCCCCTCTTTTGCTCTTGCATATAAAGACGCAGCCCAACTAAACGAATAGCCGCACCATTCGCGGGTGCCGGTTTTCTCCATCCAGCGTAACGACGAATCTATGATCATTTTATCATGGGCATTATTTACATTCAATAACCCCAAAGGATAAATTGACATCAAATTTGAATGATGGCGATGAGAAACTTTTCGTGGAAAACCGGGCGCAATGGTGAGTCCTGTTTCATCTGCATTTAATGCAGGCAACTCAGCATTGATCTTTTGCCAATGCAATGCTTCTTCTTTTTTATTCATGGCCATAGCGCATGTTGCGGCTGCCTGGAAAGCAAATTTCATTAAAGACAAATCGTAATTGGTTGTATTAAGAAACCATGCGTTGATACTGTTATCATTGTACTCCGGGCTGGAACTTAGTGGCAGTTTTCTCTTCCCGTTTTCCATGTATGAAATGTTTTCCAGGAAAACAGCTACTTCGTGCAAATACGGATAGGCTCTTGTTTGCAGGAAATTTTTATCCATTGAATATTTCCATTGCCAGTAAAAATGTTGCGATAGCCATGCAGCAATCGTCGGCGATAACGAATATTGAATCCATCCGCCCATCGGGTAACCCGAAATGGTTGTAACACCGGGAACATTTAAACCAGCAACACCAAGATATTCCTGGGTATATCTTTCATTTTCCTTTTTAATCTTCCACAACCAATCGGTAAATGTTTTTGCTTCCTGTAAATGGTTGGATGCATAAGACGGCCAGTAAGAAAGCTGCGTATTCAAATCGTTATGAAAATCGCCCTTCCAGGGAGGCAGGTTGCCATTATCCGCAGTCCAGATGGCCTGCAAAGTGACAGCCGGGGCGCCTTTCCTCGCAACACATCCCAGTTTGTACAATTCAAGATAATATTGCTTTTCAATTTGTTTATCAGGAACAGTAACCGAAGATTGGTTCCAGAAATTTTTCCACCACAAACTATGCGTTGCAAAACTGGTATCAGCAATAGCAGTAACATTCTTTTTTGCCACACTTGCTTTCATTTTATTGATATACCAGGCGCCTTTAACTTCATTACCTTGCTCTTTCCATTTCACCGTTATCACATACACCTCACCGTTAGTTATCGGTTGTGTATACTGAAGGAAGTTTCTCCCCCGGGTAATTGTGCCTTGCCGGTATCCCAATCTTTCCAATCCCTGGCCCTCTACAGAATTGCCTGTGCCGCCTTTCCTGTTGGTGTGATAAGGCGGCGCAATAATATCAGCAATAATATTTTTTGAAACATTCTTAAAAGTAAAAACGCCAAAACCTGCATTGGCGCACACATAGGTTTGCAATTCAACACCACTCTCCCACTCTACTTTGCAAAGTGCGTGAGTTACATCCAACATGGAACCCTTCACTTTGCCAAAAGAGGCTATATCAAACTCTATGGCGCCTGCCGGGAGTTTTGTTGGATAAGGATAGGCCTCGTAAGGAACATCACCCAATTTCTGAACGGTATCATATTGCTTTTTGGCAACCTGTTGCTGCACCCATTTAAAGTTAAACTTAGAAAAATCTATGGCAGGCCGTTCGTCCCATAAATCTGCACGATCAAGAGAGAAACGCAGTTTATCATCTTTCTGCCAAACCAATGCACCCAGCATTCCATTGCCTAACGGGATCGCTTCGTCCCATCTTTTAGGCAATGAATCAAACACCAGATTATCGTTTACGCTTACCTGTGAGAAAGCCGATGGCAATAATATTATACCAAAAAGAATACATAAAGAAAGTTTCTTTAACATCTGTCGCAATTTATAAGATTAACTACCTAAATACATCTTATCGCTTTTGGCAAGTATAGTCCATAACAAGGCACCGTTTCCCTATGGCAAGTCACCGTTTACTCCATTGTTGAAGTATTTCCACTGCGTTACGACTGCGTTATTTAATGCAGTGATAAGGCAGAGGACGTACTTAAAACAGGAAGAGGTGTGCAGCCATGACGAAACAGTTATTTATACCGGGCAATGTTATAAATGTCGTGCAACTTTTCAGTAATTGTTGCGGACGTTGACGTCTGGTTGATTATTTGAAAGGACTTTTTAAATTACTGATTCTGCTTTACCTTTTACATTGTCCCTCTTTGAGTGGAATATAATCCATGGGTTGTCGCCATCGATCATACTGCCACTATAGTCTCCCCACGAAGCTCCGTTAGTAGCAGCCTCCCCTTCACCTATCTTAACCATTTTTCTTACGGTTTCTTTTGCATCTTAAGCCATTCTATACTCAAACCGGGGGCTAATAAATGAATTACTATTTACTTCCTGGAAACCAATCAGCACATCATTCTTTTTATTTACGGCAATAGTTGTTTGGATATAATTGGTAGTATCACTCCTGATAATCCCGCTTTGTAAAACAGTTCCATCACTTGCTTTTAGCTGGTGCCACTGCACGGCAGAACGGCCTTCGCAATTAACTACCTGCGAAAACCAGATATACCCGTTTTGATACACCACATTTTTTGGATTACGATCTCCGCTGGATACTTTTTGATCCGTTCCTTTTTGCGGAGATTGCGGCGGGTAATCAACATATTTTGAATGGTGTGGCTTCCTGGAAATAATAGTGCAGTAAGATTGCCCATTTACATTTTCAAATATTTTGCGAATAGTGAACATACTATCGTCAACATCAAAAAAATATAAATCATCTGATATCATCCTGCATAAAAACAGGATTGCCTAAACTTCCTTTAAAATAATAAATGGTGGCGGGCTTGCCCGCTATCGCATCGGCAGTGCGCATGATAAAAGTATTCTCGCTGCCGCCGGGATAAGAATAACCAATCCATTTTTTACTGAATCCAATACCGCCGCCATCAACTTCTTCCGTCCTCGAAACCGGATATATATTCCATGCGCCCCGGGGGTCACTGGTTTCTGAAACAGCGATGTTAACCGGTTTGGTTTTGGGCTTATCATAATACCACCACATATCAAAAACAAAAACTTTGTTGTGCATATCATAACACAATTCGAGATATATCCCATTGTTAAAGCACTTTTCAGAAACGCCTTCAACAAACTCACCTTTCTTAGTTATAAATAATTAGTCCCCTGTTAGAGCCTTCCATGATATAACCACCGCCAACAGCAATCTGCAGATGCACCTGCCTATCGCCATCCATGGAACCATTAAATACCAGGTATCCATTTTCTACGCGGGGATTACCGCCTTGTCTGCGTTCGAGGCATTCGCCACCATTATTGAAATCAGGTTTATGAATCAGGTTTACTACTTCGGAATTTACAGGGAAAGCGGTATCAAAGGCAACCTGTGCATCAACATTATTAGCCATCACAATAGCCAAAAGAATTATGATTAAATTTTTCATTGCGTCTTTTTATGAAACCCCAATTTACCATCGATTACTCCGTTGAAGAAGATTAAGATTAATACGAAACAGCCAGCCCTTTACTTTTACGATAATCAATGATCGGTTGATAAGGGCCATACTTATGTTGTGATGCAGGGAATGTGTCATTGAAAGGCCCACGATCATAATCTATAGCCTTCTCTTCAATATGCGGGTAATCGAATTCTTTCACAAAAGGACGCTGATGTATGGAATCATCGTTAATAAACGCAGCAAGATCGAACGCCTGTTGTGGTGTAAGAAAAGGTTTGTCATGGGTAGCCTTATCAAAAGGCATATTGCCCACCAGCCATTCTGCCAGCTTTATAACGCGATGCATACTCGAACCCGGCTGATATGCTTTAAGCCCCCATAATGGAGGATAAATATAAGTTGAACTATCGTATTCCATCATACCTTGTCCCTGCGGTCCATGACACCTCGTGCAGTTTTCAGCATATAACTGTTCGCCTCTCATTGCGGATGCTGCAACATTGGGAAATGCAAGTCTTTCATTCTTTACTCCCGGTGTATTGTTATTAACATGCGAGGAATCGCTGATCCATTTCAGATAGGAAAGAATACCAATCATTTCTTTGCTGTCGAGTGGCAAAGGCTTTATGCCAAGATGCAGGTGCATAATGCAATTATTTCTTCTCTCAGCAAGTGATAAAACCTTTCCTTCTCTTGCACGATATTGTGGGTAATTTCGAAAAGATGTTTCCAGGTTAAATGAAAAAGGTTTCAGTCCACCCTCCTGGTGGCAATTAGTACAGTTCATTTTATTGCCCGTATATTTTCCATTGATACCATTCAGCCCAATATAGTAAGCTGTGTGAAACACCAATTCTCTTCCGTATCTAACTGCTTCTCCGTATTCTCCTTTGGGCATTTTAGCAGTGTCAACAAAAAAAAGATCTTGTTTTATTGGAGCCAGGAAGAATCGGCCGCTTCTTTTTTTTCATTTCTATTACAGCCAAAAAATATAACAAGCCCGCAAAAAATGATACTTAGAAAGAAAACATATTCATAACTTTTTTTCATCCTTCTTTATTTAACATTTAAGGTACCAGGTAAGGTTTTAATTCATCGGCATTGATAAATTCAACCCTGTAAGTAGGTATAGCAGTTTCCATGGTCCAAAGCAAAACTCCTTTTCGGTTAGCCAAAACCGTTATATGCTTTTTGGAACAACACACCAATACCGAAGTATCATTAATCATGTAGGCGCTGCCCATTCTTCCGTTATAGACTTCTTTTGGCAGTAGTATGTGCAGGCTTACTTCAGAAGTTTTTGCCGGTTCATCCAGTTTCAATGCATATACACCCGATTGGCGTTTTTCAACACCGTTATCAAAGAACATCAGGTTGCCATAACGATCAATATGTACGGCATGGGACTCCGAAAAGTCGCAGTCAGCGGGCATGGCCACATCTCCGCCCTTACCGATTTTCCAAATAACTTTCCCGGAATGCGCATCTACCTTCCATATCTGGCCTTTGTTGTAAAATGAAACCAGGTAGTTGCTGTCCTTATCGTCAGTTGAGACTGTTGGCATGCATCCAGTCTTTTTTAGTTTTAAGCAAAGCCGGGTCTTTCAAGGGATCCATTATATCAAACACGCTCCATTGCCAGATCTTTTTTCCGGCTGTGTTCATTATAAGAATTCCATCTCCCGTTATCGTATCCTTTTCCTTACCACCAATAGACCGTAAATCCATAATTTTTTTGTCAACAAAAAGTGTTACCAGTTCACCCCTATCGTTCTTTAATATTTCATGATGAATCGTTTGTTTAAAATCTCCCTGTCCTTTTTTCAAATACAAAACAGTATCGCCCCTTAAGTTAATTTCCAAAATCTCGCTGCCATAACTTGTTGGTTCATCATTGGTGCCTAATATTGAAATTATAGTTTTATCTTTTGTAAAATGAGTTACTTTAACTCCTTCACCGTCCATCATGTGGTACCATCTTATCCGGCCTTTGTAATCCACGAGGTACGTGATTCCCGGAGCATCTCTTTTATTAACCAGCATCAACCCGTTCTTAAATTCTTTTGGAATTAAATCCTGGAATGAATTACTGGCCTTAAACTGATCCTGCAGCCACATGAGAAGCGCCGGTGATTTAAATGTGTATGTTTTACCAGTTTCTTTTATTCCTTCTTTCTCGGTAATTATATGATACGAATAGTTTGTTTGAGGAATTATGTTACAAAGAGACAAGCGTATGGCTTGTATCATTTTTCGAAACCGTGGAAGCAAGTTTGGAAGTCTCGCCGCTGCTGTCCGGCCAATACTCTGCATACACATCGGCTTTAGAATTGGTAAGCACATTAATCTGAATCTTCAGTTCATTATTATTATGCATGCCGACTCTTATTTCTTTGACTATGTTTTTATCAGATGCAGAACAGCCGGCAAAAATTATAACAATAACAAATATGCTGACGCCTCTTGTTAAACACCGCAGCATACTGTAAACATTTTTTTAATCATCGAATATTTTTTTTAAAAATTATTTCATTAAAAATTTTAACCTGGTGATTCATCAAAATTAAAAAGAATATACAATCACATCCGGATTGTATATTCTTACATTAACACTAACTATTATACTTAATTACCTCGATGAATTGTCTAAATTAGGATTAAGATTAACCTGGCTTTGCGGATAGGGGAAATATTTATTCTTCGGCATTACGATGTTAGCCGGCTGCCCGATTCTTTGTAAATAGGCATTCACAATAACATCATACTTATTCATTCTTATTAAGTCAGCTCTTCGTTTGCCTTCATAAAAAAACTCCCAGCCCCGTTCCTGCAAGATGGCATCTCTTAATGTTGTTTGTGTAAAATTTGAAATATTAAGCAACGGCGCATGAGACCTGCCTTTAACCTGGTTAATTAAATCTATGCTCTCCGCGGTCGGACCATTCAATTCGTTTAAAGCTTCGGCCCTGCTTAATAATACATCGGCGTATCTTAATATATCAACGCTATGTCCATCATAATAAGTAATGGAACCTAATGAATCAGCATATTTTTTTGTTGCAACGTCGGGCATATAAAAAAATCCGGGAGGAGGTGCAGCGCCAATTGTTGGAGGTTGTTCACGAACGTTGCCATCGGCATCAACATATAGCGGATAAAAGCACGATTTTCTATCATCACTGTTATCGAACGAATTGTAAAAATCCCATGATACTGCATAATATTGCCACCTGTTTGCCAACGCAACATTAGTACCCGGAAAATTCTCGGGGCCAAAATGATTTAAGAGTTCAGTACCGTTAGTATTGGCATCGCTAAGAACTGAAAAAATATTTTCGTCGCACCACTTGTTATCTTCTTTAAATAATCCCGGGTAAGAAGGATAGAGATGATAAATACCTAAATCCATTACCTGTTTTGTAAGGTCCACCACCTTTTGCCATTCATGCTGGCGCAAATATAATTTTGCAAGAAGTGTAAGCGCCGCTCCTTTGGTAGCCCGTCCAACATCGTTTGAAGTGTAGTATGGACTATTTGCATAATTCAGCGGAAGCGTGGTGATATCGTTTTGCAAATCGGATATGAGCAATGTATCGATCTCATCAACAGAAGCAGGCTTTGGCTGGCTTGTATAAGACGGACTGGCAATATCTTTTTCTGTTGCTAATATAACAGGGCCCCATGCGTCGGTTAAATCGAGATAGGCTACCGCCCGCAAAAATTTTATCTCTGCCAGGAACTGGCTTTTGGCTGCATCAGAAATTGTTGACATTGCTGAGATATTGTAGATAGCGTTATTTGCATCTGCAACCAGCTTATAAATTTGTCTCCAGTCTTCGCCGAGTAACCCATTAGCAGAATTCCATTGTGCTAAAGAAAGTTGCCCCGGGTCGCCTCCATAACTGCAGTGGCCCACATCGGTTGTAAGATCGGTCAAAGCAAAGTGCCTTACGGTCCAGTAGTCGTAGTTGTCGCCAACAGACGGCCCTTTCAACCTGGCATAAACTGCGTTTACGGCAGCAATGGCGTCAGATTGGGTTTGAAATGCATTGGCATTTGTTAAGCTGCTATATACTTTAGGATCGAGCGTTTTGTTACACGAATACAGTAAAAAGAAAACAGGTAAAATAAACAGTAGATTGTATTTTTTCATCTTATATTTTTTGGGTTAACCGTATTAATAGGTGGTTATTTTTTATTAATGAATAGAAACTTTTATTCCAAAATCAAAAGTTCTGAATGCGGGGAACACACCAAAATCTTCACCGCCGCCCACGTTGTTACTGGCGTGTACATTCACTTCCGATCTGTTCCGGTATATTTTGTAATCGTTAATAAATTATGACCTGAAGCATATACTTTAATCCCCTGTACAAATTTTACATGCGTGAATAAAGACTGTGGAATTGCATAACCAATAGAAACTGCTTTCAACCTAACGTAGGATGCATTTTCAACAAATCTTGAATTTACATAGCTCCCATAAGTGCTTAAGAAATATCCTTCTCTCGGCACTGATGTGTTTTCATTGGTGTTAGCTACCCATCTTTTTAAGGCATCTGCGCCAGTTGTAGATTCCAGTACCAGCCTGTTCATGTTGTATAAATAATAATCGAAAGCCCCCTGGAAAAATATGTTCAAATCAAATCCTTTGTAATGAAAATCATTACCAAATCCTGCGATATAATGCGGATTGGTGTTTCCTAAATAAGTGGCATCATCAGGCGTTATTACGCCATCGCCATTTACATCTTTGTATTTAGGATCACCCGGTTTAGAATTCGGTTGCGGATCATATTTTTCGCCGGTTTTAACTACACCATCATAAACATAGCCATATAACTCGCCTAATTCCCTGCCCGGAACTAACCTTGTAAATTCGCGGCCGGATACGACACCGCTCGGATTAGCCGTGTTGGTACTAATTATTTTTACACTGTTAGCAAGCGATATACATTTTTGTTTGTTATAGGCAATATTGAAAGTTGTGTTCCAGGTAAAATTCTTTGATTTTATATTATCTGTATTAATTGATAATTCGATTCCCTGGTTTTGAATAACCCCAGCATTAACTAATTCAGAAGCAAAACCCCACCATTGGCCAATGGGAATATTGATGAGCAAGTCACTGGTCTTTTTGTGGTAGTAGTCCAATGTTGCATTAATTTTTCCTCCGGCAAATCCCATATCCAGGCCGGCATCAAATTCCGCAGTACTTTCCCATTTCAAATTATTATTAGATAAAGCGGAAGGTTCTATACCAATCTGCAACGGATCGCCAGGGTTAAGCACGGTACTGTAGTTGCCGAATGTACTCAGGTAACGGTAATTTGGTATCCTGTCATTACCTGTAACGCCATAGCTTAGACGCAGTTTCAAATTGGAAAACGTATTTAAGTTTCTTATAAATCCATCATCGGTAAATTTATATGCTACCGCACCTGAAGGAAAAAGGCCATGCCGGTAATTCGGTCCGAATTTGGAAGAAGCATCATCTCTTAAAGTAAATGTTGCGAGAATTTTATCATTATAGGAATAATTCAATCTTCCGAAATAGTCAGTAAGTTTCGACTCGGACTTGCTGCTTGAATATGTTGTTGGAATGGCGCCTGCACTTAAATTGTAGTAAAGGAATACATCAGTTGAAAATTTCTTGCTTCCTGAAGCCAAAGCCTCTGCCACATCTTTTTGATTGGACGTACCTACCAATAAAGTAAATGAATGGCTGCCCGTTTTATATTTATAAGTGAGATAATTTTCAACCAACCACCTGAAAGCTGTTGACATTTGCTCGCCTGCAATTCCACTGTTAGCCTGTCCAGCTACTAAGGTAACCGGGGTATATTGGCCAGCCGTAACCTGCGAATATTCAGCCCCTGCACTAAAGTGATACGTAAGATTATTCAATATATCATAATCAATATAAGCATTGCCATTTATCAATTTATTTCCCGAAGTATTTGTTGGTTCTATAAGATTTGCGAAAGCATTGTTTTTACCCTGGTATTTGTAATAGCTGCCGTCTGCATTATATACAGGAATATTCGGTTGAGCAGTTAAAATACTAAACAATGGCGCAGTTATGTCTCCAGTATAAGATTGTAAATCTGAGTTAGTGCTTGCACCATAAAAATTGGCACCAATTTTAATTTTGTCATTCAGGTTTTTTTCGGCCCCTATTCTTACCGAATATCTTTCAAAGCCGGTATGCTTTAATACGCCATTCTGTTTCAGGTAATTTCCGGAAACATATAATTTTGAATTTTTATCGTTACTACTTACACTGATGCTCCTGTTTTCGACGGTTGCATTTTGCGTGGCAACATCATACCAGTTGGTGTTATTAACGGGAAAACTGGATGGAAACGGCGGAGGATTTCCATCTTCAACAGCCGTTGCATTTTGAATATCTGTGTATTGCTGACCGTTTAACAAGGCAGGCTTGTACGTCAGGTACTGGGTACCGTTAGATACATCTGCGTCTATTGATACACGCCCGGGAGTACCTTTTTTAGTAGTAATCAAAACAACGCCGTTACCGCCTCGTGAACCGTAAATGGCCGCTGCTGAAGCATCTTTCAATATTTGAATGTCAGCTATATCGTTTGGATTGATAAGATTACCATTGTCAGTAATGAACCCATCCACAACATATAATGGTGCATTGGTAGTATTAATAGAGTTTCCACCTCTTATAGTAATGGAAAGGGAACTTCCCGGCGAAAAATTATTTTGCTGTACCTGTACACCGGCAGCTCGTCCCTGTATGGCCTGGCCAAGATCTGTTGTAGTACCGCCCAGATTTAAGTGGTCGCTGTTAATTGAGCTTACCGAACCCGTTAAATCTTTCTTTTTTACACTGCCATAACCCACCACTACTACATCGTTCAGTTGACTTGCCTCCTGCTGCATCACAACTGTAACATTATTGCTGTTACCGATTTTAATTTCCTGCTCTTTGTAACCTACTGAGGTGACGATAATTTCAGACGATTTTTTCTTCAGCGATAGTTTAAACATTCCATTTTCATCACTTGTTGTTGAGTTTTTAGCGGCTCCTTTTTCTGAAACTGTAGCCGCAACCATTGGATTGCCTTTGTCGTCCTTAATGGTGCCTGTCACGGTTTTTTGCGCCACTGCAAATGCAGGCAGGAGAAATAAAATGTAAATGAAAGTTTTCTTTAAGAGTCGTTGAGCAATTCTCATTGTAAGATTTGATTTGGTAAATAAATATCTTTCGTTGTGCCGAAAGTATAATTAATTTTAGTGAATTTATTCTTGCGGAATGGCCCTTACTTTACGCAAACGATTGATAAACCCACGCAAACGGTTGTTCTATTTTTTCCGCATTTGTTGTAATTTGCGAGCCGAGTGCTTATGGACAATAAATTACCTACACTTAAAGAAATTGCGACACGTTTGAAATTCTCTGTTTCAACTGTGTCAAGGGCTTTGCATGACCATCCGAGTATTGGATTGCGCACGAAGATGCAGGTGCAGCAATTGGCAAAGGAATTGAATTATGAACCTAATCAAACAGCACTTTTTTTTAAACAGCAGAAATCACATACCATTGGGGTAATACTTCCCAATTTGAAAGAAGAGTTTTTTTCACAGGCTATCAATGGTATAGAAGACATTGCAAAAATTAATAAGTATAGCGTGTTGATCGGGCAATCGCATGATGATATAGACCAGGAAAAACAAATTACGATTGCGATGAAAAATCAGCGGGTGGATGGTTTGATCATTTCTATTTCAAAACATACCAAAAATTACGACCATTTTACAAGCCTTCAAAAATATAATATTCCCGTAGTTTTTTTTGACAGGGTTCCCGACCTCCCTACGGTTCATAAAGTATCCTCAAATTTTGCGACAGGAACCAACCAGGCAATTGAATTTCTTATAAAGAAAGGGCATAGACGAATTGGGGTTATTAACGGACCGGAAGAAATGAAATCTTGTAAAGAAAGAGCAGTGACCTATATGGAAGTATTGCAAAAAAAACGTATTAAAATTGATTTATCGCTCATAGTTACTACGGATCTTTCCCGGGAAAAGACCTTTGAAGCAATGAAACAATTACTGGACTTAAAGTATCCGCCCACAGCTATTTTAACCATCAACGATTATGTGGCATTAGACGCGATTCACTTCGCACGAAAGGCGAGGCTAAAGATAAATAAAGATATCTCATTCGTTAGTTATGCCAATTTACCTTTAACCGATTATCTTGAGTTTCCTCCCCTGGCGTCAGTGGAACAATACCCCTACCAACAGGCGCAAAAAGCAACAGAAATATTATTTGAGTTGTTCAATGATGAAAATAAAATTGACAAACCGGAGATGAAGTATCGGAATATTCTTATTGAAGGACGGTTAGTAATTCATAAGAAGATAGAAAATTTCGTTTGACGATCCCGGTAAACTGAAGTTTCTTTATTACAATTCTAATACACCCTCACCCAGCAACAACTCTTTTTTCAACGAATTATTCGCATAAGGTGAAGGTAACATCGGGCGGTATCGAATGGCCTTCGCTGTTTTAATTGTAACATCCAAGCCTTTTTGCAATTGCTGCCCGCTCAACCAAATTGTTGCGGTTCCCTTCCACCTGCCGACTTTGTCTGAAGCCTGCAGTTGCCATTCAAGATGATGGGTTCCTCCCTTATCGAATACAAAAGAATAGGTAGCCCAACTTCCACTTTGCTGCTGAATTGAAGGCTGTTCAGACTGTCCGTCAACTTTCAATATCATATTCGGAAAAGGCTTTCCCTGGCTGGCACTATCGGGCTTTACAAAGAGGATATATCTTGCAGTAACCGTTGAAGCATCCAAATTAATCGTGGAATTAATTCCATTTTTTGAGAAATGATTTTGTTCATCGTTCAGCATTTCAGGTGTATCGTTTTCAGGAATATTAAGTTTCGTTATGTCGGAAGGCTTACCGTCAATCGATACGGAACTTACCATTTCGGGATTCAACAATTTTACTCCTTCGCCGGTTCGCAAAACATCCATTCCAAATTCATTGGATTCTTGTTTTTTTGCCTGGTATATAACACCGGCTAACAATGGCCGATCGGCATCTTTCAATGGATACACTTCATACACGGCCGCTTCATAACCCTGCAATGGCAAGGTAATCGTGGCGCCGGCAGCATACAAATCAGGAGACACCCAACGGGTAGGATAAGTCCGTTCCAATACCAAACTGTTGGCACCGGCATTCATGCCCAATTCCGGTTCTAATTTCACCGTAATATTTTGCGCTTCCATTTGCGGGTTGCGAATGGCAACAATGCCGCTGTCACCTTTAAAATGCACATAGCCGTATACGTTACCTTTAGTAGGATCGCCACCTATCATATAGGTTTTGTTCAAAATAGTGAAGCGGTCTTTTGCCCAGGCAAGGGATTTACTTAATGCATTCCATTCGTCTTTGTTAAGAATGTCAGGCGAAATGTATAATTCATACATGGTAACTCCACGGCCAAAATAAAAAGCGGCATCATCTGTAAACTTATCCAATGGATCGTCATTGCCGCCCACATTTTCAAGGCTGCCTTTAATAATACCATGTGTCATAAGGTTACCAACAGGGAACCAGGTATCCTGGTTATGAAAATCATCATACAAAACGAAATCCTTATAAGTTACGGCGCCGTCTCTTTCATTTACCGAAGGCACATCAGCGAAACCATAATCAGCGCCCTGCATCCATATCTGGTTAGCGTATTGCATCCACCAGGGACTCATCCAGGTTCCTGAAGTAATATTTAAAAATTCATTTGGATTAACAGCACGCACCGCTTTGCATTTTGCGATTACACTTTCCAGTGCAGCCCTACGCGAAAAATATCCTACCGGGTGACCATTGTCGGGTTCGCTGGAAGAAAACTGGATACCATCCCACTTAAAGTAGCCAACTCCCTGTTTGGCGAAATCAGTCGTTCTCTTTTCAAATAGTGCTCCGTATTTAGGCCCTGCAATATCCATCATCGCATCATTTTCCGTGGTACCTACTGTTTCATATCCATGTTCTTTCATCCAGTTAATTCTCTTCATACGAAAAGAATATCCGCCGGTAGGACCCAGCCACAGGCCGAGCGTGGTGCCCAGTGGTTTTAAAGCGTCTACGACTGGCTTTACACCGTTAGGAAAGGTATTTTTTCGCATTAACCAGTCGCTTTCATATACATCCCATCCATCATCCAAAACAAATGCATCAAGATGAATTCCATAAGGTTTAATCATATCCTTCCGGAACAAATCGATTATATGAAGGATATTTTTTTCATTCATCACA
Organism: uncultured Chitinophagaceae bacterium; assembly: GCA_963792025.1. Lineage (GTDB taxonomy): Bacteria > Bacteroidota > Bacteroidia > Chitinophagales > Chitinophagaceae > Ginsengibacter. Next base: position 167,478 of record CAWBUS010000017.1, on the reverse strand, counting down.
TGATCTGGCTTTACGCCAGGATACATGGGCGAACGCAAATCGTACCAACTATTATACAACGCATACGGGCGGTTAGGTGCCACGCGTATATCCGGCAAATAATTAAAAAACCAGTCTTTTACATAATGATTGGGAGCCATCCCTTCCACTACCCAATCACTCTCTACCCATTGTTTGCGCACGACCTGTCCCATTAATTGCCGGCAGGAAAGTTCCAGTTGGTTGCCCGTGGCCTGCTGCAATACGTTGGTACCTGATGGATATTCGATACCAAAGAAAACACCACCATGTGAAAAATCTGCAGCACAGGGCTGTCCAAACTCACCTCGTTTTACAATTGAAGTTGTTGGTTGTTGATTGTTTTGAACATTTTGAACCTGTTGGTAATTGCTACTGCTTTCTTCCCGCATCAGGTATCCGCCGGATGTATTATTAACTTCCCCGATAAGTCCTTTCCTGGAATCAAAAGCTTCCAACCAGTTTTTTTCAAGTGTTGTATCCCGCAAGGATATTTTTCTTCGGCTATAAAACTTATCCGCCAGCAATTGGTAGGTCAGTTTTAACTGGACGGTGTTGTCATGATTAAATGGAGTGAAATACAATTCCAACTCCTTGCCATCCTTTTCTGAATCCTTGAAATCATAGCCAACATATTTATAATCCTTTTTCGTAAAGCTCACCAGCAGATCACCGTTGAAAATTTTACCTGGTGCGCTCCAATCCGTCCACATCATTTCCAGTGCATAATCGCCATCGGTAGTTACAGAATGATTATCGTTGTGATATTCATCGAGCCATTTCTTATTACCGATCAATTGATCTTCCCATAATATACTATCTGCAATTACAACCTTCTCAGTAACCTTATTATTAGATAACGTAAATACCTGCTGGCTGCCATTGCTGGCAACATTGGTTTGTACTTTTTCCTGGGCGATTGCATTCAGGCAGTTCCCGAGTAAAAGCAGTACTATCAGTGTTTGATCGAGTCTTTTCATCTTTATTTTTTTCGAAGTATAATTTTATTTACGATTAAGATCAAATCTCCCTGAGTTAGCATGGCAACGGAACATGAAAAATAAGAACAACTAAATCTCGATAGCGGAAAATTGTCAACAAAGGCTGTCGTAGAATCAGTTCGACGTAAGCGCAGCAACATAGCTCTGTAATTCGGTTTCCTTTTCTGTTAATTTTTGTAGAAGGGTGAACTGATTGCCAGCTCTTACCAGGTTATGACTTTCATATTTAGAACCATAATAAATATCGTCATTAATATAATCAGTCAGAAACCTAAGCCCTTGCATGTAAATCATAAATTTACCGGCATAAATAAAATGCTCTTTTTCTTCAGCGGTAAGTTCATCCTGCAATTGTCCAAGATATCCCTTCACAATACTTGCGAAGTATTCATTTCGGATTTCAATTTTTGTAAAATCCTTTTCTTCCTCGCTTACGGGACTTAAATAGGTGCGCAACATATCTCCCAGATCGCTTATGAAATAACCCGGCATCAATGTATCCAAATCAATTACACATAAGCCTTTGTCATTTTTATCAAAAAGTACATTGCTGATTTTTGTATCATGATGAGTGACACGAATTTTGAACTGCGGATTGGATCTTATTTTCTCAAATTCGTCCAAAATATATTTATTATCAAATACTGCGTCTATCCATGTGCGGGAGTTTTTAATTCTGTGTGTGTTTCCGTGAGACAACGCTTCCTCAAACTGCTTATAACGAAATGAAAGATTGTGAAAATCCGGTAGCGTTATTTTAAGCAGATTTGCATCAAACCCTGACAATAATTTTGTGAACTTACCAAACTCCTTCGCCGCTTCATAAGCCATTTGAGGATCTTGTACTACATCAATGGTGTGTGAATTTTCAATGAATGGCAAAAGCCTGTAATAGCCTGCCTTTTCATCAAAAAAGATATCATCGTTATGAACGGATGTAACGGGCATAACAAATAAATAAGAAGGAAAATTTTTATGAAGATAGTTTCCGGTTGCATTGATGTTGTAAGCAATTGCTTCGGGATCTTTGAAAACTTTATTATTAATCTGCTGGAGTATAAATGCATTACCGCCACGATTGATTTTCCATGTCCGGTTGATTAATCCATTGCCAAATGGAATGGCATTATTAATATTTTCTGATATTCCGAAAGCATTAAAAACGACCTGGAGCATTTGAGATAGTTAGTGGATAAATTAATGATCAATCATCAAACTTAAATAATAAGACAACGTAGAATGAAGTAAAACGTTTGCTATATTTATTTTTTCTCGTGCAATACGAGTTGTGACTCAACTATAATTTTATAGTAAGTATCCCTTTGACCGGGTTCTTCTTTTGGCTTGTTCATAAGCTCGATTAATATTCCGGTTGCCTTTTGGCCCTGTATGTAAGGATATTGCTCTACTGATGCTAATGGAGGATAGGCGCTGTAAGTACTTATCGGAAGATTGGCAAAGCTAACGAAGGAGATATCTTTATTTATTTTCCTTTTTCTTTTTTGTGCAAATTGTATGGCATCCAGCGCAACATAATCGTTAAAAGCTACAATGGCAGTAGGTTTCCGCTTGGAGGCCAGTAATTCCTCCATAGCCCTCTGGGTTCCCTCCAGGGTAAGATCGCTGTTTACAACCAATGATGGGTCAAACTTCAAACGATTCTTAGTCATAGCTTGTATATATCCATCTTTTCTTTCCTGGCTTGCAAATAATTTATCGGGGCCGTTGATCATACCTATTACACGGTGGCCTTTTTTAAGAAGATATGATACCGCCTGCACCGTACCCGAAATCATGTTGCAGGCTACATAATGTATATCATCCATTTTTGGTATGCGGTCGAAGAACACGACAGGTATTCCATATTTTTTCAGGCTTTCGAAATGATCATGATTCACCGTGTTTTTTGAAATAGAGATAATCAATCCATCTACGCGGTGATTTTTCATTGTCTCTACAATTTTTTTTTCTCTTTCCTCACTATCATGCGACTGTCCTAAAAAAACGGTGTAGTTATTTTGTTCTGCGGTATTTTCAATACCCCTTATGGATGTTGAAAAAAAGGCTTCAGATAACTCAGGCAAAATAACGCCTATGGTATAGGTTTTTCCTCTTTGAAAAAATATCGCAGCCTGGTTAGGCTCATAATTTAATTCCTTTGCTAATTGCTGCACCCGCATCTTGGTGCGCAACCCGATATTTGGATGATCGTGCAACGCCCTTGATACCGTTGAAAACGAAATGTTGAGTTTTTTGGCAATCTCCTTAATCGTCGTTGGTTTTTCTTCCATAACTCTAAAGTATATTCTTTTTTACTGATTCAGATAAAAGGCAGTTTTTCTGTTTGCTACAGAGACATTAATTACGCAAAGGTATCTTAATGGTCCTTATCGGTCTTTGCGGCTACATGGGAAAATATTGTAAACTTCGACACTCCCCGATAAAATAAGGTAAAACGTTTGCGCTCATTTTTATATAATGCTTTTAATAATTTTCGCCAATTAAAATTTCTTTCAATTTAATATCAATTATAAAATGCGGCAACAAAAATTGCTTTATTATGGGGTAATGCATAAAAAAGATAGGGTGACGTTTCCTGCATCTAAAAATTTATTTAATTGTGTTTGCTATTTATCGGATTTCAGAAAAATATTTAATAAACTTCCAGCCTTTCATTTAAAACGTCTTCTTCTTTTTTCCTGCATTTCGATGGCAGTAATATCCTGTACTACTTACAGAAATATTACTTATAAGGAGGATAACACTGATATAGTAAATCCGGAGAGAGGTTTTTATATTCCATCGGGAACAAGAGCAAGCGATTTTGTTCCGCTTGATGCCGCAGTGCTAAAGAGTTATAGAATAAGCCCTCAACATATTGCTAAAGCAACTTACAAAGTTAACGCCTCTCTAATCTACCGTGGATACGTACTCGATAATTTTAAAGACAAACCTATTTCACAGGAATTTTTAAATAACCTGCAAAAAGATTTTGATGCGGTAAGAAATGCCGGTTTAAAAATGATCATTCGCTTCGCTTACACAAATACGGCAAGGGATGGTAATTGCAACAGTGAATATAAAATTTGTCCTCCGTATGGGGACGCTCCTGTGCAAGTGGTGTTTCATCAAATTGAACAATTAAAGCCATTGCTCCAAAAAAATGCTGATGTAATTGCAGTAATGCAGGAAGGGTTTATTGGCATCTGGGGCGAAAACTATTTCACGGATTATTTTGGAGATGCGTCAACCAACGGAATTGGAAAGATAACAGACAGCGGATGGAATTTGAGGAACCAATTATTAAAAAGGTTGCTTGATGCTTTACCGAAAGATAGAATGATACAAGTACGCACGCCACAAATAAAACAAAAATATGCTTATGGTCCCTCCGCAGCTGTAACCAGCGCCCCACTACAAATGCAGGAGGCGTTCACCGGGGAAGACAAATCGCGAATAGGATTTCACAATGATTGTTTCCTTTCGTCACCGGATGATTATGGAACTTATATGGATTATGGAAGTTCCACTCAATCCAGAAAACCAGCTAACGAATTTTTAAGAAAATACATTGAAGCAGATACGAAGTTTACGGCAGTTGGCGGCGAAACCTGTGATGATACTTTCAGTCCGCAAAACGATTGTGAGCCAGCGGGCCATGCTGAAACTGAAATGAAAAATATGCACTACAGTTTTTTAAATGCGGCCTATAACACCGATGTGGATAACGATTGGGATAGCAGTGGATGCATGAATAGTATCAAAAAAAAGCTTGGCTATCGCCTTGTTTTAGAAAAAACCCGCTTCCCAAAAAAAGTAAAAAGAGGTGAACCATTTAATATTCTTTTTGAAATTGATAATACTGGTTATGCATCACCCTTCAACCCAAGACCACTGGAACTGGTGCTTCGCAATGAACAGACAAAAGAAGAAACGACTATTTTATTGAAGACTGATGTGAGATTTTTATTCACAGGACATCATGAAATAAAAGAGGAAATACAGATAAGCAAAAACTTACCCATTGGCAGCTACCACCTGTTTTTATTTTTACCTGATGCAAGCGTTGGACTAAGTAACAGACCTGAATATTGTTTACGTTTGGCAAATCTGGATACCTGGGATAATAACACCGGCTATAATGATTTACATCAAACCATCAGCGTTAAATAAAAATACATTTGTAAGAGGTCAAATAGAAAATTACCGGGGCAAACATAATAATGCGTAAATAACCTAAACGCAAGAAACTTTCTCAAACGAGGTACCATTTCCTAAAACTCATTCTTCCACAAGGTCAACGGTTTAAGAGCAAGACTATATACTCCGTTTCCACTATTAAGAAAGAAGATAACCCCACGACCTGCGGCCGACACATCAATTAACTAAACAGGGTTTTTCATCAACTTAAACTAACCAATAATATTGGTCTTATTTTTAACCTCGTTTCCCTTTGAAGTCTTTTATATTCATCGAAAAAATTTTAAAAAAATAGTGTTACCAATTGAAAATCTTCCGATTTTTGTATTATAATTCACACAATAGGCAGCAAGGATTTCAAATAACGCAAACGTTTGCATGCAGCATGCAAACGTTTGTTGGCCTCTAATAATGAAACAATAGAATTTCTATGACTTTTTTTCCAAAGAAAAAAATCATATTTGTGACGTATATATTAAATTCTTGTTATTGTTTCTTTCCACTCAATTTAAAAAACTTGCTTATGAACAGATTGAAATTTTTATTGACCATCACGATGGCATTCTTTATCACTTCGGCATTCTCCCAGCAAAGAACCATAACTGGGCAGATTTCGTTTGAAGGCACTCAAGCTCCTGTCACCGGAGCCACAATAACCATAAAGGGCTCACGAAAAGCTACGACAAGTACAAATGATGGAAAATTTTCAATCGCTGCGCCCGCGGGAGATGTTACCCTGGTTGTTTCCTATGTTGGGTACGAAAACAAAGATGTTTTGGTAAATGCTTCTTCCGACAAGGTAAGTATCACCTTGAATGCCTCTTCTCAACGGTTAAATGAAGTAGTGGTTACGGCATTAGGTATAGCCAGGCAAAGTAAAACACTGGTTTATGCTACCCAAAGTGTAAAGACAGCGGAAATCACGGGTGTAAGAGATCCTAATAATATTTTGAACTCATTGACGGGCAAGGTTGCGAATGCAGTTATTACGCAGGGATCTGGCGGCCCGGGCAGTGGCGCCAGGATTGTCTTGAGAGGAAACCGTTCTATTCAGGGATCCAACAATGCGTTGATTGTTGTGGATGGTGTGCCGATTGATAATAGTACCTACAGTGCCGCAGGCAGTGATTTTGGCTCTGTTCAGGGTAGCGATGGGGCGTCAAATATAAATCCTGACGATATAGCATCAGTTACCATTTTGCGGGGCGCTTCTGCAGCAGCATTGTACGGAAGCCAGGCTGGTAATGGTGTAATTGTTATTACTACGAAAAAAGGGAGTAAAGATAAAATGACTGTCAGTGTTAACTCCGGGGCCGTTTTTGAATCGCCGTTTGCATTACCCAAAGTTCAAAATGCTTATGGCCAGGGTAGCAATGGCAATATTGATTCCGCAGCCGGGGCAAGTTGGGGGGCTAAAATGACAGGCCAGACTTTTACCAATTTTCTTGGTAATAGTGCTTCCTATTCTGCGCAGCCAGATAATATAAAGGATTTTTTCAATACCGGCCTTAGTTTAAATAATTCCATAAGTGTTTCCGGCGGTTCGGATAAAGCCCAGACCTATTTGTCTTATACCAATAAAGACATCCAGGGCATTATACCTCGTAATACCCTTTTAAGCCATACGATTGACCTTCGCATTACAAACCAGATAAGCAAGAGGTTTTCGACAGATGCAAAGGTTACATACATAAACGAACAGATTAAGAATAAACCACGTACCGGTGAAGAAAACGCCCCTGTTATAGATATCTTTAGCATACCGAGGAATATGCCACTTTCGGACGCCAAACAATACCAGTTTATTAATAATGTAGGTGTACCAAGTGCATATGCTAATTATCCATCAACTAATACGGGCATTTACCAGGATCCCTATTGGATGATTTATAATACTGCATTAAACCAAACCAGGAACAGAGTTATGGGATTTTTATCCGCTAAGTATATGATAACAAATTGGCTAAGCTTTACAGGAAGGGTTAATGTTGACAAAACATTCGATGATCTTACTTCCCAGTATGATCAGAGTACAACACTTTGGGCCCATACAGGTGGTTACTATCAACAGCAAAATATCGTGACAACCCAAAAGTGGCTTGATGGAATTTTTGAGGGTAATAATACTATCACTGACAATTTGAAAATAAATTATCACGCAGGTGTCATTTACCAGGATTCGAAATCAGATCAATTAACTAATACAGCCGATGGATTAAACGTAACAAATAAGTTTAGTTTAAACTATGCATCGAACCCTTCCATATTTTCGTATGGGGATGAGGTTCAGACTCAAGCTGTTTTTGGCCAGGCAAATATTGCCTATAAAGATGCCATATTCTTAGATGCAAGTTTGCGGAATGACTGGGATTCGCGTCTGGCCTCGCCTTATTCTTATCAATATTATTCAGTAGGAGGATCAGCAGTATTATCGGATTTGATGACGCTGCCTACCAGCATTTCATTTTTGAAGGCAAGTTTGAGTTATGCTGAAGTGGGAAATGGTGGTAAGTTTGGTTTACTTAATAGTAGTTATGGTTATGGCCAGGGAGCAGGTAATGGATTCTTAAGCCGCAGTACTACACTTCCTTTCCCTGGTTTAAAACCAGAAATTGTAAAAAACCTGGAGGCGGGAATAGAAGCACGATTTATGAATGATCGACTCGGCTTCACCTTAACTTATTACAAGAGCAATTCTTTTAACCAGTTACTGCAAATACCGCTGCCCACTGCAACCGGTTATAACACAAAATATATTAACGCCGGAAACATTCAAAACCAAGGGGTTGAGTTAGTGTTAAATGCAACACCAGTAAAAACAAAAGATTTTAACTGGGATATGGCTTTGAATTTTGCGCTTAACCGCAATAAAGTAATTAGATTAAGTCCAGACGAAAAAGTTGTTTATTTAAGTGGAGGTTTCGGTCGGTCTGCTACCCCGCAAGTTGCAGAGGGCGGAAGTTATGGTGATATGGTTGGATTTCAGTGGGTGAAAAATGCAAAGGGTCAACACGAGGTGGATAGTCTTGGCAGGCCTGTTACGAGCAATGGAATCGGCGCTCCGCAGGGGCTCATTGGAAACTTTAGCCCAAAAGAAACCATGGGCTTCACCAATACTTTTAGATACAAGGCATTTTCTTTACGCGTGCTGATGGATGGGCGGATCGGAGGTGTTATTGTTGATGGAACAGAAATGAATCTTGCATTTAGCGGTATTCCTGAGGTCACCTCCAAATATCGCGAAGGAGGTTTGAATCTTAACGGAGTAAATGCAAATGGAACCACAGTAAGTACAACTATAAATGCACAGACATTCTGGCAAACTGTTTCCAATCAACGTTATGGCACTGCTGAATTCTTCACCTATAATGCTACTAATTTCAGGGTAAGAGAACTTTCTCTTGGATATGAAATACCTTTGCACTCTACCGCGATTATCAAAGCAGCAAAAATATCAGCAGTGGCAAGAAATGTGTTGTGGCTATATCGTGGTGAGTCGATCTTGGATATACCCGGAATAGGGAAACGTAAAATGACATTTGATCCGGATATGAGTCTCGGTAATGGCAATTTCCAGGGTATCTCTTATGGTACATTGCCGGCAACCCGCAGTTATGGACTAAACCTTCAACTCACTTTTTAAATATTTAAATACTTAAATGTATGAAACATATAAAAAACCTTTCCACGAAGAATTTCTTTTATGTATCGGCGCTAATTTTTAGCACTTTGTTAGCGGGGTCCTGTACTAAAAAATATGACAGTATCAATATTGATAAAAATAGTATTGCTACTTTAGGGTCTGCGGATCTTCCTTTTCTTTTTTCACAGGCTGAGTCTACTGCGCCAGGTTCCTATTGGAATTACCAGGTTGCGGAAAACCTTTTCTCTGATCAATATTGTCAGTATTTTGGATGCGAAGCTACCTATTTCCCTTCTGACAGGTTGGTAATAAGGCAAGATTGGGTTGGAGCTGCTTTTAACCCAATGTATACTTCGGTTGCTCCGCAGTTGCAATCTATTTTCGCTGCAACAGATTCCGCAACATCCGCAGAAAATGCGATGGCGCAGGTATGGTGGGTTTATACTTTTCAAAGGGTAACAGATTATTGGGGACCTATACCCTATTTTTCTATCGGTACGGCCGGAAATTCGGTTCCTTACGATGCTCAAAAGGACATTTATGCTGATTTCATTAACCGGCTTGCGGGAGCAGTGGCAGTATTGCATAAACATGAAGGAGAAAATCACTATGGAAGTTATGACCTTGTTTACGGCGGCGATGTAAACCGCTGGATAAAATTTGCCAATTCACTTCGCCTTCGGATAGCCATAAGGATATCCAAAGTGGATCCTGCTACTGCAAAATCAGTTGGTGAAGCTGCGGTGGCCGATGGGGGTGGTAAATGGATTATGACAACCAGTGCTCCTATAACGGATCCAACAGCGCAAACCTCCGGAGATGACGCTTTTGTGCAAAGAAGTGCCAAAGGCGGCCCCGATGGTAATGGGCTTCAATCTATGTCTGATTGGAATGAATTCCGGATGAGTGCATCTATGGCCTCCGTTCTAAATGGTTATCAGGATCCGCGTTTACCACAGTATTTTTTACCTGCCTTGAATACGGGCTTGTATTCAGGCGTGCGTAACGGTCTGTCCGTGGCACAACTAGGCCTTGCTCCAAACCAGGCAGCTAATAATTCTCATGTAGGTAAGCGTTGGTCTTCTACTAACATTGTTGATAAAAATGGCAATGTTTTGGGTGATCCGAATTCCATAGCAACCGCTCAAAATGTAATGGTTACTGCGGAGTCTTATTTCAATCGTGCCGAAGGTGCACTGCTTGGCTGGAATATGGGGGGTACAGCTAAAGATCTCTATAATGAAGGGATTACGAATTCTTTAATTCAGTGGAACGTTACAAATACCACTGTGCAAAATGCCTATATAAATAGCACCAATACACCAATTGCCCCCGGTGATGGACTGAATTCTCCACCGATGACAAATATCCCCGTACTTTTTAATACTTCCAACAACGCCATTGCATTGGAACAAATTGCTACTCAAAAATGGCTGGCCCTCTATCCCGATGGTATGGAGGCATGGGCAGATTTCAGGAGAAGTCATGTATTGAAATTGTATCCTATTGTAAATTCAGACAACCCGGATATTACGAATACATCAACACAGTGGATAAGGAGGATACCGTTCCTTCTTTCAGAACAGCAAACGAATGCTGCTGCAGTAACTGCTGCGGGATCTTTGCTTGGGGGACCAGATAAAGTAACTACACCATTATGGTGGGATAAAAATTAATGTTTATAAAAAGTATACCAAAAAGATTCCATTTTGTAAAAGTGGAATCTTTTTGTTTTATAACCCTGGCGGCGACCTTTTAAATTTTTCGGATGTTGCGAATAAGTAAACTTTTATCTTCCCTTCTAATCATCATTTTACTCTTTGGATGTAAAGATGATGCTTCTAAACTATTTACTAAACTTGGTGAAGACCAAACCGGTATAAACTTCAGAAATCAGCTCTTTGAAAACGATGCATTTAACGTACTTAACTATATTTATTTTTATAATGGTGGCGGGGTAGCCATCGGCGATATTAATAATGATGGTTTACCGGATATTCTGTTCACCGGCAACATGGTAAAAAACCGGTTGTTCCTGAATAAGGGTAATTTTAAGTTTGAAGATATTACGGACAAGAGTGGCATAGCAGAAAAGCAGGGCTGGTGCACAGGAGCCACCATGGTAGATATAAATGGTGATGGCAAAATGGATATTTACATTTGCCGTTCCGCGGATGGAAAAGCAGGAATGCGGAAAAACCTTTTGTTTATCAACAATGGAGATCTCACCTTTTCAGAAAAGGCGGAAGAATATGGGCTGGCAGATGCAGGTTATAGCACCCAGGCCGTTTTTTTTGATTACGATAAAGATGGCGATCTTGATATGTTTCTGATCAATCATTCCTTACATCAATATACAACAGGCGCTATTCAGAATCCCTCCTGGCGCCAGGAAAAAAACAGTGATTTTTCGTGTAAGCTTTACCGTAATGACTGGAACGAAAGCCTTCATCATCCTGTGTTCACTGATGTATCAACCCAGGCAGGCATCACCTCTAACGTACTAACTTTTGGGTTAGGCGTGGTTGTGTCAGATGTTAATAACGATGGATGGCCAGATATCTATGCGTCCAACGATTTTAATGAACCCGACTATTTATTCATCAATAACAGGAACGGAACCTTTACTGAAAAAACAAGTTCCTGCATGGACGAAGTCTCCCTATACTCTATGGGCTGCGATGCAGCCGATTTTAATAATGACGGATTAATTGATTTGCTGACGCTGGATATGTTACCCGAAAGTAACAAAGCCCAAAAAATGCATACCGGCTCAGAAAATTTTGACAAGTTCCAAATGCTTTTTAATAAAGGATTCTATTATCAATACAGCAGGAATATGCTTCAAAAAAATAATGGAGATGGGACTTTCAGCGAAATCGGTCAACTGGCCGGTGTGTCAAACACAGACTGGAGTTGGTCTGCCCTATTCTCCGACTTCGATAACGATGGCAACAAAGATATTTTTATATCTAACGGCTATGTAAAAGATTACACTGACATGGATTTTATTAAATATACCATGGATAAATCCATCCACGTTCAAACAGGTGGTCAAAATAATGCCGTTGAAGATTACATTAAGAAAATGCCGGACAATATTTTGCCGAGCTATCTCTTTCGAAACAATGGCAATCTCACTTTTGCAAATGAAACTAAAGATTGGGGTTTGGACCAAAAATCAGTCTCAGCAGGAGCCGCCTATGCAGACCTGGACAATGACGGCGCTATGGACCTGGTGGTGAATAATACCAATGACCTTGCCGGGATTTATAAAAATAACAGTGAGGTATTAAATAAAAGCAATTACCTGAGGGTGGCTTTGCATGGTGACGCAAAAAATAGTACCGGCATTGGTTCAAAGGTGAAAGTATTTTGTAAAGGACAGGAGTATTACCTGGAGCAATTCCCCGTAAGAGGTTTTCAATCATCGGTGGACCAGGTACTTCATTTTGGTCTTGGCAATAATACTGTAATTGACTCTATGATAGTAATATGGCCGGGCGACCAAATGCAAAAATTATTGAATGTAAAAGTGAATCAAACGCTGGATATTAAACTGGCGGACGCAACCGGCAAATGGGTATATGATACATCCGGTCATCTTAACACGGCTTTTCTTGATCCGGTTGCTTCCCCTGCAGGTATGCAACACCGTGAGAGTACCTTTAACGACTTTAATCTTCAGCCTTTACTCACCAACTTTCTTTCAAAAACAGGGCCTTGCATGGCGGTAGCCGATGTAAATAAAGATGGCCTGCAGGATATCTTTTTTGGTGGAAGCCGTAACCAGCCTGCACAAATTTTTACACAAACCCGTAACGGAAAATTTGTTGCTTCACCACAGCCTGCTTTCACTAAGGATTCAATGTATGCCGGAAGTTCAGCTGTATTCTTTGATGCAGATAATGATGGTGATCCCGATCTGTATGTTGCCAGCAGCGGGTATGAATTAGATTCAAATAGTCCAGCTTTGGAAGACAGATTATATCTTAATGATGGCAGCGGCCACTTTACGAGAAGCACGACAGCGTTGCCTTCCATGCCTTTTAGCAAAAGTTGTGTAAGGGCAGCCGATGTTAACGGAGATGGGTATACGGATTTGTTTATTGGAGGAAGAGTTATTCCGGGAAAATATCCCTTATCGCCCGGTAGCAAAATTTTATTGAATGATGGTAAAGGAAAATTTACTGACGCAACTGCGTCTATCTCTCCGGAATTTCAAAACATGGGGATGGTAACAGATGCAGTTTGGATAGATATTAATGGCGATAAGAAACCTGATCTTATTGTTGTGGGCGAATATATGCCTATCAAAGTCTTCATTAATAAAGATGGAAAATTGGTGGATGAATCAGATAAGTACATACACTTTCCAAGCAGTGGCTGGTGGAATACCATTTATGCAGCAGACATGGATGGAGATGGAGATACCGATCTTGTTATTGGTAACATGGGATTGAATACACAATTCCGCGCCAGTGAAAAGGAACCGGTTAGTCTTTATTTCAAAGACTTTGATGATAACGGTTCCATTGATCCCATCTTTTGTTATTACATCGATGGCAAGTCCTACCCTGCCCTGTCAAGGGACGATCTCACTGACCAATTGCCTTCATTAAAAAAGAAGTTTCTTGCTTATAAAGACTACAGCGAAGCAACTATAAATGATCTCTTCACACCCGAACAATTGCAGGATGCGGGCGTGTTGAAAGCAGAAGAAATGCGCACTGTCTATCTTGAGAATGCCGGCTCGAAAGGTTTTGTAATGCACCAGTTACCAGTGGAGGCGCAATTTTCTCCGGTATATGCAATTACGTCAACAGATGTTAATAACGATGGAAAAAAAGATTTGATATTGGCTGGTAATAATGCGTGGACAAGAATCCGCTACGGAAGATATGAGGCCAATCACGGTTTGTTATTGCTGGGAGATGGAAAAGGCGGATTTAAAAGTGTAACTCAATCCGAAAGTGGATTGAATATAAGGGGTGATGTGAGAAGCGTGGTAAATCTGAACAACGAATTGATATTTGGTATTGAGGGACAAAGTTCAAAAGCATATTCGGTGAATGCCCGTTAAAATGAATCACAGGTTTATTTTTTATTTCACTATGAGACTACGAATTATAAATCGGTATTCTAATTGAATATTTCACTTTAAAAATTTGATAAATGCATAACCAATTTGAAGGAAAAGTTGCGATAGTGACCGGGGCAGCTTCCGGAATAGGATTGGCTATTGCAAAAAAATTGTCTTCCTATAATGTAAGGCTCGCTTTATTCGATAATAATGAGGATTTACTTTTAAAACAACAGGAGGCATTTCCAGGCGAAACCAGGCTGTGGGCAGTCAACATAACGAATGAGGAAGAAGTCGAACAAGCGATCGTAGAAACAGTAGCACATTTTGGATCAATCGATATACTGGTAAATAGCGCGGGTATAACGGGCAAAACAAATATTAAATCCCATGATGTAGATTATGACAATCTTAAACAAGTCTTCGATGTAAATTTTTTCGGTAGCTTCTACACGTCCAAATACGTTCTTCCGTGGATGCTCAAAAATAATTACGGTCGCATTTTACATATTGCTTCCATTGCAGGAAAAGAGGGCAATGCCGGTATGCTGGCTTATTCAGCGTCAAAGGCTGCGGTAATAACAATGACCAAAGTACAGGGAAAAGAATATGCGGAGACAAATATTACCATTAATGCTTTGGCGCCGGCAGTAATAGAAACTGCGCTTGTGAAAGCAATGCCACAAGAACAGGTGACTTACATGACCGATAAGATCCCCATGAAACGATGTGGCACACTCGAAGAAATTGCAAACATGGCAACTTTTATTGTATCAGACGAAAACAGTTTTAGCACAGGATTTACTTTCGACCTTTCGGGAGGAAGAGCTACTTATTAATTTAGATTGAATGAAATTTTCGTATTACCAACGTGTAAAAAAATTATATGAAAGAAAATATTTCAGATAATAATGATATAATAATAGGAGTTGTGGGTCTTGGATTGATGGGGTGCAGCATATGCACCTGCCTTCTCATCGCCGGCCATAAAGTTATTGCTGTTGCACCAATACCCGATGATCTTAATCACGCGGAAAAAAGAATCAGTAAGCATCTTGATAAATCTCATGAAGAGGGAATGGCAGAAATGGAACCGCGACTATATTTTAAAAAATTAATAATTACTGAAGACTACAGTGAATTAGCGAACTGTGCTCTCGTAATTGAATGTACACTTGAAAATATTGACATCAAAAAAAACGTTTATGCCAAAATTGAGTCCGTTATCTCCCCTAGTGCTTTGCTGGCCAGTAATACATCCGCTATCCCCATCAGCATATTGCAAAAAGAAACACTTCATCCTGAAAGATTTTTTGGGCTGCATTGGGCAGAACCTTCACACACAACCCGTTTCCTGGAAATTATTTGTGGTGAACAAAGTAATATAGAACCTGGTGAAAAGCTTTATGACTTGTCGCACAGATGGGGAAAAGAGCCAACGCTTGTAAGAAAAGACATCAGGGGATTTATTACTAACAGACTTATGTATTCGCTATATCGGGAAGCTTGTTATTTGGTTGAGAATGGATATGCCACTGTTGAAGATGTTGACAGGGCCTGCCGTAACAATGCAGGTTATTGGATGACGCTGGTTGGTGCTTTTCGGTGGATGGATTTAACGGGTGTGCCCGCCTACCACACGGTTATGAAAGATCTGCTTCCTACACTCAGCAATACCACTGAAATCCCTAAACTCATTGATGATATCGTAAAAGCCGGCGGCAAAGGAGTTGCCAATGGAAAAGGCTTTTACAATTACACTGAAGAAGAAGCAAAATTGTGGGAAGAAACTTTTAATGAATTTAGTTATCAAATCAGGAAGCTTGCGTTAAAATATCCGGCGGATGTCGTGAAAAAAAAACTTGGTTAAATCCATTAAGCAAAAAACCCTGAGCATTAATACAGCCAGGGTTTATGAATATAGTGACCGCGATAGGATTCAAACCTAAAACCTTCCCGACCTTTAGTCGGGATGCTCTATTCAATTGAGCTACGACCAATTCACTTGAAGCATTAAATACTGCAATTAGAATCGCGCTGGAAGAACATAATAGCGCTTTTTTACGTGGCAGAAACTATAGTCGTCGACAACAGTTTGAAGAAATAGAAAAAGCAGCACTGATGTCGCTGCCAGCTTTAAGATATGAGTTGAAAAAATACATGTATGCTACTGTCGCTAAGAACGGTCATGCAGGCCTTAGCGTGGATAAACATTACTACAGTGTTCCTTACAGGTTTATTGGTAAAAAGGTAAAACTTTTATACTCCCGCCATAGCGTAGAGATTTACTACAACTACGAACGTATCGCATTACATACTCGGACTAAAAGTTCTTACCAGTATACTACCGATAAAGAGCACCTGGCCTCCACTCATCGATTTGTGAGTGACTGGACACCTGAACGATTTATCTCTTGGGCCCAGGGCATACACGAAGATGTGAAGCTCTATATTTTAAAAGTACTTGAACGCAAACAACACCCTGAGCAAGCTTACAAGTCCTGTGTAGGCATATTGGGCTTTGCAAAGAAAGTTGGTAACGGCAGACTCATAAAGGCTTGTCAGAGAGCCCTGGGTTATGGAGCATACAACTATAAAACCATACAGAAAATACTTGAAAGAGAATTGGACCTGCAGGATTCGCCGGACGAAAGTGACCAGCTACGAATGCCCTTCCATGAAAATATCCGGGGCGAAAACTATTATCAATAACCATAATTAATCACAAAAAAAACAAATAACATGAATGCAACAACGTTAGACAAAATGCGAAAAATGAAATTAATGGGTATGTACAGAACTTTTAAAACCAACCTCGAATCAGAACAAGAGCAAACATATACTTCTGATGAGATTATCGCCTACCTGGTAGATGCAGAATGGGATGATCGGCAGAATCGCAATATTGAACATAAGATAAAGAATGCCCGTTTCCGCTATAAGGCAGCCCTGGAGGACCTGCATTATCACACAGACCGCAATATTGACAAGAACCAGGTGATGCGTTTTGCCGACTGTGATTTTATAAATAAAGCAGAAACGATACTCATTACCGGTAGTACGGGTTGCGGTAAAAGTTATATCGCATCAGCCCTTGGTTACCAGGCTTGCAGCATGGGGTATAGAGTTGTTTATCACAATGTACCCAAGCTTTTTTCAAAACTAAAAATGAGTAAAGCCGATGGTTCTTATCTCAATGAAATAGCTAAAATAGAACGGCAGCATTTATTAATACTTGATGACTTTGGCATACAGCCTTTTGATGTTCAAAGCAGGATGGCGTTGATGGAAATTATAGAAGACAGACATGGTAAAGGCGCTTTAATTATTACGTCACAAATCCCACTTAATAAATGGTATGACATCATTGGAGAACAAACAATAGCTGATGCAATACTCGATCGGATTATCCATAACGCACATCGACTGGAACTAAAGGGTGAATCATTGAGAAAAAGGCGAACAGGAGATAATTAAATTTATTAATTAAATTTACAAAGAACATTGCGGGTGAAAAAAGAAAAAAGAACATTAAAATTATTAACTAACTAACATGCATGAACGCAAAATCTTCGCCAGCAAAATAGGTGGTCAATTTGCCTCGGCCTGACGTGGTCAATTTAATCGGCATTTACACCCGGAGGCGCAACTCATAATTTAGTAAATGTGAAATTAATGAAAAACATTAATCGTTTAAAATAGGCATGTTACGATACTATATTGCATGAATTTTCAATAATTATACATGCTTAATTTAGATAAATGTATTATCTTTGCACTTATGGCACAATTGAAAGAATTAAAAAAGCATTTGAAACGGGGTAATGTTTACCGCCGCAATGAATTGGTGCAATGGTCTAATGCCGTGGACCGTCACCTCGCTGCATTGGTAGATGAGGGTACTCTTCAAAAAGTATCGCCGGGAGTTTACTACTACCCAAAGGAATCTGTATTTGGTAAACTTCCACCAGAGGAAACAGCACTTGTCCGTACTTTCTTAAAGGATGGCCGGTTTCTCATGACCTCTCCGAACGCTTATAATAGTTTAGGAGTTGGCACCACACAGTTATACAACAAAACAACAGTATATAATCATAAGCGCCATGGAGAATTTAAACTTGGTAACCGTACATTTCATTTCCAGATGAAGCATCATTTTCCAAATGCAATGTCCAAAGAATTCCTGTTGGTTGACCTGGTAAATAACCTCGATCAACTGGCTGAAGATGCAGATAAAGTATTAAAGAATGTAGCTGCTAAAATACCTTTGATGGATCAAAAGAAATTATCATATTCCGTGAAGGAGTATGCAAACATAAAAGCAAAAAAAATACTCTCCCCAATGCTTAATGAAAAGTGAAAAAATGGCTGCAAATTATTTACACCATCATAAAGAATTCCTTGCATTGTTAAACATTGTTGCGGATGAAAGGAGTATCATCCCTGCATTGGTTGAAAAGGATTACTGGATCATGCATGTATTGTATGGATTATCAAAACAAGGTTTTAAGTTTGAATTAAAGGGTGGCACATCCTTATCAAAAGGATACAAGATTATTGAGCGTTTTTCAGAAGATATTGATATTCACATAACCCCACCGGCAGAATTTAACATCAATGAAAACCCGAATAATACGAAGCCGGCAAATATTGCAGCAAGGAAGGGATTCTACAACTGGTTAGCAACAAATATTAAAATTGATGGCATCGTTGCCGTAGAAAGAGATGAAGCTTTTGATGACCCTGATTATTACCGTAGCGGGGGTATCCGGTTATTTTATAAAAACGTGTTTGATAAAATTGAGGGTGTTAAGGAAGGCATACTGCTGGAAGCAGGATTTGATACCATCACCCCTAACCAGAAGTTAACCATCAGCTCCTGGGCTTTTGACAGAGCTATACAAACTGAAGGAATTGACATCATTGATAACAGGGCTATTGATATTGTTTGCTATGACCGGGGATATACATTTGTTGAAAAACTCCAGACCATTGCAACAAAATTCAGGAAGGATCAAAGCGGTGAACAGGAACGGCCTAATTTTATGCGGCAGTATTATGATGTGTATTGTCTGCTGGGTGATGATGCAATACAACAATTTATCGGTACACCTGAATACCTGGCACATAAGCAAAAAAGATTTCCGGCTGCAGACAGGGCGATTTCTATTGGAGAAAATGAAGCATTTTTATTGAATGATGCTGCGGTAAAAGCCGATTTCATAAAAAGGTATAAAGAAACTTCTGCACTTTATTATAACGGGCAGTTGGATTTTGAAGTATTGCTTGAAAGAATAAAATCAACTATTGAAAGACTATAATTACCAAAATATTGCATTAAGCCAACGAGCCACGCCTTAAAGCGTGGCTCGTTGCTTGCCTTTAACAATCTGATATAATAAGGGGCAAATTTTTTTGCTTGCCCCCCTTAAAAATCCTAACTATAAAATTCCATTATCTCAGCCTTTGCAAAACTCTCACAAAGTTGAAACGCTTTCTGTGTCCTCAATTTTCCTATACCACCAAACAATAAGGATTTCAGTTTTGCTTCTTCATTTTTGTATGTCCGTACATTCTGAAAGTATCCGGTCACTGCATTATAGGCACCAAACAAAGTACCTTTGGTCGTTTCTAACTGCTGGCTCTCGTTGGTCATAGCATATTCAAAAGCTGCATCGGTCATGTTTTTAAACAGGTGGATAGTTCATCATCTTTACCAGCATGTATATTTTGCAATACTTCTTTGTTAGGTACTAAAGCCATTTGTATCAGCTTTTTTACTTCGGGGTCTGTAATGCGAACCTTTGCCCACTGGTTAAAAATACCTTCCAGTTCGTTGCTTAACTGGTTGGTAATTCCCATTAGTTTATGGGCTTCTTCCAACCGTTCTTTTGCATTGGCGGTATGCCTTATTTTAAAAGCATTGCTATGGTTGCGAAGGGCTGCATTCAAAGTATTGTTGCAAACAATTCTTACGGGTGTAAAGGCTGCGGTAATGCTGCCACCACCATCATGTGAAGTAGTTAAAAATAAATACTGCTCAATCAAATCATTATTACCCACTTTAATATAATTTGGCAATTTAGCAGTAATGAAAATCCGTTCCCCTTTTCCCAATGCGCCTGCGGTTTCATATTGTATGCCATCACCACCAACAATAGCATCAAAGAAACTGAAAGCGTCAATATTTTGCACTACTTCATAATCTTTACCCACTACGCCCAAAACAGTTTCATTATCTGTCTGATAGTAGCATAAAAATCGGGTACTTCTATTTCAGGAATTTTGATTTCGATGTCTTCATTGGCTGCTTCGTTTTCATTATCAAACGTAAACAGTTTTCTTTTGGCTACGGTATAATCTAGCCCTGCAAATTTTAGTGCTTCTGCACTGGTTGGGTATCCTTCTACTATTTGTCCTAATCCATGCCAGGCTTTTTCTTTTACAGAAAAGAAACTGTGTTTGCCTGTTTGCTCGTTGAAATTTAAATTGTGTGCCATGATTGTTGATTTTAAATTTTGAAAAATGATTGTAGAAATATGGGCATCAGCATTTTTGTCAATGCCCATTGCATTGTGTTTTAAAATGGTAAGTCGTCTGCAGGTTCTAAGATTGCTCCGGCATTTTCTTTAACTGAAACTTCATCTTTTGTACTTGCCTTACCATGCAGTTTAATATTGTTTACATGAAAGTTTAATGTGGCTTTGGCTTCCCCATCTTTACCGATGTAAGCATTTGCACCAACACGTCCTTGTAATTCTACCAATGTACCTTTGGTCAGGTATTGGGCAACACCGGGATTAACCCAATAATCACACTGCACATAGGTTACAATTTTTGTTGGTTCATTACTGCCTTTTGCTTTGTAGCTGTCATTAATAGCTACGCTAAAGTTTACTACCTGCCTTTCATTTTTCAGGGTGCTGATTTTTGCATCACCTGTTAATCTTGCTGTCATTTCCATAATTGTAAATTTTAATTGTTTAAAAATGTTTAAAGTCGGCATACGCCTCGTTCGTTCTAATCGTAGCAACCCGGCCTTGAAACAGGGTTTGGCAAAAGCAAGGTTTTTGTAAAAAGAATACTACCCCACAAATATTTTCTCCGCCGCGGCGGAGGCCAAACCGGAGTGGAGATTGTTTTTGCAAAACCCGTGGCCAGCCGAAATGCAATGAAGGCGCAGACCTTGCTTTTGACAAAGCCTGTCAAGAAATTTGCTTCAGATAGGGATGAATGAGTTTTTAAAAAGTAGTGTTTATGAAATCTGCATTACAGCAATCTTTACAATTTGAAGTTGCTGGAATTGTGTTTGGTGAGGCACGAGCCAATCTCAATGACCAATATATTTATCCGGTGCAGTTCTCCCGACTTATTTGCCCAAGGCGTAAAAAAAATAAGGGGTGTACTGTACCGGGTCATTGCAATAGATTTTGCCAAGTCTATTTTTTGAGCAATCATTTAGTCGTCTTTACAATTTGATTATTCTGGAATTGTGTTTGGTGAGGAACGAGCCAATCTCAATGACCAATATAATTATCCGGTGCAGTTCTCTCGGCTTATTTGCCGGAGGCGTTAAAAAAATAAGACGGGTGTACTGCATCGGGTCATTGCAATCGTTTTTGCCAAGTCTATTTTTTTAGAAATCATTCAGTCATCTTTACAATTTGATTAATCTGGAATTGTGTTTGGTAAGGTTCGAGCCAATCTCAATGACCATTGTCTTTATCCGTCATAGTTCTCCTGACTTATTTGCCGAAGGCGGAAAGAAATAAGATGGGTGTACTGCGCCGGATCTGCCGGAATAGTTTTGTTAAGTCTATAGTCATTTCCGTTAGGGATTGAAATGAAAGTGCGACTTGTTGCTCATGAGTTAAGTAAATGAGCGTTACAAAAGTTCTTTGTAATAACTGATTATCTGGTGAGTGGTGAAATTCCGCTCCATCCAAGTGAACGGATGAAAACGCTTTCCTCATGACTGTGTTTTGGCAAACATATTTGTGAAGCAGGAATGAAAGCGGGTAAAGAATGAATCTGACATTCCGACCCTGCAAGTGTGAAAGGCATGTATAGGAATACGAACCTATGTCTGAATCATCGTCACAATCAACAAGCCTACGTAGATTATCAGTCTCATTGGCTGTAAGGCTTGACCAAAATGGTAGTGATTGCCGGGCTGAATATTTTTTCGTGTATCAGTCGTTCAAACGTAGAGCAATCCGGTGAATAATAGGATACTAACCCTTTCGAACCACTAAAAATGGTAACAACAGATAATCGGAACAAGGTAACATCATCAAGGCTCTGTTATAAATTTCATTGACAGCAGGAAGCCATCCGCATGCCTTGATGATGCAAGATTGGGTAAAAAGCAAACGCTTTCGGGAAAGCCGGAAGATATGCTGACGTGCCCACGACATTAATGATAGATTTTGTAAGTAACAGTATCAAACGATGAACACGGAAGAAAAACCGATGTATGTATGGAATACAATTAACTGGAAGAAAATCCAGCGCAATGTATTTAAACTGCAAAAGCGAATTTATCAGGCAAGCCTGCGTGGAGATGTTAAGTCTATGCGTAAACTGCAAAAGCTTTTACTAAAATCCAATGCTGCTAAATTATTGGCAGTAAGAAAAGTGACACAGGACAATCAAGGGAAAAACACAGCCGGAATTGATGGTGTAAGCAAACTGACACCAAACCAGAGATTGGTACTCTGCCAACAACTTTCATTTACAGCCAAGGTAAAACCAACACGTAGAGTATGGATACCCAAACCCAACTCAGACGAAAAAAGACCTTTAGGCATTCCTGTAATGAAAGATCGTGCCTTGCAGGCGCTAGTAAAATTATCCCTTGAGCCTGAATGGGAAGCTAAGTTTGAACCCAACAGTTATGGTTTTCGTCCTGCACGTTCTGCACACGATGCTATTGAGGCAATATTCCTATCCGTTAGGACAGTGCCGAAATATGTTTTGGATGCAGACATTGAAAAATGCTTTGATAAAATAAATCATGAAGAACTTTTAAAGCGTCTGAATACTTATCCCAGCCTGGCACGACTGATACGGGCATGGCTAAAAGCCGGAGTAATGGAAGATGAAGTATTTAGCGCAACAGAGTTTGGAACGCCGCAAGGCGGAGTGGTTTCTCCTTTGCTGGCAAATATTGCCTTGCATGGAATGGAAGAATTTATTGCTAAGAAATTTCCCAAGAAAAGAATTAGCAAAGAAAACTTTCGCCAGCCCCAACTCATCAGATATGCTGATGACTTACTTGTGATACATAAGGACAGGTTTGTAATTGAACAATGCAAAGAAGAATTGGAAATATGGCTCCGTGAAATCGGACTAAAGCTAAAGCCAAGTAAAACGCGCATTGCTCACACATTAGAAAAAGATGAAAACGGGGAAAGAGGTTTTGAATTCTTAGGGATGCACATAGGTCAATATGTAGCCGGAAAAACTCACTCCGGCAAAAATGGGCATGGTGTACCACTTGGATTTAAAACGCTAATCAGACCTTCCCGAAAATCACAAAAAAGGCAACAGGAATCAGTTAAGGAAATCATACGCAAGAATCGGTCAGCAAAACAGGAATGGTTAATCAGGCAACTTAATCCCGTAATTAGAGGATGGGGGCAATATCACTCGACAGTTGTTTCAAAAAAGGTGTTTACCAGAATGGACAACAAATTGTTTCAATCGCTAAGACGATGGTCAAAAAGACGCCACCCGAAAAAGTCACAAACATGGGCCAACCGAAAGTATTGGAGATTAGAGACAGGGCATTGGACATTCAGCCCTCCGAATGGGAGGAAACTCAGGCTATATAGCGAGATCCCAATTATCAGGCATATAAAAGTGTCCGGTTGCCGGTCGCCATTTGATGGTGACTGGAATTACTGGAGTACACGATTAGGGCGTTATCCTACATTGCCAGATAGAAAGGCAAAGCTATTGAAAAAGCAAAAAGGCGAGTGTTCATTTTGTAAATTGCAGTTTACCTCAGAGGATAGTATCGATATTTTTCTAAATATTCCGAAGAATCAGGGTGGTAAGGACACTTGGGAAAATTTGCTATTGATGCATACCCATTGTCAGGAACAAAAAACATCCGAAGATGATAGACAAAAGGCTTGTTCCGTAATGGTTAATGGACGAGAAGCCGTGTGAGGGGAAACTCTCATGCACGGTTTTGAAGACCAGCCGCAAGGGCGACCCTGCGGCTGAGTTTAATATCCTTCTGCTAAGAAGATTGCAGTGGAAAGCCCGCCCAAAGGGAACGGCAAAATGTAACTCTTCTGTTCAAGTAATTGCTTAGCATAAAGTTTAATAAAGGCACTTTAAACTGAAACAATCAAATGTTTGTCGACTGGTACTATTTTTTTGGTAAAGTCGGTATAGAAATTGTTATATGCTATGTATAACCAATTGACTTATAAGGTATGATAAGAGCGCAACCTGCAGATAAAGACCTCGTTGTCAGTATCCTTGTAAGCTCATTTAACGATAATAAAAGCGTTAATTACATCATCAGGCAAGATAACAAAAGGATTGAAAGAATAAAATTACTAATGGAATACTCTTATGATGTCTGCAATTTATTTGGTGATATTTTTCTAACAAAGGATAAAAAAGGCTGTGCATTATTAATATTACCCGATAAAAAAAGAACCACAATAAAATCAATCCTACTGGATGCTAAATTCGCTTTTACCTGTTTGGGTTTATCAAATATTAATAAGGCGATGAAAAGAGAAGCTAAAATAAAACAGGTGCATCCCAATGGATTATTATATTACTTATGGTTTATCGGTGTTGACTCAAGCAATCAAAATAAAGGAATTGGAAGCCAGTTACTGCAAGATGTTAATTCAGAAGGGCAAAAGCAAAATAGAACAATTTGTTTGGAAACATCGACATTAAAAAATGTGCCGTGGTATGAGAAATTTGGCTTTTCAATTTATCATGAATTTGATTTTGGATATAAGCTTTATTGTATGAAGAGAGAATAAATAAAAACCATCAATATGCTGATTCCTGGTACCCAAATGCATATTGTCACATTTATTTTTGTGAGCATAGAAATAGTTATCTTTTTCTATCTGCTGATTTATAGGATAGCCCGGACCTGATGATAAAACAACTTACCTGAATATTGTCTTAATTTCTCTGCTAATCATCTATAATATTACAGGTGGGCTTTTGCCGGATGTAAATATGCCCGGTTCATTTTTTATTCAGGAGTCATTGGCTTATGCCACTGGTTTTATTACTCCCTGTTACTTTCCTTACTATGTTTATAAAGCTTTCTCATTAGAGAAAATGAAATTCCATGCACAAAGGGGAGTTTACATATTTCTAATTCTGCCTTACCTGCTTTTTGTAATTGTGTTTGCTGTTACCAATAAATTAGAATCAGCCAAAGATTTACTCATACTTCCAGTTGTATATGCTTTATGAATCGACATTGGATTAGCCAGGTGGAAGTATTTCTAAAAAACGAGGGCTTAATATTTGATCTTGAAGTGAATCCTGTGAGCAGGGGCATTCTTAAAAAAGTTAGGGCAAAGAGTAAGATACTCGAAGATGATTTTGAAATTACCAGAGGCGTTAATCCTTACGACAAATACAGGGGGCAAAGTGAAGACATAATTTCAAACAAAGCATATCACTCTTCATTTCAAAAAGATAATACTTTTAAACCTGAACTTCGTGGCAGGCATGTCAGCACTTTTAATTACAAGTGGGATAAAAAGCATTTTATTAGTTATGGGCCTTGGCTTGCAGCACCCAGAGATCCAAAGTTTTTTGAAGGCAAACGAATTCTTTTTCGCGAAATCTTGGGTAATAGGTTTGTAACAACAATAATTGATGAAGACTTTATATTAGACAGAAGCCTTTACATTGCTAAACCGCTGAATACTTCAATTAATGTTGAAGCTGTTTTGGGTATACTTTCATCGAAATTACTTATTTGGTTATTTAGAATTGAAAAAAATGAATTTGATGAGTTGTTTCCTAAAATACGATTAGAAGAATTCAAAAAATTGCCAATACCAAAAGATACTGCTTTTGAAAAAAAACTGTCCGAAGTTGTCATCCGAATACTTTCATTTAAAAACGAGGGGAACGAAAATGACACGTCGTCAATTGAAAAGGAACTTGATAGATTAGTTTATGAAATTTATGATTTAACAGAAGATGAAATAGAAATTATAGAAATGAACTAAATTTCAAATAATGATCGGGTCGCAAAGAAATGTATTAGAAATTCTACGCCGCGGTATAATGGCAGGACTTCGCTCACTTCATCTTTGTATGCGTTTAAAAAAATGAATCAGGTAGCCACCTGTTTTCATGTTACCTATAGCGTTAGCCGCATGCATAAATGCTTTTGCTAAACGCCCCTTTCCTTATGGGTGTGGGATGGTGGCTGTTTTTTGATTAAAACTCCAAAGATATTTGATCCGGCTGAGTTGTGGATGTATACTGCTTTGTTGCGTTTAGAGAAGGATGAATTTGATATGCACCCTATTGATATATTATTGCCAAAAGCTTTAGTTTTTTATTTAACTTTACGAATCAACAGTTCTTTCACTTTCCCGGAAATGTTTGCAAATTAGTTTGAGCAAATCATTGGCTGCCTTTTGTTTGCAAATTGTTTGCAAATTTGAAAAAAGCACAATTTTTTTAAGTAAGATAAAAAAGTAAATCTTTTGAAAATTTACCACGTAAAGGTGATAAAAAGAAAAGAGATTGACTTGTTTTATCAAATCAATCTCTTTGCAACAAATTGAAAATCAGTGACCCTGTTAGGATTCAAACCTAAAACCTCTTGATCCGTAGTCAAGTGCTCTATTCAATTGAGCTACAGAGCCATTTAAAAACATTCTGCATAAAAGAACTTCATAACCTTCTGATCCGTAGTCAGATGCTCTATTCAATTGAGCTACGCAGCCAATGGGCGGCAAAAATAATAAATAATTTGTTCAGGCAAATAATTTAGCATCTTGCACACAAATAAAATTATGAAAATTTATTTCTGGTCTGTCGGCAAAGCCCATGAATCTTATGTAAAAGAAGGAGTCGAAATTTTTACCAAAAGAATTTCGCATTACTACCCGGTAGAATGGAAAATCTTTTCCTCTTCAAAAAAAACCTCCAATGACGAGGTTAAGAAATATGAGGGATTGCAATTGCTTAATGCGATTCAAGAAGATGACATCGTTGTGGCCCTTGATGAGAAAGGAAAGCAATGGAGTTCAGAAGAACTCGCAGCATTTATTCAACAAAGAGCAAATAGCAGTGTCAAAAATTTAATCTTCATTATTGGTGGCGCTTATGGCCTTCATGAAACGGTCTTAAAAAGATGTAATTATAAATGGAGTTTATCAAAATTAGTTTTCCCTCATCAACTCGTTCGCCTCGTACTTGCGGAGCAGGTTTACCGGGCCTGCACAATTATCCGAAATGAAAAATACCATCATTCTTAGTTTATATGTATGTTTGATGTTTTTTAAAAAGAATCCGGAACGATGACTATTACTGTTATTATAATAATAATTACCGCCATTATCTCAATAGCTGCGTTTCGCAGTCCAAAAATCATGGATGACCTGATTTTTTATCCACCGGCAATTACAAACAATAAACAATATTACCGGTTTATAACCTGCGGTTTTATTCACGCTGATCCCGGTCACCTGTTTTTCAATATGTACGCCTTCTATTTATTTGGAAATATTACCGAGGAAATATTTGATGCCATATTCGGAAACTACGGAAAATTATTATACGTCGTTATGTATGTGCTTGCCTTGATTATTTGCATAATACCAAGTTACTTAAAGAATAAAACGAATTCAAGCTACAGGAGTCTGGGCGCCTCAGGTGCCGTATCGGCAGTAGTCTTTGCCTATATTTTATTTAATCCATTACAAGGAATAGGCTTAATATTTATCCCCGTATATATGGTAGGGTTTCTCTTTGGTATCATTTATCTTGGAGTTTCGTATTGGCTAGATCGGAAAGGTGGCGGCCGCATTAATCATTCTGCACATATTTGGGGAGCGCTTTTTGGAATTGTTTTTCTTATTATCGCAAGCAAATTATTTTCCGGGTATCCTGTATTAGATCATTTTATTGATGCTGTAAAGAACATGGACCCCAGGAAAATTATTACCGTTCGGTAAAAACAATTTTAAGAATT
Organism: uncultured Chitinophagaceae bacterium; assembly: GCA_963792025.1. Taxonomy (GTDB): domain Bacteria; phylum Bacteroidota; class Bacteroidia; order Chitinophagales; family Chitinophagaceae; genus Ginsengibacter. The sequence continues at coordinate 139,318 of CAWBUS010000017.1, read as the reverse complement.
GTTTTTGTCGAAGAAACAATTTTAAAACGATCATCAATCCGCCTACCCACAATCCAGGCAATTTTCTTATTGCTTTCAATTACCCAAATTTTTTCTTTATCAGTCATAGACAATTTCTGATCAATAAGAAAACGACTAATCTTTTTTTTCTTCTGCATGCCTAACGGATAAAAATAATCGCCTTGTTTCCACTTTCTTAATAGCAACGGATGGGTGATATCTTTTGCGTCCAGCATTGCTATTGAGTTTTCTGTTGAAAGTGATTTATCAGTTTTTTCAAACTCTTTTATTTCTAACTGGCCATTTTCAAAAACAATCTTTCTATCATTTTCGTCAATTAAAATATTAGATACTTCCCTTGTATTATGCGGAGATATTATTATCCATTTGCGGTCCTTAATAATTTTATGTGTAGCTGATGAAACATACTTGCCGCTCCCACTTTTTAATAAATGAAGTACGTCATCTGTTTGATGCGTTGTAAAACCATAGTCCTTAATAATTTCGTAAACAATAGTCTTTAACGGCTGAGCCTTGAGCAGTTTTAAAACAGGTATGTGTATTTCATTGCCTTTAAATTCCAGCAACTTTTTTTTGTGAAGATCAACTGCCTGTTGATATAATCTTTCGCTGTCCTTAAACCTTTCAATGTTATTAAGCAAATTTTCCTCAACTGCAGGAAAAACTTTTTGGATGGATGGAATCAACTGGCTACGAAAATAATTTCGTGTATACTTATCCGATAGATTGGAAGAATCTTCCACAAATGATAAATTATTTTCATTAGCGAATGTTACGATCTCTTGTCGTTTGGCGAATAATAATGGACGAATAATTTTTGCCTGTTTTGGCAGAATACCCTGCAATCCTTTAATGCCCGTCCCTTTAAAAAAATTCATCAGGAGTGTTTCAATATTATCGTTGGCGTGATGAGCCGTAAGAATGTATGATGTACGATGTGTGATGTGCGATGTTTTGGAAAAATCCCGGGGTGTCAGCAGCGGCCCGTCTGTCACAGGAGCAATTAATTTCTGGAACCATTCATATCGCAATTCCCTTGCTGCAACCTGTATTGAAACTTTTTTCTCTGCAGCGTATTTTTGAGCATCAAATTTCTCAATAAAAACTCTTGTGGAATACGAGTCTCCAAGCGATTGCACAAAGGCTTGATCACGCTCACTCTCCTCTCCCCTTAGTTGAAAATTACAATGAGCTATTTCAAAATAGAAGCCAGCTTGTCTGCACAATTCGCATAGTACAACTGAATCAAGGCCTCCACTAACTGCCAATAATAAATGATCTTTCTTCTGAAAAAGATTTTCATTTTTACAGTACTCAACAAATCTTTGAAGCAGGGACATTTGCTATATCATTAAACGGTTTCAATATCTTCAAGATCTTCATAAGCCGCCCTTAATTCCGTATATGAGTGATGATCATTTGCTGCGTGTGCCACTTCCATTCCCCGCTCATAAACCCTTAATGCTTTCACGTTGTCTCCCAGTTTTTCGAGCACTTTTCCCAGGTGATAATATGAACCAACATAAGTAGGTTCTCTTTTCAGAATTTCATTAAACAGTTGCCTTGCCTCTTCATTATTACCAATTTTAATATATTCTAATGCCAGTGCATGCTGCAGGAAACTATCTTTCCCCGCAGTTTTCATATATTCTTTAAGCTTCTCAATTCTGTCCATCAAATAATTTTTTACGTTTTGTTTCCTTAGTATCTTCGCAAATCAAAAAAAGAGGTACATGAAGATTCTTGTTTGCATCAGCAAAACCCCCGACACCACAGCAAAAATAGCCTTCACTGATAACAATACGAAATTTGCCGAAGCAGGCGTTCAATTCATTTTAAATCCTTACGATGAATGGTATGCACTGGTTAGAGCTATTGAACTAAAAGAGGCAGACCCAACCACCGTTCTTCATTTGATAAATGTAGGAGGTGCGGATACTGATCCTATAATACGCAAGGCACTCGCACTCGGCGGTGATGAAGCATATCGTGTAAATAGTACAAGCAGCGATAGTTTTTATATAGCCTCGCAAATCGCAGCAATTGCAAAACAAAATAATTACGATCTTATTTTCACCGGAAAAGAAACCATAGACTATAATGGCTCATCCATCGGAGGTATGGTGGCCGAGTTGCTCGCCTTACCCTACATTTCTTTAGCTACCAAGTTTACACTTAGCGGAACTTCGGCTACTGTTATCCGTGAGATCGAAGGTGGTGAGGAAACAGACGAAGTTTCACTTCCCGCAGTAGTGAGTTGTCAGAAGGGTGTTGCCGAACAACGCATTCCCAACATGAGGGGAATTATGGGAGCAAGAACCAAACCGTTGAAAGTGGTTGAACCTGTTAATGCGGACACATTAACGTCGATAGATTCTTTTGAATTACCACCAGCCAAAGCCGGTGTAAAATTAGTTTCACCAGACAACCCGGCAGAACTCGTGAGATTGCTGCACGAGGAAGCGAAAGTTTTTTAATCTACGCAGGTTATTGGATAAACGAAAATTTCATGGGCACCTAACATTAAATTTCTGAATTCTAAATCTACAAAATGAGTGTATTAATTTTCCTTGATCAGTCCGAAGGGCATATTAAAAAAAATTCCCTGGAAGCAGCTTCTTATGGTGTAAAAGTTGCGGAAATGCTGGGCGCTACGGCAGAAGGAATAGTGTTGGGAACAATAAACGAAAACCTTGCTGCCCTGGGTAAATATGGATTGAAAAAAATTCATTCATCAAACAATGAGTCGCTCAATAATTTTGATGATGGCGTATTTACTGATGTAATAGCTGAGGCAGCAAAACTTATTGGTGCAAATGTTATTATCTTCTCAAACAATTTTAATGGCAAAGCCATAGCACCGAGGTTATCGGTGAAATTAAATGCAGGCCTGGTTTCCGGCGCTGTTGCCTTACCCGATTTGAGCAACGGATTTATTGTAAAGAAAAATGTTTTCAGTGGAAAAGCATTTGCCAATGTGTCGATCAAAACAGATATAAAAATTATTTCTTTAAATGCGAACGCCTACAAAATTAACGAAGGTGAAGGCGTTGCCGAAGTAATCGAACTAAATGTTACTATTCCTCCCTCGAAAGTAATAGTAAAGCAAATAAATAAAGTAGCAGGTGAAGTGCCTTTGTCTGAAGCAGAAATTGTTGTGAGTGGTGGCCGGGGATTAAAGGGGCCTGAGAACTGGAATATCGTCACAGATCTTGCAAAAGCGCTTGGCGCAGCAACTGCGTGTAGCCGACCCGTAAGCGACAGCGACTGGAGGCCACACCACGAACATGTAGGTCAAACGGGGCTTGCTATAGCGCCAAATTTATATATTGCCATTGGAATTTCAGGAGCAATACAACATCTTGCCGGAGTTAACCGTAGTAAAACAATTGTAGTGATTAATAAGGATCCTGAAGCGCCATTTTTTAAGGCAGCTGATTATGGTATTGTTGGTGACGCCTTTGAGGTGGTTCCGAAAATTACTGCGGCGGTAAAAAAATTAAAAGAAGCATAATCTGTTATTAAAATCTATCGGAATTAATGAAACAAATTAATTCCCTGGCTCATTTCATTTATCAAAGGCGTTAATTTTTATATATTTGCTAATATCAAAAATTCATTAAATACAGGGATTGGTATGAAGAAAATAGAATTGGAAATAGTTGCCCTATCTCATAGTATCACACAAACGCATTCATATGCGGTTGTTTTGGGTGAAGTAAATGGCTTGCGCAGGCTACCTATAGTTATTGGAGGTTTTGAGGCGCAGGCAATAGCTGTAGCGCTGGAAAGAATGCAGCCCAGCAGGCCACTCACGCACGATCTTATGAAAAATTTTATGCTTGCTTTTAACATCGAGCTTCACGAGATTATTATTAACGATTTGCAGGAAGGCATCTTCTACTCAAAATTGGTTTGTTCAACGGAGCATGATACGGTTGAGATAGATTCACGCACCTCCGACGCTGTGGCCCTTGCTGTGAGATTTGGCTGTCCTATTTACACTTACGATAATATTCTTGACAGTGCAGGGATTTTGATGGAAGAAGACGATAAAAAGAAAAAGGTAGTTGTATCTCACACCGATACCAATAGCGATGACCTAAAAAAATTGTCTCTTTCAGAATTGGAAAATTTATTAGCGGAAGTTCTGGAACAGGAAGATTATATCAAGGCGGCATCAATTAGAGATGAAATCAAAGCCAGGAGAAGTAGCTGACGTTTTTATAATAGTTAATGCTGACCAAAGGCTGACCTGTTTTATTCTAATAATACGCATAATCATTGGTAGTTTTTCCCAACTGTAAAATTAATCTTGGCCTCAATATTCTGCGTAAGAGAGAGGATGGTTACCACGATCTTGAAACTGTTTTTCTTCCTGTTGCTTTAAAGGATGTTCTTGAAATTGTCCATTCATCAAATAAAACCCGCATCAACGTTACAGGAATTGCTGCAGGTAACCCGGATAGCAATCTCTGCCTCAAAGCATATACCCTGCTCAAAAAAGATTACCCCCAACTACCGGAAATAAATATTCACCTGCACAAAGCAATACCAGTTGGGGCCGGGCTTGGCGGAGGTTCTGCCGATGCAGCATTTATGTTGCAATTATTAAACAAAACATTCAATCTCAATATTCCACCGGATAAAATGTTCGGCTATGCTTCACAGTTAGGAAGTGATTGTTCATTCTTTTTGCTTAATCGGCCTTGCCTTGCATCGGGCAGGGGCGAAGTTCTTGACCCAATAAATACATCCCTTTCAGCGTATAAAATTTTATTGATAAACCCCGGAATACACATCAGTACGAGTGAAGCTTTTAAAAAAATTAAACCCGCTATTCCCACAAAAAAAATAAAAGATATTATTCATCAACCGATAGAAACCTGGAAAGAGGAATTGCATAATGATTTTGAAGATTATGTATTTGAAAGGTATCCTCTCATAAAAAAAATTAAAGAAGATCTTTATTTCGCAGGTGCTGTTTATGCAGCCATGAGCGGAAGCGGCAGCACTATTTTTGGTTTATTTAGAAATGATACTGCAATCGAATACAGCGCAGAGGCTAATTACTATTACAAACTTACCGCTGCCATCTAAATCTATTTTTTGCTATTCTGATTTTAGAAATAAATAATATCTTTACCTGCAAATACTTCAATTGATCAATAATTCTTACATGCCTAATTTTCTTCTAGAAAATCTTGATTTTCTCGATCACAAGGCCTGACGATATCGTCCCTGTTTTATAATTCTCTTCATTCCATTTATTTATTTTTTAATTTTTTGTTTATGTCAGTTTTATCAACTGTTTCTAAAACCGATTATTTTATTGATCTTGAAAATCAATATGGCGCACATAATTATCATCCACTTCCTGTGGTTCTTGACAGAGGTGAAGGCATTTATGTTTGGGATGTTGAGGGAAAAAAATATTTTGATTTTTTAAGTGCTTATTCTGCGGTGAACCAGGGACATTGCCATCCACGTATTATTCAATCATTAGTTGAGCAGGCAAAAAAGCTAACCCTTACCAGCAGGGCTTTTCATAGTGATATGCTTGGCGAGTTTGCCAAATATATCACCAGCTATTTCGGGTACAATAAAGTATTACCTATGAATACCGGTGCCGAAGCGGTAGAAACTGCGCTAAAACTTTGTCGTCATTGGGGATACGTGGTAAAAAAAATTCCCGGTAACCAGGCAAAAATAATTGTATGCGCAGGCAACTTTCATGGAAGAACATTGGGTATTATTTCTTTTAGCACAGATCCTCTGGCAAAAAAAGATTTCGGTCCTTATTTGCCAGGGTTTGAAATTATACCATATAACGACCTTGCTGCTTTGTCAGAAGCATTAAAAGATAGGAATGTAGCTGGATTTTTGGTTGAGCCTATACAGGGTGAAGCCGGTGTATTGGTTCCTGATGATGGATATCTTGCAAAAGCAAAACAATATTGTGCTGATGCCAATGTATTATTTATTGCTGATGAAATTCAAACAGGATTATCGAGAACGGGACGTATGCTTTGTTGCGATCATGAAAATGTGCGGCCGGATATTTTAATACTGGGGAAAGCCCTTAGTGGCGGTATTTTACCAGTGAGTGCCGTTCTTGCAGGTGACGAAATTATGCTTACAATAAAACCGGGTGAACATGGGAGTACTTATGGCGGCAATCCGTTAGCATGTAAAGTTGCTATGACTGCATTGCAGGTTTTACAGGAAGAAAACCTGTCAGAAAATGCTGAAATAATAGGAGAACATTTCAGAGAAGAATTGAAAAAAATTAATTCACCTCATATCAAAGAAGTCAGAGGTAAAGGGCTTTTGAATGCGATAGTGATTAATCACGCTGATAAAGACGCCGCGTGGAAATTGTGTGTCGAGCTAAAAGAAAACGGCTTACTGGCGAAGCCGACTCACGGAGATAAAATAAGGTTTGCACCGCCTCTTGTTATTTCGCGGCACGAGATAAATGAGTGTATAAAAATTATTAAACAAAGCCTCAACGTTTTGAATTAAACTACTTTAAATCATCTGCGCCAAATACCAAAGGAAGAAGATCCCTGGCATTTTCAATAATTTGCACTTTTCCTTCCATACCACTTAATATGATACGTATTTGCCTTTTGGTTCTATCCTGAAATTCAACTAAAGATTGTCTGCAAATTCCACAAGGACTTGCAGGCTTATCACTTTTGCCATTCATATTGTTGTAGGTAATTGCGATTGTATCTATTCCCACTCCGGGAAACAAAGATGATGCGGTTGACAGTAATGTCCTTTCAGCACATATACCGGCAGGAAATGATGCGTTTTCCTGGTTAGTTCCACTTACGGTTTCACCATTTTCCAACCTGGCAAATGCGCCTACTTTAAAATTTGAATAAGGCGCATAAGCAAACTTTGTTACATCTCTTGCCTTTCTTAGCAGTTCGGCGTCATCTTTATTTAATTCATCAATCGATTCATACAATGAAAAACTAAACTTAATTTCTTCTGTTTTCATTCTTCAATATTTTACAACGAACTTAACTTGTATAATCAGGAAAACAAAATCAATAATTTATCGGGATGTTGATGCGAAAAGATGAAAGAGTCTATAGGAAAGTTAATTTAATGCCACTCATCAAAAAAAAATATTCGCGTTACGAACAAAATCGTATATTGCCTACGAATAAAGTCGTAACATGGCAATAAATAAAAATTTAAATCCAACAGAAGGCGAATTAGAAATCCTGCAAATTCTATGGCAGCGTGGATCTGCAACGGTCAGGGACGTACATGAAGAACTCTCGAAAACGAAAACCTCAGGTTATACTACTACCTTAAAGCTGATGCAAATTATGTTTGAAAAAAAACTGGTAACCCGGGATGACAGTGCTAAGACGCATATTTATACTCCGGCTGTCAGCATGCAAAAAACGCAAAAGCAGTTTTTGGATAAGATGATTAAGGGATTGTTTTATGGTTCGTCCACCCAATTGGTTTTGCAGGCCCTGGGTAATCAGAAGGCATCTAAAAATGAATTAGATGAAATTCAAAAATATCTTGACAATTTAAAAAAAGAATAAATGGACTTTGCTGCATTGCAACATTCAATTTTTCTACAGGTACTTGGTAGCGCCATTCTCAACAGTTTATGGCAAGCGTTAATACTTTGGGTTCTGTATGAGACAATATCTGTTTCCTATAAAAATGCATCGGCAAAGTTTAAGAATAATCTCAGCACAATACTTTTGTTTTTATCATTTGTTCTTTTTATTGCGGGTTTCATTTCTAAATTGATTAGTCATCAAACAGTATCGTCAGTTATCAGTTCTTCTACAGGCGAGACCGAACTTCCAACTGTACATACTGCTTCGGCTTTACAGCAATTTTTATCTTATGCAGGCAGCTCGGTGCCTTATTTATCAGTTGCTTATATTTTTCTTTTATTGTTTTTGATGGCGAGACTCGTAACGGCTTATAGATATGTATATATTATCTCAAATAAGCGTCTATTAAGTCCGCCTGCAGAATTAGAAGCTTTTGCCAATAAGGTTTCCGTCCAAATGGGGATTACTAATAAAATAAGTGTATGGATTTCTCAACACATAGATGTTCCGGCAACTATAGGATTTATTAAACCTGTTATTCTTATTCCTTTTGCTTCGTTAAATAATTTGTCCGGTGATCAACTTGAAGCAATTATTTTGCACGAATTGTCGCATATTAAACGAAACGATTATGTTATCAACATTATAGTATCCGTAATTGAAACAATGTTGTTTTTTAATCCGTTTGTTGTTTTATTATCAAAGGCTATCAAAAGGGAAAGAGAAAATTGTTGCGATGATTTTGTATTGCAGTACCGTTACGATCCCCACTCCTATGCCTCTGCGTTATTGCGGCTAGAGCAATCCAGGGCAACAAATCTAAAACTCGCTATTGGCGCCGTCTCAGGAAAAAAGCAACTTTTGTCACGCATCAAGAGAATAACAAATGGCAACGCTGTTTCAACGCAATTCAATTATGGCCAGAAATTACTTGCGCTTTTATTGGTAACGGCTATTATTTGTTCCGTGGCATGGCTTTCTCCTGGTGAAAAGAAACAGACAGCCAATAGAAATTTGCAAAAAACCGAGGAAGTTAAAACATCCCCAAAAACTAATTTTTCAGCGAAGGCTACAAATTTAGCTAATACAGCAAAGGAAAATTTTCGGCAACCAATTCCGAAACCTAATCCACCGAAAAGAGTTACACCAGCACTATTGAAAAATGGAATTATTGCCGGTTTTCCCACAGAACAAGATAAAACCCTAAATGAGAAAATGGCCGGCGCAGACGGATTTCCTGAAAATGCACCATTAGCCCTGGCTTTAAAAACGCCCCAGGTTTTCTTTGATAAGGGACAGTTGAAATTACCTGCATCTATTAACATTAAGAATTTTCCATTTTTGAATACCGACTTCAACATTGACCTTAGCAGCATTGACGTTAGTAAATTAAACGAAAACTTAAAGTTGGCATATAAGGAAATTGAAAACATTAATTGGAACCAGGTTCAAAACGATATTCGTGAAAATTTTTCGAAAGTGACAATTGATAAATTACCTGCGAAAGAACAGGTTGAATTTTTCATTGAAAAATCAAAAGAACTTTCCAAATTGAATGAGGATAAATTAAAAAATGCAACGAAGTCTTTAAAAAAAATAATGAACAAAGGAAGTCAACTTCGGGATTCACTATCCGCAAGAACTATGGTTATGGTTTACGACAATAATATCAGAATTCAACGTGAATACCAAAGAAGCCAGAGTCGGTATGCAGAGAGTAAGAATAATAATTCATATGGTGTAAACTATAGTACCGGTTGGCCATCTGAAGGAAATGCGGAAAATAATACTGTAGTGTGCATCAATGGCAATAGTGATGCGCCTACAATAAGGAGCAAAAATTTAAACTTATCACCAAGGCATATGCCCAATCCAAAGTCCAATAAATTACATCAAAAAAAGTTTATACAATTTTCTTTTGATAGCGATACGAATAAACCAGGCCAGAAAAGCATAATTAATGTTGAGGTGACTGACTTACCTTGATAAATTAGATTTCAGTTTTATTCTTCCAACAACGCCCACGGTGTATTATTTAAGGTGCAGGAATATTAGTTCTATACGCTTATTTTAAAATTCCGCCAGAACCGGTAAAGTGTGAGATTATCGAATAAGGTAATAGTCAGCACAAGGCTCAATGGTACCGATTAATTTATATTACCAAGAAGATCTCACCCGGACTTCATGGCCTATATGGAAAAGGCGTGCAGTGAAGGTTTGCGGCTCCGCTTTAAAAAGCGATATTTGATGGCGATAATGAATAGCATTTAAGGGATTTTGTTTGCTCCCTCCATATCTCTTTTGTTTGCGCTCTTAACCAAATCCAAATAAAAAAAGCCGCATAGAAATGCGGCGTTTGTTAAGAACCAGTTAGGTTCTGTAACCCCCAAAGAAAACAAGTTCAAATATTTTTATTATAGTTATTTTATAGCCAGCATTTTTGTTTCACTCAAATCAACTTCACCATCAGTACTCACATGCTTAAGGCGATAAAAATATTTATGCCTATTTGTTGACGGCTTATCAAAGCCTTCGTAACAATCGCAACTGGTTTGTTTTGGATCTGGTCCCATCACCATCGCAATTGTTTTAAAATTCACTCCATCAACGCTCCTTTGAATTTCAAAATAATTGGTAGCAACTTTATTATCTGTTGCCCAGTCAATCATTATTACTTTCTTAACTGCGTTCACAGTAAAACTGGTATAATTTATTTTAGCCTGTTGTGTTTGGCATATACCTTCCGAATGAGCCCAAACTAATACAGCCAGGGCTATTATACTTTTGTTTATTTGTTTCGTATTCATTGCTTAAATTTTTTAATTTTTAAAATTTTGATTTGCAATGAATATTGGACGGGGTTATATTTTCATGAGGTTTGGCGTATCCTTAGAACACTTCAATTAAAATAGAAACTGTTTTAACTTCCGGATAATGATAAATATCCCAGGGGGGAACTATCAATTATTGTCGGTATTCCGATCTCAAATTTTTTAGTAAGGGGTGAGATTGAGATCTTTCTCTTTCTTTTACTAAAGCAGGTTGAATAAATTGATGCTTTAGCGCAAAGGAAAATGCCTGGGTGAAATAAGAAGAGAAGAAAGTTGAATTGGTGAAGATCAAAATAATCTTTCCTTTTAATGTAGAGTTTCTATTCATTTCTTGTGTTTGAGTTTCTTTATTTAATAACTAATGTCGCAATTAAAATAAGCGGGATTTCAGAAAGGATAGTGAAGCGGTTAGTTAATACACCAAGTGGAAATTTGGCGGCAAATAAGAAGTTGAGGTAAAACATTCTCACTTACAGATGCAAACATAGAGCACATATTTCAATAATGCAAGACCGTAAATTTACGGTCACACTTCAATTAGAAAAATTTCAATAATTCCATTTCTGGTTAGAATATATTAATAATAATCCAATTTTAGTAAATCAAATTTCCATTTTACTGCAAATAATTAGTATAATTTTAAGAAGTACACCCATGGCCTCAACGATTCTCCAATGCGGTACCATTTTCAAGCAAAACTGTCATTATTTCACTTATCAGTTACTTAGACTGAACTATTCTACCTTATTCCCAACCATCAAACGTCTTATATATTACAAATACGATTTATGAATGTCAACAATTGAGATTAAACATCATTTACATATTTTAATACATTTATTATCTATGACTTATAAAAGTATAGATGTAAATATGACAGTTGTCCATTATTTTACCATCTTCAATAGAAATTGTTAACACTATGGTCAAATAAATACGATTATTAAATATCATATATACATTATAACTAATTAAAAAACAAATATATAATAGATTATTTTATTACTAATTAAAATAACAGTATGGTTTTGCTTGCATTGCAGCATCTATACTATTTAATTTAGTAAGTTTTTTTTCTCCACATTTGGCTACTATATACAACTTCCCACAAAGCGATTCCAAGATTTTTGGGAGAAACTGCCAGAGTGTCGCAACCGCTCTCCCGCCCTGATGGGTAAATAAATTTCTTCCACTAAAGACCTTAGCAGGTTACTTTTCTTGTAAAAACGTAATTAACCTTTCCCAGATTTATATAACGATGTTAGAATTTAAAAACTATAAAGATTTAATGGGCAAACTTTCGGATGAAAAAGTTTGCCGCGAAACAATGGAACAATGGCGTTGGAATGGCTCCCCTTTTTGCCCGCATTGTAATGGAACAAAACCATACAAATTAAAAGACGGTAAAACTTACCGTTGCAGGGAAAAGACTTGCCGTAAAGATTTTACTGTTACCGTTGGGACAATCTTTGAAAATTCTAAAATTCCTTTATCTACATGGATGGCTGCAATGTTTGTAATTACTGCTCACAAAAAAGGAATAAGCAGTTTACAGTTAGCCCGCGATCTTGGCTGTACTCAAAAAACAGCTTGGTTCGTTTTGCACCGGATTCGTCATATAATGGATGAACCTAATCCGGAACCGCTTGACAATGTCGTAGAGCTTGACGAAACTTATTGCGGGGGCAAATTTGCGAATATGAACAGACAGCGCCGTAAGAAGTACCAGGATTTGAATATTGATAATAAAACGGCAGTAATGGGATTTGTTGAAAGGGAAGGCAAAGGACGTTTAACTGTAATTAATGAAGATTCATTTAAAGACGTGGTAAGAAGGCACGTAAAGAATAGCTCTATTATAATAACAGACCAGCATTTAGGCTATAAAGGCTTAGACGCTGAATATGCAGCCCATTTAACTGTTAATCACTCTGAAATGCAATTTAGGGATGGTATTGCTTTTACAAACAGCGTGGAAGGCTTCTTTTCATGCCTTAAACGCTCAATCATTGGCATTTATCACAACGTTAGCCCTAAGCATTTACAGAAGTATTGCAACGAAACTTCATACCGCTATAATACAAGAAAAATAAAAGACAAAGATCGGTTTACACAAACCATGTGTAATGTGGAAGGCAGGTTAAAATATAAAACTTTAATAGATAAAAAATTATGAGTAGTGAAAAACTTATCGGATATTACTTGTCCAAAATTCATTAAAATGTCTAAAGTAAACTTAGATGCATTAATACCCAGAGAAGATTTTGAAATTTTAAAAGATAATGAGCAAAGTGTTCCATCCAGACAAACAATAGCCATTTCAGATTTAGAATTAGGGAAACCATTTTTAGCTATTTTAAGAAAACCAGATTTTCAGAGAGAAACGAATGAATGGACACCAGAAAAGGTTTATGAATTAATAGCAAGTTTTTTAAATGATGACCTAATTCCTTCAATTATTTTATGGAACTCAGGGACACGAAACTTTGTAATTGATGGTGCGCATAGATTAAGTGCATTAATATCGTGGGCTTTAAATGACTATGGTAATGGAGTTATTTCAAATCCATTTTTTACGCACAAGGTATCATCCGGTCAAATTGAAATTGCGGAAAAAACTGCAAAATTGATAAAGAAAAACATTGGTACTTATGAAGAGCATTTATATGCTATCAATAACCCAACAAAGGCTAACCCAGAAATGCTTAAAAGAGCGCAAAGGTTGCCCAATTTAACACTTCAACTTCAATGGGTAAAGGGAAATGCAGATAAAGCAGAAGATTCATTTTTTAAAATAAATGAAGAAGCTGCACCAATCAATGAAACGGAACGAACTTTATTGAAGTCAAGAGATAAACCGAATACAATTGCAGCAAGAGCTATAATTCGTTCAGGAACTGGTCATAAGTATTGGTCAAAATTTAAAGAAGATAAAAAAGATGAAATAGAAAGATTGGCAAAAGACATAAATAAAATATTGTTCAACCCAGAATATTCAACTCCTATTAAAACATTAGACGTGCCTTTAGGAGGTAAGGGCTATTCGGCTGAAACACTTTCATTAGTTTTTGATGTTGTCAATATTTGCAACTCAATTGAAATAAGGGGCAATAAAAAAAAGGCAAAAAAAGTTGCTTTTTTCAGAAAAGTAAATAAAGAGGAAATCGAAGTTATTGATGATAAAACCGGCGAAGAAACTATAGATGTTTTAAAAAGAACGAGGAAGTTGTTATATAGAATCACAACCGATCATGCATCCTCTTTGGGCTTGCATCCAGCGGTTTATTTTTATAGTATTACCGGAAGGTATCAAATAACATCTTTGTTGGCATTTTTAGAACTTATAAAAGAAATGGAAGCAGAAAATGACAAAACAAAAGTTGCTTTTTTAAATTTCATTTCAGTTAGAGAAGATTTCGAACCTATATTTAAGGCTCTGGCTGATCCAATGAGAACAATTTACTTTAAGTAAATGATATGATTGTATTATTGACTTTTAAAAACTGTTCCATATTGCTCAATAAAGCCAGTTAAAGATATTGATTGCTCTTGCTGTCTTGATTGTGAAATTATGGCTTTGATTTTAACTCAGTAAAAGAAGGGATTTTTAAATTTCTGAAAATTGATGATTATAAATTATGTTCTATTGATGGTATTCTATTTGATAAATGAAATAGACAAGCGTTTTGTATGTTCGATATGAAAAGATATAATCCTTTGAGTGGTTTAACTGAAATAGAATATGTTGGGCAAGTTTTGAAGAAAATGCCAAATAAAATTATAGATAGTATGTATATATTATTGGCATTAATGGGATATTACGGACTTGCCAAAGAGCATTATCCTATGCTTTTGCATCCAAAGAAATTGAAAATATTCCCTTACATGGTTGTAAATCTTAAATCGAGTCAAGAAATTTTAAACGTTAGTTTAGCCCTGCAAAATGAACTTAGAATAAGTCTTTCAAAAAGAATTGAAGAAAACATTATGCTAATAAACTGCGAACAATTTGAATATGCATTTTCAAAGGTGGCAATATCATAATTATGGCAAAGGCAAAAAAGAAAATAAAAGAAGATAAAGTCAAATTAAATATGACTTTTGAAGAAGCAATGAAAAAGGCTTTAAATACTCCTTTGCCGAAAAAAGTTAAAAAGAAAACAAAATAGACCGCTACAATTCAGTTCTTTGACATATTAATATTTGGCCTTTCTGTTTTGAAAGATCGATTATATTTATATTTTTATGCTTTATGAGTAAAAGACTTTTGAAGTATCAGAAATATCTAGATAAATATAAAAATTGCCCCCCACAAAATTTTATCGAAAGAGATTTTGAATGTTTCCGTTGGGTGCATGATAAACCGACCGAAAAAAATTTTCTGCCGATTCCTTTTATACGGCCGGTTATGCAACGGCAATTGGACGATAACGATAAGGGGTGCATATACTACGCACTATCGGTCTATAAAGATTTAAAATCTGCCAGAAATGCTTATAAATATCGTTGTAGTAAATTTAGAACTGAGGATTTAGAAATGAAATTCAGGGATGCTATAGGAGAATATGCAGCTAAGTTACAAATTGAAAAAGCTGACGGCATAAGCAATGCCCCAGATAATAGAACTGGACATATTTCGTTTTATGAATATACAGACTGTAAACTTTTAGATAAAATTAAGGGTAGATTCGATATTTTTGCCTAAATTAAATGGAAGACATTAAACGATATGATTATAACGAGGTTGATTTAAAAAATCACCTTCAAAGGATTGGTGACATAATCAATTTGGATGGGCCTATGCTTTCGTTATTCCAAGATGAAAGAAATAAAGAGTTATATCTATTTGATTGGGTAGATTCTAATGATACAACTAATAGATGGCTGATTTACAATATATCTGCTGAAATATTAAATAAGTTTTTACTTAATAAAATTTCATATAAAGAAATGTTTGATTCCATTAAAGAAGATATATTTTATTGTGCAGATATAGTTAATGCTGAAAACATAGAATATTCAATTTATGGTTTGAAATATCTTCCTGAAAATTATATCCCTACAAAAGAAGTTTTTTTTGATAAAAATGATTCTATAAATTATAATCATATAGTTGATACAATCAACAAAATCATTTTTAAGGAAAGTAAAGGAAATGCTATTTCGGTAAATCGAATAGATACTATTGAAAATTATAGAATTAGCAAAGAGTCATTTTTATTTTTATATGACCAAGGATTTTTAGGTATGGGTCCTGACCCAGATGCTGAAAGTGCCAACGAGTTGAAAAACCCTAATATAACAACAATAGAAATTCAGCCAAATGTTCGAGAAAATAATAGACTACCTAAAAAAGAAGGAATGGACGTTTACACTTTCTGTTAAAGACAAGAATGTTTTATATTTTCCTGTAAATGGGTTTAATGCAACTTTTCATTGTGCTGTAGATATTACCGACAAAAACTTTTTCTTTTTATTTATTACATTCAATGGCACTTCTTGCCCACCGGATAAACGACTACTGTTAGCTGAATTATTTAACCGAATAAATTTCAGAATAAAATATGGGAATTTTGAAGTAGGTATGGAAACAGGAGAGATTAAGTTTAGAACCTGTATTGTTTATGAAGGGATGGAAATAAATGATACTATAATTGATAATGTAATTCTTAAAAATATATTCATTCATGACTTTGCGTTTCCTTTTATTTCAAAATTTTTATTCGGTGATATGACGATGTCAGAAGTTACAGATAATATGGTAGCCCCGCCTGAGGTAGAAAATAATGAACCCAAGATAATTGAGAATAATATTTTAGAATAAAAATATTCTACTTGAAATTAAATTATAAATCCAATCCCAGAGAACCGAAAAAACTTAAAAATTAAAAAGCGACAGACTATCCATAACATAAAAAACTAATGTTTTCAAAAATCAAAATTTACAAATTAGCTGATCTTGAAATCGTTATTTTACCTTGTGGGAAGTGATATATGGTCGCCCCACATTTTTAATACCACATACAAATCCTTAGATTTCATTTAATGATTTTGTTAGAAATATGCCATAGTGTCGTAGCACTTTCCTCTCCTTCTTTCCAATAAAATATTCTTAATTTCCGATCGCTGAAGTCATGCAAAATCAAAAAATGCGGGATTAACCTTTTACAAAACTTTCAGGTCGCTATAGAATTGAAGAATCAAAAAAGAAATGAAACTCAATTTTACACCAGGAGATTTTTAACCAGAGATAACCAGAAATTTGCATTGCAATTAAAAGCTATACCCGACGACAATTGAATAATGAGAAAATTTAAAGAATGAGCATTATCCTGCCTGGCTAAAAAGTTAATGATACTTTTTCATACCATTCTTGCCAGGTCATCAAGTCCAAAAGGAGTTACCAAAAAAGGAGCTATAAGCAGACGGCGTGACCTGCTACTGATCCAAAATTATAATGTTTTAACAAAATCATTTTCCGGAGTCCCGCGATTAATAGTTTGCTTTAACTTGTGAGAAAAGCATACTGAAGTTCATTAGCAAACAAAACTCAATTTTTGAAAGATGAAAAATTTGACACGACTTTCCCTGGTTTCCATAATAATGATCTTTTCCTGCTCCTCCCCTAAGGAACTGGAATATCAATCTTTTCACAATTTTTCTGTACAAAAGCTGGGATTTAATAATTCGACCGTGAGTTTGGATATTGTTTATTATAATCCAAACAATTTCGGAATGCAACTGAAGAACAGTGATATGGATATCTATATCGACGGCAGTATGCTGGGGCATAGTTCGTTTGATACACTAATCAGGATTCCCCGTAGAGACACTTTCACGCTGCCGGTAAAATTCGATGTAAATATGCAGAATATTTACAGGAATGCCTGGAGCGCTTTAACGGGAAAAGAAGTAACCGTAAAGCTAACGGGTAAAATAAGAATTGGGAAAGGAAATGTATTTATGAGTTTTCCCGTTAATTATGAGACAAAAGAAACCTTCTCTTTGTTCTGACAAACACATATTAGCAAGTGAAATTTCTATTTTTTTGGTACAGGAGGATGGGTCACGTGCTGGCATGTAATCGGAAGCCTCTTATAAGCATCCGGGTCAGCCGTTACATCATCCGCGTCGTAACCGAGGTTGGCCAATTCAGTTTTTATATTTTCGATATTGGTTCTGTCAGTATACCACACAACAGTTACCGTGTGCCTTCGCCAATCCGCCTTTACCGAAGAAATTCCATCTTCATGAGCCATATGATTTTCAATCCTTGTTTTGCAGGCTTCACATTGAACGTTAGGTGTTTTGATTACGGCTTTTTGGAGAGCCTTTTGCTGAGCGTGGGTTGATGTTGTAAACCCGACCAACATAATTAAACTAAGTATAACGCTGTTCATCATCTATTTTTTTACGAATTTAGGATTTTACACCCCAATTTGCAGGATCTGCCCGCCAGTTTAACAAGGTGTTTTGATCCTTTTCCGAAACGTAGTTCTTCTCAATCGCCAAAGTAATAACTGTATCGTAATCGGTAAGAGAATGATAAGTTACGCCTGCGGTGTCAAAAGCATTCCTGGCAACATCAAATCCATAATTAAATATCGAAACCATGCCTTCCACTATAAGCCCTTCCTTCCTTAATATGTCTGCTACCTGCAGACTGCTTTTGCCTGTAGAAATAAGGTCTTCAATTATTACCACCTTTTTTCCGGACTCAAAATATCCTTCAATTTGGTTTCCAAGCCCATGTTCTTTCGGTTTTGGCCTCACATAAATATAAGGAAGCTTAAGTTGGTCAGCAGCCATTGCTCCCCAGGGTATCCCAGCTGTAGCAACACCCGCGAGCATTTCGGCATTTTCAAATATTTGAAAAACTGCATTGCATATTTCAGATTTAATAAAATCTCTTGCATAAGGATAAGAGAGTACCTTGCGGTTATCACAATATATCGGACTCTTCCATCCGCTCGCCCACGTAAAAGGTTTATCCACACTCAATTTAATTGCATTAATTTGTAATAGCTTTTCTGCAACGGCTTTTTTATTATTCATGCAGCGAAGATAATATACAGCTATGAGCTATATAACAATTTACTTTGGAGATAAACCTGTTTATTTATGTGATGAGTTAACAAGTGCGATTGAAGAAGTGAGGCATCACCCGGACGCAGTGTTTATTGATGAACTTTCCACTGCCGCAGTAAATTCATTACTTCATGAAATTGATAAGAAAGAATTTCATGCGGGAATTATAATCCATGAAAATTTTAATAAACTCAAAAAAGAATTTTTTAAACATTTTAAGCTAATAAAAGCTGGCGGAGGCCTCGTAAAAAATAAAAAAGGAGAAATACTACTTATTTTTCGGCGCGGAAAATGGGATCTTCCAAAAGGAAAGCTCGACGAAAATGAAACATTATTACAATGTGCTGTAAGAGAGGTGCGTGAAGAAACAGGACTAACACGTATTGAAGCAGGTGAAGAAATCAACACCACCTATCATACCTACGTTGATTTTGGCAAACATATACTTAAAGAATCTCACTGGTATTATATGCTGGCAACAGGTGAAGAAACTCTTGTTCCACAAACCGAAGAAGATATAACTGAAATCCGGTGGGTTAAGAAAAAGGATTTAAATAGCTTTTTGGAGAACACGTTTCCAACTATAATTTCGGTTTTGAAAAATGCATGAGACCTGACCGATAGTTAGATCTTCGGCATGAAGCCATTATTGGGAATTATGGCCACCGTATGCCGGCTCACGCAAATCAGCTTTTGCATTTCATCATGAATTTTTATATCCCAAACGTGAGTTGTCCTACCCAAATGCAATGGCGTCGCGGTACCAATAACAAGACCCTGCCTTACGCTTCTTACATGATTTGCATTTATTTCGAGCCCCACGCAATAAAATTTACCCTGATCTATAACAAGAGCTGAGGCCACACTGCCCACCGTTTCCGCCAGGGCGCAGGAAGCACCACCATGCAGGATTCCATAAACCTGGGTCGTGCGCTCATTCACAGGCATGGACAACCGCAAATAATCCTCTCCAATTTCAGTCCATTCCATACCCAAAAAGCCCGCCATAGAATCTTTGCCTAACCCTCTAAGCTTCTCAATGCTTATTGTTTTATCGAACCAGATTGCCATGTTATTTGATATTATTTTTGACGGCTTCCGGGAGAAATTGCGAAACATCTCCGCCGTTGCGTATAACATCACGCACAAGCGTACTCGCAACAGATGTAAATTCGGGCAGGCAGGTTAAAAAAATTGTTTCCACATTATGTGCTAAACTTCGATTCATATCCGCAATAGCTTTTTCATATTCAAAATCGTTTACGTAACGAATTCCCCTTAAAATAAAATCGGCGCCTATTGATTTACAGCATTCGACCGTTAGTCCATCATAGGCCAATACTTTAATTTTAGGTTCATCTTTATAAATTTCCTGTAACCATTGAAGCCTTCGTTCTTCAGAAAACATCGCTGTTTTATTACTGTTTCTTCCAATTCCGATAACCAGTTCATCGAATAGGGGAAGCGCCCTGTTAATAATATCCGTATGGCCTAGCGTAACAGGATCAAAAGTTCCGGGGAATAAGCAAATTCTTTCCATGTTACCTGATTAATTTTTGCTGAAAAAATATAATATTATTTGTTAGCAGTTTCAATTTTTCAATTGAAATTTTGTTTATTACTAAGTAAATAAAGGACAGCCATTCTCACGGCAACACCATTTTCTACCTGTTGTAAAATAATGGATTGTTTTGAATCTGCCACATCACTATCTATTTCCACTCCCCTGTTTACTGGCCCGGGATGAAGAATTACAATTTCTTTATTGATACTTTCCAATAATTTCCTGCTTACGCCATAGGCCAAATTATATTCTCTTAAGGATGAAAATAAAACCTGGTTTTGTCGTTCCAACTGAATACGCAATACATTAGCAACATCACACCAAAGCAATGCTTTTTTTAGATTGTACTCAACACGAATATCAAAAGCTTCAATTATATATTTTGGAATCAACGTTGGCGGTCCGGCCACCATAACTTCTGCGCCTACCTTCTTTAATAAATAGATATTGCTAAGAGCTACCCTAGAGTGCATGATATCACCAACCAATACAATCTTTTTACCCTCCAGCGTGCCGCATTTTTCTTTTATTGAAAATGCATCTAATAAAGCTTGCGTTGGATGTTCATTTATGCCATCACCGGCATTAATGATCGCCGCAGGTATATGTTTTGACAAAAAATGAGGAGCGCCACTTGCGCTGTGCCGCATAACAACCATATCAACTTTCATTGAAAGAATGTTGTTGACGGTATCGAGCAAAGTTTCGCCTTTTGAGACTGATGAACCAGAGGCGGAAAAATTTAATGTGTCGGCGCTCAATCGTTTTTCCGCCAGCTCAAACGAAATTCTCGTTCGGGTGGAATTTTCGTAAAATAAATTCACAATAGTTGTATCACGAAGTGATGGCACTTTTTTTATAGGCCTTTGTAATACTTCTTTAAATTGGGTAGCTGTTGAAAGAATAAGATCAATATCGCTGAGTTGTAAATCTTTAATGCCCAGGAGATGTTTGGTAGAAAGTTGCATTAAAGGTCAAAGCTAAATAAAAAAATTATCTGCAGCATATTTTTTATCTTTTTGAAATAAATTCCTATTATCAATAAAGAACAACACGCTCTTTATCCCATTCTACTTTCACTTTTTGCGAAATAAGTGAATCAATTGCTTTGCCACAATAATCTGGCTGAATGGGCAGTTGGCGGCTGTATCTACGATTTATTAAAACACAAAGCTCTACTTTTTTAGGTCGGCCAAAGGCCAAAAGAGCGTCTAAGGCTGCACGTATGGTTCTTCCCGTATAAAGCACGTCATCAATAAGAACAACATTTTTATTTTCTATAGAAAAAGAAATATTAGTTTGATTAGGACTATGCAACTCCTGCCGGATATCATCCCTGTAAAAAGTAATGTCCATTTTTCCATAGGGAATTTCTTTATCCGGGACGATCTTTTTTAACTGCTCATAAATTTTATCGGATAAGTAAATGCCCCTGGGTTGAATTCCTATAATCACTAATGAAGAAAGATCAGAATAATTTTCTATCAACTGGTAAGCCAGTCGCTCAATTGTTATCTGAAGTTGATATTTATCGAGAATTGTTTTCATGAAGTCGCAGCTTCTTCATTCATGAATGGATATCTGTAGTTTACTGATGGATTAAATGTCTCCTTAATCGTTCTTGCACTTAGCCAACGATACAAATTAAGAATGCTACCCGCTTTGTCATTGGTGCCGCTACCTCTTGCTCCACCGAAGGGTTGTTGGCCAACCACAGCACCTGTGGGCTTATCATTTATATAAAAATTGCCAGCGCTGTTGGCAAGCTTTTTTGTCGCTAGCTCAACCGCATACCGGTCTTGCGCCAGCACGGAACCTGTAAGAGCATAAGGCGAAGTTGAATCAACCAATTTAACGGCTTCGTCAAATTTATTTTCATCGTATACATATAGCGTTAGTACAGGGCCAAACAACTCTTCACACATGGTTACATAACGTGGGTCTGTTACTTCTATTACAGTTGGTTCAATAAAATAACCATCAGTTTTATCACACTTTCCACCAACCAATATTTTAGCGCTTTTATCTTTTTTAACTTGCTTAATATAACCTTCGAGTTTATCAAAACTCTTTTCATCAATTACAGCGTTTATAAAGCAGGTAAAATCTTCAACACTGCCCATCTTCATTGTTTTTATTTCAGCAACCAATTTCTTCTTTACCTGCGCAGCGATATTAGACGGAATATATGCCCGTGATGCAGCAGAACATTTCTGCCCCTGGTATTCAAATGCACCGCGGCACAAAGCCGTGACCACTACATCAACATCAGCACTTTTATGAGCGAGGACAAAATCCTTACCGCCTGTTTCACCTACGATTCTTGGATAAGATTTATACAGCTTTGTATTTTTCCCAATCGTTTCCCACATAGAGTTGAATACACCAGTACTTCCCGTAAAATGAATACCGCCAAAATCTGGATGGCTAAAGCAAACCTCACCCAAAACCGGGCCATCAACATATATTAAATTAATAACGCCATCAGGTAACCCTGCTTCTTTCAAAATACGCATAAACATCTGAGCGCTGTAAACCTGTGTGTGAGCGCATTTCCATACAATTGTATTTCCGCACATCGCTGCAGAGGTAGGAAGGTTCCCTCCTATTGCCGTAAAATTAAAAGGAGTTATAGCAAGAACAAAGCCTTCCAGCGGACGATACTCCATCCTGTTATAAACACCGGGGCTACTCGAAGGTTGCTGTTTGTATATCTCACTTAAAAAATGAACATTAAATCTTAGGAAATCTATAAGTTCGCAAGCGCCATCAATCTCAGCCTGGTACACATTTTTACCTTGACCAAGCATCGTTGTTGCCAGAATATAAGGCCGGTATTTTGTAGCAAGAAGTTCGGCCGCTTTTAAAAAAATATTGGCCCTGTTCTCCCAACTGGTATTAGCCCATTTATCCTTTGCCCTTAAAGCCGAATTGATAGCTTTCTTAACATGAGATGCATCTCCAAAGTGAAAATTTCCGAGTACATGATTCTTTTCATGAGGAGGATTTACGGCTATTTTATTTCCGGTGCGTACTTCATCGGCACCGATATACATTGGAATATCAATCTTCTTACTTTTCAGTTCTTTTAAAGCAGTTTTTACCAGTTTTCTTTCTATACTTCCCGGAGCAAAATTCAGCACAGGTTCATTCGAAGGAAGCGGATAATAAAAACTACCGGTATTCATAAATTAATTATTTAGGATACAAACAATAATGCGGCATTCAAAATTACAAAACAAAGTAAAATAAGATGTATGTTCTCATTGCTGATTATTTGGCTCATACCTTGTTTGTAAAAAGTGAAAATTATGCGAATTGTACAAGATATTCTTTATAACATTCAGATTTCTAATTATAAGGCAGCTTCACTTTTAAATGCTTCATAATCGAATATTATCCTGATATATAATGCGAATTTATAATTATCATTTCTATTTATATTTGATTCGGAGATAACCCAAACATCTTTTTTCCCCGGCAACTTTAATTTATAATAATAATCATTTACATAGTTTGGCAAACCACTTACATCTTTTTTTAAAAGAGTAATAGTATATGGTTTATTGCCTATGAGTTTTTCAATTGCATAACCTTCTCCCCAACTAGTCTTTAATCGAATTTCAGAATATCCTTCAAGAGTATTTCCTCTAAGAAAAATTTCAACGTGTTCAAATTTTTTGTTGCTGGATTTTACCCTTCCCCCTCCATCTTTATAGTAATATCCCATGCTTTTCTTCGGTTTATTATTTACCCACTTTACCACTGGATTTATTGAAATACCATTTTGCCAGTCAGTAACATTCTCAGTCGCGCTACTGTCTGGAACCGAACTTCTGATTAGGTCATAAAGGTCAATACTTTTGGTCTGGCAGTTTGCATTGTGGGTAATGATCACTGAAATAATAATCAAGAATATAAATCTCGCATGCTCGTTTTTGTTAAATAATTTCAAACATGTTTTAGCATATTTCATATAACGAACTGAGCATTGGAAATCGTGTTAATTATTTACTGCCCTTATTGAAATTTTAGAAGCGTTATTTTAGGAATCTAATATTCTTTTTAGATTTCACTTTCAAGTCTTCTTTAGATACATAACTTCTTTAACCAACTTAACGGTACGAGGAACATCTGGTAAATACATAGCTACAAGATTAGGTGCGTAATGCATCGGCGCATCTGCTGAAGTTATTCTCCTTACCGGAGCATCCAGGTAGTCAAAACCTTCTTTCTGTATACGATAAGCAATTTCAGAAGATACTGATGCAAATGGCCATTGTTCTTCAACGATAACCAGGCGGTTAGTTTTCTTAACTGATTCGAGGATGGTTTGCCAATCCATTGGGCGAATCGTTCTTAGATCAATTACTTCTGCACTAATATTTTCTTTCTCAAGTTCAGTTGCCGCACCCAACGCAACTTTCATCATTTTATTAAAGGAAACAATGGTAACATCACTTCCTTCACGTACCACCTTTGCTTTACCGATTGGTATCAAATATTCTTCTTCCGGAATCTGTCCTTTTTCACCATACATCACCTCACTCTCCATAAATATTACCGGATCATTATCGCGAATAGCGCTTTTCAACAACCCTTTTCCATCGTAAGGATTGCTTACTGATATTACTTTAAGGCCAGGGATATTTGCATACATCGACTCGAATGCAGTTGAATGTTGTGCGCCTAACTGGCCTGCACTTCCATTTGGTCCACGAAAAACGATGGGGCAACCCACTTGTCCGCCGCTCATGGCCAGCATTTTTGACGCCGTATTTAAAATCTGATCTATAGCAAGAGTTGCAAAATTCCAGGTCATGAATTCAACAATTGGGCGCAAGCCATTTTGCGCAGCACCAACAGCTATTGCAGTAAACCCGAGCTCAGTAATTGGTGTATCAATTACTCTTTTTTCTCCAAACTCTTCCAACATTCCCTGGCTTACTTTATAAGCTCCATTGTACTCTGCTACTTCTTCACCCATTAAAAAAACGTTCTCGTCGCGCCTCATTTCTTCACTCATTGCCTCACGTAATGCTTCTCTAAATGCTACTTCTTTCATTAATTTAAAAAATTGATTGGCAAAAATATCGGTTACGAGGCAAATGAGCAAAACTCATTGTGATAAAAATGCCGTTAAGGCATTAGCCCGGAAAGTTTATCGGTTAATTTTTTCCCGAAAATATTTTTTGCAATGATCTTCCCATCCTTATCCAATAAAATGTTCGATGGTATAGCCTTGATACCATATTGATCGGAAGTGCTGTTTTTCCATCCCTGTAAATCCGAAACCTGGTTCCAGTTTAATTTATCGTCTTTAATAGCTTTCTCCCATTTGTCTTTTTTTGAATCGTATGAAACACCAAAGATGGTAAATCCTTTGTCTTTAAATTTATTATACGCCGAAACGATATTTGGATTTTCTCTGCGACATGGGCCACACCAACTCGCCCAAAAATCTACCAATACATATTTACCATGTAAAGAAGATAAACTCAGTTTTTTTCCATCAGTAGTGTTTTGCAAAATTTCGGGAGCTATTTTACCTATGGCCACATTACTGTAAGTATCAATCATTTTTTTTATCTCCTGCCCTTTGGCTGAATTTCGAATTTCAGTAGAAAGCATATCGTATAAGGGTTGTACTTCACTGGCTTCGGCGTAATACGCATAATTTTCATATATAGCCATTGCGGCACGTAGCGAATTTGGATAAGCTTTTACAAATTCTGCAACAACTTTTCTTTTTTCGGCCAAAACGGCAAAGTCCACTTCATCAAGGCTATCCATTACCCTTTTATTTTTATCCTTATACGCCTGTTCGAAAATCTTGCTATTTGCATCTTCCCATTTGGTTACATATTTCATTCTCTCTTTAAGGAGTTTGTCGTCATCATTTATGGGCGAACCTTTTACAGTAAGAAGCCGGAGTGAATCGCCGCGACCTGTAATGCTCATCGTTGCTGGTTCTATATAAAAAGCAAAATAATCATTTGGTTTTGCGTCAGGCATGGTCAATGTAGCAAAATATGGATCCTTAACAAAGCCGGTAAATTTAAATTTACCATCACTGATTGAAGCAGAATCCTGGATTGTTTTATCAGTTTCATATATGCTTAAATAAACAACACCCTTTTGTATTTTTTCGAATTGCCCGTTAACAGTAAATGAAGAATCTTGCGCAAAACAATTGAAGCTTAGTAATAAGATGTTTATCGAGAAGAATGCGAGTTTTTTCATTAATATTTATTTGATCGCAAAAGTAAGGTTTATTCAAAAAAAGGTCTTTGCCACTCATAATTTCCAGGAAATAAATCGAAACATCAAAAGTCAAAGCTGAAATATTTCTATGGGACAACAATAAAAAAATACCCACTTCCATTACAAAATATATTTATGCAAACGATTGACTTTAATAATTAAACGGGCTTTCGTTATATTTAGCAGGACAACTTTTTAGATTCAACTTAATAAACAAGTTAACAATAAACGAAACGGTGCGCATTTATTTTACATCGGTGGAATGATTGCTAACAGTCTGCTTAAACACCAGTAAAATATTGTTGAATAGATAAAAATACTTTTAAAGATTTTCTATATAAAATATAATGAAGCATAGACGATTTTTATTTAATACGATATCAGCTATCTTAATTGGTATTCTTTTATTGCCTTGCTTTTGTCTCCAAACCGATGGACAAGTTCATGATTCGTCTCAATTATATAATTCGAAAGAATTTACCTCTCCAAATAGCTTTACACACGGAGTGGAAGGTCCGGCTGCAGATAAATCCGGAAATGTTTATGCCGTAAATTTTGCCCGCGAGGGAACAATAGGAATTATAACCGCCGAAGGAAATCCAGGTTTATTCATTGATCTTCCCGATAGCAGTGTTGGAAACGGAATCAGGTTTGACAGCCACGGCAATATGTTGATTGCTGATTACACAATGCACAATGTTTTAAAGGTTGATATGAGAACCAAAGAGATCACTGTTTTTGCGCATGAGTCGAAGATGACGCAACCCAATGACATAGCCATTGACAGCAAAAACCGGGTTTATGCCAGCGATCCAAACTTCAAATTAAACACCGGCCGCATCTGGGGAATTGACAGGCATGGAAAGATCAGGTTATTAGATACACTAAACGGCCCAGCCAATGGAATAGAAGTAAGTCCTGATGAAAAGAAATTATATGTAAATGCAGGCAGGAAAGTGTGGTCTTATAATCTGTCACGCAAAGGTGAAATAAGCAATAAAAGTTTATTAATTGAATTTCCTGATTTTGGTTGTGATGGTATGCGCTGCGACGTTGCGGGGAATTTATATATCGCCCGCATTGGAAAAGGTGTTGTAGCCAAAGTTTCTCCGAACGGAGAAATATTAAGAGAAATAAAATTAATTGGGAAAAAACCAACGAATGTGGCTTTTGGAGGACCCGATGGTTGCACAGTTTATGTGACGTTAATGGACATGGGCAACCTTGAAACGTTTCGGGTAGATGTTCCCGGCAGAGAATGGAAAATGCAGCAAAAAAAATAAAAGAATTCTTTATTAAACATGTTTCTAACGGTTTGGCTTAAACGTACTTAATTTTAAAAGATAATTTCCATCACCATTAAATAAATTGAATATGAAGCGCAGAGATATTATCAGAGGATTAACCTTATTACCTCTCGGCGGAAGCTTTTTAGGGACAGTTGTTCCAACGGAATCGAAAGCAGGCACTCGTTCCAAATCGCCAGCCAGGCGTAACCTGCTCAATGAACTTGGTATTCGCACTTTCATAAATGCAGCAGGAACCTATACCACAATGACTGCATCACTCATGGATGATGAGGTGATGAATGCGATCGACTATAGCGCCAAAGAATTTTGTATGCTGAATGAAGTACAGGATAAGGTTGGAGAAAAGATTGCGCAAATGGTACACGCTGAAGCCGCGATGGTTACTGCCGGAGCCTTCTCCGCCTTAACACTTGGTACAGCAGGAATACTTACAGGGATGGACCAGGCAAAAGTGAAGCAAATTCCGCATCGCCTGGAAGAATCAGGAATTAAATCAGAAGTGATATTACAGAAAGGTCACTTTGATGGTTATGAACAAGCGCTCTACAATACCGGGGTCACAATAATTCCGGTTGAAACAGCCGATGATGTTAATAAGGCCGTAAACGAAAAAACTGCGTCTATGCATTTCTTAAATTGTAATGCACCCGAAGGAAAAATTATGCATGAAGAATGGTTGCAACTTGCAAAACAACATAACCTGCCGGCAACAATTGACATCGCCGCAGATGTACCACCTGTATCGAATCTTTGGAAATACAATGATATGGGTTTTAGTTTTGTTGCATTGTCAGGTGGCAAAGCCATACGGGGCCCGCAGAGTACAGGAATATTGATGGGCAAAAAGGATATCATTGCAGCCGCCCGTTTAAATGATTCTCCTAACGGAGTTACAATAGGTCGTGGTATGAAAGTAAATAAGGAAGAAATGTTGGGAATGTATGCGGCGCTGGATGCGTATGTCAACAAGGATCACGATAAAGAGTGGAAGATGTGGCAAGATAACGTTGGTTATATAAACGATGCTGTAAAAAATATTAAAGGTGTCACTACAGAAATAACCGTTCCTCCCATTGCTAATCACACTCCTAAGTTAAAAATTGCTTGGGATAAGAATATAATAAGGACAACACGCGAAAATCTTGGAGATAAATTGCGTAACGGAAATCCTTCTATAGAAGTTATTTCCTGGGGAGATGAAGATAACAGCATTAGCCTGACTGTTTTCATGCTAAAGAAGGGTGAAGAAAAGATTGTTGCCAGGAGAATTAAAGAAGAACTTTCTTTGGCTTCCTCCTAACGATTCAAATTCGGAACAGTTGTATTTATTAATCTTGTAAAATTTCGGATCAGCGCAATGCTAAAAAAATATTTTTTACTGTTCTCTTTACTTTGCACCGGAGAAAATTTTGTTCAGGCTCAACTTTACAGTATCATTATAAAAGGCGGCCACGTTATCGATCCAAAAAATAATATTGATGAGTTGATGGATATTGCCATCAAAGGCGATACAATAGTAAGGGTTGCAAAAACCATCGACGCAAAGGATGCCGTACAAGTTGTGGATGCACATGGTATGTATGTCACACCGGGCCTCATCGATATTCATACGCATGATTTTTACGGGAATAATCCAGATCAATATTTAATGGATGCTACAGCTGCGATAGTACCTGATGGATTTACTTTTCGGGTAGGCGTTACTACGGTAGTTGATGCCGGAAGTTCCGGGTGGAGAACATTTCCACTCTTTAAAGAACAAGCAATTGACAGATCTCAAACAAGGGTTCTTGCTTTTCTGAATATCGTTGGGGCTGGTATGAGAGGAGGTGCCTATGAACAAAATGCTAATGACATGGATCCGGAAATGGCTGCCTATGTCGCAAAACAATATAAAAATTATATTGTTGGATTTAAAGTTGCTCATTTCGAAGCTGCCAAATGGATTCCGGTAGATAGTGCCGTGGAAGCGGGTAAAATAACAGGTTTACCAGTGATGATTGACTTTGGTGGCGACGATTCTCACCCGCCATTATCGATTGAAGAACTATTTTTCAAACACCTTCGTCCGGGCGATATTTATACGCACACCTTTACTGAATTAAAAAGAAGAGACCCTATTGTTGATACAACTACAAGAAAACTTAAACCATTTGTATTGCCCGCTCAGCAAAAGGGAATTGTTTTCGATGTTGGCTTTGGCGGCGCAAGCTTTGATTTCCGGCAAGCTATTCCTGCACTTAAAAGCGGTTTTTATCCCAACTCAATCAGCACCGATCTTCACACGGGAAGCATGAATGCAGCAATGAAAAATATGCTGAATATCATGTCTATGTTTTTGGCAATGGGTATGGATTTGCAAAAAGTTATCCAGGCAAGCACCTGGAATCCCGCAAAGGAAATTAGACATGAAGAATTAGGAAATTTATCAGTTGGTTCAGTTGCGGACATAGCTATATTACACCTGCGAAAAGGAGACTTTGGATTTTGGGATAGGCGTGGATATAAATTAAAAGGCAAAGAGCGACTTGAGTGTGAGGCGACGATTCGTGCCGGAAAAATTGTATATGATTTAAATGGTATCACAACTCCCGAAGTAAGTGGCCATGTTGAATAACATCAAATTTCAATTATCAAAAAAATTAAACCCCACGATATGCGGCTGAGCGGTTTTTTATTATTACTCTCCTTTTTTATTCTCGTATATTTTACCCAGTGCAGGCGGCGTGGATTGCCGCCGGGCGATCCGGATAATGGCGGCCTTGTGCTACCAAAAGGATTTGAAGCAGTAGTTGTTGTTGATAGCCTTGAAGGAGCAGCCAGGCACATCGCTGTAAACTCTAACGGTGACGTGTACGTGAAATTGCGATTCCCAACTGCAGAAGGAGGAAATGCAGCATTAAGAGATGAGGATAATGATGGAAAAGCCGACATTATTAAAGACTTTGACGATTACAAGGACAGAAGCAGCTACGGAACCGGAATGAGAATACATAACGGTTATCTTTATTTTAGTTCTGTTACAAGAGTGTTCCGCCAGAAACTAACGCCGGGCCAATTAGTGCCTGATAGCAAAATAGAATTATTATTAACAGATACGCAACCGCCGCGTCAACATGATACCAAGCCTATAGCATTTGATGATAAGGGAAATATGTACATTCCCTTTGGCGCACCATCTGATTGTTGCCAGTCGGAAGACAGAACACCGTTTTCGCCAGGTATGGATCCTTGCCCCATATTAATAAACAGGGCAAGCATCTGGAAATTTGATGCAAACAAAACAGATCAATTTCAAAAAGACGGGCAAAAATTCGCGTCGGGTCTACGAAGCATTGTAGCACTGGAGTGGAACGACCAGGACCATAATCTATTTACGATGATGCATGGCAGAGATTATTTGCATGCCACGTGGCCAAATTATTATTCTGAATGGGAAGGGGCGGTTCTGCCCGCCGAAGAATTTCTAAAATTGAAACAAGGTTCAGATGTAGGTTGGCCATACTATTATTATGATGAAATAAAAGGGAAATTAATGCTAAATCCCGAATATGGAGGTGATGGAAAGAAAGAAGGTAACGGCGCCGAATACACGCAACCTTTGATAGGTTTCCCGGGACACTTTGCACCAAACGATCTATTGTTTTATACGGGCAGTCAATTTCCTGCACACTATAAAAATGGAGCTTTCATAGCGTTTCATGGATCAACGAGCAGCGCACCGTATCCACAGTCCGGGTATTTTGTAGCTTTTGTTCCTTTCAAAAATGGCGCACCTTCGGGACCATGGGAAGTTTTTGCTGACGGTTTTGCGGGAGTAGATACAGTTATAAATACCAGCGATGCCAAATATCGACCAATGGGATTATCCATGGGCCCAGATGGTTCATTATATGTCTCGGACTCGGAGAAAGGGAAAATATGGCGGATTATGTATAAAGGAGACACCAGCAAGTTTGGCGAAGCAGACCTGGCGGACATGGTTAAGCGAAAAAATGAGGCCACAAACGTAAAATTACCTGACTCCATAAGGGATAATTTGGATAGAGGAAGTGTACCTATAGCAGGGAAAACTTTTAACACGTATTGTTCTGTTTGCCACCAGAGAGATGGATTGGGGAATGATCGGTTTCCGCCGCTAAGTGGATCCGAGTGGGTTACCGGCGATAAAAATGCATTAATTGCTATTGTATTGGGCGGCCTCGATGGAAACATTGCGGTTAAAGGAAAATCTTATAATAATAAAATGCCACGGCTCAATCTTTTATCAGATGAAAATATTGCCCAGATATTGACTTACATCAGGCAAAATTTTAATAATAACGCCAGCCCAGTTACATTGGAGGATGTTAGCAATACGAGGAAGGCATTGGGCGGCAAAGGTAAATAAGCAAGGAAAATAATAACATTGATGGAGTAAAAAAATGAGAATAAAAACAGGCGTATTCATCTTATTAGTTCTATTTGCTTCACTTTTTAGTAAAATAGTTGACGCACAATTAAACAGTATAGATTTAAAGCGGCTATTAAAAGTTCCATTGCAATACACGATATTGAGGGCTACTGGGAATATAACGATAGATGGGAAAGATGATGAAAAAGACTGGAGTAAAGCTCCCTGGATGGAGCAGTTTACGGATATTGAAAGTGGCGCCGAAAGCAACTCCTTGTTAAGAACTCATTGTAAAATGTTATGGGATAATGATTACTTATATTTATTTGCACGACTGGATGAGACCAATTTATGGGCCTCGCTAACCCAGCATGACGAACCTGTTTTCCAGGATAATGCATTTGAAATGTTTATTGATCCATCTGGAAGCAACTTTAATTATTTTGAATTTCAAATTAATGCATACGGAACTGTATGGGATTTATTTATGCCAAAGCCTTATCGCAACGGTGGAAAAAATTTAACCAGCTGGGACATAAAAGGTTTGAAGAAGGCCATACAACTAAATGGAACAATTAACAATCCTACTGATACAGACATAGGATGGAGCATTGAATTGGCAATTCCTTTTAAGTCAGTTAACCTTAGTGGTGACAGGCATCCGGGAGTTGGAACTATTTGGCGAATGAATTTTTCAAGAGTGCAATGGGACCTTGATACACTAAACGGGTCATACATTCGAAGAAAAGACAGTAACACTGGCAGGCTATTGCCTGAACATTATAACGTTTGGTCTCCGCAGGGAATAGTCAATTTACATTATCCCGAAAGATGGGGCTATGTACAGTTTTCAGATAAATTAGCTCCGGAAGGATTTCTCTCTGAGCAAACAGAAAAATTGAAACTAATTCTATGGAAGTATTATTATTTACAACAGGAATTTAAAAGAGTGCATGGGAAATACGCAAATAAAATAAAGCAATTAAATAAGTTGTACAAGAGTGATCCTTTATTAAATGGAAAAGATTTTACAATTGCGCTAAAGGCGGACGATAACCAATTTTGGATTCAAGGTGCTTACAAAGGATTGAATCAATTATTATCTGTTGATGAAGAAGGAGAATTCCATGTTAACAATCTTTCTAACTAAATTTAAAATAGACAGGAATGTTAACAGCAATTTTTTCGGAAGCTATGGTTCAATATTAACGAAATACAATTTTTGATAAACGAAATGAAATTATTGTTTGCTACTAAAATGAAAGACCTGAAAAATAACAGCGAATTTTCATGAAGTTTTTTATCAAACCAATTATATAACCTTTAAAAATTTAATTTATGCAAACGGAAAGAAGATCATTAATTAAAAAAATGTTGGCCTCTGCAACCGCATTACTAGGATTAGGATTTGCGGCAAAAGCAACAGGAATTACGGGTAAAGAAAAACGGGTTGGCGATGTGACTGATTTTCAGGAGTTGCCTCTATTTTCCAGCCACACAATACATGGCGATCTGGTTTATGTAGCTGGAATAGGAGCACATGTTGAACCTTTTGAAATAAAAGCCCACACTGAAATTGTTTTGAAAGGAATGGAGAACGAACTAATTAAAGCAGGTTCTTCCATGGAGAAAGTTTTAAAAGTGAGTGTTTTTCTAAATGATATAGCCGATTACCAGGGAATGAATGAAGTATATAGAGGACGTTTTGGCAAGAACCCCCCGGTTCGTACAACCGTTGCCGTCGCCAAGGGTGGCGTACCGGGCAACTCGTTGGTGGAAATGGATTGCATTGCTTATCTGTAATAATGAGTAAAATAAAATACTTTAATCGCTAAAATACTTCGCGATGAAACGCAGAGATATTCTGAAAGGCTTAAGTTTATTACCACTCTCTGGCGGAGTTATGGGCGGAGTCCTCGCTTCGGAAAAAGTTTTTGCTCAGCCGTATGCACCAAAGAGAGATTTATTTAAAGAACTCGGCGTGCGCACATTCATAAATGCAAGGGGAACTATAACGTTTATGTCTGGCTCACTAATGCACGATTATGTATTAGATGCCATAAATGATAGTTCCAAAGATTTCTGCATGTTAGAGGAACTTCAGGATAAAGTAGGAGAAAGAATTGCTAAGATGGTTCATTCTGAAGCAGCGCTGGTATCCGCAGGTGCTTTTTCCGCTCTAATGCTTGGAATGGCTGGAATCCTTACGGGAACTGATTTAAAGAAGGTAGAACAACTTCCTCAACTGGAAGGAACCGGGATGAAATCAGAAGTGATCATTCAGAAAGGCCATCAAATTGATTATAATCATGCATTTCTTAATTGCGGCGCAAAATTAATTTACGTAGAAACACCAGATGATGTTGATAGGGCTGTAAACGAAAAAACTGCGTCTATGCATTTCCTGGGAAGCGGTGCACCTAATGGAAAAATTATGCATGAAGAATGGATAGCATTAGCCAATAAACACAATTTGCCAACCTCCATTGATATTGCAGCAAATATTCCACCGTTATCAAATCTTTGGAAATTTAACCATATGGGTTTTAGTTTCGTAGCATTGTCAGGTGGCAAAGCAATCCGTGGACCTCAGAGTTCCGGAATTTTAATGGGCAAAAAAGAGATCATTGCAGCGGCCCGTTTAAATTCGTCTCCGCATTCTGGCACCATTGGACGAGGTATGAAAGTTAACAAAGAAGAAATAATTGGAATGTATGTAGCATTGGAAAGATACATTAGCCAGGATCATGATAAAGAATGGAAAGATTGGGAAAATCGTGTCTCGCTTATTGCCAAAGCGGCTGAAACAGTTAATGGAGTTACGACGGAATCTTATGTGCCACCGATTGCAGACCACACTCCTACCCTTAATATAAAGTGGGATACAAATAAAGTAAAATTTTCCGGAGATGATCTCTTAACGAAATTAAGAAATGGCAATCCTTCCATTGAAGCATACGGTGGCGGTAAAAATTCCATTACTATTTCACCGTGGATGATGAGACCCGAACAGGTAAAAATCGTTGCAGCCAGGATTAAAGAAGAACTCATCAAAGCTTCCGCCTAAAATTGACCGGTTTTTCATAGGTATGTTTAGAAAAATAAAAATTATTATCAATTAAAATGAAATTATGAAACGTAGAGATATTCTAAAAGGATTGAGTTTACTACCACTCTCCGGCGGAGTAATGGGAGGCGTGTTGGCTTCGGAATCAGTTTTCGCAGAACCACCTTCTCCGGCAAGAGATTTATTCGAGGAGTTAGGAGTTACCAGAGTAATTAATGCAAGTGTGACAATGACCTTTTTATCAGGTTCATTAATGATGCCGGAAACATTGGAAGCCATCAATTCAACAGCACATGACTTTGCAAATATGTATGACTTGCAGGATAAAGTTGGTGCTAAGATTGCAGAAATGTTACATTGCGAAGCAGCAATGGTTACTTCCGGAGCCGCATGCGCATTGCTTCTTGGAGCGGCCGCCGCTATCACCAGCACCGACCAGGAAAAAATAAAATTATTACCTAACCTCCCTGGACCACGACCGGAAGTTATTATGCAAAAGAGTCATCGTTATCTTTTCGACCAGGCCATTACTACAACCGGCGCAAAGATTATTGAAATTGAAGGAAACGATGAAATGGACAAAGCTTTCAATAGCAATACAGTACTGGCGCTGTTCTTCAATGCCGCCGGAAGTTCGAGTGTAACCCGAGAAGATTTTATAGCACTTTGTAAGAAGCATCAAATACCAAGCTTTATAGATGCTGCTGCAGATGTGCCACCAGTTGAAAACCTCTTTAAGTATCAAAAAATGGGATTTGATCTTGTCACTTTCTCGGGCGGCAAAATGATTCGAGGCCCGCAAAGCGCAGGCTTATTATTCGGAAGAAAAGATTTGATTGAAGCAGCGAAACTGAATCACAGTCCACATGAGGCGCCGATTGGCCGGCCAATGAAAGTAAATAAGGAGGAGATGTTTGGCATGTACGCTGCCTTGAAGTCTTACATCGAAAGAGATCATAAAAAAGAATGGCAGGATTGGCTGAATCGCATAAGTCGTATACAATCACAACTGGAAACCATTGCCAGCGTAAAAGGCGAAACTCATGTTGAGCCGGGGCCGGCAAATGCTTTTCCCAGCCTGCATCTAACCTGGGACCAGGAGAATGTAAAGACTACGCCTAAAGACGTTCTCGATCAACTCAAAAATGGCACTCCTAGTATTGTAGCTAACGGTAATGATAAGGTTTTAAATATCGGGGTCGTATTATTGAGACCCGACCAGGTGGATGTTGTCGCCCGAAGGGTAAAAGAAATTTTAAGTAAGGCGGTTTAGATTTTTTATTAAGAAGAAAAGAAAAATTATTGTCTCAACTGTAAACCACAAAAATATTCAGATGAAAAAAATATTCCTGTTTCTTATCGTTGCATTCTCTCTCACAACAAGCCCGGTTATTGCACAAACATATAGTATCGTTATTAAGGGAGGGCATGTTATGGATCCAAAAAATAACATCGACCAGGTGATGGATGTTGCTATTGACAGTGGCAAAATTGTTAAGGTGGCAAAAAATATCGATACAAAAAATGCAGCCCAGGTAGTAGACGCAAAAGGCATGTATGTTACGCCGGGATTGATAGACATTCACACGCATGATTTTTGGGGTACGGAACCGAATCAACAATATGAAGATGGAAATCTCGCCATACAACCCGATGGTTTTACCTTTCGCAACGGCGTTACTACTGTGGTGGATGCCGGAAGTTCGGGCTGGAGAACGTTTCCGATTTTTAAAGCGCAAACGATAGATCAATCTCAAACAAGAGTATTGGCATTTTTAAACATAGTTGGGGAAGGAATGCGTGGCGGTTATGAACAGAATGAAAATGACATGGACCCAAAAATGTCCGCATTAGTAGCGAGACAATATAAAAATATAATAGTTGGATTTAAACTCGCTCATTACGAAGGCTGGGATTGGGCTCCTGCGGACCGGGCCGTAGAAGCGGGTAACCTTGCGGGCGGCATCCCTGTGATGGTAGACTTTGGCGGAAGCAGACCGCCACTTTCGATAGAAGAATTATTTTTGAATCATCTTCGCCCCGGAGATATTTTTACACATTGCTTTGCTCAAATAGGCGGCAGAGAATTTATCCTGGATACGTTAACTAAAAAAATAAAACCATTTGTTCTCGAGGCCCGGAAAAAGGGCATTGTTTTCGACGTGGGCTATGGGGGAATAAGCTTCTCTTACTCACAGGCAATTCCTGCGATAAAAGAAGGATTTTATCCAAATTCAATAAGTACAGACTTACACGTGGGCAGCATGAATGCCGCAATGAAAGATATGCTTACCACCATGTCCAAATTCTTAGCAATCGGTATGGATTTGAAAAGCGTGATCACAGCAAGCACCTGGAATCCAGCCAAAGAAATTAATCACGAAGAACTGGGTAATCTCTCGGTTGGCGGAGGAGCCGATGTAGCAATACTGAACGTCAGGAAAGGAAAATTCGGTCTTTTTGATTATACGGGTTACAAAGTGGAAACCGATAAAAAGCTGGAATGTGAAATGACCATCAGAGCTGGACGAATTGTGTATGATTTAAACGGTATTGCCAACCCGATAAATCCTCCTATTCGGCTTGTACCGCCTAAACCAAATCCCAATGAAAATTTTTCAGACTGGTATAATACCATACCATCAAAGAACGGTTTAAAGCTTACACCTAGTACCAGCATTAATCAGTCGGAATTCTTCAGGCAATATCATAGAGATAGCACCTGGTGGACTGAAGCATTTACCTTTTTAAAAACAAAGGATCTTGCCAATCTTGAACCGGGAGTGTATGTTATCGATTCCGGAAATGTTACGGCCACTGTTTCAGAAGGGCCCACAAAAAAAATTGAGGATGTTAAATGGGAGGCTCATAGAAATTTCAACGACCTTCAATACGTAATAAAAGGAAAAGCTCAAATGGGTGTTGCGCCAAGCGCTGATCACCGGGGAGTTCTTATTGTTCCTTATTCCAATACAAACGACAACGAAAATTTCACCAACGACGGGGGTGACTATTATGATGCAGATCCCAGTACGTTCTTTATTTTTTCCCCGCAGGAAATGCATCGCCCTGCCATTAAAGTTGATGGGTATGATGTAATTAAAAAGATTGTGATCAAAGTAAGAGTTCCTTAGGCAGCAATAGCGGAAGGATTAAAATTTTTGAATTAGGCCGATTGTCGCCAGTAAAAATATTTATTCAAAATCATTATAATGGAAATTAAAAAGATTGTTGCTGCCTTGCTTATTTTATGCTTTTTTCAAATAGCTAACGTTTATGCGCAAACGATTCCACGCGACGAATTAATTTTTCTTACCTCAGAATGGAAAGGCGAACGTTTTCCAGACGGACGTCCGAAAGTTCCTGACGATTTATTGGTACGGGCAGCGAACATAGGTATTGATGATGCATGGACTGTTTTAAAGAATTTAGGTTATACGAACCAGTTTGAATACGGATGGAAAATGGTGAACGATACCATTCCTGTTATCAGGCCGGGCACTTACGGCTATGTTCCTGCCGTCGCGGCCCGATGTTGAGAAAAGTATTAAGGAGAGAGGATTGAAACAAGGAAGAAAAGGCAATACGAATTCATGGCCGATCGATGTACTAACGAAAGGTGATGTTTATGTTGCCGATGGTTTTGGGAAAATTGATGGAGGAACATTAATTGGAAGTACGTTGGGAAATTCAATTTTTAGTAAATCGGGTAACGGCGTCGTTTTTAACGCATCAGCCCGCGATCTGCAAGGGCTCTCTGAAATTAAAGGATTTAATGCATTTGTACGTGACTTTAATCCTTCTTTTCTGGAAGGAGAAGTTTTAATGGGATTGAATACACCCATACGAATAGGCAAAGCAATTGTAATGCCAGGCGATTTGGTTATTGCTAACAGGGAAGGAGTACTTTTTGTTCCGGCGCAGCTTGCCGAATTGGTTATAAGCACTGCAGAGTTTGTTACGTTAAAAGATCAATTCGGTTTTGAAATGGTAAAATCGAATCGTTATACAACCGGGCAAATAGATAGTCAGTGGACGGATGACATCAAAGAAAATTTTCTTACATGGCTTGATCAACATCCGGAGTTAGGAAAAATGACCAGGGCAAAACTTGATGAGATTATGAGTAAAAGAACCTGGTAAGTTTGATGAGAACTTTCTTTAGCTGGTATTTTGAGTTAATAATACCTTCATTCAATTCAAAGATAAATAACGATGGAAAATACGATTGCTAAAAAACGCTGGATAAGACTTATTCCAATTGCCTTTATCACTTATAGTCTTGCTTACTTAGACAGGGCCAATTTTGGATTTGCTGCCGCTGGTGGCATGGCGAAAGACCTTAATATAACGGCTTCCATGTCTTCTTTGTTAGGCTCATTATTTTTCCTTGGTTACTTTTTCTTCCAGATTCCAGGAGCGTTATATGCTGCCAATAAAAGCGCAAAAAAATTAATTTTCTGGTCATTGATATTATGGGGCTTATTAGCAATGGCTACAGGAATAATAAGTGATATAGATTACTTGATTGTTATCAGGTTTATGCTGGGCGTAGTTGAAAGCGCCGTTATGCCGGCAATGATAATATTTTTGAGCAGGTGGTTCACGAAGTCTGAACGGTCAAGAGCAAACACATTTTTAATTCTTGGTAATCCGGTAACTATTCTATGGATGTCGATCTTGTCGGGCTACCTTGTAAAATCTGTAGGCTGGCGATGGATGTTTATTTATGAAGGAGCTCCGGCTATAATTTGGGCTTTCATCTGGTGGCGAATAATAGAAGACAAACCACGTAATGTCAAATGGTTAACTGAACAGGAAAAAAATGATCTTGAAGAAAAATTGCATCTTGAACAGCAAGTTATCAAACCAGTTAAGAACTACTTTGAAGCATTTTTTAAAACGAAGGTTGTTATTTTGCTTTGTCTTCAGTATGCATTTTGGAGCATTGGTGTCTATGGCTTTGTACTTTGGCTACCATCAATCATCAATGCGGCTCCGGACAGTAATATTGTAACCACAGGCTGGTTGTCATCTATCCCTTACCTGTTAGCTATTATTACCATGCTGTGCGCTTCTTATTTTTCTGATAAAACACTCAATAGAAAAATATTTGTATGGCCTTTCCTGTTAATCGGTGCACTTGCATTTTATGGTTCATACCTGGTAGGCACCAGTAATTTCTGGTTGTCATTTTTATTGCTTGTGATTGCTGGCGGCGCTATGTATGCCCCTTATGGACCTTTTTTTGCAATTATCACAGAGGTCTTGCCAAAAAATGTATCGGGCGGAGCCATTGCGTTAATTAACAGTTTTGGCGCCTTAGGTTCGTTTGCCGGAGCATATTTGGTGGGGCATCTTAACGCTACAACCGGCGGGTTCGGTGCCTCTTATATATTCATGTCAGGCTCTTTATTTCTTTCGGCTATATTAACTATGATTGCGGTGAAGAGTGGCAAAACCAAACACCTAGTAAAAATTGAATTAGAAACTACAGATACATTAATTGTTTCTGACTAATAAGTTAATAAGATGCAGGTAGGGATGACCGCTATATAATCAACACAGTTG
This sequence comes from uncultured Chitinophagaceae bacterium, assembly GCA_963792025.1. GTDB lineage: Bacteria > Bacteroidota > Bacteroidia > Chitinophagales > Chitinophagaceae > Ginsengibacter. Next base: position 98,608 of record CAWBUS010000017.1, on the reverse strand, counting down.
AATTACCATAGAACTAGCGCCGCCGCCGCCATTGCAAATCCCTGCGGCACCAATCTTTCCATTATTTTGCTTTAATACATTGATGAGCGTAACAATAATCCTTGCACCGCTGCAACCGAGTGGGTGACCTAAAGAAACCGCTCCCCCATTTACATTTACTTTCGCAGGATCGAGTTTCATATTTTGTGTATTCACAATTCCCACTACACTAAATGCTTCATTCAATTCAAAATAACTCAACCTGCTCTAAAGATAGGCCAGCCTTTTGCACGGCCTTTGGAACTGCAAGTGAAGGCGTTGTTGTAAACCATTCAGGCGCCTGTTCAGCATCAGCATAACTCAATATTTTTGCAATGGGTTTTATTCCCAACGTTCTTCAGCTTTTTCTTTACTCATCAAAACAACTGCAGCAGCGCCGTCATTGATCGTACTTGCGTTGGCTGCAGTAACACTTCCTCCTTTTTCAAACGGAGATTTAAGTGCCAGCTATCTTTTCAAATTTTACATTGAATGGCTCCTCATCTTTAACTAAACATAACCGGATCGCCTGAACGCTGCGGAATTTCAACACCCACAATCTCATCAGCAAACTTTCCTTCGTTTATCGCTGCCTGGCTGCGCTTGTAACTTTCGATGGCAAATGCATCCTGCTGATCACGACTGATATTACATTCTCTTGCACACAACTCTGCTGCATTACCCATTGCATAATCTTTATACACGTCCGTGAGGCCATCTTTTGCCATGCCATCGATTAAACTGGTGTTACCGTATTTATTTCCCCATCGCATAGCAGGAGCATAAAAAGGAACACTGCTCATGTTTTCCATTCCACCGGCAACAACTATATCTGCATCGCCCAACATAATACTTTGCGCACCATTCATAATAGCTTTCATTCCGCTGGCGCACACTTTATTTACTGTGGTACAGCAAACACTTTCCGGTAGCCCGGCAAAGATCGCTGCCTGCCTTGCGGGAGCCTGGCCAAGATTGGCCTGCAATACACAACCCATATATACTTCCTGAACATCAGTTGGTTTTATTCCTGCTCTTTCTACGGCGGCTTTTATAGCCGTTGCTCCTAATTTTGTTGCTGGTATATCTTTTAATGTTCCGCCAAAACTTCCTATTGGAGTTCTTACTGCCGAAACGATATAAACTTCTTTTGCAATCATAAATAATATTTAATAGCAAAGATAGCGAAGGTTTAAGTTGGAGTGGATTTCAATAACTTCTTGACTAGAAAGCAACAAAAAAAGTATACACTTGCTCAGAAAACCAGGAAGGTTTCATTGAAGGCTTTAAAATTAAAGAGACACTGAGAAAAACCTTTTTTGGTTTGAATATCAGAGCATTTGAAAATATTGAATATATTATAATCTTAGGCTGCGAAAGGTTGACAATCAAAACAATTTCCTAAAGATTTATTTGTTCGAATATTTTTTTTCCATATCATCATAAAATGCCTTCAACACATAAAATGCTTTTTTCTTTTGTCCGGTTTCCGATATCAATCCCTTCCTGTTCCAGTAATCCTGGAAAGTGGGATTCAATCTTTTTGGCGAACGAAAATCAATCAATATCCACGGAGTCGTACCACGGAGACCATCAATATCGGCAAAAAGCTTTACCTGGCCTTTATATATTGCCTCCTGGAATTCTTCACTAAATCTTGTTGCTTCATCGGCATGAAAACCAGCAAGAGCGCCTCCTCCGGTTTCGGTAATTATTATCGGTTTGTCATAATCAATTTTGAATTTGTATTTACCCATTTCATTCGGCAGCCCTACATACCAGCCAATGTATTCATTAAAACTTACCACATCCAGCTTTTTTCCAAGCGGATCATCCAGGTGAAAGGTATCACTATTAATATGCCCGAGAAGCGCAGCGGAAACCAGCCTTGTATTATCCAAATTGTGAGCATCATCGGCCAGTTTCTCCATAAATTTTTCTCTTGCAGCGGTTGCCGGAGTTTCGTTTCCAATAGACCAAATAATAACGCTTGACCTGTTCTTGTCCCTGGCGACAAGTTCGGATAATTGCTGTTGTGCCATATCATAAGTTGAAGGATTTTCCCAGTCTATACTCCAGTAAACAGGAACTTCTTCCCAAAGCATAATGCCTAATGAATCAGCAAGCCTCGCTTCAGATTCGTTATGCGGATAATGAGCCATGCGTATAAAATTGCAATTGAGTTCTTTTGCCCACAACAGCATCATCCTGCATTCGGCCATATTACGTGGCCTTCCCGGGATAAAGGGATCTTCATCATGCATACAGATACCTCTTAAAAAAATAGATTTGCCATTGAGTAAAATATCTTTTCCTTTTGTTTCAATAGTTCTAAATCCTATCTTTTCTTTTACAGTATCATTTGCGCCCGCAATAGATACATTGTAAAGTTTTGGATCTTGCGGCGACCAGTAATGCAAATTTTTTACGGGTATATTAATCGCTGCATAACCACTGTCATTCGTCACAATTGTAGTGCGGATATTGGCTTCGGGTATCCTCACCGTTATCCTTTCGGCAGGTTGCTGTCCTTTCACTTGTACAAATCCCTTGATGCTCTTGGTATCTACGTTTGACAGTTGAATTTTATAATCACTGATATAGGTTTCAGGCATCTCAGCAAGCAATACATTCCCGGTAATACCTCCATAATTCCACCAGTCAAAATTTTCGGTCGGCACATTTTCTTTACGACGCGTGTTATTGGCTTTTACAACCACAAAGTTATTTCCATCATGCAACAACGATGTTACATCAAATTGGAAAGGAGTAAAACCTCCCTTATGTTCACCGGCTTTTTGTCCGTTCACATACACCACGGCTTCATAATTTACCGATTTGAAATAAAGAAAATATTTTTTACCCTGTTGAAGAGAAATATTAAAATCATGCTCATACCAAACAGTTCCTTCATAAAACAACAATTGATCATTCTGTGAATTCCAATCGCCGGGCACATTGAGCGTTGGCGATTTTGCAAAATCATATTCTATTAAATCTGATTTGGACTGTTGTTCCTTGTTCTTGTAAAAATTGTTACTTCCTGTTTCGTAGGGATCAATGATATAATGCCAGCGGCCATCGAGGTTTTGGGTGTTTCGGCTGTCAATATTTTGAATGACATCTACCTGCGCCGATGCAGCAGAGAAAGCAACGCAACACGTAATTAAAAAGAAAAAGCACATTTTCATATTTAAACAACTATTGTTTTAAACATGAATGTACTAAAAACAGAATAAAAGGGAAGTATCGTTTTTTTTAATCCAAGTTACGGTTTAGATCAAGAATCACACTTCATACTAACGGTAACGATTAGACTAATACAAAAATTATTTTAAAGCCGAAATAAGAATATGCTTTCGTTATATGTAGAATCGAATCAGGAAGGCTTAACTGTGCAATAAACAATTACATCATTAAAATCATTATCCAATCGGGATTTGTTCTGTCAAGGTCTTCAAATCCAATCAATACTTTATTTTCAGGAGCATAGTTAATTAAAACCGCGTGCTTTTTCAAGGTAGGATCAACTTCAGGATTTAAAGCGTCGTTTGTACAGAAGTGCACTGCATCATTATTTAACTTTCTGACCGTAGTGTCCCAGGCGCCTTGCATTAAAACAAATCCCATTGAGGTCCCTTTACCAAAATTCCCAATCTTAACCTTATCACCTGGACGCAATGGGGTGTAATTTCCGCAATTAGGAAAAATATAAGTGATTAGTTTTATGTCTTTAGCGCTTACTGGTGACTGACCTGTGGGATACGTATAAAAAGCAAGCGAATTTGCATACCAGCAACCTTCAGAAACAAAAGTTATATAAACATCCGATTGTGCAGTTATTGTTATATCAGCAATAGCAGAAGTTGTAAATAGCTCCGGATGTGATTTCGGTAAATTCTTACCATCAGGCAGCGTGTTTTGTACAAAGGTGCTTAAATCGGCAGATATCGTATCTGGCTGCATCAAATAAGTCGGCTTTCCATCAGAAGTAAATGCGCCGAGGTTTTGGTAGGTCGTTGATGTAAACTTTACCCGTTTCGTAACGGCAGCCTTTTTACAGGCATTTAGCATTATCAAAGTGCTGATTAAAAATAGGTACGTTTGTGATTTCATAAACTCAGTTTTTAAGCAATGAAGGTTGAAGCTATAATTTTTAGTTAGATAAAACGTGAATACAGTCGAATTAGTATGTAATTAGTCGCCGACAATTAAATCGCCGGAGTCCTTAAAATCACATATCCAATTTCGAACTACCGAATACCAAAAAATATGCCATCTCTTGCACAGTTTTTAAAAAGCAAAAAAATGTTTGGGAAATCAACCATACTTCTTTAAACGGGTTGCCAATTCTGTAGTTGAAAGTCCCACTCTCCAAACAGGAAAATTTCTGAACAACATCCTCTTTTGTATGACTCAAAAGTTTTCCAGCGAAGCGGGTAAAGACTGATCCGCATGGATAGTTGAAAGTTATGATTCAAAGTTATGTTTTCCCCAATCTTGCATTAATTCTCTAATATTTTACTCGGCGTTTGAGCCAATAAAATGTTATATATCGCTTGTAAAATTTATTTTCATTTCATCTATTTGGTCATGTGCCAAATAACATTATTTTCATTTTTGCACCAATAACGGTTTCCGGCGATGGATTAATAATGAATTTCCCTTCCTCGTTTTTAATTCCAAGGCAATTCACCCCGGTGTCCTTCCATTTAATAATTTCAAAAATCGATTTGTCTTTTAACGATTGCGGCAATTCCTCGTAAGGAACGGATTCTATGTTTATAGACTCTGCCTCATCTCCCCAAAGGTTGTTAATAAATTCAATTACGTCTGGCTTTGAAATTAATGTGGCCATGTGTGAACCGCCAATCATTTCAGGCAATATAACATGATCGGCACCGGCTGTTTTTAATTTTATAACGGTGTTTTTATGCTGGGCCCTGCTGATGATCGTTAGTGCAGGATTTATTGATCTCGCAGATAGAACAATAAATACGTTATCGGCATCTGCTGGTAATGTAAGTAATAATGCTTTAGCTTTTTTAATACCTGCTTTATTAAGTATCTCATCGTCTGTTGCATCGCCATGAATATAAACCAGCGATTTATTCTCACTCAACCAACTTGTAATGTGGGTTTCGGAGGTATCTATCACAACAAAATCTATTTTATGTGCCATTAAGATTTGTGCGGCCTGTTCTCCATGGCGGCCAAATCCGCAAATTATCACATGATTGGAAAATTTATCGATTGAACTCATAAGCTTTCGGTTTTTAAAATAGGCTGCCATTTCTCCACTTACAATATATTTTGTGAGGCTGCTGAGTGCATAGGTGAAAATGGCAAATGAAGTAATAATAAATGCTATGTTGAATATCTTTCCTGCTTCAGATAAAGGTTTTACCTCATGATAGCCGATAGTAGCTATTGTTATTACCGTCATGTACAATGCATCAATAAAAGAATAGTTTTCAACTATCATGAAGCCAACCACCCCGATGAGCATAACGATCACCAGTACACTAAACCAAATAAGAAAAGGAGATATTTTTTTAAAGTGTACTATATGATTAAAGTTTTTAGTATTTTTTTTAGATGGCAACATACAATTACCTGTCAATAATTGTTATTGTTTCTAATTGGCTGTGAGTACCCCGGCTGGGATTAAAATAAAAACTACTATTTAAAGAGTACTATTTTTTTACCAAATGTGCGGATGTAATTTATAAGATCGCCGGGACTACGGGTTTTACCAAAGGTGCCCTCTATGACGTCTGCATTTCCAGGTATTCTTTTCTTAAATCCGGGCATATCCTTATGACCAAAATATATTTTGTATAATAATGACCCATCTGTTTGTTTTTGAAATGCTTCGGAAGTGAAGTCAGAAGGTGGTGTACTCAAATTTGTAGCTCTCTTCCCGGTTCCATTTCCAAATTTTCCATGGCACGAAATGCAGTATGAAACATATAATTCTTTCCCCGACTTTATTGAAGCGCTGTCCGCTATTACAGGGTTTTTCATGTTTTGATATTTTTCAGGAACTTTCCATGGATCATCCTGTTGTATTTTGAATGAATACAAGATTGCAATTATTGCAACGACGCCAAGTGCTGCTAGTAAGCTCTTCATTTCACGTAATTTTAAAGGTTCACAAAGAATTAGTCAAATTTAGAAAAGAACAAATGTTACGATTATGACGCAAGTCATTGTGCTTTATGTTTAAAGTCAGTGGCGTTATTTTTTGATAACCAGCCCTTTAAATCGTTCGTCTTCTCATTGCCGGATAATGCATCTAATGAAGTATGATCTATATCTTTTCATTTTTGACTGCAGAACTTCTGATTTTAGCCCGACTATTACACGCCCATTTGAACAATGGGCAGGGGATGTAACGGCGGGTGATAAACGTAATTTTTTAAAAAACCCGCTTCTAAAATAAAGGCAACAATTATCTTTTGCAGACAGCCTTAAAAAACAAAAGGTCAAACACCTTTAAAAAGGAAAAGATATCCACTCTTTCTTTCACGAACATGATCCAAAATCATAGTTCCGCCTAACCCCAATCATTAATTTTATTTATACGAATGGATACTTTGTGCGAACAATTTATTTTTTTACTTCAAAATAAATAAAATGAAAAAGTTACTGCTGCTAATAATATTTTCCCCGTTATTGGCGAGCTATGCACAAAATTGGGAGAAAAATTATGACTACGTGGATGACTGTGTATGTGGTCTTTCACAGGTAAAAAAAAATGGTAAAGTAGGCTACGTAAATAAAAAGGGAGTGGAAATAATAAAACCACAATACGACGAAGGATTACCTTTTAATGAAGGATATACAGCGGTGAAACAAGGTACCAAATGGCTTTACGTTGATAGCACAGGCAAAGCTATTACAGAAGCAATTTTTGAAGAAGCACTCGGCTTTAGTGACGGGTTGGCATCAGTTGCAAAAAATGGCCGCTTCGGATATATCAACACTGCCGGCAAAGTTGTAATACCATTGGAATTTTCTAATGCGCATCCTTTTTCAGAGGGACTTGCACCTGCAGCTAACCCAAAAGGATTATGGGGCTACATCGATCTTAAGGGAAACTGGATAATAGATCCAACGTATGATTACACAGATAGCTTTGTAAACGGCGAAGCAAGGGTAATGAAGGATGGTAAATTATTTTACGTTGATAAAGAGAATAAAAAGTTACACGATTAGAAGGGCTTTCAGCGGAAACATTTCCACGGCGCCAGGATAATTATAAATAGTGAAACGTCTAAAAATCAGAACGTCTTCAAATAGATTCATTTTCGATGTTTAAACACGCTGCATCGACTTTTTTGATTCGCTATCTATAAATTCTTTTACATTTATTGGAAGTTTTTTAAGTTTAATAAAATTTTCCAATATGAAAAAGATAAGAATTTTATCCATAGATGGCGGTGGTATCAGGGGAATATTGCCGGGGACCATCCTTATGCAGTTGGAAAAAATACTCAAAAAAAAAGACGCCGGAAACTCCTTTAAATTAGGCGATTATTTTGATATGATTGCAGGAACCAGCACCGGCGGAATATTGTCCTGTATTTATTTAATGCCCGGAGAAAATGGAAATGCAAAGTATTCAGCAGAAGATGCACTTAACCTATATCTAAAAAATGGCCATATAATATTTGACCGCAATTTATTGGAAATAATATCCAGTGGCGGTGGCATATTTCACGAAAAATATGATACCGATTCATTAGACGGATTATTAAAAAATTACTTTGGTGAGGAAACCCTCGATCATTTTATTAAGCCAAGCCTTATTACGTCCTATGAGATAACCGACCGCAAAGCAGTTTTCTTTTCAAGTACAGAAGCAAAATCAGAGGCCATATATAATTTTAAAATAAGGGATGTGGCAAAAGCTACTTCTGCTGCACCCACCTATTTCCCGCCAGCCCACATTGAATCACTTAATGGCCAGTTATTTACCCTGGTTGATGGAGGTATGTTTGCCAACAATCCTGCTCTGTGCGCTTATGCAGAAGCAAGAAAAATAGAATTTTCAAAAGCCTTGAACGACCAGCATAAGAAAGACAGACCTACTGCAAAAGATATGATCATAATTTCTATAGGCACGGGCTCTGTTAAGAAGAAATATAGTTATAAAGATTTTATGCATTCGGGCGAAATAAGATGGCTGCATCCTGTAATAGACATTCTCATGTCGGGTAACTCAGAAACGGTTGCGTACCAGCTAACACAAATGTTTCTTACCCTTGATAAAAAAGATCAAAGTAATTATGTTCGCCTTGAGCCTGGCTTAAAAGAAGCCTGCTCTGAAATGGATATCGCAACACCGCAAAATGTAAATAATCTCTACCAGGCAGGCCTCACCTTTGTTCATGATAATATAAAACTCCTGGAAGAAATTGCTGACAGGCTGATAGAAAATAAGTAATTGAAAAAGGCTACAACAACTCTGGCCCAACCCACATCCTGTAGAAATTTACTAAAGTTTTGGACAGGCTAAACTTCGTCTCTCCTTTCCAGTTAGTTTCTCTCTTGGGTAATGTTCCTGCCGGTCATACTTTTTTGCCGGCCTTATTGTAATTGCAATGTAAAGCCCCCCATTTTGTGATTTGTTCTTTGAAAACAGGTCGCCGAAATTATGCAGACCAAGCAACAAGGGGCCCGCTTTGAAAGCGCCTCCCAACCATAACTGCCCTCTCGCATTTAAGAGCAATGGGAAATAAGCGCCTAACAATTTTGTTTCCCACCGCGGTGTAAGTGCCAGCAAATTCATATCTTTTATAAACAATGTATTTTTTGATGCAAGAGCAACGAGGGGTAAAGTTATTTCAGCGTTTATAAAAAGACTTTGACTGATGTGCCTGTCTATATTAATCACCAAACGGGTAGGTTGATAGATAAAAAAATTACCCGAAAGTGTTGCAATTGAATTGGAAATACTTGCGAGGCTATCGTTGAAATTATTTGCAGTAGTTGCTGATGAAAATTTATTTTCTAAGAGTGAATCAGTTATACCTTCTTTACCAGCCATTGCAAGGCGGCTATTGTTACTGTAACTATATTTATTATTTCCCAGGTCCATAATTGCGACACCTATTTTAGTATCATAGTCAATTTCATTAGCTTCTTCATCATCTTCATCTGTCAGTAAAATATATTCAATACCGAAATCGGCGCCTATCCCTGAATATCTGTTTTGTAAAAAAGCTCTCCTATTATTGCCCGGGGACATGTTATTGTCAATGGCATCAAAATTTTTTGAATAACCGTATCGTAAACTGCCGTTAGTAACCGAATAACCCGTTCCATTTTCCACCGTATTTGATACATAATTTACGCCTTGCGCATTGATATATCCTCCCGCCAATGCCTTGTTTACTTTTAACGTAATACCCGCATTCAGCAATCTCCTTCCATCATCAATAATTGTTTGAGCATAGGAAGCATAAACTTCTGCCCACGCACTTCCAACAAACTCTCCTGACAGCGGCAGATGATCGGTATTAATTTTCATAAAATCCCGCAAACTGAAGATTGAATCCTGCCAGTTGGATTTACTATTTAGGGCGTATACGTAGTTCCGGACATTAGCTCCAAAAGCGATGGATGCTTTGGCATTCAGGCTTATCCTTGTATTCAACAACCGGATATCCTGGTTAGCAAAAAAATATCTTTTTTTTGTCCCGTTTTGTATTGATACTTCTGCGTTTTTTACATTTGAAAGCAAGGAATAATTTTTAATGGTAAATGCGTTGGTGCTTTGCTTTACCTGGGCTGCAAGAGGTGTAATGTCCCAGGCATAGGGGGTGTAAACAATGGAAGCAGGATTATAGCTTGTGCCCAAACTACCGGCAAAAGGCGAGCCATTAGTAGCGTGGTAATTTTGACCTTCGCAAAAATTTATTATCAATAAAAACTGAAAAGGCAGGTATTTTTTTACAGAAAACATAGGTTAAGGTTTTCGACAGTAAAAAGGATTATACATTACAAAACAAAAGGTACGATAATATGCATGAGGCTGGTTCTAATGCAAACTGCTTTATGATATTCTTATATTCTAAAGATTGCAGCCATATTCGGGTTAAAGCCGCAATCACCACATCTACGATAACTTAGTTTACAAAGTCTTTGCCATTTTGAACGTCATTGACGGATTTACCGAATATAAAATTTTTATAATTTTTTTTTGAATCTAATTCGGTCAAATAATATTAAATAACTTTAGGGAAATGAAATTGTATGCGAAATAAAATGATACCATTGTTTGTAGTGTTGACTGGGTTATTATCATTGCAAGGATTTTCTCAATCTACCGAACCATCAGAACACCCACTACTTGACAAATATTATCCCCGGGCACAGGTTGTCGATACCAATAAAGCAGTCGGTACGCAAATTACTTCAACTTCGCAAACGAGGCCCATTTCCGCTACATCAATAAATACAAGCCCAAAGAAACTTATTGTAACAACAACGCCCGCTGACACTACTACCCGTTCGGTTGAAACCATCCCATCCGTCACAACGCAATCTACCGTAACAAGCACCACAGCAGTTAATACACCTACCACCGTCACCCGCGACGTACCGGTTGTCCAAAGCGCACCTCCATCACCTGCATACAGGGACACAAGATTGGGAAGCAGTACGCCGCAATACGATACCTGGCAGAAAAACGCTAACGGAGCAGGCGCGGTCACAACCAGTCCTAAATAGAAAATAAGATTGCGTAGATTCCCTGCGACCATTGTTAAAGGGCAAGAAGCCTACTCCGTTTAATATATTCTATAGTATAATAACCATTGTATGTGTAGCATTTCCCACTGTTGCGGGTATTTATACTTTTTTTTAATCAACATCAATATTATTCAAAAAAAATTGCCACCTGCTACAATTATTTTAAAAAAAAACAGTTATTATCTAAACTCCTATGACATAATTTTGTTAACAATCCAATTGCTTTTATGACACCAATTTTTACAATTTTTAGTCTCATCGCATCTGCAACACTTTTTCTTGGTTGTTTTTCTGTTTTTATTAAGAATGAAAGAAAGAAAAAAGAAAGACTTTTTATTCGCCTGAGCCAGGAAGGCACTGCAAATAATCTTACTTTCTGCAGCCAGGAAATTCTTCAAAATAAAGTAATTGGTATTGATGGAATTCACCGAAAAATTATGATCCTTGAAAGAATTAAGAACTCATATAATTGCTCGATAATATGCCTTGACGAAGTGCAACATTGCGAATTAGTGACCAGTGACGGATTTATAAATACAAGTAATCTGAGAAGATTTGAAATAGAAAAAAGCCTTGCGGCCATCGAACTGCAGTTCGAATTTAAGAACCAGGCTCAGCCCGCTTCCATCAAATTTTACGACAGTTTATCAAATTCCAGAAAAGAACTGGCCTTATTAAAAGCCAAGGCAGAATATTGGAGCGTAATGCTTTCAAAAATGCTCAACCGCCAGGTGAGCGTAAGGGCATAATGTTTTCCTTCGATCCACTTACGCTACTCATCATTCCTTTTTTCTTTTATTTTTAACCACTATATATTCTTTTAAGGGGAGGGATATTGTAACCAGGTTTCCTAAATTTTTGCGATTGTTGTACACACATCCTGCATCAATATTTAAACAGTTGCCTTTTTGGCTTAAAATATACTGAAGCGATTGTGGCGTATGTCCATGTATCATAAGTTTATTTCCCAGTATGTTTTGTTGGGGAGCAAAATCGCGTGTCCAAAGCATAGCATCTTTGTCTTCAAAAATATCATCCTTCTCAAAATTTAAACCTGCATGAACAAAAATATAATCGTTCGTGCTAAAATAATACCGGGTGTTTTCAAAGAACTCTTTATATTTCTGCGGCATTGTTGAATACTTATCTACATCAAAGCTCTCCAGGGTTGTGTTTCCTCCGTTATTGTACCAGCGTTGAAAATTTTCCATGGACAGTTCAGCATCCATCATCATCTGCTCATGGTTTCCTCTTAAAGTATGAATTTGATAACCTTGTTCTTTCAGTGAAATTATTGTGTCGATAACATCTTTGCTGTCAGGTCCCCGGTCGATATAATCGCCGATACAATAAATCTCATCCTGCTTATTTATTTTTATTTCTGCAAAGAGCATTTGTTGAAATGCATCGTTACATCCGTGTATATCACCTATTGCAAATATCCTGTTCATTTAAATTATTTAATATTATTGTTACACCAATCGTTCTATGAAATGCAAATTATTCAATATAATTAACTGGTATGCGTAGCCGCAGTTTTATTTATTCATCAACCGCTGAAATTCTTATTGTGACCTGAAATTTTGGATTTACATCTCGTAGGTGATAAAAAGCAGGTCTATATTCGGTAAGTCAACACAAACCCCAACGCAACTATTCGTAGTTTAATCAGGGTTGTGATATTAGTCATTTGAAAGGCAAATTATCGTCATAGATGTTGTAGTAAGTTGCTCATAATTTTATAGCACATAAATGAACGATTATGAAAACCATTATAGTGGCCACTAATTATTCAAATGAAGCCAACAATGCGGTGACTTATGCCGCTGAATTAGCCAGTCACCTAAACTCAAAATTGGTTCTTTTTAACTCATTCGAGCTTTCAGTACATGCATCAAATGCCCTTCTTCCAGGTTCATCAATAAGCAGGCTGATTGCAGAAAACAATAATACATTAAATAATATTGCCCTCAGCTTATCGGCCAAATATGGGATAGCAGTGGACCATGTCAGCAGGACATCAGATTTAATGGAGGAACTTGATTTCCTGGTAAAGCGCTTAAATGCTGACCTGGTAGTAATGGGAATGAAAGATGTTCATTCGGGATTTGTACCGTTTAGCTCTACAGCAACTGCAATTCATCACGCAAAATATCCAATTCTCACGGTGCCGGCAGATGTCCGCTTTGGAAAGATATCTAAGATATTATTCGCATTTAATCCGGACTGCATCGAAGAGGCAAATAAACTTCCTGTGTTGATGGACTTTGCCGCACATTTTAAAGCTGAGATACAACTTTGCCACGTAGAAAAAAGTATGCAATCGGCAATAAATGAAGCTTCGGGAAAAGGCTTATCTTTTAATGCTGAAGAGGTTCTTAGCGATACCGAACATTCTTATAAAGAAATAAATGACGAAAATGTTTTAAGAGGCATAGAGAAATTAATAAAAAGCTGGGGAGCTGATTTATTAGTGATGGTTCCCCACAAATATGGCTTTTGGGAAAGTATCTGGCATAAAAGTAAAACGGTTCAAATGGCGAAGAGAACCCGCATTCCCCTTTTATCATTACCCAACCCGGAATCTTCAAGCCTTTCTTGAACCGATCTAATACTTATCCGATAAATTAATTTACCTCCAGTTCATCTTTTGAAGGAAGTTTGGGAAACGGGTTGTGTGGTTCAGTTTGGTACCAATATACAACGGACGCGATATCATCCTGCAACGGTAAGTAGCGGCCGTCACTATGCCAACCAAGATCCTGTATCGTAACCTTTAAACTGTTTTCAAACCTGATAGGATCAACAATATGCCATCGGTATAAACCAAAACGCTCTTCAATGTTATAGTGTCCATCCCCACGAACCACTTGTGGCAAACCACTGTATGGGGTACAAAATTCAGTGTAGGCGCTGGTTTCCACACCATCTGTTATTTTTTTCCTCGTATCAAAATCATAGGAGCCACAAAAATAATCTTCCGTTCCGGTACCACAAATAGTGGGATATTTCGTATCTCCGTCCATATAAAATTTAATTTCACCCTCACCCCACCATCCGTTATGATGAGAGCCATAAGCAAGATAGGTTCCTACATATTGCCCCTTCCCTTTTATATTATCTACTAATATATAGTCCTGTTTGAAAGGTTGGGGGTTTGCCCTATGAAACTCGGCATGAAAATAAGCAGCATCCGCAGGAACATCCGTTAAAATATAATCCACCTGGTAATACAAAACCATGTCTTCGTCTGCAATATTTTCAATGGTTATTTTGCATTTTTTACGAAATGGCATTGCCCAATAACAATTAAAAGCGCTTCCAGGATTTACTGCAACAGCCAAAGACTGCAGCGGCGCATACTGTCGCCAACCCATACAAAAAAAATCACCCACCGGAACTTCAACTGAAGGGGTTGTTTCATCATCCCAATACATGCGAAGAATTTCATTGCGCCAATTACCCGACGGTGTCATCCAGATGTGTTTGATGCACCCGGAATTTTCTATCTCCGCTAAAGTAAAAGTTGTTTTAGATTTGATGACAACACTGGGGCTCATTTTCCAACCAACGCCCAAATCTCGTGCAGGACGCGAACCTGTTCCCGTAGTAGCTTTACCGCCTTCTCCCTTTGCCCCTGTGAAATTTTCAGGACTAATTGAACGGGATGCCGCATTGGACAAACGATACAGGTTACCCATGTTTACATCAATACCGTTAAATGAATTATTCTGTTGAGCGTTTGCATTAAATGCGATAAAAATAAACAGCCAGGTTATTATATTTTTTTTCATAAAAAATTAATTTGAGGTTAGCTGATTAATTACAATATATCAAACAAAAATAGAATTTAATTTCCCGCCACCTTTACAACGTTTTGCAACAGGTAAATTCATAGGTTTTAGTATACACTAAAAAAAGAAAGCCATTGTCCCGGCTTTCTTTTAAACATATATTCCACTTAGCTATTATCGCTTTAAAACACTTCCTATTTCTTTATGAGCTGTAAGGTTTGCTTTTGTGTGCCTTGCAGCAATGTCACCTGGTAAACACCTGCTGACAGCGTACGTACATCCAGCGATTCGTCGCTTGTATTACTGCCGATTTGCTTAGCTAATACTTTTTTTCCACTAAGGTCAAACACATTTATGAATGAAGTTGTTGCACTAACAGGCAATGTTAGACGCACAATATCTGCGGCAGGGTTAGGGAATATTTTAAAGACACCGTTAGTATTTTCAAAATTAACAGGTACAATATTTGAATAAGTAAAATTGCCATCGATATCTACCTGTTTTAACCGGTAATAGTTTAAACCTTTCGCAGGATTATCATCAGTAAACTGATAGCTTTGTTGGCTTGAAACCGTTCCCCGGCCCGCTACCTGGCCGATAGCTTTGAAGTTGGTTCCATCAGTTGAACGTTCAACTGAAAAATACGCGTTGTTGATTTCATTAGCTACCTGCCACTGCACCAACGATGTATTTCCACTTTGCTGTGCAGTAAATTTCACCAGAGTTACCGGTAAGGTACTTCCATCAATAAATCCAAGATTGCCAGAATTGGCATAAGCAACACTTGCCATCTGCAGATACAGTAAATTATTCCAAACGATAGGCTGTGCCAGGTATCCATTATTGCCATTAGGGCTGGTATAAGCGCCGGCAGGGTTTGCAATTAATTTTAGAGAGCTTCCACCAAAATATCCTAACTGCGAGTAGCCCGCAGCATTATAATACTGAAAGTAAAGGTTATTATCATAAACAATCGGCTGATCCCAATATCCATATCCTCCATCAGGGTTTGGATACACTTTCAGGCTATTTGAAGCGCTTTGGTATTGGGCAAGGTGGTGTATGTTGTCTGCGGTTGCATAAAAAATATAAAGACTATTATTATAAATGATCGGCACGTTCCAATACCCATAAGGACTGGCATCAGGATTAGGAACAAGAGTAAGCGTAGTGCCGTCAAATTTTCCTAACTGGTATACACCTGATTGATTTAAATATTCCACATATAGTGTATCATTATATATAATTGGAAATTGGAATACACCGCCTCCATTTATACTTCCATTATCAGGATCCGGAATGAGGGTGGGATTATTCAATCCATCATATACCATAAATTGTAATTCAGCTGAAGCATTGCGATACCTGATATAGAGTTTATTATGATAAATAATTGGGAAGACAGGAGTAAACCCGTTTGCCGTATTATCCGGGTTGGGCCACAGTGTCCATGACGTTCCGTCGAAAGTTGCTAACTGTTTAGGACCGGCGGCAGTTGTATAACGGGCACAGATTTTATTATCAAATACTACCGCATAGTCATAATAAAACCCTACCGAGCTGGCATCGGGGTTGGGAATAAGTGTAATGCCAGAGCCGTTAAAGGTTCCAAACTGCGTTACACCAGCCACATTAACGTACGCAAGATAAAGTGTGTTGTTGTAAATTCTTGGAGAACCAACATATCCCGTTCCTGGGCCTGCTGCATCAGGATTTGGATAAAGGGTTATAGATGTGCCATCAAACGAAGCCAGTTGTTGCACGCCTGCTGCATTAAGATAGATAAAGAAAAGTTTATTATTAAAAATAATCTGAACACTCTGAAAATACACACCCTGGCCGCCATCAGGATTAGGAATCAGGTGCAGGCTGTCGCCATCCTTATAAACTGCTAACTGCTGTTTAATTTGAGTGAGATCAGAAGTGTTGGTAGCATTGTATTCCAGCACTAAAGAATTATTAAAAACAATCGGTGTGCCTGTATATCCCGACAACGCACCTCCGGTGCTTGCCCATGTGAAGCTGCCTGTTGATGTTGGATTAGGCACTACCTGTATGCTTTGAGCATTCAGGTTCACCACAGCACAGAGAGTGCCTGCAAGAAAAAGAAGATGTGTAAGTAATTTTTTTTTCATTTTTAAAAGTTTGTAAGGTTTAGGACTGAAACTTTCCCTTTCAATTTTAATGTAAAGTACCTAATCGCTAAAGTTAAGCAATACTCAATTTGTATTATTTGCGTATGACAGTTAGGTGGCAATGCACTGCTCATTTATAGACCAGGGAAGACAGAAATTGATGGTGGAAATTTGAAAGCAAAACTTGTATACGTAAAACTGAAATTTAGTATGCATAAAGCTTATTGGATATAAAGGTTAATGGTTACGAAAGGAATTATCAAAAGTTGCCACTGGATTCTTTATTAAGTATTTGCAAATAATTTTGTGGTGGTAAAATCTAACGCGGGCCTATAGACGATGGAATATCAATATTATCAAAGGCAATAGAGATTGCCAAATGACAGGGCATAAAACTTTATTAGTTTCATTTTTGAGTTGCTGAGAATTAGGAAATAAAAAACAGCAATTACTTGCAACTAATTTGATTTTATTATATTTTGGAATAAGACCTTTATTGTAAAATAATAAAAGTTTCTTTTATCTCTTTGAACCCAGGATGGCACCGCTCCTTTATAATTGTTATACTCTGATTGATTGATTACTTATTCATAAGCGGGTTGTTCACCTATAATTTTATAACTCACTTTATAGTACTTCTGTAGTATATCGTTTTAAATATCGGAATATAAATTTTCATTATTAAACACAAACCAACCATGGCAAAAAAGAATTCCCCGGCGTTGAAGAAGATACCGGCCGCAAAGAAAACTTCTGCAACAAAGAATGCGCCCTCCTCCAAACCTGCAAAGAGAAAAATATCATCAAAGGCATTGCGCTTTGCTCACCCTTTTTTTACAACCACACCCAAATCTAGAAGGAGAAGTGTGCCCGGTGTTGGAAATGGATTATCGAATTACCCTTCTAATGCCGGCCTGCTGCAGCCGATACCTGCGCCCCACCGCAACCCTACCATGACGCTGGATGAAATAATAGGTACTAATGGACTAGCGGAAATTAAGCGCGCGGGGGCAATAACGTTTCATGCGACCGGCGACACAGGCAGTCCCGATATCATGACAGAATTAGTGTCTGGTGCTATGGCAACAGATTATGACGCCGCACACCCTGCAAAATCCCCGGCGTTTCTCCTTCACCTCGGTGATGTGATTTATTACAATAATACCGACCAGGGTTACTTATCACAGTTTTATACGCCTTATAAAAAATATCCCGGAAAAATAATTGCCATTCCCGGCAATCATGATGGCGAATTATTTAAGTATGACGGTACCTCCACCGGCCAAAAGGTTACGCTTGGCGCTTTCCAGGAGAATTTCTGCCAGGCAGTAACTGGTGTGCCACCGGCCGCTGCAACCATCTACCGCGAAATGATAAGCCAGCCTGCAGTTTACTGGTATCTTAATGCACCCTTTGTGGATATTGTGGCACTCTATTCCAATGTTGCAGATGGAACAGGATTCATCTCTGATAATAAGAAAGTAGGCACTGCTCAAAAGACATGGTTCACGCAAACACTGAGTACCATAGCTGCTCAAAGAAAGTCAGGTACCCGCAGGGCATTAATTGTAGCTGTTCATCATCCGCCTTTTAGTGGTGGCGGTCACGGCCCAAGCACCGGTATGCTTGCCGATATGGATAACTCATGTAAAACTGCAGGGATTATGCCCGATGCCGTCCTGTCCGCACATTCCCACAACTACCAGCGCTTTACCCGCTATTTTCCTTTCGGCGGAGTAAATATGCAGATTCCGTTTTACGTAGTAGGATGTGGCGGCCATGGCATCACTCCGGTTGGGCATGCCAGCGGAATCCGCAACGGCGACCATACTTTCGACAACTCGTTGAGCGGTTATGGCTATCTTACCGTAACCGTTAATGCCAGGCAAATAATTTTTAAGTTTAACGAGGTAAATATTAATGGTAGCAAGCAACCTTACGATAAAGTGATAATAGTAAATTTAAGCAACAACCAGATAGTACAGGGATAATATAAGCATCTTTTTCTTTCTGTCAATAACGGATGCTGACGCCAACAGAGGAACATGCTACAGCATGAAAAGCAAAGCACAATCTCTCCTGTTTTCTCCACAGTGCCGCTCCTAACGGTAAGCATATTCGAATAAAATGCCTTTCCTGTGAAGACCACGGCAATACAGCAATTACTGAGAAGAGAATTTATTCCGGGGCATCGGACAAATTTTCCGAACCATGATTTTTCGATGTTAAACCGCCAGATGAAAATGCATCACTTTCGTTAAGCATCGTGTCTTTACATAAATCTTTTATGAACACGTATCTCATCCTTGTTATGCCAGAAAGAATTAATAATATGCGCAAAATACTTTTCTTATTTCTGTTTACATTACCGGGTTTCGCACAAGATTTAATTGCACAAACGAATTTTTGTAACAGTCCTAACGCCTACCTGGGGCAAACATTACCGGGAGATACGCCTAAAATATTCGCACCGCGGCGGCTGGCAGGTAAAGGAGAGTTTTCGGCTAACAGGGTGGCTATTTCCTCCGATGGCAAAGAAATTTATTATTGTACCAATAAGAGTTGGAAAAATTCCAATGACCTGAAGGTAAAATATTTTAAGTATGACGGGAAAAAATGGATCGGCCCTGTAATATTAAATGAACATATGGGACAAACTTCTATTTCACCCGACGGCCAAAGTTTATACTTCTCTAACGATCAGTCGGCAGGAACGGTTTATAGATCTACAAGGACCAAAACCGGGTGGAGCGCTCCTGTAGCTTATATCGACAGAAACTATGTGATCTATGATTTTATGGTTACCAAAAGCGGAAACAAATACGCCGCAAGTAACGGCACCTGGGGAAATCCTTCTGATGCCAATTCATGGAGATTTAGCGTGATGCCAGCTTCAAATGAAGATACAAGTATTCAAAGCCTGGGCTCACCATTAAATTCTCCGGGTTTTAATGGGGATTTTTTTGTAGCCCCGGATGAATCTTATATGATCATCAGTACGAATGAAACCAAACATTTTGAATGTGAACTTTACATCAGTTTCCGTAAGAAAGATACAACCTGGACAATCCCCAAAAGTTTGGGGCCATTAATCAACGATGGCCTGGCACACAGGTATGCTCAATATGTATCGCCCGATGGGAAATACTTATTTTACACCCGGGGCGAAAGTGAAAAAGACTGCGCTGTTTACTGGGTGAGGTTTGACCGCTTACTTAAAAAATTGAAGACTGACATACTTTAATCATAATGTTTATAGGATACTGAGATGCAAACTTAGTATAGAAGCTCTTTTATTATTTGAACATTCTAAGAGTAGCGGGTGATCGCAAAAACCCATAAAGTGTGGCTGAAAAGTGTAACGATCGGAAGCAATACTACAGACTCAAATTAATTAACAAAAAAGTACTGCTGCTAAGATTATACTTTAATAATTGATTATTTAAACCACTAAAATTCTCCGCTTAATATTCGTATATTGATAAAAAAAATATGCGTAATACAGGAAAAGTAAAATGGTTTAATGATACCAAAGGATTTGGTTTCATAACACCGGAGGATGGGAGTAAAGATCTGTTTGTTCATGTTTCTGCTATCAAGGGGAGTGGTTCTGCATCTCTTGCAGAAGGGGACAGGGTAGAATTTGATATTGTGCAGGGAAACAAGGGACCGGCCGCTGCAAACGTTACTAAATTAGGATAAAAGACCTTCTCTTCCGGCGGGTGTCCTTACCCGCTGCTATCTACGAGTACTCTACCAAATAGTTAAAGGCAATTGACACGATATTCGAAGTTTAGGCATTGAAGAAATGCTTATCGGCTGACATCATAAATTTTTGATGCAGCATATCTTACGAGTATAGATAGTCATAACGGGATTGAGTAAACGCATTTGGGAAGAATATGAAAATAGTATAGAATATTACCAGTTACCTAACGAGAATGTGTATAAAGGATAAATACTGCAAACTCAGTATAGCAGTAGGTTTGATGGGGCATTAACACGACTTAAAAAACCTATAAGGTTTCAAAAAACTTATAGGTTGGGCGAGTTCTAAGGCTGGCGGGTAAGTGGCGGTTACTTTGTAAGCGGAACGCCCTGTGTAGTGGTGTTCCAGAGAACAAGTTAATCAACTTTCTTTTCTGCTTTTTCCGCATTATCAACAATATCTCCCTGCTTGTTAAGAATATTTTTAGCCAACACACGCCAATCATCTTTCTGTCTTAACAAAAATTCAAGATCCATACAAAAATGCTTGAATTCTTCCTTCTGTGCGTCTATCATGATTGCTTTTGCGTGTTTATCTTTTTCAACGCTTATTCTTTGTTCATACCAATTGATGGCATCTGCTTCTTCGGTCAGGCCGGTAATCATTCTTGCAAACGTTCTTGTTTCTTCTGATAACTCACCTGCCGGCTCGTGGTATTGTTCTGTGGGCATTCAATATTTTTGTATGAAGATAAGTAACATGCCCCGGTTTAGTTAAATAAATAATCACTTTTTTGATTCGTCAAAAGAAATTGAATTGATGTTAATTTTTATTTACGTTTATCCATTATTGTTATGTAACAAAATAAGAATAGCATTTTATTCATGCTTTTGTTTTTGGGCTATTTCCTCTTTTAAATTTTCTTCAATGCCCCTTTTCAAATCATGCATTTGTTGCGCTTCCTCTATAGAATGAGATTGCTGTAAAGATTCTTCTTTTGAGTTTGGGTTTTAAGCCGTGCATAATACTTCTGTATTACCTTTAATTCTTCTTCGGTCATATTCTCTATATCTACGAGCCTGTTACTGGCAAATTCATGGGCCGCACAACCAACTCATTTAATTTAAGCTGCACTGCCATGGATTCTTTATTTTGTGATTTTTGAATCAGGAATACCATCATGAAAGTTATAATGGTAGTTCCCGTATTGATTATCACCTGCCAGTTTTCAGAATAGTGAAGTGCAGGCCCGCATAACGCCTAAACCAACACAGAAGCAAATGCGATAATTATTGCGGCTGTACTGCCAGTAGCTATTGTCGCTTTAGAAGTAAGGTTTTCAAAAAAACCTTCTTGTATTCCATATTTTTCATCATAATTTTTTTAAATGTAAGTTATCATTTAAATGTACTTAAAAAGCCACCATCAGGTGGCCTTTTTCGAGTACTAAATTACAATTTTGATTAAGCAGGCTCTTTTGCCGCTTCGTAATTAACATTCTTTTCCGCAACAGCGGTAAGTTTTTCATCAGTTGCTTTTTCTTCCTGCAACGTTGCATACAACAGCTCCGCTATATCATCTCTTCCCAGGGTTTTAGCAAGTTGAGTAAGGCCACCATAAGTTGACATTTCATAATGTTCAACTTTCTGTGCAGCGAGTATTAACCCTACATCCCTTGTTGCAGTTCCTTCCTCTGTTTCTTCCACAATGCTATCACCTTCTTTAAGAATCCCTTCCATTGCGTCACATTTTTTTGCAACAGCTTTTTCATCTAATAGCTCAAAAACTTTTTCAAGCCTAACAACATGTCCCTCGGTCTCTTTTAAATGATCTGTAAAACCTTTCTTCAATTCGGGAGATGTTGCTGCTTTTACCATTTTAGGCAGGGCTTTGGTTATGTGTTTTTCTGCCCAATAAATGTCCTTTATTTCATCTGTAAAAAATTCAAGCAATCTTGAATCATCAGCACCCTTACCGGAGCTGGCATGTGATTTTTGTTTTCCGTTGGTCATGATTAAATTATTTTTATTTCATGTGAAGATATCTTCGTGTATGTTTTACGCAATTACGAAACCAATTTTTTTTATACATCATAGAATGATCGTTATACCTGTATATGTACACCATATATACCTTTGTATAAATGATATTTCGCAGTTTCATTAAAACCATAATATAAATTATAACTGTGGATTTAATTTCTCAAACTATGTAATAATTTTATCGGCTTAATTATTTTCTTCAGAATGAGCGGGCTTTATTGCTTCATTTTATTTGGCAAAGTTTTATATAGTCATTAATAAAACTTAAACAATGGGCAACATTCTTTACATCATCGCAGTTATTCTCATAATTATCTGGGCTATCACATTTCTTGGTGGTTTTTTTGTCGGCGGTATCATCCATATTCTTTTGGTGATAGCAGTTATCTGTATTGTTATCAGGTTGGTAAACCGTGCGTGACAGTACAGAATATTACAAAAAAACCAGGAATATTCCTGTTAGATAGGCAATAATACAGACCAAAACGGCCTCCATAATCCTTTTAATATTTTAATCCTTTTTTATGATTAACGGTACTCTTATGCAATTTTTTCATTGGTATAATGAAGACAACGGCGAACTTTGGAATGAAGCAGTCGAACAAGCAGAAAAGCTTTCATCGTTGGGTATAAATGCATTGTGGCTTCCCCCTGCTTATAAGTCTTCTGCTGGTTCAGTATCTAACGGATATGACGCTTATGACCTTTTTGATCTTGGCGAATTTGATCAAAAAGGTTCCGTTAGAACGAAGTTCGGAACAAAAGAACAGTACCTATCCGCCATTAAAAAATTACATGAAAAAGGGATACTCGTGTATGTGGATATAGTGCTTAACCATAAGGCAGGCGCTGATGAAACGGAACGCATAAAAGTAATACGTGTAGATGCAGAGGATCGTACAAAGGTTATAAGCGATCCTTTTGATATTGATGCTTACACAAAATTTACTTTCCCGGGCCGGGGAGATAAATACTCCAAATTTATCTGGGATTTCAGGTGTTTCTCCGGTATTGATTATGCAGCTGATATAAATGAACAGGGCATCTTTAGCATTATGAATGATTATGGCAATGACTGGGAAGAAGTGATTGATTCAGAAAAAGGTAATTATGATTACCTTATGTACAATGATATAGAATTCAGAAATCCTGCGGTAAGGGAAGAATTAAAAAACTGGGGCGAATGGTATATGAATGAAGTTCATTTTGATGGTGTAAGACTTGACGCTGTAAAGCACATTACACCGAAATTTTACAATGAATGGTTGTATCATTTAAGAAATATTAAACCTGATTTATTTGCTGTAGGCGAGTACTGGGCTCCCGGTGAATTGCCTTTACTGCTAAAATACATAGATGCCACTGAAGGTAAAATGTCATTGTTTGATTCTTCTCTTCAGCATAATTTTCATGTTGCTTCCAATTCTGGAAAAGATTATGACCTCGCAGCAATTTTTAATGATACATTGGTTTCGGTAAAACCTAACCTTGCCGTAACTGTTGTCGACAACCACGATACACAACCTTTGCAAGCCCTGGAGGCGCCGGTCGAAAAATGGTTTAAGCCTTTGGCATATGCTCTCATTTTATTAAGAGAGGGCGGCTACCCCTGTATTTTTTATCCAGACCTCTATGGAGCCCATTATAACGGAAAAGGAAAAGATGGATCGGACCAGGAGATTTTTTTAGACGCCTGCGAAAATCTTGAAAAGCTTCTTATTGCAAGAATGAAGTATTCCCATGGAACACAAAGAGACTATTTTAACCATGCTAACTGTATCGGCTGGACGCGTGAAGGAACAGTTGAAAATCCCAATTCAGGCTGTGCTGTATTGCTTTCCAATAGTGACAAAGGATTTAAAAGTATGGAGATCGGGAAGAAATTCAGTGGTAAACAGTTTGTAGATTTCCTTGAAAATCATCCTGAAGAAGTTACTATCAATGAAGAAGGTTGGGGAGAGTTCTATGTATCTCCCGGATCTGTAAGTATATGGATTTGCAAATCCTGAATTAATTATAGGCCTGATATCCTTTGGCATGATTATTAATAACAATTCTTAAAATCAGGAGCATGAATAATTTCCTTAGAACAATAATAGCGGGCTATGGCGCCAAAAAGCTTGGAGGCGGATGTTTCGGAACTATCATTGTTTTTATAGTAATTTATTACGCTTTAGGAACATGTAATTCGCACCCGGTACAGGCTTCGCCGCAGCGTCATTCAGGTTTACAAAAGGTGCATCAGGCAGATTCGACATATAGTCTAAAAGCTGCTGTGTTAGCTATGAAACACTAATAACGAAACGATAAGTATATCTATACAAATTAAATTATATCTAAAAAATAAAAAATGATGAAAGTGATAAAAAGTTTTCTCGCAGGCCTGACAATAGGAATATTATTTGCCCCACAAAGTGGTTCAAAAACCAGGAAGAGACTAAAAAGAGTATTTAAAGATTATAAAGATGAAGCAAAAGATCATCTTGCCGATGCGGCTGGTGCAGTTGAATCCAGGGCACATAATACAAAAAAAGCCATTCAGAGTCTGTAGTAAGTAACAGTTTATTCAATTATTACTTCCTGTAGCCTGGCTAACGATCCAGGCTATGCGAATTAATTTATTTGCGTTAAGGCAATCTTTCTTCATAGTTGAACGAATGGAGTGGAAAAACCTATAACTAAACATGGATACAGATAACAAAAATGTGTATCAATTGAAAAAACAATTTAAAAAGTAACGGTTTAAGCACATGCCACGAGACCTGCGCCAGGAAAGAAACTCAGTATAGAAGCGAATCTGCTATTGTTCTTTGCGGCATGAAATATGTTACAAAATATTAAGTTCTTATTGTAAATATAAATTCATTACAATGTCTGCAAAAACAACAAAGAAGAGCAAAACAGAACATAGTAAACTTAATACCGCAGCTAAAGATAAACTTGCTAATACACAGTATGCATTTACAAAAAAACGCAAAGAACCTCTTTCAGATGCATCGCACGTTCGCAATGCAATGGCCAGGTTTGACCAGGTAAAAGATGTAACTGATGATGAAAGAAAAGAGGCCTTCGAGAATATTAAAAAAGCAGCTAAGAAATTCGGCGTTACAGTAAATGAAAAAGACTGGAAAGAATTAGCTCATAAAAAATAATTCATCGCTCCCCTGCCGTGTCTCCGCACTGCCTCTGGCCTTGCTGCATGCGGATGCGTAGATTCATGGATCGCCTATCAAATATACTCCTTGTTCTCTTGTATTATAAAATCTTATTGAGGTATATATAATAAAGTAAATGCTTCTGTATTATCGATAGAAGGAACCCAGGATATAGCAATTCTTCTATTGGAGGCCGGCCGTGTTCTGCTAATCTTCAAGCTTGGAGTAGAAACACGGCCTAAGATGGAATTTAAAACATTCTTCGGGTAGCCGGGGAAAATGACACGAATGACCCGGGAAAGTGAGAAGCAAATAAGGATAAAATCACACGTTAATTCTTTTGCCCAGCACAGATGATCTTTATTTCAGAAATATTCCAAGCTATATCTTTATACTATACTAACTTGCATACAGAGCCGTCAATTATTATTAATTTTTTTATCAAATTTTAAAATACATTTTATGTCAGATCTTAAAGACACTATTAGCGAAAAAGCAGGAGAATTTAAAGAGGAGGCTGCCGAAAAATTAAGTCAGCTAAAGGACCAGGCCGGTTCAATGGGAGATGGTATTAAAGAAAAAGCAGGTGAAGTAATCGACAAATTTAAATCCGGTGAAGTAACAGATGAACTGAGCCACCTGAAAGACGAAGCGGGAGAAAAAATTTCTGAAGTAGCTGATAAGGTTAAAGGCCTTTGGGGTAAGCTTACCGGCGGCAGTGAAGAAAAAGCTTAAGATTTGCTGGTTTAATAATGTTGTATGACGGAAACGGGTACAGTATCTGTGGTAAATTACGTTTGCCTTTACCGGGATGTTATGATGTTTTTCATTTGTAGCTGAAGACTTACAAAAAATCAATCTATAAAATGTATTTCAATCTATTTTGTTCATTTTACTTTGATTAAAGAATGGCTACTCATTAACATAAATCAATCATCCTTGTACTACTTTATATCCATCCAAAATTATCAATAAATTATTTTTAGTTACCTGGTTAAATTGTATTCGATTACTCTCATAATTGCCAATCAATAATGGAATTTTATCATGTGAATCAGTTAATGTAATAAAATTTCTTACTGATTCTTCATCAATGATAGCATTGGTGAATTTATAATGCTCATCACTTTCTTCGTTAGAAAGGTATGATTCAACATTTTTGGACAATTTATTAATGGTGAACTGGAATACCAATCTTTTATGACCGAACACCTCCTGAATTTTTTTATTAATATTATTATGGCAGTATTCATTTAATTTGTTCCTTACTAATAACAAACATATTAAGGCAGAATCTTCTGTATTATAAACTTTAGATGCCGGTGCACGAAATATTATCTTCTCAACATCTGAAAAAAAAGTTATTAATTCATGCTCCAGGTTTATTGTAGCTGCATTCATACTCTTTTTTACAATTTTATACTCAAGCCTACTGCTATCAAAGATTTGAATTGTAATGCAGGGGAATCATGATTTGGTCCAAAAAGCTTCACGTCATCATCATAAATTAAATTAAGCCCGAGGCTGGCTGTAAGTATTTTAGAAACTTTTGCAACAAACATATTGTTCATCATGATATCAACATTTTGCGGATTATGTCCATAATTTGAAAACAAATCGAGCCTGCCATTGTAACTGATGGTTTTATTCACATCCGTTATATAAGTTATACTTGCAAAAGCACCTATTTCATTCCTGACTTTTTTTCCAGGTGTTACACCATAAAAACCTTTCGCTGATAAACTATCATTTTTCACTATTGTCCATCGGGAGGTAAGCGGAGAAACAAAAATGGATAATCCCTTCACAGGCTTATAGTCCAGCCCAAGACTTAAAAGAACATAACCGGGCGCCAGAAAATCGGATAAAAGGTCCTTAGTGCCATCATTGTTATACTTGTATCCTTTTGCAAATTGTGAATGAAAATTAAATAACGCCGCCACATCTAATTTGGGGCTTAGCGCATAACCTACTTTGGATAACAAGTCAATACGATCGTCATTTTTCCTTGTTCCGAGGCTGGTCGTATTTATCATACCATAATTGAAATCGAGGGTATTATCCCAGCTATATTTGTCTTTTTTATAAAATCCGTAGATGCCGAGATAGGAAGCGATAGACAAAGAAAAATCATCTCCTCCTGCTGCCCAATTGCTTTGACTTCCCTGCCCAAAATTCAGATTAAATAAACCGCCTGTTTTCCAGGTTTTCCCGCTATCAATTTTTTCCTTTTTAATTTCTTTGGTGGCACTGGCACTCATGTCCTTCACCGATTGATCCTGTCCATAACTGTTCATGGTAATGACAAAAGACATAATAGCAGTGATCAGAAAAGTAATGCGTTGTGAATAATGTTTCCTCATTGTATAACTGATTTTAAGTTGTCAAAAAATAATGAGCCTGAAATAATCGAAGGTCATCGGATAGAAAGAAGTATACTGAAATCGATTCTTAAGAATAAAAAACAGCCAGGTAAACAGTTTGCAGCGACCTGCCCGTTTTATTTTTCTTAAAGATGAGAAGCCTGATTTATCTCGAAGTCTTTAATTCGTCTCTTATTTCCATCAGAAGTTTATCAGTAGACGATGGTGCTGCAGGCGCTGCCTCTTCTTTCTTTTGCATAGAGGCGATTGCTTTGATAAGCATAAATATCACCAGTGCAATTACAAGGAAATTTATTACTGCTGCTAAAAATTTTCCATAAGTTACTGATCCCCATTTTAGTTGTGCAATATCCTGAAGTCCTGCCTTCTGCAATACAGGCGTTAGTATAAGCGGGGTGATAATATCAGTTACTAACGATGAAACTATGGCTCCGAATGCTGCACCGATGATTACTGCTACAGCAAGATCCATAACATTACCTTTCATGGCAAAGGCTTTGAAATCTTTAATAAAACTCATTGTGTGTTGTTTTTAGATATGATGAAAATTGAAACCTTTTTGAGCAGGATATTCGATCCTGGGTATGTATTTTAGAATTTTCAAAAAGTTTTTTGCCAATGTCGATCTTCCCCCTGCTATCCTTTATAAGCTTTAAACTAAAAGGAACCGCTGTCCCTATGTCTTTGACTACGGACTTTTTTGCCCCCGCTTAGTAATAGTCAAAATGTAAATTTTCTTTAGAGTCCATTCTATTTTGTCGTTCTGTAATCCAATCATCTTTTCCAACAGACCACATTTGCGGATATAGTTCAATTATATTATGGTTATTAAGTTTCTTGATCCCAATCGAAACTCCCACTGTTTTACTAGAAATTATTTTTTCGGCTGATATTTTTATTATTTGACTGTCATTCTCAAAGACAATTCCTTTGAGTGTATCAAATAGAGTTTTTAATAGATTATCTAAATCTTTATCAGCAATATTTTTTTTAAGGCCTGAAACTCTTAATGCTATAAAAAGATTATCTGTATAAGGCCAAGAGCTCTTTTTTTTCTCGATTAATCTTCCTTGAATTTTTTTTCTAAATTCGGTTACATTGTTTTTTGAATA
Source organism: uncultured Chitinophagaceae bacterium (assembly GCA_963792025.1). Classification (GTDB taxonomy): domain Bacteria; phylum Bacteroidota; class Bacteroidia; order Chitinophagales; family Chitinophagaceae; genus Ginsengibacter. The sequence continues at coordinate 69,498 of CAWBUS010000017.1, read as the reverse complement.
CAATTGAAATATTCCATTTTCCAAATCTATTGGTTTTAATTTATCTTGAGAAGAAGGTAAATTTTCTAGAAAAATAAGTAATTCATCATAAAATGGATTCCCCCAAAAGGTTTTTTGCCAACGTTGGTCTTCCTTTTTTCAAAATTAAAGTATTACAAATAATAAAAAGAAGCCGCCGATGTTTGGTGTTCGTGCGGATGGCTCTGCAGCTTAGCAATCACCAACATCAGTTTAAACCCACACTTTCATTACATTCAGATCATCACCCGAATTTTCCCATTCAAAAAAAAATTTTATTTTAGCCTCAAACCCCCAATACTATGCAGGATATTTCCTCACTAAATTCAGCCAGGGAGCAACTGGAACAATTGATAACAACGCTTGTAAACGCGTGGCTGCAACAACAAAAGGAATCAACTTATAATAACGAAGACAAGCAGGAGATGATGATCAAACAATTCTGTAACCTTTCTTTGCAGGCTTTGTACCAAATACTATTCAATAATTTACTAATGGAACCCGATGCAGGAGCCGCTCACCCAATAACACCGGAGATGGTACAAAGATGCCTGCAGGCAGGCGATTACGCTCAGCTTGGCAAAAGTTATATACCGGATGATTTTATGGACAAAACCAATATAATGCAATGGATGCAGCAAAAAGAAAGAGAGGGGAAAATCCTGAGTGTCCGGCTTTTCAACGTACTGGATGATAATGCCAAAAAATGGGAATGGATTGAATATATAACCAAACAATCTTTTTTACGCTGCCGTGGAGCGGGCGAAAATACCTGGAAAGAGTTTGTAACACTCAGAGGATATTAATTGATCCGGCAGTGGCTTTTAGCAATAACTTTTACCAAATAAATTCCCGCTTTCCTTCGCATAAAAGCACCTACCCTTCCCCGGTAGAGGCCTAACGATGAAGGATAAAGGCATTTCCGTGAAGAAGAACGCCCTACCCATGAAGTGTAAGGCTGCAAACATGAAAGGGACAACCTTCGCGATGAAGGCTAACGATCTAAACATGAAAGACACAGCTACGGCGATGAAAGGGACGGTATTAAAGATGAAAGAAATAACCCCCGCGATGAAGGTTAACGGCATTTCCATGAAGGAAAAAGGGGTGTATTACAACAAACATAGATGAAGATGCATGATTGCAAACCCGAAAAAAACTTCGAAATGTGGATGATTTTATCCTTTCCCGGCCACGAAAAAAAATATTTTAATTTTTTTTAGAATTTTTTTTGTCGTGTTCCCCGTATTAAAAACAGGGGAATAAAATAAAAAATATCATTCTTTCATAGGGTAAATCTACCCTATGTGCTCTCACGGCAATTTTTCACTTTAGCGTTATTGTTTCAAAATGAAGCAGTAGCCTGGCCCCCGCAGGTTTTTTAAAAATTAAAACCCAATAAAATGAAAAGCATTATTGCCACAAGGGCAAAAATTAAAACCAGTTTCACGAAATTTTCTTTGTCGGCGCTGAACACCCTGGCTATTTACATCCTTAGCCGGCTTACAGGTAATCCAAACTTTCCCACCCCCACGCCCACCCTGGACGTTTTTGCCGAAGCTATCTCCAATTTTCAAAATGCTATGGTGGCAGCGCTTACCGGCGACCGTCAGAAGATAGAGTTACGAAAACAGGCGTGGGCAGACCTGATTAACATACTGGTAGACCTTGCTGAGTATGTAACTTTTACAGCAGGCGGTGTTCCGGCTGTACTGGAGAGCAGCGGCTTCGAAATGTATAAACAGCGGGAACCGGTTTACATCCCCAAACCTGAGAATGTATTGGTAAAGGAAGGGCTTAACAGTGGTGAACTGATCATAACGGTTCAGTTGAAAGGAAAGGCACAGTGTTATTTTTTCCAATACACACCTGACCCCCTTACCGAAAACAGTGTGTGGGAAAGTATTGCGGCTACAACTAAAGAGTATACCATCACCGGCCTCGAAAAGGGAAAAGTGTACTGGTGCCGTGTGGCTGCAGTGGGCGGTAACAACCAGATTGTGTACAGCGATGAATATTTGAGCAGGATTGTACAGTAATTGAAAGATTTTTTCATGCTAACAAAATGACCACTTTGTAAAAGGTGGTTTTTTTGTTTGGGTGTACGTCATTGCGAGAAAATATGCGGCTCTTTTAGAGAGGTTTGAAATGAAAGGGGTTCAGCATATTTCCGCGGCAATCTCCTCATTGCGGAGCAGGAACTCCAGGTTACATGATTACAGCTCATTGTTTAACGGCGATGCGTAAACGCCTTTTAATACTGGAAGCGATGGGCATTATCATCTCAATAAGGGGATTGCCGCGGTGCATAATGTTTATTCAACTCAAAGCTTCTAACGTGCGCCTCGCAATGACGTTACCTTGGGCCGCGGCAATCTCCTCATTGCGGAACAGGAACTCCAGGTTACATGATTACAGCTCATTGTTTAACGGTGATGCCTAAACGCCTTTTAATACTGGAAGCGATGGGTATTATCATCTTAATAAGGGGATTGCCGCGGTGCATAATGTTTATTCAACTCAAAGCTTTAAACGTGCGCCTCGCAATGACGTTACCTTGGGCCGCGGCAATCTCCTCATTGCGGAGCAGGAACCCCCAGCTTACATGATTACAGCTCGTTGTTTAACGGCGATGCATAAACGCCTTTTAATACTGGAAGCGATGGGCATTATCATCTCAATAAGGGGATTGCCGCGGTGCATAATGTTTATTCAACTCAAACCTTTAAACGTGCACCTCGCAGAAATGACGTCATCCCGGGCCTCAGCAATCTCCTCATTGCGGGCACTTTACTAACTACCTCCCTCTTATCAAAGCGCTATTTCGTCCTACACATTTACGATGTGTTGCCGCTATGTATTCGATCCATATTCGATCTATAGGAGCGAACTGCTTACACAATAAATAAAGTCTTTGCCCGTTTATTATAATAATTAATCAGCCTTAAATCAGTTGGTAAACTCTTATTATCACTTTAAACAATAACTATGGCACGAATTATTAATGGCATTAATGGCGGCTTCACGGGCAAGGTGGGCACGGTAACCGGCTATATGAGAAACGGTGGAAATTTCATGCGCAGCAGGCGCAGACGGAAAGATACCGTTAAAAGTGAAAAGAGGCTGGTGCAACAGCAAAAAATAAAAGTTTGCAATGAATTTACAAAACCATTTTCCGGCTCAGGCTTTTTTAATACAAGCTTCCCCGCAAACGGAGCTACCAGCACCGGCTACAACAGGGCTACCAGCGCCATTATGAACCGTGCCATTGTAACGGAGCCGGAAGTATCGCTTCGGTACCCGTTAGTTTTAATCTCTATGGGTATGCTGCCAGGCGCCGTATATGCGTCTGCGTTAGCTAACGATGATGGGAACATTGTTTTTAGCTGGAGCGATAATACGGGTATTGGCACTGCAAAAGAGAATGACAGGGTATTATTGGTTGCTTACTTTCCCGAAAGCAAAGAAGCTGTTTATACAATCGGCAATGCCATAAGAAAAGATGGTAACGCCGTGCTGCAAATGAATTTAAAGCAGGGTGCGGCAGAAACATGGATAGGTTTTGCAAGTGCCGATGAAACGCTTGCAGCAGATAGTGTATATACGGGAAGGATTGAACTGTAACCGGAAACACTAAGTGTTTGATTTTGGCGTTATCAAACTAATATTCATTCTCAAAAACTAATTATATGATTGTCTTGTCAATGAAACCGGAGGAGATTTACCAGGAGATCATGCGGGATTATGTAAGCGTTAAACGCAAGGCCCACATGGAGGGAATGATTCTTAACGAGGAAAGGCGGCGCAAAAAACAGGCTGTCTTATTTCGTATTGTTTCTTACAAAACGCCGCACCTTAATCAATGGCAGATAATTATAAGCACAGACGCAATTGGTATTAAGAGGGGATTTTATTTAAAGAGCAGGGATAGCCGCGGCCTTGCCGTATATATGATACAATTTATAAACGGGGGCACCCATGAAGAAGAAAAATTAGTAATTAAATATAACCAGCATTTCTTTGACAGGTACAACGAAAGAATGGGCCTTGGCCTCACCGACACTTCCAAAGTGATTGCTTATTTTTTTAAATATAATCTTGATTATGATATCGGCGAGTCGGAAATACTTGAAAATGGCATCTGCGCCTTGCATTTTGTGTTTCCGCAAGGTATGGGCATTGCCTGGAAAGATGTGGCCCGGAAAACGATTCATGTTAAAACGTTTATCTCCAATGACGTGATGAGTAAAAAACTCCTTAGCGTGGCAGAGCACATTAAAAATTCCGGTGATGATAATGAGTTCTTCATTAACATAAAGAGAGAAAATCTAGATAAAGCTTTCTGAGTATTTTTATTTTTTGGCAGTTGATTTTGCATTACCAGTTCGTGAGCCTTGTTTTTGTTTAGGTGCTCCCTCCATAAGGTTACGTCATTGCGGGAAAATATGCGGGCTCCTTTACAATGGTTTGAAATGAAACCGGCTAAGCATATTTCCGCGGTAATCTGTCAATGACGGAACAGGATCACGGCTACGAATAGACGCTTTACATGCTGCCAGCGATGAGAGTTGTGATGTTAATTTGCAGATTGCCGCGGCGCGGCCGCTCTCTGTAAAATTGGTCTTTATGGGTGCGCCTCGCAAAGACGTCCCCGGGGGAGTGTAAAGAAGCCGGTGCCGGTTGGGGAATAGTGAAAGGAAAGCTGTTTTCTTTTGATGCAATCCTGTATTGTATAATTCAAAAGAAAACTTTTATATTTATGATAGCCATCACTAATGGGAAGGTAATGCCAATAATAAGATTTTCTATTATAACAGGATTTTTCAAAAAATCTGTCAAAGCATGGCCCATGTAATTAAATGAGCAAAAGAACGTTATTTTAGTATCACTATTTATGACTAACTGCATCGGGCTCTTTAAATACTGTGGCCTCACGTTTACGGTTTGCTTTGTTGCGATGTTATTTTGTTGCAACAATGCCCACAGCCAGGTAAAACCTCACGGGCTAAATAACATTCCTTACCGGCGAATGGATGCGATAAAGCAAAAGAGCACAAGCAATAGAAATTTGCCTCTAAGTAGCATACCTGCTCCGCCAAGAAAAAACCCGGTTGTATTTCAATTTCCTAATACACCGATAAGTGATTGCAGCGTGCTTACTACATTTCAAAATACGTACAAGCAGGGAACGGATGATCATGTAAACGACTTTGCCCAATGTCCTGACGGGGGCTATATTATGGCAGGTGAATCTATAGGTGGCAATTCCATCGGGTCAACGGATGCAGTGATTGTTAAAACTGATGCCAAAGGCAATTTTCTCTGGAATAAACGAATCGGAGGCACGAGCGGTAACGCTTTTTACCGCATCAGGAATACATCTGACGGCGGCTACATTGCCACGGGCTATACTACTTCCTTCGGAAACAGCAACGGAGAGATATATCTTGTAAAGCTTACCGGCAATGGAAATGTAAGCTGGTCTGCGGTTTTTGGAACGAATGACCCTCACGGCTCTTATGGCTCTGACGTGGTTGAAACCGCTGATGGAGGTTTTGCTGTCGCCGGAAGTAATGGCTCCAACTACGATACCACCGTTATCGTGGTTATAAAAACAACGGCAACGGGCAATGTTCAATGGAGCAAAAAGTTTTTTGCCAATAAGATAGCCAGGGAAACAGGGTTAACCGTTACCGGCAATACATTATTTGTGTCCGGCTATACCAGTGCTGATTTTAATACGCCGGCAGATGGCGTCCTTATTAAACTTGATGCCATTTCAGGCGCCCATTATTTTACTAAAAGTTACGACAAGGCAGGGATGGATGATCAGATATTGAGCATCGATTATTCACAAAATAGCCTGGTTATGGCCTTTGGTCACAACGATAATATTACGTATCCTTTTGAGAAATCAATTTTAAAAACAGATTTAAATGGCAATGTACTTCTGTCAAAGCAGGTAATCTCGCCTCAAAAAAATAACATTAACCGTTTCCTGGCGCCTGTTGCTGATGGAGGATTTATAGCCGTTCTCGGTTATACCAACGATTATAATCCGAATGCCGAACTGGCAAGGTTTGACGCCTCGGGAAAAACAATTTTTGCCAGGAAGTTTTCGAAGCCGGGATGGCAATTGATGAAATGTGTCATGCAATTGAACGATGGCACTTTTGCCACTGCGGGTGATTACTCAATACAACCTAATATACTGGATAAGTCGGAATTAATAAAGACCGATGCCAACGGCGAGACCGGCGACTGCACTGCTGACAGCCTGGTGATATCAACCACAAACGAAAGCCTGAAGGCAGCCAACTTCAGCTGGCTAGCCATACAGGATAATGCGTACACCGCTACACAATTTGTGACCCCGGTTATTAAACAGGATAATGTAACCCAAAACCAGTTTTGCAGGAACATCCCCTGCGATAGTGTTGCCTTAACCCCGTGCCTGGAAATATTTGAAAAGTTATATGGCGGAAGCGGTGATGATATTGCTTTAGATACGCATACAACTACCGACAAAGGATATATCGTTACAGGTGAAACCACCTCCGGAACCTCGGGTACAACCGATGGTTTTATCATGAAGCTGGGCAAAAGTGGCTCTGTTAACTGGAGTAAGATAATTGGCGGCAACAATAAAGACGTTTTATCAAAAGTGATTGAAACAACGGATGGCTTTATTGCCATAGGAACCACGGCGTCTTTTGGTAATACCAAAGGCGAAACATTTTTGGTAAACATGCATAGTGACGGAACCATTCACTGGGCCCGGCATTATTCGGCCGGGGGTATAAATGGAGAAAAAGGAAAAAATGTAATTCAGTTATCGGATGGAGGTTATGCGTTTGTTTCTAATATTAATGATAGTTCTGCCGCAGGCGATGGGTTGGTTGTACGCACAGATGCATTAGGAAATGTTTTGTGGAGCATACGTTTTGACAATGGAGGTGATGATGGATTTAATACCCTGATTCAGACCGGCAGTACTTTGCTGGTGGGTGGCTACGCTTCTAATGCACACAGGTATACGGTTCTGATGAAATTGAATGTAGCTGACGGAAGCATGATTTCTTCCACAACCTATGTTAATTACTTATACGAGAATGGGGAGATGATCAACATTGAAAAGATCAATAATGGAATTGCATACACTTCGCGATCGTCGTACTCTTTTGATGGCGGCGGCACTTACAATACTTTTTTATCTCACTTTAAAGAAAGAAACGACGGGACTATGTTTTACCAAAGGCGCGCCGCCGTGGAACTTTGGAATAAAACCAGCGGCCTATCTGCGGTTGCCTCCGCCGACAGTGGATTTATTTATGCCGCGTGTGATACTACAACAACCGGTTTTGCGGAACTGGACAAGGTGGGACCGACGGGGTTAAGTGAATGGCGCAGGTCAAATTACGATTATGGTTATTATTTGCTGTCACTCGACAGGATCGGTTCAACCGGATATGTATGCGCAGGGTATGCCAACTCTTACAATACTTCCGGTAAGAGCAAGATACTTTTACTGGCTACGGATCTTACCGGCAGAAACGGCGAATGCACCCCGGGTATAGGGCAGGATTTTATGGACACAGCTCACTATACTATCACACCATTTTCATGGCAAAATATTATCCAGGACGCCGTAGCGGTAAGCTCGGCAATATACCCGAGAGTTATTATCGCCAACTTTTCAGGTAACACGGTATGCGGCGCTACAGTTTGCGACAGCATTCCGCCAATTGCAGACAGTTGCACTTCCGGAACTGCAATAAAATACAGCACTAACTATATCGATTTGCTTACCGGCATCACGAAGGCAGCGGACAGCAGCTATTACATGTGCGGCATTCATTATTATTATAGTACAGAAGAACCGTTGATTGTAAAGGCAAAGCCCAACGGAGATATAGCCTGGGCAAAAAGCTACAACCAGTTTATCCATACAGGTACGCTGCAAAAAATTGTGAATACGGTTGATGGTGGCTTCCTCGTCGGTGGCCTTAGTGCGATTGATCTTAATCACCAAAGTGCAGACAGCTCATTCCTGATGAAAATTGATAAAAATGGTAATATAGTGTGGGCTAAGAATTTAAACAGCGCTTATATCAGCAATATCAATGATATTATACCGTCAGATAACGGGGGGTTTTTTATTGTTACCACTGAGAACTGGCTATCGGGCGGAATGTATACATTAGTAGCCAGGATAGATGGAAACGGCAACTTTTTATGGAAGAAAAAATTGGTTTGGTCAGGCAGTTCACCGGTTTTCCGCAGCATCACTTTTGATGGTAAAAATCTTTACCTCGCCTCTGACGATTATACGGGTAACGGATTATTAATGATCGTAAAAATGGATGCGATAAGCGGCACTTATGCTTGGTCAAAAGATTACCTTATTAGCAACCAGCAACTGGTTGTACGTTCTGTGCAAACAATCGCCGATTCGGTGTTTGTGTTTTACATCGACAACCAACAATTAACCCCTTTCCCTACCACAGCCAATTTAGCTATGATGAAGCTGAATGCAAAAGACGGGACGATACTCAATAGCCTTATTTTTACGAACCCCGCGTTCAGCAATGAATATATATATGGCTCCGTCTATGATTACCACCTGCCAAATGAGTTGGTAAAAACCAATGACAATAATTTTATTTTTGGCAACCAGGTTACCGATAATAATGGCAAATCATTGAACATGCTTTGCTTCAATGGATCCGGTGTGGTACAGTGGCAACGCAACTACCGCAATATTACCAGTAGCGGAATATTTTCAATAAAGCAGTTCGATAATGAATTATTGCTGGTAACTGAAAATAATGTTGGCAATTTCGATAACCTTTCACCATATACCGGGGGTTTAATAAAAACAGATTTGCTGGGAAATATTAAGCTTGCTGCGGCTCCATCTTCGGCATGTTACAGTACCCTGGTAAATACAGCATCCACCCAACCGCTGGTATTTACTGAGGCTGCCTCAAGACTAACGGGTGTTGAGGACTTTTCTGAATTTCAAAGCATAAACGTTAATCCGTACGTAAGAGTACTATCATTTGAAGCCTCGCAGGAGTGTGATGAAGTATCTAACTGTAAGCAACTGGATATAACGGGTATGGATAGTGTCTGCAATACATCAGATACGCTAACGTACAACATTATACGAAGTCCGGGCTGTACGGCCGGCGCTTTATGGGAGGTTGATAGCACTATGGCTAAAACAATTGCCGTTACTGATACTTCGCTGAAACTCATCTTTAAAAAAACAGGGGGCACCAATATTGTTGCAAGAATGAATTCGGGCTGTATAGTTATAACCAAATCATTTCCGGTGCAGGTAATCATCAGTCCGGATACATTAAACCTTGGCCCGGACAAGGCGATATGCGGAAGCCTTGCCATATTGCTCAATGCACATAAGGGCTTTAAATCCTACCTGTGGCAGGATGGCTCCACAGATTCTACATTTGATGTAACATTGCCGGGCACGTATTATGTAAAAGCCACCACATTTTGCAACAGTGTCCTGCAAGACACCATCAATATAGTTGCGGGCATTTCGTTACCCTTGCATATTGGCAACGACACAGCTATCTGCAGGGGTGATTCTGTTACACTCCGCGGCAACGCGGGATTTATTTCCTACAACTGGTCACCTGCTTATAATATAAATAACACCACGGGTAATTCGGTTATCGTATGGCCATTTGCTGATACGATATATAAGGTTGCCGCAACCCAGTCCAACGGATGTGTAGTTGTGGACAGCATTCGGATTTCATTATACAATCTGCCACACATTGTGATAGGCAATGACACCAGCATTTGCGCCGGAACCCAGTTGCAATTGGATGCGGGGCCCGGTTTTATCAATTACTTATGGAACACGGGATCTAATGCGCAGCAGCTTTTGGTAAGCACTGCCGGGGCATATAACGTTACCGTTACTGACACAAATGGCTGTAAAGCGAGAGATACATTAAACATTATTTCTGTGTTTGTACCGCCTGCTTTGAATTTAGGGAGCGATACAAGTATATGTTCAGGTGAAGCCCTGCATTTAACCGCGGGCTCTGGCTTTTCAACTTACCTGTGGAACACGGGAGCTACTTCAGAAAGCGTTGATGTGAATAAGACGGGAACGTTTTGGGTGGATGCCGTGGATGGTCACCATTGTCGTGCATCAGATACTATATCTATTTTATCAATCCTGCCAAAAATGCCCGTTAACCTGGGAAATGACACTTTACTTTGCGAGGGCCAAAATGTACTTTTGAATGCGGGACCCGGTTTTGTAAGTTACCAATGGAACACCGGGGAAACATCGCAAACTATTTATGCATCTGCACAGGGTATTTATTTTGTAGCAGCGAAAAACAGTAACAACTGTATTTCAACAGACACGTTTTCAATAATAAAAGTAAATGCTGTTCCGACAATAAATTTAGACAAAGATTCGTCACTATGCGCAGGGGCATCAAGAGTACTCGATGCCGGACCGGGCACTTCCTATTTATGGCAGGACGGCTCCACAGGCAGAACTTACACTACCAGCGGACCGGGCCAATATTGGGTGACAGTAACCAACAGTAATAATTGCACCAACTCGGATACGACAGCAATAAAAAGCATTTTGCCGTTGCCGTTAGATTTCGTTATCCATGACACTGCAGTTTGCGAAGCGGAGTCTTTGGTGCTCAGGTCAAACCAATCATTCAAGGAATATCTTTGGTCTACCGGGTCTATATCGCCCGCGGGAACTATTACTGTACCGGGAACATATTGGCTGCAGGTAACCGATAACAATGGTTGCACCTCGAAAGAGTATATCAATGTAGCCCCTAAACAATGTGTTACGGCTATTTATTTCCCGAACGCATTTACGCCAAATAATGACGGGCTGAACGACAACTACAAAGCGAAGGTGTATGGCATCGTTTTAAAATATCACCTTGCCATTTACAATCGCTTTGGGCAAAAGGTATTTGAAACTTACGATGCCTCCAAAGCCTGGGATGGCTCCTTTAATAATATTAACCAGGACCCGGGTACTTTTACATGGTATAGTGAATACCAGCTTAAAAATGACGTACCCAAAACCCAAAAAGGAATTGTTACGCTGATCAGGTAAATGCTCGTGGTGGCAGGTTTCTTATCACTCCTTCGAACCGAAATGAAACTTTTATCGCGTTGGCAGATTATTAATTTTCCCTTCCTGATTTCCTGCGGGTTGTTTATAACGGCATCTATTAACTTCATTGCAGTGAAATTTTTGATATTTTTTCAAGTAACCAACAGTCACAGGTCGGGAGACCTGCGCCAGCCCGAGACGTCATTGCAGCTCAGGATTAACGTAAAGGCATAGACGCGTTTGTTTTTCAAAGGTTTTCGCGTTTGCTTTTTCTTTTGCCTTGATGCAAAAGAAACAAAAAATCAAGGACAACCCCCCTTCGACTATAATCAGGAACTCCGCGTGTTTGTCCAGCTAACGCTCATACCTCTCTGCGATAGGAGTTTTTATGCCGGGGCAGAAATTAATGGCATTTCAATTATTTCATCCAGGCATTATCTGTAGCAATCGACAAATATCGTTTTGCGTTCGCTGCGCATTTCTTAGCGGCCTTTACAATACATTCATTCATCACTCACTTCGTAAACTTCTTACCGGGTTGGTAAGAGCAGCCTTGATAGTTTGTATACATATAACAATCGCGGTAATTATGCCAAGAATTGCCACTGATATAATAAAAGGCGAAGCGGTAATATTAATTCTGTATGCATATTCCTGCAGCCATTTATTCATAATGATATAGGCTAACGGGCAAGCCACCACGCCGGCAATTAAAATCACCAGTAAAAATTCTTTCATAAATAAAGACATAATACCGGCAACGGACGAACCTAATACTTTCCTGATACCAATCTCTTTGGTTCGTTTTTGAACACTCAATGAAATGAGGCCGAGTACACCCAAGCAACACGATAATTAAAGCGAGAACTGTTGCAGTATAAGAAGCTTTCTTTAATTGTATTTCTGATGTATAGAGTTTGGCTAACGCATCATCCATGAAAGTGTATTCGAATGGAACGCCCGGCATCAATGCTGACCATTTTTTTTGCAATGCATCGATTGAGTTGCCGATACTTACCGGGTCTTATTTTAAATGAAAAAAGCCTGTAAATATTTGCAAGGGTTCACGTGCAGGAAAGTGATTGGCTGAATCGGTTTTTGCATGGAACCAAAATGAAAATCTTTGGTAACACCTGTTATGGTGAACACCTGCCCTTCCCCGCCCTGGAATTTTAATTGTTTACCTATTGCATCTTCTGCATTGTTCCAGCCGAAAGCTTTGGCCTGCGACTGGTTTATTACAATGGTAAAAGGATCAGTGATCGCACCGGGCGCACCGAAAAATTTTCCCGCTGCCATAGGAATGCCAAACGTAGATGCATAATATTCATCAGTAACTATTTGCTCAGAAGCAACTGCTGTTGTTGAATCAGCGCCTGCTTTATATAAAGATGCGCTGCCGGAACTGTTACCATCGGGCACGGTAAAAGAAAGCGTGGCATTTACTACCTGTGGCATGGCAGCAAATTGTTTACGCATCTCCTCTTTCTTTATAACACCTTGCGGCGTCCAGTCACGCGGTAGTTGCGCTGATACGATGTAATCTTTATTAAAGCCAATGTCTTTGCTAAAGAAAAGATTGATTTGCGAAGAAATAATTATGGCACCAATGAAAGCAATAGTAGCGGTACCAAATTGAAATGCCACCAATGATTTCCGAAGCCATACCTTTTCTTTTACGGAAGATAGTTTTCCTTTTAATGACTCAACTGACTTTAACGATGACAAAACAAATGCAGGATAAATGCCGGCTATAAAACCAATAATCAAAATAAGCAACAGCGGAAATACAATAAAATAAACCGGGAAGTTACTTAGCGAAGGAATTTCTTTTCCCAAAATATTGCTGAACATGTCTTTCGATAACGCATACACGAAAATAGCAAAGACGGTTGCAAAAAACACGAGGATGATTGATTCGATAAGAAACTGCATGATCAGTTGTTTCTTCAATCCGCCAAGTACTTTTCGTATGCCGATCTCCCTCATGCGTGTGGCAGACCGGCTTACCGACATGTTGATGAAATTGATGATGGCCATCATCAAAATAAAGATGGCAATTGCCGACAGTGCATACAACATTTTTTTGATGAGACCATTATTTGCAGAGAGGTAATACTCTTTTAGCGGAACGAGAAATGGCGTCATACCGGCTGCAATTTGCGGTGGTGCATTTTGCCTCATAAGGTACTGCATAGGTTTTTCAAGGTCTTTCGGCTTCACTCCTTTTTGCAATTCAACGTAGCCAACAATATATTGATTGGGCCAATCCATATTTCTGCCAAAATAACTTATGTTGTTTGCCGAAATATAAAACTGGTTATCGTTATTATCATTGAGATAGGTAACAGAATTTTTAGATGGATTTTTCAATACGCCGGTAATAACAAAATCATGTTTGGAACCGGAGAAGCTTTCAATGGTGAGCGTTTGACCAACTACATCCGTCTTACCGAAATACTTCTTTGCTCTTTCCCCTGTAATCACTAAAGAGAACGGTCCATCAAAAGCGGTCTTTGGATTTCCATAAAGTAACGTAAACCCATACATGCTGAACATAGTGGTGTCGCATATTTGTAATCCTTCCCTGAAACTTTTATCTCCTTTGGAAACATTGGAAGTAACACCATCCCAGCGATAATAATTGGCCACCAGGTCGGGATATTGTTCCCGTAAAGCCTTTGCCAACGGCCCCATGGTAGTTAGTTCAAGTCCCTGGTTAGGGTCTTTCCATTTGCTTTGTAAAATATATTGCCGGTCTTCATTTTTCAATTTTGAATTTACCTGTAGCTCACTCCATACATAGGCGGCTATTAATAAAGTGAACGTAATGCCGGTGGATAAGCCAATAATATTTACTGCAGAATAAAAGCGGCTTTTAATGATATTGCGCCAGGCGATTTTGAAATAATTTTTTAGCATAAAATATTTATTCAATTAAGACATTAGTATCGCAAAGAGCGCAAAGTGAAACGCAAAGAGCGCTGAGATTTAATTTGTGCGTTTGCCCTTTTCTCATCGTCTTTCAAGGTACCTTTCTACTCGTTTCTTAAATTCTTTACTGGATTGGCAATCGCCGCTTTAATTCCCTGGAAGCTCACTGTTATAAACGCAATTAAAATGGTCAGGAGTGCGGCAAGTGCAAACATCCACCACGTTAGTTCTGTGTGATACGTAATACCTGAAAGAAAAGCATGCGCCAGCCATACTGATACCGGTATTACAATAAGCATTGCAATTACAACCGGTTTTAAAAAATCTTTAGAAAGCAATAACCAGATACTCTTTCCATTGGCTCCAAACACTTTGCGAATACTTATTTCCTTACCACGTTTTTCGGCAAGGAAGGATGAAAGACCAAACAAACCCAGGCATGCAATGAATATAGCCATGGATCCAAAAATGGTGGCCGCCAAACCAACAGAGCTCCATTCCTCAAATCTCCTTTTGTAATCAGCTTTTGTAAAAGAATATTCAAAAGGATGATGATGATTTATTTCCTTTACAACCTTCTCAATTTGTGCAACTGTATTTTGCCAATGATCATCGTTTTTAATGCGAACAAAAAAGTGCGGCAGGTTACTGGTTTGTAAAGAAATAACCATTGGCGCAATGATACCTGACGGGTTATTATAGACGAAGTTTTGAAACACACCAATGACATTTTTGCCGCCAATTACCTGGCCAACTACGGGTTCTTTTAAGCCCATCTTTTGAACGGTAGATTCATTAATGATACAGGCAGTTGAATCTGTTGAAAAGGCAGGGCTGAAATCCCGGCCTTCGAGCATTTTTACGCCCACTGTCTTTGTCCAATCGTATTGCACGGAGCTTACGATAACTCCTATTTCCTGGCCTGGAATTTTTCCCGGGTAATCCATGCCGGTTACGCTTGCGCCAAATTGCAAAATGTTATCAGTTCCGGCAGTTACATTTTTAACGCCTGGTATTTGCGCTAAATCATTTTTAATAATTTGAAATTTGCCAGGCAAATCACCATTGGCAGATATATCAACCAGGTTATCCTGGTCATAGCCTAACGGCCGGTTTCCTACATGGTTTATTTGTTTATAGATAACGATAGTTGCGATAATTAAAAATATAGAAATAACGAATTGAACTGTCACTAATGCTTTGCGTAAACCGCCACCACTTCTTACATTGCCGGATGTTCCCTTTAAAACTTTTATGATTTTAAACCGGCTCAGGAACAAGGCCGGATAACTACCAGCGATGAAACCGGTAAGTAAACCTATACCGATCAGCAAAGTCCAAAATTTCCAATCCCAATAATTTATTACGAGGTTATTTTCTGTAAACTGGTTAAAGACAGGCAGCGCAATTTGAGTCACCAAAACTGCTAATAAAAGTGCAACAAATGTCATCAACATTGCCTCGCTTAAAAATTGCCAGATGATTAATTTCCTGGTGGCTCCCAATACTTTTCGAACACCCACTTCCCGTGACCGGTGCTCAGACCGGGCAGTGGCTATATTCATGAAATTGATACATGCAATTATTATAACAAATAGCGCCAATACGCTCAATAATACAACCATGTCAATCCGGCCGCCGTTCGGTTTACCGTTGCTAAAACTTGCATACAATCTTAATTTAGAAAATGGATATACAAAGAGTGATACCGAGGGGTCGTTAGAACGCAGTTGCAGCAGCTTAGTCAGCTTACTATTCAACGAAGCAACGTTAACACCGGGCTTTAGTTGAACCCATGTTTGTATGCGGTTGTCGTCCCATTTATTCAACCATTGATTTTGTTTGGCAAAATAGCTGAATGAAAATACCATGTCAAATTTAATAGTACTGTTTGGCGGAACATCCCGCACTACCGCCGCTACTTTGAAACTGTTTTTTTCAGTCAGTACCAACTTGCCCATCGGGTCTTCATCGCCAAATAGTTTCTTTGCGGCATCCTCAGTGATAACAACAGAACCTTCATCCTGCAATGCAGCAACAGGATTTCCTTCAACGGCCGGAAAAGTCATGATATTAAAAAGATCCGGTTCTGCATAAATTCCCGATTCGTAAATAGTTTTATCGCCGACTTCCATTAACTGGTTATCGAAATAGGCAACACGGGCTGCGTATTTTGTTTCAGGCATCTCACTACGAAAGGTTGCCGCCATTGGGCCCGCAGTTGCATCGCCTGTTCTTACGCCATCTACGTTTTTTTGATTCTTCATCAGCAGGTAGGTATCGCTAAGGTTTCTATTATATTTATCGAAACTTAATTCATTAACAATAACCAGCATAATGATGATGCTGGTTGCAAGCCCTACAGCTAGTCCGCTAATATTTATGAATGACGATGTCTTGTTTTTAAGCAAGTTGCGCCAGGCGATTTTGAAATAGCTTTTTATCATAAAACTCTTTAGCTAATCTTTTCAATATATATACCAATATTATACTTTGCTGATAAAGAACAAATTGTTATAAAAATAATTTCGCATGGGTGTGCGCAATCGAACACTTTTAAGTGAAAAGCGCACATGTTACAATACTCAGTTATTAATGGAACAAATGCCATTATCAAAAAAAATTAATTATTAACATCTTTACTCTATGCCAAAGAAACGGAAGCCCATATTTCATAAGCGCATCTTTTGGGATGTTGATTTTGAAAAGATCAACTACGATACCAAAGCAAATTTTGTTATTGAACGTGTTTTCGAACGCGGTGATGTGGATGATATACGCAATTGCCGTCGCTATTATGGTGATGAAAAAGTTACGGAAGCTTTGTTGAATGCTAAATTTTTACCCGAGACCAGGATGTATTCGGCAAATGCAGTAATTGGTAGGCCGCTAAAAGATTTCAGATGCTACATATTAAGACAGTTAAACCCCACACTTTTTCCATATTGGAACAGCTGCTCCAAATGCCGGAACTGCTTTAGCAGGCAGGATTTTCATTTTACGATCTATCACTTTCTTAACTACGTCTATTGCGTTTTTTATTTTAATATATTATCGAGATAAGAAATTGCTTTATCCAATACGGGATCTTTATTTTCTATAAAATCTTTTACAGTCGGTGCCACTTCAATGTCAGGTTTTACGCCTACGCCTACAAATTCACTTCCATCTGGGTATGTATCTTTTTTAGTACAAACTCTCGCTCCACCACCCCCAGGTAAATCAAATAAAAAAGGTTGGCCCGTGCTGCCGAAACTTCTTTCACCAATCTTAATCATGTGTTTTTGATTAGCTGCACTTATCAAAAAATCCTCTGCAGCGGAAGCGGTATTATTTCCGATTAAGATGGCGGTCGGCACAACAAGCCTCTTTGCGTTTAAATGAATGGTATCAGGAGCATAATCGAAATCATAATAATATTTATCATGATTAACCAGCCATGCTTTGGTATTCCATGCATTGCCAATGGTATCTTTTGGTTTTACATAAGCTCCCCAGGCTTTAAAAGCCGAAAGGTTGTCGCGGGTAAAATACCTTGAGTGTTGCATTATCGTATCCTCCATGAGGTACTGCAAAATATCTGTGCCAACACCGGTGCTACCGCCACCATTATTGCGCAGGTCTATAATAAGACCTTTTGCTTTGTACAGTTCAGGGAGCTTCGCAATAAACATCGAGTCAATCTTATCGTCTCCAAAAGAATTTAATGCGACATAGGCAATATTATTTTTATACCACTTTAATTCGAGTAATGGATTATCTGAAAATGGAGGATAAAAACTGGTATCGGAAGTTCGTGTATGCTGAAGCGCTAGAGAAAAAACGGTTCCGTCGGGTCTTTTAAATTTTACATTGTACGTTTCACCCACCAACCCCTGAAACAAATTGGCAATACCCCAATTCCTCCTTACATAATCAGTGGAACTTGCAATATATGGCTCTACACTATCTTGTAAATATTGCTGCGTTGGCAAGCCGTTCACTTCGATAACCTCAGTACCTATTGGTATTTCTGTGGATTCATTTTTTAGTATCCGGTTTACGATCGCTTTGCCATCAACGTTTTGGGTACTGAACCAATATTTTCCAAACATCTTACCGAAAATAAGTTTACCCACATCGGAAGATGGCCACACATTTGTATGCCCATCTTTCAGCATTGCGCAAAACTTCTGCAATAAGCGATAATAGTCATAATCATTTTTAGTTTGTTGCACTTGCGGAATCAATGCTTTGTAAGTACTGTCCCACGCTTGCCTATCAACTTTATAGAGGTAAACGAAATTGTAATTTACTTCCTGCCAGAATTTTGATAGGCCATACACCTTTTCTGCAGGCGTTAGTGTGTTTGGTATTTCCTGTCCGAAAGATGTAAATCCAAAAAACAAAAAAATGATTACTGCAAATTTCTTCATGCGTTATTGATTTCATTATTAATAGTTACTATAAATTTCGTTTACTCAATTTATTTATCTATTCCGTTCTTTTATTTTTATATATATGAATCACTGTTCAATTATTTGCCTTCAACCTCGTTAACAATTTATCAAATCTCGCCCAATAAAAATTACAATCTTTCTCACCCGTACCTTTTGTATAAAATAAATATTTCCCATCAGGAGATACATATTGACCGAAACGATGTGCCAGGCCTTCATTGATAAGTGGCCCTAAACTTTTCGGCTCCGTCCATGTTTTATCATTCTTTCTAAAACTAATCCATAATTCACATTCATAGGTCTTTGTTTCTTTTGCGCTGATGACAATGTAAGATTCATCGGGGGTGATATAAAAATCTCCATCAAAAGCAGGCGTATTTAAAGGACTTCCCAAACTCTTTATAACGGTATCCCTACCCGAAATAGTAAGCGTACAAAAATCATACGTGCTATAATCACGTTTACTTCCCTGGTTGGCATTACTGCCTGTGTAACAAACGCCACTTTTTGTTGGCATGAAATTGTAAAGGCCATACGGTTTATCGAGAAAAAGAGTTGGTGTACTCCAACCGTTATTTATTTTTTCAGATTCCCAGACATCGCTCCGTTGCCCGCCAAAAAATAATTTGGACCCATCAATAGAAAGTGTTGGGGTAGCAAGGTCTTTAACGATAACTTTTGGCTTGCTCCATTCTTTCCCACCGAAAGTTATTTGCTTCACGCCTGTCCCCCTAAAATCGAACCAATGCCGTGCAAAGCCGTAATAAAACTCTTTGCCATCATTTGAAAAGGCAACTCTCCCCAGCACTATTCCCGAATCTGCCAGCATTCCGGGGGCAAATATTTTTGGCGTATCGCCCGGAGGAGTTTGACCAAGATACGCATCTTTGCTCTCCCAAAAGTTAGTTTGGGCATTTACATTGTTACTAACGGACATCACTAATTAATATGGAGAAAGTCATCGATTTCATAGTGCTCAATTTTGTCGCATGTTATTCGGTTCTTAAACTTTTCACCGGGTTGGCTGTTGCTGCCTTTATGGCCTTATAACCAATTGCCACCGCTGCGATAACAATCGATATTAATATGGCTGATAAGAAAATACCAACACCCAATTAAATCTTGTAGGCAAAATTATTTAGCCATTGATGCATAAAATACCATGCAACCGGCACAGCTATTAAAAATGCAATACCCAGCAAAATGGTAAACTCTTTTGAAAACAAATAAAGGATGTCGCGAACAGATGCGCCCAGCACTTTCCTGATGCCCACTTCTTTTGTGCGCTGCATCGTCATAAAAGAAATCAATCCATATAAACCCAAACAGGAAATAAATATCGCGATAGCAGCAAATATTTTATATAAAATAGAAAGCTGCTTTTCCTGTTTATAATTATTGGCAATTACATCATCCTCAAATCTGTATTGGTAAATGTTATCAGGATAGGCTTCTTTCCAAAGCCTGGCAATAAAGGCCAGTGTTGATTTTTCTGTCCCTTGCTTCAATTTTATATTGCTCATCCTATACACATCTTTCCATGCGCTTAGAATCATTGGTGTCATGGGTACCCGCAAAGAGTTGCAATTAAAATCTTTTATAACGCCAACAATATTTCCAACTTTTGCGCCATCCCAAAAACTTATTTTTTTACCAATGGCTTCCTGCGGATTACTGATGCCTAATTTATCAAGCAGTGTTTGGTTAACGACAAATTCTCTAACGGTATCGCCGGGGTAATAATAACGACCCGCAATTAATTGCAGATCGTAGGTTTTAAAATAATCAGTATCGGTCCATTTAAGGTTAGCACTGAAGTCTGTCTCTTTTGATGCATTATTAAATCTGAATTGACTACTCCATCCATAATCTGATACAGGCGCACTGAAACTAAAACTCACACTTTCGACATCCGGATTTTGCAATAGCCGGTTTCGCAAATAATTTATTTTTGACACACCAGTGCTATCTCCCGGTATCGCTACATTTACAACTTAGCTGCTGTTAAAACCCAACGAGTAATTTTTAATAAAATCCATCTGGCTTACAACAACAAGCATTACAATAATCAGCGTTTGTGCAATGCCAAATTGCAGAATAACCAAAGCCCTTCGCATGTTGATGCCACCGGATATTTTTGACGTTAGTTTACTTTGCAACACCTGCAATGGGTTAAGTTTCGAAAGAATGACAGACGGATACAAACCGGATAATAGCGTAACAAGCAATACAACTGTCGTAATAAAAAAGAGCAACAATGGGTTGTTAACAAAATTCAATTCAATTGTTATTTCCAGCAGATTATTTAGAAAAGGTAATGCCGCGTCGGCTATAATTAGCGCCAGGAATACAGAGACAATTGTTATCAAAGCAGTCTCTGCAAGAAACTGGAAAGCAAGCTGCCTGCGATTACTTCCCAGCACTTTTCTTACCCCAATTTCTCTAGTGCGGTTAGCACCTTGCGCAGTGGCCAGGTTGATAAAATTGAAACAGGCTATGGCTATAAGAAAAATACCAATGAGGATAAGTGCCTCCACCAAATCATGGCTGAATGTATGATTACGGTAATTTCCAAACCGTGCATCAAAGTGCATTTCACTAAGCGATTGTCCTACAAAAATTTGATCAGATGACGCTGGCGTGGCATGCTTTTTTGCGAAAGCTTTCAATTCGATATTAAATTGTTGCAGGTTTTCTTCGAATGGCAGTTTCACAAAAGTATAAGCATTAACCCTTGTCGAACTCCAATCTGTAAGGCCTGTTTTAAAAGAAGTATTTTGAAGTGCAGCATAGGGTACAACAACACTTAAAGGAAAATCAGAATTTGCCGGGATATTTTTCAAAATGCCCTTTATGGTAAACAATGCGTTATTATTATAACTAATCGTTTTACCAATTGCGTTTTGCCAGTTGCCAAAAAATTTCTCGGCTGTAGCCTGCGTTAGTACTGCATCATTTGGATCCCGCAAAGAATTTGCTGCATTTCCTGCGAGCCAGTCAAAATTAAAAACGTTGAAAAATTGAGGCTCTGCATAATAGAAATTATCTTCCTGTATTATTTTTCTTTCTTCTTTACCATTGTCAATCATTACCTGTCCTGCGTTTTTAAAAATGGACGCAACACCTTTTGCCTGTGGGAAGTCAATTCGCATCGCCGGACCTGCGGGTAGAGAAATGCCTGGATTATAGGTCAATCCATCTGCTGTTTTAAACCCGGTAACTACACGGTAAATATGGTCTTTATCTTTATGAAAATTATCAAAACTTGTTTCAAATTGTATGACTAAAAAAATTAAAATACTTGCAGCAATACCGACGGATAATCCTGCAATATTTATAACCGCATAAATCCTATTACGTCGTAAACTACGAAATGCTGTTTTGAAATAATTCTTAACCATTTAATCTATTATTTAATTAGCATCGCAAATACCGCAAAGTGAAACGCAGAGATCGCGAAGCCAACTCTTATCTTATTATTACTCCGTTCTTAAACCTGCCTGCCGGTTTACCTGCAGAAGGCATGGCAGGCAGGCTCTTCACTTTGTTATCCATTTATTCAGTACGCAATGATTTCACCGGATTTGCGATTGCTGCTTTAAAACACTGAACTGTTATTAGAACAAAAGCCATGATAAAAATAAAAACACCTACCGCCAAATATGGCACGGCATTTTGCTGAATCCTATAAGCATAATTTTCTAACCATTGATTGGAAATAATATAGGCAACCGGCCACGCAATCAGGTTCGCAATAAATATCAGCCATGCATAATCTTTTATAAACAACGACAAAATATTTTTTACATCAGCGCCCAATACTTTGCGAACGGCTATCTCTTTGTTACGTTTGGCAAGCGTAAAGGCAATCACACCAAAAACACCCATAAACACAATGATTAAATTAAGCGCTGTTGCGATATCAGCCGCTTTCTTCAATTGCACTTCAGCTATATATAACGATTGAAACCGATCATCCATAAAAACATATTCGAAAGGCGCATCGGGTAACAATGTTTTCCATTTCTTTTTTATATCATCAACTGCTTTTGGATAATTATCAGTACTTAATCTCAGGTTCATATAACGGTACGTTCTCGTGTCTTCAAAGTTGATGATAACTAACGGCTCTATTTGTTGCTGAACACTCGAATAGTTGTAATCTTTTATTACACTGGCAATGGTTAACACCGGGTTGCCGGCAGGTTGACTTATTTGCCTTCCCGCAGCCGATGTCGCATCGGCAAAACCCAATGCCTTAGCGGCAGATTCATTCACCACAATTTGATTGGGCGTAAATGCTCCTGATTGATTAAAGAAAGATCCGGCAATTGTTTTCAAACCAAATGTTGCAGCATAATCCTGGTCTGCCGCAAAGCCAGCCAGCACAAGAGGATTATTATTTTCCTCGCCTTGTGGATACAATGTAATCTGCCCGGTGGTTTACGTACCGGAATGTCGAATGATAATGATGCATCTTTTACTTCGGGTAAAGTAAGCAACTGTTGCTTTACCATCTTCATTCTTTGCACGCCAAGGGAATCCCATTGTTTGGGATATGCGTCCACAACAAGCAACTGTTCTTTATTATAACCAAGATCCTTTTTGAATATAAAAGACATTTGCCTGGAAACATTTAATGCGCTGATGAAAACAATAATTGCCAGGCTGAATTCAACGATTAATAAACCTTTGCGTAATAACAATGCGCCTCTTGCTGAATCTGTTTTTCCTTTTATGGAATTAATAGTATTGGATGCGCTTAGCACAAACGCCGGATAGATGCCCGATAGCAAACCGATTGCAATGATCAACACAACAAATAAGCTTATTTGTTGTATGTTGAACTGCCAGATGGAAGGCAGTGAAGTATTTAAAATTTCTGTAAATAAATTTCGAAGTAATGCATAAAAAATAAAGGATAGAATAGCAGCGATAAAAGCAAGTACCAAAGCTTTCGAAATAAAATGCATCATCAACTGTCCTCTCATACTTCCGAAAACTTTTCGCAGGCCAATTTCTTTTACACGATAAGATGAAGTACCGATATTGATATTCACAAAATTGATGATGGCCATTAATAAAATAAATGCAGCGATAAATGAAAGGGTTGTTATCATTTTTTGCACAGCACCGTTGTTGGAGTGTATATGATAATCTTTTACTGGCGCCAGTTCAGCAGTAAGATTGTTTTGGGTATTCTTATCAGTATATTTTTTTAAAACCTGTTTAAAAGGTTGCATCATTTGCTGCGTAGTAACACCAGGTTTTAATTCAAGCATCCCTATTTCATAAGCACTGTTCCATCCCTGCGCAGGATCAGCATCCGGGGCATTTGAATAAAACCTGCTGCCCTCCGTGGGCACAAAAACATTGTAATCAACATTGATCAATCCGGTAACTGAATTTTTTGGAATGTCTTTTAAAACTGCACTCACCGTGTACTGTTGCTTTTCATTATTTACGGTTGTGGTGATATCGAATACTTTTCCAATGACATTCTTTGTTCCGAAAAGTTGTTGAGCAACAGTTTCACTAATTACCGCTGAATTAATGTTGGTGAAAGCTTTTTCTTTATTGCCATACAACACAGGAAATCCATACATCGAAACCAGTGTTGTGTCACCAATAGCAATATTTTCTTTAAAATGATTATTACCAACTGACACCACGGTTGCTACCGGGTTATAGCGAAAATAATTCTCAACAAACGAAGGATATTCCTCCTTCATTGTTTTTGCCAACGGGCCGATGGTGGTAATATCCATGCCCATTTCTTTTACCTTCCAGTTGCTCTTGATGATATATTGGTTGCTTACGTTTTTAAGATTGCTGTTTACACTTTCTTCATTCAAAATATATACAACTATGATAATAGAAAAAGTAATGCCGATAGCAAGGCACAAAATGTTTATCAAAGAAAACAGCTTATGCCTCGTCAGATGCCGGATTGCTATTTTGAGATAATTTTTGATCATGCACTTTTCTTTGGCTAATAGCTTTTAGCCATTAGCTAATCATTATTCCGTTCTTAAACTTTTCCCAGGATTCGCCATCACCACTTTTATGGTTTGCATACATATCAATAATCCTGTTACCATGCTCAACATCAATAATGAAACAGCAAATGGCATCGGCGATATTTGGATATGATATGCGTAATTATTCAACCACTTACTCATAATTACATAAGTAACAGGACACGCAACAACGGACGCTATTAAGATGATCAGTGCAAACTCATTTATAAATAATACCATGATATTTTTAACAGAAGCGCCTAACACTTTGCGAATGCCAATCTCTTTCACCCGCTTATGAATGCTTAAAGAAATCAGACCAATAACGTCAAGCAATACAATAATCAGCAATAGAACTGTTGCAGTATAAGCGGCTTTCTTTAACTGTAATTCTGTTGCATATAACTTCTTCAAGGTATCATCCATAAAACTGTATTCGAAAGAATTGCCCGGCAACAACCCGCTCCATTTTTTTTGTATGGCTGCTATGCTTGCAGTAACATTACCCGGCTTTAATTTAAACGAAAGATACCGGTAAGCCTGCGCCGTTCTCACGTTGAAAAATATCATAGGCTGAATTGCCTGTTGCATCGAGCCGAAATGAAAGTCTGCCGTTACGCCTTTTACAGTAAATATGGTTGGGTCGCCGGAAATCCTGATTTGCTGCCCGATCGCATCGTTGTCCGATGCATATTTCAAAGCACTGATGGCCTTTTCAGTAAGCACAACTTTTCCTGAATCCAATCCACGTTCATCAAAGAAAGCGCCTGCTTTTAAAGGAACCTGGTAAGTTGATAAGTAGTTTTCATCTGCTACCAGCGATTGCATGGCAATGGCAGTAGTCGAGTCGGTGCCATATTTATACACCGTTGGTTGATTGCCGTTATTGCCATTAGGTATCTCATAAGATAAACTAACCTTACTTACGCCTGGCATAGACGCAAATTCATTGCGCACTGTTATCATTTTGTTGACGCCTTGTTTTGACCAATCTCTTGGCACCTGCGATGCAACCACATATTCTTTGTTGTAACCTAAATTACCACCAAAGAAAAACATTACCTGCTGAGAAATAATGATGGCCGAAACCAATACGATCATCGCGATGCAAAACTGGAAACCCACGAGCGATTTTCTCATCACAACATTTTCTTTTACGCTCGTCAATTTTCCCTTTAAAGAATCGACTGTTTTAAGGGAAGACAATGTAACCGCCGGATATAGGCCGGCTAACAAACCGACGGCTACAATCAAAACGACAGGGGCGAAAACATAATACCATGGAAACGCATATAATGAAGGAATTTGCTTACCTGCCAATTGACTAAAAATATTTTGCAGGAGTGGATACGCCGCCACTGCGAATATCGTTGCAACGGCAACCAGTATAATTGATTCCACAAGAAACTGCATCGCCAGTTCGCTGCGCAGGCCACCGAGCACTTTTCTTATGCCGATCTCTTTCATTCGGCTGCCTGCGCTGCTGATGGCGATATTTATAAAATTTACAACGGCCATCAATAAAATAAACAGGCCAACAAATGAAAGCGTATAGATCATACGCGTTACAAGAGCATTATTTTTCTCTTTATAATAGTCCGTTAATGCAATGGGACGAATGGTAAGGTTCTGGCTGATATTTGAAGAAGCGTTTTCCTGGATGAGTCTTTTCAATGGAAGTTCAAGTTGCCTTGGTGAAACACCTTTTTGCAATTCAATATAAGAACCAATATAAATATCGTTCCATGAATCGAGATCATTATGACCGAAGTATTTGTACGTGTTGGTGGGAACAAAAATGGTATTGTGATTATCTGAATTCAATTGTGTTACAGAATTCACTGGCACATCTTTCAGCACACCGGCTATTTTAAAATCATGATCGCCACCTAAAAAACTTTGAATGGCAATCGTGCTGCCGACTACATCTGTTTTGCCGAAATACTTTTGCGCAATATCCTGCGTAATCACCACAGAAAAAGGTTCTGTAAGCGCCGAGGCTGCATTGCCATAAAGCAATTTGAAACCATACATATTCAACAGGGTGCTGTCGCCCAATTGAATATTTTCACGAAAATGTTTATCACCTTTGGAAACACCGGAAGTAATGCCATCCCAACGATAATAATTGGCAACAAGGCTTGGATAATTTTCTTTTAATCTTTTTGCGATCGGACCTAACGTAGTTATATCCGAACCCAAGTTCGGATCTTTCCATATACTCTGTAAAAAATATTGACGATCGGCATTACGTAAGGTTGTATTTACCTGCAACTCATTGTAGACATATGCTCCAATCAACAATGCGAAAACAATACCTGCAAATAAACCAATTACATTTAACGCCGCATAAAAACGATGTTTTAGAATATTACGCCAGGCTATTTTGAAATAATTTTTAAACATATTTTGATTTATTGACGATTGGCTATTCCGTTCTCAAACTCTTCACCGGGTTTGCTATTGCCGCTTTTATTGTTTGGAAACTTATTGTAACTGATGTAATGACAATAATAGCTATGGCTGTTATAACAAATACTTCAGCGTTTAACCTTACCCGGTAGGCGAAACTCTGCAACCATTGATTGGCGGCCCACCACGAAAAAGGAATAGCAATTAAAAGTGCAACCAATATGAGCTTTAGAAAATCAGCAGAAAGCATAGCAGTAATGTTGCTTACAGAAGCGCCGATAACTTTTCTTATACCAATTTCCTTTTGTCTCTTTTGCGCAGTGAAAGCCGCCAGGCCAAATAAACCAAGACAGGAAATCAAAATAGCAATGCCAGCAAAATATTTAGACAATACAGCAACGCGTTGTTCGGAGGCATATAACTTGTTGTAGTCATCATCAAGAAATGCGTAACTGAAATCGAGGCCTGCATTATATTTTTTGTACAAAGCGTTTATGCCCGCAATCGCTTGCTGCTCTTTCCCGGATTGTATCTTAACAAGTGTAATTGGATTTATCGGCGAATAAGTAAAAAATGCAGGCCCGATCTTTTTATACAGCGACTGGAAATGATAATCTTTTACCACGCCCACAATTTGCATCTTTTGCCCCCATAGTGAAACCATTTTATCAATTGGGTTTTTCAAGCCCATCGCTTTAATTGCGGCCTCGTTAAATATCACGCTTGACTGTCGGCAAAATCTTTTGAGAAAGGTCTGCCTTCCGCCATTTGCAAACCCATTGTTTGAAAAAAGTCATCACCAATGCTATTGCCATAATATTCTATTCCGAGATTGGGATCTTTTCCATCCCAGCTAATACCACCTCCGGCATGAGAATAATTGCCCATTAAATTGCCGTCTATATCTGAAGCATTAATAACACCGGGAATATTTTTTACTTCAGCAATAAACGAGGTGGGATCTTTTGCCAGATTACCATCGTTTGAAAAACGAATGACATTGTCCTTGTTATAACCAAGGTTTGTTGTTTGAATCAATTTCATTTGTTTATACACTACCAACACAGAAACAATCAGTACCACAGAAACAGTAAATTGAAAAACCACCAAACCCTTTCGTATCCATGATTCTCCGAGGGAAGTATTCAGCTTACCTTTTAATATTGCTACAGGCTTAAAGCGGGATAGGTACAGCGCTGGATAACTGCCTGCAATGATACCAGTGATAAATGTGATACCAATAATCGATATAATTAAACCCGCATCAAAATGAACGTTGATCTCTTTTCCCGTAATTTCTTTAAATGCCGGAAGTATTAAAATAACTATCGCTAATGCAATCACTAAAGAAAAAAATGCCATTAGCATTGATTCACTGATGTATTGAAAGATCAGGGAACCTCTGCTGGCACCGATGACTTTTTTTATGCCCACTTCTTTCATCCGGCGGGAAGCTTTCGCCGTTGATAAATTCATAAAATTGATGCACGCAATAATTAAAATAAAAATGGCGATAATGGAAAACAGTTTTACATATTCTATTCTACCACCCGATTGCACACCGTTTACGAAGTTGTTATACAAATACCTGTTGGAATATTTTTGAATGAACAAATCACCTTCATATTGTTCCAAACCTTTTCCGGCATACAAGTGCACTGATCTTTGCTTTTGTGAAATCTTTTATTTTATTATTAAATGCATTGATCTTAGTTCCCGGTTTCAACAACACGTAGGTAGAAACCATATTGCTGCCCCAAAAAGTTACATCGCCCATGCCACCAGCCATTTTGTTTAGCATACAGATCAAAAGGAAACAATACATCAAATTGATCGCTGGCATTAGAAGGCGGCGCTTTAAAAACACCGGCAATCTTATAAACGTTGCTGAAAACAGCATCCTCATCCTTTAAATCCCAGCTAACCGTTTTACCAATTACGTCTGTCGTATTAAACAGTTTTAATGCTGTTTTATCCGATAAAAGAATACCGGATATATCCGAAAGGGCAGTGTTCTTATCTCCACTTATAAGTTCGTAAGAAAATACCTTGAAGAAATCTTTACCCGAAAAGGCAGGTTGAGCTTTTATTCGTTTATCATCAAAAGAAAGAATGCCCTGCCCACGTTCCTTTCTTAAGCATGTTGCGAATGCAACCTCAGGCAGATCTTTAGCCATTGACTGTGCCAGCAATCCCTGCGTATTTTCGTCTACTTCTATTGAGCCTGCACCATCTGCGTTTTTCTTTAATACCTGGTACAACCGGCTATCGTTCTTATTAAATTTGTCAATACTTAATTCATCGCTTACCCATAAATAAATAAGCAACACACACGCCAGGCCGGTAGCCAAACCGATGAGATTTAGAAAACTGAATTGCTTGTCTTTGACAAGATTGCGCCATGCTGTATTGAAATAGTTTTTGATCATATAAGTTATATTTTCGGCTAATGTTTTACGTTAGTTATTGACTTATTCTGTTCTCAAACTCTTCACCGGGTTAGCAACTGCCGCTTTTATTGCCTGGAAGCTCACCGTCACAAACGCAATTGTAGCCGATAGCAATCCCGCTATAACAAAAACCCAAACTGATATATCTACACGGTAAGAATAAGATGCAAGCCAGTTGTGCATTAGGAACCATGCAACCGGCGATGCAATGAGAAAAGACATCAACACGAGCTTTAAAAAATCTTTAGATAATAAGCCAACAATCCCCTGAACACTTGCACCCAAGACTTTGCGCACGCCAATTTCTTTGATGCGTGCTTCGGCAACAAACGTGGCTAAGCCAAGTAATCCTAAGCATGAAATAAGGATGGTGAGCCCGGCAAACAAACCTGCCAGTGTAGCCGTTTGTTTTTCACCCTGGAATTTCAAATCGTATTCATGATCATAAAAGCGGACATTAAAAGGATATTGCGGATTATATTGTTTAAATACGTCTTGCGCTTTTTGCAGGTTTGCCGCAAAAGTGGGATTAGGATTAACCCTGAAATTAATTACGTCGCCGCCAAATATTGGCCCCACTATGATCATTTGTTTAACTGGCTCGTATGGTGTCTCTAAGATAAAATCTTTTATTACCCCTACTACGTGCGCCTTATTGTTCCCCGCCCTTATCTCCGTCCCTATTGGATTTTTCAAACGCATTACTTTAACCGCTGCTTCATTCAAAAGGCAGGCATTTGAATCTGTCTTGTATTGATTAACATCAATGCCCCTGCCCTGCAAAATTTTTATCTTCAATGCTTTTGCAAAATCATCATCTGCACTAAACATATTGAAGTCTGTTTTCTTATCGCCCTCCGTGCTGCCTTCCCACGAAAATCCCCAGCTATCTCCCCAACTTTCTGTCATGGGAGCGCTTGTTTGTGTCACGGCAGTGGCAGCGCCGCTTTCCAGCAGTCCGCGTTTTATCAGTTCATAATTCTTATGGGCATCACCGAATTCAATCAGGAATGCAAGATTATTTCTCGAATAGCCAGCATCACGGTTCTGCGCATATTTGATCTGCTCTTCTACGATGATCGTGCCTATGATCAAAATGATAGCAAACGTGAATTGCAGCACCACCAATACTTTACGCGGTGTTACTACTGAGCCTGATAATTTGAAAGTACCTTTTAAAACTTTTATCGGTTTGAATGAAGAGAGGTAAAATGCAGGATATAATCCGGCAAGTAACCCGGTAAATAAAATAAAGAGTATAGCGAAAAGCCAGTAATATGGATTACCAAAATCGATGGACAAATTAATTCCTACCAATTGGTCGTAGCCCGGTAAAACCAGCAGCACAACTGCTACTGACAAAACACCCGCAATAAATGCAAGCATGATGCTTTCTGCAATAAACTGCGCTATTAACGATTTTTTTTGTGCGCCTATTACTTTACGAATACCCACTTCTTTACCTCGCTTCTCGCTGCGGGCTGTACTCAAATTCATAAAGTTAATGCAGGCAATCATGAGTATTAAGGCGGCTATAATTGAAAACAACTTTACCCTCTCGATTCTTCCGCCAACGTATTTACCATTCTCCTGTTTTTCGTACAGCCATGTATCTCCCAAACGTTGCGTAAATACCTGCGTAGAGGATTTATCGGCCGTATTTGCTGTATGGTCGATGGTAATGTTTTTAATCTTTGCATCAAAAGCAGCCTGCGACGTACCCGGCTTTAATAAAATATAAGTGAGTACATTATTATTGGTCCAATTGTTATCGTCTATCCCTTTTTTGGTTGAATAGGACCACGGTAACACATATTCGAAATTGAAGCGTGTATTTGGTGGTAAATCTTTTAATACAGCAGTAACGGTAAAATAATCGGCGGTATCAATGCGTACGGTTTTGCCCATTGCATCTTCATTACCAAATAATTTTATAGCCAGTTGTTGGGTAAGCACAATGCCGTTAGGACTATTTAAAGCGGTTGCAGCGTTGCCTTCCAGCAGCGGTAAACTAAACATCTTCAGGAAACCCGAATCTGCAAATTCTCCATGTAAGCTGAAATGCTTATCACCAACACTCAACAAAAAATTGGCTGCATATTCATTTAATCGAACAACATCTTCTACTTCGGGATAATCTTTTTTTACGGCAAGACCAAGTGGCTTCGGCGTGTTGTTCCAGGCAAACATTTCGCCGTTTACTTTATCGCGATTGTTGGCGAGGTAAATGCGATCGGCTTTTTCATAAAAACGATCATGGCTCATTTCGTTATGTATCCACAACAGGATAAGTATGGCACTCGTCATGCCTATAGTTAATCCAAGGATATTAATGGTTGAATAAAATTTATTCTTTACCATTCCGCGCCAGGCGGTTTTAAAAAAGTTTTTTATCATCCATTTTCATTTATACATTAACGTTAGTGATTCAGCATAGGCGGAAGTAATTGTCCGATTTATTCTGTTCTTAAACTTTTTACCGGATTAGCAACAGCCGCCTTTATCGCCTGGAAACTAATAGTAATTAAAGCAATAGTACAAGCCAAAACACCTGCCCCAATAAACACCCACCATTCAATACTTACCCGATAGGCAAAATTTTGAAGCCATTTATTCATCGCCCACCATGCTAAGGGAAATGCAACAATAGCAGCAACAAGCACCAACTTTACAAATTCCTTAGATATCATGCTTACAATACTCTGCACGGTAGCTCCCAGCACTTTTCGAACGCCAATTTCTCTCGTTCGCCGTTCTGCTGTGTAAACCGATAATCCAAACAGGCCAAGGCATGCCACGATAATCGATAAACAGGTGAAGATGCCAAACACATCACCCATCCTTTGTTCAGAGTTATATAACGCCTCAAAATTCTTATCAAGAAATGAATACTCAAACGGGACAGATGGCGCAAAATTTTTCCATTTGCTTTCCAATTGGTTTAAAACTCTTTTAATTTTACCGGATTCCACGCTGGCTATTATATAAGATGTCCCGATGCGGTAAGTTTTGGATGAAGAATGAAATAATGCAAAGGGAACTATCGTATCGCCTACGCGTAAAGATGCAACATCAAAATCCTTTACGACGCCAATTACTTTAAAATGCTGATTACGGTTACCCGGGTACGTTATGTACTTGCCTAACGGATCTCTCCATCCAATTTGTTTTACGGCGGTTTCATTTACTATTACTGAAGTGGAGTCATTAAAATCTTTGGAAAAATTTCGACCTTTTAATAATTTAATTTGCAATGCCGGGATAAATTTTTCATCAACCATAAAAGAAGAAAGCATTATATCTTTTACCAATGATTCTGAAACACCATTTATATCCGGAACGTAGGAATCGTCAAAAACCTGTCTGGTAGGAACACTGGTGGTAATACTTGCCTGGGTAATACCCGGTATCTTTGCTATCTCCTGCCGGAATGTTTCTTCAGTATTATTCTCCATTTTTGCGCCGTTTGGAAGAATGATGACATTATCTTTTTTTAGTCCAATATCTTTAGTTTGCGTAAACTGCAATTGCTGGAATACAATGATGGTACAGATAATAAGCGCAACGGATACCGTAAACTGAAACACAACCAATCCGTTCCTGATAAAAATATTTGACCAGCTCTTTTTAAAAACACCTCTTTTTAAAACTGCTGTGGGATTGAAGGACGTTAAATAAAATGCAGGGTAACTGCCCGCCAGTAAACCGGTAATTACTGTTAATAGCAATATGAAGAGCCAGATACCACTGTTGAAGACAGTACTGAAGCTAAGTGTTTTGCCGGCAACAGAATTAAATAAAGGCAGCAATAATGCAACAAGAAACAAAGCGACAACAGAAGAAATAAAACTATACAACATGGCTTCTGTGAGAAATTGCTTTACCAGTTGCCCCCTGAGGGAGCCAAGCACTTTTCGAATACCAACTTCTTTTGCCCTTAAAGCAGATTGCGCCGTTGAAAGATTCATAAAGTTTACACACGCCAGCAAAATAATAAACAAGGCTATCGCTGAAAAAATATACACATATTTAATATCTCCCAATGTCGACAGAAATGGTGAACTGATATCAGCCGAATACAAATGCACTCTCTTCAACGGTTGCAGGTGCACATCCCATTTACCGCCTTTTTTAATAAACTCATCAAAAGGTTGGCCTATCCGCCGGAATGCATTTGCCGCCTGTGTCTTAACCATTGCCGGAAATTTGCTCTCCAGGTTTTTAATACTTTTTGAGTCTGTTGAAAAATTTTTATCAAGCAAAACATAAGTATTCATTTGCAGCCATACCCAACTCCAGCTAAAATGCTGCACCGGCGGGCAAGCAGCGGTGGGTATTAATAAATCAAATTGAATAGTAGACTGCGAAGGAATATCTTTTAGTATAGCCGTTACCGTGAAAGGCTCATGGTATTCGTCGAGAACAAGGTTTTTTCCAATCGCCTCTGTGTTACCAAAATATTTTTTTGCCGTTGTTTCAGTTAAAACAATGGAGTGGAGTTGTTGCAAACAGGTTTGAGCATTACCTTCCTTAACGGCATAATCAAACACCTGCAGGAAGTTTGAGTCAACAGCCAATAATTTTTTTTCTGTAAAATGCTTTTGTTCTTTACTATCATTACCACTACTGACTATTTCATCGCCCATCACGTAAAACCTTGTGTAAGCTTTTACTTCAGGAAACGATTGTTGCAACGCCGGCCCAACGGTTGGTGGCGTGTTGGAGACATAACCAGCCTGACCGCCCATGGCAACATCCATATCAACCTGGAAAATATGATCGGCATTCTTAAAGAAACGGTCATAGCTCTTCTCATCCCGGATGTAAAGAGTAATGAGTATTACGCCGGCAATCCCAATGGCAAGACCGGCAATATTTATAATGCTGTTGGTCTTATTCCTGAGAATATTGCGCCATGAAATTTTGAAATAATTTTTAAACATAGAAGAAGTTTTATGTTGTGCGTTTTATGTTATAAGTCAAAACGAAAAATTCAAAAGTCAAAACATTCATTATTCATAATTCATCATTCTTTCATTCCGTTCTTAAACTTTTCACCGGGTTAGCCATTGCGGCTTTAATCGCCTGCAGGCTTAATGTAACGATAGCAATAATGAATGCCACCGCGCCAGCCAAAGCAAACATCCACCACTTAAGTTCGATGCGATAGGCAAAATCCTGTAGCCATTTATTCATGGCAAACCATGAAACGGGTACAGCCACTAACATGGCAACAAATACAATCTTTAATAAGCTGCCTGTTACGAGTGAGGTAATACTGCCAACACTGGCACCCAATACCTTCCGTATACCAATCTCTTTAACACGTTGGCTCACGGTAAAAGTGATCAATCCAAACAAGCCAAGGCAGGCAATGCAAATAGTGAGGATGGTAAACGCCAGTAATATTTGACCCTGCTTTTCTTCGGCATCGTATTGCCTGGCAAAATTTTTATCTAAAAAATGATAATCGAATGTTGCCGAAGGATCGAATTTTCTGAAGGTTTGTTCAACAGCCGCAAGCGATCGGGCAATATCGCCATCACCGAGCCTTACGTACATATTATCCCTGTCTGATGCTACTTTCGGAAGCATCATAATTACCGGCTCTATCTTATGTTGCAGCGAATAAATATGATAATCTTTTACCACGCCGATGATGTTGGCAAATGATATCTTGCCGGTTGAATCTTTGCCTCTCGAAATACGTTTACCCATGCCCGTTGTCCAGCCATGTCTTTTAAGCAATGCTTCATTTACAATTACATCATTGCTATCTGATGCAATTTCCTTTGAGAAGTTGCGGCCCTCCTCCAGGTGTATTTGCATCGCGGGAATAAAATCAGGATCAATAATTAATCCATAAGCAAGATTGCTATGCTCATCCAACGCACTATTTTTTTCAACGTTATAATCCATCATGCCGATATCATTGTTACCAATCGGGTTGCCTGCAGATGCTGCTGCTTTCACCTGCGGGCTTTGTAACAATGCCTCGCGAAGTGCTGGTACTTCCTTTCTTACAGCTCTTGAATCTATATGGAAAGTGATCATTTTATTTTTATTGAATCCCAGGTAGGTATTAAACACATAATGCAACTGCATATAAATAACCAGTGAAGCGGTTATCATCACAACGGTTACTGCGAACTGAAATAACACCAATGATTTTCTAAAAATCACTTGTCCTTTTACATCGCCCAACTGGTTTTTTAAAGCAGGGATTGTTTTAAAACGTGACAGGAAAAGCGCAGGATAGAGGCCCCCGACAAGCCCCGCAATTAATGAAAAACTTAACAGCCAGGCGATAGTTGGTAAAATACCCAACTGCCATACAGATAATTGTTTACCGGCCAAACTATTTACCATTGGCATTACCAGCGTCATAAGTGCAACACTGATTACAGCGGCGGAAAGAATAGTAGTGATGGATTCTGCAAGAAAAAGGCTTACAAGATTAATTTTACTTGAACCGATAATTTTTCTTACGGCTACTTCACGCAAACGTACAGAAGCACGTGCGGTAGTAATATTAATGTAATTGATAAACGCAATAATTAATATTAAAAAGCCTACGATTGAAAGAACATAGATATACTTTATGTCGTGATTTTCGCCCAACTCATAGCTCAGGTGAGAATGCAAATGAATGGACTTCAGCGATTGCAGTTCCATTGTAAGATGTATATCCTGCGAATTCGTCGTAAGATACCTGGTAATAAATGCCGGCATCTTCGCCCTCAGTCGGCTGATGTCAGCGTTCTTTTTTAACAACAGGTAAGTATATATGCTCATGTTATTCCAATCACCTCCATAGTCCTGCGGTAAAGAGCGTAAGGCATTAAAAGTAAAATGAGAATTCTGAGGCACGTCTTCAATTACACCGGTTACCAATGACGGGGACTTATCTAAATAGATCGTTTGATTGAGTGCAGCAACCGGGTCATTGAAAAGTTTGGCCGCCGTGGTTTTAGTAAGCACGATAC
Source organism: uncultured Chitinophagaceae bacterium (assembly GCA_963792025.1). Taxonomy (GTDB): domain Bacteria; phylum Bacteroidota; class Bacteroidia; order Chitinophagales; family Chitinophagaceae; genus Ginsengibacter. The sequence goes on along the minus strand of CAWBUS010000017.1, from coordinate 33,102 downwards.
TATTAGGTTGCTTCAATGCATTAAAATCGCCTGCGATAAAATGATACGTAAATACATTGAAGAAAGAAGGATCAGTAAAAAAGATAGCATCGTCTTTTATGCTTTTATCATTATAAGTAATAATGCCACCCCCTTCCGGATCAATACGCACGGCATCTTCCACTTCCGGAAAATCTTTTTTGAATGCCGCCGCCGCAAGCGCCGAAGTACCGGTAATATCAAACTTTTCTTCTCCCCACCTGCCATGAGACGCCACGCGATAAATTCTGTCCGCCTTTTTGTGGTAGCGATCATAACTTAACTCATCCGCGATATAAAGCGATATGATCCATACAGCGGTGAGACTTAAAGCAAGACCTGCAATATTGATAAAAGAAAAGATCTTTTGCCTGGCGATATTCCTGAAGGCAGTTTTGAAATAATTTTTAAACACAGTATAGAGTTTAGAATTAAGGTTGAAGAAATTTCCTCATTCGAAATATAAAGGCATTTCGCGGAAAAACTTTTCAATGAATGTACCAAGCCTGTATCGCGTTGATAAAGAGTTATTTATTATAATTTATCAAGTGCCAAACTGTTCATAAACGAACACTTGTTTATAGAAAGTGAACAGTTAGGACGATTACAACATTGAATAACCCTTATTGCAATATGGAACCTGAACATACATTCTCTCGCCAATCTTTTTATCACTTGATATTTCACTGTTAATTTAAACGTCACCATTGATAATTCGTTAAATTATCTTCTGCAATATTGATATTAAAATATCCAACATTCACTTTTTTCAATTATAAGTTTTATTTTCATCATTAAATTACGGGGAACTTATTTGTTTGCTGAGAACATGAACCACCTGAATTGATATGCACCGCCAAAACTGCCGCAACCTTTTTTTATTAATTATTATCTTTTTATCGTTCCATGAACCCGGTGTATATGGTCAGGCTCCTGTAATGAACCGACCCTTTCCCTTACGGGGTATGCTTCCCGGAAACCTGCAAAAAAAAGGAGCCGAAACCAAAGTAAATTTTGCAAAATTATTACCCTCTTCTTTTCCTGATCACAAGTTATCCTCCCAAAATGCGACCTGTAAAACATCAACATTTTACATGCATCTTACACCGGGGCCTGCTGAAAAAATAGAAGTAAAAGAGATACAAACCACACCGGACCGGAATTTTATCGTTGCAGGCAATATCACTCTTTCAAATGGTGTACAGCACGGCTTTTTATACATTATAGATAATGGTGGCAATGTTGTTTTGCAAAAAATATTTGAGATTGATAATGCCCCGAACACGATTTACGGCCTTAAAATTCATCCGGATGGTTCATTGGTGATAGCAGGAATTGTGCATGAGGGCACTGATATAGTTTTTGCTGCTTGCTTACATGCAGATTTATCAACCCAATGGATTCATAAATATAATACCTCTTCAGCACCGCAAAAGGTAACAATGGATTTGGCAGATGATATATACATAACACTAGGCGCCCAGTTGCCAGGGTTAATCTGGTGTGCTTACCTGAACAGTTCTGACGGCTCTTCTATATGGCAGAAAGAAGCACCGGTTGCGGGATTAACAGAATTGATTGGCACAAACCGAATATCGTTTGACTCAGTGGCAATTGTAGCAAATTATCTGACGGCCGGCAAGCAAGGCACCACTATGATCGTTCTTAACGGGCAAAACGGAAACTTGTCTTCTTCTGCTGATTTGTATAGTAACGAATCACGTTTTTTTAAAACGAGAAGTTACAATGACCGGCTTATGTGCACAGGTATTTTTAAAATGCCGTCGGGACAATATGTATTAGCGAGAGATATAAGTTCCGGAGCTCAATTGGCAGAAACACAACATTTGTTCCAGGTGCCTTTGAATATTGACTTTAATACAGCAAGTTCCTTAAGTAATTCAGGAAACGTAATGGGCTTTACCGTTCCCTCGCAGGGCAAGCTCATTTTTCTCCGGCAGTTTGCTTATTATCAAACAACACCTGAATATACAAGAACATATAATGTACCTATGGGAAGCAACATAGCTGCCACTGCAGAATCTCTTGAAGATGGTGGATATATTTTCGGTTTGAATACAACAGCCTCAAATGAGGTAATTCTTATTAAGACGGACAGCATTGGAACCCTTGCCGGGTGTGGTTTCAATGATATAAACAATCAATTTACCGGGAATATTCAGGCACCTAATACTCCAACTACAAGTACTTTAAATTCGGTTGCGCAACTAGTATCGGGTGCAACATTGACAAATGGTGCCGTATCGCTTACATCACAATTTGATTGTAACCAATTATATTGCCCTGCACCACCTGTAGAGGATACTTGCCTCAGTAGCTTTTATAAAACGTTTAGGTCTAAAGATTATATTAATGGCTTTGGCTTTTCCTATTTAATGCAAAATGACAACATCCTTATATGCACGGCCCGCTACACTGACGTACTCAATAATATGACCACAGCAAGCGGTGGCATGGAACTTTATGACTCCAAAGGTAATTTTATGAGGGGAGTTACAATTTTTCACGATAGTATATCTTCCGCTGCTGGCTCCATGCAATACGACAAGCAACATGTAGTGCTGGTTGATTATGCGAACCCAAATGGAATACCTACTTATACACTAACGATGGTTGACGATAACCTTCAAATCTTATGGAGTAAAACAGCCAATTTCGGAACCAATTCTCTAAGCGCTTCACTTACCTACCCGCAGGTTATACGCGATGATGACGGAAACTTGTATATTATAAGCTGCGATTATGGATTCATGCAAAAGTCAAACGTGTTCGTTTACAAAATGGATGCGAATGGCAATGGAATATGGTTTAAGAAATACCCGATAGACCAGGGAAATTTTTTTATATGTTCCGGAGTATGTACAAAAACTTCGCTAATTATAGTAAATGAAGGAGGACCGGGCGGCAGCGTCTCGGTTCGTATTGACAAGAATAACGGGGAAATGCTGAGTGCCTACATCTATCAAAATGCGTGCGACGGACTCATTTATTATAGACACCTGGGACTTGCGGGCGACCACATTTTTTACGCAGGCAATAATCAGCAGGGTAACCCGGTATTAGGAACATTTGATACGCTCGGAAAACCCATTCAGTTCAAAATGTTTCCCGCCGTTTACGCAGTGCCTTATGCAACTTCAAAAGACGACATGATGTATGTAAAATACAATGACTACAATAACATTGGCCATGAGGATAATCTTATGAAAATGGATACCGCACTCAAGGTTCAATTTGATCACGCATACGGTATCATCCGGTCTGGATCTATAGGGGGAATAGCCGTTAGTGATGATGGAAGTATTTATGTTGCAGGCAATTTTTACTATGGCGGTGTGAATTCCACTTATGCCGATGGCTATCTTGAAAAATATGATGCAAATGGTGTGCTCGGTACCTGCGATTATCTTAATGTTATCCCTTCCATGTCTACAATAGATCTTAATGTGCAGCCGGTAGGATTCGCTGAAATTGATGAAAACTTCTATCCTGACGATATCCCTGATATATTAGTACCTGAAAGCGACGGGAATGTTGTAGATGCTATATTATGCAGCAGTCCTCAAACTTGTAACAGTGTAAAAGTAACAGGCATTGCGGCTATTTGCCAGCCGAGCCAGCCATACAGCTACAAAGCCATAACAAACCCCGGCTGTACCCTGAAGCCTTTATGGATATATGATACTTCATTTGTAACCATTACTTCTTATACCGATACCACTATCAATCTTACTTTCAAAAAAACGGGGACCACATGGATAAAAGTGAAACTAAATGCGGGCTGCAATATCTACACCGACAGCATGCAAATAGCAATAAGCAATTCCAACGGTATTCTTGATCTTGGACCCGATACTACCATCTGCCCCGGTAATATCATTCTTCTAAATGCCGGACCAGGATATCTTTCTTACCAGTGGCAGGACGGATCCACTGATTCAACATTCGAAGTAACAAAGCCCGGTATTTATTATGTAACCGTAAATGATGCCTGTGGCAATGTAAGTAGCGATACCATAAATGTAGCTCCACATCTACCCATACCTTTCAACATTGGTGCGGACACCTCAATATGCCAGCATGATACGGTGTCCATTACCGCTCCTCCGGGCTTTATACATTATCAATGGAGCACCTATAATATTATGCCAGACACGGGTAATTTGGTAAAAGTTTTTCCTGATACCACCTTTATGTATCGCGTAACTGCTGAACAAACTGCCGGGTGCTTTGTGAGTGATTCAATACTTATATTTGTAAAGCAGGTTCCTCCTGTTAATTTAGGAAATGACACCAGCTTTTGCACGAATGATTCAATTGTATTAGACGCCGGCAATAATTATGATAGTTATTTGTGGAACACCAATGCTGTTACTGAAACAATCAGGGTAAATCAACAGGGGGTTTATTCAGTAAAAGCTAAGCTAAACGGATGCGCTGCATTTGATACCATGCAAGTTGTTAATCTGTATCCCTTATCTGTATTTTCTTTGGGAAATGACACCACTATATGTGGTGTTGGTCAGTTACAATACAATTTTGTGCTGCCGCAGGCATCTTATTTATGGAATACAGGAAGCACTTCCGCCAATTTCGTTATTGATAATGCAGGACTTTATTGGCTACAGGTAACATCGCAAACGGGTTGTGTGAAAAGTGATAGCATCAGGGTAACCTATGAACCTTTGCCTGTTATTTCTCTTGGTAGCGATACTACGTTATGTACAGGTAATAATCTTATATTGAATGCTTTCTATCCCGGCTCTGGCTATACCTGGCAAGACGGGTCTATATCACCCCAATTTACTGTTACTACGTCCGGATTGTACCACGTTGCCGTTGATTTAAATGGCTGCATTGTAAACGACAGTATTGCAATAACCTATCTCAACAAACCTTATTTTAATTTGGGGAACGATACGCTCCTTTGCGAAGGAACAACGATAACCCTGCAGCCACAACTCAACACAGGAGCCAGCTATACCTGGCAGGATGGAAGCAATGCTACCACCTACATTGTAAAAGCAACCGGCACTTATGAATTAACAGCCACTAATGAATGCGGAACTTTTTCAGATGCTATCATTATTACTCCGGGGCTTTGTTATCTCGAAATGCCGAATATTTTTACTCCCAATGGCGACGGAGTAAATGATGCGTTCCGTGTAAAATTTCCATTTGCCGTTACATCATTCTTATTTACTGTTTATAATAGGTTTGGCCAAAAAGTATTTGAAACTAATGATATTAAAAAGGGTTGGGACGGAAATTGTCAAAGTCTGCCGCAACCTATAGGGAGCTATGTATGGCTGATAGAATTGACAGTTGCCGGAAAACCGGCGCAAAACTATAAAGGAGTAGTTACTCTTATAAGATAATTTTTCGTAACGCCGACATTTAAAAAATTTCACCCTAATAATTCTAACCCCTTAATTTACAAATCGTCTAAAATAGAATAAAGCGTGGCTGCGTAATGTTCCGGAATTAATGACTTTTTCTTTTTTCAGAATTTTTAAAAAAAATTGGGATGAATCTCTCCGTGATATTAATTCGGGAATATCGGGGCAATACGATAATGATGACGGGAGGAACCAAGGCTACCAGAACCGCACTGCAAAGGTTTACCGGTTAATTTTTAATGAAACTTTTTACCGACCCATCTGCAAATTTTATGGAATAAATTCCTTTTGCCAGGTGCTGCACATTTATTAGCTGCTGGTAATTATTGATCAAAATACTTTGCACTAATTTTCCATTAGCATCGTAAATACCCGCCCTGGTTTTTAATATCCCGGCAACTCCCGTATTTAAGTTGATTACATCCCTTGCAGGGTTGGGGTAAATGCTTACACCAGCTGCTTCTCCTGCATTGATCCATATAATGGAACTGTAGGTAAACCTGTCATCTATATCCACCATTTTAAGACGGTAAAATAATTTTCCGCCAACTCCATTGTCGTTGAAAGTATATTTATTATTACCATTGCCTGATGCCTGAACAGAACCAATTTTCGCGAAGTTTGTACCATTGTTGCTGCGCTCTATTTCAAACGAATTGCTGTTTACTTCGTTGGCAGTTTGCCATTGTAATTTATTGTAGCCTTCCTGCCTGTTACCTTCAAAACCAAGCAACTGTAGTGGAAGAGCAATACTTTGATTCTGGTAATAGTCAACAGCACCATAATAGTTACCGACAAACACATCCATATCACCATCATTATCGATATCAACAAAGGTGGGCGTAGTCGTGGTGCCCCGACCGTAATTAGTACTTACCAAAGTAAGCGGGTTGTTTGCACCGGTTTGTTCCGTAAATACAGGGACAGTTGCCGTACCTGTATTTTTATAATATCTGACCCTTCCAGTCGTTGCTCCGGCCCCAATATTTCCCCCAATAAAAGCATCCATATCCCCATCACCATCTATGTCAACAAAACTCGGAGCGGAATAATAGTCAATACTAATTCCATTGAAGGGATTTGCCGAACCGGTCTGCATAACAAAAACGGGAGCTGATGCACTTCCTGTATTCTTATAATATAAAAGTCCGCCACTGTTATGAGCACCCCCGATAAAAGCATCCTTATCCCCATCACCATCTATATCCACAAAGGCAATGGTTGAATATATATTACCCCCCACACTGTTGAAAGGGTTGGCAGCTCCGGTTTGCTCAACAAATACCGGTGTAGTTGCATTCCCGGTATTTTTAAAATATCTTATTACTCCACTTTCCTGACCGACAAATAAATCCATATCCCCGTCGTGATCAATATCAACAAACGTGGGAGTGGGATTATATCCGAAGTTAATTCCATTGAAGGGATTTGCCGCACCGGTCTGCTGAACAAAAACGGGGCTTGAAGCAGTACCTGTATTTTTAAAATATAAAAGACTGCCATAATATTCCCCTACAAATGCATCCTTATCACCATCACCATCTATGTCCACAAAGGCAGGAGCAAGATTAAAACCCTCCTGTCCCTTTATGAGCACAGAACTCACCAAATTGAGGGGGTTTGCCGCACCGGTTTTTTGTACAAAGGTTTGCGCCGAGGCTGGAGAAGCGAGACAAAGGCCCGCTGCAAAACAGGCTGCTGCTACGGAGGACTTTATTGTTATGCCCAGTTGCCGTGCATAGCGGCAGATCCGGCTCCAGACTTGTTGTTTTTTTTGAAGAGTATACCTGGCGAATTCGCCTGTCCGGATAGTTTTCTCGAGCCTGGTCAGGGCCTTTTCATAATTCGAAAGAGATTGGTGGTAGTAAAGTTTTTCCAAAGCTGAAATTTTTGATAATCAGTAGTAAAATGTAAGCTAATAAAAATTTAATTAAAATATCAAAAATATTAATCGTCCAAGCCGGATTTCCCTCAAAAAGTCTTTCAAATAAAAGCGGTTTTGGGGAACCTGGACATCGAAGAAACCTTCACCAGTTCGGGTCCTTATCTTTTATTATTCAAAGTTCGTTTATGCGTAGTGGGTACGTAGATAATTTTATGGCAACAAAGTGTGCCACTGTGTAAAGCCCTTCGGGAGATAAAGCTATTCCTTACATTTGTTTATCCTATTATTAATATACAATTAGATCACCATGACAAAACTGCTTCGCTACATTTGCTCCAACGCTTTCACTTTCCTTTTACTAATAGCCTTTCCCCTTTCTTCCATTGCCCAAAGAAACAACGCCACTTTCTCCATTTCTTTTGTTGAAAGCGCCAGTCATACACCGATCACCGGGCGTGTATTCCTGGCCATTAGCAGGGATGCACAGCCGGAGCCACGATACGAAGCAGGTTCTTATTTTAAAAGCGTCCCCTTTTGGGGCAAAGATGTTGACCAGTTGGAACCCGGAAAAGATGTTGTTATCGATACTACCGACCTCGGCTACCCTATCGCTAACCTGCGTGATTTGCCTGTGGGAGATTATTACATACAGGCAGTGATGAATGTGTACACCCAGTATCATCGTGCCGACGGCCATACCATCTGGGCGCACCAGGATCAGTGGGAAGGACAGCATTTTAATAGGTCACCGGGCAACCTCATCAGCGCTGTGCAGAAGATTCATTACGATCCCTCGCAGAGTCAATCCTTTTCCATTAAGCTGGATAGTGTGTTGCCTGCCCGTAACCTTCCACCGGATACCAAACAGGTAAAGCATATCAAAATAAAAAGCAAAATACTTTCCGATTTCTGGGGACATGACATGTACCTCGGCGCAACTATTTTATTACCGAAAGGTTTTGATGAGCATCCCAATGTTCACTATCCTGTCGTATATGACCAGGGGCATTTTGGCCTCGGCTCTCCCGCAGGTTTTACAATAGAGAGCAAGCCGATAACACCTGCACGCAAAACTATCATGGACAGCTATAATCTTGAAGGAGGTTATGCCTTCCAGCAACGGTATAATTCGGATCATTTTCCAAGGATGATCATGGTTACCTTCCAGCATCCCACACCGTATTATGATGATTCCTATGCCGTAAACTCCGCCAACAACGGGCCGTATGGTGATGCCATCATGAAGGAGTTGATTCCATATATTGAAGATCATTACCGCATTATTCAACAACCCTATGCACGGGTGCTCACAGGTGGTTCTACGGGCGGATGGGAGTCTATGGCATTACAACTCTACCATCCTGATTTCTTTGGCGGTACGTGGACGCTCTATCCCGATCCGCTCGACTTCAGGCACTTCCAGTTGATGGACCTTACCAAAGATACTAATGCATTTTACGCCAACACTTTTACCATGCCTTTTGATGCCAACAGCACCTGGCAGCAATCTCCGCGCTATATGATGCGTGACAATGAAGGCATGCCAGTAAGAACCACGAAAGATGCAAGCTGGCTGGAAGCGGTGCTGGGCACGCACGGCCGCTCGGGTGAACAAATGGATATTTTTGATGCTGCATTTGGCCCCGTTGGCAACGACGGGTACCCGGTACCGTTATGGGATAACCTTACAGGCAAAATAGACAGCAATTCCGTGAACTATGCCCGGGAACATGGGTACGACCTGCGCTATTACCTCGCTACAAACTGGGCTACACTTGGGCCCAAACTTATAGACAAACTGCACGTATATGTAGGTGATCAAGATAACTTTTACCTGAATCTTGCCGTGTACGATTTCCAGGATTTTCTGAAACATACCACTAACCCGCATTACGAAGGAACCTTTGAATATGGCCGCCCCATGAAGGGCCACGGCTGGCAGCCAGTACCAACCAGCAAACTGCTTGAGATGATGGCGGAGCACATTACGAAACATGCGCCGAAGGGGGTGGATACGAGGGTGTGGAAGTATTGATGGGTGAAATGATTGATGATGGCTATAAGTGATAGCGGTACTTTTATAATTTAAACATACTACGAATAGCTGGGGGGTGGATACGAGGGAGGGGAAGTATTGATTAATAAAATAATGGATTATGGGCTATGGTGCATGCATCAGCTACGGTACCGGCTATACGCTTTTACTCCGCCACAAGGCGGGAAAGGATTAGTTCAATTAAGTTATAGTTAGTATGAAGTGGCGCAAGTAGGCCACGCTAAGGCCAAGCTCATACCTTGCACTATGGAAAATTCTTTATACTTGGACGAATATATGGAAAGCTTAAAGATTAAACTATTTTTTTGCGCTACAGAGTTATTATAGTAGATAATGATATAGTATGGAAATAATGGATAATATATGTGTATCATAAAGTCCTTTATTGCATCTTGTGAACAGAATTACTACCTTGGGGAAAACTAATTGTATGAGCGTTGGGAAAATGTTTTTTGTTATGTTGTACTCTTTCGTACCATTGATAGTGGTTCCTTTTATCGCATATCATTTTGGAAACTGGTATTTATTGTTTGGAATATTATTTTGTTATGTTGGTGTGGCTATAGCATCATATAGCCGAAAGATATTTTATTTTGTGTTATTATTTTGTCTTGGGGCATGGACAGCAAGTGGGTTTCATTTATTCTATTATTTAACCACTTTTTTCTTGTTCTTTTTATGGGGATACTCATGCTATTCAATAGTGCTTTTATATAATAATAAAGAAATAAAAGCAAGCAATGCTGAGGACGATGCAACATTCATGAAAAATGAATTCCTAATAAATGGAAAAGTAGAAGAGTATAAAGCATCCCATCCTGGCGTCGTAATAACAGAAGAAATCGTAGATAGTATTACAATGAAATTGTTTATCAATGGCGAGTTAGAAAAGTTCAAAGGGATTGACCGATTGAAAGATCAGTAGCTTAATAGCGTTTACTATGACCGTAGGTATTGTATTAAAAGGTGCAGGATATTTGTATTTCACATTGATGATATGATTTATACAACACTCCCATTTAATACTGGCCCTCATCGCAGGCAAGAACTAATTGTAATAAACTTATATTCTTGAAAAATCTGGTTGAAAGTGGAGTGAATATTTTATCTTTACCGTTGATAAAAAAACCTCCGATAGTTACGTATCGGAGGCGAAAAGTTAAGGAGTTGCACCTTTTTTACTGTAGAGCCGTTATATCAGAATGGATACGCTACTCGCTCTTTTTCTTTATGGAACCAACGATGATATTCTTAATGCTTTCATTTAAAATGAAAGCTTTTTTATTATGCGATTAGTCCAATTCATTCGATTTTTAAGATTGGCAATATTGATACTTTTTATAGCTTTTTACCTTTGCTCTCCCTTCCGTCGATTAAATAATCGTAACTCAAATTATATTTATCTTTTAAATTTCTTAAAAGACCAAGTCCAGGGTTGTATCTGCCATTTTCTATAGCATTGATTGATACTCTGGTTGTAAGAAGTTGATCTGCAAACTCAGGCTGCGTAAGGCCCGATCTAAGCCGTATATCTCTTACTCTTTTACACAACTCAAGATCGATTCTATTTTGTGAATTCATTAGTTAATTATTAAAGGTTTTTTGTTAATTTTATATCTTTACAGCCTTGGACGTTATATAAATATTCATTTCTCTTTTTGTAAAGATACACATTGTATCTAAATAAAAAAAACAAATTTTTCATATCGGGCTTTGTACATCATTGCACTTAAAGTCTATACCCGTGGTTCGTGTCTCCGCAAATTAGCGCCAGCACGTTCCCACATCCGTGGTTCGTGTCTCACGAAACACTTCTTCTTATAAAATTTCAAAAATATTTTTTAAAAACCGAACTCGACCCTAAGAATGCATAAATAATTAGGGAGCGCTGTCCTGATGTTTTCAACTCAGGACATTTATGAAACCATAACAGTTACGAATATACGAACATGGTTATGAAGAGTTGCTTGTAAAAATTAAGATGTTTGTTATAGATTTGATGGTCGTAAATTCTGAGTTGCAAAGTTGCAAACTCAGCGCAGATAGACTATGGAATATGTTTAACGACGCAAAGCAAAGGAATGCAGGCGAAATAAATAACCTTGAAACGAATAATAAAATATACTCTACTTCTAATTGTAATCCTGCTGGCAATTTTTGTAGTCCAAAATTACCCGGTTTCTTCTAAGGCTAAAAGTTTTGTAAGATTGGCGGACACCGCAAATATCAGAAGAAACCTTGAGTCAATTATTAATACACCTCATTACCGGAATTATAAAAATGTAGCAGTGCTTGACACCGTTGCAGAGCGAATAAAAAAAGAATTTGAGCGATATACTAACAGGGTATATACGCAGGATTACAGGGCTAATGAAAATGGCTATAAAAACATCATTGCATCTTTTGGCCCGCAGAATGGTAAAAGAATTATTGTTGGCGCTCATTATGATGTGTGCGGTGACCAGGATGGAGCTGATGATAATGCAAGTGGTGTCGCCGGTGTTTTAGAATTAGCAAGGCTTCTAAAAGATCAACCATTAAAATACAGAATTGATTTAGTTGCATGGTCTTTAGAGGAGCCTCCTTTTTTTCACACAAAGAATATGGGTAGCTACATACATGCGAAATCATTACACGATAGTAATACAGCAGTAAAAGGCGTGATAAGCCTCGAAATGATTGGTTATTATTCTGACAAAGAAAATTCTCAAAGTTATCCTGTCGGCATCATGAAATGGTTTTATGGTAATAAAGGCAATTTTATTACAATAGTTTAAAAATCCTTTCGCGGAGAGTTTGCCAAAGAATTTAAAAAGTTATCATTTAAAAATAATTCGATTGATATAAGATCTATCAGAGCTCCCTGGTTTTTAGTGGGAGATAATTCAGACCAGATAAACTATTGGAAATTTGGATACAGTGCGGTAATGGTTACCGATACGGCTTATTTCAGAGATCATAATTACCATACTAATGCAGATAAATTAGACTTGCTGGATATTTCAAAAATGGCATTAGTCATTGATGGAGTTTTACGGGCACTTGTTCAGTTGCAATAATATACCTGGTCTAACATAGTGCAATTGATAACGCAGACATTTGCCATGGCAACGTACTGTTTCTGTGTTTCAAATAACTATATCTTTAATAAAAAAAAGTGAAGAGAAAAACTTTTATCAAATTAAGCTCTGCATTAATGGCTTCACCAATAATATCTCCGTTAGGCGGGTTAGCTTTCCCTCAGCAAGGGAGGTTAACAAACTGGGCCGGCAACATCACCTATAGCAGTGATAGCGTATTCTATCCGGAAACAACAGAAGAGGTGCAGGCGGTAATTAAAGCTCATGAAAAGATTAAAGGTCTTGGCACAAAGCATTGCTTTAATCGTATTGCCGACAGTAGCTTTAGAAATACGGGCAACAAATGCATCTTAATGCAAAAATTGGATGAGATATGAGAATAAGTTTCTTTAGGTTGGTAATGGGGAGCTGCTGGTTGTGTTTTTAACCTGGGAATGCCAGGCATTTGACCAAATGAATCAAGGCGAACAAATTCGCCCAGGCTATTTTAAGCTATAACCCAAAAACCTGCCACTTGCAATGGCATAACACTTTTATACAAATGATACCATGTTTTTTTTACTCTTTAAAAATCTTTGGCCCTATCATTGTGTTACCCAATCCTATAACTGTGAAAGAATATGGAAAAGAAAATGTTTGGAATTATACTAACCGTTCTCGGAATTATCGGGTTGATTATAGCCGCCGTGTTTTTTATGAACTCTGGAAAAGGGACGCATAATTTTAAAATGATTACCGTCTCCTCCATATTGGGCTTAATATTTTTCTTTACGGGTATAGGTTTACTCAAAACAACGAAAGACACTTCTACCTGATGGTGGCAAACATTTGCCTGTTAGCTTTCGAAAATGATTCCGTCTTAATTTTATAACATAAAAAGATAATTATGGCAACTGCACATATTGTTACAGTAACAGAAATAATTCCGAGAACACATAACGTAAAAACTTTTCGTGTCACCAGGCCGGGTAATTTTTATTTTACTCCAGGACAGGCTACCGACCTTTCATTAAATAAGGAAGGATGGAAAGACAATAAGCATCCATTCACTTTTACCTCTTTACCAACCGATGATTTTCTTGAATTCACTATAAAGATATATGCCAACCCTGGAGGACTTACGTATCATTTAAACAAAATAGAAAGAGGTGCGCAGTTTGAAATAAGCGATGCGTGGGGCGCAATAGCGTATAAAGGTGAAGGGACATTTATTGCAGGCGGTGCAGGCGTTACCCCGTTCATTTCAATATTCAGAAATCTTTATAAGCAACATGATATTGGAAATAATGTACTGATGTTTTCAAATAAAACTGAAGATGATATTATTTTAAAAGATGAGTTTGAAAATATGTTGGGCAGCAATTTTATTAATATCATCACCAGTCAGCCTGGTACCGCTTACTACAATAAGCGCATTGATAAAAATTTTTTGGCGAAAGAGATTACTGATTTCAAGCAAAAATTTTATGTGTGCGGGCCAGATGCTTTTACAGAAAGTATCCTGGACGCATTAAAAGAACTTGGCGCCGATGCCGAAGCGTTGGTATTTGAGAAATAAACTAATTCGGAACAAATGCTGATTTATTTTTTATCATCGTTAAAATTAGTTTCCGGAAATTTCCGGTATACGATGCTGGCGGGTAGAGAATTATTTGATAGAACGCCAGATCATAAGCATGTGTGAGCCTGTTATACATTGCAGGAGAAGAACCTATGGGGAAATGATTATAAATTGTTTTTGCGGGAACGAACCTTTCAACCCAATTTATTTTTATAGGCAAGGCCCATTATTTGGGCAGTCGAATTTACGTGGAGCTTCTCGTAAATGTTGGCTATGTGCTTGCGAACTGTATAGATGCTGATGAAAAGTGTTTCGGCAATTTGCTTTGGGTTGAAACCTTTGATGGTATATTGTAAAATTTCTTTTTCTCTTTCCGATAATAAACTGTTTAGTGACGATTCAGTATTGTTACTAATTGATGTTTGTATAGACGCTTTGCTGAGTATATCGAGGGCCTTGCGGGCAATAGATGGGCTCATGGGAGCGCCACCCTGGTCAATCGAATTGGTAATGGCATTGCGAAGAGAAATCGCATTGTCATCTTTAAGCAAGTATCCGTTAGCACCAGCTTTTATTGCTTCGAAAATTCTTTCATCATCGTCAAAAACAGTCAACACAATCAGGTGGATGGAAGGATATAAAACCTTCACGATTTGAATTACCTGTACGCCACTCATGTTCGGCATTTCCAGGTCAATAAATAAAACCTGGGGCAATTTTTCCAGCGGTAATTCTTTTAGCTTTTCAAGGCATGCTTCGCCTTTTGAAGCAACAAATGCAATTTCCAAATCATCAAAGCTTTGAATCTTGCGAACAAATGTATTTCTGTTCACCATGTTATCATCTACAAAAGCTACTCTTACCTCCATAATTATAATTGCAATTAAAGTTCAGCTATTCCATTATTGTTTGCAATACTTATATTTTATTATTTTTTTGATGTTATCCTAACAAGTGTTCCATTAGTATCAGCCTTTGAAAATGTTAATAAATAGCCTGCTTCTGCTGCCCGGGTTTCCATATTAGCTAAACCATTACCAGCATTCTTCATCGCTTCAAAATCAAAACCGGAACCATTATCTTCGATCGTGATGTTTATATTATCATCACTGCCTGATACCTTTATGATAATTTTATTGCCGCTGCTGTGGCTAAGTGAATTATGTATCGCTTCCTGCACAATTCTGAAAGTATGAAGTGCCTTTGCAGGTGATAATTTTATTTCGCTGTCTATATTTTCTTCCATCATCAAATTGACTTTCGGATAAGACGGCCTGATCTTTTGAATATAGATTTTTAACCTGTCGCTTATGCCGGTTAAGTTTACCGATTCTTTATTGAACGCCCAAATAGTGTCCCTTAGCGAAGAAATGATTTCAGCGGCATTGCTTTTCAAATTTTGAAGCGAAGATGAATCGGTTATCAACTTCCTGTTCTCTATATCGTCGATGCTGTCGCTGATTGCAGAAGCATAAGCGCCGATGTTATCGTGAAGATCTGCGGCTATGCGTTTACGTTCTTTTTCTTCGGCATGGTAGAGCGCAATCTTTTGTTTGCGTTTTTGGTAATAATAACTTAAAAAAGCGGCCGCTAAAAGTAACAACGAAATTGCCACCACGCCTGCTATCCAGAGATTTTTGTGTAAGAGTTGTAGCTTCTGTTTTGCTATAAATGCTTCTTTGCTACTTACATCATATTGCGCTTCCAGCTTTGCAAGGTCTTCTGCTTTGCTTTTTTGATACATTGAATCTTTGAGCATCATCAGGGTATCTGAGGCCTCACCATAAGCTTTGTAATTTTTCAGTTCCTTATAATATGTCGCCAGGTCACGGTAAGCCTGGAACACCAATGGCTCAACATATTTTTTCGAATACCATTGCTCTTCCCGGATGCAGTCTATTGCTTTGGCATAATTTTTTTCCCTGGCATAAAAGCTTTCCATTGCATCGAGGCCCACCAAAATGTATTGTATATTTCCTATATGCTCTTCAATGTTCACCGCTCTCTTTAACAAAGCTTCCGCAGAATCTGCCTTACCGGTTTCTGCATATACCTGTCCCCTGAGGTTGTAACAGTCAGATTCGATTTTCAGGTCCTGGTTTTCCCTTGCCAGGTTATAAGCTTTTTGCAGAAAAAAGAATCCCGAGTCATTCATGTTATGATAGAAATACATAGCCGACAAGTTGATCAGTACCACTCCGCAAAGATGCCCGTATTGGGGAAATGAACTGATACCTGCGGTATCTTCCTCAATTAATGAATAAGCCATCCTGACCTGTGATATTGCCTCTGCCCGGTTCTCAAGTATATTATTATTTAAGCCTAAACAATTGTGTGCTATTACGCGGCCGGGAATGTCATTGTCTCGCTCCGCACTGCTCAACAGGTTGTAGCACTCATTGATGGATTCTTTTATTGTTCTCAGTTTGGTAAGGCTTACAATTTTATTCCACATAAGGTCTCTGTAAGCAGGATAAAATTTATCCGTATGAGGTAATTCTTTTAATGCGTTATTGCAAAGAACCAGGCAGCTATCCGCCCGTCCTTTCATGTTATCACATTCAGCGATATAAAACTCAGCAGTAATCCTGCCTGCAAAATCATGACGGGTTGTGCTGATTTGCAGAGCTCTTTTTGCAAATACCAGCGCTGTGTCAGCATTCATCGAGGGGTTATTTTTGCACAACTCCAACAGGATCGTCAGTTCATCATTATGGGGGTCCGTAAGCGCCCTCTTCAGGCTATCGATTTCCGCTGTTTGTGAAAACGCAACTTTGACAGAAATAAAAATGATTGAATAGAAAAAAATAATGAGGTGTTTCCAAAAGGAAATTTGCTGCTTTATGGCTACACGTCTTACCAATGATTCGTTTGAGTTATGGCCCGACGTTGACTGTACCTTATTCATGAAAATTAAAACATGTAAGCGTGGGAAAATCACTTTCCCCTCAAAATTGGTGAATTCTTTCACACGAACTCCAGGTTGGCTTGAAAAAAAAATCTTTTTTAAATTTCTATGCCACCGCGTTATAAAGTATATCCTAATGACAAGCCTAACCAGGGAACCACAGCTGATCCATAAAACATTGGGCCTGCATATATCCTCCAAAGAAAGCTTTTAGATGGCCTCGTATGCCTATAACCTATGTGTGGGTATAGGAATACAGAACTTACTGATTTACCATTGAATTTTCCGGAAGTCTCTGTAAAAACAGTGCCAGTCACTTCCACTTCAAAATAACCGGGGCCATGGCCAAATAAGTCATTTAATCCCAAAGGGATTGTTATAACTGTGTTACCTTTTAAAGGAACAACGCCAAGGCCTGCACGAAAACCAAATCCATTATGACCCGCAAATCTCGAATCATAGTTTGCGGAAAATGCTAGTCCGCCGCCGAGAACCTCAGCATATACAGATTTGGAAGTTGCAACCTCAGAAGAACCGGCTGATTGAGCGTGCAGGGTGGTCATGGCTAAAGTGCCGAAGAAAAAAAGAAATAACTTTTTCATGATTTTTGCTTTTAGTATTGATGTAATTTTTTCAGGAGATGAAATTACCAGGGCAAGCAAGCGAAATCAATAATTAAATTTTAGTATTTTATTCGGTATCAGATAAAGGATATAGAAAAGGTATGAATGTGTTTATTGAATCTATTTAGTCTTTCTGAGGCAGGCGTGGCGGCCATCTGCGGGGCTCGTACTTTGGAAATTAATTGATAGTTCCATAGACTAAAAACATAATTCACCACGGAATTATATCTCAGGAAAAGAAGGCGAATTTTCGACAAATGACTGATGAGCTTGCACCGTTTATCGCGTTGCTACGCAAGGTTTGGAATGGATATGCGCTCAGGACAAGACATTCTAAGCGTAGTGTGTGGATTAAAATCTCCATCCAATTGGAAAGAAACATTTTTGTTAACGATCATTTGCCTAAACTTTTAATATTCCTGTTACTGCCTGTTGGCACCCGGGAGTCAAGAGGGGTAGAAGAATGGCGCAAATAAAAAGCCGTTAAAATCGAAGGCGCGAAACAAATACATATCTTTTTCAAAGCCTGAGTTTTGGTGCAAAATGTTGTGTATTGTCTTAACCCTATAAGCCGGACCTACTAACAATTAAAAATAATTCAAACAAGTATGCATCCTAAAAAAATTCGAGGGAAATACGCAGGTGGAGTGAATCCGTCACTTTATTTAGTTTAACCGTAACCGTTAGTTGCCGATGGAAGGAACGTAACCGGTATGCTCACTTAGACAATAAATCCTCGTTAATGATGATAGCTGTTAGCCAGTTAACTTCCTGATCCTATCTGCAATAAGTTTTTTATCGTTTGAGGTTTTGGTAAGCTGCCATGCAGTTTGCAAATGAAGCAAAGCTTTTTGATTATCGACATCCGTATATAACCAGCCCAAAAGTGAGTAGTACAGATGATTGGCCGCAAGATTAATTTTTTCTGCTTCTATAATGGCTTCTTTTTTCCCATTTGCTTTGGCAAATGCGTAGGTTCTGTTCAAAGCGGCAACGGGCGAGTATTCTATAATGAGCAGCTGGTTATATAACTGCAAAATATTTTCCCATTTTTCTTTGCTGTCCTCCTGTATGGTATGCATACACGCAATGCCCGCTTCCAAATGATATTTTGAAATTGCATTACCCCTGGATGCTTCATCTAAAAAATATTTCCCTTGTCCGATCAGTTCGTCGTTCCACAAATTTACGTCCTGGTCCCCATACAAAACAAGGCTGCCGTGTTCGCCAATGCGTGCATCAAATCTTGAGGCTTGAAAGCACATTAACGCCAATAGTGCATTTACTGTTTGTTTATTCGTTTGTTCATTTTCAACCAGCAGGTACGTAAGACGCATAGCCTCCAGGCAAAGGTCTTTTCGCAGCACCGCGTCGTTGCTCGCAGAATAATAACCTTCATTAAAAAGCAAATACAGCGTCATCAAAACTGCGGGTAACCGTTCATCAATTTCGGCCAGCGAAGGTTGCTTTATTTCAACTTTTTCTTCGCGCAGTTTTTGTTTGGCACGTTGAAGTCTTTTGTAAATAGTCTCTTTGTTGGTAAGGAAGGCGCCGGCAATTTCATCCGTTCCGAAACCACAAAGTAAACCCAGCGCCAACCCTATTTGCGCTTCAACTGAATTACAGGGATGACATACAACGAACATCATGGCAAGCTGGCTGTCGTTAATATTCTTTGCAGAAAGATCAATATTGATTTGCGTTGAGCTTTCCGCTGTAAACTTAATTTCTTTTGTGACTTTTTGTAAGAAGATGGAATGATGTTTAAAATAATCTTTGCTTTTATTTTTCGCTACGGTGTATAGCCACGCTACCGGGTTTTCAGGTAAGCCTTTTAAACCCCATAATTCAGATGCAGAAAGAAAAGTATCACTTGCAATATCTTCCGCAATTTCAATATGCTCAATACCGAAAAGTTTGCAAAGCACGACAACAATTTTGCGATATTCTGTTCTGAACAAGTGCGGTATCAGTTCCTCCTGGTGCATAAAGCAAATTAAATTTCAAACAAAAAATACCCCAATCTTCCAAGCGCTAATTTCTTTGTAATGAAAGATTGGGGTAAACAGTTTTACATCACGCTTATTTCTCTTACTTCAACGCTTCCTCCATTTAGAAATACCGGGCAACCTTTTGAAATTTCTGTTGCCTCATCCAACGACGCGGCTTTGATAATTGAATAACCCCCTATTGATTCTTTGATCTCGGTGTAAGGGCCGTCGGCAATCACATTATTTGGTTTTACCACTTTTCCTGAAGGATCCAATCGGTTACCGCGATCGGTTAATTTGTTTTGGGCAGCGATGCTGCCAATCCAGTCCATCCAGCGTTTCGTCATTGCCTGCATTTCTTCAGGCGATCTTTTAGGCATTTCGCTGTAGTCCATTCTGAATACTAATAAGAAATCTTTCATTTTGTTTACATTTTAAGTGTTTAAAAACAAATAACGACTGGCTTTAAAAGATTGGACAACTTAAATAATTTTTTTTAAAAAATAAAAATTGAAGATAAAAGCAGTATCTACGCATGCGATTGAGGGAAATCAACCACGGTAACTTTGACTTTCTGACATTGAAGATTTTTCCGGGAGATCATCGGAGACTCAGAAGCAAAAACGAACACTTGAACTTATATCGAAAAAATGATCACTTAACTTTTTTGCACACATCATTTTTGCCCATATAATGTGCAATTAACTCCGTAACATTTCCAGAAGTATCTTTTACAAATTCAATTCTTGCATTAATGATCTTTAAATAAAAATTGTTTTCATCGTCTGCAAACAAAGGAGATTTGGGCAATCCACCTTGCGGCGCTTCCATATGAAGTTGATTATTTTCAAGTGTGATGTACACGTGATGTTTTTTATCGAAATCATATTGCCCCACATATTTTTTCAACACTTCATCCGGCAATTTTATCCCAGTGTGCTTGTGCATTATTTCGTAAGGCTTATGAAAAATGATGGCTGATATATCAGCGTCAATCCCGTTTAAAGATTCATTAAGCGAGCCTTCGTTATTCAATAAAATGATGGTTGCATCTTCGGCAGGATAATAGTTCAGGTAGGCGATAAAACCCGGTATGCCGCCGCCGTGGGAGATACTTTGTTGGGCGAATAACGAATCAATATAAACACCGTAACCATATTTATCCAGGTGCGGCGTGAGTATTGCTTTCCATGATTCAGCAGAAAGAATTTTTTTTTGAGCAATCGCCTGCGCCCATTTGAACATATCACTGGTTGTACTCCAAATGCCACCGGCAGCATAAGATACCGTTGAATCCCAACGCCAGGCGGAGGCCTCTTTCTGAACGGAATCATTTAAAGTTTGATAGCCTGTTGCGATGTTAGTATCGGTTGAATGTTTAAAGTCAAATAAAGAATGGTTCATTTGCAGCGGCTTAAAAATTATATCACGAATATTTCGTTCGTATGATTTGCCGGTAACTTTTTCAATGATCAATCCCAATAAATAATAGCCGGAATTATCGTAGCGAAATTGTGTGCCGGGTTTGAAATCAAGCGCATGTTTAAACATGATGTCAAGCGCTACCTGCTTATTTACCGGGTTACATACAATGGCGGAATCGCCTGCATCAATGTCATTGGTATAATTATAAATGCCCGAAGTATGTGTTAATAAATTTTCAAGCGTTATTTCACCGGCATATTTGAATTGCGGAAAATATTTATCGAGCTTATCCCCGACAGAAAGTTTTCCTTCTTCCTGCAATCTTAAAATTACGGTTGCGGTAAATTGTTTGGTAATGGAACCAATTTGAAAGATGGTATTCGAATCATTTAAAACTTTTTTAGCAAAATTTTTGTAGCCATAACTTTTTCGCAAAAGAATTTTTCCATGTTGTGCGACCAATGCATTTCCGTTAAAGCTGTTTTCCTTATGTGCAGCAAGTAAATACTCATCAAGCTTTTGTGATACCGAATCGACTTGTGCATTTGCTGTAAAGTATTTTGCAGCTAGAAAAATCATGAATATGAGGCTTTTAAAATTTTTCATAGCAGGTTGTATGTTCATGTATCGGATATTTTTTTCATTCTTTGTGGCAATGCCCATTGCAAAAATATATTGGTTTAGCCGATAATAACCTTTCCCAGGTCGTTTAAATGTAATGGTTATAACTACCGGAATGCACTTTTATATAATATCAAATGCAGATTTTGATAAAAGGGTTGCCAGCCCCGCAAATCTAAAAGCCGGTATTGCCCCGCCGGGCTTATGCAACGCTGTGCTCAAATCTTATTAAGTAATCTGTACAACCCCGACGCCTAAACGAACTTCGGGTGACAGAGGAAACGCTTGCGTCGGTTTTGGGGACTTGCGAACCATCAAATCCACAGCTGGTATTTCATTTGCAAGTCAACTTTTCGTGTATTCGTAACTGTTATTGCATTATCGATTCCTGTTTTCACCTGTCGCCGGGGCGGAAACTGAGATCAGCAATACTTTTATATTTGAAGAGGCTAAGGATAGCTGATAGCTGGGGAAGTCGGTTCCCGATCAGGTAAATAAATCCACGCCTTACAGTTAATTTCTTATGTTTATACCCGTTAAAAAGCCTTTGGCACAGTTATTCGTCAGTAATAAAAAAAATTCTATGAATAAGTATATTGTAATAATAGCAGGAATATTTCTGTTACCCGGTTGTGTTGCAAAAAGGTACTTAACCCAATCGCAGGAACGGGTCGCTTCTTTACGCGACGACAGTACACACCTGGCAAACCGGGTTACGGATATGCAAAACAATAATACAGAACTTCAAAATAATATTTCGGCTTTAAAAGATAGTATCGGAGACCTGGAACAAAAAATTGCCAATTTAAATAACCAGAATACACAACTTGGGCAACTAACGGCTGATCAGCGAAGTAAATTAACACAAAGTCAGAAAGATTTATTGGCGCAGCAACAAAGATTACAACAACTGCAGGATTTGCTGCAACAACAAAAAGAACAGTCAGAGAATCTTAAAAATAAGATGACTGAAGCCTTGAAAGGATTTAATTCCAATGATCTTTCCGTATATCAAAAAGACGGAAAAGTTTATGTAAGTCTTTCTGAAAATTTATTATTCCCTTCAGGCAGCGCCGTTGTAAATCCAAAAGGTGTGGATGCCTTGTCTAAGCTTGCTGCGGTGCTTAATCTCAACCCCGATGTATCTATTAATATTGAAGGACATACGGATAGTATTCCTATCCGCGGGAAATACCAGGATAATTGGGACTCTGAGTACAGCCCGTGCCAATTCGATAGTTCGTATTCTCATTAATAATTATAAAGTAAATCCCAAAAGTGTTACTTCATCGGGGCACAGCTATTTTGAGCCCATTGCATCCAATGCTACCAAAGAAGGAAGAGCAAAAAACAGGAGAACCGAAATCATCCTTTCCCCTAATCTCGAAGAAATGTATAAGCTCCTTGAAAAGTGACGCCCTTACTTTCCTCAGTTTAACCGTATCCGTTAGGTGCGCCATCTTCAGGTTATAACAAAGCTTTACGAATATCAAAATCTATAACATCCACTTCAATTTTTAGAAGTCATCTCTTCCTCGCCATATTCGTGTAATCGTAACTGTTATGATATTATAAATGTCCTGAATTGCAAACGTCCGGCTGTTTATTGGTCATTTTTTCTTTATTAATTCAAACCGTTTGTGTCAACCGGAACGTCGTCAAGGACTACATTTGCTGTATGCACCAATTGGCGGAAGACTGGTATATAGTTTGGGGATACAGGCGTTGCCGCCGGAAACTTTTGTTTTAAAGGATCTGTCTCTTTGCCGTTTTTCAAAATGCCATTCGGGTCCGGGAAACTGTTTTTATTTAGAAGGTTTGTTAGTGGAAAACCCTTCTGAGGCAGGAACTGTGGGTTCTATAAATGCTGCTCCACTGTTTTCTTAATGGCAATATCGTGCAGGGGTTGGCAATTATGCAATATAAGGTCTGTCACATTTTTCAACTGAAAACTATAGGATCCTTTTACCAGCGTCCATTTCACATGATTGAAATCTGCCTGTTGAACATCGTTTAAATAAAATGCCGGACGCTCATCTTTTTGCATATAGTGAATGGCTACATTATTAACTTCTATGTCTTGCACATGCCTTATAAAAAACCCCCAAACCGGCAAAGTACCATACATGCCGGGTTCAGGATATTCCTGTTCTTTTTCCGGAGGATTTATAAAAGCCATCCCCTTTGAACCACCGCCTTTATAATAAGCCTGGATATTACTCAATTTAATATTTTCAATCTTATGGCCGGGTATGCCACTAATACTAATAATACTGCCAAATGTTGAATCAACATTATAGGCTACAACGTTACTGATATTGATGCGTTGAAACGTGCCAATCTGCATGTTTTCAGGCGCACGCATCCTGCTTCCCAGGCGAAGAAAAATAGCGGCAGATGAGAGGTCACGCATCGTTAGGTTGGATACGGTAATATCCTGAAGATTACTGCCATCCACAGACTCAAGTGCAAGTCCGTAACAGGCTTCAAAAATACAATTACTGATGGCGATATTTTTAAAATCCCCATTAGATTCAGTACCTAATTTAATCCTGCCCATTGGGTCGGGAGGATAATCAAAAGGATGTCCCTTAGTGAATTTCTTATACGTTCCGTCCAGTAAAGTTCCCTCCTGGAATCCGCCCGTAACATAACAGCCGGAAATGGTTACATTCTCTGTTGCTTTTGGATAACCGAGGCCATAAGAAGTTTTTAAAACAATAGCATCATCCCAGGGAGAATTGACGCTACAATCGGTGATCCGGACATTGCGGCAGCAATCTATATCCATTCCGTCGCAATTGGTATCAATAGTGAGGTTGTCGATGGTAACGTCTTCCACGCCGGTAAGCAGGATTCCAAAATGACCTCCATGCAGAATGGAAATATCCCGGATAGTTATGTGATTACTGTTCACAATTGCAATAGCTTTATTGCCAAGTGCCTTTGGCAATTTATCGCGGCCCTCATCACGAGTAAGCCCTTTTCCATAAATCAATCCCGGCCCCAATATAGATACGTTATGTATGCTATCGCCCCATATCAGGCTATTGTGCCAATGGCTATGGCCATAATCCTGGTATTGTTCCCATTGATTGGGTTCTGCTTTATCATAATCTGAAACATGAGGGGAAGCCTCAATAACTGCTCCCTGGTCCAGGTACAAAGTGATATTACTTTGTAGCCGGATAGAGCCGGATAAATAGGTGCCGGCAGGAAACACAAGGGTTCCACCGCCTTTTGAGGCTATGGTATCAATGGCTTGATTAATAGCTCTCGAATCAAGGACAGTACCATTACCTATCGCACCAAAATCCTTTATATTGTAAATAGTCTTCGTATTTTGGGCATGAGTAATTATAGCGCCAATAGAAAAGGCGGCTAACAGAATATATTTCTTTTGCATGGTTCAATAGTTCGGTAAGTTTTAAAAGTGGAAAGTGGAAACACTAAGTTAGGATAAAACAAGAGGGGCATTAAACATTTATCTATTAATACCCAATTCTAAACCATGCTTAACCTTGCGGGTTTTTGTGAGAAAAGCATTCTCCCTGCATGGTGCAGTTTGAGGCTTAGCCTTAGCGTAGGCTGCTTTCCGTAGAACGGAACAAATCGTACTACCTCTACTAATTATAAATTAATGAAACCAATCCTGGATGACGATCCGAAAGATATCGGATTTGGTTTTCCTGCACATTACTGTTGTGTCCAATATCAATATCAGCGTATAAGCGTAACCGTTCCCTTTAATACTTTGTTGTTATTTTTAAAGTTGATAATGTAAGCATAAATTCCGCCAGGCTGGGGAATTCCATTGATGCTCCCATCCCACGAAACTGTTTCTGATGAAACCTGGTAAACCAAACGGCCCCAGCGGTTGAAAACGCTTACCGTTGCGCCAAGGGAACGATCCAGGAAAGGAATTTCCCACCGGTCATTTTTGCCGTCTCCATTTGGCGTAAATGCTGTTGGCACATATATACCTGTAACTACTTTTACGTTTACGCTGTCGGCGTTAGTGCAGCCCGGCAAAGACTGAGCCGACAATATGTAAGTAAAATCAGCAGGTGGCGAAACAACGGGGTCCAGTTGTGTCACATCATTTATGTATTGAGCCGGAGACCACACGTATTTTATTTGGTCTCCTTCAACTTCACCCGACAACGTGGCAGAAGTATTAACAAGCATAGTCCTGTCGGGCCCCGCACTCACAATAGGTTTAGGATGCACATTTATCATAAGTACCTCAGAAGCTATCAGGCACGAACTGATGTTAGTTACACCGGCTTCTATTACCGACAGCCTGTACCAATAATTTCCGGCGGCATACACCGGCGGCGTCCGGTAGATTAGCGTAGTGGCTCCGGGAATATTCTTCCAGGTGGTTCCTGTGTCCATGCTCAACTGCCATTGATATATTGGAGACATATAGCCGGAAGGAGTACCGGCTGAAAGCGTGTAGGTGTAACTGTTAGTGTCTGTTTCGCAAACATTAATAGTATCATTGACTGACCCCACGATGCTTGCTGAAATCCTGGCGCCACAAGGGCGAAATGTAATATCATCAAGCCCAAGGTCATTGCCTATTCCACCCGGAGCCTTATTGGTAATGCGCAACACGATAACAGGATTGTCCGGCGGGGTTGTAAAAGAAAACCCGTATTCCTTCCATTCCGGTGTGTCGGTTACATGTATGTCTCCCGTGTCAAAGGACTGCAGGACGATTCCATTGGGTGTTTCGACAGTGAAGACCAGTTCGGGAAGAATAGTAGCAAGGGACTTCATAACGTTCATGATCCACGCGGAAAACTCGTAGGTGGTATTCGGACAGAGGTTAGTGACGGTTGTTAAAAAGAAATCACCGGGCGTGTACGATGCATTTACCAGCATGAAGGCTCCATTACCCGTATGATCTGTCAATACGGTATGCCAAACCCCATTGAAGCAACCGGAAGTTGTTTTTGTAATGGTATAATATCCATCGTTAGGACAGTTGGAGGGTGTATATGTGTAACTGCCGGCTGGAACATAAGGGCTGCTGCCGGCCGCGTCGCCAAATGTAATATTCACTACAGGGTCCCCAAAGCTTCCATTACATAATTGCGCCTCAGCAGGCGAAGAAAGAACGATGAGGATTAATATCGACACAAACAGTGAAGAAGAAAGATGTCTAAAAATACCGGTGCCTTGCACTAACAAATAGTTTAACTAAATATAGATCAATTTTTATCGAAAATAGCTTTGGTAATAAAATCCATAATAATCATGGCACCGGCCATGATAATAAGCAGGTTGTTAAGGACGAGATACTTGCCAATTTGGGCGAAGGATAGCTCATTTGATTTCTTAATGCAGGACAAGTTAATTCCTTAATGAAGAAATTACCCTTCACCGTAGTTTAACCGTGTTCGTTAGTTGCGTTGTCCTGGTTTCATCTGGGGATTTAAAACCACCAAATCTAAAATAACCCTTTCAATTTTTACAAGTCAACTTTTCATAGCCATATCTGTAATTCCGTAACTTTTATGGTTTCATAAATATACTGAATTAAAAACGCCAGGACAGCTCCCTAATCATTCTACGGGTAGGGAGGGTCCTGGTACAGTTGTTGGGATGCCGTGCTTAAACCCTGTGTTCAACTTCAACAATGCGCCTATGCCCCTATTTTTGTCGCAGTTCGCCCTTACCGCGACGGATACAATATTTTATTTTTGATCTTTACGCTGCAATACAAATTCAGAAAAACGAAAACTAAAATCAATCAAATGAGAAATGTAATCTTCGCAATCAACACGACCTTAGATGGATGCTGCGACCATACCAAATTCTATCCCGATGAAGAAACGATGGAGTACTTTACGAACCTCACGCGGGAGGCTGACACATTCGTCTACGGCCGTAAAACTTATGAATTGATGGTTCCTTATTGGCCCGATGTGGCGAAAAATCCTTCCGCTCAAAACGATAGAAAAGAAGATATCGAATTTGCTCAGGCATTTGACGCCGTCGATAAAATTATTGTTTTCTCGCAGTCGTTGGATAAGCCTCAAGGGGATAAAACGAGAATTGTTCGTGCGAGCCTGCACGATGAAATACTTAAATTGAAACAGGAACAAGGCAAAAATATTTTAACCGGTGGTGTAGACATTCCTTCACAACTTGCAGAGCTTAATCTGATTGATGAATATCAGTTTGTGGTTCACCCGGTAGTTATAGGAGAAGGGAGACAGTTATTTGAAGGTATCAAGCTGCCAGAGAAATTACAATTAAAATTGGTTGAGTCAACGGTTTTTAAATCGGGATGTATTGCTCTCAGGTACTTGAAGCAATGAAATAACCAGGGTTACAGAAAGGAAACATTAAAACCACAACCGGTTTACCCAGGCACAGAGTCGCATCAAAACAACGCTAAGCCGCATATCTGCGCCAGGGAGGGGGCTTTATTGAAAATCAATGAAAACCCAGTTTGTATAAAAGGTTTTCCGGACATTAAAACCAACACCTCCTTTTGCAATTGGAAAAATAATCATATTGGAAGAAGTGGGAGCAAGATTTCCCAGGTAATAAGCACCTCGTCCCGGTAAATCTTCACCAATTTGTTTTTTGTATTGAAGTTTCTCGTCCGCACCAAACATGCCCTCGGCCAACACCAGGTCTTTTGGCGAGTCGGCCTTTACTATTTTGGAACTGCTATTTACGTTATCAGGATCATCATTATAAATAACCAAAATTTCATTGCCCAGGTTTACGGTGACAAAACCGGAATATGCTTGGGTAATACCGGGAGCTTGTACTATTTGAAGATTGCCTGATCCACTGCTGGCGGAATTTGATACACCAATGTGGCGGGGAATAAGCGCATAGTCGAAATTTTTGCCTGCTTTATCGGGGTAAAATGCCATTATCGGGCCAACATCCATTTTGGTGACGGCGACCTGGTGGCTGCTATTATTATTTGCGTCAAAAGCAGAAACTGAAGTATGAACAGATGTGGTAGTTTGCTGTGGACAGCCGAGTATCACAATATTTCCATTGTCAAGTTCTGTAATAGCGGGTGAAAAAGGAAACATGGAATATTCCTTTTTACGTTTAGCGCCGGCGCCGTTTTCACAAAAAGTTTGAATTTGCTCCGGTGTAAATGAATACGCAAACGGCTTCGCTAATTGTAAGGTTGCACAATCAAGTTGATACAGCAAAAAACCATTGCAATTTTTATCATCTGATGAAGCATCGGAACTGCTTGATGATATGTAAATCTTTTTCCCATCTTTTGAAGAAATTGCCCTTGTATGATATGGTTTCAAATTCCCAGCCGGATTCAATTTCATTTCGCTTTTCCTTTTATCGGCGCTATTAACAACTATCTTGGTGCCATCATCGGAGTTGAGAACAATACATTCCGTATTATCATTGCTAAGCGCAGCGGAAGAAACGGTAAATTCACTTGTGGCCGTGTGCAAATCTGATTGCTTGAGTATACGCAATTCATTATCGACTACATACGTTTGCATCATATTTGAATTCGTTAAACAAATCACTAGTGTTTTGGTTTTATCCGGAGAATAAGCAAATGAAACCAGGTTACCGTTAATAACACTTTCTGCTTTGGTAATACCAACATTATCCTGTTTTATAGTGCACAATTTTTGCGGATTTTTTAAGGACAGGTCATCTTCATCTACAAGTGCCAGATAAAAACTGAAAGAGGATTTGTCCTCACCTGGTTGAAAATAGGCAAGCGCCAGTTTATTATTTACTAAAACCAGTTGTGGTATCAACGGGCCATACTGCTTCCCGCCATTTGCAATTGCATATTCTTTTACCTGGTTCATGTTCTTGTCATATTTGGAAACAGTCATGGAATATGTCAGGTCGTAAAGTTTTGTAAACAACCATTTTTTTGCGCTGAAACGTGAATTGGTAGCAGTGTAAAAAAAATTGTTTTGATAAACTGCATTGGAAATGGTTTCATCTTCGTATGGTTTTTCAGTGATTTTAAAATCATTTGAAATAGTAAGGTGTGAACGTTGGCATTCTGCCTTTAAATAAACGGCAAAAAACAAAGCAATCAATAATGAGTATTTCATGATAGTAGTTAGTTATTTTGTAAACTTAACCGAAATTGTTTTACAACAGGGATAAAATAATTATTTTTTCCCGTTCTTAGGCAAGTATGGCTTGGCATCAGAGCCAGGCTAAAACCTTGCGCCAACGAAAACTTTCTTTATAACGCAACCAGGAGAATGGAGATACTTGTCAAAGCAGGAAAGATCAGATCTACCCACGATCCTTTAATTGAAAATAAACGCTCTCTCATTTATTTTCCCGAAGTACCATTATTAGGGAAGCTTACACCGGGGCCAAAGAAACATTCATTCGAAATTATTTTTCCGTCCTTAAATTTAAAACGTTCCGTGTTTCGGAATAACCTGCCATCTGTAGTCCAGCCATTGTATGTTACATAGGCATCATTTCCATTAACGACAACCTCTTCAAGGTCAAACCTTTTGGTCTTTTCGGCATTTGGCCAGCACCTTTCCTTATAGGTCTTTAAATTAATATGATCATCACCAGCGGGGCTGGTGAAGGTAAACCCCTTTGCGAGAATGGAGTCCAGCAGGCCCCAATCCTTTTTCTCATAAGCGACATAATAATCTTTAACCATCTGCCGGGCAGTTGAATCTTTGATCGTATCCCCGGCAGACAAATCTTTACCCGGGTTGGTACAGTTGCAGTTAAACAGGGCTAAAGCGATTGCGAAAAAAAATGCTGTTCGGTTTGTTTTGAAAATATTTTTCATACATTTTCTTTTTAATGTGTTTTTAAAAACCAGGGTGTACTAACTGCTTACGCTTGCCGGTATTTTAATTTTTAAAAGTTAATGATTATTGCTTTTTTTTGAAAAGTAAAAAACAAAAATAGATAACCTCGCTTAACCATAGGGTGTGTAAAGCGGACATTTATCGGGTGAAATGCGACAAAATCAACTTTCATTGGTGTTTCGATTCCCGAATCTTGCTCGAATTTGCCGGAGCCTGAAGAGAAGCTCAGACTCCCGAAATCTTTAGAATGTACAAATTATAAAAGCGCTGCTGTCCCTGGTGTTTTTTGCGAACCCTTATTTTGCTCGCTAGAGCAAAGAAAAGGAGTTGTATCAAAAAAAAAGAAGGTTTTGATGCGTATTGTATGTCAACGGTATCGCTATTGGTACAATTATTTACTGTAACAGCAACATAATAAGTTCCTGCAGTGGAAACGTTGAAAGTGGGATGGGTATTCAAATCCTGCCATTGGCAAATACCATTGGTATTTTCGGCATTCAATGTCTTTGCTACGCCTTCACATAAAGTAGTATGTAGAGCCACACTTGCACAAAATCAAATTTGTTAGCGGCTTTAGTTTTATATTTTGTTCCACTCCCAAATCCCATACTTTAGTTCGTCGGGTATTTTAAAACCGCAGTTCTTTAGTGTCAATAATATGTTACCCCTGTGGCGTCCTTCATGGGAAATGAAATAACCAAGCAAAGGAACAACCCCACGTTTAAAACCTTTTATTTCTCCATTTTTCTTAATCCCGTCCTCCAAAACTTTACCAATTCGTTCTGCTGAAAGTGTGTGGCAATCTTTTAGCATTGAAATTGTTTTTGTGTCCTCTGCTGTAATCGTTGCAAGGTCGGCAATCAATGATTTGTCATACTTCTCAAGTTTCCAAAACCTCACATTGTAAATGTGGGCAAGTTGGTGTCCGATAGTTCCACCGCCACGTTTTGAAGTAGTAAAACTTAATGCTTCTGCTGTTAAGGAATTAATGAGCATTAAATTAGTTCGGTGATTTATGAACCAAGTTTCGATTATCTGCTTTTCAATCGTTGTCATCGAAATTATTTTTCAAGAAGATTTTTGATGTTTTTTAAAATTGTCTGTTTGGTGTTATGGAGGTTGTCAATACATATAGCCGCTCACGTTGACAGCTTGCTTGCTGTGTTGGAATCATTGAGTGTCCTGCACGGAACCGCAGCCACTTTGAAAAACTAAAATGGATGTTAACAACTAAAAGCTGAAAATTGAACGTCAGGCCCGAACTGAAGATGATTGCGATTTACAGCCGATTGTTATTCCGTCCGCCAGCATAGCAGCAAACCGAATGTTAAGGGTCCGTTGTTTTTCTTCGTCTATATTTGTCCCTTATAATTCGAGTCAAAATCTACCATCCATTCAATTCCATATTTGTCTCTAAACATACCAAAATATGAACCCCAGGGACTGTCGGCAATAGGCATTTCAATTTGTCCGCCTGTCGAAAGTCCATTGAATAATTTGTCAGCTTCTTCTTTGCTTTCTGCACTAATTACAATTTTGCTTCTGTTCTCATTTTCATTTGTTCGTCCCATTATTTCAGGTACATCATTAGCCATTAAAATACTTTTACCGATTGGTAAAGCAATGTGCATTATTTTATTCGCTTCATTTTCCGCTACCGGAAATTCAGTACTTGCTAAATCTTTGAAACGCATTATTTTTGCAAACTCTCCGCCAAATACTGATTTGTAAAAGTTGAATGCTTCTTCTGCATTTCCGTTGAAATTAATGTGTGGATTGATACTTGCCATAATTTTAATTGTTATTGAAATTTTATTTTTAAATAATCTAATTCTTCACACTCGTAACAAAAAGTTTTCAGTAGTGGTGGTTTTTCAATGTATTTTCCGTTTGTGGCGTGCCGCTGTACAACGGCAGGTATTGCTGATGGCAGGTTATTCAATGAACTTGTCGAGTAGGCAAGGGCGTTTCAGCCCAAGCCTCTCACAGAACCGTGCTTGAAACTCTCGCCTCACACGGCTCTTCTCATTCAGTATAAAAAGATTTTTATACATAGTTGAACTAAACTTGATCGTCCCCGGAAATAATCCGCGTTGTCTTTCTTAGTACAAATGAATGAGCTGAACCCTTCGCTCCATTTCTATTACAGAAACTTCTTCACTACTACGATTCAGTCCGCCACTTCATTACGCTTCGGTTTCCTTTGGAATACCTTGAATCCCGTTTTTAACGAGAGGCTTTCCGCACATCGTAATGATAGTTTCTCACGTTCCCTATAAAAGCCTATGTAAGAGTCCTGCCGCCTAAATCCCGGTTGACCTGTAATCAGTATACGGATCTCCCATTACAGTCCTTCCTATCAGAGGCAGAAATCCAATAGTTTTGTCAACGAGTTAGTTCGTTTCGAGACGTCTTCGAACGGTTTACTTTCGTTCAGCTCTCTTACACTCACCTGACACCTTTATGATGCCTTTTCTTCATCGCTCAATACCATAACTTTTGATTACAGCACCATGAAGTGGTTTATATACTCCTTCCGCAGGCGTATATGAGGGGCCTTCCCTCATCTTTTATACAGCATTGAAAAGAACTATTTATCCTTTCATTCGTGACACACTCTGCCCGAACAAAAGATAACCAAAGAACTAAAGCTGATGAAATGCACGTCAGCCCTGCTTTTAGCAATACATTT
>CAWBUS010000016.1:0-18703 GCA_963792025.1 uncultured Chitinophagaceae bacterium | reverse complement strand
GTCTATGATATTTCCATTTATGGTTACCTGGGATTGGGCGCTGAACGAAAATAAAATAATGACTAAATAAAATGGAATCTTATTCATTATCAAAATTTAACTAAAGAAATTAAGTACGGTGTACGACACGCAATTGATAGTCCTGCAAAATTCATGAGGCACATTAAAGACGTGACGCCAATAACTTTAAATATTTATTCAGGAAAATTTTGGAGGAGGGGAGTGCTTAGAAATAAACCCGGTAATAATTGACTGGTGAATAGGTGAACAATAAGTTTCCCGGGCTAATGTACTCACAAATTGAAATTTGCATTCATTTGTTGCGACATGTACCTGCGCCTGGTCTTCATTATTACTATTCTGGTGTTTATCGTTTGCGTTGTCAGAACTGGATTGGTCAACTTCCTTTTGAAGATGATTAGCGCCATAAACTGCGTGGACTGTTGCAAGATGAATCGCCTCTGCAAAGGTATGAGAGAGTTTATCTTTCACAATTGGTATTAGCGGCTTAAACATTACTGTAAAGTAAAGTAGTATCATGTAATATGCAATTGCTGCTCTCATTTTTTTATATAAATGAGTTGTATGCTTTGTTTAATTATGATGAAGTTAAACTCATTCTGTTAATATATACGGATTTACTGAAACAACAGTTTTGCATATTTTAATATTAAAAAATAGTTTGAGTAAAATAAAAAAGCCGGAAATAAATTCCCGGCTAAGTTTCCAATCAGAATCTTTATTAATGAGGTTGTGCCAAATAAGGAAATGTAGTTGAAAATGCTACATCATTGGCCGGTACATTATCATTGGTTAGTCCAGCATTATCTGTTCCTTTAGGACCTCCGAAAATTAGAAGTAATTCTGTATGAATTACATCATCATCTAACGCACGACCGGTTAAAACATTAGTGCCGTCAAAAAAAGTTGTTTTACCTGTTGTTGAAACATTTAATACATCCGTTGCCAGCAAGCCAGTAAATGTTGGCGCATCGAGACCCAGGGCATTCATGGTATAAGCCGGATTTAAAGCAATTAAAGTAGTCATGAATTTAGGTTGATAAATGGCTGCCATAGCGGAAGGTACTGTTGTATTAAAAGCGTCTTTATCTGCCGCAGCATTGAATACAGTATTCACTGCGGGTCTTCCCATTTGGTCTGCCTGTTGATAATAAGCGATAGTATTGCCGCCACCAGGATTTTTATCTTTACACGCTGTAAAAATCATGCTTCCCGAAATAAGAAGCGCTAATAATTTTATTGTTGTTTTCATCTTTAATAATTTTTTTGTTTTTAATTAATAAGTTGGATAAGATGTTTTATACTTTCTTTCTTGTAGTTAACCACACATTTATTTTTCCTGATCCACCCAACATTGATTTCGGAAGTTCTACAACTACACTCATCACGTTAGTTCCGGCAAAAGCATCTTTTCCCGGGTTGTTAAAACCAGTGGCTGTTCCGGCTAAAATTGCGTGATACTGATCGAGGTCAAAAAAGAAAGGATCATCTCTTGGTCCGGCAAAAACCGAAATGCCTCCCTTGGTAGCAACTATCGGAGTTGAAGCTCCATATGGCGTAATGCCAACAGAAGCAGTTGCATCCCCTTCTAACTTACTCACAGCGCCTGTTGCAGAAGGTTTAATGGGACCATACACTTTCATAGTATTTGAAGCAGCATCATACTTACATTGAACAACCAGGTCTTCAATGTTATCATTGTTGTTGTCAATACTAAATTGAATGAGTGTGTTCTCATCAAACTTTGCAGCTCCTGTCGTGGCAGGAGTTAACCGACCTTGTGTGTTAGCCACAAGAACAATATCATTTGTATTAGCACCCTGGAATGCATACAAATCGGTAATGTCTGTAGTTTGATTGGTTACAGAGGGAGCATCGATGTGGTCGGCAGCATAGATAATACCACCTGTCACCAGCGCCAGTGAAGCAATCGCGGCGAAAAGAATTTTTTTACGTTTCATTTTTTTAATGGTTTTTAGATTAATAAATCAGTTCAGTGAATTAAACTTTTATAAAGACTAATCAACAGAACATATAATTTTTTATACAATAGAATTACGAGAAACCTTTCCCACTGGTTTTTATTCATAAAAAAGTTTTTTATTGCAATAGCAATTCGTTCATATCAAACCGTATAATTTTATTTGATTTTTATTTGTGATAATCTTTTTATCTTTCTTAAAATATTAAAAAACATTTTATGAATTACTGGCTTGTAAAATCAGAACCTTCCGTTTATAGCTGGGAGCAATTAGTAAAAGACAAAAAAACAACATGGGATGGTGTAAGAAATTATGCAGCCAGAATCCACTTGCGGGCGATGAAAAAAGGCGATGAAGTTTTATACTATCATAGTAATGAAGGAATGGAAATTGTTGGTGTTGCTAAAGTTGATAAAGAAGCTTACCAGGATCCGACCACAAAAGATGAATGGGTTGCAGTTGATTTGAAGCCTTTCAAAAAGTTGAAAAAGCCCGTGAGCCTTACAACAGTAAAAAATGATAAACGACTAACGGACATGGCTCTTGTTCGTCTTGGAAGATTGTCGGTTCAGCCCGTTACGGAAAAAGAGTGGAACATAATTATGGAATTGGCAGGTGAAAAATAAAACGCTGCTTTAACAAAACATATAGGTTACAAATTTTATGCAATTTGTATCAATAAGTAATCTTACTTTAAAAACTTATTGATATGAAGAAAATTATTTCCCTTGTGCTCATCAGCACCTTACTTTTTTCCTGTGGTGGAATTTCAAAATATAAATCGGAAGATATTTCTGCTAACAAGGATATGTCACTGATACAAGCCTCACCATCAAATGCAAAAGATCTTGCACTAACGGAAAAAAATAGTGATACCTCAACACTATCTAACGACAATATTTTGCAGGGAACGTTGCCCGGACAAAATCCTGATTGGGATAAAAAAATCATTAAGACTGCAGATTTAAAACTGGAAGTGAAAGACTTTAAGCAATACAGCAACAATGTTCACAGTCTTTCAAAGCGTTACGGAGCCTACATTGCAAGCGAAGATCAAAATGAATCAAATGAACGAAAAGAAACAACCATTTCAATAAAAGTTCCTGTTGAACAATTTGAAGATTTGTTGAATGCGCTTCCATCTGATTCAGATAAAATATTGGAGAAAAAAATTACATCTGAAGATGTAATGGCTGAAGTGGTAGACACCAAATCGAGATTGCAGGCTAAAGAACAAATGCGTTTAAAATATCTTGAGTTTTTAAAGCAGGCGAAAAATATGGAAGATGTTTTAAAAGTTCAGGAAGAAATAAATAACCTCCAGGAGGAAATGGAATCTGCATCCGGAAGAATAAATTACTTATCGCATCAATCCGCTTACTCAACAATCAACTTAAATTTTTATCAACCCATTGCGGGTTATAATCCATCCGATGTCTCACCCGGATTTTCGACCAGGACCATGATGGCTTTTAAAAATGGTTTTGAGTTTATTGCTGAAATTATTATTGGCCTTGTGTCTATATGGCCTTTATGGTTACTTGCATTCATCGTTTGGATCCTCTATAAAAAACATGCTCTAAGAACAATTGCGGCGAAACAGAAACCGTAATTTTGTTTGATGGAAAATCTTGTTGTTCTCACGGGCGCAGGCATTAGCGCAGAAAGTGGCTTAAAAACTTTCCGCGATAGTGATGGACTTTGGATGGGATATAATGTTTATGAAGTTGCTACACCTGAGGGCTATAAAAAGAATCCACATTTGGTTCTTGATTTTTATAATATGCGCAGGCGGGAAGTAGCGGCAGCTTTGCCTAATGCTGCTCACAAAGGAATTGCAGATTTACAACAGCGTTTTAACGTAACCGTTATCACACAAAATGTTGATGACTTACATGAACGTGCAGGTTCAAAAAAAGTTTTGCATTTACATGGCGAGATTTTTAAAATGCGTGGCGAAAGAGACATCAATACGTTTTATGAAATTAGGGGTGATATTAATTTAGGCTATATAGCTCCGGATGGAACGCAATTTCGGCCTCATGTTGTATGGTTTAACGAACCAGTGCCAATGATTGAAAAAGCAGCTATTGCGATGTCCGACGCTGATATTTTTGTTTTAGCTGGTACGTCATTGCAGGTTTATCCAGCTGCGGGCTTAATTGATTTTTTACCTGGCGATGTTCCTAAATATATTATTGATACAAATCCACCATACATCCGGCCACATCACAATTTTCATGTAATTGAAAAAACGGCGACGGAAGGAATGGAGGAGTTGATGAAAAAGCTAATTGAAGATGCTCTTTAATTTCTAAATATACAGATCAATAGATTTCATCGCCATAAAAAATAACCCAGGTTGCGAAATCGTCAGAGAAATTAACGAACCGGTGTTCCATGTGGGCCGGAACAAAGATGACATCACCCTGGCTACAATCCATCATTTCTCCATTCCTGTAAAAACCGGAGTTGCCGGAAGCTATCACATACAATTCATTTTTATTGTGTGGCTGTTGTTCGTCTGATACTTTCGGGGCATAATATTCCACCGTCATTTTACCGTCTTCCATTACTTCAACAAATTTGTTGTTGTCTTTGGTTAAGAGTTTATGGGCTTCGTCTATGGATATATGATAGTTGAGTTTCATTATTTCTAAATTGAATTGAAATGTTATTTTTCAATAGCAAAAGTAAACACTATAAATAAGCTAAGAAACTTTATTGCACAAAAAAACCAGGAACATATGCACTCCTGGTTATGAAATATTTTTGGTGAAAGGCGAATAATTCTAATTAGGTTATTTCTTTACTACCGTTTCTTTTTTCGCTGCTATAAAATGCGTGCCGGACAGGACAACAGTATTCTGCTCCTTCATCAAATTCAGTCCGCTTTCTTTCTCTTCTAATAACCGAAGATTTTCCATCTTAAGCTGCCTGTCTTTTTCAATGCTATCATGATGTATTCTTGCAAGGGTAGGAGCAATAACCAAAGAAATAATACTCATTAGCTTTATTAAAATATTCATGCTTGGCCCGGATGTATCTTTAAATGGATCACCAACCGTGTCGCCTGTTACTGAAGCCTTATGTGGTTCAGAACCTTTATAAAAAGTTTCATTATTTATCACTGCGCCTTTCTCAAATGATTTCTTGGCATTATCCCAGGCACCTCCGGCGTTATTTTGAAACAATCCCATCAAAACACCACTAACGGTAGCGCCTGCAAGAAATCCTCCCAACACTTCAGGACCAAAAATAAATCCGATTATTAATGGAGAAATCAGAGCAATTGAACCAGGCAGCATCATTTTCTTAATAGAAGCATCTGTAGAGATGGCAACACATTTTTGATATTCAGGCTTCCCGGTTCCCTCCATAATTCCGGGAATGGTTCGGAATTGCCTGCGCACTTCTTCCACCATGGCCATTGCTGCTTCACCTACCGCACGGATGGCGAGAGAGGAGAAAATAAATGGAATCATAGCTCCCACAAACAGACCCGCCAATACATCGGCACGATAAATATCGATACCATCTATTTTTGCTATTCCCACAAAGGCAGCAAAGAGAGCCAAGGCTGTTAATGCAGCCGAAGCAAGTGCGAATCCCTTACCAGTAGCGGCTGTGGTATTACCAACTGCATCCAGGATATCTGTTTTCTCGCGAACTTCTTTAGGAAGTTCACACATCTCCGCAATTCCACCTGCATTGTCCGCTATTGGCCCGAAGGCGTCAATTGCCAATTGCATTGCAGTAGTTGCCATCATTCCGGCAGCAGCTATTGCTACTCCATATAACCCTGCACACCAGTAAGACATATATATTCCAGAAGCTAAAACCAAAATCGGGAGCATCGTACTTTCCATGCCCACAGCAAGGCCACTAATAATATTTGTTGCATGCCCTGTAGAGGATTGTCTTATGATACTGAGGACAGGGCGTTTACCCATTGCCGTGAAGAATTCTGTAATAATACTCATCAAAGTACCAACAACTAATCCCACGAAAATGGCGCCATACACTCCATTTTTAGTAAAATGGTAATTTCTTAAAACCATATCAGTATCCGGCATTATCCACATCACCAGGAAATAAGATGCAATCGCAGTAAGAACAATAGAACCCCAGTTACCCAGATTTAATGCCTTCTGAACCACAGCGGTATTTAACCCTGCATTATCAGATATTTTTACAAAAAGAGTACCCACTATAGAAAATAAAATACCCATAGAAGCTATGAGCATCGGTAATAAAATCGGAGCCATTCCTCCAAAGTTATCTGCCGAAGTAGTTTCCCGTCCAAGAACCATGGTAGCCAAAACAGTGGCCACGTATGAACCAAACAGATCTGCGCCCATACCGGCAACATCGCCTACGTTATCTCCCACATTATCCGCTATGGTAGCGGGGTTCCGTGGATCGTCTTCAGGAATACCTGCTTCAACTTTTCCCACAAGATCAGCACCCACATCTGCAGCTTTAGTATATATACCACCACCCACACGGGCAAATAAGGCAATACTTTCTGCACCTAATGAAAATCCAGTCAATACTTCAATTGCTTTGGTCAGCAAGTCAGCATATGCAGGGCTTGTGGAGGGAACATTTCCAACAAAAATGAAATAAAAAATTATGAATAACCCGCCTAATCCCAAAACTGCAAGTCCTGCCACGCCTAATCCCATTACGCTTCCTCCGGTAAAGGAAACTTTTAAAGCCCTGGCAAGACTGGTACGTGCCGCATGGGTTGTTCTAACGTTTGCCTTTGTAGCAACCTTCATTCCTATAAAACCTGCAGTAGCGCTCAATATACCTCCCGATATAAACGCCAGGGCTATTATCCAACTGCTGTTTGCACTAGTAAATCCCATTATTCCTAAAAGCAAGGCAGCAATTATCACAAAATAGGTCAGGATTTTATATTCGGCTTTCAAAAAAGCTATTGCCCCATCAGCAATGAAAGTGCTTATTTCCTTCATTTTTTCATTACCTGCATCCTGCTTACTTACCCATTGAAATTTTATTAATGTGTAAAGAAGACCAACAATACCCATGGCCGGAATGACATAAATTATATTACTCATATGTTAGATATTACTTAATTTTTTGGGTGGCAAAAATAGGGGAAAATGTATTAATAAGCTAATTCAACAGTAGCATGATTGGCTAACTTGAAAACAGGTGTTTTTGAAAGAAATCCTCACTTCTCAATACTTCTATTTTTGAAAAATAAAAATCTTCAACATCTTCTGTAATGATGCACAGGCATTTACTTTCAACGGCAGCGTAATATTCAAGACCATCTTCGAAGTCGTTAATAGCAGCGTTCTGTAAAGATTGAAGTACGGCAGATTTGTTTACCGATGCAATGTTGATATGTTCACACAGAATTTGAATTCTCTTTTTTGCCGAAGCAGTTTTATATTTTTTTTCAGCAAAGTAAAAAGCAATAGCCAGGCAAACAGGAGATGTAAACAAAGTAAACTTTTTGTTATCGGCGAGGCTTACTATGCGGGAAGTATACGTAAAAAGCGGGTATTCTTTGTTTAATACGGAGACTAAAATATTTGCATCAAGAAATATTTTCATTTTCTTGATTTGAAATATTCTTCTTTGGCAGTTTTTCTTGTTCTTCTTGCTTTTGTTTGATAGATGGCCCCACCTTCAGCAACCTGCTGTACCCAATCTGAAATTGGAAAATCTTCTAATGAATTGTAATTATTGGAAGTAACTTTTTTCAATAGAAATTCTATCAGGCGTGAAAGACTGATGTTATTTTTTTCGGCATATTTTTTTGCTTTCTTAATTACCGATTCATCAAAACTTAAAGTAATCTTGTTATCCATGGCCATCTTCGTTAAAAAACGAAAATAATATTTTTATACTACAAACTAAAATATTTTATACGTATAAAATAGTGTCATCAATTGTTGGAAACTAACGAGTCATTCCTGATTCCTTATTTCTAATAGCTACTTATTTAAAAAATGACTAAATGACTATTGACCTATTTGCTTAAACGCTTCTCCTAAATGATCAATGATGTCACTTGCAATCATCGCTTCTTTTGAAAGCTTATCAGCAGCGATATCTCCTGCAAGTCCATGAAGATAAACACCCAGTATACAAGCATCAGGGGAAGAATATTTTTGCGCAAGTAATCCCGTTAGTATGCCCGTGAGTACATCACCGGAACCTGCTGTTGCCATGCCTGCATTTCCAGTTGAATTAAAATATCCTTTTCCATCGGGTGTTGCAATTAAAGTATAGTGACCCTTTAGAATAATATAAATATTAAGATCTTTTGCTTTCTTTGAGGCAAGCTCAATTCGTTCAAAATCGTTGTCAGACTTGCCGAATAATCTTTCAAATTCTTTGGGATGAGGCGTTATGATACTATGTTCTGGAATCGATTTATATAATGATGAATAATTGCTTAGAACATTCAATGCATCGGCATCTATTACTATCGGGCTTTTCGAAGTTTTAAATACTTTCTGCAGTAATTCCTTATGAGAAAGATGCCTCCCGATTCCGGGACCAATACCTGTTACATCAAAATTTTTTAAATTGTCAATGTCTTTAATAAATGTGTTCCCAAACATGGTACACATTGCTTCAGGAACGGATGTTTGCATTATGGTATATCCTTCTTTACAAATGTAGCAGGTAAGTTTTCCAACTCCGCTTCTAAGACATGCTTTGGCGCTTAACACCGCCGCGCCCATCATTCCATAACTGCCAACTACCAGGCATGCATAGCCGTAATTTCCTTTGTTAGCAAAGGCTTTCCTTGGAACGTAAATTTTTTCAATCGTTTTTTTATCCGTCAATTCATAAACAGTTTTTTCATCTGCATAATATTGCGCGGAAAGTCCAATGTCCAGGATCACCACTTCGCCGCAAAATGATTCGTTTTCAGGCAATAAAAACGCCAGCTTCCTTTGTTGAAATGTAAGCGTATAACGTGAACGAATAATCGCATTTCCATTCGAACACTCATCAGTATATAACCCGCTTGGTACATCTATGGAAATTATTTGGGAACTGCTATTATTTAAATGAAGGATCAATTTTTTAAAAATCCCGGAAGGTTTTTTATTGAGCCCTGTTCCAAATAATGCATCAATGATGATGTCATCTTTTTTGATTTCAGGCAACGCTTCAGTTGATTCTATAAAATAAATTGCCGAAGATTTTTCTTTTAGCCGCTGGAGATTAATATTAAAATCATCAGAGCCTGCCGAACTACTTTCAACTATGTAAACTGAAACGGAAAAATTGTGCCCGATCAATAGCCTCGCAATGGCCAACCCATCACCACCATTGTTTCCTTTGCCGCAAAAAAATTTGAAATCAGAAGTATTATTAAAATTTTGTACAATCCACTTAGTACAGGCATTCGCGGCACGCTCCATCAAATTAATAGGAGATACCGGTTCATTATTTATTGTAAATAAATCCCAGTTTTTAATTTGTTCGGCAGTAAAAAGTTTCACACTTATATTTATTTGAAGGTACTAACGCTACACGCCGATATATCTTTCCTGTATAATTCTTATGTGATGATTTACATGCCCGACCGTTACAAAGCCTACAGCCGCTACCGTTATGGTATAATCGCTGGCTTTCCCAACCGTATGAAATGCTTCATCAGTAAAACTATTGAAAAGATATTCCGTTGACTTGCGGGTTGCAACAAATTCTTCAATCAGCTCGTTCCAATCACGATTGTTTGCATTTGAGTTGAATGCGTAGGCGTTCTCGTCAAAAGAGGGAAGAATGTGCTGTTCTTTTCTCGCAAAGCACATGGCCCTGTATGAAAAAACTCTTTCTGCATCTATTATGTGCTGCAGCACTTCTTTAATAGTCCATTTCCCTTCAGCATATTTTTTGTTCGAGAATTCTTCACTAATAGATTGAAAGAAAATTTCTACTGCAGGCATTTGATTTTTGAAAGCCAGTTTTAAATCATCTTCTTTTACCTGGTTAATATATCGCTGAAAATGCTCAGGATAAGTTGTTGGGGAAGGCTTCGTCATTATTTATTGATTTGGATTACAAATTTAATTTTTAAAAAATAAAAAAACCTAACAGCATTTTATTTGCGTGTTAGGTTTCAGATTATTTTCAAAATTTTTAGTCGTTTCTTTCCCTTCTTGCTTTCGATTTTGGCAACTTCATTTCCTTGTCTTTATCTCCCTTTAAAGTAGCTGCCAGCTTCACTGCTTCATAGGCATTTACTTCGCCACCGCTTATACTTATATCCGAAAGGTTTACCATCGTAGGTTCCTCGTCGTTGCCAGGTGTTTTTTGTGTGCCTGGTAAAATAACTTTTTCTGTTATAGGTGTTGCTGATTTATCAATTACATATTTTACTTGTTCTGCAGTAAGATCAGGAAAATATTCACGTATCAAGGCCGCAACACCCGCCACCACGGGACATGCCATGCTGGTTCCTGAATAATTGCCATATTTATTTCCGCCGGGTAAAGTAGAATAAATATCTACGCCGGGGGCAAAAACATCCACTTCATTTTTTCCATAATTGCTGAAGCTGGCCGTAAAGCCACCGTTAGTAGAATCGCCGCTGGCGCCTACAGTAATAAAATTCTTCGCTCTTCCTGAACCATCTGCAAAAACGGGACTGGGGAAATCGGCAGCAGTATCAATATCCTCATGATCATTTCCTGCAGCATGTACTAAAAGTACATCCTTGCTTTGCGCATATTTTATGGCATCATCTACCCAGGTTTTTTCAGGGGAGAACGGTTTTCCAAAACTCATGCTGATAACCTGTGCGCCATTGTCCACTGCATAGCGAATGGCATTGGCAATATCTTTATCATGTTCATCGCCATCAGGTACAGCACGCACCATCATTATCTTTACATCGTTTGCTATGCCATCCATACCAATTCCATTATTCCTTGCGGCTGCAATTATTCCGGAGCAATGAGTTCCATGC
This sequence comes from uncultured Chitinophagaceae bacterium, assembly GCA_963792025.1. Classification (GTDB taxonomy): domain Bacteria; phylum Bacteroidota; class Bacteroidia; order Chitinophagales; family Chitinophagaceae; genus Ginsengibacter. The sequence continues at coordinate 7,729 of CAWBUS010000016.1, read as the reverse complement.
GATGGAGTGCCTGACATTACATCATTGTTTCCATAATAGCGATCATTAATGTCATTCTCATTATCCTTAACAATTTCTCCACGATAGTCTTCCGGTGGCGTTTCGGCCTCATCACCTTTTAGAATTTGCCCTTTTAAGTCATTAATAATATCAGCATTCGAAATGTCATAATCACTATTTAGTTTGCAAATATTCAGGTAAATGCTCATTGCGGTCTTGGCATCGGCATCAGTTGGCGTATACGATTTTAAATCATTGCCGGTAAACTCCGCTTTACCCAAATCTTTGGCAATAATTGAATCGCCCCTCTGCAAAGGCGGTAGAATTCTTTTCATGAAAACTAATTCCCTGGGATCAACACCGTTTGTAACTTTTTCCTTTGCCCTAAGGTATTCTTCCACTTCTTTTCGTTGGGCCGGCATCATGCTGGTTGTATCCGGAATGCTGTCGCCATATTTATCATGCAGCTTCCAGTATACCCGGGCAGCTTCGTATGAATCCTTATGCACAGGTGTTCCATCTTTGCCACCGATGAAGTTCCAGCCATATACATCGTCTACGTAACCGTTATGATCATCATCAATGCCATTGCCGGGTATTTCACCGGGATTGTGCCATAATACTGATTTCAAATCTTCCTGCGTTGTATCAACGCCGCTGTCAATTACAGCAACCACAACCGTTTTAGGCTTCCTGTTTTGCAAAAATTTATAGGCTTTATCGAGGCTGATACCGTAGAAACCGGTTTCGCTTCTATCGAGCTCGTGCCAGTTGTGCGGCGCTACTATTTTAGTTTTTTCTGAAGTTCCCTGCGCAATGACCAACAAATGGCAGCGCAGCGAGGCAAATTATGCCGAAGAAGAATTGTCTAATTCCTGAAATCATATGGTGTGTTTAACTTTTAGAAACGCAAATATTTGTAAAATAGTTCGATTAGAAAGACCGCTTGTGTATTATTATGGAATTTTTATGTTAAACGGGTTTAGGCTTGCCAGAGAAAGATCTTGTACTGCTATTTCCACATCTCCGTTGACAGTATCAACTTTAATATCATTAGGCTTTTTTATAAGCATAGTGTACCCGTTCAGTTCTTGTTTATTTCCGGATAATATGGCATCGACAAAAAATTAATGCTGGTTTCTTTTTCCGGGTTTTTAATAATCGTTACAGATTTAGTGCCGCTGATAATTTCCGTGCGCATTAAATCAGCATAAACTTTATAATCTTCCGGAAGTGATTGTTGTGCAAAAGATTTTGTAACAATTAAAAAAAATGATATTGATACAACAGCAGTTTTATAGATAACACAACGCATAATCAAATATAAACCTGATTATAGTTTCTTTTACTCTTTTTCCTAACAAAAAAAAGCAGGCTTTCGCCTGCTCAACGTAAAATCAATAACAAATGAAAAAAAACTCAGTTCTTAATTTCCACTATATAACCCGCATCGTTTACGCTGCTAAGGTTATGTACGAAAAGGAAAGTATCATTTATGTCGCCTAACTTGTCTATAGTAAAGTTGCGGCTCTTGCCGGGTTTTACTTCCTGGCCCTGGCCGGCCATCACAGCACTTGCAGTAGGCGCGAGGTACACAAAGAGAGATGCGTTCTCCGAATTATTGGTTATCCGCGTTTTAGCCTCGGTAGAAAATGTGCGGTTAATAGCAACAACAGTGCTGCTGCTGGTAACCGAGCCCGTTAGAATTTCTTTTTGCGTTTTTTGTGCGCTGCGCTTTAGCAATGTAAAATCAAAAAAGGCCATACATTGCTCAGCATCACCGGGAAACATACTGCCTATAGTATGCACCACGGTTATCAATGCCGTATCCAAATCAACTCGGGCCTGGCTGCGGGCTGTGCGATTGCTTTCCACACTTCCTTTCTGCTGTGCCTGCTGGCTGCGTATCTCTTCCCACGCTGATGTAAACCCCTGCAAAGTTGAAGTAAGCGACGGGCCGAGTTCGCCGGCATGCGCTGTAGCAGCCGCATTAATACGGCCAATTAATACAGGCAGGTTAGTTTTTGTAGCAGCCGAGTATTCACTTGTACCGTTAGGATAAAACTCAAGGAAAGCGGGTGTGGCAAATCCGCCAAGTATATTGGCAATTACACCCTGTTGATCACTCATGGTTTTCTTAAAGTAGGCTATAAATTCATTCAGTGTAAGCGTTTTACCTTTCTGCAGGCCCAGCGCCACATCTACGCTGCTTATTATTTCCTGCATAGCATTGTAGGGCGGTGTAAGCAGGGTAATAAGACTGGTATAGGCGCCGCCGGTGTTTTGAGCTGTTAAGCGGTTAAGGCTATCGCCTGCAAAGTTGGTTATACGCACATCAGTAATTAGAGTGCTTTCGAAAATGTTGTCGAAAAATTTAATAGGTTGAAACATAACAATCGTTTTTAAAATGTTAGATAATTAAATTTAAAAATTGATGAGGTCACAATATTGTCATCAATAATTTTGTAAAACGGGGAAGGGGAGGAGATATTGTGTGGGGAGGGAATTATTTTTTCGAAATTTATTAAAGAGGATGGTTACTAAATTGAAAGTAGCCATACAGCTCTCTTTATATTTGCTTGCGAATGATATTAGTAATTTATTTATATCTTTAAAATAATACTTTAATTATGATTACAGAGATTGGTATTTCTAATTTCAGGAGTATAAAAGAGCAAACTATACCCATAAAAAAACTGAATATTTTATATGGGCCAAATGGCAGTGGTAAGAGCAGTGTTGCGTATGCACCTTATGTTATGAGAAATCTCTTTGTAAATCCTAATCAGAAACTTAATAGTTTATTTAATCTTGGATTTATCAATCTTGGCAATTTTGAAAATATCGGAAATAAAAACGTAAAACCTCGCCATTTAGTCATAGATATTACCAGCAAAATCGAAAATTTAATAGAGGGTAAAAATATTATTCGTTATACTTTAACGCTTTTAAGCCTCGGCGCAAATATGGAATATCACATTAATAAAATTGAAGATGGTATATTTATTGATTTACCTGTTACGTCTTTAGAAAAAAAAGAGGTTACTATAGAAGATTCAAAATTTTTATGGAACGGCTTTACATTTGAATCGATAAAAAGTAATGATGATAAAACGCCCAATGGATATAAACCCCATCAGTTAAATACAGTTTTTAATGACATACAATCTATAGAAGTAATATCCGTAAGGCGAGGCTTCTTCAGTCCAATATTTTCAAGCGAAGCTGATACAGATGAGTCAAAATTAGCCATGCAAATTCGTAGTGAAGGACTTGATTTTGAATTAAAGATTGATAAATATTTTTATCCTGTATTTGGTAAAAACTTCCGGTTTGTTGCAGTGCCTGGCAGTAGTTCGTTTTATTTAAGAACTGATAATAAGACCGGCAAAACAATTGATTTGGTTAACGAAGGCTTTGGTATAAACCAGTTCGTGTACATGCTCATTAAACTTTTAAAAAAGGAAACTGGTCTTGCCTTTATTGAAGAACCGGAAATACACCTGCATCCTTCGGCACAAGGCAAGATGGTTGATGTATTTGTTGACATTATAAATAAAGAAGGTAAACAAATATTCCTGACTACTCATAGCGAAAATATTGTTACTGCTGCATTAGCTAAAATTGCTGCCGGTGAATTATCAATTGATGATGTACAATTTCTTTTAGCAGAAATAAAAGATGGTGAAACTATCATAACTCCGCAGACAGTGAATGAAAAAGGACAACTCGAAGGTGGCTTAATAAGTTTTATGGAAACTGAATTGGAGAGTTTGAAGAAATTTTTAGGAATATAAACATGGCAAGAGGTTTCCACTTAACGATTGATGAATGGTTTTATCATTGGTTTGCCGATGAAGAAAAGTATAAAGAGGTCGTTGGACTTTTTATCAAAATCTTTGAAGTTTGCGATAAAATAGTAATTAAAAATGATACGCCTTTGGCCCGCAAATTTTATCAGCTTGAAAAAGAATCTGGCAGATGGTTGCCTCAACAACGTGAAGCTGTAAATTTTATCAGAAGAAATTTTTATTATAATTCAAATAAGGTTCATTTAGTTGATGATGTTGACGAATTTGACACTGATATTAATAATCGCCTCCCACATCATGATGTTTACCTGGTAGAAATATGTTTCAAAACAGATAATAAGATCCTTATAACCACAGATGCCACACTTCATTCTAATGTTAATGATTTGCGTGAAACACTATCAATTACTTCTTTTATGGCTGATGATTTTATAAAAAGATATACTGAAGATGCCACGTTTTTAGAGACATAAATGAGTATACTAGTCATTAAATGCTTTAACAATTTGTCCTTAAAAAAAATAGAAAGCATGCACTTATACTTAACCCTTACAACTCCTCCTTCATTGACAGAAATCTTCTAGAAGAATCTTTTATTGCCTTAGAACAGCATAATGTTGTGCGAATAATAAGCGCCGAAGAAAAAAAAGGACGCTCAATCAAAGAAAATTACCTATTTCAGAAAACATGGCGAAATAATAAATATCTTGCTATTGTAAAGTTAAGTTGTTGAAGCTACCGTCATTAATATTCAGTTCCTCACCGGTTTGCAAATAAAGCGTTCCCATAAAAGTACCACTGAATAAATTGCTTGTTGAAATCTTAATTGTCATAGTGGAATTACCATTAGTTGAAGAGTTGTTGGAGGCATAATAAATTCCGTTTGCAGTGTATGCTATGCCAACTAGTTTTATTTTATTAATGCTATCCTGGCTCAGAAGGTGAGGGCCTTGAAGCACAATTGCAATATTGTCACTATCATCTTTACACGCCGCAATAGTATATAGAGAACTTATGTCGTTATACGGAGATCTATAGAATACCACACCCCCACATACGGTGTTATTTGAATATCCGGAGTACAAAACTTTCTGAGCCCCTGCGATAAACGTAATACTTGGAGGAGCGTCTGTAGAGTGTGTATGATTTTTTTTACAGCTTGCGCAAGATATCAGCAAGATTATTACGCATATTAGTTTCGGCATTGTTTTTTTATGAAAAATGAGTTCCTAAATATAAGAGTAAGAATGATAAGGTTATAACTATTTCGATTTTATTTTTTTAACCAGCATAATTTCCTCGTGATGATTTGGCCAAAATGCCATTCAATTTTAATTGGGAATGGCTTATTGAATACTTACAATTAGTTTGGTTGTTCTTCGGCCTTGTTTTTATTTTCGCCAACAAGTTTATTTATGTATAAGTTTTGTTGGTTACAAGAGCAATAAAGGCGCGGGCATTATTTAACTCATGTTTTTACCCATTGATGTAATACATCTTCCTTTACACCTCTAACTTCTCCTTATCTTACACCCCGCCATTACAGAAAATTTGACCATTCCATTTTCCACAAAACACACAAATAATGAAACGCTGCCGACTTCTACTAACTGCATTATTATTTTCTACCGGTTTCGCCTATTCGCAAAACAATACTATTGACACTGCAGTGGCTGCTGCCAATCTTAAAAAATCTGCTGATAACATGGCAGCACTTTTTATAAAAAAGGATTACACGCATTATATAAAATATATTAATCCTAAAATTGTGGCAAATACCGGCGGCAATGATAAGATGATTGTAGTGTTAAAGCAATCTATGGACGACATGAAATCGAAGGGGGTTACTATTAAAAATTTATTAATAGGCAATATATCGTCCATAGTTATTACCAAAGCAGGATTACAATCGGTAGTACAGGAATTACTGACTTTAAAAATGAACGAAGGAAGGGTAGAAGCTACTTCTTATTTAATAGCGCTTTCCACTGATAAAGGTAAAACGTGGACATTTATTGATACCAGCGGAAAACCATTAGCAGAAATGCAAAAGATGTTTCCTTCGTTAAGCAATGAATTGGTTATACCAGAAAAACAACAGCCACAGTTTTATAAGGAATAATTAAATCTCTTTTTTCAGGAAGGAACATTGCAATAAGACATCCGATAGCTGAAAGTCTCGTCATTGCCAGGAGGAGGCACGACGACGAAGCAAACTTATGTCTGAACCATGATTTTTAGGATTTATAGGATTATCATGATAATTACAATTTTGGAATCAGGTAAATCATATAAATCATTTTAATCATGGTTCAGACAATTTTCGGAGTTTGCTTCGTCGTTCCTCCTCGCAGTGACGTCTCTGGCGGTAGTTAATTTTTTACGCTTACCCGAAGTAACATCTTCTTTATAGTGCGTAAATCTTTACAAAAGCCTCATGAGAAGCCAGAATGCGGCAAAAAAACTTTAAAACCTATATCGTCGAAAGTTACGATAGGGCAAAAAACTCTAAAACCTATATCGTCAAAAGTTACGATAGGGCAAAAAACTTTAAAACCTATATCGTCAAAATTTACGATAGAGCAAAAAACCTTAAAACCTATATCGTCAAAACTTACGATAGGGCAAAAAACTTTAAAATCCATATCTTCAAAATTTACTATAGGGCAAAACCTTTTTTAACCTATATCTTCAAAATCAACAATAGAGCAAAAACTTTTTTAACTCATATCTTCAAAACTTACAATAGGGCAAAAAACTTTAAAACCTATATCGTCAAAAGTTACGATAGGGCAAAAAACTTTAAAACCTGTATCGTCAAAATTTACGGTAGGGCAAAAAACTTTAAAACCTATATCGTCAAAAGTTACGATAGAGCAAAAAACTTTAAAACCTATATCGTAAAAATTTACAATGGGGCAAAAAATTTTGCTACCGGGTTTTTATTGCACATTTACACACACCACAGATTTAATTCGTAATGCGGTTAGCATGTTAACATCGGCTTGCTGATTAATATCGGCAAAAGGTAGCTGGCTGTAATAGTCAAAGTGTGTATCGGCAACATTAAAATAAAAGCTCATAGTATTATAAGTGGAGTAATCATTTATAAAACATTTTTGCACGGAACCATTCAGGGAAATACCAAACACACCTGTCTGCTGAAATACAATACCAACAAGCAAATCGTAATTGGTGGATTGATTGCAACCGAAACTAATTTGCGCATCGGTTACACTTTGATTCACACTTTCGTAGGAAGACACTCCCTGTGTATAGACAAATGAAACGAGCCTTGAGTTGTTAGCGATAAAGGGATCATTAAACAATAACTGCGCCCGAACGTCTGTTGAAAAGTTTGCAGAATCATAAAAGACAGGCCTGTTAATTAATGTATCGAATAATAATTTTCCCGGCACGGCAATATGTATCCAAACGGTATCACCCACAGAATAATTAAGGTTATACGGCCTTATATCGACTAATTGCTTAAAGGCGTGTTGAGGCGTGGAAGGATAATAATCGTTTTTCGGGCATTGGGTAAAAACGGTTGTTAACGCAATAAGCAACAAAGCAATAAAAAGTACAGGTTGATGTTTCATGGGTGAGCTTGTTTTGGTTTGAGCAAATTAGTTTTACTTACTAAATCTACTAAATACTTTTGCTGCCGATGATAATGTGCGGCGTGTTAACGAAACTTTATAAGAAATAAGGGTAGTGTGGGCATTAATACTTATCTCCATGAAAATTAAGGATACGGTTTAAAACATTGTGCAATGATATTTATCCTGTATATTAGATTGCTTATGACAAAAAAATTCCAGTTCATTTTTGCAACCAGCCTGATTTGCCTATTTATAGGATGCAGTTTTAAAACACAGGAATTTTTTATTATTGAAAAGATAAATCTATACAGT
>CAWBUS010000015.1:0-48307 GCA_963792025.1 uncultured Chitinophagaceae bacterium | reverse complement strand
AGTAGAGAATTGTTTCAGACGTTGATGCATCCGCATCTATTACTATCGGGCTTTTTGAAGTTTTAAATACTTTCTGCAGTAATTCCTTATGAGAAAGATGCCTCCCGATTCCGGGACCAATACCTGTTACATCAAAATTTTTTAAATTCTCAATGTCTTTAATAAATGTGTTCCCAAACATGGTACACATTGCTTCAGGAACGGATGTTTGCATTATGGTATATCCTTCTTTACAAATGTAGCAGGTAAATTTTCCAACTCCGCTTCTAGACATGCTTTGGCGCTTAACACCGCCGCACCCATCATTCCATAACTGCCAACTACCAGGCATGCATAGCCATAATTCCTTTGTTAGCAAATGGCTTTCTTGGGATTGTAAATCTTTTCAATCACTTTTTTATCAGTTAATTCATACACAGTTTTTTCATCTGCATAATATTGCGCGAAAGTCCGATGTCCAAAATCACCACTTCGCCGCAAAAAGATTCATTTTCAGGCAATAGAAACGCAAGCTTCTTTTGTTGAAATGAAAGCGTATAACGTGAACGAATAATCGCATTCCCCTTTGAGGATACGTCCGTATATAATCCACTTGGAACATCTACCGCAATTATTTGGGCGCCCGAATTATTTAAATGAAGAATCAATTTTTTAAAAATGCCGGAAGGTTTTTTATTGAGCCCTGTTCCAAATAGAGCATCAATGATAATGTCATCTCTTTTGATTTCAGGAAACACTTCGGCTGATTCTATAAAATGAATTTCCGAAGATTTTTCTTTTAGCCGTTGCAGATTGAAATTAAAATCATCAGATCCTGCCGAACTACTCTCAACTATGTAAACTGAAGCGGAAAAATTGTGTTCAATCATAAGCCTTGCAATCGCCAGTCCATCACCGCCGTTGTTACCCTTGCCACAAAAAATCTTGAAAGCAGATGAATCATTAAAATTTTGTAAGATCCAGTTGGTACAGGCATTCGCGGCTCGCTCCATCAAATTAATAGAAGATGCCAGTTCATTATTTATTGTAAATAAATCCCAGTTTTTAATTTGTTCGGCACTAAAAAGTTTCACACTTATATTTATTGAAGGTACTAAGTGCTACACGCCAATGTATCTTTCCTGTATAATTCTTATATGATGATTTACATGCCCGACAGTAACAAAGCCCACAGCCACTACCGTTATGGTATAATCGCTGGCTTTGCCAATAGTGTTCAATGCCTCATCAGTAAAACTATTAAAAAGATATTCGGTTGACTTGCGGGTTGCAACAAATTCTTCAATCAGCTCGTTCCAATCACGATTGTTTGCATTTGAGTTGAATGCATAACCATTCTCATCAAAAGAGGGAAGAATGTGCTGTTCTTTTCTCGCAAAGCACATGGCTCTGTATGAAAAAACTCTTTCTGCGTCTATAATATGCTGCAGCACTTCTTTAATGGTCCATTTACCTTCCGCATATTTTTTGCTGGAGAATTCTTCACTAATAGATTGAAAGAAAATTTCGGCAGCAGGCATTTGATTTTTAAATGCCAGTTTTAAATCATCTTCTTTTACCTGGTTAATGTATCGCTGAAAATATTCAGGATAAGTTGTTGGGGAAGGCCGGTTCATAATTAACTGAATTTGATGTACAAATTAAATTTTAAAAAATAAAAAAACCTAACAGCATTTTATTGGCATGTCAGGTTTCAGATTATTTTAAAACATCTTTTAATCATTTCTTTCCCTTCTTGCTTTCGATTTTGGCAACTTCATTTCCTTGTCTTTATCTCCCTTTAAAGTAGCTGCCAGTTTCACTGCTTCGTACGCATTTACTTCGCCACCGCTTATACTTATATCCGAAAGGTTTACCATCGTAGGCTCTTCGTCGTTGCCAGGTGTTTTTTGTGTGCCTGGTAAAATAACTTTTTCTGTTATAGGTGTTGCTGATTTATCAATTACATATTTTACTTGTTCCGCAGTAAGATCAGGGAAATATTCAAGGATCAAAGCAGCAACACCCGCCACCACGGGACATGCCATGCTGGTTCCGGAATAATTGCCATATTTATTTCCACCGGGTAAAGTAGAATAAATATCTACGCCGGGGGCAAAAACATCCACTTCATTTTTTCCATAATTACTGAAGCTGGCCGTAAAACCACCGTTAGTAGAATCGCCGCTGGCGCCTACAGTAATAAAGTTCTTCGCTCTTCCTGAACCATCTGCAAAAACGGGACTGGGGAAATCGGCAGCAGTATCAATATCCTCATGATCATTTCCTGCAGCATGTACCAAAAGTACATCCTTGCTTTGCGCATATTTTACGGCATCATCTACCCATGTTTTTTCAGGGGAAAACTGTTTTCCAAAACTCATGCTGATAATTTGTGCGCCATTGTCCACTGCATAGCGAATTGCATTGGCAATATCTTTATCATGTTCATCACCATCAGGTACGGCACGAACCATCATTATCTTTACATCGTCTGCAATGCCATCCATACCAATTCCATTATTCCTTACTGCAGCAATTATTCCCGGAACAATGAGTTCCATGCGAAGGAGTGCCTGACATTACATCATTGTTGCCATAATACCGATCATTAATGTCATTCTCATTATCCTTTACAATTTCTCCACGATAATCTTCAGGTGGCGTTTCGGCCTCATCACCTTTTAGAATTTCCCCTTTTAAGTCATTCAATATATCGGCATTCGAAATATCATAATCACTATTTAGTTTGCAAATATTCAGGTAAATGCTCGTTGCCGTTTTGGCATCGGCATCAGTTGGAGAATATGATTTTAAATCATTTCCGGTAAACTCCGCTTTGCCCAAGTCTTTGGCGATAATAGAATCGCCCCTTTCAAAGGCAAGGTAAATCCTCTTCATAATACTAATTCTTTGGGATCAACACCGTTTAACTTTTTCCTTTGCACTAAGTATTCTTTCACTTCTTTTCTTGGGCCGGCATCATGCTGGTAGTATCCGGAATACTATCTCCATATTTATCATGCAGCCTCCAATATACCCTTGCGGCTTCATATGAATCCTTGTGCACAGGTTTCTACCATCTTTGCCACCGATAAAATTCCAGCCATATACATCATCTACATAACCGTTATGATCATCATCTATTCCATTGCCGGGTATTTCTCGGTTGTGCCATAGTATTGGTTTCAGATCTTCCTGGGTTGTATCAACTCCGCTGTCAATAACGGCAACAACTACAGTTTTAGGTTTCCTGTTTTTCAAAAATTTATAGGCCTTGTCGAGGCTGATTCCGTAAAGCCGGTTTCCTTCTATCGAGCTCATACCAGTTATGAGGCGTTACTCTTTTGTTTTTTCTGAAGTTCCCTGCGCCATACCAACAAATGGAAAAACAGCCAGAAAAATTATGACGAAAAAAAATTGTTTAATTCCTGATTTCATGTTTGATTTTTAGTTTTTAGAAACGCAAATATTTATAAATTAGTTTAATAATTATAAACCGTTTATAATTATTATACAATTTTTATGTTAAACGGGTTTACGCTTGCCATAGAAAGATCTTGTAATACCATTTCCACTCACCATTGATTTCTTTCAGTATCAACTTTAATATCATCAGGCTTTTTTATAAGCATAATGTAGCCGTTCAGTTCTTGTTTATTTCCGGATGATATGGCGTCAATAAAAAATTCGCTGCTTGTTTCTTTTTCCAGGTTTTTAATAATCGTTACAGATTTTGTCTTGTGGTTAACTTCGGTGCGTATTAAGGCATCATAAACTTTATAATCTTCCGGAAGTGGCCGTTGTGCTAATGAAAATATAGCAACAAAAAATAAGGATATAAATGCTGAAGCAGTTTTATACATAAGCAGAATAATGCATAGTCAAATATAAAAGATTATAATTTCTTTTCTCTTTTTCTGTCCGACAAAAAAAAGCAGGCTTTCGCCTGCTCCACTAAAAATAAACATCAATGAAAAAATAACTCAGTTTTTAATTTCCAATATATAACCTGCATCGTTTACGCTGCTGAGGTTATGCACCAGTAGAAATGTATCATTTAAATCGCCTAAATTTCCATTGTAAAGTTGCGGCTCTCGCCGGGTTTTACTTCCTGGCCCTTACCATCCATAACCGCGTCTGCAGTAGGAGCGAGGTACACAAAAAGAGATGCATTCTCCGAATTATTTGTTATTCTCGTTTTTGCCTCGGCAGAAAATGTGCGGTTAATAGCAACAACAGTGCTGCTGCTGGTAACCGAGCCCGTTAGTATTTCTTTTTGCGTTTTTTGCGGCGTACGTTTAAGCAATGTAAAATCAAAGAAGTCCATACATTTTTCTGCATCGCCAGGAAACATACTGCCTATGGTATGCACCACCGTTACCAATGCCGTTTCAAGATCAACACGGGCCTGGCTGCGTGCGGTGCGATTGCTTTCCACACTTCCTTTCTGCTGTGCCTGCTGGCTGCGTATCTCTTCCCACGCTGATGTAAACCCCTGCAAAGTTGAGGTAAGCGACGGGCCGAGTTCGCCGGCATGCGCAGTAGCAGCCGCATTAATACGGCCAATTAATACAGGCAGGTTAGTTTTTGTAGCAGCCGAGTATTCACTTGTACCGTTAGGATAAAACTCAAGGAAAGCGGGTGTGGCAAATCCGCCAAGTATATTGGCAATTACACCCTGTTGATCACTCATGGTTTTCTTAAAGTAGGCTATAAATTCATTCAGTGTAAGCGTTTTACCTCTGCAGGCCCAGCGCCACATCTACGCTGCTTATTATTTCCTGCATAGCATTGTAGGGCGGTGTAAGCAGGGTAATAAGACTGGTATAGGCGCCGCCGGTGTTTTGAGCTGTTAAGCGGTTAAGGCTATCGCCTGCAAAGTTGGTTATACGCACATCAGTAATTAGAGTGCTTTCGAAAATGTTGTCGAAAAATTTAATAGGTTGAAACATAACAATCGTTTTTAAAATGTTAGATAATTAAATTTAAAAATTGATGAGGTCACAATATTGTCATCAATAATTTTGTAAAACGGGGAAGGGGAGGGGATATTGTGTGGCGAGGAAAATATTTTTTGGAGGATTGGAAATCATTTGATGTCCTTAATTGAAAGATATAAATGTTTTATAAAGGAAGATGTTTATTTTTTGTGAATAGATAAAAATAACTATTTTTCTAACCCCTGGTTAAAAATATAATATATTTGCGTTCAAGTTCTTTGAAAAGTGTTTTGGGGCTTATTATTAAGTGGAGAAAAAATAAAAGTTCATGAGAACAACCTTTACAAAAGGTCTTTCGAGGCGCCTAGTGTGATAATTATGTACACTATTAAAGTGTATTTATGTAATTATACTTGGGCATCCTAATGCTTTAAGCTATTTTATTCAATACTATTATCAAATAATAGTAATTAATTACAATGAAGCAGGGAAGTTAAGTAGTGCAATGAGAATATCGATTACGCACTTAGTAATAAGCAATTTTGTATAGAAGCAGAGCAATATTGCTTCATTAACTTTTTAAATTTTAGCTTTATGTCTAGAATTAAACAAACCCAAAACATTGACAAATTGATAGAAACTGTCAATGAAGTCATTAAGAACCGGTATTCTCTTTCGGATGAGAAACTAAAAATTCTCAGAGATGCATTAACCCATTTGCTTCATCTAAAAAAGAAAAAAGGCAAAACGAATGAGCAAATCCTCAATGAGGTAGTAGAAATTGTTTGTTTGTTAACCAAAGTATTTAAAGATGATGATTAGAAAAATGGTAATGGCAGAAATCTGAACACTACTTAATTTTTTCCATGTATGAATTTAGGAGATGTCATAAAAGATATTAGAAAAAGACAAAATAAGACACAAGGTCAATTGGCAATTGATTGTGGTATTACACAGACTTATCTTTCACAAATTGAGTCTAATCAAAAAGAGCCAAGTCTTGGAATTTTAAAAACAATAAGCGAAAATCTTAAAATTCCGTTGCCAATTATATTTTTTTTATCCTTGAATGAAAAGGATGTGCCTGCTAATAAACGCAAAGCGTTTGAAATAATTAGTCCGTCTGTAAAATCATTAATAAATGAATTCTTCGCAGTTTGAGAAGAACCAGATAAAAAAATTATCTTCTATCCTAGGTTGCAAACCGGAAGAAATAAAATCTATTTGTAATAATTTGAAAGATTACTACAAAGAATGGGAAGAAGTTAAAATAAGTAAAGCTACGGGAGAACCAAAAAGATATATAGACGGTACAATTAAGAGGAGAATATTTATGCCTTCTCTTAATAGACTTAAGCAACTTCAGTCTGTGGTAAAGGACAAAATTTTAATTCCCATAAATGTTCCTAAAAATGTGCATGGCGGAGTAAAAAAAAGAAATAACATTACAAATGCAAAAGCACATCAAGGAAATAAGTATCAGTTTACAACTGACTTAAGAGATTTTTATCCAAGAGTGACAAATAAAAAAGTTTTCGAAGCACTGTTAGATGCTGGATTGTCGAATCATTTTGCTTATTGGATAACTAAACTCACAACGTATAAATATCAACTTCCCCAAGGTGCACCAACAAGTACGCATATTGCTAATATCATTTTTTTAACAGTAGATAAAGAACTTATCGGATTGTGTGAAAAAAATAATATTACTTATACGAGATATGTGGATGATCTAACGTTTTCCTCTCAACAGGATTTTAAGTTTCTAATAAACGATTTTTTAAAAATTATTAAAAAATGGGGATTTAATATTAATTATAGAAAAACTGAATATTCCAGAAATCAAAGCATAACTGGTATTACTGTCTTTAATAATTATATTGACGTGCCAAAAAGTATTAAAACAAAAGCAAAGAATGAAAATTTATCTGATAAGATAATAAAACCATATACTAATTATATGAACAGAATTAGAAATACCAATAAAGGAATTAAAAAAAAATAACATTAGCACGTTCCTCCCCGCAATAACTTTTATGCGGATGCGAAAAATATTTTTTTTAGCCACTGATACTAACTATTGACGTAATACCTATTCCTTTACAGCCCCAACTTTTCTTTATCTTACACCCCGCCATTACAGAAAATTTGACCATTCCTTTTCCACAAAAGACATAAAACAATGAACCACTGCAAACTATTACTAACTGCATTATTATTTTCTACCGGCTTCGCCTATTCGCAAATCAATACTATTGACACTGCGGTTGCTGCTGCCAATCTTAAAAAATCTGCTGATAACATGGCAGCACTTTTTATAGAAAAGGATTACACGCATTATGTAAAATATATTAATCCTAAAATTGTTGCAAATACCGGCGGCAATGATAAGATGATTGTAGTGTTAAAGCAATCTATGGACGACATGAAATCGAAGGGGGTTACTATTAAAAATTTATCAATAGGCAATATATCGTCCATAGTTATTACCAAAGCAGGATTACAATCGGTAGTGCAGGAATTACTGACTTTAAAAATGAACGAAGGAAGGGTAGAAGCTATTTCTTATTTAATAGCGCTTTCAACAGATAAAGGTAAAACGTGGACATTTATTGATACCAGCGGAAAACCATTAGCAGAAATGCAAAAGATGTTTCCTTCGTTAAGCAATGAATTGGTTATACCAGAAAAACAACAGCCACAGTTTTATAAGGAATAATTAAATCTCTTTTTTCAGGAAGGAACATTGCAATAAGACATCCGATAGCTGAAAGTCTCGTCATTGCGAGGAGGAGGCACGACGACGAAGCAAACTTATGTCTGAACCATGATTTTTAGGATTTATAGGATTATCATGATAATTACAATTTTGGAATCAGGTAAATCATATAAATCATTTTAATCATGGTTCAGACAATTTTCGGAGTTTGCTTCGTCGTTCCTCCTCGCAATGACGTTTCTGGTGGTGGTTACTTTCTTGCGCCTACCCGAAGAGACATCTTCTTTATAGTGCGTAAAAATCTTTAAAAAAGCCTCATGAGAAGCCAGAATGCGGCAAAAAAACTTTAAAACCTATATCGTAAAAAGTTACGGTAGGGCAAAAAACTTTAAAACCTATATCGTCAAAATTTACGATAGGGCAAAAAACTTTAAAACCTATATCGTAAAAAGTTATGGTAGGGCAAAAAACTTTAAAACCTATATCGTCAAAAGTTACATAGGGCAAAAAACTTTAAAACCTATATCGTCAAAAGTTACGATAGAGCAAAAAACTTTGAAACCTATATCGTCAAAATTTACAATAGGGCAAAAAACTTTAAAACCTATATCGTCAAAACTTACTATAGGGCAAAACCTTTTTTAACCTATATCTTCAAAATCAACAATAGAGCAAAAACTTTTTTAACTCATATCTTCAAAACTTACAATAGGGCAAAAACTTTTTTAACCTATATCTTCAAAATTTACGATAGGGCAAAAACTTTTTTTACATGTATCATGAAAAGCGGGGATCGATGTTTGATAAAAATAACAGCTAATCGTGAGGAAGTTTTACATCATCACACCGTAAACTTTATACCCTGTCCAGTGGAATTTTATCTAAATAATTAATGATATTAGTTTGCGGCTTATATCGTCTTATCATGCACTGCCTTTAAATAGATTTGAAAAATTGTGCTTCCATAAATTAGCTACAATTCTTTTTTTAACTATTGTTTGTTATTTATAAAAAATATATTTTCATCCCTAAAACTGTTTATGAAAGGCAAGCTTTTGCTCCTGATCTTAGTTTCGTTTTCTTTTAACTCATTCTCCCAGGTAAATCCCTCCATTTTTTATTTTGATAAGGATCTGAATATATCTTCAAAATCAAAAGCATTTTACACAGGCGAAGGGAAATGGGAAGATGGACTCTACCGGCTCGATCAATACGAAAATAAAAATCATTACCACATATTCTCGGCTCATTATACAGATTCAACATTTACTGTTATGGACGGGCGGTTTATCTCTTATTATAACAACGGCACTATTGAAAACCTTAGTTATTATAACAAGGGAAAGCCGCAAGGACTATGGATAAAATGGGATGCGGATAAGAAAGTAACTGACTCTGTATGGTATAACGGAAATGGACAAGCGGATTCGTCGGTTAGCTACTCCTACCACTATTACACCCGAAAGCTCACTTCGAGCATTAGGGATAACTTCACGGACAGCAGTACCATTAGAACCCGTTATGATGAACATGAACATCCATTAGCCCGTGATTTATCTGATAGTATAAAGGTTGGCGAAGATAAAGTTGTTGAAAAACCCGATGAAGAAGTAGCCTTCCCGGGCAGTGATAGCGCAATGAACAGCTATTTTCAATACCGGTTTGAGCAAAACCGTTTCGATTTAGTATTGCAAGGCACCGCAGGCTCGTGCATACTTAAATTTAAAGTAGATAAAAATGGCCAGGCTTCATATATAGAAAGTCCTTATTGTGATAATAATACATTGAAAAACGTGATGAGTGATGCTGTACGGAATATTGCATGGCTGCCTGCCACTAAAGACGGAAAACCTGTAACTGCTATGAAAGAAATATCAGAAACCTATACACCATCTGTTGCCGGCCTTACTAACGATAATCAGCGACGGTACTTTTTTGATAATAACTTCAATGCTGCATCGCAGGATGATGCCAAATATTTTGGTAAAATAAACTCAGAAGATAATCTTATAAAACTAACAGTTGTTACAACGAGCATACCAATAAAATATTTTCAATGCATTTTACTGACTCATCCCTGGAAACAGCCAATGGAGAGTTTGAATCTTTTTATTTAGATAACCAAAAAAAAGTACTGGTAATTTTTTACTGGGTCGAAAGAATGGACTATGGGTAGAATGGAATGATGTGGGGCAGGTTACTGATTCAGCCATTGTATGTTAGTGGAGATAAAAGCTTACGAAACTGTTTATAGGTTATCAGCCGAAAGGCGGTCCCGGGAATAAAAGTAATATCTGACTATGCTAATGGAAAAAAGGCGAACAGTATATTATAGTGACAGGGAAATTACATCGGATGTTACTATACCTCTTTATGGCAAAGAAGAAGGAGATAGCTAACAATATTTTTACAAATCCCTGAAGTGGCTCCACAGTTCCAGGAGGGACCTGATGCATGGGACACATATATAAATGATTACGTAAACAAAACTATGGGTAGTAAGGTTAAAGAGGTGTTTGCATGGTAAGCTTTATTGTAAATACTGATGGCAAAATTATCCGGTGCAGAGGCTTTAACACTTAAAGGTACCTTACTTGCAAACACAATAATAAATGGCGTTATGAGTACTCCCGGCTGGACACCGGCCACACAAGATGGAAAGAAAGTGAAAGCTTATGTGATACAGCCTATGAAATATTACTCTATAAGGTCATCAACTCCCATGCAGAACAAAAGATATATACATCCCCTTATTATCAATTCTGTAAGACTTGTTAGTCCTACTTATCATCCTGAATAAAGAATTTATATTTATTTTAAGTGCAATATGATAAGAGATGAAAGGATGGTGATTTGGAATTTTATAGTAGACCTTAATTTTTAATTTATCAGCTATTTAATTGTATGAAAAAAATATATAGTTTTTTTGGAACTGCCTTATTAATTATATCATTAACCGGATGCAGTTTTATAACACAGGAATCTTTTATTCTTGAAAAGATAAATCTATACAGTGATCCCTTAAAAAATGAACAAATAGGTAAGGATTTAATGTATTATGATTATGCCGCATTAATTAAAGATTCTCTAAAAATAACTGACCCGTCTTATTTACGAAATATTAGCTGGCAAGACTTTGTTACTACAGATACTAAAGAGGTAACGTTCAGGCTTTATTTGCAAAATGAAGCGATAGAAAAGAAAAAAAAACTTTTGCTTTGTTTGATCATTTCATAACAAATAAATTACCGGAATATAAAACCAAAGAAAAGCAGATTGATACCGCATTAGCATGGGTTATTATTATATTAGGTTGATAAACCAATATGACTATGAAAGTATTTGGAAACAAACTTCGCCGCATCTTGAAAAGTATGCCAATAAGGAACAGTTCACGAATATGCTGGTACAAAGAAATGCACGTTATAAATCCCCACCTGATTTGAAAGTTGTCAGCCGAATTGTACTATGATAAATTGATAATGTGCCGGGAGATTACTATACAATATATTATGTTGCGGATAATAATATAGGAGAGAAGATTACAATGGAAAAAATTAATACTACTTATAAACTGTTAGCTTACGAATGCGCTTTTTCAAATTAGCAACTGATAATGCATAAACGTTATTAGTTTGACAGATTTTTTTAATATCGATTAGATATTGGTAAAAACAAAAAAACTATTTACGCCATCTCACACTGTAAACTTTATCCCCTGTGCCAACGGTAGCTTGTC
This sequence comes from uncultured Chitinophagaceae bacterium, assembly GCA_963792025.1. Classification (GTDB taxonomy): domain Bacteria; phylum Bacteroidota; class Bacteroidia; order Chitinophagales; family Chitinophagaceae; genus Ginsengibacter. The sequence continues at coordinate 36,927 of CAWBUS010000015.1, read as the reverse complement.
AGTATAATTAATGGTATTCGTTTGCCGGCGCATATAGGCTTTCCATGCATCGCTGCCGCTTTCTCTTCCGCCACCGGTTTCTTTTTCTCCGCCGAAGGCGCCACCAATTTCTGCGCCGGAGGTTCCGATGTTTACATTCGCAATGCCGCAATCGCTGCCTGCCTGCGAAAGAAATAATTCCGCTTCGCGGATATTCAATGTAAAGATGGAACTCGATAAACCCTGCGGCACATTATTTTGCAAAGCGATGGCTTCTTCAATGGTTTTATATTTTATAAGATAGAGTATGGGAGCAAAGGTTTCATGCTGTACAATTTCCATATCGTTAGTTACTTCAGCAATGCATGGCTTTACATAACAGCCGCTTTCAAAGCCTTTACCGGTAAGTTTTCCGCCCGGTACTATAAACTTGCCGCCTTGTTTTTTACATGCTTCAATTGAATTAAGATATAACTGTACCGCATCTTTATCAATCAATGGCCCCACATGGTTGCCGGGCTTTAAAGGATCGCCGATCTTCAATTGTTTGTACGCAGCCACTAATTTCTTTTTAAAAGTTTCGTATACGGCTTCATGGATAATCAATCTTCTTGTTGTGGTACATCTTTGCCCTGCTGTACCGGCCGCACCAAATAAAGAGCCAATCAAAGCGATATCCAAATCCGCATTTTCAGAAATTATAATGGCATTGTTGCCGCCAAGTTCCAATAAACATTTACCCAATCTTGCACCCACCGCTACACTTATTGCTTTGCCCATTCTTGTAGAACCTGTTGCGGAAATTAGCGCAATCCTTTTGTCGAAGCACATCCACTCACCCTGTTCCCGGCCGCCTGTAATTATATTGCAAACGCCTTCGGGCACTTTGTTTTCTTTAAACACTTTTGAAATTATTTGCTGACAGGCTATGCCGCATAACGGTACTTTTTCTGATGGCTTCCAAACACACACATCACCGCAAACCATTGCGATCATACTGTTCCAACTCCATACTGCTACCGGAAAATTAAATGCTGATATAATTCCAACTATTCCTAACGGATGATATTGCTCATACATCCTGTGTCCCGGTCTTTCACTTTGCATTGTAAGGCCGTACAACTGCCGCGACAGGCCAACAGCAAAGTCGCAGATGTCAATCATCTCCTGCACTTCGCCCATACCTTCCTGTAAACTTTTACCCATTTCATAACTAACGAGTTTACCCAAGTCGCTTTTATTTTTTCTTAATTCATTGCCAATTTGCCTTACAATTTCTCCTCTTTTAGGAGCAGGCCACAAGCGCCATTCAAGAAATGCTTTTTGCGCCTTTTCTGATTACCAGGTCGTAACTTTTCTTATCGCAAATACTTACGAGCGCCAATATTGTTGTCCATCGACAGGCGAGGAAGACAATATCCATGTTTATCAAAAGCCGGCAGCCATTTCGTGCCGGTTGATACGCCCTTATTTTCTTTAAGTATGTTTAATCTTCTTTAAAAAATCCATGTAATTTTTTTTTGCAAAACTATGGATGTTTATAACATTTACAATCGAATGATAAATACCTATTGCATTTAATTTTAATTCTTATTACTTTTAACAACCCAAAGATTTATCTGGCTTATTTGGTTGAAAATTTACTCCACTTAATTGCTATCCTTTAATTACACCTGGAAAAATTGTAAATTTTTTTATAACCTTTTAATTTTATTTTATGAGTAAAGCAAAAAGCTCTCCAGTAAAACATTCATTTGGTTATGGGTGGGTACCCGATTTACCCGATCAAAGAGATTTGATGTATTCTGCACCGATGATGGTAATGAAAAAACTACCGGCAAAGGTGGATCTTCGATCAAAATGCCCTAAGGTTTATGACCAGGGGCAATTAGGTAGCTGCACGGCTAATGCATTATCGGGAGCATTTGAGTTTGCAAGAAAAAAGCAAAAGCTTACAGATTTTATGCCTTCAAGATTATTTCTTTATTACAATGAAAGAGTCTTGAACAACTCCGTTAATTCCGACAGTGGTGCTTTTATAAGAGATGGAATTAAATCATTAAATACAACAGGTATTTGTCCTGAAAAAGAATGGCCTTATGTTACAACCAAATTTGCCGATAAGCCTCCGCAGAAATGTTATACCGATGCATTAAAGGCCACTATAAAAAGTTATCAGCGCTTAACCAATACTAATTTGCCACAATTGCAATCGTGCCTTTCAGAAGGTTATCCATTTGTATTTGGCTTTACAGTTTATGAAAGCTTCGAAAGCCAGCAGGTAGCGCAAACTGGTATTTTACCAATGCCTAAACCAAAAGAGAAGGTTGTAGGCGGACATGCAGTAATGGCGGTTGGTTACGATGATAGCAAGCAAGCGGTTATTGTACGAAACTCCTGGAGTACCGGATGGGGTATCAAAGGATATTTTTATATGCCGTATGGCTATATAACGAGCGCTAATTTGTGTGATGATTTCTGGACAATAAGGATTGTTTAAAATGAATAATTTATTAATCATACAGCGAACCCCTGTTAATTTCCGGGGTTCGTTTTTTATTTAATAATTTGTAATCATCTTAATAAATAAAATATAAACAATGCCTGCTGATAACATTGAAGAGATACATTTAAAAACCGGGGAATCGACAACAGTTCAACTAAAGGGACTTGCTACCGCGGGCTACGTATGGAGCTATGTTACTGATGATAATAAAGACCTGGTAAGCATTTCCAAAGATTACCTATCTGCTCAAAAAACTATGGGAGCAAGTGCTGACGAACTTTTTATAATAACGGCGAAGGGTAAAGGCACTGTAAATATCAGTTTCCTTCAAAAAAGAAATTGGGAAAAACCCAGCAATGCTGCAAACGAAAAAAAAATAAAGATCACCATCGGGTAATTAATATTGCTCGTGTTCATTCGGAAAATCTTTTGTCTTTATATCCGAAATATATTTTTGAACAGCACCCGTAACTTCTTCGTGGAGATTTAAATAGGTTCTTAAAAATCGTGGCTTGAATTCTGTATTAATGCCAAGCATATCGTGCATTACCAAGCACCTGGCCATCGCAAAAGCCGCCGGCACCAATACCTATTGTTGGTATGGTAAGACTTTCTGAAACTTCTTTTGCCAGCGACGCAGGAATTTTTTCCAGTACGATGCCGAAACAACCAGCTTCCTGCAGAAGCAGCGCATCCTTTTTAAGTTTTTCTGCTTCCTCTTCTTCTCTTGCTCTTACGGTATAAGTGCCGAACTTATAAATTGATTGCGGCGTTAATCCGAGATGCCCCATAACAGGTACTCCTGAACTTAGAATACGTTTTACCGATTCAAGTATTTCTTCACCGCCTTCCAATTTAATGGCGTGTGCCCCGGTTTCCTTCATAATTCTTATAGTGGAACTCAAGGCTTCTTTACTATTACCCTGGTAACTTCCAAATGGTAAATCAACTATTATTAAAGAACGGTTACAGCCACGCACAACCGAAGATGCATGATAGATCATTTGCTCAAGCGTAATGGGCAAAGTAGTTTCATGGCCTGCCATCACATTGCTGGCACTATCGCCAACAAGAATAATATCTATACCTGCCTCATCGAATATTTTAGCAAATGAATAATCATAAGCAGTGATCATCGAAATCTTTTCTCCAACCAATTTCATTCTTAATAATGTGTTGGTTGTTATCTTTTTCACTTCTTTATTAACAGACATAATGATAAGTTTTTTGAAGAAAAAGCGACAGGAGGGAGATGGCTCTGCATTAGAATAAAACAAATCCTTGGAGCGTTCGCACGGTAAATGTATAAATAATTTAAAACTTTACTAATTCTATGTTTTTAATTACGGGCCACGGGTCATTTATTATTACGTCATTTGTCATAATTGCCGATTGACGATTGACCATTGACGTTCTTATCTTTCACTTCTTCCCACAAATGTTGCACAAGCCCGTCTGCCAAACCAATTTTTGGAACATATATTTCTGAAGCGTTGGCCCATCTCATAACGTTAACGTATATCTGTAAAGCAGGAACAATAACGTCAGCTCTATCTTCGCGAAGATTGTAAATTTTTATCCGGTCGTCTAAAGAAACATTGCTGAGCTCTTTATAAAAATCACGTAATAATTCCAGTGCAAGCGGCTTCGAGTCTTTACGCCTGCTAAGAGAAAATACTTTATTAATATTTCCACCCGAGCCAATTGCTGTAACCTGTTTATGGCCTTTTGTTTTTTCTTTAATGTCATTCTTCATTTCGTCCCATTTCTCTTCGGTTACTTTATTTTTAAGCAGCCTGATAGTTCCGATGTCAAAAGAATCTTTAAAGACGAGTTTGTTATTACTGAAAAATGTAAGCTCTGTGCTGCCACCGCCCACATCAATATATAAGTAAGAATGGTCCTTATCTAAATTTTCAGCAACATGGTTTTCATAAATGAAGGATGCTTCATCGCTTCCTGAAATAACTTCAATCTCAATGCCTGTTTCTTTCTTTACCAATGAAATTATTTCTGCGCTGTTCGAAGCTTCCCGCATAGCCGAAGTAGCACACGCCTTCAAATATTTTACTTCATAAGCATGCAACAGATTAATGTATGCTTTCATAGTATGCAACAATGAGTTCTGTTTTGTGTTCGGAAATTTTGCCCGTATCAAAAACGTCGAACCCGAGTCGCAAAGGAACTCTTGTGAGTGAAACTTTATTAAACGTGGCTTTGTTTTTTTCGTCAACAATTACTTCGGATATGAGTAATCGTGCGGCGTTGCTTCCAATATCAATTGCTGATAATTTCAACAGGTGTATTTTTTTTCTTTAAGAGATAATTATAGGTTTCAATTTGAGAACGGATTCTTTTATGGTGATCATTTTCTACATAAATATTAGAAAGGTTGTTATCGAGAATTCTTGCCTTAACATTATCTTCCAACTGAATGCGAAGCATTTCTTTTAGCTCACGTTGAATCTCTTTATCATAAATGGGGCAGGTGGCTTCAACCCTATGGTCGATGTTGCGAACCATCCAGTCGGCAGAAGATATAAAAACCTTTTCTTTTCCATCGTTGTGAAAAATCATTACGCGTGCATGTTCAAGATATTCATCAACAATGCTGATAGCTTTTACCGGTTTCCTGAATTTTTTATTTTCGGTAAACATGCAGCAAATACCTCTTATCACCATTTTTATTTTTACTCCCGCCCTCGCAGCTTCGTACAACTTTATAATAAGTTCTTCATCGCTGAGAGAATTTAATTTTAAGATAATAGCAGCATGCCTGCCTTCACGTGCAACTTTTATTTCCTTATCAATCAGCACATGCAGTTGTTTGCGTAAAAAAACCGGGCTAACAATTAAACGTTTACAAGCTTTCAGCGGCTGAAAATCTTTCGGATTTTCCAGGTAGTTAAAAATCCTGTTCACATCTGCCATAATATGCCTGTCGCTTGTTAACAGGCAATGATCACCATACAAGCGTGCTGTTTTTTCGTTGAGGTTACCGGTACTTACAAAGCCAAAATGAGTAGTATGGTTATTAACTTTCTTTTTTATAAGGCAGAGTTTAGCGTGTATTTTTAAATTCAAAACACCCAGGAAAACTTTAACGCCGGCTTCTTCCAGGCGGACTTTCCATTCAAGGTTTGCTTCCTCATCAAACCTTGCTCTCAATTCCAAGACAACAGTTACCGACTTGCCATTGCGCACCGCATTGGTTAGCGCATTAATAATATTGGAACGTTCGGCAAGCCTGTAACAGGTTAGCTTTATACTAACCACATCAGGTGAAATCGCAGCTTCTATCAACAAGTCAATTAAAGAATCGAATGAGTGATAGGGAAAATTGAGTAGTACATCTTTTTCAAGAATAACCTTAGTAACGCTGTTAGCGTTTTGCAATAAAGGATGAATGAAAGGTTTTTTTCTTGGATTTTTTCTTTCAAAAACTGAATCCGGAAAGTTGATAAAATCTTTGAAGTTATGAATACGCCCGCCTGACTGAATATGATCTTTATTAGTTAATCCCAATCTTTTAATAAGATAATTTAAAAGCATACTATCAATATCCTTATCAAAAATAAAACGTACAGGTTTTCCTTTTTTCCTGTTCTTCAATCCCTTTTCTATTTTTTGAATAAAGGAAGTTGATACATCATTATCAATATCTATTTCAGCATCCCTGGTTACCTTAATGATATTCGATGAGAAAGTATCGTATCCGAAATAGGAAAAGATATTAGGAAGACAAAATCGAATAATGTCTTCAAGCAGGATAATATAAGTACCTTCCGCAGTTGACGGGAGGATTACAAACCTTGGCAATCGTGATGGAACAGAAACCAAAGCAAATCGCTGAGGAATGCTTTCGTCTTTAGTCGACAATTTACAGGCCAGGTAGATTGATTTGTCGTTAAGTGTTGGGAAGGCCTGGATGTTTTCGATCATCAACGGCACAATATTACTTCTTACACTTTCATTAAAATAATTGAGCACAAACTTTTGCTGCTCGCGGTTAAGGTGCCTTTCAGTAACTAAAAATATTTTCTGGTTCTTAAGTTCGCTGAGAATATTGGCCCAGGTACGGTTAAATTGATTTTGCTGAATGGTAACTTTCTCATTAATCTCTTCAAGAATTTTTTCGGGCGTTTGCTCCAGGTGCATGTTTGCTTTGCTTCCAAATTCTATCATGCGCCTCAATGTAGCAACTCTAACCCTGAAGAATTCATCAAGGTTACTCGAAAATATACCGAGGAATCGTATTCTTTCACGAAGCGGAACTGTTTCATCACCGGCTTCCTGCAGTACCCGGGCATTAAATGCGAGCCAGCTGATATCTCTTACAATTATTCTGCGTTTGTCCATAACTGTTATCAGACTATGTTTTTTTCATTTTTTCAATAATGCCTGTGGTAGAGAAGCCTGCTTCTAATGGAATAATTTCTACGCGACCGCCATTTGCAATTACTTCGTCAGCTCCCACTATTGTCAGGGAAGTATAATCCCCGCCTTTTATTAATACATCAGGCATAATATTTTTAATAAGATTAAGAGGAGTGTCTTCATCAAACAGCACAACTGCGTCCGTCATTATTAATGAAGCAAGAATTAGCGAACGGGAATATTGATTATTAACGGGTCGGTCGTTTCCTTTTAGTCTCTTTACAGATGCATCGCTATTTACGCCGATGATTAAAACATCGGCAAATGCGGCAGCTTGTGACAATATTTTAATATGCCCCTCATGCAGAATATCAAATACTCCGTTAGTAAAAGCAATTGTTTTATTAATTAATCGCCACCATTTTATTTGGGATAGTAGCTGCTCATCAGTAAATATTCTTTCATTTATTTTATTGCTTTGCCTCATAATTTTTTTTATTAAAATAAATTAATAAACCAAAACTTATTAAACCCCCTACAATAATAATACCTGTTGATACGCTCCACATCAGCCATCCAAAAGATATATTATCTATTGAATAAATAAGCAGAACTTGTTGTACTGCCACAGGAAAAGCGCCTATGCCTCCCGGCGCTACAATAAACGCAAGGGTTGCCAGCGAAAGTACGCTGAAAGCCGCCCCAACTCCCAGTCCTGACGTAGCAGAAAGGGCCTGGAACCCGATATAAATTTCCATAAGGTACAAAGTCCAGATAAATATAGAATGCATAATAAATGCTCTTCTTTTTTTTAATCGTAAGATAGAGGTGAACCCTTCTTTCAGTCCAATGTGAACTCCCTTCAGCTTTAGAATGTGCCGGTGTGTTGGATATTTTTTAAAAATCCACCTGATTAAAAGGAAAAATATTACTGCAGCGATAAAAACTGCCAGCAACGTTTGCCACCATGGGAAATTGGTGCTTTTATTTGATATCTGCAGTACCTTATCTTTTATAAAACTACTTACGGTTTTAATTTGTATAACAATAGTGATGATAATAACAAGGCAATAGCAAAGGAGATCAAACACCCTTTCCGTTAAAATAGTTCCTATCAATTTATTTATGGGTATTTTTTCATAACGGCCGAGAAGCGTGCACCTTAAAATTTCGCCGGCACGTGGTATAAATGTATTGGCAAAATATCCGCACATCGTTGCATAAAAAGTATTGGCTGCAGAAGGATGATAACCCATGGGCTCGATCATAATCTTCCATCGCATGGCCCTGCTTAAATGGCTTAACAGCGCAATGATAGCAACGGGGATAATAATAAAATAATTAGCATGCAGTAAAGATTCCCTGAACTGAACCCGTTCTATCTGCGTCATTTTACTAAATTGCCACCAGGTAAGAAAAATACCTATTCCTAAAAAAAGAAGGTATTGTAAAACAGCAAATATTTTTTTTCTCATAAATAGGGTTACAAGATAATGAACAGAATTAATATTACTCTTTTATCAAAATGTTATCGATCAATCTTACATTATTTAAAAAAGCCGCAATCAAAATTATGACACCTTTAGGTTTGTCAATGCCATCAATTATTGTAAGGTTTTTGCTTTTGGCCAACTCCATGTAGTCTACGCGGAATCCTTTTTTTTCGAGTTTATTAATTGCTTCTCTTTTTAATTGAGGGAAATTTCCTCTTCCTAAATTTTCTTTGATGTACATTAATGTCTTGTATAAGACCGCGGCTATCTTTTTTTGTTCTTCATTTAGTCTAAGGTTGCGGCTACTCATGGCAAGTCCATTTTTTTCGCGAAGAATGGGGCACACGACTACCTCAACTTTTTTGTCCATTTGCTTAACCAGGTTTTTTATAACCAGGCATTGCTGGTAATCTTTCTGTCCGAGAAATAAATAATCCGGTTCAATAATATTCAACAATCTTTCAACAACAAGGCACACACCCTGGAAATGGCCGGGCCTAAATTCGCCTTCTAAAATTTTTTCGAGAGGCCCAAGTTCGTAATGTTTATTTTTTGAAGCCGCATCCGGATAAACTTCATTTTCCGATGGAATAAATAAGATATCGCACCCGGATTCTTCAAGTAACAAAATATCATTTTCAACAGACGAAGGATATTTGTCAAAATCTTCCTTGTTATTAAACTGAACAGCATTCACAAAAATGCTGCAAATGGTGATATCAGAGTCCTTTTTACTTTTAGCAATTAATGACAAATGGCCTTTGTGCAGGGCGCCCATCGTGGGTACAAAGCCTGTTGAAAGGCCTTGATGTCTGGCCTTAATTATATGTGACCGTAAATCTTTAGAACGTTTAAATATTATCATTACTGCGTTGGAATATCGTTCAACGTTGGATTCAACGTCTATTAACAAAAAAATTATTGTAACTTCGCCGCCTGCTAAAAAAACTGTTAAAGCTAATTTAACTATTCGCAAATGTCAACAAAGAAAAGAATTTTATTTATTGCAAACGAAATGTCACCTTACCTCGAAATGACCGAATTTGCGGAAATCGTGAACAGGCTTGCAGTAAAGTCGAATGAAAGTGGTATGGAAGTGCGCTGTATAATGCCAAGGTTTGGCATTATTAATGAACGCAGGCATCGCCTTCATGAAGTTGTGAGGCTCTCTGGTATTAATGTTTCGATAGATGGGGATGATTACCCGCTTGTAATTAAAGTTGCGTCTTTGCCAAATGCCCGGTTACAGATTTACTTTCTTGACAATGAAGACCTGTTTAAGCGAAAGACATTATTTCACGATGACAATGAGAAATGGTTTAGTGATAATGCATTGAGAACTATATTATTTTGTAAGGGTGCTCTTGAAACAGTTAAAAAATTTGGCTGGCCTCCTGATATAATCCACTGCAGCGGCTGGATGACGGGATTGATCCCGATGTATATAAAAACCGCCTATAAAAAGGAGCCAGTGTTTAGCAACTGCAAAATTATTTATACGATTGGACAAAATACTTTTAAAGAAAAGATTGGCCATGACTTTTTAAAACTGGCAGTTATCAATGCAAACGTAAAGGAAAAAGATCTCGAACCTTTTAAAGACGCTAACAATACTGCCATGTTTAGAGGAGGCGCCACTTTTGCCGACGCTATCACCTTTGGCGCGGATAAAGTTGATAAAAAGCTTACAGAAGAATTTAGTAAAGTAAGAGGAAAGAAAGTTCTTAAATATAATCCCGAATCGGACCTCTCGGAATATTTACAATTGTACAGTGAACTTTCTGACAAATAAATTTAATGCTGCTATTATAAAAATATCTTCGACTGTCTCATGAAATTCAACGCTGGAGGCCTGTTTCTTTGTGGTAATCATTCTTTAATAAATTCAAACCTACCAGGTATAAATTCCATTTTGTTCAATCATTGTGAATCTATATTTTTGCGGCTCTTAATAAAATAATAATATGCCCTATTTATTTACGTCTGAATCAGTGAGTGAAGGCCATCCTGATAAAGTAGCTGACCAGATCAGCGATGCATTGATTGATAATTTCCTTGCTTTCGACCCTCAAAGTAAAGTGGCCTGCGAAACTTTAGTAACTACAGGCCAGGTGGTACTTGCCGGCGAAGTAAAATCCAAGGCATACCTGGATGTACAGGAAATTGCGAGAGAGGTAATACGCAGAATAGGCTACACGAAAAGTGAGTACATGTTTGAAGCGAATTCGTGTGGTATTTTTTCAGCCATTCATGAGCAATCTGCTGATATAAACCAGGGGGTAGATAGAAAAAAGAAAGAAGAGCAGGGCGCCGGTGACCAGGGGATGATGTTTGGTTACGCTACTAATGAAACAGAAAATTATATGCCGCTTGCACTCGATATTGCTCATAATATATTAATCGAACTGGCAGCATTAAGAAGAGAGAATAAAGAAATTAAATACTTGCGTCCCGACGCAAAAAGCCAGGTTACACTCGAATATGGTGACGATGGCAAACCACAACGCATAGACGCGATTGTAGTTTCTACTCAACACGATGATTTTGCTGATGAAGCAAAAATGCTGAAAAAAATATCTGACGATATTAAGAAGATTCTGATTCCCCGAATGAAGAATAAGTATCCGCAGTATGCCCATTTGTTCAACGATAAAATAAAATATCATATAAATCCCACCGGCAAATTTGTAATTGGCGGGCCACACGGCGACACCGGCCTGACCGGGAGGAAGATAATTGTTGATACTTATGGTGGTAAAGGTGCTCACGGCGGTGGAGCATTTAGTGGAAAAGATCCAAGCAAAGTTGACAGAAGCGCCGCTTACGCAACAAGGCATATCGCAAAAAATTTAGTAGCCGCAGGTGTTTGCGATGAAGTATTGGTACAGGTTTCTTATGCAATTGGGGTAGCCCAACCCACAAGCATAAACGTAAATACTTATGGAACTTCGAAAGTAAAATTAACCGAAGGCGAGATTGCAAAGAAAGTAGAATCGCTTTTTGACATGCGCCCTTACTTCATAGAGCAACGTCTTAAACTTCGCAGTCCGATTTATAGCGAAACAGCTTCTTACGGACACATGGGCCGCAAGAATGAGATAGTAGAAAAAACGTTTAATTTACCCAATGGAACTCCTAAAAAAATTAAGGTGGAATTATTTACCTGGGAAAAATTAGATCATGTAGCCAAAGTGAAAAAGGCATTCGGTATAAAATAATTTCAATCATAATATTTGAAGCCCTCGTTTTTGAGGGCTTTTTGTTTTCAGTTAGTTAATCAGGTAAATTTGAAAAGTGAGACCGCATAATAAACCTTTTGTTCAACAACATCGTCCTAAAAAAAATCTGCTAATTGCGGGCATTCCCGCAATAATTGAAGCCATGAATAATGGCCAGCAATTGGAAAGAATATATTTACAATCCACTTCGCATTCACCGGAAACAGAAGACTTAAAATTAATGGCGGATAAATTTGGTGTTCCAATTAATAAAGTTCCCTTTGAAAAAATCAGGAATTTTAATATTGAAAATCATCATGGGTGCGTAGCAGTAAAATCTAAAATACATTACCAGGATCTGCAGGATGTTATTTCCTTAATTGTTGAAAATGGAGAAACGCCTATGCTGTTGTTGCTGGACGGCATTACCGATATCAGGAACATTGGCGCCATAGCCAGGAGCGCTTACTGTTGTGGCGTTCACGCAATTGTTATTCCTGAAAAAGGAGTGGGGGCGTTGAACGAAGATGCCATTGCAACTTCTGCCGGCGCACTTGAAATACTTCCGGTTTGTAGGGTTAAGAGCCTTACAAATGCCATTGATGAAATGCATTTAAATGGCATAAAAGTATTTGCCAGTGATATGAAAGCGGAGTTAAATATTTTTGATATTAACTTTAAAGAACCTTGTGCCATCATTATGGGAAGTGAGGATAAAGGAATACAACCCGTTCTTTACAAAATATGTGATGCACGTTTTAAAATCCCTATGAAAAAAAATTTTGAATCTTTAAATGTTTCAGTTGCAGCAGGCATGATTTTGTATGAAGCGATGAAACAAAGGTTAATTGAGGTTTAATCGATTTTTTTCTTCTGCAAGTATTTATTTTCTCCACTTGGCGTTATCGATTTTTTTTGCAATTTTTACCAAACTTTTCTGTGCCACTTCCAGCATTTACTAAAACTTATTTATGGATTCAACAGGTGCACAGCAGGTTTTTTTTAATCACATAAAGGGAATGCTTCCTCCCCATATTTCCTTTGTTGATGAAATAGCAGAAGAGTTAAACATTAGTAACGACAGTGCTTATAGAAGAATACGCGGAGAAAAACCAATAGCCTTAGAAGAGATAAGAAAGCTTTGCACAAAATATAAGATATCTCTGGATCAGCTATTACATCTTGATTCTGATTCGGTAATTTTTTCGGGTAAACGGGCAAATCCCGAAAATTTTAGTTTTGAAAACTACCTGCAGGACTTTCTACAACAGATGTTATTCATCGCATCCTTTGAACAAAAGGAATTATTGATTCTTCCAAAAGATATTCCTGTATTTCATCATTACAATTTTCCGGAGCTGTCGGCTTTCAAATATTTCTTCTGGATGAAGACCATCTTACATTACCCTGACTATAGCAAAACCGTTTTCAATTCTTCTGTTATGGCAGAAAATTTGATGAAGACCGGCGAAAACATTTTGGCAACTTATAACAAAATACCCTCAACAGAAATATGGAATGTGGAGAATATAAACACAACATTAAGACAGATTGAATATTATAAGGAAACCAATGTATTTGAATCAGAAGATGACATATTGAAAATTTATGACTGTCTTGAAAAATCAATTGACCATGTTGAATTGCAGGCGGAAGCTGGTTATAAGATTAATAATCCGGGAAGAGGTGCACTACCGGGAGCTCCGTTTAATTTATATATAAACGATTTCATTCTCGGGGACAATACGCACTTACCGATTGTCAACGGCAAAAAAATCGTTTTCCTCACACATACGCACTTAAACTACATGAACACTAAGGATGAAGGATTTGCTGAATATAATTACCAGCATTTTCAAAACATACTTCACAAGTCAACACTCATTAGCGTAGTTGGAGAAAAAGAGAGGCGTCGATTTTTTAACAGGATCCGGCTAAATATCGATGCGCAGAAAATTGCCGTTTTACATTAGGATATTACCATTTTGCCCGCTCCAAAAAGTATTGAATTATCTAAAAAAACAATACTTTGCAATTCTTGTTATATATTTTTCAATTCAACTTTCTGAAAGCTATTTCAAATTAAAGCATGCCTGAGAAGGGTATAAATATTAAACTTATCGAATGTCCCCGTGATGCAATGCAGGGCTGGAAAAATTTTATTCCGACAAATAAAAAGATTGCATACATCAATCAATTACTTAAAGTTGGATTTGACACGATTGATTTTGGAAGCTTTGTTTCAGCAAAAGCTATTCCTCAAATGGCCGATACAAAAGAAGTCGTTGGTCAATTGTCAATGGGTAATTCGAAAAGCAAATTATTGGCCATCATCGCCAATGTAAGAGGTGCTGAAGAAGCTGCTCAATTTGATATGATACATTATTTAGGATTTCCTTTTTCTATTTCATCAACATTTCAAATGCGCAATACAAACAGCACTATCGGACAATCTTTCGATTATGTAAAAGAAATAAAAAGTATTTGTGAAAAAAATGAAAAAGAATTGGTCATCTATATTTCAATGGCCTTTGGCAATCCTTATAAAGATGATTATAATGAAGAAATTGTTTTGGAATGGATCAGATAAATTGGCAGGAGAGGGGATCGGCATTATTTCTCTTGCTGATACGGTTGGCATTGCCGCACCTTCGCAGGTTTTATCGGTTACTAAAAAAGTCATTGAAACATTTTCCAAAACAGAAATCGGTGTTCATCTTCATTCAACACACCACAATTGGCAACAAAAGATTGATGCCGCTTTACAAGCAGGTTGTAAGCGTTTTGACGGCGCTTTAAAAGGTATTGGAGGTTGCCCGATGGCGAATGATGAACTGGTTGGGAATATGGATTCTGAATTGATGATATCATACTGCAAAGGCCTTGGTTATTGTAAAGAAATTGATGCCGAAGCGTTGGCTGAAAGCATCAGGCTGGCCGATGAAATATTTGTGTAAGCCTTTTTCTTTCTCTTTAAATTTTATTATGGAATTGCTTTTACCATTTCGGTTTACACCCTCTGACCATAAGATTTCTTATACAGACAAAATACTTTTTATAGGTTCCTGCTTTACTGAAGAGATTGGTAAAATGATGAGGGAATTAAAGTTTGACGTTTTGCAGAATCCAAATGGAATTTTATATGATCCGCTTAGTATCAGCTCCGCATTAAATTCTTACATGGAAAATAAGCAGTATAAAGAGGATGATCTTTTTCAATTAAATGAGTTATGGCATAGCTGGCATCATCATTCTCTATTCTCCGGAATGGATAAAGAAACAGTTTTGAAGAACATCAATCGGTCTCAAACTGAAGCACATCACTTTTTAAAAAAAGCATCCTGGCTTATTATCACTTTAGGAACAGCGTATAATTATCAATTAAAAAATTCTTCGCAATCCATTGCGAACTGCCACAAAGCGCCGCAGGATTTCTTTGAAAAAAAATTAATATCAATTGAAGAAATCATTTCACATTTATCAATTCTTATTACAAAACTTCAATCTTATAACCCAAAATTAAAAATTGTTTTTACCGTTAGTCCCGTTAGGCATGTGAAAGATGGCGTTGCCGAAAACAACCGGAGTAAAGCGAGGCTAATCGAATCTGTACACGCAGTAAATGAGAGTAGTAAAAATGTATTTTACTTTCCCGCCTACGAGTTGATAATTGATGTACTCCGTGACTACCGTTTTTATAAAAATGACTTGGTACATCCCACAGAAACCGCAACGGCTTTTGTCTTTGAAAATTTTTGCAATGCCTTTCTTGATGAGCCGGAAAAAAAATTATTAGAAGAAATAAAATCGATTATTGCTGCATTCAAACACAAGCCCTTTCAAAGCGAAAGTGTAGCTCACAAAAAGTTCCAGGTTGCACAACTTGAAAAAATTAAAATCATTAAAACAAATTTCCCTTTCATGGATTTTAGTAATGAAGAGCAAGTTTTCGCCCAGGTGCCCTAATCAATCAATCAAATTCTTCATTAAACTTTATTTGGTTCAGCTCGAGTTCTGCGAGAACCGGCTCATAGATTTCCTTTGCAACAGGAATTTTCAGTCCCCGAATTCTTATCTTATCCTGCAAAATTAATTTTACGGCTATCCCTAACGGTAAGCCCACGGTTTTTGCCATCGCTGTTCTTTGTTGATCATCACCCTTTACAATTAAACAGCTCTTTATTCCCTTTTTCACGCCATCAATGTCAAAATCGATTTCATGGAGCATCACGATCATATCCTTATCATGCGACTGCATGGCCAGTTTTTTCTCCAGGAGATTTTGCAATAGAAGTGCCGAACTTTTTATAGGGACTTCAATTGGATTATTATTTCCCAGGCCAATGTATTCTGCCTGTTGATCAAATTCAGCTTTGATCTCTTTGTCAATTACAATATTTCGCCTGCCACATTTTTCCAAAAACCATTCACTATAAGTTTTTGCATTTTTAATTTCGTCATAATCATCTAAATCAGTAAGACCGGCATTTACAATTATATTCCAGCCACGGCAAAAGGAAGCGTGTCTTAAGGTCGTACGGATAAAAGTATCAATATTTCGCAGGCCATAGGTGTCAATATAAGTAAGCGAATCACGGTTAGGATACCACGCTAATGGAAACAGTCCCGGAACATTTACTTCCTCGTTATCGCAAAAGATTTTATTATATGGTTTTGTAACCACAGCTCCATCCCATTTATAGACAGCACCTGAGGAACCTGCCATTACTATATTTCCGGGATTCCAGGTAATCTTATAATGCCAGGGATTATCGTCACTCTCAGGAGAAACCAATCCGCCGCAATGAGATTTAAAGGATACGATTTTTCCGCCCCGGTTTTCTATATGATCGAAAATTTTCATGGCGCTCATGTGGTCAATTCCGGGGTCAAGACCCATCTCACACAGAAACAACAGACCTTTTTCTTCAATCTGTTTCGCCAGTTTTTTTATTCCAGCATCAATATAAGAAGCAGTTAAAAGATGTTTGGAAAAATTGAGGCAACTATTGGCAACCAAAAAATGTAAATGAGGCGGCAGCATAGAAATTATAATAGCAGCATCCTTTATTAAGTCAACTCTGTTTTCTTCATTACTCACATCTATGGAAACCGCTTTTGCATTTGCGCAATTTTTTATTTTCGATTGAGCCAACGGCAAATCCGCGTCGCATACTACGAGCAGCCAATTATTTTCTTCGCAGGCGGCGCACAAATAATCTATGAGACAAGTTGCTGATTTTCCAGCGCCAAAAACTAATATTTTTTTCATTTGCCGGTTTCTAATAATTTCAAAAATAATTCACAATTTGTGTTTGCCTGCAACTACTTTGCTTATTCTCCAATCATAGAAGGAAATGCGCTGGTCATCTTCCGTTTTTTTAAGTAATTATTGATGTAAAAGCTGTTGTGAAAAAAGTCAATTCGGACAAGTCTTCTTTTCCACAATTGCTCAAAAAAATTGGTGGAAAAAAAGGTTGTTTTTAGGATTTTTTATAAGGAAAAACCCTCTTTAAAAAGTATATTTGCCGATAGTTAAAAATTATGGATACAACCGAAGATCAATTGCCTGATAATACCCCTGGAAGAGGCAGAATTATTCCCGTTAATATTGAAGAACAAATGAAATCCGCTTATATCGATTACTCGATGAGCGTGATTGTTGGCCGTGCATTACCCGATGCCCGTGATGGATTAAAACCCGTGCATCGCCGCATACTATATGGCATGTACGAAATGGGCAATTTCTATAACAGGCCTTATAAAAAATCCGCTCGTATAGTCGGTGATGTTATGGGTAAATACCATCCTCATGGTGATGCCTCCATTTACGATACGATGGTGCGAATGGCCCAGGACTGGAGCATGCGTTATACGCTGGTAGATGGCCAGGGTAATTTCGGCAGCCAGGACGGTGATAGCCCGGCAGCGATGCGATATACTGAGGTTAGGCTGGAACGAATTGCCGAGACAATGCTGGATGATATTGAAAAAGACACGATAGATTTTCAGTTGAATTATGATGATTCTACAAAAGAGCCAACGGTATTGCCTACCCGCATTCCACAATTATTGTTAAACGGATCAAGTGGAATTGCAGTAGGTATGGCTACCAATATGCTTCCTCATAATCTTAGTGAGGTTATAGATGGTTGCGTTGCCTACATTGATAATAAAGAAATTACTATTGATGAACTAATAAAAATTGTAAAAGCTCCCGACTTTCCAACAGGTGGTATTATTCATGGTTATGAAGGCGTGAAAGCCGGTTTACATACTGGAAGAGGACGGGTAGTGTTGAGAGGAAAAGTAACGGTTGAAACGACAAAGACGGGGAAAGAGAAAATAATAATTACAGAAGTTCCTTACCAGGTAAACCGGGATACTCTTACAGAAAAAATCGGGCACCTGATTAACGATAAAGTAATTGAAGGTGTTTCCGATGTAAATAACGAGAGCAATAACAAAGAGGGAACCAGGATTGTTGTTGAATTAAAAAAGGATGTAATTGCCCAGGTTATTATTAACCAGTTGTATAAGCATAGTGAACTGCAAACTTCCTTTGGTATTAATAATGTTGCGCTTGTTAAGGGAAGGCCTAAGGTTTTAAATATAAAGGACCTTATCAGGGAGTTCGTTGATTTCCGTCACGAGGTGGTAACACGGCGAACTAAGTTTGAATTAAAGAAAGCAGAAGAAAGAGCGCATATCCTTGAGGGTTATCTTATTGCCCTGGATCACCTGGATGAAGTGATTAAGTTGATAAGAAATTCGTCAACTCCAGATGTGGCGAAAGATGGCTTAATGGCCAACTTCCAGATGAGCGAAATACAGGCAAAGGCGGTACTTGAATTAAGGTTGCAACGCCTTACCGGGATGGAACGGGATAAAATCAAAAAAGAGCACGAAGAAATCATGGCTTTAATAGGCAGGTTAAAAGACATTCTCGCGAACGAGGGCATGCGTTTCCAGATTATAAAAGATGAACTTGAGGAGATAAAACAGAAATTCGGTGATGAACGTAAAACAGAAATTACCTATCTCGCCGATGAAATCAGCATGCAGGATCTTATTGAAGAAGAAGATGTGGTGGTGACCATTTCACATCTTGGATATATTAAAAGAACTTCGGCTACGGAATACCGTCAGCAACGCAGGGGAGGAAGAGGAGCCAAAGGGAGCAGCACCCGGCAGGAAGATTACATCGAACAGCTTTTTGTTGCGTCTACCCATCACACGTTATTATTTTTTACCGAGAACGGGAAGTGCTTCTGGCTGAAAGTTTACGAAATTACCGAAGGCGACAAGCAGAGCAAAGGCAGAGCCATACAGAATCTTATCCAAATTCCGGCCGACGATAAAATAAGGGCAATCATTGCGGTGAAGGATTTGGCCGACGAAGAATACATCAACAATAATTATATTGTGCTTTGTACCAGGAAGGGGATTATTAAAAAAACGAGGGTCGCTGATTTTTCAAGGCCAAGGCAAAATGGCGTAAACGCCATTACTATAAACGAAGGAGATCAGTTGCTGGATGCATGCCTTACCGACGGTAACAAAGAAATAATGATGGCGGTTAAGAGTGGCAGGGCTATTCGTTTTCCGGAAGTAAAAGTAAGGCCAACCGGTAGGGGCGCAATCGGGGTGTTTGGCATTGAAGTAGATGAAAAAGAAGATGAAGTAGTTGGTATGATTTGTGTAAATAGTGGAGACCCTGATGTAAGCATAATGGTGGTAAGCAGCAAAGGATTTGGAAAAAGAACCGCGGTTGAAGAATACCGTATTACCAACCGTGGTGGTAAAGGCGTAAAGACCATTAATGTTACAGATAAAACCGGATCACTAATCGGCCTTTTGAATGTAAATGAAAAGGAAGATTTAATGATCACCTGCAAATCAGGTGTAACCATTCGCACCTCAATTGCAACAATAAGAGAAGCAGGAAGAGCTACCCAGGGTGTAAAACTAATTCGGCTTGATGATGGCGATGAGATTGCTGCAATTACAAAGTTGGATGAACATGAAGAAGACGATGAACCAACAGAAAATGCTATAACCAATGAATTAGATGTGCCGGGTGAAAATGCCAGCCCTAATGAAACCGAAATTTCAAATGATGATGAAACTGAATCTGAAAATCAATAAATAAACAACAATGAAAAAAGCAATTTTCACTTTACTATTTACATTTTTTACCACTTTGATTTTTGCGCAGGATATCAAAGCTGTCAAATCTGATTTAGACAAAAAGCAACTTGATAAAGCAAAAACAGATATTGATGCTTTCGTTGCGAAAAATCCCGATGATGGAGAAGGGCAATATTATAAAGCTAAAATTTACGAACAAATCGCTTCGAGCGACCAGTTCAAAAACCTGGCGCCGGATGCCCGGGAGCAGGCTTTCGATGCCTTTAAAAAAGCGATTGCAGATTCAGCAAACGTTAAGGTAAAAATAGCCGTGATAAAAGACCAATATGCGCCAATATTTAATTTGTATACTGGCTACTACCAGGCAGGGGCCAATGCTTTTAATGCTGCTGCGCCAACAGGCGATAAAGCAGGTTTTACAGATGCCATGAATTTATTTATAAAAGCCGATAATGTCGGTCATTATATAGCAGAAAACAAATGGTCGAAAATAGCCGATGTGGATACAACCCTCGTTCTGAACATTGCAAAGGCAGCCTTAAATGCAAAGAAAGAAGATGTGGCGCTTACTTATTTCACTAAACTTGCTGATGCTCATATTAACGGCACTGCGGAGGGAGGGGAATCCAATGCTGCTTTTATTCTGCCATACCAATGGCTGATGTTGCACTACAAAGATGCAAAGGATGAAGCCAACATGTTGAAGTATGCCAAACTTGGAAGAGAACTTTTTCCAGGCAATGAGTATTTCGACCTGGTGTTGATCGATTACTACAGGGATAAAAAAGATTACGATGCCTTGTTTGCGAAATACAATCAATTGGTTACAGATCACCCGGATAGCCTGACCTATCATTTCAACTATGCCAACGATATTTTCGGCTATATTTATAACGGGGACGAAGGCGTGGTAGTTAAAAACAAGGATTCACTACTTCAAGCGTTGGGCGGACAACTTGAAAAAGCACATTCGATAAATGCTAATGATGTTGTTACTAACTGGCTTTATGCTCAATATTATTACAACCAGGGTATTGATGCAAGAGATTCGGCACTAAAAATAAAAGGCCCAAAACCTGAAGACGTTAAGAAAAAGGCTGATTTAAATGCACTGTCAAAAGACGATTTTAATAAAGCGATACCTTACGGCGATAAAGCCATAAGTACCGTCGAAAATGACGGGTTTAAAAAATCTGATAAATCCAAATACAAGTCTATCGTAAATTTGATGCAGAAAATTTATGAAAGTATGAACCAAAATGATAAAGTAAAAATATACCAGGATAAATACGATGCTGCAGATGGTAAGTTTGTAAACTAATTCATTAATTAAATACACGTGAGAGAAGGCCCGGAGAATTTTCTTCGGGTTTTTTTTATTTGCTCACAATAGAAACTTATTTCGATTCGTTATCTTAATGTTGCTTGCGTTATGAACAAGCATTCAAAACATAACCTCCTGATAAATTAGGAGGTTTCTTATTTTATAAACGTAGCAGTGAGACACCGCTGGTTCTTAATATTCACCAAACTTTAGAGGTCATGCAGGGAAATCAAAACATCGGGTTGATGTTTTTATATGTTTGATATTTATACCAGGTTATATACTCAAACTCCAGTTTGTTATCCGCTACGTAGGTTTTAATTCTCTCCAGGATCAGGTCAGGATTAGGAGAAGGTAAATCCTGGAAAACAATGGCAATATAATTTGAAACACCATCCTTTACCGATACCAGCCGAACATCATAAGTGCCATACAGGAAAGATTTTTCGCCCCTGCCATATTTGTTTAATTGTTTGATCTCATTCTTTTGGCCATTGAACGACTCTTCAAGATAATTTAAAAGCGCTTTGTAATTTAATTGCTGTGCCATCTTAGTAACTTAAAATTAAATAAAACATTTAAAAATTTTAATCAGAAATTAATCCTGGAATGGGGGTGCATTAAAAAGTTTAAGCGTAACCAGTTTGTTCAAATCTTTATTATTACTTTCAAATGTAATGCTGGTTGCGGCGCCTCTTTTTGAAATTACATCAACATGGCCTCTGTTTGAAATTATGTCTTCTTTCAAAACGGCTAAAATTCTATTTAAATATCTTACATAGGATAGCTTTTCTTCATCTTTTAGAAAGTTGTCGCTTCCAAATCTAACCTCAATAATTTTTTGCATGCCGTAAGCTACGCTAAATCCTGCCAATTTTCTTCCGAAATATCTTTCAGATTAATTTGGAAAGATAAAAATCAATCTTCAAATTTCATTTATGAGCTTTAAAAAAGAAGGAGGAGCGTAGCTCGTAATCAAAATAAAAAAGAGTAGTCTTACGGGGCTACTCTTTAAACAAAATATATTCTGTTGAAATCATTTTAAAGTTACATATTAGTTTTGAATTTTGAAAATCTCTTAATGCATTTATAGAGTGTATTTAAAACATTTTTTAAGACTTAACAGAATAATGAAAAAACGCTTATAACGCTATATTATGTTACTTAGGTTAGCGTGGCAGGGGCAAATTTTTAAGTTTCATTTCACAAAAATTTGCACGTAGCGTTGGCTGCGTAGCGGCAGCAAAGCCGGCAAAAAAAGAAAAATAAAATGCTTGGGGCGAAGCAAAATTGCCGTGTATTTTGGGCAATTTTTCCTAATACTCAAAAGTAGAAAACTTACTACTTTTTTACATTAGGATGTTAATTTAAAATAAAAAAATATATTTTTAAATTGTTTTAGTTTCTTTTAGGTTGTACTTTAGTAAAATAAAAAACCTCCTGTGTCACGAATCAGGAGGGAAATAAAAAGGGTTGCACCTGTTTATTTATTTAAAATGGAGCTGGCAGGAATCGAACCTGCATTTGCGACTTGATTAGGGTAGCCACATTAGCCATTATGCTACAGCCCCAATTACTTAACCGTTTGAATTAAGACTTCAAACGGTTTTTCATTTAAAGCAATTTATCAAACATTTTTAAATACATACTATTTTATTGACATTATGTGGGAAACTTACAAAGGGTAAGGAACACGCCAATGCAAAAATATGATCCCAAAACCTATTTAATCAGATTTAGAAAATTAAATTGAAATGAATATTTGGTAATTAAAAACCGAAGGTTTTTTAAAAGCATGAGCGAAGCGAATGTAAAAGCGAAGCCGAAGGCAAGGTATTGTAAATCTTAAAAAATACTGCTACCTTTAAAAAATAAAGAAACATTTTATATATTGCTGCGTTAAATACTTACAATAAAGTATATCTATGAAATCTCGCAGAATTAAAAAGAATAAAAGTGAATTAATGCCGGGAACACTTGTAAAGTGTGAATCGGGAAGATTTATAGCTTTTTATGAGCATAGAACAGATATTATTGCCAACGGCGATAATGAAGTAGAAGCAAAAAAGAATCTACGAACTATGTATAAGATCGTAATAAAGCATGAAAATGCTGAATCTGAAAAACCATCCTTAGAGCTCCCTTCAAATTATAAGACAAAAAAATTTACTGAAAAGCTGAGGGTTATTTAATGTTATACACTCGTTCATCTTTTATTAATTGGTTAACAGATGTTAAAGTGTAAATACCGGCTAAACTGACCCCCCTCGGCCATTTCAAATTGACCCCCTAAAAAACGATTTCAAAAAGGTCCCGAAAAATACCTGCTAAAGAGGTACTTAAAAAAGAGGTAAAGAACTGTTGTTTGGTAGCATAAAATTAGTGATTAATTTTTGCCCGTTAGTTTTATAAAAATGATTCTATTATTTCTGTATTAGCTTTTTGTTTTTTTCTTAAAGATTCACCATAGAGTTCTATTCGTATTGATTGGTGAACGATTCTATCCAGTATAGCATCGGCAAGTGTTTTTTCGCCTATTACTTCATGCCATTTTTTTACGGGTACCTGTGCCGTTATGATGGTGGAACGTTTACCGTGACGGTCTTCTATGATATCTAAAAGTAAAGCCCTGCTGCCGGTATCAAAGGGTTGAACACCAAAATCATCTAATATTAAAGCGTCCTGTTTTTCTATTTTTGATAACTCTTTTAGATGTGCACCATCGGCTTTTGCCATTTTTAAATGAGACATAAGCTTTGCAGTATTGGTGTATAAAACCTTATACCCCAACAAACAGGCCTGCTGGCCAAGAGCAGATGCCAAAAAGCTTTTTCCCGTACCTGTGCTGCCTGTAATAAAAAGGTCTTCTCCTTTTTTTATAAAATCACAAGTGGATAAACGCTGTACCTGGTTTTTATCCAGGCCCCGGTTTTCAGAATAATCTAATTGTTCTATACTGGCACTGTAGCGGAAGTTGGCGTTCTTAAGCCCTCTTTGCAGCGCACGGTACTGCCTGTCATCCCACTCACTTTGTATTAAGTGGTGTACCAGTTCGTCATTGGTGAAGGTTTGAGTCTGGTCAGCTTCAATACAGGATTTAAATGACTGATGCATTCCCAGGAGCCGCATGCGGCTCATCTTTTCTAAACTTTCTTTGTTCATTGTTTTGATTTTTATTTGATGAAGAATAGTTGCCATTTTTTATTCCTTGCGTTTTATTGATAATAATCTTCCCCACGGATATTGTCGTGTAGTGGCATGTTGTTTTCATTGCCGGAGGCTTGCTGCTCTTCGTCTAATGGAATAAAATCTGATTTTGATTTTAATATGCGTTCGATAATACCAAAGTTGTACACGTTAAAACTGTCGGCTCGTTTACAGGCGTTAATAAGCCTTGTTTCCCCAACCCGCTTTTTGTAATTAATAATCCCAAGGCAAGCCCTGTAATTTTTTTCGGGATACTCGTTTCGGGATAATACTTTTTTGATGTACTCCATTACCGCTTCACCAATAAGGGCACCATCAGCAATAAATTTTTCAGGGTTCCACTCTGTAGGATATTTATGCCAGGAAGCAAGGTGGTCTTCATTTTGTGTGTATTTTTCTTTACCAAAGGAACGAACATGAACTGCAATCAACTCATGTTCACTGAAGGCTTCCACTTTTATACGGTTGTACATCAGCTTCACCTTTTTACCAATAAATTTATAAGGGACACTGTAGTAGCGATGGTCTACCGTTACAAAGCCGGTTTTTCCAACCGTTGCTATTTTAGTGGTCATCGGGTCGTATGGATATTTATTCAGCGGCTTCAAAGCATTTTTTTCCAACGCTTCAAACTGTTGCATTCTGCTATAATCACACCCCGTAAGTAAGGTACTGTTATGGGCTTCTAAATAAAAAAGAATATCCAGGTTCAGCGTTTCTAAACTGGCATATACCTTTTGGTCTATTTTAGTAAAGATGCTGGTGTAGATTATTTTTACAGCGCCTTCCACCAGTGCTTTGTCTTTAGGCTTATAAGCCCTTGCAGGAAAAACATAGGTGTTGTAATGGGCAGCAAATGCAGCAAAGCTATCGTTGAGTTCAGCTTCATAGCGACTGGCTTTCTTTACCGCTGATTTTAAATTGTCCGGTATAATGACTTCGGGTACACCACCATAAAAATGCAATGCAGCTTCGCAGGCACCTATAAAATCTTCTTTCTTTTGTGAAGCTACGGCCCTTACATAAGTGAGCTGGCTACAGCCAAGAATGGCTACGAAGACTTCAACATCCTGCACTTCACCTGTTTGTTTATCTACTACCTGTAACTTCTTTCCGGTAAAATCAATAAAGAGTTTGTCGCCAACCTTATGTGGTACACGCATGGAGGGCTTACTCATGCCCATGTAAGCGTTTAGGCGTACCAGAAAGGCAGAGTGTTTATATCCTTCAGGGCATTGACTGATATAATCGGCATAAACCATTTGTTTGGTAATACCTCGCTTTTTCAATCTGCCTGCCAGCTCTGGTAACAGAACTTCTAAATCTACTACGCGGCTACTGATTGTTTTTGGTTTTTCTATTAAAAATGCACCGGCGAGTTGCTTATCACTCATAGCATCCACACGCTCAATGGTAAGCCGCAGTTCCACAAAAAGTAACAAGTACTTCTTAATAGTATTGCGTGCAATACCTGTTGTCTTGCTGATAAACTTACTGCCCCGGCCATCTGCATAAAGTCGTAATACCTGTCTGATTTTAAACATATCAATTGTTTTGTTGGACATAATTTATCGCTGGTTTGTTTTGCTTAAAACAACCGATTATTATGCTACCAAAACAACTGTTCTTTTATCCCTTTTTTCGGGGGGTCAATTTGAGCCGGAATCAGGGGGTCAATTTGAAATGGCCGAAGGGGGTTAGTTTCATTTGGCGGGAGGGGGTCAGTTTACGTGGATTTTCCAGTTAAAGAGTGTGAAATTATAAACCTAAACGATATTAGAGCCAGAGTAATTACTATAAAAAATGGCCCTTGTTCTGCATACATATTAATTCGCAAAAAAGACGAAATAGATTACGAAGAAATTTGGTTAATCTGTAAAAAACTTTGGTTAGACCTTCCGGGCGATAAAGATTTAATAAGAATCGAATAATAATTAACACAATCACATCTTTCGGTCAAAACGTCTTTAGGTAAAAAACAGAAGCCAAGCTGTCTTTTTTTATTTTTCTTTTTTAAAGCAAAGGGCTGTGCAGCGCCTGTTTAACATAATGGATACGTTATCGGCTTTTTTCATTGCCTTTTCGCTGTTAAGATTTTTTTTCGTTTACGACTTGTTCTAACGGCATTAAATAAACGAAAAAAAATCTTAACAGCGAACGGTTTTCAAGACATAAACAGAATAATGAAAAAACGCCTATAACGCTATATTATGTTACTCAGGTTAGCAAAGCGAGGGGCAAAAAGTTAAGTTTGATTACAACTTTTTGCATGTAGCGCTGGCTGTGTAGCGAGGAGCAGGGCAGCTTGAAAGAGAAGTAAAAAATGTCTTGGGGCGAAGCGAAATTGAAGGGCCTTTTATTCAATTTCTATTAATACTCACGTTCGTTATTAAGATGATAAACACTACCTTAATTAATAATTGCGATTTTTTAAAAACCTTCCGTGTGATTTTTGGGCAGACATATTAGGTATTGCTATAATGACGATATTTTGGTTTTCGCTTTTTCTTATTTTGAGAATAATTTTATAATCTCTTTTATATTAAACCCTAAGGATGTTGCGATAGCTATAAGCAAGGAAATAAACCAATACTTTTTAGGAATATCTTCAATCCACTTCCAAATTTCTTTTGTTCTAAAACTTTGTCCTGTATTACAAAAATGTGCACCGATTGGCAATACAGATTGCGGCACATAAGTTCTTACCATTCCTGCACCTGAAACACTTGTTTCAATTATCGTTATATATTTTTCATCAGACAAACTAACTAATGCGGCATGTATAGTGTGCCAATCAATTTTTAAGTCTTTAAATGGTGGGTCATTTTTTACTAACGATTTTAATACCCTGTCCTTTGCGGTTGATAATCTCATATTTAAATATACTACATCATGGAATTACTAATAAGTAAAGGCTTTAAAAACCGAAGCCAGGCTTTTTTTACTTCTCTTTCGTGGCAAATGGCTGTGAAGCGCCTGTTTAACATAATATAAATTATAGGCTTTTTATTCATGTTCTTTTATGTTTAATAAGTGCCTGCTAAGTTGCGATTTTTTATGTCTGTTGTTTTGTTTTTGTCAATAAAAAATCGCAACTTAGCAGGCAAAGGCATGAATAAAAAGCCTATAATACGCGTTATATTAAACAGGCGCTAAAACACAGCCGGGAGTAAAAATGTAATGAAAATTGCAGGCCAACGCTTCGGTTTTGACCGATTATCTTGTTTATCGAAAGACGGATTATGCAACTGACACCTATTGAAAAATTAGACGAAGTATTAAAATATTTGGCAAGCCCTTTTGGGAAAGCAGGAATTGATTTTGACACTTTAAATTCAAAAATATCTGAAAAGCAAATTATTAAAGATGCGGACGAATTAATTGAGATACTTGACGAATTGTTTGAAGATAAAACTATCACCAAATTTGATAAAACAACAAATAGGCTAAAAGAGTTATGGTCATCTCAGCCAAGCCCAATAACACTTACTTATTATAAAATAACTTTCACAGGAAGATTACTTGTACAGAAACATGGATATGCACAGCAAGAAGCTAATCTTCGAAATCTTGAAAGATTAAAGATTGTCCAATCCCGAATGGTACACTATTCATTTTGGGTAAATGTAATAATTGCTTGTGGGACTTCGATAGCAGGTATTTATTATTTAATAGAGATTTTGAAATATTATCATTCTCATTAGAAGAACGAAATTGACCAAGCTGCCCGTCAATTTCACTGCGTTTTAAGTGCAATTTTTCTTCCATTTTTGCTTTACTTTCCCTCCGCAACGCTTTTGTTATGAGAAACTTACAAAAGCGGCTAACCTGAGTAACATAACGGTAAATTATAGGCTTTTTATTCATATTCTTTTATGTTTAAGAAGTGCCTGCTAAGCCAAACTAAAAATTAAAATTCTTCTGAGTAAAATTTGTAAAGAAATTTGCACACACATTCTCATTCAGACTCTCAGCGATCCACGAAATCCCCGTGCCGCGTAATACGATTCTGCACCGTTGTGATAGACGAAGACAGTGTTGTAGCGCCGATCACAAAAAATGGCGCCACCAAGTTTTCTAATATCAGCAGGTGTTATTATCCAGCTCGATGTTTTTAAATCGAAATTTCCGAGTTGCTGCAATTCACGATATTGTTGTTCTGTTAAGAGTTCAATGCCCATCGCTGCCGCCATATCAATAGCGCTATCGGCAGGTTTAAATTCTTTCCGGTCGTCAAGTGCTTTCCGGTCATAACAAAGGCTTCTGCGCCCTTTAGGGCTTTCTGCTGAACAATCATAAAAAATGTATTCGTTCTTGCTTTTATCAGAACTAACAACATCGGGCTCCCCGCCTGTTCTTTCCATTTCATTGAGCGACCATAACTTTTCTATATTGGCCTCCAGCCTGCTTTGTACTTTGGTCCACTCAAGACCTTTATGGCGGTTCATGTTTTTCTCAAAACGGGCTTTCAAAGTTTTGAGCAATTCTTCACGTTGTTCTATTGATAAGTTCTTTTTCCTATCCATGTTGCGTAAAGTTTAAAGTATTTCAGTAGCGATAAAGATGTGCTCTGTTACATTTGTATAACAGGTGGTTTGTTGTGGATAATATCAACTCACAATTTGCCAAAGTAAAATAGTTCTTGCAAGGCCCAGTTGCGCTACCAGATCTTTATCCTGTCCTTCTCCGGCAAAAACATTTTATTTCCAGGCTCCACGTGGAATGCATCATAAAAATGTGAAGCGTTCATCAAAGGTCCATTTACACGCCACGTGGGAGGCGAATGCGGGTTATTGTTGATCCACAAACGTAAAAAAGCATCTTTCATTTTTACTCTCCATATCCGCGCAATGGATATATAAAATCTTTGGTCTGGTGTAAATCCATCGATCTTCGTAGTATCCTGTCCTTCTTTTGTCAATTTAAACGCATCATATGCAATTGCCACACCTCCAATATCAGCCGTATTTTCTCCCAACGTCAACGCTCCTTTTACGTGGACTGTATCTAACACCGTAAACGAATTGTATAGGTCAACTATTTGCTGCGTTTTTGCTTTGAACTTTGCGTAATCATCTTTCGTCCACCAGTTCGTTACATTACCATTCTTATCAAACTGGGCACCCCGGTCGTCAAAAGCATGTGTCATCTCATGTCCTATAACCATACCGATACCACCATAGTTAAGGGCATCATCCTCATCATTATCGAAATACGGAGTCTGCAAAATACCTGCGGGAAAAACTATTTCATTTGCAGAAGAATTATAATAAGCGGTAACCGTTGAAGGCGTCGTGAACCATTCCGTTTTATCTACAGGTTTACCCAATTTTGCCAGGTTATATTGATAACTATTGGCGGCTGCCGATACTACATTTTCAAAGTATTTGTCCCCGGCAATATTTACATTATTATAGTCTCTCCATTTATCAGGGTAGCCTATTTTTTTTGTAATAGCAAACAGCTTTTCTTTAGCCTTTTGTTTGGTACTGTCACTCATCCAGTCGAGCTTATCCATTCTTGCTGCAAATGCCTTCTGCAGATTATTCACCAATTCCAGCATACGTTTTTTTGCATCTTCCGAAAAATATTTCTTCACATATAATTGCCCCAAAGCCTCTCCCAGCGATTGGTCAACGGCATCCGCCATTATTTCGCCACGTGATTTTTGCACAGCTTGCCCGGACAACACTTTGGTGAATTCAAATGCCGCATCGGCAAAAGGTTTGCTTAACACATTTGCATAAGTACCTATAGAGTTAGCTTTCAAATAAATTTTCCAGTTACTGATTGGAATGGATTTCAAAAGCGCATTAAGCTTATCGTAATAAGCAGGCTGCTCTACATCGATAGAATCTGTTTTGGCACCCAAGTTATCCAACACAGGTAACCAGCCGATATTGGGTTGTCTTTTTGCAAGATCCGTAACCGCCATTTTATTATAATTAGCATTCACATCCCGCAATTCAATATTTGTTTTATGTGAAGCGGCGAGTTGTTTGTCGATATCGTAAACCACATCAGCATCTTTATATGCATTTGCAGAATCGCTCCCTGTCAATTCAAATAGTGCTGCGAGATATTTTTTGTAAGCATCCTGGATAGCAATGCTTGATGGATCTGTTTTGAAATAATAATCTCTTTCTGGCAGGCCTATGCCTGTTTGATAGAGCATGGGCAATATTTAAACTGCTGTTTTTAATATCAGGCGACACACCGAAGGCCAAAACAGAACTGTTGGACACTTTTGCTTCATCAGTCACAAACTTCATTAGAGAAGCAATATCGCTAATGCTGTCAATGCGGACTAGCATTGGTTTTATAGGATCGTATCCCCTCTTGTTGATAGTTGCGGTATCCATACCCGAAGCATAAAAATCACCAATTTTTTGCTCAATACTTCCGGTCGTATTATTAGCTTTTGAAACACTATCCGATATAGTTTGCAGGCGCAGCCGTTGCGGGTAGTTCATAAACATATAGGCGCCTACTCCGGCCTGGCTCGCGGGTATTTGAGCGGTATCGTACCATTTGCCATCCACATACCTAAAAAAATTATCCCCGGGTCGCAGGGAAGAGTCTATTCCCGTTATCTCGACAAATTTTTTTTCTGACGCATTGTTGCACGCTCCTAATAACAGGACTGCAATAGAAGGGAATAACAATTTTTTCATGCCTATGGAAATAAAACGATTTTTGATTAAACTAAAAGATTCATTGATAGTAGTACCTATCAACAGCGCCGAAGTTAATTATAAATGCGTAGCGGAAGAGCATCTGACTATATTTACCTGGCAAGTTTTGTAATCGGCAAATAATATTCTAAAGTTTAATCAATTTCCCGAACGTACTAATCATTTAATCCCTTGCCCTCAAGAATTTGCTTCGCATATTTCTCAATCCTGGACTCCCGCGTTTTGGATTGCTTGGGTTGAGAAAAATAAAATAAATAACCCCTTTGCCTGCCGGGTGTCAAGGCATTAAAAGCATTTTTCAACGCAAGGTTTTTATCTAATTTATTTTTAAATTCTCCAGGCATTTTGTATTCTGAAGTCTTCTTAAGTTCCACTTTTAAACCAGCCTTTTCCACTTCAATGGCTTCATAAATGTAGGCTTTGAGGATTGGTGCTATCTTCACTATTTCTTTAACACCTGTGTAACGTACCTGGCGTCCCGACTGCACGTTCTCCGTTTGTTGAATTAGAATACCGTTAGGATCATTTAACAGCGCACCTTTAAAAAACAGAACTGCACAATATTCTTTAAATCCATGTATTAATATTATGTTCTTTCCCTGGAAGGTGTAACAAGGTTGCCCCCACTTCAATTCTTCGGTTAGCCCACAATCAAGAATGATCAATCTTAACTGTTCAAATTCCTGGCGCCACTGATTGGCTTTATTAAAAAAGAAGTCAACCTTAGGATTCATCTGCATATAAAGTATTTTTTAATTAACAGATAGAATGCTTATGAATATTCATTTTCGATTTGTGATTTTAATCATCAGCATGTAATCATTTATTAAAATTAACTAAAATGGCTTTTCTATCCGCTGGTTTGAAATACTACGTTAACCAGGATTTAATAAATAGCAACAAACGAAAAATTTTGTTCACGCCTGCACTATATGCACCAGGTTGCCGTCCGGGTCCGTGAGATTAAACCACTTTACTCCGGATCCCGGACCATAAAGGTCATCCTTAATTTCGTTGATCTTAACGCCTTTGTCTTCGAATTCTTTGTGAGCCGCGGCAATATCGGAAGTTGCCAACCAGAGTGTTGTCATTCCTGGTTTCATATTTCCTTTGAGTGTCGTTAGAGTGATAGACGCTCCTCCGTCCGGAAAGGCAACTGATACCCACCAGTGATCATCATCCTGGCGGTAATCTTTAGCAATCGTGGCGCCGAGTTTATTTGCATAGAACTCTTTTGCCAGGGGCATGTCGTTAACGACGATGCCAAGCATCAATATTTTATTAACTACTTGCATAATATATTTTTTTAAAATGTTTATAATTTAACTTATAAATGATTTACGTTCAGTATACCATATCCGGGTTTCATGATGATCATCGATTGATAGCCGAAATAATTCTTCTATCCGCAGGCCTGAAATACCAGGATGCCAGCGTTAAGATTAAAAGTAACAATGAAGGCCATACTTCATTTATGGAATCCCCTACCGCGATATGCGAGTATATCGCTCCCGACATAACAAAGAAAAAGCCTGCATAAGCCCATTCTTTCAGCAAAGGAAATTTAGGAATTAGCACTGCCACAACTCCCAAAATTTTCCATGTACCCATTATCGTTAGAAGGTAAACAGGATAACCCAAATGCTTAATCATATCAATGCCGCCCTGCCCCGCTTGCATTTTTATTAACTGTCCTGCTCCCGTTGCTACCATTCCCAACGCAAGCCAGATAGTGGCAATCCAATAAATGATTTTATTTCTCTTTTTCATAGTATGTTATTTTATTTTGCCTACAATATCCTGAACCCGGTTATGTATCTATTCCGCCTTAATGCATGATTTATTTCAATAAAGTTTTTTTCCAAAATTCTTCGTGTTAACTGACCTGGTCGTCATGATCAATAAACATTCTCACTTCCACACTTCCATCCTGCAAAAGATTTGGACATGCATTAGCAATTTCTAACGCTTCGTCAAAGTCAGTTGCCGTAATGATTAAGAAACCTGCAAAAGCTTCTTTTAATTCAGCATATGGAGAATTGGTAACAGTATTCCCAGGGAAAATTGTTCTTCCTGCTTTGCTGATTCTTTGATATGGGCTAACAATTCTGCCTTCGCTTTGAAGTTTACCCATCCATGAAAACTATTTCTTACCGATTTCGGGAACGGCTTTCGCAAGAGATTCTTTATACTGCCTTGTGAATTCTTTAATATCCCGTCTGAAAATTAAGATAAACTGTTTCATGATTTTTAATTTTACTTATTTGTTGAATTTCATAGAATTATTTTCTGTTCCCAGGTCGGATAATTTTATTCCTCCAATCACGAGGTCTTTTCTATTTTGCCCGCGATTTCCTGCAAACGGTTATGTGCCCAGTTTATGCCCTGAACAAATGGTAGTTTTAGCACCTCGTCTCTTTGTGCAACAGATTCATATATTACATGCATATTGAGTTTGCTGGTGTCGTCAGTAAGTTGTTCAAATTCATATATCTCAAGCTGAACACCAAAAGGTGTGTTCTCCATTTCAAAAGTCCTGGTAATTTTCCGGTTTGGAATAAACTCATGAATTAGCCCCATTGGACCTGAATACCAGTTTCCTTTTGGATCTGTTGTTTCAAACTGGTAACTACCATGCTTTTTGCTTTCGAGTTTCAGCACTTTTGTTCCCATCCATTGCTCAACAATTTCGGGCTCCACATACGCTTTAAAAAGTAATTCCAATGGCAAATCAAATTCCCTTGTAATTATTAGATCCTGTTTGCCATCTTCGGCATTAACTTTTGTTTTTTGTTCCATGGCATTCTATTTTTTTGTTTTATATTTTTTCATAATAGTTTCCAATTTATTAAATCGGTCATCCCACATTTTGCGGAATGGTTCAATAAAGTCTGCTATTTCTTTCATCTTTTTCGGATTGAGGTGATAATACATTTCTCTGCCGTTTTGTTCCTGGTTTAAGCAATTCGCATTCGGTAAGTATTTGCAAGTGTTTTGAAACAGTTGGTCGCGCCGTGTCAAAGTTTGCAGCTATGGCACCTGCTGTTATAGATTGCGAAGCAACCAAAAGAAGTATTGCCCTTCTTGTCGGGTCTGCTATTGCCTGAAATACATCTCGTCTTAAATTCATTGTGTAGCTATTTGACTACAAATATATATGTAGTTATTTAACTACGCAAATTTTTTATGCTATTTTTTTCCAGGGTTAAAAAATAATGTAGGGCTATACCTGCAAAATGTAAGTACATCATGGGCGAACTTATATATTTGGATATATCCACATGGGTAAGTCATCGCCTGGTAAAAGAAATTACAATGGCAAAGACTGCCAAATTAAAATTCATATCAAAATGATTCTTGCATACATTCGCAAGCTAAAATTCATATCATCTTAAAAAATAAACAAATGGCTAAAGTTCGGGACTACGTTGTAATAACAAGTTCAAAGGGTGTTGAAAACCTTGAATCTCTCATAAAAGAAAACATAAGTTTGGGCTGGCAACCATTCGGCGGCGTTGGCGCTACCACGGTTACAAAAGATTCATCAGACGGTTCTACGGCTACGCCGGTTGTTATCTTTGCGCAGGCAATGGTTTTATACGAATAAAGATTGCAAAATATCAAGGCTGAAAATTATCCTGATGTCTGGTAGCTCTCTACGAACTCATTAATACTTGCTTCGAACCGGTGATCCTGGCCAAACAAAAATTTGTGACGGATGGGTAAAACAAAAACCGGGAGATCTTTTAATTCGCTTTCATATTTTGTAAGCCTTACAGCATCTTTTTCGGTGGTAAGAATTATTTTATTTTCCGATTCAATTTTCGAAAATTGCTTTTTTATTTCCTGCAGGTCATCAATACTGAAAATATGATGATCACGGAATAAAATCATTTCATAGGTGTCTGTATAATCGGTTAGTGTTTCCTTTAAAGGTTTTGGATTGGCAATTCCGCATACCAATAATATCTTGCAATCTGTTGTATACCTTTCTTTCTTTGTAAAAAGATGATATGGACTTCCGTATTCGATTTTGGTAAAAAAAATCTGCTGAAAATCTAAGGGGATTCAATTCCTCAATTATGGCATTTGCGTTCTTCTTCATCCAAATCCGGCTTGCATTTGGTAACGACGATGATATCCGCTCTTTTGCTGCTGCTCCTTACATCCCTGAGATCGCCTGCAGGCAAAATAAAATCACGCGTATACAGATTGTGGTAATCGGTGAGCAAAATATTAAGGCCGGCTTTCACTTCCCTGTGTTGAAATGCATCGTCAAGGATAATGATTTCAGTATTTGGTTTTTCATGCAGCAGCTGTGGGATGCCCACCACCCGCTCTTCAGCAACTGCAACAGTTATCTCGGGAAATTTTTTATGAATTTGCATAGGTTCATCCCCGATCTCCAGCGCTGTCGTATTTTCATCAGCAATAGCAAAACCCTTCGTTTTTCTTTTGTACCCGCGGCTTAAAGTGGCTACTGTATATTTTTTCTTTGAATCCACCAGGTATTCGGTCATTGGCGTTTTTCCCGTTCCGCCCACGGCGAGGTTTCCTACACATATTAATGGAAAATTAAAAGATGCTGAACGCAATATTTTTTTATCAAACAGTTTATTCCGGAGCCAGATGATAAAACCGTAGATTATTGAAAAAGGAAATAATATATACCGGAAGCTTTTGAGCATTTGATTCTTTAAAATTCGAAAACCTGGTGTGGCGTTACACAATAATTTAAAGATATATCAAATTGATTGATGTCATCAATCTGATCAGCAGGGTCAAAAAAACTCAGGCCTATTTTAATTACATCATCCCTGCATTGCGATAAAAATTTATCATAATGTCCCTTGCCGTAACCTACCCTCGATCCGTTTTTATCAAAAGCAAGCAACGGAACCAATACAAGGTCAATCTCTCCGGATCTGTTAATGTCCCCAATAAAGGTTCCGGTATACCAAATGCATTGTGTACCCATTCGACATCTTCATCAAAATGCAGGTGATGGAGATTTTCTGAGGCTAAATCAATTTTTGGAACCAGTATTTTAAGGCCCGGATTTTTAAAAGTGAGGTACCTTACAATTGTACCCGTATCAGCTTCTCTAATCTTTCCGATGCCATATAAGTGTGGACATATTTGATAAAAGGAAGCGGAATCTTCTGGAAGTTGATCAGGATAAGGTCATTCAATTTTTCAATTTCCTGCGTCGTAAGCTGGTTTTTCTTTTCCCGATATATTTTTCTGAGTGCTGCCTTGGTCATAAAATTTTTTGTAGGGAGTCTTTGATTTTTCCTGCTTTTGCCCTGATACTTTCTTTTGAATTTCTTCCAGGTGTTTTACTGAAGCAATTTTGGGATAGCCACTCCATCTTGAAATATCATTTTCATAATTCATATAGGTTTCAGTAAAAATCCATCCTGCAACATTTATCTTTTCTTTTTTCAATACGGCTGCGGTAAGCAAAGAATGATTGATACTTCCCAATTCATTTTTACTAACAATGATAACTCTTGCTTTTAATTTTTTTATGAGATCCAATACAAATTGTTTCTTATTCAGCGGTACCATAAGGCCCCCTGCTCCTTCTATGATCAGTTGTCTTTTGGTGACCGGCAAATGACTGATAATATTTTTTATAAGTATTTTTTTCTTCTGCCTCAGCGGCAATATGCGGCGAAGCTGCGAGTTTTAGCTTGTAAATTTCCGGATGAATGATCGTTTTTTCATTTGAAATTAACTGCCCGATGAGCAACGAATCTGTTCCCTCCTCATACCCGGCCTGCACAGGCTTCCAGTAATCTGCTTAAGGCTTCAGTAATAATGGCCGAAACCAACGTTTTTCCTACATCGGTACCTGTACCGGTTATAAAGATTGGTTTCATGAAATTTTATTTATAAAAATTGAAAAAACAGTGGTTCCGTAATTTCGTGAAGTCCTGAATAAGCGGATATTTTTCATAATTATTCGCCGGCG
>CAWBUS010000014.1:0-113073 GCA_963792025.1 uncultured Chitinophagaceae bacterium | reverse complement strand
ATGATGATTTTCCCGATGATGAATTCGATTTTACTAAATGGCCAACAGAACAATCTTAATTTTATTTAATGGCGCTGGATACAAAAGCTTTTAAAACACGTACACTAACTGCAATCGTTTTTGTAATTGTAATGCTCGCTGGTTTATTATGGAATCAATGGAGTTTTATTGTTCTTTTTATTATTATTCATTTTGGCTGCTGGTACGAATTTGTGAAGCTTATAAAAAAGATAAATCCCGGTTCCTATATATTAATAAGTTTTACCGGGTTGGTTTATATAACATTGCCTATCGCCTTATTGTTGTATATGAGGATTGGCAACGATATCATGTATGACAATGCTGTTTTGAAAGTAATTCCCTGTGGAATTATTTTTTCAATTTGGATTAATGATACAATGGCTTATATTGTTGGTTCGTTCATCGGAAAAACTCCGTTGTCGAAAATTTCTCCAAAAAAAACATGGGAAGGCACTATTGGCGGAGCATTACTTTGTATTATTACCATTTCGCTCATTGGTAAGGCAACAGGGTTTTATAATTATAAGAACTGGATTGTAATTGCATCGTGTTGTGCTGTTTTTGGAACATTGGGCGATTTATTGGAAAGTAAATTAAAGCGAATGGCTAACGTTAAAGATAGTGGAGCAATAATGCCAGGCCACGGTGGATTTTTAGACAGGTTCGATTCTTTGCTGGTTGCCACAACTTTTGTGGCAGTATATTACTTTTTTGTTATGCGATGATTAAATAAAATGCCATTTTCTTCTGCTCAATTTTTATATTTGTGATTAAACTTACCGGATGAACATTCACAAAGAAGGCTATAAATCAATTGCACTGAGTGCAATGGTTTTTGGAGCCGTCAATATTAT
This sequence comes from uncultured Chitinophagaceae bacterium, assembly GCA_963792025.1. Classification (GTDB taxonomy): domain Bacteria; phylum Bacteroidota; class Bacteroidia; order Chitinophagales; family Chitinophagaceae; genus Ginsengibacter. Next base: position 112,198 of record CAWBUS010000014.1, on the reverse strand, counting down.
TTTCTTTTACTTCTTTAGCGCATCAATGCCTGTTGTGTCGTGGATTGTTTTTGGCGTTAGCCTGGTATTGTTTCTTTTTATTATTTCTTTTTTTCGCTCTCCCAAAAGAAATTTTACCGTGGCACATCACCAGGTAATATGCCCTGCCGATGGCAAAGTTGTGGTAATTGAAGAAATTACTGATACTGAATATTTTCATGATAAACGGATACAGGTTTCCATATTTATGAGTCCGGCCAATGTACATCTCAACAGAATTCCAATGACTGGCGAAGTGGAATACAGTCAATATCACAAGGGAAAATACCTGGTTGCCTGGCACCCAAAATCATCCACAGAAAATGAACGGCATTCTGTAGTAATTAAAAGTGACAATGCCGTTATCTTGGTAAAACAAATTGCCGGTGCTGTTGCCAAACGAATTGTTAACTATTTAAAGGTCGGCCAGTTGGTAGAACAAGGCGCCGAAATGGGTTTTATAAAATTTGGAAGCCGGGTTGATGTGTTGTTGCCAGTTGGTACCGAACTTAATGTAACACTAAATCAAATAGTAAAAGGTGGCGTTACTGTCCTGGCAACTATAGATACTCTTGGTGCCAGTAGAAAAAGAAGAAGAGATTGCGGAAGAATATTAAAAATATTTATAAGAACACTAGTTCATTACTGCAAAGTGTCGAATAGATCTTGCTCCCTCTCGTTCGGAGAGTGGTTGGCGCGAGGTTCCTACAAAATAGATTCAATTTCTTTTAAATGATAAACTGTGTGAGTTGGTTGAATTGAATGGTTTGCCTTGATGTGGTTTACAAAAATTGCATCCATTCCTGCATTTAAAGCTCCCTGTATATCCGCATTAAGATTATCGCCAATCATAATACATTCCTCAACGTTACCATTTATTTTTTTTAAGGCATAGTCGAATATTTCTTTTTGAGGCTTCATAGAATTTGAAGTCTCGGAAGTAATAACGTGGGTAAAATATTTTGCCAGGTCAGAGCTGTTTAGTTTGCTCCATTGCGTCTTCTCGAAACCGTTAGTAATAAGATGGATGGAATAATTCTTTTCGGTTAGGTAATCCAAAATTTCAAAAGCATAGTCAAACACCTTCTTTTTGGTAGGAAGTATTTCGAGAAATTTGGCGCTCATTTCCTTCGCAAGTTTTTCGTCTCCAATTCTAAAATCAACTAGTGTGCGCCACATTCTTTTCCACTTCAGTTCGTCACTGGTAATATATCCTTTTTCAAACCTGTCCCACAAAATTGCGTTGTGCTTTAAATAGGTTGTATAAAAATATTCGAATGGAGAGATAAATTTTGACTCTAATTCAAAGAAAACATAGAGTTCCGCAAGCGACTCTTTTGCATTTGCATCAAAATCCCACAAGGTGTGATCAAGGTCAAAAAAAAGATGTTTGTATTTCGTAGAAGTGGGTTTCATAGATTGATTAGATTTGTTGTCTCTCATATTTGTAATTCAACGAAATAATATAATGAATATTGTAATAACAGGTGGCAGCAAAGGTATGGGAAAAGCCCTCGCAACTAAATTTGCCGTTGCAGGCAACAGAATATTTATATGCGCCAGAAATGAAAATGACCTGGTTAAAATGGCAGCAGAAATTAATGGAGAAGCAAAAGAAACGCTGGTACAGTATTTTGCCACCGATTTAAGTCTGAAAAGTTCTGCAGAAAAATTTACAAAATGGCTGCAAAACATGAGAATTATTCCTGACATTTTGATTAACAATGCCGGGGACTTTAAACCCGGAAGTATCTACAACGAAAAAGAGGGAACACTTGAAGAAATGATCGCTGTTAATTTGTACAGCGCCTATTATGTTACGAGGGCTTTTCTTCCCGAAATGATGGGAAAAAAATCTGGACATATATTTAATATGTGTTCCATTGCCTCTTTAGCCGCTTACAAAAATGGAGGCTCTTACAGCATTAGCAAATATGCGTTGATGGGCTTTAGCAAAAATTTACGGGAAGAAATGAAACCTTATAATATTAAAGTAACTGCAGTTTATCCCGGAGCAGTTTATACATCGTCATGGACAGGTAGTGGTGTTGAGCCAGCAAGAATTATGGAGGTAAATGATATTACAGAAATGATCTATGCTGCGTCTTTACTTTCGCCGCAAGCTTGTGTGGAGGACATCGTTATCAGGCCGCAATTGGGAGATCTTCCCTGATGCTATTTAAAAATTTTTTAACAGCACTTGAATTTTTTAACTTCTGTTCAGTTTTATTATAGAGTAAATTTGTTCTTCATCATTGATTTGTGGAACGCATGGTTATACATTTACGAAAAGTCTTTGCCAAATTTTTATTTTTTTTGGTTTTTAGTGTTGCAGGAGCAACGCATAATATTTCTTTTGCCCAGGCAAATTTTACTGCAATATGTCCTCAAAAAAAGATCGGGAAAAATGATTACCTGCAAGTGCAGTTTAAAGTGGATCATGCTTCAAATGTTGAAAGCATCAATCCTCCTTCGTTTAAAAATTTTTCTGTAGTAAGCGGCCCTAATCAGGAAAGTGGCATGACGAGTATTAATGGGAAAGTTGATCAATATGTTTCTATTGGGTATGTATTAAAGCCGAATGCGCCTGGTAACTACACTATAGGACCTGCCACTGCGAAAGTTGATGGAAAAGAATTTGAAAGTAATTCATTAAACATACAGGTTACCAATTCTTCAGCCATCTCTCCTTCCACAGCGAATAGCAATTCTAATCCGCTGTCGCTTTTGGGAGGAAGCAGTTTATCTCCTTTTGCTAACTTAAATTTCGATCTTCCAACAGAGCCAACAACACACCAGTTTGATGATTATATATTAAAGAAGGGTGAGAATGTAAATGACAAAGTAAAAAAGAATCTTTTTATAAAATTAGATGTAAGCAAAACAAGCTGTTATGTTGGGGAGCCTATAGTTGCATCGTTCAAATTATGTACCCGGTTGCGTTCAGAGTCTACCATTACCGATGCACCGTCATTCAATGGATTTTCGGTAAGTGAGATGGAATTAAACAATAATAATTCCTCGGGGATCGAAAAGTATAACGGCCGCGATTTTAATGTATATACGCTGAGAAAAGTTCAATTGTATCCCTTACAGGCAGGAACTATTACGCTCGACCCATTAGTGGCAGACAACAAGGTTACTTTCATAAAAGCTGATTATGCCAATGCACAACAAGGCGATATGTTTTTTGATATGATGCAAAATTTCGCAGATGCCACTACTCCCGGTGATGCAATTGTTGAACAACACGTTACTCTAAAAAGTAAACCCGTTGAAATAGTTGTTAAGCCATTGCCCGATGAAAACAAACCTGCTGACTTTAGAGGTTCTGTTGGAAATTTCACCATACAATCATCGCTGCAAAAAAACAGTATTACAACCGACGACGCCGGAAATTTGAAAATTGTGATAAGTGGCGCAGGAAATATTCAGTTAATAAATGCTCCTAAAATTAATTGGCCGCAAGGTATAGATGGTTATGATGCGAAAGTAACCGACGGTATAGATAAGTTTGCCGTGCCGATGAAGGGAAGTAAAACATTTACTTATCCATTTACTGTTTCTAAAGCCAGGCAGCTATACAATTCCGGCAATTTCATTTTCATATTTTGATCCTGCATCGGCAAGCTATAAAACACTACTCACCCAACCGCTTATTGTTACTGTTACAAAAGGTAAAGGTGTTGGCAACAATACTTATGTAACAAATAAAGCAGTGGCAACACCAACAACTATAACCGATGTTCTAAAAACTTATGCTTTATATTTTATCGTAGGAATAATTTCGTTGGCGGGTATTATCTTCTGGATATTTCAAAGAAACGTATTAAAGAAAAAGTCGGTCATTGTAAAGACAGAACCTGAGGATGTTCCTGAGGATAATTTACCAAAAGAAGAACCGGCATTTGTAATTCCGGAAAGTCCTTTGGAAGATGCCCACCTGCAATTGGTTAATGAAAATAGTTCAGCATTTTATAGTACTCTTGATGCTTCTTTAAAAAAGTATTTGTCTGCAAAATTCAAAGTTCCTGCCGAAGAACTAAACAAAAAAAGAATAAACGAAGAAATGGATAAGTGCAACGTTGGCCTTGGAACATCGCTAAGACTAACTAGCCTCATGGATACTTTAGAATTGAATTTATATGCGCCTGCCTCAAATATACAGCACCTGAAAGACGTATATGAAAAAGCGTCGGAAGTCGTTTCCCTGCTCGACAAGCAGGTATGTTAGTTATCAGTAAACTTGTAGCCAATACCTCTTATTGAATGGAAGTATTTAGGGTTGCGGCTATCGTCTTCAAAATATTTTCTAAAGCTGAGTATAAAATTGTCAACCGTTCTTGTTGTTGGGTAAACGTTATAACCCCAAACAGCTTGCAAAATTTTTTCACGCGGAACTACTTCGTTTTTATTTTCGATAAGCAATTTAAGAAGCATGGCTTCCTTTTTAGTAAGGGCAACAGTTTCACCGCCTTTAGTTTTACATTCCAGCGCTTTAAAATTAATATTGTTTTTACCAAAATTAAATACTTCCGTTATCGGCGCTTTAGAAGAAATAAGCTTGCTTTTATTAATTAATTTTTTAACCCTTAACAACAATTCTGTGAGATCAAAAGGCTTTGTAAGATAATCATCCGCTCCTTTTTGTAAACCCATTACTCTATCGGTGCTGCTGTTTTTTGCACTTAATATGAGAATAGGAATTTCAGAATTGAAAAGTCTTATGTTTTCACATACTGTAATACCATCAATTTCGGGCAACATAACGTCAAGCACAATAAGATCGAAGTACTCGCTGTGAATTGCCTTTAATGCTTCCGCACCATCGTAAGCGGAAGTTACATCGTAGCCCTCCATTTCAAAATTTAAGCGCAGGGCATCCTGTAAATTTTCTTCATCTTCAACCAGTAAAATAGAATGTTTCTTTTGCATTGTATTTGATTTGATTTAATTAGAAATATCCCTATATTCTTTTAATACGATTTCAAAAATGCTACCTCGTAAAAGATTATTTTCTATTTTGATTATTCCATTATGTGCTTCCACAATTTTTTTTGTGAGGTATAACCCAAGCCCGGTTCCTTTTATTTTGCCCTGGCTGCCCCGATAATATTTTTCGAAAATATTTTCTTTCTCTTTATTAGAAATACCGGGACCTTCATCAATAACCTGGAAATGGATTGCGTTGGCACGTTGAAATAATTTAAGCAAAACTATGTCCTCTTTACCGGAATATTTGATTGCATTATCTAAAAGATTGTTAACAGCCAGCTGTAACAATAACAGATCACCACTAATTATAGCTTCCCCGGGTATTTCTGTTTCAATTTTTCTGTTGGGGAAGCGGGCAATAAAATCGTGCGCACATTCCTTGACGAGATTAGAAAAATCAACGTTTTCCTGCATTATCTTATATCCTCCAGCTTCTATCTGGCTCGTAAGAAGCATATTATTGCAAAGGGCATTCAGCCGGTTTGCTTCCTGTATCGTTGCGCTAATAAGCTTTTGACGCTGTTCATTACTAAGCAATCTTTTTTGTAAAGTTTCAAGATTAAGCTTTGTTATAGCAATGGGTGTTTTTAGTTCGTGAGTTATTGCCATCATTAAATTCTCCTGTTGCTGTGCCTGGATAAACTGCCTGTTTATAGCCCTGAAAACAAAAATGGCTCCCGCTCCGATTAATATAATGAAGGTTATTCCTTCGCCAATGTACTGCGCGGCATTTGTATTTTTTTCAGTTAAAATTTCATGCTGCTTTTGTTCATGCATAACATCATCCACATCTATCAAGTCCTGTTGATATCGACTAAGCTGCAAATTTTGCTTGTTTAATACTACAAACCAAAAGCCCAACGCCGCTAAGATATAAGAAAGCAAAAACCAGTATAAAATATAAATCGTTAAAGGCCTCTTTATTTTGAATTTGCTTTTAAGTGCCTCTTTATTTGTCATGCTCGTCAAAAAAATTTTTATTGAAAAACCTTCTTATAATTTAATAGAAAGATCAAGTCTAAAAAAATTTTCAGTTCACAACTACTTCACTTTTTCAACTCGTAAGCCAACATTAAGAATATGTCGTAATGGGTTTTCACGCATTATTTGCGATATAGAAAATGTATAGGTTCCGGGCTTCTTAAAAGGAACCGGGCCTGCGGTTATATTTTTTCGAACTTCGAAAATATCGTTTATCCCCGTTCCCTGCCATCCGTTAGCATCGGTTGCCAGGGGCAGATTAATATTTTGGAAATGGATAGTATCACCTGGAGCTTTTGAACCGAGTCTCAGCCAGATGTTACTATAATCATAGGCATCTGTGTGACGCAAAACAATGAATAAATTATATAAAGATGAGGTGTCGGTTATTTGAAAAGAAAACGATGGAACGTTATTATAAAACCATTGCTGGGATGGTATGTCAACCTGCTTTTCAAATAAATCAATTTTTGCACAGGAAACAAAAGTTGCAGCAAGCAACAATATGAATAGAATTTTTTTCAAGTATTTTTTTTGCAAAACTAATTTGTTTTCTTAATTGGAATTGGTAGTCTTAAAGAACGTTAAAGATTTGTTCCTTCGCTTTTTCAAGTTCATCTTTCATGAGCACAACGCATTTTTGAATATCGGAATCGTAAGCTTTTGACCCGGTCGTATTAATTTCACGCCCGATCTCCTGGATTACGAAGGCCAGTTTCTTGCCTTTGGCTTCTTCATTATCATTCAATATTGTTTTAAAATATTCGCAGTGGTTTTTTAATCGAACCTGCTCCTCTCTTATGTCTATTTTTTCAATATAAAATATAAGTTCCTGTTCCATCCGGTTTGCATCATAATTTTCCTTTCCTACATTTTCTTCTAATAGCTGAATGAGCTCAGCCTTCATTCTTTGCTTCCTTTTTGGTTCCAGTTTTAATATCTCTTCTTCCTGGTCATTAATATTCTGGATGCGCAACATCAATTCCTTTTCTAAAGACAATCCTTCATCAACGCGATGGAGATTCAATTCTTTTAATGCTCCTTCTATTACTTTTTTTAATTCCGCCCAATCATTTTCTCCCAAGACTTCATTGCTGGGCGTCACTACTTCGGGTAAACGCAGTAGTGCACTTAAAACAGAATTAGTATCAATTTTTAAATCGGTCGCCAGCTCTTCAATTTGCCTGTAATATGCTTTAATTAGATCTGTATTTATAACCACTGGTTTAGCGCTTCCGTTTTGCTTAATTGTGATAAAACATTCAATGGTACCTCTCAATAAACTTTCCTGCAAGAGACTGCGTACATCGAATTCGTAAGGCTTCAACAGCGGGGGTATTTTTAAATTTATTTCAAATTGCTTTCCGTTGAGTGATTTTATTTCGACCAAATAAGTTTTATCGTTTACGGTTTGTTCCGCCCTGCCAAAGCCTGTCATTGATTTTAACATAAGGATTATCTTTTTTTAATTTGCAGCAAGTTATACAATTCTGTTTGAGATAGCATTTTCATTTCTCCGGGTTGCAAATCCTCAATGGTTATTTTTTCTATGCGATAACGAATTAAACGTAACGTTGGAAAACCTGCCTGTGCTGTCATCTTACGCACCTGCCTGTTCTTGCCTTCAGTTAAAATTAATTTCAGCCAGCTTTCTGGAATATTTTTTCTATAACGAATCGGAGGGTTCCTTTCTTTAATTTGATAAGGCTGTAATATTTTTTCAGCACGGCATTTTTTTGTGTGATATGTTTTTCCTGCGGTTTTTATTACAACACCTTTCTCAATTTGTGTAATTGCTTGGGCTGAAATATTTCCTTCTACCTGCACCCAATATTCTCTTTCATGACTATGCAAAGGATTCAAAAGACAGTTGTTTAAAAACGAATCGTTAGTAAGAATGAGCAATCCTTCACTATCATAATCCAGGCGACCTACAGGGTACACGTTTACAGGAACATCAAAAAAATCTTTCAGGGTTTGCTTTCCATCCTGCGAAGTAAACTGCGAAAGAACATTAAAGGGCTTATGAATAACAAAATACTGGTACAATAAAATCCATTTAAGAAATACAATAAAAAAATTAGCAGATGAATTATTAAAAATAATAAAGCCCGTCACTTCTGCACGGGCCTTGTTATATGGATGGGTTAGTAAGTACAGGAATAAAATTCCTTACACAATATTAAAAATAATTTTTTCGATACGGAAAAATTTTATTGTTTTTTTTATCAACATTTAAAATTGTGTTGTGGATAAGGCTAATCAATTTTGTCTTTCAAATTTCGCTTCCCTATCGTTTCTTATCGTCCTGAAAAAAAATCACTACGAAATTAAAATCATCTGCACCTCGCACAAATCAGTCTGCATCATCTTTTGCAAAGAATCATAAATTATAAATTTAAAATCTTTGCTCTATTAATAACGTGGCTTTTATTTTTTTATTTCTTCTTATCGACAATATTTTCTTTCAACAATGACTTCAAAAAAAATCTTTTCTTTTTTATATTCGGAGTCTAAAACAAGCAAAAAGTACATTTCGCATAAATTTTACAAGCTCTATCTTTGGTTATTAAAAAATATTTTATGCAATTTCCTTCACCAGTTTCAGCCAAATGGATTGCCGGTTTTATCAATGCAGAAATTGCAGGTAACGAAAATTCATTTGCAAACGGCATCAATGAAATTCATAAAGTAAATGATGGCGATATTGTTTTTGTTGATCACCCAAAGTATTATGATACTTGCCTTAATAGCAATGCAACATTTATTATCATCAACAAAAAAACAGCCGTCCCGGTTGGCAAAACATTGTTCATAACGGAGGAGCCCTTTGAGGCCTACTCGAAAATTGTTCGGCATTTTCGCCCCTTTACATCAACGGACAAATTGATGAGCAACTCTGCAGTTACAGGAAAAAATACAGTCGTAATGCCAAATGTTTTTTTAGGAAACCATGTGATTGTTGGCGACAATTGTATTATTCATCCTAACGTTTCGATATACGATTACACGATTATTGGCAACAATGTAGAAATTCATTCCGGCACCGTTGTGGGAAGTGATGCATTTTACTTAAATACAAAAAAGAACCGCAAAGCATGGTATAAAAAAATGCCTTCGTGCGGTAATGTAATAATTGAGGATGATGTTGAAATCGGCGCCAATTGCACCATTGACAGGGGTGTTAGCGATGCAACAATAATTGGCATGGGAACAAAGCTTGATAACCTGGTGCACATAGGTCATGAGGTAGTGATTGGCAAAAATTGCATTCTTGCAGCCCAGGTTGGCATTGCCGGTGGTACTACTTTAGGAGATGGCGTAACTCTTTGGGGACAGGTAGGTGTAAATAAAACAATTACTATTGGCGATAATGCAGTTGTAATGGGACAATCCGGAATTACTTCAAGCATCGACGGAAATAAAACTTATTGGGGAACTCCGATACAGGAATTTTTTAGCAAAAGAAAGGAGTTGGTTCTTATAAAGCGCCTTCCTGAAATTTGGGAAAAAGTGAAAGGAATAAAATGATGATTGATGTACGGTGTTGGATGTGCGATGCAAAAGAATAACCCATAGGCCTTACGGTTAGGAGTCTGTACAACACTTCCATTTGAGTTCAACTTCAGTTCGTCTATACCAAAGTGTTAATACAACCCCTTATGCTTATTAATGAATATTCCGGAATCAGTATATCGTACATCAGACGTCTCACATCGTACATTGATTTATCACTCCGGCACATAATCATAAGGTAACATATCTCCAATTTTTTTATAGGCAAGATAACCGTTAGTTGTTATATCTGTCTGGTCGTAGTAATACCCGTTTTGTTCTATATCGATTGGCTCTCCCGGAGCAAAAAGCAACGTTGATAATTGAAAATCTTTTTTTATAGATGAGTCTGTGTCAAGATAAGATTGATCAGGTTTTGCCTTGTCATAAATTACGGCAACTTCATTTTGATTGGGCATAAACTCAACGACGTTGGTACTGTCATCCTTATCGTAATTTAATGCTCCATATAAATTCTCTAACGGTATAGGATACTCCTTATCGCTGCTCTTAACTATGTATTGCAATTCAAAACCATCCTGTGTCAAAGTTTTGTTATAGATACTTCGCATAAGTTGCAGCGTCGAGCCTTTATAAGCAATATTCCTGTTTTCTTTCCAGGTTTGCTGCTGTTCAGGTGTTCCCTGCATTTCTTCGAAAAGAGGATACCCGATAAATAAATTGGTATTGGTGTTATATTCATTCGTGAATGAATCAATAGCAAATTTCAGATTGTATCCCAAAGCGAAATTATTTACTATCAAAGGTTCATTTGCCAAAACCTTTAAACGGTTTCTTTTCTTACTGAAATAAAAATGCAATACCTCAGGGTTTTTGATAACACATTGCCTGGCAAATTTTGATTGGCCAATAAAATTTTGTGTGAAGAACTCTCCATATTTCTTCCAGCCATCTTTAACTTCCGTACTGATAGCAACCGTAACTTCTTCCAGGAATTTTTCTTTTGGACTTAATTCAAAATCAAGACTATCATTCTGTAGGGAAGTATTGGAGATACGAGCTGTGCCGGTTTCATATCCCGTAAAGGTTACAATCAATGAATAGCCGCCACCGGGAATTTTAAGCGTGAAATAACCATCCGAATTAGTTGCTTCACCAAAGGTTGTGTTTTGTGCAAACACCGAAGCGCCCGCAAGAGGAGCTCTTGTATTTTTATCGATTACTCTTCCTTTAACGGTATAATAAGTAATCTGCGAAAAGACAGAGCTATTCAAAATAAAGATGCCTGCAATGCAAAAGAGGACTGGTAAAAAAAGTTTTTTTGTCATAGGATTTTTTTAGCCGGATAGTTAAAGATGATATTTTTCTTTCAGGTTTTTACACGTCCAATTGATAGCCTCGGCTACCGGTATAAATTCAAACGTTGGAAAGGCCTCTAAAATTTTACTGCTATCATATTTTACTGAAGCCATCGATGTACGTGCTGTTTCTTTTGTAAGCAAAAGTTTCTTTCCGCTTATAGCACTTTTTATTGCTTCGAGTCTCCACACAATTTCCGCGAGAAGCGGAGTAACATTTTTTTGTGGCGGTTTTTTTCCAAAACATTTTGCCATTGAGAAAAATATTTCTTTGTAAGATAGATTTTCGGAATTTAAAATAAAACGCTGGCCGGATATTTGACTGTTCATTAACAAAATCATTGCGCTTGCAACATCTCTTACATCAACGAAGCCGTTAATTCCTTCTGTATAATATTTGAATTCATTATAAGCAGATTTGAATAATGCTGTAGAACCATTATCCCAGTTATCACCACCAATAATGGTAGATGGATTCACAACTACTGCCTGTAGTCCCTCCCCAATTCCTCGCCATACTTCCAGCTCTCCCAGGTATTTCGATTTACCATAATTACTATTGCTTGTTTCTTCAGTCCAGAGCATCTGCTCCGTAACCACTTCTGCATTTCTTATTCTTCCCAACGCTGATACCGAGCTTACATGAATTAACTTTTGGACGTTAGCATTGATGCATGCGTTAACAACATTTTCTGTTCCTTCAATATTAATTTTAAAGAGCTTGTTTTTATCGTTCGGCTCAAACGAAATGATTGCGGCGCAATGATAAACATGCGTAATATCCTGCATTATTTCTTCCAGTAAAGATGTATCCAGAATATCGCATTGCTTAATGATTAAATTGGGGTGAGATATAGTAAGAGGAATCGAATGGTAAAGCGCTGTTACCCGATAACCAGCGCCAAGCAATTGTTTTGTTACTTCACTGCCTACGAGACCTGCTGCCCCGGACACCAAAATATTTTTATCAATAATTATATTTCCGGGTAAATCTGTTTCGTCTTGCATTAATAAAGTTTCGGAATTTCTTTCAACATAATAAACTAAATAAGGAAATATATTTCAGGTACCGTTATATTGAATAATCGTAAAAACCTTTTCCTGTTTTTTTACCAAGTTCACCTTTTTTTACTTTTTCAACCTGGATTGGTGAAGGTTTAAAACGTTCAACTTCATTAAATGCGTGATACATACTTTGCGAAACGGCGAGATTAATATCCATGCCAATAAGATCCATTAATTTAAATGGGCCCATTTTAAATCCGGTAGCTTCTAAAATAGTATCAACATCTTCGTAAGATGCGATGCCCTCTTCAACAATTTTTAAAGATTCCAAATAGTAGTGCCGGGCGATGCGGTTAACAATAAAGCCGGGACCGTCTTTACAGATCACAGGTTCTTTGCCCATTTGCTTGCATACGTCAAAAATTATATTGGCTATTTCATCACGTGTCTGGTTTCCTTTTACAACTTCCACCAGTTTCATAATGTAGGCGGGATTAAAAAAATGCATACCGACAACTCTTTGAGGGAAAATTATTTTTTCCTGGATAGCAGAAACCGAAAGTGAAGAAGTATTGGTTGCAAAAATTACTTCTTCATTATTATATTTTGCCAGTTCGTTAAACAATGAAACTTTTGCTTCCTCGATTTCTACAATGGCTTCGATAATTATTTCGCCGGTACATTTCTCAACATCGGTAACAAACCTGATTCGATTATAAATTTCATTTTTTTCTTCGGGCGATACTTTTTCTTTATCAACCAAATATTGAAGATTTTGTTCAATGAAATTTTTTGCTTTATCAAGAGCAGCAATATTTACATCGAAAAGAATCGTATTAAAACCGCTTTGGGCAGCCACTTGTGCAATGCCGCTTCCCATGGTTCCGGCTCCGCATATACAAATGGTGATTGTCATGTTTTATCTTGAGAAAATTATTTATACAGCGCCAGTAAACTGTTTCAAAAACCTCAAATCATTTTCGCTAAAAAGACGAAGGTCCTTGATGTTGTATTTGAGCATGGTAATTCTTTCAATGCCCATACCAAATGCAAAGCCTGAATATTTGTTACTGTCTATGCCGCAATTTTCAAGCACTTTTGGGTGAACCATCCCGCTACCTAAAATCTCTACCCAGCCGGTGTGTTTACATACATTACATCCTTCGCCGCCACAAATAAGGCAACTAATATCCATCTCCGCACTTGGTTCGGTAAATGGAAAATAGGAAGGCCTGAAACGAACTTTAAAATTTTCGCCAAACATTTCCTGAACAAAAAAATACAACGTCTGCTTAAGGTCGGCAAACGAAACATCATTGGCGATATATAAACCTTCCACCTGGTGAAAAAAACAATGTGCCCGTGCACTAATAGTTTCATTACGATAAACACGTCCCGGGCAAATAATTCGTATCGGTAATTTTCCTTTTTCCATTTCACGCACCTGCACACTGCTGGTGTGGGTACGCAGCATCCAATCAGGGTTTTGAGACACATAGAAAGTATCCTGCATATCCCTCGCCGGATGATTCTCCGGTAGGTTAAGTGCCGTAAAATTATGCCAGTCGTCTTCAATTTCAGGACCCTCAGCAACGGCAAAGCCTAAACGCTGAAATATAGAAACAATCTTATTTCTTACAATACTTATGGGATGCCGGCTGCCTAATGGCAAAACGTCGCCCGGCAACGACAAATCAAGGTCACTTGCTGCTTCCTCATAGCCATTTTCACTTGCTGATTTTAATTCCTCGTATTTGTTTTCGGCAAATAACTTCAGATCATTTAATACCTGTCCCATTTCCCGCCGGCTTTCCGAAGGAACATTTTTCATTTCGCCCATCAAAGATTTTATTAGTCCCTTACTGCCCAGGAACTGGATACGAAAAACTTCAGCAGGTTTCTTATCTGGTGACGAAAATTTCTTTATTTCTTCTTTAGCATGTTCTATTTGTTGCAACAAATTTTCCATAACTGCAAAAATAAGCGAATCCATTATCTAAAAATTTATCGACATAGCACAAAAAAATAAAGGTGACATTACATTTATGCGTTTAATCTTTTAGGTTTGCTCAAAATAAAAAAAGTATGTTCGATCTCCACGAATTTTTAAACCCTGTAAACAAAGCTTTTTTGAATGACGACAAAGGTTATAATGAAAGCCAAGTGGCAGGTTTTGTAAAAGTTTATGAAGAGGAAATGCCTGACCTGGATAATATTGATATTGTAATAGTTGGTGTAAACGAGTTTCGCGGTGATGGATTTATTGGTAATGGAAACGCTGCCGATGCAGTGCGAAGGCAATTATATCAATTGTATTTCTGGCATAAAGATATTTCCATTGCCGATGTGGGCAATATAAAATGCGGGGCAACTCTTGCTGACACATATGCAGCAATAAAAACCGTGGTATGTGAGTTATTACAATTGAATAAGACCATAATTATTATCGGCGGTTCTCACGACAATACGCTTGCTCAATACTATGCCTACAAAGGTCTTAAAAAGGTTATTGAGGCAACTGTTATTGATGCAACAATTGATCTTAAAAGTGATTCGTCGGTAAGAAGTCAGAACTTCTTAATGGAAATGCTAACAAGTGAGCCTAATATGATTAAACATTATAACCATATCGGTTTTCAAAGTTATTTTGTGCATCCTCGTATGCTTGAAACAATGGATAAACTGCATTTTGACTGTTACAGGCTTGGCAAAGCAAAGGAACAAATTGATGAAATGGAACCTGTATTAAGAAACTCCAACATGGTAAGTTTTGATATCGCCGCCATAAAGTATAGTGATGCGCCTGCTTCCAATTGTAGCCTCAACGGATTTAGCGGGGAAGAAGCGTGTACACTTTCCCGTTATGCAGGTTTAAGTCACTCGCTTTCGTCACTTGGTATTTACGGCTACGATCCCAAAAAGGACATCAATGATTTAACTGCGTTGCAAATTGCCCAAATGATTTGGTATTTTATTGATGGTAAAAGTCGCAGCAAGCAGGAAGCGGACCTGAGCGAAAAACAAAACTTTAATGAGTACCATACTGCTTTTGCTGAAGTAGATACTATTTTTATTCAAAGTAAAAAAACGGGAAGATGGTGGATGGAGTTGCCCAATAAAAAGCTGATTGCCTGCAGCTATAATGACTATCTTTTTGCCAGCAATAATGAGATCCCGGAACGCTGGCTGAGGGCGCAGGAAAGAGAAGCATAATTAGATTTGCGATGAACAAATGGGAATCATTAATATCGAAATGGACGCAAATATTATCATTTTTTAACACTTCTTCATACGCAATCATTAATAATTTAGCAGCACTATAATGATACATTTTCAATACGTTCCATACCTTTTTTCACTCGCAGCAATCCCTGTAATGATATTACTATATATGCTATTGGTGCGATGGAAAAAGAAAGCGAATAAAAAAATTGGCGATCCCATACTCGTTCAACAATTAACCAAAGGATTTTCTGCTAAAAAATTTAAACTAAAACTTATTGTATTCATAATTGGCTTTGCATTATGCGGATTTGCAGTTGCAGGACTTGTAGAGCCGGATGGAAGCCAAAAGATCAACCGCAGAGGCATTGATATTATGATAGCCCTTGACGTTAGCAAAAGTATGCTGGCGCAGGACATACAACCTTCGAGATTGGAACGTGCCAAGCAGGTGATATCAAAAATCATTGACAATTCACCGGAAGATAAAATAGGGTTGGTAATTTTTGCCGGCAGGGCTTATCTTCAAATGCCCATGACCGTGGATCACGAAGCGGCTAAAATGTATTTGGCTACTGCATCACCCGATGACGTTCCTACACAAGGCACAGTTATAAGTGATGCTTTGAAAATGTGTTATGGTGCTTTCAATCCAAAAGAAAAAACATATAAGACTATTATTTTAATAAGCGACGGCGAAGATCATGATGATGATGCATTAAAGATTGCCAAACAATTGGGAAAAGAAGGCATTATGCTAAATACAATTGGTATAGGTTCTCCGCAGGGTGCGCCTATTATGGATCCTGCCACCAATAGCTATAAAGTTGATGATAAAGGCAATACGGTCATTACTAAACTAAACCAGGATGAGTTAAGCAACCTGGCTAAAAATGGTAACGGCTTATACCAATTATATTCTACCACAAACGAGGTGGCTAACAATATTAAAAAACAGCTATCCGGAATAGGTAAAGAAGCTACAATAAGTGATAGCTCCTATAAAGCCTTCAAACAATATTTTCAATATTTTTTAGCCGCAGCTTTATTTTTATTGATAATAGAATTTTTTATTTCAGAAAGAAAAAGATTGAATAAGAAAGTTGCCGCTACCCTTATAATTTTCTTTTTCATAAGCACCGCCACGTTTGCCCAAAACGCAAAAAATGAAATTATAAAAGGGAATGAGGCTTATAAAAAGAATAATTATAATGCGGCTGAAAATTCATACCGTGACGCACTTAAAATTGCAGATAATAATCCTACCGCCTCATTTAATTTGGGAAATACATTGTATAGAAAAGATAACACTGATGAAGCCGTGGAAGCTTTTGATAATACGATTAAAAACAGTAACGATAATGTAACCAAGGAAAACGCATATTATAATAAAGGCGTGGCTTATCAAAAAGCAAAAAAGCTTCCGGAATGTATTGATGCATACAAAAATGCTTTAATGCTGAATCCTAATGATGAAGAAGCCAGGCAAAACCTGGAGCGTGCTTTAAAGCAACAAAGGCAACAACAACAACAACAGCAGCAAAACCAGAAAGACAAAAAACAACAACCTAAACCAGATCAAAAAAAACAAGACCAGCAAAATAAGCAGAATCAGCAAAAACAAAATGATGAGCCCAAACTCAGGCCATCAAAAATGTCAAAACAGGATGCGGAAGAAAAATTGAAATCCTTGCTTGAAAATGAAAAGCAACTGCAGGATAAATTACATAAAATAAAAGGAGCCGCAGCGCTTGATAAACCTGAAAAGGACTGGTAAAATCCTGACCCTCATTTAGTCGTATTTTTGTAAATCATAAATTGATATTGTATGGATATATATGCAGAATCTTTAATTGATTATAAAAGATTGGCAACACTTGAAGTAAAAGTGGGCGGGCTGCTACTGGGAAATTTCAATCCTATCCGCATACAAACCATGACCACGACCGATACAATGGATACAATAGCTACTGTAGAACAAAGTATCCGTTGTATTGAAGCGGGAGCCGAGTTGGTGCGTATTACAGCGCCATCCAAAAAGGAAGCGGAAAATTTACTCAATATAAAAAATGAATTAAGAAAACGCGGCTATACTACACCGTTAGTTGCTGATATTCACTTTACACCAAACGCCGCCGAGATTGCAGCACGCATTGTAGAAAAAGTAAGAGTGAACCCCGGCAATTATGTTGATAAGAAAAAGTTTGAGCTAATAGAATACTCTGATGCAGATTACCAGGAAGAAATTGAACGCATCAGAAACCGCTTTACTCCATTGGTAAAAATTTGTAAGCAATACGGAACCGCCATGCGTATTGGTACCAATCATGGATCGTTAAGCGACCGCATTATGAGCCGTTATGGTGATACGCCAATCGGAATGGTTGAAAGCGCTATGGAATTTTTGCGCATTGCCGAAAGCGAAAATTATTACAACATTGTTTTAAGTATGAAAAGCAGCAACCCGCAAGTGATGGTGGAAGCCTACCGGCTGCTGATTGAAAATATGTATGGTGAGTTGAGACATTGTTATCCCTTACATCTTGGTGTTACAGAAGCGGGCGATGGTGAAGATGGAAGAATAAAATCCGCCATTGGAATCGGCACGTTGCTGGAAGATGGAATTGGAGATACTATTCGCGTTTCTCTTACTGAAGACCCTGAATTTGAAATTCCTGTTTGCAGGGATATTGTAAAAAGATATACCAATTTCAAAAGCACAAAACTTCCACCAATTGAAAAATCTTCGTTATCACTTCTAAATACAAATTCAAAACGTTCTTCCTTCGAAATACAAAATGTTGGAGGCAAACATGTACCTGTTGTGATCGCTGATTTCAGCAAAAAAAATAAAGTAATACATGCAGATTTAGAAGATGTCGGTTATCAATATGATGCACTTGCAGATAAATGGAATATTGGTGATATGGCTGCCGATTATATTTTTTGCGCCAACAATACTATTGATTTCGCATTGCCGGGAACGTTAAGAATTATTAACTATTACGATGCCTGGAAGCAATCTACTGATAAAGAAAAATGTGTTCCCATTTTTGATGACAAACAATATTTGGATGACACAATGACAAAGTCACAAAGCATAAACTTTGTTATGTTAGACTGTTATTCAGAAGGATTTTCTTTTGATAAAAAGAATTTTCTGGAAAAGATTAAACATGATGCCACTGCAGTTCTTTGTTTAAGTGCAACCAATAAGAATGCTGTGCAAAGCATTAGAAGAATACTGGTTGAATTACATGAACATGATATCAAAAATCCAGTTGTCTTTATATGCAACAGCAATGACGATACAATAGATGAAAGCCTTATTCACTATGCAATTGAAACGGGCGCACTCTTTATTGATGGCTTTGGAAATGGTATTTTCTTAGGTTATCATTATGGAGATAAGAATAAAGTTGCTGATTATAAAACAATGAACTCAATTGCTTTTGGGATATTGCAGGCAACACGAACGAGAATTTCAAAAACAGAATACATTAGTTGCCCAAGTTGTGGCAGAACATTATTCGACTTGCAGGAAACAACCGCTAAAATAAGAGCAGTTACTAATCATTTAAAAGGCGTTAAGATTGCAATAATGGGCTGTATTGTAAATGGGCCGGGAGAAATGGCTGATGCTGACTTCGGATATGTTGGCAGCGGCCCCGGTAAGATAACCTTGTATAAAGGAAAAGAAGTTATCAAGCGCTCTGTACCCGAAGATATTGCTGTTGAAGAGCTCATCAATCTATTGAAAGAAAGTGAAGCGTGGGTAGAGCCTGCTTTGATTGTTGCCTGATCTAAAAGCTATTCCTAAAACCTCCTAAAATTTCAAAAATCAGGAGGTTTTATTTTTCGCATCGATAAACGACTTAAAATTGTAAAATGAAAACAGACTTCCTGGTAATTGGTAGCGGAATTGCAGGTCTCACGTATGCACTGAAAGTTGCACAAGATTGCCCTGGTAAAAGTATTACTGTTCTTACCAAGACTTTCAGCGATGAAACTAATACAAAGTATGCGCAGGGCGGCGTTGCGGGAGTTACAGATTTTGATAATGATAGTTTTGAAAAACATATAGAAGACACACTTATAGCCGGAGATGGCTTATGCGATCCGGGAATTGTTGAGATAGTTGTAAAAGAAGGAGTGGAAAGAATAAAAGAAATTATTAGTTGGGGCGCTCATTTCGACAAAGAACATTCCGGTGAATATGCACTTGGCAAAGAAGGTGGCCATAGCGAATTCAGAATACTGCATCATAAGGATGTTACGGGCAAAGAAATAGAAGATACTTTACTAAGAGCGATAGCCACAAAACCGAATATTAAATTAATAAACCACTGCTTTGTCGTTGACCTGATCACGCAACATCATTTAGGGTACCTGGTAACAAAATCAACACCCGATATTGAATGCTTCGGTGTTTATGTACTTAACATGCAAACGAATGAAATTGAAAAAATCATTTCCAAAATTACGTTGCTGGCATCTGGCGGCAATGGGCAGGTTTACCGCACCACCACCAACCCTTCTATCGCTACAGGCGATGGCGTTGCTATGTTATACCGGGCGAAAGGTAGAATAGAGAACATGGAATTTATTCAGTTTCATCCAACAGCTTTATATGAAGCCGGTATAAGCGGGCAGGCCTTTTTAATTACAGAAGCCGTGCGTGGTGATGGAGCCATATTGCGCAATCATAAAGGCGAAGCATTCATGGAAAAGTATGATGAAAGAAAAGACCTTGCGCCACGCGATATAGTTGCCCGGGCTATAGACAATGAAATGAAGATTAATGGTACAGAACATGTTTTTTTAGATTGTACCAAAATGGATATGGAAAAATTTGTGCATCACTTTCCAAATATAACGGATAAGTGTTTGTCAGTTGGAATAGATGTTTCCAAACAATATATACCTGTGGCGCCTGCAGCGCATTATAGTTGCGGGGGAATAAAGACAGATGAATGGGGAAGGAGTTCCATAAGAAATTTATATGCCTGCGGGGAATGCGCCAGCACAGGGCTTCACGGAGCCAACCGGCTTGCCAGCAATTCATTACTGGAAGCAATGGTGTTTGCGCACAGGTGCTATCTTGATTCAGTGGAAAAGATTGATATACTCGAATTTAATGAAGCTATTCCTGATTGGAACGCCAAAGGCACAACCGCCCCAAAAGAAATGATCCTGATTACCCAAAGCCTTAAAGAGTTGCAATTGCTCATGACAGATTACGTAGGAATTGTTCGTACTAACGTAAGGCTTGAAAGGGCAATGAAACGACTGGATCTTTTGCATGAAGAAACGGAACAATTTTACGAAGCCACTTTTGTTTCCCCGCAACTTTGCGAGTTAAGAAACCTGATAACTGTTGGATATTTAATTGTGAAGGAAGCACAACTCCGGCATGAAAGCAGGGGCCTTCATTACAATACTGACTACCCGGCAAAAAATGAAATTGTACAAAATATAGTATTATAATTGCGCCGCCACCCCGCCTTTTATCATTTTCATGTAAAACAATTTTGCAGGTATTTTTTAAATCCGAAATTGCTTTATATTACCAACGTAATTAATATAAGCCTTTCCTTTATTACACCTTCCAGCTAATCTTTTGATAAAATTCTTTGTCGGTTATACACCTTTTTATCAAGTCATCTCTCTTAAAACAAAATGAAATGAAAAAGTACATTCTCCTGTTTATCACAACGTGCGGTTGCTTCGTTGCCTGTAACCCAAAAAGCGACTCAAACACAACGACAGCTCCAGCGACAACAGTCAGCACAATTAGCCTGCCCTATACGGCAATGTATACAACAGAATTCAATAACAACGTTTCAGATTCAGACCTATTGACCGTGCTGAATTCCTATAAATATTGGGAGCAGGGCGACATGAAAGCCTTAAGAACCACAATGGGCGACAGTATGTATGCTGACATGGCGGATGGGTACCATTTCAAAGGTCTTGCAGATTCTATCATGCGAGTATGGGGAAAGTACCGTGATAGCCTCAGTTCCGTAAAAATTACCATGGATGTTTGGCTAAAAAATCATTCGGTTAAAGACAGTGCCAATTACATAAATGTGTGGTACAAAGAAATAGATACATTTAAAAATGGTAAAGTGGACTCAGCCAACTATGAAGATGACAATGGTATGAAGGATGGAAAAATTATCTGGCTAAATTCTCATAAGCAAAAACTTAAAAAAGATTAGTGTCAAATAAGACATCCCGTTCTGCAAATAGAAACGGGATGTCTTACTTTATATATTACGGTAATGTGTCTGGTGAGATGTTCTTCAGGAACTTTTATTTATTATAACGCAACCTGTCGCGGGTAACTTCTTTCCATGAAGTGCAACCAGCCAACCCCAATGTTAAATCAATATCGGCAAGTAAATTAGCAATCACTTCCGTAACTCCCTGTTCGCCTCCAAGTGCAAGACCATAGGCATAGGGACGTCCGAGCAGCACAGCTTTAGCTCCTAATGCTATTGCTTTAAAAACGTCAGCACCACGACGAATACCACTATCAAAAAGAATGGTGGTTTTATTGGCAACTGCATCCGCTATACCAGCAAGGGTATCTATTGCACCAACGGCTCCATCGAGCTGGCGACCACCATGGTTAGATACAACAATTCCATCGACGCCATTATCCATAGCTCTCTTTGCGTCGTCTGGATGCTGGATGCCTTTAACGATCACCGGAAGTTTGGTACATTCTCTTATAACGGAAAGATCTTCCCACGTAGACGAAGGATTAGAAAAACAGTTTGCGAAGTGCATCATTGTTTGCATTTTATCTTTTGCCGGATCACCTGCCTCTGCCAAAAAAACAGGATCGCTAAAATAGTTGGCTAGCCCTTCGTTATATAGAAATGGCAGATAGGCATTTTTAATATCGCGTTCTCTCCAGGCAAATAAACGTGTATCAAGCGTAACAACAATAGCGGAGTAACCAGCCTTTTCCGCACGGCTAATTATGCTGCGGGTGAAATCGTTATTACGTCCCCAATAGAGTTGAAACCAGTGTGGATGATCACCATGCACTTCCCCAATCTCTTCTATCGTTTTGGAAGATACCGTACTAACTATCTGGGGCACACGCAGGTTTTTCGCGGCACGGGCAACGGCTACTTCCGCTTCAGGATGTGCAATAGATAAAACGCCAACAGGCGCCAATAAAACGGGCGTGGGTAATGTTATCCCAAATAATTCAATACCAATATTTCTTTGCGATACATCGCCCATCATGCGTGGAATAATCTGGTAATGATTAAAGGCTTCTTTATTATTAGAGGTGGATATTTCTGATCCCGCGCTTCCAGCGATATAGTCAAAAGCGTCGGGCTTCATTATTTCGGACGCGTGTTGTTCAAGCTCTTCAAATGATACGGGTAACTGAAGTTTTACATTTTGTGTACCGGCAAAATAAATCTGCAATTGGTATTGTATTCCGCCAGATAGTTGTGAAAATATATTCGTGTCCATGAATATTCTTATTTTGCTTTTTTTCTTGTTTCACGTATGCATTCCCGTAAGTTATGAAAAAATAATTGCTGGTCCGTTCACTTATCTCACTGATCAGCATCGATTTTTAAAGCAAATTTTAGGCGTTTCAAAGGTATAATTAATAAATTCCTTGTTTGGCCATTATATAGTTGATAACATTATTATTCGGAAAAATCATTTTTTCTCTATCCGCTTTATATTTACCTAATAATTTAATCTATTATTTCATTATCAAAACTAAATTTCTAAAATGCTTAAAATTAAAACATGGCACGACCTCTACCAGGACAGCTTATCCTTTGGCCAAAAACTGGCCGATAAAGTGGCAAACGGCATGGGCTCGTGGACATTCATTATCAGCCAAACCATTTTTGTAATTCTTTGGATGGTTTTAAACTTCGTTGCGTGGATGGACCACTGGGATGTCTATCCTTTCATTTTACTTAATCTCCTCTTTTCCACGCAAGCCGCATACGCTGCACCCATTATTATGATGGCACAAAACAGGCAAAATGAAAGAGACAGGATGCAGGCGCAAAAAGACTACCAGACAAATACAGAGGCCAAGATTGAGATTGAAGCGTTGCAGCAAAAACTGAATTCGCTTGAAATTGATAAACTGGATAAGATAATTCAAATGCTGCAGGAAATGCAAGGGAAGGATTCGAAATCTACCACCTAAAATTTTAAGCGATATTTAAAAGACTTTTTCCCGTGTTTCGCCAAAGGCATTCGCAACGCTATTGCACACTTAACCGAAGTAATATACTTCCGTGCGGATTAATCTCTTGTGTATATTTCTTTTTAAAAACTCCTATAAGCTCTTTCTTCCAAAGATCCCTCACCTTAATTTTTCCTTTCAATCCCAGCGATGAAAAATCAATTGATACATCATGCGCACTATCAGCGATGTTAAACAACCCCACATACCAATCTTTGGAACCTTTTACGTGAGATGCCCAAACCATGCTTCCATCTTTTTTATATAATTGTCTCGGGTTCTCTCCCTGTTGATTTACTTCCAGCACTTCGTCATTGGAAAGAAGTTTTAATTCAATATCCCTGTTTTCCGGAAGGTTGCCTCCCATCATCAACGGCGAACGGTAAATGCACCAAAAATTCATGTGCGTATATAGTTCATCGTTAGTAAAGCGGCTATACCGTTCGGGACCAACCGGGCCGCGTTTCGAGAGTTTGCCAATCTGCAGCATATCACAATCGGGCCAGTGGCCGGGACCACCCATCCCTTCCCAACTCTTTGCATAGTTAAACATGTGCAATATCATTTCCCAGTTGTCCCAAAAATCATCGGCCATGCGCCACATGGTAGCATACTCCTTTACGTTTGCAGAATCAGCCAGTGGTGTTTCACCGGGTGAGATACTTAACACTATCGGTCTTCCGCAATTTTCTATAGCTTTCCTATACCCTTCTATTTCTGCCTTATGATATGGGCGGGCAATGTCATCTACTTTAATAAAATCAACATCCCAATCTTTATATAATTCCAGGATTGAATTCAAATATTCCTGTGCACCGGGCTTCGACATATTCAACCCGTACATGTGATTCATCCAGGGACAAGTTGATGAGGTATCCGCAATCATATCCGCCGTTATACCGTTGGTTCCTAAAACAGGAGATTTAGCCCACACTGCCTGCCTCGGTATCCCACGCATAACATGAATCCCAAACTTCAATCCCAGCGAATGAACATAGTCGCTCAGCGGCTTAAAACCTTTGCCGCCGAATGCTGACGGAAACTTATTCGGTTGTGGCAGTAGTCTTCCCCATTTATCCATCGTTAACCACGGTACATAAGAGCCATCCTGTAATTGCTTTTGAAAAGGATTACCAATATTACTTCCCGGAGGATTATCGTAACTCCATAAAAAATCAACCACTATATATTGCCAGCCGAATTGCTTTAAATGCTGTGCTACATAATCGGCATTGGCTTTTACTTCATCTTCGTGTACAGCAGAGCCAAAACAGTTATAACTGTTCCATCCCATCGGTGGTGTTTGTGCCACCTGTGCGTGTAAAGACGGGAATGAAAAAAATAATAATAAAACGGCAACAGCAATTTTTTTAACTGGTCTCATATCCTGATTTTATTTTGCAATGATTTTATTATTTCCTTTCAATAACCTTTCTGCAATTGTTTAATCTTTATTATAGTGAATGAATAAGGAAGTAATGTGATATTAATTTTTTTCCCTTTTACGATGAGTGTCGATTCTTTGGGAGAAATTTTTTGAGGTTCTTCAAAAGAATTCATTGCATCTAAATCGTTGCTTTGTAAAATAGTAGCTGACCCTTTGGGCGACAACTTCCTTACGCCCTGTACTAAAATATTGTTTGGCTGAGGTTTATTTGATGCATTGACAATCTTTATTATTATTTCATTGGCAGGTGAATCTATTACTGCTGAAGCATAGAGACTATCCTGCCCGGCAATAACGTCATTATCTAATGTGATCGGTATTACATTTGTTCCCTTATTAAGTGAATACAACTTCTGCACATAATAATCAGTAGTACCGTAAGATTGCAGGTTGTTAACCCAGATCAAATCAGGCTTCCACTGCCATCCATCTACATGGGCGAATAATGGTGCATAAGAAGCCATGCTCACCACATCAGCATTGCGCTCAAGCCCCGTCATAAAAGCGGCTTCTGACAAAGCAGTTAGCCAGTTGTTTTCATTATTTATACTTACGGTATGATCGCTCTGTGCTGCATATTCACCACAAAATACTTTAGAACCGTTTCTCGGATAATTATCATAACGCGTGGCGTTGGCAAAGAACCATTCAGGCTTGCGGTAATAATGTTCGTCAATAATATCGGCATTCATATTCCGCAGCTCACCGTTAAGATAATCGAACCGTTCACCATTGGGATCCGTCCCGGAACTGTTTACTAATTTAAAGTCGGGGTATTTTGCCTTAATAATTTTAGTGAAAGCTTTTAATCTTGCTACATACTGCGGGCCCCAGTTTTCATTACCAACACCCATCATTTTTAAATGAAATGGAAGAGGATGCCCGAGGTCAGCACGAATCTTTCCCCACTTCGTGTGTACATCTCCGTTAGCAAATTCAATAAGGTCTAATGCATCCTGTATATAAGGATCTAATTCATCCACCGGAACCAGTTCTGCAGTATTAAACTGGCAGGCCATGCCGCAATTAAGAATAGGTAGTGGTTCTGCGCCGATATCTTCAGCCAGTTGAAAATATTCAAAGAAGCCCAGGCCAAAGGTTTGAAAGTAATCAGGCGTTGGCCGATACGCAAACTCAACATTCCAGCGGTTCATAATAAGCTGGCGTTCTGCTACGGGGCCAATAGTTTTTTTCCATTGATAGCGGTTTGATAAATCAAATCCTTCAACAATGCAGCCGCCGGGGAAACGGATGAAACCCGGTTTCATGTCAGCAAGCCACTGTACCATGTCTGCCCGCAGGCCACCAGGGCGGTTTTTCCAGGTATCTCCGGGAAACAATGAAATCATGTCTAGATCAATAAAACCATTGCCTTCTATCCACACATGCATCTTTGCTTTCATCACGGTTGCGTTGGCTGTAAAACTTACCGCAGCTTTGTGCCATTCATCACCTGTTTCATTTGGTATCACTTCTGCACCGCCAATGATGTTACCGGAAGTATCAACTAACTCAACATATAATTTTACGACTGCATTTTGCTGGCGATACATCACGGAAAAATCATAACGCAACC
Organism: uncultured Chitinophagaceae bacterium; assembly: GCA_963792025.1. GTDB lineage: Bacteria > Bacteroidota > Bacteroidia > Chitinophagales > Chitinophagaceae > Ginsengibacter. The sequence goes on along the minus strand of CAWBUS010000014.1, from coordinate 85,835 downwards.
CCTTCTTTATTCCCATGCCGCGAAAACCTTCATTGGTTAATCCAAGATCACCTTTCAATGCATGATCGGCATTTAGTCGTATATAATGAGGATTAGCAGGATCAGTTTCTTTCCTGTTAAGCACCAGCACAGCGCCTTCTCTAAATTTATTTTGTTGTACTGTCCATCCCATCAGCGGCTTGCTGAATTCAAATGAACGGTTCTTAACCAGTTCTGCATACAGGCCGCCATCAGCACCGAAATTAATGTCTTCAAAAAAAACGCCCCACATGGTAGGTTGTACATTTCCTTTGGGTTCATTCACCTTTACTATAAATTCATTTTTAGATTGGGCACGGGCTTGCTTTGGCAGAAAGGCAATTGCCAGTGGACAAATAAATAACAAAAGAACGGGTAGTTTCAGTCTCATATTCGTATATATTAATTCATTCGTACAATTAAGTTATGTCTCCAACCATTACTAACGTAGTTGTATAACCGGAATCGTTATTTTCAAGTGAAGCAAAACCGGTTACATTCGAATGGCAACGAAGAAATAGATCCTGGCAATTAAATAATTGTCAATCTAACACTTATTTTAAAACTATCAAATACTTTTTGAGTTTTAGTCCTAAGTTGGGGGTATAAGCCTTCCGTAATAAAGTTGATACTCCGAAACCGTAGTTTGAAAGGATGGCTGAAAAACTTTATTTCATTTCGCCCGGGATAATATGCACATATTGCTTGTGGCCCCCTCTTAAAACTCCCACCTCCTTGCGTACTCCAATCATTTCGTATGAAAAAAGTTTATGCATGTCATCTACAGAACCTACAGATTTGCCATCGAGTTCCACGATAATATCTCCGACGCGAAGTTCCCGGTTATAAACATTGGCATCGGCAACTAACTCGAACACATAGACGCCGGTATTTTTTTGAAGCTTGTTAGCGGCCACCATTCTTTCAGTAAGATTAACCAACTGCCCGGCGATACCGATATAGGCACGCCTTACCCTTCCTTCCATAATTATTTTACCAGCCACATACGATGACAGGTTGGAAGACACTGCAAAACATAAACCCTGCGCTGATGGAATAGTAGCGGTATTTACACCAATAACATGACCAGCAGAATTTACAAGCGGGCCGCCGGAGTTGCCGGGATTCAATGCAGCATCTGTTTGTATAATGTCATCAATGAGTCTTCCGTTTTTGGCCCTTAACGTTCTGCCAAGTGCACTTACCACTCCTGCTGTAACGGAGTATTGCAAACCAAGTGGATTGCCGATTGCAACAGCAATTTGTCCCGGCTGTAACTGGTCTGAATCGGCAAAGGATAATGCTTTAAGGTTACTGTCATAAATTTTAAGAACCGAAATATCGGTGGATGGGTCTGCTCCTTTCAATTCGGCAAACTGTTGCCTGCCATCACTAAAGTATACCTGTATTTTTTGCGCATCTTCAATTACATGATTGTTGGTAATGATGTATCCATCGGAGGAAATAACAAAGCCCGACCCTGAAGCCGGCATCATCTGCATCTTTCCACGCCGGTCTGTTACCTTTTTCTCCACCTGTATATGCGCCACAGCTGATGATACATCGCTGACAACACCTGTTATTGTTGAGGAATAAGCATCCAACAAATGAGCATCATTATGTTCATTACTTACAAATGATATTTGATTGTTCATATAAATCTTTATGAAAATGCCTGCGAATTTCTTACCAGACTTTGTTAATGACAACATGGCGTTATTTCTTAGAAAAATGAGTATTGCCTTCCGCTTACGTGGCGCCTATTGCCATTTATATAAATGAAAATAAGATTCCGTTTTCATTGTTATTTTTGTAATTCAACTTCACCAGGCTTTTTTCAATCTTCTTCAACTTTAAAGAAATAACTGAATTGGCATTTGCCGGTTCTTGCAATTATTTTATTCACCCGTAAACAATTACAATGAAAAAGTTAACTGTGATGTTTTTTTCCGTACTCGCCTGTGTAAGTCTTATTTCGTGCCTGCACAATGATCACAATATTGATATTGCCTATAGCGAGTATAGTCATTATTACACAATGAATGCACATTTCCCCAGGAGCCAAACGAGGCATGTGGATGAATTTATGGATGACAGGATCGGCCGGGGAAGCAGGATGTCTTTCGTGAATTCGCGGATTGATGGCGTGATTACGCTCGATGATAACACAAAATTTTATATCAGGAAATCGCCGGGCGTTCTTGAGATAAAATTCGACAAAGATCAAAATACGGAAGAGGCATACCACACCATCAAATCAATGTGCCAGGGAATAAAAAAAGTATTAACACACGAGTAAATAAAAATTAAGAGGGTAAATCGAATCTTCTATTTAACCATATCCATATGTATATTGACTTTATGTTGCAAACCGGTGGGTGCATAATCTGAAGATCAACAGTTAGCGGCAACGATTATGCGCCCTGACAGTGCCTTCCGGAACGCCTATAATAATTGTGATACCGCTGCGTTCAAAAATTTCCTCATGATGACTTTGAAGTAGTAAAATTACGCGCCTGATACTCTCCTCATACTCTATCCATGCCTTTGGTATGCTCTATCCATACATGATCTATTCACTTAACAAGAGTATGTCTCACCCGATGCGGGGATTTAAAAATCCTTAAAACCGTGCTTATCAAATATAGAATCCATTTTTTTTATACCGAACGAATCCTATTTTAAATTAAATCATTCATAAAATATCAATGCTGCCTTTAAGGGATGCCATCAAAATCAACAGCACTTAAATTTTAAAAAATTTATAACGCGTAAAATTCTATAATATATTAATTCATGTTAGTTTGATGTTTTACCCATTACCAAATTGAGATTACTCCGCATGATAATTGTAAATTTGCCAATAATTACTTTACCAGGTTATTCGAAAATGTTTTTTATTTTTTCTTGTTATTTCCAATCAAATTTTTTGATATTTAACCCAATCAATTAAACAATGCTAAATTTTAGAGTAGACAACAAAGTTGCTTTAGTTACGGGATGTAGTCGGGGTATTGGAATGGCAGTGGCAGTTGAACTGGCCCAGGCAGGTGCTGATATTATCGGTGTAAGCAACAGTATGCCTGATAAGGGAAGTAAAGTAGGGGAATTAGTGGAGGCAGCCGGCAAAAAGTTTTATCCTTATTCGGCTGATTTTTCTGACAGGAAATCGTTGTATCAATTTTTAGAGAAAGTAAAATCAGATCATGCCAGGATTGATATTCTTGTAAACAATGCCGGCAACATTATGCGAAAACCTGCGGCAGAACACCCGGATGAATATTGGGATACCATTATCGACATTAATTTAAATTCCCAGTTTATCATCACGAGAGAAATCGGGAAACGAATGTTGGAACAACAGTCCGGGAAAATAATATTTACGTGTTCTTTATTAAGTTTCCAGGGAGGTATTAATGTGCCAGGATATGCCGCAAGTAAGGGCGCAATTGCTGTATTGCTTAAAGCCTTTGCCAACGAGTGGGCTTCAAAAGGCATTAATGTAAATGGCGTTGCTCCCGGGTATATCTCCACAGATAATACCATTCAACTTCGGGAAGATCCTGAAAGAAATGCCGCAATTTTATCAAGGATACCTGCCAATCGCTGGGGCACTCCTGGCGATATGGCCGGCGCTTATATTTTCCTTTCATCTCCCGCTTCCGATTATATTAATGGCTCAATAATAACAGTGGATGGTGGATGGATGGGACGATGATAAACATCTTTTTAAAAACTAATAAATAAAATATGGAAATAAGATTTCAAAACAGCCCTGGCGAAACAAAAAAAATGACTACCAGTGAGCTTCGTGAAAATTTTTTGATGGGTGGATTAATGAAAGATGACGAGGTGAATTTAATCTATTCGCATTATGACAGGATGATTGTGGGGGGTGCCAGGCCTGTGTCTAAAACTATAGAACTGCCTAACGATGAAGAGTTGCGTGCAGATTATTTTCTGCAAAGAAGAGAGTTGGGTATTATAAATGTTGGTGGCAAAGGAAGCATTACGGCGGGAGATATAAAATATGAATTAAGTAAGCTTGACGCTTTATATATATCGAAGGGTACCCGAAAAGTTTTATTTGAAAGCATTGATAAAAATGACCCTGCTGTATTTTATTTATTGTCTGCCCCGGCACATCGGGATTGTGAGACAAGACTTATGAAAAAAGAAGAAACGTCACCTGTTGAATTGGGTGCGTCTGCAACTGCTAATAAAAGAACTATTTATAAATATATTCATGCAGATGGTATACAAAGTTGCCAGTTAGTAATGGGATTAACCATGCTCGCCGAAGGAAGTGTTTGGAATACGATGCCTGCGCATACGCATACCCGTAGGATGGAAGCTTATTTTTATTTTGATGTGCCTGGAGAACACCGGGTAATTCATTTCATGGGCGAGCCGAAAGAAACACGACATATTGTTGTGGCCAATCATGAAGCGGTAGTTTCACCGCCGTGGTCTATTCATGCCGGTTGCGGAACATCTAATTATGGTTTTATTTGGGGAATGGCGGGTGAAAATTATACTTATACTGATATGGACCCGGCTCCTATAACAGAAATATTGTAAAACTAAATTATTGACCTGCGAAAAAAGTATGCTGGCTCAGCATTAATTCTCTTATTTCATTTCAGCCAGGTGGCTATATTTTGAAGATCGTCGGTTTTAAAAATTAGCGGCTTCATCAAAGCTGGTAAAGTCGCTATCGGTTCTGGCCACCCACGTTCACAACGTATCTGTTATATATTATTTTATCTGTTGCACTTTGTTGACGTTCTGAAAAAAGGTGAAGATGAGATTTTTGAAACAGTCTTCCCCGGTGTGGTTCGGCGGCTCTGAGGTGCTTATTGAAATGGCGGTTACTGGCTCTTTTCGTTTTACGTTCGCTTCACTAACGCTACGACTCTATTACTCCTGCGCCCTCTGATTTTTTTTGCTTAATTTAGAATAACCAATTATCGCTGATGCGCCGCATCTTTTTTATTCTTGGTTCCATTATTTTTTTTCTTGGGGCTTCAGCCCAGCAACCACTGTATACGCACTCCAAACGCTTTACAACGGATGATGGATTGCCGCAAAGCTTCATCAGCGGTTTATTGCAGGATGCGGATGGTTTTTTGTGGATAGGAACAAGAGATGGCCTGGCCAGGTATGATGGCAGGAAGTTTCGTGTGTTTCGTCATGATAAAACAGACAGTACCAGTTTGACTTCCAATGTGATCTATGGCCTTTATCTTGACCCCCAGAACCTGCTGTGGGTAATGTTTGGAAATAACAAACTTGATTGTTTTGACCCCCGCAGTCTCAGGGTGATACATAAAAATTCGTTTCCCGAACTTCACAAACTTTTTTCTGCATTTAAGCCCGTAGATTATTTTCGGGACCATACGGGAAGATTTTGGTTGGGTACGCGTCAACACGGAGTCATTTGCTTTGATCCTGCTTCTAAAAAAACACTTTTTTTTAATACAGAGAACAAGAAGCTGGTCGGTGATAGCGTTGCGGGTATTTTTGAAAATCCACAAAATAAAATTTGTGTCTTTACGAACAGGGGTCTTGAAATTTCCAATGCTGCGGCTACGCAGATGGACGAGTTTATCCCGTTTCCGCCTTCCCTGCATTTCAATTATAACGAGGGCATATATGAACAAGTTACTTGCCTTCCAAACGGCGATTGTGTTGTATATGCAACTGACGGTATAGTCATTTATGATGTGTCTGTGAAAAAGTTTCATAAGATACTGGTGCCGGCAGTAACCGCCGAAAATTATGCCCGGCATATACAGGTAAAAAAAGGTCTTATTTATATCACTGATGCGGGGGGTATATATTGCCTGGACAAAAATTTTAAGTTGACTTACTTATGGCAATATAAAGCTTCGAAACAATCCGATAACACCTGCATCTCCTTTTTAGTAGATCGGTCCAATGTAATGTGGTTCGGCACCAACGCCGAAGGTTTGTGCAAAATTGATCTTCAATCCCTTCCTTTTACCGCATATCCTTATCACATAAATTTTATAGCAGACGTTTTGTCTTTGTTGCCCGCCCTCTCACCCGACAAAATTCCCCATCCATTGGAGGAAGGAACGCCAACGTACGCATTGCGCTATTGTTATCGTGGAGACACACTTATTGTGGCGCATACAGAAAAAGACATGACCGAAAAAAATAGCCTTGCTTTTCGATTGACCGGAAATAGATTAATGCCACTGCCTGCGCCTTCAGGAAGTCATCATGCTTTAAGAGGGCTGAGTGCTTCTCCCAACGGCGTTTTGTATGGGATAGATATAGACGGAAATATCTGGAAATGGAATAGTCTTTCCACTTTGCCGGATTCAGCTTCCTCTCTTCTATCAGTGGGTAGCAATGGAATTGTCGACATTGAAGCCGACAGTAATGAACTTTGGGTTTCTACGGGAGCGGAAGGCTTGTTTGAAATCAAGAACAATCATATTGAAAAGCATTTCGAAGAAGGTGACGGAAAACATGACCTACCAGACAATGAATTGACAGATATCTGCAACGATCCTGATAATTCGCAGATACTTTGGGTGGGTACATTGGGACAAGGACTTGTAAAATGGAACAAAAACAGCGGAGCGGAAAAAATTTACACTACCGACGATGGTCTCCCTAACAATACGATTTACAGCATTGTGCCTGATAATAAAAACGATCTCTGGATAAGTACCAACAATGGAATAAGCAGGCTGAATCTTACAACAGCAACCATTTACAATTTTGATGTGAACGATGGATTGAATGCAAATGAATTCAACCGTTTCCATGGTATCCGGCTTCCCGACGGAAGAATTGCATTCGGAGGCATGGATGGATTTACCATCTTTGATCCGGACAGATTTACAAGGGATAGCTTTGCTACCGGGGTTGCCTTAACGAAGTTTTACATCAACAATGTACCCGTCGATCATTTGAAGGATAGCGGCAGAATTTCAGATATTAGCCAGCTCAATCGGCTAAAGTTACCTTACAATAAAAATTTTCTCAGTTTTGAATTTGCAGGGCTGGAGTTCAACCAGCCGGAAAAGATACGATACCGGTACATGTTGAAAGGCTACGATAACGATTGGATTGCTGCCGGCAATAATAATGTTGCTACCTACACGAGGCTGCCTTCGGGAACATATACATTGATGGTTAATGCTTCCAATACCTCCGGCAGATGGAGTCCTTTTGTCAGGAAACTTTTCATAGTCATAGAACCGCCTTTATGGGCGACCTGGTGGGCTTATACGCTGTATTTCTTAATTGGCGCAATAATCATTTATTTTCTATGGCGATACAATGCAAAGAGAGTTGAATTGAAACATAAACTGGAATTTGAATCGCTGGAAACAAAGAAGCTGAAAGAACTGGATCACTTAAAGACGAGGTTTTTTGCGAATATCTCTCATGAATTCAGAACGCCACTTACGCTCATAAAGGGGCCCATCGAAGACTTTTTACAAGATCATGATATCGAAAAACTGAAAGAGATTCTACCAGCAATGCAGCGCAACTCCAACCGTTTGCTGCAGCTCATCAGTCAGCTCCTCGATTTGTCAAAATTAGGCGCAGGTAATTACAAGCTTACCAGGTCAAAGCGGGATATCATTCCTTTTGTTAAACAAATTGTCAATTCGTTTTCATCATTAGCACACCGCAAAAATATTTTGCTGGAAACGGAAATTGATCCGCGTTTAAAAAATGATTTAAGAAACGAAGCCATCGCCTTTTATTTTGACGACGATGTGGTTGAAAAGATCTTATTTAACCTGCTTTCCAATGCTTTTAAGTTTGCTCCCGAGGGCGGAAATATTACTGTAAGTCTTTGCTTCGCTGAAAAGAAAACAGGCTTTTTGGAGTTAAAGGTAGAAGATGATGGCATTGGCATTCCACCGGAAAAACTCCCTTATATTTTTGATCGCTTTTACCAGGCTGATCAATCAAACAACCGCCAGTTTGAAGGAAGTGGGATTGGCCTTTCGCTAGTAAAAGAATTGGTGGAACTGCATGGCGGAACTATAACAGTCACGAGTGAAGTTAACAAGCAAACCGCATTTAGTTGTTACCTGCCACTCAATAAAAAAATTGCTCCGGGTATTGAATCTTCAAAAAAGGAATACAGCGGTGAAATATCGGTTCCGGATTATGAAACGCATAACGAGCCATTTGAAAACGCCATAGACGCAGCACCAACAGTTTTATTGGTCGAAGACCAGCCAGACGTCAGGAAATACATTCGTGAAAAATTACATGAACACTATAATATCCTGGAAGCTAAGAACGGTGTTGAAGGTTTTGAAACCGCTAAAACGCAAATGCCCGACCTGGTAATCAGCGATGTGATGATGCCGAAGAAAGATGGCTTTGAACTTTGTCATTCTTTAAAAACCGATAACGTTACCAGCCATATACCTGTGATTCTATTAACAGCAAGAGCAGAAGATGCTGATAAGCTAACCGGCCTGGAAACCGGCGCTGATGCCTATCTTATTAAGCCTTTCAATGCCCGGGAGTTAAATATCCGTATTCATAACTTAATTGAAATTCGTGCGAAGATGAGGGCAAAATTCAGCAGTAAGCTTGCTGTTAAACCCAGTGAAATTGCGGTTACATCACGAGACAGAATATTCGTGCAGGATTTATTGACCGTAACTGAAACACATATTGCCGATGAAAAATTTTCTGTTGAGCAGTTAGGTAAAGCAGTAAATATGAGCACATCTCAAATCAACAGGAAATTAAAAGCGTTGGTCAATCAATCGGCACAGCAATTTATTCGTTCTGTCCGGATGCAACGTGCACAGGAATTACTAAAAAATAATGCGGCCACCGTAGCAGAAATTGCGTACGAAGTTGGATTTAAAGATCCGGGATATTTTGCAAAAGTCTTTAAGACGCATTTCGGTGTACAACCCTCCGAGGTAAAAAGTGAATAAATTTTTCGGGAGGTCAATCATCAATTCGCCTTATTTTACCATATCCATGCGCTAAAAATCTCATCTTTTGCGTGATTTTTCCTAACAAATAAACTGCTTTCAGGAATATATTTATTCCGTCAAAAACCGGTATCAAAAGTTGGTGAAATTATTTGCATCCGCTCCCGGTTAAACACCTTCCGGGCTAATTGAAAATATTTTATGGCGCAATATCATTTAACTCTTTTGTGGGGATGTGATGTTCAAATTGGTTAATCATATAGCAAAATATATTACTCATCTATAAAATTTAAAACAATGAAACTTTTGCTCTCTTTCACAATGGCTGCCCTTTTGCTTTCTGCCGCCAGCATTACTGCAAATGCCCAAAAGGCCGATGAAGAAGCCATAAAAAAAGTGGTTCAACAGGAAACCAGCACTTTTTTTCATAAAAACTATGATGGCTGGGCAGATACCTGGGCGCACGATTCTGCGGACTATATTCTTCGTGCAGGCACATATGGTTATTCAGAAATGAAAGGTTGGAATTCCATTTCCACCCAATACAAGCAAAATATTCAAAACATGACTGCAATGGATGATGCAGAGATTGCACCCTTTCTTAATAAGAAGGATTACCGCTTTTACATTAATGGCAATGTGGCTACAGTAAGTTTTGAGGAAGGAGACCATAATCCCAGTATGGAAATTCGCACGTTGGTAAAACAAAACGGCAATTGGAAAATGCTTAATATGACCGTTATTGATAATGCTTCTTATGCCATGCAGGATGTAATAAGTAACATGAAGGCCATGTCTGGTAAATGGGAACTGGAAGGCAAAGACACCACCGAACCTTCAGGCGGGGCGGACGTACAGATGGTACAATTTGACCTAAAATCAACTCCCGACGGAATGGAGCAAAGTTCCATTTTCAAATACACAAATAATGGCCGGCAATATGCACCACCAGCCGATATTGAATATTTTATTCCAGACTATAGAACAATGACCGTTACCTATTTGGATATTCAGAAAAACAATGCCGGGCTCACGGCCACACGAACTGGCAAGGTTACCTCTGAACAACCCAATTCATTCACTGTAACCGTTATGAACCCTGATAAACCGTCTGTAAAGGAGGTCGAATACACAGTCACTTTGCAAAACGGCAAATGGCACCAGGTAAGCAAAAATTATGATGACAATGGGAAGGTTGTTAGAACCAGCACAATCAATTTGCACCGGATGTAATAATCGCCCGACAAAACTTTGCAACCTTGAGCCAAAAAGCCCGTTTCGTCGACTTACCTGCGATGCTTCTTGCTGTCGGCAAGGCCAGCAGGTAGTTGTTACGTTAAATCGATTTGCCGGGCAAAGCCATAATCAAACTGGTTTTAAAATTTTATAAAATGAAAAAGAACAGCCTACTACCCCCAACCTTGGCAAATGAGGCACAGGATAGCATCGACTGGGATGCTTTCAAAAAAGACAATGATAAAAAGCGATTATTACCCGATATATTTTATCTCCGATGGGAACTCGAATTGCTATGTGCGCTACTTGCGGTAATCGTATTACTGGTTTTACCAGACTGGCTTAATAACAAAGTGAACATTTTTCTATCCGGATATAATACCTCGATGGGTAACAGTTGGATCACATTTACCTGTAATGTGCTACTGTCAGGCTTTATTGGCTATATCATCATCAGGATATTCTGGATTTATTTTATAAGGAGGATAGCAAATGTTTCCTCTTCAAAAATTCATTTGGCCCGGGCGGCGGATCATCTGGCTGAAATAATTTTTTCTGCCTGCCTCATTATTTTAATGCTGCTGTTACTTGTGTCCTTAATTCAGTTTTTTGGAGCATTGTTAAAAAATACAGTCTCAGATAAATTCAAAAATGCAACCGGAATCAATCGATAAAACATACGAAATCTGGGATAATTAATAACTGGTTGAAAAAAATGCTTAATGATTGATGCCAGGCTACAAAACATTAGATCATTTTACAGCTTGTACGCAGATGTGACGCCACAAAATTATTTCTGGCCAGGGAATGTTCCAGGACCCGGGTTATGAGTTATATCCGAGGTTTAAAACTGATTTTCTGAAAAAGTTTATTTCCGTTTATTCGGCCGATGCCAACAAACCAGACCCTTTAGTTCTCCTGCAGGAGTTAGCTCCGGATATTACTAATAATTGGTTGAAACAAATGAAATAAACAATGGAAGTACATCATCATCCACACATAGAAAAAGAAGATTGAAAAGAAATACGAGATAACAAAAGCAGATCAACTATAAAAAAATAATATCATGAAAACAAAACTCATTCTATTGCTCTCCGCATCTGCAATCATCTTTTGCACAATCATTTCCTGGAACGTTCATTCTCCCAAAAACCAAAAAACACTTATCGATTCAACTGCTAATGCGAAGCTTGAAACACTGTTTAATAATTATTGGGAAGAAAAATTAAAGTTATACCCGCTTGACGCAACAGCAGAAGGAGATACCCGGTACAATGATCAGTTGCCCAATAACCAAACAAAGTCATACAGAAATTCCTTAAAAGCATTTTATCAATCATATTTAGATACGATACAAACTTTTGACCCGAATACGCTTTCTGAGAAAGATAAGATCAGCTATGATATTTTTTCGTACGAAATGAAGAGGCAACTGGACGGGCTCGGGCTAAACAGATGGATGTTGCCCGATGATGACTTCTTTATCTCTTTCGCCTTGTTAGGTTCGGGTAACAACGATCAGCCATTCAGGACTGTCCGTGATTATGACAACTGGCTGGTTCGCATGAGCAAGTTTCCCGTGCTTGCAGACTCAGCCATTAGGAATTACGGCCACGGAACTGCATCAGGTGTGGTCTGGCCAAAAGCTTTAGTCGTGAAAATCATTCCTGAATTAGAAGCGATCGTAGTTAGCGATCCGGCTAAAAGTTTGTTTTATAAACCTGTTACTCATTTTCCCAACGATATTTCCGACTCCGACAGCGAACGCTTGACCGCCGCCTACAAACAGGCAATCGTTACAGATATTATACCAACGTATAAGAAACTTGCTGATTTCTTCAAGACTGACTATCTGCCAAAATCAAGAAGCACGTCGGGACTTTCCGCCATTCCCGGTGGCAAAAAAATATATGATTATGAGGTGCGGTATTGGACCACCACCAGTGAAACACCTGATCAATTTTATGAAACCGGCCTTGAGCAGGTAGCAGCTATTACCCACCGGATGGATAGTGTAAAAAATATGATCAGCTTTAAGGGAGAATTAAAATCGTTATTCCTCTACGTAAAAGACGATAAGAAATTCTTCCCTTTTACAACGCCCCAACAAGTGCTGGATTCTTTTGAAACGATTCACAAAATTGTAGATGCCCATGTAAAAAACTTATTTGGCATTTTCCCAAAAACACCGTTTGAAATAAGACAGGTAGAGAAATTTCGTGAAAATACTATTGGTGTGCCGCAATATTGGCCCGGCACCCCGGATGGTAGCCGGCCCGGGATATTTTATGTGCCCATACCGGATGCCACAAAATTTAATGCCATAGCTATGGACGTTTTTTTTCTTCACGAAGCCATTCCGGGTCATCATTACCAGATTTCACTGCAGCAGGAAGATACAGCCTTGCCTAAATTCCGGCGATTTGCAAGATACGGCGCCTATGTGGAGGGATATGCGTTTTATTGTGAATCGCTCGGGAAACCACTCGGGTTATATAAAGATCCCTATTCATACCTCGGCTCTTTGCAGGGTCAACTCATCAGGGCTATACGGCTTGTCGTAGATGCAGGGATTCACAGCAAAGGCATGACAAGGGAACAAGCCATTAAATACATGACCGATCATGGGCCTTTCAGCGAGGATATGGCCACCAAAGAAATTGAAAGGTATATGCGCCGGCCCGGACAGGCATTATCCTATATGGCGGGCAGATTGAAAATAATAGAGCTCCGCAATAAATATGAAAAGGAGTTAGGTCCCAAATTCAACATTATTGATTTTCATGATGAGTTGCTAAGGGGCGGCGCTCTGCCTTTACAGATATTGGAAGAAAGAATGGATGCATGGGCGGCGAAGCAGGTAGCGGCAGGCAATTGACAGGGGATTATTGATAGGTGTATTAATCGAATTGACAGCTTTTTCCGGGTAAACTTTAAACATAAATAACATGAAGAATATTTTAAACGCAGCAATAATTATACGGGACACATGAGCTACTTCTCATTGCCTTCATTTTCGACATGCAAAATTATATGATCACCGTTAATAAAAAATTATATCATGAAAACAAAAACTATTTTATCCTTCATCGCTTCATTGATTTTTTTATGTTCCCATGCCAATGCACAGAAGAAAGAAACTACTTCTGTAAAAGTGGATATTAAACAAGACACTGTAGTAAATTACAAGAAGCCACAAAAGTCAATAACTCACGGTTCCGTGACGGTTGAGGGTAACAAGATCAATTATGAAGCAGTTGCCGGAACAATTGTTCTTAAGAATGATTTGGATACGCCAACCTGCAGTATGTCTTATGTTGCCTATTTTAAAGAAGGCGGAGATGCAGCACAGCGCCCGCTTACTTTTATTTACAATGGTGGCCCGGGCAGTTCTACTATTTGGCTGCACATGGGCGCATGGGGACCGCAACGTGTTTATCTTAATGATACCTCACGCACCAAAGCGCCATATAAGACTGTGAACAATGAATACAGTTTACTGGATGCCAGCGACCTTGTTTTTATTGATGCGCCGGGTACTGGGTTTGGTGAAGTAATTACCACGCAACGAGGCGGCGCAGGGCAGCCTAAAGATTTTTTTGGGATCGACCAGGATGCACACGCATTTGCCAATTTTATCACGCAATTTCTTTCTGACTATAACAGGTGGGATTCACCGAAATATTTATTTGGTGAAAGTTATGGTACTACGCGTTCAGCCGTGCTTGCTAACATTTTGCAAAGCGAAGACAATGTTGGCCTGAACGGGGTGGTCCTGCTTTCGCAAATATTATCCTTTACCAATGCAAGCGATCTGCCAAAGGGAAATCCCAGTGACGACCGGCCGTACCTTTTTGCTCTTCCATCGTACGCAGCAACGGCGTGGTACCATCATAAGCTGCCTAATCAGCCCGAAAAATTAGAACCGCTTTTAAACGAAGCACAGCATTTTGCTATGCATGACTATGAGCAGGCGCTCAACCAGGGCTCTCTGCTCGATTCGGCTACTTTCAATTCAGTAGCACAAAAATTACATGATTACACAGGTCTGCCGGTCGCTTATATAAAGAAGGCTAATCTGCGGGTAAGCGGAATTCAATTTGAGCAAAGTTTATTGGGAAATGAAAATAAAGTTACCGGCCGGTTAGATTCAAGATTTAGCGGTGAAGCTGAGGATCCATTGGCCGAATATGCTCAGTATGATCCGATGGATTCCTATATCGACGCGGCCTTTACCGCTACTTTCAACAACTACGCCCGTACTGAGCTTGGCTTTGGGAAAGGCCTGAAATTCAAAGTATATGGCGATGTGCATCCATGGGATTTTAAACGGCAGCGAGGATTTTATCCAAACGTCATGACGGATCTTGCTCATGCGATGATCTATAATCCTGATTTGAAAGTGATGCTGAACATGGGCTATTTTGATTTGGGCACACCGTACTTTGAAGGCAAGTATGAAATGCATCACCTGCCCATGCCCAACAGCCTGCAAAAGAATATTGAGTTCGACACTTATTATTCAGGGCACATGGTTTACCTGCATCCCGAATCATTGAAGAAGTTGCATGACAATGTAGCGAAGTTTATTGCGGAGACACATTAGCAGGCGATGCTTTTAGTAAAAATTTTTATTAAAGAAATAAACAAATGGAAGTACATCATCATCCGCACGTAGAAAAGAAAGGATTCAAAGAATATTTTTTAGAATTCTTAATGATATTTCTGGCAGTAACGCTGGGTTTTTTTGCAGAGAATATCAGGGAAAATATAACGGAGCATTCGCATGCAAAAGAAATGGCACAATCGCTTATTGACGACCTGAAAAAAGATACAGTAGAAATTCATTTTGCAGACAGCACGATGAACGATGTTGTCAAAAGTGCAAATGCTGTAATGGCTGAATTAAATAAACCGGAACCACATCAAAATGATAGTCTGTTGCAGGTGGACGGCGCCTCGAATTTAACGGGTAGAAATTTTTTCGATCCTCAGATGGGCACTTACGAACAAATAAAAAATTCAGGGGCATTAAGATATTTCCCACAGCAATTGGCTACTAAAATGACCAGTTATGAAGTGGATAAAAATTACATCGGAAGGCTTACTGATGAGTACATGAGTTACTTTTTAACAGAGTTGCTACCTTTTTGTCTTAAGATCGAAAATCCCCGGTTTCTCGATGCAATAAGTAACCACAAGCCATATACGGGCGGTGTTTTTAATCCACAACCAGGCAAAGAAACTTTGGATATGCTTTACAAACAAGCACATCACATAAATTTTACTTACAGTTGGTATATCACCAGGATGAATAAGCATAAAGACCTCGCTATTGAATTAATGAATGCTTTGAAGAAAGAATATCAACTAAAAAGCGAGTAAATGCTCAACTTATCCTATTGCCGTCATCGACATAATAAACCAAAAAAGCAATGAAAAAAATTATTCCGCTGTTGCTATCTGTTTCAATCTGCCTGCAAAACCTGCATGCACAAAAATTATTTCAAAAAGTTGATTTGCAGGGAAACGCTGGAGTAATAGGTGGCATTGCTCAGGACAAGCTCGGCTACATCTGGATTGCCCTGGATACCAGAGGGCTGCTAAAATATGACGGTAATAGATTTATTGTTTATACACATAATGATAAAGACAGTAACTCACTTTCCAGCACGAACCTGGAGACCTTAATCACTGATTCTTCTGACAATATCTGGATTGCAACAAAGGGAGCTGGTTTAGACATGTTCGAGCCCTCTACTAACACTTTTAAACATTTTCGCCATAACGTAAATAACCCAGGTAGCCTATCAGATGATACGGTGGGCGCATTACTCCAGGATCACTATGGAAACATTTGGGTGGGCACCAATCATGGACTTGATCGCTATGATGTCCAATCAGGAAAGTTTATTCATTATGTACATAAGGACAATGATCCAAATAGTTTGAGCGGTGTGCATGTCCGTGTTATATATGAAGACCGCGAAGGAAGATTATGGGTAGGGTGCGGCTCTCCGTTTCCAAACGAAGAAGCATGGAAAGATGAGGGCGGTTTAAATCTGTTTGATAGAAAGACCGGTAAGTTTACCCGCTATTTGCACGATCTCAATGATTCGTCAAGTATAGCGAATAATAAAGTAAGAGCGCTGCTGGAAGACAGCAAAGGAAATTTTTGGGTAGGCACTGCAGGAGATGGATTGCAAACGCTCGACAGGCAAACAGGTAAATTCACCCATTATTATTATGATTCAACTCATCCTGAAAAGTTAAGCAGAGGGCCTTTGTATAAAGGATTAGCTTTTGACCAGGTAACATTTATTAAAGAAGATATAAAAGGAAGAATTTGGATTGGCACCTTTGCTGAAGGAATTGTTGAATATGATCCAATAACAAAAAAAATTACACATTATGGATACATACATCAGGCTGGAAAAATAATTAGAGCAGATACCGCATCAGGGTACAATGTCAATCAGGCCTGGTGCGCAATAGTGTCCAAAAGCGGATTACTGTGGATAGGTACATTTACGAGCAGCCTTTACAAAATCGATCCGACTGACAAAGTTGTGTTGCCGTATAGATATCTGAACAATAATCCTGGCGGAAACAACTTTTATGAAGAAAACGATAGTACCCTTTGGATAGCAACATATGGCCTGATCAAAAGAAATACAAAAACAGGGAAAGAAACAATTTACCTGAACCATAAGCGAAGTCTGCCAGGAGTCAATAATATAGGATGCATAGCAAAAGACAATGCCGGCTATTTGTGGCTGGGCACCGCAGCAGGCATTGATAAGTTTGACCCGGCTAAAGAAAAATTTATTGAGCGTAAAGCTTCGGATAGTACAGGATTATATCGCGATAATATTTATTACATGCTCATGGACCATGCACAGAATTTATGGGTCGGTGCGACAGATGGTCTTTACAAAGTCGATACACAAAGCGGCAAAACTTTACATTTTAGCCATAACCCTTCGGATAGCAATTCATTAATCGATTATCAGGTTTTATGTGTTGTAGAAAGCAGCGCAGATATCTGGGCAGCTACTATGAAAGGTTTGGATAGGATTACAAAAAGCAATGGCATTATCAAGCATTTTTTGAAAGAGAGCAATGTTAAAGCTGTGTTCATAGATGGAGCGGGTGTTGTCTGGGCCGGAACAACCGATGGCGTCTATTTTTTTAATGCACGGGAAAGCAATTTTGTACCGTTCAATAATATCAATGTAACTATAAACGGTGTCTTAGGAATTAATGGTGACAGTCATGATAATCTATGGATCGCCGGTACCCGCGCAATTTTTAAAATAGATAGCAGCCGAAAAAACGTTACGGTATATACTGATGCGAATGGTGTCCATCCGAATACGTTCTTCTTCTGCGATAATATTGTCACAAAGAATGATGAAATATTAATTGGCGATCAGTCAGGCTATTATCACTTTTTTTCAAAGGATGCAGATGTTAAGCCTGCTGCACCTTATGTAAATATTACTTCATTCAAGATTGGAAATAAAGAGATAACACCCGAATCCGGCGGTATTTTATCTAAACCATTATACCAGACAAACACAATCAAACTGTCGCATGATCAAAATTCATTTGCCATTGCTTTCTCCGCTATAATCTTCCGTTCAAAAAATGATGAGAGGTATCTCTATAAAATGGAAAACTATGACAATACATGGCATGATTTGAATGCTAACAGCGAGGCCTATTTTTTTAGTCTTCCACCCGGCAAATACATTTTCAGAGCACGGGCGGTTAACGAAGATGGCGGCTGGGCAGAAAAAGATTTGTCAGTTATAATTTTTTCTCCATGGTGGCAAACATGGTGGGGAATCTCCATTCTTGTTGCTGGGCTGATTGCCATTATTCTTGGTTTTTCCTATTACCGCTCTTACAGTCTTCGAAAAGAAAATAAGATCCTGGAAGAAAAAGTAAAACACCGCACCGGACAATTACAGAAATCACTTGAAGATTTAAAATCCACACAAACGCAATTAGTACAACAGGAAAAGATGGCTTCACTTGGAGAACTTACCGCAGGTATTGCACACGAGATACAGAATCCGTTGAACTTCGTTAACAATTTTTCAGAGGTGAATAAAGAAATGCTGGATGAGCTAAGATCTGAACAGGGGAAGCCAGCGGAGCAGAGAGATATGGGACTAGAAGAAGCCATTCTCAAGGATGTCATTGCCAACGAAGAAAAGATCATTCATCACGGCAAACGTGCAGACGCGATAGTGAAAAGCATGCTGCAGCACTCACGGCAAACATCAGGTACAAAAGAACCAACCGACATCAATGCCTTATGCGATGAATATCTGCGTCTATCCTACCACGGTATGAGGGCGAAGGACAAATCCTTTGAAGCGCATTTTAAAACTGATTTTGATAACAGCATTGGAAAAATAAATATTGTCCCGCAGGATATTGGCAGAGTATTGTTGAACTTATTTAACAACGCATTTTACGCCTGCGCGGAACGGAGCCCGAATACAGTAAGTGAGCAGCTTCGACAAGCTCAACACGGCAATGACTACAAACCTACCGTAGTTGTTTCAACGATAAAAGAAGGACATAACATACGCGTTACCGTTAGTGATAATGGCAGTGGCATTCCCGAATCAATAAAGGAAAAAATCTTTCAACCCTTCTTCACCACAAAACCAACAGGCAGCGGAACTGGATTAGGATTGAGTTTGAGTTATGATATTGTAAAGGCACATGGTGGAGAGATAAAAGTGGAGAGTAAAGAAGGTGAAGGAACAACTTTTATTATTCATTTACCAACAACGTAAGAATGAAAAAACTGCCCCTCATATTATTCCTGTTTTTAGATGTTTTCATTTTTTCATCCGTTGCAAATAGTCAGGCTAATGCCACTGATTCTTTAAGGATTGACTCTCTTGAGAAGGTATTACTAACGCAGAATGATGACACCAATAAAGTAAAGACGCTCTATATAATTAGTCGTTATTTGTCAAGCGTGGCAGATTACAATAGTTCAACCGAATATGCTGATAGCGCCTTGAGGCTTTCAAACAAACTAAATTTTAAAAAGGGAGTGGCAGATGCTTTTTTAAGTAAAGCGCTCATCAATTATGCTCAGAATAAGTTTCCTGAAGCCGTAGAAGATGGAGAGCGGTCGCTGAAATTGATGAAGGAATTAAAAAGTAAACGTGGGAGTGCAATAGTGTATCGGCTTTTAGATGAGGCTTATGGAATGCAGGGAAATTATGTACAAAACGTGCAATATGCTTATGCTTCCCTTAAGTTGTGGGAAGAGATTGGAGACAAAAATCACATTGCAGACGGTTTTAATGACCTGGCAAATATCTATCTCAGTCATGATAATTATTCACAAGGATACGTCTATGCAACAAAAGGGCTGCAGATGTGCCGGCAACTTGGACTAAAAGACGGAATTGCATACGCCCTCGGGTTGTTATCAACCATTGACGTTAAAAATGGAAAATTATCGGATGCATTAACAAAGGAGCAGGAGGCTGTGAAACTGTTGAAGGAAATTGGCGGAAACTACTTTAAATATTCCGTTTCAGGTGACTACCTCTCAATTGGTTCAATCTATCAAAGGCAAGGCGAAGCCGCTCTTGACTCAGGCAATAAGTCAACTGCCATGAAATTGCTTTCTAATGCGCAAACAAATTATGAAGAGGCGTTAAAGTATGATTTGCAAACCAACTATACACCCCGGATTGCAAATGACTATGTTAGTCTTGCCGACGTAAATGTTTCATTAAACAAAAAGCAGGAAGCGGAAAATTATTTGAAAAAAGCTTTACCGTTGGCGCAATCAACTTCTAACAGAGGTGCACTTAGAGACGGTTATTACACATTATCGAGATTAGATAGTATAAATGGAAATTATGCGAAGGCTTATAAAGATTATAAGAAGTACATTTTATATAGAGACAGTGTTATAAACGAAGAAAGTATCATTAAAACTTCGCAGGCGCAAATGCAATATGACTTCGATAAAAAAGAAGCTATTGCAAAAGCCGAGCAGGGAAAAAAAGACGCAGAAGCAAAACGCATAAAAACCCAACAATATTTTATTATTAGTGCATTGGGAATTATTGTGCTTGCTGTTATAATTATTGCGTTTATCCAATATCGAAATAATAAAAACAAACAAAAAGCAAACACTTTGCTTCAGCAAGAAAAAGAAAAAGTTGAAAGCACTTTATCTGAATTAAAGTCCACACAACAACAATTGATTCAAAGTGAAAAAATGGCTTCGCTTGGAGAACTTACTGCAGGCATTGCACACGAAATACAAAACCCGTTAAACTTCGTGAATAATTTTTCTGAAGTAAATAAAGAATTGCTTATTGAACTAACTGATGAAATTGAAAAAGGGAATTATGACGATGCAAAATCAATAGCAAAAGATGCGATTGATAATGAAGAAAAAATCAATCATCATGGCAAACGTGCAGATGCCATTGTAAAAGGAATGTTGGAACATTCACGCCCAAGCACAGGTAAAAAAGAACCCACAGACATCAACAAACTTGTTGATGAATATTTACGATTAGCTTATCACGGCATGCGTGCCAAAGACAAAAGTTTCAATGCAGAAATAAAAACTGATTTTGATGAATCGATTGGTAAGATAAATGTCGTTGCCCAGGATATTGGAAGAGTGTTGTTGAATCTTTTTAATAATGCTTTTTATGCCACCAATGAAATGCAGAAAAACCTGTTAGGTCTCAAAGACCTGACAGGTTTGGAACGCTATAACCCAACCGTTTCAGTTCAAACAAAAAAATTAAATAATAGTGTTGAGATAATTGTTACTGACAATGGCAACGGCATTCCTCTATCAATAAAAGATAAAATATTTCAGCCATTCTTCACTACAAAACCAACAGGTAGCGGAACGGGGTTGGGTTTGAGTTTGAGCTATGATATTATAAAAGCACATGGTGGAGAATTGAAAGTGGAGAGCGAAGTGGGGGAAGGAACTGTGTTTACTATTTCGCTATTTAAAATTTAACTGAATTAAAGCCATGAAAAAAATAATCGTTTCCATTTTTATCCTTTTTGCCGCAGCTAATGTATTGGCGCAGGATAAAACAATGGTCAGTCTGAAGCTGCAACTAAACAAAGAAAGAACAGATACTGGCAGAATAAACCTGCTGATAGATATAGGCAGCCAATTCGGTTTTGGCAGGGCAAAAAATGATTCTTCCTTTTTGTATTTGCAACAGGCGTTGGATTTATCACAAAAGATAAAATATACTAAAGGTGAAATAAGTGCCCGGTATAATATGACAAATTTCTTAAGTTCTACTGGTAACTACCCGGAGGCGCTTAAACTGGCTTTATCTAATTTAAAGATGGCTGAACAATTTCACGAGTACAATATGCTATTTTTTCAAACGAGGCAAACGGGATGGATATACCGCGATATGGGAGATAACAAAATGCAATTGGATTATCAAAAAAGATTAAACCGCTTGGTGAATTCGGGAATTTATAAAGACACAGCACAAAAAAAATATTACGAATGGATTGCGAATAACTGCGTAGCACAGGCTTATTCAGGCCTTAACATGTTGGATTCAGCTTTGTATTACGAGTTGTTAGCTTATAATTCCGCTTTAATAAGAGGATTAAATGGTAAGGAAGGGATCGCCCTTGCAACCAGTGAACTTGGTAAAGATTACTCCCAAACGGGGGATTACGATTCAGCATTTTTCTTTTACAGGAGGAGCATTCCTTATGCTATGGAATCTGGTCGTCGTGATGTGCTCGCCAGATCTGAATGGGGCATGGCTGCTTTATTTCATAAAAAAGGACAACAAGACTCTGCTTTCTTTTATGCCCGGCAATCGTTGAAGGAAGTACAAACTACGGACTTACCCGCGGGAACTATGATTGTAGATTCACTTCTTTCTGCATTATATCAAAACAATCATCAGTATGACAGTGCTTATAAGTACCTGAAAAATTTTGTTGTACTAAAAGACAGCGTATTTAATCAAAACAAAATAGCACAGGCGCAAAATTTATCGTTTAATGAAACGCTGCAACAACAACAATTAGAGCAGGCAAAAAAAGAAGCACAACAGCATTATCAGACTAAAATAAAATTTTATATTCTCGCAGCAGTCATTTTAATTTTCTTAATCATTGCGTTCTTACTTTTAAGAAATGTTCGTAATAAAAGAAAGGCAAACATTCTTCTCGGTAAACAAAAAGAAGAAATACAAAGCACTTTATCAGAATTAAAATCAACCCAATCCCAACTCAT
The DNA here is from genome assembly GCA_963792025.1 of uncultured Chitinophagaceae bacterium. Lineage (GTDB taxonomy): Bacteria > Bacteroidota > Bacteroidia > Chitinophagales > Chitinophagaceae > Ginsengibacter. The sequence goes on along the minus strand of CAWBUS010000014.1, from coordinate 63,326 downwards.
CCAACAAGAAAAAATGGCTTCGCTTGGAGAACTCACCGCAGGAATTGCACATGAGATACAGAACCCTTTAAACTTCGTGAATAATTTTTCTGAAGTGAATAAAGAAATGCTGGAAGAATTAAAAGCTGAACGCTCAAGGTCAAACGCAGAAAGAGATGAAGGTTTGGAAAATGCAATAATAGAAGATATTATCGCTAATGAAGAAAAAATCTACCATCATGGCAAACGTGCAGATATCATAGTGAAGGGCATGCTGCAACATTCAAGAGCCAGTTCAGGAAAAATGGAACTAACAGACATCAATGCTTTGGCAGATGAATATTTACGATTAAGCTATCATGGCCTTCGTGCCAAAGACAAAGACTTCAGTGCCGAAATAAAAACTGATTTTGATCCATCGATTCGTAAGATAAATGTCGTTCCCCAGGATATTGGAAGAGTAATGCTGAACTTATTCAATAATGCTTTTTATGCAGTAAACGACCGGCAGAAAAATGCAGTGAACGAACAAAAAGACGGGAATCTTATTTCGCATCAACCAACTGTTTCAGTTAGTACATCATTGAGCCTTCCTTTGGAGGACAGGGAGGCCAGTGTAGTCATAACCGTTAGTGACAACGGCAACGGCATTCCGGAAAAAATAAAAGATAAAATCTTTCAACCATTCTTCACCACAAAACCAACGGGACAGGGAACAGGATTAGGATTGAGTTTGAGCTATGATATTGTTAAAGCACATGGCGGAGAAATAAAAGTGGAGAGTATAGAAGGCAAAGGGAGTGTGTTTATTATTCAATTGCCGCTCACCAAAATATGATGAATCATTAGATCACGTCTTATTTCTTTACCGAATTACACATAATGTACGGAGGAACGATACACGCAACGTCAAATTATTAAAATGGTTACAAATAAAAAAAGCCCGTAACCTCTGCGTTTTACGAGCTTTTATTTGCGAAAGAAATCAACTTAGTCGGGATGACTGGATTCGAACCAGCGGCCCCTACGTCCCGAACGTAGTGCGCTACCGGGCTGCGCTACATCCCGAAAAATTTTTTAGCCCGAAAAGTTAAGTCACAAAATTGATTGAAAATATTTTATCCGAATAATAAAGATTTATAACAATTTCTGTTTCTTCAATAAATTATCTCATCAATTTACCAGAAACAAAACTAAAAGTACCGTACAAATATTCTGATAACTTATCTTCTTTATTCATGTAATGCAAAGTATGATGCCAGATCCCGGTGCAATGCTTCTTCAAAAGCCGCTTTCATATCTCAACTCCCATAACGTTGGTTCGTATCCGTACGAATCAAATCTTAGAAAATTTGCCGGACTGGCCGAAGCCATAAAGGCAATTAAAGGCAAAAAATAAAGCTGGAAAAGTGTTTTTCAAATTTTGTATCTTTCTATTAAACTTTATTTTATGCCAGCCGCCAAACAACTGCTGCTTTTTTTACTAACAATTTTGAGCAGCCTTTATACAAATTCCCAAAATGTAGGTATCGGTACAACGACCCCTTTAACAAAATTAGAAGTACTTACCGGGGATGGCTGGGGTATCATTCATACCAACGGATCTGTAAGAGTAGGTACCTATGCCGGCTCGGGCGGTGGCTGGATTGCCACACAAACAACCCACCCATTATATTTCGCAACCAGTCTTCTTAATGCAAACAGTTCAGCTCAAATGACATTGCTGACAAACGGGAACCTGGGCATTGGTACGCTTGTTCCCTTTTCAAAACTCGATGTGCTTACAGCCGATGCTTCTTATGGTATTACGCATACAAACGGTACCGTTAGATTAGGAACATATATTGGAAGTAATGGAGGCTGGATAGGCACTCAATCAAATCATCCACTTTATTTTTTTACAAATAATGGTAATGCGGCAATGTCCCTTTCAACAACCGGTAATTTTGGAATTGGTACCACTACACCGGTTAATACCTTACAAATAGGAAGTGTTGGTTCAACTGGTTTTAGTGGTAATGCTTTTACGATTGGCAATGGTGGCGCTATGGCCTTTAATCAAAATGTGGTCATTACTAACTGGACATCCAGTACAAATATTTCTATTCTGCCACGTTTGGGAAATGGTAGTGGTTCTGTAAGTATTATGGGAGACGCCAACGTAAGCGGTTCCGGGAGTTATGCTGGTAACCTGGTTATTGGATCCAGCTCTCCGTCATCAAATGCGCCTTTAGATGTTGAGACAGGTTATCAACTTGGTACAAATGAATATGCTTATGTTCAGTTAACAGGATATAGTCATAACCAATTTGGAGGATCTGCTGGTCAAATTGCTCCATATGCTTCAATTTGGGCTGCCGGTAATGTTGTGGCCCAGGAATTTGATGCGCAATCTGACGCCCGAATTAAAGATATCGCCGATATGAGTAATTCTGCAAAAGACCTTGAGACATTAAATGCCATTCAAATTACCAATTACACAATGAAAGATAAAGTGAAAAATGGAAACAGGTCATTTAAAAAAGTAATTGCCCAACAGGTAGAAGAAGTATATCCACAGTTGGTAAGTAAAGGAGTTAATTATATTCCCAATGTTTACCAACTTACGAGCAAAGTTGAAAAATCAGGCAATGCTTATTTATTGAGTTTTAAAACTGCACACAATCTTGATAAGGATGCAAAAAAAATACAACTGATAGAAATAAACGGTGCACAACAACGCTATGATATCGTAGCGATTCCTTCTGATAAAGAAGTATTAATAAATGCACCTGATTTAAGTGATACCGTATTTGTTTATGGAGAACAAGTGAATGATTTCCGCACGGTGGATTATGATGGGCTCACTACGCTGAATATTTCTGCCACACAGGAATTAAGTAAAATCGTGAAGCAGCAGTCGGATGAAATTAACGAGCTAAAAAAGAAAATAGAAGAACTTGAACAACAAATAAGAAAATAATCAATCTGGCAAACAACTCACCCTGTAAGTCCACAACAGTTGCTTTCAATACACAATTAAAGTCTTCGAAGAAACAATCTTTATTGAATAAAGCAAATATGAAAATCCGAGTTTTATTATAACTATTCTGACAACTTATCTTCTTTATTCAACAACGCAAAGTATGATACCAGGTCCATATGCAGTGCTTCTTCAAAAGATGCTTTCATATCCGAAGGTTGCGGATGTTTAAATTTCCATTCATTAAAATAATTATGATAAGCGCTATCAACCTTATCTCTGCCAATCTTTTTTTCAAGCATATACATCCATTCGGCCGGTTTTACATAAACTGCAAGTGAATAGTCCTGATCATTTTTAAACTTTGCCGATGTTGTTTCCATCGCCGGATGAATAGGTATCTGTTTTAAATTCAGATAAACAGTGGCCTGGAAATCCTGCTCACTAAGTTGTTTGACGTCTGCCGGTATTTGTTCTCCAAATACTGCATTACTCCGGTATTTTTCTGCTTCATATCTGAATTCAAAATAACTGTTCAGCCCTTCATCCATCCATGCATGATCGCGTTCGTTAGTTCCCAGCATGCTCATAAACCAGTTGTGGCCGACTTCGTGTGCTATTACCGCATCAAGCGTTTCGGCTTTTGCATCCGGACTTGTAATAAGTGTAATAGTGGGGTACTCCATGCCGCCGCTCGAATTATTTTTGGGGCCCTCTACCGCCTGCACCACCGGGTAATCGTATTCACCTATCCAGTTTCCATAATGGCTTACCGCATCCTTTACATACTCAATGCTTTTGTTCCATAACGTATTTTTATGGTTATGATAATAAGTGAATGCATCTATTATTTTGCCCGATTGTAAACGCATCGTATCGTACTCAATAACAAAATCTTTGTCGGCGAACCATGCAAAATCAGGAACGCTGTCAGCATAGTAACTAAGTGTTTTATTTGGTTCAGCAGAAACAGGTTGATACAATTGCGGCTCGTCATCGCGGTGCCCGGTATTATAACTTCCTACCGTTTTATATGCCCTGGCTTCTGATGGCGTTTGCAAAACCCCGGTTGCTCCTACGACATAACCGGAAGGGACGTTGATATTCACGCTATATGAAGCATATTCGCTATAAAATTCGCCCATATCAAGGTAGGGCATCTCGTGCCAGCCGTCTTTATCGAACACTGCTGGTTTTGGATACCATTGGCAAGCCATAAACTCACCATCTTCATACCCGGATCTTGAAAAGTAAGATGGCAATTGCACCTTAAACGGCGTGGCAATAGCTACGGAATCACCGGGCTGCAAAGGCGTTGCCAGCAATACTTTAATAATATCGGTGTATACAGGATTGGGATGAGCCTCCGTTTTAGCGTTACTGCCATTTACTGTGAAGGCAAGCCCGCTAATAAAACCGGGCGTATAATCTTTCAGTTTATCTTTTCCATCTGTATCATTTTTTAGCTGCTGAAACAGGGCGGTTGATTCGTCTTTATACGCATTGGGATAAAGATGAAACCAGATATAGGTAAGTGTCTGCGGCGAATTATTTTTATAAACAATGGTTTCTGATCCGGTAATTGATTTTTCCCCGTCGTTTAGCTGAGCATCAATCTTAAAATGCAGGTATTGCTGCCAATAATTATCCTGGGCAACCAAATGGGTATTGGTAAAAACGAGTAGGGCGAATATTATCTTTTTCATTATTTGAAAGTAGGTTTTATTTAGATTCACGGCAGAAATATTTACGCAAAGATTTGATCGGGTACCCTTTTACGTTAGTCCATAGAAATTATACATTTTACGGATGCGACAATCACACAATAAAAAACCCTGCTTTTTGCAGGGCTCTCAGGAATAATTTTAATTCCAGGGGTAAATTTTTTACAGGATAAATTGGATGGCCATTTTACTGGCTGGTTTTCTTTGGATACTTTATTAGTTTCTTACAGGTATTGGATAAAGAAAAAAAAGAAGTTGATTGATATCGGATTACTTGGTTTTCATGGATTCGGTAAAACGGGCTCTTTTCAATGGATTTGGATCTTTTGATTAATGTTTGTTGAACATCAATCAACTTCTGGTACAAAGATATAAACCGCGTAGCCCTGCGCAAGAGCAGTAGCGCTCAATTATTGATCTATTGAAATTACGGTGATGATGGTAAATCTACGAACCCCATACAGGCAAACAATCGTAAATTAAAGGCTGAAGCACACTTTAGTTCGTTGTGCTCTAAGTGGCCATTATTGCTTTACCAATTGATAAATAGTTGCCTTGTTATCCCGAATGATCCTGATGATATAATTTCCGGGAGTAAAGTTGCTAATGTCGATTGAAGAAACAGGTTCATTAATTGTTTTTCGCAACAGTATCCTACCACTGCTATTTAAGAAAATTACGGTTGCTGGTTTGTCGCTAAAAGAACTGATGAATACATTATTCTTCGCAGGATTGGGATAGATAACAACTGCCCGGGCTGAGCCATTAATCCTGATAACATTGCCGTAAGTAACATTCCCGCCAATATCAATCATTTTTAGCCTGTAAAAATTAATGAGGGAAGGTTGCGAATATTTCCAGGAATACGTGCTTATGCTGTCACTACCCGTGGCACTAACGGTACCAACCGTTTGCCAGTACCTGTTATCACCGCTCCAGGCTATTTCAAACCGGCTTCCATCCGTTCCACCTGTGGTTTGCCAGTTAAGAACCGCCTCATTGTCATTGATTAGCCTGCCGGAAAAGTTTATCAATTTCAAGGGAAGAATACTTTTGGTTAGGTTAGAAGAAGTAGAATCCGGAGTTTGGGCGGCCAGGCATTGGAAAAAAAGAAATGTACCTATAAAAGCAATACAGATTTTTACATGGGATTTCTCCGGGGCATAGGAAGCCCTCAGGCAAAGTTCGTTCATAGCATAAATTTAATGGGGGAGTAAAAGTAAAAATAATAAGAATTATTTGATGCCTCAAATTCCGATGCTACCTTAATTTCCTGTTAAAATTATTTTACATGGTCATCCTAACGGAATCGGCTAAACGATATTATTTGCTACCGGATGCAGCAAGAAAAAAATACTTTTAAAGATGTGTCGTGATCAATTTCGTTAAGGAGTCCTGCTGCAACTTACTGATTGGCCGAATAAGGAAACACATTGCAAAAAGATGTTGTGCGTCTAGGCAAATAAGATGGATCCTAATAAAAACAAACCGATCAATGCGATATACCCTGCTTTAAATGTCCGGGATGCTACAAAAAAAACCCTGCTTTTTGCAGGGCTCTCAGGAATAATTTTAATTCCAGGGGTAAATTTTTTACAGGATAAATTGGATGGCCATTTTACTGGCTGGTTTTCTTTGGATACTTTATTAGTTTCTTACAGGTATTGGATAAAGAAAAAAAAGAAGTTGATTGATATCGGATTATTTGGTTTTCATGGATTCGGTAAAAACGGGCTCTTTTCAATGGATTTGGATCTTTTGATTAATGTTTGTTGAACATCAATCAACTTCTGGTACAAAGATATAAACCGTGTAGCCCTGCGCAAGAGCAGTACCGCTTAATTATTGATCTGCTGAAATTACGGTGATGATGGTAAATCTACGAACAGGATTATTTATTTACCCGCAATCTTACTACCTCACCACCGCCATTTGGCAGGTTAAGTTCCAGTGTTCCCGCTGCATTCACTTCCTTTTTTTCCTTAGCAAGCCGGTTAGGATTGTTTACCGCATCAGTTGCATCCTTATAAATTTCCGCCTCATAATTACCGGCACCTAAAAAACCAAGCGGAATAGTAACTGTTCTTGGAGTGCTGTTGTTAATAGCGCCTACATACCAATCTGTACCTTTTCTTCTTGCAATACTAACCCATTGGCCCACCTCGGCGCCAGGCACTACGGTTTGGTCCCATACCGTAGGCACTTCGCGGAGAAAATCAAATCCATCCTGCCCTTCATACGCCTGGGGTTCATCGCAGATCATTGACATGTGATTTTCCAAAACCAAATACATAGCCAGCATGTGGCAACGGGTACCCAATACGTGCGGACGCGTTGCCTGCACTTTAAACGTAGCCTGTGGCATTGCCCGGAAGCCACCAAGATGATAATCCGTACATCCTGCCAAGCCCCGCGTGAAAGGAATATTTATATCGTCATCCGGGGTTATGAGATTTCCCCATTTATCATTCTCATAATTTAGTGTGCCCTCACGGGTTGATTCATTGGGATACGTGCGGCTTAAGCCCGTGGGTTTATATGCACCATGAAATTCTATTTCCAAATGATGCGCTGCAGCCTTCTGCAAAATCTCTTCCTGTATCTTCACCATCTCCTGATCATCCCTATCTAAAAAGTCAACCATCATTCCCTCGATACCCCATTTCTCGTACAAGGCAAATGCACTGTCGAGTTTGGGATACAGCGCCTGCCAGTGAACCCAGAAACGCAGGCGGACTCCTTTACTTCTTGCATAATCGCTTAAGGCTTGTATATCCAGTCCGGGTCTTGGTTTCGTAACATCGGTATGAGGACCGGGTGCATATTGATCACCATCATTTTGGTACCACGCTACCTGCCGGTAACCAATTACTGTATGGTATTCAATTCCATTTCTTGCACAGAAATCGATATAATATTTTTCAAAGTCGAAATTTTCGCCAGGTTCCCAGGTTGTATCGGGAGAGCTATCACCATTCCACCAATGAAAAGTTGCTTTACCCGGCTTCAGCCACGACAAATCTTTTATTTTGCGTGGTTCCGCAAGGTCGGTAAGAATGTTCGATTCGATCAATGCACCTACCCTGTCGCTAATCATCATTACCCGCCATGGTGTGTGATGAGGAAGATCAGCCTTCACTTTAATTGCATTCTGACCGGGTAACGGGCTTAGTTGGCTGGTAAGAATTCCATTTCGTTTTATGAGCGACATGCCCGCATAATCCAAAAGGTTTGCCTCTGTTATGGCCATATATGTTTTACCGGGAAATTCGAAAAGCGCTGGCATATCCATGAGTGTGTCATTGGCAATATCTTTCAATGGTATAACATTATACAGATGCTCGTGAGACGTCGTAAAGTTTTCAAGAAAAGCTACCCTGGCTGTTGGATTTCCTGCAAGATTAAAGTTGGTATTTTCATCAGTAAGTGTATAATTGTGCCAATCTTTTTGTTCCGGCAGTTCATAACGAAATGCCACGCCATCATCGAATATCCTTACCCGTAAGTTAACCAGACGCTCTTTTCCATTCTGTTCCTTCATGGGAATGAGCGCTTCTTTATAAGTGTCATGCACTTTGCTTGTTTTTCCTTCAGGCAATTCATAATCGTCTATGCCATCCGTTATGGTAATATGTCCGGTTTTGATATCATTGCCAAAAAAATCATCTCCTTCAAAAGTTAGCCCCAGCGTGCTGTGTTCAACAAGCTTTTTATTTTTATAGGTCACCGCATATTCAGGATGGCCGGAAGTAATGTTGAAGACAAAAGTGATTTGTTTGTCCGGCGAAAAAACCGTTACCTTCTTTTGGGCAAAAAGAAAAGGGAAGCAGCTCAATAAAATAACAGTCGTAACTATTTTCTTCCTTATCATAGCAATAAAATTTTATACTCAATTTATTCTAAAAAAACTGCCAACAGGCAAAAGGCATATTTCCAGCTAATCGCAAATGTCGTAATCATTTCGTTGTTTACCAGGTGTATATTATTTTAAGTTTACGTCATTGTAAGTCCCCGGCGGAAAACAGATATGATTACATACTTTAACGGTGGATTTACTTTTTAGAGGAGGCTACGAAATGTCACGCCCGTAGTCGGTAAACTAAATAAATAAAAAAACCCACATTACTGCGGGCTTAATAATTTAAAATTCCAGGGGTCGGCATTTTCGCCAGGATATTGGGATTCGTATTGGATGTTTTCTTTGAGTTATTGGTAATCTCAGGTATCGGATAAAAAAAAGAAGAAGTTGACTGATATCAGATTTTAATAATTTTTCTATTGGATATTTGGATAAGGTTCTTTTCGAAGGATTTGGATTTTTTGATTAATGCTCTTAAACATCAATCAACTTCTGGTACAAAGATATACCGGCTTCACTCATACCACAAGAGCATTACTGCCTGATTATGCCTGTACTGAAATTACGGTCATATTAGTATTAGTACGACAAGGCCAGTCGGAAACTACGAATATTTTCTTTCGCCTCAAGACGCAATCAAGCTAATATGGCTTTTCTCCTATAACATTACCTGCCGGGTCGTAATTGCAGACTACAATTACATTACCATCGGGGCATTTGGCCACCCCGCATCCGACCGTTGTGGTGTTCTTCCATACCATTTGTGTATAGTGACCACATGTACCTCCCTCATTACATTCTTTCGTGTTGCTATCAAAATTATTTTTTTCGTTGCCCCAATCTGCTACCGCATCTAATGCAGTCGGCGTCCAGTTAGTGCCGCCACCCCAATAAATATTTTCACCATATTTCTGGTTCCATGGATCATTTTCATCGTTGGGCCGGTGTTGCATGTTGCAATTTCTGTTGGTAGCCAATTCATTTGCCCAGGCTTGCGCATACGCTGCAAGGTCATTCGACCACGCAAGCGCCGGAACGCCCACTTCACTGCGGTAAGCATTATGCGCATCCAGTATTTGCTGAATTGAGACAGACGAGGTATCGCTTTGCGCTTCTGCATCTAAAGTTGCCAATACTGCCGCTGCGTAAAAAAATAATCCAATGAATGTAAAACGATGTAAAAGGATGGGGAATTTCTTAATCATTTATTATGAATCTGATTTATTAATAACTATCATTAAACCGGGAATAAAACTCGTAACTATCGCTATCGGATACACGAAAATAGTTTACCAACTAACCCGGCAATTGATTCGCAAAATAGAGTTCCAATGTTACATATAGACGAACAGCAGGAGAAAATAATCGTTAAATATCACTGAATCCTGCTATGCCTTAAAATTAACCTTACCAAAAGGCAATTGTCTTATTCGTTTGCCGCTGGCCGCGAATACCGCATTGGCAACAGCAGGCGCTATCGGAGGCATTCCAGGTTCGCCGATGCCGCCCATTTTTTCTCCACTATCTACAATATGTACGTCAATTTGAGCAGGTGACTCATTTAGCCGAAGCAGGCGATACTTATTAAAGTTCAGTTCCTGCACCACACCATTTTTGTAAGTAATGGCGCCATACAAAGCTGCCGATAATCCGAAGTTGATGCAACTTTCCATCTGAGCTTTCACTCCATCAGGGTTTACAGCTAAGCCACAATCAATGGCAACTGTAACCTTGTGTACCTTAACAAATCCATTTTCATCGAGTGATATTTCAGCCACTTCACCTGCGAAGCTGCCGAAACTTTCATGTACCGCTACCCCGCGATAATGCCCTGAAGGAAGGGGTTTGCCCCAACCTGCTTTTTCGGCCACTGTATTTAGCACTCCCAAATTTCTTTCTTTACCATTCAGCAACATTCTCCGGTATTCTACCGGATCTTTGCCTGCATTATGCGCCAGTTCATCCACGAGTGTTTCCATCACAAAGGCAGTATGTGAGTTCCCTACTGACCTGAAATATAATACCGGGATATTTGAATCGGGAGAATGCAGCCCTACATAATAATTAGGTATCGCACTTAAATACGGTGAGTCTGAAATACCTTCCGTGGAGGCACCGCCATTATCCATTACAATGGTTTGACCCACAGATATGTTATGAAATGCCAATGGCATACCATTTGCATCCACACCAACCTTAGCCCGGTGAAGAAAAGATGGCCTGTAGTACCCTGCCTGTGTATCATCTTCCCTGGTCCATATCATTTTTATGGCCTTACCGGAAGCTTTCGCAATAGTGGCAGCTTCGCTTACATAGTCAGTGTTTGGGTTTCCCCTTCTGCCAAAGCCTCCGCCCAAAAACATCGTGTGTACTTTAACGTTATCTGGCTTTAGTCCCAATATTTTTGCCGCTGCCGCCTGTTCAAATCCAGGAGCCTGGGTGCCCGTCCAGATATCACAAGTATCGCCGGAAACTTTGATGGTGCAGTTAAGCGGCTCCATCGTTGCATGTGCCAGGTACGGAAAGGTATATTCGGCTTCAATAATTTTTGATGCCTGCTTCATGCCTGCAGCAACGTCACCGGAAGTAACCACCGACTTCCCTTCTGAATCAGCCAGGTTTTTAAATTCGGCTAACTGGGCAATACTGTCAACATTTACGTTGCTGCCCAAATCCCATTGAACAACTAAAGCCTTTTTGCCTTGTTGGGCATTCCAGAAATTATCGGCCAAAACCGCTACACCGGTTGGTATTTCAACTACCTGCACCACACCTTTAACCAGTTTGGCTTTGCTGTCATCAAACGATTTTACTTTACCACCGAACACCGGCGGATGCGCCACCACTGCCATCAGCAAGCCCTCAAACTGCACGTCTATCCCAAACGTTGCCTTGCCATTCACTTTTACAGGGGCATCCAGTCTTTTCATGCTTTTGCCAATATACTTCCATTGTTCCTTCGTGCGGAGGGGTATGTCTGTTGGAGGTACTAAAGCAGCAGCAGCGTCGGCAAGTTCGCCATAACTTAATTTATTATTACCGGAAGAAACAATACCATTTTCAGTTTTGCATTGATCTACAGGTACACCCCATTTACTGGCAGCAGCCTTGAACCAGCAATATTCTGGCAGTTGCCCCGGCTTTACGGTAACGGTCAAATTCTGACCACGTAGTTGAGGATCCCCCGGTTAACTGCATGCCCCACGCCGTGTGTGCGTAAACGTTACCTGCCGGTGCATGTTCTATCGTAATATTCTTCCAGTCGGCGTCCAGTTCTTCGGCTATCAGCATCGTTAATGTGGTCCAGATACCTTGCCCCATTTCCACGTGAGCCAGGATCACCTTTACACTATTATCCGATCCTATCCTTAAAAAAGCATTGGGGATAAATCCGGCATCGTCTCCCCCGGGTTTCCCCAAAACTGACTTCAGCCTGCTGCCTGCAATAGCAGGTATCATAAACGATATAATAAGCCCTCCGCCGAGGCTACCGGTTGTTCTCATAAAATTGCGGCGGCTGATCGTGTTTGTATTTTTCATTTTACACCTCCTTCTTTTTGTAAACCTGCTGCTATATGAATTGCTTTTCTTATTCGTGGATAAGTACCACACCTGCAGATGTTTCCTGACATCGCTGCGTCAATATCTTTATCAGTAGGATTTGCATTTGTTTTTAATAGTACCGCCGCAGACATGATTTGTCCAGACTGGCAGTAACCGCATTGTGGAACATCAGCTTCTAACCAGGCAAGTTGCAGTGGATGAGTGTCATCGGGCGAAAGCCCTTCAATGGTAGTGATATTTTTATCAACGGCTGCGGCTATGGGCGTCACGCATGATCTCACTGCTTTGCCATTTACATGGATGGTGCAGGCACCGCATTGGGATATACCACAGCCATACTTTGTACCCGTTAAACCTAGTACGTCCCTGATCACCCATAGAAGTGGCATCTGCGGCGACACGTCCACTTCGTATTTCTTTTCATTAACCGTTAGTTGTATCATAACCTTTGTTTAAGAGAATTAAGAAGATAATTTTGGGGGCACGAAAGAAATGGAAAAACAGGTGAACCGGATCAAAAGATTTGCGATATGAAAAGTACAATTATTCCTCCGAATATCTCCGGGTTTATTTTTAATGACATAAATAATTTGTGCCGGTATGTTTGACATTTTGTTTAGTTGGTTGCAAGACAAAGAACCGAACAATACACCTAAGAAAAACAAGGAAGAGCAACAACACAAAACACCAAAACATCTAACTTATCATTTTCGTTCACGCGGGAGTAAACTTAATATTGCAGTATAATTATTAATTTACTGCGAATGCCTCATCAAACAAATTAAATAATGCAGACTAAACAGAACAGAAAAGGAGCGGTGGGCGCATTGCCCGATATATATGAACAGGCAATTTCAGATTTGGTAAAAGTTATTGAAGATATTCCCGATAGTGCTTTACTCATTATATGTTGATCCAGAAACAAACGACGAAAATTGTAAATCGCTGCAGGCTATTTTATCGCATGTGGTACATTCGGGTTATGGCTACGCCACCGGCATTCATAACCTCAGGGAAGATAACATTCAGCGACCGGAAAAAGCTTTTCACCTTTCGATTAAAGAATATACACAAGACCTTACTAACGTTTTTGACTATACGCAAAATGTTTTTAAAGAAATTAACGACGACGAACTGGAACAATTGGATCATTCTTTAAAGATAAAGACGGGATGGGGGCAGTACTACGATATAGAACAAATGATGGAACACGCGATTGCGCACATCCTGAGGCATAATCGTCAGATTATGAAATTTAAAAAACAGTTGCATTAATAATAAACCCGTTCATTAATATGAAAATAGTTGTACTGGATGGTTATACCTTGAACCCGGGAGATTTGAGCTGGCAGCCCTTACAGCAGTTAGGAGAAACTATAATATACGACCGTTCTGCAAAAGACGAAACTGCGGATCGCATCGCAGATGCGGATATTGTATTAACAAACAAAGCAATACTCACGGGCGACATTATAGCTAAGGCCGCTAACCTGAAATATATTGGTGTAACGGCCACGGGTTATAATATAGTTGACATGGTTGCCGCCACCAGGCGTAACATAATAGTTACAAATGTTCCGGCATACGGAAGTGCCTCCGTGGCACAACTGACTTTCGCACTCATACTTGAATTGGCTACTCACGTGTCCGACTATGCGCAAAGTGTAAAAGATGACGATTGGGTTCGCTGTAAAGATTTTAGCTACCAAAGAAAAACGATGATGGAGTTACAAAATAAAACTTTGGGGATTGTGGGTCTTGGTAAAATAGGACAAGCAGTTGCATCGATTGCTCTCGCTTTTAATATGCAGGTGATCGCCTCTCATAAACATCCTGAGCGTGACCATGTGAACAGGGTTCATTTTGTTGATGAAGAAACCTGTTTCAGGGAAGCAGACATTGTAAGCTTACACTGCCCACTCAATGATCAGAATAAATATTTTGTAAACCGGCGCTTATTGACAATGATGAAACCTTCCGCTTTTTTAATCAATACCAGCAGGGGCGGCCTCATTAATGAAGATGACCTGGCGCAGGCGCTTAGTAATAATCAAATTGCCGGAGCCGGACTTGATGTGTTATCCACTGAACCACCTGCTGCTGATAATCCATTGCTTCATGCAAAAAATTGTCTCATTACGCCGCATATTGCCTGGGCGACTTTCGAATCACGTTCCCGGCTGATGAACGAGGTGGTAAAAAATGTCGAGGCTTTCCTTGCGGGAGTTCCGGTTAATGTGGTTTTCTGATTTTAATTTACAACGATTCCCGATAGACGCAGAATACAAGTTTGCCTCATACGCCCTGAATACCCGGCAAAAAATCTATTCCGTTCGCAGGCTTTTCACCGGGTTCGCTATCGCCGCCCTAATTGCCTGGAAACTTATGGTAAGCAACGCAATAAACATGGCAACCAGGGTTGTAATAACAAATACTACCCAACTGATATGCGTTCTGTACGCAAAGCTTTGCAGCCACTTATTCATAACAAACCATGCAATGGGTGAACCAATGACGATGGCGATGGCTACCAGCTTGAGAAAATCTTTTGAAAGCAATGTAACAATACTGGCAACACTTGCTCCTAACACTTTGCGAACACCAATTTCTTTTATCCGTTGCTCTGTACTAAAAGTGGCGAGACCGAGTAAACCCAAACAGGAAATGAGAATGGCAATAACCGTAAAGTCTCCTACAATAGATGCAAGCTTATTTTCCGCATCATAATTCTTTTGAAAATCTTTATCTAAAAAACTATAATCAAATGGCTCCGTTGCATCCAGGTTATGCCATATGTTCTGAATCGTATGCAACGCAGCATTGATGTCAGGTGATTGTATATGTACAATCATGTAGTTAAAAAGAGGCGGATTATTTAGCTGGAAACCATACGGTCCTATCGGCAGATGCAGGTCTTCGTAATGAAAGTCTTTTACCACGCCAATGATATTAAAATTGTATGTGGTGCCATTATAAATAAAATGTATTTTCTGGTTAACGGCTTTCGGTGCATTGGGAAATCCCAATGTTTTTATTGCAGTTTCGTTTAGTACAATTGTTCCGGTAGTATCTTCAGTATAATAACTATCCGAATAGATTCTCCCTGCAATGGGCTTAATATCCAGCGATTGCAGGTAGCGGGTGTCAATATAATTCATCTTTACATCATGCCCCTCCCGCATCGTCTTACTATCGGTAAAAAAAATATTATCGGCCACGTTGGAAATACCCGGGTAATATAAGGACGCACCCACATTGGCAACCCCCGCCTGTTTCAGTAATTCATTTTTAAACGTACCATACATCTTTTTTGCATTTGCGCTTCTTAACGGTATAACAATTTGTTGGTTTTGATTAAACCCAAGATCCGCGGAACGCAGGTAATTCATCTGCGTAGCTATTACAACTGAAGCGACTATCAACACTATGGAAATAACGAATTGAAATACAACGAGCGCTTTTCTTAAAGAAACTGCGGCCAGAGAATTAGAAAATTTCCCTTTTAAAACTTTAGCAGGATTAAAAGACGATAAATAGAATGCAGGATAGCTTCCGGCTATTAAACCGGTAATAACCGACAATACTACAAACAACCCAATGAGCCATGCACTGTTTTCAAATGTGAACGAAAGTTGCCTTCCCGAAACAAAATTAAACAAGGGCAGTAGTAATTTAGTAAACGCAAAAGCAAGCAATAAGGCACACAAGCTCATCAAAACGGCCTCGCCCAAAAACTGTGTTATTAGAAATCGTCTTTCCGCGCCCAACACTTTCCGGATGCCAACTTCTGAAGAGCGTTTAGATGATTGCGCCGTGGCCAGGTTCATAAAATTGATGCACGCAATAAGTAACGTAAATAAAGCAATCGAGCCGAGTATATACAAATAAGTCACACTGCCACCAGGTGTCACGTTATTTTTTA
Source organism: uncultured Chitinophagaceae bacterium (assembly GCA_963792025.1). Lineage (GTDB taxonomy): Bacteria > Bacteroidota > Bacteroidia > Chitinophagales > Chitinophagaceae > Ginsengibacter. The sequence continues at coordinate 47,316 of CAWBUS010000014.1, read as the reverse complement.
CATCCTCATCAAGGTGGATTTTCCTGAGCGGTACCAGGAACTGTTTCTTTGCAAAACCATAGTTTTTTAATCCCTCCCCGGCATACTTTTCAATAAATGCCGGAAATTCTGATTCCAGTTTTTTTGCATCTGCATTTGGTTTTAGCTGCAGGTAAGTAAAGTACATGTTATCATTCACCAGGTTCGTTCCCGCATCCTTAATCATACCCGCAATTTTTCCACCCATCATACTCATAAAGAATCTTCCATCAATATGCGATGGCTTATTAATGGGTTTAAAAACACCGGTCACCAAAAAATCATGATCACCGTTAGTACTGCTGCTTATGTGGATCACCTTGTTTAAGGCAGGCTCATTATTAAATAATTTTTTGGCAATTTCTTCAGACAGAACAACAGTATTGGGGTTATCCAAAGCATGCTGAGGATCGCCTTCCGCAAAATTGTAGGTAAACATTCTGAAGAAAGTAGAGTCCACCAGGTAGCCATTTGTTTCATAGAACGATTTCATTGCAGCGCCTTCTGTTGACTTGTATTGAAGAAGTGTTTTGTCCTCTCCGTACAAGGCGGCCAATCTTGTCGTTTGTTTTATTTCGGGGAAAACAGATTTCATCATTTCTGCCATAGGCGCCGGCGTATTCGGCAATTTCTTAAAATTGCCCAGCCCGATAAATTCTGTTCCCAGCTGGTAAATGGTATCGGCATTTTTTTGATAGGAATCGTAATGGGTTTCGTTGATGATGTACAAGGTTATGAGCATACAACACGTAAGGCCTACCGATAAACCAACTACGTTAATGATGGAAAACATTTTGCTCTTGAGCACATTGCGCCACGCTGTTTTTAAATATGTATTAAACATACAAGAGGTGTTTGGTATTATTATGTTTTTGTCGGGTGCAAATATTCAACGACCGTACCAGTTATATATGTTATTGATATAGAATAGATACCCAAATAAAATGCCAGCGAAGGTGTTCGCATATGAACACTTTCTATTGATAAACGGACAGCAACCTGATTCGTTGGCAAATAATCCCGATAACGCAACTGCAAGAGGAAACAGCTTGACCGCTTTTATTAAGAATATAACATACTGACAGTGATCAATTTTAAAAATGATGCTCGCTGCTTTTTGAAGGATCTCCGGCCATCGGGGCTTTCAGCGCACACGCTTTCCACCGTTTCAATGCAGTCATCAAAGGGCTCCACAGTATAATATCGCCGGGGGTTATTCGTTCTATTCATATAATTCCGTATATATGAACTTTACCCGTACACTTGTCACCTTATGTCTTTGCTTCTGTATACCTGCTTTGTACGCACAGGAAGTGCATGTAGATAAGGGCATTTTTTCCTTCGGGGTCAGCATGTCAGATTATAATTTTCAAAATCATTCAAAGTATACTTCGGCATCGAAACCCAGCTTTGGGGTACTGCTCACTTATTGGAAACCCGTGATTCCGCACATTGATTTTTCCGGTAACCTCGGCTTTGTACTTTCCAATCTTCCTGCAGGGTTTGTGAAGAGTGATAGCACCGGACAGGCAGGTGTGACCTTACACTCAGACGCATTGATCCATTTAAAAGCATTCCGGGAAGCCAAAGTAAATCCATTTATAACGGGCGGTATAGGATGGGGGTCTTTCGGCTATCAACAGGCATTTTACGCACCGATTGGGGCAGGTGTTACCTTTCATTTTAATTCGGGAAGCATTATCATACTACAGGGGCAAATGAGGGAGTCGCTGTCAAAGGATCTCACCAGCAATTTTATGTTTTATTCTGCAAGCTTTGCGCACGATATACCTGGCACCAGGCTGAAAAAACACAAAAGTCGCAAGGAAGACGCAGTAAAGGATGCTTTATCTTCTGCGAATAAAAACAACCAGGATGTGGCAGCAAAGAGCTCGTCGTCAGATTCCGATGGCGATGGCGTACCGGACAAGGATGACAAATGCCCTCAAATAAAAGGGAGCAAGGAAAATGAAGGTTGCCCTTTTCCTCCTATAGATGGGGCCGACGTTGTAGCCATGTCTTCCGATTCAGTTAGTTACGCAATTTATTTTGCGTACGACCGGTCCGAGCTGGTAGGTTATGATTTTTCCGTGCTGAACAGGATAATGAAAATTTTAGAGTTTGATAAAACGCTCACAGTTCATATAAGCGGGTACGCCGACTCCGTGGGAACACAAGCCAGGAATATGCAGGTATCTGCTGAACGTGCAAAAGTAGCCAGGGATTATCTCATGAGTTACAATGTTTCAGCGTCGCGAATTACAACTTCCTACTATGGCTCTGACAACCCCATCGATAAAATAAAACAATGGCGAAACCGAAGAGCAGAAATCACCATCATTAAGCATTAATTAGCAGATTGCAGGCATTTTAAATGTATGAAAAGCAAATTTTCAGATGACGGCACGTAATTTATAAAAAAGGATGCTGTTCTAAATTTCTTTAAAACAGCATCGTTTACTGCAACTTTTTAGTGATTGATTTTAGCCTTTGAAGGAATAGCCCTCTCTGTATTGTCTCCTCACAAATTGATTGGCATCATCAAAGTTGGTGATCTTCATATTTTCGGCATCCCACAATAATTTCTTTCTTCCCGGGAAATGGCCGGCTGCGTCCTTGATATCCCAACTGCGAAGCGCAAGATTGGCAAATAGTACAGTCTCTGTTAGCGGACCTGCATAATCAAAATGAGAACTTGTTTTGCCCTTACCATAGCCCGCAATGCACGCATTCACCCACTGGGCGTAGTGCCCGTCCTGTCCGCCCGGTACCCTTTCCACCGTTTGTGGTACATGTACGTCTTTGGTTTTTGAAGTAGGCAATAATGTAGGATCATCACCATAACAGCCGCACATCATTTTTCCTTTGGTTCCCTCTATAATAGCGCCGCCATCTGAGTTACCCATTTCTTCGTTGGCTCCCAATTCTTCGGGGCGCTCCGGTCTTATATTGCCATCCATCCATGTTAGCGTTACATCGGGCTTACCGTTCTTTCCGGGAAATTTCATTTTGATAGAGGAGGCAACGGGACAACTTTCCGGATGATAAGCGGGCGTCCACATTTTTTCATAAATATCAGCCACACTGCACTCTACTTCGGACGGATACCCAAGACCGGCTACTTTAAATGCGGGGTCGATAATATGACAACCCATATCGCCGAGAGCGCCGGTGCCGAAGTCCCAATAGCCACGCCAGCTAAACGGAACAAAGCCGGTATGATACTCATGAAACGCTGTCGGTCCCAGCCAAAGGTTCCAATCTAATTCGGGGGGTATTTGATCTTTAGTGGTGGGATATCCTGTGCCTTGTGGCCATACAGGGCGGTTGGTCCAGCAGCGGATCGTATGTGCATCACCTATCAGTCCTGAGTTGTACCAATCTTCCATCAGGCGGACACCATCACCCGATGAGCCCTGGTTGCCCATTTGAGTGACCACTTTATATTTCCTCGCTGCTTCTGTTAATACCCTTGCTTCATAAATATCATGCGTCATTGGTTTTTGCACATACACATGCTTTCCCATTTGCATGGCCATTAGTGCAGCAACTGCGTGCCCATGGTCGGGAATGGATACGGATACTGCATCAATGTTTTTTCCCTGCTTGTCCAGCATTTCCCTCCAGTCCTTATAGTAAGGGGCTTTGGGAAAATCGGCCCTCGTTTTAGCAGACGAGCGATCGTCCACATCGCATAGGGCAATGATATTAGCATTACCCGATTTAAAGAAGTTGGCGATGTCGCTCTGTCCTTTACCACCGGCGCCAATGGACCCGATATTAAGTTTATCACTGGGAGCAACAAATCCCCTGCCTAAAACATGCCGTGGTACAATGGTAATACCGGCAGCAAATAAAGAGGAATTACGGATAAAATTTCTTCGCGAAGAATTTTGTGGTTTGTGGTCATTCATACAGCAATTTTTATTATTAATAAGATTAGTTTGTTTCGAATTGATTTTTTCAGTTCGATGCCTTAAAGTTAAGAACTTGTGTGCATCAGGCTAATCTTTTTTGCAGCATGCCTATATTTTATTTGCTTGCGGGCCAGGGTTCGTTCCCATCGGGCTTTTTGCCCGCTTACACTTTCAATCGCAATACACTACCTGTGAAACCCCGGTGCATAAATGAACGCCGAACGAGAGTAAAACCAATCTCTAAATCCTGATAAAGTAAGGATATAAATATGCCGGGCAGCATTTTGAGTTAAAAATGTTACCCTGTTATTTTTTGAGGGCCTTTAAGGCATCAGCTTCTCATTTCGGGTATTCGTAATTGTTAGTATTATTTTGGAGAGAATTGAAAACCCCGGACAGGTAACTTTATCATTCCCTGTTTTTATTTTTTGTTTCTTCTAAAATCACCCAATATCCCTGTCTTCACTCAATTCTGTGGCAATTCTGTATTAACATTTAATTGTAAGTATAGGTATAAAGCCGGCGTCTTATTAGTATTCAATCACCTTTAAAACATACAATCATGAAAAAAATTATTACACTATTATTCTTTGCAGGTCTTGTAACTACAGGGTTTGCACAATCGGGTCACCGTCAGCAAAATAATAGTCAACCTAACGGTAACGGATACCAGTCAAATAAAAATTCCCGGAACACGCATAATCAATATCCGCAAAGTAATGGTAATGGAAATTACGGTGCTAATCAGCAGAACAAGGGTAATGCTGAAAATGATTATGGATATAATAAAGACCGGGGTAACCGGTATGGAGAAGGCATGAGAGGAAATCAATATGATTATCCTCAATACAATCAAAGAGGATGGGGAGTTCATTCTTATAACACACGGAGCAGAGATTCAGGGCGCCATAGAATGGACCGTGATTACGACAGACATTGATAATTCATTTTACATAAACCCTGCAATTGCGGGTTTATACATTTAACAAGAATCATATCGTAGCCCGGACTCTATTACCACGAACCCTGGCCGGTACGAAAAGATGCGCAAAGCATCCCCAACAAAAAAGTCAGAGAGGCTTCTGACCTTTTACTAACCAAACCATTGTTGATTGACAAGATACTAATAACCTTATAGTGAAAGAACATGCCAAAAATGAGTTTTCACCGCAACCCATAAGGCCTGTGATAGCCCGCGAACGGTGCATTGATACCCGGCCTGTTCGCGGGAAACCTGGTACAAAAGTGTAATCCGCGATAAAGGTTAACCGTTTACTGGTATTGTTTTACTACATGATACATGAAAACATCCGGCGGTCCTACTACACCTGCTTCTGTCATTTTATCTTTCAGGTCTTTCGAATTCATAAAATCTGTTGCTTTTTTCATATCGCCGATTGCAAAAACCACGGATACAAAGTTGGGATCGTCGATAGACTGGCTAACTGCCCTGTCCGTCATGCCGGCATCCTTGCGTGCCTGAAGGTGGCTGTCGAATACCTTTTTCCACGCATCATAATCTTTTACATGTTGATTAATAATTACCCTGTCAGTAGCTGCATCGGTGGTGGAGTCGTGCCAGCGGTTAATAACGTACATAAACGTTGTGGGGCCTGTAACGCCGGCCTTTTGCATTCTTTCCTTTAACCCGGGTGACATGGCGAATTCTTTTGCTTTTACTGTGTCATCAACATGCAGTGCTACCACTACCGTATTGCTGTCCTTAGTGCCCCTGCCCACCACAAAATTGTGCAGCCCGTACGACATTCTCACAGAATCGTGTCCTTCATATGAGGCAAACCATTTATTAAAGTTGGCCACTTTGTGCTTTATGAGCAAGGCAATTGCGGGTTTGGGCGGCGGTGGCGGTGGCGTTGGAGTAGTTACGGTTGCTACAGAATCTTTTGTTGTGTCTGTTGTTTTGCTGTCGCTGCCCGAGTTACATGAAAATAACATCACTAACAAAACAGCAAGGGGTGATAAAAATTTTGATTGCTTCATTTCCGGAAGATTTTAAGTTTTAAAAAAAGATGGGATGCTTATTTCGGTAGGGGCAGTATTATCTATTAAATTTAAAATATTAATCGAGCATTGAAAAATTATTTCCAACAATAGGAGGTTGTTAGCAAATAATGGCCAGTATATGACAATTGTTGGCCTGTCACGGCAGGGCTGCCGCCAGTTCATACGGACTTTTGATGTATGTCTTTAAAAGGAACGTACACTACACCTGAGCTGAATGTTATTTCAAAATTGCAGTGCTTATTTGAAATACGATTCCGGGATCGTTTTCCACATGCCATGCGCCAGGCGGCCATGAAGTATTTCCCAAATAAGGTAGATCGGCCAGATGATGTAATGTACGATGGCCAGTATGATAGAATGATTGTAATACCAGCTTACCAGCACGGCATAAATGCCCAGCACAAAGTAGATAATGCCTCCGTTCCTGTTTCGCATGAGAAGTGTTTTTGAAAAATGTGGTAATGAAGATAAGGAAAAAGCAGGAGAGTTATTAACCCTGCCGAATTGTAATTTTCTTCGCAGTATAATTATTTAGTTACCGTCATTGCAGTTTTGAAACAATTTTCAAGTTTTATTATAGCAATTTTTTACAGTTCCAATTATAAAAGAAGGGAAACACCAATGTAGCCTGAGTTGAGTATTTGGCAGGTCGTTTAATGCTGACGTTTTGTACCGGCCTTTTCAATCAATGTTTGATTAATATTCCCTTTAACAGATTGTGTTTTTTTGTGTTCGATAGTTTGAAGCTGGAGTTGGTCAAGCTGGCCGGATTTCTCCTGGTCGATAGTTTTGAGATGGTCACGGGCAGGCATATTCGAAGATTGGGATGTATCCTTCGTTCCGGGTTTGCTAAATTGAGATTTCATTACTTTAGTAGCATTGATCCTGTTGATGGCAGCGGGAGTTAATCGAATCACCTGTGACCTGGCGCCCATCAAATAACCATGACTTCCCACAACGTTAATGCTCACACCGTTGGGATTCAAACGCCCCAATGAATCCCTCATAAATAGCATTACGCGTTTATGATTTGTTGTATCGCAACTGGCATATTTATCATATGCGATCTCACTGGCAACTACATGCTGGCAGCGGTTGCTGCCGCAAAGCGTGAACAGGCTTTGGGTGCTGTCGTACAGCCCGTCAAAGTTATCACCATCAGTATTATGCCATGTTGCAAAGACACCTATAAACAGCACACTTGTGCCAGACATATTGTTGGCTGCATCAGCATCCCCGGTTGGAGCAATGGTGCCCGTATCTGCATTGAACTTAGTATCACCGACAGCAGGGGCTTCGCCTGCTGACTCATTACTGGAAACAACCGCTGTGCTATCGGTCGCGCCGCTTCCGGGGCCTTTAGGCCCCGACCCGCAGGCAGTCAAAAAAACCAGGATTAATAAAAGGTATTTCATATAAATGTTTTAAAGTGACCGAAGAACAATTTTTGCTAACAGGACATCTTTTTTATCGATGAAGTAAACATACCCCGTTGGCAGGGCGCCAAGTTGTTTGTTGAAGGGACGCTGTTGCAAAACAATATAATATTGATCAGACTCGCCCAGGAGCCTGAGAATTTGCTGTGTATCATTTTTGATTACAGAAATATCCGGGTACAGGTTATTTTGAGGTGAAAGTGAAGAATCCAACACCACTGTGGGACTTAGGAATTCTGTATCCTTCCTGAAAATAAATTCGATGGTCTTTAAATTCTGAGTGCTTTGCCTGTCCTCCCGGTAATTGTCAACAGCCACTTCGCGTGAAATACTGAACAGCTTTGGAAAGACCAGGATGCAGATTATTACCAGGAAAAGCAGTCGGTATTTTTTAACCAGTTGCCATGTATGCAAACCGAAGCTATTGTTGCCGACAGATGAAATAAATTTTTGAAGAGGTGCCACTTTTCGGGCCAACCACCATATAATAATAGTTAACGCAAGGACCGAAATCACTATCAGTGCTATTGTTTTCAGCCACGAGATAAACTGTACGGAGGTTACCACATTATAGGAAAATACAAGATAACTGTTATAATCAATCCTGATAGCATCGGTGGAGATGCCAAATTGATGATAATAGAAATGGACATATACCCATGCTATGAAGTAGAGGTAAATAGCCAGGATGATCGTAAAGTCTCTTATTACTTTTAATGCATCGCCCATAAGAAAAGTTTTGTTTCTTTTGGCTGAGGGGTATTATAAAATTAATATGCTGACACGTAAATTGCAAATGTCGGGGTTTTGATTAATCCCGCGGCTCCCGGCGGGCAACGTCATTAAGTTAAGGATCGGCATGTAAAACCAAGAAGGTTTTTTACAAGCCCTGACCTAAGAAATCGTCAAAAGAACCCTTCCTGCTTTATGTTAACTTAATGACATTGCCGGCAGGACACATATTTTAATGCATTGTGGAATTGTGGAATTAAAAACTTTAGGTCATAACTGGTAGGGGTAAACGATTTTTGAAACTGTTTTTGGAAAGCCGCATCACCAGAGGCGGGCTATGCCGGGGCAAAAATGATAATGAGACATTGGCCGGAGGCCAGGCGCCCGCTCTCACGGATGGCCAATGTGAGCCCCCAAAAGAAAGGGAACACCGCCCTTGCCTGTTAAGATGGCACAAATTTAATAAGTGACTATATTCGTTGTTAAATCTTCGGCTATGAAAAAAATAATCCTTACGGTAATAATCACTTTGGTTATTATGGCTGCCCTATTTACCATGTATATATACTCCGGAACCTATGATGTAAGTCAGTTAGTGCAACATAATTCTATTACAAAATGGATGATCAATACTACCACGCATAATTCAATCAACAAGAGGCTTACAGGCATACAAGTGCCACCAATGAATGATTCGGCAATGCTGGCAGAAGGATTTAGTCATTATAATGAAATGTGCGTAAGCTGTCACGGTGGCCCGGGCGTTGATCCGGCGGATTTGGCTAAGGGTCTCTATCCCAAGCCTCCTAAATTCTATAAGTCTGATGATTTGCCTGATACTGCCGAGGCATTCTGGATCATTAAAAATGGAATTAAAATGACAAGCATGCCGGCATTTGGACCTACCCATTCAGATGAGAAGATATGGGCGATTACTGATTTTTTATTGAATAAATTGAGTAAAATGTCTCCCGCTGAATACCAGTCATGGATAAAAAAATATTCAGAAAAGGAAGTTTCTGCTAACTAACTAACCAAAAATGTTGTGTTCGCTTTTGTGAGTGCTTTACACGCATTCGCATAATTTGTGGCCCTCTAAAAAACTGTATCTTTCTGGTATTCTCCTTGCAGAAAGTTTCTATTTTACATAGTATTGATTTATGATGTGGATTATAATTTCCGGGATATACATACTGATGGTAATTGCGGTTTGCCTGCGTATCATTTACGATACAAGAAGCATCACCAAAACAATGGCCTATCTTCTCATCAGTATCTTTATACCGGTCGGCGGCATCCTTTTCTACCTTGTATTCGGCGTAAATTACTGGAAGCTGAAGTTGTATGATGAAAAATCTGCACAGGGGAAAAAGATGCTGGACAAGCTGGAAAAAGATTGGGGAATAACTGCCAATAAAACCTTGCCGGAGGATGCTTCCGTGTTACGAAACAATCGTGAACTGGCATCGCTGCTTATACAGGAACTGCACACACCGCTTACTACGGGCAACCAGGTAAAGTTGCTGATAAACGGTGAAGAAAAATTTCCGGAAGTTTTAAAAGCCCTGCGTGAGGCAAAGCATCACATCCACCTGGAATATTATATTTATGAAAACGATGCCATTGGAACACAAATAGAAAACATCCTGGTTGCAAAAGCAAAAGAAGGGGTGCAGGTAAGGTTTATTTATGACGATTTTGGCAGCCCTGCTATCAAAAAAAGAATGGAGCGCAGGTTAAAGGATGCCGGCGTAGAGGTTTATCCCTTTCAGAAAATCTTGTTTTACCTGCTTGCCAACCGGCTTAACTACCGCAACCACCGCAAAATAATTGTTATTGACGGGCAAACGGCATTTACAGGAGGTATCAATGTATCCGATAGATATATTAACGATAAGCAAAACCGGCTCTATTGGCGGGATACGCATTTGCGCATAGATGGGCCGGGCGTGTTTTACCTGCAATATCTCTTTTTCACCGATTGGAATTTTTGCAGCGGCAAAAAAGTGAAGCCATCGGCCGAACATTTTGCGGCTGAAAAGACGTACCCGGAAGACACAATGGTACAGGTGGTTGCCAGCGGCCCCGATTCTGACCAGCCCGCGGTACTTTTTTCTATACTACAAGCCATTAACCTGGCAAAAAAAGAGATCCTTATAACCACTCCTTATTTTATTCCCGGCGATACCATCCTTGATGCGTTGAAGATTGCCGCCCTCAGTGGCATTTCAGTAAAATTGCTGGTACCGGGTGTGAGTGATTCCAGGCTCGTGAATGCCGCCGCACGGTCGTATTACGGCGAATTGCTGGCTGCCGGCGTCGAAGTCTATTTATATGAAAAGGGATTTGTTCACGCCAAGACGATGGTGACCGATTCCAGCCTTGCTATAATAGGAACGGCGAATATGGACATGCGTAGTTTCGAATTAAATTTTGAAGTAAACGCAATTGTATATGATGAAAAGTTATCCGCGAAATTGCGCAGCACATTTTTTGATGACCTTACCAATGCGAAAAAGATCGATGCGAAAAAATGGAACACTCGCCCTGCCTATAAACAATTGCCTGAAAAACTTGCGCGCTTGTTTTCGCCCGTTATGTAAAATTGTTAACAGGGGCAGGGAATGCATGCTACTGATACCCGGGAGTTGCTGCTTTTGTGGACTTGCAAAATTGCCATTCGGCACTAATCCTCGGGGAGCCCGCTTTTCGAGCCCACCTTTGCTTCTCTCGCTATTTCTACATCTTTTTGTACATCGGGGGTAAGCATAGCCCAGTGAAATTTCCTGTAAAAATTTTCCGGTGATTCACTTCCTCCCTGCTGGCTGAGGTGCACGAGTGGCATCTCCCTGTACAAGGGCCGCGTGATGCTTACAACAGAATCCCAGTAAGCAAGCGCATTTTGCAGGTGTTTCACCGCGTTATTTTTATTACTAACGTCACCGTTAGTACGAAAATTTTGCAATGCTATGCCGCCGCGTATTTTTTCTGCAAAATGCAACCCGAGGTACGACCAGGTCCTGATGTCGGCTACTTCATACATAAGCGCTTTGTTATGGTTAACTTCTATATTTTTTACAAGTGAGAGCGCCTTGCGACAATCTCTTTCGAGCATACCGGCGAGTTGTGGTGGCGTGATTTCATTCTTTTTAAAATTGTCTTTTGCATTCCTGCGATGTACGTAATCAGCAATGGAAATATAATCCGTGTCAAGCGGTGGTTGATGAATAAGCCGGTCGACTGAAATATAACTTACATTTTTAGTTGCCGGATCCAGCGCCATCATACCTTCGGTATATAAAGTAAAATCCCAGCCACAATCAAAATCAGATGCAATGCGCAGTGCGGTAGCACCTGCAAGGGAAGCAGCTTCCGGCAGGTTGCGTCCTTCCTGGCCATAACGCCGGGTGAACTCATCGCGAAATATCGCGTCGTTTTGATGCGGGTTGTACAACAATCTTCCCCACAATTTATAAAACAGCCATTGCCTTTCAAACGCATAATGCCACGGAAGATGTAGGCTGTCTTTGGTGAAATAATCTTTTGCAGGAATATAAGTTTCTGAGCCAACCATATATCCGCCGCACCAGGATGAACTATTGTTTACAATATGTTCCCGTACAAACGACGGGACGCCCCAGCGAAGGCAAAAGAAATCTTCATTGCGGACGGTCCAGTCTATTTTATATGCAACAGGCGCCGGTTTAAAATACGTGTCGTATAGTTTACCTCCGTGCACTTTAATCAGCTTCGTTGTTGAGTGTGCATGGGACCAGTTAAATTTCAGGTCGGCCCAGATCGGTTCTTCAATAAAACCCGTATTGCCTTCTTCTTCCATTACTTTCCGGGTAAGTTTTTCTGTTGCGATACTGGTAATACCTAACGAGCCGGTCGTACTCGAAAACGGAATGCGATGGATGAGTTTTAATTTTCTATGGGCATCCTGCATGCCGGCAATAATGGTTTCCTTCATCCAGTCTTCCCGTTGTTGAGGTGTCATGCCGGCCATACCTTCGCCAAGGGTAAGCCCCATCCCCGTTATTTCGGGATATTCCTGCAGCATTTGCGTTACACATTCGCGGGTATACGTTTTTATGATTTGCGACGTATCGCCACGTACAAAATAATCGTGCTGCAGGTTATCCATCGCTACGTGATGCGCTTTGGCAAAACCTGGTGTAACAAAAATGTTGAAAGGAATAATATATACATCGATAGCCCGCTCATTGGCCATGCGCATAATCGTATGAAAAAGCGTTTGCCATTGCTTCATTTCCACATCCGTCCAGGGACTCGCTTCCGGAAAATGGGTTGGTTTTATTAAAAAGGTATAAGGATGAAGATTCCATAACGTAAGCGCATTAAAACGATTGTAGGCCATCATGTCTAGAAAAGATTTCCAGAAAGAAGTATCCCGGCAGGTTTTGTCGTGTAAAGACAGTGCATAACTATGCCGGTACGTGTCCCAGGGTAAATCGAATTTAATGGCGCGAAAAGGCAGAAAAGCTTTCTCATTTTTTTGTTTTAAATCTTTGAGCATGACACCATTTCCAATATCCTCAGCCATGGCGAGGCAACCATATATAAGCGCTCTGTCGCTGCCTCCTGCAATGATAATTTTTTTCCCGTTCTTTTTTATGGAGAAGTCTTCGTTGCCATAAGCTAAACTATCCGTCAACAATTGTATGGTAACAGGTACACCGCTGCGATGCTGTTGTAATGCTTCTTTGAGGCGACTTACCGCATATTGCTGTTTCGGAGATGCCGGGTTGTATTGGAAGATTTGAGAAAAACAATTACATACAGTAACGGAACAGATTATTATACAGAGGAATTTCTTTTGAACAGGTAACATAAGCTTGTGAAAATAGCGGCAAATACCGGGTTCGATGCCTGCTATAAAGGTAAGGTCTCATGGATAAAATTGGAATGTTTCATTTGAAAATTACCGTTTCGAAATATAGCAACCTCTTTTAAAAATATCAAAGACAATAAGGGATATTTATAAAAATTATTCTTTCATAATATTGATGGGAGGTAAAAATTCGTTACATAACTGAGAGGGCTAAACGATTTTGAAATAGTTTTTGGAAAGCAGCACAGTGGATGGTAGTGCTAACGGGGCCAATACATTCAGTGAAATATTTACTTTACCAATCCAAAAACAATCAATGCATTCCCGGAAGCAATCGCAATGCGTTGCTGACCATTCACACTAAACGAAACAGGATTTGCTCCGATAGGGCCTCCCGCCTGGAACTGCCATTTGGATTTTCCCGTTTGTGCATCTAATGCAAAGAAGTTCCCTTCAACGGTACCGCCAAAAACAAGGCCACCCGCAGTGGATAGGACACCTGACCACGGAGGTGATTGTAATTTGAACTCCCATTTTATACTGCCTGTTGCAGGGTCCAACGCTTTCACAGCACCATAGGCATTATCACCCGGCAAAAGTTGTTCGCCGCCACCCATAAAATATTTCCCCGGTTGGTATTCAACGTCTTTCTTAAAATACAGCGATCCCATTTCCCGTACCGAAACGTAAAACATTCCGGTCGTTTCACTATAAGAAGGGCTGAACCAATTGGTAGCGCCCTGCAAACTTGGATAGATAAGGTTTCCCTTTTCGGTGGGTTCTTTGCCCGGGATAACTATGGCTTTCCCATTTGCGTCCAGTCCCTTTGCCCACGTTTCCTTTGCGTAAGCTTTGCCCGCTATAAATTTCCCGGTTCTCCTATCTAACAAATAATAAAATCCATTCCTGTTTGCGGTTGCCAATGCTTTAACCATAACCCCATTCACTTTTACATCAATCAGCACCGGAATTTGGTTGGCATCCCAATCGTGGGTATCATGTGGCGTAAACTGAAAGTACCACACCAATTTCCCTGTTGATGGATTAATAGCAAGCACCGAACAGGAGTATAAATTATCGCCGCTTCTTGAATCTCCGTTCCAGTCAGGACCCGGGTTCCCAATGCCCCAATACAGCAGGTTCAAATCTTTATCATAGGAACCGGTGACCCATGTGGGAGCGCCGCCGGTTTTCCAGCTATCTCCCTGCCATGTTTCATTTCCCGGTTCTCCTTTGCCGGGTATAGTATACAAACGCCAGTCTCTTTTACCTGTTGTAGCATCATAGGCATCTATAAAACCGCGGATGCCTGCTTCGCCCCCACTAACCCCGATAATAATTTTATTATCAATAGCGAGCGGTGCACATGTTATGGCATAACCCAACTTATTATCTGCTACGGTTACATTCCATTTTACAGAACCTGACCTGGCATCAAGGCAAATAAGGTGCGCATCTAACGTTCCAATATAGACGCTGTTATCAAGAAGCGCCACGCCCCTGTTTACCGGGCCAAAACCAAGTGTTGTTACATTTTTAATTATCTCCGGCGTATAGCTCCATATCTTTCTGCCGGTAACAAGGTCAAGCGCTGTAACCGTACTCGGCGGTTCCGAGATATACATTCTTTTATCTGCAATCAACGGAGTAGTTTCAAAACCGCCATAACCAAATCTCAACTGGTAAATCCACACCGGTACCAGCTTGTCAACATTGTTTCTGTTGATCTGCGATAAGGCTGAATACCGTGTGCCATGATAGTTGCCTGAATACGTTAGCCAGTTGCCCGGCTCTTTGTTGGCATTGGCAATTCTTTCAAAAGAAACCTGCGAAAAATTTTGATTACAAATTAATATCGCTCCTATAAAGATGATTACATTTTTCATTGATTGCCCAGATTATGGAGGTATGAAACGAGATTGTCTATTTCAGTGTTGGATAACGCAGTTTTAAAAGAAGGCATTAACGATTGCCCGAATTCTTTATCAATTGTTTGCAGGCTATCCTTGTAAAATGAAAAGTAATTGTTACTGATATCTTTTAACTGGATCGTATACGTATCCTCGTTGATCCGCAAACCGGTAATTTCTTTTCCTTCTTTGGTAACCACTTTTACGGGCAGGTACAAAGAAAATCCATACCCGTTATCAGGGTCCGTACTTTCAGGAAGTGCTGCGCCCGGATCGATTAATGCCTGCCTTAAATAAGCAGCGTTTCTTATGGCGCCAATTTCGGAAAGATCGGGACCAATGCTATTGCCACTCCCGTTTACCATGTGGCAATTTGCGCAGCCTGTTTTTAAGTAGACAAGTTTTCCCGCAGCCGAATCGCCACTGACAGCTTCGCGGTTCTGGCCTTTGAGCGAGTTGATGTAAACATATAATTGATGACATTCGCTGTCGGAGAAAGACCAGTTGGCTGGCATTCCCGTGCCGGCAATACCATTTTCTACTACGGAAGTAAAAGAGGCCAGGTCGGGAGCATGTAGCAGTCTTCGCCTCCTGAGTGACGGACCGGTTAACCCTGATGCATCCATACCGTGGCAACGAACACAATTGTTTTCAAACATCTTTTTGCCTGCTAACAGAGAATCAGGCATCGGCTTGTTGCTGTGTAAAGCGGCTTCTTTCCTGTTATTATTGCAGGAAGCCAATACAAATAAAATGAATGAAAATAAGAATAGAAAAACTTTATGCATGGACGAATGTTGGTAACATAAGCATGAGTCTTCTCAAATGCAGTTCCCCTAACAAGGTATGATTTTATTTTAGACGTAGGGACTTCTTTTTATAGCCGGGCTTTGCACTTGCAACAGTTTTGTTTTATTCAGCATCGGTGTTTCCGGAAGGATTACTTTACGTCGGGAGCTTGTGCAGGGAAGACCTGCGCCGTGGCACCGATATGTCCCAGGTATAGCCAGCACACAATGCCACGCTACTAAGCCAAGGCAACGTTTCTTTATAACTCAACGCATAAAGTGGAGGTGCTTGCCAATTCGGGGAATTGGTTCACCCAAGCACGAACCAGTTTGCGGATAGTCGATAGTTTGCAGATTGCCTGTATTATTTGTTTACTGAAACATTATTTTGATAGCTTGTTCCTGCCGCCAGGGATTGTACTTGCTTGTTTAATAAAGCAACAGTGTTTAAAAGTGTTTGCATTTGTTGCTCCTGTGCATCTACCTGTTGTTGTAAGGCAGTATTTTGTTTTTGTAATGCTTCTATCTTTTCTGTTCTTTTTTCCAATGCCTGTATGGCAATAAAACTAACACCAAGAAAATCCTGTTGATTGATTAAGGTATCACAGCCAATGGTTCCTAAAGCATCTTTACCAAAAGCATTATAAAAATCCTGGGCCATGGGGCCATAATGACGGAATGTTTTTGAATCCTGGCCTTTATAGTTCCATGTACTCAGCCTGAATTGTGCTATCTTATCCAGGAAATTTTCTCCGTCTACCGGTAATATCTTTTCTTTCTTTGTACTGTCACTGATGGCACTCCAGCTATTATCACCGTGGTTCATTATTACCCCTGTACGGGCAGTATTGCCACTGGTCATCAGGTAATAGCCGCCGTTAAAACGGGAAAAAAACTGGTCATTGACACCTCCTAAAGTTACTCCGGTATTATTAGGGTCACTATCCCCAATTGCAAAAGCCCCTGTATGACCATTAGTGGACACGTTATATCCCATCGCAGTTGTATAATTGCCACTGGCGGTTGTGTAAAATCCCATTGCGGTTGAATAAACACCGCTTGAGGTCGTGGAAACTCCCATCGCAGTTGAACCAGTGCCACTTGAGGTTGTGAAATCTCCCATTGCGGTAGAATAATTCCCGCTGGCATTTGTTTCTGACCCCATTGCAGTGGAAGAACCTCCGCTGGCAGTTGCTCCATATCCCATTGCGGTGGAAGCAATTCCGCTGACAGTTGTTGCATACCCCATTGCGGTAGAATAATTCCCGCTGGCATTTGTTTCTGACCCCATTGCGATTGAATAAGCTCCGATATTGGCGCTATCCCATCCCACGCCATCTGTATAGCCAACCCGGAAAGCAGCTTTATCAGGATACCACATCAAGCGCCTGCCTGCGCTACTTATTGGAGGGGCGTGTGGAGTGGCAGGTATATTACCAGCAGCGCTAAAAAGTACACTGCTATCAGTAACGTGTAACCTTGCCAAAGGTGTTGCAGTTCCTATTCCTACATTTTGGGCATTAACAACTACAGCTAACAATAAATAAAAGATTGAAAACATCAGTTTATTTCTCATAAAAGTGATTTTAATAAGATAGACTAAATGCATATAAGCTATTAGTGGCTTGCGGATTAACTGTATTACTTGTTTACTGATAAATTATTTTGATTGTTTGTTCCTGCAGCCAGCAATTGCACTTGCTTATTTAGCAGAGCGACAGTGTTTAAAAGTGTTTGCATTTGTTGTTGTAAGGCAAGATTATCCTGTTGCTGTGCATCTACTTGTTGTTGTAAGGCAGTATTTTGTTTTTGTAATGCTTCTATCTTTTCAGTTCTTTTTTCCAATGCCTGTATAGCTATAAAACTCACACCAAGAAAATCCTGTTGATTGATTAAGGTATCAGTGCCAATGGTTCCTAAAGCATCTTTGCCAAAGGCACTATAAAAATCCTGGGCCATGGGGCCATAATGACGGAATGTTTTTGAGTCCTGGCCTTTATAGTTCCAGGTACCCAGCTTGAATTGTGCTATTTTATGCAGGAAATTTTCTCCGTCTACCGGTAATATCTTTTCTTTCTTTGTACTATCACTGATGGCACTCCAGCTATTATCACCGTGGTTCATTATTACCCCTGTACGGGCAGTATTGCCGCTGGTCATCAGGTAATAGCCGCCATTAAAGCGGGTAAAAAACTGATCATTAACACCTCCTAAAGTTATTCCGGTTCCATTAGGATCACTATCTCCAATTGTAAAAGCTCCTGTATGACCATTAGTTGATACGTTATATCCCATCGCAGTTGTACGATTGCCACTGGCCGTCGTGAGAGATCCCATCGCAGTTGTAGCACTGCCACTGGCGGTTGTGTTATCTCCCATTGCGGTGGAAGAAAGTCCACTGGCGGTTGCAGTCTCTCCTATTGCAATAGAATAATCCCCGCTGGCGGTTGCTCCGAATCCAATCGCGGTAGATAATTGTCCACTGGCAGTTGTTTGATTTCCCATCGCAGTAGAAAAATCTCCGATGGCCTTTGTTGAGTATCCCATCGCGGTGGAATAAGTTCCGCTGGCAGTTACTCCAAGTCCCATCGCAGTTGTATAATTGCCACTAGAGACTGTATTATAGCCCATTGCGATAGAATAAGCTCCGATATTGACACTATCCCATTCTGCGCCATATGTATAGCCAACCCGAAAAGCAGCTTTATCAGGATACCACATCAAACGCCTGCCCGGGCCACTTATTGGTGTGGTGTGTGGAGTGGCAGGTATATCACCCGCGGCGCTGAAAAGTACACTGCTATCAGTAACATGTAACCTTGCCAAAGGTGTTGCAGTTCCTATTCCTACATTTTGGGCATTAACAACGAGGACTAACCATAAAGAAAAGACTGAAAGCGTAAATTTATGTCGCATAAAAGTTATTTTCGTACAGATAAATTACCTGCCTATGAGAATACTATATGGAAATGCTGTAGCATCATTCCAGGCTATGGCAATCACCGTATAATATTGAATGTTTTGTTCAATTTCACCCCGTAAGCATTGCCTGTTGCCGGCGGCTTGAATAATAGCCAGTGAAGTCCAGTTGTCTCCATCGTTGCTACGTTGCAATTCAAAATAACCGGAATTGAGTTCCGATGCGGTTGACCAGCTCACCAGGGCACCATCATTGGGACATCCTCCCTCGAACTTTGTAAATAGAACGGGCAATGCGAGAGGTCCCGGCAGAAGGGGGTGTATCAAAGGTCAATGAATTGGCCGGGTAGTGTTTGCCTTCCACCGAGACGTAGCCGGCATGGCCTTTGTTGGTTTGGTGGTCTCCTTTTTTGCGGGCTGTATCGTTTGTGCTTTAACACCCACGAGGAGTAAAAATGAGCCCGGGAAGGCGAATAATCTTTTCATATTGTTTTTGATATAAACTTATACATTCCATAAAAAAGTCTTTGAGATAATCAACCAACGACGGTATTTTTCTACGAACGACAGGTCGTCGTATCAGATGAATCCCAAACATATTACGCCGCTTCAGGAAGCGGCGCACCAGTGCAGGCTTAATAGTAGTGGCTTTTGTATTGCGATCTCCCTTTCGCGTCCGAATTCTCGCCTTTAACCCCATCGATCTTGAGATATCCATCTACAGCAGTGCTGCTGGCTGGGGCAGGTGTACCCGGCCTGGTCGTTGTGCCGATGGCCATTTGTATTCTTCCGGCGTCCTTGCGACGAAAGTATTCTCCGCTCTTTTGCTCCCGCAATCAAAGTATTATTGGTTTTTAAAGTTTACAACACACCGGGAGTGGCTTTGTCAAATTAGTAAGTGTATTCACCACCGGGGTTTCCGGCAAGATTATTTTACATGCGGAGCCTGTACACGGAAGACCCCGCTGAGAGATAAATTGCCATTACGAAATACAATAATCTCTTTTGAAAATATAAAATGACAATAAGTTATATTTATAAATATTATTCGTTGATAAATTTAATGGCAGGCAAACCTTAATTTGTGTAAACCAATTTCAGGACAAGTCAAATTGTCTAAAGAATTGGTTCGTGCATAAACGAACCAGGGTTGCGGGATCATAAATTTGTTTTACAATTATAATAGTTTGATATGCTTACAAACCAGGAAATCGAATTCTTAGATACTTATGGGTATCTTAACCTGGGGCAATTATTAACCCCGGAACAAGTTAAACAAGTCAATAACCGTCTTGCTGAATTGCTGCAAACCGAAGGTGAGAATGCAGGTGCAGAGCTAAAGGAATCAAAATACATTCGTCATCCTAAAGAAGAGGGTGCAGACCGCCTGGCCGATTTGGTTAATAAAGGAAAGATTTTTGATATTTTTTACACCCATCCCCGTGTATTAGCCGGTATTGAAGCTGTATTAGGTCAGCACTACAAATTATCCTCTTTAAATTACCGGGCTGCCAAACCGGGCAAGGGGCTTCAAAAACTTCATGTAGATTGGAAAAATACTGTTGTGAATGGTTCCTATAAGGTCTGCAACAGTATCTGGCTTTTAGACGATTTTACAGCATACAATGGTGCTACCCGAATTGTACCTAAGACGCATAAACTTGACATGTTACCCGAACAAGCCATGGCAAACCCGGCAGAAAAACATCCCGACGAAATCCGTATTATAGCCCCTGCAGGGTCTGTGTTTATTTTTAACTCGCATGTATGGCATGGTGGTACCACCAATGAAACAACCCATGACCGCAGGAGTATTCACAGTTATTTTTGCACAAGAGACCAGCCTCAACAAATTGACCAAAAAAAGTATATCACCCCGGAAACTTTACGCCGTATCGGTGAAAAAGGCAGGCATATTTTAGATGTGTAAGTGTAATGGCTCTATTATCACCTGCAGGTACGCAAACCTGGTTACACTATTCTGTATAGTGTTTACGGCAGACTTAATTTACATCGGAATTCCGAGCACGGAAAACTTCGCAGGGACACGAATCTTTAGTTAACATAGCATGCGGTAGGTATTGCTTTATTGTTCGTAATTTTTTATTGCCTGGTAAAAACAAAAGAGCCTGCCTGAGATCCGGTATAGGTTCCTGCCATGGTATTTGGCGAGGCACTTGTATTCACCAGGGCATGCTCGTTGAACGTTTCATTTCCTACGGCAGGATAAACGACGTTGAAAAGAACAGAATCACCTTTTATAGTGTAGGTGCCATAGCCTTTGTACGGAGCCTGTGCAGAATCCGTGATGTTGGTTCCATAAAAATCATACTGAACCGTGGTACCGTCACTTTTAAATACCTGGCCTTCATTTCCTGCAGAAAAAGTGCCGAACCAGTAACCGGACAATGTTGCAATGGTAAGTGCTCCGCTGCCCGAAACTTTTGTGGAAGATTTGCTGCACGCTGTAAGAATGAACAATGCGGATAAGAATAATAACAATGATGTTTTCATACTTGTAAAAGTTTTAACCAGATTAAAAATAGTAACAGGTCAAAAATATTTCTCTTGCAGGATTTGTGAAATACGGATTTTATCGTAGAGTTTGTTATCCGGTTGAAATTTATAATTCTGTTCTTTTAATTTGAAAGGCAACCACCAGGGCCGGACGAGCTACCTGTTTGTAATAACCCGCTACAACATTTTATAAATTGAATTAATCAACTGCGAAACACGGGCAACACGTCGTTCTATTATATAAAATAAGTTCACGGGATGATAACTAACTTAAACGAATACATGTAAATTAAAAGGAAGATGGAAAAATATTTCCCGGCAAAAAACTATTTAAACCAGTTATTCTTATAGGCCATACTAATAACTTCCGCTTTGGACTGAACATGAAGTTTGCCATATATATTTTCGATATGTTTTCTAACGGTGAGTGTGCTTATAAAAAGATGCGCCGCTACCCTCTTTGCGTCCCACCCTGTAACCGTGTATTGCAAAATTTCCTTTTCCCTCGCGCTTAAATGTTCCGGCACAGTGCCCTTTGCCGTTTTTGACATGTCAGTTGACTTGCTCAGTAGCTGCAACGTTTTCCTGGCAATGGCCGGACTCATAGGAGCGCCGGCATGTTCTATGACATTGGTAACTGCATCTTTTAACGCTTCGTATTCTTCGTGCTTTAACAAGTACCCCGATGCACCTGCCCTTATAGCCTCAAAAATTCTATCATCATCATCAAAAACCGTAAGCGCAATAAAAAAAATATCCGGGTACAGCGTTGATGCTATCGAAATAGCATCTATACCATTTATACCGGGCATTTCAATATCCATAAAAATCACCTGTGGCAGCAGGTCGGTTTTCAGCGCCGCTAATTTTTCCATGCATTCTTTTCCATTGGATGCAGTAAATACAATCTGCCATTCAGGAATGAGTTGCGCTTTGTCCAGGAAACTTTTCCGGCTAACGGCATTATCTTCCGCGAGGCCTATTCGTACTTGCATGATTATATTTTGTACAAATTTTATACATTTCAACTAATTTATCAATGCGGAATTTGTAGTAGATGAAAGTTCGCCGGAATTTATATTCACTTCAGTACCACCTTTGTCATTGCTGGTCCATTCGGCACTCCAGCCCAATTCCAACGCACGCATTTTCAGATTGCTGATACCATTACCATTTATTTTCGCCGGTGACATACCCTTTCCGTCGTCACTGATTATAATGGTAATTTCACGGGCGCTGCTTATTATTCGAACCTCAACACAACTACATCCGCTATGCCGCAGCGCATTATTCAAAGCCTCCTGCATGATGCGGAAAAGATGCAATGCCTGGAAAGGAGAAAGAAGATGATCTTTTTCAATTGCTTCGTTTATTACAATTGTAATGTTTGGATACGAAGGTTCCAGCTTTTGTCGAAAGCTTTTAAAACGATCCCCAACATTTGTCAATAAAACTTCTTTTTTATTCAAAGCCCAGATGGAATCATTCAACTGGCTGATCATATCCTGGATGTTATTTTTCAGCAAACCAAGACGACGTGAACTTTGATCGTCTACCGTATGTATGGTACCGATAGTGGAGGCCGCCGCTGCAGCATAGGCGCCGATATTATCATGCAGGTCCGCTGAGATTCTTTTTCTTTCAGCTTCCTGGGCAGTTACAATGGCCACAATCGCCTGCTGCTTCATTTTTTTTTGTTTCCGGCTATAATAACGATACAATAAGAATATACTAACAACCAGCAACCCGGTTGCAATTGAAATTAACAGTATCGAATATTTTTTTGAAGCAAGATCCAGCTTTTGCTGTATAATGATATTCTCCTTTTTCTGATCCTCATACCTGGCATTCAATTCTGCAAGATCCTGTTCGCTGTTCACCTTATAAACAGAATCTTTAATCCTGATGATATCATTTAAAGTGGCTGCATATTCAGGAAAATTACCCGCAGCATAATAGCATTGGCTCAACGCTTCGTAAAGATCGACAACAGGATAACTGTTTTTATGGGCGGCAATTGCAATGCCTTCTTTGCAGGCTGCAATGCCCTTTTCGGGATGTCCTTCATCAATGTAATAAAAGCACATCGGCGAAATGCTATTCAGCATACTGCTTGTATCATTCAGTTGTTTATAAATGTGAGCGGCCTCTTTCACATAAATGCCTTCGGCTTCTACATTTTCCCTGTTACCAATCGTCGCTGCTTTCACGTTTAAAGTTTTGGCTAGTATAGAAAGGTTTTCGTAGCGCCGGCTGTCGGCAATCGCCCGATCAAGAAAATCGATTGCCCTCGTTGAATCTGCCAAACGCTCGCCGGCATCAACCGCCACATCTAACTTCCAGTTATACATCATGCCTAATAAAAAATAGATACCAAATTCGTTTTTAACCGGTTCCCACGCGGGAGAACGGGCAGTGGCGTTTGCCTTCTGAAACCAGTCCATGGCCAGGTCTGTTTGTTCCATATTCCTGTATACAATACCTATAATACTTTTTGCATAGATCTGGCTGGCCGTATCACCGTATTTTTCTGCATCTCCCAGGAAAGAGTAAGTGCAATCGAGCGCCTTCCTGTTCCTGTTAGCCCTTAACAGGCAGTAACTCTTTTGCATCATTGTTTTCGCGTATGCATCCGGGTTATGTTTATAATCCAGTAGCTTCAAATCACCATCACACATAATAAGCGTGCTGTCAAAAAAATTCATCCGGGTAAGATAGCTTTCAATATAAACGTCGGCCAGGAATCCTTTTGTCTTGTCTCCAATAACAACAGCATACTTTTTAGCAAGGGAAGCATAGCGATAAAGTGTGTCGTTATTAAGTGAATACGATTCTCCACAAATCGCGAGCGAAGCATCCGCTTTTTGAGCAGGTGTTGTTGCTTTTTGAAACAGGGTCTTTAAAATTTCAATCTTGTTGGTTTGTGCCAGTAACACTGTTAGGTTTGTTGCAAACAGTGTGATAAAAATCAATAAAGAGGTTTTTCGCATTAACAAAGTGAGTATTTAAGTGTTTTTAATAAGCAACTAATAAATAGTTTTGATAGCGCAACCCGCAGGTAACCGCCTGCTAAATTTCGTATTTTTTTAATGGAACCTTCAGTATGTTGTATACTTATATCCGGGATCATTCAGTTTTTTTTTAATCTCATACTAACTTCATGTTGAAAAAGTTCAAAATTTATTTTTTGTTCAATATAGGCAATGGACATTTATAAAATATTTATTAATCGCCAGCCCTATCCGCAAGATTACTTTAACGCAACGAATAAATGGAGAGATACTTGCCCGGCCCCGGGGGTTGATATGAGCATCTAATGGAAAGAGAATAACGGCATTGGCTGAATTTTTGTTATCAAAAAGCGTTATCAGTAACTGAGAGAGGTAAACGATTTTGAAACATTTTTAGAAAGCCGGACCTGCACACCTGACGCTAATAGGGGGAACACGATGGTTTTGGTATTGGTTGTGAAACCAGGCGGAGCACCTGCATCGGATGAAACGTTACCCGGTCGGAATCGTAAAGAAAAAACCGGCTCCGTTGCCTTCCTCACCTTCTGCCCATACGTTACCTCCGTGTTTGCTAATAATTTTTTCAACAATGGCCAGGCCTACCCCTGTGCCTTCAAACTCTTCAGTAGAGTGCAGGCGCTGAAAAACTTTAAAGAGCTTTTTGCTGTACTGCTGGTTAAAGCCCACGCCGTTATCCTTTACAAAAAAAGTGTTCAGACCATTTTGCGAACTCGCGCCTATTTCGATTCGTGGATGTTGCCGGTTGCGCGAATATTTTATTGCATTTGAAATAAGGTTTATCCATACCTGCCTCATGGCATTTATATCTGCATGTATATCCGGCAATGAATGAATGTTCCAATTAATATTATTGTTAACACCCAATCCATCTGTTACCTCTTTAACCATCTCATTGCTGTTGATGTAGCTCTTTACAATGCCATCCCGGCCTAACTTTGAAAAAGCAAGCATATCATCAATCAGGTCTCCCATTTTTTTGGTATTCTTCTTAATAACAGATGTCAATCTCTTCGCTTCGTCGCCAAGCTGGCTGCTATATTCTTCTTCCAGGATAGCCGTAAAACCAATAATAGCCCTTAGGGGTGCACGCAGATCGTGAGATATAGAATAAGAGAATGATTCCATTTCGCTGTTGGCAATTTGCAATTGCGATGTTCGCTCTATAACTCTATTTTCAAGTTCCGACTGTGCAACGCGTATTTGTTCAGCCATAATATTAAAAGCATTACCCAGTTTGCCCAATTCATCCATATGCCTGACCTTTACCGGGGATGAATAGTCTCCCGTTGCAATGGCAGTTGCTGCGGAGGTCAATTGTTTCAATGGTTTAATAATACTACGGCTCATGAGCCACGTAATAAAAATTCCGACAGCAATTAATATTCCTCCAATTACAGAGATCCAACGCAAAAAACGCGTTGCCGTTTCTAACAGGGTTTTCTGTGAAAATTCAACCAAAACACACCATTGGGTAGTTGGTATATATTGAACGGCAGCAATGGTCCAGATGCCATGCTGGTTAGTATATTCAAAAATACCCCGGTTATGGTGAATGTCTATTGGCGGAGGCGGAACGGGCTTAATCAGGTTGGTCCACAGGCTTCCGTCCGTATTACCAATGTATAGGGTGGCGCTTGCACCCATAAGCTGGGATAGCTGTTCGAGCTCTTTTGGAGAAGAAGAGAGTGATCGCCAGCTTACCAAATAACCTATCACAAGCTTCTTATCAACAATGCTGGTGACTACAGGATAATACATTGAGTCACCTGCCGCATAAATCTTTCCTACTTTGCATGAGTCAGGCCCTACCCTTAAAGAAGAAAATATAGTATCAAGGCTTAGTTTTGCTTCTGTTCCTTTATTGCCTGTCCACAGAACCGGGCTCTTGTTTGAATCCAGTAATTCCAGCAAAACCCATGAACTGTCTTTCCGCAGATTATTTAGTATTTCAAGTGCTTCTGTTCGTAATTCAGTTCCCCGTGATTGTACATTTTTCTTTATAGTATCCTGGCGTGCAACCGCAAGTGAAATTGTATACAGTTTTGTTGAAGAGGCGGTAAGCATAGCAGACAGTTGATCGGTGAGCGTGTGCAATCTCTTCGTTCCCATTTCAAGAGTTGCCTTCTTTACTCCATAATAAGATGCAAAGCCAAAGGTCACAATAACGCTGCACAAAAGAATGCATATTAAAAGAGGAAGCCTTTGTTGTATGGAGAGATCGCGAAATGTCATTCGCTTGTTCCCGGGTTTTGTAGCCTTATCTAAATCCATAGTTCAGTGTTTATGAAACCAATTTCACAATTTTAAGACTGAAGAGTTGTTTATAAATAAAAAGATGTTTTTATTATTGTTCCCAATCAAAGCTAAAGTAAATTCGTATACAGGCTTATAGTAAACCTTCTATCTGATAATTGTATAATTGCTGTTCCCGGAATATTCTGTAAATTTTTTTGCAGAGGTATTTAATCATGGTTTAAAACCCTTTGCCATAAAAATAAGAAGCAATACATTATATAAATTCTTTTATCATTTACCCGTTGGCGTTATACTTACTTAGCCAATAATCCATTACTTTAGAAAAAATATTTATCAAAATGAGAAAGATTTTTACCCTCTTATTATTTACAGCCTTATTGTTAGTTTCCGGCACATCATTCCTTTTTGCCCAGGAAGCAACTGACTCCACCAAAGAGGACATTTCTAAAGTATTTGTAAGAGAAGAAGTGAAACCTTCGTTTAAAGGCGGCGACGATTCGCTGGATAATTATCTTAACCAAACGGTAAACATTGCAAATGCAGAGAACACAGAAGAAGGCATGGTGAGATTTATAGTTTCTGCAAAAGGAAATATTTATGAGGTTAAAAGGTTTGGTGGCGATCTGAGCTTTGAAGAGGCCCTTGAGAATGCCCTATTAAAAAGCGCCGGCTTATGGAACAGTGGCCTGCAAAACAAACATCATATAACTGCGTATTGTACGCTTAAAATTACTTTGGATAAAAACAGAATTAAGGCTGACATACAGTAGTAACTATAACTTCATTTACTAAACAATGTCAGGAGAAAAAAGGGTTGCGCCTTCCCGGAATTACAGCCGTTTATATTTTTTGTTCCTTGCTGCTGTTTTGATGTACTTTTTAATTTTGTTATTAAAAACTTTATTACATAACTGGGAGGCGTAAACGATTTTGAAAGTATTTTTGGAAATCGCATCAGCGGCCGAATTTTAATGAAAGGATTAAATGTAAAATGTAAAATAAAAAGCCCTGTGTTACCAGGGCTTTACTTATTGATCACCGGGAATAGATTACTTTTTCCGGCTTATCTTTTAAACGAAGGGTGATTAATTTATTTCTTATCTTCTTTGGCTTCTTTTTCTTCGTGAACTTCATGTTTTGCCTTTAATACAGGATGTTTTACTCCATGGGCTTCAAGATGTTCACCTTGTTTATGAATGCTTCTGCGATGACGTCCTACTTCCTTGTTTTCCTTCATGGCAGATTTTATTTTTAAATGCCCAAGATCCTGGCGGGTTTCTTTTTTATCCTCTTTTTTGTCTTTTATAGAATTTTTAAGTTCCTGCTTATCCTGCTTTACATCTTTTGACTGAGCCATAGCACCGGCGCAAAGAACCAAACCCGTTATTAAAAGAAATACCATTTTTTTCATTTTCATTTATTTAAGATTGTAATTGAATTATTACAAAAGCAAAGATGGTCTTGTTTTCTGTTAAGTATAACACAACATTAAAAAGACACTTCCCATAAAGCTCCTGTACGAATGATTTTTTTACATAAATCACCCGGAACCCTTATCTGTACTCAATTCTGTGGCAATTCTGTATTAACATTTAATTGTAAGTATGGGTACAAAAGCCGGCGTCTTATTAGTATTCAATCACATTTAAAATATACCATCATGAAAAAAATTATTACACTATTATTCTTCGCAGGACTTATAACTACCGGTTTTGCACAATCGGGACACCGTCAGCAAAATAATAGTCAATCTAACGGTAACGGATATCAGTCAAATAGAAATTCCGGGAATACACATAATCAATATTCGCAAAGCAAGGGTAGTGGAAATTACAGCGATAATCAGCGGAACAACGCCGGTACTGAAAATGATTATGCCTATAACAGGGACAAGGGTAACCAGGATGGAAGAGTTGCAAGGGGAAATCAATATGATTACCCGCGTTACAATCAAAGAGGAGGGGAAGGTCATTCTTATAAGTTCCGGGACAGGGAATCAAGGCACCATAAAATGGACCGTTATGACAATAGAAATTAATAATTTCATTTTACAAAACCCTGCAACCGCGGGGTTTTGTATTTAACAGAAGTTCGTTAACCCGCCCTGCTTCTGGCTCACTGTTTACTGCGCCAATATAATTCATGCCGCCAGGTTTTCAGTAAGCGGCAAGCTGCTCCATCCCACTTTGTCAACTTCTTTTTGTATTAACACTCCGTTGTGAAACCACAGCTTTACACCATAGTCTGATATACAAAACATGTCAATTATGAAAAAAATTTTTACACTACTTACTTGTAGCCTAATATTATCTGCAGCAGCTTTCGCTGATGATGGTCACCATGATCACGACCATGGCAACGGTGGTTATGACCGTGGCCGCAGCTTTGGCCATGAAGAATTCCGCAGTGACCGTGACGATCATGATGGCCGCGGGTTTGCCCCGTTAGGTCGTTTTATTGGCTCAGTGGTAAGGGATATACGCATCCGTCCTGCCGTAAATGCATTTTTTACCTACCATAATTACCAGTACGGTATCGGCCAGAGAGATGTAATTATTGCAAGGATCAATGCTTATTACGATCAGCAAATTCAGGATGTGGACCATAACTGGTCTCTCAGCGACTGGCAGAGAAGAGATGCGATCAACAACATAGAAGCTCAGAGAACTGCAGAGATCGATAATATTTATGCGCAGTGCGGAGACACCGCCCCTTATCCTGCACAATATTAAAAATGGCTAACTATAATAGCTATTTCAGCCGGGGAACCCCGGCTTTTTTATTGAATAGATATTTGAAAGACATTGCCGGATTTCCGTTAGCATCAATTATGTTACTATTTCGAATATGCCTTTACGTTAGTTCCCGGTCCCGGCCGGGTCTCCGGCAGGGGCATCGGCGGGCATAACGCCATCATAACATTTTATTATACATTGCTTCATGGCCGTTAAACAACAAATATCCGCACAGGATGGAACTTACTTTATCACAATCACCTGCTTTAGCTGGCTGCATCTCTTTGAGATCAGCAACACCTGCGATTGTGTGCATAAATGGTTTAATGGTACTTTACACACGCATTGATACAGTATTGAGTATTGGGTTTTCCGCCAAGATACTTTTATACAAACCCTGTGCACGAAACCCCGCCAGAACACAAAAGATTTAATAACCTCTTAGTGTTACAAACTCCTGCCATGTTTTCTCGCCGGCATTGCGGCATTGCAAAAAAGATCGTTTATCGATGTATTCAAGGTAACCCAGGTGGCGGGCATTTTCGTTCAGAACATTATAGAGCCTTACACTCATTTGTTTTTGTTCATCATATTTTTCGTGTACCCATTTTCTTATATTGGTTTTTTCTGTTGCGTCATCGGCAATGCCCGAATTGCTGCTAAAGTTGTCACGCTGTTTGTCTGCCCTGAATTCATCAATACGGGATTGCAAATGTTTAATTAAAGCAACTTTTTCAATCAAACGTGAACCTGTTTCGTCGCAAGCTGCTATATAGTTTTTTGTCACGAGGTCATATATTGCGCGGAGAGGCATATCAAAAAACCGGTTAACCTCCGGTAATAGCATTTCCGGCATATAATCATGCTCAATCATTTTCATATGAACCCATGAGTTGCACAGGCTGGTAATTAATTCCTCAAATTGCTGTTTCTCACTTATGGCGTTTGTACCCATAATTGAATTCTTTCGCTAAAATTAATATTTATCCCCAATTGGAAATACTAACGCAAAAGCGTATTCAAAATATATGCTGACTGCCTGAATTTATCGCGTAAATAATTAATTTCGTCTCTCCCTTCCCGTTACCCTACAGATACATTGTATTCACAATACCTGCAGGCATATACCGGGCGTCCTGCTCATGTCATAATAGTTGTGTCCGTAACGTTTGTTAAACTCCAGCGACATTACCGTAACTATTAATGAACCCTCTTTATGCGGTATCGATAATTCCATCACAACTTCAGGCACTTTCTTATCACCGTAATCAAACTTTGTGTCCCGGCGGGCAATGTGATTAAGTTAAGAATTTTTGAAATGATATTAATATGTCACCCCTTCGGGGTTTGATGTGACTTTCCATCACGAGCTATAATAATTGCATCCCTTCGGGATTAATACAAAGCCTGAAAGGCTGATATGATTATAGAATCAAAATAAGAAAATTTCCTAAACCCCGAAGGGGTGACATCATTCCCTTAACTTAATAACATTGCCCGGCGGGGTTTTCACAGAATAAACCATCCGTTGGCAAAAAAACGTGTGAAACCCCGACGACGAAAGAATGCCAAACCCATTTGCAGCCAAACTTCAAATTATTTATCTTCACCAGATGGCTATAAGGCTAAAACATAGTGATAGTTATACCATTTCAGGCCGGTACACCATATGGATTTGTGAGGTTTTCAACAAAAGAAAAGTGGGCTTATTAATTCGGCGAGTGTATTCGGCATCGGGGTTTCCGGCAAGATCACTTTAAATTCAAAGCTTTGTGCACGGAAAACCCCGCTGAGACACAAGTGGAGATATTGCGCCAACAGTGGGAACCGGTGCTTAAAAACAAGAAGCGGCAGTAATGAACCACCGCTTATCCTGTTTTATTTTCCAATTGATTTGCTTACGTTGTTTTCTCTTTTATTCAAACGTAGCTGCTCAGCTTTGGTAAGATGACCGTTGTGCTTTGATGCATCGTACTTTTCGGTGTTTCTTATGTTGCGGTCTCTCCGGTGCAAAGCTCCCGCCTGGGTTTTAGACATTTCACCTTCTTTCACTTCCTGGTGAATCCTGCCATCCTGCTTATTTAAGCGATGATTTACCTCTGCACGCCGTGGGTGCCTGGCGTTGAATTTGCTTTGTGCAAACGTGTTTGCTGAAAATGCCAAACCGGCTATCAGCAATAATGAGAATACTGTTGTTTTCATAATTGATTTATTTGTTTGGTTAATAGGATACATTTTATATGTCCCGGTTTACTCAAACGAATTTTTATTTTGTTAATTGGTTGAAAAGAGGCATCCGGGCGTCATCATTTGGTAAAAACTGCGGCTTATTGCAGGGTGATGCTGTAGCAGGTATTTTCATTACCTCCCGGTGTCCCGGCGGCAGATTCAGAATATAAACTATCAGTTAATAAAAGCCTGGTGTAAATAACCAAAAGGGCCATATCGGCTCTTCCAAAACCGGGGCTAAGTTTTTTTACCCGGAAGATGGCGTGCACCTTTTTTTGAAGAGCTTCTAAATGAAGCTGCCTGGTTTTTATTTTTTATAAATACCCTTTGCCTGCATATCTCCAAAGGATGATGATGAATTGTTTTGTGATACAAGCGTTGCACCGTCATCCGCTAATGTCCAAACCTCAGTGCCTTTTATTTCTGTGTTTTGCCCGTTAAAATCAAGCATAAGGTCGTAAGTGATCGTAAGCGCTTGTCCATCATCAGACCATTTTGCCGAAGCCGTTCTTGTGGAAGTACCATAAAGGGTTGACTTGGTTTGGTTGCCATCATAGCTCAGCGTTTCTGTACTGGTAATATCATCGCCATTCATCCCCGGTGCTGTTTTCGAGATGGTAACAGAATCCGCTGTTTGTGTAATTTTTATAACGCGTGGTGCATAATTAGCAAACTGCCCCAGGTCGCTTTTGCTTTCATCCAGTTTCCATTCGCCTGAAAAATTTGCCCGGTCAGTCAAAGCCCTGAATGATAAAAGGGTAATTGCTGCAATTACAAGTGCTGATAATCTTTTTGAAATAGTGTTCATACAAAAAATATTTTTAAAATTGAATTCATGTAGTGTTTGTTAAAGATAATTAGTTCATGTGAATCTTCTGCACTTCACGGTTTTATTTGTACAATTTACGAAGGAGACATTCTTCCCAGGTATATCACCCGCGGAAACTTTACGCCGTATCAATGCGAAAGGCCGGCATATTTTAGAGGTGTAGGTGTGATGGCGGTACACAACCTGGTTACACTATTCAGCATCGGGGTTTCAGGCAAGATTATTTTACATTTGAACCTTGTGCACGGAAAACCCCACTGAGCAATGTCATTAAGTCAAGAATTTTTGAAATGATATTAATATGTCACCCCTTCGGGGTTTGATGTGACTTTCCATCACGAGCTATAATAATTGCATCCCTTCGGGATTAATACAAAGCCTGAAAGGCTGATATGATTATAGAATCAAAATAAGAAAATTTCCTAAACCCCGAAGGGGTGACATCATTCCCTTAACTTAATAACATTGCCCGCTGAAACATCATTAATCAAAGGAAGACACACGTAATTTTGTTCGCCTATTAATAAAAGCACTTCCCTTTGCTTTTAATGTTGACTGCTGCACCGTTTCGTTATTTAATAATTTATCCATATATGCTTTAACTGCAGCGGCAGAATGTTACACACCTACTACAAATCGGGCGCAGCATAAATATTTATCCTCACGGAGTAGTTCCCCAACATATTTGCTATATTTTTACGTTACATGGCGGCAGGATACCCTTTTAGTAAATAAAAAGCTATCGCTACATTGTAACGATAGCTCGTAAAACATCTATATATCTTTATTAATATTGTTTTACTACATGATAAAAGTAAGCAGCCGGGGCACCTATCACACCCGCTGAGTCCATTCTGTGTTTCAGCTCTTTTGTATTCATAAAATCTGCTGTTTTTTTCATATCTGTTATCACCATCACCAGCGACACCTTATCAGGATCGTTAATATCCACGTTGATGGCCCTTGTGGTCATGCCTGCATTCTTTCTATCCTGCTCATCGCCATCAAATACTTTTTTCCAGGCGTCGTAGTCCTTAACTTTGAAAGAAAGTATGGCTCTTTCGGTAGATGCGTCGGTTGCGTCGTCATGAAATTTATTTACCTCGTACGAGATCGTTGGTTTGCCCATTACACCTGCTTTTTTCATAACATCCATAAGCCCGGGCGACATGGCGAATTGTTTGGCTTTGGCCGTATCATCCATGTGCAAGGCTACCAGTACCGTGTTACTGTCTTTATTAATACCTCTTCCTACTACAAAATTGTGCAGCCCGCTGGGAACTCTTGCAGAATCATGGGCTTCATAAGCGGGAAACCATTTTGAAAAATTGGCTACTTTTTGCATTATTATCATAGCCATTTCCGGCGACGCAGGCTTTGCAGGCGGGGCTTGCGTTGTGGTGGTAGAATCCTTCGTGGTAGAATCCGTGCTGGTAGTGGTGGTTGATTCGTTGCCACCGGAATTACAGGAAAACATCAGCAGCATAACAATAGCAGCCGATGATAAAAATTTAAATTGTTTCATCCGAAAAGATTTAAGGTTATAAAATAGGTGCAAGGCTGGAAGCAGTATTCGTTCGGGCGGGATTATTTATAAATGTAAAGTATAATTGAGGTAATGAAAAATTTATTCTGGTTGCCAGGCTCCTATACTGGTATTACTTTGCTTTATATGTGCCGCGCAAAAAGTATTTTTATGGAAAAATGGAGAAGAAAAGGAATAGCGCCCTCCCGTAATTACAGCCGTTTATATTTTTTGTTTCTTGCTGCTGTTTAATTTATTGTGGGATTTTGTTATTAAAAACTTTATTGCATAACTGAGAGGGGTAGACGAATTTTGGAAGAATTTTTTGGGAAGCTTTACTAGCAAACGCTAACAGGGCTACTCTCTTCCTGAATTTTGTTTAATACCCATTTTATCCTTATTAAGCGAAAGCCGCTTTTTGAAGATGCTTTAATGAAATATCAATATATTTTTGATTTGAAAACATTGTGCGTTTTCAGTCGCTCCATTCTTCCAATTTTTGCGAAATCATTTGGCCATCAAACGTTTTTTGCTTCATTACAATATAGTCAATAGAAGAAAGTAACTCAAGTGCGAAGTCTGAATAAAATCCTCTCAAAAATTCCATCGTTTTTTTTGCAATATCTAATAATTCCTGATTGCTTTCAACATGATTTTTAACTGTATCATATCCATCAGCAACTAATGTCAATGGCTCAAACGGCTTTTTGTTCATGTCGCTATATCCCATTACATAGCTTCCATTTATAGCGTTTAACAGAAATCTTACTTTTCCTGAATAAGGTCCATAGAAGTTAGGTTCATATACTAACTTAAAATATTTTTTTGCTCCAAATTTTTGCAAAAAATA
Organism: uncultured Chitinophagaceae bacterium; assembly: GCA_963792025.1. Classification (GTDB taxonomy): domain Bacteria; phylum Bacteroidota; class Bacteroidia; order Chitinophagales; family Chitinophagaceae; genus Ginsengibacter. Next base: position 12,743 of record CAWBUS010000014.1, on the reverse strand, counting down.
ACAGACCTTTTCACTTGAAAACTCTGATACGTACTCCCCATTTCTCACTAAATCGTAAAGTATATAAAGCAACAAAGCTCTCGCATCTGTGAGTTTCACACGCTCTTTTTTCATATGTTCTTTAATCTGCGCTGTAGGTTCGTACACAAATATTTCAATATTTAAATCGCCAAGCTTTTGTTCAATTATTGTTTTTACTTTTTCCCATTTTAGCCCGCCATTTCCTGCGCCGAGAGGTGGTATTGCAATACTTTTTATTCCTTTTGTCTCGATTATTCTAATCAGGTCATTTAAACCCTTTTCAATGTATTCATATTCCGAAGGCTTTCTCCAATCAGTTTTGGTTGGAAAATTAATAATTACCTTCTCGCCTGAACTTATGTTGCTGTCTTTAGTGACAAACAGTTTACCAATAACTATCTCTGCTCTTTTACTGGCTTCTTCATAGGCTTTAAAATTATTTGGATAAGCCTTTTTAAATTGCAAGGCAACACCTTTTCCCATAATACCAACAGTATTTACAGTGTTAACTAATGCGTCAGCCTTACTGTCTAATATATTTCCAGTTATGTATTTAATCATATTTGCACTATTTAATAGTATGCACCAGGTATTACCCTTATTTTTTCTTCCTCAACTCCCATAGTTTGTAATTTCTTCTTTGCTGATTCATTATAACAAACAAAACCTATTATACAATTCGGAGGCAAATCGTCAGAAGCTAAAAATTCGGCTTGCTTTTTTCGTTTGATATTTAAATTCTCTTGTCCTCCCCAATATGCGGCTTTTACAGCATTCCAGTCTATGATATCCGGCAGGTCATTTATTTTGCTTCTATCATAAAATGTAGTTAAGTTATCAGTTGCATGGCCGTCCGAATAATAGCAATCGTTATTGCAGAATATGAGGTATATTGTCGATGTGAGTCATGCGATATACTTTTATTTGCGCCAGATCCATCAATAGTGATTTTGCCAGTTATTATCAAATATAGTGTTTTCTATATGCCGGTAATAAGGATTTTATTGATGCAAACTAAAGATATTTATAAAAATTATTCTTTCATAATACTCATATTGATGGCTGGCAAATCTGTTCTCCTGTTTATTGTCGCTTTTATATTTATAGCCTTAGGAATACTTTGCCTTAAAACTGCTATGCAGAAAGTAAGTTTTATGGAAAAATGGAGACAAAAAGGAACGGAACCCTCCAGGAATTACAGCCGTTTATATTTTTTGTTTCTTGCTGCTGTTTTAATTTATTGTGGGGTTTTGGTATTGAAAACTTTATTACATAACTGGAAGGGGCTAAACGCTTTAGAAATAGTTTTTGGGAATTAAATTAAACTGGCGAATTCTAACGAAAGAAAGTCGAAAATAAACTGGCAGAGCGTTGGTCGAAAAACACTCGCCGGCTCTCACGGCGGTTGATGTGAGCTTTTGAAAGAACGAGAATACCCCCGATGGCTGGGTTAATTACATTTTATAAAAGATAACTGTGGCAGATAAACGTTTTTTAAGGCTTTTTATAAAGCCGTGCCAGCGAATACCGACGCTAACAGGGGGTACGCCCTGGCATTAAAACTTACCTCTTATTTCTGCTTATTTTCTTTAAAAATTAATTGTAGTTTAGTTCTTCAATTCCACACCTCCGGCTATTTATGTGCAGAATGCTGAATAAAATATAACAGGATGACTATTGAGATAGAAATAAAATCACCTGATGCCTTTAATGATATTTATGAACTGCGCAATCTTATACAGGAAGCGGAAGTAGAAGGTTTGCAAATTAAGTTAAAAGAACAGGCGCCCATGGAAGGCACCATGAGCGGTGGCTTCCTGGCCGTTGCAGGCATTGTAGGAGCTGTTGTTGGCGAAAGCGCCTTAAAAGCAAGTCTCGAAATTGTGTTTCACCATACTATAAAATCGCTCGAACCTGCTTTCAAAAGATTTTTAGAAAAGTTGCAACTCGTGGGAAAACCAGATGTGGAAATATATACCGAAATGGGCGATGGTAATTTGAAGAAAAGTTATGTTACTAACAGTGACGGTGAAACGACTGTATTGAACCGCCCCGATTTTGCAATAGATGTTCAAAGAACAAAAGTGGTATTAATCGGCAACAGCGAATTTGATTTTAATTTCCCTGCTATAAAACCTGTAAAAGGAAACCTTGAAGATTTTTACAACCTGCTGATCAATAAAAAAATTACCGGCATTCCACCTGAAAATATAATAGTTCTTTTAGATAAAACCAGCGGAGAAATTGAAGAGCAGTTGCTATTGGCGAGCAAGCTTCCCAATGTGGAAACCTTATTGATTTATTATGCAGGTCATGGTTGCAGAACTGATAAGAGCAAACTGTATCTTGTTGCAAAAAATACGAAGAAAATCGATGACCACATTATCAGCGGAATTGATTTTGATTTTATAAAAAATGTGATCCTGAAGCAGTCCTCCGCAGCACAAAAAATCCTGATACTCGATGCATGCCACAGTGGTATTGCCACGCAAGGCGCAGGTGATATTCTTGCGGGTTTTAATGTTGCCGGCACTTATACGTTCGCTTCTTCTTCGCCTGATGAAGTTTCATTTTATCATCCCGAAAAAAATAATACTTTCTTTACCGGTGAAATAATCAATGTATTAAGAAACGGCCTTGATAACAATAAAGAAAATATTGCGCTGAATGATATTTATGAAACTGTATCATCGAATTTAAAAGAAAAAAATTTTCCTGAGCCTCATTTTAAAAGTGAGCTTACCATAAAGCCAGCTGATTTTTATATTGCCCATAACCAGGGGTTTTCGGCGGAAGCATGGATGCAAAAAGCGGCGAACTTTCATCGTATGGGCCGGCTGGATGAAGCCCTTCGCGAATACTATTTATTAATACAACATTTTCCGGAAGATAATATTCTCAAAGAAGCCTTCGAAGATTGCACCAAAGACAAAAAGTTTTTAAAGCTGGTAAATGAGGCAGATGAATTATTTAAACAAAAAGCCTATGAGCAATCACTTAATAAATATAATGAAGCGCTGCAGATAAAAAGCGATTTTATAACGCAGCAAAACAGGAATAAATGCGAGCAATATTTTGAAATATGGAAACAATTTTCAGAAGTTCCCGGGCAATAAAACCGGTGAAGTAAAAGAAGCCCAGAAAATTGCAGAAGAAAAAAAAGGAGCAGCAATAAAGCCGGAAGCTGGTGATGAAAAAAAGGAAGAGCCGCAGCGAAAGATAGAACCGATAAGGAAACAAATTCAACCGGACAGGGAAGAAATAACCATCCCTGGTGACCAAAAGGAAAAGCCGGACAATTTGCAGAAAAAAGAAGGAAAGCAAAAGCTATGGTACGTGGCAGCGATTATTCACCTGTTGCTTTTTGGCACCGGGCTTTTTTATGTAAACCCCTCATTGAAAAGAAAATGGATTTACCCTTTGTGCATTTTTTATGTCGCGATACTTGTTTTGCTGGCCGATCTGGGTGCGAAAGCAATAGATCGCGATGAAACTTATTTTTTTAGGGTTACTATATTTGCGGCTTTGTTTGCCGGGTATTTTATAGGCTTAATTGATGTAATCAATAACGTGGTAAATAAGGCTACCAGTCAACAAAAAGAAGACATTCCTGTATCAAAGCCGGCGGCTTTCAAGATCTGGAGCTATTTTTTTTGCGGTATCTTCGCTCTGTATTATATAGTATGGCTGCCTGCAATGGACAGGAGTTTACGCAATGTTTTTAATTGCTCCTCATGCCCGGTCTGTTTTAATATACAGCAGGCTGCTTTTTTGTTGCTGATTCCCTTGCAGGTATTCCTGTTTGTAACAATACGCAAAGTGGGATGGATACTTTCACTTTTTACTACTATTATCCAAATTGCGGCGTCACTGTGGATGATACTCATGCGTGGCAGCTATTACTCCCGTGGGATAAATTTTTCTGTTCCGGTTGCCTGTATGGTTGTGATAGTTTTTGGAGCTTTCTCCATATTCATGTTCCAAAAGAAAACAATGCAATATTTCAAAATTACTAACGGAGAGCTTTTGAGCACATTAATTATCTCAGGTATAACAGCCATTGCTTATTACAATTATCTCACTTCAGTACTGGTGACGTAATAAACCGCATTAATTTGCACCGGCTATATTTTTTGTTTCCTGCTGCTGTTTTAAGGTATTGTGGAGTTTTGGTATTGAAAACTTTATTGCATAACTGAGATGGGTAAACGATTTTGAAAGCGTTTTTTGGAAATCGCATTAACGGGCGAATTTAATGAAGAAAGGCGAAAATAAGCTGGCAGAGCGTTGGTCGAAAACCAGACGCTGGCTCTCACGGCCAGATAATGTGGGCTTTTAGAGAATGGGAAGACCGAAGTTGGCTGAAAATGATTCGTAGACACGAACCTGGAAAGAGGATTAATTTCGCTATATTACAAAACAGTTTCCCACAAACAACCTATAAAACATTGGGGATGACCAAAACCTATTTGCTAATATTTACCCTTGCGGGAATTGCGTTAATAACCATGGGCGTGCAATGCCGAAAGGAATATCACGCCACACCAATGGTAATTCCTGTATATTCCTACGCCGAAAAAGTTACCTTAACGCCATTCAAAAAAGTGTATGCCTTAAATGATACTATCTGGGTTCAATTTCAAACCACAGATAAAACACTTTATGATGAATTGAGTGGCAGCAACCTCTCAACAGACACCACTTTTCTTACTGTGGATTTTGATCTCATCAGGGAATATCCTGCAGAATTTAATCTGGAAGATTATGCAGAAGTAACCGTTGAAAATGGATTGGAGGTAAGTTTTGGGCCAATAGTAGCTCCAAGAGATGTATTGACCTTCCGTACCGATTGTGGCAACGGACCTTATTTTTTTAAAGCAGGTTTTGTGCTCAAAAAAACCGGGGTATTCGCACTTGATCCGCTGGCCATGGTAACTCCCTGTCCTGATAAAAAGATTGTTTTGCCCTCCACCTTTTCTTTCACCTTTGATTTGCCCGACTGCAACAGCGACATTTGGCAATCTATTGAAGACAAATCAGTGAATGGCAGAGATAGCTATATAGGAGTAGGTATAGATAGAAAACAAATATTTGCTTTTAAAGTGGAGTAATTCCTTATATACTTTGTACAGGGCCATTCACAATACTAACTCTACCTTTTTAAATACCTGCCGTGAAACCCCGACGTTTAAGGAAACTTTTACCTCAGCCTTGGTTCGTGGCACACGAAACAGATCTCTATCCATCCCCATGAAACAGGTTATTTAAAAACCCAAATTCATCCACACCTGTTTCATGAAATCTCGCAGATGAAAAATAATATTCCAAATAATCTTTGGCAAGATTCCACTTACCACTGACAGGATTAAAGTGAATGTAATCTATCTTTTGCTTTGCAAAGTCTCTTGTACTTATTTCTATACTCAAAGAATCTCTCTGCCAGATTTCATGCTTTTTATTTGCTGCATTACCTCATAGAGTTTTGATGTGCCATTTTGTTTTAATGTTTTTAGAAATTCGTGTGCCGTATATTTTAAAAATTACTTCCCTGAGCTGTTTCCTTTCCATTTTTCCTGAAGTTGCTGCCAAATTAAATGAACATGATTTGGCATAATGACAAATGAATATACCTTTATTAAATCTCTGTCTGACAGCTCTTTTAAACCCTAATTAATAATAAGTTCTTTATTTTCTTTAGAACTCAATAATGGCAGCCATTGGTGAATAGTAGCTGTAAAAAAATAAGTTCTATCAATTTCGGAATACTGCCTTTCTTTGAATCTGGCATACTGTAATTTACGAATCCCAACTTAAGAATGGAAAAAATTGTTTCGTGTGCCACGAACCAAGGCATTATGTTAGAAAACTCATTCTCCAGATTAGTATCCTTCTGCCCAAACAAAAAACCCAAGGTAAGTGTTGGGTTTAACATGGGTTTTTCCAGGAATAATATTTTGAAAAAATGTATCAATTCTTAATCCAAAATCTGTTAATCACCCGTAGTGTATCTTCTATTTTTTAGTAGAATTTACTAAAAATAGATGCTGTTTTATTAGACATATTAAAAAATAATATATAGTTTAGTTAGTCGGTTTTTCATAGGATATTGGATTTTAAAACGGGACTGGATTTCTATCCGGTCTTCTTTATTGCATACACCAGGAAACTGGTTATCCCACTGTTACCCTACACATAGCACGCACTCATAACACCCGCAGGCATATACGCATCTCTGCTCATCCTATAATAGTTGCAACCCGTTAAAAATTATTTTATAAAGCCCATTTTTGTATTGATGATAAGTATATCCATTTGCAACTGCTGGCTCTCACGGCAGTTGATGTGAGCTTGTAATAGAAAGGGAAATATTACTTTAAACTCCAGGCGTGTGCCGCAAAACCCCGTCGCTTCACGATTTAATAACCTCTTATCGTTACAAACTCCTGCCATATTTTCTCGCCGGCATTGCGGCATCCCAAAAAAGATCAGTTTATCGATGTATTCCAGGTAACCCAGGCGGCGGGCATTTTCGCATAGAACATTACGGAGCCTGACACTCATTTGTTTTTGTTCATCATATTTTTCGTGTGTCCATTTTCTTATATCAGTTTTTTGTGCGTCATCCGCAATGTCTGAATTGCTGCTAAAGTTGTCACGCTGTTTGTCTGTGGAAAATCCACGTAAACTGACCCCCTCCCGCCAAATGAAACTAACCCCCTTCGGCCATTTCAAATTGACCCCCTGATTCCGGCTCAAATTGACCCCCCGAAAAAAGGGATAAAAGAACAGTTGTTTTGGTAGCATAATAATCGGTTGTTTTAAGCAAAACAAACCAGCGATAAATTATGTCCAACAAAACAATTGATATGTTTAAAATCAGACAGGTATTACGACTTTATGCAGATGGCCGGGGCAGTAAGTTTATCAGCAAGACAACAGGTATTGCACGCAATACTATTAAGAAGTACTTGTTACTTTTTGTGGAACTGCGGCTTACCATTGAGCGTGTGGATGCTATGAGTGATAAGCAACTCGCCGGTGCATTTTTAATAGAAAAACCAAAAACAATCAGTAGCCGCGTAGTAGATTTAGAAGTTCTGTTACCAGAGCTGGCAGGCAGATTGAAAAAGCGAGGTATTACCAAACAAATGGTTTATGCCGATTATATCAGTCAATGCCCTGAAGGATATAAACACTCTGCCTTTCTGGTACGCCTAAACGCTTACATGGGCATGAGTAAGCCCTCCATGCGTGTACCACATAAGGTTGGCGACAAACTCTTTATTGATTTTACCGGAAAGAAGTTACAGGTAGTAGATAAACAAACAGGTGAAGTGCAGGATGTTGAAGTCTTCGTAGCCATTCTTGGCTGTAGCCAGCTCACTTATGTAAGGGCCGTAGCTTCACAAAAGAAAGAAGATTTTATAGGTGCCTGCGAAGCTGCATTGCATTTTTATGGTGGTGTACCCGAAGTCATTATACCGGACAATTTAAAATCAGCGGTAAAGAAAGCCAGTCGCTATGAAGCTGAACTCAACGATAGCTTTGCTGCATTTGCTGCCCATTACAACACCTATGTTTTTCCTGCAAGGGCTTATAAGCCTAAAGACAAAGCACTGGTGGAAGGCGCTGTAAAAATAATCTACACCAGCATCTTTACTAAAATAGACCAAAAGGTATATGCCAGTTTAGAAACGCTGAACCTGGATATTCTTTTTTATTTAGAAGCCCATAACAGTACCTTACTTACGGGGTGTGATTATAGCAGAATGCAACAGTTTGAAGCGTTGGAAAAAAATGCTTTGAAGCCGCTGAATAAATATCCATACGACCCGATGACCACTAAAATAGCAACGGTTGGAAAAACCGGCTTTGTAACGGTAGACCATCGCTACTACAGTGTCCCTTATAAATTTATTGGTAAAAAGGTGAAGCTGATGTACAACCGTATAAAAGTGGAAGCCTTCAGTGAACATGAGTTGATTGCAGTTCATGTTCGTTCCTTTGGTAAAGAAAAATACACACAAAATGAAGACCACCTTGCTTCCTGGCATAAATATCCTACAGAGTGGAACCCTGAAAAATTTATTGCTGATGGTGCCCTTATTGGTGAAGCGGTAATGGAGTACATCAAAAAAGTATTATCCCGAAACGAGTATCCCGAAAAAAATTACAGGGCTTGCCTTGGGATTATTAATTACAAAAAGCGGGTTGGGGAAACAAGGCTTATTAACGCCTGTAAACGAGCCGACAGTTTTAACGTGTACAACTTTGGTATTATCGAACGCATATTAAAATCAAAATCAGATTTTATTCCATTAGACGAAGAGCAGCAAGCCTCCGGCAATGAAAACAACATGCCACTACACGACAATATCCGTGGGGAAGATTATTATCAATAAAACGCAAGGAATAAAAAATGGCAACTATTCTTCATCAAATAAAAATCAAAACAATGAACAAAGAAAGTTTAGAAAAGATGAGCCGCATGCGGCTCCTGGGAATGCATCAGTCATTTAAATCCTGTATTGAAGCTGACCAGACTCAAACCTTCACCAATGACGAACTGGTACACCACTTAATACAAAGTGAGTGGGATGACAGGCAGTACCGTGCGCTGCAAAGAGGGCTTAAGAACGCCAACTTCCGCTACAGTGCCAGTATAGAACAATTAGATTATTCTGAAAACCGGGGCCTGGATAAAAACCAGGTACAGCGTTTATCCACTTGTGATTTTATAAAAAAAGGAGAAGACCTTTTTATTACAGGCAGCACAGGTACGGGAAAAAGCTTTTTGGCATCTGCTCTTGGCCAGCAGGCCTGTTTGTTGGGGTATAAGGTTTTATACACCAATACTGCAAAGCTTATGTCTCATTTAAAAATGGCAAAAGCCGATGGTGCACATCTAAAAGAGTTATCAAAAATAGAAAAACAGGACGCTTTAATATTAGATGATTTTGGTGTTCAACCCTTTGATACCGGCAGCAGGGCTTTACTTTTAGATATCATAGAAGACCGTCACGGTAAACGTTCCACCATCATAACGGCACAGGTACCCGTAAAAAAATGGCATGAAGTAATAGGCGAAAAAACACTTGCCGATGCTATACTGGATAGAATCGTTCACCAATCAATACGAATAGAACTCTATGGTGAATCTTTAAGAAAAAAACAAAAAGCTAATACAGAAATAATAGAATCATTTTTATAAAACTAACGGGCAAAAATTAATCACTAATTTTATGCTACCAAACAACAGTTCTTTACCTCTTTTTTAAGTACCTCTTTAGCAGGTATTTTTCGGGACCTTTTTGAAATCGTTTTTTAGGGGGTCAATTTGAAATGGCCGAGGGGGGTCAGTTTAGCCGGTATTTACAGTCAGGTAATAAAGCCCTGTTTTTGCCAAACGGTTCAGGTAGCGCTTCGTTTACTTCATTAATGTGATCGTCCTTATGAGTTTCATAATTGTGTAAAGACATTTTTCTCTTTGTGAAGCCCTGTTTAGAAAATGAACAATAATTTCATTTAAAAATCTTTTCAATTCTTCGGTACCGTTATTGAGTGCGGAAGGTCTTATTGAAAATGCTCCCAGGCCCGGTATTATTTCATGGAATCCAAATTTGGTATATCGGCTATCTGTGCCTGGATACAAAATATAAGCACCGGCTGTTCTTCTTATGGCATCTTTATAAGTATGCATTTTAAGAAGGTCGGCCCATTTATAGGTACCCTTGTTTTGTTCTTCTTTTTCTGTTAATAAATCAGATTCATTGCCCAGTATTTCAGCAAGGTTTTCAACTTTATATTTTGCATCAAAATGTACATGAACAATAAGTTCTTCTTTCTCTGCTTCTTTGGAAGAAATACCAAAGGGCCAGATTCTTAATGTATAATCGGGTCTCATACTTCTGGTCCAGCTGCCACCTTCAGGATAATTATTATCTCCGCTAAAAGTTTTATTGTAACTGAACTGAACATTCAATTGTCGGGTTTCCCCTTGATAAACCCCATTAACTGGCAAATAATGTCCTTGTTTTAATTGTAAACCGAGCCCATCGTTTGTAGGTTTTATCAATTCTTCAACACTTTTTGGTTCAATCCTAAATACCTCCCTTACTATTTCCAACAATTTAAAGAACATCCAGTATTCGTATAGTACGGCCACATCTTTTTTGTTTCCGCTATAAACATCATCGCCTCCATGCCAAACCAATTTAGCGGCAAGGTCAAATCTCAACCAGAATCTTAAGATGTTTCGATATCCCTCTTTACGTTGTAATACAGGGCTATTTAATGGTAAAGTTGTGAGCAAGGAAAGTTCTTTAAAAACAGAATGGCTTAGATACTGCTCCAGTTTGTCTACCAATAATTCAGCTTCGAGTTTCATACGATCGTTATCCTTAGCTTTGGTTCTGATATCGGCACAAAAAGACTGAAAAGAAAACAATGCATGTTTGATAAACCGGTTCTCCGGTGTATCAATCGTTTCTGTTTTGTGATTTACTCTTAATCTTGATGGTACAGAATCCATCATTTTTTTAAAAGAATGATTGAGTGGTAATTTAATGCGATTAGTAGCGCTTCCGATTTGTCGAAGCGTACTATTGTTCACTCTTCTTACACTTCTAATATCCTTAATTGTGTCGCTCTCTTTCCATCTTGTTACTGGAGCTGAAAGTATTTTTTGAATAGAATCATTAAATTCTTCTGAATCGATAATAGATTTAATAAAGGCAAATCGTTGATACAATGTTTTAGAATCCACGTTTTCATTTACCTCAAGATTTTGAGTTACAGGAGAATTGTGTTGCAATAACAAATCAGTACACTTATCGGTCATTTCCTCAAGCATAAATCGATAGTCTTCTCTATAATTGGTTTTTACAGATTGAACTTCAAGTTTTACCTCACCACATTTAATATTAGTTGCAGATTCTAAAATATTTATAGGAAGCGTGCCGACATAAATGTTTGGCGAAATGCGACCGGAAGAATGATTGACTTTTGATTGGCTTATAATATCCGAAAGTTTCTAAAGAGTACCCATCGTCAATTTTATATTCGTAAAAGCAACCTTCTTTTATTTGAAAAGTTGCTTCGCCGTTTTCAATTGCGTCTGATTTTTCAATAATTGTTGGCTCAATACTTTTATTTACTTCTCCAAAGACAATTAGTTCAACTGTTTTATTGATTAAAGCAACTGGTATGACTTTTTTATTTTCAGACATGCTTACGCTTCGGCATAACTTGTAAAACCATTATTGATGAGCCCTTGATTCATTCTTAAAATTTTCTCAAACGATACTGGATATTTTATTTCGGGGTTGTTATCTAAATCTTTTGGTTTCGGGAGAGAAATAATTTTCTATGTTTTCAGGATTACTCAAACAAAGTTTTCCAAGAGTTTTTAAAACTGGCTCCAGCTTTCGCCTTGAACCATGCACTTTGGGTAATAACTTTTGCATAATAGACGCATCAATTATTTCATTCATTGACCAACTTGGTTCAATGTTATTTACAATCGCTGTAAATCTTAAAATCTCTGCAGCACTTCTATAACCAAATTCGGCTCCTGTTTTCTTAAGCTCTTTAAAAAAGGTAATGAGCGTTTTATTTAATTCATCAACATTTTCTGATTTCAAAGATGTGTTATTCGCAATGCTTACGAAATCTTCACTCATTTCTGACCCATCATATATTAAAGCATTTAAGTCTAGGGATTTATTATTATCTAAATAAATATCCATTTCTTCAGCAGTAACTCGGAATTCAATAACATTTGCCCTGTCAAGAACTTTAGGGCTAAACATGTAGGTGGTTTCATCTATGTTAACTGTGCCGACTATAAAGAGGTTCTTCGGAAGCACAATATTTTTTGGAATGAGGTTTCCGCTATTATCCTTTCTATCATTACCAGCGTGCAATAAAATCCCCTTCCCGTCCATAGATTCCATTAAACTTAAAAAGTCAGCGAAATACCGCTCAACATGGCTCAGGTTCATTTCATCAAGGATTAGAAAGTAGGGTTTGCTTTTGTTCTCATTCTTCGATGCTTCTAACATCAGATTCAATGCTCCGTTATCAGGTAAAACATAACTCTCATCATTCAATGCATTAGCAAACCCAAGTAGAGGTTCTCTATTTGTCCAGTCGGCTCCAACAGGGATAATGGAATATTGATTTTCATTCTCACAAATCCACATTGCAAATGCTTGAGCCAGTTTTGTTTTGCCGGAGCCCGAAAGGCCGGTTAGTATTACAAACGGCTTAGTAAGAAGTGAGGCAATAAAACGAAGGCAAAGATCTTTGTTTATAAAAAAGTTTGAAGTAGATGCTTTTGTGTGGAAGTTCTTATAATTAAACATTTTGTTATTCTTTAAAGGTTCTTCCTTTGTGTCAATTTGATCGAAAAAATTGTCTATAATTTCATTGCCAAATTTCTTCCCATATGAATCTCGAAGTAATTTTCCAGCTTCTTTTGAGAATTGATATAAATAACCTTGATTGACACCCCCGACATTATTAAATGGTTTGTTTTTAACTGACACTAAAGATTTTGAAATTGCCTCCTTTTTCAGCGCTAATTCTTCTCTTGTAATAATTGGTGATAGCAAGGTGATATCAATGTCTACCCTATAACCTTCAGAGGACCATTTAGAGTTTGGTTCTTCGTCGTGTACAGGATAACCATCTTTAGTGGCTAAGGATACTCCTTTTAATCC
>CAWBUS010000013.1:0-397600 GCA_963792025.1 uncultured Chitinophagaceae bacterium | reverse complement strand
GCAGGAACCATTAGCGGATCGGCAACCTTGTGCCCAAGCAGTCCGCCTGTTCAGTTAAGCAGCAACGGAAATGCGGGTGGTCAGTGGTCAAGCAGCACACCATCTGTGGCAACTATAGACGCCGCAACAGGAATCGTCACAACACATGCGCTGGGAACGGCAACAATTTTCTATACCGTTACAAATGTTTGTGGATCATCTACGGCATCTTACAATGTTAATGTAGTTGCCAGTGCAAGTGCAGGAATTATCCAGGGATCAAACACACTTTGCTTTAACTCCACCACCCAGTTGATTTCAACAGGTAATAGCGGTGGAACCTGGTTCGGCGGCGCTCCTTACGCAACGGTTAGTCCTACAGGTTTGTACATCAGCCCGGTACGGTTTCAGGAGTTGCAACAATAGCTACTATGTTTTCAACAATTGCGGATATGATTACACATCATTTAATATAAACATATCAGCAGGTGTTAGTGCCGGTACTATCATTGGTTCTCCATCTGCATGTGCAGGAACACTCACTCAATTCTTTACAACAGGTACACCGGGCGGAACATGGGCAAGCAGGGTTGGCTGTGGCCTGCCTTTGCGGTAGGTGAATGTTTACTCAGCAACAATAGTGCCGGAACTACTACCATTTCATATACGGTTCCTGCAGGCGCCTGCAGTGCTGGTCCTTTGGTGGCTACTTTACGCTAACGGTGAATCCGGCCGGCAATCAGGAACCATAAGTACCCCCTTCAGTTATCCCGGATTTTTATGTGCAGGCTCATCTGTACAATTGAGCACCAACGGTACAAGTGGCGGCACATGGACAAGCGGCTCTCAACAGGTCGCTACGGTAGATCCCGTTTCAGGATTAGTTACAGGGGTATCTTAGGGTAGTGCCGTATATTTACTATAGTGTCAACACTCTCAATTGCGGATCGTCATATAGCTACTATATTGTCAGTAATGTGAATGCTGCACCGAATGCAGGAACCATTAGCGGCCTGTCCTCAGTTTGTACCGGATCATCGTATTAATTTAAGCACCAACGGGGATGTGGGTGGAACGTGGAGCAGCAATAATATTAGTGTGGCCACTGTATTGCCCGGGGCACCGTTTCAGGCGTTGGAGCAGGAACCGCGACTATCACTTACAAAACAGCCGGCCTTTGCGGAAGCGCTTCCACCACATTTAATGTGACGGTTAATTCTTCGCCAAATGCCGGAACGGTGAGCGGCGCGTACCGTATGTATTGGTTCCTCTGCACTTCACAAGTTCAGGTAGTACCGGAACTGGAAGCTGGAGCAGCAGCAATCCTGCCGTTGCAAGTGTAAACGGCTGCAACTGGTGTAGTTACAGGTGTAGCCGTCAGGAAGTGCAACAATAATATATACGGCTACTACCACTTGCGGACCGGTAAGTCAATCGGCGCCAATAACGGTGAACCCGGTATTGAATGCAGGGTACGATAAGCTGGTGGAACGACTTTGTGTAAGAATCGTAACCCTCAATTTAAGTACAAACGGAAATAGCGGCGGAACCTGGACTAGTAATCACCCGGCTATCTGCATTATGTTAGATGCAGTATCAGGAGTTGTTACAGGAACCGGAGCAGGAAGTGCCACTATAACCTATAGCCTGACAAACAATGGCTGCGGTACAGCAACAGCCACACAAGTGGTAACAGTAAATGATTTGCCAACTGCAGGAACGATGAACAGCCCTCTGTATGTGCGGGTTTAGCCACCAGCATTCACCATACCGGTGGCACCAGTGGTGGCACGTGGAGCAGCAGTAATACTGCTGTAGCTACAGTGAATGCTACGAGTGGCCTGGTAACAGGAGTAGCAGCCGGCAGTGCAACAATAACTTATACGGTATCCACTGGTTGCGGTATCAGCCAATGCATTCAGGTACGGTTATGGTGAATCCTGTGCTGGCGGCAGGAACCATCAGTGGAGGCAATGCCGTGTGTAACGGTTCAACACTCAGCTTAAGCGCCAGTGGCAACAGTGGAGGCACACTGGGCAAGTACTAATACAAGCGTGGCTACGGTAGACCAATATGGATTGGTTACCAGCGATAGCTCCTGGAAATACCAATATTACCTATACGGTATCAAATACCTGTGGTACTTCAGTGGCTACACAGCCGTTTACAGTGAATACCATTGCCAATGCAGGAACGATTAAAGTGGCAGCACGAACGTATGTGCTGGGTTATCTACTACATTCACTACTAACGGTACTGTGGGTGGCGTGTGGAGCAGCAGCAATACCGCTGTAGCATCAGTGAATGCTTCCACGGGCGTGGTTACAGGAATGGCTGCCGGTAGTGCAACCATAACCTATACGGTGACTACACCATTGCGGTACCGCAAGCCAGTCTGCACCGATTACGGTTAATTCCTGGCTAATGCAGGAACTATTAGCGGACCTACGGCAGTTTGTGTTAACGTGATCGACTCGGTTTAAGCAGTAATATAACTGGTGGAATGCTGGACGTCCAGTGCAGGTTCAATAGCAACAGTTAATGGTGTCGGACAAGTAACGGGTATGTCTGCAGGAACCGTTACACTATAAATTACACAGTTACAACAACTTGTGGAACTAATGTCGCTTCTTATACTATGACGGTGAATTCATCTCCTGATGCTGGGTACTTTAATAATGCAATATCTTCCGTTTGTGTGGGAGCTACTCTTCGCCATTAATGATATAGGCGGATGCCAGGGGGCACCTGGAGAACTTCTAATCCTGCCGGGCAACAGTGGATCGCCAACGGAAATGTAACAGGGGTGTCTGCAGGAAATGTTAGTATAACCTATAGTGTTACAAATAGTTGCGGTACATCCGTATCGGGCATTGTTTTAACAGTAAACTCACTTCCGAATGCAGGGGTTATTAGCGGAGCGTCAGCAGTATGTGCATTAGGAAGCATCAATTTAAGCGCCAGCGGCGATGCCAATGGAACATGGAGCAGTACAAATACCGGAATTGCAACAGTAAGTTCCAGTGGTGTGGTTTCGGGTGTAGCACCAGGAACAGTGACTATTGTTTATACGGTAGGTTCGGCTGCAATGTGTGGTACTTCATCCGCAACCCACGATGTAACAGTAAACGCAGTACCTAATGCAGGAACCATAACCGGTGGCCCTTCAGTATGTGCCGGTTTGGCAATAAGTCTTACCAGTACGGGTAGTGTGGGTGGAACCTGGAGCAGCAGTAACCCTGCCGCAGCCACTGTGAACCCGTCATCCGGCCTTGTAACAGGAATTGCTGCCGGAACCACCACGATCACTTATACAGTATCAACCGCTACTTGTGGATCAGCTACTGCTGTAACAACAATAACAGTGAGTCCGCTGCTGGATGCTGGTACCATCAATGGTCCTTCATCAGTGTGTACCAACGCATCTATCAGTTTAACATCAACGGGTAGTGCCGGTGGTACATGGACAAGCAGTAACGGTGGGGTTGCCTATATCGATGCTTATTCAGGCCAGGTAACTGCGGGTGCAACAGCAGGAACAACTACAATCACATATACTGTATCAAATAGTTGTATTACTTCAAGTGTAACGAAAGTGATAACAGTGAATGCCATTCCTACCGGTGGGGTAGTAAATGGTGCAACTACAATGTGTATTGGAGCTTCAACGCCATTTACCAGCAACGGTACGCCAGCTGGAACCTGGAGCAGCAGCAACACCTCAGTTGCTACCGTAAATTCGGTTACCGGCGTAGTTACCGGGGTAGCAGCAGGCGACGCCAACATTATCTATACCGTATCGTCTTCAGGATGTGGTATTGCAACAGCACAGGCCACTATTTCCGTTAACCCGGGATTAAATGCCGGAACGATCAGCGGCGCAACAGCTGTATGTGTTAATGGAACCATCATATTAAGCAGCACCAGTTCCGGTGGAACATGGAGCAGTAATAATTCAGGTATAGCTTCTGTGGACGCTTCAGGCATAGTGACTGGGGCTGCAGGCGGCTCAACATCCATTGTGTATACAGTGACGACCAGTTGCGGCACGAGCAGCGCCTCGTATCCAATTACCGTTAACCCGCTTCCAAACGCAGGAACTGCTATAAGCGGTACACCATCAGTTTGTATCGGATCGACCACTGCCTTAACCAGCAATGGTAACAACGGCGGTACCTGGAGCAGTAACAATACATCAACAGCTACTGTAAATTCATCAACTGGCGTCGTATCAGGGGTTGCGGCAGGAAGTGCAACGATCACATATACCGTAACATCAGGATCAGGCTGCGGACAATCAGCTATCTCAGAAACAGTAACCGTAAACGCATTACCTAACGCAGGTAGCGTAAGCGGTGCGTCAACCTTGTGTACAGGAAATACAGCCACCTTCACCAGCAACGGTACAGGAGGCGGAAAATGGAGCAGCAATAATACCGCAGCCGCAACAGTCGATATGACAACGGGTGCTGTAACCGGTGTGGGCACAGGTTCTGCCACAATTACTTATACGGTAACTGGTACTTGCGGAAGCGCATCATCATCTGCCAATATTACGATTAACACTATCCCGGTTGCAGGAGACATTAGCGGTATTACTACTCTTTGCCAGGGGGCAACAAGTGCCCTGTCCAGCAACGGAGCTGCTGGCGGAAGCTGGAGCAGCAATAATAGCCTCGTAGCTACCATCAACGCAATCAGCGGACTGGTAACGGCCGTTGGACCGGGCAGCGCGACCATAACTTATATGGTAACTAACTCATGTGGCACAACAAACGCCACCAAAACAGTAACTGTAAATGCACTGCCAAATGCAGGTGTTGTTAGTGGCGCTGCTACATTATGTGCAGGTTCTACCACTTCATTCGCGACAACCGGGGATGCAGGCGGAATGTGGAGCAGCAGTAATACAGCAATAGCTACAGTAGATCAGGCTACCGGGGTAGTAACAGGAATAGCGGCGGGTTCTGCAACAATCACATATACAGCCATCAGTAACTAACTGCGGCAATCAGACTGCCTCAGCTAATATCACCATTAAACCTTTACCGGTTCTCGGAGTGATCAATGGATCAACAACAGTGTGTGTGAATGGAACGACTCCATTTACAAGTACCGGCGACGCTGGAGGAACCTGGAGCAGCAACAATACAGCAGTGGCTACGGTGAATGCTTCAACAGGGGTGGTTACAGGAGTAGCCGCCGGTTCAACTACAATTACGTATTCAGTAACCAATAGTTGCACAACATTATCTGTAACGGCGGTTATTATAGTGAATCCATTGGCTAATGCGGGTATTGTAAGTGGTCCCGCCACGGTGTGTGTGGGCGGTACTTCTACAGCATTCTCCAGCACGGGCGATATCAACGGAACCTGGAGTAGCAGCAATACTGCTTTAGCTACAGTTAACGCGTCAACCGGTGTAGTTTCCGGACTGGCAATTGGTAATGTCAACATTATATATACTGCTACTTCACTTAATGGTTGCGGAACAGCAACTGCATCAGCGTCAATTTCGGTAATAACACTTCCGAATGCAGGAACTATCACAGGATCTGCAACCGTTTGTATGAATGAAACTACTAGCCTTAGTGATGCAGTGAGCGGTGGAACCTGGAGCAGCGAATCTCCATCAATAGCCTCGATAGATCCGGGCACAGGAGTGGTAACAGGTCTCACCGTGGGAAATGCTGTTATTGATTATACGGTTACTAATAGCTGTGGCAGCACCTCGGTTACCAAGACCGTTACGGTTAACGCGGTTCCCAATGCCGGTACCGTTAGCGGAGCCGCTACCGTTTGCATAAACGGAACGGCGACCTTTACAACCACAGGGGCGCCATCGGGAGGTAGCTGGAGTAGCGGTAATACCGCCATAGCATTGGTAAATTCAACATCAGGTTTGGTAACCGGTGTTGCGGCGGGAACTATAACATCGTCTATACGTCAACAACACCATGTGGTACCACCATGGCATCAGCTCCCATTACCGTGCTGGGCACACCATCTGCCGGAACGATCAATGGATTAACGGCAGTTTGTATGGGCGCATCACCCACCTACACCAATGCAGTGAGTGGTGGCACGTGGAGCAGTACCAGTACAGGTATGGCAACCATAAATGCGACTACAGGTGTGCTTACTACCTTGGCACCGGGCAATACTACCATTCAATACACAGTTAATAACGGCTGTAATACATCAGTAGCATCGTTGCTGATAACCGTCAACCCGCTTGCCAATGCAGGTACGGTTAGTGGGGCTTCAACATTATGTGCAGGGGCACAGGCAAACTTTACAACCAACAGCTCCGTTGTCACCAATGGAACGACCATCACTGGTGTATGGAGCAGCAGCAATACAGCAGCAGCAACAGTAAATGCCTCAACCGGTGTAGTAACAGGAGTGGCAGCCGGAACGGCCAATATAATCTATACTTCCACCACACCATGTGGTACAGCCACTGCATCTGCGGCTATTACAGTAAATCCTGTTCTTACAGCAGGAACCGTTAGCGGCACTGGTCAGTTGTGCATCGGATCAACCACCACCTATACGAGCAATGGCTCGGCCGGTGGTAGCTGGAGCAGTCTTACACCTTCTGTTGCTACGGTTAATGCAGCTACAGGGGTAATAACCGGGGTATACTGCCGGTAATGCAACGATTACTTATACAATCGCAAGTGGATGCGGGGCACCTGCCAGCGCTTCTAAAGTCATCGCTGTTAGCGCAGGCAGCACCGGTACACTCAGCGGATCATCTACGGTTTGTTCCGGCGACTACGTGACATTTACGCGTAGCGGAGGTACCAGCGGTGGCACCTGGAGTAGTAGCAATACATCTGTGGCTACGGTTTCTAATTCGGGCAGGGTAACGGGAGTATCAGCCGGAACTGCTGTGATTTCTTATACAGTAACCAGCGGTTGTGGAGTTGCCAGCAACAAAATCTATCACAGTAAGCTCGGCTCCCGATATTAGTGTAACCAATATTACCGTCTCTACTGATCCGAATTCATGCAGTGCACTGGTAACGCTTGGCTCAAATGTAACAACGACGGGACCAGGGGTTACCCTGCAATACAGAATCGGTTACTACTGGTGGTGGTTCTCTTACCCTATTTCTTCACCGCATACCTTCTCAAGAGGTACAACGCCGGTGATTGTTATCGCCACAAATTCCTGTGGAACTGCTTATGCAATATTCAATGTGACGGTTGTTGATAATACGCCACCCACCATTAGCTGTCTGCCAAATGCGACAAGAACAGTTAATGGTAACTCTTCCCGTTACTCCGTACATGGTCATGAGTTTGATGTAAATGCATCAGATGGTTGCGGTATAGCTTCACTTGTGTACAGCTTAAGCGGGGCAACTAACGATGGCTTTGATAATGATAACAGGTCATTAAACAATGTAAGGTTTAATGTGGGTACTACTACAGTTACCTGGAGAGCAACTGACGTAAACGGTAATGTGTCAACCTGTAGCTTCACTGTTACGGTGACTCAGTCAGGCCACAACGGTGCTAATCCGCCGGACCAGTCTCAATCGAATGCAAAAGTAGAGTTGTATGCAGCCGGATTAACGGTAAATGTAGCGCCAAATCCGACATCCAATTACTTTACACTGTCCTTAAACAGTATAGGCACTGAGAAGATAAAACTCAATGTGGTGGATGTATTGGGAAGGCCGATAGAAAAGATAACGGATATTACACCAAACAGTACCGTACAGATAGGTGGTAAATACCGTCCGGGAATTTACATGGTACAGGCAATACAGGGCCAGCAAACGGTGGTTCTCAAATTAATAAAAGAAGGAAACTAATTTTTTAGTCCGTTCTCAAAGGTGGTACCCAAAAGGTGCCACCTTTTTTTAGTGCGTCAGGCATGCATATCAGCTATAGGGTGCAAGTCCCGAATACGCTTTACAGCAGGGAGTATTAGCCAAGAGCAAGGGTGTCCATCGTGAGGTGGAATCTGAAGGAAGCTGGCGGCAAACATTCGGGCCTACGAACAGGAACTGCATACAAGGCAGGGTAGTGTGGGTAATGTTGCTAAACAAACAAAAGCCCTATACTGAACAGAGCACTACCATGTAAATGCAGAGGCTACATGAAAGGAAAGCGGATACACTTACCCTGAGAGATCTGACAGATACTCTTATCAGTTCAGAAGTCAGCAGAAGCCATAGTAAGCCGGAAACGAGCTACAACCCACTGGAAGGGGAAATGTGGAAGTCTCACAAAAGGACGAAGGGCTGAATGTTAGAAAGGCGAAGAAATTAAAAGGTTTATGGCAAAAGCTGTAACAACCGAAACTCAACAGCGAACTACTTCTCGTGAGGATAGGCCGGAAGCTGAAAGTAAAACGAGAGGAGGAGTTGAGCCAAGCCACGCAGCCAATAAAGACTGTCGCCGGAAGGAAGTTTTTTTTTAGTAACATGCTCGAAGAAATTTTAGACATCCGAAACGTGCAAAAAGCCTTGAAGCAGGTAACTGCCAACAAGGGAGCCGGAGGCGTAGATGGTATGCAGACCGATGAACTTGGAGACTACCTCAATGCCAACTGGCAAACGTTAAGGAGCAATATTTTAGAAGGCATTTACAAACCGCAGGCAGTGCGCAAGGTAGAAATACCCAAGGCACAGGGCGGCGTAAGAATGTTAGGAATACCCACAGTAACAGACCGGCTATTGCAACAAGGGATCGCCCAATGGCTAAGCCCAAAGTACGAAGCAGAATTTTCCCATTACAGCTACGGATTTAGAGAAGGGCGCAATGCACATCAGGCAGTGGTGCAGGCGCAGTCAAATCTAAACGAAGGATATGAATGGGTGATAGAGCTGGATGTAGAAAAGTTCTTCGACAAGGTAAATCACGACCGTCTGATGAGTACACTGTCCAGGAAGATAACCGACAAGCCAACGCTAAAGCTTATACGCAGTTATCTTACCAGTGGCATCATGGAAGGCGGCGTGGCAAGCCCCCGCACAGAAGGCACACCACAGGGTAGTCCGCTAAGCCCGTTGTTAT
Organism: uncultured Chitinophagaceae bacterium; assembly: GCA_963792025.1. Lineage (GTDB taxonomy): Bacteria > Bacteroidota > Bacteroidia > Chitinophagales > Chitinophagaceae > Ginsengibacter. The sequence continues at coordinate 388,584 of CAWBUS010000013.1, read as the reverse complement.
CAAACATTGTGTTGGATGAATTGGATAAAGAATTATTGGCAAGAGGCCATCGTTTTGTACGGTATGCCGATGATTGCAGTATTTATGTAAAGAGTGAGAAATCCGCCCGACGGGTAAAGGAAACCATCACGAAGTTCATAGAAAGCAAACTAAAACTGAAAGTAAACCGCACAAAAAGCAAAGTGAGTAAACCCACAGATAGTACGCTGTTAGGATTTTCATTTTATAAAAGGGAGAACAAATGGGAAATATGCATTGCCCCTAAGTCTGTTGCAAGAATAAAGAAAAAGATGAAGGAGAAAACGAGGCGCAATGACCCATCATCAGCGGCAGAAAAGATAAAGAAAATGGAAGCAATAATCAGTGGGTGGGTAAATTACTTTGTGATAGCTAAAGCCAAAAGTAAGATGGAAGAACTGGACAAATTAGTACGGACAAGACTACGAACAGGCATATGGAAACAATGGAAGAAGCCCAACACTAAAGGGATGCACTTAATAAACCTGGGCATCCCGAAGCAAAAGGCATACGAGTGGAGCAACAGCCGCAAAAGTTATTGCAGGGTAGCGCACAGCCCGGTACTATGCCGTGCCTTAAATAACGAATACTTTACCCGGCAAGGGTACGTTGGGTTCACTAACTATTACTACTGGAAAACGGAACACCAGAGGAAACTTTTCTAACAAACCGCCGTATACCGAACGGTACGTACGGTGGTGTGAGAGGACAGGTAGTCAATTAATGGCTACCTTCCTACTCGATTTAGTACCACCAGGCATAACCTATGTGTCTAAAATCATCTGGCGCCCGGCAGCTGAAAGTAGAGAAATCAACCGATGGCAGCAATTTCACTAGTATAGTGCAACAAAAACCAACGGCCAATAATGGTGGTTCAGCGGTGTATGTAAGTGCAGATGCCAACCCGGTAACCGGCTTCAATTACTACAGGGTCAGGAGTACAGACATCAATGGTAAAATAAGCTATACCAATGTGGTGAAAGTATTGGTGGGTACCTTGAAACAGGATATCACCATTTACCCCAACCCGATTACTGACGGCATGATCCACCTGCAGTTCCTGAACGAACCTGCCGGTAAATACAAGATCAGGCTGCTCAATAAGCTGGGCCAGGTAATTCTGCAAAAACAGGTAACCCGTGCAGACGGAAATGGAACAGAGTTGATTAAATGGGATTATAACCTGGCGCATGGCATGTACCAGTTAGAAATAACCCGGCCCGACGATTCGGTGAAAGATTTAAATGTGATGTACTAATATTAAACAGGATAAGGCATTTAAATCGCAAATGGACGACCAATAAATGTTCTAAGATTCGGCAGTAGCCTCGTAGAGGCGATATCTTGGTAGCAATTTGTTTAAAATTAGTGCTGCAAGCTCCGTAGGAGCGATATGTAACTGCCGCTCCTACGGAGGTGACCGAAGAAAATGGAGACGTTTCATTATCGCTGCTAACATATCGCCCCAACAGGGCTGTTGATGAGACACTGCTAATACTGCATTTGCGAACTAAATACTTGATCCCGATAGCAAATATTAGATCAGGAAAGGCATTATCCTGGAGGATTTTAACCCCGCTCCCTAAGTCATCCTGAGCTTGTCGAAGGAGGGGATGGGGTGAGGCTTCGGGATTAACACATTGAATTAAAATATTGTCTATGATTAACAGCGGCCCTGCGTTTTGGCGTGGGGTCGTCTTTTTTTACCCCAGAAGCCACGCCGGCACTTAATAAACATCAAATAAAAGGCAGATGAAAAGATTTGCCGGGTGTCTATGCCATCTGGATGCGGAGCACGACAATTTTAATCCGCAATGGCACGATGACACCATGGTGTCTGAAAGCTTAAACTTTATTTTTCATCCCAGCAACCCGTAATCACTTGTGCATTGCTGATATTATCCGTCCAGTTGTCCGGCGCTGCAAACATCGAGCAAACTGTTTTTGCCCAACTAAAGTGATCATATAATTCGGTTTGCTGATAGTTAACTTTCACGTGCTGACCCACTGCAATCACCGGGATTCTGTTGTCTGGAGTTGTTCCGCATTCATCAAAGTAAATAACGAAAATACTGTTGTGGGTGTTGCACCACCGCACCAGTGAATCTAAATGTTTTTTAACCCATTTATCCCCCTGCTTTACCGGTGCACTGTGCATATCGTTTATTTGATTCGGGCTTATATTTACTACATTCTCTAACAGGTTATAATCGGACGGGAAGTCTTTAAAGCGCTTATTAATACTTCCGGGAACATTCTTAAAGAGAGTAGTAGGATTATGCTTGGCAACATAATCTTCAAACTCGCAAACCTTACTTCCCGTTTTGGGCAAATCCTCGCTGTACCATGCAAATGTTTTACCTGCAGTTTTCAATATGGTATATAAATTAGGCGTAGTAAACGGGGAGGTATCGATGCAGGCATCGTCTTTCACCCCGTTATCATCGCCCGCAAAAAAATCCAGGTAATTAGGATAGGAGGGATGGGTGTTGGCGTGGGAATTGGTAAATAAGGTACCTTCTTTTACCAGTGAATTTATATAAGGAGCATCCCGGTTGCCAATAATCTTGTCAAAATCCTGGTTTTCCAGCCACACAAATATAATGTGGTCAGGATGAGCCATCACGCCGCTATCCGGCTGTCGCGTACTCATGGAACGCGATCCAAAGTATCCCTTGCTCCAGGCAAATAAAATATAGGTTGAAAAACCCACGAGCATCAGCAGGACGATGACCTTAAAATACTTATTCATACATTATTGCGTTTACTTTCTAAATGTTCTATAATATAAAACGGGCAGATCTTATTGCCCTGGCCGTCAGTTATTTTTCAACCACAAACCATTCCACTTTTGTTGTATTGAGACGCAAACCGAAGCTACCATATTGTCCTTAGGGATTATTAATAATGCGATATTAGCATTTTAAATAATAATAGCAATATCCGTTAAGGCAGATCTCTGGCGAAGTTCCGCCTGCCCGTTTTACGATGATCGTGCCGGATGTTCTTGTCAGGACGGGTAAATCAGCTTATTCGAAGAATGTGGGAATTATTGCATTCAATATTTTTTTTGACCTCCACTGATTGAAATAAAAGTATATTGATTTAGATTACATTTTTTTTCAACACAGTGTTAAAATCAATTTCAGCCCAACTGGCAATATTAACTTAATTTGTATTGATGTCGCAATCCCGCAAACTTGCTGCTGTAATGTTCACCGACATAGTAGGATATACTGCTTTGATGGGAAATGACGAACAAAAGGCTTTTGAGTTGTTGCGACAAAACCGGGACATCCAAAAACCTATTATCGAAGAATTTGGTGGCCGCTGGATCAAGGAACTGGGAGACGGGGTGATGGCTACTTTCCCCGCAGTGAGCAACGCGGCATACGCAGCAATAAAAATTCAGGAGGCCTGTTTTAATACCAAAGCCTTTCAGTTGCGCATCGGTATACACCAGGGCGAAGTGGTCTTTGAAAATGATGATATCTTTGGCGATGCGGTAAATATTGCTTCCCGCTTGCAGGCATTGGCGCTTCCCGGGTGGTATCTTTATTTCCGGATCGGTTCAGCGGGATATGTCCAATAAAAATGATATCCGGTCAGAATTTGTCAGGTCTGAAAACCTGAAAAACGTTAGAGAGCCGGTAAGCGTCTACCAGCTGTTCTCAGGTTCCAATGAAAAGACGCAAACAGAGATTCGGCAGAACGCGAAATCCTCAATTATACCGGGCTTTGACTACGACATTTACATTAGCTACCGCGGTAACGATAATAAATACGACGGATGGGTATCAGAATTTGCAGAAAAGCTTAACCAGGAACTGGGGTCCACCTTAAAGGACAAGCTTTCTATTTATTTTGATAAAAATCCGGAAGACGCATCGAAAACGTCGAAAATTCAATCGCTCATTTTTATTCCAGTTGTTTCTCAAACCTATTGCGACACCAATTGCCCGGTATGGAAAAATGAGTTTAAGGTATTCCTGGACGAAATAAAAAGTGACTCTCTGGCCAGTTCAATGATGGGAACCACAGGCAACAACCTCTCCCGGATGATACCGGTAAAAATTCACGAAATTGATAAGGAAGACGTTAAGCTGCTGGAGTCAGAACTCTCTGGGGAGTCTACGTTCGATTGATTTTATATATCGGGAAGAAGGGGTCAATCGTCCTCTGCGCCCGCGGGACGACGATAAGCCGGGGAGCCCAAACCGGCCCATGTATCGTAACCAGATTAATAAGCTGGCTAACGCAATAAAAGAAATTATCACCGCAATAAAATTCATCCAAAAAAGTGTTGACTTTAATGAACCTCAAATCTATGAACCCACGGCAAGGCAAATGGTACCGAATATTGTCGCGACTGCAGTTTCATCAGCAATAAAAGTACAGGTAATTGACCGCCAGAGACCTAATATCTACCTGGCATGGACCTCAGCTGATCTTAAAGAAAGCCGCGAAGAAATGGCAATAATTCTTCATAAGGCCGGATTTAATGTGTTGCCCTCGGTTGACTGCCCGGCCGAAGACGGGGATTTTAAAGAAAAGGTGGCGGCATGGAAATGCAAAAATGTGCATGCTCGCTGCATATGCTGAGCGGTGAATTTGGCAGGCGTTTCGAAAGAGACGAGGAAACCTCGTTTCCCCAACACCAGTTCATGGAAGCAAAAAGTAAAATTGATGAAAAGGGTACTGCGTTTAATGTTTTTGTGTGGCTGGCGCCGGAAAGCCAACGCTCACATGAAACCTGCGCAACAGAATTTTGTAAAATACATCCGGAATAATATTACCCGGAATATGATGTTTTCAAATAGCCAGGGACCGATGCAACTGGTTGACGATATGCGGGTGGTGATGATGAAGCAGGATGCTAAAGTATATGATTCCAAGGATACGGATATCTACTTTATTTTCAACCAGCAGGATGAACAGGAAGCACAGGTTATTGTAGACGAATTAAGTCTCGATTTCCCCGTAGAATCGCTCAATATCTCACCGGAAGGGGAAGAATCCTACCGCGAGATGTCTTCACAGCAGATTCCAAAAAGTAAACTGGCGGTCGTATATTTTAAATATGCGGCAGATTGGGCGCTTCCGTTTATAAAACAAATATGGAAGCAGGTTGGGGGTGCATCCTCACCAACGCCTATGTTCCTGGTAGGCGATAACGACCCGCAAAGTAACCTCGCCCGCAATTTTAAAGCGCCTCGGGTTACATCATCGATAGTTCCGAAAGAAACCATTCCCTCCGAGGTTAAGAAAGTATATAATGAATTAAATTGAAAGGAAATGTAATCTTGCGAAAGGGTTTGGATGATTGATCGTGAAGAAGAGAACAGTACGAAGGGTTCTAATGAATTTGGAATCCCAATTTGATCTAACCGGAGCAGGCTGACTGGAACCCACAAATGAATCTTGCTTGTACATGCCAATGCAAGTTGCCGGGATAAAGAGTTATTCAGGCCGACAATAAAATAACTTGACTAAGCGAAAATTAATTCGAAAATCTCACTTAACCGCGATTTATACTTCCATGTTTGAAACTGAACAAATTTGTCCATACACTGGTTTAAGATCTTTTACCGAAGAGGAATCGCTTTACTTTAAAGGGAGGGAGGAACATATTGACCAGGCAACGACACAATTGGAGCGAAATAAATTCCTCATGCTTACCGGCGCTTCCGGTGATGGTAAATCTTCTCTTATCTATGCGGGTATCATCCCAAATGCCCGGGCCGGATTTCTAAAATCAAAATATACGAACTGGTGTGTCGCCGATTTTCGACCGGAACGGTCTCCCTTTCAAAATTTATGTAAATCGGTTGCACGGCAACTGGGAATAAATAATATTGACTCCGTTCAGGCAGAATTAAATCATGGGTTTTCTGCTTTAATTGATTTGTATAAAAATTCAAAAAGATATATCGATCCTGGCGCTGTAGCCTTGCAATCGACCACTGCTGCGAAAGAGCAGCCGCTTCAAAAGAGAGCGGCCAACCTGGTGATTCTTGTTGATCAGTTTGAAGAATTTTTCACCAATCCCGGAAAACTATCATAAAGGCATGCCTTCCCGGGATTCCGGCCTTGTGATAAATTTATTGCTGGAAACAGCCCGCATTGCCCTGGAAGAAAGACCTACCTGTATATGTGGTCTTTACGATGCGGTCAGATTATATCGGGCAATGTGCTGCTTTTCGCGGACTGCCGGAATATATTGGATTCTCCCAGTTCTTTGTTCCCAGGCTCAACCGCTCTCAGTTACAACAGGTGATTGAAGAACCGGCTATTTTAAGCGGCAACCGGATTTCCCGGCGTCTTACGGAACGCCTGATCCATGATGTAACTGAAGGGGTGGACCAGCTGCCCATCCTGCAGCATGCCCTCAACCAGGTTTGGCATGCCGCAAATAATGGAACGGAAGAAATGGACCTGCTTCACTACGCAATGGTGGGCGGGATGCCCCTAAACGAATTACCGGTTGAACACGTGGCTTGTTTAATAAATGGTTCGAAGGATTATCACCGAAGATCACCGCCTTTTACGACGACCCCAATTTGCAGAATGTCCTGGACACGCACACCAACAAGCTCTACGAACAGGCGACGGCCTACTATCGGGATAAAACCGGCAACGAAATTCCGGGAGACGACGCAAAGGCCATCATTAAAAACGCTTTTATCTGCCTTACGAAAATAGACGAAAGTCGTGCGGTTCGAAACCGTATGACCTTGAAAGAAATCACCGAAATTCTGGGAAATCGAAAAATATGGAACCAAAGAAGTCGGCAATCTGCTGGATATTTTTAGGGAACCGGGAAATACCTTTATTCGTCCCTTTATCCTGGATGATCCTGGAAGCGGGAAACTCAACGATCAGGCAATACTGGATATCACCCACGAAAGTTTGATCCGTAACTGGAAATACCTCGGTCAATGGGCGAAAGAAGAATTTGAAAATTATACCATTTCAATTGATTTTGAGCAGCAATTGAACCGGTGGGTGGGCAGTGGCAGGTCAAAAGCTTTCTTATTGTCCATAGGACCATTAACCTATTTTGAAAATTGGTTCAATACCGCCCGGCCCAATGCCTGGTGGATAGCCCGTTATCTGCCGGAAGAAATGGAGCACGACATGAAAATAGCCAAAGCAAAAGAGGTACAGGAAAACATGCAGGAATTCCTGGCGCAAAGCGCACGCCGGCATATAGTCACCCGGACATTGATGCGTTACGGCGCAAAGCGCATAGCGGTGGTACTGGCCATAATCGCCTTAATTACCTTCAGTTCCTTTGCTATTCGCGGCTATTGGCAAAGACAAAATGATTACGTCCTGGAATCGATAAAGAAACAATCTTTTGAAATTGCCAACAAACCCAGGTTGAGCCTTATGTATGCCGTTCCGGTGCTCACCCAGGAATTGATTTTGGGGAATGTGACTATTCCGGAAGCAATAGATGCTGTGAACGATCCCCTGCAGAGAATTAGAATTGCGACCGCTATCGCTACTCAATTGATAACCCAGGGCAGAAATGAACCTCGAAAAGAAATTATGCAGAGTCTGGGCATGGCCGATAGCTTACTGGAGCAGCTACCGGTTCCCGCTGCCGGCAATGGCCTTTCCGATGGTTTAAAGTTGATACACGATTATGAGGTGACCGTTGGATTCGCGTATTATTTCAAACCCGATGATTCGCTGAAAACATTGGTGGTGCACAATGCAAGACGGGCTGCCAACTGGGCAATGCAGGTTTTCGGGAACCAGCCGGCTGATTTTAATGATATCCAAAGCCTGAGCCTGGCTCTTGAAAACGGGCTGAATCATGCTGCATTCACGCGAACCCAAATCGATACCATATTGGCCATCCTTTCTCCTTTTGAAAACCCTGCAAGAACTTCGTGGGTCAGCAAAAATTATGCGCAGGAAAATAAGTTGGTGCGTGGTTTTCTTAATTATGGTATTCCCTTTAATGGCCTTTACCAGGACCTTGCCTGTTTATATGCAGCTACGGGTAATACCGTAAAAGTTTTGCAATGCACGGATTCGCTGCTGGCCTACCAGCAAAACTTCTATCAAAACGATTACGCTTCCCACGCAGAAAATGCTTCCAATATTGCGCCAATTTTTTATATCTATGGAACTACGGCTTCCCTGGATGAATTTGTAATAGGTTACTGCAACAGGAAAAAAATTAGTCCTGAAGAATTTTATAATCGCCTGGTTTCGCGGGCTATGATGGACATCGATGTAAGAGCCAGCACCAATTTTTATGCGGGGGGCCAGGGGAGATCTATCCTCAATCTCAATTTGGCATTTTCAGGCGATGACCTGTTGTCGTTCTTTTTTTCAAAGCTGAAACAGGAGGCCATGAAGATCGGCGATCCCGGGGAGCGAAATTTTAACCTGGCAGTGTATCTCAAAAATGAAGGTGTCTTGTTTGCTTACCGTAATGAGATCCGGGAAGATCATAAGAAAGAAACGGATCAGTTATTTAAAGAAGCCGTTGTTGATTATGGCCAGGTGCCGAAAGAATATTTGAATCAAACGATAGCCGTTGTAGGCTCGTCGGGTGCAGATCAAATAGCGGTTCCGAGAAAATTTCTTTTCCTGTATCCGGATTACCGGGTTTCATTTCATCCTTTTGAGCCCCGATCCATTTTGGAGTTTTATAATTCTCCTGCCTTCATAAAGTATGTACTTGATCAGAACTTATTTGACAGCCTCTATGATTCAGGTGATGAATTTCACTATTTTGAATTCTGGCAGCTGGATTATCAGATTCACATGTCGTTGAGGAATTTTTTTATGCGTGATCCCATCCCGGACAGCATCTTAATGCAGCTAACTAATAAGCTGGAAGAACGTCACGCAAATCAATCGGCCGACTTCAACATTCTTTATATGCACCTGGCAGATGATGCATTTAATAATAAGGATGCCGCCGCTGGCATTAGATATATCGGTCAGATTCAACCGGATAAATTGCTGAATGCCTTCCAGTATAAAAATTACAATTTCGTAAATACCTATTCGCTCGAACTGGTTGCCAGGGCAATAGCTAATTGTTCTGTCAACAATCGCTTTGACCTGGCCTATCGGCTTTTGAATGTGTTTAAGGATGAAATAAGCCGGTCTTCGTTGTATGGGTATGCCAGTCAGCTAATATCGCTGAACCGTCAATCGCCGGCTACGGCCAGCCGACTGCTCGATTCTGCAACTGCGGAAATGAACCGGTTGGAAAATCCGGCCCTGTTTCAACCCAACCGTTGCGAGGTGGCCATGGCCACCATGTTTATCGATCCGGAAAAAAACGGGGACGCTGCTTATAGTATCATTAAAAATTCCACGGATAAATACCAGGCCATCCAGTTTTTTAGCAAGGCCTGTGCATTCAAAGAAAAATTGTACCTGGCCGAAAAACAGTTGCCTCCGCTGGTTGCTACCGGCGACAAGGCAATCTTTTTATTTGAAATCATCAAAGGATTTAATCTAACCAAACCTCAGGCCAATCAATGGAAGAAATTTAATGCGAATGAATTTTTATTTACAAAAAGGTACCTCCTGTATACAAGTGAAAATTAATAAATGACTGACCATCAAAACATATGTCCCTACACCGGCCTTCGCTCCTTTACCGAAGAAGAGAGCGTTTATTTTAAGGGCAGGGATCTGCAGGTTGACCAGATCACAGCGCTGTTGGAGCAAAATAAGTTCCTGATGGTGACGGGCGCTTCCGGGGAAGGAAAATCATCGCTCATTTATGCGGGCCTGGTTCCCAACGCCAGGGCTGGCTTCTTTAAGGCTAAGTACACCAATTGGGTAGTGGCCGATTTCAGGCCGGAAAGAAACCCGGTTCATAATATGGCCGGGGCGCTGGCAAAAACATTTAATAGCCAGGCGGCTACTATTGAAACGGAACTAAGGCGTGGCTTCTCATCCCTGGTAGATATATATACTAATTCGGATTTTTTCATCGACGAAGCAGATAACCAATGGCAGGATCTGGATGAACCGGAGAGGAAAAATAAAAAACGAAAGGCAGCTAACCTCCTGCTCATCGTCGATCAGTTTGAAGAGTTTTTTACCAACCCGGAGAATTTCTTTAATGAGGCCCCTTCGCAGGATTCACAAATAGTAGTAAACCTCGTTTTGGAAACAGCCCGCATTGCTATCAAAAGAAATGTACCCGGTGTACGTAATATGCACGATGCGATCTGATTACATCGGCCAGTGTTCAGCCTTTCGGGGACTGCCGGAGTATATAGGCTTCTCCCAGTTTTTTGTCCCGAGGCTAAAGCGGAAAGATTTGAAGCAGGTAATTGAGGAACCCGCCATACTGAGTGGCAACCGGATTTCGCAGCGTCTCATCGAACGACTGGTCTATGATATGGCCGAAGGCGTAGATCAGTTGCCCATACTGCAACATGCACTCAGCCAAATATGGCTGGCGGCGGACCATGGCAACCAGCAAATGGACCTGCTGCATTATGCCAAAGTCGGTGGAATGCCGCCGGCAGAATTGCCGGATGAAGAACTGCCGGAATTTTATAAATGGTTCGGAGAACTACCTCAAATTCGCCAGGATTATTACCGGGAAACCGGCCTGGCAAGGATCATTGAAATTCACGCAAGCATCTTGTATGAAAATGCCTGGGAATATTATAATGCCCGGCATCCGGAGAATCCTGTTACACAGCAGGGTGCCAAACGGATTATAGCACTCACTTTTAGTTGTCTTACCAAAATTGATAACAGCAGGGCAGTCCGCAATCGGATGACGCTCGGGGAAATAACGGAAATTATCAATACACCGTCCTGTACGCCGGAAGTCGTTGGCGGTGTGTTGGATATTTTCCGGGAACCGGCAAACTCTTTTATAAGGCCATTCATTACGGACGACCCTGGCACAAAAAAAATATCGGGAGATGCAGTATTGGATATTACCCATGAAAGCCTTATCCGAAACTGGAATAAATTGAATGCATGGGCCAACCAGGAGTTTGAGTTTTATTCAACTTACCTGGATTTTAAAAAGCAATTGGACCGTTGGAAAAACAGTGGAAAGAGCAATGGATTTTTATTGCCCATAGGACCACTTACCTATTTTGAAAACTGGTATAACAAATGTAAGCCCAATGCCGCCTGGATAAAACGGTATACCCAATTCCGCGATGATGAGAAAAAGGCAGCCGCGGATGCGGCAACCGTGCTGGCAGATACCCGGGAGTTTATTAGCCGAAGCGCTAAGAAGGTAGCCGTTACAAGGGCTTTTATGAAATACGGGCCGCAACGGATTGCGGTTGTTGTGGCGATAGCTGCCATGCTGCTACTGAGTGGTTACTACTGGTACGATGCAGAGTTGAAGCAAAATAGCAGTGTAATCTCAAAAGTGCGGAAGGAAATGATACCCCTTTTGAAAAGCAGGGAAGTCGGCTTTGATCAGAAAGCCACCCCACTGTTGATTGAGGAACGATATGAACCGGGATTCATGCTTTCTTACCTGTCGGGTATAGAACCCAAAGGGAGACTAAGCCTCGCGGTTGAAACATACAAGCAGTTATTATTAATGAATAAGTATGACAAGAGTGAATATAAAAATCAACTGATCCATACCGTTGACATTACATATAAAGATTTAATGGCAAAAGAAAATGATTATCCGTACTTGTTAAATGAACTGAATGAATTCACCACACTGCTGGATTACGACTTATATTATAATCCTTCAGATAGTACAGAGGCCACACTAAAGGATTTTGCCAGGGAAGGCAACCGCATCGTCACGATTTTTTTTAAAACGAAATCTCTGTTCCAGGCAGCGATCCCGCAGGAACTGAACTATTGTATCCAGCAATGGCTCACATTTGGACATGCCGATAGCGGCGAGGTAAACCATTTGCTTCAAATAATTTCTCCATGGGAAACCCCGGTTGGTAAGGAAACATTTAACCTGTATTATCCAAAAGGCAGCTATGAGATAAATGGCCGTGTTCCTAATGATTTTAATGGGGGATACCATACCCTTGCTTCCTTATATGCAGCCGTGGGAAATGCGGAAAAAGTAATTGAATGCCTGGGAATGTTTAAGCAGTTAGGAGAGAGTGACTACTTCTCCGGGAGCCTATTTAATAATTATAATAACATTCTGGCTGTTTTTTACCAGTTTGGTCACAGGGACAAAGCTGCCGATAATGTTGAAATGGCTGGCGGCCAATTTCGCGGATGATGATCAGCTGACAGTTTATCGTAATTCGGTTATCCGTTCGGGTTATATGAGCCTGTTCTATCGCGTAAATATTTCAAAAGATATTCTGAGGTCATTTAAAGGATATTTCTTCCCGAATCTATGCATGGCAAGCCGCGAGGTTTTTAACGAACTGGCAGACGATTATGAAAAGCTGATCGCTGACATTAAAAATCCGTCACAAAGAAATTACCTGTTGGCCATCAATGAAAAGCGAAGAGCGATTTACACCTACAAATATGATTTTGACCGGGGATTAAAGCCGGATACGGCTGCCCTGGATACAATACTTCTTAGAGCAGTACAGCATTTCAGGCAGGTGGATCCGAAATTCCTGGATGAAAAAATTCCGGTCACCCTTCCTTATTATCTTGATGGAATAAGAAAAGGAGATTATAAGCGGAGAAACTTATTTATTTACCCGGATTATATGGAAGGCTGGTTTAGCAATACGTATCATTCGGATCTTTTCTTCAACTTTATAGATCAGCATAACCTTTTTGGGGAATTTTACACGACTCCTGAAGAAATATCATACATCAATTTATGGATAGCGAAAGCATCCCAGGTGGATCCATTCCAGCAGGACTTCGGTTTTGACAACCCCTACCCGTTAAAAGATGAGACGCTTCAGCGAGTAGTAACCCTTGCAGCTACTCATCCGCTGGGTAACAGCCTTGATCTGAATCTAATAAACCTTATGTTGGCCAACAGGGCCTTCAACCGGGATGATACAGCAGCAGGAATAAAATATTATCATAAGCTCGACAAGGACAATTTTGCCGCTTCACGAGATAAATACGAATACCTGGAAAAAACTTTTTTCCTGAACCAACTTAAGGATCTCTGCGTAAACCTGGCACTGGCCGGCAAACAGGAAGAGGCCACAGCGCTCGCAGAAAAATTTGAGCAGAATTATCAGAAGGCTTACGCCTATATTTTCATGGCTGAACAAGCGTACATTAAACAAAAGAGCCCAACCACATTTATTTATCTTGACTCTGTATTCTCGAAATCAAAAGATATGGATTTTTCGAAATTTAATAACGGTATCAACCAGGCTATTGATTACCGGTATAATTTGATCCTGCTATTGTCCAGGATCGGCGGAAAGAAATTAAATAGTATGTCGGATAATTTTCTGGCAGATGTAATTGAACAAAATAAGTTTACAGGAATACTAAGTAGGGTGTATGGCGTAGCAGAAGAGGGTAATTTTTATCGGGCAAAAACAAGCTTACCTGCTACCTTAACTGAAACGGAAGATCTCACTGCCCGCTCTTACATTCTATGGCAGGCTTGCCGCAAACAAGCGTCAGCAAGCGAACTTCGTAAGTGGAAAACAATGGATGATTTTCTTACCCATGATTATAATTATATATTTTTTATGCCCAATTAATGAAGACGTACAACTCACTATATTACCTGCTGTTCATCCTGCTCATCATGGGGACATTTGCGTCCATGGCCCAAAATAGTTATGGCTTAAATATAATCGGTGCGGTGGCTTTTATTTTTGGATGGTTGTTTCTTATTGAGATCATCTCATTAGTTAGGAAGAAAAAAGAAACCGCCATCTCAGCTTTCATTGAACCGGGCTGCCTTTTTATCATTTTCGTCGTTTTGGGACTCAGGGTTTTTTACGTTCATTTTTCCTATGTCGAATGGCTTTTTGGAGGGGCTGTTTCCCTGTTGATTATTTTCTATGGCATGAAAATGATAACCCGTTTTCGTTACTACCAAACCAGGAACCGACTGCTGTCGGTGCTGGTGATCGTGTTCCATCTAAGTATTATCTTTTTCCTGGCTTCCCTGGCATTAGTGTTGTTGGCGTCTTCTGTTGCTGAAGTAGCCGGCGTGGCAGCAATCGTTTTGCTGATTGGTTTTGTCCTGGCAGCATGGCTGAAAAAGAAAGTATTGGTGGAGGGCACTTATCTTTCTCCATTTAAAATGATTACTAATTTTAAAGGGCATTCGATTATATTGGCAGTACTTACCTTGTTGTTTTCGCTCTATTTTGGCCTCAACCGGGTTGGCGTGTTACCCCCCATCTATTCCGACGAATATCCAAAAGCCTATTTTGAACTCATCGATCAATCTGCAACCGGAAAGGAAAAGCCGGAAAACGGCAAATACAAATACCAGGAATTTATAGAAAAGTACCATCAGTTCCTGCGGGATAATAGCCGGACGGACCAATAAGTACTGTCTCATTACTAGTTCCCCCAAAAATTTAAAGGCTTTTTCGGTTTGGATGAAGTGTGGATGCTATATGGATGAAGCATAGATGAAGCATGGATAGAGTATCAGGAGTGTATGAAACAGGTTTCTCTCCACCCGGCAACCCGTCATTTAATTTTTGATAACCTCTTTTATCAGGGAAAGCAATCAACCGGAAATCAGCCGGTCTTACTAAAAGTCTTTATTAGTTCCACGGTCGTATTCTTTAGAAATGCAGCATACCAGTTGCCGGACGATTTTACGGTTCTCTTCTGTGTTTTAAAATCTACATGAACGAGGCCAAAGCGGGGATAGTAGCCTTCTGCCCATTCAAAATTGTCGAGGAAAGTCCAGACAAAATAACCTGTCACATCAATGCCTTCCTGTTTGGCCCGTAATACCTGCGATATATTATCCTGCAGATATTTAATTCGCTTAGGATCGTGTACAGTACCATCATGCATAACATCGTGAAATGCGGCCCCGTTTTCCGTAACCATCAACGGTGGAATATTTTGGTAACTGCTATATTTCTTTAAAATATTATAAATTGATTCAGGGTAAACTTCCCAGTTCATTAACGTTGTTTCTACATTTCTCTTATTTGCTTTAATAATTTTAGCCTGCATGTAAGGCATAAAGTTGGTGTGGCTTACTACTTCCCTGGTATAGTTCTGTACGCCTATAAAATCCATATGGAAAGCAAGATTTTTAAGGTCATCCTGCTTTATAAATTTTTCAATTCGCTCTAATAATTTTAAATTGGTAACAGGGTAACCTAAACCCAATAGAGGTTCAATAAAGAGCCGGTTTAATAAAGCATCTACCTTCTGCGCTGCAATAATATCTTTATCAATAGAACGATGCGGCTCAATATGTGAACATGAAAATGTAGTACCAACATGGCTTTTAGGTTGAAGCGCTTTAATAACGGCTCCTCCTTTCGCCTGGCAAAGCGCCGCGTGATGCGTGGCGGCAAGGAAATTATGTAATCCTTTTTTACCCGGCGCATGTACCCCGAGGAAATAGCCGGCACCGGTAAAAACCATCGGTTCGTTCAGCACCATCCAGTTATTGACCCTGTCCCCGAAATATTTAATACAACAGGCAACATAATCTTCAAACCAGCCAACGATATTCCTGTTTACCCAACCCCCTTTTTGTTGAAGTGCGTAAGGCAGATCCCAATGATATAGGGTAACCCATGGCGTTATATTCAATTCTAAACAAAAGTCAATAACCCTGTTATAAAAGTCTATACCTTGATGATTGAGGTATCCCGTTCCTTCAGGAAATATACGGCTCCATGCCATAGAAAAGCGATAGTTGTTAATGTTCAGGTCAGCCATAAGGCTGATATCTTTGGCATATCGGTTATAAAAATCGCAGGCAACATCTCCATTTTGATTTTGAAATATCTTGCCTTTTTGTTTAACAAAAACATCCCAGATAGACTTTCCCTTGGAATGCACATCATAACTGCCTTCAACCTGGTATGCAGCAGTCGCAACCCCCCACGTGAAATCATTCCCAAAATCTTCTCGTCTCAACAGCATATATATTAACCGGTAATTTGATGCAGTATATTTCCTAATCTTATTTGCCGTATTTTTTTGTCCGGTTCACGGAGTTGATTGGCTAAGGAAAACGGCTGGGTTCCGGTGGCTGTAAAGTTTTTAAAGACCTCATCTATAATTGCCCCCGTAATATTTGGATAATCAACAGGAATAATTCGTCCGTTAGTGACCCAATCATTTATTTTTTCAACCCGCGACATTTTTAATTTCTTCAATACAGGTACTCCCATCTCTTTAAGCGCAGCCGCATTGCATTGTTGCTCGTATTGTCCTTTCATAGGTATCACCATTAATTTCTTTTTTAGAAACAAGGCTTCGGCAGGCGTTTCAAAACCAGCCCCGCACAATACCCCGGTACATGTTACGAGACTCGTTATAAATTCTGTATTATTAATGGGCCTTATAAACACATTATCTTTTGAGTAAGCCTTCTTTGTATGCTTGGAAAACACTTCCCACTCCACCTCTTTAATTTCTTTAAGAACTTTCACGATTTTATCATCATCATAAGCAGGCAAATAAACCGTATAGTGACGAAGCGATATGTTATCAGCATTCCTGATTTCATTACGAATTACAGGTGTAAAAATCTTATCGTCGTACGCCTTAAAATGAAAGCCGTATTTCTCTGTAACCGGTGCATAATTGTTTAGGATAGATTTACCTACAATATCTTTTTCAACAGGCCTGGGACTTTTCTTATTTAATACGGCAGCCTGGTGGCTAAGACCAATGCAGGCTTTATGATTGAAATGGCAGGCCCATGCAGTTACAGGTTCGAAATCGTTTATTACAATATCATAATTTTTCACAGGGATTTCTTTTACTTCCTTATAGAATCTTTTAAGTTTCGCTTTTTTATAGGTTGAAACTAAATCGATACCGCCTTTTTTTCCGAAGACGAAACTCATTCCTTTTAATTTATATTTCACAGGAAAGCCCAGGTCAACATCGGCTTCTGTGCCGCTTATTAATACATCAAGCTCACCTTTCTTTTCAAGTAAGGGAATAATGTCCCTCGCCCTGCTGATGTGTCCGTTGCCGGTTCCTTGTATAGCATATAATATTTTCATGTGATGTTCATCATATTAAATTCCTGCAGCATGTTGTTGAAGAGTTCTTTGTTGCCGGGTTCATAATCATCAACTTCTTCGTCTATGCTATCCGTTATATTCGCTTCATTATATTTATAAATCGTCCATTGCCCGTCATTATATTCCAATGAAGTAAGGTTTTCAATCCAGTCGCCCGAGTTTAAATAAATAATGGAACCGTGTTGGTTAGTTATCTCTCTCATCTCCGGCTGGTGAATGTGTCCGCAAACCACGTAATCATATTTATTGGATATGCCAATCTCTGCCGCAGTGGCCTCAAAATTGTTGATGAATTTCACAGCGCTCTTAACACTGTTCTTAATCTTCTTTGACAGGGATAACTTTCCTCTTTTAAATATTTTTTCTGAAATGAAATTGGCAAACATATTTATTACGATCAACGTGTCATAACCAATAGCGCCAAGTTTGGCCAGCCACTTGGAATGTTGCATGGTTACGTCAAAAATATCGCCGTGAAAAAACCATGCTTTTTTATCATCGGCCAAAGGAAGTACTACTTTATTTACTACCTGTAATGAACCAATTTTAAATCCTACAAATTTTCGCAGCATCTCATCATGATTACCGGTAACGTAATATATCTTAACGCCCTTGCCCATCCATCCCATAATATGCTTTACAACTTTCATGTGGCTTTTTGGCCAATATCTTTTGCTGAATTGCCATATGTCAATAATATCGCCGTTAAGCACTACCGTTTTAGGCTTAATGGTTTTAAGATATTGCAACAGTTGCTTTGCATGACAACCATACGTACCTAAATGCACATCACTTAAAACAAGGATTTCAACCTTACGTTTTTTTGACTGCATTATAATTGCACTTTGAAAAACTTAAGCGGAGAGTAAAATGCTGATAGTCGTTGAAGAAAAATCCGGATAATAATTTTCTGGAAGAAATAAGAGATTGCTTTCATGACATGGAATTTAATGGTAAACAAATAAGTACGTCAATTAACTGCAAACAGGAATTAGTAATGCAAAGTAAAGTTTCCAATGTGACCAAAACGTTATGGGAATATTAAGGCAATATTAAGTTGCAGCCGGTAGAATTACGAATTATAAAAAACCGCTTACATATGTTACCAACATAAATAGTTAGTTGCAGAACCATTTAAAACAGTTTAAAATTTTGTTTTTTATATTTACCGTTTTCATTCTATCAAAAGCCATGAGCTTTTATGAAATTATAAATACGAATAACAATACCAATGACAGGTTATAAACTGAGAGCAGAAAATATTGAAAAGAGAATAAGAGAACTTGCATTATTTAGTGATGAAAATGATTATTTAAGTCGACTATTTGGCACGGAAGCTTTTGGCAAATGCCGTGATCAAATTCAGGCGTGGATGAATGAGGCTGGTCTGCAAACATCAATAGACAACATGGGAAATGTGAGGGGAAGACTTGGCTCAGAAAAAAAAGATGCAAAAACTTTTGTAATAGGTTCCCATTTTGATACTGTAGTCAACGCAGGTAAATATGATGGAATACTTGGCATATTAGCCGGGTTGTCTGTTATAGAAAAACTTATTGAGCAGAAAACACAAATTCCATTTAATATAGAGGTTATTGCGTTTAGCGACGGAGAAGGCGTTAGATTCAATTACCCGTTTTTGGGAAGCAAGGCTGTTGCGGGTAATTTTACTCCGGCTCTTTTGGAGATGAAAGATCATGACGGAATTACCCTGGACGATGTTTTGAAAAATATGGAATACGATAATGCCAAACTTATGCAAGACATTATTCCGGCAAAAAAATGGATGGGATATTATGAAATACATATTGAGCAGGCGGCGGTTCTATATAAAAATAATATCGCTGCGGGAATTGTAACAACTATTACCGGTCAAAAAAGAGTGAGCATAGAATTTGCAGGCACTGCAGGACATGCTGGCATGGTACCAATGAAAATGCGTTCAGATGCATTATGTGCTGCTGCTGAATTTATTTTGGCGGTTGAAAAATTAGCTTCCGCTAAAAAAAGTAATTTAATTGCTACGGTTGGTAATTTGAATATCCAAAACCCCGCTGGCAATGTTATTCCTTCAAAAGTATTGTGCACGCTTGATTTCAGAAGTACAAACAAAAAGAAATTGTCAAAAGCATACGAAGAGCTTAATGAGCTCTGCGAAGAAATTTGCAATAAGAGGAAAATCTATTTTGAATGGAAACTTCTACAGGAGACTAACCCGGTAAACTGCGATGAACGTTTAAATAAATTTTTAAAGAAATCAATCAGGGAAACGAAATCAGAAATAATCGAAATAGAAAGTGGAGCGCTTCACGATGCTATTTCAATTGCGCCCGTTGCCCCGGTGTGTATGCTTTTTGTAAGATGTTTTAAAGGAATCAGTCATAACCCTCTGGAAAAAGTCGATGTAAAGGATATAGCAGCTGCGTTAGAGATTTCGGATAATTTTATTCAGCAGCTGATTCAGCAATCATGATACTTCGGGCAATTTAAAAATTGGACGTTGCTCGCAATCACCGGAGGAGACAAACTAAATCTTGCAGGCAGTCATTTATACCATTTACTGTCAGGCGAATTGTATTATAGTGCCGATGATCAAAAAGGATCAATATATTTTCATGAGGCACTTCATCTTACTAAGTACGATGCCCAAAAACATGATCATATAAAAAATTGATGTAAGGCTTTTAAATAAAGTCCCACAAGTTTAATCTATTTCGTTTGCCCGTATTATTTTATATTTGAATCATATACTCTAAAAGTCTCCATTTAAAATGTAGGGTAACAAATAACTGAAAAAAAGCTTGATACCATGAAATATATTTTAGGCATAATTTTATCAACAATGATGTTTCCTTTTTTTTCTGCAGCACAGGATTGGCCAAATCTTTCAAGATACAAAGAAGAAAATGCAAAGCTGAGCGCTCCCGCTGCAAATGAAAATCGTGTGGTGTTCATGGGCAATTCAATTACGGAAGGCTGGGTAAGAATGGACTCCGCATTTTTTGCGCAACATTCATATATAGGACGCGGAATCAGTGGGCAGACGACTCCTCAAATGCTCATCAGGTTTAAGCAGGATGTTATCAATTTAAAACCGAAGGTAGTTGTAATATTAGCAGGAACTAATGACATTGCGGGCAATACCGGCCCATCAACTTTGGAAATGATTGAAGACAACTTGTCTTCGATGGCAGAGTTGGCAAAAGCTGCCAACATCGAAGTTATACTTTCATCTGTGCTTCCCGTTTTTGATTATCCATGGAGACGTGGATTGGATCCGTCTCAAAAAATCATAACACTTAATAAATGGATAAAAGATTATGCTACGCAGCACGATTGTTTTTACCTGGATTATTTTACTTCACTGGTTGATGAACGTAATGGAATGAAAGCCGAATACTCACCGGACGGAGTACATCCCAATTTAGCGGGGTATAAAGTTATGGAACCACTGGCGGAACAAGCTATTAAATTAGCTTTGCAAAAAAGTAATTCTATGTCAGGTTCACAATCCCCGCTAATGGATCACACAACGGTTTTTGTTGTTAATTTGGATAAGAGCACTAACTTTTATAAGGGTGTAATGCAACTTCAGCAAATACCCGAGCCGTTTCATGATGGCCGTCACAACTGGTTTAGAATAGGCCCTCACAGCCAACTTCATGTAGTAGGAGGAGCGAAAGCAGTTATGCCGCACGATATCAATATTCATCTTGCCTTTAGAGTAACGTCTTTATCTGACTTTATCGAGCATCTCGATGAGATGGGCGTGAAATATCAAAATTTCCAGGGTGAAAGAAAGCCGCAAAAAAGGTCTGACGGAGTTAGCCAAATTTATCTCCAGGATCCTGATGGGTATTGGATTGAAGTAAATGATGATAAGTTTTAAAGATTAATTTTAAATGCCATTCTTTATTTAAAATGGCCGCGAAGGTGCAAAGAGAGAAAGTTCTATTAACTTTTTTCTTCCAGGAAATTCCAGGTAATCTTATAGCTATTCTTTACAATTATTTTGAGCGGGAAAAAATCTCTGCAAAGCCATCCCTTTGCTGCTCTTGTAATTTTCAATAATTTTAAGAACTATAAGCACAATAAAAGTAAAACTGATTTTCTTTCGTATCTAAAACTTATTTTTTTGTCAGTTAAAAAAAATGCATCGATAACAGTTAACCAGGTAAGCAAAACTTTCGGAAATAATAAAGCAGTCGACAATATTTCATTTATAGTAAGTGAAGGACAAAATGTTGTGTTGCTTGGCACGAGTGGTTGTGGCAAAACTACTACACTCCGAATGATCAACAGGCTTACAGAAGTGACTTCGGGAAGCATTTCTGTAGCGGGAAAAAATATCGAAGATGTTTCACCGGAAGAGTTGCGAAGAAATATTGGTTATGTGCTACAGCATAACGGGCTTTTTCCTCACTACACCATTGCCGAAAATATTGCCATCGTACCTGAACTATTAAAATGGCCGAAACAAAAAATTATTAAAAGAACCGTCGAATTGCTGGAACAGCTCCACCTTCCGCAGGACTATTTATCACTTTATCCGCAGCAATTAAGTGGAGGTCAGCAACAAAGGGTTGGTTTAGCGAGAGCGCTCGCAGCCGATCCTCCGGTGCTTTTGATGGATGAGCCATTCGGAGCCCTGGACGCGGTAACGCGGGCTGGCATTACCCATGAATTCAGCCAGTTGGAAGTGCTAAAGAATAAAACAATTGTGTTAGTCACGCACGATATTCGTGAAGCATTTGATCTTGGTGATAAAATTTTGTTGATGGATAAGGGAAAGATAGTGCAGGAAGGCACTCCGGCCGATTTGCTGTTTAATCCTGTTAACAATTTTGTATCTTCCTTTTTTGAAGATCAGCGAATGCAACTTGAATTAAATGCTGTTTTGTTAAGTGACATTTGGGCATATCTGCCGCCCGATAATCCTGGTGATGTACAAGAAAATTTCATCGCGGGGGATTACAATATCTGGCAAGCTTTAAATCTTTTATCTGGTAAGAAAGATAAAATTATAATCTTACACAATGATTCAACTAAAGAGGTAAAGGCTGCAACCTACGATTCATTGTTCAACGCATTCAGCACTTACAAACTACAAAGGCATGAATGAATCGCAGCAATCGCTTTTTAGTTTTATGCGTGAGCAGTCCGGTAAAATTTTCGACCAGTTACTGGCACACATCGGCTTAACTTTTATTTCATTGTTAATAGCCGTTGCTATTGGCGTTCCTTTGGGAATTCTTATTGCTAAAAGAAAAAAATTATCCGGAACAGTTTTGGGTTTTGTGGGTGTATTGCAAACCATACCCGGCATAGCGTTGCTCGGTTTCATGATACCGCTTCTTGGCATTGGGCCGAAGCCTGCTATCGTCGCTCTGTTTTTGTATGCGCTTTTACCTATTGTGCGAAATACATTCACCGGAATTATTGGCGTGGATGCATCAGTAAGAGATGCAGCAAAAGGAATGGGGATGAGTAGCAGACAAATACTCGCAAAAGTAGAACTGCCGTTAGCCCTTCCCGTTATACTCGCAGGAATACGTACTGCAACGGTGATAAACGTAGGTGTGGCGACACTTGCAGCATATATTGCTGCCGGCGGCCTCGGCGAATTTATATTCGGAGGGATTGCATTGAACAACACAAACATGATTCTTGCCGGTGCAATTCCTGCTGCCTTACTAGCTATCGTTCTTGATTTTATTTTATCGAAAGTTCAAAAAATAAATCTTAAAAAACTAAGAACAGGTTTTTGGTTGCTGCCCGCAAGCATCATCCTGTTATCTTCTTTTTATTTATTGCCTGATATTTACGGAAGCAAAATGCTGGCGGGTTTTACGCCCGAATTTATGGGAAGGGAAGATGGGTACCTGGGATTAAAAAAAGTGTACCATTTAAATATAAGAAATGTTGTAATCAGCGATGCCGTGATGTATAAAGCGGCCTATGAAAAAAAATTAGATGTGATCAGCGGATACAGTACTGACGGAAGATTAAAAGCTTATAACCTGGTGGTTTTGGAGGATGATAAGAAAATATTTCCGCCATATTATGTTGCACCTGTTATCCGCGAAGGCATTTTGCAGCAACATCCCGAACTTGAAAGTGTGTTGAATCAACTGGCTGGTCGTATCGACGATTCTGTAATGACAGAGTTGAATTACCGGGTTGATTACTTAAAGCAGAGCCCTGACAAAGTTGCCAAAGATTTTTTGATGGAACAAAGTTTGTATAAGGAACCTCTAAATGGAAATGGGGCAACTATAAGAATAGGTTCCAAAATTTTCGGTGAGCAATATATACTTGCGGCAATGTATACTATGTTGATTAAAGGAAATACCAATTTGCAGGTAGAAACAAAAACGGGTTTGGGTGGAACAAAAATTTGTTTCGACGCCCTTACGAATAATCAGATTGATATGTATCCTGAATATACTGGTACTGCATTGTTGGTAATTTTACCAACTCCCGAAACAACAATTAAGCAATTGGGAGAGAACGAACAAAACGTTTATAATTATGTACAGGAACAGTTTCAATCGAAATTTAATTTGAAATGGTTGAAACCCGTAGGCTTTAATAATTCGTATTGTTTAATGATGCGAAGAGAACAATCGAAGCGTATAGGTGTTAATAGTATTTCTGATTTAAAAAATTATTTGAATAAAAAATAGTGCCATACAAGTCTTGTTCCCTCTCCTTCTGTCATCCTGAGCTTGTCGAAGGAGGGGTTGGCCGAAGTCATTGATAAAAAACACTAATGAATCTTTTAGAAAAATATAATGCGGTCAGAAGTTATTCAGAAGAAATATGTAAACCATTGAAAACTGAAGATTATGTAGTGCAGCCAATCGTAGATGTAAGTCCTCCGAAGTGGCACATCGGGCATACCACATGGTTTTTTGAAACATTTATTTTGAAGCCCAACTTTCCGAATTATGAGGAATTTGATCCACACTATAATTATGTATTCAATAGCTACTATGAGACAGTGGGGGTGAGGGTCATTAGAACTGATCGCGGAAATTTAAGCAGGCCTTCTGTAGCAGATGTCTACAATTATCGCATGCATGTTGATAAAGCCATGAATGAATTTTTACGGAAAAAGCCATCACATGAATTGGAAGAACTAATTATCCTTGGATTAAATCACGAGCAACAGCACCAGGAACTTTTGGCAACTGACATCAAATATATTTTAGGCAATAACCCTTTGTTTCCACCATATATTTCTCCATCAGATGAAAGCCCGATTGCTAATAAAAGTATTAGAACTGCAAATGACGGATTTATAAAAATTGATAAAGGAATTTATAAAATTGGTTACAAGGGTAACGGTTTTTGTTTTGATAATGAATTGAGCAGGCACGACGTACTGTTGCAGGATTTTAACATTGCCGATAATCTTGTTACTAACGGGGAGTATATGGAATTTATGAATGCCGGAGGTTATAAGGACTTTAATTACTGGCATGCAGAAGGATGGGATTGGGTAAAAACCAACAACATCAATTCACCACTGTATTGGCATTTCATTAATGACGAATGGTTTAATTACACCTTGCACGGCTTACAAAAAGTTGATGTTAACAATGTGTTATGTCATGTTAGTTTTTATGAAGCATCTGCCTATGCATCGTGGAAGGGAATGCGCCTGCCGACTGAGTTTGAATGGGAAATAGCTGCGCAAAAATTTGATTGGGGAAAGAGATGGGAATGGACAGAAAGCGCTTATCTGCCCTACCCCGGTTTCTCGAAAGCTCCCGGTGCTATCGGGGAATACAACGGAAAGTTTATGGTGAATCAAAAAGTTTTACGCGGAGCTTCTGAAGTAACTCCTTCGGGCCATAGCCGTATTACTTATCGTAATTTTTTTCATCCTTATTTGCGCTGGCAATATACCGGCATAAGATTGGCACAATAATATCTGTTGAAATAAAAAAAATGTGATGAATCAATTTTTGAAAGATGTTGTTACGGGTTTAAGAACAACTCCTAAATACCTGCAATCGAAATATTTTTACAATAAAAGAGGAGACGAGCTTTTTCAAAAAATCATGCAGTGTGAAGAATACTATCTTACGAATTGTGAGATGGAGATATTTTCAACGCAAACTACTGAATTGGCCAATATTATTATTGATCAGCATCGCAATTTTGATGTTGTGGAACTGGGCCCTGGCGATGCGATAAAATCATTGTATCTTTTAAAAGAGCTGGTTAATAAAAATGCAATTGATACCTATTTCCCGGTAGATATTTCTAACAACATAATAAACCTGCTGAGGAAGAAACTTCCTGAGGAATTGCCGCAACTCAATATTCACGGCCTTAACGGTGAATATCTGTCTATGCTTAAATCCGCAAAAACAATTTCCGATAAAATCAAACTGGTTTTATTTCTTGGTTCAAATATTGGAAATATTCCAAAGGAAAATGTAGATGAATTTTGCCGTGAATTGCGGGCACAGCTTTCTGTTGGAGATATGGTGCTAATGGGAATTGATCTTAAAAAAAATCCAAAGCAAATTTTAGCTGCTTACAATGACGGTAAAGGATACACGAGGGATTTTAACCTTAATCTTTTGCAGAGAATGAATGAAGAGCTTCGTGCCAATTTTAATATAAATGCATTTGAACATTATGCTACCTATGATCCTGTTACCGGAGCGTGCAAGAGTTATCTTATCTCACTTCGCGATCAGCAGGTAACCATTCCCGATAGTATCGAGATAAAGTTCACCAAAAATGAATTTATCTTTATGGAAATCTCTCAAAAATATACTATTGAACAAACTAATGAAATTGCAGCCCGGTGTGGCTTTGAGCCAGTGGCTCATTTCTTTGATAAAAACAAATGGTTTGCCGATGTTATTTGGAAGTGTGTATAGTAACAAAGTATCAGGCATCAGTTTTGACTAAAATATTTAACCGGTCCGCCATAATTGATGCAACAACTTTAGTGATCGTGCCCTTGTATTCTCCATCCACCTGGAAGTGTGTTTTTCTTTTTACGGTAATGGTTACTTTACTTGTTTGAAAAATTTCCACAGTTTTAGGATTGAACCTTTTGTAGCTCAACAGCATTTTAAATAATTCCAAAACCGGAAATTTTCGAAATACGATGATTTCAAAAAGGCCGTCGCTTAAATTACCTTCAGGGTTAATAAGAGCGCCCGTACCATATTTACGGCCATTGGCAATTACGATCATGTATGCATTTGTTTCCAGGTTAATATTGTCGCCTTCAATATGAGCTGTCATTAATTTTTTGCGCCATAAAACTTTAATCACCATTCGGGCATACCCCCACATTCCCCGCAGCTTGTTCTCATCAAAATATTTTATAAGCCTGGCATTCAATCCAAAGTCACTCAGGTGGAGACTAATTTCATCATCATTAATTTTTACCAGGTCACATGGCTTTATTTTTCCGTTAACAATAATATCCAGCGCCTCTTTGGGCGATTCCGGAATACCAAGTTCTTTAGCCATACCATTTGCTGAACCTGCAGGGAGAATGCCGAGAGTAATATTTGTTCCCTGCAGTTGCGTAGCAAGTAAGGAAATGGTTCCGTCGCCACCAACGGCTACCACTCTTGTTATTTGCAATTTATCAATCCGGTATTGTAACGATCCGGTATCATCTTTGTCGTTTAAAACATAAATTTCTATTTCATGACGAAGGGTTTTAAAATATTCCCGGATGGCTTGTTCCCAATCAATCTTTTTTTTTCCACCTGATATAGGATTGAGAACAAATAATATTTTAAGGCTTGCCGGATTTTCCATAATATCTTTCAGTTGCCTTTAATGAATTTTTTAAATTGATTGTATAGTAAAGAAAAGAAACTTTAGTTGCTAAAAAAGATAAAACAGAAAATATTGTTTTTGTTCAGGTTGAATCAGCAACCTGTCATCCGGGTTTATGACGGATATGGTAATGACGGAAAAATAATTGTTTTTGGCCATGTGTTGAAATTAAGTCCGTTCATGAGGAAAACATACCGGCAAAATTGGATCATTAATAGTTTTTCAATGCTGCGTATGTTTATGGTAAAGCCATATAAAAATGCAAAAATTTCGATGGAGTGGCAGGGTAAACGATTGCGTTCAGAAACACAGGATAATGGGTTCTTCAAATTTGAATGGTCGCCGATGGTTTATCCTGGTTCGGGCTGGTACAACGTAAGCGTATACCTGGAGGAAGAAAAATATAAAGCGGAAAAAATTACCGGTTCGGGGCGGGTTAATATTCCTTTTAATTCTAACTATATTTTTGTATCTGATATTGATGATACTTTTATAATATCTCATTCGTCAAAACTTCGTAAACGACTATATGTTTTGCTTACAAAAAATGCAAGAAGCAGGAAGCCTTTTGCAGGAGTGGTAAACCATTACCGGTTGCTCGCTTCATCTGGTCAGCAAGAGGGGCAATCAAATCCATTTTTTTATGTGTCCGGCAGTGAGTGGAACCTTTATTATTTTATAAAAGAATTTTCAAGAGAAAACGGATTACCTCAAGGAATCTATCTCTTAAACGAAATGAAAAAGTTTAGCCAGGTTTGGAAAACCGGCCAAAATAAACACGCGACAAAATTTATTCGTATTGTCAGAATCATAGAAGCCTATCCTGAAAGGCAATTTGTTTTATTCGGAGACGACTCGCAGGAAGATCCCAACATCTACTATGCATTAACGGAATATTTCCCGGGAAAAATTTTTGCAGTTTACATCAGGAGAATTCATAAAACCAAATACGCAGCAGTACAAAAAATTATGGATCAAATTGATTCTTCGGGTACCCATTGCTGTTATTTTCATCATAGCATCGAAGCTATAGCACATTCAAAAAACATTGGGCTCATAATTTAATGTAATCTGAATTGTGAAGAAGCACAGCAGTGCGGTTATAACTTTACATTCAGGCGAAA
Source organism: uncultured Chitinophagaceae bacterium (assembly GCA_963792025.1). Lineage (GTDB taxonomy): Bacteria > Bacteroidota > Bacteroidia > Chitinophagales > Chitinophagaceae > Ginsengibacter. The sequence continues at coordinate 360,479 of CAWBUS010000013.1, read as the reverse complement.
CTGCAATAGATGGTCTTCTTTGGAGAAACCATAAGTGATATCAACAAATAAAAAATTGAATGGATCTAATATTACTCCACCGCCATAGCCTGCATGCAGCGTGTTTGAAGTTTCATTAGGTATCCAAACTCTTCCGTCATCAACAAATGCAAGCAAACCTGCTTTACCATTAAAAATATAAGTTTTCACTTTACTAATGAAGCGAAACTCGTTGCTGTTATAAAAGGCCGTTTTACCGTAAAATCTTTGCCGCTGAAATCCCCGCAGATCCTGGCCTCCGCCGATAGAAGGGTATTGATAAAACTCAGGACTCCCATCCACTGTTTCAACTGCCCCGGATATTGCTAAAGAAAATTTATATATAACGGGAATGTATAGTTGAAGGTTGCCGCCATATTTCCAGAAATTTCTGCTGCTTTCATTTATATTTTGAGTATAAGATCCGTTTGCAGATATTATGATGCCACTTGTTGGAACAATAGGGTCATTTAATTTTGAAAACGTATAGCCTGCAGCTATGCCTGCAAATTTTTGTATTTGGAAAACATTTGAGTCTATTGGTGCAATGTTCTTGGCCGTGTACCTGTCAACGTCATTTATAATTTTTACACTTTGATAAAAACCATGAATATCAAAAGAATTATTTCCCGCCTTTCTTGTAAAACCAATCGTACCAAGAGCTTCACGGGTTCTCATCCTGTTGTAGTCCAGATTTTTCGTTGTGAGTATCGTTTCATTTCCCAGGCCATAAAAATTGGTCCAGCGGATAAAGTCGTAATTGGCAAGTAATGAAAGATCCCATTTGCCAATGACATTTGGAAAGAGACCCTTATAAGTAAAACTTACGGCACGTTGCGACAGTGAATAATTTAAGCCAACCTTTTGCTTGAAAACAAACGGATTTTGCCTCCATCTAAAATGTGTCCATCCATATCCAATTCCTGCGAATAGCCTGTCCGCATCGCTATAAAAGAGAGAAGCAGAAGAGCCTCTTTTATCATACAGGTAAGTTCTGTATTGATACCTGTGAATGTCGCTATCCGAAGAGATGTGTTTTTTTATTCTTCCAATAGATTTAATATGGTCGTCGGGGCCATCATAAACATACGTTTTGGTATGTTTTCCTGCCAATGAATTGAGCATGATTGAATCTTTATCATACCCGCCAATAATTCTTATTCTTATTCCGTTATTCACTTTACCATCAGTTACATAAACATCGTTTCCTGACAAACCAAATAAACGAACTTCATTCGTTTCACTGGTAAAAAACGTACGGGAATAATATGGCTTTGCTTTTTTATCGCCATCCTTTTTTATCTTATAAACATTAACTATTGTCTCACTATCATTTAATCGCGTCACCTCAAAATAATCATCTTCTTTGGTACCAATTACTTCAACTTCTTTTGATAGAAACAAATAATACTGCTTCGCATACTTTACCAGTTGATCTCGTCTCGATTTCAGATCCCTGATAATTTTTCTTCCGGAAAAAGAATACACTTCGGGCGGCAATTTTTTAACCGCAGTTTCAATTATGTTATCGGAGAGTGACTTTTGCAAGCCTTTCGCAATAGTTATCCATTCATCCCTGCTTAACTCATTTGTAAAAACCCTGTCGAGACCACGTTCTTCATAATTCAATGTTTTTACATTGCTGATATGATCTTTAAAACTTTGGAAATAATGTATGCCCGACATATAGATGGCAGCATTTAAAAATTTACCGTCATGTGCAAAATAAACCTGGTCCCTGTCTTCCGGCACAGGCACATAGATTCTTCTATCACCTTTTTTCATTTCGCCCCAGCCCCATTGATCTTCATGTCGGTCCCAATCTCCGATCAGCATGTCGAAGAGCCTGTCTTTTAAAAATGTTTTTTGATCCGCACTATTAGCTGATTCGTCCTGCAACTTCTGTCTCACTTCGTCGGTGGAGAAAAATTTATCGAAGTTGCCGAGGTTATCTGCATTGCTCCAGTCTCCTTTTAATCTTTGCTCAAACAGGTAAACATTATTATCAAACTTAGCATTAAAGCTATCCAAAGCTTCCTGTTGTGGTAAATAAACATACTCCGGATTGGTATGATAAATTCCGGCACTTTGCGCCATCAAGGGTACGGTGGCTGCAGCGTACGGATTCGACATGGATACTTCATCATTTACCTGCGCTTCTATAAATGTTCCTTTAAAGTATTCGGGTAAAACTTTTCCGAGTCTTTTATCAACGGAACGCAGGGTATAATTTTTCCCATCTTTGGTTTCAAGGTGTAGCGAAGTAGTTTGATGACCGCCACCTTCTTTAACAGGCGTAAGGCCGCCTTCCCGATCGTTTAATAAAAAAACAGGAAGGTTAACAGGAGTGCCCCATTCCTTGCGATAATTTCTTCCCCATAAATAATCATGCCAGGCAGAGCGACGATACTGGGGACCTGCGATAACCGATTTAGTTTTTTTTGTCGAGTCGCCAACAGGGGTTTGTTGTGCGGGCAACGTGGTTACACTGAACACAGTTAATTGCATCAAAAAAAATAACCTGTATGAAAGTTTCATTATGGTAGTTTGATGGTTATACTAAAAACCTTGCCAATGCCTCATACAATTTTAAATAGGTCATTTCGTCTTGCAAATTTCCTACAGCAATTTAAATAAAATATGCACCGGTTACTGTAATCAATGTTTATAATCTAAAACTTTCCCGCATGCCAGGCTAACGCGTCAGTTGAATTTGTTCGCCTTATTTTCCCAACATGCAAATTTTCAGCCATCTAAATGCGTCGTTTAAGTATTTTGTAATGTACCTTGGATAGAATTACATTAAAGTCTTATTTATGTGGTGGATATATGCTTTGCTTTCTGCTTTATTCGCGGCGCTTACAGCCATCTTTGCCAAGGTTGGCATTAAAGGCGTAGATACTGATCTTGCTACCGGCATTCGAACTATCGTGATATTAATTATTGCTTGGGCCATTGCTTTTTTCCGCGGCGGGGCGGCTACTATTCATACACTCACAAAACAGAATATTATCTTTCTTTGTTTGTCAGGTATTGCAACCGGGCTTTCGTGGATTTTCTATTTTAAAGCTTTGCAGTTGGGCAAGGTTTCGCAGGTAGCTCCCGTAGATAAATTAAGTGTCGCACTTGCAATCATTTTATCTGTTATTTTTTTGGGAGAAGCGATTACGCCCAGGATCGCTATAGGTGCGCTGCTAATTATTGCCGGTACCATCGTTCTTATATTATGATCTTAGAATTTTTGCAAAAAAATATTTTGATTGGCTTGTTTTATTCATGAACTAATCGTAATATTGCGATTACAATTATGGGAATAACCAAGTCACATATTTTCACTTTAAAAGAAAACAAGCTGGCCAAATATGCAAAGGCGCTGGGCCATCCTGCAAGGATTTCTATTTTAAAATTGCTGGCCAAAAAACAAGCGTGTATCTGTGGTGATATTGTTGATGAATTACCTCTTTCGCAAAGTACGGTATCGCAACATTTAAAAGAATTAAAAGATGCCGGGTTAATTAAAGGAGATATTGATGGCGCTTCAGTTTGTTATTGTATTGATGAGAAGGAGTGGAAGTTAGCACAAGAGAGCATCAACCAGCTTTTTGACTCCTATAAAAGTAAGACCGGCAATTGTTGCTGATTTTTTTTAAATAAACCTATCGGTATATCACGATTATTATTCAAAATAAAAAAGAAATAAAATGGAAACAGAAAACGATTTAAAAGAACTGGTAAAACAGAAGTATTCAGAAATTGCTTTGCAGGATAAAGAAACTAATGAATCTTCCTGTTGTGGCTCGGGTTGCTGCAGCACTGAAGTATATAATATCATGTCAGAAGACTACAACCAGCTTGATGGATACAACCCTGATGCTGATTTAGGTTTAGGCTGCGGACTACCAACTCAATTTGCTAAAATTAAAAAAGGAGATGTGGTAATTGATCTGGGCAGTGGTGCCGGCAATGATGCTTTTATTGCAAGGCATGAAACGGGGGAAACGGGTAAAGTAATTGGGATAGATTTTACTCCGGCTATGATTGAGAAAGCGAGAAGGAACAATGATGTGAGAGGATTTAATAACGTTGAATTCCGCCAGGGCGATATTGAAAAGATGCCACTCACTTCTAATGTTGCAGATGTAGTTGTAAGTAATTGTGTGCTCAACCTGGTGCCGAACAAGGATGGCGTTATAAAAGAAATCTTTCGCGTTTTAAAACCCGGTGGACATTTTAGTATTTCCGATATTGTATTGGAAGGTGAATTGCCTGCGCAAATAAAAGAAGCAGCGGAAATGTATGCAGGCTGTGTGGCAGGGGCCATTCAAAAACAGGTGTATTTGGAATTGATAGAGACTAACGGATTTACAAATATTACCATTCAAAAAGATAAACCGATCATTGTACCCGACGATATTTTAAGCAATTATTTATCAAAAGAACAAATTGAATCTTTTAAACTATCAGGAACGGGTATACGCAGTATAACTGTGTATGCCGAAAAACCATTAGCCGAAAAAGCAGCTTGTTGTGGTCCCGATTGTTGTAATTAAATATTTTAAAAAATCAATATAATGTATAATATTTTATTTGTTTGCATTCATAATTCAGCCAGGAGCCAGATGGCTGAAGCATTTCTGAACCAGTTGGGCGATGGAAAGTTCAAGGCTGAAAGTGCCGGTATTGAAAAAGGTAAATTGAATCCTTATGTTATCCGGGCAATGCAGGAAGTTGGAGTTGATATTAGCAAGAACCAAACTAAAGAAGTATTTGATTTATTTAAACAAGGCAGGTTATACCAGGCTGTAATAACCGTGTGTGAAAAAGAAGCTGCTGAAAGATGCCCTGTCTTCCCGGGTAAGGTAAAAAGAATTGCGTGGTCTTTTCCGGATCCTTCTAAATTCGCAGGTTCTGATGAAGAAATACTTGCAAAAGTTCGCGTGGTAAGAGATGAAATAAAAGAGAAAGTGATTCAATTTATGGAAGATGCAAACAACCTGGATTACTGGATGCAGGATAGAATAATTGAAGCCAGCTAAGTGTAAGATAATAAAAGACGGATGATCTGTGCCACAAATATTTTTGATAAGAGCGATAATTAATGTAATAAAATATTTATTTAAATAATAATGTCAGCAAACGACTGCGCCCCGGCAAACGAAAGAAAGAAATTAAGTTTCTTAGACAGGTACCTAACACTCTGGATATTTTTAGCGATGGGCATAGGTGTGGCAATTGGCTACTTCTTTCCAACTTCTTCCACATTTATCAATTCATTTTCTTCCGGCACAACAAATATTCCTTTAGCGGCAGGTTTAATATTGATGATGTATCCGCCATTTGCAAAAGTGAAATATGATAAGCTGAAGGAAGTATTTAAAAACACAAAAGTGTTAGGGGTTTCTTTATTGCTTAATTGGGTAATTGGCCCGGTACTCATGTTCTTTCTCGCTATTGTTTTTTTGCATGGACATCCGGAATATATGGTTGGGCTGATTCTTATCGGTTTAGCCCGTTGTATTGCCATGGTTATTGTCTGGAATGAACTGGCAGAAGGTAGCCGCGAATATGCGGCTGGGTTAGTAGCATTGAACAGTATTTTCCAGGTATTGCTGTACAGCGTCTATGCCTATGTGTTTGTTACCCTTCTTCCGCCGTTATTCGGCATCCGGGGTTCAGTTGTTGATATTACTATAGGCCAGATTGCAAAAAGCGTGGCTATTTATTTAGGCATTCCTTTCGCCGCAGGCGTTATCACCAGGATCGTTTTGAGAAAAGCAAAAGGGGATGACTGGTATCAAAATAAATTCGTTCCATTTATCTCGCCAATCACTTTAGTAGCCTTATTGTTTACCATAATTGTGATGTTTAGCCTGAAGGGTCAATTGATGGTACAAATACCTTTCGATGTAGTTCGAATAGCTGTACCGTTAGTAATCTATTTTGCCGTCATGTTTTTGGTGAGCTTCTTTATTGGTAAAAAAATGGGAGTGGATTATTCAACCAATGCATCGATAGCCTTTACGGCAGCAGGTAACAATTTTGAATTAGCGATAGCCGTAGCCATCGGCGTATTTGGGATTAACAGCGGCCAGGCTTTTGCCGGGGTCATTGGTCCTTTGGTGGAAGTACCCGCATTAATATCCCTAGTGAATGTGGCTTTTTGGTTTAGAAAAAAATACTACACAAAACAATTACAAAACATTTAATATCATCTCATGAGAATTGCCTTGTTCAGTGATATTCATGCCAACCTTCCTGCACTGGAAGCGTGTTTAAATAGCATTGACGAACAAAAGCCTGATGCCATTTATTGCCTCGGTGATTTAGTTGGTTATAATGCCTGGCCGAACGAAGTTATTAATGAAATTAGACGCAGAGGGATCCCAACAATTGCAGGAAATTACGACCAGGGTATTGGTTTAATGAGTGATGATTGCGGTTGTGCATATAAAGAAGAACATGAAAAAGACATGGGTAAAATCTCGATATCCTATACAAACTCTATTGTAAAGCCGGATGAAAGAAAATACCTGAGAACACTACCTGCACATATTAAACTGGAATTTCAGCTGAATAATGATAAGCTCAATTTATTGCTAGTACATGGCAGTCCGAGAAAAATAAACGAATACCTCTTTGAAGACAGGGATGAAAAAAGTTTATTAAGAATAATGGAGGGAGCGGATGCAGACATCATGTGCTTTGGTCATACACATAAACCTTATTACCGGGTACTAACAGCCGCACAATCTGCGGATACCCGTTACCGTCATGCAATAAATATTGGTTCGGTAGGTAAACCAAAAGACAACAACCCAAAAGGTTGTTATGTAATATTGGCTATAAATTCTAACAGCAGCATCAATAATAAGGATTCCGTTCACGTTGAGTTTATAAGATTTGATTATGATATAGAAAAGGCGGCAAAAGCAATTGAAGACAGTCCGTTGCCAAATGAATATGCAGGAATGTTAAGAAGAGGAAGCTAAGCTTTCATCAAAATACAAGGCAGCTCCTCGTACTGCGTATGCTGACTTATTCTTTATTATTCTCAGTCAATTGTCTTCAGTAATTAAAGGGGCAGCCGGACTTTGATTAAAAATTTGTACCATCATGTTAAATAAGGCTTCATGTCTTTCTTTAAAAAGATCCGGCCGCTTAAAAAAATATTCAGCGGCTACTGCAAAAAATTCTGCTTTGTTGGTTGCGCCATAAGTATTGATATCAGAATTGCCTTCATTAATCGCCTTAATATTTTCATTTACTAACTGAATCCAGGTGGTTGTATATTTTCTGTTAAGTAATGTCTCGGGCAGGCCGTCCACATCACCATCTTCCTTATCCAGCAAATGGACAAATTCGTGTATGCCTGTATTTTCTTTTCCCATTTCATTGGCAAAACCATCACGTAGGGCTGGCTTCGACAATATCATTACCCTTTGCATTGGACCGTTGCCAACCATGCCCAAAGTATTTCTTTCATTGCTTTGCAATAAAAATTTTTCTTTATCAAATGAAGCCGGGTACAAAAGCACTTCCCGTAAATTGTTATACTTCCATCCGTTAAATCCAAAGGTGGGGATAACGGCACTTGCAGCAACTAACAACCTGTCAATAGCTTCGACGGTTGTGTCAACTCCATTGACGCGAACATAACCAAGAAACTCTTTTAATTCCTCCTCAAATCTTATTTTTTCTTCATCATTTAAGGAGCGATAAAAACCAACGTTGAGCGATAGTAGATTTTTATATCCGGAAGGCAAAACGAATTTCTTTTGCGGCCTCTTATAAAACAGAACTACCAATGCAGAAATGACAATCACTGTCAGAACGATCCAGGCACCGAGGTTCATATAAAAAAAATGAGTTGAAATATTGTGCAAATATCAATTAAGAAAGCGTATGGTTTTCTTAAATTAATTTAAGACAATTGATTTCCAATTTTAAATAGATAATTGATTCGGATTATTTGTATCTGCCGATTTTATTTTTTAAATTAGGATAGGCCTTACTTTAAAATGCGCACTCGATGGATTACCTGTAATTTTTTTAATAAGAGTAATGAAAGGTACAACACATATCGACCAGAACAGGGAATTAGCCGATATAGGAGCCCATCATAAATATTTGCAGGAATTTCGCGGCCATCCTGAACTGGTAAAGTTTCCATCAACTTCAGAATTATTTCGTACGTTACTCGAAAATACTTTATATGCAAGTAGCATCACTAACGGTCGGGGGAAAATGCTGGAGGTGAATGAGACTTTCTCCGGGATTTTTGGATATACATCCGGGGAATTGACACAGCTTACAACAAAAGAGCTTTTTGATACCACTGAGAGAAAATATGCCGAATACGCGGATCAATTGAATATTAATGGAAAAGCAAAAGCTAAAATAACAGGCGTAAGAAAAGATGGGGACCGGTTTTCATGCGAAATTACCTCGCTTGTTTTTATAGACGACGAAGGCGAAAGAAGAACGATCAATACCATAGTCGATATCAGTAAATTCTATTCGCATATATTGTTTGAATAATAAAATTGAGTTCGTAAACTAAGTTTGATATTCCAAATACAACATAATTTACCGAATTATATGGGCAGGCTGAAATAAAAAGAAGAGCCTTTGGCAATCTCGCTTTCCACCCAGATTTTTCCGCCTTGCGCTTCAACAAATTCTTTGGAAATCGCGAGGCCCAATCCTGTGCCTTTCTCTTTTGATCCCGGCACCTGGAAATATCTCTCAAATAATTTTGGCAAGTATTCTTTGGCAATACCGGGGCCGGAATCTTTTACTGAAAAAATAATATTTCCGTTTTGTTTAGTGATACCTGCTTCCACAATACCGCCGTTATACGAATATTTGATGGCGTTGGTAAGGAAATTATTTATGACCCACGTTGTTTTATCTGCATCTGCATTTATTTGCGGCAAATCTTTCTCGTATATCTTTTTTATTGTAACGTCTTTTTGTTTTGCATTGATTGCAACGGCCTGTACAGCATTCTCGGCAATTTGCTCCGGTGCCACTTTCTTTATATTTAATTGTATTCTTCCTGTTTCAACCTGCGATAAATTCAGGAGTTCGCTCAATATCTTAAGCATGCGCTGATTATCGCGTTTAAGGTTGCCAATTAATTCCTTTTGCTCCGCGGAAAGATTACTTACCCTTTCATCTTCCAGTAACTTTAAACTAAAATCGGATGAGGCTAACGGTGTTTTTAATTCGTGCGATATGGTAGCAATAAAATTGGTTTTGGCAACGTCCAGTTCTTTAAAAGAAGTTATATTTTTTAAAACAATTACTTTATTTTTTGCCTCACCCTGCGTTACCTCAATTACCTCCCTTGTAAAAAAGTTTTCCCGGTTGTCAACCACTATTTTAAATGGCGTCGGGTTTTCGTTTTCAATAAGAAACCGAAACAAATCATTTCTGACGCTTATTTCTTTAACAGATTTTCCTACTACATCTTCTGTCTTTAATCCCAGTAACTGAAGGGCCTGTTGATTAGCAAAAAGAATCGTATCATTTTTATCAATTCCAATGCTTGCATCTTTCAAACTATTAATCACAGCTTCCGCCCGGTTTTTTTCAAACATCATTTTATTGAGATTGCTGCTTTCAAAATACTGGAGCTTTTCCGCCATCTCATTAAAGGCATCTGCTAATTTGCCAAATTCATCTTTATTCTCAATATGAATACGATGCTGATAGTTTTTATCGCCTATTTCGTTTATAGCTGCCGTTAGTTGCTTAATAGGAGTGGTGACTACCGAAGGGAAATTGAGCAGGAATGTAAATGATATAATGAACACCAGGCTGCTTAAAAAGAGAATGATAGTAAGTGCTTTATTTGCAGTTGCCTGGGCCTTTTCATTTTTTAAACTTATGGCGCCCATATTTAAAGCAAGTATCTTTTGGATTTCATTTTGAAGTGTCTTTATCATTTCTTTTGCTGTGTCCCCGGACTTCAGCTTATTGAAGTGTATCCTTATAGAATCAGTTACTTCCTTTTCACCTTTTTCGGTAATATTATTTTCCTGCAGGTTCAATGCACTGTCGAATCGCTGGATTGATTGATCATACGATGTCTCCATCGAATTCAATTGCTGCTGCATGGTGTGTCCATAAGAAATGCTTTTATAGTTATCCCTTAGTATGTTCATCGCCTCCGCTTTCAATTTTGACATAAAATAGATGCTTGCGCCACCTGTCAATATCAGCAGCAGAAAAAGAAATAATGTTCCCAGCCGTATTTTATTTTTAACATTGAGCGCCATCAGGAAAATATTACTATATCGATATTGTTTTTTGAAAGCGTTTTTAATAACTGGTTAAATACACTTGTTCTTAAAATGATTTGAAAAAGATTTAAATGCGGCTTACCAATACAAATGGTGGTAATGTGTTTTTCGTTGACCATTTCCATTATTGCAGCCGCTATATTATCTTCTTTTTTTTGGATAACCTCCGCTCCTAATTCTGTTGCGTTCTTAAAGTTATTAATTAAATGACGTTGTGCAGCCAAAGGGATTTTATCAACCGATTCTTTTGGTGTTTGCACATACAATAAATACCATTGGCTGTTGTAATATGATGCCAGTCTTGCTGTTTTGCGAATGATCCGTTGCGCTATTTCATGGTTGGAAGAAACACAAGCTAAAAAACGCTCATGCTTAAACGGATTTTTTTTTGCTGTTACCTGGTAATCAACTTTTCTTTCTACCTGCCCGGCAACTTCTTTCAAAGCAAGTTCACGAAGCTGCAGTATCTGGTCGGGCTGAAAAAAATTCTGTAATGCCTGCTGCACTTTTGTATGATCATAAATTTTGCCGGCCTTTAATCTTGTTATCAATTCATCGGCTGTAAGATCTATATTTACTACTTCGTCCGCAACCTGCAGCATTTTATCGGGAACTCTTTCTTTTACTTCTACCCCGGTAATTTTTTTTACATCTTCATTAATGCTTTCTATATGTTGAATGTTAACTGCCGAAATTACGTCTATGCCTGCATCTAATATATCGAGAACATCCTGCCACCTCTTTTCATTCTTGCTCCCTGGAATATTCGAATGAGCCAACTCATCTATAATTACAACTTCCGGATGAAGCAATAATACGGCCTGCACATCCAATTCTTCCAATCGCTTTCCTTTATAAAAAACATCTCTTCGTGGTATAAGAGGAAGCCCGTCAATCAATGCCTGCGTTTCTTTCCTTCCGTGAGTTTCCACAAAACCTACTTTTATATTTACACCATTTTGCAAAAGGCTGTGGGCTTCCTGCAACATGCGGTACGTTTTGCCCACACCGGCGCTCATGCCTATGTAAATTTTAAACTTTCCTCTCGTTGCCTTTGGACTAAGATTTAAAAATTGTTCCTGTATCATTTTCAAATTCAGACATACTTATTTCAATTCATCTAATTTAATATTTAGCTGCAATACATTTACTTTCCCCGGCCCGAATAAACCCAATAATGGTTTTTGAATTTGTTGATTCACCAATTCCTTTATTCTTTCTTCGGAAATATTTCTTGCTTTTGCAATTCTTGGCACCTGCACATAAGCGCCTTGGGGAGAGAGATCAGGATCTAAACCACTACCGGACGCTGTCACTAATTCCGATGGAATATCTTCTTTCTTTACAGAAGGGTTATGAACCATGAATGTGTCTATTAGCGCCTGCACACCTTTTAAATAATCAGGATTGGAAGGACCTTTATTGCTGGCTCCGCTACCTGCTGCGTTATAACCACATGCGGAAGGCCGGCTGTCAAAATATTTATCATCGGTAAAACTCTGACCTTCTAATTTATAACCTACCACTTTATTATTTACTGTTACTGTCTCGCCTTTACCGCTGTTAGGCGCAGCCTGTGCAACGACCCAAATAAGTAATGTATATAAACCCATAAACACAACTATGCAAACCAGGGTGAGTCGTAAAGCCGGAAAAAAATGCTGTTTCATATTTTTAATTTTTTATGTAGTTATTAGTTTTATTAAAACCAAATGCTAACAATCAGGTCTAATAATTTTATACCAATGAAAGGCACTATCACGCCACCCAATCCATAGATCAATAAATTTCTTCTTAGCAAAGCGCTGGCGCCAATTGGTTTATAGGCAACTCCTTTTAATGCCAGCGGAATCAATAATGGAATGATGATCGCATTAAAAATTATTGCTGATAAAATAGCGCTTTCAGGGCTGTGCAAATGCATAATATTTAAGCCCTGCAATGCAGGTATAGATATAATAAACAATGCCGGAACAATAGCAAAATACTTTGCTACGTCGTTTGCAATAGAGAAAGTGGTAAGGGTTCCTCTTGTCATTAATAACTGTTTACCAATTTCAACTACTTCAATCAATTTCGTGGGATCATTGTCAAGATCAACCATGTTACCAGCTTCTTTTGCTGCTGCTGTGCCGCTGTTCATGGCAACACCCACATCTGCCTGTGCCAATGCAGGTGCATCATTAGTGCCATCGCCCATCATGGCAACTAATTTGCCCAGTTGCTGTTCTTTTTTTATATAGATCATTTTATCTTCCGGTTTTGCTTCGGCAATAAAATCGTCTACGCCTGCTTTCTCTGCAATAAATTTTGCGGTTAAGTGGATTATCGCCGGTAACCATCACGGTTTTAATCCCCATCTTTCTTAATCTTTCAAAACGCTCGTTAATGCCTGGTTTAATAATATCCTGTAATTCTATTACGCCTAATGCTTTTCCGTTTTCACTTACTACTAACGGTGTTCCGCCATTCGAAGAAATTATTTTTACTCTGTCAGCGGTCTCAGCCGGGAAATTGTTTCCGGCTTTTGTTATTATATTTCTTATAGAATCAAAGGCTCCCTTGCGGATTTTTAAACCATTTGGCAAGTCAATACCACTGCTTCTTGTTTCGGCAGTAAACTCAATAAATTTTGCACCGTGTAGTGTTGAAAGAATTTTTATCAAGATTGGATAGTTCAACTATAGATTTTCCTTCAGGTGTTTCATCCGCTAAGGAAGATAAAGCACATGCCTCAATAAAAGCGTCTAAGGGTATACCGTTAGCTGGATAAAAATTGGTTGCCTTGCGGTTGCCAATTGTTATGGTTCCTGTTTTATCTAATAACAAGGTATCAAGGTCACCTGCGGTTTCAACAGCTTTGCCGCTTTTTGTAATTACGTTTGCTCTTAATGCCCTGTCCATTCCGGCAATACCTATGGCGCTTAATAAACCGCCAATTGTCGTGGGTATTAAACAAACAAATAATGAAATGAATGCCGCAATAGTTATAGGAGTGTTAGCATATTTACCGAAAGGTTCCAGCGTTACACACACAATTATAAAGATGAGTGTAAACCCTGCGAGTAAAATTGTCAAAGCAATTTCGTTCGGTGTTTTTTGCCTCGATGCTCCTTCGACAAGAGCAATCATTTTATCTAAAAAACTTTCGCCTGGCTCAGTGGTTACACGAACTTTTATATGATCGCTGAGAACCTTTGTGCCACCGGTTACGGAGGATTTATCGCCTCCGGCTTCACGTATTACCGGAGCAGATTCGCCGGTAATGGCACTCTCATCTATCGTGGCAATCCCCTGGATTATTTCTCCGTCCATTGGTATAATATCACCAGCTTCACAGAGAAAAATATCGCCCTTACTTAATTGAGAAGAGGGAACAATTTTAATTTCATTGGTATGTATTTCACCAACAGGAAATACCTTTTTTGCAGGAGTGTCTTCTCTCGTTTTTCTAAGGCTGTCCGCCTGTGCTTTTCCTCTTGCTTCGGCAATTGCTTCAGCAAAGTTGGCAAACAATAATGTTACAAATAAAACAGCGAATACAATTATATTATATACGAGGCCGCCTTGTGCTTTTTCACCCGTATAAATCCATATACAAACAGCCAACATTACTGCGGTGCAAATTTCCACGGTGAACATTACCGGGTTCCGAAACATGATTCGCGGATTAAGTTTGACGAATGATTGTTTAAGCGCTTCATTCACCAATGACTGTTCGAATAATTTTTGTTCTCTTCTATGTACTGACATGGTTTAAAGTTTATGGAACCAATGACACACAAAGTGTTCTAAGTTCACAAAGATTTCCTTTGTGTTACTTCCTGGCTTTGTGTATGTGTGGTTCATATTGTTCATTTATTTGTTATTAGTGAAGTCTTGTCACACTGGTGGACAACTTCATAAAATTTATCTCATTCCAAAGAATTCTGCGATGGGCCCAAGGGCCAATGCCGGGAAGAAACTCAACGCTGCGACGATAAATATTACGGCGAATACCATTATGCCGAACGTGGAGGTATCGGTCTTGAGTGTTCCTGCGCTTTCGGGCACATACTTCTTTTTTGCAAGAATACCTGCAATGGCAACCGGCCCGATGATGGGTAAAAATCTTGCCAGCAGCATTACCGTTCCGCAGGCTATATTCCAGAAAGGTGTATTATCTCCGAGGCCTTCGAAACCACTGCCATTATTGGCTGATGAAGAAGTGAATTCATACAGCATTTCGCTAAAGCCATGATTACCGGGATTGTTGAGCCAACCGGCATAAGCTGTTGGATCGTGAGCATACAAGTGTGATGCAATGGCTGTTCCAACCAGGATTAAAAACGGGTGAAGTAAAGCAATAATTGAAGCGATCTTCATTTCCCTGGCTTCAATTTTTTTGCCCATAAATTCCGGTGTTCTGCCTACCATTAAGCCACTGATAAAAACTGCGATGATGATGAAAATGTAGAAGTTTAAAAAACCTACTCCAACGCCTCCATAGAAAGAGTTTATCATCATGCCAAGCATGGCACACATTCCGGTTAATGGCGTAAAGCTATCATGCATTGCGTTTACGCTACCGTTAGATGTTACGGTTGTACTAATGCCCCAATACGCGGATGCAGCGGGACCAAAGCGCACTTCTTTACCTTCCATACTTCCATGGCTTTGCAATATGCCCATTTTACTGATGGCGGTATTGCCATGCATTTCATTATAGATAGAAGGTATTACGAGCAATAGAAAACCTAATGTCATTACACCAAACACAATCCAGGCAAATCTTTTTCTTTTGAGCATGTAGCCTAAGGCAAAGATCAATGCGATTGGAATTAAGATGATGCACACACATTCTACCATATTGGTAAAGTAGTTTGGATTCTCAAAAGGATGCGCACTATTTACTCCGAAGTATCCGCCACCGTTAGTGCCTAATTGTTTAATAGCTATCATCGCTGCTGCAGGACCTCTTGATACATTAACAGTATCTCCCTGCATGCTTATAAACTGACCTTTACCCTGGAAATTCATAGGGGTGCCATTGAACATTAATATAATAGCGACTATTATTGAAAGTGGCAACAAAATTCTAGTACATGATTTTATAAAGTAGTTGTAGAAGTTACCCAGGTTTTCAGTGCTTTTTTCTTTCATTGCTTTAAAGACCACTGCACATGCGGCCATGCCTGTACCAGCGCTTACAAACTGAAACAACATCAATAGCAATTGTCCCAGGTAGGAAACCCCACTTTCACCAGAATAATGTTGCAGATTGGTATTTGAAACAAAACTTACCGTTGTGTTGTATGCGAGGTCGGCAGTCATAGATGGATTCCCGTCCGGGTTTAACGGGAGCCAACTCATATTCATTAGCACAAACATGGATAGCAGGAACCATACTAAATTAATAACCAGCAACGCTGCCATACTTTGTTGCCAGGTCATTTGTTTTTCAGGCTTTATACCACCAGCTTTAAAGAATAATTTATCAATAGGATTGAAGATAAAATCCAGCCAGGTTTTATCACCATTATAAACTTTGCCAATATAGCGCCCCAGCGGAATTGCCAAAAGCACCATAATAACATACATGGCTATTACGCCAAAAATTTCTGTGTTCATAATTTAAAATTTTTCCGGTTTAACTAGTACGTAACAGAGGTAACAAAATACCAGTATCGAGATAATAAACAGAGCTATCATGGTTTTATATTTTATCGAAGAAATCAATAGACTTAAAAAATATTGCAAAGCCTAACAGGCCGGCAAGAATTAAAATAATTGTCATAATTCTATAGTTTTATTTTTAATGAAAAAGCAATTTTAATTTTACAATGACGAGATAGACCAACGCTACGGCCATTAACCAGATAAGGACCACAAAAACTCTATCTTTTATCGTTTTTTTTTCTGCCATAAATAAAATTATTTAAATGTTATGATTCATTTAATGACTGCAATCAGCCACTTCAGTGACCACGATCGATCATTATTTATAATTCGATTTCAATACTTGCTGCATATAAGCAAAAAATAAATATGGTGGCATTATTGATTGTCTCTCAATTCGTTCCTGCCTGCTGTCACAATCAGCAAACAACTCTGAAAAAGAATATATAAATACATTGTTAACAGCATTCTTAATTGTCTCATTTCCTTTTGCATACAATCTTTCTGCAGCTCTGAAACAGCGTTTCAACATTTTATTATTGTGCTGAAGTGCAACTTTTAAAGTAAAGTCAGTAAGGCATTGCACAGATTTGTATGGATCAAAAATATCTGATGATACTCCTTGTTTAGCCAACACCTCTTTCATTTCGGTCAATGCATCCTGTAAATAAGAAGGCACTTCATATTGGTTCATCATTTTCAATTTTTAAAATTGTTTTTCATTGATGTGCCAACGCCATACCACAACAAATATTAACGGCTAATAAAATTTGTAAAATGGCTGCCATACTGATTTCCCGAAAAAAAATTAGAAATAAAATTTTATTAGAAATAAAAAAAAGCCTTCCAAAATGAAAAGACATTTTCCAAAATGGGATGAGATAGGTCCGTGGATATTTCAGGATTATATTCGTCGGTAAGGTAAACGATACCTTATCATTTTGAAAATTACCCTTTCAGAATGGAAGGGTTCATATTTTAATAATCACTGTTCTTTTTGGCAACTTATTCTGAAACCCGTATCCATGCTATAGTTTAAACTGAAACTTTAATTTTTGCATAGCCCGGTACTTAGTTTGCTGCATGCGTAAAAAATTTCGTTTGTGATAGCTGCAGCTTTTTTAGAATTCTCACACTACATAAAAACTAATTTCTTATTTTGAAACAACACTTCGGTAAAGCAACAGCCGCAGGGTTACTGGTTGCTTTAGGAATTATTTATGGTGACATAGGTACCTCACCACTTTACGTTTTAAGCTCAATAGTTGGAACAAGAGAAATCAGCCAGGAGTTAGTTTACGGAGGCATTTCCTGCGTTTTCTGGACACTTACGCTGCAAACTACTTTTAAATACATTTTATTAACGCTGCAGGCAGATAACAGGGGGGAAGGAGGAATTTTTTCTTTGTTTGCTCTCGTACGTCGTTATCGAAAGTGGCTGTATGTTCCTGCAATTGTCGGAGCCGGAACGTTATTGGCCGACGGCATTATTACTCCTCCAATTTCAGTTGCATCTGCAGTTGAAGGATTAAAAGGAGTTACCGGGTTGGAGAACATTATTTCACCTGGCAACACATTAACCGTAGGAATTATTATTGGAATTATTTCTCTTTTATTTTTCTTTCAGCAATTTGGAACCAATGTAGTGGGCAGTTCTTTCGGGCCAATCATGTTTGTATGGTTTTTGATGTTGGCGGTTCTTGGTGTCGCACAATTAGCTAACTATCCTTCTATTTTAAAAGCGATCAATCCGGTTTATGCCTACGATTTGCTGTCAAAATATCCCAATGGATTCTGGTTATTAGGCTCGGTATTTTTATGTACCACAGGTGCGGAAGCATTATACTCCGATCTTGGACACTGTGGGAAAAAAAATATTCAATACAGTTGGATATTTGTTAAAACAGCATTGCTACTAAACTATTTTGGGCAGGGCGCATGGCTAATGGTAAGGAAAGAAAAATTACTTAATGGATTAAATCCTTTTTATGAAGTAATGCCGCATTGGTTCTTAATAATTGGAATTTTGATTGCGACGGCGGCTGCTATAATAGCGAGCCAGGCTTTAATTAGCGGGTCGTTTACTTTAATAAGCGAAGCAATGCGCCTTAATTTCTGGCCTAAAATTAAAGTGAAATTTCCGACGGTAATAAGGGGGCAAATTTATATACCCAGTATCAATTTTATATTGTGGATAGGCTGTCTTGCAGTAATGCTTTATTTCCGGGAGTCTTCCAAAATGGAAGCAGCTTATGGCTTTTCTATCACTATCGCCATGTTAATGACTACAATGTTGATGTTTTATTACATGAAGTTTGTAAAGAAATGGGCAATGGTAATAGTTGTGATTGTTCTGATTATTTTTCTAACGGTAGAGATTTCTTTTTTTATTGCCAACATTGCAAAAATTAAAAAGCGCTGGATGTTCCTGGTTTTCGAATTTGGTATTATTGGTGTAATGTATATCTGGCATAGAGCAAGAAAAATAAAAAACCGCTATGCTGAATTTGTAAGGTTGGGAACTTATCTGCCGCTAATACAGGAAATAAGCAATGATTCATCTATATCTAAATATGCAACCCATTTAGTTTATCTGACAGGTGCTGACAATGCAAAGGAAATTGAACATAAAATTATTTATTCAATCTTATACGGAAGCCCGAAACGAGCGGATATCTATTGGTTTGTTCATGTACGTACACAGGACGAGCCTTATACTAATGAGTATAGCGTTGAAACAATCATTCCTAATGAAATTATCCGGGTAGAATTTAGACTGGGTTTTAGAGTGTTACCAAGAATAAACCTGATGTTCAGAAAAGTAGTGGAAGATATGGTGGCCAATAAAGAAGTAATTATCACCAGCAGATATGACAGCCTGCAACGGAATAATGCAGTTGGCGATTTCCAATTTATTGTAATGGAAAAGTTTTTATCCCCGGATAATGAACTTGGCAATTTTGAAAAACTTGTATTAAAAATGTACTTCTGGATAAAAGATAAAAGCCTTAGCGAAGAAAAAGGCTTTGGATTAGAATCAGCCAATGTTAAGGTAGAAAAATTTCCTCTCATCATTGCTCCTGTATCAAAGCTGCGGTTGAAAAGAATTTATAGTGAAGGGTAGCTGATGACGCTGGCGGAGTTTTGTTACCCACTTTTTTTCCAATGCGTGTTTAGAAATTGCAGGTGATAATAGAAGCTGCGAGGCAGCAATTAAAAAAGCCCGCATTGCTGCAGGCTTAAATATTTTAGTGTTCGGGGTTGGTAATTACACCAGGATTATTGGCGGTTGTTTTCTTTGGATATTATTAGTTGTTCCCAGGTATTGGATAAAAAAATTAGAAGTTGACTGATATCGGATTTTCGGACTTTTCTATTGGATTGTTGGATATTAGGTCTTTCGGTGGATTTGGATTTTTTGATTAATGTTTGTTGAACATCAATCAACTTCTGGAACAAAGATATACAGCCTGGAGGCGTTAAACAAGGTGAGCACTACTCTATTATTGATGTTCTGAAATTACTGTGTAATTAGTAAAATTACCAGGCTTGAAAAGGAAATATTACGCGAATATGTTGACAGCGAATTTCTTATTAGCAATAACGTGCATCAATAACCGAAGAAGGGACAAAAGTGATTTTGTCATTTATTTTTCGGCCTGATATTATGTAGGTTAATGATACGGCCGTAATAACCAAAGACCCACTGGCTATGGGAACAGGTAAGGTCAGAACCCGGGCATTTACAGGCTCATTATTATATGCGATGTTTAGTATTTCCGTGAAACTTCCTAACGCTACCCCGTTATTAAGGCGACATACCGCAGTAGTAATGGTGCATATAATGGCAGTTGTATAAGCCGGGGCATTAATATTTGTAGTCGGTAAAAATCCCGGGATATAAACTTCGACCCGGTCATTAGCAGGTTGTGTAACAACAATAGGTACTTTCCATCTCTCTTTAATACTTGTCTTTTCATTAAAATTAAAATTTGTCAAAAAAGGCAAGCGGGTAGCCAAGGGTATATGGTTCACATCATATAATCTAAGCCATTTAGCTATAGCTCCTGAGAACCTGCTCTGCATATTTTTGTCTTTTGGAAATGGGAGCACAGGAGCCAGCAGTTTTCGTAAAGTTTTTCCCGATGTCGAAGCGATGCCGAAATTGCGGCTACGGATTTTAGTGGCGGCTGACTGTTTTACCTTATCAGGCATCGTCCTTGCAAAGAACTTCCCATCTCGCTGATAGAAAATAATATTCTGCAGGCGGCCGGTTATAAATGTAGACTTTTGAATAGCCAAAATGAATTAGTTTATATATTTTATTTGCCTTCTAAAACTGACCAGAGGCGGCTCCGCTATACTAACAGTTGGCCTGGTCCTTAGATGTAACTACTTAAATACGTCACAAGTGCGCTAACTGACGCACTTGCGACGCACCTGTGATACCTATTGAACGGGTAAAGTGTGATTTTGGTATGGCGAAATGCTAAGAAATCTGTTGAATGATTTGGTGCCAGGGTTTTCAAGACAATACTATAATTGCCGGGCATGTCTACCTCCATGGAAACGTGCCATCGAAATGGGAATAGGTCAGACCGGAAACATTCATTTTCAAGCCGGTAAGAGCATTATAAATTCTGAACCTTTGTTTTCTTCTGTCTGTACTTTTATTTCCCCGCCATGCGCTTTAATAATATCATAACTTAAACTCAACCCCAATCCTGTGCCTTCTCCTGTTCGTTTTGTGGTAAAAAATGGTTGAAAGATTTTATCAATTATTTTACGGGGAATACCATTGCCGTTATCCGTTACCGTTAGTGACACCCCCAAGGCCCCTGAAGGGGACTTTACAAATCTTGTACTAACTGTAACAGTTGGCTCATATTCTTTGCTCCCATTTTGAGGTTGGGGGTTCTTTGCCTTCTCATTAACTGCATAAAATGCATTGTTATATAAATTCAGCAATACTCGTCCAATATCCTGCGGAACAATATTGATATTGCCAATTGTTTCGTCGAAATCAGTTTTTATTATAGCGTTAAAAGACGCATTCTTTCCCTTTAATACCTGGTACGCAAGTCGCAAATATTCGTCTGCCAGGTCATTGAGGTTGATTGGTTCTTTTACACCTGCGCTTGACCGTGAGTGTTGCAACATTCCTTTTACAATGGCATCGGCTCTTTTACCGTGGTGAATTATTTTTTCCTCGTTGTCTATAACATCATTGGCGATGGCTGTTACCTCCACAATGTTTCCACGTTTTATTTCACCTTTCATTTCTATAAGTAATTCTTTATTTACTTCTGAAAAATTATTCACAAAGTTTAATGGGTTTTGTATTTCGTGTGCAATGCCTGCAGTGAGTTCTCCAAGGCTCGCCATTTTTTCTGCCTGGATGAGTTGCGATTGAGTGGACTTAAGTTCTGTTAGTGTGTTCTCAACTTTTTCCTTTTGTTGTTGTAATAAGGCATTGGCCTTTTTCTTTTGTTTATTATTTCGCCATTGAATGGAGGCAAACAGCAAAATTGCCAGCAAAAGAAAGGCAAGCGCGCCAATCGTAAAGTATTGTATGTTTTTTATTCTCTTTTGTTCCGCATCCTTTTTATCCTGCTCTGCTTTAGCTATTGCCTGCTTTTTGTCAAACTCATACTGCATTTTGGCCTCTAACTCTTTTTTCTCTGTTTCTTCTTTTATAAGACTATCCCGGTATAACGTATATAATTTATAATGCTCGTATGCCTGCTTATAGTTACCCGTTGTGCTATCGAGTTTCGTCAGTTCATAATAACCTCCCCGTAATTTTTTAATATCGCCCATTGCTTTAGCTGCGGACAGTCCCTTGTTTAATTTTTCAAGCACTACTTTGAGTTGTTGTTGCGTGTAATTTTTTAAGGAGTTGCCCAGGCCGGGTATGTCCATATCCAGGCCAGGAATTCCTTTTTCCAGGCCAGGGATGTTCTTTAAAACCTTTTGAAGGGAGTCGATTGAATTATCCTGTGCACATATTGCATGAGCATAGAAAAGCGGCAGGAGGATTAGTAATGTTTTAAGTGATTTCATTTTTTATTTGGATGGTATTTGAATTACAAAGGTGGTTCCTTCAGTTTCTCTTGTTTCCACTTTTATTTCTCCGCCGTGAACTTTAATGATATCGTAGCTCAGTGACAGTCCCAATCCTGTTCCTTCCCCCGTCGGCTTAGTGGTGAAGAAAGGCTGAAATATTTTATCAATTATTTTTTGAGAAATGCCATTGCCGTTATCCCTCACAGTTAGTTCAACACTATTAGTTAATTTCTTTGTGCTAACAGAAACGGTTGGATCATACCCGTTATGTTGTTGCTGTGCTTTTTCATTCACTGCATAAAAAGCATTGTTATATAAATTCAACAGCACTCTTCCAATGTCCTGCGGGATGATGTTTACTTTACCGATCGTTTCAGCAAAATCTGTTTTCATTGTTGCATTAAAAGTCTTATCCTTTGCTCTCATACCGTGGTAGGATAAACGCAAATATTCATCTGCTAACGCATTGATATCTGTGGGTTCTTTTTGCCCGGTACTTGTTCTTGAATGCTGCAACATGTTTTTGACAATGGCATCTGCACGCTTTCCGTGATGGTTTATTTTTTCTTCATTTTCTTTGATATCGTTTGATATGGCTATGGCATCTTCGGTATTACCTGCTTTTAATTCACTTTGCAGTTCATCAACTAATTCTTTATTTACTTCTGAAAAATTATTGACAAAGTTTAATGGGTTCTGGATCTCGTGAGCAATACCTGCAGTAAGTTCGCCCAATGATGCCATCTTTTCTGATTGGATGAGTTGAGATTGAGTAGATTTAAGGGTTTCAAGAGAATTATTTAAATCGGCAGTACGTTGTTTTACCTGTTTTTCAAGCTCTATATTCTGTTTTTCAGTTAGCTCCCGCAATGCTATTTCCTGCTCTTTTGCAAGTCTCTCATTGTCCAAAGTATTTTGGGCATTTGTTTTTCTAAGTTCGTTGTATCTTATAAACAATGTCCATGAAAAAAATACAATCAGCCAAAGTACACAAGCCATTTCCACCGTCCTGAAATTGGACACAATCGTGGTAAAGAATGCAACTATGCCTGGAGAGAGGAATTTTTGTGTAAATGGCAATAATGAATCTTCTCCTGGAAATGAAATAATAAGAAAAATAATATACGGAAGTGCTGCTATTATAAAAAAGCGCAACGCCTTATTTTTTGATCTAAAAAATAATAAAAGGGTAATAAAAACAAAAAGGGGTGCAATAAAGAAATCTAAAAGAACACCCATAACAGAAAAAACATTTTCGCTGATTGATATCCGAATTGTAAATAGGTCGATAACAAAAACTATAATAATAAGAGCAGCTGCTATTGCCAAAACCCTGTCCCATTTTGGATATTTTTGTTTTATGTGAAAAAAACGCCGTGTAAATTGAACCAGGGAGAAAGAAATAAATACCCATGCATAAGCCAGGTAAGGAAAAAAATTTGATAGACCAGGATAGCTGTAACTTAATGAACTTAAAATATTCCAAAACCTGTTTAGCATCAGGGAAAATGCAAACAGTGCGAAATACAAATATTCCCGCTCTTTAACAACGCTGAAAAAAAACAGGTTGAAAAAAGTACTTAGCAAAAGCAGCCCGATCATAAATGCTTCCAGGATGTTCTGCATTTCGAAAACATACCTACCGGAATCCTGGTTATCTATATAATTTTCTTTTACCGCGGCATCAGTCGACATCACTGCCGTAAATGAGGCTCCGGGGGGCAAGTTATCTTTGTTGTATGATCTTTGATAAACAGTAACAGAATCGCCTGCTTTCAAAGTGATCGGTATAAAATTGCCCCATTTAAATCCGTCCTTTTTTTTAGGCTCGACCAGGAAGCCCGTTAAAAAATGTTTAGGTTGCTTTCCCCGAGTAATTAGATAATAATCGTTGATGTCAGATGATGAATTCAATGAAATCCTGGCATTCCGATCCATTAAATTTTTTAAACGATATTGATACCAATAAGTGCTTACTGCCTTTTTGCTCTTGTCATTTTCTGTCAACTCATTAAATCTATTGTTTAATTCTGGTTTAAGAATGTCATCTATT
Source organism: uncultured Chitinophagaceae bacterium (assembly GCA_963792025.1). Taxonomy (GTDB): domain Bacteria; phylum Bacteroidota; class Bacteroidia; order Chitinophagales; family Chitinophagaceae; genus Ginsengibacter. The sequence goes on along the minus strand of CAWBUS010000013.1, from coordinate 336,377 downwards.
GTCCAATTCCCATCATTATCAGGCAGCACCCTTATGAGTGAATCGGGAATATTGTATTGACGGGAAGTATCATCTTTTATTTGATAATAGGGCGGTAGCCTGTTTTGGCTGTTTGACAGAATTGCATAAAGTGCAAAAGCTGTGATTAATAGTAATTTTTTCTTCATTGTTCTTGATTTAATGACAGCAGTATGATAAATTCACTACCACCACTCTCTTTACTCTCCACTTTTATCTCCCCTCCATGTGCTTTAATAATATCGTAACTTAAACTCAATCCCAATCCTGTTCCTTCGCCTGTAGGCTTGGTTGTAAAGAATGGTTGAAAGATTTTATCGACTATTTTTTGAGAAATACCATTACCATTATCCTTTACCGTTAGTACCATATTACCACCTGTCTTTTTTGAGCTAACTGAAACTGTAGGTTCATATCCTTCCCCTTGTTGTTTCTTTTTCTCAGTCACAGCATAGAAAGCATTGTTGTATAAATTCAATAGTACTCGTCCAATTTCCTGCGGTATAATATTTATTTTTCCAATGTTGTCATCAAAATCAGTTTGCATGTTTGCATTAAAAGCCTTATCCTTTGCTCTAATGCCGTGGTAGGATAAACGAAGATATTCATCTGCTAATGCGTTAATATCCGTAGGTTCTTTTTGCCCTGTACTTGTTCTCGAATGTTGTAGCATGTTTTTTACAATAGCATCCGCACGTTTACCGTGATGAATTATTTTTTGTTCATTATCTATAATATCATTTGCAATGGTATTTGCATCATCAATGTTTCCTCTATTCATTTCTTCTTTCATTTCAACAAGTAATTCTTTATTTACTTCTGAAAAATTATTGACAAAGTTTAAAGGGTTTTGTATTTCATGTGCAATGCCTGCAGTGACTTCTCCAAGTGAGGCCATTTTTTCTGATTGGATGAGTTGTGCCTGTGTTGATTTTAACTTGGTTAACGTTAATTCTACTTTGTCCTTTTGTTGCTGGATTTCCGTTTTCTGATTTTGTAATAGCTTATTTGCCTTTTGTTTTTGCCTGTTATTTCTAAATTGTATCAAAGCAATTACTATAACCGCAAGCACAATAATTCCAAGTGCAGCAATTATAAAAAGTTGCTGGTTCTTAAGACGCTTTGCATCTGCATCTTTTTTATCTTGTACTGACTTCGCTAGTTCAGTTTTTTTATCAAAGTTGTACTGCATCAGGGTCCGTTCAGTCTTCCGGGTATTCTCATCGTTATATAAACTGTCCCTATATACGATGTACGATTCATAATATCCAAATGCATCTTTATAGTTTCCAAGAGCGCTGGTCACCTGGGATAAATTATAATATGCATCACTGATTATGGATTTATTATTTGCGTCTCTGGCTATTTGTAAAAGAAGATTATTATAGTTAAGGCTTTGCAACAGGTTCTCCCGTGAGGTCGCTCCGTAAGTGATTTTGCTTAAAGCAAAATAGCAGTCCCCCAATTCTCCAAAAGATTGCCGGTGAGACCTACCTCCCGCCGTTTCTGTCTTTACTCTTTCACGGAATATTTTCAGTGCTGTCTGTAGTTTTTTTGAAGCTAATACCTTATTGCCGGCCGCAATGGCCTCATTTCCTTGCGCTTCATATACTTCCGCGATGGATCCTTCCGTCCACCCGATGCCATAATCAGGTCCGCGATCACCCATTGCCTGGTAAATTTCCAAAGACATATTCAGGTAGTGCAATGCCTCGTCATAATCGCCATGATGAATGGATAATTCGCCGACCAGGTGAGAAGCGTATGCGATATTTGAAGAGTCTTTGATTTCGGTGAATATTTTCAGCGCCGTTTTAATATCATCACCTCCTTCCCTTACCAGGCTGTCATCATTTTCATTTTGGTAATCTGCTCCTAAAGACAAATAACAGGAGGCTATCTTTTTTTTATTCCCCGTTTTTTCATAGATCTTCAGCGCGGTCAGAATATTTGCTATTCCTTCAGGAAGATTTTGATCAATGGCAATATAGGCTCTCGAAATACTATAATAGCAGTCAGCTATTTTCGAATTGTCGCTGATCGCCTGAAAGAGATTTATTGCCTGGGTCAGGTTGCTTACCACTTCGCTTATTGCGCCTTGCGTGCCAATATAATTGCTTCCTTCCAGGGCGAGGCCATAGTTATAGTAAGCATTTGCTTCGCCTTTTTTGAAGCCCAATTTGTGTGAGAGCACGATGGCAGATTTCGAATAAGCCAAAGAAATTTCTCTCTTATCAATCAGCAAGTCACTAAACTCATTCAGCGTATTCACCTTATTCGTATCATCCTTCTCTGTTACCAAAACCTTCTTAAGCGAATCAATTTTTAATGAATCTGCAACAGAGGCCTGGGTATATGATTTGCAAGAAAAAGCACTCAGGATAAGCAACAGTGATATTTTATATAAATGAATTTTCATTTATGTGGTTATCGGTAATTGAATAATAAACTTCGTTCCCTCATTTTCTTTTGTCTCGACTTTTATTTCGCCGCCATGTGCTTTAATAATATCATAGCTCAGGCTCAAACCTAATCCCGTTCCCTCGCCTGTTGGTTTAGTAGTAAAGAATGGCTGGAAGATTTTATCAATTACTTTTTGAGAAATACCATTGCCGTTGTCCATTACCGTTAGCTCAACACAGTTGTTTATTTTTTTTGTTGCTACAGAAACGGCAAGCTCATAATTGTTAGTTTGTTTCGCTTTTTCATTCACTGCATAAAATGCATTATTGAATAGATTAAGCAACACTCTTCCAATATCTTGTGGAATAATATTTATTTTTTCAATGTTATTATCAAAGTCAGTTTGCATGTTTGCATTAAAGGTTTTGTCTTTTGCCCGCATACCGTGGTAGGATAAACGCAAATATTCATCTGCTAACGCATTGATATCTGTGGGTTCTTTTTGACCCGTGCTTGTTCTTGAGTGTTGCAGCATTCCCTTAATGATTGCATCGGCACGTTTGCCGTGGTGATTTATTTTTTGTTCATTTTCTTTAAGATCTTTTGCTATTGCTTTTACTTCATCAAGATTGCCTTTGTCAATTTCCTGTTGCAACTCATCAATTAATTCTGCATTAACCTCCGAAAAATTATTTACAAAGTTCAACGGGTTTTGAATTTCGTGAGCGATGCCTGCGCTCATTTCTCCAAGTGACACCATTTTTTCGGACTGGATAAGTTGCGCCTGTGTTGACTTTAATTCACTATACGCCTTTTCTATTTTGAGTTTGTCTCTTTGCTTCTGCCTGCTATTTCGATATAAAATAGAGGCGATAAGAAGAAACACAGCTAAAGAGGCTACGAGCGCATAAATTTTCACACGAAATTGATATCGCTCTTTTTCCAGGTTTGCCTGCTCCTGTTGCTGTATTTCATTGAAAGTTGATTGCTGAAACTGCTGCACTTTTGACTGGCTGAATACACTGTCTTTTGCAGCAATCATAATCTTTAAATATTTAAGAGAACTGTCCGGCTTATTTTCTGATTCATAGGTATCCGTAAGAACCTTAGCAGCATTTAAAATAAATTCTGCGAAATTGTGCCGTTGGCTTAGCTCAACAGCGATGCCAGCGTAGTAGATGGCAGAATCATTGAGGTTAATTTTGTTGAAAAGTGTGGCAAGATTAATAAAATTCCTTGCCTGGAAATAGGCATTATTATTAAGCTTGCATTCTCCAATAGCTTCGAGAAAATAATGACGAGCCATATCCAGTTTTCCTATGGCAACATTAATGTTTCCAATGGCCGTAATTGCCAGTGGAAAGTACATTTTAAATCGCCTGGAATGCAAACCTAATTCATATCCTTTTTGGGTAAAATTTAAAGCAGAATCCATTTGGTGTAAACTAGCATATACAATTCCTAATTGGGAAAAGGAAGCAAAAACTTCGGCCATTGGTTCTCCATTACTTTGCTGTAATGCTATCGACTTTTGAAACTCCATTTTTGATTCAGGGTACTGCGACATTTCTTTGTCAAGTAGCCCTAAAAAATAATACACCTGCGGCATCACCCAGGGACTGCCTTTTTTTATTTCTTCACCGATTTTTTGCATGTCAAGGGCCACTTCGAGGGCCTTTGAATAATTACCTTGTGAATTTAATCCATGAAAGGTGCTCCAATAACCGAGGAATTTTCCAAGGGGATAATTTAATTTTTGTGAAAGCTCTGTTGTTTGTGCAGCATAAAAAAGACAACTATCGAATTGCAGAAACCCATAATAATCTGCAAGGGAAAATAAGGCTAAGACCCTTGATGTATCAGGTTTTTCGGTAAGGGTTAGCTGATGTTTAAGACTATCTAAATAGGTTTGTTGCGCTGTAACAACAGAGGTATTAAAAAGCAGCAGAAATAAAGTAATTTTTTTTATCATCCAGCGATTCATTACAATTAAACCAATACCGTCAATTCAATAATAAAAGTAGTTCCTTAGCTTTCTTTCTTCTCAGGTTTTATTTTGCCATTGTGTATTTTTACAATATCATAACTTAAACTTTACCCGGAATAAATTTCCTTTCAGCATTAATAATAAATAGAAAGTTATAAGAATATTGAATTTAAGAAATCTTGTAGGAACGGATAAATCGCATGTAGTATCAACAGACGGTTATAAATCTAAGCATTCTCCTCAATAATTAAAATGATTTTTATAAAAATGAATATCTAACGGTAGAATGCGAAGCAATACCCGCAAATAAATTGCTTCGTGATTTGGTTAATAGCGCAACCGGAGATAATAATTATTTGATTGTACCTATTTTTGCGTTTCAAAATATCAATCGCTTACCATCTTTTTCAAAACAGGTACATGACAATTATTGTTTTTTCCCTTATTATACTGGCAGGTTCTTTTCTCGCAGGGTTGGTCGGCTCACTTACCGGCCTCGGTGGAGGCGTCATTATTATTCCAATGCTTACGCTAATATTTCATGTTGACATTCATTATGCCATTGGAGCTTCCCTCATTTCTGTTATCGCCACATCATCGGGAGCTGCAGCCGCTTATGTAAAAGAGGGAATATCGAATATAAGAATTGGAATGTTTTTGGAGATCGCTACAACACTCGGAGCGGTAGCCGGCGCTGTATTAGCCCTTTACGCACCTACACATGTAATAGCAATTATTTTTGGAATGGTACTAATTTTTTCCGCTGCGATATCCTTTAAAAAAAGAAATGAAATATTGATACAAACTGAAGCTGGCAAATTTTCAAAGATATTTAAGCTGAACAGCAGCTATCCAACAGCCAGCGGAAATGTTAGCTACAACGTACATCATGTTGCGGGCGGTTTTTTAATGATGATAGTAGCGGGCATTATATCGGGATTACTGGGAATTGGTTCCGGCGCATTAAAGGTTATCGCGATGGATAATATTATGAAGCTTCCTTTTAAAGTATCTACCACTACCAGCAATTTTATGATCGGGGTAACGGCTGCGGCAAGCGCTGGAATTTATTTGCACAGAGGTTACATTAATCCGGGGCTTTCAATGCCGGTAGTTTTGGGCGTAGTGGCCGGTGCGTTTATTGGTTCACGTGTATTAGTGAAATCTGAAACGAAATGGTTACGCATATTATTCGCAATTATTATAACCTTCCTGGCAATACAAATGATTTATAATGGAATATCAGGCAACTTATGAATACTAAAAATAAAATAACTGATTATGACATCGAATCAGTAATGGGTACACTGCTGATTACAGGAGTTATTATTTCGGGTGCTGTTGTTTTGTTCGGCGGCGTATGTTATTTATATCAAATGGGAACATCATTACCGCATTATAAAACCTTTAGGGGAGCACTTTCCGGCCTGCGCTCCGTTAAACAAATTTTACATGGAGTTACGCAATTCGACAACCTGGCCATTATACAACTTGGCCTGGTTTTATTAATTGCCACCCCGGTAGCCAGGGTAGTATTTTCTGTTGTGGGGTTCTTTATTGAAAAAGACTATTTATATGTTATGATCTCCTTGCTCGTTTTGGCAATTATTGGTTTTAGCATTTTCAATGTTGGTGCAGGTTAACGATCTATGGTTGGTAACCTCTGAAAAAAATTTTCCTGTGGTGGAAAAGTAAGTTACTGTTTCTCCCTCATTTTCTGAGGTGGCTGAGGTTTTGAAAATGAGGGAGACAGTTGATTGTTTGTAATTTTTAATAATAACTATTCAGGATTTGGATTTAGAACCGTTACCCGTTGAAGCCTGTAGGCGTTTACATACCTGCCGTTTTGCTGAGCTGGTATCCAGTTGGGGCCTTTTCTTATAATGTTGGTTGCAATTTCTTCCAACTTGGTGTTTTTCATTGTAGTGGCTTCCACGTTACTTACCTTACCTGTTTTATCCACAACAAATCTTACAACGCATGTTCCAAAATCTGCTTCAGTAAATTCGTCAACGTGAGCTTCTACAGATCGCTGCACATATTTGGTCCATCCCTCTGTACCACCGGGAAATGACGCATCTATTTCAACTTTTGTAAATATTTTGTCTTCCTCTTCTTTCTTACCGACAGGAGCTGAGGTTACCTGGGTTCCGTGTATCTCCGATGGCGGTGCGCTGATTATTCCAAGATCTTTTGTCCCTATTACTGTTTTTACGTCAATTTTGGCATCTTCAAGTTCCTTTACTTCTGGCGGTGGTTTAATAACTTCCTCATCTTTTACAATTTTTGGCGGTGTAAAAGCGATGGTTGCGATTGGCGGGGGCGGAGGTAAATTTATCTTTGGTGGCGGTGGCGGCGGTGGCGGTGGTTCATCAGCCTTCATTTCAGTAAGTGAAATGTCTTTTGAAAGAATGAGTGCCGAAGATTCGCTCTTTATCATCCTGTCTCGTATAACTGATGCGGCGAAGGCAATCGAAATGGTAACAATGGTTACTACCAGGGCTGTATACAATCTCTTTGGATAAGTTTTTCTTAGATCGTAAGCGCCGTATTCTTTATTTCTTCCGGCAAAAAGTATATCTAGCAGATCGACTTTTGTAATGTTATTTGCATGCATAATCCTGAAGTTTAATTGAATGCACGATAGATTAAAATGCTGTTGTAAAAATAATTATGTAATATCTTTTAAGAAATGACAACCATCATCACATTATATGATTGCAATGGGCAGGAAAACCGATCCAAATCATATGGATAAAAAGGACAAAGACCGTTATTAACTAATCGGATAAGCGCTGGCGATGTATATCAAAATAAGAAAAGACTCATATTATTTTTGATGGACATTTTTTTAATACGATTGTGTGCTGTTACTTAGATTATCTTTGAAAATGGCCTTTAAAACTTCAAAAGGTTAAAGCATGAAAAGGATCGTACCCATCGTTATTCTCACATTTTCTATAACGATACTTCATGCGCAAAACGTAACCTTTAATTGGGCAAAGCAAATAGGCGCACCTGCATCCCAAACAGTGGGCAACTCAGTAACCGCCGATGCTGCGGGAAATGTTTACACTACGGGGTTTTCGAACGCAACTATGTTTATCTCAAAATTTGACGCAAATGGCAATGTTGCCTGGACGAAGCAATTTGGCGGTACCGGCGGAACCGCAAATGGCTGTTCCATAACTACAGATGCTAACGGCGATGTCTACACGATTGGAACTTTTTCCCTTACCGTTGACTTTGACCCCGGCCCGGGAGTTTTTAATCTTACAACGGGAGGCAGCACATTTATCTTAAAATTAGACGCTAATGGCAACTTTGTTTGGGTAAAGCAAGTTGAGATCGGGACGCTGATAGGCCGTGGGTTTCTGATTGCAGTAGACGCAGCCGATAATGTTTATACAACCGGAACATTTTTTGGAACAGTAGATTTTGATCCGGGGCCGGGACTGTTTGATCTCTCCAGCATTTTAAGAAGTGCTTACGTGAGTAAATTAGATGCGACAGGTAATTTTGTTTGGGCAAAACAAATTACGGGTGCAGGCGACACCGATGAGGCCAGTAGTTTTGCAATAGCTTTAGATGATTCGGGTAACATTTATACCACGGGTTCCTTTATTGGTACCGTTGATTTTGACCCGGGTGCCGGGTCCGACATCCTTTCCGCCAATACGGAAAATGCTTTTATAAGCAAGTTAGATGCATCTGGTAATTTTATCTGGGCCAGGCAGATGGGAGGTACGGGAACAAACGAAGGCTTATCGATAGCATTGGATTCTATGGGAGGCGTTTACACAACGGGGTATTTTACAGGTACCGTTGATTTTGATCCGGGCGCAGGTGTCTTCAATCTTAGCGCCGCCGGCAATGATGATATTTTCATTTCCAAATTAGATGCAGCAGGTAATTTTAGTTGGGCTAAAAAAATGGGTGGGAGCGCTGCTGATGAAGGATTTTCAATAAGGGCAGATGCCTCAGGAAATAATTACACCACCGGGTATTTTACAGATACGCTTGATTTCGATATGGGCACTTGTTTACCTAAAATTGTATCCACAGGTGGCCGCGATATTTTTATTTCCAAATCCGATGCAACAGGAAACTTTTTATGGACGAAACAAATTGGTGGCAGCGGAACAGACCAGGGTTTTTCAATAGCAGTGAGTGCACCGCAAAATATCTATACAACTGGCTACTTCTCGGGGGCAGTAGATTTCGATCCGGGCATCGGAGTATATAATCTTAATTCCGGCGGTCCCTATGATTTTTTTTTACAGAAGATGAGTCCATGCGCCAACAGCACAACTTCCAATGTATCGGTATCAACCTGCCATGCCTACACTCTAAATTGCCATACCTATACTTCAAGTGGCGTATACACACAATTTCTTACGAATGCTGCGGGTTGCGACAGTATCGTAACCCTCAATGTAACATTCACTAATACTCATTCAACAACCCAAGTGGATGTAACGGCATGTGGAAGCTATTCCTGGAATGGCCAGACTTATACCAGCAGTGGGACTTATCAAGATACATTAACAGCAATCGATGGATGCGATAGTATAATAAGTTTACAACTCGTTGTAAAAGACGTGGCATTTGCAACAATTAATAAAACAATTTGCCAGGGACAGTCTTATTTAGGTTATACTAACGGCGGTATATACGAAGATACTCTTACTGCGGCCGACGGTTGTGATAGCATACGGACATTGCATCTTACGGTGCTGCAACATCCTCTTCCCGATTTAGGCGCCGATAGAAATTTATGTCCAGGTGACACAGCAATTCTTTACCCGGGTAAATTTGGTACCTACCTCTGGCAGGATGGTTCCACTCAAAGCCATCTAACGGTAGCCCAACCAGGGCTTTATTCTGTAACGGTAACGGATAGTTGCGAGTCAGCAAGCGCACGGGTATTGATGACCGGTGGTAGCTGCGAAATTTATTTTCCTTCAGCATTTACACCTAATAAGGACGGTATAAATGATGTGTTCAGAATTCTTAATGCACCCAGCCTAAGTAACTACGATCTTACTCTTTATAACCGTTGGGGGCAAAAAATATTTGAAACAAACGATTATAAAAAAGGGTGGGATGGTTCTGTGAACGGACAGTCGTCCGAAGCCGGTGTATATGCGTGGTTTTGTAGGTTTAAAAAAGCAGGTAGCTCACCTCTTGTTGAAATGAAGGGAACAGTGATGTTGATCCGGTAACATTTGCAAAGCGAATCGTTTTAACCCTGTTTGAAATTCAAATTGTATATACCAAACCAGGCAAAGGGGCGTATCCTGATCTTACACTAAGTTATACTCTTCAATCTTGCGGTATAAAGTTGTTAAGCCAATATTCAGTAACCGTGCGGCTTCTGTTTTATTACCTTTTGTGTGAATCAATACTCTTTGAATATGTAATTTCTCTACGCTTGCCAGGTCGAACGACGACAATAATTTTATGGAATGGAGATTGGCGGCACGGAGTTCTAACGGAAGATCTTCAAGTGTAAGTTCCGGGCCATCGGCTAAGATGACGGCTCGTTCTATAACATTTTTTAATTCACGAATGTTTCCCTTCCATTCACTCTGTTGAAGGTGTTCCATGAATTCTTTACTCATGGTTTCAACTGCCGGATTTGTTTTTGCTGCAAATACTTTCAAAAAAAATTGTGCCAGCGGAGGGATATCTTTTTTTCTTTCGCGAAGCGGTGGTAAAGAAATAGTAAAAACATTCAAACGGTAATATAAATCTTCCCTGAACTTTGCATCTTTTACATCCTGCTGCAGGTCGCGGTTAGTTGCCGCAATAAATCTTACATCAACTTTGGTTGTATGCGTATCGCCTACTTTTATAAATTCCCGGGTTTCCAATACACGCAATAATTTAGATTGCAATTCAAAAGGCATTTCACCAATTTCATCTAAAAATAAAGTTCCACTGTCAGCTTCTTCTATTAAACCCTTTTTGTCTTTTATCGCACTGGTAAAAGCTCCGGACTTATGGCCAAATATTTCGCTCTCCAGGAGTTCTTTGCTGAACGAACTGCAGTTTAATGCCATGAAAGGCTTGCCGGACCTGGCGCTCGCATTATGAATAGCTTGCGCAAAAACTTCTTTTCCGGTTCCCGTTTCACCCAACAACAAGACAGTCGTATTAGTTGGCGCTACTTTTTTTGCCAGGTTTATTGCGTCCGTTATAGATGATGATGTTCCTATGATGCTTTCGAAATTATATTTTTTGCCTACTTGTTTTTCTAATAACGCCACCATCTTTTTTAACGCCACCTTTTCTATTGCCTTGTTCAATAGCGGAATTACTTTGTCATTATCATCACCTTTCGTTATGTAATCAAATGCCCCATTTTTCATTGCCTGGATGCCATCGGAAATATTGCCATAAGCTGTTAGAAGAATAATTTCTGTAAGATGATATCTGGCCTTTACTTCCTTAATGAAGTCAATGCCATTGCCATCCGGTAACTTTACATCACAAAGAATTACATCAGGCTCTTCTTTCTCAATGGCTTTATGAGCCATCTTCAGATTACCTGCTTCGGTAACTGCAAAACCTTCCAGCTTAATAAGCCGGCCTAATAAATTCCGCAGCTTTTCCTCGTCGTCTACAATCAAAATTTTATTCATAATCATCTATGTCTCTTTTTGAAAAAGGGATACACTCAAATAAAATTACGAACCTATATTTTAGATTGAATTAAAAGTTTTAGGTATACCGGTACGGCAATCCTGTTATGACAGACGTTCGTTAATGGTACTGAAAGAAATTCGAATAAGGGAAATTGATTTTTTGATAATTTGATTTTCAAAACTTATAAGGTTAGCCTCACTCTTGACAGCCTTATTTTTCCTGGTGGTTTTTCTTATCACCGCATAAGATCACTTTCATTTTTTCATTGCATAAAATAGATATGGCAACAAGAAAAGGCAAAGAAGAAAAGGCAGCCGGGGCTTAGTTTAAGTCAAGTTAACATGCAACTGAAGTCAGTTCCATTGGTTAGTACAGGCCCTTATTCCACTTTTCAAATTCCGGAAGATTTTTTTTATAGTCTTCAACGTTCCAGGTAATGTTCCAATTCTGTACGTAATCTGCAAGCGGCCCCAGGCCTACTTCACTGCGTCTTTTATCTACATTGTCCGGGTCGTCGAGCGGTAAAACATAGTATTTGTTCGTTTTCAAATTTCTGCCTATCTGGCTACCATAAATTTGTTTTCTACCTTCACGCAAGGCAACCCTGTCTTTTAATAATGCAAGGGAACTGCCTGATGTATTTCCTTTCTTCACAGCGTCCTGCATCATTGGTAAATATTTTTCCTGCGTTTTTATGTCAGCATGTTGGATAACAAGAAATAATGTTTGATTGGCCTGATCGCCAACTTTATCTTTACCAACCCAACCTTTGGTATCTAAAATTTTTGTTACTTTCTCCAGGTCCACACTATCCTTAAACATCATCAATTTAATGAGACTGTCCACAATCGAATTATTGAAACCATATTTTTTTGATGAGTCGATATACTGATTTCGAATATCCTGGTCATCTTTAAAAATCTGTAGTAGTTCTGCCTGCAGTGGCTTGTCATAATTGGCCTCTATCTTATCTACTTTTTCCTGTAAGTCTTTCAGAATATCCGTCCAGTCTTTATAAGTATGCAACGAGTTTAGGTCTGCATCGCCTTTTAGATGATCGATATTGATCCATCCTTTTTCAATTGATAATTTGAGAAGGTCAAAGGCAGTTTGGGTATTGCCTGATAACGCTGCTGAACAAGCGCCGTTATATAAGTCCGTGTAATTACTTCCATCTAGTTTAAATGCCTGTTGGTAAAGGTCAATCGATTTACTATAATTTTTCGATTCGTAATTTGAAAACGCCTCTTTAACAAGTTGGTTATAAGTTTGTCCGAAAGAAGCAATTGCAATAAATAAAATAGCAATGATTAAAACTAATTTTGTTTTCATTGTTTAGGAATTAAATTTTTGCCAACCGAAGGTATTGTTGTATTTGAGGGTTTCATAAATCTTGCGCCCGGCATAAACAGCGATTTATAATTTATAATTGAAGTTACCAACTAAAACTCATAAGAAGTATTTCGGTTGCAAGCTTTAGAAGAACCAGGAAACTTTGATTACGAAATGAACGTCAAACCTGAACCGGGCCAAATCATTTGTAGAAATATTTAAAGTTCACTTTTAACTTCCGGCAGCAATGTATTCATGATGAAGTCTCTTGCTTCTTCACTATTTGTGGTGCCACCGCTGTGGAAGTATTTGATGGTTCCTTTTCTGTCTAATATTATGCTGGTAGGAAAGGCATTACGAAAGATCAGCTTGCTGCATTCATTTTCGTTCTTGGATAGCACAGGAAAAGTGATGCCGTACTCTTCTTTAACTCTTTTGATAGTTTCCGGATTATCCGAGGTAAATGATACAAACAAAAAACTCTTGTTATCCTTCATTTGTTGTTGGAGTTCTTCCAGCGCTTTCATTTCTGCCATACAGGGATGACAGCCCTCAAACCAAAAGTTAAGTAATACAATTTTACCTTCAAATGCTTTGTTTGAAACCGTGTCTAGTCCGGTTATAACGGTAAACGATGGAAACGGTTTACCAATTGGCGCTGTTTGCCTGGCGTTTAAAAATGAGTCGACGTTGGAATTGTTAATTGTACTCAATGATTGTCCTGTTACAACGTTAGCCATTAACAATAAAAATGAAATTAAAGCCGTTTTCATAATGGTGTAATTGATTGGAGTTACCGACAATATATTATTCATAAATGAAGTTAACAACAAAAGGTGATTAGGATGTCGAAAGTTCGAACGAAAGAAGATCTAATGTATGAAGACTATGAAATCCACGTCAGTCCTGGTTTTTGAAATATAACCGTTATAGTTAGGTAATTGTTATTAGTTAGCCCGCTGAATAAATTTAATCCAGTTGCCATAGAGAATAGACTGCGCAGTATCGTCATTGTCAAAAAATGAAGCAAGTTCTTTATGTAACCAATCTTCAACTCGTTCGAATGTTGTTTCACTGTTCTCTACCGCTGCAATAATGTTACTCTGCGTTGTAAAATATAAAGCCAATTGCTTTTTATTGAAGGTGATTGAATTTTTGAATTTTTCTTCGGCTACAAAAATGAAATTCTTTGGGTTGAGATTTTCATTTGTCCATGAATAAGAATTGTTACGGGGTGGGGAAGGAAATTTTTTCAAATAAACATGCTGAAACCAATTAGTGAAGTTATCGTTGCCAACCATTTCAGCAATAAAATGATTTTCGTAAAGTACCAGCCACGATTTACTTTTTAAAAGCCGGCTCGCTTCTGCCAAAAACTTATCAATGTCGAACCAATGAACACCGGAACTAACCGTAATTAAATCAAAGAAATTATCTGTAAATGGTAGTTGCTCGGCCGGGGCGATTGAATAATGAATTTGATCGGACTGAGCTGCAAAATTCAACATCTCCTGCGAAATGTCTGTGCCATAAACATTCGTTGCAATTTCTAAAAGTGCTTCAGTTGAAAGTCCTGTGCCACAAGCTACATCTAATGCGTTATTCAGTTTTTTGTCGAGATGTAAATAATCTTTGATATGCTTTATCGTGTTGTTGTGGAAGTCGGGTCGTCCTTTTGAATAACGTTCTGCTGCTGCTTTTAGATTAAAGAAGTTCATTGTTTCATCATTGGTGTCACTTTTGCGTTGCAACTTACAACAGATATTAATAGGTGGAGTATTGTATATTTTCTGCTGAACGGACAACGCTACCAATGACTTAAAGTTTATTGATGAAGTTAATGACAAAAGCTGATAAGAATTCCTTCTGCCCGAACGCAAGATGATCAAAGAACCAAAGCCGATGAAATGAACGTCAGACCTGCTTTTAGGATACCCATGTTAGCGAAATACAACTTTTGTTGAATACTCATTTGCTAAGCTTAAAAGTAGTACGCTTGTTCAATTTTGTCGTAGCTAATTCCTCTCTCTGGATCGGTACCTCTATAGTCTAATTCTTTATCATCTTTAAAGTAAATTGACCAAAATGATGTGTAGTGTCCTTTTCTAATCTTAAAAGCATCTCTTTTAATAACCTTATTATTTTCGTAATAAAAGCAAAGTTCTTCAGGAAAGCCATTAAATGAAATGGAAACTTTGTTTACGATTTTTTTGCTTGGATCGTTAAAATAATAGTTCCAACATTTATAAACTTTGTTACCGTCAATGTCTGCAATACTATCGCATTCTTTTAATAAAGTATTATTATGACGATCAATATTTGATACAATACTATCGATGTGCTTTATTGTCGCTGACTTTGATAAATCCTGACGGTAACTGAATAAACTTGTCGTTACTAAAATACAAAACAGAAGTTGTTTCATTGATAGGTGTTATAAATCTAAAATATACAGCTTGCTGCTTGCCGCTCACGTGAGGGCTTGCTGTCTTGATGGAATTTTATATCGTTCAGCCTACAACGTTAGTCCACCCGATAACTATCAGGTGGACTAACTGTTGATGAAGTTATGCACAAAAGCTGATTAAGGAAAGTTTGTGCGAACTGCTGCTGATACCATTACAAAAGATGAGGATTTGCAGTTAAGTCAGTATGAAAAGCAAGCCGCTTTTGTAGGCTGCCAGCTCTTTTGCTATGTATAAAGTTCATCCCAATCTTCGCCTAAGACCCAACGTAATGCTGACAGCTTTCCGTTAATCATACCCCATTCAAAATTATCCCAAGGTCCAAGATTTTCTTTGCCATATTTTTTTTCCATCTTCTTAGCAGCCTTTTTAGCCCCCTCCCAAATTTCTTTTGTGTAAGTTTTTTGAGGATTTGCTGTAGATGCATCTTTACTGTCGATGACTTTAATTTTGCCCTTTTCAATCTGATACATAGCATATTGATGCCTATTATACCAAACCTTATCAGTTAACTCAAATTCAGCATGAAGTATTTCTGACAATGTTCTTGGGTCAAAATGAAATTCATTCTCTATCATTCTTTCCGAAACAAGGTCAGGTCTAATTCTTTGAAGAGCTTCCGACAATTTAATAAAATATAGAGATTTTATCTTTGAAAAAAATAACTTGAAGTCAGGATGTGGTAGTTTTTCATTTCCATTTGGTTCGCTAAAGTCGCTCTTATTATGAGTGATGAATGCAAATCGAGATCCCAAATTATTTTTTAATTGTGTGCATTCATAGTATGTTTCTATTATTAGGACGTCACTAAAGCTATTCTTATTTTTATGAAATGGAGCCTTCTTTTGAATTGCTCTTTCAGATGCACGTAATTTAACTGCATCTGAAATCGGAATTATTTTAGAATTCTTAAATATTTTCTCAATGAAAATTATAGAATCAAATGCAAAATCTCTAAGTGTTGGAATTTTGTGATCCACATTACTAAGTTGCTCCAAAACAAGTTTCTTTTTCTTCGGATCACCGAATTTATCCATTGCTTCTTTCACCTTTTTAAAGACGCTGGAAAGACTTTTGCCGCTTTCTTTAATTATTCTATCCTTATTGTTATCAAATTCGGTAATTATTGTTTCAGGAACTATCAATGAAATTTCTTTTTGTTCAATTAATTCCTCAAGAATTTGTAGTAGAGAAGATTGTTCAGAATCTTTAGCTAAATCAAGCCATACACATGTATCGATTAAAACATTAAACATCGTGATTATTTTCCACTAAGATAAATGAGTTTGATGCAAAATGAGTGTAGGATTTCGGTAACGAGTTACAGCCAACGCTTGCATTTACGCCCTTCTAAAATAACCCATTACCCCACGCCGGCAAATAGGCCATCGTTACTGAAAACACCAAATCTTACAAGCCGTTCATCATAAAAAGGCAGATAGAATTCGCTGCCAATTTTTTCCATATATCTTTGCTCATCAAAAAATAAGTGCAACTTATAAGCAATTAAAAAGTATAGATGAGCCAGGCATTTCAATCTCAATACCTACCTTATTCAGCAACCGGAAAGTTTACAAAAATCATTTTGGATTATGTTGCCGCGGCAAATGATGTAAAAGATTTTTACCGGCATGAAGTGAATATCGATGGAATTAAAGTGTCCATTGAAGAAAGAAAAAAGTTTGCTGGTAACAGGCAATTATTGGTTGAGCAATTGCAGCTTCAATACAAAAATATTGATGGCGATAATTTGGTAGCACAAAATATCAAAGCCTTGGCTGATGAAAATACCTTTACCATTTGCACCGCTCATCAGCCGAATATTTTTACAGGCCATTTATATTTCATTTATAAAATTCTCCACACAATAAAGCTTGCAGACGACTTAAAAAAGCAATTGCCTAAATATCATTTTGTTCCGGTTTATTTTATGGGAAGTGAAGATGCTGACCTCGAGGAATTAAATCATATTGTTATTGATGGTAAAAAATATGTATGGCATACAAAGCAGACCGGCGCTGTTGGCAGAATGAAAGTGGATGATAATTTATTAAAGTTAATAGCAGATATCGAAGGGAGAATTTCAGTTGAAAAATATGGTAATGAAATAATTGATTTACTGAAACAATGTTTTCAAAAAAATACCACGATTGAACAAGCTACTTTTTTATTGGTTCATCATTTATTTAAAAGTTATGGATTGATTGTTTTTTTACCGGATAACGCAGCACTAAAAAAAGAAATGTCGGCGGTTTTTGAAGAAGACCTTTTTGAAAATACCTCATCGAAAATTGTAAACATCACTTCAGAAAAATTATCGGTAAAATATAAAGTGCAGGCGCATCCGAGAGAGATCAACTTGTTTTATTTAAAAGATAACATTCGCAACAGGATTGTGCAAACGAAAGACAAGTTCGCAGTTCATGATACAGAACTTGTTTTTACAAAAGATGAATTAAAAGATGAATTAAATAATCATCCGGAACATTTTAGCCCCAACGTAATTTTAAGAGGGCTTTTCCAGGAAGTGGTGTTACCCAATATCGCGTTTATAGGTGGTGGTGGTGAAATTGCTTACTGGCTCGAATTGAAAGATTTATTTCAGTATTATAAAGTTCCTTTTCCCTTATTAATTGTGAGAAATTCATTTTTAATAATTGAAAAAAAATACCATGAGCTTATTGAAAAATTACGTCTATCCGCACCTGATTTATTTAAAGGAGAAGAAGTATTAATTAACGAAATCGTAAACAGGCAAACCAAACACCGGTTAAAGTTAGATGAAGAAAAGTTTCAGATTCAACAGGCATATTATTCAATTAAAGAGCTCGTAAAAAAAATTGACGTTACGCTGGAGCAACACGCTGAAGCATTGGAAACAAAAACCAATAAAAGATTGGACCTGATGGAAAAGAAAATGCTTCGTGCGGAGAAAAGAAAATTTGCCGATACAAAAAATCAACTTTCAAAAATTATCAATTCACTATTTCCCAATGATGGATTGCAGGAACGTACAGAAAATTTTATGCTTTTGTATGCTAAATGGGGGAATGATTTTTTTAAAATGCTTTATGATAATTCATTAACGCTGGAGCAGGAGTTTTGTGTGATTGAGGAGGGCTAAGTATCGCAAAGAACGCCAAGTGAGGAAACGCAAAGAGCGCAAAGAGACTTCATTAATTGCTTACAGCGTCCTTCGCGATATTATCAGAGATTATTCACAATTCTTTTCAATCCATCCTTTAACAAGACGACATTGAAGTTTATTAAGAGCCCTAATTTAATATCTGTAAGACGGAGGTAAGTTAGTGTTTGTGCTTTATGAATATCTGCTAACACATCCACACATTTAATTTCAACGATCACCAAATTTTCTACAATTAAATCCGCCCGATAACCGCATTCCATTTTTATTTCTTCGAAAACCAATGGGATGGCTCTTTCCTTAATTACATTTAAGTCTCTTTTTATTAGCCTATAGTAAAGACATTCCTTATAAACAGATTCCAATAACCCTGGCCCTAATGTTTTGTGAACTTAAATTGCTTCACCAATTATAATATTTGAAAGTTCGTTTTCTGTAAACATAAAAATATGCTTATTACTTAGCGTCCTTCGCGGTCCCTTTGTGTTCTTTGCGATACTTCTTTACATCTTTGCCGCCTTCCTTTCCACTTCTTCCTTCATCTCTTTTTTAAAATCAAGTAGTTTTTGTGTAAGAGCAGCATCTGAAGTTGCTAAAATTTCTGCGGCTAATATGCCGGCATTTTTCGCTGCATTTAATGCAACGGTGGCAACAGGAACACCATTGGGCATTTGTAAAATAGAAAGAAGAGAATCCCATCCATCGATAGAGTTAGAAGATTTTATGGGAACACCAATTACAGGTAATACCGTAAGCGAAGCAACCATACCGGGTAGATGTGCGGCGCCTCCGGCACCGGCAATAATTACTTTTAAACCACGGCCATGCGCAGACGTAGCATAGTCAACCATCCGCATCGGCGTTCTGTGCGCAGATACAATTGTTATTTCATAGGCAACACCAAAATTCTTTAATATATCAGCAGCGGCTTCCATCACTTTCATGTCGCTATCACTGCCCATTATGATTCCAACAACCGGGTTCATTTAATAAGTATTTAAAACAAAGAAACGTCTTTTTCTGTTAAACCATTTTGGCATTTTATTTTACCCGGAATTTTTTTTATGGTTGAGCACAGTATTCATATTTTTTTGGCGTCAAATGAAATTATTTCCTGTAAACAGGTGAGTAGATTTATTTCCGGTTATGAATAATTCTATATTTGATTTTAATTTTCAAAAAGCTGTGCATGTCCTTGAATAGTTCCAGGTTACCCTTTTTCTTATTGTTATCTTTTTTAGCTGTTTCGATATTTTCCTGTAAACAAAAAGCTGCCAAAGCAAAACGGGGAGATGATGGTCCGGTAATTGTTGACGTAATAGTAGCAACTCCCCAAAAAATTAATAATAATATTGAAGCTAACGGTACCGTAATCGCAAATGAAAATGTTGATTTGCATCCCGAGGTGAGCGGCAGGTTAACTTATCTCAATATCCCCGAAGGAAAATATGTTACAAAAGGAACCGTCCTGGCACGGGTAAACAGTGCAGACCTGGAAGCTCAATATCAAAAAAGTAAAATGCAACTTGAATTGCAAAAGACAACAGAAGAGCGGCTGCGAAAATTATTATCGGTTAATGGCATTAATCAAAGCGATTATGACATAGCGGTCAATGCCGTTAACAGCACAAAAGCTGATATGGACTATACCCAAACGCTTATTGATAAAACTGTTATCCGGGCCCCGTTCGATGGCACACTGGGTTTAAGACAGGTAAGTCCCGGTGCATTCGTGTCTCCGACAACAGTGTTAGTTACATTACAACAATTAGGAACATTGAAAGTGGATTTCACTATTCCAGAAGAGTACGGAAATCTTATAAAAGTGGGAGCAAAGGTTGATGTGGAAGTTGACGCTGCCAATGAAATAATGCAAAGTGCAACCATTATTGCTGTTGAGCCACAGGTAAATGATCAAACCAGGAATTTACTGGTGAGAGCAATTTTATCAGGAAATAAATCTAATCCCGGTGCTTTTGTGAAAGTGTATGTGGGTTCTCACGATGCCGGTAAAATGGCTGTGATGGTACCAACCAACGCAATTATACCTAATGATCTCAATAACCAATTGGTGTTAATTAAAGATGGGAAGTCAAAATTTGTAAACATAACTACTGGCGTTCGTTCGGCGAACAACGTGGAAATTACCAGTGGTGTAAGTGCAGGTGATACCGTGGTGGTAACGGGCGTGTTATTTGCAAAGCCAAATGCTGAGGTAAAGGTTAGAAATGTAAAATCACTTGCCGAGATGGACAAAGACCAATAATTATTAGGCATATCAACGGGTATTTTAATAACATCAAATGCACGGTTACGTAAATATAGAGCCTGCAACTTCGTTTTTGAAGTTCAAATTGTTCTGAAGAAAATATGAATATTTCCGAATTTTCCCTGAGGAGGCCTGTGTTTGCCACGGTAATGAACCTGGCAATTATTTTATTTGGCATTATCGGGCTTACTTTTTTGGCCGTAAGGGATTATCCCGCTATTGATCCTCCCATTATTTCTGTGAGTACTTCTTATACAGGAGCTAATGCTGATATTATCGAGAACCAGGTAACGGAGCCAATTGAAAAGCAAATTAATGGGATTCCCGGTATCAGAACGATCACTTCCACCAGTTCTTTGGGTAATAGTAACATCACCATTGAATTTAATCTTGGCGTGGATTTGGAAGCTGCTGCAAGTGACGTAAGAGATAAAGTTGGGCAGGCCGCAAGAAGTCTTCCGCAGGATATTGATGCACCGCCGGTAATATCGAAATCAGATGCAAATAGTGACTGGATATTGATACTCGCCGTACAAAGCCGTACCAAGAATTTACTGGAATTAAGCGATTACGCTGAAAACGTATTGCAGCAACAATTACAAACGATTAACCAGGTAAGCGCTATTAATATTTTTGGTCAAAAGCGCTATGCCATGCGCATTTGGCTCAATCCTGACAAAATGAATGCTTATGGTGTGGCATATAATGATGTAAGCACTTCACTTAACAGCGAAAATGTAGAGTTGCCCCCAGGTAAAATTTATGGGAACAACACGGATCTTACTATTCGTGTTTTGGGAAGACTTACTACTGAGAAACAATTCAGGGATCTTATTATTAAAGAAGATAGTTCCGGCATTGTAAGGCTCGGCGACGTAGCCCGCATAGAATTGGGCCCGGAAAGCCTTGAGCAAAGTTGGAAATATAATGGCGTAAACGCTGTTGGGCTCGCAATAATTCCACAACCCGGCGCTAACAACATACAAATTGCCGATGAATTTTACAGGCGCATTCACCAGATAGAAAAAGACTCAAAATCGGATATCCAATTAAAAGTTCTTATTGATAACACCACTTACATTCGCCAGTCACTTGCGGAAGTGGAAGAAACTATCGGCATTTCTTTCGTGCTGGTTGTAATTGTTATTTTCCTGTTTTTCCGCGACTGGCTCATAGCCTTACGTCCGCTGATCGATATTCCCATTTCATTAATATCCACCTTCTTCATCATGTATCTTGCGGGATTCACGATAAATATATTAACGCTGCTTGCAATTGTGTTGGCAACAGGCCTTGTGGTAGATGATGGCATAGTAGTCACCGAAAATATATTTAGAAAGCTGGAAGGAGGTTTGCCCATAAAGCGTGCGGCACTGGAAGGCAGTAAGGAAATATTTTTTGCGGTAATATCTACATCAATCACACTGGCCATCGTATTTCTGCCGCTGATCTTCCTGGAAGGGTTTATAGGAAGGCTCTTCAGGGAATTTGGGGTCACCCTCGCAGCCGCCGTGTTAGTGTCTGCTCTGGTATCACTAACGATAACGCCTGTACTGAATGTCTATCTTCATAGGAAAAAGGCGGGACATGGTTGGTTTTATACTAAGACAGAACCTTTTTTTGCAGGAATGGAAAATGGTTATCGCCGTTTATTGCATTGGTTTATGGGTATTCGCTGGATGGCATGGGTAATAACAGGTGTATGCGTTATTATGATTTACTTATTATTCGGGACATTAAAAAGTGAACTTGCTCCGATGGAAGACCGTAGTAGTGTTCGGTTGGTAGTTACGGCGCCGGATGGAACCAGCTTTAATGCCATGAGCAACATAACCGACCAAATTGCAAACTACCTCTACGATTCGGTACCCGAACGTGATTTTGTTTTTGCAAGAACTCCGGCTGGAAGTGCTAACAACACCGCCCAGCCAAGAATCGGGTTGGTTCCGCCAAATGAAAGGCAGCGAACCCAGGACCAGATTGCCAATGACCTGCAACAAAAATTAAAACGCTTTAATGAGGCGAGGATATTTACGATCCAGGATCAAACCATTTCTGTGGGGGGCCATCATGGGTCTTTGCCGGTGCAGTTCATTATTCAGAACCAGGACCTGAATAAACTGAGAACTATTATCCCGAAGTTTTTGGACGAGGTAAAGAAAGATAAAACATTTTCAAACGTAGATGTTGATCTTAAATTCAATACACCTGAATTGCAATTGACCGTTGACCGGATGAAAATTAAAGACCTTGGTTTATCCACACAAGATGTAGTATCAGCCATACAGGCGGCATTCAGCGGAGGCAGGCTGGCCTATTACATCCAAAATGGTTTCCAGTATTCGGTTATAGCACAGGTGGAAAGAAACGACCGCGATCAGCCACAGGATATTTCGCGGTTATATGTTCGCAATAACATTGGGAAGAATATTCCCTTGTCATCCGTTATCCATATGAAGGAAAGTTCGAATCCTGCAACCTTGTACCATTTCAACAGGTATAAGGCAGCAACCATTTCTGCATCTTTAGCAGAAGGCTATACCATAGGCGATGGCATTAAAGCCATGCAGCAAATATCTAATAAGCTGCTGGACGAAACCTACCAGACCGCTTTAACAGGGCCATCAAGGGACTATGCAGAAAGTTCGTCTAATATTATGTTTGCATTTATTTTGGCGCTCATTTTAATTTACCTGGTATTGTCGGCACAGTTCGAAAGTTTTTTAGATCCTTTTATCATCATGCTTACAGTTCCTTTGGCGCTGGCCGGCGCTTTTTTAAGCGTTTGGGTATTCGGGCAAACACTAAATATTTTTAGCGAGATCGGGATCATAATGCTTATTGGTCTTGTTACCAAAAACGGAATTTTAATTGTAGAATTTGCCAATCAAAAAAGGGCCCTGGGTATGAACAAAATGGAAGCAGTATTGGAAGCGGCAAATCAGCGTTTACGACCCATATTGATGACGAGTCTTGCGACATCGCTGGGGGCTTTACCAATTGCGCTTGGCTTGGGTGCTTCCTCTGCAAGTCGCGTACCACTCGGCATTGTAGTTGTTTGTGGTATTTTGTTTGCCTTGATATTTACGTTGTTTGTAATTCCTGCTGTATATACTTACATTTCAAGTAAACATAAAACTGAAGAAGAAAAAAATAAGGAATTTACCGCTGACTATTCTGGTAAGGTTGATAAAAAAAGTTAATGAAAAAAATTCTTTTTATACTGTTTGTTCTTTCGTTGAATAACAATTGTTTTTCACAATCACTCTCATTGCAGGATGCGATAAACATTGCATTAAAGAAAAGTCTCGATCTGCAATTATTGAAAAACAACGTAGCAATAAGCCAGGTGAATAATAATATTGGCGTAGCGGGCGGGCTTCCTTTAATTACGGCTACGGCTACAGATAATGAGCAGACAACTAATGTGCACCAGGAATTAAATACCGGTACAGTAATTAAAAGAAACGGTGCAGTGGGCAACACGTTAAATTCTGGTGTTACCGCAGGAATATTATTATATAATGGTTCGCGGGTAGTTGCAACAAAAAGTCGTTTGGAACAATTGCAATCGCAGAGTGAACAATATCTGAATTCGGAAGTTCAAAATACAATGGCTGCTGTGATGACAAGCTATTTTGATATTGTGCGCCAGCAGGCTTATATAAAAACGCTCGATAAATCAATTGACGTTGCACAGCAGCAATTGAATATTGTAAAGACGCAACAGAGTGTTGGTTATGCTAATGATGCAGATCTCTTTCAATCGCAGATAAACCTTAATAATTTAATTCAGCAACGGCAGGCTCAATTGCTTGTAATTGACCAGGCTAAAACCGGCTTATTATTATTGCTGAATTTAAAACCTGATTCGCTTATAAATATCAGCGATACTATTTTAGTTGATAAGAATTTAGTACTTGGAAATATACTGGACAACATCAGCCGCAATGCTGACGTAATAGCGGCTGATGAACAGATCAAAATTAACCAGTTTATTGTAAAGGAAACGGCCGCTCAGCGTTATCCTTCTCTTCGTGCTGCAGGTGGTTATAATTTTAACAGGTCCCAAACTGCAGCAGGAAATGTTTTGTTGAACAGAAGTGTCGGACCTTATGTTGGCCTCACTATAGGTATTCCCATTTATAATGGATCGATTTATAAACGCCAGCAGAAAGTCGCCGAAATAAATGTAGAAAATGCGTCATTGCAAAAAGATATCGTTATAAGAAATTATTCAGCACAGGCTGTACAAACTTACCAGGCATACACCTCTTCTATACAGCAATTGGATTCTCAAAAAGTAAATGTCGAACTGGCTCAAAAATTAATTGACCTGGCTTTATACCGGTTCCGGCTACACGCAGCAACTATAATAGAACTAACGCAGGCACAGCAAAGCTATCAACAGGCGGCATATGCGTATACTAATTTAAGTTTTGCGGCCAAATCTTCTGAGATTGAATTGAAAAGGTTAATTAACCAGATCCCATTTTAAGACATTCAAAAAGCCAGGAATGGTTAATAAAACTTTCGGTAATTCAGACTTCTAAAAAACTTCTGGGTTTGAGACAGGCCTTATGTTTTTGATTGAAGCGTCCTGCTGATAATATTCGCTTTATAAGTAAGATCCTGCACACTGTTGCTTATAACGGTTACGTGGCCCATTTTTCGGCCGGGGCGTGTTTGTTTTTTGCCATATATATGCACAAATGCATTATCAATTTTTAAGACTTCTTCCAGTCCTTCATAACGAACATCTCCTGAAAAATCTGCAGCGCCAATAAGATTTATCATAGCGGACGGCAATATGGCTTTAGTATTTCCCAATGGATATCCAAGCATTATTCTCCATAACATATCAAACTGCGAGCAATAATTTCCTTCAATAGTATGGTGGCCGCTGTTATGAACTCTCGGAGCAGTTTCATTAACCCATACATTATCGTTAAGGTCGATAAACATTTCAACTGCAAAAATACCGGCGCTTTTAAAATTCTTCACCACCGTTAATGCTATTGCCTCTGCCTTCCATAGTGCTTTTTCAATTACGGATGCAGGACTTAACTGGTATTGTAATAAATTAAAATCCTTATTAAAAATCATCTCGACCGAGGGATATATTGCAGTTTCCCCGGTTTGGCTTACAGCAACAATTAAAGCAATTTCTTTTTTTATATCCACCAACTTTTCCAATACGGCGGGTTCATCAAAACCGTTCTCAATTTCCTTTTCATTTTTTATCACTACCACGCCGCGGCCATCATAACCACCCATGCCGATTTTGTGAACCGCAGGTAAAAAATTAATGTGATGTTTTAATTCATTTTTATATTGAGTAATTATAAAAGATGATGATGGAACATTGATCGATTCATAAAATTGCTTTTGTAAAATTTTATTCTTAATCGTTGCTAACGCGGAAGGTTTTGGATAAACTGCAATTCCTTCTTCTTCTAATTTTTGAAGGGCTTCTGCATTTACCGATTCAATTTCGATGGTAACTGCATCAAGTTGTTTGCCGAAATTATAAACGTCATCGTAATTAGTAATATCCCCTTTTGTGAAATGATGACAAAGGTGTGCAGCCGGGCATTCTGCATCGTTTTCCATCACATAAGTTTCAACCGGGTAATTTGCAGCAGCTTGTAGTAGCATTCTTCCGAGCTGGCCTCCGCCCAATATGCCAATCTTCATTTAAAAATTTTGTGCAAGATAAATGTTCCGTTTTATTAAATGTCAAATGTTTGTTATCTGCAAAACAAGACATGTGCAACTACCACCTGGCTGCTCTTTAATTTTTATATTTGCATAAAAATATAAGATGCAAACTTCTACGATTGCTTCATCAAAAAAAGAAAAAGCCCATGAAGATTTTTTGCCTCTTCTTGGAACAGATTATGTGGAATTTTATGTAGGTAATGCCAAGCAGGCAGCTCATTATTATAAAACTGCATTTGGTTTTCAATCGCTCGCTTATGCGGGCCCGGAGACAGGGTTAAAAGACCGGGCAAGTTATGTTATCCGGCAGAACAAACTCACATTTGTACTCACAACGCCATTAATGAAAGATAATGAAATAGCAAGTCATATAAATAAACATGGGGATGGCGTTAAAGTTCTTGCCTTAAAAGTTGACGATGCAACCAGTGCATGGGAAGAAACTACCAAACGGGGCGGCAAAAGTTATATAGAGCCTGTGACATTAAAAGATGAGAGCGGCGAATTGGTTATGAGTGGCATTCATACTTATGGGGAAACGGTTCATTTTTTTATTGAGCGAAAAAATTATAAAGGCGTATTCATACCCGGTTATCGCAAATGGGAAAGCATCTACAATCCTTCAGAGACAGGGCTTTTGTACGTAGATCATTGCGTGGGAAATGTGGGCTGGAACCAGATGAATAAATGGGTAAAGTTTTATGAAGATGTAATGGGCTTCAAAAACATTCTGAGTTTTGATGATAAAGATATCTCTACCGAATACTCTGCGTTGATGAGTAAGGTGATGAGTAACGGTAATGGCTACGTGAAGTTCCCGATTAATGAACCCGCCGAAGGGAAGAAGAAAAGCCAGGTAGAAGAATACCTGGAATTCTATAATGGAGAAGGCTGTCAGCATATTGCCATTGCTACCAACAATATAATTGACACTGTTACAAAATTGCAGGAGAGAGGAGTGGAATTTTTGAAAATTCCCGCCAGTTACTATGCAACCGTCTTAGACAGGGTTGGCCATATTGATGAAGATTTAAAGCCGTTAAGCGAGTTAGGAATTCTCATTGACAGAGATGATGAAGGCTATTTATTGCAGATCTTCAGTAAGCCGGTAGAAGACAGGCCCACGCTATTTTTTGAGATTATTCAACGCAAAGGAGCCCAAAGTTTTGGTAAGGGAAATTTTAAAGCACTTTTTGAAGCAATTGAACGAGAGCAGGCGGAGCGGGGAAATTTGTAGCCTTTCTGTGTCCGCGGGTGCATACGTTTATCAGCTATGGATTGCCCGTTTTTCCAGCCATTGAAAATATTGGTGAATTAGAATTATTAGTTAAGAAATTTTCTGCACATTATTTTTTCAATAAAAAATTTATTTTTACGTTATAACTATAATCTCCTATAGAAAAAATGATGAATAAAATTCCCGCTTCTTTTTTCGTATTCGTAGTAATAATCCTTACCTCATTTACTGCCGCTGCCCAAAACTCCTTTGTTGCTGAGAAAAAAGCTTCATTCAGGCTGGCTGGTATTTTAGAAAGCAAGGAAGATACGCTGCAAAAGGAATTTGAAGCAAAGGGATTGCAATGGCCGGCTAAATACGTCTATATCCGCAGTTTTAAGTACGATGCCCAACTTGAAGTGTGGGTAAAAAATACTTCTAAAGAAAAATATAAACTTTTCAAAACATATAAAGTTTGCATGCAAAGCGGTACCATGGGGCCTAAAAGATTACAGGGTGATTACCAGGTTCCCGAAGGTTTTTATTATATCAATGAATTTAATTCGCACAGTAATTATCACCTGGCTTTAGGATTAAATTATCCAAATGCTTCTGACAAGATTTTAAGTGATTCGCTTCACCCGGGAAATGCAATTTATATTCATGGGAGTTGCGTCTCCGTAGGCTGCATTCCGGTAACTGATGAAGATATTGAAGAAATATTTCTTATTGCCGGTTATGCAAAATCAAGTGGAGAAGATTTTATTCCGGTTCACGTATTCCCGTTCAGGTACAATTCAAAAAGATCGCTAGAATATTTTAAGCAAGCTGCGAAAAATAATCTGTCGTTGCAGAAATTCGCAATGGAATTGAAAGATGCTTATGATAAGTTTGAAGAAACCCGCCAGCTTCCTATTGTATTGATCGATCGTAAAGGAGATTATGTTATAGACTAAGTTTCTCTCATTAAAACCTGTACGGTATCTGCCGTTTTTTGTTCCAAAACAATTTTTTTGTTTTCCGTTAGTTTGCTCAAAAATTGGCCGCTATAATGCCTGATGGTAAGCAATGTCAGATTCTTCTCCAGTTGCACGTCAAATATAGCTGAAGCATCCGCGGCAATTTTGTCAATTTTTTCTGCAATATCATCCATACACACATATAAACTTATGGCAGCATTTTGTGTAAGGTTGGGTTTTATTTTTATGTCTTCAAGAATTTCATATAATGCATTTACCGGCTTCCCTTCTACAAAAGAAAAATCTTTTGATTCAAATGTTACCAATACCTGCTTGCGTTTATATACAATAATAGGCGGCAGGTTGTGCGGATTTTTTGAAGTTATAACGGTGCCGGGTAGTTGTGCATTAAGAAAACTTTTTACGTGCAACGGAATGTTTTTATTCTGCAAAGGTTTAATGGTCTTGGGATGAATAACCTGCGCTCCGTAATAAGCCATTTCAATTACTTCTTTGTAGCTAAGTTCCGCGATGTTTACGGCATCAGGGAAATCTTTGGGATCAGCATTCATTACCCCCTCTACATCTTTCCAGATAGTTACGTTCTCCGCGTTTAGAATATTAGCAAAAACGGCAGCGGTGTAGTCACTTCCTTCCCTGCCCAGCGTAGTACTTTCATTTTCATCGGTACAGCCAATAAAACCCTGCGTTATAATTAAGTTGGTTTCCTCAAACAGTGGAAGAATTCTTTCAGCTAATATTTTTTTCGGTAACGGTCCAGTCAATTACCGCATCCCTGAAGGTATCATCAGTACGAAGTAAATCTCTCACATCTATCCATTTGTTATTTACTTTTTCTTCATTTAAAAAATAACTCACAATCGTACTTGATAAAAGTTCGCCGGCGCACACCACCTGGTCATAATAATAATTGTAATCCTTCACAGGCTTGTCATGCAGTAACCATTCTACTTCTGTAAAAAAATTAAGCAGATCGTTGGTAGCCACTTCCCATTGTTGGGTTACGGCATATTTTAACAGCGTTAAATGATTTTGTTTTATTTGGTTAAAAAGTTGCAAAGCGTCTTCTTTTCTGCCGGCGTAAAAAGCTTCTGTAACTTTTTCAAGAGCGTTGGTCATTTTTCCCATCGCAGAAATCACGATCAAAATCTTTTCATCTTTATATTCATTTAATATTACTGCGAGATTTTGAATGCGTTCAAAACTATTAATGCTGGCACCACCAAATTTAAACACCTTCATAGTCAATATTTCATTTAGGGTTGCAAAGTAAAATGAATTCCCAATGCCATTTTAATTTTTTATGCAACCAGGTGAGTTAAAAAGAAGCCAACAATCCTGCCGGTCTTTTCGGCAGAAATAATCCGGCGCCATCCCGTAAGCCCAAATTAATTAATTGACCTATTTTTGTTTCCTTTCAAAAATGCTTAATACAGTGTATGGTTAACAGGCAGGTACTCACTTTAGATGAATTTACTATAAGAGAAATGCGGGCATTTCCTATGGCGACCGGCGAACTGGCGGGGCTTTTAAGAGATATTGGCCTTGCCGCAAAACGGGTAAACGTAGAAGTAAATAAGGCGGGACTTGTTGATATTTTGGGTGACACAGGAGATGTGAATATACAGGGAGAAGAAGTGAAAAAGTTAGATGAATTTGCCAACGATCAGTTTACACGTGTATTAAGACATGGAATAAGTTGTGCGGGTATTGCCAGCGAAGAACTGGATGATGTCGTTATTTTCGATAACGAAGTGAGCCGGGCTTCAAAATATATTTGCATGTTTGATCCGCTGGATGGCAGTACTAATATAGATGTGAATGTATCTATCGGAACAATTTTCAGCGTCTATCGCCGTGTAAGCGAAACAGGAACTGCATTAACCATTAAAGATTTTCTGCAGCCGGGAATGCGGCAGGTTGCGGCGGGTTACATTATTTACGGCTCATCCACCATCCTTGTATATGCTACAAAGAGAGGGGTTAATGGCTTTACATTAGATCCTTCCATTGGTGAATTTTGCCTGAGCCACCCGGATATTCATTGCCCGGAAAATGGGAGGATATACTCAGTAAATCATGGTAACTTTTTTCTTTACACTGAAGAAGTGAAAAAAGTACATTGACATTTGCCAACGAAAAAATAAATCTAACGGCGGGCCTTACACGCAAAGATATATTGGGAGCATGGTGTCGGATATTCATCGCAATTTAATAAAAGGAGGAATTTTTATGTATCCCGTTACACCCGCAAAACCAAAGGGAAAGTTGCGCTTGTTATACGAGTGCAATCCGCTTGCCTATATTGTTGAGCGTGCCGGAGGGAAGGCTACCGATGGCAGGCAGCGAATACTGGAAAAGCAACCAACTGAACTGCATGAGCGAACGTCATTATATATTGGGAGCGCAGCGATGATGGCAGAATTGGAAGAATGTCTTGGGGTGAATATTTAGTGAAAAGGGATTGTTCATTGGTCAATGGTTATTGTCAATTCGAAGTCGTAAAATATTAGTGTAATTAGAAAAATTCGTTTAATAAAAAACAAAGAGAATAGATGGAAGTAATTATTTCAGTTAAAGATCTTAAAAAAAATTACGGCAAGTTTGAAGCTGTTAAAGGAATTTCTTTTGATGTGTATTCAGGCGAGATATTTGGTTTACTCGGCCCTAACGGCGCCGGTAAATCGACAACACTGGAGATAATCGAAACACTTCGTGATAAATCTTCAGGAAAAGTGATTGTTGATGGACTGGATCTTGATAAATCACCGGA
Source organism: uncultured Chitinophagaceae bacterium (assembly GCA_963792025.1). GTDB lineage: Bacteria > Bacteroidota > Bacteroidia > Chitinophagales > Chitinophagaceae > Ginsengibacter. The sequence continues at coordinate 305,417 of CAWBUS010000013.1, read as the reverse complement.
TAAAATAAAAAAAATTATTGGCGTGCAATTGCAAACATCGGGGTTTTATCCAGGCTTGAACCTTCTTGAATTAATTGATCTTTTTTGCGGATTATACAATACCAGCACCGACTCGATGAAATTACTGGAAATGGTTAATCTGAAAGACAAGGCAAAGAATAAGTATAAAGAAATGAGTGGTGGACAGAAACAGCGATTTTCAATTGCCACTACGTTAATTAACCAGCCCAAAATAATTTTTTTAGATGAGCCTACAACAGGCCTTGATCCGCAGGCACGGCGAAACCTGTGGGAGCTAATAAAGCAGATAAGAGACAAAGGAACCACGGTAATAATTACCACGCATTATATGGATGAGGCCGAGCAACTTTGCGACCGTGTTGCCATCATGGACGAAGGAAAAATAATCGCACTTCAATCTCCCGATAAATTAATTGATGACCTTGTTGAATCCGGTTTTGAGCGGCCAAAGGTTACCAAGTCTGCCAATCTTGAAGATGTGTTTATCCATCTTACCGGAAAAGATTTCAGAGAAGATTAAGAAATAATAAAGCTGCAAATCCGTTACTTTGCCAAACTTAAAAATTTAAACAAACCTCAATGAAAAAAATATTATTTGTTTTACCAATACTAATTTCAGTTTCCTACGCTCAAACCAAGAAACCTGTAACGAAAACTGTTGCAAAAAAACCTGCAGTACTCACCAAACTTAGTACGTTGGACAGCCTCAGCTACGCAATGGGCGTTCAAACTGCTGAATATTACAAAGCCCAGGGAGCCGAAAATATAAACCCTGCTATGGTTAAAAAAGCTTACGAAGACGTTTACAATAACAAAACACTTTTAATTTCACCAGAACAATGTAACATGACTATACAAAATAAATTACAGGAATTTATGATGGCAAAAACAAATACAGAAAAAGCTGCCGGAGCAAAATTTTTAGAAGAAAATAAAAAACGGCCCGGCGTAATTACATTGCCCGACGGTTTGCAATATGAAATACTTACTGCAGGTACCGGTGCGATCCCGACAGCAACAGATACCGTAAAAGCCAACTATATCGGAGCTTTGATTGATGGCAAAGAATTTGATAATTCTTATAAAAGAGGTGAGCCGCTTATTATTCCCGTAGGCAGTGTTATTCGTGGCTGGACTGAAGCTTTGCAATTAATGCCCGTTGGAAGTAAATGGAAATTATATGTACCTTCTGATTTGGGTTATGGGGATAGAGGTGCAGGCGGCGCAATACCAGGTGGTGCAGCCCTTGTATTCACAATTGAGTTGCTGGATATTGTTCATAAATAATAAATTTTTATGGAGAACGATGAACATCATTTAAGTTATCCAATAGGAAAGGAAGAAGAAGGCGTCGTTTATAATGATCTGTATGGCGACGCTCTGAAATTTAAATTATTGAGCGATATTAAGATGCTTCCTGTGATGTTAGAATTTGCTATTCAGAACCTAAATGCTGAACAACTTTATACACGATATCGGCCCGGAGGATGGACGGTACATCAGTTGATACATCATATTGCCGACAGCCACATGAATGCCTATATTCGATTTAAACTTGGCCTTACAGAAGATAATCCCACGATAAAGCCATACGATCAGGACGCCTGGGCTTTGTTACCTGATACAAAAAATTTACCAATCAATGTTTCTCTAACATTGCTTCACGCCTTACATACGCGGTGGTACGAGTTGATGAATGATATGTCGGAAAACCAATGGCATCGCACGGTGTATCATCCTGAAAGAAAAAAGACAATGACCCTATGGGATTTGTTAAAGACTTATTCATGGCATGGTCTTCATCATACTGCACAAATAGTGAAACTGCGGGAAAGAATGAATTGGAATTAAGTTATTATTGTTATTACACGATCTCGATAGATCGGATTATATTACACGAATTTGTGTTATAAATTACTTAAGTATGAAATGGAAAACGTTGTCCTCAGAGTACATAACAAAGCACAAATATTTTACTGCAAGAAAAGATAAGTGTATAACTCCCGAGGGTAAGATTATTCCGGAATATTTTGTTGTAGAATTACCAAAGACAGCATGTGCATTAGCCATTACCGAAGACGGGAAAGCTGTGATGATAAAACAATACAGGCATCCTGTTGAAGAAGTATTGCTTGAGTTGCCCGGCGGGTTTATTGATGAAAACGAATTGCCGGAAATAGCGGTAGCAAGAGAGTTGATGGAAGAAACGGGCTACGAATTTACATCTGTTGAACAGGTGGGAATGGCGGCGGCCAATCCGGGAGTTCTTAATAATTATACGTGGTTTTTTTTGGCGCGGGGTGGCAAAAAAACAGGCACTCAAAATTTAGATCCTAATGAAGATATTGAAGTGGTTACCATTCCATTTGATGAATTAAAAAAATTATTTCTTGATAATAAAATTGTTCAATCCCTTCATGCTAATTGCATCTTTTATGCATTGAGAAAAATGGGAGAGATATAATTTGTCAAACGTCATTTGCCAGTGCGTCACTTACCGTTAGCATAATTTTCAAGTAATATTAACTTCTCCCACAACAAACACACTGCCGCATACAATAATCAAATCTTTTTCGGATGCAATAACTATTGCAGCTTTTAAAGCTTTGTTAACTTCATCGTACGATGATCCTTTTAAATTAAATTTTTGTGCTCTTTGCAATAGTTCGGTTTCGGGTAAAGCACGAGCTATTTGAGCCCTCGTAAAATAATACAAAGCATTCTTCGGTAAAATCTCCAGCACCTTTTCTATCTCTTTATCTTTTACCATACCAAACACAATATGCAGGTTTTCATAAAATGTATTTTTAACCTGGTTAATTATTTGTTGTATTCCATCAACATTATGCGCCACATCTAAAACTATAGTTGGGGCCCTTTGTATAACCTCCCATCGGCCGTGCAGGCCGGTGCTGTTTTTTACATGGGTTAATGCAGATTTAATATTTTCCTTTTGTAGTGAAAATGTATTTTTTAATACATCAATAGAAGTCAAGACCGTTCGTAAATTTTTTGCCTGGTAAAAGCCTGTCAGATCAAGTTCGTAGAAATTCGTTTGTGTGCCAGCGGTATGACGCATTCCGACTGTTAATAATTCATTGATCGGAGTTGTTGCAACAATTTCATATTTCTCTTCGGCAAAAAATATCGGCGCATTTTTTTCTTGTGCTTTATCCGCGAAAATTGTTTTTGTTTCAGCTGTTGTTTCCCCGATAACTACCGGTATTTCCGGTTTAATAATACCCGCCTTTTCTCCCGCAATTTTCGAAAGTGTGTCACCCAAAATATCCATGTGGTCAAATCCAATATTAGTAATGATCGAAACTTCGGGAGTGATAACGTTTGTACTGTCCAGCCTGCCGCCAAGACCGGTTTCAATTATAGCGATATCAACCCTTTGATGCGCAAAATATTCAAGTGCCATTACAAAAGTGAGTTCGAAAAAAGACGGATTTATCTCATCAGAAAAAGCTTTCGTCTTTTCCACAAAATCAATTACAAAATCCTGTGGAATCATCTCACCATTCAGCTTAATTCTTTCGCGGAAATCTTTCAAATGAGGAGAAGTGTATAAACCCGTTTTATAGCCATTTTCCTGAAATACTGCAGCGAGCATATGGCTCGTTGAGCCTTTCCCGTTAGTTCCAGCTATATGTATGGTTTTTATTTTACTTTCAGGGTTTCCAAGGTAATTACAGAGTGCAATAGTGTTATTTAAATCAGCTTTGTATGCTTTAATACCAATGCTGCTAAAGAGCGGAAGTTTGTTGTAGAGATAATGTATTGTTTGCTCGTAATTCATGGGGGAGCAAATATAAGCTGATACCGGGAATGGAAGTAGCTCACAGCTGATAGCTCATAACTTTTATTAGCTTTTCAGAACAAACACAAAAAGGATGGTACCGCTTTCGACATCCTGCTGGCTGGGAGGAAATTTTAATTGTTTTGCTTTATCAATAGCAATGCTTCGGAGAGAACTGTTTGAAGTGGTGGTTCCACGTGCTATTCCTGCATCAATAACCTTTCCACTGGCGTCAACTTTTATGTCAACATAAACTTTGGCATTTTCATTAAAGTCATCCGTCATGTTTGGAAAATGGATGATCCTCCGGCCGGATAATCCGCGAACCACGCTCACGCCACTTCTGCCACCGGGTGAATTCCCATACGCATCAGGCTTGCCATCCGGGCTACCCGCATCACCATTACCCGGTTTGTAACCCTGGTTCCTATATCCATTGTCTTCGGTAGCGCCATTGCCACCATTTCCGGTGCCTCCTTTATACAAAGGAAGTTTTGGTTTGGGAGGTGCAGGATTTGGATTTACAATCGGCGATGGGTTAATTTTTTTAGTTGTTTTATCAGTGCTGGGTTTATTTATTTCTTTAGCATCTTCCTTTGGCTTTTCCACTTTGGTAACTGGCGCAGCTTCTTTGTCATCGTTATTCTCGTCCGCCTGGACATTTCGTGTAGGCTCCTGCGTTACCTTAGCGGCTTTTTGATGTGAAGGCATACTTTGATTGTCTGGTGCTCTTTCCCCTTTTACCAGCGGTTGCACGTCGCCCATTCCTTCCTGCTCGTTTCCAAGGTTTACATCAATTAAATCCTGTACCTGCGGAGTTGGTGGAATCAATAAAGGCCATGTATAAAATATTGCAATGATTAGAAACAGGCCAACAATGCATAATGTATACAGTAGAGCCTTCCTGTTTTTTTCAGCTTCGAAATGATGATTGAGTACTGTGCTTTGCACTTAAAATTATTTATTCAGGTTCAAATTTATGCCATTGTAAAAAAGTTCTGTTATTGTAAATGTTAAAAGATTGGGATTACACTCGTTTTCCAAATAATAAACTTCCTATTCTTACCATGTTACTTCCTTCTTCAACAGCTATTTTGTAATCAGCGCTCATGCCCATGCTCAAGATTGACCATTGACCATTGACTATTGACAATGTTGAATATCTGTCAAACAAAGATTTCAGCAATCTAAATTCAGTCCTCACCTTTTCCATATCATCAGTGAAAGATGCCATTCCCATCAAACCTTTAATTCGTATATTTTTATAATTCGTGAAATCCGTCTCAAATAATTCTTTCAATTCATTATCATCCAGGCCAAATTTGGTTTCTTCTTTTGCGATGTGAATTTGCAGCAGACAATCTATTACCCGGTTTATTTTGTTTGCCTGCTTATTTATTTCTATTAGTAATTTTTTGCTATCAACACCGTGTATTAAAGAAACAAATGGGGCAATGTATTTTACTTTATTCGATTGAAGGTGGCCGATAAAATGCCAGCGGATATCTTTTGGAAGTTGTTCATATTTGTCTGTTAATTCCCGGACATAGTTTTCTCCAAAATCTCTTTGGCCAAGATGATATAATTCCATTATTTCTTCAACAGGCTTTGTTTTAGAAACTGCCACCAATGTTGCGTTTTTTGCTTTTAATTCTTCTACGATAGTATTGTAAGATTCAAAATTTACGGGCATGATTAGACGAAGTTCAATATAAACTGGTTAATGCTCTACCAACACGAAATAACAATATAAAATGTGCGGTAAAACCTAACAGGTTTTCAAAGCTTGTTAGGTTTGTCATTTCAAAATTCCACGGCTGATAACAATGCGCTGCACTTCACTGGTGCCTTCATATATCTGGGTGATCTTGGCATCACGCATCATTCTTTCTACATGATATTCCTTAACATAGCCATAGCCGCCATGTATCTGAACAGCTTCAGTTGTAGCCCACATAGCCGTTTCGCTTGCAAACACTTTTGCCATGGCAGCACTTTCAGTATAATCTTCGCCTTTGTCTTTTTGCCAGGCAGCCCTGAAACATAATAGTCGTGCTGCTTCTACCCTGGTTGCCATGTCGGCTATTTTAAACTGAATAACCTGGTGATTCTTAATTGGTGTACCGAAAGCTTTTCTTTCTTTTGAATAAGCGATGGATCTTTCCAGTGCTCCGGAAGCAAGGCCTAATGCCTGCGAGGCAATGCCAATGCGACCTCCTGATAATGTCATCATAGCAAATTTAAAACCAAAGCCATCTTTGCCTATGCGATTTTCCTTCGGAACTTTTACATCCGTAAACGAAATACTGTGTGTATCACTTCCGCGAATTCCTAATTTATTTTCTTTGGCACCGACCGAAACGCCGGGTGAGTTTTTTTCAACAACAAACACGTTAATCCCGCGGCTGCCTTTTGCAACATCCGTCTGTGCAAACACAAGGTACACCGAAGCGCTATTGCCATTAGTGATCCAGTTTTTCACTCCATTTATAAGGTAATGATCATCTTTTTCAACGGCCGTGGTTCTTTGTGAAGTAGCATCACTTCCGGCTTCTGGTTCGCTCAGTAAGAAAGCGCCGATATATAATTCGCCATTTTTTTTCCCTTGGGCAAGTGGAGTTAGATATTTTCTCTTTTGATCTTCAGTACCGAAAGCTTCAATGCCGTAGCAAACCAAACTGTTGTTAACGCTCATGCATACACTGGTACTTGCATCCACTTTACTGATTTCTTCCATTGCCAGTACATAACTTATTGCATCCAAACCAGAACCGCCGTAATCGGGGCTGATCATCATTCCCATAAATCCCAATTCTGCCAATTTCATTACTTGTTCGCGGGGAAATTTTTGTTGCTCATCTCGTTCAATCACTCCCGGTAAGCATTCATTAATTGCAAAGTCTCTTGCAGCCTGGCGTATCATTTCCTGTTCTTCGGTTAACTTAAATTCCATAATAAAAATTTGTAATACAAAAATACGTTGAGCAAATGATAATTGAGTGATACCATGACAACATATAATTCGTAATTCATAACTCATAATTCATTGTTACCTTTGCGCACTTTATGAAATATTTGAATGAAATACAGAAGCGCAGAACGTTTGCAATTATCTCTCACCCGGATGCGGGGAAGACTACGCTTACTGAGAAATTTTTGTTATTTGGAGGTGCCATTCAAACTGCAGGTGCCGTAAAAAGCAATAAGATTAAAAAGCATGCTACATCTGATTTTATGGAAATAGAAAGGCAACGCGGTATTTCTGTTGCTACTTCTGTAATGAGCTTTGAGTATAAAAATACTTTAGTAAATCTTTTGGATACTCCCGGCCACAAAGATTTCGCAGAAGACACTTATCGAACCCTAACTGCGGTTGACAGCGTGGTACTGGTAATTGATTGCGTAAAAGGTGTTGAGGAACAAACAAAAAGATTAATGGAAGTCTGTAGAATGAGAGACACTCCTGTTATTGTTTTTGTAAACAAATTGGATCGTGATGGGAAGAATCCATTTGACCTTTTGGATGAAATTGAATCTGAATTAAAAATTCATTTACATCCATTAAGCTGGCCGATAAATATGGGTAGAGATTTTAAAGGAGTTTATAATTTGTATGAAAAAAGTCTCTTATTATTTAACCCAAATCAAAAAGCTACAGAAGAAGATTATTTGCCTTTGGAAAATTTGAATGACGATGTTTTGGTTAAAAGGATAGGAGAGAAGGATGCTGCACAATTGAGGGAAGATGTGGAATTAATAGAAGGCGTATATGGCGAGTTTGATAAAGAACCCTATTTAAAAGGAAAGGTTGCGCCCGTTTTTTTTGGAAGCGCTATTAATAATTTTGGTGTTAAAGAATTGCTGGAAACTTTTATTCAAATTGCGCCACTGCCCCAGCACAGGGCAGTTACAACACGAGTAGTAGAACCTGCCGAAGATAAGTTTAGTGGTTTCATATTTAAGATTCATGCCAACCTCGACCCAAGGCACAGGGACAGGATTGCTTTCTTAAGAGTCTGCGCCGGTAAATTTGAACGTAATAAATATTTTCATCATGTGCGTTTAGACAAGAACGTTAGGTTTAGTAATCCGTATAGTTTTTTAGCCCGGGATAAAGATGTAATTGAATCTGCATACCCCGGTGATGTGATTGGTTTATTTGACACGGGCAGTTTTAAAATTGGCGATACGCTTACTGAAGGCGAAAATTATTACTATACCGGCATTCCGTCGTTCTCGCCGGAAATATTTAAAGAAGTTGTAAATAAAGATCCTTTAAAAACAAAGCAGCTTGAAAAAGGGTTATTACAACTTACCGATGAAGGAGTAGCTCAATTATTTACACAGTTTGGCGGAAATAAAAAAATTATTGGTTGTGTGGGAGAACTTCAGTTCGAAGTAATACAATACCGCTTATTGAATGAATACAGCGCTTCTGTTCAGTTAAATTCACTTCCATTTTATAAAGCGTGCTGGCTCACTTCAAATAATCCAAAGAAGCTCGATGAATTTATAAGATTTAAATCTTCCAATATTGCCGAAGATAAAGATGGCCATTTGGTTTACCTTGCACAGAGCGAATGGTTTCTTAATACGGAGCGCACCAACAATCCCGAGATTGAATTTCATTTTACGAGTGAAATTCATAAATAACGTTTAATGATATTCGAAACAGAAAGATTATATGTCACAAGATGGAAACAAGATGATTTAATAGCATTGCATGAATTGTACAATGATCCTGCCCTCAAAGAAACCATCTTCCCAAAACTTACCTTAGCAGAAACAAGGCAGATTTTTGAACATCAGTTACATCTTTACGAAACAAATTTTCCTTTCGGCAGATATTTTATCGTTGAGAAATGCAGCGACAAAATTATTGGCATTCTTCTTTTCAGGAAGGATAATAAAAAGACCGGGATTGAAATAGGGTATTCAATAATTAAGGACAAATGGAACAAGGGGTACGCTACCGAGATTGTAAAGGAAAGCATTGCCTGGTTATTTGAGCAGGACAGGTTCTTATCTATATCTGCTATTACCGAATTGTCTAATGAAAATTCAAAAAATGTCTTGTTGAAGTGTGGTTTTCAGCCGGAAGAAAATTTTGTCGAGAATGGCAGAGAGATGAATGTATTTGGTATTTTGAGAGAAGATACTCCGGTGATGCAATAATTACTTCAGCAAAGTTACTGTTCCTTTCCTGCTAACAATACCACAAGTGGTTTTAGCTGCCTAAACATTCCCGAAAATTAATTTCTTGCAAACCTGAAGATATTTTTTTATAAATTCCAAGTTCCTATATAATTAAATGGAGAAAAAGATTTCAGTTCTTTTTTTAGTTTGGTATTTATCTTTAAACCATCAATAAACTGATGAATTTTTTCTTTTGTTATCTTTTCATTGTTCCTCGTCAAATCCTTCAACGCCTCGTAAGGTTTCGGATAATTTTCTCTTCTTAAAATTGTCTGTATTGCTTCAGCAACTACGGCCCAGTTGTCTTCGAGGTCAGCGTTTATTTTTTGTTGGTTTAATATCAATTTCCCCAATCCTTTTTTAATTGAATTGATTGCAAGAATTGTATGAGCAACGGGCACACCAATATTCCTCGTGACGGTGGAATCGGTTAAGTCGCGTTGTAATCTTGATACAGGAAGTTTCGCTGAAAGATGCTCCAGTAAAGCATTTGCCATACCAAGATTTCCTTCTGCATTCTCAAAATCAATTGGATTTACCTTATGAGGCATGGCGCTGCTACCCACTTCACCTTTTTTTATTTGTTGCTTAAAATAGTCCATACTGATGTACGACCATAGATCGCGGCAAAGGTCAATAAGAATGGTATTAATTCGTTTTATATTATCGAAATGCGCTGCAAGTAAATCATAATGTTCTATCTGCGTTGTGTATTGCTGGCGCTGGATACCTAACTTATCTTCCAAAAATTTATTGGCAAATGTTATCCAGTCTTTTTTCGGGTAGGCGGCATAGTGAGCATTAAAGTTCCCGGTGGCTCCGCCAAACTTACCGGTGAAAGGAATATAGCTGAACTGTTCAATTTGTTGTTCAATTCTTTCCACAAACACCATAATCTCTTTCCCCAAAATGGTTGGAGATGCAGGTTGCCCATGAGTTCTTGCGAGCATTGGAATACTCTTCCAGTCTCTGGCAAGATTATATAACTCATGTTGAAGATTGATAACTGCAGGCAGGTACTCGAACTCAACAGCATCTTTCCACAAAAGCGGAATAGCAGTGTTATTAATATCCTGCGATGTTAATCCAAAGTGGATCCATTCCCCGAGATTTTCGCAACCGAGCTCATTGAGTTTTTCTTTCAAAAAGTATTCAACAGCTTTCACATCATGATTGGTGATACGCTCTGTGTCCTTAATTTTTTGAGCGTCCTCCAAAGAAAAAGCCTCAACAACTTTTAATAGTTGTTTTTTTAAAGGGGGATTTATTTTGAAAATTTTTTGTTCTCCCAAAAAAATAAAATATTTTATTTCAACTTTAACACGGTATTTAATGAGGGCAAATTCTGAAAAATATTCGTCAAGATGTTGCAATTGTTTTCTATATCGTCCGTCAATTGGGGAAATAGCGGTAAGTGGCTGAAGTTGCATGTGCGTTGATTATTAGAATGCAAAAATTTGATCTTTTAATCATTTTCATTGCACTAAATTTGCGGCAAAATTAAAGTAATAGGTTTGGAAAGAAAAATAAGGGTTGGAGCGGTAAGTTACCTCAATACGAAACCGCTCATATACGGATTTGAACATGGAATGATGCGGGATAGTGTTGAACTAAAAATAGATTTCCCTTCGAAAATAGCGGTCATGTTACTGGAAGATGAGATTGATGTAGGACTGGTTCCGGTAGCCATCATTCCTGAAATGAAAGAACACTATATCATTTCTGACTATTGCATCGGTTGCGACGGAGCCGTTGCCAGCGTTGGTTTATTTAGTGATGTGCCATTGAATAAAATTGAAAAGATATTATTAGATTATCAAAGCAGAACGTCAGTAGAATTGCTTAAAATCCTTGTCAGAGATTATTGGAATATTGATCCCGTTATTGAAATAACAGTGGGAGAGTACCAGTCAAAAATTTCCGGAACTACCGCAGCCCTTATAATAGGCGACCGTGCACTTGAACAAAGAAAAATTTCCCCATATATTTTCGACCTTGGTCTTGAGTGGAAAAAATTTACTGATTTGCCCTTTGTGTTTGCAGCCTGGGTTAGCAATAAAAAGCTGGATTCAAATTTTACAGACGCCTTTAATAAGGCCAATGCATTCGGATTGAACAATCTTGATTTGGTATTGCGGGGAAATCCTTATGAAACTTTTGATCTGCGGGATTACTATACGAAGTTTATTAATTACAAATTGGATGATAGTAAATTATCCGCTTTGAAGAATTTTATGAAAAAACTGCAGCAGTTGCCTGTCCCGAATGAAATGACTCCGTAATGCAGTAATTTTAACCCCAATAAAATAGTAATGGCAGAAACACTTGGCATGTTGTGTGATAAACTCACGATTGTAAAATTAAAACAGTACCACACAGATGATAAAGAACGATTACAAAGTTTGCACAACCAGGCATTGCAGTTGCAGGAAGAAATTGATGTTTTTGTAGCAGACGCTATTAATGGAAATATTCCGCCTGAAAAATTAACTTTTAAAGCCAACAAGGTTTTTAAAAAGGAAGGAAATGAAACACGGGACATTATAGGCAATATTGGAAATATATTTTCAGAGCTGGCGGATATCAACTGCCGCCTTTGGCATGAAGTGGAAAAAGGATATGAAATCGAAAATGTTCCTGTGGAAGAAAAAGACAAGATTGTGAAAAGGCTTGCGGTGCTTAACCTGGAAAGAAATAAGTGCATAGACGCAATTGATGCACATTTTTTAAATTTAATTCTTACAAAGTAAATCCCAATAATTATATATGCATATCCGAAAAAGAACTACATGCAGAGTTTGCGGTTCAAACTCATTAACCCCTGTTATAGACCTGGGACCACAATATCTGCAAGGCTCCTTTGTAAAACCAGGAAAAGAGATGCCTTCTCACAGAAAGATCAATTGTTCCCTGGTACGTTGCAATCCGCAAATAGATGAAAATGCCTGTGGATTGTTGCAGATGGAACATAGTGTGCCGCCAGAAATATTATATGCTGCCTATTGGTACAGGAGTGGCACCAATACCACGATGAGAAATCATCTGAAGGGAATTAGCGATAGCGCTATTGAGTTGGTTAAAAAAGATAATTGTAATGTTTTAGATATTGGCTGTAACGATGGAACGTTATTAAATTACTACCCCGCTTCTTATGTAAAGTATGGGTGTGACCCAAGCGATGTTGCGCAGGAAGTTAAAAACGCCACGGTGGTGCAGGACATATTTCCATCTGCTGAATTATTTACTGCTATCAGTGATAAAAAGATGGATATTATTACTTCCATTGCGATGTTCTACGATTTGGAAAATCCTGTTGAATTTGTAAAGAGTATTAAGAGATTATTGTCTCCTGAAGGTATATGGATTTTTGAAATGAGTTACATGCCTAAGATGATTGAACTTGATAGTTATGATACTATTTGCCATGAACATTTGGAATTTTACAGTCTTGCCGTCCTGGAAAAAATTGCTGCGATGGCCGGCATGAAAATCTTTAAAATATTATTTAACGATATCAATGGGGGCAGCATTCGTTGTTATGCCACGCATAAAGAAAGCAGTTTGTATTTCGATAGCGAGAATTATAAATTGCTGAACGACGTAAGACAAAAGGAATTTGATTTGGAGCTGGATACGGATAAGCCTTATGTAGCTTTTCAATACCGCATCGAAAAAGTGAGAGACGATTTGCATAATCTTTTGGTTGAATTAAAAAGAGAAGGCAAGAGGGTACATATTTATGGCGCATCCACAAAAGGCAATACCATTTTGCAATGGTGCGATATTAACAATATGCTGGTAGAATATGCAGCCGAAAGAAATCCTGATAAATATGGGGCCTATACATTAGGTACTAATATTCCCATTATAAGCGAAGCTGAAAGCAGGGCCATGAATCCTGATTATTATTTAGTATTACCATGGCATTTCAAAAAGGAATTTATCGAAAGAGAGAAGGAAGCGCTTGAAAAGGGAACCGGGTTTATATTTCCAATTCCCACAATAGATATTTATAAGAAAGCATGATTATGCCAGGCTGTTATTACTCTAGTTACAAGGGAGATTTATTTTACTATTTTATAATCAATTAATTAGTTTGGTTCCCGAAATAAAAGGCATATTCATAAACAATAAAAAGGCTCAGGACAGTATTTATGAATCCGGGTTAATGGTTTTTAATTGTCTGAAATTATCCGATAAATATTCCCTGGATTATATCGAAATTGACTGTGAGAATAGAGTTATCCCTCTTGGGTATCAATTCTATTTTTTTAATTATCATCCGTCTACTATGGGATGGATTGATACATCTAAATTAAAACAGCTAAGAGGATTAATAATCACTATGATTTTGGAAGTGTTGCCAGGGGATCCTTTTGTGATGTGCCCTGATAATCACTTTCAGGGGTATTGTGTTATTGATCCAACTTTAGTGAGTAAAAACAAGAAAATTTTCGTATTCCCCAGACCCTTAGATTCACTCACTTTCAACTTACAACCATACAAGCAAACAGAAATCCCGGTTATCGGCTCATTTGGATTTGCGACTAAGGGAAAGGGCTTTCAACATGTTGTGGAAGCAGTTAATAAAGAATTTGACAAGGCAATCATTAAAATCAATATACCCTTTGGTGATTTTGTTCCGGAATCGAAAAATTATGCAAATTACCTGGGTGAGTTATGCAAATCAACAGCGAAACATGGCATTGAAGTAATTATTTCACATGATTACATGAGCAAAAACGAGCTGATAAAATGGTGTTCGCAAAACACTTTAAATTGTTTTTTATACGATCGCAATCTTCCCGGATTATCGGCTACTACCGATCAGGCAATTGTTTCAGGCAGACCGCTAGGTGTTTCTGAAAATGAAACCTTCAGGCACATTCTTAAATATATTCCACCTTATCCCGCAATCTCATTAAAAGAATCTATCAATAAATCGATTCCCTGGGTCAGGCAGATGCAAAATGATTGGTCTCCTGAAAGGTTTGCAGATATATTCAATGATATGCTGGAAAAATTGTTTCTGCGATATTCTATAGCTGAAAATAATAACGGTACATTTGAAATCCCAATACTTAAAAATAATTTCATAAATACAATTGCCAGGCGATATAGAAAATATAAACGCTTTTTAAACCTGGAAAAACTCCAGTACTTATTATTAGGCCGAAGAAAATTAAAAGATGAGGAACTCATTTAGAAAACTTGTTAATAAAATTATATTACCCTATTCTCAACTGACTTATGCGCAATCCGGGGAAGATTTAATTCTTGCTAATTTATTTTATAAACTATCAATCAGCAATCCTTCGTATCTTGATATTGGAGCCAATCATCCGTCTTATATAAGCAATACCTACTATTTTTATCTTCGCGGAAGCAAAGGTGTTTGTGTTGAACCGAATCCCTATCTATTTAAAAAACTTGAACGATTAAGAAAACACGATACAGTTTTAAATGTTGGAGTAGGGTTAAGCGAACAAGCGGAGGCGGATTTTTATCTTTTTCCAAAAAGTGCCCACGGTCTAAGCACATTTTCAAGGGAGGAAGCTGACTATTGGAAGAATACAGGTATGAAGAAAGTAGGTAAAATTGCATATGAGAAAGTTATTAAGGTGCCACTTATTGATATTAATACTTTAATAAATAAGTATTGTAAAAAGGTTCCTGATTTTATTAGTATTGATGTAGAAGGGCTTGACTTAGCGATTCTTCAATCGTTCAATTTTAATATTTATTCGCCCAAAGTTTTTATTGTGGAAACACTCAAATATGATGAAAATCAGAATGAATTTAGAAATAAAAAGATTATTGATTTTATGAGAAGTAAAGGTTACCAGGAATATGCAGATACACATGTAAATACTATTTTTCTTAAATCTTAATTGGATTAAGTGACAGCAATTATATTCGGCGCAGGTGGACAGGATGGTGTTTATTTAACTGAATTGTTGAATCAGAAAGGTTTTACAGTAATTGGTATCACCAGGAACGAAAATTCAATTGGCAACATTACTGATTACTCGTCGGTAAGTAAATTAATAAAAGACAAACAGTCTGATTTTGTTTTTCATCTCGCAGCCAATTCAACTACACGGCACGATGCGCTTTTTGAAAATCATGCAGTAATTGCAACCGGTACTTTAAACATTCTTGAAGCTGTAAAAAACTTTTCTCCGCAAACAAAAGTTTTCATTTCGGGAAGCGGGTTACAATTTAAGAATGAAGGCAATCCTATAAAAGAGACAGATCCATTTGAAGCAAGAGATGCATATTCAGTAAGTCGTATTCAAAGCGTTTATGCAGCGAGATATTATCGCACGCTTGGCATCAAAAGCTATGTTGGTTATTTTTTTAATCATGACAGCCCTTTACGAACCGAAAGACACATGACAAAAAAAATTGCTGAAGCTGCAAAAAGGATATCCGCGGGAAATAATCAAAAGCTGGAAATTGGTGATATCAACGTGGTAAAGGAATATGGCTATGCAGGAGATATTGTAAATGGTATGTGGGCATTGGTAAACCAGGATAAAATATTAGAAGCTAACATTTCTACCGGCCAGGGGTATACGATAAAAGATTGGTTGATTGCGTGCTTTTCATTAGTGGATAAAAACTTTGAAGAATATATTGTTATTAAGAAAGATTTTATTCCAGAATATGAAAAACTGGTTTCCGATCCGGCACTTATATTTTCATTGGGCTGGAAACCGGAAGTGTCGTTTCATGAACTCGTGAAAATTATGATGGCGTAAATAATGGAACAAAAAAGAAAAATATTACTTGTTCAATTATTTTCCAACGGAGATTGTTTATATGCAACTACTGTTGCCAGGCAAATTAAAAAAGATTATCCGGGTTGTCATCTTACGTGGGCCATCGCCGGTTTTTGTAAGTCGATAATTGCAAACAATCCTTATGTTGATGAAATAATGGAAGTGAATAGCGTCGCGAAAAATGATGTAGTGGCATTTAGAAAATTTAAGAAAGAAGTCGCTCAAAAAAAAATTAATGGTGCGTTCGACGAAGTTTTCATAACGCATAACATGGATACCAACCAGGCATTGTATGATGGTTGTATCCGATCGGGAATTTTCAGGGGATATCCCAAGCCGATAACAGTTCCTGTACAACCTGTATTGAGACTTTCAGATAATGAAATCAATAACACAAGGTTATTTTCAGAACAACATAACTTATCAAATTACAAACAGGTAATACTTTTTGAATTTGCACCATTAAGTGGACAATCCGCGATAACCAAAGAAATCGCGATAAGGATAACCGGAAAATTATGCGAGAATAAGGACATAGCGGTTGTTCTCTCTTCGGGAAATAAAATACAACATGCTGATAAAAACATCATTGATGGTTCTGTTCTTTCACTCAGGGAAACGGCTGCGCTTACTCATTACTGTTCCATGTTATTAGGTTGCTCAAGCGGCATAACCTGGGTAAGTACTTCCGATGCTGCCAAACAGTTGCCAATGATACAAATAATAAATCCGGAAACCGATTGGGTTAATCCGGTATCAAGAGATTTTAAACGATATGGAATGGATGCAAACTCTGTTATAGAACTTACACATTTGAACGAATCAGAGCTCATAAACTGTATTATAGAAGCGTCAGTAAATTTTAGTTCGGCTCATGCGAAATATAACCAGGAAATTCCAGTTCATTTTAAAACCACGAGGAACATTGTTTATAATCTTCTTTGCTATTTGGAGTTTAGAGCTATTCTGAAGCATATAAAAATAAACCGACAGGTGTATGGTAATAACGTATCTTTTTTTTGGGAAGTATTTCTTGGGTTTATCACGGCGCCATTTAAACTAATTAAAAATATTATTACTAAAAAGATTTTTAAACGGAAGACCATTTAATATGATTTCCCGGAACCAATCATAAGGACGAATAGACCTGCGTGTGGCCGGTTCTTCGGATTGCAAATGATAATTTGATATGGGAACGCAATAAGTTTTACTAAAGAGGCAGCCAGGAGTACATTTTATAACAGTGATCACAGAGCCGGGCACAGCAATGACTTTGGCGTTTCCGGGACGGCAATGTAAACTTTTTCTGTAGTTCGTTTTTAATTAAAGGATTAGTAAACGTTCGCAGGTCGGCAATTAAAATCCCGGTATTAAATCACTTTTGAGAATAACCTTTCGGCACCTTCTTGTATGTTGCGCCAATTATTTATTTTCGCGTTCGATTAGTAACAATATTTTGTTTTTTTTTACGTATGATAGTTGTGAAAAATTGGCCACCTATTCTTCACCGTTAGCCGGCGAAGGCAAAAAAAACTAAAATCTTTTAAACAAAACATGTAGTTTGCAATTATGAAAACAGCGTTAATAACAGGAGTAACAGGACAGGATGGAGCCTATTTATCAGAACTTCTACTAAGTAAAGGCTATGAAGTTCATGGTATAAAAAGACGAAGTTCACTGTTTAATACCGAACGTATTGACCATATATACGAAGATCCGCATCGTCCTGCACCGAAATTTAAGCTCCATTACGGAGACCTGACAGATTCTACCAATATCATTCGCATCATTCAGGAAGTACAGCCAGATGAGATTTATAATCTTGGAGCCATGAGCCATGTACAGGTAAGCTTCGAAACACCTGAATATGCTGCCGATGCTGATGGAATGGGAACACTAAGAGTACTTGAAGCCGTTCGTCTGCTAGGTCTTGCAAAAAAAACTAAGATTTACCAGGCTTCAACATCGGAGTTGTACGGCCTGGTGCAGGAAATCCCCCAAAAAGAAACGACTCCTTTTTACCCAAGATCTCCGTACGCAGTAGCTAAGTTATATGCTTACTGGATTATTGTTAATTACAGGGAAGCTTACAATATGTTTGCCTGCAATGGAATACTTTTTAACCATGAAAGTCCACTAAGAGGAGAAACATTTGTTACGAGAAAAATTACCAGGGCCGTGGCTAAAATAGCGCTGGGCATGCAGGATAAAGTGTACCTGGGTAATCTTGATGCACAGAGGGATTGGGGCCATGCAAAAGATTATGTCGAAGGAATGTGGCGTATTTTGCAGCAAGATAAACCGGAGGATTTTGTATTGGCTACCGGTGTTACCACCACGGTAAGAAAATTTGTTGAAATGGCTTTTGCTGAGGTTGGGCTGGAATTGGAATTTAAAGGTAGCGGAGTGAAAGAAGTGGGAATTGTAAAAAGTTGTAGTAATCCTGATATTCATTTGGCAGAGGGGGCAGAAGTGGTGAACGTAGATGAAAATTATTTCAGGCCTACCGAAGTTGAATTATTAATAGGTGATCCTACAAAAGCAAAAACAAAATTGGGCTGGACACCTTCGCACACGTTGAAAGACCTGGTGAGTGAAATGGTTGCATCGGACCTTGATAAATTTAAAAAGGAAAAACACCTGATAGACAGCGGGTTTTTCATCAGCCAGTCTATAGAACATTGATTTAACTATGAAGACAACAGACAAGATATATGTTGCAGGCCATAGGGGTATGGTAGGCAGTGCGATAGAGCGAAAACTTAAAAGCGAAGGATTTAATAATATAATTACAAAAACATCTTCAGAACTCGATCTTCGTGTTCAACAAAACGTAAATGATTTTTTTATAATTGAAAAACCTGCCTACGTTTTTTTAGCAGCTGCCAAAGTCGGCGGCATTGTTGCCAACAATACATACAGGGGAGAATTCCTGTATGATAATCTTTTGATTGAAACAAATATTATTCACGCAGCATATAAAAATAATGTTCAGAAGTTATTATTTCTTGGTTCATCATGTATTTATCCAAAATTGGCGCCGCAGCCTTTAAAAGAAGAGTATCTTTTAAGCGGTTTGTTGGAAACAACAAACGAGCCTTATGCCATATCAAAAATTGCCGGCCTTAAAATGTGTGAGTATTATCGTGAACAATACGGCTGTAATTTTATTTCGGCAATGCCAACAAATTTATATGGGCCGAACGACAATTACGATCTTCAGACTTCGCATGTGTTGCCTGCTCTTATCCGAAAATTCCACTCCGCAAAAATTAAAGGTGATCCCTCAGTAGGATTATGGGGAACAGGCTCTCCTAAAAGAGAATTTATGTACGTTGATGACCTGGCAAATGCCTGTCTGCATTTAATGCAACACTATAATGAAAAGCAATTTCTTAACATCGGAACCGGGGAAGATATTACCATTGCTGAACTGGCAGAATTAATTAAAGCTGTTACAAACTATGCTGGTGAAATTGTTTGGGATACTACGAAGCCAAATGGAACACCCAGGAAATTATTGGATGTAAGCAAGGTGCACGCGCTTGGATGGAAACATACCGTCAGTTTGCAAGAGGGAATCGAAAAGACATATGCTGACTTTTTATCACTGGGTATTCTTTGATGCTAATTCTTTTCATAACTCCGAAACAAATAACCTCTTGTAAATGGCTTCCAGTAATAAGGGAAATTTACTAAAAACTTCAGTTGATAGCTCCGATTGATAGTTCAAAAATTTAAAAAATAGCACACAATGACCTATGTTTGAGTTTTTAAACAATTTGGTATTCATTGGATCTTTCTATTATCATTATCAATTATAAATGCGGTCAATTAATTATTGATTGTATCCGATCAATTATTCATCAACATTCCATTTTTAATTATGAAATAATAATTGTTGACAATAACTCTAATGATGATAGTAAAGAAATTCTTACCGGATTATTTCCCGCAATAAAATGGATAGAAATGAACTATAATTCGGGCTTTGCAAGAGCCAATAATGAAGGCATACGCAATGCAACAGGGGAAAACATCTTATTGCTAAATCCCGATACAATTATAGAAGGTAACGCAATTGAAAAATGCTATCATTCTTTTTATAAATCAGGTTATGTGGCATGCGGTGTTCAACTATTGAATGTTGACAGAACTCCGCAAATCTCGGGTAATTATGCAATGAAAGGCGGCCTTAACTATTTGCTCCCGTTACCGTTCACAGGAAATGTGCTGAAATTCTTTGCCTCAATTTTTAACGTAAAAAAGCCCAATGTTCCTGATGCAAAAGGAATCGTTGAAGTTGACTGGATCAACGGTGCTTACTTAATGGTGAAGCAACAGGCTATAAGGACAGCAGGATTAATGGACGAAGATTTTTTTTTATATGCTGAAGAGGCTGAATGGTGCAGTCGTTTAAAAAAAATCGGGAAATTATGTATCTATGGTGAAATAAATATAATTCACTTGCAGGGCGAGATAAGTAACGAAATTTTTGCGTCTTCCGGCAAAGGTTATTTTAATTTGTTTGATCGGAAAGGTCTTCAAATAATGCTGTCCAACCTTGTTCGGATCAGGAAGCAATTTGGCATCACATGGTTTTTATTTATCCTGTTTATTTATGTGTTAGAGATTCCAATATTTTTTATCGGAGTTGTATTTTCAATAATAATCTTTTCAAAAAAATATTCTTTTCTACAGGTAAAGAATTACGCCATGAATATTTTAAGTATCCTAAAACTAACTCCAAGAATTCTGCGTAATCAGCCGCACTTTTACAAAGTCCTATAAAATATGCGCATCAGGCCTTTGTTTTCGCCTTATATAAAACACGACTGCCAAAATCATCGAAAGAAATACAATAACATTTGAAATGATGGTTATGGTTCTCCCGGTTGAAACCGACTTTGGCTCAAACCTGAATTCAATTTCGTGATCGCCGGCTGGCACATACATGCCACGCAATACATAATCAGTTTTTACATAGGCTGCTTTTTTACCATCAATAAATGCATCCCATCCAAGGGGATAATACACTTCGCTTAGTACGGCAAATTGTGGAGTGGTACTGTGAAATGTATAATCAATCTTATCATTGAGATTTTGTTTCAGTTTTATATAAGCTGAAGAATCAGGAACAGGAGGTTGCTTAATTTGTGATTGGTCTTTCTTTTCAACTACTGCCGTATCATGGAGGTCGGTACTGTCAAGGGACTGCATTTCCTCATTTGCATTGTCAACAAATTTAATTCCCTTTACCAGCCACGCATTACCAAAAGCTCCGGGGTTCAATTGTGCCACCGGCTTTCCATTCTGTGGATTTTGAACAATAAAATATTTGGTATTGAGCATATCAAATACCTTCATATTTCCCTTAGAGAGCTGATAGGTGATTATATCATTATACAAGCCTAGTTTGGCCGGATGATAGCCGCCAACAGAATTGTGAAAATATGAAGTTAGAGCATCACTATATGGGTCTCCTGTAGTAGTATTAAAAACCCTGAAATTAGCATGATCAGGATCTTTCATTATTTGCAGATCAGCTTCTGATGGCGAGAAGGCGGATTCATAATCTGTTTCGTCAACAAAACTATTGTAATTCAAATACCTGGTGGATACTCCAATAAGATCGTAAGTTGAAAGAATAGTCAATGACGCGATAAGTATAATGGAAGAGATTTTTTTCTTAACAAATAAGCCTAACACCAAAAATGCCAGAGCAATTAGAATTACAGATCGCAGCAGATCGCCGCCCATAAGATCCTTTCGGTCGGTTTGTAAGGCACTCACAAGGCCGCTGCTCATTTCATTGGCTTGCTGTTCCATTTGTGGAGTCGGCTGTTGTCCCTGCGGTACTTGTTGCAGCATACTTTGCCTGAAGTTCTCTTTAATTGTTTTATCAGTTTTTCCACTGAAAGAAGCACTGACATAAAATCCGGCAAGCAACACCAGTATGGCTCCGGTTATTATTCCTGCAAGCTTTAATTTTTTCCATGCTTCGATAAAATCTACTTCGTCAAAAGAAAATTTACTTAGGGCTAATACACCCAATAATGGGAAACATAATTGCGGTATCACCAGTCCCATAGAGGGAGCCCTGAACTTATTATAAAATGGGAGATGATCAAAAAGGAAATAATTAAAACCCTGAAAGTTGGAGCCCCAGGCCAATAATATACCTAAAACAGATGCAGCGATGATCCACCATTTGTGCCATGATTTTACATAAACCAAACCGAAAATAAAAAGTAAGCATACGATTGCACCGAGATACACCGGCCCCGAGGTGGGTTGTTGATCACCCCAATACGAATAGCCATTGGCGTATTGTAATGCATTATCCTCGGGAACGCCCATTGACGAAAACTTTTCAACAAATTTTGATGATGTGGTGTATTCGTTGCCACCGTTACTTCCACCGTATAACCCTGGCACAATAAAGGTGAGTGTTTCTGGTATCCCCACGCTGTAACGGAAGGCATAATCTTTGTCCAGTCCTCCTTTTGTTTTATTATCTTTTTGTTCAGGTGTTGTAAGTTCCGACCTTCCGCCCCGCATACTTTCCTTTGCATATTCGTAGGTGGGCATCATAGATACTGCGTTGCATGCCAGCCCCAGTATCCCTGCAATAAGTCCTAATGAAACGCTTTTAAAAGCTTTGGCAAGAGTTTTTTCTCTATAACTATTAATAATAAAAGCGATAGTTATTATGAAGGCAGTCAGTAATGTATAATAGACGATCTGCACATGATTTTGTCCAATCAATAATGCCGAAAAAAATGCGGTAACGGCAAACCCGGACCAATATTTCCTTTGAAAAAGTAATATTAAACCCGCTAGTACAGCCGGCATGTAGCCAATCGATAGCATCTGCGTATCATGACCAACAGAAATAATTACCGGGTCAAAAGTTGAGTAGGCATACGCGAGTCCGCCCAATATGCTTACCCATGGATTAGCCCCGGCTACAACACATAAAAAGTAAAAACATATACAGGCAATAAAGAAAAAACTCATGGGCTTCGGCAAGCCTAATCTTATAATAGCATCAAGATATCCCACCTGCAGTTTTGTCCGCGAATCGTAAGCAATCTGGTAGGCAGGCATCCCGCTAAACATGCTATTGGTCCATAAAGGATAATATCCATATTTGTCGCGGAACTCCATTGATTGCTGGCTCATGCCACGCCATTCTTTAATATCCTGTTGAGAAACCACTTTTCCCTGCAGTGCCGGTTTACAGTATACAACTGCAACTATTAAAAAAATAGCAACGGCAATAATGTGGGGTAATATTTTTTTGAAATTGAAATTCTTCATGAATATTTTTCTTTTAAAAAAGCAAAGTAAAAGTTTTATGGCAAAGGGTTCAAATAAAGTTTAAGGCATGGTGTTAAAAAAGATTTTAATTTGGGACTCTCGTCTTTGATTCTTTATTCGGCTATAGTTCCGGCCATTCGTTCCAATCTTCCCGATAAAAATCGGGAAGTATTTCCACTTCTGTCCGGCAGCCATTCATCATTAAATCTTTACTCATCGTTTATTATGCATGATCAAGTGCCGATTATCAACTATCATTTCCTATCTTAGTTTTTCTCAAACTAATTTATGGCTTTAAGCAGAATATGGGCGGCGTTTATAATTGTGGCTGTATTGGCAGCCGTTTTTCAATGTGCATTTATAAAAGACAATACCGATATTTTTAACCGGATGGTCGTTGGTAAATCCGGAGATACATCGCACACAAAGGCTGCTGACAGTTCTGAGATGCCTGCCGTTATGCTGCATGCCTTGCAAAGCGGAAAAGCGTATAACGATGGTAGTTATAAATACTCAAAAGTAGCCAACGGGAATTATATTTCGTATAAAGAACAAAGCGGCGACGGTATTATTGCAACTGCAAAAGCTTCTGTTGATATTGCGATCAATCTTATTGGTATCATGGCACTGTTCATGGGTTTTATGAGCATCGCCGAAAGGGCAGGAGGCATCAGGCTTTTATCAAAAATAATCGGGCCATTCTTTTCAAAATTGTTTCCAGAGTTACCTAAAAACCATCCGGCGATGGGCCACATGGTTATGAATTTTTCCGCCAATTTATTGGGTCTCGATAATGCGGCTACACCCTTTGGCATTAAAGCCATGGAAAGTTTGCAGGAAATCAATCCCAATAAAGACACTGCTTCCAATGCGCAAATTATGTTTCTCTGTTTGCATGCATCAGGACTTACGTTAATCCCTGTAAGCATCATTGCAATAAGAGCATCGCTGAACAGTTCTAACCCTACGGAAATTTTTATTCCCTGCATGATTGCAACTTTTGCAGCTACCATGGCGGCTATGCTCATTGTTTCCTTCAAACAAAAAATAAATATTTTTCAGCCGGTTATTTTGTTATGGGTATTAGGTATTTCGGCTGTGATATCGTTAATGATACTCTATCTGAAAAGTTTGAGTTTTACAGGAGTTCAAACTTTTTCAGGAGTATTGAGTAACGGTATTATCCTCCTCATTTTTTTCCTGATCATTTTGGGTGCGCTTTATAAAAAGATTGATATTTTCAGTGCATTTGTTGATGGCGCCAAAGGAGGTTTTGAAGTAGCCATAAAAATAATTCCTTATTTAGTAGGGATGCTGGTTGCCATTAGCTTATTACGCACCAGCGGCACTTTCGATGTGATTATAAACGGGATGCGTCATCTTTTTTCAGCATTAGGAACCGATACGCGGTTTGTGGATGGCTTGCCCACAGCATTAATAAAACCTTTAAGTGGCAGCGCTGCAAGAGGCATGATGATTGATGCCATGACTACTCATGGTCCCGATTCATTTGCTGCAAGATTATCATCCATTTTGCAGGGAACTTCTGATACTACATTTTATATAATAGCGGTTTATTACGGCGCTGTTTCTATTAAAAATACACGCTATTCAATCGGCGCCATGTTGCTGGCAGATCTTGTGGGGATTGTTACTTCTATATTATTAGCGTATTTCTTTTTTGGGAATAGTGCATAGGGCCTGCATTACCTATAATAAAATTTGTGATTTCCGGGATAAGAATTACAAATAGAAAACTGAAGTCGATAATACTATATGCCAGTGCTACTTGCAGCCAACCTTTTCCTGCCAGTTGGTGCTTTTCGGCGGGTTGTTTGTTTGCCCCTGCTTTCTTTTGATGCCTTGATAAATTCGCTGATGGATTTTTCTTCTTTCTTTGTCAATGTTCCCTCGCCGCCGATGAAGTCAACATCAAGTTCATTTTTACGTTGTTTCATTACTCTTGATTTTTAAAATATTTACCAATTAATTTAAAAGCTGCTTGTGAATCAATTATCATAATGCGTCCTCCTACATGAAAAGCTCCCAACGAGTTAATATAGTGGTCAATCAATTGAGTTTTTGAAATGAAAGATACATTTCCTTCGAAGCCTCTTTGAAATGAGAGCCTGCATGCGAACGCTACTAAGTTTCCCGGAATGCCAGCGTAAACTTTTGATTTCCCTTTATTGAAGGGCGCACTTTCTACCAAATGCATATAGATGTGGTCTCTTTTAAGTTCCAGGCTGATGAGCCCTTGAATGATTGAAATATTATTAGGAATCGTCAGTTTATAAACTTCTCTTCCGGGTTGTTTGAGTTCATATTTCCAATCAAATTGCCAACCGCTCTTCTTTGTTACTGATTTAAGATCAGCCATAGATAGCAACGTGATATTTGTAGAAAATGTGTCACCGGTCTGAACATTTTCAATCGAGTTAGTCAACTTATCAATAAGAAAATCAAGAGGTATTTGTTTGCTTTTTTTCACGCTGCAAATTTACATAAAGTAGCCCGTTAAGCTTAAAGTTTCCTTCCCGCCGAACCTTCTCTTTTCTTTTGCAAGCCCACAGCGACCGTATATTGGCACCCTCGTCCGGCCTCTGACCGAAAGACCAACCCGTATATTTCTTTTACAGAAATAGCGGATGATCAGCATTACATTTTTGCATTAGTTAAATAAAAAAGCCGGCATCTCTGCCGGCCTGTCAAACGCAAGAGCAGGGCATAATATTTTATTGAGTTACTACTTTTTGCGTAGCGGTAGCCGGCCCAACACCTGCACTGTTGATCGCAAACATACCTACATTAAATGCAGCGCTGCTTGGCAGATTATACATTTCGGTTTTTTTCTGTGTAACCGTATTAATGTAAATGCTCTTTCCTTCTACCGTAATAATCATGGTATTTTCGGTAAAGTTTACACTAACACCATCGGGATATGCATAATATACATACGCCGAAGCCTCGGCCACGGGGGCTTGTGTGCCTGCAAGTATTGCTCCTTTAAAACCATTAATGGTAGCCTGGAAATCGGTAGCCAACCCCGGTTTTTGCTTAGGTTGCGAAACTGATTTAGTAGCCAAATAACCTGCCTCATTAATCAATTGATCATTTCCTTGTGCTACCATACCAATATACGTACCTGTTGTACCAAAGGCGCTTGTCCAATCGGTAACAGCATTCTTAAGAGCTGTTTTCGACTGGCGGCTTCCGGTAGTTTGAACAGCAACAACCGCTTCGTTTAACTGGTCATTAATGTCCTGCAGGCTTGCAACAGGAACGGGGAGGTTAGGAAAAGAGGTGGCAACAGGTGGTTGCGATAAACAGGCAAGTACACCTGAACCGAATTTTACTTTGTCAACGGCGTTATCTTTTTTAAAGGCCATTGAAACGCGGGATACTAATTTCATAAAATGGATTTAATTTTTAAATAATTTGGTTTCGAAACTTTGTAAAACGGCTTACTTGTCACAATATTGTTTCCGGCAAGCACTTTTTTTACAAATAAATTACAAGTGCTAAACAATAAATACCATTTTTAAAACAATATCTGCCGGAAACGTCCAAAATCTATCGGGTTTGAAACATAATCTACCGGAAATGGAAATTATCGATCGGAAATAAAAATTATCGATCGGCTTTGGAAAATTATCGATTGGAAATAAAAATTATCGATCGACTTTGGAAATTATCGACTGGAAAAAAAAATTATCGATCGGCTTTGGAAATTATCGATTGGAAATGGAAATTATCGATAGGAAATAAAAATTATCTATCGGTTTTGGAAAATATCTGAAGGTTTTGAAAAATATGTGAGGATTGCATATGCCCGCTTGCACTAAAAGCAAACCCTGCCACTGAGGGAAATCCCGTAAGGACAAAAAAATATAAGTATCGTTTTAAACTTAGCACAAGCATGGCTAACGCACATGGCTATGCGACAAAGCTTGCGCTAGCGAACCTTTTATATACTTGGACGAAAGGGGGTGGGGTGGATTGTCCTAACGATAACCTGCCTACCGGTAGGTAAGTACAAAAAGTATAATTGCAGATGATTGGTTTTCAATATAATTTAGTTTAGCTTAGTACATCTAATAACATACATGCGTAAGTGTTTGTACACAACCAACCGCGACTTTCATAAACCAGTTAGCCTATAATGCTGAAAGAATTATTGACAACTTATTGGAGCCAAGTAACATTACTGCTTCTAGGAATTGCTTTTTTCATTAAAAGATTATTTGACAATAAATCTAAAAAAGTAGAAATAAATCATTCTTTATTTCAGCAAAACAAAATTGATACTGTAAATAATTATTTCAAAAACTATGCAAGGGTTGAATTGATGTGGCGGCAAATACAAACTTGGAAAATCTTTTCCAGGGAAGTATCTACAGTTGAGATGGATAATATAATTTGGCCGCCACTTAATGATTTAAAACAATCAATATTGGAATTGAAACTGTATTTTGATGATGATATCCATACGCACTTCAATGAAATTTTAGAGAATTTTCTTTCGATAAATAGCGAATTAATGGACATTCACTTTGGAGACAATGAAGGACTGAATGCAATTAAAAAAAGTAACAGATTTTCGGTATTTAAAGATAAAGCAATAAGAAGGAATGGAGAAATTTTGGGAATAATATCAAAAAAATTTAGACAATCTTTTAAGTAGGAGGTTTAGTCCAAGCGGTTTGCTGTTATGCTGGCCGAACTGCAAATCCTCATCTTTGATTGTTATCAGCAGTAGTTCGGCAGGACTTTCATTACTCAACTTTTGTACATATCTTCATCCCTAGTTCTTCAATGGAGCTAAAGGGCTCACGAATATAAATTTCCAGCACAGCAGGAAGCCCTATAATTGTACTTAAACAAAATTACATTTAATGCAAATAAAATGAATCAAGAAAGAAAACCTTCCGTCATAGCGGTAGAAAATTTTCGAAAAAATTTTACTGATTTTATCGACTCAATTAGCTCAACATTTGAGGGACTTAATAGAATAATTGGCGACCAGGGAATTTCCGAGAATATAAAGAACATGGCACGTGGTTTATATTTAGTTAAGCTAGCTTACTTCAATCTTCAAAAAGAATATTTAATAACAATTAAAGACAATTTAATTAAGGATGAATTCTATGAGGTTGTTACTAAGCTTTCTGTAATCGATAGCCAAATTGAATCATCAATTGAATCTACTCTCAAAGAACTGCAAGAGGTAAATGGTAGATAAAATATATGTACAAGGCAGCGTACAAAAAGTGCATCCTTAAAGCAGGACGTATATTCCATCATCTTTAGTTCTTCAAACATATTGCGATCGGGTGAAGTAATCCTTGTCAAATTTTGTTGGTAACTTCATCAATAAATTTTAAATCATCGGTAGCTCCAGGCAGAAGGTTCATTAAATATCCTGCCATCAATACCAACCGGTGTGTTTAACCCTATTTAACATCTCATGGCATGGAGCAGTTGTTAAGTCAAGAAGAAATAAAATTCGTATTACGTCAAGCAAAAGATCCATTTTTAAGAATGCCAGGAGTCATAGGTAAAATGGCTAATGGTAATCCGTTAACAATTGCATCAATTACACCAAAAGGTTTAATTTTTATTTACGGGAATGAACATACCGGACTA
This sequence comes from uncultured Chitinophagaceae bacterium, assembly GCA_963792025.1. Taxonomy (GTDB): domain Bacteria; phylum Bacteroidota; class Bacteroidia; order Chitinophagales; family Chitinophagaceae; genus Ginsengibacter. The sequence goes on along the minus strand of CAWBUS010000013.1, from coordinate 276,644 downwards.
GAACATATAATGGATAGACATGGATATTTTAGTAATCGTGCAGATTGGTATGTTAGCCAAGAAGGGAAACATGAGATAGATAATCCGAGCAAATTCAGTAATGATAGCTCTCCTCTCCCTGATTATTCTGCAATTGTAGATGAAATCTATAGTCATAAGAACCTTGCTGAAAGTAAGCGACCAGAGTTGTTTGAAAAATATACGGGGTTTTCCTCACGCCTACAAAACACAGAACAGCAGTATAATTTATTAGTTTACTCTGGAACAAAAATAGTTCACTCTTTATTCCCTCAAAAAAAGCAGTTTAACAAGAGACAAAAAATTATAAATTTCAAAAAAGGAGAATTGATAGTAGAGGAAAAAATGTTTGACAAACGTTTTCTTATAGCTAAGTTTCCCTACACAGATGTTAAAAATATTATTAGATATATGGTCATTATTAGGCTTGATAATAAAACAAGAATATTAAAGACTTACGTACAAATCAATAATGTATATGGACACCCTCTCTATAGCGAACCCTTAGCACAAACAATTCTAGCAAAAGAAATGACTGCAGAAGAATATTTTTATTCCATAGAAAACGTAGACCTGTCAAAAGTCGAAAAAGCTATAAAAAAATTTCACAAACACGTCTTTAAAGAATAATTTCTTGTTCTCAGGAACGTCTCCGGCACAGGACGTTCCGCTTATCAACGCAACGTCCACTTCGTGAGACGTTGCTGGGAGACTAACTTGACTTTAAATAGGCAATGTGTTCAATGGATATGGGAATGTGAAAACTATGAATACAAGCCAATGAAATTTGAACTGTAATAATAATTTAACAAAAATTTAAAATGCCAACTACTCATATTTTGAACTTGACAGGATTGTTTTTTAATATTATCGGAAGTATCCTTTTAGGAGTATCTCTGTCACGATATTTAACTTCGATTCATGGTGCAATATTTTTTCATGATAAACAAATTCAGAGTTTAATTAATAGAGACAGTAAGATATTAATTGCAGATGTGGCAAATATTCTAAAAACGGGTGTAAGAAATAGTCGATCGCGAACAACAATTGGTCTGATTATTATAGTTACTGGGTTCGTTATCCAGGTAGTTCCTTTTATCCTAAATATACTGGCGAAAAAATGAAGTAAGAGAATTATTTTTATGCTTTTATTTGACATTATTAAAAATAAATTCCTCAAATTTTCCTGTTGATTGTGCTTGAAACTTATTAACAAAGTACTGTGAATCTTTTTCAGGCATGCCTGAAGAATTTAAATAAGTATATTTAATGTTTACTAAGTTCACATTAATGTTTGTCTTATTGTCAGAAGTTGATTTGATCCTAATATTCCATTCACCTGTCAAACTTGTAGGCTCAATATATAGTTTATTGCCTGCCTTATAAATTTTATTTAAGACAACCCAAGCTTTTGGATTCTTTAGATTACCCTTATCGTCTTCGTGTGTATAAGTTAATGTTGTAGCGTCTGAAACAATTAAACCGCTGCTTCTATCAATTAATTTTATAGATAGCCCATTTTTTGCAAAAAAATCAACAATCTTATCCCAAACAATATCCTTGTTATTATCAGATATTGCCTCATATGGCTTAGCCTGATAAGTTTTAGTAAGAGGCGCAATTTTAGGAGAACACTGTATCAATATTACAAGAACAGCAAGTGGTAAAAATCTTTTCATTGTATTTTTTTATGATTTAAATATAAGCAATTAAGAATAGTTTCGTTTTTTTAGGAAAAAAGATATTTTCTAGCAAGTGTGGATGTTCCCCCAAAATGGTGCAAGTTTACCCGCTCTGTCTCAGTTTAAAGAAAGTTTCCCTGGCGCAGGCTTGGTAGCGAGGGAATGTGTGTTGGTTATGCCTGTGCTATATGAGAATAAGCAAAACCTGCTTCCTTTAACGTAGCACTATCTTCTTCTGTGCTTTGTTTTATTTGCGTGTTTCTTTTTAACGGTGTGATTTATTTTCTTAACAGGAGCAACTGAATCAGATATTCTCAGTATTGTAAGTATTATATTTCCCGAAGGCACCTTTCTCATCATCCACCATCACAGAAGAAGGTTCAAATATTTCAGCCATTTTTTTAGACCTATAGATGTATGGATTGTATTTATTGCCCAACACTATTATGGTTGCAGAATCCTGTATCATTCTTATAAATACCGCATTGTTGCCATGCCACCAACCGTTATGATAAATAATTTTTCTTCCATCGGGATATACATTCATTCTCCATCCATATCCATAATTTCTTATTCCCGGCTTTTCATTACTGTAAGGCGTATACGCTGCCTCCAGCATCTCTTTGCTGAACATTTCATTCGTGTATAAGCACTGGTCCCATTTTAATAAATCTTCGGGCGTGCTGTAAATGTTTTTATCACCGAAGCCGGTATCTAAATAACCAAGCTTTTCCTGCCTTCCCCTGTAGTACGAGGGCATCGCCCTGGCGCTGTCGGTTATATTAAAAACATACGTGTCGTTCATGTGAAGTGGGGTGAAGAAAGTTGATTGCAGGAAATCCGCATAACTTTGCCCCGAAGCCTTTTCTATAATCAATCCCAATAAAGCATAGTTGGTATTGCAATATTCAAACCTGGTTCCCGCCTTACTATTAACCGGCGGCTTAAATTGAATGAGATAAGAAAGCACATCTTCGTTACTGCAGTATTGCTTTGTGTTCCACCCCAGCTTCTCCATAAAATAAATATAATTAGGTAATCCGCTTCTGTGGCTCAATAATAATTTTACTTTAACATCATCGTAAGGAAAGGCCGGAAAAAATTTTTTGACATCGTCATCAAGGCTCAGCTTACCCATTTCAACCAATTTGAGTGTAGCCATGGCCGTGAATGTTTTTGAAACAGATGCAAGGTGAAAAGCACTGTGAGGTGTGAGGGAATCTTTTTTCTTCAGGTTAAAATAACCATGATAAGCTTCAAAAATTACACGACCTTTTTTCGCAACGAGAATGCCGCCGTTAAAACCTTTGTCAACCAGGTTATGTATGTAATAATCCTGTATGGCCTCATGATACCTGTCAAAATCTGCTTTTGGAATATTACCGGGAAGCGGCGCCACATAAGCTGTAGAATCGACCGGTTTTGTTGCCGCTTTCTTTGCAGTGCTCTGATTACAGGCGGCTAAAAAAAGTAATAACGATATTGGAATTAAAAAAAACCTTCTGGCATTCATTAGAAAACATTCATGGATTAAGGAAGTATATTTGCAATATTACAATACAAAATTTATATGACTGATAGAAAAACGACGAGTTATCCTAAAGAAAAAATTAATATTTTATTTCTCGAAAACATAAGTAAAACGGCGGCAAAGAAATTTTATGATGCAGGTTACAATAATGTTAAACAAATACCCGGTGCTTTAAGTGAAAAAGATCTTATAAAAGAAATAAAGAATGTGCATTTACTCGGCATACGGTCCAAGTCTAAAATCACGCAGGAAGTTCTGAATAATGCTACCAAACTCCAGGCAATTGGCTGCTTTTGTATTGGTGTAAACCAGGTGGACCTTGCAGCTGCTACTAAAAAAGGGGTTACCGTATTTAATGCACCCTATTCTAATACCCGGTCAGTCGCGGAGTTGGTGATAGCTTCCGCAATCATGCTGATACGGAAAATTCCTGATAAAAATAAAGCGGCTCATGAGGGCAAATGGATTAAGGATTCATCCGGCAGTCACGAACTCCGGGGTAAAACGCTGGGTATTATTGGCTATGGTAATATCGGCTCACAGGTAAGTGTACTTGCAGAAGCTTTGGGCATGAAAGTTATTTTTTATGATACGGAAACAAAAATGCCCCTTGGCAATGCAGAGGATAAATCCACGCTAAAAGAATTGATGCGTTTAGCCGATGTTATTACGTTGCATGTTCCGGATTTGCCTACCACCCGCAACATGATTAATAAAACCAATTTGAAATATTGCAAACCCACCGCAATGCTGATTAATTATGCAAGAGGTCAGGTGGTAGATATTCCTGCCTTAAGAAATGCATTGGTAAATAAAGAGCTGGGCGGAGCTGCCATAGATGTGTTTCCTGTTGAGCCGGAGAAAACCGGTGATCCGTTTGTGAGTCCGTTGCAGGGTTTAAGCAATGTAATCCTTACACCGCATATTGGTGGATCAACAGAAGAAGCCCAGTTTAATATTGGTGAAGATGTTAGCAGCAAGCTATTTAATTTTTTAGAAAAAGGAATTACGACTGGCTCACATACCACGCCAGCGTTAAGTCTTCCGCCCCAGGAAGGAACACATCGCATTCTTCATGTGCATAAAAATGTACCAGGAGTGTTGTCAGAAATAAATACAACGCTTTCTGAAAATAAAATAAATATCCTGGGGCAATATTTAAAAACCAATGATGACATTGGCTATGTAGTACTCGATGTTAGCAAAAACATCTCAGGCAATGCACTGGAATTACTCAAAAAAGTTAAGGAAACAATTAGGGTAAGATTATTGTATTAGCAGTCGGCACGGCGATAGCCGTCAGACTGTGATCCTTTAAATCCCACAAATCTTAATAATTATGGGTCAAAATATTGTAATTATCGGCGGAGGCTTTGGCGGCTTAAGGCTCGCAAGAAAGCTTAGTAAAAACAAGAATTTTGATATAACACTTATTGATAGGTTTAATTTCCACCAGTTTCAACCATTATTCTACCAGGTAGCTACTGCAGGCCTCGACGCAAGCAATATCTCATTTCCTCTAAGAAAGGTATTTCAAAAAGAAAAGAATCTTCACTTCCGGATGGCTGAAGTAAGGTCTATTGATGTGGTGCAAAAAAAAGTTATTTCTGATGAGGAAATCTTCTCTTACGATATGCTGGTTTTAGCTACAGGTGCCGATACCAATTTCTTTGGAAATGAAGAATTGCAATCGCATACCTTTCCAATGAAAAGTACAGTGGAAGCATTGCAAATAAAATACAAATTGCTTAAAAACATTGAAGATGCTTTATATGCGAAAGATGAAAAGCAATTACAAAGCCTGATGACCATCGTGATTGTGGGTGGGGGCCCCACCGGCGTAGAAATGAGCGGGGCTATTGCAGACATGCGGAGATTCGTTTTTCCAAAAGACTATCCGGAACTTGATTTTAGTAAGATGAAAATTTACCTGCTGGAAGGCAGCCCGAGAACACTTGCTGCCATGAGCGAAAAATCAAGTCATGACTCGTTTGAATATTTAAAGAAATTAAATGTTATTGTGAAGACCGGAACCGTTGTAAAAAATTACGATGGCTCAACAGTAACGATGCAAAATGGCGAAACGATTGAAAGTTCAATGGTAATTTGGGCGGCGGGTATTAAAGGAAATGTGCCCGAAGGAATAGATAAGAGTATCATTGTTAGAGGTAACCGCATTACAGTTGATCGCTACAATAAAGTAACGGGAACTGAAAATATCTATGCAATCGGCGACGTAGCTTACATGGAAACGGAAAAATATCCGCATGGGCATCCGCAGGTGGCATCCGTTGCTATTGCACAGGGAACGTTACTGGCGCAGAACTTAATAAAGATGGGAAACAATATTTCCATAAAAGAATTTGAATACCATGATAAGGGCTCACTGGCAACTGTTGGACGTAACCTTGCTGTCGTTGATATTCCAAAACCGAAGTTGCATCTGAAAGGATTTTTTGCATGGCTTTTCTGGATGGTATTGCATCTCTTTTTATTGCTTGGTGTTAAAAACAGGATAGCGGTATTCTTTAACTGGATGTATAATTATATTACGTACGATCAAAATTTGCGATTGATATTCCGGGCTTTTAAAAGATCCAAAATCGAATGAAAAGAAATTCACATTTTTTGAGTGCAGAATGGAATAACCTCATCATGGCAAATTTTGCCTGTCCCAAAGAAATTCTTCTGCCATTTCTTCCTCATAAAACTGAGCTTGATTTTTATAAAAATGAAACGTATGTAAGTCTTGTTGGTTTTATGTTTCTAAATACAAATATTAAAGGATTGAGTATTCCTTATCATATCAATTTCGAGGAAGTTAATCTTAGATTTTATGTGAAATATAATGACAACGGCAATTGGAAAAGAGGAACCGTATTCATTAAAGAGATTGTTCCGAAACCTGCCATAAGTTTTATTGCAAATAGCTTGTATAAAGAAAAATATTCAACAATGAAGATGAAACATTTTCATATTGAAAAGGATGACGTAATAGAAACTTGTTATGAATGGAAATACGACGACAAATGGAATAAGCTGGCGGCTGAATGCCATAAGAAATCTTTGCCAATGCGCATCAATAGCGAAGAAGAATTTATTGCAGAACATTATTGGGGTTATACTAAATATAATGATACAAAGACGTATCAGTATGAAGTGGAACATCCGCGCTGGGAAATTTTCCCGGTATCAAAATATATTATCGATTGCGATTTTAAAGGAATCTACGGAGATGAATTTTCCTTTTTAGCAAATACAAAACCTTCATCAGTTTTTATGGCAAAGGGATCGGAGGTAAAGATTTATGATAAAACCGTACTGTCTTAAGCGAATGACTTCATAAATGCTTTTGCCCTGCTTTTGAATGCAGCGCTTTGATGCGGCAATTGTTCTTCGATCATCAATTTTATTTCAGGAATTATTTCGGGATATTTTTTTGCAAGCTTGCCGAGGATGCCTATAGAAAATGCTTTAACGGCAACAGCTTCGTCCGGCGATTCGAGGTAGGTAAAGCAAAGTTCCATTATTCGTCCTTCATATTTTACCGGAATATCGATAGCATCTAATAGTCTTACGGTGTTTCTTTTTATTGCATCATGAAGATTGGGTTTCTTTAAATTGATGAGCAATTTTTCGAAGTTGCCTTTCATGAATTCAGGATGAGCTATTGCGCAATAACTTAATGGCCATGCTGCCCTTTGGGTAACCCTGTATTCACCTATGATAAACAAATGAAATAGTTCGTTGAATCTTTTCTCATTGTTGCCCACCCATTGTACAATTTTATTGCATTGTTCTTTTGAATGTTCTTTTAAAATAGTGTCTTTCAGATTCATTCAATCTTACTGAATTTGAAATTTTTTCAATAACGCACTCATCTTTCTCACCTCCTCTTTATTAACTACAACGTGCTGCATTTTTTCATTCATCAATTCATTTTCATATTGCATGCTGCTTTCCGCAAACATACTTGCTGAACTGTGAAACTCAATGGCGCCGGTTCTTTCGGCTAATTGCATAATATTGTCAGCATTTACTCCCGAACCTGGCATTATAATAATTCTGTCATCTGCCTGGAGAATCAATTGCTTGATTAAGGCAACACCATCAATAGCTTTTGTACGGAGACCGGAAGTCAGGATTCTCTCGCACCCAATTTCTATAATATCTTCCATCGCCTGTATAGGGTCTTTTACTCTGTCGAATGCCCGGTGAAAAGTAACACCTAACGGATAGGCGTATTCGATTAATTGATGACATCTTTTTTTATCAATGTTGCCGTCTGGTGTTAATATACCCAAAACTACTCCGTCGCAGCCCAGTTCTTTGCAGATGCCGATATCCTGCATCATAATATTAAACTCGTCATCACTGTATAAAAAGTCGCCGCCACGGGGCCGGATCATTACATATAATTCTATGGATAGTTTTTCTCTTGCCGCCTTAATAAATCCGTACGACGGAGTAGTGCCTCCTTCTGGCGGATTATCGCATAACTCAATTCTGTTTGCTCCCGCGTCCTGCGCAGCCATGCAGCTTTCAATATTAAAACCGATTATTTCTAATTTCATAATTTTTTAAATCAATCGTCATTTAAACGCCATAGTATTTACTTATTGACTACTGAAGATTGACTTTTTGACTCTTATCCCTGTGTCTCAAAAATATATTTTGAAGGAATTAATTTTTCCTCGCCATTACTTTTTACGCAAAAAACAAAACCTTTTTGCAAAGCATAAGCGCCATATTCGCCATTTTTATTAAGTGCTAAAAATGCCAGTTGAAATGTTTTTGCTTTAGCCATATCTCTTTTTACCACTCTATCGATGGCTTTGCGGCAGGCTGTTTCAGGCGAATCGCCGTGTCTCATAAATTCAACTACAAGGTGAGTTCCGCAAATTCGCATGTTCTCTTCTCCAACACCAGTAGAGGTGGCGGCACCCACTTCATTATCTACAAATATTCCGGCGCCTATAATTGCAGAGTCACCTACACGCCCGTGAATCTTAAATGCCATACCGCTCGTTGTTACAGCTCCACTCATATTGCCGGATGCGTCTAAGGCAACTAAACCCATTGTATCATGATTGGCGGAACCATCATCAAAAAAAGCAGGTGCGAACGGGCCGTGTTGATCTTGATTTGTATTGCCGCCTTGTTGTTTTTCAATATTTATAACCGGTTTGTATTCACTTTTTTTCAGCCATCCTTTGTAAGCATTTTCAGCATCAGGCGATAATTCTTTAGGTTCTTTTGGAAAGCCATTCTCAACAGCAAACTGTTGCGCCCCATCGCCTACGAGCATAATGTGCGGAGTGGTTTCCATAATTTTCCTGGCAACAGACACAGCATGTTTTATTTGTTCCATTCCACCGACAGCCCCGCAATTGGCTTTGTCATCCATAATGCAGGAATCGAGTGTTACAATACCATCCCTGTCAGGGTATCCCCCAAGGCCAACGCAACAATTGATCGTATCCTCTATCTGCCTGGCACCGGCTTCTACGGCGTCGAGGGCACGTCCGTTAGCTGATAGTACTTTCCATGCCGCCGTGTTTACATCTTTGCCGCTATCCCAAGTGGAGATAACGATTGGCTTCGTTTGCGCTACATCGTTAGTAAATATATTTTTTACCGAAATTAATGGCATGGCAAAGCTGGATAGCTGTAAAAATTTTCGTCTGTTGACCATAAGTGATTTTTTAAAATTTAGTAATATAATTTGTTTGCAGGAACCCGGTTTTATTTACGATGAATTGATAGTTTTTTTATCATCTGGTCCGACATGGAATCGGCAGACGGCCCATAACCATTTACCAACGCACCTTTCGTATTGCCATCTATCGATTCAACAGCGTAAACAACTGCTTCGTCTGACGGATTGGATTCACCCTCAAAACGATATACTTCTGTTATTTCAAACTCATGCGGATTAAGGCATTCATCGGTGTCTGTACACACCAACTTGTCGAAAGCAATATTGAAGTCCTTTACATAGCCCCTCGCTTTTAAACTATTGAGGGCACTGGAAACCGTATCATAATTTTCCATTTTACTTTTTTTCAAAAATAAAACATTCCCTTTTAGGAATGCGTGAAGGGATGATGCTTTCTTAATAAAATAACGATACAGATACTTTGCGTAAATTGCGTTTATTGACACTAAATGTGGATGAAAGAATTATATGAGTAAGAAAACAGGAAAAAAGAAGCAGGATGCTTTGGTGAAAGGAGTTTTAGATATTACACGCTCTGGCATTGGCTACATAATTGCCGAAGGAAGAGATAACGATGTGCTGGTGCGGCCGAACGATTTTAATAAGGCTATGCATGGCGACACCGTTATGGTTAAGTTAAAACAATCTAACGGCCGCCGCATAGAAGGGGTAGTTGAAGAAATCGTTGAACGGAAACAGACAGAATTTATCGGCAACATAGAAGTGAAGGAGAATTTTGCCTTCTTTAAACCCGATAGCCAGAAGCCGGTTCCGGATTTCTACATCAGCACAAAAAATCTTAATGGTGCTAAAAACAATGACAGGGTAGTAGTAAAACTTTTAAATTGGGAGAAGGGAGAAAAAAAGCCTGAAGGAGAAGTGATAACGGTTTTGCAGGCGAAGAATATGAATGATATGGCGATGAAAGAAATCCTTATTCAAAATGGGTTTCCGCTGGAGTTTCCTAAAGTTGTTTTGGACGAGGCCGACGCTTTAAAAGAAACTATAGATGAAAAAGAATTGGCCAAAAGAAAAGATTATCGAAATGTTCTCACGTTTACTATTGACCCCGCCGACGCAAAAGATTTTGATGATGCACTTTCTATTCAAACGATTGGAAAAGATGAATATGAAATTGGGGTACACATTGCCGATGTAAGCCATTTTGTAAAACAAGGCAGTGAACTTGATAAAGAAGGCTATAGCCGGGCAACAAGTGTTTACCTGCCGGATCGTGTAAATCCTATGCTTCCCGAAAAAATTTCCAACGAACTTTGTTCGCTAAGGCCGCATGAAGACAAACATACGTTCTCCGTTATTTTTAAAATAAACAACAAAGGGAAAGTCAAAGATTACTGGCTGGGAAAAACTTTCATCCATAGCGATCATCGTTTCAACTATGATGAAGTACAGGAAATTATTGATACAAATACAGGAAAATATATTGAAGAAATTCAACGCCTGAATTCACTTGCAAAAAATTTCCGGAAAGAAAGATTTAAAAACGGCGCAATTAATTTTTCTTCAACCGAAGTTAAGTTTCAATTAGACGAAACCGGTAAACCTGTTGGAATTGTTGTAAAAGAAAGCAAAGAGTCGCACCAGTTAATTGAGGAATTTATGTTGCTGGCTAACCGAACCGTTGCGGCACATATTGATAAGATTAAGATTGATAAGAAGCCCATACCATTTCCATATCGCATACACGATACGCCCGACGAGGAAAAATTAAAACCATTCGTCGCTTTTGCAAAAAAATTCGGCTATAAATTTAATATGAACAATGAAGCCGAAGTAGCTTCTTCTTTCAATCAATTATTAGAAGATGTGCATGGAAAACCTGAACAGCATGTATTGGAGCAGTTGGGCATCCGCACCATGGCAAAAGCTATTTATACTTCAGAAAATATCGGGCATTACGGTTTGGGGTTTGAACATTATTGCCATTTTACTTCACCCATTCGGCGATACCCCGATGTGATGGTGCACCGGATTTTGCAGGAGGTAATTGAAAAGAATATTCATCCTGATAAAAACATGGAAGAAAAATGCAGGCATTGCAGCGCCAAAGAAAGATCTGCTATGGATTCGGAGCGTGCAGGCAATAAATATAAACAGGTTGAATTTATGATGGATAAAGTGGGAGAAGATATGGAAGGTGTAATAAGCGGCGTTGCTTCATTTGGTTTTTGGGTAGAAACAGTAAATGAAAAATGTGAAGGCCTTGTTTCTGTAAGGGATCTTTCTGACTATGATGATTTCAGGCATGATGATACAGATTATGCTTTGGTTGGCCTTCATACCGGCAAGAAATTCCGTATGGGAGATAAAATAAATATTAAGCTGGTAGCTGCCAATCTTGAAAAAAGACAACTTGATTTTGAGTGGATACCTGGAGTGGAAAATTTAAGGACAAAAGCCGTAAAGAAAAATAAGAATCATTCTCTCAAAGGCAGGGAAAAATTTCGCCATGGGCATCAGAAAAAATAAATTTCTCTTTCGCTTCCAAATTAATTCAAGCTCCAAAAATTGACGATACTAAAATGAATGAAGATAAGTTCATGAACGAAACATCACCAGGTAAAGTAACAATTGAAAAAAATCTGAAGGGAGTTAGCGATGCGCCTCAGCCGGTATTTACCGGGCTTCATTCTTTTAAAGAAATATTCTTGCTTTTTGAAGAAAAATTCAACGTTCGCCATTTTCCTGGATATCCAAATAGCCTTTACGATGCATCGCAATATATACTAACGTTGGGCGGTAAACGCATAAGGCCGGTAATGTGTATTATGGGTAATGAGCTGTTCGATGCCATTAATCCCGATTCGTGGAATATAGCTACTGCCATTGAGTTATTTCACAACTTTACCCTCATCCACGATGATATTATGGATAGAGCTCCTTTACGTCGTGGTATGCAAACGGTACATACAAAATATGGAGAATCAACGGCGTTGCTCGCCGGAGATGTTATGCTGGTGGCAGCTTATGATTGCATTAATAAGATAGGCAGTGACCATATTCATAGAGTACTTGAAATCTTTAACCAAACGGCAAGACAGGTTTGCGAAGGTCAGCAGCTTGACATGGATTTTGAAAACAATCCGAATGTAAGTTTTGACGAATATGAAAAAATGATTCAGCTCAAAACATCGATATTGCTTGCTGCCAGCCTCCAATTAGGCGCTGTATTGGGTGGCGCCGGCCTCGGCAACCAACAGCATTTATATGAGTTTGGACAAAACCTTGGCATCGCTTTCCAGGTGCAGGATGATTTTTTAGATGCTTTTGGAGATCCTGAAAAATTCGGTAAAAAACATGGGGGCGATATTACCGCCAATAAAAAAACATTTCTTTTAATACAGGCAATGAATGTATGTTCAAAACCGCAATTGGAAGAATTACGTCAATTGCTTCAAAGCAATAGAGATGACAAAATCCCGGGGGTTATCAGCATTTATAAATCCTGCAATCTGGATGAATGGGCAAAGGAACTGAAACAAAAATATATGTCGAAAGCTTTGGATCATCTTGAAGAAGTTGCCGTGCTTTCTTCACGCAAAAAACCGCTGGCAGAGCTCTCACATTATTTATTGGATAGAGAAATGTGAGCGGTTAATTATTTGTTCCCTTCTTTAATTCCGGATAAAACTGGCCTATCAGCTCTTTTTGAAGTTTCACCCATAATGTGTTGCATTGTCAGGAAATAAAAAATAGATTTGTGAACTCATACCAAAATTTATGTTCTGCAAGCGCTTTTTGTTTTCCTTCTTTTGCGGGGTATTATTCGTTCCATTTGTAAATGAGGCGCAGAAAAATATTGATACGGCATCAAAGCAACAGGAAATTTTAGCTAATAAAAACCTTTTTGACAGCCCTGATATTTTAACATTTAAGCTTACCGGGAAGTTAAATAGTTTATTCAAAGACAGGAGCGATAATGGTTCTTACCATCCTGTTTTGTTACAATACATGGAAAAAGACAGCAGTCCTGTTTCCATTCAATTGATGGTTAAAACGAGAGGACATTTTCGCCGGATGAAAGGGATGTGCAGTATGCCTCCGCTGTTACTCGCTTTTCCAAAGGAGCAAAATAATAAATCAATTTTTGCATATCAAAACAAACTCAAATTGGTGGTTCCCTGCCGGGGAGATGATTACGTTATCAGAGAATGGCTTGCTTATAAAATCTATAACCTTATAACAGAAAAAAGTTTTAAAGCAAGATTGGTGCAGGTTGATTTTGAAGATTCTTTGAACCAACGAAAAACGGAAACTCATTATTGCTTTCTATTGGAAGATGATAAAAAAGTAGCTGGTAGAAATAATGCCTACGTATGGAAGCCAAAACTGCTGGCCATGCAAAACACCAACAAGGAAGAGTTTAAAAAGATGGCAGTGTTTCAATATTTGATTGGGAACACTGACTGGTCTGTTCCTTATTTGCAAAATATTGTGTTAATCGACAGAGACTCTACAGAACTTCCTGCCGCTATTCCTTATGACTTCGATCACGCAGGTATTGTCGATGCTTCTTATGCCGGGCCGGCACCTGAGTTAGGAATTAATTCTGATCGCGACCGGCTCTATCGCGGTTATTGTGAAACAGACATGAAGAATTTTGCGGAAACAATTAAATTATATAACCAAGTAAAGGACTCCATTTATAATCTTTATAATAATTGTCCACTGTTGAGCAAATCATATATTAAGTTTGTCAACAGGTATTTTGATGATTTTTATAAAACGATTAACAACGAAAGAGATATAAAACAGGAATTCGGCAAGCCTTGCAGGGAAGATATTCATGTGGAGCTAAAGGGTTTGAAAAAATAACACCCGTCTTCGTTTTGAGAACAACTTCAATGAATTTTCTCATCGTATTATTATAATATCGCCTTCATTTACTGCTGCTGTTGTAAGTTTACTTATTTTTAAGTGAAATTATTTTATCACTCAACAATTTTAATAAAACGCTTCTTGTTTTTTAAAATCATTTTTAAATAACCTTTCATGAAATTTAATTGTTTGTTCTATTGTTTATGTTTTATTTCTGCTATATCATTTGCCCAGAATGACACGAATCAAATAGCTATTATACCACAGCCAGTAAAGTTGGTTACAAATGCAGGCCATTTTTCATTGCCACAAACGATAGTTATTGCAGCGCCGTCTGCACCGGAAATGAAACAGGTGATTGCTTTTTTAAGCGATCGTTTGTCAACACCCACGGGAATTCCGGTTACTGTAAAAAATTCCGACCCGGCCGCGGCAATTCAATTAATATTAAATAAAAAAGAAGATAATATTATTGGGAAAGAAGGTTATAATTTATCGGTAGCCCCAACGAATATTATTATTAAAGCAAATAGTCCGGCAGGTTTATTTTACGGCGTGCAAACGCTTGTGCAATTATTTCCAAAAGAAATAGAAAGTAAATCACTGGTTTCAAACATTAAATGGGAAGTTCCATGTGTTGATATAACAGATTATCCACGCTTTGACTGGAGAGGATTAATGTTTGATGTGGCACGTCATTTCTTCACAAAGGAAGACGTGGAGAAATACATTGATGAAATGGTTCGCTATAAATATAACCTGCTTCATCTTCATTTAACGGATGATGAAGGATGGCGTATAGAAATAAAGAGTTTGCCGAAGCTAACGGAGGTGGGTGCATGGAACGTAAAGAAGGTGGGTTATTTCGGAACGTTTTCTGTACCTAAACCAGATGAGCCCCGCAACTACGGTGGCTTTTACACGCAGGATGATATTAAAGAAATTGTTCAATATGCGAAAGACAGGTTTGTAAATATTTTGCCTGAAATAGATGTGCCTGGCCATAGTCTTGCAGCAATAGCTGCTTACCCGGAATTGTCATGCTCCGGTGGTGTAAAAAATATTGGCGTTTCATCAGGAGAAAATATTAAAGATTGGGATACCCACACTGCCTTATATGATGATAATCTTTGCCCGGCTAACGAGAACGTATACACGTTTTTGGATAAGGTATTAACTGAGGTAGCAAAACTGTTCCCATTTGAATATATCCACATGGGTGGTGATGAAACATTTAAAACTTTTTGGGATAAGAGTGATGCTGTTAAAGCCCTGATGAAAAAGGAAGGATTGAAAAATATGGAAGAAGTACAAAGCTATTTTGAAAAACGGGTCGAAAAGATTGTAGAATCAAAAGGTAAAAAGTTTATGGGTTGGGATGAAATTCTCGAAGGAGGTTTAGCGCCAAATGCTGTGGTGATGAGCTGGCGTGGAATGGAAGGCGGAATAAAAGCAGCTAAAATGGGCCATGATGTGGTGATGAGTCCTACTGATTTTGCCTATATCGATTATATGCAGGGTGATTCTGCCATTGAGCCTCACATCTATGCAACATTACGATTAAAAAAATCATATCAATTTGAACCGCTGCCTGATGGTGTGGATCCAAAATATATAAAAGGCGGCCAGGCAAATTTATGGACGGAGCAGGTGTATAACATGCGGCACGCAGAGTATATGACCTGGCCAAGAGCATTTGCGATTGCAGAAGATGTTTGGTCGCAAAAAGAAAATAAGAATTGGAACAATTTTGTTACCAGGGTTGAAAAACATTTTGCAAGGTATGATGTTGCGCAAATAAAATATGCTCCCAGCATGTACGATCCCATTATCAATGCCAGTGAATCGCCTGATAAAAAATTGATTTTGGAATTAAGCACTGAAATAGATGGGCTCGATATTTATTACACTTTTGACAATTCCTTTCCCGATAATTTTTATCCAAAATATACCGAACCGGTGATTGTGCCTGAGGATGCCGTGCAAGTTAAGTTGATTACGTATAGAGATGGAAAACCAATCGGGAGAATGATGACAGTTTCTGTTGGTGAATTAAAAGCAAAGGCTGCGAAAAATTAATATGAACAAATAGTCCCCATATTGCGTGGACTGTTTTCAAGGTAACGAGAGGGGATAATTATTTTTATTGTAAATAGTAAGTAATTACCTTCGAAATAAATAATCAACGATGCTTGTAAAAAGTTCTTCACTGGTAATCTTATTGATTGCCGCAATTTTATTTTCTAACCTTTCCTTTAGCCAGCAAATACCCAACACACTTTCCCAAAAAGAAACACAACAAGGATGGAAACTTCTTTTCAATGGAAAAGATTTGGTTGGCTGGCATTCTTATCTTGAAAAAGTTGCCGGTAAAGCCTGGCAGGTACAGGACGGCATGATCTTTCTTAATAAAAATAACAAAAGTGTTTATAACGATTATGCTGACCTGGTAACTGATGACGAATATGAAAATTTCGATCTTAAAGTTGAATGGAAAATGGAACCATGCGCCAATAGCGGCGTAATGTTTTATGTGCATGAATCTCCCGAATATAAAGACACGTACGAGTCGGGCCCTGAAATGCAAATTGCAGATTTGGCCTGTAATGATGATGGACGTATTTTGAAATGCAGGGCTGGTGATCTGTATGATTTAATATCTGCCGATACCGAATGGGTAAACAAAGGCGGCCGGTGGAATCAATACGAAATCATTTCAAAAGGCGGGCATCTTACATTTTTTATGAATGGCCACAAGACAATTGACACCCAAATGTGGGATGATCATTGGCGTGATATGATTAAGAACAGCAAGTTTGTTCAATGGCCAGGATTTGGAACTTATAAGAAGGGCCATATTTCTTTCCAGGGAACTGAAAACGGAAAGTTGTGGTATCGTAATATCAAGATCAGGAAATTATAGTCATGTATGTTCAAATATTTATTACACTAATTATAACGAATTACGCGAATTTTTTACTTGATGACATCTTGTAAAATAAATTCGTGTACAGGGTTACGTTAGCTTATTTGTTTTAATTCGTGTAATTCGATTCAATTCGTGTAATTAAAAAAATAAAGTTATGGAAGAGAATAAAAAGAATTTAACTCGTGGAGAATTTATTAAAAATACCAGCTTAACAGCGGCAGCATTTTCTATTGTTCCACGCCACGTCTTGGGCGGAAAGGGCTTTGTAGCGCCAAGCGATAAATTATATATAGCAGCCGTTGGTTGTGGAGGGGAAGCGGAAAACGATATTCATCATTATGCAACAGCTCCAAAGAAAAATGCGGTAATTTCTTTTTTATGCGATGTGGACGATCGCATGGCAGCGCCACGTCGCAAGGAATTCCCCAAGGCAAAATTTTATTACGACTGGCGGGAGATGTTCGAAAAAGAAAGCAGGAATTTTGATGCTGTTTCAGTTGCAATTCCTGATCATAACCACGCGATTGTTGGATTGAGCGCCATGCAATTGAAGAAGCATTTGTATTTACAAAAGCCATTGACGCATGATATTTATGAAGCACGCATACTAACGCAAGCTGCAGAAAAATATAAGGTAGTTACGCAAATGGGCGACCAGGGCGCATCCTGCGATGGTATGAGAACAATGAGAGAATGGTTTGAAGCCGGGTTGATTGGTGACATAACGAGTGTTTACAATTGGACTAACCGTCCCGTGTGGCCGCAGGGAATTCCATGGCCTAAAGATCGCCCGCCGGTTCCAAAAGAACTAAAATGGGATTTATGGTTAGGAACGGCACAGCAAACTGATTACTTCGATAACCTTGTTCCTTTCAACTGGCGTGGATGGTGGCGTTTTGGTACAGGGGCTTTAGGCGATATGGCTTGCCATATTATTGGTCCTGCGTTCAAATTATTGGAATTGGGTTATCCAACGGAAGTGACCTGCAGCGCCAGTACGATTTTTTCAGGCATTTTCCAGGAAAGCGACTATCCTGAAAGCATTCCTGTATCAAGCAAACTTCGCTATAAATTTATTTTGAAAGACGGACGCGAATTAAAATTATATTGGATGGATGGCGGTATGGTTCCTGACCGGCCTGATGAGCTTGATCCGGATGTAAATATGAATGAAGCATTATGCGATGTGCCCGAAGAAAATGATTTTGAAGGCGGTTCTTTGTTTATCGGAACAAAAGGAAAAGTTTCCTGCGGTTGGGGTGGCAGTCATCCAAGATTACTTCCGCTATCATTGAACAAAGACGTTAACGTACCTAAGAAATATCCGCGAATAGAAGGCGGCATGGATGGTCATTGGTGGCAATGGATTGATGCATGTATTGCCGGCTATGGAAATATGGAAGTAGATTCACCATTTGTCGGGTATGCGGGACCGTTAACTGAGACAGTGCTCATGGGTAATTTACTATTGCGCAGTTTCAATATCCGTAACAAAGTAAAACGGCATGACCCTGTTTATGGAGACGTGGAAGACATAACAACGCCTGGCCGTTATATAACTTATAAATGGGATGGTGCCAATATGCGTATAACGAATTTTGAAGCGGCCAACCAATTTGTAAAAAGAGAATACCGGCATGGCTGGGGAGAATTGAAATTATAAAAATAACCAACTTAAAAGCCTTATAAGTATCCAGTTCCCTCTCCTTCGGAGAGGGGTTGGGGTGAGGCCAAAATTATGAAACGTAACTATTACATCGTAGGTCTCATCATGCTTACATTTTTCGTAATCTCTTTTCTTACGAATATTATTGGTCCTTTAATGCCCGATATTATTAAGGGATTTCATCTAAGCCTTACATTGGTAGCCTTGCTTCCATTTGCTTTTTTTATTGCTTATGGGGTGGTTTCTATTCCTACAGGAATGCTGGTAGAAAAATACAAAGAGAAGAAAATCATGATAACAGGATTTATCGTGGCATTTTTTGGAGCTCTCTTATTAGCGTTAGTTCCCAACTATTTAACAGCTGTAATCTCTCTCTTTCTTATTGGTTCCGGAATGGCCATGTTGCAGGTTGTAATTAATCCTTTGTTACGAACATCGGGTGGCGAAGAGCACTATTCATTTAATTCTGTGATGGCCCAGTTGATTTTTGGTATGGCTTCTTTTATTAGCCCGGGCGTATATTCTTATTTTGTTTTGCATCTTAATAACAGTGAAAATGCACAGGGCAGTTTTCTAAGTGTATTCAGTTCTTTTGTTCCTGCTGATTTACCCTGGATATCGCTTTACTGGCTGTTTACTGTTATATGCTTGTTGATGATTCTTATCATTTTGTTTTCAAAATTTCCAAAAGTGGAATTGAATACAGATGAAAAGGCGGGGGCGTTGCAAACGCATATTATGTTATTTAAAAAGCCGGTTGTTATTCTTTATTTTATCGGCATATTTTGTTACGTAGGTACAGAACAAGGTGTGGCAAACTGGATATCTCAATTCTTATACACGTATCATGGTTATGATCCGCAAACGACAGGCGCTGATGCCGTTGCTTATTTCTGGGGATTGATGACGGCAGGTGGCGTTATTGGATTATTGCTTCTGAAAATTATGGATCAGCGAAAGGTATTAATTAGTTTTACCTTGCTTGCTTTGGTCAGTTTAACACTGGCGCTTTATGGGTCTGCTAAAATTTCGCTTATAGCTTTCCCGTTAGTTGGCTTCTTTGCATCGGTAATGTATCCGGGTATTTTTTCATTGGCATTAAATTCAGTCAAAGAACATCATGGCTCATTTGCAGGAATACTTGTTACCGGCATTATCGGTGGCGCGGTAATTCCTTTAATAATTGGCTGGCTGGGTGATCACTTCGGGCTTCGGTCAGGTATGCTTTTCATCTATATAACCATGGGATATATTCTCAGCGTAGGTTTTTGGGCACGCCCTCTTATATCCAACAAAACGATTGATCTTTTCAAAAGGGAAAAACATGTTAGTTGATTAGTTTCCCACTAAGACACTAAGAACACAAAGAAAAAAATTGGTGACCTTTGTGACTCCGCGAGATATATGATCTCTAATCCTGCCCCGGTTTATCTCCCACAAACCAATGTTCTTTATTTTTAAACAACACATTAAAAGTTGTAAACGAGCCGTAGATGCGGGTAATGTATTGTTGAAGGTTTACCTTTTCTTCGTCACTGAGATTCTTGTTGCTGTTGATATTTTGTTCCAGCACCCGAAGCCGGTCTCTTGCCATAACTATTTTGTGAAAAAATATTTCTATGGGAATTTCTTTTGGTTTTAACGAAGTGTCTTTGGGTTGCAATAACATGGTGCCGCCAACCCATCTGTCGCCCAATTTAACGATTTCGCTAACGTCGCCCCATAAACGCAATATTTTTAATAATGATTTTTCCACATTAGAATTGGTCTCTATTTCTTCAGTTACATTTTCAGGTTGAATATCATCCAGCTTGCTGTCTGTTTTATCAACTTCGATAATGCCATGATGTATAAATGATACAAGGTAAGTAGCGTAACGAATGCCCACAATTACTCCAGGCCCATGAATGGTATGTTGCAGTCTTGTTCCAATTCCTAACAGTGTTTGTTCCATATAATATGTTTGTTACAAAGAAATAAAATTTCAGCAGAAAAAAGTTTTTTCTTTATAAATGATCTGCAAGATCAATTTTTGCTAATGGATGTTACCCACCAGGTATTTCCAAATGGGTCCTTTACGCCACCACTTCGCCCATAACTTTGATCGGCTATTGGAGTTACCACGGTTGCACCGTTGTCAATGGCCTTTTTGAAAGTTTCATCAGCATCATCAACGTAGATAAACATGCCGGCATTTTGCACACCGTAAACATCCGTGCTATCGGCAAACATAATCGTACTCCCACCAATCATTATTTCAGCATGCATAATTTTATTTTCATCTCTCATAGCTTTATAAGTTTCCGTTGCACCAAATACAATTTGCATAAATGAAATAAATTGTTTTGCATTTTTTACGATCAGGTAAGGCATTACTGTTTGATAATTTTCATGAATTTTCGGATATTTTGCCATAAAAATTTGTTTAAGATGTTAATAGATTGGGAGTAGCCAGATTACTACGCTGTAAAAGTAGAAAACTTAAAATTTAATTGATGTCAGCTGCCTGAAAGCCCGGGTGAGTCTTTGGCAATAGTTGGTAAAAACCTAAACGCCTGTTGAGGAAGAAGCTTTTCTAAAGCTCTGTTATGAAAAGGTTACAAAAAATGAGCAGCCGGCTCCAACGGGAGGGGTATATTGAAAAATACCGGTGGCAGGGGGAATGCCATTTGCCTTTAATTTTATTGTTTGCGGGCCGGTTGCTGTAAAAATGCCACCTGCCGTAAATTGAACTCCATTTGCAATATTAGTTACGATTACATATGTTCCGGGAGTAGTAACACTTACCTCCAGTAACACGGTATTACCGGATTGCATCGCGTTGCCTTTTGCATAGGTACCATTGATAGTTGGTGACACACAATTGCCGTCTGGTCCTGTTAATGTATAAACCGCAGTACCCCCGGATACGCCGGAAGTGCTTGCATTTGCAACACTGTATTCTTTCGTGCAGGAAACCAGCAAAATGGATATTGCTGCAACGAGCAGCGTACGAGGGTAAAATGAAAAAGACTTCATCGGATCAGGTATTAAGAATGCCGGCTTTTGAATATTTATTTTATTGAAACATCTATAACAACATCCTTAACGTAAAAAGATCGGTGAAATTATAAACCTGTACGATTTTTTTTCTTCGAACAGGCAAATGCTAAAAGGGAACTCTGTCATTTCTTAATAGTATAGAAAGAATTCTGGGTATTGCATTTTCATCACTGTCGTCAAAATATTCGCCGATATCGGTGGGCATCATTCCATACCTTTTTGCCGCATGGATAAATTCTGAAACGTGATGATTAAAACAGGTAACTATATGCTGGCCATGTTCAGTGTTGAACCTGGCCTTTGTGCCGGTATATTGTTTAAATGGATGGAGTTCCCCGATGTATACATATCCTCCACCTTTTAATTTTTTAGCAACCTCACTAAAAATGTGATCGAGATTTTGGATATGCTCCAGCACGAGGCTGAAACTTACCAGGTCGTATAATTGATTGGTAAAAGTCCATCCAATAGTAATGTCCGCCTGTAAAAACTCAACATGTATTGAGCTGATTTTTTCTTTTGCTTTTGCAAGCATTTCTTCTGAAAGATCAATGGCTGTGACGTGCTTTGCTTTTTCGAGTAGCCATGTTGTATTTTTGCCCGTGCCACAGCCAATTTCCAAAACTGAATCAAATGAAATATTTGATAAAGTTTTTCGTAAAGCAATCGCTTCAAGGTCCCTTGTTTTGTTATCATTAGTATCGTATTGTTCTGCCCAGTGGTTGTAAGATTGCTGTACGTTCATACTTTTCTTAATAAAGTAAAGTGATTTTCTCTTGATGAGTTATATCCTTATAAAAATAAAATAAATTGAAACGTATTTATAAATACATTTAATAAAAATTGCTGATGACTTTCCTCGTTATTTTTTTATGCATTGCTGGCCTCGTGTTAATGATTACGTGGGGAAAAATAAATCCGTTTCTCGCCTTTTTAGTTGTATCAATTGCTGCCGGTCTTTTATTAGGAATTCCTTTTGACCAGGTAATTGCATCAGTGCAAAAGGGAATAGGCGACACATTGGGTTCGCTGGTTATTATAATTGCGCTGGGCGCCATGCTTGGAAAATTAGTGGCAGATAGCGGTGCCGCCCAAAAAATTGCATCAGTAATGATGACGGCTTTTGGAGAGAAACATATTCAGTGGGCGCTGGTGGTTACTGGTTTTATTGTGGGTATTCCATTATTTTACGGCGTTGGTTTTGTATTGTTGGTGCCTCTCATATTTTCTGTTGTTTATCAGTATAAATTACCAGCCGTATATATCGGCTTACCCATGCTGGCGGCGTTATCTGTCACCTTTGGTTTTCTGCCGCCGCATCCGGCGCCCACGGCACTGGCTGTTCAATTTCATGCCAACATCGGGCTAACATTAATCTATGGCCTTATCATTTCAGTGCCGGCAATAATTCTTGCCGGGCCTGTTTTTGCGAAGTCACTAAAAAAAATTCATTCTGAACCCCTGGAGACTTTTCGTGGAAAGACGTTGCCGATAGAACGTTTACCCGGCGCCGTTAGTAGCTTTTTGTCGGCACTTTTACCGGTGTTTCTTCTTATGATTTCAACGCTGTTGCTCCAGGTTATTGCAAAAGACACTATGCTTAGCCGCATTATTTCTTTTATAGGCGATCCTGCCGTCGTTATGATTATTGCATTGGCCGTAGCGACGTATACGCTTGGTGTAAAACAGGGAATTACCATTAAGAATGTGATGGTAATTTATGCAGATGCAGTGAAAGATATTGCCGTGATATTGCTGATCATCGGCAGCGCCGGTGCATTAAAACAGGTATTGACAGATAGCGGCGTAAGCGAGCACATCGCATCGCAGTTGAATGGAGTAAATATACCTCCATTGGTGCTTGCATGGATCATTGCTGCTATCATAAGAATTTGCATTGGATCTGCTACGGTTGCCGGCCTTACCACTGCAGGAATTTTGGCGCCTATAATCACGGCAAGCCATGTTAATCCCTGTTTAATGGTGCTGTCTATAGGAGCAGGAAGCCTGGCCTGTTCGCATGTTAACGATTCCGGCTTTTGGCTGTTCAAAGAATATTTTAATATCAGTATAAAAGATACGTTCCGCTCATGGACATTAATGGAATCAATTATTTCTGTGGTGGGATTGGCGGGTGTATTAATTTTGAATCTCTTTGTATAACGCTTTAAACTTATTTATGGAAAATAACAGTCCTTCTCAAAATTTTGCGGAAACGGGATTAACGCTTCCGCCGGCGCCAATGCCGATGGGAGTGTATAAGCCATTTCTTATTGATGGCAATCATTTATATGTGTCAGGGCACGGGCCGGTAAAAAATAACGGCACCTTAATTACCGGGCGGGTAGGCGATACACTTGATATTGAGGAAGGAAAGAATGCAGCGCAACAGGTCGGCCTCACCATTCTTTCAACAATAGTAAGTAATCTCGGTAGTCTTGATAGAGTAAAACGGGTAATAAAAGTTTTGGGAATGGTAGGGTGCACGGCTGATTTCGAAAAACATCCTTACGTAATTAATGGTTGCAGCGAATTATTCAAAAAAATATGGGGCGCAGAAAATGGAGTGGGAGTGCGGAGCGCTGTAGGCATGGGCTCCTTGCCCGGAAATATCCCCGTTGAAATTGAAGCCTTATTTGAATTGTATTAACAAACCAAAATGAGCAGTGATAAAATAGAAAAGGATTGGTATTCCATCGCAGATATAAATTCAATTGATTCACCTGCATTGGTTATATATCGTGAAAGAGTACTCGAAAATATCAGGACAATGCTTTCCATGATTGACGACGTGAAAAGATTACGTTCGCATGTTAAAACACATAAAGTAAAAGAGGCAGTTTTGCTTATGATGACAGCGGGAGTGCAGAAATTTAAATGCGCAACAATTGCTGAAGCTGAAATGCTCGGTTTATGTTCAGCGCCCGATGTTTTGCTGGCCTATCAGCCGACTAAACCAAAGTTGAAACGTTTCATCGAAGTCAAAAGAAAATATCCCTTAACAAAGTTTTCCTGTCTTGTTGATAATATTATTTCAGCAAAAGAAATTGGTGCTGAAGCGGAAGCAAACAATATTTTAATTCCTGTTTATATTGATTTGAATGTTGGCATGAACCGTACCGGAATTACGCCGGGTAATGAAGCAAATGAGCTTTACAAGAACTGTAATCACATTGCGGGTATTCAGCCGGTTGGGTTGCATGCTTATGATGGTCACATTCGCAATCCGGACATCGAGAAGCGCACCATTGAGTGTGACACTGCCTTTGAGCCAGTATTACAAATGCAAAATATTTTATTTAATGATGGATTCGCGAAACCGGTTATTGTTGCCGGCGGGTCGCCTACATTTCCAATTCATGCTAAAAGAAAAGAAATTGAATGCAGCCCGGGCACATTTATTTATTGGGATAATGGTTATCAACTTGCATGCAAAGAACAAGCGTTTATCCCTGCGGCGTTAGTTGTCAGCCGTGTTATCTCCTTGCCTTCTGAAACAAAATTATGCCTTGACCTGGGACATAAATCAATTGCAGCGGAAAACACT
The DNA here is from genome assembly GCA_963792025.1 of uncultured Chitinophagaceae bacterium. Taxonomy (GTDB): domain Bacteria; phylum Bacteroidota; class Bacteroidia; order Chitinophagales; family Chitinophagaceae; genus Ginsengibacter. The sequence goes on along the minus strand of CAWBUS010000013.1, from coordinate 251,671 downwards.
TTAGATAAGCGTGTTTATTTTTTAAATGCACCCGAATTAAAATTCACCGGCCAGAGTGAGGAACACCTCGTGGCCGAAGTGGCGCCAAATCATCATTATAAAATAGGCGATGTATTATATGGGCTGCCTTATCATATTTGCCCGACTGTAGCCTTGTATGAAAGAGCATTGATTTTTGAGAATAACAAAGTAGTTGATGAATGGAAAATTATTGCAAGAGACAGGAAGATTAATATTTAAGTGACCTGATAAATTTCAATCTAAATTATATGTTTGTAATTGATGCCCACCTTGATCTTAGCATGAATGCGTTGGAATGGAACCGTGATTTGACAAAGCCGGTTAAGGAAATAAATGACAGAGAACGTGGACTAACGGACAAGCCTGATCGCGGAAATACAACGGTTTCCTTACAGGAATTACGCAAAGGAAATATTGGGTTGGTTGTTGCTACGCAAATTGCCCGCTATGTGTCTCCTTCAAATCCTTTACCGGGTTGGCATTCACCGGAACAAGCGTGGGCACAAACACAGGGACAGCTTGCGTGGTATAGAACCATGGAGGAATCCGGGGAAATGATACAGATCAATAATCTAACATCACTTCAAAAACATGTTAACTTATGGGGCGATGAAAACAATAAGCAGCAAAAACCTATTGGCTATATTTTAAGTCTTGAAGGCGCTGATTCACTAATAACAATTGAGCATGTGGAACGTGCCTGGAATTATGGTTTGCGTGCGCTTGGCCCTGCCCATTATGGAGAAGGCCGTTATGCAAATGGAACTGATAGCAGCGGATTGATGAATTCAAATGGAATTGCCTTGCTGAAAGAAATGGAACGGTTAAATATTATTTTAGATGCAACGCATTTATGTGATGATGCTTTCTGGCAGGCGCTCGATAATTTTCATGGGCACGTATGGGCCAGCCACAATAATGCGCGATCCATTGTTAATCACAACCGCCAATTTAGCGATGAACAAATAAAGGCCTTGGTTGAAAGAGGTGCTGTTATTGGTGGCGCATTGGATGCGTGGATGATGGTTCCCAATTGGCAGCGTGGCGTATCTATGCCAAAAGAGATGGATTGTAATCTTGAGAAAATTTTGGACCACTACGACCATATATGCCAGATTGCGGGGAATGCGTTGCACATTGCCGTAGGTACCGATCTGGACGGGGGCTATGGACGTGAGCAATGTCCTTTTGACCTGGAAACGATAGCAGACCTGCAAAGATTACCATCGCTGTTTTATAAAAGAGGTTATTCGAAAGAAGATGTTGAAAATATTATGCATGGCAATTGGTTACGGTTTTTAACAAAAGCATGGAAATAATAAATTGCAAATAAAACTAGATTTGGTGAAGCGATAAATAATTAATTATGCATCATTCAATTCGCTTTTTGCTGATTGTCTTTGCTATTTTGTTTTATCAAACTGTCTTTGCACAATCATTTAAAATTGGAACCGTTGATGTTTATGGCAACAGGAAAGTAGATACCAGGTTAGTATTGCAATGTTTAAAATTGAAGGTGGGAGACAGTATTGACATGGGAAATTTTAATAAACAAGACGTAGCACAAAACCTGGAGCAGATACCCGGAGTTAAACACGCCTCTGTTAATCCGGTTTGCTGCGACACAGCGAATAACCTGATGTTATTTATAGGTATTGGTGAAACGGACTCCTGTATTTTAAAATACAGGAATGACCCAAAACAGAAAATTGCTTTGCCGGGATACATGATGGCCGCCTATAAAAACAAAGAAGATCAATTAGAGGCGGCAATCAAAAGCGGACAGGCCACTGAAGATGATTCCAACGGATATGCGTTAGTTACGTATAAGCCTATACGAAAAGAGCAGGATAAATTTCTGGAGTTTGCCCTTAACGATTTCTCACTCCTGGCTAATGTTTTAAAAAATTCCGGCAATGCATCTGAGCGGGCGGCTGCCGCTGAAATAATTGCCTATTCACTTAACAGGCAGCGAGTGGTGGATTGTTTGCTGCCTGCAATTTATGATCCGGATGACGAAGTGAGAAACAACGCCACACGGGCGCTTGGTGTGCTGGCTGGCTATCTAACTTCGCATCCGGAATTAAAAATTAGCATCCCCGCAAATCCATTTATACGAATGATCAATTCGATCGTGTGGACAGATAGAAATAAGGGTACCATGGTGTTAATGCAATTAACTCAAAGCCGCGACAAGAAACTCCTGCAGGAAATAAAGCAACAGGCGCTTCCTTCTATAATCGAAATGGCTGAATGGAAGGACCGGAGTCATTCATTAACTTCTTTTGTTTTGCTCGGCAGGATAGTGGGTGAAGACGAAAAGACACTGATAGCAAAAAATTTTTCAGTCAATTGGCCGACCGAAGTTAAATCAATGGTTGAGAAATGTTACCGGTAAAATCTTAATTCTTCATTACCGGCAACTCAATATAAGTGGGATATTTTTTTGTAAAGTAAATCGTAAGCGTTGCTTTTGTGAAGTCACTTTCTTTTGCTTCAAAAATGTTGGGTATAAATTTTTGTGGGTTTCTATCTATCAATGGAAACCAGGTGCTTTGTACCTGAATCATAATTTTATGACCTTTTAAAAAAACGTGATTGACGTCGTGTAAGTCAATTACAAACTCTTCGGGCTGGTTGGGCACCAATGCTTCCGGTTTTGAAAAACTCTTTCTGAATCTTCCCCGGAATACTTCCATGGCAACAGGTAATTGATATTGACTCATCAGGATATTTTGTTGATCAAAATCCGGATATACGTCAATCAGCTTAACAACCCAGTCGGCGTCCGTTCCGGTGGTACCCGCAAAAAGATGCGCTGTTATTTTTCCCGTAACTGTTAGATCTTCAGTAAGAGAATCCATTGTGAAACTTATTACATCCGGCCTTGTATAAACAAAACGCTGGTCCTCTACCTGCCACGGCCGCCACCGGCTGCCCGTTCCGTATGTTGCTTCTATGGGTAAGGTTCTGTAAGGTACAGGATGGGCTGGATCGCTTGTGAAACTTATTTTTCCGTTGTCACTAACGGGGGCCGTAAACGAAGCTTTATTATTTGCGGAAGCATATAACTTTTTTTCAGTCGCTTCTTTAGGTGGCCATGTGTTGTAAGTCTTCCACTGATCAGTGCCTGTTTGAAAGCAGTAGGCTTCATCAAATTTTCCATCGCCAATTCCCTTAAGGTAATAATCAAACCATTTTTTTTGTAATTCACGAAACCAAACACCTGTATTGCTTTCAAAAGATATCTTACCAAGACTGTCGCCTTTGCCGCCGCCCCATTGCCCGTGGTTCCATGGTCCTAATACAATATGGTTACGGTTAAAAGTATCTTTCTTCTCCATGTGTTCATACATCAATTGAGGTCCATTAATATCTTCCTGATCGAAATAGCCACCTACATGCAGCTGAGGCACCTGTGGATATTTCACATAACTAAGCGGAGAATTTTTTTGCCAGAAAGAATCATAAGCCGGATGTTTTACAAAATTGTTCCATGTTGGAATTGTGCTATGAAAATATTTTTCATTTACATTTTTAAGTGAACCTAAATGTAAATACCAATCAAACAAATCAAATTGCGGGAATGGAAAATCGCTGTCCGTTGTTTTATCATGTTCCACTTCATAAGTGTATTCCATTCCATAGCTTAACCGGAATGCGCCATTATGGTGAAAATCATCTCCTAAAAAAAGGTCACCCATACAAGCCTGTTCTGAAGCCGCTTTCAGTGCAGGATGCGGATCAACAGAGCCAACTAATGCCAGCCAGCCGGGATAAGAAATTCCATAGATACCTGCTTTCCCATTATTGCCGGGAACATTTTTTAAAAGCCAGTCGATTGCATCATAGGTGTCGGTGCTTTCATCTATTGCTCCTTTTTGTGTTTCATGAATCAATGGCTGATGTATTTGCATCATTCCTTCGCTTTTGTATTTTCCACGAATATCCTGGAATATAAAAATGTATCCTCCTGATGCCAGCGAATACAGGTACGATCTTTTAGGAATGTTAATCACACTATCATCCGGAATGGGAATATCAGCGCCGTATGGCGTACGTTCTATTAAAAAAGGTGAAGGCCCGTTTGCATTAACCGGTGCAAGTATTACCGTAAAAAGTTTTACGCCATCCCTCATTGGAATCATCACACTGGTTTTTTTATAAAGAAGGAGACTGTCCGCTTGGGCATTAGCAAAAGAATAAAGGCCGACCATTATGGCAAGAGAAAGAAATATTCTTTTCATGTGAAATGATTGAAAAATGAAATTAAGAAAGTTGGCAAAGTAATCAGAATAAAATTTTGCTCAGATGCGCAACTGATGCTGAATTAGACTTGGCCTGCTTTGCTATCAATTTATAGGCACGAAAATTACGGCCTTACATTCGACTAAAGAATAGAAAGCACAATCTGCATGATGACTACAGATTGCGTTTTTCACAAAAATGCCAGCCAATTAATTAAACGGTAAACCTACCCATCTCTTCATCACGCTATCGCCTCCGCAGCACCTTTCGCAGCTGCCTTACTATCATGATGATTTTTGTAAAAGTTTTTTCTTGAGAAATAAATAATGATAAATACTACCAATAAAATGGCGGGCATTATTGCCACTTTTAAAAATGTGCTGGAACCTGCGGTAGCATCCGCGGCAGCTTCAGTGGCGCCGGAATTAATGGCTACGGATTTGAAATTATCATACCAATGCCCCATTATCGGAACAACGAGTGAAGTGGAAAACATCCCGGCTCCGCCCATGATGGATAGCCCCAGGGCGCCGGTTTTGGGAAGGTATTCTGAAACAAAACCTAACATGGTTGGCCAGAAAAAACAGACACCAAGTGCAAAAACAAAAGCCGCTCCAAAAGCTGCCGGCCCGCCTACCATGCTTAATAATATTAACCCGATACCTGCGAATAACGAAGAAAATATCAACATGCCATTTGGATTCATGCGATGTACAACAGGCCCTGCAAACGAACGTCCCAAAGCCATTAGACCATTGATAAATACAAGCACTAATATTGCAGAAACATTAGCTCCCTGTAATAAAGAGACAATCCATGTGTTTGTACCCAGTTCGGTTGCACCGGTCATCATCATACAAATTACCATAATGATAAATAGAGGATGTAAGCATGCTGAAAACATTTGTTTGGTACTAACGCCACTGGTTACACGCTCCGTTTGAGGTAATTTTAATTTTAAAAACATATAGCCGTAGATAACGGCAGGTATTAACAATGTTGCAATCAAAATACGCCAGTCGAGTTGCATTTTATCGATCATAAAATAAGAAAGTAATCCGCCAATCACGATTCCTCCCGGGAACCAAACGTGGAAGCGGTTCAGCATGGTCGTTTTATTTTCAGGAAATAAAGTAACGGTGAGCGGATTACAGGCGGCCTCAACCATACCGTTGCCCACTCCTATAAATACAGTACCGATAAATAACATAGTTGCATCCTTTGCTACCAGGTACATTATTATGCCGGCAACATGCCCGACGAATGCAAAACCCAAAAGGCGTTTCATTCCGATGATATCACATAGTGGGCCGCCAAAGATCATGGCAAGTGTAAACCCCCAAAATGCGGGACTAAATACCCAACCAAGTTCCTCATTGGTCAAATGAAATTGAGTTCCCCATACCAAGGTCAGCGAGGATCTAAAAGCAAAAGTCATAGCAGTTACAATCAGCGCAATTCGGCTGGCTAAAAAAAGCTGTTTACGGTTAATAGTGTCCATGTAGAGGTATATTTTTTTAAGTGGTTAATAAGCAATTCGTGTAAACAATAATTAATTCCGGATGGATCATCTGTTCAAGAATCGTTATGAAATCTGAAAATAACAATTTTTGGTTTAGCAGGTAAATATTTTTCTGATTATTTTTTATGGCAACTATTAAAAGCTTAGTTGGCTGGTGGGTTTACAACGGTGATAAGCTTGTCTCAAAACTGCAAACTAAACGCCGTTCCCTCACCCAACCTCGATTGTACACTAATGTTACCCTTGTGCAGCATCATAATTTGTTTGCACAAACTCAACCCGATCCCGCTCCCGTTTTTCTTGGTGCTGAAAAATGGAATAAATATTTTGTCCATAATTTCTTCCGTCATGCCCGGCCCGTTATCTGCCACTTTTATGATAATTTTTCTGTTGAGTGAAGAAGATGCGGATAAAATTATTTGAGGCTCCGGGTTATCTTTAACGGCTTCCATAGCATTTACAACCAGGTTGATGAGAACCTGTTCCACGAGACTGGTATCGGCTTGCAGAATGAGATCGGTGTCTTTTAAAACAATTTCAAGTTCTATATTTTTTTGAGCCAGGGTTGGCTCCATCAATTGATGAAGGCCCTCAAAAAGATCTCTTACATAAATGGGTTTTAAGTTCGGGTTAGTAATCTTGTTAAGATTGCGATAGGTTTCTGCAAATTTTAATAAGCCTTCGCTGCGCCGCTTAATTGTTTCAATTCCTAATTCAAGATCATGCACAGCCGCGGATTTATTGGGCATATGCATTACAGATTTCTCCAGCCTGTTCTTAAGGGTATCGGCAAGAGATGAAATGGGCGCAACGGAATTCATGATCTCGTGTGTCATTACGCTCAATAATTTTTGCCACGCTTTTGATTCTGTTTCGTCTAACGCCTCATTAATATTTTGAAAAGCGATAAGCTTAAATATCTTTCCTTCGGTTTGGAAAGCCGTTGCTGAAAGTAACACCTTGAAAGAGCCTTTTTCAATATGAGCTTTGGTAATTTTGCCATCGCCCGGCTTTAAAGCAATAATATCCTGGTATAATTGATTATCTCTCTTAGCGAGTGAATGAATTGTTTTTAAATAAGGAACCTGCAACATCTTTTTTAGCGATTCATTCATCCATAATACTTCGCCATTTTCTCCTTCATAAGATAGAATGCCGGTGTCTACTAACTCCAGTATTTTTTGCAGGTATTGGTACTGTGTTTCTTTTTCCTTACTGATAACCTTAAACGTAGTATTGATTTGATTAAACCCTTCCCGAAGCGGCTGTAATTCAGCAGGAGCATGCTTTACATCAAAATAGCGTGAGAAGTCGCGGTAATGTACTGACTCCACAAACTGTTGTAATTCGTCCTGCGCCTTGCGCTGAAACCTGTATAACTCCACCAACTGGTAAGCGATAACCGGAAGAATTAAGATAAGGTAAACATACAATTGCTGAGTAAATAAAAACGCAAACGCTGTAATGGTTGCAAATAAGAAAAAGATCCTTATAAATATTCTCCACCCTGTATTTTGAACAAAAGAATTTGCCATTGTTATTATCTCGTTATTTATTATTGACCCGATACCTGATAACTCATACCTGAATTTCTCATATATCATATTTACTCAGTCTCCGGTACAGTGCAGTTCTTGTTAGGCCAAGTTCTTTGGCGGCCCTGCTGATATTTCCGTTATGTTTTTCTATTACTTTTAAAATAGTATTTTTTTCGAGAGCGCTTAAATTAAGCTCAAGGGGTTCAGGTTCTTTGGGTAGAGAAGATTCTATTGGTGAAAATATTAAATCGTTTGCGGAGAGTTCTTCGCCCTCGGACATAATCACCGCTCTTTCCATGGTGTATTGCAGTTCACGCACGTTGCCCGGAAAAAGGTATTGCTTCATTTTTTCTAACGCCTTTGAATCGAATACCGGCTCTGGTTTTAAATATTTATTGGCATAGATGGCTGCAAAATGTTTAGCTAATAAAACAATATCATTTTCTCTTTTGCGCAGCGGGGGTATTTCAATTTCCACCGTATTGATCCGGTAAATAAGATCTTTCCTGAACCTGGCTTCGTTGGCGAGTTCGCTAATAGGAAGGTTGGTAGCGCATATCAGGCGTATATCAATGTTAACCGGATCATTGCTTCCCAACCTCGTTACCTGCCGGTTTTGCAAAACACTTAAAAGCTTTACTTGTTGTTGCAAAGAAATATTTCCTATTTCATCCAGGAATAAAGTGCCGCCGCTTGCCGCTTCAAATCTGCCGGCCCTGTCCTCACTGGCACCCGTAAACGCACCTTTTTTGTGACCAAATAATTCACTTTCAAAAATAGATTCAGTAAGTGCGCCGAGATCAACTTTTACAAAAGGCTTATCGGCACGCAAGGAATGTTGATGAATGGCCCTTGCAATAAGATCTTTGCCGGTTCCGTTTTCGCCCAGAATTAAAATGTTGGCATCAGTAGGTGCAATTTTTTCTATCTTAAAAAAGATAGTATTCATTGCCTCTGATTCTCCAACCATTTCTTTACCGATAACGGGAGCGGAAGCATTATGAGGAGTTTTGCCTTTTGCCTTTAGCGTAGCTCTTATTGTATCAATAAGCTTTTCGTTGTGCCAGGGTTTTACCACAAAATCCGCTGCACCTTCTTTTAACGATCTTACCGCAAGGTCAATGTCACCATAGGCGGTTATCATTATTACGGATGCTTCGGAACCAAACTCCTTTATTTTTTTTAGCCAGAATAATCCTTCGTTACCGGTATTGATGGAACTGGTAAAATTCATATCCAGCAAAATGAGGTCGAAGGTTTGTTTGGATAATAGCCACCTGAGGTTCTCAGGATTTTTTTCTGTAACAACTTCTTTAACCTCTGTTTTTAAGAGCAATCGTACTGCAGTTAAAACGTCGGTATCATCATCAATAATTAAAATAGTAGCATTTCTTAACAACATAGTATAAATGTAAATTTATGACTTCAAATATTTTTTCGAATTAATAATTAATTATCCAATTGCTCGTCCTTCTTCAAAATTAAAGCCTATACCAATTTCCCTCAAAGGCACAAACTGCACAAAGTTTTTCATATCATGATCCTTAGTGTCCTCCGCGGTTCTACGGGAAAATATTTTCAAATCGATACTCACTAAAATTTATCAATAATTTCCCCAATCGGTTCACAGGCTAACGAACGATTCTATAACTTGCTGCAATTATACCATAAATGCAACAGCATGGGAATTAATTTTTTAGATAAAATATGGCAAAACCGGTGTATCAAAACCGTACACCTGTTGTATCAGTAAAGAACATTTTTTTTATGTGTAGGAAATGTAACCTATTGAGTATCAGAAACGTTAAATAATGGCACTGTGTTGATAGTATAAGCTGCGTAAAAGCAGATGAATTTTCTCATTTTCAGTTTTTAAAGGCCGCCGGGTAAAACCGGTGACCTTCTTTTGAAAAATAAAATTAAATATTAACCGTGGACAGAGTAATTGAAAAAAAGTATTGGTCTCGAAAAAGAATCCTCACTATAACAGGTATTGTTGCCCTGGTGGCCTTAATTGCCGCCAGCTATTACTATACATCGGGTGGCAGCAAATTAAATGTAGACACCGAAAGAATTACGGTAAGTACTATAACTAAAGGGTCTTTCCAGGAAACCATTCCCGTTAATGGAATAGTGTTGCCGCTCACTACAATTTATCTTGACGCAGTGGAAGGCGGCCGTGTCGAGGAAAGATATGTAGATGATGGAGCCATTATGAAAAAAGGCCAGCCCATTTTAAGATTATCTAATACTGACCTCCAATTGGGATTGGTAACCCAGGAAACGAATGTATATAACCTGCTTACCCAAATGCAGATCTCGAAAAACGCGGCACAACAGAATACTGTTAGCAAACTCAATCAAATGACAGATGTTGAGAGCCTGTTAAAAGAGGCTGAACGTGTTTATAAATTAGATAAACATTTGTATGAGGAAAAAGCAATTGGGTCGCAGGAATATCAGCAGGCCGTGAATAATTATAATTATTATTTGCAAAAGCAAAAACTTACCCAACAAATTCTTCAGCAGGATTCTGTGTCTACTGAGCAACAGTTGAAGCAGGCAAGGCAATCATTTGAAGGTTCGCAAACTGCCTTAAACGTTATGAAGGAAAAGGTGGGAGACCTTATAGTACGGGCGCCTATTGACGGACAGTTGACTTCACTGGATGCTGAAATTGGCCAGTCAAAAAACAAGGGAGAGCGTCTTGGACAAATTGATGTGCTCGACGGCTATAAAGTAAGAGTTGATATTGACCAACATTATATATCCCGCATTTTCACCGGGCTTTTTGGCACTTTTGAATTTGCTGATAAGACGTATAAACTTGTTATCAAGAAAATATATACCCAGGTAAATGCTAATGGTAGCTTCCAGGTTGATATGGAATTTGTAGGGGCTGTGCCCAAAGGAATCAGGCGCGGGCAGACGTTACAGATACTGTTAGCCCTAAGCGATCCGAGGACGGTTGTTCTTTTGCCTAAAGGTGGTTTTTATCAACAAACCGGTGGCAACTGGATATTTAAAGTAAGTGAAGATGGCAGCAAGGCTTACAAAGTAGATATTCAATTGGGAAATCAAAACCCGGATTACTACGAAGTATTGCAGGGATTGAAACCAGGAGATAAAGTGATAACCAGCAGTTATGAGAATTATGGAAATATGCAGGAATTGGTGTTATCGAAATAGGTATGAGGTGTGAGGTGACAAATCCTGAAAATTTCTCATCGGAAATTTTTTAATTAATTAATTAATATAAGTAATAATGAAGTACCTCATTCCTCATAGCTCAAACCTGGTACTAAATATAAATCAACTGATATGAAAAAAATACTGTTAGCCCGCATATGTGTCATCGCAATATTGTGCCTGGCGTCATTAGCGATTAAAAGCGAAACTTCATCCTGTAAAGCAATTTGCAGTTGCGCTGCGAAAAATGATTCGGCAGATCGTTCAATATTTCTAAACGATGCGCCGGTACAAGATTATAAATACGAATCTTTTTTTATAAAAATTTAAAAACAAAAAATAGGCTGAAATCCGGTACCTCATACCTGATACTTCATACCTGATATTTAAAAACAAAAAACAATGATTAACATTTCAGATCTCGAAAAAATTTACCGCACCGAAGAAGTAGAAACTGTTGCATTAAACAAACTTTCTTTTAATGTGAAGGAAGGAGAATTTGTTGCCGTAATGGGACCCTCTGGTTGTGGTAAATCTACACTGCTTAACATTCTTGGATTGTTGGACGATCCTGATGACGGAAGCTTTTTGTTCAACGGCATTGAAGTGGCTCACTTTAATGAAAGAAAGAGAGCCGACTTACGCAAAAGGAATATCGGCTTCGTTTTCCAAAGCTTTAACCTTATCGACGAACTTACTGTTTTTGAAAATGTGGAACTACCATTAATTTATCTTGGCGTTAAAGGCGACGAAAGAAAACAGCGGGTGGAAAAGGTGTTGGATAAAATGCAGATCATGCATCGCCGCAATCACTATCCGCAGCAGTTGAGCGGTGGACAGCAACAGCGTGTAGCCGTAGCGCGGGCAGTGGTTAATAATCCCAAGTTAATACTAGCGGATGAACCGACGGGAAACCTGGATTCTTCTAACGGTAACGAGGTAATGCAGTTATTAACAGAGCTGAATGAAAATGGCACCACCATAATAATGGTTACTCATAGTGAACATGATGCAAGGTTTAGTCATCGCATTATCCGCATGCTCGATGGGCAAACTGTTACGGAAAATATTTTGATCTAACGTACATGTACCAACGCAGTCGGCACGACGATAGTCGTCAGACTGCGCTTTCATTAATAATTAGACTGCAGTTGTATTGATAGTTCGTTGTTTGATATGTTTATAGCCTATCAATTAAATTACGATGATTAAAAATTATTTTAAAACAGCCTGGAGAAGTTTATGGAAAAATAAATTCTACTCATTAATAAATGTTTGCGGTTTAGCGGTTGGCCTGGCTACAGGCATCATGTTGCTGCTGTGGGTGCAGAATGAGCTAAGTTTCGATAAGTTTAATAAAGAGTACAAAAATATTTACCAGCTCAGTACTCATTTTAAAAATGAGAGTGAAGATAAGGTTTGGACCGGCGTTCCCGGACCGTTGGCCGTTTATGCGCAGTCAATTCCGGGGATAAAATCTTTTGTAAGGATACAAAGTGAATTCGATCAGAATATTTCTAATACAGATCGCACTAAAATATTTGATGGAAACAAAATTGCTTATGTGGACAGTGGTTTCTTTTCAATGTTTAATTACAAATTACTGGAAGGAAATTTTGCGACGGCATTTCCAAATGTAAATTCTGTTATTCTAACACAATCCACTGCCAGGAAGTTATTCGGTAATGAAGAGGTGATGGGTAGAACGATTGGTTTTAAAAAAGAACATTTTACAGTAACAGGTGTGCTTCAAAATTTTCCTGAAAATTCTACGCTTCAATATGATGCCGTTTTCCCCATGTCGTATTACGCTAAGCAATTTACCGCATGGGGCGGTAATGGCGATTGGAAGACCATCGATGCAGACCTCGGAGACTTTGCATTTAACACGTTCGTGCAACTGCAACCCGGTGCCAGCACAGTAAAAACCGGACAACAACTATCAGCGGCTTACAAAAAAGCTAGGAACGGCGACAGCAATGCCGACTACCAGTTGCAAAACCTGGCCGATATTCACTTGATTGGTGCCGATGGAAATACATCGTCATTAAGAATGGTGCAGATATTTATGCTGGTAGTGATTTTATTGTTGGCAATTGCCAGTATTAATTATGTAAACCTGTCAACGGCACGATCTTTAGTAAGAGCCAAAGAAGTAAGCGTCCGTAAAATGATTGGCGCAAAAAAGCAGCAACTATTTTTCCAGTTTATTACGGAAACTTTCCTGTTGTTTTGCTTTGCCATTACGTTGGCAATCGGCTTAATATTCTTGTTAACGCCCTTATACAATAATATTTCAGGTAAAAATTTATCATTTGATTTTTCAGATGTTAACGTGCAAAAAGCGGCTACCCTGGCTATCTTCGGCACGTTGATCGTGTCAAGCGTGTATCCCGCCATTTTATTGTCGTCCTTTAAACCTATTGAAGCATTAAAAGGAAAAATTTCCTCGGGTATTGGTATTGCTGCGCTGAGAAAGGGGTTGGTAGTATTTCAATTTTCTATCTCCGTTATATTGCTGGTGTGCACCATCATTATGAGCAACCAGTTACATTTTATTAAAAATAAAGACCTGGGTTATGATAAGAATTATGTTTTTTCGGTGCCGCTCACCCAGGAGCTAACGGATCATATAGACGCAGTTAAGTCCGAACTAAAAAGGCAGACCAGTATTGTAAATGTTGCCGCCTGTGATGCTTATAGTTTCAGCGAAATTAATGGTGAAACCGGTGATTTGGAATGGCCGACCAAGGCGCCAAACAGTAATGTTACAATAACGCAACTTTGCGTGGATAAGGATGTTATCCCTACCATGAAAATCAGGCTGATCGAAGGGCAGAACTTTTCGGGTACGCCCGCCGATAGTGCTCATTTTGTTTTGAATGAAGCCGCCGTAAAGATGATGGGATTAAAGCCTCCTTATGTGGGCCAGCAATTATCGCTGCATGGTAGTAAGGGTACCATCATTGGAGTCACCCAGGATTTTAATTTTCAATCACTCAAGCTAAAAATAAAGCCGTTAATATTTTTTACCTTCTGGCATAACCTTAATATTTTGTACGTGCGTACTACCGCGGCAAATGCACAACAGGCCATCGCTGCCGTGCATAGCCAGTATAAAAAATATGCCGGCAATACCCCTTTCAGTTATTATTTTGTTGATAAAACTTTTGATGCACAATACAAAACCGATCAGCGGGCAGGGGCACTGTTCAATGTTTTTGCCGGCATTGCTATATTCATTTCATGCCTTGGTTTGTTCGGCCTTGCAACCTATACGGCGCAGGTAAAAGTTAAAGAAATAGGTATCAGGAAGGTGCTGGGAGCCAGTGTAAACGGCATCGTACAATTAATAAGTAAAGACTTTTTAAAATTAGTAATCATAGCAATAATAATAGCCATACCGGTTGCGTGGTGGGCCATGAGCAAATGGCTCGAAGGTTTCGCATACCGCATACATATTACATGGGAGGTGTTTGCACTGGCAGCATTGTTGTCCATATTCATTGCTTTTGTTACTATTAGTTTCCAGGCAATAAAAGCCGCGCTTGCAAATCCTGTAGATTCATTACGGTCCGAATAGGAAAGTACTACGCAATTGAAAAATTAAATCAACAAAATAATCGGCCACAACCGGCATCAAACAATTTAAAAAATAACATCATGATACAGCCAAAATCTTTTCTCACCATCATAATATTGTTCATTTGCCAAATATCATTTGCGCAAACAACCACAGCGGTAAGGTCTTTTGATAAAGTTATTGTTAGTCCTCACATCCAGGTAACTTTTGTAGAAGGCGATGAAGAAAGTGTTACCGTAGAAAGCAGTGCCGTTAGTAACGACAAATTAAATATTGAAGTAAAAGATAAAACCCTGCGTATATACCTAGATGATGCCAAGGAAATTACTAAAAACAAAAAAGTATATGATAACGGGTATAAAGAAAGAAGATCGATTTACAATGGCACCATAGTAAAAGCTATTGTAACTTATAAAACATTACACACACTTTCCGTACGGGGTGAAGAGACTATCGTATGCAAAAGCAACTTGACAGGTAAAAAGTTTAACCTGAAAATATACGGAGAATCGCATGTGGTATTAAATGAAGTAAACCTGGGTGAACTACGGACAACTATCTACGGCGAAAGCTACCTGGACATTAAATCCGGCATGGTAACTCACCAAAAATATACCACCTACGGCGAAGGTAAAATCAACAGCCTCGGTGTTAACAACAACAGCGCCAGCATTACCGCCTATGGCGAATCAGATTTTAGCCTGAATGTTTCCGATGCCATTAAAATAACTGCCTACGGCGAGGCTAAATTGAAGTACACCGGGAACCCTGTTATAACCAAAGGGCTACACATAGGACAATTGCACATTGATAAAATTGACTGAAGATCTATTGATCATTATATTTTACATGTTGCGCTGACAAACCTTTTGAGAAATTTATATACAGTTTAAACAGTACAGCTATGTTTAAAAATTATCTAAAAACAGCTTTCAGGAATCTCTGGAAAAATAAGGGGTATAGTTTCCTGAACATTGGTGGCCTTGCTATAAGCATTGCCTGTGCCGGCCTCATCTTTTTATGGGTGGAAGATGAACTTACCTTTAACCATTACTTCAGTAACCGGGCTAATTTGTACAAAGTAAAAGACAGGCAAACTTACGACGGAACTACTTTTGTATTCGATGCAACTCCCGGCCCCTTTGCGGCGGGCATTAAAGCGGAGATTCCCGGGATAAAAAATACAGCACGCACCACCTGGGGCAATAGCTTACTTTTTTCTCTCAATGATAAAACCATTTATCAACAGGGGTTGTACGTTGATTCTGCCTTTCTTAAAATGTTCCGGCTTCAGTTTGTTAAGGGAAGTGCTGCCGGTGCCTTTGAGCAATTACATTCAATAGTGGTTTCAGAAAAAATGGCCAAAAGCTTTTTTGGAACTACTAACGTTATCGGCAAAACGCTAAAAGCAGATAATAAACAGGATTATGTAGTATCGGGTGTAATAAAAGACCTGCCGGAAAATGTATCATTTAAATTCGATTGGCTGGCATCATTTAAAATTTATGAAGACCAGAATAAATGGCTGCAGAGCTGGGGCAGCAACTCTGTAGTAACTTATGTAGAAACGGAACCAAAGGCAGATGTTGCCTCCATTAATAAAAAATTATACGGTTATATTCAGACGAAAATGAAAGAGGGAAGTGCACGAATGTCTATTTATCCCATGGACCGATGGAGAATGTACGACAGCTATGATGATGCGGGTGAGGAAAAAGCCGGCAGAATTAAATATGTAAACCTGTTCAGTTTAATAGCCTGGATAATCTTAATTATAGCCTGTATCAACTTTATGAATCTTTCGACAGCACGGTCGGAACAACGTGCCAAAGAAGTGGGTGTAAAAAAAGTTATGGGGGCAGGCAAAACGAAGCTCATCGGCCAGTTTATCGGAGAATCAATTTTCACTTCGTTGCTTTCAGCATTGCTGGCTCTTGGGATTATTTATTTGGCATTACCGGCTTTCAACGGCCTTGTTGAAAAACAATTACCCGTTAACGTTAGTAACCCGGTTCATATTATAGCCTTGTTGGCCATCGCATTAGTGTGCGGCCTGATTGCGGGGAGCTATCCTGCCTTTTATCTTTCTTCTTTCAGGCCAGTGTATGTTTTAAAAGGCATAAAAATAAAGAACAGGGGCAGTGCCGGGCTAATAAGAAAAGGGCTCGTGGTATTGCAGTTTTCTATTTCCGTTATCCTCATCATTTCTACTATCATCATTTACCAGCAAGTCTCTCACGTTAAAGACCGCGACCTTGGATATAACAAAAATAACCTGGTATATATGTATATGCAGGGTAACATGAAACAGCATTTCGATTTAATTAAAAATGATCTGCAATCATCAGGGTTTGTACAAAATGCAGCGATGAGCAATAACGCCGTGTTGCAATTGGGTAGTAACACCGGGGATTTTTCATGGGAAGGGAAAGACCCATCCAAGCAGGTGCTGATAACGGTTGAAGGTGTAAGTCCCGGGTATGTATCTACCATGGGATTTCAGCTTAAAGATGGAAGAGATTTTTACCCGGAGGCCCGGATTGATAGCACTAATATTATTATTAACGAATCGCTGGCAAAGATCATGAATAAGAAAAATGCAATAGGTAGCATCATGTCTGACGGAGGTACCAATTATACTGTCGTCGGCGTAGTTAAGAATTTTGTCTATAACAATATGTATGCCCCTGCATCACCTTTAATATTGTTCTCCGATACTTCCAATTGTAATGTATTATCGGTCCGTTTTAAAACTGGTGCCCAAATTCCGGCCGCATTGGCCAAACTTGAAACGGTAGTTAAAAGTAATAATCCCGGGTATCCCTTCGATTATAGTTTTGTTGATGATCAGTTTAACAAACTGTTCAAAACCGAAACACTTATCGGTAAACTGGCCGGTGTATTTTCCATTCTTGCCATCTTTATTTCCTGCCTTGGTTTGTTTGGCCTTGCTGCATATACCGCTGAAAAGAGAACCAAAGAAATTGGCATCCGTAAAGTATTGGGCGCAAGTGTAAAAGGTCTTGCAGGATTGCTTTCCAAAGAATTTGTGCAACTGGTTGCTATCTCGTGCCTCATTGCATTTCCTCTTGCCTGGTTGATGATGAAAAACTGGTTGGAAAGTTATCCTTACCGGGTAAATATTAGCTGGCCCGTTTTTGCCGTAGCGGGTATTCTGGCTTTGTTAATTGCTGTACTAACTGTTAGCTTCCAGGCCATCAGGGCCGCCATAGCCAACCCGGTAAAGTCGTTACACACGGAATAAAACATAGACGATGTTTTCATGAAGGGGGCGTCATTGTAAGGCATACTCGTACAATTCAACGATGCAGAAACTTCCTGCAAGCCTGTCCCGAGTTTGCCGAAGGAAGACAATCCCCCAATTTAGACCATAAAGCACACCGCTGCCGGTGGTTAAAAGCGTTTATGCTACCTCGTTATTAATGCTTCACAATGAGGAGATTGCTCCCGAAAAATGACGGGCTGGCACGGAAATATGCTTGGTTATTTAACTCAAGTCTTTCTAAAAAAACACGCCTATTTCCGCGCAATGAGGTAGCTGGAGTTCCTGCAACAAAAAAATACGTTTGAACATATAGATTTATTTTATAATTTAGCCAACCGGGCATGGCTTCATGGCACTCACTTTATACCCTGATACCACCAGTAAAACACCGGTTCCAAAACTTTCCAACTAACGGTCATGCTGATCAGTTTTTAATCCAATCTTACCTGTGGTGGTGTTACAGTTAAAAAATAAGAAATCTCCTGAATGCCGCGTTGTTACGACGATATTCAGAATTGTTACCTGCACATTTTCACTGCAGAAATGAGCCGCGATAATTGCCAGGAAAGCGGCATTTGCATTAGCAGTGCATCAAATAAATCTTGCTCAATATTTTTTAATAGTTAATTCGATTGTAATTATGAGATCAAAAATTCTATTACAACTCGGTGTACTTGTAATAAGTACATTGACATTTTCATCCTGCAAAAAAAATCACTTTCATTTCTGCGATGGCAATGATACAATTATAGCTACCACAAAAGTATTTGCAACAGCCTTGAATAATCCCAGGGGGTTGGCATTTGGGCCCGACGGGAACTTATACGTTGCCGAAGGAGGTATCGGCGGAACTAATACTTCAACAACATGCGACCAGGTTATCCCGCCCGTTGGCCCTTACATGGGAAGTGCCGATGGCAGCCGCATTTCAAGAATCAACCATGCAGGCGTGGTTAGCACCTATGTTGATAAACTGCCTTCCAGCCAAACCAGCCCTTCGCAGGGAAGTCTCATTAGTGGCGTGGCGGATGTGGCGTTCGTTGGTAAAACATTGTACGCCATATTTAGCGGCGCCGGGTGTTCTCATGGAGTACCTTCTGTTCCGAATGCTGTAATTAAAGTAAAACCCGACAAGTCCTGGAGCATCCTTGCCAATTTAAGTGGGTTTCAAATGGCGAACCCGGTGGCGAATCCTGAACCCGATGATTTTGAGCCGGACGGCACGTGGTATAATATGGTCAATGTCGACGGAAACCTGTATGCCGTTGAGCCAAACCATGGTGAACTGGACAAGATAACAACCTCGGGGGTAATAAGCAGGGTCATTGATATTTCGGCATCCCAGGGGCACATAGTTCCCACGGCAATGGCATTTTACCAGGGAAATTTCTACGTAGGCAACCTGACTACTTTTCCCGCGGTGCCGGGTATTTCAAGTGTGTATAAAATTACGCCCGGCGGACAGATCAGCGTATATGCGACCGGTTTCAACACGATACTCGGGCTTGCATTTGATCAACTGGGCGGATTGTATGTGCTTGAAAACACTACCAACAACCCGTTCCCTACTCCGGGAACCGGGGATATTGTCAGAATGGATCCGTCAGGATCAAAGCAGATCATTACTTCCGGCCTTAATTTACCAACAGGAATGACCTTCGGCCCGGAAGGAAAATTATACGTTTCTAACTGGGGATTCGGGCCACCGGCAATTGGAGGCGGCCAGTTCTGCAGATCGGCTTTACTTGCGACCAGATAAGAGGCGCTAAACAATATTGATGGGCGGATTTTAGATCGCTTGTATTTAGTTCACGAGGTGGCATGCTTGCCACCTCTTTTTTTTAAAAAGGATGACACCCTAATGCGAAATGTTGGAGATTGCCGGGGAAGGTTTAAGCCTCCCTTTATTTAAACCGTAGGATAGTAATGCTGTATTACGTATATGCGTACACGCAGTAATGTGATTTTTGCCATAATGTAAAAAAAATAAGGCCGCGTCAAATCATTTGGCTATCCCCTTATTTAATTATGCGATCCGTGATAAAGGATGCGCCGGTAAAAATGCCACAACCGTCCTCCGGGTATAAATAAATCCCACTCTTGGCTTGACCATATCCTTTAACCAGCTGAGGTTTAGCGCATTCTATGACAAAAAACAAATAATTCTTTTCAATGCCGTATTAGACCAAAATTGCTCCGGATGCCTGCGACCCCGGAAATCTTTAAATCGCTACATAATAATTTTATTAAATTTGATTGAACGACAGAGGCTGAGGCAAAAAATAA
The DNA here is from genome assembly GCA_963792025.1 of uncultured Chitinophagaceae bacterium. Taxonomy (GTDB): domain Bacteria; phylum Bacteroidota; class Bacteroidia; order Chitinophagales; family Chitinophagaceae; genus Ginsengibacter. The sequence continues at coordinate 231,998 of CAWBUS010000013.1, read as the reverse complement.
TAAGTAACAATGGCTCATAAACAAAAAGGACAATTAACAGTTAGTGCCGAATGGAGGAAACATTTAAGAAAGTTTTTGCGCAGACAATTTTGGAAGGCAGAACGGAAAGCAGGCAAAAAAATAATTAACCAGGAAAAATAATTTTGGCTGCAGACCGACTGTTAGCATAGAGTTAGCGAACCAACTTATTATTTCAAAACTCTTTCCACTGCGTTCCTGTACAATCTCCCGATTGGTATTTTATGATTGTGAATAGTAATATGGGTTGAATTGAAGGAAGAAATCTTTTCTATCGTTACGATATAGGAGCGATGAACACGAAGAAAGCGGTGCGGCGACACTAGCTTTTCAAGAGAACTGATACTTTGCCTTACCAAAAGCCACTTTCCGTTTTCAAGATGAAGCTTCACATATTCTTTGCTGCTTTCAATGAACAGGATTTCCCGCAATAACACTTTCTGCATTTCTTTATTAATTCTGAAATACAAAAAGGAGCTTTCATTGTTTTCAACTTTAGCATTCGATTCTAAAAAATTATTATTGGCGGCAATCAGCTTTGTAGCCTTTGAAACCGCTTTTATAAATCGCGTAAATGAAACAGGTTTCAAAAGGTAGTCAACAATATCAAGCTCATAACCATCCAAAGCATAATCCCGGTAGGCTGTGATGAAGATCACTTTTGGCGGGTTTGAAATGCTGCGGAGAAAATCGGTGCCGATTAATTTCGGCATCTTTATATCTAGAAATATCAAATCAATTTTCTGTTCTCTTAATATTGCAAATGCATCTATAGCATTGTTGCAGGCGGCCGTAACTTCAAGCTCCGGAACCTGCTGAATATACGAACTGATCAACCTTACGGCAAGCGGTTCATCATCTACTATCAAACACTTTATGTTCATTTATGCAGTTTCTAATAAAGCTGTTTTGTTCGAAGCAATATTTCCGGGCGTGCGTAATTCAATGGCAAGACATGCAATATAAACACCTGCTTCTATTCCATGTTGTAGATCAAATCTGTCTCTATAAAGCAGCTCAAGTCTTTTTCTTACATTATTGATCCCGATTCCTTTTTCATTGTTTACAATGCCATTTTCATCGCAACTATTGATAATTTTAAAATACAACTGATTTTGTTTGACCGATAAATCAATGCTCATCCAAACATTGCCCAATTGCTCCGATGTACCATGTTTAAATGCATTTTCAACAAATGGCTGAAACAGCATGGGGGCTATCATTTTATTGTCAATATCGCCTGAAAAATTTAATGACACATCCAGCCGTATACCATATCTTTCTTTTTCAAGCGAAACATAATCTTTAATAGCGTTGATCTCTTTTGATAATAAAACTTCGTCGGCTTTGCATTCGTACAATACATAACTTAACAACCCTGATAAGCGTAGCAACATTTTCGGAGCCAGGTCCGATTTTTCATATACAAGCGAATACAGGTTATTTAAAGTATTGAATAAAAAATGAGGATGCAGTTGCGCTTTGAGTAATTCAAGTTCTGCATTTAGTTTTTCTTTTTCAATTCTATTTTTTTGCTGTTGCTCTATATACCAGAATTTGAACAGCTTAAAGAAAACACAGAAGGTGGGTAAAATATTTATTTCCATAAACATTTGCGGCGTAAATGTTTCCTGGTAAAATTTGGATAAGGTTACATGTTGTAGTGTGGGATAACCGAGAGCAGCATTAAAAGCATAATTGCGAATAAAAAAAATCAGCATAAGCGCTATACAACACCAACTCAAATACAGCAGAAAAAATTCAAAATATTTTCCTTTTAAAAGAAAGGAAGGGATAAACCAATAAATAATTACCAGCAGGTAAATCCATACAAGCGGGTAAAAAAACAGGAAAATATAAAGTGTTTGACGCAGATTGTTGCTCCTGTTATAGTCGAGTAAATTGATCCAGATAAAATATCCGATGCAAAGCAATACATGCCTTAGCCACCTGTAATTGCTATTAAATATCAGCTTTTTAAAAAAAGAACCTTCCAACATAAGAGCAATTTACCATTTTATAAAAACCCCGCGTATAAAAAACCGGTTTTTCAACGAAAATGCGCTTTTAGCCAATGAACGACTGCTTTTTCCAATAAAAGGCTTTCGTATTATTATTGAGTTGTGTATTGAAATATGTCGCCGCATAATGATTTCCTGTTTTTTATTTTTTCTAATAATATCATATTGCCTCATTAATTCAAGTGCATCAAAAAAATCAATAGTTACTCTTTTATGGCAATTCGTTGCTTCCGGTTCTTATATCGTGAAAATGTGTATAAATAATTTCTTATGAGGAAGATAATTACGTTGACAGTAATAAGTTGCCTGATTGTTTACGCAACCGGTGTTGCACAGGTGGCGGTTAATAACGATAAATCTTTGCCGGATTCAAGTGCCATGCTTGATATAAAAAGCACAACGAAAGGGAATTCTAATACCGAGGATGACGTCTCACCCAGCGTACCGCCATTGCTTCTCCTGCAAAAGGCTTATTAGTTTACGACAGTACGACGACATCTTTTTGGTTTTATAACGGAGGTGGATGGACTAATCTTTCTGCTGTTGGAAATGGATGGAGCCTCACGGGGAATGGTGGTACGGACACATCAAAAAATTTTATTGGTACTAACGATGACCAGCCATTACTTGTAAAAATTAATAATGTTTATTCGGGCATAATAGATGCTCATAATGGCATTACTTCATGGGGCTATAAGGCCCAAATGGCAAACACTACAGGAAATTATATTACTGCTGTAGGAACAAGCGCTCTATCCTCAAATACCAGCGGGAATCATAATGTGGCATTGGGAAGCTTTTCGCTTTTTTCGAACCTTGATGGATATTTTAATACGGCAATTGGAGCAGATGCATTGTGGTCAAATACTTCAGGCTTTGCAAACACAGCGAATGGTAATAAGGCCCTTTACTTAAATACTACCGGCATTTCAAACACAGCAAATGGCAACCAGGCGCTCTACAACAACACAATAGGAATCCGTAATACGGCAAGCGGTGATGGCGCGCTTTATTCTAATACCACCGGCAACTATAATACGGCATATGGTTTTCAGTCGCTTCAAACCAACGCTACCGGCAACTCTAATACGGCAAACGGGCACAAGTCGCTTTATTCCAATACCACCGGCAGTTATAATACCGCAAACGGAGATTCTGCGCTTTATTCCAATACCGCAGGCTACGATAATACGGCAAGTGGAGATGGCGCGCTTTATTCCAATACCACCGGCAGTAGTAATACGGCAAGTGGCAATGCTGCCCTTTATTCCAATACTACAGGCATAGATAATACCGCAAGCGGGCAGATTGCCCTTTATCACAATACCACGGGAAACTCTAACGCTGCAAATGGATACCTGTCGCTTTTTTCCAACACTACCGGCAGTTATAATACGGCAAGCGGAGAAACTTCGCTTTATGCTAACACCACAGGTGGTTATAATACCGCCATTGGTAGTGCTGCACTTCGTTCCAACACCACCGGCAGCGCTAATACTGCAAGCGGCAACGCAGCGCTTTTTTCCAATACTACCGGTACGTTTAATACGGCAAATGGATATAACTCGCTTTTTTCCAATACAACGGGAACCTCTAATACTGCAAATGGCAACCAGGCGCTTTATAACAATACGATAGGGATCAGGAATACGGCAAGCGGTGATGGCTCACTTTATTCCAATACCACCGGTGGTGCAAATTCAGCGTATGGTTTTCAGTCGCTTCAAACCAACACCACCGGCAACTCTAATACAGCAAATGGAAACCAGGCGCTTTATTCCAATACCACCGGCAGTAGTAATACGGCAAGCGGTGATGGTGCACTTTATACCAATACTGCCGGTGGAGCAAATTCAGCGTATGGATTTCAGTCGCTTGAGGCCAATACCACGGGCGGGTCTAATAGTGCAAATGGATACCAGGCGCTTTATTCCAATACCACAGGCAACTATAATACTGCAAGCGGACGGAATGCGCTCTATGCAAACACCACCGCAAATGGCAACACAGCCAATGGTGAGGAAGCACTTTTTTTAAACACTACGGGAACTTACAACACCGGGAATGGATATGAAGCGCTTTTGAACAACACCACCGCAATTAATAATACGGCCGATGGCAACCAGGCACTTGGTCTTACAACCTCAGGTGGAGGTAACACCGCCGATGGCGCAGTGGCACTGCATTCCAACACAATTGGATATTATAATACAGCAGTAGGATTTTCCGCCGATGTGTCAGCAAACAACCTAACCAATGCTACAGCTATCGGTTATGCCGCCGTTGTAAACGCCAGCAATAAAATAAGGCTAGGTAACAGCAGTATTACTGTTATTGAGGGGCAGGTGTCTTTTACTACTCCTTCTGACGGTCGTTTTAAAACCAATATAAAGCAGGATATTAAGGGGATTGATTTCATCAATCGCCTGAAACCTGTATCCTACAATTTTGAAACAGGAAAATATGAAGCCTTTTCAACGGGAAAAATTGATGCGAATGGATACTATGTTTCACCAGCGAGCTACCATGAATCCGAAAATATCCGTCACGATGGCTTTATTGCACAGCAGGTGGAACAGGCAGCCAGGGAGGCAGGTTTTGATTTTGATGGCATCATTGTTCCTAAAACAAGCAGGGAAACCTACGGACTTTCCTATGCTCAATTTGTGGTGCCGTTGGTAAAAGCCATGCAGGAGCTAAGCAAAATGAATGATGAGAAAGATGCTAAAATGGCTTCATTGGAAAAGCAAATTGGTGATTTAACCAGCCGGTTAGAAAAAATTGAAATGCTTTTACAAAGTAAGTCGTTCCCGGGGCAACTACATCATTAGGACTCAAATGGTTTTATCCCGTTTATTATGAAGTACGATGATTTGTTGGCCGCTATTTTATTGGATAAGATCGTATTTAATTTAATTAGTTTCTTAAAAACAAATGTTTCACATATTTCAATTAACGCTTTAAAATTTTTTTTATGACAACAAAAAAACTCCTTTTTTTCGTAAGTGTATGTGCAGGCATCATGGTTTTATCCTCCTGTAAAAAAAATTTTTCCCCCGACTGTCTTTGCAACTGCAGTCCCGCTGATTTGGTTGCGACCAGCTCCGTATATGCATCAGGACTCAATCTGCCCCGCGGCTTAAAATTTGGACCCGATGGAACTTTATACGTTGCCGAAGCGGGTGTGGGAGGCTCTAATCTCGATTCTTCCTGCCAACAAGTTATTCCACCGGTTGGACCATACAAGGGAAGCAATACCGGTTCGCGAATTTCCAAAATTTCGAACGGTCAACGCATAACCGTTGCAGATAATTTACCCTCTTCAACAGATGCCATGGGAGATATTATGGGAGTCGGCGATGTTGCATATATCGGAAACACACTTTACGGTGTGCTGGCCGGGGCGGGTTGCTCGCATGCGGTTCCTGATATTCCCAACGGCGTTGTACAAATATTACCGAACAAAAAATGGCGTATGTTTGCGAATTTGAGTGCTTTCATTCAAAGCCATCCTGTTGCCAATCCCAATCCCGGCGATTTTGAACCAGATGGCACCTGGTATAGCCTGCAGGCAGTGGAAAATGATTTATACGCTGTAGAGCCCAATCATGGCGAAATAGACAAGATTGATCGATCAGGACATATTTCCCGCCTTATTGATGTTTCGGCAATAGAGGGGCATATTGTTCCCACGTCCATTGTTTATCATAATGGCAGTTTTTATATGGTAAACCTGAGCACATTTCCTATTTCCGGCAAATCTAACGTTTATAAAATCACGCTTGATGGAAAGATTAGTACAGTGTATACGGGCTTCAGCATGGCGCAAGGTATTGCCTTTGATAAGGCCGGAGGCTTATATGTACTCGAAGGAACCACTAATAATCCATTTCCCACTCCCGGAACGGGCGATGTGATTCGCATTGATCCTTCCGGAGTAAGAGCAACTATTGTATCAGGACTTAATTTTCCTACAGCAATGGTAATGGGACCTGATAATAAATTGTACATTTCCAATTGGGGCTTTGGGCCACCGTTAGTGGGAAACGGCCAGATATTGCAGGTTAGCATCACCTGCCAGGATCAAACAGTAAAAAAACCCTCCTGATTATGAGAGCCGGTAATTTTTTTCATATTCAGTTTAATTAATAAAAGCCGTTCCTAAATAAAATTTAGGGGCGGCCCTTTTTATCCCAATTTCCGGGCCGGGGTCTTCACTAAAGCAGGGGTACGAGTCAGTGTACTCTACACTTTTTTCTCTATATGTATTTAATTAATCTTTGTGAAATAACTTGTATGCGACATAAATTTACGCTTTCAATCTTTTCTTTATGGTTAGTCCTCGTTGCTAATGGCCAAAATGTAGGAATAGGAACTGCAACACCTTTGGCAAGGTTACACGTTGCTGATAGCAGTGTACTTTTTAGCGCTGCGGGTGATATTCCCGCCACTCCACACACCACACCAATAAGTGGCGGAGGCAGGCGCTTGATGTGGCATCCTGATAAAGCTGCTTTCCGGGTTGGCTATACATATGGCGCAGAATGGGATAGCTACAATATCGGAGCTTATTCTATCGCAATGGGGTACGCAACAACTGCAAGCGGATATTGTACAACAGCGATGGGAAATCAAACAAATGCCAGCGGGGATTATTCTACGGCAATGGGATACGCAACGTGGGCCAGTGGGATTTTTTCCACTGCAATGGGAAATGAAACAATTGCCAGTGGGAATATTTCCATCGCAATAGGGTATAAAACAACTGCAAGCGGGAATAATTCTACTGCGATGGGAAGTCAAACAACCGCCAGCGGCAATTATACAACCGCCATGGGAACTAACGTGTCCACTAATGGTCATACAGGAGCTTTTACAATTGGAGATAGTGATCCTAATGGAACCGGAATAACTTTAGGAGGTGTTAATGATCAGTTTTTTACCCGCTTTAATGGTGGCTATTACCTGATGACCAGCGGCAATACTGCCCGTACAGGAGTAATAATGAACCACGGTGATAATAGCTGGAGTGCTATCAGTGATAGTACCAAGAAAGAAAAGATATTACCGGTAGACGCCGAAAATTTCCTGAATAAGATAGCACAATTCAAGCTGAGTACCTGGAACTATAAAGGCCAGGACTCAAAAACATTCCGTCATTATGGCCCTATGGCCCAGGATTTTTATAATGCTTTTGGCAAAGATGCACTGGGAACTATTGGCTGTGATACCTTAATCAATCAACAGGATTTCCTTGGTGTGAGTTTTATTGCCATACAGGCATTGGAAAAAAGAACAGAAAAGATAGAAGCATTACAAAAACAAAATACTGCTTTGCAACAACAGTTAGAGGCACAGCAGCAACAAATGCAAACACTCTTAAACACAGTTGCTTTATTAAATAAACAAGTACAAGTTCTGGCGGCAGGAACAAGCAGCCAAAATAATGTTTCAGTAAACAAATGATATGGGTAATCTGCAAGTGTTCCCGTGAATTCTATGGGATGAAAGGATTAGTTGAATAAAGTTGTAGTTAGTATTCAAAAATAATGAGCATGCCTGGCGGAATCTAAGGAAAGCCAAACTAACGGTTACGGGTAAACTAAAAATGTTGAGGAGAAAACAATCCACTTATAATTTTGTGCTGGTGGTATCTTTTTTTATAAGGTTGGCAGGCATGGTGTGTAAGCTGTCCGTCGGTGCAGTCGACATTTTTTGTTTTTGCTGAGCAGCATATCGCATATAAGCTCTTAATTCGCTTGCATATTCATCGGTTGGCCAGTTTTCATCCATATCCTGGATGGCTATTAAATCGCTGTCTTTCTTTGGCACAATAATCGGTTGATTGTTTTTATATTGAGTGTTATATTGTGTCAACCGGTTTTGCAGTGCTATGATGCGGGCTTTAGCTTTACTTTTTATATCTGATTCCTTTACACGCAACACGCTTACATTTAACCCGCTTATCTTTTCCTGTGTTGTGGATTTATCAATAATTTTTTCCTGTTTTTTTTCACGGCCACCCCCAATAAGTGCCAACACTCCATGGGCTGCAAGATTTGCACCTGCCAGTTGAGCAAATGCACTACCTGTTTGAAGAGCAACAAGGCATGTCATAAAAAGAAAAAGTCGGCTTATTAGTTTCATTGCGAGGCGTTTAGTTTTGGTAAATCATTATAACTACAAAAGTAAAAAATATTTGCATTTAACAACGCATTTTACTCCTATATTGGAGTAATTTTCGGCTCGTACCTGTAATCCGGGAAACGCAACGGGAAAAAACTATTAATCTAAAATCAGGAGCAGAAAACATGGAAGTACATCATCATCCACATGTAGAAAAGAAAAACTTTAAAGAATATTTTCTGGAATTCTTAATGATATTTCTTGCAGTAACAATGGGATTTTTTGCAGAAAGTTTAAGAGAACACATTAACAATAATGAGAAAACAGAACAATACATTAAATCATTAACAGAAGATCTTGAAGCCGACACAACAAGAATGAGTGATATTATCCGGTTTGATGAAGAGAAAATAGATTCTCTAAATACGATGTATCAATGCTATGATACTGTAAGCAATGATCTTAAGGCAACTTCCTGCATGGGATTGTTAGTGAAATTTTCAAAAGTAAACAGACCTTTTCAACTTAACGACCGTACTATCACACAACTTGCCAGTGCAGGTGGTTATATACTGTTGAAAAAAGAAGATGCAGATAGCATTCTTGCTTACGAAAGATTATATAAAAATGATCGTGATTTTGAAACAACTATTTACCAGGAAGCTCAGAATAATGTACGCAATACCTTAAATGAATTAGCCAATTTTAAAATTATTACACCACTTCAAAATGTTTCAACAAATTTCGGCAATCAAAAAGGCAATAGTTCCTTAGCTGGCCCGTTGCTTTTTTCTGAAGACAGGGCTATGCTTAATAAATGGTTTAATCAATTACAATTGTATTTAAGGGTTACAAAAGCACAAAGTCTTACAATTGCACCAATTGAAGGATAAGGCAATAAATCTTATTGTTTTTTATAAAAACAAACATCATTTAAAATAACAAACGGAAACCGGCAAATGTTAAAGGTCCGATTGTCCTCCGCTGCTAAGGTCTTATCAGCATCAACCAATTTAAATGCTTTTATTCAGGTAGCCGTTCCCGTTAGCTATGACTGCCGGGTGCTTTAACAATTTCTATCTATAGATTATTTAACTATAAAATTAATCTGACAAAAGCGAAGGCGGCGTCTTTGCACAATTGTGGACTGGCATATTATTTGACAGATAAAAATTATTTATTATTTAAAATTGCTAATTATGAAACAGCTAATTCTAGGATTGGTGCTGCTTATCACACTTGGGAGCACCACAGACGTTAAGGCACAGCAGGCGAAGATTGAGTACTATTATTATCCATCGTCCAATGTGTACTTCAATCCAAAAACAAGTGATTACTTTTACCTCGACACCACTACTACTAAATGGGTAACGGTAAAAGCCCTTCCACAAAATTTAACAGTAAGTGATAACGATAAGCATGTTATTTACTACAACGGCACAGACCCGTGGAAAAACAATAACGCAGATGAAAAAAAGTATAAGGTAAAAAGGGGGGGTAAGAAAGTAAAAGAAAAGAATGATTAATGCGTTAGATGACTGGCACATTTTATGCCCTCGTTTTTTAAAAACGGGGGTTTGTTTTTTTGCTTCGGTCATTAAATGGCAAGTATCTTCCACTGCATTCCGATTATAAACAAGTTACATCAACACAGGTTGGCATCCTGGCACGGTAACTATCAAAACGCGGGGCATCGTTTACCTTGTTGCTTCTCTTTCTTATCTGGAACAGTGGTAAATTGAATGCTCTTGCTCATAATATCTGTTTACTTTTTATAACTTTGAAATGCTATGGAAATAACGGGGACCATTATACCGGTAAACAGGGAGAGTCAATATAAAAATGCCTTTCGACTGGCGCTTTTATCAATTGTTTTGGCTTTTGCTGAAGCATTATTTTCTACGTTTTATGGTTACAACGACGAGAGTATAACACTGTTTGGTTTTGGTATCGGGAGTCTTATAGAAATAATTTCAGCCGTTGGAGTTGCCCATATGACCAAGCGGCTAAAACAAAATGAAAATGGAACCAGGGATAATTTTGAACGAGCCGCATTGCGCATCACAGGTTTTGGATTTTACATCCTGGCAGGAGGCCTTGTTGTAACGGTTATATATAATATATGGACGCAACATAAGCCTGAAACTACAGTGCCGGGAATAATTATTTCCCTGTTTTCAATTGCTTTCATGTTGTTTTTAGTTTATGGAAAAACAACAACCGGAAAACTTCTTAATTCCGATGCAATACTTGCTGATGCAAATTGTACTAAGGTTTGCATATACATGTCTGTAATATTGCTTGCTGCAAGTGGTATTTATGAATTAACCAAATTTCAATACATTGATGATATAGGCACCTTAGGGATTGCCTGGTTCTCTTTTAAAGAAGGTAAAGAATGTTTTGACAAGGCTGAATCAAACGGGCATTGTTCCTGCTGTTAAAATAAGATATAACACTTTCTCCTTGCTTGCTGAGAATGTTTAAATAGAAAAATCCTTTTCGTAGCCATTTCGTGCAAGGTTTAAATAATCAGGGATGGCTGTTGCTGGGTTGTAAGTACATTTTAAGCAAGATATTTATTCGATTACCGGAAATTATTATTTTGGCAAGCAATAAAGGTTAATTGAAATTGAATTTTTGTTATAGATTTATTGTTTGTAATTCTTTAGTTGCACTTGCCCCCGGGTGGAAACTAATTATAGCGCAACTAACGGTTATGAGCACACTAAGTGTAGCCGGGCTTAAAATCAACTGTGATTTTAATCAATAATGTTCAATCAGTAACAAAAGATAAAATAACTACCATGCCTGTTTTCTTCAGCAAAATTTTCCCTGACGGCGGATTAATTTCATTAAACTGGGCCGATTTGCTCATTATCATTATTTATTTTTTGATGGTATTGGGAATCGGTTACTACCTGGTAAAATATACAAAAACCGGGGATGATTTCTTTCTTGCCGGGAGAAAGATGACCATGTGGATTGCGGGATTGGCTTTTATTTCTGCTAACCTTGGTTCACTCGAACTGATGGGCTGGGCGGCATCAGCGTATCAATATGGTATTTTGGCGGCTCATTGGTATTGGATTGGCGCTATTCCGGCTATGCTTTTTTTGGGAATTATCATGATGCCATTCTATTATATCTCCAGGACGCACTCGGTGCCGGGTTATTTGAAATTGCGTTTTGGCAAAAGCTCCAGCATGTTATCAGCCATTTCATTTGCTTTTATGACGGTACTCATGAGCGGAGTAAATATGTTTGCCATGGCATTAGTAATGAAAGTGATTCTTGGCTGGAATTTAAACTTCAGTATCTGGGTGTCTTCTATTACTGTGATGGTTTATGTAATGTTAGGTGGTTTGCTTTCTGCCATATTCAATGAGGTGTTGCAGTTTGTACTCATCTGGGCGGGAGCATTGCTGGTGCCTATTCTCGGCCTTGTAGAAGTTGGGGGTTGGAAAGGCATGGTTAAGAGGATACACGAAAACCTGCCTCATGGCGATTACACGCACATGTGGAGCACATTGGGGCATTTTCATGATAATCCGATGGGCATTCAGTGGATCGGTATTGTATTCGGGTTAGGGTTCGTTATTTCATTTGGATACTGGACAACTGATTTTTTGGTAGTGCAGCGGGTATTATCGGCGAAGGATTTACGGTCGGCAAAAATGGCCCCCATTATTGGTTCAGGATTTAAAATGCTGGTTCCTTTAATTGTGATATTGCCCGGTTTAATTGGTTTGGCAGTGATGCCTGGGTTAGTAGGCCAGGCCCAGGCAGCGGCTACGGGAGCGCAAAGTTATAATGAAATCCTGCCATTGATGATGGCACGTTACCTGGGGCCGGGATTATTAGGATTAGGAATTACCGCACTCATCGCGGGCTTCATGTCGGGTATGGCGGGTAATGTTACCGCTTTTTCAACGGTTTGGACGTATGATATTTATAAGCCGGTTCATTTTTCCATTACAAAAAAAGATGCTACTGACAAACACTATGTAAAAATGGGGAGGTGGGCTACTTTCGTTGGCGTTATTATCAGTATTGGCACCGCTTATTTAGTAGAAAATGCTGCCAGCATTATGGATTATGTTCAGGCGTTGTTCAGCTTTTTCATTGCGCCATTATTTGGTACGGTTATTTTGGGAATGTTGTGGAAGAGAGCAACCGCGGCAGGGGGCTTTTGGGGCCTGCTTGCCGGCACTGGAGCCTCTATCGGGATGTGGGCATGGGTAAGAATAGACCCGCGGGCCCTGGCTGTGATAACAGGTTCCGGCGATGCAAAAGCTATGGCAGAAGATATGTACCGGGCTCTTTGGTCGTGGATAATATGTGTGTTGGTGACAGTATTTGTTAGCTATGCCACAAAACCGAAGCCTGCCGAACAATTAGTTGGCTTAGTAAGAGGTTGCACGGAATTGCCTTCGGAGCGGCACCTTCCTTTATTGAAACGCCCGATTTTCTGGGCAGCGGTTATATTAGTTGCTTTTATTATTTTACAAATTATATTTTGGTAAAAATTACTTTTTATGCATGAAGAACACGGATTGTCTATATGGTTTTTTGTGGGAGTGATGTTAACCATATACGGCGTTATTATTTTGATCGTCAACATCCCGGCCTTTTCTTCTCCGGGTGAAAATTCGCATGTGGTTTTGGAACGATTACATTCAGGTTTATGGTGGGGTATTTTATTGGTAGTGCTTGGAATACTTTTCCTTAAACTTCATTGGCCGGGGAAGCATTCTACCCTTGACGATAAGGATAACAGCATTCTATTTGACAAGATGGACGAAAAAAAATAATGCCTCGGAATAAGTAAATAACAAATTTTTCTTAATCCTGCCTTTGCTGCCAGTAGGGTGTTTAAGTAATCAGGCACTACCGTCCCGGTGAAGAGCGATTAAGCGGTGTCAAAGAAATATGCAAAGCGGCGTGTGTTTTTATGAGGGCAATGCTAATTTTATGATTTTCCGCAATAGTGGCGCCCCTTTTATAAATTTGAAAACTATAAATGTCATCTATATGAAAAAGAAAATTGTACTTCTTGCTTTTTTTGCGGTTATATCTGCATCGGTTGCGTGTGCGCAGGACATCACTGGCCATTGGACTGGTAAGGTGATGGATCAGTATAACGTTGCATACGATTTTAAAGTGCAGGGTAACAGCCTCACAGGTAAAGACACACATCCCGATGGCTCGGTGTCGGATATTAATAATGGTATTGTGGGTGCCGATACGCTTGCATTTGACGTGCCGATACAGGGCGCAATAACGCATGTGACTGGTAAAATAAAGGGCGACACAATTACGCTTAGTCTTTCGGTAATGGGCAATGACGTAAGTTATGATATTAAGAAAACTGAACAATCGCAATAATATGTACTTTTTAGCCCACTCCCGGCGCGACTGCAGGCTCAACACTCATGTGCTGAGAATGTTTAAATAAAAAAATCCTGTTATCAGGCCATCTTGCACAATATTTAAATAATTAGGGAACCGGAGATTAATAAGTTTCCAAAAGTTAGTTAATCTGCATTAATGCAAAACCTTTAACCGGTTGCACAATTGTCGGATAACATTAAAAAGAGCCAGTAGTATCCTGCAACATTTTTAAGTACAGCAGTCTTTACGTTCCGCAGGATGCTCTTCCAAAAACCGGTGTTCCTGTTTTCGCGAATCACCAATAATTCTGTTTCGTGGAGGCACGAACCGAGGGTATGGTCAACCCGCAGGAACACAAAAAATGAAATCCTTTTGGTAGCTTTACCATCACAGGCATTATTGCTGTTATTGTGTATTCAAAAAAAAATTTATGAAGACAGCGTTATTGGCAATATTTTTTATTGCTGTTTTAAGTTCGTGCAAAATGATCTCCGGAAACGGGAACGTGAAAAAGGAAACACGCAATCCGGGAACATTTACCAAAATTCATTCTTCAGGCTCCGCCGATGTGGTAATCACCAGCGGAAGCAATTGCTCTGTAACCGTTGAAGACGATGACAACTTATTACCTTACCTCGAAACAAATGTTGAAAACGGAACTTTACAAATTCACTATCAACATGGAATATCTGTAACCAATGACCATGCAAAAATTTATATCACGGCTCCCACATTGTCTGACGTAACTACTTCCGGCGCTTCTAATATAACGGTGTCTGGTCTTCTGCAGAATCCTGAAAAAATTTCATTCAATACAAGTGGCGTCGGAAATATTGAGGGAGAAGTGGATGCTCCGGCGGTGTCGGCGACTATATCCGGCGCGGGCACGGTAAAGCTTCATGGCCATACGAAAGATTTTGATTGCGAGCTCTCCGGTGTTGGTCACGCAGACTGCGGAAACCTGCAAAGTGAAAACACTACAGTGACCGTTTCGGGTGTTGGTGTTGCCCATGTATTTGCCAGTGTTCACCTGAGCGCAACGGTTAGCGGTACGGGAAGTGTGCATTATCGTGGTAATCCGCAAAACCCTGAAATTCATACATCCGGTGTGGGTAGTGTAACTCCTGAAAATTAAGAGACTTAAATTCTCCAATTAAAAATTGAATATTTTTTATCGATTGCATATTTATAACTCCTGCGTTTGCAAATTCAGGTGAGTGCGACTCAGCAACTTTGAATAATTTAAGAATAGCATTGGGCAATGATCCTTATTAATAAATTATCCTCCTTCTTAATGAGAATATTGTTTAATATTGATATTCCTTTGCAGGAAAATATAACCGGATAAATAGCTTTGTATTAATCTTTTTCTTTGCATTAATGACTTTGTTTTATGGTAAAAAAAATACTCGTGGTTTTATTGATTATTCTTATTGTAATCCAATTTATAAAACCACAAAAAAATATCCATCCCGGTCCGCAGCCCGCAGACATTTCTACATTATACCCTGTTCCTGCAGATGTTGATTCGTTACTGGTTATAGCCTGTAAAGATTGCCATAGCAACAACACACGCTATCCCTGGTATAACAATTTTCAACCGGTAGCCTGGTTTTTAGCAAATCATGTTAAGGATGGAACAAGATCTTTTAATTTAAATGAGTTTGCAACCTATCCTGTGGCAAGGCAGTACGATAAAATAGAAGAAATAAAAAAGCAAATTGATAAAGGAGATATGCCTCTTTCTTCTTACACACTTATTCATAGAGATGCAAAGTTAACCGATGCAGAAAAAAATACAATTATTACGTGGAGTGAAAATATTCGTAAGGATATGGAAGCGAAATATCCTAAAGACAGTTTGATAAGGAAAAAGAATCCCGGACCAACTGGTGGCAGTTAATATTCAGATTTTAGCAGCACAGACTCTTCTCCTTACTGTAGTAAGAATATTTAAATAATTAGGGACAACGCAACTAACGGTTATGAACACACTAAATAACCTTGCGTGGTAAAATATATGATACATCAAAATAAGAAATATTTGGAGCTGGCAATGAGTTTTTGGGCAGGAATTGGTTTAATGAGCATAGTAAATGTTTGGAAAATTAGTAAAAATCAGCATGCAATTACTTACTCTGAAATTATGTTTGGGGTTTCTTTAATTTTTATAATTGTATGTGCGATTTTAATAAAAATTAGAAAATAGACTTTCTCTCCATATGCTTTGCATGCTTAAATTATAAAAGTAATCTTGTTATTGCTACTCTTGGAAATAAGAATCAATAGACAAATGTTTATTTAAATTTTTGTGTGACCTGGTTAATCAGTAAGATATTTTTTTAACATGCGCTCGATAAATTCTCTCAATTCCGCAGCCTGCTGCAACCCGGTTATATACGCTTCTTCACTACCGATTGCTTTTAAAACAAATAATTTCTTCAACATTTTTTTCAAGGTACTATTATGGCGCAGTTCTTTTTCATTACTTAATAACAATACTGCCCAGTTCTGTAAAATAAATTTCATATTGTCTTCGCGGTAATTTTTTATCAGCAGTATGTTGGCGAGTTTTTTTTCAGCGCCTTTTTCTGCAAGTGAGCGGTTGCCATTATATTTTTTGGTAAGGATGCCGGCGTAGGCACGGCTGATATCAGTGGCATCAAAACGCACTGCGTTTTTTTGCAAAACTAATTCCAGCCTGGAGTTGGCCAATGTTTTTAAAATCGGCACAGGACTCCGATAGGCTTTGTTGGATTTTATTTTCACGTCTTCTGCTGTTGCCAGTTCCTGTTGTATTTTTTGAATAGGCCTGAATCCTAAATGGTAATACATCCAGAATGCGCCAGAGTGTATACCGTCGCTGTTTGTTTTTCCAATTTGGTAAGGGTCAACCGTAAAGCGTTTTAAGCGGTATACTTTACGATGAAGTTCCAGTACCTGCTCAAAAATATATTTTGATTCGCCGCCCCTGTAATTGTAAAAAACATTCAGGCCGATGCGGCCGCTGTCAAACAATATCCAAGTAGCGGCATAGGCTACGGGTAACCCATTTTTAAAAACAATATACCCCATATAACTGTCTATGGGATGCCGGCGTTCCGGCACCATACCCATCAGTGCAACAGAAATTCCCCTTGGTAAATGATAATAAGAAACAAGCTTTGCAGAGTTATAACTGATGGGATCAATTTCCCTGAGATTGGCCAGCATTATCATCCTGGCGTTGGCAATGATCTCTTCAGCTTCATTTTCTGTGAGTTTAACAGGAATGGGTGTAACAGCCGGTGTTTGTTTTTTTGTTTCCTTTTTTATTAGCGAACGGTGGTAATAAAGCCTGGTTAATGATGGCGGCAGGCAGCAATGCGATGTAAAAGTAATTTCTACATAGATGCCTATTTTATTCCAGAGTTCGTCTTTTACTTCCGGACGAATATCGCTGCTATCGAAAATTGCAATCAACTGGTCCAGCAGATCTTCATCCTGTTTTTTTAAACGCTTAAGCCAACCCTTCCATTCGGCATTGGCATCCTGGAAAATTTCTGATTCAACTTTTGGCATTACCAGCTGGAGGACGAATCGAACCTGGGCGTCATCCGCATCAATAGAGCGAAGCTTAATTTCGTTGGGGCGGGTTTTTCGCAGCCATTTTACCAGGCCAAAGCTGAATGCTGCACAAAAGGTTGTGTTCGTAATGCCGCTATTATACAAATGGTAACTTAAATTTTCATTTGTTTTTAAATACTCCTGCAGTTGCTGTAATAATTGGTTGGAGCGTTCGTAAATAGTTTTGTTATCGGGATAAGCGATAAGAAATTCCATCGCGGCATAACATTCCTGAATTTCTTTTTTGTTTTTTACAGTTTTAATATTAATGGTTTGAAGCAGTTGCATTTTTTCTAATGCAAATTGTTTTCCATAGCGGTTGCGTATGGAAAACAGCCGGGTGATTAATACGCCAGAAGTATTCATGCTTATGTCTTGAACAGAGTGCCTGTTGGTATAACGAAAGTTAAGCTATTTATTTTTTAATTGATGTTCCACATGTTTGAGCTCAAGCTATCTGTAGAATGTTTAAATAATTAGGGACTGCATTCCCCCAAGGTTGTGCTGGTTATGTTTAAATAAACAAACCTTCTTCGTGGTCATTGCCTACAACCTTTAAAAATTAGTGGCAACGAAAATAACGACTATGAGCACACGAAATTTAGCGGGCGAGAGAAGAATTTTTAAGCAAGAGCGGCAACGGATGGCGACGGTCTTGCCATTAATGAAAATGAAACTCCGGAAACAGTCTGGCGCAGGGAAGGGGAAATTTATAGTGCAGAACCTGGTCAGCCGGAGAAAGAAGTGGGGCGGGGGAAAAGTTGCACGGTTGAAACGATTAATAATAAAAATGTGTATGCCTGGGCAAATCATGGAAACATAATTATTAAGAAACCAGGCAACGCAGAAATAATATGGGAAAAGGTAATTTACCCTTGCTGAAAAGATTGAATAATGAAGAAATTATTTGTGTTTGGGAAAATGAAGATGAAATACAAGCATCCGTTGTTAAGTTATGAATACAACTGACTTTGACGTTAAGCTATATAACCATATGGGTATATAGCGTTCGGAGTAATATATAGGTTTTGCCAACACGCTCACCAGGAGGAGCAGAATGCTTATTTTATTCTCTTTTAAAAGTATTAGTTTGGCTCAGAAATTTAAATACCCAATATCCTTTTACTTTTAGCAAATTATCATCGGTAAGCCATGCAACCGAATCCCATTTCTTTCCGTTTCTTGCATCGTAAATCACCCCGTCTACATATTCATTTTCATCAGGGTCGTAATGGAGGCCATGCACCACATCCATTCCCAAAAGTTTCCTGGTACGTAAGGCAGGGTCAGGATTTTTTATATCCATATAATTACTCATTCCATTTTTATCCTCTTTAAGCCATACAATTTTAGCCTTGAATTCGTCGCTTTGTTTATAAACTTCAATTATACAATTTCCTGCCACAGTTACCCAGGTACCAAGTATTGCGTCAGGCGTATTCTGCGCCCGCAAAACAAATATCAACAGGGAAAATAATAAAGTTGCAATAATTTTTTTCATAATAACTAGATAAAGGATGTTCGTACAGGAATGTTTTAAAGTTCACCTAATAAACCCATTTTTCCCCTTTAAAAATCATAATTAAAGATTAAATAACTTATTGTTAGCGATAAAATTCAGCCGCCGTTGGGGTGTTCCTTTTTTCCTCACAATCCTACATCAACCTCTCGTGGGAGCCGCCGGTTTCTATGATAAAAACAAATGAGTTGTAGGCAGATTTTTCGCATATTCCTCTTGCTTTACCGAAGAAATGTTAGGTTAAAGGATAGTTATAATTGAGCTCTCCCATTTATTTTGTCATACTGTTTGTGCCGTGTTTCTTATTAAAACATTAAATACAAATATTATGAAAACTATATTATTAATGCTGATTTCAATAACATTATCGCTTGGGGTTTCAGCACAACGAAAAGAGAATTCTGGTGAACACAAACGTAATTCCGAGGAAAGGGAGGAAAGGAATGAAAATTCTCATGAATACCATCAAAGGGTTTATAATGTTCCTTTAAATTATGGATTGGAATACAATTACCCTTATTACAGCTACCCGTATTATGGTTATCCGTATTATGGCTATCCTTATTATGACTATCCTTATTACATGTATCCATCATGGAATAGATCTTCCCAAAATAGCACTAAGGCCATTCAATACAGCCTGTCATTACAAATCCATTCAATCAGGATGGATTATAGAAATAAAATTAAGCAAGTAAGGCATGATAATAGTTTAAGCCATTCGCAAAAAGTAAAGAAAATAGATTCTTTAAAAAATGAAAGGAACCAAAGTATAGTTGATGCCGAAAAGGATTTTGCCAACAAGTTAAATATGGGTAATCAAAATCCGGAAATAAAAGACAATCAGAAACCTGATAATGGCAACAGTACATCATGAATTCAAGCGGCATCGGTGTTAATCTATGTTGTTCGGTGAAGGTTTAAAGGATAAATCATCTTTGTTGCGGTCTTATCCAACGATTAAATAATTAAGGGCAATGCAGCTAAAGGTTATGAGCATACTAAGTGTAGCTGGCGGAAACTATGAAGCGGTGTATCTAACGGTTATGAGTAGCCTAAGTGTACCGGCAGGCCTTTGCTGTCTGTAAGAGGATCAACAATGCGTGAGCCGCTGCCCGCATTTTGCACCCGCTGTATTAACAGCAGGCTGATCTGCATCAAAATCTTTTTCCATTCTTTGAAGTTATTCACTTCATTTTGAATAAATGCAATGGCATTGTTTTAATTTTTACTGTTTTAAAAATAATACATTAATTGACGACCATCATCGCTTTTGCATCTTTGGCAATGGAGGCAGAGGACTGAAACTTATACCAATGCTCCAACATCCGGGCGGAAAGGTATTTCTATTACATGCTCATGTCGCTAATCACTAAGAGAGAAAAAATTTTCATTACCTTCCCTAATTTATTTCCTTCTCTAAATAAAATCTGAATATGCCGCACAAACAGGATAACCCCGGTGATAAAAGCAGAAGAAAATTTTTGAAAACAGGCATCGCAGGAAGCATTGCTGCAGTGTCTGTCCCTTCGTTCTCTTTTGCGCAGAAGGCAATAAATGAAATGACTTCGTCTTTTACTTCGTCTCCATTTGATTTGGACGAGATCACAGTTGATGAACTGAATGCTGGTTTTAAATCCGGTAAATACACCGTCAGGTCAATTACGGAAAAATATATTCAGCGAATAAAAGAAATTGATAAATCCGGCCCTGCTATTAATAGCATTATTCAATTAAATCCTGATGCGTTAAAAATTGCTGATGAGCTCGACAAAGAACTAAAGGAAAAAGGCCCGCGAAGCCCGATGCATGGAATACCTGTTTTGATAAAAGATAATATTGATACAGCCGACAGCATGGAAACTACTGCCGGTTCGCTTGCATTGGTTGGTTCAAAGCCGGAAAAAGATTCTTTTGTTGTAAAACAACTTCGTGATGCAGGAGCATTGATATTAGGTAAAACAAATTTAAGCGAGTGGGCCAATATGCGCTCCACACACTCCACCAGCGGATGGAGTGGACGCGGAGGACTTACCAAAAATCCATATGCGCTTGATAGAAATACTTCTGGCTCCAGTTCAGGTTCGGGTGCCGCAGCAGCTGCTAATCTTTGCGCTGTGGCAATAGGTACCGAAACGGATGGGTCTGTCGTGAGTCCTTCTTCCTTACACGGATTGGTTGGCATTAAGCCTACAGTCGGATTGGTAAGTCGTGCAGGCATTATTCCCATTTCACATTCTCAGGATACTGCAGGCCCCATGGCGCGGACTGTTAGCGACGCCGCGATATTACTTAATACTATGGCCGGCGCGGATGAAGAGGATGAAGCAACGCAAAATAAAGAAAGGAAAGCGTATCCGGATTACACAAAATTTTTGGATAAAGATGGATTAAAAGGTGCCCGTATCGGTGTGCTGAGGAAATATTTTGGATTTCTTCCTGCTGTTGATAAAATTATAAATGATGCTTTGGAAATATTAAAGCAGCAGGGCGCTATATTAATTGACCCGGTAACAATCGATTCGTTAGGTAAATTTGATGATGCAGAAGGCACTGTATTATCTTATGAACTGAAAGCCGATATGGCCGCGTACTTAAAACATCGCGGCCCCAATGCAACTTTTCATACATTGAAAGACCTCATAGATTTCAACGAAAGAAATGCAGATAAGGAAATGCCATTCTTCGGCCAGGAATTATTTTTACAGGCTGAAAAGAGAGGGCCGTTAACTGACGCGGAATATCTAGAAGCTTTGGACAGAAAATATCGACTCACGCGTGAAGAAGGAATTGATGCAGTTATGACTAAGCATAATCTTGATGCGATCGTTTCTCCTACCGATAGCCCGGCGTGGGTAACTGATCTCGTTGATGGCGATCATTTTCTCGGCGGAAGTTCGCAATTGGCTGCTGTTGCCGGCTATCCGCACATAACAGTGCCGGCGGGCCAGGTATTTGGTTTGCCTGTTGGCATTTCATTTTTTGGAAGGGCCTGGAGTGAACCGGTGTTGCTGAAAATCGCTTATGCATATGAGTTAGTCTCCAAAGCACGCAAGCCTCCGAAGTTTTTACCCACAGTAAATTTTAAAGCCTGACAGATTTAAACAAATAAAAATGATCTCATCTTTCCGCCATGCATTGTCAATAATGCTTTTCTTTTTTTTGTTTCCGTTTTTATCACACGCACAGGACAGGTTATTCGGTAAAACTTTTGCCACACGATCTGTTGTAATGGCACAGCACGGTATGGCCTGCACCAGTCAGCCACTGGCAACAGAAGCTGCTATTAACATTTTAAAAAAAGGCGGGAATGCTATTGATGCAGCCATTGCGGCCAATTCCGTATTGGGTGTTACCGATCCGGAGATGAATGGAATTGGTGGTGATCTTTTTGCAATTGTTTATGATGCCAAAACAAAAAAATTATATGGACTCAACGCTTCCGGCCGCTCGCCGTATACGCTTACGCTGGACATACTAAAACAAAACGGGCGGGAATTTCTCCCGGTAAGCGGGCCGTTACCCGTATCGGTTCCAGGTTGCGTAGATGGATGGTTTCAGCTTCATAAGAGATTTGGAAAATTACCGATGAAAGAAATCCTTGGTCCCGCGATTAACTACGCAAGAAATGGTTTTCCTGTTGCCGACGAAGCGGCATTTTATTATAAGGATTTAAAAAAATTGTATGGCAACGATCCGAAGGTAAAACAGGTTTTCATGCCGCATGGCGATGTACCAAAAAGAGGGGACGTATTTAAGAATCCCTATCTCGCCAATTCCCTGGAGGCAATTGCAAAAGGCGGAAGAGATGTTTTTTACAAAGGTGATATAGCAAGGAAGATAGATGCATTTATGAAAGAGCGTGGTGGTTATCTTTCTTATAAAGATCTTGCTGATCATACATCGCAATGGGTGGAGCCGGTGTCCACCACGTATCGCGGTTACCGCGTGTGGGAATTACCACCAAATGGACAAGGAATTGCTGTATTGGAAATGTTGAACATTTTGGAAAAATTTGATTTCAGCAAAATGCAATATGGCACTGCGGAGCATATCCATCTGTTTACAGAAGCAAAAAGACTGGCCTATGAAGATCGTGCAAAGTATTATGCTGATCCTGGTTTTGCAAAGGTTCCTGTTGATGAACTAATATCAAAAAAATACGGAGCGGAAAGAGCAAAACTGATTGATCTGGACAAAGCTGTTTCCAATTATAAAGCTGGTGATGATGCCCAATTGAAAGGGGGCGAAACCGTATACCTCACTGTTGCAGATGATGAAGGAAATATGGTATCACTTATTCAAAGTAATTTTGAAGCATTTGGCTCTGGTTTGGTACCGGATAGCCTTGGATTCTTTTTGCAAGACCGGGGTTATTTATTCTCATTGAAAGAGGGACAAAACAACACATATGCCCCACACAAACGCCCGTTTCATACTATCATTCCTGCATTCGTTACCAAAGACGGAGCACCATATATGAGCTTTGGTGTTATGGGGGGCGGTTTTCAGCCTGAGGGTCAGGTGGAAGTGCTGATGAATATGATTGACTTTGGAATGAACATACAGGAAGCAGGTGATGCACCAAGAATAGATCATGAAGGATCTTCGTCACCAACAGGAGAAGTAAGTAATGGAATCGGCACGATCTATCTCGAATCAGGTTTTTCAGAAGAAACCATTCTTGCATTGGAAAAGATGGGTTATCGCGTTGCAGCGGGTAAGCCGGGTAATTTTGGTGGTTACCAGTGTATCAAATTTGATGAGGGGCGACATGTCTATCACGGGGCATCCGATCCGCGTAAGGATGGAATGGCTGCGGGGTATTAGGAAGCGCATTTTTTTTAATCGCCTTTGCTATCATTTTGTGTTATGCGGAAATTTCCTTTTCGACCTTTACGGTCAGTAAAAGAATGAATTTGGTTGAAAGTAGCCAAAGACAGTAAGTTCAGTTCCTTTCTTTGTCATTATGAGTATCCATTTCCACATTTAGTTAATAGAACGCACAGCAGCAAGCCCTCACGTTGGCGATAATTTTGTGACAACATCTAACTCATATAACTTGAAGAAATCACTGATATTTCTATTCATCACTTTTTCCTTTGTTAACAATTGTGTCGCTCAGATTGACACTACTACATTAAATAAATTTACCGTTTACTTTTTCTTGTCTTCACAAGACTCCACAAAAAGGGATTTAGCTCTTAAATATATTGCAGATAGCACATCATCGATTGAACCACACACATTAATGATGGCAGGAATGATTTTGAATGCAAAAGGTTATAAGGACAGTTCAATGTATTGGATATATTTAGGCGACATTAGAGCAAGGTTCTTGTCAAGTTTATACACAGAGTATTCTGACGCTGCATTATATTCATCGTTTCATGCAATTGCTATTCAAATAACACAAGATTATGCTAAGAATAATGTTCAGACGCTTTATAAAAAAATAAACCAGGCTCTTGAGTATGATAATTTACATCCTTTAAAACCATTAGATTTTTTGGAAACTCCAAATGACATATCAAAATATATTTCCATTGAAGAATGGAAGCAACATTATGACATTGTAAGACAAACTTATCATAATCTTGAACAGGAAATTTTGCAAAATGGAAATGCCATTTTCGAAGACGACACGAGGAAAAAATCTAAACCAAACTAAAAGCTACCGCAGCCTGGCGAAAGAATGTAGAAAGGGTTTTGTGGGGAAGCAATCTTGTGCCTGCATACGGCAAAACCTCCCCAGGCTATCCGTAGAATGTTTTAAATAATAAAAGAGCTGCTATACTGAGATCTAATCCGAGGCCGGTGTCTCTCCTCAGCTACCCGTAGTATGCTTCAAACTAAAAGGAACTGCTGTCCGTATGTCTTTGACTACGGACATTTTTATCGAGCTAATCCGAGGCTAACTCATCATGTTATTATATAAATGGAGAACAAGGAATATATTTGATAGCAGAATGACTCTACGCAGCCGCGTCCTGCAACAGTACAAGGCCGGGAGTAGAGACACGGCAGGGTAGTGAAAAATCGGTAGCTTCGGGCTGAAGTGTGTCACGAGAAGCAGGATAGTGAAATCTTGTTTCGTAATTGTATAAATGATGGCAGTTGGCCTGCCGTACACGCCTTGCAGCAGGAGTGTACAAACCGCTTCAAGGTGCTTTATTCAAAAGATAAGGTATTGAGCGTTGGAGTTAAAAGGTGCTATAAGGCATCAGGTAAGTGTAGTGGAGTTGAATGTAAATGAACCACTGAAGACATATCGAAAGGAGCTCAGTTGAGAGACAAACTATTGATTTTTCTGCATCGGTAGGATATAGCTGCAGCGGGTGGCTGTTTATTGGCTGCAGGCTCTCCGGTATTGAGGTGGCAAGAACATTACACAGGCGTTTATATGAAACGTGAGAGGCTGTCTTATTAATGAGCTAAAAGCTGCAACAAGAAGTATGTATTACTACCACGGCTATACGAAGCTAAGGTTACCATCGTTGCCTAACCCTGCCCAAGGCGGAGGAATGTAATAAGAAGCGTCGGATGTATCCATAGTAGCGATGAAGTTTCTGTAATGGAGATGGAGCCAAGGGGTACAGTTATTCAGGTGTGAGTATTTGTAAACAACCATTAACAATGGAATGATGAACGAAGAAAAGACAAAGTCATTTGCAGTGAGTAAGCAGATGGTGTACAACAGCTACCTGAAAGTGTGCGATAAAAACGGCGGAGCAGGAATAGATAAGGAAACGATTGATAAGTTCAATGAAAACCTTAGCGGCAACCTGTACAAAGTTTGGAACCGCATGGCATCGGGCAGTTATTTTCCACCGGCAGTACGCACTGTATTAATTCCAAAGAAGCAGGGAGGAACAAGGCCATTGGGTATTCCTACGGTAAGCGACCGTATTGCACAGGGCGTGGTAAAAGATTACCTTGAGCCCATTGTAGAACCATTATTTCATGCAAGTTCATTTGGTTATCGACCGGGCCGCAGTGCACATGATGCGTTGGCACAATGCCAGCACAATTGCATACAGCATTCATGGGTGGTTGATCTTGACATCAAGGGTTTCTTTGATAATATCAGCCACGAATGGATGATGAAGATGGTGCAACATCACACACAGGAAAAATGGGTGTTGTTGTACATAGAACGCTGGCTGAAAGCAGGAGTAGAACAGGGGGATGGCAGCATGGCAGCAAGAGAAAAGGGTACTCCGCAAGGAGGTGTTATTAGCCCATTGCTTGCTAACCTGTACCTGCATCATGCATTTGATATGTGGATGGGCAGATATTTTTCAGCTAATCCATTTGAGCGTTATGCAGACGATATCATTGTGCATTGCAACAGCAAGGCGGAAGCGGAGCATCTGTTATCGTCTATCCGTGAACGTTTGCAAGTATTTAATCTTGAACTTCACGCGGAGAAAACCAAGCTGGTGTATTGCAAAAACTATAAGCGTAAGGAACAACATGAGCATAACAGCTTTACGTTTCTAAGCTACAGTTTTCAGCCAAGAGGAATGCACGATCCTTACCGTAAGGAAAAGTTTATGGTATTTAACGCAGCCATTTGCTGTAAAGCAAAAACCTTTATCAGGGAAAAGATAAGAGGAGTATTCGATCCCAGAAATACACAGGTATCACTGGAACGGGTAGCCGCAAAGTTGAATCCGAAGATACGAGGTTGGTTGAACTATTATTGTAAGTTTATTCCGGAGGAAGCTGAAGAATGTGTTCCTTTACATTAATGAATTGGTAAGAAGATGGA
Source organism: uncultured Chitinophagaceae bacterium (assembly GCA_963792025.1). GTDB lineage: Bacteria > Bacteroidota > Bacteroidia > Chitinophagales > Chitinophagaceae > Ginsengibacter. The sequence continues at coordinate 205,540 of CAWBUS010000013.1, read as the reverse complement.
TTGAAGAAAAATATCGGCTAAGGAGTAAGAGAACAGTACAACGACTGTATGATAGTTATGTGCAAACCAACAGGAACTTATTTATTCACTGGCAGAAAGGAATTATACGTTGACTGAATAACAAGAGCCGTGTGAAGGGAGACTTTCATGTACGGATCTGTGAGCGGCTGAAGCTGAAATGCTTTGGTCTACTCGACCGTTCATTAAACATCTTGCCTTCAGCAATACCTATCGCAAGCAGACAAACCTCATAAATGACGAATCTTTTTAAATCTGTTTTAACAGCAATCAGACATTGCAAAAAATGGATTCTTACGATTTTTAGTATTTATTGTATTTCCTGTTTGACAGGGATTATTATGACACATTCCGGAAATAAGTTTGCATTATCCTACCGTGACAAGATAGTTGGCAATGCTATCGCTAATGATAATGCGTCAATAAACTATAATAAAGGCAATAAGTTTAAAGCTGCTATTATTGATTTTAGCGGGAATCTGTTTATCGGCGCAATCCCGCAAACATTCATGGGACTTGGAGTGATTTTCCCATTCCTCACTTCAGCATATCAGGGCTGGATTGGCGGAATTGTTTCTGTTGACGGGTTACGTCAAAGTAGATTAAAGAAAATCAAATCGGCTTTCTATTATTTCATTGTACTTATTTTACAATTCATACCATATTCATTGACGATTGGCTCAGGGCTTACACTTGGTATTAAAACTTATAACCTAAATAAAGGCCGAAAATTATTCAAATACCAAATAGACAAATCCGGGTTAAAAGATGTTTTGAATATTTATTTATTTGCGATTCCTTTATTTTTCTTTGCATCATGTTTTGAATTTTTAAGTAACTGGAATAATTAAAGCCAGTTTGACGATTTTGAAAATAAACAAATCATATGAGCCGAATAAGAATAAATGCCTTCTCAATTTCTATTGACGGATTTGGAGCCGGAAAAAATCAAGACCTAAAAAATCCTTTGGGAATAAAGGGTATGGAGTTACATACATGGATATTTGCAACAAGAACTTTTCAGAAGATGACAGGAAGCGAGGGCGGAGCAGATGGAATGGACAATAAAATTATTGAAAAGGGATTTGAAAACGTGGGTTGTTGGATAATGGGCAGGAATATGTTTGGTCCGATTCGTGGAAACTGGATGGATGAAAATTGGAAAGGTTGGTGGGGTGAAGAACCACCATTTCATGCACCGGTTTTTGTTTTGACCCATCATAAAAGAGAGCCATTGATTATGAAAGGAGGGACAACATTTTATTTTGTCACCGGGGGAATTCAACACGCACTGGAAGAAGCGAAGAAAGTAGCAAATGGAAAAGATATAGGAATTGGTGGAGGCGTTTCGACTATCCGACAATTTTTGAAAGCAGGTCATATTGATGAAATGCATATTGCAGTATCACCCGTCTTTCTGGACGCTGGTGAAAGTTTATTTACTGATATTGATATGTCAGCCTTTGGGTTCAATAAAATTGAAAAAATTGAAGGTGAAAACGCGACGCATTATATCATTTCAAAGAATAAGGGATAGACGATATGGCAAAGCACTACTCCCCGCAGCTGGTCCAGGCATACAGAAAAGAAGCCTGCCGCAAGAATGTAGAAAAAGTTTTGTGGGCAAGCAATCTTGTGCCTGCATACAGCAAATCTCCATCTTTTGAAATGCTACCAGCAGCAGTTGAGATAGCTTTCTCCGATCAATTTTTGTGCATATCTTCATTTACAGTTTTTCAACCGGTAGTTTTCGGGTAGGCTAACGTAGCGGGCTAATCGATGTAATGTTCCGGCACAACTTTTCCCACTCTGCGGTAGCAGCAAGCCCTCACGAAACGAGCTTTTATAAATAGAGTGCCGAAAGAGTGATTTTGTATTAAATATCGTTTACCAAACAAGGTTATGTTCCATGCATAAAATTTCCTTTGTTAAGAAACTTATTACTTGCATTCTTGCAGGATTAGTAATTGGCGCATCTGCTCTTCGTATAAGTATTACTTACTTTAGAACATGGGGGACTATACGCGGCTTTTCCATCATTCCCTTTCTCACGGTATTAGCCGCCGTTATTTACGCTTTAATATGGCAGGCCCGAAAAACAAATAATCCGGCTACACTTGCTTTCTGGCAAGGGCTTATTCGTTACGGGGTTGCATTTGACCTGGCAGAATTCGGATGGGCAAAGATCTTTCACCGGCAGTTGGTAATGCCAATGAGCAAGCTCGATCTTCCGTATAACAGTTTTTCACCTTCGGAATTATTCTGGAATTTTTTTAGTTACTCTTACGTGCTTGGATGTATCATAGCTACATTGCAGATAGCGGGAGCCATGCTGCTGTTATTTCACAGAACAAGACTCGTAGGTGTGTTTATATTGTTGCCAGTACTTACCAACATCATACTGATGGATATTTTTTACCAAATCGGCTTCAGTGTTGTTGTGCATGCCTCCATCATGATGGCGGGAATTTTATATTTCCTGGTAATAGAGTTCAACCGCCTGAAGGAGTTTTTCTTTTCGGCCACTAACCGATTACCCGGGCTTCGTTTTTCAAAATATTTAAAATGGATTATCCGCCTTTCCATCATTTATATTCCCCTGCTATTAATAGCCACCCACGGCAGGGTAGATAAGTATCCCGCCCTTACCGGAAAGTATGAGGTAAAACAGTTAAGTGTAAACCACCAATTGCTACATAAGGATGCCTGTGCGGACAGCATACTTACAATGGTTTATTTTGATATTAAAAATGGTTGTGTATTTCAATTCAACACGCCGGCTAAAAGATGGAACGGCACTTTTACAAAGGACAGCAATCACCTCAGGATAAAATGGTTTTCGCCGGCAGATAAACCTGTTTTTAATGGCACGATGTCTTCGGCGAATGACTCCGGAAAATTAATGCTGACAGGAATGTTGGGGAAAGATTCAATGGAGGTGATGTTACAGAAGGTGAACAATTAAAAATACAGCTGCGAGTTATTCTCCCGTTGGTCCAAACACATAGAAAAGAATACCTTTCGCATGGTTATTCCAGGCATATAGAAAAGCTGCCTGGCGCGAGGTTTTGTGGGCGAGCAATCTTGTGCCTGCATACGGCAAAGCCTCTTTTTTCCACTAACAATTGTTCTAAGAGAAAAACAGTTTCCGGGAACCCTGGTGCCGTGGTAAACCTATACATATTAGAAGCCCGGGCTTCCTGTAATTTAAAGTTCGTATATGCGTCGGGGTTACGCTGATGGTTTATTTTGATTTGAGATCGCCATTGTGTAAATCTCCCTTCGGAACCCCATGATGTCGCTTGAGTGCCAATTAAAAATTACTCTTATACTGCGATGTCTCGTACAACGTATCGATAATCAGGTCCAGCGCTACTTTCGGTTAGAGGTAGACTAAAGATAGCAGGGCTCTTTATTTAGTCGTTTGGAATATTATTAATTTTATGTGGAAGACCAACGACCGATGAATACATTGGAATTTTGGGGAATATATTTGCTGATTGTAAATCTTTAATTTTTCCATTCATTCTTATATCTTTCGAAGTTACTGTCGCGTTACCGTCCATTGAAACGGTCACTGTTAGGTCTTGTCTGGATATTAGTCTGTTCTTAAACGATAAGTTAATGGTACAGCTATAATTCTTTTCGTTTCTTTTTAACTTATAATCTACCAGTTTTCCTGCATATATCCACCCGGTAAATCCAACGGGTGTTATACCTTCCATTGGCGATACCTGCAGGTAAGTGGTATCTCCCGTTAACTCAAAAAAATTCTCATTTGGATACACTTCATGTCCATTTATCCTGTCCACTTCAATTACGAAACTTTGAGTTACTAATAATTGATAATTCCTTTCGAATTGTTTATCCTGTTCCTCCTTCCTCAATTCTTTTTTTGTCTTCTTTGCATCATTGGTTGATTTAGTTGGCTCTTGTGCCTTTGCACAGGTCAATGTAATCATTGCTATTATTGTCAGTACTATTGCATGTTTCATAATTCTATATTTTTAAAGGTTTGTTTCCTGGCTTTTCTGTATACTTTATACACGGGCAAAATAGGCTCTGATAATAAAATATAAAGTAAACAATATTTTTTCTGAAAAGGTGTTTCAGAAAGTTAAATCGTCATGGATGCTATTAACAATAAAATTCCTTATACGTCAACGCCAATAAAATTAATCATTTGTTTTTTAGCTGGATCAGAAAACCAATTGCTGCTTTTTTGTACCATTGAAATTAAATCAGATTTAATTTTTTTATTTATAAATAAATAATTCATAGCCATCATTAGACTTTTGTAATTTTCAGTGTGAAGGTTTAAATAACTTTAATAATCACCTACAGTTTTTCGCAGTAACTATACCAGAATGAAAGTTATCGGACTTGGATTAATAACCCATTATAAAGAATGATTGAACAATAAGTTTGATTGTTGGTTACAAGACGGGCGGCAGAGAAACGTTTTACATATCTCTTACAACCTTTTAGTGTTAAAAAGCGTCAGGATAGTTGACGCCCAATATCTTTACTTTATTGTTTCACCAAATCAATCATAGTGATGAATATCTACAATTTTGCTTTTTTGCTCCTTTTTCAATTCTCATTTGCCTTTGATCAGGCGTTGGAGTTTCCACAGTCATCTCCTCTCCCCGATAGTCAGCAAGAACAAAAAATAGATAAGGCTGGAGCTGCAAACATCATATTCAGATCTACTGATGGCGGACAAACATGGCAGGACATTAGCGAAGGGCTACCCGAAAATTTGCAGGGAGATGGTATCCAGAGAGATGCTTTCTTTGCAAATGATAATGGGCTCTATTTACGTGCTGAAAATGGGATATATCAGAGTCGACCAAATTCCACAGCTCCTTTTTGGAAAAAAGAGATTTTCCCTGACAAACAGGGCAGCATTGCCCCTGGCAAGACCGGGATATTTGCATACAACTGGGATGGCCAATTTTTGCAAAAAATAAACGGAACGGATGTGTGGTCGCCTATGTACACGGATTTTCAAGTAAAAGAGATAAGAACCGTTTTTGAAACTGCCGGAGGCACAGTTTTCATCGGCTGCGAGAACGGCCTTTTTAAATCCACTAACAATGGAAAAACCTGGAAACAAGTCCATACAGGAGGCTGGGTAATGAAATTGGTAGAGTCAAACGGTGTGCTCATGGCGACCAGCCAGAACGGTATATTAAGGTCGACCGATGATGGTGAAAGCTGGGATTGTGTGCTTAATGAGGGCGGTGTTGGCAACGATATAGAACGCATCAATGGCGGATTCGCTGCTGTCATTTCCAATACACATTTGATAGCCAGAACAGTGCGGGCATCCTATGATGGTGGTAAGACCTGGCAGCCCATTGATGCCGGCCTTCCGGCTGACCTTCATATTTCCTCAGTTATCCAGGTTGGTGAATACTTCTTTTGTGGTCATCCTAACGGCATTTTTAGATCATCAGATAAGGGGAAAACATGGAAACTGTTACTTCCTTCTATAGAAAATAAGGTCTTCAATTTATCTGTTTCGGGCAATGTAATTTATGCCATACCCAGAAATGGAGGATGTTGAAAAATTCAGGTTAACATTCATCCGTTGTTTAAAATTACCTCAAGTGGCGGATATGGTTAGAAAGACTAAAGTTTGTTGGTATATTAACCCATTTTATTCCAGGCAAATAGAAAAGAAGCCTGGCGCAAGAATATAGAAAAGGTTTTGTGGGCAGCTATCTTGTGCCTGCATAGGGCAAATCCTTATCTTTCAAAATGCTGAGTTTGGCCCCGTTTATACAGGCGATTCACTGAAAGATGAAATGCGCTACCAGGTATTAAAAGATCAACTGGCTTATTACAATAAATACAAAGTAAGCTGGTGTATATGGTTGTATAAGGATATGGGCTTACAGGCTATCATACATCAAAATGCAAACACACCATATATGAAACTGGTATCAGCATTTCTTGCCCGCAAAGATTCTCTTGGTGCGGATGCATGGGGATCAACTGATAAAAATATCAGGCAGGCGCTCGAACCTTTGGAACAACTGATCAATAAAGAATTTCCCAACTACGATCCTTATCCGCATGGGCAGAAAGGAGAAATAGCTTTGCTGGTAAGACATATACTCATTTCTGAAGCGCTGCTGCCTGAGTATTGTAACCTGTTTAAAGGTTTGTCCGATGATCAATTGGTTGCGCTTGCCGAATCCTTTCGTTTCGACAACTATGTAAAGCGAACAAGGTTGGAAGATATATTAACCGGCCGGGAAAAGTGAATGAGTATTGTTTGTACGCATTCTCTGTTCGCCCTCGCAGCACGTGTATTGATTATCTTTCATACAAAATTTACGTAATGGAAGTTGGTGGTTCGATAGACCCTGTTTATTTCTTTTAAATTAATTTTATGCAATGGATGATGACTCAAAAAAATACAGGCTTGATAAAACAGCTTTCCAGGCAATGACGGTTCAGGAGGCGGATCACCATTATAGGTATTGGAAAAATAAATCTTTGAAAGAAAGACTTGATGCAGCTTGCTGCCTGGTTAACCAATTTTACGGCGCCACTCCGCAAACTCCGGTTGATATAAATGTTTTCACAAAACGTAAGTATAAGAATGGGTAATATTTTCAATGAACATTTCAGGGATTTTTATGGAACAGAAGCCTTGTTTAAGGACGATTCAGGAAATTGGTTTTCATTAGTTCAACTTGTTTAAATATTTGTATGTATGAAAACAATATTTGAGAATGGAACAAAAACTGAATTAATAAACAGAATTGATTCACTTAAAGAAAATGCTCAATCGCAATGGGGCAAAATGAATGCATATCAAATGGTAAAGCATTGCAGACTTTGGGAAGAAATGATGCAAAGTAAAACTAACCTGAAACGGGCTTTTATTGGAAGAATTTTTGGAAGAGTTGCCCTGAAAACCGTTTTAGGAAATGAAAACCCATTGAAACGAAGCACGCCCACAATCCCTTCACTTATTATTAAAGAAAATGCCGGAGATTTTGAAGCCGAAAAGAAACTTTGGATTTCAAATATTGAAAAGTATTCCAGTTTTGATAACGATAATTTTCAGCATGTATTTTTTGGAAAAATGACAAAAGAACAAATTGGGCAAATGGTGTATAAACATATTGACCATCATCTAAGACAATTTAATGCCTGAGGCAAAATTCCTTGCTGTTGGTTGCATCTCCACCAACAATTGTTGCTTTAAAAGATCATGTTAACGAAATCATCATGATGGTTTTGCCTGTCTGGTTGATAATAAACATTGCCCGCTCAATTATTTTGTGATATCGTTTATACAAAATTTTGGCAATGAAGGCACCGTGTTTCGATAAGTGCTGTTTATTTCTTTTAAATTAATTTTACCCAATGGATGATTACTCAAAAAAATACCGGCTCGATAAAACTGCTTTCCAGGCAATGACGGTTCAGGAGGCGGATGATTATATGAGGGATTACAGGAAATCGAACTGGAAAGAAAGATTGAAAATTTCTTTTTATCTCACCAGTCTTGCTTACGGCTTTGACATTAATAATCCACCCAAAATGAACAAGACAGTTTTCAACGCCTTAAAAAACACTAATGGCTGAAATTTTCCAGGATGACTTCCGCGATTTTATCCGGTCTTTGAATGATAACAAGGTTTCCTACATTCTTGTTGGAGGGTTCGCAGTTATACTGCATGGTTACGCCCGTGTTACAGGTGACATGGATATTTGGGTAGAAAGAACTAAAGAAAATTATATTAAGTTGGCAAAAGCATTTCACCAGTTTCAGATGCCGGTATTCGATATGACTGAGGAAAACTTTCTTAATCATAAAGAATGGGATGTTTTTAAATTTGGAAGAAAGCCTGTTGCAATTGATATAATGACGAAAGTGAAGGGACTTGACTTTAAAGACTGTCTTGCATTATCACCGGAATTTGAAGATGGCGGTCTGAAAATCCGAACGCTTCATCTTACTCAGCTTTTGAAAGCAAAAAAAGCCGCTGGCAGATTTAAAGACCTTGACGACATCGAACAGCTTACCAGGGAATAAACATGATTCTGCTGCGTGTATGCTCATACGTCACGGCAAGTATTTATTCCATCTCAATAAAATCGTGATAGGGAATGTTTAATCTTTCTGCCAGGTCAGCAATAACTTCTTCTATTTTTTCATCCTGGTAAAACCAGGTTTGTTTACCTGATAAGGCTTTACCCCAAATCATTCCAACCCAGCGTCCCCCTACATTTTCATAAAAATATAGCACTGTCGCTATTCTTTCCTGCTCTCCGTTTCTAAGAATGAACTTTCTCAATTGTTACCATTTTGTATTACCTGTCTGATTAACCCTGCTTGAAACTGGCTGGTTGAAAAGCAAAAAAAAAGTGAGTCGGGTATAGGCCGAACTCGCTAAAATTTATTACGTATAACAAGCCCTTGCGAAAATAAAAGGTGATATTTTAAAAAAACTGACCAAAGTCATGGCCCGTGATGATTGAAAATATTTTCTATTAATCGGGAATAGGTAAGGCAGGAGATACCGGGCAAATTAATTTGGAGTTCATTATAATCTTTTTCCAAAAAATTAAATTCTTACTTTTGCGCCTTCAAAAAAAGGAGCAGCATGATAAGTGTAAATAATGTAACACTGGCTTATGGCAAAAGAGTTTTGTTTGATGAAGTGAACCTCAATTTCGTAAAAGGAAATTGTTATGGAATTATCGGCGCCAACGGAGCAGGCAAATCCACTTTAATAAAAATAATAAGCGGTGAAATTGAACCGAACAAAGGAACCGTAAGCATAACGCCAGGTGAACGCATGGCTGTGTTGAGGCAGGACCAATTTGAATTTGATGAGGTTACTGTCTTAAATACCGTATTGATGGGTCATAAGAAGATGTGGAACGTGATGCAGGAGAAGGATGCCATCTACATGAAGGAAGATTTTAATGAAGAAGACGGTATGAAGGCCGGCCACCTGGAAGCTGAGTTTGGTGAAATGGGTGGTTATACCGCTGAAAGTGATGCAGCAACTTTATTAAATGAATTAGGAGTGGCAGATGAATTGCACCAGATGCTGATGAAAGATATTGGTGCCAATATTAAAGTGAGGGTTTTATTGGCGCAGGCACTTTTTGGAAATCCTGATATCTTATTATTGGATGAGCCTACCAACAACCTTGACGTAGAAACCATCTCGTGGCTGGAGAATTTTTTGGCCGATTATGAAAATATTGTACTGGTTGTGAGTCACGACCGTCACTTTTTAGATGCCGTATGTACCCATGTGGCAGACGTTGATAAACAAAAAATAAAGATCTACACCGGTAACTATACTTTCTGGTACGAGAGCAGTCAACTGGCAGCACGGCAGGCCACTGATAAGAATAAGAAGATGGAGGAGAAGAAGAAGGATCTGCTGGAATTTATTGCCCGGTTTAGCGCCAATGCATCAAAGAGTAAACAGGCAACTTCCCGTAAGAAGGCGTTGGATAAACTGGTGTTTGAAGATATTACGCCGAGCAATCGAAAATACCCGGGCATTATATTTAAACCTGAACGGGACCCTGGTAACCAGATTCTGAATGTACAAAAATTGACGAAAAGCATTGATGGAAGAACGCTCTTCAGCAATCTTAATTTTGATATTGTGAAAGGACAGAAGATCGCTTTTTTAAGCAGGGATCCTGTAGCGCTTACTTCTTTCTTTGAAATTATTAATAAAAGGATGACTGCGGATAGTGGAAAATTTGAATGGGGAACCACCATTACCACAGCCTATCTTCCTAATGATAATACAGAATTTTTTACCGGCAATCTTACTTTAATGGATTGGTTGCGTCAATATGTTCCGGATCATTACACAGACGTAGACGAAGATTTTTTAAGAGGGTTTTTAGGCAAGATGCTTTTTAGCGGCGATGAGATAAAAAAGAAAACCAATGTGCTTAGTGGTGGTGAAAAAGTAAGGTGTATGATCAGCCGGATGATGTTGCAAAATCCCAATGTGGTCATTTTGGATGAGCCCACCAATCACCTCGATTTGGAAAGCATTACCGCATTCAATGATGGTATGATTACTTTTCCCGGAATTGTTTTAATGACAACCCATGACCACCAGTTTATGGAAACGGTTGCCAACAGAATTATAGAAATAACTCCCAAAGGCACCATTGACAGGCTTTGCACTTACGACGAATACCTCGCAGATGAGCGAATAAAAGCCCTGCACCAGGAATTATATAACTGATGAAAATCCTGCGAACTTTTGAAATCTCTTAAAAGTTAAAATCAAACGAACATTGCGATATTTGAAATATGAATTGTAATTATTAAATATTTTTGTAACATTAAATTCAATCAACAGCACTTTAAATCAACAGTATGAAAAAAACATCCCTATTATTTGCCATTATTTTTATGGCCGCAACCGGCCTTAAAGCTCAAACCTATGAAACTGCGGTTGGCGCTAAATTTTACACAGGAAATGGTTCGTTAGGAGGAATCAATATAAGACATTCCACCTCTGAGCATACGGCATTAGAAGGTTCATTACTTTTTTTTAGCGGTGGACTTGGCATTGAAGGTTTATATCAATACCAGGGGCCAATAGAAGGTGCAGAAGGTTTGCAATATTTTGTAGGAGGTGGGGGCATGCTCGGTTTTGGCACCAATCATAATAGTGAAACCTTTTTTGCTTTGCGCCTTACAGGAGGTGTCGACTATAAATTTGCCGATGCACCTCTATCGGTGAGTCTTGCTTTTGATCCATTTTTCTACCTCGCGCCGGCATCAGGTTCTAATCTTGCTTTGGGTATTGGATTGCGTTATGTAATTAAATAATCTTTTACTTTATAATGAAAAATTCCCGGTCAACGTTTGATTGGGAATTTTTTGCTTTAAATTCATCCTTTCAACTGAATGCAGAAAAAAATAATTTCTCTCATTGATTTTTTTTACCCTCCCTTTAAGGGATTTATGCCTTTGCAAACTTTCCGTTATGCGGCTTGTGGCGGCGGAAATACCTTGCTCGACATAGCTCTTTTTTATATCAGCTTCAATTATATACTTCATCAACAGGTGCTTGATCTCGGTTTTGTTGCGCTTAAACCATACAATGCTGCATTAGGTATGGCATTTTGCATTACTTTCCCGTTGGGATTTTTATTGAATAAATATATAGTTTTTAATTCATCCTATCTGCGCAGTCATGTACAGCTATTCCGGTATGTGCTGATAGTGGCAGCCAACCTCTTTCTTAATTATGCCATTATTAATATGTTGGTTCAATACATGCATTTTTATCCAACTATTGCCAAAGTATTTGCGACTGTTATTATCGTTGCGTTTAGTTATCTTTCTCAAAAACATTTTACGTTTAAAACAAGTAACACAGTAGTTGGCCCGATTGATGAGTAATCTTGGTCAATAGTCAATTTATGATTATTTATTTGGCGTGTTAACCATTCAATGTATAAGTGTTAATGACTATTGACTCAATGACTTTTTACACTTATCAAAATTCACCATAATTAGCCTGCCATTTTTGCATATTTGTTTCGTTGGCATAAACATTGTCAATATCGTTATCATTAAAAAAACAAGATCATGGCAAAAATTATAGGAATTGACTTAGGAACAACTAACAGTTGTGTGGCAGTTATGGAAGGTAATGAACCCGTTGTTATTGCTAATGATGAAGGTCGTCGCACAACACCTACCGTAGTTGCTTTCTTAAAAAACGGAGAACGTAAAGTAGGTGACCCTGCAAAAAGTCAGGCCATTACTAATCCTCATAACACTATCATGAGTGTTAAGCGCTTTATGGGACATAAGTGGGACGAAGTAACCACCGAAGCAGGACACTGGAGTTATAAAGTTGTAAAAGGTGATAATAATACAGTTCGTATTGACATAGATGGCAGACATTATACGCCACAGGAAATTTCTGCAATGATTCTTCAGAAAATGAAAAAAACTGCTGAAGATTATTTGGGTCAGGAAGTTACAGAAGCTGTTATTACCGTTCCCGCTTATTTTAACGATGCACAACGGCAGGCAACCAAAGAAGCAGGCGAAATTGCAGGATTAAAAGTTCGCCGTATTATCAACGAACCTACTGCAGCAGCTCTGCTTATGGTCTGGATAAAAAAAGTATTGATCAGAAGATTGCGGTGTTTGACCTTGGTGGTGGTACATTCGATATTTCTATTCTTGAATTGGGCGATGGTGTTTTTGAAGTAAAATCAACCAACGGTGATACCCACCTTGGTGGTGATGACTTTGATAAAGTTATTATTGACTGGTTGGCTGAAGAATTTAAAAAAGACGAAGGAATCGATTTGCGTAAAGACCCAATGGCTTGGCAACGCTTAAAAGAAGCTGCTGAAAAAGCAAAGATTGAATTATCATCTTCAAGCGAAACAGAAATTAACCTTCCTTATATTACGGCAGTTGATGGTGTTCCAAAGCATTTGGTGAAGAAACTTACCCGTGCGAAATTTGAAAAACTGGCAGATGATTTATTTACGCAGGTGTTTGAAACCTTGTGAAGCTGCTATTAAAAGATGCAGGTTTAAGTGTATCGGATATTAATGAAGTGATTTTGGTGGGTGGTTCTACCCGTATTCCTAAAGTGCAGGAAATGGTAGAAAAATTCTTTGGCAGAAAGCCCAATAAAGGTGTTAACCCTGATGAAGTGGTTGCCATTGGTGCAGCTATACAAGGTGGTGTTTTAACAGGCGAAGTAAAAGATGTTCTGTTATTAGATGTTACACCTCTTTCTTTAGGTATTGAAACAATGGGTGGTGTAATGACAAGATTAATTGAAAGCAACACCACTATACCCAACCAAAAAAATGGAAACATTCTCAACCGCAAGCGATAACCAGCCAGGTGTGGAGATACATGTTTTACAAGGTGAAAGGCCAATGGCTAATCAAAATAAAAGCCTTGGTACATTTAATCTCGATGGCATTCCACCGGCACCAAGAGGTGTACCACAAATTGAAGTAACTTTTGATATTGATGCTAACGGTATTTTAAATGTTTCGGCAAAAGATAAAGGAACCGGTAAAACGCACAACATCCGCATTGAAGCAGGCAGCGGTTTAAGCAAAGAAGAAATTGAAAAGATGAAGAATGAAGCTAAAGCCAACGAAGCAACTGATAAAGCGGCAAGGGAAAAAGTAGATAAGATAAACCAGGCAGATAGTTTGATTTTCCAAACGGAAAAGCAAATGAAAGAATATGGTGATAAAATACCTGCTGATAAAAAAGCGCCTATTGATGCAGCTTTGGCCAAATTAAAAGAAGCACATAAATCACAGGATGTAAACGCCATCGACACAGCAGTAACCGAAATGAACACCGCATGGACTGCCGCCAGTGAAGAAATGTATAAGGCTACACAACAGGCTGGCGCTAACGGTAACGGAAACACTGCAGATACTCAGCCTAATGAAGGCCAGCAGGAACATGCACACGCAGGTGCAGACGATAATGTTACTGACGCGGAGTTTGAAGAAGTGAAATAAAATGTCTTAAAATATCTCAACACGAAAAGAGGCCGCAACTTTTGCGGCCTCTTTTTTTTGTTTACATTAATTAAAAATTACATTTGCACAATAAGCTCAATCTTGAAAATTTAATTTTTTAATCAGTAAATGAAGTGTTCATGAATCAAAAGTTTTTAAATCTCTTTATCCTGGTTATCCTTTCGATTTTTATTTGTTCACAGGATGGCTATGCCCTGTCATTTGTAAGGCCGGTACCGGAAAACGGGAAACAGGAAATAACTCCCGGTTATTTAAAAGCATCGGTATTTGTCAATATGTCCACGAGTGATTTCGAGATGGCTACGGGCACGAAACTCAACTTCTTCCAAAAAATATATTTCAAAGCGATTAAGAGGCATGTAAGGCGTGACCTTAAAAAAAATCCAGATCTTTTAATGAATAATTACGTGGATCAAAAGACAGGAAAGTTTAAACTTGATGCACTCTGGTTTGTGATTGGCGTTATTATAGGACCGTTAGGTGTGCTTCTTTCTTACTATTCGCATCAGCAAAAAAATGGCCCTAATAAGAAGGACAGAACAACTTCGGCCTGGATTGGATTTGGCGTTTTTGTTTTATGGTTTGGCTTCTTATTTTTATTTTAAACGATGACTTTACTATAATAATGAAATCAATTTTTAATTTTATTGTATTGGCGTAATGTGTATATTTTACACTGCAGAATAAACTTATTAAATTGTTTCTTTTTAACACTGATAATTAATGACGATTCATTTCTATTTAAGGTACTATACGCATCCCGGACAAGCCCTCTTTATTTCGGGCAATAACGATTTCCTGGGGAATGATGAAACTGCTAAGGCGGTAGAAATGTCCTACTATAATAATGATTTCTGGCACCTGGAAATTGAACTTCCAAAAGATTTCGATGATACAGTTCTTTATAAATATTTTTTAAAAGATAACGATGGTTCCGAAATTTTTGATGGAGAAGAAAACAGGGCCATCGACTTATCTCTTATTAATGCTCCGGCCATTTCAGTGTACGATGTGTGGAATGGTGCCAATAATCTTGGGAACGTTTTCTTTACAAGAGCGTTCAATAAACTGTTACTGTCAAATGTTACCAAAATTAAAACCTCCGCTGTAAAAAAATATACGCACGAATTCAGGGTGAAAGCGCCTTTGCTCCAGCCTGGCGAAATCATTTGTATGTGTGGCTCAACGGAAAGTTTAAAAAACTGGAGTTCTGAAGATCCTATTTTGCTGATACCAAAAAACGATTGGTTTGTAGCCCGGGTATCATTAAATAGTGGCGATTGGCCCGCCACCTATAAATATGGAATTTACAACATCGAACAAAAAAAAATAGTAAGGTTTGAAGACGGCGAAAACAGGCTTGTTCAGAAAAATGACCCGATGGTTGAAAAGGTAATCGTTCACGATGGCTTTGTTAATTGCCCGGTTACTTATTGGAAAGGTGCCGGAGTTGCGATACCGGTATTTAGCCTAAGATCGAAGAAAAGTTTTGGCGTGGGGGAATTTACCGATATTCCATTACTGGTAGATTGGGCCAAACAAACAGGCTTGCAATTAATACAGCTACTTCCTATAAACGATACTACCGCAACCCACACTGCGGCCGATTCCTATCCTTATGGCGCTATCTCTGCATTCGCCATACATCCGTTGTATATTAATATAGAAAAAGTTGCTGGAAAAGAATATGCCTATGTTATAAAGCCCCTCAAGAAAAAGCAAAAGCAATTAAATGAACTGCCTGTTTTTGATTATGAGAAGGTGATGAAATTTAAATGGTCTGCCTTAAAAGAATTATACCAGGCGTCTAAAGATGTATTTAAAAATGATCTCGACTATTTTGAATTTTTTGAGCTGAACCGCCATTGGCTGGTTCCTTATGCAGCGTTTTCTTATTTACGGGATAAAAACAAAACTTCCGATTTTAATAAATGGAAGAACCATCAAACTTATAATGAGTCAGCTATTCAAAAATTGGTAGCTCCTACAAAGTCTCATTATGATGATATCGCTTTTTTTTATTTTGTACAATACCATCTTCATCTGCAATTAAAGGCTGCAGTAGATTATGCACATAAAAATAAAATTGTTTTAAAGGGTGATATACCAATAGGAATACATCGTTTCGGTTGTGATGCCTGGACGAATCCATCGCTTTATAATATGAATGAACAATCCGGCGCACCACCGGATGACTTTGCCATTAAAGGACAGAACTGGGGATTTCCAACTTACAACTGGGACAAAATGCAGGAGGATGGATTTCAATGGTGGCGACTTCGGTTCGATCAAATGAGCAATTATTTTGATGCTTTTCGCATTGATCACATACTTGGTTTTTTTAGAATATGGAGTATTCCGTTGCATGCGGTTGAAGGTATCATGGGAAGATTTGCCCCGTCAATTCCTGTTGATATTTCCGAATTTCAAAATAATAATATTTGGTTTAATCATGATCGCTATTGTAAACCATATATAACGGATGAAATTCTCGGATGGACATTTCATGATCACACTGAATTTGTAAAGGATAACTTTTTAGAAAGCACTTGTTCGGGCCTATATAATTTGAAGGAACAATTCAGTACGCAAAAAAAAGTTGAAGAATATTTTGAGCAGGAAAAGATTGAAAAAGGAAATGGTATTAAACAAGGACTATTTGATTTGATAAGCAACATCATTCTTATTGAAGAGGAAAATACCGACGGACAAAAATTTCATTTCAGGTTTGGAATAGCTAATACAACTTCATTTCAGCATCTTGAATATAATACGAGAGAACGCTTGCACGAATTGTACGTCAATTATTTTTACAGGCGGCAGGATTGGTTTTGGAAAAAAGAAGCCTTAAAAAAATTGCCGCAATTGAAACGCAGCACCAATATGCTTGTTTGTGGTGAAGACCTGGGAATGGTGCCGGCATGTGTTCCTGAGTTGATGAATGACCTGGCCATTTTAAGTCTTGAAATCGAGCGGATGCCAAAGGATTCGGGGAAAGATTTCTTTCATCCCAATGATTCTCCCTATATGGCTGTTGTTACACCTTCAACACATGATATGAGTACCATACGCGGCTGGTGGGAAGAAGACAGGAGCAAGACGCAGCGGTTTTATAATTATATGTTGGGCCATTATGGAGAAGCGCCTTTTTTCTGTGAGCCATGGATTAATAAAGAAATTGTTTTGCAAAATTTATATTCTCCGGCAATGTGGAGCATTTTTCTGTTGCAGGATCTGATGGGCATCAGTGGAAAAATAAGAAGAGATAACCCGCATGATGAAAGAATTAATATTCCTTCCGATCCCAATCATTACTGGGGTTACCGGATACATCTTAATCTTGAAGATCTGTTGAAAGAAAATGAGTTTAATGAAGAAATTAAAAAATACGTAAAGGAGAGCGGAAGAACCCCTAACCCCTAAAGGGGAATGACGTCTCTACCACAAAGGCCTCGGTATACTAAAAAAAATGAGTAAAAAGTGGAAACAATTTCAAATTCTAAAAATGATAAATCTCTTCGGGGGCGGGGCAAAACTATGTTTTATGAAAGTTCTCCAATAATTTTTGCCAATGCAAAAAAATTGAGAGATGAACCAACTCCGTCAGAGATAATTTTTTGGAGCTTACTTAAACAACATTTTCCTGAGTTTAGATTTAAAAGACAACATCCAATATCAGATTATATTGCGGATTTTTATTGTCATAAATTAAAACTTGTGATAGAAATAGACGGAAGCGTGCATAACCCCCCAGAAACAAAAAATAATGATAAAGTAAGGGATCAATATATGCAATCACTTAATTTGAAAGTATTGAGATTTTAAAATGAAGAGGTTTGCAAACAAAGTGAAATAGCAATGAACAAGCTTAAGATCGAAATTGAATCAATCGTATTAACCACAAATCCATAAATCCTAAACGATTGTGGAAAAAATACAATCTTGAATCCGAATAAACGTGTTCCCCTTCAGGGGCTAGGGGTAAAATATAAAAAAATTGATTTGCCATTCAGGTATCCTTTTACTATTTCAAAAGGAACCAAAACGCATCAGCCATCTTTATTGGTAGAACTTGAATACTTTGGAATAAAAGGTTACGGCGAAGCCCCGGCAATTCCTTATTACAATATTTCAGTTGATAAAATGATTGAAGATATTGAGAACAAACGCGGGCTTATTGAAAAATTTGCGTTTACCCATCCCGATAGATACTGGCATTATTTGCATCATCTTTTTCCTCAGGATCCTTTTTTAGTTTGTGCCCTTGACATGGCCGGTTGGGATATTTATGGAAAGATGAACAAAAAGCAGTTACACGATTTATGGAAGCTTGACATTTCCAAAAATCCATTAACAGATTACACAATCGGTATTGACAGTATTGATAAAATGGTGATGAAGATGAATGAAAAGCCATGGCCGATTTATAAAATAAAATTGGGTACTGATAGTGATGTGGAAATAATAAGTGAATTAAGAAAACATACTTCTTCTGTTTTCAGAATTGATGCAAATGCGGCGTGGAAGCAGGGCGAAGCGCTAGAGAAAATAAAAGCATTTAAAGATCTGAATGTAGAATTTATAGAACAACCGTTGGCAAAAGATGATTGGGAAGGCATGAAATTTTTATTTGAACAGTCACCGTTACCATTAATTGCTGATGAAAGCTGTGTATTCGAAAACGATGTTGAAAAATGCCACAATCATTTCCATGGTATCAATATTAAACTTACCAAATGCAGTGGCATTACACCGGCACTTCGCATGATTACAAAGGCTCGTGAACTTGGTTTGAAAGCAATGGTCGGTAGTATGAATGAGAGTTCTGTTGGCACAGCAGCAATCGCTCAATTACTTCCTCTTATTGATTATGTAGATATGGATGGACCTTTGTTACTAGCTGAAGATGTGGCTGAGGGAGTAACGTTTGATAATGGAAAAATTGTTTATAATAATCTTACTGGTATTGGAATTTCTACGGAGCCTTTTTGAAAATATTGATCAGCGAAGGCCATGTCCCCTCTCGGAAGGAGAGGGGGTTGGGGGCAGGGCTGTTGCATTCTAATTTATCATTGATTTAATTAATGGGATATCATTAGCTACTAATCTCATTGCTTGTGCCATGTTATTGTATTGATTGTTTCTTAAAATATTAATTGATATATTTTTTAGCGTTGATATATTTTGAGGTGCATTACCTGTTCTTATTTTTGATGCATCTTCTTTTAAGGTTACATCCTTTACATAATGAAGACTATTTTCTATTGCCCAATGAAGTCTGATCCCTTCGTTATAAATAAAAGCATTGGATTGTTTACTACTTATAAAATAAGCAGTCTCTTCTGTTTTATTACCTTTCGTATTTACTATTCTATGAATGCTGATTAGCTGATTTAATCCTATCCATTGATCGCTAATGCCTTCAAGGTTATCACTCACAGTAATAGACCTAAACTCTGTGCGGCCTTTATTGATTTGTATTTCAGCATACCAGCTACTTCTTTTATTTTTATCAGCCATAATCGTTTCTATTTTATTGTAAAGTACCGGTTGGTTCTTTTTTACTCCTATCACATAATCGTTGTTGCCGTTAATAATGATTGCTGTAGTTTTTTTTGGCAATGAAGTGCGTCTAAACTAAAGGTTACACCCTCTAACTCCAATGCCTCAATCAACTGCTGCACTATAGTAATCTCGTTTTCTTTTTTATGCAGCACTTTTTGATTGCCGATAACCAGTTTTTGCTTAGAACAATACAGACTCACAAGGCTCACAAATTGCTGATTAGAACTATTTGCGTTAGTGACTGTGCCTCCTATAACCTTCCCGTCTATGCTTACCCATTCATGCCTGGACAGCTTTACATATTGGAATGCCCAACGGGAAAACTGCTTACTCACTAAAGAAAAATCGATCCCTTGAACAATACGCCTTACCGTATCAAAACTCGGTAACCTGTTTTTTTTAGGTTGCAAATGTTCTAATAGCGATTCCTTATTTCTTTTGATAAAATCCCCAATGGCCCGATATCCCAAATAGCCGCTCATGGTACTCATTAATACCAGCAACAACACAAAAGTTTGCTCATGACGCTGGCCTGCCCCTCTGCGCCGATCAGGTATTTTTTCAAAAAATTCAATAATACTTTTAACTTCACCCATATCTATCTTTTTATGATTAACTCTAAAGATATTTATTCTAATTTAGAATGCAACAGCCCTGGGGTTGGGGGTGAGGCCCCAAAAACTTTTTTTGTTATAATAAATTTTCATCCTTTACTTTGTGCCCTCAATGGCAAAAAAAAATCACATACACCATCATCATTTTTTATCGAAAGGTAAGCTATGTTGATTCGTATGTTATGAAACATATTTTCAAAAAAAGGCTTACTGCGAAGTGAGCCTTTTTTAATTTAAAAATCAGAATGATGCTAAAAATAGCAATACAAAAATCGGGACGACTGTATGATCACTCCTTACAACTTTTAAAAGAATGCGGTATCGAGATTAACAATGGTAACAGGCAACTGAAAGCAGTGGCTTTTAATTTCCCGGTTGAAATTTATTTTCTTCGCGATGATGATATTCCGCAATACGTATATGATGGGGTTGCAGACGTGGGATTTGTGGGCGAGAATGTCGTTTATGAAAAGGACAAGGATATTAAAGTGGTGAGCAAATTAGGTTTTGGCCGGTGTAGGTTAAGTATTGCCGTTACTAAAAACATGAACTATACGGGTGTAGCTGATCTTCAGAACTTAAAAATTGCAACATCCTATACGGGACTTTTGCAAAAGTTTTTGAATGATAGTAAGGTGAACGCTGAAATTCATGAAATCAGCGGATCAGTGGAAATAGCCCCTGGTATTGGACTTGCTGATGCGATTTGCGATTTGGTAAGCAGTGGAAGTACTTTATTTACTAACGGCCTAAAAGAAGCAGAAGTAATATTGCAATCCGAAGCCGTATTGGTTGCTAATAAAAATTTATCTGCGGAGAATGAAGAAATTCTTTCCAAATTATTAATGCGAATCAAGGCAGTAAAGGCAGCAAGAAATAATAAATATATTATGTTGAATGCACCAAACGCTCAATTAGCCAACATAAGTTCAGTATTGCCCGGGATGAAAAGTCCTACGATCGTTCCTCTTGCTGAAAGCGGCTGGAGCAGTGTGCAAAGTGTGGTGAACGAAAGTGATTTTTGGGATATTATTGAAAAATTAAAATCATTTGGTGCTGAAGGAATATTGGTGGTGCCGATAGAAAAGATGATACTTTAAAAAGAAACGATGAATACATTAGTTATAAATCCTTTGCCGGCGCAATGGCCCGAGTTGACTAAACGGCCTGTAATTAATTCTAAGAACTTAGAGGAGACGGTAATTTCAATCATAAATACAGTAAGGCAAAACGGTGATGATGCGGTAAAAAATTATTCTTTGCAATTTCATGGATTCGGGCCGGATAACCTATGGGTTAGTAAAGAGGAAATTAAAGAGGCTTCGAAATCGATAAGCAAAGATTTAAAAGAGTCCATTTTGCTCGCCAAAAAAAATATTGAAAAATTTCATGAAAGCCAGGTTGATAAAATAAAAAAAATTATCACAACTAACGGAGTTACCTGCTGGCGAAAAAGTGTGGCCATCGAAAGTGTTGGATTATATATTCCCGGAGGAAGCGCCCCTTTATTTTCGACGCTTTTAATGCTTGCCATACCTGCAAAAATTGCGGGGTGTAAAAACATTATTGTTACAACACCAGTGCAAAGCGATGGGAAAGTAAACGATGCCATTTTATACGTTGCTGATCTTTTATCAATAAATAAAATTTATAAAAGTGGCGGAGCGCAGGCAATTGCTGCTTTGGCTTACGGAACTCAAACGGTTAAAAAAGTGGATAAGATTTTTGGTCCGGGAAATCAATATGTGACCTGCGCAAAAAAATTAGTGAGTGTTGATGGCACCGCTATCGACGTGCTTGCAGGCCCCAGCGAACTTGCCGTTTATGCAGATGATACCTGTGTTCCCGAATATGTGGCTGCTGATTTGTTGAGCCAGGCTGAACACGGAGCCGATAGCCAGGTAATTCTTGTAGCAACCAATAAGAAAATTATTGACGAGGTGATTACTAAAATTCATGAGCAATTACCGTTACTGCCGAGGAAAGATATTATCGAACAAAGTTTCTTAAACCGAAAATTTCTTGTTATTAAAAAAGAAAGAGAGGCATTCAATTTCTTAAACGAATATGCGCCGGAACACTTGATAATTGCTTCAAAAAAAGCAGAAGAGTTGGCTGAATATGTAACAAATGCAGGGAGCGTTTTCCTGGGAAATCTAGCTCCTGAAAGTGCCGGTGACTATGCTTCGGGTACCAATCATTCGCTACCGACTAACGGTACAGCCAGGGTACAGGCCGGTGTGTCGGTAGATAGTTTTGTGAAGAAAATTACCTTTCAAAAAATCAATAAAAAAGGAATTAAAAATATTGGCAGCGCCATCGAAAGAATGGCTGAAGCGGAAGGGCTGCAGGCACATAAAAATGCCGTTAGTATTCGTTTGAAAAAAAATAATAATGAAAAAATTTGATCTTAATAGTCTTGTAAGGCATAATATAAAAACACTTCAACCGTATTCGTCAGCACGAACGGAATATTCTGGTGACGCTTCCATTTTTTTAGATGCCAATGAAAACAGTTATGGTTCACCGTTAGAAGAAAACTATAATCGCTACCCTGATCCTTTACAGTGGAAACTGAAACACGACCTTTCTAAAATAAAAGGAATTCCTCCTCAAAATATTTTTATTGGCAACGGCAGCGATGAAGTAATTGATCTTTCATTTCGTATTTTTTGCGAGCCAGGTAAGAGTAGTGTAATTACCTGCCCGCCCACTTATGGAATGTATAAAGTTTGCGCAAACATTAATGATGTAAAGGTTAAACAAGTAAATCTTTCTAACGAATTCCAGCTTGATGTTGAAAGAATTTTGGAATCGGTCGACGGCAATACGAGGCTGCTTTTTTTATGTTCTCCCAATAACCCAACAGGAAATAATTTAAACAGGATGGATATTGAAATGCTCATTAATAATTTTCCCGGTCTGGTAATTATTGATGAAGCTTATATCAACTATTCAAAACAAAAAACTTTCTTACAGGAACTGACGGAGTACGAAAATCTGATTGTGATGCAAACTCTGTCGAAAGCATGGGGCCTTGCGGCATTGCGCCTTGGCATTGCCTTTGCGTCAGAGAAAATAATTAATCTTTTTAATAAAGTAAAGCCACCTTATAATATCAATCTGGCGTCGCAGCAATTAGGTGTTAGAGCTTTGGCAGGGATAGGGCAAGTAAATGAGAATATTAAAATTACTGTGTCTGAAAGAGACCTTTTGCAGCACCAATTGCAGCAATTCACTTTCGTTAATAAAATCTATCCTTCCGATGCAAATTTTATTTTAATAAAAACAGATAACGCCGATGAGCTATATCAATACCTCTCTGCAAAAAAAATTATTGTGCGTAACAGGAGTAAAGAACCATTATGTGAGAACTGCATAAGGGTTACTGTGGGAACACCGGGCGAAAATGAAATATTAATTGAAACATTAAAAAAATACAGGAATGCCTAAACGAATATTGTTCATTGATCGTGATGGAACATTAATAAAAGAAGCGCCGCCTACTTACCAGTTAGATGCTTTTGCCAAGCTTGAGTTCTATCCATACATGTTTGAATATCTAACCAAAATTGTTGACGAGATGGATTACGAGTTGGTGATGGTGACTAACCAGGATGGATTGGGTACGCCATCGTTTCCTGAAGAATCATTTTGGCCAATTCAAAATTTTGTAATGAAGGCATTGGAAAATGAAGGAATTGTTTTTTCAGATATCTGCATTGACCGAACATTTCCTTATGAGAACAAGCCGACACGCAAACCTGGTATCGGCATGTTGACAAAATATTTTGATGCTGGTAAATATGATTTGAAAAATTCTTTTGTAATAGGAGACAGGCTCACTGACGTGAAACTGGCGGAAAATTTAGGATGTAATGCTTTCTGGCTAAATAATCACGATGCATTGGGATCTGGAGAACTTAGCGAGAGTGACAAGGAACTTGCTCATGTGATAGCTGTAGAAACGCAAAACTGGAAGGATATTTATGGATATTTAAAGTTGTCACCGCGAAAGATCACCCACTCAAGAAATACGAATGAAACTAAGATTGAAATAGAACTTAATCTTGATGGAACAGGTATTTCAAAAATCGAAACAGGGTTAGGTTTTTTTAATCATATGTTAGATCAGCTGGCAAAGCATTCCGGAATAAACCTAACGGTAATGTGTAAAGGCGATTTACATATTGATGAGCACCACACAATAGAAGACGTTGCCATTGCATTAGGAGAATCATTTTTGTTGGCCCTGGGAGATAAACGCGGAATAGAAAGATATGGATTTTTACTTCCCATGGATGACTGTTTGGCGCAGGCAGCTATTGATTTTGGTGGAAGAAGCTGGTTAGTTTGGGGAGCAGAATTTAAAAGGGAAAAAATTGGAGAGATGCCAACAGAAATGTTTTATCATTTCTTTAAATCATTTAGCGATGCTGCAAAATGCAACCTGAATATAAAAGCTGACGGTACCAATGAACATCATAAGATCGAATCTATTTTCAAAGCGTTTGCCAAGTCGATAAAAATGGCAATTAAAAGAGATGTAAACAATAATTCATTGCCCACAACAAAAGGTATTTTATGAACGTGGCTATTGTAAAATATAATGCAGGCAATGTTCAAAGTGTTTTATATGCTTTACAACGTTTAGGTATAAACGCAGTTGTTACTGATGATGCAGAAGAGATCAGGAGCGCTGATAAAGTAATTTTCCCTGGAGTAGGGCATGCAGGTTCTGCTATGGAATATCTGGGAGATAAAAATCTTGATAAATTAATCAGTTCATTAAAGCAACCTGTGCTTGGTATTTGTCTTGGCCTTCAGCTAATGTGCGGGATAAGCGAAGAAGGAAATACAAAATGTCTTGGAATTTTTGATGTGAACGTGAAAAAATTTGAGTCGCCTGGTATTGGTGATGATGGGGCTTCAGTCAAAATCCCTCATATGGGATGGAATAATATCCACGACCTTAAGTCTTCCATTTTTGAAAATGTAAACGAAAATGCGTTTGTATATTTTGTGCACAGTTATTATGCGGAGCTTTCTTTTCAAACTATTGCCACTGCTGACTATATAGTGCCTTTCAGTGCCGCTATGCATAAGGATAATTTTTATGGTGTTCAGTTTCACAGCGAAAAATCTGCAGATGCGGGAATACAGATTATTTCAAACTTTTTAAAATTGATTTAGATGGAATTGATTCCGGCGATAGATATAATGGATGGCAAATGCGTACGGTTGTCAAAGGGTGATTTCACCAAGAAAACTATTTACAGTGACAATCCGCTTGAGATTGCTCAGGGCTTTGAAGCTGCGGGAATAAAGAGACTTCATGTTGTTGATCTTGACGGTGCGAATGGAAAAAGCCTTGCTAATATTTCGGTACTGAAAAGTATTGCCGGCCATACGAATCTTACAATTGATTTTGGCGGAGGATTAAAAACTACAGAAGCAATACAGGAAGTTTTTAATGCAGGTGCATCTATGATAAGTTTAGGAAGTGTAATTATTAAATCTCCCAAATTATTTGCGCAATGGATAATTGAATTTGGCCCGGATAAATTTTTACCCGGAGCGGATGTTTTGGATAGGAAAATTAAAATCCATGGTTGGAAGGAAGATACGAATGTTGGCATTTTTGATTTTATCGAAAGCCTTATTCAATTAAATATTGACAAAATATTTTGCACCGACATTTCTAAAGATGGCATGATGGAGGGCCCGTCAGTAGATTTGTACAAAGAGATAATGCAACTATTTCCATCATTACAACTTATTGCCAGCGGTGGAATATCCTGTTACGAAGATTTGTTTACTTTACGGGATGTGGGCTGCAGTGGTGCTATCATTGGCAAGGCCTATTATGAGGGCAATATTTCATTACAACAAATTAAAGATTTTATAAACAATAACTAATGCTGGCAAAACGAATTATTCCATGCCTGGATATTGATAACGGTAGAACCGTTAAAGGAATCAATTTTGTTAATATCCAGGATGCAGGCGATCCAGCGGAACTTGCTATGTATTACTCACGGCAAGGCGCAGACGAATTAGTTTTTCTCGATATTACGGCTACAGTTGAAAAAAGAAAAACATTGGTGGAATTGGTAAAAAAGGTTGCAGCGCAAATTAATATTCCTTTTACAGTTGGGGGAGGAATCACCTCAGTTGAAAATGCTTTTGAATTGTTACAAAATGGAGCTGATAAGATTTCCGTGAATTCCGCTGCATTTAGAAACCCGGCCTTGATTAAAGGAATGGCTGATGAATTTGGCAGTCAATGCGTGGTATTGGCAATCGACACTAAAAGAGAATCTGATGGAAAATGGTATGTATATTTAAATGGCGGCAGGATTAAGACTGACCTTACAGCGATTGATTGGGCGAGACAGGCGGTTGATTTGGGAGCGGGTGAAATGCTGCTAACTTCTATGAACAATGATGGCACAAAGGATGGCTTTGCCTCCGATATCACTTCATTATTTGCAAAAGAAATTCCGGTTCCCGTTATTGCCTCAGGAGGTGCCGGGAATATGCAACATTTCGCAGACGTATTTAAAAACGACAATGCAGATGCTGCGCTTGCCGCCACGGTGTTTCATTATAAAGAAATTGAAATACCTGCTTTGAAACAATTTTTATCTGATAAAAAAGTTAATGTAAGATTATGACCAGAAATTATGCAGACATGGTTAAACGGCTTGATTTTTCCAAATCCCCGGATGGGATTATACCGGTAGTAATCCAGGACGCATCCACCAATGTAGTTTTAATGCTTGGCTACATGAACCAGGAAGCATTGCTCGAAACCATAGAATCGAAGCTGGTAACTTTCTATAGCAGAAGCAAACAGCGTCTATGGGTAAAGGGTGAGACCAGCAAAAACTTTTTGCATTTTGTTGATATGAAAACGGACTGTGATTTTGATACATTGCTTATAAAGGCGAAACCAGACGGCCCTGTTTGTCATACCGGCGCCGAAACCTGTTTTAATGAAGATAACGCCTCTGATGATTTTTTAAAGACACTTGAAAAAATTATTTTAGGAAGAAAAAAATATCCCGTTTCCGGATCATATACTTCCACATTATTTAAGAAAGGATTAAACTCTATTGCCCAAAAAGTAGGAGAGGAAGCTGTTGAATTAGTTATTGAAGCAAAGGACAACCACAAAAAATTATTCCTGAACGAAGCAGCCGATTTAATGTTTCATTATCTTGTTTTGCTTCGCGAAAAAAATGTAGAACTGGATGAGGTTTTGGATATTCTAAAAGAAAGGCATCAAAAATAACGTACCCCTTTTAACATTCGCCAACATCATTGCGAAGGAAGATTGTATATCAATTCTGTTTAGCGTTGATATTTGCCCCATTTTAAAATTTTATCAATAAATTACAACCAGTGATTTTCTTACAGGTATTGATCAAACGATTTGCTGTAACGCAACTGATTCTGTTCATCATAAAATTTTTAGATTATGGGAATAAACGACCGCTCTATTTCACGTAAAACTGCATTAAAAAGATTGGGAGGATTAACCTTAGGATTACCCTTTGCTCAGTCGGCAATAGGAAATTTTTCTTTTGAAAATACGAAACAAATTAAGCGATTACTGAAGAAAAATAATTTCAAAGGTAAACCCAATATACTTTGGATTACAACAGAAGGAGTGCCTATAAATGCTTTGGGCTGTTACGGAAGCCAGATAGCACCAACGCCGAATATTGACAGAATTGCAAAGGGAGGGATGTTATTTAAAAATTCATTTTGTAATAATGCATTGTGTGCACCGAGTCGCGCCACTTTACTCACAGGTAAATATGATCACCTTAATGGTATGTTATCCAATTATGATAATGCTTCCAATGGTGAACCGGCCAGCACATTTGATCCGAAGCAGGAGAATGTTGCACGCATATTAAAAAACAATGGTTATAATACGGCTATCGTTGGCAAATGGCATCTGCCTGCAAACCCGGGTGAAGTAGGTTTCGATAATTTCATTTATAAAGAAGGAGCGGGCGGACCGTACTACCATGCTACGGGCTATAAACAAAACGCATCGTTTGGAAGCGCTAAAATTGAAGACAAAACTTTCGAAGGTTATGGCACTGATATTTTTACGAATATGGCTATTAACTGGATGAAGGATTTTAAATCGATGGGAAAACCTTTCTTTATGGCAATGCAGTTTTTTAATGATCACCGCCCGTTTGATCCGCCGCACAAATACGAACATATTTATGATGATCATCGTTTCGCTGAACCAGGAACGTTTTGGGATGATTATGAAACACGATGTTCGGCTGCTAAAGTAGCCCACATGTCTGTTGAAAATATGCCTGATTTCAATCCGCCCGAAGACTTATCGCCAAGGCAACGTAAGCAATGGAACTACCAGGTTTATATGCGTCATTTTTTTGGGACATTAAGATCGCAGGATGATAATGTTGGGTTGTTACTTGATTTTCTTGATAAGGCCGGGTTGGCTGATAATACTATTGTTGTCTTCACCGGCGATCACGGTTTTTTCTTAGGCGATCATGGATGGTTTGATAAAAGATTTATGTATGAACAGGCCTTGAGAGTTCCGTGGATGATCCGTTATCCTGGTGTTACTAAACCCGGAAGCACAACAGAATCGTGGGTGGAAAGTATTGATAATGCACCCACGATACTTGACATGGCCGGCATTCCAGTTCCTCCTGATATGCAAGGCAAAAGTCTTTTGCCCATTTTTGCAGACAAAACTCCGCAAGATTGGCGAAAATCAATGTACTATCATTACTATGAATTCCAGGCGCCGCATTGGGTGCTTCCGCATTATGGTGTTAGGACAGAAAGGTATAAATTGATGAGCTTTTACACGATCAATGAATGGGAGATGTACGACCTGGAAAAGGATCCCGATGAAATGGATAACCTTATAGATGAGCAATTGGGATATAAAGTGCGACCGGGATATGAGGATGAATTAAAAGATTTAGTTGAGCACTTAACAGCCTTAAAGAAATATTATAAAGATGACACAGGCTTACCTGTAAATTTCCGGCCTAAAGATGCATTTAATTAATTTCCCACGGAGACACAAAGTACACAAAGATTTCCTTAGTGTTCTTTGTACCTTTGTGGGATACCCTTCAACGTTAGTTAAATAAAAATTCCAATGCTGATAAAAAAATGGAAAAAGAAAATATCAAATCGTGTTGTGCTGCATCAAGAGATAAATCTGAAAAAAATGATGAAGAAATAATTTTTGGAAATTCAAAGGATGTTTCGTTTGCTAACATGATCAAATTACCCGGGGGAAATTTTTTGATGGGTACAAATGATAGGGAAGGTTTTCCTGCAGACGGAGAAGGACCGGTAAGAGAAATTACTTTAGATCCGTTTTATATTGATGCAGCCACAGTTACCAATTTTCAATTTTCTGAATTTATTAATGCAACGGGTTATATAACGGAGGCGGAACGTTATGGATGGTCATTTGTTTTTGTCGGATTGCTTTCTGAAGAAGATCAGAAAGCCGATTTTCAGGTTGCAGCGCAAACGCCGTGGTGGTGTGCGATTCAAGGGGCCAGATGGAATCAACCTGAAGGAAAGAATTCCGATGTCAATAAAAGAATGGATCACCCTGTTGTCCATGTTTCATGGAACGATGCAATTTCCTATTGCAATTGGGCGAACAAAAGGTTACCGACAGAAGCAGAGTGGGAGTATGCTGCAAGAGGAGGATTGGTACAAAAAAAATTTCCATGGGGTGATGAACTGATGCAGGATAATACGCATCATTGTAATATCTGGCAGGGAACTTTTCCCGATTACAACAGTTTAGAAGACGGCTATCTTGGCACAGCAACAGCTAAAAGTTTCAAGCCAAATAATTTTGGCTTATATAACATGGCCGGTAATGTTTGGGAATGGTGCAGCGATTGGTTTAGCAGGGATTTTCATCAAACAAGTCCGCGAATAAATCCTAAAGGGCCACCAAATGGCGAAGCTAAAGTAATGCGTGGCGGTTCTTTTTTATGTCATCACTCCTACTGTAATCGTTATAGGGTTGCTGCACGTTCTTCTAATACAATTGACAGTTCAACTTCCAATATTGGATTTCGCTGTGTTAAAAATGCCTGATCAAATTCTAAGGCGTTTATACGATACCGTTATGTCTACCATATTCTTACTCTTGCCGAATCAGGTACATACATTTTATCTCCCGGCTTAACACCGAAAGCGGTGTAGAATTCATCAATATTTACAAACGGGCCGTTGACCCTGTATTTTGCCGGGGCATGTTCGTCGGTCATCAATTGCGTTTTCAGGCTTTCATTTCTGTCTTCAAATAACCAACTTAAAGCATAGCCAAGGAAGAATCGTTGCATAGGAGAGAGGCCCGCGATAGTATCATTTTTTTTATAAGCATCTGTTTTTTTAAATGCTGTAATGCCAATTTCCAAACCACCCAGATCTGCAATGTTTTCGCCTTGTGTATTTTTGCCATTGATATGCACACCCGGCAGCGGCTCATAGTGCGTTGAATTGACTGATAATTACCTGCGCTCTTTTTGCAAATTCAATAGAATCAGTTTTTAGTCCACCAGTTGTGAAGATTTCCTTTTTCGTCATATAACTTACCCTGGTCATCGAATCCGTGGGTTATTTCGTGACCGATATAAGAAGCGCCAACATATCCCCACATTGTGGCATCGTCCAGTTCTGCATCATCATAACCCGGAACGATAAACGCAGCAGCCGGAAAAACGATTTCATTATTGCCAGCGCTGTAATACGCATTATAAGTTTGCGGGTACATATCCCATTCTTCTTTGTCCACCGGCTTCCCTAATTTATTCATTTCGTAATTATGCCACCATTTTCCGGCAGTTAATGAGATTCTGCACGTAACTTTCTTTGCTTATTTCCATTCCTGAAAAATCTTTCCACTTGTCAGGGAAACCAATTTTCTTTTTTACTGCTGCAAGTTTTATAATGGCCTTTTGTTTGGTGCTGTCACTCATCCACGTAAGATTTTGAATTCTTTCTTTGATATGCATCTCTTATTCCCTCCGCCATTTTCATATAGCGCTGTTTGGCAGAATCATTAAAGTATTTCTTGACGTAAAGCTGCCCCAATAATTCTCCAATAACGCCTTCTTCGGAATTAATAACCCTTTTCCAGCGTGGCTGTCGTTCTTTTACTCCGCTCAATGACTTATCGAAATTGAAATCCTCTATGCCATAAGCATCGGGCAGTGCCCCGGCATATTGATCTAACAAATGATAATGCAGATAATTTTTGAAAACATCATTAGGCGGTTGATTTTAAAACATCGTTAAGTGCCCCAAAAAACTCAGGCTGTCCAACAATTACTGAATCAATATTTTTAACTCCTGTTTCAAAAAGGAATTTTTTCCAGTTGATGACAGAACACATTTTAGATAGATCATTAATAGCCATCTTGTGGTAATTGGCGTAAGGATCCCGAAGATCTTCCAATTTGCGGGAAGCTGCTGCAAGCTTCGTTTCAAAAGCAAGAATAGAAGCTGCCGCTTTGTTAGCATCTGAATGGGCGGTGCCATTCAGCTCAAACATTTTTGTAATGTGATTTACATAACTATTTCTTATGTTAACTGTGGAAGAATCAGTTTTGAAATAGTATTCTCTTTCCGGAAGTCCCAATCCGCCTTGCGATAACCTGTAACTTTCAAGATCGCTGTTTTTTTCGTCCTGGTCTACACCATTCCTAAAAAGTGTTTGAACACCAATGTTGCTCAAATCACCTACAATTTCAATTAAAGAATTTATGTCAGTTATTCCATTAATCTTATTAAACCAGGGTTGCAATTTTTGGGTTCCCTCTTTTTCAATGGCAACAGTATCCATCGCAGCTTTCCAAAAATCGCCGATCATTTGCGAAGCAGTTCCTTTGGCCCCGGAATTTTTAATAGCTTCTTCATTAATAGTTTTCAGGCGCTGCTGATTCTCCTCATTAACGACATAAGCAATTCCCCATCCTTTCTCATCAGCGGGAATCGGGTTTCTCTTGATCCAGCCTCCATTGGCATATTCAAAAAAATCTTCTGAAGGCTTTACAAGCGTATCCACGTTTGAAGCAAGGACATCAGGTTTCGGTACAAATGACTCTTTTTTATTATTGCATGAAATCATTATGAAAGAAACGGCAGCAAGAACGAAAATTTTATTAAACATCTAGAAAGGTTTATTTATAAAAGTAAAACAGTACCCGACGGGCCAAAATCAAATTTATACGGATCGTAATTCAATAGGGAACAAAACAGTGAAAAATATTTTTTTAATCGCTGACAAGTTATGTGAAATTCATTGATTTAATTACCTTTCGGTATTTACTAATATATGACACCCGAACGACATAAACGCCTGACAACAGTTCTTAGTCACCGCCAGCCGGATCTTACGGTCGTGCTGGAGAATGTATTTGATCCCCACAATGTTTCTGCGGTTATGCGTACCTGTGATGCAGTGGGAATCCAGGATGTATATATATTAAATAACCGGATTCCGCCGCATAAAAAATGGGGCTATAGAAGTTCATCAACTGCTGCGGAGTGGCTCACGATTCACCAGTTTACAGAGGCCGGGAAATGCTTCGATGAAATTCGCAAACGATACGGTAAAATATATACAACCCATCTAAGCGAAGGAGCGGCTGATTTATACGCCCTCAATATGACCGAATCGGTAGCGCTTGTTTTCGGTAACGAAACTTTTGGTGTCAGTGAAGATATCCGTCGTTTCTCTGATGGTGACTTTATTATCCCGCAAGTGGGCATTATTAAATCGCTAAATATTTCCGTAGCGTGTGCCGTTACTCTTTATGAGGCATTCAGGCAGAAAAATGCCAGCGGCCACTATCTACATTCCCGTTTGCCCCAAAACCAGTTAGAGGCAATTAATGAGGCCTGGGGAATAAATTAAGCCTTCCAATCCTTAAGCCTCAAATTTCAATATTTGGTAACCTTTATGAAATTTTGGCTGATTCTTTGCCTTAAATTCTGCCATGCCTTGTTTCGGATATGACAACAAAACTGATTAAAGGCTTTGGTATGATTATTCGTGTACATTTGCATCCCAACAAAAAAAATCAATAAAATTTTACTATTATGGCAAAAGACAATTTTGAACTCTT
This sequence comes from uncultured Chitinophagaceae bacterium, assembly GCA_963792025.1. Lineage (GTDB taxonomy): Bacteria > Bacteroidota > Bacteroidia > Chitinophagales > Chitinophagaceae > Ginsengibacter. Next base: position 172,602 of record CAWBUS010000013.1, on the reverse strand, counting down.
TGATGACAGAGTTCTTGTTAAACCCAACGCAGCCGAAACAAAAACTGCCGGTGGTATTATCATTCCCGATACAGCAAAAGAAAAACCCCAAAAAGGTACTGTTGTAGCGGTAGGAAAAGGAAAATACGCTGAGCAAACAGGCCAGTTGATTCCCTTACACATTAAAGCCGGCGATACAGTAATGTATGGCAAATACGGTGGAACAGAAATTACGATTGACGGAGCTGACTATTTAATTATGAGAGCTTCTGATATTTTAATGAAAGTGAAGTAAACAATTTTTTAAAACTTTAATCATTAATAAAATGTCAAAACAAATATTTTTTGAAATTGAAGCCCGCAATAAAATGAAAAAGGGCGTGGATACTTTGGCTAATGCAGTTAAAGTAACACTAGGCCCTAAAGGCCGTAACGTTGTTATTGAAAAAAAATTCGGTGCACCGGTTGTTACCAAAGATGGTGTAACTGTTGCAAAAGAAATTGAACTGGAAGATCCGATTGAAAACATGGGCGCCCAAATGGTAAAAGAAGTTGCTTCTAAAACTGCTGATATTGCTGGTGATGGTACTACTACAGCAACTGTTCTTGCACAAGCTATCATCAGCGAAGGTTTGAAGAACGTTGCTGCCGGCGCTAATCCAATGGATTTGAAACGTGGTATTGACAAAGCTGTTATAGCTGTTGTTGCTCATCTGAAAAAACAATCAGTAGCTGTTGGCGATAACATCAGCAAAATTGAACAAGTTGCATCTATTTCTGCCAACAACGATGAATCAATTGGTAAATTGATTGCAGAAGCTATGGCAAAAGTTGGTAAAGAAGGTGTTATCACTGTTGAAGAAGCTAAAGGCACTGACACAACTGTTGAAGTTGTTGAAGGTATGCAATTCGACCGCGGTTATCTTTCTCCTTATTTTGTAACCAACAGCGAAAAGATGGAAGCTGAATTAGAAAATCCTTACATTCTTATTTACGATAAGAAGATATCTACTATGAAAGATATTCTTCCATATTCTTGAAAAAGTTGCTCAAGCCGGCCGCCCGCTTTTAATCATTGCTGAAGATCTTGAAGGCGAAGCTTTGGCAACTTTAGTTGTTAATAAATTGCGCGGTACTTTGAAAGTTGCTGCTGTTAAAGCTCCTGGCTTTGGCGATCGCAGAAAAGAAATGTTGGAAGATATTGCAGTTCTTACAGGCGGTACCGTTATCAGCGAAGAACAAGGTTTCAAACTTGAAAATGCTGACCTTACTTATCTTGGTGAAGCTACTTCAGTTACTATCGATAAAGACAATACAACTATCGTTGGCGGTAAAGGTGCTAAGAAGGATATCACAGGCGCGTGTTAACCAGATCAAAGCACAGATTGAAACAACAACATCTGATTATGATAAAGAAAAATTACAGGAACGTCTTGCTAAATTAAGCGGTGGTGTTGCTGTATTATATGTTGGTGCTGCTACTGAAGTTGAAATGAAAGAAAAGAAAGACCGTGTTGATGATGCTTTGCATGCAACACGTGCTGCTGTTGAAGAAGGTATTGTACCAGGCGGTGGTGTTGCTTACATTCGTGCTATTGAAAGCCTTAACAAGCTTAAAGGCGAAAATGAAGATGAAACTACCGGTATCCAGATTGTTAAACGTGCTGTTGAAGAACCTCTTCGCCAGATCGTTATAAACAGCGGTATTGAAGGTTCAGTATCGTTGTTCAAAAAGTTAAAGAAGGAAAAGGCGATTTTGGTTTCAATGCCCGTACAGAAGTTTATGAAAAACTTGTTGGCAGCAGGTGTTATTGATCCTACAAAAGTTACCCGTATTGCGTTGGAAAATGCAGCGTCAATCGCAGGCATGTTATTAACTACCGAATGTGTAATTTCTGACAAACCTGAGAAAGACAAACCAGCTATGCCTCCAATGGGCGGCGGTGGAATGGGTGACATGGGTTACTAATTCAATGTACGAAGTACGATGTAAGATGTACGATGTTAAAAATACAATCCCTTTGCAGCAATGCAAGGGGATTTTTGTTTGGGGCTCTCATCGTTGAGATCATTGATCAACTTTTGATCGGGCTGTTCACTGCAAGTCCGGCGCAAAGCCATATCACAAAGCCTCACCGGGCTTTCTGCTTCAATCCCGCAGCCCGTCGGCTATATTTCTTTAATGAGCTGCATAGATTGAGAAAATAAAATTTTTTTTCAAAACTATTTGGCTAATTTGATGTGGTAAATTATTTGGTTGATATTTGTTGAACGCTTCCTGTTTGTAATTAGCAAAACATTCCCTTTTTTTTCTGCTGAAATAAGACAATAATAATTATGCCACCAGATTCCCTCTATATTAATTCAAAAGGAAAAACACTAAACACATTCGATGCCATTGTTATTGGGAGTGGAATCAGCGGCGGATGGGCTGCAAAAGAATTATGCGAACAAGGTTTAAAAACACTCCTGCTGGAACGCGGAAGAAATGTGGTCCATTTGAAAGATTACCCAACAGCAACAAAAGGCCCGTGGGAATTTTCGCATCGGCTAAAGATGCCTTTGAATATAACAAAAGAAAATCCCGTTGTAAGCAGGTGCTATGCTTTTAGTGAAGCCACACAACACTTCTTTGTAAAAGATACTGAACATCCTTACGTGCAGGAAAAGCCTTTCGATTGGATTCGGGGTTACCAGGTTGGCGGCAAGAGTTTGCTATGGGCAAGGCAAACACAACGATGGAGCAAATATGATTTTGAAGGCCCGGCCCGCGATGGCTTTGCAGTCGACTGGCCTATACGTTATGACGACCTGGCTCCATGGTATTCTTATGTTGAAAAATTTGCCGGCATAAGTGGCAATCTCGATGGAAGAGACACATTACCTGACGGTGAATTCCTGCCACCCTGGGAAATGAATTGTGTTGAGAAGGACATCAGTACCAAAATAATGGCGAATTATAAGGAACGTTTTGTGGTACAAGGCCGTTGCGCTCACTTAACGCAACCAAAAGAAATTCATATTCAACAGAACCGAAGCCAATGCCAGGCAAGGAGTAAATGCGACCGCGGATGCCCGTTTGGTGGATACTTCAGTTCCAATTCATCCACAATTCCCTGGGCCATGAAAACCGGCAATTTAACTATAAGGCCGGAAACGGTGGTCCATTCCATAATATATGATGATGCAAAAGGAAAAGCTATTGGCGTAAATGTAATGGATGCCATCACAAAAGAAACGACCCAATTTTTTGCGAGGATTATTTTCGTAAATGCAGCCTGCCTGAATACAAATTTACTGTTACTCAATTCAACTTCTCCTCGTTTCCCTAACGGCTTCGGAAACGACAACGGGTTGCTGGGAAAATACATTGCATTTCAAAACTACCGGGGAACCGTAAACGCAACTTATGACGGACCGCCGGACAAATACTATTATGGCAGAAGACCCACACAACCCATGATGCCAAATTTCAGGAATGTTCATAAACAGGAAACTGATTTTCTTCGAGGCTACATGGTATTTTTTGGAGCGGGCAGGGGATATGGTTACGCAGATGGATTGGGTGAAGCTTTTAAAGATGCGTTATCGGAGGCCGGCGGCTGGTACGTTAGCGTTATGATGCAGGGAGAAACGATTCCAAAAGAATCCAATCATGTAAGATTGAGCCCCGATAAGAAAGATGCGTGGGATATGCCGCAATTGATTGCGTCAGTTGATTACGATGATAATGATGTAAAGAGTATGAACGATTTCTTAAGTGTTGCTACAGAAATGTTTGAAAAGGCTGGTTGCAAAAACATTCGGCAAAACGATAGCAAACAAGCACCTGGACTTGATATTCATGAAATGGGCGGATGCAGAATGGGTAAGGATCCTAAAACTTCATTGCTCAATAAATGGAATGCGTTTCATAACTGTAGCAATGTGTTTGTAACAGATGGAGCTTGTATGACATCAACAAGTACTCAAAACCCATCACTTACGTTTATGGCGTTAACTGCAAGAGCCGCGAACCATGCAGTAGATGAATTAAAGAAAGGAAATATCTAACTTAAATGAGGTTGAAGTTTCTGCTTTAATGTAGACTTACGGGTTGGAAGATTTAAATAGAAATCAATAAATTTTTTATAATACTTTGTTTTTTTATTAATGTTAATTTTAAACAATAAAAATGGAAAATATGAGAAAGATTGTATTATTCATCCACGTGTCTCTTGATGGCTTTGTTGCAGGCCCAAACGGAGAAATGGACTGGATTACAGTTGATGAGGAAATTTTTGATTACGCTGGTGAAAGAACAAGTGAAGCTACGACGGCTTTATATGGAAGGGTGACGTATCAAATGATGGAAAATTATTGGCCTACCGCCGCTGACAAACCCAATGCATCAAAACATGATATAGAACACTCAACATGGTATAACAAAGTTCATAAAGTTATTTTGTCAAAAACTATGGAGGGTGCCAATTTGCACAATACAAAAATTATAAGTACTGACGTGCCCGGCGAAATAATGAAACTTAAGCAGCAGGAAGGTAAAGACATTATAATTTTTGGAAGTCCTTCTGCTGCCCATTCTCTTATGCAGGAAAACCTGATTGATGATTATTGGCTTTTCATAAACCCGATCCTGTTAGGGGAAGGAACTTTATTATTTAAAAATATTCAAAACAGAACCAAACTTAAACTTGTTAAAAGTAACCAGTTCAAGTCAGGAGTTGTTTGCCTTTATTTTGAAAAAACGCCCAACTAAATCAAACCTTCAGCTATAATGAATGATCTTGTTTTTTATTTTAGTATCGGCTGGGGACATATTATGAACGCTGAAGCGTTGGATCATATCTTTTTTATTGCTGCACTTGCTGCAATTTATATGCTCAAAGATTGGCGGCAGGTGCTTATTCTCGTTACTGCCTTCAGCGTAGGGCACACGATTACGCTTATATTAAGTACTAAAAGAATTGTTGAAGTAAATGAAAGTTGGGTAGAATTTTTAATTCCCTGTACCATTGTCGTTACGGCAATCAGTAATCTCTTTCAAAAATCATTTAGTGCAAAAGCCATAAGAATAAATTATTTCCTGGCGCTTTTCTTTGGGCTTATTCACGGGCTTGCGTTTGCAAACGTTCTTCGTTTGATATTAGCTCCGGAGCAGAGCTTTGCCTTATCTATGTTCAGTTTCAGCGTGGGCCTGGAAAGCGGGCAGATATTAATTGTATTTATTATCTTATTGCTCTCGCAACTTTTTATCGGCGTTTTAAAAATTCAAAGACTACATTGGGTCATCTTTCTTTCGGCTGTTGTTTTCGGCCTTGCAATGGAAATGGCTTTGCAAAGATTACCTTGGAATAAAAAAATATCGGAAATTGTAAGTATCACAAAATCTACAGTATGAAAAAGATGTTTCTAATTTCATTGTTATAATTTGTTTTATGCACGAAATGTATGCGCAACAGACAATCCCGTTGTATGATGGTAAGGTTCCTAACAGTAAACCATACACGACAAAAGAGTTGTGGGAACCACAGGATAACGGCGATACAATTGTGCACTATACTTCAGAGCCAACGTTGACAATCTTTTTACCTGATAAGTCAATAGCCACCGGAACTGCTGTTGTTATCTGTCCGGGCGGAGGTTATTGGATTACATCAATTGTAAAAGAAGGTTTTGCAGTTGCCAGGAAATTTAATGAAATGGGAATTGCTGCGTTCGTTTTAAAATACCGTATGCCCAACGACTCCTCTATGATTGATAAAAAAATTGGACCATTGCAGGATGCACAAAGGGCAATTCAATTGGTAAGGATGCATGCAAAAGAATGGAATGTTGATGCAAACAAAATTGGTATTATGGGATTCTCTGCCGGGGGACATGTGGCGTCTACTGCAGCTACACATTTTCAACATAGTTACATAGAGAATTCAAACAACATTAACCTCCGGCCCGACTTTGCTATATTAATTTATCCGGTAATTAGTTTCCAGGATAATATAGGGCACATAGGGTCAAGAGACCGGCTCATTGGTAAGAATCCACCGCAGAATTTAATTGATTCTTTTTCGAATGAAATGCAGGTGAGCTCTCAAACGCCACCCACTTTTTTGGTTCAAGCTACTGATGATAACACAGTGCCGGTAATGAACAGTATTTCGTTTTATGAAGCGCTTTTGAAATATAAAATTCCTGCTGAAATGCATATTTATAAAGCAGGCGGACATGGATTCGGGATGCATAATCCTACTAACAAAGGTGATTGGATGGAACTGTGTAAGAACTGGATGGATAGTATGGATTGGCTTAAGAAATAACGGCACCTGATTCACTTATGCCTAACCGTTAGATATTAATATTGCAGGTCTGCTTCTACAGGATAATGGTCGGAGTAAGGAACTTTTATTCTTTGAAATTGGGTTACCTTAAATTTTTTATCTGCCAGAATATAATCAATTCTTAATGTTGGTGAAATAAAGCGAAAAGTACGCCCGATAAAAAATCCTTTTTCTAAAAAGGCATCCTGTAAATTTCCTTTTATTTTAAAATAGGTGCTGGAATTGGGAACATCATTAAAGTCACCACAGATAAAAGATGGATATGGGCTCGCTTTAATTTTTTGGCTCACAAGTACTGCCTGCTTGTAACGGGATACATATCCCCGTTTTAATTTTGAAACGATCGTTCGGGAATCACGGAATCCACTTTCATGGCCATGTTTCATTCTGCTTAAGCTTTCATATTCTTTTTCCTGGAAATGAACGGATTGTAAATGCGTGGCAAATATTCTGAAAGTTTTTTGTTCAACCTTTATGTCAGTGTAAAGAAGGTGCTCACCCCGGGTGGTATTGTCGTTGAAACTGTAGCTCGCTGAATCGATCATAGGGTATCGTGAAAATATTGCAATGCCCGATTCATATTCATTTTCTTTTGAAGATTCTGTTGCAACAAAGTAATGATATCCATATCCTATGTTTATTAAGCTGGCGATATTAGGTTCAAAATTGTTCGGGGAAATATGATCATAAAATTCTTCAAAGCATAGAACATCCGGATTCTGTTCCCTTATTAAATCCATCATCAGTGATTTATAATCTTTATCGTTATTGCCAATGCTGCTGGCTTCTCCCCAGCCGGAAAGATTCCATTGAAAAACCCGTAAAGTGTTAGCTTTTTTTTCAGGAGAAAAGTTAGCGGGAAAGTGAAAAGCAAATGCAGCAATAATTTGCTGCAGACCTAATAATAAAACGATCAACGAAATCCACTTCCACTTTGATCTTAAGAAGAACCATAATATGATAAAGAATACAAGCGCAAAAAAAATTAGTGGGAAAACAAGGCCTGGCAATGCTAGAAACCAGTCCTCACCAGTGTTTGCAAATGGCGAAAGACATGTGATAAGGTAAGCAATAATCACAATTGTATTTAATAAAATTAAGATGGTTTTTAAAAGCGATCTTTTACCTGCCATAAATAATTTTTAAAGTATTTTTTCGAATCGGGATGAAATATTTATAAATTAAAACTGGGAGATTTTTAATACCAGTAAAAATCGTCTTCTAATTTCTTCACGTTAATTTTTTCAAACCTATTGCCATTGAATTATCGTGTAGGTTGTTATTCATTCTCGTGCCTCTTTAATATATGCCGGTATTTGTTGAAGATGCTGTTTTTTGTAACGAATCCCAGGTAAATATTGTTCGGCCCGGTTACAGGCAAAATACGGAAATCAAGGCTATCCATAATTTGCATCACTTCAAACATCGACGTATTTATATTGACAATCTTATCTGGTGGCTGAGCAATATCTTTTATCAATCGGTTGTGATCTTCGGGTTTGTTGCTCACTAGTAATTCCAACAGCTGATCACTGAAAATAATGCCCGTTAATTCGCCTTCGTATGTAACAACCGGGAAAATATTTTTGGTTGTATGAATAATGTCCGAGCTCCTGCTACGGGGCGTTTCATCAGGTCTTAATATTACAAAGTCTTTCTCTATCAGGTATTTTAATTTTAATCTTCTAAGTACATTGTGTTCCTTATTTTCGGTTGATACCAAATTTCCCTGTTCTGCCAGGCCCTTTGTATAAATAGAATATTTCAAATTGCCTTTATTTATAAAATAGGAGATAGCAGCCACTATCATCAAAGGAACCATCAGGGCATAGCCTCCCGTAATTTCGGCGGCCAGAAAAATGCCTGTTAGCGGAGCGTGCATTACGCCACTTAAAGAAGCGGCCATTCCGGCGATGATAAAATTGGTCACGTTTAGGTTAACCATTCCCGTTTGATTGAGGCCAAAGGCAAAAACAAAACCAATTAAACCACCCACGACCATACTTGGCCCAAACATACCACCATTACCGCCGCTGCCTAAGGTAATAATGCACGCCAATGATTTACCTATCACTGTTAATGCGCCAAATGCCAGCAGCACCCATGCGATGTTTTGGTATTTTGAGAAGAAGCTATTGGTAAGTAATGTTTGATAATTGCCATCTAATAATTTCTGAATAGTAATATAACCTTCGCCATATAATGTAGGTATTAAAGCAATCATAATTCCCAACGTTATGCCTCCAATAAAAACTCGTCCGTACCTGTTTTTTATCTTGGCAAAAACATCAGACAAATAAGTATTCAACCGACTAAAGAATACCGAGTAAACGCCTACGATAATGCCGAATACAATATAATACCAGAAGGCATTCAAAACCCAATCTCCCCGCGTAACAAACACAAAAAGTGGTTCTTTATAGATAAGCTGTGAAACAACAGAAGAAAATGCCGATGAAATGAGCAGCGGAATAAAAGCGGGAATAGAAAATTCTGGCATAATTACTTCGATGGCAAAGATCATACCTGCAACCGGACTATTGAAAGCCCCGGAAATTCCGGCAGCTCCGCCGCAGGCCAAAAGCAATGAAGTATCACGATAATTCAATCCAAAAAAACGACCTATGTTGGAACCTATGGATGCGCCACTTGAGACGGACGGAGCCTCCAATCCGGCAGATCCTCCGAGCCCAACGGTAAGAGCGCTGCTTATAACCTGGCTATAAATATTATGAAAATCAAGTTTACTGGAATTGTGGGAAATATTATACAATATCGGGGCAATGCCATGTTGAAACTTACTACGACGGATGAATGTACGTATATATATTACTGTTAGTAATATACCAATGAGTGGGAAGAAAAAATAGAGATAATATTTATACTCCCAGTGTAAATCGTTTTGAAGAAAGGTAGCCACGGAATGTGTAAGTTCTTTTAAAACAGAAGCGGCAATTCCTCCCATAATACCTACTACCGCAGCAGCAATAATTAAAAAATTTGAATTGGAGATTCTAAGTTTGCGCCATTGATTTATTCTTTCTATATACCTTAAAAACTTTTCGTACATTTTAGCAGCAGATACTTTTTTTTATTAAATTTTCGCGAAGGTAATTACAAATAAGTGCAGATGAAAAAATACAATGTTATCGGAAGTGTAAATAAGCAGTAGATGAGTTGCCGTAAGAATGTGACAGATTTGGGAGCCGATATAAAAGGAAATCCCAAACCTGCCCTTGTTTTATCGGGGAAATCAGTAAAGGCTTCGGCATACAAATTGGTTTGATATCTGTGAACTGACAGAATTTATTTAATAATTATCTATTGTAGTATAGCCTGTTATTAAATGACGCATGCGTATTTACTTTTTAATAGTATCTTGACGGAAATTTTATTTTAACCTGAAAAAAAAACCGGAAATTAAAAATTAATGGCAATCCTAAAAATCAGACGAGCTTTAAAAAGAACATTTGACAGGATAAAGAATGAAAAAATAAAACAAAATATTTTACAGGCGCTTCCATTTTGGGTGGCGTCTCTCATTACCGGCCTGGTATCCGTATTCTACTCCAAAGTATTTGCATATTTAGAAGGCAAAAATCTAAATATCTTTCACCAGCATTCCTGGTTAATCTTTATCGTAACTCCGGTTTGTTTTTTGCTGGCATTTTGGGTAGTGAAGTTTTTTGCGCCCCACGCACGAGGAAGCGGTATCCCGGAAATTATGGCGGCTATTGAACTCGCAACGCCACGCGATGATAAAAAAGTAACCAAATTGTTAAGCCTGAAAGTTTTTTTCGTAAAGGGTATTTCAAGTTTTTTAATGATACTTGGCGGCGGCCTTATAGGAAAGGAAGGGCCGACTATACAAATTGCGGGTGCTATATTTAGAAAAATTAACGAGTGGCTGCCATCCTGGTGGCCCAAAATTTCGAAGCGTAATATGATTATGACGGGTGCTGCAGCGGGACTCGCCGCCGCATTTAATACACCACTAGGTGGAATCGTGTTCGCAGTGGAAGAACTTACCAAAACTCATATCAGTTATTTTAAGACCGCCTTATTCACGGCCGTAATCATTGCAGGTTTAACGGCCCAGGGTTTGCTGGGGCCATACTTATATCTCGGCTATCCGGATGTTACGGGCCTTTCGAAATTCATATTTCTTCCACTGATATTAGTGGCGGTGATGGCGGGTTTGTTAGGAAGCATTATGTCGAGAATTATCCTGGTTATTATTCGATGGAAACAAAAATTTAAATTTCATTATCAGCACATATTGTATGTTTTAGCATGTGCTGTTATAATTGCTGCGATCGCATTTTTTTTCGATCCGCGTATACTTGGGTCAGGCAAAGAAATTATGACCACTTCTCTGTTCAGCACCGATAAAAATGTAGAGTGGTATACTGCCATTTATAGAATTATAGGTACTATCCTTAGTTTTACAACCGGCGCTGCCGGAGGAATCTTTGCACCATCGTTGGGTGCCGGAGCTGGTGTTGGCTCACTTATAGCAGGATGGTTAGAGGTGTCAGCAAATAATGCGAACCTGCTCATATTATGTGGCATGGTGGGTTTTCTTACAGGGGTTACCCGCACCCCGTTTACTTCTGCAATCCTCGTACTTGAAATGACTGACCGACACAACGTAATATTTCACCTTATGATTGCAGGACTTATAGCAAGTCTCGTTTCAATGTTTATTGATAAGCATTCACTGTATGATCATCTGAAAGTTCAAAACCTGCATGATCTTTATCACGAGGATGATGATAAAAAGAAACCGCCAGTTACGAAATAAAAGAATCGTGGCCGCGCCGAACCAGCCGCTAACAGCTTGCATTTATTCAAAATAATTTCCTACATTTGCACCCCGTTAAGCATTTTATGTTTTGGCTTAGCAGGGTTTTATAAAACATATTGCCCACATGGCTCCATAAGTTCCCGTCTGTTCGGGACGCCGGCGAGGGTGTAAAATAAAATAGTAAAATAATGCCAAAGGTTAAAACCAACTCCAGCGCCAAAAAGCGCTTTAAAGTAACCGGTACCGGTGAAATTACATTTCAAAAAGCTTACAAACGTCACATCTTAACAAAAAAAACGACCAAGCGTAAACGCAGTTTACGCAAGAAAGGTATGGTGAGCGATGCCAACCGTCCATTTGTGATGCGCCTACTCCGCATGAAATAAAACTCATCTTCGAAAGAAGAAAATCTAAAACAATTAAATCAAGAAGGATTTTAGCAGGGTAAAATTCCCGGAACTAAAATCTAAATAAAAAAATATTAATTATGCCACGTTCAGTAAATGCAGTAGCATCAAGAGCAAGAAGAAAAAGAATTCTTAAAGCAGCCAAAGGGTACTATGGTAAACGAAAAAATGTTTATACCGTTGCTAAAAATGTAATGGAAAAAGGTATGACCTACAGTTATGTGGGCCGTAAACTTAAGAAGCGTGAGTACCGGACTTTATGGATTGCCCGTATTAATGCAGCTGTAAGAGCAGAAGGAATGACTTATAGCCAGTTCATTCACAAATTATCAGAAAAGAATATCGACCTCAACAGGAAGATACTTGCAGATATGGCAATGAACGAACCAGATAGTTTTAAAAATCTTATTCTTTCAGTTAAATAATAACACCACTACTTGTTTTAAAGCCGATCCATTTTTTTGGACGGCTTTTTTTTGTTTAAAGAATATATCATTCAATTACATTTGTAAAAATTTTAAAGAAAACCTAATATAAATTAATGAACAATAGTTACCTCGAGTTAGTTAATCAAACCTTCAATTTTCCCCAGCAAGATTTTAACTTAAAAGATGACTACCTGCAATATAACGACGTGGACGTAAAAGCATTGATTGATAAATATGGAACTCCTTTAAAATTTACTTACCTGCCCAAAATTGGTCAGCAAATAAACAAAGCAAAAAAAATGTTTGCCAGTGCTTTTAAAAAGCATAAGTACGAAGGTCAGTATTTTTATTGCTATTGTACCAAAAGCTCGCACTTTTCTTTTATTGTAGAAGAAGCGTTGAAGAATAATATCCATCTCGAAACATCTTATGCCTACGATATAGAGATCATTAATAAATTGTACGAAGCAAAAAAAATCAACAAAGACATTTTTATTATTTGCAATGGCTTTAAACAGAAGCCCTACATAAGCCGCATTGCCAGGTTACTTAACACGGGTTTTAAAAATGTTATACCTATACTTGATAATAAAGATGAATTGAAAGCATATCGTAAATCAGTGCGGGTTCCTTTTAAAATTGGTATAAGAGTAGCTGCGGAAGAGGAACCTACTTTTCCATTTTATACATCCCGCCTGGGTATGCGCAGCCGCGATATTCTTGAATTTTATGTAGATGAAATTGAAGGCAATGAGCATAGGTTCGAATTAAAAATGCTGCATATCTTTTTAAACAAAGGAATAAAGGATGACATTTATTATTGGAGCGAACTCAACAAAATTATTAACCTGTATTGCCAGTTGCGCAAAATTTGTCCTGAGCTTGATTCCATAAATATCGGCGGCGGTTTTCCGATAAAACACTCACTTGGCTTCGAATACGACTACCAGTTTATGATTAACGAGATTGTGAGAAATATAAAGGTTGGATGCAAACGAAGCAAGGTTCCTATGCCGAATATTTACACCGAATTTGGAAGCTTTACGGTTGGAGAAAGCATGGCGCATATTTACAGCGTTGAAAAAGAAAAAAAGCAAAATGACCGGGAAACCTGGTACATGATAGATTCATCTTTTATTACAACGCTGCCGGATACATGGGGCATTGGCGAGAAGTTTTTAATGTTGCCCATAAATAAATGGAATAGTGAATATCAGCGTGTAACCCTGGGCGGTATAACCTGCGATAGCCATGATTATTATGATTCCGAAGAGCATATAAACGAAGTTTTTTTACCCAAAATTGATAATGGAGAACCTTTGTATGTTGGCTTTTTTCACACGGGCGCTTACCAGGACCAGATAAGCGGATACGGAGGTATAAAGCATTGTCTCATTCCTTCGCCAAAATACGTAGTTCTCGAGCGTGACAAAAATGGGAAATTAATTGATTGGGTGTATGCAAAAGAACAGAGCGCTCAAAGCATGCTTAAGATACTTGGCTACAAATAAAAAACCTTCCCGAAAACGGGAAGGTTTAACCAATCAACGTTTATTCAATAAAACTTAGTTAACAGCAATTTGTTTTGCTTCAACTTTAACTTCTTCTTTTTTAGGGATGCTTAAAAGAAGCAATCCGTTTTCATACTTAGCGGCGATGTTGTCAGCAACAACTTTTTCATCTAAGGTGAAAGATCTTTTGAATGGCTGCAGCGTGAATTCTCTTTTGACCTGCTTTTTATTTTCATCCTTAACTTCTTCTTTCTTATCAAAAGAAACAGTAAGAATATTTTTGTCAACTGTTATTTTGAAATCTTCCTTGTTTCTTCCCGGTACATTAAATTCCAATTCGAAATTGTCTTTTGTTTCAGAAATGTTTACGGGTGGAAAATTAAATCCGTTGCTTTGAACCGCAGGAGTTTCATTTAACAGGTTATCAAAGAAACTATCCAGAGATTTCAATGATGGCTGGTTGAATTTTACGTATGTCATATGTTTAATTTTTAATTTCTCCTGTAAGATCAAATTAAGTACCATTTGATTTTTGTGTCAACAGTAAATATTTTATAAGACACTATGGCGCAATTTTTTTTATTGCACGACAAAATTTCACAAACGTTTATAAAAACAATGATTTATTAATATCTAACTACTGTAAATTTGCACTCTAAAATTTTCAAAATGTATCCTGAGCAAATTGTGAAACCTATGAAAGCAGTGCTGACGGATAATGGGTTTACCGAATTAAAAACCAACGAGGAAGTAGATAAAGCCATTGGTGAGGAAGGCACAGCATTGGTGGTTATTAATTCTGTATGTGGATGCTCGGCCGGTACAGCGAGACCAGGGGTATTGCATGCAGTAGAAGTCAGTTCAAAAAAGCCTGACCGGTTGACTACCAGTTTTGCAGGTTTTGATATTGAAGCTGTTAATCATATTCGCGAACACTTACTGCCTTACCCTCCTTCTTCTCCATCTATTGCATTATTTAAGAACGGTAAACTCGTTCATTTTATAGAGAGGCATAGTATTGAAGGAAGATCAGCGCAAATGATTGCAAACAATCTTACCGCTGCTTTCGAAGAGTATTGTTGAACTTAAATTTTTGATTTTGTTTCTTAGTAACCGGAAATTTTTCATAATTCTATCCCTTATCTTGCCACGGAAGATAAACCACGCAACTCATTTTTCTAAACTTAAAGGCTGATATGTATCCAAATTTATACTATGCTATTAACGATTGGTTTGGATGGAAAATCAATGCCTTTAAAATTTTTTACACGTTCGGAATTTTTGTTGCATTGGCTTTTATTGCTGCCGCATACTTTCTAACGGTTGAGCTTAAACGTAAAGAAAAGCAGGGTCTCCTGCAACCCCGCGAAGAAAGCATTACGGCAGGTAAGCCCGCTTCTTTTTTGGATCTTATAATAAATGGACTGGTAGGTTTTATTTTTGGATATAAATTAATCGGGGTTTTTATCGCGAGCCGTTCACAAAGCATCGATATACAGGATTATATTTTTTCTTCGTCGGGCAGTTGGGCTGGCGGAATAATACTAGCTGCTGTTTTAGTGTATTTTAAATATCGCGAAAAAAGCAAACAGAAACTTGCTACGCCCGAAAAACGTATTATAAGAGTTTGGCCGCACGATAGGGTAGGCGACATGGTTATATTTGCTTTGGTATTTGGAATTATTGGCGCCAAACTTTTTGATAATCTTGAAAACTGGGACAGGTTCATACAAAACCCTATTGGGAATTTAATTTCACCAAGCGGACTTACTTTTTATGGCGGCCTCATTTGTGCTGCTATTGCAATTTGCACTTATGCTTCAAAAAAAGGTATTAGTATTTTACATCTTACAGATGCAGCGGCACCTGCACTTATGATCGCTTATGCTATTGGCCGTATCGGTTGCCAGGTGGCGGGGGATGGTGACTGGGGTATCTATAACAGTGCATATATCAGCGATGCTCCCGGGCATGTAGTTGTGGCAACACCCCAACAGTTTAATACCAAATTGCAACAAAATGCAACTTATTTTTTAAATGGATCAGTAACCGACCCTGCGGGAAATACAGTAAATGTAACTGACCGGCACGCAGAGTCTCTTGATAAAGTGCCCCATAAAAGTTTTAAGGGTCCGTCGTTCCTGCCTAAATGGATGTTTGCATTCACCTATCCACATAATGTAAATGAAGACGGAATCTTGCTAAATGATTGTGAGGGCCGGTATTGCCGTGCTTTACCACAGCCGGTATTTCCCACACCTTTTTACGAAACGCTTACTTGCTCCTTGCTATTTCTCTTTCTCTGGTTAATCCGAAGGCGAATAAAAATTGCCGGAGTTATGTTTTGCATTTATCTTATCCTCAATGGAATTGAAAGATTTTTAGTTGAAACAATTCGCGTCAACACAACCTATTCAATATTTGGTATTCATCCCACACAGGCGGAATTGATATCTGCCGCGCTGGTTGCAACCGGCGCTCATTGGAATATTAATCTTCAAAAAAAGATTTGCTACGCGATAAATAGCAAATGCCCATTATGTTCTTCTAAGCCGTGCAGATATCAAACCTAACGAAACCGGGTACCCGAAATTTCCACCACAAAATATTTCTTTTCGCGGAGTAACAAATTGATTAATCCACCGTATTACTTTTTTTAAATGTTACCGGTTATAAAAGGATTTTACCTTCCATGTATAATTATGTACTATGCTAAACAAAGTACTTAGTTTTGTGATGTAATATTGTAAACATAGTATTTTAAAACATTGACAATGACCAGATTAACCTTATTCATCACCTTTCTTTTAGTTTTTTCAAAATTCTCTTTGGCCCAGGTTCCTGAAGGAAGCATTTCAGGAAAAGTAATCGACGGCGGCGACCAAAAGATAATTGACGCAGCCACGGTTTCTCTTTATAAAGCAAACGATTCTTCTTTGGTTAAGATCGCGTTGGCAGACAAGACGGGTAACTTTCTATTTGAACATATTCCTTTCGGAGCCTACTATTTATTAACTACATCTACCGGGCACTTGAAGGCTTACAGTTCCACATTGGCTGTTAATAGTACAACAACAGTAAAAGCAGGTGTTTTACAACTGGCTATTAAGTCGAAGACACTTGCTGACGTAAATGTAACTGCATCAATAAAAAAACCTTTTATTGAAAGAAAGATTGACCGAACAGTAATTAATGTTGATGCGTCAATTTCCAATGCCGGAACCACGGCACTTGATGTATTAGAAAAATCTCCCGGCGTCACGGTTGACAAAGACGGTAATATCAGCCTTAAAGGTAAACAAGGTGTTACCATAATGCTGGACGGCCGGCCCTCTTATCTAAGCGGGGAGCAGTTAACTAACCTTTTGAAAAATATGCCTTCATCTGAACTCGACCAGATTGAAATTATGACGAATCCATCAGCAAAATATGACGCCGCTGGTAATTCCGGTATCATAAATATAAAGACAAAGAAGAATAAGCTGAAGGGATTGAACGGAAGTATTACTGCCGGAATAACCCAGGCAAAATACACACGAACCAGTAACAGCCTCAATTTAAATTATCGCAAAGGAAAGATAAATGCATTTGCTAACATTGATTATTCTTATTGGAAAGGGTGGCAGGATCTTTCTATCAATCGCAAGTTTCGCGACACGCTCAGCAAGCAAATACAAACCATTTTTAACCAGGAAACTATCATGCATCATAGCTCAACCTGGCAAAATGTAAAAGCTGGATTGGACTTTTATGCAAATAAAAAAACGACGGCAGGAATAGTTTTTTCAGGATTTCTCAATCCAGGGAACAATAATGGATTAAACAAAACTTTACTGGAAGACTCACAGCAGGCTGTTGATTCTATCCTCATTGCCGATAACACGCAAAAAAGCAAGTCAAACAATGTGTCATTAAACGTAAACCTTCGTCACAAGTTCGATACGACCGGGAAAGAGTTTTCAATTGATCTTGATTACCTGAATTATTATCAGAACAGGGATCAGTTTTTAACTAATCAGTTCCTCGATCCTATGTATAATCCAACGATGCCGCAAAGCGAATTGAAAGGCACACTGCCATCCAATATAAATATATATGCTGCGAAAACAGATTTCACTTTTCCTCTAAAGAAATCGGCAAAAATTGAAACAGGTTTAAAAAGCAGTTACGTTACCACGGACAATAATGCACTATACCAAAATAACACACCGTCAGGTTATGTTACTGATGAAGGGAAAACAAATCATTTTATCTATAAAGAAAACATTAATGCGGCCTACATCAATTACAGCCGGCAGATTAAAAAATTTGGAATCCAGGCAGGTCTGCGTGCGGAGAATACAAATGCCTATGGCCACCAGGTGGGCGATTCAACTAGGGCAGATTCCACATTTAATAAAAACTATGTAAATCTTTTTCCGACAGTATATGTAAGTTATGAAGCCAATAAGAAAAATACGTTTGCAATAAATTATGGACGCAGAATTGACCGTCCTGATTACCAGGATTTAAATCCATTCTATTATTTCCTTGATGCTTATACATACCAGGTGGGCAACACGCTGCTGCAGCCCCAGTTTACTGATAATATTGAGTTATCTCACACTTACAATAATTTTTTAACCACTACAATTAATTACAGTAAAACAAAAAATGTGTTTACAGAAGTACTTAAACAAATTACGAGCGAGAGAATAACATTCGACACAAAAGAAAATATCGCATCAAGAACCGACTACGGACTTGCCGTAAGCGCTTACTTTCCCGATAACTAAATTTTTAACGACGAATATTTACACCAATGTTATTAGTGATACTTATAAAGGCGAATTGGATGGCGGATATCTTAAACTAAACAACGTCACCTTTTTTGGAAACATTAATAACCAATTCAAATTTAAAAAAGGATGGAGCGCTGAAGTTAAGCGGATTCTATCGTACCAAAGGTTTAGAAGGACAGATAATTGCAAATCCAATGTGGCGTGCTGATGCAGGGATACAAAAAAAGATATTGAAAAATAAGGGAAGCCTCAAATTAAGTGTGAGGGATATTTTCAATTCGCAGGTTTTTGGCGGCTATGTAAATTACCAGGATATTGATGTTAGAATTAAAAACAGGCGTGATTCGCGGGCTGCATCGTTAACTTTTACTTATAGTTTCGGTAAGCCCTTGCAAAATCAGCAGCGCAGAAAATCAGGCAGCGCTTCAGATGAACAAAATCGTGTGAAGACCGGAGATTAAATATACCTAACGGAAACAAATACACGAAAGGGCTGCTCCAATTGCAGGGCAGCCTTTTTTATATATCTTATGCAAAGACAGGGTTAAATGTCGCTGCAGAATATTCTCTTGGAAATACACCTTCCGTCAGCAAGTGCGAAGCAATGCTACCCAATGCATCTGAACACATTGCGGAATACCCGTTTCCGCCGCAGGCAACAAATACGCCTGTTTCATCCAACTGGCCTATGTATGGTTTTCGGTGTTTGGTAAAACTTACAATACATCTCTTTGTGAAATATTCTTGTGCCTGAAGCCCCGGAATAATTTTTAACAGTGCATCTTTCAATACTTCTAAATTAGTATCACTTGTTCCGCCTCTAAACCAATGCTGTATATCTTCGATATTATCGAAATAAATATCTCCAGGCAAATTGCATCCCATTTTTAAGTAATATTTTCCATCGGGATATTGAACCGGTTGAATTAAGTAAATATTCTTATATGCAGCGATTATCTATTTCATACAATAACGACGGAAGCCTTGATAAACGATCCGCTTCCTTTGCCGTAACTTTTGACCCACAGCGTGGTTTCTCCTTTTAATGAAAGCGCCAATTTGTTTTTTGTGAGATTAAAAAAATTAATAAATGCACCGGGACATAACAGTACTTTTTTTGCCCTGTAAACATTTCCGTTTAGAGTTTTTATTTGCAGGCAGTCTTCTTCGTATTCAATTTCATTGGCAATATCGTCAACTACGGTTCCATTATTTTTTTGAAATAAATTCAATTGGGCTTTGATCAATAGCCGCGGATTTATATAGCCAGATGGTGAGCTTTCAAATATCCCTTGTGATGATGCGGGGAAACTGAAGTCGCTAAAAGTTTTATTGATTGCTTCACCGTCTTCAAAAAAATCATATTTCAATTTAAACTGATTGGATTGCTTTTCTACTTGTTCAAGGTAACTATCCACACCTGCAGGATTTACATAAAGGCAACCAACTCCTGAATGAAAAGTCAATTCCAGTTTCTTTTTCAAGAAAACTATATTGACCCGAAGATTGAAGATTAAGTAATGTCCACACAGGATCAGTTCCTATAATTCTTTGAACCCGTCCCTGGTCGTAATGGCTTGAAAATACAATTGCTTCATTAATATCGGGATGTTCATCAGGCCCTATAACGGCTATGTTTCTTTGTGATTGGCTTAGATACCTGGCAGCGGCAGACCCCATTAGCCCTTTACCTATTACCACGCAATCGAAGATCATTTTTCAAATTAGGATTTAACCTTTAATAAATAAGAAAAAAATATTATAATATAAATTAAAAAAATAGTATTTTTTCATGTCTGAAGCCACGATTACTCATCTTAAATTTCAAAAAAAATGAAAAAGGAAGTTTCCAATCTGGCTAATGATCGTCGTAAATTTTTAAAGAATGTAGCTACCGGTGCTGCTGCATTAAGTTTATCCACATTTGCACCTCCATTTAAATTAGTTGCTTCACCCCTGGAAAACAGCACCGATGATGCAGATGCCTGGTTTAATCAACTCGACAAAAAAGGAAAACACAAAATTGTATTCGATGCGGTTACACCAAATGAAACGCTCACTTTCGCGTGGCCAAAGATTTATCAACTCACCAATACTATGACGGGCGCCTCCGAAAACGACCTGGGTATTGTTTTAGTATTGCGCCATGAAACGATTGCGTACGCAATGCAAAGCAGCCTTTGGGAGAAATATAAGTTCGGCGAATCTTTTAGAATTAATGATCCTGTCACACAAAAGCCTTCAACAAGAAATATGTATTGGCAACCAAAGGAAGGCGATTTTAAAGTCCCCGGCATTGGTAATGTGGAGATAGGTATTAATCAATTGCAGGATCATGGAATTATGATTTGCGTATGCAACATGGCACTAACGGTACTTAGCGCAGTAACGGCAGAAAAAATGAAATTGGATCCGAAAACGGTATACAACGACTGGAAATCAGGAGTGTTACCCGGAATACAAATCGTTCCTTCCGGTGTATGGGCCGTAGGCAGAGCTCAGGAACACGGATGCGCTTATTGCTATGCAGGGTAAACCATTGCAAGATACTTACGGAATAGAATTTAGTATAAAGCACAAGGGATTTCAAAAATCCCTTTTATATTTTATAGGCTTCGATAACATTATCTTTTCCCATTCCATTCTTCATAAAATTCTTCAAGAAAAAGTTCCATAAAGCGATGTCTTTCTTCAGCCAATTTTTTTCCTGTCTCCGTATTCATCAGTCCTTTTAACAACAGTAGCTTTTCGTAGAAATGATTAATAGTTGGAGCAATACTTTTTTTATAAGTTTCTTTGTTCATTTGCAGATCAGGAGTAATTGATGGATTATATATTTCCCTGTTTTTAAACCCTCCATAATTAAACGCTCTTGCAATGCCAATTGCACCAATGGCGTCTAAACGGTCGGCATCCTGCACCACCGCTAATTCAGGCGAATAAAAATCCTTAGTAAAATTCCCACTTTTGAAAGAAATATTTCTTATGATGTTCTCAACCTGAACAATTATTTCTTTTTCAACAGAAAGATTTTCCAGAAATTGTTTTGCTTTTTCCGGCCCAATATTTTCGTCGCCGTTATGAAATTTAGGGTCCGCTATGTCGTGTAAGAGTGCTGCCAGTTCCACAACAAATATATCTACGGGTTCGGACTTAGAAATCAATTTTGCATTCTTCCAAACTCTCTCAATGTGCCACCAATCATGGCCGCCTTCTGCTCCTTGTAATTCTTTCTTTACATATTTTATGGTAATATCAATTACTTCGTCGTTGTTCATTTTATAATTGTAGCTACAACTACTTTCTTATTTTTTTTGCCCTGTTTTTAATACTTTCAATTACAGGTAATGCGTCGGGCGTGAGATCAAAATAAATAATGGCGCCTGCATACAAAGCAATAAATACAATACTTTTTAAAACCATCGCCAGAAAGCCGTGGAAATTCATAAACGTATAGTAACATATATAAAAGCAAGCAGCAGCTATAATAATTGCATAAAGTGTTTTATAACTGAATGGATGCATTTTAAATTTTCTCTGTAAAAAAATAATCCGGATAAGATTGTAAATAGTAAATGATATTACGTAGGAGTAACCGGCACCTATGATGCCAAAATGTTTTACCAGCAGGTAGCTCAATGGTGTAATCAGTACAAATAAAATGATGCCACTCAGCAAATCGAATCGCCAGAAAATAGAAGTACCGATAATTTGTGCGTTTACGCCTGTGCCTAAGTCAATGATTCGTGCCATTCCTAAAAAGAAAAAAATCCATTGCGATTGCAGATAGGCCGGTTTAAGATTAAACGTTGTTACAGCATCAATATAGTTGAGCCATACCACTAAAAAAATACCTAAAGAAGCAATGAGCAAGATTGATACCCGATCGTTGATAAATGCGGGTAATTTTTTGGTAATCCTTATCTTTCCATGCCTGGGAAAGTGCAGGCACAGATGCAGCAATAGCGCCTCTTTGCGGCGCCTGAACCAATCCGGCAACTACGCTTCCAAGATTAAAAATACCGGCAGCGGCTGTGCCCAGAACAGACATGATGACCAGCGAATCAATAAACTGGGCAATCATAAGTACAGTGCCGCCAAAATAAACCAGCGATGCCAATGAAATAATTTTTTTGTAAAATTTTTTGGTAACCCTGCTGATTGAAAATGGGAGATACAATTCTTTTTTCCATACGAGGTATATGAGCAACACCAAAGCAATAATGCCATAGGTACAATGCATATAATTTAATAAATGTATCAAAGGTATTGATGACTTTAAAGCTTAGCAGAAAAATAAGAATCGTAGTTAATGAACGAAAAAGTACTTCTCTTAAGAATGTTGTTAAAATTGATTTTCGAAGGTTCCATGCAAATACTTCCAGTATAGAATATACCAATAGCGACAGTCCGAATGGGAAAACCCAGAAATAGTATTGAATAAATTCGGGGGAGTGTGCGCCGAATTTTTGTACTACGAGGTTCTTAAAAATAATGCCGGCAATTATTACAAAACCAAATCCAACAAGGCTTGTAAGAAGCGCCCAGGTTAGCAAATCATTTTTCTTTTTTGGTAGGTTGTCATTGTAATAAGGATAAAACTTATAGATCACGGAAATCATTCCCATATTGGCAAAGGCAAACATCAGGTTGCCTACCCCGATAAAAATGGTAGATACTAATCCGTATTGCGAAGGTGTGAACGGCGAGCCCTGCCTTGTAAATAAATAGGTATTGATAAACCCAATAAAAAAGCCAGCGTAGACAAAAACCGTTGAGATGATACTTTGCCTTCGTATCTGCGACATAGATAAGTTTAAGGCACTAAATTATTTTAATTAATTTGATTTGTATAGATATAAAAATTTTCGTCCACTTTCAATTCTTTCATACTGGTTTTTAATTGCTTCATTTTTTCTGTCGGATAAATAAATTGAAGTTTATTTTTTGCATTATAAATTTTTACCGGCATATTAAACCCGGGAACAACGTTAGTCCAGCGATACGAAAGGATGCCATCTTTTATCGAATATTCCAATGTTGGAATTTTAATAGTTCGTAAATATTGATCAAAAACTTTAGAGAAATCTATGTTGGCTGTTTTACTAATGTAATCTTCAATTTGTTTGCTGGTAACGGTTTGATGATAAAATGTTTTATTCAATCCTCTTAAAATATTTCTGAAAATAGTATCATTGTTAATTACCTGCCGTATGGTATGAATCATATTCGATGCCTTGTAGTAAATATCTATCGGCCCATCTGCGTTTACACCATAAGGTGAGATAATAGGTTTTTTATTTTCAATGTTCTTCCTGATGCCAACAATATATTTTGTTGCATCTTCTTTTCCAAACCAATATTCAGTGAAAAGCGTTTCGCTGTAGTTAGTAAATCCTTCATGTATCCAGCTATCGGCAATATCTTTAGAAGTGATATTGTTGCCAAACCATTCGTGGCCGCTTTCATGTACAATAATAAAATCCCATTTAAGACCAACGCCGGTTCCTGAAAGATCTCTGCCAAAATAACCATTAAGGAAATGATTGCCGTAAGCTACTGCGCTCTGGTGCTCCATGCCGAGATGCGGCGCTTCCACCAGTTTATAACCATCTTCATAAAAAGGGTAGGGGCCAAACCAATATTCAAATGCCTTCATCATCCGCGGCGCTTCTTTAAATTGTCTTTTTGCTTTTACTAAATCTGAATCGAGCACCCAGTAATCCATTGTTAATGGGCCTTTCAGGCCATTATATATTTCTCCGAAGTGAGTGTATTTGCCTAAGTAAGGAATGAAATCATAGTTATTAATAGGATTAACGACGGCCCATGTCGTTGTTGTTGTGCCATCATTATTATCAACCTTGCTTCTTATTCTTCCATTGCTTATGGCAACTAAATTTGAGGGAGCAGTGATATGCATTGAGGCACTGTCCGGTTCATCACCCTGGTAATCCTTGCATGGATACCATACGCTTGCGCCCAAACCCTGGCAGGTAATAGTTATCCATGGATTATCTTGTTTATCTCGTGTCCATGTTATGCCTCCATCCCATGGTGGTCTTTTTGCAATGCGTGGTTTACCGTGATAGTAAATTGTTAAAAAGTGTCTCGCACTATTATTGGCAAAATTTCGAAGATTTATGAAATATGCATTACCATCTTTTTTGATATTATGTGGGAAAAATATTTCAACTTTTCTATCTGTCATTTTGAATAAGCATTGAATACTATCAATCACCAACGGTTCCTGCAAATCAATTTGCATAACTGAACCAGGTTTTAAAGCTTTAAATGAAATAATATTATACCCACTTATCGTACTATCCTCCAAATTAAATTTTACATGTAAATCATATTTCGTAGCATCCCACCAACTTCTCCCCGGCCCATTACTCCCACGCAACGTATCTGCATGCGTATAGTGCTGCGCAAATGAAGCGTTAAAAAAAATGAACATTAAACAAAATAAGCCGACTGTCTTTTTCATTTACTAAATTTATTTTTTCTAAAACAAAGATGGAGTTAAAAAAACAAATGCCTGTGCCATTTATAAAATTAGCAGAGAGAAATTTTCATCTTGTTCTCATAGCGATTTTCTTGTTTGCCTTCTCATCCTGCCAGCAACATAAAAGAGATAAAAATATTTTTCATTATAATGAACAATCAGGTATTGCCACACTTGATCCCGCATTTGCAAAAAATCAATCTATCATCTGGGCGGTTCATCAAATATATAACACGCTTATTCAAACTGATGACAGCCTGCATTTGGTTCCGTCCCTTGCTAAAAGCTGGGATATTTCACCGGACAATCTCAAGTTCACTTTTCATTTACGCGGTGATGTTTTTTTCCAGGATAATGATGCCTTCCCAAATGGCAAAGGGAGAAAGATGGTTGCCAGCGATGTTGTTTATAGTTACAACAGAATTATCGATAGGAATACTGCCAGCAGCGGAGCATGGATTTTTAACAGCAGGGTAGATTCATTACATCCATTTATTGCAATTGATGATACCACTTTTCAATTGAAATTGGCGGCGCCATTCCACCCGATACTTGGCATTTTGAGTATGCAATATTGTTCCATAGTACCAAGAGAGGTTGTTGAAAAATATGGGAAAGATTTTCGTAGGCATCCCTGTGGTACCGGTCCTTTTCAGTATGTTGCGTGGGAAGAAGGACAAGCGTTGATTCTAAAGAAAAATCCAAATTATTTTGAAAAAGACAGTGCAGGAAACCGGCTTCCTTATCTTGATGGCATTAAAGTTTCCTTCTTTGAAAATAAAGCCACTGAGTTTTTGGAATTTCAACAGGGGAGGCTCGATTTTATTAATGATATTGATGCCTCTTTTAAAGATGAAGTAATTACCAAAGAGGGACAATTGCGTAAAGAATGGAAAGGGAAAATTATACTGGATAAACATCCTTATCTCAATATTGAATATCTCGGCATTTTGAACGATACGTCACTCGAAATTGTGAAAAATTCACCGCTTCGAAATTTGAAAATACGGCAGGCCATTAATTACGGATTCAATCGCAGAAAGATGATGTTATACA
Source organism: uncultured Chitinophagaceae bacterium (assembly GCA_963792025.1). Classification (GTDB taxonomy): domain Bacteria; phylum Bacteroidota; class Bacteroidia; order Chitinophagales; family Chitinophagaceae; genus Ginsengibacter. The sequence continues at coordinate 146,790 of CAWBUS010000013.1, read as the reverse complement.
TTCGTAACTCGATTGGGACACCAGCCGAAAATGGATTTATTCCTGCAGGTCTTCCGTCATTTGATTCTACTGCGGTTACCGGTTACCGTTATAATCCGGGCAAAGCATTGCAGTTGCTTAAAGAAGCTGGATACCCTAATGGTGCTGGATTGCCCGTAATTAAATTGCTTACTGTTCCTATATATGCCGAAATCGGCAGTTATATTGCCAGCGAATTGCGGCAGGTAGGAATCAAGATCCAGGTAGAGACTGTGCTGAAAAGTTTATTATTGGAAGAAACCGCCAAATCCGATGCCTTGTTTTTTCGGGGAAGCTGGATCGCTGATTATCCTGATGCGGAAAATTTTCTGAGCGTCTTCTACGGAAAAAACCCGGCACCACCTAATTATACACGTTATAAAAATGTTGCTTTTGATAAGTTATATGAGCAATCCCTGGCAGAAAAAAATGATTCGTTGCGTTACAAAATAAATCAACAGGCGGATCAGCTAATGATAAAAGACGCACCGGTCGTGCCTCTTTGGTACGACATGGTTATCCATCTTCTGCAACCATATGTTAAAAACCTAATACCTAATAGCCTTAATCTGCTTGAACTTAGAAAAGTACGATTAGTTGATTAATTTTTATTATAAGTTAAACTGCGAATATTCCAGCCCGTTACCAATAATTAAGCTTAGCTTACAGTTTTCTGCCACCATTTAATTTTTTTTAATGCTCTTTGTTTTAAGCTTCTTTTTTCTTCACTGGTTTTTATCATTATTCTTCCATTCATTTTTTTTGCATCGCTATGCTTCTCATCAAATGTATACCACAACGAAAAGATGGGAACGGGTTTTTTATTTTATGACTTTTCTCACACAAGGCTCGTCCTATCTTGTGCCCGGGGCGTATGCGGTAATGCACCGGATGCATCATACCTACAGTGACACCGAAAAAGATCCGCATTCACCGCATTTCTTTAAAGATATCTGGCGGATGATGTGGCACACTTATAAACTATTTGAACAATTTCATTCCGGCAAAATGCGTCCGGATCCACAGTTTACTGAAGAATATATTCCAGGCTGGGACCGGTTAGATAAAATAGGAAATCATATAATCACAAGAGTCGTATTTGCTTTAGGCTATACATCTCTTTACATAATTTTTGCCCCGAACCTTTGGTGGTTCCTGCTGCTCCCGGTTCATTTTTTTATGGGTCCTATTCAAGGTGCTATTGTAAATTGGTTTGGCCATAAGCTTGGTTATGCTAATTACAGCAATGGAGACCACTCCCGCAACACTACGCCATGGGGATTTATTATGATGGGCGAGCTGTTTCAAAATAATCATCATTTTAAAAAGGCTGATCCAAATTTTGCCAGGAGATGGTACGAATTTGATAGCACCTATATTATTATGACGGGCCTTCAATATTATGGAATAATCAAATTAAGACCCTTAATAACGTGAGAAACTTCCTTCTAAAACTAAACACTGCAAATAATACATCTTTATCACACAAACCACACTTCCAATGTCTCACAAAATACGATTTGCTAAAACGAGGGAACTCGACTTCTACTCAACACTCAATAAAAGAGTGGATGAATATTTTACCGATAATAAAATTTCTAAAAATGCCAATTGGGTCATGGTGTTTAAAACTTTCTTTTATTTAACGGTTTTAACAACAACCTACTTCATACTCATTTTAGGGCACAACCCTCTTGCCATTCAGTTTCTATTATGGATCGTCCTCGGTTTTTTTACAGCTTTCGTAGGATTGAATATTTCGCATGATGCCATCCACGGTTCATTATCGCGACATAAATCAGTTAATAAAATCTTAGGATACACGTTCAACATCATAGGGGCAAACGCTTATTTATGGAGCATCATGCATAACATCGTTCATCATACGTACACGAATATCGACGGTCATGATGAAGATATTGAATCAGTGCCGCTGCTTCGGGTATGCCCTCATCAAAAATTAATGAAAATACACCGCTATCAATATTGGTATGCGTTTTTATTTTATGGATTTGGTTCCCTTGTGTGGGTTTTTATTAAAGACTATAAAAAGTTTTTTAAAAAGAAGATTGGTAATTACGAAAATAAAAAGCACCCGGCAATTGAATATTTTAATTTGTTCTTTTTTAAAGCCGTTTATTATATGATATTTCTTGTGCTGCCTCTGATATTAATTCATGCAGCATGGTGGCAGATCTTACTGGGATTTTTTGCTTTACATTTTTGCGAAGGAATTACGATGGCGGTTATTTTTATGTTGGCTCATGTTGTTGAAGAAACCAGCTTCCCGTTACCTAACGAAGAGGGAAATATTGATAACTGCTGGGCGATACATCAACTATATACCACGGCAGATTTTGGTCGTGATAATAATATATTAAGCTTCTTCTGCGGTGGTTTAAACTTCCAGGTTGAACATCATTTGTATCCACGCATTTGCCATGTTCACTATAAAGAAATATCAGTAATCGTAAAAAAGACGGCTGAAGAATACAAACTACGGTATAACTCAAATCCAAGTTTTAGGGGTGCTATTATGTCGCACATTCGGTTTTTGAAAAGGCTTGGAAAAGATGAATTGGTGGCTGTTGCAGTGTAATGTTACTTTGCCTCTTCTGTTTAAAGGATAGTCGGTCTTCAAATTAAATCTTTTCAAACACCAGCCTGAAGTGATCCATCGTTTCATTTTCGAAACAAACTTTGTTAGGGCTTATTTTAAAAACCTGTACCTGGTGCCGAAATTCTTTGTCGGTTAAAAACTTGGGAATCAGCGAAGCATATAATGCGTATTTCTTCAGGTTAAATTTTCTGAATTTGATACGCCATCTTTTAATGGTTTCAATATAATCCAGCCGGCCGCTGCTCTTAGAAATTAATTTAAAATAAGGCTCCGCATTTTTTATAACCTGGCCTTCTCCATAAGGCAACCACGATCCCGGAAATTGTTTTACCATCAAAGCCATTGCATAGGAGGGCGAATCTTTGGGAGCGTCTACACTCACATCTTCTAATGGCATCATATTCTTGCTGAACACCATTGTCTGCATATAAAATCTTCCTCCTTTTGGTAAAAGGTCATTCAATTCTTTAAAAAAATTGTGATACACTTCATCTTGTTTTCCAGCTTTATATTCTTCGATTGAACAGAAATGTTCCATACCACCAATGCAGGTAATAGCATCAAATGAACCGAAATCTTCCGGCGTAATTGTTCTGCAATCCTGTATACGCACATCCAGGCCATTCCTGACGCATGCCGCCGCCTGCCCCGATGATAACGTAACGCCCATACAATTTGCGCCGCGTCCTTTAATGTAAGTCAGGAACGGCCCCCAGCCACATGCCATGTCCAAAACCTTCGTATTTTCTTTTATGCCAAGGCTATCTGCAATAAATTTATGTTTATTTTTTTGCGCTTCTTCAATGGTCATCGAAAAATCTCCATTAAACATTGCTCCGCTATAATCCGCACTTTCGCCCATGCTTAGACGAAATATTTCATCAATGGTAGTGTAGGTAAAATCAAGATCGTTTTTATTCGCCATTAAGAATTTTTTTTATTGAGGCTGCAATATATCACAACGATCCCACATCGGCTGACTTTTTATAACTCTTTAATATATTATTGAATTGTTATTCTTATACCAGCCTGTGGAATAAGCATGTTGGTTCTTGAGCTGTTTTGTACGAATGAAACATTTCCGCTTCCATCAATGTATGGGTCGGTGAGATAGTTGGTATAAGAGCCAAGGAGATAGGCAACTTTCAACTCCAGCCCTATTGCATCTCTCCTGTTTAATGATATATCAATACCGCCGGCAGCGCCCACTGCAAAGGCCCAATTGGCTTTAGATGAGTTTGAATAAGAGGGGCTGTAGGTGCTGTAATAGCTAAGTTCATCCACACTAACCGTGGAGAAAAAAACATTCCATCCGGCAGTAAAATCTGCAAAAGGTTTGATAAAATGCGGTTCGGAAGATTGGATTCTTGTAACAAACATTAATGAAAATATATCGCTGGTAGCACTTACCTGGAAGTCGCTGTAATATCCGTAAGAATATCCCGAGAAATATTGATTGGCTCTTGCCTTTTCCTGTATGCCTAATTCAATTCCAAATTTTACGGGCGTAGTGTAACCGGGGCGGAACAAGACATTTGCACGCAATCCGTAGCCCGCATCCGGATTCACTTCTTTATAGTCGTTTTGCGGAATAGATAACTGTCCGACGATAGACGTAGAAAATTTTTGTGCAAAACAAAATGCATGAATCACAACAATAAGTAGAACCGTAAGTAAATATTTCATCAAAGGCTTTTAAGGTTTGAGTTTATCGGCAAAAACTTTTTTTATTTTATCCATCTTTGGTTTTATTACAAAATAACAATACGGTTGCGAACTGTGATTTTTATAATAGTCGCGGTGATAATTTTCTGCAGGATAAAAATTAGTTAAAGGCTCAATAGCCGTTACAATAGGTTTATCGAAGGCGCCGCTCTTTTCAAGTTCTTCTTTAAATTTTTCCGCCTTTTCTTTTTGTTCATTGTCATGATAAAAAATCACACTTCGGTATTGCGGCCCGATATCGTTTCCCTGCCTGTTTAACGTGGTAGGGTCATGCGTTGCCCAAAAAACTTCCAGCAATTCATCGTAGCTTATTACCGAAGGATCGTACTCTATTCTCAGCACTTCAGCATGACCGGTTTGTTTGCCGCAAACCTGCTCGTAGGTTGGGTTTTCAACATGGCCGCCACTGTAACCGCTGCTCACTTTTTCAACACCTTTTAATTGTTGAAAAACGGCTTCTGTGCACCAGAAACAACCGTTACCAAAAGTTGCTGATTCAATATTTTTATTATCTGCCATAAAATTCGTTTACTTTATACCGGTCATTAAAATTAATAACGATAACAAAGATAAGTTGTGCTTATTACAAATTGAATTTGAAAAATCGAAACGATGAAAAATGCAAATGATGTTTCTTATGTATTAAGATTGATGCCAGGTGAAGATTTGCGTGTATCCATTGAGAATTTTGTAAGCGAGTATAAGATAGAGGCTGGTTGGATAGTAACTTGTGTTGGAAGCCTCGTTTGTTATAACATACGTTTTGCCAACCGGCATACATCGGCAAGTAGCAAGGAACACTTTGAAATTATCAGTCTTTCCGGAACTCTTTCAATCAATGGATGCCATCTTCATATAAGTTTAGCTGATGATAAAGGAACGACCATCGGCGGCCATTTGTTGAATGGATGCATTATTTATACAACCGCCGAAATAGTTTTAACTAAATCGGATAAATTTATTTTTAACAGGCAAAAGGAAGAGGCCACCGGCTGGAAAGAATTGTTGGTGAAACAAAAATGAATTGTGGCATTATTTTTCTTTATTACTTGATTCCCGTAGTATTATTTTTGCTTCATACTAAAAGGCCTGATTAATTAATTCATGAAATTATTTCCTTCTTCTGCGATACAACAACTTGAGTTTGATAAAATAAAAACGTTACTCTCCGGTCATTGCCGAACTGAATATGCAAGAAATACATCAGAAAATTTACGGATTCATACCCGAAAAGAATTCATTGAACCACAGCTTCAACAGGCTTATGAATACAAATTACTTTTTCAAAACCATTTGCACTTTCCTGATGATACGGTATTGAATCTTAATAAAGAGCTCAAGCTGTTGAGCATCGAAGGTTCGGTGCTTGCAGGCTACCAGTTTTTGTTGATTAAAAAACTAACTGCGTCTATACAGCAAATTTTTCGCTGGTTTGATAACGACCGCCGATTGGCTTTTCCTGCTCTTGCAATGGTGATAAGTGAAACTTACTATGAAAAAACAATTGCGCAATTGATTGATGAAGTGCTGGATGAAGATGGAAATGTAAAAGATAATGCTTCGGAAGAACTCGCAGATATAAGAATGCGACTGTATAAAAAAAGAAATGAATTGCGGAGACTCTTTGATCGCATTGTAAGCAGGTTGAATAAGCAAGGTTATCTTGCTGAAATTGAAGAAAGCTTTATGAACGGCAGGCGTGTGCTTGCTGTGTTTGCAGAACAGAAGCGGATGATCAAAGGAATTCTCCATGGCGAAAGCGACAGTCGGCGAACAGCTTTTATTGAGCCTGAAGAAACAACGGGATTAAACAATGAAATATTTTCTTTAGAGAATGAAGAGCGCAAGGAGGTGTACAAGATATTACAAAGGCTCACTTCAAATATTCGTATATACCATTCGCTGCTTAGTATTTATCACTCTGTTTTGGGCGAATACGATTTTATAAGAGCCAAGGCCAGGCTTGCCCTGGAATATAATGGGAACATGCCGGCTGTGCATGACAAAGCGTTTTTAAAACTGGTGAATGCCTGCCATCCGCTTCTCTTTATTTATAATGAAAAACAACAAAAGTCAACGATTCCCGTAAACCTTGCGCTCGATGATACCAACAGGATATTGGTTATAAGCGGACCCAATGCAGGCGGGAAAACCGTAACCTTGAAGACTGCGGGACTTTTGCAGATGATGCTGCAAAGTGGCTTATTGGTTTCGTGTAGCCCTGAGAGTGAGTTTGGTATATTCCGTCAACTAATGATACACATCGGTGATACGCAAAGCCTCGAGTTTGAATTGAGTACCTATTCATCGCACTTGATGAACATGAAATATTTTATGGAAAACGCCAATGGTAAAACCTTATTTTTTATAGACGAGCTTGGGAGTGGGAGTGATCCCAATTTGGGTGGCGCCTTTGCCGAGGTGATCATGGAAGAACTGGCGAAGAAACATTCCATTGGTATTGTTACAACGCATTATCTCAACCTGAAAGTGATGGCCAATAAAGTGCCGGGAATTATGAATGGCGCCATGGCTTTTGACGAAAAGAATTTAAAGCCGCTGTACAAATTGATCGTTGGAAAGCCGGGTAGTTCCTATACTTTTTCCATTGCTGAGCGAATTGGTTTGCATCCTTCTCTTATAAATAAAGCAAGAAAACTGGTTGATGAAAATCATTTTAGTCTTGATAAATTATTGAACCGAACAGAACAGGACCTGCAGCAGGTGCAGGCTGAAAGGAAAAATCTTGATCGTCTGCTTAAAAGAAAATGAAAAGCTGAAAAAAGAACTGGAGCAAGTGATGAATCGTGAAAAGCACAGTCAGCAAATTGAATTATTAAGAAATCAAAATAAGATAAGTGAAGAAAAACTTGCGTATCTGAAAGACATGGAACGAAACTTAAAAGCGATTGTAATTGAATGGAGAAAAATCGGATGATAAAAATGCCTTAATTAAGATGATTCAATCACTGCTTTTCAAGCAAAGAGAAAAGCAGGTGGTTGAGAGGCAGCAACAGAAAATTGATAAGAAGTATATTGAAACAGCAGAGCCCGTTAAAGAAGGCGACAAAGTGAAAATGATTGCCAACCGGCAAGTGGGGGTCGTTACTAAAATTCGCGGTAAGAAAGCAATTGTGCAGGTTGGAGTGGTGCCGATAACAGTTGATCTAACAGACCTTGTAGTTGTGAAAGATAAGGTGGCTGAAAGCTTATAAAACAAAATATCGAATGCCGATATGGTTTTTAATTGCCCCGATCCTTTAGGTCGGGGTAATTAAGAAAGGGTTTAAAGGCTTTAGCCACATACTAAAAAATACTCTTCACATATTGGCTAAAGCCGAAACCAAAAACAACCATTGCCCCCGACATAAAGGATCGGGGCTATTGATTGAGAACTAAATTAATGACACAATCAAAATAATTGTAGAACTTATTTTATATGAAAGTCTTTTGCATGTTTACTTTTCTTTTTGTTGCATTCGCAAACTCTTTTGCGCAATCATCAAACAACAAATCCCTATTTGAATTTGATAATAACATTTCGACAAGATGGAGCAGCCCGGAAAACAGGAATGGCATAAAGGGGAACGGCGGTAAAGAAAATTACAAAGCAAAAGGACATCCTTATGATACGATTGCGGCAGGAAAATCTTATTCATTACTTGATATACACTCGTCCGGTATTATTAACAGGATCTGGATTACCATTAATGATCGTTCACCCGAAATGCTCAGGTCTTTGAAGATTGAAATGTTTTGGGACAATGAAACGAAACCCGCAGTATCCGTGCCCTTCGGTGATTTCTTTGGATTGGGATTAAGCAAAACAGTAACTTATGAGAACGCATTATTTACAACAGGGGAGGGGCGTTCTTTTGTTTGTTTGATACCCATGCCTTTTAAAACGGCGGCAAAAATTGTTATCACGAATGAATCCAACAAAACATTAAGGAATATTTTCTTTGATGTTGATTACAATGTCTCGCAAACATGGAGTAATGATTACTTATACTTTCATGCTTACTGGCATCGCGATACGGCAACAACGCCTGCACAGGATTTTCAACTCCTTCCACAGGTAAGGGGCAAAGGAAGATTTTTAGGAGCGAGCATTGGCATTAATGCCAATCCCTTATACGGCACATCATGGTTTGGTGAGGGTGAAGTGAAAATGTATTTGGATGGAGATAAAGAATATCCCACGCTCAATGGAACAGGAACAGAAGATTACATTGGCTCCGGCTGGGGACAAAGCAAATTTATCAATCGATACACAGGGTGCACGATTGCCAGCGATTCATTATTGCAATATGCATTTTACCGTTTTCACATTCCAGACCCGGTTTATTTTAAAACGGGATGTATGGTCGCACTACAACAGATTGGCGGTGCTGCTACAGACAGTGTTGCCGAATATCAAAAAAATAATGCGCCATTAATAGTTGTGTCAACGGATAACGGTAAGCTGTACCCGCAGTATAATAAAGATCATCCGCTTCAATTAAATGATAACTCGCCAAAAGGCTGGACAAATTTTTATCGCTCTGACGATGTTTGTGCTACAGCTTATTTTTATTTGGATAAATCGTCTGATGATTTGCCGACGATACAGCCGGTTGAGTTGCGTGTTGTTAATCTTAATGATAAGAAGTGAAGATTGATTGGCAGCGGTGTCTCATTGGGGTTTCCCACTAACAGATTTCTAATTAAAAATAGTATTCCGGGAATATGGATGCATAAAGAAATCTGCTTAAGGCCGAAGTTTCATTTTCCGTATATGCGAAGTTTGTTTTGCATCGGGGCTAAAATTAAAACTATTACAAGGAGGAAAATAAACCGCCTTCTATACCAGCTAATAAATTTAAAGAAGTGAAAATTTTGCCATTGTTTAACTCATACTTTCCTTCATGTTGTTGGTGATTGCTGTGCTGCAAAACCATCAGCACGAACACCAGACAACGGCAGTGTGGCTTTATGCGGAACGATCTTTTATGGAACACCGGCAATGGCATAAAACTATATAATTGCAGTCCCTTTTGTTTGATTTCTTAACTTAATGACATTGCCCGCCGGGACACAAATGTTGTACGTAGTTATTTTTTTGCAACTACAAATGTTACTGCGGTTTTGCAAGTATGGTTGTCCTTAGTCAAGCTATTTAAAAACTCAAGTTTAATATCTGAATATTTGTCTATACCAAAAAATTCCTGTAAAGCAACTAGTCTGTTAAGCCTGTTTTCCCAAGCTTTCAGTATTTGTTCGTTTGCAGGACCATTGAAGGAAAGTTCTTTGTCAAATTTATTTTCATCAATAATTATTGATAAATTTTCATCTGCTAATAGCTTTGTCAACTTACTTCCCATTTTATAATCATAATGATTCTTATTCCTTTCCTCTTTGTAGAAAGTTTTAAAACTTTGGCGGGTACGGAGGCTTATCGGGAAATGAGCAAATAAATCATTAATCTCAACAATTGCAATCCAACCATTGGGCTTTAAAAATTTTAGCCATGACTTCAATATTGAAGAGAAATCCGGAAAATAAGCAGCTACAAAACTTGTCCAAATACCGTCAACTAAAGGCAACTTACTTTCACTGATATTTCTCAGGTCTTGGTTAATATACTCAATATTACCTTTATTATTTATCCTTTTTGCTTCATCTAATAATTTAGTATTCGCATCAATACTTATAACTTTCAATACTTGCTCCGATAAAAGTCTTGAAACATGACCTGTCCCACATCCTAAATCTAAGATTATATCCGTGTCTTTAATAGGAAGCATCTTGATATAAGATATCCAATTTCTCCAAATATTTTGGTTTATATATTCGTTAGCAAGCGTCATTGCCTAATTACTTACTCTTAAATATACGCACTCTTCTCCGCCAAAAAGTATTAATTTTCAAATTGAAATGGCGCAAAATATAAAACCAGGTTATTTGAAAAAAAGCCCGGATCATTTGTAAAAGGTCGAATCCACGCTACTCATGCCTGCTTCGTGAGTCCATTGGCGCGAACGATACAACATAGCCCGCCAGGCTTGTGTTTGAGACAACGCATTTGCAATGAGCACTCAGTCAAAAATAATCATATATGAACACGGTACCAATCGAACAAAATAGCTTTGAGATGCCCCCGCGTGAGGGGATCTCCATCGCACATTTTCTCACCGTCGCCGACATCGACCGGTCGGCCCGCTTCTACGAAAGGTCTTCGATGGCCGCATCCTGAGCAGGGGAGACAGTGACGGTGCCCCTGCGTATATCCAGATCGCGAATACATGGCTCCTTGTAAACGTGGGAGGTGGGCCTGCTCCCGACAAACCGACGGTAACGCTCAGCGTTCCCAACCCGGACAACATCAACAGTTTTATGAATATCCGCGTTGCAGATATTCATGCATGTTATGAATTATGGAAAAGCAGGAGTGCGGAGTTCATTACCGAGCCGATTCCCAAGTATGGTGAGATACGCTGCTACATGCGGGATCCTGATGGCTATATCATCGAGGTGGGACAGGGTACAGATCTCACGTACGGTTGACGCCCGTGCATCGGCATAACTGTGTATCTGTGGCTTTTAGTGCTAAGTATCCGTGTTTATGAATTTAAAAACCATACATACCACCCGAAACGGAAATTTGCTCTCCCGTAATCCAGGCTGCATCATCGGAAGCAAGAAATACGGCAGCTTTCGCAATATCTTCGGGCTGTCCTCTGCCGACCAAGCGGTGTATTGGCAACAAACATTTTTTCAGTCTCACTGCCAGTAGTTACACCGGCACTGTGCGCACCTTCTGTTTCCGTAGCGCCCGGCAAAATAGAATTGACACGAATATTTTTTGCACCCAGTTCTTTCGACAAAGAGACCGTTATGGCATCTAATGCCGCTTTAGTTGCAGAATATAACGAGACTCCTGCCATCGGCATTTTGCTTGCACCCGAACTGATATTGATGATATTGCCACCCTTATCGCCAAACAGTTTCAAAGATGCCTGGATAGTAAGTACAGGACCCAAAACATTTACGTTGAAATGCTGATGAAAAGCTGCTACCGTTACCTGTTCAACAGGTAAATATTGCTGAAAGACCGCGTTGTTTACCAAAATATCCAACGTGCCGAAAGCCTTCTTTGTTTCTTCAAACAGCCTGGTTACATCGGCTTCTTTCGATACATCGGCCTGCACCGCAATAGCTATGCCTCCATTGTCGGTTATCTCCTTAACTACGCTATCTGCCCCTTCTTTACTTGAGGCATAATTCACAACTACCTTTGCGCCTTCTGCCGCAAAGTGTTTTGCGATGGATGCACCAATTCCTTTTGAAGCACCGGTAACTACCGCTACTTTATTTTTTAATTTACTCATTATTTCTGTTATTTAAGATTTGAAACTGTCGTTCCTCTTGTCCCTGAAGCAGGATCGCATTGAAATTTTTGTTCACGATTCATCAGTCGAACTTGATTAAGTCCTGGAAGATGAGTTTACCCCAGATATTCCCGTGCGCCTGCACCAGCAGTCCCCCTTCCGAAAGCCCGCCAAGTTTGACTGGCGCGAAACCAAGATTTTCGGCAAGTGCACTAATCTCAGCTAATGCGCCGTCATCGTCGCTCGCCAGGAATACAACTCTCCTGCCACCATGTACCGCCGGATCCTGGTCAAGAATGGCAGCGCCCAAATGGTTGAAGCCCTTAACCAGTTTTGCGCCAGTGAAAGCCTGTGCAACGACCTTCGCAGAAGGCAGACCTCCCAGCTTCTCAGGTGGTACGCCGTAGGCATTGGTCACATCAACGATTGTCTTTCCCTGCCAATTGGGCAACGCCTTTGCTACATCCGGGTGCGATTCAAAACGCACAGCCAAAAAGATGATGTCGGCCTTGACGGCTTCCGCCAGTGTTGCGGGAATGATCCCGGGCCCGATCGAGGCCGCATCGGATGCAAAGCTTTCCGGATCGCGGGTGGTTGCAACGAATACTTCGATGCCGTTGCGTGCAAACGCCTTGCCGAGGGCCTGGCCGATCTTGCCGAAGCCGATTATTGCGTAGCTTGCTACGTTGTTTTCTGATTTACTCATTCTGAAATTGTTTTTAATGATTAATAGCACAGGTTATAAACCCGCGCCGGTGTGAGGTTAATTATTTAGACAGATAAGTCATGCCGCCATCAACCAGGAGTTCGGCACCAAGCATAAACGAAGAATCATCAGAGGCCAGGAAAACCGCTGTTTTACCAATGTCAGATGGTTGCCCGATTCTGCCTGTCGGCATTACACTTGCAAAGTGTGTTTTTACCGCTTCGATTTGTTCTGCGGGAACAAACTTTTCAAATGCCGGTGTATCTGTTGTCCCTGGTGTTATTACATTTACCCTGATCTTTCTATCTAAAAGGTCGCTTGAAAATCCTTTTGCAAAATAGATAACAGCTGCTTTTGCAGCGCCATAAAGCGTAAAATTCGCATATGCCCGATGTGCAGCATTTGACCCGATCAAAATAATAGAACCACCGTCATTCATATAGGGCAGTCCTTTTTGAACGGTGAAGTAAACACTTTTCAGGTTCAGATCCATTGCCTTGTCAAAGTCGGCTTCGCCAAGAGTTGCCACAGTTCCTACAGTTCCGGCACCCGCATTGGCTACAATCACGTCTATTTTGCCAAATTTTTCAGATGTTTCTTTAAACACTCTTTCAAGGTCGGCAAGGTTGGTTACATCGGCATTTATAGCTATAAAATTATCGCCAAGTTCAGCCACCGCACTATCTAAAGTTTCCTGATTTCTACCAACAATAACTCCTTTTGCTTCTTCATTTTTAAATTCTTTAGCAATGCCTAACCCAATGCCACTATTACCACCTGTAATAACTGCTACTTTATTTTTTAATTTACTCATTTTTTATTTTTTATATTTGTTTCACAAAGGTACTTTCATTAGTTTCTAAAATATACTATCTTTGTTCTTTCTGGTAACCTTTGGGTAACTACTTTTATAAAAATATAAAAAAACAGTGAAAATGAGAGATGATAATTTTTGTAATTCAAATTGCCCATTTACAAGGGCAATAGGCACGATAGGCAACAAATGGAAGCCAATAATTCTTAATGTTATAAAAGACAAAACTGTTAGGTTTGGTCAGTTGGATGCTATTATTCCGATAATTACCCGAAAAGTATTAACCGAACAACTTAAAGAATTGGAAGAAGATGGAATTATTCATAGAGTAGCGTACAAAGAATTACCACCAAGGGTAGAATATTCACTCACAGAAAAAGGATTGGCATTTTTACCAATCCTTGAACAAATAAAAGAATGGAATTTGAAATTTGAAATAGTTTCAATACCAAAAGAAGCCGCTTGTATTTAATATTGCAATAAGCCTGTTATTTAAGATTTTTATAAAATAATAAAAAAGTAGTCGGAAATATCTGTTGTCTGTCTGCTATTTTTTATAATATTTTGGTTGGTTGTGCGGCCCGGTAGCGCCTTGCAGAAAGCCCCATGTTAGGCGGTTCGTTGTTTCTTGTATTTCGTAATATTTATTTTATAAAACGGTGAATCGCCTTATCAGCGTTATCCTGGAATGTAGTATTTTTCAGATCAGTGTAAAACGTACTCTGGTCAACCATGTCACCTGACAACTTACCCTCTTTACTTGCATAAAAAACACCACTTTTATATTGCTCATCCGAAATGCCATCTACAAAACGTTTTGCACCTACTTCCAGCTTATGCACCATTCCCCCCATCAATGGGAATACAACAGGCATCATAAAATTCTTCAACATAAATTTCATTGCCGGGGGCAAATTGTCCGGTGCCATGGTTCCCTTTGTGTTCCCGGGACTCACAACAACAAATTTAATGTCAGGATATTTCCTTGCCATTGATAACATCCACATGGTTGCTGCATATTTGACATATCCGTATGCTTGGGTTACATCAAACTTATTACCAAGATATGTTCCATCAAGAACAGCAGCAAACTCATCTACAGAAGAAGTCTTCATGGCAACCGGTTTCATTCCGAGCATCTTTACTCCCGGTACAGCTTCCGCACTGGGATATAGTACTGCTTTTTTTAACTTATCATGTTTAATTAATTCCTCCACTAAGATCACATGACCTAAAATATTCGTAGCAGCTAAGTCATTCATACCGGAAGGCATAATTTTCGCAGCCGTTTTCCCAACCATTCCACCTGCATTTAAAATGACTGCATCAATAGGTTCCTTTATTTTTTCTACCGCTTTTCTTACAGAATTTGCATCAGAAACATCTCCAATAATAATTTCAAAAATCTTTCTTTCCGTTTTCTCCTCAAGTTCTTTTTTTGCCTCATCAGCTTTTGCTTGATTTCTGCAAAAAAGAATTACCTTTTTTGTTTCTTTTTTCAATGCTAATTGTCGGGCAGTCTCTTTCCCAAGTCCAATATTTGCTCCGGTTATTAATATGCTTTCGTTCATTTTTTATCGTTTATTTATTATTGTAAAATCACGATGCAAAAATGAAACTTAAAATAAATTCAAACCTGGCAGTAAAGTTCAAAAACTGGTAAATTCAGTTCAACTACTTCTTACGATAGTCAGAAGGCGATTGACTATACTTTTGTTTGAAGGTCTTTGTGAAATGTGAAGTATCCTGAAAGCCAACTTCGTAACAAATTTCAGATACAGATAATTCGGTTGATTGTATTAGCTCAAGAGCCTTTTCCAATTTCTTTTCTTTAATAAAATTGGCTGGTGTATCACTAAACTGTGCTTCAAAATCTCTCTTAAAAGTTGAGAGGCTTCTCCCGGTCAAACGGGCTAACTCGACTATAGAAATAGATGAGTACAAATGTGCTTCTACTACCTCAAATAAACCTGCTTGTCTTGGATTAAATAAATGAGAGAATAAAGTAATTATATTTTCCGCATTGTTTGTTTGAAGTAGCAGAAGGATGAGTTCTTTGATTTTTAATTTAAGTAAATCGTCTGTAACCAGGTTTGGGTTCTCAAAATAAAAATCAAGGCTTTGGATGAAATGGGTTATAACACTTTTTTTTTCTATTTTCCTGATGTAGGGTTTGATAGCATTGTCTTTTATGAAATTTGGAAATTCGTTTTTGTATAATTCTTTCAAAATGTCTGGATAAAGATGGACAGCATAAACTTCACAAGTCGTAGCAGGATGTTTGCGAATTGCGTTTGTGAAGTAGTTACCACATCTTAAGTAAAACACTTTCCTCTGTTTGAATAGATAGGCTGTCTGTTGGGGAAGTGAGAGATAGCTCTCCTTCCTTAAGGTAAGTAAAACAGGCTTCGTCCTGAAAAACTGAATCAAGTCTTATTGGTGGCTTGATTATTAATTTTTCAATTGCACATTTATTATTGATGTCAAAATGTTTTCTGTCGAGAATCATTTCTTATTGTTCGTGTCTTAATAGTGTGGGATGTTTTACAATGACCGTCAACTCTTAAATATACACACTCTTCTCCACCAAAAAGTATTCATTCTCAAAATGAAATGGCGCAAAATAAAAGCAGGTTATTTGAAAAAAGCCCGGATCATCCGGTGTCCTCAACATCCAAATTCAATTAACTAAATGTCCGGTGAGGACACTTAATACTGTGCAATTTTATGCAACGCTCAACTTTTTAAAAAAAATACTACACATACAATACATTCACCACACCCGCAGGCATAAACTTTTTATCCGTACATTTTTCCATCAGCCCGTTTTTACAGGTGGTATACTCCAGCGACATCGCAGTTACTATTAAAGCGCCTTTGGGCGCCGGCGTATTCATTTTAATAATTTTTTCGGGTACCCGCTTGCCGTTATAGTCCAGGCGAAGGGTAGCCGAACAGCTCCCGGTGGCAGAACCATCTTTTACCAAACTTCCTGCAACTACTATTTTGCATTCAACAAAAGCCGTATGGGCGGGTGCCTTAATATGCAGTTCCGGTATAAACGCAGGCATTTTTAATTGTACTGTCCCTTTGGATACACGCATAACCTTTACCGGAATGCGCCAGGTATTTCTCAAATGATTGCCGGAAGTAAATGTACAATTGTCAAAACAATGCAGTTGCTCATTTTTATTCAGCAAGGGATTATCCGCAAACCGTATCCATTTTAATAAAGAAGACATCAGGCTGGTGTACATAACATTACCTTTTGGTAAATTGATAACCGGCAATATTTGTTGCCGCAGGGAGCGGCACATTCTTGCAGCCCTGCTGAATAAAATGCAGCGCGGGTTGTTCACAGCACGTTCCTTTCGCTGGTATGCGGAGCGGACATAATTCTTTTTATTTCTTATAAAATAGATGTTGTTTCCCAATTTGCCCGATAAAAGGCCGTTTATTATGATTGCCATGATCTTCAATTTAATGGTGATAAAATGTAATAAATGTTGTTGGTTATTAACGGCCATTCTTTTTATTGAATTGTTTCCATATGGTTGCCGGGCGGCGTTTTAGCAACAAGCTCCGTATCATTACGCAGGTTTTCCGTATCAATACACGATGTATAAAATCAAACTCTATAGGTTCATCCTGCTTTTAAAAGAATATAAAAGAAGGGTTTTACGGCAGTTTCTTTATTGAATAGTGGCTATCTTGTTGCTGTTTTGTTGCAGGCATGCTACAGCGGTTAGCAACATGGTAGCAAGAAGGGAGCAAGAGGTCCCGAAGAAGAGAGGAAAAAATGAGCTTGGGCTATATTTACTTATTTACACCAAAGATTTAGGCTAATTCAATATATTTGAATCTCTAATAGAAAGTTAACTGCAAAGTTTAAAGCCACTTCCATATAAACTAAAGGATATTAATAGTAAAAAGCTGTACAACGTGCAAGGATATATGCAGTTAAATAACACTTGTGGTTATTCGATTAATTGCGCGATTTATGTGAATAAATTATCATCGTGAAATGTGGGGTGAGGACACGCGCCAAGAATGGGGAAATGGCGCTTCTTTTCGTTATACGGGACCGTTTTAGTTTTAAGAGGAAGACTAGCGAGGCCATGGAAAACCTATATTGAAGACTGTACCGAATATGCACTGCTCGATGCCAACATAGATGATGTGCTGCTGTCGTACGATATACTATCCATTCGCCTGCACCTGTTGCAATTAATAGAAGCCTGCCACCTGCTGGATGTACGAACGAATGCAAACAAATAAAAGATCTTTAAATGAACCAGGAAATAAAATATGAACCGCCATCCCAACTGTTTAATGAAGCAGAATGGCTGCGGCTTCTTTTTCTTATAAGCGATACCGTTGACTGGATACAGGAGATGGAGAAGCGCATTATGTATCAATTGCCGGTTGCAGATAAAAGCAAACTCTTTCGCAAAACATATTATTTACCGGCAACCTCACTGGCACATGTACTCGAAAAGCATTATTATAAATTGGCACGCCATCCGGGTTGCGGTAAGTTCACCATTACTATAGCCAATATTGTTTATTGGATAAAGGAAGCATTTCATACCGAACCGCAAAGCATAAGCGGCTCTCTCAATTTTAAAAGATGCCTGGATACCGGTACGGTAATTGGTTATAACAGGGAAGGGGAGTCCACTACTTTTATAACGGTAGTAACGGATGGGGGAGGTACCATTAAAACTGCCTTCCAGGGAGTATATGCCCTGTAAGCATGTATGATGGCCTTACCGGTTTTGTGTCTTGTAAGTATGGGGCTTTTTATCCGGCGCCTGTTTTTGTAACTTGCAATATGCGTTATATTTTATGCGGGCTCTTAATTGCAGTAATTCATAAAACATCTTTTGCCCAGGTTGTAAATACCGAAAGCCAGCGTATACAGAGTGATACTACGGGCTGGCTCGGCAATATCGGAACCAGTTTCCTGTTTCAAAAAAACGCGGTACAGGTACTTGAGATCAGCGCTAATGCCCATGTTGAATACAAATCAAAAAAGAGCCTGTATTTGTTTTTGGTAAATTATGATTTTCTCAGGGGCGACGGCCAAACATTAAATAATAATTTTTTCTATCACCTTCGCTATAATTATAAATTGAATAAATGGCTGCGCTGGGAAGCGTTTACCCAAATGCAACAGAATGCTATAAATGGAATAAAACTGCGACTACTTGCAGGAACCGGCCCGCGTTTTAAACTCTTTCGAAGTAAACATGTCGCGTTGTATGCTGCTACAGCTGCTATGTACGAATATGAAGAGGAACAAACTGATCCTGTTATTTACCATCGTGATTTGCGCAGCAGCAGCTATGTTTCTTTTACTTATAATCCCACAAAAAATGCGGAAATTGTTAGTACTCTTTTTTACCAGCCGTTGTACCGCAATTTTAGCGATTACCGGGTATTAAATGAGGTCAGCCTGAGATTTAAATTTGTAAAGCATTTTTCGTTTAATGCAAGTTGGTATTATTTATACGACAGCAGGCCTGCGGCAACTATTCCCAAATTAAATTACAGCATTAGTAATGGTATTACGTACGGGTTTTAGATGGAACGATATCAAACCTGGCAATGGTTGGTTTATGCTGCACTAATGCCTGCGAAAATTCTCTATAAAATAATATAGACCTTCTTTATTTTATTATTCTCTATTTGATAAATTGATATGCCATCTACTTTAGTTTTCCCGATGCCCGTTACAATTTCTTTATCGATGATAGTATTGCCATGGATAATCCTATCTTTTATTTCGCAATGCAAATCGGGTGCACTATTAAAGACGGCTGTATATGCTTTCCGCATAGCGTCCTTTCCTTTTCCGATCAGTTTACCAGGAAACTGAATTAGTTCCACATCCTCTGCATAAGGTGCTAAAAATGCGTCTATGTTCCGGGCGTTATAGCCATTCAATTGTTGTTGAACTAACAGTGAGGGAGTAGTTCTGATAAGTGTATCCGGGTTGATAACATGCCCGTTTTTAATCACTACATCTATTTTGGTAATGTTTGGCAAACTATCAATTGGGTTTGCATTTAATAAAACCAAATCAGCTTTTTTACCAATCGTAACACTTCCGCATTCCTTGTCCTTGTTTAGTATTTTTTGACCGTTAATAGTAGCTGATTGAATAATCTGCCAGTTTGTTAAACCGCTTGCTTTCATTGCCTGCAATTCGTCGTAAAGGGAAGTAGCGTGTTGTGTTCCTATATTACCAGCATCTGTTCCTGCCGCAATAGTAACACCGCCATCAATCATCTTTTTGAGATTTGCCATTCTTACAGAGTCGTCATGATGCCATTTATTTATAAAAGATGCCGAACGCAGCCTCATTTTATACAGTCTTATGATAGTGGTATCGGGCAAATGTTTCAGGTCTTCGATTGAGCCTATCTGTTCAGGATTTGAATTCATTAAATCATACGTTGAGTAATCCATCGTTTGCCCAAATGTTTTATAATAACCGTCTTCCACAATAAGGGTTGGACAATCAATTACGTTTTTTGATTTTAATAGTTTGACAAAATCGTCGCTTACAAGTTCATCTTCCACACCATGCACGAGATAGTCGCAACCATTTTCCACCGCGAGTTGCGCAGTAATTCTTTCGGTTGCGTGGACGGCCACTTTTAAATTATGTTTATGTGCCTCATCAATAATTGCTTTGGCAATGGGCGCAAATCTCCGGGCGCTTACTTCAACACTGTCTTTGTTCTGGCTTACGATGTACCAAATCTTAATAAAATCAGGATGATAAGGCAATTCCTGCTGCACTCCTTTTATTCCATCGTCAACTGTGTTCACCAAAATAAAAGGTTCATTATCTTTTAAATTTTTGAAGGCATCCGGCTCGTACGACGTGAGCAAAGGACCAGTCATATAAATTGATGGAGCGTAGTTTTTATTTTCAAAAGAATCCCTTTGTTGCAGGAAACTGTAATTGCTTCCCACATCAATTACAGAAGTTATTCCGCACTGTAGATAACGGCGTAAGAAATCTTCCATGTTATCATGAACCCATGCTATCTCTTTTTCATACGGCTTATCTTTTTTAAGATTGATTGCATCCGGCCTGGTGTACAAACCGCCGCTTTGAAAGAAATGAACGTGTGCATCTGTAAGGCCCGGCATCAGAAATTTACCTGTGCCATCTATAGTTGCCGCATTAGCTGGAATCTTTATTTTTTTTGAAGACTGAATGTTGGTAATGATACTATCCTTTATCATTACTGTTTGTGCAGGAATCAATTTTTGTTTTACAACATCGAGTACGGTTACGTTAGTAATGTAGGTTTGAGAAAACGATGAAAGAGAAATGATAATTGTAAAAATTGGAAACACAATTCTATTTTTCATGCTTTTTTTTTTGGATTAAATATAAGGGGAAATTTTGGGAGATGGTTTTTGACTAAATGATATTTGCGGTTTAAAAGAAGAATTATCTAAAATGACCTCAAAGTCACTATATATTACCCCTTCGGGATGTAAGTATTTTAGTTGATAATAACGAAAAGTCCGAAGGACCGGTATGATTATAAAGTAATACAGACCTATTAGTCTTCCAACCCCTGCGTGATGACATATACCTGTTTCTAATAATTCTATTGGTCTATTCTGCCAAATCAGATAAGAAAATGATTCTGCTGATTATGCGATTGTATGAAGATGGACTATCAAAAATCTATTTACAATGTATCAGTACTCTCTAAGAATTAAAACCCAAAGGGTTGACATTACTATAGCAAAGAAGTAATTTAGAATTGCCTAACCCCGAAGGGGTGGCATTTTAAATCTTTAAACTAATTGCTATGCCAGGAACATTTTCCCAAATTTATATACAGGTTGTCTTTGCTGTTAAAGGAAGAGAAAACCTGATCAAAGGTAAATGGAATAAGGAAGTACACAAATATATTGCTGGTATCATTAAAGGAAAGGATCAGAAGTCAATAATTGTAAATGGCATGCCAGATCATATACATGCATTTATCGGACTTCGCCCGGCGATGGCTATAGCTGATTTAGTGAGAGATATTAAAAACAATTCTTCAAATTTTATTAATGATCACAAATGGGTAAACGGTAAATTTTCATGGCAGCCTGGATATGGCGCTTTTTCATATTCTCACTCGCATATAGAGAGTGTATATAACTATATTCTCAACCAGGAAGTTCATCATAAAAAGAAATCTTTTAGAGAAGAATATCTTGAATTTTTAAAAAAATTTGGGGTGGAATATGATGAGAAATATTTGTTTGAGTGGTATGATTAGCCAATCTTTTATTAATGTCACCCCTTCGGGGTTTGCTTTACAATACATCTGGGTTCTTCTATAATCGTATCACCCCTTCGGGGTTTGCTTTACAATCTGTTAGGGTGAAATATTAATTCCTCATTGGGCAGTTCAAAAATTAACCATGTTTATTTTTCCTGGTTTGATGTATTATCCAGCCTTACCGCTTCTTTCAACAATTTCACAATTGCTTTTTCATTAATTTCTTCAGCAGAATAAAATATCTTATAAAATATTTGTTTGTTGGTACCATGGATAAGGTATCGATCAACATCCTTTAATTTATTCCCATACCAGAATCCCAGCAGCACGCCTTTCTTTATTCCACCACGTGGAATGGTGGATGGCCATATAATACAAATGCCTTTTTTGCCATGAAAGAAGGGGACATTGTAAGATATTTTTTCTTTAAATGTTGCGGGAATATTTTCTAAAATTATTTGGCGCAATACATCCACAATGATGCGTTCTTCTTCAGGAAGAAATTCGTATAACTGTAATATGGATTTAATTTTAATAAAATGTTTCAAGGCAAAAATTACTGGAGAAGTTTTGGCAGGTAAAAAAATAACTCTCACTTAATCAGCTTCTTTAACTATTATTTTATCAAGACCCTTAATAAATTTATGTCCCGTTTTTAAATCGTTACAGGAAATAATTAATATCCTTTCATCCATATCTCTAATATCTTTTCCGTCATAATCAGTAACGAGATATAAGTTCGCAGAACCCTGTGGATGAAAAATTTCGTTGTACGAGAATACAACTTTGAAACCATCAGGCGCTTCAAACACAAGATAAAATTTGTTGATGGCTTTATGGGTTTCAGGCAGGAATTCGATTTTGATGAGCAGGTCTTTCAACATAATACCTTTTACATTTCGGGCATCATATTTCACTTCTTTGGCGTCGGAAAATTTCATATCGCCAAGAGTTACCTTTTTAAAAGTATCCAGGGCTGAAAGTGTATAGGTCATCTCTGTCTTAATCTTTCCTGAAATGGTAAGAGATTCAGAAGTGACCGACTTGTCCTGTGCAGATGCTTTCAAAACTGATATTAAGACTATTGAAGCAAGTATTTTTTTCATGTACATATGGTTACTAACTTAAACTTTTTTTGACAAGACTTTTGTTTTCTTCTTTGCCGGCGCTTTTTTGAGTTCTCTTTTTTTATCAGATATAGATTTTGTAATGGTGGCGCCTTCCATAATTTGCTTTTTGTCTTTCACTTTTGCCAGTGAATTAACATAAGCTGCATGAACCAATTTGGTTATATAAGCTTTCGGGAAATCTTTTTTGTTTTTAACTAAAATATACCGGTATTGATTACCGTTTCCGATCAATAACTTTTCCGGGTCTGCAATTTGTGAGCCCCAATAGAAACCAAAATGTACATTCTTACTGGTTCTGCCAACAGCTATTGAACAGAATGTATGACCCACTCTATCGGTAGGAGACCAGCCGAAAGCCAACGCATTATAATTGTCATAAATTAATTCGTTTGCTTTTGGATATAGATCCCAAACGAATTCTCTCAACCACATTACAAGATCATTTATTTCTTTGTCAAATGGTTTTAAAAATTTGACCAGGTCTTTTGTTTGCTCTTTACTCATTTGGTTACGTTTTCTTTAGCTGATTCATTTCCCACAAAGACACGAAGGTCACTGCGTATTTTTCTTAGTGTTCTTCGTGTCTTTGTGGGCAAACCTCCTGGAGTTGTAAGATGTTAATACACAAGTTTTGGATACCAGTTTGTGCCGCGTCCTTCGGGCGTATAGTCAAATAAATTCCATAATGGCCATATCGAATCAACATGCCGGCCGTTCTGTCCTTTTTCTTCGGGAGCAAATAATAATTCTGTTCCATAAACATGAAAGATACCTGTATCATTTTTATGAAACACGTTAAGCATAGGCCATTGGTTTCCTTTCCCGTCTTCGCCAAAATAATCGGTATTATAATTATTTTCAGAAGAAGAAAGAAGGTGTAAATTTTTCCATCCTCTGTTCTGTGCAAAATTTGTAAGCTTTTCAATTGATGTTTTAGCAACCACTGCGATATTCACTCTTTGCTCGGCGTGAAATACCATGCCATTTAATCCGTCCAGGATAGAAGTACACATGGTACATGGCTTTTCATTTTTAGGGCCAAACATATAGCTGTAAATAATGAGTGAATCCTTGCCATCTTTAAAAAGTTCCGAAAGTTTGGTGTGCTTTATGTTACCCGAATTATCTTTTTCTTCAAATACATAATCTTCTTTTACCGGTGCGCTATAAGGCAGTTTTCGCCTGAGTTCTGCAACTTCTTCGGTTTGCCTGCGTAAATTTATTTCTGCTTCCAACAGTTCATTGCGTGCTTCGCGGTATGCATCACTTTCGCCCGGAAATTTTTTGTCGTGATAGGTTTTCATGATGATAAAATTTAATATTCTAAAAGTTTTTTTTAATATAACGGCTATAGCTAAACGCCTTAGTATTTTGCACGTTTGAAGTAATTGTCAAATAATCTCATTTCAAAATGACGGCGCCAATATTCCTGGTTATTTCTGTTTCAAGCTCCTTCAGTTTTACATGCGTTTGCATTAAAAGCATTTGTCTTTCGGCAGAAGAAGTGGCTTCAAGTTCTTTTTGATTGTCTGCAATCAATTTCTTCAGTTTCTTTAATTCGAGATAATTAAGCGTTGAAATAATTTCTCCTTTATAATTATCTTCTCTCGTAGCTACGGGCATTTCATAAGTGGTTAGCCAGTTAGGGCTTATTTCGTAGGGAAATTCAATCATCGAAACTACAAGCCGGCTCATTTCAAGATCATCACTATATAAGAAATTTTTTGCCGTTGGTTCGAGTTTTTCTTCATACCAGGTTCTGTACACCCTTACAATTCTTAAAAGGCTTTTGGTGGTAATCAAATCATCGTCAATGCATTCATACAAAAGATAATCAGCAACTGTTTTCCCTGGCTCCCATTCCTTTAGCCCAAACTCTATAAGGCAGCGTACCACAGCTCTTTCGTTATATTCATCTTTGTTTAATAATTCCAGTGCATCAATATCGCCTTCGGAAAAATCATTTACTTCACTGCCTTTTTCCTGGAATAATTTATCGTTGTTTATTTGTCGTTTTTCATCCTTACTTAATTTTTCTCTTATGTATTTATTTACCAAAGTATGCAAACCAGATTCATCGATCTTTAGAAGCTCCGCAGTTTTGTGTATGTAATCCTGCTGTTTGGTAAAGTCTTCTGCTTTATTAATTTTTGAAATGGTTTCTGCAATTTGATTAACCGCATGAGATCGCTTATTGGCATCATCGCCGGCATCTTTTAATGCATGTTCCAGTTGAAATAAAATAAAATCTTTCTTGTTTTCTTTTATAAATGAATTAAAAGTTGCAACACCATTTTTGTTTATGTAACTGTCAGGATCTTCCTGGTCAGGCAATAAAACCAGTTGCACGTTCAGTCCCTCTTCCAGCGCAAGATCAAGACCACGTAACGCGGCTTTTATGCCAGCGCTATCGCCATCATATAAAATGGTAAGGTTTTGCGTATATTTTTTTATTAACCGTAGCTGGTCCGGCGTGAGTGAGGTACCACCACTTGCCACTGCGTTTTCAATGCCGGCCTGGTGCAGCGCAAGCACATCAGTATAACCTTCCACCAAAAGACATTCATCGGCTTTATCAATTGCCTGCCGTGCAAAATAAGATCCATATAAAATTTTGCTTTTTACATAGATTTCATTTTCCGGCGTATTGATATATTTTGGCGCCTTATCGTTACTGCGAATGAGCCTTGCGCCGAATCCCGCAATCTTTCCTGTTTGGTTATGAATTGGAAATATAATGCGCCCGCGATAGTTATCCTGCAATCCATTTTCCCTTGCCACCACAAGACCTGATTTTTGCAAAAGGCTTTCGTTGAATTGCGCATTGGTAGCAACTTTTGCGAATGTGTCCCTTGCTTCAGGATTATAACCTAATTCAAATTTCTTTATAATTTCTTCTCTGAAACCTCTTTCTTTTAAATAGCTTAAGCCAGCGTTATTACCTTCATCCGTATTAAATAAAACTTCGGTAAAAAATTGCTGCGCAAATTTGTTGATGATGTATAAACTGTCTGAAACCTGCTGTTGTTCCTTAAATTCAGGAGAGGTTTCTGTTTCTTCAATTTCGACATTGTATTTTGCAGCAAGCCACCTCAGCGCTTCAACATAGCTGTACTTTTCATGCTCCATTAGGAAGCTAATGGTATTACCGCTGCGACCGCATCCAAAACATTTATATATTTCTTTGGATGGCGATACAGTAAAAGACGGCGTTTTTTCGTTATGAAAAGGACAAAGGCCTATGTAATTTGTACCTCTTTTTTTAAGCTTAATGAATGAACTGATGATCTCAATAATATCAATCCTGCTTACGATCTGTTGTATGGTTTCCTGCGATATCATTGTCTGTTTCTGTTAAAACTGATGAATATCCTTGGGTTAAATTCATCCTCAATTCCGATATAAATGGACTTTAAATAAAACCTGCACGCAGAGATATAATTGCCAGGAGCACAAGTATAACAGCGGTGACTATTATAATTATGGTAAATTTTTTTGCAGAAATAGTAGCCATGAATGATGTTTTAAATTGAATAATTTTAGGTAAAATAAATTAAATTCACGCACTTTATAAAATATTAAAAAGTCATCCATTAACTGTTTCAACTTAAATATTTTATATAGATAGTTTAATTAATACCGAAGATAATAATTCCGTCCGGGACCTTATAAATATGCATTCTAAATATGCTGCAATGGAAAACCGGAACATTATCTCAGACTGTTTGATGTTTGAATAAAATTTTAAGAGCTATTTAAAATAGACAATCATATGCATTGTCAAGAAATAAAAATCTGAATGGAAGCACTAATTTGTACCGGGCCGGGATATTTTGAATATAAAGACATTGAGGCCCCGACGTTGAAACCCGGCCACGCGATTATAAAAATAAGGCGCATCGGAATTTGTGGTACTGACCTGCACGCTTATACCGGCACACAACCTTATTTTACTTATCCGAGAATATTGGGCCACGAAGTTGCCGCCGATCTAATTGAAGCTGACGGAGCAAATGGATTTGTGCCAGGAGAAGCGGTTACATTTATGCCTTATTTTAATTGTGGTATTTGTATCGCATGCAGAAATGGAAAACCGAATTGTTGCACTGATATAAAGGTTTGCGGGGTACATGTTGACGGCGCCATGCGAACTTATCTTTCCGTGCCGTCTTACTCATTGATAAAAAGTGAAGGACTAAGTTATGATGAGCTTGCACTGATAGAACCACTTGCAATAGGTGCACATGGCATTCGCCGGGCTAATGTACAAAAGGACGAATTTGTATTGGTGATTGGAGCAGGACCAATAGGATTGGGCACGATTATGTTTGCTAAAATTGCGGGAGCTAAGGTTATCGCCCTGGATATAAATGACCAAAGACTGCAATTTTGTAAAGACAAATTACATACAGAATATATTATTAATGCCTCTAAAGAAGATGTATTAACACGGTTGCGTGAAATAACAAAGGGCGACATGCCAACAGTTGTTATCGATGCTACCGGAAATCAAAAAGCCATTAACAATGCCCTGCAATATCTTGCTCATGGAGGCAGATTTATTCTAATAGGTTTACAAAAAGAAGAGATATGTTTCAGTCACCCTGAGTTTCATAAAAGAGAGACAACGTTAATGAGTAGCCGAAATGCAACAAGGGAAGATTTTATTCATGTTATTAAATCAATTAAAGGTGGCCTCATAAATCCTTCTATACTTATTACCCATAGAGTAAAATTTAATGAGGTTAAAGATGCATTTCCCGGCTGGTCTGATCCAAAAACTAATGTAATAAAAGCGATGGTGGAAATGGAATAACGGAATTAGTTAAACGATAAAATAATCATAGTTGAAAGAAATGATTTTTTATCTTAGATTGGCTTTCTTTAATGCAATTTTAAAGAGGCGCTCATTTAATAATAAAAGTATTGGTATAAAAAGATAGCAAACACCTGCAAGCCATTCAGCGCTTGTTCCCGCTATAACAATGGCAGCCAATCCAATGAATGCATTCCACAAGGCACCTCTTTTTTCTTTTAACGTAAATAAAATTTCAAAAGGATTTAATCCCAATTTTTTTGAATAATGCATAGCCCTCTTATGCATAAAATAGATCAACATCCAAATAAGAAAATAACCGATACTAAATAAAATTATTAACTGCGGAAAGTCCCGTGTTGTGAGGACAGTTAAACCTTTTTCAGCGGCTTTGGGAAACAAATTAATTCCCGTCCATGATGTGATCAATACTGAAAACAGGAACTTTAAAGGGTACACATAGAAAAGAATTATGGCAACATACGCCAGGTTTAAAAGGATGGTATTAATATCATTTAATCCATAACGGCGAAAGAATATGTACTGCATGTACCAGAAAAGAAACAAAAGGGCAACAGTTGCAAAAAAGGGAATGGCGCCTTGCACAATTAATTTTAACTCATCGAATGTTTGTGGGACTTCAAGTGAAACCACCAGTAATGATACTGAAAAAGCAAAAACGGCATCACTCAATGCTTCAATGCGAAATATTTCGTTACCGCGATGACGAAACAATTCATGGCTCAGCGAACCAAATATTTTCTGCCTTAGCATATGCCAGCAATTTGACTACAAACTTAGAAATTGACCAATTACAGGAATATGATAAAAATCAGCTGATTTACTGCTTTTCATTGTTAGCTACTTGCAACGCAATATCATTTAGTTGAGCGTAATCTTAGCAATGGCAATTTTTGATTTGCCAAGCATATGATCGTCTTTTCCGACGATATACATATTGTCTCCAATTACCGAACCCAGCCGCGGCATAGACGTAGGAACCATTGTATTACTGAAGAATGGATTTCGGGTAAGCTTTCCCGTTACTTCATCAAGAGCCACCACAAAGCAATCAGATCTTCCGAACCGGGTTGTTCGCTTCACTCTTTGCCCCGCTTGAATCACCGTAGCATTTTTGGGATTGTCATTAAAAATAATCCGGACTGCATTGTTTGACTCCAAAGCGCCAAAGCCCGCGTAAAAAGGCCTGTTGGAGGGGTCAAAAAAGCCCGGAGCTATAAATGAACTGCTGTATGCTTCGGGTATTACTTCCCGCTGTGCCTTTGGTAAAACTTTCAGCCAGCTTATGTTTCCCGTGGCATCAATTTTACACATCATTAAATCGCCGCATTCATAAACGGAATAGGTAGTTGAAGTGGTGGTTGAACCAAAGCCGTTCATTCCGGGAGTATAACTTGTGCTTGTATAAACATAATGGTGGTATTTTTCTGCGAGCAATACCAGGCCCTGGTCTTCTGTATAAAAAATATTACGGAACTGCATAAACCTTGAAAAGCCCTCACCATCATCTTTTATTTTGTCTAATCTTTCTCTTTCCTTTCTCTCAGCCCTTGTTTCGTCATCATTACCTGGATCATCTGTGGTAGAATCTTCATCCGTAGTTAGCATTGAATTATTAATTTCTTTTTCACTGGTAGAAATTACAGATCCGGTAACAGGGTTAATGCGCTGTACCAGCATTCCGTCAATAGTTTTGCCTTTTTTTACATTGTTATAAAATGCGGCGAGTACTAAGTCTTTGTCAGCCTTCTGCACCAGTTTAGTGCTTATAAGCCATTTACCATTAATGTTCGTATTCACTTCAGCCTGCTGCTTTCCTTTTTCGTCGTACAGCCTGATGTTATAATTGGCAAAATCGAGAAATTTGCTTTTCTTCTTTTTGCCTTCTTCATATTCATATACGCGGCCAACCAATATTATTTTTTTATTGATCGTATACAAAACATCTTCGAGTTGGAAAGTCTTTGAATCAAATTCATTAGTAATGTCAACTGGTTTAGCCGTTGGCGTAAGATTTTTATCAAACTCCTGAACCTGGTAGCTGTTTTTTTCTTTGCCTTCAATACTGCTTACCACCACCATCTTTGTACTATCCGCATTATAGGTAATCTTAAAATTGATATCATCTTTTTTTTCTTCTTTTTGAAAACTGGTTAATGGTTTCCAGTCGCCCGAAAGGTCGCCGGAATTTTTATCAACTTCTGCAGCATAAATATCAAGTGTTCTGCTTTTCTTGCTATATTCTGAAGCAATGAGCAGCATTTTATTTTCTAATACAAAAAACTGTTCAAATTCCTTGCCTTTGAGTTCTTTGTTAAAATCGTTCCTGTACAATTCAGTTAAATTTTTATCAAGCTTTATGAGTGCTGCCGAGGAGCGCATAGAAGCTCCTATAACAAAATAGCTTTTTAGTGCAAGATGGCTTTCCTGCAGGTATACGCCACTGTTATCAGCATACACTACATCGAGGTCAGTACTTCCTTTACGCAATTTAAATTCATCGCCCCAGGTAATATTTGGTTTTTGTGGAAAAGAGGATAAACAAAGGAAAAGAAAAGCGTTTAATAAGGCACAAAGTTTCATAAAGGTGTGTTGGTTTTTGAGAAGCAAGATTAGTAAAAAAAAGTTTATAAAAAGTTAATCAATCATCTATTCGTTGTTGACCATGAATAGTGGAATTGATACAGAACGCAAATTATATACGAAGATTTTGTTAAGGCATGATTGATGTCATGCCTTACCGCATTTTACCTCAATAATTTTGCAAATAAATACTGCATAATGAAACCGAATCTTTTTAAAATTCCCAGTTTTATTTTCCTTTTGATGTACACCAGTATTACCTCAGCACAGGTGGCGGCTGTAAAGTTTATTGTACATACTCCTGCTGTAGGTAAGGAGGATAAAGGGGTTTTTATTACGGGTACTTTCAACTACTGGCATGAAGGTGACTCGTTGTACAGATT
This sequence comes from uncultured Chitinophagaceae bacterium, assembly GCA_963792025.1. Taxonomy (GTDB): domain Bacteria; phylum Bacteroidota; class Bacteroidia; order Chitinophagales; family Chitinophagaceae; genus Ginsengibacter. The sequence goes on along the minus strand of CAWBUS010000013.1, from coordinate 116,295 downwards.
GAATGAAATTAGTAACGGTATTTATTCCATTACAATTCCTGTTTTTGAAGGGAAGAAATATGCCTACAAGTATACGCTGGGCACCTGGAAAAGGGTAGAGGTGGCATTAAACGACAGCGACATTGCTAATCGAAGTTTTATTTCAGGAAATGGTAAGGCCGTTGCAGACACTGTGCTAAAATGGAGGGAACTAAAAGCTATAACCGCCGATAGCAGTGAGCAGTTAAAGAGGATAGTTGCGATGAAGGACTCATTGGCCGCAAAGATTAAACCGGAACTTGGAGAACTCATGGGTCTTGTAAAACTATATGCACAAAATATGCTTAAGGAAAAGCCGAACCTCGATGAACATAAACAACTTGATGCAAAAGCGATACAACAATTTGGAAATATTTATTCTGAGATAACTCACCTGTTATTTAGTATTATTGGTTCATTAAGTCCCGAACAAAAACAACAAATATCGAAAGCTATTAGTCAGCCACCCGCAAATGGTGATTTTCTTAATGCGTTTCTTAACGCAGTGAGCAGTGAATTAAAATAAAGTAATATTTATTGAGGTAGCAGACAAGTATAAAAGACCCTGAGAAGATTTTATGTTGATTCTTTTTCCTGCAATTTCGCCATTATAACGTCGAGGCATTTACCCACGGTATTCAATTTGGCAATCGTTTCATTTTTAATTTCAATGCCATACTGATTTTCAACCTTGATAACAATATCCACCATATCAATAGAATCCATGTTAAGATCGTTCACAAAATCAGTGTCGTCGTTTGCTACAGCTAATTTCAATTTACTTTCATGATCCATATATTCACCCATTATTAATTTCAGTTCTTCGAAAAGGAGTGCTCTTTCCATGGTGTATTTATTTAGAATATTTTTTGAAGATAGCACAACTGTTTACATCGCCAAAACCAAAATTGGCTTTAATGACGGTATTAATTGTTTTATTTGTCGGTTTGCGAACAATACATTCCTCATCGATAATTTCTAAAATTTCAGGTTGAATGATTTCGCAATTTAGATTAGGCTGAATGAAATTATTATTCATTTGTAACACCGCTGCAACACATTCTATAGAACCGGTTGCACTTATGCAATGGCCGGTTAAAGATTTTGAAGTATTGATAGCAGGAAAATCTTTGCCGCTGCGATTAAGGGCGACCGACCAGTTGGCAATTTCCAGTTTATCGGCGGCGGTACCGGTAAGGTGACCGCAAATTAAATCAATCTCACGTGGATGGATACCCGATCTATTTATAGTAGTTTCAAGGCAAGTTCGCACACCGGCAGATGAGGGTGCCGTCATTGAACCACCATTTCGATGCCCGCCACTGTTTACAAAACCGCTTACTATTTCTCCATATATTATTGCATTTCGTTTTATCGCTGTGTCAAGCTCTTCTAAAACCAAAGCTCCGGCGCCGCTGCCTGGAACAAATCCCGCACTATCAATACTCATAGGCCTGCTGGCTGCTACCGCGTTATCATTATGATTTCTGTTTAATACCCGCATCGCATCAAAGACAGCCCATATGTAAGGACTGCTTGCTTCGCAACTACCTGCTATCATTCTTTTGGCATTACCCGATTGGATTTTTTCGAAAGCCATCACTACCGCTTCAGTGCCTGTACTGCATGCGCTGCTATTAGCTGTTACCTGGTTGCCCAAACCTAATAGGCCACCAATATAGGCACTCGATCCACTCGACATCAATTGTTCAATATGTCGTACGCCGAGTTTTTGTATGTCCCCGTTTTCAAACATGCCTATTGCATAGCGCATATGATCTACATCGCAAACACCGTTACCAAATATGCATCCGGTATCTATATCAATATTGTTTCCGATAACGGGCAGACCCGCATTAGTCCACGCTTCGAGAGTGGCTGCCAAAGCGTATTTTATTGTCGTACTCCGAAGACTTTTGAAGGCTCCCGGGCTTAAATACTTTTGAATAATAGCGTCATCAAAATTAGTTGGAACGCCTGCCACACAACAACCCAGGGCCGAATCTTTCAGATGCTGAAAAAATTGTATTCCACTCGTGCCTGTCCTCAATGCATTGGTAAACGCAGGAATATTTATCCCGTTGGGCGCCACCACACCAAGACCTGTTATGACTACGCGATTCATTAATTTATTTTAAGAGGTATTGTTAACTTTTTATAAAAAGCATTCCACCCATACGGCCATGGCACAGCATTTCTTTTTGATCATTTAAAAGTGACACATTGCACTGAAGCCTGCCATGTCGAAAAAGTATTTTTTCAGAATGCACAGATACCTTTTGTCCCGGAAGTACTTGCTTTTTGAATTTTATATTTGTATCAGTCAACAAGGCCACCATATTTTTAAAAGATGTTTCTCCTTCCTGCATTAGTAAGTAAATTCCAAAGGCAACCATTCCAATTTGTGCCATTATTTCAATTTGTATTGCGCCTGGTGTAACCGGAAAACCAGGGAAATGACCACGGTAAAAATCGAGGGTTTCTTTTAAAAAATAGTTTCCTTCTATTAGATCAAGGTCAAGGAAAGTTATTTCATCAATAAAACGAAAAGGGGGCTGGTGTGGAACTTTGTCAAGAACTTCGGTAAATATCCCCTCTGGTTCCATTTCTTCAAAGATAATAAAAAGCCGATATTTTGAATCGTTTTAGAAGTTTACAAAATAATCCTTTTCAAGGAATTGATTCCTCACAATTTCACAGTCTGCTGTTGATACAATAACGTTCAACCAATAAAGTCTATTAATGAAAATGTTAATTTAAAAGTTGAATTAAAAAGCCGGCGCATAAACACCGGCTTAATATATTTATTCTCACAATCGATAATTATTATCGTACAATATTGAAAGTCTTACTTATTTCGACATTGGGTGCATTACTGCGAATCAGGTATTCTCCGCTTGCCAATCCTTTTAAGTCAAATTGGAATGTGTTACTGCCGTTCAACAATGTAGCATCAATTCTTCGTACCACTTTGCCCACGCCATCTATAATAAGCAACTGCGTTTTTAAAGATTTTGCCGACCGTATTACCACGTTCAATAAGTCTCTTGCCGGTACCGGGTAAAGTACCATATCTACCGCTCTCACTTCACAATTTGTTCTGATGATACTTGTATAAATTGGTTGACCGTCCCTATCTACCTCCTTGATCCTATAAAGCGCCGCGCCGCCATTAAAATCTGGTAATTGATAAGTATGTCCTGTTGAACTGTTGCCGGCTGCTTTAATGGTGCTTACTGAAGACCAGTCGTTTCCATTTATGCTTCGTTGTAGTTCAAAATAATTTGTGTTGGATTCTGAAGTGGTTGACCAACTAACGGTAGCTCCATTGCTGTTGCAACTTGCGCCAAGTTTTGTAAACAGAACTGGTAAAGTGCCAGCGCCAACAGGGAGCGGTGTGTCAAAAGTTAATGAGTTGGCTGTATATTCATTGGCCAGTTGATCCGCAACGGCATAACTTGTAAATTGTCCGGGAGAACCGCCATCACTGGAGTTGATAATTACGTACCCACCTACATTATCGAGTGTCCACATGGTAACAGTGTAAACATCTATCCATGTAGTTGAAATGTCTATACTTGTTCCATCCAGCGTTCCAACGGTTCTTGTGTCAAAGGTTTGCGTGCCTGCGGTTTGGCTAAATGCGCCACACTGATTAACCGTTGTAAAAGCGAAACCACCCGTGGTAAAAGCCGCTGATACTGTAACATTTGCTGGATTGCTGACAACAGCGCATCCGGGAGTTGTGGGAACCATTAAATTAGCTGACTGAAAACTCCATCCTGTGGAAATGGTATTTACATTGGTAATGGTGCCGGAAGTAGTATGGATCTGCATTGTGAATGTTACCGAACCCATCGCAGGGCCGGCTCCATCCGGATCAACACTACTATATGTTGCATTAGTTAAACGCCATTCGCATGTTTGTGCACTTAGGTTTGAAGAAAGAACCGTTAAAAAGATTATCAAAGCCAGGGGTTGGAGCTTGTAAAGATATTTCATGATTTTATTTTGAATTTATTATCTGTCAATGTAAGTTATTTATTCATTCGTTATGGCGTCGGGGATGTCAGTCCGGACATTTCCTTGTAATACCTGGTTGCCATTGATTGAGGCAGTAGGTGCACTTCCGGATCCGGAAGAAGATATCGTGTTTTTAGCTAAGCTCACATCAGTAGCATTAATGCCATTACTTAAGTTTAAGTCAGTTAATAAATAACCTGCAGATGAAGACGCGATTGCTAATTTAACAGCGCTGACATCGGTTGCGTTTACAACGCCGTTTTTATTAGCATCGCCCGACCAAAGGCCATATTTAGCGCCGCCTGAAAGTAACACAACGGGATCTGATGAAGCGCTCACTGATTTATAACTATTTGCCAATAGAGAATAATCATTTGCAAAAGTTCCGGAAGTATTTGATGGAATAGCATTACTCATTACACCTAAATGATTGCGATGCCTTATTACAATAAATGCAGATCCCTGTTTGGAAATAGTAAATGAAAGAGGGGTTGAACCATCCAGATTTACGACAGTTCCATTACTTAAAAGAAAACCAGCCTGTCGACCTGTAATAGTTGCCGATGTTGCGTCGGATGGCAATCCGCTTGCCGGTTTTCTGTGTTCAACAAGCACCCAGTCAACAATATTAGAATTAGGAATGCTTGCAACAGATTCCGTTCCTGCATAATTAAACGGTGTGGTATTATATGGCTGAGATAATGGAATAATACCTCCTGAATTAAGACTGGTATTCATTGCAGTTCCATTCCATGCTCCACGCAAAAATGCAGTTACATTAAATGTATAAACAGGGTCTGCCAATTTCCACTCCATAGCTAAATCCGATGCAGCGATTCCTGTTGTAGCAACATAGTGGTTTACCACGTCTCTTGTTATAGGTGTTAACCGGGCATTCCATTCTGATGAAATTAGTTCCCATGGAACAATATTGGCTTCAACATTAGTGTTTAACTCGCCGGTTAAATAGGGATAGCGTATATCAGCTGTAAACCCAGACCCACCTGCCTGAGAGAATAAGAATTTTCTGGTTACTTCTCTTTCAGTTTGTGTTGGGTCTCCACCTCCGCTTTGCGGAATCATTATGACCGTGAAACTTGTCGGGTTGGTGCCCCCATTTGTTGTAACCTGCATATTGGGTTGATTGAAAACACGGGCAGTACCATTGCTCCAGCCAGTTCTTTTAACAGCGCCAATAATTTCTTTTCCGGCGGCAAAATTATAAACTGCGGCTACGGGTGACGTTAGTATGAAGGCAGGGTTTAAAATAGGATCGGTCGTAAATATGCCTGAAAGGTAATCCAGCTTTGAATTTACTGTAACGGAACTCCCCAATCTTATTATATCGGAACCGGTAGTCTTATTGATTGTAAGATTGTTGATGACCGAACTTCCCATTGTTAGGGTGTCAATACCTGTGCCACTCATGATGACGGAATCTTCGTTGCCGGTAGAAGTATATGTTGCGGCATTGATGAAGTTACCCTGAACCTCCAGCTTACCATCGTTTGTTATGGTGCCTGAGGCATTTTGCAAATTACCAGCAATCATAAGGTAAGCGCCATTTTGAACTGTTATGGTTGCGCCATTGTTGTACAACTGGCAGTAGGCAATCAATGTACAAAAAATGGAAAATGATGACAGTAATAATTTTCTGATCATAAAAAGATTTTTTGTTTGTAAACTAGTACAGATTCTAAATTTAAAACGAATTCTAATTATTCATTATTCGATTTATCGAGTGGGGGTATTGAATGAGTAAGCGGTTTTGTAAGGATCAGATGGAAAGAGCCCAAATTTAAACAACAATTCTGGTTTTTTAAAGCCTTTTGTCCAACAGATTAAATTTTAAGGGGTTTTACTACTTTTTAAAATAAATGTTCCCTAAAACCAATGTTTTTCAAAAATTCATCTTTTTTCTTCTAAGGTTAAATGATTATGAAATATAAAAAGGTCAATGGATTCGAATTTAAAACGATACGAATGCCGGATTTTGTTATATCAAAACAAGTAATGCTGCTATTTTTTTTAATTGTAATGAGGTTTATTTTATTTATTGCAAAATATTCTGCAAAAGTTAACTAAATTGATTTTAATTGTTGTACCAAAAAAATCAAAAAAAATTAAAACAAACATTATGAAACAGAAAAACCTTGCCTTAGTTCTCATTTTATTTTTTACCAGCACTGTAGTAATTTTCTCTTGCTCCAAAGGCCCCGCCGGAGCAACAGGAGCAACAGGCGCTGCCGGTCCACAAGGCCCTGCCGGCCCCACTGGCAACACCGGAGCAACCGGTACCGCTAATGTAATTTATTCTCCCTGGTTAAACGTTACTTTCCAGGCATCTACTGACACAAATATGGTTGCTACCATTCCTGCACCAAAGCTTAGTGATTCTATCTTGAATAGGGGCGATGTAAAAGTATATTTTAACGCCGGAAGCGATTCTGCTAATAGTCAGTTTGTATTGGCATTGCCTGCTTACGAGCCTTTTCTTTTTTCCAATAATAACCAGGCCGTAACTCTTATTATAAATCCATATTTCACGCTCGATACCATCTCGATCATTTCGAATTATGACCTGAGTTCCTTCGCAATAAATGGATATAATTATTTTCAATTCAGGTATATAATTATACCCGGCGGCACTTCTACATTGCCCGTTTCAATTAACGGAACCAAGAGAAGTATAAACTGGAACGACTACAATGAAGTAAAGGCATACCTGGGCTTAAAAGATTAGTTCAATACAACTACACAGACATGCCTCAAAGATCATGAGGGCATGTCTGTGTAACTTATAAAACTTAAGTAACTTTTGAGTTAACGATTCTTATTGTGGCGTATAACTAAAGAATTCTATTTTGATGCCCGTTTATTTAATGCAATCGCGAGTTCATGGTAATCTTCAGGCATTTTAGCTACAAGCTTTTCTTTTCTCATTATAGCAAACGAAATCTTCAGATAATTTGACATCCTCATTCCAGTACTTCCAAAAGCTATCGAAATTAGCCACAATATTTTTCGGGTTTTTTATCGGCCCCTTATTTTTTAAACTTTTACGAGAACTATATGCTAAAGTGGAAAAGATAACAGTGCAAAGAATAATATTTCTTGTTATTTGCATGAGTGCTCTTTATGTAAAAGAATCAATCGGAACCATTAATTGTCCAACGTTTCGAACAATTAATGTGTATGAGCATCAGGAGGAAAGAAGAGGTCCCGAGCGGATTCGAACCGCTGTGGAAGCTTTTGCAGAGCTCTGCCTAGCCACTCGGCCACAGGACCTTTTTTTAAGCGCACAAAAGTAATTAAAATTTTTTTAGAAATTTTCAATTGTAATATGCGAAATTCGGTGTTATAGAAGGGGTGTTTAAAAAAGAATCTAAGTAAAACAAGTATGCAACCAATTGCGGCATCAGAATTAATTATTAACAATCGCGGTGCCATTTATCATCTTGATGCTACACCCGATGAAATAGCAAACAATATTATAACGGTTGGAGATCCGGCAAGAGTAGCGGAAGTAAGTAAACACTTTGATAAGATAGAAGTTGAAAGAAGCCACCGCGAGTTTGTAACACATACCGGCCGGATCGGAAACAAGAGGATATCAGTTGTGAGCACCGGCATTGGTACGGACAATATTGATATTGTTTTAAATGAACTCGACGCATTGGTTAATATAGATTTTGCCTCGCGGACAATAAAAAGCCAATTGAAACATTTAAACATTATTCGCGTGGGAACATCCGGGTCCTTGCAGGCAGATGTGCCGGTTGACAGTTTCGTTTCGAGTACGCATGGTGTTGGTATTGACAACCTGATGAACTTTTATATTCATGATAATAACGAGGAAGAAAAACAATTGCTGCATTCATTTGCTACACAAACGCAACTGCACAGCAGGTTTAGCCAGCCATATATTGCGGGAGCATCTATGTCGTTAATGAAGCATTTTGTAGAAGGGTACCACCAGGGTATCACAGTTACTTGCCCCGGCTTTTATGGCCCACAGGGTAGAGTGCTTCGGTTGGGAATTACCAATCCCCAGTTAATTGACCGGTTAACCGAGTTTAAATTCGGGCAGCACCGCATTACGAATTTCGAAATGGAAACTGCCGCCATATATGGACTGGGTAAGGCTTTGCAACACAATTGTCTTTCATTGAGCGCTATTGTTGCTAATCGCATTCATAAAAATTTTAGCGCTGACGGGTTTGCAGTAGTTGAAAAATTAATAATAAAAACATTAGAAATAATTTCTGAAAAATTGTAATATGAAAATTGAATTTTATAAGTACCAGGGAACGGGGAATGATTTTATACTGTTGGATAACCGCAATAACATTTATGACAGCATTACTCCCAGGCAGGTAAATTATATGTGTCACAGGCGTTTTGGAATCGGAGCCGATGGCCTGATGATGCTTAATAACAAAGCTAATTTTGATTTTGAAATGATCTATTTCAATTCCGATGGAAATACAAGTTCTATGTGTGGTAATGGAGGTAGGTGTATTGTGAAGTTTGCCCACATGCTTGGAACAAAAAAGAACAAATACAATTTTTATGCAATTGATGGCATACACGAAGCGGAGATAGATCTTAATGGCGACGTCAGGTTAAAGATGAAAGACGTAGATGACGTTGAATATTCTTATTCCCATTATGTCTTGAATACCGGTTCCCCGCATTATATAAAAATTGTTCCTGATGTGGGCCGTATAGACGTAGCGGCTGAAGGGAGTGAAATACGCAACAGTAAAGAATTTGCCAAAGATGGTATTAATGTAAACTTTGTGGAAACCATAAGCGACGATACTATATATGTACGCACCTACGAACGAGGTGTTGAAGATGAAACCTACAGTTGCGGCACCGGTGTTACCGCCGCAGCGCTTATTTCAGCCCATAACGACAAGGGTTTTAACCGGGTGGAAGTTGAAACCAAGGGTGGCAATTTAAGTGTAGAATTTGAAAAAGTAAGCGAAAAAGAATTTGAAAACATATGGCTTTGCGGACCTGCCGAAATGGTTTTCAAAGGTGAAGTAACTGTAAATATTTAGCGATGTTTACGATAAGAGTGTACGGTATTTTAATGAATGAAAAAAAGCAGGTTTTGGTAAGCGATGAATTTATAAGGGGTAATTATTATACGAAGTTTCCCGGTGGCGGACTTGAATTAGGTGAAGGAACAAGAGATTGTCTGAAGAGAGAGTTTAAAGAAGAAATGAATCTCGATGTATTGGTTGAAGACCATATTTATACAACCGACTATTTTCAAATGAGCGCCTTCAATCCCGCTGATCAAATCATTTCAATTTATTATTTTGTAAAAGCGCTTGAAGAAATAACCGCTCCATTAAGAGATAAGGAATTTGATTTTGATGAAGAGCAGTTGAAAATTTACCAGCGGAACAATGAAATTGAAACGTTTCGTTTTATTGAATGGGATAATTTTTCGGATGAAAGTGTTACGCTACCTATCGATAAAATTGTTGCTGCGATGATAAAAGAAAAATATTGACACAGGTGCACGCAGGCTATTTAAAACTCTTGACGGGCAATCCTCTCAGCCCATTAGCTTTTCGCATGTTTTTGCTTCAACACCGCTATCTTCACCTGTAAAAAAAGTATAAAAATTGTAGAATTAAAAATAAACAATTCACAATAGCCAGCCATTTCGGAAGTAGTTTTTGTTTACCAATAACAATTAAAACGGCGTATACGGTACATAAAAGCATATTGATTATTATTGCTGCAACGCCTAGTGTAATAATGATATCTTTAAAGTATGAAACGGCGACAACTCTGTCCATTTCCCGGGTGACAGGCTTTCGGGCTTCCATTCTTCCAATGAAAATAAAAAGTAAAAAAGCTATGTTGCAGATGATGGCGAATCTTGAAAAAAAAGAAACTACTTTCATAAAAAATACCGGTTTGAAATTATACACAACAAAATAATATTAATTTGTTGGATTAAAGTTTTTATACATGGCAAATGTGCTCAGTATTGTTTCTTACAAAATATTCCCTGCTAAATTCGGAGGCCAAAAGGGTATCGCAAACTTCAACGAATACCTTTCTAAACATCATAACTTGTATTGTTTAACCGTTAAGTCCAACGATGCTAACGCTGCTCCTTATCCGATTATTAATAAACTAAGTAATAGCAGGGTACGATATGTCAATATTTTTTATTTCAACCTCGTAAAAAAAATCATCCGCGAACACAGCATTTCGCATGTGATAATCGAGCATCCTTATTATGGATGGCTTGGTCTTTTACTAAAGAAATTTTGTAAAATAAAGTTGATAATTCACTCTCACAATATTGAAGCGGAACGATTTAAAACTACCGGAAAATGGTGGTGGAAAATATTATGGGAATATGAAAAATATGTTCACACTCATGCAGATTTTACGTTTTGTATTACCGAAAATGACCGGTACTATTTTACTGATGCCTACAAGATAACATTGTCAAAAACAGCAGTTATCACTTTCGGAATATCCTGGAATTCACCGCCATCATTGGCTGAACGTTCACAGGCGAGAATTGCCATATTGAATAAGTATTCTCTCGATGAAGAGACAGTTTTATTTCTCTTTAATGGCGCCCTTGAATACCCGCCTAACCTGAATGCCGTAAAAAATATTGTGGAAAAAATCAACCCGGTCTTTATTAAAAAAAATATTGCCTATAAAATAATTATCTGTGGAAAAAATCTTCCCGCGGAGATGAAGGAACTAATGCAATATCGCGAAGTAAATATTATTTACGCCGGCTATGTTGATGATATTATTGTTTATTTCAAAGGGGTAAATGTTTTTATAAACCCGGTTACAGACGGCGGAGGTATTAAAACTAAACTTGTAGAAGCGCTTGGTTATGATATGAATGCCGTTTCAACTATCAATGGCGCCATTGGCGTTGATGCCGCTATTTGTAACGGAAAATTGTTATTGAGTGAAAATTATGACTGGGAAGGATTTGCAGAGAAAATGCAGGAAGCAATTCAAATCAATCAATCAATAAGTAAAGATTTTTTTGATTTTTTTTACTGGGATAATATTGCTGCAAAAGCTGCTGGAATAGTTGATAGAATCTAAAGAACCGTGATGACTGCTTTAATTCCTCAATTCTCATTTCTCAATTCTTAATTCCTTCCTTTCAGCATTGGTACAAAAGAAAAATTTGAAAAGGTTTCTTCTTCATAACTGTCATCTTCATTCTTTGTTATCCGCATCATTTTTTGCATCCCATCATCATCGAGAGGTATTACCATCTTCCCACCAGTCTTTAATTGCTGAATTAATTTGGGGGGAATAAATGGTGCTGCTGCTGTAATGAGAATCTTGTCAAAAGGAGCAAACGTTGGCAGTCCTTCAAAACCATCTCCATAAAAAAATTTTATGTTAGGATATTTCTTCCTGAAAATAAATTCTTTATTGAGTTCAAATAATTTCTTTTGCCTTTCAATTGTAAAAACGTTGGCACCCATTTCAGCCAGCACAGAAGCCTGGTATGCGCTGCCGGTACCTATCTCCAAAATTTTATCGTAAGGTTCAACTTCTAAGAGCTGCGTTTGGTAAGCAACTGTATAAGGTTGCGAAATCGTTTGCCCTTCCTGTATCGGGAAAGCCCTGTCCTGGTAAGCAATGTGATCAAGCGCCGTATCCAAAAAGAAATGTCGTGGAATATTCATCATAGCATCGAGTACTTGTTCGTTGGTAATGCCCTTCTCACGTAGAGAATCAATTAGTTTTTTTCTTAGTCCTTTATGCCGGTAGGAATCTTCGAACTTCTGCATGTGTGCAATTTAGAAATGTTGCTGTAACAATGCAAAAGAAGTTTTTTTGGTTGAATTTATGTTGATACTTATCTAAAGATGATTAGGGTTTAATGCAATCAATACAATAAGAAACCAAATTAACTACATCGTATCCAATTTATTTGCAGCATCTTTATGCATCAAAATTCTTATAAACATTATTATTGCAGTCACTGCAAATATTCCGCCGATAACCCAGTTTAATATGTTTTGATTTGTATTGAGTTTTTCAACGATGTATTTCCCCCCAAAAATAAAAACACAATTCCCGGCTAATGTTCCAAGACCAATACCCACTATATAAAAGTTATAGAATGAATTTTTGGGCTGGAGAATGTTTTTTGAAAATAATACTGTGCTCCATCCAAACCAAAAGGGAATTTGCATCGGGCTGATAGAGCTTAACACCAGGCCAAGTACAAAACGGTTCATGTTATTATCCAACATTACATTCTTAGCATGATGTTCCTGTGTTGCCGCAATAAAACTTCCTGCCGCAAGAGCAAGCACAATGGCGAGCGCAATCCAATTCATCCATTTAAAAAGAACTTTTTGCTTACGGACCCAGTTGATTCCTACCAGGGAAATTCTTACATAGACCATTTCGGTTAGCAGTGAACCAAAGGAAAAATAGAGAGCGTTTGTTATATTTTCCTGTACACTTATTTGCATAGCCGCAACATTTAATGTACCCAGTGGAAGCGTGCCGAGAAAACTCACAATCATTCCCCATAAAAAAACTTTGGTAAGACCCATATAACGGAATTAGCCCTTTTTTGCTAACACGGATAAAGATACATTTACTGTATTACTTAACACTGCGCTGTTGCTTCCAACCTGGTAATCGAGGCGGTTAATTTCAAACTCACCGGTGAATAAATAATCATCATTTACTTTTTCGATATGGAAAGGAAAAGAAATTGGTTTTGTAATTCCATGCAAAGTAAGCGTACCCGTAAAATAATAAAAGCCCGATTCAGTTTTATTGGTTTTATCAATCTTTGTGGATGTAATGTTTATTTCGGGATATTTTTCTACATCAAAATATTCGCTGTCTTTTAAATGCCTGTCGCGGCTGCCATTGTCGGTATCTACCGTAGAAGCATCAACGCTAACATTAAACTGGCATGCGCTAAGATCAGTTGTAAAAAATAATATTTCACCTTTCAGCCCCGTTAGCTGGCCACCTGTTTTAATGCCAAAGTTCTTGATGTTAAAATGTACTTTGCTTCCGTCGTCCGCAGGAACATATCTTTGTGCAAACACAGATGAAGTAAAAAAGAGGAGTAAAACGGGTACTATATTTTTCATATTCACAGATTATTTTTTAGAACCGTAAGACGTTGCACACATGCATGTCGACATGCGCTTCTAGGGAATTTTTCTGTCTGCGGCTTTTATCTTTTTATAATATTTATTGGTTTCAATTCTAAAACGAATGCCTTTTAAAGCCGGCCAGTATTGGACGCCTTTTTTGTAATTATACCTGCTGATTTCATATAATATTTTCCAATGCTTTAAAATCTCTTTCCATGCGTTAACCAGAGAATAACCGGTATCATAAAAGTGATTTGGTTCTGCACCACATCCATTATACTCAAGTATCACAAAATTTTTGCCCTGTTTTAATTCTTCGATCGAGTTACACATAATGTCGTAACGTCCATAAAAAAAATCATCAATTGAAAGGCTGATATCATCCAACAAACTCACAAGCCGGTCGTCAATTTCATTCTTAAGATCGATAAAACGGGCTCCACGGTTGTGGTTGGCGGCATAGCTTAACATATATTTATCACCTGCCTTTAAAACTTTATCAAAATGCTGCTCATGTTGTAACCTGATTTCGTCTATCCTTTTTCCTGATTTTGTGTCCATCATAATCAGTTCTTCTAACGTATGTATTCCATCGCCGGTTACCTGCATCGGGATTTTTAGGAGAAAGCCTGTAATGGCTCCTTTCTTTTCATTTGGATAACGATAATAAAATAGACTTATCTCCAATTCATATTTTATAAATTCCTGTATAAAATATTCAACGGGTACCTGTTCATGATAAATTTTTAGTTGAACTTCATTATTTATTTTCCTGAACAAAATGCCCTGCCCGCCAATTTCAGGTTTTACAATGAGCGGGAATTGAATATTTTTTTCTTTTACTTTTTTTAATATAACGGGAAAATCTTCAGAAGGTAGCACATTAAAAAACACGGGACATAAATGCGGCGGTAAAAGGTCGTGCATTTCTTTTTTTGGCTCACCTTCCATCCCGCCGAACGTAAGCTTTGGATTGCTTGGCGTAAAGAACCAAATTGCCCGTGAGCGAATCATGTACCAGGCCCAAACAGGCACAATTGGTGCATATAAAATTTTAAACGGCCACTGTTCCCAGTTTTTTATTTTGTCTATCAGCTTCACTTAATTTTTAAACTGCGCAAAAATAAGTTTTAAACCTTTTAACAGACGTGATTCATGAAAATTGTTTGTTGTATTTTAGCTCTTTAAATCAATTTGGAGATGCAGGTACCTACGATGGCTCAAATGATGGCTGAAAATAAGACCCCTGAAATTCTGTTTTGGGTGGGTTGTGCCGGCAGTTTCGATCAGCGTGCACAAAAAATTACAAAAGCTTTTGCAAGTATACTGAATAAAGTTGGTATCGCTTATGCTATATTGGGCAAAGAAGAAATGTGTACAGGAGATCCTGCACGAAGGGCCGGTAATGAATTCATGTTTCAGATGATGGCTTACCAGAATATACAAGTGTTGGAGGAATATCAAATAAAAAAAATTGTTACAGCTTGTCCTCATTGTTTTAATATTTTAAAAAATGAATACCCGGTATTGGGCGGCAACTATGAGGTAATTCATCACGCGACATTTTTACAACAATTAATTGATGATGGCAAAATAGTGATGAAAGAAGATGGAGTGTTTAAAGGAAAAAAAATTACCTATCATGATAGTTGTTACCTGGGAAGAACCAATAATATTTATGAAGCGCCAAGAAAAGTATTGGAAGCCCTTGATATAGAATTGGTGGAAATGAAACGGTGCAAGAGCAATGGGTTGTGTTGTGGAGCAGGTGGTGCGCAGATGTTTAAGGAAGAAGAAAAAGGAACTATCCGCATTAATAACGAACGAACAAAAGAAGCATTGGAAACCGGTGCCGGAGTAATAGCAGCGGCGTGCCCTTTTTGCAATACGATGCTGACAGACGGAGTAAAGCTTAACGAAAAAGAAGAAAGTGTAAACGTTATGGATATTGCAGAAATTATTGCAGCCTCTATGAATTAAATAAGAATTTAAAAGTTTGATTAGAAATATGCCAGAAGAAAGAAGTTTGAATTTTATTGAAGAGATTGTTGAAGAAGATATCAATAAAGGAAAATATAAAAGTATTTTAACCAGGTTTCCGCCGGAGCCAAATGGGTATTTACACATCGGGCATGCTAAAAGCATTTGCTTGAATTTTGGACTTGCGCAAAAATATAATGGCGCCACCAATCTTCGTTTCGATGATACCAATCCCATAACCGAAGATGTGGAGTATGTTGATAGCATTAAGTATGATGTGAAGTGGCTTGGTTTTACCTGGGCCAATGAATTATACAGCAGCGATTATTTTGATGAATTGTATAATCTCGCTGTAAAGCTTATACGAAAAGGCCTCGCATATGTTGATGATAGCAGCCCCGATAAAATTGCCGCCGAAAAAGGAACGCCGACGGAGCCGGGTATTGAAAATGAATATCGAAACAGGAGCGTGGAAGAAAATTTGCAGCTTTTTGAACAAATGAAGGATGGTAAGTTCACAGACGGTGAAAAAGTTTTGCGGGCGAAAATCAACATGAGAGATATCAACATGCACATGCGTGACCCGATTATGTATCGCATCAAGCATGCACATCATCACCGCACGGGTGATAAATGGGTTATTTACCCGATGTACGATTTTGCCCATGGACAGAGCGACAGCATTGAACATATTACGCATAGCATTTGTACGTTGGAATTTGTTTCACACAGGCAATTATATGATTGGTACATTGATAATCTCGAAATTTTTCCTTCCCGTCAATATGAATTTGCCCGCCTTAATATGACCTATACGGTGATGAGTAAACGCAGATTACTTCAGTTGGTGAACGAGGGCTATGTTTCCGGTTGGGACGATCCGCGAATGCCAACAATTTCTGCGTTCAGGCGTAAAGGTTATACACCCTCCAGCATCAGAACTTTTTGTGAAAAGATAGGAGTTGCAAAGAGAGATAACCTTATTGATATCAGCCTGCTTGAATTTTGCCTGCGGGAAGAATTGAACACCAGCGCTCCGCGTGTTATGGCTGTGCTTCATCCACTGAAATTGGTTCTTGATAATTATGAGGAAAATGTTACAGAAGAATTGATATCCGAAAACTTACCGAACGATACTTCCAATACACGGGTTGTTCCTTTTTCAAAAGAGCTGTGGATTGAGAAAGAAGATTTTATGGAAGTACCAGTTAAAAAATGGTTCAGGCTTGCGCCCGGCGCAATGGTGAGGTTGAAGAGCGCCTATATTATACGTTGCGACAGTTTTATTAAAGATGATAACGGCAATGTAACGGAAATACATGGCACTTGTATACCAGAGAGCAAAAGCGGCAACGATACGAGCGGTATTAATGTAAAAGGAACTATTCATTGGTTAAGTGTGCAACATGCGGCGAAGGCCGAAGTAAGATTATATGAACGATTGTTTACCGTAGAAAATCCGGCGGCGGAAGAAGGAGATTTCAAAAGGTTTATAAATCCGAACTCATTGGAAATAATTCGTGAAGCTTATATCGAACCACAGCTTCAAAATGCAGAGCCCGGAAAGAGCTACCAGTTTATACGCAACGGATATTTTTGTGTTGACCAGGATTCGAAACCCGGAGCATTGGTAATTAACAGAACCGTTACTTTAAAGGATAGTTTTAAGAAATAAGGGTTTGCATTTCAAATTGAGATTGCCAATTTGATCGAAGGATTCTTCTATCTTCGAAGCTTGATGAATTTGCGGAATGTATTATTAAGAAATATGCTCACTTTAAATTTTCAGAATTATGAATGCCATGCCATCTAACGTAAGGTCAGTACTCGAAGAGCCATTTTTGCTTTCAACGGAACAGATCAATTTCTTCAGGCAAAATGGTTTTGTCAAATTAAAAAATGTACTTTCTCCCGAAGCGATTGCATATTTAAACACAACCATTTCTGATGAAGTGCAGCGATTGAATACACAACTACTTCCTTTAGAAGAACGCGACACATACGGAAAGGCTTTTTTACAGATCATGAACATCTGGACAAAATCGGAGTTGGTAAAAGAAATTGTGTTCAGTAAAAGACTTGCGAAAATCGCCTCCGATCTGTTAGGTGTTTCAGGAGTAAGGCTCTACCATGACCAGGCTTTGTATAAAGAACCACATGGAGGAATTACGCCATGGCATGCTGATCAGTATTACTGGCCGTTAGCAAATGATGCAACCGTTACAGTTTGGATTCCGTTGCAGGAGACACCACTTGAAATGGGCCCGCTTGAATTCAGTGCACAGAGCTATAAACTAACTACCGGAAGAGATAAAGAAATTGGAGACGAGAGCCAGCAGATACTTAAGGAAACACTAGCCGGGGAAGGATTTGAACACGTAATCGAACCCTTTGAAATTGGCGAAGTAAGTTTTCACAGGGGATGGTTGTTTCATCGTGCCGGAGCTAATAATACTGACAAGATGCGGGGCGTGATGACGATGATCTACATGGATAAGGATATGATTTTAAAACAACCTGAAAACAAAAATCAACTTGTAGACTGGGAAACCTGGTGCCCGGGAGCAGAAGTCGGAAAGCAAATTGATACGTCTATAAATCCGGTTTTGTATCAAGATTAATTTGATGAATGACTCCATATAATAGCAGCATGAAATATATAAATGCCTGCACCTTTTTACTGTATGCCATAACAAATTTCATTTTTTTACAAACAATTTATGGCCAGCAAAGTTTTGAAAAACCTTATGAGAAAGTAAAACCAATTTCAGAAGTATTTCAACCTTTACCTTTTTCGTCAATAAAACCGCGTGGTTGGCTAAAAGAAGAAATTGAAAAGGACCTTAACGGTTTTACAGGACATCTCGATAGTCTTGTTCCTGCGCTTGTAATTGACGATGATATTTATGACAAAAATCGTCTTAGCAAAAAAATAAAAAGTAAAGATGTGGGGGCTAAGGCTGATGCCGGCGACTGGCAGGTTCAGTTTCTCTGGTGGAACAGCGAAACGCAAAGTAATTGGCGGGATGGTTACATCCGCAGTGCTATTCTTGTAAATAATAAAGAGCACCTCGCAAGAATAAAAAACTATATCAATAAAATTTTAGCGACGCAGGATGTGGATGGATATCTTGGTATTTATGATGGTGAACTTCGCTATAATTTTAATAATGAAAATGGCGAACTCTGGTCTAAGACGACTTTATTGAGAGGACTGCTGGCATGGTATGAATACACACACGATAACAAAGTTTTGACTGCTATTGAAAGAGCAGTGCAAAATGTAATTGCTAATTATCCTGAAAATAAATCTCATCCTTTTTATTCTATACAACCCAATGATGGCGGTATGACTCACGGACTGGTATTTACGGACGTACTCGAAAATTTGTACAGGATTACTAAAAATGAAACCTATCGTGATTACTGTTTGTTTTTATATAAAGATTTTTCAACGGAAATATTGAATGAAGATGCGCAGTATAACAAACTAATTGATCCGGGTTACAGACTGAAAGGTCATGGAGTGCACACTTATGAGCATCTGCGTGCAGTAGCCGCCGCCTATTTTGCTTCGGGCAATCAATTGTTAGGAAATGCAGTAAATGATTTTTTAAATAAGATTGAACAGACAACAACCGTTTCCGGGGGGCCCGCAGGGGATGAATGGATAGGAGGACGAAAGGCTGATGAAAGCAAAACCGGCTATGAATATTGTTCATTGCAGGAATTGATGAATAGTTATGAAGATTTGTTTTTAAAAACCGGGAAGTCAAAATTTGGTGATCAAATAGAAAAATTATTTTTTAATGCTGCTCAGGGCTCAAGGGACCCAGGTGAAAGTTGCATCGCCTATCTCAAAACGGACAACTCTTACTACATGACGGGCGGATTAAATGGTGATACAAGCGATAAAAAACAAACACGTTATTCATATTCGCCTGTTCACCAGGATGCAGCTGTATGCTGCGTTCCCAACGCCGGCAGAATTACTCCTTATTATGTTCAGAATATGTGGATGAAAGATAAAGATGGATTGATCGCTTCCTTATTAGGCCCTTGCGACCTGAGCACTAAAATAAATGGAAATAAAATTCATATTGAGGAAAATACATCTTATCCTTACGACTATTTAATTGAATTTAAAATCGAAATAAGTCAACCCGCGACATTCGATATTAAAATAAGAAAACCATCATGGGTCAATAAATTTACGGTTAAGGGAGATTGGATTGAAAAAGATGGTTTCATCATTATGCATAAAACATGGAAGAATAGTGATAAGATTGTTATACATTTTTTCCCACAGCCAGAAGCAAAGAAAGACGCGAAAAATGAATATTTTTTTACTTACGGCCCACTCGTTTTAGCACATCCCATAGAAGTAACGGAGAACATTACACGCAATTATCCGTTGCGGGGATTTCATGATTTTCAATATCGCCCTGTGTCTTTAGTAGTTTATCAGTTTTCAGATGATGCCAAACCCGTAATAACAATTGAAAGTAAATACAAATTAGAGTTTACTGCTTCAATGTTTAATCCCGTTAGCAATAAAAATGAAACCATTCAATTGGTTCCAATGGCAAAAACGATTTTACGACAGATTAGCTTCAGCCAAGCTAAATAACAGCAATATGTTTTTGTTAAGACGCAAATGAATTAAGTCAATTTCGGCTTATACTTTGTTAACCTAAGTTCATTTTTTTAAGCAATGCTATAAATCGAGGTTCATGTCGGATGGGATCAAATGCCGGATCTACTCTTATCCAAAACATTTGTATTTCGCGGTTATTATATCCCTGTTCCAATTCATTTATTGCCTGGTCGAAATTGCCGAGTGCTGCATAAATCTGGGAAGTTCTATAATGCCAATGCCAGGTAGCGGTGTATTTTTTGTAAGTTTCTTCCAGCAATGATTTTGCTCTTTCTTTATCTCCCACAATAGCATAAGCATAGCACTGCATTAGTTGAAAATTATCGAGTTGGGCATTGCTTCCGGCGGGAAGCTGATCAAATATCTGTTTAGCACTGGGATATAGATGCTGTTTCAGATAAATCAGGCCAATCGACCATACCGGAACATATTTTTGTTCACCAACAGAAAAATTAGCCGTGATTTTAAATTGTTTAATTGCAAGATCATACTTACCTGCAAAATAATAATTTCTGGCAAGCACCCAGTTGGTATAAAATGAAAGCGGATCAAGATCAACGGCTTTTTGCATTTGCTTTAATGCAGCGTCCACATCTGGAGTAGCGTGCATAATCACTAAGCCGTAATACATTCGTGCAGCAGCGTTATTCGGATCAAGGGCAATTGCTTTCTCTAAACTTTTCGTCGCTCCCAGCCAGTCATAATCGAAAGACTGCTGAATAAATCCCAATGTAGTCAACGCTTCACTAAGCGTGCTGTCTAAGGATAGTGCTTTTTTTACATAAGCCTTTGCAATAGGTACTTCGTCCAACGGTGACAGCCCTTTAAAATTAACTGCGTAACAATCAGCCAAGCCGGCGTATGCCAAGGCATAGTCGGGTTCCAGCTCTATAGCTTTTTTATAATACACTTCGGCGCTATCAAATCCTGCTCTGCCATTTGCATTCCAAAATGTTCGGCCTTTGCGATAATATTTGTATGCCTCAACATTTTCGGTATATCTTTTAGAAAGCCCTTTTTCTTCACCAGGTGTTAATTTTGCTTTAAGCGCATTTACAATTTGTGTAGCAACTTCCGTTTCGAGGTCAAAAATTTGTTTCTTTTCCCTGGTGTAATCTTCAGCCCAGAGGGTATTACCGGTTTTTGTATCGATTAATTGCGCACTTACCCGTAAGGTATCACCAACTTGCTGCATGGTGCCTATTACAAGAGAATTGACATTTAGTTCTTCGCCAATTTCTGAAGGCGTTTCTTTTGAGTTGGCATATTTTGAAGAAGATCTGTTAGAAATTACTTTATCCAGTTCGCTCACTTTGGAAAGATGAACCAGGATATCTTCTACTAAACCATCGCTCATATTATCATCGACAATGCCAATCGCAGAAAACGGAAGTATCGCAATAGATTTTGCGTTGTTTTTAATATCCGCATGATTAAAAAATTGGCGATAGATGATAAATAGTGAAGCGCAAAGAATCAAAAAAACTGATATAAATAAGATTCTTTTCTTCCTGAATCTATCTTCGTTGAGTTTACCCTGTATTTTCTTTTTATCAGGCACCGTCAAACCTTCGTTCGTTAATGCAAAAACCTCCATGGGTTCATCCACATTTTTAAAATGAAACCTGCCTAAAGAAACACTTTTAAACTCCTGTTGATTTTTAATCTTGCTGCATATTTCGGAAGAGAAAAGAATGGAATTGGCAATGCCAAGCGATTGAACCCGTGAAGCCACATTAACACCGTCTCCAAAAACTTTTCCATCTTCAAAAAATATCTCTCCAACGTGCAGGCCTATACGAAGCGGTACTTTAGGTTCAATTTGAAATTTTTGTTGCATTTCAATTGCACAACGCAAGGCTTCTGTTGCACTTGAAAAACAACAAAGACTTCCGTCGCCAAAATCATTTAAGATTTCTCCGCTTCTTGAAGCCACGCATTCTTTCAAAACAGCAATATAACGCTTGTGTATTGACATTGCTTGTTGCTCATCCTTTTGCATCATTGAAGTGGAGCCAACAATGTCAGTGAATAATATAGCAGCTAACCGGCGGGAGGGTTCCATAGTGACCTCTGAAAAATTAAATGTTCTCCTAAAATAAACCTAATTAAGGAGAACACCCATTTTACAATTCAATTCACGGACCATAGAATCTATTTAATACCCGCCTTTAGAATGTGAAAGTATAGCCCACAAAAAATAAAGAATTAGCAAAATGCCCTGGTGTAATTGAATTCATTCCTGTTATGGCAGCCATTCTTTTATCAGGAACAGTTTCTATGGTAGCACGGGCAACTGGTAGCGTAACAAAACTATACAGGAATGATTTTTTAAATTTATACTGGAGCCCCGGCTCTATTGAAAATATATGGCCTACTCGTCTAAGGCCATCGTCCTTGCCAATTAAATCATGGGCAGGCGCTCCTTCGTAACGGAGTCCGGCCGTTACCACTAATTTATTAAACGTAAAATTAGCTCCTCCCCGTAATGTATAATTGTCCGGAACACTATTTACGTCATAAGTTGTTGCATGAAAAAGAGCTATTGCATCGGCAGGAAGAATACCCGGAGGCCAGCTTGCTACGCCATTCACGTCTTTTGGACTGATAAGATAAAAACCATTTGCGTACACGCTGATAGTTCTGCCGAAATTATAAAAAGCATTAAACTCTGTTGTGATTCCCAATCCGCCATCGCCTAATTGTATGGCTACATTCACAGGCTCCAATTCTTTGTCTGACTTATCATTAGGATCGGTATAAAAATAATCTTCCGTATGATAATTACCGGTTGGAAACTTAAGGCCAAGGCCAACCTGGATATTGCCATTTTTAGTAACATTTGGGTTTAATAGCCATTTGTAAACAGCAAACCGCATATCTCAGAGCCCATAAGCGTGAGTGGCGTGCCTATCCCCTGATGCATGTTCAAGCTTACTACTTGCTGCATTAGCAACGATAGGCAAATCGAGCGCAAGCGACCAGCCCTTGTCCAACACTCTGTTGATACCAATATTCATTGTGTATTCATAAAGGCGAATATCATCTGAATGACTTTTTGGAGAAATGTCTGTTTTACCTTCCAGAAATCGCCACGCATAGAAATAACGATTGTTAATATCCATCATCCATTTGTCTGTAGATTGACCATAACCTAATTCTGCAAACTGGCCCCCGCCTGCAATATTTCGAATGGCTACGCAACCTTGTGAATAAGTGATCTTGACTGAAGTTGTAAAAATCAAAATGGCGATAATGATTTTTTTTACCTGGTACATTGTTTTGTTGTTTTGGATTGAGTCGTATAATGTGTGCTGAAGAAAACTTTTAGAGTATGAATATAAAATTTATGTAAGTGAGAAATCTATTATTTCTTTGAAAAACATGGTTTCGGGGACGAAAGCCATTCGTCGTCTATTAGCAGTATTAATTAAAGTCGATAAAACAGAATACGTGATTAGATCAGCTTTCCTTCTTTAAAAATTTTTCTACTTCGTGCCGGTAACTGCGGCTTACCGGCAATTCATACTTTCCTATTTGAATAAAGTCGTGCGTAAATGAGTCGATTTTACTCTTGGCAATTATAAATGAACGATGAATACGGATAAAAGTTGGCGGGAGATTTTCTTCGAGATTGGAAATGGCATGTTTGGTTACAATTGTCCTATCTTTTGTAACCACCTTTATATAATTTTTCAGGCTCTCGATAAACAGTAAATCGTCAAGATTTATTTTTATATTTTTCCTGTCAGCACGCAGATAAATAAAGTTGTTTTCAATTTCTTTTTCGGGGGCATAGCCGAAGATATTTTTTTCGCCGGCCGATAAATTCAATTTCATTACTTTATTTATCGCTTTAAGAAACCGCTCAAACGAAATTGGCTTTAATAAATAATCAACTGCATCGAGGTCAAAGCCTTCTACGGCAAATTTTCTAAAAGCGGTTGTAAATATAACTTTGGGAGGATTGGAAAGCGTACGCATAAAATCGGTACCAAGTATGTGAGGCATTTGAATATCCAGGAATATTAGATCAACTGAATTATCCTGTAGTAAGGTAAGTGCATCAACAGCATTGGCACAAGTGCCTGCCAGATACAAAGCGGGAATCGCATTGATATATTTTTCAATAAGCTGGAGTGCAGGCGGTTCATCGTCAACCGCGATACAGGATATTTTTTTATTGTTTGGCAAGGAGAAATTTTTAAGAATTATAGATTGGTGAGTCAGTATTTTTAAATATCTCGTTTTCTTGCGCCAAAGGAATTTGCAAATTGATCGTAAACGTATTTTCTGTAGGTTCTATAGTAAGGTAATATTTTTCCGGGTGCAGAATGGCGAGCCTTTTTTTTACATTGCTAAGTCCAATCCCGTGTTTTTTGTCAGGCAATGTTTCAGCGGGTTTATTATTGGCCAATGTAAAATGAAGCATTTCTTCATCAGCCTGTATAAATAATTTTATCCATGGGTCTTTCAGCATTTTACTCGTGCCATGTTTAAAACTATTTTCAATAAAAGGAATCATTAACAGGGGTGCAATCATTTTATCATCATAATCGCCCGTTATGTTCAACTCAACATCGAGCCGGTCACCGTACCTTATTTTTTCCAATTCAAAATAATTGTTGATCATATTAATTTCTTTTTCCAAAGGCACTGCCGCTACATTACATTCATTAATCATATAGTAAAGCAAATTTTCCAGCTTTGCTACGAGATATTCGGCCTTGCCAGGTTCTGAAAGTATAAAGAAATAAATATTGTTTAAGGTATTGAATAAAAAGTGCGGATGTATTTGTGCCTTTAATAATTGTAATTCGGCATTGGCATTTTCACGTTCCAGTATTTTGTTTTCATTTTGATTTAGATACCAGTCTTTAATTTTTTTTAAAGACAACAAAACTCCGCAAATGAGCGGCGGATTTCCTAAAATTCGAATGATAGTGGTATTAATGAGTATAACTGGAACTTTCGCACCTATAGCAGTCAAAAATTGCTTGTTTGCGACAGCTTGCCATATTCCCAGAATAAATTGAATGATAAATAAAAGCAATACCCCTACAGCAAAAACAACGTATTTCTTTTTTTCATAAAACCTGGGAACAAGGTAATAGACTATAGTATATGAAAATATCATATTTAAAATCGTACCCCATATTAATGCCGCCCAAAAAACGGGCACTATATTTTTGAGAAGCTGGTTTGACGGGAAAAAAAAACTGATGCGAACAAAATGGTATAAAAATACTATGAGCCAAAATAGAAAATGACGGCTAATCCTATTAAGGCGCTTGTCAGAGAATATAAGATTGTAGTATTTCATGCAATTCGTTTTTCCGGTACGATCACTTTGTTGTGGACAGCGCTGTTGTAATACACAGGTATCTTTAAAGCCAGGTCGATATTTTGTTTGTCAAGGTTTATTTCAAATTGATGTGTACCCGGATATGCATATTGCAATTGCTTTTCAAGATTGATAAAATTTAGCTTTATTTGTGCCGGATTGGCATTTGTGTTTAAAAACCGATTGCAAATAAGATGATAGTGTAGGTTAGTATCGTCAACATTTATTGAGAGTTCCAATGTCTGTTCATATTGACCATCTTTTAAAAAATAATCAAAACAGTTTTCTATAGAAGATAGCAATAAAAGCGGCGAAATATATTTTCCCGGTATACTTCCTGAAATTTTTATTTCTGTTGTCAGATTGTCTTTCCAGCTTTTCTGTTCAAGATCAACATAACTTTTTATCACCTCAAATTCTTTTTCAAGCGGCACCCATTCGCGGTCGTTTTCATACAAGATGTAGCTTAGTAAATCTGATAAGTGCATAATAAGATTTGCTGCAAGAGACGGATTTTCCTGAATATGTTTTTTTAAAGTGTGTAACGAGTGAAACAGAAAACGGGGATGAAGCCGTGTTTTCAACAACTGTAATTCATGGGTTATTTTTTCCTTTGATAAGCGTTCATTTTCCTTTTGATCCAGGTACCATTTTTTGGTAAGTTTAATGCCTCCCGAAACACCCAAAATCACCACCGGCAAAAATAGACCATTAACGATAGCGTTATATTTATTAATGTCAAATGTTATTTTACTAAATGCAATGTGTGATGTAAGATGAATATAAAGTGCTCCTGAATAGAAGCAAGCTATAAAATTAAATACCAGCAAACATGGCAGCCAGCAAAAGAATGATAGATACCTATTGTGAAAGAGATAGTAAGGCAAGAGGTAGTTAATGAAAATATAGACTGATACGATATAGAAAGGGAAAAAAGAAAAATGCATTAAAAGCACTATCCCTAAAACCACGCCATTCCAATGCTTCCTTAGCGCCGCCTACTATCAGGTTTTGAATGATGAAATGCAAAAGTAAAATCAGCCAAAATAAGAAATGACGATATAAACGTTTTGTTCGTTTATCGGAGAATATAAAATCATATCCCGTCATGCTGATTTTTTCCTTATAAAGATAATATGCAATTTCTTACACTTTAAAGCTTTTCAACGGAAATATGCTGTTTGTTTACAGAAGTCACTCATACCCTAAAACAGGCTACCCGCAGTTGATGAATGAAACGTATAGATATAATCTTGCGCTTTGTATAATTATAAAAAAAATCTTCATAACTATAGATAGTTTAGTTGGACAAAAGATTGATTCCGGATCTGAGATGAAGAAAATCCTTTGAATAATTCCACCCTGTTAATTCACACCCGAAATCGGCAATTTATTTTTTAACCAATAAATAAAGGAGCACAATTATGAAACAAAAATTACTATTTATTTTTTTTGTTTCCGCCGCGTTTTTATTTCCAACAGGCCTTCGCAAAAAATTCATTTTTCTTTTGGCCATCGCCGCTTTATGCGTTTCAGCATCTTATGCTCAATTGTCAAATACCTTGTATGACAGGCTACAAAAAAGAGTCAGTACATTGAGTTCTTATCACAATAATAAAAATCAAAAGTCAGGCTGGCACGACCCTCTTTGCCCAAAAATTCCTTTCTGCCTTACCGGGCAAGCCACGTTAGGCGGAAGCAACTATGATCCCGGCCTAAAGATTGCGCCTACCAGTGATGGTGGCTTTATTGTATGTGGACTAACCAATTCAGACGATGGTGATTTCCATGTTCCCGCTTCTAATGGCGCAGATGCATTCGTCGCCAGGTATAATAAAAATTTGCAACTTTTATGGGTAAAAACTTATGGGGGTTCCGGTTATGATGCTTTCAACGATATAATGCAAACTTATGATGGCGGATATATCACAACTGGCCAAACAGGTTCTAATGATGGAGATGTAAGCGGCAATCATGGAGGAAGTGATGTCTGGTTAGTGAAGCTCACACCGTCAGGTAATATTCAATGGCAAAAATGTATTGGCGGCAGTGGTGATGATTTTGGTGATGCCGTTATACAAACATTGTATGGCGGATATGCTATTGCTGGTTTTACCAATTCCGATGATGGTAACATACAAGGCAATCATAACAAAGATGGCAATTTTGACGGAATGTTTGTGGAAGTGGGTCCCAAAGGGAATTTTTTATTTCAGCGCTGCTATGGTGGGAGTGATTATGATGGGCTTTTCGCCATGGTTCAATCAGATTTTGGAGGTTTCATTCTTGAAGGACAAACATTCTCTAATGATGGTGATGTAAGTGGTAATCACGGTGGTGGGGACATGTGGATAATTAAAATAAATGCTTTTGGAAAATTGATTTGGCAAAGAGCTGTTGGCGGCAGCGGTTATGACAACGCTAGCTCCAACGAGATTGCAAAAACTGTCGATGGCAATGTTGTGATAAACGGGTTCAGTAATTCTCCTGACGGTGATATTAATGCTACGAACGATTCAAGCGTTTCTTTTATAACAAAGCTGAATGTTAATACAGGTAAAATCATTTGGAGTAAAAGCTATGCAGATCCCAGCCTTAGAGGAGGAGATGGAATATTTGCCACCAAAGATGGCGGCGTTGTTGAAACAGGAGTTGCTAGTAAAGACTTTGACCTCACAACGTTTGATGTGTTAATTTCTAAGTTTGATAAGAACGGAAACGAAGAATGGTTTAAAAGTTTTGGCGGCAGCGATTATGATGGGGCTTTGGACGGCTATGAAACGACTAACGGAAATTTAAACATATTGTGTCAAACGAATTCACTTGATGGTGACGTAAAAAACAACCATGGCGCAGAAGATACATGGATAATACAACTGGGGCCTTGTGGAGAAACTCATACTGATGAAATTTCGGTTAATACTAACCTGGCAATATCAGATATAGCGAATAATCCATCTATTAAATTATATCCTAATCCGGCAAACGATGTGTTAACTATTGCAGGATTAAGTGCCGCCGTTAGAACGAAGATTTCATTGTACAGCGTTTCGGGAAAATTGATTAAAACATCCAACGCGGCCGAAGGAACAACTTGCAAAATAGGATTGCAAAATTTGCCGGCCGGTAGCTACTACCTCAGCATCCGGTCCGCCACAACACTTAAGACACTCAAGTTCGTAAAGCAATAAATTTCAATTTATGTCACAACTAAAAAAATTGCGTCTGATATTTTGGTCGGGATAAACCCCTGGCTAAATAACAACAACGTTAGAAAGTTGAATGAACCGCACCCGACTTACGCTTTCCCCGGGACACATTTTTAAAATTTATTTTTTAACCAATAAATAAAGGAGGACAATTATGAAACAAAAATTCCTGTTACTTTTTGCTGTTATTGCAGCATTCTTTTTCTTTTTTACCGGGTGCAAAAAAGAACATGCACCTGAATGCGTAGGAAATAACGCTGTGGTGACTACTACACAAAAGGTTATTTATGTCGGTCTAAATGATCCACGCGGGCTTAAGTTTGGCCCCGATGGAAATCTCTACGTCGCCGAAGGAGGCATTGGCGGAACGAATTCTACTGCCGGTCAATGTGCCCAGGTCACTTCTGTCGGTCCGGGTCCTTACCTTGGAAGTGATACGGGTAGCCGGATCTCGAAGATTGACTGGGATGGGGTGCGTACCACTGTTGCCGATAAGCTGCCTTCGAGCATGTCCAGTCCAGCTTCAGGAAGTGGCATAAGCGGGGTTGCTGATGTAGAATTTATCGGTAACACTTTGTACGGGCTGCTAACCGGTGCAGGTTGTTCCCATGGTGTGGCGGATATATCCAACGGTATTTTTAAAGTCAAGCCCGATAAGACGTGGACAATGGTGGCGAATACCAGTCAATTCCTGATGAATAATCCCGTAGCACACCCCGACCCGGATGATTTTGAACCCGACGGAACTCCCTACAGTATGGTTAATGTAGGCGACAATTTGTATGTTACGCAACCGAATCAACAGGAAATTGATCGTGTTAATCCCTCGAATGGTAATATTTCCCGTATTGTTGACATATCTGTATTGCACAACGGGAGCGATGGGCACTGGATCGGACCGACTTCAATGGTGCATCATGATGGTAATTTCTATTTTGGAACCCTTACGCCGTTTCCATTAGTACAGGGCGCAGCGGCTGTGTACAAAATGTCACCTAATGGAAATTACAGCGTTTACGCATCAGGGTTTACGATGATACTGGGAGTTGCATTTGATGATAATAACAACCTGTATGTACTCGAAAATACAGTGGGTCAACCCGGACCAACGCCCGGCTTTGGAGATGTTGTAAGAATAACTCCTTCAGGACAGCGACAAGTAGTTGCTTCCGGATTGCATTTGCCAACGGCAATGACATTTGGTCCTGATGGAAACTCTATATCTCCGATTGGGGAATAGGCCCTCCAGGCTTAGGGCAAATAGTGCAGGTTACTTTTAAATGTCAATATGTACAGGCAGACACAAAAAACTAGCTAAAGTTCTTACGTATTTTTTTCTCAAGTGTTAATACCAAACCCCGCTTTACGGGGTTTGCTTTTAGGCACTCCGTAAGTTGATCAAAAATTAAACTAACAAAAATTTAGTTTAATTTAGGATTTATACAGGTTACACCACCGCAACCTTTATAATTATGCCTGATACTAAAGCGCTTATTATAGATGATGAATTGCACAGCAGAAATTTACTGCATACAATGCTTGAAGAAGTATTTTCCGGAAATTAAAGTAAACAGCCATGCAGCTACAGTTGACGAAGGTTTGGACGGTATTCGTAAATATAAACCCAATATTGTTTTTCTTGACATTCAAATGAACGGCGAAACAGGATTTGACCTTTTAAACAGGCTGCCAAAAGTTGACTTCGCACTTATATTTACAACTGCTTACGACCAATACGCGATTAAAGCTTTTCGATTCAATGCCATCGATTATTTGTTGAAACCAATCATACCACAGGAGCTTATAGAAGCTGTTAATAAAGTAAAAGGGAATCAAATGGCTACCGCATTTTCATCTGGCGAGCAGGTTAAACAACTTTATTCGGATATAAAAGATCGCCGAAAAATTCATGATAAAATTGTTATACCTACCAACGAAGGATTTATAATTCTCAACGTTAGCGAAATTATTTATTGCCATGCCATTAGTAATTACACAGAATTTAATTTATCTGATGGTAAACGCATTGTTTCGAGTCATACGCTGAAACAATATGATGAAATATTAACCGGGCAATCTTTTTTTCGGGCTCACCGCTCTTATCTCATTAACTTATCTCATGTAAAAATGTACCGAAAAGGCGACGGCGGCGATATTGTTATGAGCAATGGCTATGAGATAGAACTGGCCCGGACACATAAGGATGAATTTCTGCATTTGCTAAACATTAAATAGTGAGATTTTACTCTTGTATAACAATAAGAATGCTTTTATTAGAATTCTTTAGAAATTTGTATTCGTTTAGTTGCAAGAAATTTTTGATAAATGAAAACTGCGGGTTTATATATTTTATTATTCATTACAGCTAATATATGTAAGCCTGCGTTTGGGCAGCAATTTTCCATGCTGAATTATACTGTGAATGATGGTCTTCCCAGTAACCAAATAACCACTATTTACGAAGATTCTTATGGATTTTTATGGGTTGGTACAAATGACGGCGTTAGCAGATTCAACGGAAAAAACTTTGTGAACTATGGTTATACGGAAGGACTACAGGCTTTATTTGTAACTACTATTTTCGAGGATAGCTATCACCGTTTGTGGATTGGAACACGTCATGGAATTTCGCAGTTAAGAGGAAATAAATTTATAACATGTAATATAAAAAATAATACAGAGTTTTCTGTGAATGGATTTAAAGAAATTAATAATGAATTATGGGCAGCAACTACTAAAGGGATATACCGCTTTGATGACAATATTTGGATACCTGTTAATATAAATTCAGGAACTGATATCCAAGAGATTATTCCTGCTGCTAATGGAATTTATCTTAATTACGGCAACCAACTTTTAGTTGAAAACAAGGATAGCTTGCTTACGGTTGCCAAAAGCAGGCAGAATTCTGACTCTAAGTATTTTTTAAATCTAGCTGAATTTAATAGCAGAGTTTTTATTAACACCAAAGCCTGCTTGTACGAGGTTGTTCTTGATAAGTTGGACTTATTAATTGACAATATCCCGGCGCATCGTTTTTGGTACTATGTTGATAAGAATAATAATTATTGGCTTCTTATTGAAAACAAAGGATTGTACCGTTATCAATTATTTCCTGAAAAAAAAGAAAAAATTTCATTTGTTTATAATATTCCCAATGCTGTTGGAAATCCCTTTGTAGATAGTCATGGTAATTTATGGGTAACAAGCTATAATGGTGGTTTACTTCGTTTTCAGGTAAAAAATTTTCGTGAAATTTATATAAACCCGAAGAAAACACTTAAAAGCCTGTACATATCTTCTGTAGCAAATAATCAACTGCTTATTTTTGGAGCCGATGGAATAAAATTTTATTACAACGGACAAATTAAAAGGGTACAACTCCCTCTTTCATACAAAAACCTTAATAGCTATCTGCAGGATGTAATAGAAGGGGATGCAAGGGACGTCAACAACAACACATGGTTTATTACAAGGTTTGGAAAATTTTTTTGCTGGAATGGCAGACAACTGGATGATTTCTCAAACCTGCTCCCACCGCTGCGGGAAGAATATCTTTATAATCTTGCAATTAACCCTGTTACGAACAGAATATTTCTATGCGAAAACGCCACTGTGGTTGCCGGGAATAAAAAAAAATTCCAAATATACCATGATAAGAATGGAAAAACTTTTCCGAAATCTTCATGGGTTTTATTTACACAGACCGGTATCGGTATTGTAATGGTTTCCTCGAAAGGAATTTATTTTATAACAAGACAAAACGAAATTATAAAAGCACCGGCTGAACTTGATGTTATTGATAACGTAGATACTTATTCTTTTGAGGACAGGCAAGGTTGCATTTGGGTTAGCAATGCGGGTAAAGGTTTAATCAAGTTTACCATTACCAGTGATTATAAGATAAAAGACCTTTTACAATTTAATACACGTAATGGGTTGCCGGATAACAAGATTACAAGTATGGCGTTCGATAGCAGGCAAAACGTATGGATAAATACCAATAAAGATGTTGCAGTATTACAGAATGCCAATAAGAATTTTAGCGCTTCTGATTTATACACGATTGGATGGGGAGCAGGGAATTATGCATGAACTTTCTTTTCCCGGTCAACTGAGTGCAGATAATGGCGAGAACATTTGGGTTAACACAGATGATAGAGTAATTCAGTTTAACATTGATAGTCTGCAATTCAGGAAAGTAATACCGAAAGTTGTGATAGAAAAGATTATGCTGAACATGCAGGAAACTAATTGGGCATTACACAATGATTCTGTGTATAGTTATTTTCAGATACCTTATAAACCAAAACTCGATCATTCTCAAAACTCATTAGGAATACAATTTATCGGAACTTGCCTTACTGATGCTTCAAACATAGAATATTCATACAGGCTTGAGCCTGTTGATACCGCATGGAGTTCGCCTACGCCAAATAATTTTGTTTCGTTTTTAAAGCTTAACCCTGCAACTTATTCATTTCAGGTTAAGGCAAGAGCCAGTAATTCAATGTGGAGCAATGTTGTTTCATACGATTTTGTAATAAGCAAACCGTTTTGGGAAACATGGTTGTTTAGACTTGTTGTAATCCTGATAGCTTCATTTATCGTCGTCAGCATTTTCAGAACAAGAATAAAAAAGGTAAGGCATGACGCATTTATACAAAATCAGTTAAAAGAGTTGGAGATGAAAGCGCTGAAAGCGCAAATGAACCCGCATTTTATTTATAATGCATTAAATTCAATACAGGCTTTGGTTGCAAGTGATAAAAAGTCGGAAGGAATACATTATATCGGCTCATTTTCGAGATTGCTGCGGCAAGTGCTTAGCAATTCAGAAAATAATATAATAGGCTTAGATAAAGAACTTGAAACTATTGGCTTGTACATTCAGCTTGAAGCGCTGCGATTGAACATGCAATTGCAATACAAAAAATTTATTCCCGAAAACATTGTAACAGAGTTTGAAAAAATACCGCCGCTTATTTTACAGCCTTTTGTGGAAAATGCTTTGTGGCATGGCTTAAGTAATAAGCAGGGTGAAAAAGAAATTAAGATCAGTATCAGCATACAAGATAGCTGGTTGCTTTGTGATGTAACAGATAATGGTATTGGCAGGGCAAAAGCGCAGGAATTAAAAAATAATGCCCTTGCATTTCATCAGTCAAAAGGCATTAACATTACTTATAAGCGATTAATTGATTTTAATGAAGATCCTTCTGTAATTCCAATTGATTTTTTTGATTTGTATGATGCTTACAATAATGCTGCCGGCACTCGTGTAGTTATAAAAATAAAACGAAAGAGTGGCTTGTAATCAGTTTAATTCACTAAATCAAATAACGGTTTCAAGCCAAATAATCTGCACTTCACTCAATAATGCCCAATAACATTATTTATTACATATACTTTTATTAATGGAATTCTTTTTGGCAGTGCTGATGTTGCTTGCAGCAATATTACTTGGCATTTTTTGGAAAGAAATTATGAACATGATATTTCATAAGAAAGATCAGAATAAAAAATAGCTGGAAATTCCCTTTCAACGGGTATTAACAAACTACTATAAATAAGTCGGAATTTAATAATAAAAGATAAAAAATAATTGCTTCACCCCTGCTCAATTTAAAAGGTTTTAAACACAATCAATTTTTTTAACCAAATAAAAAAAGGAGGATAATTATGAAACAAAAATTTGTATTCTTTTTCGCCGTAATTGCGGCGGTTATTATTTTACCGATGGGATGCAAAAAAAGCACGAGTTACCACCACCTTGCGGCGGCCGAATGACGTCACCGTTACAACAATGAAAGTTTTTGCAACAGGTTTAAATGGTCCGCGTGGACTGAAGTTTGGACCGGATGGAAATCTCTATGTTGCGGAAGCCGGATTAGGCGGAACAAATTCTACTGCTGGCCTGCTGCAGCCAGGTAATTCCCCTGTTGGACCATATTTAGGAAGCAACACGGGTAGCACGGATATTCAAAAATTGATCGGAATGGAGTTCGCACTACAGTTACTGACCATCTCCCATCAAGCGTTGACCAGGCAGATAGTGGGAGGAGGTTTTCAGGGCGTAGCTGATGTAGCATTCGTCGGAAATACACTCTACGCTGTGCTTGCAGGCGCTGGTTGTTCGCACGGAGTACCGTCATATTCCTAACGGAGTAGTTAAAATAGAAAATAATGGATCGTGGACGCTGGTTGCCAATCTGAGTGAATACACGATGACTCATCCCATAGCACATCCGGACCCTCATGGCGGCTTTGAACCCGATGGAACACCATACGGCATGATCAATGTGAACGGAGATCTTTATATAACCCAACCGAACCAGCGGAGATTGTTAAGGTTACATCCCCGGAGGTATTTCAAGCCGCGTGGTAGATATTTATACTGTAAGCCGGGACGGTGGCATATTGGTAGGCCAACGTAATGGTTTATCATGAATGGCAATTTTTATTTTGGAAATCTTGACTCCTTTTCCTGTTGTGACTGGGCCAATCGGAATCTATAAAATTTCACCCGATGGACAGTCACAGCGCTTATGCATCGGCTTTACAACCATACTGGGAATTGATTTTGATCAGGAAGACAGGTTATATGTACTTGAAAATTTTACAGTTGATGGCCCTGGGCCTACACCAAGCTACTGGCGATATTGTTCGCGTGGATTTATCAGGGAAAATAGAAACTACTTGTATCAGGACTGGACTGCCAACGGCAATGACTTTCGGGCCTGATGGTAAATTTATGTTTCTGAATGGGGAATTGGCCCAGGTCACGGGGGTGGCCAAATTCTTCAGATAAGCTTTAAATGCGAATATGTACAGGCAGACACAAAAAATTAAATAAAATTTTTGAGTATTTTTTTCTCAGGTGTTAATACAAAACCCCGTCTTTACGGGGTTTTCTTATATTATCTCTTATTGAAATTTTTTATAATCATTATCAATTTTTTTTTTGAACATTTGATTCATTGCATCGTTAGCTCCTTTAAATAAGAATAATGAGTGTTCCTCTTTCTCTTGCATACACATTAGTTACACTATCAGTGACTACAGCAGATTTAAAGTCTTTTATAAATGGATGTTGCATTTCTTCCTGGTCATCCGTTATTAAGATCAAATTATCAATGTGGATATTTCGCAGCATCCAATATAAAAAGCTTCCATTGTCACTATACACTTCAGGAAGTTTGTATTTATGCCGGTAATAATTTACGGCGCCTGCTTCCCCATAGTTATCGCAAAATAAAAACGTGTGTGCTTTTTCGTTACTATCTAAACTATTATACGCCTTTGCCATTTTTTGAGCCATCTCTTCCCAACCGAGCATGTCTGCAAAATCCTGTGGCAGCGGGTGGTTTTGCAGGTCTTCCCATTTTAATGTCCCTGTTTTTTCCGTATGCATCATCTTGTAGTACCTGGCAAGAGCGTCAGGTTTTGCCACCGGCAATAAAATAGGTATAATCACAATTCCCAATAAAACGGGTATCAGCACAAAAACAATATCTCCATACTTTTACGCGGTGTTCCGAAAATTTTTCAAGGTGATAAGCGCCAAAGGCTAACAGCACCGGGTAAACGCCAAGTGAATAATAATTTTTACCGTGGAGTACAACTAATATAAGAATTACAAAAACATACGCCCAGGCAAAAGCCCTGTATTTTTTTCCTTTGAATGAGAAATGCGGTAAAATACAATCCTGCCAGCCAGATAAACACGCAAGGAAGATTCATTAAAAGCTGATCAACTAAAAAGCTTTTCGGGCTTACATACTGCAATTGTGTTCGGGTAAGTTCCTTCATGTGAACCACAATCGGAAAATGATGGTTGTATTCCCATAATATAGTTGGCAGAAAAAGGAGTAATGCGATAATACCCGCATAGTACAAGTGCTTATTGGCAAAAATTTTTCTTTGCCTTGTGAGTAACAATCCTGCCAGTATACTTACTAAAAAAATGGCCACGGAATACTTACTAAGCATGCCGAGTCCGGCGCTGATACCTAGAATGTAGAGGTATTCATTTTTTTCAGTTTGAATATAACGTATAACACTATACGCAATCATTGTCCAGAAAAAAACTTCAGGAGTATTGGGTTGAAATAAAAAGAACAGGCGCAGGTAAACGCCGAAAATAAAAGGGAGAAATACCAGGAAAATTGCGAACAAGCCGCCACCCAGCTTTTGAATTATTTTGGCGCTCACAATAAAAGTGAGGACACCAAACATATCCGGCCAGAATTTTATCCAGAACATTCCATCACCAAACAGATGCGTAAGCCATGCAAAAACAGAAAGCATCGGAGGAACTTCCGCAAATCCCCAGGCTAAATGATAACCTTGCGCCAGGTATAGAAATTCGTCGCGGTGTGGTTCGTAATAACTGTTTTGCAATAAATAAGGAAGAACGAATTTTATGAGCGCTAATAAAAAGATAAAAGCATTGGTTTTTCTCATCCCGGTATTGTTTACTGAAAATTACAAAACGTTAGTTAAGGGAAAATTATTTTTTTTAAGCTGTTTAAACCAAAATTCGTTTAGCCTTCTTTTTACTTAAAGCGAAAACGCATCGAAGGTCCTGGGTCAATATTACCTAAACCTTCGGCTTGTAATTTTTATATAGCAATCTCAACATGCTTGGAAGAACGATCAACAGCAACGGCAATGCAATAATAAAACCCCCTATAACTGCAATAGCTAACGGTTGATGCAGTTGTGCACCGGCGCCTATTCCCAAAGCCAGGGGCATTAGTGCAATGATAGCGCCTAAGGCAGTCATGAGCTTGGGCCGCAAGCGGGTGGAAATAGCGTAGACGATAGAATCATCTACCGGTTTTTCACGCAAAGTATCTTTAAACTGGAGGTACGTAAAGATGGAATTTTCGCCAATAATTCCAACGATCATAATGAGGCCGGTATAGCTTCCAACATTTAAAGGTGTGTGCGTAATGAACAATGCGATGTAACTTCCTGCAATGCCCAACACGGCAATAAATAAAATAGCAAGAGCCGTTTTTACACTTTTAAATAAAAACAGAATTACGCCGAATACAAGAATGCTTGAAGCAATCAATATCATTAAAAGTTCAGAGAAAGATTTTTGCTGCTGCTGGTATTCACCGCCGTATTCTATTGTATAACCCTGGGGAAGATGGACTTGCCTGTTTATGCCGGCTTTAATTTCTTTTATAGCGCTGCCCAGGTCGCGGTTATCAAGCCTTGCCGTAACAACACCCATCGATTGAAGATTCTCCCGCTGGATTTCTACATCGCCCTGATTAACTTGTATGGTAGCTAATTCACTTATAGATTTTAATCGTCCGTCGGGCAAAAAAATCTGTAACTTTTTCATGTCGTCCACGCTCATTTGCCTGCTGTTGGGGTAAACTAACCGTACCGGGTAAACGCGGTCTTTATCATATATACTGCCGATTATATTTCCTTCCAGCGAAGTTTGTACCTGGTATTGAAGATTGGCGGGAGTAATTCCAAACTGTGCCAGTTTTGAGTAATCAGGCTGAACACTTATGGACGGTCCCGCAATAACAATTCCATCAAATGCATCGGCGGTACCTTTGGTATTGTCAACCACTTTTTTAACCTGCCTTGAAAGGTCATGTAACACCTGCTGGTCTTCACCAAAAATCTTTATTTCAATGGGCTGTACTGATGTCATCAAATCACCCAGCATATCGGTAATTACCTGACCGAAATCTACCCTAAGCGCTGGTTGCGAAGATTCGATTTGTTCTCTTAATTCTTCGATAACCTGGTCGGTTGTTTTCTTGCGGTTCTTTTTTAACTGAATCAGGTAATCCCCCGTGTTGGGTTCGGTAATAAAGAAACCCATCTGCGTTCCGGTACGGCGCGAATAGGCTGTTACGTTAGGATCAGCAATTATGATTTTTTCTATTGCCTGTAATTCCTTATCAGTTTCGGTTAAAGAAGTTCCGGGTATAGAGGCGTAATCCAGCACAATGCTTCCTTCGTCCATTTCAGGCAAAAAACCGGTCTCTAATTTTGGCAATACTAATACAATTGCCACTACTAACCCCGCAACAAAAATAAAACTGATCCACGGCCTGGTAATAAACCATGACACCCATGTTTGTTTTTTTACTTCATGGGCTGTGTTTGTTTTGACGACCATGTTTTCACTTTTCTTTTTACGCGAAAACCAGAGATAAACAACCGGCAGGCCGAGCCACGTTACGAAGAACGAGCATACCAGTGTAATAATCATTGTATTGGTAAGCACATTAAAATAGGCGCCTGCCACTCCGCTCATCAGCATGAATGGAATAAATATAACGATAGTGCTCATGGACGAGCCAACCATTGCCGGGAATAAATACCTGATCGCATTGTGAACTATATTTTTATATTCATCTCCGGGATCTTCCTCGTGTGTACGATGTATTTGTTCAACAACTACAATGGCATCATCAATAATTAAACCTATTGCTGCGGCAATAGCGCCAAGGGTCATTATATTCAGCGTGTAGCCGATACCGTAAAGTGCTATCAATGTGGCGCCAAGCGTAACTGGTATTGTAATTAAAATAGTGGCGCTTGCTTTAAACGACCTGAGAAAGATGATAGCTACTACGATTGCCAATGCAAGACCGATCCACAAACTATCTGTAACGCTCGTTACCACATCGTTCACAAAATTGGCCTGGATATAATATGGCTTGATAACTACATCTTTTGGAAGTGTTTTTCTTAACTCATCGATTTTATCTTCCATTTGTTTCGATACATCAACGAGATTGCTGTTGGGTTGTTTTATAACCGCTACCAGCAAACCTTCTTTACCATTGGCATTTACTTTTATGTATTGAACAGCCTCGTTTATTTGTATATCGGCAATATCCTGTAACCGAACAATGCGTTTGCTGTTATTGCTGACCACAACATTTTTTAAATCATCCAGCGATTGGACGGAAGCATCGGTAACCGTTAGATAGAGGTATCTATAATCAGAAAGATAACCATTTGACTTTAGAAAATTTGTTTGCGCCAATGCATTGCCTATGGCATCGGGAGTTACCGAAAGGGAACTCATCTTTTGGTGGTCGAGTTTTATCCAAAACTCTTTGGATTTGCCGCCAATGACCCTTATTTCGGAAACACCTGCCACCTGGCTCAGGTAGGGTTTTATGGTGTATGTTGCCAGTTCTTTTAATTCGATAGGAGAGAGTTGATGGCTCTCAACTGAGTAACCCATTACCGGTAAAATGGACGGATTCATTTTTTCTACCGTTATGTTTACCTCCGGAGGTAAACTGTTTCTGATCTCGGCAATCCTCGCTTCTATTTTTTGCTGGCTGATATCGACGTTTGCATCCCAATTTATATAGGCCGATATTTCGCAACTTCCGCGGCTTGTTGAACTGCGGATATCGGTTAGATCGGGCACTTGCTTTATGGCGTTTTCCAGGGGCCGGGTTACATTGACCATCATCCTGTCAACTGGCTGCAGTCCAGCATCTGCAATAATTTTTATTTTTGGAAAGGTGATTTCAGGAAAGAGGGAGGTCTGCAATTTCGCATACGCGAACAATCCACCTGCTATCAACATAAAGAGGACAACAGTTAAAGGGCTTTTATGTGTAGTAAAATAATTTTTCATAATGGCCTCATCCAACCCCCGTCCGTACCGGCACGGGCGGGCTTCTCCCGTGGGAGAAGGAAAAGACTTACTCCGAAGTCCTAAGGTTGTTTGCTTTTAATTTTTATAGCATGAAGTGATTCATCAGTTTTATAAACACCGTACATCGTACACCGCACTTCGTACATTACTTTTGAATTATTACCAAAGCAGTGTCCGCAAGTCCGTAATTTCCGCTTAATAGAATTTTATCTTTTGGAGAAAATTCAGGTGAAACAATTTCAACACTGTCACCACTTTCCAATCCTTTTTTTACCGGAACCTTTACCGCGGTAGTATCATTAATCATTTTCATTACCCAGAATTCTGATTGCGTCTCATTAGATAAAACAGAATTTTTAGGCAACGTTGAAGCATTGGGTTCCGCAACTTTTACAATTCGTATTGCCGCCACCAGGTTTTGCGGAATCTTATGAGACGTATTTGCTTTTACTGCAAAAGTTTGTGTTTGCGACACGGAATCCATCATCGGCATCGGAGAACTAACCACACCGGTTAAACGCTCGTTACCCGGCAGTATTATTTCAACATTTTTGCCAACGGACACATAAGGAATGTCTTCATAAGGCACATTCATTATAAAGGCAAAACTTTTAGAATCGCTTATTATGGCCAGTTGTTCCCCGTCCTGCACATAATCACCCGGCTGGTGATCCAGTTCTGCGATAAAACCATTGCTGTTTGCGGGAATTGTGTTGACGCCGGAAAATTTAAAATCAGGATCAAGGCTATTGACAGAGTTGCCAATAGCTTCTGCTTCTTTTGTTTTCAAAACAAATAACGTCTGCCCTTTATTTACAAAGTCGCCAATTTTTACATTTACATTTTTAACGTACCCGATGATATTTGACTTTACATAGCTTTTTTGCAGGAACGATGAAGTGGCATTCAATTCAATATATTGTTGCAACGGGCCATAACTAACCGATGTAACGGTTACGGGTGTACGTGTTTCCGTAGTTGCTTCGTCAGCAGTGTCGGTGCTTTTTTGTTTACAACCACAGATGATTGATATTAAAAAGGCGAGTAGTAAAATTATTTCCCCGGAATTTTTTTTCATAGCCTGCAGTTTGTATGCTTAATCTTTTATTGATTGGCGGAGTTCCAATAATTCAGTTGGTTAATAATTTGATAACGGGTAATCATATTTTGTACTACCAGGTTTCTGGAAGTAATATAATTATTAAGTGCCAGTACATAATCTGTTATTTTTAAATCGCCCGTTTCGAGCAACTTTCCATTTACCTGTATCAGCGTTTTTAAGTATTCTATTTGTTTATCGATCGCTTCTTTAAGTCCATCTATTGCATTTAATTGTTGTTGTAATTGCTGTATCTGCTGCGTTAACTGTTGGGTAAAATAATCTTTTTGTCTTTGCCTTGTTCTTTCCATGATGTTGATTTTCGTGTATTGCAATTGCCTTTGATGCCCATCATAGATTGGTATGGTAAGGTTAATACCCACATTTGTTCCGAAGTTTTTATATGGTGTAACCATAAACGAAGATTGATATCCGGCATCAGCAAAAACATTTACTTTAGGCCTGTACCCAATGTCTACTATAGAGCGTTGATTCACTAACTGAAGACTGTCAATTTTATATTTTAGAAAAAAAGCGCTGCTATCATCAATAAAATATTTTGCAACTGAAATACCAGGTTCTGCCAGTTGAGTTGCGGATGTATCTGTAATGCCAGCCAGGTAATTTAAAGTAGCGTAATCATTTTTATATTGAACTAAAAGCTGGCTGCGGGTTAATTCCTGCTGTTGCAACGTTACCAGGAATGATAAATAGTCGGCCTGTTTGTACACATTTTTTTGTGTAAGTTTTTTTAATATGGATTCTTCATTGCTGAGCAGGGCAATTACTTCGTTATTAAAATCAATTTGCAGTTGATCGCCATAAGTAGTTATATACTGAGTTATGATTGATTTTTTAATATCTTTTACAGTGATGGCCGAAGTAACCTGTAACGAATCCCGCTGCAGTTGCAGGTTTTTAAACTGCAGCCCCAGGTTTCTCTTATTATAAATTTGTTTATTTACTGTAACCAAAGTTGATAATTGCTGACCGTTAGTTAAAATTTGGTCGTAGCCATAGCCATTGATCACCGGTGCATAAAATGCGTTTCCGCTGCCGCTGACCTGGAATTTATTGGCGGCAACGATTAACTGGCTGTCGATACTGTTTGATAAAATAAGATTTCGGTATTCGTATAACTGGGGACTGTTTTTAAGTGAACTGTCTACAAAATAAGACAGGTTCTTTATTTGAGCAATACAAAATAGGGGCATCGCTGAAAGAAAAAATATAAAAAATTTCAGTTTCATTTATTTAAAACAAAAGCTATCTTTTTAAAAGATAGCCAATAAAATATTTTCTTTAATACTTATTTTTCCGCTTTTACAAAATTACCATTCCCGTCAAAAATAACATCTTTGCCCTTAACTTCAGCTTCATAAAATGTTTTACCTGCGGCATCTGTTACCTTGCCTGCTTCGGTAATTTTTGCACCTTTGTAATGGGCGCTGACATACACAATAACAGGTTTAGGAAGAGAGCTAACAGGTATTGCCTTAACAATTTCTATAAAAGCGCCCGATGGTGTAAACTGGACAGAATTATCTTCACCCGATTTACCGCCCCAGTTGGCTTCATAGTTTCCATCTTCCTTTTCCCAGGTTACATTTTTTGCTTCAGGGTATTTTTGCTTAAGGGCTGTTTCTACAACTGCGGGAACTTTAATATGTTCATTGCTTCCTTCATTTTCCTGCGCAAATGTTGCGCTGCTCATTGCAAACAATATTGCTGTTATGCCAATAATCTTTTTCATGATTTAGATGTTTTAATTATTAACGATACACAAAACTATAAATTGAATTTGAGCGAAATTTGAAGTGAAAAAGGAACTTCAGTTAAGAGACGCAATTCCTGCTATAGGCTGGAATAGGAGTACGCTGAATATGCTGATGAAACACCAGTATTTCACTCCCTATTGCCAGGCCTTACTAAATAAAGGAAAAGAAGAAAACATTGAAATAGTTTCAAAGAAAATAAAGGAAGGCTTAAAGTAGATCCTATGAACACATAACGGTAAAATGAAAAATTTATTTACCCAATGGTGCACACTGGTAAAATCAATTTTTCTACAGAATCCGAAACTAAATTTGCGCCATCTCAACTATCAGATGTGAAGAAAGGAATTTTACTTGTGCTTATTATAGCTGGTTATAATCTGCAGGCCCAACGAAAACAAGAACCCGTTTCGCATGTTGGCGTCATTGGAAAAGTTATTGACTCCCTATCCGGCGAGCCCCTTAATTATGCCACCATCACTTTATTTTTGGCGGGTAATAAAAAGCCCGTGAACGGAAGTACTACCGATACCAAAGGTATGTTTGCGGTAAACGATGTTGCCAATGGTAACTATAAAGTGGTAATTGAATACATCGGCTTTAAGTCCCATACTTTTAACAATGTACTTATAAATAACCAAACCGCTCCCGTTGATCTCAAAACTGTGTCTTTGGTAAAAAAAGCTGCAATGCTGCAAACCGTAACT
Organism: uncultured Chitinophagaceae bacterium; assembly: GCA_963792025.1. Lineage (GTDB taxonomy): Bacteria > Bacteroidota > Bacteroidia > Chitinophagales > Chitinophagaceae > Ginsengibacter. The sequence continues at coordinate 72,663 of CAWBUS010000013.1, read as the reverse complement.
GTTTCGGCTAAGCCAAACATTATCGAAAATAAGATTGATAAAATAGTATTTAATGCAGAACAGGATCTCACTTCACAGGGCGGTGTGGCTACCGATGTCTTAAAGAAAGTGCCACAAGTATCGGTTGATGTGGACGGAAACGTAGAGTTGGCTGGCAGTTCCAGCATCCGGTTTCTTATAGATGGCAAACCTTCATCAGCTTTTGGTAATAGTATCACAGATGTCTTAGAATCGATCCCGGCAAGCCAAATCAAAAGTATTGAAGTAGTTACTAACCCCGGCGCAAAGTATGATGCACAGGGATTGGGTGGTATTATCAATATTATTTTGAAGAAAAATACAGCCAAGGGAGTTAATGGCAATATTTCACTTACGGGCGGCACAAGGCTGCAAAACGGGTCTTTTAATTTTAATGCTAGAAATAAAAATTTTGGGATAAATGCATTTGTAAGCGGCAATACGAGACTAAATTCCCGCACGCCAAATACCTATGACAGGGTGTCAAATAATACTATTGATAGTACTACTGACATCCTTCACCAGGATGGCAGCTCAGCTTTCAACAGGCATGGAATGGAGTCCGGGCTGGGGTTTGACTGGACATACCATAAAAAAAATAGCTTTTCGGGCTCTGTGAATTATGATAATTTCGGCTTTTCAGGTTCCGGTGTTATCAATCAGTACCAGCGGTCGTTTGATGCATCCGGAAATCTTTTTTCAGATATTTCTGTATTGAATAATACCGGCAATTCCCATCATTTTCACAGCGCAGATGCGAACCTTGATTACAAAAGAACTTTTAATAAAGAAGACCGCGAGCTGGACATATCTGTTAACAGCAGCTTCGGAAATAATTCAGGCAGGTCAAACAATAATCAATATTCACTGCCGCAGGATTCGCTTAGCTATGGAACGTTCAATTATAATCCTGCTAAAGAAAATGAAACAGAAATAAAAATCGATTACACGGAACCGTTATCCAAAAAGATCACCTTAGGAGCCGGTGGTAAAATGAGTTTTTATGACATCAACAGTTCTTCTGATGTATCCAGTTTTCAGACAGGAGTAAAATCTTTTTTATACGACAGCTCTTTATCTAATGCATTACATTATCATCAAAAAGTGTACGCCTTTTATAGTGAGATAAGTTTTCCCGTGGGCGACTGGTTCGATGCTAAAATAGGCGGCCGGTTTGAGCGCACTGATATTAATTCTTATTATTCTAATGCGCAGCAGCAATTGAAGGTACCCGGCTACAACACTTTTGTTCCATCAATATTTTTTTTAAGAAAACTGGGAGATAATCAAACTCTCAAACTCAGTTATTCAAAGAGGATTGAACGGCCCGATTACCGGGACCTGAATCCTTTTATAAATACGAGCGACCCTAAAAACATTACAAGCGGCAATCCTTATCTTACGCCGGAGATAGGTAACCGTATTGAAGTAGCGTATAGCAAAGATTTTGGCGAAAAAGGCTCCTTTGTTATCAGCGCATTTTACCGTGCCAATAATCATGATATACAGGATTATGTTTTTTATTACCCTTCACTGATGGTGGGCGATTCCACCTACACCAATGTAGCGGTGACCACCCGAAGAAATATCGGGCTTGAAAACAATATGGGCTTAAGCCTTTTTGGTAATATCAATCTCAATAAAAAATTCAGTTTAAGAAGCAATATCTTTGGATTCTACCGGCATACTATAAACGCTGTTACGCCGGGTCAAAATTCCAGCAGCTTTAACTATCGTGTTAACCTGAATGCAAGCTACCAGTTTGCAAAAACCTTCGCCGGCGAATTCTTTGGAAATTTTAATTCGGCGCGCCACCAGGCGCAAGGCAATTATCCATCATTTACCACCTATAGTTTGGCACTTAGAAAGCAAATATGGAAAAAGAAAGGAAGCGTCGCCTTTACTGCCGTTAATCCTTTTAACGAATACATCAACCGCAGAACCACAGTATTTGGGACAGGCTTTACCGTTAGTAACTTTCAAAGAATACCTTTCAGATCTTTTGGCATTAATTTTACCTGGAAGTTCGGGAACCTGGAATTCAAAAAACCAAAAGAAGAAACCCAGATTAATTTAAACGCCCCTACGGTTGAATAGCAATTGAACATATTTTATTATTGATTGATCATTAGCGTTCTATTATGCCATTTGTCAGCTATTTTTTAATAGTCGTCGTATACAATATTTTACCATCAGCATTTACATATTATATAAGCATCCCGTTTTCGCAGATGTTAAAAATCCATAAAGATTTTCCTGAAGTTTAACTCTTATCGGGTTGTAAGACTCCTGGAGGCCGGGGTCTAAAGTTAAGTATATTCGAATAAAATGTTTTTGCAGTGAAGACCCTGTAACGGCTAATTGAAATTGCTTTTCTATTGAAGTGATCCTGATAGATAGTACACACGGTTTGTTTTTTTTAGGTCGTTGTGCATCGGTCACCAGATGTTAGCGGCTGGCTTGGTTCAAACGTCAGTTATTATTTTAAAGTTATCGTTACTGTTGTCTGTTCAGTTACTTTAAATTTACAATCATCATAGGTAGGTGCTGAAAATTTTGGCCTGTAATTATTGCTGAGTCCGTATGGTTCTTTCGGAATACTAAACCATCCTTTATCTAATTTCTTGTTTTCATTTATGTCCTGATAAACTGCAACTGCGTATATTCCTTCCGGAATACCAAAAGAAAAATCTAAGCTATGATTATTCGTTTTTGCTGTTTTTATTATAAATGGTTTTTTGAAAAAATCTTTTTCGTTGTTGTATATTTCAACCACAATATTACCTTTTCCAATTTGAATATTTTTTACGACAACATTTAGGATTGTGGGATTTGAAAATTGCATTCCCAAAAGCAATATGGCCAAAAATATTTTTATCATCGATAATATTATAAAGTTTGACTGGTTATATAAAGAAGCATAAGTGCATAAGCATTGATCAGTGCAGTTCTAATCCAATGTGTTTTCAGAATTTTGGTAAGCCACGGGCTTTCATTGCCTGATTCATCTTTTGAAAGTTTGGCTTGCCAGGGTCCCCAAAATACCGCTGTAAGTAAATGCGAAAGAAATTGAAACGCAAAAGCAATCCAAATTTCCGAATTAGAAATATTGTTAGGATGATACCAGAATAATGCAATTACACCAATAAATGAAAGCCCTACGGGAACGAAAACCCAGTAAGGAAGTTTTTTCCAATGAACAGCTTGCACTGTATGAAAAGTTTTTGGGTCAGTGAGAAGTTTCCATGTCCTGAAAATATCTATTTCGTGTGCCCAAATTGTACCCACATTATAAAAAGCAAGAGCTACATTTATAAGAAGAAAAAATTCTTTTGACATAGGATTAATTTTTTTTGAGGTTAAGCCCTGTGTATGAGATATAAAATATAATAACGCCATAGGCTGTCAGAAAAGCTACCCTCAGCCAATGTGAAACAAGAAGCACATTATATAACTGTTGCTGTGTTTTATTTCTCCAGCCAAAATAATTTATATAGGGTGCCCAATTAAAAACTGCATTAGATTCCAGGGGAGTTGCATCGATTAAAGCCATTAGCGGCGCCCACCAGAAATAAGTTAGTGTATATGTAATGAACAAAATAATAATAGCAATCCAGATTGATGAACGGAAAACGGCGGGTGGACGACCCCACAGCAACGCAATGGTACACATAATAGCAAGCCCTGCAGGAATAAATACCGGAACCCAAATGCTATGCCACCAGGCAATATGATAGTTGTGAAGTTCATTAGCCCCAACATAAGCCCAAAGAGGATATGATGAAAGTTGCACTTGCCAAATTTGGCCAACGCCCATAAATGCGAATGCCAAATTTAAAAGCAAAAGCAACCTTTTAAATTTGTCGCTTTTCATAATTATACCTTCTTATTCTTAAGACAACCTTTTATATTGCAAAGATGAGGACATGAACACAGAATTTATTGGAGAAATGCGACAAAGTCGTGGAGAAATATTATCAGCAGTGATACCGGTAATTCTCTTAATATCATTGCTAAAATGGGATTGATCCCAATAGCCGCAATCATAAGCAATATCATATAGCCCTTTCTTTTCATAAAGAAAATGTAAACCATTTTGAAAGCGGCTATTAACAATAAATTTTTTCGGTGAAAGACCCGTTGCAACTTTAAATTTTCGCTCAAGGTTTCGCTTACTTGTAAAAACCTTTCGTGCCAGGTCATCTACCTTCACCTGACCATTCATGCTATAAATGACATTGATGGCCTGCAGAGTGGTGTGGTCAATCGAAATATTTTTAAATTGTTCCTGTAGAAAGCCAACTATAATTCTTTGCTTATCCGGAACTGATAAAAATTCATCGTTTAATGAGGCATCAGGATGACTTTTAACGAAATGTTTTAAAGGAATAATTTGATTAATATATTTATGTAGCTCACAATCGAAAAAAAATCTTGCTGCCCACGGTTTAAACTTTACGAGAATCATTTTAGAGCCTTGAGCAAAGATGAATTCTTTTGCTTTTGTAAGTTGACCGCAAATAGCTGAAAAAGGGAGCGGTAGTTTTCTTCCACCATTAATTTCAAAAACAGGTTCTCCAAACTGGAACGTAAGGCTAATTGAATTATTTGGAAAAACTACTTTATGTTGTACATTATTTGTAGTGTTCTCAATATAAATTAGTCTTTCAATATAATATTCCGCTAAATTTTCGGCTTGCATAACTGTTTAAGTTTTCACTTTGCATTATAGAAGCGTAAGAAAGCAATACTATTAAAGGTGATTTTACTTTTTCCATTTTGTTATAAGTTGATATTCGAGTTTAATGAATTAGCATTGGTCTTGCGTGATAATCTTCGTGTCACTATTATAGCTGTTATTATAAGTAGCCACGATATTAAAGGAACTATAAGAAATACAAAAGTGCGCTTAGTCCCCGGTGTATTAAATGCACTGTAAAAAATTAAAGAACCAACCGTTACAATTAGCATCAACCAATAAATAGTCTTTCGTGTAAGAAACGACCAACGTTTAGAAATTGAATTTGCAATTAATAATATTATAAATGGCGAAAGCACCCAAATAACAAAAAGTGCTGGTAACAGAATAGAACTATTGTTACGTCCTGCATTGATTACGAAATAAAGTGAATCTATTGCCCCACACAACAATGCTATTAGAGCTATTGTCCGCAACAAACTGAAAGGGCGATTATTTTCCACTGCAATTTGTCTTTTGTTGTAAAGTTAATTTTATTTCTCGTTTGAATTAGAAACGATCATTACGGATTGCTGCTTAACTTCAACTTCATTCTTTTTCCCTGTTCAGATAATACCTCATCCCTTTCCCTATATCCTCTTATTCTTTAAGCCGCTCATAAATCGCTCCTTATTCGGTCATAGACCGGCCGTTATTCGATCTTAAAGGACCGAATAACCTCCACAATAAAAGCATTTATTTTTCGTTTTAAAATATAAGAAAACTATTGCAGGGCAGCTTTATTGCAACTGTTCATCATTAAAAATGTATTTATATGGCAAGAATCCCTAATGGCATCCTCGGCGAATTTATCGGCACTGCAGGTAATGTAAGCGGCTATATGAGATATGGAGAGAACTTTCTTCGCAGCCGCAGAAGGAGTTCCGGGAATGTTATGACTCCTAAAAGGCTGGAACAACAACAAAAAATAAAAGTATGCAATGAATTTACAAAGCCGTTTGCAGGCCATGCATTTTTTAATAAAACCTTTCCGGCATATGGCAATAAAGGCTCGGGTTATAACAGGGCTACGAGCGCCATATTGAACCGGGCCATCATTGGCACTTATCCTAATATAGCTATCGCTTATCCTTTGGTGCTGATATCACAGGGGCCGCTTCCAACATCTGTAAACGCTTTGGCAAACCCAGATGCTGAAGGCAACATTGTATTTACATGGACAGATAATACCGGCACGGGCACTGCAAAAGCTGATGATAAAGTGGTATTGGTGGCCTGCTTTACGGCGTTAAGGCAAATTATTTATTCATTGAATGGAGGAACGAGGGCTGATGGCCAGGCAATACTGGATACACACCTTATGCAAGGTATTGCTGCGGAAACCTGGATTGGCTTTGTAAGCCATGACGAAAAGGATGCAGCAAACAGTTCGTATACAGGACAGGTTGCTTTGTAAATAAATAGCAGGCGTTTTGTTTAACCTGCTATGTAAGAGCAGTAAAATAATTCTTCAAATAATAATAAACGCTTATTATTTAAATCTATAAATTAAGCCGGGCTCAAAATGCCCGTAAGAATAATTGAGGTTAAATGTTACCGTATTTTTCTTTTGGCCGGGCGCCTTTAATTTCGAGTAACGGTGATAGTTATTAACAACTTCTTTGCCGGTTAAAAACCCAAGGGCTGCACCCACTAAAACATCAGTGCTCCAGTGTTTATTTTCTGTTATCCTGCTAAGGCCGATTAAAGTAGCTGCACTGTACGCTACTATGGGTATTATTGGTTTGTTCTTATATTCCAGGGCGAAGACTGTTGCGGCTGCAAATGCAACCGTAGTATGTCCTGAAGGAAAGGAACTGTTTATTCTTTTGCTGCTTGTTGTTGCCGACTTTGCGAACGGCCCAAAAAACCTAGGCTCAGCTTCGGAGCCTGGCGGATAATAAGATGGTCTCGTACGTTGCGTTAAAAATTTTGTAACACTTTCCACAGCTCCACCTGCCAGGTATGCCTGCGTCGCCAGCAAAGTAGTCGTTTGCATTTTTGTATTTTTAAAAATAAAGCCGTAGGCACCTATCGCTGCGAGGGTATAAGCTTCGTAAATGCCACCGAAATTTGTTATGTACTTACTCGTATTGGCAATAGCGGAACTTTTTTGCCGCAGTTTTAATGCACCTTGTTGAATTGGTTCATCAGCGAAAGAAAGCGCTGTCGCAACCACGGCAAATTTCCCCAAATTTCCCCAATCCCGTCCTTTCATATGGAAAGGCTTGGTAAACGATTGTTTAAGATCGCTGCCCAACAAGATAAAATAACTGTTGAAAGTTATTTTAGTATTTTCATTATAAGCTTTGGGCGCAACATTATTTACCTGGCCCCCGGCGCTATCCGCTTTTCTGCTTAAACTGTCAAGCTTGTGTATTAGTGTATCTGTTTTTTGAGAAAATCCTGCAGTAGGAATCGATAAAAGCAAGAACAAAAGCCACCTGTTTCTTAATTTCATTATGGGAAAGTGTTTGAATAATAAATTCGTTTTTATTGAGATAACAATATGCATACCCTTTTTATTTGCAGTCAAAAATTTCTACACAAATGACAGCGCATTTCGACCTAAGGACCATAAGCTGCAGTTTTTAAAAATTTACCGTTAGCATGTGCATCCTATCCTTATAATTATAGCTAATTTCAAAATCATATGTGTCACAGATTTTTTTTACTATCGATAAACCAAGCCCCATTGAATCATTGGAAGCGGACTCCTTTTTAAACCTTTCAAAATATATTGCCGGATTTGTGTTCAATATTTTCCCCGTATTTGCAATTGACAAACAGTTTTTGTTTAATTCAATTGTAACAGTACCTTTTTCTATATTGTGTTTAATAGCATTTACAAGAAGATTTACAATTAATATCTCCGCTAATGTTTCATTCATGGTAAGCATGACATCTTCTGTAATATGCTTTGTTATGCTGATTTCTTTTGCATGGAATAATTCCTCATAATTATTTAAATGGCGGTGGAGCAGAAGGCTTACATTAACATCTTCGGTTTCTTTAAATTGTTTATTATCGATTTTAGTAAGTAATATAAGCGACTGGTTTAATTTAGAAAGGCGATTGGTTGTTTCGGAAATAGATTGAATGGCATCCACCTGTTCTTCTTTTAGGTTTTCACTCTGGCTCAGCAATTCAAGTTTTGATCTTATAATCGCCAAAGGAGTCTGAATTTCATGTGAAGCATTTTCAGTAAAACTTTTTATTTCATTATAATCGTGGCTTACCCTTTGGATCATAATACTTACTGCAGAATTAAGCTCCATGAACTCTTTGATGCCAGATAGTTCAAGATGCAGTTCATCTTTCCCTGATAAATTGAATTGTTTTATTTGTTGCAAGGTATCGTTGAAAGGAGTCCATAGTTTACTTAATACAAACCTGTTAATAACAAAAAGTGTTGCAAGTAATAATAATACAATCGCAAGAGTAATTTTCAATACCAGTTGTACAATATCTTCTGTTTCCGCTTGCGACTTTCTTACGTCAACTTTATACATTTTTCCATTGACAGTTAGCGGAAATTCCAATTGACGGTAATACACATCCTTACGGTGAGGTGGATTGTTTAATTCAATGCTGCTGAATTGGCGGATTATTTTTTCATTATTTGCAGGCACATATAATTCCTGCTCATCCTTAGAATCCGAAGGGTCGGGCAAAAGATTATTTTCTTTAACATAATCTTTTATTTCTTTTTCTTCAACCCTTAGGTTTTTGTCTAATTGGTGTACCAGTGCTGCTTTTATAAAAAAATAATAAAAAACTGCACTAATTAATAATACAATAATAGTTGCTATTACATTCACCTGGTTATATCGGGAAAGGAGTTTCATTACACTGAAAATTTATATCCCATACCGTAAACTGATTTAATATAATCAGCGCTTCCGGCCTCAATTAATTTTTTTCTTAAATTTTTAATATGGGTATAAATAAAATCGTTGTTACCCTGCATATCATCTCCCCACAGATGTTCAGCAATTGCATTTTTAGAGATTACTCTTTTTTTATTGCTTATAAAATACAGTAAAAGTTCATATTCCTTCCTGGTAAGATCTAACGGCTTGTCATTTACGAGTACCGTTTTAGCTCTTGTATCAATGCTAATGTTTTGAAATTTCAACACATCGCTCCCATCAAAATTTTTTCGACGGATAATGGCGGCAACTCTTGCACTCAACTCGGAAAGGTGGAATGGCTTCGCCAAATAATCATCTGCGCCCAACGTAAGGCCGGTCACCTTATCATCCAAAGAATTTTTGGCCGAAATAATTAATACGCCATCCATTTTATTGTCGGCTTTTAATTCTCTTAAAATTTCAAGACCATTACCGCCGGGCAGGGTAATATCAAGCAGAATGCAATCGTAATCATACAACTCAGTTTTTTCAATGGCTTTATTGAAATCGGCTGCAATTTCGCAGATGTAATTTTCACCTTTGAGATAAGTGGCAATAGTTTCGCTCAATTCTTTTTCATCTTCAATAATGAGAATTTTCACACTAAAATTTTGGAAAAATTACAAAATGAATCTGAAGTTATTTTGAAGAGTTTTTATGTGCGGATTTATATTCACAAAACAGATACCTGTATTTTTCTACAGATTTTCTTCAAAATTATTTCCGAACTTGGGTGAAAATTAAATACTCATGCGCATAAGATTTGTTTTAATAACGGTGATTTCTTTTTTATTCATAAATATTGCAACTGCCCAGAATAAAATAGATTATAAGATTGCAAAGACTTTCCATATAACAAGCTCGGGTGGATGGGATTATATAGCAGTTAATAATAATAAGGTGTATGTTTCTCATGGAACCCAGGTAAATATCCTTGATGAAAATACGGGCGATTCTGTTGGCTTTATACCTAATACCACCGGCGTACACGGAATTGCTTTTGATAATGACCTGAACAGAGGTTACACAAGTAACGGCAGATTAAATAATGTAACTGTGTTCGATTTAAAAACAAATAAAGTTATAACCCAAATAGCAACCGGCGCCAATCCTGACGCCATTATGTATGAACCTTTCACAAAAAAAATTATTACCAATAATGGCAGAAGCAAAAATTTATCCATTATCGATCCCGCAAAAAATATAGTGATTGATTCAGTTTCTTTAGATGGAAAACCTGAGGAAGCCGCTTCTGATGGTAAGGGCAAATTATTTGTAAACCTTGAAGATAAAAGTGAGATTGCTGTAGTTGATTTAAAGACTTTTAAAGTAATTGATCGCTGGCCTTTATCTCCGGGTGAAGGACCTTCAGGTCTTGCTATCGATGCTAAAACCAACAGGCTATTTTCCGGCTGCTCCGATAGTAAACTTTTAATAGTAATGGACGCCACCAACGGAAAAATTATAGACAAACTCCCGATTGGAGAGGGTTCTGATGGCACTACTTTCGATGCCAATAAAAAAATAATTTTTGTGCCCAATGGCAGAGACGGGACTATATCAGCCTTTGAAGAAAAAAATGCCAATGAATTTGTTAGCATGGGAATTATAACCACCAAGGCAGGCGCAAGAACAATTACTATCGATAAAAAAACGGGCGCTTTATTTTTACCAACTGCTGAGTTTGAACCTGCCGATCCAAAAAACCCCAACGCAAGACGCAAGATGGTAGCTGGTACTTTCCAGGTTTTAGTTGTTCAATAGAAATTTTTTAGAAAAAATCTTTTACTTTTTTCTTTATGGTTTCCGGCATATCGCAGCGTTGCATGGTTTTGGCATTCATGAAATACAATGTTACGGTTCCCCTGTTCAGTAATTCATTTTTCTCATTGTAAATTTCGCCATGAAAAATAATTTTATGATGCAGCGGCAATTCGGTCACTTTCGTCACAACCGTTATGAGATCATCATATTTTGCGGGGCGTAAAAATTTTGTATAAATTTCAACAACGGGCATTATAACGCCTAATTCTTCAACACTTTTATAAGTAATGCTAAGGCTTCGCAATGCTTCTGTTCTCCCGATTTCATAAAACTGTGCATAGTGCCCGTGATACACAAACCCCATCTGGTCGGTGAGTGCATAGTGTATTCGTATTTGTGTTGCGTGAGTAAACAAGTTTTTATATTTTTTTATAAGTATTGTCCTTCTCCTTCGGAGAAGGGTTGGGATGAGGCCCCATCTGGTCGGTAAGTGCGTAGTGTATTCTTATTTGTGTTTTATGTGTAAACAAACTTTATTATTTAAATGATGTCCATTAATAAATTTTTATGGGTATTGTCCTTCTCCTGAGCTTGTCGAAGGATGGAGAAGGGTTGGGATGAGGCTTTATCTTGTCAGTGGATTAACCGCGGTCTGACAGCGGTCGCCGTGCCGACCGCTATTTCCCAATCATCCCATCCACACTCGCTTTCCCAGGGCCGCAAAAAAGTATCGTTATACAACAGGCGATATAGATGGTAGCTCTTTCACCTGCTCCAAATAAATGCGCATGATGAACCTTAAACAGGGCGACCGACATCGCAATTAATATTGGTATCACAGCAAGCCGTGTAAACAAGCCCAATATTAAAAAGATGGAACAAAAAAATTCTGCGAAGATGTCAAGAGACAGAGAAAGGGCAGAACCCATTCCCAGGAAGTTTATGAAGCTGCCTTTCATTCCATTAAAATGTACGAGTTTGCCGTACCCGTGATTTAGCATTAAAACCCCCAAGCCTACACGCAAAACAAGCATCGCAAAATTGAAAGCTCCTGCTGAGTATTTTGTCGAAAGAATCCTTTTCATTTTTTTTTACAATTGTGTTAACAAAGATTGATGCAATTTAAAGTGTTTTATTTTCATCAATATGTTATTGGCGAAGAAATAACTGGAATGGTGTTTGTACTTTTGCGCCAAATTTTAGGTTTTCTTTTTTTGATGTTTTAAACGTGACATCATAAAAAAATTAAAATAATATAATTCATGAACCGCCTCCTTATTCCCATTGCCTTTTTACTTCTGTCTGTTTCCTGTTTTTCCCAGGCAAATTATAATGTCACCGATCCGGAGAAAGAATATAAGGAAGCAAAAGAATTTTTTATAAAAGATGAATACAGCCTTGCATATCCTTTGCTGAAAAGTTTGCGGGACCAATATCCTGAAAATACACAAAGCAGCCATGCATATATTAACCAGGATATCGAATACTATTATATTGTTTGTGGACTAAAACTTAACCAGGCAGTTGCAGAAGATGAGGCGCATCGTTTTATTGACGCGGCTAATAACGAACCAAGGCAGCAAATGATGAGCTATCATCTTGCAAAATATTATTTTACCAAAAATGATTTTGCACGTGCGGTGGTTTATTATGAAAGAGCAGGCTATGATAATTTGAGCAACGATGAAATTGCAGATGCAAAATTTGAATTGGCTTATTCCTATTTCAACCTGGAACAATTTGATAAGGCCAAACCATTATTCAATGAGATTCATCAATTGTCATCCAACAAATATTATTATGATGCCAACTATTATTATGGATTCATTTGCTATCGCGATCGGGATTATCCCGAGGCATTAAATTCATTTAAAAAAGTAGAATACCGGGATAAGTATAAGGGCCTCGTTCCATACTATATTGCACAGATTTATTATTTTGAAGGTAATAAAGAAGAGGCACTTAAATATGGCGAGAACTCGCTTTCCCGCAACGATATTTATTACCGAAATGACCTAAATCTTTTAATAGGACAATTATATTTTGAAAAAAAGGAATTTGCAAAAGCGCTGCCTTTATTGAAAGAATATGTTGACAACAGTGATAAAGTTTCCAAAGAGGTAATGTATGAACTTAGTTATTGTTATTATGATGGAAACCAGGTTGACAAAGCAATTGAAGGCTTTAAGCAGTTGAGTAATGAGAAGGATTCTATGGGACAGAACTCGATGTATTTATTGGGAGACTTGTATTTAAAAACCAATCAGAAAGAAAATGCACGAAGCGCTTTTCAATACAGCGCCAACAATAACAGTAATAGAAAACAGCAGGAAATCTCCCGGTTTAATTATGCCAAGCTTTCGTACCAGTTGGGTTACCAGGATGTTGCATTGAGCGAAATGAATAAGTTCCTCGATCTGTACCCTAACTCAGAATATGCAACCGAAGCGAAAGAAATTCTCATCAATCTTCTTGCCAATACCAATAATTATAATGATGCACTGGCTTTATATAAATCATTTGGCAAGCCAACGCCTTCCATGCAAAAGGTTTACCCAAAGCTTTTGTTTGGCCGGGCCACTGAATATATTAATGATGGCAAACTGAGCGATGCAGATGACCTCCTTACAAAAATTATCAACGATCCAAATGCAGGACCGGTGCTTCCTTTTGCTAATTTCTGGAAGGGCGAAGTTGCGTACAGGCAAAACCGTTATGACGACGTGATTAAATATATGAATGCGTATTTATCATCCGGCGGCATACAGGGAGAGGCTAATCCGGATGCTGCAAAATACACACTTGGGTATGCCTACATACAGAAGGAAAATTACCCGTTCGCCCTGGCAGATTTCAAGCAAGTTGCACCGGCTATCACTTCCCAGTCTTCCGCTTTAAAACAAGATGCGTATGTAAGGACGGCAGATTGTTATTTTATGCAAAAGAATTACAGCACCGCAAAAAGCATGTATCAGAATGTAATCAACAATGCATTGCCGCAAAGTGATTATTCGCTCTACCAGATTGCGTTAATAAGTGGAATAAATAATCCCAATGAAAAGATAAGAACCTTTAATACGTTAATTCAGCAATACCCTAAAAGCGACCTTGTTGCTGAGTCTTATATGCAGATTGCGAACGCTTACATGGTGCAGGAAAAATTTAAAGATGCCATTCCTTACCTCAATAAAATTCTTGATATTAAAGATGCAAGTGGCCAATATCCAAAAGTTTACCTGAAGCTTGGTTTAGCTGATTATAATTTAAATAATAACGAAGAAGCTTTAAAATATTACCAGAAGCTGGTTACGCTGTATCCGCAATCTCCGGAAGCAGACGAAGCGTTGGATAATATGAAAAATATATATGTGGAAGTCGGCAGGCCAAACGATTATGTTGATTTTGTGCAAAAGGCCGGAAAGGTAATCAGTATTTCAGAAGCAGACTCATTAACGTATGCTTCTGCTGAATTGAAATATACTAACGGTGACTGTGCAGGAGCTATAAGTGCCTTCTCAAATTATCTTACCAAATATCCACAAGGAGCTTATGCATTAGAAGCTAATTTTTATAAGAGCGAATGTTATTATAAGAATAAAGACTGGCAAAATGCTTTGCAGGGCTACCAGGCTGTAGTTGCCCAGGGAAGCAGCAAGTTTGCGGAAAGGGCAGCTTATGCTGTGGCACATATTTATTATTTTGAGTTGCAGGATTACCCTAATTCAAAAATTTATTTTGCCAAACTCAAAGAACTGGCAACCACTCCTGACAATCAATTGGAGGCATTGCGTGGTTTGGTAAGAAGTTATTACCAAACAAAAGATTATACCGAAGCGAATACTGCTGCAAAAGAATTGCTTACTAAAAAGGGATCGAGTACAGACGATAAGGCCGTTGCTAACCTTGTTCTTGGAAAATCTTTACAAGCGAATAACCAATGTGAACAGGCGATTACAGCCTTTAAAGAAGTTGCAGCAATAAACAAATCGGCCTGGGGCGCGGAGGCCCGTTATGAAATTGCCAATTGTTATTATACGCTTAATCAGCTTTCTGCTGCTGAAAAGGCAGGCCTCGAAGTAATTAAAGTTACAGGCTCCTACGATTACTGGGTTGCAAAAGCATATATTTTATTAGGAGATGTGTACCTGCAGGAAAAGGACTATTTCAATGCAAAGGCTACCTACCAAAGCGTTGCCGATAATGCAACCATTCCGGAGTTAAAAAAAGAAGCACAGGATAAATTGAGTGTAGCCATAAGCCAGGAACAGCAAAATTCAAAAGTGGAAGTTTCGCCTTCAACAAAAAAATAGCACGATTATTTACATTTAATGAATTCAATCTTTATGATACTTTTAAAAAAAATCAACGCAAAGTTTTTTATCGCAACAATATTCTTTTGTTGTTATTTTCTTGCAGCGCGGGCGCAAAATGATACTTCAAGAAGGCAAACCATTGAAATCACCTCTTCCTATAAACCCGTATTGCGCAATACGGTAAAAATAAATTTGTACGCATCGCCGATTACGGCAGATACATCAAGGCCAAGGCTTACCTACAATATTCCGCCGCAAAATTTATTCTTCATGTATCAGCCTGTGTCATTAAAACCACTCGCTCTTGATGCAGACACAACATTGCAATTGGGCGATAGAAATCAATTGAAAGTTGGCTTTGGAAGTTTTACAACACCTTATGTTGCCGGCGCATTTAGTTTTGGTGATGGAAAGAAAAATTTATTAAATGTATATGGAAATTATATTTCCTCAAGAGGAAGTATTAAGAACCAGGATTTCAGCGAATTAAAGGTGAGGGGAGATGGAAGCATTTTTACTCCGAAGAGTGAAATATATGCTCACGCTGCATTTGTACAACATGAATACTATCAATATGGCTACGATCACACACTCGATAGTTTTAGTAAGTCTGACGTTAGACGAAGCTACCAGGATTTTTCCGCCGGAGTTGGTTTAAGAAATATAGCCGTAAATGATTTGAATTTTATTTATGATCCGCATCTCGAATTGCACACCTTTTCAAGAGAAAGCAAGGCTACAGAAACCACATTGCTTTTAACTTTGCCCGCTGAGAAAAAATTTAGCGATGCCGTTTCGGTGAAAGTAACAGCAACTGGAAATTTTGATAAGTACCAAATTAAAAATTCCACACTCCAGGTTACTAATAACCTTTTTGAACTAACGCCTGAATTTGTTTACTATGGAGACAGGTTCACTTTTCATGGCGGGGTTACTCCTGCGTGGAACAATAATGACGTGACAATTTTACCTAACATATATGCAGAAGCGCAGTTACAAAAAAATGTTTTGATTGTCCAGGCGGGATGGATAGGAAATTATATTGCCAATAGTTTTCGTACACTGAGTGGTGAAAATCCTTATATGCAAGACCCGACTTTTTTAAATAATACCAAGCAACGGCAATACTATGGTGGTATTAAAGCAACGGTTGGTAATCATTTTAGCTTTAATGCAAGAGCTGCTTTTATTACCTTTAATAACATGCCCTTATTTATAAATGATAGTCTTGACGGGAAAAGTTTTTATATTAAGAATGAAAGAAGGGTAGATGATCTGCAGATTCATGGTGATATGAATTTTATTAACCAGGATAAGTTTACATTTACGGCAGGCCTCGATCTAAATACTTATACCGGCCTGCTCGATAACGCAAAAGCGTGGGAAATGTATCCTCTAAAACTATCAGGTTCTCTTCGCTGGAACGCTTTCAAAGAGGTGTTAATTAAAGGAGATATTGTGGCATTTTCCGGAGCGAAAGCTTTATTGAGCAATGGATCGCAGAAAAATTTAAAGGGTGGTACAGACATTAGCGCTGGCGCTGAATTTAAGATTAATAAGAAATTTAGTGCATGGCTCGATCTGGACAATATACTCAATAGCAAGTACGAGCGTTGGAACAATTATCCTGTTTACGGTTTGCAGGTTATCGGTGGTATACTTGTTCATTTCTAATTTTTTTTTATAACACGAATTTGATTCACGAATTACACGAATTATAGGCAATTAAAATCATCTTCATTCGTGTAATTCGTGTCTTTGAAATTCGTGTAATCAAATTGTAATTCGTGTAATTTAAATTATAGATATTTGCGGGACCATGCAGGAACTTATCGCATCATATTTAATTCAAAAAGGAGAATGCCATCTTCCCTTGTTAGGCAGCTTTACAATTAAACAAGAACCGGCTTCGTTGGATATCGCTGATAAAATAATGTCCCCATCAACTAATGAAGTTATTTATAACGAAAATGGAATTTATCTCCCGGACGGATTGAAGAATTATATTTCTCATATTCAACATATACAAGTACACGAAGCGGAAGAAAAAATTAATAACTGGTGCCTTAATGCTAAAATGAAATTAGATGTCGGAGAAAAAATAAATTTTGATTCTATCGGAACGCTTCAAAAGGATCCTGCGGGAAATGTTTTATTTCAAACAATGGATGGCATTAATTTTTACGAGCCGGTTATTGCAGAAAGAGTGATTCATAAAAATGCTGAACATGCAGTGTTGGTGGGAGATAAGGAAACAACTTCTGGCGTAATGAATGAATTTTACCGTGAAGATGTAATAATTGAAAAAAAATATTCATGGAAATTATGGGCCATCATTTTAGCAGTGCTCTCTCTATTGATCTTAATATTTTATTTTTCGAGCCACGCGTTTTCAGTGAATGGAATTGGAAACCAATCTTCGTTTCCCATTCAAAAATCGCCGGCCACTTATTCTGTTCCGAAATAGTTTATTTCTTAAAGATTTCCAGGTTCTTTATTGCAAGACGCTGCCTCATCCAATTTTCAAATTTTACTTTATCATCATTACTTAATTCTTTTGGCGCTTCATAGAATAAAATAGTCGTTGTAAAGCTGCTATCCTTGCTGGTATAGAAATCGTGATTGGCAATAGAAATGGCCGTTATGTCCGGGAAGAGTGTGCTGGCTTCTTTTAAAATTTCGTTGTTGTCAAAAGTGTTCGCTGCTATTTCATTTTTCAGCAACCTGATCTCAATATCTTTTTGGTTGATGATCGTGTCAGCGCCTTTTACTTCATTCAAAATATCTTTTTTTATATTTTGAATATTAAATGCTGAATCCTGCCGGATAATAAGCTTTGTATTCAAAAGGCCATAAGCCTTCAGATCTTCGTTGAGGTTTCTGATTTCATTATCTGTAAATCGCCGCGATAAAAATGCCAGTTCGATGGTTTTAGGATCGCTGTTATAATTTGTTTTTTTATAAATTAATGTGTTTCCTTTGTCATTAAATTCTTTAGCAATAAAAGTATTTACAGATTCACTGTATTTCTGCTGATAGTACAAAGAGTAGGCGAAATAGGCGCTGGGTACGAGCATTAAAACCGTAAGAGTGGTAATGCCATATTTCACTCTTTTCACATGTTTCTCTTCAATTTTTTTTGCGGGGTATTTTAAAAATTTTACAATGATATAAGTTGCAATGCAAATAAATACACAATTGATGCAGTAAAGAAACAGTGATCCGAAAAAGTATTTGAAATGGCCGGTTGCCAACCCATATCCTGCAGTACATAACGGTGGCATAAGCGCAGTTGCAATGGCAACTCCTGCAATTGGGCTTCCTTTCTCCGTTCTTGTAACAGCAATCACACCTACAAGCCCGCCAAAAAAAGCGATCAGTACATCGTAAATATTAGGAGAAGTTCTGGCAAGTAACTCAGACTGCGCCTCTTTAAAAGGACTTATATAAAAGTATAGTGTGGAAAATGACAAGCCAACTATTGTAGCATTCAACAAATTGCGAAGTGATCTTTTCAGCAAGGTAAAATCGTAAATACCCAGTGCAAAACCTGATCCGACAATCGGGCCCATTAATGGAGAGATAAGCATGGCGCCAATTACAACCGCGGTAGAATTTATATTTAATCCGACAGAAGCTACGATAATAGCGCATGCAAGAATCCAGAGATTAGCGCCTGTAAAAGAAATATTGTCTTTTACGTTCTGCATTGTTTTATTCTTGTCTTCTTCACCTTTATGAAGACTGAAAAGTGTACTGAAAATATTTGTCATAACTTATTATGAAACAAAGATAAAGCTATTGCGGGTGCATGTAGTCATGATAACTAACGTCGCAGGCTAACTGTAATTTTACGATACAGGTGTTTTAGTTTTTTCTTTTTTGATGCATCATTTCTTCAAAAAAACCAATTGCCCGCGATGGTAAGACAAATGGTTTGTTCTGCTGAGTAATACATTCAACCTGTTTCTATGAGGTTGTTTCAAAAAATCCTGGTCGTCTACTGATGTATGTTTTTGAAACCATTCCGCCGGAGTGAATTGATTAAAATGTTCTGATAACTTCTCGTTTACTAATTTCCAGTAATTCCTAAGATGTATTATTGGGGGCTTTTCAACTCCTGAGTTATGGGGATTTTTTATAAACGGCCCTTCCAGTTCAGGATATAATTTTTCTCCAATACCCAATAACGGAAACAAGGCATCATGCACTGCAGTAAGATGCCCTAAAAGATATGTCCCCGTATTTCTGCCGGCTGAAACTTCGCTTTGAAGCTGTTCATCCGTAAGTTCATTAAAGAGCTTATCCGTCCTTGTAATCTCGGCGTGCCATGCGTCAAGAGCAATTTTTATTGCTAGTTCAATTTGGTTATCCATGTATGATTGCTTTTAATAGTTAGACTGATTATGGATGCAAATTGAAGTATTTTTTTTATGACTTTTACTTATTATTTGAAAATGTTATGTGGCGATCATTTTTTGCAGGCCATTTTATTTTTGAAGTTTTCTCTTCGCAAAGATTATTTCAGTGATAAAAATTGCGACAATCCCTGCTGTATATGTGGCAAGATCAGTCCATTCAAAGGAAGTTCCCATAACGGTTCGGGCAAATTTTGAATTTTGAAGGCCAAGATAATTTACTAAATGAAAATATTGGGAGGTTTCCACGGCGAAGGAAAAAAGCAGTACAGCAAGCCCAGTGGGAATTACGGGAGCATTAAAGAAAGATTTTACGAAGCAATAAATTAAAATCACTACCAGGAAATCACCGATGTATGGGCGGATGATTTTATCATGAACAAATACCGCAATGCCAACTTCAATGAGAAAGATATTAACGGCTATAATAAAATATATTTTGTTGAATTTTAATAAACCGTTCATCACTCAAAAATACCCTGTTCAAGTTTTAAATAAGGCCGGCGATGGCACCGGCCACATTTAAGTTAACTATCACAAGAGCTAAAATGAATATTGATGAATGGTTCATTTTATAATTTTTTAAGATGATTGGAATTGTTTTTTGTCACAAACCTCTCAACTTAATTTGATTATGTTACGTCCATTTTGTAAACCAGTAGTTTGGTTTTGATTCGCCGGGCTTTTAATTACTTCTTGCTGCTCTTTTGAATTTGTGTCGTTGGCCGCACGAGACATTTGAACGATACTGAGTGCAGGAAGGGAAACAGAAACGATTAGTAGCTGTAATCCAAACCAGAAATTTTTGGCTCTGTTTAAAAGGTTGCTTTTTGAATTGAATGTTGTTTTCATTGTCTTAATTTTTTAATTTTTATTGTTTAATTGTTTGCCAACATCATTTCCATTGCGATGCCAAACTGAAAAAAATTAAAAATCAATGAGTTACGAAATCCTTGCTGCAAGAAGATTGTACGATATCGTACAATTGCAGATTAATAACGAACAGTTTATAGCGGATAAAAAAGTTAAAGAATTGTTAGTGACCTAACATACAAGTGTACACTAAGGAATTTCCAGGTCAGACAAAATAATCCATTTAGGACGATACAAAAGGAAGAAAGATTTTTTTCAGCGTTTGTTCTAAGAAAACGATTCTGAAAAACATTCATTGTTTGCAGTAACATAAGAAGAAATAGAAAAGCTTAATTTATTTTCAGTCATCTTATTTATTCAAACTCTACCGGTCCGCCAACACCGAATAACCGCAACGCCAGTTCTTTCCCAACGCCATCTTCTTTTTTAAAATACATTTTTTGTTGAGGAACAATTATTTTGCCGTTAGCGTCGGCAACACCGTAATCCACTTCGTATTTATTTTTTAATGCAGTAAAATTTATAAAAGCTTTTGGTATGTCGCTGCCTTCATGATCAGTAAAATCAATATCACAATCTTTTAATTCTTTTAGGATACTTTTTTCCATTGAATTGTTTACACCAGAGACGGAAAGATTCATCTTTACTGTAAAGCCACTAAAGGGAATTAACTGTGGATATTCCCTGAAAAAATTGTATTTCATATTTTCAGCCTTATCTTTTTCGCCATCGTGCAAATAGCTCCTGGAAAGGCTTTCATACAACCTGGCTACGAAGAGTTTTTCGTGTGCTGTATCCAATAAGGCCGTATTCAAAATATTTTCAAATGTGTTTCGGCTATCATCATAGTTGCCGGCTTCATAAGAAAATTCACCGTAAAAAAGTTGCATATACCGAACTATATTTTTTCGTTTTTCAGTCTGCGCCTTTTGTTTATATATTTCTGCAAAATATTTGGGACTTATATTTTTCATCAGGCTTAAAATCTCGTCAAATCCAATAACATTTTCGCTGGCAAATATGTTATAAATCACTTGCTCACGTTCAGGGTTACCTGCTAATTCGTTTACCAAAGCAAATTTCAAAAGGAACTGTTCACCTTTAAGCGCACTGATTTCCGATAGATCCTTTAAAGAATACCACCAGCCCGAATTCAAAAATTTGATGCGTGCGATTTTATTGGTTGCCAACATTAGTTTTATAACATTCACAGCAAAATCATATTGCGATTGCCCGAGTGTAGTGCCGATATGAACCTCCTTAAACTGCGCCGCTTTATTGATAGCGTTTTCACAACTATCAAGCTGGCCGTTGTATAAATAACTTCTTGCCAATGCAATATTATACCAGCCAAAGCCAGGTGTAGAGCCATTCGTATAGATGATACCGTTAGTTTGATCAATTGCGTCGCGGCTCTTTCCACTGTTAATATACAGTGTGGGAAGAAAATAATACGCTTCAATCAGTCTTTTATCAAATGCATATTTGTCATTTTCAAAATCGGTGATTGCCTCGCCGAAATTGCCAAGTGTATTTTGGAAATGGGCATAGTTGTTATAAGAAAACCCACCTGTTTGTTTGAGTATATCGTAGTATAAAGCCGCGGAATCGATATTCAATAAATAGTTATGAATGATAGCAAGATAAAAAATGGCATTGGCATCACCGCCGGCCAGTGCTGTATATAAATGATCTAACGCAAGTTGTTCATTTCCTTCAACCGTATTTTTTAGGAATGAATATTTATGAATATAGATGCGATTGCGATGAATGGTCCACGCTGCTTTAATATTATATTCCATAAAATCAATGCCGGTGTTCCAGCTTTGGATTCTATTCAAAATCCACATGGCGCTGTCTGGCTCTTCCACGTTAGAATAGCTGTCGTATAAGGCATTGCAGATTTGCACAATATCAGCCTGGGCAAAACTATACCGGCCCGGTGTTAAAACTTTTTTGAGTTCATCTTTATAATTTCTTTCAAAAAGAAAAAATGCTTTTTTTAAAGGTTCAATACAATTTTTGTAGCCAAGATAATCTGCAGCCCTGTCGTATTTGAACATGCCTTCGTAATACCAGCCAACATAATAAGTGCTGTCCAGCCTTATAAATTCACGGCTTCGGGGTAACGCATCTTTATCATAAAAATTTACACCTATTCGCTTGGCGTCTATTTCATAACGCTTGGCATTTACCTGCGAAAAAATATTTTCGCCAAATACCGTTAGTAAAAGAATTAGAAGATATGATTTGGGCTGCCGAAACATCCTTCTTAATTAATTTTTAGTTTAGAAAGCCTGTCCATTTCGGCAAGAACGATATTATTGAGTGCTGCAGCTTTTGCTTCTTTATTTCTGTAAATGAGCCTATGATGTAATACGGGTTGCGAAAGATCTTTTACATCATCTTCAGTTACGTAAGTGCGGCCATTAACCAATGCGTAGGCTTTGAGGCATTTTAGAAAGATGATACCACTACGCGTAGACGCAGCTAAAACGATATCGGGATTTTTTCGGGTAGCCCATACTATATTTCGAACGGCTTTAATAATTTCTTCATGCACAAATACATTTTCACACTGCTGTTGCAGAAATAAAATTTCATGAATGCCGAGCACCTGCTGAAGATTAAGCAAATTGTTATTGATACCGAGATAATCTTTATAAATGCCCAGTTCTGTTTCTTCGTCTACATAACCGAAGATAATTTTTATAAAAAATCTATCGAGCTGTGCTGCGGGAAGGGGATATGTGCCTTCCATTTCAATAGGATTTTGTGTTGCGATCGTAAAAAATAAATCACTTAACTTATAAGTAATTTCTCCCATTGTAATCTGGTTTTCCGCCATGCATTCTAATAAAGCTGATTGCACTTTTGGCGAAGCACGGTTAATTTCATCGGCGAGCAAAATGTTGCAAAACAGCGGCCCCTTTTTAAAAATGAATTCTTTCTTTATATCATCAAAAATATGCGTACCTAAAAGATCCATTGGTAACAAATCAGGAGTAAACTGGATGCGTTTGAAGCTTACCGCGTCATTAGTATTTTCTCCTGAAATACTTTGCGCAAGTGTTTTAGCCATGACGGTCTTTCCAGTGCCGGGATTGTCTTCCAGCAAAATATGTCCTTTGGCAAGTAATGCTGTGAGCACAAATTTTATTTGATTGCGCTTGCCTCTTATAACAGTTTCAATATTATCAGTCAGGCGTTGTATATTCTGCAAAGCAGTTTCAGTATTCACTGTCTCCATCATTTATATTTTGGGTTTTGAAAAAAAGTTTATGGTTCTGTAAAAGTTTAAAAATTTTGAGAATCGTTCTTTAAAAGGAATTTTGTTTTTTACCGTTTTGTAAAAAGGTTGATAAAAATTTCGTGCAATAGTTTCTTCAGAAGGAGTCAACGCTTCTTTTGAATATTTGCTCTTAAGGTAAACTTGCATAAAAGATGTAAAATTCGTTTTAAAATGAGCATCAATTTTATCTTTTGCAAATTGGGTTGGTGACATATCATCTCTCGAAAAACCAAGCTGGTTGCAATAATAAGTAGCAGCAGTATAAGACCAATAGGCTTTCTTAGAAGCTGGCTTTGTATTTTTTGCCTTATAGCTGAACCATTGAAATATAAACCATGGTAAGCTAAATACCAGCACAATAAATAATGCAAAAGTTGAAATGCTCAACCACAACAGAGTCGTAAAATTTACGGGCTGTTTCCTGGCTTCTTTAGTTGCCTGTTGCTTTTCCTTCGTCGAATCAATAATTTTTATTTCATCAATAGGAGCGGGCTTGGGAATCTTTTCAAATATTTCCTTATAATCATTGCTGTCTCTCAAAGCGATATTTTTAAACTGTTCTGAAAAGGAGAGTGCTGTAATTTCATTTCCTTTTTGTAGTTCAGACAGGGATACCTGGCCTGTATCCTTACTTATCGTTGCAAGTGATACATCCATATCAAGCATTACCGGGTTCTTTAAATCAAATGTTTTATCATAATAAATCATTTGACTAACTGACATGTATACACGTTTTTTAACAGTATCCACGTCGGTAACTTTTCCATGTGTAACAAACAAAGCGGTTTGTACAGTTATCGGGGGAGTTCCATCGGGGGCAGGCGCCTGTTGTTGTTCGGTGCTTGGGATGGTTGTATCAAAGTCAAGCCACCCATAGCCGGGAAAATACACCTGAGTCCATGCATGCGCCTGGTCTTCGTAAAACCAGTACCAGCCTTTGTTTTTGGTACTTCTATCCATCGTTAGAAAGCCGGTGGAAACCCGTGAGGGTATTCCTAATGCTCTTAACAAAAAAAGTGTAGCGCCGGCATAATAGGCACAGTAGCCCTTACGATTTTGGAATAAGAAATAATTGAGTTTGCTGGCACTTGGTAATCCAGGCACACCCGGATTATCTGTGTACTTAAATAGTGGCTGACCGGTTTCATCATCGCTTAAAAAGTAATTTCTTATTGCAATAATTTTATCAATAGGAGTGAGTGCATTCTTAGTTATTTCTTTGGCTAAAGCCCTTATTGAATCAAAATCATCCCCCTTGGGAATAAAAGTATAATACCGCATAAAAGCGGAATCTTCATTATCCCAATTGGTTATTTTTCGCAGTAACTCAAATCTTTCATTCTGAAAATTTTCCAATGCTTTATTGCCGGCAGGATTGTAAACAAAGTAAGCGCTGTTAAGATCACTTACCATCATCTTCGCTCTATATGCACTTTTAAATTGTTGCTTATACTCTTTTTCAACGGCAATAGGCTGGCAAAAAAAAGCGGTCGCCGGAGCTAAAAATTCTTTTGGAGAAAGCAATGCTTTGTACACTTCAGTATTAACCACTTTTCTATCCAGGTAACTTTCACTTTTTAATAAAACCGCTGTATCGGTTTGAGTAAAATATAGTGGAATTTTGGAAGGATCAGGTTGAAATAAATCATTGGAAGGCATGAGGCTGTCTGTTTCCAATGTTTGCGTAAGCGTATCAAATTTTGTGTAATAGTCATAAGTATAATATAATGGGTTTGGCATATCCGAATTGGGAAAGTAGTTATCCAGCTTTGCTATAAACACGAGTCTTTTGGTAGAGCTTCTTCCACCACTCAATCCCATTTGTTTTTTGTTACTAACGGTTCCGTCTTTATTTTCTTTGGTCAGGCTTTCTTTGTTAGGCGCTTGCGTTTCTGTTTTACTGCCACCATATTGTTTCTCAATAGCCTTGAATTCTTTTTTATAAAATGAGAAAATTAATAACAAGATTATTCCCGCGACCAGGCTAAAACCTAATAGTTTTTTTATAATGAACCATGAAAAGTTGGGTTCATCGTCACTCATATTTCTTACCAGTTCAGCGGTGTAAATAATATAAAACGCAAATACTAAAACAGGAGCGAAAGCGATCACTAATTTTTTAGCAGTTATATCTGTCGTATTGCTAACCACAATAATTTGCAGTAATAAAAGTAGCGCAGAAAGAAACACGGGAAACCAACGTAATCTTGCAAATGCCCACCCGGCAAGCCATCCCGTAAAAAAGAGGAATGAAAAAATATAGAATTTTGTTATGGCATAGAATGCGGTGAATTCGCCTGTATAAATGTTGTTTACAACTCTACTTATGATAAATAGCAGAAGTAATAGCGGCAGGGTTGTTGTAATAAAGCGGAACCGGAAACTATAAAATAAACAACCAGCAATAAGTCCCGCTGCTAAAAAGAAACTTTCACTAAGCCACTGACTTTCCAACACGCCATAGTATTCATTTAAATGCCAAAGCAGATAAGTGCCTATGGCAGTTGCAGGAATTATCAATAAAGTAATCCTTGCAAATATTTTTTTAATGCTATATTTCTTTTCGACTTTCATTTAGTATCAGGTATAAAGAATCAAACTTTCACATTCACTTGTTTTTAATAATTCTTTTATATTTTTTTCATTATCCAATATTTTTTTTCGAAGAGGTGATAGATTAAAGGCCAGTTGCAACTTCTCCGAACTTTTCTTTTGTGGATTTATAAAAATCCACTGCACCCAGTCAGTAACTTTCATTTTTGAAAAACTTTTGCTTAGCTCGACAAAAATAACTGTGAGACTTTTGCCGGTTCTTTCAAGAATTGCTTCTAATTGCTTTATGTCTGTTAATGACGAAATACATAAAACAGATGCATATTGTTTATTAAAATAAGTAACCAGGTCATTTTGTTTTTGCCATGAAGAAGTGCTGATAATGTATTTTATTTTTTGAACAACGTCGTCGGCATAAAATGCTTTTGTTTCCTGGTCGGGTATATATTGTATCAAATCATTCTGTCGAAATAATTGCTCGTAGACATTCCAGGTAATTGTTTTAAAATTATCGAGAAATTCTGCATTAAACTCTTCATACACGTCGTTGCTTATCGCATTATAAAATGATGCATAAAAATAAATATGCGATGCATAAGGATCATTGGTTTCGGGAATTCGTACCACTAATTCTTTATTCTTTGCATAGATTTTCCAGACTATCCTTCTTACGTCATCGTTACTTTCAAAATTTTTATAATTCAAAAATTCTCCTTCTACTTTTCTCATTTCATCTATCCTGGTTTCAGTATCCTCAGTTTTCTTAGGTTGAACTATAACTGCCCCTGTGGCGGCTTTCAATGGTTGCGTATAAAAATTACTGTTTACCGGAAGTATTGACGTAAAGGAAAAGAACTGAAAAAAGTCTTCAAAATAAATAATGCCACTACTTATATCGTATTCCTTAATATTATTTATTGGCCAGTTATATATCCCTTTTGCGTCCAGCGAAAAAAATTTCTTTTTGGGCTGTAACCTCACCGGTGCAAATTTTGGGGAGATATTATTGTTGTCATAACAGAGGCGTAGACGTATATATCCAAAGACGGGTTTAATTATTTTAGAAATATCTACTTCGATCAATTGCTTGCTGGCCACTTTTTTTGTGTTTAGCGTTTTTATCTGTAAAGAACTTCTTTTATTTTTTTTACTAAATAGAAAAAATATCCAGGGTATAAAAGCTGTAATAAATGAAATCGAAAGAATAGCCAGGGCAAACCAAAATGTAACGGTAATAAAGAGACCAATAATTGCCGTATGAGCCGTTTCGGGAACAGCATTATTTTTTATTAGCCAACGCCAGGCCAATATCAATGCAACTATTAAAAGCAGAAGATGTATCCGAAATGGAATAAAAAAGCCTGTGCGCCTTACTTTTTCCCTGATTGCTGCAATGTTCATTTTAAGTAAAATTCATTCAAAAAAACATAAAGAAAAACAAAATCTTGATTCGGCACCATATATAAATGTAGTATTGACAATTTTATATTTTCTTTGTACGAAGAGGAATAAAATGATTTTGTATGACGCTTGCCCGTGTTGCGGGCAAAAAAATATTGCTGCTGTTCTTTCCGCCGAAGACTATACCGTTTCCCACGAGCGGTTCGAAATTTGGGAGTGTAAAGATTGCACGCTTAGGTTTACACAAAAGATTCCCGGAATAAATGAAATAGGCTCCTATTATCAATCCGAAAATTATATTTCGCATAGCGATACGAGCAAGGGAATTATCAATAAGCTTTACCATAAGGTGAGGAATCGTACGCTTATTAAGAAGCGGGATATGATTAAAAAAGTAACCGGCGTATCTGCAGGAAGTATACTGGATGTGGGCTGCGGAACAGGAGCATTTTTGAATACTATGCAGCAAACCGGCTGGCAAATTACCGGCCTTGAGCCGGATGAAACAGCCAGAACAAAGGCAAAGGAATTATATAACCTGGACCTGGAGCAACCTGAGAAATTATTTTCTTTGCCCGCTAATAGCTATGATGCAATTACCATGTGGCATGTGTTGGAGCATGTGCATGAACTTCATCGTTATATAGAAACTTTAAAAAACCTTTTAAAACCCGGGGGAAAACTTTTTATTGCCGTGCCTAATTATACCAGTTATGATGCAAAAGTTTATAAGGAGTTTTGGGCTGCCTACGACGTGCCCCGACATTTGTATCATTTTTCCCCGGCGTCTATGTGCAAACTGTTAGCCATGCATAATATGGACATAGTTTCAATAAATCCGATGTGGTACGATAGTTTTTATGTAAGTATGTTAAGCGAAAAATACAAGACAGGCAGTTCAAATATTTTGAAAGCGATTAATACCGGGGGTGTTTCGAATCTTAAATCTATTTCAGATAACGAAAAATGCAGTTCTGTGATATATATTTCAAATGCCGGCAACGCTCTTTAAAAGCTAACAGAAGATTTCCAAAAAATATCACAGGTTGATTGCATTTCATTTGATTGATTGCTCTTCGTTTACTGGGTATTCAGCTTGATCTCAAAAAGCCTCGGCCAATCTTTACCGGTAATGTATAATTTTTTTGTTGCACTGTCGTAAGCTATGCCATTTAGTACCGCCTCATTTCCAACCTGGTCAGTTTGGTCATATTGATGGAGAAGACCCGTAAAATCCATTATACCAACTGCATGGCCATTAGATGTGTCAATCTTATAAATATGATCATTATACCACCTGTTCGCAAAAACATACCCATTAATATATTCAAGTTCATTAAGACTGTCGAGTTCACCCGTATTATCGGCAACTGTAAGAATTTTTATTGTTTTCATTTCTTTAGTCTTTTCATCTGGCTGCACGTAATATAATTTAGATGTTCCGTCGCTGATGATAAGACTATTGCCGTCATTGGTCAATCCCCAACCATCTAAGCTCCAGTTATATGTTTCTATGGGATGCATGATGTCGTCCACATTGTAGACAAAGATTTTGTGGTTTTGCCACGTAAGTTGATAAATTTTATTTTTAAAAATAGTGATGCCTTCACCAAAAATTGATTGATCGGGGGTAAAATATTCTTTTTCAGGCTTTCCGGTCTTAATATCAACAACCCTTAAAGTTGTTTGATGTTCTTCATCAGGATGGCCGGTTCCCTCGTAAAGTTTGCCCTTATAAAATTGAAGTCCTTGCGTAAAGGCCTTGGGATCATGAGGAAATACGCTGTCAATTGTGAACGTAATTGGCTGGGGAGCAGGAATATTATTGGGTTTTGCAAAGGGCAGCGTCGGATCTTCGCTTGGGGTGGTCGTATTGTTTTTGCAAGAAAATAAAAGTACTATTAAAGCGATTCCCGTAAATTTTTTAATCATTACATATTTTTAGGCGCTGTAAAAATAGCAAACGGCTTTGTTATGCGTGTTAATTCATTTATAAAATGTTTTTAATGAACGCTTTGAGATATGGGAAATTTGTGTTTTATTTGCACTCATCAACCTCTGTTACTGGCGCTAACCAACTTACTTTCAAAGGTAAATAACGCATTCAAACTTAGTTGATATTCTTCGCTTCCATTTATCCCATGCATTATTAGTATCCTCTGTAATTCCCGATTCAGCATTCCTATTTAATCCCGCTTACTATCATTTTAGGACGGTTCTGAAACAAAACAGGGAAGATGAAATTTATTATTACGCTTATTTGCCTGGGTTTTACAATTTACAGTTCGGCTCAGAGATGTGGCACACCTGACTATGTAAAACAAAACGGTACTCCTTCGATACTTCCTTCTTCAGCGAATGTTGATGATGCAAATGCACGCGACACATTACCAGGCGAGGTAATTGTGGTGCCGGTTGTTTTCCATGTTTTGTATAACACAAGTGTACAAAATGTAAGCGACCAACAGGTTTTGTCTCAATTGACTGTATTGAATAATGATTATAGAAGACGCAATGCAGATACTGTTTATACACCGGCTCCGTTTAAAAGTGTGGCTGCTGACGCACGAATAGTTTTTTGCCTTGCAAAAGTAGATCCTAATGGAAGATACACTACAGGGATTATACATAAGCATACAAGTTCTGATTTATTCCTTTCTGATGATGAAATGAAATTTTCTTCAAGCGGTGGCGACGACGCCTGGGACTCTAAAAAATACCTCAACATTTGGGTTTGTAACCTTTTTGGCCGCACATTAGGCTACGCAGTTATGCCAGGGGGGCCTGCAGAAAAAGATGGTGTTGTTATTCAATATACAGCCTTTGGTACTATAGGGACGGCAGCAGCTCCTTTTAATAAAGGACGAACAACAACACATGAAATTGGCCACTGGCTTGGGCTCAGACACTTGTGGGGCGATGCCGACTGTGGTGATGATGGTATTGCAGATACTCCGCCGCAGGAAGCCAGCAATAGTGGTTGTGCTTCATTTCCTCATTTGTCGTCCTGCTCTATTAATTCTTATGGGGACATGTTTATGGACTTTATGGATTTTACAGATGACGCTTGTATGAATATGTTTACAGAAGGGCAGAAAAATGAAATGAGGAGTTTGTTTGCCTTGGGAAATTTCAGGAATTCTTTCCTGAATTCATCTGTATGTGATAGTTCGCAAGCAGAGGGAGGCCCGCTTCCTACAGACTCAGTAACCACTTCAAATAATATTATTATCTCGATTTACCCGAATCCATTTAGTAACCAGATTACTATTAGCGGTAAAAATGAATCAGACGTTACTGGCAAGACTATTAAACTTTATGACGTAACCGGAAGGCTATACATTTCAAAAGTTATAACATCTCAAAAGACGACTATGAAAGTTGGCAACTTGCCTCCCGGAATGTATATCCTCAAAGTAGAAGGCGGCAATTCACCCCAGGTTTTCAAATTAATAAAGCAGAATAATTTAGGTCTGTAAAACGACGTTTAGCAATTGTCAGCTTCTTAACATTTCCTAAGGAACCTTTTTATAATTTTGTCTCGTATATAGATGTAAAAATTTATCATGAGAAAAATTATATACCTGTCGTCAATCGTCTTTTCTTTATTGCTGACTAATTGCACGCAGTCTCAGACTAAGAGTTCCCAGTCTGAAGGTACTTCAAGCAAAAACTCTGGTACTAAGTATCCTGATCCGCAAAAAATTTCTGCGGATGCAAGCTTCCCCATGAAACTTTCGGAAAATGAATGGAAGCAAAGATTAACTCCGGAACAATATTATATTCTGCGTGAAAAAGGCACCGAAAGGGCAGGTACAGGCGCTTTGGATCATTTTTATAAAAAAGGCACTTATTATTCTGCCGCATCGTTGCAGCCGGTTTTTAGTTCTGATACTAAGTTTGATTCCGGGACTGGTTGGCCAAGTTTTTATGCCCCGATAAATCCGGATGCCGTTAAACTTGTTAAAGACGAAAGCTATGGTCAGGTGCGCTGGGAGGTCGTGGATTCAAAATCGGGTTCTCATCTCGGGCACGTGTTTGATGATGGTCCTGCTCCTACCGGCAAGCGTTATTGCATGAATTCTGCGGCCTTAATTTTTGTGCCCGAAGGAGGAAAACCACCTGTCGCTTCAAAATGATTTATTGAAAAATAACTGGCATAGTTTGAAAAATGCGCTAGGTCGCCTTTCGAAAATCATATAATTTAATTGCGTTGTAAAGTTCATCCCAAAAATAAAAACGCTTTCCATGAATAATGGAAAGCGTTTTGTTATGATCAAACAGCTATACTATAATTTATTATCCGAACAGTCCACCTTTCTTGAACGAGCGAACTCCTTCACCAATTTTGAAACCGTTATTATATATTTCAATTTTGTAATTGCCGGTTTGGAAATTGCTATTTTGGGTCCATTCTACCGTAACAGGCTGCTTTTGCCCCTGAACATAATTTATCTGGACTTTCTCAGTATATGGTATCTCTGAGCCATCGCGTATCTTAAATTTTCCGGAACCTAATGCCTCCACTGTTACAGGATTTCCATCGGGAGAAGTTATACAAATGTAAATATCTTTTGGTCCTGTTTGCGTGATCCTGTTTTCATCAATATCAAAAGATATTCTTAGTTTATCAACTCTTTTTGCAGTTGTTGTTTCCTTTTCCTTGCCACCGCTTTTTTCTTTTAAACCAACTATGCTAAAGTTGGAAGCGTGCAAAGTAGAGCCAATATCAATTACGTTTTCTCTTTGTTTAATAACCTGGTTAGCTGAATCGTAATTCTTATTGGCAACATCACGTTCTTGCGTAACCTGTTGCTTCTCCTGCGTTAATTGTGTGTTCTGAGTTTTTAATTCCTCAATTTGCGCCGTGTATGTTTCAATATTTCCTTTTAATTCAGCAATTAATCGTTTTGCTTCGGCCAATTGCGAGGCAGTTGCATTTTTATCATTTATTATATTTTGAACTTTTCTTTGGAGATCCTGGATATCCTTATCCTTTGTCTTCAGCAGGCTGTCAGCTTTAACGTTTGACGTTTTAAGAACATCAAGTCGCAAGGCGGCGTCATTTAATTCACGTTGCAATTCGTTTTTAGATGAATCGCTATTAACCAACTGTGTGGTCAGGTCCTGCTTTTCCTGCTTGGTTTTATTTTTATCATAAATGATATAACCCCACGTGCCCAGCAGGGCGACAATGAGTATGCCGGTCAAGATATTGCGATTGTTGTTGTTCTTCACCAACGGCGTTTTTTCTTCGGGGGGATTGCCTTCAGGGAAATTTTCGTAACTCATACTAAATTTTTTTTTTAAAGATATACATTATATGTTTTCCAATACCATACCAACTCACAATTTATAATTTTTCAAAATATTAATCAATACGTTTTTGAATAACCGTAAAATTTTATCTTTGAAAGATGAGTGGATTAACTATTCTGTCTGACTGGAAAAAAAATATCTTTAAACCACTTTATTGGTTGGAAGGGGAAGAAGAATTTTATATAGACGAGGTGATGGACTACGCCGAAAAGAAAATATTGAGCGATGCAGATGCCCAATTTAACCTGAGTATTTTTTATGGCAAGGATGCTAACTGGGCAGACGTTTTGAATTCGTGCAGGCGCTACCCAATGTTTGCGGAGCGACAGGTGGTGCTGCTAAAAGAAGCGCAGCAAATGAAGGACATTGATAAACTGGAAGGATATATTGAAAAACCTTTAAGTTCAACAGTATTCGTAGTATCTTATAAAGGCAAAACCATTGATGGAAGAAGCCGCATTGCAAAGCTGATTAAGAAAAACGGCGAGGTATTTTTATCAAAGAAAATTTATGAGAACCAATTGCCATCTTGGACTAACGGCTATGTGCAGTCGAAAGGATACCAGATTACACCAAGAGCTTTAACATTACTCGTCGACCACATAGGTAACGATTTAAGCAGGATTGCCAATGAGGTGGAGAAGCTTTCCATCAACCTCGGCGCCGAAAAAAATATTACCGAAGATGATATTGAAAAATATATTGGCGTTAGCAAAGAGTATAATATTTTCGAACTGCAACATGCGCTTAGCAAAAAAGACCTGGCAAAGGCAATCAGGATAATCCAATATTTTGAGGCGAATCCTAAAGCGGCTCCTATTCAGTTGGTACTGCCTTCCCTCTATAACTACTTCACAAAAATTTTAGTTATTTACCAGATGAATGACAAAAGTGAAAAGGCGCTCAGGCCGATATTTTATAACAACCCGTTCTTAGTTCAGCAGGCAATGGATATGCTTATGAATTATTCTTATGCAGAAGCTGAACAGGTAATAATGTTGCTTCATTATTACAATTTAAAAAGCATTGGGATAAAAAATTATGGCACATCCGGAGGGTCGCTGATGAAAGAAATGGTTTATAAAATAATTAAGACAGGGGTTAGTAATTAAGTTTTGCTCAATAGTTGTAAGCTGTTTATTTTATCAAGAGTCAATTGTTCTTTTAACGCATCAAGGCCGTTAAACTTTACTTCATCTCTCAAAAAATATTTTATATAAACCCTGATGTTTTGTTGGTAAATAGATTTATCGAAATCAAAAATATTTACTTCGATAACTTCTTTTGTGCTGCCAACTGTAGGCCTGGTGCCTATGTTCATCATGCCTTGAAAATGTGGGATGTTTGATGTACGATGTTCGATGTTTTTATTTTTTGGGATAGAAAGATCGGCTAACGAAACTTCTACTGCGTAAACGCCATTTGCAGGAATAAGCTTGTTGGCGTCAGTGACTTCTATATTGGCAGTAGGATAACCTAACGTTCTTCCCAATTTGTCTCCCTCTATTACTTTACCTCCGAAAAAATAGGGATATCCTAAGTATTCATTCGCTGTCTTGATATCTTTCTCTATGAGTGCCTGTCTTATCCGGGTTGAACTTATTGTTACGTGATGCAATACATGCTCGGGAATTTCCTTAACCAAAAAATTGTAGGCAATCTGGTAAGATTCCAGCAACTTGTAATCGCCCTGCCTGTTTTTTCCAAAGCGATGGTCATAACCAATGATCAAAGAATGCGGGTGAAATCTCGCTACTAAAAAATCGGCGATATAAGCCTCCGCACTTTGTTCAGAAAATTCCAAGGTGAATGGAATAATTACAAGATGATCAATATTTTGCTTTTCCAGTAATTCAATTTTTTCAGGCAGTGTAGTCAGTAATTTTATGCTTTCGCCGTTTGATTTATGAACGATCATTCGTGGATGTGGATCGAAAGTAATTATTACAGTTTCGCCTCCCACCAGCGACGCTTCCTTTTTAAGTTGGTTAATTATCTGGAGATGCCCCGTATGAACTCCATCAAATGTTCCGATAGTGACAACGGCATTTTTAAAAAAGGGTAAGTTAGTTATATCACGATGTACCTGCATAAAGATGTGCGCAAGATAAATGATAATTGAATTTGAAAATGGAATATCAATCTTCAACCTTAATTTTACCTTTTTACATGTTAACTGGTTAATCAATTAATTTACTTAATGTCTCTATATTCCAAACGTGGGGTTTCTGCCCAAAAAGAAGAAGTTCATGCTGCTGTAAAAAATCTCGACCAGGGAATTTTCCCCAAAGCCTTTTGTAAAATTTATCCTGATTTTCTGGGCCGCGATAGCGAATTTATAAATGTAATGCATGCGGATGGTGCCGGAACAAAAAGTATTCTTGCTTATTTGTATTGGAAAGAAACGGGCGATGTATCTGTGTGGAAAGGCATTGCGCAGGATGCAGTGGTGATGAACCTCGATGATCTTTTGTGCGTAGGCATTTATGATAACATCATTTTTAATTCAACTATTGATAGAAATAAAAATCTTATTCCTGGTGAAGTGCTGGAACAGGTTATTAATGGTACACAGGAATTTTTTGATTTGATGAAGACCTATGGTATTAATATTCATTATCTCGGTGGGGAAACAGCAGATGTTGGCGATGTGGTAAGAACAATTGCGGTGAACGGGACCATGACAGCAAGATGGCCAAAATCAAAAATTATTTCTAATGAGAAGATAGCGCCCGGAAATGTGATTATTGGATTGGCATCGTTTGGACAAGCAACATACGAAAGTGAATATAACAGTGGCATAGGAAGCAACGGACTCACTTCTGCAAGGCACGATATTCTTAATAAATATTATGCAGAAAATTATAAAGAGAGTTATGATAATTCACTAAGCGATGATGTGGTTTATATCGGCAAAAACAGGATAGCGAATATTAAAGATATTCTTTCTCCCACCCGAACTTTTGCACCCCTAATTAAAAAACTCCTCGACAATAATTTTAATAAAATTTATGGAATGATACATTGCAGTGGCGGCGGACAAACGAAGTGTTTAAAATACATACCCAACAATGTGAGCATAGTAAAAGATAATTTATTTGAGCCGCCTACAATTTTTAAAGAGATACAGGAAGCAAGCGGAGCAGATGACAGGGAAATGTACCAGGTATTTAATATGGGTTGCAGAATGGAAATTTATACGGATGAGGATTTTGCTTCTACAATAATTAAAGAGGCTGCGTTATTTAATATTGATGCACAAATTATAGGAAGGGTGGAAGCGAGTGATAAAAAAAGATTGGTAATAAAAAATAAAAAAGTGGAATTGATTTTTTAGAGACACTAAGTAAACCAAAAAGGTTTTTTTAGAGGTTTCCTCAGTTTGAGTTTTTCCAAAAAACCTTCTTGGTTTTGATAGTACTTCTAAAATGATCATGAATAATTATTTCTTTTCTGGATTTGTAAGCGTTACAGGTTGCAATCTATAAGCCGCAACAGTGTTTCCGTTTTGAGTGGCGGGAATCCATCTTGGTCCTCTACGAATTGCATTCACGGCAATGTCTGCCAAGCGGGTATCTTTCATGGTGGTGGCTTCTACATTACTAATTTCACCATCAGTATTTACAATAAATTTCAACAGGCACGTTCCGTAGTCTTTTGCAGTAAGAGAATCTATCGAAGCCATAATCGCTGCCGACATATATTTTGACCAGGCATCACGACCACCGGGAAATTCCGCTTCATTTTCAACTTTGGTAAATACCTTGTTGGGAATGGTGTCTTGCAGTTGATTTTGGGCTAATTCTTTTGGCGAATTGTCTTTTGCAGGCAATGACTTTTTTGTATTTATTTCTACCGCACCATTTTCTCCTTTTTTTCCGTATTTATTTTTCGCACTTTCACCTTTGAGTACTGTTATTGATTCTATTGAATTGGCCGAAACCGTCTTCGTATCATCTTTGGAAATTTCTTTTCCATCGACAAAATAGATAGGATCAGGCTTAATTGTTTTTTCGGTCACGGAACTTGAAATCACTTTAGGTTTTTTAGTTATAACAATAATTCCATTTTTTCCCTTTTCTCCATATTGTTTTATTGCAATTTCGTCTTTTAAAACATTTATACTCTCAATATCCTTTCGATTAATAGCTAACGCTTCATCCCTGTTTGTAATTTTTCCATCAACAACATAGAGAATATCCGATCCTTTCTGATTGTTCAGTTGTTGTATTAGCGTTGCGGCAGGAACAGTGTCCTGTGGTGTTTTATTTAAATTAAAATTTCCGGAAAAATTTTCCTGCGCATATTTTTCTATCCCATCTAAAACATTTCTGGCAATTTTTTCCTGGTTATTATTATTTGTAATAAATGCCTCATCTGTGGGATAGGTTAAGTAGCCACATTCAATAAGTGCAGCCGGGCAGATATTGTGATCAAGAACCCAAATGCCATTTTTACGAAGACCAACGAAATCGTCTGTTGTATAAGATTTTTTTAATTCCTGTATTAATGCAGACGCGAGTAATTTGTTTTTATCAGTATTATTTTTATCAATCAGAACAGAAAAACCATTTTCATTTAAACTGCTATCATCGGCTGCGTTTAAGTGAATTGAGATAAATAAATCCGAATGGTTGATTTTTGCAAATTCAACTCGCTCTTTTAATGGAACTAATTTATCATCATCTCTGGAGAGTAAAATTTTTATATGATCATTCGAGTTTAATTCCGCAATTTTTTTGGCAATTGAAAGGTTAATATCCTTTTCTTTTAAGCCATCTGCGGAAACAGCGCCGTTATCTTCTCCTCCGTGCCCGGCATCTATAACAACTGTAATTGTTTTACCCGTGTAAAAACCTGGAGAAACAACAGGTGTCATCTTTAATGTAAAGGCGAAAAAAATAATCGCAGTTAAGGGTAAAACTAGGAGCCTGCTAACATAACTAACATTAGGTTTTTTGTTCTTTGTAAACATAGTGAGTCTTCTTTTTAAGGGTGAATGGAAAAAATTATTGGTTATGGAAAATTGTTGGCCGGGATAAACTGTTTGTAAAATCATTTCCGCAAGAACATTGATATCACTATCTTCCAGCGCTTCTTTATCGGCAATAAATTCATGTATCATACTTAGTTCTTTTCGTATCAGCCAAAAGAAAGGATTCATCCAGAAGAAAATGAGAAGGAGGTTCATAAATACTTTATCATAAGAATGTTTTTCTTTTACGTGTGCAATTTCGTGATTGAAAATTTGCTGGCCTTGCCTTGAATAAATATCAATAGCATTGTTCCAGAAAATTGAATTGAAAAATGAAAAGGGAGTTCCTTTTGCATCAGTAGAAATGAAACTGATACTTTTCATTTTTGTGCCGGGGTATTTTTTCTTTAACCAGTATATTTTATATAAAGCCAAGAAAAAAATGGATAGAAAAATAAGGGTAATTAAAATATATAAAATGCTTATAATAGTTGTTGAGCTAAGCTGCAAACCATTATGACGGCTGTATTCTATAACAATTTCGTCGCTGGTGTTAATAGTTTGTAACATTCTTACAACAGTTCCTTTGTCTTCAACAGAATTTTGAAAAATATTTATTTTCATAACGGGCACCATCAGCGACAGTACAACAGCGGCTAATAAATAGAATCGGTTCCAACGGTGAAAAATCTTATTGCGCAGCGCCAAATAATAATAACCACACAATATGCCGGAGCATATAATTACTTTGAGTAAATACCAGGCAAGCGTTATCATAATTACTTACTTTTTTTTAATTGTTTCAAAAGCAATTCAAGTTCTTCTATACTAAGGTTGTTTTCCTTTACCATAGAGGAAACAGCATTTGAAAAGGAGCCATCAAAATATTTTTTTACTAACGACTTCATACTCCCTTTGGAATACACATCCTTATTTACCAAAGGGAAATACTGATGATTTCGGCCGATAAGGTTAACACCCGCAAAATTTTTTTCTACCAATATTTTAAGTATTGTTGAAACAGTATTTTGGTGCGGTTTAGGATTGGGCAATTCATTTATAATTTCCCTCAAAAATGCTTTATCCATTTTCCATATAACCTGCATTATCTGTTCTTCTGCCTTAGTCAATGTCTTCATAATTCTTTTATTTTTTTCTTTCTGAAGACAAATATAAACTAAAAATTTAGTTTAACAACTAAAGTTTTAGTTGTAATTAAATCTTTTTTAACAGTTGTGTATTATTTCTTTTAAAGAAAATATAATTATACAATTAACTTTGCCGCATTAATGAGGGTTAATTTTTAATTAGATTATCATATGGCCGATGCAATTGTTGAATTACGCAACGCAAATATTTACCAGGGAAATTCGCTTATTCTACAGGAGGTGAACATAACCGTAAATCGTGGCGAGTTTGTTTACCTGGTAGGTAAAACCGGCACCGGAAAATCAAGTCTTTTAAAAACGATGTACGGAGACCTAACATTGAGAGAAGGGGAAGGTACAGTGGTGGGTTATAACCTTGCGGAACTTGACTGGAAGAAAGTGCCTTATTTGCGGCGCAACCTAGGAGTTGTTTTCCAGGAATTTCAGTTGCTTACGGATAGGAACATAAATGATAACCTGAAATTTGTTTTAAAAGCAACCGGGTGGAAAGACGAAAAACTAATGGATGAAAAAATTTCGGACGTACTGGACAAGGTTGGTTTAAAGACTAAAGGATTTAAAATGCCATTTGAATTGAGCGGTGGTGAGCAACAAAGAGTTGATATTGCCCGTGCGTTATTAAACTCCCCAAAACTTATTCTTGCTGATGAACCTACCGGAAACCTTGACCCCGAAACCTCTGATGAAATCATGCAACTTCTTTTTAATATCTGCAGGGATTATGGAACTTCTATAATAATGGCTACACACGATTATCCTGTTATTAATAAATTTCCTGCGAGAACAATAAAAACGGAACGTGGTAAAGTGTGGGACAATGCTACCATATCCATCGGATAAGTTGTAACGCATTCGCGTGATTATCATAAACGCCTTCTAAGACTTTCTTTCTTTGATCAATTTCCTGCTGGGTGAATGGCTTTTGAAATAATTCAGTAATTTTTTTTCTAAAGCCGGTTACTGAATCTTCAACCTCGCAAATTGATTCAAGATTATTTTCTTCGATAGCCGCGGTATTAGTAATGATATACCTGCCATTAAAGAGGGCATTTAATAATTTTATTTTTACGCCGGTTTTATTTAATGAGGGCAACACATGTACATGGGCTTTTTTTATGAGGTCATTCATTTCTTTTTCGGAAAGATTAGCCGCAACACAAAAGTTATCGTTGCTATGTGTAACATCCACTAACTTTTTTGACGGATTTTTTCCTGCAATAACCAAAGGAATATCCAGGGAGTTAAAGACACTTTTTATCAACCATAATGCAGCTTTTTCATTTTCCGGAACTGATAGATTCCCATGATAAAGGCAGAAGTTTCCTGAACCAATTTCAGAGGCCACCTGGCAAAACG
Organism: uncultured Chitinophagaceae bacterium; assembly: GCA_963792025.1. GTDB lineage: Bacteria > Bacteroidota > Bacteroidia > Chitinophagales > Chitinophagaceae > Ginsengibacter. The sequence continues at coordinate 32,560 of CAWBUS010000013.1, read as the reverse complement.
GCAAGAATACAGGGAGATAGTGTATTTTTTTTGCCGCAAATTTTTGTTGATAAGTCTCCTTGTCTTTTTCACTTACCGCAACAAACATGCATTTGCCGGCTATTTTATTTTCGTACTGTTTTAATAGAAAGCTCTCCAGCCTGAAATACTGTTTTTTGAAAATATTATTTGTTGTCTTTGCAAGTTCTCCGTAGTACTCGTATTCTACATTGTGTAACCTTACCAATATTTTTCGGTTTTTTAATTCTCCCGTAAATAGAAAGTAAGTACAATGAATTCCTTCGAGCAGAACCGGATGGTCATCTTTTAAAAGTTCATGTAATAGCAACCGATTTGCCCTGGAACTAACAATATAGGGCAGACGAAAAGAAAGACTTTTTAAAAAACGTTTTCTTTTGTAATAAAAAATGTTTTCGCAATATTTCTCAAGTTCTTCCTGTTTGCCACGCCCGTATTCAAAACAATGAAGGTGAATTTTTATACCGAGGCTATGGAGCGCCCGGATTTTATAAAAAAGATCGAACACTCCGCCATAATCCGGCGGGTAGGGAACATCGAGGCAAACGATATGAAGATGTTTATCTGTCAAGTGAAGTAATGCTATAATTAAATTTATTTAATATTTTAATAAGAATAAGTACACAAAACTGCTTATAATTGTTCAACTTTTGTGAATTAAAAATTGATAATTTCCTTGAATAAAAAAATTATCGTTTCAGTTATTAGCGATATTGTTACCGATCAGCGGGTACAAAAAGAGTGTGATACTTTTTGCAAAATGGGTTATGATGTTTTATTGATTGGCAGAAAAAGTAAGAATAACTTCCTGTTAAACGAGCTTAATTATAAAGTAATTCGTTTTCCGAATTTATTCCGGCGCGGACCTTTAATGTATCTCGTTTTTAATATGCAATTGTTTTTCTATTTGCTGTTTAAAAAGGCCGATGTTTTGTGGGCAAACGACCTGGATACATTGCTTCCTAATTATGTCATTTCAAGATTAAAAAGAAGAAAGCTGGTTTATGACTGTCGTGAATATTTTACTTTAAGTGTTTATAAAAAAATGTCGAGGAAAATATGGGAACTCCTTGAAAGATTTTTGTTCCCCCGTTTAAAAAATGTAATTACGGTAAACAATTCTATAAAGCAGGTTTATGAGGATAAATATAAAGTTCCAATAACCGTTATACGGAATGTTCCTTACAGAATCGAACAAGGCAAAGTGGATGAAGAAGTGATAATTCCTCCGGGAAAAAAAATATTAATAATACAGGGGAACGGCATTAATGAAAATCGTGGCGCCGAAGATGCGGTGCTAACTATGCAGTTTTTGCCTGGAATATTTAATTTATATTTTATTGGAAAAGGAACAATTTTAGATAAGCTCAAACAAATGGTTCTTGATTTAAACCTTTCTGATAAGGTTACTTTTATAGATGTGCTGCCATATAATGAAATGATGAAATATACCCGGCAATGTTTTTTGGGACTCATCTTTGAAAAGATTCATTTTACGGATCAACATATGTTTGCCTTGCCAAATAAACTATTTGATTATATGCATGCGGGCATACCTGTATTATCATCAAAGGCTGTCGAGATAAAATTGATAATCGAAAAATACCAAACCGGAGATTTTATTGACGGTTTTGACCCCAAAGCGATTGCCGAAAAAATTATGGACATTTCAAAAAATAACGAATTATATAATTTCTGGAAACAAAATACGGTATTGGCATCTGAAGAACTTAACTGGCAAAATGAAGAAAAAATACTAATCCCTTTTATGCAACATCTGAAATGAGAATAAAATAAGACATGTAGGGACTTCGATTGCGAATCACGCAAATTAAAAAAAATATGCGCTTCGATCAATGAAATTCGTTATTTAAAATTTGCGTGATAAAACGGATCATTTGATCATGAACCTTTTTCCAGTCAGCAAATTCATTTGTTTCGCTAACGGTATGATTATGCCATATGCTAATAAAAGTTCCGTTTACATTCTTTACTGCTTCAACCAAATTATAAATTTCCTGCAACGCGTTTGAATGTGTTGAAGCATTCGAATCCATGAAAGAGCCTTCCATCAATGTTATTGGGAATATTTTCAAGTTGGTCCGATTTTCATTTTTTAAATCGTAAAAATAAAAAGGCTTGCATGTTCCAGCTCTGAACCCCGGGAAGTCAGAAAACCCCATGGAATAATCTTCAGTAATCCCCGCGTCAATTAACGAGTTGTAGGTTTCCGGTAAAATAAATTTTAAATAATGTTGCCTGCTTTTATCGATTTGTTTGCCGGACAATAATTCAAGCCTTTCTTTTTCAATTAAGATTTTTTCAGGATGCGAAGTCGTTAAATAGGAAGGATGAATGCCAATGTCACTGAATGAAGATACCGTATCGATAAGCTTTTTTACTAAAGTATTTTTATAATTCAAATTCCTGTCGTATTTGGAGCGGTCGCCCAGTAAAAAAAAGAAAATTGAATTAAGATTGTTAAGCACAATTATTTCCTTGAGATAGTCATATACATACCAGGGATCTTCCTGTTGGTTAGTAAGTGTGCGTACCCGGTTATAGATATTTCCAAAGTTGAGATTAACGAGGTCCCTGATTGTGCCACCTGCTATTGTTTTAAAATTTCTGCCCTTAAATTTATATGCTACATCTATATCGTAAGTTACAATAGCTTTAAATTGGCCAGGTACTACTTTAATGCCACTGAATTTTTTTTGTAAAATATTTTTGAATAGATGGATCCATTTGTCAACGACGGGAATTAGTAAAAAATTATTTTTATAGGCCAATGATTCGGTCGCATTGAATATGCCATGTGCGTCGGGCGTAAAGGGCAAATATTCTTCGTAGCGGCTTACCATAAAAAATACTGCCGAGAAAAAATCGAAACCTATATCGCAGGATGTATCATTGGGAAATAAAACTTTTGTTTCATGTTTTTCCTCCACAACCGGATCTATTTTGCTGATAAAATTTTCGAACAAAAGCGGAGACGCCTTAATGAATAGCTCATCATTATGACGAAAGAAGGAATAGTTTATTTTTTCCTGGTTGTGACGATTAAAAATTTCAATATCTGTAGTTACCTCAAAAGCTAACCCCAATTCATTTTTAAATATCAATTCAAAAATATATTTACTTCTTTGTGTTACTGAGGGTAGATATATTAATAGCATAATTTTGAATTACATTATTACGGCCGCTCCTCCGGATTTTGCAGTATGTTTTATCGAATTAAATAGTCGGCCGGAGTTTGTAAATATATTGAATCAAAGAACGGAATAAATTGCATGATTTCAATAATTAAAATTTTTAAACGAGGCAAAAAATTGCAGGCAATCAACGCGAAATGCTATCTTCTACAAGCGCTCTAAATTCCTGAATTTTTTAATCTGCTAAATCTTTAGAACTTCGTCCAACTCTTTCATCAAAAATAAAAATTTGAAAATTACGTATCTGCAACAGGGAAAAATTGATAAACAAAAATGGGATCGATGCATTGAAACTGCTGGTAATGGGTTAATTTATGCATGGTCGTTTTATCTCGATGCCATGAGTAAAAATTGGGATGCGCTCATCATGAACGACTATGAAATGGTAATGCCATTAACATGGAATAGGAAATATGGGATTTATTATTTGTACCAGCCATTTTATGCGGCGCAGCTTGGGATTTTTGGAAATGACTTGTCTTCAGAAATCGTGCAATCTTTCTTAGAAAGTATACCGGCAAAATTTAAGTATTGGGATTTTAATCTTAATGAAAAAAATGTATTTGCATCCAGGGTTTTTAAAATGTTCGATCGAAGTAATTATATCCTTCCTCTTGAAAAAAGCTATGCGAAACTGTCGGCTCAATATTCAAATAGTCACCAAAGAAATATCAGGAAGGCAAAGGATGCGGGAAACTTTCTTAAAAAAAATATTCCTGTTGGCGATGTTATCTTCCTTGCAAAAGAACAGGCAAAGAGTTTTTCTCCAATTAAGAATCAGGATTATGGAAATCTTGCAAAGTTGTATGAGATTCTTCTGCAGAAAAATATGGCGATCAGTTATGGAATCTATTCGCCTCAACAAGAACTTTTATCGTCATCGGGATGGTTTTTTTCTCATGGGAGAGTTTATTATATTTTAGTGGGAAACAGCCCAAAAGGAAGAAATTCCGGGGCGTCTCATTTAATGATCGATCTATTTATACAAGATTACGCAGAAAGAAAATTACTGCTTGATTTTGAAGGTAGCGATCTTAAGGGTATTGCCACGTTTTATCGGGGTTTTGGAGCAACTGAAAAAAAATATCCAGGTATAAAATTGAATAATTTATCACCCATTGCAAAATTATTTAAGAAATAGAAAATTATATTAATAGTATAGCTCCGTATATTTCAATTTTTTATTATTTGCTTCTTAATATATGCAATATTAGAAAAATTTAGCAGGCAAATGGAGGATAACCAGGTTATTGCCTGGAGAAAGTTTGGCAATGTTTACGGAAATGAATGGTTTTGATTTTACATAAACTTTATATTTGTTCATACATTAAAAGCAAGTTTCTTAAATATCGAACATGAAAATTCTTTTTGTCATTTTAATATTTAGCCTCTTAATATCGCCTGAACAATCTTTTTCGCAATATCACACTGATAAAAAACTTGAAAATAAACTTCGTGCTTTAATAGATTCATTCCATGGAACCGCGGGTATTTATGTGCGTAATTTAAAAACCGGAAAAGAAGCAGCCATAAATGCCGATACTATTTTCCCAACGGCAAGCATTGTCAAGATACCTATACTAATTGGCATATTTAATAAGATTCAGGAAGGCGCCTATACCTATCATCAACCAATGCTTTACCGTGATTCCATGGCTCACGGCGGCTCGGGCCTTATGCAGTATTTTAAAGATAGTTCTAAAACGGACTTAAGCAATGTGATTACTCTCATGATTACGCACAGCGACAATACGGCTGCAATCTGGTGTGAAAAATTAGCGGGCGGAGGAACAACTATTAACCAGTGGCTGGCCAGTCATGGATTTCAATTTACACGGCTAAATTCGCGTACGCCTGGCCGTAAGAATAACTATGATGAGTACGGCTGGGGCCAAACAACTCCAAAAGAAATGGCCGATTTACTTGTGATGATTCGTGACGGTAAAGCCGTAAGCCCCGCAGCAAGCGAACGCATGTATAGAATTCTAACGCATGTTTACTGGGATGACTATGCACTTTCTCAAATACCGCCTTATGTTCAGGTCGCCTCAAAGCAGGGAATGGTGGACGCTTCCCGGTCGGAAGGAGTTCTTGTAAATGCTCCGCATGGGGATTATGTCTTTTACGTAGCAACTAAAAATAATAAAGATCAAAGATGGGTGCCCGATAATGAAGCATGGCAATTTGCACGTAACGTTTCGGCGTTGTTGTGGAATTATTTTGAATCAAAATCAAGTTGGAAACCTGCGGAAGGGATTGAAAAATATTGGTATTAAATATTTATTTCGATAGTCAGCGCAAAATTCTCTGTAACATGTATTATTACTTCAGTAATCTCATATCGACCCAAAATGGAATCACAGTTAAATGATATTGTTGAAGAGGAAGGGTTGAGGCCAACACTTCTTAAAGTTCTGTGTATACTCACTTTTATTGGAAGTTCGTGGCTAATATTAACTCAAGTCTGGTCGTATTCAACAGCGAGTAAAACGGCTCAAATGATGTCGTCCATGAAAGCAAAGATGAGCCAAAACGATTCGGCCTTTAATAATGATTCAACCATTCAGCCCAATCAACATATCAATAGAAAAGGAAATTTTTTAGGAAAAAAAATGATGATTTCTGTCTCAAAAATAATGACTGCTGAAAATATCAGGAAGACCGCCATAGGTTCGATACTATCTGCAATATTGACCTTAATCGGCGCCATTTTAATGTGGCAATTGAAAAGAATCGGATTTTACATTTATGTAGTTGGAACTGTCGTAAGCTTATTGGTGCCGTTCTTTTTGTACGGAATGAATACTATGTCATTAGGTATCTCGTTCTTCTCAGGATTTTTTGGATTGCTTTTTATAGCTTTGTATGCATTGAATATCAAAAGTCTGCGATAATCAAGTACCGATATTAATGGCTTTATTTTTTCACCATACATTTGCAAAAACGCTGCTTGAAATTGAAATTTAATTATTACCTTTGCTGCCATTTATAAATTTATTTAGTACAAAATGTCTTATTTAACATCTGAAAAAAAGTCAAAAACATTCGCTGAATTTGGAGGAGAAGCCACTAATACAGGCTCTATAGAGGCGCAGGTTGCTTTGCTAACCGAAAAGATTAATCATATCTCCGATCATCTTAAATCAAATAAAAAAGATTTCAGTACCCAACGCGGATTAATGCAAATGGTTGGGAAAAGAAAAAGTCTCTTAACTTATCTTAGCAAACATGATCTCACAGGTTATCGTGCTTTGATTGAAAAGTTAGGACTTCGTAAATAATAAATACATAGTAATGATATTGTAAGCTTTTCCCAACTGAATTCACGGTTGGGATTACTTTTTTACAACAACCCAATAATAAGAAAAAATTATATGATTCCAAATCCCATTTCAGTTACGTTTGATATAGGTGAGGGCCGCATGGTAACTATCGAAACAGGAAAACTCGCCCGCCAGGCGGATGGTGCTGTAACAGTGCGTTTAGGCGACTGCGTTATCCTCGCAACTGTTGTTGCTAACAAAGAACCCAAAGAAGGACAGTCCTTCTTTCCGCTAACAGTTGACTATCAGGAAAAGTTTGCCTCGGCAGGCCGCATTCCTGGATCTTTTTTTAAGAGAGAAGCAAGACTTAATGATTACGAAATATTGACATCCAGGCTTATAGACCGGGCCTTACGTCCTTTATTTCCTGAAGATTATTTATGTGATGTTCAAGTACTTGTATCGCTTATTTCAAGCGATCCTGAAGTTATGCCGGATGCAATGGCTTGCCTTGCCGCTTCAGCCGCTTTAGCCGTTTCTGATATTCCTATCCAGGAAATTATTTCGGAAGTTCGCATTGCGAAGGTGGGTGGAGAAATGGTTGTTAATCCTAGTCGTACGCAACTTGCAGAAGCCGAAATGGATTTTATTATTGCAGCTACTGATAGAAATATAATGATGGTAGAAGGCGAAGGTAAAGAGTGCCAGGAAGAAGACTTAGTTAAGGCAATTGAACTTGCTCACGAAGCCATTAAAACACAGGTAAAAGCTCAGGAGGAATTACGGGATAAAGTTGGGGTAAAGGGCAAACGCGAATATACCAAGCCATATCGCAATGAAGAACTGAATGAAAAAATTACCGAATTTGCTAAAGCAAAAATGCTGGCAATAGCTTCAAAAGCATCAGCAAAAAATGAAAGACAGGAGGCATTTGACAATCTGCTTAATGAGACTACAGAATTTCTTGGTGAAGAAATTCCCGATGAAGATAAATCACTGGTGAAATTCTATTTTGGTGAGCTTCAATATCACGTTGTTCGCGATATGATCCTGTCGACAAGCAAGCGCCTGGATGGACGTGGTCTTGACGAAATCAGGCCACTTACTATGGAAACAAATTATCTTCCTTCGCCTCATGGCTCTGCTTTATTTACAAGAGGTGAAACACAATCTTTAACTACAGTAACATTAGGCACCCCGCTTGACGAATTATTAGTTGAAAGTGCAGCAAGCAGTGATTATTCTAAATTTATATTGCATTATAATTTTCCTCCTTTCTCAACAGGCGAAGTAAAAATGATGAGAGGAGTAGGAAGGAGAGAAGTAGGTCATGGTAACCTTGCACAACGTTCCTTAAAACAAATTTTACCCGGCAGCGAGTATCCCTATACCGTGAGGGTTGTGAGCGATATTCTTGAAAGCAATGGTTCTTCTTCTATGGCTACGGTATGCGCCGGTTCGCTTGCTTTAATGGATGCGGGAGTTCCCTTTAAGAAGCATGTCAGCGGGGTGGCAATGGGATTGATTTCTAAAGAAGGAAAATTTGCTATACTGACAGATATTTTGGGTGATGAGGATCACCTAGGCGATATGGATTTTAAAGTTACCGGTACCAAAGAAGGAATTTGTGGAGTGCAAATGGATATCAAGGTTGATGGACTAAGCATGGATATTATGCGTAAAGCGCTTGAACAGGCAAAGAGAGGCAGATTGTTCATATTGGATGCAATGTATCAATGTATACCTGAACATAGAGCAGATGTGAAACCACATGCTCCGCGAATGGAGAAATTAATTATTGATTCAGAATTTATTGGTGCGGTTATTGGGCCTGGCGGAAAAATCATCCAGGAAATTCAAAAGACAACCGGTGCCACTATAAATATTACGGAAGTTGGTAAGACCGGCGAAGTAAGTATATTCTCTGCCAATAAAGAAAGTCTGGACCAGGCCGTTGCCTGGGTTAAGAGTATTGTTTCGGTGCCTGAGATTGGTGACGTTTATGAAGGAACGGTAAAAGGTATTAAAGAGTTTGGCGCTTTTATTGAATTTCTGCCCGGCAAGCAAGGGTTACTGCACATCTCAGAAATAATGTGGAAACGTTTGGAGACGATGGATAATGTTTTTAACGAAGGTGATAAGGTGAAAGTGAAACTTATTGGTGTTGATCCTAAAACCGGCAAATTTAAGTTGAGTCGTAAAGCTTTGATTCCAAAACCGGAATCAAATCCTGCACCGCGTCCCTCAGGAAAATAATTAGTCGTTTTATAAATTTAAGACATGAGCTTGTAGAATTCTGCAGGCTTTTTTTATGAAAAATTTCATTAGGATAGACATTGAAACGGCTTCCCTGGAAGAAACTGAAATATTAATGGCAGAACTGTCGGAAGTTAATTTTTATGCATTTGAACAAACTGAGAATACCCTTACTTCCTATATCAGTGAGGAAGATTTTGATGAAATCATTTTCAAGAGATTGTTGGGTAAGTATGTTACATATAAACTGTCAATAATTGAAGATCGGAACTGGAATGCAGATTGGGAGCGGCAATTTCAACCAGTAATAGTCAACAATTTTGCAGGGATAAGGGCGTCTTTTCATAAACCCTTGCAAGGCGTTGAACACGAAATAATTATTACCCCAAAAATGAGTTTTGGGACCGGCCATCACGCCACTACCTTTTTAATGATAGAATTAATGCAAAAAATTAATTTCAAAAATAAAAGGGTTTTAGATTTCGGAACAGGAACAGGAATACTGGCAATTCTAGCTGAAAAATTAGGTGCAGCTTCGGTTTTAGCAGTCGATTATGACGAATGGAGCATTATGAATGCTTCAGAAAATATCGACGCCAATAACTGTAAGCACATTATTACCGAGCGAAAAAGTAATATTCAGGGTGGCTCAGGCGTTGATATTATTCTTGCCAATATAAATTTGAATGTGTTGGAAGAACATGCAGGCGAGATGACAGCGTTATTAGCCAGGGACTCTATCTTATTGATAAGCGGTATTTTATTAAATAATGAGATTAAATTAGTTTCAGTTTTTGAGAGACATGGATTTGCTAAAAAACAATCAGTTCAACGGGAAGAATGGATTGCCCTGCTATTTCAAAAGCAATAAATTTTGAGAAAATTATAAGACTAAGACATTTTTTTAATGCTATATTTGTTTACTCTACAATAAATTATGAAAGAACTACTCCTGATCATAACTGCGTATCTTATTGGATCTATACCCACGGCTTTATTAATTAGCAAGCATTTCTTTGGGGTAGACATCAGAGAATACGGGAGTGGCAACATGGGCGCTACAAATACTTTCAGGGTTCTCGGATCAAAATTCGGAACAATTGTTATGATAGGAGATATGCTAAAAGGAATTTTGGCGGTTGCACTTTATAACCTGTTACCATATTATTTGACCAATGAATTGGACCGCACGAATTTAATGATAGGATTAGGTCTTGCTGCCGTGGCAGGACACATATATCCCATTTGGGCACAGTTTAGGGGTGGTAAAGGAGTCGCTACTTTATTTGGAATGCTTTTGGCAATTCAACCAGTGGTAGCAGCAAGTTGTGTAGCTGTATTTTTGTTAGTGTTGTTTTTAACTAGGTACGTTTCGCTTAGTTCAATACTTGCGGGAGTTGCTTTACCCATTTGCGTTTTGTGGATTTACAATGAAAAGGAAGTTTTTTATAGAGTATTTGCCGTAGCTGTGGCAGCTTTGGTAGTTTTAACCCATCAAAAAAATATCAGCAGGCTTCTTAAAGGAAACGAAAATCGTGTTCCTATCTTAAAATATCGCGATAGAAAAAAATTGCGCAGAAAAGAATCCTGACCGTTTCCTCACGGATATATTTTTACCCATTTTAAAGACGTGACTTTATTCATGTTTTATTCGCCTGATTACAAAATAATTGGTACTTCAATTGTTTGGTTACGGAAAAAATTATTTTGATGAAAAAATTATTTCTGCTGTTTGGAGTTAGTTCAATTTTTTTCGTAGCATGTACAACTAATGGAATCACCGGGCGAAGCCAGTTATTGCTCGTATCTGAATCAGCTTTGCAACTTGAAGCTACCAAGCAACATGATTCAGTTCCTTCAAAAAATACTGTAGAAAGTACTACAAAAAATAAAGAGGCTGAAATGGTGAAAAGAGTGGGAAAACGCATTGCGGCAGCAACTACAAAGTATTATGATGATAAAGGACTGTCAAATGAACTCGCAGGTTACAAATGGGAATTTAACCTCATCGATAGTAAAGAAGTGAATGCGTGGTGCATGCCGGGTGGAAAAGTGGCGGTATATAGTGGACTTTTACCGGTTGCGCAGATTGAGGATGCACTGGCATTTGTGTTGGGACACGAAATAACCCATGCTGTAGCTCACCATGGACAGGAACGAATAAGCCATGCTTTAATAGCCCAAAATATAGGTCTGGCCGGTGATATCTTCACATCTGGCAATAGCACAGCTAATAATATTTTCAAAAGTATTTATGCTCCCGAGCCCAGGTTGGTGTGTTATTGCCTAATTCCAGAAAACAGAAGTACGAGGCAGATCATTATGGGCTGATATTTGCAGTCATGGCTGGTTATGATCCCAGGGAAGCAATTCCTTTCTGGACCCGGATGTCCAATTTAAACAAGGGGTCCAAAACGCCTGAAATCTTAAGTGACCATCCTTTAGATTCAAAAAGGATCGAGAAATTAAAAGGTTATATGGATGAAGCTTTAAAATATTACAAGCATACAAATTCAAAATAGGCCACTGATAAATGATAAGGACCAGTCTTCTTTTTGTTTAATGACAGCGCTTTTGTTGGTTATGAGCAATAATTTCCGTAATTTTGCAGCGTCTCTTCTGCATCCTGGTTTATTTACATCAATTCCAACCCAATGATTTACAGGGGTGCAGTTATTTAGGGCATATTTTTTAACCTTAAAATTTTTCTTCGCTTATGTCTCAAACATTGTTTGAAAAATTACAATTAGAGGACGAAAAAAATCTGTTAATTCAAGGTCTTCCTTCTACAATCGAAAAACAATTTTCAAAGCTTTCATTTTCGAAAAATGTTACCCCACTTTTAAAAACCCGAAAAATTGATTTTGCTCTTGTGTTTGCTTTAAACTCAAGCCAGTTGTACAAAATTCTTTCGGAAGTTTGTCCTGCATTACATGCGGCAGGTAAGTTGTGGATTGCATATCCAAAAGCAGCTTCAAAAATTACAAGCGATCTTAATCGTGATTGTTCATGGAACTATTTAACGGATCAGGGTTTTGAAACAGGAGATATTGTTGAAATGGATTATGTATGGAGTGCCCAGCTTTTCACCCAGGGTGAAGCCTGTGGTTGTTTGGAAACTTCTTCCACCAATCAAAAATTTAAATCGTCTTCTAAAAGGAAAATAGCGGAAGTAGAAAGTTATTAATATAAAGGTTTTTTGTTAGCATTTTAACCTACAATAACAGGCTAATATTTTTTAAACCTGTTTACAATTAAGAATAAAATTGATACCGTCAGGAATGCCAGAAGCATTCCTGAACAGTTTATGAACGTTTGAGAATACCCGATTATATCTACATCAATAAATGGATATGGATAAAATGAGGAAGGTATTCCACGTAATAAAATAAGTATAAGGTAGCTAAGTGGATATAACAGCCATGCTAAAACGCTTTTCCAATAAAATTTCCCTTTTGGCACAACCAATAACCAAAATGCGATAAATAAAGATGGAATTATAGTGTGGAGCAATTCATCAACAACCCATTGAAGGCCTTCTGGTTTCCAAAGGAAACGCAAAATAACATTATAAACCAGCCCTACAATTGTGATGTATACAGCAACGGCTGTTAGCGTATTTTGTCGAGAAAAAAAGCTTTTTATTTTTGAATTGCGGCGGGTTATTAGCGTTGTGCAGCAAATTGCTACAATAAGATTAGTAAGAATTGTAAAAAAGCTAAAGTACCTTATAATTGTCTCAGATATTGAAGTAACCCTGTTAAGGATAATCAGATAGAATTGACCGATTAGGGCAAACCAGGTTAACAAGCAAATTGAAGCCAAAAGCAATTTCGCTCCCTTTTTATCTTGCATTATAGTTTCTTTTTTTTTAATGAAAAATTTACCTGCTAAAATAGCATATCATTTTTTAAAACAGTATGCAGTATTATTGTTTCGGGCGAAAACAATGATTTCAATAAAAATTATTAAAAGGTGAACCCTGCATTGCAGGGTTTCACCTTTTTTTATATTCCATGTTTCTTATTTACTAAAATCAAGCGGTACATTTATTTTAAAACTAATGTTTCTGCCCATGTTGTAAATGCCATGATATGGACGGGGATCATTAGGATATGGCTCAAAATATTTAAGCCTGTTCAAATGAGACTGGTAAGCAACATTAAATAAATTATCTCCCAACACATTAAAAGTAAAAAGCGTCTGTCCTTTACGGTTAGTTATGTCAGCGCCGAAGCCTGCATTAAATAATTGATATCCCGGTGTGGGTGTTTCAGTACCAAACTCAAGATAAGCCCTGTTTTGAGCTGCATAACATTCAAGTTGCACTTTTACAAATGCATTTACAATTGAATTAGATACTTTCTTGATGTTCGCACGCAATTCCGAATAAGTATGTAAAGGCGGTATGAACGGAAGATATTTAGCGCTGTCGGAAAGTTTACCTTGTCCGCTAACACCTCCGTTATTTCCATAAACGATGGATAGAGAATTTTCAAAATGCAACCAATCCAGCGGGTGTGGATGAATGTCTACTGATAGTTCACCGCCATACAAGCGCGCCTTCGCCGCCTGGAACTGGAAGGTATCAATTATCGTGTTTTGAAGATTGCTACTTGATACTTTTTCATTGTAGATATAGTTATTAATATTATTATTAAAAATACTCGCATCAATGGTCACATGCTGCGAATTATAATTTAAGCCTATATCTTCCTGCCAGTTAAATTCAGGCTTAAAATTTAAATTGCCTTTTTGAAAACTATTGGTCCCGGGGTGAACTCCATTTGCGGAAATCTCCGAAATATTGGGAGATCGGTAACCTCTTCCAAGGTTGGCCTTTCCGCTAAAGTGATCGGAGAATTTGTAGGATAATCCAAGGCTGCCGCTGGCCCCGGAAAAGGTGTGTTTATAGGCATAAAAAGGATTGTCTGCGCCCGCGGTGTCAATGCCGTAAACTGGTGTGTCAAAACCATTAGAAGGGTCTGGTTTCGTGTAAAGCGATTGATTATTAAATTGCCTGACATCGTACCTTACTCCTCCTGCAATTTCAAGTTGCTTAATAGTCTTTTTTACAAAAATAAAAGGGCCAATGTCAAACTGTTTATAAGAAGGGATAACGAATTCTGTCCCCTTTGTAACACTATTATTTTGATACATACCATTAACGCCAGCAGTTACACTCCATCCATCTGACTCGGGGAAATAATATTTCGCGTCATAAGCATAGGTATTTAATACAAGATCCAATCCAGGTATAGCAATTTGAGGATGACTGAATTCCTGGCGAATACTTTTTTGGTAGGATAAATTAATTCCCAGAGAGCTCTTTCCAAGAATAAAGTTATTGGCACTATAGATTCTGTAGTGTTGTACGTGCTGGTGAAGTGCCGTTATGTTATACGATCTTAATTCAGCATTAGAAACGATTGGCCTGAAGGTATCCGCTTCTGTAATTTGCCTGGTGAATTTTCTCGTTGCTGAATCCCGGCTGCCATCGGGAATTTCCTGCAAATCGTTAAAGGTTGAAACTCCTAAATGTGAATATCCCCAGGAACGGTTAATTCCTGCAGACCCACTAAAATCAAGCTCCCTGAATCCTGTGTTATAAACTCTTCCGTCAATTTTATTTTGATAATTTGTTGCCATTTTATAGGAGGCTCTTCCCATCCAGGTAATTGAATTTTTATTACCGGCAGCCATAGCAGAACCTGCAATCAGGCCATTGTTGGATTGGTATTCACTTGAAATATTCCCAATTGTTTTTCCATCGGGCGGGGGTGGCGCCGGCAATAAATTTACAACACCCGCAACTGCATCCGAACCGTAGATGAGACTTGCAGGGCCTTTTACTACTTCAACTTTATTCACTGTATTTTGGTCAACTTCAATTCCATGTTCGTCGCCCCATTGTTGCCCTTCCTGTCTTACACCATCATATAAAGTGAGGATTCGATTAAAACCTAAGCCTCTTATAAATGGTTTGGAAATGTTTGGCCCCGTTGTAACGGCGTTGATACCGGGCACATGTGCAATTGCGTCAATAATATTCGTGCTTAGATTTTGCTGGAGATACTGTTTATTAATTGAAATTATCGGAATTGGGTTTCTTTTAATGGTAGTTGCCCTTGAACTGCCTGTTACCACAATCTCATTTTCTTCTGTTATGGAAATTTCCATAACAAAATCTGTTGTGGTATTTTCATTTAGTGTAATTGTTTTTATGTTATCCTTGTAACCAACAAAACCTGCCTGCACCAAATATGTTCCTTCGGGAATGTTATGTAAAACATAATTTCCGTTTGCATCGGTTGTAGTTCCGGCTTTAAGATCGGGAATATAAATTGTTGCGCCTTGTAAAGGCAAGCCAGTCTTGACAACCGTTACCCGCCCTGATAAGGTGACTTTTGTAATAAGATTTTTCGTAAACCTCGATTGCGCAGCCGCCGGGTTGAAAAAAATGAAAAGTATGGCAAAAGGTAATGCCGATGGTATATAAATATTTTTCATTGACTATTTTGTAAAATTTAAGATGCGCCCATCAAACCATGTTAATGATTTTTAAGCTAATGTTTTGTATGCAACTAAATTTTACAAGGAGGTCCGCGAAGGTTATTGTGAAAAAGTAAAAGAGATACTAAGGCCGGAATATCTAATGAGAAAAACGAATTTGCAGAGTGAAAATTAACTACGGGCACATTGCCGAATGTTACAAAATGCGACTCAGCAACAAGGTCATCACATTTGCAGTTGAAACCCGCTTTGGAGAATTGTGTCGTTTTGCCAGTAGGGGTTTTGCAAGTGCTGTCTTTGTGATTTGCAAACCAGTCGTGAAGTGTTTTCTTCGGAGTTATACCCAACGTAAACACAAACAGCAGCAGGGCAGCGCTAATGTATTTTAAGCCAAACGATCTGTTGAAGAATTTAATCATTTTTTTCAAACAAGGATGCAAATTATATTAAACTGAATTGCCAGTTTGTTAGAAATTATTGTAACGACGTTGCAAATATATTTCATAATTCATAATCAGTAAGGTTTTTAGAAAAAATTATCTTTTCATAACAATCTACAATAAATTGAAATTAATAAGACATTAGGCGACATACTAAGCTTATGAAACGACTGTTGCTTTATTTTCAAGATTAATTTCTTTTTCTTTTCCGCTATTTACTGTATGACTGAATTTCAGAATTCCTACAAAAAAGACGCCACCAATTGCATTTCCTAAAGTTACCGGGCCGAGAAATTGGAGATACTGGCTGAATGAAACTTGTCCGTTAAATAAAGCTGTTGCTATCTCAATGTTTCCAACAATACAATGCGGTAATCCGGCGAAACCAATCGCTGCCGTAACCATCCAGATTATGAAAATTTGGCTCATAGTTTCTCTTGCCGCTGCAACAAGCCAGGCAAGTAAACCCATCAACCAGCCAGCCAAAGCTGCACTTAATAATGTTACGAGCCATGAATTATGGATAAAGCTATTCGCAATTTGGGCAAATGCTTCCCTATGTAAAAAATGAAGTGATCCCGCAAAATATGAAAGTATCAGTGCGAAAATTAAACCTCCAAAAATATTGCTCACATATACGATCAACCATAAGCGCAATAATTTTTTTAAAGACGCTAATCCCTGCAGAACCGGAAGTATGGCAAGTGTTGTATGTTCAGTAAATAATTCAGATCTCCCTAAAACAACAAAAATAAATCCTAACGGATACATGTTTGCAGTCAAAAGTCTTACTATGGGCTCAGGCACTATGCCATTAAATGCGGTTAACATAACTCCCATGAGCAATACGGAAAAGCCTATATCTAAACCTGCAGAGACTCCGGATAATACCAAACCTTTTGAAGATCGTTCTAACTGCGTAAGTGCAGCTTCTTCTGTATGTTGAAGTATTAATTGTTGGCTCTTCTGGGGCTTTTGTTCAACAGGACTTTTATTTTTTTTAAGTAGTTGCATCAGTCAAAGAAGCTTCCAAATAGCATACCGATATTTATAAGTCAAAATTTAATGGATAGAATGATATTTGCAGCCTACGCTGCGGTCAGTGCTTAAGACTATTGCTTTAAGAGCTTTTTTATGAAACCTACAAAACAATATATATTAGATAAAGCGTTGATTCTTTTTGATGAAAAAGGATTTGTAAATGTGCGTTTACAACACATTGCTGACAGTGCCTTTGTAAGCGATGGCCCACCTGGCCTATCATTTTAAGAATAAATAAGACATAGTATCCAGGAAGGCCACGCAATTGCAATTGCATTAGAACAAATGCATCCTGTAAGGCCACTTACTCGTGATCTTTTTTAAATATCATTCCAAGGTTAAATGCGGGCCTTGATTCAATAAAATCTGCGGAATCAATGACAGCACCTATATTTCAGTTAGTGTCCTAAAAGATAATAACAATAAATTAATTGAAATTGACAGTCGCACTTCGGATGCAATAGCACTGGCTATCAGGCAAAACTGCAGCATCTTAATTAATGAAAAGCTATTGGAAGAAATGTCTGTTTCGGAACCGGCTGAAGGAAGAATCTTTTCTGATAAAAGAGGACAACTTGAACAATATAGTCTTGAAGAACTATACGGAATATTGGCAAATTTGCTTGCCAAAGAAGATTATGAAAGCGCCAGTATTTTGCGTGACATCATTTCAAAAAAAGAACAGGCATAGGATATCGAACAACCCGATATCTTTTCTTAACTTTAGAAAAATTTTTCAAATGAAGCAATTGCTGGATGATCACGCTTATCGCGAGATGTTATGTTTCCTTGACAACCAGCACGATATTGAAAAGCCGGCAGAAGAAGAGAACCTGGTATTTCTTAAAAATGATTGGTGGCTTGCAGATACTGCGGTAATTGAATCCATCAATTATAACAAAGGGGGATGGGAAGTGTATCTTACTTTTGCGAATTACAGAAAACCCCTCCAACTTATTATGCGCAAAATCATACGATGCTATAGCGAAGGGAAAGCAAAAACAGCAGCATACTACATGCGGAGAATTGCGGCAAAAGATCAGCGGGGAACACTGGAAGTAACGTTGAAAGATTTAAACCTTTGTATAAACTAACAATGAAAAAACAATGCCATTACCTGACACTAAACAAAAAATTTTAGATTCATCAGTATTGTTATTTAATGAGTATGGAATAAGCAACGTAAGGCTTCAACAGATTGCCGATGAAACTGGCATAAGCGTTGGCAACCTTGCCTATCATTTTAATAACAAAGAAGCCATCACTGAAACTCTAATCGCAAGCGTTGTTTCCGGCCTGGAAGATTTATTGAGAGATTATGGAAAATACAGCTTACTTAATGACCTTGATTTTTTCTTCAAAGAATATTATAAGTTCAGTACGCGATATAGATTTTTCAACTTTGATTTCCTCGAAATAAAAAGAAATTTTGCAGCATCGTACGATGCGTTGCTGCCTATCTTTAATAAAATAAAACTCCAGCTTGAACGGCGATTTGAGATTTGCCTTAAACAAAGATTACTGCAAAAAGATGTGAATATAAAAACGGTTTCGGCAAATGTATGGTTATTGCTTTTCTTCATGCCGGCAGAGGGACAATTGAACGGTAAAAATACAATTTCTGAAACTCAATATCGCCGCAGGTTGTGGGAGTTTATTGCATTGTATTTTACTGCAAAGGGCAGCAGTGAGTTTAGTGCTAAGGTAGCTTTTGATTTAACAGGAAAGTAAACACACCATAATTAAATTCTGATTGAACAGGTATAAGTTTTTTTACGCATAGATATAGAGTCGGAATTTCTTCTTATTATCTTTCAACAATTACACGCTACTGCAATGGCAAATGTTCTATGGCCCTGGTTTAGAAGTAATAACCATCTCCGGTTTGAATGGCAACGTGTTGAAAGAATGGGGTGACTGGTTTATGAATAAAGTGAAAGACAGGAAAAAAATATGGTTGAGCATGATGGCAATGTAGCCATTGAATCATAAATACTAACGGACACGAAGCAACGAAGATGAAAACAAATATTGAATTTCTTTTTGGCTCGATTCCTTATTGACAAAAAAATAAAATAATAATTGCAAACATATCACATACATATTAACGGAATTGTTCAGGGAGTTGGCTTCCGGCCTATGATATATGCGTTAGCTAAAGAAATGCAACTGGCGGGATTCGTAAAAAACGGGAGCGATGGTGTGCATATTTATTTTAATGCATCAGAAGAAAAAGCCAATTTATTTTTCTCTAACATTAAGAAGAATCCACCGGAACAATCAGTTATTACATCATTTGAATTACACCCAACAAGTGATATCAATTTCGATGATTTTTCAATTGTTGTTGAAGAGGATTCAAATATAAAAGATGTCTTAATTTCTCCTGATATTAATATGTGTGCGAATTGCAAAAACGAATTGCACAATGTCAACAATCGTCGATACCGATACCCATTTATCACCTGCACGCAATGTGGGCCGCGTTACTCCATCATCAATAAGCTTCCTTATGAACGACACAATTCTTCCATGCAAAATTTTACCATGTGCAAAAATTGCCACGAAGAATATAATGATGTTGCTGATAGAAGATTTTTTTCGCAAACAAATTCCTGCGCGGATTGCGGGATAGAAATGAGCTTATATCAAAATGCATCAACTATAATTTCAAATGATGCAGAAACGATTTTAAGTTCAGTTAAAAATTACTTAGAACAGGGAAAAATTCTTGCAGTTAAAGGCATAGGTGGTTATTTGTTATTGTGTTGTGCTGATAGCTCCGATACCATTGAGTTGTTAAGAAGCCGTAAGCATCGTCCTGCCAAACCGTTCGCTGTTTTATATCCCGATATCGATACCATACAGAATAATTTCGAAGTAGGTAAACATGAAAGGGAATTCCTCGAAAGTAAGAAAGCACCCATAGTATTATTATATCCAAAGCGATTGGCCTTTACAAATCTTGCAGTTGAAAATATTGCACCGGGTCTGAAGCGTTTAGGTATTATGTTACCCTACAGCCCTTTATTGGAGCTAATTGCAACAGATTATGGAAAACCGTTGATTGCAACCAGCGCCAATATTTCCGGCT
Source organism: uncultured Chitinophagaceae bacterium (assembly GCA_963792025.1). Taxonomy (GTDB): domain Bacteria; phylum Bacteroidota; class Bacteroidia; order Chitinophagales; family Chitinophagaceae; genus Ginsengibacter. Next base: position 12,720 of record CAWBUS010000013.1, on the reverse strand, counting down.
CACCAATTATTTATAAAGATGAGGATGCATTAGCCTGGTTATTTGATATTGCAGATTATGTTGTTAGTTATAACCGTGAAATTATTATCCCGGAAGATGACAGTGTAGTGCAGGTAACAAAAATTAAAAATCAGCAAATTATTATAAGAAGATCCAGGGGATATGCGCCGTCATTTTTGCATTACCAACCCAAAACAAGTCCTCCGGTAATTGCCATGGGAGCGCATCTGAAAAGCAGTATCACATTAACAGTTAATGGAAAGGTTTTTGTGACTCAGTTTTTAGGAAGTGGCGAAAGTTATGAGTCGCAACAGATGTATAAAAATACTTTGGAGCACTGGATGAATTTATACAACATAAAATCATTCGTTGTTCTCGCAGATAAGCATCCCGGCTACTTTTCACACCAGCATGCGGTGGAAATTGCTGAGAAAAATAATTGTGAAATTCAATTTATTCAACACCACCAGGCGCATTTTGCAGCCGTCCTTGGCGAGAATAAATTACTTCATTCAAATCAACCGGTGTTAGGAATAATTTGGGACGGAACAGGACTTGGTGACGATGGAAATATTTGGGGTGGCGAATTTTTTAAGTATGAAAATAATACCATGCTCCGTAGTTATTATTTTGATTATTTTCCTGTAATTGCCAATGATAAAATGGCCATGGAACCACGTATATCTGCATTATCCGCTACTATTGATACGTGGCCTCATTTCGGAAAATTGGAGGAAAAGTTTACGGTGTCCGAATGGAACAATTATCAATCATTGATTACTCAAACGAAGCTCTTTACTTCATCTGTTGGGAGAATGTTTGATGCGGTTGCTTCCCTGCTTGACCTTTGCGACAAACAAACTTACGAAGGCGAAGCTGCCATGTATCTGCAATCCTTAGCCGAAGAATACGTTGACGAAAATGGTTTTAATATGGATGATGCTTATTTCAAAGAAGGATCGCATTATTACCGCATCCCTACTGCCACATTAATGCAAGGCGTTATCAGGGATATTGAAAAGAATAAATCGAAAAATTATGTTGCAGCAAAATTTCACTATTCGTTGGTTTGCCTGGTGGGTATTGTTGCAAAAAATGTACAGGTTGATAGGATTTGCTTTGGCGGCGGTGTCTTTCAAAGCGCATTGCTTGTAGATTGGATTAAACTTGAGTATGCCAACAAGTTTGACTTATACTTTCATAAAGATCTCTCACCCAACGATGAGAACGTTTCTTTTGGCCAAATGATTTACTTTGACAATAACATTAAAACAATAAATAGCGAAGACTTTAAAAATAAAACAACAAAAGAAAATTCAAACCAATCAGAGAGAAGAATCATTAATTTTTAATTCTTAATTATAGATGTATGTGTTTAGCAATTCCCGGTAAAATAAAATCAATTGATCTTCTCTACGGAGGGGCGGTAAAAATGGCAAAAGTTTCTTTCGGTGGAATTATAAAAGAAGCTTCGCTCGAAATGATTCCCACTGCCGAAGTAGGAGATTATGTGCTGGTGCATGTTGGCGTAGCCATCAGCATAGTAAATGAAGAAGAAGCACATAAAGTGTTTGGTTATTTAAAAGAAGCAGGCGAGTTGGATGAGTTGTACGATATCACTAATAGAACCCCCAACCCCTAAAGGGGAGCGGCGAAATAGTATCTGAAAATGAAAAGTTTATTTAGTCAAATGAAAATTATATCAACGCTCTTATTCCCCTTTAGGGGTTAGGGGCATAATTTAATTTATATGAAATACATATCAGAGTTTCGTTCACCCGAGATAGTGGATGCACTTTTAAAAGAAATTAATAAAACTGTAAAAGGGCATTGGAATATTATGGAAGTGTGTGGCGGTCAAACTCATTCGCTGGTAAAGAACGGAATCCTTAACATGCTTCCTGAAAATATTCAAATGATACATGGCCCGGGCTGCCCCGTTTGCGTTACTCCCGTTAGTTTGATTGATCGTGCAGTTCATCTTGCTATGGAACATAATGTAATACTTTGTTCCTATGGCGATATGATTCGTGTACCCGGCTCCGGTATGAGCTTGCTGGAGGCAAAAGCAAAAGGCGCAGACGTTCGCATTTTATATTCACCTCTTGAAGCTGTAAAAATTGCTAAAGAAAATCCCGGAAGAGAAGTTGTTTTTTTTGCCGTTGGATTCGAGACTACCGCACCAGCCAATGCACTATCGGTTATCCATGCACGAAGAGAAAATGTAAAAAATTATTCAATACTGGCTTCGCATGTGTTAGTACCGCCGGCTATTGAAGAAATTATGAATGATGAGTTGAGCAGGGTAGATGGTTTTCTTGGTGCAGGCCATGTTTGCGCTATCATGGGCATTTATGAATATTATCCGCTTGTTGAAAAATATAAAGTTCCGATTGTGGTAACCGGTTTTGAACCTGTTGATTTACTGGAGGGAATTTTAATGGTCGTGAGACAACTGGAAACGGGTGAAGCCAAAGTAGAAAATCAGTATGCAAGAATTGTTAGTGAAGAGGGAAATTTAAAAGCGCAGGAAATGATTTATGAAGTATTTGAAGTCACCGATCGCTTGTGGCGTGGCATGGAAGTGATCCCGATGAGTGGCTATAAAGTAAAGCAATCCTATAGCGATTATGATGCAGAAAAGAAATTCAATATTGATATTGAAGAAGCGCCGGAAAATCCGGAATGCATCGCCGGCGATATTATGAAGGGAATTAAAAAACCCTACGAATGCCAGCACTTTGGTAAAAGATGCAAGCCCGTTAGTCCGTTAGGAGCGCCCATGGTTTCCAATGAAGGAGCCTGTGCAGCGTACTATCACTATTCAGGAAAAGCAGAAGAAGTGGAAGCATGAAAATATTATTTATCACAACAGCATTTAACGGCATGAGCCAGCGTGCCTGGGTCGAATTGGACAGGCTTAACCACCAGGTAAAAGTGCATGTTGCATCTACGCAAAAAAATATGATTGATGCAGTAAATGATTTTGAACCTGATTTAATTATTGCGCCTTACCTCAAAACACGTATTCCTGAACACGTCTGGAAAAATTATACTTGCTTCATTATTCATCCGGGCATTGTTGGTGACAGGGGTTCGTCTTCACTTGATTGGGCCATCCTGAATAATGAACAAGAATGGGGCGTTACCATTTTACAGGCAGCCGAAAAAATGGATGCTGGCCCTGTGTGGTCAACAGCTACGTTCCCGATGCGAAATGTTTCAAAATCTTTTATATACCGGCACGAAGTAACAGACGCTGCAATGAAAGCATTGCTGGATGCAGTTAAGAAGTTTGAAGAAAAAACATTCAATCCGAAATCGTCTGCTGAAATTGATACAAACGCCAGGGGCAAATGGAATCGCTCAACAGACGAAAATGATTTTAGATTTTCATGGAATGAAACAACCGAAGCTATCATTCGCAAAATAAATGCAGCAGATAGTTATCCCGGTGCATTGGCTACTATTTTGGACGACGAATATTATTGCTTTGGTTCGGTTGAAGAACCGCGATTTAAAGGAAGACCGGGTGAGATTATTGCAAAGCGTGATAATGCAATTTGTATCGCCACAAAAAATTCATCGTTATGGATTCAATGTTTAAAAGGAAACCAGGAAGGATCGATAAAACTTCCGGCAACATTGGCTTTGGGTGATGAAGAAAAAAATATTCCTGAACTACCAATAAATATTTTTGAAGAAAATGAAGTGGATAAAATATTTGGCGAGATAAAATATGAAGAAGCTAACGGTGTAGGATACATCTATTTTGATTTTTACAACGGCGCCATGAGTACGGAGCAATGCAATCGCCTTCGAAATGTTTTTATCGAAGCAAAGCAAAGAGATACAAAAGTAATTGTTATGATGGGTGGAGCGGATACCTGGAGCAATGGTATTCATCTCAATATAATTGAAGCATCTGAAAACCCTGCACAAACTTCGTGGGAAAATATTAATGCTATTGACGACCTCATCCGTGAGATTATTTGCACCGATACACATTATGTCATAAGTGCCTTGCGCGGAAATGCAGGCGCAGGCGGAGTTTCATTGGCTCTTGCTGCTGATAAAGTCTTGGCCAGGAAAGGAATTGTATTCAATCCGCATACACGCAATATGGGGTTGTATGGTTCCGAATACTGGACGTATTTATTATCAAAAAGAATTGGCACACAAAGAGCCAATCTTTTCACAGAACAGTGCCTTCCCTGGGGAACTGGTATTGCAATGGAAGTAAAATTTATAGACAATTGTCTTGAAGGTAATGGTGATGTATTTTATAAGAAAGTAAAAAGCATTGCTGAAGAAGTTGCACAGTCTTTCCTATTTTCCTCAATTGCTTAGCGCAAAAAAATTTAAGCGTAAGAGAGATGAAAGTTATAAACCGTTAGAACAATATCGCAAAGAAGAATTAGAGAAAATGCATAAGAATTTTTTTGATGATGACTGGGGTTATGATTATAAGCGTTATTGTTTTATTCATAAAATAAACCCCGAAGAAAAAGTAAATGGAATTGTCGATAAAGACCTTTTCAGTGAACGACGAAAGATATGGAGAAGAAGAAAATATGAGAAACTTTTTTATGAAGCGTAAATAGTTTATTACACGAATTGCTACGAATTACACGAATTAATCTTTAACCTTATTCGTGTAATTAGATTTAATTCGTGTAATTGTTTTAAAATAATATTAAACAAGAAAAAATGCAGTTACAGTGTCCCATGCCCAAACTTGATTTTGACATTATCACTTTAGGTCATGGTAGTGGTGGAACATTAACCAGCCAGTTATTAGATACCGGTGTTTTTAACTTATTGCAAAATGAATTGTTGAACAAAAAACATGACGGTGCCATTTTTAATCTGCAGGGCAAAGTTGCCATGAGTACAGATTCGTTTGTTGTATCTCCTATTTTTTTTGATGGTGGTAATATTGGTGACCTGGCTGTTAATGGAACAGTGAACGATTTGGCCATGTGCGGCGCTTCAGCTAAATATTTATCACTTGGTTTTATCCTGGAAGAAGGTTTGAAGATGACAGAGTTTTGGGAAATCTTAAACACAATAAAATATGCATGTGAGGCTGCCGGCGTTGATATCATAACGGGTGACACGAAGGTTGTTGAAAGAGGAAAAGGGGATAAGATATTTATTAACACAACAGGCATTGGTGAAGTGCATGCCAAAGCAAATATTGATATTGATAATATTAAGGCAGGCGATAAAATTATCTTAAGCGGACCGCTGGCAAGGCATGGGATTACTATCATGAGTCACAGGCAGGGGCTGGAGTTTGAAACAACGATCAGCAGCGATACACGCCCTTTAAATAAAATTGTAATAGAATTATTGGATGAATTTGGAGAAGATATTCATCTCATGCGTGACCCAACCCGGGGCGGACTGGCAACAGTTTTAAATGAAATCGCAAAGGATGCCAAACTTGGTATCGATATTTCCCAAAAAAATATTGCCGTTGAAGAAGAAGTTTACGGCGCCTGTGAAATGCTGGGACTTGATCCGTTGTACGTTGCCAACGAAGGACTTTTTGTTGCCGTTGTGAATAAAGACGTTGCAGATAAATTGTTACAACAGTTACGTCAATGGGAATATGGTTCGATGGCTGCCATAATTGGTGAAATAACGGGAGAGCATACACGCCAGGTATTGATGAAAAGCAACATTGGTGGCAGGAGAGTGGTGAACATGCTTGCGGGCGAGCAGTTGCCGCGTATTTGTTAGAATAGCCACGAAGGCAGGAAGACACAAAGAAAAAATTAAACTTAGTGCCTTAGTGGCGAATAAATATTTAGTGGCAAAAAATAACTATAATGATAACTAGCAGAGAAGAATTTTTGGCAAGAGAAATAGTTGATAGTGCTTTTCAGGTTCACAAAAAATTAGGCCCAGGGTTGCTTGAGAAGGTTTATGAAGTCTGTTTATGTCATGAGCTATATAAAAAAGGAATTGAGTATAAAAGACAGGTAGAAATTCCTATTGTTTATGACAATATTGTTTTTAATGAGGGATTGGTTGTTGATGTTATGGTTGAGAACTTAATTATATGTGAACTGAAAGCGGTTGATAAAGTTAACCCGGTTTGGCAGGCTCAGATCATCAGTCATTTAAAATTAACCGGACTCAAACTAGGGTTTTTAATAAACTTCAATGTTGCTTTAATTAAAGAAGGAATAAAAAGGTTTGTTGTTTGACACTTAGTGCCTTGGTGTCTTTGTGGCAATAAATCTTTTAGTAATAATTTATGAACGAAGCAATAAATATAACAGACAAAAACCGTGGCCTGGTTCCCGAAACAAAGGCTTCGTTATTTTTTTACGGCGATGAAGGCAATCCTTTCCTGGCGCCTCGTGGAGTGCATACTGCCGATGGAAAATTAATTATTGCCGACACAGCTCAAAACAGAATTTTTATTTGGAATAAATTGCCAACTTCATCTTATCAAAAGCCTGATTTGGTATTGGGACAGTTACATGCGACAGGTACGCAACGAAATTCAGGTGGCGAAACAACAGCATCATCATTACTTTATCCATCCGGTATATGGAGTGATCGTAACAAATTAATTATTGCTGATGCCTGGAATCACAGGGTATTAATATGGAATGAGTTTCCAATGCAAAACCGGCAGCCTGCTGATGTGGTCGTTGGTCAACCTGGTATGCAAAATAATTTACCCAACGTTGAAGGAGTGGGAACAGTTGCCTCTTCAAAAAATTTATATTGGCCTTATGGTGTATGGAGCGATGGTAAACATTTATGGATTGCGGATACGGGTAACCGTAGGGTATTATTTTATGAGGATATTCCCCCGGCCAATTATGCGGTAGCAGACAAAGTAATTGGTAAAAGTAATTTCGATCAGAAAGACTATGACAGCGATAGCGCTGTATGGCCCTATTCCATAAAGCTTTCAGGGAACGGTATACTCGCTATAACAGATACGCAATATTATAGAGTACTCGTGTGGTATAAATGGCAAGACGCATTTACAAAAACTGCAGATGTAATTATTGGCCAGCCTGACCTTGACAGTTGCGGCCAGAATCAATATCGGTTAAAACCTGCTGCAAACACATTGAACTGGTGTTATGATATGTTTATAAAAAACGGTTCGATATGGATTGCAGATACCGGCAACAGCCGCGTTTTATTTTTTAAAAATATCCCAGCAGAAAATAATGAGCCTGCCTGTAAAATATACGGTAATATAAATTTTGAGTCTATTGGTGAACATCTCGAAGTGGGAAATCATAACAGCGAACGTATGTATTGGCCCTTTGCGGTGAGCGTAACCGATGATCAACTAATAGTAGCAGATACAGGAAATCACAGGATAATATTTTATAACATTTAATAAAAACACATGTTTACATTCCCGCTTTTACTCACCATCTACGCAGGTTTCATTCATGCTTTTGAGGCGGATCACCTGCTGGCAGTTAGCAATATCGTATCGCAGCGCAACAACGTACGGCTGTCTTTAAAAGATGGTATCTTCTGGGGACTCGGCCACACGTCGACGATTTTTTTTGTTGGTGTATTGATGATAGTTTTCAAGGCAGGAATATCAGATCAGTATTTTCGCTATTTCGAATCGCTCGTTGGCGTTATGCTGATAGCATTGGCCGTCTATCGCATGGTTGTATTTTTCCGGGAGAAGAAAGTACTGATACATGCACATCCGCACCAACATGGGGGGGAACAACATCAGCACTTACACGTTCACGTTGGTAATAAGCAGGTACATCAGCATAAACATTCGTTAGCTTATGGAGTGGGCCTCGTTCATGGCCTTGCAGGAAGTGGTGCGCTCATTCTTATTGCCATGTCGCAAATGAAAAGCCCCGCTGATGGATTGATCTATCTCGTCATATTCGGACTGGGCTGTATCGTCGGGATGTTGGTTGCGGCAGGATTATTCAGCATTCCCTTTTCAAAAAAAATAATCCAGGCACAGGTGCTGCAAAGCAGCCTGATTATTATTACCTGCCTGCTCTGCTTTTTATATGGCGGTAAAGTAATTTATGATAACCTGATTGCATAAAATGTGACAGCCTAAATATTATTGAATAAAACTATTGCAAAACGATTTTCCTCTACCTCTTTATTCGATATAAAGAAGGCAAGAATAGGGGCCGATGCAGTTCCAGGCGCTTTTTATCCGCATTGGCCAGCTGGGGGAACACACTACTTCTTTAGGTCCCCAGGCAATGAAACGAGGCTACTTTTTATCGCCGGTAAAAGTTAAGTTAGTAGTCGCATTAGAGGAAGATACAAATGCATAGTGGATAACCAAAGTTGAATTTGTAAGAGTTCCTGTTCCACTCACCGTGTAAGTTGTCTCCTGGCTTGGAATAGTCACCGATTGTGATGCGATGGTAAGCGCATTTCCATTTATAGTACCGTGGATACTATAGATTGAGCCGCGTCCGGTCCTCGTATTCATCACAATGGAAGAAGAAGTAGTCCCTGGTATCGCTATCGTATCGGCCTCGCTATATAAACCCGTGGCAAGCGCGCCATAATAAGTACCGCTAAAATTTGCATTATTATCGCTCTTAGACTTGCTGCACGATGTTGTAAATGCAATAAGTACAACACCAATTATTATCAGGCATAACGTTATAACTGATAATCTTTTTTTCCTGGTTTTCATAACATTTTTTTTAAGCGTTAATTAAACTATTAACACAAAATTACATTCGCATTTCGGCCAGAAATATGACGACTTTATGCCGGTGCCGGTGTTCCATAAAAAATTTCTAACGGCATAAAGCCACGCACGGCCGTTGTCTGGTGTTCGTGCGGATGGTTTTTGCGGCAGAGCAATCACCAACAACGCTTTAAGAAAAGTATGATCTAAGAATAAACCAAAATTGTATTACTTTAAATAGCCTGGCAAGTATAAAATAATTTAGTGCTATAGCTTTAAACTGATGTTGGTGATAGCCAGGGCTACAAAGCCATACGCACGAACACCAAACATCGGCGACTTCTTTTTTGTCTTTGTAAAACTTTAAATTTGGAGAAGGGCAAGACCAACTTCGGCTAAAAGACGAATAGAATTATTAAACAAATAACATAGAAGTACATCATCATCCGCATGTAGAAAAGAAAAATTTCAAAGAATATTTTTTGGAATTCTTAATGATTTTTCTTGCAGTAACACTTGGCTTTTTTGCTGAGAGTTACCGGGAACACATCGCAGATAAAAATCGTATTCACGATTACATGCAGGAAATGGTAGAGAACCTGCAGTATGATTCTGTTCGCTGCACCATTAATTATAAAGTAAACGTAGTTCGTGAAAAAGGAATGGATTCTTTAAGAGCAGAAATAAAAAAAGGTATAAATGGCAACATGAATTCCAATGCGCTTTACTATTATTCATTAAGGTATCTTGGAAGCTATAGCCACGCAGCATTTAATAATTCTGCCATCACTGAGCTAAAAAATTCAGGCTCTTTCAGATTGATTGAAAATAAAGATCTTACCGCAGAGATATATGATTATTATCAAAGAAAACTTCTTGCCGTAGATTCAAAAATGCCTACAAAAGCTGAAACGGATGAAACTACAAAGCTCGGCAACGAATTTTTCAGTCTTACAGATATAGATAACTATGTGGAATCGTATGACAGCATGCCTTCGAAAACATACGACGGAAATTATAATTATCAAAATCTGTTACAACATGATCCTCCTTTACAATTATTAAAAAAAGATCCTGCCGCCCTTGAAAGATTATATACAGGTGTGGCGGAATTTGAAATAAAAATAAAAGTGTATAATTTCTGGTTGCTTTATTGCAAAGAGGCAAGTGAAAAATTAATCAGCGATATAAAAAAAGGATATCATTTAGAAAGAGAATAATCCATGGAAATACATCATCACGCTGGCCGCAGGTTTGGTAGCCTGGCTTTGTGTGTTTGCTATACTTGTGCCATGGTTACGTAGATTTCATAAGTGACAAAAGGGAATCTTGGTTGAAGGAAAATGGCATCAATTTAACCTCTCCTATTTAGAGCAGTTAGACAAATTAATAGACGGCATTAAAATTCTACCTTATAATGCATTGCAAGATATATTTGACAGCAAATATGCAAAGTATTTGAAAAAAAATCCGGATTCGTATTCGTACATGGAAATGTACTTCAATGATTTAAGAAGTAATGAAGGCTTTATTAATAAAGACCGGTTCTTTATCGAAAAGAAAAAAGATACACCATTGAATTTCTTGCCTTTTCGGACAAATGTATGTACTTTGTAAAAGTAGGTCCCCGTCTAAAGTTGCTTTCGTTGTTGACCAAGCTATGAATACTTTGAAACTATTAAAAAATGGTGAAGCCAAACTTATAGTTGATGATAAAGTAGTGCGGGCAAAATCAGTCTGCCTTTGGTTAATATTAGAGCGTAAAGGAAGAATAAAAAAGCTTTCGGAATTTGACTCTTTAATTTTTAAATGGAAACTTGCTGATTGGATAAAGAGAAGCCAAAAGTTTAGGAATGATGCCTGTTGTGGCTATAAACTATCGACATCCAAAATAGACAGTACAGCACACAACATTATGCGTATTGAAGAAAGCCCCCCAATTTCAAACTGATTGAAGAAAATAAAAAAGCCCTGATCATTATAGACCGGGGCTTTTTGCAATACGATGTTCAGCGACACTGCCAGCAGAGTGGGGGCTAATGTTGTAAGGTGTTTTGTATGAGTTTTGAGATGATGACTAAATGAATAGGCGCCCGCCTTTCGCCCTGCTGGCGTATATTTAGCTGCCGGCAATGTATATGATCCCCTACCCGAAAACAAAGTTTGTTTCCAGGAATATAAAAATTACCAACAGGGTTAGGAGTGTTTTTCATGGGGAACTTTTTTGCTTTTTCTTTTTGGAGAGCCGCGGTTCCGCAACTGCGCCGCATCTAGCAGACAGCCATGATGATAAATAAATGTTGCCACCAATTCCATCTTTCCCTTTTTGCAAACCGGGCACAGGGTAATGTCTTTGCCGGTTTGTAACAGCAGTCGCAAAGCAACCGGTGTATGTACTCGTTGCATGGGCGCTGGCAATTGTAATTGTTTGCATATTGCTGCTATGCGCTCCATTTTATTTTTAGCATGTAGGTAACCGGTATGACGGATCTTTACAAAACCTTTGGGCAGGATGTGTTGTTCAAAACGACTTAAAAATTCTGCATGTGTTAAGACCATTATTTTCTGCTTGTTGCCAGCAGCATAATCTTTGTATTTAAAAATGATATTACTATTATCTATGTGCAATATCCGGTGAGCGGTGATGGCTACTTTGTGTGTGTAACGTCCCAGGTATTCTACGATCTGTGCAGGGCCGCCGAAGGGTGCATTGGCATGTACATTCCATTTCTTTTGCCCTACCATGGATAGTATATTTTCTACTGTTTTGAGGTCTGCATACTTCAAAGTTCCGTTGGCTATATATTTTCTTAGCTGGTCTAAAAAATAGCCTTTGTATATTTTTTCCATCGACCGGCGGGGGAACAAAAAACGGCCATTGCTTCTTTTTTCTTTTATCCACCTCACCCCCGGCCCCTCTCCATCAGGAGAGGGGAGAATGCCACCACCACTTACTATATTATGTATATGCGGATGAAAGTTCAGGTCCTGACCGTTAGTATGCAAAATGCTTACAATACCCGGTGTAGCACCGATATATTTTTCATCTTTAGATAGGGTGAGAATGGTATGCTGTGCAGATTTAAAAAGTAAACCGAACAGCAGTTTGCGGTTGCCCATGCATAAACTTCTTAGTTCCTGCGGCAGTGTAAACACTAAATGAAAATAAGTGGTGGGCAATAGCTCGCCCATGCGGTCTTCTATCCACTCATCACGCTTCATACCGCCGCAGCAAGGGCAATGCCTGTTGCCACAACTATGGTACTGGTAATGCATATGTTTGCACCCTTCATTGTTGCACCGGTAATGGTGCACTCCTATGGCTGCTGTATGGCAACGGCTCAACCGGCTTAGTACGGCCTGGCTGTAAGGATTAAAACCGGTAACAGAAGGGTGAGCAAAGATTTTTGATTGCAACAGTTGCCGCCGTTCATTTAGCGGCTGCTCCATATACCGTTACATCTAAAGGCGATACGATACCGAGTTGTGTATGCTTTTGCAAATGCAGGTATACCATGGTAGTTTCTAATTTAGCATGGCCCAGCAGAGTTTTTATTACATGAATATTGTTACCCTGGTTAAGCATGTGTGTAGCAAAACTGTGCCGCAGTGTATGGGCGGTGAACGGCTTTTCTTTAAATCCAGCTTTGTCCATAGCGCTGTTTACCATCACTTGCATACTGCGTACATGCATGGCTCTTTTGGTTTGTTTGCTGGTAAATAAATATTCTTTGGGCCGGCCATCCTGCACATAAAACTGTCGCAGTTGTTGCAATAGTTTTTCAGGCAGCAATGTATATCTGTCTTTAGCGCCCTTGCCCTGGTAAACCTTTAGCCGTTTGTTGTGGCTTTCAATATCCTTCAGGCGCAACTGGCCTACTTCGCCTATCCGCAGGCCGCATCCATACAGTAACCCTATTACACAATATTCTTTGAGCGTTAGTGGCGCTGCAAAGAGTTGAACCACTTCTTCCTCCGTCATAATATTGGGCAGGATAAATTGTTTTTTGGGATAGAGATTAGACGGAACAATGTAAGGT
>CAWBUS010000012.1:0-570905 GCA_963792025.1 uncultured Chitinophagaceae bacterium | reverse complement strand
TGATAGAGCTGGATGTAGAAAAGTTCTTCGACAAGGTAAATCACGACCGTCTGATGAGTACACTGTCCAGGAAGATAACCGACAAGCCAACGCTAAAGCTTATACGCAGTTATCTTACCAGTGGCATCATGGAAGGCGGCGTGGCAAGCCCCCGCACAGAAGGCACACCACAGGGTAGTCCGCTAAGCCCGTTGTTATCAAACATTGTGTTGGATGAATTGGATAAAGAATTATTGGCAAGAGGCCATCGTTTTGTACGGTATGCCGATGATTGCAGTATTTATGTAAAGAGTGAGAAATCCGCCCGACGGGTAAAGGAAACCATCACGAAGTTCATAGAAAGCAAACTAAAACTGAAAGTAAACCGCACAAAAAGCAAAGTCAGTAAACCCACAGATAGTACGCTGTTAGGATTTTCATTTTATAAAAGGGAGAACAAATGGGAAATATGCATTGCCCCTAAGTCTGTTGCAAGAATAAAGAAAAAGATGAAGGAGAAAACGAGGCGCAATGACCCATCATCAGCGGCAGAAAAGATAAAGAAAATGGAAGCAATAATCAGTGGGTGGGTAAATTACTTTGTGATAGCTAAAGCCAAAAGTAAGATGGAAGAACTGGACAAATTAGTACGGACAAGACTACGAACAGGCATATGGAAACAATGGAAGAAGCCCAACACTAAAGGGATGCACTTAATAAACCTGGGCATCCCGAAGCAAAAGGCATACGAGTGGAGCAACAGCCGCAAAAGTTATTGCAGGGTAGCGCACAGCCCGGTACTATGCCGTGCCTTAAATAACGAATACTTTAGCCGGCAAGGGTACGTTGGGTTCACTAACTATTACTACTGGAAAACGGAACACCAGAGGAAACTTTTCTAACAAACCGCCGTATACCGAACGGTACGTACGGTGGTGTGAGAGGACAGGTAGTCAATTAATGGCTACCTTCCTACTCGATTGCCTACTGTTTTCGTCTAAGCCTAACAAGCTTTTATTTTAATTGAACCGGTAATTGCCCCAGATAAAATAGTTGCCATTATACCTGCGTCTATGCCTGGTCGTGTCTATTGGATGTCTTAACATTTTATTATTAAACCTCAGCGATAAAATACCATCTCATATTACAGAAACACTTTTTATACAATTAAAAATTAAAACGATGAAAACGATTAAACAAATTCAAAAGTTCTTTGGCTCGCAGTTCTGGAACTTTGCCGCTCCTTCAAATTTTGAATGGGCCTATAACAGCTAATCAATAACTAACGGCAGTAACAAAAATTAGAACAAGCTAAATTAAACAACCATGAAACAACTATTTACACTTTTAATTTGTATTGGCGCATTTACAACATCATTTGCCCAATATAATCCGGGCCACCGCGATGATAATACTACTTATAATCAAAATGGTCATTATGATCATGGAAAACAATTTATCCAGGACAAAGGGTTTCTAATAGAAAAAATAAACAGGGAGTATGATAGTAAAATAAGAGCCATTCAAAGTGACTGGACTTTAAGACGGCATCAAAAAAAAGTTGCTATCCGTGCGCTTGAAAGAGAAAGAGAAAGGCAAATTCGGCTGGTGAAGGAAAGATCCCGATATAGGTAAGCAATCTACAATTACTGGTAATAAATTTCCACAATATCTTTTTAAATACACAATATATCGCCCCGTTAATCGGGGCTTTTTTTTTAAAATGAATTTAGCCACATTATATTTATTAATCTTTGCACCATCTTTGCTGCCTTAAAAGCCAGTTATAAATAATGCAGATACAATTTTGAAAGTAATTAAATAGCTATGTATTTTAAAAAGTCGGGTAAATATGTTATCACAAAAAAGATCGACAGTTTTTTTATTGGTTTAAATGATGCATTGCAATTTGTGTTACGTTTTTTTAAAGAAGTATTCAGACCTCCCTATGAGTTTAGAGAAATTATCAGGCAGTGCTACGAAGTAGGTTATCGATCACTTTTTTTGATTACTCTAACCGGGTTTATAACAGGCCTGGTTTTTACGAAACAATCGAGACCATCTCTATCACAATTTGGCGCAACATCATGGCTTCCTTCTCTTGTTGCCATCGCAATCATACGTGCATTGGCGCCCTTAGTAACCGCTTTAATTACTGCCGGAAAAGTGGGTTCTAATATTGGAGCAGAATTAGGTTCTATGAAAGTTACTGAACAGATAGACGCCATGGAAGTATCGGCCGTTAATCCATTTAAATTTTTAGTAGTAAGCCGGGTGCTGGCAACAACACTTATGGTTCCTATGCTCATGTGCTATACAGGTTTTGTGGGCATGCTGGGTGCGTATTTGAATGTTCACCAAAACGAAACGACGAGTTTTATTTCATTCTTCCAGGCCGCTTTTGATCAGATTTCTTTTCTTGATATATTTTCTTCGTTAGTGAAAAGTATCATCTATGGGTTTACCATTGGTATCGTTGGTTGTTATAAAGGTTTTCATGCAACCAATGGAACAGAAGGCGTGGGCAGGGCAGCCAATGCCTCGGTAGTGCTTTCCATGTTCCTCATCTTTGTAGAAGAGATATTACTTGTTCAGATTACAAACAGCTTTAGACCTTAAATGGAAATTGAATCTAATAATATTAATCATAGTGAAGTATTGATCCATGTAAGAGATTTGTATAAATCATTTGGGGATAACCATGTATTGCAGGGAATAGACCTGGATGTTCACAATAAAGAAAACGTAGTGGTGCTTGGAAGATCCGGAACGGGGAAATCTGTACTCATAAAGATTATATGTGGTTTATTAAAACCTGATCGTGGACTGGTTGAAGTTTTAGGTAAAGAAGTAGATAAATTAAAAGATCGCGAGTTACGGGGGCTCCGTATGCAGGTAGGATTTTCTTTTCAAAATAGTGCCTTGTACGATAGCATGACCGTAAGGGAAAACCTGGCTTTTCCGTTGGTTAGAAATGCGAGGCATTTATCTAAAAAAGAAGTATCTCACGAAATTGAGTCTGTGCTTAACGATGTGGGATTATCACAAACGATTAATCAAATGCCGTCCGAACTTTCCGGGGGGCAAAGAAAAAGAATTGGTATTGCACGTACTCTAATTTTGCGCCCGCAAATAATGTTGTATGACGAGCCAACATCAGGCCTTGATCCGATTACGAGCATTGAAATTAATAACCTTATTAACCTGGTAAGGCATAAGTTTAATACGACCTCTATAATAATTACTCACGACCTTACCTGTGCAAAATCCACAGGCGACAAAGTTGTAATGTTGCACGATGGAAAGTTTATAAAGCAAGGTACATTTGGCGAGGTTTTTAATACAAATGACGAAAGGATCCAGAATTTTTACAAATATAATTTTATCGACCAATCATGAAATGTGTTATAACATTGCAGGATGATGTAACGAATTTCATTAGTAAAATAAAAATATTCAAATGAAATCTACCGGCGCTTCAAGAGCAGTAATAGTTGGAATATTCGTTTTCCTGGGGATTGCTATTTTTATTATTACCGTACTTACACTTGGCTCTCAACATAAAACTTTCGAGAAATCAATAACCATAAAAACTTTTTTTCAAAATGTCAACGGGCTTCAGAAGGGAAACAATGTATGGTTTTCGGGAGTAAAGGTTGGCACCATAAGAAAAGTGAGTCTGAAAGAAAACGGCCAGGTGGAAGTTGAAATTGATATTGAAAATGTATCTGTAAAATTTATTCCAAAAGACGTAAAGGCAAAGTTGGGTTCGGACGGACTAATTGGTAATAAAATAATTGAGATATACGGCGGTACGCCTGGCGGTGATAAAATTGCCGAAGGAGATGTAATAGGCAGTGATAAGTTACTAAGCACCGATGCAATGATGAACACGCTTTCAAAAAATAACGATAATATTTTAGCTATAACAAATGACTTTAAATTGATAACGGGCCGCATTGCTGCAGGTAAGGGTTCAATTGGAAAGTTATTAACTGATGAGACGATGGTTAACCAGCTAACGGCGACTTCAAATATTTTAAAACGTGCAACTGAGAATTTAGAAAAACTTTCGGCAAATGTTTCGGCTTATACCGCTAAGCTTAACGATAAGGGTTCTTTGGCAAATGATCTGGTAACCGACACCGTTATATTCAGTAAGCTGAGAGGAACTCTTGCGCAATTGCAAAATGTTGCGGATTCTTCGCAGGTGGTTATTTCAAACCTTAAAACCACCGGTAATATAATTAATACAGGGTTACGCAATAACAATACACCTGCAGGAGTGCTCCTGAACGATGAACAGTCTGCAAACAAAATAAAAGGCACTTTGCAAAATTTGCAATCGGCCAGTAAAAAATTAGACGAAGATCTTGAAGCGCTTCAACATAATTTTTTACTGCGAAGATTTTTTAAAAAGAAAGCAAAAGAGGATAAAGAAAATTCAAAAACTTTGCTGGATACCGTATTAACTAATTGACAATTTTTTTCGGAGGCAAATCAAAAGCTTTGGCGTCATGTTCAAAATGCCCTTTATGTGAACCATCGCAAAAAGGTTTAGTTTGTGAAAGACCACATCTACAAATTGAAACTGCTTCTCTTCCTGCCAATCCATAGATGTTTCCTTCTATATCTACAATTTCAAAATCACCTTCTATTTTTAATGATCCGTTGCTTTTTACTGTAATTTTTGTTGTAGCCATTTTAAATTTTATAATTGAAGCCAAAAATACTAAAATAAAATCCCTTGGATTTTTACCTTTCGTGATCACCCTGTTTTTGCCCTGCCTTCTACATATATTCAGAGAATCAAATAACAAAAAATGATGATAAAAAATTATTCAAGTATAAGTCGCCGCATTAAATATTTTAACGGATGATAACCGGCATTATACATACTTTTAATTTTCTTATTTATTAAAATGAAAAATATTTTATCCAGCATCTTTATTCTGTTACTGGCAGTTACTGCTTTAAGCCAAAATAATGAAGTTCAATATGGCAATAATCCTAAAGCAGGCAAGTTTTATAATGTTCGGGGAATTAAAATTTACTGTGAAATTTATGGGAAAGGAAAGCCATTGTTAATGATTCATGGCAACGGCGGAAGCATTGGCAGCTTCGAAAATAATATTCCTTATTTCTCTAAAAAATATAAAGTAATTATTGCCGACAGCCGTTCGCAAGGGAAATCGAAAGACCTGAACGATTCTCTAAGTTTTGAAATGATGGCCGATGATGAGGCTGCGTTACTGGATGCACTTCACATAGATTCTGCCTATGTTTTAGGCTGGAGCGATGGTGGTATCAACGCATTGTTGCTGGCAATGCGACATCCTGAAAAAGTGATAAAACTGGCTTCGACCGGGGCAAATTTATGGCCCGATTCAACGGCGCTGGATCCATCTGGCTGGAAGGAAGATAAAATTTATTATGAGTCTTCAAAAAATAAAAAGTTTAGAACCGAGTCTGAAAAAAATGCCTGGAAATTATTCCTGCTCGATTGGTTTCAGCCTAATATATCTTTAGCAGCGTTACACGCAATTAAATGCCCTTCATTAATTATTGGCGGCGATCATGATGTGATTAATATTGAGCATACAGTACAGATCTATAAAAATATACCGCTTGCCTATTTATGGATTGTTCCGGATTCGGGACACGGAACCCTAATAGAGCATAAAGATGAATTTAATAAAATTGTAGACAGATTCTTTTCAAAACCTTTTCATCGAAGATAGAATGGTATAAAAGGAATAGGCTTGTTGAGAAAGGTGGTTCTTGGCATTTCTTATTTTTGATTAAATTAAATTCTATGAAAAATATCCGGATACTTCAATATTGCCTTTTTTTATCGGTAATAATTTCATGTAATAATTCTTCGGCACAAAACGCCGAGAACTGGACGAGTGATCAACTTACACAACCTGCGGAACTGGTTGCAACACTTAAAGCAAATAAGGATTTGCCTATAATATTTAGTGTAGGCCCGGGAGCTATAATTCCCAATTCAATTGATATAGGAATGGTAAAAGATGAAAAGAATCTTGCTCAATTCCAGCAAGAACTAAGTAAGTTGCCTACATCAACAAATATTTTAATTTATTGCGGCTGCTGCCCATACGATCATTGTCCTGATGTTCTTCCGGCAATTTCATTGTTAAAAAGTATGAAGTTTACAAATTATCATTTACTTGATTTACCACACAATATTAAAACAGACTGGATTGCTAAGGGATACCCAACCGTAGATAAATAAATTATTGACCTGTATTTTCTGTGGGCAGTATATCGCCATCATTTTCTTTTTCATACACTAAAACCCTAACGGACCATTCGGATATGTTATAGTTGAGTGCAACTTCTATTTTCAACCGACGTAAAACTTTGTCGTCTAAATCGGGCTCAAGAATGCTGGAAGCAAAAGGGCGGGCATTATCGGGTGTGTCATAAGATCCTTTAAATTTCCATGCCTTACGATCATGCATTATAAAACTTGCACCGTTTAGTTCGTGATATATTTGTTTGTATTTTTCTACTGCCTTTTCAAAGTCATCGGAATTCAACATAACTGCCTGCCAGCTATAAACGTTGTATAGTCCCTTTATTTGAGTGATGCTACTTTCCAGTGCACCTTTCGGAAGTATCTTACTTTGGTATTCAATAGTATTTTGCGTTTCGTCGGTTTGGTCTCCCTTAATATTATCAAAGTGGTTGTAGTAATCACTTGCCACCTTTTCAATATCCGGCTTAATTGAATTTGAAGTTTTTAGAAGCGGAATTTTATTTTGTGCAAAAACAGTAAATGTTGAGGTTGTAAAAATAAGCGTCATCAGCTTTTTCATTGAGCTTAATTTGGATTTAGGAAACTTAGTTAAAACACGATGATAAACTTAATATCGCAATTTGCATAGCTGCAAATAATCCACAAGTGTTAATATCCAAAGGTTTTTACCATCCTTGTTTGGAAACAGTTATTTCGGATTTTAAAAATTGCGATAATTTCTTAATGACTCACGAGATTTATTTTTTGATAGAATCAATAATTTATTTTAAATTAACTGCACATTAACGCTTGATATCATGAAAAATTTAATTTTATTTGCTATAGTAGTTACTACTATAAGCCTCAGCTGCACATCACACTTAAAGGAAACGCCCATAATGCCCGGCGCTTACTTTATGTTATCACAAACAATTAATGACGGAAAAAAGGACACCAAATACACGGATCTGAAGCAACTTAAGATTTACACCGATAGCATGATGATGTATGCCCAGGTAAATCCAAGCGATTCTGCTTCGGGTTTTGGCCTTGGGTTTTATACGGCAGATACAGGAACAGTCATTGAAAATGACATTTACAGTGCAAGAGACAGTATCATCAGTGGTCCTGCTTCATTTAGCTTGCAAATTACCACTAACCCTGGCGGTTATACGCAAGTGATTCCCGACATGTCTGTTGATTCTCAGACCCTAAAACTTACCGAAGAATACCAGTCTGTTGGTAAAGATCAAAAGAGTCCCTTAGATGGCGTATGGAAAGAAACAAGTGGTTACCTGGTTAAGGGAAATGATACAACCTGGTATAAACGAACTCAATATAAAGCGTTTTATGCGGGTTATTTTATGTATGGCCACACACTAAAAGATTCTTCAAATAAAAATTTTACCGGAATCGGTTTCGGAACATTTGAGATGGATGGTGATAATAAAATAAAAGAAGTCGATTTGAATTCTACTTATTCAATTGCCGTGGGCCAATCGTTCGCAATTAGTTTCGAAATGAAAGGTGCGGATAATTATACTCAGACTATTGCAAATCCGAATGGATCGAAAAGTGTTGAAAATTATGAACGTGTAAAAAAATAACTCCCGATTATACTGTACTTAACCGGTAACGGCCTTACTCGCATCCAGATAATATTCTGATATTTTTCGGAACAGGATAGATTTTAAATTACTTTTTAATTTTCTTAACCTCGATTCTTTTATTTTTAAGGTTCATCGAAAAGTATTAAATGAAGACTTTTGTTATCGCATCTCTACTGCTGTGTGGATTTTCATGCAGTGCACAAAAATTTTATGATTTCCAGGATACACGTAAAAAAAATGAATCGTTTGCCAGATTGCCAAAGACGGAAATAAGAGCTGACCTGGCCACTTTTACTTTGTCGGGTATAGATGAAGCCGTTGGCAAAGATGAACTGCAAAAAATTCCATTTACAACATTTGGTTCAGACTTTATGAATTTTGAGGGAGATAATATTAAAGCTTCTATCAAACAGTTGCCTTTTGATAAGAGCAAGCACAGGCTGGATTACGATGAAAAATATTTAATAAGAATTGACCGGAAAACCTACTATGGCAATTATGGAAATCTGCCAACAACCTATATTGGTGGGATTACAATGACGATAGGCAATGATACCGTTGTTATACCTCCCGTTGCTTACGCAGACCTTTACAACCTTAACCTAACGTATACGGATAATGGCACTTTAAGATCCCGGAATGGAATTTATAAATCGAAAGACGGGCATAGAGTCTATTTATATCTTTTTTGTAAAGACGCTACAGGTAGTTACGAAGTAACCTGGATAATTCAGGATAACAAATATTTTCGAAGGGTGCTGGATTATGGATTCATGTAATTTTCAAGCACTACGAAAATCTAATATCAGTGTTATATTTTGCCCTAATCTTTAAAATTGGAATGGTTTTAGAGGCGCTTTTTGTATGTCGCTTAATAAATCTTCTATTGCTCACTTAAGTAAATTCGGAATAGTTTCATCAGTGCTATATTGTATTCCCGTTATATTTTTTTTGAAAGATCAAAGATATAGTGATACCTGGCTTTTATATTTAGGAAGTGCCATATTTCTCATGTGTATTTTTATATTCGGAATTGTCTATGGCGGGAAAAAAATTAATCAAACTTCAATAGAATATAACGGGTTTACCGTTACGACGCTGGGAGTAATTTTTTCATGTGTCCTTATACTTTTGTTAACCCTTATATTGGCTCCGGGTGTTTTTAATTTTGGATCGTCTCCTGATGTATTGATGCAAACTCCCGCGGCCATCGCAAAAAATAATGGGCATAGTTTGTTGTTTATGATGCTTGCAGATGCGATTATAATTAACTTCTGCGCGGGAACATTTGCCGCAGTTATGACACGGAGTAAAAATGAAGAAAAAAAACTTCCTGCAAATGAGTAAAAAACTGGCTACATTTATTTTATCGTTTGTGAATACGGTTTTTACTTCAGCGATTTAATTTTTTTAAATGAACAAGTTAGTAAGAGCATTAATTGCCGGATGGGGCGCCAAGAAGCTTGGCGGAGGTTGTGTAAGCACCATAGTTATATTTATAATTATATATTATGCCTTAGGTACATGCAATTCACATCCCGTAAACACTTCGCCGCATAAGAATTCAGGTATTCAATTTCATACACCCAAATCGGCAACTGATTACCTTTCAATATTGCGTCCAACAATAAACTAAGAAATCTTTTTAATTTGTTGTTTTAATAAATTGCTTCCCCAGATTTTACTCAGTTTACTTTTTACGATTGAATGGGATGATAATTTTGTATTGAATAAATCCTTCAATTCATAAACGTTTCCCGCAGAAGTCCATTCTTTAAGCGCTGCATACCATACGGGAGTTTCTTTGCTTAATAACTTCAATCGTAATTGATCAATCGTAAACGGACCAGATTCGTGGTCTCCATCTTTAATGAAATAAGTCGTCATAAAAGTTGTGGTTGCAGGTAAAATGCTTTTATACAACGCGGAATAAGATCATATTATTTCTTTTATGAAGGTTGCCGGATCAATATTTTTGAGCAAGAGAAAAGTTATATGGGTTTCAGGTCAAAAATTTGGTCTGACTACCAGAACATTTTCTTTTTTAATTTTGTTTTAAATAAAATCCTAGAAATGAATATAAAAATATTGCTGACGGGTTTAAGTATTGCTTCAATCTCGGTTGTTTCGTGCAATCAAAACGGCACTAGTTCTAATTCTGCCGTCATTAAAGATTCCATGGCCGCAAAAGCAGTTGCCATTAAAGAGGAGCCGGTTACTTATAGTTTAGGTGGAAAAAATTACGATGGATATGTAACTTACGACTCTAACCAGGTTGGTAAAAGGCCTGGTGTACTCGTAGTTCATGAATGGTGGGGTTTGACAGATTATCCTAGGATGCGTGCAAAAGAATTGGCTTCGTTAGGTTATATAGCAATGGCTGTAGATATGTATGGAGATGGAAAAATTGGGCCTGACCCCAAAACGGCCATGGAATTAGCCACGCCGTATTATAAAGATCCTACTTTGGCCAAAACAGTTCTTGATGCTGCCATTAATAAGTTAAAATCTTTTCCTGAAACTGATACATCGAAGTTGGCAGCTATCGGGTATTGTTATGGGGGTTACATAGTATTAAATGCGGTAAAATTGGGTGCAGATCTAAAAGGTGTGGTAAGTTTTCATGGCGACCTTTCAGGTGTTGCACCTGATAAGAGACTTATCAAGGCGAAAATTTTAATATGTCATGGCGACTCAGATCGATTTGTAAATCCTGAAGTTGCCGGCTTTAAAAAAGCTATGGACTCGGCAGGAGTTGCCTATACTTTTAAAACTTATCCAAATGCCACCCATGCGTTTACAAACCCTGCTTCTGATGAAAATGGTAAAAAGTTTAATATGCCTATAAAATATAACGCTGCGGCAGATACTGCATCCTGGAACGACATGAAAGATTTTTTCAAGACGATCTTTTAATTTAGTGTCATTTTTGAATAATATTTGAAATAGATAAGCCGCTGGCATGTTAGTTGATTTTTTTCTTTAAGATATGTGTATGGCCTAAGTATTTGATAATTATGTTATTAAATAGCCTATGACTTTTCCACACTTCCAAAATTTATGAAAAAAAGCTTGGATTAGTTAAGATCAGGGCTTAATTTTACGGCAGCTACTAAGCCCCCTTTTCCTACATCCCCTGAATTACCGTAGTTACTTTTCCTTGACATTTTCGTTTCAATTCCTCCGAATAACTCGAAGTTACTTTTTGATATTCTAAACAATTATTTGAATATCAATACTACAAGTCAGACGCCTGCAATACCCATGATAAGCCCACCGGTTTTAGAATTCTTATGTAACCCGATTAGAATTCTTTTAATCTCTTTTATATCCTTTAAATGCCAAACTAAATTAAAATCGCTATCAAATTTTGTATTCGACAAATTACAAGGATATAAACACTAAGGCTTAACCTCAAAAAAAAAACACGTATGGAAAATTTTTACACTGCCTACACAAAAGTTGTTCAGAATACAACTTTCTATTTTGTCAAGAAGTACATTACTTTTCCTGAGTTGAAAAATGTACCCGGTATCCTGGAGAGTTACGGAATGCATACTGATTTTAACCGTGCCTGTGCAATAGCAGCTATTTATGACAAAGAGATTCGGGAAAATCTATTTGCAGATCTTCAAAACAGCGACGAGCAAAGCGCCAGGATTATTCATATGAATATAACGACCGGCTTAAGTGCTGCGCAATAAATTCAAATAAATGTTTTGATGAGTTTTTAAGGTAATTGACAATAATTATTTGGGATCGTATTAGCATACCATCCCTTTTTTATTGCATCAATATTGCTTGCTTTTATTCAGATCAAACCTTTCTAACTATCATCAAATAATTACATTCTAATCCTTCTTTTATGTCTGGGGTTAAAAAACATTAACATGGCAATCTATTAGATGAATGTTCTTAGTTTTATTTGGCTTAACATTAAACCAAGCTTGTCTTTAAAAGTCTCATAAAAGTTATATTAATTAATAAAGGATCAGTCTTCCTACGTTTTCAGTTGGAGCATTAACACACAGTTGCAAATGGCAGTAGTTAATAACCAGGTAAAAAATCAACATCTCCTGTGGAGAGCCGCATTCGGCCCGATGGCTGAAAACGGCAATGAACTTTCAGACATTTCCCAAAAAGAATTGTACTCGCTACTCGTAAAAACTTCCTCCAAAAAGCCGCAGGAATTTAATGTTGCGACTAATCTTTTTGACGGATTAGTAAAAGGTGTTCAGGATATGGGAATGATGCAAAAACTTTCGCAGGACCAAAAGAAAATGTTACGGAAGCAATCTGTTGATGATCTTAAAAATTTAAATCTTACCTGGCTAAGTGAAATGATAAATAGCGAGGCTCAAATGAGAGAAAAGATGAGCCTCTTCTGGCACGGACACTTTGCATGCCGGGTTATAAATATTTATTTTCAACAACAACTCATAAACATTATCCGCGAAAATGCTTTAGGAAATTTTGGCAATTTATTGCGTGAAGTAAGCAAAAGCCCAGCTATGCTTTCATTTCTTAATAACCAACAAAATAAAAAGCAACATCCCAATGAAAACTTTGCAAGAGAAGTGATGGAGCTTTTTACAATGGGCCGTGGCAACTATACTGAAGAGGATGTGAAAGAGGGTGCCAGGGCTTTTACAGGTTGGGGATTTAATTTTCAGGGAGAGTTTGTGGACAGACCTTTTGCTCACGACAATGGCCAAAAGACATTTTTAGGAAGAACAGGAAATTTTAATGGTGACGATATCATTGACATGTTGTTGCAACGAAGGGAGACAGCGAAATTCATAACAGCAAAACTATATCGGTATTTCGTAAACGAAACTCCCGATTCCGAAAAAATCGATTTACTCAGTGATAGGTTCTATCAAAGTAATTATGATATAAAAAAATTATTGAACGACATATTCACCAGCGATTGGTTTTATAGTGATAAAAATGTTGGAATGCATATTAAATCTCCAATAGAATTATTAGTAGGTATACGAAGGTTAATACCATTGGAACTTGATAAGCCTGAAGTTCAATTATTGTTTCAGCGTGCGCTTGGGCAAATTTTATTTTATCCGCCAAATGTAGCAGGTTGGCCGGGTGGTAAAAACTGGATTGATAGCAGCGCCCTGATGTTGAGAATGCGAATTCCGCAAATTCTTACGAATGCTGATGACTTTGTTGTGAAGCCTAAGGACGACGATGATACGATGATGGGAATGGAAGGTGTTGATAGTAGACCAAGAGCGAAACAGGTTATTGCAACCGTTGACTGGAATGCCATTACGACGCTTTTTGACAAAACTCCAAGAGAAAACCTGATGCAAAAAATAAGCGAAATTGTTTTGCAAACTAAGAATAAAATAAATTCAACAATTCTTGACAGATATGTTGAAAAGGATGCGAGGGATAATTACATCAAAACAGCTATCGTGGAATTAATGAGCACGCCTGAATACCAGTTGTGTTAGCGGAAGAAGTACCATGATTATTCTAATTTTTTAATTATTTAAAATGTTATTCAAACGAAGAGATTTTTTACAGATAGGTTCGTTGGCAACTGCATCTTTGATGTTGCCAAAATTTTTGAAGGCATTTGACGGTAAAGCAATAGTGCCTCCGGGTAATAAAGTTCTCGTAGTCCTTCAATTCAGTGGTGGTAACGATGGGCTTAACACGGTCATCCCTATTCGAAATGATATTTATTACAAATCAAGACCCAGGCTGGGTATTGAAAAAGATAAGGCCTTGTTACTTACCGATGATGCAGGCATTAATCCTGCGTTACCGGCATTTAAAGAGTTATTTGATGATGGCAGCCTTGGAATTATGAATAGTGTAGGTTATCCCAATCCTGATCGTTCGCATTTTAGAAGTATGGATATCTGGCAAAGTGCAAGTGACAGCGATAAATACATTTACACTGGCTGGCTGGGGCGTTATCTTGATGCCCAATGTAATGGCTGCAGTAAACCAACTCAGGCGCTCGAAGTAGATGATATATTAAGTCTTGCGTTAAAAGGCGAAAATAATAAAGGCCTTGCGGTTAAAGATCCGAAGCGCTTATATAATACAAGTCATGAAAATTATTTTAAAGAAATAAATGCAGCTCATGTAAATGGAGAAGAAACCGTTGACTACCTGTATAAGACCCTTAGCGAAACATTGAGTAGTGCCGATTATATATTTCAACAAAGCAGGTTGCATCCCTCATCGCTAATTTATCCTCCAACAGAGACCGCGAAGAATTTAAAAACAATTGCATCGCTTATAATGAGTGATATTAATACCAAAGTTTATTACCTGAGCCTTGGTAGTTTTGATACTCATGTAAACCAGGAAAATCAGCAGAAGAGATTGTTTACTGAATTGAATGATGCTATAGCGGCTTTTGTTAAGGATCTGAAAGATAACAATCGCTTCCAGGATGTGATGATAATGACCTTTAGTGAATTTGGAAGGAGAGTTGCACAAAATGCAAGTGGCGGAACTGACCATGGAACTGCAAATAATATGTTTTTTATTGGCGGCGGCTTAAAACAAAAAGGTTTGATAAATGCAATGCCTGACCTTACCAATTTAAATGAGGGTGATTTAATACACACGGTAGATTTTAAAAATGTATATGCTACTGTATTACGTAAATGGTTAGACGCAGATGATACTGCGATATTTGGAAAGTCGTATGATTACATGAATTTTATTTGACTTTTAATAATAAAAAGCCCTGAAGCAAATACATCAGGGCTTTGCTGTTTGAAAAAACTTTTACTATGCCGAGCCTGTTTTATCTTTTACAATAGTGTTGAGTGATTTAAGTCTGCTGAAAATCAGTATCCCGCCTATAAAAGCCGAAATTACAAGTATTAAAAAGAACACCTTCTTATCAGTAAAATCATCCCAGAAACTCGTCATTACTCCTGCAATTTTTCCTCCAATAGAAGTGGATAAAAACCAGCCACCCATCATCAATGCCGTTAACCGGGCAGGCGCTAGTTTTGATACAAGAGATAAGCCAATCGGGCTTAATAATAATTCACTAATGGTAAAGACAAAATAGGTTCCCCAAAGCCAGTATGGTGAAGTCTTCTCAAGGTAAACAGACGAAACAGACATAACAGCAAACACCATTACCAATGCTGAAAGACCTGAGATAAATAATGCCATTCCAAATTTTGCAGCTGTAGACGGTTCTTTATTTCGTCTTCGCAAGTAGCTAAAGAGGATAACGAGTATGGGCGTGAGAATAATGATGAATAATGGGTTAATAGATTGAAATAATTCTGTATTTGCTAATTTCTCGTTACCATCTTTTGGCCACTCACTTTTTGGCACATTGTTGAAGTAAGGGTCTGGTCCCATGACCTGGATAATTTTCGAACTGGTATCAACTTTGTTATTGTTTATTGTAACGCCATATAAATATTTTGTTGTGTCATATTTGCCATTGCTAAGTTTAACATCTAAAATACTGTCTAAGCTTTGTATTTGGCTTTTATCTTTAACATCCACAAAGTAAGGGTCTACCTTATTTACCAGCCTTGGAGTATCACTAACGGTTTGAAGAAATCCTAGTGATCCGGCAATTTTTTCCGTAATGGGAGAAACGGTTCTGTCGGTATGTTTTTGCGCCCATAAAGTGAGTCCGGTAGAATTTTGATTATAGATGGTCCAAAAAATAATAGAGATGGCAAATATAAATAACAGGGAGCCGATTCCTTTTTTATCCTGTCCTTTCGCTTTTATATATAGTGATACATAAAATGCCATTATAGGCAGACAAGCAAAAATAAAAGCATCGTTCGATTTGCTTCCCATAATAGTTGTGCCAAAAAGTAATGACGGCAATATCCATCCTATAAAGGCAGCAATAATAGCAGGCAGAAAAACATAGCCAAAGATTTTACTTATAGGCATATCTTCTGGTCGTTTTTCTTTCTTTATTTCTCCTTCACGCACATGTTTTAACGAACTTGCCAAAATGATCATTCCAATTACAAGGCCAACGCCTGCGGCGGAAAAAGCATAGCCCCATCCATATTTATTTCTTAAATAAGCGGCTACAAAATTACATACCAGCGCACCTATGTTAATTCCCATGTAGAAGATATTGTAGGCGTTATCTTTTAATGGTTTAAGGTCTTCCCTGTTATAAATATTACCGAGAATTGTGGAAATATTCGGCTTAAAAAAACCATTGCCTACAATTATCAAACAAAGTGAAACGTATAAAGCAGTATTGCCAGGAAGTGCAAGACAAAAATATCCCAGTGCCATTAAAGTGCCGCCGATAAAAATTGATTTGATATAGCCCAAATATCTGTCCGCAAGCAACCCGCCAATAAATGGCGTCAGGTAAACAAGAGCAATAAAACTTCCCACTACATCTGCGCCCATTTTTTCCGTCATACCCTTGCCGCCATTATCGCCAATAAGATAAAGAAATAATATGCCGACCATAAGATAATAAGCAAAACGCTCCCACATTTCAGTAAGAAAAAGAACATATAAAGATGTTGGATGTTTACCTTTTCTCATCTGGTTGGTTTCAGCAGGAACTATCTGGTCTTCCATAACTTAATAAATTTTAGAGAAAAAAATCAAAATGCAGTTTTAATAAATTGTAAAGTACAGATTAATTTCAAATATCAATTTTCAATTTATAAAAAATAAATGGACCAACATTAAATCTTTATGTGTGGTTGCAAATTAAAAATTGTAATTCCTAACTTGCAGGCTCTTTTCTTTAAATAATAAAACACCTTGTTTTGAAAATACTTATTCTTGGCTCAGATGGTCGGGCTCATACATTTTGTTGGAAGATTAGCCAAAGTGAACTGTGTACAAAGTTGTTTATAGCCCCCGGCAATGCAGGTACCTCCCAGTATGGAGAGAACCTGGACATTGCTGTAACAGATTTTGAATCCATAAAAAAAGTGTGCATTGCTAAAAAGATTGATATTGTTGTTGTTGGCCCCGAAGAGCCATTGGTAAAGGGCATTTATGATTTTTTTAAAAATGATAAAAAGCTCAATCACATTATTGTTACCGGTCCTTCTGCAGATGGTGCTCAACTGGAAGGCAGTAAAGCATTTGCAAAAGCGTTTATGCTGCGACATAATATTCCAACGGCTTTTTATAAGGAGTTTGACACGGCTTCTTATGAGGAAGGTCTCACATACATAAGAAATCATAAACTCCCCGTTGTATTAAAAGCTGATGGGCTTGCGGCCGGTAAGGGAGTTGTAATTTGTAATCATTCGGTTGAAGCAATGGGCGAGTATGAACTGATCATTCAAAAATCAAAGTTTGGAGAGGCAGGAAAAAAGGTAGTAGTAGAAGAGTTCCTGGATGGCATTGAGCTAAGTGTTTTTGTTCTTACTGACGGTAACGGTTATGTGCTTTTACCGGAAGCAAAAGATTATAAAAAAATCGGGGAAGGAGACGAAGGGCCTAATACCGGCGGCATGGGTGCTGTAAGTCCGGTTCCTTTTGCATCAGAAATTTTCATGAATAAGGTTAAAACTAAGGTTATTGAACCTACCATCAAAGGGCTCAGAGAGGAGAAAATAGACTACAAAGGATTCATTTTTTTTGGATTAATAAAGGTTGATGATGAACCGTTTGTTATTGAATACAATTGCAGAATGGGAGACCCGGAAACAGAAGTGGTTTTATTGCGCCTGGAGAATGATTTGGTAAAGCTTCTTATAGCCACTGAAAAACAGGAATTGAATAAAGAGGAAATTGTAATAGATGGAAAGTCGGCAGCTACCATTGTTGCGGTAAGTGCAGGATACCCCGGGGATTATAAAAAAGGACTTACTATAGATTTCGAATACCTCAAAATACGCGGAGGCAACAAAAGCCATTGATGCTGATGGAGGCGTGATGGTTTTTCATGCCGGCACCAAACAGGAAGGTGAGTCTGTTGTAACTAACGGTGGAAGAGTACTCGCAGTTTCTTCTCTTGCCAATTCTCTTCCGGAAGCCATTGAACTTTCAAAAGAAATATTGGATCAAATACATTTTGAAGGAATGTACTTCAGGAGAGATATTGGGTATGAATTTATTAAAATAACAACCTTCTATTTTCCACCTATTTCATCCTGGAAATGCACTTTTAAATTATAAATTTTAAATTTCGCATAAACACCTGTAGTTATGCGTTTATCAGTAAAAAACAGGCTGATAATTTCAAATTAAAAATTGTAAAATCTAAATTCCGTTACAATTGTTATTTCAAATTATTTCCTACAACTTTGCATCCATTAATAATTTCTCAATATCTAGTTAAAACATGGGCCTTTTTAATTTTTTTACACAAGAAATAGCCATTGACCTTGGAACTGCGAATACGCTGATAATTCATAACGATGTTGTAGTAGTAAATGAACCTTCTATAGTAGCATTAGACCGAAATAATCCAAAAAATATATTGGCTGTGGGTAAAAAGGCATTAATGATGCATGAAAAAACCCATGAGAGCATTAGAACTGTGAGGCCTTTAAAAGACGGCGTAATAGCCGATTTCAATGCCGCGGAGCTTATGATAAGGGAAATGATTAAAAAGATTTATGCAAAAAAACCCCTTTTCCCACCAAGCTGGCGCATGATGATTTGCATCCCAAGTAGCATTACTGAAGTTGAGAAGCGTGCTGTAAGAGATAGTGCCGAGCAGGCAGGGGCGAAAGAAGTTTACCTGCTTCACGAACCAATGGCAGCAGCACTTGGTATTGGAATTGATGTGGAGGAACCTGTAGGTAATATGATTATTGATATTGGTGGAGGGACAACAGGCATTACAGTTATAGCATTGGCAGGAATTGTTTGCGACCAATCAATTCGTATAGCCGGCGATGAGTTTACTGCCGATATAATGGAAGCACTACGGCGTTACCATAGTCTTCTTATCGGAGAACGTACTGCAGAGCAAATAAAAATTCAGATTGGCGCAGCCATGAAAGATATAGATAATCCGCCTGAGGATATGCCAGTAAATGGCAGGGATCTTGTGACAGGTATTCCCAAAGCAGATAATGGTAAGTTACCAGGAAATTGCTGAAGCTTTGGACAAATCCATATTTAAAATTGAAGAAGGAATTTTAAAAGCTTTGGAAACAACACCTCCTGAACTTGCATCTGATATTTATCGCCGCGGATTATATCTAACTGGCGGTGGTGCTTTACTTAGAGGCCTTGATAAAAGGCTGGCCGCGAAAATTAAACTTCCGGTTCATGTTGCTGATGATCCGCTTAAAAGCGTGGTTAGAGGCACGGGCCTTGCATTGAAGCATTACGATCGCTACCCTTTTGTGATGCGTTAACTTAAATTATTAGATGATTAAAAAAGCCAGGATCGTTTCCTTTTTTAATCGTCAGTTACTTCTGGTTCAAAAACTCTAATTTCAGGCGATAAAGATGCTATTTCATTCGTGGACGACGAGGTAAAATTTACAAATGAAAATGCTTCAAAGTTTTTTATAAAATCAAATAATTTTTTCTGAGGCAAAGAAATAAGTCATGCGAAATATTTTTCTTTTTATACGCATCTATTTTAATTTTCTTTTCTTTTTATTTTTAATGGGCATAGCATTGTATATGCTTTTTAGCTATAATCGTTACCAGCATACTGTTTACTCAGCAGCCGCCGGAGAAATAACCGGTAAAATCAATAATCAATACAATGATGTTGAATATTATTTTCAACTTAAAAAAACGAATGATTCCCTCGTAAAAGCAAACGCTAACCTTTATAATAAACTGAAACAGGATTATGACATGCCCGATACTGTTAGCAAACTAGCAATTGATACGATACAAATAGATACGGTTCTTCATCAAAGAAGGTATCTGTATCTGCCGGCAAAAGTGGTCGGAAATTCCGTAAATCAACCCAACAATTATCTTCAGCTTCATAGGGGTTCTCTGCAAGGCGTAATTGCGGATCTTGGCGTAACCGACATCAATAATTCGGTAGTTGGTACTGTAGTTGATGTAAGCAAAAATTATGCGGTGGTTATGAGTTTGCTTCATCGACTGAGTAACATTAGCGCCAAACTTAAAAAAACGCGGTGAGACCGGAAGCGTTGTGTGGGATGGCTTGCAGCCCAATGTTGTTACACTAAAAGATATTTCAAAAGAAGTGAAAGTTGCCGTGGGAGATAGCGTCATTACAAGTGGCCTTTCTGATAAATTCCCTTTTGGTCTTTTAATAGGAACTGTAAAGGAAGTTGTGAACGATAAATCAAGCAGCACCTATACTATTAAGGTAAAAACGGCTGCGAATTTTTATAATCTGCAGTATGTTAACATTATTAATAACCTCCAAAAATACGAGCCTCAGGATCTTTTGAAGAGTGTGAAAAAAACCAATGAGTAACCTCTTGAAAAATATCGTCCGATTTGCCCTTTTTATCCTGGTTCAGGTTTATGTACTCAACCAGGTTCCACCATTGCATCACTTAATAACTCCTTACATTTATTTTTTATTTATTTTATGGCTTCCATTTAAAATAGGTCGCCGCTCATTAATGCTTGTGGCTTTTGCATTAGGTTTTTGTCTTGATTGTTTTATGAAGACTTATGGATTGTATACGGCTCCATGTGTATTGATCGCATACCTGCGCCCGTTTTTAATAAACCTGCTTATTTCACAAGAAGGGGCAGAGAGCAATTATAATGAACCTTCCATTAAAAGCATGGGATTTACCCCTTATTTTACTTATGTTGCTATATTAACACTATTGCATCATTCTTTGCTTTTCTTTTTGCAGGCATTACAAACGGGGGGATATCTATATTTTATCTTAAAAACGTTGTTGTCTTCTGCCATAAGTTTGCTATTAATTTTATTAACAGAATTATTATTTGTTAGAAAGCAAAGATTTAAGACTAATACAGTATAGACATATTATTTTTGCAGTAAATACCGTTCTATACTTTCTCAACCCCTGTAAATCATTCTAAGTCTGTGTCTGTTTTTAATCAGTCCCGCAAAAATATTATTATAATCATGTTCGCTTTAATGGCGCTGGTTATTATTTTGCGGCTCTTAAACCTGCAGGTATTAAATAAAAAATATTCCGTGTTGGCTGATGAACAGGGAAAATTTCGTAAAGTCATTTATCCCGACAGGGGAATTTTATTCGACCGTAATGGCAAAGCAATTTTAAGAAATACGATCATTTACGATCTTATGGTAACTCCTTCCAAATTAAGAGGAATGGATTTGGATACTGCTGCCTTATGTCGTATTCTCGATATCGATACAGCAGAGTTTAAGAAAAGAATAATAAATTCAATTATTAAAAATAGAAGTTATCGTGCATCTATTTTTGAACCGTTGTTGCCACCGGAAAAAATTGCCAGGATCAATGAGAGTATGTACAAATTTGTTCCTGCATTTTATCTCCAGGAAAGACCGGTGCGTGATTACCCATTCAATGCCGGCGGCAACATATTAGGTTATCTGTCGGAGGTAGATCCTTCTTTTATAAAAAATCACGAAAGTGATGGATACCAGGTTGGCGACTATGCCGGCAGAACGGGCCTGGAGCGCAGTTATGAAAAAGTGTTAATGGGCCAAAGAGGAATTGAGTTTTGGAAAAGAGATAATAAAAACAGGCTAACGGAACGACTTGATAAAGGAAGGTATGATACAGCTGCAATACCAGGTAAGAATTTGCATCTTTCGCTGGATATTAATTTACAGATATTTGGTGAGCACTTAATGCAAAATAAAGTTGGAGCAATTGTAGCGCTTGATCCCAAAACCGGGGGAGTTCTTGCTATGATTAGCAGTCCTACGTATAACCCGGGTCTTTTGGCTGGTGATGAAAGAAGAAAGCACTTCGCAGAATTGTTATTGGATCCCCGTCTGCCGATGATTAACAGAACCGTTAATGCATATTATTCACCCGGTTCAACTTTTAAAACATTACAGGCATTAATTGGATTGCAGGAAGGTGTGATATCTACCTCGACCAGATTTTTGTGTACTGGTGCATTTTATGGATGTGGCAAACCTATGGGCTGTCTCGATCCGGGGTATTTTGACTTAAAGGGTGCCATCGCCGTTTCATGCAATACCTATTTTGCGAATGTAATGCAAAGAACTATCAATAATTCTGAATACGGTTCTGTTGACAGCAGTCTTAAAGTTTGGGACAATTATATGCACGCTTTCGGTCTTGGCCATAAATTAGGAATTGACATCCCTACAGAAAAAGGGGGCCTGATTCCTACTCCTAAAACATACAATAAGATATATGGTGAAGGGCATTGGAATTTCTGCACTTTCAGATCGGTAAGTATTGGCCAGGGTGAAGTAAACGTTACTCCTTTGCAGGTAGCGAATGAAATGGCTTACCTCGCCAATAAAGGTTGGTACATAACGCCCCACCTTGTCGACTCTATTGAAGGAGGAGATACTTATGGCTTACTCGATTCTTTTAAAGTAAAACACCATCCTCTCTCTATTCCCGATACCATATTTAATGCTGTGCACGATGGTATGCAGGGAGTAATGGAAACAGGAACCGGCTCGGCGGCTAAGATTCCGGGAATTATAGTTTGTGGTAAAACAGGTACCGTTGAAAATTACTATAAAGGCGTTAAGCAAAAATCGCACGCATTTTTTGCAGCTTTTGCGCCAAGGGAAAATCCACGTATAGCCATTGCCGTTATTTGTGAAAATGCCGGAATGGGAGCTAATTCTTCAGCTCCTATAGCAAGCCTTATGATAGAACAATATTTGAGAGATTCCATTCCCGAGCCTGACCGGAAAGCAAAAATAGAAACGCTGGCCAACCTGGATCTTATGCCAGAACGCATTAAAGAAGCCATTCGTGTTCGGGATTCACTAAGCAAAGTAAAAAATAGTACTCATAATATTGAAAAGGGCCTTATTAAGTCAGCAAAGGATACTTCGGAAATTGAAGATGACGAAGATGACACTGATTCTTCTTCATTTAGCTCAAAAAAAGAAGTAGAAAAAACGGATACGATTCCGGCAAAGAAAAATAATACTGATTTAAAACGAACACACGAAGCTATACTAACCGAAAGAAGACGGAAGCCGGATACTTCACACACAGTAAAATAAAATTTATTCCTGCATTTAATGAATAACCAAGCTGTAATATCAAAAGGAATTGACTGGGTAACCATTTGGTTTTATATAATATTAGTTTGTATAGGTATACTATGCATTTTTTCTGTTGAATATCATAACAATGAAAATATACTCCAAAATATTATTGGCCTTAAAAAGAACTACTCCCGCCAAATACTGTTTCTGGGTATTTCGTTGGTAATTGCCGTCGTAATATTATTAACCGATAGCAAATTTTTTACGGCAACAGCTAATTTAAGTTATGTATTAGGAATATTTCTTATGATGGCCACATTTGTTGTCGGTAAAGATATCAATGGTTCTAGATCGTGGATTCCATTAGGCTTCTTTAATCTGCAGCCAGTCGAAACCTGTAAAATATTTACAGCTCTTGCACTCGCAAAATATTTGTCGCGACCTGAAACAAATTTTGAAAAGCCTCGTTCGCAGCTTATAGCTGCAGCTATTATATTGACGCCGGCTGCATTTTCAATTTTGCAAAATGAAACAGGGCTTGCGTTGGTATATTTTTCTTTTCTTATTCCCATGTATAGGGAAGGGTTGCCACCCGTTTATCTTATTATAGGTTTTTCGTTTGCGATACTAGTGGTAGCAACTATTTTGGTAGAAAAAAATACCTTGGCAATTATCCTCACATCGATTGCTATTTTGTCCGTTTTCATTTTTCGAAAGGGTATTAGAAGGGATAAAGGGATACTGGTAGTGATACTGGGTATTTGGATATTATGCGTAAGCATCCAGAGATTTGCTGTTCCTTATATTTTTAAACATGTGCTGCACGCTTACCAGGTAGAAAGGATTATGAATACATTTGGGGTAGACTATGTGCCGGATGCCACGCTTGCTTCCGAAAAAGCAGATGAGCAAAAAGAAAACCTAAAAACGAAAGAGCTAAAGAAAGCAAAAGAAAATTATAATGTGAAGCAATCAAAAATTGCTATTGGTTCAGGCGGTTTGTTTGGTAAAGGTTTTTTGAAAGGCACGCAAACCCAGGGCGACTTCGTTCCTGAACAACATACAGATTTTATTTTTACAAGTGTGGGAGAAAACTTTGGATTTTTAGGCAGCAGCTTCATTATCATCCTTTATTTATTATTTATGCTGCGGATAGTATTCCTGGCAGAAAGACAGAGAAGCACTTTCAGCAGGGTATACGCCTATAGCGTTGCCGCAATTTTGTTTTTTCATGTCACAATTAATATTTGTATGACCGTTGGGCTGGCTCCGGTTATTGGAATTACATTACCGCTTATGAGTTACGGCGGATCTTCTTTATTAACCTTTACCATATTGATTTTTATTTTAGTTAGGCTGGATGCCGACAGGCAAATGGTATTGCGATGAACGATTGATAAGACAGCTAGTTAGTAAACTATTTAACCAGGTAATTGTTTAAAAATTATGAAGATTATACCATTAAGTGAAGGAAGTTTTACCGTGGATCAGACAAAAAAATTTGTTCCCTTTCAGCTTGACAAAGACGATTTACAACAAAGAACAAAAGGAAGCCTGTTAGTAGAGATTCAACCATTTGCTGTCGTTACGTCAAAGGATATTCTGGTGCTTGATACAGGATTGGGATTTGCTGATGAAAACAATCAATTGCAGATTCATAAAAATCTCTTTTTAAATGGTATCAACCCATCCGATGTAACTAAGGTGCTTCTTTCTCACCTACATAAAGATCATTCAGGTGGAATTGCGTTGCCCGATAAAAAAACTTTGAGTTTTGAAAATGCAATTTATTACATCAACAGGGAGGAGTGGGATTTCGCTTTTCAAAAAGGATTTCCATCTTATCTTGCCGGAGATTTTGTATGTCTTGATAGGAACAGTCAATTGCAATTTATAGAAGGTAGTGGAAATATTGATGGTTATATACATTACGAAATGACCGGTGCGCATAGCCCATACCACCAGGCTTTTATGGTAAATGAGATGGATGAAAAAATTTTTTTTGGCGGAGATGTTGCACCTCAGCTTCAGCAAATGAAAAACAGGTTCAAAGCCAAATATGATTATGATGGAGCTAAAGCGATGGAGTTAAGAATGAAATGGTGGAAGCAAGGAGAAAAAGAAAAATGGACGTTTCTATTTTATCATGATATAAAATATCCTACATATAAATTTTAATAGTATTTATAAAAAAGGCCTGCCCTAAAAAGGGCCGGCCGTTGCTAACCTATGAAAAACACCTAGTTACAAAAATAGGAGAATTTTTAGTTTCTCCAATTTTCATTTTTTATTACGTATATAATAAATAAATATTTACCGGCGAAGAGGTCCTAATCGTTGCTGGTTGCGGTTTTGAAGCCTTCGAATTAAAAGGCCACGAAAATCCCTTTCGGCATTAAAAAGCCGGTTTGTCTTATCAGGACCCAGTATTTTTTCAAAAGAGGTCAGATATTTTTTCCTAACGTTTAATAATTTTTCCTCTTTGTCTAATACGTTAGGATCACTTTTGTCTAATTCAATATTATGAATTTCATTATCATATTGATTGTAAACAGGCCAGAATTTTTGTGCCTCATCAGGAGTGAGTTGTAATTTTTGCGTAATGAACGCAATTTTCAATGCCTGAATTTTCTCGCCGTTTTGTGCTTTGATTTGGGAAAGCAAACCAAGCATCACAAATAATATAAGTAAATATTTTTTCATCTTAAGGAGTTAGTTTGCTATTGTTTTGAGCATCTATCTTATCGAGATACTCATTCAATGTATTTTCATCATTTAAATAATCAGTTGAACTTGGCAGGTTGCTTTCATCGGTATTATTTGTAAGCAGAGCATTATCCAAAACATTGCCATTCTTTTCAAGATATTTGGCAATATCAGCATCATCTAACTTGGCAATTCCGGCATCTAATTCCGCCTCAGTTTTATATTGATATGATGCTTTGAAATAAGATGGAAGCGATGCTAAACTATTGTGAGATGACCCTTTAAATAACTGAAAAGATGTTACAGTGATAATGCCGGTAACAATTGCAGCAGCTGCATATTTTAACCATGAAGTTCTTTTTTTCATGGTAATCACTTTGGCAGGAGCAGGTATTAATTTTTCAGTAACATTTTCCGAAAGAGAATTAAAATATCCCGCTGGAACTGTAAAAACGTTTTCACCTTTTAAACTATATAGTAAAGGCGAAAGGGTCCGTAATTCTTCTTCTGCGCTTTCAGCATTAATTGCATCTAATTTGGCAAGAATTGCATCGCTTAAATTATTAAAATATGCTGCCGGAACTTTGAAAACATTGGTATCTTTTAAGGTATATAATACTGGTGAAAGACTGCGTAAATCGTCTTCTGCACTTTCAGGACCAATTGCGGTTGACTTAGAGAGAATTGCATCGCTTAAATTATCAAAATACGCTGCGGGAACTGTAAAAACATTTTCATCTTTTAATCTATATAATACAGGTGAAAGATTACTTAACTCATCTTCTGCACTTTCAGGGATACTTGCGTTTGACTTAGAAAGAATTGCATCGCTTAAATTATCAAAGTATCCGGCTGGAACTTTGAATACATTTTCGCTTCTTAATTTAAAAAGTATTGATGAAAGACTTCGCAATTCTTCTTCTGCACTTTCTATATAAATTGCCTTTACTTTAGCAAGAATTGAATCACTCAAAGTATCGAAATAGCCCTCTGGTACCTTCTGGATATTTCTCTCATTAATGTTTTCCAGGAGTGAAGTATTATTGAGTAACGCATAATTGGCTATTCTAAAATGTAACTCATTAAAATAACCCTCAGGAACCCCCAGCACATTCACCTTCTCCAGGCCTGCAAGTAGCGGGCTGATAGCCATCAATTCATTTAATATTTCCGGTGAATTCTTCATTACGCCTTATCAGACTATTTTTACCGTATAAAGTTTAACTATTCAGTATAAATTCTTCAATTTTTTTAGCTGCATGGTGGTAGCTTGCTTTCAGCGCTCCCTCGCTGGTATCCAGTATTTTACTCATCTCTTCGTAAGGCATTTCATCATAATATCTCAGGTTAAACACAAGCCTCTGTTTTTCGGGCAAATTCTGGATGCCAAGTTGCAATTTCCATTCAAGTTTATTGGCGTCAAAATTGGTATCACTCTTCAATTTATTACTCAACCCGGTTTCCACATCACTTAGCGATACGGAGCTTCTTTTCTTTTGCTGGCTCAAAAAAGTGAGAGATTCATTCGTAGCTATACGGTATAACCATGTGTAAAGCTGGCTGTCTTCCCTGAAATTTTCAAGTCCTTTCCAAACTTTAATGAACATATTTTGAAGCACATCATTTGTATCATCGTGGTCAATAATCATTCGTCTTATATGCCAGTAGAGCTTTTCCTGGTATTTTTTAATAATACCCGTAAAGGCCCGTTCCCGGGTTGCAGGTTCCTTGAAACTTTCCAAAAGTTCCTGGTCATCAGTGTGTGGGGTCATAAGTATTTAATATCTGGGCAAAAATAGAAAAACCGAAGGTAAGACGGCAGTATGACAAAAAAGTTTAATCTTGTTTTTTAAACAGCATCTTAAAAAATTCAGAAAAACCGGCCTTGGTAAAAACCTGTTTTGGAAGGGAATTGATCAATTTTATTTCTTCGGCAAGGGTACTTTCATTATCGAGGAATTTAAAAATATCGGCAGCTTTATTTTTTTTAAAAAGAACCGAAAAAATCAGTTTACCGTCCAGCATTTTTTTGGAAAGAATATGTAACAGCGTACTATCATAAAATGAAAATCTCTTTTTTAACTTTCTTTTTTTTGATGGAACACCTTTTGAAATTAACTCAGAAACAATCCTGTCAGCCTGCTTTTGAATAAACTTAAATGTATAACCAGTGGATGGCTTTGTTTGGCCGCCCGCTGTGCCAACAAAATACATCCCGTTTTTGAAATAAGGGAAGTATTCATTTGTCATTGGAATAACACCAAATTCCTCTTCGGCAATTCTGTAATTTTTAATGCCTAAATATTCGTCTACGTATATTTTTAATTCCCTATAATATTCATCGCCGGATAAAATGTTTTCACTAAACAATGTATATTCAATTAATGCTCTTGTAGAAGATAACGGTAAAACATACACGAAGCTGGTTCCATGGGTTTGTTGAACACGGAAATCCATGAGCGTTGCCTGCAAAGAATTAAAAAAATCATTTTCACTTTCCACAATCCAGCCTTTAAAATGCTGAAGCAGGAAAAACTTATTTGTCTGCCTGGCAGAAGGAATATAAAGTGAATTGAAGATCAAAGTATCCTTATTGCATGGCAAAATCTCATTGTCAACTTTTATTCTTAATAACTCGTTCGTTTTTTCAAATGAAATTTCTCCATTAAGGATATCAATATTGGCTTGAATATTTATTTTTAAAAAACAATAATTGTAAAAATCGATCCCTCTTATCATTTTGTATTGATAGTCCTTCATTTCCAGGGCCACGCTTTCATCATCTGAAGCTTTAAACACAACTTCATTCCACTTCCGATAAACGATATCCTCAAAATACCCTTGTCCCTGTTCCCAAAAACACCATGTGCGATCATTTTTGGTTTTATTGTCCCTGTCGATAAGCAATATTTTTTTCCCCAAAAACGCCTTGGAGTCAATCATTCTCATGAGGACGCTCAAAGAAGCGCAGCCTGCACCAAGAAAAATATAATCATAATATTTTGACACCATGTAAGAGAAGGCAATTAGATAAAAGTCCTTAAAGAATTGAAGATAAATAAATCAACCCTGATCAAGAGGAAATTGCAAGGAAAGAGAAAAATTATTATAATAAAACTTAACTACCATGTTTGCGTTTCAGAAGAAACCGGAGTGCTGGCCGGGGCCTTATTTTCAGCCAATCTTTTCTTATCAGATCTTACTTTATCCCAATATTTTTTTGCAACCATTAGCATACCGAAACTTTCACCCTCCTCTTGGTCAAGGTGTTTGTGATGCATCTTGTGCGCCCATCTTATGCTTCGCACATATAAATTATTGCTTCGTGTAAATAGTCTTATGCGCTGATGAATTATTACATCGTGTACAACAAAATAGGCAAAGCCATACATCGCAATGCCGGCGCCTATTGCAGCCAGCCAAAATTTATTGTCAAACGTTCCAAATAAAATGCACAGGATGCTTGGTATGGAAAATATCAGGAAGAAGGCATCATTTTTTTCAAAAAAACCAGGCCCTTTTTTATGATGATCTTCATGCAAATACCATAAAAAGCCATGCATTACATACTTATGAGTTAGCCATGTAACTCCCTCCATTAATAAGAAAGTGGTTAGCATAATTAATATGAATAAAAGTATCTGCATCTAAATACAAAAGTAAGATTTTAAAAGAATGCCAGTTTATGAGACGGGTTTAAAATTGAAATCATATTTTATCGAAATTCCCTTTATGAAACATCTTAATTTGAGGCAATGCAATCTTAAACCATTCGGTATATTTCTGCGGATGCGTTTGCAGCGAATCGTTAATATCCTTTAATTTTTTGTAGCAATAATCGCTCACTTCAGTTTCATTTACTTTAATATCGCCATCATAAATTCCTGTAAAAACATGATCAAATTCATGTTCAGTTAATCCATTATCAAACGTAGCCTTATAAATAAAACTAAAAGCTGGTGTGAGAGTTGTGCAAAATCCCATCTCTTCTGAAAGCCTTCTGTAGGCTGCATTTAAAACATCTTCTCCGGGAAGCGGATGGCTGCAGCATGTATTGGTCCAAAGGCCACCGTTATGATATTTTCCTTCTGCCCGCCGCTGTAAAAGGAACTCGCCATTGCTGTTAAAAATAAAAATGCTAAAGGCACGATGTAACACGCCCAACTTGTGTGCTTCCATTTTTTCCATCGTTCCTTTTTGCACATCATTATTGTCTACCAATATTACTTCTACCAAAATATATGAATAGATTTAAATTTTATTAAATAAGATTAAGCTGGCTTTTTACACCGGCTCTCATCAATATAAGCGCTTTGGAATAACCGGGAATTCTAATACGGCGCTCAAGAATTTTTTCTGCCTCTGTGCGCTTTATTTTTTTGAAAAGAGAAAGATAATATTTATAAGCAACATACACGCCAAATCTTGCTTTAAGCGGCAGTTGAATAATTCCTTCGTAAGCTTTTGCAAAATCTGCCATAATCTCGGCCTCGATATTTTTTTTACAGTTTGCAGTAAAGTTTCTAAAATCAACTTCAGGGAAATAAGTTCTTTCCAATTGCTGATAATCTGATTTTACATCTCTTAAAAAATTTACTTTTTGAAACGCTGCGCCGAGTGATTGCGCATATGGCATGAGCTGTTTATATTTTGAATAATCCTTTTCACAGAAAATATTAAGGCACATTAAACCAACTACTTCAGCGCTACCATAGATATAATCTCTGTAAACATCAGCGTCATAAGTTTTTTTAAGGAGATCATATTCCATACTTTTAAAAAATGCATCTACAAGCTTTAAATCAATTTCGTACTGGTTCACAGTGGCCTGAAAACTGTTTAGAATCGGATTGAGGCTTATGTTTCTTTCGATTGCCTTATAAGTTTCGTTCTTAAATTCACTTAACAGTTGTTCTTTATTAAATTCATGAAACGTGTCGACAATTTCATCTGCAAATCGTACAAAGCCGTAAATGTTGTAAATAGGAGCTCGTAAATCTTTGTGCAAAAGCCTTATAGCACTGC
This sequence comes from uncultured Chitinophagaceae bacterium, assembly GCA_963792025.1. Lineage (GTDB taxonomy): Bacteria > Bacteroidota > Bacteroidia > Chitinophagales > Chitinophagaceae > Ginsengibacter. The sequence goes on along the minus strand of CAWBUS010000012.1, from coordinate 540,226 downwards.
CGAAAGAAGTGCTGTATTTATGAGTAGTAAACTTGCTGCACTCATAGCTCACATCCTCAAATAACTGCATCATAAGCCATGGTTTTTGTTCAGAATAATTTTTATTAATTACAAATTAAGAATTAAAATGTCTGTTTACTTCTTTCGCTACCACTTCGCCGCTTATAAGGGAAGGCGGCACTCCAGGCCCCGGCACTGTAAACTGACCTGCATAAAAAAGGTTGCTAACTTTTTTACTTCTGCAAGATGGTTTTAGAACGGCTGTTTGTAACAACGTATTGGCCAGGCCATATGCGTTCCCCTTGAATGCGTTATACTCATTTACGAAATCTTCCGGGCCAAAAGTTTTCTTGTAAATAATATGATCGTTCACTTCTTCACCTATATGCGCTTCAAAACGTTTAATAATTTTTTCAAAATATTTCTCTCTGAGCGTTTCGTTATCGCCCTTTAATCCTGCCGCTACCGGAATAAGAAAAAATAAATTTTCGCAGCCTTCTGGTGCCACATTTTTATCACTAACAGAAGTTGCGCTTACGTAAAATAACGGATCAGAAGGCCATTCTTTTGTTACATAAATTTCATTGCCATGCTTGTCAAAATCAACATCGAAAAATAAAGAATGATGAGAAATATTTTTCAACTTTTTATTTAATCCGATATAATATATTAAACAGCCTGGCGCTAAAACTCTTTTATTCCAATAAGATTCGCGGTAGCTTCTCAATTTTGGGGGCAATAGTTTTGATTCAATAAAATGATAATCTGCCGTTGCAATTACTACATCCCCACTATACTGTTTTATAATTGGTTGTTCACTACCAATAATTTCACTCTTAATACCTGTTGAATAATTTTCTTTGGTGTTTATAGAAATAACCTTTTCATTAAAATTAAATTTTACACCCAATTCCTTAGCCAGCACATACATAGCATCAACAATACTATACATTCCATTCTCAGGATACCATGTACCACCTTTTATATCTGCAAAATTCATTAAACTATAAAGAGCTGGTGTGTCTTTCGGCAATGCTCCTAAAAATAAAACCGGGAATTCCAGCAATTGCCTAAGCTTAGGATTTTTAAAATACTTATGAATGTGTTTTTGAATTGATGAAAATACATCCAGCTTAAATATTCCTCTTAAAAGATCCCAGTCTAAAAATTCGCTCCAGGATTGTCCTGGTTTTTGAACGAGCCTATTAATTCCTACTTTATATTTATACGCTGCCTGTTCGAGATATTGGTCTAATTTTTTGCCGCTTCCCGGCTCTTCTTTTTCAAATAAACTTCTTAAAAGGCTATAGTCTGCAGGAATGTCCATCGACTTTTCGTTCCAAAATATCCTGTAAGAAGGATCCAATCTTTTCAAAGAATAAAAATCCGATCTTTTTTTATCAAAACATGCGAAGTATCTTTCAAAAACATCCGGCATCCAGTACCAGCTTGGCCCCATATCAAAAACAAATCCTTGTTGTTTAAGCTGCCTTGCACGGCCGCCGGGCATACTTTGCTTTTCCACTACCGTTACATCCCAGCCATACTTTGCTAAAAAAGATGCTGTAGATAGCCCCGAGAATCCACTGCCTATAATTACTGCTTTTTTCAAATTTTTAATCAAGTACAAAAGATAAGCTTTCTGTAATTCGCTACGTAACCTTTTTAAAGGGGTATTTAAAATTTGCTTACCTTTTTCTTAAGAAGCTTCCTGGCAAAATGAATCCTGCTTTTAATAGTACCTAAAGGTTCATGCAATATTCCGGCAATTTCATGGTATTTGTATCCATCAAAATATAATAGAAAAGGTTCTTTAAAGATAGACGGCAAGTGATGTATTGCAGTCTGTATTTCCTTTAATCTTAGTTTGCTTTCCGCCAGATTTGAAATTGCTGTTTGGTTATAATCTAACAAAAAATCATTGGTTGTGCCATCGAAAATAACCTGTTGTTTGGCTCTCTTTCTGTAATCGTTTATAAAAATATTACGCATGATTGTATAAAGCCACGCCTTGATGTTAGTTCCACAAATGTATTTTTCCCGATTAGCGATAGCCTTATACATTGTTTCCTGAACAAGGTCTTTAGCGCTTTCCCTGTCTTTTGTAAGATTGATGGCGAAAGGATTTAAAAAAGCTGCGTTAACTAAGAGTAATTGATTGAATTCAACAGTCGACATAAATAATGTTTAACATTTACTTATTCAAAGTTAAACAAAAAATTATAATGAGATATTATTTTGTTTAACTTTCTAAAAAAAACATTTAACAAAATGAATGCCAAAATATTTTAAAGCCATAAGGGATACTAAAGCGCACTGATGAATTCTTTAACTTCTGCCAGCGACTTTTTAAAAATTATTTTTTGGGGAATTTTTTTTACGTAGGAACCGGTGAGCCGCCCCGATATAACAATAGAAAATTTTCGGAAATCTTTATTTAACGTGGCGAGAAATTTATCAAAATTAAAAGAAAGGCCCGCGGTGGTAAGATGTGTATACAAATAATCCGGTTTCTTTGCAGAGGTTACGGACTTTAGTTCCTCAAAGGGAATGTTCGCGCCAAGATAAATAACCGGCACACCCTTTTTCTTTAAAAGGAATGCTACAAATAACAGGGATAGTTCGTGATATTCGCCTTCAGGTAAAAAAAGACAGACTTTTGCAGCGGATATTTTTTTCGTTGGAATCGAATCGATACCAACTATTAATTTTTGACGTATAACGTTACTTACCAACCGCTCCTGCGCGGGATTTATATGGCTTGTGAGCCACAATACGCCCACTTTTTCAAGGAAGGGATATATAATTTGAACAACTACTTTCTCAATGCCATTGGAATTTATATAATTTGTAAGGATGATTTCAAACGACTCCACATTAAAATCTACCATACATTGAAGCAGATCGTTGACGATAATATTAGCCTTCGCATCCGCATCGGTAAGAGAAAGTACTTTTTCACAAATTGACTTATGGCTCATACGGCTTATATGCGAAATCTTATATCCGTATTTGTTAAGCAATGCAATGTTTAAGATAATCCTGAGTTCATCGTTGCTGTAAAATCTAATATTAGTTTCCGTACGGGTAGGATTAAGAAATTTATAGCGTTGTTCCCAAATGCGGATTGTATGGGCTTTTATCCCGGAAAGATTTTCAATATCTTTTATTGTGAAAGGCATAATGTTTCATAACGTAATACAACTATTCGGCTAAGAAGTTTGAATATGTTGAAAGAAGTTTTTAAATTTTATGATTATTGAGCAAACAATGAAAGCTCAATTAATTGCTTCACGTATTGCCCGCAGATAAGCCTGGATTACTATTTGTTTATCATACTCTTTAATAATTTTTTGCCTCGCTTTTTTGCCCATCTCCTTTCTTTCTTCGGGCGGAAGCAAAATCATTTTCTCCATTTTATCAGCAAGGTCCTGTTCGTCCCTAACGTTACAAAGAAACCCTGTTACATTATCAGAAACAATTTCTTTACATCCCGTAGCATTAGTAGTGATGGTGGGTTTTTCCATGCTTGCTGCTTCAAGCAATGTATTTGAAGTGCCTTCCCGGTACGATGGAAGAACAATGCAATCTGCTTCGGCAATAAATTTTCTAACATCCTTTTTTTCTCCAAGATAATCTATTACTCCTTCATCAATCCAATGTTGCAATTGCGTATGTGTAATAGTATTTTTTTTAAGGTTCTGTGTCCAGAAGGGACCCATCACATTAAAAACTGCATTAGGGTATTTTTTTCGGATAATCCTGGCGGCATTGATGTACTCGAAAATACCTTTGTCTTTTATAAGCCTGCCGATGAATAAGAATATGAATGAATGAGAATCCCTTTCTTTTAGAATTATTGGACTGAATTTTTTGAAATCAATTCCTGATCCAGGGATTCTTTCTGCGATGGAGCTTTTAACAAATTTTCTTTCAATGAAAAGATTCATATCGTCGAAATTTTGAAAGAAAACTTTTTTGGTTTTACTTAATGCATTCCTATAAAGCGTGCGTGCCGTGCGGTATACAATGTTTTTGCTTATAAAGAGTGGACCCACACCAGTAATGTTTGTAATAGTAGGGATTCCTAATTGGCGGGTGATAAGGTTGCCCCATATTGCAGGCCTTATGCTGAAGGTAAGGCACACATCAGGTTTAATTTTTTTCAGCGCTTTTCGAAGATTATAAATATATTTTGAAACCTTAACCGGGTTTAAATTTCCGGAACCAATATTTATAACTTTAAGTCCCATTTTTTCAACCTGTGGAACAAAACGATTTGTGTGTGTAAGAATATAAACATCACAGCCTTCTTTCAAAAGATGCATCATAAGACCTTCTCTCATTGTATAAGTTGAGAATAGTCCATTTTCAATAACCGCAATTTTCTTGCCTTTTAATTCAAAGTTTGTCATTGATAAACTTTTTTATACCAGATTTCCATTGACAAAAGTGTCCACAAAATTTTAGCTCTTTTTTCAGGTGAAATATTGGTTTTTTTATAAAGTAAATCGCTAACAAAATCCTGCTTAACAAAGTCTTTGTAAAAACAATTACCTGAAGTGAGATAATCAAAAATAGTTTCTTTTAGCTCGCCATCTATCCAGTTTTTTAAAGGAATTTCAAATCCCCTTTTTGGTTGGTTAATCAATTCATCTGGAAGATATTTTTCCGCTAGCCTTCTCAACATATATTTGGTAGTTCTTCCTTTAATTTTATAAGAATCATTAAGAGCAGGAATATATTCCAAGAGTTCCTTGCATAAAAAAGGGCTTCTTCCTTCCTGCGAATTCGCCATCGTGGCTATATCCATTTTTACCAGCAAGTCACCAAAAAGATTCGTATCAAAATCGAGGTTCATAATTTTTTTTAATCCGGATAAATTACTGTTGGCAATTTTATCAAAATCGTTCTTAACCGGTCCGAGGTAATCAAATCCAGGATTTAAAATATATTTTTCATAATCTTCAAAAATATCCACGCCTGCAGAAAGATAAATTTCCAAATTAGACTTTGATGCAAGAGATGCAAGCCGGTAAAGATAATTGTGTACGGATCTTTTATTTTTTGGTTGTGGCAATGTGTTTTTAAAGAACAAAGCGCCATGCTTAACCAGGTAATTTTTCTTAAAAAAATCATACCGTGCAAATGGAACATAGCGGCGGTAACCGCCAAAAAGTTCATCGGCTCCATCACCATTTAGGACGACTGTTACATATTTTCTGGCTTCCCTGCTTACATAATAACTCGGTATTGCAGAACTGTCAAAAAAAGGTTCTCCATAATTAGATAAGATCTTTTCTAAATCACTTTTTAAATTTGAAAATGAAATTCTAATCTCGGTATGATGGGTCCTGTATTTTTCTGCTACCAACTTTGCAAGAGGCGCTTCATCGTATTCCCCGTCAAAAGAAACAGTAAAGGTTTTAAGGTTATCATTGTATTCACTGGCAATGGAGGTGACTACGCCACTATCTATTCCTCCACTTAAAAAGCAACCTACCTCAAGGTCGCTTGATTCAATTCGTCTTTTAACTGCTGCATGAAGATAACCATCAGTTTTTTTCAAGGCTTCTTCAATTGAATCATTTTTTTGTTGTTTGTAATAATCATTTATGTTCCACCATATTTTTTTTGATATAGCTAACGTTTTACAATTAACAGTAATAAAACTTCCTGCTGTTAGTTCTGTCACATTTTTGTAGGGAGTAAATTTCCTGTAGAATGAGCCTAGTCTTAAATACTGATAAAAATTTTGGTTTTCAATTTCAAGAGGGACCATTGACTTTAGACAATTTAACTCGCTGGCGAAAGCGAATTTACCTTCGTGATTGTAATAATAAAAAGGCTTTTTTCCCGCCCGGTCACGGGCTACAAAGAGCTCATTCTTAATTTTATCATGAATAACAAAAACAAACATGCCATCAAGGTATTGGAGAAATTCTGCGCCAAACCTATCATATAGAAGTAACAGCGTTTCAGTATCTGAAGAAGTTTGACCCGTCAAATTAAACTGATTGCGTATTTCGGCATGGTTATAAATTTCACCATTGAAAACAATGGTGTATTTATCATCCAGTTGCATCGGCTGTTTACCGCCGGAAATGTCAAGTATAGATAGCCGGAGGTGAAAAAAATTTACATTTTGGTACTGGTATCCATATTGCTCATCAGGGCCGCGGTGCCCCATTGTTTTGATTACTTCTTCGTATGAAAAGCCGCAGTTAATGGTTCCCGCAATGCCGCACATTAGTATTACTGAATTTTATGTCGTGCAAAATAATCTTATTAATTGTGAAAAGAAAACGCAAAGAGTGCGATCAAAAAGAAAAACATTGCCAATAAATAAAAGTTGAGAAATATATGCTATGAGAATAAAAATTCACAATAAATGTTTCAAAAAAATGTTCTTCTTAAAAGTTACCATCACCTGGGTTGTCTTGAAGAAAATTTTGACACAGTTTAATTTACGCCCTCAAGATTTTACAAAAAATCAATTTTTCTGTATAAAAAATTGTTGAGGTAATAGTAAGGTATTTATATTTAGTATTGTAAGTCCAATTCTATTTGATAAAAAATATGTTGTTTAATTCTTTTAGTTTTTTAGTTTTTTTCCCGATTGTAACAATCCTTTACTTTTTGTTGCCCCATAAATATCGCTGGATACACTTGTTAATTGCGAGTTGCGTTTTTTATATGGCATTTGTCCCTATTTATATTTTTATATTAATTTTTACAATTATTATTGATTACATCGCTGGGATTGTGATTGAAAATGCACAAAGTAAAAAGCGAAAACTTTTTCTCTCCTTAAGTATTTGCGCTAACATTGGTGTCCTGGCATTTTTTAAATACTACAATTTTTTTGTGGATAATGTAAATAATTTTTTTCACTCATTACACATTACCACGAACTCAATTCCCTTCCTTAGCATTCTTCTGCCAGTTGGACTTTCTTTTCACACATTTCAAGCCATGAGCTACACTATAGAAGTATATAGAGGAAACCAGAAAGCGGAAAGACATTTTGGAATATATGCCTTGTATGTAATGTTCTATCCACAGTTGGTAGCTGGACCTATTGAGAGACCGCAAAATTTATTACACCAGTTTCGTGAAGAACATAAATTTAGCAGTCAAAATTTATTAGATGGATTGCGGTTGATGCTTTGGGGGTTTTTTAAAAAGCTAGTTATTGCAGACAGATTAGCTCTTTATGTTAACTCAGTTTACAACTTTCCTGCAGATTATCATTATCTCAATTTGGTAATTGCTACTGTTTTTTTTGCCATCCAAATATATTGCGATTTCTCGGGCTATTCTGACATTGCCATAGGCGCAGCGAAAACGATGGGGTTCCATCTAATGACAAATTTTAACCGGCCATATTTTTCAAAAAATATACAGGAATTTTGGAAAAGGTGGCATATATCACTTTCGACATGGTTTAGAGATTATTTATACATTTCATTAGGCGGCAACAGAGTTACCATCAGGCGGCTTTATTTCAACGTTGCGGTGGTTTTTTTAATAAGCGGTTTTTGGCATGGAGCCAATTGGACATACATTATATGGGGTGCGTTGCATGCTTTTTATATTTTATTGTATATGTATTTGAAGAAAAATATAATAAAACATTCATCCAGAAACAAATCGATTACGATACTTTCTACTGTATTTACGTTTTTGATTGTGACCTTCGCATGGATATTTTTCAGAGCTAATAATTTGAGCAGTGCATTTCTAATAATTAATCACATTTTTACTATGCATGCCACTCAGCCATTTCAAATGGTTATTACAAATTTTAAAAACCTATCGGAGTTTGGGGTATTCAGCACTTTGTTTAGCCTGTTAATGATTATTGTTTTACTTTTTTCGGAAAGCAAACTCTCAGCTAACTTAACAAATTGTAATGGCAAACCTATTTTGGATATTGCCTTCTGCTCGTTCATCTTGTTTCTGATTATTATGCTTGGTGTATTTAATAATAATAGTTTTATTTATTTTCAATTCTAAAATCTGTGAAGCCGATTCCCCGAATATTATTGATATTACTTTTAGCATTCATACTTTGTGAAGTCTCTTTTAAGTTTATGGAAAAGGGCCTCCTAAAATATAATAATCACAGTACCGTACGGTTAACTGAAATTCTTGAAAAGAATACTTATTATGATATAGTATTTATTGGTTCATCAAGAACACATACAACTATAAATCCAAAATTTATTGATAGTATATGTGAAGTTTCCTCGTACAACGCAGGTATAGACGGAGGAAACTTGTTTGAATTTAAAATGACATATGAGGCATTTTTGCAAAATCATCCTTCTCCTAAATTATTAGTTCTGACGCTTGATCTAAGTTCTTTTAACTTGCAAAGAAAATTTTTTAACTATACTCAATATTTCCCCTTTCTTAATAATGAAATAATTGATTCCGCTCTATCGAATAATGGGCATAATACGAGGCTCCAAAAGATATTTCCATTTTTGGGTATTACAGATTTTGATGACTATTCCAGAGGGAATGCCATTAAAGGATTAATAAGTAAAGGACAAACGCAAATAGCCGAGGGAGAATTTCAATACAAAGGATATTTATCTAACACTCAAAAATTTATTTCACCAAAAGATACCCCAACAACGGTAACAGCCATAGAAGTCGATCAAAATGCAGTAAAAGACCTGGAAGATATTTTAAAAATTTGCGAAAGAAATAATACTGAATTAATTTTTACCTATGCGCCTGAATATAATTTTGAATTGCAAAAGCACACTTCAAACAGTAAAGAAATTCTTGAGATGATATCAGAAATTGCGAACAAAAATAATATAGAATATCTAAGACATGATAGTTTGGAGATTTGTCAAAATCTAAAATTATTTGCAAACGTTGGACATGTGAACACAAAAGGATCTGAAGAATATTCCAAGATTTTGGCAAAAAAGCTTTTAATGGAAATTAAGAATATAAGCCCTGCTGGTATTTCAAAAGGGGCGTCTATAAAAAGATAATTATTTAAAAAATATCAGATTGCAATTTGGTATGATGATAATTCTTTCTCTTCTAAATGCTTTGCTTTTTGCATTCTTTTTAGAGCGGACTTCCGTTTCACTTTTTCATAAATGAGAAATAAAGAAATTGTATAAAAAGGGAGACAAGGAATTTTATAACGTACCAATGTGCCAAAATTTAAAGTGCTTGCTCCTACAAACATGGCGAACACACAAGAAAACAGGAAACAATACATAATAAGCGGATCGCTTAATATCATTTTTAAGAAAGACCTCAGCCCGCTCTTAAAAACGACGTAAATGGTAAAGAATAAAAGTATCAAACTTTCCAGCGAAGCGAGGAGTTGAGATATTTTATGCGATTCCCAAAGAAAGGGCCGGAAGAATGTTGTAAAAATTGCCACAGGAGCCAGTTTTATAAGCCCCCGGAAAGTGCCGTCGAATTCAACGCCGAGGTCGAAATTAGAATCCGCCGTTTCATTTCCATCCATCGCTTTGAATGCGCCATTAAGATCTTTTACACTTGAAGCAACATCTTCAACCGCGTAAGCTCCCAGTTCTTCATCAAATGAACTGAGTACCGTAGTAAAGCCGAACATACAAATGGCTATTAGCGTTGGTGCAATTAAGTATTTCAAAAAATTATTCTTTATTTCCTGGACGTTTCGAAGAACGATAAAGAGGATAAAAAATGGCACATACGAAATAAGAATATAGACTTTGATAATTGCCAGGAGATACCCGAAGACCAATAAAATGATTGAATTTCTTATAAAGCCTTTTTTCCGATACAACATTTCATAAAGTGCATAAGTAACCCAACCTAGCGAAGCAATGCATAACGTATCCTTTAAAATGCCGCCGCTCCAGAAAACAAAAGTTGGAAAGAACAATATCGCGATTGCAAATTTTTTGTGCATGTGTGGATACTGTTCATAAAAAAACAAAAACAGTTTCCATACTCCTGAAAACGCGATGCAGGCAAAAAGTACGCTGGTTGCCGCATATCTGCCTGCCGTGATGAAAGAAAATATAGCGACAATTCTAATCACCATAAAATTCGCCTCTGACCTGAAATAGCCGGCGTTGTAGCGATCTCTTAGAAAAGATACATCGAAATATTTTCCTTTTTGAAAGAGCCAATGCAAATGATTGGAATCATGTAAAATGAGGTGATAAATATTATTGCCTTCTTGTTGATATAATCCTATTGAATCGCCTGGTGATAAATAAACGCTGTAGGTAAAGAAAGCAACGCATCCTAACATCTTTACCCAAAATCCTTGGCGGTGGTATTTTCTTAAAATCGGATCATCATAAGTTTTTCTGATAACCCTAAAAAATAGACTCATTATTATAAGAAAAACGGGAAATAATATCAAGTCGCCGTAACCCATTAAGAAACTGATTTTCGCAATTTAAGATACGTATTTTTATTGTGCTTTTTTCAATTTACCAATACCCGACGAAGACGAGAGTGGTATAATAAAATTTCTTAAATGCCTAACCTGGTTAAAAAAATAATGGCCCGGTCTGTAAGATGAAGAAGAAGATATTCTTTGCAAAATAAAAGAGGGAGTTGCTTTAAAATTGTTCGTTAAGGCATCCTTCATCGGCCATAAAATAAACCCGAGCTTTTTTAATTTATTTGTTTTTTGAAAAACAAGTATTGTTCCCGCAAATGCTGTTAAAAAAACACAATACATAATTAGCGCTATCGGCAGGCTTTTACTAAACTTCGATTTTAAAATAAATAACCGGTTACGTATGTAAAAATACATCTTCCAGTTAGTAGCTAAATTCCAGTCGTTTTTGTAAGAATATACACACGCCGGGTGGTAATGAATGCTAGTTGCTTTTGTATAAAAGGGTATTTTATTTTTACTGATGATACGATGGAAATATTCAGTTTCGTCTCCCCATAAAAACAAGTTAGCTTTTGGAAAGCCTACTCTTTCTATAATTTTGCGATGCAATAATGTGCCATTGAAAGGATGGGCCACGTTTTTAATAACAGGATTTTTTACTTCATCAAGACTAGAATAATGCCCTGTTTTCCATACAAAGCTTTTTTTATCATCTTTGTTTATCACGGAACAATTTCTCAGGCACAACTCTTCGTCGTCTCCTTCGAGTAACATTTCAAGCGCATCAGCCTTAGGATATCCATCATCATCCATCAGCCAAACCCATGTATACAGTTTTTCAAAACCGGTTTTTATACCTGTATAAAAGCCGCCTGCACCGCCTATATTTTCCTGGGTAATAAATTCAATATCAACCTGGCTTCTCAACCATGTTTCAGTATGATCTGTGCTACCATTGTTAATTACCAGTATTTTGTCAACTTTTCGCGTTTGATTTCTCAAAGCATCAATACATTGTGCAAGCAAAAATTGCCGGTTGTAAGTTACAACCACAGCTATAACCTTGTCCATAGGGTTGGAAATTTGGTTTTTAGAATTATGGATAGTATAGACAATAACGTAGATGAGTGGCCTGTTATTGTTAGTTTGTAAGAGAAAAAGTTATGTTAACCGATTGGCAAGCAAGAAGTTTTTGGGGGTTAATTAACTGCTTAGCAAGAAAGAAGCAGCGATTTTAGTTGGATTCAGTATTTGGAAAAACAGGAAGTTTTCCGCCATTTCTTTTTGTCGATATAAATTGTTGCGCAAAAATTAATGCCTCACCAATGCAATGATGCATATCCATATATCTGTAAGTCGCTAACCTTCCTAAAAAGGAAACGTTAGTGAGCTTCTCAGCCTCGTTTCTGTAAAGATTCAGGAGCTCTTTATCGGCAGCAAGTCTTTTAGGATAAAACGGGATATCGTTTTCGGTAGTTTCTTTGCTGTATTCTTTAAAGCAAATCGTTTTTTCATGCTTTTCCCATGGAGCAAAATGCTTGTGTTCCGTAATGCGTGTGTGTTTTACAGATTCATCGCAATAATTCATTACAGCAGTTCCCTGGTAATCTCCTTCGGAATAAAATGGCTCAAAGGTAACCGTACGATAACCCAGCCTTCCGAACTTATGATTAAAAAAGGCATCAATAGGGCCGGTAAAAAAAATATGAGAATAAGGTGAATAATCATCTCCCGGTAAAAATTTCCTGTTAAGAGTAAGCTGAATATTTTTACTGTTTATTAATTTTTTAACGAATTCGGTATATCCCTCTTTGGGAATTCCCACCAGCGGATTGTTATAATAACTGTCTTCATAATTAAATCTTACAGGCAGCCGCTTCAAAATAGAAACCGGTAATTCCGAAGGCTCGCAGCCCCATTGTTTTTTTGTATAACTATAAAAGAAAGCTTTATAAAGATCATAACCGATAAATCTTAAGGCCTGCTCCTCAAAATTTTTAGGCTCCCTTATACTTTTGTCGGCCATGCTTTCAATAAAAGCTTTTGCTTCGTCAGGTGAAAATGTTTTATTGAAGAATTGGTTGATGGTATGAAGGGTTACAGGCAGTGAGTATACCTGCCCGTTATAAACAGCCTTTACCTTATGGGTAAAAGGGTTCAACTGAATAAACTCGTTTACAAAATCCCATATTTCTTTTTTGTCTGTATTGAAGATATGCGGGCCATAACGATGAACCATTATGCCCGTTTCGCGGTCTCTCTCAGTATAACAATTGCCCGCGATGTGAGATTTTTCTTCCCAGATATCGATGCTGCAGTCTACCAAAAGCTCTGATAGCCGGTGGGCTAAAACTGCGCCGGAAAAGCCTGCACCTATTATTAAAAACCTTCTAGACATAAATTAACTTCAACGATTATAAGGATTAATCGACAATACTTTTGTCTCCCAAAATATGGTTATATACTTTCAAATATTTTTGAATCGCGTTTTCCAAAGAATAAAACGCATGGGCACCTGCTCTTATTCTTTTAGCATCATAATTTATGGCGCATAACTTTGCTGCATAACTTTCATAATTGTTTTGGTTCAGCTTTTTAATAACGATACCAGACTGATATTTTTCCACCACTTCAGCTACATCGCCCACTCCTGAATTGGTGATGACAGGGATGCCCATTGCCATTATTTCACCGTGTTTTGTCGGGGAAGAGGACTGTTTTGAATAGCATGCCTTAATAAAAAACATTGAATATTTACTTGTTGAAAGCAAAAGAGGAACTTCATTTCTCTGTGCATTCTTTACAATTATTTTTTCTTCGGCGATATCAAATCTCCTGGCGATATCTAAAATAGTTTCAGGTTCATGTGGTGATATAAATAGAAATTTGGCATTGGGAATTTTATCAGACACGCTTTTGCAGAACTGCATCATTTCATCGGCAAGATACCAGCCTCCGATGGAACCAAGATAGCTGACAACAAAGTCAGTCTCACTAATGTTCAGATCTTTTTTTAATTTATCTTTTTGTTGAAGGTTTATTTTTTCAGGATCAAAAAGCGTCATATCTGTGCTACATGGAATAACTTCAAGAATAACTTCCTTGTTATATTGCGGCCATTCTTTAATAATTTTTTCAGCGGCGTAAGTGAGGCATACAATACCATCGCTCATCTCCACTTCCAGATCTTCCTTTCGTTTAAAATAATTGTAGATGGGTTTATAAAAAAAACTATCAATTTTCCACATTCCGCCGTCTATACGGCTATCCGCATAAAACTCCCTCATATCATGAAGAAATTTCAAACCGAATTTTTTTTTCATCCACAAACCAATAAGCGATGGAATACCAGCACGCGTGTGAACCATATCAAACTTTTCAACAGCTTGTAACTGTGCAGCCTTTCTTTTCAGCATGGCTACATCATACATAGAGGACAAAACAGGTGGCTTCTTGTGATAGGCGATCGGAATCCACTTTATCGAATAAGTTTCCAGTGTTGCTTCTACACGATTTTTGTTTTTTTGAAATCTTGCTGGCTTCTCACAACTTAGTATGGTAAAACGGTAACCAAATTTTGACAAACCCGCCAGATAGGGAATAACCTGGCTTTGGCCAAGTGGATCGGTCATGCCATCGTAAGAAATAAACAGAATATTTTTTTTGCTCATTATCGCTGGACATTATTTTCTTCCAACCACCAATGCAATACAATTATTACCCAAAGCCTGTTAAATAAATAATCCATCCCACCCAAATATTCTTTCTTCAGTTTCTCAACATTTACATAATTTACCAAGTTATGTTGTTCAATTATTTCACGCGCCGTATATTTTTCAAGAAGGTAATTAAGATCAGTTTTTAACCACTTGACTAATGGTATGCTAAAGCCCTGTTTTGGTCTTTCAAAAATTTGTTTTGGGACAAAATCATACAATACTTCCTTCAAAAGATATTTCATTGTTTTGCCTTTCATCTTCAACTCGCTGGTAAGGTTAAACGCAAGTTCAACAATCCGATAGTCCAATAGCGGTACTCTCGTTTCCAATGAATAATGCATGGATGCCCTGTCCACTTTCACAAGCAGATCATCAGGAAGATAATAATTGAAATCCCAGAGCGATTGTTGTTCTTCCTCTTTTAATATTCTGCCCGTGGGTATGTTCGAATTTATGTTTTCAAAATCAAATTTTTCATTGATTAAAATATCTTCTAACTCAGTTTCCTTAAAAAAATACTGCTCCTGTGAAAAAATATGACTCCTGATATTTTTTTTACTATCATAGTCAAATAAGTTTCCGGCACGCCGGTATTTACTGCTCATTAATTTGGAGGCAGCCGATATACTACGTCTTACGGGAGATACCCAGTTTCCGGAAAGTTTCTTTGCCCACAGATGCATACCATAGCCCATAAATAATTCATCGCCGCCATCGCCACTAAGTGCCACCGTTACATATTTTTTTGCCAGCCGGCTTACCATCATAGTTGGCAATGCAGAGGAGTCTGCAAATGGTTCATCGTAAAGTGGCACGATTGTGTCAATTAATTCCAGTACTTCTTTTTCTTTAACGCTAAACTCATGATGTTGTGTCTGCAAATATGTTGCTACCTGCGCGGCATATTTTGATTCATTGAATTTTCCATCGTCAATCGCAATACTAAAAGAATTTACCTTTTTTTTATTCACTTTGCTGGCAATTGCAGTTACAAGGCTACTATCAATCCCACCACTTAAAAAAGTACCTAAAGGAACATCGCTGATTAATTGCTTTTCAACCGAATCAAATAATAAACCAGTTAGTTTTTTTTTCGCTGCCTTTTCATCTTTTATTGAATTCATTTCAATTTTAGATTCGATTTGCCAGAACGAAGTCACGCTCCTGTCCAGATTTGAAAATCTTTGTTCGTTAGAGTCAATTTGAAGGTAATGCGCTGCGGGAAATTTTTCAGTTTTGTTATAAATAGTAAGAGGATGAGGAATGAAGCCCAAATGCAAAAAGTAGGGAATTGCTTTTTTATTAATGCTTAGCTGCGATTTTTTTACGGATTGAATCGCCTTTAGTTCTGATGCAAAAATGAAATCAGCCTCATCATAATAAATAAATAAAGGTTTTATCCCTGCATGATCCCGGGCGATTGTTAAGATTTGATTTTGGATATCGTAGATGGCTAAAGCAAACATGCCATTTAATTCTTTAAAACATTGCACACCTTGTTCAGCAAACAATTCTAATATCACTTCGGTATCTGATGTGGTCTTCAAAGAAGCACCTTTATCGTTTAGTTGACAGGTAAGTTCCTTATAATTATACACCTCGCCATTATAAGCAATAACATATCTCCTGTCAGAAGAGAACATAGGTTGGTCTGCAGAGGTCGATAAATCTAAGATGGACAAACGTCGATGGCCTAATCCAACTCTGTTACCTTCCGAAAAATAAGATCCTTTGGTATCAGGTCCCCTTCGATGCAATAAATTCGTAGCCTCCTTCAATTGATGAGCTTGAATAGAATTTTTCAGGGAGATGTATCCGGCTATGCCACACATAATTTTATTTGGGTTTCCATTTTATTTTATATAATTCAAAAAACAATTAAGGTTAAAACTTCTATTTATTTTTTTATTCCAAAACTTCCTCATAAAATTTTATGAGTCCTTTTATATATTTTTCTTTTGTATATTTTTCCTTCGAAATCATTTTGCCTTTTTCTGAAAGATTTTTGAGATCAACTTTTCCCTCCATAATTTTTACAACAACGTCTGCAAAGCTTTGAGGTTTGCAAGGATCGAAAAATAATGCGTTGCTTTGAGAAATTTCGCGGAGCGGAGCAATATCTGATAAAAGCAGCGGTAACCCGATTGCCATAGCTTCAGCGGCGGAGATGCCAAACCCTTCCACCAATGAACACATTACAAAACCATCATAATTGGGAAGTATGTCATAAATCCTTTCACTTAAGCCCATTAAACTTATCTTCAATTCGAATGCTGTAATCTGTTCCTGAAGAAAGGCCCTGTCAGGTCCTTCCCCATAAATGTCAATTGAAACGTTGAACTTCTTCAGGCATTTAAATGCATCAACTAATAGCTGGTAATTCTTTACATCTTTAAGATTACCTACAGCAACCAGTTTTAACTGGTTAACCGGTGCGGTGTATTCAATTTCATTATTGAAAAATTCATTCATCACAAAATTGTGCAATACCTCATTTTTTCCTTTTATGCCAATTTCTTTATCAAAATCTTCGAGGACTTCCCTTGTAGGCGAAATTATAGCCTGGTTTTTTTTATACGTCAACTTATCTAAAATCTTTGTGTAGCCACTATACCATTTATGCCCGTATATTCCGATACTCATAACTGTGGCAAGGCTAAAAATGTGCGGTACTTTTTTACTACATGCTAATCTTGCTATTATAACGCTCCAGTATAAATTAGAATGAACAATAGCAACTTTCTTTTCTGTAATAATTTTCCTTAGTTTTTTGACGGTCGATAAAATATCTCTTTTGCCTTTCATGTTAAGACAAATTACTTCACTATCACCCAATTTATCTTTTGTAAATGCGTTTCCTGGTTGAAGCGTAACAATTACCGTATTGTAATTTTGCTGCACATCTTTAAGCGTGGAAATTAACATTACCTCAGCACCACCTCTGCCAAGCGAGTCAATGATATATATGACTGTCTTTTTCATGCTTCAGCACTATGCAGCAAGGGCTTCCAATATTTTCTTGTTGCAATAAACGCCAGCAACATTACTATAAAATAACTGCAACAAACAGAAATAGCAGCACCTATGGATCCCATCGCTTTTATAAATAAATAATTACTGCCGAGACTTATTGCAATTACGGAGAGCGCTTGTATAAACAGTTTCATTTTTTGTTTGTGATATAAAAGAAAAGTGTACATAAAAACAGCCATTGTCCAAAAGAAGTATCCCGTTGAAAGGAGAAAGAAATAACGAATGCCCGGCCAATAAGTATTATTGATGAAAATATGATATATAACGGGAACGCATAGTAGCAGTACAACGAATGTGAAGGTCATGATGCTGAAGTATATTTTCGCTTGCTTTTGTATTTCGGCGTAGTCTGCTTTTTCAGCCGAAAGCGCTTTGTTTATTTTTGGTACCATGTATTGAATAATGGCGCCTGACAAGGTAATGATGATGCTGCCAAACACACATGCCATTCCATATATGCCTACTTCGGCCGTATTTTTAGTGATACCTGCCAGCATAAAACTATCAGAGGAAAAAAGACAAAACATACTTAGTTGCATCGTAATTACGGGAACACTGTATTTTAATTCTGCAATAATAATTTGCTTTCTAACAGAGCCGGATAAATAGCCATTTTTTAAAAGAAAATAAACCGCGTACAAAGCCACCAGGGTCGCAGATACAAGCATGCCCGAAACTCTTCCCAACCAACCCCAGGAGAAATATACTATTAATACAACCGCAAGACCTAGTTCCATAACTATTTTCGTAATGTTTACTTTCATATAACGTGGCGCATCATCCCGGTTACGGATGAGCAGTATTACGAATTCGTAACAAAAATTTAAAAAAGCTGCAAGGGGTATCGCCCAAATAAATATTGCAGGAAACGAGAATCTTTTTGATAGAAAATCGCGGCCCAGGAAGAAAGCGATTCCAGATACTACTGCCATTGTCATTGCCATCGCAAAACCGGTAGTGCAGAAATCTTTGAAGTTTTTCTTATCTAATTTGAAATAGTCGACGGACGCAGATTGCAGCACCCCAAGATTAATAAAAGGAAGCACAAAAATTATAGCCTGTCCAAAAAGGCTCAATAAGCCATTGTCCGCAGGGCTTAAATACCTTGGATTTGTGAAAAGAGGCAATAATAAAAAAGACAGTCCCTTTCCAAAAAAGTTGGTAATAGTATAAATTCCCATCGTCTTTAACGCCGGACTTTTATACTGCGCTTTTAGAATTTGGATAGAGGTCATTATGATTTTTGGAAATATTGTCTTTAAACCCGCTCGTAAAAGCTTATTAAACGATGATTTCGCTTAGATATTATACAGTTGCGTCTTCCCAATATTGTTTAGGCAACTACCAGATAGAACTTATTGATGAAAATAGGATAATTTTTTTCAATACCATCAATCAGTTGTCGCCACCTCTTTCATAAATTTTGCCGGAATACCAGCCCAAACCTGGAAGGGTGGCACGCTCCTTGTAACAACTGCTGACGCTGCAACAACGGAAAATTTTCCTATTTGGACACCCTTTAAAATGGTTGCTTTGGCAGCTATCCATACATTTTCCTGTATTTCTATCGGAGCTGTTTCGAATTCTTCTCTCTGATGGTTACCGCCTAAAACCTTTGTTATGTGATCCTGATCCCGGATAACCACCATTTCTGCAACGAGGCAGTTTTTATTGATAATCACCTTTTCCTTTGCGGTTATTACGCAATTTCTTCCAATAAATGACTGATCAATCAAAAGCGTACCTCCCATGTCGGCAATAATGTTTGTGCCGAAAGAGATTTTGGAATTTGAAATAGTTAGTGTTCCGCCTTTAATGCAAACAATTGAGCAATTACTTTCTATCTGTGTTCTAAAATCAATGGTGATATCACGGTATAAAAGTTTTAGCTTGATTATTCTTAAGAAATAAAATACGTATTGAAATTGCCTTAGAATGAACCTGAATATTTTTGAAATGAAGTTCATCATCTATCGTAAATGATTGTGAAAATATATTTAACAGAATTCGAGCCCTATTATATTATAAATAACTCAACGTCAAAACTATTTAATTAGTATTACCCTGCTTATTTGTTATTGTGAATTCCTACAAAAATGAGTTTAAAAATGGGCAACGGAATAAAAATGGCCGAATACTACGGAATCAAAAGCTTTAAACTCAAAACCTAGGTGCCAAGCCTATCAGATCATATTATTGCCCGTAATAATTTCCACCTTATATTTGAAAATTATATGGGACCATATCAAATGAACCAGTGATTAAAGATCTACCATAAGCAATATGGATTTTAAGCAACTAAAGATAGGTTATGTTCCCTATTTGCCCGATTTATCTCAACCCGGAGACAGACGCCGGTTTCCTTATTTTGCAAAAAGAAATAATGTTCCATTCGAAATAGCCGATAAAAATAAGGAGTATGATATTATTTTATTAACAGCTTCTGCTAATCTTAGTAAATGGCTTTATTACAAAAAGTCTCATAAACAAACCAGGTTTATTTTTGAGATGACAGATAGTTTGATTCTGTCTTCGGGTATTTTCAGCACTTTATTTAAGGGAGTTGGAAGATTCATACTTCACAAGGAGTCGTTACCCTACCTGAATTACACCGGGCTTTTGAAAAAATGGTTAAAGATTGCAGATGTTGTACTATGTTCCAGTACAGAACTAAAAAAAATTATTCTGCGATGGAATACTAAAGTAATTATAAGCCTGGATTATTTGCAAAATGAAACTAAGTTTTTGAAAAGCGATTATAGCATCAATAATAAAATGAAGTTAGTGTGGGAAGGGCAGAGCGTCGTATTACCACATCTTCTCGTTTACAAAGAGGTATTTAGACGGGTAAATTCATTTTGCGAATTGCATGTAATAACTGATGAAGATTACCCAGTCTATGGCGGCGTATCTAAAAAGGACACTGCCACAATTTTAAATCAATTGCCGATTGATACTATTTTCCATAAATGGGAGATGTATGAAAATTTTAAAGAGCTAAGTAAATATGACTGTGGCATTATACCGCTTGACAGAAGCCACACTTTCGCATGGCACAAACCTGCCAATAAATTGATTTCATTTTGGTTTACAGGAGTGCCTACACTGGTTTCTGACACGCCTGCATATATTGAAATAATGAAAAAAACCGGGGAAGAATTATATTGTTCAAGTGTTGAAGACTGGGTGACTAAAATTAATGATATCAAGAATATGACTGAGGAAGAGAGGGCATCGCTTGCTCAAATTAATTTAGCGTATGTAACAAAGAATTATTCCGACGAGGCGCTTGATTCGGTGTGGTTCGATGTTTTTGAACTTTTGTCTTAGAAAATTGCTTTTTCAAAACAGTTTGAGGTTAATCTTTTGCATCTGCCGCAATTGTTTTCCCTGTTAGCAATAATAGTCTATAGCCTTTTGCAACTTCTTTAATTTCATTGAATTTTCCTTTAAGTGATAAATATAATATCCTTGTAAAAGGTTCAATAAAGTAGGTACAACTGGAAACGACCACATAACCGAAAAAGCTGAAGTGCTTTTTACTGTACTGAAGCCTGCTCCGAAGATTTAAAAAAAGTCGATAAGCTTTTACCGAATTTGTTGTGCCTCCTCCACTATGTACCGCATAAATGTCGGCGTTGAAGTAGGATTTGCCTCCTTTTTCGGCTAGCCGTTTGGAAAAATCCAATTCTTCACAATAAACAAAAAAGCGTTCGTCAAAGTATCCTAATTTTTCGAAAACAGAGAAGCGCATAAACATAAATGCGCCCATTACCTGGTCTACAAACCTGCTGGTTTTGTGATCCCAATCACTCATTAAAAGGGCTGGCGTGAATATTTTAGGAGCCATTTTCGACAAACCTATTGCATCATAGAAATATCTTAGTGGCGTTGGAAATCGGGCGCAGCTATGGGCAACAGACCCGTCATCGTTGTGCAACTGACAGCCCATGATATCAATTTCATAATGATCATCCAGGCAAGAAATACAATCTGAAAGAGTTGAGCCGAAAAGTTGCGTGTCAGGATTAAGCAATAAGACATAAGACGATGTACATAATTTAAAACCCTGATTACACGCTTTGGAGAATCCAATGTTATCCTTATTTTCAACAATTGCAATTTTTGGATGTGAGGGTAATATAGAGATAGAATTATCAGATGAATGATTATCTATAATCAAAATTGACTTCACGAGTTGTTCATTGCTATTTTGCAAAATTGATTGTACGCACTTTAAGAGATATTCCCCGCTATTCCAGTTTACAATAACTATATCTACCATTTATTATTCCGTATTAATATACCTTTTTTTAGAAAATACCAGGCGCCCTTATTAGAGATCGTGCATAAGACCTGCTCGATTCTTAAAATTGAGCCAAATAATTATATCTACAACGGGATCAATTTTTAACCAACTTAAATCTCGAACCTAAGTATATAAGAAAATTGGAAAACCATGTTTTCCCCTACTCATAAATTTATCTTTACTGATGTTATAATTTTGAAACTGATTATTCATAGTTGTGGAGTTTTATCTTAAGGCCATATTTTTTTCACTGCCATGTACGTTTGTTTTCGAAATGAGCAACGCATTTACGAAAAGAATTGCTTCAGTATAAAATATAAACTGAATCCATGAAGAGATCAATAACATATATTGGTCCTGGAAAAAACTCAATAATAATGGGAATAACATAAACGAATAATAGATAGAGTATCTGAGACTTTTTTTTGCAATGGCCTTATCGTATAATAAGGTATGAATGCAACCGAAAAGTCCAATCATGAACCATGCATACAGCCTTCCAAAATCTTTAATATAAGGACTGTAAAATGTGTATACATTAGTTGGATAGGGAACAAACACAAACCCTTGAACTATATCACTCAGGTTCACGTGGTCTATTAGGTTTAAACCTTCTCCAAGTTTCTCAAAAAAGCGTAAAGTATTGTTGCCATTATAGTTTATTTGCGGATTATGATGCAATTCCCAATCCAATGCATTTACTGATGATACCAGATAGATGCCGGTGTTTTGTGACGCAGGATATATATTATCCTTAATGGAGTCTGAAGAATCACCGCCCTTTCCAATGAATATGCCTAATATCGAAAAAATGATAATAAAAAAAACTATGTATCCTGCAACTTTTTTTACTGAAAAAAACCTGTTATGCAAGAAATTCATTCCTAAGTAAAGCGCTAAAATCATAAAAAAGAAAGTTCGTCCGGTTGTAAATATTGAATACGTAATTGTTATAAGAAGGCAACTAATAAAAATACTCTTGTTGGTTTTATTTCTTTCTTTAAGAAAGCAGTATAAATTAATGGAATAAACTACAAATGAAAGGGACACCAGGTATTTAGTGATACCTATGTCTTCATCTCCATAACTTAATGCGGTTCTCAAGCCGGCAAAGAAATTCTCAATATTTGAGGCAATAAATATTTTGTAAGCTGCATGTACATAAAAAGGCAAACCAACAAGGATGATTCCTGTCAGAACCATGCGTAGCACCAAACTTACAGGAGTTTTAGAGGGAACATCCCCCAGGATCTGCCCGGCTTCAGAAGGTTCCTTTTTCTCCTTGATTAATGTTACCAAAAGTGAGCCCAAACTAAAACTTAATACACCCAGAAAAAAAATAACCAAAGTTCCGGTATGCAAGGGAAATAATTCGTTTAGCAAAGTAAATCTAAAAACGAAATGCAGGGCAATAATTACAAACCAAAGCAGAGAGAATAACACTGCCGGTTGCATTATTTTTTTGTTCATGACCCGGTAATTAAATAAAAAAAGCAGGAAATGTAAAAAAACGAAAATGAGCTCTATTAATATATTTTCAAGTTGGTTCATTAAAAGAAATTGACTTTACTAATTATGACGCGTCTATGGTTCTATTAACTTTTAAAAATTTATTCATTGAGCCTGGTAGTGATTTTGAAACCGTTATCAATTCGGAAATTGAAATAAGAAACAAGTATACAACTGCTGACAGCAAAAATCCAAGAGGGTAGAGCAATTGACTGTTGTTATTTCTAAATAGGAGATAAAAAGCTATTTGAGTAAAAAAAGCTATTATTACCATCCCAAGAAGATAAAGGCTTCTTAATTTTAATTCGAAACGTTTTTGTGCTAGTACCGCAATTTGCCAGACGAATGTTGCAGTAATTACAATGAACCCCATTAGTCTGAAATCAAAAGTGTTTGGCGTTTTCAAAACATACAACAGTAATGTGGCGCCAAACCACCAATATAATATTGTGGCTAATAAAAACCCGCCGATCTCAAATACTATTATTCTTTTTAGCAAGCGTCTTATTTCGGATTTGTTACCTTCAGCATAGGCTGAAGTTAGTATTGGAAATATGGAAGTGACAATTGGAGAAATGATAAGAATAATGCTTTTGGATAATAAATCGAATATCGCTTGATAGTTTCCCTGTGCTTCCCCCCCAAATGGTGTAGCATAAATAACTTATCCATATAAGAAAGCATATAAGTAAATACGAACCAAAGGGAAAGCGGGCCGCCGTAGTTGAAGAATTTTTTAAACAGGCTTTTTTGACTTTCTTTTTTGACAACTTTTATTTCCTGAACGATGAAAAATTTTCTTGCTTTTTTTAAGAGGTAAAATATTGATAGGGAATACGATGCGATCACCGCAATAAACAGGGAATATAGATATACCAGACCTGACAGTTTCAAGAGCAAAACTGCAAATAAGAAATAGCTTACAACGCGGATTACTTCAGATGAAATAACTTTTTTTGAAAGGAAGCTAGATTGAATTATGGGGAGGATGGTAAATTGCAGCGATACCACTAACATAAAAAATGAACACAATATTGCTAAGATTGCGTTGTGGCTCGCATACCAGATACCGACTGCGACAGGAATAAAAAATAATGCTTGGGTACGAACCGATAAAATCAGCGCATTTTTTGAAAAATTTCGTTTATCAGCACTGGCGGGATAGAATAGGATTATGCTTTGAGTAATCCACCCCGATAAAACAGACGCGATTATTAAAATAGCATTAAACCAGATCGAAAAATTCCCATAACCTTTAGCCCCCAGTAAATTCTTAAAAACAGGGATAGATATACCAGAAATTAATGCAGGTAATATTATACTTATTAGATAATTGAAATAATCCTTCCTGAATTTCAAGAATAAATCCATAAAATATATCTGGGTTTAACTTCGTACAATAAATGAATGGATCTTTTTAAATTAACTTCCATAAATCCTTCATAATAAAATAGTTGGAGCCTTAAATCTGATCATTTCTTAAACAACTTTCGAATTCCTAAAATTGAAAGCAATAGTAATTCTGCAAAAAAAGCAAATACCAGAGCAGTTTTTAGCCTTCCCATTTTAATTTTTATCATGGGATAGTCTGCCGGATCAATTATCTGCATTAGAGGAATTTCGTTGAGATACTGGAAACGGGCCAATTCCAGGTTTTTAAACATTTCCCCATATGCCGCGCCATAAACCTGAATATTAGTTTGTTGCTTTAAAACAGGCACCTGGGCCGCAGAAAATGCTGGGTTTACATTAATATCCTGTACTGTGGCTCTGTTCGAAATACTGGAATTCAAGTTGCCTCTCATATCTGAGACACGCTGTTCTAAAATGTCTAAAGTTTCTTTTGCTTTTTTTGTCCTTATTTCTATATAAAATTTATTGGTTTCATCCACTATCCTGTCTGTAAAATCCTTGGTGAATTTTTCATCAGTACTCTCAACGCTTACTTCATAAATTCCCAATTTTCGGTCGGGTCTTTCAGCAGTGATATAATTGTTGGTAAATTCCTGGGCGGTAGTGTAAAGCAGGCTATCCTGACGATAAGAAAATGAAGATTTTGGTTGTCCAACAGGATAATCTATATCCTTAATTTTTGGGTTATTTTGCCGACGCTTTGTGATTAGATAAAAATATTCAATAAGAGTGTATGACTTGTTATTAAATGTATCCACAGAAAGCAAAACCCTTTCTACCATCCTTCGGCTTTTCATAATTTCCAAAATATTGTCTCCGGCGAAAATATCCTTACCCCCCCCAATATTTAATCCAAATTGCGATGCGAGATTCAAAAAATTGCCAATACCACCGCTACCACCACTATTGTCATCCAGAGCAAATGTAAGTTTGCTTTTATAAGACGGTTTTTGTAAACCAGCGTAATAAAATCCCGCTCCCCCCGAAAGTATGCCTATAATCAAAAACAGCCACCATCTTTTTAGAACAAATTTGACCAGGGAATTTAGGTTATCCATGGCAGTTGGAATCTTGCGCTGTGAATTTGCTGATATATTAACTTCTTCTAACGGCATATTGAGGGGTTAACAAAATTATTTGGACGCTATAATTTGAGAACATTGACGATAATTCCCAGGGCTGAAACCAGAAGGGCCAATTCACCCACGCTAATTTTTGCGCGAGTGCTTTTCATTTTTTGTGGTATAAAAATTTCTGAACGGGAAGAAACTGATGGATAAGATTTAAACCACAGAAAGTGTTTTACTGATTCGGCTTTGCCATCCGGATGTATTACCAGTGCTCCTGTTTTACGTGCGTAACTAGTAAAGTTTCCCGCTTGTTCAACATAATACTTAAGATTTTTATTAGGTTTATAGGGCACAATAGTGGGATAGTAAACTTCACCCGAAATTTTTATTAAATTAGAGTTCCTGTCAATATTGAGGATATCTCCATCTTCGAGCGTCAGGTTTTCAGAGCTTTCCGGATGATTTAGTGCGGTTGAAAGATCGACGCTTATTAAATCGTAAGTTTTATATAATTCATCTTTTAATCTTGGATTTTCCGCAATACTATCGGGGTTAATATTTAATATACGTTGAAAAAGCTTTTCTTTTTCTTCGATAGTTAAGTTTGATTTAATATTTCTTCTTATAGTGATTGACGAACTATCAGCAGACGCCTTAAATCCGCCAACCCTCTTTAAGACATCGCTTATTCTGTCTCCACTTTTTTCTAAACCAAAGCGTCCAGGACTTTTTACTTCCCCTAAAACCAAAACGCTTCTTTGAATTGTATACCCAGGAAGTGTTTTAACTATTACCATATCAAATGGTTGGAGATAAACATTATTTTTCTGGATATTTTCATCGCTGAGATCAATACTAAAAACTTTACTCTCGTTGTGATTTGCCTTATCAACATTTGCGTTTCTTATTCTTCTGGAAATTTCAATATTGGTGGAATCGCCGGATTCAGTTAATCCTCCCACTGAAAGAAGCAAATCATGAAGAGTAAAGTTTTCACGCCACGGAATCGCTCCAGGTTTTCTCACGTTACCTTCCACAGTTACATAATTATTATCTCTAAAATCGAATATTGAATGAATGAAAAGAGAATCATTTTTTTGTAAATACACCCGCTGGTTATTCTGTGAAATTGAATCGAGATCTATTGATAGGGTAGTTGGTAATTTATTACCGAAATATCTAAATATAGAAACTCTTTTAGTATAGGCGTCTTCGGTAAGCCCGCCGGCTTTTTCCAATAGTTCCTTTACAGTGATATTTGGACTAAGTTCATATTGTCCGGGCCTGTTTACTGAACCTGAAATTACCACACGATTACCAAATTCATCCTGAAGCTTCCTTACAATAAATTCATCGCTACCGGTTGGTTTAAAAGTATTATAATCTGACGAAGGAAGATCAATGATTTTTCTTTCAGTGTCTGTGATTCTTACGACTGTGACTGCACCTCTATATGCATTATCTGTGAATCCTCCACAATATCTGAGGAGGTCGCCGAATGTTTCGCTTTCAAGCATTTCAAATTTGCCTTCCCGTTTAACGTTCCCGGAAATTTTTACCCTGTTTTTGTAATAAGGAATTCTTATAACGTCCCCTTCCTGTAATATTATGTTGTCCCGCTGATTTCCATTGACTAAGAAATCGTATAGGTCAGCAGTTTTTTCTAAGTTGTTACCTCGTATGATTTCAATATCGCGGTAACTTCCCATTTCTGTAGGTCCACCGCACAAATAAAGTGCATTAAAGAGTGTTGTTAATGATGACACAGTATACGTTCCCGGTTTTCTTGCCTGCCCTATAATTGTTATCCGAACACTTTTTATCTTTCCCAAAGAAATTTGAACCTTTGTTTGTCCGGAATTGATGGCCCGGTAAATTGTTGAAGCCAATCTTGCTTTTATTCTTTCAGAGGCTTTTTCGAGACTCAAGCCACTAACTGAGATGGGCCCAACATTTTGAATGTAAATTTCTCCCAGTTCATTTACCTGGAGATCATATTTTTTTTCGCTAAGGCCGTATACGGAAATAATGAGCTCGTCGTCGGGCCCTAAAACATATCCAACTGGCGCCGGAATGCGTAAGTTGGGTTCAAAAACCAAGCTGGTGCCTGCAAAGAGTTCAGATCCAAAAATGCTGCGGTCATTTTTAAAATTTTGCATTGGAATCTCGGACAATGATGTATCATATTCGTGAGATGGAAGCGAATCTTGCTTTACGATTTCTTCA
Organism: uncultured Chitinophagaceae bacterium; assembly: GCA_963792025.1. Taxonomy (GTDB): domain Bacteria; phylum Bacteroidota; class Bacteroidia; order Chitinophagales; family Chitinophagaceae; genus Ginsengibacter. Next base: position 512,563 of record CAWBUS010000012.1, on the reverse strand, counting down.
TGACGGTTTTGAATTGAGCCGCCATTGTTGCTAATCAGTTGTAATCTGTTTCGCAATTTAGTTATTTCAGAAGCAGGTAAGCCTCGGTCGGCAGCTAATTTTATCAATTGGGATTCTGATAAACCTGATTCCCTTGCCTTATCTAACATCGAGTTAAGTTCTTCATCGCTATAAGTATCTATATTTATATTACTTAGGTCGCTGCTGTTAAATAAATTATTTTGTGCATATAGCCTGTGTGAACAAAAGATCGTTGTAAATAAAATAAATAATGCTACTCCGGCTATTTTCATTGATTTTTCCCTTTAAGAATTCTCTTTAATGCTGATGAGGCTTCAATAATGCGTGCGAAGTTAATAATATTTTGCTTAGCTTATTTTTGCATAACAGTAGTTACTATTTCGGCCTCGGATTGACCAAATAATTCCTCAACATAACCTCGTCTGACCCAACTTGGCTGGCGAAATAATCTCTTAATTCCCGGAATGCTTTTCCAAATCGAGTTTATACTAAAACTATTAAATTCATGATTTATGGAATAAAAAAGATTGCCTACTTCGCTAATCTTTTGCAAATATTCCTTCGCAATCTCAACATCCAATTCTGTTAAAGAGTCGAAGTTTACTATCAAGTCGTATTTTTTTTTTGAGGAAAGAAATGCCTTAGGATAAATGAGTTTAATTTTAGAATCTTCGCTTTTATCTCCCATTGTATCATCGTTGAGGATAATATCTTTTTCTGACAACACCCGACCAAGAAAATTTCCCTGGGCCAGAGAACTTATCGGAATATCAACAATTGAGTAGTCATAGATTCCAAAAAGCCGGCAAAAGAATGCTGTTCGACCCAATCCTCCACCAATTTCCAAAATGCGCGGTTTCGATATGCCTTTTGTGAAGGTTGAAATTTTCCAGGCTTGATAAATCGCCTGGGCAGCACGATATGAAAGAATGCCGCGACTAGTTTGGATGCCGTACTCACCTTCAAAAGGATTGGGAAATCTAAGTCTTAAATCGAATTCAGTTTCAAGTAATTGAACAGCTTCCTCCGGATCTACTGCCTTGTGTATTTTTATAGATTCTGGATTAGACATTGCTATCAAGCCAGCTGCCTCGCATATCGAAAGAAGGCTATCCATTGTCATCTCAGGCTCCAAAATATCTTCAAGTCTTTTATTTTTGATCAGGTCCCTGCTTAAGTTTTCAAAACCATAAAATAAATTATATTTTCCAGGGTGCCTAAGTATATCAGCTATTTTATCATGATCCGAATTAATAAAAGCTGCATGTATATCACCATGTAATTCCGTGAAAATATCAGCCCAGACCGAATTTTTGTTTCCTTCAAAATTGGCATCACAAGTTAGATAAAACGATCTTAATTTTTCTGCCAAGACGCTATCGTTAGTTTCATTAGAAGGAGCCGTGGCTATAGACCGCTTTATTGAAAAAGATTTGATATCGTGATTAAAACGGGCAAGAAATCTTTTCTTGAAAACAAACGTCTTTAAATAATTTTTGATTTTGAACGAAAGGTTATTATTGGTTAATGAGTAAATTATTTTTTCGGCTCGTATTTTGTTTTTCATTTCGAATTTTTCTGTATTTAATGGTTCGTTGGATACAAATATAATTTCTTACAATAACAATAATATCTTAGGATTATTAGTATCGATATTTTATAAAAAATCAATGTCTTCTAAAAAATTATCCGGTTGGTCTTATATATTTGTATACAGGATGAGTTAATGTAATATTTATTATAATTGAAGGCTTTCATATTTAATACCTTTTTGCTATTCATTTCGCATGGAGCATTTTCTTCAAGCAAGATTAACGTAAAGGACTATGGAGCAAAGGGAGATGGGAAAACTGACGATACTCAATTCATTCAATCGGCAATTAATGCAGCCGATCCTTTAATTAATACAACTATTTATTTTCCCGCAGGCATTTATAATGTTGCTCATTATACAACAACCGCCAACTATCTTGAGAATTATTCAATTCTTCTTCATTCCAATTTAAATATAGTTGGTGATGGGCAAAAAACTGTAATTCGGGTAGCTGATCACGTTTTTGATAAAATTGATACAAGTGCAAATGCTCATTTATTTTATGGAAAAAAGGTTAATAACATAACTTTCTCCAAATTATTAATAGACATGAATGGCGCCAACAATCTGGTGCCGGAGAAAGTGATTAAGAATCATGCGGCAATTTTTACATCTTATGGAAGTAACTATTATATCCACGACATAGTTATAAAAAATTGTTCGGGAACTAACATGTTGAACATAATGAGTAAAGGGAGCAACCTGAAAGTCGAAAATTGCAGATTTTTAAATGGTGGCAACTACGTCGGAATTTCGAACCCAAACAAATTCCAGTACGATTTTTCCTTTATATATAGCGAATGGGATAGTACTATTGTCAGAAATAATGTAATCGAGCAGCAAGATATAAATAAAGGGTTAGGAAATTATACAGGGGGAATTGAATTACATGGCAGCTTTTCCTCAGCATCTTTCGATACGATAATAGGTTGCTGGCCGGCTATATATATTACAAGTAGTATGGGTGATGTTATGAAGGATGTTACGGTTACAAATAATCACTTTATAAATTGTGTCACCGGTATTTCTTTTTGGCTTATTCAACCAATGGAAAATATTACTATTGACAGCAATGTAATTAAACTAACTCATTCAAGGTCTCCAAAACTCAATTTGTGTGCTGCAATTTTTATACCTAACGGAAATGCAAAAGAATATAATAAAAAGTTGGCTAATGCAGCATCGATTAAAAATCTGGAAATTGAAGACAATATAATCTCAGCTGATACTATGCAGAATCTTTCAGTTGGGCTTGTAATTCATTCTTTGCAAAAAAGCAGTATTCAAAAGAACACCATAAGTGGAATGAATTATGGTGGCATTTATTTATCAGGTAGTAAGTGGGGTACAAATTCTCTATTAATAACCGATAATACTTTTAGCGATTTCAGGCCGAATAATAATAAAAATGCGGTTGGGGGATACATTATAATTACCGATTCCTATTCTAAAGGAATCAATGGTGCGCCCGGTTTTAAAAATATAGTACTTACCAAAAATAATTTTTTGCGAAACATTATTTCTAAAGCAGATATGGCCACGGCAAATGGAACATTTTTTGGCGCTTTTATTGCAGTTCCTTCGAGTATGGCAGGGAATATTATTTTTGCTGACAATCATTTTTCCGACCCGTCTGAGAAAATTCAAACTGTTAAGATTGACTAGAATTTATCTCGACACACACCACCGAATTAATTTATGATATTGACCTAAATAATAAATTGTTGAAGAAAAACGTTCAGTTGATTAAATAAATATTTAATAACCGGTACGTTAATGAAATTTTTTTTTCTTTTTTACCTTCTTTTTTTTCTGTCCTGCAAAAAAGATCAACCAAAGGATTATCCGGTAAATCAGAATGTCTACAATTTGGAAGATTTCAGAAAGCCTGGTATGGATGATTACCAAACAATAATTGCTGCCTCTGATAGTCTTCCGGAAAATTCAACAATTGCATTTGCCCCAAAAACCTATATTTTAACTCATACACCAATACTCCTGAAAACACTTCATTTTCAAGGACCTGCCACGCTTAAACGGGAAGATCAGATAACTTACACGTTAAAAGAAACGGCGGATGAATTTTCCACTACGTTAATTCTTAATAATGTGGATGGACTCATTCCAGGAGATAGATTTTTAATTACACTCGGCCAGGATCATAATAAAACTACTATTATTAATGCAATCACCCGGATAATGGGCGACACCATTCAGTTCTATCTTCCTATAGGAAGAACTGCCGACAATCTTGATGGAACATATCCTGCAGGAACAAAATTATTTAAGAATATAAATTTCTTTTGGGTGCTGGCTGATACTTATCCTTACGAGTCTTGTAGTTTTACTGATTTGGTTTTTGACGGAAACAGAGACAATAACAAGGGATCCTATTCCTGGACACTTAATTCAGCTGTAATAGCTCTTACAAAAGGGACGACACAATACAACAACTGTAAATTTATTAATAGTCCCGGAGAAACAATAGTTGGTCATAATGCCGATGTGCAAAAGTGCATTTTTTATAATCTTAATGGAAGCGCAATTCATACATCTGCCGACAAAGTTTATTGCACTGAAGATGAAATTCACTCCGATATTTCTGATAATACTTTCGAAAATACCAATCAAATATCTACCACAATAACAGGACATAGCGAAGGCGCCATAACACACAGTAATTCGGGCGGTTATTATTCGGCTACACAGAACACTTTCATAAATGTTGGCGAATCGGTTTTGGGGGCTTTGTATCCCTCATTATCTATCAATGACTGGGGAACTTCGAATATAACATTTACAGGAAATACCATAAACGGAGCGGGCAGAATGATATATTTAATTGATACTTCTGCGGGGATTATTCACGATGTGAGAATTGAAAATAACACTATTTCAAATCTACAAGGTAAAGACTGGTCTGCCGAATTAAAACACTGGCCTGATATAGTATTGATAAATAAAAGTGGCGAATAGTACTTTTCTTCCAAATATCGAAGTCGTTTGGGCAGCTATCCTATTATATTTTTTAGTTTTCTGTTATCACCCCAAAAATTTAATGGCTCATACTCCGGATAAGGATAATATCCTTTATTCAACTTTATAGTTTTACCCTTTTCTTTTAAAAATTTATCCACCAGATCATTTATAGTGATTGGAACTCCGCTGCAGCAATTAATAATCCCATTTATTTTTCTTTGTTTTGCAATACTAACAATATATTCAGCTGCTATTTCTACGGGCAAATAGTCCCTTTGTTGATCACCTTTGCTCATATTAAATTCCCGATTATTTTTTTCGAGTGCTTTTTCCAGTTGAGAGAATAATGCATTGGGGTTTTGCCCCTTTCCATACATATAAAATAATCGCATCCATTTCAAATCGAAATGGGTATGTTGTTGTAACTGCTCCAGATTTTTTCTAAGAGTATCCTTCGCGATCGCATAGGGGTTAGCCGGCTCCGACGGTAGTTCTTCATCAAGTTTTCCTTCTTTTAATCCATATTCCAAACAAGTACCAGCAACCGTTATATCTTTGGCGCCGTTAACTACCAGGTTTTTTATAAAGAAGGAATGCCTGGATAAATTTTGTTCTATGTGAAACAATGAATTATAGTTTGGCAAACCTTCCCAGGCCAGGTGAATAATTATATCGGGTTGATTAAAGAAATCATAATAGTTATTGCTATAGTCCAGGTTTGATAAATCAAGAGCCAAATAATGCACATACTTAAACCAAGGAAAGCTTCTGGCTTTGACCTGATTTAATGAAGTGGCAATAATTTCATCGTTATTTTTCAATAACTTCTGAATCACATGATTGCCAATAAATCCAGTCGCACCGGTAACAAGTACTTTCATGACATCAAAATATTTGGAGTTCCGGAATTGGGACTACAAATTTTGCATTCCACCCCCTCACATAATCTAATTGTTGCGTGATTTCTTCTTTCAGATTCCAAGGTAGAATTAGAATGAAATCTGGTTTATCTTCTTTTAAAAAGATTTCATTTCTTACGGGTATGTGGCTTGCCGGCAAAAATTTATTTTGTTTATTTGGGTTTGCGTCCACAACATAATTTATTAAATCATTTTTTACTCCGCAATAATTTAGCAATGTATTTCCCTTTGCGGCAGCCCCATAAGCGGCGACTTTTTTCTTTTCGCTTTTTTGCCTGATGAGAAAAGTCACCAAGTCTAATTTTACTTTAAGTGCTTTTTCAGTAAAATCTTCGTACCACTTTGGATGGTTCATTCCCTTTTGCTCTTCCCTATTTAATAAGGCTGCAACATTTGGCGAAATTTCTTTGGAATTATCTTTCCTGTGTTTAGCAAAAATTCTTAAAGATCCGCCGTGCGTGGGAATTTCTTCTACATCAAACATTACAAGATCTTGCGATTCAAAAATTTTACTTACTGTTTGAAATGATAAATAAGAAAAATGTTCGTGGTAAATGGTGTCAAACTGATTATTTTCAACCAGCCGCATTAAATGGGGGAATTCCATTGTGATAACACCTTCATCTTTCAAAATAATTTGCATGCCACGTATAAAATCGACAATATCCGGAACATGTGCCAATACGTTATTACCTAAAAGAAGATCTGCTTTAATATTTTTATTTGCCAACTCCTTTGCCAGGGATGTGCCGAAAAAATCGTTAATGGATTCAATTCCTTTATTTCTTGCAACTTCGGCCGTATTCGTAGTAGGTTCTATCCCCAGCACCGGAATATTTTCTTGTTTAAAATATTGCAATAAATAGCCATCGTTTGAAGCGATTTCTATCACCATAGATTTTTGATTGAACCCAAACCGATCAATCATCATTTTGGTATAATTTTCCGCATGCTTTAACCAACTTGTACTATAAGAGGAAAAATAAGCGTATTCGTTATTAAAGATATCATCAGATTGTTTGTACTCATCTATCTGAACAAGAAAACAGTTTTGGCATGTAAAAACTTTTAAGGGATAGAAAATTTCAGGTACATTTAATTGCTGCTCGCTGAGAAATGAATTGGATGCGGGAGCATTTACCAGGTCGATAAATAGATTGTTTAAATCGGTCTTACAAAATCTGCATTGCATAATTATACTCCTTTAAAATCTTCAGTCAGGTATGGATGATTTTTGTCCCTGTCAGAAATTTCAGTTATGGAAGAAGGCCAGTCAATATTTACCAGGGGATCATCAAACTTTATTCCTGCTTCGAATTCGGGTTTGTAATAATTTGAATGATGATAAATTATTTCACAATCAGTGCTAAGTGAAAGAAAGCCGTGTGCAAAGCCGCTGGGTATGTATATCATCTTCTTATTCTCCGCACTCAATTCAATACCAAAACAATTCAAAAATGTCGGTGATTCCTTTCTTAAGTCTATAGCTACATCATATATTTTTCCTGCAATGCAACGTATTAATTTTATTTCTTCGAAAGGAGGATGTTGATAGTGCATTCCCCGAAGCGTTCCTTTCCGCCTGGAATAGGAATGATTTATTTGAACCCATTCTACATCGCCAACTGACTCTCTAAATTCTTCTTTACAAAAGGTTCGTGCAAACCAGCCTCTATCGTCTTCAAACAAATCAAGATCAATAACTATAAGACCTTTGATAAAAGTGGCTTTAAATTTCATGACTTTTAAAAATGGATTTTATCAAGATGCTTTCTCAAAAGCTTTAATCTTGTAAAGCGTTCTCCGTCAAAATCTTTTTCTGAGAAATTGATTGCTTTCAATTTCTCAAATAAATCCTGCATGCCTGCCAAAAGTGTATATTCCAATTTGAAACGCGGTAATATATTATATAGCAGATTGAAATTTACCCTATAATCCCGCGGATCATTTCCTACTTCACCTGTAAATATAATTTTTGCCGAAGGGATTAATTTTTGTACAATGTCTGCAACATCTTTTACCTGGTAGTTTTCTTCATTTGCGCCAATATTTATTGCTTTGGCGATTATTTTGTCTTCCGAAACTTCGGCTAGTTCAACAAATGCTCTTGCTATATCTTTACAATGGATTAAAGGCCTCCAGGGTTGTCCGTCACTTTTAATTCTTATGTCACCTTTTGCTATTGCGCAGGCTAATAAATTATTTACCACCAGGTCAATTCTAAACATTGGTGAATAACCGTAGGCCGTAGAATTTCTTAAAAACACAGGGCAAAAATTTTCATCAGCCATTTCTGATAGCCTTTTCTCTACCTCAATTTTGGAAATGGCATAAGCGGTCAATGGATTTACAGGTGCCGTTTCATCGAGGTCGTTATTAATTCCTTTTCCGTAGATTGAACAACTACTTGAGAAAAGAAATTTCTTTACCCCCGAGGCCTTCGAAAGTTTTGCAAGATTAATAGATCCTTCACGGTTAATGCTGTATGTTATTTCTGGATTCAAATCTCCCATCGGATCATTGGAAATGGCCGCGAGGTGCATTACGCAATCATGTCCTTTGATATCATCAATGGTAAGTTGCCTTATATCCTTATTGATTTCTTTATCCGGGCCGGTTAAGTCACTTATCCTGGATTCATCGAATAAATTAATATCGCATCCGGTTACAAAATGGCCTTCATTTTTAAGCAGGCTGACTAAATGTGGCCCGATATATCCTTTGTGGCCTGTTACAAATATTTTCATAATTACATCACCAGGTTTTCCATTTTGCCTGGTTGGATTCCCATAATTGTTCAAGTTCAATTTTATCACGCATCGCGTCCATGCACTTCCAAAAACCGTGGTGTTTATAAGCAACCATCTGGTGGTCGTTGGCAATTTTTTCAAGCGGTCCTTTTTCCCATTGAATCATTTCCATATCACCACTGAGATAGTCGAAAATTCCAGGCTCTAAAACAAAATAGCCACCGTTTATCCAAATGTCTTTGTCTCTAAGCTTTTCCTTGAATTCCTGTACAATTGAATTTTCGTCTGTTTCAACTGTTCCAAATCTTCCGGGAAGTTGAATAGAAGTAAGAGTAACCAGTTTGCCGTGTGACTTATGGAATGAAGCAAGATTTTCAATATTTACATCCGAAACACCATCTCCGTAAGTGAGCATGAATGTTTCTCCGTCTACATATTCTTTTATTTTCTGTATCCTTCCGGCGGTATTGGTTTGCAAGCCTGTATCAACTAACGTAACCGTAAACGATTCAGTATTGGCAAAATGCACATCTACTTTATTACTCTTAAGTTCGACAGTTATATCGGAATTATATAAAAAATAATTTAAAAAATATTCTTTGATGTAATGCCCTTTGTATCCACAGCAAATCACAAAATCATTAAATCCGTAGTGAGAATAGCTTTTCATGATGTGCCATAAAATGGGTTTACCACCAATCTCTATCATTGGTTTTGGTCTAAGCTGTGATTCTTCGGATATCCTTGTCCCCAAACCACCTGCAAGTATTACTACTTTCATTCAAATTGAATTAAAATATCTAAGAGTAGAATGATATTTTGAAAATTGCGCAAATATAAATTAAAATAGGGAGGTCGAAGATTCAATCGAAAAGCAGTTGTTTAATGTTTCAAACTATCATATACTATAGAATTCCTTTTAAATAATCTCCGTATCCGCTTTTCTCGAACTTTTTTGCAAGAGTATTCAATTGGTATTTATTAATAAATCCCATTCGATAGGCAATTTCTTCCAGGCAACCGATTTTAAATCCTTGCCGCTTTTCAATTACCCTCACAAATTCGGAAGCATCATGAAGCGATTCAAAAGTTCCTGTATCGAGCCATGCAAATCCCCGGTTAAGCACTGCAACTTTTAATTTTTTATCGGCGAGATATTTACGGTTTACATCTGTTATTTCATATTCTCCTCTTGGAGATGGCGCAATATTCTTAGCAATTTCTACTACAGTATTATCGTAAAAATATAAACCAGGTACTGCATAATTCGATTTGGGTTTTGCAGGTTTTTCTTCAATACTTACGGCAATCAGATCCTTATTAAATTCAACTACGCCGTATCGTTCAGGGTCACTTACCGGGTAGGCAAAAATGACGGCTCCGTCTGGATTTGCCGATCTTTGCAAAAGATTAGAGAAGCCACTTCCGTAAAAAATATTATCTCCCAATACTAATGCAACAGCATCTGTGCCCACAAACTTTTCTCCAATAACAAATGCCTGGGCAAGTCCATTCGGCTTTTCCTGTACTTCGTAATATAAACTGCAACCCCATTGATTTCCATCTCCCAATAACCGTTTAAACTGTTGTTGGTCTTCGGGTGTGGTGATAATTAGAATATCTCTGATTCCGGCCAGCATTAGTGTTGATAGCGGATAATAAATCATCGGTTTGTCGTAAATTGGCATAAGTTGTTTGCTTACTCCCATTGTTATAGGATATAACCTGGTTCCACTGCCTCCTGCAAGAATAATTCCTTTCATAATTGCATATTTATCAGGTAAATATTATACAGTGTCAGAATCACTATAGCTGATATACCAATTTTTAATATTATTAATCTCATTTTTATTTTCGCTATTCAACGCCTTAGTAATAAATCCCAATTTCTGTGGACGAAGTTTTTCCGGAAATCTGTAGTAACCACTTCTTCTGATGGCTTTATAATTAAATGAGTGATTAAAACACCAGGCCAGAATAAGGTCAGCTTTATTTCTCCTAAGTGTAATGGAGCAAAAATCTAATAAGTATTTAGCTGCTGTTTCATTTTTTGGATCGAAAATAAGTTCCATAAGGTATCCAATTTTTCCATTATGCTTGGCTTTTAAAATAAAAACAATCACTCCGGTTAATTGATCCTTCTCGTATAAGCCATACCTGCTGTATTGTTCCTCCGGCTTTGCGACGTACCGCCAGTTCATATAGCCAGCATTTCTGTTTACACCTATATTAATTTCACTTGAAACAAGGTTGTACAGATCATCATAATTTTTATCAAATTGTAAAATCTCCCTTATCTCTGTGTGTTGTTTTATTTTTACGTACTTGGCAATTTTCAAAGTACACTTTTCATGAGAGGAGTCCTCATTTTTTGTTTTCAGAATTTGTTGTATAAAATATGATATCCTGAATGGCTTTATCAAAAAGGGGACTTCGCCAAAATAAGTGAATCCAAGTTTATTTACAAATCCGTGAACGGAATTTTCATTCGGGAAACCATAAACTAGTTCATTATTATTTAGGGTTTCTTCTTTTTCAATTTTTGATGCGAGCTTTATGAATAGCCCTTTGGAACGATGGTTCATGTCAGTCAACGTATCAAAAGACTGCATTCCATTTACCAGTTTCCCCATGCATCTTAAAATCACAGGTAAATAAGTATAAATGGCTGCGATACTGCCGGCGTCGCTGGTCAAGGCATAATAAATTGAGTTTGAATTGCGCAAATTTTGCTGGTGAAACCATTTTAAGACATTCAGACTTTTTTCGGTTCCATTAACATAAAAACATTCCCTGTACCTTTCTAATTCTTCATCGTTTGCATTTCCCTTTACTATATTATACTGAGTTTGTAAACTTTCCATTCAACAAATTATTAATATTCTCCCATTGCTTTCGAAGAAAATCCAAACTGGATATTCAGCGACTGAAATAACTTCAATATTCGCTCCAGAAAGAGAAGATTTTCTTCCAGATTTTTGCCAAAATTATGAGGATGCCACCATAAATGGTAATTCTTGTTATTTTTTGCTGCGTATAGCATTGACCGTTGTATTCTTTGAAAACGCAAATTTTCCAGTTTTTTGAGTCGGGGGGTATACGGCCTCAAGAATCGGCTGGCAGCTACATTTATTGGATCATTCTCAACTGAACCACGAGTAGTAAAAGTATTATGTCCGGAAATATTAGTGTAGGCGTCTGCTAATCTTATTAATCTAAACCAAAGATGTTCTTTGTGAAATTTACGGGGTTTATAAAGCCAGGATTGAGGATTGCCTCTATAAAAATTTATGCCTGATGATTTAATGATCTTCAAGTGCTGACTATCAAACTGGTTTCTTGGGAAAACAATGCTCTGGCATTCTTGTCCAATAGATAACTGTGCCGAAATTGCTGACTCCAAATCTTTCTTAAATTGATGATAGGTCTGGCCGTCTTCTAAAGTGTAATAGTGACTAAACGTATGAGTAGCTATTTCCTGGTGAGCCGTTTTTGCAATAAGTTCTACGCAGCCTGGAGCGAAATGATATTGTTTCTGTAAATCCGCACTTTTAATATACTCATACGGATCAAATCTTTTGTTTGTATAGGAAGGCAATTCAGATGGAATTTTTTTTAACAGATCTTCTTTGTCGTTATAAAACAAGAACCCAACAATTGCCCATGTGGCGTGAATTTCATATCTAACAAATAATTCCAGCAATTTCGGCACCACGAAATGCACATTACGAATATGTTCCTGGTACGATTCAAGAGTTTGTACATCTCTCATACCCCAGTACAATTCAAAGTCTAAAGAAATGGTGAAATTACCGTGAACGCTCATTCAAGTATTTTATATTTATCGCTGCGAGGTTACAAATTCGGATGTTTAGAGTCTTCTCCCAAATCTTAATATATAAATGAGCGAAAGGAATATTTTTCATCTTTGATGTTTTTTCTGGCAACAAGCATTTTTATTAGTGACCGTACTGCTTTTCATAATAACTTCTATAAGCACCACTGGTTACATCATTCAACCATTCACTGTTATTTAAGTACCAGTCAATTGTTTTTGACAAGCCTTCTTCAAATTGAAGTGATGGCTGCCAGCCTAATTCGTTTTTTAATTTAGTTGCGTCTATGGCATAGCGAAGATCGTGCCCGGCTCTGTCCTTAACAAAAGTGATAAGTTTTTCAGATGTTCCTTTCTCACGCCCTAGCTTTGTGTCCATTTGCGTGCAAAGTTCTTTTATGATGTCGATGTTTTTCCATTCGTTGTGGCCGCCAATATTATAGGTTTCGCCAATTTTTCCATTATGAAAAATAGTATCAATTGCTCTTACATGATCTTCAACAAAGAGCCAGTCTCTTACATTAAGGCCTTTGCCGTAAATAGGCAATGGCTTATTATTAATAATATTGTGAATGCAAAGAGGGATAAGCTTTTCAGGAAAATGAAAAGGACCGTAATTATTGGAACAATTGGATATAATTACGGGTAGTTTATAAGTATGATAATATGCACTTACAAAATGATCTGATGAGGCTTTTGACGCCGAATAAGGACTTCGTGGATCATAAGGAGTCTCTTCAGTAAAAAAGCCCTCATCGCCAAGACTTCCATAAACTTCATCAGTTGAAATATGGTAAAATAGTTGCCCGTCATAATTATCTTTCCATGCATCTTTTGCTACCTGTAACAAAGAGACCGTACCCAATACATTTGTTTTTACAAACGCCAGCGGATCCGTTATCGAACGGTCAACATGGCTTTCTGCAGCGCAATGCAAAACGCCGGTAAACTGATATTTTTCAAAAAGACTTTTCACCAATTCCATATCTTCTATGTCACCTCTTATGAATGTGTAATTGGGCTTATCTTCTATATCCTTCAAATTTTCGAGATTACCTGCATAAGTGAGTTTGTCGAGGTTTACTATTTTATAATCAGGGTATTTATTTACAAATAACCTGGTAAGATGCGACCCAATGAAACCTGCACCGCCAGTGACCAATACGCTTTTATGTATATTAACTGCCATTATTATTTCTTAATGCCGAAGTTTCTGATTTCATGAACTAATTCAATTGCCCTGAGATTTTCTGTTAAAGGGAAACCTTTGCCGGCAATAATGTTTGCGTAGGACGTTGTATGTAACTCGGTAAATCCTTCGCTAAATTCAAATGCATCCCCATCAATTGTTAACGTTCTGAAGGTTCGTTTGCCGGCTGCTTTAACGGCTTCAGGCAGTGTATTAACATCTATGCTCAGCATCCAGTTAACAGTTGCTTTTTCCAGTTCAAGTTTGCCTGATGCGGTAACTTGTGAGTGCATGTTAACCGTATTTTCTTTTACGGGTCCGAAAATCCACATCAGCATATCAAAAAAATGAACGCCAATATTGGTAGCAATACCACCACTTTTTGACATATCGCCTTTCCAGCTTGTGTGATACCAGTGCCCGCGTGAAGTGATGTATTGCAGATCAACCGTATATTTTTTGTCTTTCGGACCTGAATCAATTTTTTCTTTTAAAGCAATAATTGCGGGATGAAGCCTTAATTGTAAAATGCTAAAAACCCGGTTCCCGGTTTCTTTTTCAATTTCCTGCAATGCCTCAATATTCCATGGATTTAATACAATTGGTTTTTCACAAATAACGTCGGCGCCTATTCGCAAACCAAAACGTATATGTGCGTCATGTAAATAATTGGGACTACAAACGGAAACAAAATCAATTTTTTTTCCCTGTCGTTTTAATTTTTCGAGATGCCTGTCGAAACGTTCGAATTCGGTAAAGAAATCTGCTTCGGGAAAATAGCTATCCAAAATGCCGACAGAATCATTTTTATCTAAGGCAGCAATTAAATTATTGCCGGTATCTTTTATCGCCTTCATGTGTCTTGGAGCTATGTAACCTCCCGCGCCTATCAATGCAAAATTTTTCATGTTTATTTTATTCTTTTTAACTGGTTGCCTTCCAATATATATTCCTGTTGGCTTTCGGGGCAAATAGCCCTCTTATTTTTATCAAAATTTAATTTAATACCGTGCTCACTCATCCAACCCACGTGCCTGGCGGGATTTCCAACAACCAGTGAATAAGCGGCCACCTCCTTAGTAACAACTGCGCCGGCACCGATAAAAGCAAATTCTCCAATATTGTGCCCGCAAACTATAGTTGCGTTAGCTCCTATAGATGCTCCTTTTTTTACTATAGTTTTTTTAAATTCTTCTTTCCTGCTAACAGCGCTTCTTGGATTTATTACATTAGTAAAAACCATTGATGGACCGAGAAACACATCATCCTCGCAAATAACGCCTTCGTAAATGGAAACATTATTTTGAACCCTGACATTTTTACCAAGAATAACTTTGGGTGATACCACTACATTCTGCCCGATGTTACAATTGTCACCGATTTTGCAACCGGGCATTATATGGGAGAAATGCCAGATTTTGACTCCCGAACCAATTTCGCAACCTTCGTCTATAACTGCTGTGGGATGTACAAAGTAATTCATTTGAATTTTTGGGTGGCCGCAAAGTTAATAAACAATCGGCTTTTTTTATAGCACGTTAATACCGGGTAAATGTGCTTGTGGTTATTAATCGTTTTAGTCCGTAACCTAAACGGAAATGTCGTAAGGTTAGTATTGTCAGGTATTCGAAATAGCCAGGATAGTTAGTTTAGGACTAGTCATTTCGGGACAAGGTATATAGATAGTGCATGGATGGAGCATAGCAAAGGCATAGATAGAGTATGAGGAGAGTATGAAAAGACTATCCCTGTCTAAAAAATGTTATTACGTTGTATCAAAGGCGAAATAATGTTCTGATTTATCGTTTTCGTAGAACTAAAAGTGAGACCGATATTTATTTCTACCCATGAATTTATATAAATGAGCCATTAAAAAATAACCCCGCCAACCGGATGCAATATTATTTTTTAATTTAGATTTTAATTACCTCAAACGGTCAACTACCTTCGCGCCATGCATTATGCTTCGATAGAAAATTTAAGTAAATCATTTGGCATTAGAAAGCTTTTTAGCAATATTAGTTTTCATGTGGAAGAAGGGGATAAAATTGCTTTTGTGGCCCGCAACGGTAGTGGTAAGTCTACACTTTTGAAAATAATTGCCGGCCAGGATACTGCCGACAGCGGAACAGTTTGGGTGCATAAAGACGTAAAGGTTATTATGCTGCAGCAGGAAACTGCTTTTGAAAACGACCTGTCTATTTGGGATAATATCTTAAACATTGATAACCCGGTAGTGCGCATTGTAAAAGAATATGAAATGTTGCTGGAAAACGAAAGCCATGATGAACATCGTATAAGCGAGCTCGTTACCGAACTCACGGAAGCGAATGCCTGGAGCTTTGAAAGTGACTTAAAGCAAATTCTTGGTAAATTAAATCTTCATCGCCTGAATGAAAAAGTAATGAATTTAAGTGGGGGACAAAGAAAACGGGTGGCATTGGCACAGGCCCTGATCGAAGCTCAACTTCACGAAGGCAAATGTTTGCTTATACTGGATGAGCCTACCAATCACCTGGACGTGGAGATGATAGAATGGCTCGAAAACTTTTTGGCAACTAATAAAAGTACATTGTTGCTTGTTACCCATGATCGTTATTTCTTAGATACGGTTTGTAATGAAATTGTAGAGCTTGATGATGAAAAATTGTACGTTTACACTGGTGACTATGATTATTTTTTGGAGCAGAAATCCTTAAGGCTAGAAGTTCAGCAAAGCGAGCTTTTAAAGGACAAAAATATATTTAGAAAAGAGCTGGAATGGATGCGTAAACAACCCAAAGCACGTACTACAAAATCCAAAAGCCGGCAGGATGCTTTCGTGGAGGTAGAAGAAAGAGTCAGTCAGAAAAAAGAGATTGCCGAAGTATCATTACAGGTGAAAATGACGCGGCTTGGAGGCAAAGTTTTGGAGATGAAGAAGGTGTACAAATCTTATGGAGATAAAGTTATAATGAAAGGATTTGACTATACGTTTAAAAAAGGAGAACGCATAGGTATTGTTGGCAAGAATGGAACGGGGAAGTCAACTTTCTTAAAAGTAGCGCTTAACATTATACCACCTGATAGTGGTAAAATTAACCACGGAGATACAGTTGTATTTGGAAATTTTGCGCAGGAGGGTTTGCAATACAAAGAAGACAAAAGAGCAATCGAATATGTAAAAGATTTTGCAGAATTTTTTCCGCTGGCAGATGGAAGCAAAATAAGCGCAACGCAATTCATGGAAAAATTCGGCTTTACTGCACAACAACAGTTTACTCCGTTAAGTAAACTAAGTGGCGGTGAAAAACGGAGATTACATCTTTTAAGTATTCTTTTTCGCAACCCAAACTTTTTGGTACTGGATGAACCAACAAACGATTTAGATCTACAAACGCTTCGCACACTTGAAGAGTTTTTACAGGATTTTCCCGGCTGTATAATAATTGTCAGTCACGACAGGTATTTTATGGATCGGTTAGTGGATCACATTTTCGCGTTTGAAGGTAATGGAGAAATTAAAGATTTCCCCGGCAATTACTCGCAATATAGAACGTGGAAACTCTTAGAAGAAAACCGGCCAAAGCCTTCAGTAGCTGTTACAAACAACAATGAGAAAATAAAATCTAAAAATACCAACAGCGCCAATCCAAAATTTACCTTCAAAGAAAAAAATGAATTTGAACAATTGGAAAGAGAAATTCCCGCTTTAGAAAAAGAAAAAAAACTACTGGAAGTAAAAATGAATAATGGTACTTTAGATTTTGAGAAATTGCAAGCGACTGCCGAAAGAGTTAGCGAGATAATTGTACTTCTTGACAAAAAAGAAATGAGATGGCTTGAATTAAGTGAAAAAGGGTAACTAAAATTTTTTTTATACAAATGATTTAATATGAAAAAACCTGCGATTGTTTTTTTTGTAATCACTTGTTGCTTCCTTACGCTTTTGAATGCAAACGGAGAGGTGCGCTTACCTGCTGTAATTGGCGACCATATGGTATTGCAGCAACAAAGTGAAGTTAAATTATGGGGCTGGTGCGATCCAAGTGAAAAAATTACAGTTAGCACCGGGTGGGATACTGCCACTTACAAAACGATTGGCAATCCCGATGGCAAATGGATAGATTTCAATTAAAACGCCGGTAGCGGGCGGCCCTTATGAAGTTACTTTGAAAGGAAGTAACAAAGTAGTTATAGGCGATGTATTAATTGGAGAAGTGTGGATATGCAGCGGACAAAGTAATATGGAAATGAATTACAACTGGGGAATAAAACAATATGCATCCGATGCTGACAATTCCTCCAATAAAAGCATTCGTCTATTTCATATACCAAGGCTAACGGCCCTGTACCCGCAGGATGATACCAAGGGCCATTGGGTTGTATGCAATCCTGATGAAATGAAGAAATTTAGCCTGGCAGGTTATTTTTTTGGTCAAAAATTAGAGGGAACACTTGATGTTCCTGTCGGCCTGATCGAATCAGATTGGGGGGGAACTCCCGCCGAGGTGTGGACGCCCAAACAGGCAATAGACAGTAACGCGGTCATAAAAAAAGTTGCAGATGAATTGAAAGTAATTCCGTGGGGTCCTATAAGAGTTGCCGCGTGTTACAACGCGATGATTTATCCAATAACCAATTATAACATTGCCGGCGCAATATGGTACCAGGGCGAAGCAAACGTTGAGCATGCATCAACTTACGAAAACTTATTTTCAACGATGATAACAGCATGGCGGAAAGCCTGGCAAAAAGATTTTCCTTTTTATTTTGTGCAGATCGCTTCTTTTGCGGGTTATGGTAATAATATTTCGGGCGCCTTATTAAAGGAAGCTCAAACAAAAACATTAGCAGTACCTAACACAGGTATGGTTATTATCGATGATCACATCGCTGATATAAACAATATTCATCCCACAGATAAAAAAGATGTTGGTACCAGGTTGGCCAACCTTGCCCTGGCAGAAAACTATGGCAAGAAAGGTATCGTTTATAAATTTCCTATGTTTAAAAGTATGCAGATAGATAAAGGAAAAATTACAATAGACTTTAAGAATGCGGAGAATGGTTTAATAAATAAAGGCGATACAATAAAAGGGTTTTATATTTCAGGAGCAGATAAAGTTTTTCTTCCCGCGACGGCAAAAATTAAGAGGAGCACAATTATTGTATTTAATAAAAATATTGCGGATCCCGTGGCTGTTCGTTTTGATTTTACTAATTTTTCAGTCCCGTCAGTGTTTAGCAAAGAAGGACTACCGGTAAATCTTTTTCGCACTGATTTTTGGAATGACATAAATACAGCGGGTGAAAAGTAGTTATGATTAAAATTTTATAATAATTATATTGTGGAAATCGTTTTGTAGTAAAAAGCTATCTTAAAATCACAAGGCATTGCAAACAAAGTCTCCCGAAGAAAAATTTATCCTGCAGTATCTTAAAGAACAACTGCCTGGTAATCTTTCCTATCATGGCTTGCATCATACACTTGATGTACTTGACGCCGCATTGAAAATTGCCGCGTCGGAAAATATATCCGAAGAAAACTTAAAACTTTTAAGAATAGCTATTTTATATCATGATGCCGGTTTTACAACAAAGTATAAAGACCATGAAGATAAAGGCTGCGAAATGGTAAGGAAAAATTTACCTGCCTATGGTTATAATGATAAAGAAATAGAAACTGTGTGCGGAATGATTGCAGCAACTAAAATTCCGCAAACACCGCATAATCTTTTGGAAGAGATAATTTGCGATGCCGACCTCGACTATCTCGGCCGCAACGATTTTCATAAAATAAGCAATTCACTTTTTGAAGAAATGAAAATCTACAATCATTTACACGATGAAAAGGAATGGAATAAAATTCAAAAGAAATTCCTTGAAAAACATCATTACTTTACTGAATTTGGCAAGAAGAACCGCGAACATAAGAAACAGGAATATCTGCAGGAGATTAGTCAATTAGTGTCTTCATACCAGTGAACGGATTACAGAATCCGTCATCATCTATTATTAAAAATCACCTCACTTTTTTTACAGGCGGTAATAATTTATGAGTTGCGAATATTAGTTTAGCTATATCTTCTCACACTTTAAAAGGGCAACATGTATAAGCCAATAACTGCCACCGTATTTTTTTGTTGCATCTTTTTATTAGTCAAATCCCAAAAGAGCTATACTGAAGTAACGCTTCCCGAATTATTGCAGCGGCTGGAGAAACAGGACACCAATATGATTGTTTTGGATGTAAGAACCAAAGGAGAATTTTATGATTCCAGTTTAACTTACCAGCAATCAAATATCGGCCATATTAAAGGAGCTATAAATATCCCATTGCAGGATTTCAGAAAAGATCCGTCCAACGTGCACCAGTTAGACAATTACAGAGATAAAGATATTTATGTGATTTGTTCGCACAGTTACAGAAGCCGCGTAGTCTCCAACTTACTTTTAGATAGCGGTTTTGAGCATATCAATAATACCCGTGGCGGTATGACAGAATTTTTTAGAAGATACAGCGAGGTTAAACCTTTCGAAAATGATTTATATCAAACCAGCATTAATTATAAGAACATGTCATCAGCTGAATTGATCGATGAATTATTAGCAAATAAAAATCCTATACTCGTCAACGTTAGTAATACTCCCAGGTTTTTCTGGGATTCTCTTAACATCACATTTTATAAATATTTCCCCGCACTCAGGAATGCTGTAAACTTTAATTATGCCGATTCTTTAAAAATTCTTGAACTCGTAAAAAAGGACAATAACAGCCCGGTGGTGTTATATAACAATACTAACTACGGAGCAGCGGAGTTGGCGAATTGGCTTACTAAAAAAGGAATACAAAATGTTGCCTACCTGGTTGGGAATATAAATTTATTATATGAATATATTGTGAATGAAAATATGAATAGTGCCACGAATAAATTTCTTAAAATGAATAGCGCAATAAATTTTATAACACCTTCTTCGTTTTGTGAATAAAATGGCTGATTCAAAAATCATTGATCTTCGTCACGACACAATATTTAATAAAATAACGGAAGGAGCAAAATACAATTACAGGCATTTAAAAGATGCAGTTAATTTTTTTGCAGGTAAAGGAACCCAGCTGTTTGCAAAACAATTTCCCGATAAAAAACATGCTTACGTTTTTGTTTCTGAAAATGGTATTGACGGACTGGAATTTGCCGATGGACTTACAAAAAAAGGTTATAAAATAAATTGGATAATTGGCGGAATGCAGCGGTGGGAATGGTACATGAACAATGTTGAAACATTTAAATGCATGGATTATTTGGTTAATTAACTATGCCTGGAATATTTTATAACAACATATTTTTTCTAGCCCATAATAAACAAAAAATTTATGAAAAAAGCTTTTACATTTTTATTGATATTTATATTTTCCTTTTCATTATTGAATGCGCAAACATCAGATGAAAAATATGATCCAGTATTGGCGAACAAGCTACATGCAGATGATTATGGAATGAAAAATTATATTCTCGTTCTCCTTAAAACAGGTGGTAATACGTCCGTGACTAAAGTTGCCGAAGATTCAATTTTTCACGGCCATCTCAATAACATAGGAAGGCTTGCAAGAAACGGCGATTTAGTTTTGGCCGGACCATTCGGCACCAATGATAATAATTATCGTGGGTTATTTGTTTTAAATGTTTCCACTTTTGAAGAGGCAAAAAAACTTTTGAACACCGATCCTGCCATTCAGGCAAAACTTCTTGAGCCGGAAATGTATTTATGGTACGGGTCGGCATCTCTGCAGGAGATACTTCCAATTCATGATAAAATTCAAAAATTGAAATTTTGACAAACGAAAAATTTGACTGGTTGACGTTTTCAAATTTCAATTTTTGCAACTTGTTTTCTTTTGGCTGATAACATTTCTTTTGGAACGGAATTACAAACCACTTCCTTCAATACATCAATCACTCTTTGCTTTACAAAATGCCTGTAGGTAACAATGCTTATTTCGCGAACAGGTACCGGAGGCTTAAAATGCCTAACGGATTTTTTGTCTTTTGCACTTAATTCATTCAAGGCAAGTTCTGGCAGTATGGTAATTCCATTGTTCATATCCACCATTTTTTTTAATGTTTCTATACTTCCTGCTTCATACTCAAGGTTGCTCGTTTTCAATCCTTTCTTTCTTAACTCGCATAAGTTTAAGATTTGTGTTCTCAGGCAATGACCTTCCTCGAGCAACCACAAATGATTAATATCAATGTCGTTTGGAATTAAGAATTTTTTCTTCATTAATGTTTCATTGCTGGACGCATACACAACAAATTGTTCATAATAAAGAGGTTGCTCTTTCAGGGCATCATTATTAAGTGGTGTAGCCAAAATACCGGCGTCTAACTGGTGGTTTTTCAACTTTTCAATAATCTGTTCGGTAGTAAATTCTACAATCTTAAATTTTAAGAGGGGATATTTTTTTAAAAATGAATTTAAGAATAATGGCAAGAGATAAGGTGCAACAGTCGGGATAATACCAAGTCTCAAAGTTCCCTTTATCTCGCCCTTAAGCTCATCAACAATTAGCTTCATTTTATCGGCTTCCTGCAAAATTATTTTTGCTTGTTTAATAATCACTTCACCGGCTTCTGTAGGTACAACAGGCTGTTTGCTCCTGTCAAAAATTTTTACGCCCAATTCTTCTTCGAGTTTTTGTATCATCATACTGAGTGTAGGCTGCGTTACGAAACACTTTTCAGCCGCCTTTGCGAAGTGACGGTGCGTATCAACTTCCATTATATATTTCAAATGCTGTATGTTCACAATATAGATTTTGTCTATGTAAAGATAAATGCAATCAGTTTGTTTTATCAATAATGAGTGCCAATAATATGAGCATGTATACTCATCTAATTCGGTGTACATTTATGAACATTCGTTTTCTAAAATATCAGATTAATGAAAGAAAGATTCTACTCGCTTGATGTTTTTCGCGGTGCTACCGTATGCCTGATGATAATGGTAAATAATCCGGGTAGTTGGGAACATATTTATGCACCGTTAGATCATTCGCCCTGGCATGGTGTTACACCTACAGATATCGTTTTTCCTTTTTTTCTTTTTGCCGTTGGCAATGCGCTGGCTTTTGTTATGCCAAGGCTTGTTGTTGCAGGGCCTTCAGTATTTTGGAAAAAAATTATCAAAAGAACGCTGCTTATTTTTCTTATCGGACTCTTTCTTAACTGGATGCCATTTGTAAAATGGGATGATAACCATCTCATATTTAAGCAATGGAGTTATGTTGACAACGAAGGCCATCCTGCCGGCGTGAGAATCCTGGGTGTATTGCAGCGGATAGCATTGGCTTATTTTTTTGCTTCAATAATTATTTATTTTTTTAAGATCCGCGGCGCCTTCGTTATTGGCTGCGTAATACTGTTGGGTTATTGGTTTTTATGTGTAGCTGGTAATCCAGCCGATCCGTTTAGTTTAACCGGCTGGTTTGGTACGAATGTAGATAAAGTCATTTTAGGAGAAGCGCACATGTATCATGGCGAATCATTCAATGGACATCCTATTGCATTTGATCCCGAAGGGTTCATGAGTTTATTTGGTGCTATTGTACAGGTAATTTTTGGATACCTTATTGGCGACTATATAATTAAAAAGGGCAAAACACCTGAGATGGTTAACGGCTTATTTGTTGCAGGGGCTATATTTCTTTTTGCAGGCTATACATGGGATATGGTTTTTCCCATTAACAAAAAAATATGGACGAGCTCTTTTGTCGTGTACACTACAGGGTTAGCAATGGTTATTCTGGCGGTGATGATTTACATAATTGAACTGAAACATAAAAAAGGATGGCTTACCAAATTCTTTGATGTGTTTGGAAAGAACCCGCTTTTCATTTTTGTATTAAGTGGATTTTTGCCGCGTGCATTGGCACTCATCAGAATTCCTACAACCGAAACTGACTTAACCGGAAAACAAATTTACACGACCCCATTCGGATGGTTTTACGAACATATTTGCAAACCAATATTTCCTTACAATTTAAAAAACGGTTCCTTATTGTATGCACTTTGCATGATCACTTTCTTGTGGCTGATCGTTTGGTGGATGGATAAAAAGAAAATTTATGTGAAGGTGTAAAAGGTGTCAGGCCACTTGATGCTCAGGAAGCTTGAGTGAGGCACACTCACAGTAGCCAGACACCCGGAGCTAATTCAAAATGGTAATCTTGTAACTTGTCTTAAACAAAGCAGATTCTCCCGGCTCGAGTGTTATTACTCCCATACCATTATTAAATGCATCCGGGGCACCGCTTAAATTTTCTATAGCAATATTCTTACGATGCGGAGGAATGTAAATTTGTAAATACGGATATGATTTTTCCGGGTGAATTTCTATCTCAATTTTTTTTGCAGGATTGCGCAATACGCACATTGGCTGACATGCGTCCGTATTCAATGTAAAGCAATTATCGAAAAAAATATTGCCTATATTTTTCAAAGCATTGAATTCGGAGTAAGGAATTAGATTTTTTGTGGGAATTAACTCGCTGTTAAACTCCACCATTTCTTTTGATTGAAATTCCAGTTGTAGTGCATCGGCAGAATCACCCAAATTAAAATAAGGATGCCACCCATCCTGCATTGGAATTAAACCCCTGTCTTTGTTGATGCACTCCGTAGTCACCGATAGTTTGTTATCTTTTTCAAGTTGCCACGTCACTATACAATCGTAGTTAAAAGGATAGCCCGGTTCTTCGCCCCTGTATTCATATTTCATAGATAACGAAGCATGTAATTCGTTGGCAGTTTCGCCTGTAACTTCGTAAGCCTTATTGTAAAGAATTCCATGTATGGCACTTTTCCCCATATAAAACTTTTCGAGCTTATATTCATTTTCTCCAAAACGGTACCTGCCATGGTTTAACCGGCAAACAAACGGAGAAAGCTTGGAACCCATAAAACCATTGGCTTCATGATTATGTATAAAATTTTCAGCCGTATCGTAACTGTCAATTACGTTTATGGGGGTTCCGTTATGCGATATGGTAAATTGGTTCAGAATAGCCCCGCAGGCGGGAAGTATTACTGCAAATGTGTTTGAATGATTATCTTTTAAAATAAACTTTTCAAAGCCATTTTCTTTTTTTGTATTGATTGAAAACATAGTGGCGCCAATTTACACAATGTTTTTTTTAATTGGACTCCAAAATTTTTAGAACAATTTTTTCTTCGGGTAAAAGATCAGATTTTTTATCGGTTTTTTGTATGTCCTCAAGCTCATCTATATACTTTTCGAGCTTTTTACTTTCATATAACGATAGTATTAGTGGGTGAACATAATATTTTTTGCAAACAGCACGGGTATTACCAAGTTGTCCCGCAACTATGTCAAGCGCCTCAACAATTCTTTGTTTCGTTTCTGCTTGCGTATCACAACATCCAATTGATTTTAAAGCCAGAAAAGCCGAAACAGTTCCAGACCAGGTTCTGAAATCTTTAGCTGTAAATTCTCCCTGGCTAATTTCCCGTATATAATTATTTACCAAACCAGAGTCTATCGATTGATGATTACCTTCTTCGTCATAAAACTGAAATAGTTCCTTTCCCGGAACGTCGCGGCATTTTTTAATAATAGTTGCAAGCTTTTTATTCTTAAGCACAACCTTATGAGAGATTCCCTTCTTTCCAACGAATGCAAAGGTTACGGAATGTCCGTTAAACTTTACGTGTTTGTCTTTTAAAGTAGTTAAGCCAAATGATCCGTATGTTTTTTCATAATAACTGTTGCCCACTCTAATGTTGGTGCGTTCAGTTAATTTTACAACCGCCGCGAGCACTTTTTTAAGAGATAATCCGGGCGTGTTTAAATCTTTCTCCAATTGTGTTCGTATGTCAGGCAATGCGCTGGCAAAATCAATCAGCCTGTAAAATTTTGTATGGTTTCTAAGTGAGTTCCAATGAGGGTGATATTTGTATTGCTTTCTGTTTTTTACATCAAAACCTGTGGCTTGCAGATGGCCGTTTTCTTTTTTACATATCCATACACGCTTCCACGCCGGTGGAATAACTAAATGCTTTATTCGAAGCAACTCTTCGTCGTCTACGAGTTTTTGGGAATTAAAATAATATTCAAATTTATCTCCTTTCGTTTTTCTTTCTATACCCGGCTCTTTATCGGTAACGTAGGTTAGGTTGGCTGCCCGGGCAGTTCGCTCTTCATCATTAATAATACTTTTTAATTTTCTTTTAGAAACTTTTAGCGGCGCAATTGTTTCACTCATTTTATTTATTCTTCTTTGAGGAAATTACTCTACAACAAACGTGTTATAGCAAAAAAGGCAGACGCTTTGGCCTGCCTTTTTTGTTTGATGTACAAACTCATTCATCGGTGTCTTCTGCACGGGGAAACGCATATTCACCAACCCTGCTTTTTTCATTTTTTTCATCCTTACTATTTTTTTTATTCTTCTTATTTTTTTTGCCACCTTTTGCTGCAAGATGAAGCTGGGTGTCTGTTCCTGCAGAAACGCCGCTTTCCAGGTGCGTATCATTTGTTTCTGTTCCCAACTCATTACTTCCTAATGAGGGTTGGGTTATTTGTTCTCTGTCTGCCATAACAATTAATTTTAAAATGGATAATAATTAACCAATGAAAATAATATGCCAATACCCTCAACTAATATTTTATAACCAGGTATTAACATGGAATCATGTTATTTTGACTATGAATTATTTAGCTCATGCATTTCTTTCTTTTAATAAAAAAGATATTCTTGCGGGAAATATGATTAGCGATTTTGTGAAAGGAAAAGCAAAATATACCTACCCGGAAGGAATACAAGACGGAATTCAACTACATCGCTCAATCGATGAATTTACTGACAGACATCCTGTAACAGCCGAAGCAAAAAGTTATTTCAGGCCTCAATATCGTTTATACTCCGGCGCTTTTGTTGATGTTGTTTTCGATCATTTCCTTTCAATAGATACAAATCAATTTACAGCCTACGGAAACCTAAAAACATTTTCACAGGATGTGTATCAATTAATGGATGAAAATGCCTTGTTCTTTCCGGCCCGCTTTCAAAAAATGTTTGGATATATGAAGTCGCAAAACTGGTTATACAATTACCAGTTTAAAGAAGGCATTCAAAAGAGTTTTAACGGGCTTGTTTACAGAGCTGCTTATTTAAATGAATCAGCTATTGCATTTGAAATCTTTAATAAATATTATAGCGAGCTTCAAAATTGTTATCGTGAATTTTTTCCTTATCTGTCACAATTTGCCAGGAAAAAAATGAGCCAATTTGCCGTAGATTAAATCCGTTTATATTTGCAAATCAAAAAAGATGAACTCCATTTTTCATCTTTCAAATTATAGAATCAACACCCGGTAATTGCCCGGATTAAAACCCACATCATCTTGAAACTTGCTACTAAATTAATTCACGCAGGACTCGAACCTGACCCTTCAACAGGAGCCATTATGACTCCGATTTTTCAAACTTCAACCTTTGTTCAGGAAAGCCCGGGTGTGCATAAGGGTTATGAATACGCAAGAACACAAAACCCCACGAGGCATGCCTTACAGAACGCTTTAGCTGCGATAGAAAATG
The DNA here is from genome assembly GCA_963792025.1 of uncultured Chitinophagaceae bacterium. Taxonomy (GTDB): domain Bacteria; phylum Bacteroidota; class Bacteroidia; order Chitinophagales; family Chitinophagaceae; genus Ginsengibacter. Next base: position 485,675 of record CAWBUS010000012.1, on the reverse strand, counting down.
GTAAATACGGACTTTGTTTCGCAAGTGGCTCGGCAGCAACGGATGCAGTAATAAAATTATTAAACCCGGGAGATGAAGTTATTGCTGCCAATGATATGTATGGAGGTACCTACAGAATGTTTACAAAAATTTTTCAAAAATATGGATTGAAATTTCATTTCATAGATATGCAGGATGCAAGGGAAGTTTCGAAATACATTAATAAGAATACAAAACTTATATGGACGGAAACTCCTACCAATCCAATGATGAACATCATCGATATTGAAGCGGTTGCTGCTATTGCAAAACCGCATAATATTTTGCTTTGTGTAGATAACACTTTTGCTTCGCCCTATTTGCAAAACCCTTTGGATTTGGGCGCAGACATAGTAATGCATTCTGCAACAAAATATATTGGCGGCCATAGCGATTCAGTGCATGGTTGTTTAATTGTGAATGACGAAACCCTGCAGCAACAACTGGCATTTATTCAAAACGCAACCGGTGCTGTTCCTGGTCCGCAGGATTGTTTTTTGATGTTAAGGGGATTGAAAACATTACATATAAGAATGCAACGCCATAGTGAGAACGGAGAAAGGATTGCAAGATGGCTTAAACAAAATCCAAAAGTTGATAAAGTTTTCTGGTGTGGATTTGAGGACCATCCTGGCTATGAAATTGCTAAAAAACAAATGCGTGGTTTTGGAGGAATGTTAAGTTTTACTCTAAAAAATGATAATATAGCGGCAGCTAATAAAGTACTTTCTTCAACTAAACTTTTTGCACTGGCTGAAAGCCTTGGTGGCGTTGAAAGCCTCATTGGCCACCCGGCGAGTATGACACATGCAAGTATTCCAAGAGAAGAAAGAATTAAAAATGGCCTCGTTGATTCGTTAATGCGATTAAGTGTTGGTATTGAAGATGCTGATGATTTAATCGCTGACCTGGAAAATGCCATTGGGTAGCTCAACCTTTTTTTTGAATTAATTCAACTGAACTTTTTTCAATGAAAAACCCTAATGATGAAAATGATTTAAAAAAATTTCTTGATCAAAAAGTAATTCAGTTTAATAATCCTTCCTTTATTAACGACGATCCGGTTTGCATCCCACACTTATTTTCAAAAAGGCAAGACATAGAAATTGCAGGATTTTTTGCTGCCATTTTTGCCTGGGGAATTCGTAAAACTATTATTAATAAGAGTAAGGCACTTTTAGAATTGATGGATAACTCGCCCCATGATTTTTGCCTGCACCATAGTGATGAAGATTTAAAAAGGATGGAAAAATTTTGCCACCGAACGTTTAATGATACTGATCTTTTATATTTTATTCATTTTTTAAAATTTCACTATTCAAAACATAATTCATTAGAAGTTGCCTTCTTCAACAACAAAACAATAAGCCAATTTGAAAATGTAGTTGAGTTCTCCTTAAACTATTTTTACAAATATTTTTTTTCTCTTGAAGACGTTCCTGCAAGAACAAAAAAGCATATCGCTTCACCTCAAAATAATTCCACTTGCAAACGATTAAATATGTATTTGCGTTGGATGGTTCGCGACGACGATAAAGGCGTTGATTTTGGAATCTGGAAAAAAATTTCACCTTCACAATTAATTTGCCCGGTGGACCTGCACGTTGCCAGAGTCGCCAAACATTTTAATTTACTTACAAGAAAACAGGTGGATTGGCAGGCGGCTGTTGAACTAACTGAGGTGTTGAAAAAGTTTGATAAGGACGACCCGGTAAAATATGATTTTGCTCTATTCAGTTTGGGTGTTTTAGAAAAGTATTAGTATTAAAATTGAGTCTGGCCATACAAGGTTTTGTTTCAAATAATATTTACAAAATCCGGGATAAACTTCTACTGTTATTGCACATTTTTCTCCACAATTCTTTTGTTGGTTGGTTGACATTTTTCTTCTCTCACTGATTATCACTGCAATTTTTTTCACTGAATTAACATCTATGTAAAGAGTTTATTAAAATTGAAAATATAGTCTTAAGTTTTTGTGATAAAAACCTGATGGGCATTGAGTTTGTGGCACTTAAATAAAAATATTTAACTTATGAAAAAAACAATATTATTTCTTTTAGGATTGGCCGGCTCATCAGTTATTTATACCGGATGCACTAAGCAGCCACTTGATAATCTATCGACTGATGAATCCCGTATCTATATAACAGATCATGATTCAACAGTTAACTTTTCTAATTACAAAACTTACAGTATTTCAGACTCGGTAGCGGTTATCACTAACACAAATTCAACACGTGAATTAAATGATGTAGACCAGGCATACATTACAGCGGTAAAGAAATACATGGATCAAATGGGATATGTATTAACTGATAAAAATAATAATCCTGATGTAGGCGTTGACGTTAGTCGCATCGTTAGTACAACCACAGGCGTTATCAGTTACGGCGATTATTGGGATTATTATAACGGATACTGGGATCCATATTATTGGGGATATCCCGGGTACGATTATTATGTGCCATATGCCTACAGCGTTTACCAGATAAAGGAAGGAGCAATGTCGGTTGATATGTTAGACTTAAAGGATGCTTCAAGCAATGATAAGATTAACGTGATTTGGACCGGGCTGATAAGAGGTTCCGGGATATTCGATGCTTCGGCGGCGGATAGCCAGGTCAAAGCATTGTTTGACCAGTCATCTTATTTGAAGACCAATTAAAAATTATAAATATGAAAAAAATTAAAATAATATTTGTTGCTTTTTGTAGTTTGTTGTTCACAACAATTTCTGCAGAGGCGCAAGACGGGAGACTGAAACTTCATTTAAATTATAATTACAGCGTACCAACAGGTGGGTTTAATTCTGATCTGGTAAGTAATTCATCGCCCCGCGGATTTAACGGGAGCCTCATGTACACTTTTAATAATAATTGGGAAGGCGGCTTATCGGTCGGCTACCAGGACTATTATCAAAAATATGGAAGAACTATCTATGCTCTAAGTAAAACACAAGATGTATCTGCCGTGTTAAGCAATTCAATACAAACAACACCTGTTTTGTTGACTGCCAGGGTTTTTCCGCTTAATTCAACTTTTGTTAAACCATACATTTCGGCGGGTGCAGGTATTAATATTATCGGTTTTCGTCAATACCTGGGAGAATTTGGGAGCGAACAAACCAATGCAGGATTTCTTGCACAAGGAGGCCTTGGCGTGACCATTCCGTTTGGAAGATTAAAAACTTCCGGTGTTGAGATCGGCGGCAATTATGATTATTCTCCTTACAATAAATATGGTTATAATGATTTGAATACTGTTAATGCACATGCAGGTGTATTTTTCCAGATAAGATAATTTTTTACACCAGGTTATATTAGAAAAGCCTCCGTCTGTTTCGGAGGTTTTTTTTATTTACTTTGTGTTGCCACATGCAATCAAGCAACGACATATCTATTCCGGATAAAATTATCGAAGCTGCCAATTCTATAACCGGAAAGCCGGTTGAAGTTTTCAGGCTGCAATTAAGTTCTTATATCAATGATTTAATTAATAAAGATTTTAATGCATTAATTCAACTTTTATACCGGGTGGATGTAAATGAACAAAATTTAAAAACTCTTTTAAAACAACACCAGGATGTCGATACGTCCTTGCTGATTGCGGACCTCATTATTGAACGCCAACTGCAAAAGATTGCTACAAAAAAATATTTTGATGAAAGAGGAAAATCATCGTCGGACGATAGTTGGTAAGTGTGCGATTTTTGTATCTTAGTTCCGTATGATATTGGAAGTAAACGATAAAAAAAGCAGGAAAGAATTCCTCTTACTTCCACAGAGCTTATATAAAGATGACGTAAATTTTATCTCTCCTCTTCATAAAGACATAGAAGCAATTTTTGATCCCAAACAAAACAATTTTCACTCTCACGGTATTTGTAAAAGATGGATTTTAAAAAAGAACTATGTAACCATTGGACGAATCGCTGCCTTTATAAATTATGAAAAAAATAAAAACCCGGAATTAATAATTGGTGGCGTTGGTTTTTTTGAATGTATAAATGACCAGGCTGCTGCATTCCAGCTTTTTGATACAGCAAAAAAATGGTTACAGGAGAACGAAGCAAAAGGAATGGATGGCCCTGTAAATTTTGGCGAAAACGACAAGTATTGGGGCTTGCTTATTGAAGGCTTTATACCGCCGGGTGTTGGCATGAATTACAATCATAAATATTACCAGCAATTTTATGAAAATTATGGATTTAACAGGCTTTACGATCAATACACAAATGTTATACATGTAACCAGGCCATTTCCCGAACGGTTTACCAAAATTGCAGATTGGATCAATAATAAACCTGAATATTGTTTTGTTCATTTCGAAAGAAAGAATTTTGAAAAATTTGCGAAAGACTTTATGGAAATATATAACGATGCCTGGAGCGATTTTGAAAATTTTACTCCAATAAGGTTGGATACTATCAAGCAATCTTTTAAAGAGATGAAACCTATTATAGATGAAAAGATAATATGGTTTACTTATTATAATGGGGAACCAATTGCCTTCATCCTTGCAGTTCCTGACATTAATGTTATTCTAAAACCTTTGAAAGGAGAACTCAACCTGCTGAATAAAATAAGATTTTTATGGCTTAAAAAAACTACTACCATTCATCGTATACGCTTTATAGTTATGGGATGTAAAAAGAAATTTCAGAATAAAGGAATTGAGAGCGGAATGATTAGAAGGCTGCAGATTGAAGTAGTGCCAAGAAATACAATTAAAGAAGCAGAACTTGCCTGGGTTGGCGATTTCAATAAAAAAATGATTGCCTTGCATGAAGCTACGGGAGCTGTTCGTGAAAAAGTTCATCGCACTTATAGAAAAATGTTTTAAAGAAATTAATCTTTAAACATTAAATTTTGTACAGCCTCTTTGTCTTCCTTTTCTTTTTTTAAATCGAAGGCTGTTCCAAAAACCTTATCCCATAAATGGGAACTCACACCAAAGCCTTTTTCATCATTTTTATAATGATGTAAATGATGATTTCGCCAGATGGGTTTTAACCATTTAAATGGCGGATGCCAGGCGTGAATCGCATAATGCATGCTTGCATAAAGAAGGTATCCAAGCATAAAACCAGGAAAGAAAATATATGCATTGTTCAGCATTAAAAGGTACATCATTAAAAAAACAACTGATGATATGATGATGCTTGGTAACGGTGGCATAAATAGCCTCGTACGATCTCTCGGAAACTCATGATGATTGCCGTGCATGATGTAAGCAATTCTTTTCGCTCTTGGATTTTCCGTTATTAAGTGAAAGACATAACGGTGCATCATATATTCAAAAAATGTCCAGAATACAACGCCTCCCAAAAAGATCAATGCAATTTTCAGATTTGTAAATCCATAATTTTTCGATGCATAATATGGGAGATAAATAATTATGGGTAAATAGATGCTCCAGATAACCAGGGGATGTGTTTTTGTAAAAAATTCCAATGTTTTATTTGAAAATATTTGGGCCTGGCCTTTGTTATGAATTTTTTCAAATTTCATAAGGATGTTTTCTTTTTACAAAATTAATAAAATAATAAAAATGATTATTTATAACATGCTACAATTATTGAGTGTATATAATTTTCTCATCGTTACTGCATAAAGATTTGAGTGTATAAATCATTTACCTTGTGGTCTTTAATAAATATTTACTGATGAAATTAGTTTCTTATTTAAAGGAAGATCATGCGCAGTTAGCGTTTTTAGTTGACGGAATTTTATATGATGCTGACAGGTTACATCCTGACTTGCCTGTATCGATGACGATGTTTTTAAATTATTGGGATTACATTTTTCCAATCGCTCATTCTATTAACCGCTCTCTTATTGAAGGGAACAAAAAATTTAGGGGTGTTGCTATTGAAGATGTTGAAATTCTTGCACCGGTGCCAAACCCAACCAGTTGCCGCGATGCATATGCTTTCAGGCAACATGTAGCAGCAGCAAGAAAAAACAGACGAATGGATATGATACCCGAGTTTGATCAATTCCCGGTATTTTATTTTACCAATCACAACAGCATACAAGGCCCAGGCGAAATTGTATGTATGCCTGATCATTTAGACAAACTTGATTTTGAACTGGAAGTTGCTATTGTAATTTGCAAACCCGGCAAAAATATTAAAGCAGAAGAGGCCGATGAATATATAGGTGGCTATATGATCATGAATGATGTAAGTGCAAGAGAATTGCAGTCAGAAGAAATGAAATTAAATCTTGGCCCGGCAAAGGGGAAAGATTTTTCTACCGTGATAGGTCCAATGTTAGTTACGCCAGATGAGTTGGAAGAATTTTTAATTGAGCCAAAGGAAAATCATATTGGTAATACTTATAACCTGGAAATGAAATGTTGGGTTAATGATGTGCAGGTTAGTGAAGGAAACCTGAGCGACATGGAATGGACGTTTGCAGAAATTATTGAACGTGCCAGTTATGGGGTGCAGTTGTATCCTGGCGATATAATTGGCAGTGGAACCGTAGGCACTGGTTGTTTTCTTGAATTAAACGGAACCGGGAAATTAAATGATCCTGAATATAAAGAGCAATGGTTGAAAGAAGGAGATAACGTGGAAATGGAAATTGAAAATCTCGGAAAGCTGGTCAATACCATCGTAAAGGATGAAAGTGATTTTTCGATTCTTGCGTTGAAAAAGAATCTTTAAATAATTATGTATAAAAAGATCTTATTAAAAGATATTAAAACATCGGAGGTACAAAATTTTCTCAATCATGCAATAGCGCCCAGGCCAATTTGCTTTGCTTCTACTATTGATTCAAATGGGAATAGCAATCTCAGCCCTTTTAGCTATTTTAATTTATTCAGTGTTAATCCTCCCATAATTGTTTTTTCACCATCACGAAGAGTAAGAGATAATACAACCAAACACACACTCGAAAATTTACTTGAGGTTCCTGAAGTGGTCGTAAACATAGTGACCTATGAAATGGTGCAGCAGGTAAATCTCAGCAGTTGCGAATATCCGAAAGCAACGGATGAATTTGACAAAGCAGGATTTACAAAAGAGCCATCGCAATTAATTAGACCTCCAAGAGTAAAAGAGAGCCCGGTTCAAATGGAATGCAAAGTGATTGAGATAAAGCCTTTAGGTAAAGAAGGAGGCGCAGGAAATCTGGTTATTGCGGAAATACTCATGATTCATGTCAATGAAAATATTCTTGATAATGATGGAAAGATTGATCAACCGAAACTACATCATGCGGCTCGTTTAGGAGGCAACTGGTATGCAAGAATAAACGGCGAAAGTTTATTTGAAGTTGCAAGGCCACATACATCATTGGGTATCGGAATTGATAGTCTTCCCGAATCTATTAAACATAGTACCATACTAACGGGAAATCATCTTGGGCAATTAGCCAATTTGCATGAATTCCCGGTTATTGATCCTTCGTTTGAAGATGAAATATTGAAAAATATTTTTCAATATTTTTCATTAAACCCGGCAGAGATGGAAAACGAATTGCATTTGTATGCAGCTGAATTGCTTAACGTGGGAAAGGTAAATGAAGCCTGGCAAGTGCTATTGGCGTTAATGTGAGAGAAAATTTCTTAATTCATGAGCGCTGTAAAATATTAGTTGCTTTGTTGATCTCCATGTCAAAAGTTACCTTTGCAAAAAATTACACTTTGTTTGTCGATTTAATGACAAACATTTTTATTTAAAATTATGAGCAGTCAACATCTATCGGAGCAGGAAGTTATCAGGAGAGAAAAATTAAAGGAACTTTCGAAACTTAATATTGAAGCTTACCCTGCCGAACTTTATCCTGTAAATACAAACGCAGCGTTTATAAAATCAACTTATAGGGGCGAAGAGAATAAAAGTGACTTTGCGCATGTATGCATTGCCGGCAGAATAATGGGTATACGTGATATGGGCAAAGCATCATTTGCAGTGCTGCAGGATTATAGTGGCAAGATTCAAATCTATGTTCGTAAAGATGATATAACTAACGGAGAAGATAAAACGCTTTACGATGTTGTTTGGAAAAAACTGCTCGACATCGGTGACATCATCGGTGTCAAGGGCTTTGTTTTTACCACCAAAACCGGTGAAACTTCCATTCATGTTACCTCACTAACGCTGTTGTCAAAATCTTTGAGACCATTGCCGGTTGTTAAGGAAAAAGATGGTGAAACGTTTGACGAGGTTACTGATGCGGAATTCCGGTATCGTCAACGCTATGCAGATTTGATTGTTAATCCGCATGTGAAAGATACATTTGTTAAGCGTACAAAAATGATCAATGCCATCAGGCAATTTCTTAATGATCGTGGCGCTCTTGAGGTAGACACACCGGTGCTTCAAAATATTCCGGGTGGTGCGGCGGCAAGGCCTTTCATCACACATCATAATGCACTAGATGTTCCTTTTTATTTGCGTATTGCGAATGAACTTTTTTTGAAAAGGCTTATAGTTGGTGGCTTTGAATGGGTGTATGAATTCAGCCGGAATTTTCGGAACGAAGGGATGGATCGTACCCATAATCCCGAGTTTACGATACTTGAATTTTATACAGCCTACAAAGATTATTTGTGGATGATGCAAACAACGGAGCAGCTGTTAGAGACTGCTGCACAAACCGTCAACGGCAGTGAGAAGGTCATGTCCGGTGATATTGAAATTAATTTTAAGGCCCCATACAAAAGAATAACGATGTATGATGCTATTAAAGAATATACAGGAATGGACATAAGCGATAAAGATGAAAACGGTTTGAGAGAGGTTTGCCAACAGTTAGGCATACACGCAGATAAAACTATGGGACGGGGAAAACTGATTGACGAAATTTTTTCTGAAAAATGTGAGGAGCATTTTATACAGCCTACGTTTATAATTGATTATCCTGTAGAAATGAGTCCGCTTACAAAAAAGCACAGGAGTAAGCCTGGATTGGTAGAGCGTTTTGAATTAATCATCAATGGTAAAGAAATAGCCAACGCCTATAGCGAGCTTAATGACCCGCTGGAACAAAGAGTGCGCTTTGAAGAACAGGCCAAGCTAATGGAACGCGGCGATGAAGAGGCTATGTTTATAGACTATGATTTTTTACGGGCACTCGAATACGGCATGCCTCCTACCTCTGGCATCGGAATTGGGATTGATCGTTTATGTATGTTGTTAACTAACCAATCATCCATTCAAGATGTATTATTATTTCCTCAAATGAGGCCCGAGAAAGGATTTGAGACAGAAGAAGACACGGCGAAGCGGTAATTAAATGACGTTCTCTTTTTCTTCAAACTGCATCTTGTGCAACTTGTAATAATGTCCTTTTAATGTCAACAGTTCCAGGTGAGTTCCCATCTCTTTGATTTCTCCTTTATCAAGAACCATTATTTTACTTGCTTTACGAATAGTTGATAAACGATGCGCAATTACAATGGAAGTGCGCCCATTAATTAAAGTATCAATTGCATGTTGTATCAATAACTCACTTTCGCTATCTATTGAAGAGGTGGCCTCATCCAAAATTAAAATGGAAGGATCAAATAGTAACGCCCTGATAAAAGATAATAATTGTCTTTGTCCCAAAGAAAGTGTTGCGCCTCTTTCCATCACATTGTAATCATATCCGCCAGGCAACTGCATAATAAATTCATGAACACCTATCATTTTAGCAGCTTCTTCTACCTGTTGTTTTGTTATGGCATGGTTGCGAAGCGTTACATTATCGTATACTGAACCGCCAAATAAAAAGACATCCTGGAGTACCACAGCGACCCTGCTTCTTAAAAATTCAATATCATAGTCTTCTATATTTTTATCATCAATTTTTATGGCTCCTTTGTTTATATGATACAGGCGGTTAATAAGACTGATAATAGAAGTTTTACCACTCCCGGTGTGTCCTACAATCGCGAGGGTTTCTCCGGGCTTTATAAGAAAGGAAATATTCTTTAAAACATATTCTTCACCAACATAAGCGAACCAAACGTTTTGAAATTCTACTTTACCACGCAATTTGATCTGCTTAATGCCTTCATGAGTTTCCGGTGTTACATCGGTATTGTCTAAAACTTTAAAAACCCGCTCGCTGGCAACCATGCCCATTTGGAGTACATTAAATTTATCGGCTATAACTCTTAGCGGACGGAAAAGCAAGTTGAGATACATAATGAAGGCAATTATTACCCCAGCATTGAAACCATTATTGGCGCCCCACCAAACCAGCAACCCGGTTGAAAAGGCCAGAACAATTTCTACTACCGGGAAAAAAACGGAATACGCAAGAATAGCCCTGATATTGGCGTTGCGATGTTGTTTGTTGATTTCTTTAAACTTTTTAAATTCTTTATCTTCCACAGCAAAAGCCTGAACTACGCTCATTCCTGTAATGTGTTCCTGTACAAAAGCATTTAGTGCAGCTACCGCATTTCTCACTTTAATAAATGACTTATTTACACTTTCCTTAAAAAAATAAGTTGCAACTATTAATATGGGAAATGGAGCAAGGCATATTAATGTTAAACGCCAGTCAACAACAAACATGAACAGTAAAATCGAAATAATTGAAAGCAAATCTGAGATAATTGGAATAAGCCCGTCAGAAAAGATATCATTTATTGATTCAATATCATTGATGGTTCTGGTAGTTAAAGTGCCAATAGGAGTTTTGTCAAATTGGGAAAGATTAAAACTGAGCACCTTTTTATAAACTTTTACTCTCAGGTCTTTAACGACCGTTTGCCCGAGCCATGAGGTTAAAAAAGCAAAATAAAAACGCATGCCGGTCTCAATCAAAAGAATTCCTATTTGGATAACTGTTATAAGAATGAGCCAATAGGTATTTTGGTCTTTGATAAAAACATTAACCGTGTATTGAATTAGAAAAGGCCGAAGTGGTGACACCACAGCAAGCAGTATCGAAAGGAAAATCGATACGTACAATTTCTTTTTATAAGGTTTGGTAAAAGCAAAAACTCTTCTGAGAACACTTAAATCCAGTAACTTTTTGCGCTTTTTCTCTTCAGGCATTTAACAAATTTAAATGAAAATGGCCTCATCTCAATAGGAGGTCAGCCAGTCAGTTAAGCCCTCCTCCGGAGGGGTTGGGGAGGCCTCTATTGCACTACCTCACCACTACGGCTATACGCTTTTATAAACAAAGCTCCGAGATTTTTTTGAGGTGGAATGTAGTCTTCAAAAGTTTCCCGTAATTCTTTCGGCGCTTTATTAAAATAGTTGGTTAGTGTTGCCCACATTTGGCGCCAATCAATATTGTCACCATTACGAAGTGTATTATCAAGCGCATCGATGATAGGCTTGTTAACGTCTTTGGCGCCTGTTTGTTTGGTGGAAATAATGTGTGCCTCCGGCGCATTTTTCAATATGGCTTTAAGATTTTGATATCCGCCACATGAACCGAGCATAATAATTTTTGCATTCTCTGAGAGTTGCTGAATAGTGTAAGGAAGGTGATAACTGTGCCCCCTGTGAATAACAATAGACGGATTTAATCCAAGCCGATCCATGTATTCGATTAAATCTTTTTGTGCGTCGGCATCTTTATCAGTTGCATTATCCAATGGTAAATTGGCAAATATCCAAATGGGTTTTCCTTTTATTGATTTTATTTCTATCCACTCTTTCTTATGGGTAATTTGCCAATCGTTAGATGGAAATGAAGTAAGATAACTATTGAAAGATTCTTTACCATCTTTATCACCATAGAAAAATACCTGTTCAATGATACGGCCGGAGTCATCTGCGAGATATTTATAGTTTACGGTGAAAACAGGAGGGATGCCTATTTCTTTTGAAAGGTCAATACCATTTTTTTCATCAGCGGAAAGAAAGATGATTTTCAAAAGATTATAAATCTTTTTGCCATGCTCGTTATCATCTTTTATACACCTTTGTTCGTTGGCTTCTACATTTCGCAGCATAGATTGCTGTAATACAGGATTGGTGATACTGCCATAAGAGTCAGCTACATCCACCGCATCTTCCAATGTTCCTGTTCTTTCAAGGTTCGAGACAAAAGCCTGCATTAAAGTTTCTGATTCGCGTGCAGGCATGCTTTTTAAAAATTCGTCTAACTTGTTATAACCGGCCGCAGTCTTAATAAATTTTTTAAAATGATCGAAGTTTAACGTCATTAGCAAAGAATCGCCATGTGGCACAGGCCCCATTTTTTGCATCATCCGGTCAAATGCATATTTATAACTCGAAGTATAAATATCGTTTTCTCCCAATACCATCATGTAATACAATTCTTCTGCACTTAAAGGTTCAATAGCATGGAAGCGAATAGCCGGATTGGGGTTTTCATGAAGGTTATTGATAGGGTTTATAAAATGCTGGACAGCCTTTCTTTGCAACATGTCCAACAAGCCATCAGAACCAAGCATGGCAACGGGTGTATCTCCGGAGACCAACCTCGGATAATAACTTTCTTCAGTTTTAACAAGCAATTTATAATAAGCTACACTATCATAATTGTTATCTGAAGTGCCCGCATACTTCGCAATATTTTCCATTGTTTGCCGGCCATTAATGAGATCATCCAAAAATGGGAAATAGAAAAGTGCACGCTGCTGAAGTTTGCTTAGTGCTACGATTGTTTTTACCCTTACATCAGTATTTCTTCTTATTAATTTTCCCTGTGGGCTGCTAACTGCTTGTGCATAAGAATACAATTGGCTGGGACTATAATTAAAAGCCTCAATCACCAGCGAATCTGCAAATGCCTCATGAACATACGGCCCGATATTAGCCAATATTTTATCAGGATTGTGTTGGCAAAATTTTAGGAACAAAATTTCCTGGCTTTCTTTATAGCCGGCATTTTCATTGAATATATCTGCATTGATCCATCCTACTTCATAGGGAACTTTTTTTATAAAGGGTACCATGTTTTCGCCTTTAAGATTAGCAAACATGATTTCAGTAAAATTATCTACCAGCAAAGGCGCTAACGAAGGGTCAAGCTTGTGAAAGCGCCATGCGTTGGTAAATTCCCTTACCAAAGATTCTACGAAGCGCAGGTATCGTATCTTGTCGTTATTAGTAGCGAGTTGGGTATTTATCTCAATATCATTCCTCAGCACATTTACTTTTCTATAAATAGCGTCAGTAACCTGCAGGTTTATTTCGGGATTTGAGGAAACTTTTATTAATCCATCAAGATGGCCGTCTGCCATGTCGGCTCTTTTCTGCTCCGCTATAATTTTATCGTGAAATACCCGCCTGTTTAGGGGAATGGTTGTTGTATCACCATTTGCGAGGGTAAAAAGGGGAATAAAAAAAAATGAAACGAAAATGTAAAAAATAAACCTCATAATTTCTTGTACTAAAGAAGCAAAAATACAACCAATGCTTGCAAATTTATTGCATTGCCTGATTTATAAGAGTTTGGACGCACACAAAAGGCTGCACAGCATTACGGATTAACCTTTTTTTAGGAAGTTGGATGACACGATAAACAACATTCAATAAACATTCAAAAAAAATTTCAATATTAAAAAATTGTAAACAAGTTCATCCGGATAATATTTTGATATAGGTTTGCGCATCATGGCACAAGAAAATAAGCCGAGAACAATCTTAATTGCGGATGACGAACCAGATATACTGGAAATTGTAAGCTTCAATCTGCAGGCAGAAGGGTACGAAGTTATTACTGCAAAAAACGGCAATGAAGCTATTGAGGTTGCTAAAATTCATAATCCTGATTTGATCATTCTTGACGTAATGATGCCCGGTAAAACAGGCTTCGAAGTCTGTAAAATTCTTCGAACCCTTCCTGCGTTTGAAAATAGCATTATTATGTTCTTAACTGCGTTGAATGATGACAGTACGGAAATAAAAGGACTTGAAACAGGAGGGGATGACTATATTACCAAGCCAATAAGTCCCAAAGTGTTGGTTACCCGGGTAAATACATTGTTCCGGCGAATTATTAAAGAAACGGGTAGCGTTTTGCAGATAGGCGATTTGATAATTGACCGCGAAAAATATGTTGTTACTTCCAACAACGAAGAAATTGTTTTGGCCAGAAAAGAATTTGAATTGCTTGCTTTACTCACATCAAAACCTTCCAAGGTTTTCTTACGGAATGAAATTCTGCATAAAGTTTGGGGTACCGATGTGATAGTGGGAGACAGAACAATAGATGTTCATATAAGAAAAATAAGGCAAAAACTGGGCGGCGATTGTATTACAACTGTAAAAGGTGTGGGTTACAAATTCCAGATGCAATAATCTTCTTTTTATACTAAAGCTTTCCCGGCTCCGTTTTTATATACACCTTTCAGCCTTGTTCATTACATAATTTTCACATTTGGTTTATGGTTTAAAGGGTAAATTTGATACAAATTTTTAATTTATTTCTATGAAAAAAATTCTCGCACCAGCGCTGTTTTTATTCGCATCCGTTACATTATTTGCACAGAAAGATTCTTCCTCGGGTATCAACGGAATGTTTAAAAAGGCAGGTTCGTTATTTGAAAAAAAATCCAGTTCCGGTAGTTCGTCATCAAGTTTGTCAAACAGTGATATCGTTTCAGGATTAAAAGAAGCATTGTCTCTAGGGGCTCAAAAAAGTGGTGACAAGCTTTCTGCTACCGACGGTTTCTTTAAGGATGCAGCAGTGAAAATATTATTGCCGCAACAAGTGCGTGATGTGGAAAATAAAATGCGCATGCTGGGTATGGGAAAGTTGGTAGATAATGCAGAGCTAAGTATGAACCGTGCGGCTGAAAGCGCTTCTAAAGCGGCAGCACCTATTTTCCTGGATGCTATAAAAAAGATGACGGTGACAGATGCACTCAATATTTTAAGAGGAAGCGACACTGCTGCAACCGGGTACCTGCGTAAGACAACTTCTCCCGAATTGACTTCTGCATTTAAACCTGTAATTGATACTTCTCTTGACAAAACCGACGCGAAAAAATACTGGAAACAGGTTTTTACCGCCTATAACAAAGTTTCCAGTAAGCCGGTTGACACTGATATTGTAAGCTACGTAACGGGTAAGGCGCTCGATGGTTTATTTTACTACGTAGCCCAGGAAGAAGTAAGCATAAGGAAAGACCCTGCGGCACGCGTGACAGATATTTTGAAAAATGTTTTTGGAGGGAGATAATATAGGCCCGCTTTCCTAAGCCCGTTGGTCTCATTAAATATTAAACGTCATTATTCAGAAAGTCTTATTTTGTAAACTAACTTTACAAAAAAATAAATGCGCATTTTATTAAGTGTCGTTATTCTCGTTTTCAATTATTTCTTTTCTTATTCACAAAATATTTCCGGTAACTGGAAAGGAAATATTGTTGTTAATGGCCACGCAATTCCCATAATATTTCATTTTTATGAAGACAGTTTGGGTAAATTAAATGGCAGATGGGACAGTCCTTCTCAAAATGCCAACAACCTTCCTTGCAGTGCCATTGATATTTCCGTAGATAGTATAAAAATTGGATTAAAAATCGTTTCAGGATTTTATAATGGAAAATTTATTACAAAAGACTCAATAGCTGGAATGTGGCACCAGGGTAATGGAGTTCTCCCGTTAGATCTTATTAGATTTATCGATAGTAGTCAACCTGCCAGGAAAGACGTGCATCCCAATGAAAAAGAAATTTCAGTATCATCAGCATCGGGAAGTAAATTATCCGGCACTTTACTTTCTAAAAATAACCGTCAAAAACTGGCGATAATAGTGGCTGGTTCAGGACCCACGGATCGAAATGGAAACAATCCGATGGGAGATAAAGCAGATTCATATGAAATGCTGGCTCATGCATTGGATTCGCAAAATATTGCTAGTTTCAGGTATGATAAAAGAGGCGTGGGCGAAAGTATTCCGGATGATTTTAATGAAAGTAAATTGGTCTTTGACGATTATATTAACGACGCGGGAAAAATATTCGATTACCTCCACGACACGCTTGGTTTTAAAGATATCTATTTTATTGGCCATAGTGAAGGTTCATTAATTGCAATGGTAGCTTCACAAAAAAAGAGAGTAAAAGGTTTTATTTCTGTCGCTGGTGCAGGAAGGCCGATTGATGAAGTAATAGAAGAACAGGCAAAAGCCCAACATGCGCCAGATTCTTTAAATACCGCCATAGCGCTTATTTTTAATAAATTAAAAAATGGAAAAGAAGTGTATGATGTCCCTGCATCGTTATATACTATATTCAGGCGATCTATTCAACCTTACATGATTTCATGGTTGAAATATTCTCCCTCAGAAGAAATTAAAAAGTTGAACTGCCCGGTTTTAATACTGCAGGGCATTTGCGACACACAGGTAAAAATCGTTGATGCCGAAAATTTACATAACGCAAATAAAAATAATTTTTGGGATCTTATTCCTTTAATGACACATACCTTAAAGAATGCTGATTCGGAATGCAACGATGAAAATAACAAGACTTATATGGATCCTTCGCTTCCATTAAACCAAAAACTGGTAAAAGACATTGTGGATTTTATGAAAAAATAGCCTTGAATAAAGCCCGCAAAAATGCTGAATCAATATATTTTTGGACATCGCGCGACCAAAATTGCACATTGCTAATTGACTATCCACAGTCTCCGCAAATCCCTGTTACCACCATTTCTGAATGCTGTGGTTTGAAACCTTTCGGCAGTTTTACTAGTGGCACATCTACTTTATCGAGGCAAATGGTTTTATTACACTCATCGCATATAAAGTGAACATGATTGTCATGATGATGGCCGGGCGCACAATCATTTTTACACAGCGCATACTTTATGGAATTGTCCGTGGTAGGAATAAGATGAATAATACCTTTCTCCACAAAGGTTTGTAAGGTGCGATAAACGGTTACCCGGTCAAAAGATTCACCGGTATTTTTTTCAATATCGGCATGCGAAAGGGCACCATCCTGTTTAAGAAAAAGTTCGAGAATATTTAAACGGCTATCGGTTATGCTTAAACGATTTTGTTTTAATATGTCTGCTGTTTTAACTGGCATAAAAAATTAACCGGGATTATTGCTAAATGTTGAATGATTAAAAATATTTCCATTATAAGGCTCCTTCAACAGTTTTTGAATGTCATCCTGCAATCGTTGCAATTCATCATCTTTTAATCCATCGTAAATACCTCGTACCCTTCTTTCTTTGTCAACTAATGCAAAAAATTGCGTGTGAATAAACTGATCGTTTATATTTAACGAGTCGTTTTTAGCATTATCGAGCAGGTAACTTTGCTGCGCCATTCTATATAAAGAATCTTTTGTACCAGTAACAAAATACCATTTGGCCGCAAAATGTGGATCTTTCCCAACCATTTTTTCTTCATACGCTTTCAATAATGGAACCGAATCAGTTTCGGGCATAGAAGAATGAGAAATCACTGCAAAATCACTATCATTTCTGAAGGTTTCAAAAATTGTAGCCAGGTTGGCATTCATCTTAGGGCAAATACCTTTACAAGTGGTGAAAAAATAATTAGCTACATACACCTTTCCATCTATATCGTGTTCGGTAATTGTATTTCCATTCTGGCCGGTAAATGAAAAATCCTGTACATAATTCATAACCGGCAATTTTACTTTGTAGTAATCTGTCCCTAAAAAAAGAAATAAGAAAAATGCAGTTATTAGTACAATGAAGAAGCCCGAATAAAAAAATATTTTCTTTTTCATAAGTTAAAAAGGTAGCATTTTTTGCAGCATAAAATGTTTAATAAAATGTAAAATTACTTCAGAGTAAAAAAAGGAAATTTATTTTATGCATCCTTGTTGCAAATATACTATTTTTGCAGTTATGATCAGTTTTATGAAAAGAATTAATTGGGATTTGATGGGGATGATAACTTCTGTCGCGTGCGCCATTCATTGCGCCATTCTTCCTTTAATTCTAACATCACTTCCTTTATTTGGCATAAATATTATACACAATCTTTTTTTTGAGTGGACGATGATCAGCGTTGCATTTATTGTTGGATGCTATGCTTTGTCGCACGGCTACAAGAGCCATCACAGGAACATGAAGCCTTTATTAATATTTACAGCAGGATTTATTTTTCTAATTCTGAAACAAATTTTCATTAAATACGAATTTGTTTTTTTAGCACCTGCTGTTTGCCTGATATTATATGCACATTTTTTAAATTTTCGTTTCATAGCTCAGTTTAAAACTGCTGATGGGCACATTCACTAGCCGGATTATTAATCATCTTGTTATTTAAAGAATGAAAAAATTATTCATCGTTTTACTCATCGTTTTTTCTTCTATTATTTCTCTTGCCCAAAACAAAGATGAGTTAGCCATAAGGAAAGTTTTAAATAACCAGGTAATTGCCTGGAATGCAGGTAATGTTGACAAATTCATGAACACTTACTGGCAAAGTGATTCACTAATGTTTATAGGAAAATCCGGTGTTACTTATGGGTGGCAATCAACACTTGAAAATTATAAAAAGCATTATCCTGACACGGCCGCAATGGGACAATTAACTTTTAACCTATTGGAAATAAAGCCACTTGCTACCTTTGTTTATTTTGTTGTAGGCAAATGGCACTTACAACGAACTATAGGAAATATCGAGGGATACTTTACTTTACTGCTTAGAAAAATTAACGGAAAATGGTTGATTGTTGCTGATCATAGCAGTTAACTTATCGTTTGCTCTATTTTGCTAAATAAGCATTTATTGAATAAGAAAATTTTTAAAATCTATACTGTCTCCGGAAAAAACATTAAAATCAACTGGTGCCCTAATGCCATTAACTCTTCCGCTTTCACTGTGTTGCCAAAACATCCATTTGTGGTCAATCCGGGGTTTTACAGGTTGTAAATAATGGGCGATCCAAACCGGGTAATTATCAAAATCATTTTGAAGATAACGGTTGTAAAAATCAATATTGGTATAGATTATAGGTTGAACACCATAATATTTTTGAACAACTGCAAGCCAGTCTGCCACTTCCTTTTTTATTTCATTCGCAGAAACGCCAAATGATTTTTCAATATCTATTACTGGTGGAAGATCCCCTTTTTTTAAATCCACTATTTCTATAAAATTAGCGGCCTGTCTTCTTCCATTTTTGCCCGCAATAAAAAAATGATATGCTCCTTTGCAAATGTTTTGTTCGTTTGCCTTAAGCCAATTGCGCCTGAATTGATTGTCAACGTTGCCTACGCCTTCTGTCGCTTTTATAAAAGCAAAACCGATTTTAATTCCGTCGGCATTCATTTCACTAACTTCTTTCCAGTTAATAACACTTTGATATTTACTCACGTCAATGCCATGAATTTTATATCCGCCGGGAATAGAAATTTGAAAGTCGGGGTAAAAGACATCTGATGATTGCATAAAATAATTGACAATATAATACGCCCCAACAAAAGCAAATGCCAGCCAAAAAATTATTTTAAAAAAATATTTAGAAGAAGATCGTTTCGTTTTTCTTGCCACAAGGTTATCTTAATAATTCAGTGCAATAATATGCTTCTGAAATTACTGTTTCAAAATCTTTTTTACATACTTAAATCCATTATCGGTTTGTATTTTAATTACGTAAATTCCATTTGATAATGACTGTGTGTTTATTGTTGAATAAAATGAGCCATTCAATAAAATATTTTCTTTGAATACAAGGCTTCCTTTTGCATCACAAATTTTTACATAACCTTTCTGAGCGGTAAAGTTATGGAGGTACAAATTAAAGCTATTTACAAATGGATTTGGAAAAACCTGTACAATATCGTCTCCCGTTATGTTGTCACTTATTTTTTCGGAAATATTGTCTTTTGTTATCAGCCAGTAATCAGGATCTATAATAACTGTATCGGCAACAAAACCGATGTTATTAAAAAAAACCTGGCCATTAAAAGTATCATTAACAACAATAGTTTTTTGTTGGGTTGCATTTTTAAATTCTAAAGCAACAGGAAGCGGAAAAAAAGTAACCGAAGGATGTGATGTCGTCTGGCTCATATTTATTTTTACATAGTCATTGCCAATCTGCGTCCATTGCACCTTGTAAGAAGGGTAGCCTTGCCCGTAAAACCAGTCAGCAAAGAATTCTTTTAGATCTATGCCACTTGCAGCTTCCATATTTCTAATAAAGTCATCGGTTTTCGCGAAGCCAAATGCAATAGTGGAATCGTTAAAATACCTGCGCATTCCTTTAATAAAAATGCTATCACCCAATTTCCAGCGCAACATATACAAAAGATGAGAGCCCTTGGTATAACTGAGCCTTCCATCAAAAATGCGATTTACATTGGTGGTATCATCAACCCAAACAGAGCCGCCTGGAAGCGAAGTAATATTTTCAATCTCGCTTTTCCGCGTGGCTAACACGGCCTGCGGGAATCTTACTTCAAAATCCATAATAGCAAGGTGGGTTGCAAAACCTTCATTTAACCAAATATCTCTCCAACTGCCACAGGTTATCTTATCTCCAAACCATTGATGTGCCAGTTCGTGGGCCATTAGGTTCTCGTTAGGAGTTACAATAAATGTTGACGTTTGATGCTCCTGGCCACCACCCCATCCAAATTGTACATGTCCATATTTTTCTTTAATAAATGGATAATTGCCAAAAACACCACTATAGTACTTTAGTGTTCCTAATACTGTAGGTGTGTTTGCCTGGAATAAAGAAAGGCTTTCGGGATAACAAAAAGTTTGCATGGGTAAACTGATGTCTCCTAACTGCACACTATCGTCAAACTCTGTATAGTTTGTTACAGCCATGCAAACTAAATAAGTGGCTATCGGATATCGATGTTTCCAATGGGTAATTTTATTAGGGCCCATTATAGTTTCACTTTGTCTTAATCCGTTGGATGCAGCAGTATATTGAAAGGGATTTGAAATAATAACATCAATTGAGTCTGCTTTATCGTCAAGCCCATTCCTGCAGGGCCACCAGTCTCTGCTGCCGTAAGGTTCACTTAAGGTCCATAAAATCGGAGTTCCTGCATGTTGTGAGGTAACAAATGAGCCAAAGCCATCATTGGGTGGTATGCCCTGGTAATAAATACTGAGAGAATCTATCTCACCAAGGGCTTTTGTTGAACGTAAATCAATGGTCAAGGTGCTGTTCGAATGAATAAAAGATAGCTCGCCATTGATGTCTTTTATGCTGTCAACAATTAGGCTATCTGTTAAATCAAAGGAAATATTATCGGTGCCGGCGGTAATTTTAAAATAAGGTGTAACCTTTCCTCTTATATATCGCACGGCAGGGTCTACGTTCCATTCACACCTATAATAGGTCACTTTGAAGTTTAAAGAGGCCTCGGAGGTATTTTCAGTATTTTCAATACTTGCGAAAGCCTCTTTCTCAGTGGCGATAATATTATTTTGTGATTTTAAATAATCTTGAGATGATTGACCATAAGCAATTGATATAAAAGTAATTATAAATAAAAAAATTATTTTCATTTTGATTTCTTTAACGATTTTTTACCCTCAAACCTTGCATCTCTAACTTTTCGGTATTACTTTTGCATAACCTGCTACAAAAAAGGTACTGATTATATTCATTCCATTAAGACATAATTGCTATCCTCTTTTTTAATTGCGTGAATTAGCGTAGTTATTAACCTTGAAAAATCTGGTGACTAATCCGAAATCAAGTTTTTAATTTCTTATTTGAGATTGAAAATTTAATATGGGAAACTCATGTTGGAAACAAAATCCTGCTAACATCAGGGTCATCAGTACAATCAAAAAAATTAGGATGAAATCGATTCAATCAAAAAGTTTATTAACGTTAATTATAATATTTTTTATAGTTGGCTTTACTACATCTGCGAAATCAATTATTGATTCACCCGAGTACAGCGCTCTTAACACTGAAATTTCGACTGAACCAACCACAGAAATCAACCCGCTTTCAGTAGTATATCCTGTCAGCTTGCAGGGATATAGAATGCAAACTAAAGAATATGTAAAGTCTTTCAGTAAAAAGAAACGCGAATACATTATTTATGTTTTTGAAAAAGGTCAAAATTTTTTCCCCAAAGCAATAAATATATTGGATAAACGTGACCTCCCCCTGGAATTGCAAATGATACCTGCATTGGAATCACAATTTAACGCCAATGCTGTTTCTCCTGCAGGCGCAGTAGGTTATTATCAATTTATGAGTGAACTCGCGGGAGAATACGGGCTGCACGTTGGCGGTAAATATGATGATCGCAAAAATTTTACGAAATCCAGTGTTGCCGCAGCTAAGTTTTTCAAAGATCAGCTTGATTATTTTAACAATGATCTGTTATTATCTGTTGCGTCTTATAATTGTGGACCAGGCAGAGTAAGGCTTGCAATGAAAAAATCCGGAAAGGAAGACGCAACTTTCTGGGATATTAAAAGCTATCTTCCCTTTGAAACCAGGAAATTTGTTATGGACTTTATTGCGTTCAACGTGATAGCTGCCAACTATGATAAATTTCTAAACAATAAGCTTGATTTTAGTGAACCACCTCTAATACAAATTGCGGCGCAGGATTCTGCTATCGACAGTGATTCGCTTACCGTGAAGGCACTGTAATCCTCTCGTAAGTTTGTTGCTATATCTTTGCGCTTCAATGCCCCAGATAAATTATAATGATAGCATCAATTTTTTTCGAAAAATTACTTTTCGCAGATTGTGGAATGCAACCAAAGTGCTTTCAAGTTTTTATGTTAGCCGAATAATTGGAAAGCCCGTACAGTGGGGACTACCCATATCTGTTTCATTTGAGCCAACCACCTCTTGTAATCTTCGTTGCCCTGAATGCCCCAGCGGTCTCCGTGCTTTTACCAGGCCAACAGGTATGTTGGAAAATAGCTTTTTCAGGCAAACAATTGATGATGTTTATAAAGATATTCTTTACCTCATTTTTTATTTCCAGGGGGAGCCATACTTAAACCGAAATTTTTTAGATATGGTTAAGTATGCTTCCGGAAAAGGGATATACACAGCCACATCTACCAATGCGCATTACCTAACGGACGAGGTTGCACGAAAAACGGTGGAGAGTGGGTTGGACCGGCTTATAATATCTATAGACGGAGCCACACAGGAAGTCTATAAACAATATCGCGTTGGAGGAAACATTGATAAGGTGATAGAAGGTGCCAAAAATATTGTAAAATGGAAGAAAGAACTTAAAAGTAAAACCCCATTTGTTTTTTTCCAGTTTTTAGTGGTGAAACCGAATGAACACCAGGTGGAAGAAATAAAAAAACTCGCTGCAGAAGTTGGGGTTGATGAAGTACGTTTTAAAACAGCGCAGGTATATGATTATGAAAACGATCCTAACCAACTGATACCCATAAACGAAAAATATAGCCGGTACAAAAAGGGTAAAGATGGTAAATATATTGCCAAAAATAAATTAGCCAATCATTGCTGGAAACTGTGGCAGGCTAACGTTATCACATGGGATGGGCTCGTGGTACCATGCTGTTTTGATAAAGATGCCTCCCACCAACTGGGGGACTTAAAAAATAAATCGTTTAAAGAAATCTGGCATAACGATAATTACAAACAATTTCGAAGAGAATTGATGACCAGCCGTAGAAATATTGATATCTGCGCCAATTGCAGCGAAGGTGTATCGGTCTGGAAAGATTAAGTAGCTACTTTCAACAAATATTTATTGTTAGTTTTATCCCATGAAAAAAGGCTTCAACGAACGTTTGCGGCAAGTAATTTTATTGGCACTCATCATTCTTATCGGAGTGCTTATGCTGAAGCATTTTTATGTTTTTCTTCCCGGAGTTTTGGGCGCAATAACCTTGTATATCTTAAGCAGGAAATCCTATTTCAAACTCACTGAACAAAAGAAATGGCGACCTGGCTGGACGGCTTTGCTTTACATACTTGCCTATGCGATCATAATTTGCCTACCAGTATACCTTGCCGTTGTTCTTATAACTCCCAAACTTATTGCCTTGTTTAATAATCCCGTGCAGTTACTCATTGCAGTAAAAAGTTTTTCGCAAAGTATACAGGATGCTACCGGTATGGAAGTTTTCAACGCCAGCACTTTTAAAAACGCCACTCAAAAACTGGCCGCAAACCTTCCACTATTGCTTACCGGCACAGCTAATTTTCTTACCAATTTATTACTTATGTTTTTTGTGTTGTACTATATGCTCGTGCATGGTGTTGCAATGGAAAAATATATGAATGATTTTATTCCATTAAAAGAAAAAAATCGCGACGTATTGGGTGTTGAAACTAACATAATGATAAAAGCAAATGCCATCGGCATCCCGCTGCTTGCTATTATCCAGGGTTTAGCAGGAATGTTAGGCTATGCTATTTTTGGAATAGGAGAGTTTGGCCTGTGGGGATTTCTTACCGGTGTGGCATCATTAATACCCATTGTTGGTACAGGCCTTATTTGGGTGCCTCTCACAGTTTATCTTTTTGCAATTGATCACATATGGCAGGGCGTTGGCCTCGGCGTCTATTCCCTGGTCATCCTCACTAACATTGACTATGTTGCCCGTATAACAGTGCTTCGCAAAATAGGAAATGTACATCCCATCATAACTATTTTCGGGGTTATAATTGGTTTAAGCATGTTCGGATTTTTAGGGTTAGTATTTGGACCGTTGCTTATAACGTATTTTATTGTTTTGATAAGAATATATCGTAATGAATTCAATGCTGAACCCATAGCACCTCTTCTTCGCCAGGAAAATGAATAGCTTTCTATTGCCTGGCTTTAAAAATTTCTTCGAAGGAATGATCTTATTATTTTCACAATTCTTGCTAAACGCATTAAATAAAAACGTTGCAATTCAATTTTAAAAAATGGTTGGCGTAAATTAGCCATTTTCAATCAGGATTTATGAAGAGATACCGCTGCTGCCTTTTGACAGCTTTTGTTTTTATATTAACTCAAAAAATGGTTGCCCAGCCCAAATACGAATTTCGTGGAGTGTGGGTTGCCACGGTTGATAATATAGATTTTCCCTCTACAAAATTTTTAAGTACTGAAAGCCAGAAGGCAGAGTTCATCAGCTTGCTTGACATGCATAAGAGAAATGGAATGAATGCAGTTGTTGTTCAGATACGGCCTGCTGCAGATGCATTTTATCCTTCTCAATACGAACCTTGGAGCGAATGGCTTACAGGAACACAGGGAAAGCCGCCATCCCCGTATTATGATCCACTCGAGTTCATGATAACGGAAACGCATAAACGAGGAATGGAATTTCACGCCTGGATGAATCCATACAGAGCCGTGTTCAATATAAACAAATCTTCCATTTCTCCTACGCATATTACCAAAGTTCATCCTGAATGGTTTATTGATTACGGAGGTGTGAAATATTTTGACCCTGGCAATAAAGAAGTTCAGCAATATGTAACTAACATCGTAAAAGATGTAGTAAGTCGATATGATGTTGATGCTATTCACTTTGATGATTATTTTTATCCCTATCGCATTGCCGGAAAGGAATTCGGGGATACTGAATCTTTTCGAAAATATGGAAATGGAATGGACAGAGATACATGGCGCCGAAGCAATGTTGATTCGATTATTGTTATGCTTGGCAGAACAATCAAAAAGGAAAATCCATTTTGTAAATTTGGCATCAGCCCCTTTGGTGTATGGCGAAATATTGATAAGGATCCTGAAGGAAGTAATACCAAAGCGGGACAAACGAACTACGACGATCTTTATGCAGATATCTTGTTATGGTTAAAAATGAAATGGATTGATTATGTGGTTCCTCAGTTGTATTGGGAATTTGGACAAAAAGTAGTTGGTTTTGAAACCCTTATTGACTGGTGGGCGAGGCATGCTTATGGCAGGCAATTGTATATTGGGCACGGGATATACAGAACGATGGAATCGAGGTCGTACGCCTGGAAAAATAAAAACGAGTTACCCAATCAAATAAAAAAAGTGAGGGAATATCCGCAAGTACAGGGAAGTGTCTTTTTCAGTAGCAGTACGTTCAACAGTAATCCCAACGGTTGGAGCGATAGCTTGAGAAATAATTACTATAAATATCCCGCCATTGTTCCTCCTATGAATTGGATTGATTCGGTAAAGCCTGTACAACCCGAAATTGTATTGGACAGCACCAAACCCGCAATTTATGATTATTCAATAGATCTTTATTTAAGGCAGGATACGATTGATAATAGAATTAATCGCTATATGATTTATAGTTTCACCGATACAACGAAGATGGACAACTCCGATCCAAAAAACATCGTTGAGATTATTGAATCTGGTGATAACTATTACAAATTCAATCTGCAAAATATTTCTCCACAACAAGATAAAATTGTTATAGCTGTTACTTCATTAACAAATACTAATGTTGAAAGTGAATTAACGCAGTATTTATATCTTCAGCGAATGGCCAACGGATGGCATGTTATTTCAAATGAGTGACAAACTTTGCAGCAAGCACGTTTTATTGCTGGAATTTAAGATATTATTCAGAGCCCATTTTATTTCAGATTATTAGTGATTGTTTGTTGGGTTGACGATATTTTTTTCATAGCGTAATTTATTTCCTGGGCCATATCGCTCTTACGATCCATAATCATCTGCAATTTTAAATTTTGAATTTCCTCTACATCGTCCTTCGTTTCATTTTTGTTCTTACCTGTTCTTTCCGAATTTGAACTTGCCTGCTTTTTTTTATCATTGCTTCTGCTTATCTCCAGTACCATTTTTTTTAAATTCGCATCAGCGTCCCTTGAGGCTTGCACCATTATTAAAACAATTATGCCCTCAATATCGTTATTACTCATACCTTTCAATGCAGTATTTGCTTTTAAATCACGGGTTAGGCTATCTGCATTAATTTTGCGGTTCTCAATAGCTTTGGCTGTACGTAAAACAATATTTTTTACTGGTGTGCGGAGAAGTGGCATTGATTTGTTATAAAAATCGTTGGCTTCCGGAGGTATTACTTTTGGAACCTGGGCAAGAATACTCTTGGAATAAACCACAATGCAGAGTGCAAAAAATAATAAATTTTTCATAAGCAATCATTTTCTTATAAATAAATTATTGTTTTCGAAGCGGGCCGTACATATTTACAACGAATAAATTCCGAAAAAATTGGGTAATTGTTAATTACTTATAAACAATTGTAATTGGAAAGTAATAATTCCGTTTCTGCCGAAGCTGCTTTGATTTGGTATGGTAATTTAGCTCAGTGTGTCAAATACTTAAAATCAAAAAAATATGAATACTAATCCTAAACTTAATGGACAGAGTGCACTGGTAACAGGCGCTAACAGTGGAATAGGTCTGGCTGTGGCAATAGCGCTTGCCAATGAAGGAGCGAATGTAGTAGTGAATTATGTTACTCATCCGGAGGCAGCAGATGATGTTGTTAAGCAAATTGAAGATAATGGTGGTAAAGCGGTTGCCATAAAAGCAGATGTAAGTAAAGAAGAAGAGGTACAATCAATGTTTCAACAGATGTACGATAAATATGGCACTATTGATATATTAGTAAACAACGCCGGGTTGCAGCGGGATTCTCCCCTTGAAAGCATGACGTTGGCCGACTGGCAATTAGTAATTAACGTAAACCTAACCGGTCAATTTTTATGCACCCGTGAAGCTGTAAAAGAATTTTTAAGAAGAGGTATTGTGAAAGAAAGAAGTTGTGCAGCAGGCAAAGTAATTTGTATGAGTAGCGTTCATGAGATAATTCCCTGGGCCGGCCATGTGAACTACGCAGCCAGCAAAGGCGGTATTAACATGATGATGAAAAGTATGGCGCAGGAACTGGCACCCAAGAAAATAAGGGTTAATGCTATTGGTCCCGGCGCCATTCAAACTCCTATAAATAAGCCTGCATGGGATACCCCGGAAGCTTTGAATAGTTTGCTAACCCTTATCCCTTATGGACGCATCGGTCAACCAGAAGATATAGGCAAAGCCGCCGTTTGGCTTGCCAGCGACGAATCAGATTATGTTAATGGCACTACTTTATTTGTCGATGGAGGCATGTTATTATATCCCGGTTTTTCAACTAACGGTTAATGATATACGTAAATATTATACTTTAAGAAATTATTTCCATACCAATGATTATTCACCACTCACCTTTCTCAATACAAATATGGACACAGCCGAACATAAAAGATTAAAAGAAAACGCTGCCAAACAGGTTCCTTTGGAAAGCTGGGGTTCATATCTTAGCGAACGACAGTGGGGAACTGTTCGTGAAGATTACAGTGAAGATGGTGATGCGTGGAATTATTTTCCTCACGACCATGCCCGCAGCCGGGCATATAGATGGGGAGAAGACGGGCTGGCCGGCATTTCAGACCTTTTTCAAAACTTATGTTTTTCAGTAGCCTTGTGGAACGGCAAAGATCCTATTTTAAAAGAAAGGCTTTTTGGCCTTACCAACTCTGAAGGAGTTCATGGCGAAGATGTAAAGGAGTTATATTATTATCTCGATAATACTCCTACGCATTACTATATGAAATACTTGTATAAATATCCGCAGGCAGCCTATCCTTATAATGATCTCATTAATAGAAATGTACAGCTCAATAAATACGATCCTGAATATGAAATCCTTGATACAGGCATTTTTAACGACAATAAATATTTTGATGTATTTGTAGAATATTCTAAAACCAACAGCGAAGATATTTTCATAAAAATTGAAGTCGTAAACAGGGGAAACGATGATGCGCCATTAACCATTTTACCAACATTATTATTTTATAACAAATGGCAATATGCCGGCGACGATGATAAGCCTTCCATTTCGTTTGTAAATAGCAACACCATAAAGGCGCAGCATAAATTTTTGGGCGATTATTATCTCTACTTTACCGAAGCCAATGATCTTCTGTTTACAGAAAACGAAACCAATTTTGAAAGGTTGTTTAACCGGCCTAATAAGAGCGAATTTGTGAAAGATGCTTTTCATGATGCAATCATTAACGGAAAAGATGTTGGTAAACTCAGAGATAAAAAGGAAGGAACTAAATGTTCACCGGTTTACAATTTTCAAATTGAGGCAAAACAATCAGCAACAATCTACTTGCGTCTAATCAAAAATGAAACTAACGAGCCATTTCCGCAAAATTTTGAAAAAATATTTGATGAAAGAAAAAAAGAAGCCGACGAGTTTTATGACGCAATAATAAGTTCTGATATAACATCTGATCAAAAAAATATTCAACGATTGGCATTCGCTGGATTATTATGGAACAAACAATATTATCATTACGATTTGGAAAGATGGTTAAACTCATCTGATGGGATAACCCCTGTTACAGAACAGCGAAAAAACGGAAGAAACAGTGATTGGAGATATTTGAAAAACCAGGATATTATCGCGATGCCTGATAAATGGGAATATCCGTGGTATGCGGCCTGGGATACAGCTTTCCATTGCATCTCCTTCGCATTAATAGATCCGGACTTTGCAAAGCATCAATTATTGCTTCTTATGCGTGAATGGTATATGAACCCACAGGGACAGTTACCTGCATACGAATGGAACTTTAGCGATGTAAATCCTCCCGTGCATGCCTTTGCGGCTTTACAGGTTTATAAAACTGAAAAGCACATGACCGGAACAGGCGATATCGAATTTTTAAAGAAGATTTTTCAAAAGCTGATCATCAATTTTACCTGGTGGATCAATCGAAAAGATACTAACGGTAACAGTATTTTCGAAGGAGGTTTTTTAGGACTGGATAATATTGGGCTTTTTAACAGGAGCATGATGCTGTCCGACAATATTCTTTTAGAACAGGCAGACGGTACCAGTTGGATGGGTATTTATGCCTTGGGAATGATGGACATTGCTATTGAAATTGCCATGCATGATCCTTCGTTTGAAGATGCTGCAACAAAATTTTATGAGCATTTTGTTATCATTGGGGAAGCCTTAAATGAAATGGGATTATGGAACGAAGAAGATAAATTCTTTTATGATATACTATCGCTAAATAAGTCTGATGCGATACCGGTAAAAATCCGGTCTGCTGTCGGCCTTATTCCGCTATGTGCGGTATCAGTTATTGAAATGGAGCAACTTCAAAAACTTGCGGACTTCAATAAGAGAATGCAATGGTTTCAAAATTATAGACAAGCCAATCATAAATATCTTCCCAGCCAGGATAAAAGTACTGATGAATGTATTTTATTGTCGATGGTTAGTAAAGAACGGCTAAGGTATGTGTTGGAAAGAATTTTGGATGAGTCTGAATTTCTTTCTGAAGGTGGCATCCGGGCGCTGTCGAAACATTACAAGCAATTTCCATATTCATTGGAATTTGATGGGAATAATTATACCATTGAGTACGACCCCGGTGATTCAACTTCCGGAATGTTTGGCGGAAATTCTAACTGGCGCGGGCCGGTTTGGATGCCATTGAATTTTCTCATCGTTCATGCCATTAAAATTTTTGGATATTTTTATGAGGATGAATATAAAGTTGAATGTCCAAAAGGCTCCGGCACTTATCTTACGCTTACCGAGGTAGCTAATAACATAACCAAACGAATACTTGGCATTTTTGAAAAAAATAGTCAAAATGAAAGATTGGTATTTGGCCATTATAATTGGTTTTACAAAAAGGACGAGAATCGTGACCTCGTTTTATTTCACGAATATTTTCATGGAGACAATGCACGTGGCCTGGGAGCCAGTCATCAAACCGGGTGGACGGCGCTCGTTGTGAACTTGTTTTATAACATGAGGTATCAAACAATGGTGTAATTTTTTTCGGCATTTGATCGATTAATCTTTTCCAAATCCGTAATCTTTACAACTTCATCTTTGATACCTTTGCCGGAAACTGCTAAAACAAAAGTAAATGGCGCATAACCATAGTCATAACCACAGTCACGATCATTTGATAAATGAAGCTGGGACCGGTATGGCGTTTATTATTGGTATAAGCCTTAATGGGTTGTTTGTAATTGTAGAAGTAATAACTGGAATCATAAATAATTCTATGTCCCTGCTCACAGATGCCGGACATAATCTTAGTGATGTGGCAAGTCTTGTATTATCACTGATCGCTTTTCGTTTGGCCAAAAAGAAATCAACTCAAAAATTTACATACGGCTACAAGAAAACTACAGTGCTTGCGGCATTGTTCAATGCTGTCTTTTTGTTAATAGCCATTGGTATTTTAGGTTTTGAATCAGTACATCGCTTATTAAATCCTGAAGCGGTAAAAGGTAATATAATTGCATGGGTGGCTGGTGTGGGTATCGTTGTAAATATTGTTACCGCCTTAATGTTTTTTAAGAACCGGCACGGCGATCTTAATATTAAAAGCGCTTACCTGCACATGATGAGCGATGCATTAGTTTCTGCCGGGGTTGTTGCTGGCGGTATCTTGATTATTTACACAGGTTGGTATTGGGTTGATCCGGTAATTGGTCTTATCATAATGCTGGTGATATTGATTGGAACATGGTCTTTGCTTACAGATAGCTTTCGCCTTTCGGTTGATGCCGTACCACCTTCTATTGACATGAACGAAATAAAAGAACTCATAACTAATCAGAAGAATATCACAGATGTACACCATATTCATATTTGGGCGTTAAGTACAACAGAGAACGCTCTAACGGCGCATATTTCTTTAAACGATTGCCTGAGCTTTAATGAAAAAATAGACCTGGTTCAAAAATTAAAACATAAATTGATGCATCATAAAATTCATCATAGCACCATTGAAATCGAGAAGGAATTGTCGGATTGTGAAGAAAAAGATTGTTAGGAAAATAGTTATTTTAAATTACAATAAAATCATTTATTCGTGACAGTTATAAGCACCATTGGCAATTTTTTTTGGAAAATTTTCAAGGCAATTTTTGTTCGAAAAAAAGACTGCTGTAAATAGTTTTTGGATAGTTCTCTAAACGCTGGCTTCACTACGAGCTTTTGGCAAAATCCCTTATACCATTAATGATGCACTTGAGTAATAACGATAAACTCGTGAAGAATTATTAATTAAATTTACCTGCGTTGCAGGTAATAACATTGTCAGGCTATTCAAACAAAAGCAAATGGAAATATATAATATAATTACAGTTATTATTTTACTCGCAGCAGTTTTTGGCTATATCAATCACAGATTCATCAAACTCCCCGGAACTATTGGGATTATGCTTATTTCGCTTATCGCTTCATTAATTGTAATTGGCATTGGAAGTGTAGCTCCCGAATTATTTACAAAAGTGATAGAATCGATAAGAGCGATAGATTTTAATACAGTGGTATTAAAAATAATGCTGAGTTTTTTACTCTTTGCTGCTGCTGTTCATATTGATGTTAAAAAGCTGAAGAGTGAAAGAATGTCAATAATAACTTTTTCAACTATTGGAGTATTAATTTCTACAGTAGTTGTGGGCGCTTTGCTATATGCCGCCACTACTGCTTTTGGTTTGCGTGTTAATTTTTTATACTGTCTTTTATTTGGCGCATTAATTTCTCCAACCGATCCTATTGCCGTAGTAGGTATATTAAAAAAGGCTAAAATTCCGGCTTCGCTTGAAACAAAAATAAGTGGTGAAAGCCTCTTTAACGATGGAGTAGGCGTTGTAATATTTATAACACTGTATGAGGTTGCAAAGAAGGGGTTGGAAAATGTATCAACTCTGGACATAGCCTGGCTCTTCATAAGAGAGGCGGGCGGTGGCTTACTACTGGGATGGCTTTTAGGTTACTTGTGTTTTTACATGTTGAGATCAATTAATAATTATGTGGTAGAAGTAATGATTACACTGGCGACTGTTATGGGTGGCTATGCCTTTGCCGAGCAATTGCACGTAAGTGGCCCGCTCGCCATGGTTATGGCTGGGTTAATTACAGGCAACAAAAGTTTTGATTATCGGCGTAAGTGATCTTACAAAAGATTATTTAAATAAATTTTGGGAAATGATTGATGAAGTCATGAATGCTATACTATTTCTCCTTATAGGCTTCGAAATGTTGATAGTACCTTTTAACTTAACATTGTTGTGGTTGGGTTGCATTTCAATTGTAATTGTACTTTTCGCAAGACTTCTATCGGTCTGGCTGCCTATAATAGTTTTAAGAAGAAAAAGTTCTTTTGA
Organism: uncultured Chitinophagaceae bacterium; assembly: GCA_963792025.1. Taxonomy (GTDB): domain Bacteria; phylum Bacteroidota; class Bacteroidia; order Chitinophagales; family Chitinophagaceae; genus Ginsengibacter. The sequence continues at coordinate 452,599 of CAWBUS010000012.1, read as the reverse complement.
AAATAATGCAATTCCTATTCTTACGTGGGGAGCTTTACGTGGCGGCATTTCCGTGGCATTAGCTTTATCGGTACCGAATTATATGTATGGAGAAATGTGTGTTTCAATTACCTACATTGTAGTATTATTTTCAATTGTTGGCCAAGGCCTTACAATTGGGAAATTTGCAAATAAGCTCAGTGATTGGAAACCTGCAAATAGCAAGCCGGCGAATTAAAAAGTCAATTTAATTACATCGGAAATGTATGATGTGCGGCGATAATTTTCAGGACAAATTCATTTTTTAAATATGACTGCAATAATCATAATCGTTTTTATCTTAGGGTATTTAGCTATTGCATTTGAGCATCCACTGAAATTGAATAAAGCAGCATCCGCATTAATAACGGGAGTGTTATGCTGGAGTATCCATGTTTTACAAGCTGAATCGCCCCACCTTGCCAGTCAAGAACTTGTGGATCATCTTGGTGAAATTTCATCAATCCTGTTTTTCCTGTTGGGAGCAATGACCATTGTTGAATTGATAGATTCGCATGGCGGTTTTGATATTATAACCCGGAGAATAACAACAACGGATACCCGAAAACTTCTCCTGATAGTTACTGTTCTTACCTTCTTTCTATCTGCCCTGCTCGATAATTTAACTACAGCAATTGTAATGACATCGCTGTGTTCGAAAATACTGAGTAAAAAGGATGATAAGTTCTGGTTCGCAGGAATGATTGTTATCGCCGCCAATGCGGGAGGTGTCTGGTCGCCCTTAGGAGATGTAACTACTACGATGTTGTGGATCGGCGGCCAGGTTTCTGCACTTAATATCATGAAACAACTAATATTTCCCAGCATGGCAGTGTGCATCATCCCTGCTCTAATTGTGGCTGCGCGGTTTAAGGGTAAAAAGTTTCGGCCAATACCGAATACTAATCGTACTGATAAAGAAAAGCAGGATGGACGAATTATTCTCTTTGTAGGAATAGGCCTTTTGCTTTTCGTTCCTGTTTTTAAAACTCTTACCGATCTTCCGCCTTTTATGGGTATGTTATTGGCACTGGGTTTAATTTGGGTAGTAATTACCATTATTCATAAAAATAAAGAACCGGAACTTGCCAATAGACTTAGCGTTGCAAAAGCATTGCAGAAGATTGATACGCAAAGCATTTTATTTTTCCTGGGAATATTGCTGGCCGTAACCGGGTTGCAATCTTTTGGTATACTTAAAAGTTTGGCCACATTTCTCAATGATACACTTAAAAATAACTACTTAATTGGGTCAGCGCTGGGATTACTTTCGGCTGTGGTTGACAATGTACCCCTGGTAGCTGCCTCGCAGGGGATGTACGATTTGTCTGCTTATCCAATGGATCACCCGTTTTGGGAATTTCTTGCCCTTACCACCGGGACGGGAGGTAGCGCCATCATCATTGGATCTTCTGCGGGAGTTGCTGTAATGGGCATCGAAAAAATCGACTTTCTATGGTATTTGAAAAAAATAAGCCTGCTGGCATTAGCAGGATTTGCAGCTGGTATTGGTGTATTCTTACTGCAACAATATTTTAGATAATCCTCATCATAAAATTGGCCAGCGTTGCACAGGTATTTGAAATATACACATGCGGCATTTCAAGATATTTTGTAATGTTCTGTGGTTACTCTAATTTTGCTACGCATTCAGGCGGATTTGTTTATTGTTCGGCCTGGTAAACAAGCTTTAGCTAATTATTATTGGCTTTATAACTGAACTAATAAACGAAAAAATATTCTGCCATTCTCCAGGATTTTCAACTTTCGTTTTCAGTTCAATTTTCGGTTATCGGTAATCGTAACTTTGCGCCATGTGGCTGTATCGTTAGATTCTGCCAGGTGATGGCAATGATAAGTAAGCTGCGGTAATGTCTTTAACTAATAAATTGTTTTTATGAAAAAAACTATTCAGGAATATCTTAATCAACGCATATTAATAATAGACGGAGCAATGGGCACTATGATACAGCGCTATAAACTGGAAGAAAAAGATTTTCGCGGAGAACGCTTTAGAGACTGGCCCAAAGATGTAAAAGGCAACAACGATTTACTCAGCATTACCCAACCGCAGATAATTGAAGCAATTCATAAAGAATATTTAAAGGCGGGCGCTGATATTATCGAGACCAACACCTTTAGCAGCACGTCTATAGCACAGGCGGATTATGATATGCAATCATTGGCCTATGAGCTAAATGTTGCAGCAGCCCGTTGTGCACGCAAAGCAATTAACGAATTTATGGAGTCTCGCAAAGTCTCCTCCTCAGGAGGAGATTTAGAGGAGGCCGCATTTATCGCCGGTGCAATTGGTCCGCTTAATAAAACATTAAGTCTTTCTCCCGATGTAAACAACCCAGGGTTTCGAACCGTAACTTTTGACGAAGTAGCTGATGCATACTATGAACAAATAAGAGGCCTTGTCGACGGTGGCGTAGATGTACTTCTGGTTGAAACGATTTTTGATACGCTAAACGCAAAAGCAGCTATCTATGCTATTAAGAAGTATTTCAGAGACACAAAGAAAGAAGAATTGCCTATAATGATAAGTGGTACTATAACGGACGCAAGTGGACGCACTTTAAGTGGCCAGACCCTGGAAGCTTTTTATATTTCAGTATCACATGCAAACCCTTTAAGTGTTGGATTAAACTGTGCTTTGGGAGCAAAAGAAATGCGTCCACATATTGAAGAGCTGAGCGAAATTGCCGCTTGCTACACATCTGCATATCCTAATGCAGGTTTGCCGAATGCCTTCGGTGAATATGATGAGCAACCTGAAGAAACTGCCCACATCATTGAAGAGTGGGCAAAAGAAGGATTTGTAAATATAGTAGGTGGCTGTTGCGGAACAACGCCGGAGCATATAAAACATATTGCGGAACAGGTTAAGAAATTTGAAGCAAGAAAATTACCGGTTTTGGAAGAAGCCTGATTTTTTATTTCAACTAAAATCAAAAGATGTCAGGAGATAAAACTATTAAACCTTTCTTACGCTTATCAGGCCTTGAGCCGCTAGTGGTAAGGCCGGAGACCAACTTTGTAAATATTGGCGAACGTACTAACGTTACCGGGTCAAAGAAGTTTGCACGTCTTGTAAGAGAAGGCAATTATGAAGAAGCATTGTCTGTTGCACGCCAGCAGGTAGAAAATGGTGCACAAATTCTTGATGTAAATATGGATGATGCATTGCTTGACGGGGAAAAAGCAATGACAACTTTTTTAAATCTTTTACAGGCAGAACCCGACATCGCTAAGATTCCGATAATGATTGATTCTTCGAAATTCAACATTATAGAAGCAGGTTTGAAATGTGTGCAGGGAAAATGCATTGTAAATTCCATCTCATTAAAGGAAGGCGAAGAAAAATTCTTACACCAGGCATTTATTTGCAAAAGCTTTGGTGCATCCGTAATTGTGATGGCCTTTGATGAAAAAGGCCAGGCTGATACTAAGCGGCGCAAAGTCGAAATTTGTAAGCGGGCCTACGATATTCTTACTGACTGTTGCCGGTTATGAGCCACAGGATATCATTTTTGATCCAAACATTTTTGCAATTGCCACCGGTATTGAAGAACATAATAATTATGGGGTGGATTTTATTGAAGCTACCCACGAAATAAAAAAACTGATGCCACTTACCAAAGTGAGTGGTGGTGTAAGTAATGTTTCTTTTTCTTTTCGTGGTAACGAGACCGTTAGAGAGGCGATGCATTCGGTTTTCTTATATCATGCCATTAAAGCCGGAATGGATATGGGAATTGTAAACGCCGGCCAGTTGCAGGTATATGAACAAATTGATGCTGAGTTAAAAGAACTTTGTGAAGATGTAATTCTTAACAGGAATGATGATGCTACGGATAAACTCCTGGCATTTGCGGAAACTGTAAAAGCAAAAGGCAAGGCAATTGTAAAAGATGAAGCATGGAGAAATGAACCGGTTGAAAAGCGTTTAAGCCATGCTTTAGTAAATGGTATTACTGACTTTATTGATAGTGATACTGAGGAAGCACGTTTAAAATATCCCAAACCGCTTGAAGTAATTGAAGGTCCGTTAATGGACGGAATGAATATAGTGGGCGATTTATTTGGGAGTGGTAAAATGTTTTTGCCGCAGGTGGTAAAAAGTGCTCGTGTTATGAAAAAGAGCGTGAATTATTTATTTCCTTTTATTGAAGCTGAAAAAGAAAAAACCAAACAAGCAAATATTGAAGCCGGCATATTGAATGCAGAAGGCGCTGGCCCGGCAAAAATTTTGATGGCAACTGTAAAAGGCGATGTACATGACATTGGTAAAAATATTGTTGGTGTTGTATTGGGTTGCAATGGATATGAAATAATTGATATGGGCGTGATGGTGCCGACTGACAAAATATTACAGGCAGCCAGAGACAATAACGTCGCCATGATTGGCCTTAGCGGATTGATTACACCTTCTCTCGATGAGATGGTGCATGTGGCAAGAGAAATGAAAAGGCAAAATTTTGAAATTCCATTGATGATTGGCGGGGCTACTACTTCGCGTTTACACACCGCCGTTAGAATTGCTCCTGAATTTGACAATGGGGTCGTTCATGTGCTAGACGCTTCCCGGAGTGTAACTGTTGCCGGCAATCTTTTAAATAAAGACACCAAACCCGCTTTTCTTGCAGACTTAAAAACGGAATATGAAAAATTAAAAGCCGATTTTGGAAATAAAAGATCGGCTAAAGCATTATTAACTTTCGAAAGGGCTCAACAAAATAAATCGGTAATTGATTGGAAGAATTTTCAGCCAGTGAAGCCATCCTTCATCGGAACGAAATCTTTTGCTGATTATGATCTTAATGAAGTAAGTAATTACATAGACTGGCAGCCTTTCTTTATAGCATGGGAGATGCATGGAAAGTTTCCACAAATATTATCTGATGAAAAGATTGGCAAAGAAGCAACGAAACTTTATGATGATGCAAAAAAATTACTCAACAAAATCATTGCTGAAAAATGGTTAATTGCCAAAGGTGTTATTGGTTTTTGGGAAGCTGGTACAGTCGATGACGATACTATTGAAGTAAAGACAAATAATGCGCCTGTTAAACTTGAATTCTTGCGTCAGCAAATGGCTAAAGCGCCAGGTCAACCAAATATTTCATTGGCCGATTTTATAAAACCAAATTTATCCGGAGGGCCTGATTTCATTGGTGCATTTGCAGTCTCTATCCATGGTATTGACGAACATATTAAAAGATTTGACGCTGAATTTGATGATTATAATAAGATAATATTACAGGCTCTTGCAGACCGCTTTGCGGAAGCATTTGCGGAACTATTGCACGAGAGAACCAGGAAAGAATTTTGGGGATACGCAACAGGTGAACATCTTTCTGCAAAAGAATTAATTGAGGAAAGATACCAGGGAATTCGTCCTGCTCCAGGATATCCGGCCTGCCCGGATCATACCGAAAAGTATAAACTATTTGAGTTGCTCGATGCAACAAAAAATGCGGGTATCATATTAACGGAATCTTTGGCAATGTATCCGGCATCATCAGTATGTGGTTGGTATTTTGCTCATCCCGAAAGTAAATATTTTGGCGTTGGAAAAATAGGTAAAGACCAGGTGGAAGATTATGCGCAAAGAAGAAATATGTCGGTGGAAGAAATGGAAAGATGGTTAAGGCCGCAATTGGATTATGATGCGTAATATCAATGCAATCGTGGAAAATATTTCCTAACAATATTATTTCTTTACTACCATTGTATTTGTCCATGAATCATGCCATGGCACTCCAAATCCACTAAACATTTCAAGCGGTACCAGCCTGCAAAGGCTTCTTAGCAACGCATCCCTGAAAGTTAATTCTTGTCCATCGGTTCTTAATGCTTTTGTTCCGGTAATTAGCTTTCCGAGTGTTTGCCCTTTGAATAATTTTTCGCACAAGGTATAGTATACGAGGTAGTTCAAAATAAGAATTATATAGGATAAAGCATATAAGCCAACTTTGCTGTCTTCATAAACCAATCTCAATAAAAGATCGGGGCAATAACTTGTAAGACTCTGCCCACGACATAACCTGATGCATACGTTAAAGTTAATCGCATCAAAATATTGTCAATAATAAAGTTCAGAAAACGTTGTCCCTGCGTGGCATTTATGTATTGAAAATAAGGATCAATTTCACTCGTGAGCAGATCTGGTTGAATATCTTCAGTGTTTTCCATTGTTGATGATTAATTTTACAAGTATAATATAACAAACGATAATTTTTGAGAATAATTACTTACAACGTAAACGGAATACGGGCTGCCATTCGAAGAGGTTTTATTGATTGGCTTAAAACCGATCCGGCGGATATCATTTGTATCCAGGAAGTAAAAGCCCATGATGCGGATATAGATCGTGTTGCAATCGAGTCCGCAGGTTACCGCCCTTATTTTTTTCTGGCACAAAAAAAGGGATATAGCGGTGTAGGGATTTTAACCAAAATAGAACCAACCAACGTGGAATATGGACATGGCAAGGAACAAAGCGATTTTGAGGGGAGGGTATTGCGTGCAGACTTTGGCGATATTACTTTAATTAACGCATACTTTCCTTCGGGCACAACTGGTGAAGTAAGGCAATCATATAAATATGTTTGGCTCGATGAATTTCTTGATTACCTGAATGACCTTCGAAAAACAAGATCGAAAATAATTGTGTGTGGTGATTATAATATTGCTCATAAAGAAATTGATATTCATAATCCCGTGGCTAATAAAAAAACGTCAGGATTCTTACCGGAAGAAAGAGGATGGTTTGATAAATTTTTTAATAATGATTTTGTTGATGGCTTTCGACATCTTAATAAAGAACCAGACCAATATACATGGTGGAGTGTAATGCGACCAAGTGTAAGGCTCGAGAATAAGGGCTGGAGAATAGATTACATCAATGTTTCAACAAATCTTCGTGATATGATTAAAGATGTAAAAATTTTTCCGGAAGTAAAACACAGTGACCATTGTCCTGTTTATCTTGAACTAAAACCCTAAGTATGTTTGTTTATAATATAACGATGAAGGTTGATAATACAATTGAAGAAGAATGGATTCTCTGGCAAAAAGAAATCCATATTCCTGAAATACTTAGTACAGGTTTTTTTTATGAGCATCGGTTTTATAAATTACTTGAACAGGATGAAGGTGAAGGAAAAACCTATGTGATACAATATTTTGCCATGGAAAAAAAAGATTATGAAGAGTACATCCACCACCACGCGCCAGTTCTACGTGAAAGAGCTTTTTTGAAATGGGGAGATCAAGTTACTGCATTTAGAACGCTGCTAAAAGCGGTATAATGGTTGTGAGTTTAGCTTTACGATCCCCTTTACCGATCGACTTATTTTGTAAAACACTGTGCTGTAAAGGGTTTTAGGCTATATCTTCAAAAATTTCGGCTGAACATAGCCTCTTAAAATAAGAATATTCAGAGGTCCCACCTTTTATAAATTAATTTAAAACCTTTGCCAATTGCGGATTTCAGCAAAAGAAGTGTAAAAAAATAATTGTAAAAAATTTTGTTGCAATGAAAAACCTTATATATTTGTCGCAGTTAAAAAATCAAATAAATTATTATGAACAAAGCTGAACTAATCGCCAAGATGGCCGATGATGCAGGAGTTACCAAGACACAGGCAAATGCTTCTTTAGATTCTTTTGTAGAAGCTGTTACTAAAACCTTAAAAGGCGGGGGCAAAGTTACTCTCGTTGGTTTCGGTACTTTTTCTGTAAGTAAAAGAGCTGCCCGTAATGGTCGCAATCCTCAAACAGGAGCCGTTATTAAAATTAAAGCTAAGAAAGTAGCTAAATTTAAGGCAGGGAAAGAATTATCAGCGAAAATCTGATTGTTGGTAAAATTTTTCAAAGCAAGATGCATTTATGTATCTTGCTTTTTTTATGCAATTGTTTAAACTCTTTAAAAAATAATCTTTAATTAAAAATAAATTTGAATTTATGGGACGCGGAGATAAAAAAACAAAAAAGGGAAAAATATTTAAGGGGTCATTTGGAAAATCGAGACCTTCCAAATTAGCCACGGACTCAAAAAAAGCAACTGCAAAAACTGCTGAGAAGAAGTAGGCTGTCTTTAAGGAGCGAGCCGTTTAATTATCCATGAGTTGGTTGCGTCAATAAGAATATTGAAGCCTGTCGTGAAGCCTTCCTGCGCCTCCTTGCCAAAATTCAATTAATGTTGGTATTAGAATATATCCGCCCCAATGAGAAGGCCGCGGAATATTTTGAGATTGATATTTATCTGAATAATAAGCAACATTCTTCTCAAGCACTTCCCGGTTTTCAATAACCTGGCTTTGCGGCGAACTCCATGCGCCGATGCGGCTTTCCACCGGACGCGATGCAAAATATTCGTCGCTTTCCTGTTCACTCACTTTTTTTATTTCTCCTTGTATTGTTACTTGTCGCTCCAGTTCTTTCCAGAAAAAAACAATGCCTGCAAATGGGTTATCATGTATTTGTTTTCCTTTTTTACTTTCATAATTTGTAAAAAAAACAAATCCATTGTCTTTGATTCCTTTTAATAAAACAATACGTGCAGAAGGTTTTCCATCGGTTGTACTTGTTGCAAGCGTCATAGCGTTGGGTTCTTCAATGCCACTTGCCAATGCCTGTTGAAACCATTTTTCAAATTGCTTTATCGGGTTAGCATCAACATCTTTTTCTGATAAGGATTGTAACCGATAATCTTTTCTAATAGCTGCCAAGTCTGTTGATATTTGCATAATGCACTTAAATTTTTATGATGAAACTAAGTTGCAAATTTAGTGAAGGAATTGATTTATAATCCTTTTAACAAACAAAAGAATAGAAACGTCAATTTATAAATAGGAGAGACTAGAAAAAATAAATCTGCATTGAAGAAAATGCATAGGTTTCTATAAAATAAAAGCACCTTTATGAAGAGGCGCTAAACAAATATTTAATAAATATTAAGCAGGTGGATTTGTGTTACCTGGGTTCTCGTTTTATCCTCCGGTGTCGGTAGTATTTGCCGTGAGTGTTCATTTTACTTTCGATATCTTTCTTTAAAGTATTGAAACTATCTTTTATGTTATCTGTTGGTGATCTGAACATATAAGCCGCTATAAGCAATACGCCAATAGCAGCTAATGCCGCAATATAAATGCCCAAACCCAATAAACGATGATCCCATGTAAGAATTCGCTGTGCTTGAAAATAAAACAAAATGACCTGAGTAATGCAACAGCGCCAGCTACTAAAACAATTCCCCACATCGTTTTATCAAGATTTTTTGTTTGATCTCCCAGATAAGCAATCATGCCGCTTGCTACAAAACATATGAAAACCAAAATCCCCTTACCATGCATTCCGTTTATGCGTTTGGCTAAATCCTAATACGAAACGGAAATCCAGGGTAGAAACATAGAGATAACACCAACTGCCGCAGCAATTAAAACAAATTTTCTTTGTTTGTTCATTGTTTGAAAATTCATAAGTGTAAGTTTTAGAGTTATGAGATGATTAAATTAGAAACTGAACGTAAAGGCAAGAAACATAGGTTGGTTCCGAAAATTAAAAAAATGTTTATTACAAAACAAGTGTTAAGAACTTCTGTAACAATTATTTTTAATTCATCAGAAAAATGATAATCTATCCGAGCAATCCTTTTTCAAGATAAGATTTTAATTTCAATTTTTCTTCTTCGCAAATGGCAAGTTTGCTTTCCAGTTCATTGAGACGAACAACACGCATTTCAAGATTTATATCTTTTTTATTGAGCTCTATCATCCTGCTTCGCAGATTGTCTGCGTCACTTTGCAATTGCACATATTCCTTTTGCAGCATTGAATACTTCTCACGGACAGTTACTTCGGAAAGTAATAATTGCTCCAGTTCTCTTTCCCGCTCTGTGGATGCCATCAATTGATCTTGCAACACCTCAATTTCGTTTTGTTGAGTCTTAAGGTCATGTAATCTTGCTTCATAATCACTTTGAAGTTGAACCCAGCGAAAACTATTTTCCAAAGATTCATTCAGTTTACTTTCAGCCTCTACCAGCAATTGCTTTGTATGATCCAGTTCGTTTTCAAGCTTTTCTTTTCTATCATTTTCTTCGTAATACATTTCTTTCCAATCCTCTTCTTCCTCCTGTAGGCTGGAAATATTTTCCGCGTTAGGTTTGGACGCATTCAGATCCTCCAACATCTTTAAACGTTGTTGAAATTTTGTGAGCTGTATTTGATAAAATGTATTACCATCCTCTACCGATTGCAACTTGTTAGTTAATGTTTTAAGCGGATCCTTTCGTAATGGACTGGCATCAAGGTTTGAGGAATTTTTGGAAAAACCAAAAAAATATCTTTTGTCAACGGGCAAAAATTCATATGAGCTCACGATCATTCGGTAAGCAAATATGATGCAGGCAATAAGAATAATAAGGGATAACATCCACCATATCCACATAAGTAATTCCTTTTAAAAAAATAAAAATGAATAAAATTATTTCCGGGGATTACATTCTGAAGGATTTCATAAGTATTGATCACTGAATTTCCAGGGTTGCAAAGTCAGCTTTTAAATGCGAAGTGTAAATTAAACAAATATTATCCAGATACCAAAGTCCCAACCTTTTCGCCGGTAACCACGCGGAGTAACGTGCCCTGCGTGTTCATATCAAAAACAATAATAGGAAGCTGGTTTTCCATACAAAGAGTAAAAGCGGTCATATCCATCACTTTTAGGTTTTTAGATATACATTCCGCGAATGTTATGCTTTCAAATTTTTTGGCCTGCTTATCTTTTTCGGGATCGGCGGAATAAATGCCATCCACTCTTGTTCCTTTTAAAATAACATCAGCTTTTATTTCAATCGCTCTTAAAGAGCCAGCTGTATCAGTCGTAAAGTAAGGGTTACCGGTTCCTGCGCCAAAAATAACAACCCTTCCTTTTTCAAGGTGCCTTATTGCCCGGCGCCGGATGTAAGGTTCTGCAATTTGTTCCATTTTAATAGCACTTTGCAGTCTTGTATAAACGCCAACTCTCTCAAGGCCGCTTTGCAATGCCATACCATTAATAACAGTTGCGAGCATACCCATATAATCTCCCTGTGCCCTCTCAATGCCGGTTTCAGCTTCATTCATTCCGCGATAAATATTTCCACCACCAATCACGATCGCAACCTGAACTCCTAATTCTGTTATAAGCTTAATGTCCTGGGCGTATTGTGAAATTACCTGCGAATCAAGCCCGAAATTTTTATCACCCATTAAAGATTCACCAGAAAGTTTGAGAAGAATTCGTTTAAACCTGGGTAGCATGTGCGGAATTGTAATTTTGTTTAGCGGGGCGAAGATAATGGATTTATAAGATGAAAGAATCCATTTTCCTTCTGTTTAATAGAATGCATAAAAAAAGAGCTGCAGAATTGCAACTCTTTTTTGAAATTATTCTAATGTTGTTATTTAAAAATGTTTAGGCTCCTAAAGCAACTCTCTTAAATTCTGTAACTTTCAAGTTTGCGTCTACGCTTTTCAGGTAGTCTGCCACAGATTTATTATTATCTTTTACAAATGCCTGGGCCAGCAATGTACTTTCTTTAAAAAATTTATTGATTTTACCCATTGCTATTTTCTCAGCCATTTCAGCCGGCTTGCCTTCCGCCTTTACTTGTTCAATAGCAATATCTTTTTCACGAGCTATAGTTTCTGCCGGCACTGAAGCCTGATCAATAGCAATTGGGTTCATAGCCGCAATCTGCATAGCAACATCTTTGCCAGCTTCTTCGGCTTCTAAACTTAAGCCAACCAACACACCCATTCTGTAAGAACCGTGAATATAGGCAGCAACATAAGGTGCATCCACTCTTTCAAATCTTGAAACACTTATCTTTTCGCCGATTTTTGCAACCTGCTCGTTGATCTTGTCTGAAATTAACTCGTTGCCAATTTTTACTTTGTTAAGTTCATCAACACTTTTTACATTGTTAGCAATAGCAGCTTCCATAATAGATTGGGCAAACTGAATATAATCAGCGTTTTTGCTTACGAAATCTGTTTCGCAGCTTACATTTATTATGAAGCCTGTTTTATTATCTTTTGATGTTTGTGCTATTACAACGCCTTCCTTAGCTTCACGATCGCCACGAAGCGCCGCCACCTTTTGTCCTTTTTTTCTCAAATAATCTATCGCTGCTTCGAAATCTCCGTCAGATTCTGTCAGGGCCTTACGGCAATCCATCATACCGGCGCCGGTTTGTTGTCTTAATTTATTAATATCTGCTGCTGTTATTGTTGTTGTGCTCATATAATAAAATATTTGTTGAACTATATATTTAGATATAGTAAAATAATAATGAAAATTAATGTAGGGTTGATCAAACTATATTGGAATAGCAATACGGTACGAAGCATTCGATTATCTGCGTCCGCCTGGTCCGCCGGGTCTGTTTCCTCCCGGTCCTGCGCTTGCTACACGACGCTTTTGAGGTCCTGCTGGTCCGCGGCCTTTGCCACCTGCTGGTCCACCACTTCCCCTGCGACGTTCTTTTTCTTCTTCCGAGCCTAAATCAAATTTTATTGCATCTCTGCCAGTATCTTCAGAATTATCATCCGTTTCTTCAGACTTTTCGGCTTGTCTTTCAGCGAGACCTTCACTTATTGCGGCAATAATATAATTGGTAACTATAGCAATTGATTTTGTAGCATCATCATTTGCAGGAATAGCAAATTCAACTTTATTGGGGTCACAGTTTGTATCTACCATTCCAAAGGTGGTGATGTTAAGTCTTTTTGCTTCTGAAAGTGCAATGTGTTCATGGCCTATATCCACAAGAAACAGTGCGGCAGGAACGCGGCTAATCTGCGCAATACCACCCAATACTTTCTCCATTTTTTCTTTATCGCGGGTAAGGGTAAGGCGCTCTTTTTTTGTAATGCTATCCAGTGTTCCGTCGTTTAGCATTTTCTCAATGCTCTGCATTTTCTTTACACTTTTACGAACGGTATTAAAGTTGGTTAACATACCTCCAAGCCAGCGTTCAGTTACATAAGGCATGTTAACTCTTCTTGCTGCTTCTGTAACAATCTCTTTCGCTTGTTTTTTTGTAGCAACAAACATTATTTTTTTGCCGCTTTTTGCGATTGACTTTAGCGCAGCTGCAGCTTCCTGCATGCCTTCAACAGTTTTGTTGAGATCAATAATGTGAATACCTTTTTTCTCAGCAAAAATGTAAGGTAACATTTTAGGATTCCACTTCTTTTTTAAATGACCAAAGTGAACTCCTGCTTCTAAAAGCTGCTGTTGTAAAGAAGTATTATTTTCCATTTATTTCTTATTAAGTTGTTTTTATTTAATTGTATCAAGCAGCAAGTATCAAGTAATGAATGTGGTCTACCCTGCTACTTGCTACAAACATCTTGCGACTTTTCTTATCTCTTACTAAACTGGAAGCTCTTTCTCGCTTTTTTCTTACCAGGTTTCTTACGTTCAACGGAACGTGGATCCCTGGTTAGTAATCCTGCTTCTTTAAGAGCTGGCCGGTACTCAGGGTTTACTTGTAATAAAGCACGTGCGATGCCCAGTTTTACTGCTTCGGCCTGGCCTTTCACACCGCCACCGGTGGCATTTACCACAACATCGAACTTATCAGAGGCCTCAATGCTTTTGAAGGGTGCTTCAACCTGGTTTTGTAAATAAACCAGTGGAAAGTAGCTCTTATAGTCTTTACCATTTATGCTGATGTTGCCGTCACCTTTTGAAAGGAAAACCCTTGTTACGGCTTCTTTCCTGCGACCAACTGCATTTTTTTGTTTTTCCATTATATTAAATTAGAAAGTTAAAGTTTGAGGTTTCTGTGCAGCATGCGGATGGTCAGAACCAACGTACACAAATAATTTTTTATACATTTTACGGCCAAGGCGATTTTTCGGCAACATACCTTTTACTGCTCTTTCAATTATGGCATCTGGTCGCCTTTTTATGAGTTCGCCTGCGCTTTCCTCTTTTTTGCCACCCGGATAACCACTGTAGTTAATGTACATTTTGTCTTCCAGTTTGTTACCAGTAAATTTTACTTTATCGCAATTGGTAACAATAACAAAATCCCCACAATCAACATGAGGAGTATAATACGCTTTGTTCTTACCACGGAGAACGGACGCTATTTTAGCGCACATGCGACCAACGGTTTGATTAGTGCCGTCAACAATGTACCAGTTGCGTTGTACGGTAGCCTCGTTCGCATGTTTAGTGGTGAAATGTAATTTGCTCATTTTAAATTTTAATTTATTTACTTAGATAAATAAACAAAAGCCGTCTATTTATGTGCCGCTATCCCGGCATTTTTTTAAGGAGGGCGAAGGTAGGGTGAAAATGTATAATAAAAAGCTCGTTTTGCAACTTTTTTAATAGCACCTTTCTAACTCGTTGATTATCTATGAAAAATTTGTTTATAAAAATTAGTGCATGGCATTTTTGATACGGCGGAAGTACCAATTCAATTATTTCTGAACGAATTTTATTAAAAAGACATTAACCTATATATTTGCATAAATTTTTTCTGATGAACGAATCCCGATCTACCAGCATCTATTGGCTTTACTTTTTTATCTCATCAATAGGCATTATCCTGATGCTTGTTTTTGTAAGAGAATATTTTTGGATGGTACTTCCTTTTGTTGTTACTACTTTTTCGAAAGCGCTAAGAATTATTTAGAAATTCGGTTGCAATTTTTCCCCGCCTTAGTTCATTTCAAAACTTCGTTAAGTTTATTGCTTAGGTCAGGTCCTCTCAATGATGTAGCTATAACTTTTCCCTGCGGATCAATCAATACATTGTAGGGAATAGCCTCCACACCATATAATGTGGCAGCTTCATTATTCCAGAACTTTAAATCACTTATTTGTTTCCAAACCAGTCCGTCATCCTTGATTGCTTTAATCCAGTCTTTTTTGTCTTTATCCAATGATACCCCGAGTACGGTAAAATTTTTGCCTTTAAATTGGTTGTAAGTAGCAAGAACATTTGGATTTTCTTCCCTGCATGGGCCACACCAACTTGCCCAGAAATCCACCAAAACATATTTACCACGTAGTGAACTTAAAGAAAATGGTTTCCCATCAACGTCAGGCAATGTAAAATCCGGAGCGATTTGTCCTTCCGTGATTTGGTTAGATTTAGTCTGATTTTGAGGTTGACTTTGAGAAGCCATATAATCCTGGAATTGCTTAGCAACGTCGGCTATAGCGATCTGTTTTGGGAATTTCTTTTGCAAGCGATCAATAAGCAATTTAACACTATCGATTCCAATTTCCTGGGAATAACCTAAAGCGAATAATGCTACCATAGGGCTTTTAGTCGTATCTATGTACTGGTATAGAAAATTTTTGTACCAGCTATCGGTTATATTGAACTGATTTTGAGCCAGCGTTTGCAGGCTATCATTGTGTTGTTGTTCAATTTCTTTGACATTACGATCTTCACCAATAAGAGTTGTATGTATTGAATCCAACAGGATGATAAAATGTGTCAGCGATACGTTGGCGGGTGTATTAAATCTTGCTGATTGAAGGGTTGAATCTTTTACATCTGCTGCAAAATCAATATCTGATTTATCATTGATGAAAATGTATCCCGCGTTTTTTTCAAAACGTAATCTATAAAGCCCTTCTTCAGGCGCAACCGCCTTTACTTTAAAATTGCCTTTGACTACTTCCGCCGTGTCAAGTACCTGGGGAGGCTGTTGATTAAAAGAAATTTGTTCCAGGTAAACTTTTTGATTGGTAGCGCCCTTTAATTCGCCATTTACTGTAAACACTCCCTTTTTCTGACTGCTGCTGCACGACACTAAAAAAATGGCACTTATAAAAACAAATATGCTTTTCATTGAGATTGAATTATTGATTGAGTTTTTGATTAAGAATTTGATTCACGGCTTTCATATCTGCTTTACCATGGCTTATTTTTTTTACTTCACCCGAAAACAGACCTATTAAATTTTTTTTACCCTTTTTATATTCTAAAACTTTATCGGGCATTTTAGATAGTACTTCATTGATCCAGTTGTTTAGCGAATCGTCATCTTTTTGCTGCAACACATTTAATTCTTCGGCGATTTTAATCGGTTCTTTATTGGGAAACTTCAATAAGACCGGAAATATTCTCGATGCAGCGACGCCAAAGCTCACACTTTCTTTTTCAACTATTTCTATAAGCTTTGCAAATGTTTTTGGTTCAACAGGTATATTTTCAATTGCGGTATTGCTTTCGTTCAAATAAGATTTAACGGGACCTAAAATCCAGTTAGCTGCGGCTTTATAATTCGAAGTATAGCCAATTATAGTTTGAAAAAAAGTTGCCGTCTCGCGATCATCGCTTAACACTCTTGCATCTGCTAACGATAGGGAATACTCGCTAACAAACTTCTTTTCCAGCACTGCAGGCAATTCAGGTAAAGACTTTTTTATCGATTCAATTTTTTCCTCGCTGATAAAGAAGGGAGTTAAATCTGGTTCAGGAAAGTATCTATAATCATTGGCCTCTTCTTTAGACCTTAACGCAAAAGTAGTTCCGTTGTTTGCATCAAAGCTCCTTGTTTGCTGTATAACCGGCTCGCCTTTTTCTACTAAATCAATAAGCCTGTTTATCTCGAATTCGATGGCTCTTTTAACGTTCCTGATAGAATTAAGATTTTTAACTTCTACTTTGGTGCCCAATTTCTTTTCGCCTCTCAATCTCACCGAAACATTGGCATCGCAGCGCATACTTCCTTCTTCCATATTACCATCGCATATTTGAAGGTATCGTACAATCTTTCTTATTTCCGTTACATAAGCAAATGCTTCATCGGCAGTATGCATGTCCGGCTCTGACACTATTTCCAGCAAAGGCACACCGGCACGATTCAAATCAATACAGGTATAATTGTCATCTGCATCATGTATGCTCTTTCCGGCATCTTCTTCCAAATGAATTCTGTTTAACAGAATATCTCTTTCAACTCCGGCAATGTTAATAGTAACGTATCCGTTTTTACAAATAGGTGTACTATGTTGAGAAACCTGGTAACCTTTTGGAAGGTCGGGATAGAAATAATTTTTTCTTGCGAAATAATTATTACGAACAATATCGCAGTTAAAAGCAAGTCCCAGCTTTATCGCATAATAAATCGCTTTCTTATTCATAACCGGCAAAGTACCCGGGTGTGCCAGCGATATCGGACTTATGTTTGTATTGGGAGAACTGCCGAATGTTGTACTGTCTCCGCAAAACAATTTGCTCTTTGTAAGCAATTGTGTATGTACCTCCAGGCCGATCACCGCTTCATATTTTTCTAAAGATGACATGAACGCGAAGGTATGAAAAGACATTTCCAATTTTGCAGGGGAAAACTTAAACAAAACAAAAAGCTGCCTGGAGGCAGCCTTTTTATCAAAACTAAAACCCGTGAGAAATTCTAAGTTATTGGATTATACCAGAAGGGTTATAAATTAGCGCTGTTAAGTTTTTTAGGAATCTTAACTTCAAAATTCATTTCTGAATTATTGCGCATAGCCTTAATGTTGATGTTTGATTTATCTTCTGAATCATTTACCTGGTCCATCAATTCATCAACGCTTTTTACTTTCTCGCCATTGAAAGTTGTAATTATATCGTCTTTCTTTAATCCGGCCTTATCCGCAGGAGAACCTTCTTCTACATTCAAAATTTTTACACCATTGTCATTTTCTGTGTCTTCAATTTTTAATCCGAGCCTGGGTTTGCTGTCATCGTTAAACCTGAATTTATAAAAGTTGTTTGGCATGTTTGGCATGCGTGGCATTTCAGGTGTTTTGAAATTAAAGCTGTTATTTCCGTATCCCGGAAAGTTCTTGTAAATGAAAGTTCTTTTATCACCCTTTGTTTCTCCCAATTTTACTATAACATCTTTCTTTTTATTATCTCTCAAATAATAAACCTTTACTTCGTCGCCTGACTTGTGAGATTTTACTGCATCCATTAAATCTTCGGGAGAAGAAATAGACTTATCGTCAAGTTTAGTTATTACATCGCCCTGTAACAGACCAGCTTTTTCCGCGGCGGTTCCTTTTACAACTTCGCCTATTTTTACACCATCATCTGCTTTATCTGTTATAACTCCTAAAAATGCATGCGGAGCAGCATTCTCGGCGTCATCCTGGAATAATTCCATATCCATTGATTTATTATCAGGAGCATATAAAAAATTATTTGATCTCCTGTCTCTCAAATCTCTTTTCATAATGGTTACATCGCCATCATGAAACTCTGATAATGGTTTTCCATTCACTGTAATGCTGTCGCCATTTACCTGTATCGTCATTTTATTATCCTTATCGCCATTACGGCGGATAATGATTTCTTCACTTTTTTTCTCCTTGGGTTCGGTGTTTTGAGCCCAAAGCCTGTTGGCAAGGAGGCATCCAACTATTAAAATACTCGTCAAAAAAATATTCTTTTTCATTGTAAAAATTTTTAAATACGAAATGTTTAGTAGAACAAATGTACCAACTTTTATGGAACTACGAAACCTTTCGCAAATAATTGCTTTTGTTTAACAAAAATCAGTTAACCCCGGGAGTGAAAGTGTATAAACTTTTACAGGTTGACCCTCAACAATTTCTTGTTTGCTATATTTCATTCCGATTTTTTCGAGCACTTTTAGTGAAACAATATTTTCTATATGAGCCATACCTGTTATTGTTTCAATTTTCAAATCTCTTAAACCATAAATGAGTGTGTACTGTGCAGCTTCAGTGGCATACCCCTTTCCCCATGCGGTTTTCATAAGCCGATATCCAAGATCGGTTATGCCTGTTTCTTTAATATATTTCAAGCCGCACCATCCGATAAATTCGTAATCTGACTTGGTATGAATTGCCCATCTGCCAAGGTTTAATTTGTATTGAGGTATTATAATATCGGTGATAATTCTTTTTGCCTGTTCTTCATTTTCAAGTACGGGCTCATGAACATATTTTACTATATCAGGATCGCTGTTTAACATGTAAATGAGATGTGCATCCTCTTCAGTAAAACGCCTCAAAAATAACCGCGGTGTTTCAAAAATTACGTGCATAATACAGCCAATAAATTTTTTTGTGAATCAAGCTTTACCTTTAAATCAATTTATGGGGATTGCAAATCTATTATAATTACCAGATAATATTTTTAAGTGTGCCGCTGTGTTAAAGGCTTTTTACGTTACCGACACCCTGTCTATAAAAATGATAAAATTCGCTCAATTAAAAAAAAGTGTTGATGCAGCAAGAATGCAAGAAGAAGTTCGTGCCCTTGAATCAGAATTATGGAAACCTCACTACAACACCAATCATTACGAGGGAAATTGGACAACGCTGCAACTGCGTTCCATCAACGGTAAAATAGAAAACAGCATATCCATTCAAGGTTCAGCCTTGCCAAAGAATATGACTTATGAGAATACGATACTTTTGGAAAAATGTATTTATCTCCAATCGGTAATCAATTTTTTTGAATGCGAAAAATTGGGGGTAAGACTAATGAAACTACACGCGGGTGCCGTTATTAAACAACACCGGGATTTTGAAATGAATTTTGAAAAGGGTGAAGCAAGGTTTCATATTCCCATACAAACCAACCAGGATGTTTCTTTTTTTATTGAGGATGAAAAAATTCCTATGGAGGAAGGGGAGTGCTGGTATTTGAATTTGTCGCTAAAACATTGCGTGAATAATTTTGGTAACACTAACAGGGTTCATCTCGTTATTGATTGTAAAGTAAATGATTGGCTAAGAAAATTAATAAATGAAGAAGCGAACCTAACGGCTTTGATAGACGAGGAAAATGAAGATGTTCGTTATAGTTCTTCAGATGGAATTAAAATTATTCAGCAACTTAGATTGATGGGAACGCCTGTAGCGAAAGAACTGGCAGATAAAATGGAAGCAGACAATGATTCAAACTGATGAAATAATATTTTTTGAACAGGCGATGTCGTTTATCGACGAAATAGGAATTGAAACAATTTACGCAGCAATAGATGATGACGAATGTTTTTTGCCGGGCCTTTTAATAGCCAAAGGAAAAATTATTATTGATGAAAATAAAATGAAATTTCCAGGGGACATCCTTCACGAAGCGGCACATATTGCAGTCGTCCCATCTGGTGAAAGAAAAGATTTGGACGGTAAAAATATTGGAACAAGGAAAGATGCAGGTGCAGAAGAAATGATGGCGATTGCATGGACCTACGCGGCAAGTGTTCACCTGGAAATAGACCCACAATTTGTTTTTCATGAACATGGCTATAAAGGTGGCGGCAATACAATTGTGAAAAATTTTGAGCAAGGAAATTATATTGGCGTACCTGTCTTGCAATGGCTTGGCATGACGACAACTTCGACGGGAAATGATAGTGAATTAACTTTTCCCGCAATGAAAAAATGGATGAGAGATTAAGGCGCCGTTACCAGAATGGTGTCCATTTTGCAGCTTTTGACTAATCTTATGTTTTCCAATTCCTGGTACAATTGTAACAACGGTAACATACAACCGGGTTCATTAAATTCTTTTTGATCTTCTGTAAATAATTGTTGCGGATGTTTGGCATGAAAACGGGCCCGTTCCTGCATTAAGTTTTGGTTCGCCGGTGTAATATTTAAATTAAGAAAGTTCTTAATCTTTTTTAAAACATTAATCATTCCTTCATTATAATTACATAGTAATGTATTAGCATCTGCTTTTGATATTTCAATCATTTTTTTCAGATATCCTTCAAGTACATTCGTCATGTATGCATCCAGGTTAGTCTCTTTTAGTTGTTCTTCTGAAAAACCAAAAACACCAGGTTCGATCATTCCTGGTATGGATTGCATGCCTCTTTGCTTTTGATGTGAACGAATTACTTCAAGTGGATTTCTAAATAATAGAATAAATGGTACGCCGGGAAATAAATCCCGTAACTGCTCATAAAAATGCAAGTGCCAACTGTCTGTCTTTATAAAAAGTTTTGTTTCATCTCTGCTTGTTTTTCTGCCATATAATTCAATTGCAGCATTCAAATATTCGTTTACTATAGTTGTATCAACTGCGTTTTTATAGGGAAGCCGAAGCAATTCGTCAAAAAAAGGAACTTCGGAAAGTACCATATTGGTTTCATCTAAAGAAAGCATTTGCGACAGAAGCGTGGAACCACAACGCGAAATATGAAAGATAAACGCCGTCGGGTTTATAGCATTGATCGTACCTGACCATTCCGACATTATCTCCAGGTCAGCAATAACTTTATACGAACTTTGATTCTCAGGAAAGTTTTTACATACCGAAATAGTATCGCTAAAAAATGGTTCGGTAAATTTTTTATCAGCCGTATAAATCCACTCGCATAATGTTCCCGATAATTTCCAGGGAAGCCAGTTTGCTATTTCGTCAGACGTGGAACGATTCATAAATAACAATAATAATCAAAGAATCATGAAAGAATTATCGCCTGCAAATTATTCCTAATTCGTTTTCCGCCCTTATAATTTCTTTTTGTCTGAGCAGTTCATTTGGCCTGCACATAAACATAGTTAGTTTGTCAGAATGTTTTTCCGTTAAGCCATCCAGTGTTTCGATGCGATTATCACTTATATAAAGTTCCTTCAGGTTGATGAGTTGTTCAATAGGCTTAATAGAAGTTATTTGGTTGCATTGCACATACACCTGTTCCAATTGAGTTAATGCTTCGATACCGTGTAAGCTTTTAATATTATTATTAAATAAGAACAACGATTTTAAATTAGTAAGATTGCTCAGTACATCAATGTTCTCAATCTTATGATGAGTAATAATTAAGATTGACAAATTAGAAAGATACCGCAGCCCGCTTAAGTTTGTCAGCTCAAATTGCATGTTTGGGTATGGAGCGGTTGGCCCTGCAAGGCGAATTGTTGGAATTGAAAATATTGTCTCTAACTCAACATTAGTCGGTTCATTTTGATGCCCAGTTGCGATTAGTCCAAATACCTCTTTCCATTGTGGCTCCAATTCTTGCCACCAATTTTGCGGAATTATAAGATCTGTCAAATTAAACGGGAAATTCTTTTATTAATTACGGCTTGGAAAAATGCCTTGTAAAGCAATAATAAAATTAACAACAAGGTAAGGCTGTAAATTATTAAACGGCAGTGACTGGCCCGCATTGCCCACTACTCCGGGATTCATATTTACGTGCGTTCCTGAAGTATTGTATTCCCTGTCAAGCGCACCCGTATTGCCTAAGTAAGCGCCGGTTGGGTCTGAAGTACTTCCGGCTTCTGAAGTGGCAACCAATGGATGATTGTGCTGTGGTAAATTACTTACGAGTAATGTGGTATTTTCTGAACCTGATATTTCTCCCTGAACGTAGTTTGATAAACCAGGGCCCTGGCCTGCGTGAATAGGAACTCTTCCACGAAAATCCGGAAGTGCAAAAGTAGTTGTGCCATTACCACCGTAAGTGGTGCCAATCAATGAAAATAAAGCAGTGTTTTGCGCTATCGATAGAAGTTGGCCATTGCAAAATGCGTAACCTCTTGGGGCAAAAGTTGCTGCAAAAAGGAAGATGGCGGCAAGAAATGGTTGATCCATATAATTAAATATTAAGAGTGATAAATAAATTTTTTGTCTAAAACGAGAGAATTATTTTTATAATAACTGACGTGGTATTTCTGCGAATTTTTATTAACCGAAGTTTTGCTTTTTAAAAGAGCCATTGTATTACCAGTTGATGGTCTTAAGCTGTTGCAGTACGCTTCCAGTAAATTATCTGCCCGATAATCATCAGCTACTTTATATAAAGCATCAGCTTCAAATCTATTTAAACGGGTAATTTTTTTAAGTGAGTCTTTTTCAAATAGAGTTATTATCACATCAACGGGTATGGCATTATTATTTTCCCAATAGATCCAGGAAGGTTGGGCCAGAATATTTTCCTTTGAAAAATAAATTATGTCGCCAATTTTATGAACATGACCTTTCGTTTTCGCAAGACCGTTATCTTTTTGAAGCTCTGCAAAATTGTTTATCTTTTGCCCGCCTGATTTTTTCCAAAACAATTCCCATTTCCTTTTGATATCGTTCTTATCATTAACAGAAGACAAGTGGCTAATGGCCGGTTTAAAGACTACACCAGCGGATAATATAGCAATATTGCTTATAAAATTTCTACGGCTATTTTCGGGAATTTGCATGGATTATAGTTTGATTAACTTTTCAGTAAATAATGATTTGCCCTTTTGTATTTGCAGCAAATATATTCCGGAAGAATAATTGGTTATATCAACTGTTTGAGCTCCCGATCCGCTTACTATTTTACTCGACAGCTTTCTCCCATTAACGTCAATAACATTAAAGCTTACTTTTTCGTTGCCGGCTACATCAAAATTAATTTTGAACAAGCCATGGCTGGGATTATTCGTAATAAAATAAAATCCTGCGAGTAAAAATTTAACTGAAACAACTGGTGAGTAAGTCGTATTATTATCAATATCAACCTGGGCAAGCCTGTAAAAGTTTTGACCCGGAAGAGGAGTTGCATCGTTGAACTGGTAATTCTGTTGGATCGATGAATTTATATTTCCATTTACAAACCCGATTGTATTCCAATGAACGCCATCTGTGCTTCTTTGAATTTGAAATCCTTTGTTATTAATTTCCGTAGCCGTTTGCCAATTTAAGACGACTTCTTTATCACTTTTGCGGGCGGTAAAGCCGGTAATTTTTACGGCGAGTGTGCCACTGCCTGTAACATCTAATGAAGTTCCACCGGTGCAAGTCTGACCCATAACGGCCGTCCACGGACATGAAGCGTCTGGAGTTGAAGGAGGTAATGCACTACTGCACGAATTTTGAAAATAAGGTTGCCCGTCAAATTGGACTACCCAAAGATTATCGGGCGTTAACCAATATACATCTACGGTCACTCCAGGAATTCCATCTACCGTACCGGTATTTTCATAAGCAGGCTTTCCATCAATATCGCCAATAGAATTTAGGGTAATGGTTCCCGTTATGCATGCTCCCGAAACATCAACAGTTTGGGATTTAAGCGAAGTGGAAAACAGCAACATGAATACGAGCAGGTAAAATAAATTTTTCATAGTCAGTGCTTTGGGGGGTAAAAATTTATTGCTTGCTCAAGGTAAAAATAAATAGCAATGCCGACAAATAAAACTAGGGATCTATTTAATAGTTAATGAAAATGTCAGATATGTTTTTACAATCATGTTATGGATGTAGTCTATTGAACCAATGATTTTATTTTTTCAATTACCTGGCTAAGTTTAGAAGTATCCTGGCCGCCGGCAGTAGCCAATGTTTTTTGTCCGCCGCCGCCACCTTTAATTAACGGAGCAATATATTCTTTGATAATTTTTGGGGCTTCAAGATTTTTGGAAGCTGCTACATTATCATAAGCATTACAGCGACGTTAGACTTGCCATCTATGTTGGCTACCAAAACAACTACATAATTATTAAGGTCACCTTTCAAAGAGAAGCAAATCTTTTTCAACGCATCGGCATTCGGAACATCAACCTGTTGGCCAATAAAATTTATATCGTCGATCTTCTCCACTTTTTGTAAAAGCTCATTCTTTATTGATAATAATTGTTTCCCTTCAAGCTTTTCCAACTGCTTTTTTAAATCGCTGTTCTCGCTGATGAGATTGTCAATTCCTTTGCTGAGGTCTTTTGGATTTTTAAGACTTTCCCGAACATTATGGATTATATCAAATTCCTTTTGAACGTAATCTTCCGCAGCTTTGCCACTTAATGCTTCTATTCTTCGAATGCCTGCGCCTACGGCTGTTTCAGTTGTAATTTTAAAAAATCCCAATTCGCCGGTATTGTCAACATGTGTTCCGCCGCAAAGCTCAATTGAATAAGATGGATCGATAGTTACCACGCGAACAGTATTACCATACTTTTCGCCAAACAAAGCCATAGCACCTGTTGCAAGAGCATCTTCTTTTTTCATTTCTTTAATAACAACGGGAATATTTGCACGAATCTTTTCATTTACGATTGATTCAACCTTTTTTATTTCTTCATCGGTAACTTTTGCAAAATGAGAAAAATCAAAACGCAAATATTCATCATTAACCAAACTTCCTTTTTGTGCAACATGATTGCCTAAAACTTTACGCAACGCTGCATGCATTAAATGTGTAGCGCTGTGATGAATTGCTGTTTTTTTTCTTTTGTCAGCATTGTAGCGAGTCTCAATTATTGTTTGCTTATTTAAGTTTTCAGGTATTTTCTTTGCAAAATGAATTATAGTATCATTTTCCTTTTTTGTATCAAAAATTTCAATAATATTTTTATTATCCGCAATCAAAATGCCTGTATCACCGACTTGCCCTCCTCCTTCAGGATAAAAATTTGTTGCCCCTAATACGATTTGATAGAATTCTGAATTTTTTTGTTTAACCTTTCTGTACTTTATAATGTTAGTATTTTTTATTTTAGTTGGTATTTCTCGGCCGTAATCATCAGTCATCGTAACGCCATAAACTCCTACCGTATCATTTAACTTGATCCAATCTTCAGAATCTATAGCGGATGCTGCACGGGAACGTGATTTTTGTTGTTGCATTTCTCTTTCAAAACCTATTTCGTCAATGCCCCAATTATAATCCTTTGAAATTAGTTTCGTTAAGTCAGAAGGAAAACCAAATGTATCATATAAATCAAAAACCACTTTGCCCGGAACTCCAAATTCAAATTCATCACTAAAATTGGCAAACGGCATTTCTTCTAAACCTTGTCCTGTTTGTCCATGCGATTTAATATATTCCGATAATTTTATAATGCCTTTCTCCAATGTCTTTAAAAAATTTTGCTCTTCCTCATGAACAATTTTACTCACAAAATCTTTCTGCTTTTTTAATTCAGGGAATACATCTTTAAACTGATTTGCTACAATCGGAACTAATTTATGAAGTAATGGTTCCTTATGATCTAGATTCGAAAAATAATATCGAACTGCTCGTCTTAAAATTCTCCTTATAACATAACCAGCACCTGTATTCGAAGGTAATTGTCCATCTGCAATTGTAAAACAAATTGCCCTGATATGATCCGCAATAACTCTAAATGCAATGTCAACTTGACGTTCTATTGGGCCAATATTTGGATGTACAACTGATTCTGGAGTATATTTTAAGCCTACGATTTTTTCAACCTCTGCAATCGTTCCGCTAAAAATATCTGTATCATAATTGCTTTGTTTGTTTTGCAAAACCCTAACCAATCTTTCAAAGCCCATTCCTGTATCTACATGCTTTGCAGGTAAGGGTTCAAGGCTTCCATCTGTTTTACGATTGTATTGAATGAACACAATGTTCCATATTTCAATTACCTGCGGATGATCGTTGTTTACCAAAGTTTTTCCATCAATCTTTTTTCTTTCTTCATCGCTTCTTGAATCAATATGAATTTCTGTACATGGCCCGCAAGGCCCGGTGTCGCCCATCTCCCAAAAATTATCTTTCTTCTTTCCCATTAAAATCCGCTCTTCAGGAATACATTTTTCCAAAAGTCAATAGCTTCTTCATCTTTTGGCAAGCCTTCCTTTTCATCGCCTTCAAAAACGGTAACGTATAAACGCTCTTTATCAATTTTATAAACTTCTGTAAGCAGTTCCCATGCCCATGCAATGGCTTCTTTTTTAAAATAAGGTCGGATCTTCAGTTGAATTTCCAAAGCTCCAGTTACCAAGCATTTCAAACATGGTGTGGTGATAGGTATCAACACCCACTTCTTCGAAATCGTTATGTTTTCCACTAACGCGTAAGCATTTTTGTGTATCGGCAACACGTGAGTGTAAAGGCTTTTTATTTCCAAGGAAATAATCTTTAAACTGATTCATTCCTGCATTGGTAAACATTAACGTGGGATCGTCTTTAATTACAATAGGTGCAGAAGGAACAATAGCATGCCCTTTCGATTTAAAAAAATCAAAAAAATGTTGTCGTATTTCTGCACTCTGCATCATGCCCGGTTGAATTTTAAGATTAATTTACAGGTATTATGAAGTTATCTTTGCCTGTTATAAAAATTTAAGATGGCAAAGGTATTTCGTTTGTGCCATTAGATAAAACATTGATTGCGAGTAATTATATATTCTCCTGTGTTTTAAAAGAGATGAAAAAAATTAAATATTACTATAATACGCAATACGTTACGCTATGAAAAACTGGTAACGCCTTTGCGTGTAAAGCTTTTAAGTTTTTTTGGTTTTATCGCAACTGCATTGGTAACAGCATTTATTATTGTTGCACTTGCCTTTCGCTTTATTCCTTCGCCGCAGGCAAAAATTGCTGAAATGAGATATGAAAAGGTGAAACAAAATTATGATGACCTTGTATCACAGGCGGCAATGTTGCAACAGGAAATGGCTTCGCTCGAAAAAAGAGATAACCAGGTGTACCGCTCCATTTTTGAAGCAAATCCTTTACCGGACAGCGCCCGGGCAAAACTCACTGAAAAGAAAAATGAGTTTCAAAAAATTACGGCAATTAATGATGAACAATTGGGAAATGAGCTGGCAAAAACGCTTAATAATATTAGTGCCAGGATCAATTACCAGTTTGCCAGCTACAACGAAATTGAGAACCTGATAAAGAACCAGGGGCAGAAATTGGCGTGTATTCCTGCAATACAACCGGTAAGTAATCGGGATCTTGACAGGATTGCATCAGGTTTTGGCATGAGGATTGATCCTGTTTATGGAACTGCAAAAATGCATAAAGGACTTGATTTTACTGCGCCGCAAGGCACGCCTATTTATGCAACCGGAAATGGAACCATTGAAGTTGCAGGGCAAACAGGAGATGGTTTCGGCAATCATGTTGTTATCAATCATGGTTATGGCTACGAAACTTTATACGGGCACATGTATAAAGTAAAAGTAAAAGTTGGAGAAAAAGTTAAACGTGGAGAAGTGATAGGATGGGTAGGAAGTTCCGGAAAAAGTACCGGGCCGCATTGCCATTATGAAGTTCATATAAATGGCCAGGAAGTTGATCCCGGTTTATTTTTTTTATAACGATCTTACACCGGAGCAGTTCGATAGAATTTTAAAAATTGCTTCTACGGGAAGCGCAAAAAGTCTTGATTAATGCCGCAGCCGCAAATAACATTTCAGTTTGAAGATGATTCTCAGAAAAAAAATGAGGAGAAGAACGTTGTGCCGGAAAGTTTACTGCCACAAAAATCAAAGAGAGGCAGAAAAAGTTTAAAGGAAATGGGTATTGATGCTGATCTTATTCGAAATTCCTGAAGATGAAATTCTTTTTAAAAAACAATACTACTCCATTGGTGATGTGGCCGCCATGTTTAAAGAAAATACATCCCTGATAAGATATTGGGAAAATGAATTTTCTATTTTAAAGCCTAAGAAAAATAAAAAAGGCGATCGTTTTTTCAGGCCGGAAGATGTAAAAAATCTTAAGATGATTTATCATTTACTTCGCGAAAGAAAATATACGATTGACGGGGCAAAAGAATTTTTAAAAAATAATAAAGCAGCAGGTGAGAAGCACGAAATGATCGAATCGTTACAAAAAATAAAATCTTTTTTACTGGAGTTAAAAAACAATTTATAATGATTATGAAATTTTTTTTACCGATCGTTCTAACTGCAGTTGCTTCAACTTTTATGGTGATAGCTAAGGCTCAAACACAACAACAATATGTTGTACTTGCAGACTCTGCAAAAGATAATGCTAAAATGCTTGATAGGCATTATTGACAAAAATGATTTGATTGGTGATACTGCATTTAGCTGGTATGCAGAGAGCCAAAGAATTTATCCAAATCCTGATACGGCTATTGTAACTGCATTTAGAAATAATAAAGACAAAATATATTTCCTGTTTTTTGGCGGTACCTGGTGCGAAGACACGCATTTCATTTTACCTAAATTCTATAAAATTCAGGAGGTATCCGGGTTTCCCGAAGATCGTATCACAGTATTTGCTGTTGACAGAAAGAAGAATGGAACAGGCAACATTGCACACGCCATGAATATAACCCATACACCCACTATTGTTGTAATGAAAGATGGAAAAGAGATTAGGCCGTTTGGTTGAGTATGGAAAAACAGGACATTGGGATACGGAGCTCGCAGGAATAATTAATCAATAATTATCTGAACAATAAAATTATCCTTCACTCAATTTTTACTGATAGTCTAGGTCGCGGCAGGTTTTATTTCGTGCTTTTCGTGGAGTTTTCTTATATCTACATTTATATCCTGCCTTAGCTGGTTGAGTTCATCCAAAGCCATACCATATTTGGTGAAATAAATTATCATAATTACAGCGTTATCATTATTTATTTCCTGGAGATAAACGGAGTAAGTTTGAATTTTTTCCTTTTTAGATAATAGAATTTCTTTAATGCCCGCAATCACCTTTTCAAGATCTTCTGAAGATGTATTTGGAGACAGGTAAGTCTTTATTTCATTTCTTACAACATCACGCATGCTCCAGTTGTCAAGAATACTGTCGACCATTTGTTTGTTAGGTACCGTGACCATCGATTTATCAACAGTACGCAAACGGGTACTTCTTAACCCTATCCGTTCAACGGTTCCTGAAAAATTATTCACTTTTACCAAATCTCCTGTTTCAAATGGCTTATCAAAAAAAATGATGAAAGAAGCAATGAGATTTTCAAGACTTTCTCTTGCCGAGAGTGCCAGAGCAGCGCCTACAATACTTAACCCCGTGAGAAGGTTGCCAATGTTTAACCCAAAAGAAATTTTAAGAATAAAAGCGAAGCCGATAATTATTATTATAACTCTTATCAAATCTTTAAAGAAAAAAAGAAGCTGGTGTTCTCCAGGAGTATTCGCAGTTAACGCCTTGCTTTTAATAATTAAAACTAAAAAATCCATGAAGCGGATTATAAGCGAAATAAAACTGATGATAATTATTGCGGAAGCAATTCCTTCAACAATATCCTGGCTGGTAACCTTATGAATAGAAAACATAAGTTGCTCAGGGAAATTGAGGCGGTCGATTGCAAACACACTTATCAGCACAAATAAAAGTCTTTCAGTAGGTTTAATGATAAGACTATTAAATCTTAATTTATCCAATCGGCCGGCATTCCTTTTAACCAGCCTAAAAAGCAATGCTGCGGCATATTTTGAAATTATTCGCTTTAATACAAATGCAACGAATATGGTAATTAGAACAATTAAATAATTACGAACTGAATTGTCAAAATATACCTGGTCAAGAAATTTCATAGTGCAATTTAAAACAAGCCTTGCAGCTATTGAAGAGAATAAATTTTAAGCTGCTGATTTTTGAGAACGTAAATCTTGTGATTGCTTACTTTTATCGAATTATTATCCTGCAAGGCCGGTGAGAGGCTGTATTTTTTTGCATCAGGAAATGGTGGGCTGTAGCGATACAAGTGCTCTTTATCAAAGCCGTAAATCTGTTTGTCAATTACTGTTATATCTGTCCAATGTAAAAACGGTAATTTATTCTTGAAGCTTCCGTAATAGTCAAAAACGTACAATCCTTTTTCGGGGTCGTATAAATATACAAAGCCATCGCTGTCAATTATTTTTTGAGGACTTGGAACCGAATCGAATAGCAAACGGAAATCCTGCGTTTCAAAAATATTATTGCCGTTATCATCTATCTTTTTCAATTTATTATCTTGTTCATCATACAACCAGATGTTGTTATCATAGGAAGTAGTTACTGCATTTACCTGGTAAATATCCTGCTTGCGGAGATTGATGCTGGAAATTACATTCAGGTATTTATCAAGTAGTACAATTGTGGAAAAACCTTTATAAAAAAGAATGGCTTTCCACGGGTTTTGTGCTTCTACATAGCTAAGCTTTCCGTATTTGGTAACCTGGTTAAAAACTCCAATTGAATCACCTTGTCCGTCATATTTTTTTAATTGATTATCCGTGTTAATTACATAAAGTTCACCAAGGTTATCTACTGTAAACGAAGAAATAGGATATTCCATTTGTTTCAAAAAACGATAGAGGGAATCATCCTGTGCAGCAGCAATAACTGGAGTAAATGAAATGGAGAACAGGATAAAAAAGCGAAGATAATTTTTTAAGGAATTGTTCATGATGCGTAATATTTCAACTCTGTATCTATTCCGTCAAACACCGCAAAGCTGTTGTATTTAATCCAATCCCCAAGATTTATGTACCGGCTGTTATTGCTTAATTTATAATCGAGAGCAAAATGCCTGTGGCCAAAAATAAAAAAATCGTAATGTTTTTTTGCGAGCATTTCTTTGCAGTATATGATTAGCCATTCTTTATCTTCTCCTAAAAATTCTTCATCGGTTTTTCCTGTGGCTGCCCTGCTTTTGCGGCTCATGTAATTAGCAACACCAATTCCTGCGGATGGATGCAATGCACCAAAAAGTAATTGCGATAATTTATTCCTGAAAATCTTCTTCATGAATTTGTAGCGATGATCGCCGGGACCAAGGCCGTCTCCATGACCAACTAAAAATTTTTTTCCATAGAATTCAAATTCATGTGGCTCATGAAAAACTTCGATACCTAGTTCTTCTTCAAAATATCCATTCATCCACATATCATGATTGCCAACGAAAAATTTTATAGTAATACCGTTATCTGTAAGTTCAGCCAGCTTTCCTAAAATTCTTACAAATCCCTTTGGAACTACTTTTTTATATTCATACCAAAAGTCAAAAAGATCACCAAGAATGAATATATGGGAAGCGTCATTTTTTATTTCACCCAGAAATTGAACAATTCGTTTTTCTCTTACCAGGCTTGTTGCATGATTGGGAGCGCCGAGGTGAAAATCGGAAAGGAAATATATTTTTTTGCCGGTATTAGCTTGCATGATTTACAAAAAGCAATTAAAAGATTTCATCTGCTATTTCTTCTTTGGTTTTTTTAAAGTGCGCTGCAACTTCAAGTAGTATTGATGACAATGTACCTAATCTGATTGGATCGTGATTAGGAATAGTAATATAGTGCTCACCTTCAAGAAAAGTTGTTAGTCTAATATGACTCCCTTTTTGGCGGCTAATTTCGTTGTCGAATTTTTTTAAAAGTTTGATTAATTCTTTCGAGGATATATCTCTTGGGAGTCTCATACTGCAATTACTTCTTCTTTAATCATGTGCAGGCGGATTAACTTCGGCTTTTTATCTTCATCAAAATGGCACTCAACTGCTTCCTTAATATTTTTTTTAGTTTCTTCCAACGTATCACCTTCAGTGAAAATTGCTTCTCCAATTGCCCTTGCAGTATATCCTCCTTCTAGTGCTTCTTCGACTAAAAATATTATTTCATTCATTTGCTTTTGTTTATTTCTATAAAGTTAATTTAAACTCTCAAATGAGAATTATCAATTAAAAGCCTCATCAATCAAAAATAAATAAACTTCTTTAGGGCCATGAACACCGACCACGAGAGTCTTTTCAATATCAGCCGTACGGCTTGGCCCTGCGGCAAAAGTTATAAAAGAAGGAAGAGAATTGCCGTACTCGGTTTTTAATAATTTAAGTGCATCTCTTGTTTCGTAAACAAGTTGGTTAACATAGGCAATGCAAATATGAACCGGAGCGTAAGCGCTTACCGTTCGCCCGCTCTGCTGTGCCGAGGTGAGAACCATAGCGCCTGTACGTGCAATAAGATATTTGCAGGTTGTAACAGAAGCATCACATTCAGCTAATGTTGATTGGTTGAGTTTAGGAAATTTTTCGTCGTTAAATATTTTTAATAAGCGGTCTTCTTTGCAAAAAATATTTGTCCATTTTTTTTCTGAAATTAATTGCTGCAACTGCAACCTCATATCAGCTTCACTTACACAAAATGCAAACTTCCCTAAAAGCTTTGTAAACTCTTCGGCAAATAATATTTCAAGTTCTTCTTTTGGTTGCGGAAATACTGAATTAGTTCCATCACTTTTAGGAAATGGCAAAGGCACCGGATTGCTCAGTGCCTCTCTTATTTTTTTTAAAATTTTTTCTTTGGAAGAAGAAACCTTCATTGTCTGTTCATTTTTTGAAGGATTCTATGAAGTTACTCCTGTAATGGGAGGCTCAATAATTGCTTCTTTTGGATTGTCGATAAAATCAAGTGCTTTCTTATCTTCATAAGGTCGTTTGCCAATTAAAGCTTCCACATCGCTTTGAAAAAGAACTTCTCTTTTCAACAACTCTTTTGCAAGAATTTCAACTTCATTCCTTCTTTCGGTAAGTAATTCTTTTGTTCTTACAAAGGCTTTTTCTACCAGTTTCCTCACTTCTTCGTCAATCATTTTTCCTGTCTCTTCACTAAATGGCTTTGTAAACGTGTTATCCTGTGCCGGATCGTAAAAGCTTACATTACCAACCTTCTCATTCATTCCGTAAACGGTTACCATGGCATATGCCATTTTGGTTATCTGCTGCAGGTCATTGCTGGCACCTGTTGATATTTTGCCAAAGAAAATGGTCTCTGCTGCTCTTCCACCAAGCGTCATGCAAATTTGGTCAAGCAACTGGTCGGTGTTATAAAGATATTGTTCTTTAGGAGTATATTGTGCGTAGCCTAAAGCCGCTGTGCCGCGTGGCACAATAGTAACTTTTAAAAGCGGATAGGCATGTTCAAGAAACCAACCACAAATTGCGTGGCCGGCTTCGTGATAGGCAATAATTTCCTTTTCTTCCGGTAGTATTATTTTATTTTTCTTTTCCAATCCGCCGATAACCCTGTCAATCGCATCCTGGAAATCACTCATATCCACTGCGTCTTTGTTTTTGCGGGCTGCAATTAGCGCCGCTTCATTACAAACGTTTGCAATATCTGCTCCTGCAAAACCCGGAGTTTGTTCAGCCAGTTTATGTACATCGAGCGTTTGAGAAATTTTAATCGGTAACAAATGAACTTTAAAAATGGCTTCCCGGCCTACCAGGTCCGGACGATCAATAGTTATCTGCCTATCAAATCTACCCGGCCTAAGCAATGCATTATCCAATACATCAGGACGGTTTGTAGCTGCCAATATAATAATACCAAGGTCAGTTCCAAAACCATCCATTTCAACGAGCAATTGATTGAGTGTATTCTCTCTTTCGTCATTACTCATCATCATATTTTTTCCTCTTGCACGGCCGATTGCATCTATTTCATCAATGAAAATAATACATGGTGCTTTTTCCCTTGCCTGTTTAAAAAGGTCACGCACACGACTTGCACCAACACCTACAAACATCTCGACAAAATCACTCCCGCTCAAACTAAAAAAGGGAACTTGTGCTTCACCCGCCATTGCCTTGGCTAAAAGAGTTTTACCAGTTCCGGGAGGTCCAATTAGTAATGCGCCTTTAGGAATTTTTCCACCAAGAGCCGTATATTTTTTTGGGGTTTTTAAGAAATCAACAATCTCCATCACTTCTACCTTGGCCTCATCAAGGCCGGCAACATCGCCAAAGTTTATGTTAACCCTGGCACCTTTATCAAAAAGAGTAGCTTTGGATTTACCAATATTGAAAATGCCTCCGGGACCACCTCCACTGCCGCCTGCACCTACTTTGCGCATCATCATTATAAATAATAAGCCTATTAATAAGATTGGTAAAAGGGTACTAACTATCTGCCCAAATAACTCACCTTCATCGCCGGGTTTATCTGGCACCTGTTTTACATCGGGATTTTCTTTATAAAACTGCAGCATGTCGGCTGCAAAGGCTTCATCTTTTATTATAGGAAAATAAGCTTGCGGCGGAGGCATTTTCCTTACCGCGTCATAATCAGCGCCAAAAACAGCTTTGTAAAATGTCGGGTTATTGTCCATTGCCTGTGGTTTAATAGAAACTCTGACGATTTTCTTATTCCCAACAGTTTTTATCTGGTCAACGTCGCCCTGCTTAAGCATTGTAAAAAACTGAGTGTTTTCAATTTCAACACCACTGCTAGATGTACCTCTATACCAGTTATAACCGATAATGCTTGCGAAAATAATTCCGTAAATCCAGTAAATGCTAAGCCTTGGCCGCTTCTTTGGATCCTCTTCGGGGCTTTTATTGTTATTATTATTTATAGGATTCAATCTTTTTTGTATTATTTTTTTTTTCTGTTCTTCAGTTGACATATATACTTGCTCGCAATATTTTATTTGTATTACCCGCTAACTACCAGGATTTTTTTAGTTTAAAAGACGAATGTCTTGATTTATTATTTTATAATTATTAATATTTGTTTTTCGGATTTATCAATGTTCAATCGTCGATGCGTCGCTCCACATTTCTTCAAGCCTATAAAATTTTCTTGGCTCCGGAAGCATTACATGAACGACAGCATTAACGTAATCTATCAAAATCCATTGTTCTCCTTGTCGCCCTTCATGCTTATATGGTAGCTCCCCACACTTTTTTTTAACCTCCATTTCAATAGAATCCGCAATGGCTTTAAGTTGTATGTTATTTGAAGCTTCACAAATAATAAAAAAGTCAGAAACGGCTTCAGGAATTTTCTTTAAATCAAGGCTAACGATTTTTTCACCTTTTTTTTCCTGTATAGCATGTATTATGGTCTTGAAGATTTTGCTATTTCTTGTCAATCTCGTAAGCGAAGACTTTTTCCTTGAATCCAATACGGTTAAATTATTCAAATGTTATTCATTTTAGGTAAATTCTAAATACTTCCGGTACTTAGAAAATAATTTTATTACGGTAGATTGCAGTTTTGCACAAACTTTTTATCAATCTTCCTTATCAAAAATACTAATTCTTTATCAATCGTTTTTTAATGACGGCTATACCAAAAAAATTGATAATTCTTGAAAAGGTGGATAGTACCAACAACTATGCCATGGCAATGGTTCAAAAAGGCGAAGCCGTTAGTGGTGGTGGGATATTTGCGAAGGAGCAAACCGCCGGAAAAGGCAGAAGAGGAAAAACCTGGGAAAGTAAAAGTGGTAAAAACGTGATACTAAGTATTACCCGGCAAATGCAGTGGCTACCAGTGCAACATCAGTTTCAGTTAAGTGTGGCAGTTGCACTCGGGTGCCTGGACTTCGTTTCAAAATACATTAAAGAAAACATAAAAATAAAATGGCCTAACGATATTTTTATTAATGACAGGAAGGCAGGCGGAATTCTTATAGAGAATGCGGTTAAAGGTAATTTATGGCAGTGGGCAATTATCGGAATCGGGCTCAATATTAACCAGGAAGATTTTGATAAAGAAATAAGAGCCGTCTCATTGAAGCAAATGACAGGAGTGAATTATGATGTTATTGAGCTCGCAGAGAAACTTCTGGAAACTGTTATAAATAGAATTAATCAATTGAAAGCGGGCGAATTTAACAATCTGCTTAATGAATACAATGAAAATTTATTTTGCCGGAATAAAATGGTAAGGCTTAGAAAAGCGACAACTGTTTTTGAAACAACAATAAAAAAAGTTAGTCCTTTCGGAGAACTCATAACAAAGGATGCAATTGAGAGGAAATTCGAGTTTAATGAAGTTGAATGGTTGGTAGTCTGAAAGAATTTGCAGCAAATAACTATTTCAATATTTCACGTTCAATTTTAAAAAAAAATGGGTTTTAAAAACCACTAAAAAATTTCCGTTATTAATATTACAAACTATATGGAAAATCTTTTGCTGATTTTGCAGTAATTTCACCACTCAATTTTATAAAAAAACTGAAAATATTTTATGGCGAAAGCGATAAGAATGCCTCTTTTAAGTGACACCATGACCGAAGGAAAAATTATTCAATGGAATAAAAAAGTTGGCGATAAAGTAAAGAGTGACGATACGATTGCTGAAGTGGAAACTGATAAGGCAACTATGGAAGTGGTGGGTTATGAAGAAGGAACACTTTTATATATCGGTGTAAAAACCGGGGAAGCCGCGAAAGTGAATGACATCATTGCTATCGTGGGGGAAGAGGGAGAAGATTACAAATCATTGTTAGGTGCCGAGGGAAATAGTTCGAATGCCTCAAAAAAAGAAACTCCAAAAAAAGAAACCGAACAAAAACCGGCGGAAAACAACGCGGCTGCTGAGCTGCCAAAAGATGCAAAAGTAATACGAATGCCTCTTTTAAGCGATACTATGACCGAGGGGAAAATAGTTCAATGGAATAAAAAAGTAGGTGACAAAGTAAAGAGTGATGATTCCATAGCTGAAGTTGAAACTGATAAAGCAACGATGGATGTGGTAGGTTATGAAGAAGGGACTCTTTTATACATTGGTGTGGAGGCTGGGCAGGCAGCAAAAGTAAATGAGATTATAGCTATCGTTGGAAAAGAAGGAACTGATGTAAGCGCCTTTGTAAATGCCGAAAAAAATAAAGGCACCAATGTTTCAGCACCAACATCAAAGAGTGAAACGCAACCTGAAACAGTTTCAGGAAGTGCTCTTGAAAAAAATGAAAGCGAGGCAGCGGTGACTGATTCTTCGTTAGATGGCCGAGTGAAAGCATCGCCATTGGCTAAAAAATTAGCTGCGGATAAAGGAATCGACATTTCAAAAATACAGGGTACGGGCGATGGTGGAAGAATAGTTAAGAAAGATGTGGACGCTTACAAGCCAGCTCAAGCTAAGGAGGAAACCAAAAAAGCCGCAACTGAGGCTAAACCTGTTCAGCCATTTGAGCAAACGGGCAAAGAAAGTTTTGTTGATATCCCGAATACACAAATGCGTAAAACCATCGCGAGAAGGTTGGGAGAAAGTATGTTTAATGCTCCGCATTTTTATCTTACCATGGAAATCAACATGGATAATGCAATGAGCTCACGAGTGGCCATAAACGAAATTAGTCCCGTAAAAATTTCTTTTAACGATATGGTAATAAAAGCCTGTGCAATGGCTTTGAGGCAGCATCCTGCAGTTAACAGTAGCTGGATGGGCGAATTCATCAGGCAGAACAAACATGTACATATTGGTTCAGCGGTTGCCATGCCCGATGGTTTAATTGTTCCTGTAATACGTTTTGCTGATCAAAAATCATTATCTCAAATTGCCTCTGATGCGAAAGGTTTGTACGATAAGGCCAGGAATAAAAAATTACAACCGGATGAGTTTAGCGGAAACACTTTTACAATTTCTAATCTCGGCATGATGGACATTGAAGACTTTACGGCGATAATAAATCCTCCGGATAGTGCCATACTTGCGGTAGGCCGCATTAAAGAAATTGTTGTGAAGAAAGGCGATGGATTTGGCGTGACTAATGTTATGAAGGTTACGTTGAGTTGCGATCACCGTAGCGTGGATGGAGCTGTGGGAGCAGCGTTCCTTCAAACATTCAAAAAATTTATGGAGAACCCGGTAACGATGCTGGTGTGATAGCGCCTGAAACTTTGAAGAGGAATTTTATTTTCTATTAAGTATAAAAAACCCAGTTTTCATTTGGAACCCGGATAATGACCTTCCCCTTCGGCAAAGCGTTGGGTTGGGGCATTTTTCCTTACATTTAATAGTGAATACAACACTACAATCAACACTACAACTACTCCGTTTTCATTTTTCTTTTTTTTTAATGCCGGTTTATTTTTTTGCGTTAAGCCAGGTAAATAATATTAACTGGTTTGATGCGGCGCTGGTGTTTGTTATACTTCATTTGTTAGTGTATCCTGCGAGTAATGGATATAATAGTTATATGGACAGGGATACATCGCCAATTGGTGGAATAAAAAATCCCTTGCAACCAACCAGACAATTATTTTTTGTTACTGTTTGTATGGATGTAACTGCAATGCTGTTAAGTTTTTTTGTATCGTGGTTATTTGCTGCTGGAATTTTTTTGTACATCGTGGCATCGAGGGCGTATAGTTATAGAAGGATAAGATTAAAAAAATATCCAATAGTCGGCTATTTAACCGTTGTAATTTTTCAGGGAGCCATAACTTTTTTTTTGGTTTATCATGGTGCAGATAGCAACCACACCATGAATGTACCCGTTATTTCGATGGTTGCTGCGAGCTTATTAATTGGGGGTTTTTACCCACTAACCCAAATATACCAGCATGACGAAGACCTCAATGATGGAGTGAAAACAATTAGTTATAAGTTAGGTTATACGGGTACATTTATTTTTACTGGCATTATATATGTACTTGCTTTTTGTGCATTGGGATTGCAATTTTTTTTAAACCTGGAGGGAACCAGATTTTTCATTTTGCAAACCTTTATGCTGCCGGTGCTCGTATATTTTTTTGTATGGTTCCGGAAAGTTTTAAAAAATAAAAAAGAGGCTAATTTTAAGAACACAATGCAGATGAATTTGTTAGCTTCTATATGCACCAATCTTGGTTTTATAACACTTTTAATATTACACCTTATTGAGTAAAATAGTTTCCATAGGGACCTCTGTTCCAGCTTTCAGGCATGAGCAAAAAGATATTTTATCATTTATGCAGAATGTGTATGCCATGAACGAAGTTGACAAAAGGAAATTGAAATTCTTATATAATCAAAGTGCTATCGAGACGAGATATTCCGTATTACCCGATTATAGTCTTAACGCCACAGAGTGGGAATTTTATCCCGCCACTGAAAACCTGGAGCCATTTCCCAATCTTGAACTTAGGATGAAATGGTTTAATAAAACCGCTCCCGCTCTTACAGTAGATGCCATAGAAAATTGCATAGAAAATAAAATTGCGAAAGAAGAAATAACTCATTTAATTACGGTAAGCTGTACTGGATTAAGTGCGCCAGGTCTGGATTTGCAGGTAGTGGAATCAATGAATTTGTCGCCGGATATCTTCAGGACATCTGTAAATTTTATGGGATGCTATGCTGCAATTCACGGACTTAAACTAGCAGACGTCTTTTGTAAGCAAGATAAAAATGCAAAGGTGCTGGTTGTGTGTACCGAACTTTGTACGCTTCATTTTCAAAAGGAGAATACGATGGATAATATTGCCTCGAGCTTGTTGTTTGGAGATGGGAGTGCAGCAGTATTGGTTACGCATAACGATGCTAATGAACATGGATTAAGAATAAATAATTTTTATAGTGAGATAGCATTTAAAGGAAAAGAAGACATGAGTTGGCAGCTTTCTTCGTCAGGGTTTTTAATGACATTATCAGGGTACGTGCCGGATCTGATTGAAGAGGACTTTAATAAACTCCTCACCAATGCTTTGAAAAATGCCGGTCGTAACATAGAGGATATTTCTCACTGGTGTATGCATCCTGGGGGTAAAAGAATTCTTAATGCTATCGAAAAAAGCATCAGTATTAGGCCAAATGATATTAAACATTCTTACAGTGTGTTAAAAAATTATGGTAACATGTCTTCGCCAACGATTTTATTTGTGCTAAAAGAAATCTTGGATTCAATTAAAAATAACAAGGAGAAGAAAGCCAATATTTTTGGTGCAGCCTTTGGGCCTGGTCTTACTTTGGAGACATTTATTTTATCTGATGATTGATTACACTCATCGCTCATATAAAAAAGAATTGCTCGACAACAGCGAAATTCCTTTTAAGGACATAGCTGAAAACATGAAAGAGCTTGATTTTATCAACACCCATCTTGGTGGACATTCAATAACATTAAAAGGATTTAAAAAACTTGCATCCAACAAAAACGATATCACTGTTTGTGAAATAGGCTGCGGTGGTGGTGATAATATGAATGCGCTTGCCTCATTTTGCATAAATAATAAAATTAATGCAGAATTTACCGGAATTGATATAAACCCAGATTGTATTGATTTTGCAAAAAAAAGGACAGCATATAAAAACGTAGAATTCATTGTGTCAGATTACAAGTTTTTAAATTTTGAAAGCAATAAACCTGACATAATTTTTTCATCGCTTTTTTGTCATCACTTCACAGACGATGAACTTATAAAGATGCTGCAATGGATGAAAGAAAATGCGAAGTTGGGATTTTTTATAAATGACTTACAACGTCATCAGCTTGCGTACCATTCTATAAAATATGTCACTAAACTTTTTTCCAAATCTTACCTTGTAAAAAATGATGCACCGCTTTCTGTTTTGAGAGGATTTAAGAGAAATGAATGGAAAAATATTTTTGAAGGTGCCGGAATTACCAATTATTCCATCCAATGGAAATGGGCTTTTAGGTATTTAATAATTGCACCAAACTACTTGAAACTAAATCAACCTGTTAAAGAAATTGAGTAATGATATTGTAAATAAAAGTTTAGATACTAACTCAAATGCCTTTGATGTAGGCATTGTTGGCGGCGGGCTTGCCGGCCTTTCGCTTTCAATTTTGTTGGCTAAAAAAAACTATAAAGTAGTTTTATTTGAGAAGGAAAAATACCCCTTTCATCGTGTATGCGGTGAATATATTAGTCTCGAAAGCTGGAAGTTCATCGAAAACCTGGGCCTTAATCTTTCGGCACTTAATTTACCAATCATTAAAAAGCTAATCGTTTCTTCTCCTAACGGAAGTCAGATACACACAGATCTGGATATGGGAGGATTTGGCGTAAGTCGTTTTTTTATTGACAATGAATTGAAAAACATTGCGATAAAAAATGGAGTAAATGTTTTGGAAGAAACTAAAGTGAATGACGTTGTTTTTAATGATGGAAAGTTTGCTATAAAATATAAAAGCGAATCTGTTGCATGCACCGTTGTTGTTGCATCCTTTGGCAAACGAAGTAATCTTGATGTTAAATGGGAGAGAGACTTTGTTAGGAAAAAGCCCGGAAAACTTAATAACTATATCGGTGTAAAGTATCATATTAAGTCTTCATTTCCTTACGATACAATTGCCCTGCACAATTTTAATAATGGATACTGTGGAATTTCAAAAATAGAAGGCGACGGTTACTGTCTTTGCTATTTAACGACAGCACAAAACCTTAAAAACAATAATTCCATAAAAGAAATGGAACAAAGTATTTTATATAAGAATCCATTTCTTAAACAGGTTTTTACGGAAGCCGAATTTCTTTTTAAAGAGCCGGTAACAATTTCGCAAATTAGTTTTGACAGAAAAACCCTCGTACAAAATCATGTTTTAATGTTGGGAGATGCAGCGGGAATGATAACGCCTCTTTGTGGTAACGGAATGAGTATGGCGCTTCATTCTTCTAAAATCGCTTCGGTGTCTATCGCCCTATTTTTAAATAAAAAAATTACCAGGCTGGATATGGAAAATCAATACCGAAACAGTGGCAAAATAATTTTGGGCAGTCGTTTGAAAGTAGGACGCATCATCCAGAAAATGTTTGGAAAAGAATTTACGACCAATATATTTATAAGTTTGCTAAAGCCTTTTCCCTTCCTGGTTATTAAGATTGTAAAAGCCACTCATGGTAAGGAGTTTTAGTAATTTTGGTGTACAATGTATCAGCATTCAATTATATTATTTGATGGTGTTTGTAATCTGTGCAATGGTGCCGTTCAGTTTGTCATAAAACGTGATAATAAAAACCAGTTCCTTTTCGCTTCATTACAATCGGAAGAGGGAATTGAAATGCTGAAGGAATACAATTTACCTTCAAATAAAATGTGCTCTTTTTTTCTTGTTGAAAACGGGAAAGTTTACGACAAATCAACTGCCGCATTGAGGGTATTAAAAAATTTGAATGGGCTTTGGCGTTGCATTTTACATCTTTATAATAGTTCCAAAATTTATAAGAAACGGTGTTTATGATTGGATTGCAAAGTATCGCTATCAATGGTTTGGACGAAAAGATGAATGCATGATTCCAACTCCCGAACTTAAAGCAAAATTTTTGAATCAATAATTATATGCCTAATAAAAAAACATTGGTGCTTGGAGCTTCGGCTAATCCTTCCCGTTATAGTTACCTGGCTCTTAATGCACTGCAATCCAAAGGACATGATGTAACGGCTATAGGCAAACACACCGGCAAGGTTGGGAAAGTTGAAATTGAAACCAAAGAGAAAGATATAAACGGGCTTGATACTGTCACCCTTTATCTTAATCCATTAAATCAAAAGCAATATTACGATTACATATTGTCGCTGCATCCTAAACGAATTATTTTTAATCCAGGAGCGGAAAATGACGAACTTTTCTCACTGGCCATGGAAAATGGAATTCTTCCCAAGGAAGCTTGCACGCTGGTTTTACTAAGTACAGGGCAGTATTAATACCTAACTAATTTCGAGTACTTTTTCCCTGATTTGCATTCATTGGAATTTTTTTCAGTTTTAGTATAATTTTTTATACATTACTTCGTTTTAATAATTATCCAATAGAACTGAAACCGAAATTCCAAACTATGAAAACCATATCCAAAATTTTTGCACTGTGCATGTTGCTAAGCATATTTTACCACAACGAAGCACAAATAGCTATCATCTGCAAGACCCAATTTATTTAGCTAGCTTTTCAGCAATTGTTCCGGCTTCGGTTAATGAACTTGATAAGGCTTTTACTGCACACCGGGTTCTTCCATTCAATTCAATTTTGGAAATAAACTTCCTTTCAGCGGAGTAGTGCTTTCATCGGTTCAAACGATACAGCAATCTGTCGAGTGTTATAATTAAATCATCCGTTGCTACAAAACGCTTTGCTTTCTATTTCAAGAAGAATTAAT
Source organism: uncultured Chitinophagaceae bacterium (assembly GCA_963792025.1). Taxonomy (GTDB): domain Bacteria; phylum Bacteroidota; class Bacteroidia; order Chitinophagales; family Chitinophagaceae; genus Ginsengibacter. The sequence continues at coordinate 409,030 of CAWBUS010000012.1, read as the reverse complement.
GACGATAATTCTGTTACCTATGTTGGCCGTATTATCAATGAAAAATACGCCGATGGATATGAGTTAATAAAAGATAATTCGGGAAACTATTCTTTCACTAAAATTAAAACCACAGGATCTTATACAGGATTATTAATTGAATCTGACCTACAATTTTTCTATAAGGTACCCCTAAATCCGTAACTATGAAAAAACTTTTTTCATATTAATACCTCTTACTGATATTACTTTCAATGAAAGCAAGTTGCAATTCCAATTTTGAGTAGTTTACCTTCAGCAAAAGCTACTATTTTTCTTGATTTTGATGGACAATATGTGCAATCAACATCATGGAATGGCGGTATGCCTTTGGATGCGCACCATCTGGCTTAAGCGATGCGCAAATTGTTGAAATATTTAACCGCGTATCAGAAGACTACAGGCCTTTCAATATAGATATTACTACCGATTCAACTGTATTTTTAGCCGCTCCTCTCACACAAAGAATCAGGATAATCATTACACCAACAAGCGGATGGTATACCGGAGTAGGAGGCGTTTCTTATACAGGCTCATTTACCTGGGGCGATGATACACCGGGCTTTGTTTTTCCTGACCGGCTTGGCCCAAATAATACAAAGATGGTTGCAGAATGTTGCACGCATGAAAGCGGGCATACTGTTGGTCTTTCTCACCAGGCCAAATATGATAGCAACTGTAATCTTCTTGCCACGTATAATTTAGGAGTCGGGCACTGGTCAAACATGCATGGGCACCGATTATGGGTAACAGTTACTATAACAATTTTTCCGGTTGGTATAATGGGCCAACACCTTACGGATGTTCCCAGGAACAGGATGCGTTGTCAATTATTACATCGCAAAATGGGTTTACTTATCGTACGGATGACCATAGTGATGATCCAAACGTAAATCCAACAGCGATTACAATAAATAATCAATTATTTGCCGATAGCGGTATTATCACCACTTCCTCTGATAAAGATGTTTTTAAATTTAACCTTACGGACACAGGATTCCTGCATATTAAGGCCACACCTTTTTCTGTTGGGCCAAATAATGCGGGAGCGGATCTGGATATTAAAGTGGAATTGCTTAATTCATCGCTGCAGGTGTTGCAAGTATACGACCCGCTTGATATCCTAAACGTAAATGTTGATACAACCTTAAATTCAGGCGTATATTTTTTGGTGGTTGAAGGCGCCGGAAATACCAATACGTCAAATTATGGAAGTCTTGGATCTTATAATATTTCGGGAAGTTTCACACCATCGCTAACGTTGCCTATTAAGAATGTAGCGTTGGCAGGCAAGACGGATAACGGCAAGCATATTTTAAATTGGTCTATAATTTCAGACGAACCCGTAAGTAATTTAACGCTGGAGAGTTCTGCTAATGGCTCAACCTTCACGACCCTTACCAAATTGCCGCAAGGTTCAACAAGCTATAGTTGTACGCCTGCAACAAACGGAAATATTTTTTATCGGCTTAAAGCAGTTTCTGCAACAGATCAGGCAATTTATTCAAATGTGATCGCGTTAAAGTCTGATGCCAACAACAAATTATTTAAAGTGTCAACCATGGTTTATAGCCAGGTGACTGTAGAGGCTGCGGAAGACTATGAATACAAACTGGCTGATATGAGTGGAAGAATTATGCAAACAGGAAAAGGCAAAGCCGGTACTAACAATATTAATATAAATAACAGCCCTAACGGGATCTACCTGATGCAAATAATAAGTACTAATCAAAGACTGACAGAAAGAATTGTAAAACTGTAAGGTAGATTCATGTGTAAGTTAAGGGTCAGCGTTAGGGGCTGGCCCTTTTTTTTGCGCCTATGCCAAACCATAAAATATTTTCCTAACAGTGAGTCATAAACGCTGATATTGGCGGTTAAATAATTATTAATAAACATATTTAAACTCTTTGTTAAAGGAATTTCGGTAATTTTAAAAAACCTTAATTTATGTACTGGAGAAAATTTAATGGAGATGTTATTGATCTTCCTATAAAAGGAGCAGTAGAATTAGCCATCCAGAGAGAAACAAACGCGGGCTACAAATTAAAAGTTTGTATCGGGACCGATAGCCAGGTTAAAGGCTCTGATACAGAATTTGCAACTGTAATTGTTTTTCTTCGCGAAGGACATGGTGGATTCATGTTTATTCACAACGATAAGACAAAAGTTGTGTACAGCATTAAAGAGCGTATGCTCGTAGAAGTTGCCAAGAGCATTGAGATTGCGTATGAACTTTGCGACTTATTTACAAAGTATGATGTTGACATGGAAGTACATGCCGATATCAACACCAATCCTCATTTCAAAAGTAACGAAGCCTTGCGTGAGGCAATGGGTTACATTCTCGGAATGGGCTTCGCTTTTAAAGCCAAACCAGAAGCATTTGCGAGCAGTAGCTGCGCAAATAAAATGGTTAACTGATCTTTTTTAATGTATTGATGATTCCAATTTTATTGGAAAAGAAATTTTATCCCCCTTACTTTTTTGAATTGAAAATTTTAAGATTCTCCTGCTGCAGTAGTTTTATTCATTTCATTGATCAGCTCTAAAATCTTTGTTCTGCCTGTTTTCTTTATGGAGCTTGTAATAAATTGTTGTGGTAAAAATTGCTGCGTACTTCTGAGGCTTTCCAAAAATAGTTTTACATTCTTGCTTACTATTGTTTGTTTTTCTTTATCTGATTTTGTAAAAACAATACTATAAGGAATTTGCCATAATAAAAGTTTCTTTATAAAATCAAGATCCAGTTTTTGGGGACTGTGTCTCGAATCTATCAATACAAAAACGTTAGTAAGATTCTCTCTCTTTCGTAAATAATTCTCAATCATCTGTTCCCATCTTCGCCTGCTGCTTTGCGATATTTTGGCAAAGCCATAACCTGGCAAATCGACAAGGTACCATTTCGTTTCATTGAATTCCCCGGCTTTCCTCGTACTCGTAATTTCAAAGTGATTTATCATTTGTGTTTTGCCGGGAGAATTGGAAGTTTTTGCAAGCTTATCGTTATTGCAAAGCGTATTAATAAGGGACGACTTGCCAACATTACTTCTGCCAATGAATGCATATTCGGGTTTATCAGCTACCGGGCACTTTTCGAAAGAGGGGCTGCTGATGAGATATGTTGCTTTTGTGATGTGCATTAAGCCTGCAAGATACGTTTTGTATTACGGGCTTTAAATATTTCGAAATTCAAAAAAATAAAATCAAAATTAAAAGTGAAAGAATGGATATTACGGTGGCTAATAAAATCAAAAAACTATCTTTGGGGCGATGAACACATACAGTCACGACGCTATTGTTCCTTTCAAAGATTCCGAAGAAAGCAAGAAGAAGCAGGTAGAAAATATGTTCGATAAAATTGCTTTTCGGTACGATTTTCTCAATCGCTTTTTAAGCGCCGGTATTGATGTAAGCTGGCGCAGGAAAGCAATCAAAGAACTTGTATCGATACATCCTAAAAATATATTAGATGTGGCCACCGGCACGGGAGATTTTGCAATTACCAGTTATAAAATCTTAAAACCCGAACAAGTAACCGGAATTGATATAAGTGATGGAATGCTCGAAATTGGAAGAAAAAAAGTAAAAAATTTAGGGCTGGATGGCCAAATTCAGTTGTTAAATGGGGATAGTGAGGCAATTTTCTTTGATGACAGTTCGTTTGATGCAGTGACGGTGGCTTTTGGCGTAAGAAATTTTGAAAACCTTGAAAAAGGGCTTTCCGAAATAAACCGGGTATTAAAGCCGGGAGGGAAATTAATTGTTTTGGAATTTTCGAAACCGAATACACCCGTAATAAAAAGTTTGTATAATTTTTACATGAGATTTGTTACTCCAAAAATGGGAAAACTAATTTCTAAAAACAATGAAGCCTATCAATATTTAAATAACTCCGTTCAAAAATTTCCTGAAAGTGAAAAATTTATTCAAATTTTAAACCAGCTAAAGTATAGACACAGTTTCTACAAAACATTGAGTTTAGGAATATGCACCATTTATTGCGGCGAAAAATAATTGTACTGGTACTTTCATTCGTGTTTTGTTCAACTGCGTCCATGGCACAGTTACGTGATGCCATTAACCAGGACGGGCATGATGATAAACCTTATCATTTTGGAATTAACCTGGGCTATAACAAATCGCATTTTAATTTTACGCACCACCCTATGTTCTTACAATCCGATACCATTATGGATGTCGAAAGTATCAACAGTTCCGGTATCAATCTTGCATGGCTGGTTAATCTACGCATGAGCGATCATTTCGATTTAAGGGTACATCCGCTGGACCTCACGTTTTCTGAAAAATCATTTTTGTATGTTGAGCGATACGCGGCAGATTCCCTTATTGAAAAGAAAGTGCAATCTATAACACTAAGTTTCCCTTTTCAAATTAAATTCAGCAGCGACAGAATAGATAACTTTAGAGTATATACAATTGCGGGCGGAAAATTTGATTATGACCTCGCAAGTAATGCGGGTGCACGCAAGGCGGAAGACCTGATAAAATTACATCCCTACGATTTTAGCCTTGAACTGGGACTTGGTTGCAATATTTACTTTCCCTATTTTGTTTTATCTCCTGAGATAAAACTAAGTAGCGGTATTGTAAACCTGCATGACCGTGATCCATCTCTCCGTTATTCGAATGTAATTGACAAGATCAATTCCAAAATGGTAACATTTTCACTAACGGTGGAGTAACGCTGATCTTCAAAAAACCTCATCCAGGTGGAAATCGGGAGTTTCCTTTTTAGGACATTTACTAACGATAGCAGAAACATTCAACCTAAGTTCCTCTTCAGGCGACAGGCGTTAATAATCATATTCTCTTCGTGCAGCATTCCATCTAACGCCAATTCCAAAAACGCTGGTATTTCCCGAGCCGATGCCACTAGTGGCGGAAGACTTACGATATAAATAAGAGGCTTCTACAAAAAGATTTTCCCTGAGTTCATACGATAACGCCAATGATGCATTAAGCACTTTTATTTTGTCTCCGCTACCAATAAAAAATCCATAGTCCATTGGTCGGGTAGTATAAAGTTCAAAAGGATTGCTTCCGAAATTTTGTCCCGCAGAATCAAGGCCCTGGTAATAATAAATCATCCTTGCGTTGAGGTACCATTTGGGCGCTGGCTGATATTTGGCAATTCCTATAAATTCCTGGAAACCTGCTCCCAGTGGATGTGCCAGGGGTTGATTATAGTGGGTGTAATCTGCAACAGAATCTGAATGAGAATAAGTAAAAGGCCTTACCCTGTTCGTTTCAAGTTGCAGGTCAAGATTCTTGATTGAAAAAGCGTCTACATATTTTGCACCAAGCTGGTAGCCAAATTTGTTGGCCCAATAGCCATTATTTTTCGTTATTTCTTTCAGGATAAACTCATCTAAAAGAAGTTGCCCGTAAAACTGGAAATGATGTGCCACATTGGCTTTAAAGTCAGCACCTGCAAAGGCATTATCAGGACTTCCTACTGTTCCCTCAATATGCCTTAAAAATATAATGGGATTCAGGTACTCCAAATCAAAGATGTCTTTTCTCCCAAAAACAATACTTTCAAATAAGCCAACATTCAGCCATTTGGTAATGTTCATTTCCAGGTGATGCATCGCTGCATATTTTCTGCTTAAAAGAACATCGCCATTTTTCACAAACTGCGGCATCAGTTCCATAAATAAATTCTGGTAATTGAATTTCCAAATTTTTGTATTCAATTTCAAGAACAGGTAACTATCGCCAAAGTCGCTCAGGAAAAGGCTTCTGTAACCATCACCAATGAAATTTTTATCATAGCCAAATTGTATGTCGATATATTTTGTTGCATTAAAAGTTATATAACCTCTTGCATCAAAATAATCATACGCTGTTTTTTTAAAGGGTTTATAAAAGCCAACACCTGGTACTGCGTGAAACTCACTAACGCGGTTTTGTGCAAACAAAGGCATCCGCTCCTGGTTGTCTGTCACGGTTGTAGAAAAGCCAATCCGGTTGGCAATTCTACCTCTTGCGGTGATTCCTCTTTTATTATAAAAAATGTTTTCATTATTCGACGCCTCCTTACTCATTGAATAAGATATAACAGGATTTAATGCAAGAAAAAAATCCTTCACATTCACTTCAAGAAGGTTCGGTTTGGTAGTGTAAAAACTTTTAAGAACCGGCTTCTTGCTGAGAAAACTTTCTTTTTCACCCGTTACCCACTCTGAATTATCCATAAGAATACTGTGGATATTGTATTCATCAATTTTAGTAAGATCAAGGCCTAACCATCGGTTATCCTCTCCCGTTAGTGAAGCGGAGTAAGAAACACGGCCACTATCAAGAAACTCTGCTTCCTGAACAAGGTAACGTCTGCTAAAAGGCTTCAATGTAGAATAATTGTAATCGGTATTGTGGCCTTGTTTAATCTCCAGCCGGTCGATAAACTGGTATTCCTTCGAGCCTTCGGGTAAATACGTTGTTTGAGCCTTTACGATGTACGGGCAAATAAATACCAGTGAGGTAATCAGGCTTTTTATAATTTGCATTGGGTTTGGTGCTTTATTGTTAAATTTCAAGATATGCAAAATTATCTTTTAAAAAATATATCAATAGTTAATGAGGGTAAAATAGAATTGAAAACTATTTATCTTAAAAAAGGCCGCATTGAAAGGATCGATAATTCATTTAATGTAAAAGAAAATGTCGTTGAAATAAATGGTGAAGGAAAACATCTGTTGCCGGGTGTAATAGACGACCAGGTGCATTTTCGGGAGCCAGGTTTAACCCATAAAGCAACGATCTATACTGAAAGTAAAGCAGCTATTGCCGGTGGTGTTACTTCGTTTATGGAAATGCCCAACACCATACCCAATGCACTAACTGAAAAATTACTGGAAGATAAATATGAGATTGCGAAACATACTTCTTTGGCCAACTATTCTTTCTTTATGGGAGTTAGCAACACCAATGCCGATGAAGTTTTGAAAATGAATAAGCGAAAAAGAGAAGTGTGCGGTGTAAAAATATTTATGGGGTCGAGTACAGGGAATATGCTGGTTGACAATGAATCACAACTTAACCGAATCTTTTCGGAAAGTGAGCTGTTGATTGCAACACATTGTGAAGATGAAAAAGTTATTAAAGAAAATTATCAACGAATAAAAAGTGGAAAACAAATATTAGCACCTTCTGATCATCCATTAATAAGAGACGAAAATGCCTGTTTTCAATCTTCATCTTTTGCTGCATCACTGGCTAAAAAATACGGAAGCAGGCTTCATATTTTGCATATATCAACAGAAAAGGAACTTGCCCTTTTTACAAATGAAATTCCTTTAAAAGATAAAAAGATCACTACAGAAGTTTGCGTTCACCATTTGCATTTTACTGCTGATGATTATGCACAACTCGGTTATTTAATAAAATGTAATCCCGCAATCAAAGATGCAAAAAATAAAGCAGCACTTTGGAAAGCCTTACTGGATGATCGTTTAGATATCATTGCCACAGACCACGCGCCACATACGTTGGAAGAAAAAGAAGGCCCTTATGAACATGCACATTCGGGCTTACCACTGGTACAACATCCATTGTTGCTAATTCTCGAATATTATAAACAAAGTAAAATTTCCCTGGAAAAACTTGTTGAAAAAATGAGTCATGCAGTGGCCGAATGTTTTAAAATTGAAAACAGGGGTTATATACGCGAAGGGTATTTTGCCGATGTAGTTATGGTCGATTTAAATTCGTCTACAACTGTAACCAAAGAAAATATCTTATACAAATGTGGATGGAGTCCCTTAGAGAATCATACTTTTCCCGCCGAAATTGTTCAGACTTTTGTAAATGGAAATTGTGTGTATACAAACAAGGATAATTATGGAAAGCATATGTTTGAAGAATCTATAAAGGGGGAAAGACTTTCTTTTAACAGGTAAGTCGCTAAATAAACTTATAAACCAATTAACTCATCAACTTTCCAAGTTTAGATGGAAACAGACAAAACTACACTTAATGACCTGGCAATTTTTCATCACGATGAAGAGTCTTCCATTTTTCACAAATTGAATTTTACGCGAACTGTTGGTGGCCGTGAAACTTTAAAACATATTTTTGGCACATCTTTAAATGATATTTCTGCAATCCAAAATGTTCAAAAAACATTACAGCTCATTCTTGAAAAAAGAGAAGTTTGGCCGTTAATTATAAGCAATGGTTCAGTTTTGATGATTCATAAATTTTACGAGAGCAGTATTGATGAAATACCTGCCAGGCCTACTTCTTCGTCAGCATTTTTTTACAAAGTATTTCATGCACCCGATTTTTCTTTGGTAAAATATTCAATTGGCCATGCATTTGATTTTATAAAAGGGATGCAGCAGATCATTGAAATATTCATGACTGATGACGCACCTGAAAATTTGAAAAGAACTTTGCAAAAGGCAAGTGTATTAATCGAAAAGCACCAATTGGATATTGTTGCTTCCAAGGAGAAGATGAGTGATCTTTCTATCCATGAGATGCTTGCATTGGCGCATTATATACGCTACCATTTCAAACAAAATTTATTGGAACTTATTGAAATATATTACCAGTTAGATGCATGGTATGGCATGGCCATGGCAGTGGTTGAATACAAGTTAGTTTTTCCGGAGTTTGTCGCATCGCAGGTCCCCGATCTTAAAGTAAAAGGCTTATATCATTTATTATTGAATGACCCGGTTGCCTATGATCTTGAGCTGGGTGTGAATAATAATTTTATTTTTTTAACGGGTGCAAATATGGCCGGTAAAAGTACATTTATAAAAGCCGTAGGTGGCGCAGCTTTTCTCGCTCATATCGGTATGGGAGTTCCTGCAAAGTCCATGGAGCTTTGTTTATTTGATGGATTGCTTAGCAATATAAATGTGGTTGACAATGTTGCCAAAGGCGAGAGTTATTTTTATAATGAAGTGCAAAGAATAAAAAATACAATTCTTAAAATTAATGATGGAAGAAAATGGTTGATCCTTATCGATGAATTATTTAAGGGAACCAATGTTCAGGATGCTATGAAATGTAGTACCGTTGTGATTGAAGGACTTATCAAAATAAAAAGTTCTTTGTTTATTCTATCTACCCATTTGTACGAAATAGCTGAATCATTGAAAGAATATCCAAATATTAAGTTTAAATATTTTGAAACCAATGTTGAAGATGAACAACTATCGTTTAACTACAACCTTAAAGATGGAATCAGCAATGAGCGATTGGGGTATTTAATTCTCAAAAGGGAGAAAGTTATTGATTTGCTCGAAAAGCTCTGATAACATTAATTATTATTCTTCCTTATTTTCTTTATATAATTTTTTGGCTAATTTCATTACATGTTAGTCAAAACTTTCGGCAGCGCTGTTTATGGAGTGGAAGCCATCACTATAACGGTAGAGGTAAACGTAAGTAGCGGAAAATTTACTTCAATTGTGGGCCTTGCAGACAATGCCGTAAAAGAAAGCCTGGAACGTATGGAGAGCGCTATTAAGGCGAACGGATATCATTTCCCAAGAACAAAAGTGGTTGTCAATCTTGCACCTGCCGATATCAGGAAAAGCGGTACGGCTTTCGATTTACCAATAGCAATGGGAACGTTGGGAGCAAGTGAACAGTTAGAGAATGCAGAAAAACTTACTGAATATGTTATCATGGGTGAACTTAGTCTAGACGGTACCGTTAGACCGATAAAGGGGGCACTGCCAATTGCCATACAGGCACGTAAGGAAGGGTTTAAAGGACTGATTCTTCCTAAAGAGAATGCACGTGAAGCTGCCATGGTAAATAAATTAAATGTGTATGGTGTAGGCCATATTAATGAAGTGATTGATTTTTTTATTGATGAAAATTCTATAACGCCAACGGTTGTAAATACACGCGAGGAATTTGCGAATGCTCAAAGCGATTTTGAAATAGATTTTTGTGATGTAAAGGGGCAGGAAAATATAAAGCGGGCTTTGGAGATTGCTGCGGCTGGTGGACACAATGCAATCCTAATAGGTCCGCCGGGCGCCGGCAAAACTATGCTGGCAAAGCGTTTGCCGACTATACTTCCACCACTTACTTTGCTCGAGGCATTGGAAACTACTAAAATTCATAGTGTTGCGGGCAAGCTTCCGGAGAATGCGACACTCATTTCAAGGCGTCCTTTTCGCTCACCGCATCATACAATATCAGATGCGGGACTTGTTGGTGGTGGAGGCATTCCGCAGCCCGGGGAAATTTCTTTGGCGCATAACGGTGTTTTGTTTTTAGATGAACTTCCTGAATTTAAAAGAACTGTGTTGGAGGTAATGCGACAGCCAATGGAAGAGAGGAAAATTGTTATTTCAAGGGCGAAAGTTACCCTTGATTTTCCAGCGAGCTTTATGTTGATTGCCTCTATGAATCCATGCCCGTGCGGTTATTACAATCATCCCGAGAAGGAATGTACCTGCCCTCCCGGTGCTGTTCAAAAATATCTCAATAAAATTTCGGGGCCATTGTTGGACAGAATAGATCTTCATGTAGAAGTGACCCCCGTTGCGTTTACTGAACTTTCCTCAAAACAGGAATTTGAAAAAAGTGAGTCCATACGCATAAGAGTTATTAAAGCCCGGGAGAGGCAAGCGGATAGATATAAAGACAATCCCGGTGTTTATTCCAACGCCCAAATGAGCAGTAAGATGCTAAAAGAAATTTGTATTATAACCCAGGCTGGCGCTAATTTATTGAAAGTTGCTATGGAAAAATTAAATCTATCCGCCCGTGCTTATGACAGAATTTTAAAAGTGAGCAGAACCATTGCAGACCTTGCAGGAAGTGATGACATAAAACCAGAGCACCTTGCAGAAGCCATTCAATACAGAAGTTTGGATAGAGAGGGATGGGCGGGTTAACTTTTGGAAAGTTTTTTTGTAGTCTTCAAAACTATAAAGGACTTGCTAAACTTTCCAAAAGTTACGCATGAACTTTCCAAAATTTATTTCGGAATTGATATAATCAAATGAACCCTGGAAGTTTTTACCATGTTTACAACCATGCGAACGGAAAAGAGAATCTTTTTATAGAAGAAAGGAATTATAATTTCTTTCTTGGTAGAATAGCAATTTATGTTTTGCCATTGATAAACTTGCATGCGTACTGCTTACTTCCAAATCATTTTCATCTTCTGATAAGCATAAAAGAAATAGAAGAGATTAAACTTTTGGAAAGTTTTAATACTTTCCAAAAGTTTTCTGACGAAAGTTTTCAGCCGCTTGTCGAAAAAACAATAAGCAAAGCCTTTTCAAATTTATTTAGCAGCTATACACAATCTTTCAATAAAGTTTATTCAAGAAAAGGAAGTTTGTTTATGCCAAACATGAAATCGAAGATAATTGAAGACGAAGCAGAAATTTGTAATGTAACTCATTATGTCCACGCTAATCCTGTACATCATGGGTTTGTAAAAGAATTATCTCAATGGAAATATAGCTCTTACAATACTTATTTGTCCAAGACTTCGACAAAATTATCTATGCAAATCATTCTCGATATTTTTGGTGGGAAAGAATATTTTATTAAGTTTCATCATCAACCTGTAGAATTAAAATACAAATGGGATGAATAAATGAAGGCTCGTTTAAACTTTTGGAAAGTTTTTTGAAGTCTACAAAACCATAAAGACCATGCTAAACTTTCCAAAAGTTATACACGAACTTTCCGAAATTTTTGTCTACACTTTTTCATAATTCCAAACTCTAAACACTTTTCCCGAAATTTGCAGATTCAATTTTATTAGATGAAGATATTATTATCGTACATAAAACCCTATAAACGGCTTGTTGCATTTGCACTTTTTCTGGCAGCAATTAACCAGATATTTTCTTTATTTTCTCCAATGATTATTGGTGGCATCATGAATCAATTTGCTATTCATCCACATGAATTTGTGATAGCAAAAGAACATGTTGTAAAAAATGTACATGTTACAGATACCATAAAAATTCACAGAACAGAACACGAATTCTTTTTTGGTAAGGAAAGTCATACCAGTAATTTGTTTGAATATTTTTTTAGTAAAGATGTAATGCATGGCTTGTTATTTTTTTTAATGCTTATGATTGGTACTGCAATGATAAGTCGTATTGCAAAAGCATTACAGGATTATTTTAGTAACGTATTAATACAAAAATTTGGTGCTACTATTTTTACGGATGGTCTGAAACATAGTATGAGCCTACCTTACCAGGATTTTGAAGATCAGCGAAGCGGAGAAACATTATCCATACTTACCAAAGTGAGAGCAGACACGGAGAAGTTTATCACCAATTTTATCAATGTGTTTTTCATGATTATTGTAAGTGTGATTTTCATTTCTATTTATGCATTCAGTATTCATTGGGCGATAATGCCTGTTTATGTTGTAGGTATCTTACTAATCGCAGTTGTTACTAGTGTCCTAAGCAGAAGAATAAAAGGTATCCAAAAAAGAATTGTTTATGAGACCAATGCGTTGGCAGGCTCCACGACAGAATCTTTAAGGAATATTGAATTGGTGAAAAGTTTAGGCTTAACTGAACAGGAAGTGACACGGCTTAACAACAATACCTTTAAAATTCTAAAGCTTGAGTTGCGCAAAGTAAAAAGCATTCGAACCTTAAGTTTCATACAGGGAACTATGGTGAATTTTTTACAACAGGTTATTACTTTCACCCTGTTGTGGCTGGTATTTGGCAATCATTTAAATGCAGGGCAGTATTTATCATTTATGTTTTACGGTTTCTTTTTATTTGGCCCGATGCAGGAAGTTGGGAATGTAATTATTTCTTACCGCGAAGCTGAAGCGTCTTTAAATAATTTTCATGAGCTCATGTCAAAAAAACCTGAAGTAAAACCTGCAAGGCCTGTAAAAATTCATAATATTGAAGAACTTGAGTTCATAAATGTAAGATTCAAGCACCAGTCGGCGCAGCAACCAGCTTTAAATGACATAAGCTTTGATGTAAAGAAAGGAGAAACCATCGCATTCGTTGGCCCTTCAGGCTCGGGAAAAACAACATTGGTGAAGCTTCTTGTAGGTTTGTACATTCCGCAAAAAGGGAATATTTTGTACAATAAAATTTCCCGTGAAGATATTGACTTTGATGTGCTGCGGGCACAGATTGGCTTTGTAACCCAGGATACACAACTGTTTGCGGGAACTATTAAAGAGAATTTGCTTTTTGTAAATCCTTTTGCAACAGATGAAGAAATACTGGATGTACTTCAAAAAGCATCGTGTAATACGTTGCTGGCACGGGCCGATAAAGGTCTTGATACTTTGATTGGTGAAGGTGGAGTAAAAGTTTCCGGTGGAGAAAAACAGCGTTTATCCATTGCGAGAGCATTACTGCGTCACCCGCATTTATTGATTTTCGACGAAGCAACCTCTTCGCTTGATTCATTAACAGAAGAAGAAATCACCAATACCATAAAAAATGTTTCTTCCAAAAAAGAGCAGATCACCATTTTAATTGCACACAGGTTGAGTACCATCATGCACGCCGATAAAATTTATGTTTTGGAAAAAGGGGAAGTAATTGAGACCGGGACCCATGAGGAATTAATTTCCCAGATGGGATTATATTATGCCATGTGGCGTCAGCAAATTGGCGAAAGAAAGAAAGTTTCGACCCCTCAAACGGCTTTGAATTAAATACCTTTGCGTTATGACAGAAGAGCAAAAGCCGAAACCGAATTTTTTATGGAGCATGTTTACCATGCGATGTCCGCGATGCCGCCGGGGCGATATGTTTAAGAACAGCAATCCCTATAAAAAAATTAAGCTTTCTTATATTTTAGATATGTACGATACCTGCCCGGTATGTTCTCAAAAGTTTGACCTCGAGCCTGGCTTTTGGTACGGTACAGGTTATATAAGCTACATATTGGTTGTATTATTTTCTGCAATTACTTTCATTGCATGGTGGATCATAATCGGTATTTCAACAGATGATAACCGGGTTCTTTACTGGCTGCTGGCAAATGGTGTAACGATACTTATATTACAGCCCTGGCTCATGCGATTCAGCCGCGTTGTTTATTTAAATTTCTTCGTAAAGTATAATGAGAATTATGATAAAGAAGAGGGAAAAACTTTTGATTATTAATTCCATTCATTAAACTGCCTGTTATTTTTTCGCGGAATAATTTTTGTTGCTCTGGTAATTTTAATCTTCTAAATAAAATTATTATGGCTATTGTAAAAGTTATTGAAGTAATTGCGTCTTCAGAAAAGAGCTTTGATGATGCAATAAAAAATGCAGTGAAAGAAGTTTCAAAAACTGTAAAAAATATTGACTCCGTTTACGTAAAAGATTTTAAAGTGCATGTGAAAGACGACGCCATATCATCCTACGGCGTTATTTGTAAAGTTTCTTTCAGGGTCGGAGGTAAAAATCTTGCGTAAAACTCGCTTGGATTATTTTATTAAGAAGAGGGAAATTAAACTCCCTCTTTTTAATTTGCAGAACATTAGTTGTGAATTGAATTAAAGGTTTACTACCTGCACAGCAGTTCCATAACATAAAACTTCTGTAACACCGTTCATTACTTCATTAGCGTCATATCTAATATTGATGATTGCATTGGCGCCCCTTTCATTGGCATGTTGAATCATGTGCTGGTAAGCTTCTACTCTTGTTTTTTCGCATAGATCAACATAAATTGAAATCCTTCCGCCTACCAGTGTTTGGAAGCCGCCGGCAATATTACCAAACAAGCTACGCGACCTTACTGTTATTCCGCGAACAATACCTAAATGCTTTGTTATCTTGTATCCTTCGAGCTGGTTGCTTGATGTAATTAATTGTTCATCTACCATAATTGTATAGTTTTACGCTTCAAATTTAACATACTTTTTCTCTACGCAAATTATTAGCATCGTTTTTGTTTTATAGGTTGTTCGTAATTTGCGCCCTTTGAGTTTTTAATTTAAATTTTATTGAATAAAATGTTACAAACCGCAGAAGACATTCGCTTACTGAATGAAAAAATAAATCATTCAGCTTCTTTTATTGATAAAATTCATGCAGAAATTGGTAAAGTAATCGTAGGCCAGAACCACATGGTAGAACGGCTTTTAATTGGACTTTTAAGTAATGGCCATATCTTGTTGGAGGGAGTTCCTGGGCTGGCAAAAACACTTTCTATCAGGTCGCTGGCTTATGCCATTCACGCACACTTCAGTCGCATCCAGTTTACTCCTGATCTGTTACCCGCAGATGTGGTAGGTACTATGATTTACAACCAGCAAAAGAATGAATTCGTGGTTCGCAAAGGCCCCATTTTTGCCAACTTCATCCTTGCTGATGAAATCAACAGGGCACCGGCAAAAGTACAAAGTGCTTTACTTGAAGCGATGCAGGAACGTCAGGTAACCATTGGAAATAATTCTTATTTATTAGAAGAACCATTTTTAGTGCTGGCTACTCAAAATCCTATTGAGCAGGAAGGAACCTATCCTTTGCCGGAAGCGCAGGTGGATCGGTTTATGTTGAAGGTGGTTATTGATTATCCTTCCAAAAGTGAAGAGCAATTAATTATACGGCAAAATGTTCAGGGACTCAAACAGGCAACCATAAACGCAGTTGTTTCAACTAATGAAATATTAAATGCGAGAGAACTCGTGCGTCAGGTTTACATGGATGAAAAGGTAGAACACTATATTCTTGATATTGTGTTTGCAACACGGTATCCTGAAACTTATAATCTATCAAAACTGAAACCGCTGATTTCTTTTGGCGGGTCACCAAGAGCAAGTATTAACCTGGCATTGGCTGCTAAGGCCTACGCATACTTAAATAAACGTGGCTATGTAATTCCGGAAGATGTAAGAAACATTTGTAAGGATGTGTTACGCCATCGTATTGGCCTTACTTATGAAGCAGAAGCTGAAAACATTAATGTGGAAATGATAATAACGGAGATATTAAAAGTAGTTAATGTACCATAGGGTATGAGTAATAAGTAAGGAGTTCCAGACCGCCGTAAATTTTTTAATACAGAATTTTATTAGAATTAAAATTAATTAACCATAATAATCCATGTCCCTCTCCTTCTGGAGAGGGGTTAGGGTGAGGCCATGTTAACAACAGCAGAAATAGTAAAAAAAGTAAAAGAACTGGAGATTATCAGTAAAAAGATTACAACACATCTTTTTACCGGTGAGTATCATTCTGCGTTTAAAGGGAAAGGAATGAGCTTTCGGGAAGTTCGTGAATATTATCATGGTGATGATGTAAGATTTATCGATTGGAATGTGAGCGCCCGTTATGCCCATCCGTTTACTAAAGTTTTTGAGGAAGAAAGAGAACTTACCGTGGTTTTGCTGGTAGACGTAAGCGCCAGTGCTTTATTTGGTACCATACACAGTACCAAAAGAAATCTTATTACAGAAATAGGGGCTGTTCTTACTTTCAGCGCTATTAATAATGACGATAAAGTGGGGGTTATTTTTTTTAGTGATAAGATTGAAAAATATATTCCTCCCAAGAAGGGTAAACAGCATGCATTATACATTGTACGGGAACTACTAACGGCACAACCTAAACGAACCGGTACCAATATTAACGAAGCACTGAAGTTATTTTCAAGATCGAATCGGCACAGAAGCATAGCATTTATCATGAGCGATTTTATTGACGAGCAATATGAAGATTCGCTTCGGGTAATGGCCAGCAGGCACGATGTGATAGGGCTTAAGATATATGATAAAATGGATCTGCAACTTCCCAACGTAGGTTTAATGGAAGTGGAAGATCTTGAAACCGGTAAGACACAATGGCTCGATACGGCAGATTCAATGGTCCGCTATAATTACCAGCAGAACTTTATGAAACATAGTGAGCGTTGCAAAAGCATTTTCAAAAAATCGGGGGCTGATTTATTGCATTTGCGTACAGATGAGGATTATGTGAAAATCCTTCAACAGTTTTTTTTAAGAAGAAAATAAAGTGAAAAGAAAGCAATTGAAGAAAAGCGTTTATAATAAATCGTTAGTTATATTATTTTTCCTGTTGGGTTCTCGTTGGTTTGCACAAAATATTTTTGCTCAGCCGCCATCTGTAAAAGCTTCTGTTGATCAACCAAATATTCTTATCGGCGGGCAATTGCATTACAAGGTTTCCACTTCGATGCCCGATAATACGTATCGCCTCTCCTGGTTTAATATAACCGATACAATAGGACATTTCAGGGTGGTAAAGGAAAATAAAATTGATTCAACCAGCCCAAATGGGAATATTGCTTTCAGCCAGGAAATAACGCTAACCTGTTTTGATTCCGGGCGGCAGGTGATCCCTCCCTTGGTTATAAACATGGAAACTTTGCAGGGAGATTCTGCCTTTAACCTTGTTACGGATTCAATTCCTATACAGGTTTCCTATTCACCCATTGATAGTGTCGCTACCTTTCATGATATTAAATCAATTATAGAAGTAAAAAAAGAATGGGCGTGGTGGTGGTGGGCTATATTGGGTGTTGCACTTATTTTGCTTTTCTTCTGGATAAGATTTTTGATAAAATTTCTAAAAAAGAAAAAGGAGCCTGATATTTTTAAATCAAAACTATCGCCTTATGATGAAGCCATGCAATCTTTAGATAACCTGGATAAAGAGCAACTGCTTCAGAATAATGAGGTGAAAGCATACCACACGAGACTAACGGATATCTTTAAGCGCTATATTTCGAGGAAAACGAAAATGTATAAGATGCACCTCACGTCTGACGAAATGCTGATGGAACTCGGCGATTATAATTTGAGTAAAGAACAGGTGTCTGCATTTGCCAATTGTGTTCGCATGAGTAACGCAGTAAAATTTGCAAAATTTATTCCTTCGCAACAGGAAAGCGAAACATGTCTGCAGCAGGTAAGGGCGACGATAACGGAAGTGAACAAAAATCTCAATCAAAAAAACGAAAGTGCTAGTTGATTATTTCAACGATATAACATTTGGGCAACCGCTGTTTTTTTGGTTGTTTGCTATTATTCCCTTACTCATTTATTGGAAAGTAATAAAAGGGAAAAAGCAGACTGCTGCTGTTGGAATTTCCACCACGAAAGGATTGTCGAATACCCGCTCATGGAGAAATACATTTCAAAATGTTCCATTCATACTACGGTTGCTCGCGATAAGTTGTATAATAATTGCATTAGCACGTCCGCAGGTAAAATATGAGGAGCAACAATCGGAGGGGGAAGGCGTTGACATTATTTTATGTATCGACGTTAGCGGTAGCATGACTGCGCAGGATTTTCAGCCTAACAGGATGGAGGCGGCAAAGAAGGTTGCTGAAGACTTTGTGAACAACCGGCCGAATGACAGGATTGGCATTGTTATTTTTTCCGGAGAAAGTTTTACGCAATGTCCCTTAACCACCGATCACGCAGTGTTGATTAACCAAATTGAACAAATAAGAAATGGATTACTGGAAGATGGAACTGCTATTGGCTCGGGATTGGCAACAAGTGTTGACAGGTTGAGAAACAGCAAGGCAAAAAGTAAAGTGGTAATACTTTTAACTGATGGAGTTAATAATGGTGGACTAATTGACCCTGCCACAGCTTTGGAAATTGCTAAAACGTTTAAAGTAAAAGTTTATACAATTGGAGTGGGAACTGATGGGTACGCTCCTACACCCGTAAGTACGCCCATGGGTATCGTGATGCAAAATGAGAAAGTGGCTATTGACGAGAAATTATTAAGAAATATTGCGGATCAAACAGGGGGTCGATACTTTAGAGCCACCGACAATCAAAGCCTGAAAAGTATTTATGCAGAAATCGATCGTCTCGAAAAATCAAAAGTAGAAATAACTACTTTTCATCGTTTCACCGAAAAATTTTACCCGTTTATTTTTGCCGCAATGGCGTTTCTCTTAATTGAATTCATTCTGCGATTTACCATCTTCAAAAAATTTCCATAACTGAATATCCCGAATCGCAGCCACGAATTACGCGAATTACACGAATTTTACCGGAAACAAATTCAACCAATTAACTTCTTCATGAAAGCACTCGTGTATAAATCAACAGGGAGTTGGTACGTGGTTAAAAATGAACAGGGAGAATTTTTGAATGCCCGTATAAAAGGAAAGCTTAAGATTGATAATATAACTTCCACAAATCCTGTGGCAGTTGGAGATGTTGTATATGTGGAACAGCAAGACACGGAAGAAGGCGCCGTAATTATCAACTCAATTGAGGAAAGAAAAAATTACATAACGCGGCAATCGCCACACAACAAACACCAGCACCATATTATTGCTTCCAATCTTGATCAAAGTCTCTTATTTGCCACACTTAAGGATCCTAAAACATCGCAGGGCTTTATTGACAGATTTTTGGTGGCTTCAGAAGCATATCATGTTCCGGCCATAATTGTCTTTAACAAAAGTGATTTATATAGAAGGAAGGAGCAGGAAAAATTTGAAGAGCTAAAGTTTATTTATGAAAGAAACGGCTACAAAGTTTTATCGATGAGTCTTGAACAACGGCTAGGTATAGACGAAGTAACAGAACTTTTAAAAAATAAGGTAACGTTACTAAGCGGTCACTCCGGCGTTGGCAAATCTTCTTTTATAAATATTGTTTTTCCGGAACTTTTATTAAAAACGCAAAATGTAAGTGACTGGAGCGGTAAAGGACTTCATACAACAACATTTGCCGAGATGTTTGATTTGCCTGGTAGCGGAAAAATTATTGATACGCCCGGCCTTCGTGAATTTGCCCTGATGGACATTGAGAAAAATGAACTCTCTCATTATTTTCCAGAAATGAAAGCTTTGGTAAATGAGTGCCGCTTTAATAATTGTATGCACATTGATGAGCCGGGATGTGCCGTAAAACTGGCAATAGAAGAGGGGAAAATTTCTGCCGATCGTTATGTCAGCTATTTAAATATACTGGGTACTATTGATACAAAGAAATGGTAATGGTAAAAGGCTTAAATAATAAAACATTGTTTTCTATTAATACCTTCTGAACTAATAAGCATTCTTTTCTAAAAACCTCGCAACTTCAATTACGGCCTTATTTTCTTTAGCTATGCCTTTTGTATTATGGGGCAATATGGAAACACCATTAAATATGCTGTAGTGTAAAGTGAGAAAATGCTTCTTATACCTGAAATCCCAATCCAGCGTATCTGCATCGTCTATCTGGTTAATAAATTTTACTTTCAATCCGTCAGCCAAAATATCTGCAATTGAATAAAATTTTGAAACGCCGCAATTATCGTCTATGACTGCTTCTGTTCCGCCGAAATTTGTTTTTAAATGATAACACATACAATGGGTTTTGGTGCTTTAATAGATTAATGTCCTTCCTTTATGATTTAAA
This sequence comes from uncultured Chitinophagaceae bacterium, assembly GCA_963792025.1. Classification (GTDB taxonomy): domain Bacteria; phylum Bacteroidota; class Bacteroidia; order Chitinophagales; family Chitinophagaceae; genus Ginsengibacter. The sequence continues at coordinate 388,653 of CAWBUS010000012.1, read as the reverse complement.
CTTTTTTGCCTTTTTTGCCGCTTTTATTGCGTCTTTGTCACCTGATAAAATTCTTTCCGCCCCAATATTCTTTCCGTTGGTGGGGCATCCATATTTTTCATTCTTTCTAAAAATGGAACATCCCGTAAGCATCCATGCGAAAAATGTGACAACTAAAATTTTTTTCATGTTATTAAGATGCAAATTTGTTACCTACGTTAAAAAAGCCTTGTTAAGATTTCAATAAATTAAAAAAAATATTATTTCTAATCTTAAAACCATTTACTGTTTAAACCACTCTGAATACATCACGTAATTATTGGCAATCCGGTTTATTTCCCCGCTTATCAGGTCTTCAGGAATGTTCTTTACTTTTTTTGCGGGAACACCTGCATAGATCGAACCTGGCTCTACCTCTGTATTTTCAAGTACCACAGCCCCGGCAGCGACAATGCTGTTACTGCCTATTTTAGCATGGTCCATCACAATGGCTCCCATGCCCACAAGCACATTGTCATGTATAACGCATCCATGTACTATTGCATTGTGTCCGATGCTCACATTATTTCCAATTGTAGTGGCCGCCTTTAAATAAGTACAGTGTATTATAGCTCCATCCTGCACATTTACTTTGTTTCCCATGCGGATAGTATTTACGTCGCCGCGTAAAACTGCGTTGAACCAGATACTGCAATTATCGCCCATAACCACGTCGCCTGCAATTGTGGCATTCGGCGCTATGTAACAATTATTTCCAAATGTTGGTTTAATGCCTTTTACTTCAATAATTAATGACATAATTTTTTGTTTTTGGTTACCAGCAATAGTTCTTTGGGCATCCCGGTGAAGTTTACCCTGAGTTTGCCGAAGGGTCACTCCCTTGTACTGTTGGTTCATTGAGCATCTTTAAAGACCATTATTTATAAATAAACCGTATTGCAAAGAAACGTAAAGAAAAACTCTGCATATTTGAAATACAAATTCCTTAACTCAAAAAATACTTCAATTAATTACTTCCTAAATTCGTAAAAAATTGCGAATGAAAAAATGTTTTAACATCGTGCATCAAACATCTTAAATCGCACATTGATTATGACTAACCGACAAATATTTCTAAATCATATCGGGCAAACATCTCCAACACCGTTGGCTCTTGAAATTATAAAAGCGGAAGGCTGCAAATTGCACGATGCAGATGGTAAGGAATATATTGATCTCATTGGCGGCATAAGTGTTTGCAATGTTGGGCATGGCAATAAAAAAGTTATCGGGGCCATCAATAAACAAATCAATGACTATCTGCATGTGATGGTTAATGGCGAACTGGTTTTAACACCTCAAACGAGTTATGCTAAATTGCTTACGGATCATCTACCTGCTTCCCTCAATTCAGTTTTCTTTACTGCCTCGGGAACGGAGGCAACAGAAGGAGCAATGAAGCTTGCCAAAAGATATTCGGGTCGTACTCAGATTGCTGCATTTAATAACAGTTATCATGGAAGTACGCAGGGCTCATTAAGTATTATGGGCAGTGAATATTGGCGAAATGCATTTCGCCCTCTGTTACCGGATGTTTTGCATCTAACATTCAATTCTTACGAAAGCTTTGAACAAATAACGGAACTAACGGCATGCGTAGTTGCAGAAACTATACAGGCCGAAGCAGGCGTAATTGTTCCGGATAAACAATGGATACAAGCGCTGAGAAAAAAATGTGATGATACCGGAACATTGTTAATACTTGATGAAATACAGTGCGGCTTTGGCCGCAATGGAAGCCTGTGGGCTTTTGAGCAATTTGAGGTAGTGCCCGATGTATTGTTACTTGGCAAAGCTTTAGGCGGCGGCATGCCACTAGGTGCATTTATTGCTGATAAAAAAATAATGGATTGCCTTACCGGCAATCCTGTTCTTGGCCACATCAATACATTTGGGGGCCATCCGGTTTGTTGCGCTGCCGGCCTGGCCGCCATGCAGTTTTTATTGCAGGAAAATCTTATTGATGCAGTCTTTGAAAAAGAACAATTGTTTCTCGTATTACTGAAATCGAAAAAAATAAAAGCAATACGAAGCGCTGGTTTAATGATTGCGCTTGAATTTGAAAATTCTGAAGAAAATAAAAAAGTGATTAACGCCTTAATTGATAAAGGAGTATTTACCGATTGGTTTTTGTTTGCATCTGAATGCCTTAGAATTGTACCACCACTTACCATTTCAAATGATGAAATCGTACAGGCATGTGAAATCATTAATTCGGTCCTAAGCAAAGTTTGATAGTATTCTCTTCTTTTCCTATTTAGAATTTATTTTGAGTGGGCTATAGGAAATACAAAAAAGATATATTTACTTTGTAATTCAAAGCACTTTTTATGGACGAACAGCAGGCCTCCCTTAAGGAATTGCATCAGATCAAACAAATGATGGAACGAAGCAGCCGTTTTATAAGCCTGAGCGGGCTTAGTGGTATTTCCGCAGGAATACTGGCTTTGCTGGGAGCATGGCTCGCCGTACAGAAAATTTCACGTTATGCTCACGGAACCGGTATTGACTATGATAACCTGGTTACTCAATTAATTTTCATAGCTGCTGGAGTGTTAATTGCGGCATTTTTCGCAGCATTTATATTTACGTCCTTGCGCAGTAAGAAAGACGGGGTATCCATTTGGGGAGCTACCACTTATCGACTCTTGATCAATCTTGCGATGCCACTCGTTGCGGGAGCTTTCTTTGTATTGAGGATACTACAAATGGAACATATATTCCTGATAGCGCCAACGTGCCTGATTTTTTACGGGCTTGCATTAATTAATGCGTCGAAATATACGCTTGGCGAAATACGATATTTAGGATATTGCGAGTTAGCGTTGGGAATTATCAATCTTTGGGTGCCTGGCTACGGATTGGTTTTTTGGGCTGCCGGCTTTGGCGTGCTGCACATTATTTATGGTATTATCATGTGGTGGAAATATGAACGAGTATAGTAAAAAAGGAGAATGACGAATGAGTAACCCAATTGAAAATCTTAATAAAACTTTCGATAGCCGCGTCAGACTGGGCATAATGAGCGCTCTTGTGGTGAATGAGGAAGTAAATTTTAATACATTGAAGGAACTTATAAATGTAACAGACGGAAACCTGGCCTCTCATTTAAAAGCCCTCGAAGAAATACAATATATAAAGGTGAAAAAAGGATTTATCGGAAGGAAAACAAATACCAGTTATGCAATTACAAAGGCAGGTGAAAAAGCATTTAAAATCCATATCGATGCTCTTGGAAAAATGATTAAGGATATGCAATAATTTTTTTTGCAACAATACTTTGAAATTCAAAGCACTTTTAAAATGAACAATAAAGAGATAAGAATAGTAAGAAAACTGATTGCATTTTTTGTAGTTGCTTTATTTATAAGTGGGCTAACTGCAATTCCAATAGGTGTTGAGTTGTCAGCTTTATTACCATGTTTTTCTTCCGATGGGTTTATGCATTACTGGCTACAAAGGGTTTTATCGGCTTACACCCATATTAATGGCCAATTTCCATTTTTGCTCTACGGTTACGATTGGCTCGCCTTCGCACATTTTGTGCTGGCGATTCTTTTTATAGGTCCATATAAAGATCCGGTAAAGAATATTTGGGTTGTAGAATTTGGAATGATAACATGTGTTATGGTTTTTCCTTTAGCATTAATAGCAGGTCACCTTAGGGGGATTCCAATAGGATGGCAATTGATTGATTGTTCTTTTGGCCTATTTGGATTTTTCCCCCTTTGGGTCTGCTATCGTAAAATAAAAATTCTTGAATTAAAGAACAGCTTATGAGCCCATACTTAAAATTAACGGGACGGACTTTTACCATATGGATATTAGCATCAATAATAAACGGTGTGCTTTGCGGCATTTTTCTAACGATAAGCAATACTAAATACTTTGAACTTATTGGAAATATCTTACTCGTTTGTGCTTGCTCATTGTTTTTTTCCGCGCCGGGGTTTTTTGTGTTCTGGTTGGTATTGCTTTTTAAGATTTCAACTCACACTGCTGAGAGAGCTTTATTCCGTTCGGCTTTAATAACCGGGCTTACACTCGCTTCTATCACAGGTTTATTTTGCTCAAACATGTATTCTTCATTATTCGATTATCATTCAATTGTAATAGTAACATGCGTAATATTCTCTGCAATGAGTAGCATCATGCTGCATTTTAAACATTTTAAAAAAATAAAATAAACTGCCTTATGAAAAAAACAATATCAAAATTATTCTTGGTAATTATAGGAGCTTTCATTTTTAATATTATTTTTTGGAAAGAAAAAATTGGACTGAATGCAATTCTGTTCGACAGCTTTATTTGCCTTTCAGCAGTTATGCTCTTCCCTTATTCATTAAAAAATAATATAAGTAAATGGGTTTTAGCGGGGCATATTATTACGGCCGCAATGGTATTAGTTCAGAATACTTTGTTGAGCAAAATAAGTTTTACTGTAACCTTGTTATTATTTGTTTCGTTCTCGCAATACCTGCACCGCTCAGTTTGGTATGCCGCCGGCTCATCTATACAAAACTATCTATGGGCCGTTCCGAATTTTTTTAGTGAGTTAAAAATTAGAAATACTAAATCCGGCAATCCCGTGCGATCATCAAAGTCAATCAGGATATTGTTGATCCCTACACTAATTCTCGTTGTTTTTGCCACAATATATTCTTCGGCCAATAGTGTGTTTTCAAATATAATAACGGATATGGTTAACACAGTCAATGATTGGCTAAGTCATTTCTTTGATTGGTTTTCTGTAGAAAGGCTTGGATTCTTTTTATTGGGGATCGTTGTTGCTAGCGGGCTCGTTCTCAGGAATAGCAGCACTTTTTTTTCTGATATAGATATGAAGAAGAAAAACGATTACACCCGTAAAAAATCTTACTTCAAAAAATGGCGGGAAAGCGCATGGGCCGATCTGCTAACAGTTATTACCGGTAAGTCTTCATCCGGCCTGTTAGCCTTAAAAAGTGAATTAACAACGGGCTCGATAAGCCTCTTGTTGTTGAATGCACTATTACTATTGATAAATATTATTGACATAAAATATGTGTGGCTGGGTTTCACTTTTAATAAAGATGCAAACGTGGCTGCATATGTTCACGAAGGTGCCTGGTTACTGATATTTTCTATCGTTTTGGCGATGCTGCTTTTATTATTGTTTTTTCGTGGCAACCTTAATTTTTACAAGAAAAATAAATGGCTGCGGTATGGCGCTTATTGTTGGATATTACAGAATTCGTTTCTCGTGCTTTCGGTATTTAATCGTGATTGTTATTACATTTTTCATTTTGGATTAGCTTATAAACGCATCGGCCTCTTATTTTTTCTTGCCATGGTTTTAGCGGGATTACTTACAGTTTTCATCAAGATTTATTTCACAAAAACAATCTATTTTCTTTTGAGAATAAATGCATGGGTCGGCATCGTATTATTGATTTTGGCTTCGGTTATAAATTGGGATGAAACAATTGCAACATACAATCTTGCACGAAAGTCAACTATACCGTTAGATGTTCCCTTCTTATTATCTCTTTCCGATAAAACATTACCCGTTCTTCAGAAGAATGAAGACGTTCTCGAAAAATATTCTCCTTTTGATGAACAGTTTTATTACAACGGCAGCTTTCATAACGCTCTTGATTTTTTTGAATACAGGAAAGAAAATTTTCTTCTTCAACAAAGAAACTACACCTGGTTGTCATGGAATCTTGCCGATGCCGAAGTGAAAAAGGAGTTAACAGGTAACTCGCATCTGTCATCAATAAAATAATAGTTATGAAAAAATTTTCACTGGTAGATTTCCTTTTTGCGGTAACAATTATCACAATGGTTTTTGGAGTCGTTTATGCAACGGTTCAACGATCCTATCGGTCGGGAGCTGATGACCCGCAAATTCAGTTGGTTCGAGATATAAATCTGAAGCTTCACGAGGGCAAATCTATTGAGCGTTACTTTGATGATTCGATCAACGTTGCTCAAAGCCTTTCTCCATTTGTTGTTTTATATAATGCGAATGGAAAGCCCTTGCGTTCCTCGGGATATCTTAATGGTAAGATGCCCGAGATGCCTGCAGGTGTTTTTGATTTCGCAAAAGCAAATGGTGAACACAGCGTAACCTGGCAGCCGCAAGCGGGTGTAAGAATGGCCACGGTGATTCTTTATTCAAATTCATCCCCGGTTGGTTTTATTGCCGCGGGCAGATCGCTACAGGAAGTTGAAATACGGGAGCACGACCTGGTAACGATGATTTTAATTGGGTGGATCATGTGTATTGCATTGGGATTGTTGTATTCGCTTATACGGTTTTATAGAAATAAAAGTAAAGGCTAATTAATTATGCGGTTTGTAAAATCTATTGGTTACGCATGGCAGGGAATAAAGTATTGTTTCATTTCTGAAAAGAATTTCAGGACCGAAATAATACTTGCATTGATCGCAACTATAGTTGCCGTTGCATTAAAAATATCAGTAAATGAATGGTTTGCTATTCTATTTTGTTCGGCCCTCGTATTGAGCCTGGAAATTATCAATACTGCAATTGAAAAACTTTCAAATGTTGTAACTACGTCAATTCACCCGATTATAAAGTTGGTTAAAGATATGGCCGCCGGTGCGGTTTTTCTTGTATCAATAATCAGTTTAATAATTGCGGCAATCATCTTTCTTCCCAAAATTGAATTTCTTATAAAAAATATTTTTAAATGAAAATTACTGTAGCCAAGATTTTGCTGTTGCCGATTGCGTTTACGGGTTGTTTAATTTTCTTCAGGGTTTTTTATTCTGGCAGTTTCATGTATTTATTTTTTACATGGAATCTTTTTCTGGCAGCGATTCCATTATTGCTCAGTCAATATTTAACGCAATTGGAAAATAGAAAATTTCATTGGATACTTTTTGGTTTATGGATTCTATTCTTTCCAAACGCAATGTACATTATCACTGACTTTGTACATTTAAAACAAAGAAATAATATTCCGCTTTGGTTTGATGTGGTATTAATTTTTTCTGCAGCTGTCAACGGATTAATAATGGCGTTCATATCACTTTATCGAGTAGAATTATTCTTGCTCTCAAAATTTAATAAACGTAAAACAAGTTTTATTTTATCTGGATGTCTTTTTGTTAGTTCATTTGGAGTGTATATTGGAAGGTTTTTAAGATGGAATAGCTGGGATATTTTTTTCAATCCTTTCCAATTCATTTTTGAAATAATTCAACCATTCGCAAAGCCGTTTCAGCATCCGCGTACATGGGGTATGACGATTATTCTCTTTTTCTTCTTCGGAATATTTTATTTCATTATAAAAAAATTGCCCGGCTTAATAATTAAACCGGGCAATCAATTATTAAAATAATTACGCTAATTAAAAATCAAGCCCCATACTGAAATAATAAATTGGCTTGCCTCTAAAGAAACCATTCATCGGCCAGCCCGCGTCAAACTTTAAGAAATATCCAAGCAAAGTACTTCTTGCGCCAAATCCGTATCCACCAAGGAAAGGCCCGATACCTGGCGCTTTAATACTAACGGTAACGGTTGGATCGCTTGCATCTGCATAAGTTATATCTGGCCTGGCCAGTTTATTATAAGCACCGTTCCATGCAGAGCCCAGGTCAATAAATTGCGTTAACTGAAAATTTCTTACGAATGCATTGTTTATAGGTTTACTGAATAGCGTAGTAAAAACAGGCAGCCTGAATTCACTATTAATAACAACGTCATTATTCCCGTTGGCAGCATTTTGGATAAAGCCTCTAAGGTTTACGGCAAGAGATTGAAATGCGTAATTAGCATCGGCAGCTGGTTTATTAGCCGGATTGAAGTAACGATAAGTACCATTACTTTTTTGGTTATCGCTAAACATGAACCAATTATCAATACCCCCCAAATAATAAACAAGCTTTTGATTCCCCCAGCTAAAATCACCGGCAACTCTGCCTGCCCAAATAAAATTGCGATAGATGGGATAGTAAGCTCTTGCATCAAATCCGAAATTGAAAGTATTGCGGCCTTCAAAAGCTGCCGGTTTACTTATTTCCGTATTCCAGTCTATATAAGCCTTATAGCGTATGCCATTCCAAATGTTTTGCGCGGGATTTAATGTGTTATCATATACATACTCCAGGTGTAATAAACCATAGGTTTTATCAATATCAGGTGCGGTTAAAGACAGATTATCGAATGAACTCACTACGCCACGGTCTTTCCTAACGCCGGCGCTTAAACGAATACTCTTTGTTGCGTCAAGTGGGTAGCTGGCATTCCCCTGGTAGAGATTGGAAAATATTTTTCCGGGATAGCTATAGCTGGAAGAATCAACCCCAAAATTAAGTGCCTGGACACTCCTGTAATAGGTTAGTCCCCAATCAACTCTTCTTCGCAGGTTATTAAACTGCAGTAGCCAGTCATTATCTTTTAGATTCGTGGAAAGCCTGAATCCCCCTGATATCTTTATATCTTCCATTATATCAGCAGTGCCCATTCGCAACGTACCGTCAAGCCCGCTATTCGACGTGAGTGTTATAGGTCCTGCGCCGCCTTCAAATATTTGATACCTTGTTCCTAAAACATCATTATTAAAACCAGCAACCACATAATCAGTGGCAAATTTCAATGGCTTATAGCGATATAATTTTGCTTCTGATAACACCGTTGGTTCGTTGACAACTTCGCCATCATAATTCCTGGCAGTATCTTTCTTTTCATCTTTGAATTCATTTTGAAAAACATCCTTCTTTTGTGATGTATCAATACTGGGTTTAATAATCTCTGCACCTCTTGAAATCTTATCCGCTTCCATCAGGTGTTTCATATAAGCCGTAGGAGTAGCGCTAACATTTCTTCTTCGCAAAGCGTTCTCATCAATCTTAAGCTTGTATAAAATTTTGTCGTCGCTCTGTCTTGTTACTTCGCTCACCTGGTGATTCTCTCCGGCTTCTCTTGTTTCGAGAAGACTACTTTCGTAATTCGTTAATGGAAATACGTAGGCAGAATCTTTTGAAACGGAAACGATCGCTACGGAATCAATATCCTTCTTTTTATACACCTTTAATATCGAGTCTACTTCGTTCTCCGACGGGTTTCTAAGAATATCATCACCAATAAGAACAAGTGTATCTAACCCTTCTTTTTCAGTAGAAAAGAGTCCCGCATACCTGTTGCCTACACCATTTAGATCGCTGACAAAAGTAAAATGAACATTGCTATATTGGGTAGGGTACCTTGCATCTCCAAATTTTAGATTGGTGAGTTGAGTTATCTGGTTCAACTCCGGCCGGTTGGTTGTAAAATCGGTAATTAAAAAAATATTGAAACGATTGTTTAATAATGATGTGTCAGAACCTCTTTTGCCCGCAGATGGCCGGTTACTCGAAAATATAATTCCTGTTTTATTTGGAAACGATACAAACGACGGGTCAAGATCATCATAAACGTCATTTGTTATCTGTCTCAGTTTATCATTTTCAATATCGTAAGAATATATATCCGAATGCCCATTTTTAACAGCGCTGAAAAGCAATGTCATGGCTATTGATCATGTACTTCATATCCTGTACCTGGTCAAAGCGATCCGTTAGGTCCCGCTTGTAGGGTTTTATTTTTGTAAGAACATCATAAACAAAAAGTTTGATGTGGCCTTCTTCTTCATATAATACCGAAAGCCTTGTTCCTTTCGGATCCCAGGCCATCATTGGATAATTAGTGTTTATTTCATCAATCTTGCTATTGGAGCCAAACTTCAATAATGTTTTATCAACATCATCTTCGTTCAGCAACAACCTGTACTTTCCTTTTTTATATTGAACAACTGCAAAGGATCCGTTGCGTTTGTTCGGATTTACATTAAAATGGAAATAGTCTATTCTTTTCCCTACAGTATAATCTGTAATCTCACTTCCTTTCGGATAGTTTTTGCGACGTGAAATATCATTATCATATTTGTCTTGTTCATAGGTCATAAAATCAGACAATACTTCTTTGAACTTTCTTTTTTTAGTAACTGTTTGGGAAGCCCTGTTCAAACTTTTATAAACACGGGCCAGGTACAATAAATAGGTAGTGTTTTCCCTCTTATATTTTTCTTCTATGTAATACCAAAATGCATGGCCGGCAAGTAAAGGTTTTTCAAAAGCCAACTGGTAAAAGTTTTTATAATTACCACTCTCGATCTCATTTTTTAATTCGTCATCAAGTTGCGTGCTCCAGTTTTGGCCTGCATAGGCTACATAGCCGTCGATAAGCCATTGGGGCAAATCAAGAAGCGCTGCATTGCCGGCAACTTCACCGAGATCATCGCCAAACAAAAGATTTTCAGTAAGCACTTTTGCGATACCTTCCCGAATTTGTCGGCGCAGGTCTGCATGATTGCTATTAAAATAAACTACCATTTTGTTGTTAACTAATTTGGTAGTTCCGCCGGTATTTTGCCAGTCGATGCCAAGTCCAATATTACTTTGTTGCAAATCTCCAAAGCTGTTGTAAATAATAATATTGGCCCTGCGTTGCAAACTATACTCAACAAATTTTTCCATTGCGGGTAGTTCTTCTTCAGCTACCTGAGCAACATATTTTGCAAGTTCCTGCCCGTCCTGATTAAAATATGAATTGAAATTTCTTGTTTGATAATATTGCCATTTGAATTTTTTATATTGAACCCGGTTTTTGCCAAATTGAACGCTACTTACCTGCGCATTTGCCATTGATGCCAAAAAGAAGAAAAATGATAGAAGCAGAAAAATTTTTTTGTCAAATTGATTCTTGTGATCTTGCATGTACTGTAGGTTATAATTGCCTAAAATTAAACGTTTCGGGTTAATCAGGAAAATGAAATTACCTCAATTTTATATACGCCATGTTCCTTATCAAAGTTTTAACTTTTAATGCCGTCCAGGAAAATACTTACGTTCTTTATAATGAGGCTCAATGAATGTATAATCATTGATCCCGGCTGCTATTCCGAAGAAGAAAAGGACATATTACAATCGTTTATTAATGAAAATGGGTTGCGTCCTGTAATGTTACTGAACACGCATTGCCACCTTGATCATGTTTTTGGTAATAAATTTATTGCCGAAGCCTACCGGTTGACACTTAAGATTCATAAAAATGAAGAATCGATTTTACAGATGGCTCCTGCGTCGGGATTAATGTTCAATTTGCCTTTTGATAATTATGCAGGGGAGCTGATTTTTCTTAAAGAAGGCGATGTTATTTCATTGGGCGAAGACACTTTACAAGTTATTGAAGCGCCGGGCCATTCTCCGGGAAGTATTTGTTTTTATTGCGAAAAGCAAAAATTTGTTATAGGAGGTGATGTTTTATTTTATCAAAGCATTGGACGCACTGATCTGCCTGGCGGGAGTCATGAAAGCCTTATTAAAAATATTAAGGAAAAATTATTTGTATTGCCGCATGATGTAAAAGTGTATCCTGGTCATGGCCGTGCAACTACTATTGGAGAAGAAATAAAGTATAATCCCTATTTGGTATAATCCTTGGGGCGGTAAATCAGGAGCTTCAGTAATTATTTTTCTCCATAACCAACTCAATCAAAACGCCATTGGTATCTTTTGGATGAAGAAAGCAAACCATTTTATTATCGGCTCCTTCCTTAGGTTCTTCATGTTAATCAACGTAAATCCTTCCTTCACTAATCGTTTCATTTCTTCTTCTATGTTGTCCACTTCAAAAGCAATGTGGTGCATGCCTTCGCCCTTTTTTTCTATAAATTTATTAATGACGCTTCCCGGCGCATCAGCTTCCAATAACTCAATTTTACTTTCTCCCTTAATAAAAAAGGCGGTAGTAACCTGTTCACTTTCTACAGCTTCTGTTTTATAGCAAGGCGTATTAAGTAACTTTTCAAAAAGAGGAATAGAAACAGAAAGACTTCTAACGGCAATGCCTATATGCTCGATTTTTTTCATACGATAATTTTCAAAAAAATAATATTTAGCCACGATGGCACTAAAGCTCAAAGTAAGCAAAGAAATAGCGATTTGATATTGATCTTACAAAATTTTAGTTTGCAAACTAAGATTCAGAGGGAAACTGGTTTGTGCTTTTTAAACCTTTGTGCTTTTGTGTATTTCGGTTTGTTGGGAACAACTAATTCAGCTATTTGGTTCTCAGCAGGTTCTGCCGCAAAATTAAAACCAGCTCCTCTTGTTTTGTTACTGCCCTGGAGTAGATTTATAGCCAATCATTGATATAGGACACGAAGAGCGCTAAAAAAAGCAACTTTGTGACTCATGTGGTTTTGGTGGAAAATCGATATCACTTTCCCTACTTAAAAATAGTAATTGATAATATACATCCATTTGCCAGGTAATGTAATTCCTTTACCTTAAAATTTTGCCCTGTACCTAATCCCTGTTACTTTTTACAAACTCTGCTACATCTATCATTGGCGCAATCCAAATCTCACTTTCATGTAGTTTCAGATAATGCAGCAACGCACTATGCGCTTCTAATGAAACATTCAATGAATGTTCTCCACCAACACCATGAAAAAGAAATACCAGCAATGTGTGCGTTTTCATTGCCTGCTTTACAAGATCAATTAACTGATCACCTGTTTGCCCACTGATGCCATAGCAATCGATGTTGTATAAATCAACTTTATCTATTGTTTGCATCGCGGGCGCTACACCTCTTGCCGCAATGAATTCATTTTTTAGTCCATCTAAATAAGCGGTATCATGAATTTTCATATCGCCACATGGATATGCAAATGTCCGTTCTTCTTTTCCATCAATTGCTTTTAAAATATTGTTCATCGTTTGTATTTCTTTCACCATGCGGGCGACTGTGTAATTATTCAAATCACTTTCCGGCTTTACAAATTCTCTTCCCGGCCTTCCTCCTTCGCATGGATGCCAAACAGTGTGATTGCCTAATTCATGACCTTCTGCTGCGGCTTTTCTCCATTTAAAGATTTGATCTTTTAATCCGTTAAAATAATCGGAGATATAAAATGTTCCCCTTAATCCAACCGAATCCAATGCAGGTATAACATTGTTGAGATCAACATTTAAACCATCATCATACGTAAGCACAACAGCACATGATTTACCATTCCATGAAGTAGATGTTTGAGCGTTCAAAATAAAAGAGAACAACAAACAATTAAGAATAACGAATATTTTTTTCATAGAAATGATTTATTTATTTTGATTTCTTTTCATAACCCAACATTTTATTTGCCCACGGAATAAAGTATTTAAAATTTGGTGCATCAGTATGTCCGCCATCATGTTGCCGCCATGCAAGCTGACCATCCAGTAAACCCACATTTACCTGCGGCATGTGTTGCTTCATATAATCATTGCCGACGCCCAAATCTTTTGCACCCAAAAGTTTATAGGCTACTCCCGCCGCAACGATGGCCTGGTAACTACCGCGATGATCGAGCCAGTTGGCATCACCTTTTTCGGGAACACCATAACTGAGAAACATTGGTCGCGGTGCACACAAAGCAATCAGTTCATGTGAATCAACAGGCAAATCGCAACCAGTCATTTTACCAGACTTGCCCTCATCTTCCCCATACTTTAAAAAGTTCCCATCCATCCAATAGAATTCGCCACCAGTAAGGCTTTCAACAGCTTCACCAAAGTTGCGGCGTAATAAAGTAGCGCCACCTTTGCCGGGCGAACCGACTAACGCTGTAGCAAAACGTGGCTCAAAGGCAAGCGTTACCAGGGCAGCTTTTCCATATCTTGATACACCTTCAATACCAACCTTTTTTGCATCTACCAAACTATCGGCTTCCAAAAAATCCAATGCCCGGGCAGCGCCCCAACTCCATGCTCTTAAGGCGCCCCAATCATCCGGTTTGCGTGGCTGACCTTTATTCACCAGGCCAATAATTCCTTTCGTTAATCCGTCGCCGTTATCTGCCTGCACACTTGTTGGATCGATGGTGCAATAGCCCCAGCCTGCTGCAAGTAGTTGTTCTGTAGGCGTGGGACCTCCCGCCGGAGGCAGTGCAAAAAAATTAAAAGTTGTTTTTGTAATCGGCGAGTAAGCAGGATATTTGTCAAAGATATCTTTCACTTCGGGATTTGCTTTAATCATCAGGTCTTTAAATGTCGCATTCAAAGTTTCCATATCATCGTTAGATGGTTGGGCCGGCGCAGGAAACGAGGGCTGTCCAAACATCATTAAAACCGGAACAGGACCTTTCACGTTCATCGGAATTACCAGCATCATTTTAATATCAACATCGATTAATGGATATTCGCTATTGTCAACATGACCTACAATTTGCTTTGCAATCACCGGTATAAATCCCGGGAAAATAAATTCGCGATCGGTTACTTTAACTTTCCAGGTAACTTTAGGTACGTCGTTGGGGATTCTGCCATACACGTCCCGTTCATAGTCTTCAACTATTTCCGGTCTACGCACTTTCCACCAGGTATCCGTGGTCGTAACTTTTTTCCCATTTTTTGTTGTTAGAATATCCGGCAATTGCGGGCAAGGATCTGATTTTGTGGTATCGTAATTTGCATGGTTGGGGGCTGATGGATTTCCGCTGGGTCCGGGCCGTAGCTCTTTGATGCCCAATTGTTGCATCATGTTTTCCTGGTTTTGCTGCGATGTAAAATTTGCAGGTTTTGGATATTGCTTTCCGTTAATCGTGGTGTCTTGTGCGTGAATCATATTAGCCACGCATATCGCAATCGTTACAAACAAAAATTTTGTCGTCATGTTGATTTTTTTTTGATTGATCAAATATATCAACCATCATTATTTATATTGATACAGTGTAACCTTCTGAATATTCCATTCACCCACAGGAATTCTAATATGCCTCCCTGGTGATCCTGGTCGCCATTCCCTTATATTATTCAAACTGAATAGCGAAATAGTTACATGGTTCTGTCCCGATATTCCTGATCCCATGCAATACATTCGAAGCGAGATAATAAACGTCTCCTTCATTCCCCTTGTAAAATTTCTGACCGATTTGCATTTCCGTTTCACCATCAATCATTACGACCATTTCCGCAGCACGGTGGGTGTGGGGTTCATGGCTTTTTAATCCTGCCTTTAATGTAGTAACATGCATGTCCAATCGTTTAGTCATTGCCGTTGGGCGTTGAAAATAATTTCGGGTTCCGCCTTTATCATTCGGTTTAAATATAATGTTGTTCCAATCTTTAATAAATGAGCCGCCGTAAGTTTTTCCTCTTTCCAAATCGGTCGGGCTTTTCGAACGGTACGTCATTACATAATAGTCGCATGGCGCAGCAGCCTTATTTTGAATTGAAAAATTTTGACCCGGAAGTAATAAAACGATGCTTCCGGGAACCAGCTTAAATACTGAATCGTTTATGCCTACCGTTAGTTCCCCTTTTTTAATAATGTATAATTGTTCTTCTGTAACAGGAACCATCATTTTATTTGCAGCGGCGGATTTTGTAAGTTCCTCTGCATTCATTTGAAGCCATTCCATATCGTAAGTACTTCCATCAAAAAGAACGACTGAAGTTTTTTGTTTGTGATTATTGGTAACTGGTTGCTTCCATTTGTACACCTTGGTGACAAGCGAATCCTTTTGCGCCACAAGAGAAAGCGGCGCCAGGTATAGGATCAAAAAGAATATTTTTTTCATATTTTAAAAAGAATATTTTTTGCGAAAGGTCTAAAACCCAATAGAATTGCCTCCATCTACCGGCAATATAACTCCTGTTATATACGCAGATTCTGACGATGCAAGAAATAAAGCTGCATCGGCAACGTCGGCTGGCAGACCCAACTTACCCATTGGAGTTCGCGACGTCACTTTGGCTTTTCGTTCTATATCATTATTCAAGGCTTTTGCGGACATGTCTGTTGCAATAAACCCAGGTGCAATGCAATTTACACGAATGCCCTTTGGAGATAGTTCTACTGCCATAGCTCTCGTCATTCCTTCAATTGCGGCTTTCGAAGCAGTATACGCAATAACTTTAGGGATGCCATATTGGGAAGCCATTGAACTTATATTAATAATACTTCCGGCTTCTCTTTGCACCATAAATTTTACCACTTCTCTTGAAATAGCAAACATTGATGTAACGTTTGTTAGCATAATTTTTTCGAATTCATTGTCTGTCACTTCTGTAAAATCCTTCTTTAAATTAATGCCGGCATTATTTACAAGAATATCAATCTGACCATTTTCTTTAATAAGATTATTGATCAATTCGGGCACGGAAGGAAGATTATTTAAATCGAAAGAGACGGGCCTGCATAATTCACCTAACTTATTTTTTGCAGCATCTAATTTAGCCGTATCACGGCCAATAATGATGGTGGTAATTTTGTTTTCCACAAATTTTTGGGCTATCGCAAATCCAATGCCTGATGCACCACCTGTGACAATTGCAATTTTATTTTTATCGCTTTCCATATTTATTTATTGTCAATGAAAAATTAAGCTATTAACATTTTTCAAGATTGCCTTTATTTCCGGGTGTATGTTTAAACCATGGTCAAAAATCTAATCTAGCTTCTTTATTTCGTATACCCTTTATATTTTTCTTTGTTAACTCAGCTAATATTTTTCGTTTTACTGTTTTTCAATGAAGATTCTCTAACAATCAATTCAGATTTAAGAATGATGGTACTGGTAACCGTCATCGGCGCCTTTCCTTCGAGGTGATTAACGATTGCATTTGCCACGATTTCGCCCATTTCCTGTCCTGGATAATTGATAGTAGTTAAATTAGGTTCAACAAGTGTTGTAATAAGATCGTTATTAAAACCAACAATGCGTATATCCCCCGGAATATTATAGTTTGCATTTTTCAACACTTGCATGCAGATTGCTGCACAATTATCATTAGTTATAAATAGTCCATCGGGCATAGGGTCCATTGTAAGCAATTGTTTGGCGGCCTCCACGGCACTTTTTTCATCAAGATTAGTTGAGATTATATATTTTTCATCAAAAGGAATATTATGCTCTGCAAGTGCCTGTCGATAGCCTTTCATTCGATCAGCATAAACATTACGGGAAAGGTTACCCGTAATATGCACAATCCTTTTACAATCCTGTTCGATAAGATGTGAGGTAGCATCATACCCGGCTTTGAAATTGTCGATAACAACATTCGTACTTAATGTGCCATCACCAACCCGATCAAAAAAAATCACGGGAATATTTCTTTGAAAAAAGGGTTCAAAATGGGAAAATTTTTTTGTATCAGATGCCAGCGAAACAATTAAACCATCGACTCTGCTGTTAAACATAACGGTTGCGTTTGTTACTTCCTTAGTTTCAGTTTCCAGCGATTGCGAAATAAGCAGGTTATAGCCCGAAGTATTGGCAACTTTTTCAATGCCGGCGAGAACCGAAGATTGAAAATTACTGTTGAGTTTTGGCACTATAACACCTAAAGTGTGCGTACGTTGGTTTTGCAAATTCCTTGCAAATAAATTGGTACGATACCCCATAAGCTTTGCCATATCCAGAACCCGTTTCCTGGTTCCCTTTGTTACTGATGGATGGTTGTTGAGACCCCTGCTGACAGTCGAGGGGGAGATATCCAATCTATGGGCGATATCATAAATTGTAACCTCTTTACTACTTTTCATGCAATCGGTTGTTTTAAGAATAAATTTAGACAATTTTTAAAACATTGACGATAAAAATCAACCACAGCTATATTTGCATACAACAACATGAAGACAAGTCGTCAGTCAAAATCTCGTTACTTTTCCAGATCCTTAGATCATTTACATTCCATGAAGCGCGACTTCACTTGCGTTATAACCAATGCCCATAAAGAGTTACACAGCATATAGCATATTAAAACTTTGAAGTTTCATCAGCCTGCCGGCACTTACGCTATTGAGGCGTAGAACAATCTTTTGGCGAATCGTGCGAACTTAGCGTACATCTTTTAAAAATTATTCTCAAAATCATTAGAATTTTCATGAAGGCTAAATCCGCGTAAAAAGCATTAATTAAAAGAAAAAATTTATTTTTCGTGGGAGCGGTTGCATTTTAGAATTTTTATTTTACCTTTATTTTAACAAATTTCTTTTTACTCACCTCATTGATTATTGCTTTAATATGAGAAGGAAATTTATCCTCGGCATAATTTTATCTTTATTTATTAACAAGAACTTATCTGCGCAGGAAATTGCAAGACTTACTCTCCACGATGTAAATAGCAGTATTGAAATACCAGTAAACGTTGATTTAGATGCGTTGACCTACCTGGCAGATTCTTCCCTGGTCTTGACTCACATCGTTGGAAAAAACAAAGTACTTGTTCCGTTTCAGATAGAACATGGATATCATCGTTTTTTATGGTGGACAGTGAAAAGTGCCAGAGACAACGCTGCCCAAACCCAGGTTTATGAATTATCAAAAGGAAAAGATACCTATGCAAATGAATCGCCTGTAAAAGTAGTAAACCAGGGAGGATCATTACTTCTTACTGATCATGGCAAAAACGTATTACAATATAATTTTAAAACAGTTTATCCGCCAGACGGCGTAGACACCGTCTATAAAAGAAGTGGATTTATACATCCATTGTGGTCTCCGGATGGTAACATACTCACCCGAATCAATCCACCTGATCACCGCCATCATGTAGGCATCTGGAATCCCTGGACAGAGGTTTCTTTTGAAGGCAAAGATGTGGATTTCTGGAACCTTGTAAAAAAGCAGGGGACCGTACGCTTTGCCAAATTTATTTCAAAAACTGAAGGCCCTGTTTACGGAGGCTTTAAAGCCTTGCAAGAGCATGTAGTATTGACTGACCCTTCCTATCAAAGAGGGCAAAGTAGCTTTAGATGAGGTGTGGGATATCAGGGTATATGATGTCGAAACTAATATGTGGTTATGGGATTTTACCTCTACACTTAATTGCGCCACTCCTGATTCTGTTATTTTAAAAGAATACCGTTATGGAGGCTTTGGTTTCAGAGCCACACCAGACTGGGATAACAAAAACAGTAAGGTTTATACGTCATCCGGCAAGACAAGAAAAGATGCGGATGCCACGCGTGCCCGCTGGTGTATGATTGACGGCGATGTCGGCACGGGGCATTCAGGCATTTTGTTTATGGACTACCCGACTAATTACAATTTTCCCGAGCCTATGCGTGTATGGCCCGAAAATATGAATGGAAGAGGCGACGTGTTTTTCAGTTTCAGCCCAACCAGGAATATGGATTGGCCTTTGGCTCCGGATAATCGATATGTTTTGAAATACAGGATGTTGGTTTATGATGGAACTATTTCTCCGCAACAGGCAGAAATGGTATGGAAAGGTTTTGCTCATCCACCGCAAGTAGTTGTTACAAAATAAAACAGTTATAAAATAGACATGAAAGAGATACGAGTTTCCAATTGTATAAAGAGCTTAATACTCATTTTTTTCATTCTTTCCGGCTGCGCCGCGGGAAGACACACGGATAACAGTTCCGTAAATTGGAAAAAAGTAAGTGTACTTGTATACACCAAAAATGGAAAAGGATATGTGCATGATAATATCCCTTCTGCAGTTGCCTGCATTCAAAGATTAGGAAAACAGAATGGTTTCCAGGTGGCTGTTACAGATAATCCGGCTGACTTCAATGACGCGAATCTTCAAAAGTATAATGCATTAATTTTTACCAGTACAAACAATGACGTGTTTGATTCCGATGCGCAGAAGGTCGCGTTGATGAGGTATATACAGGCTGGAGGCGGATTTGTTGGCATTCATTCAGTTACCGGAACGGAACGCCACTGGCAATGGTTTATCAGGTTGGTTGGCGGCACATTTGTTCGTCATGCTAAACACCAGCAGTTTAAAGAGATCATTGTTGATACAACAAATCCATCCACTTCTTTTTTGCCAAGGCATTGGGATGTAAATGACGAGTGTTATTATGTAACAGACATTAACCCGGATATACATGTATTAATGGCTCACGATCTTGCTACAGTTGATGACAAGGATAAACCCGTTATATATGGTGATGTTTTTCCATCTGCATGGTGCCAGGAGTTTGACGGCGGACGGGAATGGTACACCGCATTAGGCCATGACGGAGAAAGATATTCCGATCCTCTTTTCGAAAAGCACATATTGGGCGGAATAAAATGGGTGGTCGGTAAAAACAAACCATTGGATTATTCAAAATCTCATGCGAAAAGTCCTGAGGACCCGCTACCGTATTGAGTTATTTGATAAACGATTTTGTACTATGTAAATTAAAAACTTATAAATATGGACACTAAAGAACCAGGAAATCAAACCAACAGGAGAAATTTTATTGCAACATCAGTTAAAGGCGCGGTTGGAGCGTTAGCATTAACTCATTTGCCTGGTAGCGGAAAAGGATTTCCCACTATAGTACCGGCCAGCGTCATTGGAAAAAATTCGCCATCCAATCGTATTAATATTGGCGTTATCGGCACCGGCCGTATAGCGCATGAATGGGATATTCCCGGTACCGCCCAATGGGATTTGGCTAACATAATGGCGGTTTGTGATTTGGATAGTAACCGTGTAAAACAAGGGAAAGATTTTGTAGATGGTATTTATGCAAAAAAAACCGGCAAGTCTTATAATGGAACAAAAACTTATGATGATTACCAGGAATTGCTTGCCAATAAAGATATTGACGCCGTGTTGGTTTGTACACCAGACCACTGGCATGCGCTGGCTGCTATTCATGCGGCAAGGGCAGGAAAACATATTTACATGGAAAAACCAGCATCTCTTACTATTGCCGGAGGAAGAATACTTAGCGACGAAGTATACAAATCCGGCATTACTTTTCAAATCGGATCCCAACAGCGATCTCTTTCTCCGTGGTCGCAATTTCACAAAGCCTGCGAACTCGTGCGCAATGGACGTATAGGCGATATACAAACCATTTATGTTGGTTTACCAATTGATAAGCCCGGAGAATCTAAGCCACAACAGGAAATGCCCATACCCAAAAACCTCAACTACGAAATGTGGTCGGGCAGCACGCCCTATTCTGTGTATACGGAAACACGGGTACATCCGCAAGATGGCAGTTTCTCACGACCAGGTTGGCTACGTTGTGAACAATATGGTGCAGGAATGATAACCGGTTGGGGGGCGCATCATTTCGATATTGCTAACTGGGGAATGGGAACGGAGCATACCGGCCCTATTGAAATCTCCTGCCAGGAAGTGGAATGGCCAGCCAAAGATGCTTTGTGGGATGTGCATGGCCCTTTTAAAACAGAAAGTCTATTTGCGAACGGAGTCAGAGTTCTTGCAAGCGACAGTTACCCTAACGGCGTAAAATTCGTGGGCTCAAACGGATGGATATTTGTGAGCCGGGGAAATTACTCGGTTACCGCAAGTGATCCCACAACAAAAGATAAGAATTCAAAATCATTGTCGGCCAGTGATCCTAAAATTCTCGATTCTGTGATAGGTCCCAACGAAATTCATTTATATGAGAGTAAAGAGCAGCATCTAAATTGGCTGGAGTGCATAGTTAGTGGTCAGCCAACCATTGCTCCTATTGAAGTAGGTCATCGTGCTTGCTCCGTCTGCCTTCTTAACGCCATCGCGATGAAGCTAAAACGAAAACTATATTGGGATCCTATAAAAGAAAGGTTTAACAACGATACGGAAGCTAACGCAATGCTTAGCAGATCCGAGCGCTGGCCTTATCAGCTTAATTTGGAATACGATTTAAAGACAGTTATTTAAGCTTTGAAAATTTATTTAAACAGACTTGATGAAAACAATTGGGAATAGTAAAGCAACAATCTTTTTTCTAACGCTTATCGTAATGGTAACAGGCTGTCATCAAGGTGATGACCAAAACAAAGAAGCTGCCAAAGGCGATGTGAAACTAATTACCCTTGATCCTTCTCATTTTCACGCCGCACTGGTGCAGAAAAGTATGTATCCCGGCATTGATTCTGTTGTATATGTTTATGCGCCCAAAGGACTGGGATTGGACGAGCAACTGAATTATATTAAGCAGTATAATAGCCGTACTGAAAATCCTACCCATTGGGTTGAAAAAGTGTATAACAGTAACGATTACTTGCAAAAAATGCTTGATGAAAAAAAAGGGAACGTTGTGGTTCTTGCAGGTAATAATCTGCTTAAAACAGAGTACATAAAAAAGTCTGTTGACGATGGATTAAATGTGCTGGCTGATAAGCCTATGGCAATAAACACAGAGGGATTTGACTCACTAAAACAGGCATTTTCAGATGCAAAGCAAAAAGGAGTTCTTTTGTATGATATCATGACGGAACGCTCTGTGGCAGCTACTATTCTTCAAAAAAGGCTGGCAAACACTTCCTCCGTTTTTGGTGAATTAGAAGAAGGGACGATAGATTCACCAGGGGTGATAATGGAAAGCATTCACCGGTATTTCAAACAGGTCTCAGGAAAGCCATTGATACGCCCCGACTGGTTTTTTGATCCGCTGCAACAGGGCGATGCAATTGTCGACGTGGGCACGCACCTGGTAGATTTGGTACAATGGGTTTGCTTCCCCGATATATCTTTTGACTATACAAAAGATATCAGTATTCAATCATCAAAAATTTGGCCTACGCCCATAAATCTTGCTCAGTTTTCTATAATTACAAATGAAGACCACTTTCCTGATTTTTTAAAAAAATATGTAAAAGATGATTCGATTCTAATGACACATGGCAATGGATCTATTGATTATACGATTAAAGGAATTCATTCAAGAATAACCGCCAAATGGACTTATGATGCGCCTCCGGGAGCAGGCGATACTTATTATTCATTATTAAGAGGAACTAAAGCAAGCCTCGAGATTAAACAAGGGGCTGAGGAAAATTGGAAAGCCGTTTTATACGTTTGGCCAACCTCTCAAAAAGATATGAGCGATTTCGCGGCTACTCTTACTGATGCAATTAAAGATATTAATAAAGACTATCCGGGTGTGAGCATTGAAAAATATAAAAATGGCTTTAAGGTGATTATACCTGAAAAATATGACCAGGGGCACGAGTCTCATTTTGCAGAGGTGATGAAACACTATTTACAATATTTGAAAGACGGGAAATTACCTGAATGGGAAGTGCCGGGTATGATTGCTAAATATTACACTACGACAAAGGCATTGGAAATGGCTCAATAATGATATGATTTTTTTGTTTTAAGAACGATTGGTTGAATTCGATTTCACTCTTGCTCCGGTGTAAAATAGTGTGATAGCTATTTAATACTTTTTAATAAGCAATTGAAATGGGACTTCTATATGATCGATTGTTTATTGGTTCTTTAACAGATCAGCCCCGTTTACTAACCATACCGCCTGGATTTCTTAACAAAGAAAAAAAGTACCTTGCCACGATATATGGCGATGATCCGCAATCTGTTTCGCCGACTCACCTCAGCATTACACAACAAACGGTTACGTCGGATACAATACTTCATTTTCAATTGGAAGCTAAAAAATGGGATTGCAATTATATTGGAGGAGGAGCAAGGAAATCAAATTCAATAGATAAATTCATTTAAACGAATCTAATTATGCAAAGACGTAAATTCATCGGAAGCACTGCCTTGGCCGGTTTGGGGTTAAGCCTTAACCGCGTAAACTTGCCATCATTTGCCAATGGCGCAAGTAACAAAATCAGGGTTGCCGTAATTGGTACCAATGGCAGAGGCCTGGCCCATATTGAAGCGTATCATACAATTCCCAATGTAGAAATTGCATACATCTGCGATGTAGAAGAAAATGCCTTAGCGAAAGGTATCAAACTGGCGGAAAAGCTTAACGGTAAAAAACCAAAAGCTATCCAGGATTTTCGGACTATTCTTGATGATAAAGACTTGGATGCGGTTTCTATCGCCACTCCTGATCACTGGCATACGCCCGCGGCAATTCTAGCCTGTGCCGCGGGCAAGCAAGTGTACGTGGAAAAACCTTGTGGTCATAACCCGGAAGAAGGTGAGATCCTTATTGCTGCTGCAAAGAAATACAACCGCCTGGTTCAAATGGGTAACCAAAGGCGTTCCTGGCCGAACATAACGGAGGCGATGAAGGCAATACACGAAGGTATTATTGACGAGGTTTATTTTGGGAAAGGTTGGTATGCTAACAACCGTAAATCTATAGGACATGGTAAAGTAGTTCCAGTTCGGTCGACTCTTGATTGGGAACTGTGGCAAGGTCCGGCTCCGCGTAAAGATTACCAGGATAATGTAGTACCCTATAACTGGCACTGGTTCTGGAACTGGGGTACGGGTGAATCCTGTAATAATGGTACACACGAAATTGACTGTATGCGCTGGGCGCTTGCGGTAAACTTTCCTTCCAAAGTAGTATCCGGTGGCGGCCGTTATGCTTATAATGATGATTGGCAAACAACAGATACGCAGGTTATCACATACGAATTTCCCGAAAATAAAGCGATCAGTTGGGAAGGCCGCAGTTGTAATAATTACCCCGAAGCGGGCAGCGGAAGAGGTTTTAAGATTTTTGGCAAAAAAGGGACTTTAGTAAATACCGGCGACGATGATTATAAAATATATGACGAGCATAACAAGCTTATTCAGCAAAGTAAACCGGCAGAAAAAACGGACACCCTCAATTCAATGGGCCCTGGTGTGCAATTAGATGCTTACCATTTTCAAAATTTTATTAATGCAGTGAGAGAAGGTAAGCCACGGAATTCTCCCATCACTGAAGGACATAAAAGTGTACTGTTATGCCACCTTGGTAACATTGCCCAACGGGTAGGAAGGACGCTTCATTGTGATGCAACTAACGGTGGCAAAATATTGAACGACCAGGAAGCGCAGGCATTATGGAGCAGGGAATATCAGTCGGGTTGGAAGCCCGATATTATTTTGGGATGACGGCTTAAAGGAGCCAATCTTAGATAGTTAAATTAATTACTCAGTAATAAATATTTAAAAATGTCAAATAGAAGAAATTTCATTAAAACAACAACACTCGGAGTAACTGCAGCAAGTTTTTACCCGCTTTTAAGTCATGGAGAAAAGTTACTTTTCAACAATCCGCCAACTTCAGGTACGCTGCCGGTAGGTATTGCTGATTATACTTTCCTTCATTTTGATATCCCTCAATCAATTCAAATGATGCAAAGACTGGATATTCATCTAATGTCGATCAAAGATTTTCATTTACCACTGGATAGTTCGCAGGAAAAAATAGATGAGGTGCTGAAACAATACCGGGATGGAGGCATTACGATTTATGGAGTGGGTGTTATTTATATGAAAACAAAAGATGCAGTTGACCAGGCTTTTGAGTATGCCAAAAAAGTAGGAGTTCCTATTATTATAGGTGTACCCGATCACGATCTTATTGATTATGCGGAAGAAAAGGTAAAAGCCTATAATATTAAACTTGCTATTCACAATCATGGCCCGGAAGATAAATTGTACCCCAGCCCTGCTGATGTATATGAACGCATAAAAAACAGGGATTCAAGAATGGGGTTTTGCCTCGACATAGGCCATGCCCGACGTGCAGGAGTAGAACCGGCAAAGGCTGTTTTACAATATGGAAAAAGAATTTTTGATCTGCATATTAAAGACGTAACCAAGGGTGAAAAAGATGGGCAGGCGATAGAGGCGGGCCGCGGGATAATCGATTTCAAAGCATTTGTAAAAGCTTTACGTAAAATAAATTATCCGGGTCATTGCAGTATCGAATATGAAAAAGATATGAAGGATCCGTTGCCGGGTATTGCAGAGTCCGTAGGTTATTTTAAGGGCGTAAAAGCAGGAACGGTTTAAGCAAAATTTTATTTCAATTTAAAAAAGCAGTTTTTAATACAAATGGGGAAGAAGAAAGTAAAAGCAGGTATAGTCGGTTCGGGCTTTGCTGCCAAATTTCATTATGATGCCTTGCAACATGTTTTCACTGCAGATGTTGATGTCATCGGCGCCTATTCGTTATCTTCCCAGAACCTGGCCGCATTTACTGAACCAAGGCATTTAAAAGCTTTTGATAATCTTGACGATCTTATAAATGCATCAGATGTTATTCATGTTTGTACCCCGCCTGTTTCGCACGAAGCGATAGTTGTTGCCACCTTGCAAAAAAATAAACATGCTATAGTTGAAAAGCCTTTCACTGGCTATTTCGGCGATGGCAGTGAAGATTTTAACGGCGATACATTCTCCCGTGAAACAGGATTGTCAAAAACGTTGCAAAGTATAAAACGTATGCTTGACGCTGAAAAAGAAAGCAAAGGCAAGATCATGTATGCAGAAAACTGGGTGTACGCTCCGGCAGTGCAAAAAGAGCGGGAGGTTTTGGAAAAAACAGGCGCCCAGGTTATCTGGATGCATGGCGAACAATCTCATTCAGGATCGCACTCATTGGCCTATGGACAATGGCGATTATCCGGTGGCGGCTCCATGATTGGAAAGGGATGTCATCCGCTCTCGGCAGCTATCTATTTTAAGCATGTAGAGGGCAAAGCAAGAAACGGGAAACCCATAAGACCGGCATCAATTTCTGCAAGAACACATGCTATAACAAGAATGGATTCTTATAGAAACGAAGGATATTTAAGAACGACCTATAAAGATATTGAGGACTTTGCCATGCTCCATGTTGTATTTGAAGATGGAACGATCGCTGATATATTCTCCAGCGAATTAGTATTGGGCGGCGTAAGCAACTGGCTTAAGGTCAATACTAATAATCACCGTACGATTTGTAATATTAATCCTAACAATTCCATGCAGGCGTATACGCCTTCAGCAGACAATTTCAAAGATGTCTATGTAGTGGAAAAAATTGAAACAAAGGAGGGCTGGTCTTCTATATCTCCTGATGAAGGCTGGTTTGCGGGCTATCAACACGAGATGAATGCCTTTTATAAGTCGATTGCTGACGGTAGTCCAATAGCAAGTGATAGTTGCCTCGCAGCGGATGTTATTGCCACTATTTATACAGGCTATGTTTCCGCAGAAAAGAAGGGACAGGAAATGATGATTGCTAATTTATAAAAAAATAAAAGCTTCAATTGAAGCAGTAAAAACATAATAATTTTATTGACACATGGTTAAATTTTTTTCATGATTAAATACGATTTTAAAAAAAATGGTTTGCGTTTTTCAATAGCACTTTATATTTCAATGATGCTTTTTGCAAGTTGTAATTCCGGCAACAATTCAAAAGAAACTTCCGCAGAATCATTACGAAAAAAAATTGACACAGTTGATGCGCCAGTACTAACCCCATCTGAATCGTTAAAGCATTTTGCGCTGGAAAAAAATTTCAACATTCAGTTGGTTGCGTCGGAACCATTGGTGAGCGCACCTGTAGCTATAAGCTTTGATAATGCGGGAAGGATTTGGGCCGTGGAAATGAATGCTTACATGCCCGACACTTCCGGCAATGGCGAGGATGAACCCATCGGTAAAATTGTAATTCTGGAAGATAAAAACCAGGATGGAATAATGGATACCCGAAAAGTATTTATGGATTCCCTCGTAATGCCCCGGGCAATCTGCCTGTTTGATGATGGCATCCTGGTAGCGGAACCGCCAAACCTTTGGTTTGTAGAAGATGATCACGACGAAGCAGGGAAAAAATATTTAGTAGATAGTAATTATGCTAATGGCGGAAATGTAGAACATCAGCCCAACGGTTTACTACGCGGATTGGATAACTGGATATACAATGCAAAATCGGCTATGCGTTACCGTAGGATTGGTAAAAATAAATGGATAAAGGAGCGTACGCATTTCCGCGGGCAATGGGGCATTTCGGAGGATGAGCGTGGCCGTTTGTATTATAATACGAACTCAGATAATTTGATCGGGGATTATTTTTCTCCCGGCCTTGGCGGTGAAAATCCCCACCAGCAAGCAGTGCAGGGTTATGATGAAAATATAGTTCCCGATAACCGGGTCTATCCCATCCATCCTACCCCCGGCGTAAATCGCGGTTATATGAAAGGAGTTTTGGATGACAGTCTCCGGCTTGTAGATTTTACAGCAGCCTGTGGCCCCCTTCTTTTCAATAGCTATGCTTATGGAAAAGATTATTATCACAACGCTTTTGTAGCAGAGCCGGCGGGTAATTTAATAAAGAGGAATATCTTATCATTTGGTGTTGATTCAACATCAGGCAGGCAGGCTTACCAAGGCAAAGAATTTTTGGCAAGTACAGATGAACGTTTCAGGCCGGTCAATTTATATGTAGGACCGGATGGAGCGATGTATGTCGTAGATATGTATCGTGGCATTATTCAACATATAACATATTTAACTCCTTACCTCGCCCGTGAAGCGATGAAAAGAGGATTGGGCCAACCACTTAATTGCGGGCGTATTTATAAAATAGTTTTTGATGGGAATAATTTACCGGCTCCTGTTTTTAAGAAAAATTCAGATTCTCTTTTATCTTATTTAAGCAGTTCTAATGAGTGGTTAAGGCAAACTGCCCACAACTATATAGTAGATGAACAACTAACCAGCCTCACCCCTTCCCTTCGGCATATGCTGAGCAGGGATAGCAACTTAACAGGAAGAATAAATGCTTTATGGATACTCGAAGGCCTGAACAAATTACACAATAGCGACCTTATGGCTATTTGGGCAAGTTCTCCAGTTATAATGAAACAACAGATACTTACTGCAGCTATTGCCATCATGAAAAATAAACAGGATGCTGATTTCTGGTTACATAAATACCAGCAAATGATGGATGAGAATATACAAGGACTGGCTCCTTATCTTGCTTACCTCGGCGCAGCAGCGTTGCAATTTGATAAAGCAGCAAATAACATTTTAGTAAAAACGGCAATAAAGTATAATGAAAATCCTGAAGTAGCGGATGCCATTATCAGTGGCCTTCACAATAAAGAAAAAGCATTTTTAAAACTTTATAAAGGAAATGTAAA
Organism: uncultured Chitinophagaceae bacterium; assembly: GCA_963792025.1. Lineage (GTDB taxonomy): Bacteria > Bacteroidota > Bacteroidia > Chitinophagales > Chitinophagaceae > Ginsengibacter. The sequence continues at coordinate 359,761 of CAWBUS010000012.1, read as the reverse complement.
AGATACTTCGGATGAATTTATTCAACGCCTGAATAAAGTAATAGTAAATGCTGAGAAGCAGGAACAAGCTGCTATTGCCAATAAAAATATGGATAAAAATTTGCTGGCAGGAATGCAATTGTTCCAAATCAATTGCCAGACTTGCCACGGCGTTGATGGTAACGGAATAAAGGGGCTCGGAGCTCCTCTGAACGGGTCTAACTGGGTGCAGGGCGATAAATCGAAACTATTAGCCATCGTGTTGTATGGCCTCACCGGCCCGGTTAAAGTCGGCGATAAATTATATGCTCCGCCTGAAGTTGCTCCTGAAATGCCTGCCATTGGCAATAATGATAAGTTTGGCGACAAGGATATCGCACAAATTCTATCATACATCCGTAATGCCTGGAATAACCATGCTGATAAAATAACCGATGGCGATGTAAAATCTGCCAGGCAGAAGTACGGCAAAAGGGAACAACCTTTCACGATGGACGAACTGCAGCAACTGCATTAGCAAGTAGGATTATTATAATGTTAATTTATCCAAAGAAGGTTTCTGGCTTTGCAATGTATGTTTATTAAATGTACATAGTAAATTGCACGTAAGGATTGACGTTAGTCATTCACTTTCCCGTATTGCCACTCAGAAGAAATTGCACAAAATGCACAATTTCAAAATAAAAATGTAACCGTTTACATTTTTTAAAATAATTCCTCTAAATTAGCCATTCATAATCGCACGTTACTGCTGAATTCTAACAGAATTAATTTGCTTTTTAAACCTCTTTACGATTGGCTATTAATTTTACAAACAGACCATTTTTCATAAACTAAAAATAGAGATCATGCATTTTCTTGGAACCGTTGACCTGCTTTTTGTAATCCTTTATCTCCTGATCATCGCCGCCGTTTCTGTATGGTCAATCAGGAAAAGCAAGGCCTCTCCATCAGATTATTTTTTAGCTAACCGTAATCTGGGCTGGTGGGTCATCGGAGCGTCTATCCTTGCTTCAAATGTAGGATCGGAACACATTGTAGGGCTTGCGGGCACAGGCGCTACCTCTGGCCTGGTAATGGGACACTATGAAATGCATTCATGGATTGTGCTCGTATTAGGATGGCTGTTTGTACCCTTCTATATGCGCAGCATGGTATACACGATGCCCGAGTTTTTAGAGAGACGCTTTAATCCGAAATCACGCAGGTTATTGTCGATCATACAACTGTTAAGTTATGTAATTGCCAAAGCTTCAGTAACAATCTTTGCCGGGGCGCTTGTTTTTAATTCGTTCCTTGGCGTTAATTTCTGGACCGGTGCAATTATCCTCGTAATTATAACGGGGATTTATACTATTCTTGGGGGCCTTCATACGGTTATGTATACAGAGGCGATACAAGCGTTTGTCTTGATGTTCGGTTCAGCCGTCCTGCTGTTTATCGGGCTGGATAAAGTGGGCGGTTGGCACGCCCTCATAGATTCTGTGCCGAAAGAAAAGCTGAATATGTTTCGTCCATTGAGTGATCCTGACTTTCCCTGGCTCGGTATAACCTTCGCAGCACCCATTGTCGGGGTCTGGTATTGGTGTACCGACCAACATATTGTGCAACGGTGCCTGGCTGCACGCGATGAAAAACAGGCCAGAAGAGGAACCATATTTGCCGCATATTTAAAACTTCTTCCTTTCTTCATTTTCCTGGTGCCCGGCCTGATTGCGGTAGCCCTCGTTAACCAGGGAAAACTAACATTAACTGACAATGATGCTGCTTTCCCCACCCTCGTTAAAGCATTGATGCCACTGGGCTTGAGAGGCCTGCTGGCAGGAGGATTACTCGCGGCATTAATGAGTTCTCTCGCTTCAGTTTATAATGCATGCTCTACGTTATTCACTATGGATATTTACCAAAAAATGAAGCCGGAAGCTGGCGGCAAAGAACTCGTAAAAGTAGGGCGCATTGCAACGGGTGTTGTCGTGCTGCTTGGTATGGCATGGATTCCACTCATGAGCCGGATATCGGGAACATTGTACCAATATTTACAAAGTGTACAATCGTACCTGGCTCCTCCCATCGCCGCAGTTTTTTTACTCGGCGTTTTCTTTAAACGTATTAATGGGGCAGGTGCACTAACGGGCATGGTTGTGGGCTTTATCATTGGCATTATAAAACTAACGTTAGAATTATTTCAAAACGATTTGACCGGTGTACTGCATGAATTTGCCACAATCAATTTTCTTTACTTCTGTATTTTATTATTCCTGTTTTCGATTGCATTGATGATAATAGTAAGTTTGCTTACCCCCAAACCCGATGAAGTACAGATAAGAGGACTGACTTTTGCAACCACGGTTGCCGAAGACAAAGCCGCAAGCCGTGCAAGTTGGAACAAATGGGATGTTATTCTATCTCTGATTGTAGTGGTTATTATAGTATCAATTTTCGTTTACTTCTCCCCGTTAGGGGTAGCTGGATAATAAACACAACGTTACAAAAGAGAACAAAAATATCTGCAATGAAAAAAAACCTTTTCTATTCACTGATTTTGGCAACTATAGCTTTTTCAGCGGCTGCGCAAAATAAATATGCTTGCCCTTTCCAAAATCCTTCGTTAGCAACTGAAACACGAGTTAATGACCTGGTTTCAAGATTAACGATCGAAGAAAAAGTAAGCCAGATGCTAAACTCCACTCCGGCAATTGAGCGACTGGGAATTCCTCCATACGATTGGTGGAATGAGTGCCTCCATGGTGTTGCAAGGACAAAATACCCGACAACATCTTACCCGCAGGCAATTGGAATGGCGGCAACTTTTGATGTAAGCGCCATGAAAATAATGGGTGATTATACATCGGACGAAGGAAGAGCCATACATAATGAAAGCCTCCGCAAGAAAGATTACAGCAGGTACACAGGCTTAACTTACTGGACGCCCAACATCAATATTTTTCGTGATCCAAGATGGGGACGCGGGCAGGAAACATATGGCGAGGATCCTTTCCTAACAGCCAGCATAGCAAAAGCATTTGTAGCAGGTTTACAGGGAAATGACCCAAAATATTTAAAGGCCGCGGCATGCGCCAAGCATTATGCAATTCACAGCGGGCCAGAGTCTTCGCGTCATACATTTGATGTGAACGTTAGTAACCATGATCTCTGGGATACCTACTTACCTGCATTTAAACAACTGGTCGTAAATTCAAAAGTGGCAGGTGTAATGTGCGCGTATAATGCCTACGCGGGCCAACCTTGCTGTGGCAATGATAAACTGATGGTTGATATTTTAAGAAATCAATGGCATTTTACAGGTTATGTTACATCCGATTGCGGAGCTATCGATGATTTTTATCAGACTCATAAAATGTTTCCCGACGCAGAAAGTTCCGCTACCGATGCGGTACTTCATGGAACTGATGTAGAATGCGGTAATCACACTTACAAAACATTACTTGATGCCGTAAAAGATGGTAAACTAACGGAGAAAGATTTAGACGTTTCTTTAAAAAGATTATTTACGATTCGATTCCGGTTAGGGATGTTTGATCCGGTTAGTATGGTTAAATATGCACAAATTCCGATTACAAACTTGGAAAGTGAGCCCCATAAAGAGCATGCATTAAAAATGGCAAAGGAAGCCATTGTGTTATTTCGCAACGCTAATAACACATTGCCGCTTAATAAGAATATTAAACACATTGCAGTGCTCGGTCCCAATGCTGATAATGCCAATACGCAATTGGGAAATTATAACGGAAAGCCATCTGTGGTTACCACTGTTTTGCAGGGAGTAAAAGAAAAAATGAAGCATGCAGAAGTTTTTTATTCAAGAGCAACTGATTTTGTTTCAACAGAACCGCAGGATTTTTCAAAGCTAATTGATAGTATAAAAGATGCCGACGTAATTATTTATGTTGGCGGTATATCACCGAGGCTTGAAGGTGAAGAAATGAAAGTAACAACACCTGGATTTAGCGGGGGTGATCGCACAACTATTGCTCTACCAAGGGTACAGACAGATTTTATGAAAGCACTCAAAGCTACCGGCAAACCAATTGTTTTTGTAATGATGACCGGAAGTGCTGTTTCGATTCCCTGGGAAGAGGAAAACATTCCTGCCATTATCAATGCATGGTACGGCGGACAGGCAGCGGGGACGGCTGTTGCAGACGTTTTGTTTGGAGATTACAACCCCGCAGGGCGTTTGCCGGTAACTTTTTATAAAAGTGATGCTGACCTGCCTCCATTTGATGATTATTCTATGCAAAACAGAACCTACCGTTATTTTAAAGGAACTCCACTGTATCCATTTGGTTTTGGATTGAGCTATACAAAATTTCACCTATAACGATCTGAAATTATCAAAGAAAAAAATCAGTAAAAATGAATCGGTAACCGCGGAAGTAACGGTTACGAATAGTGGTAAAATGGGAGGTGATGAAGTAGTGCAGTTGTATATTACTCAATTGAAGGGAGGAACAGACATTCCGCTGTATTCTTTAAAAGGATTCAAACGAATTCATATTGCCGCCGGCGCCTCTGAAAAAGTAAGTTTCAATATTTCACCGGATATGTTGAAATTGGTAAACGAAAACGGGGGGAGCGTTTTGAATTCGGGTGATATTAAAATCAGTATCGCTGGTTCTTTGCCTTCTGAAAGAAGTGCGGAACTCGGCGCCGCGAAACCTGCTGAGGCTATTCTTAGTATAAAATAAATTCATCTATTAATTAACTATTAAAAAATAATAATGCTCCTTTTAGGTATTGATATCGGCACTTCATTTATTAAAGCTTCAGTTGTGGATGCCACGACCCAACAATGCGTTGCGACAGCACAGTATCCTGAAACGGAGAATGCTATTACCTCCTTGCATTCTGGCTGGGCCGAACAATCTCCCGAGATGTGGTGGAACCAAACGGTACAGGCTATACGCAAATTAAACAGCTCAAAAAAGTTTGATCCAAAGGGTATCGCAGCTATCGGAATTTCATATCAAATGCATGGTCTGGTTGTTGTAGATAAAAATAAAAATGTGATAAGAGACAGCATTATCTGGTGCGATAGCAGGGCTGTCGAGACGGGTGAGAGAGCGTTTAATGCCATCGGTGAAGCAATATGCTCCTCCTGCCTTTTAAACTCGCCGGGAAATTTTACTGCATCAAAGTTAGGTTGGGTAAAAGATAATGAACCCGATGTTTACAATAAGATTGATAAAATTATGCTGCCTGGGGATTTTATCGCTATGAAATTAACCGGCCAGATCACCACCTCCGCCTCCGCTTTATCAGAAGGAATTTTGTATGATTTTAAAAAGAATGGTATTTCTTCAGATGTGATGAATTACTTTGGGTTTGATAATTCTTTAATACCCGAAGTACAGCCTTTATTTTCTTCTCATGGTAAATTATTGCCCGAAATTGCCCGGGAACTTTCTTTAAATGAAAATACAACTGTTACCTATAAAGCAGGCGATCAGCCCAATAATGCTTTGTCCTTAAATGTACTGAAGCCGGGAGAAGTTGCCGCTACAGCCGGAACGTCGGGTGTTATTTATGCAGTTACAGATCAATTGTTCAGTGACAAATATTCAAGAGTAAATGCCTTTGCACACGTGAACCATACGGCAAAGGATAGACGCCTGGGAGTTTTGCTTTGTAACAACGGAACAGGGATTATGAATAGCTGGATAAAGAAAATGTGCGGTGATGGATTAACTTATAAAGAAATGGATTCGATGTGTGGCAACATTTTGCCCGGCAGTGATGGATTGTTTGTTCTTCCTTTTGGAAATGGCGCAGAACGCATGTTACAAAACAAAATGGTAGGCGCACATATTGAAAACATAGACTTAAATAAACATACCAAAGCACATATTTTTCGTGCTGTCCAGGAAGGCATAGCGTTTGCATTTCGCTATGGTTTAGATATCATGCGGGAAAACAATTTATATCCAACCATTATCCGCGCAGGTAAATCCAATTTATTTTTAAGCGATGTTTTTGTACAATCATTTGTAAATGCAACGGGGGTGCCTGTAGAATTATATAGTAATGACGGAAGCGTGGGAGCCGCATTAGGTGCAGGCGTAGGAGCAGGTATCTATAAAAATTTTTACGAGGCTTTCAGTCAATTTAAACCGCTGAAAAAAGTTGAGCCTACAGATACAAAATTATATGATGAACTATACGTGAACTGGAAAAGGCTATTAGAAATTCATCTTCTGAATTAAACTAAATCCCAAATATTTTCTCTGCATTTTTTGTTGTCCGTTCTGCAACTTCTTCAACAGAAATGTTTTTAACATCAGCGATTTTCTGAGCTATATATTTTAAATAGCTACTTTCATTTCTTTTACCCCTGAATGGTACCGGCGTTAAATAAGGTGCATCCGTTTCTAACACGATATAATCAAGATCAATACCTTTTATAACTTCGGCCAGTCCTGAATTTTTATAAGTAACGACACCGCCGATGCCCAGGAAAAAATTTTGATTAATTATATCTTGTGCATTTTGACGAGAACCTCTAAAGCAGTGAAATATTCCGGTTAGGCCTTTTCCGTTATAAGAAGTAATTACATTTATTGTTTCCTGCATAGCGTCCCGTGTGTGTAACACTAACGGAATGTTGTATTGTAATGCCCATTGCGCCTGTATATTAAGACTTTCATATTGCTCTTTTGTAAAGGTCTTATCCCAATAAAAATCAAGGCCGGTTTCTCCTATGGCCGCGAATTTTCTCTGCTCTAATAATTTTTCAACAGCTGCAAGTTCATCTTTATAATTTTCGCTTACTGAACATGGATGTAACCCGGCCATGGCAAAACATTTACCCGCGAATTTATCTTCAACTGTAAACATCGCCTTTGTTTCTGAACTATCAATTGCAGGAAGGAAAAATTTATTTACTCCTTCTTTTTCCGCACGTTTTATTACCTGCTCAATATCAGCAGAAAATTCTTTCACATATAAATGTGTGTGTGTATCTATAAGGTTCATCAGGCAAAGAAAAATTAAAAATATTTAACGTCTTATTAAACTTGCTTATGCAACCGGGGTCTTAAGTGTGTTTAAAAAATATTCATCTTAATCTCATCTTTTATGAAACAAGTAAATCAGATTTCAAAATTGACATTCCTGTTAGCCGTCTCAGGTATCGTTACATTTTCTTCGTGCAAAAAAGATAACACCATCAGCCAACCAACAGATACGCCTGCCGTAACTGCAACATTAGATGCATCTCAAAGTGATGCAATTGCCGAGACGCAATTCGATGATGTCTTTAATATTACTATGGGTGTTCAATCGTCTGATGCCGGCGAAGACATTGGTATCGGTGCCGGTGTAGATGTTATTTATAACAATACTACTAATCCCGATGGAACGCCTACCGATACACCGGATTCAGTTCCCTCACGTTGTTTTACGGTAACCGTTATCCCGCATATTTTGCACCAGTTTCCAAAAACAGTGACCATTGATTTTGGCACAACTGGTTGTATTGGAAAGGACGGAAAGATCCGTAAAGGAAAAATCGTAACCATCTACACCGGCCCTATGCGTATTCCTGGCAGCAAAACTTCCACAACATTTGTAGATTATTCAGTGGACAGTTTTAAAATTGAAGGAACCCACACTGTGGAGAATACCAGCTTATCGAACAAGCAACAATGGACCGTAAAAGTTATTGATGGCAAAATTACAAACACAAACAGCGGAAACTGGAAAACCTGGAACAGCACAAGAATCCATACTCAGGTTGAGGGAAATGGTACGCCATTTTACCCGTTAGATGACAAATTTGAAATAAGCGGCAATTCTTCTGGTTCCAACTCAAACGGCAATTCATGGACTGCAGAAATTGTTTCTCCTTTAGTAAAAAAATTCACATGTCCCTGGAGAGTAAAAGGGACCGTAAACATCACGAGAGATACAACTATGGCGGTTCTTGATTACGGCGATGGAACCTGCGATAATAAGGCTACTATTACCATAAATGGTGTCAGCCACATTATTACCTTGCACAAGTAAAAATTGTTGTTGATTTGTTAAAAATATTTAATTAACTTCACCCTAGTTTTCATAGGGTACGGATTAAAAACGGGCCTGGGTATCTACCCAGGCCCAATTTTTTTGTTATTTATAAATTAAAGAATTTTAAATTGAAATCCCTTTTCAGAAAAAAAATCCAGAACCCGTGGCAGAGCGTATTCCAACCTGGTAAAGGCTTTTAAGCTATCGTGAAAAACTATGATCGATCCTGGCTTAACGTTTTTGATTACATTGAGATAACAATTTTCAGCAGAAATTTTTACATCAAAATCTCCGCTTAATACGCTCCACATAACGGTTCGCAATTTAAAATTTTCGCCTTGCAAAGCTTTTAGCTGAAATTTTGTAATTCGGCCATAAGGCGGCCTGAATAATTCAGAGTCGATTATATTAGACGCTTGCTTAATGTCATCAAGATATTTCCTATCATCTGTCTTCCATCCATTAAGATGGTTGAAGGTATGGTTACCGGGTTTGTGTCCTTCTGCAATAATTCTTTTGTAAATATCAAAATGCTCCTTCACATTTTTGCCGATGCAAAAAAAAGTTGCTTTAGCATCATACTTCTTTAATTCATCCAATACGTATGAAGTTACCTCTGGAGTTGGGCCATCATCAAATGTGAGGTATATTATGTTTTCAGTTGTTTTTACATCCCACAGACATTCAGGATACAATTTTTTAATGAATACAGGCGTTTTTGCGAGATAAAACATTCAAGAAAAATAAATCTTTTTAATGAATTAAACCCTATGAATAAACTACAGTCCTAACATTCATTAAAAATAATTTATTAAAACCCACTTTATGAGACTAAAAAACTTTTTGATCGCTTCTGCGATAGTAACTTTTGCAATAGGATTTACTTCCTGTAAAAAAAATAATACTGGTACAACAACTGATACCGCCACTGAAACAAAAGCCCAGGCCGACGACCAGAGCTTTTTTTCAAATGAAACCGACATCGCTACAAATGATGCCAATGCATCTTTCGATGCTTATGGCGGATCTTCGGTCCAGACGCCTGTAGGTATTGAAACACCGCCGGGATTTGCGCTCCCTTGCGATGCAACCGTTACAGTTGACACCGCCAGCAGCCCACACACTATCACCATTACATATAATGGTAATAGTTGTGATCTCAGAAGAACAAGAACCGGCACCATTGTTATTTCATTTGCGCAAGGGTTTAGATGGAAAGAAGCAAATGCGACATTAACCATTCAATTCACAAACTTTAAAGTAACCCGTAATGCAGATGGCAAAAGTGTTATTATAAATGGTACAAGAACCATTACAAATGTTTCGGGCGGACTTCTGAAAAACCTCGCTACGACAGATAGTATTGTTCATAAAATTGATGATACCAATATGTCGGTTACTTTCGACAATGATAAACAACGCAATTGGGAAACTCATTTTACTCGCGTTTTTAAATACAATAATGGAATTGTGATTTCAACTACCGGCTCTGTGGCAGGAACTAACAGGTTTGGAAATGCGTTTACCACAACTATTACTCAGCCCTTGGTAGTAAGTCAAAGTTGCGATTTTAACCTGGTTAGTGGCCAGGTACAACATTCCGGTCCAAAAGTAACCTCTACTGTAACATTCGGACTTGACTCGTCAGGTAATCCTATTAGCAATTGCCCGGTACTTCTTTACTACAAAGCGGTTTGGACTGGTCCCAACGGCACATCACTTACGTATATAGGAGTATATTAATATACCAATCCTTAAGAAATAAATTTTTAAAAAAGCTACAGCTACTTAACTGTGGCTTTTTTATTTTCCAGGTTTCATACAGGTTATATCTCTCTTATCTTTGTAAAATGAAAAAGGTTAGAGTAAGGTTTGCACCAAGTCCAACTGGCGGCTTACATTTAGGCGGCGTCCGCACTGCTTTATACAATTATCTGTTTGCAAAAAAACATAATGGAGATTTTGTATTAAGAATTGAAGATACAGATCAAAGCCGTTATGTACCAGGAGCAGAACAATACATTACTGAATGTCTTGAATGGTGCGGTATTGTACCTGATGAAGGTTCACATAAAAAAGGCGATTACGCTCCTTACCGGCAAAGCGAAAGAAAAGAACTGTATAGAAAATATGCAGAAGAGCTTGTAAAAAAGGGCCATGCCTATTATGCTTTTGATACTCCTGAAGAAATTGAATCATTAAGAGAAAAATTAAAATCAGAAGGAAAAAGCAATCTTCAATATGGCTATCAGGTAAGAAATGATATGCGAAATTCGCTTTCACTTCCAGCCGAAGAAACAGAAGCATTATTAAAAATAAATTTTCCTCATGTAATACGCATTAAAATTGAACCCAATGAGTTTGTGTCTTTTAATAGATATGATAAGAGGCGACATAGAAATGGACACAAATAGCATCGACGACAAAGTATTATTAAAAGCAGATGGGATGCCAACCTATCATCTTGCAGTTGTTGTGGATGATTATCTCATGAAAATTTCACATGTTTTTCGCGGTGAAGAATGGTTACCAAGTGCACCGGTTCATGTGCTGCTGTGGAAATACCTTGGATGGGAACATCACATGCCTGAATGGGCGCATCTTCCATTAATATTAAAACCCGATGGCAATGGTAAACTTAGTAAGAGAGACGGAGAACGGCTTGGTTTTCCTGTTTTTGCTATGCAATGGACTGACCCCAACACCGGAGATGTATTAAAGGGATTTAAAGAACTTGGGTTCTTACCTGAAGCGTTTATAAACCTACTGGCCTTGCTGGGCTGGAACGACGGTACCGAAAAAGAGATTTTTTCGATGGATGAATTAATTGAAAATTTTTCAATTGAAAGAGTTCATTCAAGTGGTGCAAAATTCGATTTCGATAAAGCAAAATGGTTCAATCACGAATGGATAAAGAAGTCGCATTCTTCTGATTTGAAATCGCTTGTTAATGAGGTATTTCTTGAAAAAGGTGTTGTAAATAAAGATGAAAAAAAACTGCTGCACATAATTGATCTCGTAAAAGACAGATGTACGTTACTTGCAGATTTTTGGGAACAGGCAAACTTCTTTTTTGTAAAGCCCATTGACATCGATACTACTTCAATATTATCTAAATGGAATGATAATAAAAATCTCTTTTTTAATGAATTGGCGAAGAGCTATGAATTTATGAGCCTTATGGAATGCAATAGAAACAGAACATGTTTTTAAAGAAATTGCCGCAACGAATCAGTTGAAACCCGGAGAACTAATGTTACCGTTACGCATTATGTTAGTAGGCAAAAAAACAGGGCCGGGTGTTTTTGATATAGCCTCGGTATTAGGGAAAGAAGAAACCATTGGGAGAATACAACATGGATTGTCGCTTTTAAATCAAAAACACATAAAGGTTGCTTTGTAAAAAACCCATTTATCTTTATGGCTGATGGCAGTTCAAAAAAATATGAGTTGCAGATAAAATTTCATCAAAACAAAGACCCATTAGAGTTCTTATTGCCAAAGTTGGCTTAGATGGGCATGACCGCGGTGCAAAAGTGATCGCAACTTCACTTCGCGATGCAGGGATGGAAGTTATTTATACGGGCCTTCGACAAACTCCTGAAATGGTGGTGAATGCTGCATTGCAGGAAGATGTTGATGCAATTGGCGTAAGTATTTTATCGGGCGCCCATAATACAGTATTTCCAAAAATATTGCAGCTTCTCAAAGAAAAAAAAATGGATGATGTTTTATTAACCGGCGGCGGTATTATTCCTGATGATGATATGAAATCATTAAACGAAATGGGTGTCGGAAAATTATTTTCTCCAGGCACACCAACAAGTAACATCGCAGATTATATAAAGGATTGGGTGAAAGAACACAGGAGTTTTTAAAAAATTTTTATGAATAAGTCCATTCGAATATTTAAATCTTTTGAAGAACAGGAAATGTATTTTCTGGAACATTTCGTTCATTTAACTCCTTCTGAAAGATTACAAGCTTTAGCCAGGCTGCAAAATAAGAATAACAAAAGCCACCAGAGACCTGTTAAGAAAATTACCATCCGAAAGCATTTTATTTATGGACATTGAGAATGAAGAATTTTTACTTTTTTTGAGATGTGCCGCACAAAATAATCTTCGTTATTTGTGTATAGGTGGCTACGCAGTAAACTATTATGGCTTTCACAGAGCAACTGAAGATATGGATATTTGGATAGCACCAACAAATGAAAATAAAATTTGCTTTTTAAACACGTTGAAATGTATGGGCTATTCTCAGGAGGAGATTAACCTTATTGCCGAAGAAGACTTCACGACTTATTTTATGTGTTCTCTCGGAATCCCCCCTCATGTTATTGATATTATCACAATTATTCATAAAAATGTTGATTTTACTAAAGCTGAAGAAGGAGCGGTTAACCATCAAATGGAAAACAATATCATTCTTAGATTGATATCTTACGATTTTTTAAAAGATGTAAAACTACTTTCGAGGAGAGAAAAAGATTTATGGGATGTTGCAAGATTAGATGAATTAAAAAATAAAAAATAATTGTTATGGACTTATCAACAATAAAAACCTCGCTTGAGAATAATATACTCACTATTACCATTAGCCGCCCCGAAAAATTAAATGCGCTCAACAAAACAGTTTTGGATGAACTTGAACAGGTGATGCAAACTGTTTACAATGATGTAACAATTAAAGCCGTTATCATAACAGGGGAGGGAAACAAAGCATTTGTTGCCGGTGCAGATATAAGTGAATTCATAGAGCTTAATAACTCAGAGGGTGAAGCATTGGCAAGAAAAGGACAACAACTTTTTTTTAAAATTGAAAATTGCCCCAAACCTGTTGTTGCTGCGGTTAACGGTTTTGCATTAGGTGGAGGATGTGAACTCGCAATGGCGTGCCATTTCAGGTTAGCAAGCGATAACGCGAAATTTGGCCAGCCCGAAGTAAACCTTGGATTAATACCGGGATATGGAGGCACTCAGCGTTTAACCATGCTCGTTGGTAAGGGGAAAGCCATGGAATTGATGATGACAGGCAATATGATAAATGCAGCCGAAGCCAAAGAACTTGGCCTTGTAAATTATGTTACAACGCCCGAAAATCTTCTTGAAAAAACGAAAGAAATCTTAAACGTTATTCTCACCAAATCCCCATTGGCCGTTTCCAAAGTAATAGCCGCTGTCAATACATTTGATGAATTTGACAAAAATGGGTTTAAAGAAGAACTAAGACTATTTGGAGAAGCATTTTCATCGCAGGATAAAAAAGAAGGAACTTCTGCTTTTATAGAAAAAAGAAAGCCACGATTTACAGGAAACTGATTGTTTAAAAAGATATGCATCTTGCCGATTGTTACGTTAACTTTGGGAAAATGAAGATGGCAATAATAGACAGAGTCTTTTTGTTATTATTATCAGTAATAATTTTGTTTACTGCCTTCTGGATATTTCATACAAATACCGTTTTACAAAATGGCGGTCCGCCAACAAATGTAGTTCGCTTATTTGATCTCAATAATGATCTCCTGTATAATATCGTTACGATTTTTTCTATAATCTTATTGTTACTATCCAACATTTTTTACTGGCGCACCGGCAATGGAATTTATTTTTTGTGGAGTGTTTTTTATTTTATGGCAGGCGTTATATCGTTAGCTATACTCGAAAATGCCAGGTTTCATTATACGAAACAAAATGGGTTATGGAACGGTAAATTTTCTTCCGGCTTTATTGTTTCAGTCTATTTAATACTGATTGTAATTGCAATAACAATAATCAATTTCTTAATTATGATTTATTTGAGAAAAAGAGCGATAGCAAAGCGAAAAAAATATGAACGGTTATTTGAAAGGAGGAGTACAGCTAAATTGAACTAATTATTTAGATTAACTACACTAACAAAGAATATAACATAAAATGGAATACAGAATAGAAAAGGATACGATGGGCGAAGTGAAAGTGCCTGTCGCAGCCTATTACGGAGCACAAACCCAAAGAAGCATTGAAAATTTTAAAATTGCGCAGGACATTAATAGAATGCCGAAAGAAATTATCAACGCATTTGCCTATCTAAAAAAAGCCGCAGCCATTACAAATTTTGATGCAGGTGTTCTATCCGGGGAAAAATGTGAACTCATTGGCAAAGTATGTGATGAAATTCTTGAAGGCAAATTAAACAATGAGTTTCCTCTTGTAGTATGGCAAACCGGAAGCGGAACACAAAGTAATATGAACGTAAACGAGGTGATCGCTTATCGCGGTCATGTATTAAACGGAGGTAAACTTACCGATAAAGAAAAAATACTTCATCCCAATGATGATGTAAACAAATCTCAATCCAGCAATGATACTTTCCCAACGGCTATGCATATTGCAGCATATACAATTCTTAATAAACTTACCATACCTGCAATTGAAAGTCTAAAGAATACATTAACGGCAAAGGCAAAAGAATTTATGCCGATTGTAAAAATCGGGCGCACTCATTTTATGGATGCTACACCCTTAACTCTCGGCCAGGAATTCAGCGGCTACGCTTCACAGTTAGAGCATGGTTTAAGAGCAATTAAAAATACATTATCGCATTTGAGTGAACTTGCTCTTGGCGGCACGGCAGTGGGAACAGGAATAAACACTCCGCCGGGTTATGCAAAAAAAGTTGCAGAAACCATTGCAGAGCTTACAGGCCTGCCCTTTGAAACTGCCGAAAATAAATTTGAATCGCTTGCCGCACATGATGCAATAGTTGAAGCTCACGGAGCTTTAAAAACAGTTGCGGTTAGCCTTATGAAAATTGCCAACGATATCAGAATGTTATCATCAGGTCCTCGCAGTGGAATTGGAGAAATTCATATTCCTGATAATGAGCCGGGTTCTTCGATTATGCCGGGTAAGGTAAATCCCACACAATGTGAAGCGCTTACCATGATTGCTGCACAGGTTATGGGAAATGATGTGGCAATAGGTATCGGCGGAGCTACCGGGCATTTCGAACTTAATGTTTTTAAACCTGTAATGATTTACAATTTTCTACACAGCGCCCGCCTGATAGGCGATGGTTGCAATAGTTTCAATGAGAAATGCGCCAAAGGAATTGAACCCATTTTAGACAATATAAAAAAGCATGTAGATAATTCGTTAATGCTGGTAACAGCTCTCAATACAAAAATTGGGTATTATAAAGCAGCAGAAATAGCTCAGAAAGCACACAAGGAAAATACTACTTTAAAAGAAATGGCAGTAAAACTTGGTTATGTAACACCTGAGCAATTTGATAAATGGGTAGTGCCTGCTGATATGGTTGGAAAAATATAACTGCTCCTCCATTTATAAATAATGTTTCAATAAAAGCTTAAAGGCATTCAATCTTTATGCTTTTTATTTTTGACAAACAGAATTATTTGACAATAAACTTTTCTGTTGAAATATTTACCTGGTAAGCGTTGTACAACTTAAGGATATACATTCCCCCAGTGAGCTTCTGAACATTTATAGAAAAATAATCATTATTGCTTTTTCCTGAAAGGAGTAATTTTCCTGTTGCATCATAAATTTTATATTGTAACGGTTTGCTTTCATTTCTTACACTTTTCACACTTAAAATACTGCTCGCTGGGTTGGGTGAAATTATTATCGAAGTATTTCTTATGTAGCTATACAAAGAATCATATCCTAAGTTTAGCAAAGGCCCTGTATAAGTAAATTCAAGAATTCTTCCTGCATTTGCGGGCGGAGTTCCCCCGCCATTGTATGAACCTGTTGGACCACTTGTTTGTCCCGAAATATCACATGCTACATAAATTCTCAATCCATCTGGTGAAATGCATAGATCGCGGTATCTGCCTTGTCCACGCATTGCAGGAATCGTGGAACTGTCAAGAACACTGGTTCCCGCCGCATCAAGGTGCAGGCGGAAAACCCGCCCGGCTTTAAGTGACGTTACGAGTAAAGAGCGGTTCCAATTTGGAATCACATTCTTTTCATATACATCCACGCTGGAAGCTGCAACTGTCGGCCATGTCAAATAATCAGTTCCCAAAGCGCCGGGATTGAGGTCTGTAAATAAAGTATAAATCGGATCTTTTGAATTCAATGCAGCACATTGGGTTTGTTCACTTACAACCGGCTTATTTGCAAGTGTTAATCCATTGTAATTTCCATCACAAAATCCTGATAGCTTTGGCCAGCCATAGTTTCTTGCACTATCAATAATGTTTACTTCATCATCACTTTTATCCTGCTGCTCACTTTGGTATAAGATACCATTAGAACCAAATGCAATACCTTGTGCATTTCTGTGACCCCAACTCCAAACGGCTGTCTTTTTGGAATTAGCATCTGTATAAGGGTTATCGTTAGGTATCCATTGGTCCTGTACACCGACGTCTCCATCGGGTTCAAGATTAAACCTCAAGATTTTTCCTTCAAGCGTATCTCTTGTTTGCGCATTGTTAGTTCTGTTGGAATTATTAAATTGCCCGGCACCCATATCCCCTATTGTATAAAAAAGATAATCAGTACCATGTAACCTGCCGATCTTCAACCTCCCCGAATTGTGGTCATTGCTGCCATTTAATGTTTGAATGATCGTTTGCGGGTTACTTAATGAATGAGTAGCACGATCATAGGTATATCTAACTATTTTAGTTTTATAATTACAAGGCTTGTTCGTAGTATTAGCTACACAGGCGCCTCCTCCCTGTGCTGTAGTAACATAATGATAAACGTAGGAAATATACACCCAGGGCTTAGAAGGATTAGGCCATTCACTGTACATGCTGGGATGAAGGGCCATACCCATTAATCCTCCTTGTGGCCAAATAGGAGGATTGGTAAAATCCTTAAGTGTACTAATGTCGATCAATTGGGTTTTCCCTCCATCAGTAGGATTGATTCTATCAATCTTATAAGCAAAATTTTCAGTAACCCATAATGAATCGTCAGGCCCCCAGGTGAGCTGCCAAGCCGAATTCAATTGATAGCCCGGATTAACAACACGCATACTAAAGGGCTCGTTTTGCCCAACACAGCTAATGCCGAAAATTGTGAGGTAAAAGGAAAAAGCTGCACATAGCTGATTTTTTTTCACGGACTTCATTGCGAATAACGGTTAGAGACAAAACGTTTTCAACTTAACATTTTACAAACGAAGAATTAAAACAAATTATTTCATTCTTTGGCAAAAAAATGATATAAGTTATTTATTGCATTAGCTTTTGCATAATAAAGGAAGGTTCAAAAGCGTTTATTATAGATGCTATCCCAGAAAACTCTATCCTAATCCGATAAATACGGCAATATGAAACAATTTTATTCTGGAAAATTCAATGTTGAGGCATGCAGATTTTCAACCTTACCCGCTTTAATCAAGGTAAAGATAACCGTACCGGCATTTTTACTTTTATGCTGCTTTTCATCTTTAATTCTTCCATTGGAATCATTTTCTCAAAAACTTGAATTTAGTTATAGTTATTTTAACTTGACGCGTAATAATGGCGGAGGAACTTTAGAGCAGGGGGATACGATTGAGATACATGCATTAATTAAAATAAATACCTCAACTAGCAATACGTTTTACGTTGATACAATTCCGGTTGGCACAAAATTCGTGAACAATTCTTTAAAACTAATTACTAATGAAGGTCTTTTATATCCCGGCAGCGGACCTTATACCGATGCAAGCAATGATGATTTAGGGGTTTATGATGCCACCGTCCCGGGGATACGCGTTAATTTAGGTACTGGTGCCGCAAAGGCCCTGAGCGGTGCAGGGTTTGGTAATGCGACCGGCGGTGGTTCCGTTCTTGCGGGCAGCCTTCCCAAATTTTATGGATCCACATTATTTGTGGTTGCATATAAGCTTTTAATTACCGCGAATAATGGCGACACAATTCATCCAACCGGAAATTTTCATATTGACACAGCAGCTGTCTATAAAACTGTTCGCTTTGATTATGCCGGAATTAAAGTAATTAAAAATCAGGCATTATGTAATAATTTTTCAGGGGCATCATTTACCGCCGAAAGTTCTTTTGGGTCGGGGAATATTCAAAACAGGGCCTTAGGAGTAAATGCTCCCGGGTACGTAAAAGTACCTTTAGGTTTAAATAGCCCGCAGGATAATTATTATTCTGTTGCCAATAATACCAGTGCAGATGGTACAACCAATAACGCCGGCCCATATAAACCGACAACGAATAATTCTCGAGTGTTCGGCGGATTTTGGGACATCATAGGCGACCATACAGGGGCCGCCAACCAGGCTACCGGAAATTTGCCAGTTGCTGCGGGCCAGCCAGGTGGTTACATGTTGGTGGTGAATGCAGCATTTACCACAGGAGAAGTTTATCGGGATACAATTAAGAATGTTTGTCCTAATACCTATTATGAATTTTCTGCATGGGTAAGAAATATTTGCGGAGTATGTGGTATTGACAGGAATAGCGCCGCAACGTATACGCCAGGTGTTTTACCTAATCTATCTTATACAATCAATGATGTGGATTATTACACAACGGGAAATATGACTTATAATACCGTTTGGGAAAAACGTGGATTTATTTATAAAACAGGCCCCACGGAAACGCAGTTTAGAATTACCGTAAAAAATAATGCGGCGGGTGGTGGCGGTAATGACTGGGTACTTGACGATATAAAATTAGCAACATGCTATCCTAATCTAATAAATAGTCCTAAAGATACAGCAACTTCTTGTGCCGGAGTACCGTTGTCTTTAAGTGATACAGTGAAAAGTTATTTCAACAACTATACAAATTATTGCTGGGAAAAAAGCATTGATGGAGTTAACTGGGCGAGTACTGGCGTTTGCAGTTCAAAAGTTCCTACTCTTGTAAATGGCGAATGGGTATATTATGTTGACACTACATTTACACCGGTGATTGCAGACAGCGGAACTTATTACCGTCTGAAGGTGGCAACAACATCAACAAATCTAAATTCCCCTACCTGTTCAGTAGGTAATAGCCAGAAAATATACGTAAAAGTTTTTAATGTCAATTGCACGTTATTGAAAACCCAGCTTTGGGATTTTGCCGGCAATATTCTGAATAATCAAGCCAATCTACGATGGACTTCGCTAACTGAATCGAACATTAAAGAATACGAGGTAGAGAAAAGTGTCGATGGAATAAATTTCACTTGGGCCGGCGTAGTCGCGGGGAAGAACAACATTAATGGAGCTGATTATTTTTTTAATGATCCTAATGCGACTTCTGCTATTGTGTATTATAGGTTAAAGCTCATAGGGCTGGGTACTGACGATAATAAATATTCAAAAATCATTGTGTTGTATAATAGTACGGTTTCATTTAACCTAAATGTGGTTAATCCTTTTCATACAAGCCTCAAAATAAACATCTTTTTACCCGAAGATGGAAATGTTGCTTTTAACCTGTATGATGTGTATGGAAAAATTGTTAGCAAAAAAAATATTCGTCTCAGTAAGGGTACAACAGCCGTAATATTGGACAATGTCGAAAAATTTGCTCCTGGTATATATATCCTGAGAACTGAGTTTAATAATAAGATAATTGAGAATAAATTATTTAAGGTGATCTGATATCCGACAAGAGTTGGGTAACAAAAATTGGGAAATATACCTGACAAAGCCTTCTGTTCAAATAAGAAGCACCTTACGATAGTTCATAACTCACCGAAAAATATTTTTCTGCTGAGTTTTTGGATTAAAACATTTTACCGATTAAAAAAATTGAAATAAACATCCTCTTCACTTCGTTCCGATGGGTGCCAACCCATTATTTAATAACGGATGAAATTTTGACATTTGAAATTTGATGGAGCCAGCAACATTTCCCAACTGGGAGATAATATTCTTGCTGCTGATTTTGGTGGCTCGGGCTTAACATCACTTGAGGCGTGTATTTGGGTAGACGCGGCTTATCTATAAATAAATCCGGCCAATTTCAATTGGGCAGGTGTCTTTGATGGCGCATCCAGGATTATCTAACAAACGAATACTCCAAGACAGATGCCGCCAGATGCAATTGCATCTGATCGTGTCTACTATAGGCCAAAAATAATAGGGTCAAAAGGAAATATATCTTATAGCAAAACCATTAGCTTCTTTCTGCAAAAAGGCACTAAACCAGATGTTAGTATAGTACCAAATCCGGTGAGGGAGATTACGCAACTAAATGTTTTTTCCATCGGGGAAAATAAATTGCAATTGTTCATTTATGATGGTGCCGGAAGATTGATGAGAACACTGAACACAATTGTGCCAAATGGGAATTCGAGCCTTAACCTGACTGATTTTCAGGGATGGCCAAGGGGAATTTATTCGGTGAAAGTTCTATTGGGAGAAAATTTGTTCGTTGATAAGATGGCGCTGGTAAAGTAATTCGAGTGATCAATATAATAATCGGTATTGTGCAATAATGTTTACGCAATACCGTTTTTCAATTTATCTTTTATATCCATATGAGACTTATATCCATATTTTTTTGTGTTACCATGATTTCCGTGACCTCTGGTTACGGGCAATCACAAATCCCGCAGGTTATTAATGCGTCAGGTGGCGTTTCAAAAAATAAAGGCTTCACAACGCAATGGAGTATTGGAGAATTGACGCTGGTGAATGAACTGGATAACATTGACAGCAGCTATATCATCACAAACGGATTTATTCAGCCAACTGACGGTCTTGTTCAGCCGCCGGTACAGCAAACTGCCGTTTCCCTCAATAGAACGGTATTAAGTTCTACGAACATTCGAGTGTTTCCAAATCCAACTCAGGATATTGTACAGGTTGAACTTTTGCAAAGTATTTCTGGAAAGGTTAGTCTTCAACTATCTGATGAACTTGGGCATATTGTGTATAGGCATGAGTTCTCCTTCTACGGATCGGGATTAACCGAGAAAATTAATATGAGAGGTCTTACGAAAGGTCTTTATGTACTCTATATAAAGAAATTAAATCCGGTTTCAGGAAGTTATGAATTGGAGGCAGATTCTTACAAAATAATTAAACTTTAATATTTGATTGTCATTTTAAATTTCCGCGTATGAAAAAATTGATGCTTATTATAACTTGTGTGTTTTTCACAATTTTCGTTTTTGGTCAGGCTGCTCAGATGATCAATTACCAGGGCATTGCACGAAATTCATCGGGAACCACCTTGACAAACCAAAATATTGGATTACGTCTTTCTATTCATAACGGCACTTCATCCGGACCTGTTTTATACCAGGAAACCCGCAGTTTGAAAACCGATCGCTTCGGAATGTTTGTTGTTCAAATTGGCAGCAGTGGCGCCACAAATGTTGTGAATTCTATTAGTAGCATTAGTTGGTCAGTTGGAGGAGACAAATTTTTGCAAGTGGAACTGTCACCAAGTAATAACAATACATTTATTGATATGGGCGTAGCGCAGCTATTGAGTGTGCCTTACGCATTTTTAGCAGATAGTGCACACCCGATAGGACCGGCGGGTGGCGACTTAAATGGAACCTATCCAAATCCGACCATAGGGGACAATGCAATCACTACTAATAAAATCCTGGATGGTGCAATAACTACCTCAAAAATAACAGATCATTCAATAACTGCTTCAAAACTATCTATCATTCCGGCCGGTGGAGATTTGACCGGCATTTATCCTAATCCTACCA
Organism: uncultured Chitinophagaceae bacterium; assembly: GCA_963792025.1. Lineage (GTDB taxonomy): Bacteria > Bacteroidota > Bacteroidia > Chitinophagales > Chitinophagaceae > Ginsengibacter. The sequence goes on along the minus strand of CAWBUS010000012.1, from coordinate 338,102 downwards.
TTGCAAATGGCGTTGTATTCACATCAAAGATCGCTGATTCGGCAGTAACAACGGTTAAAATTAAAGATAGTTCGATAACTCTTGCCAAACTGGCGCCGGGCATTATTTTGGGTGGGTCGACAGGGCTTGCTGGTGGTGACTTAAGCGGAAACTACCCTAACCCCGTTATCGTAAGCAGTGCTATAACCACAGCTAAGCTTGTTGACCAGGCAGTAACTACTTCTAAAATCGCAGACCGCTCCCTAACTTTAGCTAAATTCACTTTCATTCCGGCGGGTGGAGATTTGACCGGCTATTATCCAACTCCAATCATTGGAAACGGAAAGATAGGAACGACAAAAATTGCAGACTCGGCAATCACAACGGCAAAGATCAAAGATAGTTCGATAACACTTGCAAAATTGGCGGCCGGTGTAATAAACAGCAGTCCAACAGGTTCTGCAGGAGGTGACTTGGGTGGAACTTACCCTAGTCCGGCCGTGATTAAATTGAACGGGAATTCAATAAGCAGCAATGCTCCCGCGTCGGGCCAGGTGCTTAAGTTCGACGGTATCCAATGGTCTCCTGGAACAGATAGTATTGGTTCTTCTTTTTCTATTCCGTTTAGTTCCAGCATAAATTCTGCTTCTAACTTATTTTCATTAACAAATCAGGGTACAGGAAGTGCTATTGAGGGAATAAACTCTTCGGTAGATCCTAATGCTGTTGGCGTACTTGGTACAATTACTTCAACTACTCCAGGCACAACGTCCTCCGGTATAAAGGGCATAAACTTTGGAACCGGGGTTGAAGGCTATGGTGTCTGGGGCTCTCATGCAGGAAGTGGCTCAGGAGTTTATGGTTCGTCAGTTAGTGGGAGTGGTGTAAATGGATTGTCTTCCACCGGGTACGGTGTATACGCAAGTAGTCCTGATGGAACAGGAATTTTCGCAACAAGCGACAATGGAACTGCTGGTCTCTTCGATATCTCTAATCCGAACGCCTACAATGATGTAGTTTTCGCATCAAATGCAGGGTACGGAAACGGTATTACATCCATTGCTACTTATGGATACGGCGTTTTGGGGATCGGTAACGATGTAGGTGGAACAGGTCTTTTAGGTATCAATAACGCCGGAGGCGAGGCAATTTTAGGGTTTACCATTAGCGATAATGCCAGCGGTGTAGTTGGACGAAATGATGGCACCTATGCAGGGGTAAGAGGTTTCAATACTGCTAATAATGGGATTGGTGTGCTTGCCGTTGCCAATTCGTTTGGAGCAACCAACGGTAATGCTTTGGTTGCAGAACTTGAAGGACCGGATGCCGGAAATACCGCGGTGTTTAAAGCAAATGATGTAAACGTTGCCCGAATAGATAATACCGGGAAAGGGTTCTTTAATGGTGGAACACAAACCGGTGGCGCAGACGTAGCGGAATTCTTTGCAGTGGAAGGAGATCGTGGCGAATACGAGCCCGGAGATGTTCTGATTATTTCGGAAAGCTCAGATCGTAAAGTTGAGAAATCCTCATCACCCTATTCAACTTTGGTGGCCGGAGTATATGCAACAAAGCCTGGTGTTCTCTTAACGGAAGAAAACGCTGAACGCGATTCCCTGGGAAATTTAGTACCCATGGGCGTGATCGGAGTTCTACCAACAAAAGTTTGCCTCGATGGCGGTATTATAAAAAGAGGCGATCTATTGGTGACTTCTTCAATCGCAGGAGTTGCAATGAAGGCAGATCCAACAAAGGTACAAATTGGCCAGGTATTGGGTAAGGCGTTGCAACCTTACGATGGAAGTGGCATCGCTAAAATAAATGTTCTCGTAAGTATAAAATAAGAAAGTATGTCTTTAGGTTCTAAAATAATTGTCGCGATCGTTTCCATTCTGATGAGTTCCTTTAGCCCTGAGGCTAAAGCACAACTAGCGAGCGATAAACCACTCGCAAAAATTTATAATGAAAAAATAAATGAAAAACTGGCTGAAAAAAATAAACTGGGAATCGTTGCCAAACCGTTACAAAAAGATCAGGCATTACCTAGCGAAAGATCTTCGCTTAATGTTATGGCAAAATCAAAAATCAAAAATTCCAAAATAGTAGCTCATGATGATTCAATACAGTCTGTCGAAGAAAAGAAACGCAAATTGCCTAGTAATTCAGCCAAATTAAAACAAATGGCAGTAATCACCATTAAATCCCGAACATCAATTGTGCATTAAAATTATGACATCAATGTTCTATTATTTTCATAAAAATATTACTCAAAATCAATACCCCCGCATAACAAATTTCCCAAAGATTAAAATTCATAATTATGAAAAAACTCTTAATTCTAATTGCCCTTCTTGCTACCTGTAGCAACATTTTTGCGCTGCTTACACAAGCAAATTGGCGATGGCGTAACGATGATGGCAACGAAACAACCGCCACATGGAAAGCTGCCCAAAACACGCAGGCCGTCTTAGCTACACAAGGTGAGGTATGGAGGCTAAGGTTAGAACTATACAACAACACAGGTGGATCTTATCCGTTTTACGATACGTTGCAATACGCCACGTCAACGTCCGGACCATGGACAAATATTGATGTAACTGCGGGTTCCAACGCTTTCATGATTGCGGGCGCAAGTGCCTTTGTTACCCAAGCCCAACCAACAACTGCACAATTGGCGGGAACATCTTATACTTTTTCTCCGGGTAAGATTATGGTTGATTCTATGACAGCCGAGCATTTAGATCTCGCAGATCAATCTCGCACCGAATTAGAATGGGCCATTAAGAGCACTACTAATGTAATTCCTAATACTGTTTATTATTTTAGGGAACAATGGGCAGAAAATTTCAGTATGGACGCTGGTGCAACTTACCCCTCGTTAGTAACAGCCGGCACTTTAGCTATAAGGCTTACAGGATTCAGCGTAAGCAAGGACGATCAGAAAGTTAAGGTGCAATGGATGGCGGCAGGGGCGCAAAATAATACCCGCTTTGAAGTGCAGCGAAGCGCCGATGGAAAAGCATGGAAAACAATCGCCAATTTGAATGGCAATTCTTTGACTTCATCCAGCGCCTATAGTATATATGATGAAAACCCTCTAAGTGGTAATAATTATTATATGATTAAGCAATACGATGCTGATGGCCACTCATATCAGTCTGATGTTAAGTTATTAAAAATGCCGGTAGTAAAACCAATTATTTCCGTTTCTCCTAATCCATCGCATTCGGGAATAAATTTTAGTATCGCTAATCGTAGTGTCTCTAATGTTGAAGCAACTGTTATGAGCATGAATGGAAACGTCATTCATCACGAAGTTATTAATAGTGTACAACCGAATTCAATTAACAGATTGAATCTTAAACAACAGCCTGGGCCAGGTATGTATATTTTAAAATTAAAGGCAGAGGGGCTTTCTGAGGCTGTTAAAATTGTAATAGATTAATACTAATAATTTTTTATAATTGTGAGGGAAAGTCACTGTGAATAGTTCCAGACTTTCCCTCATTTTTTTATCCTAAGTATTAGTAAACGATTTTTGAGCGACCTTGCGTAATGCAAAAGATTATCAACAGACCCTGGACACTTGCAATAATATCTGGCATACTAACGTACATAGCTATATGCCAAATCAATTTCATACTTAGCTGGATTTGCTATATTCCTTTGTTTATTGCCATATATAATAAAAAAGCAAAACAGGTCTTTAAAACGGGGTTAATTTTTGGTCTCGCTTTTTCAAGCCTGGCTTTTTTCTGGATGATACCCGGTGCTGAAAGATTTACGGGTTACAACATGTTATATGGCCTCGGCGTATTCCTCATTTCAAGCTTTTTTTATTGTCTTTTTTGCGGTACAGTAATCTGGATTTTTTCAACTCTAAAAAAAGCGGATAGTTCTATAACCGCTATTTGTATCAATAGTCTTCTTGCTGGATCCATTTTTTGTGTAGCTGAATCTTTATTGACGTTTGTGTCAACAGGGCTGCCCTGGTTTGATGTTCATTCGGGAAATGGATTAGCGGAAAATCTCTACGCAATTCAGCCTGCATCTGTTTTTGGCATTCACATTATGAGTTTTATTGTGGTTACAGTCAACTACCAGCTAGCTATGATTGCGATAAAAAAATTGTGGAGAAAATTATCTATACCCGTTATTGTTATTGCGTTTTATATATGCGGAGGTTTTATTTTGCTTCAAAAATTTGATAGCAGTTTACAAGCAAATAAATCATTCAATGTGGCAATTCTGGCCGAAAACATTCCACCGGATATAACCTGGGATGACAACACCGGCAATTTTCTTGTTCAAAAATTATTGGACCTTAATCGTCTTGCCGTTACTTTGAAGCCAGATGTTGCATTATGGTCAGAATCAGCAATTCCCTGGACTTATAGAAAAGATGATGATCTTGTAAAAGAAGTATTTAAAATTACCGATCCTGCCAGTATAACCCATATCATGGGCATTAACACTGCTTATAAGGAGAACGAGGTTTTCAATTCAGCTTACTGTATTTTACCGGGCGGAAATGTTACGGGTCATTATGACAAGCAATATCTCCTGTCATTTATTGAAAAGCCTTTAAACGGATGGCTGATGCCATTTTTTTCAAGCAAGGGATTTTCAGCCCTAAATGATACGGCACATAACAAACCTTTATCAACGCCATTTGGCAGAGCAGGCTTTCTAATTTGCAATGAAGCAGCAGTACCAGCCGCAGCAGCAAGCCAGGTAAGACAGGGAGCCCAGTTCCTGTTTAATATGAGTAACGACGGATGGTTCAATGATACATACATCGTTAATCTCCACTTTTATTATGCCAGGTTGCGGGCTGTTGAATCAAGAAAAGATATTGCCATAAATAGTAACAATGGATGGTCGGGTCTTATAAAGGCCTCTGGCGATATTGAAGAACAGGAAAAAAGCACGGAGCCCTTTGTAAAAATGGTCAAAATACAACCCAATGATTATAAAACAATAGTTTCGTCCTACCCTCAAATATTCACCTATTTCTGCTTATTGTTTATCGCCATAATTTGTATTTCTTCATTGATTAAAACCAGGACAAAAAAATGATCGTTAATAGCGATCTATATCGATTATCATCCCGTCCGGACATCACGTAGCCATGTGTGCGAATACCTTCTATTAATAAATGAAAAAAGTTCCAACATCATAACTTGCTGTGGCAGAGAAATTGGAAAGACTATTGTATATTTCTCCTACATTTTTTGCGAACCAGCGTTCATCTGTTTCTATGGCTACCGGGTTCCCAACAATAAAATATTCATACTTCACTTTTATCACATCGGGAAAATTAAAAGTTGCAATGCTTACAGGAACTGCCTTTGCTAATATCGTCATTTTGATATAAGAGGTAATCGCAACTCCCCCTGCTATACCGCTAATATTGGGAGAAGTCCACGTAGTGCCGGAAGCGACATTATCTTTCAGAAAAATAAATTCGCCAGTAGTTGGCTGGTTAAATGGAATAATATTAGAATAATCCAGGTACTGGTAATAATCTCCGCCCGGTTTACGGTAATAAGACGAATCAAAAGCTCCAGTAGAAGGCACGTCATACGATGATATGGTATTATAACTATAGCTGCCAAATGTAGGTGAGTAGGCAATTACCGCATCATGAACCGAATCAGTTGCCGTTCCTCCGGCAAGATTGTAAGTCCAGTTTGAATTTAATGTAAGCGGGAAATAATCGCCTGAAGAAGTAGTGGCTGGTAAAAATGTAATAGTAAAGGTGCAACTACTGGTTCCAAAAGTTACAGTGAAACTATGCAGTCCGGCATTTATGGGAGTTCCCGAACCAGTCAAAAATATTGTTTGTATGCCGGTTGTGGTAAAATTTCCGCTGTTGGAGAATGTAACCCCATCAATGGTATTGGTAGTGATATTATAACTTCCCGGGGTGGCAACATTTACCTGAATTTGAACAGTATTTGTGGCATCAAGAACTATCCCTTGTGTGTAAGTTCCCGCAATGGCAAAAGGTGTGCAGCTTCCTCCACCACCGCCAAGAGTACCGGATGCCGGAGAATCGAAAGTTATTTTGAAATTACATAAGCTATTACCATAACTTAAAGTGAAATTTTGACTGCCCGAATTTGTTGGAGTACCATTTCCGGTCAGTATAACCGTTTGCATACCTGTCGAAGTAAAAGTTCCGGTTTTGGAAAAAGTAACCCCGTTAACTGTATTGGTCTTTATAGAATAGGACCCCGCGGTAGCAACAGTTACCTGCACCTGCACAGCGTTAGTGGAATTCAACGCTATTCCTTGAGCATATTGTCCGGCCAGGATTACTGGTTTACAATTGCCTGAACTATCACCTAAAACTCCGGAGGAAACACCTCCACCAGCCACAGCACTACCAAAACTGGAAGTAAATTTTCCATTAGTAAGTTGCTTAATTTTATTAGATGCGTCCGAAGCAGAACCCGAAAACGTACCTGATATTTGAGTACTGTTTAGTGTAGTTATATTCACTATAAATTCTCCGATTAATTGCCCTGCCTGGTAGATTCCGGTTCCTCCGGATGTATATTGAAAAGTAGTTTGAAACAAAGAAGCCTTATAGGTTCCTGTTGTAAAGGAACTGGCATATAACTCAAGATTAAACGATTGCGATCCATCGAGTGATGTTCCCAGCAAATGGAGTATCTGGGTATTTAATGATGACGTTGAATCAATGTATGCACTATCCATATTACCCGCAAACAATTGGCTGCTGTCGTTGAATTGCCAGCTTCCGGTAGGAACTTTTAAGTTGCCAAGTTCATTGCTGTATTCCTTTTGGCATGCACTCAATATAACGAGAGTTGCAAAAATACAAAGTGCAATTTTGATCTGTTTCATAGTACGAATTTAAAAATTTATAATTCTTGGGAGCTTACGAAACCTGCATTTCATCATTCACCAAAGTGCCCGTTTCAAGGCTTTTGGATGCAATATTTTTAGAATTGGTCCTGAAAAAACGCTTTTGGAATACAAGTATTGTGATGATTCCTGTGGATATTGCAGCGTCGGAAAGATTAAAGATTGGGCGGAAAAATACAAAATCCTCACCTCCCCAAAAAGGTACCCACTTTGGAAAATGCGCATTTTGGATAATGGGAAAATATAGCATATCAACCACTTTACCATGTAAAAACCCGGCATAGCCATGTGCCGGAAAAATTCTTGCAACATTATAAGCAAAAGGGCTGCTATCTTCAAAAATTAAACCATAGAACATGCTGTCAATCAGGTTACCGAGCGCTCCTGAGAAAATGAGTGCTGCACAAATAATAAATCCGGGATGGTACTTATGTTGTATTATTTTCTTAATATAAAATACTCCAAAAATTACCGCTGCCAGGCGAAATAGTGTCAAAATTATTTTGCCCCATTCGCCGCCAAATTTCCAGCCATAGGCCATGCCTTCATTTTCTATAAAATATAATTGGAACCAACTTCCGATCATTGCATGTGATTCGCCTGAATGATAGTGGGTTTTTACATAAATCTTTAAAGCCTGATCTGCCAGAACAATAAGACAGATAATCAAAAAAACATTTCTTCCTTTCACGTAATAAATTTAAAAGGGTAAAGATAATAAAATTGAGGACGGCTTAAAATCAAATACGTTAATTATTAGCAAAGAGATTGGTGGATGTATGGCAAATTTTGGCCTGTCATTTCAATTGTTATTCTTCAAAATAAACTCTCTTAACTCTCTGCGAAATCCCCGTCATAATTTCATACGGTATTGTATGAGACCACGATGCAAGCAAATGTAATGGTACGTTTTCTCCAAAAACAATTACTTCGTCACCTTCTTTTACCGCACTATGATCCGTAACATCCAGCATCGTCATGTCCATACAAATATTTCCAACTATGGGAACAAATTTTCCGTTGAGCAACATTTTACCAACTCCATTCCCCAGGTTTCGAGGATAACCGTCGGCATAACCGATACGCACTGTTGCTATAATACTGTCTCTTCGTAAAATTGCATTTCTTCCATATCCAACGGTGTCGCCGGCTGTTACCTTTTTAATTTGGGATACAGTTGTTGTTAAGCGTAGAAACATTTTTCAAACGGCCTTGCATCTTTTTATTACTGTCAATTCCGTAAAGGCCAATACCTAACCGTACCATGTCCATCTGCAAACCGGGGTGACGAGTAATACCGGCAGTATTGGCGATGTGCTTAATAAATTTATGTCCCAGCGCATCTTCAATTTTTACACAACAACTTTCAAAAATTTTTGATTGCAGTAAAGTAAACCCATCTTCTTTTGCATTTTCTGATGCTACAAGATGTGTAAACACGGTTACGACTTTTACTAACGAACTTACTTTAAGCAGTTCGCACAAAGCATCAATATCATCACTTGTAAATCCAAGCCTATGCATGCCAGTATCAATCTTTAAATGAACGGGGTAATAATTAATTCCCGAAGACTTGAGAAAATTTGAAAACTCATTTAAAATATCAAAAGAAAAAATTTCAGGCTCAAGACTATTATTTACTATCGATTCAAATGTTGATGGCTCTGCATTCATAACCATAACGGGCAACGTTATCCCTGCCTTCCGAAGTTCAACACCTTCATCGGCGTAAGCCACAGCCAGGTAAGCAACTTTGTTATATTCTAAAACGGATGCAATTTCAAAACTTCCGCTACCGTAACTAAATGCCTTAACCATGGCCATAATTTTTACTCCAGGCTTAAGCAACAACTTGTATTGCTTTAGATTATGAACAATGGCAGTAAGATTTACTGAAAGTATTGTCTGGTGGGCTTTTTGCTCCAATTTGCGGCTGATCTCTTCAAAGCCGAAACTACGGGCACCTTTAACAAGTATCGTCTCATCATGAAAATTAAGCTCGTCAAAATTCTCAAAGAATTCTTCAACATTTTTAAAAAAATGTTTTTCTTTTAAAAAAGAGAATTCTAATTGCATTGAAAAAATATCGATACCGATACCAATCAGCTTATTAATTTTTCTTTGCTTAAAAAGTTTTGCAATGTCTTTATATAGTTCCATTGGCCGTTTACCCGATTGTAAAATATCAGATATAATAACCGTGTGTTTTTTGTTTTGCTTTTGTTGTTCTAAGAAATTAAGCGCTATTTCCAATGAATGTATATCGTTGCTGTAACTATCGTTTATGATTGTGCAATGATTAATTCCCTGTTTAAGTTCGAGCCTCATGGCAATCGGGTAAACAAATTCAAATTTCTTTCTCGTCAGGCTGTCGTTTCTATTTAACAACAATAAAATGCACCAGCAATTAATGGCGTTTTCAACAGATGCTTCATCTGTAAACGGAATCGCTATAGAGATAATCACGCTTTCATAAATAGCTTTTATCCTGGTGTGATCTTTTGTTTTATTGGCTGATAAAATTTGCAGTTTATTATCAGCATTTTTACCCCAGGTAAATAATTCGAGATTGTTATTCCTCTTGTTTACTTTATTTCGAAAACTAAAAATCGCTTTTTTAATTTCTTGGTCATCGGTGCAGCAAACCAATTGTTTTGCATGAACAAATAACTGCAACTTCTCATTAATTTTTTGCGCCCTGCTGTTAAATCCTTCATCATGTGCCTGCCCGATATTTGTAAGGCAACCAATAGAAGGCCTGATTATTTTTTCAAGTCGATTCATTTCGCGGGGTTCAGATATTCCTGCTTCAAATATTGCAAGGTTGTGCGATTGATTCATGTTCAATACGCTCAAGGGAACTCCAATTTGAGAGTTATAACTTTTGGGACTTCTAACAATGGAAAAACTTTCTTCAAGCAATTGATTCAACCATTCCTTTACAATTGTTTTTCCGTTGCTTCCTGTAATACCAATTACTGTGGGGTTTGCAAACACCTTGCGATGATGGGCAGCAAGCGACTGCAATGCGTTAATTGTGTTGCGAACGACAATAACATTTGCGAGCGGAACATTATTAACATTTATATTTTTATCACTTACAACAAAATTCCTTACGCCTTTCGCATATAAGCCTTCAATAAATTTATTACCATCATGATGAGAAGACTTTATGGCGAAAAAAATTGTATTAGGCGCATCGATAATTTTTCTGCTATCGAGTGACAATACTAACGGCGAAGGCAAATCGATATTTTTATTTATCAATTTTCCCCCGGTTGATTTTGCAATTTCTTCAATTGTATAGTGAATTGTTTCATTCACGTTTTTCAATTTATTTTGATAAAATTCTATTTAGAAATTTTCTTTTTAGTTGTATAAACAGATATTAAAATAGCGCCGGATATACAACTCACAATAGTAACCAGTGATAACCATGTCGGCAAATGAATATTAAATATTTCAACCAGCATTTTTAATCCAATAAAAATTAATACTATCGCAATTCCTTCTTTAAGATACCGGAACTTGTCGACTGCGCCTTTCAATAAAAAAAATAAAGAACGCAAACCCAACACGGCAAAAATATTGGAAGTATAGATGATCATTTTCGTTTGTGTTATAGCAAATACCGCCGGTATCGAATCCAATGCAAAAGCTACATCGGTTGTCGCAAGCAAAATCAGCACAACAAAAAGCATGGTGAAATGTCTCTTTCCATCAATCATTTTTGTGAATTTACCTTCACTGTCTTCATGTGTTAACGGAACTATCTTTCTAAGGAATTTGTATACCGCATTTTTTTGCGGATCAAATTCGTTCTCCTCATTAACCAAAAACATTTTTATTCCGGTGTATATTAAAAAAGCGCCAAAAATGTATAATATCCATTCAAATTCCTGTACAAGCGCTATTCCTACGGTTATAAAAATAACCCTTAAAAAAATTGCCAGTAAAATGCCCAGTAATAATACCCTGTTCGAATATTTTTCTGCTATACGGAAATAAGAAAAAATAAGAATGAAAACGAAAATATTATCAATGCTTAATGACCATTCCATTAAATAAGCACTTATATATTCCAGGCCTTTTGCATGCCCATCTTCCAATAAAACAAATACAAAAAAACCAAGAGCAAGGCTTATCCAAAAAACAGTTTGAAACAGGGCTTGCTTTATCGAAACCTTTTTTGATTTCTTACTCAGCAGACCCAGATCAAAACCTAAAGCAATGATAATTACAATTCCAAAAACCACGTAAGTCCATTCTGTTGCATTCATGTACGTTACAATTGCGGCAAAGATATGTCATGGCAGAAAGTATAGCCAGGCAGGGATTTATTTTCAAAGAGAAGGATTACTATATTTCTTCCTGCGCCACCATTGGTATAAAATTCCAAATATGATAATCAGCGCCACAGGTAATGCAAGATTTATCATTTGCCACTTTGTTTTTTGTTCAGCAATTAATTTGGGATCAAGCAGGCGCAGCGTATAGTCTTTAGCTCTTGCTTCGCTTAGGTTGGCAGTATTAACAAGATACTCAAGACAATTTTCTACAAATGCTTTATTGGCAAACTGGTACTCATATTGTGTTCCAACAGTGTAAGAATTTACGCCCATGGGTAAGGGATTTCTTTCCTGAGTTCCATTTAAAACAATATCTCCATCAGCAACAACAATCATTTTGTTATCATTAATGCATTCAGTTAAAAACGGCGTGCCAAATTGTTGCAACGAATCCATCTCCTGTTGGCTAACCCTGTTTTTATATAACGAAGTAAATTTTCCTTCGAGCAATACGCCTGCAGGAATATCTTTCTTTTTAAAAGCGTCATCTTCGGGTGCATTTCGGTTCTCTTCTCCGCTAATTAATGCAGGAGTTTCAATTGTTCTTGAATTGGCAGATGAACTTAAAAGAATAGTTTTCTTTATTCCCGGCGCATTAACCGTATCAATAGAATTTACAAAACGTCCGGCAACCAATCCAACATTTTTATTGATGAGGCTATTTTGTTTCGATTCGAATAAAGGAAAATAATTCCAGTGCAGAAAATTAAACTGATCTTTTCCATTTACCGAAAATGGCAAAAAATCAGACTGTAAATCCATTATGAGGTCGGGATTAATTCTAACTCCATATTTAAACAAGAGATCTTCAAGGTTGAGATTGCGATCATACGCTATAACCTGGTTTTTTATTTGCAGGCTATCCATTTCGGCTTCCAGCCGGTCAATAAACCAAATTACTTTTCCGCCACGCATTACATATTGATCAATCTTGAATTTTTCATCTTCGGTAAATGGAGCCGTTGGTTTCACAATCATCAGCAACTTGAAAGTATCAGGAATTACCGGCTCTTTGGCAATATTAAAAGTGAATAGACTATAATTTTTTCTTAACACATTTTCCACCAGGTCAACCACGTTATCGCCTGTTGGTTCGCCATTACCAACGGAATAAGCAACCATTGGCTTTCTATTTTCTGTCAGTTTATAAATAGCATCCGCAAACTTATATTCCAATAAAGCTTCGGAGCTGTTTAATTCGGGTGGAGTAATAACGGTTTGTGTTCCGGAATATAAATTAACCGGCAAGATTCTATTTTTATACTGAACTAACGCGGCCGGGTAAACGTACTGCGATTGTTCGCCGGCTTTTAATTGAACTTTTAAATTAATGGGAACAATGCCGAGAGAATTTAGAGTATCCGCATAAGTTGTTGTTGTTCCGGGCATTTGCTCATCAGGCGAAACAAGTTTGTAACTGATTTTACCATTTGAATATTCTTTAAATTCCTGCAACAATTCTTCTGCAGAAGTGGATAGATTTTTGAACCCCGCCGGCAGATCGCCTTTTAAGAAAATAGTTACTTCAGCCACATCATCCATATGGCCTAATATTTTCTTAACCGGGGATGAAATCGTGAATCTTTTTTCATTGGTAAGGTCGATACGTTTATGAAATATGGAAGCAAAAAAATTAACTGCAATAATTACAGCAATCACAACTATCCACCACCATTTTCCATTCTTATTTTTAGCTGATAAAGACTTCATTATTGCAGACGCTATTTTTTTGAAAGGTTTTTTTGTGTTGCAAAAAGGAAAAGAAAAATTATACTCAAAAAATAAATGACATCACGTGTATCCACAACACCGCGGCTAATACTCCGGTAATGAAAATCGATCCCGAGCATTTCAATATAATAATCTGCATTACCCGTGAAAACCGGTAATTTACTTACCGAATTAAACCCAAAGTATAAAATAAGGCAGGCAAATGCGCCTATTAAAAAGGCAATAACCGCGTTGGAAGTAAGCCCGGAACACCACATACTAATTGCGGCAAAAACAGCAGCAAGAAAAACTAATCCAATATACGAACCAGTAATTCCCCCGGAGTCGATACCACCGGCAGCAGATAATGAATGAATGGTAAAAACGTACAACAATGTAGGAAGCAAAGAAATAAGAATAACAGAAAGCACCGCAAAATATTTACCCAAAACAATTTGCCACTTGGTAAGAGGCCTCGTTTGTAAAATTTCGAATGTACCGGTTTTATATTCTTCAGAGAAGCTGCGCATTGCTAAAGCAGGTATGAGAAAGATAAATATCCACGGAGCCAGGTCAAAAAATTTATCAAGCGTTGCATAGCCAAAATCAAAAATATTGCTGTCTTTTAATACAAACAGGTAAAGGCCATTCACAAGGAGGAACAAAATGATGGTAATATAGCCGGTAAGGCCATTAAAAAACTGGTGCAACTCCTTTTTGGCAATTGAAATCATAATATTTAAAAAACTGCAATTTAGGCCTTGAAAAATAATTCTGGGATTTTGATTTTTTAAAGCAGCGTTTTAATATAAGCCAGTGTCTCTTTTATATACATTGCTGGCCGATGCAGGCTAACACCTGATTTACTATTTTATTTTAGAGTCTCTGACAGGAATTTACCAAACGTTCCTACGATTGAAAAGTAACCTTTCAGGGAATCCGTTATGAAAAGTTTACCTAAACCAACTGGACAAACCCTGTTACCAACAGGGTTTTTTTTATGGAATAAATAATTAATTGAATCATAATAAAAAAAATTATTATGAAACTATTCAAAGTAAATCTATTTATCATTTGTACGTCTGCTGTCATTTACGGCTTTTTCACAATCAAAAAATAAACCTGCACCTCCTCCTCCACCACCAGCAGTAAAAAGTATTCCGGCACCGCCCTTACCTCCTCCGCCACCGCCTGTTATCCTAAAGTAAAATCCAATAAAGTTCCTCCGCCACCTCCCCGCCGGTTCCACCTGTGCCAGCGAAACCTGTGTTACCGCCAATCGAATTATAGAACGAAGGGTGTTTTTATTATTAGGTCTCCTTAGATTTTAAATTAGCGAGACCAAATTTTTAAAGTCTTTCCAAATAAACACAGGCCTTCAAATGAAAGCCTGTGTTCGCATAAATTAATATTATGTCCGGAGGAAAATTACACTCCAAAACTTTCGCCGCAGCCACAACTTCTGCTCGCATTCGGATTATTAAAATAAAATCCTTTTCCGTTTAACCCTTCGCTGAATTCCAAAGTTGTATTTACGAGGTATAAAAAACTTTTCAGGTCGGTAACTAATTTGATTCCTTTATCTTCAAACTCCTGGTCGTTAGGTTTTTTTTCGTTGTCGAAATCCATTTTATAGCTGAGTCCCGAACAACCGCCACTAACAACGCTTACTCTTAAAAAATATTCTTTATCAGAAAGATGTGCATCTTTCAACAAGCTGCTTACCTTATCTTTTGCCGTATCACTTATATAAATCATAAAAAGCTTTTATGTTTTCTATTATCCTTATTGTCACGAAATATTCTTCCACAAATTTAAACCACATTTATAACACTTCACAGTCAATTATAAAATCCTCAGGATAATGTTTTCATTTCTATTTTTTCCAAATCATTACCGTTTTTCTGAGTTGTATAAACCGGGTTCATATCTCTTAATTTCAAAACTGTTGCAGTTACCTGCTGAATAGTGTAGTCGATTTCTTCTTCTGTCGTAAATCGGCTCAACCCAAAACGGATAGCTGCTTTTGCTAAATCATCTTCCACTCCCAGTGCTTTCAAAACATAAGAGGGCTCGAGGGTTGCCGAAGTGCATGCCGAACCCGAACTTACCGCAATATTTTTATTAAACCCAAGCATCAATGCTTCACTTTCAACATATTTAAAACTGAGATTGGAAATGTTGTACAGCCGGCTATTTACACTTCCATTTACATAAACATCACCAAGTTTCAATAATTCAGATTCAAGCCGGTCTCTTAATTTTTTAATTTGTTCGGTCTCTTTATTCATTTCAATTCTGCATAGTTCACATGCTTTTCCAAAACCAACAATCCCTGGTACATTTAAAGTGCCGCTGCGCATTCCTCTTTCGTGACCACCCCCGTCAATTTGAGCTATCAATTTAACTCTTGGGTTCTTGCGTCGAACATATAATGCGCCCACACCTTTGGGCCCATACATTTTATGCGCCGAGAGAGCCATTAGGTCTATTCCATCTTTATTTACGTCGACGGGAACCTTTCCCGCCGCCTGGGTAGCATCTGTAAAAAGAAATGTGCCACTTCGTTTGGCAATTGCGTTTATTTCTTTAATAGGTTGTATTACCCCGATTTCATTGTTAGCATACATCACAGCAATTAAAATTGTGCCCGGTCGTATTGCCTTTCGCAATTCATCCAAATCAATCAGCCCTTCATGATCAACATTAAGATAAGTAATTTCGCCGCCCAGTTTTTCAATATGCTTACAACTATCCAGCACAGCTTTATGCTCTGTAGCTACAGTAATTATGTGATTGCCCTTTGAGCCGTAGGTTTCAAAGACTCCTTTGAGCGCAAGGTTATCCGACTCTGTAGCGCCTGATGTAAAAATGATTTCTTTCGGTTCTGCGCCTATTAATTTTGCGACCTGTTCGCGGGCATACTCCACAGCTTCTTCCGCTTCCCAACCAAAAGAATGGCTTCTGCTTGCCGCATTACCATAATGTTCAGTAAAATATGGAATCATGGTTTCTAACACCCGGGGATCGACCTTTGTGGTAGCATTATTATCGAGATATACAGGCAGTTTTAACATGAAATGAAACTTATTTTATCACCTGCAAATTTACACCAAACGATTCTAAGATAAAGTTATAGTTGGGTTTATCACTATCAATCGAATTCCCCTATTTAAAGGGCATTTCTTATGAAAATTGGTGGTTTTATCTTAAAAAATATCCCGTGAGATCCTTTGTACGTTCTTTGTGTCTAAGTGGAAAACTCTAACCCAACCATTCATCTCATATATATCTCTTTATCCCTGGAGTTCTAATTTTATTATTTCTGCAAGTAAAATATAAAATGAAAAAGCGTCGAATGGATAATGTGAATTATTTTTACGAATTGTGTATTTAATACCTGCCCTTCTATAAAAAAATATTTACCATATAAAATTATGTGCCTGCTGTTTTTTGCTATGTATGTTCATAGCTATGCACAACAGCGTGTAATAACCGGCAAGGTTACTGACGCAACTACAGGGCTTCCGCTATTTTCATGCAGCGTATACGCCCTTAATTCGGGCAATGGTGTAATTACCGATGATAAGGGGAAGTATTCGCTCACAATTAGTAACAAGACCGATTCTATAGCTATCTCAATGATTGGCTATAAATCTACCTCCAGGGCAGTAACAAAACAAGAAGAGCAGGTTATTAATTTTGAAGCGGTACCTGCTGCTAACGAGATGGCAGAAGTAGTTGTGGCCATAAAACAGAAATACACAAAAGCGCAAAGGTTGATTCTTAAGGTAATTAAAAACAAACCCGTGAACGATGCTTTTAATAATAGTTCATTTCAATCCCACGTATATGATAAAATGGAGGTAGATCTCAAAAACATTCCTGAGAAAATCCAAAATAACAAACTGATGAGGCCACTTTCGTTTGCATTTAACAACCAGGATACCACTGCCGATCATGATAAACTATTACCCGTTTTTTTATCAGAAACCAACTCAAATTTTTACTTCCGCAAAACCCCGGAAAAAGATAGAACGGATTATACTGCTATTAAAAGTTCAGGTTTTGACAATAAATCGATATTGACTTTTGTAGATGGACTTTATAAAAAAATAAACGTTTACGATAATAACATAAGGCTTGTTGATGTGAATTTTGTAAGTCCTATTGCAGATAATGCATTAACTTTTTATGACTACCACATTCTTGATACTGTTTATTTTGATAACCACCGTTGCATACAGGTGCAATTTTCTCCGGCACACTTTGGCAGCAATACATTTAATGGGTATCTATGGATTGCAGATACATCATTTGCTGTGAAATCCCTCGTAATGCATATGGATAAAAATGCCAATGTTAACTTTGTAAAAAAGTTTGAAATTTCGCAATTTTTTCAAGCCGAAAACCAGGAAAAGTTTTTGCCCGAAAAAACAGTTTTATTTATGGACCTGGTAGTACCGTTGAAAAAACAAACGGGCGTAGTTGCCAGGAAAACGACGATATATAAGGATATTATTTTGAATAATGACAGAATTGATACGGCCTTTGAAAAAAAATACATACCAGTTTCTGCGTACGGTTCTGATTCGGCTAAAGTGAAGCCTGTTGAAAGATTTGAACCATTAAGCAAAACAGAAAAATCCGTATATGTGCTGATGGATACGCTTACGAAAATTCCGGCAGTAGTTACCTATGCTAAAATAATTTCAGCATTAAGTACGGGCTATTACAGTGCAGGCCATATTGACCTTGGCGATATTTATTACATATATACTAACAATATCATCGAAGGCAACCGTTTTACATTCGGGTTAAAAACGAACTATAAATTTAACAGCCGGATACAGTTAAAAGGCTACGCAGGTTACGCCATGAGAGATAAGCAATTCCGCTATTTACTGGGGTCCGTTTTTGTTTTGAATCCTCATAAATGGTCCACCCTTACTTTGGAATATAGCAGCGATATAACAGGCACCTACAACCATAGTGATGAAATCGATCAAAATTCAATCTTCGCAGCTTTTTTAAGAAGAGTGAAATCGAGCCAGTCCCGCCTTATTAACAGTAAATACTCTGATATTAGTTACCTGAAATATTTAACCAGCGATTGGGCAATAGGGGCAGATTTGAATCATAATGTGCTCACGCCTTTTTTTAGTGTGTTCTATACTAACGGCGATTTTAAACCATATACCGATAGCCTTTCGGAAGCCAATCACTACACGGTTAATGATGCAACTATCTCTTTGCGATGGTCGCACAAGGAAAGGTACATTACACAACATTACAGGAGAGGGAGCCTCGGAAGTTATTACCCGATAATCACATTGAGTTATACAAAAGGAGTGAAAGTAAATAATGGGTTTCTGAAAAGTGATTTTAATTTCAGCAAGTGGAATTTATATCTGGAACATAATTTCCCCGATGGAAGAATCGGTAACCTTTCTTATATAATTGATGCCGGGATAACTAACGGTGTTTTGCCAATAGTGTTTTTAAATGTGTTGAAAGGAAACGATACTTATTATTATAATAAATATGCATTCAACAACATGAACCGTTTTGAGTTTGTAACCGACAAATATATAAGCCTTTCTGTTCAACAATCATTTGGGAGTTTTCCATTTAAATATATTCCGCTAATGAAGAAACTAAAATGGCGTTCTCTGGTAACTTTCAAAGGCGTTATCGGCGGCATGTCGCAGGCCAATAAAATTGCCAATGGTTATTATGATTCAACTATAGGTTATCATTTTACCATTCCGGACCGGGAACCATATATGGAAACAGGAGTTGGAATAGATAATATTCTCCATGCCCTTAGAGTAGATGGCGTGTGGCGATTGAATTACTTAAATAATCCAGGCGTTCCAAAATTTGGGATTAAAGTGAGCGCTGCCTTTAAATTTTAAAATCAAAATTCATCTTTCCTTCTTATTAAAGCCTATTTACGTAAAGTGAGCGCTTTCTTATTAACATTGAATTTTGTGTAAGTAGCTCACTATTTTTCATTTCTTATCTTGTGGCAAACAGGGTTTTATTTTTTTTTAAGATGTAGGACATCTTTTTTATAATAATAGTGTTATAAAATATTATATGTCAACTGAATTTTTCCGTAAAAAAAAGTGATGGATACTAAGAATGAAAAATCAAATAATTTATTAAAGCTAACGGTAGGTGCGTTAGGTATCGTTTTCGGGGATATCGGCACCAGCCCATTGTATGCAGTAAAAGTTTGCTTTACGGGCAAAGAAGCCATTGGAGTAACTGACAGCAATATCTTCGGAATTCTTTCTCTTATCTTCTGGTCGCTTATTCTTGTGATAAGTATAAAATATTTAGTAATTATTTTACGGGCAGATAACGATGGCGAAGGCGGCATACTTGCCCTAATGGCATTCGTGTTGCCAAAAAAGAAATCGCGAAACTATTTTGTTATCCTGTCTATGGGATTATTTGGCGCCGCATTGTTGTATGGAGACGGGATGATAACACCTGCCATTTCTGTATTAAGTGCCGTTGAAGGGTTAAAAGTGGCGACGCCTTTTTTTGAACCGTATGTTATCCCTATTACAGTTATTATTTTGTTTATGCTGTTTCTTTTTCAGCGAAAAGGAACCGGCCATGTCGGGCTCATTTTTGGCCCTATCATTTTAATATGGTTTACAACCTTAGCATTGTTGGGCATAATCGCAATTGCAAAACATCCCTCGGTATTGCAGGCATTAAACCCTTATTATGTTTTTTATTTTTTTAAGACTAACGGATTGGGCAGCATCGCTATACTTGGCGCTGTTTTTTTAGTCGTTACCGGTGGCGAAGCATTATATGCTGATATAGGCCATTTTGGTAAAAAACCTATACGACTTGGCTGGTTTTACGTGGTATTGCCCTGCCTCGTAATTAATTATTTTGGCCAGGGCGCATTGATATTGCACGACCATAGCGCTATCATTAACCCTTTTTATCATTTGGTACCTAAATGGGCGTTGTATCCGCTGGTAATATTGGCTGCGTTAGCTACTGTTATTGCTTCGCAGGCAATTATTTCCGGGGCCTTTAGCCTAACGCAGCAGGCTATTCAACTTGGTTTTCTTCCGCGGTTCAAAGTGGTATACACTTCACCCGATGAACAGGGCCAGATATATATTCCTCAACTAAACTGGATGTTGTTTATCGCCACCATTGGGTTGGTTGCTTTTTTTAAAACATCCGACAATCTTGCATCTGCGTATGGGGTGGCTGTTAGTACTACTATGGTCATAACTTCATTACTTGCTTTTGTGGCGATGAGAGAATTGTGGAAATGGAAATTGAGTTCTGCGCTTGCGATGGTGCTGTTTTTTTTAATTGTAGATGTTTCATTTTTTTCGGCAAACATCGTGAAGGTGCCTGATGGTGGCTGGTTTCCGTTGTTGGTGGCAACCATTGTATATTTTATGATGACTACCTGGTATCGCGGCAAGCGAATGATGAGTATTCAACTAAACCGAGTTACAGATTCGCTGCAAAAATTTTTGAAGTATTACCAGTCCAAAGCGGAGCATGTGGTGGGTGGTACAGCCGTATATTTAACCAGGAATCCATACATTACGCCACCTGCATTTTATTTCAATTTAACCCATAATAAAATTATTCATCAGCAAATTATTATAGTATCGATACAGCTAAACCCGGTTCCTCATGTACCTCTACGTGACAATATCAACTTTGAAAAACTCGATAATCATATTTCCAGGCTTATTCTTAATTATGGGTATTTGGATATCATAGACGTGCCATTAGCTTTACAATTATTAAAAGAAAAAAACATCAAACTCAATGAAAAGGACATCACCTATTTTCTTGGCAGAGAATCTGTAGTAATTACCAAACACACCGGCATGAGCCCGTTACGCGAAAGCCTGTTCGATTATATGGGCAGAAACTCTTCACGCCCGGCGCAGTTTTTTAATCTGCCTTCAGAAAAGGTTGTTGAAATAGGCTCACGTATTCGCTTATGATCTTTATAATTTTTTATTGCTCAATTATTGCTGCAATGGGGTGCGCAGGCAGGCATTTTGGGCAATGGTCAATGATAATGCTGTTGCACATTCATACCCTTTTCAGACCGTAACCCGCAACTCCATACGATAAAAATAAAAAAACTTAAAGCACAGCGCATTAATTGAGGCTACATTTGAATAATTAAGGCGATGGGAAATAAAATTATAAAATTTGTTTTTTTCGGGAACTACTTTGTGGCCCTTCTTAGCATTGTGCTTTCTCTTGAAACAGACTACCAGCTTCGCCTGCCCTTTAATTCATTTTTATATTACCTGTTACTTTTTAGCGCTACAGTTATGTATTACACTTTCGCTTATACGAATCCATTGCAAACTTATTCTTTGGATAATCCCCGGTCTGCGTGGTATACTCAGCACCGGCTTTTTGTAAAATACAGCCAGATGTTTTTCCTGGGGCTTTGTTTAATAACCGGCGGAATATTGTTCTTACGTTATTATGAAAACCTTTTGCAAATGTCGCTGGAATATTGGCTGATAATTGCGGTTATGTTACTGTCTGCAATTTTGTATTACGGGTTACTACCCAGGTCTTTTCTTAAATTAAATCTCAGAAATACCGGCTGGATAAAAGCGTTCGTGATTGGATTTGTATGGTCCTGTAGCGTTAGCCTGTTGCCCATTATCGTGTTGCAACTGGAACATGGCTATTATTATACCGACCCGATTTTAGTAATCGGGCTTTTTGTAAAAAACTGGATGTTCTGCACCGTAAACGCAATTATGTTCGATATGAAAGATTATGAAGATGATTCCAACTACCAGTTAAAAACATTTGTAGTAAGGTTTGGCGTGGAAAAAACAATATTCTTTGTTTTATTCCCGCTGTGTTTAGTAGGCATATTTTTTATGTTAGTGTTTTCAGAATACAGGCATTTCACTTTTCCATCTGTTTTTTTTAACCTGCTGCCGTTTTTGTTATTGTTAGTTATTACCTATTCAATGCTGCGGCATAAACAAATTCTCTATTACCTGGTAGTAATTGATGGGGTTATAATGGTGAAAGCCATTTGCGGAATCATAGCTATGAGGTTTGTTCATTAACAAGGAGGCGGGTTACAATTAAGGGAAAAAAGCCATGCCTTTATATTTATGACGGACTGATTAGATGTGTTCTTAAAAATACTAAAATGAGATTTATTGGCAACTAATTATGATAAAATAGCAGGATCCTACGACTTGATAAGCCGGATTATTTTTGGTAAAAACCTGGTGGAGGCGCAAGTTTGTTTGCTACCACAGATACCTGCCAACAGACGCGTATTAATTGTTGGCGGTGGTACCGGATGGATTGTCGAAGAGATTGCAAAAGTTCATCAACAAGGATTAATCATTGAATACATCGACTTGTCTGCTAAGATGATTGCGCTATCAAAAAAGAAAAACTGTGGAAGCAATCAAATTAACTTCATACAACAGGCGGCTGAAAATTATGACACGGATAGAAAATTCGATATAGTATTGACGCCATTTTTTTTTGACAATTTTCAGGCTAATAAAATTCAAAACATATTTGCCAAACTGGATGGCTTTCTTAAAAGTGACGGACTATGGCTATATGTTGATTTTGTGTACGATAAAAAGAAAGGCCGTTTATGGCAAAAAATGCTTTTAAAACTTATGTATTTTTTCTTTCGGGTAACTAGTAATATCGAAACGCGGGAACTGGTAGACATGAGACCGTTTTTTAGTCAAAGCTATGATCGGACAATTGAGATTTCACATTATCATAAGTTCATTAAATCTATTGTTTATAAAAAAAGATAATCAGGATAGAATGTAAATAATTCTAAATCGATGCCTGATTTTTCATAATTACTTCATAGAAATCTGTTCTCCTGTCTTTCAGGTTTCGCACGCTTCCTCTCGAATGCAATTCGTCCAGTAACGAAAGATCCACATCCGCAATCAAAATCATTTCCGTATTGGCTGTGGCCTCACTTTTGACCCCGTTAGCAGGAAACGCAAAATCGCAAGGAGTAAACACCGCAGATTGCGAATACTGGATATCCATATTTTCAACTTTTGGTAGGTTGCCAATGCATCCTGTAATAGCAACAAAACATTCATTCTCTATCGCTCTTGCCTGGGCGCAATAACGAACACGGTTATACGCATTTTGCGTATCGGTTAAAAATGGAACAAACAATAACTGCATTCCCTGATCTGCAAGTAGCCTCGGCAATTCCGGAAATTCAACGTCGTAACAAATTAATATCCCGATTTTACCCGCATCGGTATCATACACTTTAAGCGTATCGCCACCCCTGATACCCCAAAACTTGCTTTCATCTCGTGTGATATGAATTTTTTCATACTGGTCTATGTCACCATTTCTGTGACATACATAACCTACATTTTTTAAAGAGTCACCCTCCATGCTGGGGACACTTCCGGTTATGATGTTTACATTGTATTTTATCGAAAGATCGCTGAATCTTTTTTTAAGTTCGGGAGTATACCTGGCAAGCGCCCGCATAGAATCAGCCTCGGTCATGTCATTAAATTCAGCTAACAACGGGCCATTAAAAAGTTCGGGTAGTAACGCAAAATCACTTTTGTAGGCGGCAATCGAATCAATAAAAAATTCAACCTGGGTGAACATCTCGTCAAGGTTGGCATAAGGGCGCATTTGCCATTGAATAAGGCCAAGCCGCACGTATGTTTTAGCGCTAAAAAGCTTTTTCGTTTCACTGGTATAATAGATGTTATCCCATTGCAGGAGGGTGGCATATTCCATGCTGGCATGGTCTTCAGGCAAATAGTTTTTTAAAACTTTTTTTACATGAAAATCATTGGCAAGCTGGAAAGAAAGTACCCCATCGTAGATTTCTTTATTTTTTACTTTTTGAATAAATTCTTTAGGAGTAAGTTCATTTGCGTAATTATGATATTCAGGAATTCTTCCCCCAAACACGATGGCCCTCAAATTTAATTGCTCGCACAATTCTTTTCTTGCATCATACAAACGCCTCCCGAGTCGCAGGCCCCGATAGTCGGGATGAATAAATATTTCAATCCCATAAAGTACATCTCCGTTTTTTGGATCGTGTGTGCTAAAGGTATAATTCCCCGTAATCTGGCGGTAAGTATGATTGTCCCCAAATTTGTTATAATCAACAATAAGGGATAACGCACAGCCAACCACTACATCATCTGCTTTTATTACAATTTGTCCCTGCGGAAACTTATTAATGAGTTTATTTATTGTTTCAGTGGTCCAGTAACTGCCCTGCCAGTTGCTGTAGGCGGCTTTCATTGCTGCTAAAAGCTCCTGGTAGTCTGCCGACTTCAGGTGCCCGATCTCAATATGTTTTATCATAATATTTTCTTTGACTGGGGTGAGGGGTTCCATAGTTTTTGTCAATTTGTTTTGAATAATATAAGAAAAAATAATTTGCCGCGTAAATTTCTTTTTTGTTAAAAACAAAAGCTCATTGTATTAAACGATACGTTCTTTTATTTTCAATAAGGCTAATTTCCATTGGAAATTTTTTTGATGCAGTACTTTTAGTGGAAAACCAAATCCTGTTTTCAGGAACAATTATGAATAGCCCTTCATCGTTTCCGATGGCTTTAAAATGGGGCAGTGGCGGTTGCTTATCGAAATAAGGAAGTGGGTATTGTTTTAATAATTCGTCGACATCCTTTTGAAAATTTTCTGCTGAAAGCACTAACCCTATTTCACTTATATTACGGATATGCGCAGACGAAAATTTTTCTTCAATACTGTCATTCAAATCTAATCTTGAAATTAGTTCAAGAATATTACCCGCAGGATCTATGAAATAAAATGATTTTGCATGCCAGTTAACGAAATCTGCTATATAGCCATTATAGTCGTCGAGCCAAAGCAGCTCAACTTTGTGTTTTATCCATTCAAGCGCCTCTTCAAATTTGTTGGAAGGAATGTTGAAAGCAAAATGATAAAACGGATTTATATCTGCATCTGGTTCCTCAAAAATTAAAACTGATTTTCCTGCTGAAATGGTAATACTTTTTTCACCGGAATAAAAAGCATTTAATTCCAAAACATCTTTATAGAAATTATATAAGCCTGAAAGATTATTAGTTTGTAATTGTATCTTATTTAAGAACATACTTTATACCACAACATCTTTTTTCTTTTGCTCATCTTCATTGATTTTCATAAAAGGTTTTAAAATATCAATTGGTACCGGGAAGATGGTGGTTGAATTATTTTCAGTTGCTATTTCACGTAAGGTTTGTAAATAACGTAAGGTTAATGCACTTGGTTGTTCGCTCAATATTTTTGCTGCGTCACTCAACCTTTGTGACGCCTGGAATTCACCTTCAGCAGAAATAACTTTAGCCCTGCGTTCTCTTTCGGCTTCAGCTTGTTTAGCCATGGCACGCTGCATTTCCTGCGGAAGATCAATTTGTTTTACTTCCACATGCGTAACTTTTACGCCCCATGGTTCCGTTTGGTTGTCTATAATCTCCTGTAGGCGTATGTTTATTTTTTCACGTTGCGAAAGGAGTTCATCTAACTCCGACTGTCCTAAAACGCTTCTCAAAGTTGTCTGAGAAAGTTGTGAGGTACCGGCCAAATAATTTTCTATTTCAACAATTGCTTTTTGAGGATCAACTACCCTGAAATATATCACCGCATTAACTTTGATGGAAACGTTATCCTGCGTTATAACATCTTGCGGTGGCACATCCATTACAACTGTGCGTAGCGTTACCTTTACCATCTTATCAATTACTGGTATCAGCAAAATAAGACCCGGACCTTTTACGCCACCACCTAAAACTCTTCCTAACCTGAATATAACGCCACGTTCGTATTCACGCAAAACTCTTATGGAACTGGCGAGGATGTATAAAATGAATACGACAATTATGATTAATGCAATTGGTAATTGTTGTGGCATGTTTTTTATTTAAATGTGATTGATAAAATGTTTTAATACTAAATGAAATCTTCGTTGTTATGTTACTGCTTCAACATATAATGTAAGATCTTTAATTTCTTTTACAATTATTTTTTGTCCTTCGCTAACTTTCCCTGTAAGGGCGATTGCCTTCCATGTTTCGCCATTTACTTTTACCATTCCCGACGGATCAATTATCGTAAGAGCACTCCCCTTCATACCGATTAATGCATTATTTCCTGTAACAGGTTTCAATCGTTGCGCTTTTAAACCCATACCCACCACGAACATAAAAAATAAAGTTGTTACAGCGGTTGTGGTAAAGATGATACTCCGGGATACTGCAGTTACACTTTCAGTGGAGGTTTGCCTGAACAAAAACATAGAACCTAATAATAGGGAAATAATTCCTCCAATGGTTAACAATCCGTGGCTGACGATTTTTATTTCAAGTAAAAAGAGAAGTATTCCAAAAATTATTAAAGATAATCCTGCATAATTAACGGGCATAGAACTCATGGAATAAAAAGCAAGCACTAAGAATATGACGCCGGCGATGCCCGGAAATATGGCGCCGGGATTAAACAATTCAAATATTAACCCGAAGAAACCCAGCATCATTAATATGTATGAAATGTTGGGATCGCTGATTGCATTTAATACTTTCTGAAAGAATCCCATTTCACCTGATTGAATACTTGCATTTTTTGTATGTAAAATTTTAGCGCCCCCATTTACTTCAATCTTTTTGCCGTCAATCTGAACGAGCAATTCACGATCATCATTGGCGATGTAATCGATCACGCTGTCCTGTATCGCTTCTTCTTCGGTTATTGAAACGCTATATCGTACCGCTTCTTCCGCCCATTGAACATTGCGATGTCTTTTTTCTGCGATAGTTCTTATGAAGGCGGCCGCATCATTGGTGCCCTTTGCATTCATTATGGAATCTACTGTTCCTTGCATGGTTACAGGATGCGCTGCGCCTATGTTTGTTCCCGGAGCCATTACCGCAATGTTAGCGGCGAGCGTTAAAAATACACCTGCAGAACCTGCATGAGCACCGGAGGGAGACACATAAACAACTATTGGAACAGTTGATTTAAAAAAGTCACTAACAATATCTCTTGTTGAATTTAATAAACCTCCCGGCGTATTGAGATGTATCAAAAGACATTCAGCTTTTTCTTTTTCCGCTTTTTCAACTGATTGATGAATATATTCAGCAGATGCAGGATTAATACCTCCGTTAATATTTATGGAAACAACCGTTTGTGAAAAAAGAATGGTTGGCAGAAAAAAAATTATGGCCAACGATAATAGCTGCTTCATTGAAATTTAATTATCAGTTTTGAAGCTTTTTACCAAAACCTGGAGTGTAATTTACCGAATATAGAAGGGTTGAACAAAAAAACAAGACGAGATATCATAAAACAAGTTCATTTTAAACAGCAGATTTTTTGTCATTTATTAAATGCGAAATTTTTTATTGGGGCGTCATTTAATTGCAAATCGACGAAACCCTTTCAGGCATTAAGTCTTCACAGATTTCTGCAGATAGAGCGATTCGAAAAAAACCTATATAAAAGTTTAAATCTGTTTATACTATTTTGTATAAACGGGTGAAATCTTTATCTTTGTAAACCAATTTAAAATGGCATTTTTATAAAAACAAGGCATAATGAAAGAAGAATTAGATGTTTTGGAGCAAACGGTTTCAAGCGATTATAAATACGGATTTGTTACTGATATAGATACCGACGTAGTTCCAAAAGGGTTGAGCGAAGATGTTATTCGCCTTATTTCAGAAAAGAAAAATGAACCCGAATGGATGCTCAATTGGAGATTGAAGGCTTATGCTCATTGGTTGAAAATGGAAGAGCCGAACCTGGCCAAATGTTCATTATCCTAAAATAAATTTCCAGGATGTTATCTATTATGCCGCACCAAAAAAGAAAAAGCAATTAGGTAGCCTTGACGAAGTTGATCCTGAACTATTAAAAACTTTTGATAAGCTGGGTATTTCCCTTAGTGAACAGAAAAGGCTTACTGGTGTTGCGGTGGATGTGGTAATGGATAGTGTTTCGGTGGCCACTTCATTTAAGAAACAGCTCTCCGAAATTGGCGTTATTTTTTGTTCGATGAGTGAAGCGATTCAAAATCATCCGAATCTCGTTAAAAAATATATAGGTTCTGTTGTTCCGATGACCGACAATTATTTTGCGGCCTTAAACTCCGCGGTATTTACTGATGGTTCCTTTTGTTTTATTCCGAAAGGTGTTCGCTGCCCGATGGAATTATCAACTTATTTTCGAATCAATACACTCGGTTCGGGCCAGTTTGAAAGAACACTTATTGTGGCTGAAGACGATGCTTATGTAAGTTATCTCGAAGGTTGTACAGCGCCCATGCGGGACGAAAATCAATTACACGCGGCAGTTGTTGAGTTGGTGGCACATAATAATTCAGAAATTAAATATTCAACAGTTCAAAACT
Source organism: uncultured Chitinophagaceae bacterium (assembly GCA_963792025.1). Lineage (GTDB taxonomy): Bacteria > Bacteroidota > Bacteroidia > Chitinophagales > Chitinophagaceae > Ginsengibacter. Next base: position 309,704 of record CAWBUS010000012.1, on the reverse strand, counting down.
GGTATCCCGGTGATGAAAAGGGTAAAGGTGGTATTTACAACTTTGTAACAAAGCGAGGAATATGCCAGGGTAATAATTCTAAAATTTCATGGACACAGGTTGAGACTGGTTCTGCCATCACCTGGAAATATCCGAGTGTTATTTTAAAAGGTGATAATTCCATCGGGGAATTTTATTCGGTTGCGTTAACTAATCACCGGCAACAGGCGGATACCGGAACCAAGATGATCCATCTCGGAAAAAATACAAGGAGCAGGATCGTATCGAAAGGGATTTCTGCCGGCAAAAGTCAGAACAGTTATCGAGGTTTGGTTCGCGCCGGAAAGAATGCGCTGAATGCACGCAATTATTCACAATGCGATTCACTATTGCTTGGCGATAAATGCGGCGCTCATACTTTTCCATACATTGAATCAAAAAATAAAACGGCAATTATCGAACACGAAGCAACAACATCAAAGATTGGTGAAGACCAGCTTTTTTATTGCAGGCAAAGAGGCATAGACGCAGAAACAGCAGTAGCATTAATTGTTACCGGTTTTGCAAAAGAAGTAATGAACCAGTTGCCAATGGAATTTGCGGTCGAAGCGCAAAAATTATTAGCCATCAGTCTTGAAGGGAGCGTTGGTTAATCAAAAAAATCATTTGTAAATTATATTTAAGAAGATATGTTATCAATTAAAAACATTCACGCATCGGTAGAAGGAAAGCAAATTTTGAAAGGGATTGACCTTGAAGTTAAAGCAGGTGAAGTGCACGCCATTATGGGTCCAAATGGTTCCGGCAAAAGCACCCTGGCATCTATCCTCGCCGGTAGGGAAGATTATGACGTGAGCGAAGGTTCCATTAATTTTCTTGGAAAAGATATGCTTGAAATGTCTCCTGAGGATAGGGCACGCGAAGGATTGTTTCTTGCCTTTCAATACCCGGTGGAAATTCCGGGCGTAAGCACTACTAATTTTATAAAAACGGCATTGAATGAAAAAAGAAAATATCATGGACAGGAACCGTTAGACGCAGTTTCTTTTTTAAAGCTGATGAAAGAAAAAATGCAATTGGTAGAGATTGATAAATCTTTACTAACGCGGTCTATAAATGAAGGATTTTCCGGAGGAGAAAAAAAGAGAAACGAAATCTTTCAGATGGCAATGCTGGAACCAAAGCTGGCTATTTTAGATGAAACAGATTCCGGGTTAGATATAGATGCATTACGCATTGTTGCTAATGGTGTAAATAAATTGCGCAACAAAGAAAGGGCGATTATTGTGATAACACATTATCAAAGGTTGCTCGATTATTTACAACCTGATTTTGTTCATGTATTAGTAAACGGGCGAATTGTAAAATCAGGTACTAAAGAATTGGCGTTGGAACTGGAAGAAAAAGGCTACGACTTTATTAAAGATGAATTGAGTTTGGCTGAGGCAGTGTAAAATTTTATTAAAAGAAAAATGGATACAAAGAACATAGATTATATAGAAGATAAATTCAACGAACTACAATCTTCCGGTGCGGATGATGTTTTAAACGACATCAGGAAAGAAGGGTTTAAAATGTTTAATAAGAATGGTATTCCTACGCCTCGCAATGAAGAATGGAGATTTACCAGCATTGGTAATTTGTTTAAAAAGGAATACAGTTTATCAGGAGATAATTTAAAAATTACTGCCGCAGATGTTGACGCTGTTCGTTTGCCCGGCTATAAAAATGCGAACGAATTGGTTTTTCTCAATGGAAGTTATATTCCCGGGCTTTCAACAATTCGTTCTTCGGAAAATGAATGTATTATACTTCCTTTGGAAGAAGCCGCCATGGGGAAATATAAAGACATCGTAAACGAGCATCTTGGGAAAAGTAGTCTTGTTGTGAAAGATGGTATTCATGCTTTAAATACATCTTTTATTTACGGTGGTGTTTTTATCCATATAAATAAAAACCAGGTATTGGATAAACCCGTTTATATCTATCAAGTGTCGGATACACGAAACAATCACACACTGGCCCAACCGAGAAGTTTGATATATGTTAGTGATAGCGCCAAAGTACAACTGGCTGAATCTTTCACCACTATTGGTACAATGGATAGTTTTACTAATGGTGTAATGGAGGTTATAGTTAATACCAATGCTATTGTTGAATATTATAAAATTCAGAATGATGTTGTGAATGCCAGCCAGGTAACTACTACGCATATACGCCAAATTGGTAAAAGCTATGCACATGCCGTAACCATTTCGTTGAATGGCGGGTTGATCCGTAACAACATGAATGTTATTATGGAGGCAGAAGGTAACGAAGCGCATTTATACGGTTTGTATTTATTGAACGGTAACACCCATGTTGACAATCATACTTTGGTTGATAATACCAAACCAAATTGTTTCAGTAATGAATTTTATAAAGGAATACTGGATGATAATTCCAGCGGCGTATTTAGCGGAAAAATATTTGTAAGACCGGATGCGCAAAAAACAAATGCCTATCAATCGAATAAGAATATTTTATTATCAGATGACGCCACTATTAATACAAAACCCCAGTTAGAGATATTTGCTGATGATGTAAAGTGTTCTCACGGGTGCACAGTTGGCCAACTGGACGAAGAAGCATTGTTTTATTTAAGAACAAGGGGTATTTCAAAAGAACATGCACAATCCATGCTGTTAACCGCTTTTGCCGAAGATGTTGTGATGCAGATAAAAAATGAACCGTTGCGAACTTTTGTAGAGAAATTAATTTTTGATCGGTTAGCTGTAAATTAAAATGGAAACATTAACTACCATATCGCCTGTTTTTGATGTAACAAGTATTAGGGAATTGTTTCCAATACTAAGCCGCGAACTGAATGATAAAAAGTTGGTGTATCTCGACAATGCTGCAACATCTCAAAAGCCACAGGTAGTTATTGATGCCTTGAGCAATTATTATTCTCATTATAATGCCAACATACATCGCGGTATTCATACTTTGGCAGAAGAAGCAACAGCAGCTTATGAATTAACAAGAGTAACCGTTAGGAAATTTATTAATGCTGCTTTCCCCGAAGAGATTATTTTTACAAGAGGCGCTACTGAAGGAATAAATTTGGTTGCTTATACCTGGGGAAGGAAAAATATTCGCGCCGGAGATGAGATTATTATTTCAGGAATGGAACATCATTCCAACATTGTTCCGTGGCAAATTTTGTGTGAAGAAAAAAAATCAATTTTAAAAGTCATTCCCGTTACCGATGATGGTGAATTAGATATTGGGGCTTATAAAAATTTGTTGTCATCCAAAACAAAACTGGTTTCTGTTGTTCATGTTTCCAATTCGTTAGGAACCATAAATCCGGTAAAAGAAATTATCGATGCTGCTCATCAGGTAGGCGCTATCGTTATGATAGATGGCGCTCAATCTACAGTTCATTTGGATATTGATGTTCAGCAATTAGATTGTGATTTTTTTGCTTTTTCGGGACATAAAGTGTATGGACCAACTGGCGTTGGCGTGTTGTATGGCAAAAAAGATATATTAGAAAGTATGCCGCCGTTTATGGGTGGTGGTGAAATGATAAAAGAAGTAACTTTTGAAAAAACAACTTACGCTGATTTGCCTTATAAATATGAAGCGGGCACGCCAAATATTGGCGATACAGTTGCATTAAAATCGGCATTGGATTTTATAAATGAAACCGGAAAAGATGCCATAAGAGAACACGAGAATGATTTATTACAATATGCAACGTCACAATTGGAAGCCTTGCCCGGACTACGTATCATTGGCACTGCTAAAGAAAAAGTAAGTGTCGTTTCTTTTGTAATTAAAAATATTCATCCGCAGGATATTGGTGTTTTATTAGATAACCAGGGAATTGCCGTTAGAACAGGTCATCATTGCACGCAACCATTAATGACCCGCTTTGAAATTCCCGGAACAGTTCGTGCATCGTTTGCGATGTATAATACCAAAGAAGAAATTGACAGGCTGGTGAATGGATTGCTAAAGACGATTAAAATGCTTTCTTAAATGAGTATTAACAAGACGATAGAACAAACAGAAGAAGAAATTATAGAATCATTTTCTTTATTTGATAACTGGGAAGAAAAATATGAATACATCATTGACCTCGGTAAAAAATTACCGGTGCTTGATGATAAATACAAACTCCCGGAAAATATAATTAAAGGTTGTCAGTCAACAGTGTGGCTTGTTGCAGATTATGATGATGGCAATATATTTTTTAAAGCAGATAGTGACGCAGTAATTGTAAAAGGTTTGGTAAGTATGTTGATTGAAGTTTTATCCGGACATACACCTGATGAAATTTTAAATGCAAAACTTGATTTTATAAGAGAGATTGGTATGATGAATCATCTGGCCCAGACACGGTCAAACGGATTATTGGCGATGGTAAAACAAATGAAAAATTATGCACTGGTGTATAAATCAATTCATACGCCGGAGAAAACAATATGATTATGGATGAAGAGGCATTAAAGCAAAAAGTAATTGATTGTTTGCAAACAATTTTTGACCCGGAAATTCCGGTAAGTATTTATGAGCTAGGACTGATTTATAAAATAGACATTTTGCCGATAAATAATGTTCAGATAACAATGACATTAACGGCGCCAAGCTGCCCGGCGGCGCAGGAAATTCCAATTGAAGTGGATCAAAAAGTAAGAATGGTAGAGGGAGTGAACGAGGTTGATGTTTCTGTAGTATGGGATCCACCGTGGGATAAAAGTATGATGAGTGAAGCAGCTTCTTTGGAATTAGGATTTATGTAGAGAGAAGGAAGCAAGTAGTAAGTATCAAGTAACAAGAAAATAATAATCAATAATAAAAAATAAAAACATGGCACAAATAAGTTTGAATTCATTAATGAACAAATCGCTGGCATCAACTTACAGCGAAGAAATTGCAGCACCTTTCAGGCAGGAACTAACTGAAGCAGGTTTTGAGCAACTATTAACTCCTGAAGATGTTGAAAAAGCATTGAATAAAAAAGATGGAAAAATTTCTCTCGTTGTATTAAACTCAGTTTGCGGTTGCGCAGCAAGAGCAGCAAGACCGGGAGTACTTTTATCATTATTCAATGAAGTAGTTCCTGATAATTTGTTCACCGTTTTTGCGGGAATGGAAAAAGCAGCAGTGAATCATTTCCGTGAAAATTTTCTTTTAGGAGTAACACCAACATCGCCGAACATTGCTATATTAAAAGATGGTGAGTTGGTTGAAATTTTACAACGTCACCAGATAGAAGGAAAATCTGCCGGGCAAATTGCCGATGAACTTGTTGGTCTTTATAATAAAGATGCGACTAAGAAAAATTCTGAAGAAGAAGTTTCGGCTATGCGTTCCCGTTTTATCGATCGTTACCAGGTAGATCCGTTGGGCGTTTAATGTTATAAAAAAATTACATGAAAATTACAGCACAGGAAGAATACGGTTTACGCATATTACTGCGGATTGCCAGATGCCAGGATAATAATGGCATGAGCATTCCGCAGTTAAGCGAGGCTGAAGGCCTTACCGCTGCTTATGTTGCGAAGCTTACCCGTAAACTTCGAATTGAAGGATACATTAACAGCACACCCGGTAATAAGGGTGGTTATGTTTTAGCCAAAGCTCCGGCGGATATTAATATGAACCAGGTACTGAAAACTTTAGGTGGACCTTTATTTGATAAAAGTTTTTGTGGAGATTACTCGGGCTCCTTGAAATTTTGCACTAATTCAGTTGATTGCTCCGTACGTTCACTTTGGCAAATGGTTCAATTTTCTGTAGACCAGTTATTGGATAAATTGACTTTATCCGATCTCATCAGTTCCGGGGAGAAGCCAAATCATTTGCTCAATGCGATTCTTGAAAAGAATGCCAGGAATGTGTTACTTGAAAAAACTTCAGTGTAATTAATTTATTGATGAGAATTTTCTGTCTCGAACAAAATTATTTTTCAAATAAAAATGAACAATTAAATGGCGTTATAAAGACGCCTTTAATCTTTACAAAACCGCACAGCGCTTTACTTCCCGAAGGCGCTGTTTTTTTATATCCCGAATTTGCCGATGAATTGTATTGCAGTTGCGAACTGGTAATTGCGCATTTCTAAAAGCGGCAAAAACATACTTGAAAATTTAGCCGCGGAGTTTTATGATGCAGCAACCATTGGAATCAATTTCATCGCATTTGACAATGATGCCCGTTCAATGGATGAAGATTCGCTTTGGCATAAAACAAAAGCCTGGGATAATTCTTCGGTTATCGGAAAGTGGGTACCAGCTAATGATTTCACCAATAAACAAAATATCAATTTCTGTCTTTATAAAAACAGGGAAATGGTGCAGCTTTGCAATTCCACTTTAATGATTTATAATTTTAGCAAATTGATTTCCATTATTTCTAATTCTTACACCCTCAATACAGGTGACCTGGTCTTTACAGGTACACAAGTTAATATTGGAGAACTCCTTCCTGGTGACAAACTGGACGCATTTATAGAAGATGATTCGCAATTGGAATTTGAAATAAATTAATTATAGCGAATAGCCTGAATAACCTTACCAGATAAGTTTTTGGCCCCTACCATTACTGTAAATAAATACTACATTTTAGGTATTGTGCCAGCGCTTGAAATTGGGCAATTTTACAGCGAGACAACTCCAGGCTTATTAAATTTTTTAGATATAAAATTAATTCATCACTAAAACACACACCAATGAAAAAGTATTTGTTACCTGGCATTTTATTAATTGCAGGTATTGCATTTCTTTTATTCCCGTATTTATTTTCATCGGGTTCTATCGACCTGAAAATACAACCAGCTTCGGTAATAATGCCGGCGGCTTATAAAGTGTATGCTAACCCTGATGTTGCGGGTGGCCGTTACAATCTCTTTAAAGCCATCAATAACAAATACCGGCTCTTCTGAGATTCATAATCTTAAAGTTCAATATCGTGTGCCAAAGTATATCGATGATTGGACGGATGTTCCCGCACAAACAGACCTCTTGCCCGGACAGGAAGCGGTGGTAACGTGTTTCCCGGTCTTTAATCAAAGTATAACGGAAAAAAATACTTCATCAAAAGAAAAAACTGAGATCAGGTTTTTCTATGGTGGTAAATCGAGCCCTACCGAGAAAGACGAATCATTTGTATTTGATATGACATCCGTCAATGATATTGTTTTTTCTGATATGAGTGATAAGGACAAAGCGTATAGTTCGGATTATTCAACTAACGTTGCAATTTATGCCTGTATGGTGGCTTCCCAGGATCCCATCATAAAATATTATGCGCAACAGGTTCAGCAAAAAGTGTTGCAGGGTGAGCAGGCTGCCGGCGTCGGCACTGCAGGAACGGTAGATGAAAAAACAGTCGCGGAAGCTCAACGGGTAATGAAGGGGGTTTACGAAGCCACTGCCTTAACCAAGATGGTCTACAGCGAAACTTCAGCCGGGGAAACAAAATTTGGGGACAATTCAACAAGCACCGAACATATCCGCCTGCCAAGAGAAGTGGTGACTGGCAACACAGGCTTATGTATCGAGTTGGCATTATTGCATGCAAGCGTTTTAAAAGCAGCAGGTAACCACGCAGTAATTTTTCTTATTCCCAGCCATGCCTATCCGGGTATAAAATTGGGAAATTATTATTATGCGTTGGAAGCTACGGGCATAGGTGGCGAAGGACTTGGGGGTTCAATGACTGCCGATCAGGCCTTGCAGGCAGGAATGAAAGAAGCAAACGATTTCTTTACTGCAAGACAAAAAGGCCTGCCGGGGTATTATTTATTGGATCTTGACGAATTAAACGATGAAGGTTATAAAGAAATGGAATTGAAAGATGATCCATTTTTAAGGCAGAAAGTAGATCAACTGGCTCAATATTTCCAGGCCGGATACACCGCTCCGCAACAACAGCAACAGCAGCCTCAGGATAATCAAGAAAACGTTGCTGATAATAATAATAACAACAGCAACAATAATAACAACGAAAATAATAATGGCCCTGCTATGGCTACCCATAATGGGAATATCAGTTTTTCATATCCTGCTAACTGGACGCAGAAGAATCGCCCTGTGCCGCAGTTACCTATATTGACCACCACGTTTACATCACCGGGAGCAACACATGGAGCCATAGAAATTTACCAGGTTCCGGGAGCTACTAATCCTGCCCAGGCCATGAATTACATTCAACAAACTTTATTGCGATTAGGGATGCAGGTAAGATATGCGCCGGACGGATCTCAAAACGGGCTAACCCGCTTCACAGGAACTTCCATGGGTGCCCGCGGAATTGTTTACCGTTGGGAAAGTTTTATGAAGAGTGTTAACGGTGGAGTAGAAGGGGTGGTTGTTGGTGCCGGCCCCAACAAAGCTTTTACAACAGTGCACCAGGCAATTATGAACACAATAAATTAAAAAATAAAAAAATGAAAACAGTATATAAAAAAATAGCTGGCGGTTTAATCCTGTCGCTTTCTTTAATCGCTATTGCATTCAACGCTTGCGCCCAGGTAACCCCGGATGATCCAACTAGCCTGGTACAAGACTTTACAGTTAATCTTGATAAACTCGGCAATGCAACGATGGTGCTCACTCAAAAAATGAATGCGAGTCAATGGGCAACATTTAAGACGAGCCAGGTTTATAACGATCCCGCAATGGCAAAGCGTGATATGGAACGCAGTATGTCTACTTATGTTATTGATGATTTTAAAAGAGACATGGATGAAATGAACAGGCAGGTAACACTTACTTTAAAAGTAATTAGCTATGCGCAATACAAGGGAAATGGACAATGGTCGTTGAAAATTGATTCAAAAAATCCGCAGGTAACCAAGTTAACCGATAAGGCTTATATGATTACAGGAAACGCTGTTATGGGCAATAGCCTGGTGCAGCAAATTTTTAAAATCTATTTTCCAGGTGGTGCAAGCGATGTAAAACAAACGACTGACGAATTTGGTAAAGCGATATTTACTTATAATGCCGGCGGAGGATTTGCATCTTATTTAAAATGGAATAATATAGTTGGATTAATACTTATTTTAGCGGCTGCCTCTTTACTTATTAAGTCTCAAATGAGACAAAAATATAACACGGTAAAAGTATGATAAGGATAAAACATTATATCGGAATAATTTTCATCAGCTCAATTTCGATTCTTTTTTCAACTAACGTATTAGCTCAACATACCTTTTTACATGGAGATACGCTTGTAGTAAATAACGACGCGAAGTTTTGGTTAAATGAAGAACTAATATTTGGATCTGGTACAATGCCAGACAAATCTTATTCTTATATTTATGAAGCTCCCACCGGTTTCCAAAAAATAGTTGCTGATCATAAAAGAAAATTATTGCCGCCGGTATACAAAGGATCGAAATCGAGAATAATAAAATTTGAAAAAGCACTTGGCCATAACAAAAAAGAGTTTGATTATACTATTTTGGTTCTTGAAATGCCCAATGGTAATAAGTATTGGTGTGAGGTAAGGAATGCTTACGCTAATCATGAAATTGTGTCAAATGCTTCGGGCAATAATGGTGCCCAGCTTTCAAAGAACGACTCAAAAGATGATGCCGGTGGTGCAGAGGATAAGAAGGCTGCTTCAAAAAAAGCACCTTCAAAAAAGAAAACCTCGCCTTCAAAAGAAACCACAATTTTTTAGTTGGAGTTGCCAGCGTTTTCGGCCGGGGATTTATTTACTTTTAAATATGAAATATTTTCTAACGATCACCGTAATTATTCCGGTGATCGTTTTTTTGCAGGCCTGCAGAACTACACGTACGACTAAATCTTCAGCTAAACCTACGACAATTGAAGTGTCCGGTAATTATGGAAAATCAAATAGTATCAACAATGCGGTTCCGAAAGTAATTATCGATACAAAAAATGTGGTTGCCGATTCAGTTGTTGAATTTGCAAAAACGCTCATCGGAACAAGATATAAATATGGTTCTGCAATCAAAGAACAGGGCTTCGATTGTTCAGGATTTATCACCTATGTATTTGATCATTTCAAAATAGCAGTGCCAAGAATTTCAAGAGATTTTACAAATGCGGGTACGCCTGTGGCGCCGGCAGAAAGTAAACCGGGAGACCTCATCCTTTTCACCGGAACAGATACCACCGGTTGGATTGTGGGACACATGGGTATCATCACACAAAATGAAAATGGAACATTACAATTCATTCACTCGGCATCCGGAAAATCAATTGGAGTTATAATATCTGGTATGAGTAAATATTTTGAAACGAGATTGGTGAAAGTAATTAGAGTATTCCAGGATTGAATATTTCTAATCTGATGTTATCCAAAAGAGAGCGTCAACTGCTTTGAAGTAATTCTTGTTGCTTTTACATTTTTGTAATCGCACGTTGAATTTTGGATATGAAATAAGCCGGTTTCTTCATGCCTCGTTGCAATGATAATTTCTACTCCGTCAGCATGAGTGTTAAATAAGTCTTTAACTAGCTGTGGTGTATTATTATTTTGAGAAAGATGAGATAATAACAAATGACTCATAAACGATGGCTTGTATTTTTTGAAAAGAGCCAAGGCCTGGCTATTAGATAATGTCCTTGTCCGCCACTAATTCGCTTCTTCAAATGGTAAGGGTAATCACTTTCATTCAACATTTTTTCATCATAATTCGCTTCAAGAAATGCGGCATGGCACTGTTGAAAATGGTTGATAACATTTTCGCATGGCAAACCGATATCTGTAAATATTCCAACTTTTATTTTATTGCACTCTACGATAAAACTATTGGGGTCGCTTGCATCGTGAAATTTTGGAAAAGGTAAAATGTTGAGCGTTCCAATCTTTATTGATTCATTAGCTTTGAAAGATGTTACTAAATGATTTTCGATCCTAATGCCGGTATTAATCAATGTTGTGGCCGTTATATAAACCGGGATCTGGTACTTTTTACTAAATACTTCTATTCCTTTAATGTGGTCGGAATGTTCATGGGAAACAAAAACAGCTTTTATTTTCTTAATGGAAAGATCAAGCCGCTTCATTCTTTTTTCAATTTCCTTGCATGGAATGCCTGCATCTATTAGCACAGCTTCACTCTCATTACCTATGTAATAACAATTGCCATTACTACCGGAATTTAAAGAAGTAATAAATAGAGACATCAGGGCAAAGAAACAGATTTTAAGTACGCTAAGAAAAAATTCTTATAAATTTACGCCGCGGAAAAAGCTTTTACTACTTTATATTTTAAGTTTAATATTAAAGTAAATTGCTTTTTTTATTCCATAGGTGATATAATAAAACTGGTTTTTTATAGTAACAATGGAAAGACTTTAACCTATTCTAATATTCTATGCGTCAGTACTACATCTTCGACGGGCAGGCGAAAAGAGGGCCTTTCGATCTGGAAGAACTAAAATCGAAAATATTAAGTAAGGAAACTCCTGTGTGGTATGAAGGACTCACTGATTGGATCATGGCCGGAAACATCGATGAACTAAAAGAATATTTTACAGTCAAAACCATACCCCCTCCCTTTCCCGGGCCAATTCAAAAAAATATACCATTACGTGAGGAAATTTTGAATTCATTTTCGGAAACCACACAACTTTATCCGGAAACCAAACGAAAGGGATATTTTGTGCCAATCTTAATTTCGCTGATTGTTGTCGCCGGAATAATTATCGCAGTACTTTATTATCAAAAAATAATTTCTTTTTAATAGTCGCCTGATCCTGTAATCTCAAAAATGTTATAGAATATTTAGCTGAATAATCGTATCCGCGCCACCTGTCTTTATTCCATCTAAATAGATATAAGTTCCCTCCGGCGTTTGCTTGAATTTAATTTTATTTCCGTTACCAAATTGCAACGCACTGGTCATTTTATCTTTTAATTCGGGGATAAGAATGTAAGATTCGTTTAAAGGCATGTCCATTATATGAACAAACATTGTTTTATTTTTTGCAGTAATTACGCCCCATTTTTGCGGCGGAATAATGTTGCCTTTTGTGCCATAAATTGTTTGCTCGTTAACCCGCATCCATTTCCCGATTTCCTTTAACGTATCTATAAATTCAGGTTGAATTTTTCCGTTAGGCATGGGACCCACATTCAATAAAAAATTTGCATTGCGGCCAGCCGCGTTTACCATATAATGGATCAATTGCTTTACCGATTTGTAGCTTGTATCAGTAATATTAAATCCCCACGAATTATTCATTGTTTCGCAGGTTTCTAACGGTAATTGTTCGGACGGCTTTTGAAAACTTAAGCCTGAATTATTCTGGCTGGGAAGATCTCTCTCAAACATCTGGAAATCTTCTCCATCGAAAGGTGTAAGGTGATGATTATTTCCGATGAGGCATTGCGGTTGAAGCTTGTGTATTAGACCATAAATCTCATCATAATGCCAGTTAATTCTTGAAGAGCGATCTGCGTTTCCTTCAGGCGCTGTTTGATCCCAATGGCCATCGAACCAAATGCCTGCAATTTTTCCATAGTTAGTCAGTAATTCAGTCAATTGGTTTTTCATAAATTGAAGGTAGTGTGCATAATCGCCTTTGCCTTTTCTGCCGGAGTGCTGACCTGTTCTGCCAGTTTCATGAGGATAGTCTTCCCTGCTCCAATCTAAAAGAGAATAATATAGAAATAGTTGAATTCCCTGTTTGTGGCATTCATCAGCTATTAATTTAACAACATCTTTTTTATAAGGAGTGTGCATGATGTTGTAGTCAGTAAACTTTGTATCCCACATACTAAATCCATCATGATGCCTGGTGATTAAGGTAATGTATTTCATACCCGCATTCTTTGCCATACTTACCCAGGCCGCCGCATTAAAGTCAATTGGATTAAAAAAATCTACCAACCGTTTGTAATTTTTTACCGGAATGTTTCTGTTATTCATTACCCATTCGCCGTCACCGGGAATACTAAAAATTCCCCAATGAATAAAAAGCCCGAAACGATCCTTACTAAAGACTTCTCTTGCTTTTAAATTTTCCACTGTTGGCATATAAGCTTGTGCGGAAACATTGCCATAAATTAAAACAGTGCAGGTAATTATTAAAAGTATTTGCTTCATCTATCCTGGTTTTGTTGTTTGTAGTATAATTGCAAGAATTGATAACTTATGTTCCCACAAACATAATGCATACATTTTTTTAAATAATGAATGATTAAAAATTTTCACTAACAAAACTTAATTGCGTCTATGCCATAATAATTAAGGGTAATATTTTCATGGATTATGAATATAAACTTCTATAAAAACAAAACCGTAATTCTTACCACAAGAATCACGGTTCTTTTATTTTGTATTGCCAATGCCGCAGCTACAATCATTTACATTTTCAAAACCTTGCCGCTTCCGGCTACTTTGCTGTTGATTTTTGCATCTCCTTTATAAAATACATTGCCACTGCCACTTATTTTTGCATCAATACTATTACTTGCATAAACTTTTACATTACCGCTTCCGTTAATTTTTGCATCTACATCGTTGCTGTTGATATTGCTGCAATCGATGTTGCCACTTCCACTTATTTTGGCACTGATAGAATTTGTGCCGTTACCTTTTAAATCCATATTGCCGCTTCCCGCAATCGAAAGGTCCAGGTCCTTAAATTTATCGAAGGTTAATTTAAGATTACCAGAACCTGATACAGCCATATCTGTTTTTGAATCATTCGTAAATGCGCCATCACCATTAATATTACCGCTGCCACTTAATTTCAATGAATTTATTTTGGTCATCGAAACATACACATTCATTCTTGATTTGGATTTAAGATTTACATTTTTCTTCGATCTTATTATTAGCCGGCCGTCTTCTACCGTGGTTTCAATGTAAGGAAGCAGGTTTTCGTCAGATTCAACAGTTACGCTATTAGAATTGCCATAACTAATTTGCACATTCATTGATCCCTGGGAGGCTAATGAAGTGAAATTGCTCACCTCACGGGTTTCTTTTTTTACTTCACCGTTACCTTTAATGGTTTCCCACTTTTGCGCTGTTGCATTAATGCTTATTAAAACAAATAAGCCTATCAATAATTTTTTCATGATTATTTAATTTTTTTTAGGAGATAGTTATATTACGAACCGCATGGAAAAAAGTTACAGGGATCGATAAATTATTCTAAATATTTTTTTAGAGTTTGATTTTTTGTCACGACTCAATTTGAAAAATTTTATCCCGCAAAGACACAAAGAGCACAAATTTTTTTTAACTATCCTTGGTGGCCTTTGTGTCTTTGTGGGAAATAAACGCGATACGAATGGCTTTAAACCTGTATCAATTATATAATAATTATTTTTATTAAAAATTCAGGCCAAATCCTTAGCTTAAAAAATTCAAACGATGATTGATAGAGAAAAAAGTAGCAAGATTGTTTTATTGTTTGTTGCGGTAAACTTATTGATTTGTAATTATTGTAAGGCACAACCGAAAATCAATATTGATGTCAATAGTTTTTACAAACCTGCAGAAAATCCAATAATAAAAGCCGATTCATCCTATAAATTCCGGGACCCGATTAGCAATAAAATAGTGAGATGGCAAAGGGCTGATGTTTTTAATCCCGCCGCAATAGTAAAGGATGGAAAAGTATTTTTATTATATCGTTGCGAAGACAATCCTGCTGCGGCTATTGGTGGAAGAACCTCGCGTTTGGGTCTCGCGGAAAGTGATGATGGTATTCATTTCAAAAAATTTCCCGAACCCGTTTTATATCGTGCCAATGATGCGTTTAAAAAATATGAATATCCCGGAGGTTGCGAAGATCCAAGATTAGCACAAACAGAAGATGGGCTATACGTAGTTACATATACAGCGTGGAACAACAAAGTTGCCAGGTTATGCATTGCATTTTCTAAAGATCTTTTTCATTGGGAGAAAAAAGGACCTGCGTTTTTAAAGGCGGTCAAGGGAAGATATGCCAATGACTGGAGTAAGTCTGCATCGATGGTTACGAAATTTGAAAATGGTAAACAGGTACTGGCTAAAATAAATGGTAAGTACTGGATGTACTGGGGCGAAAAATTTATTAACCTTGCATGGAGTAAAAATTTGTACGACTGGAATCCGCTTACAAACAGTGATGGATCATTAAAAACTGTTGCAATGCCAAGACCCAAAAAATTTGATAGTGACCTTACTGAATGTGGACCACCGGCCGTGCTAACAGATAAGGGCGTGGTATTATTTTATAATGGAAAAAACGCTAATGACGCAAATGCGGATCCGTTACTCCCGCAGGGAACTTATTCTGTTGGTGAAATAATTTTTGATAAAAACAATCTAGAAAAAATTATAAGCCGTTCCGATATACCTTTTGTGAAACCAACATTACCTCATGAAGTTTCAGGTCAATATAAAGCAGGTACTACGTTTTCCGAAGGTCTTGTTTTATTTAAAGGAAAATGGTTTATGTATTACGGAACCGCTGATTCTTATGTTGGACTCGCTATTACAAAAAATAATTAATATGAATAAAATAACGAATTGTATGATGATCTTGCTTTCAATTATTGCTGCATGCAACGGTAATAACACAGATAAAAAAACTGCAACCGCTGATCAGCCAACTAAAGGTTCTTATGGATATGATATTGCATTTCTAAAAAAATATTCATCGAGCCTCGTTGAATTGCAAAATGAAAACATGAAAGTTTTATTAAGTGCCAACTACCAGGGAAGAGTAATGACAAGTACAGCCGCCGGTGATAGTGGTAGCAGTTTTGGATGGATAAACTATGGGTTGATTTCATCGGGTGAAAAGAAAAAGCAATTTAATCCCGTAGGTGGCGAAGAAAGATTTTGGCTTGGACCGGAAGGAGGCCAGTATTCTATTTATTTCAAAAAAGGAGATTTCTTTAATATTGCCCATTGGCAGGTTCCGCCGGTTGTTGATACTGAAGCTTATGATGTTTTACAATCGACCAAATCATCGGCGACCTTTTCTAAAAGTGCGGTTGTTACAAATTATTCGGGTACAACGTTTCACCTCGATATTAAAAGGACAGTTGAATTGCTTGATAAAAATTCAGTCGAAAAAAATTTGCAAATAACTATTCCATCTAACGTTCAATATGTGGCGTATGAATCTAACAATCAAATAATAAATACGGGAAATGACGAATGGAAAAAAGAAAATGGCCTTCTTTCAATCTGGTTGTTAGGGATGATGAATCCAACGCCACAGACAAAAGTTATGATTCCGTTTGTCCCTAAACAAAATGCAAGATCATATATAACGGATAATTATTTTGGTGAAATACCTAAAGACAGATTGTTAGTGAAGGACAGTATTTTGTTTTTTCGATGCGATGGCAAATCACGCGGTAAGCTGGGAATATCTCCCATGATTGCTAAGCCAATTGTAGGGAGTTATGATTTTGAAAAAAATGTACTCACCATTTTAATTCCAGAAGTACATAACGGGGATAGGTATGTGAATTCAAAATGGGAAATTCAAAAAGAGCCTTATAGCGGCGACGTTATAAATTCATATAATGATGGACCGCTGCAGGATGGATCGCAACTCGGGCCTTTTTATGAAATCGAGTCATCGTCACCGGCAAAAGAATTACAGCCGGGCGAAACACAATCCTATCATCAATTAATCTGCCATTTCCAGGGCGATTACTCGTCATTAAAGGAATTAGCGCAGCAACTACTATCTGTCAATCTGGATGAGGTAAAGAACTGGTAAACGCCACTGTTAAGAAGCGTTCCCAATCACAATTTCTTTTACGGGTATTGAACCATAAGCAATTTTCAAAGTGCCTTTGCCATTAACAAAATGCACATTACCAAAGCCACCTTCGGTTGAAAGAAATGAAGTAAAATCACCGACGTTAGAATTGATAAATAGCTTTTGCTCTACTGCATCATAACGGACACCCGTAAGCGCTTGAAAATATCCATAGCTCGACAAGGCTCTTGCATACCAATGCCCGCATTCATATTCATTGAAGGGATTGCGAACTCTGCCATCATATCTTTTACGGCTTGCAGTTACAATTTCTAATCCTTTAGATACATTGCCGGTCATCATTAGATGCGCTGCAACCTGGTGTTCAATTCCTGTCCACACTTCATTACTATACACAAATGGTAAGGAAAGCTTTCCGCCTTTTGGCCATGTGCAAAGCAGCAAGCCTCCTTCATTTCCCAATGCATAAGAAGGACGTTGGGGGTTGGCGTGATCACTTAAATCTTTTTTGAAATTGTATTTATGAACTGATGTAAGGTGACTTTTAATTTTTTTAGAATCAATGAAATTGTTCAGGCCGCACATGGCACCAATCCATGCGCCTAAAACGCCATCTGATAAACATCCTTTTCCATATTGGTATTTTGGTCCCTCTTCTTCCAATAATTTTTTTGCCTCATCAGAATATTCGCCTCCCATTGAAATCTTGGAAGCCCCTACAGGGTTTCCCGCTTTTAAACCGCTGTATTTTATTTCCTGGAAAAAATATTCGCCGTTGAACAATTGATTTTCCAAATAGTTTTTTCCTTTTGAAAGCAGCTGTTGATATCGGCTTACATCTTCATTCAAAAATTTACCAATTGCAATAAATGCCGTTAAAGCACCAAGATAAAAACTGGTGCACATTCCTTCCGGTCCCCAGAATTCTATATCATACGTATTGTGATGCGGTTCTTCAATAACTCCTTTCTCTTTTGGATCCCATGTGTCGATGCAAAAATCAAGGCTTCTTTTGACCATCGGGAACATTTTCTTTATCCAGCTAACGTTGCCGCTTATGCGCCATTCGCGATATACTTTCATAATGCCTCCTAGTTGTCCATCCGCTGCTGCGTAAAAAGAGTGATCCGCCGGTTTAATAGGTAACAATGCCCTAAAATTTTGGTGACCTTTTGCATTTTGATCTTCACAAAATTCGGTATGTCGTAAACTGCGTTCCAGTTTTGGAAATAAATGTGGAACGGCTTGCGCATAATTCCAAACATGTGTACACGAACCATGACAACAACCTTCATCATCAGAACATCCTTCAAAGTTCCACAGTCTTCCATCATATTGACGCAGTACCGTTGGCGATTTTAAAATTGAAAGGTTACACGCAATAGCTTCTATTACTTCAGCAGGCAGTGTGCTTGCATAAAATGTATCGGAAAATAATGTAGTATTATGCAACAGGTTGTTGTATTCCTTTTTCCAGTGCTCACACACTTCTTCCACGCTCTTAAATTGACTGCTGTACCATGGCTTATAAAAGGGTCCGTTAAAATCTTTATCGTAAGGATCGAGGTCAAGTTGCGATGGGGAAGTACAACAACCCGACTTCGGATCGCAGTCTTCTTTTATATTTGACTGTGTTCCATAAGTGAGATTAGAATCAGGAACGTACCAAGACATAAATATTCGTAGTGATTTTACTTTTCCCGGCGCTAAAGTAAATGGAATATACAGCGATGCGCCAGGCGCTCCTCCAGCAACAGGAAGCACAGATTTTATTTCGGCATTTTTTATGGATTCCCATGCGATAGTTAATGGATCAAACCAACCACCACGAAACCAACTGTGATCAACTATTGTATTTTCATCATCAGAAAAAATGGCGAAATCACTTTTCAAAAAAGGCTTTTCTTTTGTGCCTTCCTCAGATAAAATAAAACCGTTATGGAAAGGACTAATTGAATTTTTTCCATTTTCAGCAGTTAAGAAATTCGCAGCGTTATATGAAAATACAGCGTCTATGGCTTTAGTGCCAGCGTTAGTTATTTGATAAGTTAATGCACCTACCGGAAGACTTGAATTATTTTCATCTGTTGGAATGAAGGGACTCCATGCCGTCAGTTCAACTTTAACCGGTAATTCATTATCCGAAAGGTTTATAGTTGCAAATGGAAATTTTGAATTAAAAGTAGCTTTATGAAAACGCGGTAAGCCAGTAGTCGCATTGCCTGAACCATTTCCTGATCCATGTTGTCCAAACTTTTTCCAGTTCGGAACAGGTCCTTCTAAAACCTTTGCACCGTTAGTAATTCCTTTAATCGCCAACGCGGCAAACATTTCGGGCTCGTTAAATACCTCTGGTTTATTGCGAACCGACATGTGCGATATGGCGCCAGTTCCTTCAATACAAAACATTCCTGCACCCATGCCACCAATCGGAAAGGCAACGCGATTTAAATACTGGCCCGAATATTTTTTTAAAAGCCCTGGTGATTGAGACTTCTCATCATCTTCAATCTCTTTTCCCTTGCTATTTTCGGTGTGAGCGATTAAGGCAACAGGAAAAAAGCTGGTAGCAATGGTGCTTAACCCTACACCTTTAATAAATCTTCTGCGGGTTGCTTTATTTTTCATTTTATTTTAAGCGACTAATTGTTTAAAAAAATATCGATGAAGTTCTAAAAAGCTTGATTGTAAACTCGATTTTTTAGCTGGACATCCGTAAGCAAATCTGTTTGTTATTCATCAAAACTGAAAGCACTATAAAGACGCCCTTAGGCGCAGGTAAAATGGAATTTCCACATGTTCGTTAGACCGATTTAAAACCAGGTCTGCCGCTTTTTCTCCCATCATTTGAAAGTCAGTTGAAATAGTGGTAATACCATGAAGAATCAATTTCTTTAAAGGAGTTTCATTGTACGAAATAACGCCGACATGTTTTCCCACTTTCATTTTAGTAGTAAGTATTTTTTCAATCAGGAATACCAAATCATTTTCCATAAGGTTAATGTAAACTTCTCCTTCTTTAACCGGCTCTTTTTGCAGATTTTGAACCACTTTATAATTAAAAGCATATTCCTGGCAATAGCGATAAAATCCTTCCAGTATTTCTTTCGGGTGATACGTGTAGTTTGGGAAGATTATTTTTATGGTGTGGTACTTGCTCAAATGTTCAGTTGCCTGAACGAGGGCATTGTAAATGTCTTTTTCAAAATTTTCGTATACAGCTGCATACTCGCCCGTTACGCCTTCAACCAACTTATCTAATAAAATTAATTTGTCTTTAGGGATGGTATTAATTATCTCAGAAACATTTCCCGACACGTCTGTAAAATGCGGAATGATTACATAATGTGTATAGTCGTCTTTTTGCCCGTTAATTAATTTTTTAAAAAAAGGAAAATCATTATTGTAGATATAAAAATCAATAGCAGCAAGATCTCCAAGCGATGCAACGAAGGCATCGTAAATAATTTTTTTATGGGCGCTGAGTTTATTGAATAATAAAAATATTTTTAGCTTTTGATTTACTTCAGCGTTCTTAACGAAATAGCCTTTACCAGGAACGGAACCGAGGACACCATTTTTTTTAAGATGTTTGTATCCCTTTTCAGCCGTATCACGCGAAATTTCAAATTCAAAACTCAATTCATTTATTGAAGGAAGCAAATCGTTTTCTTTGAGTTTCCCTTGCTCTATTGCTTTGGTAATGCAATTGGCTAATTGCAGATATTTTGGGGTAGCCGAAAAATAATCGATTAGAAGATATTTGAAGATATCGTCATGTTTCATGTCGCAATCATAAAATTATTTATCAAACTTACAGTAATTATTCAACAAGAATTTTTGCCCCTAAGATCTATTGAACTAAACTCACCATGACAGTACAT
Source organism: uncultured Chitinophagaceae bacterium (assembly GCA_963792025.1). GTDB lineage: Bacteria > Bacteroidota > Bacteroidia > Chitinophagales > Chitinophagaceae > Ginsengibacter. The sequence goes on along the minus strand of CAWBUS010000012.1, from coordinate 289,120 downwards.
GATAGAAAATATGCCATATACTTTTATCTTTAGCATTCTATTGCTTATATGAAAATATTTTAAATGGACGTTTTCAATCGTTTTCACTTTCATTTTATTGGTGGCTCTGACTTTGGAAGTTGTTACATGCTTACGAAAAAAGTTAAGGAATGGCATTGGGAAAGTTTCAGCCTTATTGGTGGTTTGTTTTCGCGATTCTTTATTTCGACTTCATTAGCGTTTCACTTCACCGCTCCTTCACTTGATGGTATTAATCACAAAATTTCTTCCCCTGTTCAACGAGGGCATAACTTGTGTAAGCTTGAACCTGGCCCTTTAAGCAACGTATATAAGGCTTTATTGCTATCAACGAACAACAATGAATTAAAATAATAATTTTTAAATGCAAATAATCCTAGGAATCATATTTCACTTCATTGGCGGCGCTGCCTCCGGAAGTTTTTATGTGCCTTACAATAAAGTGAAAGGCTGGCATTGGGAAAGTTTCTGGATTATTGGCGGACTTTTCTCCTGGCTAATTATTCCTCCGCTAGCTGCATGGCTCACGGTGCCACATTTTGCTGAGATCATTTCGCAAACGCCCGCTTCCACTTTTGGCTGGACTTATTTCTGGGGTGTTCTTTGGGGCATTGGCGGATTAATGTATGGGCTTGGTATGCGCTATCTCGGTATGTCGCTGGGCAATTCTGTGTTGCTTGGTTTCACTTCGGCATTTGGAGCATTGGCGCCATCTATTTATTATAACTTTCATCCGCAGGCAGGTAAGACAACATTCCATGATCTGCTTACCAGTTCCTGGGGGCAAATTGTACTTATCGGCATTGTGCTTTGTTTACTCGGTATCTTCATATGCGGCAAAGCGGGGGTTTCAAAAGAGCGGGAATTATCAGAAGAAAAAAAGCAGGAAAGTGTAAAAGAATTTAACCTGGTAAAGGGGTTGATCGTTTGCATTGTTGCCGGAATTCTAAGTGCCTGTTTTAATTATGGAATTGAAGCTGGTTCTAAAATGGCGGAGACGGCCAATGGCAATGTGGAAATCAGCTAATCCCTACAGAAACGGGTAACTTTTTATACCGCAATAATGTTATTTACATAGTGCTATTATGGGGCGGACTTACCACCAACTTTATCTGGACTATGTTTTTAAATTTCCGCAATAAAAGTTTCGGTGATTATACCAATAAAAAAACACCGCTTCTCCGGAATTATATTTTTTGTGCGATGGCAGGCACACTTTGGTTCCTACAGTTTTTCTTTTATGGAATGGGAGAAAGTAAATTGGGTAACGGTGCAAGTTCGTGGATACTTCACATGTCTTTTATAATTTTAGTGGCAAATATGTGGGGCTTTGCGCTTAAAGAATGGAAAGGCGTGAGTAAAAAAACACGGACAACAATTATAATAGGAGTTATCACCATTATACTTTCTGTAATACTGGTAGGTTATGGTAATTCTCTTAAATTAAATTAAGTGACAATTAAAAATATTCTGAAATGGAAACAATTGAAGCAACAAAATTTAAACATGTGAGTTACTTGTGGGATACAAAAGAAGCTGCAGCTCTTGAAGGCGACGAAGTGGCGTTGTTAGTTTATCGGTCCAATCTATTAGGTGCCGACTTAAGACTGACGAATTATGGCGGCGGCAACACTTCTTGTAAAGCAATGGCCCAGGACCCCCTTACCGGAAAAGAAGTGGAAGTGATGTGGGTAAAAGGAAGCGGCGGCGACCTGGGAACTATGAAACGAAGCGGATTGGCAGCTTTATACGTTGACAGGCTCAGAAGTTTAAAAAATGTTTATCGCGGTATTGAGCATGAAGATGAAATGGTAGAATTATTCAATCATTGCATTTTTGATCTGGCTTCGAAAGCGCCGTCAATTGATACCCCTTTGCATGGCTTTCTTCCGTTTAAACATATTGATCACTTGCATCCTGATGCCGCTATAGCAATTGCTGCAGCTAAAGATGGGGAGCAAATAACGAAAGAATTATTTAATGGTTCAATTGGTTGGGTGCCATGGCAACGGCCTGGTTTTGACCTTGGATTGAAGTTGAAAAAATGCCTTGATGAAAATCCCGGGATAAACGCGGCATTATGCTTGGCTCGCATGGATTGTTTACCTGGGGCGATACAGCTTATGAAAGTTATATCAACACACTTGAAGTAATTGAGCGATGTGCGGAATACCTAGAGGAAAACCTTGGTAAGAAAGGACCTGTTTTTGGAGGCGCTAAAATTAAGGCTGCACCGGGAGCAGATCGCCTGCAAAAAGCGGCGGCACTGGCTCCCGTGTTACGTGGTTTTTGTTCTTCAGAAGTAAATATGATCGGTCATTTTACAGATGATGAAAGAGTTTTGGAATTTATTGATTCTAATGATCTTGAAAAATTAGCGTCTATGGGTACCAGTTGCCCTGATCATTTTCTTCGTACCAAGATAAGGCCGATGGTGCTTTCCTTGTCGCCCGATGAAGATCTTTCCAACGTTGATGCTATTAAAGGAAAACTTTCGTCAGCGTTTGCGGGTTACCGAAAGATGTATGCGGATTATTATGAAAAGTGCAAACATCCTGATAGTCCTGCTATACGTGATGCAAATCCAGTTGTAATTCTATATCCCGGGTGTTGGCATGTTTACTTTTGCAAAAAATAAACAAACTGCAAGGGTAGCCGCAGAGTTTTATATCAATGCGATTAATGTAATGAAAGGCGCAGAGGCTATTTCAACCTATACTTCTTTACCGGTGCAGGAAGCATTTAATATAGAATACTGGTTATTGGAGGAAGCCAAATTGCAACGAATGCCTAAGCCTAAAGCTTTATCCGGAAAAATTGCATTGATAACCGGAAGTGCAGGTGGTATCGGTAAAGCCATCGCCAGGAAATTTGCTGATGAAGGAGCTTGCGTAGTTGTAAATGATAATGATGCGGATCGCCTGGAAATTGCCAGGGCAGAATTTCAAAAGATATATGGTAAAGATGTTTTTATTGCAGAGCAGCTTGATGTAACAAATGGCGACACGATACGTAAAGTGTACGATCGTGCAGCGCTGGCATTTGGCGGAATTGATATTGTTATTAATAATGCCGGTTTGTCCATTTCGAAACCAATTGAGGAGCACACGGAAAAAGATTGGGATTTGCTATATGATGTTTTAGTGAAAGGACAGTTCCTGGTAACGCAGGTTGGGTTGAATATTATGCGGAAACAAAATTTAGGTGGTGATGTAATAAACATTGTGAGCAAGAATGCATTGATGAGCGGGCCAAACAATACAGGGTACGGCTCGGCCAAAGCGGCCCAACTGCACCTGAGCCGCCTGACTGCTGCTGAAATAGGTAAAGATGGAATAAGGGTTAATGTTGTCAATCCGGATGCGGTAATATCAGACAGTAAAATTTGGAAAGGAGCCTGGGCAGAAGGCAGGGCAAAGGCATATGGAGTAACTGTTGAAGAATTGCCATCATTCTATGCAAAGCGAACTTTGCTTAATGAAATAATAAATCCGGAAGACATTGCCAATGCATGTTTCGCATTTGTTGGAGGTCTCCTAAATAAATCAACAGGAAACGTATTGAACGTAGATGGTGGAGTTGCTACTGCATTTGTAAGATAATAAACTCAGTTTTTTTCGAGCAATCAATAAAGGGTTGGTGATTGTCTAATCTGTCAACCCTTTTAAAACTGAAACCAGGGATTACATTTTTCATTTGCTATTTGAGGCAATCAAAAATTACAAGAAGATGGAACGAGTTGCTTTCAAAATGAAATTGCATAAAGGTTTTGAGAAAGAATATAAAAAGCGCCACGACGAAATTTGGCCGGAGCTTAAAGACCTTTTGAAAAATACGGGGATTAATGATTATTCCATTTTCATAGATGACACTACAAACGATCTTTTTGGCGTGCTAAAAGTGGACGATGTTAATGCATTGGATAGTTTGCCTGCCAAAGCCATAATGCAAAAATGGTGGGCGTACATGAAAGATATTATGGAATCGAACGAAGACAATTCACCAGTAAGCATACCTTTAAAAGAAGTTTTTCATTTGCCTTAAATAAATATTTCCATGCAAATTAAAAAAGAGACGATACAGGAATTAAATCAAAAATATTTGCCGGAACATAAAAGACAGTTTGATTTTATTGCAGATCAAATTCCGGGCATAAAAAATATTATCGATAAGTTAATCGCATTTCAAATTGCCATTCCAAGTTGGGCGCTGGGTACAGGCGGAACAAGGTTTGGCCGTTTTCCCGGCGGTGGCGAACCGGCAAGCCTGGAAGAAAAAATTGAAGACGTCGGTTTATTACATTCTCTCAACCAATCAAGTGGCGCTATCTCTCTTCATATTCCATGGGATATTCCGAAAGATGCAAATGCAATTAAAAGATTAGCGGCTGAATATAACTTAACATTTGACGCAGTAAACTCCAACACATTCCAGGATCAGGCCGACCAGGAGTATAGCTACAAGTATGGCTCACTGCAACACGTAGACGCAAACGTGAGAAGACAGGCGATTGAACATAATATTGAAGTAATTAAACACGGAGAAGCGCTTGGATCAAAAGCGTTAACGGTATGGCTTTCTGATGGCTCCTGTTTCCCGGGCAATTAAATTTTCGTGAAGCTTTTCAAAGAACTTTGGAAAGTCTTCGTGAAATTTATGATGCACTGCCGGCAGACTGGAAAATATTTATCGAATATAAAGCCTTTGAACCTAACTTTTATAGCATGACCGTCGGTGACTGGGGGCAGTCGTATTTATTTTCGTCTAAGCTTGGCAGTAAGGCATATTCATTGGTTGATCTCGGTCATCATTTGCCCAACGCAAATATTGAACAGATTGTTTCATTGCTTATGATGGAAAATAAGCTCGCAGGTTTTCATTTTAATGATTCAAAATATGGGGATGATGATCTGACGGTTGGAAGTATAAAGCCTTACCAACTCTTTCTTATTTTTAAAGAACTGGTGGAAGGCATGGATGCAAAAGGATTTAACCATGCTACTGATCTTGCCTGGATGATTGATGCGTCACATAATGTAAAAGATCCTTTAGAAGATTTGCTGCAATCTATCGAAGCGATCATGATTGCTTACGCACGTGCATTGCTTGTGGATGCTTCAGTTTTACACGAGGCGCAACAGGAAAATGATGTGGTAAAGGCGCAGGAACTTTTGCAATCAGCATATTTAACGGATGTTCGTCCCATAATTGCGGAGGCCAGGATGCAGTCTGGTGCGGCGTTGCGTCCTTTGGAGACTTTCCGGTTTTTGAAAGTTCGCGACGAATTGATTAAAGTACGTGGTAACAAAACGCTGGCAACCGGCTTATGATTTCAGTACCAGTAATAGCAATATTTGATATTGGTAAAACCAATAAAAAATTTTTTCTTATTGATACCAGTTACAGGATTGTATTGGAGAAATCTGTTACTTTTCCAGAAATAATTGATGAAGATGGTGATGCGTGTGAAGATTTGAAGCGTCTTACCAAATGGATACAAAAAACTTTTGAGACGGCATTGAAGGATAAAACATTTCTTATTAAGGCGGTCAACTTTTCTGCCTATGGTGCAAGCCTTGTTTATGTTGACAACAAAGGGAAAGTAATTGCTCCGTTATACAATTACCTAAAGAAGTATCCCGGTAACTTACAATCTGCTTTTTACAAAAAATATGGCGGTAAAGAAAAACTTTCCCGCGAAACGGCATCCCCGGTTTTGGGTAGTTTAAATTCAGGCATGCAGTTATATAGAATATTGAATGAAAAACCTGCCCTGTTCAAAAAAATAAAATATGCATTGCATCTTCCGCAATACATCAGTTATCTTATCACAGGTAAAATGATTTCTGATATTACCAGCATCGGTTGCCATACACTTCTGTGGGACTTTGAGAAAAACAGCTACCATAAGTGGGTTAAAGAAGAAGGCATTAAAGAGAAACTAGCGCCTGTTTCCCCGTCTCATAAAGTTTTTGATATTACATTCCACAACAAAAGATTGAAAGCCGGATGTGGCCTGCATGACAGTTCGGCCGCACTCACACCATATCTCGCGGTGTTTAAAGATCCTTTTGTATTAATTTCCACGGGCACCTGGTGTATATCATTAAATCCTTTTAATAAAACACCATTAACAAATGAAGAATTAAAAAAAGACTGCCTTTGTTATCTTGAATTTAATGGTGAGCCCGTAAAAGCTTCAAGGTTGTTTGCAGGCTATGAACATGAAAAGCAAATCAAAAGGCTTGCAAAATATTTTCAAAAATCTTTGAACTATTATAAGAATATACATTACAATTCAACCGTCATTCAATGGCTGAAGGACTCCGGTATTCTAAAAGATACGTTTGAACATAAGAATAAATCCAATCAATCAATTTTTGGAAGCAAGGAATTAAAAAGGTTTAAAAATTACGAAGAAGCATATCATTGTTTATTGCATGATATCGTGCAACAACAATTTATTTCTACTCAATTAGTACTTCACAATTCCAATGTAAAACGAATCTTTGTTGACGGAGGATTTAGCAACAACTCTATCTACATGCACTTGCTTGCATCGGCTTTTCCGCAACTCGAAGTATATGCGGCATCAGTTGCACAGGCTACAGCAATAGGTGCAGCGCTGGCGATCCATAACTCCTGGAATCAAATGCCAGTGCCAGCTGACATGGTAACACTTACTTATTTCAAGAACAATAATATCGCCTGATTTTTTTCAATAATGTTCTAGAATCTCACTTTTCAAATCTGCGGAAGTATATCTGAAACGTAAGCATTCAGTATACTATTGTTTTAAATGTTTTTTTTACAATTATCAAAAAATGCAGGATGGTACAGGATGATGAGTAATATTTATCATTATACTTTTACGATGTTATTGAAATAGATTGCCAACAAAAAATTGCTTGTATGAAATTAAAATCTTGCTTTGTAAAATACTTTGCATTTGTATTTTTAACGATTGTTTTTAGTAGTGTGTCAGCCATAAAGGCGCAAAACAACTCAACTTCTGTAAGAGGAAAAGTAACCGACGCAAATGGCAGTGGTTTAGCGGATGTAACGGTAACGGTTAAAGGCAGTACATCCAGCACCATTACCGATGCAAATGGTTTTTACAAGATAAATCTTCCCGTTGGGGAAAAAACCCCCGTTGCGAAAAAAATCATTGTATTCACTCATGTTGGCTACGAACCTCAAACTGTTTCTGTGGAAAACAGGTCTGTTATCAATTTATCTATGGGTATATCACAACAAGAGTTAAGTGATGTTGTGGTGATAGGATACGGTACTCAAAAGAGAAAAGATGTAACAGGTGCTGTATCATCCTTTGATGCAAAAAAACTTGATGAGCGTCCCATCCAAAGAATTGACCAGGCATTGGTTGGACAACTTGCAGGTGTTACGGTAAAGCAAACTACAGGCATACCCGGTAAAGCGTTCAGTGTACAAATCCGCGGTTCAGGATCAATAAGCGGTGGCAATGAACCCTTGTACGTAATTGACGGATTTCCGCTAACGCCAAATTCGTCTAATACAGGCAACGGCAACTTCTCTACTGGTAATCCTTTGGATAATATTAACCCTAATGATATACAAAGTATTGAAGTTTTAAAAGATGCTGCTGCGGCTGCTATTTATGGATCAAGGGCTGCTAATGGAGTTGTGTTGATCACTACCAAACGTGGGCAGGCAGGTAAACCAAAAATCAGCTTTAACGCTTATGGAGGTTATAACCAGGCAAGTAAAAAACTGCAAATGCAGAATGGCGATGAATGGATTGCCACCGCCACAGAGGTAATCAATGCGCAGTACCTGGCGCAATACGGCGCTGCTGGTGCATCTGCAAGTGATGACTATGCAACAAGGCTCGCACGAAATGGCGGAGCATTCAATGCAAATTATTTACTAGACCCGCGGTGGTCAATGCCAGGCCACCCTGGGCTTGAGTGGCTACAAAGCTTATTCTGTAAGAGCAAATTTAGAAGTGAATGCGTCAAAGAGATTGAAGTTTGGACTAAACGTTGCGCCGACTTATTCCATAACCCAGGATCCGGGAGTAGAAGGAAAAGATAATATCTTTCACCAGGCACTGAGCCTGGGACCTGTGCAGGAAGATACAATGGGATTGTTGGTTAACGCTCTTGATAATGGTCAGTACTCATGGAGTAGCAGCACCAATTCACCTTATGCAAAATTACTTTACAGGAAGGGTACAACAAAACGATATCGTACACTTGGTTCTATCTATGGCGAATACCAGATCATTCCGGGTTTAAATTTCAGGACGTCTGTAAACTTAGACAATACTGACAACAATGGAACTGCGTATAGCCCCTACGTTATAGCCGGTACCCAGGCGGCAAGAACATTCACCGGCTCTAACAATCTGCTTGCTGCAACGTCCGGTTCCTTTAGCGGATACAGAAGACAGACTTTTGTAAATGAAAATACACTTACTTACAACACAGTAATTAAAAATGATCACAGCCTGAATTTGCTCGCGGGATATTCTTATAATCTTGATCGTTTTGATGCTGAATCGCTTAGCTCAAATGGTGGCTTTACCAGCGCTGTTATACAAACTTTAAATGCTGCGGCTGCAGTTACCGGCAATACAACTTCTACTAAAAGTGTACTGATCTCTTACTTTGGCCGTGTGTTGTATAATTATAAAGAGAAGTATTATTTATCTGCCAGCATACGCAGGGACGGCTCTTCGAGGTTTGGCATCAACAATCAATTCGGAACGTTCCCATCTGCATCAATTAAGTGGATAGCCAGCGAAGAAAACTTTATGAAATCAATACCGGTTATCAGTAACCTGAGTATAAGAGCATCTTATGGCGTAAACGGTAATAATAATTTACCCAATGATTATGCCAGTATTGCTACCATTGGGTCTGCAGGTTATGTTTTAGGTTCAACACAGGGAGCTGTAATTGGGCAATCACCAAATGTTCTGGCTAACCCGGATCTAAAATGGGAGAAATCCACCACCTATGATGTGGGACTTGACTTCGGCATTTTGAAAAACCGAATTGTGGGTTCGTTCGATGTATATAATAAATTAAATACAGATCTTTTATTAAATGTGCAGGTGCCTGAAGCAACCGGGTTTCAAAGCGCTCTTACAAATATTGGCTCGGTTAGGAATATAGGACAGGAACTGGAAATTACTTCACATAATATGGTACATCAATTTCAGTGGAACACAACCGTGAACATATCCCATAATGGTAACAAGATAGTTGCTTTGGCACCGGGGCAAACTCAGATCATCATACCTAACGGATTCGATGTATCCAATGCTATTCTGCGGGTTGGTTCACCGATTAACAGTATGTACGTTTTAAAGATTATAGGTTTTCTCTCCGATAAAGATATTGCTAATGGTGTGGCACAATATGGTACTAAAGAGCAGGTGGGCGATTTTAAATACCAGGACACTAACGGCGATGGCATGATCACTGAAGCTGACAAAGTAATTGTAGGACATCCCAATCCAAACTATACGTATGGAATAACTAATACTTTTCGCTATAAAGATTTTGATTTAAGTGTTTTGGTTCAGGGACAATCCGGCGGCACTATTTACTCAGAACTGGGAAGAGCCATTTCACGCGCAGGCCAGGGAAGATCGGATAATCGTCCCGCATCGTATGATAATCGCTGGAAATCCCCAACCGACCAGGGAGATGGCAGGTTTAGCAAAGCGTATGCAACTTTTCTTAGTCCCATTACCGCCGCTACTGATTGGGTGTACTCATCAGATTACATTCGTGTAAGAAATATAACATTAGGGTATAATTTGAAAAGCGTAATTAAAACATCTTATATACAAGGTGCCAGGATTTATTTTTCTTTGGAAAATTTCTTTGGGCATGATAAATATACTAACGGTTTAAATCCTGAGGCAGCCAATACTACTGTAAGTTCTAACAGCGCTTATCCTGAAGCCGGGGATTACGGCGCTCTGCCACTTCCAAAGTCATTAATATTCGGGTTAAACATTACCTTCTAATCACCCTAATTTATTAAAAAATGAAAAAGATATCTTTTATTTTAATTATAGCAGCAGCTCTTGGATCATGCAACAAGGATTTGAACCAGGTGCCTATTTCGTCGGCGACAACGGCAACTTTTTATCAGCAGCCGAGCGATTTTTTACAAGCCGTTAATGCAATATATAATAATCTCAGAGGCTACCCAGACAGGTTAATGTTCCTGTCTGAAGTAAGGTCTGATGATATATACCCAGCCAATGCTGATGGCGTTGCACGCGACCACGATCCGATCAACAATTTTCAAACAAATATTGCTACAAACGTTTATGTTGAAGAGGGATGGCGAACAGATTTCAACGGCATATTCGATGCCAATACAGTGCTTGATCAAATTGCAAAAAATGGAAGCTATATAGGTTCTGATGCATTAGCAACCAGGTTAACAGCAGAAGCAAAATTTCTCCGTGCCTTTTTCTACTTTGATCTTGTAAAGTATTATGGCAAGCTGCCAATAATAGATCATCCGGCATCGGCCGCGGAAGCTAATGCCACTTCAAGAAGTGCTGTTGCCGATGTTTATAAATTTATTATAGATGATCTTCAATTTGCAGTAGCTAATTTGCCGGCTGATTATAGTGGTAAATTCCCGGCATATAGTTCAGCCGATGTAGGCCGGGCAACAAAATATGCAGCAGAGGCAATACTTGCAAAAGTTTACATGACACGCTCAGGACCCGATTACGGAATTGAAGGACCCGGCTTAGGTTTAAGTGAATGGAACCTTGCATTACCTTTGCTGCAGGATATAATTAACAGCGGGCTTTATGTATTTAACTCCAATTTTGCAAAGATTTTTTCTTATGCCAATCAAAGCCCCGCAGTTAATAAAGAAGCCGTTTTTGACATAATGTTTCTCAGGGGTCAAAGCCCGATTTTAGGAACCGATTTTCCATGGTTGCTTTCTCCACAAAACTATTTCAATTCATTTCCCACAGGTAATACTGCGGCAAACGGGCTCATCGGAAATCCAAATGTCTCCTACGATTTGCTGAATGATTTTGATTCCAATGATGCCCGCAAGTCGCCAACTATACATACAACACCTTTCTCCTATAACGGTACTGTTGATGCGCATCCTTTCTTTAGAAAATATTTAGATACTACTCAAATTCCAACCAGCCGTTTCGACTGGGGAATCAATTTCATTGCTGTGAGGTACACCGATGTATTGATGTTGAAAGCAGAGTGTATTTTAAACGGCGCTCCAGGTTCACAAAGTGACGTGGACGATATCGTCAACCAGGTTAGAGCCAGGGCTGGATTAGATCCAATAACCGGAGTTACACTTGCGCAGTTGTATGATGAGCGCAGGCGGGAGTTTGCTAACGAAGGCTCACGTTGGTTTGACCTTCAAAGGAGTGGAAACCTGGTAACAATAATGAATGCATGGATAGCAGTAGAAGATGCTGCGTTACAAAAAATAAGTCAGGTTACGCCAAACGATATTATATATCCCGTGCCTCAAACACAGTTGGATGCAGCACCGGGTTTATATGATCAAAATCCCGGATATTAGTTCATCATAAGCAGGCAGTTTTTATGTTAATGTGATGGCGCTGCATCCTTTCGGAGCGCCATTTTTTATTTCTATAAACTAAAAAAAATTGATAGATTTACAGGACGGTGCAGGACGCAGTCTGATTTTTATTACGATATATTTACTGTGTGCTAATTTGGATTACTAACTGATTGCTTGTATGAAATTAAAATCTCTCTTTGCAAAAACCTTTGCATTTATGGTTTTAACCCTTGATTTTAATGGACTGTCTTATGAGAGGCCACACAGCGGTGCAGCGCCTGCAAGCGAAAAATTAATCCCACGCACCATAGATCAATATTATTTTTTCACCAATAATTATTTTTAATACTCAACATTTAATCATTAACAACCTGGTCTCAAAATTCTAAACAATCTATTTACATTACTAAAATGCTGTTTACATGAAAAAAAATAATCCACTTTTTAAACACTTGTTTTTCGCAATCTTATTCTTTCCACTAATATTTCATCAAAATCTTTTTGCTCAAAAGTCAGCAGGTCATATTGTTGAAGGAATTGTTTCCAATGAAAAAGGAGAACCCATACAGGGAGCTGTCATTCATGAACAAAATACCAATGAAAATGTAGTGACAGATGCTTCCGGAAAATTTGCAATTGCCGTGACGCGGCCAAGTGCCATTTTAGTTGTCACTCATACAGGCTATTCAGAAAAACTAATTCCGGTTACTGCCCAGTCAGGGACTATAAATATTGCTTTGTCTATATTTACTAAAGAGCTGGATGAAGTGGTTGTAGTAGGCTACAACACTGTTAAAAGGAAAGATTTAACAGGTGCAGTTTCCGGCATTGGACAGGAAGAAATTAAGTCGAGGCCGGTAGACAACGCATTGGAAGCAATGCAGGGTAAAGTTGCCGGTGTTGATATTTCTTCCAATGAACGTCCCGGAACAATTGGCGATATTAATATCCGTGGTGTTCGATCTTTAACCGCATCAAATTCTCCACTTTTTGTGGTTGATGGAATTCCATTGATTACCGGCGGAATTGAAAATATTAATCCCTCAGATATTGAATCAATTGACGTTTTGAAAGATGCTTCTGCAACTGCCATTTACGGCTCACGTGGCGCCAATGGAGTTGTTATTATTACTACTAAGCAGGGCAAAGCGGGGAAAGCTACCTTAAGCCTTAATAGTTCTGTTACTTTTGAAAATTTACAGGATGATGAAAAAATGTTTAATGCCCCGGATTTTATTACTTTCCGTCGTTGGGCATACTATTATGCCGGGTTGAATACAACCACCGGTATCAGTACGTATCCCAGGGGAGATCAGCCGAATGAAGCATTTGATAAAACGTATTTTAGTGCCACTGCAGATCCTTATGCGTGGGCTAATATTGAGCAGGGATGGGCTGGCGGAACATGGGATCCTTCTAAAGTTCAAACTACTGATTGGAGAGGTAAGGTTACCCAACAAGGAGTAACTTCAAATAATACAATCAGTGTAAGTGGCGGCACTGATAAAATTAAGGCATACGGCTCTTTTGGTTATTTGAATAATACGGGAACCATACACGGACAATCATTTGAAAGATATACTGCAAGGGCAAATGTTGATATTGCTGCTACTAAATGGTTTTCTTTAGGAACTAATATCAACATTAATTATAACAAGCAGGAATATGGGCAATCCGCTATTGGGGTCTCCACTGTCGGCACTCCATTGGGTGGTTTATATGAATCCGCGAGAGGAGTATATCCTTATGCTGTACCTTATGATTCAGCCGGTAACAGGATTTCATTCCCGGGAGGTGATAATGCTGTCAAGACAATTGTTGACGAATGGAAATATAATATAGATGAAAGAACAACTCTGAGAGCTTTTGGAAGTATATATGCCCAGGTAAATTTTGGTTCAATTTCCCCTGTATTGCAAGGATTAAAATACCGTTTGAATTTCGGACCTGACTTGTCTTATTATAGTGATGGAAATTATATTGATAAAAACTCGGTGGCTAATGGAGGTAGCAGTAGTTATGCTTCACTTAAAAAGGTCAATACCTATTCATATACATTGGATAATTTGCTTTATTACGACAAAACAATCGGGCAACATACTTTTGGGGTAACATTATTAGCAAGTCAAACTGCTTATACAATGGATACTAGTATTATTACAGGAAACGGAGTTCCTTTGTCATCTCAATTGTGGAATTCACTTTCCAGTGGTACTGTTACAGGGCAGCTCAGTACGGGTACCGGTATCATTCAGCAACAATTATTATCTTATATGGCCAGGCTTAATTATAGCTATAGAGATAAATATTTGTTGACGGTTTCAGCCCGCCAGGATGGTTCTTCGGTACTTGCAGCGGGGCATAAATATTCATGGTTCCCTTCTGCAGCGTTGGCCTGGAGAATCAGTAAAGAAAGTTTCATGAAAACCAGTTGGGTGAATGATTTGAAATTAAGAGTTGGCCTGGGAGTAACCGGAAACTCAGCTGTTGCTCCTTATCAGACGCAAGGTGGTGTAACTTCACTTTTCTATCCCTTTTCTGGTTCCAGTTCTCCAGGTTCCATACTAAATTCAGTGTTTGCAAATAAAGATCTGGGTTGGGAAAAAACAACTCAATACAACTTTGGGTTAGACTATATTTTATTTAACAGGAGAGTGTCCGGAAGTATCGATGTGTATACTTCTCAAACATCAGATTTGTTATTGAAAGCTAATATTCCAACTACCACAGGGTACACTACTACTTATGAAAATATTGGTAAAACGGCTAATAAGGGTATTGATATTTCTATAACGACTCTTAACATTAATACGAAAAACTTAACCTGGACTACTACGTTAAATACTTCATGGCAAAAAGACCATATTGTATCGTTGTCAAATGGAACGCAACCGGATATTAGCAATCTATGGTTTCCCGGTCAACCTCTTAATGTAATTTATGGTTATAAGGCTTTAGGCTTATGGCATACTACTGATGACGCAGCAATAAAGGCCTTTAATGCAAATGGCAATAACTTTAGCCCGGGCAATGTAAGAATCGCAGATCTTAACGGCGATAATAAAATTGATGCAAACAACGATCGCCAGATTATTGGATGGACGAGGCCGCGGTGGATAGTTGGTATGACCAACACAGTTAATTATAAAGGAGTGGAATTATCTTTCCTCCTCTACGGAAGATTGAACTATTTGTATAATTATGGAGGTGAAGCAGAAGCAGCACGTTATGTTACCAGGCAAGTTAATTATTATAATGAAAATAATACAAATGCTGATCTTCAAAAACCAATATTTAATGCCGGCGGTGCACCGGTTGATCCCTATTATGCCGCGTTAGGATATCTGAAAGCTTCATTTATCAAAGTCAGAAACATATCGTTAGGATATAATTTTGCCGGCAAAAAATTGGAGAAAAAAGGTATTTCTAATTTAAAAGCTTATGTGCAAATGACGAATCCGGGAATGCTGTTCACTAAAATTAAATTCCTCGATATGGATGTAGTTGGCCCAACATGGAACAGGGGCGTCACCGTTGGATTTAATGCATCATTTTAATAAATTTAAATTTTAATATTATGTATAGAAATAAATTTTTAATACCGCTGGCTATTATTGCAGCAGTACTTTTTATTACGTCATCTTGCAAAAAGAGTTTTTTAAATGAAACGCTTACGACTGCGACAACTACAGACTTTTATAAGACTGATGCCGGCATATTGCAGTTGGCAGTAGGTACTTATTACCAGGTTTTTAATGTTCCGGAAAACGGAGAATGGTATTTTGCCGCTGCTAATTATGGAACGGATGAATTTCATGTTGGCGGGGATCCTTCCAATTCACCCTGGAACAATTATGATCAAACTTTTAATCCCGGGCTAACTAATAATGGTAATTTGATAGGAATTAATGTTCAATGGGATGCCTTATATACGGGTATTGGAGACGCTAATTTATTAATCCAAAACGCAAGAAACAGCACTTCTACTTCCGTTGCCGTAAAGAGTACCTCCCTGGGAGAAGGACTTTTTATGCGTGGATATAACTATTTAAGATTAGTATCTCAATTTGGTGCTGTTCCGCTGGTAACCAATCCAACAACAGCGATAAGTCTTGAATTTACCCGTGCCGCTCCGCAGGATGTTTTTAACCAGATTATCATTGATTTAGATAGTGCTTATAACCTGTTACCAAATTCAGGAGGCCCTTATCATATTACAAAAGATGCTGCTGCACATTATTTGGCTAAAGCATATTTATCCCGGGCAAGTGAAATAAATAGTTCATGGAATTCTTCTACAGTAACTTCAGATTTAACAGCTGCCGCCACACTTTGTGACGCGGTAATCGCCAATCATCCATTAGCTCCGGATTTTAAAAGTATATGGAATTTTACAGGTATTAATTCGGCGAATGAATCTTTGCCTGAAGTTATTCTTTCTGCTCAATTTACAAATGATGTAACAACCAACCTGGCTAACGGGAATACCCAACATTTATATTTTGTTTCAAGATATGATATACAGGACCAGATGGCCCGGGACCTAACGGGCGACCGGCCCTTCAGCAGAATGGCAGCTACCTATTACGATTACCATTTGTATGATATGGTTAATGATTCAAGATTTTGGAAATCCTTTAGAACTAAAAGTGCTATAAATGGAGCTAAACCAGTTGCTCCAAATGTTCAGGGTGATTTAGGAATTATGTTTGTAATCGATCAGCCAGGTGATACACGGTTTCCTTTATCCAAAATTAGTAAGGGTACATCCGGAAGTAATCTTGTTGCAGATGTTAATGGTACCGGAAGGCCGATACCAACTACTTATGTTGCTTACCCTAATGGTGCAACAGCAGATGGGGCATTAAATACAGATCTGACGACGGCTTATCAGGCTTTCCCATCTTTAAGTAAATACATTGATGGTTCAAGAAATTCCTTAAATGACGTTGTTGGCCACAGAGATTTTATTTTGGCCCGTTCGGCTGAAACTTATTTAATGGCTGCTGAAATAAAAATCAGGTTAGCTAAGGCCGGACAGGGAAGCTATGCTGATGCATTACCTTACATTAATGCAATTCGTACTCGTGCACAATACGTTAATGGAGAAGATAGAGCGGCTTATAATGATGGAGGTAATACATTGCAGTCCAAGTCACTTCAACCCGCTGGTGTTGCCAATTCTTTTTACCCTGGAAATTCATATTATGAATCGAACAATATCCCGGTAACTACGGCCACCTCCGCAGATCTGACTATTACCGACCCTGGCTCTTTACCTGCACAAGACGAATATATTATTAGCACTCTGGGATTGTCAGATCCTTATGATAGAATGTTATGTCTTGTGTTAGATGAACGTTCCCGTGAATTAATGGGTGAATATCACCGTTGGGAGGATTTATCACGTACAATGACTTTGGTGTCCCGTGCCAAGACATTTAACCCTGAAGCGGCACCCAACGTTAAAGATAATAATAACCTGAGGCCAATTCCTCAATCTTTTCTTGATGGTATCCAGGCAAACGGTGCTGCTTTAACAGCGGCTCAGAAACAAGCTATGCAAAACCCGGGGTATTGAGTTTTAAAAAAGTAAGTTTAAAAAAGACAGGTGTAAGCCTGTCTTTTTAGTTAGTGAAAAAAATTAATTATGAGATGTATCCAATTTATTAGCTGCCTGGTTTTATTTAATTGCCTGGTATGCTTAACTACAAATGCGCAGCAAAAAGCAAACGATGTTACTGCTCCTTTAGATGCTTTGCATCCTGGCTATGCAGTGCCCTATAAAATTCCTACTGCCGCAAGTATTAAAATGGTGACTGGTAAAATTTATTTTATTTAGATAGTGTAACACCTCCCGAATTTATAAATAAACAAACTGGGCAAACGCTTACAAACCCTGCACTCGTTGACACGAATACCATTTTTAAACCCGGGGATTTTAGGTTAACCAGTTATGAATGGGGAGTAACTTATGCGGCCATGCTGCATGTATTTAAAAGTACGGGCGATGATAAATATCTTAACTATACAAAAAAACGATTTGAAGTTATTGGCGAATATGCAAATGCATTTAAGATCATTATATCAAAAAACACCACACTAAATCTAATCCATTAAGGCAGGTTATAAATCCAAAAGCATTAGATGACGCAGGTGCTATGTGTGCAGCAATGATACAATTGCAACGGACCGATGCTTCTGCTAATTTGAAGCCGTTAATTGAAAATTACATCAATTATATTTCTACAAAACAATACAGGCTAAAAGATGGAACACTGGCAAGAAACCGCCCGCAAAAAAATACATTGTGGTTAGATGATATGTATATGGGTATACCAGCCCTTGCACAGATGGGAAAGCTTAACAGTGATACAAAATATTATGATGACGCAATAAAACAAGTGTTACAATTCAGTGCCAGGATGTTTAATACTAATTTAAATATTTATATGCATGGATGGGTACAGGGAATGCAGCCGCATCCTGAGTTTCATTGGGCAAGAGCCAATGGTTGGGCTATATTGGCAATGACGGAGTTATTAAATGTACTGCCTGAAAATTATACTGGGCAGAGATAAAGTGTTACATCAATTGCAACTGCATATAAAAGGATTAACTCCCTTGCAATCCGGCAAAGGATTCTGGCATCAACTATTAGATAGAAATGATTCTTATTTAGAAACTTCGGCAACTGCTATTTATGCCTACTGTATCGCTAACGCAATTAATAAAGGTTGGATAGATGCTAAAGCGTATGGGCCGGCTTGCATTCTTGCGTGGAATGCAATTACAACAAAGGTTAATGATATTGGCCAGGTTGAAGGTACTTGTGTAGGGACCGGAATGGCCTTCGACCCTGCATTCTATTATTATCGCCCAACGAATGTATTTGCTGCCCATGGTTATGGCCCGGTACTATTAGCCGGCGCTGAAATTATTAACCTGTTAAAAAAATATTCATTTACTATTAACGATAGTTCTATTCAAATTCAATAAATTATGAAACTGTTTTTGAATATTTTCCTTTTTTCTTTTGTAACGAACATTGCACTTGCTCAATCTTTTAAATTGGATTTTGGAACTGGCACTCCCGCTAACGGCTACACGAAAGTTACTCCCGATTCTAAATTTAGCTATGCAGCAGGTTTTGGATTTAACGAAGGAAGTAATGTGATAGCAGTAAACGAAAAGGCGACAATATTTTGAAAATGCGATTACATAACCAGCGATAAACCATTTTATTTTTCAGTGAAAATTCCCGAAGGAAATTATGATGTAAAAATTATTTTGGGCGATATAGGAAGGAACGTCTGCAACAACGGTTCGTGCCGAAAACAGGAGATTGTTTTTGCAAAATATCAGAACTAAAAAAGGCGAAGTGGTTGAAAAAATATTTACCGTACATGTGAGAGATAGTATCATAAGAGATGCTAAAGACGACTCCGTAAGATAAAGTAAAATTGAAAGCACGTGAGGTAACTTATTTTCATTGGGATAATTTATTAACTATCGAATTTAACGACTCGATGCCAAAAGTTTGCGGCATAGAAATTACACCAAATGAAAACAGCCACTACCATTTTTTTAGCAGGCAACTCCACAGTGGTTGACCAGGATAGAGAACCGTGGACGGCCTGGGGACAGATATTTCCTTCGTTCTTTGAACCGAAAAATATCTGCATTGTCAACTATGCCGAAAGCGGCGAAACGTTGAAAGCATTTAAAAATGAAAGACGGCTGGAAAAAGTCTGGAGCATGGCAAAGCCTGGTGATTATTTATTTATTGAATTTGCACATAACGATCAAAAACCGGGAGCTAATCATCTTGATCCGTTTACAACTTATAAAGCAACTTTAAAAGAATGGACCACTGAAGCAAGAAGGCGAAAAATAATACCAGTGCTGGTTACATCAATGCATCGAAGGAATTTTGATTCATTGGGACATATCATTAATACTTTGTCTGACTTTCCTGACGCCATGCGACAAGCTGCAAAACAAGAAAATGTAATGCTGATTGATTTAAATGCAATGAGTAAAATTTTATATGAGGCATGGGGTCTTGAAAAATCTATAAAAGCTTTTGTGCATTATCCCGCACATACTTTTCCGGGGCAGGATAAGGAGTTAAAAGATAATACACATTTTAATCCTTATGGTGCATATGAACTTGCACGCTGCGTCGTACAATCAATAAAAGACCAGCGATTACCTTTTGCTAAATTTTTGAAAAAAAATATTCCTCCATTTGATCCCGCAAAACCTGATCCGATTGAAAAATTTTATTGGCCGCCCAGTCCATTAATGTCATCGGTAGAACCAGACGGGAATTAATAATTTCATCGCAGGATAGCACAGGATGATATTGCATGAGGCTTTCGATACTTTTAACAAGACCCATTATCATCTTTTTTAAACGATTGCCATGCTTACTAAGAAATGTTTTTTAACTGGCTTCTTTTTTTTATCGGTTTATTCTGTAGTTTTTGCACAGCCTGTATTAGAAACAGGTGGTAAAGCTATGCCCAACGTATGGATTGATAAAGACACGCATCATAAAATCGTAAAACTATCGCGGATACCGGGAAGCAATATGAGCTTCTATTTTCATAACGATCCTTTTGTAGGCAATGAAATGGTTTTCTATAACAGCAGCAATCCAAAAGGAGCAGAAGATGAAAATAAAAAGTTCGACATCAATAACCAGAATATAAGGGACAAACAATTATATAAACTAAACCTGGCTACATTCCAGGCGACCCAGCTTACGGATCATCCCATAACAATGGCCGGAGAAATTGTTTCTCCTAAATTAGACGAAGCCTTTTACCAAATAAAGGACAGTGTGTTTGCCGTAAATATTGACACAAAAAAAGAAAGACTGGTTTATGTATTTCCTGCAGATTTTAAAGCTAATATTACAACTATAAACGCAGATGGCACATTACTCGCAGGTGCCTGGTCGGAGGATAAAGAAAAGGAATTGTTTAAAGATCATCCCGAGAAAAAAGATTATTTCAATATTATTTACGAAGCGAAATTGCCGAGAACATTATTTACAGTAAATATTAATACCGGTAAGCTCAATAAAATATTTACCGACAGTGCATGGTTAAATCATGTGCAATTTTCCCCAACAGACCCGTCCTTGCTGATGTTTTGCCATGAAGGTCCCTGGCATAAAGTTGACAGAATTTGGACAGTTGATATCAACACAAAGAAGGTAACGCTAATGCACAAACGAACCATGAATATGGAAATTGCCGGACATGAATGGTTTGGTGCAAGCGGAAAAACTATATGGTTCGATCTGCAAATGCCAAAGGGCAAAACTTTTTTTGTAGCGGGAGCAAGCATAAAGACGGGAAAAGAAATTAAGGATAGCTTAACCCCGAATGAATGGAGCGTGCATTATAATTCATCGCCGGATGGAAAATTATTTGCAGGAGACGGCGGCGATCCAAACGCTGTAGCAAAAGCCCCTGACGGTAAATGGATTTATTTATTTACACCAAACGGAAATAAGTTCTCTTCAGAGAAACTGGTGAACATGAAATATCATCAATACAAGTTGGAACCGAATGTACATTTCTCGCCTGATGCTAAATGGATAATATTTCGTGCAAACTTTGAAGGCATTGAAAATATTTATGCAGTAGAAATAAAAAAATCATAAAAGCCGAATGAATAAAAAATTTATTTTTTTCTTGCTACTCATTTGCCTGTTGCAAACTTCATTTGCGCAGCATACCTGGACTGTTGCAGCCAATGAAGCAAAACCGTGGACAAGATGGTGGTGGATGGGCAGCGCGGTGGATGAGGCTGGAATAAAAAAACAATTAACGCAATTATCAGATGCTGGTTTTGGCGGAGTAGAAATTGTCCCAATTTATGGAGCTATTGGTTTTGAAAACAGGTATGTAAAATATTTGTCGCCAAAGTGGATGAAAATGCTTGACTACACGGTATCTGAAGCAAAAGCCCGGAACATGGGTGTATACATTTCCGTTGGCACCGGATGGCCTATTGGTGGCAGCGATGTTACCATTGCTGACGCTGCAACAAAATTGATAATCCAAAAATATTCTTTGAAAGCAAATGAAAAACTGACTGATAAAATAGTAGTCGACGATCCGAAACAAAAGAAATATGCGAGCCTTTCTGCTCTAATGATGTTCGAAAAAAATGGAGAAGCTGTTGATCTCACTAATAAAGTTGAAGCGGATGGCACATTAAATTTTATAAGCAATGAAGATGCAGAACTGATAGCCGCATTTGTGGGCAAAACATTACAAAAAGTAAAGCGTGCCGCACCGGGCGGGGAAGGATATACCATCGATCATTTTAGTAAAACAGCAACAGCGGATTATTTCAAAATCTTTGATACAGCATTTGGCAACTCTTCTCACGGTGTAAAAGCTTTTTTTAATGATAGTTATGAAGTGTACGGTGCTGACTGGACTCCGGATTTTTTTAATCAATTTCAAAAACGCCGGGGCTATGATCTTAAAAAATATTTAAACCTGTTTGTAAGTAATTCTACAAACGATACCGTTGCAAGATTAAAGAGTGACTACCGGGAAACCATATCCGATTTGATGTTGCAAAACTTCAGCAAAGTATTTACATCGTGGACAAATAAGCGCAATACACAATCGGTAAACCAGGCACATGGCAGCCCTGACAACCTACTTGATTTATACAGCGCCTTCGATATACCGGAGTGCGAAACCTTTGGCAGCAGTAGGTTTGCAGTGAAAGGGTTAAGAAGAGATAGTGCCGATGTTAGAAATGTAGAACCGGATCCCGTTATGCTGAAATTTGCAAGTAGTGCAGCACATGCGTACGGAAAAAAGTTGACCAGTTGTGAAACCTTTACCTGGCTGGAGGAACATTTTAAGACAAGCTGGAGCCAGTGCAAACCCGAAGTGGACCAGGTCTTTTTATCAGGTATCAATCATGTTTTTTATCATGGAACAACGTACACGCCGGTTGATGAAAAATTTCCGGGATGGTTGTTTTATGCCTCGGTAGGGTTTGTTCCATACAACAGTTTGTGGCCGGATTTGAAAGGCCTGAATGACTATATAAAGAATTGCCAAACCGTTTTGCAAAAAGGTGAACCCGATAATGAGTTATTGATCTATTGGCCAATTTATGATGTATGGAATAATGCGAAAGGAATTGATATGCCTTTGCCTATAAATACAATTGATAGCTGGCTGCATCCTTCAACATTTTACAAAGATGTAAGACAACTTCAGGGGCTTGGGTATTCACTGGATTTTGCAAGCGATAGAATGTTGTCAAAGGCAATTATCACAAATGGCGAAATAAGCATCAATGCAATTGGCGCTAAACATAAAGTCCTGGTTCTTCCGTCCTGCGATAAAATTTCTGTTGAAACATTTAAAAATATTTTACAAATAGCACATAATGGAGGAACAGTAATTATTCAATCATTGCCAAAAGATGTAAAAGGTTTTTATGATGTAGCCAATGAACGGAAACAATTTATAAACAGCATACCAAAATTTCTATTAAATAAAAGCGGGCATTCAATAAGTGTAAACAATTATGGCAAAGGCAAAATAATTTTGGGTGATGTAGAGGCAGCTTTAAAAGAGTTAAAGGTGATGCCTGAAACCATTGCCGGTAAAGGCTTACAGTTTATCAAAAGAAAGCAGTGCAAAGAAGAATATTATTTTATTGTAAACAATACAGCACACGATTTTGATGATTCGGTTGTTTTAAATGTTACTGCTAACAATATTTCTTTTACCAATCCATTAAATAATCAAACTGGTAATGTAAATTTTAAAAAACTAAACAAGCAAAGCCAGCTTCGCTTACAATTAAAATCAGGACAAAGCATTTTAGTAAATTGTACAAATGCGAAAGCAACTGCTAAATGGAATTATACAGATGAATCCGGTGGAGAAATTAATTTAGAAAACAATCATTGGAAATTACATTTTACGACTGGTGGTCCATATTTACCTGCCGATAAAGAAATGAATACGATTCAACCCTGGACAAATTTTACTGATGACAGCACCACGCAATTCTTTAGCGGCACCGGCGTTTATTCCACCTCTTTTACTTTAAAAAGTAAAGCTCCTGATTATTTATTGCAATTAGATAAGTTATATGAAAGCGCAAGAATAATTATTAATGGGAAAGACGCCGGATTAATCTGGAGCCTTCCTTTCGAAACTAAAATTGGAAAGTATTTGCATGAAGGAAAAAACATAATCAGCATTGAAGTCTGCAGCTTAACGGCTAATCGTATCCGTTATATGGATCAGCATAAAATAGTTTGGCGCAAGTATCATGAGATAAATTTTGTAAATATTGATTACAAAAATTTTGATGCCAGTAACTGGAAAGTGCAGCCTTCGGGACTTGACGGCTTTGTTAAGTTAATTCCACTTGCTGATTGAATGGCAAAAAAGGCATTGGATGTAGCCGGATATTAGAACTGCCGAGAGGAGGAAAATATATTATTGCCAATAGTGACCGTGTCGTTTATTAAAACTGAAAAATGATGTAAAGAGAAACTATTTACTCTGTAAAATTATTCTTTCCAATTCTTTCACGTCTGCTTCTGTTGGCATTGTTAGTGGTGGCCTCACGTCGCCTGCACTTTTACCAATTATTTTTGCACCGGCTTTTATTAAACTAACTGCATAACCATTTTTTTTGCTGCGCAATCTCACAAATGGAATGTAAAACTGTTTTGTAATTCGGGCAACTGTTGTTGCATCGCCTGCACGGAGGCTTTTATAAAACAGGTTGGCTAACTCAGGTACAAAATTAAAAGCGGCAGAAGAATAGGTGTTCACACCAATAGATAAATACGCTTCTGCGATAATTTCAGCGGTAGGTACACCGCCAATATATGAAAGCCGTTTGTCAATGGTTTTAATAGTGTCGTTCAGATTCTGCATATTGCCTGTTCCATCTTTCAACCCGATTAAATTCGGACACTCATCTGCTAATTGTTTAATGTAGTCTGTTGATAAAATTCCGTTACCGCGGTTATAATAAATTACCGGGAGCGAAGTATTTTGAAGAATTGTTTTTGCGTATTCAAGCAATCCGTCCTGTGGGCACTCCGTGAGGTAGGGTGGAAAAAGCAACAGCGCATCGATGCCTGCCTGTTCAGCCATTTTTGCGAAAGCTATTGCTTCCGGGATGCTTCTACCCACACTCGAAATAACGGGCACTCGTCCTGCAACTGTTTTTGCAGCAATCGTTACTATTTGCTGGTATTCATTTGCAGAAAGTGAAAAGAACTCACCGGTGCCTCCGGCTACAAAAACCGAGGATACATTATGACCAACAAACCATTCTAAGCGATCAGCATAAGTATCCGGGTTAAATTCTCCTTTATCATTGAAGTCTGTAATGGGAAAGGAAAGAAGGCCGTCTTCGAGTGATGATTTTATTTGTGTTAGTTCCATAACAAAATGTTCCTAAAAGGGAATCTTTTTTATTGTTGAAAAATATTTTTACTTCCGAATTATGATTACCACCTCGCTGTCTTAAAACTCCAACCTGGGTGTACCTTTTGCATTTCTATTTCGTCGTTGCGTTTGGTTAAACCACAAGCCAAATAGTTTTGATGCAATTTTGCCAACGCTTTTTTATCCAATTCAACACCTAAACCTGCACCTTTTGGTAGAGCCACTTGCCCGTCTTCAAATTTAAGCCGTCCGCCAATAATGATTTCATCTGATTGCCATGGATAATGAGTATCCAGGGCATATTTTAAATTGGGAATCGCTGCACCCAGATGTACCATCGCTGCCAACGAGATTCCTAGATGAGAGTTGGAATGCATGGATAAGTCCCGGCCGAAAGTTTGACATAAGCCAGCTAAGGTCATCGAGGCGTAGAGGCCGCCCCAAAAATGATGGTCACTCAAAATAATATCTTCCGAACCCAATTGAATACTTTGCGGAATATCTTCAAAAGAAGTGGTACACATATTGGTTGCTAAGGGTGTTTTCAATTTTTTTCGTACTAACGCCATATTTTCCTGGCCGCGAACAGGGTCTTCTAAATATTCTATTACTCCTTCCATTTCGTTGCCGTATTCGACAGCGGTTTCAACTTTCCATAGCGCATTAGGGTCAATGCGAATCGGTACACTTGCTCCAAATGCTTCGCGAAGTGCAAAAACAGCATCAACTTCCTCGCGTGGCTCGAAAACACCACCTTTCAATTTTATAGACTTAAACCCAAACTCATTACACATGGCTTTTGCCTGTGCAACTATTTCGGTTGGGTTCAATGCCCTTGCTTGCCGGGCAGCATCCCAACCTGTTGCATTGGGATTTATGTTGAAGCCCAATTCACCTCCTGCTCCTTCATATTTATAAAAAAGGTATGCTGCAAACGGAACGCTTTCGCGTCGACGACCACCCAACAAATCAACTACCGGCCTGTTGATGATTTTACCAATAATATCCAGGCAAGCAACTTCGATAGCGCTAAAAATATGTACCAATGTTCGCTGGTCCCAGGGAGCATCACCTCTTTCAGCAGTCTTATCAATACCAAAATGAGCGATCAGTTTATCTTTTATTTGATTCAACTGAAAAGGGTCTTGGCCAATAATCAACGACTTACTTTTTTCCAAAGCCTTATCAATCGTAATATTTCCGGGAATTTCACTAATACCACTGATATTATCATCAGTCACTAATTCAACGATAGTCCGCAGCGCATAAGGAGCATGAAGCCCCGCGGCATTGAGCAATGGGGGGTCAGTTACCGCAATAGGCGTTATATGAAACTCTTTTATTTTAGGCCCTTTTTTGTTCAATGCTGACGTTATTTTTAAGAATGATATAAAATTTGAATATTGTCTTGTGATTCTGATAAAATCTTCTTTCGCTTGCCCGGATTTCACGAATGCGTTCAAGCAATTCATCAAAATAATCTTTACCGAAATTTTTGCCTTGCTTCAATCGTTCATCATCCAATACAAAACCTTTGGTGGTAAATTCTTTCAGTGTATTGGTAGCCCAGATACGAAACTATGTTGCCTCGCTACTGTTTACACGATAGCCAACGGCCAAAACTGCTTCTAACCTGTAAAACGAAGTTTGATATTTCTTGCCATCAGTGGCAGTTGTTTCCATTTTGGAAACAACTGAATTTTCATCTAACTCAACTGTATCAAAATGTTTTTGAGATGCTTACTAATGGCAGGGACAGCCACCGCAAACAGCGCCGACATTGCTTTTTGAGTAAGCCAAAAAGTCTCTCCCTGGTAAAACACTTCCACCTTCACATTGCCTTGCGGAGTGGAATAAAATATCAATTGATTATTTCCTGTGCTCATTTATCATTTTTATTTTTTCAACTTTTTGGGGTCGTCTTTCTTTGTTATTTTTTTAATGCTCTCTGCTTTGGGCAAATTTTCAGGCATAGTTCCTCCCAATTCCTGAATTGTTTTGCGAACCTTTTTACCAACTTCAAAATGTGTTTGATTGGCTTTTTGTTTTCCTTTTATATTTTCTCTTTTGAGTTTTTCCTCGGTTTGTGTAGCACGGAAAAGATTTGCCGCCAATTCAGTGCTGCCCATGTGGTCTAAAATATTTTCACTTTTCTTCAACGCTTTTCTTCGGTGAATTCCTTTTGCATCTAATCCACCATACAAACCCATGTAACCGTGATTTTGAAAAATGGCATAATCAACAGGTTCTATTACTCCTGCATTTTTTGCCGCAGCATCCAATTGTTTATTATGTTCAAACATTTCCTTGCGAAGAAACATTCGCTTCTCATCTTCGGTTTTTAATTGCTGGTACGTTTGCATTTGCTGAATCTCCTGCAAACGGGTCTGCACAGCAAAATAGGTTTGTCCTAACGCAACAATTTCTTTTGAAGGATCAGCATTTTGGACAATCAGGTAGCAGGCATAACGGCTCATTTTTACATTCTCTATTTCCCGTTTAGCTCCTTTACCCAAATCTATCATATCGAGGATATCCTCGAAATGATGCTGAACCTCGTAACCACTGTTTTTACATGCTTCTTTTGCCCTGTCAATAACAGGTTTGAAATGGCGGTATTCTGAGTACTCTAATACTCTGCTTAAATCTCGTGCAGTCCAGTATTCGTTTTTGTTTTCGTCCGTTAGTTTAATTTGTTCAAAAACAGTTTGATTGGGATTTGTAAGTTTATTTTCCATGCTATGCAAATATTTGTATGATTTCACTCAATGACGCTTTCTCTGTTTTTTATTCAGTCTTGTATTGGTTTGCCGATGAAATAAATTGCTTTTTAATATCATTGCTTATATGTTGCTGCCTGCGGTTCAAACGATTTATCAATGGCACCAGTTTTAAATTTTTTTGTTGATGTAAGCGTTGCGCTAAAAACAGAATGGCGCAACTTGGCAAAGCCCCGGTTGTTTAAATAGGAATGGAATTTTGAATTAGGTGACATACCCGGTTGCAAAAAATTTAATACTTAAATCATCAAGTCAATGGACCCGGATTAAAAAGCACCAAATCATTATATATACCTAATTTATCTGTCGCTACTTTTTTATTGCCACTGGCTACTTCGAGTATCAGGTGAAATAATTCCCAACCCATTTCCTCAATAGTTTTTTGACCGAAGGCAATAGGGCCTGCATCGAAATCAATTAAGTCATGCCAACGATTACTCAGTTTTGAATTTGAACTTACTTTTATAACAGGCACCATATTTAATCCATAGGGAGTGCCTCTGCCGGTAATAAAAACATGAATATTCATTCCGGCGGCTAATTGTAATGTACCGCAAACAAAATCGCTGGCAGGTGTGGCAACAAAATTCAATCCCTTCTTACGAAATTTTTCACCCGGAGAAATGACATCAACAATCGGGCTGGTGCCGGATTTTACAACTGAGCCTAATGCTTTCTCTACGATATTACTTATGCCACCACCTTTATTACCCGGCGTGGTATTGGCACTGCGGTCTGCATTTCCTTTTTGTAAATAAGTATCATACCATGTCATTTCTTTTTTTAATGCATTGGCAACTGTTTCATCAATAGCTCTTGGTACCAGCAAGTGAATAGCATCCCGCACTTCGGTGACTTCTGAAAAAAATACTGTTCCACCAGCCCTGACAATTAAATCAGCAGCAAAGCCTGATGCAGGGTTGCCCGTCAAACCCGAAAAAGCATCGCTTCCACCGCATTGCATACCCACTACCATATCAGAAGCCGGACAAGTAGTACGCTTCCTTTGATTCAATTTTTTCAGATGTTTTTCTGCCATCATCATAATACCATCTACCATATCACCAAAGCCTTCAAACGATTCATCCTGTAAATAAAGAATAGAACTTTCAGAAGGGATCTGTCCTTCGGGCAATAATCTTTCCGGCCGCAATTTTTCACAGCCCAAACCAATAATCATAATTTCTCCGCCAAAGTTGGGGTTCTGGGCAATGTGTTGTATGGTACGAATAGGCACTATTGCACCCGGTGCATCGATGGCAATACCACAGCCATAGCTATGATTGAATGCTACTACATCATCTACGTTCGGGTAAAGCGGCAACAAGTCTTTTTTAATTTTATTACAAATAAAATCAGTGATCCCTGCCACGCATTGGACACTCGTTGTAATACCCAATACATTTTTTGTTCCGACACTTCCATCCGCATTGTTATAGCCTTGAAAAGTGTAGCCAGCTAATGGTTCAACAGGTGTAGTCATATTTTTTATGTATGGTATTTCATTCAAATTGGGTGGTTGGGGCAAATTCATATTGCTTTCATTAATCCAGCTTCCTTTTGCAATAGCATTTTTTGCATAGCCAATTGTTTGTCCATAACGGACAACTGCATCATCTTTTTCAAATGAGGTTAAAGCCACTTTATGCCCCATCGGAATATCTTCTTGTAAAACGATTCCGTTTAAAACAACCATACCCTTCTTCAATCCGTTTGGATTGGCAATTATTCCTACATTATCATGAGGGGTTGTTTGTATTAATGCCCCCCAGCCTCCTAAAGGGGGAATATTATCGTCATTTTTATTTTGCATTAACCATTTTTATTTTTTAATAAATTGGTAATGGTAATTCCCCTTTAGGGATTAGGGGTTACACCATTGGAAAAAGCTTTGCTGCTATCATTGTCAAAATTAACCCTGTTATACCCATCAGACTCTGCATGGGGGCAATAGTTTTCAGGGCTTCTCTTTCGGTCAGGTTGCTTGTTTTGCACATAATCCAGAAACCCGCGTCATTCATCCAGGGAATAAGCTTTGCACCACTCCCGATAGCAAGACATAAATATACCGGGTGAAATCCAAGGTTTCCGTGTTGCGCCATGCCCGCCAATATACCGGAGGCTGTAATTAACGCGACAGTCGCCGAGCCTTGTGCCGTACGAACAATAGCAGTAATTAAAAATGCCAGGGGAATCAATGCCATATGATAATCTTTGGTAGCATCTGCAATACTTTGGCTGATACCTGATTGTTGTAACATACCTCCAAAAGCACCACCAGCAGCAGTAATTAAAATAATGCCTCCACCGGTCATCAGCGCCACCTGAACAAAAGAAATTAATTTTTCCCGGTTTGTTTTTTTCTGCCTTGATAAAACAAACAAAGCAAAAATGGCGCCGATGAGCATGGCAACATTTTTATCGCCAAAGAATAAAATGACATCCAGAATTTTATTAAGAACAACCGAATGAGTTAATGCCGTGGTGGGCCTGGTAAAGGTTATGATAATTGAATGAATACAAATGGTGATCAACGGAAATGCCGCCGGCAGCACGGCCCAACCTAAAGAAGGCAGTTCCTCGTCGGTTTTTTCAGCGATGACTTTAATATCTTCCAAAGGGGCATCGGGGGAATCGCGAACCGGGATCGGCATTTTTTTATTTAACCAAACTGCGATATAATATCCTACCGTAATGGTACAAATCCCGAGCAGTGTTCCGCAAACCATCATTAGCCCAATTGGTACATTCATAGCGGCCACTAAAAACAAAGGGCCGGGCGAAGGTGGAACATAGGAGTTTGCCATAACGGCACCAGCTATGATGGATAAAGCCAGTAACAAATAGTTTTTGCGCAAACGCATCCCCATTGCTTTTGCCAATGGCATCATTAAAAAGATAACGGCATCAACAAAAACGGGAATTGTAAGTAAGAAACTACTCAACACAAAACCGATGGGTGCTTTTTTTTCTCCTGTTATTTTTAGAATCGCCCTGATGATTTTTTCTGCAGCGCCGCTTTCAAGCATTGACTTACCAATAATAGCGGCCATCGCAATCAGAATTCCAACCTTGGCACAGGTGTCGCCAAATTCCGTTCCTATTCGTTCACCGATGCTCATATGAGATTCATGTAATGCCTCGGCTGCTGACATACCTCGAGAAAGAAAAAACTGCTGAACTGAAGCAAGAGGCGTTAATAAAGCTACCATCAATGCAGCCAGCAATAATGCTAAAACAGGGTGAAGCTTAAGGCCGATGATGCCACCTACTACGATCAGGATGCCAACGAACAGGATAAAAATTGGGTTTGCAATCATCAGAATTTGGTAATAATAATTTTGCAATCGTTATGGGAACTTCAAACTTAATCATTTTTGCACTTCAGATTCTTTTATAACAATAATTAATTACCATCTGATGATAACAGCCGCACATTAATTGCTTTCCCCTTCTGCTATTAAATTTTATATTTTAATCTAATCGACTTATTTGTTAAAAACATGATCCTGCCTAAAGAGCAGGATGGTCATTTTTTTTATAATGATAACTTAGCAAATGCTTGATAAAATAAATGAACCCGGGCACATTGTAACACTAAACTCTTAGTTTGAAAAAGAACAGGATACTATCGATTTGCTTTTCATTTTTTTCCCTGGCAATCTTTGCGCAAAGCAACACGGGAAACACTTTACAAGTATCATCTTATTACCGGCAAGATGCATTTCCATTGGTAAGTGGAAACAAGGTTGCTTCCATCGTTATTGATTCCGCTGATGCAAAAGTGGTCAGTATTGCGGCTAAGGCATTTCAGCATGATGTTAGTTTGATAGCTGATAAAAAGCCAGAGATTACAAACAAAATAAATTCAAAATATATCATCATTGCTGGTACTATAGGCAAAAACAAGATCATTGATAACTTAATCAAATCAAAAAAAATAAATGTAAATGCGATTAAAAACAAGTGGGAATGTTTTACAATCCAGGTTATAAATAAAACTAAACTTGTTATTGCAGGGAGCGATAGAAGAGGAACTGCTTTTGGAATTTTCCATTTATCAAGCCTGATGGGAGTTTCTCCCTGGGTCTATTGGGCGGATGTTGTACCCCAAAAAAGATCGCAGTTGTTTATTACAGGCGCTTATACTTCTAAAGAGCCATCAGTAAAATACAGGGGCATTTTTATTAATGATGAAGATTGGGGCATGCATCCCTGGGCTGCAAAAAATATGGATACGACAATAAAAGATATAGGGCCCAAAACATATGCTAAAGTATTTGAATTGTTATTGCGATTGAAAGCAAATTACATCTGGCCGGCGATGCATCCGTGCACAAAAGCATTTTATTATTATAAAGAAAATCCAAAGATTGCAGATGACTACGCAATTGTAGTTGGCAGCAGTCATGCAGAGCCAATGCTGCGGAATAATGTATTCGAGTGGGCAAAGAATTTTGAAAATGAATATGGAGTGAAGCCCGGTGAATGGCGCTATGATGTAAACAAAGATCAAATTTATAATTACTGGAACGACCGCGTAAAAGAAGCTTCACATTATGAATCAGTTTATACTGTTGGTATGCGTGGCGTGCATGATAGTGGCATGCCCGGCCCGGATGATCCTGGCGAAAAAGTTGCGTTACTCGAAAATATTATTAGCGATCAGCGGCACATTCTACAGGAAAATTTCAAGAAGCCACCATCTGAAATACCTCAAATATTTATTCCTTACAAGGAAGTGCTCAGTTTGTATCGGCGTAATATGAAATTGCCTGGTGATATAACCATCATTTGGCCCGATGATAATTATGGGTATATCCGTCAATTGCCGAATGATGCAGAGCAGAAAAGAAGCGGCGGCAATGGAGTGTATTATCATTTGTCTTATTGGGGAAGCCCGGCAGATTATTTATGGTTGAGTACTACATCTCCTGCATTGATTGGTTACGAAATGAAGACAGCATATAACTATAATGCTAAAAAACTTTGGGTATTTAATGTTGGCGATATTAAGCCAGCCGAGCTCGAAATACAATTTGCATTGGATATGGCTTATGATATTAAGGGATACGATGAAGAAAATCCTTTGAGTTATGTTACCAAATGGGCTACGGCTATTTTTGGAAAAGATGTGGGAAAAGATATTGCGGTTATTAAACAAAAATATTATCAACTGGCTCAGGAAGCAAAGCCTGAACATCTGGGCATGGTACCTTTTACTAAAACCGATGAGCTAAAAAGATTAAAAGATTATGAAGACCTGGAAAATCTGGTTTTGAAAATAGAACCAAAAATTCCTGCTCAATTATCGGATGCCTTTTATGAGTTAATAAAATATCCTGCCCTATCTGCAAAATGGATGAATGAAAAATTTACCTATAAAAATTTTGCGCAGCCAGCTTTTAACGATGGCAATATCCCAGAGGCCAAAGCTTACCTGCGTAAAGCTGACCTGGCTTATGATAGCATTCAGCTAGCGACTAAAATTTACAATGAAGATATTTCAAAAGGAAAATGGAATGGCATCATGAGTTATCATCCGAGAGATCAAAAAGTATTTGCTTCACCACCACCATTTGATAGTTTAAAATATAATCTGGATAGCAATCTTATTAAAAAAGAAATTGAAGAAACAAAATTGATTGTAAAGATTGATGCAAATGATTTATTCGAACATGGCGATAATATTAATTGTAAACTATTACCAAATTTAGGAACCAGTAATGCATCAATAACGCCATTAAATAGTGATAAAACTGCGGAAATAAATTATAGTATCGATTTGCCTGTCGGCAATTATAAGATTCTCGTAAAATGTTTGCCAACCTATGCAATGGAAAAAGATAAAAAATTAACTTATTCAATTGCATTAAATAACGATACGCAACAAGTAATAAATGTACAGGCCGAAACAGAATCTGCTATTTGGCAGAAAAATGTAATCAATGGATTCTCTTTAGGTGCTTCCAATCACCATGTTATTCGCAAAGGAAAAAGTACTTTGCATATCATCTTACAAAATAGAAATTTGGTCATTAGTCAGATTGAAATTTATAAAAATTAAAATCCATTTCTTATTATTCTCAAATTTGCACTATATAGATTGATGAAGTTAAAACCCCGAAGT
Source organism: uncultured Chitinophagaceae bacterium (assembly GCA_963792025.1). GTDB lineage: Bacteria > Bacteroidota > Bacteroidia > Chitinophagales > Chitinophagaceae > Ginsengibacter. Next base: position 255,134 of record CAWBUS010000012.1, on the reverse strand, counting down.
AAATCAGCAACCATAAGAAAAATTCTTTTTTTTATTTCAATTGCTTTTCATTATAACGTTAAAAAACATCAAAGCGGTTTATCGCTCCGGCAGCATGTTGTATGAAATTAAAGATTCAATGTTGGGAAATGGGACGCTACACATAACCATTCATGCTCTTGCTGATACCGAAGGCATGATCATTAAAACACAATTTGATCATGTAAGTAAAAATGTTCATTTGCTTTGGGTTTTTGGTGGCGCAACCGGTAAAAAATTTCATCGTGACGGAGACATCGGCGCTGATCCGGAATCATCTTTTTATCTACAGCCGGACTATTGTAAAAACAACAGTTATCAAATTGGGAAAAATGGTTTCGCGTTAACTTTTGGCGCAGAGAAAAATAAAGAAAAATTTATCTCAGGAATAATTCCTTTGGAAGCGACAATTCACATAGCGGATGCAAATGAACAGTCAACTCCTTTGCAATTATATAATTCAAAATCTTCTTCATTGCCGGTTGTAACGGCTATGTTAGATGCTTCTTCCTCTCCGCAATATTTTTTAATACAGGCGGGACAAGTCTTGCCAAATAATTATGACTCACTCGAAAATATTTTTAACCGTGCAGAAAGCGCTAGAGAAAAACTTATTAACCGCGTAAAGCTCGTTACACCAGACAAATATATCAACACGCTGGGAGGTGCATTGGCTGTTGCAGGAGATGCAATTTGGGAAAGCCCTTCTTATATGCACGGAGCTATTGCGTGGCGCATGCGTTTGCCCGGATGGCGTGGGCCTTTTGTTGCCGATCCTTTGGGATGGCACGATAGGGCAAGATCGCATTTTAAGTTGCAAAAGACAAGCTTATGCGTGATCCCTGTATCGTTCGTGGAGCAGACAATAAATTTCACATGGTATGGACAGTAAGTTGGAATGACAAAGGGATCGGCTACGCAAGTTCACCGGATCTGATTCATTGGAGTAAGCAGCAGTTTATATCTGTAATGAAAGATGAGCCAACCGCAAAAAATTGTTGGGCGCCTGAAATTTTCTATGATAAGGATAAAAAGCTATATATGATCTACTGGGCCACGAGAATACCCGGAAGGTTTGTTGTAGGCGATACTTCCGGTGATGATAAATACAACCACAGGCTTTATTATATCACAACAAAAGATTTTAAAACATTCAGTAAAACAAGACTCTTATACGACCAGGGATTTAACGTGATTGACGCAACTATTCAAAAAAATGGAAAACAATACATCATGTTCTTAAAGGATGAAACAAAAAAGCCTCCGCAAAAAAATATCGGGATTGCCTTGAGCAATAATCTTACACACGGCTACGGAACACCTTCCGCGTCCATTACGGGAATTATTGGGCGGAAGGACCCAGTGCAATTAAAATCGGCGAAGATTGGATTGTTTACTTTGATAAATACACGCAACATGCATATGGGGCGGTTGCTTCAAAAGATTTGAAAGAATGGAAAGATATTTCGGATAAAGTTTTTTTCCCGGGCGGAACGAGGCACAGAACTGTTTTTACGATTACAATGGATGAATTTAAAAAGCTTGTTAATTATTAGCCGATACTGGCGGCGACTTTTAATACAGGTATGTGCAGGATGCTCAAAAGAAAATTTTTCGCCACCTTAACGCTTCATTACTGTTAACGATTGTAATATGAAAAATAAAAATATTGTCATTCTTCTCGTCAGTTTGTTTCCCCTTTTTGCGTATAATAACGGTATTGCTCAAACGAAAAATGATCAGGATGTAAGCTGGGCTGCTGATGCCGGCGCCAAACAATTTCCTTTATCAACAAAAATATATATTGTAAAAGCGAAAAGTGATACATCGAAAATTATTTCTAAACAAATACAGGAAGCAATCGATAAATGTGCGAAAGCCGGAGGTGGTATTGTATCATTTAATCCGGGGACTTATGTAACCGGTGCAATTTATCTGAAATCAAATGTTCACTTGCAAATTGATAAGGGAGTTACATTGCTTGCATCGCAAAACTTTGATGACTATCCTGAAATCAATACAAGAATAGCCGGTATCGAAATGAAATGGCCTTCGGCATTGATCAATATTATTGATGTAAAAAATGCGGCTATTACTGGCGATGGTATTGTGAATGCAAGAGGAAAATTTTGCTGGGATAAATATTGGACCATGAGGAAAGACTATGATAAAAAAGGCCTTCGTTGGATTGTTGACTACGATGCGAAGCGGGTAAGAACTATCCTCGTGCAAAATTCATCTGACATTACCTTAAAAGGTGTTACGCTGAAAAATGCAGGCTTCTGGACGGTTCAGGTGCTTTATTCCAATCACGTAACTGTGGGTGGACTTATTATTCGTAACAACGAAGACGGGCATGGGCCAAGCACCGATGGTGTTGATATCGATTCTTCAACATGGGTGTTGGTTCAGAACTGCGACATTGACTGTAATGATGATAACATTTGTTTGAAAGCCGGCCGCGACTGGGATGGGCTGCGGGTAAATCGTCCGGCTGAATACATTGTAATAAGAAAGTGTTTAGCCCGCAGGGGCGCCGGGTTGGTAACACTTGGCAGTGAAACATCCGGCGGCATAAGACATGTTTTGGCCACTGATCTTTTTGCGAAGCATACTGACAATGGTTTGCGAATAAAATCTGCGTTTACCCGTGGCGGTTTGATTGAAGATATTCATTTTACTAATACCAGTCTGGACTCAGTTAACAATGCATTTCAATTTAATCTCAACTGGTATCCTGCTTATAGTTATTCTGAATTACCCAAAGGTTTCATTTATGATTCCATCCCTGCACATTGGAAAGCGATGTTGCATAAGGTAACTCCATCCGAAAAAGGAATACCACATGCAAAAAATATCTATGTTGAAAATGTAAAAGTCACCAATGCCAATCATGCGTTTGTGGGCTCTGGCTATGAACAGTCATTGTTGGAAAATTTTGTTTTTACCAACTGTGATATATCAGCTGGTGCAATCGGACTACTGGAATTCACTAAAGATTGGAAATTTAATAATGTAAATCTTAGTATTAACAAAAAGGAAGGCGATTCCACTAATCCTGATAGCAAAGAAGAAAAGGAACGATTGAAGAATTAACATTTATAAATTCTATTCATCAATGCAACAATTAAATGACCCTGGTAAGTTAGCACCCTCTCTGCCGATGACTATCGGGACGGAGAGAACTTGTCCAGAAATGTCGGGGGTTTGGGGTGAGGCTTTTATCCTTTTCTTTCTCTTACTATTCTGTTCGATCATTTACGCACAAAATCAATTTCCGCGAATCACCAAATCCTTCGACAGCTCATGGAAATTTTTAAAAGGTGACACTACCGGTGCCGAACAACCGAAATTTAATGATGCTTCCTGGCGCTCATTAAATGTTCCGCACGACTGGAGCATAGAAGGACCTTACGACAGAAATAATTCAACCGGCAGAGGTGGTGGCTATTTACCGGATGGTATTGGATGGTATAGAAAAACCTTTTCACTGGATGATGAAGATGCGTTAAAACTTGTGTTTATCGATTTCGATGGTGTAATGGCCAACAGCGATGTATGGATAAATGGCTATCATTTAGGCAAGCGGCCATACGGCTACAGTAGTTTTGAATATGAATTGACAGGACGTGTAAATTTTGGAAAAGATAAAATGAATGTCATAGCAGTTCGTGCGGATGATTCGATCCAACCCGCCTCACGATGGTACACGGGTGCAGGTATTTACCGGCATGTTCATCTGGTAATAACTGACCCGGTTCATATTGAGCACTGGAGTTCATTTATTACCAGCTCAGATATTAGCAAGGAAGGCGCTACTGTAAATGTACAAGCGTCTGTTACCAATAAAGGTGCAGCAAACAAAGCGATAGTATTTCAAACAGATATTGTTTCTCCTTCAGGTAAAGTAATTGCTACTGCAAAAACAAAAGAGAAAATACCTGCATCGAAAGATGCCGCCATCTCGCAAAAAATAAAAATCAACAGACCCAACTTGTGGGATATCGATGATCCGCAGCTATACGTTGCCGTTATAAAAGTGTTTGTTAATAAAAAACAGGTAGACGAACTACAGACTCCCTTTGGAATCCGCGATACAAAATTTGAGGCAGCATCAGGTTTTTGGTTAAATGGAAGAAATATAAAACTAAAAGGTGTTTGCATGCATCATGATGGTGGCGCAGTTGGAGCCGCTGTACCCTTGGGCGTTTGGAAATATAGGTTAAGTATCTTAAAAAGTATTGGGGTTAATGCAATAAGAACGTCACATAACCCGCCGGCACCCGAGTTCCTGGCGCTTTGTGATCAAATGGGCTTCATGGTGATGGAAGAAAATTTTGATACCTGGAATGCAAAAAAACCCCATGCTGAAAATGGCTATAATTTATATTTCAACGATTGGTGGGAACGGGATACAAGGGATATGGTTTTACGCGACAGAAATCATCCCTCAATTGTTATATATGGTGTCGGCAACGAAATTCATGACAACCTCAATGATTCAGCGGGTTTTAGAAAATACAAAATGCAACAGGATTTAATTCATTCGTTGGATAACACGCGCCCGGTTACAATGGCATTGTTTCGCCCCGCGTTATCACATGTGTATGAAAATGGTTTTGCCGATATGATGGATGTGGTTGGCCAGAATTATCGCGAAAATGAATTGATAGCTGCTCACGAAAAACATCCCAATAGGAAAGTAATCGGAACAGAAAATGGCCTTACACAAGATGCGTGGCTGGCCCTTCGCGATCATCCTTTTATAGCGGGACAGTTTTTATGGGTAGGTTTTGATTATCTCGGAGAGTCGGACTGGCCTTCTCTTGTATTCGCAAATTCATTGGTTGATAAAACCGGGGAATTAAGAGAAGCAGGCTGGCAAAGAAAAAGCTGGTGGAGCGATACGCCAATGGTCTACGTTATGCGGAAATCAGAAAATGCAGGTGCAGGTGATTGGATCAGTGACTGGAGTCCAACTGACATAGACACTTATGATATAGCACCGTTACAGGTTTTCAGTAATTGTGATGAAGTGGAACTTTTTTTAAATAATAAATCTCTTGGTACCAAGGGACGCCCTGCCGATAATGCGTCTTCAAGAACCTGGACCGTTACTTTTCAGAAGGGGACTTTAAAAGTAGTTGGAAAAACTAATGGAAAAATTGTTGCGGAACAGGAATTAAAGACGACGGGGAAACCTGCTAAAATAATCCTGACTGCTGACAAGCCAAGTATAAAAAATTCGTGGGATGATGTCTTGTACGTAAGGGCAACAATTACTGATGAAAATGGAACTCCATGTTTACATGCCGATAACAAAATCAAATTTAACATTGATGGAGCTGGCGTTATTGCTGCTGTTGATAATGCAGATGTAACGAGTACGGAACCTTTTCAATCCAATGAGCGATGGGCCTCTAGAGGAACCTGCATTGCAATGGTAAAGGCAAATGCGGATACAGGAAACATAACGGTAACGGCTAAGGGTGATAATTTGGAAGAAGGGAAAATTGTTTTAAATGTTTTGGGGAAAGAATAAAATATACATGGGTAGCGATGGTTAGAAGCTTTAACCAGGTTTCCGACGATAATTGCCACGACCTTTAGGTCGTGGATTGATAAAAAAGAATTACCGGCTTTAGCCAAATCTTATTTAATTATTTGGCTAAAGCCAATTCCAACAACCATTTTAAACCACCTAAAGGTCGTGGCAACAGGACAATACAGACTATTTTAAATTGCTTTTTAGAAAATGAAAATTAAAAAACATTTCCAATTATTGATATTATTATTTGCTGTTGTAGCTATGGCATTTTCTTTTATCAAACCTAAACCTGTCTTCTACATTATCGGTGACTCTACCGTAAAGAATGGAAGTGGAAGCGCCACAAATCTTTTGCAGGGTTGGGGAAGTTTTATTCACCAATATTTCGATACAAATAAGATCGCAGTTGAAAATGATGCGATTGGTGGCAGAAGCAGCAGAACCTTTTTAACAGATGGCAGGTGGGATAAAATATTAAAGACTTTGCAAAAAGGAGATTTTGTCATCATGCAATTCGGCCACAACGATGGCGGATCTTTGGATGATACGGCAAGAGCAAGAGGAACTATAAAGGGAATTGGGAATGCCAGTACTGAGATTTTTAATCCCATTCGCAAGCAAAAAGAAATTGTGCATACTTACGGCTGGTATATGCGAAAATATGTCCGGGATACAAAAGCCGCAGGCGCCGTTCCTATTATATGTTCCCCCATTCCGCGAAACATTTGGAAAGATGGAAAAGTAGTGCGTTCGCCGGATAGTTATGCCGGGTGGGCAAAAGAAATTGCCTTGCAGGAAAGCGCTTATTTTATTGATCTTAATAATATTATTGCCGATAAGTACGAACAATTAGGCGCTGGTACAGTAGCCACCTTTTTTCCGCAAGATCATACACATACCAACAGAGAAGGAGGAATACTAAATGCGCAAATTGTCATTAACGGGATCAAAGATTTAAAACATTGCGAGTTGAAAAAATATTTGCTGAATAGATGAAATACATAAAATCATTTTTATTTTTTGCTCTTTGCATAGCGTTTATAACAACCCATGCGCAGAGTTCTAAAACCTATGCGCAACCCAACATCATTTTCATTTTCGCAGATGACCTGGGCTATGGCGACCTCGGTTGCTATGGCCAGCAAAAAATAGAAACGCCTAATATTGATTCATTGGCAAAACATGGTCTGAAGTTTACGCAATTTTATTCCGGCTCTCCTGTCTGTGCTCCTGCACGTACAACTTTTGTTACCGGCCTGCACACAGGTCACACGCCCATTCGTGGTAATAAAACTTTCAAACCCGAAGGCCAAACTCCCTTGCCCGATTCGGTTCTTACGTTTGCCAATATTCTACAAAAGAATGATTATGCTACTGGTGCATTTGGAAAATGGAGTTTGGGTTACATAACAACAAGCGGAGATCCTGCGAAGAAAGGTTTTGATGAATTTTATGGGTACAATTGCCAAACGCTGGCGCATAATTATTATCCTGATCATTTATGGGACAATCATCAGCGAAATGATTTTCCCAACAACTATGAAAAGAAAGCTGTTTATTCTGCTGATCTTATTCATCAGCAGGCAATGAAATTTATTGAGAATAGTCATCAGCCATTCTTCGTCTACCTGCCTTATACGCTTCCTCATGCCGAACTGATAGTGCCGCATGACAGTATCTACTATTACTACATTAAAAAGTTCAACGAAAAGCCTGACACCAGTAAGAAAAAATATGACGGAAGAATAAGAGATCCTTATCCACGGGCATGCTATGCTGCAATGGTTGCGAGACTGGATAACTACGTTGGTGAAATTGTAAAAGCAGTTAAGAAAAAAGGAATTGCTGATAATACATTGATCATTTTCACAAGTGACAATGGACCGCATAAAGAAGGCGGCAATGATCCTGGGTATTTCAAAAGCAGTGGAATTTATCGCGGCATTAAACGGGATTTGTATGAGGGAGGAATCCGTGAGCCATTCATTGCGTACTGGCCCGGCAAAATAAAACCAGGTGTTACTTCACAGGTTTGTGCGTTATGGGATATGTATCCTACATTTTTGGAATTGGCAGGAATTAAGAATTCAAAAAAAACAGATGGTATTTCCATAGTACCAACGTTGTTGCATACACGAAAACAATTACAGCATACATATCTCTATTGGGAATTTCATGAAAATAATGGAAGGCGGGCTGTGCGATGGAACAACTGGAAAGGGGTGAAACTCGAAGTGAATAAAAATGCCAATGCCCCGATTGAATTGTATAACCTCGCCGCAGATCCATCGGAAAAAAATAATGTAGCAAAAGAACATCCTGAGATTGTGAAAAAAATAAAAGAGTTCATGAACGAGGCCCATGTTCCAAACCCGGATTGGCAGTTATTGCCGGATGAATTTGTAAAGAAGTGAATTTTTACACCCTGAACGCAAAGAATAAAAAAATGCTAAAGAAGAATTTGTTTATACTGGGTTGTTGTTGTTTTTCAGCAACAGTCAAGGCACAGTCTCGTATTGACCGAAAAGCTCTTGTAGAACGACATACAGTCGTCAATGATCGTTTTGATTCTTTATCTTCCCTTTCCGTTGGCAATGGCGGTTTTGCTTTTACCGTAGATGTTACCGGTTTACAATCTTTCCCCGACGCATATTCGAAAGGTGTGCCGTTGGGAACCGAAAGCGAATGGGGATGGCATAGTTTTATGAATACTAATCATTACAAGTTTGACGAAACGCTAAAAAGTTATCCTATTCACGGAAGAAACATTCCTTATTCTGTTGAGATAAAAAGTCCTGAAAGAAAAAAGGAAGCGGTTAATTGGTTCAGGCAAAATCCACACCGGTTGCAATTAGGAAATATTGGTTTTGATATTATTAAAAAAGATGGAAGCCTTGCGACAATTGATGATATAAAAAACATTCATCAAACACTCAATTTATGGACGGGTGAAATCCATTCAAAATTTACAGTCGAAAATATTCCTGTCGATGTAGTTACGATTTGTCACCAGCAGGAGGATGTTGTTGGTGTGAAAATAGTCTCTTCTTTGATTAGAGAAGAAAGGCTGCAAGTACGTTTACGCTTTCCTTATCCTACCGGTAGTTGGGCTGATATCGGAAACAATTGGAAAAATGCAGAAAAACATCAATCATTTTTAAGCCAGCCTTCATATCATTCGGCGATCATTCGCCATGTAATGGACTCAACCGAATATTCACTCTGCCTTAACTGGGTGGGTCATGCAAGTATCAGGGAAAAACAAGCTCATTATTTTTTACTGGTGCCATCGGATAATTCGGAGTTCAAATTTAGTTTTAAGTTTTCTCCCACAATCAAAATTATTGATATTCCTTCTTTTGAGGAAACCAGAACTAACAGCGAACAGCAATGGAAAAAATTCTGGGACAGAGGTGGTGCAGTTGATCTTTTGGGAAGTACAGACTCAAGAGCTTCTGAATTGGAAAGAAGAATTGTCCTGTCACAATACTTAACCAAAATACAATGTGCAGGCCATTATCCACCGCAGGAGACCGGGCTTACTTACAACAGTTGGTATGGAAAACCGCATCTCGAAATGCATTGGTGGCACGGCATACATTTTTCTTTGTGGGGAAGAAATGATTTGCTTGAAAAAAGTTTAGGGTGGTATAAAAACGTGGAACCGGCGGCAAGAGAAATTGCCGGGAGACAAGGTTATACAGGCGTTCGTTGGCAAAAGATGACGGACAATAAAGGCGAAGAAAGCCCTTCGTCCATTGGCGCTTTTTTAATTTGGCAGCAACCCCATTTCATTTATTATGCTGAATTGTGTTATCGCAATCATCCTGATATAGCAACGTTGAAAAAATATAAGGACCTGGTTTTTGCAACGGCTGATTTTATGGCTTCTTATGCCTACTATGATTCGGCGAAGCAAAGATATATTTTGGGGAAAGGTGTTATTCCAGCACAGGAAAGATTTAAAGCGATGGATACTTTTAACCCAACTTATGAATTGGTTTATTGGCACTGGGCATTAAGTGTTGCGCAACAATGGCGAAAGAGATTACATTTACCTGCCAATAACAAATGGGACGACGTTGTAAAAAAATTATCTCCATTACCTATACAGGACGGCAAATATTTATTCACGGAAAGCGCTACAGATTCCTATACCAATCCTGAATACAGAACCGATCATCCTTCTGTTTTCGGAGCATTGGGTATGATGCCAGAAACCGGGCAGGCTGACACTGCTATCATGCACAATACATTTATTTGGATATGGAAAAACTGGTCGTGGAATAAAACGTGGGGATGGGATTTTCCCATGACGGCCATGACGGCAACACGGTTAGGGCTACCCGAAAAAGCAATCGATGCTTTGCTAATGCCGATCCAAACAAATACTTATTTAAATAATGGCCATAATTACCAGGAAGATCGCTTAACAATTTATCTTCCCGGTAATGGCGGTTTGCTTGCTGCCATAGCGATGATGTGTGCGGGATATGATGGATGTAAAACAATTAATCCCGGTTTTCCTAAAAATGGTAAATGGAAAGTGAGATGGGAGGGATTGAAACGGATGCCATAGCATTCAGGATGCTACAGGATAATTATTAAGGAGGAAAAATGTAATATGCATCATTCAATAACGATTGCTGTCATGAAAAAAATAAGTTTAATAAAATTGGGCACGCTTTGTTCTTTCTTCATCTTTTTATTCTTACAGTTAACTGCCCAAAAAATTCCTTCAAAGCAAGAAGTATTAAAAACTGCGGAACTTGCCAATGCCTATTTCATGAATAAATGGCCCGATCCGGCAAAGGAAATTTATGTTCCCTCAAAAAATAAAACCTGGCCCAGCCATATCTGGACAAGAGCTGTGTATTATGAAGGACTGATGGCGTTATGTCAAGTTGATAAAAAGAAAGCATATTATGATTATGCAATTGATTGGGCCAATAAACACAACTGGAACTTAAGAGATGGCATAACCACAAGGAATGGCGACAACCAGGCGTGCGGACAAACGTACATCGACTTATACCGGTTAGACAAACAGGAAGACCACATCAAAAATATTAAAGCCTCCATTGATGCCATGATGACAACTGACAAGATAGATGACTGGACATGGGTAGACGCAATTCAAATGGGAATGCCCGTATTTGCAAGTTTGGGTGTGGTCTACGATGACACAAATTATTTTCACCGTATGCATGAAATGTATGATTATACAAAGTATCAGCAAGGCGGTGGTTTATATAGTGCCGCTGATGGATTGTGGTGGAGAGATAAAGATTTTACGCCTCCATATAAAGAGCCTAATGGAAAGAACTGCTATTGGAGCCGCGGCAATGGCTGGGTAACAGCGGCTTTGGTGAGGGTATTACAATTGCTTCCCAAAACGGATCCGAATTATAATGAATATCTGAATGACTATAAAAGCATGATGAACGCCATCGCACCATTGCAGAGAAATGATGGTTACTGGAACGTAAGTTTATATGACTCATCGTATTTTGGAGGAAAAGAACTGACAGGCACTTCGTTATTTACTTACGGTATGGCATGGGGCATTAATAATGGATTTCTTAACCGAAAAAAATTTTTACCGGTAGTAGTTAAGGCATGGAAAGCAATGGAGCAAAGCGTTCATCCAAATGGATTTCTTGGATACGTCCAGGGAACGGGTAAAGAACCGAAAGATAGTCAGCCCGTGGGTTACGATCATGTTCCTGATTTCGAGGATTTTGGATTGGGATGTTTTTTGTTGAGCGCGAGTGAGGTCTATAAATTGACAAAATAATTGTGAGAACGCGATAAAAATCATTGCATTAACTACCTTTAATTCAAATAATAAATATCTTCAATAATGCCCGGTAAAATTGTTTTGTTTTTTCTTCTCTTAGTTTCAGGTTCAGTATTCGGCCAGTCAGTTAAAGAAATGAATTTGTATACGGGAACAATTCCTGATTCAAAAAAATCTTCCGTAACGGAACATATTACATTTAGTAACGGACAAGTTCGTATATCCGATGTCGTTACTCCAACGCTTACCAGGTTTACTCCGGTTGACCCCAACGGAACGTCGGTTATTATTTGCCCGGGCGGTGGTTATGCAAGATTGGCTATTGACCATGAAGGTGTAGAGGTTGCTAAAGAATTTAATAAACACGGTGTTACGGCATTTGTGTTGAAATACAGGCTGCCCGGTGATTCTATCATGATTGACAAAAGCATCGGCCCATTGGAAGATGCGCAACAGGCAATACGTATCGTGAGAAGTAACGCAACTGCATGGGGATTGAGCCCCAATAAAATTGGCATCATGGGATTTTCCGCCGGTGGTCATTTGGCATCCACGGCCGCTACGCATTTCAATTCTTTGGCTGATGAGACCGTAAAAGATACAACCTCCGTTCGTCCGGATTTTGTAATGCTTATTTACCCTGTAATAAGTTTTAACGACAACATAACGCATAAAGGTTCTAAAGACAACCTCATTGGAAAAAACCCATCAAAAGAGTTAGTGGAAAAATTTTCGAATGAATTGCAGGTTACAAAAGATAGTCCCCCCACATTTTTAGTGCAGGCCGGCGATGATCACACCGTGCCGGTAGAGAACAGTATTCGCTATTATGAGGCATGTTTAAAAAATCATGTTCCTGCTGAAATGCACCTGTATCCTAACGGTGGCCATGGTTTTGGACTGCATAACAAAACAACAGACGACGAATGGTTCAATAGATTGCAGAATTGGATGAAAAAGTTTCCTTAAAAAGACGATGCAGAAAATTATAAATGATATTTGCGATTATGGAAATTAAATACAATTCAAATTATCCTTCAATTGATGACCTCATAAAAAAAGCAAAGAGAAAGATCCCAAAGTTTGCTTTTGAATATTTAGATGGCGGTTGTAACGAAGATGTAAACCTGTATAAAAATACCGCAGACGTAAGAGCCGTAGAGTTAAAGCCATACTATCTTACCCCGCAAATTTCGTCAAATATGAAAACCGAATTGTTCGGTCATATATATGATGCACCTTTTGGAATTGCACCGGTTGGCTTGCAGGGTTTGATGTGGCCAAATGCACCGGAGATACTGGCAAAGGCTGCTTTTAATCATAACATTCCATTTATCTTAAGTACGGTTACCACTTCCAGCATTGAAAGAATCAGCGAACTAACGGAAGGCAAAGCATGGTTCCAATTGTACCATCCTGCGGAAGATAAAATAAGAGACAGCATTATACAAAGAGCAGCCGACGCCCAATATTCTGTTTTGGTAGTTCTTTCCGATGTGCCAACTTTCGGGTATCGTCCCCGTGATATAAGAAATGGATTGGCCATGCCACCGAGGATGACGCTTAAAAATATGTTGCAGATTATGGGCAAGCCGGAATGGGCGTTACGAACTTTGTTTCACGGACAACCCGCTTTCGAAACGATGAAACCTTACATGCCAAAGGGATTGGATATGAACCAGCTCGGACTGTTCATGAACCGGACTTTTTCCGGCCGCGTAAACGAAGAAAAAATTGCGCCCATACGGGATATGTGGAAAGGTAAATTAGTATTAAAAGGAGTTGCAAGTGTAGAAGATACAGCGATGGCAGTAAAATTAGGCTTCGATGGAATAATCGTTTCTAATCATGGCGGCAGGCAGTTAGATGCAGGCCAATCATCCATAAAAGCGATGCATCCAATTGTAGAAAATTATAAAGGTAAAATGACCATCATGATGGATAGCGGCCTTCGCTCCGGCCCGGATGTTGCGAGGGCATTGGCCTCGGGCGCTGACTTTACTTTTATGGGACGAACATTTATGTATGGAGTTTCGGCGCTAGGCAAAGAGGGTGGTAATCATACCATATCCATTTTAAAAACACAAGTGCAGCAGGTGATGGATCAAATATGTTGTAAAACTGTTGCTGAATTTCCTAGGCATCTTATATAACTGTTATGATCAAACGCTGATTGTAAAGGTCGTTTTCTAAAAAATATTTACCTTAGTTCGAATTTTTTTGGTGTTTCCACGTAATGAGAGTAGACGACTTTATTTCTTTTATTTTTCAATGAGTTGTCTTCACAGCAATACGTTGTAAAGACCAACTGGCAGGTGTTTGTGTCATCGTTACTGACCTGGTGGTTGCGTTACCCAGGTTTAACAGGCCCCCGAACGGGCCTTCGATTCCTCTTCCTTTAACTCCCGCCTGGTTAAAAACAATTTCATAATTGGGAATTGCTTCATCTGTAACAAGGAAATAATAATTATCGGTTCCTACGGGCTCGCCTCCTGAATAGACGAATCCTGCATCAAGTTTTTTTTCCAAAATGGGTAAATGATTTTCGTCCAGCCGGGGAAATTTATTAGTGTTTCCGCTTGAAGGTGCCGGATATAACAGCTGCATGGTTCCTGACTGATCAATATCAAAAACATATACATACCTGAGTTTTCCGTCCCATTTCGAAGCAAAATCTTTTTCACCTGCTATATACAAACTAAACTGTTCGCCCACCTTTATCCCTTCGTTGCCAATAACCTTGTTTGTATTGCTCGCTTTTAATTCCAGTTTGAAAGGAAATTTATCCTCTCCGCCAGGAGGTATAAGATTAAGCCAACCTCTTACTTTCGATAGCCGCATAGTATATTCGGCAATGCTGTCTGTTACATAATTATACGAATCGTTATTATCTGACCTTAGTTCAAAACTTTTGGTTTGCAAAGGCATCATTCCAAGGCTGTCTTTAGCCGAAAGTTGTGTTCTCACAAGCCCGTACGCAATATTATTGTTATTGTCAAGAGTACCAAACAGCGCATATTGAGCATCGTTAGGATTAGCAACGATTTGTAAATTTCTATAAGTAAGTAAGAAGGATTTTAGAGAATCTGCAAGAGGCTGCGGAGGTGGAATATTAATGTTTACTTTTTGATTGCCGGCTATCTTTATTAATTTATCTACAGAAAAATCATTTACTTCAACAGATCCTTTCTTAGCATCAACATACCACCACTTGCCATTGTCAAAATAAAAAGAAATATCCGGGTCATTGTTTCTAAAATCATTTATCAAATGAAAACTATTCTTTGCGTCACTGATTGCTTTGGCAAACTCCGAAACTTTTTGATATGTCAGCCTTGAATCAGGAATATATATTTTTAAAAAAGGCGCGGAGGATGAAACCCAATTAGTTACTTCAAATAATTGTCCTGGTTTAATATTTTTATCACCTTCAATAATCTCACCTTCTGAAAGGTTGGGTCCTAAAACAGCCGTAACTTTTATTTTCGTTGTACCGTTAACGTTAGTCAACTCATTATCTACGTGTAACCCTATTACCAGCCCCGCCTCCAGCTTCACCCTGCTTCCATCCACGCTATCAACAGCAATCAGCATTTTATCGGGTAAAGTTCCCTGGGCGAGTCCGCACAATGTTCCACTCATCCGTTCTACATCTCCGGCCATTACCGGTTCCTGAACAATCCCGTTACTTCTTAATATTGCATGAACTGCCGTAAACAAATTATTTGCTGAACTATTAACGTCCTGTTGCTTTATTGCCGTTAGTAACGCGAGGGTGAAGGCTCCATGTGGTGTACCATTTTCATCTCTTTGTTCCTGCGCAAGTTCATCCGCCTGAACTGCTGAGAGAATAAGATATTTACTGTCTTTTCTGCTGTCGGGTGCAGTAGGGCTGGATGGATCTTTAGCGTCATAATCGCTGGTGGGCATGTACCTGAACCTGGGCGGCGAGTTTTGAATTCCCCTGGCAATAGTTCCGCTATGGCAGCAGTCAAAGATGCATGTCAGTATCACGCCCTTATCAATAAATTTGTCGAAGAGGGCAGCCAATTCTTTATTTCTTATATCCGGAATATTTTTTTTCCAATAATCGACCGGGACAATAGATTGGTCGAGGCGATTATCGGCCTTGCTTAATGAATTTTTAACCTCGCTGCCATGGCCTGCATAATAAATAAAGGCAACATCGCCTTTGCGGCACTCATTTAAGAGTTCATTTATCGACTTTAAAATATTTTCTCTTGTAGCCTGTTCGTTGTAAAGTTCTTTTATATTACTATTGGGGAAATCGTATTTGGCATTGATTAATATTTTCATTGACTGGGCATCATTTTTACAGCCATCCAATGTCGGAAACGGAGATCTGTCTGTTTCTTTATAACTATCAATTCCAATAACGAGTCCTCTTTTTTGTTGAGCTTCAGTTATAAAACAGCAAAAAAAAAGTGAAATAAATAAAATTGAAGTTTTCATGATCATTCAATTTTTAGTAATTAAGAACACTGTAAAGTCCTACATAGCTTTCGACAGGAAGGGGATTTTGAAAAGACAGTAAATTTAAGTTTTTTTTGGATGCAGTTTCCGGTTTTCGCTTTTACGATGTTAAGCATCGCTTAGAATTTTGGGAAACACAAATTAAAGCAGCCATAAATTTTTAGCAGAAGACATTTAGGTTTCTTTTATGGCTACTTTAATATTAAGTTATTAACTGCAAAAGTAATCAGTTAGTTAATTGCCAGGTATACTCATACCCAGTGTAGGTTGTGTATGGCCCCCAATAAAGGTAAGAGCCATCATCGAAAGTAGCCTTTCCATACAAACGTGTATTGCCCGGAACAGCCCACGTTACTTTTTTGTCGTACGGAGCGATGGTTCCTCTGAAAGATCCATCTACATAAATGTCGACAGAATAACCTGTGTAATTGTCAATAACAATATCACTGTAACTGGCGCCATAAACATCACCCCGGGTTTTGGTTTCGGGTTTTGGTTTTTTTTCATTCGATGGCCTTTTTAAAGCGGCCACTTCAGTGGAAGGTGTAGAGATTGCTTTTGTTTCAATGGTTTTCTTTTTCTTGCCGTTTTTTTGTTGGGCACTAACTGAAGTGGTTACCAGCACAAATGCAAATACTGTGCTGAGCATTACGAGTTTTGAAACGATTGTCTTTTTCATTTTTTAAGTTTTATAAATTATTAATTGAATTTTTTAAGCAGACGCCTTGTTTGTTTTTGATTTGTTCGGCCCGGCTCTTTAATTAATAAATAGCCGATGTTTAAAATAATCGTCTCATCCCTGGAATATTTTTTTTGAGCCCGTGGAAGAAGTCAACTAATTCTATAAAAGGAGGGCAGCTTTATCATTTTTAATTGATGATTTCTATAAATACAGGCTATTAATTGGTAGTGATTTTTGTGAGGCATTGAAATGGTAGTTATTTAAAACCGGATTTGATTTTTTTTTGTTTACAATCAATTTTTACCTTTAAAGGATATATTGTTCCCTTAAATCTGTATTAGATGGATTGTAACGAAATCACCAGTTCTCAAATATTGGTCACTTTTTTCAGGGAAGAAAATGACATACATCTAAACAAAGTTTTTACATGTTTTTTTAATTTATTTTTCGAGGATTTCAGGCGACTGACTTATAAATTTTGTCTTAATAAATTTCACACAAAGCATAAAGAGGATGAATTGGCGAAAGATGCGTTTAACGATGGATTAATGAGTTTCTATTATAAATTGAAAAGTGAAGGATTTGAAGAAAAAGGGGCCCAGGTAAAAACTGCATTTTTTAGTTTTTGCATTTTCAAACTTAGAGCATTGGCAAAGAGTTTAGGAAGGCGTTCTGTGAAAGAAACGGTCATTGATCCGGGAGTGATGTTTAATAATCAGGATATCGTTAATAACGGCGAATTGACTGATGTTTGGGATTATGAACATTTATTAAACACAAAGGAAGAAATTTTTTCTTCGGCCCTGAAAGAATTGGGCGAAAGGGGTTCGAATTTAATAATCTGGAAGAAGATTCTTAAATTAAGAAACGAGGAGATTGCCGATAGAATGGGAATAAAGCCCGACACAGTACCCAACGAAGTGTATAAATCTTTTAATAAATTAAAAGAAATCGTAGAAAAGCTGAAAGGCGAAATAAGATAAATTCATGCAGATTACTTTAGAACAATATGAAAGAATTCAAAACTATCTTGATGGTACAATGACATCGCAGGAAGAAAATAATTTTCTTGTAGATTTAGAAACAGATTCGTCATTAAAAGAAAGTTTCGATTTTGAAAAAGAACTAAGACAGAATCTTTCGTCGATACAGGATAAAAAAGATCTCATTGAAAAAGACAGTGATTATTTTGAAACTGATAGAAACGCTAAAGATTACAATTTGATAAAGAGTTTAATAGAAAAAGCAGGGAATGAGTGGGAAGAAGAACATAAAAAATCACAAGACGTAAACGTGTTTGTTGTTGATAATAAACCGCGGCCACACAAAGCAAGAATTTTCAATATGCAATCATGGATTGGCATAGCTGCCGCGGCCTGCGTTGTCCTTGCAGTTGCAGGCCTGGTCTTGTTATGGCCTAAATCGTCAACGCCGCCTGTTGCAAAAACGATCGATACATTGTCGGCAAAAAAAAATGCGAATAATAATCTTACAAATATTACTCCGAAAGATTCTCTAAAAAATATATATCCTGAAACTAAAAAGTTTGACGGCAAAGCTTCGTTTAAAAAATATTACGCAAAAGACTTGAGCAATCCTCCAATGCCGGAGTTGCTGGCAATGGTATCTTCCAACTATCAAAAAGGTAATTATTCCTATAGTGAGAGACTCGACCTTAGAAATGTACCGAATACAAGGGGTGCCTCAAACGATATCAACAGCAAACAAAATATTCTTCAGTTTGGCCATTACTATAAAGGCCTTTCTTACATTGAGACTGATGAAGACAAAAAGGCTTTTGAAAATTTGCAATGGGTAATTGACAGTGCCCAAAGTCCACAATTGAAAATAAAGGCTCAATGGTACCTGGCACTTATTTGTTTAAAAGAAAATAATACAGAAAAAGCGCTGTCGTTACTGTCTTCGCTTTCAAAAAATAGCAACGAGGTTCAATATCGGAAGCAAGCCACTGAAATCTTAGAAACGCTAAAAGGGCATGAGTAAAATAAACAGGGATAATTCTTTGGGGAATGTACTATAAAATAAGAGTAGTTTCATTTTACAAAATTGCTTCACCTTGACAATATGCTACGAGGAAATGCTGATAAATTATTGAATATTCAATTAAATGTGTAAGGCTAATGAAGAATATTACAAAGCTATTCGCTTTCATCATTCTGCAACTTTGCTTTGTTACTTACGGTGATGCACAAACGGAAACAGACACCGCTTTTATTAATGCCATAAAACAAAACAATACTTCTCTTGCTGAAAAACTAATAACTAACGGCGTTAATGTAAACGCAGTTGACAGCAATCTTGCTACCCCACTTATGTGGGCGGCTTACGTCGGCAATTTATCTTTATTCAAATACCTTATAAAAAAAGGAGCCGACTATAACAAGAAGGGTGTTATCTATTTGCACAGCACCAAAGAAAGTTATTATGGAAATATAATGGGGATGGCAGCAGCAAAAAATGATACGCTGTTGTTAGCTTATTGCCTGGATTCGTTGAAGATACCTGTAGATGATAAAGAATATGATCCTGAAACGAAACAAATGGATGGATGGACACCTTTAGATTGGGGCGCAAGCAGTGGCAGTTTAGCAGCTACAAGTATGCTTGTAAAATATGGAGCCAATACAAATGAAGTGTATGATAAAGATGGCAATACTCCTTTACTTTATGCGGCACGAGCTGGTAGGACCGATGTTTTGGTCTATTTAATTAACGTTGCAAAAGGTGCAAATGTTAATGTTCAGACAAGTACGGGTTCAACGCCGCTAATGTTGGCCGCCCGCAATGGGCACAGTAAAACATGTTTAGTGTTATTAGACTTAAAAGCTGATGCCACGCTTACAGATAGTAGAAAACAAACTGCTTTCGACTATGCATTTACCAATAAGAAATACAAAACTGCTTTATACATAGAAAAAAGAAACAAAGGCTATAGCCATAGACAAATACTAACACTGCAGGACAGTGTTCAAACGGACGATGAATTATCTGCTTTAGGAGATAGCTGCTACAAAATAGGGAAATACGATTGTGCTTTTGAAAACTGGAATCTCGAAACAAACTATTGCAAATTAATATATGGTGAAAAGCATCCGTATTATGCAACCGCTTTGAATAACCTGGCATTTTTATATCAAAGCATGGGCAGTTACGAAAAGGCACTGCCTTTACTTCAACAGGCACTCCAAATAAATAAAGAAATGCTGGGTGAAAAGCACCCCGATTATGCAAACTCTTTGAATAACCTTGCGGTATTGTATGAAAGCATGGGCAGTTATCAAAAGGCCCTGCCTTTGCACCAGCAGGCGCTGCAAATATTGAAAGAAGTGCTGGGTGAAAAGCACCCGGATTATGCAATCTCTTTGAATAACCTGGCAGTATTGTATGAAAAGATGGGCAGTTATGAAAAGGCGCTGCCCTTGTACCAGCAGGCGCTGCAAATAAGGAAAGAAGTGCTGGGTGAAAAGCACCCGGATTATGCGAGGTCTTTGAGTAGCCTGGCAGAATTGTATGAAGATATGGGCAGTTATCAAAAGGCCCTGCCTTTGCACCAGCAGGCGCTGCAAATAAGGAAAGAAGTGCTGGGTGAAAAGCACCCGGATTATGCGAGGTCTTTGAATAACCTGGCAGGATTGTATGAAAGTATGGGCAGTTACGAAAAGGCGCTGCCTTTGTACCAGCAGGCCCTGCAAATAAGGAAAGAAGTACTGGGTGAAAAGCACCCGGATTATGCGACGTCTTTGAATAACCTGGCAGAGTTGTATGAAAGTATGGGCAATTACGAAAAAGCCCTGCCTTTGTACCTTCAGGCCCTGCAAATAACTAAAGAAGTGCTGGGTGAGAAGCACCCGGATTATGCGAGATCTTTGAATAACCTGGCAGAATTGTATCAAAGTATGGGCAGTTATCAAAAGGCCCTCCCTTTGCACCAGCAGGCGCTGCAAATAAGGAAAGAAGTGCTGGGTGAAAAGCACCCGGATTATGCAAGCTCTTTGAATAACCTGGCGTTGTTATATGAAAGCATGGGCAATTATGAGAAAGCCCTGCCTTTGTACGTTCAGGCCCTGCAAATAAATAAAGAAGTGCTGGGTGAAAAACATCCGGATTATGCGAACTCCTTGAATAACCTGGCAGAATTGTATGAAAGCATGGGCAGTTATGAAAAGGCGCTGCCGTTGTACCAGCAGGCACTGCAAATAAGAAAAGAAGTGCTGGGTGAAAAGCACCCGGATTATGCGAGTTCTTTGCAGAACCTGGCTCTGGCTTATTTTAAGGATGGTCATATTCAAAAGGCAAATGAACTATTTAAGCAAGCCAATTTAATTATGACTGAATTCGTATCGGACGGCTCTAAATTTTTGACCCAGGCCGACATGATGCACTTTATTAATCATATTTATTTCAATTTTGAAATTTTAAATTCCATAGTGCTTAAAAAGAAAGATGAATCACTCTTGGAATCTGCGTTGCAATCAGAACTTACATTGAAAGGGATCGTGCTTCAAAACAGTAAAGACCTGGTTTCTATCATTAATCAAAACAACAATTCAGATTTAAAAGAATTAGTTGATCAGTTTATTACAACGAGGAATCATTTGGCAGCATTGTATAGAAAAAATGCTCCTTCGGGAGAAATACATAGCGCATTAGCAATATTTGACAAGCAGGAGCAGCAACTCATTCAGCTAAGTCCCGGGTACCAGCAAATGGTGAAAGACCGTAATGTTCAATGGCAGCAGGTACAGCAAAAATTACAACCTAACGAAGCAGCTATTGAGTTTGTAAATTTTCATTATTGGGATAAAAGATGGACGGATACTACAATGTATGCAGCTTTCCTGGTGCTGCCAAAGGGGCAACCTCAAATGGTGTCGCTTTGCAATAAAAGAGTGCTGGAACAACGCATCAATGATGCCCTGGATAAAAATGAAATCTATGTCAAAAAATTGTACCAGGTTAAAGACCGCGGAGTTACAATAGAAGATAATCAAAAAGATACGGTTCCGGGGTTATACCAGTTAGTATGGCAACCACTGGATAGTTTACTTACCGGTATCAATACCATTTATTATGCACCCGCTGGTTTATTGAACCGTATTAACCTTGCGGCCATTAGCTATTCTGGTAATAAAGTATTAGGCGATAAATATGCTTTTCACTTAATGGGTTCTACAAGAGATCTGGTAAACTATAAATCAGAACATATAGATAAGACAACAGATACATTGTTGCTCTATGGAGGTATACAATACGATATGGACAGCGCTTCGCTGGCACAACAACACGAAAAATACTTTTCCACTCCCACACTGAATGATGGCCTGGCTATTCGATCCGGAAACAATTTCAACTGGCCTCCCATAGAAGGCAGTGCAGAAGAACTTGCATCTATACAGGCCCTGGCAGACAGCCAAAAAATTCCAACTTATTCATTTACTCAAAAACAAGCCACGGAAGAGTCTTTCATTTTTTACACTCATCAAATAAAATCGCCAGCCATTATTCATATAGCTACTCATGGATTTTTTTATCCAGATGAACAACGGAGAAGTCTAAACGAAGAAGGGAAAGATGCCCCTTACTTTATGTCTTCAGCCAATACACTGGAACGTTCGGGAATTGTATTTGCAGGCGCCAACCAGGTTACCAGTGGCAAGAAACCTATACAAGGCATTGAAGACGGAATAGTAACCGCTTATGATATTTCAAACACCAATTTGCAAAACACGAAGCTGATGGTATTGAGCGCTTGCGAAACTGGCTTAGGGAAAATAGAAAATACGGAAGGTGTATTTGGTTTGCAACGGGCCATGCGAATGGCAGGTTGTAAAAATCTATTGATGAGTCTTTGGAAAGTTCCCGATGAGCAAACTGCCCGGTTTATGAATTACTTCTATACCCAACTATTGCAGGAAAAGAAAACGATTTACGAATCCTATCAATCTGCCCAAAAACAAATGAGAGAATTATATAGCGGTCAACCTTATTTCTGGGCAGGGTTTGTGCTGATGGAGTAAGCAACGTAGTGTACCATCAAACTAATTTTTAATTAATACAGTCACCGTTGCAGAAATAAAATAATTACCCCAACTGTAACCCGGCTCTAGAGCTTTATCTACGAAGTGTAATAACCATAAAAACGAAGTTTAATAAAGCATGCGCCTCTTAAAGATGTATCATGCCTTTTTTTATAGTGCCGGAAAATTAACCAAATCGGTTAATTTTTTTTGTGATTAAAAAGGCCCTGACGATTTTTTCAGTTACCGGCTATTAATTAAGTAGAATGATGAGATATTGATCGCATCAATGTCGGAGAAGATGAAAAATAAGTGGTAATTGATATCCGCAATTTTTTTAACTTAGATAAGCCATCACGTTTATGAAACAGGTGATAAACATTTTGCTGCTTTTTTTGTGCGTTGGTAAAATGTTTGCACAGACGGAAAGTCGCGGCGTTGTTGTTACCAATCAACCGGGGGATGCCGTTTTCACTGGAAATACTTATGCTGTTATCGTTGGTGTGTCAGATTACAAATACGTTAAGCCACTTGCTTTCGCAGACCAGGATGCACTTTTATTCAAAGATTTTTTACAGTCAAAATCCGGCGGAAGTGTTAAACCGGAAAATATATTTTTAGTTTTAGATAAGGATGCCAATGCGTCCACCCAACCCCGCATCCGGAAATGGTTAACTGAAGAAAAAAAATTGCAAAAAGGCGGCCGGGTTTACTTTTATTTTGCCGGTCATGGAGACGCTATAAATCCAGACGAATATTTCTTCCTATTGCAGGATTGCAATCCTGGTGGTGATAAAAATAATTATACAGGTGGCATGGCAAGTGTCATCCAGATGTATAACATAAAATCTCTCATAAAAAATGAGCTCATAAAAAATGGTATTGATGTATTCTTAATTTGGGATGCCTGCCGGACAAACGAATTGCCTGGTGGAGAAACGGGGTTGGAGAATATGCAACAAGGGATTGCAGAAAAAACAGACGGAGAATCAATAATGCTCTCTGCCAGTGCTGGTGAAATAGCTCTTGAGAATAGCAATTATGCTCATGGCCATGGTTTATTTACTTATTATTTAATAGATGGTTTGAGCGGTGCTGCTGACAATCCTGATAACGATGGGAACGGAGATGGTAAAGTTGACATTATAGAGCTGGAAAACTGGGTAAAAAGAAAAGTGCGTATTGATGCTAAATCAAAGTTTAATGTAAAACAGGACCCACGTTTTATTTATAGTACTGACGCAATGTTAAGCGTTGTTGATAGTAGCTTTAAAAATGAATGGGCTATGGCAAAAATTGGTGGCGGAGGAGATTTTGCCCTCAATTATAAAAATCCGGCAAAAGTGTCTGGAAGGAATGTGAAGGAAGGGGATAGTGTAGCCATCAAATTATACAACAGGTTTATGGAACTCGTTAAAGCCGACAGTCTCGACGATGGAGAAACTTCGGCAGAAGAAATTTATACCCAGTTATTAAATAAATATCCCGATAACTCACTTACCGACCAGGCAGGGTTTAACCTGGCAATGGAATATATAAACCTTGCGCAGGATAAAATTAATTTGTACCTGAGTGGAAAAGATGATTTAACAATACTGGCAACTTCAAAAGTTAAAAATGAAGATCATAACGCTTTAAATAAAGCTCAAATAATATCGTCCGGTAAGAATTATGGAAAGAATGCTCAATATCTAAACAGGGCGATTACTTTATTAAAAAAGGATACAATCGCTGATCTGGAATATATCAAACAACTCCAGGCAAAGGCAGATTTTTTATTGGCCAGAAGCTATGTAAGTAATGAAGGCGTAATTACAGATTTTTCAAAAGCGCTGCAACTTGCTAAAGGCGCACTAAAGGTACAGCCAAAGGCTGCTTATAATCATCTTTTGTTTGGTACGCTTTATTACATAAACAAACAGTACGACAGTTCGGTTTATTACGAACGGCAGGCCCTGGCCCTGGCGCCCGGGTGGGTAAACGCAATTAACAACATGGGGCTCTCATTTGACGCTGAAAAAAAATCTGACTCGGCCCGTTGGTACTACAGGACGGCAATTGCAATTAACCCTGATTTTTTAATTCCGTATACCAACCTGAGTTACAATTTTTCAAATCAGGGTAGGTATGATTCTGCTTATAAGTATAGTCGTGAAGTAGTCGATCTGAATCCCTTATATGCGGCAGGAAATAATACGCTTGGTATAGTTTTCCACTACCAAAGAATGTATGATTCCGCAAAGAAGTATTATCGGAGAACAATCGATATCGATCCAAAATTTACATCCGCTTATAATAACCTCGGCATTGTTTTTTACAATCAAAGTCTGTATGATTCAGCAAAGAAATACTATGAAAAGGTAATTAGCATCGATCCCAAATATATTGACGCCTACTATAATCTTGCGCTTGTTTTTGAAAACCAGAAGAAATACGATTCGGCAAAACATTGTTATGATCAACTTCTTCAGTTTGATCCACTGTATGCAGACGCATATAACGGCTTGGGTATTATTTTTCAGGATTATTTCAAGCAACCCGACTCAGCGAAAAACTTTTATCGCAGAGCGACAATCATTGATCCTAAATCGACTTATGCATTTTATAACCTCGGTATTCTCTTTTATAATCAGAAAAATTACGATTCAGCGAAATATTATTATAATAAAGCTTTAACTATCGATCCTGCATATTCCAACCCGTATAATGGACTGGGAAATATTTTCATGAAGAAGGGGCAAAATGACTCTGCAAGAGTTTATTATTGCAAGGCTATAAGCATTGATCTAAAATTCGTGGATGCCTATTTTAATATCGCTTTGCTTTATAACAGCCTGAAACAATTTGATTCTACAAAGAAATATTGTTATAAGTCAATAAGCATTGATTCAAATTATGCGAGAGCCTATAATGGGATCGGGGTGGCCTTCAAAAATGAAATGCAGTATGATTCTGCAATAAGCTACTATAATAAAGCTATAGAAAAGGATTCGAAATTTACCGATGCCTATCTGAATCTTGGTTTGGCTTATTACGGTAAAAACCGGTTTGATTCCTCGAAGTTTTATTTCAGTAAGGTATTGGAGATTGATTCAACTTATGCAAGTGCTTACAGTGGGTTGGGAAATTTATTAATGAATGAAAATTTCCCGGATTCTGCCATGATGTATTACAGGAAAGGTATTTCTTTCGATCCGGAATCTACTGATGCATACTATGATATCGGCCTTATTTTTAATCAACGAAAAGAATATGACTCAGCCAGGCGTTACTATTACAAAGCCATCAGCATAGATGCCCATTATGCAAATGCATGCAATGGATTGGGCAATGTTTTCAACAGCGAAGCACAATATGATTCCGCCAGAACTTACTATTACAGGGCTATCAATAATGATCGGGCTTTTACCGACGCCCATTATAACCTTGGATTGCTTTTTTATTATAAAAATCAATACGATTCTGCAAAACGTTTTTTTTATAACACTATTAATATTGATCCGAAATTTGTAAATGGATATAATAGCCTGGGGAGTATTTTTAGAATTGTAAAACAGTTCGATTCAGCAGAGCATTATTTTCGAAAAGCGTTATCCATTGATCCTAAATTTACTTTTGCTTATTATAATCTCGGACTGCTTTTTTATCAGAAGGGCAGGTATGATTCTGCAAAATATTATTACCACATAACAACAAAGATCAATCCCCGATATGCGGAGGCCTGGTATAGTCTCGGTTTAATTTTTTATCAGCAAAGACAATATGATTCGGCTAAATATTTTTATCAAAATTCTCTAAGCGCAGACCCGGGATACACGGTTGCTTATAACGATTTGGGAAGTATTTTTATGGTTGAAAAATTATTCGATTCGGCAATATGTTATTACCACAAAGCAATAAAAACCAACCCGAATTTTGCAGATGGCTGTTACAATATCGGCCTGGTTTTTTATCAGTTAAAGAACTTTGATTCTGCGAAATATTATTTTGCAAAATCGATAAGTATTGATTCGGATTATATAAAAGGATATAATGCTTTGGGAAATATTTTTAGAAATAAGAAGCAATATGATTCAGCAATAATATATTTCAATAAAACAATCAATATCGATCACGGCTATGTATTTGGCTACCTCGGTCTGGGAAATGTATTTTTTACACAAAGAAAATATGATTCAGCAATAGTGAGATATAGGAAGGCATTGGCGCTTGACTCATCGAATTTCAATGCCTGCTCATTTTTGAGTATATGCTTGTTTGCAAAGAACGAAATTGACTCTTCAACTTATTTTTTAGAAAAAATTCTGAACAATAAAATGGCTGACTCATCTAGTTTTCAGATTGGTGGCTTCATCTCGGATTATTACCAGAAAAACAAATCATTTACCAGAGAAATTGAAATTACGCAGCGTTTATGCAATTATGATTCCCTTTACCGTCCTGCCGGAGTCGATAGCATTCAAATCAGGCACCTAATGAGTAATCTTGCCTTTGCATATTTGTTTAACGGACAAAATGATCTAAGTAATTACTATTATAGTAAACTGGGAAATTTGGATTACTATTACTATAATGTGGCATGTATCCTGTCTTTAGACAAAAAAACCAATACAGCCCTGCAAAATCTTGAGCTTTCCCTTCGAAATGGTTACAAAGAGTATGATCACATTCAGGAAGATACCGATTTAGATAATATCAGAAACACAGATGAGTTTAAACAACTTCTGACAAAATATTTTCCTGGAAAAGTGAAATGATGTGGTTTCGAATGTGAGTTTGCCAAATCAAACGAATGTTTCGTGGCTTTGTAAAATAATTTACTGGATTCATTCAAATTGATAAAATAACTTTTGTGAAAAGATAAAATAAATATTAAATTTAATTCACATTTCAATTCTTAACTTAACACACTATACCATGCGAAAAGTATTTTTTATGTCAGCAATTTTGCTGGCTTCTTTGTTTATTGTAGACAGTAATGTTTATGCCCAGGCGAAGGCACCAACTAAAAATGTAATAGTAAAAGCGAAACAGGGCTCAAGTGGGATGAATGTTACCCAGCCAACTGACAAACCCAGGGAAAAGAGTAAGAAAAGAGGCTACTGTTATATTTGGTTCGATAACCCCACAGGCTACTACATTGATATTTGGGTGGAAGATATTTACCAGGGAAGACTTGCTCCCTATGCTACATCTGTACGCATTGACGTTTGGACACCGGGAGACTGGACAAAATGGTATGCGCAAACTATAGGGGGTTCCTATTACTGGAATCAAACCAGCTATTGTAACGATTCCAGGAAATTTACGATTACGCTGTAAAGTATTTTAATTATTAATATTATTGCTCCGCAAAACAACCGAAATTGTTCTATTAGGAGTTATTTTACAATGGGTTAAGATTCCCATTTTAAGGCATTTCCTGCAATCGATTTATTGTACACGGCCAATTTCCGCAGAGACTAAGATTAAAACGCTGATGAAATAATTATTAACCCATTAAGCGCAGTACAAAATTTTGTAGTTAAATTTAAAATAACGGATAGGCATAAACGCTTCATAAACTTTAAAAATTTTATTGATGCAATTGAATTTTCAAAACCATATCGGTTGCTGTTACATATAATACAGTTTTATCTTCATTGAAGGCACAGTTCGATGCCCGTTTGTTATATACTCTTATCAAACCGATCAATTTGCCTTGTGGTGCAATGATGCAAACACCATCGGGGCCTGCACTAAAAATATTACCATGCTTATCTACTTTAAAACCATCGCAACCTTGCTGCACTTTTGCTTTAGCTTTCAGTTCAGTTGCGTCTAATAAAACTTTACCGTTAGTTACGTCTCCTTTGTCATTTAAATCATACGCATACCACTTGCTGTGTACATCATCACTGCTGGCTACATATAAAATCTTTTCATCGTTTGATAACGCAACGCCGTTTGGTCTTGAAATAGAATCAATCAGTAAAATTGTTTTACCGGATGTATCCACTTTAAAAACACCTTCAAATTTTAATTCACGTAAAGGATCATCAGCACCTTTAGCCAAACCATAAATTGGGTCGGTGAAATAAATGATTCCGTTCTTGCTCACAACAATATCATTCGGGCTATTAAATTTCTTTCCATTATAATTTGATGTTATAGTTGTGTAAGAAGCTTTCGGTGAATCAAGCGATGCATTTAATCTTCCGATTTGCCGGTCACCATCCTGGCAGAGCAATAATCTTCCTTTATTGTCTAATGTTAATCCATTGGAGCCAACTTCGCCTTCGCGTGGTGCGGAGCCAGTATAACCTGCGGGTGATAAAAATAATTGAGTTGAATCCTTTTGCGTCCATTTATAGACTTTATTATTTGGTACATCGGAGAATAACAACATTTGTTTTTCAGGGACCCAAACCGGGCCTTCCACCCACTTATAACCTGTCGCAATTACCTGTATCGGTGCATTCTTATCAATGGCTTCGTTGGCTCTGCTGTCATATAATTCTATAGATGCAACTGAGCTGTCCTTAGTTGTTGACATTTCGGCAGATGAAGTATTGGAATTACAGCTTGTAGAACTTATAAGCCAGCAAATGCAAAGCAATTGTTGAATGAGTTTCATAAAAATTGTTTGTACATGTTATATAATTTGATATGCGCTTTCGTCAAAGCATCATCTGCATTAACGATTTTTATTTCAAATCGATTTTGATTAATAATATTCAAAGCCGCTTTGTATTGTTGCAAAAGATTATTGGCACAAACCAGTAAAACTTTTTTTTGATGCGATGTTGTAAGTTCCTTTAACTCGCATCCAATCAGCAATCCACTTAAAAAATGAAAATTTTTTTCCGCTGAAATTTTTTGGAACAGATGATTGGTTCTCACATGAAACGAGGCATTCAATATATTATTTGTTACACCTTCTCTCACACCGTCCGCAAAACCTTCATCGTGCATTATGTTATTTTTGGCAACTGATTTTGCCAGTAAACTTTTGGTTGAAAACAATTCAAAAAATTCGCCTGTCATATAGGTTTTAACATCGATTACCAGTTCGTTTTGCACAACAATATGTTTAGAATGTGTTCCGGGAAAAATCAACAATGCATCATCTTTCAAATCACAACCCAGCAATAAACTTTCTTCGCCACGCATTGCATCATTTTCGGTTTGAAAACCTGACACAAGTAAAATATCGTGTTTGCAAAAATCATCAGCGCCAAATCGTTCAGTTAAAAAACCATTTGCTTCTATTTTTAAAGGCAGCTTTGCGTAGGGTAATTCTTTCATCCCAATTGTTGAAGATGCCATACCTGAAATAATCAAAGCCACATCTGTGACATCAACATCCATTTTCTCCACTTGTGTCTCTATAAAACTTCTATAAAAGTTTAATCGCAATTCTTCATTTTTTTTCGTTGCAAGCCATTCATTGTTCATAGCATTTATGCCATCAAACGTTTTAATTTCCTGCAAAACTTTTACAGTATCAACATCAATCAATCGCAAACGGAATGATGTTGTTCCCCAATCACAACTTAAAATTCTATTCATCATATTAATCAACAACTATACGTTCAACTTTGCCAACAAGAAAAATATAACTCATCGCACCAACCAAAGCAAGACAACCTATAAACACGAGTGCCGGCGCAAAGTTTCCATTACTCGCCAAATAGCCAACTGCAATTGGCGTTATTATACTTGCCAGTCCTCCAAACAAATTAAACACGCCACCCGTTAAACCCAGCAAATGTTTTGGCGCCAATAAACTTACAAACACCCAGGTGATAGATGCGAAACCATTTCCAAAAAAAGCAAGCGACAAAAAGAAAATAATCCACCGAGGCTCACTCACATAATTCGCAAACACGATGGTAACCGTTAGTATCAATCCAATAATAATCGGGGTTTTTCGTGCAACTGCATTCGATACATTTTTTCGAACCAAATAGTCACTTAAAAAACCTGCCAGTAAAATGCCTGCGAACGCCGCGACAAACGGAATCGCTGCATACAATCCGGATTGAATAAAATTCATCTTCCTGTAGTCAACCAAATATTTAGGAAACCATGTTAGAAAAAAATTCGCGGCAACTCCCAAACAAAACTGCCCCAGGTAAATGCCCCACAATTTTTTATTGGATAGCACAATTGAAAGATTTGCCCATTTAAATTGCTGATGTTTTTCTTGTTGCACATTACGATCAAAAACACCACCACCTTTTTCGATATAATCGAGCTCAGCGTTAGTAACGCGTTTATGTTGTGCCGGTGTTCTGTACAAAAAATACCAGGCACCGCCCCACGCAATTCCAACAATCCCGGTCATAAAAAATAAACCACGCCAACCTGCCTGAGCTTCTATAAAAAACAAAATCGGCGCTAAAAATGCAAGGCCCAAATACTGGCCCGATGTGTAGGTTGCAATTGCCGAGGCCCGCTCCTTTTCAGGAAACCAGCCTGTAACAATCTTATTATTCATTGGATAGGAAGGCGCTTCAAAAGCACCGATCAGTACACGCAATAAAATCAACAAGCCAATGCTGTATGTTAACCCCAAACATAATGTTCCAATGCTCCATCCAATCAAACTCACGGCATATAAAATGCGTGCTGCAAAACGGTCAACCAAAATACTACTGGGTATTTGCAACGATGCATACGTCCACGCAAATGCCGAAAAAACATAGCCCATCTGGATGTTGCTTAGTTGCAGGTCTTTTTGAATCTGTAACCCGGCAACAGAAATATTGCTACGATCCATGTAATTAATCACCACGTTCACAAACAACATAGCAAGAATTCCATACCTGACCTTTGATTGATACTTCATAAGCAATCGTAATCATCGTACACCAATGACTTTATTTTTTTGTCACCATTCAGCGACACTTCCATCTTCATGACGCCATAACGGGTTTTTCCAGTTGTGGCCAATCTTCGCCATCTCAATAACTTTTTCTTCATTGATGGCTATTCCCAAACCCGGAGCAGATGGAATATTGACGAAACCATTTTCATACTTAAATACAGATGCATCCTGCAAATAATCCAGCAAGTCATTACTGGCGTTATAATGGATGCCTAAACTTTGTTCCTGTATAAATGCATTGTGACAAGTTGCATCCACCTGCAAACATGCAGCTAAAGCTATTGGACCGAGCGGGCAATGTGGCGCCGCCGCAACATCATAGGCCTCTGCCATTGATATAATTTTTTTACACTCCGTTATGCCACCGGCATGGGATAAATCAGGTTGGATTATATCAACATACCCATCATGCAATAACTGTTTAAATTGCCAGCGACTAAACATTCTTTCGCCTGTTGCAATTGGTATTGATGTAAGTTGCGCAATCTCTCTCAATGCTCCGTTGTTTTCAGGCAACACAGGTTCTTCAATAAACATCGGATGATATTGTTCCAACTCCTTCGCTAAAACCTTTGCCATTGGTCTATGTAAGCGGCCATGAAAATCTATTCCTACCTCCACACTCATTCCAACAGCATCACGCAATGCAGCAACGCGTTGCAATACACGATCAATTTTTTCATAAGAATCTATGAATTGCATTTCATCTGTAGCATTCATCTTCACTGCAGTAAAGCCTTGTTCTTTTGCGGCCTTTGCAGCGCTGCCGATATCATTTGGCCTATCACCACCAATCCATGAGTAGACACGCATTTTATCTTTTGTCCGTCCCCCAATCAATTGATGAATCGGCGCATTGAAATATTTCCCTTTAATATCCCACAATGCCTGGTCGATACCGGAAATAGCACTCATCAGGATTGGACCGCCACGATAAAAACCACCGCGATACATAGTGTTCCAATGTCCTTCAATATCCATGGGGTCTTTACCAATTAAACCCTGCATCAATTCATCAACGGCTGTTTTCACTGTTGCTGCTTTGCCTTCAATAATTGGTTCGCCCCAACCTGCCATGCCTTCATCAGTTTCAATTTTTAAAAACAACCAGCGCGGCGGAACAATGTACAATTGATGCGATTTTATCTTCATACAAACTGGTTAATATTTTATTTGTTGCAATGCATGTTTCACTGTTTCTTCAATGCCTTTATAATTTTTTTCTTCCATCATTTTTTTTGATGAGAGCCAACTCCCACCAACGGCAATTACATTTTTTAATTGATGATATTCATGCATGTTGGCAATGTTGATGCCGCCCATTGGGATGAATTGAATATTGAGCTGCTCATACGGCCCGAGCATAGCTTTTAAAAATGATGCACCACCAATTTGCGAAGCAGGAAATAATTTTTGAATGCTATATCCTAATTCAAATGCCAGTTCAATTTCACTTGGTGTCATTACTCCCGGAATAAATGGAAAGTTTTTTTGTCGTGCTTCGTTGCAAACTTTTGTATTCAATGAAGAGCTCAAACCAAACTGTGCGCCCGCATTTATCGCATCATTCAATGAGCTTGTTGTGAGCAATGTGCCTGCACCAACAAACATTCCGGGAAATGTTTTCCTTATTGCACTTACGGCATTTAAAGCAACTGAAGTTCTTGCCGGCACCTCAATAACATTCAGTCCACCGTTTAAAAAAGCTTCTGCGACAGGTAAAACATTTTCTTCGTTATGAAAAACAATTGCAGGTAAAATTTTTTGTTGCAATGCCTTATGTAAAATAGAGTTGATCATCGTGTAGACCGGCAAAGTTTATGATACATGAAAGTACACATACAATTCGAATGTTAAGTTGTAACGAGATTAATCTTTCCAAGGTCAATTGA
Organism: uncultured Chitinophagaceae bacterium; assembly: GCA_963792025.1. Taxonomy (GTDB): domain Bacteria; phylum Bacteroidota; class Bacteroidia; order Chitinophagales; family Chitinophagaceae; genus Ginsengibacter. The sequence continues at coordinate 221,790 of CAWBUS010000012.1, read as the reverse complement.
TGCTAGTTTTTAAATATTATCGTCGTAGATGTTTATCTGTTTCGATAGCCCTCGTTTTGCCTCAAATGTCTTTTGCTGAAGAGTATCCGAAAGCATTCAGCTCTTTCGCAGCTTCATTTTTGCCATTTAATCGACCGGCAGATACATTCCGGTTTTCAGGGGATTACATTTTCTTTTGGTGCTAGTTTCGCAATGAATTCAATTAACGGTAATTCTCAAGTAAATTTTCAATTTTCTACAATCGCCTTTATTTTTTTTGAGATGAAAGAATGAACTGAAGCTCTTTGCCATATACATTTTATTTGAGGTTATAAAATTACAGGCAATGCATAGTAAAATTCGTACAAGCGTTTTTATAGTTAGGTGGGCTGTTTGGAGGAAATAAAACAGTATAATTTATAAAAGCGTTTATGGCAAAAAAAGCCGGCAAAAAAATTCCGGTTTTTTTGCATATTATTTCTTTTTAAATCTATTTTAATGTTTCCCGTGCAATAACTATCTTTTGTATTTCACTGGTACCTTCTCCGATGGTGCATAATTTACTGTCGCGGTAAAATTTCTCCACAGGAAAATCCTTTGTATAACCGTACCCGCCAAAAATCTGAACCGCATCGGTTGCAACTTTCACGGCAATTTCGCTCGAATAATATTTTGCCATTGCCGACTCTTTCGTTACGTTTTCACCACGCATTTTAAGTTCACAAGCATGGTTTATTAATAATTCAGCAGCCATAATTTCTGTTGCCATATCCGCAAGCTTAAATGAAATTGCCTGGAATTCCGCAATGGGTTTTCCAAACTGGTGTCGTTCCTTTGCGTACTGTAATGACGCCTCGTAAGCGCCTTTTGCTATACCTAATCCCAGCGACGCAATTGAAATACGACCACCATCAAGCACGTACATTGCCTGCCTGAAACCATCGCCGACATTGCCCATCCTCGACGAATCAGGAATTCGGCAGTCGTTAAAAATCATTTCGGCAGTTTCGCTGGCCCGCATCCCTAACTTATTTTCCTTTTTACCACCTGAAAAACCTTTGGTATCGCGGTGAACAATAAACGAAGTTGAGTTGTCTCTTGTATGTGCCTCCCCGGTTCTGCAAATAACCACCGCTATATCACCACTTCTCCCATGCGTGATCCAATTTTTTGTTCCGTTAATTACCCATTCATTACCATCTTTTTCTGCAACGCATTTCATATTTCCGGCATCACTGCCTGTGTTGGGTTCTGTTAATCCCCATGCGCCAATATATTCAGCGGTTACTAATTTTGGTAAATATTTTTTTTTCTGTTCTTCATTTGCAAATGCAAGAATATGACCGGTACATAAAGAGTTATGAGCAGCAAGCGATAAACCAATAGAACCGCAAACTTTTGAAATTTCCTGGATGATATAACTGTATTCAAAATAACCTAAACCAGTCCCACCATATTCTTCAGGCACCAACACACCCATCATTCCAAGCTTTCCCAGTTCCTTAAATATGTGAACAGGAAACTCCTGTGCTTCATCCCACTCCATTACGTGAGGCTTTATATATTGGTTGGCAAAGTCTCTTGCACTTTGCGCAACCTGATCGGTAATCTCTGTGTTCTTAAAATTCATATCTATTAATTATACATGTTGTTTAGTCATTTGCAAGGTATATTGAATTAACGAAGCCAAGTGTCCGTTAGCTTCATTATAACGAAAATCTTTGCAAAAACTGTATAAATTTATTTAACAACCAGGTAGGGCGATATCTTGTTGTATGCTGTTTCAGTTACCAACATAATCTTTTTAATTTCCTCAACTGAATTAAAATTCCCGTGTTGTTGACGGTATTGAAAAATTGCATTAGCCAAATTGTACCTCAAATAGGGATGCGCCTTCATTTCATCAATTGAGGCCATGTTAATATTTATTTGTTTCACATTACTGTTAATTATTGTCAATTTTGGTTTTATTTTCTGGAATGTTGAATCAGGAAGAAGATACGTTTCTCCAACCTGTTCAATTGAATAGAAACCGCCAAGTTTATTTCGAAATGCAATAATTCTTTGTGCAAGTTTACTTCCGATTCCCGGTAAACTAATAAATGCTGTAGTGTCAGCAAGGTTTATGTCAATTGGCTGAATAGTTTTAGCGACATAAGGCGAAGACATTTTTGGATATTCCTTTTTCTCAAAAGAAGTATTTTCTTTGGCTGCATTTTTTATACTAACGTACGGGACTAAACGCTGCGCATCCGAAGGCGATAATCCCCATATTTTACCAATGTCTTCGGGCTTGTAAAACTTTCCGCCTTTCGTAAGATAATTTAGAATGGTATGAATTGTTTTATCTTTTATGCCTAATCGTCTCCAATCTGCCGCGGAAGCTGTGTTTGGATCAAAATAAAAAAGTTCTGCCTTTATTGTTTCAAATTTTTTCTCCCCGGCCAAAGAATAATCATCATAAAGATCGTTGCCGGTATTTTTTACATATTTATTATTTTTTAAAGAATCATTTTTTTCAATATTCAAAGCGTCAATTTCCCTTGAAAAGTTGCTATAGTTGTATTGTTTATGCGTTATAAATAAGGGATAGAAAAATTGAGCCAAAATAAAAACCAAAATAACGAGAATAACGCTTATAACTCCCCTTCTTTCCTTTCGGGTAAAGTTTAGGTAGTTTCTAAGAAATTCCTTCCACATTATATTTTTTATAGTAAAATACTCAATTAAATGAATTATTCAAATGAGTTAAATTTAAATGCTAAAAATACCAATGTATAAGATCAATCTTAGAAATGCAGTTGCAACCCATCGTAAGCTAATTGCCTGCCAGGCTTAAGTTCACGGTTGATTTCTTCGTATGTGCCAAGCTGGTGACTTACATGAGTAAAGTAAACGTGTGGTATTTTGAGTTCGTCTGCAATATCAATTGCTTCCTGCAAATTAAAATGCGAAATATGGGCGTCCTTTCGAAGTGCATTTATAATAAGCGTATCGCTTCCGATTATTTTTTGTTTTTCTTCCTCTTCAATTCTGTTGGCATCAGTAATATATGTGAACTTACCAAACCTGAAACCTAAAACCGGCATTTGCATATGATAAACAAGAATAGGAGTTACCGGTATATCGCCAACGATGAAACTTTTATTAGTTATTGTGTGCATTGTTATATCAGGAATCCCGGGATATTTTTTATCGGCAAAAATGTAATTGAATTCTCTTTTTAACGCCTGCTGTGTTAATTCATTGGCATAAACATCAACAGACTTTTTTTGAAAATAATTAAATGCTTTTATGTCATCAAGCCCGGCAATATGATCTTTATGGGGATGAGTAAAAAGTACAGCATCTAATTTCTTTACATTTGCTCTCAACATTTGTGTACGAAAATCGGGTGTTGTATCTACAACCAAAGAAGTTGTTGCGCTTTCAACAAGGATACTACTGCGTAAACGCTTATCTTTTGGATTGGAGGATGAACATACATAACAACCGCAGGCTATCATAGGAACTCCGCCACTGGTGCCAGTGCCAAGAAAAGTAATTTTAATTGAGGGATAGTTCACGCATTCAAAACTAAAAAATATAAAAGAGAATTTTTCGGAAAGATGTTCTTTACTTTTCTACTGCTTCGCTTTTCGAAATCACCTCTTCATACATTTTTTGAGATTCTTTCGTGAGCATATCGTAGTTTATATCTACAGAAGGTATTAAATCCGTCAGTGTATTTATTCTTCCTTCGGGATTTAAAAACTTATTAAGCACTACGACTTTTTTTTCTTCAAGTATGCAATAGCCGCTTTGGAATGAACCACGTTCATAACGGACTATATAGCCGCATTCGTCTAAAATATTTTCGAGTTTTTTTAAGGTAGTCTGGTTATACTTCATATTTACAATACTAAAAGTGTGTATCGAATTTACAAAGCAAAATTAATGATTTATTTTTCCCTTCGCCTCTTAAGGGCTACACTTTAGTACTCATTCGTATAACAGGGATGATCATTTCTTCGAGACTTACGCCACCATGCTGAAAGGTATTGCGGTAATAATTTGCAAAATGATTGTAATTATTGGGATAACATAAATATCCATCCTGCCGTGCAAAAATGAAAGAAGAATTTACGTTTGGCACAGGAAGGCCCGCCTGCCGCGGATCGCGAAATGCTAAAACTTCTTTTGCTTCGTAATTTAAATTCCGCCCATGTTTATAGCGAAGATTAGCTGTTGTTTGTTTATCGCCAACAACCTTTTGCGGAGAATTTACTCTGACACTTCCATGGTCGGTAGCAACAATTAAATTCAATTTTTTATCTGCAATTTTCTTCAATGCCTGGTGCAAAGGCGAGTGCTCAAACCACGATGCAGTAAGGCTCCTGTAACTTACTTCATCGGCAGCAAGCTCTTTTAATACTTCCATTTCAGTACGGGCATGGCTAAGCATATCCACAAAATTGTAAACGATAATGCTAATATCATTACTCAACATGTTGTGGATATTATCTACTAACTTTTGAGCATCCTGGTGGTTGGTTATTTTTGTGTAAGAATATTTCAGGTCATCCTTGCGCAATCTTTTTAACTGGGCTTTAAAAAAATCCTGCTCAAATAAATTTTTACCGCCTTCTTCATCATCATTCTTCCATTCAACGGGAAATTGTTTTTCAATTTCTACAGGAAGCAGGCCCGCAAAAATAGCATTGCGGCTATATTGTGTAGCCGTGGGTAAAATAGAATAAAAAGTTTCTTCTTCGTGTATGCGAAAGGTCTCAGCAAAAATTGACTGAATCGCTTTCCACTGATCAAACCTCAGATTATCGATTAAAAGAAAAATTGTAGGAACGCCGCTTTTTTCAACATGAGGAAATACTTTATACTTCATTAAAGTATGGCTCATTATGGGCGCTTGCGCAGCGGGATTGGTTACCCAATTGGAATAATTTTTTGAAATAAATTTAAAAAAATCGGTGTTAGCTTCGTTCTTCTGAGATTGAAAAACTTCCTGCATTTCAGGGCTGTCACTTTTTTTCATTTCGAGTTCCCAATACACAAGTTTTTTATAAATATCCATCCAACCGTTATAATCAGGATTATCATTGAGCGCCATAAATAAATCCCTGAATTGTTGCTGATAAGTCGATGTTGTTTTTTCAGCCACTAACCTCCTGTTATCAACTATTTTTTTTAATGAAAGCCATACCTGGTTGGGATTAACAGGCTTTATCAAATAATCGGTTATTTGTGAGCCTATGGCTTCATCCATTAAATTTTCTGTTTCATTCTTGGTAACAAGAACTATGGGAAGTTGCGAGCTAATCTCTTTGATTTTTTGAAGGGTTTCCAAACCGGTAATTCCCGGCATACTTTCATCCAGCAACACAACGTCCACCAAATTTTCTTTCACGTAATCAATTGCGTCAAACCCGTTGCTTAAAGATTTTACTTCATATCCTTTATTCTCCAAAAACATGATTTGGGATTTCAAACTTTCCATCTCATCATCAACCCACAAAATTTTTGCTGCTCTCATTTAAAAAAATTTACTGGTATTATGTAATCAATATCGGATTAAATCATTAATTGTATTCGAATACAGATTCTTACAAATGTAATTTATTCCCTCCCCAAAAATTACCTTTGCGACACTGCTTGAGCATTTTAACAATTTAAAAATAGATGGCATACAGAAAAATAATCAATGACCCGGTTTATGGCTTTATTACTATTGATGATGAATTAATTTATGCCATTATCTCTCACCCTTATTACCAGCGAATGCGGCGCATTCATCAAATGGCGATGGCACAGCTGGTCTATCCTGGCGCCGTTCATACTCGTTTGCATCATTCGTTAGGCGCTTACCATTTAATGTATAATGCAATAAATGAACTTAAGGGAAAAGGAATATCAATTTTACCAGAAGAAGAACAAGCTGCAAAAATTGCTATTCTTCTTCACGACATTGGCCATGGCCCTTACTCACATGCTTTAGAGCATGTTCTTATCAAAAATGCAAGTCATGAAAAAATATCTTTGTTGTTGATGGAGAGAATGAATGTAGAATTTTCCGGCAAGTTGCAAATGGCGATTGATATTTTTAAAAACGACTATCCTAAAAAATTTCTTCACCAGTTGGTAAGCGGTCAATTAGATGTCGATCGTATGGATTATTTAACCCGAGACAGTTTTTTTACAGGTGTAAGCGAAGGCGTTATTGGTTATGATCGTATCATAAAAATGCTTACTGTACATAACGGTGAATTAATGGCAGAAGAAAAAGGGATTTATTCAATTGAAAAGTTCCTTGTTTCCAGAAGGCTCATGTATTGGCAGGTTTATTTACATAAAACCGTTTTATGTGCGGAGAAGATGTTGGTCAATATAATTAACAGGGCAAGAGTTGTGAACGCGGAGGCGCCATCTAACGCTTTAAATATTTTTTTGCATAACGAATTTAGAGAGGAAGAAATAGAAAGGCACCTGGGCGATTTCTGTATGCTCGACGATTACGATGTTCTTTCGGCAATAAAAAGGTGGACACTTCATCCTGATGAAATTTTGTCCTTTCTTTGTAAAGGTATTGTAAACCGAAGGCTGCTTAAAGTAAAATATTCTGGAACTATAATTGATAATAATGTCGTAAACGAAAAAAAGAAAATAGTAATGCAAGATTTTCAGATAAATAATGAAGATGCGGGTTACCTGGTTTTTGCAGGAGAAACCGGCAACAAAACATATAGCGACGAGGATGAGCACATAAATATTTTATTTAAGGATGGTAGCATTAAAGATATTTCCGGGGTGGATAATGCTCTTATAAATCAAACATTATTTGGCACGGTAAAAAAATTTTACATTTGTTTTCCAAATGCCGGGCTATTATAGTTTAACTTTTAAATAAATAGATCGTCTGTATAAATAGATAAAGAGAATATGGAGTTTACCGCAATGCAAATATCTACCCTGATAAATGGGGAAATTGAAGGCGATCCTGTTGTTACAGTTTCATCTTTTGGAAAATTGGAGGGTGCAGAACCCGGGCAATTAGCCTTTCTTGCCAATCCTAAATACGAAGAATTTTTGTATTCTACCAAAGCATCTGTTATTATAATCAATAATACACAACTGGTAGAAAGAAAGGTAAACGCCACACTTATTCGTGTGCCCGATGCCTATTCTGCTTTCGCCATTATTTTAAGCACCTATGAAAAAATGGCTAAAGCCAATCTAGCCGGCGTTCAACAACCCGCCTATATTTCCGAGTCCGCCATTTTGGGAGAAAATATTTTTATCGGTGCCTTTACTTATATCGGCAATAACGTAAAAATCGGTAATAATGTAAAGCTCTTCCCGCAAGTATACATTGGCGACAATGTTACAATTGATGATGATTCCATTTTATTTCCCGGAGTTAAAATTCAGCATGATTGCATAGTAGGAAAGAATGTGACTATTCATGCCGGCTCTGTAATTGGCGGAGATGGCTTTGGTTTTGCTCCCCAACAAGATGGAAGTTTTAAAAAGGTTCCTCAAATAGGTAATGTTATTGTTGAAGATAACGTAGAAATTGGCGCCAATGCTACAATTGACAGGGCAACAATAGGTTCTACTTTAATAAAATCAGGTGCAAAGCTTGATAATCTCATACAGATTGCGCATAATGTTGAAGTGGGTAATAACACCGTTATTGCAGCGCAAGCAGGAATAAGTGGCAGTACCAAAGTAGGAAATAATGTGATGATAGGCGGACAAGCCGGCATAGTTGGTCATCTACAGATTGCAGACGGAAGTAAAATTAATGCCCAAAGCGGCGTGAGCAAATCGATTAAAACTCCCAATACAGCAGTTACGGGGTCTCCTGCCTTTGATTATTCCCATGCCCTTCGCAGCCAGATATTAAATCGCAATCTTCCTGAATTGGAAAAGAGAATTAAAGAATTAGAACAGCTTGTGGAGCGCTTAATTAATGAGAAGGTAACCGGATAGGAAAGTCTTTTTAAATAAAATTTTAGAACTCACCTCATCGTTGCAATTTTTGAAAGCAATAGTTTTCATACTTTCGTATCCATGGAGTCAATGAATGCTAAGGAGGAATATTTTCAACATACTATAAAGGAAGAAGTTGTTATTTCAGGGGCTGGCATTCATACCGGCCAATCGGTAACAATGCACATAAAACCTGCGGGAACTAATTCTGGTATTAACTTTCAAAGAACGGACCTTCCAGGTAAACCGATCGTTAAAGCCGATGTAGACAATGTAATAGAAACCAACCGAAGCACCACTATTGAAGCCAATGGTGCCCGGGTTGGAACTATCGAGCACTTGATGGCGGCACTTACCGGAATGCTTATCGATAACGTGCTGATTGAAATTGATGGCGAAGAAGTTCCCATACTTGATGGAAGCTCCCAGTTATTCATTGAGCACCTTTCTAAAGCAGGTATTCAAAAACAGAATGCACAAAAAATTTATTATAACATTCAACATAACATAAGTTTTGTTGATGAGGATAAAAAGGTGGAGATGGTAGCGTTGCCTTATCACGATTACCGCATTAATACTTTAATTGATTTTAATTCGCCGGTATTAGGAACTCAGCATGCTGATTTAAAAAAAATTGGAGATTTTAAAAAAGAAATAGCACCCAGCAGAACTTTTTGTTTCTTTCATGAGTTGGAGCTTCTTATTGCCAACGACCTGATAAAAGGAGGAGACATTAATAATGCTATTGTGGTAGTTGACAAGCCCGTAACTGCGGACCAGGTTGACCGGATTTCAAAAATATTTCACAAAAATGATGTAAAAGTAAGTGAAGCAGGTATTCTCAATAACCTAACACTTCGTTTTCCGAATGAGCCGGCAAGGCATAAATTGCTCGATGTTGTCGGTGACCTCGCGCTTGTTGGCTATCCTTTCAAAGCGCATATTATTGCAAACAGACCAGGACATTCGTCCAATATCAAGTTTGCTAAAAAAATAAAAGAACACATAAAGAAATATAAGCACAGGCAGGATATTCCTAAGTACGATCCCAATCTACCTCCTTTACTTGACATACAGGAAATTGAAAAAACCTTACCGCACCGGTATCCGTTTTTGATGGTTGATAAAATAATTGAACTAAGCGACACGCACGTAGTGGCTATAAAAAATGTTACTTATAATGAACCTTTTTTCCAGGGACATTTTCCTGGTAATTCTGTAATGCCCGGTGTATTGCTCGCGGAGGCACTTGCTCAAGCCGGCGGATTTATAGCTATTCCCAGGAATTCACCCGACAAATATGACACTTACTTTCTGAAGATTGAAAATTGCAAATTCAAACAAAAAGTAGTTCCCGGCGATACGCTTATTTTAAAAATGGAATTACTGCATCCTATTCGAAGAGGAATCTGCGAAATGAGAGGGACAGTATATGTTGGTGACAAAGTAGTTACTGAAGCTATATTAATTGCTCAAATAGTAAAAAGACCCAAAGCCTGATTATATGATTAGTCCTCTTGCCCATATTCATCCCGCTGCAAAAATAGGCAACAATGTAAAGATTGACCCTTTCGTTGTTATAGAAGAAGGGGTGCAAATTTGTGAAGGCACTCATATAATGTCGCATGCGGTAATATTGAAAAATACCATTGTGGGAAAATCATGCAATATCTTCCCGGGGGCAGTTTTGGGAGCTATTCCGCAAGATCTAAAATTCGATGGCGAAGAAACTTTTGTAGAGATCGGCGACCACACGACGATAAGAGAATGCGTTACCGTAAACCGCGGTACAAAAGATAAATGGAAAACTAAAGTGGGTAGCTATTGTTTATTGATGGCTTACTGCCACATTGCGCATGATTGCATTTTGGGCGACCATGTTATAATTGCCAACTCAGTCCAACTGGCCGGCCATGTGGAAATAGGCGACTATGCAATACTTGGTGGCATGGCTGCCGCTATTCAATTTTCAAAAATTGGGGCACATTGTTATATTGCAGGCGGAACCGAAATTATCAAAGATGTTCCTCCTTATATCAAGGCAGGACGATCACCACTAAGTTACGTCGGTGTAAACTCTGTTGGCTTACAGAGAAGAGGATTTAATTCGGAAAAAATAAATGGCATACTCGAAATTTACCGCAATATTTATATGCGTGGGTTAAATATTACGCAGGCTACCGAATTTATTGAAAAAGAATTACCTGACTCGGAAGAAAAAGCTGAGATTATAAAATTTATCCGCGATAGCAAGCGTGGCATTTTAAAAGTATCTGCCAAAGAAATTACCGATGAAAATTAGCCTGAATAATCTTGGCAAGCGCTATAACAGGGAATGGATTTTTCGCAATCTTAGTTTTCAATTTTACATAAATAAACATTATGCGATTACGGGACCTAACGGTTCCGGGAAATCAACATTGCTACAAATTATTGGCGGATCATCTATCCACAATGAAGGAGATATTTCTTATAATGAATCAGATAGAAATATTGCAACCGAAAACATTTTCAAAAAAATTTCTTTTGCTGCACCGTATCTTGAAGTTGTAGAAGAGATGACCTTGACAGAATTCTTTTCTTTTCATCATAAAATGAAAGGCTGGGTTTCTTCAGTTGACACAAGAGAGATTATTAGCATTCTAGGGCTTCAAAAATCTTCGCATAAGCAAATACGTTATTTCAGTAGTGGCATGAAACAAAGGGTTAAACTGGCGCAGGCAATTTTTAGCAATGTACCGGTAGTATTATTAGACGAACCTCTTACTAATCTGGATGATGAAGGAATCCTGCTTTATCATTCGTTAATAAAAGATTATTGTAACAACAGGTTGGTAATAGTTAGCAGCAACGATAAGAATGAATACAGTTTTTGCGAAGAGAAAATTGATATGCTGAATTATAAATAAGTTACCTGCTACTTGCGATCAATAAATTCAGATCAGTAAATTTTAAGTCAAATCGCTCACTGAGTTGGAAATTAGTAAGTGCTCCTTTAAACAAATAAATTCCGCTGCGGATATTTATTTTATACCAAACTAAGTTTTCAAATCCGCCCTCGTCAGCCATTTCGAGTAATAATGTCATTAACACGTTGCTGATTGATTGTGATGCTGTACGGGCAAAACCGCTGGGAATATTAGGAACACAATAATGAATTACGTCATATTTTCTAAACACAGGATCTTTATGAGAAGTAATAGATGACGTTTCAAAACAACCGCCATGGTCAATACAAACATCCACAATTACGCTGCCGGGCCGCATTCTGCTTACCATTTCCTCTGTAACAACAAGAGGGGTTCTGCCGCCATAAGAAGATAAGGCGCCTACAGCAACATCGCATGTCTTGAGTTGTTTTGATAAAATCCCCGGCTCTATAACGGATGTGTATAACCGCACACCAATATTATTTTGTAAACGCTTTAACCGATAAATGCTATTATCAAAAACCTTTACACTTGCTCCCATTGCCAGGGCTGTACGTGCAGCCTGTTCTCCCACGATTCCAGCGCCTATGATAATAACTTTTGTAGGTGGGATACCCGAAATTCCACCCACGAGCACACCTTTACCATTATTTGCATTGCTTAAATATTGACCCGCAATTAACATGACAGCACTTCCTGCAATTTCACTCATACTCCGCACAATAGGATTATGGCCGCTATCGTCTTTCAAATTTTCGAAACTTAATGCGGTAATTTTTTTGTGCATCATCTCGGCAAGAATATGTTGCTTCATTGCTGCAAGATGAATTGGCGAAATTATAAATTGATGTGGTTTTAGTAATTCCAGTTCATCGTCCCCTACCGGTGCACTTTTTACGAGAATTTCGCATTCAAAAACTTCCTTTTTGCTTTTGGTAATTTTTGCGCCGGCTTCACTGTAATCACGATCAGAGTAACTAGCGCCTTCTCCTGCTCTGCTTTCCATAATAACCCGGTGGCCATTGGCGACCAGTACACTTACTGCTTCCGGCGTAAGCGCAATACGATTTTCCTGGAACGAGGTTTCTTTAGGAATACCTATATAAAGCTCAACTCCTTTTGGTTTTACGTCCAGCGTTTCTTCCAGTGTTTCATATTTAAAGGAGGGCGAAACAAAAGGTTTTGATGTGGCCATTATTTTGTTGTTGGGGATATAAAAATAATTTTTTATTGGGGAAGTTCAAGAATCAATTTTCTGGTATTTTGGTTAAGTGGTTCTAAAGAAATATAAACCGTCTCTTTAGGAAATAGCGAACTGGCTTTTTGCGGCCATTCGACAAGGCATAGGTTGTCACCGTTAAGACAATCTTCAATTCCGGCATCAATCGCTTCATCGATGTTTTTAATGCGATAAAGGTCCATATGATAAATAATCCTACTGCCAACTTGATATTCCTGAATTATTGAATAGGTTGGACTTGTAACTTGTTGCTTCACGCCAATGTCCTGGCAGATCGCATTTATCAGCGTTGTTTTACCAGCGCCCAATTCGCCACTGAATGCAATGATCTTAAATTGATCCACTAATAGAATAATTTTTCTCGCTACATTTTGAATCTCATCGATATTAAATTCAAATTCCATCAAAAGTTTTTTGTAAAAATAATAATTATGAGTAGCGATGCTCTATTTAAAAAGAGCCAATTTCACTATCAATAAATTTCAATAGTATTTTTTATGTTTGATTGAACCTTTCAAAAAATTAATTCTTCGCAAATCCCCAATAAACATTTATTATAGCGTATGGAAAATGCTGTTGAGATTTTGAAAAAGTATTGGGGTTACGATACATTCAGGCCACTGCAGGACGAAATTATAAACTCGATACTGGAAGGAAACGACACGCTCGCATTAATGCCAACGGGTGGTGGTAAATCAATTTGCTTCCAGGTGCCGGCAATAATGAAAGACGGTTTATGCCTTGTAATTAGTCCATTAATTGCATTAATGAAAGACCAGGTTGCTAATCTCAAACAAAAAGGAATTCCGGCACTTGCCATCTATTCAGGCATGAGTTATATTGAAGTAATAAAAACACTTAAGAATGCGGTGCATGGAAATTTTAAATTTTTATACGTATCTCCAGAGAGGCTAGAAACTTGTTTATTCCAGGAATATTTTGCCTCAATGAATATTAATCTCTTAGCTGTTGATGAAGCTCACTGCGTGTCGCAGTGGGGATATGATTTCAGGCCGCCATACTTACGCATAGCCAATATTCGAGAATCGCTGCAAAAAGTGCCTGTTCTTGCACTTACGGCATCGGCAACAATTGAAGTTCAGAATGATATTTGCGATAAACTTGCTTTCAAAAATAAATACAAAAGTTTTCAGCAGTCTTTTGAAAGAAGTAACCTTTCTTACAGCGTGTTTAATCCATCATCGAAACAAAATAAATTAATAGAAATTTTAAAAAAAGTCAATGGCAGTGGAATTGTGTATTGTAAAAGCCGCAAAAGGACCAGGGAAATTGAGGAACTTCTTAATTTCAATGGCATAAAGTCCAGTCATTATCATGCCGGGCTTTCTAACGAGGTAAGAAATACAAGGCAGGAAGAATGGATAAATAACAAGACTCGCATTATCGCTTGCACCAATGCCTTTGGAATGGGCATTGATAAACCTGACGTAAGAACGGTGATTCATTATGATGTGCCCGATGCCCTGGAAAATTATTACCAGGAGGCAGGCCGTGCCGGAAGAGATAGAAAAAAAGCGTACGCAGTTTTATTTTTTAATGAACAGGAAATTAAAGATTTAAAAAAACAATCGTCCATAAGATTTCCGGATATAGCAACCATAAAAAACGTGTACGCATCAATAGTGAATTATTTTCAACTGCCTACCGGCGCCGGCGAAGATCTTTCATTTGATTTTGATTTAAACGACTTTGTAAAAAAATTTAAACTGGATGCCTATTCAACAAATAATGTATTGAAGATTCTTGAGCAGGAAGAACTGATCAGTTATAGCGATCAGTTTTTTATTCCGTCAATGGCTGTATTTACATGCGATAAGGCTGAAATGGAATTGTTTGAAAAGACCTATCCTCAGTATGATCCGGTTATAAAAGGACTACTCCGGTCTTATGAAGGTGTATTCGACTATCCGTCTGCGATAAATGAAAACCATCTTGCAACATTTATTTCCAGTACGAAGGAACAACTCGTGGCCGATCTCATCGAAATAAAAAAAATGGGAATCATAGACTATACTCCTCAAAAAGAAAACCCGCAGATAAAATTTCTTCAGAATAGAGTAAGTTCTGCAGATCTCGTTATCAATCAAAAAAACATTTTGAAAAGAAAAGATGCATTTGAAAAAAGGCTACATGCTATGATAGGCTATATAAAAAATGAGCATAGCTGCAGGAGCAAAATGATAGCCAAATATTTTAATGATGTTAAGATAAAGAGTTGTGGCGTGTGCGATAATTGCCTTCGTGAAAAAAATATTTCCATTAACAAAGAGGAGTTCGAAAAAATCAGGAAGGGAATTGAAAATTTGATCGCATCACAACCTTTAAATCCAAAACAACTAATTCGCGAAATGCCGGATATCAAACGAAATAAAATTCTTAAGATTTTGCATTTTTTGCAGAAGGAAAATATTGTTTCGATTACAGAAGACGGATTAATTAAAACAAAATCAGGCTAGTCCTTTAAACAAAAAAGGGACCCAGATAGAAATCTAGTCCCGCTTTAAAATCCAATATCCTATGAAAAACCGAGACGAAGATAGGGCGGAAATTGCTATTAAGCAACATTTTTGGTGAGAATTTTTGAAAAATACGGGTTTCCACTATATAAACTTATTTAGCGGTAGATTCTGTTGAGTATTAGGAAAGTATGGCAAAGGTTGCTTTTTCTTAAGTGCCTTCAAACTTTAAGCTTAATATTAATTTATTATTAAGTCAGCAACCAATTGCAGCAATTAATTGGTATTTTTTAAATTATTGACGTCGAAATCAAAACCAGTTTTTCGAGGAACTTTTGCTTCTGCCGCCGAGGCCCAATGAGCCCAGCAGGCTTCGCACAATTGTAGTGCCGGCGGTTCTCATCATACTTTTTACTATTGTATTGTTAACCACTTTTTCCAGGGTACTTTCTTCAGGCTTAGCCGTTTTAGACGAGCCCGGCACATTTGCTGCCGTATTGGCCGCCGCTTGCTGCAATTTTGCCGTAAGCATTTCGTAGGCGCTGTTACTATCAATTACCTGGTTGTATTTCGCCACTAATTTAGAATGATTCACGAGTCCATCAATTTCAGCTTCAGTTAATACGTCCATCCTGCTTCGAGGTGTGAGCATCATCACCTGGGCCAATGGCGTAGGGATTCCTTTTTCATTTAGCGAGGTAACTAAGGCCTCCCCTATTCCCAATTGTGTAATCAGGTCTTCCGTTTTATAGAAAGTTGTCTCAGGATAATTCTGAGCCGTTTGTTTAATAACAGTTCTATCGGCCGCAGTAAAGGCTCTTAGGGCATGTTGTATTTTTAGGCCTAACTGGCCCAAAACGCTCGCAGGTACGTCCATTGGGTTTTGAGTACAAAAATAAATTCCAATCCCTTTTGATCGTATTAATTTAATGATCGTATTAATTTCTTCCAACAAAGCCTTACTGGCTTCCTGGAAAATCAGATGTGCTTCATCAATAAAAATAATCAGCTTGGGCTTATCAAGATCACCTTCCTCCGGGCAAACTGCGTATAATTCAGCTAACATTTGCAGCATAAACGTTGAAAACAGCTTTGGTTTATCCTGAATATCAGTAACTCTTAAAACACTAATCATTCCTCGGCCATCGTCACTAATTCTCATTAAGTCTTCTACCTCAAAACTTCTCTCTCCGAAAAAAATGTCCGCTCCCTGTTGTTGCAATTCTATAACCTTACGCAAAATTGTTCCGGTAGATGTTGTGGAAATATTTCCGTAAGTGGCTTGCAATTCATCTTTCCCTTCATTGCCCACATATTGTAACACTTTTATAAAATCTTTCAAGTCGAGCAATGGGAGTTTATTATCGTCACAATATTTAAATATCATGGCTACAACGCCACCCTGTGTATCATTCAAACCTAAAATCTTTGTCATAAGCACGGGGCCGAATTCGGAAACAGTGGCTCTTAATCGTACCCCTTTTTGTTGACTTAGTGTAAGAAGATCAACCGGAAATGGACATGGTTTATATTCCATTCTTAATGCCTGGTATCGTTCGGTAATTTTATCATTCAATGTCCCCGCAGCACCAATGCCGCTTAAATCTCCTTTAATATCCATCAGCAATACCGGAACGCTTGCATCACTCAGCCCTTCGGCTATCATCTGAAACGATTTCGTTTTACCAGTTCCCGTAGCACCGGCTACCAGTCCATGCCTGTTCATTGTTTTTAAAGGAAGAAAAATTTCTGCTTCGGGTATCACCTCACCGTCAAGGATAGCCGCACCAATTTTTATAGTTTCTCCCTGAAATGTGTATCCGCTTTTTATAGTTTGTATAAATGTATCATTATTGGCCATTTCCTCCTTTTTTCGAAAGTTACAAACTCAAAATGAAAATGATAAGAATGTTTTAACTTTTTAGACAACCATTTTGCTGTAATTAGCAGTCAATACAAATATGTAAACCAAATTAATAAAAACTAAATACCTTTATTAAGAATAAAAAAATGATTATGGAGAGTAAAAAACCTAAAATTCTAATTTGTGAAGATGATCCAAATCTTGGAATGGTCTTAAAAAATTATCTTGAGCTTAATGACTACGACGTTGTGTTAGAAAGAGATGGAAGGCTTGGCCTTGCGGCCTTTCAGCGTGAAAAATTTGATATATGCCTTCTGGATGTAATGATGCCAAATATGGACGGCTTTACAGTAGCAGAAGAAATAAGAAATGTGGATCCTGATATGCCTTTGTTCTTCTTATCTGCAAAAACCATGAAGGACGATATCATTAAAGGTTATAAACTTGGCGCAGATGATTATATAACAAAACCTTTTGACAGTGATGTGTTGTTACATAAAATCAAAGCAATCTTAAAACGCAATGAAGAATTGCATCGTGAAGAAGTGAATGCAGAATATGATTTGGGCCAATATCATTTTAATCCCAGGTTGCGCCAGTTAGGCGTTGGCAAAGATGTACAGACTTTATCGCCTAAAGAAAATGAATTGCTGAAAATGCTTTGCGAATACAAAAACGATTTGTTGCCCAGAGAAACGGCTCTTAAAAAAATATGGGGAAGTGATACCTACTTTAATGGCCGCAGCATGGATGTTTATATAGCCAAGCTTCGCAAATATTTAAAAAACGATCCCAGCATTGAAATTGTAAATATTCATGGCAATGGCTTCAGGCTGGTAGTACAGGAATAATTGTACCTAATTGATAGATTTGTTTAGCAACAAGACTGCAGCGACAATCCCTGCGGTCTCTGTTCTTAATCTCGTTTCACCAAGACTTATTGGGATATAATTATTTTTTAGTGCAGCGGTAACCTCTTCTTTAGTAAAGTCGCCTTCCGGCCCAATCAACACTATTTGATCTCCGTTCGAAATTATCTGACTATTTAAATGTTTCTTTTCCTCGTCTATGCAATGAGCGATATATTTATTTTCGTACCGCTGATCTTCTATTATCACATTAAAATCTATAGGTTGCTGCAATGTGGGTAGCCATGCCTGGCGTGATTGTAACATGGCACTTACAATAATATTTTTCATTCTATCAAATCTGAAATGCGACTTTTCAGTACGCTCACAAGTGATTGGATGAATAGATGAAACACCTATTTCTGCAGCTTTTTCCAAAAACCATTCGAATCGATTTGTATTTTTTATAAGTGAAATTCCGATGCTTATTTGAGGAACAATTTTGGGACTAACTGTTTTGTCTATTATTTGTACTTCGGCATTTTTTTTATTCGCCTTTACCAACCGGGTTGTAAGCACTTGTCCTTTGCCGTTAGTAATTAGCAAATTTTCATTCTCACGCATTCGTAACACCTGCACGATATGCCTGGAAGTATCTTCGCCTAACAAAAAAAAATCTTCGCCTGATAAATTTTCTTCAAAAAAAAATGGCAGTTGCATCACGCTGAGGTGTTACTGAAAAGTGCTGCGGTTAATACTAAAATGGTGCATCATCATCAAACTCTCCGTCATTCATTTTGCTTCCTTTCTGTATATACAATTTTGCCCCGTCACCGTCAATATCCTTTACTGGCTTCCAGTTTCCGCCCTGGGGAAGACTCCTATTAAGATCATCATTATCGTCCTCAACAAATTTTTGTATATGCAATAAAGCCTTGAGTTTTATTGTCTCAAGCTGTCCATTACGATGCTTGGCAATCCGAACATGGGTATCGCCTTTATTGCTTTCACCCATTTCATTGGAAGTAATGTCGTAATATTCCGGGCGATATAAAAACATTACCAAATCCGCGTCTTGCTCGATGGCACCCGATTCTCTCAAATCACTTAATTGCGGCATTTTATTCCCTTCTTTCCTCTTTTCAACTTCCCTGCTTAACTGGCTTAATGCAATAATTGGAATCTGCAACTCTTTAGCCAACCCTTTTAAATCCCTTGAAATACGGCTTATCTCCTGCTCCCTGTTACTGTTCCTGTTTTCACCGGCACCACTCATGAGTTGCAAATAGTCAATAATGATGAGACCGACATTGTGCTTATTTTTTAACCGGCGGCACTTTGCCCTCAATTCAAAAATATTTAATGCGGCAGTATCGTCTATATGTATTGGTGCCGATGCAAGCCGCTCAATTCCCTTTTTGTACAATTGTTTCATTTCATGTTCTTCGAGCCGGCCTCTTGCAATTTTCTCAAGCCATATTTCGCTTTCTGCACTAAGAATTCTTTGCACTAATTGGCCAGCGCTCATTTCCAGTGAAAAAAATCCAACTGTGGTAGGTTTAGTGGGATGAAGAGCCGCATTACGGGCAAGGTTAAGTGCAAATGCTGTCTTACCAACAGACGGTCGTGCCGCGAGTACAATTAAGTCAGAGGGTTGCCACCCATAAGTCAGATGATCAAGAAGAGAAAATCCGGTTGGTACACCTGTAATTTCGTCTTGTCGTGTACGCAAATCTTCTATTCGTTGAATTGTTTTTACTAAAACCGTATCAATGCTCGCGTAATCTTTGCGAAGATGATTGTTTGTAATTTCAAAAAGTTTTGACTCTGCATCGTCCAGCAGGTCAAACACATCGGTACTATCCTCGTATGCATCACCAATAATTTCTCCACTTATCCGAATCAATTCTCTTTGAATAAATTTTTGTAACACAATCCGCGCATGTGTTTCAATATTGGCCGAAGAAACTACAGCATTTGTTAGTTTCGTTACATAATAAGGTCCGCCGACAAGATCGATCTCTTCCCTGAATTTTAATTCTTCAACAACCGTAAGCAAATCTATCGGTGAATTCTTTTGTTGAAGCCCCTGCATAGCCCTGAAAATGCGCTGGTGAGATTCAAGATAAAAACATTCGGGTTTTAATATTTCAATTACGACATCAAATGCATTTTTTTCAATCATTATTGCTCCAAGTACTGCTTCTTCGAGGTCTTTAGCCTGGGGAGGAACTTTTCCGAACATCATTGTTCCGAGTTCGAGAGAACCGTTTTTTCTCCTTGATTTTCTGTCTTTATTGAGGTTAGTGAGATCCATAATTTTTTATAAAAGGCGCTTTTATTTATTAAGTTAGATTAAGCAATTTGTGTAGTAAAATTTCTATCGGGCGGCTAAGTTAAAATACAAATACCTATTTAAAGAAATTGTTAAGGCCTAATATTTATACCACTTCAATTAACATTAAATTCCCAAAAAAAATCCTCTTATCAACAAAAAATAGCCCGTAATACACAATTTAAAATATTTTTCCGTTTTTCTGGCGGGTTAATCCACACCGTCTTGTGCAGAAAAGAATTGGTCATTTTTGCGTCACTTCACAAAAAAAATTGTTAGTTAATGCTTTTAATTTTAAGCACATTTCTTGTTAAAAAAAAAGAGATTTTTCCCCAAACCCGCGGTGCAAAAGCCTTTAAAAATGATCATCATCATTTCTTAGCGTGTTCTTTCTTATTTTTGAATTTTATAGATTAAAATACGATCATTCTTAAAAAAATACATGAAGATTAGTTACAATTGGCTCAAAGAATATTTACCGGATGATGACGTAACTTCCAAAATGCTGAAAAACCCCCAGCATTTATCCGATATTTTAACATCAGTTGGGCTTGAGGTGGAGAGCCTGGAATTTCATGAAGAAATTAAGAACTCGTTGGCTGGATTAATTGTAGGAGAGGTTGTTACCTGCGAGAAGCATCCCGACGCAGATAAATTAAAAATCACGACTGTTAGTAACGGAAATGGAGAAACGCTCCAGATTGTTTGCGGTGCAAATAATGTTGCTGTAGGTCAAAAAGTAATATTTGCTCCTGAGGGAACCACTATCTATCCAATAAATGGTGCTCCCTTAGTTATAAAAAAGGCCAAGATACGCGGCGTTGAAAGCAATGGAATGATATGTGCAGAAGATGAAATTGGCATCGGCGAAAGCCATTCGGGAATAATTGTACTTCCCAATGAAGTTAAAGAAGGGCAAACTGCATTTGATTATTTTAAACCATTTAGCGACTGGATATTTGAAATCGGACTTACCCCTAATCGCATGGATGCCATGAGTCACCTGGGCGTTGCAAAAGACGTATGCGCCTTTCTTTCTTACCATAATAAAACTGACATTAAAGTTGTTTCGCCATTTAACAACAATTTCAAGATCGATAACACCTCACTTAAGATCACCGTTGCAATCGAAACCGAAGAAGGCTGCAGCAGGTATTCGGGAGTAAGTATCTCAGGCATTACAATTGCCCCATCGCCGGTTTGGTTGCAAAACAGGCTTAAGAGTATCGGGGTTCGTCCAATTAATAACATTGTAGATATTACCAATTTTATACTTCACGAAACAGGTCAACCGCTTCACGCATTTGATGCTGATAAAATAGCAGGTAAATCAATAATTGTAAAAACGCTACCTGATGAAACTAAATTTATTGCGCTTGATGAAAAAGTGCGCTCGCTTAGTAAAGACGATATAATGATATGCAATGGAGACACGGAACCAATGTGTATTGGTGGTGTTTTTGGGGGCTTGGAAAGTGGTGTTACAAAAAATACCACCAATATTTTTTTGGAAAGTGCCTGGTTCAACCCAGCCTATATTAGAAAAACATCTTTCAGACACAACTTAAGGACTGATGCAGCTATACGTTTTGAAAAAGGAGTTGATATCAGCAACACAGTAAATGTTTTAAATAGGGCTGCATTGCTTATTAAGGAAATCTGCGGGGGAAAAATATCGTCCGAGATAGTTGATGTGTACCCGGTTCCAAAAAAACAACATGAGATAGTATTGCAAAATCATTACCTAAAAAAAATAAGTGGTAAAAATTACCACCAGGATTCTGTAAAAAATATTTTGAAGAGCTTGAATTTTTCAATTGTAAAAGAAGGCATAGACGAAGTAAGGGTAGCTGCTCCATTCAGCAATCCTGATATAACATTGCCTGCAGACGTTATTGAAGAAATTATGCGTATAGATGGGCTAGACAACATAGAAATTCCGTCAACAATTAAAATGTCTCCTGCTATTGAAACCACGGCGGGCGAATCTGCTTTAAGAGAAAGAATAGCGGGATGGCTTACAGGAAATGGTTTCTCAGAAATTTTTACCAACTCAATTACCAACAGCAAATACTTTGATGAACAGGTACTGTCTAAAACAGTAAGAATCATAAACAGCCTCAGCGAAGATTTAAATGTAATGCGCCCTTCAATGATGCCAACGGGCTTAGAAAGTATCGCTTACAATATCAATAGAAAAAATGCAGATTTACTATTTTTTGAATTTGGAAAAGTATATTATAAACTTGAACATGAAAATTATACTGAAACCGAAAACATCGCAATTTATTTTACCGGCAACAAAAAGGAAGATGACTGGAAAAGCAAAAGTGAAAAAACGGGCATCTATTTTGCAAAGGGAGTATGTAATACAATTTTAAAATTATCAGGTTTATCTAATATAAAATATTCAGCTAGTGACAATGATTTTCTTATTGAATATATATTAGCTACATCCCAGGGAAAAATTATTGCTGAAATGGGAAAAATTAAAAAAAAGATACTTGAAAAATTTTCAATAAAGCAACCGGTTTTTTATGTGTGTATAAACTGGCAGCAATTGCTTTCTGCGACAAAGAGAATTGAAATTTCATTTGAAGAAATTCCAAAATTTCCACAAGTGCAACGGGATCTTTCGATTATAGTTAACAAATCAATTTCTTATCAATCGCTCGAAGAATCTATAACAAAATTAAATATTTCAAACCTTAAGGAGTTTAAACTGTTCGATGTTTTTGAAAGTGAAAAATTAGGAGCTGGTAAAAAGTCTATGGCCATAAACTTCACTTTTTCTGATAAGGAGAAGACACTAACGGACGAAGAAACCGAAGGCATGATGAACCGGATTATCACTTCTATTGAAAAAGATACCACCGCAGAAATAAGAAGAAATAACTAATGGACACAATTGAGGAATATCTTAATGAAATAAATACAAAACTGCAGGTCTTGCTGAAAAAATATGCAACACTTCAGAAAGAGAACACAATTCTCAATAACGAAATTGAATTATGCAAACAAAACGAAAAAGATCACTTAGAAAAAATAAATTCTCTTGAAATACAGGCCGGAATTCTTAAGGCTTCATCGGGCAAATGGGATGAGAAAGAAAAACATGATTTTGAAAAACGGATCAACCAATATATAAAAGATATTGATAAATGCATGGCAATGCTAAATAACTAATATGGAAGCAGAACTTATCCCGGCAAATATTGTAATCGGCGATAGAACCTATCGAATTAAAATACTCCCCTCCGACGAGGAGATGGTGAGAAAAACCTTGAAAATTATCAATGATAAAATAATGGAATTCCGGACCCAGTTTGCCGGAAAAGATATGCAGGACTACATTTCAATGGTTTTAATTTGGTATGCAACGCAACCCAAGTCTGACCAAGACAACGATGCCACTAAAAAGGAATTTTTTGAAACTCTGGAGAAGATAAATAAACAGCTGGATGCTGTTATGTAAATTTACAGTGAACGATAATCCAAATATAAGATTCTTTTATTATTGAACTTGTAGATTTTCTCAAGAAGGCCGGTACAATATTTTCCACACAATTTTGCTATCTTCGTCTATTCGCCTATTTCTTATTACGAAATGGCATAGGAAGAGGATTACAGATTATGAAACGCATTAAAAAAACATTTAAAAACAATGGAACTACTACTCCCAATAATAATTGGTGTTATCGCTTTAATTGTGGGCATCTTACTGGGTAAAATTTTATTTGCCAAAAACACAAAAAAACAGGTAGAAATCGCAGAACAACAAGCTCAAAAAATTATTTCCGATGCACAATTGCAGGCAGAGACAATTAAAAAAGAAAAGCAACTGGAAGCTAAAGAACGCTTTGTTCAGTTAAAATCGGAGCATGACAAAGAGGTCTTTCAGCGCAATCAAAAAATCAGCGACGCTGAAAGCCGCATCAAACAAAAAGAGCAATCTATCAATCAGAAAGATCAGAACGTTGAAAGAATCATTAAAGAAAATGAGGCAATAAAAGAAACGCTCAACCGACAGATAGAGGTCGTGAATATTAAACGCACTGAGCTCGAAAAGCACCAGGAAGAGCACATCCGGCGCCTTGAAAAAGTTGCCGAGCTTTCCGCTGAAGATGCCAAATCTCAACTTATAGAAACTTTGAGGCAGGAAGCCAATTCCCAGGCTATATTAATTCAGCAGGAAATTCTCGACGATGCGAGGTTAAGAGCGAATAAGGAAGCTCGTAAAATTATTATCCAGACTATACAACGCACAGCTGCAGAACAGGCTATCGAGAATGCTATTACCGTCTTTAACCTCGAAAGTGATGAAATAAAGGGTTCAATAATCGGGCGTGAAGGAAGAAATATAAGAGCAATAGAAGCTGCAACCGGCGTTGACTTAATTGTTGATGACACTCCCGAAGCTATTATTCTTTCTTCCTTCGATCCATTGCGCCGCGAAATTGCCCGCCTTTCCCTGCAACGGCTTGTGGCCGATGGGCGTATTCATCCGGCACGGATAGAAGAGATTGTTGAAAAAACAAGAAAACAACTGGAAGAACAAATAATCGAAATAGGCGAAAGAACCGTTATTGAGTTAGGCATTCATGGCCTTCATAAAGAGCTGGTGAGAATTGTGGGCAAAATGCGGTTTCGCTCTTCATATGGACAAAATTTATTAATGCATAGCCGTGAAGTCGCCAATCTATGTGGTGTAATGGCAGCAGAATTGGGCATGAATGTAAAATTGGCTAAGCGCGCAGGATTATTGCACGACATTGGTAAGGTTCCTGACGATGAAACCGAGCTAAGCCATGCACTCTTGGGTATGAAGCTTGCAGAAAAGTATGGCGAAAATCCAGCGGTATGTAATGCGATTGGTGCCCACCATGACGAAGTTGAGATGCAATATGTTATTTCACCGGTGGTTCAGGCATGCGATTCTATGAGCGGGGCAAGGCCTGGCGCAAGGAGGGAAATTATGCAGCAGTACCTGCAACGGATTAAGGATCTGGAAAATCTTGCATTAACATATCCCGGAGTTGAAAAAGCCTATGCAATACAGGCAGGGCGCGAGCTTAGGGTTATTGTTGAGGCGGATAAAGTAAGCGATGGGGACAGCGATAAATTAAGCTTTGAGATAGCACAGAAAATACAAACAGAAATGACCTATCCGGGCCAAATAAAAGTTACCGTTATAAGGGAGAAAAGGGCCGTAAACGTTGCGAGGTAAATAGAATAGTCGGGATATGATATTTTAATCTCATTAAAGTCAAAATCGTTATCAAAATAAAAAAAATTCACTTACCTTCGCACTCCTAAAATAAAAAGCCATGAATGCAATAGCATTTATACACGAACAATTAAGTCAGAAGAAAGAACATCCTAAGTTTAAGGCGGGAGACAATATTACTGTGAATTATAAAATTCAGGAAGGTAATAAAGAACGTATCCAAAGTTTTAAGGGAGATGTAATTAAACGGCAGGGTGAAGGTGGCACAGCTACATTTACAGTAAGGAAAATAAGTGATGGGATAGGCGTTGAACGCTTGTTTCCCTTGTTTTCACCTAACATTGATAGCATTAAATTGCACAAGGTTGGTAAAGTGCGCCGTTCAAAACTATATTATCTTCGTGAGAGAAGTGGCAAAAGTGCCCGTATCCAGGAAAAACGAATTAAATAATTATAAAATTTCTTGATAAAAACCGGAAGACTATTGTTTTCCGGTTTTTTATTTTATATACTTGCACTTCCCTTAAACCTCTGAATGATATAAGCTGTACATCACTATTACTTATCGAAAATGAAAAAAGTTTGTATCGTTGCGTTCCTGCTATCTGTAATTTTTGCTTCCTGTGCCCGTGGAATTTCTCCCTACGAAGCAGCTAATGGGAAAGCCAAATGTGGAAGGTATATCAATAAATAAACCCATCTGCATTTTTTAAATTAATGGATCGTTAACTTTAAAGATAGTACCAAAAATTACTAAGTTTACTGTTTGATTTTTAGTCTATATTTGCAATAATTAATTTAAAATTTAAATTATGGGAGATTTATTTAGTGGCCCTCATATTATTCTTATTGCTTTAGTTGTGCTCCTTTTATTTGGAGGTAAAAAAATTCCAGAATTAATGCGTGGATTGGGCAAAGGTATCAGGGAATTTAAAGATGCGAAAGATAACGTGAAGAAAGAAATTGAGGATAATTTAAATGCTGATCAATCTACGTCTACGATTGTTAAGAGTTCTTCTAATGCTGCTACCCCGGTAAAAAGGGAGAATACGCCCATTTAGCGGAGACATATTTAAGTAATTATCGAATAACGAGATTATTAAACCTGCAATAATTTGTGGGTTTTTTTTATCGCATCCACATTCGTTCCTTTAAACACAATAATGCGTAAACGAAATCATTGTTCTATTTTTATAATATAAAATTTATCACGCTTTTTATTCATGAAATTTTTTAAGAGAAACAATAGTACAGACGAGAGAGCAGAGATGTCTTTTTTAGAACATTTAGATGTATTACGTGGGCACCTTTTTAAATCTGCGGTTGCAGTTGCTATTGGGGCAATAGTTATGGCTGTCTATAATAGTTTTATTGTAAAGAAAATACTCATGGGACCCACACACCCTGAATTTCCAACATATGGCTTGTTATGTAAGGTCAGCAAATCAATTGGGTTAGGCGATAAGTTATGTATGGAGCATATAAGTGTAAAAATGCAAAGTACAGTTGTAGGGGGCCAATTTGGCGTTTACTTCAACATCATATTAATCGGTGGCTTTATTCTTGCCTTCCCGTATGTGTTTTGGCAATTTTGGAAATTTACGAAGCCCGCTCTAACGAAAAGAGAATTACACAATACACGCGGGGTAATTTTTTGGGTATCACTATTGTTTTTCATTGGTGTGTTATTTGGCTACTACGTCATAGCGCCATATACAATTCACTTTTTCTCAAATTTTTCGCTGGATGACAATATAGAAAACCGGTGGACAATAACCAGTTATTTTAACACCCTTATTCCATTGATACTAGGAGCAGGACTTGCATTTCAACTACCGCTGGTGATGTTTTTCCTCGCCAAGATTGATGTTGTTAGTGCAAAGTTTTTACGAAAGGGCCGCAAATATGCAATTGTAATTATGCTTGTTCTATCGGCGATCATTACGCCACCGGATATGCTTAGCCAAATTATCTGCACCATTCCATTAATGATCTTGTATGAAATAAGTATTCTGCTTTGCGTTAAGGTTGAAAAGCAGAAAAAAGTTGAGGAAGCAGAAGAATGGAGTTGATATCCATAAACTACTCGGGAATCCCATATTTTTTATTATACCAAAGTTTTAAATGTTTTATTTCAGTTCGATAGAAGACTACCATAATTTTTTAGCCGACGACACGGAAGGTTGCCTTATTGCCGTACAGCATTATTTAAAAGAAATAGCAGCCAATAAACACCTAAATGCCTTTGTTGAAATATTTGCTGATGAATCAATTGAACGTGCAAATACGTTGGATAAAAAAAGAAAAAATGGAAAAGTTTTAGGGAAACTTCATGGCGTAATTATAGCCATTAAAGATGTGATTTGTTATAAGGACCATAAAGTAACAGCGGCTTCTGGCATATTAAAAGATTTCGTTTCAATATATAGTTCAACTGCTGTCGAAAACTTATTAGAAGAAGATGCAATAATAATTGGCAGTTGCAATTGCGACGAATTTGCAATGGGCAGCACCAATGAGAATTCAGTGTATGGTCGGGTTCGGAATGCGTTGGATGAAAATAAAGTCCCCGGAGGTTCTTCGGGGGGGTCTTCGGTAGCAGTTCAGGCCGGTCTTTGTATGGTGAGCCTTGGCAGCGATACCGGTGGGTCGGTTAGGCAACCTGCCGATTTCTGCGGAATTGTTGGCATAAAGCCTTCCTATGGATCTATATCAAGAAATGGACTCATTGCCTACGCTTCCTCATTCGATCAAATAGGAATTTTTTCCAACAATGTAGCGGATGCAGCCAAAGTTTTGGAAGTCATAAGTGGACCTGACCGGTTTGATAGTACCGTCAACCAGCAAGAGCAACCTCCGTTTGAAAATTTTCATCAACCCCAGAAACAGAAATCTGGCAGTTACCGAATTGCAGTGCTAAAGAATGCGCTCGAGCATAAAAGTTTAGATACCGAGATCAAAAAAAATATTTATGAATTGGCTGAACATCTAAAAAAGGATGGATACGAAACGGATGAAATCGAATTCAGTCTTATTGATTTTATCGTTCCAGCTTATTATGTAATCACAACGGCAGAAGCTTCGAGTAACCTGTCACGTTATGATGGAGTAAGGTACGGATATCGTAACAAAAACGCAGATGAAGGTTTGGTTGAATTTTATAAGAAAACACGCAGCCAGGGATTCGGCAAAGAAGTAAAAAGGCGCATCATGCTTGGCACTTTTGTTTTAAGTGAAGGATATTATGACGCCTATTTTACAAAAGCACAACAAATAAGGAGATTGCTTGTAAACCAGACAGAAGAGATTTTCAAAAAATTTGATGCTTTAATAATGCCCACAGTGCCTTCAACCGCATTTGACGCAGGAAGCATGCAGAAAGACCCGATTGCAATGTACCTCGCAGATATCTATACCGTCTATGCCAATCTTACCGGTACTCCTGCAATATCATTGCCTTTATTTAAACATTCTAATGGTATGCCTTTCGGAGTCCAGCTAATTACAAATAAATATGATGAATTAACTTTGCTCGAGTTGTCTGACTTGCTCATGAAAAACTACAAAAGGTATTAGTTGATGAAGAAATTTTTAGGCATATCGATTTTAATGTTTATTCTTCAAACAGGTTTAACAAAATTATCCTTCGGAAAAAATAACACTTGTCAGCAAAATCTTTCGGATACCAGCATTCCGGAAAATATTAAGGTAGAAGATAAAACAATAGATGAGGTAATTAAATCTCCAACTCCTCCCAAACAAGAAAGGGTGAAGTACGTTAGCCAGGTTACTAAATATGGATTTAAAGATCTTTTTAAAAACTATTCGTACAACTCATCAATGCCTTATGGTTCGCAGGTAAATCCTAACGCGGAAACATATATGCAGGATTATTTGCAGGCTCATGGAAAATACCTTGAGCAAATGAAGGCAACAGCATTACCTTATTTCAATTTGATCGACGGAATACTTAAACAATATGGACTGCCTCGAGAATTAAAGTATCTGGCAGTTATTGAGAGTGATCTTAAATCAAATGCCCTGTCTGTCGCAGGAGCCCGCGGACCATGGCAATTTATGACCTACACTGCTAAAGATTATGGATTGAAGGTTAATCAATTTGTAGATGACCGAACAGACTACTACAAAAGCACTAATGCCGCCGCAAAATATTTGCTTAGCCTCTACAAAGATTTTAATGATTGGCTTCTTGTTATAGCTGCCTATAACGGAGGTCCCGGAAGAGTTTATGCTGCTATAAATAAAAGCGGCAGTCGTAATTTCTGGAAACTTCAATATTATCTTCCGGAAGAATCGCGTAATCATGTAAAGAAATTTATTGCTACCCATTATGTAATGGAAACATCAGGTAATAATTTTAAATATACAAGTTTAGACGGCGCCGGTGGTCCTCCGAAACCCAATATTTCCGAAGAAGAAATGTCAGGCGCCGATTCAATGGCAATTTCAGGAAGATACATCTCATCGATAATTGCAAAAGATATTGACATGGATATAAACGATTTTAACCGGTTTAATCCCGGATTTGATGATATGCTTGCGACGGGCGGCACTTTCAATATGAGGCTGCCTGATACTAAGATGAGTCTGTTTGTTGCCAATAAGTATCCGATACTTAATGAATGCGTGCAAAAATTATTGGAAGATGTAAACGTAGACGCAAAGATCAATAAGAAGAAAACTTCTCCAGGCAAAAAATAATTTACTCAAATTTATTCCAGAGCTTTTTTCATCGCTGTTGTTTTTAATAAGCATTCTTCATATTCTTTTTCCGGATCGCTTTTAAATGTTATAGCTGAGCCAGCCTGTATCGATATATAAGATTTCGACTGATTATAAAGAATACTTCTTATAACAACATTAAAATCAAAATCGCCTTCAGGGTTAATATATCCCAAGGTTCCGGAAAATAATCCCCGCCTGGTTTTTTCATACATTTCAATTAACTCCATCACCTTTTTTTTTGGCGCACCTGTCATAGAACCCATGGGAAACATCGAGTAAAAAATATCGGCAAGAGATATATTGTGTCTAAGAGTTCCCACAACTGTAGATATCATCTGATGCACCTGAGGGAATGAATAAACTTTTAAAAATTCCTTTACAGAAACAGAACCCTGCGTACAAATTTTTGCAAGATCGTTTCTCACAAGATCCACGATCATTATATTTTCGGATCGCTCCTTATCGTTGTTCATCAAATTACCCTTTCCCTTTTCATCAGCTTCCACATTATTTTTAATTCGATTAGCCGTTCCTTTTATCGGTTGCGAAATAATTGTATTCCCCTTTTTCTTAATAAACCTCTCAGGGCTTGCGCACATGAGAAATTTATCTTCATATTTATAAAATGCAGAGAAAGGATTGGGAGACAAAGTGCTCAATTTCTTATAAACCAAAAGCGCATCAATAACTGATTGATTTGCATAAAATTCCTGGCAGAAGTTTATTTCATAGCAATCGCCTCTTAAAATATGCTGCCGTAACTTCTCAACTGTCTCAATGTATTCTTCTTTTGAAAACCGGGCCTTTAGTAACGGAGACGGATACCTGACATCTTCGATAGTTTCCGATGAAATGATTTCATCATAAATTTTCTGAGCAGTGGCAGAATTAAAAACCCCAATCTTTAATTCACTTTCTGTTAAAATGAAAACTATTTCAGGAACAAAAAAATGAAAGTTGGGGAAACAAATGTGGTCGGGGTTTGAAGATTGAAGATGTTCAATTTCATTTTTTACATCGTAGGCAACATGGCCAAAAACCCAATCCGCAGAAATCTCCTGAATTTGATCGACATCTTTCAGGCTGTTAATACCGTTTGAAATAACCGATTTTACTGCACCGGCACCCGCTATACACTCGTACGATTTATTAAAATCATATTCGTTGTTATCCAGAAAACAAAAAATGCTAAACTTCTTTAAAAAGTTTAGCATTTGAATTTTAATAGTTGATAAATTAAGAATTGAATATGATGAGAATTGTCTTTTCAAAATTATTACTCAACAGCAGAAAGTTAGGAAATATCGCTGTTAAAAATCATCCTCTTCATCATCCATGTCGCCGCTATCGTTAAAAAGATCGAGGTCTTTGAAATCATCATCAAGATCAAAATCATCATCACCCTTACCTTTTTTACCGGCGGGCTTTTTGATTTTCGATTTGGGAATATCAAATTCTTCAAAATCGGGGTCAAAGTCATCAACATCATCAGTTTTCTCCCAATCATCTTCAACTTCCACGTCATCGTCGTCGTCGTCGTCATCTGCTTTAGACTTCTTTTTTGATGACGCAGTTTTAGATTTCTTGATGGGCATATCTTCATCGTCTAACTCATCATCATCGTCGTCATCAAAATCATCATTCTTTTTTTTAGATGAAGATTTAGCGTTTTCCACTGGTTTTTTTTCAGGAAATGTTTTTTCCTTATCAGATTTTGCTTTCATAATTTTCTTAAAGGATTAATTATGTAAAATTTCAATTAGATTTTTAATTTGCCAAAAATATTTAAATATTTTTGGCTGTGCAACAATCATGTTGCCACAATAATTTGATCGCTTCCGGGACCATTTGAAATAAATTTTATAGGAACTCCTAATACTTCATTGATATAATTAATATAAACACTCATTTCAGGAGGCAAGTTATTAAAATTTTTTATTGAGGTAATATCCGTTTTCCATCCTGCGAATTTTTTATAGACAGGTTCTACTTTCGATCTCATCATCTGAAAAGGTATCTCATTGGTTTCTTCACCATTTACTTTATAACTTTTACAAACTTCCAGCGTTTCCATTGCATCAAGAACATCTGCTTTTGTCATCACCAATTGTGTAACTCCGTTTATCATGCACGCGAAATTTAAAGCCACCAGGTCAATCCAACCGCATCTTCTTGGTCGGCCAGTGGTGCTGCCATATTCCATACCCGTTTTTCGCAAAAGTTCACCATTTTCATCGTTTAGTTCAGTTGGGAAAGGGCCACTCCCAACCCTGGTGCAATAGGCTTTTGTTATACCAAACACTTCTTTAATTTTCTGAGGAGCAATGCCAAGTCCGCTTCCTACGCCGGCAGTAATTGTATTGGAAGATGTTACATAAGGAAATGTTCCAAAGTCAATATCGAGCATACTTCCTTGCGCACCTTCCGCCAGAATTTTTTTCCCTTTTGAAATTGCATCATTTACAAAATATTCACCATTTACAATTTGCAATTGTTTTAAAAATTCAAGCCCTTCAAAAAATTCTTCCTCCCATGTTGAAATGTCTTCATTAAAAGAAAAATTATCGAGGAGCTTCTGATGTTTTAACCGCAGTTTTATATACTGAGAAATAAAATTTTTATCAAGAAGATCTCCTACACGCAAACCGTTCCTTCCTGTTTTGTCCATGTAAGAAGGACTGATACCTTTAAGCGTTGAGCCAATCTTATCGTTTCCTTTAGCAAGTTCACTGGCTTTATCTAACGCCCGGTGCGAAGGCAGTATAAGGTGTGTTCTTGCACTTATATAAAGATTCTTTTTGCAATCGATTCCCATTGCCTCAACGGCAGCGCATTCCTTTTTTAAAGTAACCGCATCGAGTACAACGCCATTGCCGATTAAATTAATTTTATTTTCGTGAAAGATACCAGATGGTATTTGATGAAGCACAATTTTCTTTCCATCAACATATAAAGTATGTCCCGCATTTGGACCTCCCTGGAACCTTGCAATTACATCATATCCCGGTGCAAAATAATCAACAATTTTACCTTTTCCTTCGTCGCCCCATTGCAGGCCAAGAATTACATCAACCATCTGAGATATGTTTGTTTAAATGTGGCAGAGAGAATTTTAATTCCTATGCATTTCGCGTAAAAATAAAATGAAAATAAACAAATGAAGATTTAATTTCTGATTTGTTCAAAATTAGTGGAAAATAATGTGAAGGTCTGGAGCCTGGAAAATGAAATTCTGAAAGCTAGAATTGAGAAATATATTCTTATGCAACTTTCAACAAACTCAGCTTACTTATCTTAAACTTATGTTGTGCATAATCCATAGTTAATGTAAATGTTTTCACTTTTTGTGATGGTAATTCATACATAGCATCAGTTAAAATACTTTCGCAAATGCTTCTAAGGCCACGGGCTCCCAATTTATATTCCATTGCCTTATCAACCATAAAATCATACACTCCATTTTCAATCACCAGATCAATTCCTTCCAGCTCAAATAATTTTTTATACTGTTTGATAAGCGAATTTTTTGGCTCTGTTAAAATATTTCTTAAGGTTATTTTATCAAGCGGATTAAGATAAGTAACAACAGGCAACCTACCCAGTAATTCAGGTATTAGGCCGAACGATTTCAAATCTTGTGCATTCACAAACTGCAATAAATTTTTCCGCTGAAAATCCTGGAGATCTTTATTTACGTTGAATCCAATTGCATTTGTGTTGATCCTTCTTCCAATGAGCCTGTCGACACCATCGAAGGCACCACCGCAAATAAAGAGAATATTACTTGTGTTTAATTTAATAAGTTTTTGCTCAGGATGTTTGCGTCCGCCTTGTGGGGGGACCAATACTTCGGTACCTTCTAGCAGTTTAAGTAAACCTTGTTGCACTCCTTCGCCACTTACATCGCGGGTAATACTCGGGTTATCACTTTTGCGGGCAATTTTATCTATTTCATCTATATAAACAATCCCTTTTTGTGCCGCATTTACATCAAAATTGCACACCTGTAGCAGCCTGCTCAAAATACTTTCAACATCTTCGCCCACATAACCTGCTTCGGTAAAAACGGTAGCATCTACAATGGCAAATGGTACATTAAGAACACGGGCAATTGTTTTGGCAAGTAGTGTTTTACCGGTACCCGTTTCGCCTACCATTATTATGTTACTTTTCTCTATTTCAACATCGCTGTCAACTTTTTGATTAAGTCGCTTGTAGTGATTATAAACTGCAACAGCTAATACTTTTTTTGCATCGTCCTGCCCGATAACATATTCGTCCAAAAACTTTTTTAGTTCAACCGGCTTTTTTACAGAAAGTTTATAAGCAGATGATTGACTATTTTTTTCCGGCATGGGGAAAATCTCCTGCGTAATAATCTCCTGGGCATGTTCGACGCAATTCTCACAAATATGACCTTCCTGGCCCGCGATGAGAATCTTAACTTCATCACGACTTCTTCCGCAAAAAGAACAATGTAACGTTTGTTGTTTGGCCATTTGGGCTTGCTGTTTATTAAATTTTTATTTTGTCCTGGTATAATTTACGGCTTTAATCGCATTTTACAACGCTCTGCCGAAAACTAATTTGTTATTAGACAATCAAATAACGCAAAATGTTGCTTTATAGTTTGTTTAATATACTGTCAACTATGCCATATTTTTTGCTTTCTGTAGCATCCATCCAATAGTCTCTGTCGAAATCTTCCATCACTTTATCATAACTCTGACCACAATTTTCAGCAAGAATTTTAGCGCCAAGCTGCTTTGCCTTTAAAATTTGAACTGCGATAATTTCAAGATCTGCGCTGGTACCTTGCCCGCCACCGCTGGGCTGGTGTATCATCACCTCCCCATGAGGAAAAATAAATCGCTTTCCTTTTTCTCCTGCACTTAATAAGATGCTGCCCATGCTTGCTGCCATACCCATACATACTGTGCTAACAGGAGATTTGATCATTTTCATAGTATCATATATAACCATCCCGCTGGTAACTCCTCCGCCCGGGCTATTTATATAAAAAGTAATTTCCTTTCCGGGATCCATCGCATCAAGATATAAAAGCCTGTTTGTAATATCCTTTGCGCTTTTATCATCTACTGCACCCCAAAGAAAAATTTTCCGCTGTTCAATAAATTTCTTGTCAAACATCATCCCACCCATCATTTTCTCCATCGGATTTTCCGGCGTTGATTTTTCGGGCTCTTCTTCTTCTTCAAAACGTGTTAAATTATTTTTATAAAGATTCATTTGAATAGTGTTTTAATTGAATATCTATTTTTTTGCTTTTTTTGAATTGGTCAACAATACTTCATCGATCAACCCATAATTTTTAGCTTCATCGGCAGTCATCCAAAAATCCCTGTTGCTATCTTTAGTTACTTTTTCAATGGTTTGCCCTGTGTGATTGCTAAGAATTTCATAGAGCTCGTGTTTTACTTTTCTTACTTCATTTACTGTTATCTCCACATCTGAAGCCTGACCCTGAGCGCCGCCGCTCGGCTGGTGCATCATAATTCTTGCATGTTTCAAAGCGCTTCTTTTTCCGGCAGCGCCTGCTGCCATTAAAACGGCTGCCATACTTGCTGCCATACCAGTACAAATTGTAGCAATATCCGGGGAAACAAATTGCATTGTATCATAAAGCCCTAGGCCTGCATAAACTGCGCCACCGGGAGAATTAATGTATAGTTGAATATCTCTTGTTCTGTCGGTGCTTTCTAAAAACAACAATTGAGCGGTGATAATATTTGCCACCTCATCATTCACAGGATAGCCTAAAAATATAATCCTATCCATCATTAAACGGCTGTAAACATCCATCACGGCTACGTTCATTGGCCGCTCTTCTATAATATTCGGAGTAAGATTAGTAATATTATGATTTATATATCCGTGCAGTGTATTGCTGCTGATGCCTTTATGCTTAACGGCATATTTTTCAAATTCTTTTCCTGTATTCATAACTTAAGTTTAGTAAAAAAGCAATTTACAGCAGTGAAGTTCCCAAATATTATGCTAACAAAAAAAAGAGACAAAAGGACAGACAAAAAAGATTTATGCAATCCGTTAGTCCTTACCCGGTGATCAACAACCGCTTCAAATTCGACATCATAACAATCGGCGGTTCATTAATTAATGATGGTGGTGATGTTGCATGGCCAGCAGTTCTTCCGGTGAAGATTGCTTCTCCAAAGGCGTAACCAGGGTCTCGATAAAATTGAATAATTTTTCTGTCAATATCTTTCTGTAACTGCTATCAATTTGCTTTTCATCCTTCATCATCCTGTCAATATAACCATCAATCCATTCGGTATTGTCGCCCATATTCATCTGGCCGAAATATCGCATAATTTCGTCTTTCATATTATTCCTTAATTCTTCTTCAGTTACATCGATCTTATTATCGTTGATTATTTTATCGCTTATCAAAGTCCATTTCAACTGGTTGGTAAATGAAGGATATTCGGCTTCTACTTCTTCTATCGACTTCTTCTTTTCGCCACCTACAGCAATCCACCTTTTTAAAAATTCATCGGGTAGCGTAAGAGGCGTCTCCAATAACATGTGATATAACTGATCGTGCAACTGACTTCTGCTGGCTGCATCCCACTGTTGTTGCAATTCACTTTTCATCGCTTCGCGAAAAGCTTCTTCTGTTTTTATTTCTTTTCCCGGAAAAACCTGGCTAAAAAATTCTTCGTTGAGTTGCTTCTTTTCAACCAAACCAATTTTGGTAATGGTCATTTTAAAATATTTTTCTTCCGACGAAACATCATTTTTATCAAGTCCTAAATCAGACAAAATCCATTCTCTTTCTTTTTCGGGAAAAGCAGTTTTTAATTGTAAAACAACAAACTCATCTTTACTCTTGCCAAGTAATTGGGGGCGAAAATCTTCCGCAAAATATTTTACCAAAATAGAATTATCCTTTGAAAGGGCATCGGGTAAAGGGTTTCCTTCTGCATCGCTTTCTTCAAACAAAACGTTCAAAACGTTTTCCGGGCCGCTAACGTTTTCTGCATCCTTCATGTCGCCATGTTTCGTAACCAATTTTTCAATTTCTTCATCTACCATTTCTTCAGTTACTTTCACTTTATATAGGGAAGGTTTTGCTTTCGCTAAACCTTCCACGGAAACTTCCGGCTTTAATCCTATTTCAAAGGGGAAATCATAATCCACAGGATTTGACATGTCCAGTTTGCTCATATCACTTTCCATAGGTAAAGGCTGCGCAAAAATCTCTGGCTTTTCCTTCGTAAGGTATTCCTGGATTTCTTTTTCAACTACTTTAATAATCTCATCATAAAAAATTGAAGCACCATACATCTTTTTTACCATGCCGGGCGGAACCATTCCTTTTCTGAAACCCGGAATATTTGCTTTTTTGCTATAATCTTTTATAGCTTTTTCAAAAGAAGGGTAATAATCTTCTTTGGAAACTTTAACTGTTAGCTTATCATGAAGATTGCCAATATGTTCTTTTGTTACGTTTGCCATTAAATTAAATTTTGTTCACCGTAAGTAACGGCCTCTTATTGATCCCCCAACAGGAAATTATTTTGGAGAAGTGCGCATGGAGGGACTCGAACCCCCACACCTTGCGGCATCAGATCCTAAGTCTGACGTGTCTACCAATTTCACCACATGCGCTTTTGGGGCGGCAAAAGTAATGGATTTAGCTTAAAAAAAATGTCGGCTCATAAGAATTATGATTTTTACAATGATTTCGCTTTTTGAGTTTAGTGAAAATTTATCGGCAGTTAGTCCTGTTGATTAGGCTGATCCGTTTTTTATTAAAAACTTTCAAAATCTCCCTTCAAAAATTTCAATTCTAAAATCTCTCCGCAATTTCTCTGTAAATTCGTATTGTATGGAAACTACCCTCGATATTCCAAAATATTCTCTCAATGAAGAAGAGGAAAAGAAAGAAATTCTTCGACATTACCGTGCTTTATTAAGGATATTAAAACCAAAATTAAAACCGGGTGATAAAGAACTTGTACGGCGTGCATTTGAAATGGCCGCAGAGGCACATAAAACAATGCGGCGCAAAAGTGGCGAGCCTTATATTCTTCATCCATTAGCAGTTGCTATGATTTGCGTGGAAGAAATTGGCCTTGGGGTTCGCAGTACTATTTGCGCTTTAATTCACGACACTGTTGAAGATACCGACGTAACGCTTGAAGATGTTCAAAGAGAATTTGGAAGCGAGATTGCAAAAATTGTTGATGGCCTTACAAAAATCTCAAATGTACTTGATGCCAATACGTCTCAACAGGCAGAAAATTTTAAAAAGATTTTACTAACGCTGACGGATGATCCGAGAGTTATCTTAATAAAACTGGCAGACAGGCTTCATAACATGCGCACGCTTGATAGCATGAAGCGTGAAAAACAATTAAAAATTGCTTCCGAAACAGTTTATGTGTATGCGCCTTTAGCACACCGGATGGGACTTTATAATATTAAAACCGAAATGGAAGATCTGTCCATGAAATACATGGAACCTGACAGTTATCGCTATATCGCACAAAAATTAGATAACACTAAAAGAGAACGAACCCGGTATATCAATGAATTTATAAAGCCTATAAAAGAAAAATTGCAACAAGCCAATTTTGACTTTGAAATTTATGGCAGGCCGAAAAGTATCCATTCCATCTGGAATAAAATGAAAAAGAAAGGTGTGTCGTTTGACGAAGTGTATGATCTTTTTGCCATTCGGGTTATCTTAAATTCTCCTCCTGAAAAAGAAAAAGAAGATTGCTGGAAAGTCTACAGCCTTGTTACGGATGAGTATACTCCTGCCCCTGAACGATTAAGAGACTGGCTTAGTAACCCGAAAAGTAATGGCTATGAGGCTTTGCATACCACTGTTATGGGCGCACAAGGTAAATGGGTAGAGGTGCAGATAAGAACTAAACGAATGAATGACATTGCAGAAAAAGGTTTGGCAGCTCATTGGAAATATAAGGAAGGCACAGACGAAGAAAATCGATTCGATAAATGGTTTCAGCAAATAAGAGATATGCTCGCAAGCCAGGACACTAATTCCATCGATTTTCTGCAGGATTTTAAAATTTCATTTTTAGCAGAAGAAATTTATGTATATACCCCAAAGGGCGATGTAAAAATGTTACCTATCGGCGCCTCCGCACTTGACTTTGCTTTTTCAGTTCACACGGCAGTTGGAGAAAGATGTATCGGAGCAAAGGTTAACCATAAATTAGTTCCTATCAGTCACAAGCTTCGCAGCGGAGACCAGATAGAAATTATTACTTCAACGAAGCAAAAGCCTAACAGCGAGTGGTTAAAATTTGTGGTTACACCCAAAGCAAAAACTAAAATCAAAGATTCACTTAAAGAAGAAAAAAGAAAAATAGGTGAAGAAGGAAAATACATTTTGCAGAAAAAGCTCGAACACATGGGGGCTGCAATGAATCCACCCAACGTTGAAGAACTTACCAGTTTTTATAAACTTCAATCTTCGCTGGATCTGTTTTATGAAATTTCAATTAAGAAAATTGATCTGAAGGAATTAAAGGAATTTAATGTAATTGGTGACAAGATTTTTGCGCCAAAGATTCACAAACATGTCCCTGAAGAAAAATTCGAAACCGAAAACAGGCATTATAATAAGAAAGATGCCGAACTGATCATCTTCGGAGAAAGCAGTGATAAGATTATGTATACGCTTGCTAACTGTTGCAAGCCAATTCCCGGAGATGATGTTTTTGGTTTTGTAACTCAAGGTGAAGGGCTTAAAATTCATCGCACTAATTGCCCCAATGCGGCAAGATTACTATCCAATTATGGACACAGAGTTGTAAAAACAAAATGGGTTAAGAACAAAGAGATTTCGTTTTTAACAGGCATTAAAATAATTGGTATGGATGATGTTGGCGTTATAAATAAAATAACGAATCTCATAAGCGGGGAAATGAAAATTAATATTAATGCGCTCACCGTTGAAGCCAAAGAAGGCCTTTTTGAGGGTAATATTAAAGTATATGTTCATGACAAAGATGAATTAGAAGACCTTGTAGAAAATTTAAAAAAACTTCCCGGAATAGAAAGTGTTGATCGCTACGATACAGAATAAATATCGGGCAATGAATAATTAAGTTGTTAATAATTGAACATCGTACTTAGTACATCTCCATCGTACATTGTAGTTATCTTCGCCGCCATTATGTATAAACTGGTACGCAACATTTTGTTTTGGTTCGATGCAGAAGAAGTGCATTATTTTTCAATGATCCTGCTAAAGTTTTTCTGCAAATTTTCATTTGCCAAAAAATTTCTCCGTAAAAAATTTACGGTTAATGCTATCCCGTTAGAACGAAATTGTTTTGGCCTTGTATTCCCGAATCCGGTTGGCCTTGCTGCTGGCTTTGACAAGAATGCAAATTATTTACCCGAACTGTCAATGCTGGGTTTCGGCTTTATCGAAATTGGAACCGTAACGCCGCTTCCCCAGGAGGGCAATCCAAAACCGAGGCTGTTTCGTCTTCCTAAAGATAAAGCCATCATTAACCGAATGGGTTTTAATAACGATGGTGTCGTTGTGGTTGCCGATCGCCTTTATAAATTTATAAACAGACCTGAATTTCTAAAAGAAAGAAAGAAAATAATTATAGGTGGAAATATTGGCAAGAATAAGTTAACGCCAAATGAAGATGCATGGAAAGATTATGAAACCTGTTTTAATATTCTTCATAGTGTTGTCGATTATTTTGTTGTAAACGTTAGTTCGCCAAATACGCCGGGGCTAAGGGATTTACAGCAGAAAGATTCTTTAAAAAAAATTCTTGTCCACCTGCAAAATATAAATAAGTCAAAAAAAATTCAACGGCCATTACTATTGAAAATTTCTCCCGATCTTTTAACGAGCGAATTGGAAGACATTATCGACTTAGCCATCGAAATAGAACTGGATGGTCTTATTGCAGCAAATACCACTATCAGGAGAAGTAGTCTAAATTCATCAATGCAGGAAGTCGATAAAGCAGGCGCAGGAGGTTTGAGCGGCTTGCCTCTTAAGCAGATATCGACCGATATTACCCACTTAATTTTTACAAAAACCAAAGGAAAAATTCCGGTAATAAGTAGCGGTGGAATTTTTACACCTAATGACGCAGATGAAAAATTTATTGCGGGCGCTTCTCTGGTTCAGGTATGGACAGGTTTTATTTATGAAGGTCCCGGCATCGCAAAAAAAATCTGTAATTCTTTGATATGACAGCAATTTAATTTTGTTACAAAATGAATTATTTATTTACCAGTGAAAGTATCATAAGTTTTTTTATACTCGTAATACTCGAAATTGTATTAGGCATTGACAATGTAATTTTTGTTAGTATAATCATTAACCGGCTTCCGGCAGATAAACATAAGAAGGCACGACTGTTCTGGGTTTTGCAAGGCATGATTGTAAGAAGTATCATGCTCCTGGGATTGGGCTGGTTGTTATCTCAAAAAGGCAAATCTATTATTACCGTATTCGAAAAGAGATTTGACCTTGCAAGTCTTGTAATGCTTGCTGGTGGCATTTTTCTTATTTATAAATCAGTACATGAAATTCATCAAAAACTGGAAGGCGATGATATGAATACGCTAAAGGCAAAACAGCAATATCTAACTTTTACAAAAGCAGCTATTCAAATAATGTTGGTTGACATGGTGTTTTCATTCGATAGCATCATCACTGCTGGTGGCACCGCAAGGCATGTTGAGATTATGATTGCGGCGGTTGTTATAGCACTGGTAATAATGTTTTTGTTTAGTCCGAAAATCGCAAGCTTTATACATAAGCATCCCACGTTTAAAATGCTTGCGCTTTCTTTTCTTGTTATGATTGGGTTAAGTCTTGTGGTTGAAGGCTGGGATTCTGCCAAGGCTGAAGATCTTCATTTAAAAAATTATATTTATTTCGGTATGGCATTTTCATTCCTGGTTGAACTATTAAATACGAGAGTAAGGAAAAAACAAGCTAAAAAACTCGTAGAGTTAAACGAACCCTATTTTGAGGAGGAGAATTCTGAAAGCGATATGGCAAGATAACAGGGTACAATGGAGATAACGGCATAGGTAAAACGCAGTTATCAAAGCAAATATCAGAGATTTTCCGGGTCAAATATTTTTGCAAGTAAACAAATCGTTAAAAATCTTGTTTCTATAAAAGGTAAAATCGCGACGTAAAAGAAGTTGTAATTTGCGCAAAATTTAAAATTTACCCTCTTCATTTCTAAAATTGAAATTCAAAGCCTGATCAAAATAATTTCTTTATGAACATAGGAATCGTTTGCTATCCTACCTATGGAGGAAGCGGAGTGTTGGCAACAGAACTTGGAAAAGCTTTGGCCGACAAAGGGCACAACATACATTTCATTACTTATCAGCAACCTGTAAGATTAAATGCATTTAACGCCAACATTTTTTATCATGAAGTAAGTGTTCCTACTTACCCGTTGTTTGATTATCCTCCCTATGAAACTGCCTTGGCAAGTAAAATGGTCGATGTTATTATTAATAACGAAGTGGAGCTCTTGCACGTTCATTATGCCATTCCCCATGCATCCGCTGCATATATGGCAAAACAGATTCTAAAAAAAGAAGGCCTCCACGTTCCGGTAATAACTACGCTGCATGGGACTGATATTACGTTAGTGGGAAAAGATAAAACATATTCTCCGGTTGTTACATTTTCGATGAATGAGAGCGATGCGATTACGGCAGTTTCAAAAAATCTTCGCGACGAAACTTACAAAAATTTCAGTATGGAGAAAGAAATAGAAGTGATTTATAATTTTGTAGATATAAAACGTTTTGAAAGAACACCCGTCCAGGCATTCAGGCAGATTATCGCTCCGAAAAATGAAAGAATTTTATTGCATGCATCTAACTTCAGAAAAGTGAAGAGAGTGGGCGATGTGGTAAATGTATTTAAAGAAGTTAATAAAGTAATTCCTTCGAAACTATTGTTTGTGGGTGATGGACCTGAGCGAACTTATATAGAAGGCCTTTGCCGGCAAATGGATGCCCATGCCGACGTAAAATTCCTCGGGCGGCAGGAGCAGATGGAAGATATTCTTGCAATTACTGATCTGTTTATGCTACCAAGTGAATACGAAAGCTTTGGCCTTGTAGCATTGGAAGCTATGGCCGCTGGGGTTCCTGTAATATCAACTAACGCAGGGGGCCTACCCGAAATTAATATTGATGGAGTCACCGGTTTCTTAAGTAATGTAGGAGACGTAGAAAACATGAGTAAGAATATTATTCAAATATTTTCAGATGATAAGGCATTTAAAAAAATGAAAAAAAATGCATTGGAGCAGGCCAATAAATTTGACATAAATACAATTGTTCCTGTTTACGAAAACTTGTATAAAAAAGTTTTATCAGAACCAGCAGAGTAAATTAATAACTGCCGTTCATTCTTATTCTAAGGCCGACGAAGCCATTGTTCAGGATTTACGTTGGTACTTTCCTGCATTATGATGAAGTCTACTTCGCCTTGTCCCTCGTCATTAATGCCGACCTTCCCGATTACCTGGCCGGTTTTTACCTGGTCTCCCCTTTGAACATTTGCAGAAGCCAGGTTGCTGTATACAGTAAAATATTTTCCGTGCTTTATGAAAACTGCCTGTTTGTCTTCTATATAACTTACGAGTGTTACTTCACCTTCAAATACGGCCTTCACTGCCTCGCCAACTTTGGCACCGATTGAAACTCCGGGATTGTCATAAATAATGCCGCCAGGTAAAGTGGTGGTACCATAATGAGCAATGATAAATCCTGACACAGGCCACGGCAATGACCCGCGGTTGTTTTTAAAGTTTGCATCCAATACTCTGTCAGCCTCAGAACTAACTAATACACTTCCCGTAGGTCTCGAACTTACCGAAGGCTTTGTTGCTCTGCCATTTGAACTATTATCCGCCGTGTTATTTTTTGTATCCGCATTATTTTTTTTCAATTCTGCCAACCGCGCTTTTTCTTTCTTTGCGGCCTCATTTTTTGCAATCACCATTTCTCGTCTAATCATGGCCGTTATCATGTTCTTTAGGTTGGCATCCTGTTTTCTTTTTGCATTCACCTGTGCCTGCAATTCTTTTTGCTGGCTTTTTAGCTTATTTACAATAACTTTTTTTTCTTCCTGTTGTTTTTCCAGTTGGGTCATTGCTTTGTCTTGTTCCTGCAATGCAACATTCTTTTTTATTTTGGTTCCCGATAAAACTTTAATACGGTCAGCCAACATATCCTGCGTTCTCAAAATATTTTCAGCCTGCATTTCGCGATAACTCCTGTATGACCTTAGATAAGCAACTCTCTTAACAGCATCGTTAAAACTTGAAGCTGAAAATATAAAATTCAGAAAATCATAATTGCTGCGACTCTTATAAGCGTAGACCATGCTATTAGTATACTCTTGCTTCAACGTGTCCAAAATGCGGCCCATTTTGTTTACTTCTTTTTGGGCCAGGTAGATGTTGTTATTCAGGCTCTTTATTTCGCTGCTGATATTATCAATAACATTTCCCTGGAGATCCATTTTTTTATTGATAAGAGAAAGTTGTCCAATATTTACCTTGGCAGTTTTCCTTGTTTCGTTAAGCGCTTTCTCGGTTTCCTCAATTTCTCTTTTAAGCTGTTCCCGCTGTTGTTGCAAGGCATCTTTATC
Organism: uncultured Chitinophagaceae bacterium; assembly: GCA_963792025.1. Taxonomy (GTDB): domain Bacteria; phylum Bacteroidota; class Bacteroidia; order Chitinophagales; family Chitinophagaceae; genus Ginsengibacter. Next base: position 177,469 of record CAWBUS010000012.1, on the reverse strand, counting down.
GTCGGGTTGTTGAGCTGTTGCTTTAAATAGAAATACCAGAAAAGTTAATGTTATTACAATTATCTTTCGCATTCAGGGAAGTTTTTAAATAAAAATAATGTGTAATTATTTATGCAGATAGCAATAGACTTTAATTTTTGAAGTTAATTAAAAGTAACGTTTATTTTGTTTTGTAATTTCTCGGAATATTGAAGGGGAAAGATAATTCCTTGTTAAAATCATATTGTTTGAAATTAAGGTTAATATCCACTTTTGTTTTTTCAGCCACTGTTATTTCACGATACGTTGCAAAATAAAATCCATTATTTTTTTCATAATCACCATAGCTTAAATCTGCTGTTCGATTTTGCCCTACATCAACATCATCGAGTTTACTTCTTTCAAGCAAATTATTGTCTGAAGAAATAGTTAGCAGGTCCTTAAAAAACTCACCAACGGTACCAAGTAAAATATGGTTTTCTGTTTGCCTGAAGGATACAATGCTATCCCCAACGTAAACAGGATTGCCAATAACAATATCCTGAAGCGTGGAAAAATTCAGCGGAATATGAGCAATGTCTTCAATGTAATTAAATGAATGGTATTCTACCTGTTTGTTCAGTTTATTCAGAATGATTATGGTATCTTTTGTTATAAGAATTCTAAAAGCTTCTATACTTAAGAAAGTTGCATTAATCGAAATCCATAAAACACTATCCTTATATAATCTAACAAAGGCATTAAAGTCTGGCTGTTTTCCCTTATAGTCCTCGTATTGCACTTTTATTTTTGCAGAGAAAGTTGTGAAGTTTATTTTGTTCTTATCAAGCGATTTTAGAATGTCTGATGCGCCCTTTAAAGTGTCAATACTGGCCGGTGGCGGCGTTACTACCAATTGCGTGTCCTTTCTGCTAATGGCAGTCTGCAATTTTTTTGTAGACCTGCAACTGTTAATACAAAATAATCATGACGATGCAACAAACAATCGTAATAATATCTCTCATCATTCAATTTTTCATTTAAAATTTAAATCTTGCCCGTGTGTCCAAAACCTCCTTCGCCTCTAACAGATAGTTGCCAGTTGTTCGGCTGGTTGCAGCAATGCCCGCTCCACCTTCGATATAACGATCTGGGCTATACGCTCTCCGTTACTTATTGTTTGCGCCTGCGATGATAAATTTATAAGGATAACTTTCAATTCACCTCTGTAATCACTATCAATTGTTCCCGGAGAATTTAAACAGGTGATTCCCTGTTTAAAAGCAAGACCACTTCTGGGCCTCATTTGCGCCTCATATCCGGAAGGTATTTCGAGGAAAATGCCAGTGGGAATCATTGCTCTTTCCAAAGGTTGCAAAATAACAGGATGTTGCAAATAAGCTCTTATATCCATACCGGCAGAGCCGGCAGTCGCGTATTCAGGCAAATCATTTCCCGATGTATTAATAATCTTTATTACCACTTCTTGCATTGCGACAAAGATAATGATGCATTAGTTTAAAAGAGTGACCCGGGTCAATTATTAATCGAGACAAGTAACACTGTTGCATAAGCAGCAATTCCTTCTTCTCTCCCCACGAATCCCATCTTTTCCGACGTTGTTGCTTTGATGGAAATTGCATTTTCATTCAAGTGAAAGTATTGCAGCAATTACTTGCTGCATTTCGGGTACGGACTGCTTTATTTTGGGTTGCTCGAGGCAAACTGTTGAATCGATATTTTCCACTTTGTATCCTGCCTCAACTATCAGCATGTAAGTTCTTTGCAGAAGTATTTTACTATCAATGTTTTTAAAGTCAGCGGAAGTGTCGGGGAAATGAACACCAATATCTCCAAGGCACGCAGCGCCAAGTAACGCATCGCAAATCGCATGAAGCAACGCATCAGCATCGCTGTGGCCAAGCGCCCCTTTTTCATGCGGAATCTTTACTCCGCCAATCCATAAATCCCGCCCGGAAGTAAGTTGATGAAAATCGATTCCAAAACCTATTCTAAATGACATGCTTCAACTAATTTATTGCTGGGTCTTAATCCATATTAAATGCAAAATTCAGGTCAAATATAATATTAATCAGCAGAGATCATTTTGAAGCACTCATTAGCCGTTAAAATTCGCCTCAAAAAAAACGCCCCCGTTAAATGGGGCGTTCATACATAATTAAAAAATCTAAATTATTGTTGAGTGGTTGTTCCTGCCGCAGTCGATTTATCAAGATTGAAAATAATACTAAAACGGAGCGTATTGGATAGTGGGTTTCTATTAATTCCATTGCCTGAAGGTACCAGGTATGAAAAATTCAAACCAAACATGTTATAATTCAAGCCAGCTCCAAGAGTAAAATATTGACGATCCCCCTTTGTTGGGTTCTCATAAAAATAACCGACCCTGAATAAGAATTGATCCATGTAAGAATATTCAGCGCCTACCGATATCTGAAATTCTTTCAATTCTTCGCTAAATCCGCCCGGGGCATCTCCAAATGAGCTGAACCAACTGCTTACAACACCCTTGCTGTGATATGCTATCAAGCCAGCAGTGTCACCCAGTAAAGGCGGAGTTGGAACTAAAAGCTTATTAATATCCAACCCAAATGTAACTTTATTACTTTCATCAAATGCTTTTACATAAGCAACGCCCAAACCAAGATTCGCCGGAATAAAATCCTTCTCAGAAGCGTCATTGGTATAAGAGATCTTGGAACCAAGATTGGAAAGCGCTATTCCCCAGTTTAAACCTGAGCCATCACTACTTCCTGCCGTGCCGTCGTGAAATAAAGAAAGGTCCCCCGCCACTGCGGTCCCTGCTTTATATGTAGAGCCACCGGCAGATTGTCCGCTGGCAAGATTGGAATTTATGTAGCGCAGTGCAATACCAATACCCAATTTATCAGAAAGTTTACGGGAATAGCCTGCATCAAAAGCAAATTCACGTGGGCGATATTGTTGAAGAGGATTACCCAAACCATCAGTGAATTGTATATTACCAAGACTGAAATAACGCAATGAGGCCGAGATCGCCTGGAGGCCTTCATCATCTAATTTATAATATCCTGCAAGCGAAGCCAGGTAAACATCATTAAGGTCTAACCCCTTTAGCCAGGGTGTATAAGTTACTGAAATTGCCGATTTGCTTACTGCAAATGGATATTTGGCCTGGTTCCAAAAACAGGAATTTGCATCGGGTATCGTAGCCACACCCACATCTCCCATACCACCCGAGCGGGCATCCGGCGAGATTCTCAAAAAAGGTACTGCAGTTGTGACAACATTAATAGAATTTGCGGTGCTTTGTGCGTTAACGACAAATACACTCCCAACCAGCATCACTAATGCCGTTAATTTCAAAGTTGCTTGTTTCATGTGTAAATATTGCTTGGTTAGGTAGAGCTAAACTTTATAGAAATTACGTTTGGGTTTTGTAAAAATAAATTTTTTATTGAAACGGACAATTAAAATATAAACCTGCGTTAATAGGATGAAGTTTGTATTTTAAAATTGTTTAAAAAAAATCTGAGAAAATATTTATAATTTTTTTATTGATACCTGAACGGATTTTATTGTACATTTATTGCTCAATTCAACAGCCATCTATTAATTAAATTATCAATCAGCATTCACAATTCTACAAAAAATAACTTTCGGGTAAAAGATGTAAAGATGGCGCTGTCCTTTGTTTGAGAATGATTAGCAAGATAATTTAGTAACACTTTGGATTTAATTCATGCTCCGGTCAAAATCAAATAAAGTATTTATATTCGCGTTTACAAATTGATACCCTAATACAATAATAGAGAAAACCTTTCGTTAAATAATCTGCTAAACGAATGCACATGCAAAAATCAATATCTGCCGGAAATTTATGTCTTATTATCCTGGCCTCGTCTTTTACTTTTATGGCTTGTACGAAAAAGAAAGATAAGTCATCCGTAACAGGATGGAATTACGATGATAAGAACTATGGTAACTTCCATGTACTTAAAGCCAAAGAACAGAAAACTGGCCCCGGCCTCGTTTTTATTCAGGGAGGTACATTTGTAATGGGTGCCAAAGAAGAAGATGTAATGGGTGATTGGAATAATATCCCCCGCCGTGTGAGTGTAAACTCATTTTATATCGATGAAACTGAAGTTGCCAATGTTCACTACCGGGAATATTTGTATTGGCTGGGAAATACATTTGACAATGACACGGCAGTAATGAGGATGGCCTTACCAGATACCCTGGTTTGGAGAAGCGAACTGGCTTATAATGAGCCTTACGTTGAATATTACTTTAGATATCCTGCATATAATTACTATCCAGTTGTCGGCGTAAGTTGGGAACAAGCTCATGATTTCTGTATCTGGAGGAGCGATCGGGTAAATGAAAAAATATTAATAGATAAGGGTTATTTAAATAAGAAAGCGCCGCTGGCAGAAATGAAAGGCGGCCAAGGCGACCAGACATTTAATACAGATACATACCTGATGAACCCCGATATGATCAACAATAAAACGGCTCCTAAAAAGGGTGGGCTTAAAGACATAAGCGGACGACCAAGAAAAGTAATCACTTTTGAAGACGGCCTGTTGTTACCCGGGTATCGTTTGCCTACAGAAGCCGAGTGGGAATATGCCGCTTATGGCATAATTGCAGAAAATCCTCATCCACGCACCAAAGAAAAAAATCATGGCGAAGAAGTTCTATCAAATCAACAGGTTTATTCATGGAGCAAGAATGTAAATGGATTACGGGATAACCGTCGCGGAAGCTGGCAGGGACAGTTTTTGGCTAACTTTAAAAGAGGAAATGGAGATGTAATGGGTGTAGCCGGTGGCCTTAATGACCGTGCAGCTATCCCCGGACCAATTAAATCTTTTTATCCTAATGGTTACGGACTTATATAATATGAGTGGTAATGTGAGCGAATGGGTAGGTGATGTATATCGCCCTCTTACTCCGCTTGATGAAGATGATGTAAACCCTTATCGTGGTAATAAATTCACTAAGTTTTATAAAGACGCCCAGGGTGATTATGAAAGAGATACGTTAGGTCGATTGAAAAAAGTGGTAGTACAGGATTCGGAAGCTGTTAATCGCCGGAACTACCAGAAAGGTGATGTTATCAACTACCTTGATGGCGACTCAATTTCCAGTGTTACTTATGGTTACGGCATCTCATCATTGATCAGTGATAAATCGCGTGTTATTAAAGGTGGTAGTTGGAACGACATGCCTTATTGGTTATCACCTGGTGCAAGACGTTACATGGAACAGGATCAATCAAGCAGCACAGTTGGATTCCGGTGTGCTATGACAAGGCTTGGAAGCCCTGAGGGTAATGGATTTAAAGAAGGAAATATTTTTGCAACACGCAAGCAGAACAAAAAGAAAAAAAGGTAATAAATTCTTTTCTATAAATTGAAACCTCTTGTTATTGAATAAGAGGTTTTTTTATTTTACAAAAACAATACAACTCCATCATAAATTTGTAAAATGCAGATCGAAGACATTTATAAAATATACCAGCAATATCCTTCCGTTCAAACTGATACCAGGAAATTAAAAAAAGACGATTTATTTTTTGCTTTAAAAGGCCCCAACTTTAACGGTAATCTATTTGCGAAACAAGCAATTGAAATGGGCGCTGCCTACGTATTTGCGGACGAAAAGATATCTCGGGGTAATAACCAGATTATTCAAACAAAAAATGTACTTGAAACTTTACAAAATCTTGCAAAATTTCACAGGAAACAATTCAATATTACTTCTGAAAATAAAAGTCGCATCCCATTTATTGCAATAACAGGAAGTAATGGAAAAACAACTACCAAAGAACTGCTGCATGAGGTTCTTACAACGACATACAAAACTTACACAACTGCCGGAAATTTAAATAACCATATTGGAGTTCCGCTTACCATTTTAAAAATTGGGACCGACGCAGAAATTGCCGTTATTGAAATGGGTGCCAATCATTTGAAAGAAATTGAATCTTATTGCGAATATGCAATGCCTACTCATGGCTTAATAACCAATATTGGCAAAGCGCACCTCGAGGGTTTTGGAAGTGTTGATAATGTAAAAAAAGGGAAGGGTGAACTTTTCAAGTACCTTCGAAATAATAATGGAACTGCATTTGTAAATTCGGACGATGCTGCTGTTGTTCAACTAAGTAAAGATTTGAATAAGAAAATATTTTATGGTTCCTCAGGAAAAAATTTACATGGAAAAATCATAAAAAGCGATCCTTTTCCCAAAATACAAATCGAAGGAACCCATCCCTTCAATATTAAGACAAAACTTGCAGGTATCTACAATTTTTCAAATGTTTTGGCCGCGGTTTGCATTGGCCGTTATTTAAATATTGACGACGATAAAATAAAGCTTGCCATTGAAAACTATACGCCTTCTAACAGCCGTTCTCAATTGATTCAACAAAATAGTAACACGATAATTTTAGACGCCTATAACGCAAATCCAGGAAGCATGAAGGCTGCTATTGAAAATTTTGCAGCAATGAAAGGAAACAAAAAAGTTTTATTACTAGGATCAATGATGGAACTGGGAACTGAAAGTGAGAAAGAACATAGAGGACTGATTTCGCTTATTGAGAAATATAAATGGCAAAATGTTGTGCTGGTTGGAAAAAATTTTAATAACCTCGATCATAAGTATATTAAATATGATACCGCATTAGAAGTTAGAGACTGGCTGCATAATCAACATCTTGAAAATGCTCAAATATTAATCAAAGGATCACGTAGTATGCAAATGGAAAAAGTATTAGAATGATGATGTACATTTGCCATCCTTTTTTGGAGACTTGTCCGAGTGGTTGAAGGAGCACGCCTGGAAAGTGTGTATACGGGAAACTGTATCAAGGGTTTTTTTTTTTTTTTTTTTTTTTTTTTTTTTTTTTTTTTTTTTTTTTTTTTTTTTTTTTTTTTTTTTTTTTTTTTTTTTTTTTTTTTTTTTTTTTTTTTTTTTTTTTTTTTTTTTTTATTTTTTTTTTTTTTTTTTTTTTTTTATTTTTTTTTTTTTATATTTATTATTTTTTTTTTTTTATTTTTTTTTTATTATTTTTATTTTTTTTTTATTTTTTATTTTTTTTATTATTATTATTATTTATTTTTTATTTTTTTTTTAATTTTTTTTTATTTTTTATTTTTTTTTTATTATAATTATATTATTTTTTTTTTTTATTTTTATTATAAATTTTAATATTATTATTTTTTTATTATATTTATATTTTTTTTATTATATTTTTAATAATTAAATTTATTATTATTTATAATTTTTATATTTATTATATATATTTTTTATATAAATTTATTTTTTTTTAATTTAATTTAATTATTTTTTATATTTATAATATTTAAATTTATTATTTTATTAATTATAAAAATTTTTTTTTTATTTTTTTTATTTTTTATTTTTTTTTTTTTTTTTTTTTTTTTGCAATATATAAACACACTTGGCTTAATCTACACCACATCTTTATAAATAACAATATATCATTTAAACCTATATATTCTTTTTATTTAACCATACATATTATACTGTATATAGCAATGCACATTTAGCTTTCTTTACCTATAATATCCATACACATACACTAATGCACTACCTTTGTACTAACATCTCTATACATTCCTATTTTTGTAAAAATGAAGCTGATTACAACCTATAAATATTATAAATATTATGCATTCATTCTTTTAAAAATACAAAAATAAAATTTCATAAATATTACAATAAATCTATTCTATTGAGCTAAAATCAAAATATCAACATCCAAAATTTATATATACAACTAAATATAACTTAACCAAAACTTAAATATATCAAATAATAAATCAATATCATAACAGCCATCCCAAAAAACATACACACAATATCCTAATATATCAATAACCAAATAATCAATATCTTCATCAAAAATCAAAAATACAAATAAAAAGCCACTTATCATCATCAAAATTTATACAAAATTCACCAATACAATACACACTAACAATGATACACACCTGCATAACCCAATCCCTACACATAAACAAAATACTAACCTATAAACAAACATCCACTTAAAACTATACACACACAACAACTCACTCTCTCACACTGATAATATACACCAAATCAACTATTCTCAAAATCAACCATGCACATCTAATATCAAAAAAACAACCTTAAATAATATGTCAACCCTTAACCGCAGCACTATAATATCAAAACTCACTAACCCACCATCAAACCACATACCCTAAAAATCATAGTAAACAAAACACTCCATCTATATATAAACTCCAATCAATACATAATCTATTATCTTAAACATAAAATAAATCGAATCCCTTAGTCTCCGCTGAAAACAGTTATTTTAGGTAACGTAAAATCAAGAAAGCCAGTAAAATAAAGATTTTCAAAGTAGTTTGACCTTTAGGGTTACCAAGATTTATAATTTATCTTTTGCAAATTCTTCAATTTTTTCACTGGTCGAACCTGGAATAAAGTCTGAGATTTTATCTAAAAAATCTCCTTCATGGCTCACGGAACTTGCAGTTATAGTTTGAGTATCGGCAGGTGTTGTGCCTGGCGCAGCAGGGGTTGTTCCTGACTGAAAAATATTATCTATTGCACCTGCAACCATTGGAAATTTTTCTTTCACAAAACCTGTTATGGTATTCAATATCCCATGCGATTGTTCTGCACTTAGCCCATGCACTGCCTGTAATTTTTGAATTAGCTCTTCCATGATTATTTTTTAATTATTATAAATTATTTTCGCCACAAATTATGTATTTGTAATGAAAGATAATAGTTACTAAAATAACTTTCCGTTAAAATCAATAACCATAGTAGTTCTTTAGTTAACTATTTGTTTTGTTAGCTTATCAATTTTAAAACAATCGTATGAAAAAAAACTACAGATCTTTTCTTATTAGAATCATCTTGTCGATGTTTTCTATTGTTATTTGCGCCAGTGTTATTGCCCAGGATCAAAGTGTAAAAGATTTGCAATCAAGTGCTACTAAAGAAATTAAAAAGGAGAAAATAGACAGTGGCAAAGTATGGAAAACAGGAGGTTTATTTAACCTGAATTTTGGCCAGGGAAGTCAAAGCAATTGGGCTGCCGGAGGCGACGATTTTTCATTATCTGTGGCTTCCTATCTCGGTTTCTATGCCTTTTACAAAAAAGATAAGTATAGCTGGGATAATACCGTAGATTTTAATTATGGCCTTGTAAATACAACCAGCCTCGGCACAAGAAAGAATGATGACCGTATAGATTTGTTATCAAAATTTGGTTATGCATTGAGTCCCAAGCTGGATGCTGCTGCATTATTTAATTTTCATTCACAATTTTCTAAGGGGTACAATTACAACAGCGACGGCACTAAAGATCTTTTGTCGGATTTTCTTGCTCCGGGCTATGTATTGCTAAGTTTAGGGTTAGATTATAAACCTGCCAAGGGCTTATCTATTTTTGTTTCACCCATCACGTCACGATGGACCATCGTAGTAAATGATAGTTTGTCTGCCAAGGGAGAGTATGGCGTAACTCCCGGTAAAAAAGTAAAAAACGAAATAGGTGCATTTGCCAGCATAACTTACATAGCAGACCTCAGCAAAACTATTAACTATAGCGGCAGATTGGATCTATTTTCAAATTATGAACATAACCCGCAAAACGTGGATGTAATGATGAACAATATGTTCACGGCAAAGCTTTCCAAATTGCTTACTGCAAGTCTTGGCCTTAACTTAATTTATGATGATGATGTGAAACTTTTTGGGCCAAATCATGATTCACCCGCATTGCAATTAAAATCACTTATTGCAGTAGGGTTAAGTGTGAAGTTATAATAGTAACTATCTGGTATGACTATACGAAAATAAAACCTTAGAGGAGTATGCGTTATAAATTCTCAATAATTCCTGCAATACCCTGGCCACCGCCAACGCATGCAGTTACAATACCATATTTTTTATTAAGACGTTTCATGTCATTGATAATTTGAACTGTAAGTTTGGCGCCTGTACACCCGAGAGGATGACCCAATGCAATTGCGCCCCCGTTGATATTTACTTTTGAAGGATCCATTTCTAAAGTTTTTATTACTGCAAGCGCCTGTGAGGCAAAGGCTTCATTCAATTCAATTAAATCTATTTGTGGCAAATTCATTCCTGCACCTTTCAAAACTTTTGGAACGGCCTCTACAGGGCCTATTCCCATAACACGTGGATGAACGCCAGCACTTACGCATTGAACTAAACGAGCTATTGGTTTTAATTTTAGTTCATTCATCATCTTTTCGCTCATCACAATCACAAAAGCAGCACCATCGCTGGTTTGTGATGAATTGCCGGCAGTAACAGTTCCACCCAGCGCAAACGCAGGTTTTAACTTTGCAAGCGCCTCCATAGACGTATCGGCACGTACACCTTCGTCAGTATCTACCACAAAGATTCTTTTTTGTTTCTTATTGTTTTTATCAACATAAATTTCTTCAACGGGCATGGGGAGTATTCCGCTTTTAAAATAGCCGTTAGTTATGGCATTCATCGCTTTTTGATGCGAATGCAAACTAAATTCATCTTGCTGTTCACGGGTCACTTTATATTCTTTTGAAACGGCTTCGGCAGTTAATCCCATTCCTAAATAATAATCAGGTGTTTCAGAGGCAACTGAATACGCCGGTACCGTTTTCCATCCTGATGTAGGAACCATAGTCATGCTTTCTGTGCCACCTGCAATAATGCAATCTGCCATACCGGTTCTTATTTTTGCTGTAGCAATAGCAATGGTCTCCAATCCGCTGGCACAATAACGGTTAACGGTCATTCCCGGCACTTCAATGCCCAATGCTCTTACACTTATCATCCGTCCAACCTGTAAGCCCTGCTCAGCTTCAGGCACAGCGTTTCCTACAATTAAGTCATCCACTCTTTTGCTATCCAGTTCGGGTACGCTTGCCAGTAAGCCTTTTATAACATCAACTGCTAAATCGTCGGGGCGATAAAATCTGAAACCACCTTTTTTTGATTTGGTAACTGCTGTTCTGTAACCAGCCACAATATATGCTCCCATAAATTTTTTTCTTAGATGTGTTTAGCAATTTAATTCTTATCTCTCAAAAAGAAATGTTTAAAATAATGATGTACGAGACAATTTATCTTAAAAAGCCGATAAGATTATTGAGGTCATTAATTCAAATAATTTCCTACAATAGGTACCCTTCTCCCCACTCCAAAAGCTTTTGGAGAAACACGAATAATGGGACAAAACTGGTTTCTCTTATATTCATTTTTATTTACCATACTTAAAATTCTATCCACGAGACTCGCATCGAAGCCCTGTGCCTTTATTTCGTTCGGTCCTTTTACCTTTTCAATATACTGGTATAAAATTTTATCAAGGATATCATATTCCGGAAGGCTGTCACTATCTTTTTGTTCAAGTCTTAATTCTGCTGATGGCGCTTTTGTTATAATATTTGGCGGAATGATTTCTTCATCGGTATTGATGAATTTGGCAAGGTCATACACTTGTGTTTTATAACAGTCACCTATTACGCCAAGGCCGCCGGCCATATCTCCATACAAAGTACCGTAGCCAGTTGCCAGTTCACTTTTATTGGAAGTGTTTAATAAAATGTATCCGAATTTATTGGCTAGTGCCATTAATAAATTTCCTCTCGTGCGACTTTGTATATTCTCTTCCGCAATATTAAATGGCAGGTCCTTAAAATACGGTTTAAGTTCTTTTATAAATTTTTTATAAATTTTTTTAATAGGAATGATATCGTATGGATTGCCCAAATTTTTACTGAGCTGCTCCGCATCGTGTACCGAATGAGCAGTTGAAAATTCTGAGGGCATTAAAACTGCCCTTACATTTTCTTTACCCAAAGCCTGGCAGGCTAAAACTAATGTTACAGCACTATCAATACCGCCACTGCTTCCGATAACGGCTTTGGTGAATTTCATTTTAAAAAAATAATCTTTTATACCTAAAATGATCGCGTCATATACTTGTGGAATATTAAGTTCTGGAGTGTAGTATAAAGGATCAAGTTGCATAACCGGCATTGCAATGGCTGGTTCAATTACAGGTGCGTTTATGCTACCGTTAGTACTAACTTCTATTTCAGCTATTTCTTCTTTAAATTGGGAAAGCTGGGAACAAAGATTAGCATCTTTGTCGAACACCAGCGATGCGCCATCAAATACAATTTCTGTCTGGCTGCCGACTGCGTTGCAATAAATGAGTGGAATTTTATATTTTAAAACGTTGGCTTTAATGATTGCTTTCCTGTCTTCAATGTGCGTATAATCAAATGGCGATGCAGAAATATTAATCATTAAATCAGGCTGTTGATCCATTAAAATATCCATCGGGCAAATTCTATACAGTGGATTGTCACCAAGGTTCCAGATATCTTCACAAATTGTGAGTGCTATTTTTTTCCCTTTAAACTCGATTGTGCTCCAGTTATAGGCAGGTTCAAAATATCGATACTCATCAAATACATCGTAATTAGGAAGGCAGGTTTTATGCGCAATACTTTTTATTTCTTTGTTATAGAGAAAAAATGCAGCATTAAAAAGGTCTTTGCCTTCTCTTGCAGGATTGCGGTCAGGAGAACCGACTATCACGGCAATATCATCAGCGTATTCCTTAATAATATCGATGCTGGCATAACACTTATTTATAAAATCTTTAAAATCGAGAAAGTCCCTTGCCGGGTAGCCGCAGATGCACATTTCGCTGAAAACTATGATGTCTGCGTTTTTACTTTTTGCAACTTTTATTGCGTCAATAATTTTCCGGGTATTACTTTCAAAATTGCCAATATGATAATTCTGTTGGGCAAGAATAATTTTCATGCTGCAAAATTAGGAGAATAAAATTTCAAAGGATTTTTCAATTAACAAAGTGATCTGTTTTTTTTTCCTTTTATTTGGGGTATGAAGAAAACATTGATTCCCGCATGCTGTATTATTTTTTGTATTTCATGCCGAAGCAACAAAAATATTCCTGATGTTTCTAATATTAAAGTGAACCTGGAAACCAAAAGGTATGACCAGGATTTTTTTTCGTTAGATACCATGAATGTTGCTTCTTCAATAAACTCTTTACTGAAAAAATATCCCCGGTTTACCCCTGATTTTATTCAAAATATTCTGGGACTCGATATGGATAGTTTATTGATTCCCGGGAACGCCCAGGATATTGCCATCCGGTCATTTATACATGACTACAGGCTGGTAAAAGATTCTTCGGATCTGAAGTATAAGGATTTCAGCAATGAAACCGCTGAAATAAAAAAGGCGCTCCAATTCGTAAAATATTATTTCCCTCAATACAAACTGCCAACATCCGTAATAACTTTTATCGGGCCTATTAATGCCAATTTCGAAACTTCGTTTGGAACGCAGGGCGATATTCTTACTTTGGAAGGCCTCGGTATTGGATTGCAACTTCACATGGGTAGGAATTATTCGCTGTACAAAAGTATGGAGGGCCAGGAGCAATACCCTGACTACCTTGCTAATAATTTTGATGCCAAGCATATAACGGTCAACTGTATGCGAAATATAATTGACGATTTGTATCCGGACAAGGCAGATGGCAAACCATTAATTCAACAGATGATTGAAAAGGGTAAAAGAATGTATCTTCTCACTAAATTTTTACCAAACACTCCGGAATATATCTGTTTTAATTATACCGAAAAGCAACTAAAAGACTGTTACATTAACGAGGCAGTTATATGGGATTTCTTTTTAAACAATGATTTATTAAATAATTCGGAACAAAGTACTATTAAAAATTATATTGGGGAAAGTCCGAAAACACAAGAACTTGGCGAAGATTCACCAGGCAATATTGGAACGTTTAGCGGATATGAAATTGTAAAGAGATACCTGGAAAAGTTTCCCGAAACAACCTTGCCTGGATTAATGAGAACTGACGCAAATGAAATTTTTGCGAAAACAAAATATAAGCCGAGAAGTTAGTTCAGCTTTAAAGGAACAATCATTTCGAACGCAGGAATATTTACAAGAAATGTTTTTTTGTTATTGCTGTTTTCCATGAAATAAATGCCATGCATTTTACCCATTTCACTTCTCAAATTGCAGCCACTCACGTACTGATATTTTTCTGAAGGATTTATATGAGGCTGAACTCCAATAACCCCTTCACCCTCTACTTCGCGGTGCTCGGCATTACTATCAAAAATATACCAATGCCTTCTTAATAACTGAACCGGGAAAGGATTATTATTTTCAATAGTTATACGATATGCAAACATAAATTCGCTTGTAACAGGATTACTATATTCCGGCTGATAAAATGTTTCAACACTTATCGTAACGCCTTCTGATATTTTAGAAATCATACCTGGTGGTTATTTAAAAGTTATCAAAACTTGATACAATATACTAATGATATACCTTTTTATATTTTTTTAATTAATCCGATACGGGTTAATTATATTTTTTTTGCTCTTTTATAGCCAGTTTTAATAAGCCATTGCAAAATCTTTTCCCTGTTATCGCCTTGTATAATTACCTCTCCATTTTTTACCGAGCCCCCGGTAGCGCAAAAAGATTTTAGCAGTTTACCCAATGTTTCCAGGTCTGCTTCTGTGCCTGTAAATCCCTCTATCAATGTTACCAGCTTACCACCCCTGTGTTTTGCGTCCAGCCTCACTTTCAGCACTTGCTCATGAACCGGCAACGTTTCTTCCTCATCCTTTTCTTTCGGCTTTAAGTTCGTATCTGTTGAATAAACTATGCCATTCATATTATATAACTTTTTCTTTGGCATATTATTGTATTATTTCGGCTTTTAAACTTAAATCTACGCTTTGCGCCTGGTGAATGATAGCACCGCTTGAAATAAAATCCACTCCTGTAGCGGCATACAACTCCATATTCTCATAATTTATTCCGCCACTTGCTTCGGTTTCATAAGTCCGGTCAATTATTTTTAATGCTTCTTTAATTTCATCGGGGGAGAAGTTATCGAACATAATTCTATTGACTTTTCCAATGCGCATTACTTTTTTTACATCGTCAATATTGCTTGTTTCAACTTCAATTTTCAATGAGGGCTTGTGCTCCTGCATATAATTCCAAGCCTTAGTTATAGCGGGTTCAAGGCCACCACAATAAGCAATATGATTATCCTTTAGCATGATCATGTCGTAAAGGCCAAACCTGTGATTAAATCCACCACCAATTCTTACAGCTTCTTTTTCCAAAAGCCGGAAGTTAGGAGTTGTTTTGCGTGTATCAAGTAATTTGGTGTGATAGCCTTTTAATTTATCAGTGTATTTTTTTGTTAGCGTGGCAATGCCACTCATACGTTGCATACAGTTGAGCACAAGACGTTCGCACGTAAGTATATTATAAATTTTCGCCTCTACTTCAAATGCAACATCACCGGGTTGCATTTCATCGCCATCTTTTTTAGATTTTTTTATTATGGAGGTTGAGTCTGAATATGCAAATATTTTTTCAGCCACGTCAACTCCGGCTAATATCCCTTTGTCTTTTATTTTAAGAATTGCTTTTCCGCTGCGCGTAGTATCAATACATGCTAACGTGGTATGATCGCCATCTCCTATATCCTCCGCCAACGCACCTTGAATAAGTTGGTTAAGTTTTTTTTCGAAAGTCTCAGAGTAATTCATAAAAACAAAAGTATTAAATGCGTATGAAAGGTGAACGTTTAGTTAAACTAAAAACCCGGCACTGCCGGGTTTTATCGATAGATAATTCGATAGATCATTTTTCAAAACTAAGTGACTGAATCACTTCTGCCGATCCCTTTTGTTTCATGAAAATTGTTGTGCGAAAGGTGCCGTTAACGGTTTTTAAATTACCAATACAATATTGAGAACCTGAGTTATCACTTTTATGAAGAATTTCAAAATCCTTTACTGTGTTGGACGCAAAGAAATTGTGTAAGACAAGCTCACCTTGAGCTTTGCTGTACGAATTGCTTTTTTCGGGAAGGGAAATTTCAACTGTATTGTCAAAATATTTTGAAACCTCTGAAGCATCGCCCGCTTTTATTCCCTTCACAACATCGTCAAATGATTGTGTGATGAAAGAAGAAACTAACACCAATAATGCTGCAGAAACTAAAAAATATTTCATAATAAATTCTATTGGTTAACTAAAGTTTGCTAAAAACATGCCAACATAAACAAATATTTTGGGTCGAAAAAATATCCTGCCATTTTACATTAAAATTAAACAATTTACTGTTTGTTAAGATTGAATAATTAGCTTTGGAAAATGGAAGCAAAAAAAGTTATTTTAATAATTATGGACGGCTGGGGCCTTGGAAAAAAGAAAGAAAGCGATGCAATACAAAATGCAAATGTTCCTTTCGTAAGTTCCCTTTATAATAAATATCCGAATACTACTTTAGTTACCTGTGGCGAAGCAGTGGGCTTACCAGCCGGGCAAATGGGCAATAGCGAAGTAGGCCATTTAAACTTAGGTGCCGGTCGCATAGTTTACCAGGAACTTGAAAGAATAAATGTTGCGGTTAAAAATGGTGAATTTCAAAGTAATAAGATACTCCTTAATAGCCTCAATTATGCAAAAGATAATAACAAATCCCTGCATCTTATCGGCCTCGTTAGTGATGGGGGTGTTCATTCTCACATCAACCATCTAAAAGCTATTACATCGCTTTGCAAAGAAAAAAATATTGAAAATGTTTATGTTCATGCGTTTACGGATGGCCGTGATACTGACCCAAAAAGCGGATTAAATTTCCTGAAGGATTTACAAAAACACCTGGATGAAACTACTGGTAAAATTGCAACTATTACAGGCCGTTATTATGCCATGGATCGTGATAAAAGATGGGAAAGGGTGAAGATAGCGTATGATGCATTGGTGCATCGTACAGGACAAGTTACCGATGATATTTTTTCTGCTATCTCCTCCTCCTACGAAAAAGATGTTACGGATGAATTTTTATTACCAATCATAAATTCGGCTACACCGGGTTCCGCAATTAAGGACGGAGATGCGGTCATTTGTTTTAATTTTAGAACAGACAGGTGCAGGGAAATTACTGAAGCCCTTACGCAAACTGCTTTCCCTGATTATAATATGAAACCACTGCAGCTCGACTATACTACCATGACGATGTATAACCATGCATATAAAAATATTCATGTAATTTTTGAAAAGGATGATTTGTCGAATACTTTAGGAGAAATACTTGCTGCTAATAACAAAAAGCAAATCAGGATTGCTGAAACAGAAAAGTATCCTCATGTAACGTTTTTCTTTAGCGGCGGACGCGAAGTTCCATTTGAAGGAGAAAAGAGGATAATGATTCCGTCGCCAAAGGTTGCCACCTATGATTTGAAGCCTCAAATGAGCGCTTATGAAGTTACCGATGCTTTGTTGCCCGAAATAGAAAATAAAACAGCAGATTTTATTTGCTTAAATTTTGCAAATGCAGATATGGTAGGGCATACAGGAGTTTGGAATGCGGTTATTACTGCGGCAGAAACAGTGGATAAATGTGTGGAAAAAATAGTAACTGCCGGACTGCAAAACGGGTACACGATATTTTTAACTGCAGACCATGGCAATGCAGATTATATGATTAACGAAGATGGAACTCCTAATACGGCACATACCTTAAACCTGGTTCCTTTTTTTATTATTGATAAAGATTGGAAAGGCGCAATAAAAAACGGGAAGCTCGGTGATCTCGCTCCAACCATTTTAACTATGATGCATCTTCCCATACCACCTCAAATGACGGGAAAGGTTTTGGTTAATCCATAAATGATAAAAATAATCAGAACGATATTACTGGTTTTACTTTTAGCAGTAAATGATATACGATTCATCTGATCCCAAAAAAATATTTCTGAACGTTTAGCAATAAAGGATATCTCTCTGAAGTGCGCCATTCCCACAGAAGTCAGTTATATAATAAAAGTTTGCCGCGATGACTAGCCTTCCAGCAAAAGCTTAGAACTTGTATGGCAAAAATTTTAATAAGCGGCATCACAGAATCTTTCAACTATAGGTTTGGTTTTGGCCGCTTCAATAGTTATTTGGATGACTAATTTGATTATCGGTAGATTATTTTTCTTTATCATGCAGCTTTTGTAGCTATATTTTGTCATATCTTAGTAGGGTTAAACCACTCAAAAACTATGACAGAAGAGCTAATGATTCAAGGTTGTCTTGATAACATGGCTACTGCGCAGGAGGCTTTGTATAATCGTTTTAGCCCACGAATGTTAGGGGTGTGTTATCGTTTTGCACGAAACAGGGAGGATGCAGAAGATATGATGCAGGAGGGATTTATTAAGGTTTTTTCTCAAATCCACCAGTTTAGGGGACAGGGAGCACTGGAAGGTTGGATCAGAAGAATTATTGTACACACGTGCATAAATGTATTAAAGAAGAATAAAAAGTTTACTGATAGTGTAGATCTTTTTCACGCTAACAGTATTTACCTGAACGAAAATAATATCCCTTCGATATTGATGGCGAAACAGGTTGTTGAATGTATAAGATTGCTCCCGATAGGATATAAAACTGTTTTGAATCTTTATGCTATAGAAGGTTATTCGCATAAGGAGATTGCTTCGATACTTGACATTGAGGAAAGCACCAGCAGATCACAATATACGAGGGCGAAATCGATGCTGGAAGATGTTCTTTTGAAAAAGAAAATTATTCAACAGCCAAGAGAGAAGGTAAGGATGGTATCAGGAAGTAGCTAGTAGTATTATGAAAACAATGTTAACCGATATTACCAATAACTGAAATTATGTGAATGATGGAACGCAGATTTTCGATGAATGATTTTGAGCATTCTTTAAAGGAACACGCAGATGATTTTAAGATGATTCCTTCAAAGAGAGTATGGCATGGTATATACAACGACATGCACCCGGGAAGAAGATGGCCATCGGTTACAATGTCGCTCTTGTTAGTATTTACGCTGGTAGTCATTGGTCATCTAAATACTCATAACGGATACAAAACAGTTACTTCAAAAGAGTATAGTCTCCAGCCAAATACGGTTACAAGTAATTTAAATTCTGGTGAGAATTCAAACACTAACCAAAAAATTGCCTCACCAAAAAATGCTTCTCATATCGTTGACGGTATTAGTTTAGCAGAATCACAACAAAAAGGCGTAGCACTGCAGGAACCCAAGAATTCTGACACTCGCCTATTTCAGGATAAGACCGGGGGGTTAACTTCGGATGATTTGGTAACTCAAAATTCAAAAGCCGCTATTCAATCAGAATCTACAGGTTTTGATGGAAATGAGAAGTCTTTTCTTCAAGTCGCTACAAAGCCTAACAATAATATTGATGGTAAAAATTTAGATTATAAGAATATTCAATCACAAGACAATATCGCCAACCCCATAACGTCAGACGGGCATATAAAAGAAAAAGTTACTGTAGGTATTGAAAATGATTTACAATCAGATCGTCAAATTTCCATCGAAAATTTAAATGTGATTTCTACTAAAGTTGCAGGCGACATCAAGAATGTTCAGGATATAGAACAAAAGAAACCAAACGATTTAGGTAAGAAACTGAAACAAAAAAAGAATGATAAAATAAG
This sequence comes from uncultured Chitinophagaceae bacterium, assembly GCA_963792025.1. Taxonomy (GTDB): domain Bacteria; phylum Bacteroidota; class Bacteroidia; order Chitinophagales; family Chitinophagaceae; genus Ginsengibacter. Next base: position 157,858 of record CAWBUS010000012.1, on the reverse strand, counting down.
CTGGGTTTATTTTGTAGCTCCCCAGGTTAATAGTGTTTCATTTAATGGCCAATCAATTAGGCCATCAAATAACAATAATTCTCCTGCTGTTGCAATTAATGCCGGCAACTACAAAGTGTTACATAATTCGGCACTTGGTTTTGAAGCAGGTGTTCAAATAAATAATTCAGTTACCAGGAAGCTTTGGATTACTTCCGGCATACACATTACGTATTCGGGGTATAATATTACTTCCAATGAAGTGCATCCAACATTTGCAAATTTATTTTTGAAAGACCCTTCAACCGGCGATGTATATTCGAAAAGTTATATTACCCATTATGGAAATGGAACGGGACAAACAGCGGTATCGATACGAAATTATAGCTTGCAGGCATCGATACCATTAGGATTGCAATACGAATTTGCCGGAAGCGATAAAATCAAGCTTGATGTTTACGCCAATTTCGAACCTTCTTTGGTGATTAAGAGTAACGCTTATATTCTTTCATCCGATGGAAACAATTATGTTAACGATCCGGATTTGTTGCGGAAATTTAATATGAACAGTAATTTTGGAGCTTTTATTACATTCAATTCTGCCAAATTCAAATGGCAAATAGGCCCGAATGTGAGGTACCAGTGGCTCTCAACTTACAAAAGAGATTATCCCATCCAGGAACATTTGATTAACTACGGAATAAGAATTGGTATTTCCCCACTTAGAAAATAATTCATATTTCCTGGTTTAGCTTCTTTATAATAAAGTCCGATGCTTACTCATTTTCAACGGCTCTTTTTTATTAGTAATTTTGCAGATGCAAAAACTTTTTAAGGCAATTTATTTCCTGCCGATACTTCTTTTAGCTTGTCACAATAAGGAATCTAAACAGCCGCAAAGTGTTAATACTACTCAAGAATCTCAGCCATTTTTTCCTGTAACAGATTTTCTTTTAGGACAGCTTAATGAAATCGACAGTATGCCTGTTACGCCTCTTAAAATAGTTATTGACAATGGAAAGCGGGATTCTATTTGGATGAAGAAAAGTGACATCAGACCATTTGCAAAACCTTTTCTCAGTCCCATAATCGATTCAATTTCCTTGCATCAGTTTTTTGGAGAAGAATCATTTATGGATCAAACTATAAATGCCGTTACCCTTTCTTATGATCCCGTAAAAAAGTTACCCGATTCTATGAAATTAACTCATTGGGATGTTTATATTGATCCTCAAAAAGGAACAGTGCAAAGAGTCTATATAGTTAAAGAAGAAACGCAGAACGGAGCAACTTTGACAACGCAGTTAACCTGGAAAGCTAATAAATGGTGCAGCATCAGAACAATCGAACAACAATCAAAAATGGCGCCGGGGATTAAAGAAGAAATCCTGAAATGGGAATTTGATGACTAAGTATTTTTTGATTTTAAAGGCATTAATTGATTTAATATTATGACACCAGAGATATTTCAAACTATAATAAAAACGCTGCCGGTTGACCCAGGGATTTATAAATATTACGATAGCAAAAATGAATTAGTCTATGTAGGTAAAGCAAAAAGCATTCGCAAAAGAGTTAGTTCTTATTTTACTAAAACATTTACGGGATACAAAACGCATGAGCTTGTAAGAAGAATCGCACGAATAGAATTTACTATTGTTGATAGTGAACAGGATGCTTTCTTACTGGAGAATTCATTGATAAAACAATTTCAGCCAAAATTTAATATTAACCTAAAGGATGATAAATCCTATCCATACCTGGTAATTAAAAATGAACCTTTCCCGAGAGTTTTTCTCACAAGATCTAAAATTAACGATGGCTCTCAATACCTTGGCCCCTTTACTTCGGTTGGCAAAGTGCGGGAATTGCTTTTGTTTATAAAACAAAATGTACAATTACGTACCTGTAAATTGAATCTAACGGACCAGAATATACGCAAAGGTAAATTTAAAGTATGCCTCGAATATCATTTGGGCAATTGCAAGGGCCCTTGCGAAGGGTTACAATCAGCCGAAGATTATGCTGAAGGCCTGTCACGACTCAAAAATCTCATGAAGGGAAATCTGAACCCGGTTATCTTTCATTTTAAAAATGAGATGGAACAGTATGCGGCAGATATGGAATTCGAAAAGGCAGAGATTATAAGAAAAAAGATTGAACACCTCCAAAATTACAAAGCCAAATCCCAGGTAGTAAATGAGCATTTAGGCACTATGGATATTTTTTCCATTTTGAAGGAGAATGATACTGCTTATGTAAATTACCTTATGGTAAATGAAGGTACCATCGTTCTTACCAAAACAATCGTACTGGAGCAAAAGTTGGAAGAAACTGAAGAGGAGGTTTTGTTATTTGCAATTGGCTACCTGCGCAGCACCTTCAAAAGTGAAGCAAAAGAAATCATTGTTCCCTTTGTATTGGATTATCCTGAAGAAGGGGTAGTGCTTACCGCTCCAAAAACCGGCGATAAGAAAAAACTATTGGAATTGTCTGAAAAAAACGTAAACTACTTTATTGAAGAATTACAGCGAAAGAAAATGCTTAGGCTCGAAGGAAAATCCGATAAAGAAAAACACAACACTTTATTGCAATTGCAAAAAGACCTTCACTTGCCTGAGGTGCCGATGCGCATTGAATGTTTTGATAATTCCAATTTCCAGGGAAGTTACCCGGTTGCTGCGATGGTATATTTCGAAAATGGCGTTCCCGACAAAAGTCAATACCGGAAATTTAATATCAAGACAGTTTCCGGAATAAATGATTTTGCCAGCATGAGGGAGATTGTGACTCGGCGCTATAAGAGATTGAAAAATGAAAATATATCACTTCCGCAACTAATAATTATTGATGGTGGAAAAGGACAATTAAATGCTGCAGTGGAGGGATTGACTGAAATTGATTTGTTGGGGAAAATAGCAATCATAGGCCTGGCGAAGAACGAAGAAGAAATTTTTTTTCCCGGAGATCAGCAATCGATAAAATTACCATGGGATAGTGAAAGCCTCAAACTCATACGCAGAATAAGGGATGAAGTCCATAGATTTGGAATTAATTTCCATCGCGATCAGCGTAGTCGGGGCACATTTGTTAATGAATTGGAAATGATAAAGGGTATTGGAAAGAATACCGCAGATGCTCTTTTAAAAAAATTTAGGTCCGTGAAAAAAATAAAGGAACTCACCCTTATTGAACTTGCAGAAGTGGTAGGCAATTCAAAGGCCGAAATTATTGTTAGCCATTTCGATGCAGTTCAAAATAAAGCGAATACAGCTGCGGATAAATAGTAAAATAAAAAAGGGCCAGGATAAAAATCCAGCCCCGTTTAAAATCCAATATCCTATGAAAAACCGTGGTAAAAATAAGGGGAAAATCATTAGATATGTGTTTCTCTTGAATTAATAATTTTCCACATTGCAATCTTCGGCAAATAAAAAAAGGAAGCATTTTGCTTCCCTTTCTTATTTTGTTAATAAAGTTATTTTAGTAGCTCCACAGATTCTGCTCGTAGTCAAATATCTTATTTTGAATATTTTCACCCTCAAGCAACTGTAGAATACGGCTATCTTTTAAACCTTGTTGCTGCGACAGAAACTGGTCGAACGGATTATCCAAAGTGCTCTTAATGATTCTACCGTAGAACATTCTGCTTTCAAAAAGCTCCTCCCAGCTCATGCGAGCCCCATAATTTTTGCCATTATACACTTCATATTTTGCAAATATAGGCCGCATATCAGGATAATATACCCAGAAAAGAGGGGCTTCACCAAGGTTTAAGCCTTGTGAAGTGATCACATTTTTTAAAGGTGCAATACCCAGGATTCTCCAGAACAGTCTTGAACTTTCTTTATCAAAAATTACTTCTTCTTTTATTTCGAATTTATAAAAGGAATCAAGGTTTACCTCGGGAGTCGTTTGTTTATATCCTGTAACATTTCCTAAAGAGTCGTAGATTGGTACAGAGACCGGTTCACCTGATATCATTTTGGCAACTTCAGCCACCGTCATAGGAGTTGTAAACCTGTCATCAGAAGGATTAAAGACTGTTACGCCACCGTTGTCGGGGCCATCCTGAATAGCTTTGAATAATATAGAAATGAAACGCTGATTGCCATTATCTTCATTAGCCGAATAGCGGAACGATATATTCATTTTTTCACGGGTGTCAATTTCGCGCCATACTTTTTCGCGGTACACGGCATCATCTTCACGCAAATATTCATAGGGTAACGGAGTTCTGTCTTTTACAAGATTACGCTCAATAGCATCATCCGGACGCAACGACTTTTTTACAAAAGTAATGGGCAGGCTGTCAATCACCGGAGCAGCAGGCGCAATTACAACAGCGGTGTCAACCTTTGCGCTCGGGTTAATATTCGCCTTTGTTTTGGAGTTGGTGGTACGTTTGGCCGTAGTCCGTTTTTTCACGGTACGGGTAGTAGCGGGCTTCTTCTTCTTTTTGGTTTGTGCTTCCGCAACGTTACCAATTATGCCTAAACAAAGAGTAAGCACCAAGCATTTCACCATAATATTTTTCATAACCTTTTATATTTATTCTTTAGTATAATATGAAACCGGGTCCGTCAATGGTTCTTACAGTTCCATCAGGTCCCTGAACTCTTACATTATCAAAATTTATTGAAGTCCCGGGAATACATTTTGCCATTTGTGCTGATATCGATGCAAGGCTTCCACCATTAATAGTTGCGGTTGTTACGCTCGGGAAATTTGCACCTGAAAAATAAACTGTAGCACTTAACACATTAAATCTTGCATCGAAATCAAAATTCTCTAAGTCAGCTCTGCAAAACTGCTGATTTTTAAATATTACTGATTGCATGCGTCCTCCGCTTTTTGGTCCAACCATGAGTTTAGGATCAGGTATTCTTTTTATTCTGAAATCAAATGAACTGGTCTTGCCATCTGCAGTAACGTTAATAGTTGTTTTACCAACAGTATTAACTTTCACAATAAATTTACCATTACTTCCTGTTAAGCTTCCTGATGTAATCGTTGCATGAGTTTTATCCCAACCAGTTCCTGAGTTAATAGTAACGGGATTATCAACGCCTATATAAAACACATTCATTTTATCAAGCATTACAGCCGCACCACCTGGGGTCCCAACTGTATATTTAACAGGCACCGATTTCGTTTGTATCTGATTGTTTTCATCTCTAAATGTTACGTTTACATTAACCGTATGTTCACCGGGACCGCTCACAGCCGTTGTGTAAGTTCCCTGGCCATTGGCAACTGGCACATTATTGCCATTGATGGATATTGATGGTGCGGCTGCAGAACTATAAGCGCCAACTCCTGCAGTAATCTGTAGTTGTTGCCCTGGCATTAAGTACGTGGAATTTGTACCGACCAAAACACCTGTTTTATCCATGTGTACTTCCACTTTCCCAATCTGGGTATGGCAATAGGTCACTATTTCGTTTTCAGCATTTTTAATATTATTCTGAAACTTACTTAATATCGTAATGGCAGCAATTGTTGGTGTCATATGGAAGAAAGACTGCGTAAAATCTTTCTTGTGACCTTCCATTGAGCGTGGAGGCCTCGTACTTACAGGAAATTGATGTTCAAACGCTGCATTAATTGCCGGATCAAGAGCCAACATGTCTTTCTTATATTGATCAAGTCTTTCCTTCAACTTCGGTCCTTCTCCCTTTGTTTCAAACATTCTTGTTGACGCATCAAGATTATCTGCTCTGAAGTCCTCAACACTATCAGTAGTTCCTGGAGCAGGTGCTTTCATTCGAAGATCGGCCGAAATCTTAAGTGCCAATTTCAAGCTGTCAAGATATTTGTACATAGCGTCAGAATAACCTTCAGCTTTGGTAGCTAAAGGCGCCCATATCATAGCTTTATCATGTGACTGAGGTTCTGCGAGTTTTTCTTTGAGGGACGCAAATAAGTTATTATTTGACGTTGATATGTTGTCATTAGAAGTTTCCAAACTTGTATTTACAACTTTGAATGCACTAATTACCTCATTTGATACATTCAAGGCAAGGATGGCCGTAAGTACTAGGTACATCACATTGATCATCTTTTGCCGCGGTTCTCTGGGTAATGCCATGGTATTTAAATTTTACTTTGGTTTTTGGTTTTGGATTACTTATATATAATTATCTACCCTGCATGGCGCTGAGCATGTTTCCATAAACATTGTTTAACTTGGTTAGATTACCGGCTAAAGCGCTTATTTGCTCTTTGGTAGATTGCGCATCTTCCACGGTTGAAACCATCACTTCACTAGCCTGTGCCATTCTACCATAGAAACTGTTGAGAGTTTTCAGGTGATTATTACTTTCATTAAGTTCCAATTCATAAATAGTGTTTAATGATCCAAGGTTTTTAGTAAGAACCTGAACCTGGTCATGAAATCCTTTGGCGCTATCTGCAGCGTTATTAAAGTTGCTCATTGTATTCGCAGAGTTTACATAAGCTTCTTTCATCATTCCAAGTGCTGAAGTTGCTTCCTTGGTTTTTGCAGAAAAATCTCCGGTGGATTTTACAACGTCACCTACTTCTCCGAGATGAGAAACTGTAGTGCCTAATTTCTGAAAATTATCACCAAGCTTCTTCATGTTAGCTGGCGTAATGTCTGCTTCCATCAACATTTTATCCATTGATGCTAATGCAGGATTGCCTTTAACTGTTTCTACTGCTGGTGCATGATCGTGTCTTACTTGTGGTTTTACCCATTCGATTGCAGCATATACAAGGAATATACCGGTTTCAGTCCACATACCTACGCCGAGCAATGTATCCGCATAAGGTTGGTGGGTTAATTTTGCCCAGGCAGCAAAGATAACGACAGCTGCTCCGGCGCTTACTAAAACGTCTACGAGGGTTAAAAAGGTTCTTTTAGGTTGGGCCATGATAATTTAGATTTTAAATTTTAATGTTGATTTGGTTAGGTTTATAAAATACAAAGCCTATATTAAATCATTATTAATACAGGCCAGTAAAATTTTTGCTAAAGATTTTTTCTATGGAATAATATTTATTTTTTACCTTTTTTGCTGGTAACCGGCGGTAAATCGATAACACAACGGAATCCAATATAAGATTTAGCTGTATCCTGATATTCATATTGCCTGGTGCTAGTTTGTAAAAAGTATCCTACATCTTTCCAACTACCGCCGCGGATAACTTTACGCTTCATTCGTGGGGGATCCTGGTCGGTAGCATTCCAGCGAATATCCGGGTTCATATCGTGCTGAAAATTGTAACCGCCTTCGTAATATAAAGAAGAAGTCCACTCGGATACGTTGCCCGCCATGTTATATAAGCCAAAATCATTAGGCCAATAAGCGTCTGCACGAACTGTATAAAAACCTCCATCTTCAGGATAATTACCTCTACCCGGCTTAAAGTTGGCAAGTAAGCATCCTTTTCTGTTCCTCAAATATGGGCCACCCCATGGATACGGAGATTGCGATCTGCCACCCCTTGCTGCGTATTCCCATTGAGCTTCAGTTGGCAATCGGAAGGGAGATTCAGTGCTCCTGTTTTTATTCATCAAGAATGAATTCAATAAGTGGGTTCTCCATTCACAAAATGCAGTTGCCTGTTTCCAGTTCACTCCCACAACAGGATAATTACCGAAAGCGGGATGGCTATAATATTGCTTTGCCATTGGTTCGTTATATGAGTATGCAAAATCTCTAACCCATACTAACGTATCTGGATAAACCGGTAGATCATATCTCACAATAAACTTTCCACGCGGAACATTTGCATTTTCTCTTTTAGCAGCTTCTTTAAAATCAAAAGTTTCGGAATGGTACATTATTTTTTGAGGATCAAGTTCCTTCCTTCCAAAAATTCTGTTATCAGGCGTTACAATCATAGCATCTATCTTTTCCATAGTTGCTTTATCGTTCCATTTGATGGTGGCTATTTTCTTCCAATCCAGCGCTTCGGTACCGCTACTGGGGTCTGCTTTCACATATCCCATTAGCTTGCCTGCGATAGAATCTCTCACCCAGTTGGTGAACTGGCGATATTCGTTATTGGTAATTTCTGTAGCGTCCATCCAAAACCCACTGATAGAAACTTGTTTATTTCTAGCAGTAAATGCATAGTTAATATCTTCATCACTAGGTCCCATATGGAAAGTTCCTGGTGGAATATACACCATGCCTGGGGGTTTTGGTAGAATGTAGCGGCTGGATGGCGCGACACCATGCAACTGTCCATCATTGGCAAGACCTTTCGATTTGCCGGACTTACCACACCCGGATAAGATAAAAATAGCTAAAAAGGCTATTGCAGTGAATAAATTGGTTTTCATTGTTTTTTACTTTGAGGGTAAGGACAAATGTAATAATTAATTTTATTTAAATACATGACGGCTTATTATTGTCGAAATATGAAATTCATTAAATAATACTGTCCATCAACTTTATCAAACGGCCAGATATTTTAATTATTGTAGAAAAGTAGTCAAATATTTTGATTTCAGTACTTATAAAGCGCAGAAAATTTTCATGGGATTTATGTGAAAATAAAGCTACGATAAAACAGAATACAAAAATACAGTGGAATAGTTTTTTTTAGTTAAAATCAGTTAAAGATATTCACATTGATTGGTTTATAATAAAAATGATATTTGTTGTGGAGTAAAATACGCAGGAAATAATTTAAAGATTCTACGAAACGGACCGAAATTTTATAAGCCCGGTTTCTATTTGAGTTTATTCCGATGAGTGAAACCTGCGTTATAATTCATTTCGTCAAACATTTTAATGGTAAATTTGTACTCTTTTTTATTATGGTAAAGGCGAACAAGCAGAATATGGAATCGGGGGAAACTATTGAGAAACTATTGAGTATTTGGCGCGAGGGAACACAATCTCAAAAATATAGACATCTCCATTCCCAAAAATAAGTTGGTTGTAATCACCGGGATAAGTGGAAGCGGCAAGTCATCACTGGCTTTCGATACAATTTATGCTGAAGGGCAGCGTCGGTATATGGAAAGCTTTTCGGCTTATGCAAGGCAGTTCATGGGCGATATGGAACGACCCGATGTTGATAAAATTACAGGGCTTTCACCGGTAATTTCCATCGAGCAAAAAACGACCAACAAAAATCCAAGAAGTACTGTTGGCACGGTTACAGAAGTATATGATTTTCTTCGGCTCTTGTATGCAAGAATAGGCGAGGCCTATAGTTACAATACCGGTAAAAGGATGGTCAAATGGAATGAAGACGAAATTCTGGAAAATATCTTCTCAAAATTCCCCAATAGAAAAATTACTCTGTTGGCGCCCCTGGTGCGTGGCCGCAAAGGACATTATCGTGAGCTTTTTGAAGATGTAAGAAAAAAAGGATTTTTAAAGGTGAGAATAGATGGTGAAGTGAAAGACCTGGTTCCAAAGATGCAGGTTGACAGGTATAAGATTCACGATATAGAATTAGTTGTTGACAGGCTGCAGGTGACAACCGACCAAAAAGTGAGACTAAGCCAAAGTTTGCAAAAATCTCTTCAATTGGGGAATGGATTACTTTTTATACTGCTAAACGATAATGGTAAACTAGTGCAATATAGTCGTCAACTGATGTGCGAAGACACTGGCATCAGTTATGAGGAACCTTCGCCTAATACTTTTTCATTTAACTCTCCTTACGGCGCCTGCCCGGTTTGTAAAGGATTGGGGAATGTCTACACAATAAGTATCGATGAAGTTTTACCTGATAAAACGAAAAGCATAAATGAAGGCGGCATTGTGCCCTTAGGTGAGGAGCGTGATGCAAGCGTGTTCCAACAGGTTATTGGGTTTGCTAAAAAGCACAAAATTAATTTGGATATTTCCATAAATAATTTACCTGCTACACAACTCAATTTGCTTTTATATGGTGATGGGATTGCTAACACAAGCGTCGAAGTAGATATAAATGATGAAACAATCCCTGATACATATACAGGAAATTATGAAGGGATAATTCCCATGTTGAAAAGATGGTTTTCTTCATCGTATAGTACAGAAGCCTTAAGGGGATGGGTAGAAAAGTTTATGCAATTAAAAACCTGTAGCGCCTGTGATGGAAAACGTTTAAAAAAAGAAAGCCTTTGGTTTAAGGTTGATGGTAAAGATATTTCGGAATTAAGCGATTTAGATCTTGATAAATTATTGGATTGGTTTACCGGCATTGAGCAGAGATTAGACAAAAGACAAAATGCAATTGCAAAAGACATTTTGAAGGAAATAAAAGAACGGGTTCAATTTCTATTAAATGTTGGTCTAAATTATCTTTCTCTGAACAGGCCTTCTAAAAGCCTTAGCGGCGGCGAATCTCAACGAATAAGACTTGCAACCCAAATTGGTTCTCAGCTGCAGGGGATTACTTACATTCTTGACGAACCAAGTATTGGTCTTCATCAACGCGATAATCGCCGGCTTATAGAAGCGCTCATCAATTTAAAAAATATAGGCAATAGCATACTCGTAGTTGAACATGATAAAGATATTATGATGGCTGCAGATTACCTCATTGATATAGGCCCTCGGGCAGGCAAACATGGAGGACAGGTAGTGGCGAGTGGTATTCCAAAAGATCTGCTAAAGCTGGATACTGTAACATCATCATACCTTAATGGAAAAATGCGGATTCCAATTCCATTGCAAGTAAGAAAAGGCAACGGCCACACACTCATACTGAAAGGCGCATCGGGAAACAACTTAAAAAATATTAATGCGCAATTTCCTTTGGGCAAATTTATTTGCGTTACAGGTGTAAGTGGTAGCGGGAAGTCAACTCTTATTAATGAAACACTTTATCCGATCTTAAGCATTCATGCTTATAAAAGCAAAACGTCTCCTCTACCCTACAATAGCATTAAAGGGCTTGAACATATTGATAAGGTTGTGGAAATAGATCAATCACCGATTGGAAGAACCCCGAGGAGTAACCCTGCAACCTATTGTGGGTTTTTTACTGACATACGTACATTATTTGCTGAAGTGCCCGAAGCTAAAATAAGAGGTTATAAAGCCGGTCGCTTTTCTTTTAATGTAAAAAGCGGAAGATGTGATGTGTGTGAAGGAGGCGGAATGAGGGTAATTGAAATGAATTTTTTGCCCGACGTTTATGTGCATTGTGAAAAATGCAATGGAAAAAGATATAACCGTGAAACACTAGAGATAAGATACAAAGGCAAATCAATAAGTGATGTACTTGATATGACGGTTGATGAGGCTGTTGATTTTTTTACCAATGTTCCATACATCTATCGTAAAATAAAAGTTTTGCAGGAAGTAGGACTTGGTTATATTACTCTTGGCCAAAGCGCTGTAACATTGAGCGGCGGCGAAGCACAACGCGTAAAGCTTTCTACAGAGTTAAGTAAAAGAGATACCGGCAAAACCTTTTACATTTTAGATGAGCCAACTACCGGGCTACACTTCCAGGACATTCAACATCTTGTTGATGTTTTAAATAAATTAGTGGATCGCGGCAATACAGTTCTGGTTATAGAGCATAATATGGATATTATAAAAATTGCAGATTATATTATAGATCTCGGCCCCGAAGGCGGGCAGGGTGGTGGCAGAATCTTGTTTGAAGGAACTCCGCAAGAGCTTGCTAAAAACAAAGAAAGTTTTACCGCAACTTTTTTAAAGGAAGAGCTTGCCAAATACAAAAATTAAAAAAGGCAAAGCATAATAATAAAGTTAAAAATTTGTGGTTTCAGAGGTTACATCGCACGCGAAAATGCATTGTTTTAATGGGTTAACTTTTATTATATACTTTGCCGCTATTCAAAGGGCAAACATCTTGCTATATATCTTTTAGAATCTTGCAGGGCATTTCATGTGGCTCGCAACACCCCTGTTATAAATATTATCAAATATTGGCCCGAGCCGTATTGCTAACTTCATTGACACTGAAAAATAAGCATCATTTTGATTTGGATTACCTCTTTGTGAACCGGGGGAAAACCGTGAAGCTCCTGCTACATAAATAGAGTTGGTTTTATCAAATATTGCCCTTGCAATGCTTGCATTTTGCGGCGTTAAATATTTGTCGAATAAATTGGGATCGATGTAATCAGTACTTACATCATCGATGTAATCAGTAAATGTTTTTCTTTCTAAAACTTCAAGACTTAGATTTACCCGGTCGGACAGATAATATTTTGCTCCAAAGCCCATTGGCACATTAAACTGTGTCAGCGAGTAATTTTTTCTTTGCGGATATTCGGCAAAACCTTCACCCTCTGTATGAAGTGGCTGAAGATAATACCAGGTTTTATTGCCGTTAGCATCGGTTAAGGAACCTTGTGGATTAAAATGAAAAACTCCTACTCCTATTACACCATAAGGCCTGAGGCGTGGTTTATAGTCTTCATCGCCATTATGTAAAAGCATTAAAGGGAAAACTTCTGCGGCAATATATGCTTCGGAAATATTTGTTTTGAAATCCAGGTTACGTTGTTTTCTCCACAGTTCATTTACACCTTTTGTATTTATAATATTGTCTTGTCCATCAAGTTTTCCAATATCCGCAGCAACACGTACTCCGAGCCAATCATTTGGATATGCAGTCAAAAAGACTCCTTTCATTATTTTTGTTAGCGGAAGGTTCAAATCTTTAAGGAATGTTTGTCCTCTTCCACGGTGACCGCCAAGATCTCCAAGAAAAAATAACGGACCGACATTAATACCAACTTCAACCCTGGTATTTTCGTTTCCAAAAATTAGTGACTGCGAAAAGATTTTTTCAGAGGAAAAGAAATTTAGTGTTATTAATATGAAACACGTGAGCCTGAAGGCGTGTAAACGTTTTTTCATAAGAAATCAGATTTTGTTTTATAAGCGAAAACGGATTAATTATTACCCATTGAAGGATAACGAATTGATAACGGAAAGAAGGATTTTATTATTGTACAGGCTAAGAATTAAATATTCTTTATCATGGTAATATGTGGTATACTATCTTCGATATAAATGCTGCCCTTTGAAGTAAACGAGAAGTTTTCATAAAATTTAACCAGGTAAGCTTGTGCACTGATAATTACGGGAACATTGCCAAATAATGTGTAAAGTTGTTCCAGTGATTTTTCAAACAGTTGTTTTCCTAAGGATTGTCCGCGTGCAAATGGCGACGTTACAACACGCCCAACAGATGCCGCTTTCGGATAAGCTATATCGGGAGGAATAATTCTGCTGTAAGCAAGCAGCGTATTATTTTGTAAGCCCGTAAAATGATATGAATTGAAATCTTTATTATCACAATCCTGGTAAATAACATTCTGTTCAACAGCAAAGACCTCAATACGCAACTGAATAATTTTGTATAAATTTTCAGCCGTCAGTTCATTAAAGGTTTTGCACTGCCACTCAATCATAAAAAATAAAATCTAACTTATTACTTATAGCACGTTGTTTTATTAATACCCGTATTTTTCTTTCCAACGATCTTTCAAAAATCTTCTCAGTTCTTCTTCCCTTGCATTTTTGCCAGGGTTATATATAAGTGTATTTTTTATCTCATCGGGAAGAAATTCCATTTGAACAAAATTGTTTTCATAGCTATGGGCATACTTATAGTCTTTTCCATAGTCGAGATATTTCATTAGCCTCGTTGGAGCATTGCGGATGGCAAGCGGAACGGGCAACCCTCCATGTTGCTTTACCAGCGTTTGTGCCTTACCGATAGCTTCCACCGCGGCATTACTTTTTGGTGATGAGGCCAGGTAGGTAACACACTGCGATAAAATAATACTTGATTCCGGATAGCCAATCATGTTTACAGCCTGGAATGTATTTGTTGCCAGCAAAAGTGCGTTCGGATTTGCGTTTCCAATATCCTCGCTGGCCAGTATTACCAAACGTCTTGCTATAAATTTTACATCTTCACCACCTTCAATCATGCGAGCCAGCCAATATACTGCCGCATTAGGATCACTACCGCGAATAGATTTTATAAATGCTGAAATGATATCGTAATGTTGCTCACCCTTCTTATCGTATAAAGCAACTTTTTGCTGCGCAACATTCATTACCAGATTATCGGTTATTAATAAACTGTTAGAAAGTTCTGAACTTTCCAATAGTTGCTGATTATATACCAACTCAAGTAGGTTTAACAGTTTCCTGGCATCGCCTCCCGATAAGTTTATTAGAGCTTCTGTTTCGTGTAAGTCGATATTTGTTTGCGAAAGAAGTTTGTCATCTTTTATCGCGTGGTGTAATAATTTATTAAGCGATTCTTTTTCCAGGGGCTTTAAAATATAAACCTGGCAACGGCTTAGCAAAGCGCTGTTTACTTCGAAGGAAGGATTCTCAGTTGTTGCTCCTATCAAGGTAATAATCCCTTTTTCTACAGCACCAAGTAAAGCATCCTGCTGCCCCTTGTTGAACCGGTGAATTTCATCGATGAAAAGAATTGAGTTCTCCAGTTTTTTTGATTCTTCAATTACCTCACGCACTTCTTTTACTCCTGAAGAGATGGCACTTAATATATAAAAAGGAAAGTCTAAAGTTTTAGCTATAATATTAGCTATGGTGGTTTTACCAACTCCCGGCGGTCCCCACAAAATCATTGAAGGAATTTTTCCATTTTCAATCGAATTGCGCAATATGCTTCCCTTACCGGTAAGATGTTCCTGGCCTATCAGGTCATCTAATTTTTTAGGACGTAGCCTTTCGGCTAAAGGTGGAATTGCCATGGGAAAAATTTAAAACATATACTTCGCTGTTATTTTGCTATTATGTATGGAAGTATATCTTTCAAAGTTACTGCAGATTGAGCATCATCCAATTCAATAACTACGCAGTATCCATTTGCCCCGCCGGCTTTCAGCAATGCATTTACGAGTTTTTGCTGATCACTTTCCAATCTTTTGCCGTTCCAGATTTCTTTGGTGCATAAACATCCTGAGGTGGGAGTCAGTGGATAATATGGTTGCTTTGAATAAAAGGTAGGATCTATTGTTGTACCATGAGCAATAATTTCTGTGCGGCCCGCAAGCCCCGCATAATAGGAATAGTATAAAGGCAAGTAGTTTTGTAAATCCGCAGGTATTAATTTTTTATAGTACTCAATATTCCATGTGGTATCGTTAATACTACTATCACGCATAAACGCTTTTATATTTTCTTCAACGGGCATTGATAATTGAACGTTGGCGGTGGGCCCAATAAAGCTGCTCATTGAAACGCCGAAGCCATGCATTGAAAATATTCCCTCTGGCGTATTGCCGCCACGTAAATAAAAAGGAAGATTGGCAATGCTCCTTGCCAACTGCGGGATATTAAAAATTACACCGTCGCTGTCTGTTATAAATTTTCCATCGTAGCCGCGTACAATCATTAGCCCGGGGTAATCACGATCTTTTCTTTGAATGCTATATGCAACTGTTTGACCGGGCAAAAACTTACTGCTGAAAAATTCCTTTAATAATTTCTTTGATAAAAATGTTCCGGTTGTTTTTTGTTCTGATATATGTACTTGCAACATATATAGTACGGGATCGATAATTCCCTGTTCGCCAAATTTTGTTTCGATTAATTTACTTACTGTATTAACGAGTATTGTGTCTTTTTTTTGTTGAAGCAAATATTCTGCGCATAATGCAAATACTTTTGGATCATTAGTGCTACCAAGTAATTTTTTTACTGGCTGAAAAAAAATACCCGGATAATTGGCGTATGCAAGTCCAAGCAGTGCTTTCTGAAAATCTATGCTCCTCGTTTGAATCCCATCAAATGCTTTATGAATTTTTGCATCAACTAACGGGGACTCATATAATAAGACTTCCAATGCATCAAAAGCGTCTTCCCAATTCTCTTCTGTTGAATCGTTTAACGGAACTGATAGATTTGTGTTGATGGAATATTTTATAAGTCTGTCGTGCAATTTTGCACGTTGAATGGCTGTGGTGTACGATGTGTAAAGAGGTGCATCGTATTGGGCAAAAGTTTGGTTGAGTAAACTTGTGAAAAATACAAGAAATAGAAATTTCTTACTTAAATAGAAACAATTAATCATACTTCAATTAATATCAACGAGAGGTCTTTAATTCTTTTAAATCCTTTGTCAGCAGTAACTAAAGTAAAACCCCCTTCAATTGAAGTGGCAGCAATTAATGCATCGGGCACTGTTAACTTAATCGTTCTCTTCAACTCAATAGTTTTCTTCTTTATAGAATTGGTAATCGGAATAATCTGGCAATACTCAATAACAGTTTCACGAATTTTTATTTCTGAACTTATTATATCTTTTACTCCCGGGATTTCAATTTCACTAACTACAGAGATTGATGGTGGTATATCAAAATAAAGTCTGACATCAGCCAGACCTTTTAAAGTGTATGATAAAATATTAGTGTCGAGAAGATAATTATTTCCACTCACCTCTCAGTCGTTTTTGAATTTTCAATTCATCTTCTAATTGAGGCAGTTTGCCAAAAAAAGTATTAACAGCAGGGTTTGGGTTTCCTTTTTTTTTCTTAAGTAATGCTCTTATTTTTTTTTCAGGGGTGCCTTTTGGAATCTCTATAGTCATAATAAATACTTATTCCCAAAAATACAATTTATTTCAAATTCAATTTTATCTGCAACTCCTCCAACTGCTTATCCTCAATCTTTGAAGGAGCATCAATCATAACATCTCTTCCGCTATTATTTTTTGGGAATGCAATAAAATCGCGGATTGATTCACTTCCCCCAAGGATGGCACACAGTCTGTCAAAACCAAAAGCAAGACCACCATGTGGCGGAGCTCCATATTCAAAGGCCCCCAACAGGAAACCAAACTTATATTGTGATTCTTCTTCACTCATGCCTAAAGCCGCAAACATTTTTTCCTGCAATTCTCTTTGATAAATTCTAATAGAACCACCACCAATTTCATTGCCATTTAAAACCATATCATATGCATTGGCTTTAATTTTTGCATACGGATGTTCTAAATATTTATCAGCATTTTCAATAACTGGATTATTATTGATCATCACTTCAATATCTGCTGGTTTGGGTGACGTAAACGGGTGATGGCGAGCTACCCAACGGTTGCCTTCTTCATCATATTCAAATAACGGAAAGTCAGTAACCCATAGCAATTTAAATTCTTCCGGCTTACGTAACCCTAATCTGGCGCCCATGTATAAACGAAGTTCGCTGATTGCTTTCCTCGTGCGTTCTTCTTTTCCTGCAAGGATCAAAATAAGGTCACCTTGTTTGGATTGACAGAAGCCAAATAATGCTTTTAGCTGTTCTTCATTAAAAAATTTATCAAAGCTACTTTTTAATGAACCGTCTGTATTAACCTTTACAAATGCCAAGCCGCCCATTCCAATTTGAGGACGTTTTACCCAATCAATTAATTCATCCGTTTGTTTTCTTGAATAATCGCTGCAGCCCGGAACAGAAATAGCTACTATTGTTTCTGCGTTATTAAACACAGCAAATTCAGTATTATTCAATCCGTCAAAATAATTTTTGCCTTCAACCTTAAGGTTCGCAACTTTCATCTCAAACCTTATATCCGGTTTGTCATTTCCATAATTCCACATGGCATCCTCCCATGTCATTCTTTCTACCGGCGCCGCGTAGTCGATATTTTTTACTTCTTTAAAAATAAATTTTATCATTCCTTCAAACATCTGCAAAATATCTTCCTGTTCTACAAAGGCCATCTCGCAGTCAATCTGTGTAAACTCCGGTTGCCTGTCTGCACGCAGGTCTTCATCGCGAAAACATTTTACTATTTGGTAATAGCGGTCATAACCACTTACCATTAATAATTGCTTAAAAGTTTGCGGTGATTGAGGCAACGCATAAAATTCACCGGCATTCATTCTGCTGGGCACCACAAAATCCCTGGCGCCTTCAGGAGTTGATTTTATTAAAAAAGGCGTTTCAATATCAATGAAATTTTGCTGGTGTAAATAATTTCTGGCAGCCCGGTTTACTGCATAGCGCAATTCAATATTTTTCTTAACGGCATTTCTCCTTAAATCAAGAAAACGATATTTCATTCGTATATCGTCACCGCCATCGGTGTCGTCCTGTATTGTAAATGGTGGAACAGCCGATTTATTCAATACTTTAAATGTTGAAACCAAAATTTCAATATCACCAGTTGAAATATTTTTATTTTTATTACTGCGCTCACTAACGGTTCCGCTTACCTGTATAACAAATTCCCTTCCGAATGGATTTTTATCAAGCTGTTCAGTAAGTTTTTCATTAAATAGTAATTGGGTAATACCATAGCGGTCGCGAAGATCTATAAATGTTATGCTTCCAAATTTTCGAATCGTTTGCACCCATCCTGCAAGGGTTACTTCGTTGTTAAGATGCGAGAGTCTTAACTCACCACAAGTGTTCGTTCTGTACATTCTCCTTTGTTGAAATTATAAGTTTAAAAATTAAGATTGCAAATATAAGCCTGTTCGTTAAAGTAAAAGCCCCGCCTCGCGGCAGGGCTTTTTAATTAAGGCGTTTTTAATTGGCTTTTGGCCCGTCCGGAGTTTTCTTATCCATCATTTCCATCAGTTTCATACCGAGTAAACCATTTATTCCACCATCAGTTCCGTTGGCACCTCCAATTAGAATGTCAGGGATCACTTTTATCTGGCCTTTGCCAATTTCTTCGGTGATTTTATACCTCGTAAAGTTATCGCCGCCCATTGCTTTCACCTGTAGTTCATAAGCTTCAGCGGTACTTTTACCAATTGCCATAATTTTTTCAGCTTCGGCCAAACCTGTCTTGCTGATTCTTTCTGCGTCTGCGCTGGCATTGAGTTTTGTAGCCTCAGCTTGTGCAGCAGCTCTTGCCTTTGTGGCTTCTGCTTCGGCATTTGCCCGGGTTTTTGTTGCGGTAGCTTCAGCATTTACCTGCAATACTAAACTGTTTGCATCACCTTCTGCTTTCTTTACAACAGAGTCAGCAGTTCTTTGAGCAATTTCAACGTTTTGTTGCGCCTTCACAATTTCTTTTTGCATATCTGCAATAGCAGTTTCTTTCTCCCGGCCCTGTCTTTTTTCCTGTGCCATTTGTTGTGTGGCATAGGTTTTTTCTTCTTCCTGCGCAATCTTTCTGTCGGTTAAAGTTTTCATTAACGATTCAGGTGGTACAATATCACCGATTAATGTGTCAACTGCATTCACATTATATTCATCCAATACTGTTTTCATGTTATCCTTTGCTGCCTGCTGCCTTTCTTTACGGGTTGCTAAAAACGCAATCACATCACTATCCTGGGCAGAATTCCTGAAATAGTTGCCGATGGTTGGTTCCAGTACCTGGCTAACCAGGTTATCCATACTACCAAACCGCGCAATAACTTTTGGTGCTTCATTAGCAGGTATATGAATGATCTGCGAAACATCAAGATTAAAAGGAAACCCATCCTGTGAACGAACTGTGATAGTACACAAGTTCTTATCCAACTGGTGTGCTTCGCTTCTTGTATTGGCCCAGTTTAAAACGAGGTTTGTTGTGGGAACGAGTTCCACTTTCATAATATATTTATTGAAGGGATATTTACCCGGGCCATAAGGTTCCATCCAAACGCCACGTTGTCCTTTACTTACAATGTTGCCATGTTTAAAACTTTCACCTGTGAGATCTTTACCATCTTCACCTATGTAAGAAATAACCACGCCTACATGACCAATTGGTACTTCAGTCATTGGTACTTCCTCAATTTGTATGGCCCATGGATTGATGTTGTAACTACCTGCTAAAATAATAGTAGGCTGTAAACCACGATTACCATTGTTTTCAAGAAATGCATCAAAATCCTGGAAGTTATTATGACCTTCAATATATTTACCTGCTATCTGTCCGTTTTCAATTGGCTTGCCATCGAGGGTTGTAACAATTCCAACCATGTTTTCATGAATGATCACCATATCGGTGATGGTAATAGTAAATGCATAAGTGTTAATGCGATAAGTTCCGGCAGTTATGTAGGCGGTCTGGCGTCCTTTTTGGCCACCGTTCTCAAGAAACCTTTTGGCATCCTGGAAGTTATCACTGTCTACCTTTCTGCCCAATATAGCGCCGGTCGGAATTTCAGCGCCATCATTACTTAATATAAGGCCAATTTTACCTTCGGGTATAACGGTAAAGGGCTGCATGCTCACGGCAAATTGCCATGGCCACATTCTCCAGTATAAGCCCGGCGCAAGTGTTTGTCCCTGGAATCCGGCTTCACCTTTTGTTGCAATAATTCTACCGGGCGGCAGTTCGCGATTAGCGCCAACAAGCACAAATTTCTTTGTTACCAAACCGATTTTATTTTCGGGAACTATCACCATGCCGAATAAAAAACGGAGAATTAATTTGTAGAGAATAAGTGAAATTAAAATTACCAGTCCCCACCAGTAATTTGCCATAAAATCTGAAAGATTCATTGTTGTTAGTTTTTAGTTTTGAAAAGATTTATTTGATGTTTCGGGATACTTATTGTTCAATCCGATAATTATTTTTCGTTACGCATTGATAGCGTCTCCCCTAATAATTCATCATCATAGATATGATTATTTAACGAGAAAAAAAAGTAAAGTGAAAATTATCAGCGGAAAAAGGATGGTGGCTTTACTCTCTGACGGAAATTAAAAAGGAGAGAAGCAATTATGTGGTTCATTTTACATGGGAGCAACGCTCCGTTTAGATTTGAAATGTAAAGATATATCGCAGAAAATTATTGCACAAATAAATCGGTGCCGGACGGGCGATTTACTTCTATAAATGCCAGAGTATATATTATAAGTGGTGAATAACAAAAAGGAAGAAGGTTTATGGAAAGTCCTTATGACAGACACCTTACTCTACATCCACTCTTACTCCTTCACTATGCGCTGTAAATTCAGGTGCATACATACATTGAATGGTAGTGATGCCATTGCTGAAATTTCCGCGTGTGTTACAAACATCGGGTACTCGAAAACGTAAGTGCCCTTTGTTAAATGATCAGAAGAAGAAAGTTCGTACTTACATCTTTTGTTGTTTCATAGTAACCAAGTCCATCCTGGTATTTGTATTCACTTAAAACATTCGTCGGTTCCATACAGGATGCTCTCATATCTTTCATGTGAACATATTCCATATCACGATCTACCCGAAGTTCAATGCGTACTTTTATTTTATCACCAATATGAATTTTATCACCATCATTAACCGGAACAAGCATGGGTCCATTATCAGAATTCTTTTCAATAAATAATTTTTTAGAAAGTTTTAATGGCGTTTCTGAAAAAGTTATTTTATCAAGGTTTTCAAAATATTGCCAATAAACAGAACCCCATGAAGCAGACGGGTTAATTGGTTTATTAGTTGATTGGTTAGCTGGTGAAGAAACGGTTACTGATATATTTCCCATTTCCGGCTTTACTTTATCACCATCAATCTTTCTTTTAAAATAACCTGTTCCTGCTTGCTGCTTTTCATCTTTACTATTAATTACTGTATTGCCAAGTTTGATACTTACATTTTTTTCCTCCGATAAGCCAATCGCGTCCCTTGTAACAATAAGGGCATAACAAGCTTCTGCCGTGGCTTTTGTAGTTTTCCAGTTATTGGTTTGCTTGTTTTTTAACAGCCATGTTTTCAGATCATCAATTGTTTTAGGATCTTTTTCAATTTCAGAAAATGCTTCTATCATCATCGCCTGTGATTCGATAGGTGCCTGGTACCACCAATAACCATGATTGTCCCATTCTTTCCAATACATTCCCAGTTCTTCATTATCAATCGAATTTTCTTTTAGTGATTTGATAATGTCTTCTGCGGCTGAGTTATCATTTGTTCTGTTAAGCGATAATGCAATCATTGCCTGCATATATTTGCTTTGGCTGAGCCAGTATTTTTTTTCTTGCTCACGGTAATAGTTATACGCAGTTTGTGTTTCTTTTGCAACCGGGTATTCCGGGAAGAAACTCCGCATGTACAAATATTGAATTGTCAATAGTTGACAAATTATTTTCCTTAAGATTGGATTTATATTTTATCAAGTCATCATAATCTTTTTTCAGCATTTTATCGAGATAAGGAATGGCTTTATCTAAAATTGATTTCAATTCATTTTGCTGAAAAGAAGGCAGCGCATTTAGTTTTTTAAGATGCCCGATTCCGGTTACGATGTATTGCGTCATATAACGATTATCAGGTCCGCCTTTAAACCAAACGAAGCCTCCGTTAGGTGATTGCATATCGCTTAATTTCTGAATAGCCGATTCCAGTTGCAAACTCATTCTTGTCATATCAAAAAGCAACGCTATATTTTTCTTTTGCTGTTCTTCACTTTGCGCCTGCAACACCCAGGGAGTTTCTTCCAGCAATACAGATTTTAATTCTTCATTTTTTTGAAGGTTGCTCATTAATGCAGCAGTGTCGGCTGTTTTCCAGTTTCAAATACAGCTTTTATTTTAGGCGATGCATTTACAATTTTTGTTGCAATTGCATTGGCGTAATAGCGATTGAAAGTTTGCTCCGCACATTCGTAAGGGTATTCCATTAAATAAGGTAAAGCCTGAACGGCATACCATGCAGGATTGGTTGTATATTCAACCGTTAATCCATAACTGCTAAGTGCAGACGAGGAAGATGAATTAAGTAATTTTTCAAATTTGAAATCTTTTGTTCCATCTCCCCGCATTGGCAAAGGCATTGTTTCTGTTACCAGCATTCGATTGGTTACAACAGGAATTGCAGCTTCTTCGCCATCAGAGCCTCCCATTCTCCGAGGGGGAGGCTTTTGCAACAATCCGGTAAACAACTGCATCATTGAAATTTGAAGGAATTTCAATATGAAATTTCACCAAAGTGCTTTGGCCTGCTTTGGCGGTAAAACTTTGCGATGGAATATTATTCTTAAACCATCCGTCAACAGGGTTCATTGTGGATGCATTTAATAAATGCAATTCGCTGCTTCCGCTTACATCCTTATCGCTAAGGTTTACAATTTTTGCAGTGAATTCCATCTGGTCTCCTTCTCTTAAAAACCTTGGGGCATTGGGCTGCACCATTAAATCTTTTTGAGTGATAACTGTCCGTTCCGCATAACCGCTTGCCAGGTCTTTGGTATGAGCAAGTGTCATGAGCTTCCATTGCGTTAATGCTTCCGGCATGGTAAAACTGAATTCAATGTTACCATCTTTATCTGTTCTTAATTCGGGAAAGAAGAAAGCAGTTTCGTTGAAGTTTTTTCTTGTCTTGACATTGCTTAAATCTTCTTTTTGTTTTGCACCTGATTTTGTTGTGATTAGAATTACGCCGTTGGCAGCTGCACTTCCGTATAGGGCCATAGCTTCTTCACCTTTTAGTACAGATAAACTATTTAATTCAGCAGGATTTAATTCTGAAATATCCCCTTTAAAAAGCACTCCATCCACAAAGATCAAGGCATTTGGATTGTCTGTAATTGTTGCGTTTCCCCTTAATGTAATTGTTGAAACACTATAGCCGTTTGTTTTGGATTGAAGTTTTTGTCCCAATGCCGTTACTACTACATTCGAAAGCGCCATACTTTTATCAGCTTCAGGCGTATTCATTTCTCTTTGTACATCTATTCCACTTACTTTTCCACTCAAAGATCTATAATAGCCCCCATTACCATAAGCAAAGTTGCCCGATATCAAGTCATCGTATCTTTTTTCTTCTTTATCAATATATTGTTCAGCCCAATATTTCACCATTGATTGAACTAAACTAAAATTTTGGGAACCGTCCCAACTTTTATATCCATAGTTTGTAGGCCATATATTCAAGGTATTCCAGCTATGCGGTTTAAACTGATCAAGCGAAGCATCATACATACTCGCCAGCATTTCAGCAGCAATTTTTTGTCCTTTGTTGCCACTAATTTTGACTTTCCATTTTTCTTCACTTCCAGGTAATGTTTTATCACGATAGGTGTCGAAAGAAATATTAAGATCTTTATTACTCCACGGAACTAAAATGTTGAAGCCTCTAAAATAAATACGATTATCTTTTACAAAGAATTGAGAAACACCAAAACCTCCTCGATCATCTTCATTGGCTGTAAATTCGAAATTTTTCTTTTCATTATTAAGATCGAAAAATTCAAAATCTGAATTTTCTTTTTTCTTTTTGGTTAATTGTTCTTTATCAATTTGCTGGATAACAAAAACATCCTTTGCAGAAGTTCCTGAAATCAATTGAGCTTTCTCTCCGGGTTCGATTACATTTTTTAAGACAGTATTCCAGGTGTAGGCTGGTGCAGGCAATGATGCAGTATTCATATCGTATAGCTGGAAATATTTTACATCTTTCACATTTTGCCCGTATTTATCCATTGAGGTTGCTTCTACTACATACCATCCCTGCGAAAAATTAACTGATGGCAATTGCCAATTGCCAACGGGTTTTGTGCTATCTGTTTTTGAGAAAACCATCTCGCCTTTTGGCCAACTTTCTTTTTTATTTTCTTCATTATATTCATCGTTGGGAAAATATTTTAGGAACTCTTCCTTATTCATTACAAATTCATCTGGTTGCGTCCAATAACGATTGCGGATGAGCCGTTGCGGCGGTTGAAGTCTGTAAATTTTTACTTCAACTTTTGATGGTTCAAATTGGCCGCTCAAGTTTTTTGTGCTTACGAAAAAGTGCTTCAAACTATCAACAGGGATAGCGTCGGTCGATGGTAATGTAATTTGCAGGTCCAGCGTTTTGAATCCAACCGGAACAATAATATCGCCACTTCTTGTTTCGCCATTAATATCCGTTACGTCTGCTTCCACTTTATAATCAAAAACGGGATCGGTGTTTTTATCAATACTTAAATCAGGAATAGCTGCAAATTGTATGGTGAATTTTCCATCAATACCTGTTGTCATTTCACCATTTGTTATTTCAAGAGGTTGTGATGAAGGTTGCGGCGAACGCCGGAACATCCATGGATAAATAAACCGTGCTACTCTTGTTACACGATATTTTACTTTGGCGCCGTCAATATTATTTCCGGCGTAAGCTTTGGCAAACCCCGTTATACTAACTGAGTCGCCTACCCGGTAAGTTCCTTTTACTTTTTCAAACTCAGTGTAAAATTTGGGACGCTTATATTCTTCGACAGAAAAGCCAGTTGTTGAATTTTCATAATCATCAACTTCAATGCTAAACTCTCCGTTAAGTTTATTTTCCGGTAATCGAAACTTTCCGTTAAAAGATCCGAAGTCATTTAGTAAAAAACTTAATGAATCGATAGTTTGCGAGTTGGCATCTTTTAAAAATATTTTTATTGAATCTTTGGTTTGTAAAAGCTGATTCTTTTTTGTTTTATAATTCTGGGTTACACCGATGCCTTTAAAATAAACTAACTGGCCGGGACGATAAATACTCCTGTCAGTAAATAAAAATATTTTTGCTTTATCTGCATCACATTCTTTTTGACTATCATACTCATCATCATCTGTGTTATTATTGTAACTGTAACTATACTGGTAATCGTCTAAAAACAAATGATCCTTTTGATAGAATATTTCTAGTCGGATATAACTGGTTTCATCTTTTTTATTTGCTGATACCTTAATATGACCATGCTCATCAGCAATTAAAAATTCTTTCTTTTCGAGACTGTTTTTTCTTGTATTGTAATCATATTGCTGTTTCCATACCTGCACTTTGGCGCCCTCCAAAGGCTGGCCGGTTTCGCGATCCAGGATAAAATATTCGAGCCCGTTATTGATGTAACTGATGTTCGAAACATGAAAATATTGCACTGCTAATGGATTTTTATCTAAATTAAAATCGTTGGATACACTTGCCAGCAAAGCATATTGGCCAACGGACAAAGCATCCACTTTTATTTCAACTGAATGAGACAGGTAATCAACTGTAGCAACAAGGTTCTGTTTCCAGCTTCTTATAAATTTTTGTGTTGTAAGTTTTTTCCAAAGCGCATCATTATTCTCATTGCTTTCAATCAGCTTTTTAAACTGCGGAGTCATTTCAATAATTCTGAAATTGAGAGAGGAGAAATTTTTATAAGTAACCAATGTTCTAAAAGGCTCATCCGGAATATTTACTTTTTCAGAAGTAAGAGTTAAGTCTTTATGTAAAATCTGGTTCAGTAAGTTTTTGGCATTGATACCACCTTCGCTTTCGGGAAATCTAGTCGCTGTTGCTTCCGCTATTTTTTTTGCAACCCCAAGCGAATAGCGGGAAGTATCTACAATTTTTTGATTAGAATTTGATTTGTCAAAAATCTGTTGTGCAATCAGGTAGCTTGCCTGGGCACTCGCCGCATTGTTTGAAAATTGATTCGCAATGTTTTGCAAAGCTGCTATGTACAATTCATCTTTGTTGCCCATTACTCCATATTGTTTCACAAAATTGATGCGTTCAATATCGGCATCAATCAAGGCATCGGGTTTAGCATCATTTTCGTGAAATGCAAGTAAATCCTGGAAAATAAGCAGTGCCTTATAATGCAGGGAAGTCGAATCTTTGTTTTCAAATTTGTGTGATGTAAATTCTGAAGCAGGTGCAAAAGCCTTCTCATCTTTTATTTCAAATGCGTAAGCGGGCCTTGTAATATCATTCTCATCGCTTTTAAAATAATCAAGTGCTCTATGTGCTAACAAATCATAAAGTGTTGGGCGTAAATACCGGACGTTGCCTTTTAGGATTATTGCATCAAAGGGTTCCAGCTTTGTTTGCTTTAAGAGCTCATCATTTTTAATGGAGGCTAAATAAAGTTTGCTGATCGTATCATGAAAATCATCGGCGCTCCAGGTGAGGATATCTTCTTTTTTAAATGAGGTATCCGTTTTTGTCCTGTTGTAAATCTTCCATCTTTGTTGTTGAAAAATGCTCCAATACATTTCTGCCGCAATGCTTTCCAGTATCGATTTTGCCGGTTCTTTTGCAGTCGCAATTTCTTTTTCTAATGTTTGGATGCTTGTTACATCGGCATTTTCTTGAATATTTTTATCTAAAGTGGCTTGGTACAAAAAAGATTTAATTATCTGCGGATCGTTCTGATCTTTTTTGGCAGCGTTATAGATTTTAGCAACCTCTGCCAATGCCGATTTAGTAAGGCCTTTATTAACCAGTTCATCAATTTTTTTCCATTGCCCTGAATAATCAGGCGCCTTTTGTTGTGCATGTAAAACTGAAAAACAAAAACATAGAAGAATAATTATAAAAAATGAAACGCCGTATTGACTTATGCGCATGTTAGTTAATTTGATTTAAAGATAAAAAACTATGTGAACTGGTGAATGGGATTAACATTCATCAATGTAGATGCGGGAATGAATAGAAATTCATAACAGAAATTTTTTTTGTAATTTTTTTACGACTATTAAACCAATGGATTTTTACAGAGTCTCAACCTATATCTTGAAAGAAAACAAATTGCAGTTGACATAAATGCAGTAACGATTTTTATAACTTGGGGGTCATAGTCAAAAATAGAACCGCCGCCAATAAGATTTGGGGCGGTTTTTTATTTGCCATGCAATAAAATCTATCTAAGATTGTGATATACTTTTTGAACGTCATCATCCTGTTCCAGGTGGTCCACAAGTTTTAAAACCTCGTTGGCCTGTTCCTCAGGTAGTTCCACTGTATTGGTAGGAATTCGGGTAAGTTCCGCCGTTATAACTTCAATTTTACGGTCTTCCAAGGCCTTACTCATATTGCCAAATTCATTAAAAGGCGTGCGTATAATAATGTTGCCTTCACTATCCTCACCAATTTCTTCCAGTCCGAAATCGATCAGTTCCAGCTCTAGTTCTTCAGTATCAAGATTTTCATTTTTAATCTTAAATTCTCCCATGTGGTTAAACATGAAACTTACGCTGCCGCTGGTTCCAAGCGATCCATGGTTCTTATTAAAATGCATTCTTACATTGGCAACTGTCCTCGTTGGGTTGTCAGTAGCCGTTTCAACCAGCACGGCAATTCCGTGCGGCGCATAACCTTCGTAAACTTCTTCGTGGTAGTCGGTTTTATCTTTGCCCATTGCACGCTTAATAGCAGCATCCACGCGGTCTTTCGGCATATTTACTGCCTTTGCATTGATAATACAACGGCGCAAAGCAGAATTGTTATCCGGGTCGGGGCCGCCCTGTTTCACAGCAATATCTATTTCTTTGCCTATGCGGGTGAATTGTTTGGCCATTTTATCCCACCGGGCAAACATCGTCGATTTTCTTACTTCAAATATTCTTCCCATAATTTATTTCTTTCTCAATCCGGCAAATCTAAAATCTAAAATCTAAAATCTAAAATCTAAATAAAAACCAGCTTTGTGGGTTTTTGATGTAAAACCATTTGGGGCTCTCATCTGCAGTACAATATTCGGCTACAGTTCGTGCTGTTCGCTTGTAGCCGTGCTGTGTAACATAAACTACCGCTCGTTCCTCGCTTTGTTTATTAACACGGGCACGGGCTACCGCTTCCATCACGCAGCCCTTCATCAATAGTTCTTTAATGTGCTTTAAGTCCAATAATTTGCGAGGCCGTAAACCTAACAGGTTTCAAAAACCTGTTAGGTTTAATTTACTTTTGCGGCATGTCTGAAACATATACTTATTCAACTTTATATTCTTTTGTCCAAAACATATTCTTAAAAATTGGCTGCAGCGAAGAAGATGCGGCACTTGCGGCAAAATCACTGTTAATAGCCGATCTGCGTGGAGTTGACAGCCATGGCGTAGCAAGACTTTCCGGCTATGTGCGCTTATGGGAAGCTAAAAGAATTAATGCCAGTCCTCTAATAAAAATTGTTCACGAAACACCGTCCACAGCAGTTGTTGACGGCGATGCTGGTTTAGGATTAGTAGTGGCTCCGTTTGCCATGCAGGTTGCAATAGATAAGGCAAAAAATGTGGGCACAGGTTGGGTAAGTGTAAAGAACAGCAATCACTTTGGTATTGCAGGCTCACACGCCATGATGGCTTTGCAACATGATATGATTGGCATTGCCATGACCAATGGTTCGGCAATAGTAGCTCCAACATTTTCTGTAGAACGTTTATTAGGAACTAATCCTATCGCAGTCGCTATCCCTGCCGGGCAGGAACCCCCATTCGTTGCGGATTTTGCAACAACAACAGCGGCAAATGGCAAACTCGAAATATTGCAGCGCAAAAATGAAGATACACCTAACGGTTGGGTACAGACGAAAATCGGCGAACCTTCCACAAATGCAAACGAACTGAAAAATGGCGGCGCACTACTTCCCCTCGGAGGAGACAGGGAACATGGCAGCCATAAAGGCTATGCTCTGGGAGCTATCGTCGACATTTTTTCTGCGGTGCTAAGCGGCGCCAATTACGGTCCATGGGTTCCCCCGTTTCCTGCGTATGTTCCCATGCCTGAGAACAGGCCAGGTGAAGGTATTGGGCATTTCTTTGGCACAATGCGTATTGATGCGTTCCGCCCTGCAGAGGAATTTAAATTGCACATGGATAATTGGATAAGAAGATTTAGTTCCTCAAAGACTACTGCGGGACATGAAAAGGTTATTATTCCAGGTGAACCCGAAGTTGAATTTGAAAATGAACGAATGAAAAATGGAATTCCTTTACTAGAATCTGTGGTGGAAGATTTGAAAAGCGTTGGTAATAAATTGGGTGTAACCTTATAAAAAATGCGCCTTAGATGGAGATTGCCCTATAAATTGTTTCTATATAGTACATTTGCAACCCGGTTCTATAAAAATTCCGGAAGACAAGGAAATGAAAGTAATGAAGTTTGGAGGCACCAGCGTAGGAAAGCCTGAAAGAATGTTTGAGATTGCTAAGCTAATCACCAAAGAGAACGAACCAAAAGTGGTAGTATTGAGCGCTTTGAGTGGCACTACCAATTCACTCACCGAAATAAGCAGCAGCCTTTCCAAAGGAGATAGAGTTGCCGCAAAACAACATATTGATGCATTAGAACAGCATTATCAGAATTTTATTCTGCAGCTGGTAAAGAAAGAAGAAACCTATAACAAAGCGAAAGCGGTTTTGGCCGAGCATTTTGAGTTCCTGAATATCATCCTGAAAATTTCTTTTAGTGAAGCATTGAATAAAGATATTTTAGCACAGGGTGAATTATTGAGTACGAAGCTTTTTAGCATCTGCCTGCAGGAAAAGGAAATTAAGCATGTGCTGCTACCAGCGTTGGATTTCATGACGATTGACTCGAGTGGAGAGCCACAGATTGGCAGTATTAAAGTGAAGCTCTCTCAAATACTTCAAAAACATAAAGACCAGACGCTCTTTGTAACGCAAGGATACATTTGCCGCAATTCAAAAGGAGAAGTTGATAACCTTAAAAGAGGTGGAAGTGATTATTCTGCTTCTTTAATTGCAGGCGCCATCGGAGCTACGGTTTGCGAAATCTGGACGGACATTGATGGCATGCATAATAATGATCCCCGCATTGTTAAAAAAACCAAACCTATCAGTCGCCTCAGTTTTGATGAAGCTGCAGAACTTGCTTACTTCGGCGCAAAAATTTTGCATCCAGCGAGCATTTGGCCCGCTCAGTATTTTAATTTTCCCGTTAGGTTATTGAATACCATGCAGCCCGAAGCGCCGGGTACCTTGATAGAAAGTGAAGCCGGGAGTGTTGGCGTAAAAGCAATTGCTGCAAAAGATTTTATTACAGCCATAAAAATTAAGAGCAGCAGGATGTTGCTGGCTTATGGTTTCCTTCGCAAGGTTTTTGAGGTTTTTGAAAAATACCAAACACCCATCGATATGGTAACCACTTCTGAGGTGGCTGTATCTCTCACAATTGACAACGATTCGTATTTAGGTGAGATTATAAAAGAACTTGAATTGTTTGGAACTGTTGAGGTGGACGCCGACCAAACCATCGTATCAATTGTAGGTAACCGCATTACTGAAACAAAAGATGTTATCGCAAAAATATTTACTGCGTTATCTGGTATTCCCGTTCGAATGGTGAGCTACGGCGGGAGCCAACACAATATTTCTATTCTCATTTCGCGGGAAGATAAGGAGAGAACTTTGCAGCTGTTAAACGAAGGTTTATTTGGAATGTAGAATTAAAAAGTTATCCCTATCTTTTTATAAACAAAACTCATTAGCCACATTGGCCCAATTAATAAAAACTGGATGTCTTTGAAAAAAGACGGTTTTTTGCCTTCAACTTTATGCCCGTAAAATTGCCCTATCCAGGCAAGAACGAATAGGATAATAGAAAAAAGCCACAAAGGAAATGGAAGAAAAACTTCTATAATGTAGCATATAACAAGGCAAATACAGCCGAACAATAACATGCCGATGCCTATCTTAATTGAGAGAGCCAGGTAGTAAATCGTCGTTAACGATAATGCTATCATAGCAACATTCAGTAGCAAATTACCAGTAATAAGTATAGGGAGTTTAATACTATACAACAAGCCGGTTATAGAGAAAAAAATGGCAGGCACACATATCCAGTGTATTAATTTATTGGTTGCATTGGTATGGCTCTCGCCATACTCACTCAGCCATTGATGAACTGTTCTCATTGCAAATCGTTTTGTCTAATTTATGTCAAAAAAATCAATCTTCAATCTTCGTTTATACTAATAAAAAACTTCCTGTGGTGGACAGGAAGTTCTATCAAACAATTGTAAATTGGAACTAAATAATCAACATAGCGTCGCCATAACTGAAGAAGCGGTATTTATCTTTTATGGCCTTTTTATAGGCATCCATAATAAGATCGTAACCGGCGAAAGCGCATGTCATAATCAGCAGGCTTGTTTTTGGCAAATGAAAATTTGTAACAAGGGAGTCTGCAATATTAAATGTGTATGGGGGATGAATGAAATGATTCGTCCACCCTTCAGATGGTTTTAATAATTTTTGCGCCGTGAAAGAAGTTTCCATAGCACGCATTGTGGTAGTTCCTATTGAACAAATCCTTTTGCCTGTTTCCTTGGCTTTGTTTACAATGCGGCAGGCTTCTTCGTCGATATTATAATATTCTGCATCCATTTTATGCTTGCTTAAGTCTTCCACTTCAATAGGGCGGAAAGTTCCTAAGCCTGTATGGAGCGTAACTTCAGCAAATCGAACTCCTTTTATTTCAAGGCGCTTTATTAGTTCAGGACTAAAGTGAAGGCCCGCTGTGGGCGCTGCCACAGCTCCTTCATGTTTTGCATAAACCGTTTGGTATCTTTCTTTATCCTCTTCATCTGGTTTACGTTTTATGTATTTTGGCAAAGGTGTTTCTCCCATGAAATAGAGCATCTTCCTAAACTCATCTTCGGGTCCATCCCATAAAAAACGTATGGTCCTTCCGCGGCTGGTTGTATTGTCAATTACTTCTGCTACCAGTTCGTCACTCTCGCCGAAGTATAGTTTATTACCCACACGGATCTTACGGGCGGGATCAACAATTACGTCCCATAAACGATTGGCTTTATGTAATTCCCTTAAAAGGAATACTTCGATTTTTGCGCCGGTTTTTTCTTTGCGGCCATACATACGGGCTGGAAAAACTTTTGTGTTGTTTACAACAAAAACGTCTTTATCATCAAAATAATCCAGGATGTCTCTGAAATGTTTGTTTTCAATCTTTCCGGTCTTTCTTTCGATCACCATCATTCTGCTGTCTTCTCTTCTCTTGGTAGGATTTTGAGCTATGAGGTTAAGGGGAAGGTCAAACTTAAATTGACTAAGTTTCATGTGCAATTATTAATTTAAAGTTAATTGTCACATGCCATTACTGTTGTTACAGAGATACGTGCCTGCCGAAGTGGGCCACTTATCATGTTACGGCATGATTTTTTAAGTGCGCAAAGGTAGTGTTTTTAATAAAATAAAATAAAAAATTTAAAAATTCAATTTTGGCAGGGATGAAATTAGCTTTTGTGTGTATGCTCTTTTAGGATTAAAATAAATTTCATCGGCCGAACCTGATTCTTCAATTTTTCCACTGTTCATCACCATGATCCGGTTACTTATATAATGAACAACGCCAAGGTCGTGGGAAATAAAAATACAGGTAAAACCAAGTTCTTCTCTCAGCTCGCTTAACAAATTAAGAACCTGAGCCTGCACG
The DNA here is from genome assembly GCA_963792025.1 of uncultured Chitinophagaceae bacterium. Lineage (GTDB taxonomy): Bacteria > Bacteroidota > Bacteroidia > Chitinophagales > Chitinophagaceae > Ginsengibacter. The sequence continues at coordinate 124,855 of CAWBUS010000012.1, read as the reverse complement.
CTTACGTCGAGCGCTGAAACGCTTTCGTCGCAAATAATAAATTCAGGATTGAGGCCAAGCGCCCTTGCAATACATATTCGCTGGCGTTGCCCTCCGCTAAATTCATGCGGGTAGCGGTTAAAATGATCAGGCTTAAGATCCACTTTTGAAAGCAGCTCCATTACTTTTTCTTTGCGCTGTTTTGCCGTTGAAAGTATGTCATGAATTTTTATGGGTTCACTAATTGCTTCTCCAATTGTAATACGCGGATTGAGTGAACCATAGGGATCCTGGAAAATAATTTGAATGTCTTTACGCATTTTTCTTAATTCATCTTTGGGTATATGCGCAATATTTTTTTTATCGAGAAAAACGTTGCCCGACGTGGGTTCTATCAATCTTATCAGCGCTCTTCCTAACGTGGTTTTTCCACAACCGCTTTCCCCAACCAATCCTACCACTTCTCCTTTTTTTACTGAAAAGCTTACATCATCCACCGCTTTAATTTCTTGTAGTATTTTGCCTGCAAAACTCTTCTTTGTTGGGAAGTATACTTTAAGATTTTCAACTTTCAATAATTCAATTCCGGGTTCAATAATTTCCTGTTTATTTTCTTTGCTAACTATTTCCTGTTTATCGATATTAATCGATTTATTCATGAAATCTTTAATAACAGGAAGTCTTTTTCCCTTAGAAGCGGGCGATGGCCTGCAATTGATCAAGGCCCTTGTATAGGGATGCGTGGGATTGGAAAAAATTTCTTTCGCAGTATTGGTTTCAACTATGTCTCCTTTGTACATTACAATTACCCTGTCAGCGATTTCCGAAACGAGCGCCAGGTCGTGGGTAATATAAATAATGCCCATTTGAAGTTTTTGCTGCAACTCTTTAATAAGCTGTAAAATTGTTTTTTGAACAGTTACATCCAACGCCGTGGTTGGCTCATCCGCAATAAGCAGTGAGGGATTGCAACTAATAGCCATTGCGATCATAACTCTTTGCTTTTGTCCGCCGCTTAATTCATGTGGATAACGGCGAAGCATACCTGTAGCATCAGGTAACTTAACCTGGTTAAAAAGTTGAATGGTTTTTTCTTTTGCTTCTTTTTGCTTTACTCCTTCGTGCAGCAATATGGCTTCCATAACCTGATTGCCGCAAGTTTGCACCGGGTTAAGAGAAGTCATTGGCTCCTGGAAGATCATCGAAATTTTATTGCCTCTTATTTTACGAAGATGTTTTTCATTAAGCCCGAGAAGGTTTATTTGAGAAGTATCATTTTCCAAAAAAAGAATTTCACCATTTTTATATTGAGCGGGAGGAGAAGCCAACAGTTGCAATATTGATAAGGAAGTAACAGTTTTGCCTGAACCTGATTCACCCACAATAGCAACCGTTTCGCCTTTATTAAGAGTAAAAGAAATGTTTTTTACAGCAGAAGTGCTTGAAGAAGCTGTTACAAAATTGACGCTTAAATTTTTTATTTGCAGAAGGGGATCGTTCATTAAAGGAAATTATATGCAAGGCTTTAACTTTTCAGTAATTATTATTTAAAAAAATGCATTTAATAAAATTATGTGTAGATATCAGAACTTCAGATGGCGCACCGTAAGGCCGTCATTAATCAATTGTTTTAAAGAATCGATTCCAATTTTTAGGTGTCGTTCCACAAACTGAGCCGTAACACTTGCATCACTTGCCTCAGTTTTAACGCCTTCAGGAACCATCGGCGAATCACTAACCAATAATAAAGCACCGGTTGGTATTTTATTAAAAAACCCAACAATAAAAATCGTTGCAGTTTCCATATCAACAGCATAAGCCCTGATTTTTTCCAGGTAAGCTTTATGATCATTATCATGTTCCCAAACTCTCCGGTTAGTCGTGTAAACGGTACCTGTCCAATAGTCAACAGCATAGTCACGAATCGTGGTTGAAATGGCTTTTTGTAGTGCGAACGCTGGCAGAGCGGGCACTTCAGGCGGAAAATAATCATTGGAAGTCCCTTCGCCTCTTATTGCCGCTATCGGTAAAATTAAATCGCCGATTTTATTTCTCCGTTTCAGTCCGCCACACTTGCCTAAAAATAATACAGCTTTAGGGTTTATCGCACTCAGTAAATCCATAATAGTTGCTGCACCCGGGCTTCCCATGCCAAAATTAATGATGGTGATATTATCAGCAGTGGCGCATTGCATTGCCTTGTCTACACCTACAATTTTTACTTTATGTAAATCAGCAAACATTTTTACATAGTTGCTAAAATTGGTAAGAAGAATATATTCCCCGAAATTTTCCAGCCTCTCGCCCGTATATCTTGGAAGCCAGTTGTTTACTATATCTTTTTTTGTTTTCATAATCCTGAAAGTCAAAAGTTTTACTTGATATTATTAAAAGTACAATTTTAGGCTGATGATTTAAATTTGTACATACACAATCTGCAAATTGCAATTATTTAATTGCAGTTAAATAAATACTTATTTTTCCGGAAACAAGGCGCAGCATGATAAAAATTGAATTTCCAAAGCAACAAGTCACATTAAGACAACGGGAAGGCATAAACGAAGTTTTTGATATAGTAAGAAAGAGGTGGCTGCAGCTCACGCCCGAAGAATGGGTCCGTCAGAATATGATCCATTTTCTTTTTACAAAACAATATCCCGCATCATTAATGGCCGTAGAAAAGGAAATTAAGCTGGGCGAATTATCAAAGCGATGTGATCTTGTTATTTACGATAGAAATACTAAACCTTTTATGATAATTGAATGCAAGGAAATGAATGTATCTCTTTCAGAAAAAACATTAGACCAAGTTTTGCGCTATCATATTACGCTTCCTGCAAAATACTTAGTGATAACCAACGGGATTTATTGCTTTGGTTTTGAAAAAGCTGGTGATCAGTTTATTGAAATAAATGAATTTCCGGTTTATGAAAACTGATTTTTAAATACTTTAAAATAGAAAAGTAAATCATTACGGGAATATTCCTAACTCAGCATACGATGTGGCTACTTTATTGATAGCGCATACATAAGCCGCAGTTCTCATATCAGGTATAGCCGGATTTTTTTGCCAGATATCAACAATTTCACGAGTTGCAGCGATCATGGTTTCTTCAAGTCCGCTTCTTACAAGATCTATCTCATCGGCGCCCCGTAAAATGAAATCTTTTTCTGATGAACTTACTTTTTTGCCGCTCAGCTCCTCTAGCTGGCCAAGAATATGCATGTTCATATTTTCATCAAATCTTTTTTCCAATCTTCCATAACGTACATGACTCAGATTTTTCAGCCATTCAAAATAACTAACCGTGACGCCGCCTGCATTTAGGTACATATCGGGAATTACGATGCATACCTTTTAGATTCAGTATATCGTCAGCTTCCGGTGTAAGCGGGCCATTTGCTGCTTCGCCAATAATTTTTGCTTTTACACGGGCTGCATTTTCTCCATTAATAACATTTTCCAGGGCCGCGGGAATTAAAATATCGCAATCCATTTCCAGCGCATCAGTATTCTTTGCAAAATTTTCAGCCCCGGGAAAATTAAGTATTGATCCGGTTTTGGTACGATGCTGCCAAACTTTATCTACATCAAGTCCATCGTTGCTCCAGATGGAGCCTTCATATTCTGCAAGGCCTACAATTATTGCTCCCGCTTGTTGAAAAAAAAGTGCAGAATGATAACCAACGTTACCGAGTCCCTGCACGCAAACACGCTTCCCCTTTACCCCTATTGCGAGGCCAAGTTTTTCCATAACGGTTGGCATATTGCAAACTTCATTAACTCCGTAAAATACACCCAGGCCGGTAGCTTCTTTTCTCCCTCTCACACCACCTTGTGTTACGGGCTTACCTGTTACGCAACCCGCAGCATCTATTTCACCCGGGTGCATCGCACCATATGTATCGAGTATCCAGGCCATTTCTCTTTCCCCTGTTCCGTAGTCAGGTGCAGGAACATCAATACCTGGCCCAATAAAATTTTTCTTTATTAATTCTGCAGTGTAACGACGCGTAATTTTTTCCAGTTCATAAGGAGTATAATCCCATGGCCTGATTTTTATGCCTCCCTTTGCTCCTCCAAACGGAACATTCACAATAGCACATTTGTAAGTCATCAGCGCAGCAAGAGCCATCACCTCATCCTGGTTTACGGCCAGGCTAAAACGAATTCCGCCTTTGCACGGAGCTTTATGATGCGAATGTTGAACACGATAAGCTTCGATAGTCACTATTTCGCCATTTTCTCTTTTTATGGGAAACCTCATCTGGTATACACTGTTGCATTGCTTTATTTGCTCTAAAATTCCAGGATCCCAATTAGTAAAGACAGCCGCTTTATCAAAACTTCTTTCAACACTCTGGAAAAAGCTATATGGTATTGGAGATGGCATAAAGTATATTTTGAATTTATGAATGAGTAAAACTTACATTTTATTTTTTATCACGATTAAATAAAGAGCAGTTCAACCAGAATTAAGATATCTTTTCTTTTTTTGACACTTTTATATCAATTCTTATGAGGTATAAAATGAGAACAACAAGAATCGTAACACACACAGCCATTACAACATATATTTTGTCATTGCTCCTCATAATGCTATCCATATCCTGTTTGGCCGAATCTGTGGGAGATTGAGCGAAGAGCAAAAAATTTGCAAATGAAAATATAACGGAGAGGCATAGCCGCTTAATAAAATAAAGTTTACTCATTAATCAGATTTTTATTGGCCAGGAGATTTAGTCTTATTTTAAGATTGCTGATCCAAATTCCTAGAAGTACCCACCCGAGAATTGCGGGCACGAACACTGTTGCCATTCTTGCATCCAGACTGTCACCTCCTAAAGCAGGATTGCCGCCGCCTTTGGCACCTTCCATTCCCCCCGGATGAAGGGATTGAACGAGCCTCGGCAAAATCATTATCAGCGGTATGTAAATGAAGTAAGCAAAAATATTGTAGACTGCACTTATGCGGGCTTTTTTATCGATGTCGTTCATGGAGCTGCGCAGTACCAGGTAGGCGAGATAGATTAATACTGCTATTGCTGCAGCAATTTGTTTTGGGTCATTACTCCAGGGCTCGCCCCACGTATAAGTTGCCCAAATAGAGCCTGTGGCTAAACCTAAGATTCCAAAAACCACTCCTGTCTTTGCAAATTCAGATGCATAAATATCGTGTTTTACGTTTTGTGTGCGCAGGTAGGCAATAGAATAACCCAGTGAAAGAGAAAGTAAAGCGATTTGACCAAACCACATAGGTACATGGAAGAAGAAATTTCTAATGCTTTGATGAAGATTGCCAATGATGGGCACCGGTACTAAAAATCCCCAGGTAAATGTGAAAAACAACAGAAGGATACACAATATTTTCCACCACTTAAATTTCATTTATGCAAAGATTTCATTTTATGCAATCGCTTTTGAGGGGGCAAAATTATAGTAAAACTTTTGTGATTTTTGTTTTGTTTGAATTTATCTTATCATTTAACTAAGATCAAATTAGAGATTTACTATCTAAATGAATAAAATAAGAATGCTGTTTTAAATTATTTGCCAAAAAAATGAATCAAATTCTACAATCGGCAATTAAAATTTTATAGATTTTTCCCGCGGCGCTAAGGGAAATTATGTTGATTGTCTTCAACAAATAATTGTGAATCCGTTTATGTAGCTTTGCTTCTCTATTTCAAATCCTATAGCCTGATTGATGAACCCCGATAAAGATAATAGTTCTTTAAATTACCGATCAGGTCTTGCGGACCTTGATGAATGGCTTAATAAATTTTCGAGGCATTTAAAAGTAGAGCCAGGTAACAATGAAATTAAGTATCCTCATAACTTTGCTTCAGGTTTCGCAAAAGTAAATACAATTGAACAAGGGCTTTCCTACCGTATTGTTGATTACGACCTTAATACCGATTTTATTTTTAACCGTGAACCTTCCGATAAATTTTACCTGATTATTTACTTTTATCAATATACGAATATTAAAAAACTATTTGTATCAATTGATGACGATATAATAGCCGATACTGATGAAAATTCTTTTAGTGCTATATTGATGACGAATAGCCTTACGCACCAAACTCTTGAATTGAATAAGGGAACGAACGTAAAAGGCCTAACGATACAACTCGCTGAAGAATGGCTGAAGGAAAAAATACAGGATCCTGGTACTTTTCTCCATGCAATGTTTAAAGAAAAAAAGGTGTTCAGGCATTTTTTAAATGCCAAGGCAAAGAAACTGCTAAATCAAATTTTTAGTCATAATTCGGAATCAGTTGCACCCTTGCTATATATCAATACACGGGTTCTTCGGCTTTTAGAGGAATTTCTTGAAGACATGCTGCGCATGAATCTTGCAGAATTTTCGGGTGGGCTTTCATCAAAAGATTTTCAGAGTGTTTCAAAAATTGAAAGAATTCTTCTTGAAAATTATGCATCAGATTTTCCTAAAATTGAAAACCTTGCACGCATGGCGCTCATGAGTGAAACAAAACTTAAGAATATTTTTAAGAAAGCTTTTGGAATGGGATTATATGAATACTATCAGAAAAACCGAATGCATAAAGCAAAGGAATTTTTGTCCACGAAACGGTATTCTGTTTCAGAAGTTGGGACAATGGTCGGTTACGTCAATCTCAGCAACTTTTCAAACGCATTTAAAAAGGAATTCGGCCATTTGCCCAAAAACTATAGCAAAATTGCCTGATTTTTTAAAAAAAATAGCTCTTGCGGTTATTTCGATATCCTCTACAGTTAATTATTTTCGGCACATAACAATACTTTTATTGAAATCACTAATTAGCCAATATCTCAAAATTTTCTATAACTGAAAAGACCGCACACACCGCACTTTCTTGGAATTAGTTTCTAAGCAAAGCACAAGAAATCGAGCCTCCATTAAGGAGGCTTTTTATTTCTGTTTCAATTGCCCTTTTATAGTTAAATCAAAATCTTTTGACAGTTGCTCTTTTTCTTACGACTTGCCGTTTATGCGCTGATAATTCAAACAAATTACTGCATCAATAGTTCTGCATAAATCAGTTAGTTCTTTCCGGGTTACCTGCAATTACTTTTAAAATCTCAGGTATGGTTTTATACGGTCATTCACTTAACTTTGCCCCCCATAAACAAAAAATATGAGTGGCGCACTAAAAGAAGTAAGAAATCGCATTCAGAGTGTAAAAAGTACCCAGCAGATAACTAAAGCCATGAAAATGGTAAGTGCGGCCAAGTTGCGCAGGGCGCAGGATGCTATAATACAAATGAGGCCCTATGCGCAAAAGCTCCAGGAAATGCTTGCAAATATTGTGGGCAGTGCCGAAGGGGATGTAAATATGGCTCTTACAGTGGAAAGGCCGGTTCAAAAAGTTTTGGTTATCGTAATAACAAGCGACCGGGGACTATGTGGAGGTTACAATAGTAATCTTATAAAACTGGCGAAGCAGTTGATAACTGAAAAATATGCTAATGTGGCCGCCAAGGGCGATGCAGAGATGTTGACCTTAGGCAAAAAGGGATTTGAGCATTTTACAAAGAATAAATTTAAAGTGATCGATCGTTACTGGCATATCTTTTCTGATTTGAGCTTTGAACATGTAGCGGCGGTTGCAAAATTTGCAATGGATGCTTTTGAGAAAGGAGAGGTGGATGCAGTAGAATTGGTATATAGTGAATTTAAGAATGCCGCAACACAGAAGTTTACGGCTGAACAATTTTTGCCGGTTAAAAAATCGGAAAAGAAAAAAGGAGAAGCGAAAGCAGATTTCATTTTTGAACCTGACAAAAATATATTGATAAAAGAGCTGATGCCAAAAATCCTGAATACGCAATTGTATAAGGCTATACTTGATGCGCATGCGAGTGAACATGGCGCACGCATGACAGCAATGGATAAGGCAACTGAAAATGCTGAAGAACTCTTGAAAAATTTAAAAATAAGTTACAACCGTGCGAGGCAAGCCGCAATTACAACAGAACTTACGGAAATTGTAAGTGGTGCTGCTGCTTTGCAAGGGTAGAATTTTAAAAGTCATTCGTCAATAAGTCATCAACCCAAAATGACCGATGACCAATAGCAAATGGAACTAAGTTTAATAATCCCGCATATCGAGGCCCTTATATTTGCAAGTGAAAAGCCATTGCCTGTTAACGAATTGGTTGAACTTGTAAATAACGCCCTTGGGTTCATTGAAGATCGTGCTGCACCCGACCAGGTTGATGCCGCGATAAAAGCTATTAGAGAAAAATATGAATCGGAGTTTTATTCTTTTGAAGTTGTTGAAAGTGGAGGCGGGTTCCAGTTCTTGACCAAAAAGGAATATCATAAAACCATTGCACAACTTAACGGCGACAAGTTTTTGAAAAAACTTTCAGTTGCCTCTCTCGAAACACTTTCCATTATTGCCTATAAGCAGCCGGTCACCAAGTCGGAAATAGAGATAATCCGTGGTGTAAATTGCGACTATGCCGTTCAAAAACTGCTGGAGAAAGATCTGATAGTGATATCCGGCAGAAATGAAAATTCGCCGGGCAAGCCTTTGATTTATGCTACTTCAAAATCCTTCATGGATTATTTTGGCATCAACAGTCCCGATGATCTTCCTAAAATAAAGGAAGTGTTGAACCAGGAAATTATTGAAGCGACAAAAATTGAAGAAATTCAAAATGAGACCAGCCCCGATTTTGAAATAGAAATTGAGGAGAATAAGGAGGAAACTTTGCAGACAGAGATTGAATAACGATAAATAGCCATCAACAACAATATCTTTCCAAAATAAATATTAATAAAATAAATTGGCTTAGTTAGCTCATGAACTAATTAGCATATTACTACATTACATTATGCCACAAGTATTATCTCATCAACAACTGATTTCAATAGCTGAGGAATTTGGAACGCCAGTATATGTTTATCATGCAGAAAAAATTGCTGAACAATATTCAAAACTTGTAGCTGCTTTTAATAAGACTGACGTAAAATTTTTTTATGCCTGCAAAGCTTTAACCAACGTTAACGTTCTATCATACATAAAATCAATTGGCGCCAATATTGACTGCAGTTCAATAAATGAAGTTAAACTGGCGCTACATGCCGGGTTTGCGCCGGAACGGATTTTATATACTTCCAATGGTATTGCGTTTGATGAAATTGATGACGCAAAAAACCTGGGAGTGAATATCAATATCGACAGCATTTCCAACCTCGAAAAATTTGGGAAAAAATATGGGCATACTTACCCGGTGGGCATTCGCCTTCGTCCTAATATTTTAGCTGGCGGAAATCTAAAAATTTCGACAGGACACGATAAAAGCAAATTTGGTATTCCTGTAGACCAGGTTGAACAAATATTGGCAGTAGTCAACGAACAGGATTTGTTTATCCGGGGATTACAGATACACACCGGAAGCGACATCGACAGTGCCGACGTATTTGTAAAAGGAATTGAAGTTTTGTTTGATATTATTCCTCATTTCAAAGAACTGGAATTTGTGGATTTGGGCGGTGGGTTTAAAGTACCTTATAAAGAGGGAGATAGCGAAACCGATATTGACGCTCTTGCTCAAAAAGTCGGTGAAGCTTTTGCCAATCATCCCAATCCTGGCAATAAGCATTTGCAGGTTTGGTTTGAGCCGGGAAAGTTTTTAGTAAGTGCTGCGGGTTATTTTGTTACACAGGTAAACGTAATAAAAGAAACATCAGCTACCACTTTCGCAAGTATTAACAGCGGATTCAATCATTTAATTCGCCCTATGTTTTATAATTCATACCACCGAATCGAAAACATAAGCAATAATTACGGCCCCGAAAAACACTACTCGATTGTCGGTAACATTTGTGAAACTGACACCTTTGCCTGGGATAGAAAAATCAATGAAATAAAGGAAGGCGATTATCTTGTTTTTTATAATGCAGGAGCGTATGGTTTTGAAATGTCTTCCAATTTTAATTCCAGGCTGAAGCCTGCCGAAGTTTTAGTAAAAGAAGGTAAGGCTTCATTAATTCGGAGAAGAGATTCATTTGAAGACCTTTTAGAAAACCAACTCATATAAAAAAAGTAAACATAAATATTGCAACAACGTTTATGTTTACTTTATAATTTCAACGAGAATCTTTTCCTGTCTCCCGGTTATGGATTGCTCCCTGAAGAAGAATTACCGTTATCCTGGAATTGGTTATTAGCTCCCGGATTCTGATTATCGTTTGGTGCCCGCTTTTGATTGTTTGAATTACCATACCTGAAATTTTGCTGAGCTGAAATTATGGCCTGGTCCCTTTCGCTTTTTAAAGAGCGTATTTCCTGCCTTCTTTGAGCATGGCTCAGGCTTTTATTATGCCTTGCATCCCTAATTTGATTGGCATAATCAATTTTTATAGATTGAATTTGTAAAGATAATTTGTACGGTGTTCTTCTGTAGGCATAAGGGCTTGGGTAACCAAAAGGATAACCATAGTAAGGATAACCGAAATAAGGATAACCATAATAGGGGTATCCGTATCCGAAGCCAAATCCAACCGACGGAGCAACCACCACTCTTGGGTGATAAACGTGGTAATGACCACCTTTCCTTTGGGCTGAAGCGCCCAAGGTTAATGTCAACGATGCTAAAATTATTACTAGTGTTTTCATAAAATTTGTTTTAAATATGTTCATCTTATATGACGTCAAAAAAATAAAAAGTGACATCCAAAATTCATCTATAACTATTTTTTAACGAATGGAATACACGAAGATTACTCTAGCAAAATTGACCAATGTTGCCGACCAAAAAATGTTAAAATAAATTTGATTTAGTAGAGATATTGAATGCTCTTTTAAGCCACATACTCTAATAGAATTGTTTGGATTTTAAAAGGTATACGAAACTTTCTCCTCCTTTTTAAATTCAATGAAAACAAACCACGCGGTTATGAATGTTGATAATAACAGCCATGATAAAATAGTAATATTAAATCGCGCAATTGATGGCGAAGCAGAGAACCAGCCTCCCATCCTATATATGACAAAGAAGCCCAAAAAATTTTTCATCAGTTCCCATAAAAAAGCAAAGCGATTTCGGTCCATCAATTCAGTAAATGAATAAACGCTTAAGAAAATGAAAAGGCCATACACGAAAATTCCCGGCGAGCCTATTGCTGCAATATTTGCAAAAAGATAGCTTGTAGAAACCAGTAATATTGTTAACTGAATCCATGACCAAATCAAAAGTTGATTTGAATATGCAGGAGCATATTTTTGAAAACTGTAGACATCTTCAATTTTATAAACGGGAAATTTTTCTGCCACATCTTTTGGCCGCCATCCTGTCGGCATCAGCCATATTCTTAGTTTATCTTTCCAGCTTTTGGCATACCACGCATCTTTTACCAAAAGCCATAAATGGATGAAATTAATTTTTACCGGGTTCCACGTTCTGGCAGGCCGGGTAATGCCGTATACTGGTTGAACACTGGCTAGTTCTTGCTGAAATGTTCCAAACAATTTATCCCAAACAATAAATATCTGTGAAAAATTCTTATCAATATATTCCTTGTTTATTGCATGGTGTACCCTGTGATGAGATGGTGTTACAAGAATTTTTTCGAGCCAACCCATTTTATCAATGTGTCGGGTATGATACCAAAACTGCGCAAATAATTGAATAGGCGCTACAATTGCAATTACTTTTGCAGGCACTCCGAGTAACGCTGCAGGCAGCAGGAATATAGAAAATATCTTTATTATTTCTGAGATACTTTGTCTTAATGCACACGCAAGATTGAATTCTTCGCTACTGTGATGAATGATATGGAGATTCCAAAAAACATTGTATCGATGTTCAATTCGATGGATCCAATAGCCCGCAAAATCCAGGGCAATAAAAGCAGCGATATAAACCCAGATACCTGGTTTCAGGTCTATGATGGCAATTTTGTTTACCAGCCATTCGTAGCTTAAAATTACCACACTCAGCCCAAGAACGTCTTTAGTTACATTGGTAACGCCCGAACTCAGGCTCGATATCATATCCATTTGTCGAACAGTATCTCTACTTCTGGCCCAACCATACCACTTTTCGAGAAGAACCAGTGACAAGAAAACCGGCATCGCAATCAACAATATTTTTCCGTATGTTTCCATATGCAAATCGTTGTTTAAAATTACTGAAGTTTCTAAACAAATAGATCAGGTAGAGGTCTTAGATGAGCCTGATGCGGACTCAATACTTTGCTTGGCAAATGCTTAGCTGGTTATTGCTGCCGTCAACAGATTAAAATTCTTCTGCCATTGCCCGATTTCGCCGGTTTAGCCGAAATTTTTTCCTTCTTTTATGAAGCCTGGTGTCAATTTGTCTAATATTTGTTATTGGCAAAAAGTTTGACAATGCTACCTTTGCAGCCAATTTTACAAAATGGAAAAGAATAAAAAACACACAGGCGATACTGAAATGGATAACCAGGCAGAGTTACAAAATTTACCGGCCGATGAAGTTAATACTATCGATATTGATGACGTAGCTGAGCCTTTGGTTCCTGACGAATCGAAACAGAAGTTAAGTGAAGAACTGGAAGAACAAAAAGATAAATACGTAAGGCTATTTGCAGAGTTCGATAATTTTAAAAGGCGTACTTCCAAGGAACGTCTCGAATTAATTCAAACAGCAGGCAAAGAAGTTATCGTTTCTTTACTCCAGGTGCTGGATGATTGTGACCGTGCTGAAGTTCAAATGCAGCGCACGGACGATGTTAAACAAATTAAGGAAGGTGTTCAGCTCGTATTTAATAAACTCAGGAAAACATTACAGGCGCAGGGCCTTAAAGCAATGGAAAGCCTCCATACTGATTTTGATGTTGAAAAGCATGAAGCCATAACAGAAATTCCTGTGGACGATAAAAAGCTAAAAGGCAAGGTGGTTGATGAAATTGAAAAAGGATATTATCTGAATGACAGGTTGATACGATTTGCCAAAGTTGTTGTGGGAAAATAAAATCTCACCAACCAGGATTTCCATTAACCGGCAACTGCGAACGGTTGATGGTTTGTTTTACGCAGATCACAATAAATTGTATGGTAAGTTCAATGGCTTCAAAAAGAGACTATTACGAAATTTTAGGCATAGATAAATCCGCCGGGGCGGATGAAATTAAAAAGGCCTATCGAAAAGTTGCAATGCAACATCATCCGGACAGGAACCCGGGCGACCACACTGCTGAAGACAAATTTAAGGAGGCCGCTGAAGCTTATGAAGTATTAAGCGATCCCGATAAAAAAGCCCAATACGATAGGTTTGGGCATAGTGCTTTTAGCTCAGGACGTGGTGGTGGATTTTCCGGGCATGGTATGAATATGGATGATATCTTTAGCCAGTTTGGTGACATTTTTGGTGAAGATGTGTTCGGCGGATTTTTTGGAGGGGGCCGGAGCGGAGGCCGTTCGTCGAGGAGCAGAGGCACAAGAGGAAGTAACCTGCGTGTAAAGATTAAAGTGAATTACGAAGAGATGGCGAAGGGCACTTCCAAAACGATTAAGGTAAAAAAATATATTGCCTGCACTACCTGCGGGGGATCGGGGGCTAAGGATAAAAACAGTATGCAAACCTGTAATACCTGCGGCGGTAATGGCCAGGTTCGAAGGGTTCAAAATACTTTTTTGGGGCAAATGCAAACCGTAACTACGTGTCCTACCTGCAATGGCGAAGGCTCAGTAATTACCAACAAATGCACCACATGTAAAGGTGAAGGAAGAATGTATGGCGAGGAAACGGTTACGTTGGACATACCAGCCGGCGTTCAGGAAGGTATGCAGTTGAGCATGAGTGGTAAAGGAAACATGGGAGAACGCGGAGGAGGTCCGGGAGATCTCATTATTTTAATTGAAGAAGAAGCGCATCCCCAGCTTCATAAAGAAGGCTTGAATGTTGCTTTTGATTTATATATTTCATTTCCGGATGCAGTTTTTGGAACTAATTCCGAAGTGCCCACTATCGATGGCAGGGCGAAAATTAAGATTCCGCCGGGAACGCAAAGTGGTAAAATTTTCCGCTTGAAAGGCAAAGGATTTCCTTCAATAAACTCTCATGAAAAAGGTGACCAATTGATTCATGTAAATGTGTGGACACCTCAAAATGCTTCGGCTGAAGAAAAGCAGGCCTTAGAGAAAATGATGCATAGCGAAAACTTTAAACCCAAGCCCGATAAAAACGATAAGACGTTTTGGGAAAAAATTAGAGAAACTTTTAGTTAGGCGGAGTTATTCATTTCTTCTCCTCTTCTTCTTTTTTTCATAATAAAGCGCTTTACTTTTATCAATCAAGCCTAAAAATTCATTTTCAAGATAATTGCCGGGATTAACTGATGACGCAGCAATGTCTTTAATATCACCCCAGTCAATATCAGGGATGTATTGAGACTCACGCAATTTTAAACCAAACATGGTAACTGCAGAAGCGAACTGTAAGCTTTTAGGAATCGAATCAAAAGGAAGATAGTTTTGTGGACAAATATGGGTTATAAAAATACCTGTTGTGTCAGATGGAGGCTTGTAATGCAAGGTTATATTTGCAAAATATGTATTAAGCAGTTTAATGCTGTCTGTATTTGCCGGGACTATTTCAAAAATAGCAGTATTGCCGGTAGCTGCGCCTATTTCGCCACCTTCCAGTTCATCGCCCTTTTCCGCCAGCACATTTCTCTTATTGTCATATCCAATTAACCTGTATTCCTTAACGTAACCGGAATTAAAAGTTACCGATAGGTAAACATCGTTAGCAATAGCATAAAGTGTTTGCGTAAATTCTGTAACCAGAACTTTTTCGGCTTCACGTATATCATCTAAATAAGCAAAGTTTCCGTTTCCTTTTTTTGCTAATATTTCAATCTTGGAGTCTTTATAATTTCCCATGCCAACGCCAAGGCAGGTTAAGTAAACTCCCGTCTGCCGTTCTTTGGCAATTAATTCCTCCAGTTCTTTTTCAGTGTTCTGACCAATATTAAAATCACCATCGGTCGCAAGGATAATACGGTTGTTCCCTCCTTTAATAAATGTAGATTCAGCAAGCCTATACGCAGATCGAATAGCAGCTTCTCCCGGTGTATCTCCCGAAGCGACGAGTTCTTCAATTGCTTTGGTAATTTTTTGTTTTTGATCGCCACTTGTTGGCTGTAGCCAAACACCCACACTTCCACCGTACGTTACAATTGAAACAGTATCTTTTTGCCGCAAATTATTTACCAGCAATCTGAAAGCTTCTTTCAATAACGGTAACCTGTTAGGTAGATCCATACTTCCCGAAACATCTATCAAAAAGACAAGATTAGATGGTGGAACTTTATCAAGATTGAGCTTCTTTCCCGAGAGATTAAGAAACAAGAGTTGATGTTCTTTATTCCATGGACAATCCGTTACCTGCGACTCAATCCTGAAAACATTATTACCATTTGGTTCCTTATAATTGAAATTAAAATAATTAAGCATTTCGTCTATCCGTACCGCGTCGGGCGGCACTTTACTATCCTGGTCGATAAATCTTCTTACATTGCTGTAGGAAGCTTTATCAATACGCATCGCAAAAGCAGTGGTGGGATTATTGTTTGCTTTTATATAGTCATTTTCTACAATATTGCTGTAGCTCTCATTATTATAATAGGACGTAGGATTTACACGTCCTTCGCTGCCGATAGTAACGGAAACAAGCTTTTGCTTTTGCGTACTAACGGAGGTGGCCAGCATTTTAAGAGTTATTTCCTGGTAAACATCGGTTTTAATTTTTAGTGGCCTTGTCTCGTAACCATCAGCGCTAAAAATAAGCGAGTCGTATAATTTGGAGCTGGGGATCCCAAAACCCCCGGTGATGCCACTATGATATATTAACCTTGTGGCAGGCATATAAATTTTTACATTCTGTAAAGGTTGATTTTTTTCGTCCTTTACATCGCCCCTGATGTAGTATTGTGCAGTAGTATGGCAAACCAGGGCTAAAAACAAAAAAGTAAAAATTACTTTCCGCAAGAGGTTGTTTATTTTGTAAGATATACGCTTCTTATCAAAGACACAAAATCCCTTAAAAAAATGATAGTTAAATTATATTAAACCAATTGATAGATTTCTTTAATATTTCTTCCGAGGCCGTCATAATCCAATCCATAACCGATTACGAATTTATTTGGGATATTAAAGCCCAAATAGTCAATCTTTATAGGATGCAGCAAAGCATCAGGTTTATGAAGCAGTGTAGCGATTTTTAATGATGTTGGGTGCTGGTGTTGCAGTTGAGGTAAAAAATGGAACAGGGTTTTGCCCGTATCAACAATGTCTTCAATAATAATTACATCCCGCCTGTGAAGGTCTGCATCAAGGCCGATAGCCGTTATTACTTTACCAGAAGTTTTAATGCCTTTGTACGAAGCTAGTTTGATGAAACTTATTTCAGCTTCAAGATTAATTCGTTTAAACAAATCTGCTGCAAAAATGAAAGCGCCATTTAATATGGCAATAAACAACGGCTTTTTTCCTTCATAATCCCGGTTAATTTCTGCCGCAACTCTTTTTACCTGTTCTTCTATTTCAGCTTCGCTTAAATAGGGAACAAATTCTTTGTCATGAACTTTAATTGCGGCCATAAATTATTTTGAAATGATGAGCTGCTGCCCGGTTTTTAAACTATCGCTTTTTAAATTATTCCACTCTTTAAGCTGGCTGACAGACACATTGTATTTTTTTGAAATTGCATACAAGCTTTCTTTTGGTTGTACCTCATGCGTTTTTAATTCACCAGGCGAAGAAGAAGTTTGTAAATTGGTGTTATCGTTAGAATTGATTTTGTTTGAAACCACTTTCACTAAGGGTGGCCGCAAATAAATTTTTGTTCCTGGATAAATGTTGTCCGCCGAAGAAATATTATTATAATCATAAAGACTTTGCAATTGTACTCCATTTTTTTGCGCCACATCATATAAACTTTCATTCTGCTGAACAATATAATAATCTTTGTCGCCGAGCTTTTGTTTTTTTTCGAGAAAAATATATTGATCCTTATCAAGTAAACCATCTATATGCAGATCATTTATTTCCAGCAGCCGATTCAAATTAATATTGTTTTGTGTAGCTATTGCAAGCAAGGAAGTTCCTTTCAGCGCAAATACAACTTTGCAACCATTTATACTAAGTTTAGCGGGCTCAGTAATAGCGATATCAGACGCATCCTGCGGAGTTGTTGTCAGCACCTGAACCTGGTTTTTTTCCTCAGAGTCACTGGAATATTGAGCGGCATCAAAAACCGGAACATCATTAATACCCTCTAAAGTATATTGTTCTAAATTATTGTCTTCGATATTTTTAATAAGAATTTCGGGGTATTTAGGATTGGTTGCATAGCCGGCTTTACTCAAACCATATGCCCAACTCTTATAATCGCGGGGATCCAATTTAAAAAGAAAAGAATAACGGGAACTGCCTCTTAAAAAGTTAGAATGGTCACGATAAGAATCTTCGGCAGTTTTGTAAGCCCTGAAACATTCGCCGGGTGCGTCGTCATCGTGGGTAACGGTTTCTGCGGTCCAGGTACTTTTGCATTTAATGCCAAAATGATTGTTTGATTTTTTTACCAGGTCACTGTTGCCATTTTCGGTTTCCAGGATTCCTTGTGCGAGAGAAATTGCTGCCGGCACTCCCATTCGTTTCATTTCACGTATAGCAATGTCTTTATACTGCGCTACGTATTCAGCTACTGTCATATCCTGGGCACCAACTATCTTTGACAAAAAAATGGAAATAACGAGCAAGAAGAATATCTTTTTCATTAAGGTGTGTGGTGTGTAAGGTATTTAGTTCTAAAAAATTGAAACATTTTATTTTTTTTGAATCAACATCAGGCCATCCCTAACAGTAACGAGTACATGCTGTATTCTATTATCTTTTTTCAGGTGTTCATTAAAAGCATGAATAGCTTTTGCATTTTTTCCGGTAATATTTTCTTCCAGTACTTCCCCGTGAAACAGTACGTTATCGGCTAATATAAATCCTCCTTTTTTCAGCAGGGGCAAAGTTAATTCGTAATAATTAATATAGTTCACTTTGTCGGCGTCAATAAATATCAAATCCCACGTTTCATTTAAAGTTGGAATTATATCCAGCGCATTTCCTTCGTGTAAAAATATTTGTTTAGTATATAATGATTTGCTAAAAAAGTTCTGTGCAATATTTGCGTCCTCTTGTCGAATTTCGATTGTATGTAACTCACCTGTTGGTGAAAGTCCTTTGGCGAGGCAAACAGCGCTATAACCCATGAATGTACCTATTTCTAATATTCGTTCGGGCTTAATCATTTTGCTGATCAGTTCCAGCAACATCCCTTGTAGCGGCCCGCTAAGCATGTTGGCATGAGGATGATTTTTATGGGTGTATTTTTCAATTTCCTGCAGCAAATGGTCCGTTGGCGTTGTATATCGAAGTGCATATTCTTCCGCGGTATTATTTATAATATCTCTCATTAACCAAATTCGTTAGGACGTTTTCTTCTTTTTAGAAACTAACAACAGACCAAGGAAAGTAAGTAATCCGTTCACGATGATGAGTTCTTCGGCGAAAACATATCCGTTAAAAAGAACTGTGGAATATTTGTCGATAAAAATGCAAGCTACCGGTGCTAAAATGCAAATAAATGGGGTCGCCTTGTCCATTACACTTCTTTTTTTTGCATAGAGTGAAAAGGCAAATAAGCCGATAAGCGGTCCATAGGTGAAGGTGGCAACTTTAAAAATTGCACTAACCACTGATGCATTGTTCACGGCATTAAACAACAATATAACCAGCAATATGAGTATGGAAAAAAATACGTGTACATAAGTTCGTTTCCTAACCATTTGCTTCTCACTCAAAATTTTATTTTTATCAAAATTCAAAAAATCTATGCAAAAAGACGTGGTTAAAGCAGTGAGCCCTGAGTCAGTTGTGGCAAAGGTTGCAGCAGTAAGCCCCAGCATAAAAACAACTGCCGGTATTCCTTTAAAGTGATTCAATGCAATTTCGGGAAAGAGATAATCTGTCCTGGGAAGATGTGAAGCGCTATCAAGTGGAATGGCAATACCTTTTTGATTTGCATAAATATAAAGCAACGCACCTACGCTTAAAAAAAACAGGTTAATAATGACAAAAACAAATGTAAATGTCAACATGTTTTTTTGTGCTTCTTTCAAATTTTTGCAACTCAGGTTTTTTTGCATTAAATCCTGGTCGAGGCCAAACATTCCAATCGTTACAAATATTCCTCCTAAAAATTGCTTGGTGAAATGAAACTTATTACTCACAAAATTATCAGTAAAAAATATCTTAGAATAGTTGCTTTCTTTAACTGTTTTAAATGCCTCGCCAATGTTTAAATGCAAGCTGTTGCAAATAAAATAAATAGAAAGAAACACCGAAGTAACTAAGAAAAAAGTTTGAAGAGAATCAGTAATGATGATTGTCTTTAGCCCGCCCCTGAAAGTATATCCCCATATCAACAACAAGCAAATAACAATGGTTAACCAAAAGGGAACTCCCATTTCATCAAAAATAAAACGTTGTAAAACTATAGCTACAAGGTACAGCCTGAAAGCAGAGCCAATAGTTCTTGACAGTAAGAAAATGGCTGCGGCTGTTTTATGACTCACTTTACCCAGCGTCCGTTCTATTACTTCATAAATAGAAATCAGGTGCATTTTGTAATAAAGCGGCAATAGAATACCTGCAACAATAAAATAACCCACTGCATTGCCGAGCACAAATTGAAAGTACCTGAACTGCGAGCCGGCAAGGTTGCCAACTTCGCCCGGTACTGAAATGAAGGTAACCCCGCTTAGTGCAGTACCGATCATTCCAAAAGCAACCAGGTACCATTTCGATGAACGGTTGGCAATAAAGAACGTTGCATTATCCGAAGATTTTCTTGAAGTGAAGTAAGAGATTAATATTAGCATTAAAAAATACCCGATAATGAAAGAAAGTAAAACAGCAGGAGACATAAGTGAAAAATAATCCGCATTAAAACAGCGGGTGTTAACAAAAAGAAAATTAGGATTTCAAAGTTTTTATTTTGAAATTTATTCAAGATAAATAAAAATATGGCAATAAAATCGCTGGCTGTTTTTTGCGGTTCGAAACAAGGCAATAATCCACTGTTTTGTGAGCATGCAAAGGAATTGGGGTATCTGCTTGTACAACAAAATATTACCTTAATATATGGGGGTGGTAACAAGGGAATTATGGGAGCGGTTGCCAATGCTGTTTTGGAACGAAATGGGAGAGTTATCGGCATCATGCCTAAACTCCTGAATGGTATAGAACATAGCCATACAGGTATTTCGGAAATGCATGAAACGGAAGACATGCATGCACGAAAAAAGATGCTTTATGAAAAAGCGGATGCAGCTTTAATATTACCTGGCGGTTATGGAACTATGGATGAACTTTTTGAGATGCTTACCTGGAACCAATTAAATATACATGATAAGAAAATTTTTATCCTTAACTCTGAAGGTTTTTACAATCATCTTATTGCCCATTTTCAAATGATGGAGCAGGAAAATTTTCTATACAAAAAGATACCGGAGCAGCTAACAATAATAAGTTCTCCTGCTCAACTGTCATTTGTTTAACTATTGACTATTTTTTTGGTTATTGTATTTTTGGATAATTTAGTAAACTCACTCTAAAATCTTTTTAATGAATCGTTTTGTTTTTATTACAGGCGCTACATCCGGCATCGGTAAGGCTTGTGCAGAAAAATTTGCTGCCGCGGGTGACCATTTAATTATAAACGGGAGAAGACAAGACAGGTTAGAAGAATTAAAACAATTGTTGGAAAATCAATACAAGATTGAAGTCCTTATCGCGGCTTTCGATGTGCGAAACAAAAAAGAAGTTTTTGACTGCATTAATTCTTTTCCCGATCAATGGAAAGCTGTTGATATTTTGATCAATAATGCAGGGCTTGCACTAGGGAGAGATTTTTTCGATGAGGCATCACTCGATGACTGGGAAACAATGTTGCATACAAATGTAAATGGACTCTTGTATGTGAGCAAAGCAGTTTTGCCATATATGATTGAAAAAAAACAGGGGCACATTATCAACCTTGGTTCAGTTGCCGGGGACGATGTTTATGAAAAGGGAAATGTTTATTGCGCCAGCAAATCTGCAGTGGAAGCAGTTAGCAGGGCGATGAGAATTGATCTTTTGCAACACCGGATAAAAGTAACCAATATTAAACCGGGCGCTGTTGAAACTGAATTTGGCGTGGTTAGATATAAAGGAGATGCTGCTAAAGCAGCCAAGGTATATGAAGGTTTTACGCCGCTCACGGGTGCTGACATTGCAGACGCTATCTTTTACTGTGCATCACTACCGCCCAACATCTGCATAAATGAACTGGAAATCACTCCATTGGCCCAGGCAACAGGCATTTTTTTTCACAAGAATTTGTAAATATTGCAACATTTTTTCTGCCAAACCGTTAACAATATGAGTTTTAGGTTAAGAAGAAGACAATTAGCTTTTTTTTGGACTTAAAAACTACATTGATCATTTTAAAAATCAGCTATTTTTTTGTAATATTGTTATTGTTCATTCAATTTCCTCGTACCGCATGAAAAACCTAGTAATACAACCAACTCTGATATTGGTATTATTGTTGGCATTTCAATTTTCTGTTTATAGTCAGGATGTAATTAGGCAGGTCTCCTGCTTCGACTCTACACTAAAAAAAGAAGCGGATAGTTTAAAAGAAAGTTTTAAAGAACAAGGCTTTATAGTAGTTAAAGAAGCTACGATGATGATGGAAAGTGAATATGAAATGCCGGTAATTGTTCCATTAACGCAAGGTAGCTGGTACCAGTTTGTTTTTATTGGTGATCTTAGTTCAAAACTATATGAAGTGAGGATGTATGACTTTAATGAAAAACAGGTGGTGTATGTTAAGCACTATGGGCAGGATAAGATGGCAAATATTATCAGTTATTCCTACATACCAAAATTTACGGAATATCACATGATAAAGCCTGTGCAGGTAAATAAGTTGAAGAAAAAGAATGTGTGCGGATATATTATGATGCTTAAGAAAGTTAAATAGTTTTTTTATGCTTGTTGATAACTTAACCCGGGGCGTGATTAACTCCGGGTTTTTTATTATTCAGTATGAGTTCCGGCACATACCGTGGAATTGGTTTGGAAGCTAATACAACAACACAGATGTTGAATTGAGTGGTAAGGCCCAATCTTCGGCGATAATTTAAGATCACTTTCAGATATTAAAAAGTCCTATGCTAATCAGATAACACCCTTCTAACTTTAATCAGTTAAGAGATTTTGCCGATTACCGTTTAGTAATGACACCAGCCCAGGGAATTGAATTACCTATACTGATTGTACTGGCGGATTAACTTGAAACCCTCGAGTTTTTTAATGACAAATAAATTATTACTGGCTTAGCGAGATTCTTATTTGTGCTCCCGCTCTTGTATCAACCGTTGGAGGCGATGATGAGATATAAGGGTTTACTCTCCGTTGTTCGAAATATAATTTTACATTAATGCGATTGCTGATATAATAATCTATTGTCGGGCTGATGGTAATCTCTTTACTACCATTGGTGGCAAAAGCACTATTCTGGTCAAGGCGGCTATTGGAGGTTACGTTATCGGCTATTTTAAAATCAAGCCTGAAATTGATTTCGTTGTCTAATTTTTTACTGTCCTTTTTTGAAAAAGGAACTTTAAAAGGAAGTTTCAAACCTTTTTTACGAAATCCGCCGCCAAAAGTATATTGGGTAGAACGTACTTCGCTGAGCTGGTAATCGATCAGGCTGAGGCTTAATTGCCGTTGTTTCTGGTATTCAAATTTTAAACTAAGCTGGTTAGTAAAAGTCATGTCTGCTCCTATTAAAGGGGCAAATTGTTCCTGGATAGTTATGTTAGGAATTAAAAAGAAAGGTATGTAATTGTTGTTTCCGGCCGTAGTATCTATGAATGAAGGGTAACCGAATCTCGAGACATCCTGGTACAATAAAGCTGAGGCAAAACTATTCATTCCAAGACTCGCATTATATGCGTGCGTTAAAGAAAAATTGGTGAATATTTTATCGAGTCCGGGCACCCGGCTTAAGCCATTATACGTGATTCGCCAGTTGGGTTTTGGCAAAATATCCCGAAACGGATTGGATTTAATATTGGTATTATTTTGTCGTATCAATGAAACTTTAGTAGGATCCTGGCCAGTGTATGCCGCAATAAATGCGGGCACCAACACATCTACAGCGTATCTTCCATAACCCAATGCATATCCGTCATTAGCAGTAGGGCCTCCCTGTAATTTGTTGTAGGTATTTAAATCCCCTAATCGCTTTGACAATACCTCACGGTAATTCTGAAACTTTAAGAAAGTGGTCGATACCTGGTTGGGATCATATTTACCGAAAAGCGTTTTAAATGCAATATAACTTACATTGAACCCACCCTGTACATACGGGCTTAAATGAGAAAAATGATTTCCCGTACCCGTTGTATCCTTGAATGTTTCCGTGAAATTTTTTGTAAATGTTTTATCAATATTTACATCAATCGTTAAATCCCTAACGGGCTCAAGCTGTGCAGAAGCGGAAATTTTCTGATCAAAACTTTGAACAAATAAATCATTAAAGGTTGTGTCTCTTGTTATCAGTCCTCTCTTTGCAGCCCTGTTCAGCCAGTTGGTATCAGGTTGTTTTCCTAAAATAAAATCGAGGCCTGGCGCCATGCTCCTGAAATCTTCACCTAAAATATGGGTACTATCAGTATAGCCCGGCAACCTTGTATGGCTGTTTTGTGAAATAGAACCATTAATGGATTTTATACTGGTAAGTAATTTGCCGAAAACCCTGGCAATGCCGGTAACTTCAGGCAGCGCCTTGGCGTCTTTTTTTCCTTTTGATAATTGATTATTTGCATTGGCTCGTTTTGAAGCAAGTGAGTCGCGGGCATTTGTTTTTCCGTTTTTTGTTGATTCCCTTGGTTGGTCAATTGCTTTCAGCCATTTTGATTTGGCGTATAGTCTCGTAAAATCAAGCTGAAGATTGGCCTCTTCCTGCTGCCCGTTTTCAAGAAAATTTCCAAGATTTACAGCTAGCCGCGATGCGCCAATCCACTGGTAATTGGCTGTATATCCTAGTCGTAATGTCGTCCAGTCAGTTAAAGGAAATTTATTCAGGGGCACATTATAAGAAAAATTGACGGTTTGTGTAAATACCGTGTTACGACCTCCGTCCCAGAAATTTCTTCTCACAGTATCTTTTTTGGCTTTCGTGTCAAGTCGTCCGTAAGGCTCATCTATTACCGCATTATTGAGTGCCGTATAGTCAATGTTCAAAGAATGGGTAAGGTCCCATCTGAAAATATAGTTTCTATCAAAAGTAAAATACTTATCATAAGTTTCGGGAATCACATATTTATCACCGCCAATACTTCTGGGCTTTATAACACCAAACTGCCGGAAAATATCTGCCCTGAAGCTAACCTGTGAAGGGATAGGATTGAAGTTGAAATCTTTTACCAGGTCAAACCAATGCGTTTTAGTTTTCTTGAATAACTTTTTAAAAGGTTCAAAATATTTTGGCTGAGGCGCAAAATTATAACCCAGGCCTCCACGCTGTTTTGTAACAGTGTTATATTCAATAAGCGGATTATGAGCTTCAGTTTTAGTGAAAGAATAGCTGAGATCGATATTTTCGATATCCCAGGGTTTTGGTTTTTTGCTACTCGTTCTGTTTTTATGAACGTTAGTAAAACTGATAGTTTTTGTAGAAGTAAAGTCTACCGCGTCTTTTCTTATGGAGTCTCTCTGGCTTTTGGGAGCTTCCCTAAGTTTCTGTTTCAAAGTAATGTCGCCCTCATAGGGGTCGTATTGAGGGGTGCTTATTGTTTGCGATACGCTTGCATAAAAAGGAATTGATAAAGCTGCTTTTTGCGGCAGCAATTTGCCAAGCTCAAGGTTGGTTGCTGCATCAAGCTGAAGATAGTTATCCTTATAGCGTTGATCTACACCCTGCTCCAGTGTGCCAAATCCGTTGCTATGCGTGTTTGCAGAAACCGAAATAGTTCCCAGGTCGGCAAGATTTACATCCACTCTTGCTAAAGAAGCCCAGCCACCCTTTTCATTTAGAGAAGAGAGTCTTAATTCATTAAACCAAAGTTCACCGCAAGCCGAACCTGTATTAACATTTCTTACGCCCATTAATATGCCGCCAACGTCGCCGAGGTTGGGATTACCAATTACCGAGTATGTTTGACCGTTAGACTGTAATTGCGAATACAAAATATTTAATGGGGTACTTGATAAGTTTCTTGAGTTCTTAAGCTGAGTAAGTTGATACAAGTCTACATTAAGGTTATTGCTCTGTATCCACAGCGTATCGTTATATTCTTTACTGTCGGGATTTAGCCCCGTATTAAGCGGCGTAAGTTTTAACGGAATCCTCACTTCATAATAGTTGGAAACAAAATCGCTCCCCAATCTTATTACCGCAGTGAGGTCATTATCGTTAAGTTGAGTGCCAGCGGTTTTTTCAGCATGAATATACAATTTCAGGCTGCCGAACTGTCTTAGGTCCCGGGACGCAAAAGTTTGAAAGACGGCTTTTCCATCGTTCTGGTTAAGTCCACAAAACTGGAGTGAAAGCGATTGTTCATTTTGCAAAAGATTTACGCCGTTGTTGCTTAATGTTTGAACCCGTTGAATATCTGACGGAGTGCGGTAAGGCAATGGAGAGCGTTTATCATTCTCTTCAATATTTACGGCGCCCACGTTGAAGTCGTTTGTAACCTCGGGACTATAATTTCCGGTAGTGTCAAGTTTGTATTCAAATTTTCTCCAGGTATTTCTTACAAGCGCCAGCTTTCCAAAACGTACAACGACACTATCATCAAATCCGGTCAGAAACATTCTTATAAATCTTATCGATTTAAAGTCGGGGATATTACCAATCTTTTTATTGTAAGATTCTATGGGAATCCTTAACTGGTACCATGTTTCCTGTCTTGAAGATTGATCAGCCAGTTTTACAGTAACTACCTTTTTGTCTACAATAAAATTTTGCCCAATGTTCATGTCAGGCGCCGTTGGTGGTTTAAGGTCGACCGTGTATTGAAAATATTCTTCAGTTTCATTAAGTGTATTATCCCTGTTTAAGTCTTCCTGGTCAGGATAAAGCGTGGCGGCCGATGAGTATTGGGAGTTATTATTTGCTATAGGTGAATTGCCCTGGGGGCCATTAAAGTTTTTATAACGCGTAAGGATATTCGCATTTTGAGCATCAAGATCGCTGCCGCGATAGTAATGATAGTTGTCTGAGGAAGGATCGGCTAATGCATCCTGGTATGCTTTTGAACCTGCACCGAAATTAGTTGCCAATACATTTAAATAATCATTTCTGCGTTTTGTTACCTCAGCGCTATCGGTCAATCCGTCAAAACCAACATCCTGGTAGGGCCTGTCGTTTGGGTCGTTGCTGAATGCATTGGTAACCTGTATTGGATTGCGGGGAATAACGCCCCAGATTGAAGTATCTACTTGTGCAGGAAGATTGGGGGTCGGCAATCCATTTTCATAAAATCTCCGGGAATCTTTCAGCACATCTTCGGAAACGTTTCCCAGGTTTATGTAAAATTTACCACCATTACTAGTTGGGTTATTTATAAACGGATCCTGCACCCAACACTCAATATACTCGACGTTCGCCGTTTCAAAGTCAGTCTGGTCAATGCTTCGCATCAATCCACCCCATCGCTTGGAAGGGTTAAGTAATTTACCGGTGGCCGAAACACCTGCCGCGGAAGCGTCGTAGTTATAGGGACCACGCTCGGTAGGATAGTATGCAAGGTCAAAAGTGATTAATTGGTTTTGGCCAAAGTCGGTTGTAATCTGTGGGAATATTTCGGTTTGTGAAATAGCCCGCTCCCTCGGATCAGAAAGATCTTTGGTATTTCCTTTTAAAGGGTTATTTACATTTTTGGGATCCTGTAAAGTGGGTTCAATTTGATACCAGGCAATTTTGGCCCTGTTCATGCCGTAATCGAGTTTATCATTGTCGGCGGCTTCGGGAAATAATAGCGTATTGCCACTCGTATCTGTAGCGCCGTAAGGTGTTGAAGCCAACGCCCAGCTTATCGGTGGAAAACGAAGATCAATATCACTTTTGCTTCCTTCAAAATCATCAATGTAAACCACACCATTACTGCCTTTTCCTATTTGAGGAGCATGGCCTGGTTTTAAATAAGCAGCTTCCGCATAAGCGCTTATTGCAGAAGGCGCTGTTGTATTATAAAACGGCAATTTATCTAATAATTTTGTCAACCTCGGTACATTTCTGTGATAGTTGACATCTGTTCCATACATTGTATTTCTGATAGGGTCTTCGCCATAATCCACCTTAGTGAAAAATGGCCTTTCACTTAACCGTACCATAGTTGCGCCAATGGTAAGTTGCTCTTTGGCAGTATTTTTAGCCTGGTAATCCAATCTCAGGCCCAAATAACTTTTTTGCTGGAGACCAAAGGTTGCGTTGTTTTCAAAATTTACCTGGACCGGCAATCCTGCATTTATAATTGCCTGGTTAATTACTTTTATCGTTCCGAGATCGTAGTTAATTGTATAGTCTACATTCTCACTTAGCCGTTGACCTCCGGCCGTTACCGTTACTGACCCAGGCGGGATATTATAGCCAATACTAATATCAGAAGATGCCGAGGATTTCGCGGAACCTTGCAGTACAAACCTGTCAAGATTTGGAAATTGTTGTTGGGCAATTACTTTTATAGAATCGTACAACGGGTAATACAGACTGTCTCTTGCAAGGGTGGTATCAGTAAAAACTTTTGCAGCAATGTCTCGCCCAAAAGGTTGCAGCAATGGAAATATTACCCTGCTATATTGCGGTAGAACAGTGTACCCGGGCACAAAGTCGAAAACGCCATCTGGTTGAGGATCATTATGGTTATTTAGTCTGTCAAGATTTACCAATGTTAATATTGGCGTGCCGAGATTAATATCTCCAAAGGGAAGATATCTTTTGGCGCCCAAACCTGGTTCCTGGTAAAGAACATTGAGATTAAAATCCTGTTGGTCTAGTGTTCCAAATCCAACACTGTAGACATTTTTCATCATCAATTGCCATATAGGAAGATTGGGACGTTGAGACGTGGCTTTCAATAATTTCAGGAACAAAACATTTTGATTTGCTGATGTGGAATCTGGCGGAATATCCTGGGAAAATTCACCTACCTGGTAAATATGGCCATTATAAGAATATTGATAAGCAACAGCTAACACCTCATCGGATTGAAGCGGCTGGCTTAATGATAAGAAACCGACTTTAGGATTAAAGACATACTGCGTTGAATCCAGTTTTCTTGCAAAAGTTTTTTCAAAATCCTGTACCGGGTTTAATCCGTTTACAGTTTGTAATTGGTTCGTGATGAGGGCAGCATTGCGGCTATTGGGATTGCTTGTAATGTCGCGGTATTCTGAATTGGTATTGTTGGATGGCAAAGTTCCGGTAATCGTAAACGGATGATAGGGTTTATTTTCGCCTAAATCCATCAGACCGACAATTTCTCTTGCATCAGTTGTCGCCCCGTTTTTATTGGTTACCCATACCTCAAGTCTTAATATATTCACCGGTGTTGTTATGGCCGGCAGATTGCTCATCGCTTTATTGTAATTGTCCTTAAAATACTGCCCAAGCAAAAAGTGCCTGTTCTCTTCATAGTCGTCTGCTTTAAATTCAAATTTTTGGGCCGCGCTTCCACCTTGCAGGTTTACTGATTGTCTCTGCGACTTTTGATTTGCCAGGATTGCGGTTACAAAGAGTTTCCCAAATTGTAATTCAGTCTTTATGCCAAATAAAGACTGCGCTCCCGGGATCAAAGTACTCCTCGAAGGAAACGTCACATTACCTGCTTCAAAACGTTTTAAGATTTCATCATCTTTACCGGTGTAGTCGAGTTTGAGCTGGTTAGTAAAATCGAAATTAGCAAGGGTATTATAACTTATCGGGAATTTTAATTTATCACCAATATTGGCATTTACATTTAGTTGGGTTGCCATATTGAAATCGAGGCCTCCATTTTTTCTTGCCCTTTCTGCAAGAGTTGGGTTCTTAATATTTTGCCCCTGGTAACCTGCGGTTATATCAACATTTCCTTGCGGCTGAATATCTATTTTGCCATTTCCGAATAGCCTGTTGAACAGGTTATCGTAAACGCTGAGTTTTGGTTTTACCTGGCCGCGATTTAGTAAATTAAGGGTATTGGCTCTTTGCTTAAAATAATTCGTTTCAGCTTTTTGGCCTTCCATCTCCATAAATTCTTCAGAAGAATACGAAGTGGGTGTTCTATAATATTTGTTTCCAATTTTTTCGTAAACGGTATATCTTTTTGTAGCCGGGTCGTAGGCGATAGAGTCTTTTATATTATTGGGGTTGGCTAAATCAAAAGGGCTTCTTTGGCCTGAATAAAAATCACCTCTTGTATCGTGAATCGGATAATGGAGCGAATCGTTCAGATTTAATTTGGTTGTATCCTGTGCGGATGCGTTATTGGTGCCGATAGATAAAAACAGCACTCCCCAAAGGCAAGCTAATATCAACCCCAAAAAATTCGGTGCCAATTTTCTAATAAACAACATCCCGCGATTAATTAAGGTAGATTTCTCTCAAATAGCTTTTAGGGCTTTTTTTATTATTTCTTCAAGGTTGTTGATGGTTGGGTTGGAAATTACGACTTTTTTAATGGACTGTTCAGCGACTGGCCTTCCTATACCAAGAGCTACCAATGCATTTAACGCATCCTGGTGCAAAGTATTGCCAACAGGTGTATCTAATGGAGCAATTGATGATAATTTTGACATTTTATCTTTGAGTTCGAGAATAAGTCTCTCGGCGGTTTTTCTTCCTATTCCTTTTACGCTTTCGAGCAATGACGCATTGTTCTGAAGAATAGCCTTACTTATTTCGTCAGGCTTTAAATGAGACAACATCATTCTGGCTGTAGCTGCACCTACGCCTGAAACACTTATCAACATTACAAACATTTCCTTTTCCATCGAATCAAAAAAGCCATACAACGTATGAGCATCTTCTTTCACCTGCAGGTAAGTGTATAGTTTCCCTTCGTTTAATTTTTGAATGTGCGAATAGGTATTAAGGCTGATGTTTACTTCATACCCCAATCCCTGCACATCCACATAAACAACGGTCGGTGTTTTATAAGAAAATTTTCCTGATAAATATGCTATCATTTGTTTAAGAGCGCCAAAAATAAGTAATTCACTGTAATGATAGCTATATAAAATATCTGCCGATTTTACAACTGATTGAATAATAAAGTATGTTGTATTTTTGTCAACTCACAAAAAGGCCACGCTAAATAAATGGACAAAAAAATTTCTGCAGCTATCACCGCCGTTGGTGGTTATGTTCCCGATTACAAACTTACAAACGCTGAACTCGAAACAATGGTGGACACCAATGATGAATGGATAAAAACCAGAACCGGAGTTGAAGAAAGAAGAATACTCAAAGGAGAAAATAAAGGGGTTTCTGAAATGGCCATTCCTGCTGTGTTGGAACTTTGTAAAAAAAGGGGAATTGATCCAGTAGAAATTGATTGCCTTATTTGTTGCACCGTTACTCCGGATATGACCTTCCCTGCGACGGCAAATATTATCACTTATAAAATTGGGGCTGTTAATGCATTCGGCTTCGATCTTTCTGCCGCATGCTCAGGATTTTTTTTCGGTGTAACCACCGGTGCATCGTTAATAGAAAGCGGCCGTTATAAAAAAGTGGTCGTTGTTGGAACGGATAAGATGAGCGGAATTGTAGATTATAGTGACCGTAAAACCTGCGTGCTTTTTGGCGATGCCGCCGGTGCAATTCTACTTGAGCCTAATGAAGATGGATATGGAATACAGGACAGCCTTTTGAAGACGGATGGTAGCGGCGTAGAGTATTTGAAAATGGTTGCCGGCGGATCTGCGAAACCTGCATCGGTAGAAACTGTATTGGCCAAAGAGCATTACATTTTCCAGGAAGGCCCGGCCGTTTTCAAGTTTGCTGTAAAAGGTATGGCTGATGTTTCGTATGAATTATTGGAGAGAAATCATTTAACTGGTGATGATATTGCATGGCTGGTGCCACACCAGGCGAATAAAAGAATAATTGATGCAACTGCAAGCAGGATGGGCTTGAGTATGGATAAGGTTATGATCAATATTCAACGATACGGAAATACCACCTCTGCAACCATTCCTTTATGTTTATGGGAATGGGAAAAACAATTAAAGAAAGATGATTTGATTGTTCTTGCAGCTTTTGGCGGAGGATTTACCTGGGGCGCTACTTTAATTAAGTGGGCATATGATACTAAATAAGTTATAAGTTATAAGTTTTCACTGGCCTAACTGTGAATTGTAAACGCAATTCTATATACTCAAAAATATTTGTAAAAATAATTCCC
This sequence comes from uncultured Chitinophagaceae bacterium, assembly GCA_963792025.1. Classification (GTDB taxonomy): domain Bacteria; phylum Bacteroidota; class Bacteroidia; order Chitinophagales; family Chitinophagaceae; genus Ginsengibacter. Next base: position 93,371 of record CAWBUS010000012.1, on the reverse strand, counting down.
GGATTTATAAAATTATCCTTCCTGTATACACACTATCTATAGTGCCATTAATAATTCATGCCATAGTTATTGATTAAGCTGAGTTGGCAATAGTTTGCAAACTGGTTTTATAATAATTGCTTATATCAATAAATGAACTGGAAGCTTATTTAATGTGTAAGCAGTTCGCTCTATAGATCGAATATGTATCGAATACATAGCGGCAACATATCGTAAATATTCAAAAGCCGTTAAGGCAGTAATATTCTATTGGTGATATACAAATAATCGACCCCCCCCTTAAAATTATAGCCAATAAAAAAAGAGCTTTGAAAAGCCCTTTTTTTAATTAAACATTTATAAAAAATCAGAAAGGGGGATCAACCGGAGTATTTGTATTACCATTTCTTTCAACAAATGGATATGGAAAATAATTTCGGGTACGCTCCGACGTTGGTCTGTCAAATCTTCTCATATCTTCTAATTTTAAGCCCGACATGTACAACTCGATACAGCGCTGTTGATAGATCTGGGTTAAGAGATCGGCCTGCGAAGTAACTGTTGTTGGAGGAAGCCCTGCGCCAACACCGAATGGATCGTTTGCTGGTGTTTTTGTTACTACATTATTCAATTGCGCCAATCCGTTCACCAAATCGTTTTGTTGTGCGTAGCATTCAGCTTTGATTAACATAATTTCCCCCGGTAGATAAACGGGAAATGGGGTGGTTGTTGCTGCTCCAAATCCATTAATCCTAAATCGGGGATTGGCAGAAGTGGCAATATAAAAAGGTACCCGCTGATCATTTAAATCCGGCTGCAGTCCTGCCGGAAGGCCCATGGTAGAATCTACGGGCTGAAAAACATTGTTGGTAGAAGTTGCCACAGAAAAAATTGGATTTAAAGTAACCGTGCTGTATTTAAAGGCGGATTTCACAGATAGATTTACATTATCTGCTGCGGCCAAAGCATCAGTGTAATTTCCTGCAAATAATGAAAACCTTGCTTTTAGCGCATATAGGGTATTGGTGATGTCTATGCCTGAAGGAACACTGGAAAGAAAACCGGCACTTACCGGGGTTGCATTAATTGTACTGAGTGCATTATTGATAGTTGCTATTGCGTCCTTTAATCCATCAGTGTTTGCAATAAAGTTTACATTGCTACCCGTAGAATCGGGTATATGATCCCAAAACATAGACAAGTCTGCAAGAGCCAAAGCCTTAAATATAGAAGCATAAGCTATTAAGCCGCTGGCATAACCTTTATCTCCTACAATTCCTACGTTTGCGATAACATTATTAGCATCGTATATTATTTTGTTAGAAACTGACCATAATCCATTAACCACTCCATTTGTATTTTGCACAGCGCCACCGCCGGTTCCTAATTGTGCTTCGTCAGTATTGCCAGCATTTACACAATAAATTTCGCCTGTAACCAGGCCACTTGCGGTAACGGTGTTATATATTAATCCACCGCGTCCTGCAGTGTACCAATTTTGTAACCCAACGGCAACACCTGTTAAGCCTTTCGTAGACGACAATACCGAAGATGAGATTGCGGCACCGGGATTTGTATAGTTCTTTTTGCAAGATGGGAGCGGTATTATAATTGCTATGAGAATAAACCCACCTATAATTATTTTAAAATACTTTTTCATAATTAATTATTTAATAGTTTAAAATTTGGCACGAATTCCGACGTTAAATGTTTTTGGAGCCGGCGTACTTCCAAAGTCAATTCCACGTAATATGGTACTTTGTCCGGCAGCATTTACCTCGGGGTCGTAGCCTTTATATTTATCCCATGAAACTAAATTTCTTCCACCAACAGAAACTGTCAGGTCGTGTATGAATTTCAAATTTCCGAGATCATAACTTAGTGATAGCTCTCTAAGTTTTACAAAAGATCCATCGTCAATTCTCCATTGCTGTATGCCATAAACCCCCGCAATATAACCTCGTGGAATCTTTCCCAAATCTTCCTGTTGTGCTACTGTGCCATTATCTACACCTTGTCTTGTCCTGAAGTCTGCATTAAAGACATCAACTCCCTGAACTGCGTCCAATTGAACATGTAGGCTTAGTTTTTTGTAGGCGAAGTCGTTGGTAAGCGTAGCTGTGTATTTAGGATTGGGATTTCCTATAACTTTCTGTAATGCTGTACCGGTTGGCAAACCTGTTGTAGCGTCTCTTTTGGTTGTATAACTTAGCGGACCATTTTGAGTTCCTGATTCTGTTGTAGGTATACCCGAACTGTTTTTTAGTAATTGACCACTGCCGTCCGTTGCAAAGAAAGTTCCGTAGAACACGCCGATCGGCTGGTTTTGTAATATCGCTACAGGGGCCCCGCCATTGTTGGAGTATAAGATAAGAGACTGCCCGATATTTAGTGCTTTATTCCTGTTATGGTTGTAAATCATAGTTAGATCCCATCTGAATGATTTGGTTTCGACAGGAACTAAATTAAGTAACACTTCGTATCCGACATTTTGAAGGGAACCAATATTATCCAGTAAACTTGAGAATCCGTTTGTAGGGGCAATGCTCCTGCTTATTAAAAGATCATTTACTTTCTTTTTATAATAGTTGAAGGTTACGCCAATTCTATTGTTGAAAAATGCCATATCAGTTCCCACCTCTATTTCATTTTGTCTTTCAGGCTTAACGTTGGTATTTGCTAACTGTGTACTGGTTTGGAAAGAAGTTATTCCCAGGAACGACGATGAACCGTAATTATTAAATCTTGAATAAGCTCCAATACCTGTGAGATTTCCTGATTCGCCGTAGGCTGATCTCACTTTTAACAGGTTCCACCATTTGGAGACGCCCATTTTCGACCAAAAATCTGTTCCAGATATAACATAGCTTCCGCCCAATTTTCTGTACACCTGGTTGCGTTGCGATGGGCCAAAAACTGATGAACCATCTAAGCGTAAAGCACCTGTCAAGAATAATTGATTTCTATATTTGAAATTTTGTTGAATGTATTGTCCCCATACCGAAAATTCACTTCTTGAATCGGAGCCGGGTATAATGGTACTGGCGCCATCAACCGTTTGAACAAAGGGCGCCAATCCCCGGCCTTGCTCCAGGATGTAATTAGTTTTTTGATATTGAAGAGAATATCCAACCTGCGTTACAGAGCTGAGCTTGTCATTAATTTTCCAGTTATAAGTTAAATTAACATCGTGGTTTATCTGGAAGAAATTATAAGTGGCTGCACTTGAGTAGCCATTTAATGTTGGATCAAGTGAAGGACCTCCGCCGTAAAATGCAGTATTTACATTGTAAGCGTATGGTGGAATAAACGTGGTTCCCAACTGGCTGTAATTATCAACTCCTGTATGTAAGTCAATAATGAGATTTTTAACCGGGGTCAGTTTAAGCCCAATGCCTGCGAGTATTCTGCTGGTTTGCTCCTGTTGCTTAAAGTCTTCAATTACAGAAACCGGGTTAACCCTGCCTCTTTCACCAACAGCCAATATATTTCCCAACGCATCTCTTTTCTGGATATCATAATAATTGCCTATTATGGTAACTGCATTGGTAGGCGAATAGAATGAGTTGCCATCAGGCTTCTCGTTGGACTTATCATTAATATAATTTACATTAATATTTAAGTTGGCCCATTTTGCCAACTCCTGTTCCAGGTTTAATCTCAGGCTGTATTTGTTGAAATCTGTGTTCTTTATTATTCCCTCATTATATAAATAAGAAGCGGATGCGTAATATTTGGTTTTGTCTTTTCCGCCCGACATAGAAACTGTATTATCAGTACCAACACCTTTCCTGAAAATATAATCCTGGTAATCGTATCGCTGAACCGGTGTGGTATTAGTTAAGGTTGGAGTAAGTATTGTTTGTGTTTGCACATCGGGTGAGCCGCCAAATTTAACAGGAGCCTCGTTTACCTTAAGTTTTTTTCTGAGTTCATTTAAAGATTCATTTGTTGAAAAACTCACTTGTGGCGCTCCGGCAGAACCTCTTTTCGTAAAAATCTGGATAACGCCGGCATTGGCCCTTGATCCGTAAATAGCTGCTGCTGCTGCACCATTTAAAACCTCAATTCTGTCAATATCATCAGGGTTAATATCTACCAGCCTGTTTTGGCCAATGGTGCCTACTGTATTTGTACCGTTATAGTTAGGGTCTGAATTGGTAACCCTGGTTGTGGAGTTGTCTACAATAATTCCATCAATTATATAAAGCGGTTCGGAAGATGAATTCACCGTACTAATACCTCTTAACCGTACAGAAATACCGCCGGCTGGATCACCGGAGTTTTGAATAATCTGCGCCCCCGCAGTTTTACCTTGTAATGCTTCAAGCACATTGCCGGTAGCCCCTTTAGTAAGTTCGTCGCCTTTTACAGTGCTTATATAACTTCCAAGTTGCCTCCGGGTTGTACCTTCAGAAGTACCGGTTACTACAACTTCGTCTAGCCTGGATATCTGCTCCGTTAGTTGGGTACTAACATTGTATTCGCTGCCGGAACCTACCGTTAGTTCAACATCTGATTTTTGATAACCGCCGCCCGAAAATTCTAAAGTGTATTTGCCTTCTTTTAAGGGAGCCGTTAATTTATACGTTCCCGAATTGTCAGTAACGGTGCCGTATTTGGTGCCTTTTACTTCAACCGAAATAGATTCAAGCAGTGTCCCACTCTTATTAGACACTGTTCCGCTTATGTGAACCTGTGCAAAGCTATAGGCTAACATACCATTAAATACTGCCAGTAAAAAGAGATGCTTCCATTTACCGGGTAATTGAAATGTTTTTAGTCTCATGATGTTATGTATTGGTTTAAAAATTAGATAATTGATATTTTTTTATTTTTATAATTGTTTAATAATTTATCGGAAGGATCTAATTCCGTTATAAGAATATCTATTGCCTCATAGTCACAAATTTTTAGCCGCTGTTCGGTGTCTATCTTTTCAGAAATTGCCAATGCAATTGTTTTCTGGGATACTTCAATCATTTTCTTTTTAATCTGCACCACATCCCAATCATTGTCTGTAATGCCTTTTTTAAAATCAATGGCGTTAATGCCTAAAATGCATATGTCAGGTTTTATTTCGTTGATTTTATTAATGGTTTCAGCACCAAAAGAAATATGCGAATTCCTGGAAATTTTTCCTCCTATTACAATCAATTCAATATTTGGATGGAGCATATACTCGTAAGCCGCGGGTATGCTAGGTGTGAAAAATGTGGCATGTAACCCTGCAGGTAACATTCTCGCCATTTCTAAAAGAGTGGTGCCGCCGGAAGTAAGAACAAACATTCCATCTTTAATAAGATTAATAACTTTTTGACCAATTATCTTTTTGGCATCGAGTTTATAAATATCAGATCTGTAAAAGGAACTATGAAAGGATTTTGAAAGCGCTCCGCCATGAACTTTTATTATTCTTCCCGAGTCGGCCAATTCGTTAAGGTCGCGACGGATGGTATCTTCTGAAACATCCATCTCCTGGCTCAAATCAGAAGACAAGACTTTATTATGCAGATTTAGTTTTCGAAAAATATATTCCTGTCTTTCTATCTTAAGCATGTTAAAAGTTATGGTTCCGTGAATTTCGGCAGAAATAAGATATACACCAAAAAAATGTTGCAGACTCATGCATAAAATTGCAAAAACATACATTATGGCAAACGATGCCACAAAATAGAAAACGACATTATGATCCTTTACTACCTTGTAAAAAGTAAATAAATAATAATTTTTGCGGCATCTTCATTTTATAGATGTGTGCGGCTTTATGCAGTTTTTTTAATCTATTAAAATAACGAAGACTAAAGCCTCATTCTTGCAGCTTTTGGATGACAATGCATAAAAAGGTAGAGATTAAAGTTTCATTTGGCAAAGAATGGTACAGTTTTATTTGAAGAAAATAATGATTTCTTTAAAGTAAAGATGGGTTCGATTACTTGTAAGTCTCAAAATTCTTTCGCGGAGAGCAAGTGTTAAGGGATTAACTTGCTTTGGCCGAGCATGATTACTGGGTTACCCGGAATTATGATGGGTAAATAAGATAATTACGTATTGCTTCAAGCCATTCTTCTGTTACGTCTGTAGTTATTGTCTCGCCAATTTTTAGTTTATGAAATGCATTCGGCACTCCCAACAGTTTATCGAGATGACCCTTCCCGCCAGGATTTGCAACGGTTTTATATAAGCGTTCTGTAACATTATCAGGATAGAGTTTCATTATGGTTTTAATGAGCGAAATACCCATTACTACTGGCCGGAAAATATCTTCATCCACAACCGTTAGTTTTATTCCATGGCATGTTTCATTTACATATGGACCGTTTTTCGACATGTAACTTATTGTTTCGACATGCAGGCCCGGGTGGTTGATGAGTTTAAAGCAATCAAAAAATTCTTCCTTGTCGATCCATGGAGCGGCACATACCTCAAAAGGAAATTTTGTTTCTCTTCCTTCATTTACGTTTACGCCTTCCAGTAAGCCTGTGCCCGGATACAACAAGGCAGCGCTAAGTTTGCTAATGGCAGGCGAAGTAGGAATAAAATTATCAGCATTTGTTATTTCCCTTTGCCAATTGCTCACAGGAATAATAACCAATTGTAATTCGGGAACTCTTGTAGCCCTGAAATATTGGGCGAGTTCGCCAAGCGTGCAAGAATATCTCAGAGGGATATTCCATCTCCCGATAAATGACGAGCAGTTGGCTTCATCAAGCATTGGACCTTCTGCCTGGAGTAACTTGCCGCCAATTGGGTTTGGACGGTCAGCAATAAAAAGTGGAATATCAAACGCAGCACCAGCTTCCATTATGTGAGTCATTGTCCAGAGGTAAGTGTAAAACCTGCAACCAACATCGGGGAGATCAAATAAAACCAAATCAATATCAGCTAAGTCTTCCCGCCGCGGGATTAAACGATCTCCGTATAAACTTACAAGGGGTAAACCGGTGAGACTATCAATCCCATCGGGCTGATAATAACCATCTTCTCCTGAAGCATTTAATCCGTGTTCAGGAGAAAATAGTTTTACAATGTTAAAGCCGTTCTTTATTAAGGCAGCCCTGGACTGAATTCCATCTATCGTAACTGACGCCTCGTTGCAAACAAATGCAATTCGTTTATCCTTATGAGAACCGGATTGGAGAAAATTGTCTATCCCGAATAGAATATTTTTTTTAATCAACTTTGATGTTAAAAGTTTTTATTTTTCTGCCTATTTAAAATCTATATTTTGATTGTGCGATAATGCCACTTGTTAGTAATTACTTTTTTTACTTCTTGAAAAAACAATAAAATCCGTCGCTGGAATTTTTTCAATTCCATTCTGTCTCATCATTGTTACCAGTTGTCCGCGATGATAGGTCTGGTGATTAAATAAGTGGAGCAGCATCTCATAAACAGGTTGTTTAAAATATTCTTTTTTTGAGTTATAGTATGCAAATACATGGGTAAAATTAATTTCATTGGCACTTGAAATCCATTCGTACCATTGTTTCGAGAGAAAGATAAGCTCTACGGTAAGTTTTTCAAAATTGCCATCGAAAGTTTTTCCGGGCCATGTTGGGTGTTCTACCAGTTTCAGACGTTGCCACCATAAACTCTCTACATCCATTAAATGCACTACTGTCGTATAGATACTCGAAAAGCTGCTTGCCGTTTGTTTATAAATTATATCTTCTGGTAATTGAGCAATTCTTTCGGTAATTATTTTATTTGCCCAAATATTGTACGCGGCATATTGTTGCAAAAGTTGCTTCATGTTTTTACTACTTTTGCCAAACTTAATTATTCATTTTTTTATTTTGGCTTATTAATTATACACATGCCGTTACATAACGATTTTCTTTCGGGATTCGGTTCTGCAGCCATTCATGGCGGCGATCGGTCTGTATGCAACGGTGCCAATCGTACTACAAATTATTCAACTGCAAACATGCAAATGAGGCATCCCGTTACTATGTTGAATTTTGAATTAAAAGATCACTTGCTTTGCGGGAAAAATTTTATCGATAAATTACAATTGTGTGCGGGGGCGGTTTCCCAGGGGACGTGTGATACGCGTTTATCTCATCCGGCCCCGATGACCGATTTTGGAGTGCAAAAGAAAAAAGAGAAAAATATAGAATTACTGCCGGACTTAAAAGAATGAGTGCTGGGATTGAAAATTTAGAAGATATATTAAATGATTTAGATCAGGACCTTAAATAACTTATGAATGAATACAATTATACGACAAGCAGAAAAAAAGGATTTAAAAAGACTGATGGAGCTAATACGTCAGTTGGCTGTTTTTGAAAGAGCACCGCAGGAAATGACTGTGACATTAGAGCATTTTGAGGAAAGCGGGTTTGGCGAAAACCCTGTTTGGTGGGCACTCGTCGCAGAAGTTGATGGCAGGGTGGAAGGCTTTGCTTTGTTTTATATTCGATATTCTACATGGAAAGGAAAGCGCATGTACCTTGAAGATATTTTAGTAAGCGAAGAATTAAGAGGCAAAGGAATCGGCAAATTATTATTCGATAAGATAATTGAAGAAGCGAAGGAAAGGAAACTGAATGGAATTGTTTGGCAGGTGCTTGATTGGAACGAACCGGCTATCAATTTTTATAAAAAATATGATGGAGTAAACTTTGATAGTACCTGGCTGAACTGCGCAATTAATTTTTAAAATGTCTTATGTCAGAAAAAATAAAAATGGGAAGTAACGGCCTATTGATCGTACCCGATAAACCAATAATACCATTTATCGAAGGTGATGGAATTGGGCCCGATATATGGAAAGCCAGCGTTCGTGTTTTTGATGCTGCCGTTCGAAAGGCATATGATGGTAAAAGAAAAATTAAATGGATGGAGGTGCTCGCAGGTGAAAAAGCGTTTAACCGTACTGGTGAGTGGATGCCTGCCGCAACCATGGAAGCCTTTAAAGAATATACAATAGCCATCAAAGGTCCGCTTACAACGCCGGTGGGAGGCGGCATACGAAGCCTCAACGTGGCGTTAAGGCAGGAACTGGATTTATATGTAAACCTGAGGCCTGTGAGGTATTTTGAAGGCGTTCCATCTCCTATGTGGCAACCGGAAAAAGTTAATATGGTGATCTTCCGGGAAAATACCGAAGATATTTATGCGGGAATAGAATTTATGACCGGCACTCCCGAAGCCAAAAAGTTATTGAAGTTTTTACAGGAGGAGTTGAATATAAAAAAGATTCGTTTCCCTGAAACATCTTCCTTTGGAATAAAGCCCGTAAGCAAAGAAGGATCTGAAAGATTAATACGCTCTGCCATTGAATATGCCATCGCTAATAAACTGCCATCGGTAACATTTGTACATAAGGGTAACATTATGAAATTTACAGAAGGCGCTTTTAAGAACTGGGGTTACGAACTGGCCGCCCGTGAATTTGGTAACGATGTGTATACCTGGAACCAGTGGGAAGCCACCAAAAAAGAAAGCGGGGAAGCAGTGGCTAATGAAGAAATGCGCATTTCGCGTATTGGCGGTAAAATTCTTATTAAAGATGCCATCGCGGATAACTTTTTACAACAGGCTTTATTGGCTCCGCAGGACTATTCAGTTATCGCAACTTTAAATTTAAATGGCGATTATATCAGCGACGCTTTGGCTGCACAGGTTGGTGGAATTGGTATTGCGCCAGGTGCCAATATAAATTTTTTAACCGGCCACGCCGTGTTTGAAGCTACTCACGGTACCGCCCCAAGGTTCGCCAATACCAATACGATGAATCCCTCATCGGTAATATTGAGCGGGGTAATGATGTTCGACTATATGAACTGGAAAGACGCTGGCGAACTGGTAACTAACGGTCTCGCTAAAACGATAAAGAGCAGGAAAGTAACAATAGATTTTTATAACCTGATGAAAGATGCAACATTGCTTAAAACGAGTGAGTTTGCTGATGAAGTGATTAAGAATTTATGAGTTGATAAAAATAGATACTTGATACCAGATCCTTGATATTGGCCGTTAGTTTGAAAATGATTTTTATATTTGACTTAAACGACAAATATGAGTTATAAGAATCTTGAAATTTGGAAAATATCAAGAGAGGTGGTAATTGAAATTCATAAAATGTCTTTACGTCTTCCAAAATTTGAGCAATTTGAAGAAGCGCAACAAATAAGAAGATCAAGTAAAGGCGTAAAAAGTTGTATTGTTGAAGGATATGGCAGAAGAAGATATAAGGCTGATTTTATTAAATTCATAATTTATGCTCTCGCTTCAAACGACGAAACAATAGATCACCTCGAGACACTTTTTGAAACAGAGTCACTCAAAGATGAAAATGTTTATAATGCGCTTCATGAAAAAATTGAGACATTGGGAAAGAAAATAAATAATTTTTTACAAGCAGTTGAGAAAGGACACAATGAAAATAGATTATAGTAAATCTATATGAAAGGGCATCCGGAATCTAATATCTAAAGTCCGGAATCCAGTATCAAAAAATATCATTCACTAAAAAATATCTAACAGCACTCATGACAAAAATTAAAGTAGCCAACCCCGTAGTTGAACTCGACGGAGATGAAATGACAAGAATCATCTGGAAATTTATTAAAGACAAATTAATACTGCCATACCTGGATGTCGACATAAAATATTTTGACCTTGGAATGGAACATCGCGATGAAACCAACGACCAGGTTACCATAGACGCTGCCAATGCCATCAAAGATTGCGGAGTGGGAATAAAATGTGCGACCATTACTCCTGATGAATTGAGGGTGAAGGAATTTAAATTAAAACAAATGTGGAAAAGCCCAAATGGTACTATCAGGAATATTTTGGATGGAACTGTTTTTCGTGAGCCAATCGTTATAAAAAATATTCCGAGACTGGTTCCCAACTGGACGGCACCTATTATCGTTGGCCGTCATGCATTTGGCGATCAATATCGTGCAACCGATACCGTTATAAAAGGCGCGGGAAAGCTTACCATGAGCTTTACACCAGAAGATGGAAGTGAACCGCAAACTTTTGAAGTATATAATTTTAAAGGCGATGGCGTTGCATTGTGCATGTATAACACCGACGAGAGTATAATGGGTTTTGCAAGAAGCTGTTTCAATATGGCGCTGAATAAAAAGTGGCCTTTGTATTTATCTACAAAAAATACCATACTTAAAAAATACGACGGCAGGTTCAAAGATATTTTTGAGAATATTTTTGAAAATGAATTTAAAGCACAATTTGATGAAGCAGGTATCACATACGAACACCGGCTCATAGATGATATGGTGGCCAGTGCTTTGAAATGGCACGGTAATTTCGTATGGGCTTGTAAAAATTATGACGGCGACGTGCAAAGTGATACAATCGCCCAGGGTTTTGGCTCATTGGGTTTAATGACTTCCGTTTTGATTACGCCCGACGGCAAAACGATGGAAGCTGAAGCAGCTCATGGTACCGTTACGAGACATTACCGGGAACATCAAAAGGGAAATTCTACCTCAACTAATCCCATTGCATCAATATTTGCGTGGACAAGGGGATTGGCATTTCGGGGCAAATTGGATAATAATGAAGCATTAATTAATTTTTGTACTACATTAGAACAAGTATGTATTGAAACAGTTGAAAGCGGGAAAATGACTAAAGATCTTGCGGTGTGCATCAGTGGTAACAAGGTTTCGCACGGTACTGATTATTTGCATACAGAAGAATTTTTGGAAGCAATCAACGAAAACCTGCAGGGCAAGTTGAAATAATTTTAGCTATTTCGAAGAAATCTTTTTCTAAAGACTTCTTTCGGAATAAATTTTGATGTGCATTAATATTCAAAATCTCAGAACCACATTATTTCAAGACTTTAAAATATGTTATTTGGATTTTAATGCCCGTTTCTTATCAGCGGGGTTTTTAATTTTCGATACGATTGTTTCCTGATGATATGTGGGATATAATCGCAGACAAATTATTCGGGCAAAGGCTGTCCTTTGCAAACGAATTAAATAAATATTCCTAAATTGAAAAGCAAACCGGGCGAAATATGATGAAGATTTTTACGTGAAGATGTAAAACAATAATTGGCAATTTTCATCGTTGTAATCCGGCAATTAGTAAACTGATATGTCCAAAATTCTTGTTGTTGATGATGACACAGATATCCTGTCTGTGATGGAAATCCTTCTGACGATGAAAGGATTTGAAGTAGATGTTACTACGAGGGGGGAGAATACGTTTTCTAAAATCGAAACATTTAAGCCTGACCTTATTCTCCTGGATGTTCTTATTTCAGGTCACGACGGAAGAACAATCTGCAAGAAATTGAAATCGGCCAAAGAAACGATGCACATTCCTGTCATTATGTTTTCAGCCCATCCGGGCGCTGCGGCAACTATTGCAGAGTATGGCGCTGATGATTTTATAGCTAAACCTTTTGATGTTAATAATCTGCTCCAAAAAGTTAAACACCAGCTTAGTTTGAGTAATAATTGAATTCATGCCGCTCCCGGATTTCTAACGCTTCGGGCAAGTTAAATTACTTTCAAATACATCCGTAATGATTGGTTTAGCTCATAAAAATTAACGACTTTTATTGCAAATCAACCTACCAATGTATTCCAATAATTTTTTCTCTGGTAAGAAAAATGTGTTAGTTATATTTTTCTCTTCACTTTGTTTTCTTCTGATTCTTTCTTCTTGTAACAAAAAAAATAAATTAATAGAAGTTGATCCTTTGTTTAGCCAATATATTGAAGGATATACCTCAGGAATTGTCTCTAAAACTACTGCCGTAAGAATTAAACTGGCAGCAGATGCTTCTACTACCCATCCGGTTGGAGACGCTGTTGATAAAGATCTTTTCAGTTTTTCGCCTTCAGTAAAAGGAAAAGCAATATGGCTTGATGCACGAACGATTGAATTTAAGCCGGATGAAAATTTAGTTCCCGATAAATTATACCAGGTAACTTTTAATCTTGGTAAAGTAATTCGTGTTCCTGCTAAGTACGAAGAATTTAATTTTAATATTCAAACAATTAAACCAGCATTTAGCGTAACGGATTTTGGTTTAAGAAGTAATGGCCAAAAAGATAAAATGACATTGTTGGGCGAAATTAAAACCGCCGATATTGAAGACAATGCACTGGTTGAAAAAATATTGACGGCTACGGAAAATGATAAATCGTTACAAATTAACTGGCAACATAACGGTGCCGGCAAGACGCATAATTTTACGGTGGCTTCGGTTGAAAGGGGCAATGCTGCCCAAAAGCTGGAACTAAGTTGGAATGGTAGAGCATTAAACATTGATAATGCAGGCAGCGAATCGATAGAAGTACCTGCCGTGGGCGATTTTAAGGTGTTGAATATAATGGCAATGAATGATGCAGAACAATACGCTTCCATACAATTCAGCGATCCTATTGCCACAGGGCAGGAGCTTACGGGCCTTATAACAATAACGAACCAGTCAGATATCACTTACAGCATCAACGGCAGCGAAGTAAAACTATATACCGGTGACAATCTCAATGGTGACTACAGCATTAATGTAAATCCTGGAATAAGAGATAGTTGGGGCGATACTTTGCAGAAAGGATATGCCGCTAACATATTTTTTGAAAACCGGTTACCTGCTGTAAAAATTCAGGGTCGTGGAAATATACTGCCCAATTCAGGACATCTCGTATTGCCGTTCGAGGCAGTTAATTTAAACGCAGTTGACATTAGTATTATTAAAATCTATGAAAACAATATTCCCCAGTTTTTGCAGGGAAATGATTTAAATGGTGAAGAAGATTTGCGCCGTGTAGCCGTTCCCGTTGTACAAAAAACTTTACGGCTTGATGATGATAAAACCCTTGATCTTCATAAAAAACAAAGCTTCTCATTAGATATAGATAAGTTTTTAAAAACTGAGCCGGGCGCCATTTACAGGGTAACCATTGGATTCAGGCCCGATTACTCTTTATATACTTGTCATGCTGATTCATCAGCGAATAAAGACGATGATGACGATGAAGGTAATTATGACTATTACGATGATAACAATCAGCAAAACACCGTAGATGATAACGATGAATTCTGGAAGCGGTATAACAGTTATTATCCTTATGGTTATAATTGGAAGCAGCGGGATAATCCCTGCTCAAAATCTTATTACAATAAAGATCGTTGGGCAACAAGAAACGTTATTGCATCCAATATTGGTCTTACAGCCAAAAGAGGCACCGGCAATACGATTACGATTGCCGTGTCGGATATTTTGACAACCAATCCGCTTCCAAATGTGCAGCTCCAGGTGCTGGATTATCAGCAACAAATAATTGCAAAGGCAAATAGTGACAACAATGGTTTTGCAACGTTCGAGTGTAAACGAAAACCCTATCTTATTATAGCGAAGCTGAACGATGAAAAAGGTTACCTGAAAGTAGATGATGGCAGCAGCCTTCCGCTGAGCCGTTTTGATATTTCCGGTGAAGAAGTTAAGAATGGCATTAAAGGATATGTTTTTGGTGAGAGAGGTGTTTGGCGTCCCGGGGATTCCATGTACATCAATTGTATTGTAGAAGATAAAGATGGGAAACTTCCTAAAGATCATCCTGTTCAGCTTGAATTGTATACGCCGCAGGGGCAGTTGTATAAACAAATGATTCAAACGAATGCGAACGAAGGCTTTAATGTTTTTAAAACAAGAACCCAACAGAACGCTCCAACCGGCAACTGGCTGGCTAAAGTAAAAGTGGGCGGCGCCACTTTTGAAAAAAGAATTAAAGTGGAAACGGTAATGCCTAATCGCTTAAAAATTGATCTTGATTTTGGAGCGAATCCACTGCTTGGTAAAAATGCTTCCAATAGCGGATCGCTGTCTGCACATTGGTTATTTGGCGCCACTGCAAAAAATTTAAAGGCAAAAATTGATGCATCGTTATTTGCAAACCGAACGGCATTTCCAAAATTTGCCAATTATGATTTCGATGATCCCACAACAAAATATTCCACTCAAACCAAAACTATTTTTGATGGAACACTGGACGATGAAGGCAAGGCAACTGTAAAGGCCAACTTCGAAACGGATGATAATGCACCGGGAATGTTAAATGCTAATTTGGCAATAAAGGTTTTTGAACCCGGCGGAAGTTTTAGCGTTGATAATGTTACGATTCCTTACAGCCCTTACACAAGTTATGCCGGTATAAAAATGCCTGAAGATGAAAAGCCATGGGGATTTTTATTGACGGGGAAAATGCATACGGTACAAATTGTTGATGTAGACAATCGCGGCAATCTTCTCACCGGAACGCAGGATGTAGAAGTGCAGTTTTACAAAATTCAATGGCGCTGGTGGTGGGACAATAGTGGTGATAACCTCAGCAATTTTACACAGGACAAATACAATAAACTAATAAAAACAGAAACGGTCAGTCTAACTAACGGCACGGGCAAATGGAATTTTAGTGTAGGTGACAATGAATGGGGCCGTTATCTTGTTTTGGTGAAAGATGTAAAAAGCGGGCATGTTACCGGAGATGTGGTTTATGTTGATAGCCCTTTTTGGCAGAGCCGCGATAATTCAGATGATCCCACAGCAGCCTCCATGTTATCGTTCACCGCAGATAAAGATAAATACAATGTAGGCGATGACGTTACGCTTACCATACCCAGCAGTAAAGGTGGCCACGGTTTGATAAGTATTGAATCCGGAAGCAAAGTGCTGCGTACCTTTTGGGTGGAAACTGAGCAGGGACAAACGCTGGTGAAGTTTAAGGCAGAGGAATCCATGTCGCCGAATATATATGTGAATGTAAGCCTGCTGCAGCCGCATGCGCAAACCGTAAACGATCTGCCAATAAGGATGTACGGTGTGCTTCCCATAATGATTGAAAATAAAAACACGGTTTTGAAACCGGTAATAAATATGGCCGGAACTGTTCAGCCTGAAAAGCAAACATCCGTTACCGTTAGTGAGCAAAATGGAAAGGAGATGACGTACAGTATTGCAATTGTTGATGAAGGACTACTTGACCTTACCCACTTTAAAACGCCAGACCCGCACGATTATTTTTATGCGAAAGAAGCATTGGGTGTTAAGAGTTGGGATTTGTACGATTACGTAATAGGCGCCTGGGGTGGGAACCTGGAACGTATTCTCACCATAGGAGGAGATGAAGGTAACAACGGACCCATACAACCTAAAAAGGCAAACCGGTTTAAGCCTGTTGTAAAATACCTTGGACCGTTCCATCTCGATAAAGGAGAGAAGGAAACCCACAATTTTACTTTACCCCAATACATTGGTTCAGTGAGAGTGATGGTAATTGCGGCTAACGATGGCAGTTATGGAAGCGCAGAAAAAACCGTTGCAGTAAAAAAACCATTGATGTTATTGGCTACTGTACCAAGAGTGCTCGGACCGGAAGAAACGATAAAAATTCCGGTAACCGTTTTCGCAATGGATAATAAAATTAAAAATGTGCATGTCACGTTGCAAACAAATCCTTTCCTGGAAATTACGGGAGCCAGCTCACAGGAAGTGAATTTTACACAAACCGGTGAGCAGATGATTTATTTTGATGTAAAAGTAAAGCCTGATGTTGGTATCGGGAAAGTAAAGCTTGTTGCAACAAGCAGCGGTGAAAAAGCAGATTATGATGTAGAACTTGATGTGCGTAATCCCAATCCGTTTGTAACAAGCGTTAGTTCGCAAACGCTTTCCGGCGGTCAGCAGTGGAATACCACGACTACGGCAATCGGCACGGTTGCTACAAGTAAAGCAACGCTTGAAATTTCCAGTATCCCTTCTATGAATCTTGAAAAACGTTTGGACTACCTGATTGAATACCCACACGGATGTATTGAACAAACAACATCGGCAGTATTTCCGCAACTGGTGTTAAACCAGTTAACCGATTTATCAGACTATCGTAAGGCACAAATCGATAAAAATATAAAAGCAGGAATTGAAGCGCTCCGAAATTTTCAACGCAATGATGGCGGTTTCAGCTATTGGCCCGGTGGACCTGTAAGTGATGAATGGGGAACTAACTACGCAGGTAATTTTTTATTGGAAGCTCAGCAGAATGGCTACACCGTGGGCGAACAGCTTTTGCAGGAATGGAAATTGTTTGAACGCGGCAAAGCCACTTCATGGATGCCCACGACCAATAATTTTTACGGCGGCGATCTTACGCAGGCATACAGGTTATATTTGCTGGCGCTCGCAAAATCGCCGGAACTTGGTGCCATGAACCGGCTGAAAGAATTTAAATATATTTCTCCTGAAGCGAAGTGGCGGCTGGCGGCCGCTTACAAGCTGGCAGGCCAGGATAATACTGCCTTACAGATGATCAGCGGACTGCCCACAACTTTTAATACCGACTACCGGTCCGGGTTTACTTATGGCTCCGATTTAAGAGATGAAGCCATGGTTTTGGAAGCACTAACGTTGCTGGGCAGACGTACTTTGGCCTCTGATCTTGTTAACACAATTGCGGCGCATCTTTCTGAAGATACGTGGTACAGTACGCAAACGACCGCTTATTCTTTAATTGCCATCGCAAAGTATTGCGGCAAAAATCCATCGGGAGCTAAAATAATTACCGGAGGTACTGTAAACGGGAAACCAATCAGCATCAATTCATCTTCTTACGTAACCCAAATGCCGGTTGATATTAGTAAGGGCGCCGCTAATATAACGGTAACGAATAAAGGCAGTAATGTTTTATATACAAGAATCATTTCTGAGGGCCAGCCTTTAGCCGGCGAGAACCTGCAGGTGCAGAATAACCCTGCCATTCTTGGGTTGAATGTTATGTACCTCACAAGAGATTTGAAACCAATTGATGTAACTAAAATGATGCAGGGAACGGATTTTATTGCAAAAGTTACGGTTAGAAACCCTGGCAGGCGTGGCTATTATGAGCGAATGGCGCTTACCCAGATTTTTCCCAGTGGCTGGGAAATTTTAAATACCCGAACGCAGGATGTTGAAAGCGCTTACAAATCTTCCCCATTCGATTACCAGGATATAAGAGACGACAGGGTGTACACTTATTTTAATATCGGCGAAAACCAGACCCTTACTTATTATATTCAATTGAATGCTGCTTACCTCGGTAAGTATTTTTTACCGGGAACGTATTGCTCGGCGATGTATGATAATAGTATCAATGCCGGAGTGAATGGGAAGTGGGTGGAGGTGGTGAAGGAGTGAATTTGAAAATGCCTTTTCTATTTAACTGTTGTACATCGGAGAAAATATTTTTAAATGAATAATGTAGAAAAAATAAAGCCGATTCATCCCTTTGCTGCAAGGATGGCACCGGAGATTGCGTTTGAAGCACTGAAAGGGTTGAAGAAAAATTCGATTGTATTAGACCCGATGGTTGGTTCAGGAACAGTTTTGCGGACTGTATCAGAGCATGGTTACAAAGGAATTGGTTTCGACATTGACCCACTTGCTGTTCTTATTTCAAGAGCATGGACAACTCCTTTCAACTCTGAAAAAATAAAATCAAAAGCCGAAGAACTTCTTGATGAAGTGAACTTTCTCAACTTAAACTCAATTTATCTGCCTTGGATTGACGACGACCCTGCAACAAAAAAATTTATAAATTTTTGGTTTGGGAAAAAGCAAGTCGAGCACTTTGCGAAAACTTAGTTTCGCAATCAGTAATCATAAAGGACCTTACAACGATTTGCTGAAAGTCGCTTTTAGCCGGCTCGTCATAACTAAAACAAAAGGTGCTTCACTTGCTGCCGATGTATCACATAGCAGACCACACAGGGTTTACGAGAAAAATGATTTTGATGTGCTTATATCATTTGCAAATTCGTGTGAAACACTTGCAAAGATTTTTGAAAAGCAAAAGCCGAAAGGAAAAATACATGTTCAGTTAGGCGATGCAAGAAATCTGAAAGAGGTAACTGATAAATCTATTTCAACAATCATCACTTCACCGCCATACTTAAATGCTTTGGATTATATGAGAGGGCATAAACTTTCGTTGGTTTGGCTTGGATATAAAATAGGCGAACTTGGAAGTGTCCGTTCAAATAGTGTCGGTGTGGAGAAAGCACCGGATTCAATCGCTGACATGCAACTTGCAATCGAACTCACGAAAGGAATAACTCATTTAGAAAAACTTCCGCAACGAAAACAGAGCATGATTAAACGGTATGCACTGGATATGTTTAGAGTTGTCGAAGAATCAGACCGAGTATTGGAAAAGCAAGGCAAGGCAACATTTGTTGTAGGCAATTCTTGCATCAATGAAATTTTTGTCGAGAATGCTTTAATTGTTCGGAATAGCTTTCAAATGGTTGGACTAAAATTAATAAATCAAAAGGAAAGAGAAATTCCACAGAGCAAACGGTATTTACCGCCACCGTCTTATGATAATGTTTCAACTTTTAAAAGCAGAATGAGGACTGAATCTGTCATGCGGTTCTCAAAATAAATTTGAATGACACAAGCAACACCAGATGAAATAGAATTACATAAACTGATTCAGTCAGGCGATGACTTGGCATTCTCTAAACTTTGCAATAAATATCTTTAACCGACCATCAAGAAGGTTCGGAATTTCAATTGGCAAATGCATTTAAGCGATAGTAGTTTGATTACCGAAGTGGTTATTGATTCCTTTTACGGTTATCTCTACAATCCAGACAAGTTCAACCCTGAAAAGTAAACACTTGAAAAATTTCTTGTGATAGATGCGGAAGGAGATTTGAAAAATGCTTGGGCAAAAAAGAAAAGGCATCAATAAAAATTTGAAGCAATAAAAAATGAAGTCGAGTTTGATGAACAATTTGGGAATAGCGAAACAGGGAAGCTTAAGAACTTAAATACGCCAAGCCAAATAATGATTGATAAAGAAGCAGACGGAATTTTAAATGCGGAATTGAAAAAGCATTTTGATTCTGACAGAGATATTGAAATGGCAAATCTTATTCTTGAAGGGAAAGAGATACGAGTGTGTATGCAGGTGTTTTAGAAATTACTCACTTGAACTTTGAAGAACAACAGGTGGAAGTAAAACAGAACAAAGACAGAATAAAAAAAGTGCTGGACAGAAAAAAAAAAAGCAAACAATTTTAAACTAATCCACAATGAGTGAAAAAATTAAAATGTTAGAACTTGCTTCTAACAAAGCAGCAAACGACAGTGGTTTTATTGCTTATCTGATGAAAAAGTATTTGGAGGTTGAAAATATTTCTGAACAAGAAATTCTCTCAACACTTCATTGCACTGTGGAAGATTATTACAAATTGAATTTGTGCAGAGTCCCGGACGTCAACGCAAATGATTTTGTAACACGTCTGAACAACATTTCACAATACACAAATTCTTCTGCAATTGAGTTGAACAAAATCATCAAACGGGCTAACTCAATTTTGAGGTTAAGTGGAAGCGATGTTGAGCAACACAATTATTTGATGGCTGCAAGAGATAAACAAAATAAAGACAAGAAGTAAAACAATGAGGTTCATTTCACCCATAATTATTCAAGTTGCAAAAGACTTTTGGAAAGGTTCTGGGGGAAATAATGTGTTTCCCTGCGACATTAGCGGTGCAGTGAATCTTGTTTTGCCAATTGACATTGTTTGTTTATCAGAATTGAGTTTGAAAAAGATACAAACATGGCTAACAGAAAGAAAAGTATTTCTCGACTTAGAAATTGATGACCGGCTGTTACATGGATTCATATTAATTTCCAAGGGAAGTGGATTCATTTTCGTAAACGGAACAGATACAGAAGAAGAAAGAAGATATACGATTGCACATGAGGCAAGCCACTTTCTTTTAGACTATAAACTTCCAAGGGATTCGGCTGTAAAAAAATTAGGGGAAGGAATCTTAGAAGTAATGGACGGTTACCGTGAACCGACAATTCAAGAAAGGATTGACGGAACACTCACATCTGTTACAATCAAACCTTACACACACCTATTGGAAAAAGTTGGAGATGGAACGTTTAATAGAATGGAAATTTTAAATTCAGAGAATGAAGCAGATGCTCTTGCTTTAGAACTGTTAGCTCCAAATTCTACAGTAATAAAAGACACCAACCCAAATAGAAATAAAATTTCGTTTTACGATTTCAAAAATCAATGTTACCAAATTTTGCGCAGCAAGTATTTGATTCCTGATTCAATTGCCGAAGCGTACTCTTCAAAACTTACTTATGTAGTTACTGGTGCGCCATCACTTGTAAGTAAGTTAGGGTTCTGAGTTTGTCGAGCTTTTTTTCAGCAATTGGGAATAGCGAACTGAAAGGATAAAAATGGACAACAAAAAAAACATATCATCAGACTTATCGAAAAATAGTGGTGAGAATGCTTTGTCCGCAGATGATTTTCAAAAAGCATTCGGAGAAAATTTTTCCGATGCAATTGACATAAATACATGGAGCATCGGTGCGAATCTTGCTGAGCTTTATCCGCTTATTGAATCGGAATGGTTGCAAGCAAAGACCGATGAAAACAAGAACCAAAAAATTTTCCGAGAGACAGTTTTTCCAAGAATCAAAGAAGTCGGCAATGTTCCATTTGCCGGCTTACATGATGATGTAAACGATGTTAAGCAGTTGCTTGATAAAATGCACAGAGGTTTTCTGTTTAATGGAGCAGTTACCGCTTGCGGAAGCACTCATGTAATTTTCAATACTGTTCCTTTGACAATTACTCAGATAGGAATTTGCTTGGTTAACTACGAAAAGCAACATGGCAGTTATTCTCACCGGCTGTTCAGGAGAGATTTGAGATTTAAAAGTGATGACCCGATTCAGGAAGCACTTGACTTAATTGAGAAAAGGAGAAGCGATGATAATGCCGGAGATAAACGAAGTGCAATGAGCAACCTTGCTGTAAGAGGAATAAAAGCATATACCGAGAGAGCAATTCTTTTAGAGAAGAAAGATGCAAAAACGAAATGGCTTTTAGGTAACGGTAGTCCTGCACCTTATGAACTCATGACTGGCTTTTGGGGAAGTAAAAAAGAAATGAAAGACAAATCAATTGAATTGATGAGTAGAATGATTTTAGAGCATCAACGATTTGTATATGTGCATAGTTGTGAAAAGTTCCCTGACTTGTGGACTTTGGGTAATGCTTTACTTCCATTCGAGTATCTAATTCTTGGTTCGTTGGAAGACGATTTAGTTCGCAGAGTTGACCTTGGTGGAACAAGAGGAGTTATCAGGGAATCATACGCTGCGTTCGCAAAAGAAGTAGGTTCAAAAATTGTGAAAGGAATTTATCGAGTGTCTAAACAAGCACAACCACAAATTTTTTACGGACACATTGACCATATTCGGACTGCCGCTTTGCTTGCAATGGCAGATAGTGCTTTTCAGTTGCACACTGGAAGCCCGATGCTTCTTGATTTGGCATCGCAGCTTTGTCAAATGAATTTCAGCAAAAACGATTTGTTCTCATCAATTCAACAAGCATCAATAAAAGCCGAAGTGAAACTTCGAGTGGTAAACAGTCATTAAAACAATTGCATCATGGAAAATAACGGACAAACTCAAAAATCAGATTTACACGAAATCATTGATAAAGAGATTTTGAATAACGGTGGGGAGTGGGCAAGTGACCCTAATTGTGAAGGTGCAACGGGTATGACAATGTTTGATATGCCGAATAGCCAGGACAATCTTATTTCAGTTCTGTTGCCAATGAACAATATAAAAAATATCGGTGCTCATTCGATTGTAGAGATAAGAAGCAGAAGCAAAGGAAATGGCGGTGACGGGAAAATATACAGAGGAATTGTTGTGGCAGGACCGTTTCACGACCCAGATGGAATTCGTGCTGATGCACCTATTTTAATTTCAACTACAATCAATGGTGCAATTTTTCTTCCCAACTTTCACGGTAGAGTTATGGTTGAACTACTTGGAGAATTGAATGATGATGCGATAATGCCACCGAGATTCAGACCATTACCTAACAGTCCGGTTTTTGTTTTAGGTAAAGAAGAAACGGCAAAAGTTTTAAATGTTCAAGGTAATGTTTTACTTGGGCAAGCTATAGGACACGATAGCATTGATGTATGTATTCCAGCCGACACAAAAAGCGTTTTACCAAGACATACAGGAATACTTGGAACTACTGGAGGTGGAAAGTCCACAACAGTTTCTGGATTGATTGACCAGTTTCAAGGCGAAGGAATTGCTACTATTCTAATTGACACCGAAGGAGAATACACACACATGGATAAGCCAACTGACGCAGGCAACATGATAAAGCTTCTTAAAAAGAAAGGGATGGAGCCTCATGGAATAAAGAACATTCAAGTTTATCATCCATTAGGTAGAGAAACAAAAGCAGACGAATCCACTCCTTCAAGAGAATTCCATTTGAAATTTTCTGCTCTTTCACCTTATGCCGCCGCAGATATTCTTGGCTTGACAGAAGCACAATTTTCAAGATTCTTTAAAATTTATGATGCAGCGAAATTAATTCTTAGAGACCTCGGGATTTATCCAAACAGAGAACAGCAGAATGAAGTTTTGGAATTTGATGAATTTGAAAGCGGCTATCCTCATATTACTCTTTCACTTCTCATTGATATTGCCGGATTGGTTTTAGAGAAAGTATCCGTTGGCTTTGACTTACATATTCAAAATGATTTTATTCGGAATGGAAAAGAAAGAATTGCAAAACGAATTGAAACTGTTGTACGGGGAACAGACAATGAAAGCAGTTGGAAAGCATTACTTGGAAAATTGTGGCAACTGCACCGAACAAAAATGTTTGATAAATCCGCTGATTTGGATATTCCATTTCAAAATTTAATTAAAAGTAGTACAGTTTCGATATTTGATTTGAGTGATTCAGATTCAACCTTGGTAAATAACATTGTTATTGCAAATCTTCTTCGTGGAGTTCAACAAGTCCAGGAAGCTGCTTATGAAAAAGCTATTGCTGCAAATGAAAAACCTACTCCAGTCGTAATCATTATTGAAGAAGCACACGAGTTCTTATCAAAGGAGAGAATAAATAAAATGGCAAACTTATTTGAACAAGTTGCAAGAATTGCGAGGAGAGGAAGAAAGCGCTGGTTGGGTTTGATGTTCGTTACACAACTTCCACAACATTTACCGGATGAGGTTCTTGGATTAATAAACAGTTTCGTTTTACATAAAATAAATGATGCGACAGTTGTAAGCCGGCTTAAACGTTCAATCGGAGGAGTTGAGGAAGGCTTGTGGAATAAACTCCCGAACCTTGCACAAGGACAAGCAATCATTTCTACTCCGAGTTTGACACGGCCTCTGTTAGTTGCAATGAATCCGACTCCTTGTAAATTATTGATGGTTGATTAGAAACAAGATTAAAAAAAGAGGTGATGAGTTAGCTACAAGTTTAATCAACTAAAAATAGACTCGCGGGATGCAGGCGTCTATTTATTGTAACTATGGAATTTAAAACAATTTGAACATGAAAAAAGAACAAATACACCAACTCTTTGAACAGTTCGAGAGTTCATGTTATATCTATAAAAGCATTGAGTGCTGGAGTGCTAGAGATTTGCAAAACATACTTGGCTATACCAAATGGGATAATTTTCTAAATGTAATTGAGAAAGCAAAGAAAGCCTGTGAAAATGCCGGTGGAACTATTTCTGATCATTTTGCCGGTGTCGGGAAAATGATAGAACTGGCTAAAGGCGCCCAACGCGAAATTGAAGATATTGCTTTAACAAGATATGCCTGTTATTTAGTAGCCCAAAACGGTGATGCAGCCAAGTCTGAAATTGCTTTTGCCCAAACTTATTTTGCTGTGCAAACCCGCCGGCAGGAAATTATTGAGCAAAGGTTATTGGATATTGCAAGAGTAACGGCGAGAGAAAAATTATCAAAATCAGAAAAGAAGCTTTCCGGTATTATTTACGAAAGAGGCGTAGATGATAGAGGTTTTTCTATTATCCGCAGCAAAGGCGACAAGGCCTTGTTTGGAGGATTTACTACCAGCGACATGAAGGTGAAATTACAAGTTCCGCGTACCAGACCTTTGGCAGATTTCTTACCCACGCTTACTATTAAAGCAAAAGATTTTGCAACAGAACTTACCAGTCATAACGTAACTGAAAAAAATTTGAAGGGTCAAAATACTATTTCAAAAGAGCATATTGATAATAACCTGGCAGTGAGAAAAATGCTTATTGAAAGAGGTGTAAAGCCAGAGCAACTTCCTGCGTCTGAAGATTTAAAAAAAATTCAGCGCAGGTTAGAAAGCGATGAAAAGAAAGTTATAAAAGACGCAAAGAAAAGGAAATGAAACTGCCCTTGCATATTGAGTTAAAGACAATGCAGGTATGACTGAATTTAAACTAACATAGTTTGACCGATTTAAACAAAATATATCTTTATAGAATAACCCATATAGAGAATATACCTCATATTCTTAAACATGGAGTTACACATAAAAATTCGCCGAATGCGAACTCTGAATATATTAACATTGGAGACAGCAGTTTGATAGATGCTAGGAGTGAAAAACATATTATCGTTGACAATGGTAAACAAGGTTACGGTTACCTGGAAAGTATCAAACTTGGAAACTTTATTCCTTTTTATTTTGGTTATCGAATGCCAATGCTTTTTGTAATACAAAAAGGGTACAATGGAGTAAAAATTCAATTACCGGAAAACATAGTATATTGTGTAAGCAGTGTGCAAAAAATTATTGATGAAGGTTTGGGCTTTTATTTTACTGATGGACACGCCATAGATTCTTTAAGCTGTTGTTACGATTCCCGTTTAATTAAAGAAGTTAACCAAATAGTAGATTTTGATGCCGCAAAAGCTCCGGACTGGACAATAAAAAGAGATCTAAAAAGAAAAAAGGAAGCTGAATTTTTAATTAATGCAG
Source organism: uncultured Chitinophagaceae bacterium (assembly GCA_963792025.1). Classification (GTDB taxonomy): domain Bacteria; phylum Bacteroidota; class Bacteroidia; order Chitinophagales; family Chitinophagaceae; genus Ginsengibacter. The sequence continues at coordinate 67,541 of CAWBUS010000012.1, read as the reverse complement.
ACCTGCATTCTCATTGTTTGATTGGATATATTTGTTATAATGCAAATGCTAAAATGAGCCTGAGAAGAATGGGTGTTGCCGAAAATATGATACATGTTAATCCCAAATATTATTTCTAATTTATGATTGTATATAAAAAGGGAAATATTCTCGAAAGTGATGCTGAAGCATTGGTAAATACTGTAAATACCCAGGGCGTAATGGGTAAAGGAATTGCATTACAATTTAAAAATGCCTTTCCCCATAATTTTAAAGTTTATAAAGATGCCTGCAGTACAGGTGAAATTGGACCGGGAAAGCTGCTGATTGTAAAAGACCATGATTTACTTGGTGGAAGTAAGTGGATCATAAATTTTCCGACTAAAACGTCATGGCGAAAACCTTCCGAATATGAATATGTTGAGAAAGGCCTGGACGATTTAATAAAACGGCTTCCTGAAATCCCGGTTTCTTCTTTAGCGCTGCCACCACTTGGAAGCGGCAATGGCGGCCTGGACTGGAATAAGGTTAAGGTGATTATTGAAAATAAGCTCTCAAAACTTAATATTGATGTTACCGTTTTCGAACCTAATGCTCTTATACAGGAAACAATGAAAAAAGAGCGGGTTAAGCTTACTGAGGCAAGGGCTATGTTGCTGTATATGTTATACCAACTACAAAGAAATGGTGAATTTGTGTCAGAATTTTCAAGCGAAAAGCTGTGCTATTTCCTACAGAGGTTTGGTGGCAACAAATATCTTAAATTAGATTTTCAGCCTAATTTTTATGGCCCTTATTCGGGAAAAGTAAGACATGTAATTAATTATCTGAACGGAAGCTATATTATAGGATTTAGTGCGATGGATAAAAAGCCTTTTGAAGCGCTGCAATTAATTCCGGATGGAGAAGAAACTGTAAATAAATATTTAGACGAAAAACCAGAACTAAAAAAAATTGCGTCTGCAACTGAAAATTTTTTAGAAGGTTTTTATTCTGACTTTGCACTTGAATTACTTTCATCTATAGACTATATAACGCAAAAAGAAGAGACGTACGACTTCGAAAAAGTGAAAACATCTCTTGCAAATTGGAGCGATAGAAAACGAACATTATTTTCAAATGACCGTTTTATCACCATTGCGTTAGAGCATTTGAAATCTGCAGGATTAATATTAAATGAAAGTCCGCTTTGATAGAGCCGAGGATTACCAATCTGGTTCAATAAACGCAGCCACTAAAATATTTGACGATCAGGTTTTGAGCAGTGATGTCTTTACTATCCATTGGGAGCACAGCAATAGTAAGTATTTAACAGCAGCGCAAAATTTATTTTTACAAAAAGATATAGGCTTCGCATGACACTCAAAAAATATTTATCACAATTCACCAAAGAACAACTCATTGGCCAAATATTGGAACTTCATAAAAAATATAAAGATGTAAAGCAGTATTATGAATTTTCCATCAACCCGGATGTAACTGCTAAAAGAGAGAAAGTGAAAGAGGCTGTTCTTGAATGTTTCTTTCCAAAACGTGGTTTCAAATTGCGCCTGAAAGATGCCCGTAAAATTATTTCAGACTTTAAAAAACTAGAGCCTGATGCGGAATCACTGGCAGATGTAATGCTGTACTATGTAGAATGTGGTGTCCGTTTTACAAACGATTTTGGAGATATAGATGAGCCATTTTACAATAGTATTTTCAGTATGTTCAACAGTGCTGCACAGTTTATACAAGGCAATGAGTTGGATAAAATATTTTTAGCAAGAGCTGAAAAATTAGTCGAAGATAGCAATGGCATTGGTTGGGGTTTTCACGATGCGGTATTAAATACTTTCCTTAATTATTTTGAATTCGATGAGGATTGAGATATTAAGTGACGTGAATCATCTACAAGTTTATTTTTTGAATACTTTCCGTGAATAAAACTTTATAGCAGAGAAAAAATAATGTGAAGAAATAAACCTTTCCCGCACTTCCCTCATTTCAAAATCTTAGTATTAAATTGTAAATACTATGAGCAACATAAAATTATTTGAAAGTAAAAAAATCCGCAGTCAATGGGATGCAGAGAAAGAAACATGGTATTTCAGCATCGTGGATGTGATAGCAGTTTTAACTGAAAGTCCTAATCCACAAGTATATTGGCGGGTCATGAAAAAAAGGCTTCTTGCGGAAGGAAATGAAACCGTTACAAATTGTAACGCTTTGAAAATGGAAGCTCCCGATGGTAAAATGCGCTTGACAGATGTAGCCGATACTGAGCAACTCCTCCGTCTCATTCAATCCATTCCTTCACCAAAAGCGGAGCCATTCAAGCAATGGCTTGCAAAAACAGGTTACGAAAGAATTGAGGAAATACAGGATCCGGAAAAGAGTATTGACAAGGCGATGGAAAATTATTTAAAACTGGGTTATAGTAAAGAATGGATTAACCAGCGACTGAAAAGTATTGAAGTAAGAAAAGAACTAACTGACGAATGGGAAAACAGGGGCGTAAAAAAAGGACAGCAATTTGCAACCCTTACTGATATTATTACACAGGCATGGAGCGGCAAAACTACAACAGAAATCAGCAAAGAAAAAAATCCAAAACTTTTGATGATAATAAAATAATTGCAAGGCAAGGTGGAACTATTGCCGGAAATACAAGAAAGGCAATTGAAGCAAAATCCGGTAAAATTGTAAGCCCGCTTAATGCGAAGAAATTGAAAGATGAGATGATGAAATTAGGAAAATAAAAGACTCATTAATTTATCAGATTCTGAAAAACCAAGAAGTTTATTGAGCTAATTCCAAATAAAAAAGTGTTATAAAAAACCTTCTTGGTTTGGGGCACAATCTTCCTTACTTTGTCGATATCAATGTCAAAAATCCCTCTTAAAATAAAGCTCCTCTTTGTAACAGCAATTGCTTTATACACCTGGTTTTATTTCTGTCTTCCTGCAAAATTATTTAATGCCCCAACTTGTTTTGTAATTGAAGATAAAGAAGGCAACCTGTTAAATGCATCTATAGCGGCCGATGGGCAATGGCGGTTTCCTTATGATGAAAATGTGCCTGATAAATTTATTAAGTGCATCACCACATTTGAAGACAAAAGATTTTATAGTCATCCCGGAGTTGATATAATGGCATTTGCAAGAGCGTCGTTAAGAAATTTAAAAAGCAAAGAAATTGTCCAGGGCGGCAGTACACTAACGATGCAGGTTATACGCTTAAGCCGGCATGAAACAAAAAGAAGTATCTGGGAAAAAATTATTGAAAGTATTCAGTCTGTTCGTTTAGAATGCAGTTATTCCAAAAAACAAATAATGGCGTTGTATGCATCGGAAGCGCCTTTCGGAAGCAATGTGGTTGGCCTTGATGCAGCATCATGGCGGTATTTTGGAAGAAGCCCGGATAAATTAAGCTGGGGCGAAATGGCTGCATTGGCAGTTTTGCCGAATGCCCCGGCATTGGTGCATCCGGGTAAAAACAGGGCGAGTGCTTTTAAAGAAGAGAAATGCATTGCTCGATAAATTGCTGGCAAATAACATTATTGATAATTCTGCCTGCTATCTTTCAAAATTAGAACCACTTCCGGGTGAGCCGGTTTCTTTGCCGCAGCTTGCTCCGCATTTTTGCAACGTTTTAAAAACGATGCTGCGACGAATAAAAATCTGCCTTCAAAATTAAAAACAACGGTTGACATCAATCTTCAAAAAAATGTGATCGATATTTTAAATCAGCATCACGATGTTTTAAAAGGAAATGGAATTAATAATGCATGTGCTTTGGTGCTGGATGTTGAAACCGGAAATGTTTTGGCGTATGTTGGTAATATTTATAATCCGTCCAATCCTGAGCTGGAAAGTGATGTGGATGTGATAAAAGCGCCGCGAAGCCCGGGAAGTGCTTTAAAGCCAATTTTATACGCGGCCATGTTTAGCGATGGAATGATATCTACCCAACTCACTTGTGCCCGATATTCCAACGCAGATTGGTGGTTATGCTCCGCAAAATTTTGATTTAAGTTTTGACGGCGCTGTTCCTGCATCGCAGGCGCTGTCACGATCGCTTAATATTCCGGCAGTAAAACTGTTGCAGCAATATAAATACCAGCGTTTTTATGATTTATTAAAGCAACTCGGCATAACAACATTGAATCGCCCGGCTGATAATTACGGCCTCTCTTTAATTCTTGGCGGCAGCGAGGTAACCATGTGGGACCTTGCCGGAATCTACGCCGGTATTGCGCGGACTTTAAATCATCAGAAAAAAAATAGTGGTCTTGCTTTAAAGGAAGATTTTCATTCGCCCAATTATTTCGTAAATAATCAACCTGTAAAAAGATCTGCGGATGATGTTATCAATTCTTTGGATGCAACATCAATTTGGTTTGCTTTTTCGGCAATGGAAGAAGTGATGCGGCCGGGTGAAGAAGGATTGTGGCAGGAATTTTCGTCATCGCAACAAATTGCATGGAAAACAGGAACCAGCTTTGGTTTCAGGGATGCCTGGGCAATCGGCGTTACGCCAAAATATGTGGTAGCAGTTTGGACGGGCAACACTGATGGTGAAGGGAGGGCGGGACTTATTGGTGTGCAAACTTCGGCGCCAATTATGTTTGATATATTTAGAGAATTGCCCTCGTCGAAATGGTTTGCGAAGCCAGAGAACAATTTTGCTTTTATTCCGGTGTGCAGGCAAAGCGGTTTCAGGGCTGGTATTGATTGCCCTAATGTTGATACTGTAATGGTTTCAAAAAACGGGTACAGGTCACCGTTATGTCCTTACCACAAATTAATTCACTTAGACCCGACAGGCACTTATCGCGTAAATGAAAGTTGTGAGTCTCCGTCAAAAATGGTTCATAAAAGCTGGTTTGTTTTAACGCCTGCCATGGAATGGTATTACAAACAAAAGAATCATGATTATAAACTGTTGCCTTCGTTTAAGCATGGCTGTGAGTTTACAGAAACAGGGAAACAATTGGAAATAATATATCCCACCCAAGATGCAAAAATTTATGTACCGTTGGAAATAGATGGCAAGCGGGGAAAAACTATTTTTACTGCAGCAAACCGAAAACCGGGAAGTAAAATCTTCTGGCACCTTGATGACGAGTATATTGGCACAACCGTTAATTTCCATCAGATGGCGGTAAGCCCGGCCGCCGGAAAACATTTGCTTACTATTGTAGATGAAAATGGCGAAAGTGTTAGCAGGGAGTTTGAGATTTTGGAAAAGGAGAAGTGAATGCAATGTCCGATGTAAGATGTTTGATGTACGATGTTGTTGATGCGAAAAATATGGTTCTTTTAAATTCCAAGCCCGGCGAAGGTCTTGTTCCCTCTCCTTCGGGAGAGGGGTTGGGGCAGGGCTGTTGCATTCTAGTTTATCATTGATTTAATTAATGGAATATCATTAGCTACTAATCTCATTGCTTGTGCCATGTTATTGTATTGATTGTTTCTTAAAATATTAATTGATATATTTTTTAGCGTTGATATATTTTGAGGTGCATTACCTGTTCTTATTTTTGATGCATCTTCTTTTAAGGTTACATCCTTTACATAATGAAGACTATTTTCTATTGCCCAATGAAGTCTGATCCCTTCGTTATAAATAAAAGCATTGGATTGTTTACTACTTATAAAATAAGCAGTCTCTTCTGTTTTATTACCTTTCGTATTTACTATTCTATGAATGCTGATTAGCTGATTTAATCCTATCCATTGATCGCTAATGCCTTCAAGGTTATCACTCACAGTAATAGACCTAAACTCTGTGCGGCCTTTATTGATTTGTATTTCAGCATACCAGCTACTTCTTTTATTTTTATCAGCCATAATCGTTTCTATTTTATTGTAAAGTACCGGTTGGTTCTTTTTTACTCCTATCACATAATCGTTGTTGCCGTTAATAATGATTGCTGTAGTTTTTTTTGGCAATGAAGTGCGTCTAAACTAAACGTTACACCCTCTAACTCCAATGCCTCAATCAACTGCTGCACTATAGTAATCTCGTTTTCTTTTTTATGCAGCACTTTTTGATTGCCGATAACCAGTTTTTGCTTAGAACAATACAGACTCACGAGGCTCACAAATTGCTGATTAGAACTATTTGCGTTAGTGACTGTGCCTCCTATAACCTTCCCGTCTATGCTTACCCATTCATGCCTGGACAGCTTTACATATTGGGATGCCCAACGGGAAAACTGCTTACTCACTAAAGAAAAATCGATCCCTTGAACAATACGCCTTACCGTATCAAAACTCGGTAACCTGTTTTTTTTAGGTTGCAAATGTTCTAATAGCGATTCCTTATTTCTTTTGATAAAATCCCCAATGGCCCGATATCCCAAATAGCCGCTCATGGTACTCATTAATACCAGCAACAACACAAAAGTTTGCTCATGACGCTGGCCTGCCCCTCTGCGCCGATCAGGTATTTTTTCAAAAAATTCAATAATACTTTTAACTTCACCCATATCTATCTTTTTATGATTAACTCTAAAGATATTTATTCTAATTTAGAATGCAACAGCCCTGGGGGTTGGGGTGAGGCTAAATAAACAAAATGAATTCTTCTCAACAATTTTTTTTTAAACTGGTGAATCATCCATTTAAATTCAACCTGTTTTTATTTTATAAACTTCCTTCGGCGTTTTTTTCAGGAGTACGAGTGAGAGAACTTACCGAAGAAAAATGTTCCACTTCGGTTCCTTTCAAATGGCTTACTCAAAATCCATTTCGTTCCACCTACTTTGCTTCGCTTGCAATGGCAGCAGAAATGAGCACAGGAGTTATTGCATTAGGTAATTCATATAAAAGAAGCCCTCCACTATCGATGTTAGTTACAAAAATGGAAGCAACTTATTTTAAAAAAGCAACGGGAACTATTTTTTTCACTTGTGAAGAAGGAAAAGAAATCACATCCGCAATTGATGAGGCTATTGCAACAGGAGAAGGAATAAGTATTGTTGCGAAATCAACCGGGAAAAATAAATCCGGAGAGATGGTTGCGGAATTTTTATTTACATGGTCATTTAAAGCAAAATCTAATATCAAGCATTCATAAAATTGAATCATTCAAGTTGATCGTTCTTTTCCTTTGCGTTCTTTGCGAAATCTTTGCGTCCTTTGCGATACTAAAAAAACAAAATTGTAAGAGTATCGCAAAGATCGCAAAAGGAAGAAATCGCAAAGTACGCAAAGAGGTAATTTGTTTTCTTACCTTCAAACTTTAATTATTAAATAAACCTATATTATGAAGATTGCTTTTCATGGCGCAGCCCGCACTGTAACTGGGTCCAAACATTTGCTCACTTTAAAAAATGGAAAAAAATATTTGCTTGACTGTGGCATGTTCCAGGGAATGGGCGATGAAACTGATGAACTCAACCGCGACTTTGGTTTTGTATCTTCTGAAATAGATTATTTAATTCTTTCACATGCGCATGTAGATCATTGCGGTCTTATTCCTAAGTTGGTGAAGGAAGGTTTTAATGGAAAAATTTTTTCTACGGATGCTACAAAAGCTTTATCAGCCATACTTATGGCCGATAGCGCAGGTATACAGGAGAATGATTTAAAATTTGAAAACAAAACCCGTGCTGTGCAAGGCCGGCCTTACCTGCAGCCATTATATACAACGGAAGATGCTGTTAAAGCTCTTGATTATTTTGTTATTGTTGAATATGGACAGTGGCACCGTATAGACGAAAATGTTCAGTTCTTGTATTTGGATGCCGGTCATATAATCGGCAGTACGACTGTTCATCTGAAAATAAATGAGAATGGAAATGAAACACATCTCACTTTTTCGGGTGATGTGGGCAGATACCGTGATGTTATATTAAAATCGCCCGAAGTTTTTCCACAGGCGGATTACATAATCATGGAATCTACTTATGGAAATAAATTGCACGATGAAGTTACTGGTACTGCTGAAGCACTTTTGCAATGGATCACAAAGACATGTTTACAGAAAAAAGGAAAATTAATTATTCCCGCATTTAGTGTCGGCCGCACGCAGGAAATTTTATTTTTTTTAAACCAGCTTGAAAATGAAAATCGGTTGCCACCTGTAAAATATTTTGTTGATAGCCCGTTAAGTCTTGAAGCTACTGAAATTGTAAAAAGCTATCCGCAATATTTTAATAACCGTATTCAAAAATTGTTAATGAGCGACCAGGATCCTTTTGATTTTAAGGGGTTACATTTTATTATGAGCATAGAAGAAAGTAAATCGTTGAATTATCTGAACGAACCTTGTGTCATTATTTCAGCAAGTGGCATGGCCGATGCGGGTAGAGTGAAGCATCACATCAGCAACAATATTGAGAATAGCCGTAATTCAATTTTATTTTCCGGTTACTGTGAACCAAATTCGTTGGGTGGCAGATTAAAATTACATCCTAAGGAAGTTGGGATTTTCGGTCAACCTCACGAAGTGCATGCTGAAATAGGAGAGATACAAAGCATGAGTGCCCACGGCGATTATAATGACCTTAGCCAATGGCTTGCCTGCCAGGACCCGAAACAAGTAAAGAAATTATTTTTAGTTCACGGCGAGTATGACGTACAGTTAGATTTTAAAAATAGGTTGATGAGTAAAGGATTTACTGATGTTGAAATTCCACCAAGGCATTGGGAAATTGGATTAGGATAAATAAACTTTCGTACTAACGGACTTTTCTTTTCAAAAAATACGATTCAAAATAAAAATAACTTATCACGCCAATAAGGTAACTTATACCAAGGCACACAAACAGAGAAATGCCGTTTGCTGCCTCGTCGTTAAAATTTCCGGATTTCAACAACCGATTTTCAATTCTGAGTTGCAAACTTCTCAAGACTATCAAATGGAAAATATATAAGCCATAAGAAATTTTTCCGGTAAATTTTAACCATGGGTAATTAAATATTGTGGACAATAATCTATTGGAATTATTGGTTGCATATTCAATTAACCCTGCAAATGTCACCCCAATTAAACTGAATCCAATTGTGCTCAAAAATGGATTATTACCATTTGCATTGCCGGTTAAAAATATTCCAGTAATAATAATTATGAGAGCACCCAGATAATAAAATGAAGGCATCTTGTTATTTCTATTTTTTTGAAAAATATATAAACAACCCCCTATTAAAAAGCCATCCATTCTGCAAAACGAATTGTAGAAATAATATTTGTAATCTAAAATGCCCGGATGATTTATGTATAATATCGTTCTTACAATTATTATTGAAATGATGATTATAAAAATGAGTTTGAAAAAATATTTCTTTTGCCAGAACAGGTATAAAAAAAATGGCCACACAAGATAAAATTGTTCCTCAACAGCCAGCGACCAGAAGTGACCTAAAAAATTTTCCTTTAATCCATTGTAAAAAATCAAACTCCAGTTTTGAAAAAAGAATGCAAAGCTTACCCAGTGATTATTGTAAAATTCAAATAAATAAAAATTTTGCTTTTTTACGAGCAAATTGAACCCGATATAAAATGTAATCAGAACGAGATAATACAATGGCAATATTCTCAAGGCCCTGTTTATATAAAATTTTTGCAGAGAATTTTTTTGTTGTTGCAAAGCGATAAGCCGGGATGTAATCAGGTAACCAGATAGAACAAAAAATAAATCAACGCCGCACCAGCCGAAAGAAAATATGGGGATGTTGCCCCAATAATGAAATGATATTACCAGGATTATTGCCAGGCCTCTTATGCCATCTAATTGCGGAATGTGGCTTTTCATTACATCGCTCTGGCTATTCATTAATGTTTCAAATTTTTAAATGGATAATTAGATTTTTTGGTTGAATGCCAAAACAATTATGCCGGGATAAATATCGCTTAAAATATTTGAAGGGTTTAACGCCGGTGAGTCGTGTAATATTAAATCTTTTTGAAAAGGGGTTTTGTAATAAAGAATAAAATAATTGATATGATATTCTTTAATTGCGCCAATAATTTCCTGCGTGTTATAGTCGGTAGTGAAAGGCCCGTAATGCCGGCATTTAGCGAGATAATTTATTATAACGGATTCAGAAAAATCTTCGCTGCTTTGATTGCTAAAAAGCACGTTGCCATTAATATTCTTTTCTTTTAAGGCAGCAGCAATTTCAAAATAATTTTTGCTAGCTCCATGTTGATTTTTCAACTCGATTATTGGATATAAATAAAAACTTCCGATAATTACCAGGCTGAATAAATACAGGTATTTTTTTTTGAATGAAAAGTTGTCAATTAAAAGAGAAAGTATAACTGCAGCGAGTATTAATACAGATAGACTGACGATCCATAAATATCTCGGTTCTGAATGAAATAATAAAAAACCGGATGGCCAAATAATAATAAAACTCAGAAGTATGGTCGGATTATTTTGGTTCGAAAAACTTTTAAACCTGGCAACAGTTAAGAAAATACCAAGTACAATAATTGTTATAAATGCAAATGAGAAATCATTAAAATGCTCGATAGTTTTTAAAGCATTAAATGCAACTAATTTTAATTGTGCCACAAAAACTTTGGTGTTGGTAAAAGGAGTGACATTTTTAAATTTCTGATAGCTTATGTCATCGAAAATCGAGTAGGCACCGGCGAAAGGTGGCGGATAAAAAACAACTCTTGGCTGATTATAAGCAGGAGAGAGAGAACCGGAAATGTTTTGTTGTCCTAATACAAAATGTCCATATTTTAAATTCAATGTAACGATCCACAAACTAACCGTTAGGCAAAGAACCAATATTCCGGCAAAAGCCTTTTTAAGAAATAACGTTGAAGTTTTTTTGTTTGAATTTTTGCCACTCGCTAAATAAATAGCAATCGGTAAATGAATAAGGACAAAATAGAAGGCATATGACTTCGCATAAAAAGCCATTGCTCCTGCCAGCGCAGCTAAAATGATTCCTTTATAATTGGTTCCAAATTTTTCTGAACAAATAATATTCAGGTACAATAACAAACATAACAATTCCGGTAAGTCACCAAATAAGCGATCAAAGGTAAAATGTACGATCAGCAAAACTGCACCAAACATAGCTGCTGTTGCAATAGAAAGGTCTGTCTTACATTTTTTCAATAAGTAGAAAAACGCAGCCACACTCAGGAATCCGTATACTCCATTTAAATATTTGACCGAAAGAATTTCGTCAAAATTTAATTTTATAAAAGGAGTTAGCAGCCATGAACTTAACGGACTCCAGATTCCATTTATCGAATTATGAAAATTGCCTTTCGCAAATTGTTCCGCAACACTTAAATAGCCCGTAGCGTCAGGACCTATTACGTAACGGTACCCCGGAAAAAGTATAAAAAACAGGGAAGTGTAAATAGCAAGAAATAGAAGTAAATGCTTTAATCTCATTATTTCATTCCATTGAGTTGTATCATGCGTGCCACGTATTTACCCAACATATCAAATTCCAAATTTACCAGGGCACCTTCTTTAATATTTTTGAAATTCGTATGCTCAAAAGTGTAGGGAATTATTGCAACGGTAAAAGTATTTTTAGTTACATTAAATGCGGTAAGGCTTACTCCATTTACACAGATCGATCCTTTTTCAATAATTAAAGGCGCTTTGTTTTCATCAAAGCCGAAAATATATTCAACGCTGCCACCACGATCTTTTTTTGAAATGCATTTGCTGACACCATCCACATGTCCCTGCACAATATGGCCATCAATGCGCCCATTCATTTGCATCGAGCGTTCCAGGTTGATGATATCCCCTTCTCTCCAATTTTGGAGATTGGTTTTGTCTAAAGTTTCCTGTATGGCGGTAACGCGATGCATAGTATCCTTAATGTCTTCTATTGTAAGGCATACACCATTATGAGAAAGACTCTCATCAATTCTTAGGCGAGACGAAATACTGCTGTTAACCCAAAAAGTTTTGTTGGTTCTATCTTCCGACACACTTTTAATAATCCCTAAAGCTTCAATAATTCCGGTAAACATGGTTTTGTATTTATGCGAGCTTTTTATATTTAGGATTTCTAAATTTAAAAATTTACTTTATCTTCGCATTCCTAAAAAAATAAAAGAATAAAATTTATGCTCATTATTGATTCAAAAGATTGCGAAAATATTGATAAAGCGCTCAAAAAGTACAAGAAAAAATTTGAGAAAAGCCGCACATTGTTGCAGCTTCGTGAGCGTCAATCTTTTACCAAGCCTTCTGTAAAGAGGCGCGGTGAGGTTTTGAAGGCGGTTTACAAGCAACAAATTGCCAGCGGCAAAATAGAAGCATAGATTCCTTCATTTATAATCTTCTTACGGATAGCCTGAGTTAATTAACTTTACAGCTACCGTTTTTTTATGCCTATACCTGAAACTTATCCTATTAGGGAATTTTTGAATTACCTCACTTTTCAAAAGCGATACTCCAGGCATACCATTATTTCCTATGAGAATGATCTTACGGGTTTTTTTGACTTTATTGTATTGCAATATAATTCGTCGGAATTATCGGAAATTTCTGCGTCGGTAATTCGTTCCTGGCTTGCGTCTCTAAAAGAAAAAAAGATTACATCAAAAACCATTAACCGAAAAATATCTACGCTAAAATCATTTTTTAAGTATCAACTTAAAATGAATAAGATAGAGGTGAATCCAGTGTCTGCAATTACATCGCTCAAAATAAGCAAGCGGCTGCCATCATTTGTTGAGCAAAAAGATATTAAAACATTATTTAATTATGTGGAATTTCCGGATACCTGGGAAGGTAAAACGAACCGCCTTTTATTAATGATATTTTATCAAACCGGGATAAGGCTTAGTGAGCTTATTAATATAAAAGAATCACATGTCAGACAACAGTAAAGGGTCCATTAAGGTATTGGGAAAGGGAAATAAGGAGAGAATAATTCCGGTAAACAATACATTACTCAAAGAAATTGAATGCTATATTGCTGAAAAGAATTCAAATATTGGAGAAGCACAAAAAGGTTTTTTGTTTATAAATAGAAAGGGGAAAAAACTGTATCCTAAATATGTTTATAATGTCGTAAAAAAATACCTTGGAGATGTTTCTACCAACGAAAGAAAAAGCCCTCATGTACTCAGGCACACTTTTGCAACACATTTAACCAATAATGGCGCCGATATCAATGCTATAAAAGAACTCCTTGGTCATGCCAGCCTTGCCTCTACACAAATTTACACACATAACTCAATTGACAAGCTAAAGGAAGTTCACAAGTTGGCTCATCCAAAATCATAATGTTCGCAGGAATGTAAGTTAATTCGCAGGAATATAATTTAAATAAATATGAAATTTTCCTTTGAAAAATGCGTTCTGGAATGTAACTTCATTCAAACAGTTTTCATGACTCACCTCAAAATTGTTTATTGCTTACAACCTACTAAATTCAATCGAATTATTCTTTATTGTTCACCGTTAAAATTTATGATTTTTATGAACGTCAAAATTCAATCGCTTCATTTCGAAGCCGATTCAAAATTGGTTACCTATGTGGAGAAAAAACTCTCGAAGCTTACACAGTACCATGAAAGGATTACCAAAGTAGATGTCTTTCTTAAACTGGATAATGTGGTTCACAATATTAAAGACAAGATCGCCGAAATTAAGGTTCACGTGCCGCGACATGATTTCTTTGTAAAACATTCTTCCAAATCTTTCGAAGAAAGTTTTGACATAGCGCTCGACTCGGTTATAACGCAAATGAAAAGAAAGAAGGAAAAGATGGCGGCGTGAATTGCTATATTTTTTTATATTAATCCCCCTATTTGGGGGATTTTTTTTGGTGGACTATTTTGAAATCTTATTTAGAGGCGGTGTATCGCAAAGCTTAATTTGCCTGTATTTTACGGGGTATAGGATTACTTCTCCTGGCGTTTGGATAAACTTGTTTTATCAACTTGAAATTTTCTTTTTCAAAATTTTTCCATTAAACATTTTGCATTACCTTTGCCTTCCCAAAAAAAAACCTATATAGGTATGCATATTGGGGAAGTTCATTGCAAGTGTGTATTTGCGGCAATTGCCAGTGTAGCTCAGTTGGCCAGAGCAGCTGATTTGTAATCAGCTGGTCGGGGGTTCGAATCCCTCCACTGGCTCTGTTCAATAAATGAATGTAATAGGCAAAGGGCAATTAAGATGAGAGTCATTGGTTTTTAAATTGCATATTGCTAATTGGAACGGGCAGATACCAGAGTGGCCAAATGGGGCAGACTGTAAATCTGTTGTCTTCGACTTCGGTGGTTCGAATCCTTCTCTGCCCACTTAGATTGAAATTAGTTTTTTGAAATAGCATTCGACAATATTAAAAGCGGAAGTAGCTCATTTGGTAGAGCAGTAGCCTTCCAAGCTTAGGGTGGCGGGTTCGAGCCCCGTCTTCCGCTCTTGGTAGTCATTAGTCATTAAGACATTAGTCATTTAAGAATTGTTTTGTAATGACTATTGAGCGTTGACCACTGGCTATAACTAGCTGATGTAGCTCAGGGGTAGAGCACTTCCTTGGTAAGGAAGAGGTCATGGGTTCAATTCTCATCATCAGCTCTAATGATATTAATAGATAGACCTGTTTCAATCTTACGATAAAATTTTTAACAATCAAATATTAAAAACAAATAAAATGGCAAAAGAAAATTTTGAAAGGAATAAACCCCACGTTAACATTGGTACTATCGGTCACGTTGACCATGGTAAAACAACTCTAACCGCCGCTATTACAGATAGTTTTGCTAAAAAAGGTTTGCGGAAAAAAGAAATTATGATGCATATTGATAATGCTCCTGAAGAAAAAGAAAGTGGTATTACTATTAATACTGCACACGTTGAATATGAAACAGCAAACCGTCACTATGCACACGTTGACTGTCCGGGTCACGCTGACTATGTTAAAAACATGGTTACAGGTGCTGCACAAATGGATGGTGCAATTATTAGTTGTTGCAGCTACTGATGGTCCTATGCCTCAAACAAGCGAACATATTCTGTTGGCACGCCAGGTAGGTGTTCCTACGAATGGTTGTTTTCATGAATAAAGTTGATATGGTTGATGATCCTGAATTGTTTGAATTGGTTGAAATGGAAATTCGTGAACTGTTAACTTATATAACGTTTCGATGGTGATAATACTCCTATTATTCATGGTTCTGCACTTGGTGCTTTAGCAGGCGATGCTAAATGGGTTAAAGCAATTGATGGAATTAATGGATGCAGTTGATTCATATATTCCATTTCCTCCTCGCTGATTGATCAACCTTTCCTTATGCAGTGTTGAAGATGTATTTTCAATTACTGGTCGTGGAACAGTTGCAACCGGTCGTATTGAAAGTGGTCGTATTAAAGTTGGTGAAGAAGTTGAAATTGTTGGTTTAGATGCGAAAAACCATTAACATCAACTGTTACTGGTGTTGAAATGTTCCGTAAATTACTTGATAGAGGTGAAGCAGGTGATAACGTAGGTTTATTATTACGTGGTATTGAAAAAAACGAGATGTCGTGGTATGGTTCTTGCAAACCAGGTTCAATAACTCCTCATACTGAATTTAAAGGTGAAGTTTATGTATTGAGGAAAGAAGAAGGTGGACGTCATACTCCATTCTTTCAATAAATATCGTCCTCAGTTCTATTTCAGAACAACTGACGTTACCGGTGAAGTTGAATTGCCAGCAGGAACTGAAATGGTTATGCCTGGTGATAACGTACAAGTCTTACTGTTAAGTTAATTGCTCCTATTGCAATGGAAAAAGGTTTGACGTTTCGCTATTCGTGAAGGTGGAAGTACAGTAGGTGCAGGACAGGTTACTGAAATTTTAAAATAATGCCACCTAAAATCCTCCTAAAGGGAGGACTTTGGAAGCTTTTAATATCTTTGCAAAGTACTTAGGCGGCATGCTTAAGTACTTTGTTTTTTAAAAAGTTCTTTAAATGTTTAGTGTCTTTTAAGCACTCCTTCGGAGGGTTTGGGAGGCCAGTTACGGGCATAGTTCAACGGTAGAATAGAGGTCTCCAAAACCTTTGATCAGGGTTCGAATCCTTGTGCCCGTGCAATGTAATGTGATAATGTGCTGATTCTTGCAAACACTAGCATATTATCGTATTAGGTAATTAATAAATTAAATTTTATGAATAAAATATCATTATACATCAGGGATTCTTATAAGGAGATGGTGCAAAAAGTAACATGGCCAACATGGGAGGAATTGCAACAATCCACTATGATCGTGCTGGCTGCGACTATTATTATTACAGCAATTGTGTGGGTTATGGATTTCGCCTCTAACGGCGTTTTAAAATTTATTTATTCTTTATTTCAGTAATTATGACAGACACTAATAATACGGAACAGGAAACTACAACTAGTGAAAATGAGGGAGTAAAATCTTCTGTGCCCGAAAAAGAAACGAAGTGGTATGTTTTAAGAGTTGTAAGTGGTAAAGAGAGAAAAGTAAAAGAATATCTCGACAAAGACATCGTAAGAAACGGATGGGATAAATTAATTCTACAGGTTTTTTTACCGGTTGAAAAAGTGTACAAAGTACAGAATGGTAAAAAAGTAATGAGGGAGCGTAACTTTTACCCGGGCTATGTAATGATAGAAGTTATTGATGGAAAATTGACTGATGAAATTGTTCAGCATTTAAGTAATATTAGTAACGTAATGCATTTTTTAACTGATGGTAAAGGTTCAAAGGGAAATATTATCAGTCTTAGAAAGGCAGAAGTGAACAAAATGCTGGGTAAGGTTGATGAAATGGCGGACGCTGGTGGAATGACGATGAGTGAACCATTTATTGTAGGTGAAACTATTAAAATTATTGATGGCCCTTTCAATGATTTCAATGGAGTTATTGAGGAAGTAACTGACGAAAAGAAAAAGCTGAAAGTACAGGTTAAAATCTTTGGCCGTGCTACTCCTGTTGAATTAAATTATATGCAGGTAGAAAAAATTTCTTAAAAATAATATTAGAAAAATCTAAAGCCCGCTTCAATGTCTGTAGCGGGTTTTTTATATCCCTACTTTGGCTATTACATATATAATTGGCAATGTTTATATTTTATTTCTTTATGGCTATTTTTGATTGTATGCATTTTTTCGAGAATTACAATCTATAAGTTCAGCATTGATAAAAAAAATAAAAAAGCATATGAATAATTTTTTTGATTATTTAAAAAATATTTCTACCGCAGATAGATTAGCTTATGCTGGGTTAATGAGTGCAATAATTTTTGGAAGCTGGGGAATAGCTCTTACTTATAAAGTTATCAATACATCTGTGGACGTACAACATTTTGATACTTTATTAAATAAAACGGATAGCTCACTTACAAAACAATCGCAATTACTTTCAGATAACGGTACGTTAATTAATTTATCACAAAAACAAATAGATTCTTTAGTTTCAATAAATAAAACTCTTACAAAACAGTTTGATGTTATTTCAAAGCAATATGCTCTCAACGAATTGCAAGAATCAGACATAAAAATAGAAAAGCAATTTGAACGAAATTCAAACTGGAACCGTCTTTTAATATCCACTAAACTGCTATCTTCAGGGATTCAGTACTATCTACGTTATGATGATTACGATTCTTTAAGAGAAAGTGATTACTTGAAACACGTATCGAACATTCTCGAATTGGAGCTTTACAACCCCGTCTTGATGGCAAATGATAGTATTGCTCGCTACTGGATGAAATCTTTTGACTTTATAAAAATGATTCAAGACGAAATGTCAATGAATCCAAACAGTATAATTTCAACTGATGGTGTAACTACTTCAAGAGGCAAAGACGTTAAAGAAAATGTATTGAAGCAGGATGTTAAAAGCAGTGCAAAAGAATTGGGTACTTTAACGGTTAAATGTTTTCAATATATTTTTAAAAATAGCAGCGAATATAAAAGACTTTTAAGATGATACTTTTTTATGAGTTTTTTGTTTTCAAATTATTCCTCTTTTCGCTTAACTAATAAATACCAATCATTTTCCAAAGGCAGATAACCTACATTATAACAAAAGAAATAAACATCCCCTTTTTTATTGGTATAAGTATGTGTAATGTATTTAAACTGAAATCCTTTTTCCAATAATTTATCTTTGGTCGTTTTAATCATTTCTTCTTTACCAAAAAAGTTTTCCAAAATTCTCCTGTTCTTTCCTAATGCGTTATTAATATTTCTAACAAGGTTAATTGTGTTGGATTTTAATTGGTTGTTATAATTGTTACGACAATAATCATCGCAAAATTTTTTATCGGTTCGCCCTTTTACAGGTTTTTCGCAGTTAAGACAAAGTCGGGGTTGTAATTCAGCTGTCATGCTTATCTGTATTGGTTTGTAGCTGGAAGATACACTAAAAAAATTGTAAGTACAAGTGTTTACAAACGGTTATATCCAACTGTAAACGATTAAAATACGAGTAACGCTTTCGTGGTATTGCATCTTTGTGGTGTTGATGAAACAAAATGAATTTGGATCGTCAACTGAAATAAAAAACAATTTAAAAACAAGTTCATCAAAAAATGGTGAGCACAAAACTCAAAGTCATGAATGCTTTAAAAAACAAAGTTCAGTTAATTGGAAATTTAGGCAACGCACCTGAAGTACGTAACACAGAAAGCGGTAAAAAACTTGTTCGCTTTTCGATTGCAACGAGTGAAACTTATCGCAATGCAAAAGGTGAAAAAGTAAAAGAAACTCAATGGCACAATGTAATCGCCTGGGGTAAGGTGGCCGAGGTTGCTGAAAAGTATTTAGCAAAGGGCAGTGAAGTTGCGATTGAGGGTAAATTAATGAATAACAATTACACAGATAAAGATGGTGTTAAAAAGTACAGCACAGAAATACAGGTACATGAATTATTGCTTTTGGGCAGCAAACCATCCGCCTAATTATTTTGACCACGGGTTTTCATTTTTATGTAAATAAATTTGTGCAACCCGTGGTTGTCTTTATTAAATAAAATAATTAGAAGGTGATGCAAAATCTTAACTCAATTGAGCGCAATGAAATATTTGATCTTGCCTTCAGGTTTGTGACTGAAACGAGCGAAAATATTTTTCTTACCGGTAAGGCTGGAACAGGCAAAACCACATTTTTAAAATATTTAAAGGAAAATTGTTCAAAGAATATCGTGGTAGCCGCACCCACTGGTGTTGCCGCCATAAACGCCGGCGGTGTTACGTTGCATAGTTTATTTCAACTGCCTTTTCATCCTTTCCTACCTACAAAATATAATAAAGATGAATTGCTTGCTAAAATCCGGTTTAATAAACAGCGGCAACAATTGCTTCGAAAAGTGGAGCTACTCGTTATTGATGAAATAAGTATGGTGCGTTGCGATACAATGGATGCTATAGATACTATATTGAAATCGGTAAGGAGAAGGCACGATGTGCCTTTTGGTGGTGTTCAATTGTTATGTATTGGCGATTTGCATCAGCTACCACCCGTTGCTCAACGGCATGAGTGGGAAATTTTGCAGGAATACTATCCCTCCAGTTTTTTTTTCGATAGCATCGTTATTAAAGAACAAATGCCTTTGTTGATTGAACTCAATAAAATTTACAGACAAAAAGAAGATTCGTTTGTTGCGCTATTGAATAAAGTTCGCAACAATCACATGACTGCTGATGATTTCGAAGATTTGCACGTGCGGTATAATCCGTCTTTCCGACCGCCAGTCGACGAAAATTTTATTACCCTCACATCGCACAATAACCAGGCCGACCAGATAAATGCACGTGAACTACAAAAATTACTGAGTCCGTCATTTATTTACGAGGCGATAATTGAAAATGATTTTCCGGAGAATAGTTATCCGGCCGAAGGATCGCTTGTTTTGAAAGTAGGCGCCCAGGTAATGTTCTTAAAAAATGATGTTACTCAAAAAAGATATTTCAATGGTAAGATAGGAGTGATAAAAGCATTAAAAAAAGATGAAATTATAGTAACATGCGATGGAACAGATATTCGTGTATCACCGGAAACATGGGAAAATTCACGCTATGTTTTAGATAGGAACGATGGTAAGTTACAGCAGGAGACACTTGGAACATTTACCCAGTTTCCACTGCGACTCGCATGGGCCATAACCATTCATAAAAGCCAGGGGCTTACATTTGAGAAGCTAATGATTGATGCCGGCGCCGCATTTAGCAGCGGACAGGTATATGTTGCCCTAAGCAGATGTACAAGTCTCGATGGTATTGTATTGTTGTCAAAAATACCTGCGGCTGCAATTTATAGCAACGATGATGTGATTAAAGGTCAGCAGGCGCTTACTCACAGGGGTTCTTTATCAGATAGGTTTAATGGAGCCCGGCAAATTTTTACTCAACAGCTTTTGGAAAACATTTTTTCTTTCAATGAAATTTATGAACTTTTCGACGGATTATCTTACCAGGTAAATGAACACAAGCATCAGCTAAATAATGAGGGACTTGTTTGGGTTGAGAACTTACGAAATAATTTTTTGGCTGATCGAAATGTAGGCTTGAAATTTATTAGCCAGGTAGCTACATTAATGAAGGAAGAACCCGTTATAGAAAGTAACGAACTGCTTCAAAAAAGAATCAATGCGGCAGGCAATCATTTTGAATCTAAATTTTCTGCGTACCAGTATCAGATCCAAAATCATCCTATCATAACCGAACATAGGGAAGCCGCCAATGCAATCAATGAATATCTCAATCAAATGGCATTGGCGATACACACCGTAAATTATTATTTAGAGTATTGCAAACAAGCTTTTTCTGTTACCTCCTTTTTGCAACATAAATTAAAATTTGCGCAACCGAGGTTTAATTTATCTGTATATGCAAGTGGCAAAAAGCAAACTTTCGGTGATATTCCCAATGCGGAATTGTACAATACACTCAAACTTTGGAGAGATGAGGTTTGCGATAAAACCAATATCCCGATTTATATGGTAGCCAACCGGGCGACCCTTACTGAAATTGCAACGTACCTTCCCTTAAACAAAAAAGATTTGCTCCAAATTAATGGATTTGGAAAGGCAAAAGTTGCAAAATATGGAGATGAGATTTTGCAGGCTGTCCAGGAATATTGCTCTAACAATAATATTGCGACCAATATTGCAGCAAAAGAGGCCAATCCAAAAAGAGAAAGGAAGGAAAAAACCAGCGAGGCAAAAACCGACACCAAGGAGATTTCTTACAACTTATATAGGGAAGGAAAATCAATCACCGAAATTGCCAAAGAAAGGAATTTTACAGTTAGTACCATTGAAGGTCACCTGGCCTGGTATGTCGGCACCGGCGAAATTGACATAGATAAATTACTACCAATGGAGAAGCAGCTACTTATCAAGTCTGCCATAAAATCTTATGGACGGACGAGCAACAAAGTGCTGAAAGAAAATTTGCCCGAAAATATTACCTATAGCGAAATAAGACTTGTATTGGCCTCGGAAAAAGAAAAAGTGTAGAACTTGCAATTTTTTTTAACACCTAAAAAACTTCTTGTCATAATAAATTATTTTTATACCTTTGCCCTCCCAAAAAAAGTTCTTTAGTAGAAATCATTCATTGGGAGTCCTGAGCTTGTCGAAGGACGTTAACACCAAAAAATAAATTATGGCAAAAGAAATAACAGGCTACGTCAAGCTTCAATGCAAAGGCGGACAAGCCAATCCTGCACCGCCAATAGGCCCTGCTCTCGGTTCAAAAGGTATCAATATCATGGAGTTTTGCAAACAATTCAATGCAAGAACCCAGGACAAACAAGGGAAAGTTCTTCCCGTGCTCATTACAGTTTATGGAGATAAATCATTTGATTTTATTATAAAGACTCCTCCCGCTGCAGTACAATTAAAAGACGCAGCCAAAATTCAAAGCGGCAGCAAAGAACCCAATCGTAATAAGGTGGGTAAAGTATCCTGGGCACAAGTGGAAGAAATTGCCAAAGATAAAATGGCAGATCTTAACGCTTTTACGCTGGACAGCGCTATGAAAATGGTTGCCGGTACTGCCCGCAGTATGGGATTAACTGTTGATGGAACCGCTCCGTGGGAAAAAAATTAATTGCACACAGTTCCGATGACCATCGGGATAAACTTTTGAAAAAATGATTACTAAAAAAAGAAAAGAAGCCAACGCTAAAGTTGATCAAAATAAAAGCTATTCGCTCAAGGAAGCTTCAGCCCTCATTAAAGATATCAATACAACTAAGTTCGACAGTTCTGTTGATCTCCATATCCGTCTTGGTGTAGATCCCAAAAAAGCAGACCAGGCTGTTCGTGGTACTGTTTCACTTCCGCATGGCACTGGCAAAACAAAGAAGGTTTTGGTGCTTTGTACACCCGATAAAGAACAAGCCGCTAAAGATGCCGGAGCCGATTTTGTTGGTCTCGACGAATTCATTACAAAAATTGAAGGTGGCTGGACAGACGTTGATGTTATTATCGCGACTCCTTCTGTGATGCCAAAAATTGGTAGGCTTGGTAAAGTGTTAGGTCCCAGAAACCTGATGCCCAATCCAAAAACCGGCACTGTTACCAATGATGTGGTTGCGGCAATCGGAGATGTAAAAGGTGGTAAAATTGCATTTAAAGTTGACAAAGTAGGAATTGTTCACGCATCGATTGGAAGAGTTAGTTTTTCCTCTGATAAAATTGAAGCCAACAGCCAGGAACTTATCAATGCGATTATCAAGTTGAAGCCTTCAACCTCAAAAGGAACTTATTTGAAAAGCCTTAGCATGGCAAGCACGATGAGCCCAGGTATTACGATAGATGCAAAATCTGTTCAGAACTAATAAAAAATTATTTGCTTTGTTGTTAAAACCAACTCAAGCAGCAAAACACATTGTATGAATAAAGAACAAAAGCAGGAAGTAATTGACACTTTGAAAGGTAAATTTTCTCAGTACGCTAACTTTTATGTAACCGATACTCAAAATCTAAGTGTAGCGCAGATTAATAACCTTCGCCGTCATTGTTTTGATAAACAAGTGGAGATGCGGGTAGCAAAAAACACACTTATCAAAAAAGCACTGGAAAGTTTAGATAATGATAAATATTCCGGTGTTTACGATTCATTACACCAGGTAACAGCTTTAATGTTCAGCGAAAGTCCTAAAGAACCCGCTCTTATTATTAGCAGTTTCCGTAAATCAATTAATGGAGAAAAGCCAGTATTGAAAGCAGCTTTTCTGAATGGAGATATTTTCGTGGGCGATAATCAATTAATCGCCCTTACAAAAATCAAGACCAAGAATGAATTAATAGGTGAAGTAATTGGTTTATTGATGTCACCAATTCAGCGTGTTATCGCCGCTTTGCAAAACAGGCCTGAGACTATTGATAAAATTGAAGCAAATGTAGAATCAGCTGTAGAAGAGGTTAAACCCGAAGTAACTGTGGAAGCTGCACCTGCTCCAATCGTTGAGGAAAAAGCTCCCGTTGCAGAAGTAAAAGTAGAAGAGTCGCCAAAGACTGAAGCTGAAGGGACTGAACCTAAAGCAGAGGCTTAATCAAAATTAATTATTCGAAATTTTTAAATAAACAATTTTTTTAAAAACCTCCGTCGGACCTCGATTGTTATTGGGGAGAGAAGCCGGAAAAAATTAAATCAAAACAAAATGGCAGACGTAAAAGCATTAGCCGAAAATTTAGTAAGCTTAACAGTAAAAGAAGTTCAGGAATTAGCTGAATTTTTAAAATCGGAATATGGAATTGAACCAGCCGCAGCAGCAGTAGTTGTGAGCGCAGATGCAGGTGGTGGAGCAGCAGCAGTTGAAGAAAAAACATCTTTCAATGTTATTCTTAAAGCTCCCGGCGCTAACAAATTGGGCATTGTAAAAATTGTAAAAGAACTTACGGGCCTTGGTTTAAAAGAAGCGAAAGATCTAGTTGATGGCGCTCCAAAAGCGATAAAAGAAGGTGTTGATAAAGCTACTTCGGAAGAAATTAAGAACAAGCTTACAGAAGCCGGCGCTGATGTTGAAATACAATAATATTTTGTATTAAATAATTGCAATGGCCGGGTTATATACCTGGCCTTTGCTTACTTAAAGCATTTTGGTTTAAATATCTGAATTTAAAATTTCTCTAAATTATTTTGGGGTAAACTCACTTTCCGGATATTTGGATAATAATGCTTACTTTTGCACTCCTTTATTTTCGGGTAAGTGACAAAATACCTGTAATTACCCTTGTAGAGGCGCTCTCACTTTAAAATATTTTAACTAAAATATGGCTCCAACTAAAGTAGCTCCAGATCAAAGAATCAGTTTTGGAAAAATTGAACATTTGGCGGAAACCCCTGATCTATTAGGGATACAGATACAATCTTTTAAAGACTTTTTCCAGTTAGAAACAACACCCGATAAACGTAATATTGAAGGATTGTTCCGGGTGTTTAAGGAAAATTTTCCTATTACGGATACACGTAACATTTTCGTGCTGGAATTCCTTGATTATTTTGTTGATCCTCCACGTTACACTATTGAAGAATGTATTGAAAGAGGCCTTACTTATGCTGTTCCTCTTAAAGCAAAACTTCGCCTTAGTTGTAATGATGAAGAACATGTGGATTTTGAAACTATCGTTCAGGATGTGTTTCTTGGAAATATTCCTTACATGACTCCACGCGGTACTTTTGTTATCAATGGTGCTGAAAGGGTTGTTGTATCGTCAGCTTCACCGTTCACCAGGTGTGTTCTTCGGTCAATCAGTCCATCCTAACGGAACAAAAATTTATTCTGCCAGAGTTATTCCTTTTAAAGGAGCCTGGATGGAATTTGCTACAGACATTAACAATGTGATGTATGCTTATATCGACCGTAAGAAGAAATTCCCTGTAACCACTTTGTTGCGTGCTATCGGTTTTGAAACTGATAAAGATATTCTCGAACTATTCGGAATGGCCGAAGAAGTTAAAGCTGATAAGAAAACACTTCATGCAAATATTGGACAAACGCTTGCTGCAAGAGTTTTACGTACATGGGTTGAAGATTTTGTAGATGAAGATACCGGTGAAGTAGTAATCATTGAACGTAATGAAATTGTACTGGAAAGAGATACAATCTTAGATGAAGATAATATTGCTATGATTCTCGAACTGGAAGTGAAAAGTGTTTTCATTCAGAAGGAAGAAGTGAGTGGTGATTATGCAATTATCTACAATACTTTAAATAAAGATACTTCTAACAGTGAAATTGAAGCGGTGCAGCATATTTATCGCCAGTTGCGTAGCGCTGATGCTCCTGATGATGAAACAGCACGTGGTATCATTGATAAATTATTCTTCACTGATAAGCGTTATGATCTTGGTGAAGTTGGTCGTTATAAGATCAATCGTAAACTTGGTTTAAATTACCCTATTGAGAAAAAAGTTTTAACCAAAGAAGATATTATTGCGATTATTAAATATCTTGTTTTACTTACCAATGCAAAAAGCTGAAATTGATGATATTGATCATTTAAGTAATCGTCGTGTACGTACAGTAGGTGAACAGTTGTATGCTCAGTTTGGTGTTGGTTTGGCCCGTATGGCACGTACCATCCGTGAAAGAATGAATGTTAGTGATAATGAAGTATTTACCCCGATTGATTTGATCAATGCAAGAACACTATCTTCTGTTATCAATTCATTCTTCGGAACATCCAGTTATCACAATTTATGGATCAAACCAATCCATTAAGTGAAATAACGCATAAACGTCGTATTTCTGCACTCGGACCCGGTGGTTTAAGCAGGGAACGTGCAGGTTTTGAAGTTCGTGACGTTCACTATACTCACTATGGCCGTCTTTGTACTATTGAAACTCCTGAAGGACCAAATATTGGTTTGATATCTTCACTTTGTGTTCATGCTAAAATCAATGAATGGGTTTTATTGAAACTCCTTATCGTAAAGTGAATAATGGTAATGTAGATATGAAGAAAGTGTATTTCCTGAGCGCAGAAGAAGAAGATACTGCAAAAATTGCCCAGGCAAATGCACCGCTTGATGATAAATGGAAATTTTGTTGAACGATAAAGTGAAATCCCGTGAAACAGGTGATTTCCCTATTCTTGATAAGAATGAAGTTGAATATATGGATGTTGCTCCTAACCAGATTGTTGGATTGAGTGCATCATTAATTCCATTTCTTGAGCATGATGATGCTAACCGTGCATTGATGGGTTCGAACATGCAACGCCAGGCTGTTCCGTTAATGCGTCCGGAAGCTCCTATTGTTGGTACAGGTTTGGAAGGTAAAGTAGCTACGTGATGCAAGGATTCAGATACATGCTGAAGGTGATGGAGTTGTTGAATATGTTGATGCCAATGAAATTCATGTAAGATATAACAGGAATGAATCACAGAAATTGGTAAGTTTTGAAGAAGATGTTATAATTTATAGGCTTACCAAGTTCATAAAAACCAATCAAAGTACTTGTATTAATCTTCGTCCTGTTGTAAAGAAAGGCCAGAATGTAAAGGACAGGTGATTTGTTAACCGAAGGATATGCTACCAAAGATGGTGAACTTGGCTTTGGGTCGTAACTTGAAAGTGCATTCATGCCATGGAAAGGTTACAACTTTGAGGATGCTATCGTTATCAGTGAAAAAGTGGTTAGAGAAGATCTATTTACTTCGATTCATATTGATGAATTTGAACTGGAAGTTCGAGATACCAAATTGGGTGAAGAAGAATTGACACCTGATATTCCTAACGTTAGTGAAGAAGCTACCAAAGACCTTGATGAGAATGGTATCATACGAGTTGGTGCACAAGTTAAAGAAGGTGATATTCTGATTGGTAAAATTACTCCTAAAGGAGAAACCGATCCTACACCTGAAGAAAAATTGTTACGTGCCATCTTTGGTGATAAAGCAGGTGATGTAAAAGATGCTTCTTTAAAAGCTCCAAGTCGGTACAGAAGGTGTTGTAATTGATAAGAAATTATTTCAGCGTGCTAAGAAAGATAAGAATGGCAAAGTAAAAGAAAAAGCATCTCTTGAAAAGATTGATAAGAATCATGAGAAGAATGAAGCTGATCAGTTAGAATTACTTATCAGCAAGCTTATTGGTTTTGTTGAAAGATAAAACTTCAGCGGGTGTAAGTAATAATTTTGGAGAAATGCTTATTGGTAAAGGGTTCTAAATTCACTCCAAAAAATTTTTCAAATATTGATTATCAGAATGTAAATCCTTTGGGATGGACTGCTGAGGCAAAAACTGATGATCAGATCAATACTTTGTTGCATAACTATAATATTAAGTACAACGAAGAACTGGGAAGATACAAGAGAGAAAAATTCAATATATCAATTGGTGATGAATTGCCTGCAGGTGTATTAAAGCTTGCAAAAGTTTATCTCGCTGAAAAACGTAAGTTGAAAGTGGGAGATAAAATGGCAGGTCGTCATGGTAATAAAGGTATTGTTGCAAGTATTGTTCGTCAGGAAGATATGCCTTTCCTTGAAGATGGAACACCGGTTGATATCGTGTTGAATCCGTTGGGTGTGCCTTCTCGTATGAACCTTGGACAGATTTATGAAACTGTTCTTGGATGGGCTGGCGAAAAATTGGGATAAGAGATTTGCTACTCCTATTTTTGATGGTGCTATCTGTTGACGAAATTGCAGAGCAAATTGAAAGAAGCTAGACTTGCCAACTTTTGGACATACTTATTTGTATGATGGCGAAACAGGCGAACGTTTCGACCAAAAAGCTACTGTAGGTATTATCTACATGATTAAACTTACACCACATGGTTGATGATAAAATGCATGCACGTTCTATCGGGCCATACAGCTTAATTACGCAACAACCTTTGGGTGGTAAAGCACAATTTGGTGGTCAGCGTTTTGGTGAAATGGAAGTGTGGGCACTGGAAGCATTTGGTGCATCCAATATTCTTCAGGAATTGTTGACCGTTAAATCTGATGATATTATCGGAAGTGCTAAAACCTATGAAGCTATTGTAAAAGGTGATAACATTCCAAGACCAGGTATTCCTGAATCATTCAATGTATTGGTGCATGAATTAAGAGGTTTAGGATTGGATTTACAATTTGAATAACCTATTTTTAACTGATGGGAATTTCTGAATTCGTAAAACAATAAATTAAAAAGCTAAAACTGTTCTAACGGTTTGGAGTAAATGAAAATAATATGATAAGAAAAGAAAATCGTCCACGTAACGTTTTCTCAAATTACAATTAGCCTTACTTCTCCTGATTCTATTTTAGAAAGAAGCTATGGTGAAGTGTTAAAGCCTGAAACTATTAACTACCGTACCTAAAGCCTGAAAGAGATGGTTTGTTTTGCGAAAGAATTTTTGGTCCGGTAAAAGATTATGAATGTGCTTGCGGAAAATATAAACGTATCCGTTATAAAGGTATTGTTTGCGACCGTTGCGGTGTTGAAGTTACCGAAAAGAAAGTTCGTCGCGAAAGAATGGGCCACATTAATTTGGTGGTTCCTGTTGTCATATCTGGTATTTCAGATCGCTTCCAAATAAAATTGGTTACCTGCTTGGGATGAGTTCTAAGAAATTGGAAACTGATTGTTTACTATGAAAGATTTGTAGTAATACAATCAGGTATTCGTGCAGATAAAGGTCAGAACTATGGTGATCTTCTTAACTGAAGAAGAATATCTTGATATTTTGGATACACTTCCAAAAGATAATCAGCATTTGCCCGATGAAGATCCTAATAAATTCATTGCTAAGATGGGTGCTGAAGCAGTTCATGATCTGTTGCAAAGAATTGACCTTGATCAATTGTCTTTCGACCTTCGTAATGCTGCGGCCAATGAAACATCACAACAACGTAAAACTGATGCATTAAAACGTCTAAGCGTGGTTGAAGCTTTCGTGATGCAACACAAGAATTAACAACCGTCCTGAATGGATGGTAATGCAATATATCCCGGTTATTCCTCCTGAATTGCGTCCATTGGTACCGTTGGATGGTGGTCGTTTTGCGACTTCAGATTTGAATGACCTATATCGTCGTGTTATTATCCGTAACAACCGTTTAAAGAGATTGTTGAAATTAAAGCTCCTGAAGTAATTCTTCGTAATGAAAAACGAATGCTGCAGGAAGCTGTAGATTCATTATTTGATAACTCAAGTAAATCAAATGCTGTAAAAACAGAAGGTGGACCGTGCTTTAAAATCATTGAGTGATGTGTTGAAAGGAAAGCAAGGACGTTTCCGTCAAAACCTTTTGGGTAAACGTGTTGACTATTCTGGCCGTTCGGTAATTGTTGTTGGACCTGAATTGAAATTGCACGAATGCGGTTTGCCAAAAGATATGGCCGCTGAATTGTTTAAACCATTTATTATCCGTAAATTAATTGAAAGAGGAATTGTAAAAACAGTAAAATCTGCAAAAAAACTGGTAGATAAAAAAGAAGCATCATCTGGGATATTCTTGAAAATGTATTGAAAGGACATCCTGTTATGTTGAACCGTGCTCCAACATTGCACCGTTTGTCAATTCAGGCATTCCAGCCGAAATTGATTGAAGGAAAAGCAATTCAGTTGCATCCGTTGGTTACATACTGCATTCAATGCGGACTTCGATGGTGACCAGATGGCAGTTCACGTGCCATTGAGCAATGCAGCAATTTTGGAAGCACAGATATTGATGTTGTCATCGCATAATATTTTTAACCCTCAAAATGGAACGCCTATTACGCTTCCTTCACAGGACATGGTGTTTGGGCTTGTACTATATAACCAAAGCAAAAAAATCTACAAAGGAAGTTGTAGTTAGAGGCGAAGGCAAATCGTTTTACTCTCCGGAAGAAGTAATTATTGCTTATAACGAGCAAAAAATTGATTTGCATGCAACCATTAAGGTTAAAGTTGATGTTCGCAATGATGATGGAACATTTGAAAATAAATTAATTGATACAACAGTAGGCCGTGTAATTTTTAACCAACATGTGCCAAAGGATGCTGGTTATATAAATGCATTGCTTACCAAAAAAGCGTTGCGTGAAATTATCGGCGATATTATTAAATGGACAAACATCCCGGCAACAGCAAAGTTCCTGGATGATATTAAAGCAACTGGGTTTCCGTATGGCATTCAGAGGTGGGTTATCTTTTAATATTAATGATCTTATTATTCCTGATACTAAACAGGAAATGATTGATAATGCAACAGGTGAAGTAGATGAAGTGTGGGATAACTATAATGCATGGTCTTATCACTAATAATGAACGTTATAACCGGTATCATTGATATCTGGAGCAGGGTGGATACTCGTCTAACTGAAACGCTTATACGTGAATTAGCCGCGGATAAACAAGGATTCAATTCTGTTTATATGATGCTTGATTCAGGGGCAAGTGGTTCCAAGGAACAGATTAAGCAGCTTGCAGGTATGAGGGGCTTGATGGCTAAACCGCGGAAATCAGGCAGCACAGGAAGTGAAATTATTGAAAACCCGATTCTTTCCAACTTTAAAGATGGTTTGAATGTATTGGAATATTTCATTTCAACACATGGTGCCCGTAAAGGTCTTGCAGATACAGCACTGAAAACAGCTGATGCAGGTTACTTGACCCGCAGGCTTGTTGACGTTGCGCAGGATGTGGTTATTAACGAAGAAGATTGCGGAACATTGAGAGGTATTGCGACAACAGCATTAAAAGATAATGAAGATATTATTGAACCATTATACGATAGGATTTTAGGCAGAACGTCTTTGCATAATGTATACAATCCGGTTACTGATGAATTGCTGGTTGAAGCTGGCGGAATCATAACTGAAGATATTGCACATGCAATTGATGAGGCCGGTATTGAAATTGTGGAGATACGGTCAGTACTTACCTGCGAAAGCCGTCGCGGAGTTTGTGTGAAGTGTTATGGTAAAAACCTGGCAACTGGCTATACCGCTCAGAAAGGTGATGCAGTTGGTATCATTGCGGCACAATCAATTGGTGAGCCGGGTACACAGCTTACTTTACGTACATTCCACGTGGGTGGTGTGGCAGGTTCTGCATCAGTAGAATCTACATTGAATGCTAAATTTGACGGAACTATTCAATTCGATGGTTTACGTACAGTCGATGCCGTTAGCAATGCCGGAGAAAAAACAAAAGTGGTTATTGGCCGTACTGGTGAAGTGAGAATCATGGATGTAAAGAATGATCGCCTGCTTATTACCAATAATGTTCCTTATGGAGCAACGCTTAATGTGAAAGACGGACAGAAAGTTACAAAGGGTGAGGTTATTTGCACATGGGATCCATTCAATAATGTTATTGTTTCTGAAATTGACGGTGCTATTAAATTTGAAAATATTGTTGAAGGTATTACTTTCCGCGAAGAAGCTGATGAACAAACCGGGCACAGGGAAAAAGTTGTTATTGAAACAAAAGATAAAACCCGCATTCCATCTATTAATTGTTGAAGGTAAAAAGGAATCTAAATCATATAACTTACCAGTTGGCTCGCACATTATTATGGATGAAGGTGAAGAGTTGCGAGCCGGACAGGTAGTAGTGAAAATTCCAAGAGTTTTAGGTAAAGCTAAGGGATATTACAGGTGGTTTGCCACGTGTAACTGAATTGTTTGAAGCAAGTAATCCAGGTAACCCTGCTGTGGTTTCTGAAATTGACGGTGTAGTTTCTTTTGGTAACATTAAGCGTGGTAACAGGGAAATTATTGTTGAAGCAAAAGATGGTGTGGTAAAGAAATACCTTGTTCCGCTTAACGAGGCAAATTCTTGCACAGGATGGTGACTTTATAAAAGCCGGT
Source organism: uncultured Chitinophagaceae bacterium (assembly GCA_963792025.1). Lineage (GTDB taxonomy): Bacteria > Bacteroidota > Bacteroidia > Chitinophagales > Chitinophagaceae > Ginsengibacter. Next base: position 35,856 of record CAWBUS010000012.1, on the reverse strand, counting down.
GTTGCCTTATCTGATGGACAAATTGCCCCTGCAGATATTCTTTCAATTAAAGGACCGTTTGCAGTTCAGGAATATGTGGTGAATGAAATACAGGAAGTTTATCGTTTGCAAGGTGTAAAGATCAATGATAAGCATATTGAAGTTATCGTTCGGCAGATGATGCGTAAAGTAACGATTGAAGATGCAGGAGATACCAAATTCCTTGAAGGAGATACCGAAGACAGGTATGACTTTAATACAGAGAACGACTGGATATTTGATAAGAAAGTAGTGACTGAATCAGGCGATAGTACTAAAATGCGTCCAGGTAAAATCGTTACACTTCGTGAAATACGAGAAGAAAATTCTGTGCTTCGCCGTGCCGATAAAAAGACGGTGGAATATCGCGATGCAAAACCTGCAACATCATCTCCGTTATTATTAGGTATCACGAAGGCCTCTCTTGGAACGCAAAGCTGGATTTCTGCGGCTTCATTCCAGGAAACAACCAAAGTATTGTCATCTGCAGCCATTCAAGGTAAAACAGATACTATGCTTGGCCTGAAAGAAAATGTAATTACCGGTCATCCAATACCTGCAGGTACAGGATTAAGGGAATTTGAAAATATGATCGTAGGTAGCAAAGAAGAATATGAATTGTTGATGACTACAAAAGAAGCAATGGCTTTTGATGAAGAAGAATAGTCGCAATGTTTAGCGTTAGAATATTAATAAAAAGGGTAAGAGAAATCTTACTCTTTTTTATTAGGAGCAAGTCAAGAACCTAACCCTATTGCTTAACGACTTTAGCTCCTAATACAGCAATGGCAACGCTGTCGGTTCCTTTGGGAGCGAAATATTTTGTTTTGAAATTTTTAGATTCTCCGGGATGTAACACCTCAAAAATAGTTTCTTTATCCTGTTCAAGTAATGCATGAGTTTTGCTGTAAAAAGATAGATTTAAATCCACATCTTTAAAAACAGCAACGGAGGCTTTATTGGTCAACGATCCTTTTATAACTGTTTGGCCTAAAAGATTTCGTTTATTATGTCCTTCTGCAAATAAAAAATTTTGTGGATTTTTCTCTTCTTTTTCTTGTAAGCTTTCTTTTGTTTTTTCATATACCTCTTTTTCGGTGGTAGCTTTTTTGGAGTCGCTGGTACACGAAAAAATTATTACAGTAAATACCAAGGGTAATAAAGAGACACTTTTCATTAAAATAAATTTTATCACAATAAAAACAATTTTCCCGAAACTACCTCTTAAAAATATTCCTGGATTAGTCCTTTGGATATCATGCTTCTGTTCCCAGCCATAAAGCACCGCCTATACTATTTTGTCTTGCACCGGTTACGGAAGAAAATACGGTATACTGTTCCCGCCACCTCAGTGCTCCCAGCAAACCCATAATGAGGGCTTCTTTGTATTTTACTGTATCATTATCAGGAATAAAAATTTCAAAATTTATTTCTTTCAAATGGCTTTGAAGTTTTTCAATAAGAAAAGTATTAAAGGCGCCGCCCCCCGTAATAAATAAATGCTCCAAAGCATTTCCCTTAAATAACCGGAGCGAATTTTTTATTTGAACAGAAATATGTTCCGCATATGTCCTTAAACTATCTTCAATACTAATTCCCGATGATTGTAAAAGAGGATAAACTAAATCCGTTCCAAATGTATTTGCCAAAGACTTTGGATAAGCCAGTTCATAATATTCCAGTTTGTTTAGCTCACTCAGCAAATCTTCGTTTACCCTTCCTTGTAATGCCATCTTTCCCTCATCATCATAGGCAAGACCTTTTTCGTTTGCCAGCATATTTAAAACACGATTAGCGGCGCAAACATCAAAAGCAATTACTCTGCCCGGTTGGTGAATAGAAAGATTTGCGATGCCACCAATATTTAGAAAATATTTAAATTGGCCGAATAACAATTTTTCTCCCAAAGGCACTATCGGTGCGCCCTGACCGCCAAAAGCAACATCCAGTGACCTCAGATCGCTAACAACCGGCAGTCTTGTTTTAGCAGCAATGGCGGCACCATCACCTAACTGGTGCGTCATTTTTTTTTCAGGCAAATGAAAAGTGGTGTGACCATGCGAGCAAATGAGATTTACGTTGTGATGGAGATTGTTTTCAGCAATAAATTCATTAATCTTTTTCCCGATAAATTGCCCGTAGTCACTGTTTAGTAAAAGGTATTCTTTTGCTGGAAGACTAACAGATTGTTGCAATTTATCAATCCATTCTTTGTCGTAAGGGATACATGCTGCATGCTGGATTTCATATTGCCATCTTCCGGCCTGCTCCTGCAGTTCTGTATAAACGATATCTATTCCGTCTAAAGAACTCCCACTCATAATGCCAATCACTTTATAAACCATTTTCAGTATTTAATATGCCGTTTAAAACTTTTCGAAATTAGATTTGTTCAAATTTATAACTTTAAGTCTTGGGTAGTACCTTGTGTCAACTTTAAAACATCATTAAATGGTAGTCAATCTTAGCGATGAACATTCCCTGGTAAGCAATATTTTAAGTGAGTTGAGAGATATTGAAATCCAGGAAGACAGGATGAGATTTCGCAGGAACCTGGAGAAACTAGGGGAAATTTGCGCCTATGAAATAAGTAAAAAATTGCTCTGGGTTGAAAAGGAAGTAACCACACCATTAGGGACATCAGTATGCAGGGTACTGGAAAAGCAACCGGTGCTGGCAACTATTTTAAGGGCTGGCCTCCCAATGCATACAGGCATGCTTAACTATTTTGATAAAGCCGATAATGCCTTTATAAGCGCCTATCGCAAGCATAATCCTGACGGCAGTTTCGATATAAGCCTTGATTATATCAGTTGCCCGGATATGGAAAACCGTGTTGTTATTATATCTGATCCTATGCTGGCAACCGGCTCTTCGTTGGTAAAAACAATTCAATTTATCCGCGAAGAAGGAAATCCTTCAGAAATTCATATTGTTTGTGCAGTTGCCTGCACCGTGGGCATTGAATATGTATTACGGGCTGAGCCAAGGGCAACGATTTGGTGCGGTGATATTGATGACGAACTTACTGCAAAAGGATATATAGTTCCCGGATTAGGCGATGCAGGAGACCTTGCATACGGGATAAAAGTACAGATATAGAAAGTTCAGCGAATATCGGCAGCCACCGCATTTGGTTCGATCATAAATATGCAGCGGTTTAGAGGGAAATACGGTCTTCTATTATGTAGTTTTTTCAATAATAATAAAAATTAAACACCTATCTTTATTTATCAGAACAATTGCCTGTAATGAAAACAAGATTTTGTCTCTTAGCTACCCTGTTGCTCCTGTGTTATTTTGCCGATGCACAGGATCCTCATTTCTCGCAGTTTTTCGCTTCACCACTTACATTAAACCCGGCGCTTACCGGAAAATTTGATGGCACATTGCGTGTTGCAGGTAACTATCGCAATCAGTGGCCGGCATTTAATAACGTGTACACGACATATACCTTAAGTGTTGATTTTCCTATTTTAAAAAATAAGTTACCCGATTATGATACATGGGGAGTAGGAATTTTAGCGCTCAACGACCAGGCGGGCGCAGGTGTGTTAACAAACACTTATGTGGGTTTATCTACTTCTTACCATAAGGCGCTCGATGAAAACGGGTTCCAGCAATTGGGGATAGGGTTCCAGGGAACCTATGGACAGAAAAGGTTAAATACAAATAATCTAAAGTTTGAAGATCAGCTAACTCCTTTCGGTTTTACTGGCGTAACCCAGGACATATTTAATACGCAGGATCTCAATATCAATTATCTCGATATGAATGCTGGTTTGTTGTTTACAAGTTCAACAAACGAAGACAATAATTTTTATGTAGGTGCATCCATGTACCATATAAATCGCCCCAAAGAAAGTTTTAAAGGAGGAGCCTGGAACATAGCAACCCGAACAACTATAAGTGCCGGCGGATATTTCCCGGTTGGCGAAAACCTTACATTACACACAAGTGGTATTTACCAGGTTCAAAATAAAGCGACAGAAACAAATGTTGGTGGAGCTCTCGCGGTTGCCATCGATCCGGAAAGCGATAATCCTTCAAATGTTTATATAGGCTCATGGTACAGGATAGGAGATGCAATAATTCCTTACGTTGGTCTTGAATTTGCCGGCATGAGATTTGGCGCTACTTACGACATTAATATTTCCAGTTTAAAAGCCGGTTCACAAAGCCGCGGTGGTATGGAAATTTCTTTGATCTATGTTAAGAAACCTGCAGGTTCCAAAGGCATTCCGTGTCCTAAGTTCTAGTGTGTAGAACTGATATTTTTTCCTTTTAAATCATTTTGTTTGGGATCATAAAAAATTTGGCAGCAAAACAGCCTAAGGTTATCTTTGCCGTCCCTTAATAAAACCTGCCGCGTTGGTCAAGGGGTTAAGACGCCTCCCTTTCACGGAGGAATCACGGGTTCGAATCCCGTACGTGGTACGAATTAAATTTTAAAAGCCTTGTAAATAAATTTGCAAGGCTTTTTTATTAAAGGCCGCTACTCTGAACTATGTAAAAATATGAGCACGAAGCACTTTAACTTAAAAACATGCTAATTTTGATATAAGGCCAATGAAAGAAATTCGTGAAATAATAAAAGCGTATGAAACAGCGACGAAAGCCGGTAAGAAATCCGCACTCGCTTCGGTGGTTCACCTCAACGGATCTTCCTATCGCCGGCCAGGCGCAAGAATGCTTGTTACCGATGAAGGCGAACTTACAGGAGCGATAAGTGGCGGCTGTCTTGAAGGAGATGCATTGCGAAAAGCTATGATGGTTTTATCGCAACAAAAATCAAAGCTGGTAACTTATGATACCAATGACGAAGACGATGCAACCATTGGAATTCAATTGGGTTGCGCCGGTGTTATACAGGTTTTGTTTGAACCAATAAATGAGAATGATAGTAAACAATCCTATTCAGTTTGTTAACCAAGGCAATTGCATTAAGGCAGAAAGCAGTGTTGGTTACATTATTTTCATTAGAAGATAAAAAAAATGAACAACCGGGAACCTGCCTGTTATTAGAAGAGAATGGAAATATATCCGGGCATATCCCTTTTCCGGAATTGCAAAATGAAATAATGAGCGATGTACATGAAGCGATGAAACATCAGAACTCTTCATTTAAAAATTACACTCGTGACGATGTATCTATAACTGCGTTTATAGAATTCCTGCAACCACCTGTTTCGTTGGTTATAGTTGGCGCCGGAAATGATGCTTTGCCCCTTATGCAAATGGCGGATATAACGGGATGGGATGTACGAATTGTTGATGGCAGAAGCACCCACGCCAAACAAGAAAGATTTGTAAGTGCCTGCCAGGTACTAGTAAGTAAACCAGGTGAAGTTTTGGAACAAATTGAAATTGACAGCCAGACTGTTTTTGTGTTAATGACACACAATTATAATTATGATCTTGCTATGCTGAAAGCTTTGCTTATCCGTAATGTAACATACGTGGGTTTATTAGGGCCAAAAAAGAAACTGGACCGGATGCTTGATGAAATACGTGATGAGAGGAATTGAAATAAATGAAGAACAATTGAAAAATATTTATGGACCTGTTGGTCTTGAAATAGGCGCCGAAACTGCGGAGGAAATTGCCGTTAGTATTATTGCAGAAATTAAAGCAGTGCTTTCCGGAAAACGGTGGCGGTTCATTGCGTGAAAAACAGGACGCAATTCATCCCAGGAATGATATTTTTGTTGAAGTAAAAAATTTGCATTGAGCAGCATTCAATATAAAGTCAACGAATGCGCTATTGTTATTCTTGGCTGCGGGACAAAGCAGCCGTTTAGGTAGCCCAAAACAATTACTACAATTTAATGGAAAAAGTCTTTTGCAACATTGTGTTGAAGAAGCGCTACGTAAACCCATCTTCCTGTGATTGTAGTTGTTGGTGCCAACAGTCAATTAATAAAAGATGAGCTGAAGAATCTCAATATAACAATTGAAGAAAATAAAAGATGGCACGAAGGAATGGCCAGTCTCTTTGCATTGTGGTTTAACGGCTGCTAAAAACTTAAAATATGAAATTGATGGGATAATTTTTATGGTGAGTGACCAACCTTTTGTTTCGGCTACATTGCTTATAAAATTTATTAAGAGCGCAAAATGAAAATTGCTTGCCAATAGCTGCCTCCGGTTATGCGGGAACAATAGGCACTCCTGTATTATTTCACAAAATATTTTTCGATGAATTAATGAAGCTGCAAGGCGATGCCGGTGCGAGAAAATTGATTGATAAATATAAAGATCAGGCAACCGTAGTCTCCTTTCCCGAAGGAGTTATTGATATTGACACTGTAGAAGATTACGAGGCTTTATTGCGAAATACACAAACCTGATTGGGGAAATTGCCTGTATAACGGATATGTATTAACCGCAGTTTAAGCCGCCGAATTTATAAATTGTTTTGCGCCTGCTTTGCCGGAAAACGGAATAGGAATTTCTGTGAACTGAATTTTGATGCCTGGAAAAGTTCATACGTCTTCGACATTGCAGTGCCAATCAGAATACCCAGTAGTAGCGCCGGCTACTATATCAGAAGGAAAGTGTTTACCTACATAAATTTGTGCATAGCATATTAAACTTGCCCATATCCAAAGCCAGTTCCATTTCTTTCCTGTCATTTTTAGTATGCACCAAAACCAGAAGGTCGCCAGGCCAAAATGATTGGCTGCATGAGATGAGGGGAAAGAGTATTCACCGCCACAATCTATTAAATGCCTTACCAGCCCTGAGATTTCGGCATCATAGCAAGGCCGTGCCCGTTCAAATATATTTTTAAATAAAGTACTTACGCTGTCCGTAACAGCCAAATTAACCAAGCTAAACAAAATAATCTGCCATGCATGACTGCCGTCTTTTTTAAGAAAATACCATATCATAAAAAGGTAGAGTGGAATCCATGTTAATGGATTTCTTGCAACGAGCATTATTGTATCAAGATAATGATAAGAAGAATCATGATTGATGAGAAGAAAAAAAATCTTATCTAATCTTTTAAGAAAATCGATAAATGACATGGGATTAATTTTTCTAAAAGTAGCAATCCAGATTTATCATAAGGTTACCCGAATATTATTTCAATGTAAAGTTTGATGGAATAAAATTTGGATGTTTCTCAATTTGGCTTCTAATAAAATGACGGCCAGCTGTTTCATAAATTTATTTACACGGCAATAAAACCACTTATGCTTTGAAATTAATTTCAAAGTATAAGTCTTGTGAATTCTTTGGAAAAATATCCTTAATGCTGGGAATGAAGTGCAATGCGATTTCCTTCCGTATCAATAAAGTTGGCCATGTAACCAATTTCAGGAGTGATCAATGTTTTGGGCATTACAATTTGTCCTCCTTCAGATAGTATTCTGTCTAATACATCGGCCATATCAGGATTTGCATTTAAATAAATGAGCACTCCATCAATTGAAGGCTTGCTATAATCACTTTTTACGAGTGCTCCAGATGCTTTGCCGCTTCCTGCGTCATAAGGGAAAGTGGCCATTTCCATACCCGGCCTGCTCATGTCTTCCATGTGAATGCCGAAAGCAACCTGGTAAAAATGTTTTGCACGATGCATGTCCGTTACCGGTATTTCAAACCAGTTAAGACTATTTGTTTCTTTGTTCATAAACTAAAATTTTATGCAAGCTAAATATCTTATTTTTTATAAGATATGTTCAGGTTTAAAATAACATAAACTTTTTATTGGTTATAAACCAGCTTGGTAATTTACGTTTCCTAATAAATTCTTTCTTTGATTTGAGCAAACGTATAATAACGGTCAGCTCTTTTTAAGCAGAGGGCCTTTCATTATTAAATTAAAATGAAGTACACTTTTTTGTTGCTTAATATTAATACTGCGGGTTATCTTGCGACAATAATAAATCTGCCCTTTTACCATGAAAAGAATTTTTTTCTCAATGTCACTCTTTTTAACGTGCATTATTCCCGCTGCAACCAATGCTCAAAAAAATTGCGTTGTTAAAGGGACAATACTTATCCAGGATAAAACGCCCGCCTATGTTACCGTTTCTTTGAAGAAGCAAAAAAAAATAACTCAAACAGATAATGATGGTGATTTTAAACTATCGAACGTTTCATCAGCGCCGGATACGCTTATCATTACTTCTGCTGAAGCCCAGGTTAAATTAATTGCCATAAATCCGCTGCCAGGAGAAACACTGGATCTTGGAATTATTAATTTCGATTTTAGTGTAACCCAATTGCAGGATATCGAAGTGAAAGGAAGGATGGCGCATTCTTATAAAAGTGATTATTCTTTTTTAGGAACTAAAACGGAAACACGGTCCATTGATATTCCACAATCAATTTCATCCATTACTAAAGAACTTATAAAAGACAAAATGGATTTTACGCTGAAGGATGCAGCCAGTGAAGCGGCCGGAGTTAATAATTACTCCGGCTACGATGATTACTCCATCAGGGGATTTAAGGCTGAAAACGCCAGGCTTATAAATGGACTTCGGGGTTATAACACAACTTACACGAGTGCGATGCTTGTAAACGTTGAAAGGATCGAAGTGGTGAAAGGGCCATCTGCAACACTTTATGGAAATTGCGACCCCGGCGGCACTATTAATCTTGTTACAAAAAAACCATTGCGGCAGCAGGATGGAGAAATTAATATTGGCGGAGGCACCTGGAACCATTATCGTATAACCGGCGACGTTACCGGACCATTAAATAAAAATAAAACTTTATTATACAGGCTAAACGCCGGTTATGATAATACCAACTCTTTTCGTAATGAATATAACGCAAGTTCTTACGAAGTAGCTCCGTCTTTATCTTTTATTCCAAATGAGAAAATTCAGTTGAATGTTGATTTTTCTCTGTCGCATATAAATACCTTGCTTGATCGCGGCCAGCCCGGTATTCAAAATAATTATTCATTGCTATCAACTCCCATTAATCTTATCGCATCGCAACCTGGCGATTTCTTGCACGAAACGGATTATGCTGCCAATGTTTTATTTTCTTATAAAATAAATAAGCATATAAATTTTAACAGTGGTTACTTAAACTACACCACACAGCAAAATGCAGCCGAGCATGGTGTACAAAGTTATATTACTCCGGACTCCGTGAATTTGTACTATAGCACATGGAACTATCATACGATCACTAACACGATATCAAACTATTTTACTTTCAGGTTTAACACGGGAAAGTTTACGCACCAGCTTTTAGCCGGGTACGATTATATAAGGAGCAAGGTTGATCTTGAACAGGAATATTATGAAGACCAAAATAACTTTGCCAAAGGAAGTGGCATTGCGGGCACTTTTAGTTTAAAGAATTCAAAATACATGGCTACTCCGGTAAATAAGTATACAGTTTCAGATTACGAATCTGATGCTACTGACGTAGAAGCAACGATTTATCATACGCAAGGAATTTACCTGCAGGAACAAATTACATTACACAAATGGAAACTACTTTTAGGTTTAAGGCAGGAAATTTATGAGGCCGGTGATGATGAAGCCGATAGCACTGGCGATGATGAGGAAAATGTTTTGTTACCGCGTGTGGGCCTCGTTTATGAATTTAAGCCAAACATGAGTTTATATGCTACTTACAACAAGGGCTTCGATCCCTTTGAAGCCTCAACGAGTACGCAGGTTTTTGATGAGCCATTTAAACCCGTTACGAGTGAATTGATAGAAGTCGGAGCAAAAGCTAATCTTTTTCATAATAAAGTATCCGCATCACTTTCGGTGTACCAGTTAACCCTTCACAATGTTGCCGTTAATGCCAATGAAATTTCGAACCCCAACTTATATATACAACAGGGGGAAGACAGGTCGCGTGGAATAGAAACTGAAATGAGCGGCAATATAATGCCCAGCCTTAGTGTTGCTGCGTCCTATTCTTATTGTGTTGCTAAAGTTATAAAAAGTAAAATTCAATCGCAGGAAGGAATGCTGGTTGAGAATGCTCCAAAAAATGAAAGCAGCAGTTGGATAAAATATACTTTTAAAACTGGAGCCTTAAAGGGGTTTGGTATTGCAGCGGGTCACTCCCAGGCGAGCAAAAGAAACACATTGGAACAAGGCTTAACACTGCCGGGATATATTATTTTAAATGGTGGAATAAGATATACCTATAAGAAGCTTGATGTTGCCCTGAACCTTAACAATATTACAGACAAAATTTACTGGATAGGCGCATATAATAATGTAAACAAGTGGCCCGGTGCGCCGCGAAATATTATGATGAGTGCGGGCTACAATTTTTAATACTTTTATATTCATGAAACTTATCTCTATTGTTTGTTTACTTCTTGTTATATCGCCAGCTTCTTTACAGGCTCAAAAAATAAAATCGAACAAACTTCCTTTTGAGGACAGTACTTTACAAAGCACCAACCGGTTTACCATTATGCCGTATAACCGCCTGGTAAAGTCTGCGGGAAAAGTTATTACTTACGGTGATTCCTCGTTAGAAAACCACACGCTCGACGTGTGTGTGCTTCCCGGTAAAGGAAATTTGGCTGTGGAAGATCGTTATGGAATAGCAGTAATAAGCAGCAAGACTAATAAAATAATTTCCAGGTGGAGTTTTACGAAAGATGCACAATGGCAATATCTCATCAGCACTTATTCCGGAATTACCTCTTTCGTTTATAAAAACAAAACTTTCATTGCGTGGGGTGCTTCCGGAACTGATCACCGCGGCGCCGTAATGATTGCAGAATGGGACGGAACTTCAATTACTGATGTTATTGGCATCGATGTAGAAAGGATATTACCAGCTGATGCGGCTTTGCCCAACCAGGTTATCAGTAATATCGAAGATGGTAAACTTTACCTGTATGTTACGTTAAATGGAAATGATCAATTGTTGAAAATAGATTTTGACAGTAAAAAAATCGTTTATGCGGCACCGTCAGGTGTGGCTCCTTACGGGGTTTGTATTATTGGTAACAGGGCCTATGTTACTAATTGGGCAGGGCCGCAGGTAACTGATACTGTTCCGGAACATGCTGGAACACCCTGGGGAAGTGCATATACCAACCCCGTTACCGGGGCTACAAAAGCCGGTAGCTTATCTATAATTGATATCGCAAATGGAAAATATGAGAATGAATTGGAGCTTGGTCTTCATCCAACTGCTATCGCTAAAAGCGGGGACAATAAATTTTTATACATTACTAACGGTAACAGCGATTATGTGAGCGTAGTGGATGTAGAGAAAGAGAAAGTGATTGACTCCATACCAACCGGATTGTTTGGAAAACAAACTCATTATTTTGGTAGCAGCCCTAATGGATTGTTTATTGATGATGCAACTAAAACCTTGTATGTTGCCAACGGAATGGATAATGCTATTGCTGTTGTCAATTTAGGCGCAGGAGTATGTTCGGGAGCGAAGGGAAAGACAAAAATATCGGGATACATTCCCACAGAGGCGTTTCCATCAGGTATTTCAACGGTTAATAAGACTTTATATGTAACCAATATAGAAGCACGTGGAGCAAGGGTTTTGTCTAAAACTTTGGAGTTTAAAAGTGCTTCGGGCAAGCCCTTGAACGAATACACTGTTCACAAAGAGATAGCTTCAATAAGCATAATTCCGTTGCCTTCGTCTAAAACTCTACAGCAATACACTGCCGCGGTAAAAATGATGAACCTTTTTACCAGGACTGCTGCCATGAATGGTAGTCCGCGAAAGAATGTGGCCCCAAAGCCATTACCTGACAGAATTGGAGAGCCTTCGGTATTTAAACATGTAATATATATCATCAAGGAAAATAAAACGTACGACCAGGTATTTGGAGACATTGCCAGTGGCAGAGGGGATAAAGACCTTTGCATTTTTGGTGCGAACGTTACTCCGAATCAGCATAAGCTGGCAAGTGATTTTGTATTGCTCGATAATTATTATGCGTCAGGAAAATCATCTGCGGAAGGGCATCAATGGACAGATGCTGCATTGGTTTCTGACTATATAGAAAAAAACGTGCGTGCCTGGTTCAGGAGTTATCCGCACCGGCAGGAAGATGCATTAGTGTACAGTAAAAACGGTTTTATCTGGAACAATGCGATGGATCATGGCAAGAAAGTTCGCATTTACGGAGAAGCCTGCCTTACACATTATAATGGTAAAATGCAGTGGTTAGATATCTATAACAAATATACTAATCATGAGACGCTTGATGTATACAATACAAGTACTATCGCCAGGATACGGCCGGTAATTTCAACAACCTATCCCGACTGTGACAATTTTAATTTTACTGATCAGTTACGTGCAGATGTATTCATAAATGAATGGAAAAAATATGAAGAACAGCCAGGAGATAGTTTGCCTGATTTGACGGTGCTTTCTCTACCCAATGATCATACGGCGGGTACTTCACCGAATTTTCCTACTACTGAAGCAATGGTCGCAGATAATGATCTTGCCCTGGGTAGAATAATTGAAACTATTACCCATAGCAGGTTTTGGGACTCAACTGTTGTTTTTGTTACTGAAGATGATTCTCAATCGGGCTGGGATCACATCTCTTCTTATCGTACCACCTGCCAGGTTATCAGTCCTTATTCAAAGTTGAATAAAACAATTCACACTAATTATAACCAAACGTCAATGGTGCGAACAATTGAACAGATTTTGGGCTTGCCGCCAATGACGGTTATTGATGCAACAGCACTGCCGATGTTTGATTGTTTTACTGATAAAAAACAGTCATACAGTTATGATGTTATACCTAATAATATTCCTTTAAATGAAATGAATAAGTCGCTTTCACAATTGAATGGTAAAGCCAGGTACTACGCTGAGAAGTCTGCGGATGAAGCCTTTAAAGAACTCGACAGTGGTGATGATGATATGATGAACAGGATACTATGGTTTGCGGCTAAAGGAAGTAAGAAATATCCGGGAGATAAGTAATTAGTAATATCCATGTGCATCGTAATATTAGTTACAGCAAATCGAAGAGATTCATTTTCTTTGTAAGATGGAGGTAAAAGAATTATTATCGTTATACATTGAAGACCTCGATTTTAGTGTTGTTGAAAAGGGACGTCGGACAAATAATTATAAAAGTAAACAGGTTGCCGTATTGGCATTTAACACGCTGGGAGCTATCGTAACTGTACCCAGTGAGAGCAGTAGTAAATCTTATACAATAACTTTTAAGTTTGATTTTGCAAAAAAATACGTCGCCGATAATTGTGACTGCATGGCCTTTGAAAATTTTGGAGAGTGTAAACACTGCGCCGCTGCTGCTATCTATTTGATCAATCATTGGGGACAACCGGCTAAGGTATTACAACCGGTTGCAAAAAAAGAGATATCAAAAAAGCCTCAGGCAAAGAAGGTAGTTGCGGGTGGTAAAATTATAATACCATTTAATTCCATTTCAGATGATGATATTTTAACGATTACAAACCGTTATGGTTATTGGCAGGATTATTTTGATAATTCGGGTTGCACGCTCATTAAAGTAGCCGGCTCTAATCATTTTTTCAACGTCGTTACGGTTAGCGGTGAAATTTTTTCAACTGAAATTAATTTTATTCTTCCCAATGAGCTTGAGTTAACCTGCTCTTGCGGTAAAACCAAAATAAGTTTGTTGTGCGCTCATATTTTTAATGCTTTAAGTTTTTTAAACAAAAGTTATGGACCGTATTATTTTTATAAGTATAAAGATTTTTCAAAAGAAAAAAATGAATTGCTAACCAAATATGGATTGAGCCTTGCAGACAAAGAGGCAAACGATTTTGAATTTGGTTTCGATAACCAAGGCCGCATTTTTATCAAAGCATTTCCTGCTTACCTGGTAAAAATTGAAGATGAAAAATCTTTATCAGCGTTAGTTCGGCAAATGATTTACAGCGCTGACAGGCCGGTTGTTGCAAGACCTGAATTGCCACCGGGCAAATTCATTGATTTCGAACTTGGTTACCTGTTTAATTTTTCTACAAAACAGCATATTCATTTTTTATTACAGCCACTTTCTATTTCAGAAAAAAACAATAAACGTGCTTTTGGAAAAATTAGTTTGTCAAATAAGCAAAACCTTGCATTATTAAAATCGCTACCAGATGAGCAGTTCGTTCTTTTTGAACAATTAAGTGACGATGCCATAAAGAATCATCTCATATTTAAGGGGTTTGTAAATCTGGCTAATTATTCCGCATGGCAGCAGCAATTAGATGAAAAAGCCGTGGATGCAATCAGGGAATATTATCATTCGATATTACAAAAGTTGTGGCCTTTTCTTGCGGAGCAGGAACATGTATTTATATTACCCGTTGAAAAAACGTTTACTCCTAAAAATCTGCTGTCATTTGAAGTTGCTGTTGGCCATCCTGAAGTGAGTTTCAAAGTAACACGCGATGAAAAATTTATCACCATACAATTGTTTTTCATTATTAACGGCGAAACCTTGTCCGTTACTAACGGTGCAGCTATACGCTATTTTTTTATACCCCATCATGGTAAATATTACCTGCTGCAGAATTATGCACACGTAAAACTATTGCAGCAATTTGAAAGTGGGATGCTTAAATTTCCGGTGAGTCATTTGTTTGATGTATTGCGAAAAGTAGTGATGCCGCTGCAGCAAATACACCCGGTAGAAATAGATGCTGCGCTTAGGTTTGAAAGCCGGAAAGCAGATGCAGTGCCTCATGTAATGGTAAATGAATATCTTAACCAGTTTTTAATGCTTATGCCGCAGTTTAATTATGATGGCCATACCGTAGAGTATGATGAAGAGCCCGGCATTAGTATTCAAAATGACGATGGTTTTTTTGTTATTGAAAGAAATAAAGAAGCTGAAAAAAATTTTTATGAAAGGCTTCGCTATCTGCATCCTTCCTTTGCAAGGCAATTGCAAAATCCGTTTTATTATGTACCCTTTTCAGAAGTAATGAAAGGCAATTGGTTTCTGAATGCTATACGGCAGTTGCAGGAAGAAAATATTACTGTGAAAGGAATTCAGCATCTTAAAAAGTTTCGCTATAATACGGCGAGGCCAAAATGGGAAATGAAATCCGGCAGCGGCGTTGATTGGTTTGAACTAAAAATAAATGTAAGTTTTGGTGATCAGCAGGTACCCTTGCGGGATATACAAAAAGCCATACGATCCGGTCAAAAAATAATTGTATTGGGCGACGGCACTTTTGGGGTTTTGCCCGAAGAATGGCTGAAGCAATATAGCATGCTGATGAAAATGGGGGAGGAAGACGAAGGCGCTTTGCGGGTTAATAAATTACACTTTACTTTAATTGATGAATTACATGAGCTGATTGATGAAGAGGCCGTGTTGCAGGAACTGGCAGAGAAAAAACTGAAACTTCAAAACATTGAAACCGTAAAATACAAACCGCTTAGCAAAAAGATACAGGCAACGTTGCGCCCTTACCAGCTAAGCGGATTTAAGTGGATGCAGGTGTTGGATGAGTTGAATTGGGGCGGTTGTCTTGCGGATGACATGGGACTTGGCAAAACCCTGCAGGCCATTTGCTTTCTCCAATACATTAAAGAAAAAAACAAAGGCGCCACGAGTTTGGTAGTATGTCCCACGTCACTTATTTATAACTGGGAAAATGAATTGCAAAAATTTGCACCATCCTTAAAGTATCATATTTACTATGGCAGTAATCGCAGTTTCAGCGATGAACACCTGGAGAACTACGATATTATCATTACCAGCTATGGCACTATGCGGAATGATATCAGGGAATTGAGAGCGCATAAGTTTGAATACATCCTTCTCGATGAAAGCCAGCAGATAAAAAATCCTGATGCGCAGGTTACAAAGGCCGTCGTCTTGTTACAATCGAAAAATCGCCTGGTACTAAGCGGAACGCCCGTTCAAAATAATACATTTGATTTATATGCACAGATGAACTTTCTTAATCCGGGTTTTTTAGGCAACAGGGAATTTTTTAAAACCAACTTTGCAACACCTATTGATAAAAGTGGTGATAGCGAAACCGCAGCACAATTGCGCCGGCTTATCTATCCTTTTATCATGCGGCGTACCAAAGAGCAGGTGGCTACTGACCTGCCGGATAAAACAGAAACCATACTTTGGTGTGAAATGGGAAAGGAACAACGTGCGGTTTATGATGAATATAAAAATTATTACCGTCACAAATTATTGGATAAAATTGAGGAATCGGGCATGGGCAATGCCGCAATGTATATTCTTGAAGGACTAATGCGCTTGAGGCAAATATGCGATAGCCCGGCATTGGTAAAAGACGAAGAAGTTACTACCACTGCCAGCATAAAGCTGGAAGAATTGTTACGTGAAGTATTGGAAAACACGAGCGACCATAAACTACTCATCTTTAGCCAGTTTACTGAAATGCTTGCTTTGGTAAAAAACGTGTTTATTCAACATAAGATTCGACATCTTTACCTTGATGGCAGTACACCGGCGGCCAGGAGAAAGGAACTTGTTGATGAGTTTCAAAATTCAAAAAATATAAAAGCATTTCTTATTTCCCTGAAAGCAGGAGGCTTGGGGCTTAATCTTACTTCCGCTGATTATGTGTACCTCATAGACCCCTGGTGGAACCCCGCTGTTGAAGATCAGGCAATAGACCGTACTCACAGGATAGGACAAACGCAAAAAGTATTTGCCTATAAAATGATTTGTAAAGATACTGTTGAAGAAAAAATACTACAATTACAGCAAAAGAAAAAGACGCTTTCCAAAGAACTTATTAGTGAAGAAAAGAGTTTTATAAAAAAGCTTACGAAAGATGATGTAGCTTTCCTATTTAGTTAGTTAATTATGAATAATTCATACCAGGGTAGTTGTTGCTGTTTACTGAAACGATTTTTTAAGTTACTAAATTGTAAATTTCTTTCTACAGGTTGAAAGGTGTTGTACGAATTCTTACATTGCCCCGATCTTAAACTTTTCTCCGATCATTAATCATTATGTCAATGAAAATTCTTTTTATTCCCTTATTTTTTTGCGCTATTTTATTTTCATATTCTAACGTTGATGGACAAAAAACTTACCAGGTGCTATCGGTTCCGGCTATTAAAGCCTACACTCATATTGATACGAAAGGTGAAAGCGTGTTAGCCAGCGGAAGGTATGTAACTCCTGTGGGTGAAACCATCCAGATAACACATGATCCTTTTGGAATGGCCATCTCTCCTGATGGTAAAAAAACAGTTACTATCCATAATGGAGTATTCACAATTATCGACAATGAAACACTGGCCAACACAAGAGTTCCCAGCTACGATAAAAAAATTGCATCACCGTTTTCCAACGGCTCGTTTTTGGGTGTGGCTTTTTCGCCTGATTCAAAAACGGTTTATTTGAGTGGCGGTGATAATGGGGCAGTAATTGTTTATGATATTGAAAAATTTCAAAGGCTCGATTCTATTTCGTTAAACGGAATAGTTGATTCAGTAGATTATGAAGATAGTTTTACGGCTGATCTTTTATTGAATGAAAGTAACAATGAATTACTGGTTTTAGACCGGGGTAATTTTAGAATGGTTCGTATTGATCTTACAACTCATAAAATAACAGCTTCTGTTAAAACCGGTCGGCAACCCTTTGGGCTCGCCATTAGTCCCGATAAAAAAACTGCGTTTGTAGCTAACGTTGGTATGTATGATTATCCTTTGATCCCTGATATTACTCCGCAAAACTACGACAGTATGTTGCTGCCTATTCAGCCTTATGGTAATGATACCAAAGAATCCATTAATGGGTATGTATTAAACGGACGAAAAATTCCGGGTGTTGGAAGTCCGCTGGCACCAGAGGCGATGAGTGTTTATACTATCGATCTCGACAACAATAAAGTGATGGACCGGTTTAAAACGGGATACCAGGTAGGCCAGATGGTGGAAGGTGCAGAAGTAACGGGTGGTGCAAGTCCTAACTCTATTGCAGTAGGAAGCAGGTATGCATATGTTACCAACGCTACGAATGATAATATTTCGATTATTGATTACCGTGAGCATAAGATTGTTGGCCAGATTAATATTAAAGTTGATAAACTAATTGATCAATATCGCGGTCTGTTGCCCTTTGGCATTTCTTTAAGTAAAGATGAAAAAACGCTCTATGTTGCTTTGCTCGGTTTTAATGCAGTAGCGGTAATTGATGTGGATACAAAAGTAACGAAAGGTTTAATACCAACGGGTTGGGGACCGGCGAGAGTAATGCCTTCTTTAGATGGAAAAGATTTATACGTTATCAGTTGCCGGGGCTATGGCGCCGGCCCTAATGGTGGAAAAGATTTTGTTGCACCCGTTCAGGGAACTTATATTGGTGATATACAACTGGCCACCTTTCAAAAAATAAAAATGCCGGACAAGCAGGAACTGGCTGCATATACCCGTCAAGCAATTAACAATACATTCGTGCGGGTTGCTGTGAAAGATGATGGGAAAAATCCTTTGCCGGTAGTAGAAAATATAAGGAGGAGCCCGATAAAATATATAGTCTATATCACTAAAGAAAACAGGACATACGATGAAGTGCTGGGCCAGTTAAAAAAAGGAATCGGCGATTCAACTTTGGCTCGTTTTGGCGTAAACGTTAGTATCATTCCGCGGGATGCAAAAGATAAGACGCTCTATCATGTAAACGTTGCGCCCAATCATTTAAAGATTGCTACACAATTTGCTTTCGGCGATAATTATTATTGCGATAGTGATGCATCTATCCATGGCCATCATTGGATGTTGGGTGTAATACCTAACGAATGGGTCGAAACAAATTCCAGCGTTGATAAAACAGCAAAGCTTTTTTCAAATGCATCGGGCAGACGGTTTCCGGGTTCGACAGGTAGTATGGATCCGGAAGATTATGCGGAAAGGGGCGGCTTGTGGGAAGCGATGGACCGAAGTCATATTTCTTTTTACAATTTCGGCGAAGCCAATGAAACAGCGCATAACCGCGAAGAGTGGAACGATACGCTTACGGGGTCAGGCCACAGCGTGATGGTTCCGATGCAGAAAGCATTGTACCCTGTTACCAGTCATAATTACGCAGGTTTCAATACTAACATACCCGATCAATTCAGAATGGATCAGTTTGAACACGAGTTTACTAAAATGTGGCTAAAAGGTAAAACTAAAATGCCGCAACTGATAACCATGCAGGTACCCAACGATCACACCGCTTCACCAAGGCCCGAGTACGGTTATCCCTATTATCATTCTTATGTTGCAGACAATGACTTGGCAATTGGAAGAATTTTGAACTTCCTTTCAAGAACACCTTACTGGAAAAATATGCTGGTAATAATTACAGAAGATGATCCGCAGGGAGGCGTTGATCATATTGATGCACACAGGAGTATCTTAATGATGGCCGGCCCTTATGTTAAGCATGGTTATGTTTCTCACACGCATGCGAACTTCGGGTCTATATTAAAAACCATTTATACCATATTAGATGTGCCTTATGTAAATCAGTATGATGCTACGGCAACATTGCTGCAGGATTGGTTTGCCGCTAAACCTAACTATCAACCCTACTCGCTGGTTTTTCCATCCAAAGAAGTTTTCGATCCGCAGGTGGCTATGAAACGTTATAACCGGAAAATTGACTGGCGAAAAGTTTTAAAAGGACCGGAAATGGATGATGAAGACGAATTAAGGAAAGAACATTATCGGCAACAGGGTGTAATTATTAAAAAGAAGGATTAATAACCGTAATCACTTTTTAATAAAAAGTTTGTACCTAATGTTTTGGCAACGCCGGGGTTTTTAAAATATTGCCGACGAACGTAGGCCGGGTAGTTTTCAAAATGAAAATTCGGGTTTTGTTTTTTTTATTTAATCGGGCTAACTACCCGGTCAAGATAAAATAATTTCATAGCTCGCGATCTTCATTAAATGGAGACCGGGCTTACATTTCGGGGCATGCCCGGTGGCATTTTCGTAATTGATTAGTGACAATTAGTAAATTCAACTCGTAAATTCTGCTTAACATTCCACTAACAATTCCATAACGTTTTGTTCACAAGCCTTTAATGAATCCTTAACATTGGACAGATAGTTTTGCCCCTCATTCAAAAAATAAAATTGTTTATGAAGCAATTCAACCTGCCCTTAGCGAGAATGTTATTTCTTGCAGTACTTCTCTTTTCTATAACGTCAATAACTTATGCCCAGGTTAGTAAAATCCAGGGAAAAGTTATTGATGCGGCCACCAAAACTCCACTATCGGGAGTAACTATCTCAGTAAAAAATTCTCAAATTGCGACTTCTACTGATGCGGACGGAAATTTTACCTTGGATGCACCTCAGGGCGCAAAAATTCTTGCAACATTTGTTGGTTATGAAGCCGTGGAAATTAGTTCCTCTCAAAAAAATCCAACTATTCAACTTTCCGCTTCAACGCAGCGACTAAATGAAGTTGTTATTACCGCTACCGGTATTAAGAAAGAAACCAAACGTTTAGGCTATTCTATTCAGTCAATCGATGCTCCCTCGCTTGTGAAAGCCAGGGAAGCAGATCCAATTAATTCATTAAAGGGAAATGTAGCCGGTCTTACCATAAATATTAATTCGGAAATTGGGCATTCACCTGACGTACTAGTTAGAGGCGAGAAAGGTATTTTATACGTTGTTGATGGTGTTCCTATCAGCTCAGATACTTATAATCTTAATCCCGATGATATTGAAACTTTTACAGTACTGAAGGGGCCAAATGCGGCAGCTCTTTATGGCTTCCTTGGAAGAAACGGTGCAATCATAATTTCAACTAAGAAGGGTACTAAAAATAAAGGAGGTTTGCAGGTAACTTTTAATTCGAGCACACAGTTCAATAAAGGATTTATTGCATTACCGAAATATAATGATGAATATGGCCCGGGCGATAACGGGAAGTATGCATTTGGCGGCGGTGGGTCCAGCCCTGCTTCTTATTTCGGAAGTGGAGCAGTGGGAGTTGGGATTAACGACTACGATTATGATGTTTGGGGTCCTCAGTTCAGAGGACAGCTAATACCCCAGTATGACGGAGTTTATGATCCCGGCCAGGACTACACAACTACCTTTGCTGATGGAACAATGTATACAGGTCATGTGGCACCAACACCATGGCTTGCAAGAGGAAAAAATAATCTTCCAAGATTTTTACAAACCGGCCTTCTCCAGTCGAATAGTATTTCGGTAGGTTCATCCACTGAAAAAACTGATTTTCGTGTTTCCATTGGGAATACATACCAAAAAGGTATTGTACCTAATACTAAGTTAAACAACGGGAACTTTACCGCCAGCCTTGTTGAAAGGTTCAATAGTAAATTGAGTTTAACCACTTATTTCAATTACAGCAGGCAATCAACTCCAAATGTGCCCGACGTTAATTACGGGCCTAATAGTATTATCTACAATCTTATACTCTGGGGAGGTGCTGACTGGAGCGTATCAGATCCGAATATCCGTAATTACTGGCAACCTGGAAAAACAGGTATTCAGCAAAATTATGAGGAGTACTACCGGTACAACAATCCATGGTTCATGTCTTACGAATGGTTGAGGGGGCATTACCAAAATAATGAGTATGGATACGCATCCCTTAACTATAAGTTAAATGACAATCTTGATTTTCAGTTCAGGCCAAGTATGACTGCATACGATATGTTTAATTCTGAAAAGATGCCTTATTCTGCCGACGTCTATGGCAGGGAACTTCACCAGGGTGATTACCGTGAAGACAGGAGATCTTTGTTTGAATCTAATGAAGAGTTACAGGTAAGATATCATAAAGATAATATCTTAGGATTCCTGGATCTGCAAGCCCTGGGTGGCGGTAACGTGAGGGACTTTAGTTTTAATTCGAACTTTGAATCCACCAACTATTTGAACGTTCCTGGTGTTTATTCATTTTCTAATTCACAGGGTACACTGACAGGAAGCAGCTTCCACTCAAGCCTGCTGGTTTTAAGTGCCTACTATTCAGTGGATCTTGGATACAAATCTTTTATAACGGCAAATGTAACCGGCCGCGTTGATAAATCATCTTCTCTGCCCGCAAATGCAAACAGCTACTTTTATCCTTCATTTAACCTGGCAACAGTTGTTTCGGAATATGTGCACTTGCCAAAAGTAATTTCATTCTTAAAATTCAGGGGATCATATGCTGAAAGTAAAGCCGGTGGTACCACCGCCTTTTTCTCGCCGGATGTAAGCGCCACTCCCGCCGGAGGTTACGGGTATACGTGGAGTTCTCCTTATGGAGGCCCGGTTTATCAATTTACGCCAACGTATTCTTTGGCGCCAACCTATAACAGTCAAAATAGTGCGAAATATAGCGATCAAACCATTAACCCAACCATTCATACCCAGTCACGGAAAGCGACTGAGTTTGGTGCGGATATTCGTTTTTTCAACAACCGCTTAGCTTTTGATGTAACTCATTATCATTATAAAGATGATGCAATAGTAGGCCAGGGCACTTCGCCGTCATCCGGCTATTCTTCGTACCTGACTAACGGAAACGTATATACGAATGATGGATGGGAAGTTACCATGAATGCCAGGCCTATTGTTAATCCAAAGGGTTTTAGCTGGAATGTAACGGCTAATTTTTCTACCTATGTAAGAAAATGGGTAAAAAATTCGAACCCGAATAACTATGAGTACGATGGTAAAAGGATTGACCTGGTTTATGGAAATGCTTTCGTAAGAACGCCGGACGGCAAAATGGTGATTGATCCGGCATCGGGAGTTTATATGCGTTTTTCCGATTTAGGAGTTGCAGCGCAAAAAGTATTCGGCCATGCCGACCCTGACTGGCAGTGGGGCTTGATAAACATGGTTAGCTATAAAAACTTTTCACTACACTTTCAATTTGATGGAATGGTTGGTGGTGTGATGGAAGATTATGTTAGAAAGAAAACATTGCAGGGAGGTCGTCATATAGAAAGCGCTACCGGTGCTTTGGGAGCAGCGAGGCCAATGGATGAAGCTAACATTGCAGCTTACCTGGGCGACGGCGTAAACCTTACTGGTGCACCAATTGTGCTGGATCCGCTGACAGGAGTAATTACCAATTACAAGGATCTTACAGTTACTCAAAACGCTACTAAAAGCCAGGTGCAGCCATTTGTTACACGCGAAGCTTCTATTCCCGACCTGGATATAATTAAAAAGACTTACACCAAATTAAGAGAGGTGACTCTGTCCTATACCCTTCCGCAAAATTTGTTTGGCAGCAAATCTTTTATTCGCGAAGCAAGTGTTTCTTTCGTTGGGCGAAATTTATTATACTTTTTCCCAAACAAGTATAAGGATGTAGATGTGGACCAGTATACCCAGGATTCTGGCTCAGGATTGCAAACACCAACAACACGCAGCTACGGCTTCAATGTAAATCTATCATTCTAATCCATACAAAGCAGAAAAATATGAAACAGGTAAAATATATTTTATTTATTCTTATTGCCAATTTAATATTGACTTCGTGCAATAAACAAATTATCGATAAGCAAGTTAATCCCAATAACCCGCCGAGCGTACCCCCTAACTTAATTCTGGGAACCGTTTTAACTGATGTATCAGGGACCGGCAGCCAGGGCAGCCTTGGGGGCATTAATTCATGGGATAACGTGCCAGACTGGAATCAATATCACTGTCAGAATTATGACTATTATGGTAATAATATTTATTCGTGGACTGCCGACAACAGTTCTTTTGATCCTTACCTCGTAATGAAAAATGTAAATAAAATGCAGGATGAAGCAATTGCGAGAGGAGCAGATCCTGAAAATCCATATGATGCTGTTGGCAAATTTGTGAAAGCCTATTATTTTTATAACTTAACATCGATGTTTGGAGATGTTCCCTTAACGGATGCACTGCAAGCTCCTGCCATTTCATCGCCTGATTATACTCCGCAGGAACAGGTGTTTCAATATGTATTAAACGAATTGGATTCTGCTAACACTGAATTTTCAGCACTAATGGGTAAAAATGATAATTCTTTGTCCGATGCGCAGGATATTTTTTATGGTGGCAACCTTTTTTCCTGGCAGAAGCTTGTCAATTCTTTTAAACTCAGAGTGCTCGTGAGTCTTAGCAATAAAGCATCAGATGCGACGCTGAATGTTCCCGGTCAATTCGCCGCTATAATCGGTAACCCTTCAAAATACCCCATTTTTACAGCCCAGGGCGATGATTTTCAATTTGTATACAATCCGGGTAATTCAAATACTTATAGCACGTATCCTTTTAATCCAAGTAATTATGGTTCCATTGCAGGAAGGTTCAATATGGCATCTACTTATGTGGATGCACTTAAAACTTTAAATGATGCCCGTGTGTTTATTACCTGTGAGCCAGCCTCAGCACTGTGGGGAACTGATCCTAATCCCGTTCAGTTCAAATACTTTGTGGGTGCCAGCACAGGTGAGCCCGTTCAAAGCATGTATGGAAATGCAAGTGCAGGAAAATATTCATTTATTAACAGGTATCGCTATTACTATAATTTTACGGGCGAGCCAGATGTATTGGTGGGTTATAAAGAAATGCTTTTTAACATTGCTGAAGGAATTAAAAGAGGATGGGCTAACGGTAACGCAGAAACGTATTATAGAACCGGGATCGCTCAATCGTTGAAATTTTATGGAATTGACACTAGTTCAAGTAACCAGACAGCCTACTTTCTTCCAGCTGGAGCTAACTCCGTAACGCAGGTTGCTCCATATCCATTTACTTTTGATTTTTCAACTTACTATTCCCAGCCGTCGGTGAAACTTTCTTCAACACAGGCAACGGCAATCGATCAAATAGTACTTCAAAAATATCTTGCAATGTTCGAAAATTCCGGTTATGAGGCCTATTTTAACTGGAGGAGAACAGGAGTACCAGCATTTCAAAGTGGGGCAGGTGTTGGAAACAACGGTGTTATACCTAAGAGATGGGCGTACCCTCAATCGGAGCAGCAGCAGAATGGGGCTAACTATGCAGCGGCCTTATCAGCACAACAATTTGCAGCAGACGATCTCAATCAAACAATGTGGTTGTTAAAATAGATTGTTGATTAATAGATACAACTAAAAAATAAATTAGTCCAGTTTGGTTTTAGAACATAGAGACGGAATTGAATTTATTCCGTCTCATTTTAGTGCGTCAGGCATGCATATCAGCTATAGGGTGCAAGTCCCGAATACGCTTTACAGTAGGGAGTATTAGCCAAGAGCAAGGGTGTCCATCGTGAGGTGGAATCTGAAGGAAGCTGGCGGCAAACATTCGGGCCTACGAACAGGAACTGCATACAAGGCAGGGTAGTGTGGGTAATGTTGCTAAACAAACAAAAGCCCTATACTGAACAGAGCACTACCATGTAAATGCAGAGGCTACATGAAAGGAAAGCGGATACACTTACCCTGAGAGATCTGACAGATACTCTTATCAGTTAAGAAGTCAGCAGAAGCCATAGTAAGCCGGAAACGAGCTACAACCCACTGGAAGGGGAAATGTGGAAGTCTCACAAAAGGACGAAGGGCTGAATGTTAGAAAGGCGAAGAAATTAAAAGGTTTATGGCAAAAGCTGTAACAACCGAAACTCAACAGCGAACTACTTCTCGTGAGGATAGGCCGGAAGCTGAAAGTAAAACGAGAGGAGGAGTTGAGCCAAGCCACGCAGCCAATAAAGACTGTCGCCGGAAGGAAGTTTTTTTTTTAGTAACATGCTCGAAGAAATTTTAGACATCCGAAACGTGCAAAAAGCCTTGAAGCAGGTAACTGCCAACAAGGGAGCCGGAGGCGTAGATGGTATGCAGACCGATGAACTTGGAGACTACCTCAATGCCAACTGGCAAACGTTAAGGAGCAATATTTTAGAAGGCATTTACAAACCGCAGGCAGTGCGCAAGGTAGAAATACCCAAGGCACAGGGCGGCGTAAGAATGTTAGGAATACCCACAGTAACAGACCGGCTATTGCAACAAGGGATCGCCCAATGGCTAAGCCCAAAGTACGAAGCAGAATTTTCCCATTACAGCTACGGATTCAGAGAAGGGCGCAATGCACATCAGGCAGTGGTGCAGGCGCAGTCAAATCTAAACGAAGGATATGAATGGGTGATAGAGCTGGATGTAGAAAAGTTCTTCGACAAGGTAAATCACGACCGTCTGATGAGTACACTGTCCAGGAAGATAACCGACAAGCCAACGCTAAAGCTTATACGCAGTTATCTTACCAGTGGCATCATGGAAGGCGGCGTGGCAAGCCCCCGCACAGAAGGCACACCACAGGGTAGTCCGCTAAGCCCGTTGTTATCAAACATTGTGTTGGATGAATTGGATAAAGAATTATTGGCAAGAGGCCATCGTTTTGTACGGTATGCCGATGATTGCAGTATTTATGTAAAGAGTGAGAAATCCGCCCGACGGGTAAAGGAAACCATCACGAAGTTCATAGAAAGCAAACTAAAACTGAAAGTAAACCGCACAAAAAGCAAAATCAGTAAACCCACAGATAGTACGCTGTTAGGATTTTCATTTTATAAAAGGGAGAACAAATGGGAAATATGCATTGCCCCTAAGTCTGTTGCAAGAATAAAGAAAAAGATGAAGGAGAAAACGAGGCGCAATGACCCATCATCAGCGGCAGAAAAGATAAAGAAAATGGAAGCAATAATCAGTGGGTGGGTAAATTACTTTGTGATAGCTAAAGCCAAAAGTAAGATGGAAGAACTGGACAAATTAGTACGGACAAGACTACGAACAGGCATATGGAAACAATGGAAGAAGCCCAACACTAAAGGGATGCACTTAATAAACCTGGGCATCCCGAAGCAAAAGGCATACGAGTGGAGCAACAGCCGCAAAAGTTATTGCAGGGTAGCGCACAGCCCGGTACTATGCCGTGCCTTAAATAACGAATACTTTAGCCGGCAAGGGTACGTTGGGTTCACTAACTATTACTACTGGAAAACGGAACACCAGAGGAAACTTTTCTAACAAACCGCCGTATACCGAACGGTACGTACGGTGGTGTGAGAGGACAGGTAGTCAATTAATGGCTACCTTCCTACTCGATTTTTTCTTTTCAATATTTGCAAATAAATTATGGAAGAATCCAAGGCAGTAGAAGTTGTTGATGAAATAATGAGTCTTTATAACAACTATGGAGACGAAGATTATATTGGTGAACCAGTTTCGCAAATTGAGCACATGTGCCAGTGCGCTCAGTTGGCTGAAAAAGGGAACTATGATGATGAAGTAATTCTTGCTGCCTTCTTTCACGACATTGGGCATTTATGCGAGCATATTATGGACGTGGATTATATGGATGGGTATGGCATTGTGGATCACGAAAAAATTGGTGCCGAATACCTGGCGGGGAAAGGGTTTTCTAAAAAAATAACAAGACTCATTGAATCGCATGTCGCTGCCAAACGTTACCTTACTTATAAAAATCCTGCCTACTATGACAAGCTTTCAGAAGCCAGTAAAAGCACATTAAACTTCCAGGGTGGGCGCATGAACGAACAGGAAGCAGGAGATTTCGAAAAAGAGGAATTGTTTACCTTATACATTACGCTTAGAGGCTGGGACGAAAGAGCAAAAGAAGAACATGTGCCGCTGCCGGACCTGCAACATTACAGGAATATGATGATTAATCACCTTACTAAAAAATAAATGAATGAGTATTGAACTGGTAGTATTCGACATTGCAGGAACCACAGTTGCCGATAAAGGAAATATAAATGATGTTTTCAGAAAGGCTTTTTTAAACGCAGGAATAGAAAATGTAGAGGCTGCCGAAGTAGACGAAGTAATGGGATATAGAAAAAAAGAAGCGATAGAAATAATAGTTGCAAAATATAAACCAGGTTACGAAAAGGATGAGTCTTTTATAGACGCCATTCACGAAGATTTTACAACTCAGATGGTCAGGTACTATGAAACATGCGAAGGCCTGATTCCTTTACCGTTTGCCGAAAAGGTGTTTCGTGAACTGCATACTAACAAGGTAAAAGTGGCTCTGAATACGGGTTTTACACGCCTTATCACCACGCCTATCTTAAAACGCCTCGGCTGGGATAACGCATCGTTCATAGACGAAGTTATTTGTAGCGACGAAGTTGCTGAAGGTCGCCCGCATCCTTATATGATAGAAAAGCTTATGCAGAAATTGAATATCTCAAATGCTGAAGATGTGGCAAAAATTGGCGATACTAAAGTAGATATTGAAGAAGGCCAAAATGCCGGTTGCGGAATAGTGGTAGGAGTAACTACCGGCGCTTACTCCCGGGAACAATTGATAAAATACCAGCCTGATTATATTATAGATTCATTAGAAATTTTGCCTTCATTAATACTTTGATAAGTGCAGCCAATTTCCATACAATTTACTAAACCGAAATACCGCGATACTTATGTAGCGATCTTTGCATCAATTATTACGTTTTTAACTTATGCATCGGTGTACGCATTCCGGAAACCTTTTACTGTTGGTAGTTTCAGCAAAGCGCCACTAGTATTTGGCATGGATTACAAAGACGTGTTGGTTATAACCCAGGTGATTGCATACATGTTCAGTAAGTTTTACGGAATAAAATTTATTGCTGAGTTAAAAAGATTTGGAAGAGGCAAATTAATTTTGTTGCTCATTGGAATTTCGTGGATAGCATTGTTACTTTTTGCAATAACACCTGCCCCATTCAACATTATATTTTTATTTATAAATGGATTTCCGTTAGGTATTATATGGGGAATCGTTTTTTCGTTTGTTGAGGGAAGAAGGGCTACAGATTTTATTGGTGCTTCTCTTGCAGTGAGTTTTATTTTTTCTTCCGGCTTTGTTAAATCTGTGGCTAAATATTTGCAGGTTGATTTTCATGTAACCGACTGGTGGCTTCCGTTTATTACCGGGCTCGTTTTTATCCTACCCTTATTATTTTTTGTTTTTTTGCTTGAAAAAATTCCGGCGCCTTCAGAAGAAGATGTTGCGAGCCGGATCGTTCGGCTTCCTATGAATAAGATGGAGAGGAAAATGTTTTTTAATGAGTTTAAATATGGGCTGATATTGCTGGTCATACTCTATGTTTTCTTAACCGTGTTCCGTGATATACGCGATAATTTTGCTGCTGATATCTGGAAAGAGCTGGGCTTCGGTAATGAACCTTCTGTTTTCACGGCAACGGAGATACCTATTACAATAATTGTGTTGATAATGATTGGCAGTATGATTATTATACGCAATAACAAAAGAGCGCTTGTTATAACACACATCATTATCGTAGCAGGTTTTTTAGTAGCGGGAATCAGTTCGTGGATGTTTATTAATCATCATTTGTCGCCCTTTTTATGGATGACGTTAGTAGGGCTCGGATTATATATGGGTTACATTCCGTTTAACTGTATTTTATTTGAAAGGCTGATTGCAACTTTTCGACATGGCGGCAACGTCGGTTTCCTGATATACATCGCTGACTCATTTGGCTATTTAGGAAGCGTACTCGTTATTATAAGTAAATCTGTTTACAGCAATAAATTACCATGGGCAACGGTGTATTCTAACGGTGTCATGTACCTGTCAATTGTTGGTGTTGCCGGAACATTAATGGCATTACGTTATTTTAATAGAAAATATAAACGGAGCAATATTGTTCCTGTTAAAAATGAAGAACAGGAAATAATATCTCTCTCTATTTAAACTTTAAACAATCCATACTCCTCTTCCTTGGAGGGGCTGTGGCGAGGCCGCTTTATGAGTAAATCAGCGATAGTAATAGGAGCAGGTATTGTAGGCCTGGCAACTGCAAGGGCGCTTTCTTTGAATGGCTTTAAAGTAACCGTTATTGAAAGATCGGGTAAGGCCGTCGGCGCATCTGTAAGAAATTTTGGAATGGTATGGCCCGTGGGCCAGCCCGATGGTACCCTGTATAATCGTGCATTACACAGCAGAAACGTTTGGAAAGAAATTGCAGATGCTGCTGGCTTTTGGTACGATGAATGGGGCAGCATGCATTTGGCCTATCATGCCGATGAATGGACTGTATTGCAGGAGTTGTATGATGCATTTAATAGGAATGATCGTTCTGTTACTTTAATGAATCCTTCGCAGATAAAGGAGAAAATAAATGGCGTTAATCCGGATAAATTGATCGGCGGATTGTTTAGCAAAACAGAATTGATTATAGATCCGAGAGAAGCTATCGCAGCATTACCTTCTTATTTATCAGAAATTCACGATGTTCATTTTGTTTGGAACAAAAATGTAACAACAGTTGAAAAAAATAAAATAGTTATTGGCGACGAAACGATGCAAGCTGACGTTATTTGCATTTGTTCAGGTGCCGATTTTGAAACCCTATATCCTAGGAAATTTGCAGAGCTGCAGTTAACGAAATGTAAACTACAGATGATGCGGTTTATTAATGCGGACAAACAATTCAGGACTGGAGCGGCTTTATGCGGAGGCTTGTCGCTTATTCACTACGAAAGTTTCAAAGCTGCGCCATCACTATCATTGCTGAAAGAACGATATCAAAATGAATTAAGCGAATACTTGCGATTAGGCATTCACGTTATGGTTTCACAAAACGGGAAGGGAGAGCTTACCGTTGGCGATTCGCACGAATATGGATTATCCTTTTCTCCATTTGATGAAACTTATATTAATGATTTAATTTCTGCTTACCTTAAAACTTTTGCGGTTACTGATAATTGGAAATTGATCCAGTCATGGCATGGCATTTACCCAAAGATGACTAATGGCAAGACGGATGTTTTTCTCCAGGCAGAGGAAGGTGTGTATATTATCAACGGGCTCGGCGGTGCAGGAATGACGCTGTCTTTCGGATTTGCAGAAGAAGTTGTTGAAGCAATTGCAAAAAATTCAAATGATAGGTTTATAAAATAAATATAATTTATTCTTCTTTATATGGCAGGTAATAATCATTTATTAAGGATTTACTTCAAAATACATTCTCCACATACCTTTTAGTTCTTCTCTGAATTTTGGATATACTAAAGCGGTTTTACTATGGAACCTAAACCCTGCTTTTTCGTAGAATGAAATTGCTTCGAAATTCGTATCAATTACAGCAAGCCATACTACTTCTTTCTCGAAACTCCTTGCAATATCCAATGCCAAGCTGAGTAACTTTTTGCCAATTTTCTTTCCCTTAAAAGCCGGCAAAATATAAATTTTATCAAGTTCCATCCCTTTTTTTTCATTGAGACCCGGCAGGTTTGAAAATAAATTAAGTTTCATAAATGCTACTGGTTCTTCGTTTAGAAATGCTACATGGTATTGAATTTTTTCGTCAGCTAATTCATTTCGTAAAATATCAATTCCAAAAACCTTGTTTACATAAATTTCTAATCCATCTTTGTCCCAATGGTCATGGAAATTTTGACTATAAGCCTCACAACAAATCTTGTGTAATGTAGTGAGGTCAGAAGATTTCATTTGGAGAATTTCTATATCAGATGCCATGCCTTCAAAAAAGAATTAAATTAATTGTTAGCATACTCTTCATTTTTTATACTCCCGCTGTGGTCTATCAATTCCTTTTCCTTAGCCCGTTTGTATATTTCTAATTTTGTTTCAGAGTCTATCATTTTTTCCTGCGCGTCGTTTTTAATTCTGAATTCAATTTCATTTAAGTATTCATCATAGGGGCCGCGGTTTGTTAAACCTTTCCACGTTACCGGTAAAATATCAACTAAAATGAAAAAGATAATTAAAAACCAGGTGGTGATCCTGATAATGCTGTTGGAAGCAGTTAAGCGGCTCAATGCATTTTCTCTTTCAAGATAGTCACGGCTAAAGGTTAGCCTGTTAATTTTTGATTGTCTTGTTGAGTCAAGCTTTGCCATTGTAGTAGCATTTTCAATCTTCTTTGTTTCGTTGGATATTTTCGTTTGTGCTAAGTCGTTATATAACCGGTTGAGATACGCGGTGTCATATTTAAAAGTCGGGCCTTCGCCTGCTTTCCCAGTTGTACGGTCATCGTTTCGCACCACGCCCTTTATTTCATCATGCAGAATACCTTCCTGGGTGTGAATCGTATCGGATATAGCTTTTGCAGTATTGTCAATATTATCCCTTTGCAGTTGTAAATCTTTTTTCTGCAGTTGATAAACATTTTCAATGCTGTCAACTTTTGAATGAGCCACTTCGTCCATATTAACTTCAATACTCTCATGGAAGTAAAGTAGTACCAAAGGGTGGGCAACCGCAATACCAACGAAAGCTGAAAAAACAACCCGTGACAAAAATGTGAGCGAGCTTATATCTTTCAATATGGAACCTTTTTTACGAAATGTAGAGATGATAAATCTGTCGAAAATGAAAACAATGCAAGCCCATACCATTCCTGCGAGAATATATAGATAAGGATTATTTACAAACGTTGAAATAGCATAGGTCATGGAGAATAAACCCAACGTTGCCGGAACCAAAACAAGGGCTCCAAAGCCGGCATGTTTTATATGTTCAGAACGGGGGCATCTTTTGAGAATATCTTCATCAGAGCCTGCGCAACCAATCAAAAAGCGATAAAGTAATGATTTCAAAAGACCGGGTTTTCTTTCGTGATTTAAATGTTTTGCATATTCTCATCGTCACCATGCAGCGTCTCCACCGCAGAGTCTGAGAATATGATACTTCGTCTTTTAAGGTTGAATAGTTGAAAGAAAACAGCATTCAAATGTATAAATAAAGATTTGGGATGTCAATAGCATTAACAGAACTTTTGTAATTAAAAACGCCAACTTTTTTTATGGTACTTGTTGCGTCGGTATTATAAAAAATGCCCGCTAAAAAAATATTTTCAAATTATAAGAATCTACTTCAATAGTTTTTTAAAACGTTCCATTGCTTCCACGTAATAATAATCAGCGTAAGGTAACGGGGCGTTTACCTCAGAATTACTGTTCATATTGGCGACACTATGTTTCAAAATAAAACCACCGTTAGTACCAATAGCTGCTTTATAATTAGGATCAGAAAGCGTATGTAAGATAGTGAAAGCTGCTTCAAGATATTTCTTTGACAAGTAGATTCCACTGTAACCCGAGAGCTCAATTAACGCCGATGCTAAAATTGCTCCTGCCGAAGCATCACGTTCTGCATTGGGAATACCCGGTGCATTATAATCCCAATATGGTATCTTATCTTTTGGCAGGTTAGGATTGTTTAATAGGAATGAGGCGATGTGTTGAGCCTGATCTAAATATTTTTTATCTTTTGTATAGCGATACATAACTGTATAGCCGTAGAGTCCCCACGATTGACCCCTTGCCCATGCTGACTCATCCGCTGCTCCTTGCGCCGTTTGTTTCTTAATTACTTTTCCGTTTTGGGGATTATAAACTACTACATGATAAGAACTATAATCAGGCCTGAAATGGTTCTTCATCGTAGTGTTGGCATGTGTAACAGCTATATTGTAAAAAGAAGAATCACCTGTAACTGCAGTCGCCCACATCAATAATTCGAGGTTCATCATATTATCTATGATCACTCTGAATTCTGTGGTGTCCTTGCTATTGCCCCATGATCGAATGCATCCAACTTTCGGATTGAACCTGGTTGATAAAGAGCGTGCAGAATTCACAAGAATTTCTTTGTATTTAGTTTCTGGAGATATTCGATAAAGATTACCATAACTACAATACATCATAAAACCGAGGTCGTGTGTGCCTGTATTATATTGCTCTTTATCCATTAAAACAATTTTTTTCAACGCCTCATTATATAATACCTTATCCTTTGTTGCATCGTACAGGCATAATAGAGTGCCGGGGTAAAAACCTGCCACCCAATCAGAAGATTTACATGTCTTAAGACTATCGCCCTTGAATGATTCGGGCATAACCCCGTCAGGAACTTTCTGCATCAAAAACTTATACTGTGCATCTGCCTCTTTCAGATTTTTATCAATCCAGCTTGCTGAAATTTTCTGGGCACTAAGCTGGATTGAATTAAGCAACGCGACAGACATGAAAACGTAAGCCGACGTCCTGACTGCTATTTTTTTGACTGATTCTTTCATTAGCTAAGAGTTAAATTCTGTTGATTTAGTTTATATGATCTTAGAAATGTGCCTGCGATACTTTGTTCTCTTGATTTCAAAAAATTCCGGTATTCAAAATACAGATAAAGTAAAAGTATCTGCTAATTATTTTTACCGTGGTCACTTTTTGATGAAGTTAATGATGTTTATATAACTTAAAAAAGCTTTTCCAGTTTTTGATGTGTGCTCCATACTATATTTGCAGCATGTTATCAATAAGTCATCGTGGTACAATAATGCCTGCTTCACCAATACGAAAATTGGTTCCATATGCAGAAGCAGCTAAAGCCAAAGGGATAAAAATTTATCATCTTAATATAGGCCAACCAGACATAGAAACTCCCAAAGAAGCCCTTGATGCAGTACGCCATTCAGATTTTAAAATTCTCGAATATAGTCATAGCGCAGGCAACGAAAGCTATCGGCGGAAATTGGTTCAATATTATAAATCCGTGAATATCGATTTGGATTATCGTGATATCCTCATCACAACCGGCGGGAGCGAGGCTATTTTATTTGGCTTTATGAGTTGCCTTGACGCAGGAGATGAGGTAATTATACCGGAACCTTTTTACGCCAATTACAACGGTTTTGCCGTAGCTGCAGATGTGGTGGTGAAGCCAATTACTTCTTCTATCGAAACCGGATTTGCTTTGCCACCGATAGAAGAATTTGAAAAAATAATTACAAATAAAACAAAGGCAATATTGATTTGCAACCCCAATAACCCTACAGGCTATTTATACAGTCGCGAAGAAATGGAAGTGCTGAAAACGATTGTAATAAAACATAATCTATATTTATTTTCCGACGAGGCATACCGTGAATTTTGTTATGAAGGAGAACATGTTAGCGCCATGCAATTATCGGGCGCTGAAGACAATGTGGTTATGATGGATACAATAAGTAAAAGATACAGTGCTTGCGGGGCAAGGATCGGGGCTTTGGTAACCAGGAACAAATTGGTAACCGAAACAGTTTTAAAATTTGCACAGGCAAGGTTAAGCCCGCCTTCATTCGGACAAATCATTGGTGAAGCAGCTATCAGTCTTCCTGTTAACTATTTTGAAGAAACCAGAGCTGAATATAAATTAAGAAGAGATGTTATCGTTAAAAGATTAAATAATATTCCGGGGGTATTTTGCCCTCTGCCGGGCGGGGCATTTTATGCGATGGCAACATTGCCAATTGATGATGCGGACATATTTTGCCGGTGGTTGCTGGAATCATTCGATTATGAAGGATCTACCGTTATGCTGGCTCCGGCAACAGGATTTTATGGCACATCTGGCCTTGGACAAAGAGAGGTTCGGCTGGCTTACGTGTTAAATAGTGAATCAATCAATAGTGCTATGGACTGTCTTCAAAAAGCGTTGGAAGTTTACCCTGGGCGAACTTCTCAAAAATAATAAGTATTTACTTGTATTTCTTGTTGCCTGTTTTCTGCAATACATTATCTTTGCCGCCCAAAATGTCGGGGTAGCTCAGCTGGTTAGAGCATCGGATTCATAACCCGAAGGTCGGCAGTTCAAGTCTGCTCCCCGATACAAAAAAAGTTGTTGATCAATTTTATCCGATTTCTACCCGGTGTTTTAACGGTTGGCAAACTGTGGCAATCATTAATAAATTAAATTTAATGATCCTAACCAGCTAATATTTCAAGCCTCAAACGCAATTTACAAAGAGGGTAAGCTTCTTTCCTTATGGAGTAACGGTACAATAAAATAAAACATCATTAAAATCATTATCGCACTGCGAAGTTGTTCGGTCAGAATCCTCAAATCCAACAATTACTTTGTTGGCAGGAGCAT
>CAWBUS010000011.1:0-133936 GCA_963792025.1 uncultured Chitinophagaceae bacterium | reverse complement strand
TGTCTATTTGTGTTTTCCAACAATAGGTTTTGGCACCTATAGCAAATGCGTATTCCACGATTGGCACGAAGTCAGCCACTACTTTTGTCAAACTCTATAATATGAAGCCGCAATTTCAAAGAAATATGTCTTGACCAAGAATCTAATTGAAGTCCTTGTGTTTGTCCTTTCCCTTTAAGATAACCAAGATGAGTAATAAGTTTCCCTGCCCCAAAATGCATTCTTTACTTTGCCTACATATAAAATACGAGAACTTACATTGCTACTTTTTTTCAATGCAGGAGTCGCTCTTGTGCCAATTTCATTTTTATATTTCAAAAAACTTTGCTACAATCTCGGTATACCGGCTTGTTGCTGAAATTATTTCAAACCAATAAAGTACTGGATTTTTTATTTTGCCTTTGCTGGTCTTCCAATGCCAAATTAAAACATTTTCCACGATAAAAAAGAAGCGCCGATGTCTGGTGTTTGTGCGGCTGCTTTAGTAGCCTTGGCTATCACCAACATCAGTTTAGAGTAATACCACTAAATTATTTTATACTTGCTAAGATATCTAAAGTAATGCAAGTTTGGCTCATTCTCAATTCATACTTTCGCTATAGCGTTGTGGTCAATATTGCTCCTGCCACAAAAAACCATCAGCACAGCCTGTCCCGCTTCGCTGCGGGGAACACCAGAAAAAGATCAACATCCCTTTCAACTTTATCACAATCCTTTTCAAAAAGACAGACGTCCCTTGCAACATTATCGCAATCATTTGCAAAAAGATTGACGTCCCTTGCAACATTATCGCAATCATTTGCAAAAGGATCGACGTCCTTTGCAACATTATCGCAATCATTTGCAAAAAGATCGACGTCCCTTGCAACATTATCGCAATCATTTGCAAAAGGATCGACGTCCCTTGCAACATTATCGCAATCATTTGCAAAAGGATCGACGTCTTTTTGTTTTTTATTTCAAATTATTTTAACGGCTCCCGGGAAAAAACACGGATTACTGCCTTAAAATACCCCTTTCCTTAATAAAATATTTGACAAATTTTCACTGAAAACAGTGTTTTTTCTGAAAATATTTTTGGCAAATTTTACATCGTTAACAATTTTTACGCCTGCTGAGAGCAGGCTCACATTAAAAACCCAATACAATGAAAAAAAATCCAACACCGCCTCAGCCAGCCATTACCACAGGCTTCAACATTCTTTCAGGGCCAGCCTTTGCCAGCCTTGCGGGGGGTATTGTTGGGGCCATGACGGGTAATCCCTATTTCCCGGAACCTGATCCCCCCATGACAGTTATTGCCGAATTGCTGGGCAATTACATTGAAAGTGCCAACGTGGCCCAAAACCGTGACCGCGATGCGGTAGAAACCAAATCTGTAAACAGAAATTTACTAACAGCCAGCCTGAAAACCCTGGGTAAGTATGTAACACTTACTGCCAATGGCGATCGCCAGAAATTAGTAAGTAGCGGCTACCCTATGAACAGGAGGGGCGAGCCGGTGCCTCCCCTTGGCAAGCCCGAAAACATACAGGCAACAGACGGGATAAACCCGGGCTCGGTATACATAAGTGTGAACGCGGTAAAGCGGGCAAAGAGTTACCTGTACCAGTATACACTGGACCCGGTTACCGAAACAAGCGTATGGGAAACAGCATCGGGAACGGCACGGTCTTTTACATTTACTAACCTGAAGCGCAATACCCGCTTTGCATTTCGTATAGCCGCGGTAGGTAGTCGCAACCAAACGGTGTATAGCGATATAATAACCCGGGTAGTTCAGTAATGGTTTAAAAAAAATTAAGCCACTAAGACACAAAGGCTCAAAAATAATTTCTATAAATCTTAGTGAACTTAGAGCCTTAGTGGCAAATTGAACGGGAAAGAACTTTGCGGGCTTTGCGTTTTTCTTTGCGCCCTTTGCGATACGAATTAGTTTATGTATCGCAAAGGACGCTGAGGATTCGCAAAGAACGCTAATGGAAAAACTTTACAAACTTTGCACTCTTTGAGATATGAATTAGTTTATGGCTAAGTAGTAAGCCACTGGTAACCCGGTGGCTTTTTTATTGCTGTCACTTTTTTAAAAGCTATCCGGTATAAGATCGGATGCGCCGGCAATCAGCGAATCATCAGTGAGTAGGGTAATCAACAGCATCCATACTTTGAAAAAATGATGCTTAATGGCATAGTAAACGATGCCGCAATTGTTCCTGGAGTTGGTTTTTACAAGCAGGTTTTTCCGGGCGCTGTCTACCGTGTGTACGCTGCGGTGGGTTAGTTCAGCAATTATAGCCGCGGTAGGTAGTCGCAACCAAACGGTGTATAGTGATATAATAACCCGGGTAGTTCAGTAACGGTTTAAAAAAAATTAAGCCACTAAGACACAAAGGCTCAAAAATAATTTCTATAAATCTTAGTGAACTTAGAGCCTTAGTGGCAAACTGAACGGGAAAGAACTTTGCGGGCTTTGCGTTTTTCTTTGCGCCCTTTGCGATACGAATTAGTTTATGTATCGCAAACGACGCTGAGGATTCGCAAAGAACGCTAAGGGAAAAACTTTACAAACTTTGCACTCTTTGAGATATGAATTAGTTTATGGCTAAGTAGTAAGCCACTGGTAACCCGGTGGCTTTTTTATTGCTGTCACTTTTTTAAAAGCTATCCGGTATAAGATCGAATGCGCCGGCAATCAGCGAATCATCAGTGAGTAGGGTAATCAACAGCATCCATACTTTGAAAAAATGATGCTTAATGGCATAATAAACGATGCCGCAATTGTTCCTGGAGTTGGTTTTTACAAGCAGGTTTTTCCGGGCGCTTTCTACGGTATGTACGCTGCGGTGGGTAAGCCCTGCAATTTCAGTGCTGGTATATTGCCTGCAAATCATTTGCATTACTTCTGCTTCTGTTTGGTTAAACAGGGTTCTTATTTTGCCCTTCCTGTTTTTCTTTGCCTCCTTCCTGTGTTTCTTCACGAAAGTATCTGCCTCATTACACCAGTACACGTCGCCGTTATAAACGGTTACAATACATTCAACCAATGTGCGGGCAGGCTGGCGCTTGTGAACGATTCCCCTTACGCCCTTGTTCATGAATAAATCAATATGGTGTAGTGTAAAATAATTATCGTAAACGATAACGTGCGCCAGGCGGCTCTCAGCGAGGCCGGCAATGTTCTCAAACCCGGGAGTATCTGCCAGCTGGGTGCCGGTAATTATAACATCCGGCCGCAGTTCCATCGCTTTTGCATGAAGTTCTTTGTAGTTGGCGGCCTCGCCCACTACTTGCATATTCTCTATATTGTCAAGTGCATTTCTGAGGGCATCCCGCAGCAGCGGCAAATCATCTGCCAAAAGTATTTTAATGGCGTTGCAGTCTTTTTGCATAAACCAGTTTTACTGGATAACGGAATAACCCGGAAAAATATTATTTCCCGAAGAAGCAGCCAGGGGTGCAGGTTTGAATTACCGCTAAGTTCTAAATATATTTCACTTGCCAAAGATTCGCAATTGTTTAATCCACGCATTTTTCAATTATCGATGCGTTAATACTGCTTTTTATTTTTGGTTCGCCATTTCAATTGTTTAAAAATTGATTGTATTGTTCTTCTGTATACTTTTTGCAATTTTTTGTGCATGTCATACAATAAACTTACCAGGTATTAGTTATATACAGGTGTTATAGTTGTAGTTAATTTTCGCCACTCCGAAAGGAGTGGCTTTTTTATGTATGGCACATCATTTCATAAAGAGAATGAACCGTTTTTATACCCTGTTTTATTTTTGATTCTTTCCTTATGAGTGCGCACAGATAATTCTATATTTTCTTTGATCAGATTACCGGGCCATATACCACATAGCCCCTTGGTGGCGCCCAAAATTCAGCAGTTCCGGTTCCATCTGTCCATTTTTCTTCAGGCGCATCTGCATTATCTCTTCCCCACCATGCCAGGGGAACAAATTTTGTATTGGCCCATTGGGTATCAATCAAACGGCCATTCCATCTTGCGGCATTATTCAATACAAATACCAAACCTTTTTGCTCATCATTTCCATGCCGCTGCATTATATAGAGATCGTCGTCGCAATAAAGAATATCTATATTCCCTCCTGCATATTGTTCATGAACTTTTACTAAAGCTGCAATACCGTTACTGCCTCCTTCCTGTGCAAGATTCCAATTATAATAGTCCTGCCAAAACACGCAAGGATAACCCTGGTGCGTAAGTATATAAGAATATGCAAGCATCTTATCGTTTACAATGGGGTCTGTGCGAACGATATCATGATTTTCTACAAACGTTACCGCCCACGCATCAAGACCGTCAGTTATTAAGGTTCCCTTTTCAGTAAGCGTTTTCAAGCTAAATCCATAAGTATCGCAAAGATCTTTCAGTCTTCCCCGGAGTGGGAAATCAAAAGCAGTTACCGGGTTTGTGGAAAAATAATTTGTTTCTTTCAACCATTGAGTAATTGAAATATCAGAGTCCCAATATTCTCCAACTGCAAACGGTGAGAATGTAATGGCCCCGTTTTTATTGTATAATCTTTCCAATATTGCTGTAATAATCCATGTGCCATAACCTTTTACAAAATCGTATCGAAGCCCATCAAATCCTATGTCTTCGATAAGCCATTTTGCATAGTTCATCAATTCGGTATATACATAAGGATTGCGATGACAAAGATCAGGCATGCCTTCAAAACATTCATCGTCCAATCCTTTCAAAATATGAAGGATGATAACAGGTCCAGTCACGATTAAACTTCTTACTCCCGGGATTATATTTCGTCCATCGCGATACGCCGTCAATAGGATTTACCTCCTGTTCATCGGCGCCATTGGTATGATTTAAAACAATATCAGCATATAACTGCATATTATTTAAGTGGGCTTCTGTTATAAGTTCTTGTAATTGCAACTTCGTACCAAACCATGTCGGTACAGAATTTTTCTGATCAATTTCTCCGAGATCATAATAATCATAAGGATCATAACCCATTGACATACCTCCAAGATTGGCGGCCTTGCATGCAGGCGGAAGCCAAAGTGCAGTAAATCCTGCCTCACTAAGGGATTTTAATTTCCCTTTCAAAAAGTTCCACCATTCGAATTGCTGATTTTCCAGCTTCGGGCAATCCCAGTAAAAAGCCTGCATGATTACGCCCATAAGAATTGTTTTATAGGAGGTGATAATTTACATAAAACTTCACTTAAAGGTAAACGGTTTTTTGGAATGGTTGCCAAAGATGCAACGCGGCGGCAATAAATAGAACCCTAACTATGAACAATAGACGCAGTTGGCCGCTCTTCTGCTATCGTGATTTTCTAAAACTTAATCAATACAGTTTTTAATTTATGATTTTCATTAACCCAACCGGGACCGCTTTCTAAAAGTTTTACGGCTTCGTTTTCGCAAGCCTTACAAGACGATTTTATCACTTTAATATGACGAGGTCTTCCCGTTTTATTCACAGAAAATGAAAGCAAGACTTCTCCTGAAAGCTTGTTATTCTTTTCGTCAAAAACAGGCATTGTATTTTCTTTTAAGTATTCATTAAAGACCGCAGTGTTATTCAAAGTGGGAAATGGTGTCGTTGTAACTTCCGAATCTTCACTTTTCAAAACGGTGTCTTTAATAGTGGCATTATTTAATTTTTTATTCTGATAAAACAAAGCAGCAGTCGTTTCATTAAGATCGGCTTTGCTCTTGTTCATTGTTATTGTAGGTTCTTTATCTGCTTGAAGAACCGCTTTTTTACTTCCATAACCTGCAACTGAAACAGTTGCCGTAGCATTACTGTCTGCCGATGGAAGTAAAAACCTGCCGGCTGTATCAGTATGTGTAACTTCATTTTTACTGTTGCTTTTTATAGTAGCAAACACAAGAGGTTTACCGGTTTCATCTGTTACTTTTCCTTTAAGCTTGTACGGTGACGCAGGTGATTTTTCAAATTCACCCGATTTCATGCTAAATTTTAAGGTATCAGAAGAATATTTATCTTGATTTTCTGAAGCAGACAAGGAGGTTGCGGCATCAATCTCATTGTTGGCGTTTGCTTTCTTTCCGGGTAGTGCTTTATTCCCAGGCAAAGTATTTTTCTTTCTTTCTTCTTCTTTATATTGTTGTTTGTTTTCGAAAGCCAGATCACCTGCGGTTGAAGTAGTATCAGTATTACCTATTGCACTATCTTTTTTTTGAACAATTGATTTCATTTCATTTCGGGCTAGAGTATTTTCTTTGTTTTTATAATTCGATTTAAAAAGAAAATAAACGGCTCCCGCGATAATGATGAAAAGAGCGGCAATACGCCACCAGCCATTTTGAGCGATGGATGTAATAAAGAATAGTTTTTTCCTTTTTTGTTTTTCATTCAGTTTTTCTTTCAGTTCTTTAACGTCATCCGCAAAAAATGGCGCATAAGCATAACCCTCTAACGCATCTGCCAGAAACGGATCTTCTAAGGCTGCTTTTTCCAGTTCATGCATTTCACTATCAGGCATAGTTCCTGCGTGATAGCGTTCAAAATCTGCAGCGTTATATTTCTTATTTTTTTCCGTCATTGATTATGCTTTTTCCAAAGCCTGTTTATCCATACATATTTTTAAATTTCGTCTTCCGTTTTGTATAAAGCTTCTTACTTTGTTTATATCGGTTTGGGTTGAGTCGGCTATTTCCTTATAACATTTTTCTTTTAGATAAAATAATTCTATTGCCTGTTTCTGTTCGTGCGGCAACTGTTCTATACAATATTCCATTGTATTCAATTGTGTTTCTTTTTCCATTACACCATCAAGATGAATATTTTCCTGCAAATGCATAATATCCGCATCAATAACATAAGGCTGACTTTTTTTTCGGCGTAATTTCATGAGGCAATGATTTTTTGCCAGTTGATATAGCCAACCTTTAAAATTATCTACTTCATATTTCTTAAGCTTGGTAATAAGTTCTTCAAAAATATTGATTACGCAGTCTTTGGCATCTTCAGGTTCTTTCATGTACTTAAGGCAAACGCCATACACAAGCTCCATATAACGATTATACAATTCTCCAAGTACGTCAATATTTTCTTCTTTCCTGTACAGTTGCACAAGCACCTGATCATCTTCAGCGGATAATATTTTCTTGATAAATGTCAATTCAATAAAGTTATTCAAATAATTTTTCCCTGCGGTTTATGTAATTCTTAAAATTGTTGCATCCTGATTAAAAATCAATTCGCAAAGCAATTTTCCCTTAAGATTAATTGCATTTTATCAACCTAAAAAAAGATTTATGAAAAAAATTATTGTACTGCTGCTTTCCATTTTTATTGTAATTGCAGCTTTTCGCAACAAAGAGATTACTATCACCGGAACCGTAAAAAATGAAAATGGTAACCCTGTTG
The DNA here is from genome assembly GCA_963792025.1 of uncultured Chitinophagaceae bacterium. GTDB lineage: Bacteria > Bacteroidota > Bacteroidia > Chitinophagales > Chitinophagaceae > Ginsengibacter. Next base: position 126,542 of record CAWBUS010000011.1, on the reverse strand, counting down.
CGGCAACTGTAAAGGCTGGAAGTATTACTACTACTTCTGATTTAAAAGGTAATTATAAAATAACCGTTAGCGACAAAGATGAATATCTTGTTTTTTCGGCTGCCGGATATATTACACAGAAGATAAAAATCAGGAATAAAAACGTTGTTAATGTCATTCTGAAAAAAGGTTCTTTAAGCGTTTCAGATTCAGGTGTGCTTGAAATGAAGGCCATTGGCTATGGAACAAAATCCAAACAACTTATGGGTGTTGCAAATAGTTTCTATGCAAGCAAATCACCTGTAGGAAGCGTTACCGTACAATGACGAAAAAGAATATAATACGGAAGAATACAGCAACATAGCGGAAAACGGTTTTCGCAGGGTAGCTGATGATCCGCTTTCAACTTTTTCTATTGATGTAGATGCCGCATCATATAGTAATGTGCGGCGCTATCTCAACAACAATCAACTTCCACCTGCCGGCGCCGTGCGAACAGAAGAGATGATCAATTATTTTAAATACCAATATCCGCAGCCAGCCGGCAAAGATCCTTTCTCAATCAATACTGAAATAAGTGATTGCCCATGGAACAAAGACAACAAACTTGTTTTAATTGGATTGCAGGGCAAAAATATTCCAGTAGAAAATTTACCTGCATCCAATCTTGTTTTCCTGATTGACGTATCAGGTTCCATGTTAAGCGAAAATAAATTACCGTTAGTAAAAGCATCGATGAAAATGCTTACGGATCAGCTTCGCGAAAAAGATAAAATATCTATAGTGGTTTATGCAGGCAATGCAGGCCTTGTTCTTCCCACAACTAACGGTGGCGATAAAACGAAAATAAAATCTGCAATTGATGCGCTGGAAGCCGGTGGTTCCACTGCCGGTGGAGCAGGAATTGAACTTGCTTATAAAACGGCGCAGGAAAATTTTATGCACGAAGGAAACAACAGGATAATTCTATGTACCGACGGCGATTTTAATATTGGTGCCAGCAGTGATGATGATATGGTCAGGCTTATTGAAAAAGAACGCACCAAAGGAATTTACCTTTCTGTACTTGGGTTTGGAATGGGAAATTATAAAGATAGTAAAATGGAACAGCTCGCAGATAAAGGCAATGGTAATTATGCCTACATCGACGGCATAAACGAAGCAAAAAAAGTTTTGGTTAATGAATTTGGAGGCACACTTTTTACTATTGCAAAAGATGTAAAACTTCAAATTGAATTTAATCCAACCAAGGTTGCAGGTTATCGCTTGATTGGTTATGAAGATCGTTTATTAAACAAGGAAGATTTTAATGATGATAAAAAAGATGCCGGTGAATTGGGAAGCGGACATACTGTAACAGCCTTATATGAAATTGTTCCGGCAGGTACTAAATCTGAATTTTTGAAAAGTGTCGATCCATTGAAATATCAAAAGAACAATTCAAAAACAACCTCGACATTTAACGATGAAATACTAACGGTCAAGTTCAGGTACAAGGAACCTGACAAAGACATCAGCGAACTGATAGTTCACCCCGTTACAGATAAGAGTATTGACATAAACAGTACGTCAGATAATTTCAGGTTTGCTACATCAGTAGCTGGCTTTGCAATGCTATTGCGAAACAGTCAATTTAAAGGAAGCAGCAGTTACACCCAGGTTATCGCTCTTGCAAATGGGTCACTTGGAAACGATAAGGAAGGCTATCGAAAAGAATTCGTTTCGCTCGTAAGGAAGGCAGCAAAACTCGCAGATAACACCGCTAAGGAATAAACTACTTTGTAACGTATTCAAACAAGGCCCGTTCTCACCAATGGGCTTTTTCGTTACCGTACAAAGACAAGGCTACGTATTCAATGCAGTAATTTCCGATAAATGTGCGTAGATATACCATTATTTCTTTCGTAAAAAAATCTTTGTTTTTACGGAGGTTTACTTTTGAATTCATATTTATCTTTTATAGTTTTAAATCAACACCCTACAACAACATTTTCTAATGTTGTTTACCCCTGAGAAATTAACGTATTGTCCCCGGGGTTGAAATTCACTAATTTAATAATTACGGATACTGGCTGCTTTCCTGGTAACAATGCCTGTAAAAAATTTATTTCTATGAATCTCCTTACGTCTACCCCCAAACGTGAGACAATAGCAAGAGTCCAATTCCTTCCTGCTGTTTCCATCATTGTGCCGTTTGCGCCTGTTATAACACCAAAGAAAACCCTGGAGTGCAGTTTAAAAAACATAATGGGCAGAGTAGAAGCAATTTTGACTGCTGGTTATACCCTGGAAAAAGCAATACCCGTAATTATTAAATTAAGGAATCTCATTGCCAGCCTTAACTACAACACTCATAAAAAAAGTCTTGCAATTTTTGCATCTCCGATAACGGAAAATGTATATTATTTAGACGCAGAGATGGAAGAAAAAATTGTGATTGATCCTGCCTTCAAGTTTAGCGAGCTTGTTTTTTACAAAAAGGAAAAGCAGGAATACCTCATTCTTTTATTAGGAGATAATTATTCTAAAATGTTTTTGGGTGAAGGAACTCATATAAAATTGATTAAGTCAAATACTCTGGCCGAATCCCAATTCAATGAAAATACCCTGACAAATACAAAATCTTACTTTTCTAATACCACAAAAGAAAATGTTTGTATTAAGGAGAAGTTTTTATTGCAAATGGATACAGGCCTTTCTATCATACTAAAATCATATCCACTGCCCGTATTTGTAATAGGTGATGAGAAAGTATTCAAAGACTTTAAAGCGATTACGGTTAATGACGAAAACTTAGTGGAGTTCATTCATGGCACGTGCGTCGAAACCCCGGAAAGCGAAATGGAAGAATTTATAAAATATATTCTTTCATTCTGGAAAAGACTAAAACAAAGGCATTTAATAAACCAAATTGAAAAGGCCGGGACACAAAATAAACTCAGGACAGGCATTCCAGAAATATTCAGCGCTTCAATCCAATCTAAAGGAAAACTATTAGTTGTTGAAAAACAAATGCTTCGAAACATTCATGCAAAAAAAGGCAATAATTTTCTTTTCAAAACCAGTTCCGGGATTAATGAAGTTTTCTTTATTAGAGATGAAGCGGATGATATGATAAAGAATCTTCTTGAAAATGGAACGAATATTGAGCTAATTGATGATGGACAATTAGAAAAATACGGAAATGTGGCTTTAATTGAGAATGGAAATATTAATCATAAATTAACCTGGCCTTATAAGAATACCAATAATAAAATCGAGAGTTTTGTTCTTGGTTTGAACGCTAAAATTTCTTAAATTACCAATATCATAATCAATTAATAAACCCCCTTAAATCCAATTGTTATGTTAAGTTCAATTTCGCCCTATCAAAAGGAATCTACTTATCCAGGAGAATACATTCCCATCCAGGTTAAATTTGATACGCTCGCCGCAGAGCTTTCCAAACCACATGAGGGAGCCAAAGCCCCCGCATATAATATTAGTGAAACAGAGGAATATTATAAAATTGAATTGGCGGCACCCGGATTGCAGAGAGAAGATTTATTTGTAAGCATAAGTGAGGGTGGATATTTGTCAATATCGGCGCTGCATAAAGAGCCAGACAGAGTTGAACACGAAACCTACCAGAAACATACATTTAATTATGAATGTTTCAATCGTGAGCTATTACTGCCAGATAACATCGATACGGACTTTATTAAAGCCGAATATCGAAAAGGAATATTGTCTTTCTGGTTTTTAAAAACTGAAAAACGATATCAGAAAACTGCTTCAACAGTTGTGGTATATTAATAGAAAGTTTTTATAACCGCTATTTTTCCTGATGAAGTAATTTATTAAAATTGCTGATCAGCTCAAATTAGAACATCAGAATATTTTTTATATTCAATGACTGCGTTTCATTCGACAGCACTGCATTACCTGGCATAAAAACGTCATTCAATTCTGTTTGATTTTACGGGCGATAAACATTGTAAATAATCAATGTACAATGATACATTACTGCCAGGCAATGCGGAAAAGTGAAAGGTGCTGTTTAAAAAAACTATTAGTACTTTTAGCTCCATACTAAGCGATTTATGAGAAAACTGTTACCTATTATAATACTCTCTTTTTTTAGCTGCATCTCGTCTGCACAGAAGCACCAAATAATTCCCATTATTTTCGACACCGATATTGCGCCCGACTATGATGATGTCGGTGCTATGGCGCTCCTCCACACATTTGCAGACATGGGCGAAGCTAAAATTCTTGCAACTATTTCCTCTAACGCTTTTGCAACAACAGCGCCAACGCTTAGCGTACTAAATACTTATTTCAACCGGCCTGGTATTCCCATTGGGATTACTAAAACAACTTTTCCAAATAAGAATTGCTCCCAGCAATGGGCACAGGCTATTATCGCGAGGTATCCGCATGCCTTGAAATCTAACGACGAGGCAATAGATGCGGTTAAGTTGTATCGGAAAATACTTTCTTCCCAGCCAGATACAAGTGTCACAATTATAAGCGTCGGATTCTTTACCAATTTAGCCGGGCTGCTTAATTCGCAAGCCGATGAGTATTCGAAGTTGAATGGCGTTGCACTTGTAAAAGAAAAAGTAAATAAGCTGGTTTCTATGGCTGCAAGAATTGATAAAGATGGAAAAAGTGGCTACGAATTTAATGTGATGGTTGATGCCAAAGCATCTCAAAAAGTTTTTAGCAATTGGCCAACGCAAATGATCATAAGTGGCTTTGAAATTGGCGAAAAAATATTGACAGGGATTCGCCTTATAAATAATAAATCGATACAAAATAGCCCTGTAAAAGATGCTTTTCAAATTGCATTAAATTACGATAGTAATAAGGTCGGCCGAAATAGTTGGGATGAAACCGCAGTACTGGTTGCAGTGCGAGGCATTGCCCCGTGGTTCAGTTTTCGAAAATTAAATTTTGAAATAAAAGACGATGGACAGGACATTTTGATACCTGGTGATAAATTAACTTACCTCGTATTTAAACAAACACCACAGGAAATAGGAGAGATGATTGAAAATTTAATGATGCATCAACCTGGAAAGAACTAATAAATTTAAATAATTCTTTAAACCGGATTATTATTCTTTGCCTCCGTTACTCACAAAATTATCTAATTCGCCTCTGCTCGCTTTATATCTTAAAAGAGTATCTAAGTCACTAAAGTTTTCAGGATCGGTTATGCAGGGGTAAACCGCTTTTGCAAGTTTAAGACGATTGCCTTCTTCTGTTAACAGTTTAATCAATTTCTTTGCCTGCGCAGTTGAGAAGTTATCTTCCGCATTTAGAAATTCATTGCTCAGGGTTTTCATTTTTTGTCCGGGCAGCCACTGGTTTCGAACAGATTCATACAAGTCGTTAAATTGATCATCATTCATCGGTTGTTTTGTATTATCATCGTTATGTTCTTTATCAAATCCCGAACCCGACTTGTCAGTGCGAATTTCGCTCTTCAATTTACCTTTTGAATTCTTGCCGGCATTTAGGGCGTTTTGATCTTTCTCATTTTTATAGACGATAGCGGTATCAACCCGTTTACTGCTACGTCTCTCTTGTCCATCAAAATTGCCGGTACCAGAAATATTGGAATCATTTTGCTCCACACTCGCCGGCGTGAATGGCTTCTTTTTATAGTCATTTTCAAAATCGTCATTTTCACCGGCGCTACTTTTAATGCCCGAAATTTTATTATCAACCGAACTAATATTTTTATTTGTCCCATTAGCATCTTTATTTATTTTGTTGCTGTTGTCGAACTTTTTAACGCTGCTGCTTAATTTCTCCGTCACGTGTGCATGGCCGTTACTTTTTACCGCAATCTTCGTATCCAATCCTTCCTTGACCATAAAAGTTGAAATATAAACCGGTGAATTACCGGTTCTCTCTTCGCCTGAACCTTTTCGAATACTATAGACTTTTATGCTGTGTTTGCCGGGCAGGAAGTTATCCAACCACATTGTATTTTGGCTTACATCAGGCTTTTGTTGACTATCCTCCTTAGAATTGTTTGCAGAAAAATAACTCACATTATCAATTACGGCTTCGTAGTCTTTATGGGAGTCGTTACCGGATGATACAAAAGTCAAAGTTACCGTTTGCGGATTCTGCGAAAATCCCATAAGAGCGAAACTACAGCTCCAGATAAACAGTGATAGATATCTCATAGAATGATGCTTGAAAGGAGTGAACAGATATGTAAATTGACCCTGTAATAACCAGAGAAGATTATAATGAAATGCAAATTTGAAATTAATTAACAAAGTAAGCAGGGCCTAAATAAATCATAAAGCCTGTTTTTCTTTGTTTCAATTGGAATTTTCAACATATCACTGCTCAGGCTGTAAGATATGTCGGAGCATAAAAATTGCTAATTCAACAGTATAACATTAAAGGTTAAACGCAGTCCCGATACAGGGTTTTATTTCTTACCCAATGCTTTCCACACGTCCTCAATTTTAATGCTTCCCTGGAATTCTTTTACATACTTTCCTTTTTTGTCATATACAAGGAGTTTTGGATAAGATTGTACGTGGTAATAGGGAAGAAAAAAAAACTTTGGATCCCATGCCAAATCAATTTGCGGATAGTCAGCAATTTTATAAGTCTTATAAAATGATATCATTTCAGTGTAAGGCAGCCACGTAAACATCAATATCTGCACTTTATGAAAATGATCGATATTCTTTAAAATCTCAGTGGTCACATTCTGACAATGACCGCAATCAGGACTGAAGATCATCAAAAGAATGGGTTTACCTTTTTGCAAATTCTTTTTAGTAAATAAAGTACTGTCTGGCGCCTTATAAGTTGTAAAATCGGGTATAGTTCCCAGTCTGATGTAAGCAGGAACACTGTCGTTTTGGGCATTTACCTGAGAGAATATTGCAGATGCAAAGAATAAATAGCCTGATAAAAATAAAAGTTTTCTCATTAAAATTTTTTTATAAAACTAATAAAAAAATTACAACCTGATGGCTTATTCAACGAGGCCGATAACACAAATTTTTCTTAAATAGTTTTCGTTATTACGTTCAATAATAATAGTTTAATTAAAGCTGATAAATTTTTGCTGATTCTTTTGTCAGCATAACAGTCTCGTCTATTCGCAATGATTCCAGCACTAAATTGTGCATTTTTACAATCAATGTTGAAGCAACTGCAAAGAGAGTGAGTTTATTTTGTAACAAATAATTAGATGAATTGAAATAAAATGATTTGTAAATAGATAAATAAGGGATCAAACCAAATAAGCATTATTTGATAATTGGAATAAAGTTCTTTTGAAGTTATTAAATTAATCAGGTCAGGATAAAATGCCAGTTTAAAATTACATATACCCTATGCTCCACTATAATCTAAAAATCCTTTGGTGATATCAACTACCTTTCTCCTGGTTAAACGAAAAACACCATAACCGTTAGAGCTTAACTGCGTATTTGTATTTCCCTCAATAGTTGTAAGTATGCCACCAGCCGAACTTTCTACTAAACCGGTATGTCCGTTACCACCGCCATGGTCAATAATAAAAATAAATCCAGGTTTAATTAAAGAAGGATCAGTCAAAGCGGCTTGCTTTGTAATCTTCGGACAGGTAGCACTATTCCAGTGATTCAAACAACCCGCTGTTTTTACTACCGGATTTTTTATACCGAGTTGGTCTGACGCCTGTTGAAAACACCAATAGACAAAGGCTGCACACCAGCTATAATGTTGTCCTTCCGGATCAAGGCCCACCGTTCTTAAGTACTCATCTACTTTGGGGCCACGGTTGCTATTAGGCGGAACTTCTACAACACCAATTTGCGAAGCAGCTACTTCCAAAACCTTGCTGAGCAATGCTGACGGAGCATTGTTGTCGGTAGCGACACTCTCAGTGCCAAACAGCACTGCCCACGTAATCGGTCCAATCTGCCCATCAGCTTTCAAAGGCGTTCCCGCACTGTCAGTGTGCCTCGTTTGAAATAATTTTACGGCGCTAACGGTATTGTCATCAAATACACCATTCACTGTTAACGGCCCACAGTTTAAAGAATTAAGTTGATTCTGGATTGCGTTGACAACATCTGCATCCGTATCTCCTTTTTTAACGATTCGATTTGGATAGTTCATAACAGAATTAAGTTTAAAAGTTAAAAGTTAATCGATAGAATCTATTGATCTGATTACATTGGGGTTAAACACAAGTTAGCTCAAACAAAAAGCTGTAGTTTTTTCAGGCAACCTTTAAGAGGTGATTTACCGAAAATACAATCTAACAAATAGTTTTTAAATTGTAAAACATTTTTGCTGGTGATTTCCTTACCCATAACAAAATCAATTTGAAGATAATAGAGATTCGCGGCCAATGTAATGGCAGATAATAGATATTGAAGAAGGAAGATCCGTCGTTATAAATTCACATTCCTTAATCAGTAACCCTTCTTCCCTGAACTATTCGTTGCGTCTTTTTTAATTTATGCGCTTCACTTTTCTTTACAAGCAAAGTCGTTAAAGCAACATTGGGACAAGCAGCACATTTAACGGTATACGTGGCGTTGTCATAAGTTATTTCACCGGTTCCGTTATTCCAGTTTCTTGCAGATAATGTAAATGATTCCTGGTTATTACCGTGCGGTCCAAACTTGATATCATTATTCTGTACTTCAAAGCTGATTGATATACGGTCTCCATCAAAACCGTCGCAAACCCCGGGAGTATATTTAGGTATAATTACTTCGTGAATATATAGCCCGTTTTCAAATAATATTTGGCCACCTTTTATATTTGATTTTTGACTTCCAAGAGTTCTCCGCAGTATCAATCTTTGATCAATAAAAAACTGGACCTTTTTTATGTCGAGGTTACTGCTATTTATCCGATCCAGTAAGTCCTTTGTAAACGGCACATAGAGATCACCGTTAGTTGATAATTGGTTAGTGCTTTCGCAACTACTCAAAAAAATAAAAGGAATAATCAAAACTACTAAGAAGAGTTTCCGCATAAACTAATTGAGAATAGGGTAAAAAAAATAATTCAAATCAAATTTATTGTACTTACCTTAAAATTCATGGTAAATAACAATAACACCAAAGCTAATGTATCAAACTTATAACTGGTAGCGGATCATGGTTTACAGACCGATAATAACAAAATTTTTGGTAAAATGAGTATATAGGTTCAATGTGATCGAAAATATTTATGGCCGTAAGCCCTAAGCTAAAACGTGACTGAATACATATAGTGTAAATATTTTCAGCACAAATATTCTCCAAAATAAATTAACAGCGGGTTAAAGCGTTAAACTTTGTTTGCTCCCTTAACTTATCGTTGATAGCTTAAAATAATTAAAATTTTGCTATAAAATTATGCCGTTCGATATTATCTATAATAGTTGCCTGTTATCGTTTGTCCATTCGTGTTAGTAATTTAATAGAAGCGTGAGGACATGCGAAAAATATCAATTAGGATTAGTAAAAGTAACCGGCTGAAAACGATAAGCATTCACATACCTGCCATTTTGTTGCGCCGGAATCCAGTCAGGGCCCTTCCTGATTGCATTAATTGCAATTTCCGCGAGCTTGGTATTTTTCATGTTAGTAGCTTCCACGTGACTTACCTTCCCTGTTTTATCTACAATAAATCTTACCATACAAGTGCCGTAATCAGATTCCGAAAATTCATCGATGTTGCCCTGCACAGCTTTGCTCACGTATTTTGTCCATGCTGAAGGGCCTCCGGGAAATGTAGCATCAATCTCTACTCCAATAAACACACTGTCTTCATTTTGCTTTTTAAGTGGTTGCGCAACCACCTGCGATCCGGTTACATCTATCGGCAGAGCTATAATACTGCCATCATCTTTTGGTCCCATCGCTGTCTTAAAATCGATTTTAGCATCGATCATTTGTTGGATATCAGGCGGTGGTTTAACAACTAAATTATCTTTCACTATTAAGGGCTTTACGTCAGCAATAGTTGCAACCGGTGGAGGAGGCAATGTTGGCTTTGGTAGTGGTGGTGGCAGTATCGTAGGTGGCGGCTGAACCACAAGTGTACTTGTCTCTGGTGCATGGAATACATCATTAGGGGAAGAATTGTTGGGTATTGCAGAAGCTATTAATAAAAGAGCAATTACAGACAAAGTAATAACAAGAGAAGCAGAAATTCTTTTATTATAAGTCTTTCGTAACTCGTAAGCGCCATAAGCTTTGTTCTTTCCCTCAAACAATATGTCCAAAAGATTTGCAGTTAAAATATTATTGGCATCCATGTTAGTGTTTTTTTATTAGATACATTGATGCCGTTATTCCATAATCTTTTTTAAAAATTATTACTTAATGGATGTTGTAAAATCAAGAGGAATTCTATCAGTATTTGTAAAGAGAACAAGTGGAATAATCATTTGACCCAACCTTTGAGTTGCTTTTAGTATCTGATTTTCAACAAGCAGCCTTAAAAGCCAAACTCATAGTTTACTTAAAAAAAATTCAATTGCGTAACCCAATTAAAACAACCATTCCAATGAAAAGTCTGAAAGATGTATTTAGCGTAATGCTGGTATTAGCAGTTATTATTATAACAATAGTTGCGTTGGTTTATTTTTTTAATTAATTGTTTAACACAAACAGATTGAATTGCCAGTTGGTGCTTTAGGTAATAAACTTCAAAGGTATCTCTACAGTCGCATGCAGTTCTTCGGTAGCAGATAATAAGTGCCGGTTATTCCGGATTGTAATCAATTAATGATATACGAAGATTAATCAGCCTCCAGGCCGAATCTAAACTACTTTGCAATATTGAATGCAATAAAATTTATTGCTTATTCTGCCAATGAAATAATAACAGATTACTTAGTAATGAGATTTGCTGTTTAAAAAGGAAATTAAGAATAAAACGAAACAACACTCATTAATAGCATTCATATTTATTTTCTATTGCTGCGGTTGGTCTTCCATCTCTACAACTTCATAAGCATCCTGGCCATTGATCTGGATCGGCTGATAATACGTGCCGTTATATTCAACATAATCAAAATCATCTATCTGTATCGCCGAAGCGCCCTGTGGTAAATTGTAAACAACTGCACCCGCAGGAGCCTGAACTACCTCATACTGATCTCCGTTTAAAACAAAGAAAGCGCCTCCAAAATAATAATAGGTTTGACCGCCTACCGTTGCTGTTTGGTAACCCTCAGGAATAGATGGCACGTAAGCACCAGGCGGAGCAGGTACCACCTGGTATCCATTATTGTAAGGGGCATAAAATACACCCGCATCATAACGGTAGCGCCTGTTTTCGAGGTCTATAATAATTGCTGTGCCTACAAGAGCAGAAAGAAAGAACCCGATTGGATGCCAGCGTGGGCCATAAGAAAATGCGGTATATGGGTGGGGATAATAGTTATGATACGTGTAATATCTTCTCCCATTGTAAACAACCGGCGGCCTTCTGTAAGGCCTCCGTGTAGCTGCCCAGCCTTGTGGCCTGTAACCAGGGCGATTTGTAGGTCTTGCAGCAGGGCTGTGGTTGGGCGTTCTGTTCACCACTTGTGTTCTGTTGACATTTACTTGTGTCCTGTTTGTTTGAGTGCGGTTAACTGTTATTCTGTTTGGAGCGGTTCTGTTAACCGGTACAGTGTTAGCGGGTGTGCGGTTAACGGTTGGCTGCCTTTGCGGCGTGGTGCGTTGCTGCGGCTGTACGTCACGGCTGCGAACATTTTGGTCTCTTTGATCTCTTTGATCTTTATTGTTGTTGCCTTTCCTCTGAGCCGATGCAGTTAAAGTGCCGAATAAAATAAATATTACACCTAAAACAACTTTCATTGTTTCTCTTACCTGGTACATGTTTTATTTTGATTTAATTGTTTTATTTGGATTGAGTTAAACTTACTTACATAAAGATACCCGTTGTTATTGTCTCGCCAAGTTGTTTTTTTAATAACCTACCGCGACACCGAAACATAGATCATGCAAACATTTTGGTGACAATCTTCATAATAACGGCAATGTTTACCCGCAAAATTATAGACGGGAATTACATTAACAATTTCCAACAAAAATAATGGTACAAGTTTAACGGATAGTTAAGAATCGGCAACGCACCGAAACGCTATATTTATTCAAATGAACAAAACAGCATTTGCAATCTTTCTGGCATGTAGCTTCTCGATAGTTCACGCCCAACAGGATTTTATTCTATTTAAGAAAAACGACAAAACAATCGCTACGTTTAAAAAGTATTCTTATATCGCTTTCCAATTAAAAGATCACCAATGGTATACCGGCAATATTGAAGAGGTGAAGCAGGATACTTTTTATATTAATCCCTTTATACTTCATGTTACCATGTCTGGAATTGACACCATACATTTGGGAATGATGGTAGTAACATTGAATGACATATATGCCATGCCAAAAAGAGGCGTGCAGTTTGGCTATCATAATGAAAGGGCCTCAATAACTCACCAGGGTGGCCATGTGCATTGGCTCTGGATAAAGAACGGATTATTATTTCAAACAGCCGGAACCGGCTATATTGTTTTAAATGTTTTAAACGGAATTATTAAAAATAATTTTTCTTTTTCAGGAAGTCAGCTTGGCATCGCGGCTGCCGTTCTTTTGGCTGGTGAAGTATTACGCTATACCTATAAGTCTTATTTGCGATTGGGGAAAAAATATTACCTGCAATCTATCAACATCGCTCATTGATAAAAAACTAAGGCGTCAGCAAATTACTATTTAGAAGGCATGATGATGCCGCTTTATTTTACTGACTTCAATCTTCGAAAAAAATAATTCTATCCTGCGAGCCTTACACGCCTGAATTTTATTTCATGGTTATTTATAACGTCGAACTGGTAAATAACATTAAACTGTCCGCCGTCTTCTGTTTTTATCGCCGTTTCTGAGGCAAGATTAAGTGTCAGGGTTTTATCTTCTTTATCAAATGTAACGTACATTTTATAGGTTTCGGATCTGTCTTTAAATCGAATACTTTCAGCTTTTCCCGTATTGTATAGTTGGTTCGATTTTATTTTCAAAATAGTGTTGATAAATCTCTTTGTAAAAATTTTGCTGTAATATTTATCAAAATCTTTTTCGGTAAATGGTTTAATATTGGTTGGAAGTTTACTGATCAATTTATCGTCATAATTATATGCCAAATACCAAATTTCATTATTGTCGTTCATTATCGGAAAGTCGATAAACTGCTTCGCTTTGGCCCTGTCATTTGTATAGACCGCATGTCTGAATTCCCGAAAGCTATTTATCCAACCAGTCGTATCGCTTTGAGGAAAGAATGTTTTTTTTAAATTGTTCTCACGGGAACTTGCGCTGCAAAGAATACTTGCCAGGCTTAAGAAGAAGAGTTTTTGCATAGTTAATTTGTCAATTTTAAAACTAATTAATTGAAGCTATGAAAAAAAGGCTTTTTAGCGGTGAAATAAATTAGGACGACCTTGTTTTAGAAACCATTTCTTTCCATGCCTGGCAACGATAGAAATATAGGTCGGGGTATTTTATTTTTACGTATTCAAAAAATCAGTCTCAGCATGGCTGGAGATAAAAATTTGCAAAAGATATTTTACTCATCTAAAAAATGCATGGAATGATACAACCAATAAACATAATGGAGAAATTTTCACTGTTTGAAAAACAATGGACTCCTCATATAGTCGGAGAGCTCAATGGCCAATACGTAAAACTTTGTAAACTTAAAGACGACTTCATGTGGCACAGCCATGAAGATGAAGACGAACTTTTTATGGTATTCAAAGGAACCTTATTAATGGATTTTAGAGAGGGAAGAACTGTTGAAGTTAAAGAAGGAGAAATTTTGATTGTTCCAAAAGGAGTTGAACATCGGCCGCATACTAACGGTGAAATGGTTTTTAACCTGCTGTTTGAACCAAAGGCAACAAAGCATACAGGAAATGTTGAGAGCGAAAAGACCGTGAAAGAATTAAGTTGGATATAGAACGAAAACTTTTGAACCAGCGACAATCCTGGAACTAACGAATACTCCGTTTGTGAATTTATAAAAGACAAAGGCAGCGCCGAGGTTAAAATCACAACGGCGCTGAACAGCCTTTATATCAAAGGATTTTTTTAGCAAGCAATAGCTGCACAATAACCAACGAAAACTATTGCTTTAAAAACTCCACTATTTTGTTTTTCTCCACGTCAGTTAATAAGGCCCTGCTTTGCATATGCATGCCTATTGTTTCCCATTGTTCATGCGAGAAGGTGGAAGGTGATGGCGTGTTATGGCATCGCTGACAATTCTCGCTCCATAACTGTGCACCAGATTTCATTGATATCTTTTGGCTGGCGGTGCAGCTATCCAGAATTAGTATCATGGACCCAATCATCAGCACCAGCAAACTTAAAATAGTGAGCTTCTTATTATTAAAGATTTTCATTGTCTGTAGTTTTATTAGAGTTCAATGCAAAATTGCACGTACATGGAATTGGATTTCGTGACTTCACCTTTGTTACCACCTAAATCGGTACTTACCGTGTTGGTTCCTTTTATGCCTTCATAAGAATACCTTACAACGGTGCGCCAATTGAGCCAGTAATTAAGACTTAATGCCAGCGAATTATCCCTGGTTCCCCAAAGCGAATTGGCCGGCGTTGTATAGTTGCCATACCTGGCAGCGACCTCAAAGTTTTTTACTATGTTGTTTTTAGAAAACATAGGCCGTATTGCGGCCATGATATAACCTGTTTTAGTGTGGTTGTTAAATGTATATGTGTTGGAGTTTACCGGGTTAATGTAGTTTGCATTGTCTAACTTAGATTCGCTATATTGACCCTTTACGTTAATCTGAAACGGGCTCAAATTTTCTACAAGGTTTAGGTCGAGTGCATATAAATTAGCTGTAGTGTTTCCTGCGTCACCAACTTTTCCAGTCATATACGAGGCGCCTAATTCAAGTGACGAATTTGCGAATGGCAGCCATCCTATTCTTCCTGTAAAGGTTTTATTTTTATTATTATCAGTAATGCCAACAAATTGAGTGGTGCCATCGGGCTGAAGTTGCATTCCGTTAGAAATTGCAATATCATAACTCCATTTCATCGTCCCTGCCTGGAATCCCCCTTCTGCCTCTACTGCAAAATCTGTGGACTCAGGAATTCCCTCTGGATCAGAGGCTAGTTTATTTATCCATCCAGCCGCAAGTCGTTTATTGTAAGTACCAAAAGGTAAAACAAGATAGCCACCTCTGAGGATTAGTCCTGGTGTTGCATAATAAGATACAGCTGCCCAGTTGACGCCCACTCCGTCGGCACTGAAGGATGGTTCAAATTCGAGGAGGAATTTTTTGCCGTGCCTCCAAAGAAGCATTGGACTGAATTCAAAGTGGTCAGCATCACCGAGGCTACTGGTTTTCGAAACATCACTTGCACTATTATAAGTAACCGTAGTTTTGTTACTTACATAGCCAAAAGTGAGTAGCCCTACAATCATTAAATGCGAATCTTCGGGCTTAATAAAAGAGGCTTCCTGCTCAATGGTATTAATCCTGTCGAGAAGTGAAGAGTCAACTACCATAGCAGGTTCCTGGGCTTTCACAATAGTTGAAAGCAAAAGAAACACGCACATTAATTTTAGTTGCTGAATAAATTTTTTAAAGTGGTTCATAATTTTAAGATGAAAGGTGATTGAATTGGCTTATTTATTTCTTGCTAAGTGTCCGGATATAATTTATTACCGCCCATCTTTGGTCGACGCTTAATACTGATTTAAATGGCGGCATGGCAGTATGCCCATGTCCTTCTGAAATCTTATAATATAATGTACCGTCAGATTCTGCCTGTACCGCAGCAGAAGTATGATCAGCGGGTTTAGGATTTAGCGACGCCGACGCTGGTCCGTCTCCTTTTCCCTTATTGCCATGGCAAGGTGCACAGTAAGCAATGTAGATTGTTTTGCCGTTTTTTATAGAGGCAGCATCGTGTGGTTCAGGGTTTCGTAGATTTTCACCGTTTTTAGGCACTGGCCATGGATTGGACTGCGCCTGAGCGAGATAATTGCTAAATAAAAGTGCGATAACAATTGCAGTTGCCTTAAATAGATTCAACGAAGGATTTTTTAAAAAGCTCATGGAAATTGATTTTTTATGTGGTTAATAAAATGGATGAATGTGATGAAACGAATGTAGCGATGAAAGGAGAGGGTTTATTATGATAGAAATCATGCTACTAAATGATATGATATATTTTGGCTTGCATAGTGTCACGTGATTGTCTTTTTTTATAATCGAATGACGATTACTAACGTAACAGGGTATTCGAAAGACAATCTTCTCACGAAACTTCCATACGCCTGGTTAAAATTGGAGACGGATTATTACAATGCAACAAACACCTGCACGTACTGGAGTACAAGCACCTCGGTGGCCTTAGGATTTTATCGAACTAAATATTTATTTCGGTGGAGAAATAGAAGATGAAGAATAATTAGTAACACAAGCGACAACAGCCGAATCCAAAGATGAGCAATAGGCCATTTGTTTGTATTTTTCAAGGGCGCCATATCACCGTTAGCAATAAACGCCTCCCAAAAATAAGGATGCGATATAAGGGGGTCTGACTTAAATAAAAATGCGGGTTTTGTCGACCGCGATGCTTCGTCTTTAGTTTCACTTTTGGCAAGTAGTTCGTAAAATAATTTCATTATTTCAGCAGTAGATTTATCATCCGCCTGCCGTAAACTCATTGCTGTTCCAAACGATGTTGTAATGCCTCCATAAATCGACGGTACAATAATTAGCTGATGGGAAACATCACCCTTTAGCCTAAAGCCAGTTAGTGTAAAATCAAGAATAACCAACTTTATCTTTACTATTTTTACGTATGCGTCAACTTGCTGCAATAATGTTTTCCGACATGACTGGTTATACTGCTCTTATGCAGCAGAATGAACAATTGGCCAAACAAAAGCGGGCAAGGTTGAGGGAAATTTTGGAAACTTCTGTTTCAACTTTCAATGGAAAAATTCTCCAATACTATGGCGACGGGGCTCTAAGCATTTTTAACAGTGCTGTAGACGGTGTTAATTGTTCGGTGCAGATACAGCAATCATTGCAGCAGGAACCCAAAGTAGATTTGCGAATAGGTATCCATACGGGCGATATTTCAATGGAAGAGGATACTATTTATGGAGATGGCGTTAATCTTGCATCAAGAATTGAATCCCTTGCTGTTCCGGGTTCAATTTTTATTTCAGAAAAGGTATATGATGAAATTAAAAACCAGGAAAATCTTACAGCCAAGGAAATGGGTTACTTCGAACTTAAGAATGTAATAAAGCCTGTCCGCATATTTGCAATAGATAACAAAGGCCTTGTTGTTCCGAACCGCAGCGAACTTAAAGGAAAAACCAAACAGCCCGCGAATCGCCTGGCTGTACTTCCTTTTGTAAATATGAGTGCCGATCCCGAAAATGAATACTTCAGCGATGGCATAACAGAAGAATTATTAAATGCCCTTACTAAAGTAGATGGCCTGCAGGTAACATCAAGAACGTCGGCCTTTGCTTTTAAGGGCCGGAATACTGATATACGTGAAATTGGCACCCAGCTGAACGTAGACAGAGTATTGGAAGGCAGCGTACGTAAAGCCGGAAACCATGTACGCATTACAGTGCAATTAATAAATGCAGCCGACGGCTATCATATCTGGAGCGAAAATTATGACCGGGACCTTACCGATATATTTGAAGTGCAGGATGAGATCAGCGGCATTATCGCAAATAAATGTCGTGAGAATTTAACGGCAAAAGAGCAGGGGGAGACACTCGTAAAAGCACCTACTCATAACCTTGACGCCTACACGCTTTTTTTGAAAGGCCTGCACTTTCATAACATGATCACGCCCAAATACACAAAAAAAGCTATCGAATGTTTTGAGCAAGCAATAACACTTGAACCCAATTATGCCAATGCTTATGCAATGGCTGCAATTGGTTACGCTTTTCTTGGAGCAACAGGACAAATTCAACCAAATGAAGCGTTTCAACTAGTGCATACTTACAGTGATAAGGCGTTACAACTGGATAGTTCGCTGGCAGCAGGGTATGTAGCCAAAGGTTCGGCTTATTTACTTTACGACTGGAAATGGAAACAGGCTTACGATTCATTGCTAAAAGCGATTGAGTTAAATCCTGCAGCAACCGGCGCCCATCAAATGCTTTCTTTTTATTACACTATCACAGGGCGAAAGAAAGAAGCCGTTGATATTATGGAAAAAGCGTTACAGGTAGATCCATTATCTCCGAGAGTTATTCAATTGCTTGCAGAAGCCTATCTCAATGCGGGAAGGCCTGACGATGCATTAAAACAGGCTGAATGGTTGTTAGAGATTCATCCACACATGCGTGCAGCAGCAGAGTTAAAAGGCTGGTGCCTCGGCGCAAAAGGCAATTGGAAGAAGGCATTAGAAATATTTGAAGAAATCCATCGCATAATAAAGCATCCGTTAAAAGGCCTGGCGCCGTTAGCATGTGCCTATGCCAAATTAGGAGAAACCGAAAAAGCATTAGAATGTATTCGTAAGATTGAACAACGGCAGGTTGAAGAACCTGGCGTTGTATTGGATATAGACTTAGCCATGGCCTGGTGGGCATTGGGAGAAACAGACAACACTTTTAATCATTTATTTCAATGTGTTGAAAAAAGGATCGGGCCTGTAGCTATTATTATTGATCACCCCTTGTTCAAAGGAATTTCTGATGATCCAAGATATCAATTATTAAAGGAGAAACTGGGCCTGGTTGAATACACTTAGGCTGTTATAACCATATTACGAATTGCACCAGGTACCGATCAAAAAACTCATTAGATGAAATGGTAGAGAAATAAGGTGTCGCCGGTAAACGCTGGCTTTGGCTGGTCTTTTATTTCAAGTTGAATAAAGAGTGTGGCTTTGGTAATGCCCCTGAGATTTATAATTGATTTAAGCGAAACCCTGCACCGTACTTCGCTGTTTACAAGAACCGGCTGCCCAAACTTAAGCTGTTCTATTCCGTAATTTACTTCCATCTTAAGGTTCTGCACATCGGCAACTTGTTTCCAGAAATAAGGAATAAGGGAGAGTGTGAGATAGCCGTGTGCAATGGTAGTTTTAAAAGGGCTTTCTTTTTTGGCTCTCTCTGAATCAATATGGATCCACTGATGGTCGAGGGTAGCATCTGCAAACTGGTTAATTTGTTGCTGGGTTATTTGATGCCAGTTAGACACACCGATCTCTTTACCCAAATATGATTCAAATTCTGCGTGACTCGTTATAACTACCATAGCTGCTAAGATAATGGAATGATTTGTTTTTTGTAAGATTCAATTCATGGCGGCATCTAGGCGCACTTAATGTTTTTGAGCAACCGTTAGTATATGTAAAATTGGTTTTACTATCTCCGTTGACCGTGCTCACGTTCTATCTCTTTCGTAATAACTTCTTACAAGTCCATTAGAAAATGTTTCTGTTCGTATGTGTTTGAAAGAAAGATCGTGATCCAAATAACCAAACAATGAAATACCGCTGCCTATTAATACAGGAGCTTTTGAAATTATCAGCTCATCAACAAGGTCTTCTTTTAAGAATTCCTGGATCACTTTTCCTCCATCAACATATACTCCAGTTAAACCCAAATTTGAAAGATAGCGCAACACTTCCCTTGGCTGCATAGAAAGAAGTGTTACTTTTTTTGTGAGCGATTCAGGTATTTGTTTAATGCTCGTACTTAATACAAATACCTTCTTTTTATAGGGCCATGAAGGAAATGTAAGCACCTTTTCAAATGTGCCCTTTCCAATAACGATCGCGTCAATCTTACCGATAAACTTTTCATAGGCATCAAAAACATCCTTATTGGCGAATTGTGTGAGCCAATCGATATTTCCATCATTTCTTGCAATAAAACCATCCAGGCTTGTGCCTATGTATACACATGATTTCATGTCACAAAATTAGTATGTGTCTTCCCTTTTCCAGATGATCCACTTCCCGAAAATAAAAAAGAAATGCCAGAGGGCGATGCACCGCCACCGCAAATCTCACAAAGCCGATTTAAATTCATAATTCCCCGAGGGTACATGCACAACATGATACCCGGACTGGAAGCCTTGGTCACTCGCCCCATTCACTTGTTTTAACGGCAAGCCAGCTTCAGTTACTTTTCCTCCTTTTTTTCCCGGGATATAAATTGTTGCTGATGTATTAAAAGGCACATGCACTTTTAGCGTGAATTGCTTCGGCTGCCTTTTCCATTCACAAGAGATTGTTCCTTTAAGTGTTTCTATTTGGGCTTTGGCAGAATGGAGACTATCTAACAATTGCGGTTTTACAATGAATGAAGCAAACGCAGGATTGTCTTCATCCAATTGAATACCCGCAATGTATTTATAAAACCAGGCATCGATGCTTCCCATCATCACATGATTTTTTGATTGTTTCAAAGTCCAGAATTCGCAAACCGTTGTGTAACGACGCACCATGTCATTCCAACTTGGTGCAGTTTTTTGATTGATAATTCCCCAGGCCACATCTGCCTGTCCAAGTTGCGCCAGCGCTTCGGGCATGTATTTGGTTCCCAGCACACCGGTGGTTACATGCGTGTGGTTGTTTACCACGATGTCTTTCACGAGGTTGTCTAAAACGCGGGGCTTTAGTTTTTCAGGAACAATCCCCAGGAACAGCGGAAAGGCATTCGCCATTTGGCTGCCATCCTCATAATTGGCTGTTTCGGTATCCAGGAATTTGGTATTATATTTTTCACGGATGGTGTTAGCTAATTTTTTGAAATATTCTTCGTCTGTTGTGTCTCCGAGTATTCCGGCCACTTTAGCCATAATATTTGCATTCCAAAAATAATAAGCTGTGGGCACTGATTTAGGATCACCTTCTTTCCAACCTTTAACCATGCTTCCCCAGTCGCCAATCCAGCCCGAAGGCAAAATCAAATCAGTCGCCTGGCTGTCGAGGAAACTCATGTAGCGCTTCATGGCCGGATAATTCTCAGTTAAAATTCGCTTGTCGCCGTAATTGATATAATACTTCCATAACGTAATAGGGTAGGTGCTGCTCCATTCAATTCCTGTATCCCTGATGTATGGCCGCGGCGAAATGATAGGAATATCACCCGTTTTTTCATCTTGGTTTTCGCGAATGCCGTCAATCCAGTTTTTGTAAAACAAGGCCATATTAAAATTATACATCGCCTCATCGGCAGTAACCTGTGCATCGCCAAACCAGCCAAGGCGTTCATCGCGTTGCGGGCAATCCATCGGGTAACCCAACATATTACTCTTCTGCGACCATACGGTTGCCCGGTGAATTTTATTTACCAACTCATCATCACATTCAAAATTGCCTGTCGACTGATTATCGGAATAAACAGCACGGCCTTCCACACTCAAAATATTCAGTGGACCATCGTGTGCCGAGATTTCCACGTATTTAAATCCGAAAAAGGAAAAATGCGTTTCATAAGTTTCCACGTTGTCTCCTTTCAGAATGTACTCCGCCGTGGCATCGGCATGTTCGTTACTTGTTACATCTATCGTTCCGTCGGGATAAATATCTTCAGCGAACCTCATCTTCAGTATGGTATTTTTTGTCCCCTTGGTTGTAATGCGAACCCAGCCTGCAAAATTCTGCCCCATATCAAACACTTTCGTATTTGGTTTGGAAACTTTAATTTCTTTTGGTTTAAAAATTTCATGCACTTTTATGGCCGGCATGGTATGCGAAACCAACTTCACTTTGTATTTTGAAAATACGGTAACCGGTTTCCAGTCTGAATCGTCGTAGCCGGTTTTTGTCCACCCTTCATGTTCCCGGTTGGCATCATACACTTCACCGTCGTAAACACAATCGTAGGTGATTGGCCCCGGAGCACAACGCCATTTTTCATCCGTAGAAATCCAACTGCTAGTGCCATCGGTATATGTAACCAATATTTGGGCGATCGCTTTCTTACTGCCAAACCATTGCATCCTGTACGTATCCCACCACTTTTTATATGGATTATACCAACCATTTCCAAGATGAATTCCAAGAGCATTTTCGCCCTGTTTCAGCAATGCAGTCACGTCATAAGTGTCGTACAAAACATATTTGTTGTAAGGTGTTTTGGCGGGTGCCAGCACACGATCGCCCACTCGTTTTCCATTTATAAAAAATTCGTAATACCCAAGGCCGGTAATATATGCCCGGGCAGATTGAATCGTCTTCGTCACTTTCACTTCGCGTCGCAATAGGAGTGATTGGCCATCGTGCACAATGCTGTCATTGCCGGGCAGTTGTTCCTTTACGTCTTTATAGAATCCTTGTGCCGGCAGCGGTTCCGGCATTGGCCCGCTCCCGATCCAATTCGCACTCCAATCACCATTGTTTAAAAAAGCAGTCTCAAATTTTTCTATAGCGCTTTCATAACGATGCCCGTTTCCATCCCAAAAGACAACTTTCCAATAATAGACACTGTTTGATCTGAGATTATTATTACCATATTCATGCTGGATGGTTTCGTTCGAAATTACTTTCCCCGAATTCCATAAATCAGGATGATTGTGGCTCAACAAATAAATTGAAGTAGCTACCATTAACTGGTAAGCTGACTGAACCTGGTTTCTTTCCGGAGAAGAAACAATCCAGGAAAACCGCGGATGTTTTGTGTTGATGTTGATCGGATTCTCTGCATATTCCACCAACATTTTTTCAAACTTAAATGAGGAAATTCTCTTCTGTGTATAGCCCGTCGACAAAAAGCATCCAAAGGCAATAATCAACATTAGTTGCATCTTAACAAGACTACACATAGTTCTTCTTCTTCTCATCTTAATCAATCAATTTATTTACCGCGATGATAATAAAAATGCCCGTATTGTGCACAGGCAAAAATCTGTTGTAAAGTAATTTTTTTATTTAGACTGTCCAATTACACTTTATGTGCAGCTTTTGTGCGGCAATGAGTTTAAGTGAAGCAGGTGACGGATTAATAAACCAAATCCTCCTGGTATCATTTTCGGGAAGCATGACTAACGCAGAAGGTTATGAGATTAGGCTTGCTTAATCAATTTGAGTTACAAGCATCAGGAAAGCGGCATTTTTCTGGCTTGTTTATTGATATAACCAGTAAAATTATAATCATGAAAAAAATACTTTCTTTAATGGTACTGCTACTATCCGGTACTTTTTTATTCGCCCAAAATGATCACCAACGACATACTAATAACAATGCGCCTCAACAAGTGCAGGAATCATTTAAGAAGGACCATCCTGACGCTGAAAATGCACATTGGGCAAGATCCAATGGTAAATATCATGCTACTTATAAACATGACAATCGCCAAACAGATTCATATTACGATGGGAAAGGCAATCATGTATATACCCGTGTACAATGGGACAGAAAAAGTCTTCCCGCTGATTATGATAAAACGATAAGAACTAAATATCATACAAGCCATTATAAGGTTGCAAAAATTGAACGTCCTGATGCAAACCCTCTTTTCGAACTGACATTGAACATCGGGAAAAAAACAAGCACTGTTTATACTGATGAACAAGGTAACCGGGTAAAATTTAAAAGGTAATATTTTACAGTTGTTTCTTTAATGGGTCGTCGCAATAACTTATCCCATTTTGCGAAGCATGACTAACGTGTATGGATATTCGATAAATCCTGCGCTAAACTTACCTTTTTTTATGCTTCGACGAAAATAACAACAATCTTTAAAATCAATTAAACCAAACAGCATAGCCTTGCCTTCTTAAGTCTAACGCAAGCTTTTCTTCCATTATCAATGCCTGTCGCCTGGTCATAGGTTTTAGATTTATATCATCGTATAGGCTTGGCCGTAAGTAGGTGCCATATTTCTGAACAATATTGGCAGACAACTTATGGCCCTTCTTATTTACATAACCGGTTTTATGTTGCCTGAACCGTTCTGCCGGAGTTTTACTGGTCATGCCCACATAGAGACATTGAAGCACTCCATTAAATTGTGGATTAGCAGCCCGGAACTTTGCATTTTCTGTAAAGACGCGTTTTGATAGCTCTACGACGTAAACCTGGTACCTCATTTTTTAAATATTATTATTATGCCAGTGAACGAAAGCAATATTTTATCTCCTGCGCTTTGTGGTTGTGCTGCCCGATAATTCATGGGAAATTTAAAAGTCTTTCGGTATTTTATTCTAAGATAATATTAATTCAGAAAGTCCGGTGGGCTTCCGCATCAACTCCTATACAGGGCCGCGTGATGAATTCACTTAAAGACCATAACTCTAACCATTCCATTTAATAATAAAAGAGATAAGACAGTATATTCTTCTAAAGGAAACCCCTGTAAAAACAAGGGTCGTCTGTTACCGACACTCTAATTGTTGAAATTGGTTCCCGTGATTAGGAACCGATATTTCTGCCGGTAACATCACAAAGTTACATCCTTTTTAATAGCACGTTTAAAAAATAAATAGCCCGTATCTATGAATGATAAGCAGCAGCATCAAGATTTTTTTCTTTCATCAAATTAAATCGCTTAACTTTTTACACGATATATCTGGTGTATGCACAAATACTCTTTTGCAATTATTAGTGTTTTGATCTGCAGTGTGTGGTTGCTGGTAATTTCGTGCCATAAAGAATATAGTTACGAAGGCGCCAGCACTCCGTTAGTTGCTGTCGGTTCCTTATCCGATTCATTGGGTAATTGTGGTAGTGTCGCCATAAGCGGTTCTTATAAACCCAGCATAATTTTAACCGATAATAATTATATAACGGTGCAGGCGAATATCAATGCCCCCGGTTCTTACACTATCTATACCGACACGGTGAACGGCTATTATTTCAATGCCACCGGCTATGCAGGTGCCACCGGATTGCAGCATATTAAGATTAACGGGTGTGGCAAACCGTTAGTTGCGACTGCAGCCGTATTCACGCTGCATTTTAATAACGGTAGCTGCACCTTTACTGTTGCACCGGATTCTGCCACCTTCAACCTCTCCGGAAACTGCAACGCTACCGCGGTAAATGGCACTTATATAACAGGTGTGCCTTTAGATGCCGGTGATACTATTACTATCCATGTGAATGTTATTAATCCGGGCACTTACAACATTGAGACACCGGCAGTAAATGGTATTAGTTTCAGCGCCGCCGGAACTTTTACCGTGCCAGGGAATTATCCTGTAACCCTCGCGGGCAGAGGTACACCGGCTTCTGCCGGTAATACTAATATTTCGCTACTTATTGCGGGAAGCAGTTGCAGCTTTACAATACCCATCGCCAGCGACACCATAAACCAACAAATGTTTTGGCGTTATACAGCCGATGGAAAAGACGAACAAGGTATATTAGACAGTGGCATTGTGAGCACAAATGTCAATATGCTCTACCCGCTAAATACAATAAAAACAATGCAGGTATACGGCGCCGCAGTCGGCCGTTTCGTTGCGCCTATTACTTTCCAGTTATACATCTCACGCATTAATCATGAGTTAACAACAGGTTCTTACTACCCGGCGATTAATGGCAGCGGCGATTTTATTGGCTTTGTGTTACACTTCGACAGCACTGGAAATTTATCAGCCTCGGCGGATTTACCGGATTTTACCATCGTTGTTACTACTTATAACGATACAACAAGGCTCGTGGAGGGTAACTTTGCCGGGCCGGTTATTGATGAATTTGGCCAAACGCATTCTATTACCAGGGGCGCATTCAGAACTTATTTTAAAAAGTAATGGCGTAGTGCCCTGCTATCGCTGAAAATAGTCGGCAAGCTAATATTGCAGCATGCACTGTAAATAAAATTTCATTATTTTGTTAGCTAAATAACCAAAACAACTTTTATGAAAGTTTTTTTTAAATTTCTCCCGGCGATATTGATTTTATTTTTATTTTCCTGTGCTAACGTACAGGCACAAACGACAGACAGGCCCATTGATTCAAGTGATGCCGGCGACAGCAGTTACTATACTAACGTGGAAGTAGAAGCATCATTTCCCGGCGGTCAGCCGGCATGGGTTAAGTATATCAGCAAACGGATAATGCAAAGTATAGATCAGCTAACCAAAAAAGATTACGGAACTTGCATTGTAAAATTTATAGTAGGAAAGAATGGATATGTAAGCGAAGTGGAAGCCACCACAATGAAAAAATCCAGGCTGGCTAAAATTGCTGTTGAGGCTATTGAAAATGGCCCGCGATGGATACCGGCTCAGCAAAATGGTAAATACGTAAATGCTTACAGGTTACAACCAGTGACAATAACGGAGCCGGATAAGTAGGGAGAGTTCCGGTGAACTTGCGTCCCGGCGCGGACATGGAAGTATAGCTCACGCACAAGGCTATCCGATAAAACCTACTCTAAACAATCCTTTTTATAGGCCTGAACCAAAGCAGGGGAGCACGAACATCTAAATAAATTTCTTACCAGGGTGAACTATTGGTTAGTGCCGTGAAGACCACCATAGATAACGAGCGCCACTAATGGTATAAAAATAATTAAACCAACAATTAACGGTTTCCATATAGGTTTCTTGCTATAGTCCATCTCGTTAGGAATGTATTTTCTATATACAAATTCCGACAAAGCACTGGCGCCTAAAATACTCAGGATAATTCCCATTGATGATGTTGTTTGCCCGATCAACATTCCAATAGCAATTTCACAAATTGTTATTCCAACAGAAATTCCAAAAGCAATCCTGCCTTCCCTTGGTTTGCCAATACTGTTGAGATTCTGCATTAAGAGTACTCCGCCAAAAATAGCGCTAAAAAAAATCGCGAATCCCCGAACGGCATTTCGTGAATAAATAGGAGGTTTGTCAAAGTCTGTTAGCTGATCGTTAAGCGAATTAGTTGGTTCCATAAATTCTTTTTTTTAATTTATAGCGATGGCAAAAGGTTTATTCAGTTCGTAAATAAATTTTCGTCTGCGTGTAAGCGTTGCCAAATGTATCAATTAAAGTTCATTGTTAACATGTCTCCAGGACTTCGGCATATTGAATAAAGCCTGGCAAAACAACACTTTTATATGCCCCGGCAAAACAGGGTGCTTAGGAAAGTTAGCCATGCCATTCGGGAAGCATGGCTAACGTACAAGGCTATGCGATAAATGCAAATCAACTTTAAATTCCTTTTGATATCCCGGCCAGCATTATTAACGTTATTGCGGAGTGGGTCCCTGTGTTATCTGAACAAAGTCATCCGGGCGAACCCATTTGGCAAAAGCATCCTTTATATCCTTCGGCGTGAGCTTTAAATATTGTTCCGCCGTGATAGTAGGCTGGTTCAATGGCAAGCCATTTACAGACCGGCTCAGCAATCCATTACCGATACTACTCACGTTGGATTCAGACAACTGTATATCTCTAAGCGCCATCGTTTGTGCCTGTTTCAATTCTTTTTCGCTTACAGGAGTGTTTATCATTTGTTTGAGATCCCGAACAACAATCGTTCTTGCTTTAGACACATTAGGCGGATCGCAGGAATAGTGTACCTCGTATTTGGATCTTGTTTTCCCGATAGCAAAATCAGAACCTACATAATAAACCAGGCCCGCATTCTCCCTAAGGTCCTTATAAAAACGGGTAGCGTAAAAACCTCCTCCCAATACATGATTGCCCAACTGGAGCGCATAATAATCCGGATCACTATAAGTTAAAGACAGGGTATGCGCCAGCGTTACGTTATCCTGAACCCTGCTCTTATCGGGTACCGCCGTGGCTACTGGTTTATTTTCGGGTACGGGTGAATAATCAGTTATGGGAGCGGTACCGGATGCCTTCCATTCACCAAAATATTTTTCTATTACAGATTTCGCCTGCCCCGGGTCTACCTTTCCAATAACGACAATACTCGTCAGATCGGGGCGGAAAACTTTTTGATAATAGTTATTTACCGATGCTAATTTCAATGAATCGACGCTTTTTGGAGTACTATACCGTAACTCCGGATCGTCAGCGGGTAACAACGCCTTCTCTAACGCCAGGTTAGTCAAAAAACCCGGACTTTGAATTTGCCCGGCAACCTCTCCTTCCGTTTGTGTACGTACCACTTCAAACGCCTGTTGCGGCAATGCAGGATGCAACAAATTATCTGCCAGTAACTGAACTCCCTTTTCGAAATGATCACTAAGTACTTCCAGCGAAAAGTCCGTACCCGCATTTTCGTTTGCACTAATATCGTCCAACTGCTTCTGGAAGTCGATCCGGTTATAGGTGGTAGTTCCATAAGAAAATAATTGTGATAGTACCTCATCTACTCCTTCTTCCCCGGCAGGCGCTTCTATGTCAGCATTATTTTTGATGGTTCCGTAAATGCTTACCGAATTGCTGATATTTTCAGGCTGTATAATCAGCTTGATACCGTTATCTAAGGTATATACGACAGGATTTACTACGGAAGGCGGCACCTTGAGTTCCCTCTTCAACAAGTCAGCCCATTCGGGAAGTTCCACTTCTTTTGGATTGCTGGAAGCAAATGATTCCTTTCCTCCAAAGCTAGTCTTCGACAGAGGTTTTCCTGAAGGTTCAGGAGTTAGTACCGCGTAGATGGCGTGAGCAGGATTCAAATATTTTCTGGCCACCCGGTTAACATCTTCCAGCGTCACTTTTTTTAACATGTTCAGCTCATCTTCAGGAGAATTCTTAAGGTCAATTGCAACCGCAGCAGACCATCTGTCAGCCAACCCTGAAATTGAATTTTTTCCAAACTCTGCATCCGCTATTTCATGCTGCTGAGCAGCTTCAACGAGGTCAGCAGGTAGCCCGTTTTTTACATAGCCTGCCAGAATATCGCTGATTTCCTTAATTAGTAATTTGGCATTGGCGCCTTTCGGAAATACACCCAATGCAAAAGATAATCCCACTTCCGGCATACCCGAAATCTGAAATCCGGCATACAACGCCTTTCCCTGCGGAACCAGCCCGTAAAGATTGGCACGTTGGCTGCTCAATACATCCGACATAATTTTGGCCGCAGGATAATCAGGGTCTTCCGTTCCCGGCATGCGGAAGGATGCTAATGCCAAACCATAAGGGAGATCTGTAGGCAGCTTTAACGTGTCTGACTTTACAGGTTGCAGGTTAACGGCGGGCCTGGCGGGTAGTTTTACTGATGGGATAGTTCCAAATGTTTTTTCAACTTCATCTAATGTCTTTTGAAGGTCAAGGTTTCCAACTATTACTAAAACAGCATTGTTAGGTGCATACCAGCTATCATGAAATTTTTTAAGCATAGCAGCGGTAGTCTTATCAAAAGTAGGCCGGGTGCCCAAGCCACTATTTTCGTATGGCGTGCCCTTGAATAGTGCTTTTAATAACTTAGTGAAAAATACGTAAGTGGGGTTTGACATATCTGCAGCTACTTCCTGCTCAATGGCGCCCCGCTCATTTTTCCAGAGGGAGTCTGTACTTAGAACAGAACGCATGCGAAGCGACTCGAGCTTCAGTGCAATACCCAAATCTTCTGCCGGCAAAGTAAAAAAGTATTGCGTAACCGTCTCACGGGTATCGGCGTTAAAATCTCCGCCCATAGCTGCACTGATGTCTGCCAGTTGATCTGCATCCAAACCTTTGCTTCCGCGAAACATCATGTGCTCAACGGCATGAGCTGTGCCCGGAAATCCCAGCGGCGTTTCCTTTGATCCAACAATATAATTTAGTTCTGTTGCAACAACCGGAGCAAGATCATTCTTCACTATTATTACCCGCATACCGTTAGTAAGGGTTTTCCTTAATACCGGATTTCCGTCCGGCAACTGGCCAAACAAATAGGTTGATGCTGATGTTAAAACCACGAGCATAAGAATTAAGCCTCGTATTGCCGGCGCTGGAATTACATTTTTAAACAAATTAATAAATAGCCTTTGCAAGAAATCATGACTTTTCATAAACTAATATTTATGCATTAAAATTATTGTTGTCTAATGGTTGAAGATGTTTCGGGTAGGCCAGTTGATGGTTATTATAGCTATAAAGTTAGCAAATAAAACCATTTCCCCCGGTTTTAGTGCAAGGTACTATCACTGGAACCCTTTTTTGTCACGAATCGGTTTAAAGCTTAACGTATTTGTTTTATTTAGTTTATCCAATTCCAAGTTACAAGTGCCGGGTATTCAGCAAAATCATTTAATTATAAGCAGGCGACGGATTACGGACAGCCACCACTTGTTTCGTTTTTCGGGAAGCATGGCTAACGCTAAAGGCTATGCGATAAAACCCGGGCCAAATAATTTTTTAGATACTTGCACGAAATTAGAGAACGTATATTTTGTTGGCCGCTTTTATTCGTTCGGCAATCACTGAAGTGGTTAAGGTATGTCGATGAGTTTATATTGTTCAATCATCATAGCAGGAAACGATAGTTATTCATTTTATTCCAAAAAGCGGCGGAGATAATTTACCTGGCCGAGATGATAATTTAAATGAAGTAACAACTGCACCAATACGTAGTTGGTAGAAGCATTGGGTTTGTCGAAAAATATTGGGTAGTCAGACTCCATTTGGCTCGAAGTGAGGGCATTCACTGTTTCGTTGATCATTGGAATAAGCTCTTCCAACTGAGCCACGAGATCTTTTCTCTCCACATCTCTGCGAATAAATTCCTGGTCGCGGTTACGGACATAATTAGTTTTGGCAAGTATAACTCCTATACGATGATTGAGCCCACCGATTATATGCAGCGCCAGGTTTCCACTTGAGTTCTTCACTGATCCATAAGTTTTCCATAGGTTTTCTTCGGTTTTAAATAAGTTGAGTTCTTCAATCAGCTTGCGGAT
This sequence comes from uncultured Chitinophagaceae bacterium, assembly GCA_963792025.1. GTDB lineage: Bacteria > Bacteroidota > Bacteroidia > Chitinophagales > Chitinophagaceae > Ginsengibacter. The sequence continues at coordinate 95,767 of CAWBUS010000011.1, read as the reverse complement.
ATCCCGTTCATAAAAATTAGCTACTTCGTTATTAATCATGGTGAATTTGTTAGTTAGAGGAATTATGTCCACCTTCTGTATAATAAAATTACCGCAAACTCCTAAATTATATGTTACTGTGTTTTAGTTTTATTGCCAGCCGGCGAGAATTAATACTTTGAAGTGTGGGTCTAAAACATTGGAAGACTCTTTCGTTATCGGGGCTTTATGCTCAGTTTTTAATAATTTAAAGCCTTTGTTGTGAAACCCCGCCGGCACAGCAAAACAAGTTAACACATTCTTTACCCGGAAATGACAATCATCAGCTGCCATAACTATATCTTGGATAAAACTTAAAAACATTTTATGAAAAGAATTATTATCGCGATTGCATTAATGGTTGGTTCAGTTGGCTTCAACTACGCACAAACCACCACACCCGCTGCAACTACAAAAAAACAGAAAAAAGAAAAAACCACATCCGTTCAAACCACCACTACACAATCAACAGGATTAAAAAAAGACGGTACGCCCGACATGCGCCTGAAGGCAAATAAAACAAAAGCCCAAACCACCACCACCACCGTTGCCCCTGCTGCAACACCGGTAACTAAAACACAAACTACTGTACAGCCAAAGCCGGTTCAGCAGGTTCAGCCAAAGGTGCAACCCCAGGTGTCAAAAACAACTTCTGTAAAAACCGCGGATGCCGTAATAGGAACTGATGCCAAGGGAAGAACTTTATACCAGGGTCCAAGAGGCGGGAAATATTACATCAATAAAAATGGTAACAAAGAATACGTAAAATAGGGCGCACTTCTTTTTATAACTTTATTATCAAGAAGGTTTCATGCTTTATATATATAGCAAGGCATGAAACCTTTTGTTGTGGGCGAAGCAATCGCATTTAAGGGTTTACCGGGAGTTTGGCACAACAGTCAGATACGTTTAGGGCTCATAACGTATAGGGTTGTTCGACAAAACCTGCACCAGGAAATAAAGACTACACCCGGTAAAGTGAGATAACCAAAAGCACCACCGCTGATAATACAAACAGAACAAATACCAGCAGGTTTAAGGTTAGAAATTTAAAGATTGTTATGGCCCGTCTTTCACGATAGAAATTTCGCATTGCTTTGTATAAGTAAAAAAAGATCGCGACTATCAGCGCTATCCGCAAAAAGCCGAATATCCGCCATGGCATTATGTTATATAAAATCACAAAGAAAAAAGCCGTTAGCATCAATATATAGGAAGCACTATAACAATGAATAACAAATATGCTGTGACCAACATAATTAATTTTTTTCCACTTATTCACATAGAGCAATTTTAAAACAAATGCCACCAGCGGAAGGAAGAAAAACATCATCGTGGGAAACGAATGCGCATAGTGGTCTATCAACATAATTTCAAAGGCTTCCCTGTTATGCAAATATTGCTGCCTGATAAGGATGCTTTTTTTGTTTAGCCTTTGCAGTAACCATCCATCCCGCTGCGCTTTTGGAAGCCGGGATTGAATAGAATCGTATTCTCCCAAAGTCATGGTGAGATTTGAAACTGCCAAGCCGCTATCCTGCGTAACCGGTTTTTTAATGACATCATTAACGGAAGAATCAGCCATCCTCTTAACACCACGCGGTAAGCCTTCCTGTTTTATGGCGGGTTTTTTTGTCGCACTATCATTGATAGAATTGTAATTGTTATTATCCCCTTCATCAATAAGATGGTGTAAGGAAGATTGGTACGAAAACAAAACAATAAAGAAGAGGAACGCGGAGAATATGTACATCCTTATGGGATCTATATAGCGTGCCCTTCTCCCGAGCAGGTATTCCTTTGATAAAAACCCCGGCCTGAATAACAACAATTTTAAAGTGACAAAGAATTTCCCGTCAACATGCGCAATGTCGCGGAATAAATGACCAATGAGTTGCCTTATATTTTCTTTAGGCTCAATGTTTTCCTGGCCGCATACCGGGCAATATCGTGCCTGTAACTGTTCACCACAATTAAGACAGATTTTTTCCGCTCGTACTTTTCTTTTCGACATCTTGTTGGTCCTGAACCCGGAATATCAACGGCAACCGAATTGCGATAAAGGTAGATTTGAAACGGACTGTAATCAATGATAACGGTCATGGCCTTTTGCGATAAAGAACAGTGATGACGGGTTAGAGATTTTCCATGCCCCAGGATTTTATGGTTGGTTCTTAATGATTAATGTTTTTGCTGTGAAAACCCCGTCGGAACAGGAAATCTCATAATTAATTTATAATACGGATAGGCGAGAAGGAATCGTCATTTCATAAAATATTTCTTTTCTTAAAACATCGCCTCAAACGATCTTGCACTCAGCACTTCTTTTGCAGTTTTTTCCATGTTGTTGTATGTTGACCTGTATAAGAAAACAGCCATGCTTATACGTTTTACACCACATTCTTCCAGTGCTTTTACTGAAATGGCCGGTGTTCCAACTACATTTACGGGTAAGGTGGTTGACGATACAATTTTACTGATCGCATCGGCATCTCTTACACCGGTTACAAATAATCCATGTGCTCCTGCTTCCAGGTAGAGTTTTGCCCGCTCAATAGTAGTTTCCAGTGGTGATGGTAATTTTTGAAGAAAGACATCTGTTCTTGCATTGATAAAAAGTTGCTGGCCGGTATTTTTAAGATAGGCTATAATATTGGTTAGCTTTTTAAGATACAATTCAACACCTTGCGCATCCTCAATGTTTATTCCGCACACGCCGGCATCAATTAATTGTTGTATGTGTTCGTTCAATAAGTTTACATCATCTGTATAGCCTCTTTCAAGGTCAACAGATAAAGGAATAGAAACGGTAGACTTTATTCTTTTGATGATATAGAGCAACTCGGTAAAAGGTATTTGTTCACCATCTTTATACCCCAATGAGTCGGCAATAGCGCCGCTGGATGTAGCCATTGCCTCAAAGCCGGTTGCTTCAACAATCTGTGCACTCTTTACGTTCCAAACGTTGGCCAGCAGTAGCGGTTTGGATTGATGATGCAGTTGATAAAATGTTTCAAAATTTTGATTAACCTGTTGTGTTGGCATGGGTAATTTTTTATGGTCAAATCTACTACGCCTGCTTGTAATAGAATGTGTGTGAACGAGACAATTTAGAGGTTAATTAAGACATCTCTGCGCTTTTATGTTTGAAGCAGAGGAACACAGTAAATGCATATATATACCTGGATAGCGATTTTCATCCTGGTTATAACGCGGATGGGTTGCCGGAGAACATCCGAATTGGCGCAGACCAGCAATGGCTTAATAAAATTATTGCGATTCTGAAGGACACGTAGTTTAAGACACCAGGCACGCCTGTCCCATTTTTCAGGAAGCATGGCTAACGCACAAGGCTATACGACAAAGATTGAGCTGAATAACCCTTTTATATGCCTGAACTAAATAAGGAGCACTCCACAGTAACCCTTTTTTACAATGCGCTTTTTTACACGCAGGCGTTCATACTATTTGACCATTCTTTCTGAACATTATGCCCGGCTACAGTTTTAAAAGTCCACGCACAGATGTCGCCTATCTCGCCATGCACGTTATCATACCAACCGGTGCCCGGAACGGCGTCTGTAATGGCCTCACATAATTCATGTGAACTAGTGCCGGTAATTGCGTTCAAAACACTCAGGCCGCCAAGGCATCCTGCACAGCCGGGAAAAGGCATAACTGCATAGTAATCTTTTTTTGCAATGTGATTGTGATAACCGCAAAAAGCAGTACATGAGGCGCCACCACCCATATGTACACTTACACCCTTATCCATATAAATGAAATACAACGTGTTTTTGTCCCATGCTGGAATGGTGTGGGCAGTTAGCCATGCTTTTACCTGCTTTTGAATAGTTGCATCTGTAATAACACTTCCAGGAGCATTTGCAGTAATTACCTTGCTACCGATAAACGAGCCATGCCCTATTTTATAGACCGGCGTATTGTACTCAGCCAATTGATCAATAAGGGGGCTAACTAAAATATCTTTGAAAAAGGCATTGATGCTGTTCTCAAGATTAACAAAAGCTGGCACCGACTTCCAGTTTTTACCCCAAAAAATGGTGTACACTTTTACGTTGGTAATTAATGGACCGTGAAGGTATATTAATTTTGGAGGAGGAGCAGCTTTCGGAAGTGGCGTTTGCAGTAACGCAGTATCTTCACTACTTTGACCCAATTCTTCAAGGTTCACTTTAGTTTTGGGATGATGCAGTGGCGCAATGCGAATAAACTCACTGTTCGTGACAGCCTTCACCGGGGCTGCTGTAATTGTTTTCTTTGCCATAATAATTTAAAATTAATCGCCTACTCTTTGATGGGATTTTCGGCTAACTCCACTGGTATTTTAATTAACCAGGATACTTTCTTTGCGGAGTGGGGGTAATGTCTTTGGAGTTTTTGAGGTTTATTAAAATATGCAACAACCGTGTCTTGAAGATACTGCTAATAAACGTGAAGTCAAAACTTTTGCTGACGACTTTTTTATTCAAACTCGTCATTATGGTTAATAGTCATCGGGTGTAGTAATGTGTGTCATGCTAACGTAAATGTTTTTATTTGGCTCACCTGGTTTCACGCCACGTGTCGTTGGCAGGCAGCCATGTCGCTTACCTAAAAAGGGGGCAATGTGTTTACACCTCATACGCCACGTCCGGATTTGCAGGCACCAATACTTCGGTTGCCTGCTCTACGGTAATGTCATATCCTTTGCTGCATTAAAATAAATCATTACTCCACTACTCAATGCTTGTTTATCACTTTGCGTAATTAAACCAACCAACACCATATCGGTATTGGGCATCAATGCAAATACCAAACTAAAATAATTGTTTTATTTAGCCCACCCAAAACGTTTCGATGAGTTATTTTATTTATAAAGTTTATTACGTGTATACGCATAAAAGCAATTATTCATTTTATAAATTACATAACGGATACCCATATTCGAAATAAAAGTAATAGAAAGAAACGGCGGGAAGCCTGCCCCTGTAAAGGGTAAACAATATTTCATTGTTTTATCACCATAGCATTAAACTTTTCACCATTGGCATCGTAGTCAGGTCTTCCTTAAAAATTGTCCAGGCGCTGCCGTTCCACCATGTTCCTATAGAGCCAATATAATTATTAACAAAATTGTGTGTCACAATTAAAATATCGGTAGAACTCATTAATGAATAATTAAGGGGTCGAAGTGCGTCAATGCATCCGATAGCTATCGGATTACCAAACTAAAGTAATTGTTTTATTTAGTCAAGCCAATTTCACGCTTAATGGACCTGAGACTCCAGGCACAACCCGTCCCGTTTTTCGGGAAGCATAGCTAACGCACAAGGCTATGCGACAAAGCTTGCACTAAACAACCCGTTTATATGCCTGGACCAAGAAGGGGGGCATAGCAACATTCATCCGCACGCCAACGTTTTTATATTTTATAAATTCTAAGAACAGCACGGGATTAAGCATTTATTAAATCATTGCTTTGGAAAATTAGGATCAGCTTTCACTTCATTGATCTGCTGTGTGTGCCGGTTTGTATGCGCTGAAATAATCAGTATCCACTGATAACAATCAAACACATCGGATGGCGCCTTTATAAAATGAGCTCGCATATCATCCTGGGAAGTTTTCACATATTCAATTAATTTATCTCTGTCTTTGTTAAAAGCTTTCAGTGTTTTATCTAAAGTTTTGTAAGGAGAATGAACTGGTTTAAAAGGTTCCGGGGCTTCTGCTTTATGAGTTCTGTCTTCGGCCATTTTTATTACCATGTCATCAGATGAGCTGGCAGTCCAGTTACTATCGTTGCGCTGCTTCATGATAGCTTGCTCCCCTTCCCAGAGCTCCTGTGATGCAAGTGTAATGTGTTGCACACATTCAAGAATACTCCAGCGGTCCGGCGCAGTCTTAAAATGGAGCTGGGCATCAGATAAGCCCTTCACAGCATCCAAGAGGTCTGTTTGTGTTTGCTTAAGGTGGTCCATTGCAAATTTTCTTTCAGATTCAGTAAGTGTATTTACATGAATGAAACTAAATAATGCTGGCAAGAAGAGCAGTAGAAAAAGCTTTTTCATACAACAATGTTTTAAGAAAATTAAAAAAGATGCTGTAATTTATAGGAAAGAAGATGCTTTACATTTTATATTATCAAAAAAAATTCCAGGCGAAGGGTTCTTTTTCGTCAATTGGTTTTCCTTCTTCCAAAAATTAAAACTTCAAAAGAACTAAATAGAAGCCGCAGGTTTTAGTTTTAATTTTCGTACAAGTCATGCAAATTTATATTCACCGTACTTTTTCCCAACAAAAAGTAAAACCGAATAACCATATTCAATTTAATTCATTCTGGTTCCAGGGTGCTTTATTATCTGCAGATATAAAGAGAACAGTGCCATTTAAAGTAAAAGCCAAAGCCGGCTTACCCGTTGCAGCGTCATTCTTTTTTGCAACAGCCTCACGCAGTACAGAACCTGCACCCGCCCAGGTCAGGTCAATTACGGCCCCATCTTTATCATAACCACGTCCTTCTATTTTCCAGTAATTTATTCCTTTCCTTTTATTTGCCTCTGTAGCAGAGCCGGTATAATATTCAAAAGTTCCATCGGCAAGGAATTTATAATATGAATCTGCATTAGTTTTGGCATCATGATATTTCCAAAGACCAATCAGCGTTTCATCCATCCCGTTCTTTACCACTGAGCCACCTTTGTAAAGAGTTTTGGTATCATTCACTTTATTGATAGCAGCAACGGGATCGCTGCCAAAATTTAATGTATCGGTTCTTATAAGACCGACACCTTTTGCGTAGTAAAAATTAGTGGAGTAAAAATGTGATCCGAAAAAAAGGTCTTTGGAATATCCTTTGGAGTTTACTACAATCACATCTTTATAGGTTTTGCCTCCAGCCTCTGTACTTACATTTTTTGCTATCAAAGTATAGCCCCCAACATCTTTGGTGGATAAGTCACCACCCGCCATCACGCCCAATAATTCATTATTATTTTCAATATTAAATACGCCCCATTTGGTCCCTATAGGTCCACTGCTTATCAAAAGTGTGTCAGTAGTAATGCCCGTAATAACACCATAACCATTTATTTTAATTACTTTCTCAGTAACTATTCCATTATCACAGTTGTAATAGAAGGTTCCGTTATCAAGATTAATGCCTTTGTAAATGGCTCCCCCAAAACTTTTTAGTACATCATACTTACACAAGTTCCAGTAACAATTTTTACAATCATCATTATTGGTTGTTGTAGTGGAAGGGGTAGTGGTATTAGCGCCTGCCATTGTGTTTGCGGTTGTTGCAATTTTTAACTGCAGATCTATACGATTGCTTTCGATGGTGGTTATTTTAAAAGGTTTTTTTACATCAGAAGGTATCTCATCCCATAGGGCAGTAGCATCCCCCGGGTAGGTGAGAGAAAGCCTGGCAGTGTTTTGCGAAAAGCTTTGCTTAACATCCTGTACTTTTTTATTGTTCCTGATGCTCTCTTTTAGTTTAGTGAAACCGACATCATCATATTCAATGCCGGCAACAGAAATATTTAGCTGAGTTTTTGTAACGCTTTGCGCATATACTTTTACGGTAGCTCGTAAAAAAATAACCGCAGCTAAAATCAATGTCCATTTAAAATCTTTTTTCATTATGAATTAGTTTGGAATTACTGAATTCAGAGCGGTAGAGTTTTAATGTGGTAAAAAGGCGGATAATGAAGATAATGAATTTATCAAAAACAGGGTTGGCTTTATTAAGAGCCAACCGCAAATGCAGCACCCAAAAGAAGTAATAAGAATTGCCAAGGAGTGCCTTATAATTACGAAACGATGAGAAGATGTAAAGAATGGAAGGTTTAGATAGGCCGGGTGTCAATTACAATTACTTAAAAAGTATCTGTTGTTATTTAAATAGCAACGATGTACAAACATCAGGGTAGTAAGAGAGCACCAACAACTGAATAAGTTAGCAACACCCTCGAAGCATGAGTAAGAGTTGTTGGCGCGGACGCCAACAATAGCACGGGCTAGCTGATAAAGCTAAACAACCCATTTATATGCCTGGACAAAATAAGTATGATGCATAAGATTTCATTCTGCTCATAATTTAATTTGGTATTTGCTCAACTAATATTTCATTTCCTGCCTTGTCAAAATAAGTGCAGGTCATACTATCCATGCGCACAGCCCATTTTTCAATACCCGACCTGGCACTGTCTTTACAAAAAGTCGGGTAGTCGGTCTTGCCCTGCTGATGAGCTGATAAGTCAGACTTAAATGGCTCCGCGTTGGAAACGTCCGCAACAGGCAGCCTGTCATACTTTGCAGGAGAAGAAACTTTAAAATGATTATCTCCAAAGTAGTCGGTGTGTCCGTCAGCAACATAGGTTTGGTAAGAGGCTACACCCAATTGTTTAAGGTCTTTAATGTAAGCAGGAAAGTCTGCACCTGATTTTACTTTGCTGTGCGCTTGTTTAATTTGTTCTGTTGTAAACATCTTTTGCATTTTTAATTGTGAAACGATTTGTTTAAATTATTACCATGCAAAAATGAAACAATGAAAAGTTGTGCAATTGTAAAAAATCGTTTTTCTACAGGAAGCGTTTAAAATTTTCGGGAGTGTCGCCTGTATATTGCTTAAAGTCTTTGATAAAGTGCGCCTGGTCAAAAAAATTGTTTTCGTAACAAATATCAGTAAGCGATTTTGTGTTATTTAAATTATCAAGCACGGTGTTAAAGCGAACAATAGAGGCGAATTTTTTTGGTGTTGTTCCTACTAACTTTCTAAACCGTTTTTCAAACGGGCTTTGACTAATAAAAAGCCGATTGTTCAGTTCTTTAATCCGGATGGTTCCCTTAGCCTGGTAAATAATTTTTACAGCTTCCACAATTAATTTGTCTGTCTCAATGTCTTTGAGTTGTGACAGCAGAAACCTTTCGATGACGTGTATACGCTGTTTATCTGTGTGAGCAGCCATTAATTTTTCCCCGGTTTCGCTGACGCTGTATTTATCGAAGATATCTTCGAGCGAAATGCTCAGGTTGAATATTTCATTGGCGGGGTGCGAAGCAAAGTGCCTAAACCCGGTTTCGGTGAAGTAAACCAAAATCGATCCAATGCCGGGCGAGTTTCTGAAGATTTTATACCTGTCGGAAATGCCTGTAATGCCTGCCGGGCTTAGTTTGTTTTCGGTTTCGTTTTTAATGGTTGTAAGTTGCCCGCTGTATTGAAACCCAATCACAAGCCCTGAAGATGGCAATACTTTGTATTTCGTTTCAGCGTCATTTTCCGATGCTACAAAATATTTCACGTATGGCTTTAATCGGTCTGTCGGTATAAATTTGTCAAATCTCATTTTGTAAATGATGCGTGCAGGTAAAGTTAGCGAGAACAGGGGAACCTATTTATAAACAATCCACTCGACACAGCTAAATATAATAAAGTAAGTTCACGGTTAGTTATCAATCATTTAAATTTTATGCTGTAAAAAGCCAGTCGGGACCCAAATAAATTCTATCAATTTCAACATAAGATTTTCTCAGAACTTGCAGGTGCAAACTTATTATTCTCATTTGAGATTTAAAAATGCTTGTTGCGTGTGCTACAAACTAAGGCAAAGGATATTCTATGATGAAATCAACAGCGAGCGGTCGTTTAATAAGGGATTAATTATGGCCTCCCACCTTTTGGCTTTTTCTTCTGTTTCTATTGCCCGCGAGATGGGGTCATTGATATGGCTGTAAAATGAAATATCCGTGCTGCTTCCATCATAAAGGCTCATATGCAACATAATTTTTTCCAGGTGCTTTTCCTGTTTATTAGTTTTTAAATCGCCTGTATTTATATAGCCATAATTTTTCTTTACAGAGCAGCATTGTACATGGTCCAGGTTGATGATTCTATCCCTGTATATATCACGGTCAACCCGGGTTAATATCAAAAGCCTTCGTTGCGGAGCATCTAAACCCAAAGCAATATTGTTTAAAAATTCCTGGCTTGTAAAGTTTAATTTGTGTAGCGAACCGGCCTCGCTCAGGCAATTGAAAAAAGTATTCATGGCATTTCGTTTTTGCTTTCTATCAATTGAAATAAGAAAAACCACAATGACTATAATAGCTGCTAATAGCACCGCTGCTATAAGTAAGGTTGACATAATATTTGTTTGTAGGATTTATAATATCTTAAAGAACCGCTGCTTCTTATTATCTATAATTGGCCGCCGAATATCATTAGATGAAATAGATTTTTTTAGACCTGGTAACAGACCGCTGATAAATTGAACGAATAATTACCAGGAGACAATTAAAGTAAGATTTTGGGTAAGGACAAATTATACCCGGGCAGACTTATTGAAGTCTTTATAATTGGAGAAGTAATAAAGTTGTGAACAGAAAGGAATGAATTCCGGGAATGACCAGGTATAACAATCACTCATATCCAATATGAGAAAAGGTTGTAAGCGGGTGGAAGATTGATATTTTTCTTCAGGTATCATCTTCGCAAACATAGCCATTTTAATTTTACATTTCACGACAATTTTTTAATAGGAAGTTAAATTGGGCGAAGCAATTTTGCATTAATTACGAATAACGATGACAGTTATATTAAACCTGCGTCGGACAGATGGTCGTTTCAGGCGTCGCCTTTTTTCTGTTGTTATTATTGTGTACTAAATATAATTCAAGATAAACAAGAATTAAATATTCCGCTGGGAGGTTTTTAGTAACAGTTTCGCAACAGCCGGGTAATTCATTTATTTGTTTTATCCATATCGTTTTTGCGTATTATTTATGCGGCATCCTTTTTTAACTGAAGCGAGTAATAGCTTAAGGCCCAAAAACATCACCTCGCCCGTTTTCGGAAGGCATGGCTAACGCACAAGGCTATAGGCAACGCAGAAGTGATGGAGACGAGAGATAAAAATAAAATAGGTGAGTCAAAAAACACCGGGAAAGCAAGTCCTACCAGCTGAAAAATTATGCAGTAAGTTTGGTGTCCCGGCGGGGTTTTCACAGTTTGAATCATAAGTTAGTTAGAAGCAAATGTGAAACCCCGACGCTGAACGAACTCATCAATCTAATAACCCCATTCTTGCCGAGCGGAAAAATTGTCATAAATCCATATAATGTACCGGTCTGAAATGTTTTACTAACTCTTGTTCGTAAAATGAGGCGCTACTGTGTTCATATTCAATAAAATTCTTCACAAGCATCCATTTTCCGGTCACCGGGTTGTAGTGGATATAATTAATTTTTTGAATCAAAAACTTCTGAGAGAAAATGGGCTTTGCATCAAATGAGTCTTTAAATATTTTATGAATTTGTCCCTTCTTCCTTTCTCTTAAAGTTACCAGGCTTTCTAAATGAAAAAGCAATTCTTTATTTTCTGCAGCTTCCAGCCGGTTTACTATTTGATATGCCATAAATCTTTTTCCATTGGCAAGGATTGTATTAAGATTAAAATTTTGTTCAGGAAAGTGAACAATTACATGAAGATGATTTGGCATTAGCACATAAGCCACAACATCAGCATTGTGCTCTTTTTTTAAAACAGAAAACCAATTATAAGCTAAATCATAACCGTTAGTAATATCGAATAATGAAATCCATTCGATGCAGGTAAACGTGATAAAGTAAGTTGAGTAAATGTTGCTATGCTTTAGCTTTATTGCCATTCGGTGAATATAAATATTTTAAAGTCTGGGTGCAAAAGGTTGAAAGATTCTTCCAGCGTCGGGGTTTCACGGTTAGCTGCTAATAATTTGAAGTTTATGCTGTGAAAACCCCGCCGGGACAGCAATTCATTTATTTAGTTTTATCCGTATCGTTTTTGCGTGTTATTTATGCGGCATCTTCTTTTAACTGAAGCGAGTAATAGCTTAAGGCCCAAAAACATCACCTCGCCCGTTTTCGGAAGGCATGGCTAACGCACAAGGCTATAGGCAACGCAGAAGTGATGGAGACGAGAGATAAAAATAAAATAGGTGAGTCAAAAAACACCGGGAAAGCAAGTCCTACCAGCTGAAAAATTATGCAGTAAGTTTGCCGATTTTATCAAACAAATCATCCATTTCGAAAGGTTTTGCCAAAAAATCATCTGCCCCGGAGTTCCTTGCTGAAAGCTCAATATCCTTACTGGCTGATAATAATATGACAGGTATCCTGCGGGTGCTTTCATTGGATTTTAAATCTTTACACACATTTCTCCCATCTATTCCTGAAAGCAGGATGTCCAACAGAATTATATCTGGCAGCTCCTCTTTCTTCGTCAATAGTTCTGCAGGGTTGGAAAGATTACTTACCTGGTAACCTCCATATTCCAAAAGGGCTGACACCGCATCAAGAATCCCCGGATCATCATCTATCAATAGTACATTTTTTGATTGTTTCACATTACTCATAATTATCAGGCTTAAAAAATTTCTTCCATCCGTGAATGTAAATATTTAGCTGCATCATTTTTCCGCGAAGGCAATGCAAAACAAAACTGCGAGCCATCGCCAACCTTGCTTGTTGCCCATATTCTGCCGCCTTCACGCTTAATAATTTCAGATGATATATATAAGCCAAGGCCCAGTCCCGGAAACGTATGTTGCACATCGCCCCCAACCCTGTAAAATTGTTCAAAAACATTATTCAAATTCTCTTCAGGAATACCAATACCAAAGTCCTGTACACACAGATGTACTTCATTATCCTGCAGGCTCGTATGAATTATAATTGTATCGGTCTTTGGAGAATATTTAATGGCGTTGGTAATAAGGTTGGTGATTACCTGGCCTATACGTTCCTTATCTGCAAATACAACACCCGCAGGTTTAAAGTTTTCAACCAGTTTATGCTTTTCAGTGGTACGTTGTAAATCGTCTATCGTTTCTCTTACAAGCGAATTAAAATCGAATTCGCTGTCATTAAACCGCAGCCTTCCGGAATTTATTTTTGTAACATCCAAAAGATCGTTGATGAGGTTGGTAAGCCGGTCAACCTGCTTATCCATACGATTAATAAAAGACGATTCTTTCGATTCACCATTATCGCTCAGCATCTTCCCTAACACCTGCGTGTATGCTTTTATGGTAGTTACAGGTGTTTTCAATTCATGACTGGCAATTCCTATAAAATCATCTTTCAGTTGTTGTAAGTTCTTCTGTTCTGTAATGTCAACGCACGAGCCAATATAGCCCGTAAAAGTACCATCTTCATTGTTTTGAGGTTTACCATTTGCAACACACCAGTGAATAGTTCCGTCAGAATGCTGCAGCCGGAATTCAACCTCGTAGAAATCCCGATTGCTTAAATCCGTCAAGAACTTATCAGCGGCTCTTTGCCTGTCTTCTTCTACAATAAATCTTGTCCAGCCCTCGCCCAATTGTTCTTCCAGGGGCTGCCCCGTCCAGTTTATCCATGTTTGGTTTACATAAGTAATACCTCCGTGTTCATCCGACATCCATAAGGCAGTAGGCGCTGCGGTGGTTATATTCCTGAACAACTGCTCACTATCTTCCAGTAACTTCACCAATTTTTGCTGCTCTTCTTTTGCAAGCTTTCGTTCCGTAATATCCAACAGGGTGCCTAATATTCTCGTGGCTTTTTTATTGGCATTATAAAATACTTTCCCCTCCTTGCGCACCCAATGGATACTTTTATCTTTCCATATAATACGTGCTTCGTAAAATAACCTGCCGGAAGCAGGTGCCGATTCATAGGCGTTCGTCCTCAGTTCCATGTCATCCGGGTGAAATTCCTTTACATATTCACTCCACGTCACCGGCTCTTCAAACCCAAATATATTCGCAAACCTTTTTGAGGTAATCATTTCCCCGCTCAGCAAGTCCAGGTCGAAAGTTCCCAATCCCACAGAGTCAACCGCAAGCCTTCCTCTTTCTTCAGCCTCTTCAAGCCTTTGCTTTGCTATTACCTGGTCAGTTACTTCTGTTGCCACAGCAATTACGCCACTTATGCTTCCATCAATTTCACGAAAAGGCTCGAAAACAAAATTCAGGTAAACATCGTCCACCTTTCCATTTCGGAACATCGGGGCCATTGCCTGTCCTTTATATGGAATACCGGTTGTTCTTACACTTTCAAATAACTCTTCGAAACCTCTTTCTTTCGCATAGGTAAAAGTATCGAAGACGGGTTTCCCCATAATTTCTTCCATTGGCTTACCACCGATTTCGCAAAGAGATGGATTAATGAGATCCACTATCAGTTCAGGCCCCCGGAATATGGCAATGCCAACCGGTGTTTGCATAAATGTCGAATACAACTGCTGCCGTTGTTCCTTCAGGGCTATAATTCCCGCTTCCTCCCTTTCATGTAACTTATACAGTTCTGTTACGTTTGCAGGAGAATGAATGAGGAACTTAACGTTGCCATCGCAATCCAGCACGGGCGTGTTACTGGTGGTCCAGTAGCGCTCCTCAAATTCATCGGTGCCCCGTATAGGAATATCATACCTGTAATTACTCATGGTATGCGTTTCCTTAGTAATAATGGCCTGTTCAAAAGAATAAATGGTTCTTTCAATATTTTTAGAAACCTCGTCCGTGGGATTGGCGGGAAATGCTGCAAAAACAGACTGATTAATTAATTGCTCCCTGGTACTATTGGTTGCGGCCAGGTAAGCATTATTTACATCAATGATTGTATATAACGGCGCATCAGGCGCAATGATAAGTAGAGCAGATTGCGTAAGGCTAAAAATGTTTTTATATTCATCGCCTGGCTTACCCATATTCATACCGTGTATATAGGAGTTTAATGATTAGCAAATTATTATGTTGCAAAGTAAAACATAAATCAAAAGTGAATTTATTAAATTAATCTGATATATGAACAGTTAAGTATTGACGCAGTTTGAGATTTATTTTACGCCCTGAGTTGTTGGGTCTTTTGCCATATCCACGTCCCTCATTCCTTAATTTAAGGCATTACAAAGATAAAAAGAGGCCGCCGATGTTGTGAGTGTCCCGCACAGGAGCGGGAATAGCAGGCATTAAAATTCTTAAAATCGATACCCGGCCCCAAAGCGGAAATTATTTCTTCTGCCGTTATTGATATCGAAAAAAACGTCGTTAAAACTCCCCGTTACACCAACTGAATATTTCACTTCTCCAAATAAATGACGGCTGAAATCATATTGACCGCCTGCTTCTGCAGATAGGCCCAGGAGTCTTGATGTGCATTCTTTCGTCTTGTCAATTTTATCGATTGCCACATCCAGTTTCGGGCCGGCAAAAATCGAAATTTGCCTGTTCAGCATTTGCCTGAAGTGAATGGGTACTTCTAAAAAATTCCAATAATTTACCCAGCTAAACGTTAGTTCGGCGCTTAAAAATTTATTTTCTGCAATTCTACTTTCGCCAAATAATGACCCATAGATGGTGCTGCCTATAAAACCTGTTTTAGTTCCATTTGTTTCGTATCCATTTATTACGGTATGATTAAATCCGCCTTTAATGCCGAAAATAATTGTATTCTTTCCTGGCTGAGCGTGCAGTGCAAGGAACAATGCCAGTAAGGTGATGGTTGCAAAAAACTTTTTTTTCATAGGGCAATTTAATTTGGTCGATAATTCATTCCCGCACTATTATTAAGCTTAAGCCAGGTAAAAGATAAAAGTAAAATGTCCTGAGTTACACCTGTCCGCCGAGGCGGAAACATCACGACAGCAGCACTTTTATAATTTATACATTCTAAGAATAGTCCGCGATAGCACTCCCTGATTATTTAAACGCTATAACGAGAAAGCGAGGTAAGACTATTTCTTATTTAAACATTCTCACGATAGCATGGGGCATAAATTTTAAAAAAAATAATATCTTTAGTTCTCCGTCCTTTTGACTATTACACTTACTTAGAAACTTTTTCTATTCATTTAAATTAAAATCAAAATTGTCATGAAAAAAATTCTAATTACAGCAGCAACAGGTTTACTATGTTTTTTTATTTCGTGTAAAGATGCAGGTTCTTCTTCAACACCTGATGATACACAAAAAAACTTAGACGCCAACAACAGGGTTATGAAAGCCATTGAAACCGGAGACTCTGCAACAATTGATAGTCTTATTGCAGATGATGCAGTTGACCACATGGGTCCTAACGGGCAAGAAGTAAACGGGGGGAACAATATTAAGCACATGCTTATTGATATGCACAACCACGTGAAAGATCTAAAATTTGATATTATTTCATCAGCAGCAAATGGTGATTATGTTTTTACCCTCTCAACCATTAGCGGCACCATGACTGACTCCAGCATGGGTATGCCTGCCGGAACAAAAATGGATGAAAAAACGGTTGATGTTGTAAAAGTAAAAGACGGTAAAATGACAGAGCATTGGGAATATGTTGATCCCGCCGCCATGATGAAGCACATGCAGGAAATGCCGGCAATGCCACCAATGGATCATAAAATGGATACAACCAAAAAAAAGTAAGCGCTTATTCCAGGAAAAACTCCCGCAACTAAGGGCGGGATTTTTTTTTATGATATAACTTCAAACCTGTTAGCGGAAAAAAATATTGACGATTACAACTTAATGTAAACAATTATAGCCTGGTATTATATGTTGCCTTGGGCCGGAGAATCGCCAACCGGCAGGCGGGCTATACGGCGTGGTCTCACGAGCGGTTGATGTGGGCTTGCGAAAGAGAGGGAACACCGACGAAGGTAAAAATGGCTCAACACCCCAAGTCCACGGGAAGCATGGCTAACGCACAAGGCTATTCGACAAAGCTTGCGCTAAACAACCCTTTCTATACTTGGACCAAATGGGGGTTAAGCAACCTTTGCTATATGCCTGGACGAACAGGAGGTGAGCCTTGTATGCAGCCATATCATTTAAATGAAGCAGCTAATGGCTTAAGTAACCAGGTACTCCTGGCCGGATATTTAATCATAAAAAATCCGTCTAAACATCCGCTATATTTTCAACTGAACCATCTAAATTTATGCATTATTAATTGATTTACTATAACATGCTTCGTGATAATTGACTTAGTATTTAAATAACAATTTCGTTAAATTGTAAAAAAATTAACAGGCACTCATTTATTCAAATTGTATGTTCTATAAATTTTTAGTAGCAATTTCTATATTAGGTTTTATTACTAATTCTGTAAGGCCGCAGGCTAATAAACTGTATAAAAAAGACAGCCTGGAAATAAATGAATGTCCTATAGATACAATTGATTTGCATGACGGCGAATTAACCAATAATCATCAACCATTAATAAAACTGCCCTTTTCTCAAGTATTATTTAAAGACGTAAGATTTGATACCAGCTATATTGGTGGCGCTAACACGCGAAAATATTTATTCAGCAATGGTTACCATAAATTAAGATTTAATGTCAGCGCAAAAGATGCTATCTCCGGGTTTTTTTACGATAGTGCCAGCTATACATTCAATACAGGAAATTATAAATTATTATGTTTTATAAAGAAATTCAGGGTTACACAAATTGATTCAATTTTAAACAGGAACAAAGCCAAAAAACTTTATACTACCGCCACAATCGAGATTGAGGCTTTTTTAGAATCTAACGATCTTTATCATCCTGCCCTGAGGTTAGATACACTTGCCTCCTCGTTTTCAGTTAAGCTAAAAGACATTTCAATCTTAAAAGACCTACTTCGTGCTTTTGCAGATGAGGCTGCACACATTGACACGTTGAATGTATTAAAAAGAAAAGCTTATTCATATAGTGAAATTACTGACAGATATGAAAAACGGTTTAATGAGCCAATCATAAAAGATTCAATTTTAAATAAAGGAGTGTATAAAACAGCCGAAGAGTTTTTAACAAATAACCCATCGGTAAAATATTTTGAATTTAATAAACAAGGAATTTTATATACAAGGATAGAAAATGGGGAAATAGTTCCGACAAGAGAGGTATTTGGTTTTTGCGATGGAGAAAGAGTTTGGATAAATATTCACAATTTTTTCCGACCATTAATAAGGCAAGGAAATACTTTCGAATTTCTCGCCGATATGAATTTATTAAATGAAATAAGACCTGCGAAAACAACATATATTTTTCAGAATCATAATGAAACTGTGGGGGAAGCCCTTGCTACAGGTGCCGCAATAGCTTTGGTTGCATTGCTTTCCGCCAATAAATCATCGTCAGAATTTGTCTATCAATTAGACATTCAAACAGCTCAATTTTATTAAGGTAATTCCGCAAAAGAATTAGTGAATAAACCAGCCTTCGACGAAATAAACTCCAAAAGAATTTTTTATATACCTGTACGAATAGGGGCGTAGACGGGTGCAATTGCTAATGGTGTAAGCTCCCAGTCACCCCTGTCTTTTTTTCGGGAAGCATGGCTAACGCACAAGGCTATGCGACAAAGCTTGCGTTAAACAACACTTTTATATGCTTGGACTAAATAGGGCGTGGACGGGTGCAATTGCTAATGGTGTAAGTTCCTAGTCACACCTGTCTTTTTTTGGGAAGCATGGCTAACGCACAAGGCTATGCGACAAAGCTTGCGTTAAACAACACTTTTATATGCTTGGACTAAATAGGGGCCAACGACTAACGAGGATGAGCACACGCAAAATAAAGATTTTTATTTTGTACATTGCCATTTTACGATGAGCTATAATATAATGTTCAATTACGTATATTGAATCTTAACTTAACAAAGAAAATTAAATAAGATGGCGCTTGAGAAACACTATACCAACAGGAGTGGCTGGCTTAGAGCGGCCGTGTTGGGAGCGAATGATGGTATCCTTTCAACAACCAGCCTGGTTATTGGCATAGCAGCTGCGAGTTACACCAGGGCTCCAATAATCCTGGCTGCGGTAGCAGGCCTGGCTGCGGGCGCATTATCTATGGCAGCAGGTGAATATGTTTCAGTTAGTTCACAGTCAGATATTGAAACCGCCGACTTAAAAAGAGAGAAAATGGAGCTTGATACCATGCCCGAGACAGAATTAAAAGAACTGGCTAAACTTTATCAGCAACGAGGATTAGATAAAAGCCTGGCCATGCAGGTAGCGGTACAGCTTTCAAAACATGATGTATTGGAAGCACACGCCCGCGACGAATTAGGTATCAATGAAATCAGCAGGCCAAAACCATTGCAGGCAGCTTTGGCATCCGGTTTATCTTTCATATCAGGAGGCCTGTTGCCGCTCTTTGTTTCTTTATTTGCACCGTTAAAGGGCATGATTATTTATCAGTATTCTTTCGCAATTGTATTCCTTGCGCTGTCGGGCATAGTTGCAGCTAAGGCTGGCGGTTCCAGCATTACAAAAGGAATCATAAGGATTTGTTTTTGGGGTACAATAGCAATGGGATTAACTGCCTTGATTGGTTACCTGTTTGGTGTAAAAACCGGTTGATAATTAAACCCCCGCCCCGGTTCGCGTCTCGCGAACCGGAACTACCATTTACATCATTGAATTTATAAGATTGGGTATAGATAATGTAATGAACTTGTGCTAACAAATGCAAAACAAACCAATCTAACGGCAAAGGATAGTTGAAAATAAGTCCTTGATATGGTCCGTGAGACGCGAACCATGGAATTAGGAATGAAAAGTGAATTGCTCCCCTTCCGTATCTCGGCGTGGCCTTAGCCTTACGGAACACGGCTGCGCAGATTCACAAATCGTTTATCAAACATACTCCTTGTTCTCCTATATCGTAAAATCTTGCTGAACTATGGTTGTAATTATCTCAATATAAAATAAAATCCAGGTTTTTTCGTAGTCATTACTTAACCTGTTGCTATTTCTCCGGCTGTAAATTTTGGTTTATGAACAAAGAAGAACATAAAGAAAAAAACGAGTATGCTTATTGTTGCGGTAAAGAAAAAAGTTACTGATGCCCCGTAAAAATTCCAAAGCAAACCCGCTACTGCGCTTGCAATCATTAATGAAATGCTTTGTAACGAAACAAATAATCCAACAGCTGTTCCAATTTCCTGTTGTTTTGAAACATTGGTGAGCCAGGCTTTTGAAATGCCTTCAGTGGCTGCCATATATAATCCATAAATTCCGAACAGGATATAAAAAACATAAGTAGTTTTTGTGGTAGCCATTCCGAAATAGGTTGCGGAAAATAAAAGCAATCCAAAAAGAAAAATATTTTTCATCCCGATTTTATCTGCTAAAATTCCAAGCGGAAAAGAAGCGAAGGCATAAACCAGGTTGTAAAAAATATATACAAGTAATGCGTTGTTTTCATTGCCTGTTGCTTCTTTTACTTTCAACAATAAAAGCATATCAGAACTATTGAACAGAGCAAATGCAAGTAGCGGGATAAGAAGTTTTCGATATTCAGGTGATGCGGTTTTCCAATATTTGAAGAATGAAAAAAAACCTGCTGCAGGCTTTTTATGTATAGGGGCAACTGTTTTTTCTTTGATGAAGTAAGTAATGAATACTGCAATTATCCCCGGAATAAAAGCGATATAGAATAAGGTGGTTAATTCTTTCGGATGAAAATAGAGAAACAATAATGCGAGCAGGGGTCCGAACACAGCTCCTAATGTATCCCACCCGCGATGGAAACTAAAAACTTCACCTTTAGTTTTTTGTGTGGCTTCCGCAGAAAGCACAGCGTCACGCGGAGCAGTGCGAAGTCCTTTTCCGATTCTATCGGTTGTTCTGACAAAAAATATCCATAGAGGAAATTTTAAAATTACCATCATTGGCTTTGCAAGTGCACTGAGAAAATATCCCCATCTTATAAATGGCATTCGCTTACCGATATTGTCTGACCAGTTGCCGAAATATCCTTTACTGATTCCCGCAGTGGCTTCTGCAATTCCTTCAAGTATACCGATAAGGAATATTGAAAAGCCGATATCCTGCAAATAAACGGGAATGATTGGATAAAGCATTTCGCTTGCGATGTCAGCAAACATGCTGACGACGGAAAGAATCCAAACTATACGCGTTATATTTTTTAGCAATGCTTACTTGTGTTTAAATACCCCTTTCCCTGGCCGCTGTCCTCACCGGACATTTAGTTGCGGATGGAGAGGACACCATCTGCGAATGCGGGCATCTCTTATTAAAACATATTTCATCCAAAATAAATCTTATTCCAATCTTTAATCTAATCTCTCCCGTTCTGGCACACCTTCTATGTCATCAAATTTGTACTTGCTGCTCATTAAGTGAATATACAAAAACTAAACAATGAATTACCGTAATTGCCCTTTCTTTAAATTGCGAATTTATCCTGCGATAAAGATTAGTAACGAACAGTCACAGGTCTGGAGACCTGCGCCAGTTTGGCGCAGGTGATGGCTGAAGACTCCAAGCACAAGCATGGCTAACGCACAAGGCTATGCGACAAAGCTTGCGCTAACGATACTTTCTTTATACTTGGACCAACAGGGGGACAAAGCTTGCGCTAAACAACACTTTTATATGCTTGGACTAAATAGGCTAACGATACTTTTCTTTTATACTTGGACCAACAGGGGGCCTGACAATCACTAACATCATTTTGAAACCTATGTAATTGTTTTATTTAGTTTATGCAATTGCACTCTATGTGTACCTTTTATGTAGCAATATTGTTTAATTGAAATAGAAAATGGCTTAAGACCCCAAGCACAACCTGTTCCGTTTTCGGGAAGCATGGCTAACGCACAAGGCTATCCGACAAAAGCTTCCGCTAAACAACACTTTTTATATGCTTGGACTAAATTGGGGCTAACGATACTTTCTTTATACTGGACGAACAAAGGGGACTTGAGACTGCAAGCACAAGCATAGCTAACGCACAAGGCTATGCGACAAAACCTGCGCTAAGCAACCCTTTTATATGCTTGGACTAAATAGGAGAGACGTTGCTTAGAAGAAGCGACACGGCTCACTATTCCATTATCAAATATATACATTCTGACAGCCATACTTTAAGATAATCATTACTACTTTTAGATTGACCGGCCGTGTCCTGGCTTTGCTTCAGCGCATGGTTACTTTTTTCATTTATAATTTCAATTGCGCTTATCCAGCAATTCATCCTTACCATTTTTAATACCTTCAATTGTCGGCTTCATAACGATATCAATCTTTATTCCCTTCCTCTGTGTCTCTGTTCCGTCAGGATAGTAGACGCCAAGGCCTGAAATCCAGGTTGACACACCACCCGGCAGATTATTTGCGAAACGTTGCCATCTGCGCCCGCAGCTGTGCTTCCGATAACCGTTACATCCGGGGCAGTTTGAAATGCCATAGTTGTATATTCCGCCTGGCTTTGGGTGAGGTCATTTACAATAAATAACAATAGGGCCTTTGTAATAACCGGGATTATCCTCCCCGTTAGACAATGGAGGCTGGAAAGTAAAAAGCCCCGGAATACTGACACTGCCTGAAGTAAATTTCACAAAAGGTGAAGCGGATGGTTTAATATAATCGCCAAAGGTAAATGGCATGAATTCCGAAGGATAAGCATCTCATGTCAACAACAATTCCTTTCGTATTTTCAAATGTCTTTTTTATTCTATCCAGCTGTTTGTTTCTATATCTTCCCGGGAAAAATATACCCAATGTTGCCATTAATTATCTTATAGCTGCTATCGTTTGGAGCGGGATTATAATCCTTTGAAGTTGATTTTTCGCACCAGACTACACACATTTTATTTTAACACGTTTTGTATTTTTATCTCTTATTATTTTCAAAGCCATTGAGTCCTTTTGCCCTCTTAAAAGCCTGTTGGATGCCAAAGACCTAATCTGTGTACTATAGTTCGAGGCAGGCGTAAGATCAAGATCATTTTTTACCAGCTGACATCCAGGTATGCCATTTATTTCTGTATTACATCACCAACTTTTAGCATTTCGTTTCCGGAAATCTATCGGCCTGATAACAGGTTTACCACAAGTTTTCCTTCAATAAATTTTGCCTGCACCGGTGCATAATATTTTTCCAAATAATCCGTTAAGCGCTTCATGGCAGCTCCATACATTCGCATGACTATCGTGAATACGACCAATCATTTCTAAACAGGCAAGCAAATATTGTGTGGTATCTTTTGCTTTAATAAATTTAGGGATGAACTCGGGTAATACCTTATTCCAGTGTTCTCTTCCAAGATATTTATTTATGGATTAAAATATTTTATTATCTTGATGACGAAATAAAAAATAACAGCTGTAACCTGCATACATATAAATTTCCCTGTAAGGATTTTCGTATGATAGACAAATTTCCAATTTCGAGCATGCATCTTTTTCATATTAATTTTCACCCTAGTTACAGTTTCTCTTCATCTCGTTCAGCTTCTTTATAAGCAAATTACCAAGGTTATTCCTTTTCAAAAGATTCCCATGATCAGGCATAACTTTTACTAAAAATTCTTTTGAAAAATGCAGATGTAGCCTGCATCCTGCTGCCTACATCATCCACCGCTTTTTCAAATACTGCATTCGCATTTCCTTGTAGCGCCGTGAGTATCTTCGTAATATTCTCAAACGATTTTCTGCATCCCGGTTTATGGCCCGCCAATAGCAATTGAAAGATGATGGTCTTCAAAAAAAGCCCAGAGCATACCAAGATTCATCGTTATGCAATTTTAATTCATCTGGCAATCGCAACAATACCGGACGTACTGGCGAAAGAGGTATCAATTTTCGGCTGCAGCGGGTTTATTGATATTTGGCGAATGGTATATTGCCCTGACAATACAGAATCATCTTCAAGCTGCTCCACAACCATTGTATAATCACCGTCCGCAGGGCTTTCAAAATTAATGGGCTCGGGGCCATATTCACCGTTGGAGAATCAAATAATTTAACGAAGTAGCAATATCATCCTTTATTATCACATTAATGCCTAAATCAATACCTTTTTGCAACAATTGCCCTCAATAAATAATTTTTTTGAAGCGAAAAATTAAATGCCTGTTTTTCTTTTTTGTGTATAGTAAAGGAAGTTTCAGTAACAGGAATAGTTTGGAAAACAAATTTGCCTAAATTAATTATGCAGAAACTAACAATAGTACCCGCATACGCGTAATTTTGGTTAAGGAAGGTATTGTCATTTGAAATGTAATGTATCTGTTTCACATGGATGTTCTTATACTATACTAAACTATACTACTACATACAATTATTCGCCGTCAGAACACAAAATAAAAAAAAATGTAGTACAAGCCAATTACCAATATCGGTAATGCGCCCCAATTTCTTACAATATTCACGCAATGGACATTCGTTCATAAGTGGAACGTCCCTTGCAAGATACGTTCCTAAGAACAAAGAATCCCAACCCTTTTCTACTATAATAGCTTCTAAAATAGTTATAATCCAATAAAATTTTTTTCATTTCGTTTCGGTAAAAGGTCTCTGCTCCATTCCATCTAGATTAATTCTGCGAAGGATATAATCACTAAAATGTCCATCGCAAATATTTACTTTTCTGTCTAGACTAAGTTTTATCTTGCGCTAACGATACTTTTTTTTATACTTGGACCAACCGAGGCGGTAGTGAGCAATTGTTATTTTACAATTTTAGGCGGAGTAAATATTATTTGTTTCAGATCATTTAGTAAAAGCCATCCTCTTATTTCGTTCACCCCCACACATAATATACCGCGTCCGGCGAAATCGCCGCTTATCTTATAAACTTCAACAAAATCGTCCTTTGATACATATTTTTCGGACTTTGTTTGGGAGTTTGCCGAAAGGAAGAAGTACGATGTCTAAACAGAAATTTCGGTTGATACGCCAATCACTAAATTTTGTGATGTGGCTGCTACCAAGCCAAAAAACCAGAAATATCTCTTTTCGGCAAAGCTCGTTTTTCAATTAAGTTATAAACATAATTTCCGCTGATCAATAATATGAAGTAAATACTTTTCTTAATATCGGAAAAGTCTCTTCCATCTTTAAGAACCAGTTTTCTGAATTTTTCTGATAATATAATTAAAAGCGAACAGGCAAACACCAGACAGGGACGCTAAGTTTATCCCATTTGCAAAAGGCGCATGTCTATTAGTGCTGTTTACTAAAAAAAGGAATTAAATCTGAAAGGAAAAGTGCATTCCAAACTCTTGTATGAATAGTTTTTGCCCAACCAACTTTTTTCTTGGAAATGTACCCTGGTTTTGCTCTCGTATGGTTATTGTAACCCTGTTATTCCAGTGTGTAGTAGCTTTTTTTATATATCTAAAAATCCGGTTTTTTTAATTTATTTATTACAAGAAACGAGTATTAAAGCTTATACAGAATACTAATCTCGGCTTATGGTTTTGATCGTTCATTAATTTTAATTCCTCTGCCCAATATTGGAACAGAGCTAAAAGGGATCGATTGATATAATATCTTTTGAGCCAAAAACATAACATTTACAAATGATTAATGTACGTAAACTTTTCCAATCTGTTTATCAACATCTAGATCTCAAAAAGGATACACTGCATAGCAGCTTACAATTCTTTCACACATCATTCAAAATATTTCTGATTTTTGGTTCCTATTTAATTACTATATAGAGCCATTCAAATTGCATTTAATGAACAATCTGGAGACAATGGTTTTATTTAGTTTATCCAATTGCACTCTGTGTGCACATTTTATGTAAACAGCGGTGTTTAATTGAAGTAGAAAATGGTTCAGGACCCCCAAGCACAAGCATGGCTAACGCACAAGGCTATGCGACAAAGCTTGCGCTAACGATACTTTCTTTATACTTGGACCAACAGGGGGGGCTAACCATACTTTCCTTATACTTGGACCAACAGGGGGCGACAAAGCTTGCGCTAACGATACTTTCTTTATACTTGGACCAACGGGGGCGACCGATGTTGCGTGTTCGTTCGAAAGATAGTGTAGCCTGGCTTCACCAACATCAGTTTGACCCCAAGCTGTAAGTTTAGTATAAGCCATGCAATGATCGTGTGCGTAAAATATTGGAGATAGGAGTTAATGATAATTTAGAAATTTTGCCGTTGCTAAGATATTCAAAGTAATGAAAGTTTGGCTGCATTTAATGCATAACTCTTTAAGAGTTGTTGGTGATTGCTTTGCTGCAAAACCCTCAGACAAACACACAACAACGGCGGCGGGTGGGCCTATTCGTGGGGCGATATTTTTGGAAAACACAAACAACGGCATCAAATCAAAGGAGGTATCTGTAAGACGTTTGGGCGAAATGTGTAATATTGACTATGCTAACCTTTCTCGATTTTGAGAATGGCAGGCAGGATATTAAAATGCTTACATTGAAAGCTATTGCTGAAGCGTTAGAAGTTGATATAAATAGTTTTTTAGGGTAACCCGATTATATTTTTAATTATGGGCAAATGTTCGTCTGGTAAATAAGCTGTAAAATTTGTATTTTTTGTTATCTCAATAACAATCATTAGGTGGTGATCACCAAAATGGTTTCGAAGCAATTTAACAATTTCATTTGACCATAAATTAGAGACAACAAAAAGAGAAGATGGAATATTATAAAACCAATTTGAAATACTTTTATTTGACTCTAAAAGTTTAATCACTTCATCTCTGTCTATTCCTGCGCTAAATGATATATAATACAGTCTATTCATTTACTCCACCTCCTTTTATTTCGGCATTGTGGCTCAAATCAATCTCCAAAAATTTTATTTCCCCTCCCTTTTGCTGTATAATGTCTAATGTTTTGTCATCAATTCTATACTTTTCGGATTGTAACAATTTAGGGTCTTTATTAAAAATACGGGCATACATCACACACCCAAATATTACTAACCCTACCAATAGAAATGCAAAGACATATTTAATAATAGTAATACTTACGAAAAGTATTATAAAAATAATACCCACTAAAAAGAATATAAACCACGCTACAGGAGCAAAAGCATTTGTTTTATATCCGTCTTTTATTGACCTTCCATAAGAGGTTATATATTTATCAAAAAATCCCAAAATTTTAACTATTACTTTCTAATATAAGAAAAATTATTGTCATGGTCTAACAGGTACATAGTTACCTGAAAACACCAACGAGGGCGGGAAAATCCCCAAGCAGCTAACGATACTTTCTTTATACTTGGACCAACAGGGGTTATCTGAACTTGTATGATGCAAACTACTATTCTTACTTAAGATCAAAAAATGCTTGTTTCGTGTGCCAACCATAGAATAGGACTAAATAAGGCACAGCCCAACAACGACGGAAGGAACACAAACAACTGCATTAAATCAACGGCGGTGGAAGGCTTATTTGGGGGGAGATATTTTTGGAGAACACAAACAACGGCATCAAGGTTATTTAAAAAGTGTTAGAATTTTTTTCTCAGCATCAAATTCCCATTTGCGGAAATTGTCTAAAATCTTTTTCCACATAATAATGTGTTTCCCTCAGAAATGCCAGCAATTACGTTGTTGACGGTATAATCGCCAATTTTTACATTATTTAGTCTAACGAGTTGAACTTTGACCTTCTACCGTTTGCCAAAGTGTAATATTCTGTACCTAAGTAACTCTCCTTTGTCAACATTCCACTAAGAAGTAATTCTCTTTCAAGATCTGTACTGATGATTAGATCACTGGCTCCGGTATCAAATACATAATATTTGACCTTTCCTGCAATAGAAATTTTTATTTTATACCCCTGATTCGAATAATCAAGCAAAAGAACTTTTGTTGAAAAATCCCTTCCGATTATATCCTCAGGGCGATACCTGCTTAAATTTTCAAATTCAGTTCCAACCTTCAGGGCTAAGTTGAAACAAGGAGCTACAATCTCGTTATAAAGCTTATTATTCTCGTTGGCATCACCCTCAATATCGTCAAAAGAATATCCCTTTGCATATAAATTTTCAACTGCACACGGACAATAATTTTCCGCGTTCTTTTTGAGCCAGGTTTTTGATTTAACAGAATCTTCCAATATTCCTTTTATGCAAGTTGCTATCGCAAATTTTTTAGCTATGCCAGCCGAATCATTAAGCTGGTTAAATTTCAGTTTTGGGGCTATGCTTGCGTTGTTCTTCCAACAATCCAAAAATATTTTTAAATTCTTATCACTCAATAATAGAGTATTCATTGAGTTATTTTTAAGAGCAGCTGAAAGTTCATAACTGTATAATGTGGGCATTAAATTGTCATATACACAGCTACAATAATTTAGCGTTTTGATTTAGACCGACGTATATTAATTGATTTTTTCTTAGCCGATTTTATACAGTCTGAAATAAAATCAGCCTGTCACCCAAAGCGACAACATTTTTGGCTTTCGGGTTTGATTCACAAAAGTGTATTCTCCCTTCTTTTTCTTCTTAGCATATCAGCGTACAGGTGAAATCGGTATTTTTTATCCTTTGAAAAATTTCGTATTGTATAATTGCTTCGTCATATTTGTCTAATATTTCGGAAATCTGTGCTTCATAAAAAATATTAATATCAAAATAATTTTCATCTAAAACTTCGGCACTATCAAAATCATTGACGGCTGTAAGAAATTCCTGCAAGTTAAAATAGTTACAACCTCTTAAATGATAGTATTTCGAATCCGGCAAGTTGTTTGGTACTTTCTTTTTTTTACAATACTTTTTATAGAATCTTTATTCAATTCGAAATATTTTTTATAATAAGCTTTTCTATCTTCTAATAATGCATTATAAAATATGTCACAATCATAGACCGCTATGATACCAACTTGAACGTTTCATCTGCCAGTTTACCTCCGAAATATCGTGTATCTCCGTAAACATTTTCAGTTGTTTTTATTATTAGTCTTTCATTTGCATTCATGAATTTTAAAAAACAATCCTGCATAATATTTGCGTTCAAAGAATCGAAGTTATGACTACCCGAGGCTGCAAAGCATCTGCAACATTCCTTTGACATTAGATTTACTAGTTTTGAAAGACTGTTTTTCTGGCTCGAAGAATCAATGCATACAAGGAACATAGAAAATAACAATTCTACTCTTCGAATTCATAGTATGAAATAATCTATTTTCGTGAATCTCAAGGGCGGAGGTTCTCCATTAATTTATTTTAACACCATCGTGAACCATGTAATGGCCGCCCTTCCCTCAAGCGCAACTAAGTCGGTTAATTCGCGAATGTGTTTTAATGCGTGTTGTAATTCACTGAATTGATCGAAGTATTTCTCAACGGAACTTCTATTTTTAAATTTTGGCTCGAAAAAATTCCAGTATTCATCTTTTAGTACTATCGCTTTTAAATGTTCAACGTCGCAGAATTGAATTGACTTCGATAAGCTTTCAAAATCATTTAGGTCTTGATTAGGATGTTTTTCAAGATGAAGTTTAATTCTTCGTCGAAGCTGTTGTTTCGCTCTCCTGTGATCAGGTCTTCGAAATTACTTTTTCCGGTCTCTAGCGTAAGAGTTGAAGTAACCAGATTTCGTAGTTTTAACTCGATATTGTCAACCGATTCGTTTAACTCGTCTTTATTATTATTGATTTCGTTTTCGTCAGAAGTTCCCTCAATTTTTTCAATGCCCTGTTTGCTAATCCGTACCCCGTTATAAAAGATTGGACTGTTTTGAAGGAAATATTCCTTTATAGAGAAGTCTGACCCATTTTCCAGCAAATAATCTATTATCCTTTCAAACTCATCTTGCGACGAAAATGTTATTGGAGCATCCATTTCTGAATCAAAGTCATGGCTTTTATATTCTTTTCCGCCATTGTCATATAAATATTGTAAAAAATGATTTGCCTTTTCTTCAAACGAATAAGGGACGGGCTAATTTTTTAATTGATTAAATAGAGAATAAGTTATCCTGAACGGCTCTTTTCTTTATGCTCTTATTTGGGCATACCCTAACTACAATCCTTTTTCTTCCTCAGTTAGGCTCCCAGCAAAATTAAATGCGATATCACTGATAGTAACCTTTCCCGTCTTTTGGGTCTCATAAAAAAACCCCTCTACAGTTGGATTCGGTTTAGAAAAGATTTATTTTCTGACCGGTTAAAGGGCATACATCCATTATATAAAGTTATGTTTTAAACTTCCTTTATTGTTGTTCTGATAATGAACAACATTTTACATCCTGCGAAAACACAGAAGTTCGGATACTATTTCCATTGTTTGCCAAACAAAGCATCTTTGCATGACAGCAAAAGTAAAAAAACCGTCGTGCAAAATACTTTTGTAAAGTAGCAAAAGTGTTTTGCACGACGTGCAACGGGTTTTTTCAGCACTACTGCCATTGAAAGCAGGCATTAATTTGCTCATGTAACTTTACAATTGGTTAATGTAATATAACAATGGGCTATTGTAATATTACAATGAGCTGTTGTTATATTACAATGGTGCATTGTATGTTGACAAAATACTTTTGTAATATAGCAATTGGGGAAAAACCGGCTGCAAAATGATTTTTGCAGGCAGACAGCATCGCTTGTTTGGCAGAACCTGCCCGTTTTTGTGTGGATAAAAAATATCTGCCGGCGGTAAAAAACAAAAAAATACCACGATTTTTAAAAAAATTTCATCTTTTTTTCATTTTATTTTCTGCGTTTATGCCTTGCCGTTAAGCTGAAAAGGGCGGGAATGTAAAAAATGTTTTTTAATGGCGCAACCCGTAAAATTACCCTTGTGCCGTAAAGCGCCTTGTTGCAATTTAGCGGTCTGTTCCATTGAACAGGGGCCCGGGCGCCGGGTTCTAAAAAATAAAATACAAATACAAATGAAAAACGTTTTGAAAATCATGATCGCTATGATCGTAATGCCGTTTAGCCGGCTGTCGGACTCTAAATTGTTAACCAAAGCGCTGGACATCCTTGCCTCCATGACGGATAATGCTTTCTTCCCAACGCCAACGCCTACACTGGCAGCAGTTGGTGACGCCATTTCCGCCTTCCAGGAAGCCCTTATCGGCGCTGCCACCCGCGACCGATCTAAGGTGATTTTAAAAAACAGGGCCCGTGTTGACCTCATTGCCATCCTGAAGGCACTGGGTAATTATGTAACGTTTACTGCCAATGGTGATTCCGCCATGATAGGCAGTACCGCGTTCGACACCCGCAAAATTTCCCAACCTGTAATTGTTTCCAAACCAGCACTGGTAGTTGAATCAGGGATCAACACGGGTGAATTAATTAACATAGCAGACGCAGGCGGAAAGGGCAGGGGCTTTGTGCACCAATACACACCCGATCCGTTAACGGAAGCCAGTGTATGGGAAAGTTTTACATCAACTTCGAGGAAGTACACCTTTGCCGGCCTCGAGAAAACGAAAATTTATTGGTGTCGTGTGGGCATAGTTGGGTCTAAGGGCCAACTGGTTTTTAGCGACCCTGTAAGTAAGGTTGCACAATAAACTGCGGAAATTATAGTTATATCTATGTTTTTTCTCATGTTTTGCTTAACCTCAACAAGCCACCATCGTCTGGGTGGCTTTTTTTATGCGGCTATGTCGGTAAGTAATGTATCGGGATTATCGTTAGTAAAGAGCAGTATTACCCAATATAATATCGTGGGCAGGTAAGTATTATTTATGAGGGCATAGATGGCGAGGCCGGCGCTTCCCTTCACTTGTAGCTTTTCTTTTAATTTTTCTTTGTGCCCTTCAATCGTTCGCGGGCTCATCTTTTGTTTCGCCGCAATTTCTTTTGCGGTGAGGTCGGTGCCAAAAAAAACAAGCATTTCTTTTTCCCTTGCAGTAAGTGTATGCAGCAGCGCAACATTAACTGCGCTTGTACCATAACCGTTATATACCTCTCTTTTATAAGTTCCGCTATGCACGGCGTGTAGGGTTGTTACAATCTTTTCTTCGGTTGCGCTTGTAAAAAGCCACGCAAACTCTCCGGCAGTCTTCATGGCAATAATAGTTTCAGCATCGTTATCGTCTGCCACAATAATTGCGGGTATGCCGGGGAACTCTTCCGTTATATGCCGGTATGCTTTCATATTATTAACGCCGGGCATGTTAGCGCTTATCAAAATAATATCGGGCTGGTGGTGGTCACAAAAACAAACCAGTTCCTTACTGCAGGCGGTTGTAGCAATCACCTGTATTTCCTGTATTGGTTCTAATGTTTTTGCGAGGCCATTTCTCGTGATGGTGCGTGGGTCTGCAATAATTACCGTTATTGGAGTGGCGTGCATGAAATAATGAATTTTGGTATTGGGATAACGGAGGGGGTGGGGGCGTATTGTACCAGGGAACAGAGATAGAATATTTTCTACACGAGGCCTCGAACGTATGGTTTAATCATTTTCGATAGCTGACATATATGCTGCTGTTAATTTCATCGATAAAAGAACTTTTTTCCGGCTTATTACTTTTATCGGTGTAAATAGAATACTCCAGTTTATCGATATTATCTTTATTATTTTTTTGAAACCAGTTAAGCATCGTCATGGAAGAAATATCATAATCCGGGGCAAGGTTGCTGAAACTAAAAACACCATCCCAATCCCTTAAAGTGCCTGTTGCAGGTATGTCTGCATTCCAGAAGTTCATATAGTATTCAGTGAAATCTTTTAGCGTATAGTCGCTATCGTTATATTGTACCAGTTTCACGGCAGGATTATTACCGTGGCCCGGCGCAATACCTGCAGCAGACAGCAGCAAGGCATCCACATGGCTGGTACTGTCCATTAATAAGCGCACACCATCCATGTGCGTATGGCCAGCCAACAATCCTGCTATGTTATTTTGATATTTATCAATAGCATTCAAAAAAATATTTTCGATGTCTTTATCATACCACATACCTGTATCGGCATGTCCGTCAATACCGGGTGGAACATGCATGGCCAGTAAAACTTTTTCATCATTTTGTGCGGCTTGTTCCAGTTGTGTCAAGAGCCAGTTCATTTGGGTGGTGGCGTCCATAGCCTGTCGCTGCGGGTCGGGAGAATAGGGGAGGTTATTACTCTTAGTAAAAATTACTGTGTTCAATACAATCAACTTTAATTTATTTGCCTTACCCAAAGGATAAACAGAAAAACAACCAATGCTCTTTTGCAAACTATCATTGGCAATGCAGGCATGATCAGCCGCTTTTGCGGAATCAACATGTATAAAAGGGTATGCGTACCCGTTAAAAATAGAATCCGGCAAGGTAAAAGCGCTGTAATCTCCGTTCCACGAATCGTTATTACCGGGAACATATATCAATGGAACTCCTGCAGGTATATTGGCGCTGTCCTTAAACCAGGTAAGTACCTGCACAATATTCTGCCGTACATTGTTTGAATCTCCCTTTGTTACATCATCATGCTTGGGAAGGTCTCCCAATACAATTATGAATGTTGGTTTCTTATCAGCAATAAGTGTATCGATTTCTTTTTTCGCTGCCATCCATAAACTATCTCCTGTATCGCCATAAGGGACATTATGAGAGACGCTGCTGTTTAAATGGATGTCCGAGATTAGGAGGAAAGAGGAGAGGGGGTGGGTGGTGTCGTAGTATATGTTTGCGATTATTGTTTTATTTTTTTTCGGGTAGGGGTGGGGGGTAGTGTTAATGATGGTAAAGGCCGTTAGGAGGAGCCAGGTGGTGATTAATAGATGGATGGAGTATTTTGGGGGCATGGGGGGATTTTGGTGGAATTCGTTTGCAAGTTAACAAACTAGTCATCGTTATTCAATGAATATAGTGATGATATTTTTTATGAGTTGAAGTTAGATGCTTTGATAGATAGTAAGAGTTCTTCACTACAATCCGTGTCGCTATTACCCGTATTTCTCTCGCTCTTGGTACACCTTCCGATTTGTACATGGCCAGGGACACGACCCGTGAGAGCCGCTATCTGATCTCCAACCAACGGTCAAACAGTTTTGATATGCTGACACATTATCCAGGTAACTAAAGTTTGGCTCTCTGATCCCGTTGGTCGGGAGGCCAACAGGGGCGTTCGTGGAATCAACGAACGTGAGATTTGGGGCGAGCGTACCCACAGGGGGAAATTAAAGATAAATCCACTTCGAGTGATGAAGGCCATCAGTTGATGATGGAAAGCCTTCTCGTGAAAAGCTTTTTATTGACAAACGAAAGCCTTCGATCATTAATTTTAAGCAATCATTAGTATTTCTAAAAACGTTCCCTGATTCAAAATGCCAAGGGGCACAGATTATGCAGCTAATTCCTGCCCGCCACAAACGCGAATTTTGAATAACTCTTCACCTAATGCCACTGTTCTGCAGCAATAGATCGAACCTTGGATCGCTTCTCAGGGGGTCAAAATATGGACTGACCGCAAGAAATTTTAATCCTCCATACTCTTTATTTTGAACAGATTTATTAAGCCATACAAAGGCGCTGTCCTTTTCACCCACCTTCGCATAATAGTTTGCAATATCCTCGCTGGTAATTCCATTCTCGCGGCTTTTTTTAATAATTATTTTATTTAAACCCGCCTTGTCGTTTGAAAAAATGTTTAACAATAGTTCATTATTAGACAATCGTGCGTAATAAGTAACGGAGTCTTTATTGCCTTTCAGGTAATAAAGATTGGCCAGGAAGTTGGAGTAGGATACATCTGCAGAAAAACTATCCGGAGCTTCTTTGAGTACGTCAATTGCTTTATCATAATCCCTCGAAAGCAGGTAAATTAGCGCTTTTGAAGTATAAATTCGTTTTGATCGAGGATCAAGAACTATAGCCTTTTCAATCATTTCCTTTGCCATTTTGAATTTGCCTTTTGCGGATAATTCAACAGCATACCACTGGAACGCCGAAGCGTAATTTGGATTAAGGCCGACAATTGCTTCAAATTCATGTAGTGCCGCTGAACCATTTCCTTCTATACTGCTCAGGTAAATGGCATGCGATGCTTTTACTTCTGCAAGTGAAGAATCAAGCAGCAATGCCTTATCTACTGCTGACTTCGCCTTCAATGCGGCACTGTCAACCGGCACATAGCCGTTATCACACAAGATGGTGTAGGCATCAGCAATTCCGGAATAGGCCAGTGCATAACCCGGATCGTTTTTTATAGCTTCTGAAAAATAGCGGATAGAGCTGTCAATACCTTCGTGCGTACGCAGATTCCAAAAATATCTTCCTTTTAAATAAAGCTGGTAAGCAGTTACATTTTGCGTGGCGTGTTTTTCCATTTTGTTTTTTTCTGATGCCGAGAGTCTTGCCTCCAATTCAGAAGCTACCCGATTGGAAACAATGGTTTGAATGGTAAGGATTTCACTAAATGCCTCATCAAAATTCTCAGCCCATACATGGGCGTCATCTTTTGTTTTAATAAGTTGTGCGGTAATTCGTACCTGGTCTCCTGACCGCTGTACGCTTCCTTCCAGTATATAGGCGACATGCAATTCTGCGGCAATTTGTTTTATGGTTTTGGTGGTGCCCTTATATTGCCTCGTTGAAGTAAAGGACGTTACTTTAAGATCGGCGATGTTGGACAGAGACGTCAGGATATCTTCTGTAATCCCATCGCTTAAAAATTCTTCGCCGGGGTTATTGCTTAAATTAATAAAGGGTATTACCGCAATTGATTTGTCGTTAACAGGAACTTTGAAAAAATTAAAAACCAGGACACCGGCGACAAGAATTAGTACCAACGCAGCAATAAGCCCAACCAGAATTTTTCGTTTGCCAATTGCTTTGCCTTTGCCGGTGAGTCTTTTTTGATGCGGCACAGTAAGTCCCGAATTACTAATAGCATATATTTCAACAGGCTCCTCTACATTCTTGAAAGAATATTTTCCAAGAGAAATTGCGTTGATAGCCTTATTGTTTTTGATTTCCCTGTAAACAGTACCGGAAATAAAAACACCACCCGGAAGGGCAAAAGACTCAACCCGTGAAGCGATATTTACGCCATTGCCAAAAATGGCTTTACCTTCTAAGATTACATCGCCCAAATGAATACCAATTCGCAATGGAACTTTGGGGTCTGCTAACATTTGCTGTTGAACTTCAACGGCGGCCAACACACCGTCACCGGCACTTTTAAAAATACAACAAACACCATCACCCTGGAACTGGATGATACGACCGTGATACTTTTTGAAACAGGCACCGGAAATATTTTGAAACTTATCCTCAATAATTTTTGCCTGGGTTTCGTCTTGCTCAACCAAAGCCGTGAATCCCTGGATGTCGGCGAACAAAATGGCGACCAATTGTCTTTGAGCGGGCATGTAAGGATAAAAATTTTGAACTTAAATTTAATCATAAAAATCTACAGTCATTTTATAGAAGATTGTGAATTTCCGAAACATTTGTTATCTTACTGCGCAATCCGCCTCTTGAACAATCGCCTGCAACTGTTACCCCATTTTTTTTACACCTTAATAATTAAATTTTATGAAGAGTTTATTTAAATCTTCTATTCCCGCGTCCCTGGCCAGGAGACTGGGAGAAGCAGCTGATGGTTTTAGAAATGTTGGTGAAGTGTATTTTGTTGCGGGATATGGAAAGCCTCATAAAATAAAACACTTTTTTGATAGCGATTCAGCTGCGAAGTTCATGGATGGTTTAAAGGAAGACAAAGATAAATTTGAAATTTTTGGCCCCTTTGTAACAAAAGACGAACTGGAAAATGACCATCTCACGGGAGCAGAGGATATTGTATCAATTGACCTGACTATTAAATATAAAGATGGGAACGAACATAAGCAAACACTAAAAGGTAATATCGATTCGATCTTTCTGAATCTTTCTTCCTTTGATAAATTTGTTTTTCCATATTATTGTCATGTTTACGGTGCCGGCTATGCGAAAGAATTTCGCGATAAGGTAATTGCCAGCTATAAAAAAATGCCTGGGGATGCGGTAAAGAAGGAAAAAGATCCGGATAAAAAACCTCCATCGGGCAGGCCTCATTTAATTTGTACATTACTCCCTCCTTTCACTGACGAAGAGACATGGGCCGAGCAGGATGTTTAATTAAAGAATTGGTGAGTCTTTTTATACCTATTCATTTAAAAACGGAAAAGTCTTAAAAACTTAAATGAAATCTATTCCCCGACAAGAATAAAAGATTTGAAATATTTAGTTGCAACGGAAGAAAATAGAACTAAACAAAAACACCACCCTGACTTACAAGATCAGTTGTAAACGTTTTACAAAAAGAATATGCAGAATTAGCGGTGTAATGCCTGCAGAAACTAAAGCTGAATAAAATTAGTGTTGGTGAGTTGCGTTACATCGATTGCTGCTATTGCCAGGTGTCGATTAACCTAAATCTTTGGCATTGAATCTCCAGGAAAAGAACTTTTTACTAAACCAAATAAAAGTAATAAATCACAACCA
Organism: uncultured Chitinophagaceae bacterium; assembly: GCA_963792025.1. Classification (GTDB taxonomy): domain Bacteria; phylum Bacteroidota; class Bacteroidia; order Chitinophagales; family Chitinophagaceae; genus Ginsengibacter. Next base: position 58,576 of record CAWBUS010000011.1, on the reverse strand, counting down.
AGAGCTGCACTAATATAAGCATTTGCTCAAATCATTGATTATGTTGATTCATACAATAGTCAATTTAAGGAACAACTTTATAAAGATGGTGGTGCTGGTATTTCAAATCCTTTAAATCCTTATAAGCCAAGAGGACTTTTGATAATAGGTCGAGATAGAAAAACTGAAAGAAAGAAATCTGGGCAGTTAAATTCATTCTTAAATAAAATTTCAATAATGACTTATGATGAATTTCTCCTAAACGCAGAAAGCATGTTAGATTTTATTGAAAAGAGAAAATAATCCTAATAGAGTTTTATACTTAACTAAAAGGTTCTTCGAATTGTCCAGTCAAACTTCCATTCTAAACACATTTTTTTAGAAAGATTGCTAATACAAACTGAAAATCGTTGCTCGGATCGACAATTTCTGTTTGATTATAACTAACAGGAAGTTCATTGCTAAATCCTCCATAACTGTACGAATTACATTTAAACCAAAATTTTTGATTCAAACCAATTTCCTTTAAAGAGTTACTTCCAGTAAATTCAAAAAACACTCCCAAATCCACCCTCTGTTTTTTGAATAGTTTCAATTGCAATAGTCTTGCCTAAAACGTGATAAATCATAGTCACTCAGTTTATTTAAATTTACTAAGTTTTTATCGGATTTAACTTATTCCATGCCATATCTTCTATGAGAACCATTTTTGGTGCAGGAATTATGCGTCGATAAGTGTATTCGCTTTCTTGTACTTGCATTAAATAACACCCCCGCCTACACGAAAAATAGGTGTTTGAATTATTTACTGTGCTATCCTGCTTTTTATATCGCTGAACTTTATTTGTTTCCGGTACCTACTGCCGCCACCTGGAACCAAAAGCGTTTTTCATTAGGGAGATTATAAAATGTATGGCTGGTTGATGTGGAAAATATACTTACCCAGGCTGCGTTGCCTTTGTCGGGGTCTGTTTCACTATATTGAAAAGTAAGGCTCCTGTATAAAGGGTTACTGTCAATGCTAACCAAAATAGAGTAGGGAACTGGTCGTCTGTTACCTTCAGGTTTGAAGGTGCCGGCATTTCAGGAGCAGATTTTACCGGGATGCCCTATGCGAAAAACTGGATCTGAAAAGCCGTGTAGGCCTGGCTATGTATGCCATTAAAAACCAGTTGGTAAATATTTCTGATTTGTAAAAACTTATCTCATCCATTAGTTATAAACACGATGCGATTAAAGCAGAACTGCTGTAGCATAGATTGAAGTTGAGCCACCTAAGCACATTTAATTAATGCCATTACAACCAGGAGGCGGCGGACAAATTTTCGTAACCATATAAAATTTTGTCGATGCCGAATAAACATTTGAGCCTACCGGGGTTATCATCCCGACGTCCACTTTATAAAGATGCGTTTTATAATTACGAACCCGGTACGCTTTTGATTTTTGATTCGGCCCGACATGTCGACGGTAAAATCTTTTTTCTTTGCTGTTTTTAAATCTCGCATTTACGAACGCCTGCGTGCTGACCGGGTAATAGGCCTTTATGGCGTTAACAACATCCGTGCTATCGTAAAGAGTAGTATTGTCCTTACGTTTGTTAGATGTACAACCTTCATAATACTTTATCATTTTCATGGCAACCTTTGCCTTCAATTCAAACCTGGTAATGTCAATATCGCCGCCAGCTGTAAATTCTTTTTGTTTATAAGTTAATGCTGTCTTCGGCTGGCTTATTGAATTGCGGCTGGTGCTGCAATTAATATTCGTTATTATGATACATGCAAAAAGGTAAATATTTCTGAAATTCATCATAACAAAATTTGATTAGCTAAAATTAAAGCAAACGGTCTTTAACCTGTTTAAAGGATGCGTCAACTAAACTAATCAAAATACGATCAACAATCAAAAGTTTATGCATGTCATGAAACAATTCACCCTGTTTTTGAAATGTTTACGCACCAGGAATTTATAACAATAGCCGTTAAAATGTTTTTACGCGTCAAAACAGGGAAGCCTATCGGGATGCCTTAGACGAAAAAATTTTACAAAGCTGCCCGGGATTTGCTATGCAATGGTTTTAAATCTTTAGTATTTGAAAGGTAGTATCAATAATAAGATTTATTACGCTGCCTTTAAACTGATCAATTCTTATTTCGGCAAGACCCGCTTGTTTTAATGCAGCCAGTTCAACCAAATCTTTCTGGCTATAAACCAGCCACTCAAAATCTTCAGTCGTTAAGTCGCCATCTTTAAGCAGTCCCGTCCATTTTTCAAGCTTTGCCGTCATGCTATCCAACATGTTTTGAGCATCTGCCTTTGCATCGCTTACATAATTCTTGAGCGTGGTTTCGGCCAGGTTTGAGAGGCCGGCTTTTAATTGAGCCAATATATCGGAAAAATTAATTTTTGCCATGATGTTTATTTTATTGATTGCGGGATAAAAAGCTTTGAACTTTAGACTCTGACGGTTTTATTTTTTTTGATTCCAGTTCGGCTATCATATCAAAACCTTCCCCCACCTGTATCTTTGCTTCGTTTATAAAAGTTGTATCGAGTTTGTTTTTGTGTTGCCACCTGGCGAAAAACCCATGTTGAAAGGAGTCACGTCCGATTGTAATAGTGGTATTATCATTTAACAGTTTCCACATGATATTGTACATATCAATGGTAATTTGATTTTTGGCCCGGTGCTTTTCATATTCGATATTCTTCATGAGCTCGGTATTTACCTGGTCAACATCCGCTACATGAGAAGCGTATGGATCCACCGCCTTATCCATTACATTTAAAACATCCACCTTTAGCGAAGTAGTTTGCGTGTAGGCATACTGATCGAATTGCGAAATGGTGGGTCCGCAGCCGTAAAGGCAAAACATAATCATGCAAATACCTGCGAATGCTTTTAATCGCTTTGTTTTCTTTGGCATATAGATAATTTTTGGCGCCTACTCTTTATAACCGTTTTCGACCGTCCGGTACAAAAACATTTTCAATTACAGCAGTATTGGTAAAAGCGTCTGTTCGTTTCCGTTATTACAATCGCAAAGCGGGAGTCAACTTCTAAAAATAACCTGTTGTCTCAAAAAATTAACTTTAGAAAGGTTGACCCAATTTTTCCCAGGTAATGCATCAGTTGCATCACAACATAAAACCGATAAATTTTTGGTAAGCGATGGTGACGTGTCGCCAATTATTAATACCAAACTAAATAAATGTTTTCAAATTTCAAAGTGTCCTCAAATTCTCCTGACATTGATGAGGATGGCCGCTATCCATTAATTTAAATGCATGGAATAAAAAAGTGGTATCCGGGCGGCACTGAATACCACTTTAATTAAATTGAAACTGTCATTCTTATAATTCCATCTCTAATTTTTATCCTTCGCATTTAGCAACATCTGTCTCAACAGACTTTCTGCAAAGTGCGGGAATATGAATTAAATTCTCTGCCCAGTTAACCCAAACCTGTGATGATTCTTTTTCCTTGGGATTAGCCGGCGGTATTAAAAATTCATAAGTAATTATGCCTGCAAGTTCATTACAAACCACTAAAAGCAGTCCCGGTTTTTTCTTCGGATCATTTGGAGTGTAGATGGCTTTTTCCGTATCAAATGCCCGCTGCCATATTCCGCGGAACTGTACTTTAATAAATTCCAGAACGGTATGTGAGGTATCCATTTTAATAAATTTTTTATGCCTACTCTTTGATTGGATTTTCGGCTGGCTCCGTTTAGAAAGTTTTTTTGGATAATTATTTCAATAATTTACTGACGTATTCTTTTTAGCAAAGGCACGTTCATCATTGCCCGGCTGTCACGATAATCAATTAACAGTGCTTCGCCTTTTTTTGTATAACGGTAGCGCTTACCCGTTGCGTTCCCCGTTACGGTCAGGGCCGTATTTCCTATATATTCAAAAGGAATATTTTCAGTAATTTTTGCCTGTGGCTGCTGCATAGGTTTGTTACCAACAGGTTTAAAGGATTGGCGCGACACAAACTCATTTCGCTTATTTCCGCAATTGCACATAACAGTAATTATTTAATCTTCTTTAAAATCAGGCATATCCTGCTTTTCATTCTTCCCAGGAGTGGTCGCCTGTTCAAGCAAACAAGCTGCTCCGGAAAGTGCCAGCCAAAACAAAAATCTTTCCCCCCAATTTCTTCCAAGCCATAAACCAAAAGGTAAAGCCACCCAAATACTTAAGCAATAAAAACAGTCGAGCAGGCTGCCGAAGAAGCCTGCTCCTGCTTTTTTACGAATTAGAAAAATGATATTGAATGGCCCATCTTCTTTACCCAGTAAATGCGTGATTCGCCAAACTACTAACACAATAATTATAAAACGAAACGCAGCCACTCTTTTAGTTTTCTTTATTTAGAGATTATGGTTCTAAAGCAAATGCTGCTACATCTCCGGCATCCTTGCCCGTTTGACGATAGGTACCATCAGTTGCCATTGCCGCAACAGACAACGTTTCTGCGAATGCAGCTTTGCCATTTCCATTATTGTAACAGGTGCCTAACAATTGTGCCGGCGTAAAGTGCTTGGCGTAGATCCCGCCACTCAATAGGTAGCCCGAAGCACTGTCAATTACCATTCCGTTGGCATCAGCAAGCGCCGACATCACAGCATCAACACAGGTTCCCCTGACAACGCCAAAATCAAAGACTGCGAAATTATTTGGTTGAGTAGCAAGGAAAGATATTTCAATATCTGCCTCTACACCTCCGGGTTTGTAACTCACAAATCCGCAGCAGTCTGAGGATGCCGGAACGCCATTTACATTTATAGTAAAAATGTCTGCATTACATTGTGAATTATCAATTCGCATCAGCATATTATATGCGTCCGCAGTTGTTGCCGTTGGGTTCTCTAACAATACGTCCGGTGCATTTTCACTGAAGCCAGCGTCGTTATACTCCGGTGTTTTAAAAGTAGCTTTAGGAATATTGTTTAAAAGATTTCCTGCCTGGTCAAACAACTCCAACCTGAATTCATACAATCCATCACCACCGGTTGTGCTTCCGCGCATTAATTGAGTTGAATCGAAACTGACTGTATTCATGTTATAAGTCTGTTCGTTCCACAACGGGTTAGTTTCCGGAACACTGAAAGGAGGCATATAAGGTTGCACCGGCGGGATAATGTACAAATTGTCGTTTGCGCCAACGGTAAATGGTCCCAACTTAACACTATTCGACCCAAACTGCGTGTCGCCGTGAGAATCAACATAAGTATATTCATATCCCTTATTTACAACACCGCCGGCGGGAAGCAACGCTTTATAAGTATCTGCAACCGGGAACAACTGCGCATTGGAAACTTGTTTATAACTCCAGCGATAATAATAAATACCTGCATTGGGCAAATCCTCGCCGAAGCCCATGTACAACGAAGGGCTTCCGCCAAATGGCCGTTTGTAATCACCTGCAACTGTCGGCAAAAACCAGGGATCGTAAATGGCTGCAGCATCGGTAAGTCCAATTCGATCATAATTAACAAACTGCGCCGGAGGTGGTAGTAATACATGTTGCTGGTTAATATGAGCAACACTGGTGGAGCCAACACTTCTAATCCATACCAATTCACCCGTCAAAGGACAATTGCAGCAACAATCGCCCGGCACCCGGGGGTCACTTATATTAATATTAATCGTAGTGCCACAGGCATAATCCCAAAAAGTATTACAAGGAATCGGAGGATTATAAACAGTTGTCCATACACCATTAATCATATATTCTATCCAGATATAAATATCGGGATGGTCGCCAAAACACCAATAAGAAACGTTGGTATCAAATCGCCCGCTGGCATCAGTGTAAACTACGGCCACTTCTTCGCAACGATAGAAATAAGGCCACAACCACGGCCAATAGCAAAACCATGGATGGAATATTGCATAATTTTTCACTATCGTTTCCCGTACCAGGTTCAGGTTGCCTGATGAAAGGTTTTGTCGTATCTCTGCACTCAATTCAGGCAGCTTAGCGGCAACCTCCATTTGCTTTTCTATTGCCGACGTAGTCTTGAATATATTTTTTGTTTGACCCGACGCAAGTTGTATCTCATTAGTTATGAATGGCGCAGGATCAGGAATCGGGATGGGGAATTTGATTACCTCCTGAGGATTCAAAATTATTTGCGGAATCTTTGCAATGATATAATCAGGTATGCGATATATCCAATACCATATTGTATCAATCTCGCAAATATGTACCCGGGCATTGCAAATAGCACGATCTTCCCAAGCCTGGCCAACCTGGAACCATTTAGATACTTTGCCAGTTACCCTGCAAGTACAAAAAGGCCAGAACTGTGAAATGATGGAAGGAATTGGAAGTATTGAAATATTGCCATCTGCGTTCGTATTTAAAATAGGTTCGTAAGGTTTATAACTTTCCAACTCTTTAATGCTCGCAACATTTTGAATGTTTTTGTCAGAAGCGGGTGCAATGAATACCCGCAATTGCTTTGGGTCTAAATTCAAATTCTGCCTGGAATCTTTTGCATAATCAGCCAGGGCAAATTCCAGTAAATTATTGCGCACAGGTTGCTGCTGCAACAAAATTCCGTTACAATAGAAAAGAAATCCGACAAGCGCAATTTCTTGTTTTGGTGGTTGTTCAAAACTCACCTGTAAACTTAGGTTACTAATTTTTTTGTTCATATTATATGTTTTTTAGTGTTTGATCAGATTATCAACAAAACAGAATGTTGTCGCGTACTCTTTGATCGAATTTTTGGCTTAAACCGTTTATCAACAACTATTGAATTTAGCAATGGACAACGATCCTGGCGATTTTGTCACAGTCTTTTTCATGTACAAAAACTGAGAGAAGCAAGCGCTCTTTACAGGCTTTTAAAACAAGTTCATTGATCCCTTTTTCCCTGCATTTGAAATGATGTTTGTCACAGCAGGTATGCAATACAAAGCCTTCAAAGTCGCCGAAGCAATCGTAAATAATTTCACAAACTTTTCCTGTGTAGGATGGCCTCTCTTTACCATGCCCTTTTCCTTTGCCGGTTGGAGGCACGCCCTGTGGCGACGGCAGAATAGAAATAGAATTTCCACCAAGTCCATCAACGCGTGCCGCTATATAGCTAATGTATCGTTGCATAACACGATACCACCTGTTGGAAGGTAACATGCCTTCTATGCGCCATTTTAAAATAGCCAATGTATTTTCTTCCGGAAAAAGCAATACTTCTTTCGTACTAACGGGAATCTTTACCTGGAAGGTTCCTGTAACATATCGCCAGTTTCTGAGCCGCGTAACCACGGCCTCATTATTAAATTCCTTGCGGTTAATAAATTGATCCTGGTTTCTGCGTGTTGTAATTCTTCTTACAACAATATTAAATTCCTGGCCCTTTACAACAGTCGGCGGAAGGTCAACAGTGAACAATCCTGCAAAGTTTTCACCTGCGCTTACGGGTATTGGCACATAGCTCACTCCTTTTATTACTTTGCATTGAATGGTGTTGACATCTGTGGCCTTTAATAAATGATTCGGGTAAATTGAAGATGCCAATTGTATTACCTGCGAAGCATTTACCTGCGGCCAAAAAATATTGGCCGTGCTTCCTTCGGGTGTGTTTCCCCAATCAATCATTAATTCGTCAGGGTAATTTAAAAGACTTCCTGTAAGCTGCAACAGTGGCTGACTTGGACGTATGTCAAATGTTTGAGGAATGCGGTGCGTGTCCGGAGCGCCGGGATTATCAGAATGGGTAACCTGTAAATTTCGCTGTGCTAACTTATCTGAGTTTTCCGGGCTCATGGTAACGCCATTTGAGTTGATGATGGGTGCATCATCGTAAGCTATTTGCGCCACTATACAGTGGTGTGTTCCATTAAGCCAATGTTGTATTTGTTGGCCGTCAATGATGTTTCCTCCATCATAAATATTGAGGAAGCATCCAAAATATGCCCAGGTGCTATCGCCGGTGTTGATGGTAATGGTGCGGTTATTGGCACCGCCGTTGATGTAATCGTTGCTGCCCGGGAAATTGCCCGTTGCAAAAAATGGAATGGTTGATTTACCGGGGCCAATTAATGGAGTAGAAGGAAGCCCGCTGCCGTCTAAAGTACTTAAGTAAGTTGTGGCAGGCTGATAGTCAGTATCAGAAGTTTGTGTTGACCACAACCTGAAAAATACTTTTACATTTGGCGCCTGGCTCAAATGAGTTCCCTTTAGCCTTACCCTTGCAATTGCGTAATTATAATTGCTGTAAATTTTGGGAATAGGAAAGCTCGAAAAATCAAAAGTAAAAGGAGTTACTGACGAATCGTTATTAAATGCTCCGGCCTGGTCGGGTAATAATGTAAATGGATCGGTTCCGTTCGGATCATTATAATTTGCATTCAGGTAGTTAATTAAATCCTGTGCATATTGGAATCCTGCATTGGGATTGAGTAGCATTGTATTAGCAACATTTAATTGAGGCGGCGTACCGATGTTTCCCACGGGAGCGCTATTTACGCCGGGAGTAACCGTAAATACCCGAAGATCTTCACTTAAATAAAAAACATTATTTTCTGACGGGTTAATATTGGTGAAGTAAGGATCTTCGCCTGCGGTTAATTCAAAATTTGCAGCAGCCTGCGAATTAATTCCGGGAACTGCCGTACCATTGATATTGAACATAGCGCTCAATCCATACTCCTGGTGGCCGCTCGTTGGAAAGGGCGGTGTTGCTGCCGTTGTAAATTTTATGTCGAAAGAAAACCGGATTCTTTGGATCGCATCAGGGTTACCGGGATTTTCAAATTCAGGAATGGGTTGAGCAGGGGTGGGGCCACCCGGTATTGCAGGAGATGGCAATATGCTTACGCCTGCCAGGTTCGCGAACGAACCTGTTGGCACAGGGATCGTTACGCCAAATGAATTGAAAGTGGTAATGCTGAATTGTTCCAAAACGAGCCAAAACGCATTTGAAAATACGCCACCGTTAGTATCAATTGCATCCTGCACTTCATCTTTTCCATACGTATTTTTATCCACCCAAAAAGACAGTGCGCCTAACGGTAATATGCAGGCGTTATCTGCTTTACTCCAATAGCTTTGCACGGAACATGTAATCCCGTTTATGGTAATTGTTGCAAATTCATTGTTACAGGTGTCGCCTATTTCATCATTCGACACACTGGTGCCATCAGATTTGGTACCATTAACCAGTATTCCGTTATTGGATGAATCAACATCGGGGTTGGTACATGCTTCTGCAAATTCGTGAGAAAAAACTTTAGTGGTACAATCGTGGCCGGTTAATGAACCGGTGTTATCAACCCATGCATAATATGCTTTTACGCCATCAACAGAAAAGCTTTGATGTTGACCGGCAAATTTTGTTATGCTGTTGCGGATTCCTTTCGGGGCAATTACAGCATAAAATCGATTATGGCCCGTAGTGGGTGCAGGCATACCATGATTCTTAATACGGTCGGTAAGCATATTCACTACATCACTATCGGTATATAAATCTGCCGGATCTGTTGCGTCATTTATTTCGCTGTAAATCAAAGTTCCCTGCGCAACGCCACGATATTGGTTGAGGCCGCTGTTGTAGGGTCCGGTAATAATGCCTTCAATAGCCTGCTGGTACTCATCCCTGGAAGGAGACGGGGCGGGATTAGCGCTCCAAAAACTTCCCCAGAAACATAGTATAACTTCTACGTTGGTAAGTACGAGTCCGCCACCATCGGTAGTGCTTGTTACGGTATAGTCGGCACTAAATGAAAGGTCACCTGTATGGGCTTTTGCATCGGTTCTTACCCGCTCAACAATACCTGATAACTTTTTTGTTTTTTGATCGTTGTTCATTGTACTTATATTTTTTTATAGAAATTGTTTAGGGCTTGAATTGTCGTAACTGCGTCTTGCATCCTCACATTCGTCCTAATTTTTTTGCTTATTCTTTAATCGGATTTTCATCGGATTCCCTTTAGTTGCGGGTCAAATTGGAATGCCCTTATTATTGAATGGCGTTAAGGGCAGTAGTGATATTCCGCAACAGGATATACACTACAACAAATGTATCTCGGTCAAGATTCCATATCAAGCACTTTTTCGTGAAATCATTTCACGTATAGGTGCTTTTGAGCAAGTGGTACAGAAAAGGGGAAATCCGGTGCGGGATGGCAACCGAAGAGTTATCATTAAAATAAAGCAGCTTTTCATTTTCGTCAATATGCGAAAAATGATCCCGGTTGAGCAGGTAAAATTTATTTAGGCGCATAAAAGTAGCCGTGTCTAAAATACTACTCAGTTCTTTGAGCGTGGCATGCCGGCTCATCCACTTCGTTTGATCTCCACACTTTATCAAAGATTTTACATAGTGATCGGCGCTTACTACAAAATATATTTCATCGGGATGAGCCCAGACAAATTTGTCCTTTTTTTCTTCGAAGCGGATAAAGTCCATATTGGCCGGAACCGGTTCATTTTTGTTAAGTACCGTTCTATTAGAAAGCGTAAAAAAGGTGCTTTTTTTTGGATTGATAGTTTCACCTAATTTGTAATCGTTGAATAGCATATAACATAATTTTATTTGGGGGAAGAAGATTCAAACCATCCATGAAGTTTAAGGTATCATTGCTTAGTATATAATGATTCTTTAAAAGCTGCCTTTTTGCTGCATATCGATCGCCCTTTTACCCGTTACCGGTAGTTGACTCAACATTAGTCGCAAACGCACCCGTGGAGGAAAACAATACATCTTAATCTTTAAGAGAATATTTTTACTGCGATGAATTGTATAGGTAGGGGCTTTCATTTATGTAAATTTCGTATAGCAAAACAGGCAGTCAAATTGGCCTGGAGAAACAGGGATTACAAAACATAGCAAAATTCGAAAAAATTTAATTAAATATACCGGGGTGTTTTGACGGATTTATTCAAGTATTTTCAACACCATTCAAAGGGAAAAACACGGTTTTCATAATTATAATTGTTAATATTGAAATGGATATATAGTTTTAAGAAACATTATTTTCAAATTATAAATTTTCAATTATGCCAAACGAAACTCAAATTGAATGCTACTTTAAAAGTGCTGATTTAATTAAACTGTGCCAGGGCACAAAAGACATCGTTATTAACATTAAAGCAACTTATACTCCGGGCAAAATGCCGAAGTTTGATATCTCCGCATCTCCGTTTAAAAAGAGTAGCAAATCGGGAAAGACTATAAAGGCAATGCCGCTGGGAGGAGATACTACCGGTGGAAGTACTACCGGTTGTCCGTCACCATGTAAGTAAAAGCTTAGAGTTATAATTCCGAACGCGATCTAATATTGATATAGTTATTAAAACCTTTTAAAAATAGTTTCTTGCTATCGATAATTATTAGAGATTTCTTAGAACCTTTTTCTTATTTGATTTATTCGATTGCTTTTTTATTAGAGTATAGAACGAATAAATTAATGAGGGAAAAGGTTCTTTTAATTTATTACATCGTAGCAACCGGCCTTCTTACTTATGCGGCTATACTAGCGATGGATTATACAAATAATAACAACTGGCTTTATGATATCCATTATTTTTTGTCTTCGGTAGTCCTGGGCTATTATTTTAATACCCTTCTCGTTAGTAAATCAAAGAAAAAAATTGTAACCGTATTATTTTCGCTGGTAGCAGTTAATTTTATTATCAGGGATTTATTTTTTACGCTGCCTTTTTTTAATAGTCCCAGCACAGCTTTCTTGTTTCTTTGCGTGGTAAGTGCCTCGTTAATGTACCTGCATGAATTACTAATCAATATTAGTGAAAAGAATATTCTTCTCAATTTTAATTTATGGCTAATTTCCGGCTATATTATCTATTTCCTCGGTGGCTTTTTTATTATTTTGTCTTATAGTTATCTTACAGATAAACTTACACCAGACCAGGAGACTATTTTGGGAGACTTGTGGTCTGTTTTGAATGTGTTGCTTTTTGTTACGTCAATAATTACTCTATCGAGCCACTTATGGATAACTTATCGAAACAAGTCACAATAATTATACTTGCCTCCGTATTGCTCATCATTGTAGCAGTGGGCATTATTGTACTTATACTTGTGTATCAGAAAAAGCAATTACAATATATTGGAGAAAAGAAACAATTAAAGATTACGTTCGAAAAAGAAATACTGGAAAGTAAATTGGAAATACAGGAGCAAACTTTTAAAAATATTTCACAGGAAATACACGATAATATCGGCCAGGTGCTTAGCCTGGTGAAACTGAACATCAACACGATGAACTGCAACGAACCGGTGCAGATACAAAATAAAATTAACGACAGCCGACAACTTATCACCAAGGCAATCCAGGATTTGAGAGATCTTTCCAAAAGCTTAAATACCGATTATATTGTTGATGCCGGCTTAGCGAAGGCGCTGGAGTATGAACTTGAAATGATTAGAAAAACGGGCGTATACGAAGTGAATTTTGATATAGATGGAAAACAATACAGGTTGGGCAATCAGCAGGAACTGATCTTGTTCAGAATTGTACAGGAAGTACTCAATAATATTATGAAACACGCAAAGGCTACTTTGATTGACGTAAAACTTTTATTTGACCCCGCCTTATTTACATTAAAAATTGATGATAATGGTGTTGGTTTTGATGCAAGCAGAATACAACATAACGATTATGGCAAACTGGGGCTGGGAGTAAGGAACATGCATAATCGTGCTAAAATGATCAATACCCATTTTCAAATAATAAGCACACCGGGACAAGGGACCTCAGTCGTTTTGACCCTTCCAATGGAAACCTCTAAAACTTAGCTATGAAAACAGTTGCACTTATTGATGATCATGTATTGCTTCGGAACGGGCTGGCGAATCTTATTGAAACCCTTGGTGATTATAAAGTATTGTTCCAGGCAGACAACGGAAAACAATTTGTTGAAACTGTACAGAATGGCACGGTTCCCGACATTGTATTGATCGATATTAATATGCCGATAATGGATGGCTATGAAACGGCTACATGGATAAGGGAAAATAAGTTAAAAATAATTATTCTTGCCTTATCAATGTACGATGATGAGAATTCAATTATTAAGATGTTTAAGGCGGGAGCGAAAGGCTATATTTTAAAAGATTGCGATCCATCAGAATTAAAGACGGCCCTGGAGGCGCTGGTTACGAAAGGATTTTATTATAATGAGATGATAACCGGTAAATTAATTCATACAATTAACACATTGGATGAAAAGGAAATTCAATCGAAGATGCTTGCTAAACTCAATGATCGCGAAATTGCTTTTTTAAAACTTGTTTGTTCAGAATACACGTATAAAGAAATTGCTGAGAAAATGTTTGTGAGCACACGCACGGTAGATGGATACCGGGATTCGCTTTTTGAAAAATTAGAAGTTAAATCGCGGGTAGGCCTTGTTATGTTTGCGGTAAAGAATGGCGTTATAAGTTTGCAGTAAAGGCATATATACAATCTTAAAAAATCGCCGGGTCTATTTCTTCTTATCATCGCCGTCGGCTGTTGACGGCTTAGCACCGGTACTTCTTAAATTTGAAATTTTATTTAGCATATCAAACCAAAAAGGAGCACCCATCATAATAGCGAGAATGGTCGCTAACAGTCCCGTAATTTTTGAAAATACTAACCGCAATGAAATTTTTCCGCCCGGCCCATTTAGTTCGCCGGCCTTCCAGGTGAGCGGCATTACATCGTTCAAGCCTTTTTTTGCCTTATCAATATCAGCAATTTTTTGTGTGATGCTGTTTTTTATTTGTTCTGCATTCATTGCATTGTGAGATGTATCTGTATTAGCAACGTTGATTTGCTGTACCTGTTTTATCAGGGTAGAATCATCCGCAGCACTATAAGCCTGCATGGCAATTTTAGTGCGCACATCAGGATTGCTGTATAGATATTTTGCCAGGGCAATACTATCTGCGTTTAGGCATACCGTTACTATGATGGCAACTAAAAGAGTTGCCGGCCGGGAATACTTCTTTTTTAAGGTATCTGTAACGCGATCCATCGATGAATTGTACCAGTTTTCTATCTTCCACCTGAACAGATCTATTTCACTTTCTGTTTTTTCACTTACTGACCTGTAGGTATCTTTTGCATCATTAGCATACATCAATAATATTCTTTGAAATTCGGATGGGAGTGCATCGGATTTGTCAATAGCCGCAATAAATTCATCAATATTTTTTGCAACGCTTTTAGGATTTGCCGGATCGAACGTAATTCTTTCAAGCAACGCAGCGGTGAAGTTTTTGGCATCAATATACGAAGTGGATTTGCGGGTAGTGGAAAGCGCTGTAACGGAGCAATGATCCATAATAGCATGTGCTAACGTTACAGTTGTTCCATCCGGTTGAATTATGGTTTTATTGAAAATCTTAGTCAACCATTCTTCCAGTAAAGTTGCCCGTGCTTTCAGCCCGGTTAAAATCATTTCTACTCCCGAGCTGCTGATTATACTCAACAGGAAATAAACGAATATAACACCTACTACAAGGTCGAGAATTGGGAAACCGCTCATATCAACTGTTTTTATTTTTTTTGAAATAAGATAGCTATAGTGTAAGCAATACCATCCCGGTATTAAATACAAATTGAAATTGCAGGTACAGTTAATTGTGTTTTCTCGCGTTTCGGGGGCAAGTTAAGAGTGTTGTTATCAGAAGCGATACCAAACTAATAAAACGTTTTTATATTTCAAAGCATATAGTAAATATTTGAACGGCTTCGTTATTTCTATTAACCGCCATGTTGGTAAATACCAAGTATATTGCCGCCCGGGTCACTAAAAAGCGCTGTTATTTCGGGTGCGTCTTTCCCAATTTCCCGGATAATTATTCCGCCATGGGCAACAATAGACTCGACACTTAACTGTGCGTCATCCACCATTATCGAAATCATGATTCCTGGCTCTTGCATGGGCTTTCTCCCCAATACCCAGGTGCCGCTCACTTCGCCAACTCCGTCGTCAAATGAGATACTGCCATCTTCACGCTTTCTTATGCTCCATCCGAAAACCTCTTTATAAAATAACATCGAAGTATTAATGTCTGTAGCAGGAATTTCGAGGTAACATATTTTGCCATTACCGAAAGTAGGTTCCTTATTTTCCATTTTATAGATTTTTAGTATTGATTTATACAATTGAAAGTGGCAACATGATTTCAAATGTAAGGATTAACTAAAAGTTCCGAAGTAGTTATTTAAAAAGGCAAGTATAAATTTATTTTGAGATCATTAATCCATATCAACAAATTTATTATTCTATGTCATTTGAACAGGCAATGGTTAGGTCTAATTTTGCTTTGTTACAGGTTGTGATGTATTGATGAGGGAATTTGCAACATGGCACCGAAGTTGATGCATCCCCTTTTTAAAAAATAAACTCTTTAAATTATAAAACATGTATAGAAGTATTGAAAAAATAATAGCTGCACCGTTAGTAAACATGGGACCCATTCGGCTACGGCAACCCATACCCATTGCTGGTACCGAACAGATAAGTCCATTCATTTTATTGCATCATTTTGATATTAATATGGAACCGGGGCAAAATAACTTCGATGTTCCCGCTCACCCACATCGTGGCTTTATGCCGATAACATTTATGTATGAAGGCGCAGTTGAACATGGTGATTCGCTAGGTAATACTAAAGTGATCGGTAACGATGAAGTGCAATGGATCAATGCCGGAAGAGGTATTATCCATTCAGAAAAAACCGGGAAAGAATTCGCTAAAACGGGAGGGCGTTTTCATGGGATACAGCTATGGATCAATTTGCCTGCGGCAGAAAAAATGAAAACACCTTCTTATCAACCGATCACAAAAGATGAAATTGTATTAATCGAAAAAGATGGTGTCCAGTTCAGGTTAGTCTCAGGAAAATACGACGACAAAAAAGGACCGGCAAATTCGGATGTGCTTACAGCTATGATAAGAATGAAAGCTGGCAGTAGTTATTCTTTGTCTTTACCAAAAAGTAACGATGTATTCCTATATGTGCTTGAAGGTGATGTAGAAGTAAATTCGGAAAAGACACTACAACGATTTGACCTGGCTTCTTTCAACCATAGCAATGAAGCTATTTTGCTGGCCGCAAAAAACGATTGTGCGTTACTGTTAGGTGCCGGCGAACCTATTGATGAACCCCTGGTGAGTCACGGGCCTTTTGTGATGAATACACAAACTGAAATTATGGAAGCCATGCGGGACTATCAAAATGGTAAGATGGGTTTTTTGTATTAGACCTTTGCCCCAACACATCCAAAGGAGGGTAGCGATACTTAAAAAAAAATTTGTAACAGAATTCATTCCGAATTAGGAAATTTGAATTAAAAATAAATATTAATAACATGGAAGAGGAAGTATGTGTACACATCAGGCAGGTAACTTCATTAAAAGAACCAAAAGAATATGTATGTGAAGAATGCATTAAAACCGGGGATGAGTGGTTACACCTGCGCACCTGCCAAACCTGCGGGGCAACTTTATGCTGCGACAACTCACCCAACATGCATATGACCAAACATTATCATCATACAAAACACCCGGTGGTTATTTCTGCCGAGCCTGGCGAAAGATGGCTGTGGTGCTACAAAGACGAAGTTATTGCGGATTATTAGTGTTCAGTAGGAGGGATCAATACCAGTTTTATTTAAGCTAAAGTTTGAATTGGTCTTTGTAATTGTTGTTTATTCAAAATCAAAATATCATTAAAATGAAAATACAGAAGTGGCCGGATTTGCAATATGATAAATTAAAAGATACCGTTTCAACCGTTCAATTGTGGACACAAATTGTAGGAAAAATAAGACTGATAAAAATGCCCTGGCTCAACCACTCCTGGCATGTTACATTTTCTGTTTCACCCAAAGGATTAACAACAGGTGGAATTGATAATGAAAATGGAATATTTGAACTCACATTTGATTTTATTAATCATCAACTTTTAATTGCGACCAGCGAAGGTGATAATGAAAGTATTGCCTTGTACCCAAGGACAGTTGCTTCTTTTTATAAAGAGCTGTTTGATAAATTAAGAGCGTTGAATATCGATGTAAAGATTTACGCCAAGCCAAATGAAATAGATCCTGTTATTCCGTTTGAAGAGGATGAAGTTCATCACTCTTACGATAAAGAACAGATCAATTTATTCTGGAAAGCATTATTAAAAATAGAACCGGTGTTTAATAAATTCCGGGCACGATTTAGTGGTAAGTGCAGTCCTGTTCATTTCTTCTGGGGGAGCTTTGATTTGGCCGTTAGTCGTTTTTCGGGAAGAGAGGCCCCGAAATATTCCGGCGCTGTAAATAACATTCCACTAAGAGTTATGCAGGAATCGTATTCGCATGAAGTTTCAAGTGCCGGCTTTTGGCCCGGCAATGAAGCCTTTCCCCAGGCAGCATTTTATTCTTATGCCTATCCCACTCCAGCAGATTTTAGCATACAAGAGGTGATGCCCGTAGAGGCTTTTTACAATAAAGAAATGGGTGAATTTTTACTATTATACGACGATGTCAGGAAAGCTGCATTCCCTGAAAAAATGTTGATGGAATTCCTGCAATCAACGTATGACGCTGCAGCGGATACAGGCAACTGGGATAAAAAGTCTTTAGAATTTAGCTATTTCTAAAATGGCAAATTTCCTAATTAGAAAATGATGGAAAACGCTATCATAAACGTTATAAGGAAAACAAATATTAAAGCTACAATGAAAATATTTTCTGCTATTTTTTCATAACGAAGCGATAGGTATTCTTTAGCAGTACGAATTGATAAGAAAGAAAATATACTACTTGCAATCAAAAATATAGTTCCTACCCCGGTCAATTCATCTATAATTGACTTTGAGCTGTATTTTGATATTTTAAGTGAAGTTAATACCACCAAGCAAAATCCCAGTAAGTTGGAAGATGTAGTTAAAATATGCTCTGATTTATTATTGGCCATAATTTGTCGTTCTGTTTAAATTTTAATTATGATTAAGGATCGTTGTCTGAATTTATTATGAATCAATAGAAGCCGGGTATAAAAGAAAGCATCGGTTAAATTGTTAAGTGTATATTAAAACATGTTTCACCATTTTTAATATTGACTTCAAATTAACAGACAAATAATACTGGCTATCCTGAAAGAAAATATCTTGTATAGGTTTTCGATATATTTGAAACCGGTTCAGAAATGTATTTGAATCTGCAATAAAAAACAATTATTACAATGAAACAATTATTAACAATGGCGTTGCTTGCTTCAGGATTAACGGCAAGCATACACGTAAATGCCCAGGCAGAAGAAGACAAGAGTAAGAGGCCAAGTCCTCCGGCAAAAGTCACTCAAAAAATAAGTAGTGGTGCAACGATTTCCATCGACTACAGCCAGCCCTCCGTAAAAGGAAGAACCATCGGAAAAGACCTGGAACCAATGGATGGGGAGGTATGGCGCACCGGCGCTAATGAAGCAACCATATTCGAAACCGATAAAGATGTAACTATTAATGGCAATAAATTACCCGCCGGGAAATACGGGTTGTTTACTTTGTTTAATGGAAAAGAGGTTACCGTGATATTCAATAAAATATGGAGTCAATGGGGCGCCTTTAAATATAAAGAGGCTGATGATGCATTGCGTGTTAAAACTGCCTATACTGAGACATCGCCTACAGAAAAAATGACTTTCAAAATAAGCCCTGCAGGGGTTGTTACTTTACTGTGGGGCAACCGCAAGGTTGATTTTAAAGTACACTAGCCAATAATTTTTTTAGAAGAAAAGGTTGCCTGCGCGGTAACCTTTTTTATGGTTATTATTTCAGCCTGGAATAGATTATCGTATCATGAAAGCTGCCATTAAAGAAATAATCTTCTTTAAAATATGCTTCTTTTATAAAGCCTGTTGATTCCAATAACATGGCCGATGCTTTGTTTCGCGGATTAATGTTGGCTTCAATACTATGCAAGTTCATCTCGTCAAATGCAAAATCAATCAGCCTTAACATAGCCTCTTTCATAATACCTTTATTCCAGAAAGAAGGGTGAAGCATATAGCCTACTTCTGCACGATAGTGTTCTTTTATAAGCCGCCAGTAGCCTATGTTTCCAATGAGTTTAATGGGTTCGTCCTTCAAAGCGATTCCCCACATAATGCCGTTATTGCTATTAATAGAATCATCAATTTTTTTAAGAAAAAGTTTGGCATCTTCAATTGACTTCGTTCTTTCCCTGTCGATAAATTTCATTACATCCTCATTGGAACGCAGGCTTAATATTACTTCAGCATCGTTCGATGTCATCCTGCGTAGCAAAAGCCTTTCTGTTTGTATTTCGGGAAAAGGAGAGAAATTGGGACAAAGCATTTTTCAGAAAATTAAAATTCAAAATAGATATTTTTAATGGCACTTGATAATTATATTATCTTGTTACCATCAATAAATTTTATAATAATCTTTTCTTTATAATTACAATAATGAATGAGCAACAAAAGATTGATTTTAAAATTGCATTAAAGAAAAGATGTGTTGACATCTTAAAGCAACGAATTGATGCCTCCTACAGCTCAATGCAAAATGCGCAGGCCGCGGCGAATGAAGAAGAAAAAAGTAGCGCAGGAGATAAATATGAAACCGGGCGTGCTATGAATCACCTTGAAAAAGATATGTATGCCAGGCAACTGGCGGCAAATAAAAGCGATATGGCAAGCCTCATGTCGATTAATTGCGAACAGGCTTATGATACCGTAGCGCCGGGTTGTTTTGTAAAATGCACCGGCACTTCTTTTTTTATTGCAGCAGG
Source organism: uncultured Chitinophagaceae bacterium (assembly GCA_963792025.1). GTDB lineage: Bacteria > Bacteroidota > Bacteroidia > Chitinophagales > Chitinophagaceae > Ginsengibacter. The sequence goes on along the minus strand of CAWBUS010000011.1, from coordinate 38,815 downwards.
TCTGGGTAAAATAATAATTGAACAAGAGACGATTTTTTTATTATCATATCATGCTCCACTGGCGAGGATTCTTTGCAATAAGAAAATAGGAGACACCCTATCGTTTAACGGAAGAGAGTTGATAATTGAAGAACTGTACTGATGCAAAAAGTAAATGCCACATTAGATGTGGCATTAAGTTTTCATTATGGGTTTTATTTAGCGGTATTGGCCTATTCGCATGTTGTTGACATACATACGCTAAAACCATACCAGTTGGATTTATTAAATGTTAAGAATAGATGATGATTTTCTGAGAACGAAATAATCGGTGAGGGAACTTTACTTTTTGAATAAAAACAGAACGGATTGTAACAGTCAATCAGGGGTACTCAATGGCTTTTAAACCCTTGCTTTTTTAATTTTGGTATTTTTAATAATCCTGAAACTTTTCGGCTCAATTTTTTCGTCACCCATTAAATGACCCCATGGCTGCAAGCTTTCAACCCTGTCAAATATTATTTTGATAATTGCAATTACAGGTATTGATAAGAACATTCCTGATATGCCCCATATCATTTCACCAAGTACAACGCCTAGCAAAGTTATAAAGGCATTGATTCTCACTTTGGAGCCCACAATTACCGGGAGCAAAACATTACTATCGATAAGGTGCATAGAAACTACCGTTATAATAACGAGTAAAACTTTGGAAGCTAAAGCGGTTGTTGCAAATGTGATGATAATATTCAACACTAATGCAGTAAATATCCCGATATAGGGTACTATATTGAACAGCGCCGTTATTAAACCCAGCAATATGGCATACTTAATTCCGAGTAACATAAAAACAGTACAACACACAATCGCAACCGTAGTCATTTCAAGAAGAATTCCCACGAGGTATTTTCTAATAATAAATTGCACCTTTTCAACAATGTCGTAAACTATTTTAGAATTTTCCTCTTTGAAAACATCAACAAGAAACTTCAACAACCTGTTCCTGTAAAAGAGCAGGAAAAAAGTATCGAGTATTACAAATACGAGAAAAAATAATACTGATGAAAGAGAAAGTACCGTTGCACCTATAACGTTGGGGGTCGCTTTTTCAATTTTGGCCGTCGCAGAATTTACATAGTCCATTTGCTTTTCAATATTTACATGAAATGTGGTTGAAATCCATTCCTGGAAATTTTGAAATGATGCAATAACCTGTTCCTTTAATTTTGGAAGATCGTTAGAGAGATTGGAGATTTGTGTACCAACGAGCAGCAACACACCCGCAATGGCGGCGAGCAATAGGAGAACTGATAATGCTGACGCCGCGCTGCGGCGCAACTTAAGTTTAGTTTCGAGAAAACCTGCAAGCGGCAACAACAATATCGAAAACAATAATCCGAATAAAAGCGGGCTCAAAATTTCTTTACCTAAAATACATAAGTAGCCTAAAGCAATGATAGCAATAAGCACCATTGCTGTTTTAAAATAAAAAGGCTGCTGTTTTAAATTTGGCAACGTCATACAATTTTGTGTTTCGGAATATTGGTGATGTAAAGGAAATGAAAATAAAGTATTGCATAAAAAAAATTCTGATGTAGATGCCTGTTTAAATAAAAGAGACGGCTTTTATAAAATAATAATCAAATAACTTCATGCAAATTTTTTTAAATGAAAGAAATTAGATGGGGCATTATCGGATGCGGTGCTGTTACAGAAGTCAAGAGCGGTCCTGCTTTTAATAAAGTAAAAAATTCTTCTCTTGTAGCGGTTATGCGCAGAAACGGTGAGAAAGCCAGGGACTATGCAAAAAGGCACCAGGTACCCAAATGGTATGATGATGCAACCCTACTTATCAATGATAAAGACGTGAACGCAATTTATATTGCGACGCCGCCTTCATCGCATGAAGCGTATGCGCTTGCTGCAATGCAGGCGGGCAAGCCTGTATACGTGGAAAAACCAATGGCTATAAATTTTTCTTCAGCATTAAGAATGGCACAGGCAGCAGAGAACACAGGCAATAAAATGTGTATAGCTCACTACCGACGCGGCCAACCTTATTTTAATAAGATTAAACAATTAATTGATGAAAAAATAATTGGCGAACTAAGATTTGCAAATCTTAATTTTTATAAAAAACTTCTTTCGCGGGAAGAACTGAAAATGACGGGAAACAAATGGAGAGTTGATGGTGCCGTGTCAGGCGGAGGATTATTTCACGATCTTGCCCCGCATCAGTTAGATCTTATGTATTATTATTTTGGAGACGTCGAGTATTCTAAAGGTATTTCGACAAACCAATCACACACATACGATGCTGACGACGTTGTAACCGGAAATATTTTATTTAAAAATGGAATCATCTTCGACGGGCTGTGGTGTTTTAATACTGATAAAGAAAATCAAAAAGATATTTGTGAAATCGTTGGTTCGGAAGGCAGCATTAGGTTTAGTGTCTTTGGTGAACAAAAAATTTTTCTCAATAAAAATGGAGCTACGGAAATAATTGACTTTACGCCACCTCAACATGTGCAGCAGCCGTTGATTGAAAAAGTCGTAGAATACTTTTTAGATTCAGGTCCCAACCCCTGCAGTGGCCAGGATGGAGCAGAGGTTATGAAGTTGCTCGATAGTTTTACGGAAAAATAGTTTGCATCTGATAGTTACAGCCTCCTATACTTTAATATAGATTTTTTTCTTGTCGAGCCAGTATCCAATGCTCCAACAAAGCATCATGTAGGCGATTGCAAAAAGCAACGAGCCAAGGTAACCACCGGCATAACTAAAAATATTCTGATATATCCAGCGAAATAAATTTGTATTACCGCCAGCGGGAATTGTAAAAAGAATTGTTACCAACAACTCTGAAAGCAGGTAAATAAACAAAGTATTTTTCCCGAATACCTGGAAAAATTTTGTCCAGGTAACTTTATGTTGAATTTGAATTATATAAATCAGTGTACCAATGATTACGCAATCAATACCGATTGTATAAACGACATAGCTGCTTGTCCATAATTTTTTATTGATGGGCAATAACAAATCCCAAAAATAACCGCATACCATTAAAGCAAAGCCAGCTAGCAGAAGTTTGGTAACTCCCTCGTAAGAATCTCCTTTTTTCTGTATCCATTGCCCAACAACAAATCCTGCAACGGCATTGCTTATAGCAGGCAATGTGCTGAGCCAACCTTCCGGATCGAATGCTACACCTTCACCATGATACATGTGGTCCTTACCCATCAACCATAGATCCAGTTTATATCCTGCATTACCCGTCATACTTAGCGCTTGTCCTGTATCGCCAAACATGTACAGAATGATCCAATAAAGAAACAGTAACAGAACACATATTATTATCGAAGTTCTCGCTTTCAAAAAATAGATCATTAGTGAAGCGATACCATAACACAAAGCGATTCGCTGTAATACCCCCATGATGCGGGTATGGCTTATGGGCGCACTAATAATATTATGATCTTTATCTAACCGGAAAAAAGGAAACCAATACATTAAATATCCTAACAGAAAAATAATTGCAGTACGTTTTAGAATTTTCCAAACAACTTGTTGCTGAGACATGTTTGTCCATTTCTTCATTACAAAACTCATCGCATTTCCTACCGCAAATAAAAAGGACGGAAATACAAGGTCGGTAGGCGTAAAGCCGTTCCATGCAGCATGATGTAAAGGAGAAAAAGTTGTCACATCATTTCCCGGAGTGTTTACAATAATCATGAAGCAAACCGTCATACCGCGAAATACATCAAGGGCAACGTTACGTTTTTGCAATGGAGAATTTGTCAGGCTTGTGGACATTTTAAAATATGGATTTATGAAATAAGCAGGTTAATGTTCTGGTTTTAAAAATACACCAATTAATTAATTGAAATTACATCACCTTGTAAAAACCTTTAATAGAATCTGTTTATGCACCCGCTGAACTCCACTTAAACCATTTAATACCGAGAAACGAAAATACCAGGGCATAAGCAATCGTAGCTATTACTGCAATCGAAGCATCACTGTTCCAGCTGGCAGGTTGCATCGCTGATGCAAGCATAGTTTTCACCGTTCCAAACGGCGACCAATGAATTATATTTTTTAGTTCTGTGCCAAAAGCGCCTAACTCCCCAAACATGCCGAGCATGATAAACGCAATGTAAACAAGCCTTGTAGTTGAGTTAACGGTTTCGGCATTTTTAATTAAACCTACAATCATTTGCCCAAAACCAAGGTACAATGCGCCACCAAGAAAAGCGGTAATAAACGTTAGCACGTAGCCTGCAGGAGTAAGAGAAATTTTATCAACCTGGTAACCAATAATAAAAACACCTAAAGTAAGAAGGACTATCATTCCCAGTTGCACCATCAGCCTGCTGATCATTATAAAAGATGTGGGCATAGGCGTAACCCTTAGCCGCTGAAATATCCCTTTATCACGGTCACGGGCAACCGAAATGGCATACCCCATCATTCCAATTGAAACGAGACCTATTGTTAATGAAATAGAAAATACAAATGCACCACCATATTTATCAATGAATCCTTTCCACGTTATTAAGATAATTAAGGGCACTAATAGCGACATCATTACCGAACGTCTGTTACGCCATTGCGTGGTAAAATCTGCACGTATTAAAGAGCGGAATGCTTCGGAAGGTTTTGGTATTTTCGTTTCCATTTTTTAATTTTTATGCACGAACTGTTTTACCGGTAAGGCCGATAAAAACATCCTCGAGTGTTATCTTTCCCTTCCTCGACGCAGCTATTACATCAGGATCGCTTTTGTGTGAATCAATTAATGCCTGCGGTGTATTGGTTGCAATTACTTTCCCATGATCGATTATCGCAATTCTATCACAAACTGCTTCCGCCTCTTCCATAGAATGGGTGGTAAGCAAAACCCCATGCCCCTTTCCTCTAATCGCTTCAATGCGTTCCCAAAGCTGGCGACGTGATTGAGGATCAAGGCCTGAAGTAGGTTCATCAAGAAGCACTAATACAGGATCATGAATAGTTGATATTACCAAAGAAACCCGCTGTTGTTGCCCTCCGGATAGTTGCCCAAATCTTTTTGAAGCAGCCTCTTCAAGTTTGATATCCTGTAAAATCGAATTTAATCTATCGGCAGAAAGATCAACACCATAAATCCCCGCATATAATTTGATAATCTCTGTAATAGTTAATTCCGGCTGAAAACTGGTGGCCTGCAGTTGCACACCCATATTAGCTTTTGCTAACAGTGGTTGTTTGCTAATATTAAACCCAGCTACAGATATTTCCCCGGACTGAGGATTCAGTAAACCTTCGACCGCACTAAGGGTACTCGTTTTGCCGGCTCCATTCGGGCCAAGCAATCCAAATATTTCTCCTGATTTTACATTAAAAGATACATCACTTACTGCTTGAAAAGTACCGTAGAATACGTTTAGATTTTCGACCTGCAAAATCGAAGCGCCAGGTTGGTCAATCATTCGAATAATTTTGAAATTGAAATTTTCGGAGTTGTAAATGTAAATATTTACTTCTGCAAACATTATGAATGTACTTCATTGTTCCAAAATAAAAATTATAAACGGTAAAATATTAAGATGTCCGCTCAGGAATTATAACTCGAGTGTTTCCAGGTACATCAAAACATTCATGAAGTCAGTCCATGAACTTTGCCATTTGCTTTTGGCTTCATTTATTTTTTCGTGATGCTCCTGATCCAGATTATTCTTAGACTTTAAAAATTCATCAATCTTGTCTAATGATTTTTTGTTGAGGTCCTCAAGTTCTTTGGTATGTTCCATCATTTTTTTATCAAAATTACACCATAATAGTTTTTTGAAACATAGCAGCTATATTCTATCTGGCTTATTATTGCTACAGCATCTTCACAATGTGCGGAAATACGAAAAATCAGCGCAAGTTGAAACTTCATCTCTAAATCCGTCGCAACCTATAAAGACACAATACTGTACTAACCGCGTTTATAAAAATTTGAACTTTTATTGAAGCCTGTTGTTTTAAATTTTAAAATTAAAAATGATGGTAAAATATGATGGTAAAATTTGCATTGTTAGCCAGGCTGGAAGCAAAGCCAGGCAAAGAAGAAATTCTTGAACAATTTCTTAAAAGTGCACTGCCCTTAGCAGTCGAAGAAAAAGATACCGTTGAATGGTTTGCTTTGAAGATAGGGCCTTCAACGTTTGGTATATCTGACACATTCAATAATGAACAAGGCCGCGAAGCTCATTTAAAAGGAAGAATTGCCGCCGCATTAATGGAGCATGCCGAAGACCTGCTTTCCAGCCCACCCGTTATTGAAAAAGCAGAGTTGTTAGCTGTTAAAGAGGTATAGAATTATCTTATCTATGAGTCAAAAAAAATAACCTTTACCAATTTTAAAAAAACCGGTAAAGGTTATGCAGTGTCTTAAAGTCTTTTAAACTTATAGCCCTGTTAAAAGAGCCACAAGCGCCATTAATCCGTAAAATCCGGCGATAATACCAATGGCTACGAATGTGTCAGTGACTTCAGTTGAGTAAATTTTTTTCATGACCTACGATTTAAATTAAAAGTAATATTTAAAAAAGCAGGATTTCCTAGGTATTGGTAATTCTTCGACAGTTTAAGAGGGGACGGTTTAAACAGGATTGCATAAAATTACTCACATATTTCCAATAATACAAACATTTTACAAAAAAAGGCCTACAGGCTTGCTTTTGAGTGTGGAAACGGCTTTTAGATTAGTCGCTTATTTTGATAATGAGAACGTCTTTTTTTTGCCTTTAATAATTTTTTTGTAATTTACCATAAAACGTTTGCTATGTATCATGTAAAAGACATTCTCGCTCGCAAAGGCCGGAAAGCAATTTCGGTTCAACCTGACGAAACGGTTTTGACCGCATTAAAAGTTATGGCTGATAACAACATCGGCTCGGTAATGGTAATGCAAGATGGAAAATACCTCGGAATTGTAACTGAAAGAGATTATTCCCGTAAGGTAATCCTTAAGGGAAAAAATTCCACAGATACCAGGGTTTCAGAAATAATGTCTGCCGACCTCCCACATATAAAACCAGATGACACTGTAGAACATTGCATGGAACTAATGACAAATAGTAACATCCGCTACCTGCCTGTTTTTAAAAACGATCATCTTGAGGGCATCATATCTGTTACAGACGTGGTTAAAGAGACAATTTTAATACAACAGCAAACTATTAATCACCTGGATAGTTATATCAATTCCTGATCATCCGTTGCATGTGGAAGACAAACATTGGCTTTAGTAATCCAGATGCTTGCCGAAGAAATGCGCTTTAATTTAAACATCATTATTTATAGGATTTGCTTTACAAATGCTGTAACTTTTATTAAGTAGCCAATATGATTCAATCAAATGTTGGTAACAAGACTGCCGGAAAAACCCTTGCTACAGAGGATTTTATTAATAACGCTGAGGTACTGAAATGCCTGGACGAATTAAATAAAGCGTTTCCAAAAGATACGAATCCTTTAATTGTCTCAGACGTTCTGGATCAGGACGGAAATCAATATGTAAATCTTGTTCAGAAGGGTGGTGGTGTATTAGGCATAGCGCTGGTGGGATACACTTACATTTTAGAAGAAATGGGGATTCGCTTTCTCAGGCTGGCCGGCACGAGTGCAGGCGCTATTAACACCGCGTTGATGACTGTTATTGGCAAGAAAGAGGATGCTAAATCACCTGCAATATTAAAAGCCATATGCGATCTTAATTTTTTTAAACTTGTAGATGGACATCCTGCGGCAAGATGGATTATCAAAAAATTTATTACTCACCAGGACTTTACCGTAAAAGTAAAAAGGTGGCTGACATGGATAACTATCATCGCATTTCTCTTAATGGCAGGAGATTTTATTTCCCTCGGACTCCAACATAAGATTTATTTTCTTTCCATTTTCACAAAACTCTTTTTTGTATTAACCGGTTTTTATTTTTTGTTAACCGGGTTAATAGCTTTCTACTGTTCCAGGTTATTCAGGCGTTTGAAGAATTCAGGTTATGGAATCAATCCAGGCGATTATTTTTACGATTGGATCAAGCAGCAACTTATTGCGAATGGTGTCCACACAGTTTCTGAACTCAATGCAAAAGCAACAACACTTCCCGAACTGCATTTGAGGGTGGATAATCCGGAAGGGGTAGGCAGCTTGAAAGGTGACGTTACTTTTATTACTTCCGAACTGGTTACCCAAAACAAAATTCAGTTCCCTGAAATGTGTTACCTGTTCAGGAAAAAGGCAGATATTGATACCCTGCAACCTGCTGGTTTTATCAGGGCATCCATGTCTATTCCGGTTTTTTTTGAATCATATATGATAAATGATATTCCGTGCGATTGTGAGGAAGTTAAAAAAGCCTGGATGGATACCATGGACGAACCCGACCCGCCAACAAATGCAAGATTTGTTGATGGCGGAATGCTGTCTAATTTTCCGATTAATTTATTCTACAACCCAAAAGTTATTACGCCAAGGTTACCTTCTTTTGGAATTGATCTCGACGATAGCAAACCTGACAATACTTCTAAAAACGCTACTTCCTGGGATCTGTTTGGATATTTTGGAAGAATGTTCAATACCATCAGGTATTATTATGACAAAGACTTTTTGCTCAAAAATAAAGTGTATGAAAAAGGAATTGGTAAAATACCCCTGTCGGATTATAACTGGCTTAATTTCTTTCTTTCTGACCAGGACAAAATTGACATGTTTGTTATTGGGGCGAAAACAGCTACCAAATTTTTGATTGATTTTGATTGGAATGGTTACAAAAATAACAGGACGATTATGCAAATGACTTTAAACAACGAGAAAGTTCCAGAGAGCACATCACACTATTAATGCAATAAATAATATGCCTTTTTATTTTGAATTTAGCTGGTTATATTTCTGCATCGCTTTCGGAGTCATGCTACTTCTTCATTTGATTATGGGCCTCCAGGGCGACAATTTTTTTACGAAACATGTGGTTATTAGAAAGTTTAGTATTCTCGACCTGGAATTTCCCCCGTCTGCCGCAGAGATGGTCAGCTTTATCAAAGAAATTTTCACCTTGCCACCGGCACAGGCTCAGAAAACTTTAAGGGCCTTAAGGATACAACTTATAATTGATTTTCTTTTTATGCCGGCTTTTTACGGATCTATTTTTATATTATGCATGAAGGTGTCTGCGAAGATGGTTTATTTTGGACATAGGTTCTTTGCGCTGTTAGCCTGGCTACAAGTTATTGCATGGCTCTGCGACATAATTGAAAATATTTATTTACTTAATAAAATTCGCCCTGAACCTATTATCTCAAATGTTGCTGCTTTCAAAAGTTATGAAGCGCTCGAAGTATTAAAATGGGGCATACCCTTATTAGCCTCTGTCTGCAGTATAGCAGCGATATCTTATTTTTGGCTGACAGGATTATATTCTTATAATTCCCTTGTATACCTTGTGATAATTGCAATAGAAATTATTGTCTATTTCGTAATAAAAAAAACAACCACAAAAAATGAAGACCAGCTTTTGCAAAAATTTCTTCAAACCGATGTTGCGGAGAAAAACCCTGGCCCTTCTACCTGAAAACAAAATTTTATTTTTTATTTCTTTGTTATTGTTTTAATAAAACTTTTTGAAATAATTTATCAGCCCTTTCGTTACTATCGAAATTTTTTACGATACCTTTATCCACTATGATTATGTACCGATTCCCCATAAATATTTGTCTGTTATATTTCTCCTTTTTTTTAGGAACGAGCTGCAATAATGCAAGTTCCGGAGAACATGCAAACGGCGATACTATAGTTAATAAATCTTCGCAGCCGCAGCCAATAAACCGGGGAGCTTTTGATACAGCCGACTATAATTTAAAATTAAAAAACCTGGCCAACGGCGATACCACCGGAAAGTGGCCCGCTAAATTTCCTTATCCTTTACCTGGAGCTGTTCTTCCGTTTAAAAGAATTGTAGCGTTCTACGGCAATATGTACTCGAAAAAAATGGGAATACTTGGAGAATTGCCAAGAGATGAAATGCTGGCTAAACTTAAAGGAGAAGTTGCCAGTTGGCAAGCTGCCGACAGTTCTCTTCCAGTTATCCCTGCGTTACATTATATAGCAGTAACTGCACAGGGTTCTCCAGGCAAAGATGGCAAACACCGATACCGCATGCCTTCCAGTCAAATTGATACCGTCTTGAATTGGGCAAAGCAAATTAACGGTTTAGTTTTCCTTGATATACAGGTGGGCCACAGTACCGTTAAAGACGAAGTGCCCCAACTGGAAACGTATTTAAAAATGCCCACTGTCAACCTGGGAATCGATCCTGAATTTTCGATGAAAAATGGCGAAGTTCCCGGCAAGAAAATTGGTACGTTTAGCTATGAGGATGTGAATAACGCGATAGATTATCTTGCTACGCTTGTAAAAAAATATAATCTTCCTCCAAAGATTTTAGTTGTTCATCGTTTTACACAAGGGATGGTAACAGGATATGAAAAGATTAAAAAAGTTCCTGAAGTACAAATTGTAATGGACATGGACGGCTGGGGCGACAAAACATTAAAGCGCTCGACTTACCTTTTGTATATTTATAAGCAACCGGTGGAATTTACAGGGTTTAAATTGTTTTATAAAAACGATATCAAAAACGGTAATCACTTAATGTACACTCCGCAGGAACTATCAAAATTTGTTCCAAAACCAATTTACATTCAATACCAATAAGTATTCAATCTCATACAAATCAAAATGAAAACTCCGGGGATTAATTTAATTATAGTGCTGTTATTTATAGCATCCTGTTCACAAAGTGAAACAAAAAAAGAAGTTGCAAGAAATGATTCTTCAAAAATCGCTGTTGATTCACCCAAAGTAAGACAAATTGCAGATTTAGCGACGATCCTTTCGGGGAAACAAGTGCCGGTATTATGTTACCATCACATTCGCGAAGCTAAGCCTGGCCAGAGCGAAACCTTGAAGAGCTATTCAGTATCTCCTGAATCTTTTGCCGAGCAAATGAAAGCTTTGAAAGACAGTGGCTATGAAACAATTTTACCTGGCGATCTTTACGATTACCTCGTGCATGGCGGCAAACTTCCAGCCAAACCCGTTATGCTTACTTTTGATGATACTGATGAAGAACAATATAGTATTGGATATCCTGAAATGAAGAAATATGGATTTAAAGGCGTTTTCTTTATCATGACCATTTCGATTAATCGTCCCCGTTATATGACCACAGAACAGTTAAAAGAATTATCGGATAATGGCAATGCAGTGGAAGCACATACATGGGATCATCATATGGTTTCCAAATATAAAGGTGCCGATTTTGACATTCAGTTTGTAAAACCAAAAAAGAAGGTTGAAGATATAACAGGCAAACCTGCTGATTATTTTGCGTATCCATTTGGTATCTGGAGTATGTCGGCCATTCCTGAACTTAAAAAAGCAGGTTATAAGATGGCGTTCATACTATCTACAAAACGGGATTCAACTGAACCATTGTATACAATTCGCCGTATGATCGTGCCGGGCCAATGGTCAACGCCGGGAGTGTTTAAAGCAATGAAGCAGACTTTTCATTTATAAGAAAATTACCTGGCAATTTCCATTTTAACTTTCTTATTCTTGATACGTTCATTTTTTATGAGCTGAAGTACCTGCCCCATTTTTGATTTTCTTATAGCAACAAATGAGAAGAAATCTTTTACTTCTATAAGCCCGATATCTTCCTTTTTCAATTGTCCTTTATTAGAAAGAAAGCCAACTACGTCTACCTTATTTACTTTATCCTTTTTGCCCGCAGCAATAAAAAGAGTAGACCATTTTGGTTTTTCCGGTAATATAACGGTGTCGGGTAGTTGTATTTGCGTAATATCCTGATCAATATATGAGGGTAATCTTTCCTCTTCTGATAGTATCAAAATTGCGGTGCCACTTGCGTCCATCCTTGCGGTTCTTCCATTGCGGTGAATAAATATTTCTTCGGAGTGTGGTAAATGATAATGGATAATGTAGCGGATATTAGGAATATCAAGTCCCCGGGATGCAAGATCGGTTGTTACCAACACATCCACTGTACCATTTCTAAATTTACTCAAAGCGCTATCCCTTTCTTGCTGCTCCATAGCGCCATGATAGAATTCGTTTATAATACCGCTTTTAGTGAGAAAGTTGCTCGTGCGCTCTACGGATTCGCGGTGATTGCAAAATACGATGGAAGACCGGCCTCCTAAATGGCAAATTAACCGGAACAATGTATCAGCCTTATCTTTATCGGGGGAGAAAATCCTTTGAATAGTCAGCCCCTTTTCTTCATCTCCCTGTGATAAAAAATTTAACCTGGCCGGATTTTTCAATCCAATGAATGAGGGTACTTCAACTAATTCGGTGGCCGATGTCAAAATTCTTTTTTTGATATTTTTTAAAGAACTTACAATGAAAGACACTTCTTCCAAAAAACCGAGTTCCAGTGTTTTGTCAAATTCGTCTAAAACCAATGTCTCAATCGAATCCAATGTAATATTTCCCCGACGGATATGATCGCAGATCCTTCCGGGTGTTCCTATAACTAAGGCTGGCGGCTGAACCAGGTTATTTTCCTCGGTTTCTCTTTTATGTCCACCGTAGCATAAGGTTACTTTAAAGCCTGTCGCCATCATCCTGAAAACCTGCTCAATTTGAACAGCCAATTCACGCGAAGGAACAACAACCAGCGCCTGCGTATTCTTATTATTGTGATCCAGTAATTCAATAACCGGCAATAAAAACGCGATCGTTTTTCCGGAACCTGTTGCAGAAAGTAATATAACATCGGCATTTTCTTTATTAGCTTTTGCAGACGCAATTTGTATCTCATTAAGCGCAGCAATACCAAGTTTGGTAAGTATCTCCTCCGATGAAGGGGTTCTCTTTTTCATTCCGGCAAAAGTAACGATGTTTATACTGGTGAGTCATTTTCAATTTAAATTTTGCGAATCGAACAATGAATTCTCTTTGCTGGATTTTATCGATGATAAGTTCCCGATTGGTAAAATGTAAGGGTAAATCGATAAATAAAACAAAGATTTGATACAGGCATAAACCAATAAAACTTTTTCTTGTAGTAAATTGCATATTACAATTCAATTAAATATTTTAATCGCTAAAAAATTAATCATGGAAACTAATATTGGAATTACCCAGAAAAACAGGCAAGCTGTTTCAGTAGCATTGTCAAAATTATTAGCTGACGAATTTGTTCTATACACGAAAACAAGAAACGCACATTGGAATGTTGAAGGAAGTGATTTTCATGCTATGCATTTATTTTTTGAATCTCAATATGAGCAGCTTGATGACATCATGGATAGTGTTGCGGAGCGTATTCGTACAATTGGTCATTATGCGCCGGCAACACTAAAAAGCTTTTTAAAACTTACACACCTTAGCGAAACTGAAAATAAGAATGGTAGTCTTGATTTTATAAAAGAGCTATTGGCAGATCATGAAACGATTATTGAATTCATAAGGGGTAACGTGAATCCTTTTGCTGATACTTACAAGGATGCCGGAACCAGCGATTTTATAACAGGCCTTATGGAAACGCACGAGAAAATGGCCTGGATGCTGAGAGCACATTTCAAATAATCACTTAATTACAGATATATTAAAACAGCAAGTACGCATTTCTGTTAGTTGTATTTAAAGAATGAAGGATTCGATTTCGTCATGCGCAGGGTAGGGTGAAGAATTACTTATACGTTAAATCTAAAATGCATTACGTCGCCATCATGAACGATATATTCCTTTCCTTCAATTCTTAACTTACCATTTTCACGGCAGGCAGCTTCGGAACCATAGTGGATAAAATCATTGTAAGAAATTACTTCAGCCTTAATAAAGCCTTTTTCAAAATCAGTATGAATAACAGCCGCAGCCTGCGGAGCTTTCCAGCCGTGGTGAATGGTCCAGGCACGTACTTCCTGAACTCCGGCAGTAAAATAGGTAGAAAGGTCCAATAGTTTATAAGCAGAATGAATTAAGCGATCCAAGGCAGGTTCTTCCATTTTATATTCATCCATAAACATTTGCTTGTCTTCCGGATTTTCAAATTCGGCTATTTGTGCCTCAATAGCATTGGTCATAATAATAACCTGCGCATTTTCTGCTTTAGCCGCCTCTATCAGTAAATCAGAATATTTATTACCTGTATGCATAGACGCTTCGTCAACATTCGCCACATACAGTACAGGCTTATCCGTTAGTAAGAAGTTTTCAGCAATGGCTGCTTTATCTTCCTTACTTAAATCGAGCGAAAGAATGTTTTTGCCCTTTTCAAGATGTGCTTTGCATTTAACCAACACTTCGTATTCGTGCTTTATTTTTATATCGCCGGTCTTCAGCATTTTTTCAGTTCGGGATAGTTTTCTTTCAACGCTGTCCAGATCCTTTAACTGTAATTCAGTCTCAATTATTTCCTTATCACTAATTGGGTTAATGGGACCTTCATCACGCAAAATATTTTCATCTTCAAAACATCTCACTACATGAATTATTGCATCTACTTCACGTATGTTGGCAAGAAATTTATTTCCTAAACCTTCACCCTTGCTTGCTCCTTTTACGAGGCCAGCTATGTCAACTATTTCAATTTGAGTCGGAACGATTCGATCTGGCTTAACTAACCCGGCCAGCTTTTCCAATCGTTCGTCTGGAACATTGACCAGTCCTACATTTGGTTCAATGGTACAAAATCTGTAATTGCTTGCCTGTGCTTTTGCACTATTGCTGACTGCATTAAATAAAGTTGACTTTCCCACATTGGGTAATCCCACAATCCCGGCACGTAACGGCATAACGATAAAATATTTTAGTTGCTCATCGCAACAAGTAAAGAAATTCCCTCCAACAATTTTTATTGAAAGTGCGCAAATATAAATGGAATTTATTTTTCAGACCACTGGGACTTCAACTCAGACCCTGGAGGTAATACATTTTTAAGATCAGCACTGAACTATCTCAAATGAAGAAGCGCTATTAAAAGTCACGTTCAAACTAACTTTTGCAATAGCGCCCCTCTAATTTTCACAGAATAATTTTATTGAGATACTCCCTGCATACCGTTCTGCATACCTTCCTGTTCTGCTTTAAGATTCTTACGCTTAAATAACGACACATCAACTTTACCAAACCGGTAACTGAAATTTACCCTCACCATTTGAGGATCCCTGGTGCGTTCGTTGAACTGGGTAGAATAAACATTAGGCGATATATCAGACTCGGAATGAACCTTATAAACCCTCGTTCTAAATATATCATTCATACTTACTGATAGCGAAGCGGATTTATCTTTAAGGAACTCTTTTTTGAATGCGATATCGAACCCATAAACAGGTTCTGTATACCCGTTTGCTAACGCCAGGCTTCCTCCACGAAAAAAGTTACCACCGCCGCCACCGCTGCGGTTAGGAGGCAATATTGTTTTACTCGTATAATCTCCCGTGAACTGTATCGAATAATTGGCGGGTAATTTAAAGGTATTATTAAGTTTACCAAACCAACTCACTTGTTGATTATTAAGATTACTCTGGAGATTGTTTCCATTAAGTTTCGAATTATACAGGTTTACATTGGCTGTTAGAGACCACCACCTGGTGATATTATTCAAAGAAGTTACCTCCAGGCCGTAAGCACTCGAACTATTTGCATTTGCAAATGAAGTAAGAAATATAGAATCTGTTTTTGACGGATTAGGATTTAAGGTTCTGTATTGAAACTGGGTGATAAGATCATTTGTGTGGCGATAATAAATAGTTGCTATAAGATTGTTTCCTTTTTGAAAATTAACATCGTAGTTGAACTCAAATAAACTCGTGAACTCTGGCTTCAAATCAGGATTACCACGACTTATGTTCAGTGAATCAGTATAATTATAATAAGGAATCAATTGGAAGAAATTGGGCCTGTTAATTTTCCTGGAGTAGTTCAATTGAATGTCCTGTTTATCATTAATTTTTTGAGTTAAGAATATGCTCGGAAAAAAACTAAGTGGGAAAGAATTTTTGAAAGCCTGGTTGGAATCTACCAGTTGTCCGGTGTATAAAGAACTTTCAATTCTTCCGCCTAATTGATAAGTAAAATCATTTATTTTCTGCGAAAAAGTAGTGTAAGCAGCATACACCTGGTCCTGGAATTGATATTTACTATCGAGGCCGGGGATGGTTAGGTATTTTGAATTAGCAGCATCGTAAAAAAAGTTTTCATTGTGACTGCTGTAATTTCTAACCGCTGCTCTAAGGCCCGCCTCCAGTTTCATTTTATCGTTTATTGGATTGGTATAATCGGTTTGCCCTGTAAAATACCTGGTAGTTCCGCCACCTGTTATTTTTTGCTGGTACAGCGGGGTTTTCGGCGTGTTATCCAGGTTAAAATATTGGGTCGAAAATTCACTGTTATTTGAATTGTTGCTCCAGTTGTAATTAAGATCGGCCGTCACATTTTTATTTGGCTTTGCGAAATTATGTTTAAAGCTTAGGGTAGTACCATAATTATTAAATGCGAAATGGCCATCAGAATTGGTAATACCTTTTTCCTGTGACACGGATGAAACATAATTACTATCGCGATTAATATTCAACTCATCCGCACTGTTGAAACGGCCACCTACAATAACTCCGGAAAGCGTGAATGTGTTCCTGTTATCCGGAAAATAATCAAACCCTGCACGGGCAAATGCAAAATGCCCTGTGCTTACCGGTTTATCACTTTGCGAAAGTAAAGCGCTAACACTATCAACATAGTCATTGCGCTCGGTAGATTGTGTACTTAGACTTTTTCTTTGGTTATACATTGTATTGGCAAAGAAGTTTATTTTTCCTTGTTTAATATTAATATCAGCACCTAATCCATAACGAAGCCTGGAATCAACATTAGCTCGCAAATTTCCATTGTAACCAGGTTTCCTGTTTTTCTTAAGAACTATATTAAGAATGCCAGAACCTCCTCCCGAGGCATCAAACTTTGCTGATGGATTAGTAATTACCTCAACACTTTCAATTTCGTCTGCCGGTATCTGGTCAAGCGTTAAAGTAGTCGGACGTCCATCAATAAATATTGTTGGCGTTGCATTACGCAGCGTAACATTACCATCGATATCTACATTTACTGATGGTACATTTTTTAATACATCTACCGCGGTACCGCCCACGCTGGTTATACTTTTATCCACATTAAAAACCTTTCTGTCAATATTCATCTGCACTATACTTTTCTCTCCGGTAACCACAACTTCCTTCAACTGTTCCGCATTTTGTATCAGTTTAATATTGCCGAGATCTTTGTCAACAGCGTTTAACATCTGGCTCATATCGCCACCACTTATTTTGAGATTAAAGGCTACTTTTTCGCTGAAGGTTTTATACCCAATAGCGGTAATTATAAGTTGATAAGTTGTAAGAACCGGAAGTTTATCAATGCTAAACTCTCCTTTTTTATCGGTAAGCATAACAGCAACAACAAAATCCCGTCTCTTCTTTAAGGCGGTATCCATTTTATTTTGAGAAAGTTGAATAGAAGCAGCTTCTATTGGTTTACCAGTAACATCGTCAACAACCTTACCATAAAAATGCCCAAGATTCATGCTTTGTCCACCACGAGCGCCGCCACCGGGATATTGACCGAAAATGCTACCCGTAAGTATGAAAGTAAACAGGAGAAAGTAAATTTTTTTCATAAAAGTTTTCTATGTATTGATTTAAATACTGAGGGAGATTTTAGTTTTCGAAGACGGGGCAAATTTCAGAATACCCATGAAAATAAAAATTAAATAATATATGAACGGTAAAGATTAGACGCCAATTCATCTTATTTCCTTCGGGATAGTTCAATATTTATTTCAAATTCAAACGGCGTAAGTTTTGCATTGAGATAAAAGTTTGATAACATTCAAAAAGAATGACAATTTCAGAAACATTACTAAATGCATTTGTTTTTAGTTTAAATTTTTAATTAATTTTGGCCCTTTATAAACGGTGGTTGTAGCTCAGTTGGTTAGAGCATCAGATTGTGATTCTGAGGGTCGTGGGTTCGAGCCCCATCATCCACCCAAAAAAATCCCGCTCATCGGCGGGATTTTTTTATGATATCCTTCTTTCTTTTTAATTAAGGCAATAATTTATTAAAATAACCGTCCATACATTATACAAAACCTTTGTTAATAAAACATACTATTTTTAATTGCGGAATCTATTTTCTGTTATTTTTACGTATGAATCCTTTAATGAATTTTATTATGAGTAAAAAATTTATACCCGTCCTTTTGATACTTATTTGTGGCGGCTTGTTTGTAGCATATGGCGTAATGGGCAGAGGCGACCGGTTGAGTGACAATCCCAAAACGAAATACGAAAAGGTCCTGAAAAATGTTGGAATTGTTCTTGAAGAGGGTCATTATAGCCCTAAGAAAATTGACGATGCATTTTCAAAAGAAGTATTAAATAAATATGAAGACGGTCTTGATCCCGATAAATTCATTTTTTACCAGAAGGACATAGACGACTTTAAAAAATATCAGAACAAAATAGATGATGAGATTCACGGGGAACCGCTGGAATCTTTTTATGCAATCACCAAAGTCTACCTTGCACGACTGGACGAAGTTGCAAAAAATTATAAAGATATTTTAAGTAAGCCATTTGATTTTTCAAAAGACGAATCGTTGCAACTTGACGGCGATAAAAGAACGTATCCCAAAACGGAAGCCGAAAGATATGACTATGGAAGAAAACGTTTGAAATACCTGGTACTTGGACGTTTTGTTGATATGCAGGATGAAAGAGATAAGCAATCAGCGAAGATGCCTAAAGGCAAGACTGATTCCAGTTGGAAACCGGATTCTACTCTCGAGAGAGAGGCCCGTGAAGTGGTTAGCCGGCAAATGGATCGCTATTTCCAAACCTTAAAAAACCACAACACTCCGGACGATATGTTTAGTGATTTCGTAAATGCCATTACAAGCAGCATGGATCCGCATACCACCTATTTTGAACCTGTTGATAAAAGAAGTTTTGATGAGTTACTGAGTGGAACATTCTTTGGCATAGGAGCGCAGTTAAAAGAGGACGATGGTAAAATAAAAATTTCTAGCCTCATCAGCGGGGGCCCCGCCTGGAAATCAGGTGAAATACAACCTGAAGATGAAATAATAAAAGTTGCACAGGGTAGCGCTACTCCCGTTGATGTAACAGGGTTTTCGGTTACTGACGCGGTTAAACTGATTAGAGGTGAACAGAAGGGCTCTGAAGTGAGACTCACACTTAAAAAATCGGATGGTACCATTAAAGTGGTTCCCATCTTAAGAGATAAAATTTCTTTGGAAGATACTTTTGCAAAAAGTGCGATTGTAAATGATGGCGCAAATAAAATAGGCTATATCTATTTACCCGAATTCTACGCAGACTTCGATGATCCATCTGCCCGCAGGTCTGCGACAGATGTTGCCAAGGAAGTAGAAAAATTAAAAGCAGCCAATGTAGACGGAATCGTCATCGACCTGCGCGGTAATGGCGGGGGCTCTTTAAATGATGTGGTAGATATGGCTGGATTATTTATCAAAGATGGCCCGATATGCCAGGTAAAAGGCCGTGATGAAAAAGCCAGTATTCTTAGCGACAGAGATAAAGATGTTTTATATACTGGCCCGCTGGCCGTAATGGTGGATGAGATGAGCGCCTCTGCTTCAGAAATTTTTGCCGCTGCTATCCAGGATTATCACCGCGGTGTTATCATCGGCAGTACCTCCACATACGGCAAAGGAACGGTTCAGCGCAGTATATCTTTAGATCCGCAGTCAGAAAATCCATTGTTTAGTAAGCCTGCGGAAGGACTGGGCGATATAAAACTTACTTTCAGAAAGTTTTACCGTATTAATGGTGGTGCAACTCAATTGCGTGGTGTAGTGCCCGACATTATTATTCCTGACCGGTTGGAGAATGTAAAATTTCGTGAAAAAGATAATCCCGATGCTTTGAGCTGGGATGAGATTCCAAAAGCAAATTATACAACCTGGAATCCCGGATACAGTTATAACTCAATTGTTGCGGAAGCTAATGCCGATCTTAGTAAAAGCCCCGTTTTCACAGGCATAAGAGAAGATGTAAATTTATTGGATAAATATAATGACAAAGAGACTCCCCTTAATATTCAACAATATCGTGCACAGGTTGATCAGATGAAAGCTCTTGCAAAAAAGCTGGATAGTCTTACCAAACTTAAAAATGAATTCGCAGTTCACAATATTGCTGCAGATTCACTTGAATTGGGTGATGATTCCGGTAAGATAGCCAAGAACACGCAATTCCTGAAGCGCATAGGCGATGATATCTATATTAATCAAACCGTAAAAGTTGTAGACAAGATGATTGGCGAAGAACAACTCGCCCAAGTGAATAAAAAATAGTTCAAAAAATATATATTTAAAAAACCGGCATAGGAGCCGGTTTTTTTATGAATGAATTTTAATTAAGAGGGGATATTTATATATTTTTTGTTAACTGTTTTTTTGCTTTAAACTCATCTCACATTATTTTTCTTTTTACCCTATCTTTGCCGCCTAAAAATTATAAACTTGGCTACAAAGTTTACAAAAGAAACTTATTTGTATTGGTACGAACTAATGCTTTTACTACGCAGGTTTGAAGAAAAAGCCGGGCAGATGTACGGAATGCAAAAGATCCGTGGATTTTGTCATTTATATATCGGTCAGGAAGCGATAGCTGCAGGCTGTATGACTGCTACGATTCCCGAAGACATTTTTATAACAGCGTATCGTGACCATGCATTGGCAATCGCGAAAGGTGTGTCAGCAAAATCCTGCATGGCAGAACTTTATGCAAAAGCTACCGGCTGCAGCAAAGGAAAAGGAGGCAGCATGCATATGTTTGGCGTAAAAGAACGATTTTTTGGCGGACATGGTATCGTGGGAGCGCAGATTGGAACGGGCGCAGGCTTAGCTTTCGCAGAAAAATATAAAGGCACTAAAAATGCAGTTTTATGTTTCTTTGGTGATGGCGCTGCAAGGCAGGGCATTCTTCATGAAACATTTAATATGGCGATGTTATGGAAACTCCCTGTGGTTTTTATATGCGAAAATAATAACTACGCAATGGGAACTTCAGTAGCCCGAACCTCTAACGTGTTGGATATTTACAAACTGGCCGATGCGTACGATATGCCGGGCGACAGGGTAGATGGAATGAATCCCGAAACGGTACATGAGGCGGTGGAACGGGCTGTAAAAAGGGCAAGAGATAATGGTGGGCCCACTTTATTAGAAGTGAAAACTTATCGTTATAAAGGTCACAGTATGAGTGATCCGGCAAAGTATCGCAGTAAAGAAGAAATGGAAGAATACAAATTGCAGGATCCGGTTGAAACTTCTTTGTCCAAATTAAAAAATGATTTTGGTGTTAGTGACGAAGAAATTGAAGCAATTAACGAAAGAGTAAAAGCTGAGGTGGAAGAATCAGTAAAGTTTGCTGATGAAAGTCCGTTCCCTAATGATGATGAAATGTATAAAGATATTTATGCAGAAGACGATTACCCATATATTATGGATTGATAAAATTGCATAAATAATATTTTAATAATTAGTAAAGAAAATTAAAAACTTAAGATGGCTGCTAAGGCAACACAACAAATAGAAATAGATCCAATACAAAGAGCACGAGGATTTTGGTTAAACTACAATAAGCCGTTAATTTATATAGGAACTGCCGTTATTGTTTTACTAGCCGGTTGGCTCGTTTACAAATACATGTTTAAGCTTCCCAAAGAAGACAAAGCGAATGACGCTGTTTTCGTAACGCAAAAATATTTTTCAGATTTCAGTAATGCCCAGGGATCCGATTCTGTAAAAGCATTGATGGCTGCCAAGGTTCTTAATGGCGATGGAAGAAACGATGGTGCATTAAGAATCATCAATAAATACGCTGGCACTGCTGCTGCTAATCTTTGCGAATATTATGCCGGTGCCTGTTACCTGCATCTTCATCAATACGCTAAGGCCATAAAATTTCTTAAGGACTTCGATGCCAATGGTGCAACACAAATAAAAAGCAGGGCTTACGGAATGATAGGAGATGCTAGCGCTGAATTAAATAAAAACGATGATGCGCTCGAGTATTATAAGAAAGCGGCGGATGTAGATGACAAAGATGAATTCACTTCATCCGAATTTCTTTTCAGGGCAGCACTCTTTGCGGAATCTACGGGCAAAACAAAAGACGCTGTTGAGTTGTTCAAAAAGATAAAAGAGGAATACCCGTCATCCGATAAGGCTTCAGAAGTTGACCGGTACCTGGCGAAGCTTGGCGAATTTTCAGAATAACTTTTTATTGATTATTTGATGGCATCCGTAAACGAAAATTTATATAATTTCAACGCAGGCATCCTTTCAAAGGATGCCTGTATTGTTATTGTGTACACTGAATGGAATGCCGAAATTGTGAACAAGTTACTGCAAGGTTGTATTAAAATTCTTCAGCAATACGGCATGAATAATTATAAAATTATTACCGTACCGGGTGCATTTGAAATACCTTTTGCCGTAAAACATTTTTGGGATACTTACCAGAATAAATTTGAAAAGCCGCAGGCTTTTATTGCATTAGGTTGTGTACTGCGTGGAGGTACGCCGCATTTCGAATATGTATGCAAAGCCGTTACAGACGGCATAGTGCATCTTAATTTAATGTTGCCGGTGCCGACTATTTTTGGCGTTCTAACGGTAGATAATCAACAACAAGCCGATGAACGCACTGGTGGAACGCACGGGAATAAAGGGGAAGAAGCAGCTATATCTGCGTTAAAGATGATGGCGCTTAAGTATTCGTAAAATCACATCAGTTTAAATAATTATTAGCAACAACTCCGCTACAATTTTTCAATGAAATGATGAAATTATTTTAAATGAAAGTCCAGTTATTTATACCCTGTTTTGTTGATCAATTGTATCCCAAAACTGCTTTTAATATGGTGAAAGTTTTGGAAAAGGCATGTTGCGATGTCGAATATAACACCAATCAAACCTGTTGTGGTCAACCTGCGTTCAATGCTGGTTTTTGGGAAGATGCTAAACAGGTTGCTACCAAATTTATAAAAGACTTCGAAGGAACCGACTATATAGTGGCACCTTCTGCATCATGCGTTGGTTTTGTAAGAAATTATTATAACACACTATTTGCAAATTCATCCCTTCACAACAACGTAAAGGATATTTCTGGCAGAATATACGAGTTCACCGAATTTCTTACTGAGGTGATAAAAATTGATAATTACGGAGCTGTAATGGATGCAAAAGTTACTTACCATGATAGTTGCGCAGCATTACGTGAATGCAAAATAAAAGAAGGGCCGAGAAAATTACTTGGCAAAGTGAAAGGCCTTGAATTAATTGAAATGGCTGATAATGAGACCTGCTGCGGTTTTGGCGGTTCATTCGCTGTTAAGTTTGAGTCAATATCTATTGCAATGGCCGACCAAAAAGTAAATAACGCGATGGCTTCCGGGGCGGATTATATTATCTCAACAGATCTTAGCTGCCTTATGCATCTTAATGGATATATTACTAAAAAAAATCTTCCGTTAAAAACAATGCACATTGCAGATGTGCTGGCGAGTGGGTGGGAATAGTTGTACCGGCAACAAAATGATCTGAACGCTCCAATTGGTAAAAGTTTTTTTATTTATGAACTGCTAAGGCGTAAAATTCGTAAGTAGATAAAACTTTTATTTTGAAAAATCTCTTTTCCCTTCTCGCAATTCTTGCAATTCTTTCTTCATGCAACCATGAAAAAAGGATTATTGTTGAATTTTCTTATATCGATAGCCTGATTAATAATTATACAGAGCCGGCAGTGACCACAAACGCAGCGGATATTAAATTTTGGGGCAGCAGGCTTGATACAGCACATCCGGGATACAGCAACGAATTAAAATATTCATCGGTACTTGCTGCAAGGTTTGGCTTGAAGGGAAATATCCAGGATTTAAAATCGTCAGACAGTATTTTAAAACTTATTGCTAAAACCTATAATTATAAAGAAGCTGCCCCTTACACTTCCTTAATACCCCGTTCGATTTCGCAACACAAGTTTAATGAAGCCGACACTTTTTTAACTAAAGCAAAAGAACTCGGAATAAAAAAATACGACGATGGCGCTTATTCTTTTGATGTGAATTTTGAGTTAGGCAGGTATCCTCTGGCAATAGAAAATTTAAACCGCATTCGCGATCCGAAAGATTATGGTTACCAGTTCAGGACTTCTAAACTTGAGCATTATAAAGGCAATCTCGATTCTGCCATACACGCAATGCTAAGCGCAGCGTCACTTGCAGGAAATAATCCAACGCTAATTGCGGCAGCTTTATCTAATGCCGCTGATTTATACATTCATGATGGACAAATTGAAGAAGCCTATAACCTTTATAAAAAATCGATTGCAACCTATTCAAGCGATTTACACAGCATCATGGGTATTGGCTGGATTGCATTGGTTCATGATAAAAATGATTCACTGGCAAATAAAATATTTCATTTTGTAGCGGGTAAAACTCAAGCTCCGGATCCTATTTTAAAACTTTCACAGGCTGCCGAATTAAATAATGATTCTGCGTCTATGAAAAAATATGCACAACAATTTGTTGACATGACAAGCGATCCGCTCTATGGAACTATGTATAATAAATACCTGGTAGAATTATATACAGGCACATTAAATGATCCCGCAAAAGCGGAAACAGTGGCAGAAAATGAAATAGCCAACAGGCAAACTCCGCAAACTTATGCGTGGTATGTTTGGTGTTTGTATTTCAACAATAAAAAGAATGAGGCTTATAAAGTTTATGAAGAACATGTATCGGGCAAACCGCTGGAAGGAATTGAATTATATTGGATGGGGAAATTTATGAAGGGGCTTGGTAAAGGATACAATGCACACGAATTTTTTAAAGCTGCAGAAAAAAATAAATACGATTTAAGCCCTTCGATGTTGAGAGATCTTGAAGAAAATTTAAAACAATAGTCCTCAATTTTTGCAAATGATTGTTATATTAATTATGCATATACAGCCTTTCAGCACTATTTACTATTAAGGCAGAACGGTTCCTAAATAATTAATCAATCATTTTATAACGGTCGCCAATACACGCAAGGTCCATCAAACTTCAGTCAATATATCTGGGACTTTTTGTCGAATCAACATCGTTATTAACCCACTCATTTTATCCACCACAAATCAATAAGGACAACCAAAGTTCATAAGTTAAAATCGCTCAATAACTCTATCATCTCTAAAACTCCATGCCTACAAGCTAAATATATTTAAAATTGACAGACTGTCCTGAAGTAATAATTGTTGCTATAAAGAGTTTGGCTTTTGCCTGATATTGTAAATCCATTGAAGCAGTTACGTAAAAAATATTCTCTGAATAGTCCAGAAGCAAGCTATTACTGCAATAATTGCAGATAGTGGTATTACAATAGCTTTCCTATACCAGGGCTTTTCTCCAAACCATTTTCCAAAAAGTAAATAGGCTGAAATGATAACTGTCATCTGCCCAAGTTCAACACCAAGGTTAAACATTAATATGGAAGTAAGATAAGATTTCTCCGGAAGCCCAAGCTGACCTAAAGCACTTGCGAACCCCATTCCATGTACGAGACCGAATAAAAAAACAATTCCTATTCTCGTCTTTTTTAACTTGGGAGAAAAAATATTTTCAAGCGCAACATACATTATCGAAAGCGCAATTACCGGCTCAACAATACTGGCCGGCGGCTTTATTACATGATACATTGACAGACCTAACGTTACTGAATGCGCAACCGTAAACGCAGTTGCCTGCCATAGAACGGGCTTCAATTTCGGACTTAGTAAATACAGACTTAATACAAACAAAATATGATCTAGCCCAAGGGGAAGTATGTGCGTATAGCCCAACTCAAGATAGAGGAGGGCGGCATCTTTGCCAGACATTTTTTCTAACTCACCCACAACCGTATGCGCAAATAGAGTATTACTTATTATTAAACTTAAAATAATGATGCCGATAATTTTTGAATAGTACGTTTTATTATTTGAAATAATTTCTTTCATCATATTTTATTTGTTAGAAAAAAATAGCAAAACTTAATTTTGCTGAAAACTTCGTTCCGGGTGTAAAACATATTTCGTCAACGGGCGCAGCTTCTCCTTTTAAACGGGTTATTGTATCAAACTGC
Source organism: uncultured Chitinophagaceae bacterium (assembly GCA_963792025.1). Taxonomy (GTDB): domain Bacteria; phylum Bacteroidota; class Bacteroidia; order Chitinophagales; family Chitinophagaceae; genus Ginsengibacter. The sequence goes on along the minus strand of CAWBUS010000011.1, from coordinate 12,549 downwards.
GTTTCTTTCCACTTAGTGTTTAAAATATTATTTATTACCAGCCCGATTTCGTATTTCGGTTGTGAATAGTTAAGAACAGCATCTGTTATAAAATATCCCGTCGCAACTAAGCTGTAGTCCTCATTGGCTGGCCGGTCGCCAATGTAACGATACCGCAAACTTCCGTTCAATCCATATTTATTTATATAGGTGATGCCACCCGTACTTGTCCATATCGGCGCCAATGGAATATAATTTTGTCCTTTAGGATTATCGATGGAACGCCCGTACGCATAATTCAAATCAACATCAAAGTATAAAGATTTAATCGGTTGATACCGGCCCGAAAAATCGAAACCAAGGCGTTTTGTTTTGCCGCTGAATTCAACATCGCCGCCATCACCACTATATACAAATTCCTGTTGCAGGTAGATATACCAAACAGCCGCATTGATCAAAACTTTACTGGCGGGTTTAAATACCGTTCCCAGGTCCGCTTCATATGACGAAGGCAATACATCATTCCCATTTTCTACAACCACAGCTCTTGTATCGTTTGAGTGAAAACCTTTGCCGGTTGTGAGATAGAACTGCGCTCTGTCATTCACATGATAGTAGAAGTTCAATTTGGGACTTAACGTGTTTGCTTTGGCTTTGTAAATTCCGATCCCGGGTAGCGTACTATCGCTTGCCAGTTTATTATTGTATTTATGGTAAAACTGGTCAAATCGAAGACCGGCGTTCATACTAAAATAACGGTTAAACGTAAATGTTTCGCTTACGTAAGGCGAGATGCTTAGCTCTGAGACGTCGCCAAGTTTGATGCGGTTAAGAAGTGTATAACGGTCTACTGTATGCGAAAGTTCTGAGTTATGCGTGAGGTCGGCACGAACGTTGATTCCCACATTTGTGTTAATACCCGTATTGCCTGAATAGCCTGCATGGTGATAGCTTCCGTTGTAGCCTATCATATCTCTTCCTTCACGCTGCCTTATTTCATCACCATTTACTGTATCGACGAGATAAAAAGTGAAATTAGTATGAAGGTCAAAATGATAGTTAGAATAATACAATTGGTTTTGTATGATATCCCCGTTGCTCAGCGATGTAAGCAACTTAGCATTTACATTCGTTCTGTAAGTTAATCCTCCCTCATGCGGATCGAGTGCTCCGTAAAAGCTTATCAGGCCTTCCTTTACGGCACGTTCGGGTATTTGTCCTGATGCGTCCCACTTGCTCCAAAAGGTTGTTGCGGAAAGCGTGAGTGTACTTTTTTCTGATATCCTTCCAACGTATTTCGTAAAGAGATTAAAACGATTAAAGTGTTGCGGATTATCAAAATAGGCATCGGCATATCTATACTCTGAAGCTACATACCAGGATTGTTGTTTCTTCCTTGCCGTGATATTTAATAAATTAAACATACACAGGCCGCGAAATGTATTAAACATTCCTCCTTCTAATTTTATAACATTTTTATCGAGTGTGCTTTTTAAATGATAATCCACAAAGCCCGTTGTTGCAAAATCTCCCTTACCCGCGTCGTAAGAGCCTTTTTTGAAATCGACGTTTTCAATTGTTTCCGGAATAATAAAATGACTATCTGCAAAACCCTGCCCATGCGCATGAGAAACCATGTTGATTGATAACCCATCGACATCTTCTCTGAAATCTGTTCCGTGATCCGCATCAAAGCCACGCAGAAAAATTTGTTCAGCTTTACCTCCGCCCTGGTGTTGACTAATAACAATTCCGGGAATAATGCGCAGCACTTCCTGGGAATTATTCACGCCACGCATTGCTATATCAGTTCTGCTTATGGGTTTATAAATGTCTGTTGCGTTAGCAGAAATAATAATATTCTGCAATTCAATTTGCCGCGGCGAAATGACGAGTATCCTGCTTTTTAATATTTCAGAAACGGTGAACTTTTGTGGGGCATAGCCAATATCATTAACGACTATAAAAGCAGTCGAATCATACTTTCCCTTGAAAAAGAACCTGCCTTCTGCATTGGTTAGGGTAAAGTTATTTGATGGCTCCAATGTAATTGTGGCTCCCTCTACAGGAAGTTTTGTCTTTTCGTCTATGATATTTCCATTTATGGTTACCTGGGATTGGGCGCTGAACGAAAATAAAATAATGACTAAATAAAATGGAATCTTATTCATTATCAAAATTTAACTAAAGAAATTAAGTACGGTGTACGACACGCAATTGATACTCCTGCAAAATTCATGAGGCACATTAAAGACGTGACGCCAATAACTTTAAATATTTATTCAGGAAAATTTTGGAGGAGGGGAGTGCTTAGAAATAAAACCGGTAATAATTGACTGGTGAATAGGTGAACAATAAGTTTCCCGGGCTAATGTACTCACAAATTGAAATTTGCATTCATTTGTTGCGACATGTACCTGCGCCTGGTCTTCATTATTACTATTCTGGTGTTTATCGTTTGCGTTGTCAGAACTGGATTGGTCAACTTCCTTTTGAAGATGATTAGCGCCATAAACTGCGTGGACTGTTGCAAGATGAATCGCCTCTGCAAAGGTATGAGAGAGTTTATCTTTCACAATTGGTATTAGCGGCTTAAACATTACTGTAAAGTAAAGTAGTATCATGTAATATGCAATTGCTGCTCTCATTTTTTTATATAAATGAGTTGTATGCTTCGTTTAATTATGATGAAGTTAAACTCATTCTGTTAATATATACGGATTTACTGAAACAACAGTTTTGCATATTTTAATATTAAAAAAATAGTTTGAGTAAAATAAAAAAGCCGGAAATAAATTCCCGGCTAAGTTTCCAATCAGAATCTTTATTAATGAGGTTGTGCCAAATAAGGAAATGTAGTTGAAAATGCTACATCATTGGCCGGTACATTATCATTGGTTAGTCCAGCATTATCTGTTCCTTTAGGACCTCCGAAAATTAGTAGTAATTCTGTATGAATTACATCATCATCTAACGCACGACCGGTTAAAACATTAGTGCCGTCAAAAAAAGTTGTTTTACCTGTTGTTGAAACATTTAATACATCCGTTGCCAGCAAGCCAGTAAATGTTGGCGCATCGAGACCCAGGGCATTCATGGTATAAGCCGGATTTAAAGCCATTAAAGTAGTCATGAATTTAGGTTGATAAATGGCTGCCATAGCGGAAGGTACTGTTGTATTAAAAGCGTCTTTATCTGCCGCAGCATTGAATACAGTATTCACTGCGGGTCTTCCCATTTGGTCTGCCTGTTGATAATAAGCGATAGTATTGCCGCCACCAGGATTTTTATCTTTACACGCTGTAAAAATCATGCTTCCCGAAATAAGAAGCGCTAATAATTTTATTGTTGTTTTCATCTTTAATAATTTTTTTGTTTTTAATTAATAAGTTGGATAAGATGTTTTATACTTTCTTTCTTGTAGTTAACCACACATTTATTTTTCCTGATCCACCCAACATTGATTTCGGAAGTTCTACAACTACACTCATCACGTTAGTTCCGGCAAAAGCATCTTTTCCCGGGTTGTTAAAACCAGTGGCTGTTCCGGCTAAAATTGCGTGATACTGATCGAGGTCAAAAAAGAAAGGATCATCTCTTGGTCCGGCAAAAACCGAAATGCCTCCCTTTGTTGCAACATATCGGAGTTGAAGCTCCATATGGCGTAATGCCAACAGAAGCAGTTGCATCCCCTTCTAACTTACTCATAGCACCTGTTGCAGATGGTTTAATAGGACCATACACTTTCATAGTATTTGAAGCAGCATCATACTTACATTGAACAACCAGGTCTTCAATGTTATCATTGTTGTTGTCAATACTAAATTGAATGAGTGTGTTCTCATCAAACTTTGCAGCTCCTGTCGTGGCAGGAGTTAACAGACCTTGTGTGTTAGCCACAAGAACAATATCATTTGTATTAGCACCCTGGAATGCATACAAATCGGTAATGTCTGTAGTTTGATTGGTTACAGAGGGAGCATCGATGTGGTCGGCAGCATAGATAATACCACCTGTCACCAGCGCCAGTGAAGCAATCGCGGCGAAAAGAATTTTTTTACGTTTCATTTTTTTAATGGTTTTTAGATTAATAAATCAGTTCAGTGAATTAAACTTTTATAAAGACTAATCAACAGAACATATAATTTTTTATACAATAGAATTACGAGAAACCTTTCCCACTGGTTTTTATTCATAAAAAAGTTTTTTATTGCAATAGCAATCCGTTCATATCAAACCGTATAATTTTATTTGATTTTTATTTGTGATAATCTTTTTATCTTTCTTAAAATATTAAAAAACATTTTATGAATTATTGGCTTGTAAAATCAGAACCTTCCGTTTATGGCTGGGAACAATTAGTAAAAGACAAAAAAACAACATGGGATGGTGTAAGAAATTATGCAGCCAGAATCCACTTGCGTGCGATGAAAAAAGGCGATGAAGTTTTATACTATCATAGTAATGAAGGAATGGAAATTGTTGGTATAGCTAAAGTTGATAAAGAAGCTTACCAGGATCCGACCACAAAAGATGAATGGGTTGCAGTTGATTTGAAGCCTTTCAAAAAGTTGAAAAAGCCCGTGAGCCTTACAACAGTAAAAAATGATAAACGACTAACGGACATGGCTCTTGTTCGTCTTGGAAGATTGTCGGTTCAGCCCGTTACGGAAAAAGAGTGGAACATAATTATGGAATTGGCAGGTGAAAAATAAAACGCTGCTTTAACAAAACATATAGGTTACAAATTTTATGCAATTTGTATCAATAAGTAATCTTACTTTAAAAACTTATTGATATGAAGAAAATTATTTCCCTTGTGCTCATCAGCACCTTACTTTTTTCCTGTGGTGGAATTTCAAAATATAAATCGGAAGATATTTCTGCTAACAAGGATATGTCACTGATACAAGCCTCACCATCAAATGCAAAAGATCTTGCACTAACGGAAAAAAATAGTGATACCTCAACACTATCTAACGACAATATTTTGCAGGGAACGTTGCCCGGACAAAATCCTGATTGCGATAAAAAAATCATTAAGACTGCAGATTTAAAACTGGAAGTGAAAGACTTTAAGCAATACAGCAACAATGTTCACAGTCTTTCAAAGCGTTACGGAGCCTACATTGCAAGCGAAGATCAAAATGAATCAAATGAACGAAAAGAAACAACCATTTCAATAAAAGTTCCTGTTGAACAATTTGAAGATTTGTTGAATGCGCTTCCATCTGATTCAGATAAAATATTGGAGAAAAAAATTACATCTGAAGATGTAATGGCTGAAGTGGTAGACACCAAATCGAGATTGCAGGCTAAAGAACAAATGCGTTTAAAATATCTTGAGTTTTTAAAGCAGGCGAAAAATATGGAAGATGTTTTAAAAGTTCAGGAAGAAATAAATAACCTCCAGGAGGAAATGGAATCTGCATCCGGAAGAATAAATTACTTATCGCATCAATCCGCTTACTCAACAATCAACTTAAATTTTTATCAACCCATTGCGGGTTATAATCCATCCGATGTCTCACCCGGATTTTCGACCAGGACCATGATGGCTTTTAAAAATGGTTTTGAGTTTATTGCTGAAATTATTATTGGCCTTGTGTCTATATGGCCTTTATGGTTACTTGCATTCATCGTTTGGATCCTCTATAAAAAACATGCTCTAAGAACAATTGCGGCGAAACAGAAACCGTAATTTTGTTTGATGGAAAATCTTGTTGTTCTCACGGGCGCAGGCATTAGCGCAGAAAGTGGCTTAAAAACTTTCCGTGATAGTGATGGACTTTGGATGGGATATAATGTTTATGAAGTTGCTACACCTGAGGGCTATAAAAAGAATCCACATTTGGTTCTTGATTTTTATAATATGCGCAGGCGGGAAGTAGCGGCAGCTTTGCCTAATGCTGCTCACAAAGGAATTGCAGATTTACAACAGCGTTTTAACGTAACCGTTATCACACAAAATGTTGATGACTTACACGAACGTGCAGGTTCAAAAAAAGTTTTGCATTTACATGGCGAGATTTTTAAAATGCGTGGCGAAAGAGACATCAATACGTTTTATGAAATTAGGTACCTGGCTTTGGGCGACGATATGGACCAAAATCCATGAGGACTTTAGCGAAGGTCCTCCCATGCAAGGCCGGAGAGGCGGTGCGGTTGGTTATATTCAGCGACGTGCATATCGGTTCACGTCATAGTGCGAAAAAACAATTCGCACAATTTCTTGCGGATAGCATGAGCCATCCCAACGTGTGGATATTAGGGAATGGTGATAACGTAGACTGCATAACGCCCAGCGATATGAAACGCTTCGAGCTGAATACCATCGACCCTCTTTACCTCCAGATGGAAGACCCCAACCTGGTTCTTGACGCTCAAGCTGAAGAATTTGTCTCGATTTTGAAGCCATATCAAGGCCGTATTCTTGGCCTGGGATGTGGCAACCATGAGACTGTTATTTCCAAGCGATATGGAACCAGCATACACCGTACGATTGTCAACGCTCTAGGCACAGACGACCTTGGATATTCTTGCATCTTGTTACTCAAACTACGGGATACGTCAGGCAAGACCCGATCTGTTACAATTCACCAGACTCATGGATTTGGTGGCGGTGGAAGAACAAGCGGCGGATCAATTACCAAATATTCCAGGATGTTAAGTTATTTTGATGCGGATATCTACCTAAGCGGCCATGACCACCAGGAGTTTTCACGGAAGGTGGCCCGGCTCGGTGTAGCACCGTAACGGCAAAATCCAACATCGTGACCTAATTCTTGCTAATGCTGGTAGCTTTTTAAAGACTTTAAGTAGCGGGACTGTCCCGAGCTATAGCGAGATGAAAGGTTTTCCACCTACCCGCCTTGGTGGCTTGGTGATCGATATACTACCGATTGCGCGTGGCTGGGTGGAAATGAAGATCACTGAGTAAAAGGGTGGCTGCATGAGCGACATCAAGAAAAATGGCAAATGGATCTACATCGCGGCTCCTTACACGCACCCCGATCCGGTTGAAAATACACATCGGGCCATCAAAGCTGGTGAAATGTGGATCGCTAAGGGCTACATCCCGGTCATCCCCCACCTATCCCTGCTCTGGCACATGGTGGTTCCGCACCCTGAGCAGTTCTGGTATGATGTGACGCTGGAGTGGATGAAGCGGTGCGACTGTGTTTTTCGTCTTTCTGGCAAGAGCACCGGTGCCGACGAAGAAGTGCGGGTGGCCCGGGAGTTGGGCTTAACGATCTTTTTTGAGGAGAGTGCCGATGCCTAATCAGTCATGGTTTAAGTGTGACGGATCGTGTCTTTGGTGGGGTGAGGGCCAAGCCGACGATTGCTGCAATGCCCTGAGTGGACCTGCCGACATAGCTGAAACTGGACGCCCCGCGTGTGCCCTTTGGGTATGTGCCAACTGTCGCCAAAGTTGGGACGTGGATGTGGATAAAGATCACTCCACCTGTATTTGCCTATCAAGCCCACCTTTGGACGGTGCCGCCGGGGCATTCTTTGGAGCTTTGGCTGAGGAAATGGCCAAATAATCATGGGGCGCTGGTGCCCCCAATAATCCGTCCTGGTGGCGGGAGGAGAGTAGTTATGACACACATCGAAATGACAGCAGCAGTGGCAGAAGAGGCCGGTATCACCAAGGCCGCGGCCGGCCGGATCATTGACCATATCGGAGCCCTGATCCTGACCGACATCCTGGAAGATGGCAAGAGTGCGTTGCCCCGGGTTGGGATCTTCACGGTGAAGGCCAGGGCCGCCCGAGTCTTCCGCAACCCTCTGAACGGGGAAGATGTCCCCAAGCCCGCCCGCAAAGTCCTCACCTTCAAGCCGACCGCCGAGATCAAACGGCGCCTGGCCGGAGAGGCGGAATAATATAATCTGAGTCTGACAGTTGGAGTTGGAGCACAAAAAAAGGGCCAGGGAGTTGATCTCCCTGGCCCTAATTTTTCCCTGATTACCGGACAGAACTGGCTTACGGTGCCCCTTCCCAAGCATCACGCTCGCTTTCAATATCCATGGGGCCGCAATGGTAAGGGTCTTCTTATGCGTCATTGCGCTTGTCGGTCCTGATATAGCGATCCTCCCAAGGGAAATAGGGTTGTGCGTTTAAGCCGAACGATTGTGCGTAGCAGGGCTCCATGTAGCCGGATGGTCCCGCACACAGACACAGGCACAGGGACTTGCCGGCGATGGTGACATTCCATTCACCCTCATAGGCCAGGATCGGGTTGGGTCCGCATTTCGCACACAAGATTTGTTGGGTCATAGGCCTCCAGGACATTATCGGACATTATGAATTACCTCTGGGCCGTTCATGTTTTACCCTCAAGTCCACTTGGCATTTATTGGCCTCAAAGGTTATGATTGATAAAATTTCCTGTATCGTAGCCATAAGCGTTATTTCCAGACAAACACATGCTCTCTGTCCTTACCTTTCCCTTTAGGCTTTGCTTGGTTGATTATATTTTTAAGATTCTTAAGGTCATCGCCTTCAAGAAAAAGGTTTACCAGGAGGGAATGTTTGTCATAATTGATAGACCTGTCTTCCAGGGTGCAACCACTAGGTCCCAATTCAACTCAGTTTTGAAGTTAATTCTCGTATCGGTCATGGTGCCTCCCGCACATGAGTCTCTCATGGATTACTCCCCATATTTTTCATAGCCGCCTCCAGCTCGTCATTGACAAGGTGGAGGTAGATGGTGGTGGTTGATATGTCAGCATGGCCCAGCGCCTGGCTGACCAGGTAGATGTTTTTGGTATCGCGGCAAGAGGTCGGTGGCGAAGGAATGCCGCAGCAGGTGCGGGTGCAACCGCTTACCGAGATCCGCCTTGTCGCCAGCAGAGGCCACGAAGTACCGGAGGAACCGGGTGGTTACCGGATGTCCCGGGCCTGTCTGGAATAGGTGAGCACTGGACGGCGCGGCCTCATCGACATAGGCCCGCAGATCGACCAGGTCCGCAGGCCGGAGCCACACGATCCTTTGTCGTTGCCCTTTCCCCCGGACGCGGAGTTTACCGGACGGCCAGTGAATGTCGGCCAGCCGCAGATCGCATACCTCATGGCTGCGCAGGCCCGAGTGGAGCATGAGCCGGAACATTAACTGATTGCGACGTTGCAAAAGAGTACCGGACGGCAAGACCGCCAAGACCTGGCCCTGCTCGTCCGGCGTGAGCACGTCGGGGATGGGACGCTTACCCATGGTTATCCTCCCGCTTCTTGAAACGCTTTAAATGGGTAGATCCCGGCCAAACGCCCTCCGAGTAGGTCGGGTACTTGGCCCGCTTTTCTTTGCATTTCTGGCAGAAGTGCCAAGGTTTAGGAACGCGGTTTTTGCAGTTGCCGTTCGGCCCCAAGCAGGCATTGGTGCCATGTTTGGCGAGCTGTTTGGCCTTATTGGCCTTCCGATTTTTAGCCTGGACGCGGTTATCTCTGATTCGTATGCACTCGGGATTGCCACAGGTATGTCCCGCCTTTTTGCCCCGGTACTGAGCCAGCTCCGCAAACTTCACACGTTTTCATAATCCTCCCGAACACTGGACGGTCTAAGATTTCGATTCTTTCCGGCTGTTCCAGCAGGACCGGCAATATCGGACAGTCTGGCCTGTAGTGCCAGACTTCACGGAGACGATAGCCGGGTCATGCCGGGTGCATCGTGCATTTACCGATGCAAGTTTTTTCGTCATCGTCTTTAAGGTTGATGCAGCTATGTTTTGCCATCAAAACGCCCTCCCCATGAGGTAGCCAATATACAGATAGGCCGCCGCGGTGGCAAGCCGCCAAGTCCAGGCCCGCCAGGGGGAGTATTGGATTCGTAGACGCTGCATCTCCCGCCAGCTGGGAGCGGCTGCGCCCATAGTCAAACGTCATGTTATCCGGGTAATGGATATAGCCGGGTGCCTGTTTTGCCATGTGATACCTCCCTATAGTTTGATTTCAAGGCAAGAGCCGGGCGGCCCCTGCCCAAAAATCAAGCGCTTAGAATCGCCGTAATTTCCGAATCGTTCTTAACGTCCTGGAGTCCCGCTGTTCCCATGGGTCGCTTCATTCTCCAGGCAAGCCACCAAAAGGATTTTGGGGAGTACATAGTTTACATGGTCGTATTCCAGGTCTGACGGATCCGCTCTTGAGTAATTGGACAGCCTTTCCGTGAAGGTGGTCAGATATTTGCGCTGCCATCTCTGCCATTTTTTCAAGGCACTGCGCCTGTGTTTGTGCCATTTTGCTTGCCTCCTAATATTTGATATTGGTTTAAATTTCAAGGTGGCCCCTAACGAGTAGGGGCTGCCCAAAAATTAAGCCGGGTTCGCTTCGGCCTTCCGTAACTCGAAGGTGAGATTTTTAATAAGGTCCGTGCCGCAGGCCATGGCCTTACCAGGCCGCCGTGCCGGGAATTGGATCACGTTGCTCCGCCTCGGTAGGTCAATATCTAATGAGTACCAAACTATCAGGCGCCGCTTGAGCTGGTCGATTATGCTGTAATGCAATTTATCCATTAACTTGCTCCTCCCAGGTGAAAAGTTAAGTGTGAAGTGTAACGACTTGCCGCGGTGTGATTAGGTATAAAGCCCATAGCCAAATTTTAAACATGGCCCTACCTCCCATTAGGGAGCGGACCCGGCCCGCCCCCTAATATTTCATGGCCAGGATGATCAAAAGGATAAGGATAACTCCCCATAATAGCATCATGGCGTTAATTGCTCAGTCCGAAGGATTTAAGCATCGCCGCCAAGCGCGTTTCAAATTCTGCGCCGCGGATTCTTTTGCTCTCTGTCTTCGTTCACCGTGTTTAAATGCTTGCCGGTAGTAGGCCCCCAGGCATTCTCCCGCATAACGCGGCCTGTCTTAGGTGTCATAAAGGCGATAGGCGTCTTGTAGGAAAACCAAATTGTCAAATTGCCGAAGCTAACCTCTGCGCAATTACTCCCGGTGTCAATCGATACCTCTTTCATTGTGTTACCCCGCTCGTTTGATTTTAACCGCTTGCCATAGGCGCAAGGTTCGCTTGGCCTATGGTAAAGGGTTATATCTTTACGCCTTCTGACCGCGCCCGAGCGATACAGGCCTTCGTCGTTGAGTATCCACTACCGCCGTTCCGTGTCGTTGTAGCGCGGTGGCGGAGTCGGTATAGTGCCGCGTCCGCCGTTGCCGTCGTACCGATACAGCACCCCATTGATGCAGTTGTCAATACTGGCCTTATTCTCAGAGATAAACCGGGTCAATGTCATGCCTCGCCGCGTACGTCCGTCAAGGTGGCCGCGGACCTTCGATCAAGGCTTCCGTTTCTTGTATGTCGCGGTGATGTTGTACCATTTCGTTAAAAGTCCTTTCCATAAGTGCTCCTTGATCTTCATATTTAACCGCCACATGAGCCGCCACGGGTCCGCCGGGGGCTCTTTCCCGAGGGGTGACACGATTGCTCATCCTTCTTATCGTTCGACAGGCGCATGGCTCATGATCCAGCCAGTCCCAATCGTCAGAATCGAAACGCTCATCGTCGGGCCTGAGATCTTACCAGTTCAATTTCGATAAGAGGGACCAAACAAAGGTGTTCGTCTATCATAACGGATAAGTTTCGCCATCGGGAGTATGCGTCCGAGATCCGATTCCATTCGATCACTTTACCTCCTTTAATAGTCTGAATACCTCATTAAAAACTTCGTCCCAACGCCGCCAGGGTTCTTGCTCTACTACCGTCAAAACATCTTTAGCGATATCATAGATGCTGAGGCAATAGGTTCATGATATCTGGTGAACCCTTCGTAATAAGCTGGTTTTAATGCTTCCAGTCCGGTCTATCCTTTTTCGATAGCTTGATCATGGCCATACTTCCTCTTTCAAATTTTGCGCATTCAAGTACCTGAACCACTCTGGCCGCCCATTGTGCCGCTTCCTTATCCTTGCCACACTGCTTATAGGTGATACTTTTTGCAAAAGCCCTTGATACTTCGCTTCGGTCGATTGTCATTGCCTTACCTCCTTTATAGTTCCGCAACCTCGTTAATCCATGCAAGGTGCAGACTTGTTCAAACCGACATAACCATAGTGAGAAAAAGCGTCCACGTTTCCCGGTTGCTTTGCCCATTAACTAATTGGGCAATGAAAAGTAGGAATGTCATTGCCTTAACTCCTTAACTCTTATTTTGATACTTACCAGCTCTGCAATTATGAGCCCGATGGTAAATATCCAGAGTTGCCGCCCTGGCTGTTGGGTTCTGAGTGAGAAATCGAAGTCTGAAAAATCAAAGGGTTCTGAGTTACCCAAAAACTTTAGCGCCGGTGGTTTGCTCACTTCCGGGCCTGCTGTTTGACTGCCAAACTATCAAGAGGGTATCCCTTGATGCTGACCCACGGGTTAAATTGTTGCCGCTTGGTCTGAAGTGGCCAGGCTCCCGCTTCATCTGTAGGTTTGCTGGGTGCCGATTTTCCCCAGGCCTCCTGCGCCCGGCGCTCCTATCAGGGGTCTAACTTGCGCTGCGGTTCAACTGTCAATCAGCTTGTGGCCTTGCCCGGCCCCGCTTCCCGGCCTGGCTCCCGCGCCCTACATACCATACCAT
>CAWBUS010000010.1:0-121185 GCA_963792025.1 uncultured Chitinophagaceae bacterium | reverse complement strand
ATAGAGCTGGATGTAGAAAAGTTCTTCGACAAGGTAAATCACGACCGTCTGATGAGTACACTGTCCAGGAAGATAACCGACAAGCCAACGCTAAAGCTTATACGCAGTTATCTTACCAGTGGCATCATGGAAGGCGGCGTGGCAAGCCCCCGCACAGAAGGCACACCACAGGGTAGTCCGCTAAGCCCGTTGTTATCAAACATTGTGTTGGATGAATTGGATAAAGAATTATTGGCAAGAGGCCATCGTTTTGTACGGTATGCCGATGATTGCAGTATTTATGTAAAGAGTGAGAAATCCGCCCGACGGGTAAAGGAAACCATCACGAAGTTCATAGAAAGCAAACTAAAACTGAAAGTAAACCGCACAAAAAGCAAAATCAGTAAACCCACAGATAGTACGCTGTTAGGATTTTCATTTTATAAAAGGGAGAACAAATGGGAAATATGCATTGCCCCTAAGTCTGTTGCAAGAATAAAGAAAAAGATGAAGGAGAAAACGAGGCGCAATGACCCATCATCAGCGGCAGAAAAGATAAAGAAAATGGAAGCAATAATCAGTGGGTGGGTAAATTACTTTGTGATAGCTAAAGCCAAAAGTAAGATGGAAGAACTGGACAAATTAGTACGGACAAGACTACGAACAGGCATATGGAAACAATGGAAGAAGCCCAACACTAAAGGGATGCACTTAATAAACCTGGGCATCCCGAAGCAAAAGGCATACGAGTGGAGCAACAGCCGCAAAAGTTATTGCAGGGTAGCGCACAGCCCGGTACTATGCCGTGCCTTAAATAACGAATACTTTAGCCGGCAAGGGTACGTTGGGTTCACTAACTATTACTACTGGAAAACGGAACACCAGAGGAAACTTTTCTAACAAACCGCCGTATACCGAACGGTACGTACGGTGGTGTGAGAGGACAGGTAGTCAATTAATGGCTACCTTCCTACTCGATTGACCATATGATTATGACCAAAGCGTTGCAAAAAACAAGTCGCAGAGCCAGCATTATAAATTAAATTTGTAGGTAGAGAAAGCTGTTATAAACCACATAAAGTTTTATAATGATCATCTTGTTGTATCTCTCTTATACTAACATTGCGTATTAGGATTTTTTTGGCCGTATTAACGATAATAAATTACACAAATGAAGGTTTTATCTATTTTTAATTATTGTAAATTTTTGTTCGTTTTCCTTTGCTGTTTGAGCACTACGGTGTTTTCACAATCATCCATGTTTAAACTTTTGTCTCCAAAAGAAACAAACATAAAATTCACCAATGACATAAATGAAACCGAAGATCTTAATGTGCTGGCATATGAATATTTCTACAATGGTGGCGGCGTGGCTGTTGGAGATATAAATAATGATGGACTGGAAGATCTTTTTTTTACGGCTAACATGAAGCCAAATAAACTTTTTCTAAACCTGGGAGGAATGAAGTTTAAAGACATTACCAAAGAAGCGGGAGCCGGCCTCGAAGGCCGCCCGGGTGGTTGGAAAACAGGTGTTACTATGGCCGACGTAAATGGCGATGGACTATTGGACATTTATGTTTGTTATTCGGGAAAAGTGAGTGATGACATGAGGCGCAATCAATTGTTTATTAACCAGGGAAACTTAACATTTAAAGAAGAAGCCAAACAATATGGTCTTGATGATAAAAGCTACAGCACCCAGGCTGCTTTTTTTGACTATGATAACGACGGGGATCTTGATATGTTTCTTTTAAATCACAGTGTAAAAAAGATCAGTAACCTTGAGCTGGAAAAATACCGTGCTGAAGTTGACACGTTATCCGGCGATAAATTATACAGAAATGACGGCGGGCATTTTACTGATGTTTCGGCACAAGCAGGGTTACATCAAAACCCCTTAACATTTGGGCTTGGCATCGCCGTTGCTGACATTAACAACGATGGTTGGGAAGATGTTTATGTAACGAATGATTATAATGAGCCCGACTATCTCTACATCAATAATCATGATGGCACTTTTAAAGATGAAAGTAAAATGTGTCTCAGTCATCTTCCGCAATTTTCTATGGGTGTTGATATTGCTGATTATAATAATGATGGATTACCAGATATCATGAATCTCGATATGCTTCCCGAAGATAACCGCAGGCAAAAGTTATTGCAACTCCAGGAAAATTATGAGTCATTTCAATTAATGCTCAACCAGGATCTGCAAAAGCAATACATGCATAACATGCTTCAATTAAATAACGGTGACGGCACGTTTAGTGAAGTTGCACAGGCTACCGGAGTTTCCAATACTGATTGGAGTTGGTGTCCTATGTTTGCCGACTTTGACAATGATGGATATAAAGACCTGTTTATTACCAATGGTTACCTGCGTGATTATACCAACAAAGATTTTCTGACGTATTGGGGAGATTATAAACTACAGAAAGCTATAAACCGGGAACCATTTAAATTAATGGATCTCATAAAGGCAATGCCTTCCACCACCCTTGATAATTATATCTTCAGGAATAATCATGATCTTACATTTACCAATATGAAAGATAAATGGGGCATGACTATACCCGGAATTTCCAGTGGCGCAATTTATGCGGACCTGGATAATGATGGTGACCTGGATCTTGTGGTAAACCGGATTAATAGCAATGCAGCCGTTTATGAAAATATGGACATGGAGCAATACCATAGTAATTATTTGGCTGTTAAGCTCAGGTATAAAAATCCAAACATCAACGCTATCGGCGCTAAGTTGTATTTATACAATGGAAGCAACAAGCAGTACCTGGAAGTAAATCCAAATCATGGCTATCTTTCCTGTGTTTCAACAACTGCGCATTTTGGTTTGGGCGATCACAAAACAGTTGATTCGTTAAAAATAATCTGGCCCAATCATACTGCTGAAATCATAAAGAATATCCAGGGAAACCAAATATTGCATGTTGAATATAACAGCGCTGCAACTCAAAACGCTACTCCTGAAATTAATAATAATGAGAAAACCCCCCTTTTCAGTAAAGCGCAAAATATTATTGATTATTCAAATCAATCTTTTGGCGAAAATGATTTTAAACGGCAGCCCCTAATGCTATTCATGTATTCTAAAACCGGGCCCGTAATTGCCAAAGGCGATGAAAATAACGATGGACTTGAGGATCTGTTCATCAGCGGTGATAAAGACAAACCAGGCAAAATTTATTTACAGCAAAAAGATGGCAGTTATAAAATAGTAGACGGATTGGACATTGGTGATGAGAGTCTCTCAGCCACGAGTGCCGCAGCTTTTTTTGATGCAAATGGAGATGGCTTTAATGATTTATATGTCGCCAAAGGAGGCTATTCTCTCTTTGAACCAAACACACCTGCTTTACAGGATGAGCTTTATTTGAACGATGGTAAAGGCAATCTTAAACTTGCGAAGGAATCTTTACCCGATGTGTCAGCAAGCAGCAAATCGTGTGTGCGTCCCTGTGATTATGATGGCGATGGTGATATAGATGTTTTCGTTGGGGGCAGAATTATTCCAGGTCAATACCCGGTAACTCCAACAAGTTATTTACTTACTAATAATGGTAAAGGCAAGTTCACCATTACCTCCACGCCATTTTCTCATATAGGAATGGTTAGCGACGCACAGTGGTGCGATATTAATAATGATGGAAGAAAGGATCTGATACTTTGCGGAGAGTTTATGCCGGTAAGTATTTTTATTAATACGGCAAATGGATTTGTAGATGAAACAGAAAAATATTTTGATACTCCCGATAACGGCATGTGGTTTACACTTACAATCGCCGATGTAAATGGAGACGGTAAACCCGATATCATAGCAGGTAATGTTGGCAATAATATGCAAATACATTTTTCAGAAAAAGAACCGGCAGAATTATATTACGCGGATTTCGATGGCAACGGATCTATCGACCCTTTTCTTAATTGTTATGTTGAAGGCAAAAGTTATCCGTTTGTAAGCAGGGATGAATTAAACGACCAGATATACGGCATGCGGAAGAAATTCACGTCGTATAAAGATTATGCAAATGCTACCATGAAAGATATATTTTCTAAAGAGGAATTGGCAAAGGCTTCAAAGCTTACGGCTACTGAATCTAACACTGTTTGTTACCTAAACCGGAATGGAAAATTTGAAAAGGTGATATTACCAATCGAGGCGCAATTTTCAGTGGTTACAAAAATTCTTGCTGATGATTTTAATCACGACGGTAAAATGGATTTACTGTTGTTAGGCAATCACTCTGATAACCGGTTAAAGATTGGAAGCATAGACGCGAACTTAGGATGTTTACTTACCGGAGATGGAAGTGGAACCTTCACATATATCAATCAAACATCGTCCGGCCTTTCTGTGAAAGGAGATGTAAAGTCCGCCGATATTATTGAAAAGGATAATTCAAAATTTTTAATGATTGGCGTTGCCGATGAACCTATGCAATTTTATAAATTGAATTAAGTTTATATATCTCGATGTTGTACAAATATCATTTACAAGTATGCTTAACAGTTAGTATGTCAAATGGCAAGGTGATGACAATACTGGTTTGATAAAAAGTTTTCATGCTTTCATGAATTTCAAAAATCTAAAAATGAAAAAAATACTCATAGCCTTATTAGTTCTTTCAAAAAGTATTTATGCTAAAGAAACCAATCCATCCTACGAATCAATGATTCAACCGGCAGTTTATTCTTTAACAATGGTTATGATTCATGATGTCGTAAGCCCTCCTGTCGCGGCTCGTTATTATGCATATTGCATGGCTGGTGCTTATGATATTGTATCGCAAAATGATCCGGGAATATTTCCACCAGCTTCAATTATTCAGAATTACAAGCCGGTGAGAATTACATCAGCAAAATATGATTATCATATCGCCGCAGTTTATTGTATTTACGAAAGCGGAAAACTTTTGCTGCCTTCAGGTTTCCGGTTAAAAGATAACGAGGATAAATTTATAATGCAATTAAAAAAGAATAAGGTTCCTCAAAAATTAATTGATGCATCTGTTGCCGTGGGAAAGAGCGTTGCTGCGCAGATTGTTGAATGGTCCAAAGGAGATTTTTATAACAAGCTAAGTACAAAGCTTCACTACACGCCTTTAAAAGGAGATGGCAAATGGTACCCTACCCCACCTACTTATATCCAGGCTATTGAGCCAAACTGGAAACTAATTCGTCCCATGATAATTGACTCCGCGACACAGTTTAAGCCGGTTCCTCCGATAGAATTTAGTAAAGACAGTGGCACAGCATTCTACGGACAGGCGAAAGAAGTGTACGATGTTTCGAAAACATTATCTGACGAACAGGAAACGATAGCGTTATTTTGGGACTGTAACCCTTTTGCCGTAAGCACCGAAGGCCATATGATGATCGGTTATAAAAAAATAACTCCTGGTGGACATTGGATGAATATTACAGGCATTGCTGCAACAAAAGCACATCTTGAATTTAATAAGTATATCGAAGTCCAGGCATTTGTATCACTCACATTAATGGATGCTTTTATCAGTAGTTGGGACGAAAAATACAGGAGCAACCAAATAAGGCCGGTTACATATATTAACAGGTATATGGATCCCAAATGGATGCCGGTGTTGCAGACGCCACCTTTCCCGGAGTATCCAAGTGCGCACAGTGTAATATCAACTGCAGCTGCTTCTGTTCTTGATTATATGTTTGGAAGCAATTTTACTTTTACAGATAATTCAGAGGAACTATTTGGGCTAAAGCCCCGAAGTTTTACTTCGTTTATGCAGGCCGCAAAAGAGGCTGCTATATCAAGATTGTATGGTGGTATACATTTCAGAGAGGGAGTTGAAAATGGAGTTATAGAAGGTGTTAGTTTGGGAAACTTTGTTGTTGACAAGCTTGTTAAAGGTGGAGTTAAACCACTGAACTAATAAAGGTTTTGTCAAGTCTGCCTTTTTATTTCATGTTCTTAAATCCTCTTTCCAAGTCCTCAATTAAATACTCAGCTTCTTCTAGGCCTACATACATTCTCATCATAAGATGATTCGTATTGGAAGGATCAAACTCGTTATTAGGTACTGATGCACATCCGGGTATGATTAAGGACTCATGTCCTCCCCAACTAACGGCCATGAGTATATGCTGTAATCCTTCACAAAAACTTTCAATTGCTTCAACTGTACCTGCTTTGATAATAAATGAAAATAATCCGCAGGCTCCCTGCATTTGTTGTTGTGCCAATTGGTACTGCGGAAAATCTTTATCGAAAGGAAATATTACCGACGTTACATTTTGATGTTGTTTTAAATAGCTTACAATTTTCGTGGTAGTCTCTGAAATTCTATCGAGTCTTATTTTCAGTGTACGCAAACCCCGTAATAGTAACCAGGCGTGAAATGGCGTAGAACCAATTCCCATGTTCATGTACTCGCTATTAAAAATTTTATTCATCATTTCTTTGCTGCCGCATAACACACCTGCTACAACATCACTGTGGCCACCGATATATTTAGTTGCACTTTGCAACACCAGGTCGATTCCATATTTAATCGGTTGCTGATATAACGGTGAGCAGTAACTGTTATCGCAGATAGTAAGTATGTTTTTTTCTTTAGCAAATGTTGCAACCTCTGTTAAATCCTGCAAATAAAAACTCCAGCTATTTGGCGTTTCTAAATAAATAATTGTTGTATTAGGTTGAATGGCTTTTCTAAAATTTTCAATATTTCTGCCATCGATATAGGTAGTGGTGACATTAAAGCGAGGCAAAATATTATTGAATAAATTTTGCGTCCATGAGTAAGGCCGATCAACCGATACAATGTGATCACCACTTTTTACATTGGCCAAAACTGATGCAAAAATAGCTCCGGCGCCGCTGTTAAAAATAAGACAGTCTTCAGCGCCATCAAGGGCCGCTAGTTTCGTCGATAATATGGTTAGCGTCGGGTTATTTCCCCGGCTGTATAAGTAAGTTGACGATTCATCTGCAAACGCTTTTCTTAAATCATCAACTTTTTTAAAGGCGAAGTTGCTCGTTTGAATGATAGGCGGTGCTACAGCATTAAAATATTCTTCCCGGTTTTCTCCTAACTCATTTAAAATATATGAAAGATCCATAGAATTTAATCTTTACTTACTTTATTATTGGTAATAGCTTTTGCAAGAAAATAAATAATCATAAATGCCGCCAATACGGCTAAGCCTGTTAATGCTGCATAATTATTGTTTTTGTAATCAGCCGCAATGCTGATGCCAACAAATGTATAGGATGCAATAAAGATTAATGGCAGCAAGGGATATAGCTTCATTATGAAAATTCCGCTGTCATTGAGATAGGAGGTTTTTTTCCGGATAATGAAAATGCTGCCGGCAGAAAAAGCCATTCCAAAGCAATCTAAAAAAATAGTGAAACTTAAAATCTTATCAAATTCTTTTGCCCAAAAAACTATGAGGATACACATGCCGGTAAACACACTCAGGGAAGTAGTAAGCGCCTCCGTTTTTATATTCCTTTTTCTGAAGGCGGCGGGTAAAATTGCATCTTCACTCATGGCAGCCATCACTCTCGGATTACTCAGTAATAGAACATTTACATAAGCCAATACGCTCAAAAAAAGCAGCCCGCTAAGTATGCGCTCTGCGTTTACGCCAAATACTTTTGAAGCCATAATAGCCGCAATGTTCTTACTCGTCTTCAATTCTTCAAACCCAATAACTTTTACGTAAGCATAGTTGATTAAAAGATATAAAATAATTATAACGGCTATGCCCAGGAATATGGCTCTCGGTATTGTTTTTTGTGGATTACGAACTTCTTCTCCAACATTAATAGTTTGCTGGTAGCCGCCATAGGTAAAGCTCACAGCAACTAACCCAACACCAAAGGCCTTCAAATATTCAGTAAACACCTGTCCATGCTGTAAGGCGCCTGAGAGTACCAGCGGGTGAGAATTGACAGCAAAAAACAAAGGACTGATCAGGCAGATAACCATCACAATTTTAATCACCGTTAGTACATTTTGAGTCTTGGCACTCATCTTCAATCCCAATAAGTTTACCCCGTAAAAAATTATTATCGCTGTAATTGCGATGGATATCTGAACGGTTTGAAGATGATTGACATTAGCTGAGTTAAGAAGCCAGGACGCACTTTGGGAATCCGGAATAAAAAGGCCCGTGATATATTCTGACCCAACCAATGCCACTGCTGCCAGTGACGCCGCATTAGACACGAGGATTATGCAGTTTATAGCAAATGCAATTGAAGGGTGATAGGCGTATGCGAAAACCTTATAATATCCGCCGGTCACTGGCAACCTACTCCCAATCTCTGCATAGGTGAGCGCACCACATAAAGCAATAAGCCCACCTACGATCCATGCACTAAAAAAAATAAAAGGGCTGCTAACTGCTTTTGCAACATTGGCCGGCGTTCTGAAAATTCCCATCCCAATAACAAAACTCACTACTATAACTGTAAGATCAAAAAGCCTAAGCTGCTTCGCAGGTTTCATTTTGGGAAGATAAAAAATATTTGTCGTTACAGGCATTTTGTTATTCGCCTTAATGGATAAGTTGTTTGATGATAGTTATGATAGTAAGAAAAGATTTTATCTTTACGACTTAATCGTAGCCAATGTATCTGAAGAAAAATTTATTTACCGTGGCCCTTACAATTTGCATTCCGTTGTTTTGTTTGTCACAAACTGAATCGCTGGATTCTGTAAAAAGCCTTTCCGAAGTAATCGTAAAAGCTTACGAACAAAACCGCAGCCTGATTGATGTGGCGGCTCCGGTAAGCGTTACAGGGCAGGGGCAACTAAATCGCTTTGGCAACATGAGTATACTGCCCGCGGTAAATATTACTCCCGGTGTTAGCATGGAAGAACGTTCTCCCGGCAGTTACCGGCTTAACATCCGCGGCAGTTCTCTTCGTTCACCATTTGGCGTACGCGATGTTAAGATATATTTGAATGATATACCGCTTACCGACCCGAGTGGCAATACTTACCTGAATCAACTGAGCTTTTATAATTTTAATTCAATCGAAATTATTAAAGGACCAGCGAGCAGTTTATATGGAGCAGGCATCGGTGGCGCAATGCTTATACACACCTTGCCGGCAAATTGGTACCCGGGCATTTCACTCACATACACAATCGGTAGTTTTAATACCAATAATATCAATGCCAATGTAAAAACAGGTAATGCAACTCACGAAAATAGTTTCAATTATTCTCATCAAACAAGTGATGGTTATCGTCAACAGACAGCAATGCGGAGAGATATTGCTACGTGGGAAAGTTTATTGAAAGTGAACGACAAACAAACGTTGCATGCCTACATGTCGTACAGCGATCTTTACTACCAAACGCCCGGCGGGTTAACGCTGGCACAATATAATGCCGATCCAAAGCAGGCGAGACCCGGTTCTGGTTCACAACCCGGAGCTATACAAAACAAAGCTGCTATTTATCAAAAAATATTTCTTGCCGGGTTCAGTAATGAATATGCATTTAATGATCATTGGCATAACACAACTTCATTATATGGATCTTATACTGATTTTACCAATCCCGGTATAAGAGTGTATGAATTCCGCAAGGAACCT
The DNA here is from genome assembly GCA_963792025.1 of uncultured Chitinophagaceae bacterium. Classification (GTDB taxonomy): domain Bacteria; phylum Bacteroidota; class Bacteroidia; order Chitinophagales; family Chitinophagaceae; genus Ginsengibacter. Next base: position 111,596 of record CAWBUS010000010.1, on the reverse strand, counting down.
CACTTTGGTGGCCGAAGCGTTTTCGAATATAAAAAGCAATTTGGGAACACCAGCTTGCAATTGAACTTTGGCGCTGAAGCGCAGAAAGGTTTTTTTAATACAAGAGATTATGGAAATAAACTGGGAGTTGCTGACTCGCTACAATCGGATGATAATTTAAACACCTGGCAATACATGTTCTTTGCGCAGGCAGACTTAAAATTTCCTCATGGCTGGACAGTTACTGCCGGAGTAAGTTTAAATAAATCATCTATTCAACTTATCCATCTTACTTCCAGGCCATCAACTACACAAACAAGAGTTTTCAAAAACAAACTTCCTCCACACATCGCGGTTCTTAAGAAAATCAATACAAATGTATCATTGTACGCCAGCGTTGCCCGCGGATTTTCTCCGCCAACGGTTTCGGAGGTGCTTCGGTCCGATGGAAAATTTGGAACCAATCTGCAACCTGAAGATGGAATAGATTATGAAGCAGGTATTAAAGGCACGATACTGGATAACAAACTTTTTTTCGATATCAGCGGATTTCTCTTCGATCTGAAAAATACAATCGTACAACGCATAGATACTAACGGTGTTTATTATTATGTAAACGCCGGCTCCACCAAACAAAATGGTATTGAGACTTATGCAGCGTATCAATTGGTTGATGCACCGCAGCATTTCGTCAATTCGGCAAAAGTCTGGGGCAGTTATGCGTGGCACGATTTCCATTACGGAAATTTTAAACAAGTGAGTACTGATTTTTCAAAAAATAAATTACCCGGTGCAGCACCGAATGTAGTTGTGGCTGGGCTTGATGTAACATCAAAAGTGGGATGCTACATAAATGTTACTTATAATTATGTAGATAAGATTGCACTCAACGATGCTAACTCGGCATATGCCTCTTCTTACAATTTATTGGGAGCAAAGGTGGGATACAAAAAAGATTTTAATAGAAAGATAAGTGCCGAAATTTTTGCAGGAGCTGATAATCTTTTTGATACAAAATATAGCCTGGGCAACGATATCAATGCTGCAGTGGGCCGCTATTACAATGCGGCTCCCGGAAGAAATTATTACGCTGGTATCCTATTTAACTTCAATGGAAAATAATACCTGGCTTTTCTTTGTCGAATAATCTGTTCACCATTAAAACAAGAAAGTTTTTTTTAAATTCTTAAAATTTGAAATGCCTGGAAAACCTTCTGGGTTTTTGCACGTCTTTAAAATTTGTTTTTGAATTCTAAAAATATTGCCGCTACATTTGCCGACGTAATTGGTTCCTTATCCCGATAAGTATCGGTACAGGATTAAAAGGGAAGCCGGTGTAAATCCGGCGCTATCCCCGTAGCTGTAAAGCACGCCCCAATCCGCCGCGGCGGACTAATTGGGAAAATCTTAAATTCTTCGCCACTGTTTTATAACGGGAAGGCTTTTAAGAATGTGCCAAGCCAGAAGACCTGCCTTTTGCGTTAAAACAATTCAAAGCTTTCGGGTGAAAGGCATGAAGTGTAAAGGCTGAAAGGCATTTATATTTCTTTCTTTTTTTATTTCGAAAGCAGTCACAAAAAAAATTTTTCAAAAATGAAAAGACAAATTTTTATTGCGGCTGCTGTAATCTTCAGTAGCCAACTAAATGCACAATCCGGGCAGCCAGCCAGTGACACAATAAGTAAAGCACTTGATGAGGTAATAGTTACGGCCAACAAATTTCCGCAGAAGCAAAGTGAAACAGGTAAAGTGGTTGATATTATTACTCAAGACCAGTTACAAAAAAGCGGCGGAAAATCAATTGGCGAAATATTGAATCAGCAACCGGGTTTAATTATAAATGGTGCTGATAACAACTTAGGGACTAACCAAACGGTATATACACGTGGCGCTTCGCGGGCTAATACCCTGATATTGATAGATGGCATCCCATTGTTTGATCCATCTGGTGAAACTGATGCATTTGATCTAAATAATTTTGCTCCCGATAATATCGAGAGAATTGAAATTTTAAAAGGGTCGCAATCTACTTTGTACGGTTCGGATGCTGTTGCCGGAGTTATCAATATTATAAGCAAAAAAGGAAAAGGGAAACCATTTAACCTGAATCTTAATCTTTCGGCAGGAAGTTACGAAACTTATAAAGGAAATATTTCTTTAAGTGGAACTAACGGTAAAGGCCAAACGTATTTTGTTTCTTACAATAAAACTTACAGCAAGGGTTTTTCTTCAGCATATGATTCAACCGGAAAACAAGGCTTTGATAAAGACGGTTTTAACCAGGATGTAGTCCAGTTAAATTATAGTTTTCAGCCATGGAAAAAAATGGATGTACGCATTTTTGGAAAGTATAATAATAATCACGCCGATCTTGATGCAGGCGCATTTGCCGATGACAAAAACTATACGTATCATAACGATAATACTATTGCCGGTGCTACTGTAGATTACAAGTTGAAAAAAGGTTTCATTCGTCTTCAGTACAATTATAATTTCTTCAATAGAAATTTTTTGGATGACACACTACCTTTTCCTGGAACAACTACTTACCAGAAAGGAACTTATAATGGTACATCAGGTTTTACCGAACTATACGCAAATCTTCATCTCGCAAAAAATATCGAATTTCTTGCAGGAGCGGACTACCGAGATAACAAAACGAAGCAAGTATATATTTACTATCCGGACTACGGTTACCCGGCAACACCTATTTCTCCTGACAGTGCAAAAACCAAGCAGGTCAGCGGTTATGCTTCTGTTTATTTGAAATCAGCAAGTGGCTTTAATCTCGATTTTGGGGGAAGATGGAATCATCATAGTATTTATGGAAATAATTTTACCTACTCCGTTAATCCGTTTTATATAATCAATCAACATTATAAAATTTATGCCAACGTCTCGTCAGGTTATAATGTTCCTTCGTTATACCAATTATATTCAGAATACGGAAATAAGAAATTGAAGCCACAATCAACCACCAGCTATGAAGCTGGAACCCAATTTACCTCGGAAAAAATTAGTGTAAGAGTTACCGGTTTTATAAGAAATGGTAAAGATGTAATACTCTTTTATACCGATCCTAATACTTATGCCAGTTATTACATGAATGGCGATAAACAACATGATTACGGAATAGAAACGGAAGCTATGATCAATGTTACTTCGAAGTTTTCTGCTTCGTTAAATTATACTTATGTTGATGGAAAAATAACCACACAAAATTCTCCCGGCAAAGACACTTCATTTTTTAATTTATACAAAAGGCCAAAGAATGTTTTTAATGTTTCTTTGAACTATAGTTTTACAAAAGAACTTTATCTTTCTACACATTTGAAAAGCGTAAGTAAAGCCTTTGAACCGCAATACCAGGCTGCACCTTTTCAATTAAATGCATACTATACATTGGATTTGTATGGCCGTTATAAATTCAATAATAAGGTGAGCATTTTTGCCGATCTGCAAAATATAACTGATCAAAAATATTTTGTAACAAGAGGATTTACTACAAAAGGATTTAATGTAAATGGAGGCGTGCAGATAAATTTATAGCATTCTTAGCAATTTTAATTGATAAGGCTAGTGCTGTGCTTCATGTGTGCTACATTTGCAAAAAAATTGAATGGCCGATTTTGCCAATATATCAAGTAAGGAAATCGTAACAATAACGTTTACACTTTTTGCCGTTATAGATATTCTTGGGTCCATTCCTATCTTAATTTCTTTGAAGGAAAAAATGGGAGGTGTTATTCAATCTTCTTTGGCCACTATTGCCTCCGGGGCGCTGATGATAATATTTTTGTTTGTGGGTCAGCAGCTTCTAAATCTTTTGGGGTTAGATGTTCAATCCTTTGCCGTAGCAGGAAGCATTGTGATTTTTATTATTGGCCTGGAAATGATTTTAGGGCTCGATTTTTTTAAACAGGATAATAATCCCAAAAGTGGTAGTGTGGTTCCAATAGCATTTCCGTTAATTGCAGGTTCGGGAACACTTACCACAATTATGTCGCTAAAAGCTAACTATCACGATGTAAATATTTTAATTGGAATTCTCATTAATTGCATTGTAATTTTTATTGTACTAAAATCGCTGAAATGGATTGAAAGAGCGCTTGGTCCAAACGGATTAATCGTAGTGAGAAAATTTTTTGGCGTTATTTTGCTGGCAATAGCGGTAAAAATATTTAGCACCAATGCACACGGATTAATAAAATAATATTATTGTAAATTTCGGTTTTCGATTTAGATGGCCTCGTCGTACAATGGATAGTATAAGAGTTTCCGAAGCTCCAGATACAGGTTCGATTCCTGTCGAGGCTACCAACTGAGAATTCAGGCTATTTTTTTTTGGGTTTCTCCTTTTGTTTTCCTTTGAAACCCTTGACAATATTGGGATTGTGGAGAATAGAGAATTGATTCTTGGAGTTCGAATTGAATCTTTTGGCTTATTGTATAATATCCCTTCCGGAAATATTAAGCTTTGCAATCTTCTCTTATCATCAAATTGACTTGAATACCATACTTCACTGATATTTTCAGCTATTTCAAGACACTTTTCCGCTCCATTTACAAGGTTCGAACTGTTTATTTCAGTTGAGATCATTTTTACCATGTCATCCCTTTCCATTTGATACTTGTTTCTGAATTTCTCAAATAAAGCGGTTTCCATTTGCCCCTGTACAAATCTTTCTTCAATGTTTTCAATCTTCGTATTCAGTTCTGCTAATTGCTTTTTTGCTTGCTGTTGCTCCTTTAACCTGCCTTGCAGCTTTGTTTCTAATAATTCAAGCATTATATCTTTAAGCATTCCGAAATCATTCTTATTAAACTCAAATTGATTTAATTCATTTTTGAAACGCCTATTCAAATATTCAGCATTCACATTTACACATGTTCCATTATGACGGGTTTTATAATAAAAGATTCCTTTCTGTTGGTATCCTGTAAATGGAGATAAAGAGATTTCATCTTTTGCAAATCCTTTTAAAGGAAGTTCATCTGTTTTAAATTTTTTTGCAATACCGTTTCTTGGATTCTGTAAAAGAATGTCATTTGCTTTTAAAAATAATTCTTCGTTCACTAATGCAGGGTGATGTCCTTTAATTAGTTCGTTAGGGATTAAAGAGTTCGTTATATAGCCACAATAAAACGGATTGGATATAATCCTTACAAAACTTTTATAATTGATTTTACAGCCTAATTTGTGCAAATGAGAAACAATATCCTGATTGGTTAGTTCTCCTTTAGCTTTTAACTCAAAACCAATTTTGAGAAGTTCTCCATCCTGATTAATGCAATACTTATGATTCTTTGCTTTGTCTTTTCTATTGAGATTTACATAACCAAAAGGAGTTGTTCCTACCCAATAACCCTGTTTTAAATTTTCAATCATTCCTTTTACTACTTTATCTTTTCGTAGTTCATTATCAAATTGGCTAAACAGATAAAGCATATCACGGTGTAACCTTCCTGATGGGTTGGTAGTATCTATTTCCTGACTTACTGCAATTACTTTGATACCGATTTTTTGAAGTTCCTGACTTAGAAAAGCTGCATTAGCCCCACTTCTTGAAAAACGATCATACGAATAAACAAGAATAGTATCTATGTTGTTATTCTTCCTTACAAACTCAATCATCTTTTTGAATTCCTTTCTTTCATCCTGTTTTGCAGATTCAAAAGTGCCACCAAAATATTCGGCGATTCTTAACTTTTTTCTTACTGCAAATTCTTTGCAATACCGTTTTTGACTGTCAAGACTGGTATTATTTTCTGCCTGTTCTTTACTTGATACACGGGTATAAATAACACAAATACTTGTATCGCGTTTATTATTAAATTCTTCTTTCTTACTGAATTTTTGCAAAAGCGGATTTAGTGCTGAATTCATAACTTTTTATTTTCTTGTTTTGAAAAATACAATTCAATAATGATTGATGCAAACGAGCGAACATTTTCAAGCTTGATTAAATCGCTTTCATCATTAGCTTTTGTTTCTTGGTTGCTTTTCGATTGTCTTAAATAGTTTATTTTCTTTTTTTTCTATTTTGGTGTTTACATTTTTCACAACCTTTCCGGTTGCCTGATAGAGTAGCTTTCTACATTCTCTTTCAGATTCTGCCAATAGCCTGTTTATCTACAGTGCCTTATTTAAATCTTAATACTTTCAGTTATTTCCGCATTAACGATTTTACCTTTTTGTGTTACCAGTTTAATTTCCTGATATTTATTCCTGTTAATAATACTGCTTACTTCATTAGTGATTGTATCAACAGATTTATTTCTTTTGACACCGACAAGATATTCTTTGTTGCCTTTTAATTTTATTGAAAGTTCTTTGAAATCTCCTTTCCTGATTAAGTCAAGAACCTGTTTTTCTTTATCAGATAAAAAGGTGACTTTTTCAATAACATCTTCTTTTATTTTTTCATTACTGAAAAATTCATCTAAAATTCTATAGACGTTTATTATCGTAAAATCGTTTTTAACAATATCCCTTAGAATTGCATTCATACTTGCTTCAATTGTTGCTTCATCTTCAAACACCAATTGTCCGCAAACTCCCTTATCTGTAATAGCAAGACAATAGGGTTTTTTGGTTAAAAGCATAGAAAATATCATCTGGAACAGGTTTGTGAAATATCGGAATATGCTTTTATTTTTTGCGAAGTCCTTTATGATATTTTTTTCAAAATTTTCATTTGTGTAATTGGGTGGGATTGGTATTATTCCTTGTTTAATTTGTAAAATAAAACCCTCGGCTAATTCTTTAATTTCCTCATTAGTCCAACCATTAAATAAAAATTTCTTAACCTGATTTATGCTGGAAAGCGGCATGTTAAAATCACGCAAACGTGCGATTATTCTGAGCCAGATGTATTCAACAAAAGAAAATCTTCTCCATTCTTTTCCTTCCCTTCGGTTGTCAATCAATCCCTGTTTATCCCAATGGGTTATCCAACGGTGGGTGATGCCAATTTCGCTGATGGTGAATCTAGGCAAGACTAATTCGACCATTAATTTCATTGTTCCCCAATAGTCAGTTTGAAAACCTTTTATGAGATTTTCATGACTGAGACGATTTAAATTGATTTCTGATATTTTCATATTCGTACACGAATGTACAAATAAAAATCTTTAAAAAAAACAATGAAAAATTTGGCTTTCGTTTTTACTACGTAAAACAGGAAGGTTTTTTTGAGCGAAATTTTAGCCTCTTTTTTTAATAAAATTTTAGCCTAAAAATGATATTTTATTTTGAGTGAATTTGAGAAAAGTTCGAACAAAAGATTAAAATGTATCAAGACTGAATTAAAATGCGTTTATGCTGGATTGTCCTAAACAACAATATAAAATGTATAACACTAAGTTTATTGATTATCAACAGCAGAAAAATCATAACAGTTGCTTATAATAACATAAATTAGTGTGTGTGTGCGCAAGCATATTGAAACACTCCACGAACTTATAATTGCCGATATTTGCAATTCAGTATTTGAAAACGTACAATAGTAATTTTTATGGATAAAGAAGTATTTACAACAGATGGCGACTACCCGATTAATCTTAATAACGTAATAAGTGCATATTGTACTTTAGAAGATGTAACATACATCAAAAAACCGACGCAAGAAGATTACCAGACTGGTAGACATAATATTATCTCGAACATAAAAACATTTTATATTCGAAACTACTTTTTAGTAACAAATAAGCCAGAAGGGTGGCCGGGCGCTACTGAACATGCCATCACCAAATATCTTTTGAGAGCTAAAGCATTTCGGAAAGGGTCTAACAATTTTAAAGAACTTTATAGCATCGCAAATGGTTATGTGTCATTTCAAAAATTTGAAAGAGGAATGTTTCCTAAGGATTTATTCTATCCAATAAAACAATTCATAAATGGGCCTTACTTTCAAGATGACAATAAGATCAAGGATTTTTACATAAAAACAGTTATCGAGATTAAGACGAAATAAAGACATTACACACGCCATGCGCCAACAAAACTTGCTAAAAGCATGGCTGACGTGAGAAAGATATTTTTCTTTATACTACTCCACTAAAGGAAGAAGGAAAGACAGATTATTTTAAAAGATTAGAGTTGCTTATGGAATTAAAAATTGACTGACACAACAATGGACAATTCGTTGTTGTCTTTCGCACAGTCTCAGTAAAAATATCTTAGTTCAATCTTAAATTAAATGAAAACATTTTTTCTTATCGCACTTTTTTCCCCAACTTTTTGTTTTGCACAAAAACTAAAAGAAAATAAAATTGACGATTTCACAAATGCGTCAGTGAAGAGAACATCATGGGAAATGATTAATTATTCTGGTAAAAGCTTTGTGGCATACGCGAAGATTACCAAAATCGATCATCTCTTCTATTTGAACCTTAAAATAATATTATCTAATGATGAAGTCTTTTCAATTGACAAAGAAGATGAGCTAATGATTAAAACTGTAGCTGACTCGATTGTTACTCTTTACAATTTAAAATATGCAATTAGTTGTACTGGTTGTGGGTCAACTGGTCTTTTAGGAAGCAATGTGCAAGGAACGGAAGTTAGCTACAAAATTCCGGTTGAAATAGTTTCATATTTATTGAATAATAAGATTAAAAAAATTAGAATTTACACTACTGACGGCTATGTTGAAGATGAGATAAAAGATAAACATGCAGAAACATTTATTAAATTATTAAAATTGGTCAATTAGACGAAGAAAAACACAGCAACCATTAAACTGACAGCAAAATCGAACTAACTATGCTAAGTTAGAGTAATATCAAAAAGATGCAACCACACCCACAAGCCCACACAAACTTTCAACACATTTGCATTTATATCAAAATTATCCTATGAACGAACTTGACGAGCTAATAGAAAGACGGGCGAAAAAAATAAGATTAATGCAAGCTGACGGAGATAATTCTCACGAAACATTTGCAAAACTTTATGGAAATCCAACTCACTTTTTTACCGAGTTACTACAAAACGCAGAGGACGAAGGGGCGAACAAAGTTGAATTTAAACTGACAGAAAACGAACTTATATTTTCACACAATGCCAAAAAGCTTTTTGACTTCAAAGACATTAGGGCAATATCCAATTTTGGCGACAATCAAGAGAAAAAAGAAAAACCAAATGCAATCGGACGTTTTGGAATTGGCTTCAAATCTGTTTACTCCATTACAGACCAGCCGAGAATAATTTCAGCCGAATATGACATTACAATTCTTGATTACAATATTCCCTATCGGACAGTGAACGCAAATCACAATTTCTTTAACGGCACAAAAATTATTCTCCCTTTCAAAGAAGACATAAAAAAAGAAACACATGAGCTACTTATTAAAGAGTTGCAAGACCTTAATCTACACTACTTGCTATTTCTATCAAACATCCGTTCAATAAAATGGGAAACAGAAACTAATTCCGGTATCTATAAAAGAACTGCTCAAAAGAAAGACAAACGCTTTATTTCCTTAAAGTCCACTACGAAAGAGAAAAAGTATTTTCTTTTAGAAAAATCGATACAAATAGAGCGAAAGAAACTTTCAATCAAGATTGCATTTCAACTTAATGAAAATGACAGCAGTGTTGTAACACCCTGCGATAAGTCTCCTCTATATGTATTCTTCCCTACTAAAAGTGAAACGAACTTAAAGTTCTTAGTTCACGCACCTTTCTATACTACACCTGCCAGAGAAAACATACAAGAAAATGGCAATCTTGTAAATATTGAGGAAGACCATAGAAACGAAGAATTAAAAAAAGAATTAGGTAAACTTTTGGTAGAAAGTTTACCAATTTTTAAGCGTATGAAAATGCTACATGTTGAACTGCTAAATGTTTTGCCTATTGATAAACGCAACTGCGATCGTTCTCATATTTACAAGGTGCTATACGATTCGGTCAAAAATAAATTAAGTTCCAATAACAAACTAATTCCAAATACCGTTGGTAATTATTCGTCTGCTAAAGATTCAATGCTTTTAGGAAGTGCCGACTTAGCTGATTTACTATCAAGGAGGCAAGCCTCAAAACTTTTTGGAAGGGGTTTTTGGATAAGTAAAAAAATTACGAATGATAAGACTAAAGAGCTAAGAGATTATATACGCTACGAATTAGATGTTCCTGAGCAGGATTTGGCAGGGTTTGTTTCCAAAATAGATGAAGAATTTATGTTAGAGCAATCTGACAATTGGATAATTCAATTTTATAAGATTCTTCATAAAGCAAATGCGAATGCCCTTTGGAGGGTAACTCCGAAACCTGCAGGAATACTAAGAAGCAAACCGATTATCAGAATAAAGAGAAATGGCGAAATAAAACAGATCGCTCCGTTTCAAAATAATGGTAAACCAAATGTCTTTTTACCTACGAATGAAATTTCAAAATATGCTACTGTAAAACAGAGTATAGCAAAGAATAAAGAAGCAAGAAAATTTCTCGAAGAAATTGGTTTGACCATTCCTGATTTGTTAGCAGAATTAAATGAGTTTATAATTCCAAAACTGAGAATCGGCGAAATTTATCCTGGTTACTTTGATGATTTTAAAAAAATATTAGATGCTTTTCAGTCAACCACTCAAGAAAAGCGTAATCATTTAATTACCGACCTGAAGGAATGTTCTTCCATTTTGGGATTTAACTATGAAACAGGAGAAAAAAAACTTTTGAAATACGACGAAGTTTATTTTCCCTTCGAAAATCTTAAAACATATTTTTCGGATAATTCAAAAGCATTTTTTGTTTCGGAAGAATATTATTCATTATTTCCAAAAGAGTTTATTAAGCTCCAAGCCTTGTTAAAAGAAATAGGTGTTAGAGATTTCTTATGGAGAAGAGAATTCCCCGCAAACCTTTCCTATCAAGAAAAATTTAAATTACGTAATGGTTCAGGAACTGAAAAGTATTGCAAAGATTACGAATTGGATGGCCTGATTTATTTTCTAAGTCAGAAAATTACTCTTGAAAAATCGGTAGCATTATGGAAACTACTTATCAAGTGTACTTCGGATAAAGAATATCCAGCACAGAACTTTTTTCAGGCTGAGCTATCATACCAATACTACGGAACTTGTCACAAAAAATTTGATTCTTTTTTTCTAAAGCAACTAAGACAGTCTAAATGGTTGGTTCTAAACAACGAGCAAATCTCACCGAATGAAATATCTTATTCCAACCTACCTGACATCTATAAAGCAAACAACAATGATTCAAAACTTTTAGCAGAGATTTTAGAATTTAAGCCAGACGAAATCAAAGCATTTGAGGAACGAACAGGTAAAAAAGTTGTTGACAGAGACAGGTTCGAAAAATTTGAAAAATGGGAAGCAGAACAAGAAGGAAAGAAAACGATTGTTGAACCAGTAGGTAGTGAAGGGTTCGTGCCTGAATTTAAACCTGAAGAAGCTGTATTGAATACAAGAGAATTATATGATGCGGATATTAATATTGAATTTCAAAGTGGGCAAGGCAATAATCAACCTGACAATGATGAAACTATTGACGATGAAAATCTTGTTAATATTGACACCGAAGAAATCACGAAAGACAAACCAAGCCAAAAACTTCGCAATGACATTGGTGATTGGGGACAATCGTATGTAGGTATTGAACTTGCTAAAGAATTTGAGAGTGACACAACGATTGAGGTAATAGACTTGAATGAGGATGGAGAAAAAGGAGTTGGTTGTGATTTTATTATAAAGCGGAATGGAGAAATTATAAGGTTGATAGAAGTCAAAACAACAGTTGAAAAATTTGGACAGATGTTATCAATTTCAGGAACACAATGGGAAGTAGCAAGAAGTTACTTTAAAGTCAATGACGGCGACAAGTATTGGGTTTATTGTGTATTCAACGCAGGACAAAAGAATTCAGAAATTGTCAAAATTCAAAATCCAATTAAAAGATGGAAAGACGGTAAGTTGTTTGCTCACCCTATCAATTTCTTTATAAAATAGCTTGATGCATATTTCAAATAATTGAAATATTATAAGAATTGAAACGACAGAACAACTAATTGCTTTAGAAAATAATCTTGTAAGTTATTATAAACTTATTAGTAATTTTAAATCGGATAAAAAATTCGAACTCTTGCTACCCAAGTCTACTTTAAAGCGTGAAAAAATTTATTAGAAAGGTTTTCTCTAAATGCTAATTTCGCGAGCTCGCCATTAATTTGTATTATTCTCAATCTCCCGCATGTTTTCCAACTCATCCCATACCTCGTCGGGGTAAATGAAGCGCCTGTCCACTTCCAGGCAATCGATATTTATTACCGGGATATAATTTTGTTCTCCATCCGCATCCGGCAGGAAAATAAAGCCACCCTTCAAAAAATGATCGTTTGAAAAACTTTGTTCATCATAGCCAAGAAAATGGCTATCCGGGTCAATATCCGTAAAGATTAACGGTACAGGATCATTACGCAATAAAATAATAATCTCTGGAATCAGCAATTCATCTTCAATTGTTTCAGTCACTTCAAAGTGATCCTGGTATTCCCACGGATCTGGAACAGTAGCTGCAGCATCCCAGCAAAATATTAGCCGTTTAATGGCAGCAATTCGCACAAAAGCCATCCGGTCGGGTACGGCATAAAAGAAAATAAATTTGTTTGAAAATTCCATCAGGTCAGTACTTCTTGCCTGCAACCAGTTTTCAATTTCTTCTTTCCGGTACGCATCAACGTTATAACGTAACACACGGCCGTTCATTAATTCAATGCGCAGTGTGTGTACCAGCACATGTTCATCCATATATTTTTTAGTTGGCATAAATAGTTTGTATTACGGGTTTTCAATAATATATAGTTAAAACCTTTTTGGGTTATCATAACCAGTTTTTTTTACCAACCGTTCTCAAAACGGAATTCCAAAATTCACATAACTCTGCACCTGCTTTGAATCGTCGCTATATGTTACGCTCAACTCCAACGGACCTATGGGCGTGGTGTACGCAAACGTAAGTGCATGGCCTGACAGCCAGTTATTAAATTTTAATTGATGGTCCTCACTAATAAAATTGTTAACAAGCGCATTAGACCGTGCCATAAGATGGATACTTTTTGTCACCTGCAAATCCAAACCAATTAAGAGTGAAGCCACACTGGGTGTGCTTACCGTTGTTTCGTTTAATCCCGCAAATAATACCTGGTTTCTTATTGTTTGGGTTAAGCCTCCAATCTGAAAATTATTTAGAAGGTTTTGTTTGTAATTAAAATTGATGCCCGATTGAAACAACGTAAAGAAAGTAAGTTTTTTAGTTATCGGTGTATAGGTTTCGGCATGCAGCATCATGCGCTCGTAATTTTTATAGTTGATTCCTGCGGAATCGATATTAGATATCAGGACCCCGTTGGAATAAAAGTCCACATCGGGGCTTTGGTTATATACAACACCTAACTCGGCATTCAATTCAATACCTCTTTTGGGGTATAAACTTTTGTCCAAAGTATTAATATTCCAATAAACGAACGAGGTTAAAAAGTCATTTTTGCCTTTTGCTTCCAATTGGGATTGTATCAGGGGGTTTATCGTTATCCATTCATAACGGGAACCAATACCTGCAGTAAAACTGCGGCTCCCGGAATACTCTGATTTTATTTCCCCCTCATAATAATATTGTTTGTATTGGCCACTCTTATTAAAATTATTGTACGTGTTTATTTTATAGCTTTCAAGTTGGAACTTCGGTATCACAGCTATATTTTTATTATTACCAAAATATTGTAAATGCTCTCCCCTTAGCCTCAGGTTATCGCCGATGTTTAAAGTGACCAGGCTCCTTGAATAAGGCGTAAAAAAATCACGTGTTGTCAGGTTGGCAATAACACTCAATCCTAAAAATTCATTGTAGGTGAGCCCGATTTTGGCGTATGTAGATGGATTTTCTATTACATTAAAAATAATTTTGGAAGAAGTATCAGATAGTGGTTCCAATGAATAAGTAATGCTGCGGTAATACCGGGTGCCGAAAACCTTTCGAATGGCCTTTGATATTTCCGCTTCTGTATAATATTCATTGGTATGAAAAGCCATTGCATGTATAAAATAAACTTCGGTTGTTTTATTAAGGCCATTTACTTCATAACTTTTAATAAGAACTGAATCGCTTTTCGGAAGCCTGTTTGAATCGGGAATGAGGTTACCATAAATATTGTTTAATGAATCAGCGAGACGTTTAAAGGCGGGATATAATTTTCTTCCTTCTTCGTTGCCAAGTGTTATTAATTTATCGGCCTTATTAAAACTTCCCATTGAATAATCTGCCAATGGTTGTAAAGCAAATAAATTGCAAAGCGGCACTTCCTTTTTATAATCGTCTGCTTCCTTTAAAAATACAAGTTGTAATAAAATATCTACCGGCGATTTCAATTTTTCCTGGGCAAATAATCCCGTGGTAACGCTGCTGCCGATAATATAATCAGCACCCATTTTCTTTACATCAGAAACGGGAAAATTCCTGGTGACGCCGCCATCTACTAACTGTTGTCCGTTGTAATTTACGGAAGCAAAAACGGAGGGTATAGCCATGCTGGCCCGAACCGCGGTAATGATGTCACCGGAATTAAGTACCACCGCTTCGCCTGAAGAAATATTGGAAGCAATGCATTCAAACGGAATTGAAAATTTTTTAAAATTCTTTACATTATGAATAAGATAAAACAACTCTGAAAATTTGAACCATAATTCCTGCCCATCCAGGAAGCCACGTGGTAATTGAAGTTTATTATTCACATATGGCAACTCCACCGTATATCTTCCGTACTCATCCTTTTCTTCCATAGATAGGGAACGAAGGGAAAGCTGGTTACTTAGTAGAAGATCCCAGTCCAGGTTGCGGCTTATTTTTTCAATTTGCTTTCCAGAGTATCCTATTGCATACAAAGAGCCAATAATAGCTCCCATGCTGGTTCCGGTTATATAATCAATTTTTAACCCGGCAGAGTCAATGGCTTTGAGTATGCCGATATGTGCCAGCCCTTTTGCGCCGCCGCCACTTAACGTAAGGCCGATCTTGGGTCGTTGGTTTAGCGTCTGCGCAGAAAGTGATAATGACCCCAAAAAAACAGTTAATAAAATAAAAAAGGATTTCATTCGAGGTTTTGAGTTGATTGGACCTTGCCGTTCGGCTTCAACATCTATCAGTGAAGGGCACCTATAAAAAGAGCGAAAATAGGCTAATTAATATTTCATAAGAAAGAGACGCTATTAGATTCGTGTGAAACTTTATACAAAACCAACTGATGATTACTAATCATTTCAAATTAAAAAAGCCACGAAGTTAATTTGAAATTAAAATTCGATATTGCCTATTTCCTGTTTTTCGATCGATAAATAGTATTCGGCAAAGGCGGAAATAGTCTTTATAAAATCAAAAAAATTTACCTGTCACCTGTTGGATTTATTATGTTGAAATGTTATCAATTGAAAAGCGATTCATTTTTTTATTATAATCATGGATTAATTTTACCATTTCCTAAGTAATGGTTTAATCCGGCAATACATGATTTGCCCTAATTTGAATTTAATTCTTCGTTTACTCAATGAATAAAAAACCCGGAATCCTTAGCCTGCTCAAACCCTACAGGGGGATTGTTGTATTGCTAATTGCGTTTACGCTTCTCAGTAATGGGATAAACTTACTAATTCCGAAAATTATCTCAAGAACCATAGATGATTTTACGAACGGAATTTTCTCTGTGAATCCTGTTATAATAAAATTTTCTCTTGCAATTATCAGCATTTTTGTTTTTACCTATTTACAAAGTATTCTCCAGGTCTATGCTTCTGAAAAAGTAGCGAGAGATTTACGAACCAGGCTTTCAGAAAAAATATCTAAACAAAGCGCTGCTTTTATTGAACAGGCGAATCCATCTAAGTTATTAACCAACCTTACTGCTGATGTCGACTCGATAAAAATGTTTATTTCGCAGGCAATCGTATCCATCGTTTCTTCTCTATTCATCATCATTGGCGCAAGTATTTTATTAATAACTATTAACTGGAAACTTGGTTTATGTGTTATCGCCATTATACCCATCATCGGCATTACATTTTTTGTTGTACTGAAAAAAGTGCGTGCCTTGTTTATACAAAGCAGGGCGGTTATTGACTGGCTTAATAAAGTAATCAATGAAAGTATTTTAGGCGCTGCAATTATACGCGTGGTTAATGCTCAAATTCCGGAATACCATAAATTTTTGGAAGCTAATACCAAAGCAAAAGAATTTGGACTGAAAATCCTATATCTTTTTGCAGGCCTTGTTCCTGTGATCACTTTTACTTCCAACATGGCAGCACTTACCATACTTGCCCTGGGCGGCCATTTTGTTATAAACGGAAGTATGACGTTGGGAAATTTTGCAGCATTCAACAGCTATTTATCCATGCTGATTTTCCCAATATTGATTATTGGTTTTATGAGTAATGTAATTGCGCAGGCAACCGCTTCTTATCAGCGCATCAGCAATATTATTGATGCACCTGAACAACCGGAAGCAGGGACAATTACAAAAGAATTGAAAGGTGATATTGAATTGCAAAATATAAATGTTTTGTACGGACAAATTCCTGTTTTAAAAGATATTTCTTTTAAGGTTGATGCAGGTTCAAAGATGGCAGTTATTGGTCCAACTGCGGCAGGAAAAACACAACTATTATACCTGTTAACCGGGTTAATAAAACCTTCATCAGGCTCAATAACTTTTGATGGTGAATCCATAGAAAAATATAATAGTGAAACGTTTCATAAACAGGTAGGTTTTGTTTTCCAGGATAGCATTCTTTTTAATATGAGCATTCGTGAAAACATTGCATTCAGTGATACTGTAACGGATGAATCATTAGCGAAAGCGATTGAAACCGCGGAGCTGAAAACTTTTATTGACGGGCTTCCTGATAAATTAAACACGATTGTTTCGGAACGTGGATCGAGCCTTTCGGGCGGACAAAAACAACGCATCATGCTGGCACGTGCCTTAGCATTAAACCCTAAAATATTGCTACTCGATGATTTTACGGCACGCGTTGATAATAGTACCGAGAAAAAAATATTGGAGAATATCCAAAATAATTATCCTGGTTTAACCTTGATTTCTGTTACGCAAAAAATAAGCTCGATTGAACATTATGACCAGATAATTTTATTGATGCAGGGAGAATTAATTGCTACAGGTAAGCACGAAGAATTGATTCACACAAGTCCTGAGTATGTGCAAATGATTAATTCACAAAAAAGCACGAGCAACTATGAATTACAATCTTAACGCACTTACTGATAAAAAGGAAAAAATATCTACGTATGCTGCGCTTAAAAGTCTGCTGCAATTGATATCGCACGAAAAGAAAAATTTGTTTGTTGCCACATGTATTATCCTGCTGAATTCCACACTTAATTTATTAGGCCCTTTGCTGATGGGATATACGATTGACCGATATGTAGCGCATAAAGATTATCATGGCGTGCTGGTTGTTTCAGGCATTTTGCTTTCTATGTACCTGATGGGTTTGTTTACAAGTTATTTTCAAACAAAACTTATGGGAAGCATCAGCCAGCGAATGCTGTTCACTTTGCGCAATACCATTTTCAGCAAGCTGCAATCTTTTCCCGTTGCTTTTTTTAATGCAAACAAGGCAGGCGATCTTATCTCAAGAATTAATAACGATACTGATAAGATCAACTCTTTCTTTTCACAGTCTTTAATGCAATTTATCGGAAGCATTGCAACAATGACAGGAGCAGGAATTTTTTTGCTGCTCATTCATTTTAAACTTGGCGTAGCGGCTCTCGTTCCTGCTGTATTTATTTTATTGTTTACTAAAATAGTTTCTCCCTGGGTGAAGAAAAAAAATGCAGTGAATCTAAAAAGCGTTGGAGGAATGAGTGCTGAAATCCAGGAAAGCCTCAATAATTTTAAAGTGATCATTGCTTTTAATCGTCGTGATTATTTCAGAAAGAGATTTAATGAAGCTAACCATCAAAATTATACGACAGCTATTGGTGCCGGACTGGCAAATAATATTTTTTTACCGGTATATAGCATGTTTTCGGGCTTTGCGCAATTAACGGTATTGGCTTATGGAATCTATCTTATTTCAACGGGAAACTTTTCCATTGGGTTACTGGTAAGTTACCTGGCTTATGCAACTTATTTTTATAATCCCTTACGGCAACTCGCATCACTATGGACAAGCTTCCAGGTGGCTATGGCAGGCTGGGACAGGATTGCAAAGATTCTCTCTTTCAGTACAGATTTGGTAACGATTGATAATATCAAAACAGAACAATTCTCAGATGCTTTAATAGAATTCAGGAACGTACATTTTAGCTATGATGAGAGCAAAGAGATTCTGCATAACATTTCATTGAAATTAGAAAGAGGTAAAACATACGCCTTCGTAGGCCCGACTGGTGGCGGAAAAACAACCACCGCTTCCCTGATTGCCCGTTTGTATGATGCCACAACGGGGACTGTTTTACTTGATGGGAAAGATATCCGTTCTTATAAGCCCGAAGAACGTTCTCAAAAGATCGGCTTCATTTTGCAGGAACCTTTTTTGTTTACAGGAACAGTAAAGGATAATATTTTATATGGCAATGATCATTATAAAAATTATACAGATGAACAAATGGAGCAGGTTATAAAAGAAGCTAACCTGCAAAGCCTCTTAAACATTTTTGAAAATGGGTTACAAACAAAAGTATCATCCGGTGGCGATAATATCAGTTTGGGACAGAAACAATTAATTGCGTTTATGCGGGCCGTTATACGCAATCCTGAAGTGCTGATTTTAGATGAGGCAACTGCTAACATCGACACGATGACAGAACAATTGCTGGAAGAGATCTTAAGCAAATTACCTAACACAACCACACGTATTATCATTGCACATCGTTTAAATACAATTGAAAATGCTGATGAAATATTTTTTGTGAATGCCGGAGAACTTATTCGTGCCGGTTCTTTTAATGATGCCGTGGAAAAACTTTTGCATAATAAAAGAGTTAGCTAAAACGAAGGCAGCGCCTTTGACTAAATAAATCTGAGCCCACTTTTTTACTTCATTTCAGTGTTACTCCGGCTTAACAATTAGGTAACATTTCATTTTGGACATCAGAGAAAATTTTTTTTAAAACCCTTTGCTGTAAAGAGTTTTAAAGGATTACATATTCTTTTAAGATGAAAATTGGCTATGTAAGTTGATTTGCGGGAACGTTTGCGTCGTGTTATTTTTACACTGTCGATTGTTTATATGAAGAGAAATTAATTTAATCTTTTAATCTAAAATTTCACTTTATGAAACAGACAATCAAAGCAACAAAAATGATTACAATGGGTTTATTTACCCTTTGTACATTAGGAATCACAAATGCTACATTCGCAGGTATAAAAACTAATACCCCAGCCGAATTAAAATTTATCGGTAAAATCAAAAATCAGCCAGTATTTGAACTTAACCTGAATAATGATGCCTCAGATGAGTACTACGTCAACATTAAAGACGCGAATTATAATGTTTTGTATTCAGAAAAAATAAAAGGCGAAAACCTCTCCAGGAAATATCTACTGGATATTGATGCATCACAATTAAGCGACCCCGCTTTTGGTGTTAGAGTTGAAGTTACTTCAGCAAAAACTCACAAGACACAGGTTTATAAGATCAGCTCACAAACAAGTGTTACTGAAAACATAGAAGTGGCAAAATTATAATACACGCCACAAGACATTAAATCCCTATCAAAACAATAAGAGACTTGCCCGTAAAAAGGAGCAGGTCTTTTATTGTTTATAAGTACCTGTAAAAAAAAAATTAAAAAAAAAATTTATTAGTAATGAATAATAACTATTTTCACACTCTCAAAAAAAACAGGCCCTCCTGTAGAAACAAGACGGCCTTTACGATTGCTTGATATGAGATTCTTAAATTGTTTGTGTTGTGCTGATGTCACAGCTTACAATGGGAAAAAACGGATTGAAAACCTGCCACAATAGAGATCCATTTTATTTTTTAAGCCCTTTGTCAAACAAACTTACATTGTGATCATAAATAAAACCAATCAATTTAATGGCGATTCTATCATCGCCGAAGAGATTATCTATTTTAAAATCCCTTTACTATCTTGCATTCCAGCATAAATTCTTAATGATGCCCAACCTTTTTTCTGATACATTATTCCAATTGGTTCATTCCCTTGAAAAGTCTGAGAAAAGGCATTTTAAATTGTATATAAAAAGGAGCTCTGCAAAAGAAGATCTCAAAATAATACGCCTCTTTGATGCCTTAGATAAGCTCTCGGAGTATGATGAGAAACAGCTTCTTAAGACCCTTAGTGATATTACCAAACCGCAGTTATCTAATTTAAAGACTCATTTATATAAACAGTTATTGGCCAGTTTGCGCCTGTTAAAGACAAATGATAATATTGATTTGAAATTGAGTGAACATCTCGATAATGCAAGGCTGCTATACAATAAGGGCCTTAAGATTCAAGCGCTTCATATACTTGAAAAAGCTAAAGAACTTGCCAGGACTAATCAGAAAATGAATTTCCTTGTGCAGGTTATTTCTCTGGAGAAAAAAATTGAAACGCTGCATATTACCAGGAGTTCATTGGAAAAGACGCAAATGTTGGCTGAAGAGGCATTGGATATTAGTGGGCATATAGACAGAGTTACCAAGTTGTCTAACCTGGCCTTGTTGCTTTACAGGTGGTATGTAAAAAACGGGCATGCGAGAAACGAGCAAGACGAAACAGGAATCCGTGAATTTTTCCGTAACTCTTTACCGGAAGATCCCAATGCAATTCACGGTTTTTATGAGAAACTGTATTTATACCAAAGCTATACCTGGTATGCCTTTATACGCCAGGACTTTTTAATGTATTACCGGTACAGCCAGAAATGGATCGATCTATTTGGTGAAAATGAAGTGATGATTGCTGTAGAAACTGGTCATTATATAAAGGGTATGCATAATTTGCTTAACGCCCATTTTGATCTTCGGAACTTCGCAAAATTTGAAATTACATTAAAGCAATTTGAGGTTTTTGCAGACACGCCAATTGCTAACCAGCACGACAACTTCCGCACCCATACATTTATTTATATTAACAGCGCCAGGCTCAACAAATATTTAATGCAAGGCAATTTTAGCGAGGGTTTAACCGTTGTTCCGGAAATTGTTGAAAAATTAGACGAATATGCTTTGTTTGTTGACAGCCACCGGATTCTCGTATTCAATTATAAAATTGCGACATTATATTTCGGGTCAGGTGATTATGCTACGGCAATTGACTATCTCCATAAAATAATACATGATAACCACAATCGGTTTGCGGAATGACTTACAATGTTATTCAAGATTAATGCATCTGCTTTGTCACTACGAATTGGGTAATGATGAAATATTGGACTCCCTGATTAAATCAGTTTATCGTTTTATGGCAAGGATGAAAAACCTTACGGTTGTTGAAGAAGAGATATTTACTTTTTTAAGGCACTCAACCAAAGTAAGACCAAAGGAACTTATTAACGAACTAAAACAATTCCTTGAAAAAATAAAACACCTTGAAAAAAATCGCTTTGAAACACGATCATTTGCTTATCTCGATATTATTTCCTGGGTTGAAAGTAAAGTTTATGAAAGGCCAATGAGTGAGATTATAAGAAATAAATATTTAAAGAGCACGCACCGATAGATTAAAACTTCACTCCATTTAACCGTTTATATTTTAAAATATAATCTCAATAAATTTGCTCATCGTAAGGTAACGGCGGGTTAGACGCAGTTTGCTTGTTACGTATAAATGGATTGCGCCATGCAGTGTATGCAGATAATAAACCCATGAGAATTAGCAAGGACAAGCCTTTTGACAAATTTGACTTTTCTGATATAAATCCAATAACAGAAGGACCGGTTAAAAAACCTATTAATCCGCCGGTAGTAACCATAGCATATCCTTCTACAGTACTTACGCCGGGAATATTGGCTGATGCCCTGAACAAAACAGGTACGATACAACAACTTCCGAAACCGATCATTATATAACCTATTATTGCAATGATTACAACCGGCGCTGTCACAACAACCAAAAAACCGGCCGCCGCCAGCAATGCTCCGGCAACAACCACATTTTTACTACCCAGTTTTGAAATCAACATATCTCCATTGAGCCGGCCAACAGTCATGGCTACAGAAAATCCGGCATAACCCAGGCTTATCATAGCTTTAGGCGCCAACATCACTTCTTTAAAATAAATAGCACTCCAGTCGGCCACACATCCTTCGGCCATAAAGCTAACCATGCAAATAAATGAAATGCCTAATATGGTTAATGAGGGTAATTTAAAAGCAGACCTGCTGTGGATGATATCAATATTGGCCAGCAAATATTTTTTATTAGAAATAATAACGATGACAATAATAACCGCAACCATTACAATCTGCCATGCCGACGGAATATGAACAGTAAATAATAAGGCCGCAATTCCCGAACTTAATGCACCACCCATACTATACATTCCATGACAGGTGGCCATAAATAGCTTGTTGTATTTTTTTTCCATCAGGTTTACAGTAGCGTTGGCAGAAACTCCATTTAAGAAACTCATGCCACCAAAACAATAAAGGCATACCCAGAACATTACACGGTTTACTGAATTTATCTGGACTATCATAATGCAACAAATAATGATATAACCAATGAACATCCATCTTCCAACAGATACCTTGCTAAATACTCGTGCAGATAATATCATGCCTGTGATAGCACCCAGCGGTGAAAGCAACAGGGAGAGACCGAGGCTTCCATCTGTAAAGCCAAGCCTTGCTTTTATTCCCGGAATAGAGGCCACCCAAATACCAAATAAAAGGCTGGAAGTGGCAAACAAAAAGCCAACAGAAAATGCAGGCCTGTTTTTTACGAACGAAGTAAAATTCTTAATCATGAGTGAAAAAAGAAGATGCGAACCTACGATAAAGTTAAACAGGGTAGGTTTCTGAATGAAAATAAAAAGAAATGATTTAATCTTTCTTCCCTTTACTAATAAACTAATGACTTCTCGTAGACGACTAGTGTGTCTTTGCCTGACTGCGTGTATGATTCACGGTTAGATATGAATTTGCGAAGTGAGTTTTTACTTATTATGGTGAAGCCCGTTATTACTATCCTAACTTTTCTTTTCCAGCAACAATACTATCTTGTTAAAATCAGCAGATGCGTTGATCACTTTCTTAAAAGTTTCAAACTCACTTAGCGGATACTTTAGTTCGCGGTAGGTTTCCATTATATATACTTCCAATACATTATTTACTATTTTATAGGAACTCACAAAACCCATAGTTACCACATTATCTTTCTTATACTGTACATCTATATTAATATCGTTCGGGTTTTTGATAGTATAGCCTTGCGGGATGTCAAAGGTGAGTTTTCTTTCCAATTCATGTGCATAAGGTAACTCGGCGGGAAGCTGGCGGGGCTTTTCCTGGTACATTTGTTCCTGCAGCCCTATAAGGTCTCCCAACTTAAATAAGATTTTGTCGCCGGCTCTTTCCAATAGTTCCGCTGTATGAATAGTTCCGCTGATAATAAGTGGTTTATTATCCCAGCAATCAGTAAGACTTGTATTTTCAGTTTTTATATTTTGAATATTCTCACTCTTGGCTACATTTTGAATAATGCTTTTCACAGCCTCATCCTGTTTGTCTTTGGCAAGATATGCCCAGATTGGCCTGTAACCTACGGCGCCATATCCTCTTAAGATTTGTTTACTATCTATAATTAATGAATCGCCGCTTGCATCCAATTTGGCATGTACTTCCATGTTATGCGCATTGCTATCGAAAGGTTCAATGGGTATATCATCAAATTTACCAATAGCTGTTTTGAGGTTTCCAATAGTGGTACCTTTTAAAAATAAACCTCTTGTACCTGCCCAAAGCGGCTCCACGAAAGGATAGCGATACGCAGATCCTGATGGCTGAACTAATTTACCGGTACCCGGGAAATAAATCAGTGTTTCGTCGATACGGTTCCAATCGGCCAACTCTTCATCTAATGGCAGTTGATCACGCACGGAAGGGAAAACAAGCTGGTAGTTTATATTCTTGTTTTCGAGCAAGCCTACAAATAAACGGACTGAACCGAAATTGTTAGTATTGCTGGTTTTAACTATTGATTCAATATTATCAGCGTCATCTCCGGCCAGTTTCTCATCAATGTTTATATGAGTTTTCATATAATCTTCCAGCAGCATAATTGTTTTTTCTTCACCTGCATCAGAGGGAATATTAGCCCCGTCAATAAATTTGGAAACAGCCTTTTTTTCTTTATCAGTAAAGGTGGTTATGTTGGCATAGGCTTTACGGGCAAGTTCCTTCCAGGTGTACACTTCAACATCGCTGTTAGAGCTAAGATTATAACTGAGTTTAAAATCTACCCTTTGCAGGTAGGGATCACGTAAGCCATATTTTTCATCTTCGAGCGTTTTAATATTTTGCGAATAACCGGCAATCATTCTTTCATCATTAATAACGCTGTCATTTAAAACCGTAAAACCATTAAAACCCTTGGCGCCAAATTTCAAATATTTGGGAGTAACAATTAATATCCGTGCCTTGTAATAGGGAACCGAACCAGTTTGAAAAATTTCGCTGCCAAAAAAAGAAGGATCTCTTTTTACAGTATAACTATATTCTACTTCTGATCCTTTATCGATCCCCTCCATTGCAAACAATTTATATGTTTTGCCTTCTTCCTCTTCGTCT
This sequence comes from uncultured Chitinophagaceae bacterium, assembly GCA_963792025.1. Classification (GTDB taxonomy): domain Bacteria; phylum Bacteroidota; class Bacteroidia; order Chitinophagales; family Chitinophagaceae; genus Ginsengibacter. The sequence continues at coordinate 86,831 of CAWBUS010000010.1, read as the reverse complement.
TTTATTTTATCCTGCGGTACATTAATTACTTTCCCTGTTGAAGTTATTACCCGTGCCTTGATATCGTAAAGTTGTGACAATGATGTTACCCTCAGGTACACTTTATTGAACATCTCAATCCCCTTATCATCCGCCACTTTCACCAGGTTGTACACATAATTGTATTGTACCAGGTTTTTGCCTTCCAGCTTATAATCAAACGTGCGACTGTCCATTAAATAAACAGCGCTCTCACTTGAAAACATGGCAGGCATTGAATGTAAAACAGGCGATGCAACCCAGGGCTGCACTTCGGTATATAATCCATCAACTTGTGCTTTACAGAATAATGTATGTAACAACATAATAGTTGTTAGCACAGCAAATCTTTTAGTCATAAAATGTAATTATTTCTTTTTTAAAACAACCTGCTCTTTGTAAGCAGCGGAGATATTGTAAATCGCTTTGTTCCATGTGGCAAAATCGCCTGGTTCTATATATAATTTTTTCATTACTAATTTTTGTGTAGCAGAAATACCGACAGCGCTTTGTTTGTAAACAATGGAAAAATCAAATACATCGTTGGAGACTGAAGTGTTCTTAGGAATATATTCTGTTGTGTAACCATCAGGTATCGCAAGTGTATGAACCTGGTTAATGATATAATTAAAATCATTCTCAATCGCTATCTTTCTTTTAGCTGTATCAATAGGCGTACTGCTGATTAATTTTTCAAGATTCAGGTTAATATAAATTTCATCAGCAATCGTTTTTGCATAATCGGGTATTTCGAATGTAGACGAAATGTTAGCTTCTTTTTTCATCGGATCTGGCATATTGATGTGATAATCTTTCATAATAAATTTATTACTCCCCTTTGCCATGCGACTGCGTGCGTAAACCCTTTCATCATCGCCTTTATTATATAAGAGACGGTTGCAAACATCATTACCAAAATACCCGGAGTAGTCAACTGAACATTTACCGGTTAAAACATTATTGTTGATGGATAAAAATGTGCTGTCGGTGATTATACTGCTGCCGGCGGCCATTACCGGAACTTTTACCAACTCATATTTTTCAGGGCTGATGCTGATGAGCGCTTCTTTATCCTGTATGGCGCTGGTGGGCATTCCAAAAACGCAATTAGGGTCTGTAGCGTCTAAAAATATCCATGATTTATCGATCTTAACAGCACTTATCATGTGATTATCGGTTAAAGGCAAAGGCACTTCAGTATACGTATAAGGTATAGAACGGGTACCGATCCAGGTAAAGCAGGCATTTAATCCGCTTATTTTTAGCATAGCAGTAAGAATGCTTGCCATGTCTTTACAATCGCCATAACGTTTAGCGCATACATCGGCTGCCTGCCTCGGAACAAAGCCACCAAGGCCATCTTCAAAAGCTACATACTTAATATTATTCTGCACCCACATATAAATGGCTTGTGCTTTTTCCCTGTCTGTTTTTTTATTAAGACATATACTATCTGTTATCTTTTTTAAACTTTCATTTGGTGTGGAATTGACATTGGTTAAGAAACCATCGTTCCATTTATATAATTCACTTAGCGAATTAAAGACCGGCACCGTTTCTCCATTGTACTTATAACTTGCTACATAAACAATTACATGGATTGCATAATAAGGAACAGAAGTGCCATCACTGTAATATTCGTAGTTCTTAACATCGGTAGCTGTAAATTCCAATTTCTTCTTTCGCCCCCTTGAGCTCGTCGTTACTTTCACAATTTTATTGTCGTCGTTTTTTATGATGTAACGTACATCCATATCTTCCGGAAAGGTTATGCTGTAAGTAGCATTGTGCACCGGGAGATAATTGCTAAAATAAAAGCTCGATAAAAAACGAATGTCTTTATTGTAGTGCTCTGTTTCTACATGAGCAACGCTGCCCTTCATCATTTGCGGGTAATCAAAAGATGTTACTTTTTGATCATCATAAAATATATCCTGGTCAGAAGATGATTGGGTTTTAAAATCCGTGACTTTTATTTTCCTGGTATTGCTGCCATCGGGCACTAAAGTGTAGGCTTCCACTTTTTCCAGTTCATTAAAATCACTGTGGTATACTTTATCCTTGTTATAAATGCCGTTGGCATTGTCATTTAATACCATCATCTCCGAAACTTCATTCGCTTCTGCATAAGGCACGCCTTTTTTAAATGAAATATCTACTGAACGATTAATGTTTGAAAACACAGCCAGCTTATCCGGGAAAAGTTGCTGCATTTGTTCTACAGACTGGGCTTTAATATTCCCAGTAACACACTGAAAGAATATGACACAAATTGCTAAGTTAAATTTTTTCATTGTTTTTTATTTTCTTCCTTCCAACACACCATAATAGTAAATGTAAGTTTGGCTCAATTTACCTGAAGTGTAATATTTACATTCGCCATGTGGGCTTCCCAGGTAATAATTAATATCATAAATTAAACTGCCATCTTCATTATAATATTTAGAAGACCCATGTAGCTGGCCATAATAATAATTTTCTTCTTTCATTATTTTACCATCAGGATAATAAATCTTTTTAAGGCCATTTTCGAGATCATCTACCCGGCTGCTATGCACCGCTTCTTTGCCCGTTGTATAATATAAGATTCTATCGCCGTCAATTGCCCCTTCTTTAAACACGATGTGTGCACTTTTTACTCCATTCTTATAATAACTATCAACAGTACCCGAACCTTTTTCGATTGGGATCATTGGCAATAGCTTTCCGTTTTTATCCTCATAACTATATCCCTTTATGTTATCATCTTTATAATAAAAAACCAACATAACCTCACCGTTTTCCCCGAAATATCTGGTTTCGCCATTGCTCAACCCATTTTTGAAATTGTATATTTTGTCTATGTTGCCGAACTCATTGTATAATGTATCGTAACCGTCAAGCTTGTCATTTGTATAATGTTCTGTTTCGTAAGGTTTGCCATTAAAGTAATAATATTTCCATGCACCTGTTCTATCACCGTTGTTATACTTTCCCTGCATTCGTATCTTGCCATTAGGGTACCAGGCGGTATAGACGCTATCAGCTTTAGCATCTTTATAATACGTGAGGCTGGCTTTACTGCCATCTCCATTGGTTACTGTGTAGCTCCCATTTAACTTGTAGAATTTATAATTGCTTTCAAAAAAACCAGTACCGTTCATGTGATTAAAATGTACTTTGCCGTCGCCCTTACTCAATTCAGAAGTAATCATTTGTTTACCTGTGCTGTCAAACTCTATAATTTTATTAAACCAGCCATTATCATAATACTCATCATTATCGGGCTTGCCACCTGGCCTGTAATATTCTGATATTCCATACACATTGTCGTTCAGGTAATAGATTTTACCGGTAATATTTCCCAGCAGGTCGTAGTTAATAAACGTTCCCTGGCGTTGATCATCTACATACCATCCTTCATCCGATACTTGTCCATTAATATAGTAATTAATAAAATAACCGTTAGCCTTACCGTTTTTGTAACTTCCTTCTTCGCTTATTTTATTGTTGGAATAGTACCATGTTTTTTTGCCTTCGAGCAAATCATTTTTATAAAAACATTCCGCAGATACCTGCCCATTCTTAAAATAATAAGTAAACTTTCCATCGGCCAATCCATCTTTGGTGTAGTAACCCTGGTTCACTTTTATTCCATCGGGATTGTAAAAGGAAACCGCATCGCCGCCGTTGCGACTGTTGTTATTACTGATGAGTGTTCCCTTTTTATCGTAGAACTTCACATCTCTTAAATGTCCTCTTTCGAAAATTGTTTCACTATATAAGATGCCGTCATCGTCAAAATCTTCACTCTTTCCATCTAACGAGCCTTTTTTGAAAAAATGCCGCGACTTCATTTTGCCATTGGGATAGTAAGAAATATTTTCTCCTTCAGGCTCTCCCTTAACATAATTCTCAACTCTGTCGGGCTTTCCATCAATTAAGAAAGTGTTCCATACGCCGGATTTTTTACCGTCAACGTAATTGCCTTCTGTTTCCAATTTACCATTATCAAAATATTCTTTGTACGGCCCGTCTGGTAAATCGTTTACATAATTTACAACAGATTCAGTTTTACCATTGGGATAATATACTGTTTCCCCGCCTTCCTGCTTGTCGTTGCTGTAATGATCAACAGTTGATAAGTAGCCATTACTACTATAATATTTTGCAAGACCTTCTTTTTTCCCGGCTTTATAATTGATAACTGAACGGATCCTTCCATTAAAAAAATAGATGTTTTCTATGCCTTCGGTCTTGTCGTCTTTATAAGTTGTTTCGGAATAAAGAAGCCCGTTGCTATGCCATACCAGGCTTTTCCCATCACCAAGGTCAGCCGAGTAATTTGTAGTTTCTTTGAGACCTCCATCTTCATAATAATAATTCCATTCGCCGTTTCGCTTGCCATCATTATCAAAAGTGCCTTTTGATTTTAAACGCCCTGTAGAATAATAAAATTCCCATGGGCCGGCCAAAACTTCTTCATTCTTCGCATTTTTTGCATAAGCCCCTTTGCCATTCACTATGTAATCTTTCACATACAATCTTTGCGGTGCATTAGGTCTTTTACTTACTATCAGTTCCTGGCTTTCCCTAATCGCGCTGAGATATTCAACTGCGGCTGTACTGAAGGCTTCAATCTTTTTCTTTTCTTTTTGATTATATTCTTTAATATTTTTTATGTCGAGTCCGCTGAAAGCGTAAAATACCATCGGTTCAAACTGGTTATTATTCCAGATAGTTTTAAACAGCGGCACATAATATTGCATCCAGAAACCCTTGTCATTTGCGTTGTATTCGAGCTTCTCAATAACTACCTGCAACTGGCGAACTATGGGATCTTCCAGGCTTGCCTTAAGTTTATAACTCTTATCCAGGGCCGCTTTGCTCGTTATTATATCTTGTACATCTTCAAAATTATCTTCTTTACCGGGCTTATATTTTTGAAGATCCTCAGTTATGGTGGTATTTATTTCAGCAATAGAATTCAATAAACTGATCGTATTATTGGCATAACGGTTTTCCGGGGCTACAACCAGGCTTGTGGTAAAACTCATCATAGCCTGTACGAGGTTGCCTTTTAAGAGAGCCAACTGCCCTAAGAAGTAATGTGCGGAAGCATAATACGGATCGAGCATGACACATTTCTGAAAATTAACAGTGGCTTCATCGTATTTCAATTGTCTCACAAGCGTGATGCCTTTATTAAAATACGTTGTGTAACTGTAGGGATTCTGGGCGATTGTTGTATCGTAAGCTTTTAGTGCAAGATCACTTCTTTGTGTGTCATCATAAAGATCAGCCAGCAGGTTGTACCATTCAATATTTCGGTATGGATACATTGATAAGGCAATGTTTCCATATTTTTCAGCTTCTACAAAATTACTGTCCTTGTAATAACTCAATATAATTTCATGAAGAACATCTGCATAACTGGTATCGCTGCGAGGCACTTTTAAATATTCTGCAAGGGCTTCTTTGTATTTGCCTTTATCGTGAAGGGCAATGCCCTTTGCAATTATTTCTTTGCTGTCGATCAAAGGGTTTTGTAATTCTCTTTGCGCTTGTAGCCTAAGTAAACTGGTAAATAGAAAGAAGATGATTAAGATAGATTTTCTCATATTAACGGGAGCGTTAAAGTGAAGTAGTTTCGGTTATTTGAAAATTTAAGGTAATAAATAATTTTATTGAACGGGTTTTTTCAGCATATTATTATATTTTATTTTAAATAAATTGAATCCTGTTTAGGAATTAATTTTGCGGGTCTATTAATAAGATGCCTTCCGCAATGCGATTGCATAACAATTAACTTCCATAGGCTGCTGCCGCTTTTTGATTCGTACAATTTATTTACCTTTCTTACTCAATTATTCTCCATGACAAACCGCAAAAGATTTATCCAGCAAATGGCATTAATGGCAGGAGCTTTTTCTGCCAATAGTTTATTCAACCAGGTACATGCTGAAACCATTCAATCAGCTAATAAAAAAGTAATCAACCTCCTTCCAACTGATGTAGCTCCGGACGAAGATTACTGGAGTACGATTCAGCAGGCATTTACGGTTAGTCCGAATATCATCAACTTAAATAATGGCGGTGTAAGTCCTTCTCCCCTGATTGTTCAACAGGCATTGGATCGATACAATAAGTTTTCTAACGAAGCGCCATCTTATTATATGTGGCGCATTCTCGACCAGGGACGGGAACCATTGCGTGAAAACCTCGCCAACCTTGCCGGATGCGATAGAGAAGAAATAGCAATCAACAGGAATGCAACTGAGGCACTGAATACGGTAATTTATGGGTTGGATTTAAAGCCAGGCGATGAAGTTATCGGTACCAAACAGGATTATCCCAACATGATCAATGCATGGAAACAGCGGGCACTAAGGGAAGGAATTGTTTACAAACAATTAAGTTTTGATTTCCCCATTGAAAATGATGAAACCATTGTAGGCGCTTATGAAAATGCAATTACCCCAAAGACAAAAATTATTCACGTAACGCATATCATCAATTGGGTGGGGCAGATTATGCCCGTGCGGAAAATTTGCGATATGGCACATCGTCATGGTATAGAAGTTGTGTGTGATGGCGCACATTCATTTGCTTTACTGGATTTTACTATTCCGGATCTTGATTGCGATTACTTCGGCACATCACTGCATAAATTTTTAAGTGCACCTATTGGCAGCGGCATGATGTTTATTAAAAAAGATAAGATTGAAAAAATATACCCGTTGGTTTGTAACGATCATCCTAAGAGTGGCGATATACGAAAGTTTGAAACGCTTGGTACACGCAGTTTCCCAATTGAGCAGGCAATAGGTGAAGCTATCAATTTTCAAACTGCCATTGGTAATAAAAGAAAGGAAGAACGCATCAGGTATTTAAAAAATTACTGGGCAGAAAAAGTAAAGGATATTCCCAAAGTAAAACTGCATACCTCGTTGCAATCAAAATATTCGTGTGCTATTTGCGGCGTTAGTATCGATGGTATGACACCCGGTGAATTGGACAGCGCCTTTTTCAATAATTATAAAATTCATACAGTGGGCATTGTTTGGGAAAATGTTAGTTGCGTTCGTGTAACGCCGCATGTGTATACCCGTTTGCAGGATTTGGATAAATTAGTAAAGGCAATAGAAGAAATTGCTTCGAAGAAATAATTCTTTACCCGGTAGAATTATTTATTACTTGCCTCCGCTCCATTCATTATTGCTTCGGTCCACATCTGGCAGCACATTCTCAGGATCAAGAATTACTTTATCGATTTTTGAAGTGGAAGCATATTTGAAAGTCCAGGTTGCTCCACGCTGCCATACTTCCACCGGTAGATTAATATTGCCTGACTGGCCATTCCTTTGAACAACTTTTATTATCGCAGGCATAATCATTTTGTTCTTGTTTTCTATAGTTATAAGGGCTCCTTTAGCGGGATCATCGTCAACATATTTCAGCCCGGTTACTGCCTGGTCCAGCGTCCATGTGGTGAAGAACCACTCTTTCCAGAACCAGTTTAAATCTTCACCGGCAGCATTGTTAATGTAATTAAAAAAGTCGTACGGCGTGGGATGTTTGTAAGACCATGTTTCCGTATACTTTCTAAATGCATAATCAAATCTTTCTTTGCCTACTACCACATTGCGAAGCAGGTTGAGGCCATAAGCCGTTTTGCCGTAATAAATAAAAAACTCGTCCATATCCATTGCTTCAGGTACTACTATTAAAGGATAACGGAGATGGGTAAGTGAATCTGTTTCCAGGTATCCAAAGAAATCTTTATTATATAAAGCCGGGTCTTTGGCGTATTCGCCTTTATTGAAAATGCCGGTTGCATAATAATTGATGTATGTATTGAATCCTTCATCCTGCCACATATATTTCCTTTCATTGGAACCTACAATCATTGGGTACCAGTTGTGCCCGATTTCGTGTGCAATCAAAAACCATAAAGCAGCTTTCGTTTCTTTGTAATCGCAAAAAATAATGCCGGGGTATTCCATGCCAGTTACCGATGCGCCGATGTTAACCGCACTGTTCCAGGGATATTCAAAGAAATGCTGCGAATAGATTTCAATACTGTTTTTTAAATATTCAGTAGCTCTTGAATAGGCTTTCTCACCTATACTTTCCGGTGGATACGCTGACATGGCAATGGCCTTTCTGCCCGAGGGAAGGTTTATCCTGGCCGCATCCCAAACAAGCGCTTTTGAAGCGGTCCATGCTACATCTCTTGAATTATTCATTTTAAAATGCCAGGTAAGATCGCCTGTAGTTGTCGGGCGCATTTTTGCTTTGCCTATTTCATTCGCTTTTATTATAGTAACTGTTTTATCACTGTTGGAAGCGACGGAAAGCCTTTGTATTTCTTCTGCTGTTAAAACCTCGGATGGATTTTGCAGATCGCCAGAACCATACACGATCATTTCGGCAGGCGCCGTAATATAATAATCGAAATTGCCATACTCACAATAAAACTCGCCAAGACCCATATAAGGCAATGTGTTCCATCCCTCCACATCATCATACACACACATGCGTGGATACCATTGTGCTATTTCGTAAACAACGCCTTTATCGGTATATAGCCGCCCCATGCGGTCGGCGCCATGAATGGGAATTGCAAAGTTATAATTCACCTTTATAGAAATGGAATCGCCGTTTGCCATCATGGGGGTTTTTAAGCGTAGTTGCATTCTTGTATCTGAAATAACGGGCTGCACAGTATATGTTTCGCCATGCGTGCTTACGGTTACACCGGTAATGTGATACCCACCGCGGTCAAAGCCCTGCACATCAAACCTGTCACCCGTAATAGGTGTGGCGGCTGAACCTCTCGATGCAGGATCAAATAGGTTTTGATCGAGTTGAAGCCAAACAAAATCTAATTTATCCGGGCTATTATTCGTGTAAGTAATTGTTGACATCGCCTGTAACAGAAGTATCTCTTTCACTTAAGGTAGCATGTATCAGGTAACTGGCGCTGTTCTGCCAATACATCGGCCCGGGTGTTCCGTTAGCCGAACGGTAAGGGTTACCCGCAGTTGGATTAAATGCCTGCGAATAAAAATCGAGCGGGTTATATGAGGAGGAATCATTGCCACCATCTTGCGCATATAAAAAACAAATGGTTAAAGAATAGAGACAGAGTAAGGATATTTTTTTCATGCAATTGGTTTTATGAAGGTGTAATATAAATATTATGTTTCGGACTTAGAACGTGATAACAATTTCCTGTCATTCATCTTTTTGACTATGGTTTCCAATTAATTTTTTGCAGGATTTTCAATTCTTTGTTTTCTACCCAACCTTTTCAAATAAACACCAGTACATGATTAAAACAACATTTTATGAAACGAATTTATTATGTACACATCATTATTATAATAGCATTGATCTCAATGCAATGCCGGAAAGAACTAAGCGGGGAAAACGCATTTCCAGGACAGGGAAACAATCAATCTTCTCCCATAAGCGCCACGCTCCAGGGAAATATAGTAGATGAAAATGATCAACCCGCTGAAGGCGTAGTGGTTACCGTAGGAGCAAAAACTGTTACAACCAATTCCCATGGATATTTCCGTATTGTTGATGCGCCTCTTGATAAAAACGCATCCGTGGTTACTGCGCAGCAACCAGGATATTTTACAGCTTACAGGACGTTCCGCGCCACCTCAGGAGTAAACCAGGTGGTTATTAAGCTTATTAAAAAAGTTTTGGCGGGAACTATAGATGCATCGACAGGTGGGAATGTTACATTAATTAATGGCAGTAAAGTATCTCTGGCAGCGAATGGTGTGGTTGATGCTAACGGGATAGCTTACCCGGGAATAGTTTATGTATTTGCATCTTATATTGATCCCGCATTGAACGACATCGGTCAAATAATTCCAGGCTCATTTATGGCTGATGATAAAAATAATAAAAGGGTAGTGCTTTCCTCTTTCGGAATGCTGGCAGTTGATCTTGAATCTCCTGCCGCCGAAAAATTGCAGGTAGCTGCCAACAGTACGGCTGCGCTTACTGTACCGATACCAACTTCAATTTCATCATCAGCGCCGGCATCAATAAGCCTTTGGTACCTAGATGAACAAACTGGTATCTGGAAGGAACAGGGAACAGCCCAAAAAAACGGCAGTAATTATGTGGGAACCGTAAAACATTTTTGCTACTGGAATTGTGATTATCCTTTACCTGCAATAAGTTTTTCAGCAACTTTTAAAACTTCAGATGGTTTGCCATTAACAAATACTTACATTATTATAAAGCCTGCCGGCAGTGATTCCGCAGTTGGTTATGCACACGGCTTTACAGATACTTTGGGCCAGGTAAGCGGATTGATTCCGGCTAACATAAATCTTGTCCTCGATGTATATGAATATGGGCAATGTGACAATGTGGTCTATTCCAAAAATATCGGACCATTCGCGGCGAATACTGATTTGGGAACTATAGTAATTCCCAACTCTGTAACTTCCCTTATTACAATAAAAGGGAAATTGCTATCCTGCAGCAATACTGCCGTAAATAGTGGTTATGCAACGATATATTTTAACAACTTCGTTTACAACACAAGTGTAAATACAACAGGAGATTTTTCAATAAGCATAATTAATTGCTCGGGCATTTCAACAACTTGCGAAATTATGGGTGTAGATGAAAATGCCCAGGAACAAGGCCAGCCGGTTACTGTTCCTATAACCGGACAGGTAACCGATGCCGGTAACATTATTGCCTGTGGCACTTCTACGGCGATGTTTGTGAATTATAAACTTGATGGCGTTAATTACTCGATTGCGACTCCGCCGGATAGTGCTTTCATTGCACATAGCAGTGTCGATTCTATTTCGTCTCTAACCAATACGTTTCTTTATGGTGAACATTCGGCTGATGTGATTATTAATTTTAATTTTTCCGGGAACCCCGTTCCGGGAATCTATCCTATCAGTTCTTTGTCGGTAAATAAGTATCGAAATGTATCATTAGTATCGCCTTTCAATACAACTGTTACGAGCTTTCCGCAATTTGTTGGCGAATTTTACGAAGGAAGTTTTTCCGGCAGCTTTAAAGATTCGTTGGCGGTACTTCATACAATTGATTGTTCATTTCGTATTCAGTAGGTAATAAAATTAGTTATTAAATTCAGCGCTATAATTTTAGGTTTGGAGTATGTAAAGAAAAATCTTTTTTGATAAGCGAAGAACAACAAACATATCTGTTAGCCGGTTGCAGAGAGGGCAGCCGGGTGGCCCAGGAGAAGCTATACAGGAGCTTCTACAAGGCCATGATGAACCTTTGCCTTCGCTATACTAAAAATGATATGGATGCTATGGAAGCGCTGAATACCGGGTTTTATAAAGTTTTTAAAAATATACAACTATACGATCCTGCAAAGGCATCCCTGTACACCTGGATTCGTACCATCGTTATAAATAGCTGTCTTGACCTTACAGGGACGAAAGAAAAAAACGTTGCGCCGCAAGAGCTAACGGATGCCATAGACGCATCTGCAGATCCGGAAGTAATTTCAAAACTCAGCGCAGCCAGGCTGCTTGAAATTATAAGACAATTACCCGCAGCTACGCAAACTGTTTTTAACTTATTTATAATGGAGGGATACAGCCATAAAGAAATAGCAGCTCTTTTGAACATAAGTGAGGGAACCAGTAAATGGCATGTAAGCGATGCAAGAAAAAAGTTGCAAACGATAATAAAAGAAGAGAATCATAAATGAATGAAAACTTACCATACGAGGACGAAATAAAAGTCAGGTTGGACGACTTGTCGCTTCCTTCAGAGGATTTGGCGTGGGAGGACATGAAACAAAGACTGGATAAGGATGATAAAGATCGTTCCATATTTCCTCCTGTACTTAAAGGCTGTGCAGGTTATGGGTTTTTGCTTTTATTGCTTGTTATCGTTTCACTGGTTATTATCGACCCTGCAAAATGGTTTCATAACACAGGCAAACAACGGCAGATTAAAAATGATAGTATCGTTACTAAAATGTCGATAGAAAGAGAAGATACTATTAATACAGTCCCCCTTCGCCACGATAAAAACGTTGCTAAAAGTTCACCTAATGACAGCAGTAATTTATCACAAAAAGGAACAACGGGCTCAACTCTTTTAAAAGACGGTTCAGTTGATAACAATAAAGATTTAAATAAGAAATTATCTGATAGCAGCGATAATACAATTGAAAACGAAAGTTTCATAAAAAGGGGAAATAAAATACCAAAGCAGCGAGCATACTATACCGATTCGAATAAACGCCATCCATCCAATCGGGTAGTTAAAAAAACAAAAGGACAATTAAAGACTACCTCAAATGGTAATGCAGAAACCGATAGTCTTGCTGATAGAAATAAAAATCGAACCGCTATACATCAACCCGATTCATCTAAGGCTGATACAGCTAATGTTACAGATAAAGCAATAGTTAAGGTTAACTCGTTGAAAAAAAATAAAACAGATACCATTGCTACAAAAAGACCAACTCAAATTGATTCATTAAATCAAAAGCATATCTACTTCGGCGCCGGTTTAGCGCTTCATCAATTAATACCAATCGCCGGACAAAAGAGTACTCCATATAATTCATTAGGCATAAAAAGTTCCTTACTTGATTATATTCCTTCGGTATATCTGCGTCTGTATAGCGATAAAAAATGGTTTATCCAATCAGAATTCAGATATGGAGCTCCGCAGTACACAAGAGATATAGAATTCAATCTTAAGAAAACAACTGATTCTTCAGGTTTAACGGTAACTTCTGACAGCCGAAGTGTTAAGAAGACTTTTTACCACCAATTACCCCTAAGTTTTAATTATTTTGTTTTACCTGGTTTATCTGCGGGTATCGGTATAACATTGAATAAATTCAGCAGCGCCGTAGTCCAGGAGAATGTGAACATACTAAATACCATTTCTCAAACAGATTCCATAGTAAGTACAGGTTTGGTAACTCAAAAAAAGGCAGATAGTAATTTTGCAAAAACTTATATGCAGGCTCTTTTTGAAATGCAATATCAACGGAAGCGATTTTCTGCGGGCGCCAGGTATTCGTTTGGATTGCAGCCATATTTAGAATTTACCTTACCGGGTGGCATACAGCGTAAAGAAAAAAATAGTTCCTTGCAAATATTTATCAGGTACGAGCTTTGGCAATCACGCAGGAAAGAATAATAATAAACAAAATGCCGTAGCCAATATGTGCGAACACTGAAATCCTTCATCTTACTTTCCTATAGCAGCCCTCGTATTCTTCACGTCAGTCACTGATATTGCAGAAGCTTTATTTTTAAAATTATTACGGATGTAAGTAAGCACATCGGCAATATCCTGGTCTGCAAGCGTTCCCTGTGGCGGCATATTGTTAGAGTAATATTTTCCATCAATAGGAACTTTTTCAACAGATCCCAACAGCACCCATTGAATCAGTTTTTTCTTATCGCCTTTTACGAATGCGGCATCGATGAGCGGCGGATTCATTTTTGGCACGCCACCACCATTAACCTGGTGACAGGTTAAGCAATTTTTTTGATATACTTTTTTGCCATTTATGATTTGTGATTTTAATGAGGATTGCGCACGTAACGCAACAGTTGCCCCAACCATCAGCAACACAGCCAATAAACTCTTCTTCATTTATTTTCCTTTGTAAACAATTTTATAAATAAACCCACCCTTATCATCGGATACGTACAGTGAACCGTCCGGCCCCTGTGCCAAACCGCATGGACGATGTTTTGCATCGCTCGGCGACATATATTGCGGACCTCCTGCAAAATCATCTGCAAACACTTCCCAGTCGCCACTTGGCTTCCCGTCTTTAAAAGGAACAAATGCCACAAAGAAACCTTTTTGCGGTTCCGGCGCCCGGTTCCACGAACCATGAAATGCAATGAACGCTCCATGTTTATATTTTTCAGGAAACATGTTGCCTTCATAAAACAACAAACCATCCGGCGCCATATGACCCGGGAAAGCAACTAACGGATCTATTGCATTTTCACCACCTTCTTTTTTTCCATCGCCACCATATTCAGGCGCCATAATTTTTTTATGTTGAATCTGGTCGTAATAAATATAGGGCCACCCGGCATTATCACCTTTGTGTAATAAGTATAAACATTCTGCCGGCAATTCAGCGCTTTGTTTTGTCGTGTACAAATCAGGAAAAAGGTCAGCCAACTGGTCGCGGCCATGTTGGGTAACATATAATTCGTTAACGTCATTGTTCCAACATATACCCATTTCGTTACGGAGGCCGGTTGCATACCGCTCGCCATCTCCATAAGTTTGATTGGGCTTGCTTGCACTGAATTTCCAGATACCACCGGCAGAATCCAGGATAGGGCAGGGATTCATTCCGGGCGAGCCTTTGGCTCTGTCGCTTACCTGGCATGCGTTTGAATAAGCGCCAATTGTTACATAGATGTTTCCGTCATTATCGAATGTAAAAGGTTTTGATTCGTGTTCATGCCGGTCGAGCAACCCGGTAACAATCAGTTCCGGCTTAGTGGGATCAATAACTTTGCCGTTTGCATCTAACTTGTAGCGGAAAATTTGTGTATCGTCGGATGCATATAAATAACCGTCCTTCACGCCCATCCCGGTGCCGGTAAAATCGCCAAAGCCTGTTTTTACATCTGCCTTACCATCTTTGTTGGCATCGTGTAAATAGTATATTCCTTTACCACCTTTAAGTGACGAAAGTTTTACATATACATCACCTTTGGGCGTAACAGCAATATGGCGGGCTTCTCCTAATCCGCTGGCAAAAACCGTTGCTGTAAAGCCTACAGGTAATTTCAGGCCGGCGCTCATCACCCCCGGTTTTGGTTTTTTATTTTGAGTACTATCGTTAGCAGTTTTTGCAAAGGAATAGTTGTTCATCAGTATGAAGCTCATCAATGGAACTAGTAAAAAACCTTTTTTCATATTACTTGTTTTTGGAATTTTAAAATTACATAAATCTAAATGCCTGTAAACAATGAGTCAGTAAACTAAATAATTTCATAGCATTTAGCCCACCCAGGCGTTTGAAATACAATTTTACGGGCAGCAAAGTTCGTTCCCTAAATTTTTTTGCAAAACCATTTTACGAAAATGATACAATTCTCAATTGAACGCATTGCACGGAATTTAATAACTGCAAGCATTAAAAATCGACAAAAAAATATACTTGCAGTTGCAAAGCAAAAAGGGTAACAGTGAGGCATAAACGATTTTAAATGCCATTGGGTTGAAGGATCTTGCTATTGATTTTCTTAGATTATAATTAATTAACTTAAATTAGAGAATTATATCCATCCCTTGATAAGACACCTACTAAAAAAATATTTAAACGCGTTAGGTGCTATTGCGTTACTTAAGATACTAACGAATATGAGCTGGTGATATTAGTACTTTTATTTACTGAATAGCTAACCTATAAAAAATAAAGAAGAACATATAGTAGTAGCAAAAAAAATGTAAGCAGTTTATACAAAGAATCTATTTATTAACCCTCAATGGTAAACAATGCAAAAAATAAAAATCTTCTTAGCCTCCTCCAACGAGTTGAAGCCGGAACGTGACCAATTTGAAATTGAAATTTATCGCAAAACGAAAGCCTGGTTTGATAGAGGAATTTTCCTATATCTCGATATCTGGGAAGATATGACGGCCCGCATGTCGGTAACCGGTTCCCAAAGTGAGTATGATAAATTTGTGAAAGGCGCTGACTTATTCGTCTTCCTTGCTTACTCGAAGGTTGGTATGTATACCGCAGAAGAGTTTGAAAATGCAATCGGGCAATTCGTGTCAACTAAAAAACCATTTATCTATACTTATTTTAAAGTACCACCTCCGGATAACGCAGATCCCAGCCTTGCTGCATTTGAGGCGAAACTGAAAGAACTGAAACATTTTTATGCCAGCTTCACTGACTTTAATGATCTGTGGAACCAGTTCAATAAAGAACTGGAGCGACTGGAAGCAGATGGCTTCACTGAAAATAAAAGGCCTGATCAGGAAGGAGCACCTAAAACGATCAATCAAACTGCTGATAAGATTTATAATATTGACAAAATAGATACTGCAACTTTTTCATAAAAACAAAATATGAGTGATTCACCAGGAACACCAGGAACTGCTGAAGTAAGTATTCAAAATGTATCTACCGATAGCCTGCAGGTAAATGTAAATGGCGAGATTAAGGAAATTAAAAATAACCTTGATGAACTTAAGTCGCTTTTACAAAATGCAAAAGCCCAAAACTTTCAGTCTGGCGACAAAATATATAACATCGGAACCATTACCAATGCTATTTTTAGCGCCGAGATTGGAAAGAAGACTTTCAATATGTATCTCTGCCGAAAACTAACGGAAGCGCTTAGTGGCTATAGCGGCGATGCGAAAGATTTTTTAGATAATATAAGAGAGGCAGATAAAGCAGATTGGGAAACACAGGTTCGTTATACCCGTAAGGCTAACGGTTATATTATATCGGGATTTGTTGGTGTGCAGGGTATGCTATTGCAAAAAGTTATTTCCAGTGGTATCGACGCTTTTGCCTCCAATAGTTCGAGAGATTACATTGAAGTGTGTGTAGCGACGGCCACAAGATCGCTGCAGCTCTTATGTTTTTCCTTCATTGCAAAACTGTGGGATTATAAAAAGGCAAATAATTTTGAATGCAGTCGTGAACAGGCTAATATCCTCGATAATTTTTTCAATTCTGAAATTGAATTAAATATAAAGGACTATGTGGAACTGCTGCAAACATTGGTAACCATTTTCGATGCACAAAAGATTGATTATCCCTTCAGCGAATTCAATAAGAGGTACCGTCGCTGATGGAACTAACTTCTTCAATGCCTGCAAAAACCTGGAAGCTATAAAAAGCAAACTTGATTCCGGCCAGGTTGTTTACTCTACTGCCTTTGAAGTAGAAAATGAATTGACTGAATTTCTGTCTGCATTAAGTTTCCTGGCTAATTATAAGATGGTATCTGTAAAAGAAATTACTTATAATGATAGCAGGAACGAAGCCGTACAATACCTTCATTCCTATACGTTCCTCGGCGTGGATACTGATGATAAATTATTTTCATCAAAATATAAATATGATACTTTGCCAATAAGCAAAGACGCCGTACTAATCTATAAAGACCATTACCAGCAAGGACTGAATTTGTATCCCTTTATTATTGATGTGAATGCATTGACCAATGAAATGGAAGTGAAGATTTGCTTTTATACCTACTTTGAAGAAAGAAAGAAAAAGTTGACTTACTCCGATATCAACAAAATTGCCAGCGATAAAAACGAGGATGTAAAAGATATAGGTGACCCATCACAGGTAGTCATTCAATTTAATGACGATATAGAAAAAGATTTGGAATCAAATATTGAACATGATATTACTGGGTTAATGAAAGACCAGGAAAAATTTAAAAGCCTGCAATTAAATGTTGTGTACAAGATATTTCAAACCGCACAAAAGGAAATTTTGGCTTAGAAGCTGTTCGCCTTAATTAAAATAAAATGATTAGAATTATTATAGAACATTTTAGCCACGAATTCTACGGATTACACAGATTTATACGTGAAACCCGACGGCTATCGGATTCGTGTAATCTTTGGCGACAATTGTGTAGGCCGATGGTAAAAGCGGTTGGCGAGGAAACCAATCACAGCGGCTACAGTCACGAATCATAAACATTTCACAGATTTATCCGTGAAAATCTGTGTAATCAGTGGCAATACATAGACTATGTTTCATTTGAATAAATTAAACGGCACACCTGATAGATTTAAAACTTTATTTCGCTCATGAAAAAATATCCATTCAAATTTTTAGATTCTTACAACCAAAATGATAAAGACATTTTCTTCGGAAGGGATGAAGAGATAGAAGCCCTGTATGAAATGGTATTTCAAACATCCATCCTTCTTATCTATGGCGCTTCCGGTACCGGAAAAACTAGTTTGATTCAATGCGGCCTGGCAGGTAAATTCAAATCTTATGACTGGCTGCCACTTACCATAAGGCGAGGAATCGATATTAATGTCTCTCTTGAAAAGCAACTAACCGATGCCGGCGGAAATGAAGTGGATGATGACGATATGGTTGCAAAAGATCCATCAAAAAAATTAACCGGGTTATTGCGTTTAATCAAGGGCGTCTATCTGCGTAATTTCAGGCCGGTTTATTTAATCTTCGATCAGTTTGAAGAATTGTATGTATTGGGCAACAAGGCAGAACAACTCCAATTTGTAGAAGCCGTAAAAGAAATATTGAAGGCAGAGCAACCGGTAAAAATGATCTTTTCCATTCGCGAAGAATACCTCGGTTATTTGTATGATTTTGAAAAGGAAGTACCACAACTGCTACGTAAAAAACTTCGTATAGAACCCATGACGTTAGATAAGGTAACGGATGTGATAAAGGGAATTAATAATTATCGCTTATCTAATGTAAAAATTAAAGAAGATGAGGTGGACGAAATCACGGAGGAAATATTTGAAAGGATCAGGGGCAAGAAAAATACATTGACGATTCAGTTACCTTACCTGCAGGTTTTTTTGGATAAAATATATCTCGAAACCACGCATGATGAAAGCCGCCAGGCAGACGCACTGATTACAATGGATGTATTGAAGCGTATGGGTGACATAGGCGATGTGTTGCGAAATTTTCTTGAAGAACAGGTGCAAAAGATCAGTGCGAAACTAAGCGTTAATAACAGCAATGCTACGCCTGAACTGGTCTGGAAAATTCTTTCACCATTTTGTACATTGGAAGGAACTAAAGAACCCATTTCAAAAAAAGAACTTTCAGACAGGTTGCCCGGTGTCAATACCAAATTGATAGATGGCGCCGTGGAAGAATTCGTAAACAGCCGCATCCTCAATTATTCTGAAAATGAAAAACTGTATGAACTGGCACATGATTCACTGGCATTGCGCATTGCAGAAAAAAGAAGTGATGAAGAGATCGCCATCCTTGAAGTGCAGCGGTTAATTAAAAGTATTGTTTCAGTGAAACCTGAAGCACGGGAATTTTTTACCGAAAAACAATTGTTGTTTATTGAGCCTTACTTGGAAAAATTTAAAGTAAGTGATGAAGAGCAGGATTGGATTAATAAAAGCAGGGCGAATGCAGAAGCCCGGAAAGAAGCAGCGCAAAAGCAGCAGCAACAGGAACTTGCTAAAACAAGAAAAAGGCTTCGTACGGTATACAGCCTTTTAGGGGGAGCATTATTGGCTTTGATTGCCGCGGGATATTTTTACTTTAATGCCAATGCTCAAAAAAAGATAGCACAGGAGAAAACGGCAACCGCAGAAAAGGCGATTGGCGACCTCGCCCGGTCATCAAAAGAAAGAGCATCTGAACTTGTGCATTTTGCATGGGTTGATCTAGCACACAGTAATGGTAATGAACTCAAAGAAAACCAGGATTACCAACTCGTAAATCAATTCGACGGATATAATTGCAAAACTTCACTTACAACGGGTTTTCGCTATTTGTATTGTCGAATCAGAAGCGTGGTTAGCTTTGAGAAGGCGCAATCAATTGCAGGGATCAATGTTTTTATGCCTGGAGGGCCTCACGATAAAGGAATTAACCTGGATGATGATAATCAGTTTGGCCACTATAATCCTAAGTTTCTTTCGTGGCTAAACGACTATATCATTCCCCAGGGAATGGAAGATCCGCAGTTCAGCGCGATAACCCTTATTGTGTACAAAAATTATATCGGGCCGGTTGCACGGGCGCTGTATCATACTCACGAAATTCTATTTGCAGATTCCTTAGCATACCAGGCATTTGAACAGCGCTACCAGGTTGTTAAGCAGCGCTCTCAGCAAGGATTAGAGTCAAATTTGAGTATGACTGGTTTTACCAGGGAACTGACAAAATTTGCAGCAATAAAAAAGGATTACTTAGGACTCCTGGGCCAACACAAGAAACTCCCGGACTTATATTTTGAGAACAATTTTGCTGCACTTTCAGACTACCTCGCTGTTGTAAACAAGGATGACTGGTACATGGCAAATACCGCAGGCGGATTTTGGGTACGCCGTTCCATTGATGGCACGGAAGCGCAAATTTTCCAATTGCTGACAAAGTTGTTAAAGACCTTTGACTCGAAAGTAGTGTCCGATGGTACTCCATGACAGAGATAATTTTCGATTAGTGGTACCGTTAGAGATTAATTATTTGCTCCCTAAGGTTTTTTTCAAAAATGGACTGGCATCTATAAACAACTTGAAATTATCCGGATGTTGAATAATGTCATTATGTGCATGTAATGTATGGATGAAAATAATTTTATTGTTTTGAAGAATGGATGGTGTTACATCCGTTTCTTCCAGTGAATCTGCATGAAGATTTAAATTCTTTACTTGTTGCATCATGGCTTTGGTTTCATCATAAGTACCGCCATTATTGGTATAGAGATTTATAAAACGATGATCACTATCAGTACTTAACCATTTCAAAAATTTATCCGTATCTGCATATAAGGCATCAAATAAAATAACTTCGTTTACCGGTACGTTACCATTTTGTAATATATTAGCGATAATCCGGTAGGCGCCACTATGGCCGGCAAGAATAACATTTCCAATAGGATCCCTGGCAGATATAACATGCATGCCTACCAGTTTTTGGAGCACATCATCTGCGAGTTTTCTGAACATATTTTGCTGTTCCAGTTTACCACCATAACTATCGGGAGCATCTTTAGCAGTTTCAGCCAAAACTAATACGGCGTTAATTCCTGATTCAGCAAATTGTCTTGACAAGCCATATCTCACCAAAGCGCTATCAATATTATTATTCCATCCATGAAACCAGAAGATCAGGTCGACTTTTTTCTTCGCAATAAAGTTCTTTGGTGTAATAATAATTACAGAACTATCGGAATAATCATTTGCTGTAGTATATAAGCTATCGTTATAAAGATGGCCATTCAATCTTCCTGTATCAGGGAATGATGTATGGGAAGAAGTTATTTTAAATTGATTCAGCTGCGCCTGGCTGATGCATGCAAGGTATACAAATAGCAAAGCGAAGGAAATTGAAAGTCTTTTTATCATGCCATTAATGTTATCGTTTATAAAGATATAAGAAATGAGCTGCTTGAAATGGTATTTGTTAATGATGAATGTCTTAACAATGCTTTGTGAAACCCAGGCAAAGTGCCGTAGTCCGACTATTTATAAAAACATCAATTATGAAAAAAATTTTTACACTTTTATTTTGCACAGCAATTATATCATCCGCATTTGCCCAGGATGGCCGTCATGACCGGAATGACAGAGAAAGGGGTTATCATGATCATGACGAATATTACCGGCATCATGATGACGACCATGATCGTGACAGGGGAAGATTTCATATCAGTTTTTTTGTTTATCAAAATAACCGGTATCGTTACGATGAGAGGGATCAACTTATTGCCCGCATTTCATCCAACTACGATTATCAAATTCAACAGATAATTAATGACTGGTCGCTAAGTCCACGCGAAAAAAGGTATGAGGTGGGAAATCTGCAAGTTCAAAAGGCGCAGGAAATAAACAACGTTTATTCACAATCCGGAGACGACATGGCTTACCCTCAGCAGGACAGGCGTTTTGATAGTCGCGATTATTAAAATACCGCAGCTCCTAAAATTTCTATCTATATTTTTTAGAAAAACACCCTGCAACCGCCTCGAAGAATTTCTTCCTGGCGGTTTTCTTTTTATAAAAGAAGCATACAAATGGATCGAATTTTTTTAGACACCCTTTTTCATTTATCAGGTTATTGTAATTTTATAAGTATGATAAAGCGCATGATACCATCATCGGGTGAAGAACTTCCTGTTATCGGGATTGGTACGTGGCAATCATTTGATGTCACCGCTGAACAATATCCTGTTCTTAAAAAAGTGCTTAGCGAATTGTACGCCGGTGGTGGCAGGTTAATTGATAGTTCGCCCATGTACAGGAAATCGGAACAGGTAATTGGGGATATAACATCAACAATAGAAACTGCTGATGACTTTTTCTATGCAACAAAAGTTTGGACTGCAGGTTTGGAAGAAGGTATTGTACAAATGAACGCTTCAATGGCTAAAATGAAAAGGAAGATGATGGACCTCATGCAGATTCATAATCTTACTGATTGGAAAACTCATTTACCCGAATTGCGCCGCTGGAAGGATGAAGGTAAAATCCGTTACTTCGGTATCACGCATTACACCGATTACAGCCATAGCGAACTGGAACGCATCATAAAAGCAGAAAAACCGGACTTTGTTCAGTTTAATTATTCAATTGAATCCCGAAACGCTGAACGTCGATTACTGGATGCCGCAGCCAGTCTTGGCGTAGCAACAATAATCAACCGGCCGTTTGGAGAAGGAAAATTATTTACTAAAGTAAAAGGCAAAGCCTTACCCTCATGGGCACACGAAAATGATATAGATAGCTGGAGCACTTATTTTTTGAAGTACATTATTGCTCATGCCGCTGTTACCTGTGTAATACCTGCAACTGCAAATCCACAGCATGCTCACGATAATGCAAATGCTGCCAAAGGAAAACTGCCGGGCCCGGAACTCAAAAAGAAAATGGCAGATTACTTGCACCATTTGTAAATTATAAAAATACGAAGTGAGGATAATTCATTTTACACAATAACAATACAATTTTGACAACTCTCGTAACGCTTGATTATTTTATGATGATTGCATTGCGAATGATAGCACTTGAGATAATTCTAAATATTGAACTACGAAAAATATGTATGAGCTAGTATACCGCTCTGTTGCTGTTGACGATATTACGGCTGATGATATCCTGGATATATTAAGCGAAGCCGGGACTTTAATGGCAAGCATAATATTACGGGATGTCTGCTTTATTTCAACCACGAATTTGTCCAGATTTTAGAAGGAGAGAAGGAATGGGTGAAATTATTGTTTGAAAAAATTAAGAAAGATCGCCGACATACCAACGTCATGCTTTTGAATGAAGATGAAAAGGAAGAAAGATTATTTACTCAATGGAATATGGCCTACTATGATATCAATAATGATAATAAAGGTGAAATGCAGCGATTGCTTTTTATTAGGAATTTTATACTCGCTGCAGAAATAACTGAAAAGCCCACCCATGCGATAAGCCTGTTCTGGCACGTGGTCAAAGAACTTGTAGGCCCCTGGTCTTTGGGGCAGCTCGGGTAATATAAAGACAGGGTGACATCATATTAAATTCCAGTTAATTCGCGTCTTACCAATTTTTTTCAATATAAACCTCTTTGGATTTTAATTTAGATCGTCAGGCAATAGTCATAAGTAATCCTTTCACATCAATATTTGCATACCGATAGAATTTTTCCGGAAAAATAATTCTTAATATTACGGCCGCGAAAATAAATGATCGTAAATCGTACACCAGTCGTTAATTTTTATGTATGAAAAGTGCCTTTACTGACCAGGTTGCCATGCTTTTCAGTACTCCAATTACCTTAACGTTGGTGTTGCTGGAAATTTTTATAAGCGTGCGTTATGATAAACAGTATTATAACGTAAAAGATACCAAAGCTAACCTTGTATTGGGGCTCGGTTATGTTATTACCGATACGCTAAGCCGGAGTGCCGGATTATTTCTTTTATCCTTTTTTTATTTTTATGGATGGCATGCTTCCTCTTTAGGCAATGGATTTTTATACTGGTTTCTGCTTGTATTGGCAGAAGATTTTTCGTATTGGTTCATGCATATGATGGATCATCGCATCAGGTTTCTATGGGCGGGGCATATTCATCATCATTCTTCAAAAGAATTTAATTTCTCCGTGGGCCTGCGGTCTGCAGTGTTTGAGCCGATTGAAAAATTTATCTTTTTCATCCCTCTGGTTTTAGTTGGATTCAGGCCATTGGATATAATTTTGATTTATGTTCTTGCGCAGGGCTGGGGTACTTTTGTTCATACGAGAACAATAAAAAAACTGGGCTTTCTTGAATATTTCTTAACGACCCCCTCTCATCACCGGGTACATCACGGAGTGAATGTTCAATATCTCGATAGAAATTATGGGATGTTTCTTATTATTTGGGACAAGATGTTTGGAACATTCAAAGCGGAAGATTTAAAAGAACCCGTAAAGTATGGGACGGTAAAAGACGTGCCGTATAAAAATTATCTCGATATAGTTTTTAATGAATACCAACAGATCGTAAAAGATACCCGGCAAAAAATTTCATTTAAGCAAAAGCTGGGTTATATTTTTGGTCCGCCGGGCTATAGTCATGATGGAAGCCGCAAAACAACTGCCCAAATGCGAAGGGACGAAATGATTAATAACAGCGATGAATAATACGATCGCAACCCGGATCAATTTATAAAACCTCTGGATCACTTTTCCCCTTGCCGTTTAATTGAAACGATCAAGCCCCTCAATATTTTTATATGGATTTCGGAAGAAATTACCAACAACTTCATTAAACTGGTCTTTGAAATAAATAGGTATTGAGTTTCCGGCACCGGGCAAAATCCATAAATAAGATTTTGGAATTGATGCGGCGATAAGTAATGTGTGTTTGGGAAGTATTACATCATGATCGCCCCCGATAACTAAAGTTGGGCAATGAATTGATGCCAATTGTGCCGGCATTATGTGCGGGGCATAAGATAATAAACGGGCCACTTTACTTCTATTCTTTACTTCCGGGGTTTGTTTAATTCTCTCAAGAGATTCATTATACTTTAAAGCCCATTCATTAGCCGTGGCATCTATCGCAGAAGTATCAGGCGATAATTTAGCGCCGGTTATTGCCAGCTTTTTTACTTTAACCGGGTGGCGCATTGCGAGCAACAAAGCGTTAACGGCTCCGTCGTTCCAGCCAATTACATAACACGAGTCAAGGTGAAGGATATCTAACAAAGCATTAAAGTCATCTGCCATCATCTCGTAGCTTAATGAATCTCCTGTATCAATAGATTTGCCCTGGGCCCTGCTGTCGGCTACGATCACTTTATAACTTTTTGCGAAATAGGGTACCTGGTACATAAAATTGCTGATGGAGCCACCGTTGCCGTGAATCATCAGTAAAGGGGCTCCCGAGCCATAGGTTTCATAGTACATATTGAAGCCCCTTATTTTTATATAGCGACCAACTTTTGCATTGTCGCCGATTTTTGAAGTATCTATTGCAGGTGATTGTGCTGAAACTAATAGTACCGTTATCATCGCTGTCATTAAAAGAAAAAGCCCTTTTACATTTTTCATGCTGCAAATGTAAAGAGAGGGAAAGGCTAATGAATATGAGAATTGTTAATTTAACTTTTCCTCAGCCTTATTATTTAAGTCACCAAGCGGTAGTTGTGATGCGCTGGATCATTCCCTTATTTTTGTATCATGGAATTAGGTATCAGCACATTTGTAGAATTAACACCCGACCCTTTAACAGGCAAAACCATCAGCTCGTATCAACGTATCCAAAACTTAATGGAGGAGGTGCAATTGGCAGACGAACTTGGCCTCGATGTATTTGCAATTGGCGAACATCACCGCCCCGACTTTCTTGTTTCATCGCCGGCAACTTTGCTGGCCGCCGCAGCGGTTAAAACAAAAAATATACGTTTATCCAGTGCCGTTAGTGTATTGAGCTCCGATGATCCTGTGAGAGTTTTTGAGCAGTTTGCGATGGTGGACCTGCTCTCCGGCGGTAGGGCAGAAATCATGGCCGGGCGTGGATCTTTTATTGAATCCTTCCCGCTTTTCGGTTACGACCTCGACGATTACGATAGTCTCTTTGATGAAAAGCTAAAGCTGTTACTTGCCATAAATGATAAAGAAAAAGTAACATGGAAAGGCAAACACCGACCGTCCCTTTACGATGCCGGCATTTACCCGCGGCCATATCAAAAACAAATACCCATTTGGGTTGCTATTGGAGGAACGCCTTCTTCTGTACTACGTGCAGCAACATTCGGATTACCGCTAACAATTGCAATTATTGGCGGAATGCCCCGTCAGTTTGTTGAGCTCACCAATTATTATCGGCAAGAATATGTAAAAGCAGGCCATGATATTAACAAGTTGCAACTATGCATCAATTCGCATGCATATATTGCTGATAATAGCCTGCAAGCGGCCAATGAATTTTTTCCTGTATATGCCGCAGTAATGACTAAGATAGGCCGTGAACGTGGCTGGCCACCTACGACACGTGAACAGTTTGAATTAATGAGAAACCCGGCGGGATCATTGTTGGCGGGCAGCCCGCAACAGGTTATTGATAAAATATTATACGAATATGAATTGTTTCCACAACACACGTTTTATGGTTCAATTCAGCGTGGGCACTTTACCACATAAACAAATGATGCATGCTATAGAATTATTTGGCAACGTGGTGGCACCTGCTGTCCACAAGGTATTGGGGGCTATTGGAAATACATAAAAAAACCATTCGTTTACGGCGAATGGTTTTTTATTTGATTGAATGCAAAAATTATTTTGTCTTAGGTTGCACCGCATTCAGTAAACCACCCACATCAAAATATTGAGCGTCGTTAACTATTTTATAATCTTTATTGAACTCGTAGGTTTCATAGATCTGAACATGTGTATGTATGCCTGTTGCCTTATGCACGCCATCCCATTGTCCATAATAACGTACGCTACCGTCCATGCTATGGGTAGCAGAGTCAAGGCCGGGTAAAAAATTCGGATCTGTAAGATGAAGACTGTCCCAGTTATCGGTCCAGTATTTCAATGATTCCATCCAATGCGCCTTGGTGTGCACATTATCGCCGTAAACCGGCGAATTCCAAACTACGCTGTCGGCAACATTGGTAAAGAAGTCAGTGAGGTTTTTGTTTTCAAAGTCAGTTAAAACGCTTTTTACTACGGCCTGGTTTTGTTCATAGAGCGCCTTCGAATCGTCGTTTTTTGGGGCTGTTGTATCCTCTTTGGTTTCACCTGAATTACAGGATAGTACCATCAAAGATGCCAATAGCGGTAATAATAATTTTCTCATTGTCCAAAGGTTTCGTTTAATAAAATTGTGAAGCCAATCAAGGTAGGTATTATAAACCGCTAAATCAAATAAACACGCAGTTGAGTCACTTCATAGGAAAGTTCGTCACAAAGCTTTGCCCATAATGATAGATGGCCGCTTATTAAACACTTTCTATTAAATTATGCTGCCCAGATTTTTATATTGTATTCGTCCCTATGAAAACAGCCATGGAAAAAATATCTCGCGGAAAAACCACTTGGCCCATCAGTAAAAATGTGATTGAGTTATCCAGTTGCAAGTTTTTGACAAACATAAAAAGCAGTTTACATTTTTTTTATTCCATAAATAAACATCTCTTTTCTTACCGAAAAGCCCAAAGCATTGTACAATTTTATGGCGTTAAAATTTTCCTTTTTTACATGTAGAAAAGGAATAGCGGCTTGTGCCAATATATTTTCAATCTGTCTTACAATAAGATTTGTCGCATACCCATGCCCGGTATGTTCCGGATGGGTACAAACAGCACTTACTTCCATATACTCAAAAGGATGCATTCTTTGTCCCGTCATTGCCACCAACTCACCATTCTTAAAAATGCCTTCGTAGTTACCAAATTCAATAGTTCTTTTAAGGAAGGGACCAGGATTGGTCAGTTTCGTTAAAGCAAGCATTGCGGGAACATCTTTCATGGCCAAGGCCACAATATCATCAACAACAGTTTTATTTTGGACTGCTTTATTATGAACCATTTGTAATGCGTGGGTGCAATGGCTAACTTTCCATGGCTGTGGTATCTCAATCTCCTGACTGCTAAAAAATGCAAAGGAGTCGCCCGGGTCAGCAATATCATAAAGCGCTTCCCATTTCCTTTTTGTTACTGCATTTACGGCTGCAAAAGGCGCCACATCTTTCAGAAAATATTTGGCGTTTTCGTTTCCGGTGGAAAGTTCTTTGTTACCGGAAATTAAAGCATTCCATACCGGGTTATCAAGAACGTGTTGCATGATTTAATTTTAATTCAGTCATTATTTCACTTCTTCAAATACGCCGGTTTGTTTATTCTTCCATACATTGTCCCAATTGAAATAGCGGCCGTTCATTGCCACATAAACGCCTTCAGGAAGTGTCTGAGCGAAGGCGAGTGCGCTCCCAAGGTTGAATAACCCGTCTGAGCTGCCGAACTTAATTGGTATCATTGCCCCCGTAAGGATAATGGTTTTACCAGGTACATTTTGGGCTAATGCTTTTGCGGTAAGGGTCATAGTATCGGTGCCGTGAGTGATTACAATTTGTGTCTCATCGCAATGATTACATTGGTGTATAATCAGCTTTCTGTCTTCATCTGTCATCTCGAGGCTGTCTACCATCATCAGGGTGCGAATGGCCACTGGCACCCTGCTTCGGCCCATGGTGAGGAGATCTCCAAGGTGGCTGTCCTTAAAATACAATTGTCCGTTCAACTCATTATATTCCTTATCAAATGTGCCGCCTGTAATAAAAATGCGGATTGCCATCTTCAAATTTTTGATGGTGAAGTTAAATGAAATTAGGTTGTGTTCATTTAGGATTACCGGCATCATTGAATGATATAATATCAACGCATGATGAATAGTAATAACGCCAACGATTAAACGCTAAATTTGAGTTGCAGGCAAGAAGAATAATTTAATCTTTAGTTGCAATCAACAGTCTAAAAATTCCTTACGTTTATTGCGGGTATTTCACCACCATGTTCTTAACCGGTTTTACCGTGCGGAGGTAGGCATAAATTGCTTTCAGGTCCGAGTCTTTCATACCTGAATAATCAACAACGGGCATAACTGTATTCATTTTACCGGGATCATAGTTGTACCCTTTCTCCTCCCGGCAAACAGTGAATTTGTTCATAAATGCATCAACATCCCAGCGGCCAATGCCGGTAGTAGAATCCGGTGTTATATTAGCTGAGCTAACTTTTAATTTGCCAACAACAAAAGTATTGCCACCGCCAAATTCGCGGCTAAAATCAGGCTGCCCTTTTACGTAAGGAGTATGGCAATCGCTGCAACCAGCCATATTTACCAGGTAGGCTCCATATTTCACGGTATCGCTTTCAGGCGGGCATACGTTTCCATCAATAGATTTTTGAAGTGCCCCCGCAGGATACGCCATACTTATCGGAATCATTAGTTGTCTTTCGGGAATGGTATTTTTTATAGGCTTTAATGTTCTGAGATAGGCGATAATACTCAACAGGTCATTCTTTGTCATCCTGTTGAAATGGGCGTATGGCATTAATGGGAACAATGTATCACCTCTTTTATTGATACCCTGGGTTATAGCCCGCAATAATTCCTCATCCGTCCATGTGCCAACACCTGTTGCTGAATCTGGCGTAATATTCTTACTATACATTGTGCCGGGAATTGCGTCCAGGATGGAATGATCAAATTTGCTGCCACCGCCACCTTCCGTACCAGGAACATCAGGTCCAGCATATTTATTAAAGTCCCTCATGCTGTGACAGTGTATGCACGCCGCTACATGTAGTGCAAGATATTCTCCCCGGGCAACTACCTTTTGCATGGAATCCTCCTTGTTGTTCGCAACCGGTTCGGATGAATTACTGTTGCTATTATCATTGCAAGCCGTAAAAAAAATGGTAATAAGAGCTATAAAAATTATAGCGGATAAGGCAATCGTCTTTTGCATGTTGGTTTGGTTTTGAATACATAAATATTAAAAAAATAATTGATGCACACAATTTTATTTTTCAATCATATGTCGTGTAAGTTATTCAATACTTTTTAAGATAGCTTGCAACATGGAGACTTAATAGCCTGCTCGTAAGTCTTAGCCAACAATTGAAACCTTTCAAATATTTTGGTAGATTATTGATATATTGATGAAACCTCAAATATTAGTATGACCTGAAAGGGTATTCGAAAAACCACCTATGGGTTCTATTCCGGGAAACCTAAAGATATCGGGAGTAATCTGCCGGCAAAAAAATTGTATGTTTGGGTATGGAGATTTAATCTTTTTTGCAATAAATATTCTTGCTTTAATTTGGTATATCGATCAATAACAATAATAATGAGACAACTTTCCATTACTCTTGCGGGCCTCTTTCTGTTTGTATGCAACGCTTCGTTTGCGCAGATAAAAAAAGAAAACACGATTGTAAAAGTTGAGGTTAGAGAAGACAGCGCTTCCAATTTTAAAATACCTCAAAAGTCGATAACTCACGGTATGGTAACGGTAGAGGGTACCCGAATCAATTATAAAGCAATAGCCGGAACGATTATCCTTAAAAATAGTGCCGATACGCCTACTGCCAGTATTTTTTACACCGCCTACTTTAAAGAGGGTGAGGAAGGTGCTAGCCAAAGACCGTTAACTTTTTTATATAACGGTGGTCCGGGTAGTTCCACCATCTGGCTGCATATGGGTGCCTTTGGTCCGCAACGGGTTTACCTGCAGGATACCACCCGAACGAGGCCTCCTTACAAAACGGTTAATAATGATTACAGCCTTTTGGATGCCAGTGACCTTGTTTTTATTGACGCACCAGGCACGGGTTTCAGTAAACTCATTACAAAAGAAATGGGGGGAGTTGGTAAGCCTGAAGATTTTTATGGCACCGACCCGGATGCTAATGCATTTGCTTCGTTTATCGTTCAATTTCTTACACAATATAGCCGCTGGAATTCGCCAAAATATTTATTTGGCGAAAGCTATGGCACCTTTCGGTCGGCGGCCCTTGCCGACGTTCTTGAAAATGGCAAAGGGATTTCCCTCAATGGCGTTATTCTTCTTTCACAAATATTAAATCTTGCCAATTCTCCGGATAATCCGCATGCAGAGCCGGGAAACGATCTGCCTTATCAACTTGCTTTGCCCTCTTACGCCGCGGTTGCTTGGTATCATCATATGCTGCCCAATCAGCCTGGAAAGCTCGAGCCTTTCCTGCAAGAGGTAGAGCATTTTGCAATGAACGAGTATGCATTGGCGTTAGGTATAGGCGCATCGCTCGACGAGGCTTCTCTCGACGAGATCGCCGCCAGGCTTCACGACTATACCGGCCTGGATATAACCTATATTAAAAAGGCCAATCTCAGGATTGAAGATCAGCAATTCGAACAACAATTACTTACTAAAGAGAATAGAGTAACCGGCCGGCTGGATGCACGTTTCGACGGGTACGCCATGAACCCCCTTGCTGAGAAAAGCCAATACGATCCAATGGATTCTTATGTGGATGCGCCATTTATCGGAGCCTTCAATAATTATGTGCGTAGTGACTTGAGGTATGGATATGATCAAACTTTTTATCCCGGCGGAGCAGGCGTGTACGATCAATGGGACTACCGGCATAAGATACCCGGCTTTACCGACCCGCAGGAGAATGTATATCCCAATGTTATGACGGCGCTTGCCCGTGCTATGATTACCGATCCTAATTTAAAAGTTATGTTGAACAGTGGTTATTTTGATTTGGGCACTCCCTATTTTCAGGGGCGGTATGAAATGGAACATCTGCCGATGCCCGTTGCCTTACAGAAAAATATAGAATATAAATTGTATTACTCCGGCCATATGGTTTATTTACAACCGGAGTCTTTGAAATTGTTACATGATAATGTGGCAAACTTTATAAATACAGCTCATTAAAAATTATCCAACAAGTCTTATTGCGAAACTCTTTATTTCATCAAGTCTTACAGAATTAATAGAATAATACTTATGCTTGCCTTGCCTGAGAATGGTTACAATGCCTGCCTTTCTTAAAATAGCGAGGTGTTGTGATACTACCGATTGTTCAAGACGAAGTTGTGTGTATAATTGTGTTACGGTAATGCTTTTATTTTGATGAATTAACCTGATCAATTCCTGTCGTAATTCATGATCGAGTGCCCGCAGAATCATTCCTGCCTTCCTGATTTCATAGGTATTAATAATAAGTTCATAATGCTCATTAATTTCTTGTGGTTCATCCAATTTTGGCGGCATGAGTTTATTATAAATGTATACTATTAATTGTGTGAATAGGAAATTATTATAAATTACGGGAGACAATCATATCCAATCGCTATGTAGGTACCCTCAATTAAAGCTCCCGGTAAACGTTCGATCTTTATTTTCGGTCAAAAAAATTCGGTCTTTATTATTCTTACCTTTCAAAAGATTTTGAATATTTAAAATCAATGAAAGATATTCTATCGCTTTTTGTTTCGAATGAAGAAGCTTATTTATTTAGATGCCGGGACATATTTTAACCTGAGGTTTCCTTTGATGAAATTGCATTAGCACGAAAAGAACATAGATATGAAAAAAATCAAGTGCCTTTTACTTAGCCCGGCGTTGCTATTTTTTGCAATGCATGTTTTCGCTTTCGCAGACTCAACAATCTTACCTGGTGGCATAACCGAACGGGCTTACCTGGTTAGTAAACTTACGCACATAGCAGACCCGGTATTGAATGCACTAAGCATTAATAAATTAAAAGAAGAAATGCCTGTAGAAGCTGCTCCGGGACAAGAAGCAGATAGAAAAAAATACACTTACCTCGAAGCCTTTGGCCGTTTAGCGGCAGGCATGGCCCCCTGGCTTGAACTTGGTCCCGATGGTTCGGATGAAGGGAAATTGAGGGGAAAATATATTTTGCTGGTGAGAAAATGCTTACATAACGCCACCGATCCGCAATCGCCCGACTTTATGAATTTTAATAAAGGAAAGCAACCGGTTGTGGATGCTGCTTTTCTTGCACAAGCCTTATTAAGGGCGCCACACCAATTATGGGAGCCATTAGATAGTAATACAAAAAACAACGTTATTAATGCCTTTAAGTCGTCTCGTGTTATTGAACCTTTTCAGAACAACTGGTTGCTTTTTAGTGCGGAGATTGAAGCATTTCTGTTGCAGGTAACCGGGCAATGCGATAGTTTGCGTATAGACAACGCCGTTAGCCACATTATGCAATGGTATAAAGGCGATGGCTTTTATGGTGATGGAGCCGATCTTCACTTTGACTATTACAATAGTTATGTAATACATCCTATGATGCTTGAAGTGTTGCAGGCCGTGAAAGAAGAAAGCAAATATTCCACTTTGTATGATATAGCGTTGAAACGCTCCCGGCGGTATGCAGAAATACTGGAAAGACTCATTTCCCCGGAAGCTTGTTATCCACCTGTCGGCCGCTCCCTGGCTTATCGATTTGGTGCGTTCCAGCTCTTAGGTGAAATTGCTTTGATGCATGACTTAAAAGAAATTGATCCGCAACAAGTACGTTCAGCATTATATTCCGTAATTAAAAAACAGGTAGAAGCGCCTGGTACTTTTGATGCAAGCGGCTGGCTGCAGATTGGTTTCCATGGCCACCAGCCGGGCATTGGCGAAGACTATATTTCTACCGGCAGCTTATATCTTTGTTCCGAAGGATTTTTAGTATTAGGACTACATGCAGATGATCCTTTATGGACAAACCCTGATGAAGAATGGACACAACTCAAGGCAAGTAAAGGGGAGGCATTTCCTATTGACCATGCTATCACGAACTAGAAACGAAAGATTCTCTCGTCTATACTTTAAAGAATATTTTTTTCCTATACAGCCAATAACACAGCAACCATTCAAAAATAAATATGGTGAATGACGTGATAAAAAGTAGCACTGTTCCGGAGATGCCAACGGGTGAAATAACTCCGGTTACAATGGTAGTTATGTAAGTAAAAAGCCACCGGCTTACTACTATCTCAAAGAAGAGATATATAAAGATGGAATTCATTCCCACGATAGTGAAAAAAAGAAGCCATCGTTTATGATTCAGTACATCAATCCAAAAATAGAGAAATGCCAATGCGAGCAAACAATAGCCCCCGGAAACAAGTGTAAAAGAGGTTGTAGCAATTCGTTTAATGATGGGCGTTATACCTGTTAGGTCCAGTATATATCCAAGTGCTAAAGCAACAACTCCAAAAATGACGATATAGTTGATTTTAGTTTTTCTATTAACAACAGATGATAACCATTTGCCTGCAACGGCTCCCCAAATAGTGTGAGCCGCAGTCGGAATACAATTGATGGCCACCCAGCCGCCGCTGTTGATCTTATTCATTAAAATCATATCTACATAGTTGCCAAAATTATGCTGGTCTGTGAACGGCTGATCGAAACCGGGTATTTTTATTAAACGATACAGGCATTCAGTAAGTATCAATAATCCAACGCTGAAAAGTAACTGGTATGCGGTTTTCCACCTAAAGATGAGAAATGCTACCAGCATCGTAAATGATAATTGAGTGAGAACATCCCAAAGCTCAAAGGATAAATGATCCCCCCTCACGGCATAATCCAGCACGCCCCAAAAGAACAACCAGCCGCTTCTTTTTAACGCATGTTTTGCCTGGTGATTCCAGGATAGCCCCTGGGCAGTTTGTTTTGTAAGAGAGAAAGCCATGGCAGTGCCGGCAATGAACATAAATGCCGGTTGTATCAAATCCCAAAAATGCAGACCATGCCATGGATAATGGGTAAACTGTATGGCTATTGAATGGAGAAAAGAACCTTCTTGTGTGTGCTCATTAAGGTGGTCGTATAAACCTGATGACTCAAACATTAAAAGCACCATCACCAATCCACGGTAAAAGTCGAGCGATGCAAGCCTGTTGCCTTTTTCAATGCTTTTTATTTCAGACGTATCACTATTTGTATGTCCGGATATTGAATTCATATTTAGTTATTTAAACAATAGATGCGATTTGATTTGTATCTGTCAAAATCCTTACTTAAATATTTTTCATCAGCCAGTTTTCGTTTCTTATAAGTTATACCAGTTGCAATGCAGTTTTTCTTTCAACTTATTAAGCAATCTAAAATTTTTCTGCTTTCAGGTTAATCCGGATTTTCAAATATAGAATATGTTTTCGTTCACTTTAACAACGGGCAAAATTTAAATAAATAACTTAGTTTGTTTTCTTGCCGCACGGTCCTGTAGCTGCAAATTCAAAACCTGCAAAACCTAAAGGCAAATATTTATTTTAAAATGAAAATTAAAGATGCGCAAACACTAATTCAAAAAGCATTCGATACAGCAAACGGAATTGAATATTGGGCCGATTTAGGATGCGGCAGTGGCACGTTTACTTATGCCCTGGCCAATTGTTTAGAAGCAGGCAGCACCATTTATGCCGTAGACAAAAAAATGCCATCGCTGCTTCCTGCAAATAATGTGGACATACAATGCATGGACGCAGATATCGAAACTATTGATTTTTCCAACCAGGCATTAGATGGAATCCTGATGGCAAATTCATTTCATTATATAAAAAATAAAAACAAGCTGATCCAACGATTACATTCTTTTTTAAAAAGTAATAGCCGGTTTGTGATGAAAGAATATGATACAGATAAATCGAACAGGTGGGTGCCGTTCCCAATTACTTTTCACGAACTGTTGTTATTGTTTAAAAATAATGGCTTTGATAACATAGAAAAGATTGGTGAAAGGAGTTCAATATTTGGTCCTCAAAAAATGTATGCATGTGTGGAGTGGGTGTAACATGAAATCGTTGAATAGAAAAAGCGCCGAAATTTTTACAACTAATATCAGCAAAATAAAAAGAACCCGTATAATTAATACAGGTTCTTTATTTTGGCTACAGAGTATTGTCCATTAGAATTGTCTGGATCAGAAACAATTTTGATGGTTGCAATTTTAGTTTTATTCCTGCATCTTATCAAGCGAACAACATATAATCTATTTCATCCACCACACTTTTACATTCGTATTGTTGCCGCCTAGTTTAGATATCTCAGCGTTATAATTAACAGTATTGTTAACTGCTTCATCCTGTGCATAAGGCAGTTTGTAAAAACTTGTGTTACTTGAAGAAGGATTACTGTTCGGATCTACGGGAGTATTACCGGTCCTTCTCCATAAATTAAATGCCAGCCATGGCTCGCGAAAGTCGGATAGCCATTCCTGGGCATAAATTTTCGTCAACGCATCAGGGGTAGTTC
Source organism: uncultured Chitinophagaceae bacterium (assembly GCA_963792025.1). Classification (GTDB taxonomy): domain Bacteria; phylum Bacteroidota; class Bacteroidia; order Chitinophagales; family Chitinophagaceae; genus Ginsengibacter. The sequence goes on along the minus strand of CAWBUS010000010.1, from coordinate 50,814 downwards.
CTGTAAAAGCCACCTTCGGATTTGTTAACAAAGCATTCATCTGCGAAGGGGTAGGAGCAGGTGGAGCTACTGCCGACCAGTTTTCGCTCGGGTCATTTGTAGTTGATGCTACATTGTACCAAAAATTAATTGATGAAGTAATTCCTGCCTCGTATTCTGTTTTTGCCGTGGTCATGTCCGTGGCAACACCAAGTCCTCTTGCATAAGCTTCTGCTTTTAAGAAATGCACTTCAGCCTCTGTCATTATTAATTCAGGTATGTACCATTCATCGCGAATTAAATACCAGTTGATAGGAGAATAGAGACAGTTATTTTTTTCGGTAGGGTCTGTAGCTGAGTAGTAAGCGTTAATAGCATCGCCGGTACTGGTGCCAATAACATAAGGAGCCCAATTGCCTGCCTGGTTTGTCGTTGCAAACAAATAAGCTCTTGGGTCAAATATGCTTGAAGTAGTAGTGCCATCAGCCATAAGATTCCACATGGTGCTGCTGATGCGTTCAAATCCTGCGCCGCCTGAGGAGAGACTCCACCATCTTACCCACAAATCGTATCCACCTAATGATTTTGGCCAAAGACATACATCATTACCAGCATCTATAAGCGGAGCATTCAATGCGTCCTGGATAATGGGGGTTGCTGTACCAGGATCTTTTTCTACCATTTGCATGGCTTGGCGCAATCTCAGGGAATTAGCGAATTTCAGCCATTTGGTCATGTCGCCACCGAGAAAGGTATCGAAACTTCCCAGGCTCACCAGCGGGTTACCGGCAGAGGTAACGGCGCTGGTATTTGTATTGATGTTTTTTACAGCCCAGGTGAGGTTGCTGAGCAGTGAATCGTATATCAATTCTTGTGAATCATAAGCTACCCTGAAATTAGAAGCACTGCCGCTATAAGCTTTGCCTGCATCAAAATAGGGAATGTCGCCAAATTGATCCGTCACCCTGAATGTTTTGTAGGCACGCAGAATATATAAAATTGCCTGGATATTGTTCATAGATTCCTTATCTGTTACTGCATTTATCTTATCCTGTATAAGATTCATGTTCTGCAGGGAACTGTAATAGTCATTCCAGATGTCGTTTACGCCATTTGACAAGACATAACCCGACAAACTTGTTGTTGCTGCAAGTTGTGTAATCGGATAATAATAGTCGTTGTGGATGGATGCCTGCTCTTGCCCACGCAAAAATAGTGTGCTGATTACATTGTTTACCAATGGGCCGATGGTTGTTTGCGATGGTGCATTATGTGTTGCGTTAAGGTCCTGGAATTTCTTGGTGCAGGAGGAAAAAATATACATCCCAAATAGCATGTATATGAATATCTTTTTTGAATGTGTCATTGTATTAAGAGTTTATTCTGTGATTGATTGTGATGTTGTCGCGAGTTAATTAAAACGATAATCTTAATTGAACCCCGTAGGAACGAACTCCAGGTAAAGAAGCGAATTCTATACCCTGTGCGTTACCGGCGCCATTCACACCTTCCGGATTAATATGGTCAGGTAATGAACTGAAAAAGTAAAAAAGATCCCTTCCTACTAAAGAAATAGTGGCTGCCTGGAAAGCTTTTGTCTTCCTGATAATTCCTTCCGGTATTGCATAATTTATGGCCAGCTCTCTTAATTTATACCAGGTATCTGTGAGAATGCCTGTTTTGTGTATCCATTGACTGTTATTGGGTCCGCTGCTCCAAACTCCATACTGCATATACTTGTAATAATAATGTACAACAGTTGTGTTGGTAGTACCGTCATCATATGCTCCCGGTAAAATAACACCTCCTTTTGTTTGCGTACCATCCGGGGTAGTGTAAGGAAGTCCACCACCGTCTCTTTCTTTTAATGTTTCCGGAGCTGTGCCCTGTTGCATCATGGATGCATACGTACCGCACCATATTTGGCCGCCGATTTTCCAATCTACCAATACGCTTAAGGAAAAGCCGCCCTTAAAACTAACAGTGTTAGTCATCCCGCCTCTGAATTTTGGCGTTGAATTTCCAATAGGAACAATATTGGTTGTTGCCTGGTAAACAGTGCCTTTCATAGCTGCAGCAGTTGTGGCATCAACACCAAAATTTTGCATAATTTCTGCCTCGTTCTGTAATAATGGTTGGTGTGTCTTGGCACTATATACATAATCATAGCCTAAGATTGTACCAAATTCCTGTCCAACTTCAGCAGATATATATGTTCCGCTACCACCCCAAATATTATTCATGTCAACTCTCGTTGCGCCTGGAGAAAGCGAAAGTAATCTGTTGTAATTATTAGACATGTTAATGCTTACGTCCCATTTAATTGCTGGCTTATCAACGACCCTTGCACTCAGGATCATTTCCAGGCCAGAGTTTTCCAATACACCTGTGTTTATTATTACGCTTGAAACTCCCGACGTAGTGGGCAAGGGAGAATTAAGTAACTGGTTTATTGCACGGCCGTGATAGTACCTGAAATCGAAATTGATCCTGTTTTTAAGGAACCCCAGTGTTACACCGAAATCTGCCGTTCTATTGATTTGGGGTTTGTAATTAATGGCGGGCAAAGCTGAAGGCAAACTCGCAGTTGGATTGCCCGCAAAACTTCCTGTATTATAGACAGTGTTGATTGCATAAGGCGGCACATCGACAGCGCCTTCTGCCCAGGCAGCTCTAAATTTTCCATAGCTTAGCACTGATGGATCTATTTTCAAAGCGTCTGAAAATACATAACTGGCAGAAAAGGAAGGAAAGAAATAAGACCACTGGTCTTTGGGCAAAGTGGATGACCAGTCATTTCTCGCCGTCACATCCAGGTAGAGATAATTTTTGTAAGAAAGGTTAAGGAAACTGTACAACGAATTTAACTTCTTGTCGTACCAGTTTTCAGAAGGTACCTGTCCGGGTTGTGTAGTTCCAGTATAATTACCAAAATAAGTAAGGTAAGGAACTGCATAAGGCGAACCGGAACTTGAGCTGACGCTACCTGAAATTCCATACAAAGATCTCTGGTAGGCTGTGCCGCCAATTGACAATTTTGCACTGATTTCAGATTTGCCTATATTTTCTTTGTGCAATGTTGCCAGCCAATCGTAGTTATTCGCAACATCCCTCACAAGCCCGTTGGCATAATGGCCCCCTATTGTGCCGGTCGGATCCGTCGGGTCATTAACTGTCATGTCCTGGTTGTTGTTCGCATCTATACTTGCTCTCACCATGAAGTTGAGGAAACTGGTTGCTTCATAATTCAATTGGGCAGACCCGATTAGTTTGTTTCTTGTTACTGTTTCATTATTGGCATACGTATTCCAGTACAGGAATTGGGCGCTCCCATTTCCTGCCCAGGGAAATCCGCTAAATTTATTTTGAGATCCATCAGCCAGCCTGTAGTTGCCATTATCGGCTTTGCCTTTGTAATCTCTGCCGTAAGCATACACAAGATTGGATTGGAGGCTGCTTTCCGTATTGCCCAATGCAGGCGCATTATGGTAGGAATTCGTGAAATAAGATACGTTAACCAAAATGTTGACCCTTTTGGTGAGTTTGGCACTGGCTCCTACATTAAAAGTGTTCTGATTGTAATCTGAATTCGGAATGATAGACGTATTATTTAACCGGGTATAAGAAGCTCTTAAAGTACCCCATTCATTACCACCGGAAACTGAAACATTGTTGGTAAACTGGTTGCCATTGCGGTAGTACGAATTTAAATTATTAGGCTGTGGATTATCAGGTTTCATAGTGCCGTCCCACCACTTGATCATAGTACCATCCATTTTATGTCCCCATGAAAGTCCCGTTCCGGGCCAACTCACCTGGTTCCAGGTATCAATGCCATAGGGCCCAGTACCTGTTTTCTGGTCCACAAATAAATTGGTCCAGCCGTCAGACAATACAGGGTTTCCTGAGCCATCAGTTTGATATTCTGGGTTATTTAAGGATACCATACCACCCGCGCCATATTCATTTTGCATTTTTAAAAACCGGTATGGGTCAATGGTTTTATATCCAACATTATAATCCACGCCCAGTCCTTTCCGCATACCTCCTTTTTTTGTTGTAATTAAAATTACGCCGTTTGCGCCGCGGCCTCCATACAAAGCTGCTGCTGCGGGGCCTTTCAAAACGTTGAATGTTTCAATATCCTCCGGATTGATGAGGTTAATAGCATTTCCCCAGTCTTTCGGTGCGGTCACATCCTGTGCGGCGGCAGGAATCGTGTTATCCATGGGCATTCCATCTATAATAATTAAAGGCTGATTGTCACCCTGGATGGTATTATTACCACCAATAAGAATCCTGGTGCTACCTCCATCAACGCCATTTGGGGTAGTAATATTTACGCCCGCCATTTTGCCTTCTATTGCATTTATCACATTAGGTGCATTTGATTCAGCGATCTCACTGCCTTTTATTGTTTCCTCTGAATACCCGAGCGATCTTTTTTCCCGTTTAATTCCCAAAGCGGTTACCACAACGCCTTCGAGAGAGGAGGTTGCCGTGTTTAATGTTATTGGAATTACCGATTGGTTTCCAATACGGATTTCTTTAGATTCAAAACCGATTGAAGTGATTAGTAGCTGATCGGTGGATGCCGCCTCAATTGTAAATTTTCCTGTCGCATCAGAGGCAACCGCAGTTTTTGATCCAACTACTTTAATGGTAGCGCCAATAATGGGGTTCCCGTTGTTGTCTTTAATTTCACCGGTAATTTTATTTTTAACCTGTGAAAAAGCAACACTACTCCAAATGCCCATAAATAAGCAAAAGAGTAAACGAAACGTTTTTCTTTTCATAACAGTTGTTTTGTTTTTAGATAATAAAGAGAGTTTGATTTTAGATTACATTATTTTATAGCCGTTTTAAAAAAATTTCATGTGGTAGTTTATAGTAAAAATCATTCTTCTTCCAGGAATGCGGATGTAATGACAGCCTTTTGATTTAATGATTCCATTTCAAAATTTTCCATCACCAATGCTGCGGCGCCAATCAATTCCGCGTTTATTCCCAGCGTCGATACTTCAATACCTGCATTTTGGTAAAGCCTTTGAATACAATGTTCATTTAATGCCTGTTGGATCGGCGCCAGTAATATTTGCCCTGCTGAAGAGCCCCTGCCACTTAGAATTATTTTTTTGGGATTTAAAATGTGAATCAAGACAGCAACCCCTTTACCAATGTTATATGCTGCTTTTGAAAACAGCTCTATAGCAAACTGGTCGCCTTCCTTAATTGCCCTGGTGATGGAATTGTACGCTGATTCAAGATCAACAGCAGGTAATAAACTTAATTTTGAAGACCTGCCTGATTGAATTCCTTCCTTTGCCTTTTCTATAATAAGCAGCAGTGAAGTTTCGGTTTCAAGACATCCTTCTTTGCCGCACCAGCACGACTTCTCGTTTAAAAAAAGAGGAATATGGCTGAACTCACCGGCAAAACCCTCCTGGCCCCGGAAAAGCTGGCCGTTAAGAATCATCCCAAGGCCAATCCCCCAGCCAATATTAACAACCATTGCATTTTTTTCGCCCCGGTTATGTCCAAAATATAGCTCCGCAAGGGCCACTAGACTGGAATCATTGTCAATGTATACCGGTAGTCCGGTTTTTTCACTGATAAACTTTATTATGCTCTTGTTATCGGGTAACTGTAAATATGAATAGTTAACGCCCTTTTTTACATCAATAAAGCCTGGCATACCTATCCCTATTCCAACCAGTTTTTCCTTTGATATTCCGCACGTTTCGATAACCTTCACAATATTTTCCAGGAGTATAACAGGCGCACTATGGTTTCCCGGTAATGGCAAGAAAATTTTTTCAACTGGTAAAACAAATTCGTTTTGCATATTCATGATGGCAATTTTGGTAACAAACTGATCCATAGCCACCGAAACCAGGTACAATCTGTCTTTCTGAATCGAGTAGGATACCGCCCTTCTGCCGCCGGTTGAAGGTGCTAATCCTGTTTCCACTACCAAATCATCCTCCGTTAGTTCTTCAATTAATTTTGCAGTTACCGGAAAGCTTTTATGTATTCTTATGCTCAGATCCACACACGATAGATTGTCTTCGAGATATAACTCCTTCAAAATTTTATTCCGGAAAAAAACCTTCTTACCAGCCATAAATATCGTTTTGGAATAACGTCGACTTTTTTAACAGATAATGAAAATATCGAATCTTTTTAAATAATTTAAAAAGTCGGCTTAATATGTCATTTAAGTGACAATGATTACATTTATATGGGAAGGGAACCTAAATTTATAAACTTTAAAGCGGGATCTCGCTTTCTTACATTTTTACATTTCTGGCAGCGGGATCGGGTGTACTACCCAGCCATTCAAAGGAGTAAATTTATTTTGTCCGGGTAACCTTTTCAAAATCGTATGAAATGTTGGCCATCATAATGCCCGAAGTATCCTTATCCTTAAAATGAATGTTTACATTGAACTGGCAAACAAACAATTTTTGCGCTTTTTCAGGGACACAATTTACATTTTGTATATTAAAGGTTACGCCAGGATTAAGTGTTTTATGCAGGTAAATGCTCATGGTCTCTATTAGCTTATTTTCCAGAAAAGTTCTTTTGGGCGGTTTGGGTTTACAACCCACGCCAATGGCAAAAAAGAGAATAATTGTGAAAAAATATTTCACATGAAGTTTTGCTATAAAGTTAAACAATAAGTGAATGGTTTCCATTTCAATAAAGTGTCGTGGAAAACTGGTTTATGGCATGCTAAAAAACCACCGGTTACCGTTACGTATTTTTTATTTTTTGAGCTGATCTACGGCCAATTGTTTGAATTGCTTATTGCGTTCAATCTGTCTCCAATTCGCTGCAATTAACTTTTTTTGGTTTTCTAACCGCTCTTCAAAGTCCTGCGAAAATATATTTGCTATTGTTGCCGAATACAAATAATCTGCTTCAGTGCGACGGATTTTATCAAGTGCAATACCTCTGTAGATTGTATTTCTTGTGGTGTCTCTTGCGATCATCACATTCATGTCTAACTCTGCAATTTCGCGTGTTATGTAAGGCACTGCAGCCTCATTTACAATTTGGTCGGGAGTTTTATCAGTAACTTTTTGCGCTTTCTTTTTACAGGAAGTTATTGTAAATAATATGAGTATTATCGCTATCGTTTTCATTTCACTTGTAATTTTTAAGTTATTAAATCAGAAATAATGTGATCGGCTTTTGAATAACTTCAATGGTTTTACTTCAAACATTTGCTTTGAATTATAGCATCGCAAAATATTCTTTAGATACTTTGGTAAAATACTAACAAGGAAAGAAAGGATTAATACTAAACATTACAACTGTTGGCGGATATTGTCAGTGCAGACAATGTAATCGTGTTAGTCTAAAGATTTTCAAAAAGATTTTGGGAGTGCAAGGGAAGATCAACGCCTGATTATAAATATAGACAATATTTTTTTAATTTGCAACCCCTCCACCTCATTCCATCAACGTTAGAAAAAATAACCGGCCATAATTTTTACAGAATATTAAATCCTTTAAGTTTGCCGCTGCTTTGTTGTGAGAAAAATGACTTTATGACCCCAATTAGTAATTCACGAAATTCTACGAGGCGTATCCTTGTAGCCAGCCTTGCCGGAACCACAATTGAATTTTTTGACTTTTACATTTATGGAACTGCCGCAGTGTTGGTATTTCCAAAATTATTTTTTCCATCTGCTGATCCTACTACGGGCATCCTCGAGTCATTGGCAACTTTTGCACTGGCTTTCTTTGCCAGACCGGTTGGGGCAGCATTGTTCGGACATTTCGGAGATCGTATTGGACGCAAAGCGACACTAATTGCAGCGTTAATGACCATGGGAACTTCAACAGTTGCTATTGGACTCTTGCCCACGTACCAAACAGCCGGGATTGCGGCTCCTTTACTACTGGCTTTATTCCGTTTTGGACAAGGCCTGGGGCTTGGCGGAGAATGGGGTGGCGCCGTGTTACTCGCTACAGAAAATGCCCCACCCGGAAAAAAAGCGTGGTATGGTATGTTTCCTCAATTTGGCGCTCCTCTTGGATTTCTGCTGTCTACCGGTATATTTCTCATCCTCGGCAACATTATGAGTGATGCGCAGTTCCTTCGTTTTGGCTGGAGAATTCCTTTCATCGCCAGCGCTTCATTGGTATTGGTCGGTTTGTATGTCCGGTTAAAATTAATAGAAACGCCCGATTTCCTGAAAATTATAGAAAATAATGAACGAGTTAAATTCCCGATTATTGATGTATTTATTAAGTATGGCCGGGCGCTTACACTGGGAACAATAGCTTCAATTACCGTTTTCCTGTTCTTTTATATAATGACGGTGTTTACCTTAAGTTGGGGAACTAACGTATTGGGATATACGCATTCTGGTTTCCTGGGCGCCCAAACCATCTCGATGCTTTTTTTTGCACTGGGTATTTATGTGTCGGCAGGTTTGGCAGACCGATACGGACGTGGCAACATACTGATGGTTGCTACAGTTGCTATTCTATTATTTGGCCTTTTCTTCTCACGGTTATTCATACCCGAAAACTTTACCGTTATCGTTGCATTCCTTGCACTTGGTATGTTTTTGATGGGCCTGGTATATGGTCCGCTGGGAACGGCCCTGGCAGAAATTTTCCCTATTGCGGTGCGCTATACCGGGGCATCTTTATCTTTTACTTTGGCCGGAATATTGGGCGCATCGCTGACGCCTTATCTTGCTACCAGGTTAGCTAGATCGTGGGGCCTTACCTATGTAGGTTATTACCTTTCAATTGCCGCGGCACTTTCATTCGTCGCCTTATTAATAGCCCGATCCTCAATGCAGGATGAGGTTGCAGCCAATGAGCCCGTTTGATAAAGCAGGCGTTGCTCATTCGTTAATTGCCTAAACAAGCAGCGAATGCTGGCTGGCAGTATGAAGATTGCGCCAAACCCTGTTTATATCGGAACCTTTCCTTGCGGCTGTTAGCCCACAATAAGGATACAATTCATCTGTTAGCCTGCGTGCAATTGTTGCCAGTTCACGGCTTTTGATACTCACCTGTTGCAATAACTCAGCGTTTACCCGCCTGTTTCGTTCACATTCATTCCACGAATTTTGAATCACGTAATAAAAAGATTTCCTCGCCAATGAAAGCTTTTCAACGGCTGTTTCGAGGCAGGTAAGAGCCGTGTGGCTACCTTCTGTTTTGTAATAATTATCTCTTTCAATAAAAAGCTTTTCGCATAGTTCCAAAAAGCGCAGGGACATGCCGCTGATGTTGACAGCCAGTGTAGTTTCGGCAAATTGCAGGAATGGATATTGATAAATAGGTGAATCGAGAGTAGCCGCATTGGCCGTAATAATAAAGCTCCTGTTTTCGGGTACCCTTAGCCGTTGTACTTCAAAACTGTTACTGGACGTCGCCAGCATACCCATGCTGTCCCAATCGTTATATAGCATTACTTCATCCCTTAAAAAAACGAAAGACCGGATGATGGGGTTGCCGTTGACATCGTTCTGTGTAATTCCATTATTTTCAATAACGCAGTTTGCGGTAAATGCCGTGGCATGTGCCGACCCGGTTGCATACTTCCAATGACCCGTTATCTCATACCCGCCGTTGACAATGGTTGCCTTACCGGATGGACGACCGCTTCCTGCGAGGCACACGGAACCGTTACTAAAAATTATCGTTGACAATTCAGGCTGCAGAAAACCAATAAACCAGTTGGCGCCCCCGCAAAGGGTTACGGTCCACCCAACACTTCCGTCTATCCAGGCAACACTTTCTTCCAGGCGGAGTCCCTCGGGAAGCGATAATTGCAAGCCGTTATATGATTTGGGTACAAAAAGATTAAACCATTGCCGCTCATAAATAATTGCTAATTGAAGCGGATGTAGGTTGCCTGCCTCTTCGGCTCCTGGTATTACGCTTCGTATAGTCTCGATAAATTCGCTATCAAAATAATGAGATGGATGTGCTATCTCATAACCGTTCAATTCATCTTTCATACTCATGTTGTTAAAACCGTTCTCCCGGCATTCATGATCTTTCTCCAGGAAAAATAACCTTGTACGCCTATTATAAAAAGAAAAACAGTGAGGGCGGCGAACAGGGGTAATTTTTTATAAAATAATAATGGTATTGCGCATATATTGGAGACATTCAGCAATATCCAGTTTTCTATTTTTCGTTTTGCCAGCAGCCACATTCCCGCCCATGCTGTTGCGCTTACCCACGCATCCCAGGCAGGCACCGTTGAGGGTGTAAATCTTGAAAGCGATAACTCCAGTAGCTACAAAGCTTCCGACCGTGATGCCCATTACTGTTAGCCAGTCATTACGGCTACAACGGCTTATCTGGACCGGCGGTTCATTCTTCTTCTTAATCCAAAACCACCATCCGTATATACTCATGACGATGTAATAACCATTCAGCAAAGATTCCGCATACAAGCCTGCCGTTAGTAAGATATATACGGCAAGTATTGTGGATGCAATGCCAGCGGGATACAATGCAATGTTATTTACTTTGGCGAGCAACACCTCTGCAATACCTAAAGCTACCGCCAGCCACTGTACCCAATCAGTTTCTGCCACCTGCTGCAGTGTTAAATGCCACCAGTCATAAAGCATCATAGCGTAATTTCAATTTGATAGTGTTTGCTCAAGTGATGCTTACATAGCGACATGGCTTTCCGTGTATTATGCTCTTTCCTACGCCGGTATTACCCGGATCAGGTAGTTGAAAAGAAAAAGATCATCATTCTTTTCAGAGGGTATATTCTCAGCCTTTTTTTTCATTGGCACTGATGTTTTATCAAATACCAGAAGGCACCCCTTGAGTAGCGAAAGTAAAGATAGGTAAAAAGATTTCTTTGTAATAGCAGGCTGCAACCGCCTTCGCGGTAAAGGTACTATCTAATCTAAAAAATGTAAATACGCTCCCGGCAAATTGTAAACTGATTTACAGAAACATTTTTTTACTTTTAACATACGATTGAACGAACATTATCTTGTAATAAATTCTCCTGATTCATTCATTTAAAATAATACAAATTGAAAAATCCATTTGACAGGCGCAGGTTCATCAAAGACACTGCGACCGCCGCAACGGGTATTGCACTGTTATCTTCGCTTCCAAAAAAAACATTAGCTGGATTTCGCGATGAGCCTAAAATAAGGTTTTCGGTAATCAACATTAATCATGCCCATATTTATGGAATGGTGAACGCGATAACAAGAGGAGGCGGGCAACTCGTTTCCTTTTTTGCCAAGGAACCGGATCTTGCAGCCGCTTTTGCTAAACAATATTCGCAGGCGAAGCAGGCTGCCAGCAAGAAAGAAGTTCTTGAAGATAAATCCATCCAGGTTATCTTAAGTTCGGGCATTCCGGTAGAGCGGGCGCCCCTCGGTATAGAAGTAATGAAACACGGCAAAGACTACCTGGTTGATAAACCAGGCATTACCACGTTGGAACAACTGGCCGAGGTGCGAAAGGTTCAGAAGGAAACCAAAAGAATTTATTCCATCATGTACAGTGAGCGTTTTGAGAATCGTGCTACTGTAAAGGCGGGCGACCTGGTGCAGGCCGGGGCCATAGGCAAAGTAATTCAAACAATTGGCCTTGGCCCTCACCGCATATCGCTTACGAAACGACCTGACTGGTTTTTCGACCGTAAATATTATGGTGGCATTATCACAGACATCGGCTCGCATCAATTCGATCAGTTCCTTTTCTTTACCGGTTCCACAGCTGCTGATATTGTGGCCTCACAGGTGGCTAATGTGAACCATCCGCAATACCCGGAATTTGAGGACTTTGGCGATGTAATGATGAAAGGTGACAAGGGTGCCGGCTATATTCGTTTGGATTGGTTTACACCCGACGGCCTTGATTCTTGGGGGGATGGGCGACTGACAATATTAGGGACCGAGGGTTATATCGAGGTGCGGAAGAATATTGATATTGCGGGGCCTAAAGGAGGGGATCATTTGTACCTGGTCGATAATAAAAAAACACAATTCATCGATTGCAAGGACATGCCGCTTCCTTTTGGTGAACTCTTCGTAAATGATGTTATCAACCGCACTGAAACAGCCATGACCCAACAACATTGTTTCCTGGCAACAGAACTGGCATTGAAAGCGCAGAAGAACGCCAAAAAAATAAGCTTCGCGAAGTAGATATTTCGGGAAGGTAGCACATAAACACGTTCAGGGATTTCAACACTAAGCATGATCGTTTTCTACTCCCGGGTAATAATCTCATGGTCGGGCATTTGCGCAACCACTGTCTTATATCAAAATCTACCTGGGAGTAATTGATCAGATATATTTGCTCAAATCCAGCGAATGCACAATGGCTTGTAAGCGCAATAAAATTCTTTTAATATAGTATATTTTATGTCGCAACTTTGTTCAACTAATTCATAATTACCTCTCCATGAATTTTAAACTTAGTAAAATCCCCGAACGTGTTCAACGGCCAAGACCTAACGGCCTTACGGTTATTAGTGATAAGGGACTTAGTATTGACGGAACAAAAAACCTTTTGTCGGCCGCTGGCCCTTATATAGATATGGTAAAACTCGCATTTGGAACCGCTATGGTAACCTCCTTCCTTGAAGAAAAAATTGCTTTGTACCAGTCCAATCAAATACCTGTTTTTTTTGGCGGGCTTCTGTTTGAGGCGTTTGTAATTCGTGACCAGGTGGCTGATTTTATTAAACTGGCTGAAAAATATAAAGTAGATTATATAGAAGTTTCTGATGGTGCCATCAATATTACACACGAACAAAAGTGTGATTACATCCGGCAACTCAGCAAAACGACCACTGTCATCAGTGAAGTTGGATCTGGTGATAAAGACAGGGTCCATATAACGCCCCCATACCGGTGGATAGAACTTATGCAGGAGGAGTTGGCTGCCGGTTCAAGATACATTATTGCAGAATCGAAGGAATCCGGAACGGCGGGTATTTACCGTGATTCCGGGGAAGTGCGGGAAGGGCTGGTAGAAGAAATTCTTAACAAGATTGCGGCAGAAAACATTATCTGGGAAGCGCCCAAAAAAGACCAGCAACTATACTTTATTAAGCTTTTGGGTTGTAATGCCAACCTGGCAAATGTATCACCGGCCGAAGTGATTGCGCTGGAAGCAATGCGGGTAGGCTTGCGTAGTGACAGTTTTGATTTTTTTCTCACTGCAGACTAACCGGCTCATTGTTAGTGTCCGGCTGGGTAAAATTTTTTGCGTTTGTCCTCCGCCGTAAACAACTCCGCAGATAACCGACAGCGTCATTTGAGGATAATAAATAAGGGTTCGCGACATGGCGATGGTAAGAGTGCCACTTAACCGGCCAATAATCGACTTGCAGGCAGCAAGCCCGTCCTAACTAAAATCACCTTGCGCATTGATATTAGTCATTCGTGGCCGAAAATACTAGTTGTACTTTTATTATACCTAGGTTCATTCCGGGATTTTCAATCCTTTGAATTACTGCACATTTTAGTTTTTTTAAAAAATTAATATGCAGAAGAACTGGTATGCAGCTTATACGAAGCCTCATCGCGAAAAGATAGTATCACATTTAATCTCTAAAAAGGGAATTGAGAATTTTTGTCCCTTTAATTACCACACAACGCAACCTTTTCTGCAAACTAAGATATTGTATGAGCCTTTATTTAAGTCTTATGTTTTCTTAAGAACAACCGAATATGATCTGATCAATTTAAGAAAGCAGACTCATTATATTTTGAGTTTCCTTTATTGGACGGGTAAGCCTGCAATAATTAGCGCAGATGAAATAAATGCAATTAAAAGTTTTTCGGAACATTACAGGGAAATTAGGTTGGAGAAGATAGTTGTTGGAATGAACAGTAATCGGGATGATCACGAAATCATTTGTTATGTCACGAAGGGGAATGATTTGAAAAAGACAAGCCGGATAATCAAAGTTAACCTGCCATCACTGGGCTTTGCGATGGTGGCAAATACTAACGAAGCAAAAATCCGGAGCCGGGAAATATTTCTCATCAATAAAAACCTACCATTGCATTCACAAAGTTGATTTATTGAATATGATAACTAAAAATAGATTCCTCATATATGATGTCAGTTTCCCTGCCGCCAGGCAATACATAAAATTTATTTAACTGCCTTCAAGTCTTTAGTATTAGCGTTTAATTTATGCAAGCTTATTGCGGTGGATTCATTTAACACCCTTTTACCAAAATACAGCAACTTCATTGTAACCCTGCAACGGGTCAATTCCGTCTTAGCATTGAAAAAGACATTTTTAAGAAAATCAAAAACTATTTTATGAAAAAAATCTCTTTATTATTCTTTGCCCTGGTATTTGTGTTGGCTCTGGCAGTAAGCGGTTGTTATTATGAAAGAGGATATGAACGTCCTTATCATCATCGCGACCATGACCGTGATCATCATCGGGGCCATGACCGTGATGACCATCATCGGTAAGGCTTTTTAGGAATTTATATTTGCTGCCACAATTATTAATTGTGGCAGTTTTTTATGAAAAAGGTAAATGTTGGTAATGTAATTTTTTATTGATCTTGTTTGCGTTTGCCTGTATACGTTAGGTACATACTCTTTTGCCTCTCTCTCCCTAAGCCATGCGGCGAGCTAAAACGCAAATCCAAATGCAACCGCTCCTCCCTGTAAATAATAATTACCTGGTGAAAAAACGGGTGTTACCGCCCTTTCTCCGTATATATCTATTTTAAATCTGTTTAACCAAATTTGAACTCCGCCTACAACACCACCAAACTCTTGGGTTGCGGGTGTGGTTCCTTTAACGATGTTTGTTGACAGGTAACCAGCCTCAGGGCCCACATATAAATAGATGGCCCTGAACCTTGTGTAATTATGCACCCTCGTGTTGGTTTTTTCATTATAAACTACACTTTGTTCGTCCATATGCGATCCGAGGTTAAATTTGAATGTAGCAGGGAGCGTGTAAACGTTCATTCCACCGGCAGTATTGGAATAATACGACCAGTTTAATTTTAGCTCCAGGCCCCACGTGGGTGTTAATACACCTGTCTTATTTACTTTCTTCTTGTTATACTTCATAAATTCCTTGAAGATGGCGCCTGTAAAGAGTCCATTCTGGCCCGGCATGTTAGTTATTCCGCCCGAGCAAAAACCTAGTTCAAGTCCCGTGCTTTTTCCCACCTGGCTAAATGCCGCCTGGAAGCTTAATGTAACGGATATGTACAAAAGAGAAACCATTATTATCCTTTTGCTAAACCGCCGGCTAATTGGTAATTCATGCCTTTTCATTTTGATTTTATTTTGTTAGGAATCGTAATTCATAAAACAACTGTCACTAAGTCGAATAGTTCAGGCAGCTATTCCAATTGATTAATAAAACGCATTGGCGGGCCGTCCCATTCTGCGGGCCCTTTTTAGCTAACCTAAAGGATGATAACGGGTGCAATTATAAATTATTGTCGCGTTTGCCCATTTGTGGGTGTCTGTTACTTTAATTGACAGCTAAAGGAGAATCGTGACAGGACAAACTATGCGGCTACGTTCTGTTTACATTCAATAGAACTCACCAGAGTGGTGACAAATATCATCTTCGTTCATGACGGCCAATTGGACCGGACCAAATTGAAAAAGCGAACTTTGTTACAGTAAAACATTGTCATGGAGGGCGTAGTAATATATAAAAGTAAATACGGTGCAACTGAACAGTATGCACGGTGGATAGGCTCGGCTCTAATGCTACCTGTTATTGAAGCAGGAGAGTTTGTAAACAGTGAGTTGCCGAAATATGATTTTGTGATTTTAGGCAGCAGTGTATACATTGGTAAGCTATTTATGAAAAAATGGTTAAAGAAAAATCTCCCTACCTTGTTGAATAAGAAAGTATTTCTTTTTGTGGTTTCGGGAACTCCGCCAGACCAAAAAGCCAAGCTGGATGGTTATATAGCAGGCTCCTTACCCAGGGAAGCAATAAACCGAACCGATATTCACTTTCTGCCGGGCAGGCTGGAAATTAAAAAGCTTTCATGGTTCGATCGCTTTATGGTTAAAATGGGCGCAAAGCTGTCAAAATATGCAGATGTAAAAGGTCAGATGACTACTGGCTATGACCGGGTGAGCCAGCAGAATATTATTGATTTAGTAAAAGCCGTAACAAAGTTTCAAAAGAAAGACGAAAAGCGGGTATCGTTTTTTAAAGCTTCTGCCCGCTCCAGGTAGGCGATTACATGGCTGGCAAAACGGAAACCAATCCCTGTTCGTCGATTTATTAATTACGGTACGACGTTATCACGGTAAAAGTATTGTCTTAACAATGCTTTGCGTTGGCTTGCCCGTCGATAAAACTTTTTTCATAGCCGTTTGAAAACGCAGTAAATTTATTATGCCATCCGATACTTTCACCATTAAACCAATCATTATGGCAAAGTCAGTAAAAAAATCTCCTTCGAAAGCCGTAAAACGGGCAACCGGAAAAAGCGCAATCAAAAAATCAGCAAAAAAAACCGTGGCAAAGGCGGCGAAGAAAGCAACAAAAATTACCTCAAAAAAAGCTACCCCTAAAAAGGTGGTAAAAAAAGCACCCCTTAAAAAGACGGCAAAGAAAACAGCCGGGAAATCAGCACCGGCGAAGACTACCGGCAAAACATTTCTTATCGTGTACCATGCACCGCTAGATGCCTTGGCCCAGACAGCCAATGTATCGCCTGAAGATCAGGCTGCGGGTATGGCTCTGTGGGAAGCCTGGGCCGAAAGAGTTGGTAGCCGGCTCCTTGATATGGGCGCCCCGCTTATGAACGGCAAGCGCTTATCAGCAACGGGTGATCAAATGCCCAGTACCAGGGAAGTAGCGGGTTATTCGCTACTCTCCGCAGATGATTGGGACGAAGTGATGAGTCTCCTGGAAGGCCACCCGCATATTTCGGGCTGGCACCCGGAGGCAACTATTGAGATCCATGAAGCGATGGAGCTCCCCGAAACGTAAACTACCGGTATAGCCTACCCGAATTGCTGGCCTTGCAGCTATGTATAAATTTGTTGCGATAAGTTAATCGCCGGGAAGCTTTTTTGATAACCGGAAATTATTCGTAGCCGCAATGGAGTTTTCGTGTCGTAGAACAAACCGCAAAGAAATTGAAGCCCGGGCTGGAACATCTTGATAAAATTATTTCTAACGGCCTGTCAGTTATCATCACTTTCCACCGTTTTCGTATAAGTAACTTTATCGCTTCTAACGGTGTTTTTATTTTTACCGCTCAATAGAGCAATTATTATAATCAGCAAAACAATCCCTCCAACTTTCCACATCCATGGCTGAATCACGATTCCATTTTGTGTATGGGTGGTTGTAGTGGTAGTTTGTGTAGAACTTACAGAACTACCACTGCTGTCTTGTGCTTCTGATAACAGGCTTATTAAATTAGATAATATAAAAAGATAAGTGGTTGTAATAATGCTATTCATGAAAAGTTTTTTCATAATAGGGGTTGTTTAAGTGTGATAAAATAAATTAAGTGTTCCTATATATTATTTCGCCCGCTCATCAGGTTAAAGACTATTGCTATTACAGCAATTACCAACAATATATGAATTAGACCGCCAGTATAATATCCGCTTAAAAAACTGATGGCCCAGATGATAATAAGTATTACCGCTACTGTGTATAATATGCTTCCCATATCAAAAATTTGAAAGTTAAATATGAAGAGAGATGATACAAAAGCCTGCCAAAAAAATTCAGCATTCGGACTGTGGACATCTAAAGAAGCAACGATTTTTTAATGGAAATAAATACCCATATCCGTTACGTGTACACGAAGTGATTACGCTGATTAACTAGAAACTGCTGAACCCCGAAAAATCTGGCAACGAAATTGTTTTATAATCCCTGCAATAAAATTTACAAACATGAAAAAGATACTACCGGTGTTAGCCCTGGCTATGTGCATTAGTTTTTCGACCCACGCGCAGGATAAAGATACCAAAGTAAAAAAAACCTCATCACCGACACAGAAGGTTCATAATACTTTCAGCAAGCACAAACGGTACAATGGTTACAAGGTAAAAAAAGATTCCAGTGGCATGGAGAAAAAGACCAAAGTGAATACTAACACTGGCGAGGTTAAACGAAAGGAAGACAAATAGAACATTTTAAGAACGTGGTATAGCCATATTCGTTTTTCAAATTTTAATCATGGCGACTTACTCCCCGTTAGTTCTTGAATGAAACGGGGATAGAGATGCATCCAACGGATTTGCCCTTATTTTTGATATACGATGGAATTCTGATATTAGAATTCAGCTATAACGGTGACGGATAACCGATTCAAAAAACAATTTTGGGAGATCACAGCGCCGGAATGCCGGCGGTGATAATTGACGGACACCTGATCGTACTGTATCAATTCTGATAATGTTAACTCGACTGTAATTTTGGGTCGATGCAACGCTTAGAACAGACATGGAAAACCTGTGGAGTTTCAGGGCATATACTTACGGCAAAGTTGACATTTTTGGTAGGCAGTTTGTAATATCAAAACTGTTATTAACTTATAAAACACCAATGAGATTTTATGATACGCAAATTAAAATCCGGCGGATATAGGTTGTATTCCGGGAAGAAGGACCCAAAGACAAATAAGCGCCGCAACCTCGGTACATTTTGATACGCTTGACGCAGCAAAAAAGCATGAACGGGAGGTACAGTATTTTAAAAAGCATTAGGCAAATTTCTTTTCCTGGTTGGACAAAAAATACCTGATAATTAGTCATAACCATAATGGCTTCATTACATAACGGCGGGCATTAAATGATTTTTAAATATTGCCAGAAGACTTGTTGTAAAAGGGCCTCGCCGGGCACCCGGAGGAAAGCTTAATATAAATTCTTGGATATCTTCATCAGGTAAGTTGGGTCACTTGGGGAAACCGGGCTGAAACTTTGCATTCACAAACCAAAGATGTCACAATGATATCCGGTTTCTTCCAAAATAATGTTTGTACCCATATTATGAGGTTGCACTTACCGGCAAACTAAAATAGAATGTGCTGCCTAAGCCGGGTTCACTCATCACCCACATTTGTCCCTGGTGCTGCTTAATAATTTCAATGGCAATATATAGTCCCAACCCTAAGCCCGGATGGTTCATTCCGTTGGCATTATTAACACGGTAAAATTTTCCAAATATCTTCTTCTGCTGATCTATCTCAATCCCGTTACCAAAATCTTCTACAGAACATACGGCGGTTTGGCCTTTTTCTTCCAGGTTCACGATAATACTGTCAGAGTCGGGGCAATGATCAATAGCATTTTGAAGCAGGTTGCCGAGTACCTGGGCGATTCTCGCCCTGTCTCCGTAAACGCTTAACTCGGCATTTTTTCTCAGGGAAATTTTATAGGACGATATTGCATTTCCGGTTTCGGATACCATTTCGGCCACCAGGTCATTTAATTTGAAAACATGTTTGTGATAATTAAATCGGCCGCTTTCGATTGCCGCAGCGTCTATTAGTTCATTCATCTGGCTGGTCAGGCTGTCGGTTCGTCTTTCGTCTTTTCCAGCGGTCTTTTCCTTTGCGGTTTCTGCTTTGCCTGCTGAGCCTTTGGTTGCGGACACAATTTCGGGTTTGGGATCCGCATAATTTGCCAGGTCATCATTCACTGCTATTGCAGGATTCTCTTGCGGCTTTTTCAACTCCGAAGGAAGGTAAGGTGCCTCATTCCTTTTCCATACTGTCTCCTGATTATTGGTTGTTATTTTCCCGTTGGATCCGGTTAGGGCTCCGTTATTACCTTGGTTTGCACCAGGCATTACGCCTGGTGGTACAGGATGTTCGTTAATGCCATTTGTGGCGCTATTAGCTGTAGCCCCGTTCGTTTTACCTGCCCTGTAAATTGCCTCCAGTATAAGATCACTTACATTATCTTTTGGCGGATCGTGAGTTTGTTTACCTTCTTCGGCCGGGGATGCCTTTGCAGATGCGGCTGCCCGCTTTTTCAGCATCTTATTCACTGCTCTTATGGTGAATATAAAAAATCCGGTAACCAGTAATATGATTGCCACCAGCAAGATTAAGGTGAGGTTCCTGGCTTTGATTTCACTTTGATAAATATGGTTTAACCCCGTTTGTACCTGCTGCTGAGAAACAAGGTATTGTTTGTTCAATACTTTTATTCCACCGGATGCCGTAGCCCACCATTGTCCGGCAGTAGAGGTACTGTCAAATTGATGATGTATCACTGTATAATACAGGTAATCAAAAGCAGGCAGTATTGCATCCGAATTTTCTTTATCGTGATACATTTTTACCAGCGATGGCGGAGCCTTCACTAAAAATTCGGCTTCGTAGGTTTTGAGCGCATGCCACGCATCTCCGGCGGTTGATACTATTAGCGGCGTGTCATGTGTGGTAAGTAAGGAAACATAAATTTTGTTTCTGGTCAACTCCCACCAGGTCACCATTTCAAAAAGCAAACTTTTTGATTCAACCACGGCATTTAAAGGCTTCAGCGTGGCCATGTTGGAAGTAGTAATAGAATGGAATTTACTGAGTTGCCGAATGGCGTTATGATAAGAATCCATTATGCCCAGGAAATCAATACCTGCAGTGCCATCATCCTGGACGGCCCTGGCGGAGGCGAGCCCCTTACGAAAAGTATTGTTTAAAAAACCGGTGAGGGAAGTGTCCCCGCTTGCTTCCAGAGTGTGTACCCACTTGTCAGTGCGGCTTCTTTGAATAACCAAGGAACTGTAACGTCCTTTATTGAAAGCAAAAGCCAGGCTGTATTCTGCCTCAACCTCCAGTTCTCCCGTTAGAGAAGCCACTTCATCAGCTTCGCGGGTGCGAATTTTATAATCTGAAACAAGTGATACCCTGTTTTCTTTTTCGGAGTACAGTTGCCCCGACACGTACAACAATGCCAATAACGGTATAATGCCTGCCAAAAGCAATTGATAAGTAGGGGGCAATTTTCTAAAAGAAAACTTCATAATAAGGTAACCTGTTCGGTGAAGCAATAACCCTGGGTGTGTTTCTTCGGCTGGACAAAACTCTGGTCAATTTCCTGGCTGCTTTACAAAATTTAGCAGCTCCTGGCACTATTTGTCACCCTGATAACGAAAAAAAAGTGAATTAATTTTGAATATGGCTGATTTTTGAGCATAGCTCGCCCGCGGGATGAGCGTTATGAGTAACTATAGCCGGCTTTAATGTTATTAAAGTGTACCCGGAACCGTTTGCCGATAAAGTAAATGTAGATATGGCTTCTGACAAGGCCACACCGGTTAATATCCGGATATTTGATCTTTCCGGTAATTCATTAATCAGCCGGTCCCGCAATGTTAACCAGGGTTCAGCAAGTATTACCATTTCAGGATTAGAGGGCCTGGCAAAAGGTTTGTACCTGCTGCAGGTGCAATGTGGTACGAAAACAATAACTCAAAAAATACTAAAACAATAAATAACTGAGGAAATATTGTCGGTGATCCAGGGAGGAGGTTGTCTTTTAAGACAGCCTCCTTTTTTTGGACAAAAAAATTCAGCACTAAAAATTTTTTGTTCGATGATATCTCCCGGAATTTTCCTTTGACCTTAAGTATTTTTTTTTGTCAGCCGGCCATTCTTAGCAATTTTCATGCTTTACTGCGTTATTTATTTCTCTTGTGTAATTTGTTTGAATAAAATAGAATCTCTTTAGTTTCAGGGAAGAAGCAGTGCAGTAATTAGATGATAGTTTCCTTGTATAGCAGGAGAAAAGCACCTCCAATTAAAAATAGACTCTATGGAAAAATGGAGGCGAAAAGATTTAACGCCGCCTGCGATTGCAGCCCTTTATATTTTTTTTCCTGCTGCTGTTATAATGTATTTCGACTTATTGCTATTAAAAATGCTACTACATAACAGTTAGGGCTACACGATTTTTAAGGTATTTTAGAGAGCCGTACCTGCATGCACTGGTGTTAAGTGGAAAGCAACCTTTTATCCTTTTTCTTAATGCGATCCGCAACCGTATTGGGTATAATTCTTACTTTTAGAAATTAATTTCTGCTTATGCCAGTCACAAAACATTTTCTTGCCCCACTATTTCTGCTTGCTTCCATTTATGTTACCGCTCAAAAAGACAAACCGGTCACGGAAACCGATTCCTTAAAAAATGTCAACCTAAGTGGCCTTTCCTTCAGAAGTATTGGCCCGGCAGTAACAGGGGGCAGAGTGGTGACGCTGGCAATAAACCCTTTTGATCGCAATGAATATTTCGTGGGCTCTGGCCACGGCTCGCTGTGGAAAACGGAAAATAACGGCGTTACGTTTACTCCCGTTTTTGATCATGAGAAATCTTATGCTATCGGCGCTATCGCTATCGATCCTTCCAATCCGAACATTGTGTGGGTAGGGACAGGAGAAAACAACAATCAAAACAATGTGATTTATGGGGACGGCGTATACAAAAGTGAAGATGGCGGTAAGAGCTGGAAGAATATGGGCCTTTCAAATTCAGAGCATATTGGAGGCATTGTGGTTGATCCCAACAATCCAAATACCGTATATGTGGCGGCCTATGGCTCTTTAAGAAATGCCGGCGGCGACCGCGGTATATTCAAAACTACTGACGGTGGTAAAACCTGGAAGAATGTATTATTTGTAAGTAAATACACTGGCTGTTTTGAAGTTCATATGGATCCGAGGTATGCTAATATTCTTTATGCCGTTGCGCACCAGCGTATGCGAAGATTGTATACCGGCATAAAAGGTGGCCCCGAAAGCGGCATTTACCGCAGCACCGACAGTGGTGCTACCTGGAATAAAATGACGACAGGCCTGCCGAAAGAGGATTTGGGAAGAATAGGTCTGTCAATATCCCCGGTAAATCCCGATGTGGTGTTTGCTATTGTGGAGGCGGCAAAAGAAGGAGGCATTTATAAAAGCAGCGACCGCGGGGTGAGTTGGAAAAAAGAGAATAGCTATGTTTCTACGTATCCCTTCTATTTTCAAAAAATATTTTGCGACCCTAAAGATATTGACCGTATATACGCCATGGACGTGTATATGAAAGTGAGTGTTGACGGTGGTAAAACCTGGCAAAAACTAGGTGAGGATAAAAAACATCCTGACAATCACGTGCTTTGGATAGACCCCCGAAATAATAAACACATGATCGATGGCTGTGATGGCGGCGTTTATGATACTTATGACCAGGGCGCAAGCTGGGAATTTAAAGCAAACATTCCTATAGCCGAGATCTATAAAGTAACTACGGATAATGCTACTCCTTTTTATAATGTATATGCTGGGGCGCAGGACAATAATAGTTTTGGCGGGCCCTCACGCACTATCAATACCTCTGGTATTATGAATAGTGACTGGTTTTTTACCACTTCGGGCGACGGTTTCCAGTCCCAGGTTGACTGGCAAGACCCGAACATCATTTATGCAGAGTCTCAAAACGGCGGCCTGGCGAGGTATAATAAAAAAACAGGGGAACAGCTATACATCAAGCCATACGATTTAAATGATACCGGCTATCGTTTCGATTGGGATGCAGCGTTGCTGATCTCTCAATTCGATCATAAAAGATTGTACTTCGGGGCCAATAAACTATTCAGAACTAATGATCGTGGGGATAGCTGGGAAGCTATAAGTCCCGATCTTACAAGGGGCGTTCCCACGGAAATGCAGAAACTGATGGACAGAAGCTGGAGTATCAATGAACTTGCCCTCAAGGGTTCCATGGGACAATTATCAGCGATTGCAGAATCGCCGTTAGATGAAAATGTATTGTATACCGGTTCGGGCGATGGGCTCATTTATTATACAACCGATGGCGGAAAAAGCTGGAATAGATCGGTAACGCCTGGCCTGCCGGAATACGCAAGGGTTTCTCAAATAGTTGCCTCGCATTTTGATAAAAAAATTGCCTGGGCTGCCTGCCAGAATTTTATAGACGGGGATTACAAACCCTACATGTACAAGACCACTGATGGGGGGAAAACATGGTTCCTGTTCAACGGTAACCTGCCTGCAAAAGGAAGTACCTATACCATTGCAGAAGATGATGTTGATAAGGATCTGCTTTTTGCGGGGACACAGTTTGGGGCATTTTTTTCGGCAGATGGTGGGAAGGAATGGATACCATTGAAAAATGGAATGCCGACGGAATGTGTTACCAGCCTTGTAATTCAGAGAAGGGAACACGACCTGGTGGCTGCTACTTTTGGAAGAGGTATTTATATTCTTGATGATTACACGCCGTTACGACAGTTGTCAAAAGAAACGATAGAAAAAGAAGCCCGCATCTTCCCGGTAAAAGATGCGCAAATGTATATAGAGGGAAATCCATTTGGCTTTCGGGGGGAAGGGTTCCAGGGTGCAGGTTTTTTTGCTGCAAAAAATCCGGAAATGGGAGCAGTGTTTACCTGGTACCTTAAGAATGACATTAAGTCTTTAAAGGATCAAAGGATTGAAGCTGAAAAGGCTAAGCAGAAAAAAGGAGAAGATATAAAATATCCTTCTTATGAAGCCCAACTTGCAGAAAAGGAGGAGCCGGACGCTTTCCTGCTTTTTACCATTACTGATGAGAATGGAAATGTGGTAAGGAAAATAGAAACCGGTGCCAGGAAAGGGGTAAACAGGATTACCTGGGATTTCAGGTACGATCCTTTTACTGCCATTTCACTCACGCCCTTTGACAATTCAATCCCATGGAACGACCCGGACAGGGGTTACATGGTTGTGCCGGGTAAATATAAGGTTTCGCTGTCAAAATTTGTTGATGGAAAATTTACTCAATTGGTGGCACCACAGCTCTTTGTATGTAAACCCTTAAACGATTCAGCGATGCCGGAACAAGACAGGCTGGCCCTGGATCAATTTAATAAGAAAGTGGCTTCGTTAACAAGGGCGGTTTCGGGAGCAGATGCCTTCGGAAAATCTTTGGTCGACAAACTAATCTACCTTAAAAAAGCCTTCATTGACGGCCCGAAAGTTCCCGAAAGTGTATACGATTCGATTGCATCCGTTGCAGGGGAGTTGGATGCCTTTAATCGAAAGTTGAATGGAGACAGACTCATTGACCAATATGAAGGTGTTGCCCCCACTTCTCTTAAGAGCAGGGTTGATATGATAACCTCTTCTTTGTGGACGACAACATCGGCACCTACTACCACCTTCAAACAATCTTATAACGCGGCAGCAGACCAGTTTGGGGGATTATTAAGTAACCTTAAATCAATTGACAATTCAATAAAAGCTATCGAATCGCAGATGGAAAAAAACGGTGCTCCCTTTACCCCAGGAAGATTTCCCGAATGGGAAAAGGAATAATGCTGCAGTCTGAAAAGGTGGTTAGTAAATTTTGTTACTAAAAACTTTATTACCTGACTGGCAGGAATAAACTATTTTAAAACAGGTTTTGGAAAGCGGTATGCCTTGAATGCAGGACATGAAAAATAGCCACAAAACCCCGCCTGTCGTAACGGGATTTCCTTTAATCATTTAACGGTAACGGGTAGTTGATTTTCTTTTAATAAACAATGTTACTTGTTGATTTGGAACCATCGGGATGAACCACTTCCAGTAAATAAACTCCCTTGGTAAGATTACTGAAATTAAGCGTTTCATAGCTGCTTCCCACCTCATGGGATATAGCTTTTGTGAGCATCACCTGTCCTGCTGTGCTAACCACATTTACACGGTACGTTCCCCCGGGCATATTATTCATTTGAAGGTGAACGATACCCGCTGTTGCAGGATTGGGATATAGAAGCAATGCCGGTTTTGAGCTGCCGCTGTACATCTTTATAACGGAACTGTAGGCTGACCTGCCGGCAATATCCGTACTTTTTATCCGGTAAAAATTATTACCCGGCAATACATTTTTATCCAGCCATTGATAAGAGCTTGCACCTCCGTTGCCAGTCAAGGCCTTTTGGGTGGCAATGCCGGTAAATGCCTTTCCGTCCACAGATCTTTCTACATCATATTGTTGTATGCCGGCTTCATTTTCTACTTTCCATTCTACAAGAATATCCTGGGTTTGCTGCCTGGCGCTGATGCTGCTGAATGTTACGGGTAATGTACCGGAAGCTGCCGCAAGAGAAATATTGTTCATACTTAAATTGAATACCAGGTTCGGCGCTTTTGGGTAAAAGCGCACTTCATCTATATTACTGAACCAGGCAGAATTTAATAAATCAGATTGCGATACCGTAAGCGGAAGATAACCAGGGTCGGGCGTAAAATCAACTGAGCCTACCAGGCTGCCATTATCATAGGTTTCAATAGTAATTACATTCGTATATCCCCAATCATAAAGCTGTATGGATATAAGGGAAAAGTTTACCGAATTGTCGGAGCTTTTTATAACCATGGCCGGTATGCCGTTATTCGTAGCTATTACATCGGGTCCCGAGGTAATGCCGGTGTAGCTACCAGAGGAGGATGCATAATAAGAATTATCATGCCAAACGATAGTAGAACCCGGGTATAAGCTAGTATGATCTGCACCTGCGCTATATATCAACAAGCTGAGGCCATTAATTTTGGACGTGCCGCCATCTCCATCCTGCGCTATACCATCCGTCCAATGAGTAGGATCGTCTGAAGAAAAAGTAAGTGTATAAGGCAGGTTCACCTGCGCCCGGGAAGTAGCACAACAAAAGAGCAGTAAGCTTAACAATAAAAAAGATAAGTTGAGTTTTATCATAACCTTGGGGATTTGGGAGGGTGTAAGTTAAAACATATAGAGCCTACCAGTGTGTAGAAATATTACGATTATATTTTTTAGTAAAACCACCGCCGGCCGGGCAGGCAATACCAGCGGTTGCCGAAAAGTCCTTTATCGTGTAGCCGGTACCGGTAGCCGTGCATGTAAAACTTTTGCGCAGGCCTGGTAACCCTGCCTCAAAGAGGCTCATCCGCCACGGCGGAAAGTTTATTAAAACATCTTATAGCTGTATCGTGTACGTCTGTCATTTCATAAAGTTGGCTGTTAAAAAAAACCTTCCTGTTTTTACTTGCGGAATTTAGCGGATTTTTTTCGCCTTTATTTTAGTTAACTTAGTAAAAATTTTTATATGAAAAAATTTCTTGTCCCGGTAGATTTTTCTACACCATCCGAGAGTGCTGCTGAATATGCAATTGAAATGACAAAAGATATTCCCGACGCTGAAATAATATTGTACCATGTGTACAAAAACGTCTTTTTTTCAGCAATGAAAGATAGTGACAAAGAATCCAAAAAAACGGCAACAGATGCTGAATTGAAAATTATAAAAGATTTCCTTAAAAATAGCCCGAATCAGAAAATTACTATTGAATCGGATGAAGGTTCTTTTATTGATAATATTTCAAAGTACGTTTTTTTTAACCATGTAGATATGGTGATTATGGGTATCAATGGGAGTTCAAGAATGGCAAATGTGAATATTGGAAACGATACACTTAACATGATAGTTAATATCAACATTCCCATTATGATCATTCCTCCGGATGTAAAGTTCAGCAAGATAAATAATGTACTGTTTGCCTCTGATTTTAAAGATGTGGCACGTAAAACGCCCTTTGATTCTCTTAAAAAAGTTTTGGATCTCTTCAAACCAAAACTTAATATCCTGAATGTAGATAGCGAGCATTTCGTTGAGCTTTCCGAATCATACAAGATTGAAAAAGAAGAGATGGAATCTAAACTTAAGAATTACAATCCGGAATTTTCTTTTTTAAGGGCTTATGATTTTTTAGAAAGCATCATCACTTTTGCGGAAACCAGGGAAGTTGATGCGATAATTACGGTTCCTAAAAAGCAGGGCTTTGTCAATCAGCTTTTTAAAATCTATACCAGGAAACTTGCCCTTGCCACCCATATACCTATTGTCGCTATTTCCATGTAGGTCTTTTTTGTGAACCTCATTTGAATGGTACATTTTAGCCTTACTTGGTATCAACCTATTTTAGGATAAGGCTGGACGCCATATTAAGAATTGATTCGTACAGGCACGAACACTGGATGTAGAAGTCATCAAAATAGTTAACAAAGCAAATGAACTATTAGCCTGGTCAATACAGTACCTTTAAGTGACCAGAACCTAAATGGTTTTACCTGCGGGCAATTTATTAATATACTCCTTTCTATCGTATCCTCAGGCCGTATCTTAATAGTTTGAAATAAGACCGTGAAAATCTTATTAAAAAATTTACGATATGCAAAATAAAAATGACAATGGTACCACGTATACTTTCCAGGAGAGTGGCACGGGAAATTTACTTTTAGAGACTGCAGACATGTCTGTTATATCAGGAATGGTGCCTTCTCACACCATCGGGCGAACGGAAAAAGTAATTATTAAGGGCATTTCCTATATTGTTGTAGGATTTGAAATTGACATTTCAGGCGCCGTCTCTGTTCTTAATACCACTGGCCTCCAGGCCCCAATTGAACCAACTGATTCATATGGAATTCGTACCGTTATCTATCTGAAAAAGAGTATTCGTCCGTTGAGGAATTTTTTCTATAAATTAAACGGATAAGTTATTTTAGGCTCTTCGGATATTCTCTCATTTAATAGATCTGATTTATCCCGGTTTGCAGCGGCAGCCCGTTAACCATTGAAATAAAAAAAATTTATCTCAGCGTTTAGTCAGAATAACAAATTATGTCCACAAAGTAGTTCAAGTGCAGTCTGGCATCAGCTATGTTGTCTACTTACCGTGTATAAAAAATTATACATTTTCCTCGGGGATTTTCGCTGCATACTTTTTCTCGTCCTTACTCTAACAGCGAATCTGATGCATAATCAACCTGGAAAGATTTTACGCCGGGAATAGTAACATAATTAAAGAACTGGATCGTACAACGTGAATCACACAGGAGCTCGGGTAGATGAAGACTATTTTAAAATCCTAATCAGTGTCTCTTATAATCTTCACTTTTCTCAAAACAGATGGGTCGTTTTCATCGGGAATGTATGCAACGTTGCCGGACTGTACCGTATCGTTATTTGGAACATTCTTTTCAGTATCAGTTGGCTCTTTCTCAGTAGTTCTGTTATCCAACCTTTCTGCCAACCTTCTCCTCTTTAGCATGCGGGTTTCGTCGTAATATTCATTATTATAAAAAGCTTCCCTTTCTGGATTGTTTGACGCCTCAAAGTCCGCAAGTTTGTCTGCTGCTTTTGAATTACCAGGCATGAATACATCGCGGATATCTCTTTCAGTTTTAAAAGTGATCTTACCTTTTTTGTATTCCGGAAGTGTGGCGAGATGTCCTACCGTTACGTCCGGAAGGTACACCACGTTTTCAGTTTGGTCCAGCTCAGCCAATCCCACCGGAATTATTACGTCACGCGATAAAAGGTTTATGGGCTTTCCGTCGAGTTCCACAATGATGTATCTCACTTTTTTGGAGTATACGTCGAACAGCAGTTCCTTAATCTTTCCTATAGTTATTTCATCACCATTGAGTACTTTCCATCCGCGAATATCTGGTTCACCCTTTAACATCTCGAAACCGCTTGAACGGAGCTCTTGCAGGTGGTCGTTAACAACGATCGTTTCTTTCTTCATGTTATAATGTTTTATAGGTTATAAATTTATCGCCTGCGCAAATGTTGTGATTTACAAATTGTTTTGAATAATACACGCCGCTGCGGGCCGGATAACTTAGTGCATTGCCTGAGCCGGGCCTGATCCCTTTACTATAATAATTGATATAATAGTATACACCTGCCGCAATTATTAACAGGATGATGATAATCCATACCCATAAATAATTTTTCTTTTTTGGTTGAACGTGTAAATTGGCCATTGTAAGTAATTTTATTTGGTTGGGTGAATGTTGATTGTTACAAAAAATAACGCCGGCTGGCAGAAGTAACGCTCATTTTAATTGTATAAAAAAATCATGCCAGAACAATACCTTATACAAGCAGGCGATGCAAACATTGCCAGGTAAGTATATCAATCGATGATATACTGAAAAGTAAGGAGGGTGATTTAATTAAAGTAAGGTAAAATTGGGAATTAAATACCACGGAATGCGAGAATAGATTGCAAAAGTAACAGTGACGCTTTTAGATATGTGTTTGCCTGTATACTTGCCCTGGGTTTATTGTTTAACAAACTGCTGCGTACTCTTCAATTTGCCTGACTGGAAGGAAATAGAATACACACCGCCAGGCAGGCCATCTACACTGACGGCCAGTTTCAGTGCACGCTGTGAAAACCCCGCCCGGGCAGCCAAAAAAAGTATTGAATGGCTTTACTATCATTTAGTGTTTATCCATGCACCTGAGTTTCAAGGGTAGCGTACGATCATGAAAAATGTTGACATTGAAAGCTCCGGCCGCACCGTCAAATCATTTTATATCATATTCCTTTTTCAAAAATGCAATCAGCCGCGTAGCACTGCCCAGCTCCGGCGCCAGGTAATTTTCTGCATACGCATTGGTAATAATGCGAAAGTCAAAAGCCTTATTAAAGAGCACCCGTAACCTGGCCGTGTCATTCAATGGCGGCAGTGGCTTACCAGTGTATTTTCCTCCTGGCAAATAATAGGTTGTATCCCCAAAAACGGTCATGTCTGCAAGTTCATCCAGCCTGCTGACAATTTCTTTGAAGTAGGCTTCATAATAAGCATCCTCTGAGTAAATGCTGTTGATTTCCGCATCATATTCGGCAAGACTGTCGCTGGTATGATCTTTTACTATTAGCCGGTAATCTCCGGTGTTCTTCAATTGCTGCAGCGTGGCATCACTGCTTTTAAATAATGCTGACCTATAAAAATAGTTAATAAAGAGATGGTAAAAACGCTCCCGGTTCTTATTATCCGCCATTGGCGCATGAGCCAGCAATAAAAAACTGTCAATACCCTTTAATTGCTGGCGATCGAATTTGATTATATAGGCCAGCCCGCATCGTGTCCGTTTCCACGTTACTGATAAAACCATGGATGTATTCCGTTTCCTTGGAGCGGTCGGTAAAATGCTCACGGATGTTTTCTGCGATGAAGCCCATAGTAACGGCCAGGAATATCATCAGGAATTCCAGGAAATATTCTTTAAAATGCTTATGCCCCATATGAGGGTGATGATGTACTTCCATTCCAAGTGGCTTTGCGGGCAATTTAGCAATTTATCTGACATGCAGACCGCACAACCAATTTTTTTAAACTCTTTTCATTAGAACGCTGCAAAAAGGGCAAGCGGTTAATTGCATAGTTTGCCTGGTTTTCCATAGTGCCGTTGCTGTAGTACGAAGTAAAAGGGCCCGTCATTTCAGTCATCCCTGCATCGGTATAGTGAACAATGAGGATGAGGTGATTATCCTTTTTATCATACACCTTTACCTCAAACAAACCGTTTATTTCCGAGCCAATGCCTTTGGCAATAGCCTTAGATTTCTTCACAATATTCAGGTCTGAATCAAAGTAATACGTCACTTCTTTTACCTGGCTAAAACACGTTGATGAAATAACAAGTAACAGGGAAAACACAAAGGCTTTCATAATTTGGTTTTGGTAATCCACAAATATAGAAATAGCTTTTATTAAATTCAACGGCAACTATAGATTGTATCCTGCATGCATCCAGCTGGTTGCCGTTTTCCAGCTAAAACTGAATTAGTTTTGGTAGATATTTGTAAAAACACACACACATGAAATTTCTCTTAGCATTATTAGGCGTCTTAACCTTGTCTGTTTGCTCTGCTCAAAAATTTAATCCCGACGTTTTAATCGGTGGATGGAGAGCAAGTGGAAGTCAGTCCGTTCCGATGGTATTTATCTTTTCCAACAAGTCTACAGGAGAAAAAGGATTTCTTAAAAATTGGAACAACCCCACTGATTTTCGCTATAAAACTTCATTTACTTATACAATATCTTATGCGCCGCCGGACAGCTTAACCGGCAATCCGGATATTGATCAAAACCTTTTTTTGCTCACCCAAACAGTAAAGACCCTAACCGGCCGAACCGAAGTTCAATCATATTTGCTGCACATTGCAACAAAAGATTCAATCGGGCTTGTGCTAACTCAAGGCTTTATAACACCATTCAACAGACTGAACTAAGCGTTTGCTATTTTTATATAATGGCAGATGTACATAATGAGGCAACCCGCAGTTATAACACTTGTCCCGTTTTTGGTACGAGCCGCATACAGGCAAGAATACAAAGCCCGAAATGCAGGTGCCAAAATTCTTACATACACATAACTACCGGTACCGGCTACACTAAGGGACTGTGGCCAAATAAATGACTATCTCAATAACGTAACGAGACCTTTTAGTTGTTGCTGCTTATTATTAATATCTGTAAAACTGATAGCCCATACATAAGTGCTTTGTGGAGAAGGTAATCCCTTCAACGTTCCATCCCATCCTTCACTTATTGTATTTGTCTCAAAAACTTATTCGCCCCAACGGTCATATATAACCAGGTTAAACTGTTTTACGGGGAATGGATACTTCACTTTAAAAATATCATTGACGCCATCGCCATTTGGTGTAAATCCTGTGGGCATTATAATATCACAGAATCCTGTGGATATGGTAACCGAATCGGTATAACTTTCGCATTCATTAGCAGCGGTAAGAAAATAGATACCATCTTTCACCACTGTAAAAGACGATGCTGAACTTCCGTCCTGCCATAAAAGATTGGCGTTCGTATTGATAACCGATGCAGGGCCAGACTGGCATTCATCTTACTTTAATAATGAATCAAGGGCAGCGCTTGTTGACCATTGGTTCGGCGGGGAAAGTAAAGACAATGTTCTTAATGGGAAACCAATGGATCCCGCGAGTCCTTACTATAAATATATTACTCAAAATGTACGAACCGGGGATATGGGAACCGTTGACATTTAATACGGGGCTACGAAAAAGGCTGGATAAGCATTACTGAAAAATATGCAATCATTTCATCTGGTTGGTTGAGCCAGGCCTCCCGCAAAAAACTAAGTTCTTATTGGCAACATCGATTTTAACCGGTTATTCCTTGCTCAGGTAATTTCAATTCGTCTACAACCTGGTTTATTGAACGATTCAATTGCGTAATCAAGGTTTTAAATCTTTCGGTTTTTTGTTCTTCTTCGCCCGATAATTCAATTTCCAATATCTCATTTTTAAGAGAACCCATTCCGACAGTATTCACCGAAGCCCTGAGCCGGTGGGCGGTTCTGTTGACTTTTATAAAATCATTTGTTTCATATGCGTCTATAATTTCCTTAATTAATGCCGGTGCCTGGTGAATAAAGAGTTCAATATGTTCATCTGTGAATACTTGCTTTTCTTTTCCCATAACACGTACACCTTTTAAATCATGAGAGAAATTTTCTTTTTCAGACGAGGATGCATTTTGCCCGTCAGAAGATGATTTATTAATCCAGCGCGATATTACATTAATTAGCTGGTCTTCCTTGAAAGGTTTAGAGAGATAGTCATTCATACCGGCATCGAGAAATCTGGATTCATCGTCTTTCAGCGCCAATGCTGTTAAAGCAATAATTGGTAATTCTTTACTTATGTTTTCACGAATCAATTTAGTTGCTTCCAGCCCGTCCATTACCGGCATCTGGATATCCATTAATACCAGGTCAAATAATTCCCCATTTATCCTGTCTATTGCTTCAATTCCATTTTGCGCTTCCTTAATCACCGCCCCATAATGTTTTAAAATGGTGGTTGCAACCAGGCGGTTCATTTCATTATCATCGGTAACTAAAATTTTTTTACCGGATAGGGTATTCAAAGGTAATTTTCCTGCATCTTTTTTTTGCAGATGAGCTTGTATTCCTTTAGAAAATGGCAGCGTGAGGGTAACTGTGGTGCCAATACCTTTTTCACTTTCTACCTGTATAGTACCGTTTAATAATTCGATAAGCTGTTTACAGATACTCATTCCGAGGCCGGTGCCCCCAAATCTACGTGTAACAGATTCATCTTCCTGTGTAAATTTTTGAAAAAGATTTTTTACAAATGATTTATCCATTCCGATACCAGTATCCCTAACCGTTATACAAACGGTTTGACTCATTAACTTATCGTCAATCACCCTACAGCTTATGTCAACAGTACCTTTCTCGGTAAACTTCAGGGAATTCGAAATAAGATTCAGCAATATCTGGTTAATGCGGTAAGGGTCTCCTATTAAAACAGGAGATAATTTAACATCGCAAAATTCATTGGTAAGTGAGAGGCCTTTTTCTTCGGCTTTATGAATCATCACCTGCATCACTCTTTCAATGACGGCTTTTGGTTCGAAACCAATATTTTCAATAGTGAGTTTACCTGCTTCTATTTTTGATAAATCCAGTATGTCATTTATAATTATTAATAAATTATCGGCTGCAGAGTTTATCGTGTTCAGATAAAATTTCTGGTCTTTATCAAGCATAGTTTTGCCCAATTGGTTGGCCATTCCCATTATAGCATTCATGGGAGTTCGGATTTCGTGGCTCATATTGGCGAGAAACATTTCTTTAGCCCGTGTGGATGCTTCTGCAACCTCTTTCGCATTGATCAATTCCAGTTCCAGCTCTTTTTGGGCTGTAATATTCCTGATGAATGAGCAAATAAAACTGGTATCGCCTTGTTCTACAGGTATCATAGACATTTCAATCAGTAATTCGTGCCCGCATTTGTTGATAGCTGTTAATTCCGCTTGTTTATCCAGGATATTTCCTGTACCTGCTTTTAGGGAATGTTTTATCCTTCCTTTATAAGCTTGTCTTGATTGCGTGGGAAGAATTATCTCTGAAAATTCTTTACCCATTACCTCCTGGCTTCTCCATCCAAATATTTTTTCTGCCTGTGGATTCCAAAAAGTTATATGGCCTTCATTGTCCATTGTGATGATAGCATCCAATGCGGCATTCATGATCAGGCGGTTCTTTAACTCGCTCTGCTCAATTGCGTCCTGGGCTTTTTTTCTTTCGGTAATATCGGTATAGCTCCATAGCTGTCCTTTAAAAATATTTTCAGAATAAATTGGAATAAAATCTCTTTCATAAATGCGGCCATCAGCCATCTCCAGCAACTCGGCGGTAATTAATCTTTTCTGTGATAATATCTTTTTTAAATCATTTACAAATTGTTCCGGATACTTAAAAAGATGTTTGCTTCGTTCGCCACTGCTGCAATTAGTGCCTTGTAATATTTCCGGAGTTGCCGGCATATGAAACATGTCGCAATATAGTTGGTTGGTGAAAACTATTTCGTTGTTTTCATCTTCCAGTAATATGCCACTTTGCATGTTGGTAATTAGTGAAGTGAAAACCTTCTCTGCATTTTTTCGCTTACTTACCTGCTGATTAATATAACGGGCAATTATGAGAAGGTCATCTGAATCAATTTGCTTTTCTTCTCCACTAATAGTTCCTAACGCTTCCTTTAATTTTTCTACCGAAAGCTTTTTAACTTTTAATTCATGTGCCAGTTGTTGGTTAATTTCAATATATTCTTCCTCACTAATGCTGTGCGCTCTTTCGGCCAACTCAATATCCCTTTCGTGCGCTTTATAGGATTCGCTTATAACAGCAAGGAATTTTTTCATGTCCGGCCTTTCCTGTAAGTCGACCGGTAAATATTTCGCAATTTGTTTTGAAAGCAGTTTATGGTAGCTCATAAAATGAGGTGATAGTCATTGTTTGATTATGTAACTGGCAATTCCCTCCTTCATTAAATGGTGATATTTCCCCATACGTATAAAAACCAGCCAGCGTTGTTTCATCCCCTAATGTTTCCCATACGGCTTCAACTTCTTCTTCAATTCTAGGTCCTAAAATTATCTTTCGGCCAACACAACTTAAGAGCAAGGAAAAACCGGGTTTGTCTTTTCTGCCAGCAATCGTTTGGGCAGCGGCTGTTGATGCAGCAGCAGTGAGCCGGTCAAAATTTGCTTTCATAAATCTTACTCTTGACCCTTCAGGTACATCACCTGCGAAGGTCATACTTTGCTTTTCTTCATCTATTGATAAAATAGTTCTGACAACAGGGTTTTTGCTGCCCGGTATTGTAACCGACAATGGAAACAACAAAGCCGAACCTGGCAAGTCATCAGCATCAGGGCCAAGATACTTTTTGTATAATTCCAATGCGCTTTGATCATTAATTTCAAATAAAACATTTCCATTTGATTTGGTAATATCTTTTTCAAGGCCAAACATATCCCAGCCTCCTTGCGACCCGTGAGTAACAATAATATTTTTTCCATAGAACCCGATAGCAACAATTTTTCCCTCGGAAGGTTGCCCGTTAAGACCCACCAGGGTTGAAGCAAAACTTGCCCCATCCCCGGCGAGGCCACCTGTTACCAGCACATTATCGCCGGCATATTGGCTAATACCCTTTACCAGCTCGCTTCCATTTACAAGACTGCCATCAGAAAAAATCATGATGTAGGTGAGATCTTCATTTGGAAGTTTCTTCCCCAACTCATAAGCCGCATTGTAGCTGTTATTAAAATCTTCAATATTTACAGAAGCTGTTTTTATGGCGGTTTTTTCAAATTCCATTGCAACCGCTATCATTGAATTATCCTGGACGGTATTATGGTAAATCTCACCTGCTGTGCTACTCATGGTAATTTCGGCATTGGGAAATTTCATTCTTAAATCAGCATAGATATTTTCGTTTGCGAAAATCTGTTTTTCACCAAAACAAAGTACTAACTGAACCGAATTTGTTTCATTTGTTTTATTGGACGGATGACTAATCCAGCCATTTCCTGAAAGCAGGAAGAGATTGGTTTTCATATTGAATTTATTTTATGAGCTTTAGAACGAGACAATGCGAAATGTTATTGGTGAAAAAATATGAATTTAAGATTGCAGGATCTTTCTCGTCAATTTTTGATGTATTATACAACGCTCCTAAAAAAGGCTTATCCGCCCTCAGGAAATTTATGGTCGTTGCATGCGGCTTTAGCATAGTAAAATTGATGACGAATCTTTTATTTTAATTCTTTTCCAATCCTGTGGAGTGTAATAACGGGAGGAAAAAGGAAAAAGTATAAGATTATCATCAGGTAAAATAAGATGACGAAATGCCATATTTAACTACCATTAGGGTAGTAACTATTCTACAGCCCCCGAAGGCCATT
This sequence comes from uncultured Chitinophagaceae bacterium, assembly GCA_963792025.1. Lineage (GTDB taxonomy): Bacteria > Bacteroidota > Bacteroidia > Chitinophagales > Chitinophagaceae > Ginsengibacter. The sequence continues at coordinate 13,749 of CAWBUS010000010.1, read as the reverse complement.
TGCCATTTACCCCTATAGGCAGAACGGCACCACCCTGCATTTATCCCTAAATAATATGTCGGGCATACTGATACAAAAGCATGAACTGGTTTATGACCCGTATACCACGACTTATAATTTTACCATAATCACTTCCCCTGTAGTACCGGGCATTTATACCATTTTCCTGAACCACGGCGCTTACAGTCTTTCTACAAACCTGCTGGTGCAATAAATAAAACCGTTATACAATCTTCTTGTCATTGCTACTGTCGTAAGTTTTTTATCTAAGAATTGATAGTAATATATTCTTACTGGAAGAATTTATTTGCAGTAGAAAGGGCGGAATGTTTTTCAATGTAATCTGCTGGTTTCCGCGTTCCAATTATGATGTTCATAATCCTTGTGGCTTATTATCAGAAATGGCTTTAATAAGATGTCAAAGCTATAAACACAATCAAAAGGCACGAAACAAAAATTGCTGTTATTATCATATTTCTCTGAAATAGAACGATTGTTCAAATGCAGAAATCTATCCTTTTGAAGTGAGGTCTTTGCCTGCCTGGCTTAACGGCAAATGTATTTCAAGTAACATCAAACAGCATTGTCAATTCGATTTTCAAATTAACTTCGTATCATACAACATACAGTTTTCAATAGTTCAATAAAACAGGTTTTGGACATTGAGACAAAAATAAATTTGCGAATAAAAAATTCACGCAACCGGGAAAACCTTACAGGAGAGCAGGATTTGCCGGCAGCAGCATCTAATAAAAACATATCATGAAAAAAGTACGCTGGGGCATCATGAGCACCGCCAATATCGGCAGGCAAAAAGTGATCCCCGCCATGCAGGCCGGAGAATTTTGTGAGGTAGTGGCGATTGCTTCACGCAATAAAGAACAGGCAACAACTGCAGCCACCCAACTGAAAATTCCCGTTGTTTACGACTCGTATGAAGCATTGCTCCGCGATCCGGAAATAGACGCAGTGTACATTCCGCTGCCCAATCACCTGCATGTGCCGTGGAGCATCAAAGCATTGCAGGCCGGCAAGCATGTGCTTTGCGAAAAACCCATCGCACTCTCTGTGGCGGAAGCAGAAAAATTAATGGCGGCAGCCAGGCAATATCCGCAACTGAAGATCATGGAGGCGTTTATGTACCGCTTTCACCCGCAATGGCAACTGGCTAAGCAAATGGTGGACCTGGGAAAGATTGGTGCACTGAGAACTATTCATTCCTTCTTTTCCTATTTCAATGCCGATCCTGCCAATATCCGAAACCAGGAAGACATTGGCGGCGGCGGCATCATGGACATCGGTTGTTATAATATTTCCCTTTCCCGCTTCATCTTTGGTAAAGAACCATCGGCCATTTCAGCCATAGCAGCATATGACCCGGTAATGCAGACCGATCGCATCGCTTCGGGGATGATGGATTTTGAAACCGGCACCTCCACCTTTACCTGTTCCACGCAATTAAGCCCTTACCAGCGTGTGAATATATTTGGCACGGATGGGAGGATAGAAATTGATATTCCCTTTAATGCCCCGCCCGACCGGCCCACGAAACTATGGTTGCATGCAAATGGAGGAACCAAAGAAACGGTTTTTGATGCCATCAATCAATATACGCTGCAAGGCGATGCTTTCTCCAAAGCGATATTAAATAACGAACCGGTACCCACTCCGTTGGAAGATGGCGTGAATAATATGAGGGTGATCGAAGCTTTTTTCGAAAGTGTAAAAAGTCAACAATTCGTTAGGCTGTAGGCTGGTGCATGATAAAGCAACCCGGAGTTTTAGCACCTGTCCCGTTTTGCGGGATGAGCCGGATTAAAGGCAACGATAGCAAACCTGAATGTTGGTGAGAAAGTTCCTGCGTGCACAAAGCTACCGGTACCGGCTACACCCGGCTAACGGTACCGGCTATTCGACAACTACATCTTCCCGGCAACACAAAAAAGCGTGATCCTAACGCCGTCATATACACGAAATCCATACCCGGTTCTGCCCGGAAATTTACCATCGTGATAGTTGCGGGTTACTATCACTATAATATTAGCGCAGCAATTCCCCGGTAGCCACAACCGCATCCCGATGTTATTTCTTTGCATGTAAACATTTATCGTGGTCCGGGAAGACAGTGAATATTTCGTGCAAATTCTTTAAAAATGTATTAATTACACGTATATTTAATATCCATTGACCTTAACTACAATACTCCTCTGCTAAAAATCCCTTAACCGGCAACAAAACACTTATCATCTAAAAAGTCTATTATGAAACGTGTTTTCATCGCCATAGCATGCCTCAATACATGTATATCCGTGTATTCACAGGGAATAACCCTATTGTATAAGAACGATCTTGGCTGGAACAATCCGCTTAGCTGGATACAGATGAATACACCGGTTGGCCAAATACCTATTCAAAGGGTACCAACATACCTCGATGGTGTGGTGGTCAGCCAGGCGTTATCCGGGATTGCATCCGTTAGTGTTGGCGGTCCGGTTGATGTAAATGCTGGAGATTCAAATATCATTGGCGGAGGAACCTCATCAATCTGTCGCAGCATGCATGTCAGTAATACTACCATATACTTTGATTATAAAACAAATTTTTATGATGGTGGGGCGCCTGTAAATGTTTATACTTCAAATGGAGGTTATGTGTTGCTCGATTCTGGCGCTGTGTTAGAGCACGGCCAGTTTTTTTTGCATGGCGGAAACCCTGCTATAAAAGATCTCCAGGTAATAGATAGCAAGTTTGGAACCTATACCCAACATAATGCAGATTGGGCTGGCCTGCACCTGGAAGATAGCGGGTGGGCCAAATTTATAGGTAGTTCATTCGACGGGTTTAATTTATCAACCGATCTGGATGACAAAAGTAAAGGTGGCCTGTATGCAGAAAATAGCTCGTTTAACGCTTCGAGCTTTGTTCTGGCCGGTCATACTGTAGATACATTTCTAAACAGTTCCATCGAACCTAACGGCAATAATGTAGGTGTAACCTTTTTAATTGGCCGGAATGCAAGCTTCGTTTCCGAAAACGCATCTATCTTCTCAGTACTTACAGGTGGTGTTAACTTTACCACTTCCGGTTCGGTATTTAACGGAAATGTTACGGGCTGGACTATTAATTTTCGACAGGAAGATCCGGCGAACCCTTTGCCCAATATTATCAATGGCGATGTAATACTGCGTGAAGCGCAGAGTGCAGGCATCAGTGGTGATGTAAAGATTTCGGGAAATCTTGTGAACTACACCCCATCCATTGGATTTGATTATGATACTGATGCCGTGATCGTAAATGGCGCACGTGTATTTAACATTGGGGGAATAATCAATTTTGGCGATACAACTTCCATTATCAATTGCGTGCAGGATTATTGCCATTATAAACTCGAATTTTTTGGGAATGGCAATAGCAACGTCGACTGGAATATTGGCTTTCCTGTCGATACCCTCATCATCAATAAAAGCGGCTGTGCAAAAGTTACCAGCACCAATTCATTGTATGTGGCAGGGGCTACAAGGATAGAAAGCGGGCAACTCCTATTGGAACCCAACGATACAATACCATACAAATTTGTGTGTGCCGGCAACGTGGACATTGCGCAGGGAGGCGGGTTGTTCCTGCGAAAAGATGCGGCGGGAATTGTGGCAAATATGGCCGTAGGTGGTACTGTAACCGACCACAACAATACAGCTGATTCTACCTGTGCAGGCCTTAGCAACCCTTACGGCGGAATCATTACTTTTTATAACGCCCTTCTTCCTGTTACCCTGCTTGACTTTTATGGCAGGTATAGTAATAAAACGCGCTGTACTTAACTGGAGCACCGAAAGAGAAATCAATACAAAATATTTTATCATAGAAAAAAGTGTTGACCAGGTATCGTTTACTCCATTGACAAATGTAGATGCAACCGGCAATCCACAAAATAATTACCAGTACACGGATAGGTCTTCATTGAACGGAATTACTTATTACCGGCTAAAGATGGTGGACGCTGATGGCAGGTTTTCGTATAGTAAAATAATAGCTATCGATGCGCCCGTGAACAATGCCATTATGGTGTACCCCAACCCGGTGAAGGATAAATTATTTATCAGGCTCGCCGGTATAGCCGGCCCGACAGAAATATCTGTTGCAGATGCAAGAGGGTCTGTTCTAAAGCGATTACAACTCCGGGCCGGAACTACTGACGCTACCATTGATACAGCAGACCTGCCGGCCGGTGTGTATTCCATTTCCTTCCAGTCGGGCAAATTAAAAAGTACGCAGCAGTTTATTAAATAATAAACCCCGGTACAACCATAAAGACTAACCATAAACGCATACCTGCTAAACGATAGCTATTACCTTTGCGCCATGGCAGATGTGCACGATAAAGCAACCAGAAGCAATAACATGGCGGCCATTAAAGGCAAGAATACAAAGCCCGAAATGCTGGTGCGCAAATTCTTACATGCCCATGGCTACCGGTACCGGCTACACGATAAAAAACTCCCGGCAAAACATTGATGTTTCAGAAATCACTTTTCGGAGTTTTCTTCAGCCAAAATGATCTTTACCAGGTCGGGTAAGAACTTAGTGAACCAGGCCGGCAGGTCTTTAAATCGTGAATACGTTAAAATTTCTTGTTTTCTTAAATGTAATAGAACTCTGTGTTGAAGACTTTTTGACGTATCTATCACCACCACTTCGTCAAAAAGTTTATAATACTTATTTAACGTAACGAGGTTACCATAAAAGTTGGATTCAATTTCATAAAATGGCACATTGTGCCCTCCTTGTTTAGCTCTGTCTATTACTCTTAATTCTGACTGATGAGGATCTGATAATCCCATAAAAATCAGGATCAATTCATATCCGTGTCTTTTAAACTTTCTTGGAGTTTTTAAGGTGGCAGTATCTCGAAAGTGCCCCTCGTAGGCAAAATGATCTTTTGAATTAATCGCATCTTTTAATCAGTTGCTGAAATTGTAGATACATCCATTCATCGGCAATTTTCCTGGCTTCTTTAAATGGTTTTATGGTTGCTGATAATTCCCGTCTCTTGTGCAACGCTATTTTGTCGCCATCAAAAACTTTATATGCCTTTTGTATTTCCCCAGGTAGATAAGTTGCGCCTACTGTAGACTTTCCGGCCCCGTTGGAACCTGTTATTATGAACAGAACGGGTTTCAATTTAGATTAATTTCAATTTTCTTTTGATATATTCTGCATTTAAGAAATCAAGCTCCTCAATTATTCTAAAGTCAGAATCCCTGGAATTTGCTTCTGCAATTTTGATTGTGCCATCAGGATATTCGAGATAGCATTGGTGCGACGGTAGTTCGTCAGAATTAATCATTAAAGGAAGGCCCTGAGAGTGCTTTTCCTTTCTTAACGATCTAATTTTATTGGAGGCGGATTTATTATTTATTGTCGCTGTCATATTTATAGGGGATTATCAAAGTTCAGAAAAAGCATTTAATAAAACTATTAACGAAAAAACTTTTCCGAATTTTAAAAACAATATTATGCAATAAAAATTAAAGCCTGATATCATGTTATAAATACTGAGTAGTAAGTTTGTAATATGGCAGATGTACACGATAAAGCCACCCGCAGTACAACATGAGCAGCATTAAAGGCAAGAATACAAAGCCCGAAATGCTCGTACGAAAGTTCTTACATGCCAACGGCTACCGGTACAGGCTACACGATAAAAAACTCCCGGGTAAACCTGATATCGTTTTACCAAAATATAAAACCGTAATATTTGTACATGGCTGCTTTTGGCATGGGCATAAAAACTGCAAATACTTTGTAGTACCCAAAACAAGAACTGAATGGTGGTTGAATAAAGTTATCCAACGTGTCTTAAAAGCTACTAAGTTTTATTTTTCTGCGGATATTTTTGCATAATGAAAAACAGTAAAGTTTACTCGTTATGCGAAGCAGTAGCCGATATTGCTTATATCGCCGCAAAAGAAAATTATCATACAGATGACAGCCGTGAAATGATTAGCCAATTTATAGAATGGGCTAAGGAGTTTGAATATTTACATAAACATATTGAATGGGGAATTAATTCTCCGTTAGACTATATCGAATCAATTGATTATTTTACTCTGTTTAAAATTAATCAATGGCGTGATGTATAGAAAGCCAAAAGCTATCAAAAATTTTCTTTACTTTAGTTTCAATGAAACGAAGTTTCTATTCAGATACCATTGCTAATTTTATCGCGTCTTCTTTCAATGAGATATTTGGTGCGCTCAGCATCAATAGTGACTTCCCAGATGATCCTGCTCAAAAAGGTGCATGGACACAAGAAATAACAACGCTTAAAAGAAGTTCTACAAAACTATCAAGGCAAAATCTTTTTCGAATATTCTATCCCTCGCATGGGAAGAAGGATAGACGTAGTGCTGATCATTAAGAACGTAATATTTGTAGTTGAATTTAAAGTGGGAGAAAAAGATTTCAATCAAAGTGCTGTTGATCAAGTTTGGGATTATGCGCTTGATTTAAAAAACTTTCATGAAACAAGCCATGTCAGTTTAATTGCTCCGGTTTTGGTTTGTACAGAATCTAAAAGTGTATTCTCTCTCATTACGGACATGCCACATCAAGACAATTTATTATTTCCAGTAAAAACGAATGAAGAAAATCTAAGTTCGGTAATCCAAACCGTTATTGACTTTGCAGATGGCGAAAATATCAATTTAGATAATTGGGCTGAAGGTCGTTATTCTCCTACACCTACTATTATTGAAGCTGCCATGTCTTTGTATGGCGGTCATAGCGTAGAAGAAATTGCCCGAACAGATGCTTCTGCAATAAATTTATCCACCACTACAGATGCAGTTTTAAATATCATTAAAGAAGCAAAAGCGAATCATCAAAAAGCAATCTGTTTTGTTACCGGAGTTCCCGGCGCTGGCAAAACTTTAGTGGGATTAAATATTGGCGCCAAGAATTACAAAGAAAATGAAAAGTCATCTACAGTTTTTCTTTCGGGTAACGGTCCGTTAGTAGCGGTACTACGTGAAGCGCTTACACGAGATAAAGTAAAAAGAGAAAAAGAAAATGGAAATAAAATAAAAAAGGTGAGATGCTTTCAGCGATGTAAAATCAATGATCCAGAATGTTCATAATTTTCGTGATGATTGCTTGACAGATCCTACTCCACCATTTGAACACGTAACGATTTTTGATGAAGCACAACGAGCATGGGACATTCAACAGACTTCCAACTTCATGAAGCAAAAAAAGAAGGTTGCTGATTTCAATATTTCCGAACCTGAGTTTCTTATTTCTTGCTTGGATAGGCATCAAGATTGGGCAGCGATCATTTGTCTTGTTGGTGGCGGCCAAGAAATTAATACCGGTGAAGCTGGAATAAGCGAATGGATAGAATCTGTAAATCGAAAATTTCCTGATTGGCAAGTGTATGTTTCTGATAGACTAACGGATAGTGAATATGCAGCCGGACATTCTTTACAATTATTAGAAAAACATAAAACGGTTGTATTTAATAAAGACCTTCATCTTTCGGTTTCGATGCGTTCTTTTCGTGCAGAAAATGTTTCTCTTTTTGTAAAGAATCTTTTGGACATGAATATTGAAGAAGCCAGAAAAAATTATCAAGAACTAAAAGATAAATATCCAATTGTTCTTACCCGCGATGTAAAAAAAGCAAAACAATGGTTGAAAGAAAAAGCACGAGGTACAGAACGATATGGTATTGTAGTTTCATCGCAAGCCATAAGATTAAAACCTTATGCTATTGATGTAAAATCTCCCATGGATCCTATACATTGGTTTTTGGATGGCAAAGAAGATATTCGTTCCTCTTATTATTTGGAAGATGTTGCTACAGAATTTCAAGTGCAAGGTTTAGAATTAGATTGGGCTTGTGTTACGTGGGATGCAGATTTTAGATATGCACCTGATGGATGGAAATGCTTTTCATTTGTTGGTAGTAAATGGAATAATATTAATAAAGAAGAAAGAAAATTATATTTAAAGAATGCCTATCGAGTTTTGTTGACCAGAGCCAGGCAAGGAATGGTGATTGTGGTACCGGAGGCGATGAAGGAAGATGCTACAAGGCAAAGAAGATTCTATGATGAGACTTTTAAGTATCTAAAAAGTATATGCATATAATAAGTTATGATAGCATAATGAAAAGTGTTTTTTAAATTTGTTAACAACCCAATAAATTGAATAAACAAGAATTACGTACAACTGTTATTGAAAGCCTGAAATCCCAAGGATTTTCAGTTAATGGTCATGTTACCCCAGCTTTTCTGAATAAAGGGCATTATAGAAAGATTCAGTTCCATTCTAAAAAAGAACAATTAAAGCTTCAAAAAAAATTTATAGAGAAAGGTATTGAGCATGCAGAAAAATACCTAATCAATGGACGAGATATTGCTCCAGAAAAAATCGAGCTGGAATTAAGACTTGTTGAAGAAGGCACAATTGAGGAAACACTTTATCGCTGGTGGAACCTTGTATGGTGGAGTATGCCATATCAAAGGGCCTATGGGAGACAAATGAGATTTTTATTATGGGATAAAGTTCATAATGCTCCGTTTGGGCTAATTGGTTTGCAAAGTCCGATTTTAAAAATGTCGGTTAGAGATGATTATCTGAAAATTCCCAAATCTGATTTGGATTATGTAATTAATCAATCTATGCAAGCTCAGCGCATCGGTGCACTACCGCCTTATAATCAGATACTAGGTGGAAAGATGGTAGCCTTATCTGTGACTTGCAATGAACTTCGACAGGCATACAAGGAAAAATACAGAGATTTAGAAACAGTTATTGAAAAGCGAATAATTGAACCAAATCTATTGTTTATTACAACAACGAGTGCATTCGGTAGGAGTAGTATTTATAATAGGTTAAATTATGATGGAAGCCAAGTTGCTAAAAGTTTGGGATATACGCAAGGATCCGGAAGCTTTCATATTTCAGAAGAAATCTATTGTGAGATACAAAAGTTCTTAAGAAGAAGAAGCATTGATACTAACACTACCTTCGGATATGGTCCTTCAAGAAAAGTAAAATTATTATCTCAGGCATTATCCCTATTAAATCTGATCGAATACGAATTTCACAACCTTAAAAGGGAATTTTTCTTGTTTCCAGTAGCAAAAAATATTAATGATGTTATAAACGAAAAAGCTAAACCAATATATTACGAGAGAAAATTGAATGACCTGGCCGCATTTTGGAGAAATCGGTGGTGTATTCCCCGTTCTCAACGAGATACTAATTGGAAAGATTTTGATAGCAAAAAATATTTAACATCAGCCAAACGAAATATTACGCGGTGGACTAAGTAAATTAAGTTGAATTTCTATTAATGCGATGTAAAAATAAAATAGACATAAATGCAACCAATTAGTATGTCAGATGAGGAAAAGTCAATTCTTAAAAAGGAAAGCTTAACCTATGAGCCCATAATTGTTTTGAATAAGACCTATTATCTCAAAGAATATCGAGCTGAAGGATTGAAATCGGTAGTTTGGAAAGGGGTGGACGATTTTAATGGGATTCCAGTAGCAATAAAATTTTCAATACGCAGAGATTATTATGATCAGGTATATTTAGCGGAGGTAAAAAAAGCAGCAAAATTAAATCAGTATTCCCAGTTTGCTAAGTACTTGGGTGCAGAAGAAAAAGTTATTGAGAATATTGAGTGCGTTGTCTTTATCGAAGAGTGGATTGAAGGGACAACCTTAAAGAATTTCAAGGAGATTACTGCCTCGTTTATTGAGAGTTACATAAAGCAGTTTTGTATTATTTTAAACATTTTAAAAATTAATAATTTAAGACATGACGATTTAAACCTTGGAAATGTCGTTATAGCCCCTCCTTTACCAGGAGACTATAGAAATGAATATTCTATAAAGATTATCGATATGGGCTCGCTTAAAGACTATGATAACCCGCTAAAAAAGAGTAAGCTTGGTTTCGATGATCTAAAAAGATTTTGTATTCATTTAATCGAGCTCTCCAACCGGTTGTTATTTGAAAACAACATCCGAAGGCCTATTTCACGCAAAGAAAAATTGTATCGAAGTGTAATAAAAAAAATACTTCCGCAAATTTTAGAAGACGACTATAATATCTCATTGCACGATCCAGAAAAAATTCAAGAGGTTTTCCTTAATGAATTTGCCATGTCTTTGAAAAATCGGGAGGAGAATATAAGTTCTATTGATACACCTTTTGATTATATTTCTGCAGACCATATAGGAAGTGACGTCCTTTTAAACGAATTATTTGCAACATCATGCCCATGGCTTAGTGAAGTCAAAAATAATACCCCTGTATTACTTACCGGCCCTCGAGGATGTGGTAAATCAATGATTTTTCGTTGGTTGAGTTTTAAATCAATTCTAGCTAGAAAAGATTTCGATTCAATCAATTCAGCGTCAATAATCGGTTTTTACCTGTCTTGTAGCGCCGATCTTAGAAATAGATTTAGTTTGTACGATACAGTTAACAAAACTGCTCAGGCCAAGGAAGAGATCGTACACTATTTTAATCTTTTACTGACAAGAGAAATAGCTTATACACTTTCGCTAATGTCCCAATATAAAAATCATGAAGAAGTCTTTGGCTTATCACAAATTGTTGAAAAGGAAATTTATTCTTTTATAGTTAAAAGCTTAAACCTGGAAAAAACAAAAACTTATTTACAAGGGACTAAACCATTCGAACATTTGTATGATATCATTATTCGTGAAATGAATGATTGTTATAGATATATGCTAAAGAGGACGAAAGTCCCGGCTCCTACATCATTGTCTTACATATCTGATTTAACTAGCTTTCTCAAAAAAAAGATTACTTTTTTTTCTAAAAGAACAATCACCTTTCTGTTAGACGACTATTCACTTCACAGAATTAGCGAACCTGTACAAATAATCTTGAATCCGGTTCTATGGGAAAGACAAGCGAACCATATTTTCAAAGTTTCATCTGAAAAATTTGGGATGGTGCTTGTGCAAGACAATAGTTCAAACACATATTCTCCCACGAGTGATTTGACTAGAGAATATCGCGAAATAGATGTAGGAGAAAGATATGTTAATTTAAGTGATAATGATGGAAGCATATCAGGATTAATCTTTTTTTGCACTGAGTTATTAAATCATCGATTGCAACTTGCAAAATATAAAGGGTCCGCTGAAAATTTAATCGGCGATTCTAACTATCCAGATTATAGCACTTTGGAAAAAACACTTAGGTTTAAAACAAAAGAACAGAAAAAGATTTATGACGAATACCATGGAATTCAAACCATTTCGAAAATTTGTTCCGGAGATATTTCTGCATTATTAGAAATGTACCGTCGTATATTTAAAGAAGGTGATGTAAACAGCAATACAATTTTCCAGATCCCACCAATTAAACAACATAAAGCTATTCAAAGCACTTCCAGAGCTTTTTTTGATATAATTAAAACTTTTAACTATGGACAGGATATGTATGACGTAGTTAACAACTTTGGTAATTTAAGCAGAAAAATTTTACAGGAAGGTCGTCTTCAAACCAATAATATACCGAATGTAACAACAAGAATAGAGGTAGACGAGCTTGAGGACATATCTAAATGGAAAGATGAACAAAGAGACCTGTTTCTAGAATTAATACATCGTTCCATATTCATCTCACTCGAACAGGGAAGAGGACGAAGAACCTTGGAAGCACCTTAAGGCTCCAACTTAGACGCATTTATTGTCCACATTTTAAAACTGGGTTAACGAAGACAGTCGCTATTAAGTTGACCAATGCTGAATTCAAATTCTTTCTTAGTGATCCCAACTCTTTTTGCGACGGCGAATACGAAAAACGCTGGGCAGTTCAAACATCTATAACCAAACAAGGATCGTTAAAATTCGATAATAATGAACATTAAAGAGTACACTCTTCAAGAAGCGCTAATAGAACTTCCGGCAGTGGGCAAATTAGAAAGCTTTATTAAGTATCAAGGGAAATCTTTTGATTTATATATGACCGCTTTGGGCTTTGAAGAAAGAACATTATCCATTCCTGAAAACTTGGCAAATATTTCCGACGAATACAAATTTACATGCGATGAAGCAATTTATTTTATTTACGCCACTAGCACAAATGATAATGCTTTTAATGAACCAAGACTTAAGGCGGCTATTAAAAGAATAAAAGACAGAAATGGTGAAAACATAAAGATCAGCAATATGTTCTGCGATGAGGAGAATTTTGCTGAATTGTTGGATCAAAGGATTAAGAATAAAATTATTGAAAAGGGTAATAAGTTCATTGACGTTATTATTGACTTAAGTGTCTCTTCTTCAAAACTTATTCTTTGATTATTGAAAATTATTTTCAACAATAGAAAAATAAATCTAACAATACTATATACTGAGGCAAAAATTTACGAACCGATTTATGGAGAATATATTAAGGACAAGAAAAGATTTTTAGAGGATTCGCAGTTGAGTACCACTAGAGGACATGAGATAGTCGTAAATAGCAACGAATATTCAGAAGGAGCAAAGGAAGCTTCTGATCTAATTATTGCATTTGCACCTTTTAAGGTTGGCAGGATCGACAAGATTGTTTCAGATATTGACGAATCAATATTATTGAATAATGATGGCAGATTGATTTGGCTTGTAGGTTCTCCCAATTTCGAGAAGATGAAGAAGCGAAAAGAAATCGAATCGAAATGCTTAAAGAAATAAATAATATTAATGAACAAAACTCAGAAAGAGTTTATGAAGTAAGTACATTGGATTATAAAGAAACTCTAGTTAGGCTTGAAGAAATTTATTTAACCAATTTCAATTACCATATAAACATAGCTGATCTTGGCTCCAAAATGCAAACATTTGCAATTTCAATTTTTTATCATATCCGTCCCGATGTTTCGGTTTATTATGTAATTCCTAAGGAATACAATTCCAATCGATATTCTCATGGAGTTAAATGTCACTGGGAAATAAACTTTGCCAGTGTAGACATTTTTCTCAATACAATTAAGAAAATTGATCAAATAGAGATAGAATTTGTAAACAAAGACAATATCCCTTTCCATTTATAGAGATACAATTTCAGCCAATGTTGGTGCTCACCCCTATTAGCACCAGCATCAATGGTGCGATTGTTGCCGGAACGGATCTATGATGTAAAGTTTTCTTTATTTATTTTAAACAGAGTTAAGACTATCTGTTCCATAAAATTTTTGAAGTAACCGGCTTATCTAATACTATTTCAAATCTTTCAACTACAGAAGGAAATAACACCGCTTTTCTTAGTTTGAATAAATCACAAAAGTTTCGCTGTCCTGAGTTTGCAATTTGATGCAACTATTTAATATTGGATTTGTAACAACCAATACAAACCGGTTTTGTGAAGGTTGAAGCATTTTTCCCTCCACATTGATGACAGAATTTTTCAACATAAGTTTTATCCCAAAAAAGTTATTAGAACGAATTTCTAATGGCGGTCATTAAAAAAGATGTTAATAAAAAGCTTGCTGGTATTGATTTTTAATTTTAGAGAATGGTTTAAAATTGGGGTAAGAAAATCTTATTTTAAAAATGGATCTTCAAATTGCCTTTACCGATAAAGAAATTACCCCCTGGTCAGGAACGCTGTTGCTAAAAAAAATGCTTGACCGGATGAAACTTGATGAGCAGTTGGACAAACTGCCTTTACCTGTCAGGGCTCTAACCGGGGTTACTCCCCCCATCAATTAAT
>CAWBUS010000009.1:0-79590 GCA_963792025.1 uncultured Chitinophagaceae bacterium | reverse complement strand
ATAGTTAATTATTTTTAGGATTAAATATTTGTATATGATAAGCCTGGCTGAGATAAGAAAAAAAATTATGAAGGGTGATATTTCCTCTCTGCTGCATTTAAGCAGCGAAAAAAATATCCATCCGTCCGAAGTCGCCAAACTATTTAATGAATTGCCAATTGATAGTACCTTAAATGCTTTCCAGTCTTTTCCTCCAAAAAAGCAGGTAGTTGTATTTTCTTATCTTAATATTCTATTGCAGAAAAAAGTATTGCGTGGATTAAGTAAAGAAAGATCGACTTATATCTTAAACAAATTAAGTTCCGATGACCGCCTTAATTTGATCAACTCTTACAAAGGCGTAGAACGCTCACATATTCTCGAATTATTAGAAGATAAGAATAAGAAGGCAACCCATGATATGCTTGGCTTTCCAAAAGAAAGTGTGGCAAGGCTTGTTAATACTGAGTTTGCAACAATAAGTGGAGATATGACTATCGAAAAAGCTAATGAACATTTAAGGACTTATCATATAGATTCAGAAACCGCTAATGTAATTTATGTAGTAGATGCGGAGGGTAAACTCATCGATGATATTCCTGTAAGAAGATTAGTATTGAATGATCCAAAAAAAAATATCTCTGAAATTATGGATGGATATTGCGTAAAACTTGATATTGATGACAGCACGGAAGACGCCGTTACCAAATTCCGGGAATATGACCGCACGGTTTTGCCCGTTACAAATGCAGATAATTTATTATTGGGTGTGGTAACAATTGACGATGTTATGGATGTACAGGAGATGCGTGATACAAGGGAGATGCAAAAATTTGGTGGTGTAGAATCGCTGGAATTTCCTTATGTTCAAACTAGTTTATATTCTTTGGTGAAAAAGAGAGCTGGCTGGTTGATTATTCTTTTCCTCGGAGAAATGTTCACGGCAACTGCAATGGGCCATTTTCAAAATGAAATTCAAAAGGCGGTCGTGCTTTCGCTTTTCATACCACTGATTATATCAAGTGGTGGTAACAGTGGTTCGCAGGCGGCTACGTTAATTATACGTGCCATGGCTGTTAAAGAACTTTCGTTACGAGACTGGTGGTATGTAATGCGGCGTGAGATTACGTCCGGCTTGGCGTTAGGTGTTTTGCTTGGAGCAATCGGCTTTTTAAGAATTACCTTATGGCAGGAATTACATATATACGATTATGGCGCTGACTGGAGATTGTTGGCATCTACTATTTTCTTTACTTTGATCGGCATTGTAATGTGGGGCACGTTAAGTGGTTCGATGATTCCTATGATATTAAAAAAGCTCGGGCAGGACCCGGCAGCTTCTTCGGCTCCTTTTGTTGCAACCCTTGTTGACGTTACAGGGCTTATTATTTATTTTAGTATAGCCGCTATAATATTAAAAGGAACATTGCTGTAAAATTATTGACCAAAGATTTAGAAAATGTCAAACAATATTTGAATGATAACTTTAATCGCATACACATGAGAAGTTGCTCCCTTCTTTCAGTTACATTATTGATTGGTATGGTTTCTTTTGCCCAACCAGTCATTACCGAACCAATACCTTCCACTAAACCCAGCATATATCAATTAGAACAGATGAAAAGAAAATATGGAATGTTTATTCATTTTGGCATAAATACTTTTTACGACCAGGAGTGGACCGATGGTAGCAAGCCCCCGGCTTCATATAAACCACTTGCTGTAGATGCTGATCAATGGATAAGTACAGCCAGGGATGCAGGTATGAAGTACGTAATACTGGTAACCAAACATGTAGATGGTTTTTGTCTATGGAATAGCAAATACACTAACTATGATGTGGGAAGTTCTGGCAATAAGACAAACGTGGTTGAAGCAGTGGCAAAGGCTTGCAGGAAATATGGAATCGGCATGGGCATTTATTATTCTTTGTGGGACAGGCACCAGAATGCTGATGTTAATGACACTTCTTTTGATAAAGCATATAATCAATATATGATCAGTCAAATTAAAGAACTGATTGGCATTGTAAATAAACATACAAAGGTTGTTGAATTATGGCTTGATGCTGGCTGGGAAAAGAAGAGATCACGGTGGCCCATAAACGAAATCTATGAAACGGTAAAGGAGATGGCGCCTCAATGCCAGGTTGGGGTTAACTGGTCAATAGGAACGCCCGAAAATCCTGATCCTGACTCAACATTCGTATTGCCTACGATGCAAAAAGAAGGCTACCCAATCAGGTATTTTCCAAGCGACTTCAGAATGGGCGATCCTTATCTTCCTGCCAACCCCGACCCTAAATTATTTTCTCACAACGGTAAGCTTTATTATATGCCATGGGAAACAACTGTGTGCATCAGCCAGAAATGGTTTTATAACACAACCGACACCATTTACAAAACACCTGAACAACTTTTGAAGCTCTATGAAATAGCAACTGCACAGGATAATATATTGATTTTGGACCTACCCCCGGACAGGAGCGGTAAGCTTCGTGAAAAGGACCGGCAACTTGTATTTGCTTTGAGAAAGCTGATCCCTAAAGAATAAAAAATAGTATATTTAAAAGCATCAGAATAATGATCAATAGTCGATAAAATATCCTTTCATGGATACTTAAAAAAATGAAGAAATTATTTACCCTTGTTTTCTTAGTCTCTTTGTCTTTCAGCAAATATTTATGGGCGCAAAAAACTTTGCATGCCAGTGTTGTAGCAAGACCTTCAACTGTTACATCAAATTCATTTTATATCGGCAACAAAGAACCTTTGCAACCTCTTTACCTGATAAAGCTGCCGGTTGGTGTTATTAAACCGGAAGGCTGGATTTTAAAATACCTGCAGTTGCAGCGGGACGGTTTAACCGGCCATCTTGGTGAGATAAGCGGATGGCTGGAGAAAAAAAATAATGCATGGTTTAGCGGTAACGGTAAGGGCGATCATGGGTGGGAAGAGGTTCCTTACTGGCTAAAAGGATACGGCGACCTTGGTTATATTTTAAAAGATGAAAAAATCATAGCGGAGACTAAATTATGGCTAAACAAAGTTTTTCAGAGCCAGCAACCTAATGGATACTTCGGGCCCCGGGTAATTGATGATAAACATAAGGATAATGTAAATGCGATACCTGATCTGTGGCCCAATATGATCATGCTCTGGTGTATGCAATCGTATTATGAATATAGTAAGGATGCAAGAGTAATACCATTTATGACAAAGTATTTTAAATGGCAGGTGACCGTTCCCGATAGCTTAATGCTGAAACTATATTGGGAGAACAGTCGTGGAGGTGATAATCTCTATAGTGTTTATTGGTTGTACGACCATACCGGTGAAAAATGGCTACTTGATCTTGCAAATAATATTCACAGGAATACTGCGAACTGGTCGCAAAAAAATAATTTACCTAACTGGCACAATGTAAATATTGCACAATGTTTCAGAGAGCCTGCAACTTACTTTATGCAGGCAAAAGATACCAGCTATTTAAATGCGACATACGGCGATTTTTATTTAATAAGAAATATATATGGACAAGTGCCGGGTGGTATGTTTGGTGCGGATGAAGATGCCCGAAAAGGATTTACTGACCCAAGGCAGGCCGTGGAAACCTGCGGGATGGTGGAGCAAATGTCTTCCGATGAAATTTTAACCGGCATAACCGGGGATCCGATGTGGGTCGATAATTGCGAGAATGTTGCTTTTAATACATATCCTGCTGCTGTAATGCCTGACTTTAAAGGCTTGCGTTATTTAACTGCACCAAATATGGTTGTAAGTGATAGTAAAAATCATTCCCCGGGCATAGAAAATGCGGGGCCCTTTTTGATGATGAATCCCTTCAGTAGCCGTTGTTGTCAGCACAATCATTCGCAGGGTTGGCCCTATTATGAAGAACACCTGTGGATGGCTACTCCCGATAATGGTTTGGCCGCAATATTATACAACAGCAGCGAGGTGACAGCAAAGGTTGGAGATCGTTCAGGCCACACCGTTAGGCTGCGACAAATCACAAATTACCCATTTGATGAGCATATTAAAATTGAAGTGAATGCGGCTTCTCCGGTAAGTTTTCCTTTATACTTGCGTATACCCGGTTGGTGCGATAACGCAACAGTTAGTATTAATGGTAAACAAGTAGTTATTCATGCAACTGCAGGCTCGTACATGCGCCTAGAAAATAAATGGAAACAGGGAGATGTAATTGAATTAATGTTACCTATGGGCGTAAGCATCAAACAATGGGCACAGAATAAGAATAGTGTAAGTGTTAACTATGGCCCGCTTACCTTTTCTTTAAAAATTGATGAATCTTATAGATTAATGGATAGCAAGCAATCCGCTATAGGCGATTCAAAATGGCAAGCGAATGCAGATCAATCCAAATGGCCTGCTTATGAAATTTACCCGGCCAGTATGTGGAATTATGGTTTGGCATTAAATGGTAAGCCGGCCGCCGATCAGTTTACAATAATTAAAAAACCGTGGCCACAAAATAATTTTCCTTTTACGGAAAGAGATGTACCTATCTTAATAAAGACCAAAGGGAAACTTATTCCTTCATGGACACTCGATGATTATGGTTTGTGCGAAACGTTACCACCTAGCCCGGTAACTGTTGATACAAAAGAAGAGACGATAAACTTAATACCAATGGGAGCAGCACGGTTGCGGATATCAGCATTTCCCGTGGTAAATTGATTTTGTTAGAGCTTATTCATCCGAAGAAAATCCTGACATGACTTTTGTTAGCGTCAATGCGTTGGCCAAATATAAAAATCTTCCTTCTTTTCACCTTCTACGTTCTTAATGTGCGCATACTCTTTAAATATCCCAATGTCGGCAATGTCGTATCGTTTCAACTGATCCAGCATTGCTAAACTATCTTTGGCTTTTATATAATATTCCAGGACATATGAGTATTTGCAATTTTCATAATAGGCCTCGTAAATATTCAAATTACCTGCAGTAAATAATTGCTTGTATATCTTAAGATCGGCTCTCGGGTCGCTGAGAAAAATAATAATCTTACGCTCGTTGCCAGCGGTGTTGTGCAATCTATTTGCCTGCAAAATTGAATAACCGCCTGCAAGAATTGATTTTATTGGCACTTGCACGATCCGGGAATTTCTCCCTTCGTTCGAAAATTTAAATTCTAATTCGTTGGAAGTAAAGCGATGTTGGGCAACATAATGGAATCTACCTTTCGTTTCATTTTGTAGCAACATAACATCCTTATTGCTATTTAACGAATGTCTAAATTGCTCCCATCGCTTACTAAACTGCTCTTTATCCAACGTAGTTTCAAAACATACAAAATGTACTCTCTCATTTGTTTCCATTGCTACAAGGTAAGCTATTAAATCAACTAATGTAAGATGATGCCCTTCTATATCTCATTTTTTGATTCGGTAGAAATTTGAATTGCGCAATCTAACGGCAAGACAGGCGGTTACACGCTGAGTGATTTTTCTGGTTGTAAACCGGTAAAAAGTAGCAGGAATTTACGATAACAAATCGCACAGTTGATAATATTCTCTTCCCTGAAAATTTATCAATTATTGTTAATGCGAGAAGTTTTTATCTTCAACATTCCCCAAAAGGAGCATTTCTATCCAAACCCATTATTATACGTACTTATTCATTCAAAACATTCGTAGATATACTATTATCACAGTAAATTCAGAAGACAAATAATTAAGCGTTACCGCTCTTGCGCAGGGATTATGAGCAAGGTATCTTTGTTCCAGAAGTTGATTGATGTTCAAGAAACATTAATCAAAATATCCAAATCCATCGAAAAAATCTTTATCCAATTATCCAATAGAAAATCATAAAATCTGATATCAGTCAACTTCTAATTTTTTTCATCCAATACCTGTAAATAACTAATTAATCTCAAGAAAGAAAATCCAAAAGCAACTATCCAATTTATCCTGTAAAGAAAACAACCCCTGGAATTAAAATTATTAAACCCGCTTAACCGCGGGTTTTTTATGACTATAACTTCAGTAACCAATAGTGATAAGTAAAACTTGCATTACTAAAGTATGTCATGAAATTGATACGTTTTTCAGCTCATTGCAGTTAATACAGTAAGTTACCTGCTTGATTTCAATTGAACATTAGGTGTGCTGACTCCATTCCGATTTTATAAAGTCATTCATTATATTTACGGAGGAGTAGAAAACAGCATTGCGATCCAATGAATATTCAACACTACCTGGAACGAATTAAGTATGATGGCGATGTCACCGTGTCATTAGAAGTGCTTTCAAAAATACAGGTATTGCATTTAATGAGTGTGCCTTTCGAAAACCTGGATATTCAAAACAAAATAAAAATTAACCTTGATAATTTATTTGATAAAATAATTACCCGCAAAAGAGGAGGTTTTTGTTATGAATTAAACGGGTCATTTTATACGTTAGCTAAAACAAATTGGTTTTGCAGTTAAGATGGTTTCTGCCAGGGTTTATAATAACGTTATAAAAAATTATAGTCCTGAATTTGACCATATGGCGTTAATAGTATCATTAGATAAAGATGACTACCTTGT
Organism: uncultured Chitinophagaceae bacterium; assembly: GCA_963792025.1. Classification (GTDB taxonomy): domain Bacteria; phylum Bacteroidota; class Bacteroidia; order Chitinophagales; family Chitinophagaceae; genus Ginsengibacter. Next base: position 73,050 of record CAWBUS010000009.1, on the reverse strand, counting down.
CGACGTAGGATTTGGAGAGTTCGCCCTGTACCCAATAAAGATTGAACCGGGCGCGGAGACTGAAGATCCCCGAGGAACTTTTAGAATTGACAGATATGAAAATAAATACTTTGTAGTTCAAAAAAAGAATGAAGACGGAGAATTTATTGCCGAATATATTTTCACAAAAAAGGAGAGGAAGATAAAGGAGTTTTACCCACGATGTAATTACCACCAGGTAAATAAAAAATCTCATTTTACTCAAAAAAGAATTTGCTCATTGCCAACAGAGCGGGGTAGAATAACCTTAACCGGCTCCACTTTAAAGATAACTGAAAAGGGAATTGTAAAAGAGACTAAGTTAAATGATGAAATGGAAGTTCAGCAGGTATTATGGAGTTATTTTAATATAAAACTTTAGGACATTGACTCCAAATTTCAAAAAAAAAGCATAGATAATACGACTGCATATTTGCCTTAATAAAAGCTTGCTACAAACATTATAATATTTATGTTTTATTCTGGATAATAAATTTTAAATTGACGATTCTTTTTTTATAAAATTTTCAAATCATTTTAAGACTATGTCTCATACAAAAAAGAAAAAGCATTCTCCGCATCCACCAGTTCCGCAGATTAAAAAGGATATAAAAAAATATCGTGTTATTGCCGTGGCCGTTATTTTCTTTTTACTATTTGGCGGAGGTATTGCTTTTTTTGCAGCCGGTAACAATGTAACCTGGCTGATAGTTGGTGCGTTAGTGGGAGCGGTTTGCGGATATTTCTTTGGAAAGCAGATTGTGCAAGGGTTGTTCAAAAACTAAAGCACCACAATTTTAACGATCAGGCTTAGCTAATGCTTCTAAAAACGGCAAGGCTCTGGCAGCATTGTGATAAATGTTTCCAAAAAATAATCAGGATACTTATTAAAAATATTTAATCATTGATGATTGTTCATACTGACTACATAAAAAATGTCTTTGGAAGAACCCAAAATCAACAATTAGTAATAGAGTATCTGTAGAAAATTTGGAAATCAGAGCTCAATAATATTAAATAATTGAACACTATTCAGAAATTTATTACGTTTATGCATCGGGGGTAATTTTTAACGCGGGCACCTATACTGCAAACATATTTTATAGTTTAAAAAGATTGGCCCGGTCTTCAGTTTGGCCCGTGTCTTGTATAACTTTTTGCGACATTAATTACAAATAGAAATATCGAATTATATTTGCCGTTAGTATAGTTCACCCTTTGAACCTTATGACTTTATACAGAAACCTACGACTACACCTGGTAATTCTTTTTTTACTTGCTACTGGTATTGCTCAATCGCAAACATCAGTTCTCACCCAGCATAATGATCTATATAGAACAGGATGGAACAATAAAGAATCACTTCTTACGATAAAAAATGTAAATAGCAAGTCTTTCGGCAAAATATTTTCACGTACAGTTGATGACCAAATATATGCCCAGCCACTCGTGGTAATGAATGCGAATATACCCGGCAGTGGAAATAAAAATATTGTGATTGTAGCTACCGTAAATAATTCAGTTTACGCATTCGATGCAGATTCGGCTAATATTAGCAGTCCCTACTGGCACGACAACTTAACGCCCTCCGGCTCAAGAGCTATAAAGAATAGTGATATGACGGGCGCCTGCGGCGGCAATTACAAAGATTTTAGTGGTAATATGGGAATAGTAGGTACACCTGTGATTGACTCCGCCACAAATACGATGTATTTAGTAGCAAGAAGTGTAACACTTGGATCAAACAGGTTTTTCAACAATACCTTCACGCATTGGATATTACTAATGGGCACGAACGCCCCAATAGTCCGGTATTAATAACTGCCCAGGTCGCTGGAACTGGCAGCGGGAGTGTTGCAGGTGTAATTGACGTTCGATCCCCAGAAACAAAACCAACGTGCGGGGCTTTTATTATTGAATGGAATTGTCTATATCACCTGGGCGTCTCATTGTGATTGGGGACCCTACCATGGGTGGGTTATGGGATACAACAAAACCTCTTTGCAACAGCAAATTGTTTATAACGATACTCCGAATGGAGATGCTGGTGGGATATGGATGAGTGCTGCGGCTCCTTCCGCTGATGACTCGGGAAATATATACCTGGCAACCGGGAACGGTTCTGTCGGTGTAGGAAATGATCCTGCAAATTTGATTAACCGCTCTGAAAGTGCTTTAAAATTGACTCCGACGGGAAATACTTTGAAAGTAAGCAATTTCTTTACACCAAATAATTATCGAATATCTCGATGCATAACGATCAAGATTTTGGAGTGGCGGGAATGTTACTAATTCCTAATACCAATCGTGTGTTGACGGGTAGCTAAAGACGGTAACCTATACCTTTTAAATCGTGATAACATGGGCGGGTATGATTCTGCAACTAATCATGTAACACAAACTATTGTACTTGGAACTAATGTCTGGATCCTTCGTTCATCTCTTGCATATTATAAAGGAGAGCAAAAAGAATTTGTTTATTCCTGGAGCGAAAAAGCTCCATTGTATGCCTTTCCTTACGATAGAAGCGCCGACACGCTGGATGTTTTAAATGCAATCGTTAGTGGTGTACATGGCCCCACTTCCGGCAACGGCTCATTTTTTTCCCTATCTTCAAACGGATCGGTTGATTCCACTGCTGTATTGTGGGTAAATCAGTCGGTAAGCGGCAATGCAAACCAGGCAGTTTGCCTGGGTATATTAAGAGCATTTAGTGCAACAGACGTGACAAAGGAGTTGTGGAATTCTTCGATGGATTCTAATGATTTACCCGGTAATTATGGCAAATTTACCTGCCCGACAATTTCGAATGGGAAGGTGTACCTCGCGACATTTTCTAACCAGTTAATGGTATATGGACTAAAGGATTCAACCGCCTGTGATAGCTGTAGTTTAGTGAACATTGCATTGAATAAACCTGTTGTGGTATCTACCAGTGCGTCTTCTACTTTGCCAGCTTCAGCGGCTGTTGATGGTAATCTTACCACAAGATGGAGTAGCAATGCTACAGATTCTGAATACATCTATGTTGATCTTCGCGCCAGGTATGATTTGTGTAAAGTGGTATTGAAATGGGAGACGGCTTTAGGTCAAAATTTTAACATCCAGGTATCGGATGATCATACTAACTGGACAACCATAAAAGTAATAACCGGAAACAAAAGTTTTGAAAATTATATTCCATTACAGGCAAGTGGCAGATACGTTAGGATGCAGGGTGTACAAAGAGGTTCTTCCTATGGTTATTCTCTTTGGGAATTTGAGGTATATGGAAAATTAAGCAGTAACCAGATTGTCGGTTCAGGTACAATTTGCCCCAATTCAAGTAATCATCTTCTGGCAAATGTCCTTTGTGCTTCTTATCAATGGCAGTTAGATTCGGGTAGCGGCTTTCATAATATGAATAATGATAGCAATTATGCAGGTACTAACAGCGCTAATCTTACATTAAATAATCCATCATCTTCATGGTATGGGTACAAGTATCGTTGTATTATGGACACATTAACAAGTAGCCCCATAACACTTTGTTTTTCCGACACTTGGATGGGAACTGCAGACACTCTTTGGGAAAATCCTCTCAACTGGAGTTGTGGCCAACTGCCAGACGCAAACACGGATGTTATTATTAATTCCGGAACTGTAATTGTAAAATCAAACCCAGTTATAAGAAGCTTAACCCTGGCTACAGGGGTGAATTTTATGCTTAAACCCAATTTTATCTTTACTATTAATCATTAAAGAAACAAGTGGGCGTCCAATAGTTTCGATGGTAATCATTTGCATAAAATTCTTGAAATTAATTTATTGAGAGGGAATCGAATTTAGTTCAACTGGGTTCTTAATCGTTTTCAAAATTTGGTTACCATGGTAGTCTCCCTCTAATAATATTTCATCTTGCAAAATCTTTTCCGGTGGTGCAATTGTTTCATCGGAGGTAATTAATTGGAGCTGCCACAGTTTATTTCCACGAGTTGCATGAACAAGCATATTCTCATTTGTCGTTTTTTTAGTTCCGACATCATATGAGCCAGAATCTATCAAGGTGGGAAGTATCGTAAAAGTTTTGCCATTTTTCCACGCATTTTTCCAATGTATGTCATTAGAGGGAGATTCAATATATACTAAGTTGACAGTGTCCCTCGACGGTATTTCATCTCCTTGTTCAGTAACTGCTATATTACCGGGTAAATGCACTTTGTAGAATGCGTAAATATTCTTAATTGAATATTTTGATTGTGCACATGCAAAGAAACCGGTGCTTAAAAATGAATAGAAAAGAAAATATTTCAATCGAATCATTTTACATAATTAATTAATTTTTTTAAAACATAAATTATGTACATAAAAATTATACCGCTCTTAACCTTTGGAAATAAAAAGGCTGCCTGTTTTAAAAGCAGCCTTCCGATTTATTGGAGAAGAATATCTATTGTTTTACAAGTTTATTCATATAAATTTTATCATCCACAGTTGTTCTCAATAAGTAAACCCCCGCAGCCAGGTTTATGCTCGAAACGTCTAGATTAATTACATTGGAACTTCCAAATTCTTTGAAATAAACTTTAGCGCCGTTTACATTCAGAAGCTCAACCCTTACGTTTTGTCGCGGGCTCCTGGCAAGCCGGATGTTTATAATATCGTGGAATGGATTGTTGCCCACCCAAACGCGTTGTGATACATTTACATCTTTTACAAGTATTGTGGAGCTGTAGGTGAACTTACCATCAATATCAACCATTTTCAGACGATAATAATTATATTCATTCACCTGCTTGTCAGTATAGCTGTAGTTCCTTACCGACGAACTGTTTCCCGCCGCTGTCACTTGTCCTAAGGCCTGGAAATTGGAGCCGTCCGGAGATTTTTCAACATCGAAATATTTAGAACCTTGTTCAGAACTGGTTTTCCAACTTAACAGGATATCGTTATTTCTAAGAGTTCCGCTAAACGCAACCAAAGTAACAGGCAGCACTACGTTTGGATCTACGAGGAAGAATTTAGAAAATCCTGTAAATGATGCCGTAAACAAATAACCATTAGCATAAGCTACATAAGAAGTTGACGCTATGATAGTATTACCTGCCGTTGCTGTTGCAATGGTAGCGGCGTCAGTTTTCGCAATTTTTAGTGTCGCCGGATCCAGGCCCGCAAGTTCTGCAGTTGTAAAATACAACCCGATTGTATAAGAAGCTCCGGAGTTGGTTGTTGGTGAAATATCAAAAACTTTTTCCGATCTCATACCGCCATAGAAAGGCTGCCACGTTGTACCGGTCCCGGTTAGTACCGAGCTCACGCATCCCAGGTTAGCAGAAGCAGAAGAAAGATTGTTCAAAATAAGTAACCCGGTATAAAAGTAAAAGTTGCCGTTATTTCCGACGTATTCAGTCCGGGATCCGGATGTATCTATCAAATTACCGAATGCGGTTTCTCCTAATCTCAACTCGGGTTTCACGCCAGAAGCATAATAAATAACAGAACTGAAAGGAGTGCTGCAATTAATACTATCTTGCCACATTATATTTCCTTGCGAAGCCGTTCCACCATCTGAATACCCATAAGTTTGATCTGCAAAATCAGAAGCAGGGGTGGTATTATCATAACATACTTCCACCGCAACATTAGAGCTGCCATCCCACACAAACGGTACATCAAGGTTAAATGTATTCCATCCGTTGACTGTCGAATAAGAGGCAAGTGATTTAACCGATGAAGTGGCGACAGCATTTGTGGTAATATCTACCAGGTAATTCAAAGATGTTGTTCCCATCTTTATCTGTAAGTTAGTGTATGGCCGCACACTTGATTTGCCCATATTAAATGCCACACTTGTTATCGTTCCGGCCGACAGCCCCGCGGCAGTTAACTCGCTTGCCTTGTATAACATCTGCGTTTTTTTGCTTGGTAAAGACGCGTTGAATGGTTGACCGGCACTCGTATTTCCTAAAGTCAAAGTTTGCGTTCCTATTGTATATGTGCCCGTTGCTCCATTGGAAGCGGGGGCCAGGTCGTTATCTCTTATCGTGAATGTGAAAGTTTTGCTGCTGGGTGCTGCCACCGCATTTGTTGTTCCTCCAATTACATAATTTAACGTAAATGTTTCTGTGGGTTCAACTTCGGCATCGTCGTAAATACGAATAGTTACAGGTTGCGGAGTTGACGACCCGTTGGCAAAAGTTAATATATTTGACGGAGAAGCGAAATTACCATTCGTGGTAAAATCAAAATCAACTCCCTGTGTGGCGGTACTTCCGCCTGCTACCGCGAGTGTTACATTTGCATCACCCGTAGGCGGCAAATCTATGTTCATATTTATAGTATAATCCTTGTAATTACGGCATCCCGCGCTGCCCGCAGTTGTTTCGGCCTGGTCGTTAAAAGATGCTGCAAACCTAACATAAGGAGTAGTGAAAGGTACACTTGCTGTCCATAGACCACGGCCATGGGTAGCCGCAGCTACGGTTCCATCACTTTTTCTGTATTTCAGCATGTCGGTCCGAACGATCGGGAAGGTGGGATCCTGCGTCCACACGGTAGATGACCCATTGATATTGTTGGTTTCATATACACCCATTTCCGTCGCAATAATTGCTTTTGTGTTGTCTTCGGGATAGAATATCGCCCAGCGCACGGGGATGTCCGGAAAATTACCTGTGATGTTCGTCCAACCACCGCTTCCGCCACCCGTGGAGCTAGCCCAGATATGATTTACAGCCCCGTAGTTGGAATAGGTAGCTATAATATTATTATCATCGGTGCCCATTGCTATACATGAAACAGTTGCTCCCGGCATGCCGCCGCCTGTGATATCGGTAGCAGTAGGCGACGCCACATTGGCGTTGTCAACTTTTACTATTTTACCGCTTTGGGTTCCAAAAAATACCCTATTGGATGTATATGGAGATACCGATATACTCCTCACTGCCCCCGAAAATGTTCCGATGGTAACTGGTGTAAAAGTACTGCCGGTTTGGGGGTTGTCCCACCTTATGTATTGGTTGCTGGCGCCAGCTGCATACATTATATTATTTACATTATCATAATCCGTTGGGTTAATAAACTGACCGATCGAATTTGAATAATCCACCGAATTCCATGTAGCACCGCCATTAGTGCTTCTCCTATAAGTATTATAAACATAGGAACCGAACTGGTATTGCGGCTGATCCTGATCAATTTGAACAAATGCTCCGTCTCCTCCGGTAACTTCAGTGCAGCTTCCCAAACCTGCGTTGGTAAGTTGATCTACCCCATTATCCTGTGCACCCGCGAGAAAATAATTGGTGTTAGTAGGATGCATAGCGCAGGAATAATACTGTTTTAATCTTAGTCCTCTATTCCTGTCAGTAAATGTAGCCGCACTATCCGCTGAGTAGAAAATTCCTCCGTCACTACCTACTAAAACCTGGTTCCCGTTCCAAACTGCTGTTTGTTGATCAGCGTGCACATAGCTTAATGACGTTCCTATCCAGGTTGAAACCTGAGTCCATGAGTTACCGCCGTTTGTGGAGCGGTAACAATTTAAACCTCCTGCAACTAAATGTTTGTCATTTGCAGGGTCAACGGCTAATGCCAAATTATACCATGCTTGTCCGCTGCTTAAATCATTGGTGCCAGATGCCGCAGGCGGTGAGGCAACGGTTGCGAACCATGTATCGCCACCATCAGTTGATTTATACATTTGAGGCGTCTGGTAAGATGAATTAGAATTTAATACATACACGGTATTCCCTGCAACAGCCAATTCGCAGTTGTATTGAACATTCGGAAATACAGTAGTGGCAGATTTCCATCCGATAGAAGAAACTGTGTCTGGCCTGTCAGAATAGCGATAGCCGGGGTTTGCCCCATTATAGTAGCCGCACACAATGTGCATTCTTCCGGTACTGCTCAATTTCATATCTGTAACAGAAGTATTCAACCCGGCGGGTGTAATATTTGTCCAGGTTGTACCGCCATCCTTAGAACGCTGAATTCCCTTGCTATTTCCTATGGTTGATACATAAATATAGCCCGATGCATCACAAGTAACTTTGGAAACATTAAAAAAAGTAGTTGTATTGGCAAGTAGATTCCAGGTAACGCCATGATCAACACTCTTCCATACTCCGCCGCCTCGAACTGCATCAGCATTATAAGTTTTTTCACCCGTACCAAAATACATGGTATCCCTTGTTCCTAAAGGGTCCTGGCAGATACTGGAGATGGCAAGGTTTCCAAAAAAATCGTTTATGGGGGTCCAGGTTGCGGGTGATACAGATATATCAGTCGTCTTCCATAAACCCCCGTCTATACCGCCCACCCATACCGTGTGGTTTGTGGCATCTGAAAGATCAACCCAAATAGCCCGCATACGGCCACTGGTAACTCCGCCACCAGCCCGTGTATTGCCATTGCTCGGTCCGACAGCATCTGAATTGGGACCACGCTCGGCCCAGCTTAATGCAGCAACACCACTGGGAGTATTTGGGCTTAAGCGCCTTTGGGCCATTAAGTTTTCATAAGCATTGACTAATCTGAATTTCGGTATATATCCAAGTGAAACATCTTTCGTAAGTTCAAATTCCATTTGCTGAGCCTGAAGAATTCCGTCTTCTTCAGCTACATTTTCATCATCCCCAATTTTGACAGGGTCAACAGTTGATTTTTGTGCAGTGATATTTTTGGGGAGTTTGGTATGAAGAAGGGAAAAAAGTAACAGGCCGCATATGCCTACGGAAGTAACAAACAAGAATCTTTTCATGAGATAATTTTGAAAAATAAATGTAAGATTTTAAATGAAGAATTAGGTGAATATTCTATCCAATCGCGAATATGAAATTTTTTGGTCAGCTATAATATCGAAAATTCCTCAATTTAATAAAATCGTCAGAAAAATCAACATTTGATCCAACCATTTTTGTTACTCCACTTATCTTATTCTACCTTTGCACCTCGAAAAAAAATAAATATTATGGCGGATATAAAACCAGATGAAATATCAGCAATTCTGAAAAGCCAACTTACCAACTTTAATGTTGAAGCCAACCTTGAAGAAGTGGGAACTGTCTTACAAATTGGTGATGGAATTGCCCGGGTTTACGGATTAAATAACGTTAGTTCGGGAGAGTTGGTTGAATTTGAAAACGGTGTAAAGGCAATTGCTTTGAATTTGGAAGAAGATAATGTGGGTGTAGTGCTGATGGGAGATAGTGGAGATATTAAAGAAGGTGGAACTGTGCGACGCACCGGAAAAATTGCGTCCATAAAAGTAGGTGACGGCTTGGCCGGCAGGGTTATTAATACCCTTGGCGAACCAATCGATGGGAGAGGCCCGATCACCGGAGAACTTTATGAAATGCCACTCGAACGTAAAGCGCCCGGTGTAATTTTTCGTGAACCTGTAAAGCAACCCTTGCAAACCGGTATTAAAGCTATTGATGCCATGATACCGATCGGCCGCGGCCAAAGGGAATTGGTAATCGGCGACAGGCAAACGGGCAAAAGTGCTATTTGCATTGATACTATCATTAATCAAAAAGAATTTTATAAAGCTGGCAATCCTGTATATTGCATATATGTTGCAATCGGGCAAAAAGCTTCCACCATAGCGAATGTGATGAAAGTATTAGAAGATAACGGCGCAATGGAATATACAACCATTGTTGCAGCTTCTGCTTCAGATCCTGCACCACAGCAATTTTACGCACCATTTGCCGGTGCAGCTATTGGTGAATTTTTCAGTGATACCGGTCGTTCCGCATTAATCATATATGATGATTTAAGTAAACAAGCAGTGGCATATCGTGAGGTATCTCTTATTATTAAGAAGGCCTCCGGGACGCGAAGCTTATCCGGGCGATGTATTTTACCTGCACAGCCGCCTTTTGGAAAGAGCAGCAAAAATTATATCGAAAAATGAGATTGCTCAAAAGATGAACGATCTTCCTGAAAATATCAGGCACCTTGTAAAAGGTGGCGGGTCTTTAACAGCATTGCCAATTATTGAAACACAAGCGGGTGACGTATCTGCATATATTCCTACAAACGTTATTTCAATTACGGACGGGCAGATATTCTTGGAAGGCAACTTGTTTAATGCAGGTATAAGGCCCGCAATTAACGTAGGTATTTCGGTGAGCCGCGTTGGTGGTAATGCTCAAATCAAATCCATGAAAAAAGTGGCAGGTACATTAAAACTCGACCAGGCTTTATATCGTGAAATGGAAGCATTTTCAAAATTTGGTGGTGATCTTGATGCAGCAACTAAATCGGTTTTGGATAAAGGTGCCAGGAACGTGGAAATATTAAAGCAACCGCAGTTCACTCCTTATGCAGTTGAGAAACAGGTTGCAGTTATTTATCTTGGTACTAACGGTTTATTAAACAGCGTTCCGGTAAAACATATACAGGAATTTGAAGAACAATTTTTACTCCAAATGGAAAATAAGCATCCTGAAATATTGGCTGAATTTAAAAAAGGTAATTTGCCTGAAGATGGGATCAAAAAAATGGTAGAACTGGCAAGGGATATTATGCCGCAGTTTAAATAAACAAATCAATTTTATTTCAATATTGAGGGAGAATTTTTCTCCCTTTTTTATTTTATCAAAGCCCCGGTTGAATGCGTTAACCGAATTAAATACTATTTGTAAATTTGTTTTGTAAATATGTAAGTAAATGACTTTAGGAATAATATTCATTTCCCTTTTATTTATGGTATTGGGCATGGTTGTTCAATACAGGCTAAAAAGTAAATTTTCAACATATAGTAAAATACCCACCGTTAGTGGTTTGAGCGGAAAAGAAGTGGCGGAAAAAATGCTTCACGACAATGGAATTTTTGATGTAACCGTTACTTCAGTGCCAGGCTTTTTAAGTGACCATTATGATCCTACAAAAAAGACAGTTAACCTAAGTCCGGATGTCTATGAAGGACGAAACATATCAGCTGCCGCTGTGGCTGCGCACGAATGTGGCCACGCTGTTCAACATGCGACAGCGTATTCAATGCTTACACTTAGGAGTGCTTTGGTTCCGGTAGTTCAAATAAGCAGTAACCTTGCTCAATGGATTATATTGATTGGGCTTGGCCTTTTTAGTTTTGGCGGCGGCAATCCAACAATATTATTAATTGGCATTATTTTGTTTGCCGCATCAACACTTTTTTCGGTGATAACATTACCTGTTGAGTTTGACGCTTCGGCCAGGGCTTTGAAGTGGTTGGGAGCATCGCACATTACATCGCCGGAAGAATATGATAAAGCAAAAGATGCTTTGAAATGGGCGGCATTAACTTATGTAATTGCAGCACTTGCATCCATTGCTTTACTCATACAATATATTTTGATTTACCAGGGAAGAAGCAGGGATTAAAAACTTCATATATATAAAATTTGTCTTCCTCATGATTAAGCTCCAATACAGCCTCGTTCTTTTTTGTTTGCTTTCCTCGGAGAATGTAATTTCACAAACAAGATTCGTCTCGTATAAAAATAAACATATTGTTTATGAAGGAAGAATTCCCTATACAAAAGATGCTGCAGAACTAACGTGGCCGGGAACTTCAGTAAAAATAAATTTTAAAGGAACCGCAATTTCAGGAACATTTAAAGACCAGGATACTGCCAATTATTACAATGTAATTGTTGATAATGACAGTATGTATGAAATTCATTTTGATACCAGCAAGCAAACATTGGTGCTTGGCTACCGGCCTGCCATATACGAAAACATTCTCTCCAATTATTTAAACGGACAGAATGGGATAAAGGAAAAACTTTCTTTTATGGGTTTGAATTAGTGGAAAATGCTAAAATCTTGGAACCGTCAAGACTTCCAAAAAGGAAAATAGAATTTTTCGGAAATTCTATCACCTGTGGCTATGCGATCAATGATAAAGTACATGACTCGCCTAATGGCTATTACGAAAATAATTACGACGCTTATGCCGCTATAACGGCAAGACATTTCAATGCGCAATATCATTGTACTTCAAAAAGTGGTATCGGTATTATAGTTAGTTGGTTCCCTTTAATAATGCCTGAAATGTATGACAGGCTTGATCCTACTGATTCCGCCAGTAAATGGGATTTTTCTAAATATACTCCGGACCTTGTTGTAATTAATCTATTGCAAAATGATTCCTGGATCGTGAATATGCCCGATAATTAGCAGTTTAAACATAGGTTCGGAACCAAAGCACCCGGATAGCAATTTTATATAAACGCCTATAAAAATTTTGTTCAAACTATTAGAACAACTTATCCTGTACGCACAAATCATTTGCATGTTGGGCAATATGGATATTACCCGGACAGGCTCACCATGGCCCGGTTATGTTGGAGAAAGCTGTTATGAATTAAACGATAAAAAAATCTTTACTTACATCGCTCCATACAAAGAAACACCGGGACATCCCAAAGTCAACGAGCAGCAAATGCTTGCTGATGGCTTGATTCAATTCATCGATCAACATATTAAATGGTAAAAAAGTTTTTCTATGGAAATGAAGACTTATTTAATAGAAACATTTGAATACAACAATTCCACCAATAAAAGACTGCTTGCAAAAAATTGCGTTGCTGCGTGACCGTGAGGAAAGCATAAAATTATTCAGCCATTTAATTAATTGCCAATATAAATGGCTTGCAAGAATTCTAAAAACGTCCGGGCTATGATAAAATGGACTGGTGGTTGCCTCTATATGATTTTGATCAACTTGGAAGATGAGTGGAATAAAAGTTTACAAAACTGGATAGATTTTCTCAACTCAAAAACGGATCGAGGAACTTGAAACTGAAGCTGCGTTCATAGGTTATGACGGAAGCCTTTGGGCAGCCACGCCTAAAGACATTGCTTTGCAATTAAATTATCATTCCATACACCACCGGGCTCAGATACAAATGCTGCTGCGCCGGCAAGGCGTTGAGCCGGACTTTGTGGATTATATTGGAACGAAATACCGGAAGCTTAATTAGAAATTAATTTACTCTCTCACAACTTTTCTTTCTGCTCCGTTTGCTTTTTCGTCTTTCTGATTAATAAATGTATTTGCTGCAAACAATGTCTGCGTTGGATACGCAAATTCAATTTTTTCCTTTTCGAACGCTTGCAATATTTCGAGATAAATACTTTGCTGGGCATCCATGTACATATTGTAATCCGGGCTTTCAATAAAATACACCGTTTCAAAATTCATACTGAAATCACCAAACGCTGAAAAATGGCTGCGGTCAAAAGTTGCATTTTCAGTAGATTCTATAATTGATTTAATAATGCCCGGAATTTTCTTCATCTGTTCCGCAGTAGTTTGATAGATTACACCAATACTAAATACCACCCTGCGGCGCATCATTTTCTTATAATTATGTACCCTTGAGTCTGTAAGGTCTTTATTGGAACAAACAATTTGTTCTCCGCTGATGGCCCTGATTCTGGTAGTTTTTACTCCAATGTATTCAATGGCCCCAATTATTTTATCATCAACTATTATAAAGTCACCTATTTCAAATGGCCGGTCGAAGAAGATTACAAAATAGCTAAAGAAATCTCCTAGTACGGCCTGTGCTGCGAGCGCAACAGCTATACCACCAATGCCAAGGCCGGTAATAATTGTAGTAACGTTATACCCAAGATTATTTACCAGGAAAACAAGGGCCAATATCCACACAACACCTTTTAATATGATGAGGAGGCTGCGTGCCTGTTTTTTCTTTATGTCGCTGTTTTCCTGTTTTTCAAGGAAATGAGAATATTGAATATTGAATAGCAGAAGTTATCAGCCTTAAAATAAAATAAGTAAGGATAAATAGCTTCGCAACTTGTATGATATTGGCAGTGCGGGTATTGAAAGTGAGATAATCAAATGCAGCGAAGATGGCTGCAAAATAAAGAAAAGGTATTACCGATTTTTCAATAGCCATCACAATAAAATCATCAAAAGTAATTTTAGTTTCATGAGACCATTTTTTTAATTTCTTCAGCACAGGACCTTTCAAAATTTTAATAAGTGCAAATGATACCACGATAATTCCAATCGCTATCGCCCAATCGTTGAAGGCGTTTCCAAATAAAATTCTGTTCCAAAAATTCATAATTATTTTTTTTAGCACACCCGGTAATTATTTACAAAAACAATTGTGAAACCGGTTAAGTTATTGATCATGCCAAAGACAAAGGTTGTCCCGGCGATTACAAATAGCAACTATGTTGCCGATATGGATTAAGGTAAGAAATTATATTATAACAACAATACGTTTTACATTTTAATAACATTCAATATGGTTGACTTTACTTACATAGAATTTTTTATACAATTAATTATCCAACGATCTTTTGCCGATTATTTCTATATTTATAAAAAGCTTGATAAAATGACTATTTACTTTTCTTTCAATATTTTTCAACTATAAACTTATACAATGAACTCACGCAGAAAATTTTTGCAAAATTCTGCTGCCATGGTTGGTGGCAGCTTATTATTATCAGCCCTTGATAACAGTGCTTTTGCTATTTTTAAAAATAAGATTGCGCCGAGCGACCAATTAAACATTGGAGCTGTTGGTATCAACGGAATGGGATGGGCCGATGTGACTGCGGCTCTAAAAGTGCCGGGTGTAAATCTTGTTGCTGTATGCGACGTAGATAAAAATGTAATTGAAAGAAGATTGAAAGATCTTACCAAAATGGGTAAAGATGCATCCAAAGTAAAAACATACGGCGACTACCGGCAACTATTAGACGATAAAGATGTGGATGTTGTCGTTATCGGCACACCTGATCACTGGCATGCGTTAATTATGATGCATGCCTGCGCCGCAGGTAAAGATGTGTATTGCGAAAAACCTGTTGGCAATTCCATTGGCGAATGCAGGGCGATGGTTGCCGCACAGGAACGATATAAGAAAGCAGTGCAGTGCGGTCAATGGCAGCGCAGCCAGCAGCATTTTAAAGATGCCGTTGATTATGTGCAAAGCGGCGTACTTGGCAATATAAGAACCGTAAAAGTATGGTGCTACCAGGGATGGATGAAACCGGGACCTGTAGTGCCTGATACAGCACCACCTAACGGTGTAGATTATACGATGTGGCTCGGTCCGGCGCCAACCCGCACTTTTAACTCCAGCCGCTTTCATTTTAATTTCCGCTGGTTCTGGGATTATGCCGGTGGGTTAATGACTGACTGGGGCGTGCATTTGTTAGACTATGGGTTACTCGGTATGAAATCTCCCACGCCAAAATCTGTTTCTGCATTGGGTGGTCGCTTTGCTTATCCTGAGTTGTATGAAGAAACGCCCGACACCCTCACCACATTATACGAATTTGATGGCTTTAATATGGTGTGGGATTCTGCGATGGGCATTGATAATGGCTCCTACGGTCGCGACCATGGTATTGCTTACATTGGAAACAATGGCACTCTTATTCTCAACCGCGGTGGCTGGGAAGTGATTGAAGAAAAGCAAAGTAAAAATAAAGTAAGTAAAGCCTTTGCACCATCCATAGATAGTGGCGTTGACAAGCACTGGGTAAATTTTGTTGACGTTGTTAAGTCACGAAAATTCGAAGACCTCCATTGCCCTATACAGGCTGGTGCTCACGTTGCAACTGTTGCACAAATGGGAAACATTGCCTACCGAAGCGGTAAAAAATTAGAGTGGGACGCCGCAAAAGAACAGTTTACCGATGATGCAGTGAACAAAGAGTATTTTATGAAGGAATATCATAATGGTTATAAATTACCTACAGTATGACGAAAAAACGCGATGAAAAGTCACACAGTTAAAATGCAGGCATTGTTGTCACTAATGTTACGGTCGGAAAACTTCTAAACAAAATACTTTGCGAATATCCTTAGTAGTTATATATCGTAGATAACTGGTGGGACAATATTTGTTAGGCCTTTCGTTAATATGAGTGAAGCGTTCACAGTTATTAGCTGCTCTCTTTTTTTATTCCTTTAAACAATGCAAAGAGGGCCATTGCATGACCATGACCTAACTGGTACTCTTCTTTTAACCACTTTACTATGTCGCCTGCTTTGACGCCGTCGACTAACTTCTCTTTTTTGAGAAACCTTTTTTTACCCGCGAGTTTTTTAAATTCTGCGGGGCCTATGCCTGTTTTTGCCTCGATGTTATCGAGGTATGCCTGGAATGACATGATGCTTATTTTTAATTAAATTTTTACCTGAAGTTTCTGTCCCTATCTCGAAATGAAGTCCCTTTTCTTGTAACTCCTTCTGTAGTATTGGCATCGCGGTTTTCCCAATTCCGTGAAATTGCAGAATCTCCGCTTCAGTATATTTAGCGAGATCCTTTAATGTTTTAATACCATTATTCTGCAAAGCACGCCGGGCCGGTGCCGAAACCCCGGGAAAAAAATCTATTTCTTTTTCTGCCTGCTGCTTCATCTTGAACTTTACAATTTTTGAAATTAAATTCAACGGCATTGGTTTATCCAGCGGAAACTGCACCGAACCTCTACCTTGTTTATATTTGGATAATTCCTTTGCAAACGCAGCATGGCCTGAGGGAGTCGCGTAAAGGCCAATATGATTTTTATATCCGGCGAAATAAACGATCACACGACCCTTATACCTGAAAGCTGGTATGCCATAGCTAATAGTTTCTTCAGCGCCGGGAGCAGCCTTTCTAACGGTCAGGCGTACCTGCTCCAAAATCTTTTGAATATTTGTTGGGAACGCGGCGATGTATGCATTTATGTTGGCCGGTTTGACAGCTTTCATACAAGATCATTTTATAAATTGGTCGTTCAGGCATTTTCCAGTTCTGCAATATTAAATTTTATCGATTTCATCACAACGTCCATTACTCTTTTACCTTTTTCAGGATTGCTCATTAGTTTGCCGAATATTGCGGGAACAATTTGCCATGACACACCGAATTTATCTTTCAACCATCCGCATTGCGATTCTTTACCGCCTTCGGTAAGTTTGTTCCAGAAATAGTCAATTTCTTCCTGGTTATCGCAAGGCACTACGATTGAAACGCCTTCATTAAAAGTAAATGCATGCGGACCTGAGCTTTCCATAGCGGCAAAAGGTTGTCCATTCAATGTGAAACGGGCATGTTTAATATGGCCTTCTATGTCTGGTTCACCTTTTTCATAACGGCTAATCATTTCCACTTTACTATTCTTGAATATAGAAGTGTAAAAATTAATAGCTTCTTCTGCTCTTCCGCTTTGCTGCTGCGTAAACATAAATGACGGAACGATTTTTTGCTCAACGCCAGTCCCCATCATTAGTTGCCAGGTTACACCGAATTTATCCTGGCACCAGCCATATTTTTCACTCCAGGGATATTTGTCAAGAGGCATCATTACATTGCCACCATCAGATAGTAGTTTCCATTTTTTGTCGATATCTTCTTCCGAATCAGCAAAAACAAAAAAGGAGATCGAAGGATTTATTTTGAATAGTGGTCCGCCATTCAATCCCATAAATTGCATTCCTTCCAACTCAAACATAACTACCATCGGATTTTCGGAAATGATCTTCGCATTCTCAAATACAGAAGAATAATGTGTGGCTGCTTCTTTGGCTCTCCCATCAAACCATAAGCAGGGATAAATTTTACCTTTCATTGTATTTATATTTTGTTACTGTAAAAGTAAATTCAAAAGGTGTTATAAAGAAGGGAGTATTATGACATTCTTCGGGGTGTTTGCGACATTTGCTTATTGCGGAACAAAAAGCTACAAAGATTCAAACCTTGTCTCACCATTTTTTAAAACATGTTCCGTGCCTTTCCATACAAAAACGCCGGTCGTACCAGGGGGAATAGAAATCACGGCATTTAATTTTCCCGTTTTATCGAGGCTATATATTACTCTAATTTCCCCTTTAGGATGTGGCATAGAGCCTGACACTTTCGTAAGTGACCCAAGGTTGGGTTCTATTTTTATTTTATTAAATCCAGGCGCATCGGTATCAATACCCAATACTGTCCTGAAGAATTCAATATTAGGACTGGCGCCCCATGCGTGGCAATCGGAGCGTGCCGCATTGATATCGCTAATCTCTGCCCAGGTGGTAAGGCCCATTGCTAAATTATCTTTCCATATTTGCAATCGAGCCAAATACAAATTACCCAATCCTGTTTTGTGCAGCGCCTGGTTTACGTAATATTGAAAATAGATAGTAGCCGGTGTTAGTGAAGTATCCGTTATCATTTTTTGTGCTAATTGTTTTGCGGGTGCACCTTTAATAATACCGGTTAATATCGCCAATGTATTCGTGTGCTGCGAGTAGTAATTTTTGTCTTTTGTATCGGCAAATAATTGTCGGCCGTTATCCCAATATTTTCGTTTAATCGTTTCCGTAAGGATCGCTGCTCTTTTTTTATATTCATCGGCAAATACTTTCATACCCAAGCTATCTTCAAGCTTGGCTGCAATTTGGTATGCCCATAATAATTGCAGGTCAAGCGCTGCAGAACTTCCATCAGTACCAAAAGGTGGCATTCCACTTTGCCAACCCTTGCCATCCGCCCAGTCAGTAAATTCCCAGTAAGGTGCATTTTTTAAACTTCCATCCGGCTGCTGATACTTGCTAAAAAATTGTAACACCTGTCTTTCGCCCGGCAAAAATTCTTTCACAAATGAAGGATCGTTTCTATACATGTAATAATCATTCAACATCCCGATCCACCAAAGAGAAAATGTTGGTATCTCCTGTGCATTGGCGGTCGGGTAACGGCTAAGCGTTATGCCTTCCGCCATTCTTGAGTAATCGATTTGTGTAATAGCGTTTCGCATTAGGCGATCATCGCCTGTGTTGTATAAAGAAACCATGGCCTGTATGCGTGTATCGCCAACGTATTGCAATTGTTCATAGTAGGGGCAATCCATATAAGTTTCAACTGCATCCAGTCGTGCTGTTCGCCATCCTGTTTCAAATATTTTTTCAAGGGTATCATTTGCCACCGTAAACTTTGCTTTTAACTCAAAAGGATAACCGGTAAAAATTCCATAGAGATCGTTAATGGTTAAAGGCTCATCCGTAGTTTTTATTTCCAGCTGCATATAACGGTAAGTTCTCCATGCAAGTGAAGTGAAAGTATGTTCGTCATTTCCGTCTGGCGATGATTTCATCTTTTACACCAACAAATCTTTTGCCTTCCACTTCATTGCGGTTGCCTTTTTTATTTTGCGCCTTCCAGTGTTTGTTGCTTCCCTCATCTATAAACAGTGCTTCTGCATAACCTAAAGTAATCTCGGTACCTTTTCCCTTACCGAATTGCCAGTACGGGATATGCGTTTGTGAGTGCTCCATTGTCTAATAAAATTTTTACACTTGTATTGGCAGGCACTGTGAAGGAAGTTCTTAACGGAAGGAAACGAAGCCGGTAAATTCATCCCTGTAACGGAACGAACTTTTTGTAATCGCTGCGTTGTTAATTCCACGAGAGGAATAGTTCGCGGAACCAGCATCCAGCTTAAATCCGTTTGAAAAACATCTTTAGGTAAGCCGTTTACAATTCGTTTTGCCTGCGTCCATCCATTGTCGTTATATTTAATATTTTTCCAACCATCAGGATATTTGGCAGTAATCGATTTTTTCTCCTGGTCCCGCTACGTAATATGTATAAATTAAATCAGGTTGCAAGCGGCTGTAGCTGCTGTCCTCTATGCACTTCCAGGAAGTATTTGTATTTACGATTTTTTCCTCGTCTGTATCGCCCTGTAAAATAAAACCCGTACGAAATGAGATTTGATGCTCTGGTTTGTAATCGCCAAAATTCCAAACAGTCGGCTGCAATAACGTTATCGCCTACACGTAAATATTTAGCAATGTCAACCGTTTCATAATTCCAGTGAAAGAGATCGGCCCTCGCCGGTCCTAACGAAGCCAACTCGCCATTTACATATAGCTTATATCGGTTATCTGCGGATACATGAATCACAAAGAGCCCTGGTTTATCATTCAATGAAAATTTTTTCCGGAAATGATAAACTCCATATGCGTGCGGTGAAGTGCCAGGTACCGCTATCCACTGGGCATCCCATCTTTTGGTAAGAATATCATTAGAGATTTTTTGCGCAGAGCTGTATAGGGAAAAAATAACAATGAAGCTAAACAGGCAAATCTTTTTCATATCAATATGTTGTGCATGTGAATATATGTAAAAAGTTTTTCCTGGATATTATTAGGTAAGAAGCAGCAGTATAGGCCTCGGCCGGTAAGAAGTTTAACTTTGCAAAAAGCGAATGCGATGCTCAATTCATATGATATACTTGCCTACCAGGAATTAAAAACGTGGCAACAAAAAATACTTCGAAGGCCGTCATTATTGAATAAGCTTTCCAAAAAAATACAGACGAAGATCAATAGCCGGATACCTGAGAAAGTTCATCGTGCCATTACAGCGACGATCAAACAAATGGTTCGTGGCGTTTTATTTGGAGCAAAGCACACTACTGCGCATCCGTTGGAAAATGCAAATCTTCAGCTAAGAGAAGAACTCGTTCAAAGGAAAATAGATGTATGTAGGAAAATGGCAGCGGTGGAAGGTGGTGTTACAGGGGCAGGGGGCATATTACTTGGCCTCGCTGATTTTCCGATTTTGTTAGGCATCAAAATAAAATTGCTATTTGAGATAGCAGCTTTATATGGTTTTGATGTAAATGATTATAAAGAAAGAGTTTACCTGCTTCATATTTTCGAATTGGCGTTTTCGAGCGCTGTCCATAGAAACAAAGTTTATCGCCAAATGATTAATTGGGAAATACAAAAGCAAAATTTGCCGGAGAACATAAATGAATTTGACTGGCGAAATTTTCAACAGGAATACAGGGATTATCTTGACATTGCGAAGATGGCGCAGTTGATTCCCATTATAGGCGCACCCGTCGGCCTGATTGTAAATAACCATTTAGTGAAAAAGCTTGGCATCACAGCAATAAATTCCTACCGAATGAGAATATTTAATGAAAATCCAGCTTTGTAATCCTGCAGCGATTGCCAGGAAAAAGTTTCCGTGAAAAGGCAAATGATAAAGCCCCCGGGATACCGTTTGCGAAAAGAACAGGCAATGATAAATATTGTACAAATCACGATATTACACTTCTTATTTATTAATAACTGTAACCAATAAACGAAAAATAAAAACCTAATTTACTTAAGGCCATACACAACCACCTGGTTTGAAAACGTGGCTAAATAAACATGCCCGTTAGCAATAGTGGGTGACGAAAATTTTGCATAATTGCCAGAGTTATCATTTATATCCAGGTTGTTATTCCATAATTCTTTGGTAATGTCGCTGGCATCAAAAGCCCTTAATATTCCGGGGCATACAGATTGGTTGGCATTACCACTTGAAGCATACGAAGCCCATACAATGCCGGTTGCAGGTAGCGTTCCATTCGATGAAACGGAAAGTAACGCTCCACTCCAGCCCGTTGGTCCGGCTACAGGTGAAGTAATAACATTGGAGATGTCCAGCATGTTAGAAACTCGGTTAAACGGGTAAGCACGCAACTGATCTTTTTCCGACCACACATATACGAATTCGTCAGTTATTCCTCTGTAATAGGAAGGTTGACAATGCAAGCCGTTGTGTCCCAGTGAAACATTTTGCTGTATTATGTTAGCACCTGCTGTAAAGCCACCCATATTATCTTTATTCAATAAATACAAATTTCCATCCTTTGCCCCGGTGAAATAAAAGCTTGAATTTGGAATTAAGAAACAACCCATTGACCCGTAATCCCCGTCGGTGCTGTCAAGGTAAGGATAATTGTATGGTGTAAAATAGCTCGTGACTTTTAGGGACGAGGCAGTAGGAGTAAGTTTTAATGCACTCTCAGCCCGGTTTGTTAAATTGGTGGGGTCGCTGCTAACACCCTCAGTACCATTTCCAGATACGCAGTAAAGATTTCCCTGGTCATCTACGGCTAAGCCGGTACCGCTTTCCCAAATACCTCCCGCGGATCCGTCGGGTGTATTATTGTAAACAATTTGCTGTTTCAACGTACTTGTATTATATCCCAATATCCAGCCATGGTATGGACCCCAATCGCAATGTGATGAAAATGTAATATAGATGATTCCTTTAATGAGTGTCAGCGCCATACGTTGATTTTGAACTTGCGGGTTAAAGTTGATAACATGATTTATGCTTCCACTTCCACTGCCCCTATACGTTGCCGTTATTTTAATCGGGCTGCCCGGCATTTCGCTTCCGTTAACAATATTTACTGCATGTAAATACTGAATAAAGTTTGTACCGTCAGTACTTCTCGCAACAAAATAAATTGTATTAAAAGAGGGATCGATAACGGGAGTTCCCACTATGCCAATGTTGCCACTAAAATCCTTGTAATTGCCTGAACAGGCACCCGTCATATCGTTATTTCTTACTGGCCTCATTCCGGGAGCCGTGAAGTTTTTTTGCCAGTATAATTTAGCAGTATCGCCGTCATAAGCATATATCGTGTTATTGACAGTTGCAATGAAAACTACATTATGCTTCGATGCTGCGATGGAAAGGTTAGCTACAACTAACGGCTGAGCGTACACCTGGTCATCCACGTTCAGGCTAAACAGTTTGCCGAATTTTTGAGTATTTACGTTGCTCGTTGTTAATATTGTTTCCTTACCATTGAGGCCAGCTCTTGTATTATCATTATGTTGTGTAAGAACAGATACAAAATTGTTGTCATTGGTACCTTCTTCAACAGGAGCGCTTTTTTTTCCGCACGATACCCAAATGAGAATTATCAGGGCAATAAATGTTTTCTTGTTAACCATAGGCATTTTGTAGATCAATTCTCAAAGATAGACAATCTTAATCAGCAAAATAATAATTAAGACACCATTCCCCGCTATTTCCATATGGCAACGTGAAAGAAAATTTGGTCTTTAAAAAAAATTGCGCCTATACTAACGGTTAGCAAGTAAAAAGACGTTCGTGTTATTACGATAGTTTTGAGTTCGGCTATTCAATGTAATTGTAGGCGAATATTCCTGGGCTTTCAAATGCTTATTAAGAAAGAACGATTAATTTACCTTTGGTAAAAACATTGATATGAAACTTTTCTCTCTTATTCTGTTTTTCATAATCCCTGTATTACCGTCAACAAAATTGTTTGCTCAAAATATGCATATGACAGCTTTATTTAATGGCAAAGATCTTAGAGGTTGGAATTCTTATATTGGCCCTCCCCTGGATGTCGCCGGAAAAAACTAAGTGATATGCCCGTTGGATTGAACAACGATCCCAATCATATTTTTACTATAGTGCAACAGGACGGAGAAAAGGTAATCCGTATTTCAGGTGAAAACTGGGGCTGTATTTGCACTTTAAAAGAATACCGAAATTTTCATTTGCAATTACAATTTAAATGGGGCAAACTTAGTTGGGGACAAAAGAAAGGTAAGAAAATGGATAGTGGCGTGCTCTATTTTTCTGTAGGTGAAAATGGCGCTGACTATGGAGCCTGGATGCGTTCGCAGGAGTTCCAGGTAGAGCAGGGCAATTGTGGGGACTACTGGGGTGTTGCCGGTGGAATGGAAGATATCCCGGTTATAAAGAAATCGGATAGCGAATATATATACAACCCGTCAGGAGAGATGAAAACTTTTAGTGCCAACAGCCCGGTAGGCCGGCATTGTATTAAAAATGGAGATGCAGAGAATGCAACAGGTGAATGGAATACCCTTGATTTATACTGCCATGGCGACACAAGTGTTCAAATGATAAACGGAAAAGTTATGATGGTGTTGTATAATTCACGCCAGTTTGAAAACGGGCACGCGATACCGTTAGTGAAAGGCAAAATACAAATTCAATCAGAAGGTGCTGAAATTTACTATAAGCATATTATGGTTGAACCATTGAATGCAATACCTCCTGATTTTTTAAAATAATCATTATTCGAACATGAAATTATTACAGTAAAAATTATTGCATGTATTCTGGTAAAGATTAAACTCAAAATTTTCAACGGGTATTTTTATGGTATCAAGCATGAAATATCCTTTATACCCCAATTGTGACAGGTAATCAAATGTTTCTAAAATATTTTGAGCACCAGCCAGCCGCTCTTCACATTTCAATAGTATTTTAGGCTTATCTTTTCTGAGTATATTGATGGAGCCCTTTAGCAACCTTAATTCATTTCCGTTGGCATCAATTTTTAAAAAGGAAGGGTGAAGGTTCTTTTTGCCACAATAATTATCCAAAGTCTCTACTACAATATTATAAACTGAATTTTCTGCACGCTTGTCGGCAATATTAATTACAACGCCACCATGTGCGAAGAATTTATGTGGTGATTTGTAAGCCACTTTTGAAGCGGGGAAGTCGGAAAGAACTAACGACTCCACTTCAATATTGTTCCACTTAAATATTTTTTTAAGATGCTCCAGTTGTTGAAATAATTCCGTCCGCGCTTCAAATACAATTATTCTTCCCGACTTGCCGAGTTTTCTCCGTATGATGTATAAGTAGTCATCTTCACCGGAGCCGATATTGATTACAACGTCCTCCTTGTTTATTGACCTTTCCAGGTAATTAACAATACCATACGATTCCCGCTTGCGCTTCACTGCCCGAAATGACAACTTGAATAATTTAAGCAGTTTGGCAGTAACACTTACAACCTGGTATTGTTCTGATATTTTAGGAATCGTAAAATACATCTGCAGAGTCAGTGTTGATTTTTATTAAAGACACTAGTGCTGCGCATTTACAAATGCGCGGCAGTAGTGTTATATTGATGATATTACATATTGTTATCTTATAGCAACGGCCCTTATAAAATTGCCCGAAGCATCAAATGCTACGGCATACTTAGTACCATTCGCATCCATCGCAACAACATAGCCTATCAAGGTTCCATTTTGCGAAAATGAAAATGCCTGGTCAAAAACATAATTAGGATAAGTAGTTCCCAGGTATGTTTGTATAACTGCAGGTAATGCGCTTTGACTAACATTCATCACCTCTCCGTTAGTATGCGGCTGCAATTGAACTCTTTTTACAAACGCTCCGGTAGAATCAAAAACGGTTACAAATGCTCCGTTATCTTTACTGAAAATTATGTAGCTGCTATCGCGGTTTAAGTAAGCTCTCATTAATGTGTCCTGCGGGTAATTCGATGTAAAATATGACGATATACCTGCGGGCAGCGAAGTCAATGCTACGGTATCTTTGTGTTGCCCGTCCCGGTTGCAGAATCTTCCTCCTTCGTGCCAGCCATCACCACTTAAATCACGGCCTTCACGCTGCTCGAGAACTAAAATGAAATTACCGGATGCATCAAATTTCAAACCCACGGGATTACCGTTGAATTGTATGATCACCACATAACCGGTTGTGTTTCCGGATGCATCTTTTTCGGCATATGCTTTTTGAAAGGTGTATCCTGTGTAATTCGCAGTTAAGTAATCCGTGATGGCGGCCGGAAGTGCACTCATGGCAATGCTATCGAGCACATGCCCGCGGTCGCAGGCATGAATAACATAAATAGAATCGTTTGAACTACTTCCTGCCGCAACAGCAATAGATTGTGTAGCAGACACTATTGCCTGGGAAGTGCCCGTGGTTGCTACAGAAGTTTCTTTATTACATGATGCTAAAAAAAGAAGAAAGAAAAATGCGGAGCCAATTAATATAAATCCTGGATGTTTCGTTTTCATATTGTATTATTTAAAAAGTGATAAATAGTTTTAGCGTAAGGTCTTTTGGGTTTTAGTTTTTTAGAATTGCTTCATGCGATACTTTTTACCAATTATTACTTTTTATCTTGTTATATTTTGATGATAAGCATTCCCCGAAAGTTGGGTGCCCTGATTAAAAAAATGTTAATAGCTGAAATGTTTTTATTAATCATTGTTATTTTATACTGCAAATGCTCACCCAACCATTTTATTAATTAATGCATCAACACCTAAAGAAGGAAATTATTGGAACAGTTAGAGCAGCTTATTGAGGGTTGTATTAATGGAAACAGGCAATCGCAAAACCGCCTGTATGCAGTTCTTATGCCCAAAATGTTCGGAGTTTGCCTTCGCTATTCCAAAACCCGGGAAGAAGCGGAAGAGATTTTGCAGGAAGGATTTATAAGGGTGTTCGGGTATATGCACCAATACAATTTTGCAGGATCATTTGAGGGATGGGTGAGGAAGATTATGGTTAATTGCGCTTTACAAAAATACCGGAGTAAAAAGCAAATGCATGCGGTTGTAAATATTGATAGTACCGCTGCTGAACCTGTAAGCAACGAAGAAGTCTTATCGCGGATAGGAACTAAAGAGTTGCTACAAATGGTGCAGCAGCTTTCGCCCGCCTACCGTATGGTTTTTAATCTATATGTATTTGAAGGTATGAAGCATCGTGAAATTGCCGAACACCTTGGCATTTCCGAAGGCACCTCAAAATCCAATCTCTCCGATGCACGTGCCTTTTTGCAAAGGGCAGTGCATAAAAGTATCCAATCTGCAAAACAAAACCTAAATGAAATATGAATAAAGATCTACACAATATTGATGATTTATTCAGGAAGGCTTTGGAAGAAAACCAGGAACTACCTTCAGCCTCTGTTTGGGAAAACATTGATAAAACGTTGGATAAAAAGAAAGTAGTTTCTATCTCTAAAAAATACAATAAACTTAAATGGGTGGCCGCGGTACTCTTGTTATTTTCCCTTGGTATGGCCATGTACACCTTGCACATCAGAAAACAAAACAGGGAACTTGTAAAACAAAACAGGGAAGGAAAAAATATATTAAAACAAAAATCGCAAACCAAAATTTCGCATGGAGATTCTTCAATATTAAATACCGCTAATGCTAATACCCACGTAGATACCAATGACCATAATAATATCTTCAAAAACAAATTCAGCATACTGACACGGAGGTTGCAGATAATAAGATACCTGCCACGGAAAGTAAAGCTCTTTCAAATAAAAAAGATGCCGGAGAAAAAGAGGTTGTCGCTGATAAAAATAATCACGCCTCTTCATCATCTTTAGAAGAACGCGAAAACACTGCTTTACTAAACAGAAAAAAGCCGACGG
Source organism: uncultured Chitinophagaceae bacterium (assembly GCA_963792025.1). Classification (GTDB taxonomy): domain Bacteria; phylum Bacteroidota; class Bacteroidia; order Chitinophagales; family Chitinophagaceae; genus Ginsengibacter. Next base: position 45,999 of record CAWBUS010000009.1, on the reverse strand, counting down.
TTAAAAATAAGGCAGGTGTGCAAATGAATATAGAAGCGGGAACAACTGATTCGCCTTATCCTAACGATAAAACGGACAAACAATCCGTAGTATCATTTGACAAAAATAATATTGATAGAAACCGCGTAGCAAATAATTCTTCTCGTAATATTATTACAGACAGGCAAAGAAATATTGAAACGACAAGCCTCTCGCCCGAATTAAAAAATGATTTTTTGTTGCCGATTCAAAATCCGACTTATCAAAATGATAGTAAGATGTCATCGGGTGAAATGGTATTTAAAAGGAAATCACTTATTTCAAATTCAAAAACAATCAAAATAAATTCGGGCAGTGGTTCCCCGCTTTCTGCTACCGTATTCTTTTCTCCCGACATAGTTTCAACGCAAGTAAAGGATGATCATCCCCGCTTTAGAGAAGAGGAAAGAAATGCAATTGAGAAGGATGAGCGCATAAAGTTCTCGTCTACTTTTGGTGTTCTTGTCAATTATAATATCGGAAAAAGCCTGAAGCTCGAATCGGGGCTTACTTATTCGTCCAGAAAAACTGATATTCAACCTAAAACTATTTATGCCCGCCCCGATAATGATGGGAATATCAACTACCGTTTTAATTGTTCAGCAGGATACTCCTACGTTACCGTTAAATCCGCGACACCTCCTGCATCCGGCGATAGCATAAACGCACTTGCTTCAACAAATAATTTACAATACGTTGGCTTACCTCTTTATGCTAAATATATTTTTAGAGCCGGGAGGTTTAGTATTTTGCCGGGTGCGGGTGTTTCATTTAATTTTTTAACCAAAGGACAAATTCAAACTACTATAACATCAACTACCGGTTCCAAAATTCCATCAACCGACAAGATTCAAGGTTTGAAATCAATGTATGTGAATGGCGCTGCCGGTGTGGAGTTACAATACAAATTGAATAAAGCATTTTCACTTTCTTTTGAGCCGGCCTTCCGCTTTGCAATATCATCAATTAATAAAGATGCTTCAGTAAAAACGAATTTGAATTCGTTGGGACTAAGTACAGGCATCGTGTTCAAACTATAACATTGCGTCAAAAGCGTTTGCAAAAGTTTTGCAGCCAACCATTTCTAATCTCGTTGCAATCATACACAGTAAACCTTACACATTATGAAAACTATTGAATCGTATGCCATGTTTTTTTCAGCCGTTAGCTTGTTTCTTATTACCGGCAATTATGTAATAGGCAGTAAAATTTTATAGATGGATCCGAACGGTTATTTTAAACGGTCAAAAAAGTTAAGCGTTCGGCTATTTTGAATTATAAAAAATGAAATGATTAAATACTTTTTTAATTTCAACAATATGAATGCGCCACATTTTATAAAACTGTTGCAACTACAGCCACACCCTGAAGGCGGCTATTTTAAAGAAAGCTATCGTGCCTCGGAAAAAATTGCGCCAGAAGCTTTGCCACGTCGCTTTACAGGCGATCGCAGTTTTTGCACAGCCATATATTATCTTTTACAGCAAGGTGATCGGTCTGTTTTTCATCGAATGAGGAGTGACGAATGCTGGCACTTTTATGAAGGTGGAACTTTGATAATTCATGTAATTGAAAACGACGGAAATTATTACAACATTAAACTGGGAAAGGACCTGGATGCCGGTGAAACCTTTCAGTTTGTGGTTCCCGCGAATACCTGGTTTGCTTCCGAACCGGCAGCCGGTAGTAGTTTTAGCCTTGCGGGTTGTACCGTGGCGCCGGGTTTTGATTTTGCAGATTTCGAAATAGCTGAAAAAGAAACCCTGCTGTCAACTTTTCCTCAACACGCTGATATTATCCATAGGCTTTGTAAGTAACGTACTATTCACCCCACGCTGTAATTACAAGATCTCTCCGTCCTCCATGGTTTCGGTGTTCGCATATATAAATTCCCTGCCACATTCCTAATGCAAATCTTCCATTCACAATCGGTATGAGTACAGAACTTCCTAACAGAGCTGCTTTAAGATGCGCAGGCATATCATCGCTTCCTTCGGTATCATGCAAGTAATCGGGATCATTTTCCGGAACGGCTTTATTAAAATACGTTTCAAAATCCTTCCTAACGGTGGCATCTGCATTTTCATTAATACATAACGAAGCAGATGTATGCTGAATAAAAATGTGACAAATTCCGGTTCTAATTTCGTTTAACCATTCCAGTGAATTAACGACTTCTCTTGTGATAAGATGAAAACCCCTTCTCTTTTCTGAAAGTGTTATAGCTTGTTGGTGTATTTTCATAAGACTAAATTTATTTTAGACTAAAAATATTGTGGAAAAGGCGGTGATCGAAAATAAATTACGGAAAGTTACAACTCAGCAAGTTTCGGGTTGTTATAAGAAGTTGTCATTTTTAATTTTGTCTTTTAAATAAATAGTAAATGAAAGAATCAGAAAAGACAAATTTCAGCAGAATCGAAGAGGCCATCGCTTATATCGACAGTAATTTCAAATCGCAGCCTTCTCTCGATGAAATAGCGAGCAATATACACCTGAGCCCGTTTCATTTTCAACGCCTTTTTAGTGAATGGGCGGGGGTAAGCCCGAAGAAATTTTTGCAATATGTAAGTGTGGAATATGCAAAAAATGTGTTGAAACAAAATCACTCAACTTTGGCTGATGCAGCTTTTGAAACCGGCCTTTCCGGTACCGGCCGTTTGCACGACTTGTTCATCAATATTGAAGGCATGACGCCCGGCGAATACAAGAATGGTGGTGAAAATCTTTTGATAAATTACAGTTATGCAGAAAGCCCGTTTGGAAATATCCTGGTGGCATCTACATCAAAAGGTATTTGTTATATGGCTTTTGCAGATGAAGAAATGGAAGCATTGAAAGCTCTGCAAAAGAATTTTCCGAATGCCGTTTACAAACAAATGGTGGATCTTATTCAACAAAATGCTTTGTACATCTTTACGCACGACTGGACAAGGCTCAATAAAATAAAGCTTCATTTAAAAGGAACGCAATTTCAAATAAAAGTATGGGAGACGTTGTTGAAAATTCCAATGGGACAATTATCAACCTATGGTGAGATTGCAAAAAGCATACATAATCCCAAAGCCTCCCGGGCTGTAGGTTCTGCCATAGGTGATAACCCGGTAGCATTCTTAATACCCTGCCACCGGGTTATACAATCAACGGGCAACTTCGGGCAATATCAATGGGGCGGTAATCGCAAAACGGCCATGATAGGGTGGGAGGCAGCTAAAAATTCTACACAGCAATAAAGTAATTTAAAAAAGCCAAAAAGTTAAAACAATATTATGTTGTATCATGTTGCTTTAAATCCTATGGATTTCGCGGGGAGAAGGAAGCTGAAATTATTAATAGCGCAAGGAACAATTATTTTGGCCGGAAACGGTAATTTAAAAATCTATGGATTATTAACATGTGCTTCTGGAAAAAGAATGAAAATTGAAAATCGTGTGTTCTTTTCATCGGAACAGGAAGCCATTAACGAAGGCTACAGGCCCTGTGGAAACTGCATGAAATACGAATATAAAAAATGGAAAAATGGATCTGTTTAATGATGAAGAAATAACCACAATTCTACAGAAGGATGGATTGGTGCAATATCATGGAAAAGTATTGAATGAACAGGAAGCTGATTTTTACTTTAAAAAATTATTGCATACAATCGAATGGAAAAATGATGAAGCTGTAATTTTTGGAAAACATATTGTTACCAAACGAAAAGTGGCCTGGTATGCCGATGCCGGCTTTGAATATGCCTATTCCAATAAAACAAAAATTGCTTTGCCGTGGACAATAGAGTTACTTGCTTTAAAGAACCTGGTTGATGGAAAAACAGGAACCGTTTTCAACTCATGTCTTCTTAATTTATATCACAACGGCGATGAAGGCATGGCCTGGCATAGTGACGATGAGAAAACGCTACAAACCGACTCCGCGATTGCGTCATTAAGTTTTGGTGCAGAAAGAAAGTTTATGCTGCGACACAAACAAACTAAAGAAACTCTCTCGATTATTTTGCAAAGCGGAAGTCTGTTGCTTATGCAGGGAAGCACACAAACCAATTGGCAGCACAGTTTACCGAAATCAAAAAAAATATTAACCCCAAGGATCAATCTTACTTTCAGGGTCATGCTCGAAAAGCAATAAACAATTGACTTAAATTCGCAGCTCAATTAATGTAAGGATGGCCAGACCTGTTGTAAATGTAATTCCCAAACCTACGCTTAAAGAAAAATTAGTTGCGTTTGGTAATCTCCCACGGTTTTTTAAACTGGTATGGCAAACCAATCATTGGTACACGATACTGAATGGAGTGTTACGTCTACTTCGTTCAGCCATACCCGTAAGTATACTATATGTTGGCAAACTTATTATAGATGAAGTTGTACTGTTAAGCAGGGGTACCGCAACAGATCATACCTATTTGTGGAAGTTGGTTGCTGCAGAATTTGCATTAGCAATAATATCGGATGCGCTGGCCCGTGCGACAGCGTTGGTTGATAGTTTGCTCGGCGATCTCTTTTCTAATTATACGTCTGTAAAAATTATGGAGCATGCTGCCACCCTGGATTTAGACCAGTTTGAAGATTCAGAATTTTACGACAAACTCGAACGGGCAAGGCAACAAACCATCGGGCGTACTATTTTACTGTCACAAATTCTTACGCAGGTGCAGGACCTGATAACAATGGCATTTCTTGCAGTTGGTTTAATGGCATTTAACCCCTGGCTGATATTATTGTTGCTGATAGCAATTGTTCCCGCATTCCTGGGCGAGTCTTATTTTAATGATCGCAGTTATGCGTTGACTCGTGGTCAAACGCCCGAACGAAGAGAGCTGGATTACATGCGTTATCTCGGCGCCAGCGATGAAACCGCTAAAGAAGTGAAGTTGTTTAATTTGTCGGGTTTTTTGATTGATCGCTTTAGAACACTGAGTAATAAATTTTATGATGATAATAAAAAGCTTTCCATAAAGCGTGCTTCGTGGGGAACTGTGTTTGCGCTCCTCGGAAGCCTCGGTTATTATACAGCGTATGTTGTAATGATCTTAAAAACAGTTGAAGGTGTTCTTACCATTGGTACCCTTACTTTTCTTGCGGGTTCGTTCAGGCAACTGAGAAGCTTACTCGAAAATATTTTATCACGCTTTACCAGTGTTTCGCAAGGTGCTATTTACCTGCGTGACTTTTTTGACTTTTTTGAAATAGAACCAAAGATCACCGTTGCACCAAAACCAGTTTTGTTTCCAAACCCTATTAAGCATGGCTTTACATTTGAAGATGTAGGCTTTAAGTATCACAATAGTGACAAATGGGCCAACCGTCATTTGAGTTTTACATTGAATGTTGGTGAAAAGCTTGCATTGGTTGGTGAAAATGGTGCAGGCAAAACTACTTTGGTAAAATTGCTTGCACGTTTATATGATCCTACTGAAGGCCGGATATTGCTGGATGGAATAGACTTGAGGGAATACGATATCATGGATCTTCGAAAAAATACCGGCATTATTTTCCAGGATTTTCTTCGCTATCAAATGAGCTTTGCGCAAAATATTGCTGCAGGAAATATTGATGAACAAGATAACCGTTCTTTAATTGAAACATCTGCTGAAAAAAGTTTAGCCAACCTGCTTGCGGAAAGACTGCCTGGAAAATATGACCAGGCGTTGGGTCGCCGTTTTAATAATGGCATAGAATTGAGTGGCGGCGAATGGCAGAAGATTGCCTTGGCACGTGCCTACATGAAAGAGGCACAGTTACTCATTTTAGATGAGCCAACGAGCGCTCTTGATGCCCGTGCAGAGTACCAGGTATTCCAGCGCTTCGCGGAACTAACGAAAGGAAAAACTGCAGTACTTATCTCTCACCGGTTCTCTACAGTTCGCATGGCGGATCGTATACTGGTAATGGACCAGGGAGAAATGATTCAACTTGGGAGCCATGAGGAATTATTGCAACAGGAAGGCAGGTATGCTGAATTGTTTCACCTGCAGGCACAAGGATACAGGTAGAAAATTATTTACGTATATTCTTTACAGTTAGATATACAGATAGGTCTAAAAATTCCACCAGGGTTTATCCGGATATGCTTCATTCAAAATAACCGGTTCACCAATCAGCGGTGTGGTCACTTTTAACTTGTGTGAAGCAGCGGCCTTTAAAACTCTTTGCACCGGTTCGTTCCAAGGGTGCATAGATAGCGTGAATTTACCCCAGTGGACGGGCAATAAAACTTTTGCTTTCAGGTCGAGAGCCGCTTGAAATGTTTGTTCCGGCATCATGTGAATCAGCGGCCACGCTGTATTATATTGCCCGCATTCAAGAATAGCAATATCGAAGGGCCCATACTTTTCACCAATCTTTTTGAAATGAAAATCATAGCCTGAGTCGCCGCCAAGATATAAAGTATGTGATGCCGTTTTTAAAATGAACGAAGACCAAAAAGTTTTAAATCGTTTTAATCCGCGACCGGAAAAATGTCTTGCTGGCGATGCGGTTAAAGTCATACCGTTAGTCATATTATCAGTTTGCCACCAATCTATTTCAGTAATTGAATTTTCATCGAAGCCCCAATAAATCAAGTGAGATGAAACACCTAACGAGCAGTAAATTCTTTCTACTTTGGATTTTAATTTTTTGATCGTTTTATAGTCGAGATGATCATAATGATCATGAGTAAGAATCAAAAAATTAATCTGTGGAAAATCATCGGTGGTATAAATATCACTCCCTTCAAAAGCATTTACCATAAAAGAAACCGGCGAGGCGTTACCGCTGAAAACAGGATCAACTAAAATATTTTTATTATCAATTCTTATGAAATAAGAAGAATGTCCAAACCATACGATCACAGGTTGATTGCTATTAATATTTTTTAAATCAGTTTTAACTGAAGGCAATTTTGAGGGAGGTTTTACATCAGGATTTCTATTGATCGTTTTTTTAATTAATTCATAATACGATGTATCCTGCAGTATCATGGGTGTTTCTGATAAGTTTTGAAAAGCCTCATTTTTATAATTGGGCGATTGTTTTATTTTTTCCAGCAGCCTGCCTGATGGATTCTTACCTGTAATCTTTAACGACATAATTTCTTTTAACTGTTAGTACCATGGACGAACGAAACAGTTATACATTTTAAATGTTTCATTTTTATTTGAATTTATAGTAATTATTTTGCTAAAAAAGTTTGTTATACAATAATAATTAAAAGTGAATTTATGCTAATAAGAAAGGCAACCTTTAATGATTTGGAAACACTGCTTCGTTTTGAACAGGGCGTAATTAAAGCTGAAAGACCATTTGATGTGACCTTAAAGCGTGGCCTTATTCATTATTATGACATTGAAGAAATGATCAAGGCATTGCACATTGAATTGTTAGTGGCAGAATTGAACGGCAAAATTATTGGTTCGGGATATGCACGACTGGAAGAAGCCAAACCTTATTTGCAACATCCAAAACGTTCTTATTTAGGATTTATGTATGTTGATCCCGATTACCGTGGAAGGGGAGTAAATCAAAAAATTATTGACGGATTAAAAACCTGGAGTGCTGCGCAAAACGTTACCGAAATGAGGCTGGACGTGTATTTCAATAATGATAATGCGATACGGGCCTACGAAAAAACGGGCTTTGTAAAACACATGATTGAAATGCGAATGAATATAAAATCTCTATGACCGTTATAGATAGTTGCTGTACATCTGGCAACTATACCAGGTAAATTGTAATGCTTTTTAATAAAATGTTTTCTACTAATGGAAGCGATAAAACTTGGCAGCACAAAAGGGAAATGGCTCATGGCCTCTGTTATTCTCGCTTCTGCTATGGCTTTTATTGATGGCACCGCATTGAATGTGGTATTGCCTTCTCTTCAAAAGGATTTAAATGCTACAGGAGCCGATTTGTTCTGGTTGCTAAATTCTTACTTACTAATGCTCGCCGCACTTATCTTGCCTGGCGGTTCATTAGGTGATAAACTTGGGCGGAAAAAAATCTTCATGATTGGCATAGCGGTTTTTATGCTTGCATCAGCCGCCTGTGGTTTTGCTCCTTCTGTTTACTACATTATTATATTCAGAACCTTGCAGGGAATCGGTGGCGCATTAATGATTCCCGGAAGTCTTTCAATTATTAACGCAACCTTTGGTAAAAATGAAAGAGGAAAAGCAATAGGCACGTGGTCAGCAATTACAACGATAGTTACCGTTGGCGGGCCAATACTTGGTGGCGCCTTAGCCGATGCAGGATTATGGAGGGTAATATTTTTTATAAATGTGCCGATAGGTATTTCTTCATTAATAATTCTCTGGCGTAAAGTACCAGAAAGCAGCGATGAAACATCAGGGCAATCATTGGATTATGCAGGATCTTTTGCCGTGGTGGCGGGGCTTGCTTTATTAACTTATGGATTCTTAAAAATTCCGCAAACAGGATTTGATAACTGGCAAGTATATGTTTCGCTCGCAGCCGGATTTCTTTCTTTAATAATTTTTATAATTATTGAGAAGAGAACTAAACATCCCATGATGCCTTTGGAATTGTTTAATAATAGAACTTTCAGTGGCGCTAACCTGCTTACATTTTTTTTATATGCAGCTCTTACATGCGCTATGTTGTTTCTTACATTGAATATGGTGCAAGCTCAAGGCTACAGCCAGTTGCAGGCGGGATTTACTTTGCTTCCTTTTACAATTTTGTTGATTACTATTTCAAGATGGTCTGGCGGACTGGTGGATAAATACGGGCCTCGTTGGTTTCTTATTCTCGGTCCGGCAGTTGTTGCGGTTGGTTTATTATTACTATCATTTGTCAAGGAAACAAATGGCCCATCGTCGTATTGGACAACTTTTTTACCGGGAATATTCTTATTTGGCCTGGGCATGTCCTTTACTGTAACGCCTCTTACAACAACCGTTATGGGCGCTGTTGCCAGTCATTATTCGGGAACGGCTTCGGGAATTAATAACGCCGTCAGCCGCATTTCGAATGTGTTTGCGAATGCCATTATCGGGGCGTTGGCCATTTTATTTTTTACGGGATTTTTGAATAGCAGGATGAAGAACGTTTCATTAAAAGAAGAAGTAAAAAATGAGATTGTCGCCCAGGCAGTAAATCTTGGGGATGCAAAAGTTCCTTCCTTTGTAGATGAAGAAAGCAAAATTAAAATCGAACGGGATTATAAAGATGGATTCATAAACATTTACGTGGATGTTATGCGAATATGTGCAGCGCTCGCTGCGCTATCGGCACTTATGGCCTTCATATTTATTGAAATGAAGAACTAAAAAAGAGAATTGAATAATTCTTCGGCTTAAATAAATTGTATTTACAATTGTTTAAAACTTTAGGAGCTTTACTATATTAAATTATCTCAATTGTTTTTATATTTAGCAACAAATTGAGAAAATTTCAAGTCCCTTCGCATTCCTCCATAGTACACCTGACCGGAAAAAATTTTTTAAAAAAGTTCTTTTTCAAAATTCATTTACAAACCTATTTACATGAAGCAAACTTTACTCTTTCGCTTAATTGCAATATGCATTTTAAGCCTTGCCTTTTTTGGGAATTCCGATGCACAGGTTACGAAATCGACTTTTAATTTTGGAACTCCCGACATTGTCAATTTTAAAAAAATTGCGGAGTCTGAAAAGAATAAACCCGTAACACTAACGCCCCGTTTTATTGAACAGGGCGAAGATCGGGATAAATTTATTTTAAAACCCGGACCTGTTGATAAGAATGCCAAAGTGCAACAAGTTGTGCAAACTAATGCTGCCAACCAGGTTGAATTAAATTCACCGGTTGCCAGCCAGAATTTCCAGGGAATACTTGATAACGGAACATTGATACCGCCTGACATAAACGGTGCAGTTGGTACCAGTTACGTTGTAGAAACAACTAATCAACAATTTAATATTTACAACAAATCCAATGGCAGTTTACACAACACCGTTTCCATCACATCTTTCTTTTCTGCAAGTGGCTTATATAATTTTTATGATCCCCATATAACTTATGATCCCAATAACGACAGGTTTATTATTGGCATAGATGCACAAACGGGAACTTCAAGCAGTTCGCCGAGTGCATTCGCAGTGGCCATATCGCAAACCGGTGATCCTACCGGAAGCTGGTACATATATAAAGTAGTTTGCACTCCCAGCGCTCCTTCAGATTTTATGGATTATGACCAGTTGGGCTATAACAATAATTGGATCGTTATGACAGGAAATGATTTTCCGGCCAGTGGTGCCAATAAAAGTTATATCTATGTGTGGCCAAGAGCCACATTGTATGCAGGTGGCTCAGGTACGGCTACAACTTTTACGGATCTTACCAATCTTCTATTATCGCCGGCCACTACTTATGATGCTTCGCAAAACACCTTGTACCTGGTTTCTGACAGAAATGGAAACTCGGGAGGAAATGGTTATGTAAATATCGCTACCATTACAGGAACTCCTTCAGCGCCGGTTTATAGTGCAGGAAGCCAATTAGGTATTAATCAACCATGGAAAGAGCCTACTACCTTATTGAAGGCGCCAGAGAGCGGCGAATCTGCTTCTCATGGAATTGAGTGTGGCGATACCCGTATTCATAGTGTAATCTATAGAAACGGGAGTTTATGGTTTACTCATACTATTTTTCTTCCGGCTACAGGAACAACAACAAATTCAGGTGTTGATTGGTGGCAGGTAAACCCGTCTTCATTAACTGTTCTTCAGTTTAATCGCATTGCTGACGCAAATTCTCAAATATGGTATTACTATCCAAGTCTTGACGTAAATGCAAATAACGATATGCTTGTGGGCTATTCATCTTCAAGTTCAACAACATTTGCCGGCGCTCAATATGCGCTGCACCTTTCAACCGACGCCGCGAGTACTGTTGAAACTCCTGTTCAATATGTAAATGGCTTAGCCGGATATTATAAAACATATGGCGGCGGACGTAACCGCTGGGGCGATTTTTCCGGAACCGCTTTTGATCCTGTTGATGGTTCATTCTGGACTTTCCAGGAATGGGCTAATACGGGTAGCAACTGGGGAACGCAAATCGCTCACGTCCCTGCTTCGGCTGCATCGAATTGTAATGCTCCGGGTAGTTTAACAACAACCAATATAGCTAACACGAGCGCAACATTTGGCTGGGCTGCTGTTTCAGGAGCTACAGGTTATAATGTTCAATACAGAATTGTTGGCACATCAACATGGTCAACTGCAAGTGCTTCTTCCAACACTTATAATGCAACCGGACTTACGGCTGGTTCAAATTATGAGTGGCAGGTTCAAACGGTATGTTCATCAACCTCTACGTCGCAGTTTACAGCATCTGCAACATTTACAACTACGGGTGGCTGCGCCATTCCGGGAGGGTTAACTTCTTCCGCAATAACTACGACCTCCGCAACTGTAGGCTGGACGGCAGTTTCAGGCGCATCAGCTTATAACCTGCAATACGAAGTGGGATCGACGGGCACATTTACTACCGTTAGTAACATTACTGGTACCTCTTATAATATAACAGGTCTCGTTGCCGGAACAACCTACCAGTTCCAAGTACAAGCTGTATGTTCTGGTGGAAACAGCGCTTATAGCAGCCTCGCATCATTTGCTACATCAAGCGGAACAATTACGTACTGTGCGTCTAAAGGAACCACAACTTATGAGTATATTAATAAGATTGTGTTGGGAAGTATAAGTAACACCAGTGGCAATAATGGTGGTTACGGCGACTATACTGCATTAAGTGCTAACCTTACTGCGGGCTCTACCTATACAATTACTATGACACCAGGATTCACCGGAACAAAATATGCAGAAAGCTGGACGGTATATATAGATTACAACCAGGATGGAACACTGAACGGTACGGGCGAAACGGTACTTGAAGTGAAGTCCGCAAGAACCGGAACTGCTTCAGGATCATTTAAGGTTCCAACAACGGCGAAGAATGGTTCCACAAGGTTACGTATTCAAATGAATTACGGAGGTTATTCAACCAATCCATGTGCAACGTTAACTTACGGTGAGGTGGAAGATTATACCGTAAATATCTCCGGTGGTGCGTCACCGTTATATGTATCAGGCGACACGCGGGGATTACAGAATGAGATCATATCAAATACATTATCGGTTATTCCTAATCCTTTATCAGGCAAGGCAAATGCAACAGCGGTTTATAATCTTGCTAAAACGGGAAATACCATGTTGAAAGTTGTTGACCTTGAAGGCAGGTCTTTGTATTCTGTTGATTTAGGATTGCAAAGCGAAGGCCAGCATAATTATTTATTAAGCAATGTTACCAATAGATTAAGTTCTGGTTATTATGTGGTGGTTTTGGTTCAGGATGGCCATGTAATAAGTAATAACAGACTTGTTATTGGAAGATAACAGAGCTGCCCTTTTTAATATTAGAAAATCCCGCTTGTTGAGTAGCGGGATTTTTTTTGAGTATTTATTTCTTTTATGATTAATATACTTGGACCTGAAATAACTAATCCAAATACTTTTTAAGTTCTTCTATAGTTAGTTGAATATCTTCCCGTAAGATCTTTCGGAGTAAGCCTTTCGGAATTGGATCATTTTTATGTACAGGTATCGTTGTAATGCGACCATCAGGGTGCTTCATCCGGTGATGTGAACCATTGATTCGAATGACAGAAAATCCTAATCTTTCTAATAATTTAATAAATTCTTTCCCGGTTATTACGGGTAACTTCTCACTCATGCAATTGCAGGTATTTGAAATTCCATTTCTCTTACACCAACAAACTTATTGGGGGATTCAGAAGGTTGCTCTTCAATGCACATTTCAACAACTTCTTTAAGATTGGCCAATGCCTCGTCGATGGTTTTTCCATAAGTATGGCAACCCTTAAAAGCGGGGCAGGAAACAATGAACACATTGTCTTCATCTAATTCTACCACAACAGGTAAATGATATGTTTTCATACTTACAAAAATACAATTTAAAAAGAAATGATTCTAAAGTTTAGCCCCCTTAAGCAAGTTTCACTTTTTAATAATAAAATACCGGTGATTGAATGGCAGGATTTTTTACCGTCACTTTTTATCAATAAAATAATATAGACTTTTTGTTACACTTTTATATTTCCTTCAACAGTTGCGGAAGAAAAACGCGGTCCTGTATCTTCCCCCAAACGATTATTGGTTATTTTTAATTATCAATTTTTATTACATGCCAGAGGGTCCTTCTATTCTTCATTTAAAAAGCCAGTTAACATCTTTCATTGGAAGGAAGGTTATAAAGGCCGGTGGTTATGGCCCCATGGATACCAATTGGATAAACGGGAAAAAATTATTGGACATACGCACCTGGGGAAAACATTTATTGTTTGTTTTTGCAAACGGCACAGTGAAAGTGCACCTCGGCTTGTTTGGCGATGTGCTGGTAAACGAGCGCAAAAAAGTGAACCGCTCTTTTTATCTTGAATTTAGCAAAGGTGAAATAAACGGCTATGTCGTTAAGGCGACAAAACTAACGGCACCACTAAACGAAATTTATGACTGGCGGGTTGATATATTAAGCAAAGAGTTTGACCCGGCGTATGTAAAAACTTTATTAAAAAAACAAAAGGATAAAACCATTGATGATGTGTTGATGAACCAGCAAATATTTTCCGGCGTGGGAAATATAATAAGGAATGAAGCGCTGTACCGTGCAGGTATACATCCGCTGAGTGTTACAGGAAAGATACCGGCAGCAAAGATTACAAAGCTTATAAAAGAAGTGGTAAACTATTCCCGCTTATTTTATGATGCACTGGAGACAAAAGGCAAGAAGGCAACCTTTGCAGTTTACCGGCAGGAATATGCAGCGGATGGAAGTGAAATAACTATGAAGATATTACCTAAATCTAAAAGGAAAATATTTTACTCGGAACATAAGCAGAAGATGTATGAGTGATAGTTATTATAAAACCTTATTCAAAACTATCATTTGCTCCTCAACTGGTTCACACGCTCATCAAAACTTTTATTATCGTCTATGGCATTTACAAATGGTGTAAAAGTATCCAACAGATTTTGTGAATGGTTTTCGGGCTTTTGTGTTTTAATATTTATGTGCACCAAATGAGTCCAGAGAACAGACTTCAGTTTATCCTTACGCTCATTCCACATTTTCATTTCAACCAGCAGGTCTGTTGCTCCCAGTTGCAGCAGAGCAGAATCTATAACAACAGTCTCTATAAGTAAGGCAGGCTTCAGGTAAGCGATTTGGTTTTTACTTACTACCCAGCCCAGGCCATACTCTGCCGCAAAATGATAAATACTAAAATTCAAATTTGCCAGGAGATGGTCCTCACGGGCATTGATGAAATAATCAATGAAGCGGGCATTATTTAAATGATTAAAGGGATCGCAATCGGAAAAGCGGATAAGGGCTTTGCTTTCCCAAAGTTTTGAGATTGTTTGCATGGTTGCAAGTTACTAAGGAGTATGATAGCTTGTGTCTTTGCCTTTGACGAAATTTTTTATATGCCAGGTCTGTTGGTTACAACATTTTTTATCGCCTGCTTACTTTTGTGGAAAACTCACAATCAGCTCACAACCATTTCCGGGAGAGGAATTAATACTTACTTCTCCGCTAAATAAGGAGGCCCTCGTTTTGATATTTATCAGGCCTATACCATTCGTTTTTAATATGGTATCAAAGCCTTGTCCATCATCTTTAATAGTGACTACAATCTTTTCACTATGGCGAATAAGTTTCAAAATAATTTTACCGGCCCCCGCATGTTTAACAATATTGCTAAGCTGTTCCTGTACAATTCTGTATATGGTCAATTTAAGTTTATCAGGAATCGTATTTTCATCGCCAACTGCAATTTCCTTTTCGATAATTATTTTACTGCCTGCCGATATTTTTTCTGTAAGATAATTGATGGCTTCTGAAAGCCTGTCGGCTTCAATGAAAGGAACTATTAATGAATGAGATAAATTCCGGATTTCATCAATGGCCTGGCTGATAAGATTATCTGCCTCATCAATATTGGGATGCTTTCTTTTTGTTTCAGTTGTTCTCCCCATCTTTATATAAAGACGGGAACAGGCCAGTAACTGATTCACGTTATCATGTAATTCAAGGCCTATTTCATGCCGCTCTTTTTCTGCGGCTGTAATTATGGCGTCAGCTATTTCCTGTTGCTTTCTTATTCTTTCATCTGCGAGCTTTTGTTCGAGCACAATCTTTTCGGTTATGTTGGTTGCTGCCACCATCAGGCCATAAACGTTATTATCATCTTTTGAAATCGGGAACATTTTCACCTGGTACCAATGAAATAAATTACCGGGCTGCGGATAACTGACCTCGTAATTTAAATGCTTTCCCGCAAGCACTTCTTTCATATAACCAAGTAGCGTGGGTTGCCTTTCCGGTAGAAAATAATCAAGGAAATATTTACTTATTTCCATGCTGTGTCCCAATTCATTTTTTGCAAATGCGGCAGCACACGGGTTATACGAAATAACGCGGAAATCATGATCCACTAAAACATAAATAATATCCGTAGTATTAAAAATAGTGTGAAGGTTCGCTTCAGATTTTTGTAATACTTCTCTAACCATCTTTCGTTCCGTAACATCACGTGCGATTACCATGACGCGGTTATCAATAAATTTTTTTGCATTGGCCTCTACATAAATGATCTTCCCGTTTTTATGGATCATTTTTCTTTCATTAAACACATTTTCGCCTGCAGCCAAAAGATCAAACCGCAATGGCTGCATTTTTAGACTTTCATAATCGAGCAATGCCTTTACATTCAACTGAAGCAACTCTTCTTTCGTATAGCCAAACATGGTACACAGACTGGAATTAACGTCTGTGAAATTTCCATTAAAATCTGTTACCATGATGGCATCAGTGGCCTGTTCAAACAATGCATGATAGTTATCATTGCAATTGCCGGCCTGCTGCTGACTTTTGGCTAGTACTGGTTTTTCGCGTGAAATATTTTTATCGTCCATGTTTGAAGCGCCTTTCCCCGCTGCACATTGTCATATTAACTTCGGGAATATTTTTTTGAGTGTGCAAAGGTCGCTCCCGGAAAATGAAAAGTTCTTCATTAAACAAATGAACATCTTCGATTTTCAAACAAATGACGCCCTGTAATGTCCGGGTGAAACATTTTCAAATTTTGTAAAAAAAGAAGTGAAGTAGTTTGGATCGTTGAACCCCACCTGGTTTGAAATTTCTTTTATAGACAGGTTGGTGGAATGAAGCAGGTATTTGGTTTCGATGAGAAGCCTGTTTTGAATTGATTCTTTAGCGGTTAAACCCGTATGTTTTTTTATGAGGGCATTGAGATAATTTGGATGCATGGCTAATTTGTCCGCATAAAACTTTACAGAACGTTCCCTTAAAAAATTAACTTCAAGTAAATCCAGGAATCTCTTAATAATATCTATAGAAGGTATGTTGGTTTCCAGGTTTTGTTTCTTGTTAAACAGGCGCTCACTTAGAATCAGGAGCTCAATAATTTTCAAAGCGATTAATTCATTTTTATGACTACTTCCTGATTTTTTTTCTTCAAGTATCGTTTCAAAAATACCGGCGATTTCTTTTGCCTCAGTATCGCTAAGATGAATATAGGGTTGAATAGATGAGTTCAATATTTTCTTGCTTTCTATATATTTATTTGAAAAATTATTTTGCAAAAAGAAATCTATGTTGAACAAAGTAATATATCCTTCCATATCCAATGTCCAGTTTTTGCTTGAAGTGATGACACGGGCAGGAACAACAATCAATGTATTTTTTATTGCTTTGAATTTATGGATACCGGTTGTAAACTCACCTGATCCTTTTTTTATAAGACCAATTCGATGATAAGACCACCTGTTCGGAGGAATAATTCTGGTGGTGCCTTTTAGCACATCTTCAAACCTGTGGGCTTGCAATTCAAATTTGTGAACAAAACTCTCGTCGAAGTCAATAATATTTTCTTCAGCCTTTCTTCGGATGATCCGTTTAAACTCGCTCAATAAAAATTCATCATCAGGCATAAAATAATTAGTTACTAAAGTTAATTTTTTTATGCGTAAGAAAGCAGTGTAATTGTGGCTTTCCGGAAATATAATATGAATGAAGATTAGATTTCCGGTAAACCTGAAGTATCGGGTTATTGAACAAATTGCGGAGATACCAGAATAAAAAAAGGAAAGCCCTGATATTAAGAGCTTTCCATTAAAAAATATACTTCTTATTACTTCTTTAAATCAATCGGCACTAAAACCTTTATGCTTAGATTTCTTCCCATATTAAAAACGCCCACTCTGCCAGTTGTATAATTTACAGGATAATATTTAAACCGGCTCATATAATCCATATAAGCAGTATTGAAAAGGTTATTGCAGATGAGATATAACTGACAAAAAGTATGACCTTTTGAAATAATATTTCCACCCAATCCTGCACTGAACAAAATATATCCTTTGGTTGCTGACTGGCTTGCCTCATATTCATAAGGAGTGAGCGCAGTGTTCAGGCCGCTATAAATGGCATACTGCTGGTAAATATTTTTTTGTTGAGAATAACTTTGCACGCCAAATTTTAAATAGGCATTTTGCACACAATGACCCGGAGTGATAATATTAAATTTAAGATCAGATGTAATTCTTGTGGGCGGAACAAAAGGTAAATATTTAACGGAAGCAGGAACATTCTTCAGTCCTCCATACACCAGGCTTACAGTAGAATATAGCTCAACCCATGGCGCTGCAGCAGGATGAATATTTAACTCCACTTCACCTCCGTATAAATTCGCTTTGCCTTGTGTGTATTTATAAACGGGTGCTGCACCAAGGCCAACAGCGTTTAAAGTGTTATTAATGGAGTCACCGCCAAAAACACTTTGTAAACCCCGGGAATAAATGAAATCGTTGATGCTGTTATTGAATGCATTGATTTCAAAATCTACATCTTTTGAATTGACACCAAAAGTTACATCTTCTTCCAGGCTCGTTTCAGGAGTTAACGTATGATCGCCAATCTCGTAAACAACTGTTCCATCATGAACCCCGTTAGCTCCGCATTCTGCTACATTCGGCGCCCTCCATCCTCTTGCAATATTAACTTTTGCATGCACATTTTTGGTAAAATTGTAAGCACCTCCTGCGCTAAAAGACAGCCCGTTAAAGTTTGATTTGAATCCTTCAAACTCATGGAACGCATTGTCCGCATTAGCCTCTGCCGGTTCCTGTGTGGTGGAATCAACCCAATGGTCGAGGCCATTGAAAGTCCGGGTATCATACCTGACGCCGCCGCTTAAAGTTAAATTCCCAATTTGTTTGCTTCCAATTGCAAAGCCGCCAATTTGAAAATAATTATAATTTGGTATTAGCAAAAGCAACCCTAAACTTTTCGAAGACTGATATACTCCATTTGCGCCAACTGACATATTAAATCCGTTTCTTTCCGGGAATATATATCTCAGATCGTAAGTAATTGCGTTAGAAGAATAAAAAATGATAGGTGTATTGGGAACAGTAGGATCATTATTTTCCTGACGTGAATTTTTTTGCCATGAAACGATCGCTTTAATTTTTCCATCTCCAACTGCAAAGCTGTTGTCCCAAACAATTTTAGAATGTCTTATTCTTTGATTGATCACAAACGGTGTATAGGTAACCTGTTCCTGGTGTGTAGGCAATTCATAGGTAGGATCGCCTCCATTTAAATCAGGATAAGCTACTGGTCTTTCCTGTTGTCCCGTTGCGGAATCTCTTGTGCCATCAACAATTCCTGTATGCATTTCAAAATATCCGGCATGCAATTGCGTGTAGCCCCATTTGCGGTGAATACCGATTGTACCATCTGTATTGAAGTTACTGAATTGTGAATTGAGCACATAACTATCATTTTGGTTTTGATAAGCGTGCGCCATCGTGTTATCAACTCTTGCGCTCCATGAAATTCCGTTCTTAGTGCCTGCAATATGTGCCATTGCATTCATCAATCCGTTATTGGTTTGATAATTATACATTATATCAGCCTTTGTTTCTCCTTCCGGAAGAGGCTGCTCCGGGATAAGATTTACGACACCCGCAATTGCATCTGAACCATAAGCAAGAGAAGCGGGGCCTTTTAAAATTTCATAACGGTTAACTGCATCGGGATCAGCTTCTATACCAAATTCATCAAACCAGGGCTGATCAACCTGTTCAACCCCATCATTAATGGTGAGGACACGGTTATATCCCAACCCCCGGATAACAGGTTTTGTGATACTTTGCCCGTCTGTAATACCCGAAACTCCCGGAACTTTTGTAATGGCATCTATTACATTGGTTGAAGAATTCTGCAGAATATAATTATAATTTACTACTGTTACCGGAACGGGATTTTTTTGTTTATCCGTTGGAGAAATGACTCCGGTAACAATTACATCTTTTAATTGTGTAGGTGAAGGATCCATCTGAAAATCTTTTGCAGTATTTTTTTTGATATCTATTGTCGACAGTTTGGTAGCATAGCTTAGAAGAGTCACCTCGACCAAATAAGTTCCTTCGGGAATATTTTTTATTTCATAAGTGCCATCTGCCATTGATGTGGCTCCTGTTTTAATATCGGGAATATAAATGGTAGCACCATTGAGGATGTTGTTGCTTTTGCTGTCTGTTACTTTCCCACGTAGGGAGGCCTGGGCTTCTACAAAGTATTGAAAAAGCAGGAAAGTCGTGAGAAAGAACATATATTTTGAAATATATTTCATAAAATCAGAATTGGTTAAATAAATTATAACTCCTGAATGATTAGCCATCATTCAAATAAATGAGATAACATGCTTCTCTATCGAAACATGCACTTTAATTTAAAAATGTCAGGAAATAATAAGATCGGGCGGCGGAGAGAAAACAATCTTCAATGGCGAAATGTATTGAAACAAGTCGTTTGATAATTTAACGGACTCGTGTACACGAAGTAAAGTAATAAATACTGGAGATTGGTATTTTATTACTTCAAAATATTTTCCAATTTGCAACCCAACTGTTTTTGCGGGCAACGATTGCTCCTGAGAATTTGAGTTGCCCAGGTTGTTAAGTTGTTGTACATACCTGTCTTCTTCTTCGTCACCTAATGCATAATACAATGTTTTACCATCGCGTGTTTCCGTCTTTACAATGTCGTATAAATTTCCATCAGCAAGAATTTCATGGTTATTAATGAGTTTGAATTCTTTGGACCCAGATGAAAATAATTTATAGGTTTTTTCTTTTAGCTGGTAATAACCATCGGCGTAATCACGGGCTTTAATTTTGCACAACTCAATTTTTCCCCAATAGAAAAAAAACAATCCAAACGAGTTAAACCCGAGTAACGTTATGAGGAATATGGCAGCGGTCTTTTTGATAGATATTAATTATGGCCGTTCAAAATAATAGCAAATATATTCCTTGGAAAACGTTATCAGAAAAATTTTATAATCCAGATAGTCGTTTAAGGAATTCATCTTTGCGCCGGAAGGAAACTTCAATCTCAGTTCCATCGTTTAATATCACCGAACCGCCTTTGCCTTTGTTATAACTTTTAATACAATTTAAGTTGATGAGGTGGGAATTGTGGACCCTGAAGAAAGCATGTCCGCCAAGCAGTTCTTCAAATTCTTTCAAGGTTTTGGCAACAACCAATTTGTGCTTATCTTTTAGATAAATGGTTGTGTAGTTGATATCGCTCTGGCACCTCGTAATATCAGCGATTTCGAGAAATTCAAAACCGCTTACCGTAGGTACAATTATTTTTTTTGGAATATCTTTTTTGTTCTGCGTATTTTGAAGCAGGAGTTCAATTTTTTGAGCCGCCAATTTTTGGGATCGTTCATTCATAAATTTTAATATGGCAGCGTTTAAATCTGCGTCATCAATTGGCTTTAATAAATAATCTATAGCGCTGAATTTAATTGCCTGTATGGCAAACTTTTCAAAGGCTGTAGTAAATATAATGGCAAAGTTTATTTCGTTTAATGCTCTCAAAAGATCGAAGCCGGTTTTATCATCAATCTGAACATCAAGAAAAATAAGATCGGGTTTTAATGATATAATTTTTTCAACTCCTTCTTCCACCGTCAACGCGGTTCCGGTTATTTCAAGGATGTTGTCATGAGAGGGATGCAACAATTTTGAAAGCCTGTCAATACAATGTTGTTCATCATCAATAATTAAAACTTTTATCATAATTTAAAACGCTAATTCTTCCGGCAATTTAATTTCTATTTTGGTACCTTCTTCAAGATTAGACATAGTTATTGCTGCATTTGATTTTTTCATTTTATTTAAGATATCGATTCTTGCATTTGTAATCTTCATACCAAAAGATTTTTTGGATTGAACGTCTTTCCCGGTTTTTGTTTCCGCTGATTCCTTCATGCCAATACCATTATCTTCTACTATACAATTGATCATGTTTCCTTCTTTATGAATAGATATCAATATTTTGCCCACTCCTTTTTTCTTTGATATACCGTGCCAGATGCTGTTTTCAACAAATGGCTGCAATATCAACGGAGGTATTAAAGTATTTTCCCGGTCTATGTCATCATCAACTTTTATTTCATAACTAAACTTATTTTGCATTCGCATACTTTCCAATTGCATATATAGTTCCAACGCCTTTAAATCATCGTCAAGAGGCACGGCTTTTTGTTCGGAATTCTCCAGAATCATCCGCATCAATTTTGCAAATTTTGTTGTGTAGGCAGTTGCCAGTTCGGTTTCATGTTTATCAATATAATCATTAATTGAATTAAGCGAATTGTAAATAAAATGGGGATTCATCTGCGCACGCAATGCTTTTAGTTCTGTATATGCAACCTGCGTATTAAACTCAGCTTCTTTCTTTTTTTCAATGGTGTCTTTTCTTCTTTTGTATAAGATGATACCTGCAATTGCAACCAAAACTAACATTGTTCCAATACCGATAGACGCATTGCGGATAATCTTTTGTTTATTTATTTCCGCTACGGCCAGCGCTTGTTTTTTATCATTTTCGGCTTTAACCACTGCCTCCCTTTTGTCAAAATTATATTCCATTTCGAGGCGGGTGATATCTTGTTTTTTGGAGTCATTCAGGGTGCTGTCTTTTAATATGCCAGCTTGTTTGTAAGTATCAAGCGCTTTGGCCAAATTATTTTGTTTTTCATAGGTCTGGCTTAAGGTTGACAATGCGTTAGCCTGCCAGGAAATGTCGCCTAATTCTTTGGATAATTCCAATGAACGCTTACTATAGTCTTCTGCCTGTTTATAATTTTTTTGGTGCAAATAAATTTCGCCCAGGCCATTTAAAGCCGTTGCTTTTACATTCCTGTTTCCCGTTTCTTCAGCAAGGTCTAAACTCTTTTTAAAATTGGAAAATGCCGTGTCATAGTTGCGTTCCTTTATATCTATCTCTGCCAGGTTATTAAGAATGGCGGCGCTTATTCTTTTATTTCCGAGCGTGGTTGCAATCCTAAGTGCTTCATTAAAATAATTTAAACCCACAGGAAGGTTATTCATTTCGGTATAGATATCTCCTAAATTAATAAAGCCATTCATCTCATCAGTTTTACTATCAACTTTTTTTGCAATAGATATATATTTAGTGTAATAATCCAGCGCCTTCTTATAATCTTTTAAATCGGCATAGATATTAGCGATATTGTTATAGATAGTTGCATTAAAATAATTATTGTCAATTGGCTCGCCAGCTTTTAATGCCTTGAGATAATAATCCATTGCCTGCAGGTTATCTGATGATATATAATACACATAGCCGATTTCACGAAAAGACAACGCAATTCCTTTTTGCCATTTTATCTTTTGCGAAATCTGCATGGCTTCTTCCGAATATTTCATGCACGAATCGGGATTATTATAAATAATGATATTGGCAAAATTGAGCAAAGTTTTTACCCTGTTGGAATCCCATGTTTTATATTGACTGAGAACATGTCTGAGGGAATCAATATCCGATGCATTTTGTGCATTACCTAACAGCGTCAGCAGAGTGAAGGAAAGAAGAAAAAAAATCTTAGTCATAAGAGACGGCTTTAGCAAATTAAACAGGAAAAAAATTAAATCCTCACGTGACATAAGGTAAACATTCCTTTTGATTTTCTCAAAATTTGATACAAATAATAAATGAAGCGTTGCAAATAATAAATGCGATTTTAACTGCAATAGGTGCCATATTAAGTTTACAACGAAAATGATTTTAGCCGACAAACTTTTAATTATGCAAAGGCAATGCAAATTTATTGCAATAGCTGTTGCCATCGGATTGTGTTCTGTTCTTGCGCCCTGGGCTATAGTGTCAGCGCTTGGTACAGATGTAGATATAGAAAGTTATCACCGATGGGAAATTCCTGCACTTATTGCTTTTGTCGCAATATCAATTGGCATGTACCTGGTTCTCCTATTCATTTTTAATGATAGGAAATCCGGTAAATAGTTAATCGCAAAGCGAATGCAATAAAAAAGTTGTCATAAATATCCTTCAAAAAACACTTCGTATCCCTCGTTTCCAAGTACAAATTTGGTATAAGGCACACAATATATTATTTAATCATTAAAATTTTTTTATGAAACAGAAACAGTTACTATTTATTACGACTGCAATTACCGCATGTGTTCTTTTTGCTATGCAGGCAAATGCAACCATCTGGCGGGTAAATAATAAGTCAAATTATAATGGCTCGACTTTGTATGGAGAAAATTTCGGAGGCTCACCTGCCTATCCTGTATTTGCCCAAATTAACCAGGCAGTTGCTTTTGCAATTGTAAATAGTGGCGATACGCTGCATGTAGAAGGCTCGACAGTTGTGTATGATTTTGCTGCAATTACCAAGCGGCTCGTAATTATTGGTCCAGGATATTTTTTACCTAACAACCCAAAGACTTCTGAGAATGCTATGGAATCAAAAATAGGCAGAATCTATTTTAATGCCGGCTCGGATAATTCTGTTGTTGAAGGCATGGATGTTATTGCTAATGGAAATACTGCTGATGCAGTAGTTTATATAAGTGTGAATGGTGTTACTGTGAAGCGCTGCAGAATAGAAAGCGGTGTGCAATTCGGCCATCCGCTTTCTGACATTTATATATTGCAAAATTTCTTTCCAAACACACTTGTATCTAATGTATTTTCCACTGATGGTAACACAACTTTTACACCGCCTACCAACATTTATTTTAATAACAACATTTGCCAAAAGACATTAACATGGGGAACGCCCATTGCTAATCCGACAACATTGTGGCCGATACTCCAATGCAATAATAATGTATTTGACGGGCCTGATAATCTGGCTAATCCCAATCTTTCTTTTACTGCTTCTGAGTTTAAGAATAATATTTTAATGCCTGTAAATGCAAAAGTAAATATCGCAGCGTCTTCAGGTGTAATACAATATAATATCGGAACACTTTCTACTCAATTTGGAACAAGTGATAACAATCTTGTAGTGCCTGCAATTACTACCTTATTTGTTGCTTCTTCCACTTCTGCAGATGGAGCATACCAAATAGCAAATGGATCGCAGGCAAGCAATAATGGTTCTGATGGAACAGATCGCGGAGCCTTTGGTGGTACTGTTTCCATTGATCGCTATACACTTTCAGGGCTTGCTGCTATACCGGTAATTTATACAATTACCACACCCGGCGCCACGTCAACAGACTTACAGGTAACTATACAGGCAAGAACCATAAAATAATTTGCCATGAAAAAATTTACAATAATCATATTGCTTGCTGCATTGCACTTTACTGCACTTTGCCAGAATGTGGTGCAGGGCGAATATTTTATAGATACGGATTTGGGATATGGAAATAATACATTGGTAAACTTTGCTCCCACCAGTGATGGCACTTTTAACCTAAGCATAACCGTTAGTAGCTATACACCCGGCTTTCATAAATTATATATAAGAACAAAAGATGATAGTGGCAGATGGAGCCTAACGGCAAGAAGAAATATTGAAGTGCTTGCATCAGAAGTTAAAACAACTATTGTAAACGGTGAATATTTTATTGATACGGATCCGGGTTTCGGACTAGCTACACCTTTAAGTATTACATCACCCGACTCTATATTGCTGCAAAGCTTTACTGCGGCTACTTCCATCTTGTCAGAAGGCTATCACAAATTGTATGGCCGCCTCTTAGATAATTATGGCAGATGGGGTTTTACTTTTCGCAGAAATATAGAAATATATAAAAGTGATACGAATAAAGTATTAAACGGTGAATATTTTTTCAAAACAGACCTGGGCTTTGGCAGTTGCGATGGGGTATCTTTTGCAGTACCTGCTGCTGATGGATCTTACTTAATTAATATTCCTCGTACTACAATTCCTGCGGATGCTGACACACTTTTTTTGAGGGTGCGTGATGACATTGAAAACCGGTGGTCTATTACACAAATTATGGGTAATATCAGTGGGATACTACCACTTACTCTCGTGAACTTTAGTGTTACAAAGCAAAATAATGTAGCACAGCTGGCCTGGCAAACATCCAGCGAAATAAGCACTTCTCATTTCAACATACAACGCAGTACTAACGGGATAGATTTTTCAACAGTAGGAAGTGTGAATGCTGCAATCACTTCGGTTTCGAGACATGATTATACTTATCCGGATGATATATCAAGTCTTGCAACCGGTAAAGTTTATTATCGCCTTCAAATAGTGGATAACGATGGAAAGTTTACCTACAGCAAAATTGTTTATATCACACTGGTAAATAGTTTACAGATAAGAATATATCCGAATCCTGCTCATGGATACTTCGTTATCGGTAATTATGATAAACTTGATGTAAGAACCGCAAGCGTTTTTGTAAGGGACTTAATGGGAAGAACGCTGATCAATCAAAAGTTCACCAATGATACCGAACAGAAAATAAATATCGGTTCATTATCGAAGGGAATGTACACAATAAGCATTGTTACTCCCGGTGAGGTGCAAACGCAGAAATTAATAGCGGAATAGGTATTTCAAAGAGATAAACTTCAAAAATTTATTATCAAACTGCTTGACTGCACATTCTTTGCGAAACGATAAATAAATGAAGTGATGCAAAAAATAAATGGGGTTTGATAAGAATTATGCCAATCAATAGGTTTGACTAACAAAATTTATTAAACATTTAAAACACACAAATCATGGACGAACAACAAAACAATGAATCATCTCCAAGGTCTGGAGTAACAGGCGGCGTTGAAGGTGCACAACAAATTTCCATACCCGTAACAAACGCTGCAGGTTCACAAGGGCAACCCGCATCCAATGTTTACATAAATGATGTAAAATCATTTTTTTCAAAAAGTCTTTTGCAAATTATTAAGGACATTTTTTCTCAACCTATAAAAGGAACACTTGGCATATTTACCAATGCGGGCAGCGAAGCATACCAGCAGGGCCTTATATTAATTATAACCACGGTTGTATTTTATATACTGGTTCCTTATATAATTGCTGGCAGCGAAGTAAGGTCTGCAATTGGCTTTGGTGCATTTTTTAAACTTGGACTTAGCGCAGGCCTTGTTTTGATAATCATCTCAGCTCTTACATTTATTGTAAAAGCAGTGTCAGGAAAACCTGATTTTAAAAAAGAATTACTGACGGGGGGAATTTGCGGGATTCCATTAATGTTGATTCTTTTAACGATTGCCATATTTATGATGTTTAATAAGGACAGTATGAGTCTTCTAAATCCTGAATCGCTCATACAGCAGGGAATATTCTCAGGAATTATTATGTTGTATCTTTTGCTGATGCTCTTTAATATCATACAGCAATCTTTTAAAGCATCAGGCACCAATGATGCACTTAGCTGGTACCTGTCACCGTTAGTAATCTGTATTGGGTTCTACATTGGGGTAAAAATTGCTTCTTCTTTGTTTATGCCTTCAATGGGTGGATACGGCAATGGCTTTGGATATTAGTATCGTGTTAATCATAGTCAGTGTGTTTCCCGCATAATTGCTTGTCGGCAGTAGGGGGTACGAAAGTTGCAAAGCAATTTTCATGACTGACCGACAGGGTTTGCGGGAAATATTTTTCTTTAAAAAATCTGCCAGTACCATATTTATTACAATTTCAAATTCCGCAACCTCAAAGAATTTGCAATTACTGACACGGAACTAAAACTCATAGCGACTGCGGCTATCATTGGCGATAGTAAAATTCCGAAAACGGGATATAAAATTCCTGCTGCAATAGGCACGCCGAGTGTGTTATAAGCAAAAGCAAACCATAAGTTTTGGTGAATATTTTTCATAACGCCTTCGCTTAATTTTTTGGCTTTTACAATTCCATGCAGGTCTCCTTTTACCAAAGTAATTGCGGCGCTTTCTATAGCAACATCTGTTCCGGTGCCCATGGCAATTCCAACATCGGCTTGCGCCAATGCCGGTGAATCATTTATTCCATCACCAGCCATGGCTACTTTTTTACCTTCTCCCTGTAATCTTTTTATCTCGTTCAATTTATCCTCCGGCAGAACTCCTGCTTTAAAGCCGGTTAAGTGCAATTCATCTGCCACTGCTTTGGCGGTACCTGCATTATCTCCTGTTAGCATTATAATTTCTATGCCCTCATCCAATAGATCCTGTATCGCTTGTTTACTGGTAGCTTTTATTTTGTCAGTAATAGTTACATAGCCAATGGTAGCTCCATCTATTGAAATATAAGAAACCGTTTTTCCGGATTGCTGTTCGCTATTTACTTTCTCTTCAATAGATGCAGGTATTGATGATTGTAACTCGTCCATTAATTTTTTATTGCCAAGCGCTGTTTGTTTACCATCTACAACTCCGCTTATGCCTTTACCAGCAATCGCTTTAAAATTTGACACTTCCGGGAAGTTTGCTTTTTTTCCCTGTCCGTTCGGCAAGAAGGCTTTACCATATTTAGCAATCGCTTCGGCTAAAGGATGTTCACTATTTCTATTCAGAAAAATAATTTTTTGCAATACTTCATTTTCATTAAATCCTGTTTCTATCACTATCTTTTCAACCGACGGTTTCCCCTCGGTAAGTGTTCCTGTTTTATCAACAATCAATGTGTCGATTTGATTCATCTTTTCCAGGGCTTCAGCATTTTTAATCAGAACACCAGATTGCGCTCCTTTACCAACGCCTACCATTACTGACATGGGTGTGGCTAAACCTAACGCACACGGGCAAGCGATAATCAATACTGCTATCGCATTTACAAATGCATATGTATACTTTGGTTCGGGGCCAAACATAACCCATACAACAAAAGTGATTACAGCAACACCAACAACGGCTGGTACAAAATATCTTGCGATTCTGTCGGTTAGCTTTTGAATGGGAGCCCGTGAGCGACTCGCATCATTTACCATTTTTATAATTTGCGAAAGCAAAGTTTCCGAACCCACTTTTTCGGCTTTCATAACAAAAGATCCCGTTGTATTAATGGTGCCGGAAGTAACGTTGTCCCCGGTTTTTTTATCTATAGGGATGGGTTCGCCGGTAATCATTGATTCATCAATACTGCTCTCGCCTTCTACTATTTTTCCATCAACCGCAATTTTTTCCCCCGGCTTTACACGCAAAAGGTCTCCCTTATTAATGTCATTAATTGAAATAATTTTTTCTATTCCGTTTATTAATAAAGTTGCTTCTGAGGGAACTAATTTTAATAATTGTTTTATTGCTTCACCGGTACGGCTGTGGGCTCTTGCTTCCAATAGTTGCCCTAATAAGACCAGCGTAATAATAACAGTTGATGCTTCAAAATAAACAAACACGGTCCCGCTCTCATTTCTGAACTGAGAAGGAAAAATGCCGGGGAATAAAATAGCAATCACACTGAATAAAAAAGCCACGCCTGTACCGATTCCAATGAGTGTAAACATATTAAGGTTCCATGTTACAACCGATCTCCATGCACGTTGAAAGAACATCCAGCCCGCATAAAAAATAACCGGGGTAGCTAAAGCAAATTGCACCCAATTCCATTTTTCCTGGGTCATCAAGTTCAACAACGCATTGCCGGAAAGCATGTCTGACATGGCGATGATTAAAATGGGAAGCGTAAATAAAACCGCAACCTTAAACTTTTTCAAAAGGTCTTTGTAGGTTTTGTTTTCATCATCATCGACAGGTTCCATGGGCACTAAGTTCATTCCGCAAATAGGGCAGGAGCCCGGCGCATTCCTTATGATTTCGGGATGCATCGGGCAGGTATATTGTTTCTTTTTTACAGAAGCTGTATGCTCTTTTTCAAGATTCATTCCGCAAACCGGACAATTCCCGGGTTTATCGTAAGTTTTATCGCCTTCGCAATTCATCGGGCAATAATATTTCCCCCGATCATTTTTATGAGAATGATTCGCCGGCATCGGGTCATGTGCAGTATGCGTGTGAGCATGTCCGTTATGAGAATTATTTTTTTCCTCCAGTTGATATTTTGGATAATCTTTTAAAGCTGATTTCAATAATTTGGTAGGAATATGTTCCTTCATATCAATAACGGCTTTGCCTTCCGTTAAATCTACTACCACGTTTTCTACACCATTTACTCCTGAGAGCAGTTGTTGAACTTTTGCCTTGCAACCGGTGCAACTCATTCCTGTTATATTGTAAGTATGTTTCATCTGTAAATTTGCTTACAAAGTTAGCTTCTATTGGAGGCTACGTATTTACATGATTTGGTATAAGAGTTATAACATTTACAGGTTGTCAATGCTTTTTCTGGTATTCTGGCGCAGCGACTTATAAAAGGTGGGCGTGAGCCCGGTTTGTTTTTTAAACTGGTTGGATAAATATGCCACGCTGCTATATCCTAGGCGATCAGCAATTTGGGAAAGTGACAATTCATCATATTTTAATAGCTCCTTTACCTTCTCAATTTTTTGGGCTATAAAATATTTTTCAATTGTGATGCCTTCAACTTCTGAAAAAAGATTGCTCAGGTAATGATAGTCATGATGAAGTTCTTTACTGATAAAGTCTGAAAAATTTGTTGCAGGCCTTTCTTCGGAATAGTGAACCAAATCAACGATGCTATTCTTAATTTTTTCTATAAGGCGGCTTTTCTTATCATCTATCAATTCAAATCCGAATGATTGTAAAATTACATTAAGTTTATTTTTCTGAGAATCGGTCAAGTCTTCTTCAATGTCAACTTCTCCCAATTCCACGTTTTTGGGATGCAGTCCAAATTTTGTCAGCTCATCTTTCACAACCATTTTACAACGGTTGCATACCATGTTTTTGATGTATAATTTCATGGCACAAAATTATACTTTGTATTTTGTAACTTTAAAATATGGAAGTAGAAGAACCATCTCACGCTTATCAAAAAAAGGTTTATTCCATCCAGGAGTATCTTAAAATGGAAAATGCTTCGTTAGAAAAGCATGAATATTATAAAGGCGAAATTTTTGCCATGTCGGGTGCAGGCAACAGGCATAATATCATTTCAACAAATATTATAGCATCTTTAAAAAACCGATTAAAAGGTAAAGGCTGCCGCCCTTATGGAAGCGATATGCGGATTAATATTCCGGAAAATACTCTATTTACTTATCCTGATATTTCTATTTTTTGCGGAGAAGTTAAAACGCTAAAGGAAGACCAAAATACGGCAACGTATCCCGCAGCAATAATAGAAATACTTTCACTTTCCACAAGAAACTATGACAGAGGCGAGAAATTTATGCTTTATCGCGCCATACCTTCTTTAACAGATTATATTTTGATAGATGCTGAAGCAATACACACAGAGCATTTCTCCATTAACAAAGAAAAACTTTGGCAATTGAAAGAATACAACAAAATAGATGAAGAAATATTTTTGGAAACGCTTAATGTAAAATTATCTCTCGAAGAAATTTATGAGGACTGTAAACTATAGTGCAACGGAGGAATCTTACAACTTTATCTCTTCATCACTCTTATCATAAAAATGAAACTCGGTAAGATGATAAGTGCTGTTAGGTTTTATGATAATTTTTTGCTTGTATTTCCATCTCCACGACATACGTTTTGAAGGAAAACCCTTGGTAAGGTAAGCGTGTAGTATAGGATGCACTTCAATAGTGAGGCCCGTGTGCTTCTGCATTATAAGATAGCTGAGATTTTTTTCAATCTCGTCTTCCAATATGAGCGTAGAAGAAATTTTGCCGGTTCCATCGCAACTTGGGCAAACTTCGGATGTGTTGATTGTCATCTCCGGCTTCATACGCTGCCTGGTTATTTGCATAAGGCCAAATTTGCTAATGGGCAGCACTGCATGTTTCGCTCTATCGGCACGCATAAAAACTTCCATTTGGTCAGCAAGTTTTTTCTTATTTTCCATCAACTTCATATCAATGAAGTCGACGACTATAATACCTCCAATATCGCGAAGTCTCAATTGACGTGCAATTTCAATGGCAGCCTCAAGATTTGTTTCAAAGGCATTTTGTTCCTGGTTATTGCTGACACTCTTATAACCGCTGTTTACATCAATTACGTGTAATGCTTCCGTATGTTCAATTATAAGGTAGGCGCCACTTGGCAGGTTTACAGTTTTACCAAAGGATGCTTTTACCTGTCTTGTTATTCCGTAACTATCAAAAACAGGCGAACCATTGCTATGGAATGACAGTATCTCGGTTTTTTCAGGCGCAATTCTTTGTAAATAAGTTTTTGTATCGTTGAAGATATTTTTGTCGTTTACAACAATTTTATTGAAATCCTCGTTGAGCAAATCGCGAAGCATGCTGTTGGTCTTTCCTTCTTCACTCATGATTTTACAGGGAGCCACGGCACCACTTAAGTTCTTTTGAATATTTTTCCAGGTAGTAATAAGTGATATTAAATCTTCATGCAATTCTGACGTATGTTTTCCTTCTGCAGCGGTGCGAACAATTACTCCAAAATTTTTTGGTTTAAATGCTTCGATTATTTTTTGAAGACGTTTTCTCTCTTCGGAAGAATGTATTTTACGTGATACAGCAATGATATCATTAAAAGGGGTGAGAACAACAAATCTTCCGGGCAAAGATATCTCACAACTGAGGCGTGGGCCTTTAGCGGCGATGGGTTCCTTTAATATTTGAACAAGAATATGTGGTTTACCATTAAGTACTTCCGAAATCTTCCCGGTTTTAATAATCTCCGGCTCAACAGTAAAGGACGGAAAATCAAACCCAGGCTCAGCTTTGTCGTTAATGGCCATTCTTGTAAATTTAAGAATGGACCGTACATACGGACTCAGATCAGTATAATGCAGAAATGCATCTTTTTCAAAACCAACATCAACAAAAGCTGCATTAAGGCCCGGAATTAATTTCTTTACTTTACCCAGGTACAAATCACCCACCGCAAAACTGGCATTTGCATTTTCGTTATGCAACTCAACAAGTTTCTTATCCTCAAGTAAGGCTATTTCTACTGCCTGTGGGGCAGCATTTATAATAAGTTCCTTATTCAACTCAAAATCTTTTAATTAACTTCTTTATCACACAGAGGGGGTAACAGGCAATCCCGGGCAAAATTTGCCCGCCCAGTAAAAATACAGTTTTACTTCTTTTTATGACGGTTTTTTCTTAAACGCTTTTTACGTTTGTGAGTTGCTATTTTATGACGTTTTCTCTTTTTACCACAAGGCATAAGTGAGTAATTTTTAAATAATTTATAATTAAGGATGAATTAATAATTTATGACCACTAATTCATCATTGTTTCAATACAATATCCTACCTCTATTGATTCGTATTCAATGCTTTTATCCTCTCATCGACCTCTTTGCTGAACCCGGGATTGTTTACCAGCCGTTTACTCTGTTCGTACCACTTAATGGCATTTTGCTTGTCACCCGCTCCGGCATATGCATCAGCCAACCATGATACTGCTTCGAGATTGTTTGGATCAAAAGCCACAACCTTGTTTAATCTTTGCGTTGCTTTGTCGAACTGGCGTGAAATAACGGCACCGATTCCAAGAACCATTTGGGCCTGCATGTTATTGGAATCCTTATGTACTACCTCCAGCAACTGCTGAATTCCCTTCATTGTCTGCTGAGGATCTCCAATCATTCCCTGTCCATAAACATAACAACTTCCCAATCCAACTCTCAAATCATCATTATCCGGATCAAGTTTTAAGGCCCTTTCAAATAGAGACGCTGCCGTCTCCGCTTCCCATGATTTTAGATCCACACTATCTTCCCTCCTCATATTCTCTAAAATCAAACGGGCAGCAAAGGTGAGGTTTTTTTCCGAATTATCCAATTTAGCTGCTTCGCTCAAATAATAAGCATAGGGGGGAAATATTCCTACTGAATCTTTCCAAAAATCAGCAAGTACAGTCAATTGCCTGCCAAATTGATTTTTTACATCTCCCCGGCTAATGCCATTTTCAATTTTTGAAACATAAATAAGTTGGGATGGAGTCAGGTGCTGCTTTTCCTTAGTAATAAACGCGGTGATATCGAATGCTGGGGTAGCTGGTCCGGGCGCGACGAACTCGGGTTTCGGAATTGTTGTTTTTCCAAAAAGGAAGAGCAACAATAAAAATATACATCCCGCGGCCGCAAGAATAATTCTTTTAATCAATTGTAATAATCAGGGAGATTTTTTTGTTCCCGCGCAAAGGTACAATTATTGTGCGTTGCGATTGTGGTTACGCTCCTTTATATCCTGCACAAATTCTTTTGCCGGTTTAAAAGCCGGAATGTAATGTTCCGGTATTTCTACTGCAATATTTTTCTTGATATTCCTTCCAATTTTTGCTGCCCGCTTTTTGGTAATAAAACTGCCAAATCCTCTTATATAGATATTTTCACCCTTGGCCAATGATTCCTTCACTTCTTTAAATAATGTTTCCAATGTAACTAACACATCCACCTTGGGGATCCCTGTTTTTTCTGAAATTTGGTTAATAATATCTGCTTTTCTCATTTTTTTAAATTGAAATTGGGTTATTGATTTAAATTCGAAACAAAAAATGTTTTATCAGGTTAGCACAAGTTTATTTCCATATTAAAAATCCATTCTTTATCATTTAGCGCACATATTTGCATGAATTATTAGTTACAAATCGATTATACATTTAATATTTAATGAAAAATAAGAAATTTTTTTTTGAATTTTTAATAAAATGGAACAGAAATAAAAATAAAAGGGAAATGCCATGGAAAGGAGAAAAGGATCCTTACAAGATTTGGGTAAGCGAAATCATATTACAACAGACACGTGTGCAGCAAGGCTTGGCGTATTATAATCGCTTTATTGTGGCCTGGCCCGACGTGAAAAGTCTTGCAAAAGCTAAAGAGCAGGATGTTTATAAACTGTGGGAAGGATTAGGTTATTACAGCCGGTGCAGAAACCTGATTGCTTCCGCAAAATACGTCAGCGATGAGTTGAATGGAAGATTTCCCGACACATACGAAGATATTTTGTCCCTTAAAGGAATTGGAGATTATACGGCCGCGGCAATAGCATCTTTTGCATTTAACCAACCATACGCAGTTGTAGACGGGAACGTTTTTAGAGTATTGGCAAGATTTTTTGGCATTAAGACGCCATTGATTCCACAGCGGGTAAAAAATTATTTAGAACTCTTGCTAATAATTTAATCGACAAAAAAGAACCGGCGGAATATAACCAGGCAATTATGGACTTTGGCGCCATTGTTTGTAAGCCGCTTCTTCCATCGTGTTCTGAATGCCCACTTCAAAAAAAGTGCGTTGCCCGCCAAAAAAAGCTGGTTGGTCTTTTGCCTATAAAAGAAAAAGGAATAAAAACCAGGCAAAGGTTTTTTAACTACCTGGTGGTTGAATATGGAAGTAAAGTTTACGTGAGCCAGAGAACTGAAAAAGATATCTGGCAAAACCTATATGAATTTATTCTGATAGAAACGGACCAGATGACACCTGAGGACGAATTCTTAAAAGGCCAATCCGTTCAAAAGTTATTTAATGGTAAAAGTTTTAAGATTGATAAAGTTTCCGAAACATACAGCCAAAAACTTACCCATCAAACTATTACCGGAAGGTTTATACACATCACCCTAAAAAATGCAGTGCAACCTTTAAAAAAATACACGCCTGTTTCTAAGAATGAACTCAAAAAGCTTGCTTTCCCTAAATTTATCACTTCTTACTTGCAGGATTAAAATGTATCTTTAAATTTGTTTTTATCAAATCGCGAACCGAAGAAAATAAGTTTTTTATGAGAGGCGTAAACAGAGTTGTACTAATAGGTAACCTTGGGAAAGATCCTGAAATTCAATATCTCGAGGGCAACATTCCTGTAGCAAAATTTCCGTTGGCCACAACTGAAACCTACAAAGACAAAACAGGAAAGCTGATTTCTCAAACGGAATGGCACAATGTTGTTTTGTGGCGGGGCCTTGCCGAACTGGCACAAAAATACCTTCATAAAAGCAGCCTTGTTTATATCGAGGGCCGCTTAAAAACAAGGCATTGGGAAGACAGGGATCACAATAAGAAAATGGCGACAGAAATTGTTGCCGATAACCTTATTATGCTGGACAAGCGTTCAGAAGGCGGGCAACCGGGTTTAGAAGGAGGCCATGAGAATTTACCGGCAAATGATATACCACCGATTGATGACGGAACAGAAAAGCTTCCCTTTTAAAAACGGCTGATTATTATATTCATCCGCATCTTTAACTAAAATTATTTACTTTGGATTATCATTCGTCTATTCATTACAGTTATAATTTACTTCATTTTCTTGCAATAACTCCTGCGGCCACAACCATACTTTTTTTTACTATTATCATACTTTTCTTACTATCTTTTTTGGTTTCGGGATCCGAAGTGGCTTTTTTTTCGCTTGCAGTTAAGGATATAAATATGCTTAAAACCAGGCAACATCCATCTTATAAAAGAATTATCACCTTGCTTGAAAATCCTAAAACCTTGCTTGCATCAATGCTAATTACAAACAGCCTTGTAAATATTGGGATTATACTTATATCAAACACGTTGATGAATAATTGGATTGATAGCTTGCACCTTCAGTTTATCCTTGAATTTACAATTAAAGTTGTTGTTGTTACCGCATTACTGATAATGTTTTGCGAAGTATTACCAAAAGTATGGGCAACTCACCATAAAATATGGTTTGCCGCCACCTCTTCCCTCGTTATAGAAATATTTCACAGTGTTTTTTTTCCAATAAGCATCCGCATGGTAAGGCTGAGCGATAGAATTGAAAAAGGCTTTCATTCAGGCTCTTCCCGTATGGATGATACACAACTGGACTACGCAATTGACCTGCTACCTGACCACGAAGCAACCAGCGAAGAAAAACAAATTTTAAAAGGTATCAGGAAATTTGGTAATACAACTGTTAAACAAACAATGCGTACACGTTTAGACGTTAGTGGCATTGAGCTCCATACTTCTTTCCAGGATGTAAAAAATAAGGTGGAAGAAATGCACTACTCACGTTTGCCGGTTTATAAGAATAACCTGGATGAAATTGCCGGCATTCTTCATACAAAAGATTTATTGCCCCATCTTGATGAAGAGATATATGACTGGCATAGTTTGATGAGGCCGGTATTTTACGTTCATGAACAAAAGTTAATTGAAGATCTCTTGCAGGATTTTCGAAATAAACGCATCCATTTTGCAGTTGTCGTAGATGAATTTGGCGGAACATCCGGTATTGTAACACTCGAAGATGTGATGGAAGAGATTATCGGGGATATACAGGATGAATTTGATGATGAACAAAGTGCTAACAAAAAATTAGACGACTTCAATTATATATTTGAAGGGAAAACAATGATCAACGATGTATGCAAAGCACTTCATATTCCTGTTAATACCTTTGATAAAATTCGTGGCGATAGCGATTCGCTTGCCGGCCTTGTACTTGAAATAGCCGGTGAGTTTCCCCAGGTAAACGAAAATATTGTTGCAGGTGATTTTACATTTATACCCCTTGTTATCAATAAAAACCGAATTGAAAAAGTAAAACTTACATTGAAAAAAAATGAAGATGCACAAACTGTATAAGGCGAAAAATATTTTTTCAATACCGTTAGTTTTGATTATTCTTTCTACTCTTTTTTTTGTTAGTTGCAATTCAACCTATACATCCAAGAAAAAGGGATATTATAAAATTGATTTCCCTCAAAGAAAATATGTAAAATTTGATCAGCCAGGATTTCCGTATTCTTTTGAATATCCCGTATATGCAACAATTGAAGAGGATTCTCTTCTGTCAAACCAAAAAGGTAAGGATCCTTATTCTATTAACATCGACTTTCCTTCTTTAAATGGCAAAATTTATATCACCTATAAAGTTATTGGCCAAACATCAGTATACCAGGTAAAGAACGCGGGAGGTGGATACAGGGATTCTATCGGAAAAAATGTTTTTCAAAACCTTGTTAATGACTGTTATAATCTTACTTATAAAAATGATGTAAAAGCCAATTCTATAGAAGATAGCGTTATGCACACGCCCAATGATATTACCGGAATTTTTTTCCGCCTTTCCGGAAGTGTGGCCACGGCTAAGCAATTTTTTTTAAGCGATACAACTCATAATTTTTTAAGAGGCGCCTTATATTTTGATGCCACTCCTAACGAAGACTCCCTTCGCCCTGTAAATGATTTTTTGCAGGAAGACATGAAGCATATTATTAATACGCTGAAATGGAAATAGAAGCTAGTGGCTATCAGGTATCGTCATAACCACCAATCATTGTTAACTAATAACTAATTAACTTCCTAACAGTATCTTTACAGCATGATAAGCATTGACAATGTTTTAATAAGTGACCAGGTAATTGATGAGCAATTTGTGTGCGATCTTATAAAATGCAAAGGTGGTTGTTGCGTAGATGGAGATGCAGGAGCTCCATTGGAAAACAGTGAATTAAAGGAACTGAATGATATTTATAAAATTGTAGTATCCTACCTCTCACGGGAATCAGTAACCGAAATTGAAAGACAGGGGAAATATATTTATAACCGCGAATTTGGTTGGGTAACTCCAACAGTGAGTTCCGGAATGTGTGCGTATGGAATTAAAGATGCAAAGGGAATTGTGAAGTGCGGTATAGAACAAGCTTATAATGATGGAAAAATAAGCTGGAAAAAACCATTAAGCTGCCATCTCTACCCCGTAAGAATAAAAAAAAGCAGGAAAAGTAAAACGGATCTTGTCAATTACGAACCTCGTGAAGACCTGTGTAAAGCCGCTTGCAGCCTTGGTAAAAAATTAAAAGTTCCTGTTTATGTTTTTCTTAAAGAAGCACTGATAAGAAAATATGGGAATGGTTTTTATGAAGCCTTATGTGCTACTGCAGAACACTATGCATCTAAATAATGATTATAAAATTGACCCATCCTGATTTTGCATTTATGAAAAAAATTTCACTGTTTTTATTAATTACATCGCTGTTTATTATTTCTTCCTGCACTGTTAATAAAGCAAAAATAGATAATGACTTAAAAAAATATTTTGACTCTTCGAATGTTGATGGCTGTTTCTCATTATTGGATAATGCACAAGGCGAAATAACGCTTTATAATATGAAGCTCGATACTCAAAGGGTTTTACCAGCATCGACTTTTAAAATTGTAAATTCTCTTATCGGGCTTGAAACCGGTAAAATTACAGACGAGAAAATGGTAATAAAATGGGATAGCGTAAAGAGATGGAATGAAGATTGGAACAAAGATCTCAGCATGGAAGAAGCTTTTAAAGTTTCGGCGGTTCCCTATTACCAGGAGGTTGCCAGAAGAATTGGCAGAGATACCATGAAACTTTGGATTGATTCCCTGCACTATGGCAATATGGATATTAGCGGCCCCATAGATTCTTTTTGGTTAAACAATACTCTAAAAATTTCTCCTGATGAACAACTTGGGCTTGTAAATAAATTATATTTTGATCAACTTCCGTTTAGTAAACGAGCTCAGCAGATTGTGCGTGATGTTATGCTGCAGGAAGATAATACACTTTATAAACTGAGTTATAAAACCGGTTGGGGTTTTGATGAAAACGGCAGTTCAATCGGCTGGGTGGTTGGCTGGATAGAAGAGAACCGGCATGTTTATCTTTTTGTAACAGAAGTAAGATCTACCGACAAAAATATTGATATGTCTAAAGTGAGAATGAAAATTACAAAAGGAATCTTAAGCGAACTTGGGTTCTTTAAAGGCGAAAAATAACCTGATACCTTTCATTAATCGTTAGTTTTTTTTATCCCGGCATTCTTGAAATATACTTTTCCATTTGCTTTACCTGGTCAACTATTTGAGGTGTTGCAGGTTTCAGCGCTTTCACTTTTCTGAAGTATTCTTTGGCTGCACGAAATTCCCTTTTATTAATCATAATAGACGAAAGTTGTAAGTAAGCAGCAGCCTCATTTTCCTTGTCGGGAAGTCCCGAACGAATTGCCTGGCGAATATAATTTTCCGCTTCGCGGATATTGCCTTTTTGCATAGCCAACATTCCTAATTGTAATTTGTTGGCACCTTCAGCTTCTTTCATCGGCATGCCAAGGCTCAGGCTTTTTTTCATGTGCTTCTCCGCGTTCTCGTAATCCTCGTTTACCATGGCGAGGTTGCCTTTCAATGTAAAATAAACAGAACGAACAGGTTTTATAAGCAAGCCGGGAAACCATATAGAATCAATAACTTTTTGGGCTCCTGCCATATCACCACTTTCCATGTAGCCTTGTATGAGACGCATTGGCCCAAATAAAAAATGACCAACTATTAAAACCAATGCAATTAAATATAAAATAAAGGACGGCCAGAAACCTGTAAAAATATTAACGCCAATTGCCAGCGCTAAAAAGAAAATACCCAATGGCAACCGGTACTTTATAATAACATTAAGAAACTTCATACTATTTAATTTTAGATACTCCTTTTACACAAAATATTATCAGGGATAGAATTTGTAAAACAGACTTTTCTCTAGGCAAGAAATCTGCATTATTTAGGCTAAGTAAGTAATTTTTAAAAGAAGGCAAATATAGTATTAATTCAAATTACAAAGGTGCTTACAGGTATCACAATCATTTAGCAAAGTAATTTGTTAATTGATTTTATAATGAATTAAGTATTCCCATTTCCAGTCCTCTTAATTCTGCAAGTCCTCTCAGCCTTCCGATTGCTGAATAACCTGGATTTGTAGTTTTATGTAAATCATCCAGCATTTGGTGCCCATGATCTGGCCGAAAAGGGATTGATGTTTTTAATTTTTGTTGCAATAACAGCAATTCTTTTACTATCGAAAACATGTCATTGTCGCCATCGAGATGATCTGCTTCATAAAAATTTCCTTCTTCGTCTCTTCTTACATTTCGTAAATGAATAAAATGAATTTTTTCTCCAATACACTTAACCATCTCCGCTAGGTTATTATTTTTAGAGGCTCCCAAAGAACCTGTGCAGAAGCAAACGCCATTTGCGGGATTATCAACCTGATTTAAAAAGTGTTCAAAATCATCCTGGCTGCTTACAATCCTCGGTAATCCGAGAATTGGGAAGGGAGGGTCATCCGGATGTATAGCAAGCTTTACTCCGCATTCTGCTGCTACCGAACTTATTTCTTTTTGAAATTCACAAAGATTTTCCCGTAAAGCTGCCGCATCAATATCCTTATATAATTCCAGCTTTTGAAACATATCAGAAGTTGATAATTTTTTTTCTCCGGGTATACCAAACATTACAACTCCTGACAAAGCGGCTAACTGTTCTTCAGAATAATTTTTAAAACGGTCTTCAGCTTTTGTAACAATATCTGCGGAATAAGTATCTGCGGCATTTTTTCTTTTCAAAATATAGATATCAAAAACAGCTAAATCAATCCAGTTGAAATATAACGCATGGGAGCCATCAGCCATCTTATAATTTAATGAAGTTCGCGTCCAATCGTTAACCGGCATAAAATTATAAGTGATTACGGGAATATTGCAAGCGGCAACGTTGCGTATGGAAGTTTTATATTTTGCGATATATTCTTTATAATTTCCAGTCCTGGTTTTTATATTTTCATGCACTGTTATACTTTCTACAACCGACCATTGCAGCCTGGCTTTTTGTATTTCATTTTTGCGCTTGTTAATTTCATCTATTGTCCATACTTCACCATGAGGAATATGATGTAACGCTGTTACAACTCCTCCTGCGCCTGTTTGTTTTACGTCACTTAACGCAACAGGATCTGAAGGTCCGAACCAGCGCCAGGTTTGTTCCATTTTATATTTATGCATCGTAGTTCAATTTAAATTAGCTATTCCCGTAGCCCGGAATTCATATACAATTAATCAAACTTACAATTCTATATTCAAATATAACCTTTGATCAATCTATAAAGTAACCATGCAAAAATGGGTTGCCGAATTGATGGAAAATAAATTGCAGAAATTATCAGGGATACCCTATTGTGAAATAATGAGAAATAAATTATCTTAATTTATGGATGTAATCATTATTAGCGAATTGCTTTTTTACATCTTTAATATCCCTTAAGATACTGGCATCAACAAGTTTTCCATCCATTTCAAGCATAAAACCGCCGATTAGATCTTCGTTCACTTTTGACTCCATCTCAATAATTTTTATCTTGGTGGCAGCCTTAATTTTTTCAATAAATGAATCTTTTATTTCATTTGAAACCGGTACAGCCGTGGTAAGTTTCACCTTGTGAATACCTTTGATTTTATTGAACTGTTCAACAAATGAAGTGACAATACCCGAGAGGTTGGATTCCCGGTTTTTGCTGCAAAGTAACTTAATGAAAGTTTGGGTGATTGTTGAAATTTTCCCTTCAGTTATGGCATTGACAATTTTATATTTCCTATCTGCTGTAATGATGGGGCTATTAAGCATCAATACAAATTCGCGGCTTTGCTTACAGATGGATTGAAGTGAAAGCATATCGTCGCTAACATCCTCCAATTGGTTGAGTTCTATTGAAAGATCTATCAAGCTTTTTGCGTATCGTTCTGCTAACCGTGGATTGTGCATCTGCTATTTTTTATTTTTATTTGCATTGCTGCAATTATTAAATCAAATCAATATTTGATGCCAGTTGATTGATGTATTTTTCTTGTTCTTCTTTATTGCTTAATTCCCTGCGAAGTACTTTTTCACTTACTTCAATAACGAGGTTTCCTACCTGGTTTTTGAGATCAATAATAGAAGCCATTTTTTGTTGATGAATTACGGCTTGTGCATCACCTATAATTTTATTGGTTTCTAACCTCGCTTGTTCCTTGGCTTCGCCTATAATTTTATCACGCATTTCTTTGGCTTCACGCATCATTTGCGATCTTTCTTCACG
Organism: uncultured Chitinophagaceae bacterium; assembly: GCA_963792025.1. Classification (GTDB taxonomy): domain Bacteria; phylum Bacteroidota; class Bacteroidia; order Chitinophagales; family Chitinophagaceae; genus Ginsengibacter. The sequence continues at coordinate 3,681 of CAWBUS010000009.1, read as the reverse complement.
GGCTTTAGATAGTAAGATTTCATTTTCGCTTTTTAGCGATTCCATTTCCTTTTTTATTTTTTCAGTAGACAGAAGAGCATCTGAAATATTTTTTTCTCTTTCGCCCAGCGAATTTAAAATGGGCTTCCATGCAAATTTTTTCAAGATAAAAAAAACTGCCAGGAAGGCGACAAGGGTCCAAATAATAAGACCAAAAGCTGGAGTAAGTAAATCCATACAAAAAGCTGTTAAAGTAAAAATAAAGCTGCATTCTCCGCCCTGTGCTTTGAATGCAGCGTGTTTCGTTTAAACAAACATGGCCAATATGCCCGCAATAACTCCAAACAAGGCAACACCTTCAATAAGTGCCGCTGCCAGAATCATATTAGACCGGATATCGTTAACGGCTTCCGGCTGGCGTGCAATTGCCTCAACTGCGCCTTTACCAATTTGCCCGATACCAATACCAGCTCCTACTGCCGCAAGTCCTGCGCCAATAGCCCCACCGGCATTTGCCCATGGTGTTGTACTTAAGATTGTAACTAAATCCATAATTGTATTTTATACTGTTTAAAAAAACTCGTTTTAATTTAGCAACTTATAACCATCACCGGGTCAACATGCTCGTCGCCGTGGGAACCATGAGAACCTTCCATTGCCTGGCCAATAAATACGGCCGTTAAATTAGTGAAAATAAATGCCTGGATAAATGCCACCAATATTTCTATAAAATAAATAAAAATTGAAAACGCTAAAGACACCGGCGCAAATCCCCATCCTATTCCTTTATTTAAAGCTCCGAAAATAAATATCATAGAGATTAAACAAATTATTATAATGTGGCCCGCGAGCATATTTGCAAATAACCTTATCATTAATGCAAATGGCTTTGTAAAAATGCCGAGTATTTCCACGGGTATCAAAATAACCTTTACCCCCCATGGTACATCAGGATTAATAATATGACCCCAATAATGTTTGTTGGTGCTGAACATGATAACAACAAATGCAATGAGTGCCAAAACCATCGTAAATGCAATGTTTCCGGTTACATTAGCAGAACCCGGAATCATTCCAAAAAAAGTATTGATAAGAATAAAGAAAAATATGGTAAGCAAATACGGCATATACTTTACATAGCGATTGCCCAGGTAAGGCTTGGCAACCTGTTCAGTAATAAAATCAATAACAATTTCTATTGCATTTTGAGTACCGGAAGGAGCGCTCACTACACCATGGCCATTTTTATATTTTTTTGCTACAGCCAGCATTAGCCACACAAAAAGTATGAGAGCAATTATCATTTGCACCACGTTGCGGGTAAGCGAAATATCGTAAACCTTTACGGAAGGGTCTACAGGTAAAACTTTACCTTCCTCTAACTTATACCCGTCCACAACCTGGCCATGATGAAAAGCTGAAGACATAAACACCGAAAAGCCTTTTTGGGGAGAATATAATATAACAGGTAAAGGAATGAAGGCTTCATGCTCTTCCCCGTCGCTGCCCTTGTACGTCAAAAAATGAAATTCATGAGCATCTTTTACGTGGCCAAAAATAACTTCATTGGCATCAAACCCCTTTTTTTCCACGGGGGCTGTTTCTTTTTTTTCCTGTGCTGCAACGCCCGAAGATAACGAAAGCATTATTAGGCTGAAAGCCGCTACCAATAAAGATTTCATCCAATTAAACCTCATATTTCTTCCGAATTTTGCGCAAAGATAAGTGGTTTGCCTGAGGATATGAAATGAGTAAGGATATAAATTTTTGAGCTTTTCTTTATAACAATTGCAGGTAAATTGAGCTGGATTTTCATACTTCCGCACCACGGAATTGATAATTGCTAATCATAACACCTGCATCAGACCTTGTTAGTTCACCGGTAGCAGGTTAATAGTAATTTTGTAGTTATCCGGGTCAGAATTGACAACAGGGAATGCTATAATGAAAACAGCCAAGCAAATATTATCATTGCCATTTATATTTCTTATAAAATTATACCAGTGGATCATATCTCCGTGGCTTGGTCCTTCATGCCGCTACACACCCACCTGCTCACAATTTGGCATTGAAGCCTTAAAAAAATACGGACCAATAAAAGGATTGTGGCTTACGATTAAACGGATAGCAAGATGTAATCCATGGGGTGGACATGGCCACGATCCTGTGCCATAAAATGAAAATCGGCCAATGAAAAAAGCCGCCTTTTTGGATGCGGCTTTTCGGATTGTATTTCTTATTTAGTCGTCCCTTAAAAACTTATTGGCGGTTAAAAGATAAAGATTTTGTTGAAACAAATAGGTAAGGAAGATTTTTAGCAGGCGATATAAAAAAGCCAAAAACATCTTTTTGTAGATGTTGATCATTCTTTTGAAGTTCATGGCAGCGGCGGCAAGCATTACATTGATGTTATCTCCTTTAATTCCTTTGTAATAATTGCGGCTTAACCGATGATCTTCTTTCAGATGTCCGATCCTTGGTTCAATAGCTGCTCTGCGCTTGAAACCATTCTTTAATTGTTGTTGCTGATAGCCATTGAGTGATTTATTAAAAGGTTTGGGTATTTCTATTTGTGTTCCTCTTACCTGGCTGATGCCCCGGTAGCCTCTATCCATAAACGCTCTTGTAAGAACAATGCCTGTTAATCGTTGTTGCTGCTCAAATGCGGGATCCACAGTATGTGCATCGTAATCATTTTTCTCAATATTTAAGGCCCCAATAATAACACCGGTTTTCTTTGTAGTGATGATGGATACCTTGCTGCCAAACTCATACTTCTTATGTTCCTTGCCTTTGCTGATGCATTGTACATGTGGTTCATGAAGGCTATAAATTTTATTACTGTCATTTCTTTTTTGCTGTAATACTTTTTTAAATAATACCAGGTCATCTGCGTGTACACCCGCTGGTAATTTCCTTTCCAGTTCTCTTAGTTATCTGCCCGCAATGGTTTTTATTTTCTTATCAGCTTTGCGTGCCTTTCTATAATTTTTAGGATGATTGCGGAAACGCTGCTGCACGGCCAGCTTCTTAATGGTGCAACGATAACTTTGTCTTAATGCTATCTGCTGTTCATCAGCTATGGCTATACATTTGTTTATTATTTTGCGGTGCAATTTATTATCGGTGGGATAAGTGATATTTTTTTCCTGCACCGTTGTATCTACTGTGCCCTCATCTTCTTTTCCATCATTCCCCTGGATGCGAATGCTCTCTTTAAAAATCAATTCTATTCCTTCTTCTCCAATACGATTACGAAAGTGTACTCACTCAGAAGCTTCACAGGGTACCCACAGGCATACGATTTTTCACCACTGAAATATTGATAATAAATATTCTCCATCCACTGCTCTACTACACTCTCATCACTTAAGTTGCGGATATGTTTTAACATCAGTAGTGATACCATTAGCCTGATTGGTTTGGCCGGACGACCTTCATCAGAATAATATTTGGCAAAGGCTTGCTCAAAAATTTGCCATTGAATCTGACCAGCTAAAATATACAGAGGATGGTGATGGCTTAACTGCTCCTCAAACGTAACGTAAAAGCCCAATTGTGTAGAATTAACATTTTTAGAAAGCATAAAAAATCTGCAAGGTTTTGAAGTAAATTTCTTGTTTTCCTGCAGATTTGTAATACCATTTTTATTCACAAATCCACATCTGCACTACATCCTAATATTTTTTAAGGAACGACTAT
>CAWBUS010000008.1:0-787723 GCA_963792025.1 uncultured Chitinophagaceae bacterium | reverse complement strand
TTCTGCCCTCTTTTTTATTACATTAACGTGAGTTCGGGATAAGGAGCAGCAAAAAAGGTGATAAATAAGTCTAAGAAATGAACCACCATTTCATCACTTACAAACCACCTTTTATGTTGAAGGATAAAATTATAGAAATCTTTGTACCTGCCGATGATTTTTGCATTTCTTTTGCTGAAAACATTCAGCATTTTCGCTTAGAAAGCAGCCAGGGTAAGCATCGTAACAGGAAAGCTTCACTCACTGATTCTGAAATCATAACTATCCTTATCTTCTTTCATTATGGCTCATTCACTAACTTCAAGCACTATTACAACCATTACGTGAAGGAACATTTGAATGACTGTTTCCCTACTCTTGTTTCTTACAATCGGTTTATAGAACTGCAGCAAAGAGTAGCTGTTCCGATGATGTTATTCCTCAAAATAAATTGCCTTGGCAAATCAAGAGGTATCAATTTTATCGACTCCACTCATATCAAAGTATGCCACAACAGGCGCATTCATCAACATAAAGTATTTAGGGAAGTTGCGGAAAGAGGCTTCTGTTCTATTGGCTGGTTCTATGGTTTTAAATTGCATCTTATCATCAATGACAGCGGCGAGATTTTATCCTTCTATCTAACCAAAGGCAACGTGGATGACAGGAACCTCAAGGTGATGCAAAGCCTTACTGAAGACATTTTCGGAAAGCTCTTTGGCGATAAGGGGTATATCTCCAAAGCCTTGTCAGACCTGCTTTTTGCAGATGGAGTGCAATTAATCACTAAGGTTAAAAAGAACATGAAACATCAAAGCCTTTCTGCTACAGATAAAATTCTTCTTAGGAAAAGAGCTATTATAGAATCGGTGAATGATGAACTCAAAAACATCTGTCAGCTACAACATACCAGGCATCGTTCCATCAATGGGTTTCTGTTCAATATAATGAGCGTACTGGCTGCTTATTCTTTCTTCCCCAAAAAACCTTCCCTTAATATCCAAATGGAAAAAACTAACCAACTTTCACTCGCCGCTTAAACCGAACTCACGTTACATTAGCAAGAAATGACTATGAAACTGTGGATTAATATCTTCGTGTATGCTTCCCTTTGTTTATCATACAATTGTTTTGCGCAAAATGATGTAGTGCGTGACAATGACTCCAGTCACTACAATCTCAATAAACCCGAACGGGAAGAATGGCTTCAAAATACCAATGATGGTTTATTTATTCATTTTGGTGTAGACGTATCGCTGGGTATTGTGATCAGTCACTCATTGGTTGGCGCATCTGATGATTACGTGCAACGATACTTTTCAGAATTACCGACCGTATTTAATCCCAAAAAATTTGACCCGGACGAAATTGCTACACTGGCAAAGTTGGCCGGTATGAAGTATATCATGTTTACTACCAAACATCACTCGGGGTTTTGCATGTGGGATACGAAGACGACTGATTTCAATGTTATGAATACGCCCTATCACAAGGATCTGCTACGCGAAATGGTAGACGCAACACGCCGGGCTGGCCTCCAGGTTGGATTTTATTTTTCGCCGGAAGATTTCAGTTTTTTGTATAGGCATCATCTGGCGATAAGCCGTGATAATGTTGTAATGAATGCAGCAGTAAAAAAAGAATACGACGATTTTACCAGGAAACAATGTGAAGAATTGATGACGAATTATGGTAAGATCGATTTGATGTTCATTGATGGAGAGCCGAAAGAGATTGTAAAAGAAACCTGTTGGAAACTTCAGCCAGATATTTTAATAACAAGAGGCGCCTTAAAAACTCCTGAACAAATGTTACCCGGAGTAACCATGAATGAACCGTGGCTCTCCTGCATTACCATGGGCACCGCCTGGCAATATCAGCCTACTAACGACAGGTATAAATCCGGAACCAATCTTATTGAATTACTAATTGAAGCAAGGAGTAAGGGAGGATCGTTATTATTAAATATAGGCCCGAAAGCAAATGGTGAAATAGCCGACGAACAGGAAAGCAGGTTGCGTGAAATGGCAGCCTGGTATTTTGTTAACCGGGAAGCCGTTGATAGCGTGCGTCCATGGGTAATCACCAATGAAAATAATATCTGGTATACAAGAAGCCTTGATGATAAAACCTTGTACGCTATTGTTACAAATGCTGCATCCTGGAAAGAAGGCGATCGAAGATCAATTACCTTACATTCAGTGAATGCACGTGCAGAAACAAAAGTGAGCGTGTTAGGCCAAAATAGTTTGATACAGGAGTACCGGCCAGGTAAAGATGTTAGTTGCAGGTTTATTCAAACAGATACTGGCCTGGTATTATCGGTTGTAAAAACTCAGCGCATTTATGATGATCATCATTGGCCAAACCCAATTGTTATTAAAATTGAAAACGTAACTGCTGCCATCCATGCGGTGCAGGTAAATACTTTAAATGCAAAACCTGCATCAAATACTAAGGCAATTTTACATGGTAAAATATATAACTACCTTAGTGATAAAAACATGAAAGCTTCATTCTGGTATCGTATCTATAATGGCCAAACCGAAGATCTGTACGCAGGACCCTGGATCCATTCGGCCAAAGTTCCCATTGATTCAAACGGAGATTTCCACGTAACGATAGATGGATTAAAAAAAGGGCTTCAATACGAATTTAAACCAGTAGTAGAATACAACCTCATTGAAGTACCAGGAGATAAAAAAGTGTGGCAGCAACAGATCTTTCCCGGTACTATTAATTCTTAACTTCTTCCGCTAATTCGTTGATGACTGCAAGTTATAAGCCCTGCATTTCCGATGTAACGTTTTTGACAGCGGTATATTGATCCGCAGTTTACCCATGTGCCATGTCCTGGCACAGGAGATAGCTGAGAAATCCATTACCAAACTGTCCGCTTTTTAAATGAAGTGTTCATAATCGGACACATGACGGATTAGTATTTGCCCTCACTCGTTCTGTATCAATGGTATACATCATTGGTATGAAGGTTGAAAATTCAGGGTAACTATAATTTTAAATTCTGAACTTTAGACTCTAAACAAAAAAATACACGATGATTCAACTAAAGAATATTTACAAATGGTTCAACACGGGAAGTAACCGCACCTTTATTTTAAAAGACATCAACCTCAATATTAAGCAGGGTGAATTTCTTTCAATTATGGGGCCATCAGGCTCCGGTAAATCTACCTTACTTAATGTAATGGGTATGCTGGATGAGGCAAACGAAGGAGAGTATGTTTTCATGGACCAGGATGTTTTCAAGCTTAAAGAAAAACAACGTTCGGAGATTTATAAAAGCCATATTGGTTTCGTATTCCAGGCGTACCATTTAATTGATGAACTTACTGTTTATGAAAATATAGAAACACCGCTCATTTACCAGAACATAAAAGCCGGGGAAAGAAAAGGAATGGTTGCCGATATGCTCGATCGTTTCCAGATTGTGGGTAAAAAAGATTTGTTTCCGAATAACCTTTCGGGCGGGCAACAACAATTGGTTGGTATTGCAAGAGCTTTAATTGTAAGGCCAAAATTAATTTTAGCCGATGAGCCTACGGGTAATCTCAATTCAAAACAAGGGGAGGAGATCATGGATATTTTTACTGAATTAAATAAGGAAGGGGTAACCATAATACAGGTAACGCACTCCGAAAAAAATGCAGCGTATGGTTCACGGATTATTCACTTGCTGGATGGAAGAATAGAAAAGGAATCTTAACAATTTAAAATTGAGAATTAACAATTAAGAATTACTAACTAATACGATTACACGAAAATGAAAAGAATTTGTTCAATAATATTATTTCTTCTGACAATAAGTTTTGCAAAGGCACAAAGCAAACTAACCTTACGGCAGGCGATTGAAATGGGCATTGCAAACAATATTGACGTAAACAGGGCTGACCTTTCAAGCCAGCAGGCACGCATTACCATGCAACAATCAAAGCTTAGTATGCTGCCTAATGTAAATGCATCAGCTAATTATGGTATTAATTCAGGCAGAACCAACGACCCAACTACCAATGCATTTGTCAATCAAAATATCAATTCTTCTAACTATGGAGTTTCAGCTAATGTTACCCTATTCAATGGCCTTGCGTTGCAAAACGGCATTAAGTCAAATTCATTAGCTTATGAAGCATCAAAAATGGAACTGCAGCAGTCGAAGGATAATCTCACTATTAATATTATCCTGGCCTATTTGAATGTATTAAGCGCAGAAGACTTATTGCAAAATGCAAGACTACAGGAAGAAGCAACGCGTCGCCAGGCGGATATAGACTCTTTAAAAAATGCAGCGGGTTCAATTTCTCCATCTGATTATTATACTTTAAAAGGACAGTTAGCGACGGATCAGCTAAATATTGCTGATAATATTGCATCCATTGCCGAAGCAAAGCTTTCTCTTGCACAATTACTTAATATACCCTATAGCGATAGCCTTGAAGTCGAGCGGCTTACGGACGATGTTTTTAATATAAACTATGCAGCTGATCCATCTAAAATTTATGATACAGCATTGCAACAATTTGCACAAATAAAAGCAGTTCATTTTCGTGCAGAAAGTGCAGAAAAATATGTTCGTGCCTTGCAGGGGCAATTGTATCCAACATTGTATTTAAACGGAAGTATAGGAAGTAATTATTCCAGTGCTATTACAAATTCCACCTTGTTAAATAGCCAGGACGTTGCATCTTCTGATTATGTAATTGTGAATGGCTCGCAAATCCCTGTAATGACAAAGCAAAATACTTATAATACTGAAAAAGTTTCTTTCGGTACACAATTCAATAATAATCTTTCAAAGTATATAGGACTTGGCTTGTCAATCCCGATATTTAATGGGGCGCAGGCCAGGAGCAGGGTTCGCACGGCAAAAATTCAATTTAAAGTAACACAGCTTGTTGAGGAGAATACTAAAACATTGTTGCAGCAGTCGATAGAAAGGGCGTATGTTAATTTTAAAAACACATCAGATAAATATGCCATCCTGCTCGACCAGGTAAAATCATTTACTGAATCTTTTAAAGCGGCACAGGCAAAGTTTGATGCAGGCTCTATTACTTCTGATATTTATTTGATTGCAAAAAATAATTTAAACGCAACCGATATAAACCTAATTGTTTCCAAATATAATTTTGTATTGAGATCTAAGATTCTCGATTATTACAAGGGAAATGCGTTATGGTAATTTAGATGTAAGCGTTATGATTTGATGAAAGCTTTTGGAGAGTTCAACTTTTCAAAAGCTTTTTTGTTTTATGAAAATTATTTGTCTTGCTTTACTTAATGAGTTAGATTTATTGTCAAAATAATCTGATCATTATTGATTGCTCATAACCTATGAAATGAAAAAAATAATTTTACTACTTTGCTTATTAGCATCTTTTGTATTCGCAAATGCTCAATGCTGGAAAACTGTTCGTATTGGAAATTCCGTTAACCTTGCATACGCAATTAAAAATGATGGAAGTCTATGGTACTGGGAAAATTCAACTTATAACCAAATAGGAGACTCTGCCTTTTCGATAGCTTCTCTGCCAGAGCGGGTTGATACTAGCTTATCATGGCAATCCATATGGGGTTCACCAGCAGGCTTTCACGTCTTGGCTCAAAAAAAAGATGGCACTTTGTGGGGGTATGGTGACAACCAATATGGTGAATTGGGAATCGGCACAAATGACCATGGCTCGGGAGTACCGGCACGAATCGGAACTGATAATGATTGGAGGTCAGTTTCTGTGGGAGAACAATTTTCTATTGCAACAAAAAATGATGGTACACTTTGGGCATGGGGTTTAAATTTTTATGGAAATTTGGGAGACGGGACTACTATTGATAAAAATGTTCCTACTCAAATTGGCGTGGCTAATGATTGGAGTTATGTTTCCGCAGGGTCAATTTTTTCCGTTGCCATTAAAAAGGATGGAACTCTTTGGTCGTGGGGTTATAATCAGCTGGGTCAGTTGGGGAATGGTACTACTGATAGCAGTCATAATCCAGTTCAAATAGGAACAGATAATGATTGGTCTTTTGTTTCCTCGGGCTTTGACCATTCACTTGCGATAAAAAAAAATGGCACACTTTGGGGATGGGGATTGAATGTCAGCGGGCAATTAGGGAATGGCACCACTAATAATAGTAACATACCAATTCAAATAGGAACTGATATAAATTGGAAATACGTTTCTGCAGGATACTTCTATTCTCTTGGCATAAAAACAGATGGTTCTGCATGGAGTTGGGGATCTAATGATAACGGTGAGTTAGGGATCGGCACAGATACGGAAATGGATTCACCGACTCGTATTGGTACAGACAATAACTGGAGCGAGGTTTCGGCTGGCAGTGACTACTCAGTTGCTATCAAAACAGACAGCACGCTTTGGCAATGGGGCGGTAGTCCCTCTTTTCATGTAACCATTGACAATGTTCCAACTCCGATTTTATGTCAGGGAGCTCCAGATACTATTGGAGGACTTCTACTTCCGATAAAACTAATATCCTTCACTGCACAAAAACAACTTGAAACAACCTTACTTAACTGGCAAACCGCTTCAGAACAAAACAATAAAGAATATCAAATAGAAAGAAGTGGCGATGGAAATACATTTAAAGAAATAGGTATAATCGCATCAAAGAATAATCTTTCAGGCAGCCACTATACTTACGTTGACGCTTACCCGCTTTCCGGCATTAATTATTATCGCTTAAAAAGTGTGGATATTGATGGTAAATTCAGTTATAGTAATATTGATAAGGTTACTTTTAACCTCATCGCAAACAATGTGATTGTTTATCCAAATCCGGCAAAAGATATATTAACTGTTCAAAGTAATTTTAAAGGAAAAAGATTAAACATCACTATAACTGACCTCGCTGGAAGAAAAATATTGCAAACTATTAAACAGAATAATCAACTAATTGAAATACCAATTTTTGATTTACGTGCAGGTTTTTATTTATTAAAGATTAATGATGGTATGACTTCAGTGAGCAAAAAAATAATTAAGGAGTAATATATTTTACGCCGGTATTTTTCGATTACAAAATGTTCTTCAACCTCGCGTATTGCAGTAGCATAATTGTCTTCGCATCTTTGATTTCACCGGTTTCAATTCTATTGAGTGCATCATTAAAATTCATTTCGAGTACTTCGATGTTTTCATGTTCGTGAGCGACACCGCCTCCTTCATTCACTTTCATATCTTTAGAATATTCGGCAATAAAAAAGTATAAAATTTCTGTAACTGAACCGGGCGACATATAAGCTTCAAACACTTTCCGGACATCGTTTATTTTATAGCCGGTCTCTTCCTCTGTTTCACGCCTGATGGCGTCTTCGGGGTTATCGTTGTCCAGCAGGCCGGCACAAGCTTCTATCAACATACCGGTTGCGTTGCCATTAATATAAGTGGGCATCCGGAATTGCTCTGTAAGAATTATGCTTCTTTGTTCTTTGTTATATAAAAGAATCACTGCGCCATTTCCACGGTCGTATGCCTCCCTGCTTTGAACTTGCCAGCTTCCATCATTTTGTAAATATTCGTAAGTTACTTTCCTAAGTGTGTGCCAGCTCTTACAGACAACTTCTGATTTTAAGATTTTTATAGAATCGTTCACTGTTATATGTGTTGAGGTATGAGGTATCAGGTGTGGGCTATGAGCTATCAGCTATCAGGCAATATACATTTTTTAACTACTTAAGTGATATTGTCCCTCTCCTTCGGAGAGGGGTTGGGGTGACGTTTTGTAAACTCATAAATACTCTTTGCAGCATTCGCCGATGCATTACCGCCTTCTGATAATAATTTTTTTAGTTGTTGATAATCCGATACAATTTTTTCTCTCTTTAAAGTATCAATTAATATTGATTGCAATTCTTTAGTGATATTTGCTGACGTGAGCTCGTCCTGTATCAATTCTTTCACCACTTCTTTATCCATAATTAAATTTACGAGGCATATGTATTTCAGTTTTACTAATCGCTTTGCTATTTGATAAGATATGTTGCTGGCTTTATAGCAAACAATTTCGGGTACGCCAAACAAAGCAGTCTCCAATGTTGCGGTTCCAGAAGTAACTAATGCGGCCGTTGCCTTCATCAATAAAGAATATGTATCGTTTGCTATTACTTCCACATTTTTATAACCGGAAAGAAAGGGTTCGTAAAATGAGTCGTCAACAGAGGGCGCTTTCGCCAAAATAAAATTGTAATTGGGAAAATTTTTAGAAGCGTCCAACATAATGGGAAGCTGGCTTTTTATTTCCTGCCTGCGGCTGCCGGGCAACAGTGCAATAATGTTTGATGATGGTTTTATAGATGTATGTTCTTTCTGAAAACTTTCAATAACATCTGCCAAAGGATGCCCTACATATTCAACTTCATAATCGCGGTCTTTAAAAAATTGTTTTTCAAAAGGAAGTATTACAATCATTTTGTCGACATACTTCTTAATGGTGTTAACCCTGCTTTCTTTCCATGCCCATACCTGCGGCGAAATATAAAAGATGTTTTTATAATTGTTGGTATGTGTCCATTTGGCCATTCTTAAATTAAAAGCAGAATAGTTAATAAGCACTACAGCATCAGGTTGAAAACTTTCAATATCTTCTTTACAGAATGTAAAATTCTTCATAATGGCTGGAAGGTTTTTAACCACCTCTGCAAAACCCATAAATGCCAAATCCCTGTAATGCTTTGCCAGCGTGGCGCCGGCAGCTTCCATCTTGTCGCCACCCCATCCGCGGATAGCAGCATCCGCATCGAGTTTTTTTATTTCTTTAATAAGATTGCTGCCATGTAAATCCCCGGAAGCTTCCCCTGCAATGATGTAATATTTCATTCTTCTGTTGAAATGTAATTAGGAATTAAAGATAATCAGAATTGATTAGGTTGAATAAATTGCACCTTTGGTGAGTTCTCTGGTAAATTTAAGGGCTGCGATAAATCGCAGTTAAAACTGGTTGTAAAATTCTTGCTTCCAAAAAAATATATCTACATTTAGTTTTCAAACCAAAACTAATAGTCATGAGAAAGTTAATTACCATTTCCCCCCGATTTTCTATTTCTAAACATTTTTGTTTTCGGTGCTAATGAGCAACTTGAAAGTTGATCACAAAATAATAACTAAGAAATCTATTTTAAAATTATGGTGATGAAAAACGGTTTTGCTTTGAAGTCAATGTCATTTTATGTTGCATTTACGCTCTGTGCATGTTTTTCATTTTCTCAAGCAATTGACACTTCAGGAATTGACACTAAAACTACCCGCAATGCTACCAGGAAATCGGGCATTAGTTTTTCAATTTTACCTTATGTCGTTAATAAGGCAAAAGCTACTCCTTTGTCAGGAGCTTATCGCCTTACAACGAGTTACAAGCATGGATTTGAAGCCGGGGCTGATTACCATATCCACATCAATAATAGTTATTCAATAATAGTAGGGCTGCACGGTGGCGCGGCAGCTACTAATTACAAACTTTTTATTCGGGGAAGCGACTTCAGCCCAAGTCTTGGTGCCGATGTGGACGATAGAGGAAAGGGACCAACGACAGGTTTGTGGAGTTTTTACATGAGCGCTCCTATCTGGATACAAAAGCGGTGGTATAAGGGGAGTAATGGTTGTTGGAATATCATTGCAGGAGTGAATGTTAGATATTATCCCAGGCGATATTATCCCTACGGTATCGGGGAAATTTACACGGATGGAAATGGAAATCAAATAACGGTTCTGGAAATAGACGCGTCAATTGGTAACAATTTACGTCCCTGGCTCAATTATAATATTGGTGGCGGCTATTCATTGTTACTTGGAAATAATAATTATCTGCAATGCAACCTCGTGGCTAATTTTTCGGATAAAAAAATAATCGATGGAACCTACCAAATTAACGTAACAGGTAAACCACAAAGCACAGGAACCTATTCGGCTAATTGGTCTTATGTAGGTTTGTCGTTCAGCTATATTTTTACCGGCGCCAATAAAAAATTGCGAAAATTATTCGTTGTTAATAACGCGACACGCCTTAACGTGCAACATAACGACACGGCTAAAAAAGTTCTTTCAAAAGTTCTCTTCAATCGTTCCTGGTTTGGCTTTTATTTAAGCAGGTATAATGCGGAAAAAGGAAAACCCGTGAGGCAATCGGGTACATATTCGATGAGCGCTACCAGCGTGGCGGGCATCGAAGCTGGCGTTAATTATTATATCAATTTCAATAAAGATTACTCTTTAATAGTGGGCGCTCATGTTGGGTTCAGTGGGAGAAATTTTAAATTGTTTATCCCAAAAACTGATTTCAGTCCCAACCTGCAATATGATATCAATTTCCGTGGAGCGCTAACCAAAGATTACGATATATACTTGTCGGCGCCTATTTGGTTTGAAAAAAGATGGATCTTGAAAAATAACAATACCTGGAATTTGGATGCCGGCATAAATGTACGCCTTGATCCAAACGAGGAAGGTTATGGTTATGACTATGGAGGATTTGATGTAAATGGTCAATATGTCCCCGTGCTATCCATGGACGGCGACATTGGAAATAATTTGAAACCGTGGGTAAATTATAATATTGGTGGCGGGTATTCCCAGTTTCTTTCTAATTATAATTTCCTTCGAATAAACCTGGTTGCAAACTTTTCGGCAACTAAAATTGCAAACTTTAATTACACCATTGATGTTACCGGTAAACCACGAAGCACAGGAACCTATTCAGCCAACCTGTCTTATGTAGGGCTGTCAATCAGTTATATTTTTACGGGAGCAAATAAGCGGTTGCTAAAACTTTATGAAAAGAATACAAACTAACGGTAACGGGGAAACTAAAATTATGATAAAACGATTCTAATAATACTTAAATATCAGCGCAATAACCGCATAAACAACCGTGACCAGAAAAATTCCTTTAGCAGTTTTATCGCGGTGGCCGTTAATATAAACGGTAAAGAGTAATGCATTCGCAAATAATGATACACTTATAAAAACCGTTATGAGGTTGGGATTGAGTTTTAGCCACTGGATCATGTCCGAAATACTGAAAGCGCTATATTTTATCGTTTTAAACAACATGAAACCCAATAAAGGTGCAATAAGACCAAGCGCCAGCCCAAAAACAAAATTGTCTTTTTTGAATATCATAGTACGTCCCAGGTTTTTTCTAATTCTTTTTTCAGCGCATAATTCGTAAGGTCAAATTGCACAGGAACAACACTTACGTAATTGTGTTCCAACGCCCATACGTCGGTGTCTTCCCCTGTGTCAAAATTTTTAAATTCACCGGTAAGCCAGTAATATTTTTTTCCATGCGGGTCCAGGCGCTCATCAAAATCCTCATCATATTTTGCGTACGCCTGTTTCGAAACTTTAATACCATTCATTTCGTTAAGCGGCACCGAAGGTATATTCACATTTAATAAAAGGTGCTTGTGCATTTTTGTTCGCAACAAACTTTTTACAATCTTGTGCACGTAAAATTTTGCTGCGGTAAAGTCGGCCTCAAACCTGTAATCCAATAACGAAAAGCCAATAGAGGGAATGCTTTCAATGGATGCTTCCATCGCCGCACTCATGGTTCCGGAATAAATAACGTTGATGGAATGGTTGGCGCCATGGTTGATGCCGCTGAGGCAAATATCCGGTTTGCGATGCAGTATTTTATCTACGGCAAGTTTTACGCAGTCAACCGGTGTGCCGCTGGTTTGCCACGACTCAACACCTTCAAACATATCTTCAACTTTATTCAGCCTCAATGGAACTCCTATCGTAATGGCATGTCCCATGCCACTTTGGGGTTTATCAGGGGCAACTACTACCACTTTGCCAAGCTCTTTTACTGCTTCAACCAAATTGCGTATACCCGGTGCAGTTATGCCATCATCATTTGTTATAAGAATTATTGGTTTTTCTTTCTGCTCGTCAATCATTTTTGAATTTTCGATTTTTATTATGCTAGAACCACCTGAACCATGGTCTTGCTACTGCCTCTCTAAACGGCCATGGAGTGGCAATTAGTATTAACAACAATGCAATTCCAAAAAATAAAAGGCTTTTCTTAAATTTTGCTGAGGACAGCGGAGCTTTCTTTACCATCACTCTTCCTACATGTACCAATATCCACGCAATTATCATCATTACTTCATGCTCCATTGTGAAGAACCGTAGATTAGCGTCTTTCATTGCATCACCGAGATGTTTCAACTGATCGAACCAAACGCCGCTAAAGTAAAGGCCGAGCCCCACCAACAATTGAATATCCATGCCCAACATGAAGAAGAAATTACTTCTTCCATCTGAGGGTGTGAATACCTTTTTCCCTGAAAGCCCGCTGACGGCGCTTATTACAGTCCAGAAGCCGAAAATAATAATCAGCCATCGTAATAGATTGTGTATTACCAGGAGTGCCTGCATAAAATAATTTTTTGCAAAAATAAGGTATTGGGAATTAGGGACGAGGTATCTGGTATCAGGTATCAGGTGTCCGGCCACTTAAATAGAAATATTGGAATTGAAAATATCATATAGTGGCCTGACACCTATGGCCAGTCTGTCTCTAACACTGGAAATGGTGATGTAGCGACGGACGTTTCCCATATTAAAGCAATTTATTCTTCCTTTATAAATATGGTGGCATTAAATCCTAAATGCTTTCTATTGTTGTTTTGATTTTGAAAGTCGACATGATTGAAGATAATCTTTGCTTTCAGGTGAGCGTTCCCGGAAATTAACGTCATTTCATTTTCCGGAAGCGATCTGCTGTTCCCGTATTTCTTTTGTAATAAAGTTATCAATGATGACATGTCGAATGAAATTGATGAATCTTTTGAGTTTGAAATAATAATATTTTCATTCTTAGGATTATAGCAAACTGAAACCCACTTGTTTTCCAGAAGGTAAGGATTACAAATAGTATCGCTCGCATTGTAAGTTTGAGGATTATAATTTGCAATAAAATAATCATAACCTTTTATCGTAGTTACATTATTAACTGGATTTGTGTAAAACTCGGTATAGGTATTTTCATCTTTACTTGCTTCGGTTTGGTATTCTTCTATGTAAGAAATCTTCATCAATCTATGAATCTCTTTTATTTTGGTATAGTCATAATTATCCTGCATGTTATTAAATAGAGAATCAAGATTTTGGACAAAATAGGGCTGTAGTGTTTTATATCCGTGAACATTTGTCAAATAGGTTATGATAGAACTAATTTGTTTATGATCTTTAAAAGGGATGGTGTTCTTTGTTTCTACAATCTTTCCACTTTTAAGCATTGAATATTTGCTAAGTAACATTTTCAAACGATTCTCTTGGCTTGTTAAAGAAACATGGAACGCTCCCCATGGTCCGAAGGAAACAGCCAGGGTAAGGATACAAAGAGAAACCGGTATGACTTTAATGTTTTTTGATTTTGAAAAAAGAAAATATACGGCAATAAATAAAAGCCAAAGGGCAAGTATAAAAATAAAATATCGTTGCTCTGTTATCCCATAATCGCTAACTCTTCTTTTAACTGCAAGAAATAATAAAATGATTAATGGAAATAAAGCGAAATAGAAAAAGCGTGAGAATATTAAAATCCATTTATTGTTTTCGTCGTTACGAACCGGGTATATAAGAAGCAACGATAAAATGCCTCCAACTGAAAAGCCGATGACGAGATAGGAAACCCATCCTGCAGGCCATTGCGCTGTCAAGATGATTTTGAACATGTACGCATAAAGAATCAGCAGGTATATGCTTATAAGCGGCAACAAAATGTATTGCGTAAAAATTTTTAATCCTTTCGGATAATCTTTTTTAAAATCGAGTAGCGAGAAATCCAAAGGAATTCCCGCGAGGAAGAACCAGGTATTAAAAATTCCGGCTAACACGATCCAGAGATCAGGATATATTTTGTTATTGACATCAACTTTAAATAATTTTTCGACAGCAAGGATGGCTAACGCAAGGCCGAGGTAAAGGACAATTGTATATAATGCCGAAAGTAATATTCTTAAAAAAAGTATTTTATTGTATTGCCAAAACCCGTTGAGTTCGTCTTTGGCCGTAAATGGCACAAACGCAATTATTAAATGCAATGCGATTGTAAATAATGAAAATCGCGTAAAACTTATCACCATAAACTTTGCAGGCAAACTAAAGTAGTAAGCGATGAGAATGGCAACTGCCAGTAGTTTCAATAACAGGGCAGTCGGGTTTTTTATTTTTTTTCGTTCGACAAAAATCTGAATAGCCAGGAATAACAACATACCAATATAGCACGTCATTATTATGTTGGTATAATAATAATGCGATTCCTTCACATCGTAGCGCAGGTTTACAAGGAAGATACAATACACACTGCCGCATATTGCAGCGGCCAGTGCAAATGGAAATCTTTTAAAAGTGAAAGAGGTTTTTGATACAAGAGATTCGAGTGAGGGTAATCTCATAATAAGCGTTTAGTAAAAATTTAACTACATCTTTTGGCGACTTAAAGATGGCGAATTTTTTCTAACAATGCTTAACAAAAAAGTTGCAATCAACAATCCTTAAAACCTGTGATCAGGTTTTATCAATTGCGGATACTCCTTTTGAAATTCTCTTATTTCGGGAATTGATACAGCCTGAACATATCCCTGGTTGGGATGATGTGCAATAAAATCCTGGTGATAATCTTCAGCAGCCCAAAACTTTTTCAAAGGCATAACCTGGGCAGCAATGGGTTCCTTATATTTTCCGGAAGCGGTCATTTGTTTAATTTTTTCTTCTATTGCCTTTTTTTCTCCATCGTTTGTGTAAAAAGCGATAGAGCGGTATTCTGTTCCCATATCAGGTCCCTGTCCATTTACTTGCGTCGGGTTTTGGCCGGCGAAATATACATTTAGCAAAGTTTCATAACTAATCTCTGAAGGATCATAATACACTTCCACGCTTTCCGCGTGCCCGGTGTTTCCTGTAGCAACTTCTTCATAGGTTGGGTTGGAAGCAGTGCCGCCCGCATAGCCCGAAACAGCTTCCTTTACACCTTTCACGCTTTCAAATAAAGCCTCTTCATGCCAGAAACAACCTGCAGCAAAATAGGCTTTACTATATTTAGAAAGATCTTCCTTTTTATCAGCAGTTTGAACGGACTCGTTTTCAGATCTTTGAGCGCATGATGTAAGCGCGATCATTAACGCCGATGCAATAAATAAAATAGTAAATGATTTCATGTTCATAATTTTTTAAATATACGCAGCAATGAAGCCAAGGGTTGTTAAGAAAAAGTGAGAACGCAATTTTTTACAACGCTTTTTAAAACCAGGTTTGAGGAGGTTCCTCGGGCATGAGGATCTCTGGTACCACCGGTATTGGAATTTCTTTTGAAGGTTCAAACATTTCTGCGTTATTGCCAGGCTCTTTTTTTGAATTAAGATGTGAAATTACGCCCTTCACGATACTGAATTTGTCGATCCTCGATTCCGAGGCAAAAATATTTCCTGCCACAAATGCATCTTTTAAAACAGTTACCTTTCCTTCGCAATAAATATTACCATTAACACGGCCTTTTACAGTGATGTCTCTTGCATGAAGTTCTCCATTAATAATTCCTTTTTTTTCTACTGTGAGTGCAGCTTTCACCAGCACATCACCATGTATGGTACCTTCTATGCCACCTTCCTTGTCGGAACTGAAATTGCCATTTACTACAATACCCGCCGGTATGTAAAATCCTTTGTTTAAAAGATATAATGGTCTCATTGCAGAAAGTTAAAACTTATTTTCGTACTTACTTTTCGAATATCGCAGCAGTAGTAGTTGCATTTCCAATGTCGATACCAATGCAACGGGACGGATTGTTATCTGAAATCCTCAGTGAATTATTTAAGTAACCTATGCTAACAACTAACTCCGGATCGGGAACCACTTCAACGGGAATAAATCCCTGGAATTCTTCTGCTACTGCTTCAACAAGATCGGTATAATTGGCGCCGCCACCCAACAAATATATTTTGGAACACTGCTCAAGATCAGCATCTGTAAAATGCTGCCTCATAAGAGGCGATATTACCTCTTTATAATATTGTTTCAAAAGTGCTTTCCTATAATCTTTCAGATCGATGCGCCGCCGGTTGGCAAATATTGAACCTTTCACGAACGACTCATCCATCTGGTGTTCATTCTTCATTTCAAGATAATATTTTGTATTGAGTTCACGAACAAGATTACCAATTACATAACGCATGCCATGAGAACTAAAACATGTGCGATGAACAAGGCCATCCGCCGTGGCGAGGCCTCCTTCTACGGTTCCAAATCCAAAGCTTATCGCTATAAAATTGTCGCCCGCACCTGACGGGAACAATTTTTTTAAGCCGATGATGCCTCCTACTATCTCAGGTATCACGTCATAATTATCAATTTCAAAAGTATTTTTTTTAATAGCACCTTTCACATTAAATGTGTTGGTGTCGTATTCTATCAAAAAATGACGATGACCAAAATACTGTTGTGCAGCATTTTTGTAAACGTTGTAAGTGGAAAGAGGAAACCCGGTTGTTACACTAAAAGGTTGTTCTACTTTATCTAAAACATTTACCATGGATGATCTGAAGAGTATGTCAAAATCTTCTTCATTGGGTGCGGCATTTACAATGCGTCCCGCATTAATTGCACTGCGTTTTGCCATGTTACCCACTAAGTACCATGTTTCATTTTTTTTAACCTTTAAGCCGTTTAAAAGATCCTTCGCAGAATTTTCTGTGTTTCCAAAAGCAGTTTCAAAAACACTTGGAAAACTAATCGTAATTGGTTTCATAAATTAGATTTTTGGATGAACTTAGAATTTTTATGCTCTTATGATTATACGTCTAAAGTTAATAACACAAATTTAATTTTGCTTATCTTATTATTTTTTACCTTGTTTCACACGCTTAATCTGCACTAAGCAATTTTCTTTCAACTGAAAACTTTGATAAAAATCTGCGAAGTGCTCATGCCCTGTTTTAAAGACAGAGCAAATGTTTTATGATAGCTTGAGAAAAATTAAATTTTTATTTGCCTGGTAAAAAAAGAAATATTCATGGCTTATATTTGCACCATCAATGCCCGATAGTATAACGGTAGTACCGCAGATTCTGATTCTGCTTGTCTTGGTTCGAATCCAGGTCGGGTAACTAAGAAAAAAATACAAAGCTGATCAGCACTGACGCCTGTGGCTTTCTTTTTAAGTTTCAATTAGGTTGTGTTTCGAATGAGAGTGAATATACAAATTAGCCTTGTTTGATATTTTAATCACGCCTTTCTACTTTCGCAATTTTTTCCCGGAATATCTTTCCAATGAGGCATAAGATTATACCGGAGGCTGGATGTAATTTAATTCTTTCAAAAGATCAATAATGACTGGCCGTTAAGGCAGCAAAGCCGGGTTCGTGGAAACATGTATATTCGCCGGGCCCTTCATCATTTAGCATACATGCAACGTAAACATGCGACAGGAAAAAGAAAATAATATATCACCCCGTACATTGTGGATGTTAATGCTCGTTTTTACGGTGATCAGCACCATTGACATGTGTAATCATGCAATATGGCTGGACGAGGCGCAACATTTTTTAATTGCACGCGATAATAATTCCATTCGAGACCTTTATTACAATATGCGATACGATGGGCATGTGAGACTTTGGAACGTGTTGCTGTTTTTTATTACACATTACATCTCCGCTAACCCGCTGGCGATGCAATTGTTTCACCTCGTAATTATCTGCTCCTGCGTCTTCATTTTTTTGCGATATGCTCCCTTTGATACCATCACGAAGACGCTGATCATATTTGGCTATTATTTTATATTCGAGTATAATACCTTAAGCAGGAATTATTCGCTGGGAATTTTATTTCTTTTTATTACCTGCACCCTTATTGGCAGCGGCAATTATAAATCGTTTTGGATAAGTGTATTGCTTGCACTTATGTGCAACACCCATTTGTTTTTTGCTTTTGCAGCCACTGGTATTTTTATATATATAGCGTATACGAATTGGCAGGAAAAAAGTTTTGATGTTAAATTTTATGTCCTCGCCGCAGTTTATTGCATAGCCATTGCAGGTGTAGCCATTCAAATGAAAATTCCGCCTGACGGTACTATATTTCATCCCGAAAGGCTTCGCCTGCATTCTGTAAGACAACTTTATCCTGCCGCGTACGCGTTTGCCAAAGGGTTTTTTCCGGTTCCGATTTCCGTAAAAGGAAATTTTTGGAACCGTTATTATTTTGACTCATTGCCGCGGCTTGTGAAGGCTATTGTAGCCATTGCATTTTTCGTGTATCCCTTCCTGTTACTGAGAAAAAGTAAAGCACCAACCTTATTTTATTTTTTCTCTGTGTTCCCTTTACTCGCTTTTCTCTGCGTCACTTTTGTTGAGGCTTCCAGGTATTATGGCATGGTTTTCATTTTTTTTATTGCAGCCGCCTGGCTTGCAGGTACCAAGTCCAACAATATATTTTCTATCGAAAAAGTGCGGAGGGGAGATTTGAAAACAAGACTATACTACGGTTTTTTTTATTGCATTCTTATTGGTAATTTATTTTGTGGAGTTTATACGTTGGCTAATACTTTCGGCAAGCCATTCACCGCCGCTAAAAAAGCAGCTCAATATATTAAAATCAATCATCTTGATTCGGAAATGGTTGTAGTTGCGGGCTATTGGCCCGGACCGGCACTGAGCGCATACCTGGGAAAAGAAGTTTTTTACCTAAACATTGATGAACCGGGCAGCTATCTTTACTGGAAAGAGAGTTATTTCGAATCTAAGTCCAGGCCTTTAGTCCAACAGCTTTCGCAATCAACTTATGTCGCAACAAAAAATCACTTTTTGTTTGTATCCGGAAGGGCGATTCCCCCGGCGCCTATGGCGTCAGGAAATTATATTTTTCAATTTAAACTGCTTGATAGTTTTACCCGGGCTATATTGATACCGCGCTATTATATTTACAGACTTAATAAAATAAATGCCATTCCTGTTTCGGAAAATAGATAAGTGAATATGAGGCTTTTGCTCACTCTGATTTTTTCCTTTCAATGGCTCTCTTTCAGTGAAAGGAATTTGCTTTGCTTACAGTAGCAGGGGCGCCTGCAGCCAGATTCTAAAAATTAATTATCACTGGCCGTCTTAAAATCCTTTTTCAATAACCAGCCTTTGATAGCTTTTCCGTTATCATCAGTAAAAATCGCGTATCTGAATTCGCCACTTTCGTCCGTTAAAGTAAGTGTTGCATCGCCGGGGGTTAAATAAATGTCGCTCCTTTTATTTTTATCAGGCGCATCATAAAAATAGGCGGTGTGGAGAATGGTGTATTCATTGTCGGAACGAAGATTATGCCTGGCTGGCTTTAAATTTGAATTGGGTGCCCATTTTTTTCGCGGTTTATGGCCTGCAGTAATAACCGGGGTATGGGTTTTCTGTTTCGGTTTATCGTTTCCTCTCACTACCGGTTTGTCTGCCGTTAGTGTAGTTGAATCTGGAGTGCCCGGCAATTGTTCATCTTTTTGTGCATCGATGGGTGTTGGAACGTGTTTACCAGAATTATAAAATTTGTCATAGGCTGCAAAACCAGCTAAGCCAAACGCAATAATAAACATTAAAAAAAACGCGAATTTTGATACACCTTTCCGGTTGGTTGCACTTAATTGTTGAGCTTCAATCAACTCTCTTTCGCGTGTCTGCACCAGGTATTGCAGATCTTTCACCAATTCGTCCTTCTCTGCAATCTGTGTTTGCAGCATAAGAATTTCTTTTCTCAAATTTGGCTCATCTGCATGGGCCTTTGTTTTTTCTTCTGCTGAACCATTGATGCCTTTTCTTCTTTCGTCATTAATAGTACCCCGGTGAATAAATTCCTGTAACTCACTGCCGTTCTTAAATCGATTGGCTGGATGTTTTTCGAGGCATTTATAGATCATGCTCAGCACCCATACGGGAATCTCCATTTCCCGTTGCTGCTTCTCATTGCTCCAACTACCGGGCAGGGCCTCACGCCGCAGTGATATAATATCGGGTGGTAACGTTTCCATGTGCGCCAACATAACCGCATTGCGTGCCATTTCGCCCTTGTTCATTAAAGGAAAGGGAACAATTCCCGTTAGTAATTCGAACAATACAATTCCATAACTATATACATCCGTTTCCGTTAGTGTTTCGCCGGTGCTTTGTTCCGGCGCCATAAATTCTATTGCACCGGCATAGCGGATACTGGTGCGGCGTTGCTCGTCAGACATTACAGACAACCCAAAATCCAACAAGATATAATTACCAGTATGCTGGTTAAACTTTACGTTATTACTTTTTATGTCTCCATGTTTAATGTTGGCCCGGTGGCAATGCGCCAATGCGTTCGCCAGATGGTCAGCAACTTTAATCGTTTCTTTAACCGTGAAAACGGGATCATAAGGCGGTTTCAATAATTCACCAAGGTCAGGCCCGTCAATGTATTCCATCTCTATGTAAGGAAGATTACCCGAACTTGTTATGCCGGAAGCAATGATGCTTACTACATTTGGATTAGGGATTTCGTTTACCTTCTTTAATTTCTGTACTTCATTTTGAAAAGAAATAAAATGCTTATCATCTTCACTTTCGCTGGCGATGGGAGTTGGTAATATTTTAATGGCAGTAATAATTTCACCGGTCTTCCTGGCTTTATAAACGGAGCCCTGCCCTCCCGATTTTAATGCACCGAGGTTTTCCAATCCTTCTGTTATCGTAAAAATCTTTGCCATAGTTAATCTTCTCCTGAATAAGTGAATTCGAGTACGGCCATATCGCCTAAAATTATCTGGTCTCCTTCCTGCAGGCGGTGACCGACTTCGATCGCCTGCATTTTTATTAATGCACCTTCGGGTGTACGCACTTTCATTTTGTTGTTGGGAGGAATGCCACCTTCATCTGCAAAAACGAGGAATGAATTACTGTCAGCTTCCCATTCAATATGGCCATGTTGACGACTCACCGAACGGTTTCTTTCTACAGGCTTAAACGCAATTACATTTTTCCTTACATAGTTTCC
This sequence comes from uncultured Chitinophagaceae bacterium, assembly GCA_963792025.1. Lineage (GTDB taxonomy): Bacteria > Bacteroidota > Bacteroidia > Chitinophagales > Chitinophagaceae > Ginsengibacter. The sequence continues at coordinate 766,706 of CAWBUS010000008.1, read as the reverse complement.
TGCAGCCTGAACTCTGGATTCCCTGCCAATATTAATTCTTCCCGTACCGGAATCGATTAAGTACGTATCATTCTCGGCTTCGCCATTCAACACTTTTATAAATGCCTTGTTCTTTTTGTTGGTAAGACCAGATCTTTTTGTTGATATAAATATTGCCGCATCTATTCCATGTATAAGATCAGCCTGCGGTGGAAAAATATTCGTGAACGTAACTTCGAATTTGAAAGATGAAGATAACGTTATCGCATAGTCGTCGGCAATTTTTTGAACTTCTTCTATCTTAAACTTCCCCGGGATATTTTCAAATACTGCTGCTTCATACAAATGCTTTTCTGCTTCGCTGCAATTTATAAAAAGGTATACACCCATAATATTTCCGCCCTCTCCGCCCTGGGCCCGTTGTAATTTTTCCTTGATAGATTGTACTAAAATATGCCGGATGCCTTTTACATCATGTGGACGTTCTTTAGATAAATTGAACATGTTGGTTATACTTTGTTTTAAATAATTTAATGGCCACCTTCACCGGGAGGACGCATTGTTAATTCATTTCTGTTATCCAAACCTGGCACTGCCTGTTTCTTCAAAGGATCGAAACTTTTTATATAATTACTTTGAAGCAATATTGGAATGATGTGAGCACCTGCAAGGGCAACTGCATCACTCGAGCCTTTCGTTCCTTCGATCCTGATGCAAACTATTACATGACCGCTGTCGTTAGGTTTAGGTGCGAAAAAAACAAACCAACCATCATTGATGCTTTCACCTTTTACGATTCTTTCCGGCGTACCTGTTTTACCTGCAACGAAAATCCCAAATTGGTTTTTCTTAGGTGCACTTTGTTCTCTCATATAAGTTGAAAGATATTGCGCATAAACAGAATCACCGGCGATTGAAACACCTTGTTTTATATTTGTTGGGTTGCCATTCACGTTCAATACGTACCTGTTCGGTATCATCATGCCATTGTTGGCAATGCCTGAAGCAATTCTTGCAACAGCCGCCGGCGTTGCCACTAATTCGCCTTGTCCCCAGGCCATTCCCGAAATACCAAGTGCTCTTGTTCGACGTATGTTCTCCGGGTCGTAACGGTTAAGACTTTTAAATTCTGTTTCTCGCCAAAGATTTCTCCATTTTTCCTGTTGCGAAATATTATTGGTATCATTCTCAAAATAATATCCGCCCACGCCATGAAGGAACATACCAGATTGCATATAGAGTGTTGCCATTTGTTCCTGCAACTGTTCTTCATTAGCCAGGCGTATAAAGAAAGAATTATTGGATTTTACGATTGCCTTCTCGATAGTTATCAAACCAGCCTCATCCGGCTCAGGACCAGTAACCCTGATCAAATCTTTTGGATAAACCCTGATCGTTTTCTTGGCAGCAGCAACACCGAGTTTATTAAAGGCAGCCATTGCTGTAACTAGCTTAGCGGTGGAACCAGGTTGAGTTGCATGCGTGAATCCAATATCTGTGTTCACATTCCAACCGGGCAATTTATTGAGTTCATTTTCGGGCAAGCTCAGCCGGTCGAAGTCATCGACGGGTGGCAGCGGCCAACATGCCGACGCCAACACATCACCCGTTTTGTCTTCCATAACTACTACGGACACACGCTTTTTGTTCACACTGTCATCCTGCTGCAAAGCCATTTCAATTTTCGTTTGCAGCGCAGCATCCATAGTAAGGGTAACATCCCTGTTGCGTTTTTTAAATTCAGCAACATCATTGCTGTTAATACCGGCAGTTAAGAGATCTGAAAGTGCACTGTAATCTCTTTTCGCAACGGTCATCTCCGTTCCGGCTACCGGCAAAAATTTTTCTTCACGATACCTGTCAGCACTAACGGCATATTTTACAATCGGCGCCGGAAACCCTCTAAGTTCAGCGGCATGAGCATACTCAGCAAAGTATCCATTGTTACCCCCGGAGAAAACGCCTGTATTGGCATCGCCCGTCCAGAAAAAAGTATATGCCCCAAAGGGATAATATCGATCCTGTCTTTTATAAGCAAGTGATTCTATGTTTTCATCAGGTATGCCCAGGGCCAGTAAAGAATCTCTTTGAGTCTGCACCAAATGAGGATCGCTGGATGCCAGCAGACGTCCATTCCTGTCAAACACGTTGCCTGCCTGCAACCTGTTCATTAGAATGCTTATTCTCGGGTTATAGCTAAACATTCGTGAGCCACTACGATCGGCGACCAATGCAGGCTCGACGATCCACTTTTTTTTGTTTATCGTGTACCCGGATACGTTAGCTATTAGCAGTAAGATGGCTGCACACGCTGCTAACAAAGCAGGCATCAGGTTTTTATCTTGTCTTTGAGAAATGTATTTCATTTGAACCTGCGAACCATTCAGGCGGGATACTCCCAATAAAAATCCAACTGCAATCATGCTGCATAACAACGACGTTCCACCATAACTCGTAAATGGTAAGGCTACTCCCGACAGTGGAAGCGCCCCTGTGGAACCACCCGCTATTAATAAGAACTGTACGAACAGGCCAATGCCTGCACCGGCGCATAAATAAAATAAGAAGGGCGGACCGGCCTGCCTGCCGATAATAATGGAACGATGCAACAGTACGAGGAACAAAATAAAAATACACGTGATACCTGCCCAGCCAAATTCTTCGCCGATGGCAGGGAGTATCATATCGGTATGAGCTTCGGGGATGGTCCTAGCAAATCCTTCGCCGGCGCCCTGGCCTGTAACGCCGCCGGTGGAAATAGCCCAAATGCCATTGGCTACCTGGTCTCCTCCATACACCTGGTTATTCCATGGATCCGACCAAATGGCTTTCCTGTCCACCAGCCTTTGTATAGGGCCTGGTATCACTTTTGCTAACACCGGGATCTTATCGAGCAATAAAAATCCGCTGACAACTACCAATGCCATCACTGCAGATTCACTTAATTTTCTTTTTGCAATCAGCATAAATAAAGCAAGCGCTGCCACCGTAATACCGGTTGCGATCCACACATTTTTAAAAACCCATGTAGCAAGAGCATATAAAATCATTGCGGCTACTACCTGCATAAAATCACCACGGGAAAAAGAAAAAAGTATAATGAACGTAAAGCAGCAAATGATTGCAGGACCGAGATCGCCGATCACAAGAAATAATAAAATTGTTGCGACTATAGCGATTACCGAAAAAGCAAAAAACGATAGCCGTTTATTAAAGCTGGGATATTCAGAAATAAACTTTTCATTAACGGCGAAGAAACCGGCCAGGAAAAGGATCACCATGTATTTTACGATCTCGCTTGGCTGAAATCCCAAAAGATTTACTTTAACTCCACTTCCCTCCGGGCCGGTACCAAATAGGATGTCGAGGCACAACAATCCCATTGCTGCCAGCGCCCAGGGCCAGCCATTGGCAGCTTTGCTGCTGTTCTTAAAAATGAACAACCGGAACATGCCGGAATCGGGAGTGAACTTTTTCAGGTTAACAAACTGGAATATCAGTATAGAAGCCATCCCGATGCAGAAATAAATAAAGGTGCTTTTCACAAGGAAGCGATCACGTAAGGGGTCTTGTAAACTAAATAATGTTATAAAAGACAAACCCGTTAATATCATAATTACCGGCAGCAATAACTGGTCGGTGTTCGGAGAGTGAATTGAAAAAATCAAATGCAATAAAAAAAAGGATGCAAAAAATGTAATGACGATGATGCGGAACCAATCGGTTACTTCGGTTGGCGTTCTTACAATAAATGCCTTTTCTTTTTTAAGCGTGTTAAAATCCTTCGCAGAAAAAAGCGTCATCGTATGAGGTGATTCAATGAAATTAAATGTTGTATTGTTTTGTAACTTCTCAACACCTTTCGAACGTCCAAACTCAGAACCCGGGTGCAGTGGAATAATATCGTAAGACTTATTTCCCGGCAGACCGGTAAAGCGATAATTGCCGGAAGCATCCGTACGGGCATACGCATTGAAAGAAAGTAACTGCAGGTTTTTGCCCGTGTCACGAATGAATATTTTTCTAACGCCGTTTTTAAATTGTATGACATTGTTTTCATTGTCATCACCTGCACCACTGCTATCCTGCGGTACCAATAACCGGAGCCTTAATAAAACATTCGGAGCAGGCAGCCCATCTTGTTTTTTAATAATGCCTGCTATGTCATAATTTCCTAAGTCCACATTTGTTTGCGGGGAAACCTGCAGAGGATGTTTGCTTTCTTTTTCAAATGAAGTGGAATCAGCCGCAGAAAATCCCAGCAGGTCTCTCGAAAGTTGTACGCGGTTTTTGAAAGATTTTCCCCCTTTCAGAAAAGCTTCATCTGCATTAACAAAATATTGCTTCTTATTTAAGGTGCCGATATTGTCTATCGTTGAGCCTGGTTCTTTTGCTGCCGCTACGGTTGCTGCAATAAAAGCAATGTCTTTCGGATCTTCAAAATACATTCCTTTTTTCAGTAGCTCCGTCATCGCACCGGCGGTGTTTCCTGCATTCAGGTTGATCATCGTGCCATTCTCAACACGGCTATCCACTTCTGCAAAATCACGTTGCAACACCGTGAAGAGTTTCCAGAAAAGCAAAGTCATAATAACACCAATAAGCACGAGACAAAGGCGTTCTGTTTTTCTGTTGCCAACCCGTGGAACTGCATTTGACATAGCTTATTTGAGTTTTGATTTCGTGATAAATATGGAATCTTTAAATCTTCCGGAGATAGCTGAATCGGGCATTGCTACCAAATACTCTACAGGTATGCGGCAGTTAACAAAGCGTACATGCCTGAACGTTATATTATTCTTTTGAACCACCATACCTACATCAAAATTTTCAAATACAATACTGTCTAACACAACATTTTTAGCGGTAGCATTGATAATAAAAGCCGGGCCTTTATATAAATTATCAGCCGTAAGAACAGCACCGTTACCTGAAAGGTGAAAACTATCTTTCGTAATCATGATTGGTTCTGTTAATTCAAGCTTCGTGTTGCGTTGAGGTAACGCATAATTTTTAGAAGAATCATTTACACGTGCAATCAATTCCAGTAGTTGTTCATCTTTTTTCTTTTCTTTTTTGACAGGGATGATATTCGACGGTGTTGCCGCATTATTTTTTTGAAAAGCTACCGAAATAGCCACCACAGCTACCACAATGAGCAGCACCGCCAGGAATGCAATGGTGCTTTGCTTGTTTTTCTTTGGGGGGTTACGATTTTCATTGGGCACGGATTTATTTGTCTCAAAGGGTGTTGCAATTTTATTTTTTTTCCTTTCAATAGATACAGGCTCGGGTTTTTGTTTTGGCCAGTTATTATTTTCAACCAGCACTGCTGTTATGTTGTCATTTCCTCCTGCATCATTCGCGGCATCAATTAATGCTTTTGCTTTTACATTAAGTTTTTTTTCAGAAGTCAGCACCTGCAAGATTGTACCGGAGCTGATCATATCTGTAAGACCGTCGCTGCATAATAACAACACGTCGCCGGGAAGAAACGGGGATTGGCCGGTTTCAATAAAATCTTCGGGAGTGTCGATGTCTTCTTCAAAACCTAATGCCCTCGTAATCTCGTTGCGCCGTGGATGGCGCATGGCTTCTTCCTCTGACAAGCGGCCGGATTCTTCTAAGAAGCCAACTACAGAATGATCGCTGGATATTTTTACAAGCGAATCATCTCTTAGCAAATAAATTCGTGTATCCCCAACATGTGCATACCAGCATTTATTGTTTTGTATATCGGCTACAACACAAGTAAGCACGCAGGCCATCTGGTCATGTACACCCGTTTCCTTTTTTTCTTCATTTATTTTTTTATTGGCAGCAATGATTGCATGACGAAGGGAGTTAACAACATCTTCAGAAACGGTCTCCAGGTTTTCCATGATAACAGCGCTCGCGATTCCCGCAGCAATATCTCCGCCATCGTAGCCACCCACGCCATCGATAACGCCTGCAACGAGGAAACGCTTATCAATGGTTTCCCGGGCAAAGAAAGTGTCTTCATTCTTTTCCCGGCGTTTGCCCTTATCCGTTATACCATAAAAATAGTCAGCCATTTTTGTGCGTTTGCTTAATGTCAGAAAAATGTGCCACAAGTAATACAATGCTGATGACCAATAATCCTATCGCCAATATTTTATCCATGCTATACTTTGAAAATGTTGATTGATACAATTCCATTCAATACAATCTTCGAGTTCATGGGAAGATCCGTCCAGAAAGGTGCATCCTGGTAACTGTTCTTCACTTCGTTTTCATTTACGATCGTTTTTTCACCGAAAGAAGCGAGGAAAAATTTATCCGTAGACTTGTCGTAACGAATGGAAAGATGCGGTGAAGAAACCCATTCGGATGGAACACGGAAAACACCCGCCAGCCCCGGCTTTTCATCAATGCCGGCTACGGTTAAGGCTTCATCTTTTATTAAGTATTCAACCTTTTTGCCGGCAAATTCTTTTTCCGGGAGCGTCGCTTCCAGGCGTGCAAAATATTTTGGCCTGGCAATATCATTCGTGTCGCCTAATACCAGTGTGTCCTGCCATGGAATTTCGTAATAGCCATCACTGTAATAAGTAAAGTCTTTTAAAATTTCATCGGCAATATCGAATGTTTGGGCAATACCTGTTTGGCGCGGAATAAACGTAACACGAAGATTTTCTTCCTTCTGCTGAATGTTACCGGGCAACAATTTTCCTATAAAACTCTTATCACCTTTTTCATAATCAGGATGGGAAACAAACCTGAAGACCCATTTGTTGGCTGAAGCAGTAACCTTCTTTCCTTTTTGCCTGTATTCCTGCAGAATGGTATAAAATGCCTTTACAGATTCTTTTATAATGAGTGAAAATATGCCCCGGTTATTGTCCATGAATTTATTGTAGTCCGGAGGGCTGAAACAGATAATATATTCATGATAAAATATGATGCGGTCAGCAAATGAAAGTTCATCAATGGAATCCCGGAATTTTTGTATGATATACTTATATACAAGGTCCGGCTTCATGGAAGGCGTTTCAGTAAAACCGGTTTCTTTTTTAAGAAACCAGCTCTGTACGCCGGAACGTTGCCAGAAGGTGGGTTTGGTAGTTACGGGCATCTAATACTTTAATTTTACTGTTATCAATAATTTCTTCGACACAAAAAAATTCAGGGTGATACTTATATAAAATGCAGGGTGATACTTCTATCACTTATAACATTTCCTTAAAATTTTGAACAGTAAAAAATTGCGAGGCCGGGTAGTTTAGTTAAAGTAAAAACTTTTTTTATAGGCAGAAGAAGGTTTTGAATTAATAATGAATCACAGCCTCATATTATTATTCCTTTTTTATTGACACAATGAAATTAACAGTTGATTTCTTAAAGGTTTGCCAAATGTTTTAATTAAATTAGTGAAGAAAAACTTAAAAAGGATTTGATGGCCGCCAGATTGAAGAGTGCTTTCTTGTTTTTTTGCTGCATACTGGAATTTACTTGAGTAATAGTATCCTTTTGCATTTAATCCGTTTACGTTAATCACCGAAGAGAAACCAGGGTGAAATTTATTTAGATACAATAATCATCGCTAAACCCGCAATGTATAAAAGCAGCATTATATTCAATATAGATTTGGTACCCTTTGGAGCTTTATCAAATTCTTTCCAAACATAAATACCCCAAAGTGCAGCGACAACTGTGGCACCCTGGCCTAACCCATACGATATAGCCGGCCCGGCTTTTCCTGAAGCGATTATGCTGAGCGACATACCCACACTCCATATTATACCTCCTAAAATACCCACCAGGTGATCTTTGATTTTACCCCTGAAATACTCGGCAAACAAAACAGGGCTACCAGTAAATGGATACTTCATTTGTATGGAATTAAAAACGAAACTACTCACCACAATACCTATAGCAAAAATTACCAATGCTGTATATGGTGTAAGTTTCCCCGCTTCGGGTACGTTGAAATTACTTACCATTGAGACTGCGACATATTTATAAAACAAACCCATTAAGCATCCACTTACTACCGATAAGAGTAAGCCTTTGCCGGAAACTTTATCTGCCGAATTAGTTCGTAACCTCTGATAAGCTTTTGCATTGAGTATGATGGCCAAAGCAATCAGCGCAACACCGCCAAAAATCAATAAGGCATTGCCTTGCGGATTGGAAATATAATTTACAATTACGCCTAGCACAAGTGCGATGCCAATGCCAACCGGAAACGCCACAGACATTCCTGCAATGCCAATAGCCGCTACCAGTAAGATATTGGCTAAATTGAAAATAACACCGCCTGCAAATGATGAAGCAATATTGTTCATTTGAGCTTGCTTTATATCCACAATAAAACCCCTGCCCTCAGCGCCACTGCTTCCTAACGTAAACGCCAGTACGAGAGTAGCCAACAAAATACCAAAACCATAATCCCAGTAAAAAAGTTCGAACCGCCAGGTTTTGGTGGTGAGCTTTGTTGTATTGGCCCACGATCCCCAGCAAAGCATCGTAATAACGCAGAGCACTATGGCAAGTCCGTAATTTTCTACAATGTACATAAGCCGCTTTTTTGATTTGGTTAAATTAGTATTTCACTTCTATGTGGAACCGAAGATTGTGCTCCCAATCTTGTTACAGAGAGAGAAGCAGCTTCTACAGCAAATCGTATTGCATTTTCCCAGGCCATATTTTCGGTTATTGCTACCGTTAGTGCGCCGCTGAAGGTATCTCCTGCGGCAGTTGTATCTACAGCCTGAACAACCGGTGCGTTAATTTTTAATTTTATATTTTCATTTTGAAAATAAGCACCTTGTTTCCCTAACGTGATGATTACATTTTGAACTCCTTTGTTTAAAAACGCATCCGCAGCCTGCGATGCTGTTTCTTCATCAACAACTTTTATCCCGGTAAGCAAGGAAGCTTCTGTTTCATTAGGCGTAATGAGGAATAATCCTTTCAACAATTCGTCATCAAGGTTTTGTGCAGGCGCCGGGTTGATAACTACTTTTTGATTATTTGACTTTGCGATTTTTACCGCTGTAACAATTGTCTCCATTGGTATTTCCAATTGCATTAAAATTATTTCAGCATCCCTGGTATTTGCCGCCTCAATATCTTTGGGTAGCAAGTTAGCATTGGCGCCCGGTGCAACAACTATACAATTCTCGCCATCATCATTTACCATTATCAATGCAGTGCCCGAAGGTGCGGTATCGTCAACAAAAACATAATCAGTATTAATATTTTCTTTTTGTAAACCTTCTATGGTTTGTTTGCCAAAAATATCATTACCCACTTTTGCAATCAATGTTACGTCGCCGCCTGCTCTCGCCGCAGCTACCGCCTGGTTGGCCCCTTTTCCGCCGGCATTCATAAAGAAAGTGCCGCCCAATAATGTTTCGCCGGGCAAAGGAAGTTTTGTGGATTTAACAACCATATCGGTGTTGGCGCTGCCTATAACGACAATCTTTTTCATCAATTTTTATTTATTGCTGTGCCGGCTACGGTCAAAGGCATCCATACTTTAATAGCCCCGCCGGTTTGACTTGCATCTGCAAATGGAACGAGTGTTAGTTGTTCTTTTTCATTATCTGGTTTACTATCTGCTATGGCTACACGATATGCCTGTTTCCCTATCCATTGCACTGGCAACAGGTCGGGGTCAGATATACTCGTTGGTTTTTCAACAGTTAGTTTTTGGTTCAATCCAAATTGATATTTTTTTACTATATCAATATTTAAGGAACTGTCAAATGCCAAAACCTGTGGCCCTCTTTGAAAGGCGACCTGGCCCGGGTAACTTTTTCCGCCCGCTAATATTTGAATAGGAATAGCAAATGTCACTTTTATTATATCGCCGGGTTTCCAAACTCGTTTTATAGTTAAATATTGATTGGCCGATCCTCTGTATTCTTTGCCACCAACTTCAGCAATAAAAGAATTACACCATGACGGTACTCTCAGCGCAAAAGGAAACAATGCAACAGTGGAAGGATTAACAGTTATTATAGTATTGCCTTCTTCAGGAAAACTGCTTTCAATTTTTACTGCGAGGTTTATATTTTTTTTATCGGCGGTTATAAATTTATCCTTGTATGCTGCAGGTCCGTATAATAATAACGTTGGGACGTTCTTTACATTCCCGAAAGTGAAATAGGGTATCATGGCAATGCCGCGGGGAACACTCGATGTGCAACAGGTGATGTCGCACGAATAGGGCTTTCTGCCCATTAGTGGTGTATAGTAACTTATGCATCCTGACTCGGGGTTTTCCGCACCCAGCAGTTGATTATAGATTGATTTTTCAATTTGTTCCTCATACTTCAAACTGCCTGTGATGTCTAAAAGGCTTTGATTTAATTGTATCCACGTAACGGTTACACATCCTTCACCCATATCATCTTTTACGGTTCCCGGCAGTACATTATCATCCTGGAAATGTTCAAAAGAACTTGTGGTGCCTGTAACATATAACCTGTTCGTTACGATGTCCTGCCAGGCATTTAAAACAGGCTGCAGCAATTTTGGATCACCCGTTACACGGTATAGTTTTGTTAGGCCAACCAGGTTTGATAACATCTCATACGCTTTACCGTTAGCTACCTTATTTACTCTGCCGATTGATAATAAAGTGCTGATGATTTTTGGTCCATCTTTTTGCTCCCACGCACTAAGTATGTAATAACAAAAATCAAGATATTTTTTATCGCCGGTATATTTATATAACTCAACCATTGGATCCAGTACAGATGTTGCCGCCATACCTACGTGTTCACCTGCCAGGATAATATCCCTTTGCCCGGGCTTGGTTCCAAATGTATCACATAATAAGTTCCCGATTCTTTTGCATGCTTCTAGTGCAGGCTGGTAGCCGGTTGTGGTGTAATAGGCCAGCAAGCCATATAGATTGTATTTGTGCGACCACACATCCCAGCTTGTCCAATAATTATCCGGCGTGTAGGTGCCGAGGTACCCATTTTTTAACTGTGAGTGGATCAGTTCATACATCATTCGATCCATTTGCTTTTTCAGCGCCGTATCATGGGTATTTCTCCAGACATTGCAAGCCGCTTCCAAATATTTGCCAACATGTTCCCCGATCCAGGGATGATTGCCGGGCCGGTGCAAATAACCACTCATGATGCCGTTTTCGTCTATTTTTAAAAGACGCTCTTCGAGATTTTGCGTGTATCGTGTTCCGATATAACCCTGCAATACCTGGTCCTGGAAAGGAACAGGAATAAATACATCTTTAATTTTATTTGTTATAACCGGCTTTGGTTCATCAGCAACTTTAATATCAACCTGGTTAAACATTGCAGCATCATGCCCGGCGGTTGATTGCCCGTGCACCGTACTAAAAAGAACCAGTGAAAAAAATGAGAATAGAAAATAAGGAGCAGGAATTTTAAAAGATATGCATCTCATATACCAGGTTTAAATCGTTAGTTGTTTAGAAGCGTAATCGTAATATCCTAAGGTAATATTATTTAAGGAAATGTATTGTGATACCTGCAGGAAAAGAGTTACGCAAATCCGGACAGTTTATCTTTGTTCTGTAACGAAGTACTTTGATTTTAATTAAATATATTATGACAGAAAAATATAAAGACATTCTTATCGCGGCATATCGTTCATTTAATGCAAGAGATATTGATGGAGTTCTTTCTTTAATGGATGAAAATGTTCATTGGCCAAACGGATGGGAAGGCGGCTATGTTGAAGGGCATGATGAAGTGCGGGACTACTGGACGAGGCAATGGGAAGAATTAAACCCAAATGTGCAGCCGGTTTCTTTTAAAAAAAATGCAAAAGGAGAAATAGAAGTTGAGGTTCACCAGGTAGTAAAAGATATGAAGGGAAATATTTTAGCCGATGACGTTGTTAAACACGTGTATGTTATTGAAGATGATTTAATAAGAAGTATGGAGATTGAGACACAGCAGGGTGTTATCTCTTTTAAAAATTCCCCAGGTTAGCAACTCTTTACTCGTACAAGCCAGGTAATATTTCATGCGGCCTATGTTAAAGAATGTAAGGACCAGGATAGAAATCCAGTCCTGTTATAATCCAATATCCTATGAAAAACCGGGTGCAATTTATATAATTTCCTATTCACCGCAACAGCAAGATTTCCCCATAGAGATTCACATTTTGGGGTAGCCGGCATGCCGTAATTATACTGTGTGTCATCGTATGTCTACTATATTTTTTTCTGTTATTATCATATAGCTTTACAGCGATTGAATATCCCTGCCGATAATATTAAATCCCTGAGAAACCACCATTGCCCAGGTATTTCCCTGGGTTTTCTTTAAGCCCTGGTTTAGCAGATGCTTTTATTACAATGCTTCAGCGCTTCCTGTAAAGCGAGTACCCTTTCGAAAACTTTTTGCAATTCTATTGTTGTAACTGTATACTCCTCTTTATAACGCCCACCCACATACGCATTTTGCAGTAATTGAAACAGGCGCTCCTCTTTCTCAGTATTCCGCGGGTATATTCCGGTAAGGGCATAACAAAACATACTGCAATATCGCACCAGTTTATCGAGATTGTGAGAGTTAACGTACATGCCTGTACGCAATTGAAACAGGGTATGCAATGCCTGCTCCCTTGCCTGGTGCAGCATAAAGGCAGCCAGTTTTGTTTGCTTTTGCAGTATATACAATTCGGCACCGGCAATAAACTCCGTTACTTTATTATAGCCCTGCGTGTAAATTGAATTATTTATCTCCGCTAACCCATCGCCTGTTGCGGCATAAGTTTCCGCGGGCATTTCTTTTATGCCGTGAAGCACCGTGGCCATTTTGCAAACAATATGTGCAAACCGGTGGCCTTCTGCAAACCATATATTGAATACGGATGTTTTTAAAACGATAGCTGTAACCGGTACAAAGTTACTGCACCTGTTTTCAATGATATCCTGCGCTGCATGTATATCCTCCTTGTCGCTTACGAGTACCAATATATAATAATGGCCGGCATGCTCATAAGCAGGTGCGTGAGTATTGAATATACTTTCCGTATGGCGTGTTATAACGGTTGAGCCAAGCAGGTATATCCCGTATTTCACTTGTTTTAAACAATTGGCAATAAACGGGGTGGCGGGTGGTATTACACTTAGAGCTATAAAGCTAAACATTCCGTTTTAAAAAGAGAAGGAAAATATCCGGTCTTGAAGTTCAAAAAAATTATCTGTGTTATTTATCGCAGATACCTGGGGTTTCTTACCTTTCTTATTTCAGTTATTAAAAATTTAATGAAGTAAACAAGTAAGAGGAAAGCGATTAATTTAATTACCAATTTCATTTCAGTTATTTTTTACTCTTAAAATTAAGAAATTATACCATCATGCCGGCTGTTGCCAAATCGACTTCGTAAAAACCACATTTTGTTGCTGGCTTCTTGCTGATCCCTTGCTACCCCCTTGCACACATGTTGCTAAGCTCAGCAACATGCCTGCAACAATTCTGCAGGAAGGTAGCCACCAATCAATAAAGAAACAGCAGGAAAACACTTCTCATGGTATATTCCGTCATGTCTTGAAAAATGCTGTATAGTTGGGAACATAAATTTTCATCCGCAGGTACTGATACGTAAAATGTGCGTATCGATGCTAATCTTGTTGCTGAAAAGTACTTCAATAATAATATTAGAAAAATGTAATAAAGAAATGATCGTTAATAAACCAAATCAATTGTGTATTTTTTTTACGCAGGCAGGCGATGTGTTTGCCGGGGTTAAATAAAAACTAAATTTGAATAAAGGAAAAGTAAAATAAACAAATCATGCAACCAGCAGGATATTCGGGAAAACCGCTTGCAAAAAAGCTCGGTATAAAAGACGGGTTCAAAATAATACTCGTCAATGCACCCGAATATTATTATGAACTTTTTTCAGATTTTCCTAAACAAGCAAAAATGATACAAGATGCAACCACAAAAGTTGACTTTATTCATTTCTTCTGCACGAATGCTGAAGAGTTAAATATTGAAATAGTGGCTTTAAAAAATCAATTGCTTCCGGCAGGAATGATATGGATTTCCTGGTATAAAAAATCCGCTAAAATTCCAACCGACGTCACAGAAGACTTCATCAGAAGTATTGCTTTAAAAAATGGCTTAGTGGATATTAAAGTTTGCGCCGTAGATGAAAAATGGTCGGGACTGAAATTGGTTATTCCGGTTAAAGACAGGATTGTATCAAAATAAAAATGAAAACTATGGAGACTATCACTGATGAGTACATGAAAGACATGCTTACAAAATCTAAATTTTATTCTCTTATGATTTTAAAAGCCGGGCCAAAAGAGATTACACCTGAGCGAATGCAAGTTGTATGGGAACATGGGCGAAGAAATTTTGAGCTACGGGCTAAAGGATTGTTATCAATTGTTTGTCCCGTTCGTGAAGAAAGTAATATTAAAGGCGTCGGAATTTTTAATGTTGAAAAGGAAGAATTAGAAAAAATTATGGATGAAGATCCCGGTGTGAAAGAAGGAATCTTTACTTATGAAATTCTTTTATGCAAAAGTTTTCCGGGCGATATACTGCCTTGAAACCTGGCATACCGGCCCTATATGGGAAGTAATAAAATTTTACCGGTGATAAAAATTAATCCGGCCGGCATATAAAATGCAAGAGTTGGTAATAATTTTTCCGCTATCTTTTTTGGGTTGTTATTTAATATACTATTCAAATTAATGGTAAATATGAAGTTTGTTTTTGCCTTGTTCGTATTCTCTATTTCTAACATAAATGCCTACACGCAAGTTGAAGGATATGTGCCTTCCAGTAACACTGCAAATTTATTATAGAACCTATGGGGCCGGTAAGCCAATACTTATTATTAATGGTGGTCCGGGCATGAACAGTGATGGCTTTGCAGACCTGGCTAAATCATTATCAAAAAATAACATGGCAATTATTTATGACCAGCGGGGAACCGGTAAATCATTCCTGCAAAAACCGGATTCAACCAGCGTTACTATGCAGTTAATGGCAGACGATATTGAGAATCTGAGAAAATATTTGAAAATAAAAAAATGGATCATATTAGGCCATTCATTTGGCGGTATGCTGGCTTCGTATTATGCAGGTATTTATCCCGAAAGCACGGAAGCTTTGATTTTGTCATCATCCGGCGGAATTGACCTGGGATTATTATCTTATGTAAATACGAGGCTTACCGCAAGACTAAATGCGCAGGAAAAAGATTCATTAAATTATTGGAACAAAAAAATAAGCGATGGTGATACTTCTTATTTTGCGAGATTACATCGCGGGCTGGCGTTGGCCCCTGCTTATGTTTATGACCGGAAAAATATTCCGGCTATCGCAGAAAGGTTAACAAAAGGCAACTCTGTTATTAATGATCTTGTGTGGCAAGACCTGCAAAAAATAAAATTCGATTGCAAAGGCAAATTGTCCCGGTTTAATAAACCTGTTTTAATCATCCAGGGAAAACATGACATTATCGAAGAAAAAACAGCGCTGACCGAGCACCAGGTTTTGAAGAATTCCAAATTAGTGTTTATGGACCATTGTGTGCACTATGGATGGCTCGACAGGCCGGATATCTATTTCCCGGAAATTCAAGAATTTATTGTAGCAAATTAATTACAGCCTGTTTGTTATGCAGGGCAGCGATTTGTGTTTACAGGCCGCATGGAAAACTAAATATTTCAGCCTGCACAATAATATACAGCCTTCTGTAACGCTGCAATATTGTATTAAGTTTTTTTTGCATATTATTTTTTAAGTAACTTTAATTGCATTCTTTAATTCATTATCGAAGCGCATGAAGGCAATCTAGAACTTGTTGTTATATTTGTAGTGCGTATTACTGTCGTTCCTATCGCAAGCTTGAAATTCATTTCAATAGCTGCGTAATCTTCATCGAATCATTGACTTTAAGGGATGTTCAAAAAGCTATTTCATGCTGACACAGCGTCTGTTAATGGACAAAGAACCGGAAATAAAAAAAGTTGAGGAAGTATTTCATGCTATTACCCACCCATTAAGAAAAAGAATGTTGCAATTACTTGAAGAAAAACAACAAGTAAGGGTTACTGATATTTATGTTTATCTAAGAATTGAACAATCGGTAGCCTCATTTCACTTACGGATACTCAGACAGGCTAAGTTGGTAGTAACGGAGAGAGAAGGTAAATCGATTTTTTATAAGCCCAATTACATTAATCTGGCAAAACTTGAGAAAATAGTTGATGAGGTAATCTCAGACATTGTCACTGATTAATGATACTAACGGTTTTTAACAACATAATTTTCGCTACCGGATGTCTGTTCGCAAAAACGCAGTTTCAGCGGAAAAATTTAATAAAACCGTCACCAATACATTCCATATTTCCGGCAGATCATATACGATAATTGTATAATAGAATAATTTCTACAAAGAGATCAAATTATTTATGGTAATCTTTAGGTACCGTATAGACGAAGTTTCTTTAAAAGATTTTTTCAGTTAAAAAATTAAATTCATTTAACGATGAGGATTGATTTGGAATATTTTGGTCAGGAAATAAATTTGAGAGAAGACAATTATCATATTTCGTGTGTTAGGTGCCGTTAGCTTAGAAAAAATAATCTAAAAAAAATGATATATTTACTTACCTCGAAAATATTAAGTTATATCATTTAGCATAGTATATATACCAAAATAATATATTCTTTATTTATAAATTTATATGATAGATTAGTATAGAAATCTTTTAAAATAATGCCTATGGTGTTCTAATCACCATACCCCACCATTTTAAAAAGTGTATTTTTTAAATTTAAGAAAACACTACTTACGATTAAATGATTCAGGTAATTTTTATTACCTGGCAGATTATTACCTTTTTGAAGATTGATGTTTCATTTTCTAATGTATTGTCCCAATTGGAGAATAATGAAGTATTGGTTTGAGCAATTATGTGTGTTAGTTTAATGTCAATTTTTTAATGCGGTACATTATAATAAAAGACCGATAAATTGATAGAATGAGTTAGAAAGGATATAGAGTTATAGCAATTAAAATTGCAGAGTTATAGCAATTAAAATTGCAGAGCAATAATTCCGGACGATTAATGAATGAAGTGCAATAAACAAGCAAAAAATATCTCTACGATGTTTTGCCAAAAACTAATAATATTTATCAAACGGTGTTGCGCAATTAAAACCACGCATACTGTCCCAACGTTTATTCCTGTACTTACAACAATAGTGCTAAACTGCGTTTTTCCACAGCCATGTTCCCGTTATCCTTCGGTTATCTTTAGCTGCCTGGATTTACAAAATCCTAACACTCTTGAACTCTTTAAACCCCTTCATTATGTTAACCCCACAAACTACCCAACGCAAGAACGCCGAAAATAAATACAAAGAGTTGCTGGAAGCAGCTCCTGACGGCATGATCGTAGCCAACCTGAAAGGTGAGATTGTTCTTGCCAACAAGCAATCTGAAAAGCTCTTTCGATATACCAAAAAAGAAATGGCCGGCAAGCCCATTGAAAAGCTACTGCCTGCCTATTTTTTTATCAACCAGGTTTGTAACAAAGTCCATTATGAAAGCACACCAAAGGCATTATCAACAGATGCGGGACTTGAGTTATTTGCGATAGCAAAAGATGGAACAAAAACGCCTGTAGAGATAAGCCTTTCACAAGTTGTGACTGACAATGATACTTTAATATTTGCGTCTATCCGCGATATCACCGAACGAAAAAAATCTGATGAGAAGCTTAGAAAAGCCCAAAATGATTTCCAGTTATTGGTTAGCAGTGTGAAAGATTATGCAATTTTTATGCTTGATGTAAATGGAAACGTAGTGACGTGGAATAGTGGGGCAGAAAAAATAAAAGGTTACAAAGCAGAAGAAATAATCGGGAAAAATTTTAAAATATTTTATACTACGGAAGATGTAGAAAAAGGTGAACCCAAAAGCAACCTGCAAAAAGCCTTGATGCAAGGACGTTTTGAAGGAGAAGGTTTGCGGGTGCGCAAAGACGGTTCCCTGTTTTACGCAAATGTTATAATTACCCCGCTCTTTGATGACGACCAAAATCTGTACGGTTATGCAAAAGTAACAAGGGATATCACAAACGAACGGAAAACTGTGGAAGACCTCCGCTACATGGCAACCATTGCAAAAAACATCCAGGATCCTGTCATTTCATCTGATAATGATGCACTCATTACCAGGTGGAATGACGCAGCGGAAAAATTATTGGGTTGGAAAAGCGCAGAAGTGATCGGAAAAAATATAGATAGTGTTTTGAATGTTTATTATCCCAATGAAACGCGGACAGAAATAATAATATCGTTACAAAAAAAAGGTAGGTGGAAAGGTGAATTGGTTTATTATACAAAAGCCCATCAACCTATATACGTGTTAGCTACCCTGCTGCAGCTTAAGGATAGCGATGGAATTATTACCGGCGGTATGGTTATCGCACAAAATATTACTGAAAGAAAAAAAGCTGAAGAAGCAATTTTTAAATTTAATTATGAACTGGAACAAAGAGTAAAAGAGCGAACCGAATATATTTATAAAAGTGAAATACGCTTTCGCACACTTATAGAAAACAGTAAT
Organism: uncultured Chitinophagaceae bacterium; assembly: GCA_963792025.1. Taxonomy (GTDB): domain Bacteria; phylum Bacteroidota; class Bacteroidia; order Chitinophagales; family Chitinophagaceae; genus Ginsengibacter. The sequence goes on along the minus strand of CAWBUS010000008.1, from coordinate 748,148 downwards.
GATATCTTTTTAATGCTGGATGAAAATTTCAAAACTATTTATTGCAGTCCTTCATCGCAACGGCTAACGGGCCGGGATGATAAAGAAATAATTAATGAAGGAATGATAATAAATATCCATCCTGATGACGGGGATTTGGTAAAAGATTTATTGGATATGGCAATCATGCATCCGGGCAAAATTTTCAATTTACTTTTCGTAACCAGCAAAAGAACGAAAAATATCTCTGGCTGGAAGGCACCGTTATCAACCTTTTGGCAAATAAATATATAAAGGCGCTTGTTGTAAACCTGCATGATGTAACTGAAAGAAAAGAAACGGAAGATAAGTTGATGAAAACATTAAGAAAAATTGCGGATAATAAGCATACGTTATATTAAATATATATAGGATATGACAAAATAGTGAAAGCGGAAGTCACTTTTTAATTAAATATTGGGGAAAAATATGAGGAATTGTACAATAGAATCTTTTATGCAAATTATTTGTAGTAACAACGGCAGTGGCTCTCATATTTTTTATTTCACTCCGGCAGCCCCGTTGGTTGAGGATACGGGACAACTGATTTCACTACGCAGCAGGTAATTATTAGCATTCAGAATGTGACGCTGTCCGAATTGATCATGAGGCGGCCTTTCCAGTACCGATAACCGCGATCGTCAATACCGGTTATTTCAAAAAAGAAAAGTGAAGAGGCTTCAGGGACAATATTAAAATTGTAAAGGCGCTCACTTCAGACCACGGGATCAGGTTTTTGCGTTTGTGTTGTTCTTTTGTGCAGCGTTTATTCCTTGCCTGTGGAGCTCTGCGTGATGCACACGGGCTTGAAGCGGTAAGCATCTTGTCTTTTTAAACAAGGAAGTTTTATTGGGATAAATACGCGATATAGCAACAACAATGCAAAATGAAGAAAAGACTTTGCTTGAGACAAGAAAAAATGCTAATGAAACCAGTTTCACCATTTGAATTTGTATTATAACATTTGCCTAGTATTATTTTCGATGCGTAACGCAGAATAGCACTGGAATTTCCGGAAATAGAACTGAGGAAAAGATCAGAAGAAAAATTCAAGGGCTTGCTGGAAGCAGCACCGGATGCAATGGTTATTGCCAATGAGAAAGGTGAGATTGTTTTAATTAACCGACAAACGGAAAAACTTTTTGGTTACACAACAGATGACATCACCGGCAGACCTGTTGAAATATTAGTGCCGGTTGACTTGGCAGCCAACACGAGATTTTTCGGGCTAATTATTCTAAGGACCCAAAGTAAGATCAATGGGTTCCGGCCTTGAGTTGTATGCTGTGAGAAAGGAAGGAAGTAAGTTTCCGGTAGAAATCAGCTTATCGCCAATTAACACAGAAGAAGGATTGTTGGTGAGCGCTTCAATACGCGACATTACTTTACGTAAAAAAGAAGAAGCGAAACTTAAAATTGCTAAAAAAGATTTTCAATTATTGGTAAGCAGCGTAAAAGATTATGCAATTTACCTGCTGGATAAGAATGGTATTATTGCCAGTTGGAACACAGGCGGAGAATACATAAAAGGCTATACCGCAGAGGAGATCATTGGCAAACATTTTAGTATATTTTACACTGATGAAGAAAAAAAAGATGGCGAGCCGGAAAGAAATCTTCAAATGACATTGCAACACGGCCATTATGAGACCGAAGGCTTAAGGGTTCGAAAAGACGGCACCACATTCTTTGCAAATGTCGTTTTTACATCGCTTATTGATGAGGAAGGAAAATTATATGGTTTTGCTAAAGTAACGAGAGACATTTCGGAAAGACGAAAAGCTGATGAACGTATTCGTTTTTTAGCAAGTATTGCAGACAACATACAGGACCCCGTAGTTTCTGCAGATATCAATTTTAATATTACCAGGTGGAATAAACCGGCTGAAGCAATTTTCGGATGGACAAGCGCAGAGGTAACAGGGAAGAAAACAAACGAAATTTTAAACGCCGCGTATCCTTATGAAACAAGGGAACAAATCTTAACTGCATTAAGTGAAAATGGTTATTGGGAGGGAGAGTTAATATACCACACTAAATCAGGAAAACCTTTAAACGTGCTGGCTACGGTGTCTCATTTAAAAGACGCTGACGGAATGATAACTGGTAATCTTACTATTGTAAGAGACATCACAAAAAGAAAGAATGCGGAAGATGCACTAAAGAAATTAAATGCGGAACTGGAGCAAAAGGTTGTGGAAAGAACAGAAGCGGTTGTAAAAACTATGGAAGAAAAAAATATCATTTTGGAAAGTATTGGCGATGCGTTCTTTGCGGTAGATAAAAACTGGACGGTTACCTATTGGAACAGGGTTGCTGAAACGGCATTGGCCGTTCCTAAAAAGGAAATATTGGGTAACAATTTATGGGAAATATTTTCCAATAGTATTGATTCCCTATCCTGCAAAAAATATCACCAGTCGATGGCAAATAACGAGGTTATTCACTTTGAAGACTATTATGCAGCCTTAAATAAATGGTACGAAATAAGCGCTTATCCGTCAGGAAATGGTTTGTCTGTTTACTTTAAGGATGTAACGGAACGGAAAAAAGCAGCAGAGGAGATTACAAAATTAAATTCGGAACTTGAGGAGCGTGTACTAAGACGCACCGAACAGTTGAAAAAATCTACTGAAGAGATGGAGGCATTTTCTTATTCAATATCGCACGACCTGAGGGCACCGCTAAGAGGTATTATTGGCTTTGCCAATATTTTAGAAGAAGATTATGGAAGTAAATTAGATGATGAAGCCAGGAGAATTACAACTGTTATTAAAAAAAATACAACAAGAATGGGAATGTTGATTGACGACCTGCTTTCTTTCTCGAGGTTGGGACGGCAGGAACTTATGAAAACCAATGTTGATTCAAATAAGCTGGTTAAGGATATAATAGTTGAGGTTGATGCGAATAGAAAAAAAATTGAATGGATTTTACACCCGCTACCGGTTATTAAAGCGGACGCAAATACCTTAAACCAGGTGTGGATCAATCTTATTTCAAACGCGATTAAATATTCCGGAAACGCAGATAAACCAAAAATTGAAATAGGTTCAATCCAAAAAAATGGAAGTATAACTTTTTTTATAAAAGATAACGGCGTTGGTTTCGATGAAAAGTATAAAGCCAAATTATTCAAAGTGTTTCAAAGATTACATACCAGCGAAGAGTTTGAGGGCACCGGTATTGGCCTGGCGATTGTTGACAAGATAATATCCAAACACGGTGGTGAAGTATGGGTTGAAGCAGAACTGAATAAGGGTGCTACTTTCTATTTTTCACTGCCGTTTGATAAAGAATAATAAACAAGCGAATTTTTTTAAACTGATAAACGATATGGACTATAATTTAGTTGATGTATTACTGGTGGAAGATAACATAGACGATGCAGAATTGGCTATGAGAGAATTGAAAAAGAGCCAGGTTCGTAACAACCTACTTCATGTGAAGGACGGCGAGGAGGCGCTTGATTTTATTTTTGCTACAGGAAAATTTGTCGGTCTACGTGAAATTCAAAATGTGCCGAAATTGATATTGCTTGATATTCAAATGCCCAAAGTAAATGGAATAGAAGTATTAGAAAAAATAAAAGCCGATGAACGAACCAAAATTATTCCGGTAGTTATTCTTACTTCATCTAACCAGAGCCCCGACATTAAGAAATGTTACGACCTTGGTGTTAACAGTTATATAGTGAAGCCCGTAGAATTTGAATCTTATGCCAAAGCCATAAAAGAACTGGGATTATATTGGCTGTTGCTGAACCGGCCACCTGAATTGTGAACAAAACAAGAACTAAAAAATATTGTAAACGATAAACACAGCAGTATGGATTATAATTTAATTGATATTTTACTTGTAGAAGACAACATGGATGACGCAGAATTAACAATTAGGGAGTTAAAAAGAAGCCATCTGGCCAATAATTTGTTTCATGTAAGAAATGGGGAAGAGGCGCTGGATTTTATTTTCGCCCAAAATAAATTTGAGAAGAAACGGCACAACTCCCGTGCGCTGAAGGTAATATTACTTGATATAAATATGCCCAAAGTGAGTGGTATTGAAGTACTTGAAAAATTAAAGAGCAATGCAACTACAAAAGATATTCCAGTTGTAATCTTAACTTCTTCAAAGGAGAGTACGGATATTCAAGAATGTTATAAACTGGGCGCTAATAGCTATATAGCAAAGCCGGTAAGTTTCGACGCCTTTACCCATGCGGTAAAAAATATTGGTTTTTATTGGTTACTTGTGAACGAACCGGTTTTAAGATAAAACTATTATGAAAGATAATTTGAAAATTTTATTGCTTGAAGACAGTGAGACCGATGCTGAAATAATTACCCACTTGTTGAAAAAAAACAGGCCATTTTCTGAATTCAGGCTTGTAATGGATGAGTCGTCATTTATTAATGCGCTCGACGAGTTTCGCCCCGACCTTATTCTATCCGATAATTCCATGCCCCAATTCAGTGCTAAAGATGCTCTTGCAATAAAGCAGCAACGGAACATGCAAATTCCATTTATTATGGTTACCGGAAGTGCAACGGAAGAATTTGCTGCAGGTATAATTAAACTTGGCGCCGATGATTATATTATTAAAGATAGGATGGCGAGATTGCCAGTGGCTATTGATGCGGCATTAAAACAGAAAAAAGCAGAAAAGGAAAAAAGGGAAGCTGAGCAGAAAATTATCGAATCGGAAAATAACCTAAAGACAATTTTCGAAAACACGGATGAAGGTTTTTTGCTGATGGACACAAATGGAACTGTAAAGGCTTTAAATAAAATTGCCGCCGGGTATGGATTATTTATTGGCAAAAAAGAAATTGGGGTTGGTGGTTATCTTCCTGATTTGATAGAAGAAGGGAGAGGAGCGGAATTTAAAGAAATGATGGCAAGGGTTGTGGAAGGTGAGGAATTTGAATATGAGCGCTCATACTCATTCGCCGATGGCAGCATAAAGTGGCTTGAGTTCTCAATTATACCGGTAAAAGAAAATGAAAAAGTAACGGGGATTTGCATCAACGGAAACGACATAACCGAAAAGAAAAAAATTCAACAGGAAAGAGAATTTGACCGGGAAAATCTTAAAGCGTTAATAAATAATACCGGCGACCTGATATGGAGTGTTGACAGAAATTTTAATCTCATCACTTATAACGATTCTTTTAGCAGGTATTTTAAAAAACCATCCGGCAAGACGTTTCACCCTAAAGTACGACTGGGCGCCACTGATTTCGTAAAAGAACCGTTTGAACGTTTTAAAGAATATTATGAACGGGCTTTTAAAGGGGAAACCTTTATGGTAGTGGAAAATAAATCAGAAATCTGGTCGGAAATATCTTTCTATCCCATCTACAGCAAATCTGATATTATAGGTACGGCTTGTTTTTTAAGAGATATTACACTTCGCAAACATGCAGAAGATGCATCGCGAAAATACCTATTCGAAAAAGAAACGCTTGCGGAGCGCATGTCTACTATTCTTAATACCCTGCCGGCCAATATTGCACTCTTAGATGGCCAGGGGATTATAGTAGATGTGAATGATGCATGGCGCAACTTTGCTGACAGTAACGGATTTATAGGCAAAAACTATGGCGTTGGAGATAATTATGTTACCATAACTGCGGCGGCAAAGGGCAAGGAAAAAGGGGATGGAAAAATAGTATCGGCGGGAATTAAAAGAGTGCTCAATAAACTTTCTGATAGTTTTGAATACGAATACCCATGCGATTCGCCAACTGAAGAACGATGGTTTAGGGTAGTAGTAACTCCGCTAAGTGATAAAGGGAAAGGCGGAGTGGTAGTAATGCATTTAAATATCACCGAACAAAAAAAGAATGCCACTGCCTTAGACCGCACATTAAGAGAATTATCCGATTATAAAATTGCCATTGGATGAATCTTCCATTGTATCAATTACTGATCCCAAAGGAATTATTACTTATGTAAATGATAATTTCTGCGAAATATCAAAATACAGCGCCAGCGAATTGATTGGTAAAAATCACCGGATCGTAAGTTCATCTTTTCATGAAAAATCTTTTATTAAAAATTTATGGACAACCATATTAGCAGGAAACATATGGAGAAACGAAGTGAGGAACAAAGCAAAAGATGGAGAATTATTTTGGGTGGATGCCACGATAGTTCCCTTCCTGGATAGTAATAAAAAGCCCGTTCAGTTTGTGGCTATTAATAAAGACATAAGGGAAAGAAAATTAATCGAAAAGCAATTATTAAGTCAGAAAATACAGGAACAAAAAAGAGTTACCCGGGCCATGGTTATTGCGCAGGAAAAAGAGAGAAACCATTTAAGCGAAGAACTCCACGATAATATAAACCAGATACTGGCGGGGACGAAACTTTACCTTGGCATGATTGGGGCGGATAATCCGGAACTAAAAGAGAAGATCAAATACCCTATGGAATTAATTGATCGTTCTATTGAAGAAATCCGGACGCTTTGCCACAGGTTGGCAACCCCACTTAAAAACATCGACCTTAATCAAATGGTAAAAGACCTGCTCGATACTTTGAGCGCAACGTCTCCTATTAAAACCAGCCTTATTTATTCACTTTCTTCCGAGATCCTAAATGATGATCTCAAACTAAACATCTACCGGATTATACAGGAACAAATTAACAACATCGTAAAATATTCCAAAGCTAAAAATGTGCAGGTATCCATTACTGAAAAAGACGGGATACTGAATGTTACCACAAAAGATGATGGACTTGGCTTTGATACGAAAAGTAAGAGAAAAGGAATTGGCATTTCCAATATGATGCACAGAATTGAGTTGTACAATGGTGCAATGGAAATAATAAGCAGCACTGGCAAAGGTTGCACGATAGACATTAAAATACCTTATTAAGTATTTCCCTATTTCCATCTACCGTACAAAAAAAATCGTGTAAACTTATAAGTTTACACGATCTAATCAGGTGAGGCGGTTATTCAAAGGGAAGCAACGGCTCTTACTAAAGGATATTGAATAAGCGAAACGAAACAAACATTATTTTTCTTCTCATGCAAATATCACGATTATAAAAATTCTGTCACGTAGTAAGCGGCCATTACTTATAATAGAAATTTTTCTATTATAAGTATGCTTACAGATTTAACTTTAAACTAACTTCTTTTTTCTCATTTTAAATTTCCCATGGATGGTGATCATCATTTACTGTTTTCCATTAGCGACAGGGGCAGAAGGGATAAGATAATTCTTCCGAAAGAAAAGGGTACACAAGTCTGAATTTGTGATTGTTAAAATTCTATACAGTTTCATTTGTTGGCAGCCACAATAATTTACAATGAGAAACCGCCCGCATCACGATGGGATTCAATCAATTTGTTTTTTTAAAAGAAGCAACGTTAATAATTGATCCCATTTACTGCATACTTTCACCTTTCCCTTCTCAAAATAATTGCTATCAATAAGGTTAAATAATTCAGCGAACTGCCTTATAACAATTTGCCAAATTTACCGTTCTAAAAATATGAGATCAAATTCGTAAATTCAATTTATTAATCATTAAAGTCTAAAACATGAAGTCCCTATCTGAAACATGGTTTGCTGAAGGTTATATTGATTTCGAACTAAAAAAATATACCTTGCTCGCCTACCTTCAACACGTAAATTCTTATTTCAACCAAAACAAACTATACCCCCAACTGGCCGACATTATATTTCATTACAATAACATTGTAGCCTTCCGGGAAAACAGCAGGTTTTTGCAGGAACATTTTCCAAAGCAGCTTACCGAAGTAAATATAAAAAAGCTGCAACTGGAATACGAAAGAATTATAGAAGATAATGAACTGATGAAAGAACTGGAAGACATCGTTCACTATTCGGCAGAGAAAATAAAAAACACGATAAAAAACGGAACTGAAATATATGAATTTGTGGAAGCAAAATTAAATATTGAACCGGTTGGCCTTATTCCGCTGGATACTAACGAGGGATACCTGCTTATATGCGACGGGCGGTTTAACACAACTGTCGCTTACCAATACCACCTGACAATTTATGAGAAGCACGATGAAAAATACCGTGGCATCAGGACAGATTTTATAAACCAGTGGATGCGATCCGTAAGTAATTCAGCCGAAAATATCAAAGCAGAATTAATCAGAAGTCACCCCGAATTACCAAACCCTGCAGTATACAACATAGAAACTCCCCTGGCTTACCCAATGGAAGAAACGTTGTTACCCATTGCCAAAAGAAGTTTTGTGAAATATATCAGCAGTTAAACATAATATGGCAATAATACTAACTGTTTAGCATAAACGAATTTAAAACAGATTACTTGTCTTGCCAGCGGGTATTTGCGCAAAGTGTCATAATTAGTAAAAATCTGGCGATTATTTAGCGTGTCTCCTTCTCCGTTAGTAAATTTCTCATAGCTAAAAACAAACGCACTGTGAAAATGCGACATTTACATTTCCAAAATAAAACGGCGGGAACAAAAACGCGATTAATTTTAGTCTTTTCATTTTTAAAATATTTTGTGCATAACTATTATAGAGTGTCTTCAAAAGGGTGAATGTAATTTTTTAATAAAAAATTTCCACCGCACAAATGTTTCTATCAAACGATTAAAATTCTCTTCATGAGCTTATAGAGAAATTTCTATTTTTTATGCATTCCCGCAATAAAGATATATTGATACCGTTATTTAATTAGACGGTCAAAATAACTACCTGAATCTACCCCGGCCGTGCTTTACCTTTGAACTCTTGAAAATAACCCATTAATTAAGGCTGCCTCTGGTAGCTTTTTTTTTGCCTTCTTTTTATCCAATAGGTTTTAACCTTTATTTTCTTAAATGATGATATAAAAGGAAATAATACGAAATTGCGATTCGTAGTTAAACGCTATAAAATTTGATTTACCTTTTCCTGCAAAACGATACTTGCTATGAATAAAAACAAACTGCTGCTTTGGTCGATAGTTGCGGCGCTCGCCGGTTTCATATTCGGATTTGATACAGTTGTAATTTCCGGCGCCAACCAGCCCATTCAACAGCTCTGGCATACTACGCCGTTATTTCATGGCTTTTTTATTATGTCGATGGCATTGTGGGGAACGGTAATAGGCGCCATCTTCGGAGGTATTCCTACTGAAAAGTTTGGACGTAAGAAAGTATTGCTGTGGATAGGTATTTTGTTCAGTTTATCCGCGATAGGTTCAGCACTTGCCCCGGATCCGTATACATTTTCATTCTTTCGTTTTATCGGAGGAATTGGCATTGGAGTTTCGTCGGTTGCTGCCCCCACTTATATTTCAGAAATATCTACCGCTAAAACAAGAGGCAGATTGGCCGGCTTATACCAGTTTAATATAGTATTCGGAATTTTTGTTGCATATTTTTCTAACTATTTACTAAAAGGAGTTGGCGGCAGTAACGACTGGCGATGGATGCTGGGAGTGATGGCAATTCCCTCAATTATTTATACTGCATTAGTGTTTACAGTACCCGAAAGCCCACGCTGGCTGATTACGATCAAAAACAACTTAACGAGGGCAAGAGAGATCCTGGTACTCATAGGCGCCGGTGATCCCGATAAAGAAATTAATGTGATTATTACGGCCAACGCAACTATCAAAGCAAGCCTTACTAACGAGAAATTGTTTTTCAATAAGAAATACAATAGGGTATTATGGCTGGCATTTTTTATAGCATTCTTCAACCAGTGGTCCGGAATAAATTTTATATTATATTATGCTCCGCAGATTTTGCAAAGCGCTGGTATTGCCGCAAAAGATTCACTTGCAAGTTCTATTGCACTGGGAGGAACCAATCTTATCTTCACATTCGTTGGCCTGTATTTTATCGACCGCATCGGCCGAAAACAATTGCTAATTATAGGTTCTCTCGGATACATTTTAAGTCTCATATCGGTGGCCATCTGTTTTAAATTTCAGGCCAGTAATACTATTCTTCTTTCTTCACTAATTATGTTTATAGCTTCTCATGCAGTTGGGCAAGGCGCCGTAATATGGGTTTTCATTTCAGAAATATTCCCGAACAATGTCCGGGCGTTAGGGCAATCTTTTGGAGCAAGTGTTCATTGGATATTTGCGGCACTTATAACATTGATTACCCCTTATTTTTTAGATAAAGACAGCGGAATTTTCGGCAAAAATCCGTGGCCAATATTTGCATTCTTTGCCTTTATGATGGTATTGCAATTAATTTGGGTTCTTACGAAAGTGCCTGAAACAAAAGGTGTGTCTTTAGAAGAACTTGAAAAGAAACTAATACACGAATAAACCTACGTATAACTCATTTGTGAGCCTGCCGGCGACATTATGTTGCATTCCGACAAGTGACAAAGTCGATGTTTACCTGTCACCAAATCCAATCCAATGGCCCATTTAATGAACTCAACAATTGCTGCTAAAATTGAGCTTTAGAAAAGTTAACCTAATCTCTTTTTGTTTCGGGAAACACTTGCCATTACAATAACTCCGGGTGAATCGGCTTTTGTGAAAATGTTTATTAAGTGTCTGAAATAGCTGCCTTTTTTAAACAGACCGGAATACGCCAAATTTGAATGAATTATTAAAATTTATATATCTGAAAACAGGTTTGGGCATCATAGCATATTTTTACTGAAACCCAATACCGCATGGAATCTTAGTGCATGTAAAGCCACTCTGAGATAATATAACCGAACCTAAGTTGATTAGTTTTAACTTTTATCGGGATGTAATTTTACTTTATAAAAGCGTTAGAGAAGAGTACGGAACTGTGAAGAATGAATTTAAGCTGTGAATCAGCCTGGCAAATACAATTAAACTTTCTCATATCAAGCAATCGTAAAGGGTCGGCCTGTTTCTACAGGAAGGCCTGTTTTTTTTTGATACCACAAGGTATGCAACATTCATAAGAATTTATTTTGTTCTAAATAAAATTACGGTTGTGTTACACTTCTTACGGTAATATCTTTTTTCTTTTATTATTTATTACTTTTCATATAAATTCTAAAAGATCATGCACCATTTAGCCTCCGACATCATATCATTTTTTTTATCGCCGCTTAACTGGGTGTTTGTATTTGTTGTTGCTGCATTTTTTTTTCGCAAAGCTTCTCACAAAAAGATGTGCAGGATTGCGGCGATATGCATTTTTATTGTGTTTGGCAATCAGTGGCTGTTGAGCTGGTACGCTGAGAAATGGCAGCCGAAGCCCGTTGCAATTAATAATAACTTAAATTATAGTTGTGGAATCGTTCCCGGCGGATTTGCAAGCCCGGACGCAGAAGGAAATGGATATTTTAATTCAACTGCTGATCGATTTATACAGGCAGAGAAATTATACAAACTCGGAATAATAAAACACATTTTAATAAGCGGCGGTAATGGAAAATTTGACGACAAAAACTTCCGCGAAGGAGCCTGGGCAAAAAATGAACTTTCAGTATTGGGGATTCCGGATTCTGTAATTTTTGTAGAAGACCGCTCCAACGACACTTTCGACAATGCGGTCTATTCAAAACAAATTCTCGACTCGCTGCAATTGAGTCCGCCTTACCTGCTAATTACCTCTGCATATCATATGCCAAGGGCTTCACTTATATTTAAAAATGCCGGAGTTGTTACAGCCCCATTTCCTTGTAATTACTTTGAAGGAAGAGGCCGCTTTAGCTTCTCATCTCTTATACCAAATCCACAAGTGTTGCCCGGGTGGGATTTTTATATTAAAGAAACAGCGGGATATTTATGGTATTATTTTAAGAAAAAGTAGTAAAGGATAAGTGGTTACCGATATGATGAACTACGAGAGATACTATCTCTTATCCAATCAGGTTTCTGTTCCCAGTTTCTTGATTTTTATTAGCTGAAATACAAGATAAATAATTGTTCCCCATACGCCTATTACGATAGAATAAGCCACAAAAAGCAACCATATGGGTGTTCTGAAACGTGTTGACCATAGCGTTCTTTGAGCAAAGAAGTCTTTTGGAGGTTGAATGGCCGATCCCCAGTTTACCGTCTTTTCAGCGAACAGGGTACCATAGGTGTCATTATCATCCACTTTAGCAACGAGGGTAATGTTTCCTTTTTCATCTCCGGGAATTGAATCTCTTTTAAATTCGGCGCTTGAAACACCTGTAGAATCTGAGGTATACGTTGCTTCGTCACCTACTGATAAATTCCCGAGCATACGTTTTATAGAAAGATTCATATCAATATCTTTTACGGGCACCCACGCGTTTCCATTTTTTTCTTTCAATTCGCCAATAACAGTTCTCGCTCCATCAGCAGAAGCAGTATCGACGGTAAGGATTGCTTTTTTTATTGTGATGTCTGCGGACAGTGGTTCCTGACCGGCAGTAGAATCGGATTGAGCGACAAATTTAAATTCATCAATGGAATCCCATGTGTTTTTAAAAGAGGGCGGTAAACCTATTCTTCCTTTTCCTATAGTGTCGGTGATTACTTTACCAAGCAAATTCTTCTGTTCGGCCTCGTTGAAATAGATATTTATCGAAATGTTTTTTACAGGTTCAAATTTTCGTCCTACTTTCTTTTTTGTAGTTACTTCCAAATAAGGGACGTGATTTGCAGGCAGGAAATAATTGATACTTAATAATGTTGGAGATGCTGCCGCAGAATCCTGTGCATTTATAGTTTCAGCAGATGTTCCGAAGAGAAACATGAGAAGTATAAGAAATTTATGATGCCTGTACATTTTCATATTGTTCAAGTTTTTCAGCCAGTTTAGTAATTTCATTTTTATCCTCCAGTGTTTTATAAATTGATATTATAGGAAACACTCTCACAAAAAAAGTAATAATGAGCAACACTCCTGCCATAGAACCAATTGTAATGGCCCACTCTTCCCAGCTCGGAAAGTAGTAACTAAACCTTGCCGGTGCATCATATTTTGGTAAGAAAGGATGCAGTAAGGTAGGTGTTACAATAAGGTACCTTTTGAACCATGCACCGATCACAATCATAACCCCGACGATAAACATTGGCCTGGGCGTTCGTCCTTTTTTGAATATCAATACAACTATAGGAATAATCATTCCTACCAAAATAGCAAACCAGAACATGATAGAATAGTCGCCGGTAAAAAGACCATTTAAATAATCCCTCTCTTCCTTTTTCATTTTAAAGGCCGGTACCAAAAATTCGTTAACATTAAAATATAAATATAACAGTGCAAGCATAACCGTTATCTTACCCATTTTATCGAAGTGCAATTGAGTGATATAGTTTTCCAGTTTATAAACGCGGCGGAAAACATACATGGCCACGACCACTGCGCCGGCACCCACGAGAAAGGCGCCAGATACAAAGTAAGCGCCAAAATTGCTGCTATCCCAGCCGGGACGATAAGTAGTGGCAAATAACCATGACGTAACAGTGTGTATACAAAAAGCCACTGGCACAATGGTAATGCATAGTATCGTGATGCCTCTGTCTCTTATCTTTTCCTGTGCCGCTGTGCCTTTCCAAAACGAAGCCATCCACCTGTATAGTTTTGAAAAGGGCTTGCCCAATTTATCTCTCAGGCCGATCATCACACGGGCATCAGGAATTAAAGTAATGTATAACAATAGAAGGCTCAGAAAAAAATAAGTGGTTATAACGATAACGTCCCACAATATCGGTGACTGGATGCGGCCATGCGTAAATAAAAAGTATATTCTATCCGGGCGACCCATATCTACTATAATAATGAGTGCGGCAAAAGTAATATTCGATACGGCGATAATTTCGGCTATGCGTGTTAGTGGGGTTCGCCACGGCACTCCGGAAAGGCGGAAAATTGCAGTGATAAGCGATCCCACCAGGCTTACAGCAACAAAGAAAACGAAGTTCGAAATATAAATTCCCCATGATACATAATCGCCCATGTTGGTTACAATTAAACCTTCTCTTAATTGTTTTATATAAGCGAAAGCGCCAATACAACATATAACTATTAAGCCAGCGGTCCATATCATTCCCCTGCGGCCAAATTTTTGCGGCAATAGATCACTGGTGATTTGTTCCTCAGATAAATTTTGCAGATTTTCCACGTTATTAGTTTAAGATTTTTTTTCAGCAGGCGCTTCTTTGTCGAGGCCCTCTTCAAATTTAAAATTCCTGTTTACCGGTGGCAGGTAATAGACGCTTGGTTTTGTTCCCAAATCTTCCATCAGGCGATAGCCGGCTTTGTCTCTAACGAGGTCGCTGAAACGAAAAGTTTCTGAACCGTTAGTAACGGAATCTTCAATCATGTCTCCAAAGAAATATACGCCGTTAGGGCAGGCAGAAACACAATGTGGCAACATGCCCATACGGGTCATATCAGGACAGAAATCGCATTTGCCAACTGTTCCTTTCTTTTGCGGTAAACTTGTTTCCGGATTATACGGTTGGTCAGCAATATCTACCGGGAGATTAGGATCGCCCCAGTTAAACACACGGGTTGAATAAGGACAGGCAGCCATACAAAACCGGCAGCCAATACACCGGTCACTATCAATCAACACAATTCCATCCTGCCGTTTAAATGTTGCATCTACCGGGCATACCTTCACACAAGGTGGTTCGTCGCAATGCATGCAGGTAGTGGGTTGCCAATAGGGAGCTTCCATCTGGGCGTCCTGCATCGGGTAAACTTTTATCCAGTTCTGTGCATCCTGTACATGGTGCGCATGATTACACGAAGCCTGGCATGCTTTCACATTTTTACAACGTGAAAGATCGATAACCATTACAAATTTTTTGCCTGGTATTCCCTTCCTGGCTTCTTCATTACTTACGGATGGCATGTGTGGAACAGGTTTTAGAAAGGCCTTATCCACTTCGATAATATTACCATCCACCGAAAGTAATTTCACTTTTTCGCCTGATGCAACTATATCCTCCTCCGAATGCAGATGAGGTGTTTTAGTATTACAGGCAACAGCCAGAGTAGTAAGTAATCCTGCTGCCAGGAATTCCCTGCGTGACTTGTCTTGATTCATTTCAGATGAGTTTTATTATAGGACACTTTTCTTTTTAATCCAGCTTTGCATTTCTTTATTGGTAATTTTCTTCTTCTTTGTTGGAAGCGCTGCGATGTCAACTTCCACCAGTTTACCATCCTGTGTAAGCATTTTTACAGTGCCGGATTTTTTAGCTTTTTTGCCCGGCATAAAAAATCTGAAGGCTGTCAGTAAAGCGGCTGCGGAAATGCTTACGCCAATAAATTTTTTACGGCTCTGCATTTTGTTTTCGTTATCCATATATTTCTTAATGATACTTTAAGAATCTATTGATGAAATATTTAGCTCTTAAGCGTTCTTAAGTAATTTACAATGCTCCAGATATCTTCTTCATCCGGGATCTTTTTCTTAAAGCTTGGCATATCTTCCCTGCCTTCGGATATTTTGTAGAAGAACGAACCATCTGATTGTTTTTGTTCATCAGGTGAAGACAAGTTGCCTGGTTCAGTTTTTAACTGAGCGGCTTTTGGTCCATCACCATGACCGGATTTGCCGTGGCAGGATTGGCAATTCTTTATCCATAGTTCTTTACCATTTTTCAATGATTCAGCATTTGATGCGACCGGGTTCTTCATCTTCGCATTTTTATCCGGAACCACCCATGGTTTTTTACCCTGGAAACCCGTAATCACGCTAAAGATTAAGACACCGGAAAATACAAGAGCTGTTGTTAATAGGAATTTTGTTTTCATGTTATTTTATTTATTTTTTGGTGAATTGATCAAGGTAATACTATTATTGGTTAGAAATTCCACAGTCGTGTAATATTAAAGCCAATTAAGAATTGACCTTTGGTAAAATCATTTTGATTGAACACTGTGTTATTCTGCGGCAATATGCTGCCGTAGTTTGCTACAAATACTTCGAAGTCGTGACCGCTGGATCTCATCTCTAACCCGATACTAATATTTGGATGCGGATTATTGGTAGGATTTTGCGTAAACGGTTGGTCATAGTTGGCAATTAGAGCGGTTTGCGGAGATATTTTATACCGGCCGGAAACCGAAAATGCGAAATTGTCATTTTTCATATAAGGCTGCACTTTTCCTGCTGAATCGAGATACCCTTCCAGGTTATTAAAGTGAGATAAACTTATGCCGGCCTGGACTGAAAGTTTATCTGAAATTTTCCTCGCAACCATCAGCTCGTTAAAGTAACTGAATCTATCTGATAACGTTGAAAACAAAGTGGTGGCATCCTGTTTTCGTGTATCCATAACCGCATTGGCAAAATACGAGATACTCACAGGCATGGCATTGTCTTTCGTTTGTTTTAGCAGGGCATATTTTACATCCCAGTCAACCTGCATCCTATCATTTGATGCGCCAAACCCAACCAGTAAATTTTTAACGGGTACATAACTAAATCCTAACCTCATGTTTGCACCTGCAAAAAGACCAAACATATCTTTGAAGCCGTGACTTGCAATACCAAACCTGTGTTGAATAGCAAATTCAAAAGTTCCCTTAACATCCACCATTACGGTTTGGTTATCTATTAAATAATTTCCTTCAAATGTATTTTTTACAAAGGATTTCTTTTTGACCACGGGTTCAGGTGATGTATTATCAGCCTGCGTTGAATCCTGTGCAACTAACCCGAGGCTCACGAACATTAGCAGGCTAAATGCTATGCTACGTATCGTGATAAAATATATGTTTTGTTTTTTCATAATTATTTTTTAATTGTTTTTGGCGCCTTGTTTAATCCAGGCAAGTATTAAAGCATTTATGTTTGATGGGTTGTTGGCGCCTCCTAATGGCATCGTTGCGGATTCTTTGCCTGTAAGCCATAGGTATACTAAGCTGGATGCAGGCGTTGCCGTATTAATATAGTTACCTGTTTTTAAAGAATTATATGCGTTCGCTGCAGTTAAATTGGGAGCGACGCTACCGCCGTGACACCCGCTTGCTGTGCAACTTTGCGTTAATATCGGTGCAATAGTTTTAGAAAATTGTACTGTTTCTGTTATGGCAGGAGAGTTATCTATTATTACTGTTGTTGTTTTAGAACAACCGGCTATTGTAATAACCAACGTAATAATAAATATCAATCCTATTCCTGTTATTATCTTCGACATGGTCTTTGTTTTAGTTTAAGTATTGAAAGAACAGTCAAATATTATTTCTTAAATGTGAGGGTTAAATTTGGCTGAATGCCATGTTGGTAATTTGAATTATTCCAGATAGCCATACCAAATACCTGGTCTTGCAGGCTTGAAAAGTCGATGTCCTGTTTCAATTGATCTCCTGTTTTTAACGCACGTTTATATTCAACGATCCAGCCACCTGCGGTATACGATGCTGCTCCTGTAATGTCAGCTCTTCCGCCAATCAGCGGAACACCAATGTAGGAAGGGATCGAATTTGCTGCAGTAGGCCCGGTAACAGCATCACCTGTTCTTTGATAGTCTGTTCCAACATTTGGATCAATTGTCGTTCCGTCGCTCAATGTTAAAACGCCCGATGAATCTACTTCCGTCACTTTCTTAGCTGTTCCGTTTGCAGTATCTGCTACTAAGATATAGCCGGCATTTTTTGATCCGGGCATTACCCAAATAGGCACTGCTACTGATGGGCCTGTACCGTTTAATTTTAAGTTTTGAGAATTACTAACCTCACCCTGAGTTGGAGATGTTGTATAATTGGGTCTGTTAGGCCATGTTGAAGAATAAGTGCCGTCAGGAACGATACCATCCACATGTCGTCCATTTCCATTTCCACCTGTAACGTTGGTATAAGTTGGCCCACCAGCCCAATCCTGGTAGTTATCATCCATAAAATGTAATGATGCATCTTTACTCATATATCCCAGGCGGCCCCACCACATATCAATTTTTTCTGAAGCGCCATTTGTATAGTGGTTACCGCTTGCATTAGCTGTATACACTGGTGGATTTTTAGAGTAATCTGTATAAGGAGTAAATATATGGCAGCTTGCATAGCAGGTTTGCGTAATGAATTTTGGTGTTGAATTATCAATGTTCCAAAGCATGGCAACCCTGTCTTCGCCCATACCGGGCCTGGTTAAAACGCCATTGGCATCATAAGTGTCACTGTTTGGTTCTTTTGCCCATCCTGTTTTACCACCGCCATTGGCAGCAGAATTAAAATACCAGGGGGATACATTTACACTCTGGTTTGCATCTTTAATTTCAACTAAGAAGTAGATGTTTTGGTCATCGTACATAGAACGAACTGTTGCGGGATATTGCTGGCCACTATAACCTGAAAATAATCCATTTCCAGGATCGGGTACTGTGGGTAAAACATTCAGTTTTGGCGCATTGTCCCATGAGGCGTCAATGGTACCGTCGATCGTTGGTGGAGTACTTGTTTTAATTGACTGAAGGACGGTTGAATTATCCGGGGTGCTGTTTACTACAAGAACCTGGTCGTGCTTGGTACAGCTTACCCAATAACCTACAAATAGAACTACGGAAGTTAAAATCCAAAAGGACTTTTGTTGAAACATTTTCATATGAATGGTTTTGTTAATCTAATTTTTTAAGCAGTTAGGAAATGATTGCTTTTTTATAATGCACGAAAGTAAATATGCCCAAAATGAAATTTTCTGAGTTTAATCATTCATACATGTGATTGTAATCATAAGCAAAATGTCGATAGCAAGTTGAAAAAATCATGAGCGGTGTAGCGCGCTAATTGTCGCGTACCATTCAGAATTTATTGGAGAGGCTGCAGCGAAAGCGAATTTGTGCGTATAGTCTTTACAGTTAGATAGGCCAACCAAACTATTTGGAAAAATAAAATCCAAGCTCTGTATCAATATTTGGCATATCAACAAGTACCGGATTTTTTTTAGTGTCAAAAAGAAATAAGCCGCATATATCATTTTTGTCATTTAAGTCGATGCACACTTTGGTTTCATCTGTTTTTACAAATAAAATGTATCGGGCTTTGGTGGCTTCAACAATATGTAATTGCGGCCAATATTTTTTAATTACTATCCTTGCATTTTGCATTTGATAATGACAATCGTGTGTAAGCATATCGAAAATCGCTTTTTCATTTACTGCTTTTATTTTTTCCATTTGCAGCGAATCAGGACTATAGAACACAGCAGATTTATTTCTAACAAGGATGGTATCATTAAAACTGGACGCGGGCTTTTTTATAATTGGCGGCTTTGTTTTAGTGCTTTTTGCTTCTTGTTGATTATTATTTTTTTTAACGCTTTCCGAACATGACGAGCTAAGCAGGAAAATTGCCAATATGCTCCCCATCACAATTGGGCGAGAGAAGATTATAGTGAAGTTCTTATTCATTTAAGGATATCTGAAAACTTTCCACACAAATGTTATGCTTATGGCTGGTAACATAAGAGCCATATTTTTCGGGGCAAGCTATGATAAAAATAAAGAACCCTGAATTGAAATTCAATTGAGGGTTCCGGTAGTTTTTGATTCTCAGTTTAAAAAAAACTTTACACAATTAAAAGTTCCACAACCTCGTAATATTAAAACCAATTAAGAATTGACCACCCTTCACTTTTGTTCCACCTGTCTGCTTAAATCCAAACGGGTTGTTTGCATTGTATAGACTATTTTGTTGTGGGTTCAGGAGCGAATAGTTTCCTGCGAACAACTGGAAAGTGTGGCCACTGGTATTAAACTCAAAACCGAAAGCCAGGTTTGGGTGCGGGTTATCCGTAGGAAACCTTGTAAGAGGCTGATCATAATCGACAATAAGTGTAGTCACTTCCGTTAGCTGGTACCTGGCGCAAACAGAAGCCGTAAACATGTCGAACTTCTGTTTTTTGTATACGAATGTGGTGGTGTCTTTTTGAGCATAATAACCCGGAACTGAATTTTGATGGGATATACTTGCCCCAACCTGTACCGAGAATTTATCAGAAACCTTCCTGGCAACTAACAACTCATTGAAAAATGACAGGCGTTCTGTTTGATAAGTAAAGAGAAAGTGGTTTGGATCTGCGACCGACTTGTAACCTATATTTCCATAGTAGGTAACGCTTACCGGGTATTTGCTTTTTGTTTGTTTTATGATAGCATATTTTGCGCTTCCATCCCAAAGCAAATTGTTCTTTGCAAGTCCAAAGCCAAGATACAAGTTTTTAATGGGGGAATAATTAAAGCCGAGACGCATATTAGCCGAAGCGTAAAGGCCCCAAACATCTTTTGGACCATTTTCAACTGTTCCAAACCGGTGCTGAATGTCCGATTCAAATGTTCCTTTTACAGGAACCATCACAGTTTGATCATCAAATATCCACACACTGTTAAATGTATTTTTTACGGGTTTGTGCTTCATTGGAACCGGTGCCTCTGTTTGTGTTGCGGAAGCGGTACTGTCGTCTTGGGCAAAACAGGCGCTGTTCACCAAAAACAGTGAAACAACCAGGTAAGAGCAAAATACCAGATGCCTTTTTGATGTATAAATAATTCTTTTCATTTGATTAATTTTTTTTAGGATCACTTAATTGTTAGGAGCGCCATTTCTTATCCAGTCATAAATTTTTTGCCTGTCGTCAGCATTGGGAATGTGCACTTGCATGTTTCCATTAATTTGAATATAAATTTCACTTTGGTCTGGTTTTATGGTGTTGACAAATCCTCCCAAAAGTTGCTGATAAGAAACATCGGCACTTAAATAGGGCTGTTGGGATCCCTTTACATGACAACCGGACAAAGCACAGTTGGTAGTAAAAATGGGTTGGAGGTCGCTGCTAAAACTTACATATTGAGGCGGCTTGGTGTTAGCAACTGCCGGTAGAATCACATCTTTGTAGCAACTGCTCAACACAAGACTGACAGAGAACAGTAACCCCGCATATATTAATAATCTTTTCATTATAATTATATTTTTGGGTGATTATTTATTATTGAAATTCATGTTACACTGAACCGAAATAATATCTGATATTTCAGCCGTGGTCATCCCGAAAGATCTGCAGTTGAACTGAAAGTTTAATTGCAAACCAAATACATCATAAGCTGATGCCGTACCTGCACCAATGGTTGATCTTTTTACATAAGAAAGTGTACCATTAATTGTTGTATCATGGGGAGCGGAAAGTAAACCCTTCCAACTCATTACCATGGTAACAATATAGCCGGGGCTTTTGGGGTCAAGTTCCACTTTGGTAGTTCTGATAACAGCTACGTTAGAGTCCTGCAGGTTTTGGGAGCCGGTTATTATTTTGGGTGCAGATACATAACCCAAATAGCACCCTCCGTCTCTTCCGGGTTCGCCGGTATTGGATGTATTCATTTGAACATAGCCCGCAAAATAAGTTTTTGTCGGATCGTTTTCATAGAAAGCCCATGAAGTATCCAGTACGGGTTGGCCGGTTGTTACATATAGTTGCTTTGCAGATGCAGGAATGCTGTTCATTCCAAACATATTAAATCTACCGGTTAATAAAGCGCCTTGTTCCAGGTAGTTTCCTGCCCATTGTACATTGGAGTGCACCTGGTCTAGTTTCCATTGTGTGGTATCGCCCTTAGTCTCGGTTCCCGGCACGAAGGAAGCGTTGCCACGATTAATAACGACAGTACCGGTAGATACATCAGGAAGCACTAAGTCTTTATGGGTGCAACTGGCAATATAGCCATAGCCGCTTATTAAAATTATGGCGATTAATAGACAGTGTTTTGTTGTTGAGCAGTTTCATATTATATTTTTACGTTTGAATAATTTAATGAAAGCACGAAACTATATAGGTCGTTTTTATATTCTTATGACTGTAGTCAACCAATTGTGTGACTTTTGTCACATAGGCAAGAGAGACATGCCTTGAAAGGAAACATGATAATAACATCAACTATGCAGGCCGTTGCAGTTTACATAATATCGGGGAAATTAATATTACTAACAGCAACCATTAAACGCAGTTTACGATTGATTTTTGTTTTTGTTTAGTAAGACAAAAAGGGATAATAATAACATTAGTATAAATGCTCCAAGATTTAAAAGCAGGCTGATCGTATATATTCTCATATCGTTTTTTAAAACATTTTCGTCGGCTGAAGACGTGTATTGTAATACGATGTCCTTCAGCAAGAAGAAAAAGAATACAAGGCTGTGAAGTAAGCTTAACACTTTTTTTTTGTTGATGGCAGGTATCCAGAAGATTATGGAAAGAAGCGCCCAGGCCATTAGCCAGGGCAGATGCATCATTTGTTTTATATTTCCGGTTGAGTAGTTAAAATATAATTTTTTTAATTGAAGTCCCAGGTAGAGCGTTCCTATAAGCGCATAGCCAAAAGGTAAAACTGAAACCATCCTGGCTTTAAAATTATTTTTTGATCTTTTATTTCCTGCGAAATAAATTATGATAGCATAAACTAAAGGATAGCCTGAAAAGAAAGCCATCATTTCTAACTGTTGCAGGTATACGAAAAAACTATTTCCCATATAATTATTGGTTTAACAGTTAAGCAGTAATTATATTTTCATTATATGCTTTCGTTGGCATTAAATTTATTAATCTTTATTTGAAAAGATAAAACTAATTGCAGGTAAAAACACATATTTATTTATTGCCGGTCATAGAAAACATATTCCCGCCCACACATACAATACATTCACCACACCTGCAGGCATAAATCTTTTATCGGTGCATTTTTCCATCAGCCCGTTTTTACTGGTGGTATATTCCAGCGACATAGCCGTTACTATTAAAGCGCCTTTGGGCGCCGGCATATTCATTTTAATAATTTTTTCGGGTACCCGCTTGCCGTTATAGTCCAGGCGAAGGGTATGATGAAATGTAATGCTTATTGGTATTTTCTTTGAACGCATTCATGATGTAATTAATAAAGAGCCGTCCCGGGCCGGCCCTTCAATAACTGAGCCTAATTCACCGTTACCTCACCGGTAAAAATGCTGCTGGCGATGCCGCTGCCATCAGCCGCAATAAAGCCGATCCAGGTTTCTACCGCAAGGCCTGAAAAAGGCAGCAGGTTCAGTTCACCTGTAAGGGCGCTGCGCAACCCGCCGGCAGTGGTGTAAATTGCCTGTTGCCTTACCGGGCAATAGGCCACCAAAATAGCCTGGTCCGTTGCTTTGGCACTACCCATGCCGCTGTTGTCGGTCCAGCTGAACGTGAGGATGCTTCCTGCTCCCGATGTTACTGCCGGTGCAAGCGCATTTGGAAGGTCGCCCCTGCTTACTAACGTAAGCGCGTAATCGATCGCGAACGATGGATACACACCCGTAACGGCGTTTTTGATGTTGTAGGCCAGCGCATTGTTAATGCCTGTCATCTTAATTGCAAAATCGCGAAAGCTGATCTTGAGCAAACCTGCCATTGGCTGCAGAAAGCGCATAGTAAGCCCAAACTTTAATTGCTGTGCCAGTTGCTTTTCGGTAGGGTTAGCGTTGCGGCGGTTGCTTTTGCTGCGCATATAGTCTATGCCTTTCCAGCTTCCGCCTACAACGGTTCCTACTTTTCCTGAGAATCCGCCAAGGATTCCTTTTTGAATGGTTCCCATAATAATGGATTTAATAATGAATAAATAAAAATTCCATGCTGCCTGCTTTGTTTGCAAATTGAGTATACCCATGCCGGCAACTGATTATTAACGGCCATTCTTTTTATTGAATTGTTTCCATATTGTTGCCGGGTGGCGTTTTAGCAACAAGCTCAGTATCATTACGCAGGTTTTCCGTATCAATACACGATGTATAAAATCAAACTCTATGGGGTCATCCTGCTTTTAAAAGAATATAAAAGAAAGGTTTTACGGCAGTTTCTTTATTGAATAGTGGCTATCTTGTTGCTGTTTTGTTGCAGGCATATTGCAGCAGTTAGCAACATGGCTGCAAGAAGGTAGCAAGGGTTCCCGAAGAAGAGAGGGACAAATTTGTTTTTTTTGCGTGAGGGAATATAGATGGCAGGCAGGGCACCTAACATGAAGTTGGCTTAATACTGTTGTTGGTGATGCCCGGCTACAAAGCCAACGCTAAAAACATCAACAACGGCGCTTCTTTTCGTTCTTCGTGAGTGTTTTAATTTTGAACAAGAAGACCATCAAGTGCAAAATATGCATTTCATACACTCCCCATACACTATCCATAGCTTTGCTATGCTTCATCCATACACCATCCATATAGGATGTATACCCATGCCGGCAACAAATCACTAAAAAGGGCCATTCTTTTTATTGAATTGTTTCCCTATTGTTGCCGGGCGGCGTTTTAGCAACAAGCTCAGTATCATTACGCAGGTTTTCCGTATCAATACACGATGTATAAAATCAAACTCTATAGGTTCATCCTGCTTTTTAAAAAAGAAAGGGAATATAAAAGAAAGGTTTTCCGGCTGTTTCCTTATTGAATGGTGGCTGTCTTCTTGCTGTTTTGTTGCAGGCATGTTGCAGCGGTTAGCAACATGGCTGCAAGAAGGTAGCAAGAGTTCCCGAAGAAGAGAGGGACAAATGTGGTTTATTTGGGGGGGGAATATAGATGGCAGGCAGGGCACCTAACATGAAGGTGGCTTAATACCGTTGTTGGCGGTGATGCCCGGCTACCAAGCCAACGCTAAAAACATCAACAACGGCGCTTATTACAATGCTAATTTAATTGGCATTTATTTGCTAAAAATATTATTACCTTTATAGAAGCCGCGTTTACTCATAAAGACGGCTATATTTATTAACCAAAAAAAATAAATCATGATCAATCGTGAAGTAACCTGTATTAACAAACGGCAACACTATAACCCACACGAAAGAATTCTTGCTATCGGTGGCCTTTGGGTAAAATATCTCAGATAGATGCTATTAAGCAAATTGATGCTAAAACTCACAATTATTATGTTTACGTTGGCATATATCGTGCAGAGGTAATTGTTGCCTATCATAATGGAAATCCATATTTAAAAACTACACGAGATACTACTACGGTAGATAATTTACTTCATTTGAAAGAATGCCCCCTAAATTAGCAAGTTAATTACCGTATTATTTTTGGCCATACTGGTGCTTATTGAAAGGTTTGGTTAAAATAAGTGAAGGTTAGTTATTCGTTAGCAAAGGTACGCTTAACTGCAAATATAGGCTGCATACCTGCGCCAGCGGCGGGATGCCTGCCAGGAGGGTGATTCAATAATTCTATTAGATATTTTTTATATTGCATAATGGCTAATATCACTTATTTGTTAGGCGCTGGTGCAAGTGCAAATGCGCTTCCCTTAATTAAAAATAATAAGGATAGTAATAACGGAGGACTGGCAGAACATCTAAAAAAATTCGTAGAAGGTCAAAAAGCTCCTGTGGTATCTGATAAACTCAATTATGATTCTTTGCTTGACCTAGCGGATAAATCAATAGAATTTGGCAGTCCCGACCTATACGCGAAGTTTTTATTGGAAACAGGCGATGATATAACTTACAATCTTTTAAAAAAATTACTTTCAAATTATTTTACTTACAAAGAGGAGTTGCAAGGGTGTTTTGATAAACGGGCATTAGCCTTTCTAACAACTATAACGCAACAACAAAAATTACCGAATAATATTAAAATTTTATCATGGAATTATGATAGGCAAATTGAAACTGCTGCAAAAAAATTAAGGCCAGTAAATCTAAGCGGATACAATACGGTTCACGTATTTACTTGTTGGCCGAATTGCCAAGATGGTTTTGATTCTAAAGAATTACCTTTCTTGTTGCATTTGAACGGAGTTGCCGGCTATGATTATTCAGAGCGGTCATTTGCTGAAAAAAATAACAATGTTTATAATTATAAAAGCCCAGACTTGACACCTTTGCTATCGTTTGCATGGGAAGAAGAGTCAAATGACAGCAAACGAACTTTTCATGAACAAAGATTACCATTTGCCAAAAAAATCGCGGCTGAAACAGAAATTCTTGTGATAATTGGATACTCTTTTCCTTTTTTTAATAGAAAAATTGACGATGAAATTTTTAAAGCCATGAATAAAACCTTAACTAAAATTTACTTCCAAGATCCAATAAGTGATGGAAGCCAATTAAAAACTCAATTCGATTTAAAAAGCGATATTAAGTCAAGTGGCATAACGCATATATCACAAAAAGACTACTATCATATTCCATTCGAACTATAAGATGCAACCATTTCAATATCTATGATTGACGCATGCCACATAGTGCCGTTTAGTTTTAGCTATGACGATGCCGTAGCTAATGGAATTGCATTATGTCCGAATCCTCATAGAGCATTTGACAAAGGATTGATTGCAATTGATGAAAATTACAAGGTAGTTATTTCAAAATCTTTTTGTGAAGATGAAACGAGTTATAGTATAGGGGCATTTGAAGGGAAGAGAATTAAGTTGCCGAATTTGAAAAGCTATTTTCTATTGAAGAAGAATTTTGTGTGGCATAGGGATAAAATATATAAGGGGTAATGAACTCTATATATCAACATATTGAAACTGTAAAAAGGAATTATCAAGGTATTGGCTTTGATGAGCATGAGTGTCGCGGACATTTACAAGGATATGTCAAAGACAATCTAGTTGACCGAGGAAAGAGATGATACTATTGAAAGGTTGAGAGCCTTGAGAGATGAAACTGGGTTTGAGGTAAGTGAGGGTCTTTTGGCAGATATCCAGGCATTGGAGGGTGAAAACATTCAGGTTCAAAATTTCAGGGTAGGAGAAGCATATACTGAAGTGATTTTAGAGCAAGAGTTTTCTTGCCGTTTTTATTGGAATGAATTAAGGGATGCCCGCAACCCTAAAGGCAATAAAACAGGAGCAGATTTGGTTGGCTTCATAGAAATAGGTGGACAAGTATTGTTTCTATTTGGTGAGATTAAGACTTCATCTGAAACGGCAAATAGACCGCCACAAGTGATGACTGGTGCAGATGGTATTGAGAGGCAGCTTACAGATTTGTACAGTAGTCGGGCAAAACGACAGATTCTGATATCTTACCTTAAAAGTAAAGTATCTCTATTTCCAGATGAACACCCATTTAAGATAGATTTTGGATCAGGGCTTAGAGCATATTATTCCAATCCTGAGGATTACAAACTGATTGGCGTATTGATACGTGATGTCGAACCTGATGAAAGAGATCTATCACTAAGCTATCGCAGATTAAGAACAAGAATTTTAGAGCCTGTAGGCCTAAAGTTATTGGCTTTATATCTCCCCATTCAACAGAATGATTGGATTTCTATCATCAATGAAACAACCGAATGAGCATACAGACCAAATATCAAATCCTAGAACAAGCCTATCCGGATATGCTTGCAGGGATTGGTACGCTTATACAAAAGGGAAAATTATCCAAGCGGTTCGCAAGCCTTCATCTCAATGAGGGCGAAATACAGGAACTAACCAAAGCCAAAGAATTATGTGAGTTACGTATCATTGAACTTTGGGAGCAACGAAATGATGAGGAATTAGGAAATGAGTTCAAAGCATTATGTTCTACCTATTTTGATATAGCCTGCCAAGTGCCAGCCGATGCCGGGGATAAATATTATGTATATGAACACTTCAAGTTAATTTCATTTGGCTATTTAGGCGAGCACTGGCATTTTGTAAAGCAGTATTTCAAAAGCCAAAATGAGCAAATACAAAGATTAGAGATTGGAGAAAGTTGGAATAGCAGGATTTTGACTATTGCTTTCAAAGCGGTTGTCCAATTGGTAAAGAAAGAAAATTGGCAAGATATTAATCAGGTTGTGGAACTAATCAATCAATTACGAATTGAACAGAACCAATTTGAAAATACTTTTCTAAATCAGGTCAATGAAGATAGCCGTCCCTATGGTGCTGCTGAATTGGTGTCATTGTACCATTTTGCAAAGAGTATAGAAATATTAGGTCAATATTTATTGGAAGGTAGGCCTCTGGAGCCTGAAATCCATTTACAATACCATTTGCAAATATCCAGGGAATATGCATATAAGTCCGGCAACATTAGCTTGAGTCTGTTATATCAGTTCTTTGAATCCTTTGCGATTAAAATGGTACGTAATACCATTTGGTACAACACACGTGGAATAAATAATTGGGTAACCGCATTTAACCGATTCATTTCACATAAAGATGATAAGGGTCTGTTTGAACTTTTATATCCACAAAAGGAATCCATATTAGAAGGAGAATTATTAAACCCTGCACATCGAGCCATTGTTGTAAATCTTCCTACTTCAAGCGGTAAAACCTTGATTGCACAGTATCGCATATTACAAGCGTTAAACCAGTTTAGGGATAGAGGTGGGTGGGTGGCTTATGTTGTGCCGACAAAGGCATTGGTCAACCAGATTTACATTCAGCTCAAAAGAAATTTAGGTTCAATAGGTATTCAGATTGAAAAAGCTAGCGGAGCTATTGAACTAGATGGGTTTGAGCAGCATTTAGTAGAAGAAGGTGGAAACCAAACCACCTTCGATGTATTGATCACTACCTATGAAAAAATGAATCTGTTAGTTCGACAGGGTCTTGGTACTACACGCGAAAGGCCATTGGTTTTAACAATTGTAGATGAAGCTCATAACATTGAAGAAAGGCAAAGGGGGTTAAATCTTGAATTTTTGTTATCTACCATCAAAAATGAATGTGAGGAAGCCAACTTCTTATTGATGACCCCTGATATTTCTAACTCGGAAGAGTTAGTTAATTGGCTTGCCGGTGATAGAGGTCAAGTTATTAATTTGGAGCTGGATTGGTGGCAACCCAATGAAAGGGTGATTGGAGCTATTCAAGTAGAAGGCAGAGGGAGAGATTATGACTATATTCTTAGAACGCTGCATACAGATAAGGGAACGTATGAAGTAGGAGAAGCTATTCCACTCATTCAAGGAGATAATCAAGAAACAGCATCAAAGGTAAGAGGGTCAAAAGTAAAAATCACCAAAACTGTAGCAGCTAACTTTTTAACTCTCCAATCACCCATCATTGTCTTAGCATCCGACCCGGGGGAAACTTATTCTATTGCTGAATCGCTTTATGAAAAATCAGACGATAACTTTGGTCAAGATGAGGACGTTGATCTATTAATTAAGTTAGTTCAGAGTGAGTTGGGTAATGATTTCCCGTTAGCCAGATTCCTTAGGAGGAGAATTGCAGTACACAGTTCTGCGTTGCCAGATGAAATACGTTTTTTGATTGAAGATTTGATGGCAAGCGAAAAACTGCAGGCTTTAGTGGCCACAACTACCATTGCACAGGGAATCAATTTTCCGGTTTCTTCCGTGATTATGGGGGCTTACAATTATCCCTACTCTGGGCCAATGCCGGTTCGTGATTTTTGGAATTTGGCAGGCAGAGTTGGACGTGCTGGACAAAATAGTATGGGCTGGGTGGGAATAGCCGTAAGAAACGATCAAGATTTGCAGGATGTTTCTGAATACATTACATCGGCTTCAGGAGCTTTATTATCCCAACTAGTAAATGCTATAGATAATGCATTGAGGCACGCAGAATTTGACTTCGATAGATGGCTTTTCGTTGATGAAAGATGGTCGGCCATCCTTCAATACATATCACATCTTAGAAAACAGGTGCAAAGCCAGCAAGCCTTTTTGGTGCAGCTCGAGCAAAAATTACAGGGTACTCTAGGATACAGGCAGCTACCTGCTGAAAAGAAAATGTTTTTAAGAGAAAATATAAGAAGGTATGCAAGTTCGATTACGTTGGCCGATGCTAAAATGTCTGACGCAACAGGCTTTTCATCAGTTTCTGTAAGACAAATGATCGGGAGATTATCATCATCAGGTATTTCCCCAAATGATTGGAATAAAAACCAACTGTTTTCAGAGCAAAATCAAAGCATGCAAAAACTGGTAGGAATAATGTTAAATACCTATGAAATTAAGAAGTCAATAGAAGAATTGAATACCGGAGGGCAGCCATTTACCACATCAAGTATAGCAAGACTTATAATTGACTGGGTAAATGGTCGTGATATAGCCAATATTGCAGCTAGATTTTATCCAGAGGAAGAATCGAATATTGCGATTCAAAAAGCTACAAAAGCCTTATACAAGGTGGTAGCAAATTCAGCAACTTGGGGTCTTGCGGCATTACAAAAAATGCCAACGAGTGGAGTTGATTGGGATAGCCTTTCAGACATAGAAAAGAAGAGAATGGCTAACCTTCCGGCTTATACTTTATTATGGAGTGAATACTGATGAAGGCGTATTGATGAGAAAAAATAATGTGCCAAGAAGTATCGCGAACCGAATAGGTCAACTCTATAATGAATCTGTGAATGGAGAAATATTCACACAACCTACAGACTCAGCTACAAATTGGCTAAGAGGGCAAAGTCGAAGAAACTTGGGATAGCGTTCGCCCTACCGGTTCGAGGTTAAGTGGTGATGAGTACAAACGAATTTGGGAAAAATTGAATGGGATTTAAAGTTCTTAAAATTGACACATTTTAATTTACGGTCTCCTCAGCCTTGATGCTTCAACATCCCTTCCAGCTTTTGAATCATATCAGTTTTATCCTTAATCATTCTTTCATATAGATCGACAATCTTATCAATTGGATTAAATGTGCAATATTAAAATTCGAAAAAATGAGCTCCATGATTGACGCTACTATCATTAAAAGTATTGAAATAATTTATTGCAGCTTGTTCATCAAAATTCTTAATTGCCTCCACAGGCACTTTCAACACCTTAGCCACCTGCTGCAACAAATCATCTTCAATAGTTTCCTTTTGCTCCAGCAAAGAAACTTTCTTCTGGTTCCAGTCTTCGCCTAATTCAGTTGCAAAGGCTTCCTGCTTTATACCCAGCATTTCACGAAAGCGCTTCACGTTTCTGCCCTGGTGTATCTTTTCGTTGGTACCTGTTTCCATGTATACAATGCATTTAATTTATAATAAGTAAAGTAAGCGATTTTTTCTAAATAATAACCGGGATATAATACCCGTTTTTTGCGCTATAATACCCCTTGCAGGAATAGTTTAGAATACGTAAATGTTTTTGCTTTATAGCAAAATATACCACTATGCCTGCATACGACTTTGAAGATAAAGATACTCAATATGCTTACGAATGCATCCGCAGCTTCTTCGACCATTTTGTTATAGACGATGCCGTTAGCTGGCTGGAAAGCATTATAAAAGCAGCTGCCGGCAAAAAGATATGGAAAAAAGAAGCCCCGGCACAAATGCTCCTGTACATGAAGCTGCTGGAAGCATTGATAACAGCCGCTTTTGAAATTACGGAAAGCTGCTCCAAAAGGGAAATTGCCATTATTGCAAATGACAGTGAGGAGGCTGCACCGGCACCCGGAGATTACGTAAGCCATTACAGGGATTGCAATCCATGGAGTTGTTTTCCCCGCAGCCTTACCATAAAGCAATACCGTAATCCTTATAAGGCCATTAAAAAATTTACCCGGTATGCCACCCTGCCTCAATGGAAAACCTATATGGAAGACTGTACCGAATATGCACTGCTCGACGCCAGGATAGACGATGCGATGCAATCGTCCGATGTATTAGCTATTCGCCTGCACCTGCTGCAATTAATAGAAGCCTGCCACCTGCTGGATGTACGAACGAATGCAAACAAATAAAAGATCTTTGAATGAACCGGGAAGTAAAGTATGAACAACCAACTGTTTAATGAAACAGAATGGCTGCGGCTGCTTTTTCTTATCAGTGATACTGTTGCATGGATAGAGGAGATGGAGAGGAACCTTATGTACCAATTGCCGGGTGCCGATAAAAGCAAGCTCTTTCGCAAAACATATTATTTACCGGCAACCTCACTGGCACACCTACCCGAAAAGCATTATTATAAATTGGCACGCCATCCCGGTTGCGGCAAGTTCACCATTACTATAGCCAATATTGTTTATTGGATAAAAGAAGCATTTCATGCAGAACCGCAAAGCATCAGCGGCTCTCTCAATTTTAAAAGATGCCTGGATACAGGTACTGTTATCGGTTATAACCGGGAAGGAGAGTCCACTACTTTTACAACGGTAATAACGGATGGGGGAGGTGCAGTTAAAACTGCTTATCCGGGAGTATAGTTTGTAGTTATAATGAAATATTAAAGGAAACTTAAGAGCTATTTTTTTTTCGAAAGAATAATGTTCGAATACAATACATAATTGCCAATAATAAAAGAATTATTCCCATCCATTTAATCCATGGAAAACCAGGGCCACTTTTAATAATCCCAACCTTACCGGTCAAAATAGTTCCTGCCCAGAAGTAAGGTAATTTTTTTTCCTGTGAAGAAATCTTATCTATGAACTCAAGTTTAGCTTTTTGCAGCGCGACATCTGTAGGTGAACCCTGTGATAAATATTTATAAAAAAGTTCGGTTATTTGATAAGTCGATTCATTATCTACCGACCATAAATTGCTCACAGCTGCAGGAATACCTAAAGCGGCAAATGCACGGTTGAAGCTAAACACCCCTTCACCGCGGTATAACTTTCCATTAGCGGTTTCGCATGCTGATAATACTACCAATTGAGTGACAGGCTTGCGATCGGGAATCAGGCTGGATAGATACAAGGCCGAATCCGAAAAATAAATTACGGGATCACCATTACTACTGGTATCAGAAGCATGTGTGTACAATTGAATAATAGTATAACCCGGAAAATTTTGAAGAAAGTTATTTCTTGTCGCCTTCTCTAAAACAAAGTTTGTTGCGTTACTGAAAAACGAATTGATCGTTTTTAAAGAGTTGTCGCTGCCCGATAGGTCTGCTAAATTTTGATTGTTTTTAAATTGTATAGGAGCAATTCCCAAAACGCTGCTGCTGTTGGTTGTGTTGGCGGCAAATTGGTTGGTCAAATATTTTATGGAGTAAGTATAGCTTGTAGCATAGTGATTTAAAAAATAATCCGGGTTAGTTTCATCATCATTTGTTATAAGCGCTTCAAATGGATAGTTTATACCGTCAGGCGAAATAATTATGCTGCCATAAGAAGGTGGAACATTTTGAAATAATAAATGATAGAGTTGATGAGAAGTTTTTACAAAGTCTTTAAAATGTTCATTGAGTTTATAACGGTTTGATATAGATGAAGTAAAAGAGTTGACCAGGCTGTCGTACAAACCCTTATTGAGTTTTGAAAGTGATTGGTTATTGTTAGTAATGATTAAAATATATACGGCACTGTCTCCGGAAAATATTTCGAGTAGTGATTTGGAATTATTCAATATATATTTTCTTATTTGACTGATAGTAATAAAAGTGGTATCCAGGTAGTTTTGATAAAATTCGGGGTTTTTTGCTTTGATGTTGTTAGTTAATGTCTCCAGTTCCTGTGTTGTTATAAATAACTTTTTTTGGGTTGACAGGTATGCATCAGAAGCAGCGGGAGCTATTGCGAGTTCCTTTTCCAATTCAATGATCGTTGTCTTTAGGCCGGCTTGTTTTGTAATATCATTATCCGTCATAAATCTTTGTTCGCTGATCTGGTCATTTAATAAAACTGCACGGCTTTTTTCAAAAAAATAAAAGGCGTCTTCATTGTTTTTACTTCGATAGCATGCCTCAATTGCCTGTTCGTAAAGACGGCGGTTATTTGCTTTCCAGAATAATTTAGATTGAATATCTGATTGCGAGGCTTTTAGTTTATCAAAATAACGGTCGGTTAATTTATAGATGCGAATGGCTGAGTCCAATGAGTTTTGCCGGCTTGTCGTTTTATATTTACTCATCCAGGCAGATGCTTTATCAAGAATCATCCCGGTAATGTATTCTGTTATTTTCCCCGATAATTCAGTATTTTCTTTTTTTAAAAGATCCTGTTCAGTAAAACCAGGACGTAATTGATCAAATGCTT
Source organism: uncultured Chitinophagaceae bacterium (assembly GCA_963792025.1). Taxonomy (GTDB): domain Bacteria; phylum Bacteroidota; class Bacteroidia; order Chitinophagales; family Chitinophagaceae; genus Ginsengibacter. The sequence continues at coordinate 714,360 of CAWBUS010000008.1, read as the reverse complement.
TCTGAAAGAAATAAAATGCCGAATCATAATTGCTGCTTTGTACATAAATGTTTGCGATATTATCAAATATATTTAATGATTCATTTGCATCGGCAAATTTCAAAGCCTTAAAATAATAAGGTATCGCTTCCTCATTTTGGTGCAGTCTTGTTACATAAATATAACCGATATTATCCAGGGCTTCGGCACAGCCCTTACTAAAGTTGATTTGTAAATTATAGTTAAAGCATTTTCTAAAATAATTAATCGCTTTAAATGGCTTATTCTCATCTCTCAAAATAAGACCGTACAGGCCATATAGGGCCCCTAATAAATTATTTTCTCTATGTTTTTCGGCAAAATTTATTTTATTTAAAAGTTGCTCCTGCGCTTCATAAGTTTTGTTTAGGATGGTAAGCGAATTTATTTTCCAGGTGAAATATTCAAAGCTTTGGTCTTCTTTTTCTATTAATGCAGAGTTGGTTTTGCTTACAATATTTTCTCCAAGTTCCGCGTAAGTAACACAACGAAAATAGTCTCCCTTATTGAAATAAAGTGGAACTAAAAATCTAATGGCTCCCAGTCCATAATCATAACCGGTTTGCAACAAGATAACCCGGGAAATACAACTGTCGCAAGCTCCTATTTTTTTTGTTTCCAACTTAAGAGAATCATACATGAGGTAGAGATTCCAATAACTTTTAATAGCAATTGCCGGATTAATTGCAGGGTTATTTTTTTGTTCATCAATAATTGCAATGGATTTTTTTGTGTATAGAATAGCATTCACGAAATCATTTTTTGTTGTGAAAAGCCAACCTATTCTTTGCAATAAAAATACCTTGGTGGAATCAACCCGATAATTGCATTTATCTATTTGTATTTCATAGTTTAGTAATTCGGTAAGTTGTTTATTGGGCGGAATGCCCGAAGAATCCCTGAGAAAGATAATTCTGTGCCATAAAAAATCCCTGTCGGGACACTGTCCGGACAGGGATAAATAAAATGATAAGCTCGCAATAATTATTATTCCGCTTTTCATTCCTAAGGAAAGGTTGGATTATATTTTATGAACTTTCCCTGTATAGTTACTTTTTGTTGTGGGTCAAATTCTATCAAACTATTCCATATACTATTCGAGGCTGTGGTGCTTCCTGTCTTGATAATACTCATCATCTTAAGGCCACTTGCTACCGGTGTTGCAAATGAAGAGCCTTCGAAGTATTGTGGCTGGTTAGTTGAAAAGCCCACCTGGAATGCGCAACAATTTGTTTTATCATATATACCCAGGCTAATTAACTGGTTGGAATAATTTTGATAAATGCAAGGTTCATCTGTGTCTTTTAATTGTGTAACACTGGTAAGATTATTAAATTCCGTGCTAAAGCAGGCGGGATAAAAAAGTCTTCCACCAGTCACAAGTTTATTATTAATTGTACCGTCGTCGCAAAGATCCGATGAATTATGAGTACCCGGTGTGTTACCAGCGGCTGCAAATACCTGAATAGAAGGATTTGCCGAATTGCATAAGGAAAGATAATGTTCTAATATCGGATCAGCCTGCCCGTAATATCCAAGACTCAGGTTTATTAATGTTGCCTGTTTTTGAACGGCGTAGCTTAAAGCACAGCTAACTGAGAAAATACTTCCGGTGTTATTTTGGTTCAAAGCCTTTAATACCATAATCTTTGGATAAAGAAGTGACTGTTCCATTGCTTTAATGCAGACCGCAGCCACGGCACTTCCATGCTTTTCAGCAGTCTCATCATAAAAATCCTGAACCGGTTGATAGGGCAAAAAATTATACAACGTGAAGGTAAACGGGTCTGTCCACATTAGATTTTTGATTTGTTTAGTGAACAAGGTTGTATCGATGCCTGAATCAATGATCGCTAATTTTTTTGAAGAATCGGCCTCTATATTACGCACGATTGCATCGGTATTATGCCCGACGGTATCGACCTTATTCGTATCAAACATCGGAATATTGTCAGCTATGCTTACCATACTAACGTAGTCTCCGCTTCCGGCAGGGCCAGGTTTGGTAGGCGGGGGCGAAACGACAGACCCTCCGGAACCATTTACGGCTGAAAAGCTAATATTATATAATAACGAATCACAGGGGCACCAAATAACAGGATTGAAATCTGCTAAATAACCACTAGCTGCATAAAAATTTCTGACATAATTTAAGATAGTATTAACCACATTGTTTCTGGCAGTTGCATCGGATCCGGGGCTAAACAAAATATTCCAACTAACCTGTGGAGAATCAATAATATTAATATGTGTCGGTGAAGATTGAAGACTGGTTTTTCTTTTACACGAAATCGGTATATAAAAAATAAAAACAGATATTAAAAGTAAAAGCAACGAACACTTTGGCATTGGTAAGTTATCAAAACAATAATTCTGTTTCATAAATTTTGGTTTATAGTTATAAAGTAATTTCTAAAATTTCTTCAACCACTCCTCCGCCTCATTCTTCCCTTCTAAATTTTCATCTCTCACCTGCTCTAACAATAACTTTGCTGCATCTTTATCACCGTCTTTATTTCTTTGAAGCAATGTTATCGCCTTATAAAATTTTCCAGGGTTACTGTACAAAGAAGTATCAGATTCCAGCATGGCAAAATATTCCAATGCTTTGTCGTAATTATTAAGCCGGAGGGAAACAATGCCGGCATCTTTTTTTGCTTCACTGTTTTTTGGATCGCTTTTTACAAGCATTTCGAATATCGAAAGCGCTTCCGTTGGCTTGTTGGAGTTAAATAATTTTAAGGCCGTTTGCATGCTGTCGGCGTTACCCATGGTAACGCTTAAGTTTTTAAAATTTTGCTGTATATATGTATCAGCGAGTTGCTGTGGTGAATTTTTATTTCCGGTAAAGAGCCACGCAACAACAAGAACTACAATGATTACACTGGCTGCAGCCATATACCTCCAAATATTTCTAAGAGGTTGTTTTATAGAAATTATTTTTTGCTCATTATATATTTCCCTGAATCTTTGTTTCTTTTCTTCCTGAACCTGTTGTTGCATCACGCCATTTGCAGAAATATAAAAAGCTACTTCCTCAGCAAAAGATGGATCTTCAATTACCTTTTTTTCGAATAGTTTTTTTTGTGCATCGTCATTAGTGCCCTTAAAATAATTCTCTATAAATTCCAGGTTTTCCATTTCAGGCCTTTTTGATATTATATAATTGACGCAATTTGTCTAAACAGCGAAGCCGGCTCGTCTTAACCACATCCGGTGATTTATATTCCATGGTCAGCGCTATTTCTTTATCATTATATCCTTCTGCAAACATGGTTAATAACTGTTTGCAGTTGTCACCTATCTCGGTCAATTTTTGTTTAAGAAGTGCTACATCATTTTTTTCAACTAATTGTTGAATAATCGTTTTGGCCGGATCAGAAATCATTGTAAGCATATCAGAAATTGGCGTTGTTTGATGAACGCTGCTCTTATTGGTCGTTTTTTTCCTGATAAGGTCAACGCATTTGTTATTAAAAATTCTGTAGAGGTAGGTTTTTAATGAAGATCGTTTTTCAAAACGGTCGGCGGAAACGTTTTCAATTACTTGTAATATTGTGTCGGAGTAAGCATTGAAGGCATCTTCCTGGTCTAATGAATACTTATTTATTCCTTCTTTAATAAAATACATATGCCGGCTGAATAATTCTTCTTCGGCCTTTCTTCGTACCATTTTACTTTCCTTAAGTTGCCGTATTATTTCTTCGTCATCAGAAACTACGGTTGGGAAAACTGGCATAAATTATCAGACTATTACATTAAGATAATGAAAATAAGCAACACCGGAAATGTTTCGGATTCCTTTTTTAGTCAAAGTCAGTTTATTTTGAAAATATAACGGGCAGCACCACACGAACCTTCATGGCAAAATGTTAAACGGTACTGTTTTCCTCCGTTTAATAAAAAAATAAAATCATTTTGTTTCCCCCTTTCTTTTTTCCGCGACAAATCATGCAACGAACAAACAACAATTAATTCAAAAACAATTAAACTAAAAAAAATGAAAAGGTTTCTTATCGCCTTCGTGGCAGGATGTATTCTTGCCCTGGCAACCAACAGCGGAGCAAATGCTCAAAGCTCCAATAACATTGTTTCGGCAGAACAATATAAAATGCCGCTTAAAATTAACAGCTCAGTATTACCGGCGGAAACAAATTCTGCTATTCTTGACGCAAGTATGGTTAGCGCCAAAGCATTGAAAGATTTTAAAAAGTCTTATAAAAATCCCGGTGATGCCAAATGGGTAAAAAGCGATCATGGTGTTACCGCCCGGTTCAATTCCAATGGTATTGAAAATGTAATCTACTATGATAAAAAAGGCAATTGGCAAGCATCTTTGAAAGGATATTTTGAAGATAAACTGGACAAGGCTGTAAGAGCCATCGTTAAACAAAAGTATTATGATTACAAGATCACTTATGTGCAGGAAGTTGAAACCGGTTCCACTTTGGGAACACCAACCTATATGGTGCACATAGAAAGCAATGATGATTTTAAAATTGTAAAAATTTATGATGGAGAGATGGATATCTATGAAGAATTCGCAAAACAAAAATGAAAAACTAAATTTGCCACCTCATGACCATAACCTGTAGATCGACAAATAAAATTTCGATTTTATCATAAAGCCATCTGATGCAAAGATGGCTTCTTTGTTTTCTGTGTCTATATTTTCTTATTTCTTCCAATATTTCAATCTTGATTTTTTGTTTTAAGTTTAATTAATATTTTCATTTGCAATAATATTATTAAAGCTAAAATGCCTTTGCCTCCGCTGTCTCCGAATGTTGAATTAAAACGAACGCTTACTCCTGCGATGTTGTGGGGCCTCGGAGTGGGTTACGTCATCTCCGGAATGTATTTCGGATGGAACCTCGGGCTTGCCGAGGGTGGTACGTTAGGGTTGGCTATTGCTACCTTCTTCATCATAATAATGTATGTAACATTTACATTCAGTTATGCGGAATTAGCAAGTGCCATACCTAAAGCGGGTGGCGCTTTTGACTATGCCAACCGGGCTCTTGGAAATGATTTGGGCTTTATAGCGGGTATGGCTCAAAACATAGAATTTATTTTTGCTCCCCCGGCAATTGCATTTGCTATTGGTGCCTATTTTAATTTATTCTTTCCTCAAATTCCTGTTATTGCCATTGCCATTTTTGCCTATGTTGTTTTTACAGCGTTGAATATTTATGGAGTAAAAGCCGCCGCCATATTTGAATTAGCCATAACGATTTTAGCGGTGGGAGAGTTGCTTTTATTCACGGGTATTACCATTCCTCATTTTGATTTTAAAAATTTACAACACAATGCACTGCCTCATGGCTGGCAGGGAATTTTTGCCGCCATACCTTTTGCTATCTGGTTTTTCCTGGCTATTGAGGGCGTGGCCAATGTTGCTGAAGAAGCAATCAATCCACAACGAACTATTTTAGTCGGATTTGGCTCGGCCATACTAACGCTCGTTATTTTATGTGTGTTAACTTTTGTGTCTTCAATTGGAGTAGCCGGTTGGGAAGCGATTGTTTATAAGAGCAGATGGCACTTCTTCCGATTCTCCTTTACCACTCGCTTTGAGCCATATTGTTGGGAGTAACAACGCCATGTATCATTTATTAATTACGGTAGGCCTGTTTGGTTTAGTGGCATCTTTTCATGGAATAATTCTGGCTGCGGGACGATCTGTTTTTGAATTTGGCAGGGTAAAATTTGCTCCTTCCTTTATTGGTAAAATTCACCCAAAATTTCAGACCCCAGCCAATGCATTGCTCGTAAATCTTGGAATAGGAATTATTGCATTATTCACGGGTAAAACCGCCGAGATCATCACTATTTCAGTATTTGGAGCGTTAACCCTATACATTATTTCGATGATATCGCAACTACGATTAAGAAAAAAAGAGCCTGAATTAGAAAGGCCTTTTAAAGTGCCGATGTATCCTTTATTTCCAATAACTGCTTTGGTAATTGCAATTATATCATTTGTGGCAATGACTATCTTTAACAAGGATCTTGCAATTGTTTATTTTGTGATAATGATCGTTTGCTATATTGCTTTTAAATTGTTTAAGAGATAATCATTTTTAATTCTGACAGAATAATTTTTTATGAACAAAAACGAGATCATTCAATACGTAAAAGACCATCCTTCCGGAAAGGTAAAGATCGCATTAACTGATATTGACGGCATATTGAGAGGCAAATACATTTCAACAGAAAAATTTCTTTCTGTTGTAGATGGTAATACAGGTTTTTGTGACGTAATATTTGGATGGGATTCAAATGATGTGGCTTACGATAATGTGGAATTTACCGGTTGGCATACCGGTTATCCTGATGCGCCTGCAAAAATTGACCTGTCAACCTTCAGAAAAATTCCCTGGGAGAATGACGTTCCTTTTTTTCTCGGCGAAATGATAGATAAGGACGGAAAACCTTCATCAGTTTGCCCAAGGCAACTATTAAAGAAAGTTTTGAATAATGCTAACGCAGAAGGCTACCTGCCATTTTTTTCACAGGAATTTGAATGGTACAATTTTGCAGAGACGCCGCAAAGTATTCATGACAAACAATTCAAAAATCTTATTCCACTTACTCCCGGAATGTTTGGTTATTCCATTCTAAGGAGTTCCTTACAAAATCCTTTTTTCAATGATCTCTTTGATCTATTGAAGAAATTTGATATTCCGCTGGAAGGCCTCCATACCGAAACAGGTCCCGGCACTTATGAAGCCGCCATCAATTATTCTGAAATTGTAGAAGCAGCCGACAGGGCCGTACTGTTCAAAACCTCCGTGAAAGAAATTGCGTATAGGCATAACTGTATGGCTACCTTCATGGCTAAAATTAATGAGAGCCTTCCCGGTTGCGGCGGCCATGTTCATCAAAGCTTATGGGATAAAAACGGGAATAAAAATCTTTTTTACAATGAGAAAGATTCCTCTAAAATGAGTAACCTCATGAAGAATTATATTGCCGGGCAATTGTATTGTCTTCCTCACATTTTGCCAATGTTCGCCCCGGTTATTAATAGTTACAAACGGCTGGTAGAAGGAGCATGGGCGCCAACAACTCTTACATGGGGTGTTGATAACAGAACAGTGGCGTTGCGTGTTTTGTCGGGTAGTAGTAAATCGTGCAGGTTAGAGACAAGAGTAATCGGTTCAGATGTAAATCCATATTTGGCTATGGCCGGATGCCTTGCTTCCGGGTTGTATGGAATAAAAAATAAATTAAAACTAAAACAGCCTGCAAGTATTGGCAATGGCTATAAAGATTATTCCAATGGAACGCTTCCCAAAACGCTTGATGAGGCCACGCAGATGATGAAAAAATCACAAGTGGCAAGGGAGATATTAGGTAAAGAAATTGTTGACCATTTTGTTCAAACCCGCGAGTGGGAATGGAGGCAACATTTGAAAGCGGTTACTGATTGGGAATATAAAAGGTATTTTGAAATTATTTGAGAAAAAAGGCAAGAAGCAAAAAACAAGAAGCAAAAAAAAGAACCAAAAAACAAGAACCAAAAAGCAAGAAGCAAAAAACAAGAACCAAAAAGACAAGAACCAAAAAGCAAGAAGCAAAAAGCAAGAAGCAAAAAGCAAGAAGCAAAAAACAAGAAGCAAAAAACAAGAACCAAAAGGCAAACTGGAAATCAGATAAATGGAAAATCAAAATAAAATCTACGACCTGGAAGAACGTACCACTGTCTACGCAGAAAACGTTCGGGATTTTTGTTTGAAATTGCCAAAGAATATGGCCAATGTTGAATATATACCACAATTAATCAGGTCTGGCAGTTCACCCGGTGCAAACTATATAGAAGCTAATGAAAGTATTGGAGATAAAGATTTCAAAATGAAAATTAAAACATGCCGGAGGGAATCAAAAGAATCAGCTTACTGGCTTCGTCTTGTAATAACCGATGGGCTCAACAGAGCAAGAGAGTAAAAGAAGTTATCTAAGGCAGGAGGCAAAGGAATTTATACTCATATTTACTGCCATTCTTAAAAAGAGAGAGTAAATTTAAAAAATCACAAAATGTATTGAAGTTTTATTTTTATTTTTTTTAATTTATTTGGTTCTTGTTATTTATTATTTGGATTTTTAATTTAAGAAATGACATTTGACAAAATTTATCAATACAATTTCCCTACAATCATCCGTTTTGGAGCAGGATCAAGTAAGGAACTTGGAGATTATTTAATAAAAAATAATTTATTAAAAGCATTAATTGTCACAGACAAGACTGTTGCAGAACTTAGTTTTTTTAAAGAAATTATTAGTGATCTCAAAAAGAAAAATATTTCAACCGAAGTATTTAATGATATTCATAAAAACCCAATTAGGCCCGACGTTTACAATGGAATCGATGTTTATGATGCCACAAGCCGCGATGCAATTATCGGAATAGGTGGTGGCGCTGCTTTGGATGTTGCAAGGGCAATAGTTTTACGCGTAAATCACCGGGAAGATCTTTTTAAATATGATGACCTTATTGGCGGCGATATTTATGTTACCAACGACGTTCCTCATTTTATTACCATCCCAACTACGGCCGGAACCGGCAGTGAAGTGGGAAGAAGTGCTATCATTTCTGATGAAGTAACGCATCAGAAGAAAATTCTTTTCTCTCCAAAGTTGTTGGCAAAAATCGTTTATGCTGATCCGTTATTAACAATGGAATTGCCTGCTTTTATAACTGCCGCCACTGGCATGGATGCGTTAACTCATAACATGGAAGCTTTTTTAGCAAAGATGCCGCATCCTATGTGCGATGGAATTGCACTGGAAGGAATTTCGCTAGTCAATCAATCGCTGGAAAAAGCAGTAAACAATCCCGACATTGAATCAAGAAGTAAAATGCTGATTGCTTCCTTAATGGGTGCCGTTGCATTTCAAAAGGGTTTAGGCGTTGTGCATTCATTGGCGCACCCGTTGTCTTCTTTATTGGATACACATCATGGTTTGGCAAATGCTGTAAACATCCCGTATGGTATGCAATTTAATATTGAAGGTTTTGAACATAAATTTAAACGAATAGCAAGAACACTGGAATTAAAGGATGAAAGTGGAAAAGGAGTGGTTAACTATCTACGTGAACTCAATTCTTCAATCAATATTCCCGATAAACTTGGAGATATTGGCGTAAAAGAAGAACACATCGAAACACTAGCAGACCTCGCCATCGCTGATTTTGCGCATCCCAATAATCCAAAACCCGTTACGAGGGAAGATTTCAGGCAATTGTATTTAAATGCGTTGTAGATTCAGTTGTAACTGCAAAATTTTATAAATGAAAGATATTGTTATTGGCATTAGCGAGGGCACTAAATATTTTAATTATGAGAACTGGTTTTATAGAGACAAGGGAGTTACGATAATTAAATTGAGTTACAAACTGGACAACTTCAATGATGTTGAAAAATGTGATGGCATCATATTGTCCGGTGGAAACGACATTAACCCGAGATTATATAATCAGCCCGATTATCTTGCTTATGTTAACCCAAAAGATATTGATGAAAAGAGGGATGAATTTGAATGGGGAATAATCAGGCACACAGAGGAAAAACAAAAACCGCTGCTTGGTGTATGTCGTGGATTGCAATTAGTAAATATTTATTTTGGCGGCACTTTGATTCCAGATATTCCTGCGTTCGGAAAATTTAATCATGAGAAATTTAAAGAAGGTAACGACAGGAATCATTTGGTTGATATTGATCCCAATTCAGTTTTGTTTAAAATTATTGGTATTGAAAAAGGAGAAATAAACAGCGCCCATCACCAAAGTGTTGATATGCCCGGATTTGGGTTAGTTGCAAATGCACTGTCGCCGGATGGAATAATAGAAGGAATGGAAAGAAGGGAACCGGAGGGAAGATCATATTTGATGTTGGTACAGTGGCACCCCGAACGCATGGAAAACCAGGACAGTATTTTTGCAAAAAATGTGAAACAAAATTTTTTGGCAGCAGTAAGGCAAACTATTCAATAGATAATTTATGAAAATAATTAACCCTGCAACGGAAGAGGTTATAAAAGAAATTGAAGAGGATTCAAGGGAAGGCATAGAAAGAAGATTTAAAGCATTACAGGCTGCTCAACCCGGCTGGCAAAAGATTGCATTACCGCAACGTGTAAACGTTTTACAAAAATTTTCAGTTCTTCTTAAAGATAACATTGAAGATCTTGCCTTGACACTTACCAATGAAGTAGGAAAGCCATTACAGCAATCCCGTAATGAAATTAACGGTGCTGTAAACCGAATCAACTGGCTTAATACCAATGCTGAAAAATATTTGTCCGATGAAACAATGAATGTTGAAGCAGGCCTTGAAGAGAAAATTACTTATGAGCCTCTTGGTGTAATATGCAATATCTCTGCATGGAACTATCCTTATCTTGTTGGTGTGAATGTTTTTGTTCCGGCACTGTTAGCAGGGAATGCCGTAATGTATAAGCCATCTGAATATGCCACGCTTACCGGTTTAGAAATTGAAAAGTTCTTACAACGGTCCGGGTTACCCGAAAATATTTTCCAGGTGGCCATTGGTGGAAAGGCAGCAGGTGAATTACTATTAGATCTTCCGTTTAATGGATATTTTTTTACCGGATCTTATAAAACCGGCAAATATATTTATGATAAAGTGGCTGCTAAAATGGTTCCCTGCCAATGTGAGTTGGGTGGCAAAGATCCGCTGTACGTGGCAGATGATGTTGAAGATATAAAATCAGTTGCTGCAGGAACAGCCGATGGCGCATTTTATAACAATGGACAAAGTTGTTGTTCTGTTGAGCGAATTTATGTTCATGAGAAAGTTTACGATAATTATGTAAATGCATTTACAAAAGAGGTTACCTCGTGGAAAGTAGGAATGCCAACTGATAACGGAATTTATTTTGGACCCCTTTCAAGAAAAGAACAACTTAAAGTTTTAGAAGAACAGGTTAGTGATGCATTACAAAAAGGCGCTACTGTTATTACGGGAGGTAAACGGATTGATTCACAGGGTTATTATTTCGAACCAACGATACTCACGAATGTGTCTCATAAAATGAGTGTGATGAAGGATGAATCTTTTGGACCGGTAATTGGAATTATGAAGGTTAAGAATGATGATGAGGCAATTAAATTAATGCAGGATACGGAATACGGATTAACGGCTTCAGTTTATACATCCGACAAAAAAAGAGCAGAGAATATTTTGCAACAAATAAATGCAGGCAGTGGATATTGGAATTGTTGTGACAGGGTGAGCGCTGCGCTTCCCTGGAGCGGAAGAAAACATTCCGGATTTGGTGTAACGCTTTCCCACGCCGGCTTACGGGCATTTGTGAAACCAAAAGCCTGGCATTTAAGAAACCGGTAATCTCATTGATTAGGATGGCCTGAATCTTATTTTATTAATGTTTCATGGATAATTATATAGATACCCATTACCAATACAAACCATCCAAATCCTTTTTTCAAATGATCGCCGTGAATTTTCTTATTCAAGGCCCCTCCAATAAGAATTCCTACTATAGCAATGCCGGTTATCTCCAAAAGGAAAATCCAGTCAATGGTGAAATGGCCAAGATCTCCCGTAAAGCCAATTAAAGAATTTAATGCTATTATAAACAGAGAAGTGCCTATCGCTTCTTTCATCGGTAATTTAACGAGAAGCACAAGCGTTGGTATTAATAAAAAACCGCCGCCTGCTCCTAACAATCCTGTAACGGCGCCAATTGCAATACCATAGCCTAGTAGTTTTGGAATATTAATTTTTTTATTATCAGTTTTGATGACCTCTGTTTTTTTCCTGCTGTCGTTAATCATTGATAAAGACGCTGCAACCATAAGAATCGCAAACAGCACCATAACCAACATGGATTCCGTTATTTTAAAATTTCCTATGGTTCCAAGATCTTTGGGTATATGAGCTATTAAAAATTTGCGGGTAAGAAACACTGTGGATATTGAAGACAGGCCGAAAAGTAATGCCGTTTTTATTCTTACCAAACCCTTGAGATAATTATTATATGCACCAACAAGGCTGGTAGAACCCACTACAAATAGCGAATACGAAGTGGACAACAGAGGATTAACGCTGAATAAATAAACCAATACAGGGACGGTCAAAATTGATCCGCCACCACCAATCATTCCCAATGAAATTCCGATAAGTAAGGAGGCAAAATACCCCAAAATTTGCATGACTGTAAATTGGGTTTAATCTATTTAAATGTTGGTGACAAAAGTTACAATGGTCTAATTCAGCAACCTCAATATATTGCATTTTAACCGCAATATTTACGTTAACTGATAAGAGAAGATATGATTCGGAAAAAGTATTTACTTTCCTATGCTGCGCAGCCTGTTTAAAATGAAATCTCTGCCGTTAATATAGAAAACATTTTCTGCGAGTGTGTTCACGTCAATTCCGTCATTTCCCAGCCCGGCCTTTTTTAACAGGTCCGGCATTTTATTAATCATTAATGACTTGAAGGTATCAAGTTTATCTACTTCCTTACAATTGTCAATCGCATTAATGAGCCCATCATTATCAGACCCAAGACAAATTTGCTTCATTGCTTTTTGAGCTCCAATCAATGGATTATTTTTTGCGACGGTTAAAATATGAATGACCTGGTTGAGAAAAAATAAAGGATGAAGAATAACATCAAATGCAGGATCGAGATTATCAAAATCTTCTGATGTCCATACTTTGCTGTCATCGGTCCATAATTTTAAGGTAGAGGGTTCTATTCCGTGAAAAAAGAAATTTGCTTCCAGTTCACTTATGTATTCAACATCATTAGGTACTGTTACATCCCGCAAAATATTTTCGTCGGCAAATCCCAGAATGCGTTGGTCAAAAGACAAACCGATCAAACCATCTGAAAGGATGATTGTTTCTATGTCTTCATTATATAAATTAATGCTGCTGCAATTAAAATATACGCCATCAATATAAGAGCTTTTCGGTTTCATGTGGCACACCTCGTATACCGTTCCAACGTCGACGGGTGTACGAAGTAAATATTTTACGCTGTCATTCATACTCTGCCCTGTAAGGCCGGCATGCGTACATATTATTGGCGCTATGTATTTGTTCTCATCATTGGGGTCACGCAGCATTTTGTATAACTGCCATCTTGAAAACATGCTCATATGTTTTATGTCCGTAAGAATTTTTTTCTCAAGCATCCTGTTGATTACTTCAACTCCCCAGCTTGATATGCCACTTCTCGTAGGAAAAAAATATCCGGGCTTTATGAACTGTATTCCGTATGCATGGTTGCAAAAAAGGTTTTGCTGAATATGACAAATATTAATCGCCAAAATTGTATTAGCATCGGTGAACGATTCAAAGTTTTTTGTGAAATCTTCTTTTACGTTTGTTCCGGATTGTTCTTCAAAAAAACAATGCAGTCCTTCCACTACAAGAAATGCATAAATGGTGTTAGGTTCGTTTTCATCAAAATCAGCTGAGCTTTTAATTATTTTTAATACAGCACCGTCTAACTCGGGCGGAGATTTTGTTTCGGTGACTCTTTTAAGGTCGTCATTTAAAAATTCAAAATAATGATTACCGCTGGCTATGAGTTGCAACCGGCCGCGATCAAGCAATGCGATGGCGCCGCGGTTTACGATCTTTTTCTCCAATAGACCCCTGGCCATATTTTGCTCCGGCGAGTGCAACGCAATACCAAATAATTTCACATCGCCATTATACAATTGTCCAAGGCAACTTTGAGAGTTTAGTACTTCATTAAATAAAGGGTTGATGCTAATTGTAACATCTTTAAAAATTGCAAGCTTGGCATCGATAAACGACCACGGAGAGATTGCATTTGATTGATCAGAAAAAGTTGGTTTTAATCCGGGATGGCAATGAAAATCAAAGTAAGGCATAATAATTTTTTTTGAGGGAAGTAAAAATTATAAAACTTTTTTGAGTGATGCAATTATTTAGATGAGATTATTTTTGTCTGCTCTAAAAGAAACAAAATTGAATCGTCTGTTCATGACAAACACATCTAAATATCGTTGAGTAGCATCAAAAAATGGATGGGCTTAGCTGAGCCGAAGACTTCGCTGCCTGCAATGCACAATACACTGGTTTTTTAATTTAGAATTCTATTAAGGTTTGCCTTTACCGGTTTCTGATTTTATCAAGGTACTTGTATATCTTTTGATTTTTACTTTCCCGTAAGAAAATACATGAAACCGTTATGCCAATAAGAACGGCTGAAATGATACTTACGATTATATCTTCGGAATAAATAGCGCGGTTAAACATTCCTCCTGTGATAATCCGCAAATTAAAAACCGATATTGCAATTATAAAAACAATCAACCAGAAATTGAGGATGTTGTCTCTTTTCGTTTTTTCTCCTTCCGGCAATTTTAAAATAGCAATGATTATTACCAAACCGCCAATAATGGAACATGCATATTGAAGTATATCCGCAATTGAAATACTATGATTAAACAGGTTAACAGACCCGTTCAAAAAAGGAATTACTTTTACAAAGTAGCCGCCGTTATGTGTAAAGTCGTCCCACACAAGATGAGAAGCAACACCAATAACCAATGAAATAAAAACTGTTACGATATTTTCCTGGAAATATTTGTTCCAGTTAAAATTCTCGAAAGCGGATAAACGCACATTAAAGCTAAAAGGAAGGTTCTCAATAAGTGTGTTGCGTACAAGGTTATGATAAATAAAAAGTAATAATATTGAAAGTGGCACATCAAACCAAAATAACCCGGTCCACGTATGACTGTACCTGCTGAAACCTTTCATCCTGATAAAATATTCAAAGTCGGGAGCCATGCTACCCATGATTAAGGCACTAAGGGAATAATATTTTTTTGGCAGATAGGTTGCCGGTAGAACTATTGCAGGGTGAGAAAATGTAAAAGGCATTAAACGTTTGTATAAATATTTTTATAAATGGTATGGGTTAGTTACTTATGTTGACAATGATCGTTTATTAATATAATCTCATTTCGTCCAAATAACATTAACTATGAAAAACCGCAAAATTATTAATTCTGCCCAAATTTCACGCCATTTCAAAAAGAAGAGATTGTTAAGAAAAATCTCGCGATAAATCGTTGGCAGAAGTTCAATAAAAATCCTTGATAGTGTAATTCTGGCACAGATATTTTTATTCAAAAGTCGAAAAATCACAAAGAAATTATTAATATTGGCTCTTAATTATCATTTTGCCAAAACTTTTGTTATGCTTACCAAACTTTTCTTGCTCACTTTATGTACTTTATTTTTTGCCAGTTCTTTTTCTCAAAAGAAAATTGAACATTACTATAATTATTATTGGAGGGAGTCACCACCTGATGACGCAAGGTTCTATTCCCTGGAGATAAAGACTGATTCCGGTTGGTATAAAACCGACTATTATATAAGTACAAAAAAACTTCAGATGGTTGGACTGTATGAAGACCAGGAAGATTTAATTCGGAATGGTACTTTTTATTGGTTTTATGCTAACGGGGTTTTAGAATCTACCGGGAAATTACAGCATGGCAAAAAAGCTGGTTTATGGATGGATTATTATCCTGACAGGACAATTAAAGATTCAATGAACTATGAGGATGGTCATGCCATCGGAGTTTCGTTAGGTTGGTATAACACCGGGGCCGCGAGAGATTCATTAAATGTTAGTGAGAATGGTAACGGGGTG
This sequence comes from uncultured Chitinophagaceae bacterium, assembly GCA_963792025.1. Classification (GTDB taxonomy): domain Bacteria; phylum Bacteroidota; class Bacteroidia; order Chitinophagales; family Chitinophagaceae; genus Ginsengibacter. Next base: position 698,646 of record CAWBUS010000008.1, on the reverse strand, counting down.
TACGTATCGTGGTTCGATAATGGAAACCCTTCATCTGCAGGAAGGTATGTCAACTTCGATAAACAAGAAGGCAAGTGGCAATATTTCCATAAAAATGGAAACATCAGCTCGCTTGAAATTTATCATATGGATACATTGATTGATAAAAATTATTTCGATGAAAATGGCAATCCCATGAGCGATACCACTTCATCTGACAGAGAGGCGCAGTTTGCGGGCGGCGAACAGGCATGGCAGAAGTATTTTGAAAAAAATGTTTATTATCCATCGGGCTTTAAGTTTGTTAAAGGTTCTCATGCTGAAGTTACGATAACAGCTACCGTTAATGAAGATGGAAAAATTATTGATTATCGGGTGAGTCTTCCTTTAACCCCGCCGTTCGACAAAGCGGCCCTTGGCCTTTTTAATCACTCACCTTTATGGCTACCCGCAATTTCCCACAATAGGAAAGTATACGGTACAGTCGTAAGGACGGTAAACTTTTCTGAAGATTATTATCAATGAATTAAGGCACGGATAATGCTTTATTATATTTTGATCTGCCTTCAGATGACCAGGCAGCCACCAGGAAATTAATTAAATATGATATGCTCTCTACCCAAACAAATCACTGCTCAAATATCTATCTCCACGATCGCACGCAATGAAAACAATCACACCTGAAGATAATTCCTGCGATAATCTTATGGCAGCAGAAGCGGCGCCACCACTGCTCATTCCGGCAAAGATGCCTTCTTCTTTAGCAAGCCGTCGAGTCATTTCAATTGCTTCTACCTGCGATACATCTATTACGCGATCTACTCTTGATGGATCGAAAATTTTTGGCAAGTACTCAACGGGCCACCTTCTTATGCCAGGGATAGATGATTCTTCCGTTGGCTGGCAACCTACAATTTGAATATTTTTATTTTGTTCTTTCAAAAACATACTGCAACCCATAATAGTTCCGGTGGTTCCCATGGAACTTACAAAATGACTTATTTCTTTGTTTGTATCTCTCCATATTTCCGGGGCTGTTGTCTTATAATGTGCTTTATAATTATCAGGATTAGCAAACTGGTCCAACATATAAAATTCTCCTGATGCTGATTTTTCTTCAGCATAATCCCGGCAGGCTTCTATTGTTTCCAGTAAAGTTACCCTGGCGCCAAATGCTTCCATAGTTACCACACGCTCACGGGTAGACGAAGATGGCATTACCAGCTCAATTTCTATTCCATACAATTTTGCCATTAAGGCTAAAGCAATTCCTGTATTGCCACTGGTGGCTTCAACAAGTTTTGAGTTTTTACTAATATCTCCTCTTTCAAGGGCGCTCCTGATCATATTTAATGCGGGCCTGTCTTTAACACTTCCACCCGGGTTGTTACCTTCCAGTTTAGCAAAAATCTTTACATCCTTATTCGGATTTAAATGTTGCAATTCCACTATGGGAGTATTGCCAACAGTATCTAAAATGGTTGCCATAATTTATTTAGTAGTTAGCAATTTATTTAGTAGTTAGCAATCTTTCCTTCAACAACTGTTATTTCAGGATTGTGATAAACCAATGAACCGGGTGGAATACTTTTGGTGAGCCATACATTACCACCTATTACACTGTGGTGACCAATAGTTGTTGCTCCTCCTAAAATGGTAGCTCCTGAATAAATAATTACGTGGTCCTGAACTGTAGGATGGCGTTTCTTAAATACCATATTTTTATCAACGCTCATTGCGCCCAAAGTAACACCCTGGTATAATTTCACATGGTTGCCAATTTCAGCTGTTTCTCCTATAACGATTCCGGTGCCATGGTCAATAAAAAAATGATCACCAATTTTAGCCCCGGGATGTATATCAATACCAGTTTTTGAATGGGCATATTCAGTGAGGATACGGGGAAGAAGAGGGACTTCCAGCTTTAATAATTCATGCGCCATCCTGTAAAAACACAAGGCAAAAAAGCCTGGGTATGCACGAATTACCTCGAACTCCACCCTGGCCGCAGGATCGCCTGTGTGCAAAGAATAGATATCCGTATTTAATACCCGGTATATGTCGGGTATTTTTTTAAAAAAGAGTTTGGCAATTTCTTCGTTATTACAATCATTGCATGCCCGGGTTGCGTTTAATATAGTAACGAGGTCTGTTTTCTGTCTTTCATATTCTTCTTCAATTTCTGTTGTTGAAGAATAGGATGACATCGATAATTCAGGATACAACAATCCAATTACGTTTAATGCCCAGCTGGCAATAGTTTCATTGGCGGGTATAATTTCTTTCTGTTGTTGCCTGCTTAATATCTGGTTGAAGAAATTTTTATTCATTCTAAATCATTCTGTTTATAAGATTATTATGCCAACACTGTTTCTGTGTTAATCACCTTTACATCCCACTTAATTTGTGTTCCCCCGCGCCTGAGTGTCTCCGCGACTGAACAATATTTTTCAATTGACAAAGCAGCAGCTTTTTTTGCTTTTTCTACGTCAATATTTCCATACAATTCAAATGTTACTTCTACTGATTCCCAAAGAGAAGGTGTTTTTTCTTTTTCTCTTTCGCCCGCTATTTTAATTTTAAAATTGTCAATTGTTTGCCGTTGTTTTTTTAAAATAGATACCATGTCAATTGCGCTGCAACTACCTAATCCTGCAAGTATCAATTGCATGGGCCGAAAGCCATAATTACTTCCACCGTTTTCAATACTGCTGTCGGTGTGTAAAGCATTGCCGTTTTCATCTTTCGCCTGGAAACCAAAATCGCCGGTTTTTCTTTCCATTTCTATTCTGTTCATAAAATCATTTTGCCTGCAAAATTACTGAAAGGATATGTTTTACTTTAAATAAAACAAATAGCTGGGTTAAAACGGGAATGCGATTAAATTGTTAGCGGGAAAACTAATTGCTTTTTAATTTTTTCTTTGCTTCTTCAATAGGTTTAAAAGGGCCATACTTATGTTGTAATTCCGGAAACGTGTCGCTATAAGGCCCAGCGGGATTGTCAATTTCTTTTTTTGAAATATCAGGGTAATCTATTTTATTTTTTATTTGCGGCCGCGGTTGGCTATTTACAAACGCGGCTACATCCCATGCTTCTTCATCGGTAAGTTTCGGATGCTGATAATTTGCCTCGTCGAAAGGCATATTATTTTTTACAAAACCCGCGAAGTTGGATATGCGATATAAGCCTGCGCCGGTGTTAAAACTATTTGGCCCCCATAGCGGGGGATAAATAAAGCCCGATGAATTTTGATTGGTTTTTCCTTCCCCATTTTCTCCGTGACAACGTTGGCAATTATTTACAAAAACAATTTTTCCCTTGGCAGGATCAGCGGCCCGGTCCAAATATTTCAGCTTCATTATTCCTGATCCTAAAGGCTTTTTACCGTTAGGAATATCATCCCCAATCCAATGCATATAAGCAATCATGGCCTGCATTTCACGGCTGTTGGTATCTATTGCCATTCCATTTAAACTTCTTTCAAAGCAATCATTTATTCTGCGTGAAACAGACATCATTTTTCCACTGCGGTTACTAAATCTTGGATAAGACATAGCTACCGCGCTGAAATTATTTCCCCATGGAATTATTCCTGATTGCATGTGGCAATTCTGGCATTCCATTCCATTTGTAATTGCCGCAATTTTTCCTTTAGGGCCAAAATAGTAGGATGTATTTTCTATAAGATCATGGCCTAACCGGGCTAATGAATCTTCAGGTTTTATCTGGTATTTATTCCATCCGTACCATAATGATGGCGGTATAGAATCGTTTGACGTGTATTTATCCGGAGCTATGTTGCAAGAGGGCAGGAGTGTAGTGACAAAAGTGATTGTGACAATTATGGCAATTGAAATAAATATCGACTTTATAGAAATACCCATAAATAATTAATGTGGTAATTTTTCTCTTAATAAACCATATACCCATGTTCCTGCAATTGCACTAAGCAGTGTAACTATTATTACTAATGCACCTGTGCCAATAAGAGCAAACAAAGGACCGGGGCAGGCGCCCGTTAACGCCCAGCCGAAGCCAAAAATTAATCCGCCAAAAATTTGTCCTTTGTTGAACTTGTTCGGGTACAATTTTATTTTTTCACCATAAATAGTTTTTATGTTGAATTTTTTTATGATTAAAATTGATATGATCCCTGTTACCACTGCTGACCCAATTACGCCATACATGTGAAAGCTTTCGAGGCGAAACATTTCCTGGATTCTGAACCAGGAAATCACTTCAGACTTTACTAATATAATTCCAAACAAAATTCCGGCAACAAGATATTTTAGGTTATACCACCATGGATGTTGCAGAGAGGATTCATTAATGCACATAGCATCTAATGATCGAACTTCAAAGTCAGTATTTGTTTCTAGGGTTTCTTCAATTGATGTATTACTCATTATTTAAAGCGTTAAAATAAAAGGTAAAATAAGGTTGGCCATTGTAAAGCCGCCCGCCATGAAACAAATTGTTGCCACTAAAGATGGCAATTGTAAATTGGACAGTCCCATTATAGAGTGACCTGATGTGCATCCGCCTGCGTAGCGGGTTCCAAAGCCTACAAAGAAGCCACCCGCAACCATTAGAATGAAACCTTTTAAAGTAAATAATTGTTGCCAGTTAAATAGCTGCACTGGTACTAAAGAGTGAAAATTGGTAATCCCGTATTTTGAAAATTCTGTTATTAATTTTGGATTTACATCAACAGGTTTGTCATTCAACAAAAACATAGCCGCAATAACGCCTCCCGATAATATTCCGCTGACAAAAAATAAATTCCACGATTCTTTTTTCCAGTCGTAACTAAAAAATGGAATTTTTGATGGCATACACGCAGCACATATATGGCGAAGTGAGGAAGAAACTCCAAAAGTTTTATTGCCAAGGACCAATAATATAGGAACCATCAGGCCAATGAGAGGACCCGCTACATACCAGGGCCACGGTTGTTTTAAAAATTCAATCATAAATTATTTTTTTTCTTCTGAAACAAAATTGAGGAATCTATTTTTTAAAAGATAAGAATTTTTATGGTGCTGTAAAACAAAAAGCAGCTTGCGGCCGCTTTTTGTTTTTATATTTTCAAGAATTGTTGTAACACCTATATTTTTTAGTCATTCTTTTTGTCCTTTTGAGGATTATGATCCTGTTCAGGTTGTTTTGTATCAGCCGGCTTAATCTTTCTAATTGAAGGAGCCCGGTTATTTATCCGGGGCCGGTTCACCGGTTTATCTTTTTGTTCCTGCAGCGGATTATTTTGCGGTCTTACGTTATTAAGCTGGGGCTTTATCACCGGTTTATTTACAGGATTATTATTATTGTTTGGCTGATTTGCATTGCGACCTTTTGCAGGCGGATTATTTTGCACAGGTGGTTGCGGCTTTTCGTTATTGTTTTGAAACCCTCTTGTATTTGGCTGATCATCTTTCTTGTCTGTGTTTCCTGGTTTTGGCTGCTGCTTATCATTATTATTTTGAAACCCTCTTGTATCGGGCTGATCATTTTTCCTGTCCGTATTTCCCGGTTTCGGCTGCGGATTATCTACCGGTGAATTGTTGTTGTTTTTTTCGTTACGCTGTTGATTATCTTTTTCGCGATTCAACCTTTGGTTATCAGGTTTTGTATTATCATTTTTAATGTCAGGAGGATTAGGGTGGTCTGTTTGATTATCGTTATTCGGTTTTTGTGGCTGGGTAATTTCCCTCCCTGGCATAACGGTTGGTTGATTATTTTTGTCATTATCGTTACGCGGCTGAATCCTATCAGTCGGATTTAATTCTTTATGTGCATCATCATCTCTCACAGGTTGTGAATTGTCTCTGTCATGGCGGGCCTTCACTTCATCCAGGTTGCCAACTTTAGAGGGTCTCCAATTTTGATTTTGTTGTGGTGATTCTTTTACGCCAGGCCTGTACATTGTTATTCCGTCGCCGGTAACTTCTGTACCTCCTGCCCTGTTTCTTTGTACAATTTTCACCGCATTTATTTTTTCCCGGGTATTTCTTTCTACGTCATCGGCAGATGGGCCTGTGATATATCTATTGTTATTATTGATTACCCGTGTGTTATTTATAATGGTAGTATTATTTATTATTGTAACATTTTGCTGCCTGTTTACATAGTAATCATTTATGCGGGGACTATTAATATAACGGGAAGGCACAAACGACCAATGATCGTAGGGAATATTTGAGCCATAATTGTCATTAATATTAACGTCTGGCCCAAGTGGTGCCCATCCATAGTAATCTCCGCCACTTCTCCATGAAACCCATGCCGGCGCCCATTGGTAGCCCGGTATCCACATCCATCCATATGCATAATCAAATGTCCAGCGCCCATAGTGAAATGGAGCCCATCCCCAGCTATAGTTTGATACCCAGGTCCATCCAAAATCGGTATAAACCCAATGGCCGTTATTATAATATGGCCTGAAACCCATTTCATCGGGTACCCATACGTAACCGTAGTTACGATAGTTAACCCATTGACCATAAGGGCTCAGATCATCATAAAATTGCTGGTAAGTTATATCCTGCTGATCGGAAGTATAACTTTGGGGATAATTGGTGATGGTGCACGATGCAAGCACCACTATCGATACCATAGAAAGGTATATGTATATTTTTTTCATCTTTGGTAGTTTTAATTATTAGACTTGCATAAATCCTTCCGGATAACTATCATTTATGTTAATAACCCAGTTTAACTAAGCGTTAACTTTGATAGATAGACATTGAAAAAATCTATTTTACCAGAAGTTGGGTTCGACTTCGTTTTAGCTGAAATTAAATAAATTACAGGTTATATTATTAACGAATTTTAAAACTATTAGTTGTATTCATATTGTATGGTTCCTAATAATGTTCTTGCTTTTGAAAAACATTTTTCTGTTTCACGAAGATTTTGATCGTTATAAGTATACTTCCATATAAAATAATTGTTTCCTCCTTCTTCTGTAGAAATCATTTGTTTTGGCTGGTTGAGGGTATTGTATTCGTACATATAATTCGGTAGCAGGCGCTGGGCTCTCTCATTAAAATGAACAACGTCAGTAAGCCTGTTTTTATCATCGTAGTAATAGTAATATTTTTTATCAGCGGCGCTGTTGCCCTCTACATTTTCTTCAATAATATTTCCGCTGCTATCACTTACAAAATGTATTGTTGAAATAAGAATATCTCTTTTTTTTCGCAACATTTTTGTGGGCTTTCCTTGTTCATCATAAAAGTATTCATGCGTTTCCGTAATGGTTTCAGAGTCATCATCGCCTTTTGTTATCGTTCTTATAACTTTCAATTGGCCATTTTGATTGTATTCATATTCGGTGGTACTTGTACTTGTGGGTGTATCGTCGGTTGTTTTAACCGGTTGTCCGTTAGCGTTATAGTCCGAAACCAATAGTGACTGGCCAGTAACATTCGATTTTGAAATCATCTGCGATTGGGTGTAATTTTTGTTAATTTTCTTTTCACAGAAAAAGCCTTCACTTGGTTCTCCATCATCTTCAAAACTTTTAATTTTTATTGTTTTTAAATTATCGTTTTTCAGGAGGTTAAACTCTTTAACTAACTGCTGGTTATTCCAGATATCTTTATAGTAATACTGCCCGTTTGCCGGCATTGAAAAAATGCACGCTGCCGTCAAAAATAATGGGTAAAAAACTGCAGATCTTTTTATCATTTTATAGGAGAATTTGGATTGTTTTAGTTGGCTGCTCTTCATTTGTGTAAAATACAGAATAATTCTGCATGCAAATTTAGTTTGTTATTTTTAACCATAATTTATTCAACCGAAAACGAGTGTCACATCATCCCCAACGAAAAGAAAAAAACTGCCTCAATTGTGGAACGACCGTTATAGGAAAATATTGCCATGTTTGCGGTCAGGAAAATATTGAACCCAAGGAAAGTGTATGGCATTTGATCTCACATTTTTTTAGTGATATTACCCACTTCGATGGAAAATTTTTTACTTCGTTAAAAGACCTGGTATTGCGGCCTGGTTTTCTTTCTAAAGAATATATGAACGGAAGAAGAGTTACGTATCTCAACCCGGTTCGAATGTATATGTTTACCTCGTTTATTTTCTTCCTCATCTTTTTCACTTTTTTTAAAGTTGATGAAAGTGTTGTAAACGTTACTTATAAAAATACTAATATCGACAAACTTGATTCTGTGCAGTTGATAGAGGCGTCGAAAGAACTCAACAATGGTATTCCTTTAACGAAGGAGGAACTTAAAAAAAAATTAGATACTGCGTCTTTTTCTGTAGCTCCCGGAAATTATAAATCAAAAGCAGAGTACGATTCATTGCTTAAAGCAGGTGTTAAGAAACATAACTGGTTCGAAAGAATGCTGGTTTATAAAAATATTGAACTAAATCAAAAATACCGGCACAATAAAAGGGCGGCATTAGTTGATATTATGGCCAGGGTTCAACATTCCATTCCACAAATGTTATTTATTTTGCTTCCTTTATTCGCTTTAATTCTAAAGTTTTTATACATACGTCATAAAGATTTTTATTACACCGATCACGCAATTTTCACAATTCATTTTTACATTTTTATTTTTATTGCGATGCTTTTAATGTTTGGAGTAAAAAAAATTGAAAGCACGACGGGTGCACATTGGCTGGAATATATAAACCTTGTCTTTACACTGGCTATATTTTTTTATTTATATAAAGCGATGCGAAACTTTTATAATCAGAAAAGAGCCAAAACAATTCTTAAATATTTTATGCTGCTGTTTTCTTTTTTAACTACCGGCACGGTCATTATGTTGATCTTCTTTTTTATATCAATATTTGAAATTTAATTAATTATATGGACAATAGCGGAATCGACAGACTTGTAAACATAATGAATGAACTTCGTGAAAAATGTCCCTGGGATAAGAAACAAACTATTCACACACTTCGCCAGCAAACCATAGAAGAAACTTTTGAACTGGCTGATGCGATAACAGATAAAGACTGGAACGGCATTAAAGAAGAATTAGGCGATCTTTTATTACACATTATCTTTTATTCAAAAATTGCACAGGAACAGGAGCAATTTTCATTGCAGGAAGTTATCGATGCCATATGTGAAAAATTAATTAAACGTCATCCGCATATTTATGGAAATGTAATTGTAAACGACGATGAAGACGTTAAGAAAAATTGGGAGCAAATTAAATTGAGTGAAGGGAAAAAATCAGTTTTGAGTGGTGTGCCTAAATCGTTACCGGCAATGGTGAAAGCCATGCGCCTCCAGGAAAAAGCAAAACAGGTAGGCTTTGAGTGGGAAACTAAAGAACAGGTTTGGGATAAGATAGAAGAAGAAAAAGCCGAATTGCTCGACGCGGTAAATTCTGGCAATGATGCGCATATTGAGGAAGAAGCCGGCGACCTTTTCTTTTCGGTAATAAATTATGTAAGATTTTTAAACGTTGATGCGGAGAATGCATTGGAAATTACTAATAAAAAATTTATCAAACGTTTTACGAAGATGGAGGAAGCTGCTGCAGGTAAAGGACATAATTTAAGCAATATGACTTTGAAAGAAATGGATGCAATGTGGGATGAAATAAAGAAAGAAAAACAGTGAACGATACAGTCAACAAAAACACCGCTACATTTTTTGGGAGAAACGGATATCTCCTGCTCGCATCGGCGTGGTTGTTTACGATTTCATTTATAATAGATAATTACTGGAGTGGAACGGCTACAATTGGCGCAGTTCAAAACAGTATTCAAAGAAATATCCAGATCAACCAAAGAAAAAGTAAAAATTTTTTCAATAACACTGTTTCAATAAATAAGATAATCAATCGTTCTTACGATGAGAAAGAATTAGACAATTTTGTTGGAAAAGACTATTTCTTTTTTATTTACCGTATTGCGCCATTTGCGGAACCTCGCCCTGTATTTTGGAATACCCAAATTATTTTGCCCGATTCAACGGTGCTCGAAAAACCCGATGGAAATTATTTTCAGGAACTTATAAATGGCTGGTACGTCATCAGTAAAAAATCCCTTGAAAATTCTAATGGATTGCTTTATGAAATGGTTTCGCTAATACCCGTTAAGTGGAATTACTATATTGAAAATAAGTATCTCCAAAATTCATTTGTGGCAGTTGATAATGCAGAGAATAATTATGATATAAGTCTCTCGCCAACAGGCACAGCAGTTAAAGGTATTAACGGCGAAAAACTTTTTTATTTGGACCAGGTAAAGGTTAATATTTCTCCGCAGGATAATATCGTATCAATTTGGATCAGAATCATAGCAGGTATATTGATTCTTTTTTTCATTCAAAAACTTGCCAGATTTTATTTTGAGAAAAAAGGGTTTTTGCCTTCCTTCCTCGTGCTCATCGCATCTATCAGTTTCCTAAGAGCATTAAGTTATTTTTTACCTATACCCTTAAACTTTAAGCAACTTGAGTTATTTAATCCTCAAATCTATGGTTCCGGTTTTATATTCCACTCCCTAGGCGACTTGTTTATAAACTCTTTGCTATTTATATGGGTTGTTCTTTTCATCCGGTCGCATTATAAATTTGAGCCTGCCGGAATAAATTTTAATTCCACATTTAAACGATATGCGGCCATTGGCTTTATTTCTCTTTTAATGATAATCATAACAATTGTGTGTGGCAATATCGTAAGGAGCCTGGTATCTGATTCTCTTATATCATTTGATGTAATCAATTTTTTTACTATCAATAATATTTACAGTGTAATTGGATTTATAGTACTCAGTTGCGTTGCAACCGGCTACTTCTTTCTCATCCAGATACTTTTGCAACCGGTAAAAAAAATAGTGCAGCCTAACTTGTTTGTTTTGTACGTGTCAATAGCATTAATTGGTTTGATTTTTCTAACATTCAGTTTTCATTCACCCCACGTAACTTTCAATCTTTATCTGCTGTGCTGGCTTTTATTATTTGTATTCCTTCTGAATGAGGTATTTCTGACCATAGATGCCTATAATTTAATATCGACCCGATTTATTTTCTGGCTTTTTTTCTTTTCTATTTCAATTACAGCGGCAATAGTCGTTCAAAACAGGAAGAAAGAATTGGATCAGCGAAAAACCTTTGCCGAAAATATTGCGATGAGGGCAGATCCTACCGGCGAGAAGATCATAAACGTTATGCTAAATGATTTCAATAACCAGGCATTACAGGGCATTTTCGATAGGTTTAAAAGTGCATACGATAACAAGTATTTAAAAGACAGCCTCATCAACGAAAATTTTTCGGGGTATATAAATAATTACGATACCCGCATTTATACTTTTGATGAAAATGAAGCACCGCTCTTTAACCAGGATTCTACCAATTTTAATTCGTTGAATGCTATCATTCAAACACAGGGAAAGAAAACAGGAATACCAGATCTATACTATTACGACATATCCTATGATCGTTTTAACTACATCACTAAAAAAGATTTTGTTGATTCTTCGGGGCACACAAAAGGATATATTTTTATTGTTTCAACTCCCAAAAAATATAAAAGCGATGCTTTGTATCCTGAGCTCTTTTCCAAGGGTAACACGAATTCAATTGAAAGTTCATCGATTTATGCTTTTGCAATTTATAATGACAATCAACTTAGTACCAGTAATAATGACTACCCTTTTCCAACAACAGTCGACCCTTCGTCTTTTACTTATAACGATTTTAGAATAGTAAACAGGAATGGTTATGAAGAACTATGGTACAGGGCTAATGAGGATAAGATAATTGTGATTGCCCGGCAGAATAATCTTTTTATAGAAGCGATCACTTTGTTCGCATATCTATTTTGCTCTTTTTTGGTAATTACAATTCTATTTAATTTTCTCAATAAATTACTAGGCAATAAGATCGGATCATTTAATTTCAAGTCGTTTTGGCAATTTACCATTCGTAACCAGGTGCATGGCACTATTATCATCATAAGTATTTTTTCTTTTTTGGTAATTGGTGTTACAACAATACTTTTTTTTATAAGCCGCTATCATAGCAACAATCGCGAAAAACTTAGCCGCACTATTCACGTAATGGAAAATGAAATCCGAAATTCCATTGATACAATGTCAACCGGCAATGCGCAGTTAATGGAATTTGATTCTGTTTCTGATGAAAAGTTGGACGAAACTATCAACAGGGTCGCCAGTATCCACGATGCAGATATTAATCTTTACGATCTTAACGGAGACCTCAAAATTTCATCATTGCCATTGCCCTACAAAAAGGGGATAGTAAGTAAAAAAATGGATCCTGTCGCTTTTTTCCATTTGAATAAATTACAGGATGTTCAGTATTCGCAAGAACAATTAATAGGAAGCCTGGAATATCTTAGTAACTATGTACCCGTGAGAGATGAAACCGGTAAAGAATATGCTTATCTTAATATTCCGTATTTCGAATCGCAGAGTAATCTGCAGGATGAAATTTCAAATTTCCTTGTTACGATAATTAACCTCAATGCATTTATTTTTCTTATCGCAGGTATAATTGCTGTGTTCATTACCAATAGAATTACCAGGTCTTTTTCTCTTATAAGCAACAAAATGAAAGAAGTAAATCTTGAAAAGACAAATGAAGAAATAGTGTGGAACCGTAAAGATGAAATTGGTGAACTGGTTAATGAATACAATAAGATGGTGAGAAAATTAGATGTGAGTGCGCAGCTTTTAGCCAAAAGTGAAAGGGAAGGAGCGTGGCGTGAAATGGCAAGACAAGTAGCACATGAAATTAAAAATCCACTTACTCCCATGAAACTTAATTTGCAATACCTGCAGATGGCGATAGATAATAATTCGCCGGGAGTCAAAAAAATATCGTTGTATGTGGCCAATATCCTGCTGGAGCAAATAGAACACCTGTCGAAGATTGCCAGCGACTTTGCGCAGTTTGCAAATCTTGGTAATGCTAAAAATCAGCTATTTGATATAAACCGCACTCTTATTAATGTAGCTTCTCTTTATTCAGCAAATGAAAAACTTAAAATCGATACTAACTTATATCACCATGAAATTATAGTAGAGGCCGATAAAACCCAGATCAACAGGCTGTTTACGAATCTTCTTCAAAATGCCGTACAGTCAGTTCCGGAATCAAGAAAAGCCATAATTGAAATTAAAAGTCAGCTCGCAGAAAAAAATGTTTTAGTTTCAGTAAAGGATAACGGGAATGGCATACCCGCAGAAATGTATAGCAAAATTTTTATTCCAAACTTTACAACCAAAACATCTGGCACAGGTCTTGGGCTTGCCATGTGTAAGGGAATAATTGAAAAACTGAATGGAAAAATCTGGTTTGAAACCGACGGGAAAAGCTGGACGATATTTTTTGTTGAGCTTCCAATAGTGGATTCATAATTAATGATGTAGTTTTTTGTTTTTATTTTCTTTTAGAAAGTTCTCAAATTCAAATAAGCTGAAGCTGCTCAAATTATCTTTGGCAGTAATCATTCCTTTTTGTGCAACCAATACACCGTAACGGGTATTCGAAAATTGTTCAATAGCATGTGCATCAGGGTTAATAGAGACCAGTACATTTTTTGATCTCGCATAGTCCAGCCATTTCCAACTGATATCGAGCCTGCTGGGATTAGCATTTATTTCAATAGCCACATTATGTATGGCGCATGCATCAATAATTTTTTTATGATCCACCGGATAGCCTTTACGACTTAACAATAATCGCCCCGTCATGTGCCCAAGAATGGTTGTGTAAGGATTTTCAATTGCATTCATCAATCGCAACATCGCTTTTTCTTCATTCATTTTTAAGTTGGAATGAACGGAAGCAATTACAAGATCAAAAGTTGAAAGGACCGCATTGCTGTAGTCGAGATTGCCATCATTTAATATATCGCTTTCAATACTCTTAAATATTTTGAAAGGAGCCAATTTTGTATTGAGCTCCTCAATCAATTGATGCTGGGCTTTTATTTTTTCTTCGTTAAGTCCTTGCGCATAAAAGGCTGATTTACTGTGGTCGCTCATTACAAGATATTCAAAGCCTTGCTGAACACAGGTAGTTGCCAACTCCTCCAGCGTATTAGAACCGTCGCTCCAGTTGCTGTGGCAGTGTATGATCCCTCTTATATCTTCGGGGCGAATTAATTTCGGAATCTTTCTTTCCCTGGCGAGACTCAGTACATTCCCGGATTCTCTTAAGTAAGGAGGAACATATTGTAATCCGGCTCTTTCAAATATTTCTTCCGCAGTTTGTAAATTTTGAAATTCTAACTCCGGGAACTTTTCATAAAATGATTCATTAAATTCTTTGGTATTGGTTGTTTCGAAAACTGTTTGTATAAAATCAGCTTCATTTGCGAAATGTAGTTTTACATTAATTACCTCATTGTATTTATATAAAACATAGTTATCAGTATTTTCAAGAAAATAAAATTCAGTGAGATCTTCCTTTTTTTCTAAAATCATATCTTTCGAAAGCGGGATAACAAATTCGAGTTCATCAACTGTTTCATTTTGTCTTGCAAATGATCCGACAATTTTTATTTTATCGAGATCGAAAATTTTGCAAAGTAATTGTTGCATATCCGACGCGACCGACTCTACCTGTGCATATAAGTAATGACCTTTTTGTTTTAGAAAAAATTCAATGGATTCAATAACATTATCCTGCGTTTTTTTCCCGAAGCCTTTTAAAAGAGATAAACGGTTTTCGTTGCAGGCATATAAAAGTTCGCCGATATTTTCTACATTCATCTCTTTCCATATCGTAGAAATTTTTTTAGGGCCAATACCTTTTATATTCATCATTTCAAGAATTCCTTCCGGCGTTTTTGAAAGTAATTCAGCAAGCATTTTTATTTTTCCAGTAGCTGCTAATTCAAGAATTTTCCTTCCAATTGCTTCGCCGATGCCGTTGATTAAAAAAATCTTTTCAGCAGAAAGCGTGTGTAGCTCCACCGTTAGTTGCTCAATTTTATAGGCAGCAATCGAATAAGTTTTCGATTTAAAACTATTGTCTCCATGAATTTCCATCAATTTTGAAAGCAATGAAAAATGCTTTGCTATTTCATAATTGTCCATTCATTAAATTTTAAAAAAATCAGGTTTATATTTTTTTGCTCAAATTACGATTACCCTGAAACTCTTTGCCACCCTAAGTTTCATAAAACAAAAAGTCCCGGACTTCCGGGACTTTAGTGATATTAATTTTAGAAGTTAAATGATTACTTCTTTTTAGGAGCAGCTTTCTTAGCAGCCTTTTTAGGAGCAGCTTTTTTAGCAGCTTTTTTAGGAGCAGCTTTTTTAGCAGCTTTTTTAGGAGCAGCTTTTTTAGCAGCTTTCTTTGCTGTTGCCATGTTTTTAGAATTTAATTGTTAGTAAATAAAAACTAAAAATAAAAACATTTTTTTAACTGCCAAAAATTATTTATAAAATTTATGCTGTGGCTTCAACCGCATTTACCGAAACGAAGGTCTTATTGCCTTTCGTTTTTCTGAATTCAACAACGCCATCTGTTGTTGCGAAGATGGTAAAATCTTTTCCAAGACCAACATTTTTACCTGGATGATAAACGGTACCACGTTGACGTAAAATAATATTTCCTGAAGTAGCTGCCTGGCCACCGAAAATTTTTACACCTAATCTTTTGCTTTGCGAATCGCGGCCATTCTTAACCGAGCCTTCGCCTTTTTTATGTGCCATAATTTTAAAATTAAAAATTATTAGTTTTTAAAATGATACAATAAAATTGATATCATTTATTGTTAGCATAATTTTTTACTATGCTATATCTGTAACTTTTATTTGCGTGTATTGGGTACGGTGACCATGCTTTTTTCTAAATCCTTTTCTTCTTTTCATTTTAAAGGCAATAACTTTTTCACCTTTAATAAGATCATTTACTATTTCCGCTTTTACGGTAACTTTCGCATCACCGCCAACAGAAACTTTTCCTGCATCATCGTGTAAAAGAACATCAGAAAACTCAACTTTGTCTCCTGATTTACCGGTTAAATGAGGTACGTATAAGTTTTGGCCTGGTTGAACTTTAAATTGTTGTCCAGCTATTTTTACTACTGCAAACATAAATTCCAAATTTTTGGAGTGCAAATGTAAGGGAATTATCGATAAAATTTCCTATTAAAATCCCCTGGAAGGCGGTTTTTTGCGATTTTAGGTTAAATTTCGTCTTTTGAGCAATAAATTTTGGGCTGTTGGTGGTGGGTATTTCAGTTCATTTTACCTGGTTAAACCTTTTACTGTGAGTAGTTTAAATAAGATATTCCGTTTTCTTTTTAGTATTTATGGATTTTTGATTTTCGTGGTTTTAATGTTTCTCTTACTTCCTTTTTTTATGTATAGCTTTTTATTTGATGAAATAAAAGGAGGTAATATACTTTATAAGATCTGCAGGTTTTGGGCGGATGTATTTTTTTTTACAACAGGAATACGACACAAGAATATCTATGAAGAAAAACATGATAGAAGTAAACAATACATTTTTGTAAGCAATCATATTTCATACCTTGATATCCCTATGATGATGAAAGCGATCAGGCGACAACATGTTCGTATCTTAGGTAAATCAGAAATGACCCGGGTTCCTATCTTCGGATCTATTTACAAAAAAGGTGCAGTTTTAGTTGACAGGGAGAACGCCGGAAAGAGATTGCAGAGCGTAAAAAATCTAATTTATTTTTTGAACAAAAAGATTTCAGTTTTCATTTGCCCCGAAGGAACCTTTAATATGATGAATCAACCGTTAAAAAACTTTTATGACGGCGCTTTTAAAATAGCAATACAAACCCAGACACCTATAAAACCTATATTATTCTTAGATACTTATGATCGTCTTAACTATAAGAGTGTTTTTTCATTGAATCCTGGAAAATGCAGAGCGGTATATCTTTCCGAAACTTCAACCGAGGGCCTGACCGCTAACGATGTAACATTACTTAAAGATAAAATTTTCCTTCAAATGGAAGATGTTCTGAAACGCTATAATGCGAGTTGGATCAAATAGAATTTGCTTTACAAGTTTGAATTTATATTTGTGTAAATGATAAATGAAAATTTGCAGGAGCAGAATTTATTTGACAGCGGCATGGAAACTAAACAATGGATCGAAGTGATTCTTCCTCTTGCCATTCCAAAAACGTACACTTATTCCGTTCCATCAAATCTGCAAGAAAAAATCAAAATTGGTTGTCGCACGGAAGTAGTGTTTGGAAAGAATAAAAAATACGCAGGCATAATAAAGTCTGTAAGCGGCGTCAAACCATCCTTCGAAACTAAAGACATTTTAAATATTATTGATGATGAACCGATTGTTTACCAGCAGCAACTTGATCTTTGGAAATGGATAAGTGATTACTATATGTGCAGCGAAGGCGAAGTAATGGCTGCGGCGTTGCCAACGCATCTAAAATTAAGCAGCGAGACCATCTTAATTTATAATGATGAATACGGTGATGATTTTTCTGAGCTGGATAACGAAGAATATCTCGTAGCTGAGGCTTTGCTCATAAAAAAGGAGCTGAGACTATCAGAAGTTCAAATGGTGGCAGATATTATTCATGTATATCCATTAATCAAAAGGCTCATAGAAAAAAAAGTATGTTACGCATGGGAAGCTTTTAATAATACATACAAAGAAAAAAAGGAGAATTATATTATTCTAAATCCTGAATACGACAATGATGAAAAGCTAAATGAATTATTGAATCACTCGAAGGCTCCTAAGCAAATGGAATTGCTGCTAAGTTTTCTTCATTTTATGAAAACACAAGGAGAAGTTTCTCAAACAGAACTCTTGAAAAAGTCAGGTGCATCCGTTGCACAATTGAAAGGACTTACCGATAAAAATGTTTTGTTTATTGAAAGGAGAAGTGTTGACAGGCTGAAAAACCTTCCAAAAAAAAGTGATATAAAATTTGAATTAAGTGAGTCACAAAAAAAAGCCTTAAATGAAATAGATGCTGCGTTTACTAAAAAAGATGTTTGCCTTATACATGGAATTACCAGTAGCGGTAAAACACAACTGTACATTAAGCAAATAGAAAAATTTATTGAGAAAGGAAAGCAGGTTTTATACCTTCTTCCGGAGATTACACTAACGGCACAGATTATACGAAGGCTACAAATAAATTTTGGCGGTAACATTGCTATCTATCATTCCAAATTTAATAACAATGAAAGAGTAGAGCTCTGGAACAAAATAAAAACAGGGCAGTTAAAAATAATCCTTGGGGCAAGAAGCGCCTTATTTCTACCTTTTAAAAATTTGGGGCTTATTGTTATTGACGAAGAGCATGATCCTTCTTTTAAACAACAGGAACCCGCCCCCAGGTACAATGCACGTGATACTGCAGTTTTTTATGCATCGCTTTTTAAAGCTAAAGTCTTAATGGGAAGTGCAACTCCTTCCATTGAAAGTTATTATAATGCTTTAAAAAACAAATATGCTTTGGTACATCTCAATGAACGATATGGCGGTATAAAATTGCCTACAATAAAAATTATAGATACGAGAACAGTTGCTGCTTCTAAAAAAGGCAAGGTCATGATTTCGCCCCAGCTTAAAGCCGAAGTGGAAAGCGCATTAAGCAACGACCGGCAGGTAATTCTTTTTCAAAACAGGAGAGGCTATGCACCTTTTTTAATTTGCGGTACCTGCGGATTTATTCCAAGATGTGAGAATTGCGACGTGACACTTACGCTGCATAAATTTTCCAATAAATTGCATTGCCACTATTGCGGTAATACTTATCCAAAACTTACCGCCTGCCCGGCATGCGGTTCCGTTAACTGGATTGAAAAGAATTTTGGTACCGAAAAAATCGAGGAAGAAATAACCGACGATTTTCCAAATAATAGGATTGCCCGTATGGACGTAGACGCCGTTAAAGGAAAAAATGCACATGATACGCTGATAAAATTATTTGAGCAACATCGCCTTGATATTCTTGTTGGGACACAAATGGTTGTTAAAGGGTTGGATTTTGAAAAGGTGAGCCTTGTTGGCATTTTAGATGCGGATGGCTTGTTGAGCTTTGCAGACTTCAGGGTGAATGAACGGGCATTTCAATTGATGGAACAAGTGAGCGGGAGAGCGGGACGAAAAACAGAGCAAGGACTTGTTCTTATCCAGGCATCTAAAATTAATCACCCGGTATTATTGTTCTTGCAAGAGCATGATTACGAAAAATTTTATGAGAATGAAATTGCAATGAGGAAGCAATTTTTTTACCCACCTTACAGCAGGCTCATCAGGTTAACTTTAAAACATAAAATAAAAGAGACGGTGCAGGATGCAGCCGAAGTTCTTGGTAATTTATTGAAACGGGATTTCGAAAATTTAGTGGGACCCGCTGCTCCTGTTATTAATCGTGTTCGCAGCATGTACCTGATGGAAATTTTAATTAAGCTTTCGAAAGATGCTGCCCATATTCAAGTTCAAAAAAAAGTTATTAATAATTATATTGATCTTTTAAAGGCCGAAAAAAGATTCAGAAGCGTTGTATTAATACCTGACGTCGACCCTGTGTAAGTAGTGATTTTTAATTTTATAGTCAATTGTTGTAAATGGAAATGTTTGAAAATATCTCTCTTAAAAGTTATAACACATTCGGTGTTGAAGCGTACGCAAAGTATTTCGCTACATTTAGTACTGTTGATGATTTACAAAGCCTGCTTAAATCAGGTGAATATAAAAATGAAGCTAAATTTTTTTTAGGTGGTGGCAGCAATATTCTTTTTACAAAAAATTTCGATGGCCTCGTTTTAAAAAATGAGATAGACGGAATCAAAATAATTCATGAAGAAGAAAAGTATGTTTATGTAAAAGTGGGTGCCGGTGTAAACTGGCACCAGTTTGTATTGTATTGCATTCGTAAGAATTTAGCCGGTGTTGAAAATCTTTCCCTGATTCCGGGCAATGTTGGCGCTTCACCTATGCAGAATGTTGGCGCTTATGGTGTCGAGATAAAAGATGTTTTTTTTTCTTTAGAGGCTTATCATGTTAGTGAAAACAGGATCGTAACTTTTACTTTAAATGATTGCGAATTTGGATATAGAGAAAGTGTTTTTAAAAAGAAGTTTAAAAATCAATTTGTTATTTTAGATGTTACTCTCAGGTTAAATAAAGTTCCACATTACAACATTTCTTATGGCGCTATAGAGGATGAACTGAAGAAGATGCAGATAGAAAAATTAAGCATAAAAGCTATATCTGATGCGGTTATTAATATTCGCACGTCAAAATTACCCGATCCAAAAATTATAGGAAATGCAGGTAGTTTTTTTAAAAACCCTGAAATTAATAGTCAACGATTAGAACACCTGTTATTAATTGAGCCCGCCATGCCATCGTATAAAATAACCGATAACAGATTTAAAATTCCCGCGGGTTGGCTTATAGAAAAATGTGGGTGGAAAGGGTACAGAAATGGAGATGTCGGTTGTTACGACAAACAGGCTTTGGTGTTGGTAAATTATGGGCACGCAACAGGAAATGATATTTATCTTCTGAGTGAAAAAATCAAAATCACTGTAAAAGAAAAATTTGGCATTACACTGGAAACTGAAGTAAATATTAACTAAGCGTGTGCAGCGTTATTGGCTTTTTATAAGTCATACCAAAAACTACTATACGCTATGAGAAAGCTTTTATTCCTTCTCGCTATTACCAGCATCGCTTCACAACTTTCCGCGCAGGATAAGATATATAAATTGAAAGGGCCTGCTATCAATGCTAAAATAATTGAAGTGGGCATTGATGAAATCAAATACAAACTATACGACAACCCGGATGGACCGGTTTACGTGGTGGAAAAATCATCGTTAGACCATATTGTTTTTGCAGATGGAAGAGTAGAGAAATATAAGATTAGTTTTAAAGATCCCGCTAATTATGAAGGTCAGTTAACAAAGGGTATCAAGATAAATTTCCTGGCTCCTTTGCTGGGATATACGCAAGTTTACTACGAAAAATCAGTTTCACCTTTAAAAGCTTATGAACTATCTGCTGGTATTATAGGTGCCGGGAAAAATAGCCAGTTAGATGAATATTATTTAAATGGTCAAAGCCAGGTTTACAAACGAAATGCATTTGGCGGCTTCCTGGAAGCAGGATATAAATTCAATAAACTTCCCGATTTTGTCCGCAGAGGTACCAGGATGACGCATATCATGCAGGGTACTTATGTAAAGCCTACCGCAACATTTGGCATCTATGGCGATAATGCTTTTAATTATAAAACCGGTAACCCGGTGTTGGAAAGGAGAACGAATGTTTTCGGTTCTGTAATAATCAATTTAGGCCATCAATGGGTATTTGGTGATAAGTTTCTTGTGGATATATTTTATGGGCTGGGTTATGCTTTTGATAATACCCAAGCAGATTATGATAATTATTATTATAGTGAAATATATAATCATTTTGTTATTCAGAAGGCAGGACCTGGCGCCAATCTTGGAGTGAGTGGAGGAATAAAAGTGGGATTGCTGATAAAGTAGCGATCACATGACTTCAAAAAAAGCCGGAAAATTTTCCGGCACTTCTTTTACTTAAAATCGTCTTCATCCAGCTCTTCATCCCTGAAAGATTGCGGGCTCATATTGAGCATACTTCCCATCAAATCTTTAAATTCTATTTTCCCTTCAACAACTTTTTTACTTATTAATGAATAAGAAGAAAGGCCATGCAAAACAAATTCCATCAATAAAGCATTTTCTTTAGCATTTGCTGCAGGAAAATGTTTTTTTACCATTCCATACAAGCCATCTACTTTATAGAGCAATTGAATTTTTTCTTCATCTTTTACGCCAAAGAACAGGTTTAAATGATTGCCGGAATCGAACCACCGGGTAATAGCTTTATAAGGATTTTCATCCACTCCACTTTCCTTGGTTCTTCTTTTTTTGAACGTTTCGGGGTTAGGGAAGAAGGCGGCAAATTGTGTGCGGATAGCCTTCTCCATTAAATTATAGGCAACCTGGTAAGGGCCTTCCTGTTCACCTTCGTACACAAGTTCAATCTTACCCGTTATAGACGGAATAATACCAACGAGGTCGCTGATCCAGACCTGGGTTTCTTTTTCTTTATTCATAATGGCCCTGCGTTCCGCGGAACTAACTGCATTTTCATATGCAGCAATAGTAAGCCTTGCAGATACGCCACTTTTTTTGTCAACGTATTCGCTGGCTCTCGCTTCAAACGAAACCTGCTCAATCAGTCTTTTTACCAAATCGCTTACCTGTATCCTTTTTAGTTGATCTTCATGAATCCCAGCCTCCTGTTCGGTGATTGACAAAGAACTTTCCATAGTGATAGGGTAATGAGTAAGTATCTGGCTTTCTATCCTGTCTTTCAACGGCGTTACAATTGCTCCGCGATTCGTGTAGTCTTCGGGGTTAGCTGTAAACACAAACATAATATCTAAAGGCAGTCGTAATTTAAACCCTCTAATTTGTAAGTCACCTTCTTCTAAAATATTAAACAAAGAAACCTGGATGCGTGCTTGTAGGTCCGGCAATTCGTTTATTACAAAAATACTGCGGTTACTCCTTGGTATTATACCGTAATGAATTACTCTTTCATCTGCATAGCTCAATTTTAGATTGGCGGCTTTTATGGGGTCAATATCGCCAATAAGATCGGCAACGCTTACATCGGGCGTAGCTAATTTTTCTCCATAGCGTTTACTCCTGTGGAGCCATTCGATTGGTGTATCATCACCTTTTTCTTCTACTAAATCTTTGGCATATTTACTCAATGGTTTAAAAGGGTCATCATTTACCTCGCTACCCTGAACAACTGGAAGATACTCATCAAGCAAGTCTGTCATTTGCCTTGCCATGCGGGTTTTAGCTTGTCCGCGTAACCCTAAAAACAAAATGTTATGCCTTGATAGTAATGCCCGTTCGGTGTCAGGAATTACCGAATCTTCATATCCAATAATTCCGGGGAATGTTATTTCTTTTTTACTTATTTTTTTAATCAGGTTTTCACGCAGTTCTTCTTTAATTGACCTTGGTTTGTAGCTGCTGTCTTTTAATTCGCCAAAGGTTTTAATTTTATGTACGTCCATTAACTATTTTTAAATTTATAATTTGAATTTAAGGTGGAAAGCCTCCAAAGGATTCAATATACCGTCTTTCTTTTTCCGCTTTCAAAATCTTTGAAAATAAATGCACCTAACCTGTCGAGAGATGCAAAAAAAGCTTTGCCGTTATTAGTTTCGGTAAACTCAGTAACAAATCTTTGCAGGTAAGGATCGCTTGCTATCATAAAGGTAGTGATCGGAATTTTTAATTTTTTACATTGTGCTGCAAGGTTCATACATCTATTTAATATTCTCCTGTCAACGCCAAAACTATTTTTATAATATCGTTTTCCAATTTTTAAACACGTGGGCTTACCATCTGTTATCATGAATATTTGCTTGTTCGGATTTTTTCTTTTTCGTAATAAATCCATGGCTAGTTGAAGACCGGCAACTGTATTAGTGTGATAAGGACCAACCTGCAGGTAAGGCAAATCTTTGATTTCAACCGTCCAGGCATCATTGCCAAAAACTACAATATCCAATGTGTCTTTAGGATATTTGGTTGTAATTAATTCGCTCAATGCCATAGCAACTTTCTTTGCGGGTGTTATCCTGTCTTCGCCATAGAGTATCATGCTATGCGAAATATCGATCATAAGAACGGTGGAAGTTTGTGCCTTAAAATCAGTTTCGCGAATTTCAAGGTCGTCCTCGTGCATCGTGAAGCTGTCTATACCGTGATTGATTTGAGCATTGCGAATAGATTCCGTAAAATCAATTTGCTCCAATGTGTCGCCAAACTGAAAGGGCCGCGTTTCAGGATTAATTTCATCGCCGCCGCCTGGCTTGAACGTATTGTGATTTCCCTGTTTGGTCTTTTTTAGTTTCCCGAAAATTTCTTCCAAACTTTTTTTGCGAATTCCCTGTTCGGTCTTAGGAGTAATTTTTATTTCTCCATTTTGCCGGTTCTCATCAATATATCCCTTATCCTTCAGGTCTTCAATAAAATCTCCCATCCCATACTCATCATTGGTAAGCTTATATTCTTTATCAAGTTCTGTTAACCAGCTTAAAGCTTCAGCTACATCACCGCTTGTGTAAGTAAGCAGTTGCATGAAAATGTCCAGCAGCTTTTCGAATGAAGATTTATTATTTTCATTAGGATCAAATTTAGAAAAATTGTGCCCCCTCATGGTTATAGTTTTTTATAAATAAAGTAAAATTTCAAAATTATTTGAAATTGATTACTTGAAAAATAAGGTACTTAATAATTTGCCCGCCTCTAATTATATATAAACGTTATTTCGAAAAATGAAGATGTGGCGCCCTGGGATTTATACATTAATTCTATAGCAAATTACTAAACAATTGATTTTGTTGTTTGGTTCGACTGTTAAATTAAAAAAATCCCGGCTTACCTTATGTGTATGAAGGTAATGCCGGGATTTTAATTTATTGAAAAAAATTATTGCGTTTTATCGTTAACCGGCTTTTCTTTTTTTGGCACAGGAACATTATTTATTATGGGTGTTTTATTCTCTGGATTAATGGCCGGGTTACTTTTAAAGTATTGCTCCATTCCTTGCAATTGCTGCAATAATTGCTGCACAATTTGATTTTCGTAAGCGAGAGCTTGTTGTTTATTATCGTCGAGGCTGTTAAAGTAGGCAACCTGCTGCTCAAGGTCTTTCCGCAGTGATTGCGAAATCTTTTGTGCGAGCACCGAATCACCTGCTTTGTATGCTGCCAATAAAAACTGGCCCGAAATCTGGTCCTGCTGTTCCCTGCGTGATACCAGGCCATACGGGAAATTCTGTTGCAACATCATCTTATCACACTTTTCAAGCATTTTTTTGGCATCGTCTTTTCTGTCGTGGTCAGCAAGATTTATAGCAACCTGTGCAAACTGCATTCTTATAGTATTTAAATGCCTGCGGTTTTCTTCATCATAATAAACACCGGGTACATCAGCATTTCCAAACTTGAATTTCTTCATCATTACGTCATAAGCCCAATCACGGTTTACCTCACTATTTTTTACAGGTACGAAGCGGTATGTTAAACCATCAGTTCTCAAATAAGATGCAAACCCAAGTTCATCGTAAGGCGATGTAAAATAGATGGGCCTCTTCCATTTATTGGCAGCTATTATATTTAATATGGCGCTTTCATTTTTGCCTAATGCATCTTTTGGAATATCAAAATCAACTTCACTTACTACGCTATCTCCGGGATTAACAGTACCATTCTGCCTCACAAGATTTGTATCTACCGGAATTTTTACTTTTTTAGTAGGATAGATATTTAAATAATCATCGTCATTGGGTACCATTCGGCTTGGATCATTACTTCCTGCATAATCTTTCATCATGGTATACAAATCCATTGGTTTACTTTGATCAACCTTAGCACCGGGAGCACTTGGATAATAATAAATAGCATCTCTCTTACTTCCGATAATCTGATCGGGTGTCCATATTACATCAATCGGATCGCTCTTGTTTACTTTGTAGCGTAACTGGTTCAGGTACCAGTCGGTTCCCATAAGGCTGGAATTTATTACTCTAATATCCCTTCGAATCCCCTGCACTTCCTGGGCATACCAAAGCGGATAGGTATCATTATCTCCAAAAGTTATGAGAACTGCATTAGGTGCACAGCTTTCCAAGTAATCAATAGCAATATCTCTTGCAAGGGTTTTATGGCTACGGTCGTGGTCGTTCCATTCCTGGCTACCCATTAATACCGGTACCGCCAACAAACAAAGACCGGCAGAAGCATAATTGGCAATTTTGTTATCAGTAAATTTTTCAAATAATTCCTTCACGTACAACACGCCTATGCCTATCCAAATTGCAAAGGCATAGAAGGAACCAACGTAAGCATAATCCCTTTCGCGTGGCTGATTACCCGCCTGGTTAAGATAGAATACGATGGCGATACCTGTAAAAAAGAAAAGTAAAGTTACAATAAGTGTATCCTGCTTATCTTTTTTGTATTGATAAATAAGACCGAGAATTCCTAAGATAAGAGGAAGACAGAAGAGTGTGTTATGCGACTTATTATGTTTAATGCTATCGGGCATCTTGCTTTGGTCTCCCAATCTTGCATTATCCCAAATAGAAATTCCTGTTAGCCAGTTTCCATCTCTCACATTGCCCATATCTATTCCCTGTATGTCGTTTTGTTTTCCCGCAAAATTCCACATAAAGTATCGCCAGTACATCCAGTTAAACTGGTAAGCAAAAAAGAAGGCGATATTATCACCCATTGTGGGTTTATTGGACCAGGCACCCGTTTTTTGATCTTTTGTTATGCCGGCAAAACTTGCATAGTAATCTGCATGGCCCTGGTCATTACTGTTATCCCACATACGCGGAAAAAAATGCAGGTCTTCATCATGATAGGTTATCGATTGTTTTATCCCAAGCTTTTCGTACTTATCTTTCCCTTTAACATAATAGCTTGTATTATTATAATCAGGCCGGTATTGTTCTCCTTCTACATTGCCCGCTGTAAAATCCTGGCCTTTAACTATCGGCCAGTCGCCATATTGCTCACGGCTTAAATAGCCAACCAAGACTCACAGGGTTATCAACGTTAAACATATCCACAGCAGGATCCGCCAGTGAACGGATCATCGTTGTAAAATAAGTGGAGAAACCAAGTATTACAAATGCAAAACTCCACATGGCCAACTTTAAAAAGTTCCAGTTTTTCTTTTTCGCCAGGCGTATCAAAAGGAATATAATAACCGCCAGCATCACAAAAAAGAAAGTAAAGCCCGAAAAGAACGGCAGTCCAAAGTCGTTCTTAAAAATAACATCAAAATCGCCGGCAAATTTTATGGTCCACTGGATCATAGGAACCTGCACGATGCCGGTAATTAAGCAAGCAATAACGAAGGCCCAGAAGGTTTTCCATTTGGTAACTTTGTACCTCTTGAAGTAATAAACCATTACGATAGCAGGAATGGTTAGAATCGGCAGCAGGTGCACACCTACGGCAAGTCCAATCATATAAAAAATTAAAATCAACCATTTATCGGCGGGAGTAAATTGCCCCTTGATACCATTTGCTTGCTCGATAGTAACTTCCTGTTCCCATTTAAGCACCAGCCAAAAAACTATAGCTGTGAAGAATGAAGAGCTCGCATAAACTTCTGATTCTACAGCACTGTACCAATATGAGTCGCTGAAAGTATATGCCAATGCGCCTACCACGCCTGCGGCCATTATAGAAAAAATATGACCGTTAGTAAGCGGATCGGGATTATTCTTTTCAAGTATTTTCCTGGCAAAATGTGTGATACTCCAAAATAAAAATAAAATGGTAAAGCCGCTCATCAATGCACTCATGCTGTTCAAGCCCAGTATTGCCTTATTCGGGTCTGAAAAAGGGATCATGAATAACCTTCCCAACAATATAAATAGGGGTGCCCCCGGCGGATGTGGAATTTGAAGTTTGTATGCACTGGAGGCGAATTCACCACAATCCCAAAAACTTCCGGTGGCCTCCATTGTCATTAAGTAAACAGTGCATGCGATAATGCAAATTGCCCATCCGGTAATGTTGTTGATTTTTTTAAAGCTCATAGCGGGGTTTTATATAAACAGGGGCAAATATAAAACTATGGATGGTACAATTACAATAGCGGATTTTTTTTTATGCAAAGGAATGTTAATATTAAGGCAATGTTTGAAGTGTTATGTAAACAAAATGTTTGATGTACGATGTACGAAGTACGATGTAAGGCAAATAACGTTTTCAACATGTACGTCAAACTCCGTACATCGTACCTATTTTTGGTGCATGAAAAAAGCTTTTCTTCAATTGCATGTCGCGGTGATATTTGCCGGGTTCACTGCAATTCTTGGAAAACTTATTAATTTAAATGAAGGTATCCTGGTTTGGTATCGAATGTTATTCAGTGCAGTAACGCTTGCCATAATTTTAATTTTAAGGAAACAATTTGTAAGGCTTTCCCTGACAAACACCATAAAACTTTTTGGAGTAGGTGCCATTATTGCGCTGCATTGGGTTAGCTTTTACGGGAGCATAAAGTATGCAAATGTGTCGGTTTCCGTAACGTGCCTTTCCGCCATCGGTTTCTTTACGTCATTTATTGAGCCGCTAATAATGAAAAGAAGAATTGATTTTATTGAAGTGTTGCTGGGAATGCTGGCAATAATAGGGATTTATCTCATTTTCAACTTCTATCCTGAATATAAAAAAGGAATTATTTTTGGAATCATTTCTGCATTGCTTGCTTGTCTTTTCCCAATCTTTAATAAGACATTGCTGAAAGAATTTGCTCCCAAAATAGTTACGTTATATGAAATGACCGGTGGTTTTATCGCCCTTTGTTTCGTCGTTCCGTTTTACCTGCATTTTTTCCCAGCGGAATATTTTGTTCCAACTGCTACAGATTTATTTTGGCTTTTAATATTAGCTTGGGTATGTACTGTATTCGCCTTCATTTTAAGTTTGAATGCCTTGAAATATATTTCAGCATTCACCGTAAATCTTACTTATAATTTCGAACCTATCTATTCGATTTTACTTGCTTTTATCATATTTAAAGAAAATAAGTTCCTCGGAGCAGGTTTCTACTTTGGCTTCGGCCTGATACTGCTGGCTATATCACTACAAATGGCAAGAGTTTGGAGAGAAAGAAAATTGCTAACCAAATAAGTACTGCCTGTGCGCAAAATATAGAATCAAAGAAAATTGACTTTGTGAGAAAGCCTCGCAAAAGCCCTGAACATCTCACTTACACCACAATATTTATCTTGTGACAACGTAACTGCTTTTTGAACTTTTCCTTCATTTTTTTTATCAACCCTTATGGTATAAGTAACCTCAACTTCATCGTAAATTTTTGGATCAACCTCGGTAAGATGTGCATGTACAGTTATGGACAAGTCAGAAAAACTCACCCTCATTTTATTTAAAATATCTACCACATCAACACCTGTACATCCTGCCAGTGAAACCAACATCAAAATCTTTGGACTCGAGCCCAAATTATTGCCCCCACTTGCCTCCGCAAGATCTATTATTACATCATGCCCCTTAGCATTTGTCTTAAAACTCATTCCGCCCTGGTGTACAGAGGTTATCGAATTTGTTGCCATTATAGTTTTTGATTGGTGAGAAGTAACTTACAATTTAGGCAAGACGGCGCTGGAAATTTGTTGGGCACTCATTGCGCCGGATTGACGCCACAGCACCTTTCCTTTTTTGAACAAAATTAATGTGGGTACACCTTGTATGTTAAATTCACTGGCTGTCGGTTGGTTTTTATCGATATCAACTTTTAGAACCCTTACGTTATCTTTATTATTTTGGGCAAATCGCTGTAACTCAGGCGCCATCATTTTACACGGGCCACACCATGTTGCATGAAAATCAACCAAAACGGGTTTATCGTCATTGATTATTTTGCTAAATGTTTCCATAATTTGTTTTTCTACTATATCGCATAAAGTATGCCCATGCAGTTATAGCTTAAAAATGGAACATTATGGCAGTTTCGAGCTGCTCTGAAAAAACTCCTTTTTTTATTTTTCAGGTAACTATTTCTTCATTACCTTTGCCGTCCGAAAAAAAGATCATTATGGCTAGAGTATGTCAGGTAACAGGAAAAAGACCCATCACCGGGAACACTGTTTCGCATTCAAATATAAAAACCCGCAGGAGATTTCTACCCAATCTTCAAAAGAAAAGGTATTTTCTTGCTGAAGAAGATAAATGGATCATTTTAAAGTTATCCTCAGAAGCAATTCGCACTATAAATAAGAATGGTCTTTATAATGTAGTAAAAGAAATGAGGGCTGGCGGCGTCAAAATCTGATCAAAAAAATATTTTAAACATTTGTTATGGCAAGAAAAGGAAACAGGGTGCAGGTAATTTTGGAATGCACAGAGCATAAAACTTCTGGTTTACCTGGAACCAGCCGTTATATTACCAAGAAAAATAAAAAGAATACCCCCGAAAGATTGGAGTTGAAAAAATTCAACCCGATTTTGAAGAAGGTGACGGTTCATAAAGAAATAAAGTAATTACATATAAATTAATATACAATGGCAAAAGCAGCTAAAACCGCTATTAAAACAAAGGACCAAAAAGCAGCCGCAGAAGCAAAAAACTGGACAAAGGTGGTGCGTACAGTTCGCAGCCCTAAATCCGGTTCTTATACTTTTAAAGAATCCATTGTTCATAAAGACAAGATAAAAGAACATTTGGCAAGCTGATTTTGCTTCCTTAAAACTTATATAAGAGCTATCCGGCAGTCATTGCGGATAGCTTTATTTATTTTTGCCCTCTACTAATTTTTACGCAATGGGAATTTTTGATAAAATATTTGGGAAGAAGGAACAGAAAGAAAGTCTCGACCAGGGCCTCCAAAAAACAAAAGCCGGATTTTTCGATAAGCTTACCAAGGTTATCGCCGGTAAAAGCAGTGTTGACGAGGAAGTACTGGACGATCTCGAAAATGCATTAGTAAGCGCTGATGTTGGCGTTGATACAACTATTAAAATTATTGATGGAATTGAGAAAAGAGTTGCTAAAGATAAATACATTAATACTTCAGAACTCAATAGATTATTAAAAGAAGAAATTCAGGATGTGTTGGTAGATTCTCCTGTCGACACTTCTTACAAAAGTTACGAATTACCATCGACACACAAACCGCACGTAATATTAATTGTGGGTGTAAATGGCGCTGGAAAAACAACAACTATTGGAAAGCTTGCGCACAATTTTGCACTAAATGGCAAGAAAGTTTTATTAGGCGCTGCGGATACTTTTAGAGCGGCAGCGGTGGAGCAATTGGATATCTGGAGCCAGCGGGCAAAAGTTGCCATCGTTAAACACTCCATGGGTGCAGATCCCAGTGCTGTAGCATTTGATGCTGTTCAAAGTGCAGTAGCAAAAGATATGGATGTCGTGTTGATTGATACTGCAGGAAGGCTTCATAACAAAATTCATTTAATGGATGAATTGAGTAAGATAAAACGCTCTGTTAATAAAGCGTTACCCGGATCTCCACACGAAGTTTTATTAGTTCTTGATGGTAGCACCGGGCAAAACGCACTGGAACAGGCAAGGCAGTTTACAGCAGCTACGGATGTAACTGCAATTGCAATTACCAAACTTGATGGTACTGCAAAAGGTGGCGTTGTATTGGCTATTGCCGATCAATTTAAAATTCCTGTCAAGTTTATAGGCGTAGGCGAAAAGGCAACGGATCTGTTAGTATTTGATAAAAAAGAATTTGTAGATAGCTTGTTTGAAGGGGTTAAATAGTTAATCAGTTTATTGGGTTCATTAGTGAATTGATATAAAAAAAATTCGTGTAAATCGGTGTAATTCGTGGCAAAAATTTTTCATGAGAACAAAGCTTAAAAAAGATAAAGTAAATATCATCACACTTGGCTGTAGCAAAAATATGGTTGACAGTGAAGTGCTGAGCGGCCATCTGGCAGCAGCAGATGTAAATGTATTGCACGAAAGTAAAAAGCTCGATCACAACATAGTTGTTGTAAATACCTGCGGATTTATTGATAAAGCAAAAGAAGAAAGTATTAATACCATTCTTGAGCAGGTAGAATTAAAGAGACGTGGAAAGTTAGATAAAGTATATGTTACGGGCTGCCTCAGCGAACGCTACAAACAAAACCTCGAAGATGAAATTCCTGAAGTGGATGCATTTTTCGGGACAATGGATTTGCCTTTCTTGCTCAAAAAATTTGATGTCGATTATAAAGCTGAACTAGTTGGAGAAAGATTATTAAGTACACCTAACCATTACGCCTACCTGAAAATAAGTGAAGGCTGTAATCGCACCTGCGCATTTTGTGCTATCCCGTTAATGAGGGGTAAACATGTCAGCCGCCCGATAGAATCTTTGATGGATGAAGCAAAAAAATTAGTACAAAGAGGTGTAAAAGAAATTATGCTGATTGCACAGGAGCTTACTTATTATGGTTTGGATATTTACAAGAAGCGGGAACTTCCAAAATTATTACATGCATTAGCAGATATTCCCGGTTTGGAATGGATCAAATTGCATTACGCTTATCCTTCAAAATTCCCGATGGAAATAATTGATGCGATGAAAGAGCGGGAGAATATTTGCAACTATCTCGATATGCCTTTACAGCACGCGAGCAATAAAATGCTCAGGGCGATGAAGCGGCAAATTACAAGAGAAGAAATGGAAGATATTATCGGGAAGATAAAATATAAGATACCGGGCATTTGCTTAAGAACCACGCTCATAGCCGGTTTCCCGGGAGAAACACAAGATGATGTGGAAGAACTGAAAACGTTTTTGCAAAAAATTGAATTCGATCGGGTTGGAATTTTTACCTATTCGCACGAAGAAAATACTTCTGCTTACGATTTGGCCAATGATGTTGATGAAGAGGTAAAAGAATTGAGAGCACAGGAAATTATGGAAGTGCAACAGGAAATTTCTTATAAGAAAAATGAAGAAAAAATTGGTAAAACTTTCAAAGTTATCATTGATAAAAAAGAAGCCGGAAGATATCTTGGCCGTA
The DNA here is from genome assembly GCA_963792025.1 of uncultured Chitinophagaceae bacterium. Lineage (GTDB taxonomy): Bacteria > Bacteroidota > Bacteroidia > Chitinophagales > Chitinophagaceae > Ginsengibacter. Next base: position 666,070 of record CAWBUS010000008.1, on the reverse strand, counting down.
CGGAATTTGATAGTGTTGAAGTTGACAATGAAGTAATTGTTCATTCATCAAAAAAATTATCTCCAGGCGATTTTGTAAATGTAAAAATTACCAGTGCTTTTGATTACGACCTTGAAGGCGAAGTAGTGGATTAGTTATCACTTTCTTTAAATATAAAAATGCAGGAAACCCCAGCCATAATTATGATACCTGCAGATGAAATGCAGGAAATCTTTACAGGCATTTTATTGAAATATGGTTTTACCCAATTGAAGGCTTTGGAATGTGCAGCTATTTTTACAGACAGTAGTTTAGATGGAATTTATACGCATGGTGTTAATCGCTTTCCAAGATTTATTCAATATATAAAAGATGGTTATGTAATTGGCGATGCAACGCCGACGCTGGAAAACAAGTTTGGTGGCCTGGAACAATGGAACGGTAACCTGGGGCCAGGCATCAGCAATGCCATTTATGCAACGGATATTGCGATGAAACTGGCAACACAATTCGGTATCGGCTCCGTCGCGATGCGAAATACTAATCACTGGATGCGGGGTGGTACTTATGGCTGGCAGGCTGCGAAAGCCGGGTATGTATTTATTGGTTGGACAAATACCATTGCCAATATGCCGGCGTGGGGAGCAAAAGATGCAAAGCTTGGTAACAATCCACTGGTGATGGCTTTGCCTTACAAAGATGAAGCTATTGTTTTGGATATGGCCATGTCTCAATATTCTTATGGATCATTGGAGCTTTCGGCAATGAAGGGTGAAACACTTTCGGTACATGGCGGGTTTGATGCGGAAGGGAATTTAACCAAAGACCCTTCGGCAATTCTTGCATCAAATGCTCCCATACCTGTTGGTTATTGGAAAGGTGCCGGACTATCATTGCTAATAGATTTGCTGGCAACAATTTTATCCGGGGGTTTGTCGACTCATGAATTAAGTAAGAAGGAAGTTGAATTTGGTTTATCGCAAGTGTTTATTGCCATTGATATCTCGAAGCTTGAAAATCATTCGCTAATTACAAAAGCAATTGATGAAATTTTGAAGGATTACCACCAGTCGTTGCCGTTAGACGAAACAAAAAAAATAGTCTATCCCGGCGAAAGAATTTTACAAACAAGAAAAAATAATCTTGACAATGGAATCCCCGTTCTTAAAAAAGTATGGGCCGAAATTAATTTGTTATAACGGAAGGATACCCGAAAATTTATTGCTCTTTGGCAAAATCATCTGCCAGTTTATTTAGTTCATCCGGGCTTAAAGTTTTGTTGCCATCATCTATTACGATGCGGTACCGAAATATAACCAATTGTCCTTTTTGTAACTGGAGGTTTTTTGAAGATTTACCATTGGTAAATATTTTTTCACCAAGTGGGTTGGCAGCAAATAATCCATAACCCCGTGCATGCCAGAAGGTAGGGTAGTTGGGGTTTCCGGGATGATCAATGATGGCGATGCTAACGGAATCGTGGCCCATTTTACCATACACCATACACCATCGTCCGCGGGTGCTCCATGCATCATCACCGGTTTTTCCTTCACTGGTTAAATAATTGCCGTTTGCTATGGCATCTGTTCCGCCTTTTACAATAGTCACATTGCCTTTATCGTCCTTGAATTCTTCGTCTTTTTTGGAAGGAATTTGTAAGGCATGTGCAATCCTTATTCCATATAAGCCGTCTTTGGCATCATTGAAATTTACGACAGTATCTGCTTTTAAAACGGTTGTCCGGTCAATAATCCGCAGGTGTTCTGTTCCGCTGAATTCCAGTTTTGTTGTTTCTTCCAGCAATACTTTTTTCTGTTGATCGGTCCAATTTGCATGATAGGAAATAATTCCTTTTTCGCCATTGGACGTTTTAAGAATCTTATCGGTCCTTATCCATCCATACAAATGTTTTTTTTCTTTTGGAATGGCATATGAATTGTTCCAGAAATCGAGCCCATTCACATTTTCATAGGTAAACCAAATACCTAAATGGTGCGGATGATCCGTGGGGTCTCCGGGTTGGGGATTCATAGGGAATCCCCTCGTAACAACAGTTCCATTGGCTGCGTGTACCGGGTAGAGAACCGGTTTTTCCAGCGTGTCAGGATATAAAAAGGTAGTAAAGATTTTATTGCCTATTAATACATCAATCTTATGTTGGGATTGCGACTGTACAATTTTCACCGGTTCATTGTTTTGGGCAAAAGAGTTTGACACGCAACATAAAGTAAACGGCGTTAGTACGATAACCAGGCAAAGGTTTTTACAATAATTCTTTTTCATACTTACAGTTGAGGAAGCAATTTTTAGCGTTAATCGTTGAAGATTTTTTGACGAATATTTTAAATTGAATGCACGCTAAAAGCCTTCCTGGTTTTTTATGAGGTTACTGAACACTTAATATTTAAAAGCCTTTCCGCCCACCATTACTTCCTGTGTGGCTTCATCAAAAGTTGCTCTTAATCCGGTATGCGATGCAGCCGTCGTCATGATGTTGGCGATTGAATGACTATAACCTGCTTCAACGGGTGCATGCGGTTGTTTGCGGCTGCGAATACATTCCATCCAGTTGCGTACATGGTTACTCGTTAGTACATCGCCGCCCGTGTTGGCCGAGGCAACCACTTTTTCACTTTGATCCAGACTCATCTCTGGTAATAAATTCGGTTGCATACCCATTTCATCCGCAAAATGCTTAGTGAGGCCGCCTTTTGGAGAAACAGTATTAGTTATAAGGTTTAATTCCCCACCGTTAGAATAATAAATTTCTGCAGGGTGTTCATCACCGTTATCCATGCGGGAAGCAAATGAAACCTGGAAACCGGTTGAAGGATCATCTGCGGGACCGTAATCAAAAACAGCCGTAATCGTATCCCAGTTTTTCCTTCCATCTTTCCACATATAGATGCCACCGTTAGCCACTGCGCTGCGTGGATGTTTCAAACCGCTGAACCAATGCACGGTATCAATCTGGTGGCTCATCCACTGACCGGGAAGGCCAGATGAGTAAGGCCAGAATAAACGATACTCTAAATATTTTCTTGGATCATATGTATCTGCGGGCCTGTTCAAAAGAAATCTTGTCCAGTCGGTGTCTTCTTCTCTTAGCTGCGCTACAAGCTCGGGTCTGCGCCAGCGCCCAGGCTGGTTTACATTCCACGTAAGCTCTACCATTTTTATAGGGCCAAATTTTCCCGATTGTATAAATTCTGCCGCCTGCATATAGTTGGTACCACTTCTTCTTTGCGAACCTATCTGCACAATTCGGTCTGATGCCTTAATCGTTTTAAATGCAAGTTTGGCATCGTCCATTGTTTCAGCAAAGGGTTTTTCACAATACACATCACAACCTGCGTTCACAGCTTCTGTTGCGTGCAAGGCATGTTGAAAGTCGGCTGTGCTTACAAATACGGCATCTACCAGTTTTTTATTATACATCTCTTCATTGTTTCGGCAACCAACAATGTCATGGTTCATTTTTGTTTTCCACATAGCGGTGCCTTCATTTCTTCGTTTGTTCCAGATGTCGGATACAGCCACTATATCAAAATTTAATTCTTTATAATGGTTCATGAATGAAGGCATGTGAGAACTTCTGTGCCGGTCTGAAAAACCGACCACGCCTACTCTTACACGATCATTGGAGCCGATGATTTTCCGGTAGCTGGTGGCGCTAAAGGCATTGGCACCCATATACGCACCTGCAGCTGCAAGGGTTGTTTTTTTAATAAAATCGCGACGGGAATTTTGCATATTGCAATCGATTTAGAAGTAAGAAAATATTTTAATAACCAGAAGGTTAAAGCTATTAATTTTTTTTGGTTTGAGGGGAAGTTTATTGAAGGAATTATACGGGCAGGGTTAGTAGCAGATCTGGTATTTTAATCAAAATTATTTCGGTCCCTAATATCTATTTTTCGCATCGCAAGAAACTGTATATAAATAAGAGCAAATACTATCAAAGAAAAAGGAATCGTTTTGAGTTTGTAAATAATTTCAAAGGCCAAAGTAGTTATCATCACTGCAACCAATATAGCAATGAAATAAAGCCCCGCTGTAGTAGCAAAAAGATTTGGAATAATATTAATTTTTGTTTCGGATGGTTTCGTTGAATTATAAGCTTTGATATAGTTTCTGACCAAAACGTTGATGTCTGTGCAACTACCATCATTTCGTTGATTTGAAAACGTGTAACTTACTTTTGTGTTGTTCGAAAAAATTAATTTTAAACTAGAGAAATCATTTTTCATCGAATCATATACCTTAAAGAACTTAATCTGATCAAATCTGTTAACATCAGTTTTTAATATAGCATCAGTATTTATCTCTCTAAAATCAATTGAAAAATAATCACTATAAAAACTAACTTTTACATTTTCAGAGAATCCTTTTCTGAATCTTTTTTGAAAGAGAAACGGTGAGACTACAAAAATAAATACGCCCAATAAAATAATAAATGTATGATGTAGTTTGATGGCCGCAAATATTGTCAGAAAAACTCCGCCAAACATAAATATGACAACAAATAGATTGAATTTTTTAACATTTGTAACAACGGTGGTTTCGAGAATTTTTGATGGTTCCATTTGATAATATGTGGTTTTCCTCAGCTTGGCGCTGATTTCGCATTTCCCCAACTTTAAAATAATCTATTGCGTAAAGCCAGCCAATAAAATAAATTTTAAATAACGGCTTATTTTAATTGTAAGCCTATAACTTTATTTAAAAATAAATTGAACTCTTTAACTTCCAAACGAACAATGAAAAAAATTCTATTTGCTTTAATACTACTGATAAGTATAAAAGCCAATGCGCAGCAACATAACTTTTCCGATAATTATGTAGTTCCTAAAGATCCGTTAGTACAGGAAAAACTTGCACATTGGCAGGATATAAAATTTGGTTTACTGATGCATTGGGGCACTTATAGCGAATGGGGCATTGTGGAAAGCTGGAGCATTTGTCCCGAAGATGAAGGATGGACGCAACGCCGCGGCCCTTACGCTGCCAACTATTTTGATTATGTAAAAGCTTACGAAAATTTGCAAACTACTTTCAATCCGACAAAGTTTGATCCTGATAAGTGGGCTGCTGCAGCAAAAAATGCCGGCATGAAGTACGTTGTGTTTACTACCAAACATCACGACGGCTTTTGTATGTTTGATACAAAACAAACAGATTATAAAATCACGTCACCTAAAACTCCTTTCTCAACAAACCCAAAAGCAAATATTGCGAAGGAAGTATTTAATGCATTTAGGAAAGATGGTTTTATGATAGGCGCATATTTTTCTAAACCCGATTGGCATTGCCCTTATTACTGGTGGCCCTATTTTCCGCCGAAGGACAGGAACGTAAATTATGATCCAAAAAAATATCCTGACCGCTGGAATGATTTTAAAAATTATACCTACAACCAGATACAGGAATTAATGACAGATTATGGCAGCATGGATATTCTCTGGCTCGATGGCGGATGGGTTCGGCCCAGATCTACCGTTGATACGTCTGTTGAATGGCAACGTGGTATCAGGTACAACCAGGATATTGATATGGCAAGAATTGCAAAAATGGCAAGAAGCCATCAGCCAGGTTTATTGGTTGTTGACAGAACGGTAAGTGGTGAATTTGAAAACTATGTAACGCCGGAACAAACGATTCCTGCTACGCCATTGCTTCATCCGTGGGAAAGCTGCATTACAATGGGCAACTCATGGAGCTATGTACCCAATGATCATTATAAGTCAACAAACCAGTTAGTGCACATGCTGCTTCGTATTATCTCAAGAGGCGGTAACTTTTTACTTAATATCGGTCCTTCACCGGAAGGTGATTGGAGCGATACTGCGTATAGCCGTTTAAAAGAAATTGGCGTTTGGATGAAAGTGCATTCAGATGGCGTGTACAATACAATTCCATTGGCGCCATACGAAGATGGCAACATCGTGTACCTGCAATCGAAAGATAAAAAAAATATTTATGCTTATGTATTGAGTGATAAAACCAATGAAGTAATACTTCCTTCAACAATAACTTTGCAAAAAATAACGCTGAATAAAAAAAGTAAAATTGTTTTGCTGGATGCGCCGAAAGAAAAAATAAAATGGCAAGCGACAAATGATGGGATCACGATAACTGTGCCTTCAAAATTAAAAAATAAAGTTGCAGGAAATTATGCAGTGTCGTTTATGATAACACAGTAGGCTTTGATGATGATAATTATTTTGGAAAGAAGTACTTGTGCAGCTAGTGGAATTTATGGCAACTATTTCAAAAATAAAAACCTGGTGTTACGTTGATCGCGATACGAAATATTTCCTGCGAAGGTACGGCGGCGACAAAGTACCTTCTTTGTGTTCTTAGTGGCTTAGTGGGAAAATCTGTAAAAGCGCAATAAACTTAATTTTAAACTAGTTCGCTTTTACAACATAAGGTATTTCGATATTGATTTTACAACCTTTGCCTGGTGCGCTTTCTATACAAATTTTGCCATTGAAAGATTCAACACGATTGGTCATATTGGTTATGCCAATTCCTTCTTTTCTTTTATTGGTGTCGAAGCCCTTGCCATCGTCGGCTAACACTATGCGAATTACATTTTCAACCATTTCAATAGAGATGTTTGCATGGAGTGCAGCAGCATGTTTTAATATGTTGTTTACCTGTTCCTGTACAATGCGGTAAATATTTATTTTTAAATCGTCATCATCAATTTCGTTAGTGATCCTATAGTCGAAAATTGTTTTTATCCTTGTATTTACGTTAAGATTTTCTACCAGTAATTGTATCAGTTCTTTCAGATTAATATTTTTTACCGGAGTTACATTTTTGCTGCTTAGTAATCTTATTTCGTTGATCGTGCTGTCAATTAATTCGATCGGATACTTAATCAAATTATTTACTCCCGGATTTTGCTTGGCGGCCATACTCAGGTATAATTTTGTAGAAGCCAATATCTGGTTAATGTTATCATGCAACTCACGCCCGATATAATTTCTTTCTGCTTCCTCTGCTTTTAAAATTGCCCTGGCTATTGTTTTCTGTTCCTGTACTTTTTGATTTAATATTTCCGCCTCCATCAGTCTTAAAGTCTCCTCAGCTTTTTTGCGTTCAGATATATTAATTCCCATCCCTAAAACACAAGGCTTACCTTCAATGTAAGTGAGCTTGCCATTAAAATAATAAGGCATCTTTTCTTTGTCCTTCGTAAAAAAATGTGCTTCCACTTCACATATACCTTTTTCAAATACGGTTTTAATTTTTTCTTTCAGCAATTCTTTTTCATCATCATCAAAAAAATCTGTCGGTTGCATGGCAGCAATTTCTGTTGCATTATATTTTGAGATTATTTCAAAATTTTTATTCCAGCGTAAAAATTTTCTATTTTTACCGTACAAATAAAAAATGCCCGGCAGGCTGTTAATTATAGAATCAGATAATTTTTTCTCATTAATAATTTGTTCTTCTGCTCTTTTGCTTTCCGAAATATCACGACCAAAAGATGCGAAATAATATTGCCCGTTTATTTCCATCTTGGTTAGTACTACCTCTACATCTATAACAGTTCCGTTTCTCTTTTTATTTTTTGTTTCGAATCTAATAATACCCGAAGCAATGGTCTTTTTCAAATTTTGTTTAATGTCGTCAGGTGCAATTGCCACATCAAAATCTGCCACATTCATCTTTAATAATTCTTCATATGTATAACCAAGCGTTGTGCAAAACGCAGGATTAACATCGATAATATTTAATTCCGCGTCTGTTAATAAAAAACTGTATTGCATCACATCAAGTATTAATGCATTTCGTTTAGCCAGTTTAACAAGATTTGATTCCTTTTTTTTGCGCTCGGTAATATCCATTAATAAAATAGAAACGCCGTCGGGCGATGGATAAATATGATTTTCAATCCACTTTCCAACTGATCGGTCATATACTTCAAGGAAGACATAAGCCTGGGTACTAACGGCTTTTTCATACGACTTGAAAATAGGTTCGTCCAGGAGTTGGGGAAATTCTTTCCAGATTTTTTTGCCTAGAAGATGACTGGGTTTACGGTTAAGAATTTCGCCTGCTTTATTGTTTACGTAAGTATAATATCCTTCTTTATCGAGCGATACCAGGCCATCAGAAATTCTTCCGATCATTGACCGGTATATTTCTTCTATATGTTGAAGCTTTTTTACTGCGTCAATTTGCTTTGTTTTCATTTTGTTTTAGCAACGGGGTAGTTCTGTTAACAAAAGAAGACAATCATAATACCAGTTTTTAAGGAACAGCACCAGATGTTCTATAAAGTTACGACGATTATTCGCCGAATTTATCTATTAATGTAGAAAATTTAATACAGTGCCTGCAATAATTTTCCAGCAAATTTATGCAGTAATCTGATCTCTCTACCGTACAAAGGCTTTCCGAATGGTTCCAAAGCGAAGGTCTTTTTTGCTTCGGAAGATGCATAGGTGTGTTCTTCAAAGTAAAGGCTTGATTTAGCTTATTTAAATGCCAAAATGCAAGCTCCAAAATTTGTACGTGTAAAATGATATTTCGTTTAAGCGGTGATGTTATACTCATCTGTACCAGGAAGGCTGCTTGTTGCTCACTAAAATCAATCAGGCCACATCCGACAATAAAGAAGGCCGTATGAAAATACAGCCTTTAAATCCGATATCCAGTAAAAAACAAAAATTGTCAAAAAAAGCGGTTATCAAAAAAACGGCGGCGGATAGTTCCAGCCTACACCGGAGGTAATATTGTTTGTATTTCGCTCTTTTTTCGAATAGTGCAAACCTAACCATAAGTCCCTTTTTTACAACCAAATATTTATTAGACCAATGTGGATAACTATAAATTATAGAAAGAAAAAAGATTTTGAAATAGTATTATTTACACAAATAAAAGCCGATCGCATAATTTACTAACGGAGCTGGCTACGTGAAATATGTTTTTTCCGCAAAAATCATTTTTGGGCGATTTAATGTGCCGGCGTCCCGCCTGCGGTTCTTCCAAATAAATCGTTGGTGTGGATGCCCAAAGTTGCTTGTCGTTAAAATTAAATCCATATTTGCAATGATAAAATTGTTATCGTGATTCATCTTAACTTAAGTAAATGCTGTTGATTCAAATGACAGGACTAAGTGGTGCAGGTAAATCTTCTATTGCACTTCTCACCAAAAGAAACCTTACCAGTTTGGGCTACAAAGTTGAGCTGCTGGACGGTGACGACTACCGGCAACATCTTTGCCGCGACTTAGGTTTTTCCAAAGCAGATCGCATGGAGAATATCCGCCGGCTTGGTTTTGTGGGTTTAATGTTGGCTAAGCACGAAATTATTTCAATTCTTTGCGCTATCAATCCTTATGAGGAATCCCGCATAGCACTGAGCAAATCAAGCCCTCTTACCAGGACGGTATTTATTGAATGCCCGTTACATATAATTAAACAGCGGGATCCTAAGGGCCTGTACCGAAGAGCGCTTTTACCAGAAGATCATTCTGAGCATATTAAACATTTCACGGGCATCAGCGATCCTTATGAAGTGCCTGTGCATCCGGATCTCATAATACAAACTCAAAATGAAACACCCGAACAATCTGCAAAAATTCTTACTGATTTTATTATACGGGCGATCGGCAATGAAGGTTCTTAATATTGTTCGTTAAATTTGTTTTTGCGTAAAATACATTATACCAAATGACCAACCCGGCGCCTCCCTTTAGTTGCACGTATACTCCTAACGTGGCAGAACTTCTTATTCAACTCAATTGTTCTCTGGCCATTACAACTTACCAGGCAGGAAAATTAATTTTTCTTTCGCCAGATGGGGCAAATGCCATGCGACAATTACCTCGTGATTTCGATAAACCTATGGGAATGGCAATCAACCAAAATATTATGGCCCTTGCCACGAAAGATGAAGTGGTTGTATTTGCAAACGCACCGAGGTTGGCGGCGGGCTATCCGGTAAAACCTAATTTTTATGATGCTTTCTATCTGCCCAGAGCCAGCTATTTTACAGGCAACATTGATTTACACGACATGGACTGGGATAAGGACGGCAGGCTATGGGCCGTAAATACTTTGTTTTCCTGCCTTGTTACCATTGACATTGCTTACAGTTTTGAACCACGATGGAAGCCTCCATTTATAAAGTCACTTGAAAGTAGCGACCTGTGCCATTTGAACGGTATGGCTATGGTGGACGGAATGCCAAAATATGTAAGCATGTTTGGCCAAACAAATACTGCCAAGGGCTGGCGAAGCGGTGTCGAAACAAATGGCCTCATCATGGATATAAGCAATAATGAAGTAATTGCTCATTCCCTTCCAATGCCACATTCTCCCCGATGGTTTAACGATAAGCTCTACTGCCTTCTTTCCGCTACCGGCCAATTAATACAGATAGATATTAACAACGGCAAATACGAGATTGTTGCGCAGCTTAAAGGATTTGTAAGGGGAATGGCAAAACGAGGCGACTATCTTTTTATTGGCCTCTCAAAGTTGCGGCAAAATGCATCTACCTTTAGGGATCTTGCCATCAGTAAAGATGCTATTTACTGTGGTGTGGAAATAATACACTTGCCCACAGGCGCCAACGTAGGTAACATCCGCTATCAGCAAAGCGTAGACGAAATATATGATGTGCAGGTGATACCCGGTGTATTAAAACCCGGTATTTTAAACCACACTACTGCAACACACCGTTTGGCGCTCCATACACCGGATGCAGGCTTTTGGGCAGATTTACCCGAAAAATAATTTTAGAAAGAATTATTTAAATAAGTTACGGTATACGTAATTTACCAACAACGGCACCGACTGCGTTGAATCCAAAATTTAATTCCTCTACTAATAATTATGTGGGCTCGGCGCAAAGCTTCCTTAAAAATTAGTGTGGATAAAGTTGCAGAAAAGATGATTGGCAATTGCCGGGTTACAATTAGCAATACTAGTGCGTTTGTGCCTTTTCGTTAGTTGCGGGCTGCCATTAAATAATGACCGCCGCAGCCAAAGACCAGTAAAAGAAATGGCTTAATCAATTCCAAAAGCAAACAGCAATGCGCCAACACCCCTTGCAGATCCCCCGGTGGGATCAAGCGCCGAAAAGACATATTCACCAGGGGGAAGCATTTTGTCGGGAATTAATTCCCAATAACCCGCACGGATTTGTTTAACACTGAAAGTAAACTTATCACTCGCTTTTACTTTTTTACTTGCAAAAGGACCTGCATGACTTTTTTGAATCAATATGATTCTTTGGCCACCGCCTGATTCTGACTTGTATAATGTATACCTGGTCGCCGGATCCATCATACCACCCATTGCCTGTTGAATTAAACCCGGATCTACTCCATTCGCACGCATCATTGAATCTGAATGATCGGAGCCCGTTCCCTTTGAAGACGCCGCTCCGGTAGAAACGATAAAGGAAGGAACACTACCTTCCCTGATTCGAACGGATGACCTGTTGCCATCCATTGTATATTCTGTTTCCGATCCGCCAAAGCCACCAAATTTGGTTTTAGTTTCCATTGTGGATGTACTTTTTTCAAGTCTTAGCAATTTATAGGTCGTATCATTTTTTTGCAGGTAGTAGGGCTCGTTAGTAAATTCCGGTTCGGGATAATTTTGCGAATAAATTATTAATACTGTCAATAAGGAGATGACTAAAAAAGATATCTTTTTCATAACTATTGATTATTCTCTGATGGTGATTAATTTTTCTTTTTTGAGTTGCTCTTTTTTCCAAAAATCCAGCCTGCAAAAATCTGCACAACATTATTCTTTGCATCTACAGATGAAAAAGAAGGCACCTGTCCGGTTTGAATTCCCTTATACATATTATTAAGACTGATATTGTACCGTGCCCCAATAAGCAATCCCAGCACGGGATGAAGTTCAACGCCGGCGCCAAAGCCATAATCAAATTGGTTGTAGTAACCCATAACAGAACTGTAGTTTCCGGTACTACCGCTGGTTTAACGGTCAGCTTTATTGCCTGCTTTCCGCTACAGGTCAACTGATAAATATAGATATTGCCACAGGTAAATATGATGTGATAACACGGCTAAAGGGTTTTGTAAGAGGAATGGCAAAACGCGGCGATTATCTTTTTATTGGACTCTCAAAGCTGAGGCAAAATGCATCTACATTCAGGGATCTTGCTATTAGCAAAGATGCCATTTATTGTGGTGTGGAAATAATACACCTGCCTACAGGCGCAAATGTGGGTAATATACGCTACCAGCAAAGTGTAGAAGAAATATACGATGTTCAAATAATACCCGATGCATTAAGGCCAGGAATCTTAAATCATACTGCAGCAACACATCGGTTAGCATTGCATACACCGCAAGCAACTTTTTGGGCCCGTGAAGTCTGAAAATAGTTGTTAAGCAGTTTCCCACAAACAACCTGCAGTGCAAAGATATTTATTGGTTACGTGTAGGCCTTGAGACTTACTTGAAAATATTACCAAATAGTGACGCTCTCTGAATTCTTTTTTTTTAGAAAACTATTTATATCAATTACATTTAGCTATAATATTAATTTAAACTTCAGAGCGTGAATACAAAACTTTACACTGCGGACAATTACTATAAAACTTTAGAAAGGCTCGAAAGGAGCTTAAAGTCAGGAAAGTTTGCCACGTACACACAGCAAAAGAGAACACAAATATGGAATCGCCTTTGCAGGTACGCGAGACAGTTAGGTATATCTGTTAAATCTTCTTTGGTTGCTGCTTGCATTGCTGCAGGATTGTGTTTTAGTAATTCAGCTTCGGCTCAAACCTTTGTACAGGAAACTGGTGCAGCTAATCCTGTGAATGGAATTACTGTCAGTAGTGAGTCTGTCCCTACTTTTGTAGATATAGATGGCGATGGAGACCAGGATCTTTTTGTAGGCCAATACGACGGCACCGTAGCCTATTATAAAAATACCGGCACGGCTACAACGCCTGTATTTACTTTAGAAACCGGTGTCAATAATCCTTTAGATGGCATTGATGTTGGATATGGTTCTTACCCTGTATTTGCAGATATAGATGGTGATGGCGACCAGGATCTTTTTATAGGGGATTATGATGGCACCATCTTCTTTTATAAAAATACCGGTACGGCTACTGCGCCAGTTTTTACTTTACAGACAGGCTCAGCCAACCCATTCGACGGCCTTGATGTAGGATTTTATGCACTTCCTTCTTTTGTAGACATAGATGGCGATGGAGACCTGGATGCTTTTATCGGCGCTCCATCCAGCATTCTTTATTATGAAAATACCGGCACCGCTACAGCGCCTGTTTTTACTTTGCAAAGCGGCTCAGCTAACCCTTTTAACGGAGCCGGCTTTGCAACATATGCTGTACCAGCCTTTGCAGATTTAGACGGTGACGGAGATATGGATGCCGTTGTAGGATCAAGCAGGGGTACTTTTTATTATGAAAAAAATACCGGCACCGCCTTAGCGCCTGTTTTTACTTTGATAACCGGTTCTTCTGATCCATTTAATGGTATAAATCCCCCGGCTTATACCAGCCCATATTTTGTAGACATAGACGGTGACGGCAAGAAAGATATGTTTTCCGGTAAAGCTGATGGCTATATTTTATATTTTAAGAATGCGACGGTGCTTCCACTTCGGCTTACAGGTTTCTCCGGAATTAAAGAAGATGGATACAACAGATTGCAATGGATAACAGCAAACGAGGTGGATACGAAGTCTTTTGACCTGGAAAGAAGCTCTGATGGTGTAAACTTTGCAAAGATAGCCACTATACAAGCTGCGGGAAAAAGTAGTGATAACAATTATATCTTTAATGATAATAGCATTTATAATGGCAAATTATTTTATCGCCTTAAAATGGTGGATGTTGATGGCAGGTTTACTTACAGCCAGGTTATATGGATAAACAGTGCCGCATCAGGAAGTATTATCATTTATCCTAACCCTGCAACACGGGTACTAAATATAAACACGGGCAGCACCAATTTAATCAAAACGGTTGCTTCAGTATATAATGCTGATGGCAGACTGATGCAAAATATTTTAATAACCAGCAACCAGCAACAAATAGATGTACAACGGTTTGCTAAAGGGAGCTATATCATAAAATTTGCAGACGGTTCGGTGCAAAGCTTTATTAAAAAATAGCGCTTAACTGGTCATAAAAAATGACTACAGTTTTGAAAATATCTCAGTTTATTACTGCGATTACGCCTCGCCGTTACTACGTACAAATAATAAAATTAAATTTCGCAACTATCAAAAGGTATACGCTTCAGTAATACATCATCCTTTAAGCTAGAAAGTGTAATGGATTTTTTTACGCATCATACCGGTAATATTTTAATCAACACCAAAAGCAAAAAGCAAAACGCCCGGACCCCTGGCAGATCCGCCGGTGGGATCTAATGCTGAAAATGCATATTCACCGGGAGGAAGGGCTTTGTCCGGAATTAATTCCCAATAACCATCACGGATTTGTTTAACGCTGAAAGTATATTTATCGCTTGATTTTACTTTTTTACTTGCAAATGGCCCTGCATGACTCTTTTGAATCAATATAATTCTTTGCCCGCCACCCGTCTCTGATTTATATAACGTAAACCTGGATGCGGGATCCATCATGCCGCCCATTGCATGCTGCATCAAACTTGGGTCTACTCCATTGGCCCGCATAACAGAATCTGAATGATTGGATCCTGTACTGTTTGAAGAGCCGGCACCGGTCGAAACTATAAACGAGGGACTACTACCTGCCTTAATATGAACTGGCGAACTACCGCCATCCATTGTATATTCTGTTTCCGATCCGCCAAAGCCACCCAATTTTGTTTTTGTCTCCATTGTGGAAGTACCCTTTTCCAGCCTTACGAGTTTATATGCCCCGTCATTTTTTTGCAGGTAGTAGGGCTCGTTAGTAAATTCTGGTTCAGGATAAGTTTGCGAATAAATTATTGATGTTGCCAATAAAGAGATTAGCGAAAAAAATATCTTTTTCATAACTATTGATTGGGTTGAGATGAAGATTGATGTTGCTTGTTAGATTTCTTCTTGCCTCCGAAGATCCAGCCTCCAAAAATCTGTACAACATTATTTTTTGCATCAATACTCGAAAAAGATGGCATCTGTCCTGTTTGAACACCTTTATACATTTTATTAAGACTGATATTATACCTTGCTCCTATAAGCAATCCCAAAACCGGGTGAAGTTCCACCCCTGCGCCAAATCCGTAATCAAATGGATTATAGTAACTCATTACCGAACTATAGCTGCCCATACTTCCGCCACTTTTGCTGGTACTATCTGCTTTTGCATTAAGCAAATAAGCCAGTTGCATGCCTAACTGCAACTGCACAAATTTTGTAATGTTGATACCCAACATTTGAGGTATGATGATATAATCCAGGTTTACACTGCCTGTTGTTGTACCATTATCGAAATCATATCCCTGCCTTGAATAAATAAATTCGTGGCGTGATGTAATAATACCCTTTGATTGTGGCGCCAGGAAAATTCCCGCCATGAAGCCAGCACGGGAGCTATTGTTAATAGAAGAAGCGCTGGTGACGTTTGCAAAATTGTACCCGGCTTTGAGCCCGATGCCTAAGCCCTGGGCAAAACAAAATACCGGTGTTGTGAGCAACAAATAAATAATAAGCTTTCTCATAAAAAAAATTTAAAATTTTAGAATAGTCGTGATCGTTATGTTTAAAATAAAATGATTCATCTTAATCGCTCGCCTTCCAGTCGATACCAAAGGCGAAAACTGTAAATTCTTTAAGGTCCATATTCTTCACCCACACAAAACCATATTCGCCGGCTGCTAATTGTTCAGGAAATTGTACCTGGTAGGTGTCTTTTGAAACAGGTTTTACGCTTATGCTTATTTGTTTTCCTTTTGTTTCCTGTTTATCATTCAATACACCGCCTTTTGTGCTGATAGTTACTTCCCTTTTTTGATCTGCCGGTAGAAACTGGTAGAGTTTGATATAGGACGTAAGATCAATCACATCACCACTTGTTTTGATAAAAAAATCAATGTTCCTTTTTGTTGTAAAACGGATTTTGGAAGATGGGTCATCCATAGTTAATACCTGGTCTGCTCCTTTAAGGCCAAATGTTTTCTTTTTAATATCTAATTGGGCCATCACATTTTCCAATTTGATTAAGACATTATGATCACTATCGTAGTAATACGGTTGGTTGATAAATTCCGGAACAGGCAAGACGATTTCTGCTTTGGCTGCAGGCCTGCCAAAAGACTTCGTTATGTGTTTTCTAATGATGGTATCATATTTTGGCCCTTGTTTAATTCTTGTCTGTGCATGTAACAAAAATGTGGACAGCCCTATCGAAAAAAGCAAAGCAAACGACCTGGTATAGACGAACTTTCTCATTTTATTTGTTTTTTGTAAATCTCACTGGATAAACTTGATTATTCATAGATCCACTTGAGAAGGGTTCAACAACTAAATATCCAATCCAAAAATAAATAAGTTACATGCTTCAGCCAATAGCCTGAAACGGTGATTCTAACAGCATTTTCAAAAATCACCTGAAAAGGTGAGTGCATCTTTTTATTCCGAAAACTTCCGGACCAATTGCTGTCTACCTCATTGCCTTAGTTTCAGTAAAACTTATTCAATTCACCCTGTACATGTAAATCATGGTTTTTTCATTGTGCCCCTGAACCACTAATTCATTTGTTCCGCTTTTTCCGCCAAAATGAATAGTGACATTGTTACGGTCGATTATATCAAAATTGATGTATTTCGGATCGGCCGGAAAGGATCGGCTGGGGATAGTATGATCGCCGTCTTTGCAATGGTCAATGGCGGAGGCCGTGCTTCCCATAGCGGGGACTAATGAAATATGAATATTGGTAACGCCGCTGCGGTTAGTGGGCGGCGTAATCACTGAACTGGCCAATCCGTTTATTTCTACTAATCCTTTCACCGTTTCTTTGTTGGTCCACTCAGTCCTGCAGCCTCTGCTGCAATTTGGCCAGTCAGACCAGGGTGGGTAATTGATAATGTTAGAAATGGTAGGATTCTCGGTATCCAGGTTCACAATACAACTTGAAGAATCAACCAATGCAAAACATCCATCACCCTCATCAATGTGGATATAAGTGAAATGATATTTACCGCCGATAACGGTAATATTGCTTGTTAACCAAAGTTTT
Source organism: uncultured Chitinophagaceae bacterium (assembly GCA_963792025.1). Taxonomy (GTDB): domain Bacteria; phylum Bacteroidota; class Bacteroidia; order Chitinophagales; family Chitinophagaceae; genus Ginsengibacter. Next base: position 648,899 of record CAWBUS010000008.1, on the reverse strand, counting down.
TTAGTTTTCTTATTGGAATATACTTGTACTGAGACAGCAACCGGATTATTGTTGGGTACAGTGGCAGGCGCCTTATAAATGGCAACGTGGCTTCCAGGGCTTTCAGGGTCATTTTGTCTTGTAACAAATCCTACTTCAGGCCTTCCATTTACATTTCCATTTACCGCCCAGTCAGACGTATAATATGGGAGTATTTGACTTGGGGCAGCCAGGTCGTCATCTGAACCTATTGGTGTTGGCGGAGCTAAATCATCATCATCATTCAATGGTGACAAATACTCAAATACTCTAAGTTGTACTGTCTTGTTAACTTTCACCGAGGCATTTACTGGTTTTAAATAAAGCTGATCGAACCTTGCCCAATTGCTGAAGTGAAGCGCTAAACCGGTAACCATCTTTTGGATAGTATCAGTAACAACTTTTTTTAATCGATGCCATTGACCTTTATCGTCCTGCCAGCCTATGCTTTTTAAATCGGCATTTTCATTACCATCAGTATAATGGAAGATAAGCTGCACAGCTTTTTTGAATTGTATGCCGGAAGGCTCCAATTGGTAAGCGCCTTCATCTGTTTCATTCAGGTCATTGTGGGATGATTGAATAGAAATGGTTATTTCAGAATCCAATGCATTTTCGGGAACAATAACTTCCAGGCCCTTATCGGATGATACTAATTTACCACCTTTGCTATCCATTTTTGCGCTTGCTATATCACCAAAGGGTTTTGCGACGGGAGTGATAAAAGGTTTTCGGCTGGTATCTGCTTTATTATTTTGCGCATAAGCAAGTGAAGGGAACAAAACTGTGATGGCAAAAAGTATTGAGGTGGTAAAACCCAAAACAAGTATTTTTTTCATAATGCTTTATTTATAAAATGTGGTTACCATTTCGTCATTTGAAAGTTTTCGTATACAGTGGTTAAGACCATCAGCAATAAAAAGGTTTCCAATTTTGTCGAAGGTTATTCCGAGTGGTTCATTAAATAATGCCTTCTTTGCAGCTCCATCTGCATATCCTGCTTCAGAATATCCCTGGATATTGCTGTGTTGCATATCGATTTTGCTATTGCCTGCTACGGTAGTTATTTTTTTATCAGCAATTTTTATGATCCTGTTTAACCGGATATCAGAAAAATAAATTTCATTGTTCTTGCCTATCGCAACGTACCAGGGTTCCATAAACTCGGCGCTGTCAATATTTCCTTGTTTATAAATGGGGTCCGTCTTTCTTTTCCCACACAATCCGCCCAGCGTGTATACGTTGCCGTCAAGTGTAATCTTTTTTATGCAGCGACCGGTTCTGTCGCAAACAATAAGATCACCAATGCTGTCGCAAACCATACCCGCTGCATCGAAATGAAATTCATTTCCGTCATGGTCTTTCAACGTGGTTACTTCTCCCTGCGCAGAAATTTTTCTTATCACGCCGTACTCGGTGCCTGTCCTTTCATCACCGCCTTCGTCGCTTACATAAATATTTTTCTTTCTGTCGATTGTTATAAAAACAGGATTTTTAAAAGAAGCAGCGGCTACCGGTCCATCTTTTATTACATGACCCTTGTAACCTGCGACGATAGTTACTTTTCCATCCGGAGAAATTTTAAGAATGTCGCCAGCGCCTTTGTCTGCAACATAAATGTTATCATCATCATCAATTGCCAGACCTGCCGGCGTAAACAAATCAATGGATGCCCATTTTAGAGTTGGCTTGTGGCGATAAAGCACCGTTGATAAAAACTCGGTTGCCTGCCCATCCGGTGTAATCTTTACAATATCCGGCTGTTGCGAATTACAACTGACATACAAATTATTTTTGCTGTCAATTACCAGCCCGTTTGGATAATATACAGGCTGATGAGAGTTGTTCGGCGCTACCGCAAAAGCGCCGGTAAACATCAATACAATCAAAAAACATTTCTTACCATATTTTCGTATAACCATATCCGTTATTGTTAATTGCTGCTATTGGAATTATATAGATGTACATTGGGGTTCAATTGAGGTGCCGGTGGGTCCAATCCAAAAACATTTTGTTGTATCCAGTTAGAAGCTGTAGTCTGAATTCTGCCTTCTCCTGTAAAAGTCACTCCTGAATTCATGCCCACCCCCCATCCTGCGGTATTGGTACCGCCGAAGGCTTCGGGTAGTTTCATTTCCGCTTCCCACTTCACGCCAATATCCATTGGGACACCGCCACCAAAAGTGATGTAAAACTGCATAGATCCGGTAAGAACTTTTGGAATGAGTGGCAGACCGGCTTCCAATGCCAATGTGGTGGATCCTGAAAAAGCATGCGTTGCCTTCAGTGATACTCCCTCACCTATTTCCGCATCTAACCCCATCTTTTCACAATCGAGATTTATGGCTGATTTTATTTCTTTAAGAAGAATCTTGGCAGCCAGCGGGCATTTACCTTCCTCGAATTGTAACGTATCTATTTTTTGGTGGGTGGTATCTACCTTTCTATGAAAACATGCCAGGAAACTTGTATGGCTTAGTTTGATCATTAATCCCAAATACTCACTAACCAACTGATCAAAGTTTTTTCGGTATTGATGATCATCTAACGAAGCCACATAACACCAAAAGGATGCATCATTAAAATAGTCTCTTTCTTCGTAAATCCATTTATCCTGCCATGCTTTTCTCATATCAGCAAATAACGGCAGATACGAATTGTTTAGCGCATTCAGTGCCTCACAATGTGCGCCGGAGTTATCCTTGTTGGCTGCACCTTCACCATCTTCCGTCAGTTTAAATTTTTTCTCAACTTCTTTTCGCTTCTCTTCATAATCATCCACCAATTCTTTTCGTCTCACCTCAAACGCCTTGTCGTATTTGTCCATCTCCAATAGTTTTTCTCCGTGGGTTTTTTCAATGTCACCCAACACTATATTGGCAAACCACCCGAACGGCCGCATAGGGTCACCGCCGCTGTTTATTTTATTCATCAAATTTTGCTGCATGTTTTGCGCAGCAATTTTTCCTTCTTCCTTTGCCATTCTTTCATATTTAGTCTGTAAGGATGAAAGCATGCCGATGTAATCGGGATAAAGTGTTTGCAGCTTTGGTACATCATCAACCGTGCGGCATTGCGGGAGAAGCGGATATTTATGTTCATTAAAAGACTCAGGTTGTTTATAACGGTGCCTGATATAGTCCATTAATTTTGCATCCGGCTTGAGTGCCTGCAACATATTCCAGGCATGTGCAATAAATCCGCCACGCAGGCAGTTTTCACAATAAGATATTGCCGCCGATCTATCGCCATTGATATAAGACATGTAAGCGAGCGACATATTTGCATTGGGATGATATGGTGTTGATGCCACTGCCTGCTTTAAATAATCAGCCGCTTTTTGAACATCGCCCATAAGGAAATATGCCTGCCCGAGGTTGTTGTTTACGGTTGAGTTATCGGGTTCCTGTTGTTTAATGTAATCGAGAATGGGAACCGCTTTGTATGGAAAACCGCAAAGGTTCAGGATGCCGGCATAATTGTTCAACGCATTTTCATTTTCCGGATCGGCAGATACCGACTCCATACCTAACAGTAACGAATACTCGGGCTTCCCGGCGTAAAATGCCAAAACTGCTTCACCCGAAATTGCCGTGGCAGTTTTGCCTGACGTATTAAGTGGCTTTGTTCCGTAGCCGCTTTGCACAACGGGCGCCAGTTTGCTTTTTATATCTGCCAAAAATTTTCTTAATTCTTCTTTTGACATTGGCTTCGAAGGAATAGAGGCCAATGCCTTCAGATTTTTTTCCGGCATTTTCATTTTTGAAAGAAATGCTGTATCGGTGCTTTTTACAAAAGCGCTCCCGGTGGATACACTTGTGGGAATATTAGGAATATTTATTGGGGAATTATTTTGATTCTCCTTATTCATATATTTTTTTATAGCCGGATTGTTCTTCATTACAGAATCCAGCTTGTGTTGGGTCTCAGCCATAATTTTATTCTGCTGGTCAACAGAAGGACTTTGTGCATATATGCAATACACAAAAAGTAATGATAAGCCGACGCAGATTATTTTTTTCACACTTTATTTTTTTTGCAACACGTCACTATAAGGTCCAAGGAATAATTTATCAGGAGAAGCATTCGTCTTTTCTATATTCAATCCCGAAACAGCTGTCTGTATAATTATCTCATTGTTATAATGAAACAGTAGTGAATTAGATTTGATCTCATAAGTACCCTCTCCGCTTACCGGCGCCGCGGCATTGCAGGAAGTTGGTAAATGTTCCAATGACCTTACCACTCCGTTATCACTGAACTTTCCATCTTTTGTAAAACTGATGCAGCCATTTAGGGAAGTTGAACACCAGGTACCTTCCAGCCGTGCATCATCAATAACAGGAAGTTTTTCGAATGATCTTGTTGTCGAATTCATTTCGGCTACCAATTCATTCCCTTTAATTGTAAAAGGTATTTTTCTGTAAGAGATATTAATTTCTCCTGAACCATTTCGATAAGTATACGTACCCCAATACTGTGGGTCGTTAGCCGCTGCTGCAATTGTGTTAAGGTTAAACAAACCATGAAGCGGAAATTTTGTGTTATAGTATGCCTGGCCGTTATCAAAAAGAATAAAAAAAGAGGCATCATACGTGCCCATCGTATTCAGGCCTTTGTTCACGTATGATACACCTGACCATACATAAGATATTCCTGAATTGGCTACCTTTCCCTGGCTTACTTTCGCATCATTCCAATCATCAAAACGCAAGTCAAAAAAGAAATTTGTAATAACCGGTTCGTATGCCGCCTTATAAGAACTGGTAGTTGAAACGCCGTCGCATTTGAAATTTTTACTCAGATATAAAACCCTTTCAATTCTTCCATTGATCTTTGCCAGGAATACTCCTACGTCGAATGTCATTGATTTGGAAAAATCCGTCATATTATTAACCTGTATTGTTCCGCTTCCCATTGAAAATTCCCACCCTTTTTTATATAAGCCTTCGTTAGAAGCCTCGTATACTGAACCATCTCCGCTGCCAAAGCCCTTTGCCTGGCCACCTATGCTTGCTGCCAGTTGGGTGATTGCCGTGTTGCCGGCGTCTTTAAAATTGCTTCCTGTAACCGGAGGAAATAATAGAAATATCAGTTGCTCATTACCACTTGCATTACCCGGTGTCATTGAATAAAAATTGCCCATCTGGCCAGCCTTCCATCCATTAGGTACTGTAAACAGGAAATGATTAAAATGAACCAGTCCTGAAGCCGACACATCATTATTTACATGAGTGTTTTGCGGAGTGGATGTATCTTCATTACTTCCCGAGTTGCTTGGTTGAATAGAGGCAACAAACTTATCTAGGTCGGGTTGATATTGAGCAATGCTGTTTTTGTTTCCGGAAAGGAACAATACGGATTGTGTTTTGCCAGATATATCAAAGACGAGCAAGCGTGCAAAAAAATGTCCCTTACTGTTGGTAACATCAGCCTCATCCTGTAAATAATTTATTCCACCCGGAGAAGTACTTTTTTTTGGGACAGTTTTTTTTATTACCGTAAAATTCGTTGCAACATTTCTTTTCCATTCGCTTAGAAAATCCTGTTCAGGATTTCCTAAAGAAACATTGCTGTGGTACATAGCAATGACGCAGTAAATATTAGTAGAATTATTTGCTGCTGAATAAGTGCGGTAAGAACCATTGTCTGCGGGTGTCCAGTTGGCCGGTTCATTAAACGAAAGTTGGTCGAACGACGTATTATTATTTTGTGCCGTAAGCATTCGGCTGAAAATTATAAGTATAAAAAGATTAATGACTTTTTTCACCGCCTATTATTTTTGAAAACTATCATCGTTAAATCCCAGATGAATTTCACCAGGAGATTGATTTCCTGTTTGCATGTTCAAACCGGAAAAAGCCGCCTGGTGAACAAATCCATTGTTATAATGAAACAAGACAGAATTATCTTTTATCTCGTAAGTTCCCTGCCCGCTCTGGGGAGCGGCCTGGAAACAATTATCAATAGGATGCTCTATGCGTAATGTTATCCCGTTGTCAGTAAATTGGCCATCACCTGTAAAGCTGATGCAGGCTCTTTTGCCATTGGATACACTTTGTTCGCACCAGGTACCGTTTAGACGCAAACCGTCATGAACGGGTGACGGCTCATAAGGAATTTTTGTTTTATAAATATCAAGGTAAATTTTACCGTCTTTGAAAGTAAACGGGATAGTTTCATAAGAAAGCTTTATTACGCCGGAACCACTTTGATACGTGTAGGTTCCCCACCAGCGTGGAAAATTAGCCGCTTCATTAAATGAATTGATGTGGAGAAATCCGTTTTTCGGCAATTGCTTGTTATAGTACACCTGGCCATTATCAAAGAAAGCGAGGTAAGTAGTTTTTTCTGATCCTCCAGAAAAAGTTTGTCCTTCTGATCCTTCAAAATATGCTAGCCCCTGCCATACACCGGAAACTCCGGAATGCGTTATTTTACCCGGCCGTACATCTTTATTTTTCCAGTCATCAAATTCAAGATCAAAAAAGAAATTTTTTATAATCGGGTCGTATTCCGGTTTGAGGTAGGTTCTGCAGTTTAAAAAGTTCCTTCGTACATCTTTACTTATAAAAACCGCCCGTTCTATCCGGGAATTAATTTTGGCAAGAAAAACGCACATATACCATGTAACAAGCTGGTCAAGGCCTAATGCATCTTTACCGTTTTTTGAAATAATTATGGCATGGCCTTTTGAATATTGCCATCCTTTCAAATAAGAACCTTCGCTTTCTTTCACATAAAAAGATCCGGTCCCCGAAATTTCATGAGAGGGCTGACCACCAAGCCCCGCGGCCATTTCACTGATCGTTGTTTCTGCCGCCTGTTCAAATCCGGCATCAGGATTTGGCGCCAGCAAAATCAAGCTCAGCGCCTCGCCCGATGAAAGATCGGGAGCAGTCATCGCAACAAAGGTTGGCTGTGTTTGCAATTTCCACGCGGGAGGGACATTAAAAAAAATATGATTGAAATGATTACCATCTTTTTCAATGGAAGAAGGTGAAGTGTTGTTGTTCTCCGTGACTACTGGCAAGATTGTGTCAGATACGTTTTTATTTTGCATGTTACCGGGTTTGACAGAAGCTATGAAATTATCCAGGTCGGGTTCGTATTGAGAGAGGCTGTTTTTATTTCCGGAAAGAAATAAAACGGATTGAACATTTCCATTTAAATTAAACACCAAAAGTCTTGCATAGAAATTCCCTTTAGCGTTGGAGACGTTAGCTTCATCCTGCAAATAGGCGATACCGTTAGTTGAACTACCCCGGTTGGGCTTAGGTGTTTTTAAAACTGTAAAGTGCCCGCTAACGATTCCCTTCCATTCATTTCGAAAATCCCCTTCTGCATTTCCTGAGGAAACATCGCTTCCATAAATAGAAATAATGCAGAAAATATTTGAGCTATTATTTATTGTGGAATAAGTGCGGTAAGAACTGTTGTCCGTTAATGACCAGTTGGCCGGTTCAACGTAGGATACGTTTCCGAAGGATGCAGTTGTTTGCGCGGTACAATAAAATTTGCCCGATACTAGCAGTGTAAATAATAAAGTAAATTTCATAACATTAAAGGTTGCCGTTCAAAGGCTATTTTATTGTAAAGGCGACACCCTTTATGTGGATGCCGTCAGATGTTAGTGTATTCTTATCAATTAAAACATATTCTCCCGGCTGCAGGTATCCGTTCGTAAATACAATTTTGAAAGAACCTCTGCCCCAATCCGTCGATCCATTAGGGTTTCGTATAGCCGGTGGCGTTATAACCTGGATTGGAATATTTACTGCAAGGTTGCTTCCCGTGCCCGCTGGTATTGTAAAGGTCCTCAGTCCGCCTTTTACTTCGGTTTTATATAGCTCGAAGGCGGGCATACTAACGCAGGTACTAAATCCAATGTTGGCCGCCGCACTGGTAAATTGTGCGGTGGAAGTTGCTCCCCGTATCGCATAATAAGTGTTGGCGGACTTTGTTCTTTCAGACAATGCCGACACTTTCGGTTGTTGCAGGGTAATAGAAACAGATTCGAGCGGCAGAATGGCTTTTGAATGAGTAGCATCATATTGTGATGCCCCACTGCAGGAAAAGTTTTGAGCAGTTACCTGTGTATTTGCCAAATAAAGCAAAGCAATAATGAAAAAGTATTTCATATAAAATTGTTGAATTAAAAGTTGAAGTCAAAAATAATTTCTTAACGAAAGCCTGCCAATCCCCTGAAACAGTGATTCTGGCTGCATTTGAATAAATCACCCGAAAAGGTGATTTATTCATTGTTACTTGGAAATGTTAGACAGATTCTCAAACTTTGGAAAGTGGTAACATTTCAAATTATTCTATGAGGTGTTTAAAACCTTGTGTCGTGTTTTTATCGGTTCTGCTGATTGCGTCATATCATACAGTTGCCCAGACAAATGCAATTGATAGCTTGTTAAGACTATTACCTGTTTCAAAAAGTGATACCGCGGCAATTAATATTTACTATAATCTGGAAAAAAATTTTGTAGGATACGATTTGGATAAGGCATCCGGGTATCTGGAAGATGGATACAAGATCGTCAAGAAAATACATTCTCCTTATTACACATCCAGGTACTATCATCTGAAAGCTTCTTTACTCACCAACCAATCAAAATATGATGAAGCTTTTAAGATGTGTGATTCTGCAATAACCCTATCAGGAGAATTATTTAAAAAAGAAAAAAATAATAAAAATATTGCTCTGCAATGCCAGTTAGATATAGCTCAAACGCTTGTAACGAAAGGGCTTATTTGTGCCAAGCAGTATCAATATAATGAGTCTATTCAATATTACCTGCAAAGCATAAAAATTCTTGAAACATTTAACGATAAAAAAAATAATGCTGACATAGCCCATATTTATACTTCTATTTCGAGCAATTATTACGAGCTTGAGCAATATGAAAATGCCTTGGAATATGATAAACTTGCATTACCCTTTATGAGTGAGATTGAGAATATTGATGAATATGTAGTGGGTTATCTTTTTGTGGCGGATGATTATAGCGCATTATCAAAGTTTGATTCATCAGCAATATATCTTGATAAGGTACGACCATTAATAAAACAATTAAATAGGCCAAACCTTAACGTCAGGTTTTATTATATTCTCGGGGGTATTTACAGAAAAAAAAAGCAGTGGAACAGTGCATTACATTGTTATGAATTATCCAATGAGTCAGCCAGGAAAAATAAAGATGATTTTCAATCATTAAATAGTTCAGAGGGTTTAGCAGCCTGCAATTTTGAACTTGGAAACGTAGATGAGGCAAGAGATTTGGCAATAGGAGTTTTAAATGAATCAACCCGCTTACAAATACCTTATTTAAAAATTCAGGGTTTGCAACTTCTATCCAGGATTGAAGATAAAGCCGGTAACATTAAAAAAGCCTTTCAATATCAAACGGATTATATTGCTTTGAGCGATAGTGTAAATAGAGAAAAAACGCAAAGGCTCATGAATGAAACGGAAGCAAAATATCAATCAGAAAAAAAACAACATGAAATCACCCAATTGCAAAAGGACAAACAAATTCAGTTTTTAACTATCAAACAAAAATCAACACTTAATTATATATTGATCGGTTCCCTTGCGGGATTGTTGTTGTTGGGAATTCTATTATATCGAAACTACCGGCAAAAACAGCAACTGCAGCAACAACGGATTACCGACTTGGAAAAAGATCGCCAGTTAACAGCAGTAGAGGCTATGTTAAAAGGGCAGGAGGAAGAACGAAGCCGCCTGGCAAAAGACCTGCATGACGGACTTGGTGGCTTGTTATCCGGCGTAAAATATTCATTGAGCAATATGAAAGACAATTTAATTGTAACCCCTGATAACATGACTGTATTTGAGCGGTCATTAGATATGCTCGATACTTCCATCAGGGAATTGAGAAGGGTAGCCCATAATATGATGCCGGAAATGCTGACAAAGTTTGGGTTGGCTGAAGCACTAAAAGAATATTGCAATAGCATCAATGCAACAAAAATACTTAACCTTAAATACCAGTCGCTGGGAATGGCGCAAAGGCTCAGCCAATCAACTGAGATTATTATTTATCGCATTGTACAGGAATTATTAAATAACATATTAAAACATGCATCGGCAAGTGAAGCTTTTGTTCAACTTATCAAAGAAGAAAATCGTCTAAGCGTGGTCGTTGAAGACAACGGAGAAGGCTTTGATCCAAACCTTGCTGAAAATAAAAAAGGAGCGGGCCTGGTCAACATTCGCAGTCGTATAGAATACTTAAAAGGACGGTTGGATATCCACACGGAACACGGGAAAGGGACTTTAATAAATATTGAATTCAATTTGTAACTATAATTCGTTTTATTTTGAGCACGGCTTAAATAACATGGGAATGAAATAACACTTTTATGCTTTGGCTAATTTCGTCTTTTAAAAAAACAACGCTGCTTGTAATTATTTTATTTACGACTTCCTCATTGTTGCGAAGTCAAACTTCTATGCCTGACACCTTTGAACTTGCTATTCAAAAACTCCCCAACGATTCAATGCGGCTGGCAAAAGCATTACGGGTTGCAAAATATTTTGAAAACATTGATTCCGCTACCACGTGGAAATATTACCGCATTGCTAAAAGTCTTTCCGGAAAATTAAATAATAGATTGTCTAAGTTGGAGATGCTGGAGCTCGAAGGAGTTCTCCGCACAAAAAATAATCCCGGAAAGGCATACATTCTTTATAAACAGGCCATCGATTTAATAAGGGAAACTAACGATACAAGTTTCAAAAGATATGAGGCGTCGTTGCTGAATAACCTTGGTGTAATTTCTTATTTAAATGGAGACTATGAAGGCGCTATCCAGTCTTTTATAGAATCTGTACAAATCTATGAGAAATATGATATTAATAACGGCAACCTTATTCCGACTGTCACCAATATTGCAACGACTTATGAAGACATGAACTTTCCGGCCAAGGCAACCAAATATTGCATTGATGCCGTAAGCTATGCTGAGAAAAATGGCGACCCAAAATTGCAATCAATCAGTTACATAAATTTAGGCGCCAATCTTCTTGACCTTGGCAAACTTGATTCAGGACTTAGCGTAATACGTCATGCACTTGATTTATCGCTAAAAACCGGCGACCATTATAATACGCTTCTATGTTACCTCAATGTAGGTCGGTATTTTGAAAAAAATAATAACAATGATTCGGCATTATTTTATTTTAAAAAATCTTTATCGCTTGCAATAGAAATTAATTCTCCATACGATGTGTCATCGGAACTTGGCAGGATTGCGTATATTGAAGTTGAAAAAAAATATTTTGACTCGGCACGCATACATCTCGATACTGCTGAATCAATCAACAAAAAATTTGGATTCAGGGAGATTAAAAAAAATTGGTATCAATTGCAAAGCGCATTTTATGAGAGAACCGGTCATCTAGACCTCGCTATAACTTTCTTAAAAAAATATGATGACTTAAAAGATACATTGTTAAATGAAACCAGTTTAAAGAGAATAGATTTTTTTGAGGAGCGATACCAAAGCGAAGAGAAACAGCAAGCAATAGACGAACTGCAGAGACAAAAGAAAATCCAGGAATTATATCTTAAGCAAAGATCAACACTGAATTATTTTTTAACGGCTTTATTGGCAGCTATGTTTATTGTTGGATTTTTAGGTTATAGAAACTTCCAACATCGCCATGAATTATCGAAGCAGAAGGACGAACTGCAGCAACAACATATCCGTGAACTGGAAAAGGATAAGCAATTAGTTGCCGTAGACGCTATGTTGAAGGGACAGGAAGAAGAGCGAAGCCGTTTGGCTAAAGACTTGCATGACGGGCTCGGCGGATTACTATCTGGTGTAAAATACTCACTTAGCAATATGAAAGATAATTTAATTATAACCCCGGATAACATGGCCGTATTCGAACGGTCGTTAGATATGCTCGATACTTCCATCAGGGAATTGAGAAGGGTAGCACATAACATGATGCCAGAAATGCTTACCCGGTTTGGACTCGATGAAGCATTGAAAGAATATTGCAATAGTATCAATACAACAAAACTGGTTAATGTCAAATACCAGTCTTTAGGTATGGAACAGAGACTTGAACAATCAATAGAGATCATCATTTACCGAATTGTGCAGGAATTGTTGAATAATATATTAAAACATGCGTCAGCCAGCGAAGCTTTTGTGCAGCTTATTAAAGAACAAAATCGTTTAAGCGTGGTCGTTGAAGATAATGGCAAAGGCTTCGATCCAAATACTCACGGCAATAAAGACGGTGCCGGCTTAATAAACATTCGCAGCCGCGTAGACTATTTAAAGGGACAATTGGCCATTCATGCTGAACCCGGAAAAGGAACTTTAGTAAATATTGAATTCAATTTGTAATTATGATTCGCTTATTTATCGTCGACGATCATCCCTTGGTTATTGAAGGAATTCATTCATTACTCCAAAATGAAAATGATATTGAATGGGTGGGTCAGGCCATGAATGCGCAATCGTGCCTCGGGTTTTTTGTAAACAACACTGCAGACATAGTTTTAATGGACATCAGCATGCCTGGCATGGACGGCGTGGAATTATGCGGCATCATGAAACAAAAATATCCAGGCGTTTTTATATTGGGCCTGAGTACGTTTAACCAGGGATTGTATATTAAAAAAATGATGGAGAACGGCGCATCCGGCTACATTTTAAAAAACACATCTAAAGAAGAATTGGTGCAAGCCATACACGCAGTTTGTGATGGTGATATTTTTTTTAACGGCGAAGTTGGACAGGTGTTGGAAGAATATGAAAAGTCGTCGAAGGAAACATTGCCGGTACTAACGCCCCGCGAAAAAGAAATTCTGGCGTTGATTGCAGAAGGATATACCAATCCGCAGATTGCAGAAAAAATATTCCTGAGCCCTTTTACTGTTGACAGCCACAGGAAAAATTTGTTGGCGAAGCTGAAAGTAAAAAATACGGCCATGCTTATACGATTTGCTGTGGAGCATCAGCTCCTTTGAGATTAAATAAAAAATTACCTGTGGGTATAATTAACAAAGATTTTCTTCAAATGTTTTTGCAGTTTGCTTCGTTTAGTTTCTTCAAATATTAATATAGTCATAATACTTTTCAGCAATTTCTATTCTGCTATATCTTTACTTTTATTATTTTCAAAAGCGAATTTATAACCAAGGAACAAAACAAAATTTTGTTAGCTTTTATAAATTAATTTCATTTTTATATGGTAATTAATTGCCTCATAGTCGACGATAATAAGATTGCGAGGACTACTATGAAACAATTGGCCGGCTTCGTTCAGGATATGGTGGTTGTAGAAGAATGCGCCAGTGCAACAGAGGCCTTTCATTTTCTTCAGCAAAATCCGGTAGACCTCGTTTTGCTGGATATTGAAATGCCCGGAATGAACGGTATACAGCTAACTAAAAATCTTGGGCAGAATGGTCCTCTCATCATTTTTACCACCTCAAAAAAAGATTATGCCGTTGAAGCATTTGAGCTAAATGTAGCGGATTATATAGTAAAACCTGTTACCCCTGCACGCTTTAACCAGGCCATTGAAAAAGCAAGAGAAATATTGTCGAGCAAGTCCGAAGAGTATAAAATTAACGAAGAAGAATTTATTTTCATAAGAGATACTAACATAATTCGAAGACTCAAAATTGATGAAATTCTATTTGCTGAAGCCATGGGCGATTACGTAAAATTGCATACGCAGCAAAAATTTTATGCCATTCATTCCACATTAAAAGCCGTTGAAGCCCGGCTGCCCGCATCCACATTTTTAAGAGTACACCGCTCCTACATTGTTGCCGTTAACAAAATAGATACCATACAGGAAGGCGCAATCATGATTAGTGGGAAAGCCCTGCCTGTGGCTGATGCTTATCGCCTTGCGCTGAATAAAAGAATTAATGTTATATAGGTGAACCCGGATGATAATCGTAAGCAGAATTTATTATCCCTACGCTTTTAATTATCGGAGCTGAAATCGCATATGATTTACTGTAGCATTTTTCACCGACTGAAAATGCCTGTTCACCGAATTGAATTTTCAATCTACCTGCACCATTCTAAATTTGAATCATGAAACAGAAAAAAAATAATTTTCAATAAAAAATCTTTCATAGGTAGTTTTTGGTTTAAACCCTGGTTTCTACCGGGGTTACTTTTTTAAAAAAAATGAAAATTGTATACACCATATTATTTTTTGCCGACACTTTATTGTTGATTGTGCTGTCGTATACCTTCTTTAAATTAATGGACAGTAAAATTGATGGCATCATACTGGCACTGATGGTTATTGCCATTGTAATTTGTATTTTTATGTTGATTCATTTTTTAAACAAATACATTAAGATTCCTTCTTCGAAAAGCACGGAGGAATTGTAAAATATGTATTCCCTGTAGTTCTCACAATGCTTCGCAAAAGAATTATATATTATATACTGGCCGCTTTTGTTGCTGGCAACCTGCTACTCATTTATATACAATATAATTCCACCAAAAACGTAAACTCACTTATTAACGGAAATGAAAAGGTAATCAGCGAACTAAAAATCAGAACCGATCTGCAGGAATTATCAAAGAACATAACTTCGGTTCAAAATGCAGTAACAGGAACACTTTATACAAAAGATTCCTCTAACCTTGAGGTGTACAGATCTAAGATTAAAGAAGTACAGCGTAACATTGATAATCTTCAAAAAATATCAGATGACGATACTTCGATAAAATATATTGATGTATTAGATCCTTTGGTTCATGAAAAATTGTTACTGGGAAAGGCTGTCATGGATACTTTGTATTCGTCAGGTAAGGACGCAGCGGAGAAATTAATTACTTCCGTTAGAGCCAAAGAGCTAAATGATTCAATTAGAGCGGTAACCCGTATTATTGAAAATTCACGGCAGAAATTACTTGCAAGCGTTACTTCATCAATAAATAACAGTGGTAAGCGGGCCTTGAGTTTTAGTACCACATTAATTGTTCTCGTGCTGTTGAGCGGCGCAGTTTTGTTTTGGTTTATTATAACGGTAATGCAGAAACAAAATCATCTGATTGCACAACTGCACGCGACCGATAAAAGAGTGAGAGAAGCTGTGAGGGTAAAAGAAAACTTTTTGGCTAACATGAGTCATGAGATAAGAACACCTGTAAACGCTATATTGGGCTTCACTCATTTATTAGAGCGCAAGGAATTGGATAGTGAATCGAAGGAATATGTGCAAACAATGCAAAAGTCAGGAGAGAATTTATTGACTATTGTAAATGACATTCTCGATTTATCGAAGATCGAAGCAGGGATGATGCGCATAGAATCGGCACCCTTTAACATAAGGAAATTGCTGGAACAAATTGAGCTGATGTTTAAGCCGAAAATGATTGAAAAAAAATTATACCTTTTTATTAATGTAGATGAAGCCTTGCCCGAAATATTAGAGGGAGATGGCAACAGGCTTACACAAATCCTGGTAAACCTGGTTGGTAATTCATTAAAATTTACAGAGAAAGGTGGTATCGATATCAAAATTTCCAATGCTGGCGAAATTGATAATGTGGTTAAAACACGCATTATTGTTTCCGACACCGGGATAGGAATTGAGAAAGAAAAACTGCAGTATATTTTTGGACGCTTTCAACAGGCAGAAGATTCGGTAACGCGGACGTATGGCGGCACGGGGCTCGGGCTCTCAATAGTAAATGATTTGGTATTGCTTCAAAACGGAAATCTATATGTGGAAAGTGAAAAGGGAATTGGCACAACTTTCAATATAATGATTCCGTATAAGATTTCGTCCAGTCAGGTGATTCACGCATTTGCTAAACCAAATGTCGTTAGTAACGCACCCGTTTTTGATAAAGTAAATATTCTCGTTGCAGAAGATAATGAGATCAATCAAAGCCTGTTGAAACATTTATTCCAAATATGGAATCTGTCTTTTGATATTGCCGCCAATGGAAAAGAAGCTTTGAAAAAAGTTGCTGAAAATAAGTACGATCTCATTTTAATGGATGTTCAAATGCCCGTGATGGATGGTTATACTGCAACAGCGGAAATACGTAATAAGCTGAAATCGGATATTCCTATTATTGCAATGACGGCACACGCATTTTCAGGTGAACGGGAAAAATGCATCAGTTATGGAATGAACGATTATATTTCAAAACCGATCAGGGAAAATGAGTTGCTTGGTTTAATCAAACAATATTCGTCTACAAAATCTTCGGCAAATGGCTGGTCAACATCCTCAACAATGTCTTCTGAAAAAACATACAAGTATATCAGTCTTCAATACATGAAGGAAATAAGCCGTGGAAACGTTGACTATGAGAAAACAATTACAGAACAGTTTATCGAGGCGATGCCAAACGAGTTAAATGTGCTGGAGCAATCATGGCATAATTATGAAATTGATCGGCTCCGTCAATCTGCTCATAATATGAAAACCACAGTTTCAGTAATGGGCTTAAACAAACTATTGGAAAATTACTTAGACTTCCTCGAGTATGAGGACCTGGACGAAAATACTTTTTATGTCAACTATTCACCATTGCAATTTATTTGTAATGAAGCTTTAGAGGAAGCAAAGCAGTTTTATAAAACCCTCCATGTTTTAGCGCCGTTGTGAATTTGTAAAAGTATTTAACACATTGGCGGCAGCTAACTTTAAAATTATCTTCTTCAACGACAACTTTTGCCCGCTTAACGACTTTTAAAGAACGTAAATATTATGTGGGGATAATTTTACATTTTAGAAATGAAAACTAAAGTTTAATAATCAGTACCAAAAAATTTAAAACATGAAAAAGCAAATGATCTTATGCGCTGCTGCATTTCTTATTACAACAGCAGCTTGCGCACAAACTAACGAGATGTTAGTAAAAAATGATATTCAAAAAGACAGGTTTAATGAATCGGAAATTAAAAACAGTATCCATCATGACAAAAGGGAACTCCGAAAAATTGAAGGTGCGGAAGTGAGTGATCGTTCTAAAGCACAATTCAAAGCAGACTTTGGGAATACACCCGTAGATGCCTGGGAGCGGGTAAATAATTTTGATGAAGCTACTTTTACAAAAGGTGGTGAAGTAACATCTGGATTTTATGACGACCACTCTCAACTGGTAGGCACTACTACTGAAAAAACATTTTCTGATCTTCCAAAAAAGGCCCGGGAATGGATCAATAGAAATTATAAAGGCTATTCAATTCCGGATGTTTTTTTCTTTGACGACAATGAATTTAACGAAAGTGACATGTTAATTTATAACACGCCATTCAATGGTAAGGACAGTTATTTTGTTGAGGTAAAAAAAGATAACAAAGCCATTATTTTGCAGGTGGATAAAGAAGGTGAAGTATCCTATTTTCTACGACTCAAATAATGCCAACTAAACATAAAAACTTCCCTGCGACAACTTCCCGGGAAGTTTTTTACTTTTTCACCGACTGTTTTTGCCTTCCCGCCTATTATATTTTCGAACAGCAACCTTCTGCGGTATATTTAAATCTAATTCTAAAAATAATTCAAACCTCCTACTCACGATAGCATGCAAAAAATCTACAATCTATTAATCTAAAAAAGAATTGAAATGAATAGTATGATTGAACAGATTGCCAAAGACAAAGATTTAGCAATCGGCGATGTGAAAGATATTTTCGAAAAATTTTCAATGCAATTGTCAAGCAGGATACCCGAACTGAAGCAGGTTATTGAAGATGTGATTACAAATGAAGAGCCTGATAAACTTAAAGAGCACATCAATAAAATGGTTATTTTATTACAGCAACGGCCCCGATCCGAATTTAAAACATGGTCGATGCCTGAACAAAACTGTATTTTCAGGCGGAGTGGGAATGGGGCATTATTTTAAAACTTACTGTTCTTCCCAAGTCTCATTAAGATTCAGGTTCAACAACTATTTTTACTTGTTTGATTTTTTTGAAATGCATCCGGGCGGGCCCGGAGCCGGATAAAGTGGTAACTAACCTAAACGCATACCTGAAGAAGTATAATAAAATGAAAACGCTGTCAACGTGAAACGCTATTTACACAACAGAAATTAACACAAGCAAAAAGTGTTCTGACTACAAGAAAGTTTCACAACACAGGGTTAGCCCTTCGAAGACGGAGGGCTTTTTTATTGAAAGTTGGTACGTTGAACGGAAATCCTGTGCATGTAAATAATTGAGAAAATTGTTGAGACTGGAATGTCGAAAATAAAATAAATGAAATTGTCTTTTGACTGCGTTACCAGCCTCTCTTACTTTCTGTTTCTTTGTTCTATATTAAAATTGAGAGCATTGCAACCATATAAAAAATTTGAGTGTATTTTGCAGTTATACTTTTATTAGAATAGAACTTTTAAGATGATTTCCAAAAAATGCACTTATTTTATTTTGCCTTTACTTTTCCCAATAGTATGCCTTGCACAGCAAACACAAATTAAAAACAACTATAGTACTGAAAAAGGGATAACACATCTTCGCATCGAGCACAGCATGATCTACCAGCCCGACACTTCGTGGCTTTATAATCATCACGCTTCCATAACACATTTCAAAAATAAATTTATTGCTATATGGAGTGATGGAATGAAAGATGAAGATAAACCTGGGCAGCGGGTGAACTATGCAATATCAAAAGATTTTTATCATTGGTCAAAGCCCGACGTACTTGCAACACCCAATGTTTATAAAGGTGACACGCTGAACATCTTAACTGCTGCGGGTTTTCACCAATTTAATGATACACTCGTTGCTTACTTCGGCGAATATTCTCCTCGCAAAACCAATACTCACCTTTGGGCCAAAATCTCGACCGATGGCGACCATTGGAGCGATGCGATTGATATGCACGTTCCGGTAAACCCCAATCACGGTCCGGAGCAAATTGCCAATGGCAGGTTAATCATTAGCGGTAATTTCACTTTCCCTTATACAGATGATTATCGTGGATTGAGCGGATGGACGATGACGAGCTTTTATGCCGATAGTTTATATAGCCAGGACAACCCCGCGACTTTTTATGCACCTGCGGAGAAAAATAATTTGCCGCCGCTTTGTGAAGGTTCTTTCTTTCAGACTGACGATGGAATACTTCACATGTTGCTTCGTGTAACTGGTGAAGGATGGAAGGGAAGACTATGGTTAACCGAAAGCAAAGACAATGGTGCCCATTGGTCTTTTCCTGTTGAGACAAAATTTACTGACAATGACAGCAAGTTTCATTTCGGCCGTTTGCCGGATAAGAGATTTTATTATGTCGGTATTCCTGATACGATGCATCACTATGCCCGGACACCGCTAGTTTTGTCTCTTTCAAAAGATGGGAAATTCTTTAATAAAAATTACATCATTGCCGATCAGCCTTATACTTTAAAGAAAGAAGGTTTGTATAAAGATGGTCAATATGGTTACCCGCATACCATTATCTATGATGGCTATATGTATGTAATTATATCAAGAGTAAAAGAGGCTATTGAAGTCATCCGGTTTAAACTGAATCAATTGAAATAAAAGTGTTTCCCACTAAGACATAAAGGCCACAAAGCATTTTTTCTTAGTGTTCTTAGTGTCTTTGTGGGATAATTCCTGAGCATACATCTTAACATAATCAACTATGAAATATTTAAAATTATTTTTATTCTTCGCCTGCTTTACCACCTTCAACGCAAATGCGCAACAGTATGAACTCAACGAAGGTTGGCAGTGTATCAACATTAAAAAAATAAAAGATAGGGGTGAGAAAATATCCGAACCATCTTTTAAGCTGAAAGGCTTTATGAAAGCCACAGTCCCCGGAACTGTGCTTACTACAATGCTGAATAATAAAATGATTCCTGATCCATTTTACGGAATGAATAATGAAAAAATTCCTGACATCTATAATGCCGGGAGTGACTACTACACCTATTGGTTCGTAAAAGATTTCTCAGAAAAAATAACAAATGCAGATGAACAGGTGTGGCTGCATTTCAGAGGTATTAATTATAGTTGCGATATTTTTTTGAACGGACATAAGCTCAACGATAAAAGATTTTATGGAATGTTTTTGCGCCAGCAATATAACATTACGCCATGGTTGGCCAAAGATGGCAAGAACCGGCTGGCGGTAATTGTTTATCCTCCTGATCCTGTTGGTAACCCCAATGGCGGACAGGGTGGCGATGGCACTATTGCTAAAAATGTTTCCCATCAGTATGTTGCCGGCTGGGATTGGATTCAGCCGATACGAGACCGTAACACCGGCATATGGGATAAAGTAACCATTGAAAAGACCGGGCCGGTGAATGTTAAAAACGTACACGCTATAACGTTAGTTCCCGGTAAAAGATTTGTTGAGGGAAAGCAACTACCCGCAACTATAAAAGTTTCTGCAGAATTATTGAACAGCGGCAACAAAAAAATAAGTGGTGTTTTGCAATATGAAATTGGCGGAGAAAAAGTGTCAGCAAATGTTTCAATTGACGGCGGTACAACAATTACAGCATCATTACCAGATCATGTTTTACAGGATCCCAAACTCTGGTGGCCCAATGGTTATGGTCCGCAGAATTTATATAACATCGATGTGAAATTTATAACCGATGATGGTAAGACAAGTGATGCAGAACCGTTATCAATCGGCGTTCGTGAAATTAATACGATATGGAATACGGAAACGCATAGCCGCGAAGTACTCGTGAACGGACAAAGAATATTTATTAAAGGAGGCAACTGGATTATTTCAGATGAGATGCTGCGTTTTTCAAATGCCCGTTATGATGCCGAAATAAGGTTTCACCGAGACATGAACCTGAATCTAATTCGTGTGTGGGGTGGCGCACTAACGGAACGCCCCGAGTTTTACGATGCGTGTGATAAGTATGGTATGCTGGTGTTCCAGGACTTCTGGAATTCCGGTGATTGCAATGGACGCTGGCTCGATCCAATGAAAAAAGAAGATCAGTGGACAAGAAGAAAATATCCTGATGATCATCAACTGTTTCTTACTTCCGTTGTTGACCAGGTAAAGATGATCCGCAATCATCCGTCGCTGGCGCTATGGTGCGGCGGTAATGAAATTACACCTCCTGAAGATATTCTTGTGGCGATGCGTGATTCAATAATGCCGCAACTTGATGGCACAAGATATTTGATTGAATATTCCAATTCGGATAGCATGTCTTACAATCCCTTTGGTGGTAACGGCGACGGGCCTTACGGCATACAAAACATTAATACTTTTTGGGAACATCAAACGTTCCCTTTTAACTCCGAGGTAGGCTCTGTTGGCGTTGGAGACTACGAATCTTTGAAAAGATTTATACCCAAAGAAAACATGACGCCTCCTGATTTTGTTAACAGAAAAGTTGACAGCGTTTGGGAATATCATAAGTATATCGGCTACGACCAATACATCGATCCTTATGGCAAACCAAAAGATGTGGAAGACTTTGCCAATAAAGCACAGTTACTTAATTATGATCAATACCGTGCATTGGCAGAAGGCTTTAGCGCCCACATGTGGGAATGGTACACAGGCTTTATAATCTGGAAAACGCAAAACCCATGGACGGCCTTGCGTGGACAGATGTATGATTATTATCTTGATCCAAATGCATGCTTATATGGATTGCATAATGGCAGCGAACCCTTTCATGTAATGTACAATCCGGCAGACGGTATGGTAATGATTGCCAATAATACTTTTACGGCAAAACATAATATTATGCTGCAGGTAAAGTTTTATGATGTTGATGGAAAAGAGAAGTTGCTTACACAAGTATTTTCTGAAATTGAACCAACACGCTCAAAGAAATATCTCTCTGTACAAAGCATGTTGGGCAGGCTGGTTAAAGAAAAGGGAGGCTTTCTTTATTTAAGCCTGTTAGACGAAAATAAAAAATTGTTGAGCGATAATTTGTATTGGCTACCTGACGCAACAGGTAATTATTCGGGATTGCAGGAAATGAAGAAAGCTGCAGTTCTTATCACAGCAAAAAAAACAGGTGGAGGAAAAATCGAAGTAACGATTCAAAATCCAAAAGATAACCCGGTGGCTTTCTTCAATCGGTTGTCCGTGGTGAACAAAACTTCGAAGCAAAGGATATTGCCAGCATTTTATAGTGATAATTATATTTCGGTTTTGCCGGGCCAGGAGAAAACTATCGGTATCGACTATACGCCGGTTGCCGGTGAAAACGTTGAAGTTGAATTGTACGGATGGAATGTAGAGAAGCAATATATTGAAATTAAATAAATAGTATCGCTAAGAACGCAAAGGAAAACGCAGGGTACGCAGAGGATGCGCGTAGAATGAATTTCAGGATCAGTTATTTTTTATTAACAAGATGCATCACTTTGTCTTTATAAGTAATGCCTACGGGAATGGTGGCGTCTTCCATTTCAATGCTGTTTCCATAAATGCTTTTAATGTGTGCCAGCGCAATTATATACGATTTGTGAATCCTTATAAATTGTTTAACCAGGTAACAGTTTTTCCATTTCATTCATGGTTTGATGTGTTACCAGCCTGGAATCTAGCGTGTGAATCTTAAGATAATCTTTCATGCCTTTAATATAGGTGATCTCGGAAAAATTCACCTTAACGAACTTTCCGTTGCTCTTGATAAATATGTGATCTGACGTTAAACTATCCTTCCCGTGTTAGAACCTTTGCGGATGACGTACCATCTATTATTTTATCAATCGTTTTGCGAAAACGCTCAAACGAAATTGGCTTCAGTAAATAATCAATTATATTAAATTCATAACTCTCTACGGCATATTCTGAATAGGCAGTTGTAAGTACAACTAACGGCGGGTTGTTCAGCGATCGTAAAAAATGTAAACCGGTCATGCCGGGCAATTGAATATCAAGAAACATAAGGTCGACTTCGAATTTATTTAAAACTTCTTTTGCTTCCAGCGCATTGTTGCAAATCGCCACCAGCTCGCATGTGTCAATCTTTTGTAAATGGCTTTGAATGACCTGCTGGGCAAGCGTTTCATCTTCAACTATCATGCATTTTATCAAGCGGGCTTGTTTTTATTATTAATGAAACCGTGTAAGCATTCTTACTTAAAATTACATCAAGCGTGTGAGAATCCGGGTATAATGCCTCCAGCCTTTTCTTTGCATTTGTAATTCTTAAACCGCTCTTCCTCACTTCTTCTTTGTCGGTTTGAATTATATCAAGAGCGTATGATTCGGGATATACCAACTCCAGCAAACTGCGGCTGTTCTTGATGCCGCTACCGGGCATTTTTTTTGCCTGCGTTTCCAGGTCGATATTGGTATTGTTAATTACATTTAAAACAATTTGTTCAGGGCTTGCTTTTATGGTTACATAAATAAAAGCATCGTTATAAGAATTATTAAATGCATGCTTAAATCCGTTTTCAATAAATGAGATGAACAAAAATGGTTCGATCATAATTCTGTTCGGTTTCTCCTTCAACTGAAAACCGCACATCGGCTTTGTATCTTATTTTTTCAATATCGATATAGTTTCTAATAAATTCTATTTCTTTATCCAGTGAAATTTTTTCCTCGTCGCAATCGTAAATCATATACCGCATCAGGTCGGCAAGTTTTACAACCACCTCCGGCGTTTTATCCGATTTCTGGAGACTAAGTGAGTAAATGCTGTTTAAAGTATTAAAGAAAAAATGTGGGTTTAACTGTGAGCGCAAATACTTTAATTTAAAATTGGCATTATCTCTTTCAAGCGTTGCGATAATATCTTTTTCGTCAAAATTCCTTTTAAGCAATGCAATGCCAGTTGCGAAGGAGAGATTAATGAAGAACCATAAACTCTCACGTATAAATGTAGACGCAGAAAAAGTAAAGTAAGGTTGAAAAGACTGGAGCAACTCAATCGGATTTTCATCGAGGTGTACAAACGAATAAAGAAGCCGGAGAAATTCAATGGCAATAATATATAAGGCCAGGATAACGAGGCCCAACCATACATTCCGTTTTGTAAAAAAACAGCCATGGAATAATCGCTTTTGCATACAAAAAATAGAAAGGAAATAAAAGCAGGCTTACTAACAACAGGATTGGCAGGAATATAATATCCTTGTAAAAAAACGAAACAAAATTTACCAGCGGGTAAAAGAGAAAAACGATGATCCAAAAAAATATTTCGGGTTTATAAAACGGTTTTACCGGCCGGTCGTTATCGTATTCCATAATGAGAAAGTTTTGAGAATACGAATCTAATGTCGCCAATCCAATCTGCTAAATTATTTCGACAACTTATAGAATACTTTCGATGAAAACTTTTTTGGCGTCATCACGGCCTTATATTTTTTTCGAATATTCTCTAAGCGTTTCACTCTCGCTTTTAGTTAAACTTTTTATGCCGTGCCTGTTTATTTTGTCAAGAATTCTATCAATCTCTTTTTGTTGATTCGCTTTTTCAAGATTATATCGTTGATCGATATTGTAAACTTTTTCATGAGTTTTGAAAAACAAGTTATCGATCAATAAGAACTGTGGCCTGGTAATGATAATGTAAATGAAGGCAACGGTTGGAACTACAATAATCAAAATAGTAACGTAGTTTTCAGCGAAAGCAGATGGTTCCATTATTACAGCTGCAATCATACCGACCAGAGCGCCACCAAGATGAGCTTCATGCCCGATATTACCTCTTTGCGATTTAATTCCGTAAATCGAATACAGTACAAACAGAATTCCAAACAGCCAGCCGGGAATTGAAATGGGCAACACGAATAGCCCAACACTCATGCCTGGAAACAATGCTATAGACGCGAAATATAATTCCACACACAGCTCCGGATGCGCCAACAGAAGTATAGTCGCCATGGTTTTTATGAACCAAAAGCGTGAATAAATCACCGCCAATTAAACTGGCCAGGTAAACTATTAAAAACTTGATTCCGCCGAGATACCCCTCAACGCTGCCGCTGAATAACATAAGGCTGATCATGTTAAAATAAGGTGTGTCCAGCTAACATGCAGAAATCCTGAGGTTATGAGTCTTTTATAATCCCTGTTGATTAAGATCTTGTCAACTTCAAATTTATAGCTATCAAAAAATTGTTCGTTTATAAATCCTTTATAAGAAAAAACAACATTTACAACCAGTATTATTAATGCTATCGTTCCAGTATTACTCATGATTGCTGTAGTATGTATTAATTTTGCTGCTGCTTATATTCATTAGGCAGTCCCGGAAACGGCCATTCGCCCGAACCCTGACCAAATTTAAAATTAAAAGTTTGTAACTGTTAGAGTGGCCGGTTTTGTTCCACAACTTTCATTCCTTTTTTATTAAAGACGTTAGTGTGGGCAATCATAAACATTTCCTTAAATCGTGTATACGTTGTCGTTACTGCCATCCTTTTGTAGTGCTTACATATATTTCATTTCTGACAAATGCTTTTAAGTATATTAGCATTAAAAAAATATTAACCACAGTTTGAACAATTACTCCGGATATTAAGACCAAGGTCATCATCAAAATAAAATTAAACACAATGGCAACAACTGAATTGAAAGTTCCTGTCCCAAATGAAAAGGAAGCAAGGCGTAACCAGAATAACGCTGTACTGGCAGGCTTCCTCGGATGGACATTGGATGCTTTTGATTTTTTTATTCTCACGTTTGTGCTCGCTACCGTTGCTACAGATTTTAATAAAACGATCCCCGAAATGGCTTTAACGCTCACTGCCAGCCTGGCCATGCGGCCGGTGGGAGCCTTGATTTTTGGGTTAATGGCCGACAGGTATGGAAGAAAGGGGCCTTTAATGATCACTATTATTTTTTATTCGGTGATGGAGATATTATCGGGGCTGGCTCCCAACTATAGTATCTTTTTGTTGTTGCGATTATTGTATGGAATTGGCATGGGCGGGGAGTGGGGCGTAGGCGCTTCACTCGTTATGGAATCTGTATCTGTAAAACGACGTGGATTTTTATCAGGGGTTTTGCAGGAGGGATATGCGTTAGGTTTTCTTTTAGCTGCCGGCGCTTATTACCTGGTTTTTCCACGTTTCGGCTGGAGGGCGATGTTCTTTATTGGTGGCCTGCCCGCTTTGGTCACCTTATTTATTCGGGCTAAAGTAAAAGAAACTGCCGCATGGAAAGCAAACAAATCAAGAGACTGGAAGGAGTATGGAATTGCCGTAAAAAAACACTGGAAATTATTTTTGTATCTCATTCTTTTAATGTCGATGATGAATCTTATTTCTCATGGTACGCAGGATTTGTATCCCACATTTTTACAACAACAAAAACATTTTAGTCCACATGAAACAGCCATCATAACTATGGTTTCCATGGTGGGTGCTATTTTGGGCGGATTACTATTTGGTTATTTATCCGACCGCTATGGCAGAAAAAAGATGATGGCAACAGCGGTAATTCTTGCCCTTGTATTAATTCCATTGTGGCTGCTGGCAGGGGGAAGTATATTGATTGCATTGGGCGCTTTTGGGATGCAGTTTATGGTGCAGGGAGCCTGGGGAATTATTCCGGCGCATATTAATGAATTATCACCGGGCCCGCTGCGTGGCTTCTTCCCTGGTTTTGCTTATCAATTAGGAGTTTTAATCGCGTCAGGAATTGCGTACGTAGAAGCAGTACTTGCGCAAACTGTAAGCTATGCCACTTCGATGGAGATACTTGCCGGCTCTGTATTGATTCTCGGGGCAATCGTGATACTTGCCGGACCAGAAGCGAAAGGGATTCATTTTCATGAAGAGGTGGCGGGGAATATTGTCATTACATGATTTATGTAATGGCTTGGAACCTCAAAGATGGACCGGAGACAAAATAAAAAAGTTTAAATCGATCCTTTAATATTATTTGTATTTAAGGGTACCCCTTGCAGTTAGTTCCCATGTGTTTTTACTTTAAGCTGTAGTCGGGTCTCTCAAAGAAGACTCGCCGGTAAAATAATTATGCAAATTGTTTTTTGTGTTGATGAACTCTGGGTTCCTGGCTGAGAGTCGACTGGGAACCGACCCGTTCCAAAATCTTCTTTCGTTACCTTATCTCGATGAATTATATTGATATAAGAAACCTTCCTTGTCCAACGTGGCCTTTGAAAGTAAAAGCCAATTGAGGACTCCATTCCTAAGAAAGTTCGATCGCTTATAAAACCAGCCTCGCAACAAATGACAAATGGAAGCTTTGCGTCGGCTGACATGCGTCTTTGCCTGACCTTTATTGGATAAATTGTTTTTACTTTGATCAAATTCTTCCCATTCAAACGATTCAATATGAAATCTAAAAAAAGTACTGCGCTCAGAAATTTATTTGCCTGCATGTGCCTGTTTTTTTATAGCAACAATTTTGCGCAGTACAAGCCCACGTGGGAATCGCTGGATACCCGGCCGGTACCGCAATGGTACACCAATGCGAAGTTTGGAATATTTATTCATTGGGGAGTGTATTCTGTTCCGGGATATTCTTCAAAGGGCCAATACGCCGAGTGGTATCAAAATGGGTTGAGAAGTGGTGATTCGGTAAGAATCAAATACCAGCACGAAAATTTCGATGACCGTTCTTATTATGACCTGGTTAAAAATTTTCATGCTGAATTATTTGATCCCAATGCATGGGCACAATTGATTGAAAAATCAGGTGCCAAATATGTAGTGCTTACATCAAAGCATCACGATGGATTTTGTTTATGGCCCAGCAAAGAAGCCGACAGGGATTGGGGTTTTCCATGGAACGCAGTATCCGCAGGCCCACACAGGGATTTGTTG
The DNA here is from genome assembly GCA_963792025.1 of uncultured Chitinophagaceae bacterium. GTDB lineage: Bacteria > Bacteroidota > Bacteroidia > Chitinophagales > Chitinophagaceae > Ginsengibacter. The sequence goes on along the minus strand of CAWBUS010000008.1, from coordinate 621,124 downwards.
GGCGATCTTTTCAAAGCGCTTCGAAAAACTACCGTACACGCAGGCATGTATTATTCCCTGTATGAATGGTACGATCCATTATGGTTAAGCGACAGAAATAAGTATGTGAGCCAACACATGTGGCCGCAAATGAAAGAACTCATCAATACATATCAACCCGATGTTTTCTGGACAGACGGAGAATGGGATGCGCCGGCATCCACCTGGAAATCGCAGGAGTTTCTTGCCTGGCTGTATAATGACAGCCCGGTTAAAGATAAGGTAGTAACGTATGACCGGTGGGGAAGCGGCGTTCGCTTTCATCACGGTGGCGTGTACACGCCGGAATACCAGCCCGATCTTGATTTTGAAGATCATCCCTGGGAAGAGAGTCGCGGCATGGGAGCCAGCTATGGATACAATCGTGCAGAGGATGCATGGGATTATAATTCTGCTCAATCATTGGTGCTTGCAATTAATAGATAAAGTAAGCCGTGGCGGAAATTTTTTATTGGATATCGGCCCTGATGCACATGGAAAAATTCCTCCCATTATGCAGGAACGTTTATTGCAAATCGGCAGTTGGATGGACGTTAATTCAGAAGCCATTTATAATACAGAAAGATGGAAAACATCGTCACAATGGAGCCAAGGAAACAGGAAGTATAAACCCAAAAAAGGTGACAATGATTTGTTGCTGAAGATCACTGTTGATCCCGATCCCGGCTATGCCGTGAAAGAAATATTTTATACCTACAACCCAACGACGAATTCGTTGTATGCCATTTTTCCAAAATACCCGGAGAATAAAAAATTAGTATTAAGAGATATTACCCTACTCGAAGGGACCGCCATTAATTTTCTATCGACAAAAGAAAATCTTTCATGGCAACAGCAGGGAAAAGACTTAGTGGTTTCTTTGCCGGATTATAACCCTGATAAAATAAAAGCACCTTACGCCTATGCGGTGAAAATTTCCAACTATGGAAAATTTGCGCATAAGCCGGTTATGGAAGTAACTTATCCAAATTGTTCCCTAAACCCTATGATAGCTTTTACTACAAAAGATGCTGGTGAGATTCGCTATACATTGGATGACAGCGAACCTAACGGCAACTCATTAGCATACACGAAACCATTTTCCATAAATAAAACATCTGCTGTTAAAGCGGTTACGTTATTGCCAAATGCTCTGCACAGCGATATTGCTTCTGCTGAGGTAAAATCTTATTCATGGCTAAAGGCATCTAAAATAAAATATGCGGAGACCGGCATTTCATGGAAATATTATGAGCCGGATGGCAATATCAGTTTGGAATCCATTCAAACTTCACCGGTGAAAAAGGAAGGGGTCAGTGATATCATTTCTGAAAAAGTAAAACAACGTGAAGACAAGTACGCATTGCAATTTGATGGATATATTAAGATAGACAAAGACGGGATCTATGATTTCTTTACTTATTCTGATGACGGCAGCAAATTATTTATAGATGATGAAGAAGTTGTGAACAACGATGGTGAACATGGCGGTACGGAAGCGCCTGGCAGAGCGGCCTTGAAGAAAGGATATCATAAAATAAAGGTTGTTTATTTTGATGCGGGCGGCGGTAACGAGTTGAAAGTTTCCTGGCAAAATAGTAAAGGAAATAAAGAAACAATTCCAGCTAACGTCCTATTTCATGTTGCCGGCTAATTATCTTGTAGGTTAAATTTTAATATTCAATTCTGTGCGGCAAAAAAATATAATGATGAAAAGGTCTAAGTCCCAATTAGTTTTTCTCACCAGCATTTATTGTCTTGCTTTTGTACTGATACAAAAAACTTCCTTTGCGCAAAATGCAACGCATGCTTCAGTCATTCAGCAAAACAATATTGTTTGGAAAACCGTCGGCGGCAGTTCCCATGCCAGCATGCCTTTCGGAAATGGTGACATCGGTTTAAACGTTTGGACAGAAGCCAATGGAAGCCTTTGTTTTTACATTAGTAAAACCGATGCCTGGGGAGAAAACGGGCGGCTGTTAAAAATAGGAAAAGTGGTAGTCAATGTCTCACCCAATCCATTTGCTGATGGGAAAACATTTGTTCAAACCCTGGACATTTACAATGGCAAAATAAGCATCCGGGCCGGTAGCGGAACAAACGCGGTTCAGCTAAATGTTTGGGTAGATGCCAATCATCCCGTGATTCATGTTGACGCAGATGTTCCCCGTACAACTCACGTTACGGCCTACACGCAAATATGGAGAAACAAAATTGATACGATGAAAAAGCTGGAAGTAAGCGATTTGAATTATTTCCCTGACTTATATGGACCGACGATTATTCAGCCTGATGTGTTGGTGAAAGAACCTGCTGCAATTGTTTGGTATCATCATAATCCCGAGGTTTCGGGTTTTAAATTGAATTTGAAACTGCAGGGCCTGGAAGATTTTCCGTTACAGAATCCTTTAAAGGATCGGATATTCGGAGCAATGATGGCGGGAGATGGCTTTAAGAAGATTGATGATTCAACTTTGGAAAGCAAGTCAGGCAGGCAAAGGCATTTGCAAATTGCTGTAATTACGCAACAACCTTCCACGCCTATAGCATGGTTAGCATCAGTAGAAAATTTAATTGATAAAAATCAAATGTTAAATGCCAACAATTTTTATCAGCAACATGAAAACTGGTGGCATCAATTCTGGAACAGGAGTTGGATCAATGTTTCCAATAATGATTCTGTTGAAACTCCGCTTGGAGAAGAGAATGAAGGAAAAGTTATAACGAGAGGTTATGCCTTACAGCGCTTTATGAATGGTTGTGCGGGGAGAGGAAAGTATCCTATAAAATTCAACGGCTCCATCTTTACGGTGGATTACCCAGGAACAGAAGGCTTCGCCGATTACCGCAGATGGGGAACTGGCTATTGGTGGCAGAATACACGATTGCCTTACTGGTCGATGGCAGCCGCAGGTGACTTTGAAATGATGCATCCTTTATTCAAAACTTATTTTGCACAACTCCCTTTGGAAGAATATAGAACGAAAGTTTCTTTTCATCATGCAGGAGCTTATTATCCTGAATGCACTTATTTCTGGGGCAGCACTTTTAGTGAAACATGGGAAAAAAAATCCCTTGAAGAAACAACAGACAAAGTGCAGGGGAGCGGCTGGCATAAATACGAGTGGGTAAGCGGACTGGAATTATCTTCCTTAATGTTTGAATATTATTCATACACGCAACAAAAAAAATTCGCTACCGATACCTTGCTGCCATTGGCAGAACAAATCTTATTGTTCTTTGATCAGCATGAAAAATTAGATGAAACAGGACATTTAAAATTCGAACCATCACAAGCATTAGAAACCTGGTGGAAATGCACTAATGCCTTGCCGGAAATTGCGGGCATACATTTCCTGATTAATAAAATAAATGCACTTCCGCAGGAATTGGTTTCGCAACGATTGAAAGATTTAGTATCTAAGCTGGAAAAGATTATGCCCGAGGTTCCCACCCGTGAATTTGATAACAAAAAAATGTTAGCCGCGGCGGATAAATTTGAAAATAAATCTAATGTTGAAAACCCGGAACTATATGCAGTGTTTCCTTTCAGGTTGTATGGATTGGGGAAACCTGACATGGATTTAGCTGTTAATGCATGGGATTACCGGGATCCAAAAGGATATGAAGGCTGGCGCCAGGATGATCTTTGGGCGGCATTGCTTGGCAAGACCGATGATGCAAAAAATGGTATTGTAAACAGGGCTTCGCATTGGAGTAAAGAAAATCGCTTTCCCGCTTTTTGGGGACCTAACTACGATTGGATTCCCGACCAGGATCATGGAAGTGTTTTATTAAAAACAACACAATCGATGTTGTTGCAATGCGATGGCAAAGAAATAAGATTGCTACCAGCCTGGCCCAAAAACTGGGACGTTAGTTTCAAACTAAATGCTCCGTATAATACTACCGTAGAATGTGAATATAAAAATGGTAAAGTTGAAAAATTGATTGTTACACCGGCAGTACGAAAGAAAGATATAGTGATGGACCAGGAGTGATAAAGTTTTTGATGAGAATAGTTATTGACGGTATTGGAAAGCAATAAAATCTATACATGAAAAGAAAATTACTGGTTGCCTTTTTATTCAGCGTGATAAATATGATGATGGCGCATGCCCAGGAGAACCGTTGGAAAATAAACGAATCCGGTGGCATCTCATGGTATGTGAATGGAAATGAAAACCATACCGACCATATTGAAATGAGTGGGAAATATATTTCTTCTGTTATTTATTATGGAGTTAATAGCGACCAGTCATTTTATATCAACCGGAAAATTGTTTGGCCTATGTTACGGACAATCCCAAATGATACACACGCCAGTTTGATCCGCTCTTTTAACACCGACATCATTTCAATGATCTCTATCAATGAAAAAAATATTGAGCATGAAAAGGTGAATGAAATAACACTGGATGGAAAGATAACGGTGAAGAGTACTGTTGCTGAAAATGTTCATTTAACCCGTGTGCTTTTTCCTTCCATCGATCTCCCTGTCTTTTGTGAAAAATATACGCTGACAAATAACAGGGATAAAGCTGTTGAAATTGAAATACCTGCATTAAAATCAATTTCTTCAACGCTTCCAGAAAAAGGTGTTGACGGAAGTTACCGGTTGGAAATGGCAACGTTGAATGCCGGTACATTTTTGCTGCCTCCCGGGAAAAATATTGTTTTTTACCAGGTTATTAGTGGACGAAAATCCGGGCAGGCGGAAATAAAAGTTGATGTTGAGAAAGAACTCTCAAAACGTCAAGGACTTATTGACACCCTCTGGGATCATTTAGTATTGGAAACTCCTGATACCGTTTTGAACAAGGCATTTGCTTTTGCAAAGATACGTGCGGCCGAAAGCATTTATCAAACCAAATGTGGGCCTCTGCATAGCCCCGGTGGGTTACGGTATTATGCTGCTATTTGGGCCAACGACCAGGCTGAATACATCAATCCTTTCTTCCCTTACCTTGGATACGGCTATGGCAACGAATCAGCATTGAATACATATCGCCAGTTTGCAAGGTTTATGAATAAGGAATATAAACCGCTGCCCAGTTCAATCATTGCAGAGGGAACCGACATTTGGAATGGCGCCGGCGATCGCGGCGATGCAGCAATGATTGCATACGGTGCTGCCCGTTTTTGCCTGTCACTGGGTGATCGAAAAGTTGCTGAAGAACTCTGGCCTTTGATAGAATGGTGTCTTGAATATAATAAACGAAAACTCAATAAAGAAGGTGTCGTTACTTCAAATTCAGATGAACTCGAAGGCCGTTTTCCTTCAGGCAAAGCCAATTTATGTACATCCTCGCTTTATTACGACGCCCTGGTTTCTGCGTCCTACCTCGGCAAATCGCTTGGAAAAGAAAAGAAACAACTTTCAATTTATAAAACGCAGGCTGATGCATTGAAAACAGATATCGAAAAATATTTTGGCGCAAAGGTGATGGGTTTTGATACGTATCAATATTATGAGGGAAATGAAAAACTTCGGGCATGGATTTGTATTCCGCTTACGGTAAATATATTCAACAGAAAACAAGGAACCATTGATGCGTTGTTTTCTCCCGGGTTATGGACAACCGACGGACTCGCAACGCAGGCAGGTGATAAAACCTTTTGGGATCGTGCGACACTATATGCCCTTCGGGGCGTTTTTGCCGCAGGAGAAAGGGAACGGGGTTTAAAGTATTTACAATATTATTCAAACCGAAGGTTGCTGGGCGAACATGTGCCATACCCTGTAGAAGCCTATCCCGAAGGAGACCAACGACAGCTCTCAGCCGAAAGTGGACTGTATTGCCGCATATATACCGAGGGCTTGTTTGGCATAAGGCCCACCGGTTTAAACAGTTTCACCATTACGCCCCAACTACCTGCCGGCTGGGATTATATGCGACTTAAGAAAGTAAGCGGGTATCAAAAAGAGTTTGATATAGAAGTTAAAAGAGAAAAAGATAAAATACGCCTGGTTGTAAAAACCGGTGAAGCAGTTGTATGTAATAAACTGATCCAGGTGGGAACAGTTCAGCATATTAAATTTTAGAAATGAATTTTAAAAATATATTCTTTGTTGGATTTTTTTTAGTGATAGGTATTATTGCTAAAGGACAAAACGAAATTTCAATTGCCAGGTTTGGCGCTGTTCCCAATAATACTATTAATGACAGAAACGCCATTCAACACGCCATTGATTACTGCAAAATTCATAAGATAAAGAAATTGATATTCGATATCATGAATGGTAGATTTGGGAAAAATTCGCAGGATAGTATTTACAGGCCTTATTATCCCTATACAAAAGGATTGAATTTTTCAGGCATTCAAAATCTCCGGGTAGAAGCTAAAATAAATCATGGTTGAATAGGCTAATTTTTTATAACTCTTATCAATTTTTATAATGATAAAATATTGGTTATTTATTGTTCTTTTTGCCGGAATGAATAATGCTGTTCATGCTCAAAAAATCATCAACCTTTCTGATTATGGGGTCGTTTCCAATTCTTACAAAAATGCCTCTTCTGCGATTGCCCATGCTATAAAAGATGCGAAAGGCGCCGATAGCTGCATCATTCGTTTTCCCGGCGGAAGAATAGATATCTGGCCGGACGGCGCTGAACGAAGGGGATATTATATTTCGAATGCTACAGAAGATGACACTTTATCTAAAGAGAAAACAATCGGGATGTTGTTTGAGAATTTATCCAATATCACTTTGGAAGGAAACAACACTTTGTTGGTATATCATAGCAAAATGATGTTGATGGCAATAGATCGATGTCGTAATTTTAAAGTGAAAGATTTGCAATTTGATTTTGAAAGGCCAACCATGTCGGAGATGACAATAGTTTCAAAAACAAAAACGGACGTAGTTGCCGATGTGAATCGTGATTCATGGTATACGATTGAAAATCAAAATAATCATAACAAACTAATATGGTATGGCGAAGGATGGAAAACTAATAATCCTTTTTCAATAGGATATGTTCCTGCAAAAGAGATTATGTATTATACCACTTGGAAACCTTTTGCTGAGAGTAATGCGATAGAAATATCTCCATTTAAACTAAAATTTTCAGGTGATTTCTCCGGCGTCAATTTTAACGAAGGAGATATACTCACCATTCGGGATCCTTACCGCGATGAAGTGGGCGTTCTTAATAACCGATCTCACAATGTTACTTTCGAAAATCTTAAATTTTATTATATACACGGCCTTGGCATTGTAAGCCAGCTTTCTGAAAACATCGATATCAGCAAAGTAAGTGTAGCGCCACGTCCAAGTTCCGGTAGAGTGATAGCCGCTTTTGCTGACTGTTTCCATTTCTCAGGTTGCTACGGTTCCATAAGAATAGAAGATTGCCTGGCTTCCGGTTCACATGATGATCCCATCAACGTACACGGAACGTATCTTCGAATAACCGGATCCGATAGTGATAAGGTAACCGTAAAATTCATGCATCCGCAAACGTGGGGCTTTAATGCGTTTGACCAGGGTGATTCTGTTGAATTTGTGAATCACCAAACGCTGATTCCCTTTGCTACAGCAGTGGTGAAGTCATCTCGAATGATTTCAAAAAAAGAAATTGAATTGCAATTGGACCGGCAGGTTCCCCCACAAATTAAGGAAGGGGATTGTGTGGGAAACCTTTCAAAAAATCCTTCAGTTGTAATTAAACATAACAGGTTCGAGCACACGAATACACGAGGAATATTGATTACCACACTGGGAAAGGTTTTAATAGAAGGGAATACTTTTTACAGAACAGGAATGCACGCCATTTTAATTGCGGATGACTGTAATTCATGGTTTGAATCGGGCCGGGTACAAGACGTTTTGATTAGTAATAATATTTTTGACAATTGTGGTTATAACCAGGCGCCGGATAACTACATCATTGCCATTGCTCCTGAAAACCAAAAGTTGGTGCAAGGATATTATGTACACCATGAAATCCGGATAGAATATAATGTTTTCAATGTATACGATGCACCTTTGCTTAAAGCACGAAGCACTGATGGGTTGGTCTTCAGCAACAATGTAATTAATCAAACCCATTTTATGAAACCCGGAAGCAATATAATATCTGTACAACTAACGGCCTGTAAAAATGTGAGCATCCTAAAAAATAAATTCACTACAGATTGGCAACCTGTGATCAATATTGAAAATATGCCAACAGGGAAAGTGAAAACGGACATAAAGAATGTACAAGTAAAATAAAAAAGCAATGAGAGGTACAACTGATGCGCTGTTCGCAGGTTTGATTTTAACTTTAATACTATAGGATTCCATAAATTTTTAAATGACTTATCTAAAATGATATTTACAAAATTGAAATATTGCCTGTTTGCCTTTTTTATTTCGTTAACTACAGTTGCGGCTGCGCAAACAAATTTAAAATGGAATGTTGTAGCACCCGGAGTCTGGAGCGCTAAAGTAGGTAAGCCGGATAAATTTAATTTCTATACGGTGACCGGTGTGCATCCTAAAATAGAAGCATTAGGCGCTATGCCTTCAGTACATTTTCCTATGCCTGAAAATGAAATAAAGGCGACGGTAATAGATAGCAAAACTTACCTGCGGTTTCCTTTGGATTCAGCAGAAAAGATTTTTGGGTTGGGTTTAAATTTTAAAACGGTTGAACAACGCGGTCGCATTATGCACCTGCATGTTGACCATTATGGCGGACAGGATAATGGTCGTACGCATGCACCGGTACCGTTTTATGTTTCATCAAATGGCTATGGGGTATTAATCAACGCTGCACGGTATATTGATGTGTGGGTAGGTACTGCGGTGGAACGGGATAGCAAACATCCGCCTGCTGTCCGGGATAGAAACACAGATAAAAACTGGCAGGCTAATCCTTACTCCGATAACATTGAAATGCTGGTGCCTGCCGAAGGCGCAGAGATTCTTGTATTTGGCGGACCGGACATGTTAGACGCAGTGCGCCGGTATAATTTATATAACGGTGGCGGTTGCCTGCCGCCAAAATGGGGTTTAGGATTTTGGCATCGCACCCCAACCTTGTACAGTGATAAAGATGTGATGAATGAGGTGAAACAATATGCGGAACATAAATTTCCTTTGAGTGTAATTGGGCTGGAGCCCGGCTGGCAAAGCAAATCATACCCGTGCACGTATGAATGGGATAAGGATCGTTTCCCTCATCCGGCAGTATTTATCGATAGTTTACAACAAAAGGGCATCCATGTTAACCTGTGGATGAATCCTTATATTTCTCCCGACGGAGAATTATACAAAAAGATTTTTCCTTACACAGCATCATTTACGGTATGGGCAGGATTGGTGCCCGATTACTCCATGCCCCAGGCACAGAAAATTATAGGAGATCATTTGTATAAGCATTTATTAAGTAAAGGGGTAAGTGGTTTTAAAATGGATGAGAACGATGGCTTTGATGAATGGCTGTGGCCGGATGTTGCCAGGTTTCCTTCCGGTAATTCAGCGGAACAAATACGGCAAACCTATGGCCTGATGATGCAGAAGGTGACCACTGATTTATACCGTAAGCAAAATATAAGAACGTATGGATTGGTGAGGGCCTCCAACGCAGGTGCATCATCATTTCCCTATGTTATTTATAACGACTACTACAGTCACCCTGATTTTATTACAGCGCTAATCAACAGTTCTTTTATTGGAGTATTATGGACTCCGGAAGTTCGCAGTTCGCCTACTGCAGAAGAATGGTTACGGCGCATGCAGACTGTTTGTTTTTCTCCGCTTGCTATGATCAATGCATGGGCGGATGGTACCAAACCCTGGTCTTTTCCGGCAGTGGAAAAGCAAGTACAGGATATTGCTGATCTGCGGATGCGCTTGATTCCTTATCTCTATACAAGCTTTGCTGACTATGCATTTTATGGCACACCACCTGTTAGAGCCATGAATCTAATACCAGGCTTTAATTCTCCCACCACAACTTCTGGCGGGGCATTGAATTCTACCCATAACCCTTATGCAAAAGCCGTTAAACAGGAAATAAAAGATCAGTTTATGGTGGGCGATAATTTATTGGTTGCTCCATTATTTACCGGACAAAAAAGCAGGAAAGTGATTTTACCGGAAGGAAAATGGTTCGATTTTTATACAGGAAAATATGTGGGAGCAGGTGAAGTGATTACTGTTGCTCCGGGATTGGATATCATTCCTGTTTATGTTCGTGATGGTGGTATCATTCCTATGATGCCGGCAGTGACAACGATTAGTAAAGAAAACTTGCCTGTTGAAATAAGATACTACGGACATAAGGAAAGCAGCTACAATTTGTATGATGATGATGGAGTAAGTTACGATTATGAAAAAGGAAAATTTACACGTATCAAATTATCGGTTACAAAAGATAGTAAAGGCGAGTTGAAAGGAGAAGTGAGTATTCCGAAGGGTGCTGCAATATGGTCGTACAGTAATTTTTCCTGGAATTTTATGACGAAATGAAAATGACAAAAAGATATTTTCATTTTATAAAATAATATGAAAATGCCATAAGGTATCCCGGATTAAATATTTGCAATAAATGCCAGGATAACGCAACCAATTAATTAATAAGTTTATAAATAATGAAGAAAATAATTTTAGGTTTTGTATTCTTCCTGCTGTTGATTTCCTCCTGTTTTTCACAGGTTATTGAGCCAACGCAACGCCAGGTTGAATGGGCAAATTCAGAAATAGGCGTGTTGATTCATTATGATATGCAGGTGTACGAGTCTTCTTATGATTGGCGTAAAGATTTCAATTATCATCCCAGCGCTAAAATATTTAATCCCGATAAGTTGAACACAGATCAATGGATACAGGCAGCAAAAAATGCCGGCGCCACTTACGCTGTTTTAGTAGCAAAGCATTGTTCCGGCTTTAGCCTGTGGCCTACCAAAGCGCATGAATACAGTGTTAAGAACTGTCCCTGGCAAAATGGTAAGGGTGATATTGTTGCGGACTTTATTGCTTCTTGCAAAAAATATGGTCTGAAGCCTGGCATTTATGCGAGTGTCTCAGCTAATGGATATTTCCACGTGGATAATCCCGGGCTCGTGGTAACAAAAGATCCTGAAGCACAAAAAAAATATAACCAGGTTGTTATACAACAGCTAACAGAATTGTGGACCAACTATGGAAAGCTTTTTGAAATTTGGTTTGATGGAGGTGTGTTGCCTGCATCCAAGGGTGGACCCGATATAGTTCCGTTACTCAAAAAACTGCAACCTGATGCAGTGGTATTCCAGGGGCCTTACGGAATAAAAAACCTGGTGAGATGGGTTGGTAACGAGGAAGGCGTGGCTCCCTATCCCTGTTGGGCAACGGCAGATTCCACAACCCAGGCAGATGGAACGGTAATAATGAAAGGTTTAAACGGCGACCCTAATGGCGCGGTGTGGTGCCCCGGTGAAGCCGATGTTCCATTGCGCAGCACCTCTTCATTCCAGGGTGGATGGTTTTGGAAGGAAGGGCAGGATTCCGTTGTTAGCAGCCTCGAATTAATGAAAGAGCGTTATGTAAATAGCGTGGGGCGAAATACCAATTTATTAATTGGAATGGTGGTTGACAAGCATGGATTGATCCCGGATCCCGATGTATATCGACTGGCAGAATTTGGACGTGAAATAAAAAAGGAGTTTTCAAAACCAATTGCCACGGTAACGGGTAATCGAAAAGAATTTCTAATTTCCTTAAAGGGAAATCCCGATATTAAGTATTCAGTGATTGAAGAAAATATTAGTCATGGGGAACGAATAAGAGCGTATACAATTGAGGCATTCAAAGATGGACATTGGCTTGAAATTGCGAAAGGCACCAGTGTGGGACATAAGCGAATAGAAAAGACAGATATAAAAAATGTTTCAAAAATACGGTTAACAATTACTGCTTCCTTTGGAGAACCTGAGATTAAAAATTTCAGTGTGTATTAATTCCAGCAACAAATTATTTTAAAAATTGAATCTCGTAAAATGAAAAGTAATAGCGTGAAATTTTTATTGGTATTTATTGGGGTGACATTGTTGAACCAAACGGGATTGTGCCAGTCCGTTCTGCCGTATAAAAATCCTAAACTTCCAATTGAAGAAAGAGTAAAAGACCTTATAGCGAGGATGACTCCAGAAGAAAAATTCTGGCAACTCTTTATGATACCAGGTGATTTAAGTGATGGGAAAGAGAAATACAAAAATGGCATCTTCGGATTCCAGGTAAGTGCCAAAGGCAACAAAGATGCTGCCGGGCAACTACTCAACTACAGTGCAGCTTCGAATGCATTGCAAACTGCCAAACTCATCAACTCTATACAAAAATATTTTGTGGAAGAAACCCGCCTGGGTATTCCAATTATTCCTTTTGATGAAGCGCTGCATGGTTTGGTAAGAGATGGTGCTACGGCCTTTCCGGCGTCTATAGGATTGGCGGCAACATGGGATACTTCGTTAATGAATCTGGTAGCAACAGCTATTGCGCATGAAACCAAAAGCAGAGGCATTCGCCAGATATTATCGCCGGTTGTAAATATTGCCAGTGATGTTCGATGGGGCCGCGTAGAAGAAACGTATGGTGAAGATCCTTTTCTTTCTTCAGAGATGGGTGTTGCATTTGTTTCTCCTTTTGAGAAGATGGGCGTAGTTACTACGCCTAAGCATTTCATTGACAACAGTGGAGATGGCGGCAGGGACAGCTATCCCATCGATATTGATGAACGTTTGCTCGATGAAATTTATCTTCCTCCATTCAAAGCCTGTTTTGAGAGAGGTGGCAGCCGCAGTGTGATGACTTCGTATAATTCATTGAATGGAAGTCCATGCACTGCCAACAATTGGTTATTGAATGAGAAGTTGAAAGGGCAAATGAATTTTCAGGGCTTTGTGATTTCGGATGCATCGGCAGTAGGCGGCGCTAATGTGTTGCACTATACTGCAAAGGATTATCCGGATGCTTCGGCCAAAGCAATTAATAATGGTTTGGATGTTATCTTTCAAACAGCTTATGAACATTATAAATTATTTATTCCTCCTTTTTTAGATGGAAGGATCGATCAAAAAACAATCGATAGTGCGGTAGCAAGAGTGTTGCGGGTAAAATTTGAATTGGGACTTTTTGAAAATCCTTATGTCAATGAAGGCGAAGCAAATAAGTGGAATGGTACTCGGGAACATAGAGCACTTGCCAAAGAAGCAGCACTTAAATCCATAGTATTATTAAAAAATGCCCGCATGCCGGGACAGGATAAACCTGTTTTGCCTTTAAAGAAATCAGTTAAGTCTATTGCTGTTATTGGAACTGATGTCATAGAAGCAAGGCTGGGCGGGTATAGCGGACCTGGGAACAATAAGGTGAACATTCTTGATGGTATTAAAAATAAACTGGGCAAATCAGTTAATGTAATGTATGAACCAGGTTGCGGCAGAAGTTCACTGGAATGGACAACGATTCCTGCAAATAATTTATATACTAACGTAAATGGCAAAACGCAAAATGGATTGCAGGGCGAATATTTTAATAATATCCGGTTAACCGGTGATCCGGTAATTACAAGAGTGGATAATCGGATAGATTTTGGATGGACATTATACTCTCCTGATCCAAAAATTAATTATGACTTTTATTCAGTAAAATGGACAGGTAAATTGAAAGCGCCTGCCACCGGCAATTTCAAGATTGGTATTGAAGGCAATGATGGATATCGTTTTTATTTAAATGGCAAACTAATTATTGACAACTGGAAGAGCCAGACATTTACAACTAAGCTGGCACCTTATCATTTTGAAAAAGATAAGGCATATGATATACGAATAGAATTTTTTGAATCGCAAGGTTATGCAAGATTCAAATTGGTTTGGAATGCAGGCGTATCAAATGATTGGGAAGAAAAAATAAATGCTGCTGTAAACGCTGCAAAGAAAGCGGATGTTGCGGTAATTGTTGCCGGTATTCATGAAGGTGAATCACAAGACAGGGCTTATCTAAGTTTGCCGGGGCACCAGGAGGAAATGATTAACCGGGTTGCGGCAACAGGAAAACCAGTTGTAGTTGTTTTGATTGGCGGCAGCGCTATCACGATGACGAAATGGATTCAAAATGTTCCTTCCATACTCGATGCCTGGTATCCCGGCGAAGATGGTGGTGATGCCGTTGCCGATGTTTTGTTTGGTGACTATAATCCTGCAGGCCGCTTACCCATTACCTTTCCGGTGTTTGAAGGCCAATTGCCCTTAGTATATAATCATAAACCAACCGGACGAACTGATGATTATGCTGATCTTAACGGTCAGCCGCTTTTTCCATTTGGCTTTGGTTTAAGCTATTCAAATTTTGAATACAGCAATTTGCAGTTTGATAAAAAACAATTTGCAAAAGATGATTCCACAATGGTATATTGTACCATTAAAAATGCGGGTAGCCGTGATGGTGAGGAGGTAGTACAATTGTACATTCACCCGTTACTTTCATCAGTAGCCCAACCCGTAAAATTATTGAAAGGGTTTCAACGCATATTTTTAAAAGCAGGTGAAGAAAAAAAGATTGGTTTCAACATTACACCTGGCATGCTCAAAGTGCTTGACATAAATATGACATGGACGGTAGAGCCCGGGACATTCCGGGTAATGATTGGGGCATCATCAAAAGATATTCGATTGAGAGATTTGATGGAAGTGGTCCAATAGTAGCTGTTTATTTTTATGTGCCGGGAACTTTCCTAATTAAATAGAAATTTTAGAGACATGTAGTTTTAATTTTATTGCGAAAACGGTTTCGTAAATAAAACGTTTCCGTTTTGTGAAACTGTTGAGAAAAAAAAGGAAATTGTTGTGGTCGTCCTAACATTAGCAAAAAAACGATTGTGTACGCAAAACCCGGATCATGGGTTCTATTTCGAAAAAATTTGATCCGCTACAAAGATGGGACGTCATAAATTGCCTGGTGCAGGGCTTATGAGATTGAAATTCTTTTTAAGAATTACAACTGCTTTTTAAATATCTTAACCGGATAATTTGTTAGAGCAGTATAAAAACCAACTGTTATAAAATAAATTTTAAAAAGATAATAGGTGCAACTTTTAATCTCAGGTATTTAATATGAAACGGAAGTTGTTACGATATCTTCTGGTATTTACCATTGTTGCTGCAGCTGCCTCCTGTAAACATGCATCCAAAAAATTATTTAGTGAAATATCCTCTTCGCACTCGGGTGTCGATTTCAAAAATGAAATTAAAGAAGATGAAAATTATAATATTCTTACCTACGAATATTTGTATAATGGCGCTGGTGTGGCAGTTGGTGATGTTAACAATGATGGATTACCAGACCTGATGTTTACCGGCAATATGACACCCAATAAATTATACATTAACAAGGGCGATTTTAAATTTGAAGATATAACGGATGAAGCCGGCGTAGCTGGAAGGGCAAAATGGAAAACCGGGGTCGTAATGGCCGATGTAAACGGAGACGGCCTATTAGATATATATGTTTGTTATTCCGGCCCTGGTACCGATGAAGCGAGAGCCAACGAACTGTATATAAATAATGGCATCAAAAACGGCATTCCAACATTTACTGAAAGTGCCAAAAAATATGGGCTCGATGCACCGGGAACGTACACGACAACCGTAGCCTTTTTTGATATGGATAATGATGGAGACCTCGACATGTTTATGGTAAATCATGGCGACATGTTTTACAATCCATTCTTTAATACAGATAAATTACGATCTACCCGCGATCCGAAATATGGCAATCGTTTGTATAGAAATGATAATGGACATTTTACCGATGTAAGTTCGCAAGCTCATATTGATGGCAGCGGTTTAAACTTCGGCCTGAGTGTTTCCATAGGAGATATTAATAATGATGGCTGGCCTGATATTTACGTTACCAACGATTATAGCGAAAGGGATTTCCTTTATCTGAATAATAAGGATGGCACCTTCAAAGAGGTATTATCAAAAGCTGCGGGGCATATTTCCGAGTTTGCTATGGGCAGCGATATTGCTGATTATAATAATGATGGCCTCGACGATATCATGGTATTGGATATGTTGCCGGAGGATAATCATCGCCAGAAATTATTGCGTGGTGCAGATGCTTACGATAAATATATGATGCTCGTTGATCATGGATTTCTGCATCAGCAGATGCGAAATACATTGCAGATGAATAACGGATTGGATTCGAACGGCGTACCAATATTTAGCGAAGTTGGACAAATGGCGGGTGTATCAAATACCGACTGGAGTTGGTCACCGCTCTTTGCAGATTTTGATAATGACGGATGGAAAGATCTTTTTATTTCGAATGGTATTTTAAGAGATATGACGAACCTCGATTTTGTAAAATATACTTCAGGATATTCTGATAATTATATAAAAGAAACCGGGCATAAAGGAGAAATGTGGGAGCTGGTAAAAAGTATGCCTTCCACCAAATTAAATAATTACCTGTATCGAAATAATCATCATCTCGGTTTTACAAACGTTACTGCAGATTGGGGATTGGATAAACCCGGTGTTAATAACGGTGCCGCATACGCGGATTTAGATAATGATGGCCACCTTGATCTTGTTATTAATAATCTTAATAGCACCGCCACCATTTACAGAAACAATTTACCATCGCATAATAATGCACATTATATAAGAATTAAATTCAACGGCGATAATAAAAATACATTTGGCATTGGGGCAAAAGTGTACGTTAAAACCGCAGCTACGAGTCAAATGCAGGAGCAATATACTAACCGTGGTTTCCAATCTTCAGTTGATCCTGTGATGCACATTGGTTTAGGTAAAGACAGCATCATCCAATCGTTGAAAGTAATATGGCCGGGTGGTAAAATATCATTACTTGTAAATATAAAAGCGGATACTTTGCTGGTGATAAATGAAAAGGATGCGATTGTTGCGGATTCAGTTGCACTGCCAATTGCAAAACCCATGTTTACTGACGTTACAAAAAGTTCAGGTATTGATTTTGTTCACCAGCAATCCAATTTCGTTGATTTTAAAGTAGGGCCTTTGTTGCCTTACCAGTTGTCAAAGATTGGCCCGTGCATCGCTAAAGCGGATGTGAATATGGACGGGTTGGAAGATGTTTTTATCGGCGGATCGGCGGGTCAGGAAAGCAAGTTATATCTTCAGACCAAAGATGGAAAATTTATCCTTTCTTCAAGCGAACCGTGGAACAACAATAAAGATATTACCAATTCAGACGCACTTTTTTTTGACGCAGATGGAGACGGAGATCCCGATCTCTACCTCGTAAGTGGAGGCGCAGATTATCCCTTAAACAGCAGTAACTACCGGGATAGGATATTCGAAAACGACGGGCATGGGAACTTTAAGGAATTGCTGAATGCGTTGCCCGCGGAAACCACAAGCAGTTCATGTGCGAGAGCCGGTGATATTAATAATGATGGTTTGCCCGATGTTTTCGTAGGAGGCCGGTTTAGTATAGGTAAATTTCCGGAAGCCCCTGAAAGCTATATCTTAAAAAATAAAAGTACGCCCGGTCATATTCTTTTTGAAAAAGACGTAACGCAGACAGATACTACGTTTGCACATGCGGGAATGGTAACCGATGCTGTGTGGACAGATATCAATAAGGATGGATGGAAGGACCTTGTTATGGTTGGGCAATTTATGCCAATTACTATTTTTGAAAATCACAAAGGCATTCTTTCTAACCAGACTGCATCGTATGGTTTATCGGAAACCAATGGCTGGTGGACAAGAATTCTTGTTGATGATTTTGACAATGATGGTGACACTGATTTTGTTATAGGCAACCTTGGGGACAATACTCAATTTAAGGCTGATGTCAAAGAACCATTGACAATTACTTACGGAGATTTTGCACAGAACGGTGTTATTGATCCGGTTTTATGTTATTACATTCAGCATAAAAGTTTTCCCGTAGCTACAAGAGACGAAATCTTCGATCAGATGCCAACCTTATACAAAAAATTTGGCAGCTATGCTTCCTATGCAGATGCACAACTTCCGGATATATTTACAAAAGAACAATTGGCCATTTCAAAAACAATAAGCGTAAAAACAGTAAAGTCTGTTTTTTTAAGAAATGATGGAAACAAAAAATTGAGGATGCAACCCTTGCCGCAGCAGGCGCAAATAAGCATGGTGAACGGGTTGGTGGCAACCAGTTTGAGGAACAATGGAATTAATGATCTTATCCTGGCCGGAAATTTTTATCCATGGCGGGTGCAGCAGGGGCCGTTGGACGCAGGTATCGGGCTGGTGTTACACAACGATGGGAAAGGAAATTTTACACCAGGTGTGTTTGCGCAGACAGGACTTGATATTTCCGGCGATGTTCGCAACCTTATTTCTGTAAAAACAAATAAGGGACTGCTATTGATTGCAGTAAAAAATAATAGTGCTGTGCAGGTAATAAAAGAAAATAACTGAATGATCCTGGGTAGGAGTGATGCGACAAATCAATCTTAATGAAACATTTTAAACAAATTTTTTTATTCAATTGAAGTATGAAAAATTTGCCAAACAATCCCGACTGCAAAATGCTGTTTGAATTAATTTCAAACGAAAATGAAGCGGCATTTAAAGTTCTATTCGACGAATACAAAAGCAAAGCGTATGCTGTTGCTTATAAGTGCACCCAATCTTCCATTGCGGCTGAAGAGATAACGCAGGAAGTATTTATAAGCGTGTGGGTAAGCAAAATGCATTTGCCATTTGTGAAAGATCCCGCTGCCTATATGTACACGACTATTTACAACCAGGTAAAGGGTTATGTAAGAAAAGAAGACAATAAAAATAAATTACTTGAAATATTTTATAACAAATCAAAGCTAACTTCTAACGAAACTGAAGAAACGATTTTAGCAAACGATAGCCAGCAAATTATTAATGAAGCGCTATCAAAACTAACTCCTCAAAAGCAGCTAATTTATACTTTAAGCCGGCAGGAGGGAAGAACAAATGCTGAGATAGGTGAGACGCTTCGTTTGTCACCTCATACAGTTAAAAGCCACCTTGTACAGACCGTAAAATTTATCAGGAAATATTTTGATAATATCGCTACCATCATAATAGCAGGCATAACATTTCTATTCTTTTGAAAATATTTTTATTTTTTTCATCCTTTTCCTCCTGAGGTTACTCTATATATAAAATAAGAGATTTTTTCAGGTTGGAAATAATAACCGGGTTATACTTTATGGACCAGAACAGAATTCGTTTTTTATTAAAATTATACGCGGCTAACCACGCAACACCTGCAGAACTTGAAGAATTATTTGACCTTTTGAAAACTGCTGAACCTGATGACCAATTAAAGAAATTATTTGTAGAAACGGTTATCCATAAGGAGCCTGAAATTATTTTGCCTGAGGAGAACTGGGATGCTATATGGGATAATATCAGTGCCAAAGCGTTGCAGCAACCGCAAAGGAGGGCTCCTGTTAAACTTTGGAGCAGGGCTGCGGCAGCGGCTGTTGTAATTGGGGTTATAGGTGTTGCCGGTTTTTTTATTCTTAATAAAAAAAAGCAGGATATACCGGTAGCGGTTAAACGAAGTGTTGATAAGAACGATATCAGGCCGGGCGGCAATAGAGCGATTCTCACCCTGGCCGACGGCACTTCCATTGTGCTGGATACTGCACAAAATGGGTACGTCGCCAATCAAAGCAACACCAGGATATTGAAGTTGAACGCGGGCGTTCTGAGTTATAAAATGGAGAAGACAAATGCGGGGAAAGTATTGATGAACACGATAACTACGCCGCCGGGAGGACAATATGAGATTGAATTGGAAGATAGTACTAAAGTTTGGTTGAATTCAGCCTCATCTCTTGTGTTTCCTACTTCGTTTACAGGCAAAGAACGTAGGGTTGAATTAAAAGGTGAAGGATATTTTGAAGTAACAAAAAATGCCTTGAAGCCTTTTCATGTAACTGTTAATAATATGGATGTCCGGGTATTGGGAACTCATTTTAATATTATGAGTTATAGCGACGAAGAGAATATAAATACAACATTACTCGAAGGCAAAGTAAATATTACAGTGAATAATGTAACAAAAAGTTTAACGCCTGGCAAAGCAGCTATCTTAAACAAAACAACAGAATCGATTCAAATTGATAAGGCAAATGTTGAGCAGGCAATTGCCTGGAAAAATGGTGAATTCCGGTTTAAAAATACGGGTATAAAAGAACTAATGCGGCAAGTGGCCCGATGGTATGATGTAGATGTAGCTTATGAAACTACGTCGACGGACCAGTATTTCACGGCATCCTTACCGAGAATGCAGAATATTTCCGAATTGCTGGAAACATTGGAACTCACCGGCACTGTTCATTTTAAAATTGACGGTCGAAAGATAATCGTGTTACCCTGATGCAATATCAATGAACTGCTCATCAAACAAAAGATAAAATGAATAAATATTTACAATAACTGCCATAAAAAACCAGGAACGATGTTGAAGGTCGCCCCTGGAATATTCAGGCTATAAAAAGTCGCTTGACAGATGACTCTTATATTTTAACCTTAACAACAAAAATATGATTTTACGGGTACATGCCAATTCCACATCAGCTAAAAAGCTTTTGTCGAATCAAATAAAGCTTAGTATGAAACTTACTACCATTTTAATGCTTGTTGCCATTTTGCAAATAAGTGCAAAAGGCATTTCTCAAAAGGTTAGTATTTCTGTTAAAAACGCCACGTTCGAGGAAGTGTTTGAACAATTGCAACAAAAAACGGGGTATCATTTTATTTTCAATAGTGTTATGCTGGCAAATGCGAAAAAAATTGATTTGCAGGTGACAGACAAGACTATTGATGAAATATTGAACTTGTGTTTTCAGGATCAGCCGTTCACTTATCTAATAAGAGATAAAGTAATAATTGTAAAAGAAAAACCGGCTGTCGTGGAGAAGGCGCTTAAAGAAAGTCCACCCGACATTATGCCACCACAGAAGCTGCATGGTGTGGTAAAAGATGAAGAAAACAGGCCCATCGATGGTGCTTCGGTGCTCATCAAAAAATTACATTTAGGTACTGCAACAAATAAAGAAGGGGAATTTGATTTGGAGGTTCCTGAAGGCACTTACGAACTTGAAATTTCCTTTGTTGGATTTAAAACAATTACACAATCGGTAATTATTGGCAGTACATCGCCTGCTGATCTTTCAATTACTTTAGCTGCTGCTGCTGCCGGCTTAAACGAAGTGCTGGTGGTTGGTTATGGCACACAGAGAAAGAGGGATGTAACCGGAACGATCAGCAGTGTAAAAGGCGACGATTTTAAAAACGCTCCTGTGAGCAATGTCGCTACGGCCCTGCAAGGTAGAGCATCAGGTGTTAATATTGTAAGTGGCGATGGTTCTCCGGGCAGTGTGCCAAGTATTCGTGTACGCGGCACCGGTACTATTAACAACGCCGATCCGCTTATTGTTATCGATGGTGTTCCGGCTGGCGGACTTGATGATGTTAATCCCAACGATATCGGATCTATCGAAATTTTGAAAGATGCATCTTCTTCGGCAATTTATGGTTCACGGGCTGCAAACGGTGTTGTGCTGGTTACTACTAAAAAAGGAAATTTTGGTGAAAAGCTTAAAACCTCCGTCAACTATTTTACAGGGAACAACAAAACCATGAAGTATATTAATGTGCTGACAGCGCCTGATCTGGTAAAGCTTAAAACCGAAGCTTTTACCAACGATGGTTTGCCGGTTCCTTCGGTTTGGAGCGATCCTTATTATGCGACGCAGCGCACAGATTGGCAGCACCAGGTTTTAACAACGGGACATACTCAAAATGCTGATGTAGCGCTTCGCGGAGGCAATGCTACATCGAGCTATAGCTTTTCAGGAAACTATTATTATGAACAGGGTATTATCATTAAGTCATTTTTTAAGCGTTATAATTTTAGAATTAATTCTGAGCATAAAATCGGCAACCGGATAAAGGTCGGTGAAAATATCGTCTACTCCAATACGTTAGGTAACTCCCCGGATACGAGATCAACCCAAACCGGCCTCTTATGGAGCACCATTCGTTTTAACCCTGCTATCCCTGTTGTAAATGATGACGGCTCCTGGGGAACTTCGCAGGCAGATAACCAGTTAGGCGATATAAATAACCCCGTGGCCACTATTAATTCAATGGATAACAGAAATGTGTATAACCGCATTCTTGCTAACGGTTATGCCGAACTCGAAATAATAAAAGGCTTAAAAATCAGGGCCAACTATGGGTACGATCAAACGGCTAACGATGGAAGCAGCTTCCAAATAGCAACGCCCACTCAAACCCGTGGCCCGTCTATTTCTTCAATGAATCAATACTTCAATAAGAGTAAGTCTTTCCTGGAAGAATATTTTCTTACTTATAACAGGAAATTCAATAAACATGATGTGAACCTAACCGGTGGATACTCATCACAAATATCCAGTGGAAATGTTTTCTCGGCATCCAGGTCCGGTTTTTCAGATACCAATCCTGATCAGCGTGTACTTAATCTAGGCAACAGTTCTTCCGTTGGAAATGCAGGGTATAATTATAACTCTTCAGGATTGCAATCTTATTTCGTTCGTGCTAATTATGCCTTTAATGATAAATATCTTTTAACAGCAACCATGCGGGCTGATGGTTCCAGTAAATTTGCTCCGGGTAAGCGTTGGGGTTATTTCCCCGCATTCTCCGCAGGTTGGCGTATATCTGATGAGAAATTCTTTGCCCATGTAAAATCGATTAATACACTAAAACTTACTGGTGGCTGGGGACAATTAGGAAATCAGAATATAGGAGATTTTCAATACCTCGGTACCATCGGCGTAGGCGGTGGCGGTGGCACAGGCGGCGGGGGCTATTCCTATAACTTCGGAACCGGCACTGTCAATCAAAACGGTGCCTACGTAACCGGGCTTGCTAATCCAAATATTACGTGGGAAAAAGCTTCATTAACTAACATAAGTCTTGAGTTTGGCATATTGGATAATCATGTAACCGGTACCGTTACTTACTTCGATAAAAACACCAGGGACATGCTCGTGCTGGCGCAACTGGTAGAAACTTACGGAGCACAAAGATCATTGCCTGATGACGGTGGGAATATAACGCTCCCAAATGTAAACCAGGGAGAACTTAATAATCATGGAGTAGAACTGGAATTAAATTATAAAGGCCACGCCGGTAAATTTAATTTTACGGTGGGCGCCAACGGAGCTTTTCTTCGCAATAAAGTAACCAGGTTATATGGAAATTCAACCTATCTTGGTTCCACTTCTTATGGAAGAGAGAATGTTGATATTTCACGTACTTACGAAGGACAACCTATTGCATCGTTCTACGGATTCAAAACTAACGGTCTATATCAGACGCAGTCAGATATAGATAAAGACGCCAATATTGCTAACGATCCCAATAAAGGAAATATACAACCGGGTGATGTAAGATTTGTTGATCAAAACGGGGACGGCGTAATTGATGATAAAGACCGCGTAAGGCTTGGAGATCCTAACCCTCATTTTGTATATGGTGTTAATGGTTCTGTAACTTACGGACACTTCGATCTTATATTTAGTTTTGCAGGTGTAGCAGGCGTTCAATTGTATAATGCAGACAGGCTTTCAGGAATAGATGCCAGTCAAAATTTTAACTGGTATGCTGAAGAAAACGGGCGCTGGCATGGAGCAGGAACAAGCAACAGCATTCCTAGGCTAACGAGAGACAATCTCAATAACAATTATCGTTCATCAGATTTATGGGTACAAAACGGCGCATATCTATCGTTGAAAAGTGTAGCATTAGGATATACATTTTCAAAACAGCGAATTGCCAACGTAGATCTGCCGGACATAAGGATTTACGTAAGTGGGTATAATCTTTTTTACATAACAAAATATACGGGATACACACCTGAGTTAGGCTATACAGGTGGTAATCTGCAAAGAGGTGTTGATGTAGCACAATATCCCCAGGCAAGAAATTTCACTATTGGCGGAACTATTAATTTTTAAATGCTGAAAAAGAATTTTATGAAAAATAAAAATATTTTCTACTTATATACAGTTTTGTTTTTGGTGATAAGCTTTAGTATGAGTTGTAATAAAAAGCCGCTTGATCAAACACCTACCGGTCAGTATACTACGGGCAATTTCTGGCGAAACCAGGATGATGTGATCGCAGGAGTTACCGGTATATACAACGTTCTTACCACGGAAGATTGGGTGGGCCACAACCTGTATATTTTTGACGATCAGTCGGATGATATTATTGTTGATGGCGATCACTCCGATTTTAAAGCAATTGAACGTTTCAATATCGATCCTACACTGCAGGTAATTTATACCATCTGGCCTTTTGCGTATGAGCAAATCGGCCGAGCCAACAACGCAATTATATATATTCCTAAAGTGCCTGTAATCGATGAAGATATTCGTAAACGTTCTTTAGGTGAAGCTTACTTTTTAAGAGCCTATGCGTACTTTGAACTAAACAAAATTTATGGTGAAGTACCAATAATATTAGAAGACAACGTTCTTACCGCATCATACAACGTTCCAAAATCTTCAGTGGATTCTGTGAGGGCTCAGATAGAATCTGATTTATTAAAAGCAATTGATCTGCTCCCCGAAACTTATGACGCTGACAACAAAGGCCGGGTAAGTAAAGGAGCGGCAGAAGGTTTGCTTTGCAGGCTATATTTATTTGAAGATAATTTTGCTAAAGCAACCCAATACGGAACCATGGTAATTAACGATGCCAACTATGCACTCGCTCCTGATTACAGAGATAATTTTACGCTGGGACGGCAGGAAGACGACCCGGAAATTCTTTTCGCGGTTTGGAATAAAAACCAGGAGATACCAAACGTTCCTGCATCGGCAATCAGTACTTACTTTTCTCCGCGGCCATGGCAGGGTTGGGGATTCCATCATCCTACTGAAAATTTTGCTGAAGAGTTTGAACCTGGTGACAGTATCCGCAAACGGGCTACATTAATATCCGTGGGAGATAGTATTCCGAACAATACAAATCTTGTAACGATAGAGGCGGCAGATGCGTACCAGATGTTTTCGGGAAAGGAAGGACAATCTACCGGGCGGTTATTGCCAAGCATGAGCACTACTGGATATTATATAAGAAAGTATACTGCGTTTATGCCAAACGGAGATGGCGGTTTGGATTATGATCTTAAACAACCGCTCCTGCGCACATCAGATGTTTACTTAATGGTGGCCGAAGCTAAGATTAGAATGAGTGGCCCCGGAAGTGGCGATGCAGAAATCAATGTTGTGAGGGCGAGGGCAGGGTTACTTCCTGTGACAAATGCAGGTATGCCTCAACTAATTCACGAACGCCGCGTAGAACTTGGTGGCGAAAATGTTCGCTGGCAGGATCTTCTGCGCTGGGACAAAGACAACATAATAAATTTGGATACAATTGTAAATAAGCCAAAGACAGCTTCACTTTTACCTCCTTTCAATGGTGCAACTATAATACCCCCAAGGGTGTTTATGAGGCCTAAAGATTATTATATGCCGCTGCCGCAGGAGATAATCGACGAGAGTAAAGGAGTCATCACGCAAAATCCAAATTATTAAATATTGGTTGTAAATAATTCCTGGTAAAAACCATTGAAAACCTTTAAAGCCCGGAGACTTTAAAGGTTTTCTTTTTGAAACGGATGAGAACACTTTAAATTCATTACATGGTTACATGATGCTTGCCTCTAAAACTTTTTTAAATTACGTAATGATGCATTTCAGTAAATATGTATTCTCCCTGTTTCTGGTTATTTCCTGCAACATTTCCTTTGCTCAGTTAAATGAAGAAGCACTCAACTCTTTTATTCAGCGTTTAGTAAAAGATCATTCCAAATCTTTTATTATTGAAGAAATACCAAAACAAAATGGTAAAGATGCATTTGAATTACAAAGCAAAAAAGGGAAGATCATTCTTCGTGGTAGCAATGGCGTTAGTATTGCATCGGCTTTAAATTTTTATCTCAAAAATTATTGCCATTGCAGTATTACCTGGAACGGTAGCAATATGAACCTGCCGGATCAATTGCCTGTAGTTAAAGGGAAAATTCATCATGCTACTCCTTATCAATACCGATACTATTTAAATTATTGCACTTTTAATTACTCGATGAGTTGGTGGAGCTGGGAGCGCTGGCAACAGGAAATTGACTGGATGGCACTCAATGGAATTAACATGCCACTTGCCGTTACCGGCGAAGAAGCCATTTGGCAGGAAGTTTATAAGGGCATGGGTTTTACAGATAGTGAGCTCAATAAATTCTTTTGCGGTCCTGCTTATTTTTCGTGGTTTTGGATGGGAAATTTAGATGCATGGGATGGTCCGCTTCCCCAACATTGGATGGATACCCACAAAGAATTGCAAAAGAAAATTTTACAGGCGGAAAGATCATTTGGAATGACGCCCGTGCTTGCTTCCTTTACCGGGCATGTGCCGCAGTCGTTTAAAGAAAGATTTCCCAATGCCAAAGTAAAGAAGATAAACTGGGGCGCAGGTTTCGATGATACGTATGTGCTCGACCCTGCCGATCCGATGTTTGAAGCAATCGGTAAAAAATTTATTGACGCACAAACCAAAGAATATGGTACCGATCATTTGTATTCGGCCGATACGTTTAATGAAAACCTGCCACCTTCCAATGATTCCACTTATCTGAACGACATCAGCAAAAAGGTTTTTGAATCTATGGAGAAGGCCGATAGTAAAGCCATTTGGGTCATGCAGGGTTGGATGTTTCATTACCAGGCCGATTTCTGGCAGCCCACGCAGATAAAAGCTTTGCTAAATGCAATACCCAACGACCACATGATCTTGCTGGATTTGTATAGTGAAAGCCACCCGGTATGGAGCCGCACCGATGCGTATTATGGCAAGCCATGGATCTGGTGTATGCTGCATAATTTTGGTGGCAACATCAGTTTGTGGGGCAGAATGGATCATGCAGCAGTTGATCTCTCTTCTGCTTTGCACGATGATTCATCTGGTAAAATGATGGGTATTGGATTAACTCCTGAAGGCATTGAACAAAATCCTGCGCTGTATCAACTCATGCTGGAAAATGTGTGGCGGGATAGCGCCGTAAATGTTTCAACATGGCTGGAGGATTATGCATTACAGCGTTATGGAAAATATAATGCTTCCATAAACGAAGCCTGGGAAATATTACATAACACGGTCTATAACGGTGGCTTGGGTGAAGGTGGCCCCGAATCTATTATTGTCTCACGGCCAACCATAGACGTATGGGGAAGTAGGGTAAGAACGAAGTTGGACTACAACCCGAAAGACTTGTTACAGGCATGGGGGTTATTTGTAAAAGCCATACCTGAACTGCAGGAAAGCGATGGCTTTCAATACGACCTGGTGGATGTAACCCGGCAAGTGCTGGCTAATTATGCCACCCCACTGCAACAGAAATGGGTGCTGGCATATTTGAAGCATGACACCGTTAGTTACGATAAGTATACCAATGAATTTCTTGATTTAATGAATGACATGGATGAATTACTAAATACCCGGAAAGACTTTTTGCTGGGTAAATGGATACAGGATGCACGGTCAATCGGTATTACCGAAAGTGAAAAGAACTTGTATGAGCTAAACGCAAGAGATATCGTAACGCTATGGGGCGATAAAGAAAGCGAATTGCATGAATATAGTAACAGGCAATGGGCGGGATTAATTAAAGGGTTTTACAAGCCCCGCTGGGAAAAGTTTTTTGTTTATATGAAACAAAAGATGATCAATGGCGACAGAATGGAAACTACAGATTTTGAAAAATCAATTAAGGAGTGGGAATGGCAATGGGTGAATGCTCATGATGTTTATTCGGCAATACCAACGGGCAATCCAGTAGAAACCGTTAATAAGATATTTAAAAAATATGAGCCACGCATCAGCGAAATGGAGGAATAATGGATGGTGTTGATTCTTTATTATTAAGAGCTTGGTGAGGTTTTGGTTAATTGAGAGAAAATTTATGTCAAACCGCACACAAATATCTTACTTATCTTGATTCCGTCGACAGACAGAAAAAGGTTGGAATGAAACCATGAAAAGAGCCATTGCGATATTTATTTCCAGCATCTTTATTTGCAACGAAATTAGCGCCCAGTTGCATGATGTGTTGTCTTACGTAAACCCAGTCATTGGAACCTCTACCAGTGACGTATATACGAAATGGGGTAATGAAGGTGGCTGTTATCCCGGTGCTGTAGCTCCATCAGGTTTTATTCAATTGACGCCGCAAACAAGAAATAATGGCTATGATTATAAGGACAGTTCGATTCATTATTTTAGTTGCCTCAATCATTCAAGTGGCTTTCCTGGTGGCTCGTCCGGAGATTTGTACCTAATGCCCGTTAATAATTTAAATCAACCCAATCCTTTGGTTACCGGCAGGCCCTTTAATCATAAAAGTGAAAAGGCTGAACCTGGTTACTATCGGGTTACTCTTGATGATGATCATACCATGGTTGAGGCAACGGCATCAATTTATAATGGAACTTTCAGGATCACTTTTCCAAAGGGTGTAGTACCAAAAATATTTATTAGTGATGCAGGAGTCATATCATTTCACGCTCATAACAGCTTGCACGGAACGAAAAATAATGTCGTAATAAATTTCAATGAGGTGTATAATAGTATACAACAACTAACGGATGGGGCTATCCTGAAATTTCCATCAGTATCGACGGCCCCGACAATACTGATAATTCGTTTAAGCGCATCGCATATTGCAACGGCTAATGCCGAAAGAAATCTTGAAGCGGAAAGTAAAAAACCCTTTGATGCAATTAAAAATGACACTAGGGGTTCATGGAAAAAATATCTGTCGGTTGTTGATATAAAAGATAACAATGCCATTAATAAACAAAAATTTTATACTGCGTTATATCATTCATTATTGATTCCATGGGTTATTTCTGATGTTGAAGGAAATTATCAAGGAGCGGATGGATTAATTCATAAAACAAAGGGACATTATGAGTATGGCAAATTTTCTCCATGGGATACTTATCGTTCTTTGCATCCGATGCTGAGTCTTTTATATCCGGAAAAGCAGGCAGATATTTTATCGTCTATGATGGATTTTTACAATCAATCAGGCCATTTGCCTACTGAATCTATGACGGGTAACCATGCCATAGATATTATTGTGGATGCTTATCTTAAAGGGTTTAAAGGTATTGATAGCCTGGAAGTATATCGGGCGATGAAACAGCAAGTTATGACGGGGCCATTTATTCAAAAGGATATGAAAACATATCTTACTAACGGCTATATTTCTTCGGCCTATCCTGAGTCTGTGACAAGAACTGTTGAATATGCTTATGATGATTGGGCGTTGGCTCAATTCGCTAAAAAGGTTATGCATGATAGGTTTGATTATGATTCCCTGATGATTTTGAGTAACAACTATAAAAATCTTTTCTATGCGGACAGTATGTTTTTATTACCACGCCATGGGAATGAATTTTTGAAAAATCCGGGTACCATTGGTTATAAGGAAGGAGATAAATGGGTTTACTCTTATGCGGTTCCTTTTGATGCAAGGAGCCTCATAAATTATATGGGCGGTAACGAACAGTTTGCGTCGCGGTTGAATAAAGCCTTGGACAATCAGCAAATTGTGTTTGATAATGAGACGGTTTTTCATGTGCCGTACCTATTCAATTTTGCACATCGTGAAGATCTTACTCAAAAATGGGTTAGGCAAATTATTGATAAAAGATTCTCCACTAAGCCGGAAGGCCTTCCCGGTAATGATGATCTTGGCGCTACTTCGAGTTGGTTTGTATTAAGCGCCTTGGGTATCTACCCGTTTTGTCCAGGAACGCCGGACTACACAATTGGTTCACCGCTATTTGCTTCGGTAACACTTCATTTTGCTAACAACAAAACATTTCGCATAAAGAGCCTGCATTCGGGTGCTGGCAATTATTATGTTCATTCATTAAAATTGAACAATCAACCATTCAGGCAATTATCGATATCACATGCCGCAGTTATGAAAGGCGGTGAAATGGTTTTCGATATGAACCGTAATTCATCAAATACTTGGTTCGGCAAAAAACCTGCCAGATGTATTTAGTGAAACAAAGGAATACCCCGCATTTGACATGTCTGACTATAGTTTGTCTGCAAAACAAGTATTTCCGAATGATAGCGTATGGCTGCGCTTTTCTATAAAAAATAATGGAGAAACAGGAACTAAAGTTGTAAAGTTAATGATTGACGGGAAGGAATATAATTTTAAAAATTGTTTTGTTAATAAAGGCGCAGTTATTGTCGATTCTATTGAAATAAAATTATATAAGATTGGAACAACCAGGATAACTATAAATCGAAAAGTGGTTGCACAGCTATCTGTTGTAAAACCTCCCTATCCATATCCGCTGCATGCCCGATATTTCATCTCTAACGGTAACGCCTATAGTAAAATTGGGCAATAGCGCAACTATCGTCTTTCTCGGCACAAAATATCGACGGTGACAGCCGTACTTTTCTCATCCCGCTGCAACTAAATAACGAGATTGTCAGGATAGATACGGTGGCACTATTACCGGGTGAGGTCAAAACTATAACCAATACTATTCAATCAAAAAGAACCGGCCTGCAGGAAATTGAAATATATAAGAATACCAGCAAGCTAAAAATTTATAGCAATTATAAAGATGCGGAAATTCTGGATTTGCAGCTAATTGATTCTGCCATTACAAAGGCTATAGTTCCGGACATATCCGGATTTGGAAATAACGCTTTCATCCGCAATGCGGTAAATGTCACACTAACTGATTCGTTGCTTTTGGATAAAAACTGCTATGTAGATGTTCCCAATTCTTATAGTTTGGATCATATGGATTCCACCATCACTGTCATGGCGTGGGTGTATCCTAAGGCGGTTTCAAATGGATTAACCGATATGATTACCAAAGGCGATAATCATGTTTTACAATTGGTGGGTGGTAAACAACTTAGTTTTTTTGCCGGAGGCTGGGGCAGGGGAGATTGCACGGTTGATCTGCCTGCCGATTGGCTGGATCATTGGCATCATATAGCCGGCGTGTGCGATGGCAGAAGCTTAAAGGTTTATATTGATGGAATCCTAAAAGGCACCACCGAATTAGAGGAAGCAGTTAATCTTTCCAATACCAATAAATGGACCATTGGAAGAAATGAAGAGTTTCCGATGCAACGGATTTTTACGGGATATATTAATCATGTAAAAGTATTTGCTTCGACACTAAACCAAAAGGAAATTGACGTTGAAATGAAATGACATAGTTAGCCAAATCCTGTTGTTAACTTTAATATATCATCTGCGCCTGATCTCCATCAATCAATCAATATTAAAATTTTGCATCTTGTATTTACTAAAGCATGACGTGAAATGGTATGCGATAGAAAGAAAATCTCCAAAATATCTCTTTCTGTATTGTCTTTCCAAATGAATGTTATACTTTTCAAATGAAAATTTAAATTAGACTTTGGATTTTGCTTTTATTGCGATAGATATGAAATACAACTACACGTTACTGTTAGCTTTAAATCACCGATTTAAAAAAAGTAAAAAACCTGGTAAGAATTAATTTTTTATAATGACTTTTATTAATCACTCAATTAATCAATTTTCTTTACTGCGAGGCCATAATCCCACGGCTAATAATTACAATCATTTATGTTACCCATATAAAACAATATTTCATGAATAAATTACTAAAACTTATTTCACTTGCCGTATCGTGTTTCTTATTTGTACAACTACACGCTCAAAACAAAACCAGGATTAATTTTGACAGGGACTGGAAATTTAAACTAGACAGCGTACAATCCTACAACGAACCAGGGTTGAACGATGCAGCGTGGCGCACGCTAAATCTTCCTCACGACTGGAGCATTGAAGGAACTTTTAGCAAAGACAATCCCGCAACGCCGGGCGGCGGCGCATTGCCCGGCGGAATTGGCTGGTACAGGAAATCGTTTACTGTTCCCGTTAGTAACAAGAATGATATTGTGTTAATTGATTTTGATGGCGTGTACATGAAAAGCGAAGTATGGATAAATGGTCATTCTTTGGGCATGAGGCCGAACGGCTATATTTCTTTTCAATATGATCTTACCCCTTACCTTAAGTATGGCAATGAAGAAAACGTAATTGCTGTAAAAGTTGACAATTCGAAACAACCTAACTCACGCTGGTACAGCGGCTCGGGCATTTACAGAAATGTATGGTTAACGACGGTAAATAAAGTACATGTTGATCATTGGGGAACTTTCATTTCAACGCCGCAGGTTTCTAATCAAACAGCAACTATTAATATTTCTACCAATATCCAAAACGAGTATACAACTAATAAACCAGTTGTAGTAAATACAATTTTGTTCGATGCGGCCAACAGACTTGTAGCAAAGGTTTCCTCAAAATTAAATGTTGACGGAACGGGCGAATCCGCTAATGCCATGGCGACTCCTGTAAAGCAAACTGCGGTAATCAGAAACCCGTCTCTATGGTCTATTGAAAGGCCTGTTCTTTATACAGCAATTACTCAGTTGCAGGTCGATGGCAAAGTAGTAGATACTTACGAGACTACATTTGGTATTCGTTATTTCAATTTCGATGTCAACAAGGGATTTTTCTTAAATGGAAAAAATGTAAAAATTATTGGCGTTTGCGATCATCACGATCTTGGCGCTTTGGGGTCGGCCATAAATACAAGAGCATTGCAGCGCCAGTTAGAAATATTAAAAGGAATGGGCTGCAATGGTATCCGCACTTCTCATAACCCGCCAGCACCGGAGTTATTGGATTTAGCCGATAGAATGGGCTTCGTAATAATGGACGAAGCATTCGATATGTGGGCCAAACAAAAAAATCCTTACGACTATCATTTATATTGGAACGAATGGCATAAAAAAGATTTACAGGACCAGGTGCTCAGAGACAGGAATCATCCGAGTGTTTTTATCTGGAGCGTTGGAAATGAAATTGGAGAACAAGGTGGTAACGCGGCTAAAGGTGATACATCAGGGCGTGTAATAGCGAGAGAACTGGTAAGTATTGTTAAAGCATTAGATACATCGAGGGAAATCGTTACCGCCAACAACAATACCGGGCCTCAAAACAATATCGTTTTATCGGGCGCCTTTGATATGGTAGGTTTTAACTATAACCATCGTGCGTGGGAAAAGTTCCATGAAATTTGGCCCGGCAAAAAAATGATTGTTACGGAAAGTACTTCGGCTCTTGAAACACGGGGACATTATGACCTGCTGCCTTTTGATTCTATCCGCCGGTGGCCCAAAAGATGGGACATTCCCTTTGAAAATCCAAATGGTGGTTATACCGTTTCAGCTTACGATAATGTAAGTGCGCCCTGGGGTTCCACGCACGAAGAAAGCATAAAAGCTTTGCTTAAAAGTGATCACGTATCGGGTATGTATATCTGGACCGGCTTTGATTATTTGGGCGAGCCAACCCCTTATTCATGGCCGGCACGCAGTTCCTATTTTGGTATTATCGATTTGGCGGGATTTCCTAAAGATGTTTATTATTTGTACAAAAGTGTATTTACAAAAGAGCCCGTTTTACATATTTATCCGCATTGGAACTGGAAACAAGGCGACACTGTTGATGTAGTGGCTTATTATAATAACGCTGATGAAGTAGAACTCTATTTGAACGGAAAATCATTAGGAATAAAAAGCAAATCAGGTGATGATCTGCATGTGCTATGGCACGTGCCGTATGAGCCAGGAACGCTAAAGGCCATATCCAGGAAAAATGGTAAAATTGTTTTAACCAGCGAAGTGCGGACTGCAGGCAAGGCGGCAAAAATTATTTTGAAAGCCGACAGATCTTTGATACACGCAGATGGTAATGATCTTTCATTTATAACCGCAACGATAGTTGATAATGATGGCGTAACAGTTCCCGATGCAGATAACCTGGTTCATTTTAAAATAAGTGGCGCAGGTTTTATTGCGGGTGTTGATAGTGGTGATCCCGTAAGTCATGAACATTTTAAAGCTGACAAGCACACTGCATTGAATGGGCTTGCACTGGCCATTCTTCAATCAAATGGCAACAAGGGAAAGATAATCCTCACGGCATCTGCCGATGAACTGATATCTTCAACGGTATCAGTTGAAGCAAAATAAATGACCTTTATATTTTATAAGAAATATTACCGATAAAAATTTTACTTAATCTTTAATACCAAATTCATGCCTTTCAACTTTCTTAAAAAAATTTTAGTAGTTGCTTTATTGGTTTGGGGCAATTGCGTTTCTGCACAAATGCAGCCGCTCATCAACGAACCGGTTGACATTAGTCCTGAATTTAGAAATTTTGCCAACACATATTTTCTAGCTGATAGCCTGAATGATTTCAATCCTTCGTCTGTTTCGGGCAACATCGAATTTCAACGCAACCGTTATGGAAGGCGAATGGCGTTTGATAATGAGTTGGCTTTTCTGCACCCTGACGGTGGTAATGTATTTCCTGAGGCGGAATACCCGGTAAATCCCATTCTGCCTTTTTCAATTCAATTTATATCTCCGCGAACATTGAGGCTTCGCGTAAAGTCAGCTACTGACATGAAGGAAGAAAAGGATAGCCTGATGCTTGTAAAAGATCCTGTTTCTGATAACGCAGATTGGAAATATTCAAAAATTGAAGGTGGCTATCAATACGCCAGTGCCTTTGGTTCTGTTAGAATTCTTGCCTATCCATGGCATATTGAAATAAGAGATGCCGACGGAAAATTATTAACATCCACCTTCCATGCCAAAGACAACGCCGGCACGTATACACCAGTAATGCCCTTTTCATTTGTTGAAAGTTCTATTGATATGTCGAAAAGTTTTGCAGCTTCGTTTACGCTATCCCCTAACGAAAAAATATTCGGTTGCGGGGAAAGTTTTACTAAACTGGATAAACGCGGACAAAAGATTGTGTTATGGACAGATGATGCTAACGGAGTTCAAAACCCAACAATGTACAAGCCGATTCCTTTTTTCATGAGTAGCAACGGATATGGCATGTTTATGCATACGTCCACGCCGATTACCTGCGATTTCGGCGTTTCGTTCAACAGTGTCAATACCATGATGATTGGCGATGATCACCTGGATCTTTTTATCTTTTTAGGATCGCCGAAAGAGATATTAAATGAATACACCAACATAACCGGTAAGTCGCCCATGCCGCCGCTTTGGAGCTTTGGTTTATGGATGAGTCGCATTACTTACTCTTCTGAAAAGCAGGTAAGAGATGTATCTGCCAAACTTATTGAGAACAGAATTCCCTGCGATGTAATTCACCTGGACGTAGGTTGGTTTGAAACAGACTGGAGAACCGATTATAAATTTTCGACTACCCGTTTCAGTGACCCTGCAAAGATGATCAGTGATCTTAAGAAAGTTGGTCATAGAATTTCACTTTGGCAATTGCCTTATTTTGTTCCAAAGAATCGATTATTTCCCGAAATCATGAGTAAAGGCTTGTATGTAAGAGACGCCAATGGCGATTCGCCATACAAGGATGCGATACTTGATTTCTCCAATCCTGCAACAGTAACGTGGTACCAAAGTCAACTAGATACGTTATTAAAAATGGGAGTAAGCGCTATAAAAGTTGACTTTGGCGAGGCAGCTCCGCCTTATGGATTATATCATTCAGGTAAGACCGGATTTTACGAACATAATCTATACCCGCTTCGCTATAATAAAGTAGTTGCAGATATTACTAAGAAAGTTACCGGAGATAATATCATTTGGGCAAGGTCCGCGTGGGCAGGCAGCCAACGCTATCCTGTGCATTGGGGTGGCGATGCCGAAAATACATCGAATGCTATGTTAGCAACTTTACACGGAGGCTTGTCTTTTGGACTCTCCGGCTTTTCTTTCTGGAGCCATGATATGGGAGGGTTTGTTTTGAAAACACCCGAAGAGTTATACAGAAGATGGACGCCTTTCGGTTTTCTAACTTCCCATACCCGGAGCCATGGTGCACCACCGAAAGAACCGTGGGAATACAGCAAATCATTTTTAAATGAATATCGCCTGAGCGATGAAATGAAATATAAGTTGATGCCTTACGTATATGCACAAGCGAAGCAATGCACAGAGAAAGGATTGCCCATGGTAAGAGCATTGTTTGTTGAATATCCTGATGATCCTGGTGCATGGCAAATAGAAGATGAATACTTATTTGGATCAGATATTTTGGTGGCGCCTTTTTTTCAGGATAGCGTGTACGAAAGAGATGTTTATTTGCCCGGTGGAAAGTGGATCAACTTTCAAAGTGGTGAAGTATATAACAAGGGATGGAACCACATAAAGGGCGGGAAAATAGCCTGCGCAATATTGGTGCGTGATGGAGCAGCCTTACCAAAGATTAAACTCGCCCAGTCAACGCAGGATATGGATTGGAAAAATATTGAATGGGTTGTGTATAGCACGGATAAAAAAGCTGCTACGGGGCTTATTTGTCTTCCTTCAGATAATGTGTTGCATGCAATTTCTGTAGAGAATAACCGTCTTGCAAATGATCCTTATAACGGGGCCGTAAAGTGGAACATTCATTCTTATAAAAGCAACTGATAGGCCATGAGAAGGGTATTATTATATATCTTTTCGTTGTTTCTGGTGGTAAATATATTTACTAACAGTAAACTGTATGCGCAATATCAATACCCTTTTCAGAATCCAAAACTTGATGTTGAAAAAAGAATTGATAACATCATCTCTTTACTCACGCTTGATGAAAAAATAACCTGCCTGGGGACCAATCCAACCATTTCACGCTTAGGAATAAAAGGGTCAGGACAAATTGAAGGCCTGCATGGAGTTGCACTAGGCGGTCCCGGCAATTGGGGAAGGCGGAAGTTGGTTACTACTACCACTTTTCCGCAATCGTATGGCCTTGGCGAAACATGGGATACGGCTTTGATACGAAAAGTGGCAGCAACCGAAGCTTACGAAGCGAGATATATTTTTCAAAGTGAGAAATACAAAACGGGCGGGTTAGTGATAAGAGCACCAAACGCAGACATTGGTCGCGATCCACGCTGGGGAAGAACGGAAGAATGTTACGGTGAAGATGCCTGGTTCAATGGATGTATGGTGCAGGCTTATGTGAAAGGATTGCAGGGAGATAATCCCAAATATTGGATGACCGCTTCATTGATGAAACATTTTCTGGCTAACAGTAATGAAGACAATCGTGTACGGTCGTCCTCAGATTTTGACGAACGTTTGTTTAGGGAATATTATTCGCTTCCCTTTAAAATGGGGATAGACGCAGGTTCACGTGCATTCATGGCAGCCTATAATAGTTACAACGGTATACCGATGATGGTGAACCCTGTGTTAAAAGATATTGCCGTAAAAGAATGGGGACAAAACGGAATTATTTGTACAGATGGTGGAGCGCTCGGCTTGCTCTGGAAAGCACATAAATATTATCCCGATAGTGCGTGGGCCGCTGCTGCGGCAGTAAAAGCAGGTATCAATCAATTTCTCGACAGGTATGTCAATCCCATTAAAAGTGCATTACACGATGGACTTTTAAAAGAAAGTGATATAGATGAAGTGATTCGCGGCAACTTCAGGGTAATGATAAAGTTGGGTCTTTTAGATCCGCCGGAAATGGTTCCTTATGCATCTATCAAAGATGGAGAAGAACCGTGGCTCGGTGCAAAAAATAAAGAGTTGGTAAAAGAAGTTACCCGAAAATCAATTGTATTACTAAAAAATGAAAACAATTTTCTTCCGCTTGATAAAAATAAAATTAAGTCTGTTGCGGTAATAGGTCCTTATGCCAACCAGGTTTTATTGGACTGGTACAGTGGAACGCCACCTTATGCTGTTTCGCCTTTGGAAGGAATTAAAAATAAATTAGGCGATAATGTTTTCGTGCAATGGACAACGGGAAAAGATGAAGATAGTGTGAAAGCTTTGGCGGCCTCATCTGACTATGTTATTATGGTTGTTGGCAAT
This sequence comes from uncultured Chitinophagaceae bacterium, assembly GCA_963792025.1. Classification (GTDB taxonomy): domain Bacteria; phylum Bacteroidota; class Bacteroidia; order Chitinophagales; family Chitinophagaceae; genus Ginsengibacter. The sequence continues at coordinate 583,060 of CAWBUS010000008.1, read as the reverse complement.
CATCCCTGGTGTAATGCACCGTGGGATCAGTGCCCGGTACCAAGTGACGGAAGAGAAGATGTTGATAGAAAAACAATTTACCTCGAACAGGAAGATCTAATCAAAGAAGTTTATCGCATGAATCGTAAAACGGTGGTAGTACTAATTGCCAATTTTCCTTACGCCATCACATGGACGCAACATAATATGCCTGCTATTATTCAGTTGGCACACAACAGCGAGGAAGAAGGAACCGCAATAGCAGATGTTTTATTTGGAGACTATAATCCTGGTGGCCGGTTGACACAAACCTGGCCGCGATCTATGGATCAGCTTCCTCCAATGATGGATTATAATATTCGTGATGGAAGAACTTATATGTATTTTAAGGGTGAACCGCTTTATCCTTTTGGCTACGGTTTAAGCTATACAACTTTTAAATATTCCAATTTTAAATTGAATAGCAACGTGATAAAACCAAACGGAGAAGTAGCAATAACTTTTGATATAACGAATACGGGTAAACGTACCGGTGATGACGTAGCGCAATTATATATCCAGCATTTGTATTCTGTTGTCGTTCGTCCAAAAAAAGAATTAAAAGCGTTTGAACGCATCACACTGCAACCCGGACAAAAGAAAACTATTCAATTAAAATTTAAAGCGCCTGACCTGCAATATTGGGATGAAAATCTGTATCGATATGTTTTGGAAAAAGACCAGGTTAAACTCATGTTAGGCACTTCTTCATCCAATATTAGGTTTCAGGACAGCCTAAGGGTCGGCGATTAAAAGCGGCACATAAAAGATAACATCGCAGAATAATTTCTTTTCTTATTTTCACTGCCTGTTTTTTGATTTCAAAAACGATTCCGTCAAGATTTTGCGGTATATAAATTGAAAAATGTTTTGTGATGAAAAAGATTATCGTTCTTTTCAATGGAATAAATGCCCCCTGGCACATAACGACGTTTGCCTTAAATATCGCGAAGCAAAATGATGCAGAAATATATGCCTTGTTTTTAAAGGATGAAACACCAGGTTATATTTACCCAAGCGACATCGCCTCAGTGCAGCAAGAACTTTCACCAAAGGGAGAGCAAAAAGATAATGATTAACTGGAGGAAAAAATATTCAATTATTCAAAACTTTTTGCGACGAAGAAAAAGTGAAATGTTCTTTTGAAAAGGAAGTTTCTTTGAAAAAATTAATTGATGTAAGTTCTGATGCTGATTGTATGGTTACTGATTCACGTGATGATTTTAGAAAATATTCTCTCAAAGATATCCTTGTGGAAGTTAAATGTCCAATATGCCTGATCTCGGCTAATGCAACTAAAATTAAAACGTCCATCCTTTTATATGATGGGAGTGATGACGCATTGCTTGCAATTAAAACCTATGGTAACCTTTTTCCGAAATTTTGTAAGAAAAAGGCCTTCCTCGTAACCATTAATGAAAAAGAAAAAATAAAGAAGAAGCATCGTGAATCTGTTTCTCAAAAACTTGAAAAAAGATTTTCTGATCTTGAAGTGATATCACTTACGGGAAAGCCTGAAAAGAAATTACTTGAATTTCTTGACGATCATACAGAAAATGCAATGGTAGTTATGGGCGCTTATGGTAGCAGTGCTATTTCCCTTCTGTTTAAACCAAGCCTTTCTAATGTAGTTCTTAACCAAACCAGAACTTCTTTGTTTATTACACATGATTAACCGGGAGATGTAAAACCGGATATGGCTAATTTTTACCTGCGTTAATTTTAATATCATCCATATCAATGGAAGAATGACTTTCATTGTAGACGCAGGTTCCGTTTTGTATAATTAATACCTGTGGAGATTCATGGCGAACATGAAAATCGTGGGCGACCCTGTTGGAAATATTCCTGTGATTGATAATGTCGAGAAAATAAAAATCAATTCCTGCCGGAGATTCATTTTTGTCAAGCCTGTTTCGCGCCATACTGCTGACGGCACAGCGGGTGCTGTGTTTAAATATCACCTGTGGTGTATGCGAGGAATTTTTTTTTATATCTTCAAGCTGCTCCTCATTAAGTAATGGAATCCAATTCATGGAGAGAAAATCGGGACAACATTTTTGAAATTAATGAATGATATTTTGGGTCATTGGGCATCCTATTTTGCGGGAACTGTTGCACGATGCAAAGCTTATTGCAAATGCACCTGCTAACGCAAAAACGATAATCAATTTTTTCATAACGATAATTTAGGTTAAAACTTTATTTTGCACCCGTTTGCAAACTTAAATCTAACTTTTTTAAGTTGCTAATGAAAAACGAATTATATTTCAATCTATTGTTAAAGTCGCCTAAAACATTTTTTTCCATTCATGCGCATCCATTTTATAGCGATTGGCGGTAGTGTCATGCACCAGCTTGCAATTGCACTTCACCGCAAAGGTTACCAGGTAACGGGCAGTGATGATGAAATTTTTGAACCTGCATCGACAAATCTTAAAAAAGAGGGAATTATGCCGGTTCAAACAGGCTGGCATCCCGAAAATATTACGCCCGGTATAGATGCCGTCATTCTCGGAATGCACGCCAAAGATGATAACCCCGAAATAAAGAAGGCGAGGGAAATAGGGCTGAAAATATTTTCATTTCCGGAATATATTTATAAAGAAAGCGAGAATAAAAAAAGGGTGGCAATTGGAGGCAGTCATGGCAAAACTACTACCACCGCCATGATTATGCATGTACTCCGGGATTCTAAAATTGATTTTGATTACCTGGTTGGCGCCAGGTTGGAGGGCTTTGATCAAAGTGTGCAAATTACAGATGCTCCATTAATTGTGTGTGAAGCCGACGAGTACCCCGCAAGTGTTATAGAAAAACGTCCAAAATTTCATTTTCTATTTCCGCATATAGCGGTGATAACCGGCATCGCATGGGACCATATCAATGTATTTCCGACATTTGAATTTTACCTTGAACAGTTTAAAATTTTTATTAACAAAATTGAAAAGGAAGGCGTCTTAATTTATAATGAAACGGATGACGTTTTAAAAAAATTAGTTGATGAAAATAGGAGAGATGATGTAAGATATCTTCCTTATCATTTGCCAGGCCATACAATTGAAGAGGGTATTACCAGTGTAATGATCGGACAAGAGAAAGCTCAATTAAAAATTTTCGGAAACCATAATCTTTTAAATTTGCAAGCGGCTTACAATGTTTGTAAAGAACTTGGTATAAAAGATGTTGACTTTGCAAAGGCAATTACCGGTTTTACGGGAGCAGCAAAAAGGCTTGAAATACTTGTTCAAAATAAAGAGCATAACATTTACCGGGATTTTGCCCATGCGCCCAGTAAGGTAACGGCGAGCATAAACGCAGTTAAGCAACAATTTCCGCGAAGAAAACTGGTGGCCATATTGGAATTGCATACCTTCAGCAGCCTTAACGCAGATTTTATGCATGAGTATGCAGGAGCTATGGATAATGCCGACGAAGCAATTGTCTTTTACAGCAGGCATGCATTAGAACTAAAACGTATGCCGATGCTTGATCCGCAAATTGTGAAGGCCGGATTTAATAAACCAAACCTTGAAGTGATAACTGTAAAAGATGAACTTGAGAAGAAACTAAGTAGCATAGATGCGAAAAATGCCAATTTTCTTTTTATGAGCAGCGGCAACTACGACGGAATCGATATTCTGCAGCTTATTGATAAAAGATAACCGGCACTGGATTTGAAGTAACAGTTGGCCTGTAAATTATTTAAAACCATTAATTCTAAATTAAAATTCAATAATGTCCTTGCAACTAAAACGCCCGCTCGTTTTTATAGACCTCGAAACAACGGGTATAAACCTTTCCACAGATCGGATTGTGGAAATAGCCATCGTCAAAGTATTTCCCGATGGCACTAAAACCATAAAACGAAAATTGTTGAACCCGCAAATGGCTATTCCTAAAAGCAGTAGCGATATACATGGTATTACCGATGATAAGGTAAAAGATGCCCCTACTTTTAAACAGGTTGCCAATGAGTTGAAACAATTCATCGACGACGCTGATTTTTCGGGTTACAATTCCAACCGTTTTGATATTCCCTTGTTGATGGAGGAATTTCTGAGAGCTGGGCTGGAGATTGATATGACAAACAGGAGATTGGTTGATGTTCAACATATTTTTCACATGATGGAAAAGCGAACTCTTGGTGCCGCATATAAATTTTATTGCGAAAAGGAATTAGAGGACGCCCACTCTGCAGAGGCGGATGCAAGTGCAACCTGGGAGATATTACAAGCCCAAATTACCAGATATCAACATTTAGGAAATACTTTAGATACTATTTTGCAATTTACAGGCGAAGAAAAAATTGTGGATTTTGCGCGACGCTTTGTGATGGATAATGGAATAGAAGTGTTTAACTTTGGAAAACATAAGGGTCGCCCCGTTTCTGAGGTGCTGAGAGCTGAACCTCAATATTATGACTGGATGATGAAGGGCGATTTCCCATTGCATACCAAGCAAAAGCTTACTGAAATATTGAATCGTACCTTGCTGAAAAAATGATAGTTAAACCTTTTAAAATATTTTTTGAAGATTAATTGTAATTTCATTTTAAATTCTATACCTCTTTTTTGGAAAAACTTCTTATTATACCAACTTACAACGAAAGAGATAATGTTGCTTCTATAATTGAAACAGTATTTTCCCTTCAGCAAAATTTTCATATTCTTATTATTGATGATAATTCGCCGGATGGTACTGCGACAATTGTAAAAAGCCTTTTTCCAAAATACGGAGATAGGTTATTTCTTGAAGAACGTGAAGGTAAACTGGGACTCGGCACAGCTTATATATTCGGCTTCCGTTGGGCGCTCGCAAGAGGATATCAGTATATTTTTGAAATGGATTGCGATTTTTCTCATAACCCCGCGGATTTGGATAAACTTTATCGTGCATGTAAAACGGGAGGTGCCGACGTAGCAGTAGGTTCCCGATATGTAAAAGGAGGCCAGGTAAAAAATTGGCCATCCATAAGAGTTAACTTATCAAAGGGGGCTTCTGTCTATACACGGTTTATCACTTTGATGCCCGTAAAAGACCCTACCGCCGGCTTTGTATGTTATACAAGCAATGTACTCGAGACTATTAATTTAGATAAAATCAGTTTCGTCGGGTATGCGTTCCAGATAGAAATGAAATTCGCTTCCTGGAAACTTGGCTTTAAAATAAAAGAGGTGCCTATAACATTTATTGACAGGAAATACGGCGTTTCCAAAATGAACAAAGGCATCGTCAAAGAGGGCATTTTTGGAGTGCTAAAGCTTAAATGGATGAGCATGTTTAAGAACTACAGGAGGAGGGTTAAAAATATTCCTGAAAATAGTCCTTACCAAAGCCAGCAAGTATTGGTGGAAGGAAAATAATTCTGCTTACAACGTTGCCTCACACATCTTTTTCATTGTTTTATTTTTTTTGCTGCAAATGTTTTATTTGTATGAAGGATGAAACTGCTGTAAAGTTTCCCTCAGGTATTCCCTGTTAAGATGTGTATAAATTTCAGTGGTAGTAATGCTTTCGTGACCCAGCATCTCCTGCACGGCTCTTAGGTCTGCGCCACCTTCTACGAGGTGCGTGGCAAATGAATGTCGAAACGTATGTGGCGAAATCGTTTTTGTTATACCGGCATGTTTTGCTGCATTTTTGATGATCATAAAAATCATTACCCGTGACAATTTCCTTCCCCTGCGGTTAAGAAAAAGAATATCCTCGTTGCCGGGTATAACTGGAACGTGTACACGAATATTTTGCCGGTAAATATTAATGTATTTTATAGCGGGAGTTCCAACCGGAACCAGTCTTTCTTTATCACCTTTTCCTGTGATCCTGAGATAACCTACATCAAAATACAAACATGATAAACGAAGGTTAACCAGTTCGCTCACCCTAAGCCCGCAACTGTAGAGCGTTTCAATTATGGCTTTGTTCCTGGCGCCTTCATTCGTACTTACATCAATCGAATTACTTATCGATTCTATTTCACTAAAAGTTAAAACATCGGGCAAGTGTTTAATGAGTTTGGGAGTTTCCAATAAGGCTGTTGGATCCGTTTTTGAGATTTGTTCCTGAAGGCAATATTTGTAAAAATTTCTAAGCCCTGAAATAATTCTTGATTGCGAAGAAGGTGTCATACCTAATTCGCTAATCCATTGTAGAAATTTCTCCAGGTGCTGTAGTTTAACTTCGCCGGGTTTTATATCTGCATTGCTGAAGGCCAGGTATTGAGTGAGCTTATCAATATCGTGAATATACGCTTCTACTGAATTTTCTGATAAGGATTTTTCCAACTGCAGATATGCTTTGAATCCTTTTTTATAAATGTGCCACATTATAATTCCGGGCTTTGATGGTTATGTGAAATTAAAATAAAATATGCGCTACTTTTATGTTTTAACCAAAGTCCAACAACACGTTTGTAAGAACATCTAACCTTTATTTTTGCATGCAGCGAATTAATCTCCGGAAGCTTAAAAAAAAATTTGAGAAGAATAAAAGATCCTTTCGCTATTTTATTACCCGTCTGGAAAATAAGCCTCCCGAAGGTCTGGAAGCTATTGCTGAGCAGAAAGATAAAGAAGTATGGAAAGAGGTTGACTGCCTGAGCTGCGCTAATTGTTGTAAAGTAATGAGTCCCACTTATACTTTCACCGATATAAAAAGAATTGCGAGGCATCTTGGTATGAGGCCGAAAGATTTTAAAGAGAAGTGGTTGTATTTTGATAAGAAAGGAAAAGACTGGATGAACACCTCACGCCCCTGCCAGTTTCTCGATTTGAAAACTAATATGTGTACTATTTATGAAGTACGGCCTGCAGATTGTGCAGGATTTCCACACTTGGTGAAAAAGCCATTAACTGATTATATGCACGTGCATAAACAAAACATAGAATATTGTCCTGCAACCATGTTGTTTGTGGAAAAAATGTTTGGAGCTATTAAGGGCTAATACTTTTCACGATCATTCAATTTTTTTAATGCATCAAACGATATGTTGAGTAATTCATAGTTTTTTGCGTCTGGTAAACTGAAGTGCCACCATTCTGTATCAAGACTTATAAAACCATATTTTTCCATTGTAGTTTTTAAAAGATCGCGGTTTTGTAAAATCATTGCGGGTAATGATTTAAAATCCTGGTGAGCACTATCACTGAAATTATCGAAACCAGTTCCCATGTCAAGTTCCTTTGCTGTGCGAAGATTTACTAAAGTGAGATCAACCGAAGTTCCCCGATTATGCCCACTGCCCTTTGCCGGATCTGCCGCGTACCGATTGTCTTTTACGACTTCCCACATCTCTTCGGTGACGGCATAAGGCCGGTATGCATCAAATATTTTTAACGTCAGATTTTTATTATTCAAAGCAATAACTACTTTTTTTAAAGCGTTTACTGCTGCAAGTCGCAGGTAAGTCGTTTTTAGAGAGGTGTATAGCTGGCGATGCATGAAATTGTTCGCGGTTGCGTACCGAAGATCAATAAGCAAAGACGGTATGGCTTTCTTTATATCTATCATTTTTTTATTAGAATCATTCGCGATTTCAGTTTGCAGTATTTTTACATTATCAACAACATTTAATCCATACTTATTAGCGATATTTGATTGTGCCATAATGTTAACAGTCGCAAAATGGAATATTGTCCCAACCATTAATATCTTCTTTGAAGAATTAATTATTTTACATAACATATTTTAGGTTTACCAAATTCTGAAAACATTTACTCTTTAAAAAAACCGGCCATAACATGCTTCGAAAACCAAATTTAGTTTATGTTTTTTTTATCCTGATTGTCGTGGCTTGTCTATTTGGTTGTAAAAGCAAGCATGCTGTAGCAAAAAAAGAAATAGTAAAAGTTCCGGAAGAAATGGATGACCAGATTACCGACAATATAAAGGCTGTATTACAATTTGCTAATGAAAACAATGGTAAAATAAACGACTCTATTAAATTATATCTTCCCGGTGTTGTAACATCTTTTTATGATAAGAATGATTTTCATAATATCTGGAGCCGGAAAGAAAAATGGAATCCATTGGCTGATTCGATGTTTGACTTTATTGAACATTCCAAATACTACGGCCTTTATCCTGAAGATTATCATTTAAAGGAATTAGCTTTTTTAAGAAAAAAGCTTGTTGAAGATACGTTGGCAAAAATGGATGCAATAGTGTGGACTAAAGCAGACCTGATGCTCAGCGACGCATTTATGAAAACATCGAAAGATTTAAAAGAAGGAAGACTGGTTCCCGATAGTGCCTCTATTACTAAGAAGCCCAACTTTATTGATTCATTTTTCGTACAGAATCTAAATGAGGCCCGTAAGAATATTTCTATGACAGATCTTTTCGATTCTATGCAGCCGGTTAATTTTCGCTACCAGGCGCTTAAAAATCTTCTAAAAGACTTCGTTGACAGCATGGATACAACACCGCACCAGTATATCGTTTATCCTCAAAAAGATTCTCAGTTACTTATTAAGAATATTCAAACACGGCTGGTAGAAGAAGGTATGGCTGATTCGGTAGAAGAATTTCCCGATTCTGTTATGTTTAGTAATGATTTAAAAAAATACCAGGCTGCACATAAACTTAAAAAGGATGGAAGAATAGGCCCGAAGGTGGTTGGCTCATTGAATAATTTTGATGTTGAAAATTTTAAAAGAATTGCAATTACGCTTGACCGTTATAAGTTAATGCCGGATAGTTTGCCGGTGAGATACATCTGGGTAAATATTCCGTCCTATTACATGGAACTATGGGATCACGATACGCTTGTGTTGCGTTCAAAAATAGTTGTTGGAAAGCCTGCTACGCCTACACCAACGTTAACTTCTGCTATTTCCGATATGGTTACGTATCCGCAATGGACCATACCTGAAAGTATCATTAAAAAAGATATCCTGCCGGGATTAAAAAAAGATCCTGGTTATCTTGCCAGCAAGGGATTTAATCTCGTTAATGATAAAGGAGACGTTGTTGATCCTTATACGATAAAATGGGCAAAATACACTTCGGGAATTCCCTGGAAAATTATGCAGGGTAGTGGCGATGACAATGCATTAGGCGTGCTGAAATTTAATTTTAATAATCCATACAGTGTTTACCTGCACGATACTAATGAGCGCTATCTTTTTCAAAATTCAGAAAGAGATTTAAGTCATGGTTGTGTTCGTGTTCAAAAATGGGAAGAACTTGCTTTTTATATTGCCAGGAACGACAGCTTAAATAAGACCAGGGAGCAGAAGCTTGCTTATAATGTTGATTCAATTAAAACATGGCTCGCTAATAAGGACAGGAAACGGATAATTGTAAAAAACAGGCTACGGCTTTTTATCGAATATTTGTCCTGCGAAGCAAAAGACGATAAAATTATTTTTTATCCGGACATTTATAATGATGATGAGGAGCTTGCTGAAAAATATTTTGCAAATAAATAGCTGATAAATACGTTATAGGTATTAATCAATATTCTGTAAGAAATTACTCCAGTATTAATTAATATGAAAAAAATAATTCTCTTCATATTGCCTGTGCTTATTTTTTCCGCGAATTTATGTGCCCAAAAAAAGGAGGCTAACAAACACAAAGCTTCAAAAGAAAGCACCAGCCATGCAAAAAGTAAAATCAAATTCGGCATCGCCAGTTACTACGCAAAAAAATTCAATGGCCGTGAAACTGCCAATGGAGAAATTTATAGTTCGGAAAAATACACCGCAGCTTGTAACATATTACCTATGGGCACATGGATAAAAGTTACCAATTTGCACAATGATAAAACCGTTGTTGTAAAGATCAATGACCGGATGAATTCTAAAAATAAGCGCCTTGTTGATTTATCCAAAATTGCTGCAAACGATCTTGCTTTCTCTGGAAGAGGGCTTACCCGTGTAAAGGTGGAAGTACTCGAAAATTATCATTTGTAAGTATTTTTTGTCCTTACTTTCTCATTTTGTAAATACTAATAATTGTTCCTTTAATTAATTTTATGCTTTGCTGCTAACAGTTTATTTTTGTTAACAAGCAAACTAAATTGATTATGAAAAAAATCTATTTTTTATTTATTAGTCTCTCCATTTTTGCAACAACATTTGGCCAGGAAACAACTCACAAGAAACAAGCGCTCGGGCTTAGTTTTTTTCTCAGCGATTTTAAAACGGCTGCCAATATCAGATCCAACGGTATAGTAAGCGTCTTTAGAGACAAAAGCTTTTTCAAGCCTTCTACTATGAACCCGGGCCTTGCGATAAATTATCTCTCAGGTCTCAGCAAGCATATGGATTTTATTGCAACGTTAGGTGGATCTTTCCTGGATTATCCTATTGATGGTCAGCCCGCCTTTAATGCAAATTATTTTCTGCTGGAATCAAATGCAAGTGTTAATTTAAAATTGTTGAGCGATAAATATTGGGTAGTTCCATTTGTTGACCTGGGTGTTGGCGCAAGCATATATCAAAAACATGCCGGCGCTTTCATGCCGTTGGGCGTGGGTTTGCAGGTGAACTTTTTAGATGACGCTTTTTTAATAATTAATTCGCAATACAGAGTTCCTGTTACTGAAAATGCAAGCTATCATTTTTATCATAGCATTGGTATTTCAGGAAATATAGCTCCTAAAAAAATGGCAGCACCGCCTAAAGCCGTTGAAGTTCCTGTAGTTATTGATCGCGACGGAGATGGAGTCGTTGATAGTTTGGATGCATGCCCGGACCAGGCTGGCCTTGCTTCATTGCAAGGATGCCCTGACCGCGATGGCGATGGCATTGCCGACAAAGATGATAAATGCCCTGACGTTGCGGGACTTGCAAAATATAACGGTTGCCCCATACCCGATACTGATAAAGATGGTATAAATGATGAAGAAGATAAATGTCCAACTGTTGCGGGCGTAGCCCGTTACCAGGGATGCCCCATTCCCGATACGGATGGAGACGGTGTAAATGATGAGGAAGATAAATGTCCTAAAGAAGCCGGACCTGCCAGTAACTTTGGATGTCCTGTAATTGACGTTGTTGTGGTTGAAAAAGTGAATAAGGCTGCTCAGAATATTTTCTTTGCAACCGGTAGTTCTAAATTGTTGGCGAAATCAAACACATCGTTGAAGGATGTGGCACAAATTTTAAAAGACAATCCCTCATACAAAATAGATGTTGATGGTTATACAGATATTACGGGTTCTGCAGATAAGAACCAGGTATTATCGGAGAACAGGGCCAACGCGGTAAAGGATTATTTAATTACTAACGGTGTTGATGAAACGCGAATAACAGCAACGGGCCACGGTATTAATGATCCGATAGCTGATAACAAAACTGCTGCCGGTCGAGCTAAAAACAGGAGAGTAGAAATGAAACTGAGGAATTATTAATAACCGTTTTTCCCGAAGGGGAAATGCAACTGCAACATGCTGTTGGTGATGTTTTCAGAGATCAGCTTCATTACTTTTAGCTAATAAAAAATTATTTCAAATCTTTTGAATCCTTGTCAGGTTCCTTCTCCTTTGGGGAAGGGTTGGGATGGGGTTATCACTTTTCTAATTGCGATTAATTTTATTAATAATTCTTCCAGCAAATCGAGCTTCAACATATTGGCGCCATCACTTAAGGCGCACGAAGGATCAGGGTGTGTTTCGATGAATAATCCATCAACGCCTGCTGCAATGGCAGCTTTGGCAATAGTTTCAATCATTTGAGGATTGCCCCCGGTAACTCCGCTGCTTTGGTTGGGCTGTTGCAAACTATGCGTACAATCCATCACTACAGGCACACCATGACTCTTCATTATAGGAATATTTCTATAGTCAACTATAAGGTCGGTATAACCAAATGAATTTCCTCTTTCGGTTAAAATCACTTTATTATTTCCGGCATTTATTATTTTGTTTGATGCAAATTTCATGGCTTCACCACTAACAAATTGACCCTTTTTTACGTTCACCACTTTGCCTGTTTTAGCAGCTGCAATCAACAAATCGGTTTGCCGGCAAAGAAAAGCAGGTATCTGTAAAATATCTACATATTGTGCGGCTATTGCTGCTTCTTCAGCAGTATGAATATCTGTTGTAATGGGGATTGCAAATTTTTCATTTACTTTTTTCAATAATTGCATCGCTTCGGTATCACCAATTCCGGTAAATGAATCACCGCTGGTGCGATTGGCCTTGCGGTATGATGCTTTGAATGTATATGGAATAGCATGTCTCTTGCATATATCAAAAACTTTTTCGGCAACTTCCATTATTAAGCTTTCGCTTTCTACTACGCATGGACCGGCAATGAGAAAGAAATTTTTTTCATCATATTGTTGCCCGGTAAAAAGTTTTGTAAGATAATCTTGCATGGTTTCGTTTTAGTGTGCAAAGTTATTTTAAAGTGACTATAACGTTACAAATAGTATGAATCAATTGCTCTTTCATTTATATGTAAAAAAGTAAATCGTAAATGCTAAATTTTACTTACAAAAAATAATACCTCATTTTTTTTGCTTTAGTTTGCCTCTCAAATATTTTTAATGGTCCGTAAAAAAATTTTAGTTGCCGATGATAACGCCGGAATCGTAGACGTAATGAGAATGGTTTTTGAAACCGAAGGATTCGATGTAATTACAACAATGAACGGGAATAACATTTTGAAACTTTGCGAAGAAAAGCCGGATATTATTTTTTTGGATGTTTGGATGTCGGGCGTGGACGGAAATGATGTATGTAAAAAAATAAAAACCAATGACGGTTTTAACCACATTCCGGTAATTATTTTTTCAGCAAGCAGAAAAATAAAACAAATAGCCATTGATTGCGGCGCCGACGATTTCATATCAAAGCCATTTGAATTAAAAACATTGCTCAGCATAACTCACAAATACATTGCACCGGGAGAAACGATTCAAGGTGTCCAATAATTTCCTGATAAAATAATGAAGCTGATCATTTTTATGGTGTTACCATAATACTCAAACTGGTCAGTATTAAAACTTAGCACATAGCTCCATAACTTATTAAGCCATTGCTGGTTGTTTGTATCGATCATTGCGGCAACTGCAAAAGATGCGATGAAACTCATCTCTTCATAATAACGGTTCTTAATATCATCGCCGTCCAAAGTATAGCCTGCAGAAATATTATCGGGATTATTTTGGGTGGTTTCTCTAATCCATTTATTTATTTTTTCTATAAATTCTTTTGAACGCTTATCGCCGGTCATTATAAAATCTGTTGCGATGCGCCAGGGCACCCGGCAGGCGTTATAATTATAAGCGCCGTCGTATTTTGATTCAAGATAATGAGGCCTTGCTGCGCCGGGCTTGCGTTTAATATGTTCAATAAAATCCGGAACCAGCCCGGCATCTGGACTGTATTCGTCCTGCAGGAATTTGAACAGGATGTAATTTTTATCAACTACTTTATTCCAGAAATTATCTTTAGTCGCTTTGGCAAATGCCTTGAAATGGACCGGCATAAAATCAGAAGATCTTGTGTCATAATAATCCTCGCTTTCCGGTTCAACCGCATCGCTCAACAAAACTGAAAAAGTTTCATGATTAATTTCAAATTTCTTTATATCAGCAATCATTAATTGTGCTTCTTTCATATAGTTGATGTTGCCATTACTTCCCCATTGTTCATTGGCAAGTAATAAAGAATAAGCAATATCCATATCGCCATCTGTGGCTGAAGTGCCATCAATGTCTGCAAAGGTTTTTGTTTGAGCCCATGCCATAAGGTAAGGGCTTTTTTTGCTCGGATGTAGTTTATAATATTGATACAATCCATCATAAATTTTCTGCGCAGCAGTATCATATCCTGCCATCAGAGCCGCTATTATCATTCCATAACCCTGGCCTTCTGAAACACATACATTATTATCAACCGTACCTTCTACCCAAATGTAATATTGCCCGGCGCCGGCATCATCATGTACGATAGCGTTCTTTCCATTTATTATAAAATGAGTGCACGCTATCATCCATTTGTTGTTGCGAAATCTGGTTCGGCTTTATAACACCGAGTTGTACTTTACATGTTGAGGGAAATGGTCTTAATACCGCTGAGCTGTTGATAATTTACTAATCAAGATGAATACAATAAACGAGGATGAATATTTTTTTAGATAAAACATTTTATGAATCCATGCCAATTTAATAATTATTTAAGCGCAGGTTTTGTTAATATTAGTTGTTTAAAATCGGCTGGGAGATAAAGATCTTAATTTTAGCCGTTTGAGATTAAAGACCAATACAGGAAGAGAATTTTGCATTCCATCAACAATAACATAAATTTAATACGAAGTTTGAAGTTCGACTTTTGCAATTTTGTTAAACAAATAATGGAATAAAGCATATCCTGAGTCTAACTGAAAGAGTCCAATCCACATTTATCGATTTAACTTATGATAGTTAGATGTTTGTGTTTGCATCATTTTGGATAGGTATGAAAACTACTGTTGTAGTATCTTAATGATTTTACTGTGTTTATTATTTATGGACCACTTTTATAACATTTGAATTTCACTTGGCAACTATATACAAAGGCTTTCTGCTTAATGAATCTTGGATCGAAAAACGAATTAATTTGTTCAGGCTATTATCAGGTATCGATAAAGATATTCCTAGGGTGATATCATTTTTAACGATTAATAGCAATCCGAAGAAAAGGGCAACTCTGAATTGGTTTCAAGAAGTGTTATGATAAAATTTTAATCTGCATGGTCGTTCTATCACATCTTCAGTAAAACATATACTAATATTGATTCCATAATATTGATCAAAGTATTTTTTGAAAATAGTATTCAACGTTTTGTATTGAATATGAAATGTATAAAGACAAATATTGACTAACATTTGATGGATTAACTATAACTAACGGTAATGACTAATTGTTCGCCAACAAACCCAAAAGTTGTTTGGTTGCAACCTTATTCACTTTGGCAAAAAGAATATTTCAACTCCGCTGGGAACAAATAAAGTTATTTGAATAAAGGCCGGAAACAATTCCGGCCTTGTAATATCATTTTAATTAGATGATTTCTTCATATCGGGGGCTTCCGGAGTAATATATCCGAATAACCCATCTTCTTCATCCTTAGGACCGGCAGTAAAAAATAGCCAGTCGGGGTTAACGCTTGTTGCAGTAACGGGAGCAAAAGATAAAGCCCATAAGCCGTCGATTACGATTGGCTTACCCTCGCTGCGAAGTGGTCCGAGTAAAAATCCATTTTCATCGTAAGCGTTAATGCGGCCATCTCCAAAATTGCCTACAAGAATGATAGTACCGGAAGTGCTTGGTGTAGTCCAAAAGGTTGAAGGAGTCGCAGCAATACCCCAGGGAGCATTTAACGCTCCATGCGAAACAAAGCGCTTTACTAAAGAGCCATCAGGTTTGTAAATATCTATTATTCCTGTACCGGGGCCATGAGCTTCATCAATGTCTTCTCCCAACTTGGCATATACAACATATATCCAGCCGTTAATGGCCTGAACATTAAAAGGTGCATAATCGGACGGCATTGCAGGATCCCAAAATGGTTTGTTTACCGAATTCCATAAAGTATCGTACACTTCTACTTTTTTTCCGATAAAATTGGCCACATATAAAAATGGAACACCTCCGTCGGTTGCCAACGTGGCTCCTTTATAAACCGCACCGGCATTGTATTTAGCAACTTCCGCTGCATTACCTGCATTCCACCCGGAGATAACGCCATCTTCACTTACAAAAATAAACCTGGCGGGATTACCGTTAGAAAGTTTAAAACCGGTGGTACTATTAAATACTTGTCCCGTAGGCGCACCGCCTGTTGCGGCATTGTTGGCAGGTATCGTTACGGGCGGCCTTAATGTGGCACCTGCTGCATTATATATCATGCTTAGGCCTGCACCATTAGACGAAACCCATGCCGGGCCTGATGGAGCAAAGGATATGCCCCATGCATTAAGAAGGTTCGGATCTACTGAAACTGCTCCATAGCTGCTGTTATTAGCAACAAGATTTATTTGCTGAAAATCGTTAGCAAAGGGAGGAAGACGATGAGGTTTTCTACATGCTTGCAAAGTAATTAGCATCAATAAAAACGTGCCGGCAATCGTAAAAAACAGGTTACTTTTTTTTTGAAAAAACTTTTGCATAAATAATAGATTTAGAATAAAAAATTAAAAAGAATTGGGATACATGTAAATAGTTTGCCTGATTTATAGCTATCAGTTATAAATTTATTTTCGCCAGGATATGGAAGTAAATTTTACAGTGAGCCCGGTTAAAGTATCGCTGCTGAAAAGAAAAAAGTTGCCTGGGATTTGGGTTTTTTTTAAAGAATTTAATTGTAGTAACCAGACAAACGGCTTTTATTCAAATTCAAAACAGGCGAACAGCGGTGACAGGTAACATTGTTAAAACTGCTTCTCAATAAAAACTTGCAAACTGTTAGCGAATTGTTAGTTAATTAACCGGGGTAAAAGGTAGATGATTGCAGAATAAAACATAACGCCAATGAGCAAGGCCGCAACTATTTTGAGGTAGTTCTTTTTTACAAATCGCAAAATTTTTGATCGTTTGCTCCGGTGTTTGTGTTGACTTGAATTTACCCTGCTTCTGTAAGTTTTTTGCTGATACCGTCTGTAATAAATCGGGACTTTATTATCTGTTTCCATATTCAATTTCAGTTAATTAAACTATCTCTTTTATAGTCATTGTGAACTTTTAATTAAACCGGTTTTCGCTAAAATGGGGGACCTTGCCGTATTGTAAGGTTTTTGCAAAAGTAGAATAATCATCAAAAAAGCAATGGAGTAAAATTATTTTTTTTGAAACGGTACACCAACCAACGATTATGAGGCGAATGAAACAACGTGCTTTTCGGGTGTTGAATTTTGCAGGATGTGTTTTATTACACCAGTTACCTGTGAGTTTGATTCAAATAATGCAAAATAGTGAAGAGCGGCAAAAGGGATTCGAACCCTCGGCCCTTAGCTTGGGAAGCTAATGCTCTACCAACTGAGCTACTGCCGCTTGACGTATTAAAATTAATTTTTTTTGAATTAAAAATAAAATACCCGGGCTTGTCTTTCGGTGAAATCTCTGGCAGGTCAAATGATTTTCTTCTTCTTTTCATTTTCCGGTAAACAGATTCGCCGTTCGGACAGTAATACACGGGGTTCGTCCAGATGAAAGCGAAACAATGCAGAAAACGGACTATGTTTAAGAGGATAATTGAAGAACAACGCGGAACTCCCTATTTATTTAAACTGATAATAAGAAATGATAAAGCGAATATTTTTAGGTC
This sequence comes from uncultured Chitinophagaceae bacterium, assembly GCA_963792025.1. Lineage (GTDB taxonomy): Bacteria > Bacteroidota > Bacteroidia > Chitinophagales > Chitinophagaceae > Ginsengibacter. The sequence continues at coordinate 565,775 of CAWBUS010000008.1, read as the reverse complement.
GAGGCATTGCGTGTTTTTTCTTCACTGCCTGGCAGCGAGTTGATGCACAGTCCGTGGTGCGTGGCTTGATAAAAGATGCAAATGAAAAAGCCGTTGAATGTGATAATTTACGTTTTACTGCAAACGATATGTTTATTTAATACAGGTGCCAACTATAGGTTTGTTGATGATTTGCCTATAGCAGGCACCATCCTCAGGGGTAGTTTAAATTTTGGCATGGTTGCTTATAAACTAACGTACACGCATAACTTCGGCAACAAATCTTTAAAGGGAAAAAGAGACCGCTCTCTACGGGTGCAGAAGATGAATTGAACAGGGTGCATAATTAAATTGGAAAATCTTTTTTGGAGATTAACCTGTTCGATAAAAAACTGACCAATTGAAAATAGCCTTTACTCTTTTGAATGTTGAACTAACATTTTGGTTACTTCTAATAATAAAAATAACTGCTCATGAGAAATTTCAAGTTTACGATTGCCCTTTCTTTTCTTTCTTTTGCCAGCGCCTTGTTTGCGCAAGATGCAACCATGCAAAACATGGCAATGGATCATAAAAATGCTTCGGCGAAAAAAACGGGCAAAACAGTCTATCCCGTTACCGGTAAAATACGCACCTATTACATTGCGGCAGATGAAGTAGCCTGGGATTACGTGCCAGGAAATACAGATGCTATGACCGGTAAGCCATTTGAGGGTGTAGAAAAATTATTAACTGAAAGAGGGCCCACCCGAATCGGGAAAGTGTATATAAAGGCAATGTACCGCGAATACACGGATTCCACTTTCACCAAATTAAAACCACGCAAGCCCGATGAGGAATACCTTGGGATTCTTGGCCCGATCCTGCGTGCAGAAGTGGGAGATGTATTTCACATTGTATTCAAGAATAACGCGACTAAACCTTATAGCATGCACCCGCATGGCGTCTTTTATGAAAAGCCATCCGAGGGCACCGTTTATAATAAGGACAATGGGGAAGATTCCCATGACGGGAACGTGGTACCGCCCGCAGGCAGGTATACCTATGTCTGGGAGATACCCGAAAGAGCCGGCCCCGGTCCGAATGATGCGAGTTCGGTTGTATGGTTTTATCACTCTCACGTTAATGAACCCAAAGATGTCAATGCCGGATTGATAGGCGCCATGATCATAACGGCCAAAGGAAAAGCAAGACCCGATGGCACTCCAAAGGATGTAGACAGGGAATTTATTTCATTATATACCATTTTTGACGAAAACAGCAGTTGGTACCTGGATCAAAATGTGAGAACGTATTGTGGCATTACCAACCGGGATAGTATGAATAAACTGGAGTCAGAGGTACTACGACCAGATAGTATTTTATCGCTGACCAAAGCAAACAAAGCTTCTTCGTTTCTTCCGGTAGGTTTCGGCGGGACAAATTTCCGGTTTGCTATCAATGGCTTCAGCTTTGGAAGCATTCCTATGATGACCATGAAAAAAGGAGAAAAGGTTAGGTGATACCTCCTTGCCCTGGGGAATGCATTCAATTTCCATACGCCGCACTGGCACGGTAATGTAGTAATGTACAATGGGCAAAGAACGGATGTTATTGCACTAAGCCCGGCACAAATGGCGGTGGCAGATATGGTTCCTGATAATGTGGGTATGTGGATGTATCATTGCCATGTTGACGACCATATGGAAGCAGGTATGATGGCAATGTACCAGGTGTTGGAATAGATGGTTGAATTTTAGTGTAAAAGATTGTTATCGAAAATCAATGATTTGACCCGGACAAATAGAAAGCAAATTATTAAAGAACACCGATAAGAACCAGGATAAAAATTTCCGGGATTAACCTGGCTGGCATATTGAAACATTATGCGAATTCACCATCATAAATCGAATAGTCGCTTCACCCTTACCTGGGTTAAATTATATCGTATTTTACCAACTATTTTTCAGTATTATAGCCGACAAACAACTCGGTCTCATTAACTGAAACTCTTTCTTTATCGCCATCTTTATTGTAAACGGTCAATACTTTTTCGATAGCATTTTTTCCTTCTTTCCCAAGCTGGATTGAATAATTATTTACATACAGATCAATATGTTTTTTCATCACCTCGGGTTCCATTTCCTGTGAATGCATTTTTACATAATCGGTAATAAGCGGGTAATTCTTAAATGCAAATTCTATACTTTGCCTTATTAATAAATCTACCTTCATTACTATTTTTTCATCTATGTTTCTTTTTCCAACAATACCACCTAACGGTATCGGATAACCGGTTTTTTCTTCCCAGAAGTTACCGAGGTCAACTACTTTCTGCAAGCCCTTATCAAAATAGGTAAACCTGTTTTCATGAATAATAACTCCCAAAGATTTGTTACCGGAATTCAAAACAAAATTTTCTATCTCATCATATCTTTTAAAGATCTTCTTTTTGGCATTAGGGAATGCCTGTGAAAATAACAGGTGCGCCGTAGTGTTTTCGCCGGGAATAGCAATGGTACAGTCATTTACTTCCTCAAATGATATCTTTTCATTAGAAATTAGAAGTGGCCCAACGCCTTTGCCCAAGGCACTTCCGCTGTTAAGCACTTTATAATTTTTAAGAATAAGATGTAACACGCCATAACTCACTTTTGTAAAATCCAGTTGATTGTTAATGGCAAGTTCATTCAGCGTCTCAACATCTTCAAGCCTCACATCGAACTGCAGTCCCTGCGTATCAATCTTATTATTTACCAGCGCATCAAAAATAAAAGTATCGTTTGGGCACGGGGAAAACCCAAGTGTATAAGCCATATTTAAATAGATTTGTTTAGTAAAGATTTTAATTCAACATTCAGGTTAGTGATAGCTTCTTTCATAGCCCATTTGCTTTTATCTCTTTCACCAACCATATTCGAGATGCTGCGAAGCTGCAAAAAACCAACATTCTGCAGCAGGCATACATAATGTAATGCAGCGCCTTCCATACTTTCAATACCGGGATTGAATTTATCAAACAGTTCGTTTACCTGTCCGGCGTCGTCAGTTATTTTGTTAACCGTAATTGCCGTTGCTAATGTAAGTGTTGCCTTCGAAAGATATTCATGCTGATTCACCAGCCAGCCATCGGTAAAAGGGAACTCATTTTTGTTAATAAAACCTGCGTCGAACATGGTGTTGAAATTTCCTTTCTCATAAATGCCTACATCGCCAAAACAATCTTTATTTACTAACACAACCTTTCCTTTTTTTATACCTCCTGAAAAAGTACCGGCAATGCCGGCCTGTATTACAAGATCATAACTCTTTTGACATAGCCTTTTTGTGAGATGAAATATTGTTGCAGGAACACCTATGCCGGTGATTAACACATCATACACTTTATTCTCTTGTATAAAAGGTCCTAACTCAAATTCTGTCGCGGCGGTTACCAATACATTCATCCTGCAAATTTCGTGGTTACAAGGCGTATTTTAATTTTCTGAGACTACCTTTGCAAAAATATTTTTAAGCGTAATGGTTTATTTAACGAGAATTGAACATTTTAATGCTGCTCATAAACTGTATAATCCGGATTGGGATAAAGAAAGAAACGAGATTGTATTTGGAAAATGCGCCAACGAAAACTGGCATGGACACAATTACGAGTTGTATGTTACCATAAAAGGCAATGTTACAGAAGAGACGGGCTTCTTGTTTGATGTGAAAATTCTGAGTCTCCTGATAAAACAATTTGTCGTGGATAAGTTGGATCATAAAAATTTAAATGTTGATGTTGAATTTATGAAAGGACAAATGTGCTCAACAGAAAATCTTGCAAAGGCGATATGGAAACAATTACAACCGCGATTGCCCCAGCAGGTAGAGTTGCATTGTATTAAACTATATGAAACACCGCGTATTTATGTGGAGTATTTTGGTCATTAACCTATAAAAATTATTGAATGGAAAATAAAGTGTCAGTATATCGTAGAGAACATTTTAATGCAGCCCATCGCCTGAACAATCCTGCGTGGGATGAAGCTACCAATGAAAAAATATTTGGTAAATGTAACAATCCTTCTTATCACGGCCATAACTATGAAATAGCAGTTAAGGTAACGGGCATTCCTGAAGCCGATACAGGGTTTGTTATCGATTTAAAAATACTCAGCGATATTATCAATGAAAATGTGCTTGAGAAATTTGATCATAAAAATCTTAACCTGGATGTAAAAGAGTTTGCAAAACTGAACCCAACAACAGAAAATATTGTTATAGTCATTTATAATATTTTGAGACCTAAGATTGATAAGGATCTCGATTTACAGGTACGCCTATACGAAACGCCGAGAAACTTTGCGGAATATCCTGCAGGTTAATTTTAACTTTAAATTTTATTTATAAATGGCTTACAAAAAAATTGAAGAATACGATGACGCAGCTACCATAGAGCTGGGTAGGAGTTACACGGAAGTAATAAGATTAATTGGCGAAAATCCCGAACGGGAGGGACTGCTTAAAACTCCGGAACGTATAGCTAAAGCGATGCAGTTTGCAACACAGGGTTATAACCTTGATGCAAGCGCTATTTTAAATTCCGCAAAGTTTCACGAAGAGATAAGTGAAATGATTATTGTAAAGGATATTGAATTGTATAGCATGTGCGAACATCACATGCTGCCTTTTTTTGGTAAAGCTCATATTGCGTACATTCCTAACGGATGGATAACGGGGCTAAGTAAGCTGGCGAGAGTTGTAGATGTGTTTGCGAGAAGATTGCAGGTACAGGAACGGCTTACAACACAAATACTTGAAGCGATAAAAGAAAGTTTGAATCCATTAGGCGTTGCCGTGGTTATAGAAGCGAGCCATCTTTGTATGATGATGCGTGGTGTGCAGAAACAAAATTCGGTAACTACCACTTCTGCTTTTTCAGGGGAGTTTGAAAAGCAAACAACAAGAAACGAATTCATTAACCTGATACAGGCTGATCTTATTAAAAGAAGATAAACAGAATATATTATGGCACACGCTTTCATATTTCCCGGTCAGGGCTCGCAATTTATTGGAATGGGAAAGAATTTATATGATGAGGATGAGCAAGCGCAACTCTTGTTCGACAAGGCAAACGAAATTCTTGGCTTCCCGATTTCTGATGTAATGTTTTTTGGAACCGCTGAAGAATTAAAGCAAACCAATGTAACGCAACCGGCCGTGTTCCTGCATTCGGTTATTGCTTTTAAAACCCTTGCCGTTAGTAAACCGGACATGGTTGCAGGCCATTCCCTTGGTGAATTTTCTGCATTGGTTGCCAATGAATGTTTAAGTTTTGAAGATGCACTTAAACTGGTATCCATAAGAGCTGATGCAATGCAGAAAGCTTGTGAAATTAATCCTTCAACTATGGCTGCGATACTGGCGCTTGATGATAAAAGGGTTGAGGAAATATGCTCTTCTATAATAAATGAAATTGTGGTAGCTGCCAACTATAATTGCCCCGGGCAGATTGTTATTTCCGGTTCCATTAAAGGAATTGAGGAAGCATGCAAGTTATTAAAAGAAGCAGGAGCCAAGCGAACCCTTATACTTCCTGTTGGCGGCGCTTTTCATTCTCCGTTAATGCAGCCTGCTAAAGAAGAACTGTCTAAAGCAATTGAAGAAACCACTTTCAATTCGCCTATATGTCCAGTGTATCAGAACGTGGTGGCAAAAGCAGTTATTGATCCGGCAGAAATAAAAGCCAACTTAATTTCGCAACTAACCGGCCCCGTTAGATGGACGCAAACCGTGGAACAAATGATTGCTGATGGCGCCACGCATTTCACCGAAGCAGGCCCGGGAAAAGTTTTGCAGGGGTTGGTTCAAAAAATTAATAAGGAAGTTCAGGTAGATGGCATTGGGTAATTAAAGATTATGGTATAAGAAGATTTTTACAGATATTTTCTAAACTTCCCTTAAAGAAAAACTTTTTAAAACACATATCGTGGAAACTCAGGATAGGGCAAAAACTTTTTTTACCTATATCTTCAAAATTGAACATAGGGCAAAAACTTTTTTTTCCTATATCTTCAAAACTCAACATAGGGCAAAAACTTTTTTTACCTATATCTTCAAAACTGAACATAAGGCAAAAACTTTTTTTACACATATCTTCAAAACTGAACATAGGGCAAAAACTTTTTTTTCCTATACCTTCAAAATTGAACATAGGGCAAAAACTTTTTTTTCCTATATCGTCAAAACTGAATATAGGGCAAAAACTTTTTTTACATGGTTTGTAAAAATTTACACTGTCTATTTTGGCATAAAAACATAAAGCCTGGAAAATAAATATGTACATTTTGTCTGTGAAACATACATCGCCAAAACTGGTGATAGGGCAAAAACTATTAAAAGACGTGTCGGTATGTTTAAAATCCCTTAATCCAAACACATTTTGCTTAGCATGTTGAACCAAGCCCTTTATTTTCCAAGTCCCATCGGGACTTTTGGTGTGTAGAAGCCCGCAAACAATCAGCATCAAACGTTCCTTCGGAACGTCTCGTGCGGTTTAATTTATTTATGCTACCTACCAGATGTGCCTACAGCACATTAAAAATTCAACGACGGGATATTCAGTTGGCTTTTTAAAGGAATAACTTATAAATTATTAAACCATTATCAATGAAACCCTTGACGTTAAACATACTTTACATAAACCGAAAGTGAAATTGCGAATTATTTGATGTTATTTTAGGTATTGGGGTTTCCGATACAGTTATTTTTTAACTTATAAGTCCATGGATGAAAAACCCTCACCTAGTCAAAATCTTAAATTATTGAAACCACTTTTTACTGTTTTGATGTGCTTCGTCTTTGCCATCTCTTTCGCTCAAAAGAAGGTCTCTGGAACCTGGATTTCTGGAACTGATAAAAAATATTCTATCGTTCTGACAGATTCAACCTGGATTGACAAATATGAAAACAAAATCATTGAAAACCGAAAACTATTTATAATAAAAGATACCTTAATTACAATATCAAAAGACAATGACACTTTAAAGGATGAATTAATGAATTACACAAAAAAGATATTGTCACTAATGTATCTTGGTAGAGGCAACATTTTAGAATTTCGCAGAAAATAGTGCCATCTAATACTTAAGGGTCATGTTATATTTAACCATTTACCATAAAATGTTCTTTTCTTTACTTTTGCTTTGTGCATCCTATAACTCTTATAGCCAAAACGATTCAACCGCCTTATTTAAACAACAAAAGGGCAAATTGCCTTTACCGGTAAATTCTTTTAGTGAGGTGGTCGATAATAATTATAGTTTAGTGACTCCCTCGGGTTCCATTACATTTAAGATTGTTAACTCAGAATCTGTTAAGTCAATATACGACGGGAGAGTTGTGCTAATATATGATTGGGGAGATTCCACATATTCAATAGATATTAAGTATGGGGATTACCAGGTTATTTATCACAATATTGTTGAATCTCTGGTTAAAAAAGAAGACTATATCAAAGCACATCAGGTAATTGGTAAAATAGCTCGATTTTCAGATATAGAAATTTCTTTGATGCTAAAGGATAAGGAAGTTCCTATTTACAATTGGTTCAAATGGAAATAGTTTTCCGTCCGGCTTTTTCACGGCATAAATTCATAAATTATTAAACGATTATTCGTGAAAGCCCTGCATTGAACATATTTTGTATAAATCCAAAAGTGAGATTTTGAATTATTTGATGTTATTTTAGGCATCGGGTTTTCCGGTAGAGTTATTTTCAATTCAAATGATCATGCATGGAAAACTCGGGCGACACAAAATGAAAAAGTCTTACATACCATTTTTGGCCTTTCTCATTCTATTAGTTCTTACACTTCCCTTTCCTTTTCATTATGCGACTTCTGTTGTTCCGGGTTGGCATACAACCATTTTTCCACCTTACTTTGCAGGTATATTTGTTGTGGTGATAGTTCTGCTATTCATAACAATTGCATATTGGTTGCTATCAAAAAAAGTTGACAAAACTAATTGGACATTATTTATCATTCATTTTTTAGCCACAATTCCAACTATAATATTTATTAGATTCCCTTTTATATTATTAAATTCTCAACAGGCAAGTGAGGCAGAATTGCTGACAAATATTTCAAATCGGATAAAATTAATTCCAATGGCGTCCTCGATTTTTATTGCAGCACAAATTTTATTTCTCATTTATTTTTTCAGGACTATAAGGGCTAAGCGAATAATAACATAAATGTGAAAGCAACAATTGGATTTTATCTGATGTTATTTTATATATTATTATTTATTCCCGCCCAGATATAATTTCTCGAATAATTCTCTTTCTCACTATTCCTCTAAATTCCACAATATTTCTTTATTTTCAATCTCACTAAAGTTTACCAAAAATGTCTCATCCATTATTTCGTAAAAAGAGTGTACCTGCAATTTTAAAAGAGGCGGCGGAAGGATTAACTGATGCCCACGGCCATCACGAAGACTTAAAGAAAGTATTGACCGTTAGAGACCTTACTTTTTTTGGAATAGCTGCAGTTATTGGTACCGGCGTGTTTACAGCCATTGGTACAGCCAGCTTTCATGGTGGGCCTGCGGTTACATTGTTATTTGCACTAACGGCTGTTGCATGTGGCTTCGCAGCTTTTTGTTATGCAGAGTTTGCGTCTACTGTTCCTGTATCGGGTAGCGCATACACGTATTCTTATGTAGCCTTTGGCGAATTGTTTGCATGGATAATAGGTTGGGATCTTTTAATGGAATATGCAATCGGTAATATCGCCGTTGCCATTTCATGGAGCCAGTATTTTGTTCGTGTACTTGAAGGATTTCATATACACGTTCCTACATGGATGACAATGGACTACTTCACAGCACACAAGGGTTATGAGGAAGTATTTAAAGCCGTACAGGCGCACGGTGCAAACGTACTTTCAACGCTTGATCAGAATCTTACCAATGCGTATCATACATGGCTGACGGCTCCAACCCTGGGAGGCTTCAGAATCATTATGAACATTCCTGCTTTATGTATTGTGGTGCTTATAACGTATGTCGTTTACATCGGTATACGCGAATCAAGAACGGCCAATAATGTGTTTGTTATAATAAAGCTTGCTGTAATTCTTTTGGTAATAGTTGCGGGAGCATTTTATGTAAATCCTGTTAACTGGCATCCCTTTATGCCAAATGGATTTTCTGGTGTATTGAGCGGCGTGTCTGCGGTGTTCTTTGCCTACATTGGTTTTGATGCCATCTCTACTACGGCGGAAGAATGTAAAAATCCCCAACGCGATTTGCCTAAGGCCATGTTTAATATTTTAATAATCTGTACCGTTTTATACATTGTCCTTGTTATTGTTCTTACGGGAATGACAAATTACACAAAGCTGAATGTTGCCGATCCGCTGGCTTTTGTTTTTCAAAACCAAAATTCAAAAGTAACGAACTGGCTCGCGGGTATTATTTCGGTGAGCGCCGTTTTTGTTATTGCGTCCGTGCTGCTTGTTTATCAATTAGGGCAACCACGCATCTGGATGAGCATGAGCCGCGATGGTTTATTACCTAAAATTTTTTCACGCATTCATCCCAAATACCGGACGCCATCTTTTTCCACCATACTAACGGGCATTGTGGTAGGCGTACCCGCTTTATTTTTGAACTTAGATGTGGTTATTGCATTAACCAGTATCGGTACTTTGTTTGCATTTGTATTAGTATGCGGCGGCATATTGGTTTTGCAGAAAAGCCCTAACCGGCCCGAATCGAAATTTCGCGTTCCTCAAATAAGCGGAAAATATATTATACCGGCATTGTTTATAATTTCAACTTCACTGGTAATTATTTATGCACCGGAACATTTTGCAGGCTTAATAAAAAAAGAAGGATTGCCAATGCTTATTTTTTGGATCGTTGCCACCATCATTTCAATATTATCATTTACTAAAGATTTTTCTTTAATCCCTGTTCTGGGCCTGCTGAGTTGTTTTTATTTAATGGCACAGGAAAGTCATACTAACTGGTATCGTTTTTTGATTTGGCTTGTTATCGGGTTGGTTATTTATTTTTTGTATGGCAGGCATAATAGTAAATTGAGAGGGGAAGCCCCCGGCCCCGAAGGGGAGAAACATGATTAGGTTTCTGATACATCATAACTGATACCTCATACCTCACACCTATCTTTGCATGATGAAATACCAGTTGGGTGACAAAGTTCTATTGCTGCATTCTAATGAAGAAGGAGAAGTGGTTGACATTATTAATGATAAAATGGTATTAATAGATGTTGATGGCGTACGCTTTCCGGTTTATATGGACCAGATTGACTTTCCCTATTATAAAATGTTCACCGAAAAGAAATATTTTGATGAACGCAATCCTTCCAATAAAAAAGATAAAGTTTATATCGATAGCATTAAGAAAGAAAAAGCAAGTCCTAAACACAAAGTAAGCGAAGGTGTATGGCTTTCCTTTTTTCCTTTGTTCGATAAAAATGTTTTCGATGATGATGTTGTTGAAAGTTTTAAGCTTTACCTGATTAACCAAACCGATGAACCTTACGATTTTATTTACCGCATTAATTTCGCAGGTTCACCTGATTTTGAATTGAAGAATCAATTATTTTCTTTGTCGGATTTTTATATTCATGATATTCGTTTCGAACAAATGAACGACTCGCCAAAATTCACCTTCGAGTTTTCATTAATTAAGCCGGATAAAAAGAAAGCGCCTTATTTTGAAACATCTTTAAAGGTAAAGGCAAAACAATTGTTTCAAAAAATAGAAGAAATGAAGTTGAAGAATGAGCCGTCGTTCTCATTTCTTCTTTTTGATAAATACCCAGATAAAATTGAAGAGGTTATTCCTGAATACAATAACATGCAGGGATTGCTTTATGATGCATCTAAAGTAAAACAGAACCCTGAACCCGCAAGATCAGTTATTGATCTTCATATTGAAAAGCTATCAGATGATTGGAAAAGACTTTCCAACTTTGAAATACTTACTTTACAACTTAAAACCTTTGAAAAATATTATAACCTCGCAATAGCACATCATCAACCCAACTTAATAGTAATACATGGAATAGGTACAGGAAAGTTGCGCGAGGAAATTCATGAAATTTTAAAATCGAAAAAGGAAGTGAAGAGTTTCGTTAACCAGTATCATCACAACTTTGGGTTCGGCGCCACGGAGATTTTTTTTCAATATTAAAAGCCCCTAAATCCCCTAAAGGGGACTTGGCACTCCGAAGGTTCAATACTCCTTATTCAATTTATAGATTAGTAAAATAAAAGCAGTTAATACCCTTTAGGCCATTTAGGGGTACCTTCGCATTACTGCAAACCGGGCTATCGCTGTTATCGAAAGATAGGGGAGGAAAGTCCGGACAGCAAAGAGCAACATACCGGTTAATGGCCGGTTCCGGTCCTGAGTCCTGAGCTTGTCGAGGGATCGAAGGGGCGGGAAGAAAGTGCCACAGAAAATTACCGTCAGTCCCGATAGCTATCGGGATTGGATAAGGGTGAAAACGTGAGGTAAGAGCTCACGGGAATTGTTGGTAACAATAGTTTTGGGTAAACCTTGTGTGCTGCAATGCCACGTATATCCCGATTTGCCTTGACGCAAAGTAAGCTGCTCGTTTATATTTCTGCAATTGCAGAATATCGGGAAGGGTAGGCAGCAAGATTGTTGCAGTAATGTAACAGCCAGATAAATGATAGCCATCCGTCCTTTGCTTGTCGAAGAACGGAAACAGAATCCGGCTTACAGGTTTGCAGTAAATGAATTGAAAGGGAGAAGCAGTTGGCTTCTCCCTTTTTAGTGCGTCAGGCATGCATATCAGCTATAGGGTGCAAGTCCCGAATACGCTTTACAGTAGGGAGTATTAGCCAAGAGCAAGGGTGTCCATCGTGAGGTGGAATCTGAAGGAAGCTGGCGGCAAACATTCGGGCCTACGAACAGGAACTGCATACAAGGCAGGGTAGTGTGGGTAATGTTGCTAAACAAACAAAAGCCCTATACTGAACAGAGCACTACCATGTAAATGCAGAGGCTACATGAAAGGAAAGCGGATACACTTACCCTGAGAGATCTGACAGATACTCTTATCAGTTAAGAAGTCAGCAGAAGCCATAGTAAGCCGGAAACGAGCTACAACCCACTGGAAGGGGAAATGTGGAAGTCTCACAAAAGGACGAAGGGCTGAATGTTAGAAAGGCGAAGAAATTAAAAGGTTTATGGCAAAAGCTGTAACAACCGAAACTCAACAGCGAACTACTTCTCGTGAGGATAGGCCGGAAGCTGAAAGTAAAACGAGAGGAGGAGTTGAGCCAAGCCACGCAGCCAATAAAGACTGTCGCCGGAAGGAAGTTTTTTTTTAGTAACATGCTCGAAGAAATTTTAGACATCCGAAACGTGCAAAAAGCCTTGAAGCAGGTAACTGCCAACAAGGGAGCCGGAGGCGTAGATGGTATGCAGACCGATGAACTTGGAGACTACCTCAATGCCAACTGGCAAACGTTAAGGAGCAATATTTTAGAAGGCATTTACAAACCGCAGGCAGTGCGCAAGGTAGAAATACCCAAGGCACAGGGCGGCGTAAGAATGTTAGGAATACCCACAGTAACAGACCGGCTATTGCAACAAGGGATCGCCCAATGGCTAAGCCCAAAGTACGAAGCAGAATTTTCCCATTACAGCTACGGATTCAGAGAAGGGCGCAATGCACATCAGGCAGTGGTGCAGGCGCAGTCAAATCTAAACGAAGGATATGAATGGGTGATAGAGCTGGATGTAGAAAAGTTCTTCGACAAGGTAAATCACGACCGTCTGATGAGTACACTGTCCAGGAAGATAACCGACAAGCCAACGCTAAAGCTTATACGCAGTTATCTTACCAATGGCATCATGGAAGGCGGCGTGGCAAGCCCCCGCACAGAAGGCACACCACAGGGTAGTCCGCTAAGCCCGTTGTTATCAAACATTGTGTTGGATGAATTGGATAAAGAATTATTGGCAAGAGGCCATCGTTTTGTACGGTATGCCGATGATTGCAGTATTTATGTAAAGAGTGAGAAATCCGCCCGACGGGTAAAGGAAACCATCACGAAGTTCATAGAAAGCAAACTAAAACTGAAAGTAAACCGCACAAAAAGCAAAGTGAGTAAACCCACAGATAGTACGCTGTTAGGATTTTCATTTTATAAAAGGGAGAACAAATGGGAAATATGCATTGCCCCTAAGTCTGTTGCAAGAATAAAGAAAAAGATGAAGGAGAAAACGAGGCGCAATGACCCATCATCAGCGGCAGAAAAGATAAAGAAAATGGAAGCAATAATCAGTGGGTGGGTAAATTACTTTGTGATAGCTAAAGCCAAAAGTAAGATGGAAGAACTGGACAAATTAGTACGGACAAGACTACGAACAGGCATATGGAAACAATGGAAGAAGCCCAACACTAAAGGGATGCACTTAATAAACCTGGGCATCCCGAAGCAAAAGGCATACGAGTGGAGCAACAGCCGCAAAAGTTATTGCAGGGTAGCGCACAGCCCGGTACTATGCCGTGCCTTAAATAACGAATACTTTAGCCGGCAAGGGTACGTTGGGTTCACTAACTATTACTACTGGAAAACGGAACACCAGAGGAAACTTTTCTAACAAACCGCCGTATACCGAACGGTACGTACGGTGGTGTGAGAGGACAGGTAGTCAATTAATGGCTACCTTCCTACTCGATTAGATTTTATAAAAGGAACGCTAGCTTAATAAATCATTATTCCGTAATCCATTTTCCATCATACAAAAATTTTCATTTTTATCAATAACGAGGCGGTATCGATTAAATAAAATCACGAGTTAGCTCGCGGCCTTTTTGCGTCCATTCTTATTTAACCTAAGGCTCCCAGCTTTCTCTTTAACAGCACGCCCATTTTCCGCTTCTTCTACTGAGTGTGTTTTTTGCAATGACTGTTCTTTTATTGCCTTTGTCTTCAACTTTTCGTAGTATTTTCTTATAACTTTTAATTCGTCTTCTGTGAGGTCCTCCACGTCTATCATACGGTTGCTGGCAAGTTCACTCGCTGCTACAATCTCGTTAAGTTTGAGCTGTACGGCCATCGAATCCTTATTTTGAGTTTTTTGAATAAGAAATACCATTAAAAAAGTGATGATGGTAGTGCCGGTATTTATAACCAATTGCCACGTTTCAGAATAATTAAAAATGGGCCCGGTGGCGCCCCACACTATTACGAGGCCAAATGCAATAAGAATCGCAGGCGTGCTTCCTGTAGCAATCGTTACTTTGTTTGCAAACTTTTCAAAAAAATTTCCTTTATTCTTCTTTTTCATGTTATTTTTTTATAGTAGATTTTAATTTTTGCTGATTTGACTAAGTAAAATCGCTTACGTGTTACCGGCAGCAGAACACCGTTAGATTTCAAAAGGCGATAAGTTAGTTGCTTTCTTTTTTTATGATGCTTATCTTTCCGGACCGTTCCATTATTATCTCTTTCACGTTGTTTAGGTTATCCTGATGCAAATTTAACCTTAGCTCCTCCATCATGTCTTTAAAGCTAATGCTGCACAGAAACATATTTTTTTCTATTACTTTATCATTCTTGTATAACACCGTTTTTTTTCCTTTTACAATAGCCCCGATCCTATCATTGTGAACCGTTACTACGGCGAGTAGTCTATGTATAACTGCAAAGACAAATCCCGCAGTTACTGTGGGCATAAACGGCGATACGCCCACTACAGCCCTGCTTAATACAGATCCTAAAATTATTACAATAATAGAATCAAAGGCGGATTTCTGGCCAAAGGCACGCATACCTGAAATACGTATGAGCGCCAGCGTTATAAAAAACATGCAAAAAGCTCTGCAGCTCATTTGCAATGCATCCAGGTCTTGTCCCTGACCGAAAAAGGTATTTATTAAGTCATTCATCTTGTTATGGATTTTTTGATCAATTTGATTGCCGTTTTTTTACCGCTGTTTCGAAGCGGTTTGAATTTTTTATTACTCATAGCATTATAGTTTTAAAAAAAATTATTGATCTCAGCCATAATATCCCTCCTTAAGATCTTTTAGTGTTGTGTGGCAATGCGCCTGGATTCAATTGCCGTAGCGATGATTCGGTCATTACGGCTTTTTTTGCCATTTCTTTCAGACTGCTCTGCTTCGATTATTCCAATCACCCGACCCGCAATAAGGTTATCGGCGTAGGAAGATTCATCCATAAGAACAAGAACATCAAGCGGATCATGATCTCCTTCTTTAGCCGCGGGTATAAATCCGAAATGCATAGGAAACACCATTCCTTCAGGTAAAATCTTACTGAGTTTAAACAATCGGGTTTTTGGATCAAATGAATATTTGTTACCTGTACCCTTCGGGCTTTCAATAATTACATTTATGTGATTAGCTTTATTTGCAAAAGCAGTAGGTAGCTTCATATAATGTTGCTGATACAAATTCCATACCCGCAATAAATGGAATAGCGTTTGTACGATGCACGTTACGAAATGGATATAAAAAGAAATAAAAATCACATAGAGGCGTCCGACGAAATAAATGAAAGCAAAAAAGCCACGCACAATTACTGGATAGGCGGGTACATTATTTGTGCCCTTGGGTGCATTACTTTCTACTTTCTTTTTCTAAACAGATTTTTTGGGCTTGCAGGCACAGAGCATCTTCTTTTACAAAAAATATCGCTGGGGGCTTTTTTTTCTTTTCTTGTTTTAATAGCCGGAAGGTTGCTGGAATTGATTACGGTAAAGGGCTACCTCTCCAAAGTTTTGCGGTACAACCTGGTGAAGGCGATCAGGTTGCTAACCGTTACTTTTATTTGCATCATTATTATTTCTTTTCTCTTTCAAAACTGGTATACGGCTGCCGTTTCTCTCGGTATTATTTCACTCATCTTAGGCTTTGCTTTGCAAGTTCCCATATCTTCTTTTATAGCGTGGCTATATATTATTTTCAGAATACCGTATCGAGTGGGCGATCGTATAGAGATTAACCAATTCACCGGGGATGTAGTGGAAATCGGTTACCTGGATACTACCCTGTGGGAATTTGGAGGAAATTACTCAACCAACGATTTGCCCAGCGGCAGGTTGATCCGTTTTCCAAATAGTATTGTTTTACAATCTGCAGTATTTAATTATTCATGGCCAAAGTTTCTTTATATATGGAATGAAATACCTTTCCATGTAGCCTATAACAGCGACCTCGAATTTGTGGAAACTACCTTAAGAGAAACAACTAAAGCCGAAATGAAACCTGAAATGGTTGATCGTATAAGGGATCTCAAAGACCTCGTAAAACAAACACCGGTAGATGAATTGCAAATAAAAGAATATCCATACGTTAGTTTCAGGATTAATGCAAATACATGGGTAGAGGTAACTGTAACCTATCTTGTGGAGCCAAAAAGGGCATCCATGATACGTAGCCGGATTATAAAAACTGCCATCAATGCATTACTGAAAGAACCGAATAAAGTGTTATTTCCTAAAGGAGACTCCAGATAACTAGCTATATTGGCAACTTTTATTTTTTATTGTCGGCCAATTATATCAAAATTTCAATAAGTATATGAGTCGACTTTTGCGTATAATATAATTGTATCTCTTAAAGGAGGCCCATCCTGGCGGCTGCCTGGTGTCCTTTCACTCATAACTTCGCAAAACCATACCTTTAAAAAAATCATTGTTATATTCCCGACCAGGTTATTAATCTAAAAGCATTTCATTGTAAAATAATAAACGATCATCAGGCGTTAGAAAATGAAAGTAAGTTGTACCACGAAATACCAGAAATCTTCTAAGTTGATAATGCCATCATTCAAAGAAATTATCAGCAGATTAAACAGGAAGTACAGGATATAATTGAAAGTGAAATGGTGAAGATATTAACCGATCCAGCGAGGGAGAACATGGTTGTAAGGAAATAGGAAATTCCTTATTACATAATAATATTTTTCAAAGAGCGATGATGAAGGTTTTAAATCTACCCTGTTGAAAAATACCTGCGGGATTTGATCGTAAAAACTTTTCAGCTTTTGTTTCATCCATTTACAAAGAGTAAGCTTGGAAACCTGGACGATAGCAAGTTTAACTGAAGTTCTTAAGAGTGGTTCATTACAATACGTCATATTTAAAACGCCAATTAACATTTTGAGGAAGCTCATAAAATAGTGAGAATTTATAACCAAAAATGAACAGCATGATGATTGGTGGGCAAGAACTGCAACCTGGGAAAACGATAGTACACACATTGAAGAGTTAATGGTAATAGGAAGTGGGACGTATCGAATGCGTGGGAAATAAAATAGATCAGGAAATAACGGTAATTACTCGGGCATGGTTATAGATATATTATAAATATATGGACAGGAAAACCCAGGTTGTTATTGTGGGTGCGGGACCTACGGGTTTGAGCATGGCTGCACAATTGCTACGGTATAATATTGACTTCATTATAATTGAAAAAAGCGAAAACACCACCCCATTCTCAAAAGCACTCGTTGTCCAGGCAAGGACGCTTGAAATATTTCAGGAATTAGGAATATCCGAAAAAGCAGTAAATGAAGGACAAATAACTACAGGATTGAATTTATTTTATAAAGGCAAACAAAAAGCAGCAATAAATATTTCCGGGTTAGGCGAGGGGTTAAGTCCATTCCCTTATGCCCTTTCTTTAGAACAATGCGAAACAGAAAAACTTTTGGTTGACTATCTTTCTTCACAGAAAAAAGCAGTTGAATGGAAATCTGAATTTATACATTTCGAACAAAATAAGAATAACGTAACAGTTTACTACAGGGATAATTTGAAACAGCTACAGAAAATTGAGGCTGCATACTTAGTCGGTTGTGACGGTGCAAGCAGCCCGATAAGACACCAAATGGGTTTATCATTTGCAGGAGACACAGTTCCCAAAATATTTTATGTGGCTGACGTGATATTAAGAAGCGATGTCATCAATAAAAATGAATTGTTCATGTTCATGATTAGAAAAGGCTTTGTTCTTTTTTTCCCGATGGAAGGCACGGGGCATTACCGTATTGTGGGCATAATACCAGGTGCTATAGACGTGGACGAGCAATTTAAATTTTCTGACATTGAAAACGATATAAAGGAGCATATATGTGTTTCGGTTGATTTTGAAAAATTACAATGGTTTTCAAGCTATAAGGTGCATAGCCGCAAAGCCAATTCTTTTGAAAATGGAAGATGCTACTTAGCGGGCGATGCCGCTCATATTCATACTCCGGCAGGTGGACAAGGCATGAACACAGGCATACAGGATGCGTATAATTTAGCATGGAAAATCGCATACGCAATAAAGAAAGAAGTTAACGCTGATGTCCTGAAATCATATAGCAGTGAAAGGGTTGAAAACGCAAAACATTTGTTGCAAACCACAGACAGGCTGTTTGATGCGATGTCTGGCACGAATGCTTTTTGGGATTTTCTCCGATTACATTTTTTCGCAAAAATTATCGGTTGGGTCAGCAAAAGTGCAGTACTAAAAAAAAATATTTTTCCTTTAATATCACAAACCGGCATTACTTATAATAACAGCTACCTGACTATTAAAAGTTCTATTGGTAACGTAAAGGCAGGCGCGAGGATGCCTTATTTTATTTTTTCTGACGGTCAACAGATCTTTGATTTCATATGCGAACCCGTATTCAAATTTTTATTCTTCGGTAATAATAATAAAGATAGCAGCAATCAACCCCCCAACATGAAACTAAAAATAATTGCAAAAGATTTTAAAGAAATCCCTAACTCTTTATTTGGGCAGGAAGAAAATTTTTACATCCTGTTGCGACCCGACAATCATATTTCATACATTGGAAAGGATTTGAGTATCTGTGAAGAATTTTTAAATAAAATTTCGAGTAATCAGACGGGTATGAACGCAAATTGGCGGCAACCGATTTACAATTATTTCCGATAACAAATGGCCATAAAAATCGAACATGTAGTTTCAGGGTAGGTAAAAAACACATTAATAAGGCTAATGAGATTTCGATGCAAAAGGAATTGTCTGGGAACTGGTGTAGTGTATAATCCTGCTATGGACAAATATCGAGATTATGTTCCGTCACTCCTTGCGAAGCGTTATGATGCCCTTATTTATTTTGTAAAACCGGGGCATTTCACCCACTTCATTTACATCCTGATAAAAACAAACTTCCTGAAACATATCCATTTACTTTTTGATACTTTTAAAAAAGTTGCTGTGAAAATTGCATGCCCGTAAGTGCCTTTGATTTTATTCCCTTTTGTTGAATAAGCACCTTAAATTTATTGCCCATTTCCATGAGTAATTTAATTACGTGGAAAAAAAATTCTTTGTTATTATCCATAAATTTTATTTCTGCTTCTCTTACATAGTTTGCTAAACCCAGCGAGCGCAGAAAATAATTCTGATTACAAAAGCCTGTACATTCCAGTCCATATTTTCTGCCCCAGAAATTTAATGCGGAAAAATTTACATGAGCTGTAATATCCTGCTGCCCTATATTACAATAGGGCAAGTCTGATACATTGTGTTGGAAATAACAGGCAAGTGTTCCCAAATTTCTTTTTTCACTATACAATTCTTTGCAGGGAAAACCATAATCAATAGTAATGACAAACCCTTTCTTTAAACTGGCTGCAATTTCTTTTATCCATTCCAGTGCCTGGAGGTTTATCTCCGTGCGATATTCTTTTGGCAAACTAATATTTTGCTCTGCCAAATAATTTTTCAATTCTTCACGGGCCGGACGTAGCACTTCAACAAATTCATTTTTATAATCAACAAATACTTCCATTAATTCGTCTTTCATTATTACAAGGTTTATGGAAAAATTATCTATTACTTCATTAGATAAAATACAACCGCTAATGCCACCGAGATCGTTTATGTCTTCAATCCATTCTACTTTTTCATCCAATATTTTTTGCTCTTTTTGTTTCATCACCTTACTCTTTTCAATAATGAAATATTGAAGCTGTTGATATAAAGCAGGATTTTTTTTAAGATAAAACAGGATGTCAAAACACAAAGCGCCTGTGCCGGCTCCATACTCAACAATCGTTATTGGCTGCTTATCCATTGTACACCACATTTCTTCCAGTTGCCGTCCTATCATCTGCCCGTATAAAGAGCTTAACACTGGGCTCTTATAATAATCTCCCTGTTTACCTATCGTCTCTTTTTCAGAAGTATAATATCCCAGTTCCGGATAATAAAGTGCCATCTCCATAAAATCCCGGAAAGAAATCGGGCCACTTTTCTTAATTTTTTGAACGATAATTTCTGATAGCTCCATTATTTTTTTTTGAAAAGTAATAGCGTATGTCGGGTTATGCCCAATACCAATGCCAGCTTTCTTTAATAGAAATGATTTTCGGTTAAAATACTTACATCATAACAGAAACAGAAGAAAATGGCAATCGAGATAGTTACAAAGGAAAACCTGCAGCAATTCAGGATTCAGCTTTTAAATGATATTAGGCAATTGCTGATGTCGTTGGTGGCAAAACCGGCGAAGCCCTGGCTTAAAAATTCAGAGGTAAGGAAATTGCTGAATATTTCGTCCAACACTATCCGGAGGCTAAGAATTTCCGGTGAGCTCCCTCACAGCAGGATAAGTGGTATTTATTATTACCGGTATGAGGATATTGAAAAGCTAATGGATAATAATAGTTCCAAAGGATGATAAATGCAACGGGTAAAAGAACTTACGGTTTTTTATGATGCGATCAAAGATGATAGCAGGATCGGTCCTAAACATATCAGTTTGTATATGGCGATCTTCCAGTTGTATAACTTAAACCGGTTTTGCAACCCAGTAAACATTACGCGTGCTTCGCTTATGGAAACAGCCAAGATCAGCCTACCCATGCCTTTTGATAAAACGTTGGAGAAGAAGAATAAATGAAGTCAAAATTATTCACCAAAGAAAATGTTTCATCTGTACCCGTGTCATCAAAATCCCACTCCCTCTGTTGTTAATATCACCATGTGCAAAGCATCATTCCACTCGCATAATCTTAATTGAAAGTTAGCAATCCATTTGCTATCGATGCTTATATAAATTTGTCGCATGCGTGTTGCAACATAAAACGTTTTTTTCACAAAACATATACATCCCGTTTTTCTTTACTGCACTATGCTGTAACTCGTTTAAGAAACATTTAATAGATTTGTATCATTGCTTGAAAAATATGCATACTATTACGAACATTGCATAATAATGAGACTAACGATTTTACTATTTCTGCTTTTTATTCTTAGCTGCAATAAACCCGGCACACTTTTTATTCAATTATCTTCATCGCAAACAGGCATCAACTTTAATAATGCCATAACGGAGAATGATTCCATCAACCCGCTTGATATGGAATTTCTTTACAATGGTGGCGGTGTTGCTGTAGGCGATTTTAATAATGATGGCTTACCCGATTTATATTTTACCGCAAGCACAACATCAAACAGATTGTATTTGAATGAAGGCGATATGAAGTTTAAAGATGTTACAACTGTTGCAAAAGTTGATGGTGAAGGTGAATGGAGCAATGCGGCTTCTGTTGTTGATATAAATAACGATGGATGGGAAGATATTTATGTATGCACAACAATAAAATCAAATCCGCAGCAGCGAAGAAATTTATTGTACATCAACCAGGGATTAAATAAAGATGGCGTTCCCGTATTTAAAGAAATGGCGGCAGAATATGGGTTGGCTGATACAAGCTGGAGCGTTCACGCTGCTTTTTTTGATTATGATAACGATGGCGATTTGGACATGTATCTTGTTACTACAAAGCTTGCGCAACGCGAAAGTGTATCGTTTAATTCTAACACAATTAAAAATTCTGATGATGATATTGATAAACTTTACCGCAATGATTGGGATACTGTTTTAAAACATCCTGTATTTACTGATGTTTCAAAACAGGCAGGTATTAATGAACATGGTTTTGGTTTGGGTATAGCCATTACAGATATTAATAATGATGGATGGAAAGATGTATATGTAACAAACGATTTTTACGGCAGCGATCATCTTTACATCAACAATCATAACGGCACTTTTACAGATGAAGTGAAACAATATTTTAAACACACTTCGCAAAACGCGATGGGCAATGATATTGCTGATATTAACAATGATGGTTTGCCCGATGTGGTGGCTGTTGACATGGATCCTGAAGATAATTATCGCAAGCAAAAGAATATGGGCGCCAATAATTATTTCATCGAACAAAATATGCTGAATGAAAATCTTGAGCTGCAATATGTACGCAATACTTTGCAATTGAATTTAGGAAACGCTGTTGTACGAAATGATTCGATAACCAATCCAATGTTTGCTGATATAAGTTTTTATTCCGGTGTTGCACAAACAGACTGGAGCTGGAATCCATCGCTTGCTGATTTTGACAATGATGGTTATAAAGATTTAATTATTACTAACGGTTATCCGCGTGATGTTACAGACCATGATTTTGCCGCTTACAGAAGCCATGCGCAAAACCTTACTTCAAAGCAGGAAATTATTGACCAGATTCCGCAAATAAAAATTCCCAATTATGCATATAAAAATTTACGCAATTTAAAATTTGAAAATGTTTCGCAGCAATGGGGAATGAATGAACCCTCGTTTTCAAACGGCGCTGTGTATGTTGATTTGGATAATGATGGTGATTTAGATTATGTGGTGAATAATATAAATGATAAAGCATTCGTGTATGAAAACACAACGAACACAAAAAATAAAATCAATAAAAATTATCTTGAAATACAATTTAATGGCGGCGATAAAAACAGGTTTGGTATAGGCGCCATTGCAACCATTTATTATAATCATGGAAAGATGCAGCGATATGAAAATTCACCTTACCGCGGTTATCTTTCAACCGTTGATACAAAAGCATTTTTTGGTTTAGATACAATATCAATCATTGATTCAGTTGTTATCAACTGGACAAATACTAAACAGATTTTATACAACGTAAAAGCAAATCAATTACTGCATGTTGATATTAAAAATGCAAATGAATCGTTACAATATTTTCAGCCAGATACAACGCATGCTTTATTCACCAATATTACCGTCGATGCAAAAATTAATTACACGCATCATGAAATGGATTTTGTTGATTTCAGCAATGAAAGATTGTTGCCGCATAAGCTTTCACAATATGGTCCGGGGCTGGCTGTGGCTGATGTTGACCGCAATGGTTTGGATGATATTTTTATTGGCGGCACCGGTGATTATAATGGTACATTCTTTTTGCAGCAACCTGATGGTACGTTCAAAACAAAGCAACTTGATTTTATTGCAAGCGGCAATATTCGCAAGCCAGAAAACATGGGTTTGTTATTGTTTGATGCAGATAATGATGGCGATGATGATTTGTATTGCGCCAGCGGCAGCAATGAATCGCTGGCACAAACAAGGAATTACCAGGACCAGCTTTTTGTAAATGATGGCAAGGGAAATTTTAAAATTGACACAGCCGCATTGCCCTTAAATTTCACAAGCAAAAGCTGCGTAAAAGCAGCAGATATAGATAACGATGGCGACCTCGATTTGTTTGTTGGTGGCAGAGTATTGCCGGGTAATTATCCAATGCCGGTTAGTTCATTCATTTATCGAAACGATTCAAAACCCGGTAAAATAAAATTTACAGATATAACCGATTCTATTGCACCGCAGTTAAAAAATATCGGGCTTGTTTGCGATGCATTGTGGACAGATTTTGATAATGATGGCTGGACAGATTTAATTCTTGCCGGCGAATGGATGCCACCAACATTTTTTAAAAATGAACATGGCAAGCTGGTGAATGTAACTGCTTCAACAGGTATTCAAAATGAAAAAGGCTGGTGGAACAGTATCGTTGCCGGTGATTTTGATAATGATGGGGATATTGATTATATCGTGGGTAATTTGGGTGAGAATTCTTTTCTGCAGGCAAGCAATCAATATCCTGTAAATATTTACGCAAAAGATTTTGATAACAGCGGCCGGATTAGCGCAATTATAACTTTATATTTAAAAGACCAGCAGGGTAATAAAAAAGAATTTCCGGCGGCAACACGTGATGATGTATTGATGCAGTTGCCTTTTTTAAAGAAAAAATTTTTCACGTATAAATCGTTTGCTGCTGCAGATATACACGATATTTTTTCAGATTCTCTTTTGAACAATGCTTTGCATTTACAGGCAAACAATTTTGCAAGCTGTTATATTGAAAATCTTGGCAATGATAAGTTTAAAGTGCATGCATTGCCAGTAATGGCGCAACTGGCGCCCGTGTTTGGAATGATTGCAGACGATTTTAATAATGATGGAAATTTAGATGTGTTACTTTGTGGAAACGATTTTGGCAATGAACCTGCCAATGGCAGATACGATGCGATGAATGGACTTGTGCTATTGGGTGATGGCAAAGGCAATTTTACAACCCAAACAATGATGCAAAGTGGAATCTGCATTCCCGGAAATGCAAAAGCCCTGGTGAAGCTGCGTGGTGCAAATAATCATTATTTAATTGCCGCTTCGCAAAATCGCGGCCCGCTTGAACTCTACCAGTTGAACAAAAATGAAAAAAATATTGCACTCAATAAAAATGATAAGACCATTTTCATTCATTTAAAAAATGGCTTAACAAGAAAAGAAGAAGTATATCATGGCAATTCATTTTTATCACAATCATCATTATTCATTCCTGTGAATGATGCAATACAATCAGTTGATATTGTCAATAACAAAGACGAAAAACGAACTCTAAAGTTTAAGTAGTATGAAATTATTTTCAATCATTTCAGTGATGCTGTTCATTACAAATTGTAATGCGCAAACAAAACCAGTGCGATTAATAATTCGTGGTGATGATATGGGTTTTTCGCATGCAGGAAATTTAGGTTTGATTGAATGTCATAAAAACGGAATTGAAAAATCAATAGAGGTGTTAGCGCCTTCGCCATGGTTTCCTGAAGCGGTAAAATTGTTGAAAGAAAATCCAAACATAGATGTTGGCATTCACCTTACATTAACCAGCGAATGGGACAATGAAAAATGGCGGCCATTAACTGATTGTAAAAGCCTGGAAGATTCTAACGGTTACTTCTACCCGATGATATGGAAAAACAAAAATTATCCAAACCAAAATGTGTTAGCGCATCAATGGAAATTATCAGACATAGAAAAGGAATGGCGTGCGCAAATTGAATTGGCAATGAAAAATATTCCAAACATCTCGCATATTTCCGGTCACATGGGTTGTATAAATATGGATACTTCCGTTACAGCTTTAGCAAAAAGATTGGCAAAGGAATATCACATTACTGTAGAAACCGGCAACAACAAAGTAATTAGTGTTGGTTATAATGGTGCGCATACAACAGGCGCTGAAAAAATAAAAAGTTTTATTGCTATGCTTGATACACTGCAGTCAGGCAAGACTTATTTGTTTGTTGATCATCCTGCTATCAATTCACCTGAGCTGCAGGCGATTCATCTCATCGGTTATGAAAATGTTGCAGAAGACAGGCAAGGTGTTGTTGATTTGTTTACAAGCGAAGAAGTGAAAGCGATTATCAAACAAAAAAATATTGAGTTAATAAGCTATAAAGATGTTTTGAAAAATTAATAATTTAAACACATCTTTATAAAATTGATGCACCATCTAAAACCAAAACCCAATCTTGTCCATACCATAACCACGGCTTATGCTCCCGGTAAATCGGAATCATTATTTATGCTGATAAAATGTTTCATTTAATGATACCATTTGTAAAAATTCTAACGGGGCAGTGTAAACGCAACATACGTATCGCCTGATGTTGTTTTTAGTTTGCCGCCGCCGCATGCAATTACCAAATATTGTCTGCCATTAATTTCATACGTTGATGGTGTGGCAAATGCGGTTGCAGGTAATTTATATTCCCACAATAATTTTCCTGTGCGCTTATTGAATGCACGCAAATCGCCATCGCGTGTTGCAGCGATAAACAACAGTCCGCCTTTTGTTATAACAGAACCACCATAATTTTCAGAACCAGTATGCAAACCTTTTGCAGCGAAGTATGGATAATCGCCCAATGTGTCACGCCAAACATATTCGCCCGTGTTTAAATTAATGGCTGTCAAAGTTCCGTATGGTGGTGAAATAGCAGGCAATCCTTCTTTCGATAAAAACAAATTATAACCCGTAACTGCATAAGGCATTTTAAAGTATGGGTCAACAGGTTTTGATGAATCAATAAACTTTTTTTGTTGTGTTGAATGATTATTCAAAATAACCGAAGCAAGCGCTTTTTTTTCCTCATCATTCAATTGCGTAAATGCGGGCATCATTCTTCTGCCCGTTGAAATAAGCTGAATAAATTGTTGTTCACTATATTTTTTATTCACATCGATAAGTGATGGGTAATTACCGCTTCCTAATCTTTCAGGTCCATGACAACCCATACAATTCGTTTGATATAAACGCATCCCTGCCGCAAGAAAAGTTTCATGATTAGTTGCGCTGTTTTTCAAATCAACCATCTGCAAAACGTTCACCATTTCGTTTGCATTCACATACAGTATTCCCGTCGTTGGATCATAAGATGGACCGCCCCATTCTGCACCACCATCAAGACCCGGCGCTACAATCGTTCCTGCTTTTGAAAGCGGTTCAAACATATTGCCATGCTTATAACCTTCAAAGCGTTTCTTCACATCAGCATAAGAACTATCAGGCAAAAATTTATTCAAATCATTTTCTGTAATAAGCTGCCGAACAAAAGGTTTTGGAATAGATTCGTATGGTTGTGTTGGTGAAAGATATTCGCCATTCAATTCACTTTCATGCGGCACAGGTTTTTCTTCAATCGGATAAACAGGTTTGCCTGTTTCTCTATCCAACACAAACACAAAACCTGTTTTTGTTGTAAGCGCAACAGCATCAATTTTTTTTCCATCTTTATTAATCGTTACAAGTGCAGGAGGCGATGATAAATCATGATCCCATAAATCATGATGTATAGATTGAAAATGCCAGATGCGTTTGCCAGTTGATGCATCAAGCGTCAATAAGGTATTTGCAAATAAATTATCACCGCGTCTTTTACCGCCATAAAAATCAAATGATGCAGAGCCTGTTGGCGCAAACACAATTCCATTTTTTAAATCAAGCGTTAAACCGCTCCATGCATTAGCGCCGCCAATGTGTTTATACGCCGCTGTATCTTCCCATGTGTTATAACCAACTTCACCGGGAAATGGTATCGTGTGAAATATCCATTTTTGTTTTCCTGTTCTTACATCATAAGCACGAATGTGGCCGGGTGCAGCTGCAGCGCCTTCATCTACGCGGCTGCCCATGATGATTAAATCTTTATAGATGACGCCCGGTGAAGTTGCTGTTACAAAAAGATCTTTTACATCACGACCTAAACCATTGTGCAAATCAATTTTACCGCTATCGCCAAACCTTATCACAGGTTTTCCATCATCTGCATTAATACTATACAAATAAGAACCTGCTGTATAAAAAATTCGTTTATCATCTTTGCCATCGCTCCAATAAGTTATGCCGCGACAATTATTTAAAATAAAAAACATTCTTTTATCACCACTTAAAGAATCAAACGGGTTAAATATCCATTTTTGTTTTCCAGTTGCTGCATCTATCGCAAACAATTTCATTAATGGAGATGTACCATACAAAACGCCATTAATAACAATTGGATTACATTGTATCTGAGAATGATTAGCTGTGTCTACATCTCCTGTATGATACACCCATGCAACTTTCAAACGCGCTACATTGTTTGTATCAATTTGAGACAATGATGAATAATGATTATTATCACTGTTACCGCCATACATTTTCCAACTATCATAAGAAGTTTTATGAGAATTGCATGAAAAAAATATGCAGGTAAAAAAAAGAAATACCGGGTAATAAATTTTCATTTAAAACAATTTATTTGTATTGAATCTGAAAAGTTTTTACGCCAGTGTTATTACTTTCAAAATTTGTGTATACGGACTGCTCAATTACGACCTGTTTGAAAAAGATATTTTTATTTCCCGATGTTACAGAAACAACGTTTGTGTGTTGCGGCAATAATACATGAAACATCATTTTGTCTCCGCTTGTTGTTGCAACTATTTTTATTTGTTTATTAATTGTATCCAGATGATATTGATAGCTGACATACCCTTTTGAAGCAGCATAACGTACCGTAACGTTTACTGAATCCGACTGCGTGGTTGTCCATCGCGGCGCAACAATTGGTTCATTAAATGCTTCTGTTTGTGGCGCATCTTTTGCGCCAGCTAAACCTTCAATCATCGCTGCCATATTTGTTGCAGCAGCCCAATCATCGGGACCACCAAATGAAACAGGATTTACCGGCACGTAATGTTTTCGGTTTGCAAGTGTAATTGCAAGTACTGTATAAATATTATTGTTTTGAGATGATTGCAGAACGATACTTTTAATTTTTTTATCCGGATGAGGGTTATCAATCGCACACCAGCTTAAGCCGATGCCTTCGCTTACGTCATTTTTTCCATACCAGGCAATGCCGGAATAATCTGTATTCAATTGCGAAAACCACCAATATGTAAGTTGCCGGCCCATAATGATGTATTGCAAATAATTGCTTCCATCTTCATACAAAATTTTTATAATGCCGGCAACATTTTCCGATGCTGGCTTGCCTGCTGTGTGCAACAAATAAATACACACTGCTGTATCATTAACGGGAATGTTTATTGAGTCAGGAAAATCTTTTTGATTGGAAACAGCCACAACTGCATTGCGATTATTTGTTGCTGGATTTATTATTTTGAATTCAATACTATCTAAATTTTGTTCACCAACAGGAAGATTATGCAAATCATCACCAGGTTTCCCGCCATTCATCCATTTATGTTGTGCAGAATTATTTGTGTTTAATAAATCCATATTTGCATACGATGAAATATCAATTGGTTTATAAACTGGTGCAGGAGGTGGCGGCGGAATTGAGCCTGTATAAGCAAACGAAATTCTGTTGCCATATTTTTTGCCAAGCTCAAAAACACGATTTAAAATATCAGTTCCATAATTTTCATATCCATTGGCATAAGCGCCACGTGCTAACTCTCCGGCAACGTGGCCACCAACGCCGCCATTCATATATTGCCATATTGCATCATGCTGTTCGAAGCCTTTTTGAAACGGCGGATAGATTGCATACCATTCACCAGGCGAACCAACAGGTAAATGATTTTTTAAATTGAGATAAGTTTCGATGATGGCTTTGCTTTGTTCATGCGTAATATTTCTGTTGATTGAATAAGCATTTGATTGTGCTATTTGTGATTTCTCATCAACACCTAAATTGCGATGTACGCCTGAATCTTCATCAATAAAATGCGTAAAGAAATGTCCGTTCCATGCAAGTTTATTTAAGCGTTCACTTATTTCATCGCCACGTTGTTTATATTGTTTTGCAGTTGCTGAATCGCCTGTTGCGTTAAGCATTTCAGCCAGGTTATAACAAGCCTGTATATAACCCGTGTTGTCGCCAAAGAAAACACCAAACTTTGTTTTGTTTGGGTCAATTACCATGGTATTTGTAATGCCGATATCGGGCATGTATTCATCCTGCACAGCAAAATCCCAGCTATCAATTGTGTACGCTCTTTTTAATAAACCGAATCGTTTACTCCACCGTGCAGCATCGTTCGGCGCATAATCCAAAGCTTTTTCTGCAGAAGTTAAATTTTCTTTCATCCATGCATTATTATCATCAGATTTCCAAACGGCATAAATTGTATTTACATATAAATATTCAGGGTGATTTTCTACGGGCTGACGAACAAAAACTTTATCACCTATTTTTTTACTGTAACCTGAAAATTTATCCCGTGTTAAAAAATAGTCAACATTTTCCTGATATTCAATAAAACTGTAAATCATGCCATCACCTCTTTGCGATTGCCGCATGATATCAATCAATTCTTTTCCGTTAGGTAGAAAATATTTTAAACCTTTCATGGTTTGATAATTATCCAACACCCAAGGCACAAACACATGATAAGTTCTACCATTCCATTCAATTGAAAAAGTTCCTTCTTTCACATCAGCAAACATGCCGTTATAAAAAAGATTAAACATATCGGAATAATAGCCGCCGTCATCAATATTTGTTTTCGCGTTTACGTAAAAAAACAGAGAATCTGTCGGCTGATTTTTTTTGTTATAAATAACGATGGATTGTTTACCTAAAGCGCCTCCAGCAAAAAATTTATTTATATTCTTAACCGGAGACGCATAATATTTTTTTGCACCCCCATCAAAAACAGCAAATGAAAACCCCTTTGCGTTAATGAATGCTAATTGCTGTAAAGGCTGCACGGTGATTGTGTCGTTGCTGTTTAATGAAACATCATTATACACAAGTAATACAGGCTTCAATATGTTTTGTTGCGCCAGTGCTAAACAAGCGAACGAAATAAAAAAACAACATGATAAGACAAGTTTAATCATTGAGCTTAATTTTTTTTATATAAAGTAACTATTGAGTTTGCCGGCATTGAAAATACATCGCTGGTGTTAACTGTTCCTTCGTCTTTGCAATCCTCTGTTTGCGATGTGACATATTTATTGAACTGTAGAGGTAAAGTATTGCCTAAAAGTTGAACAGCTTTATCGGATGCATTATCGTTAATTAAAACTATGGTTGTTGTATTAGCGGTGTCATTTTTAAATGCAAGTGCATAAATATTCGAGTTATCATCATCCGTACATTTTATTCTGTAATCGCCCGGCCTTACATAACGATAAAAATTTTTGGAAACATAATAACGCTTGCTTTTTTCACCTGATGAAGACATTAAAGAAAATTCATCAATCGTGCTTTGACTCAATTCCCAATAAAACCATGCTGAAACATTTCCGAAATTAATCGCTGTGTACATAGCTTTACTTAAATCAATTGCGCCTTTCATATCGTTACTATAACCCGATGTCTCTGTCATCCATAAAGGCATGTTGTATTGTGCGCCCCAGCTATACATCGTTTGCCATGTTTGCGCATCAGGAGAATTAGCAGTTACACCATCCAAAGCGTAACCATGCACCGCAACAATGCTTACATATTTTCTTGCATCTGCATCATTCAATGTTGGCTGCACCATCGAGGAAACTCCGTCGAGGTAGCCGATATCCTCAGGCATAAAAATTTTCGTGTTGATGCCATCATCGGCAAATCTTTTTCCAACGACCTTGATCAAATCCCTTAGGGCATCACCATTAAAAACACATGATTCATAAGGCTCTGAAAAACGAGGTTCGTTTTGCAAACTAATTGCATATACATCAATACCGGTTTTCAGTTTTATAATTTTTGTGTAAGCAACACAACGTTCAGCAAATTCATCATACATATCTGTGCGCAACTGGTTATTGGCTGATGTTGGGTTAGGACTGTATTGCGGCGCATCCGCTTTATCGCCATTTACATTGTTGTTGGTTTTCATCCATGCGGCTGGCGACCAGCAACTAATAATAAGTTTTTGCAATCCTGCAGCCTTCATGTCTTTTAAGTATTGAATATGATCTGTAAACGAGCCATAATGAAAGTTGCTAAGATTGGTTGTATGCGGATCGCTGTCATCATTCACATCTTCAAAGTTTGTTGGAATGTTATCGCGAAGAATAGTCAAGCCCAAATCGTTGATTAAATCATTTACAAAAGATGTACTTGTAAAAGGTCCGCTGCTCCAGTAAACATCCTGCGCACCAAAACCCCCAAAGCCATCCATGGTTTGATATTTTACAGATGCATCGGCAACAACATTTATTACCTTAGTGTTTATAGTTGTTGAAGCGGCTGCGGGCGGTGCTTTGCCATCGCTTACACTTACTTTAATAGTATATGTTTTATTTTTTTCGAAGGTGTGCGATTCTTTATCAGTTCCATTTTTAGTTGTGCCATCACCAAAGTCCCATGTATAAGTCAGCTTATCGCCATCAACGTCAGATGCCGTTGCATTGAATTCATAGGTGAAAGGATTTACGTTTGTAAGATTTGATACAACCGCGACCAGCGGTGCATGATTGTTATTAGATGGAGAAGTTGAGCTTTTTTGACAAGCGATGAAACAAATAATAATGGCCAACGATAAATTCTTCACTGTACTAGTTTTTAACAAATCAGCCCTCCAAAGACTTGAAGGGCTATAGATTGTTTATGAGAAAACCGTTTATATTTAATAACCCTGATTCTGGTGAACATTTGGATTTACATCTGTTTCTGAATTTGGAATAGGCAAATCCAAATGCTTGGGCAGCTGGAAAGACATAGTGGAAGTGTTTGAACTAAAGTATGCATTGTCCAGGCTGATGATGCCTGCCATTTGCCATCTTCTTAAATCAATCCAGCGCTGGCCTTCACCTGCTAATTCAAGTAATCTTTCTTTTATGATCCAGTTCATGATGGTTGTTTTGTCGGTTTGGGTTGTTGCATAATCTGCAGGTTCCGTTCCTCCTGTAACCATGTTCCTTGCTCTTGTTCTCACCTGGTTAATAAGCCCAATTGCTTCTGCAGTGCTGCCACCCGATTGCAATACAGCTTCTGCCTGCAACAATAAAACATCAGCATAACGCAAAATCCTTACATTGTTTACCGAACCAACACCCGATTGATCGAGCTTATCATCGGTTACATATTTTTTAACCGTGCGGTCTGCCGGATTTAAAGTGTATTGTATGCGGGGATCATTTGCATCGAATGAGTTCAGCAATTTGGTGGTTGCATAAAAAGGAGATGTTCCGAACAAACCAAAATTATTATCATAAAACCCCCAGAATACAGACAGATTTCCTATTGCATTATCGAAATCATTCGATAACCAAACATTATTAAATCCAAACGCTTCCGTTGCCTGATATTCGAAAAGTGATTCCTGGTTATTTTCAGTATTTACACTAAAGTTGTCTTCAAAATTTGTTGTTAAACTGACGTTTCCAATTTTACTAAAAGCAGTTATCGCATCGGTATAATCCGCGTTGTTTTTGGTAACAGATGCCCGGAAAACAAGCGCTTTGCCTAACATGCCATTTGCAGAATTCTGCGTCGCTCTTCCCCGGTTACCTGCATCCCATGAAGTGGGTAATAAACCAGCCGCAGTTTGGAAATCGCGGATTGACTGATCAAGCAATTGCGTGCCCGATGTACTGGGTGGTGTAAATTGGTCTGAAGATGTAATACGGGCTGTATCTAACGGTGAGGTTTCAAAATAATTCCAGAGATAGAAATAAGCAAGTCCACGCAAAAAATACGCCTCGCCTTCATGATAATTTTTAAGATTGGGTGTAGTATAAACGCCATCAGCAACCTCAGCCGTTTTTTGCAATACAACGTTTGCTCTTGAAATAAGCTGATACCATGTGCTGTAAAAATATCCAACACGGCCACTGCTGGACTGCAATGAACCAAACTGCTCAAATTCTTCACTTGAGTTATTGGTTGTAATATCATCGCCGGGCAAAAGAAATACCGTTATTGTAGTTGATCCGGCGCCACCGTTATACCAATAGAGATCATTCATTTTTGCATAGACACCCAGTACTGCTTTTGTAAAATCTGATTCCTGGGTAAAATATGCCTGTTCTGTCGGGTTATGAGGTAAAAGATCGAGATGTGACTTCTTGCATGACAAGTTCATTATGACAACAATGCCAAATACAAGAAATAATATTTTGATGAGATTGAATTTCATATACTCGTTTTAAAAAGTTAGTATTAAAAATTTAGCTTTAACCCGGCGAGAAATTGTCTCGTAGGTGGCACTAAATCGTTTTCCGGGTCATAACCGGTATAGTTGGTTATAGTAAAGAGGTTAATGGCACTTACATATAATCTGAAGCTTTGAATGAAGCCGAGGCTTGCCATTAATTGTTTAGGTAATGTATATCCAAGTTGTATGTTCTTTAGCCTCAGGTATCCTGCATTTTCAACAAATCTGTCAGATACTCTGTTAGCACTTGCGGGGTCTCCATAAACAGCTCTTGGCATTATTGCCGAATGATTCGATTCTGTCCATCTGTCTAATGTTTTTGTATCTGCATTAGCAAGACCAGACATGCCTTCTAAACTTGCACGAACAGTGTTGAATTTCTGCACATCACCAACGCCCTGGAAGAAAATACTAAGATCAATGCCCTTCCAGTTAGCTGCCAGGTTAAATCCATAGTAGTAACCAGGAATGGTTTTACCCAAATAGGTTCTATCAGCGCTATTAACAAGGCTGTCAGGTTTTGGATTGTACTGTGTTTTCGGATCAGTTGGATTACCGTGTACGTCCTGGAAATACATATCGCCGGGTTTGTATTGGTAACCCGCCGTCGGATCGGTTAAGCTCTGGCCAATATTTACATCCGCATGCGTTCTTGTCCACTCATCAATTTGGGCTTGCGATTGGAAGATTCCACCAACTTTATATCCCCACAAATAACCTATCGGGTAACCTTCTTCAATTCTTCCATACTCATCGCCCAGTGGCGTCCCGCCATACAATTTTAAAACTTTATTATTTACAGTTGTTATGTTTCCACTAACATTAAGATTAACACTACCTACGTGTGTGTTATAGCCTGCATCAACTTCAACACCCTTGTTTCTAACTTCTCCTATATTCAGGTCAGCAGGATTTTGAATACCTGTGTTCGGCGGAAGAGCTACAGATTGGATAATACCATAGGTTAGTTTGTTATAATAATCAACCGTAAGGTTTACGGTATTATTAAAAAGTATCGCATCAAAGCCAAGGCTGGTTGTTTTTATTTTTTCCCAGGTAAGATTTGTATTGGCAAAACTCGGTAAAGCAGCGCCCTGGTATTGCGTGCCAAACGGATCACCGTTGCCTGAGCCTGTTGAATAATCTGGCGTTAAAGAAACGCCAGATAGAAATTCATAATAACCAGCTGACTGGAAGTTGCCAAGTTTGCCCCATCCACCCCTTAACTTCAGATCGTTTATAAAATTTGTTTTTGGAAAAAACTTTTCTGAGCTAATTCGCCATGCTGCTGCAAAAGATGGAAAGTCAGCCCATTTATTCCCGGGTGCCAGACGCGAAGACCCGTCATACCTGTTAGTAACATCGAGATAATACTTTTCACTATAATTATAACTTATTCTTCCTACATACCCTATCAAATCATCTTCCTGCAAGATGTTAGAAAACCCCGATGTAAATGGTGGTTGATTAGTAATACCTCTAAACTGGGGATCTGTATAATTTACAACACCACTCAAATCATTAACAGTCCATCGTGCAAATTGGTCTGACGCATCGAGAAGAATATCAACATGATGTTTGTTTGCAAATAGATGTGTGTATGTTATCCCTAACTCTTTGTTGAGATTAAAAGTTCTTCCTGTTCTTTCACCATAAGTGCCTTTGCCGTTCCCGTCTTGCCCGCTATAAGGATTGCCGGGAGTTTGAGAAAATCTCCATGAATCATAATCGCTCCAGCTCTTTCGGGTATTCTCGTAATAATTTCCACCCACTGATGCCTTAATTTTCAAGCCTGTCACCGGTTCCACCTGAACGTACCCATTTCCCATAGCATTATAAAGACGATAGCTATTGTTGTTCAATTGCTGAAAAGCAAAAACGTTGAACCTTGTCTGCGGGCCATATAGCAACCTGGGATCGCCGTCCGCAAAATTATATAAAGGGCCGGGATTGAGCAGGGTTGGATCATAAGCGGGATTGTTTACAAAAGTTCCAGCAGATACAGGCGCAAAACCCGTTTTATCGTTCTTATCAAAAAAAGGTTGAAAAGGAATGGTAGCTGCCATTGTAGGCATATCTGCCTGCGTATTGTCCAGTGCATTTTCCTGTACAAGCCTTAATGTGAGGCCTGCTGAAAAAACTTTGGAAATTTTTGAATCAAGATTTGTTGCTATTGAATAGCGTTCAAGATTGTTACCTTTAAGAGGACTTTCCGTTTTAGCATACCCGGCAGAATAATAATAGTTTAACCCTTCTGAGCCACCCGAGACCCTTGCGCTGTAATCCTGGGTCGTCGCGTTCCTGTTTTCCAACTGCTTTTGCCAGTTATAGGTTGGTCCGGCGCCGACATAATTTGCGCTGTCAGGGCTATAGAAGCCGCCGAACTTAACCCCGATTGGAACAGCCAAACCATTGTTCATATCCGGGTTGGCGTTGTAGGCTTCAGTTACCAGGCTAAAGTATTGAGGCGTATTTAAAACATCTATGGTTTTAGGAATATTTTGAACACCATAGCTTCCACTGGCTTCTATTCTGGGCT
Organism: uncultured Chitinophagaceae bacterium; assembly: GCA_963792025.1. Taxonomy (GTDB): domain Bacteria; phylum Bacteroidota; class Bacteroidia; order Chitinophagales; family Chitinophagaceae; genus Ginsengibacter. The sequence goes on along the minus strand of CAWBUS010000008.1, from coordinate 529,466 downwards.
TTCCTGTTTTCCCCCTTTTGGTCGTAATCAGTATAACGCCATTGGATGCACGTACACCATAGATCGCGGCAGCAGACGCATCTTTCAAAACAGAAATAGATTCAATATCATCAGGGTTGATCAGTGAAAAAATATTGATAGGTGAGCGAATATCGCCAATGGCCCCACTCGTAACACCGGCGCCACCTTCATAAATAGGCACGCCATCTACAACATAAAGAGGTTCAGAATAACCAAAAGTATTTACGCCCCTGATGCGCACTACAGGCCGCGATTGAGGATCGCCGCCGCCGCTCTCTACGAATACTCCCGGAGCTTTTCCCTGCAACGCAAGTTCAGGTGTCATTGCCGTACTCTTTTCTATTTCTTTCGAGTTTACCGTAGAAACAGCGCCTGTCAGGTCTTTTTTCTTCCTCGTTCCATAGCCTATTACAACCACTTCATTTAATCCTGAAACGTCCTCTTCCAACCTGATATTAATTTCAGTTTCCTTTCCCACTTTCACTGTTTTTGTTTGATATCCGATACTGGAAATTTCCAAACTAATATTTTTATTGTCTGGAGCAGTCAGTGCAAAACGGCCATCATTGTCAGTAGTTGTTCCTATTTTGGTCCCGGCTATTAAAACTGATACATTTTGTAACGGCTCTCCATTCTGGTTTAGAACCCTTCCATGAATTTCAACAGGTGAAGGGATGGCATCAGTATTGACTACAACATTGGCAGGGACGGGTGAAAAGGTTTTTTCTGGCTGAATGACAATTGTGTTTAATACAATTGTATAATATAATTGCTGATCTTTTAAGCAGGCGGTTAGTGCCTGGTCAAGTGTCTCATTTTCAATCGTAATATCAATTGGCTTCTTTTTCTCGATTAACGCTTTATCATAAAAAAACAGAAACCCGGTTTGTTTCTCAATCAACTTAAAGATCTTTGATAAAGAAATATCTTTCCTGACGATAGTTACCTTTTGTGCATAATTTTTTGCGCTAACCTGGAAAGTGAAAAATAACAGCAATGCAATCGTTAATTTCATAATCATCCATGTTTTGGCACTTAATGATTTAGTGCCATTTTTGTTTTGGCAGCCTTCAGTTAAAATCATAGTTTTGATTTGATTTGGTTAAAAAAATTTGTTTGACGACAGTTTTTTTGCCTACAGCCAGCAATGCTACGAACATGGCTGGCTTTTTGCCTTTTTTCAAACGTTGCTGAACCATTGATTACCCTTCTCATTCAGCAAATAATTCTAATAATTAAATAGTAGTTTGGTTTATTGTACAATAATTTTATTCCCTACAATCAGGAACTTCACATCGCTTAATTCCAGTATCCTCAGCACATCTGATAATTGAGCATTCCTGCTTATTTTTCCTTCAAATTGCCGTTGGGGTACTTTCCCGGAATATTCAATTTCAACATCATACCAGCGTCCAATTTCTCTCATGATAGTAACGATATCGGCATCATCAAACTGGAACAATCCGTTTTTCCATGCCATCACTTCATCCAAATTGGCTTTCCTGATCTCTACTTTATCTTCTTCATTTTTTATTATTGCCTGCTCCCCGGGTTTCAACATGCCGGAGACGGCGGCTCTTATAATTTTTACGCTGCCCTCCAGTAAGCTTGTTTTTATTGCGCCTTCATCTGCATAAGCGTTTATGTTGAAATGGGTACCCAATACTTTTACCTGCATGTCACCCACTTTTACCAGGAAAGGCTTTTCCTTATTTTTTGCCACTTCAAAATAGGCTTCACCTGTTAAACCAACAACACGTTGACTTCCTTTAAACGCCGAGGGAAAGTGCAGTGATGAAGTTGCATTCAACCAAACCTTAGTTCCGTCAGATAATACAACCTGGTACTGGCCGCCACGGGGAGTTGAAAGGGTATTATAAACCACAGCTTCATTCTGATTGGGGGAAACTGAAACATTGTAAATCAATAAACCGCCTTGCTTGCTGATCTTCATTGAACCTTTTTGCAAAACCGTTCCATTTTGTAAGCTATCCAATACTATTGTGCTCCCATCAGATATTGTCAGCACCGCCTTGTTTCCCCCGGGCACAATCGGACGTTTTTCATTTACGACTACAGGCTTTGACCGCGTATCGATTTTCTTATTTAAAATGTGGTAGACAGAAGCGCCCACGATAAACAGAAGAACTGCTGCAGCAGCACGCATCCAAAAGAAGAGAGAGGGCTTGCGCCTTTTAAGCGGAACAACAGGGGCTTTATCCTTTTGTAAAATATTTTGCAAAATAGAAGCGGCCGCCTGGTTGGGCATTTGTATTTCTGATCCTGTCTTTTCAATCAGTTCATCAATCAATTTTTTCACAGCCTGATGGTTTTCAGATAGTGCTAATAATTCCATCAACTCCTCCTTCTCCTGAGCATTGCAATCATTTTCTATGTAACAATTAAATAAGTATTCTAAACGAGATGGAGACATAATTTAAATTAAATTGAATAATCGAAAGACCTGAAAGCATCCTGCTTTATGTAAGAGTACTTTAAAAAGGCGGAGGGGTGGGTGGAATCAGAAATTAATTAGTTCTGAAGAAACGAAAAAGAACGATAATGAATCCGCTGAAAATGTGTAAGTGAAGCATACAAAAGGCACGAATATTTTTCATAGCCTGTGCAAGGTGATATTTAACAGTTTCCGGTTGAATATGGAGTTGATGAGCAACTTCGTCCCGTTTTAAATCTCTTTCTTTTATTAATTGATACACCTGTTTTTGCTGGCTTGGCAAGCGGTCAATCGCTTTTTGTAACAGTGACTTATATTCTTTATCAACCAGGTAATCCTGGGTATTGTTGTGAGTGAGGGGGTGATTATCTTCTGCAAGCGGAACTATTTTATAGTTTTTTGCAATTTGCTTTAATATTTTATACGCGTCGTTTCTGGCAATAGTAAGCAGGTAAGCGCTAAAATTTTCTATTTCATTTAAAGTAGCCCTCCTTAACCATATTTTTAAAAACACATCCTCTACAATCTCTTCGGCCACTGTAGTTGAATGGGTAAGCTTTAATGCAATACCATATATTTTGTTTCGATAATAATCAAACAATTTAGCGAAAGCGCTTTCATCGGTCTGGCTAATAAGGCGCAGCAATTCTTTTTCGTTATGTAAATCGGGTTCAAGCAAAATGAGCAGTTAAAAAAGCGGTAATGCTTAATCGAAAGTAGGCAAAATGAAATGACGCAACAAATTTAGTTTCATTCAATCCTTCAACTGTGAAATAAAAATTTTAAATTAAGCTTTTTGAATTAGGTAGAATAATCGCAAAGTTTTTTTAGTAGAGGATAAGGATGCGGTATTTGGTTCATCATCCTTACTATCGGATTGTGAAAAATACCCCTTCGGTGTCCTCGCCTGTACTTCCAAATATTATATAGCTCAAAGTTGAAAATACAAAATATTTCGTTGAACGATATGTGGATTTTTTTGCCAATCAATAAAAGAGATAAATATATTACCTTAAAGCAATTGCAGTTTGCCTTGAACCCAATCTCGTATGCTGCGCTACGATAGTAACAACAGTTGTAAACAGGGCCGGATAGCCCTTTCACGTTATTAAATCGCACATGCTCTGTTCGTTTAGCCTACATCGTTATATTATGCGGGTCCGCGGTTCCGTCCGATTGTGGTTTTCTCAAATAGATCGATCTCAAAAAATAAAAAAGGTACTGAACATGAGTTTGCTGAATAAAGTCCTTTAATTATGTTTTGTAATCCAATGGCAATGGAGAAAGCGAAGTTAGCGGCTGTATTTTTTTGATATAACACTATAATAGTTTGTCAAAAAGACTACTGCATGAATAACAGGTTTCCTTCATTTTTGAGATGTTATTTATTCGGTTGCCTTTTTTGACTTTAAAACTATCGCGAATTACAATGCTTTCTTTTTCCATTTTTCTCTTACAAAACAATTTGTTTTAGCAATCTAACAATAAAGGAAGGGTTTTCTGAGCGAACAACGCCATGAGACTCTACTTTCAAATGGCCTTCGAAAAACGGAACAACATGTTCAGTCATTCCAAGATAACGCTGCTATTTTATTCAATCGCTTCATAGGGTAGCATTTCCACATTTCTAAATATAATTTTCAATCAAACCAATACCCCTTTCATATCCGAAAAGGCAGTTTCAGAATACAATGCGAGCTGTGTTCTTATAATTTAATAGTGATCTTGGATTTTAATATTGAAATACACGAACGGTATGCAATTTGTAATGCAGTGAAATATGAAGTTGCCTTCCACATTTGCAAAGGAAAGGAGTCAAATAAATGTAATAATTGAAACTCCAAGAGGTTGTGGAAATAAGTATGCATTTGATTTCGAAACAGGATTATTTAAATTAAGCAAAATTCTTCCTGAGGGAATGGTATTTCCTGCACATTTTGGTTTTATACCGGGTACCAAAGGCGATGATGGAGATCCCCTGGACGTGCTTGTCTTAATGGATGAAATGGCTTACCCCGGTAATTTAGTTGAATGCAGGGTCCTTGGCATCATTGAAGCCGAGCAAGTCGACCATGGCGGCGAAACTCTGAGGAATGACCGGATCATAACTGCCGCCACTCTGTCAAAACGATATCTGCAGTTTGAATCGCTAAAAAGAATGGATGCCAATTTAATAGATGAAGTCACTAAATTTTTTATTACTTACAATGCCATAGGTAATAAAAGGTTTACACCTTTGGCTTACAGAGGGCCATCCAAAGCGCTTAAAGTCATAAAAAAACACATGCAATGAACGATATCATTCAAACTTTATTTGGGCTGCTTTTGTAATTTTTTTCATAATTCCCAAAGCTAATTAATTCTTCATCAATAAATTAAATGAAGCAGGAGCTAGCACAAAGCAAAATAAACCGACAACTCATTTCGTGTGTGCTTCACCGGTGTGCCTGTATATAAACCTATACAATTCATTACATGCTTTTTTCTTAATTTCAAGTGGCTTTCCGCGAAATCGTTTTTTTAGCCGGTGAAATTTATTGTTGCAATAAATTGAATAGAATACTGTGCCGACAGGCTTCCTGGCAGTCTCGCTTCCACCAGCCGCGGCTAACCCTGTTACTGCCGCATAAATATTTGCCTTAAACAGGAGACGCAAATTTTTCGCAAGCTCATCAGTTACCTGCTGTGAGTTCCCAAAGCCTTATCTAAAATCTCCTTGACCTGTAATTCAAATTTCACGTTTTAAATCTCGTCCGTCTTAATTTGGGAAATATCTGGAGTAATTTTTCCAAGTAATATTCTGAGTGAATAAAGTTCATTATAAAATGCATGTTTGAATTTCTCCAAATTTGTAAAAACAGGATTAGCAGGAAAGCAATTAGCTCGCCTGATAACTTTTGCTTTATACTATAAGTTGCCAGTAGCTTTATGTTATAATAAAGACTTCTAAATTTATAATTTAATTCGCGGCTAACGGCTGCAAAGGTCAGGAAATATAGGGCGAGACCTTACGCTCTTGCTTATGTTTTTGAATATTGACCTCGTTGACTTGATGGTATGTGATTTGTAATAATAAGATCTGAAAACAAAAACAAATGTTTAAATCAAATCCGGCCCCGGCCGTGAAAAACGATATGAAAAATTCGGTTGCACCCATGGGCAATAATCGCGATCCGCGAATAAGCATTCTTGAAATTATAGGAACGGCAACCCGCGGTGGAATGGAAAACTACCTCGTAAATTTTTTTAAAAATCTTCCTGCTGATGAATTCAGGATCAGTTGTATTTGCCCCTGCGAAAGCCAGTTTACAAAAACGCTTCGGGAATTAGGTATTGAAGATATTTTTATTACGCCTTTGGCAGATAACCCCGAATGGCGGTCAATACAAATGGCTATTGAGGTTTGTCGGCTTAATCATGTCGATTTGCTTCACGCTCACATGCCTAAATCGCACGTGCTTGCGGGCATTGCCGGCGCCCTGGTACATAAGCCTGTTGTGGCCACCCCGTCCATGGTATGCACCTGAATGCGCATGAGCTTGGCGTAACGCTGGCTGTTGGCTTGCATTTAATTACCAATTGCCAGGAAACCTACGTACAGGCGTTGGCGTTAGGTATGCCGCCACACAGGGCTAACCTTTTTCACAATGGGGTTGATATTGCAGCATTTACCCCAGAAAAGTCAGGAAAAAAATTACGCGACCTTATAAATGTTTCTGCTACAACTACTCTGATTGGTTTTGTTGGCAGGCTTGAATATGAAAAAGGCCCTGACCTGTTTGTTCGTGCAGCCGCCAATGTTCATACTATTTTTCCGGATGTACACTTTGTGATTGTTGGAGCTGGAAGGATGTTTGCAGAACTGGAGCGCATGGGTAAACAACTGGGCTTAGGCGAAAGTTTACATTTTGTAGATTGGGCCGAAGACCCGACGGAAATTTACGCCGGCCTCGACTTGTTGGTACACTGTTCCCGCACCGATGGAACGTCGCTTGTATTGCTGGGGCGATGGCCTCTGGCCGGCCGGTCGTGGGTATGGCCGTAGGCGGGGTAAGAGAAATAATTGAAAACGAGCATACGGGTGTGGTAGTGGATGCCAACGACTGGGAGCGACTGGGTTTTGAAATAATCGGATTTATTAAAACAATCAACACTTTTAAAAACAATGGGCGCCGCCGCACGTAAACGGGTTGAAGAAAACTTTAATGTGCTTACCAATACCCGTAAAACAGCCGGGCTATTGCGGGAGATCGCTCTTTCGGCCAACAAAGGCCAACCACCTCTGGATAATTATAACGTATTGCAAAATGCAAATGGAAATGGTGTATCAAAAAAGATCCACTACAGCAAACAATAACATCTCTTACCGCAAAATTGCTTATGAACCAGGAACAAATCATTAAACGGGATGTTCGATTTAATAAAGTTTCTTTTTATATAGTTGCCCACGCTGACGACTGGCAGTTGTTTATGTGCCCTTATGTTTATAAAGACATTGTTGCCCCCGATTGCAAAGTTGTCTTTATTATTACAACGGCAGGTGATGCGGGAATGGGTGAGAGGTTTTGGCACGCAAGAGAAGAAGGATTAAAAAGTTCTATTAGGTTTTGCATTGCTCCTTTATCAGCTTTATCGGAATTCGATGCAGAAAGAGAATTTAATAACTATAAGATATCGTGTTGCGAAATAAATAATACGAATACATATTTTCTGCGGCTACCTGACGGAAATCTTGATGGCAGTGGATTTGCAGCATCCAATTTTCAAAGCCTTTCCCGATTAAAGTCAGGACAAATCGATGTGATCAGCGCAATAAATAATTCTGCTAGCTACCAAAGCTGGCCACAACTTGTTGCACTTATTGAGTCTATTATTGTTTTTGAGAGTGAGGATTTTCAAACCTTTGGATACATTATTTAAATCCTGACGTGGTAGTAAATCATGATGACCATCCCGATCATATTGCAACAGGAAACCTTATTCAAAGTATTTCCATACTTACAAGCATGCATCAATTATTATTTATAGGTTATAGCAGTATTGCACAAGGAAGCACTTTGACTTTGCACGATCTATTTTGGAAGACTGGCATGTTTACTGCTTACGAAAAATCTGTATACGATAATAGCGGGTACAGTACGTTGGCAGAAAACCCCGAATTGTATTTCAAATTATGTTGCAGATACCCGGATATTACTTTGCAAGCGGTAGATTAGAATTGTTTTTATAAATAAAAAAATCGAACATCCTGATGTCTTCATTAAAAGTTTCACCGGCATTACGGCCAACTAAAAATAGCCTGCCCAAAAACATCAAACCCATGCTGGCCACATTGGTCGATAAACCGTTTGATGAAAAAGGGTGGGTATACGAAGTTAAATGGGATGGCTACCGAGCCATTGCCTATATTAACAACGGTACAGTAGAATTACAATCAAGAAATAACAAATCGTTCGATGAAAAATTTTATCCTGTTTTTAAATCAATGCTACTTTGGAAAATAAGAGCAGTAATTGACGGAGAGATAATAGTGGTTGATGAAAAAGGAGTTTCTAATTTCAGCAGCCTCCAAAACTGGAGAAGTGAAGCGGATGGTAGCCTCCTGTTTTATATGTTTGATATTTTAGGGATGGATGGAAATAATTTGATGGATTTGCCATTAACAAACCGAAGAGAAATTTTAAAAAGCCTTAAGCCTCCGGGAAATAATATCCGAATCAGCGAAAGCTTTGATGCAGGTGCAACAGAATTTTTTGAAGTAGCCAAACAACTAAAGCTGGAGGGTATCATCGCAAAAAAAGCGGGCAGCAAATATTTCCCGGGATTGTGGTCGAAAGATTGGTTGAAAATAAAGACCAGTAAAAGGCAGGAAGTTATCATCGGCGGTTACACGCATAATAAAGAAAGTATAAAACCTTTTAGTTCCTTACTGGTAGGCGTATTCGAAAATGGAAAACTGCATTATACCGGTAAAATAGGAACCGGTTTTTCGAACAAGATGCAAAAAGAGATGATGCGGCAATTCAAACCTCTAATAAGAAAAAAAATTCCTTTTACCATTGTGCCGGACATTAATAAACCGTCGCGCTTCAGGCCCAACCCGCCGGAAGCAACTGCAACATGGCTTACTCCAAAATTAATTTGCGAAGTAAGTTATGCAGAAATGACAAGCGATGGGGTTATGCGGCATCCTTCTTTTGAAGGCATGCGGGACGATAAAGCGGTGACTGAGGTTGTACAGGAAAAGGAAAAACATACGGAAGAAATCGTTACCGGTACGAAAAAGAAAGCCAGGCAAACTTCTGTATCCAAAAAAACGTTAAGTAACGCCGGCCTAAAACTTACCGGCAAACTTCTTAAAGCGCCGGAAAACATTGGGCGAAGAGCCTTATTAAATCCGACTGAAAAATCTCAAACAAAAACAATAAACGGGCACAACATTACATTCAATAATCTTAATAAAATTTATTATCCTAAAAAGAAAGTAACCAAACGGGACATCATAAATTATTATTATCTCGTAGCGCCATATATGTTGCCTTATATGAAAGATCGTCCTCAAACACTCATTCGTTATCCAAATGGCATTAATGGCAAATCATTTTATCAAAAAGATGTAACGGGCAAAGTGCCGGAATGGATTAAAGAATATCCGTACAGCAGCGAAGGCGGCGGAGATCGTAACTTTCTTGTATGCACCAATGAAGCAAGCCTTCTGTTAATTGCGTCTATGGGTGGGTTAGAAATGCACCCGTGGAGCAGCCGCATACAAAAGCCGGATAACCCTGATTGGTGTATTATTGATCTGGACCCGTCGGACAAAACTACTTTTGAGCAGGTGATTATAGCGGCACAAAAAACCAGGGAAGTATTGGATGCTATTTCGGTTCCATCTTTTTGCAAAACATCCGGCGCATCGGGCTTACATATTTATATACCATTTGGCGTAAAATATACATACGAACAAAGCAAAGAATTTGGAAGGGTGTTGGTAAAAATTATTCAGAAAAAAATACCGGACTTTACCAGCATAGAACGCATTATCAAAAACCGGGAGCGAAAACTATACCTCGATTTTTTACAAAACAGGCCGCAGGCTACACTTGCAGCGCCATACTCGCTTCGTCCAACACCGGATGCTACGGTAAGCATGCCTTTACATTGGAATGAAGTTACCAGCGGATTAAAAGTAAAGGACTTCACTATCTTTAATTCAATCGACAGAATAAAACAACAGGGCGATATCTTTTCCGGTGTTCTTGGCAAAGGCATTAACCTTTCCAAGGCTTTAAAAAAAATACAATCCCTTTTTGGCAAACAAGAAATACATAAGTCATTGCTTGAGTAACGACGGATAATTGGGCGTTAAAGGCTTTTAATATTATACTATACTATTTGAGAATATTATTTCCGGTTTAGATACAAAATATCAACACATTAATATTGAATTGCCGGCTGCCCGGGCATCTCTTCCTTATTTTATCATGGAATAGAATTTGTTTACGTCGTCATAAATTTTAATCAATAATAAAACACACCAACAAATGAAAAAGATATTTATTCCATTTGTGGTAGTATCGTTCACTTATGCTCTTTCAGCATGCAATTCAAACGATACTTCCACTTCAACTTCTTGTAAAAGAGTAGGATGTATTTTTCATTATATAAATCAACTGAAAACATTGCAATAGTTGACATTTGATCACATCCTGAAATGTACCGCCTCTTCTACTCTCTTTGCTTCAATAATACCCAAAGGCTTTATATCGACAAACAACACATAATCGGCTGGCCCTACATCCGTTTGATATTCTGTAACGGCAATTCCTAAACCTGCATTCAAATTGATTTTGTCATTTGGCTGCAAAATCCATCATGATGAGAGCAGCATTGTATCAATTTTACATCGCACGTTGCATTACATTTATGAACGACTCTTTTGTATAGCTTTTGCAGCTCCAAGATGCTTGTATAAAGTTGGTAAAGTTTTAGACGCAAAATTCTTGAAAGCTGAATCGCTGGAATTTTTAGCAGCATCTTCGAAAAGATCAATATCGTCTTTGTGATCTTTTACCATCATGTCTATATAGTCCTTATCAAAATCTTTTGCATTTTCTTTGCTTAAGTCATCAATATGTTTTTGATCGTCCTGACTTATTGAAGAAGGCAACGAGATGTTTTTTTGTGCAGCAAGGTCTTTTAATTTGTCATTAGCATCTGTATGATCCTTTACCATCATTCTGCCAAAGTCCTTAATTTTTGTGTTGGCCGATTTTTGTTCTGCCAATTTACCAAGTGCTACTTCCATCATGCCGCCATCAGCTGCCTTTACCGCAAATTTAGCCACATCATCGCTAACGGACATGGCATTCATCACTGTATCTTTTTTGCTATTTGACATGTCGGTCGTATCTTTTTTTGCGTTCATATCATTCGCAGAATCGACGCTGTCCTTTTCATTTCCACTATTGTTGCATGCCTGCGTTGTCAACAATATACTTGCAATTAATATTGCGGTGATCTTTTTCATATAATTTATTTTTTGGTTAACAATTATGGTGAGAGGTAAACAAATAGCAAGCCATTCTGCTTTGTAACTAAGCCATTCTTTTTGCTAATAATAAAGTGGAATAAGCGGGATGGGCACTCGTAATCGCCTTTATATTGACGGAGATAGCATTTCATTTTTACTATCATGCTACAATATTGCGTTAGCAATAATAACGGCGGATAATTTAACCAATTATAGTTTCGAATGTGGCGGTACGACTATTTGTTTCTATAATTGTTCAATATTAAAATATATGTGGAGCTACTTCCTCAATATCTTATCTTTTGAATACATTTATTGAGGTCGCATTTTGTATATGAGACGTTTCTATACAGTATCAAGTGTGGCAAATGATCATATCATAATTTTTTATTTTATTGGCAAAGTCTTTGCAAATTCAGAAGTAGCTGGATGGTAGCAAAGTTGAAGTATATTATTAAAAGTTATTAAGCAACTTGATCTATTTGAATTATAGGGTACGGCCCTGCGTTAGATTTGTACTGGTTTATTTTAGGAATTAAGCCACCAGGTAATGGTGGCTTTCCATTTTATGAAAAGGAAGGCATTTAAATTAAGATTGACAATAAGTGAGCGGCTAATTTTGATGAGTCTCTGAAATAAATTACAACACGGCTATAGGCTTATTTGCGTTTGTTTTTCGAACATGTTTTTCGAAAATCTTTTATAGTCTCTTTTTATTTAGTAGTTCGAAAAAATATAAATGAGAGCAACAGTCAGCGGCATATGGCATATTTTAAAAAAATCCTTTGTTGGTTTTTCAAACGACAGGATATTAAAGCTGAGTGCAGCGCTTGCTTATTACACCGTTTTTTCCGTGGGGCCGTTATTGATAGTTGTTATTTTTTTGTGCAGTATTTTTTTTGGTAAAGAAGCTGTTGAGGGAACGATCTATGGACAAATACAGGGTTTCGTGGGACATGATGCGGCATTGCAATTACAGGAAATAATAAAGAGCGCAGCAATAGCCGGCAAGGGAAAGGTCGCTGCAATTATCGGTATCATAGTTTTATTAATAGGTGCTACCAGCATGTTTAGCGAGATGCAGGATTCAATCAATATGATTTGGGAGATAAAAACAAAACCAAAATCTGCTATTTGGCTTTTTATAAAAAACCGTTTATTGTCGTTCGGTGTAATCGCTAGTCTCGGTTTTCTATTACTGGTTACCTTGGTTATTTCGGGATTGATAGAAGCGTTAAGCCAGCGACTGCAATTGTACTTTCATGAGGTGACTATAACTTTGTTTTACATTCTTGATCTTATTTTAAACTTCGTTGTTATTACTGTTTTGTTTGGCGTGATATTTAAAGTATTACCCGATGCCAGGATAAAATGGAAAGATATAACCGCAGGAGCTGTGGCAACCGCGGTTCTTTTTATGCTGGGAAAATTTGCAATTTCTTTTTATATAACAAAAACCAACGTGGGCAACACTTATGGAACTGCAGGTTCGTTAGTAATATTACTGGTTTGGATTTATTATTCTTCAGTTATATTATATTTTGGGGCGGAATTTACAAAAGCCTATGCCATAAAATACGGGAGCCGTATTGCTCCAAATGATTACGCCGTAATTACAAAAACAGTTGAAGTAGAACACAGTAATAAAAGCTTTCAACAAGTTGAGCGGTTGGAAAACAAGAGCAAAAACTAACTTGATGTAAACCTGCTTTGTCTTTAATGCACCTTAACAAACTATAATATTATAGCCGTCGTCAATTTACTTTCTTGTACTTATATTTTCATATTCAGGAAAATCAATTCTACCGGTATATTGATTATAGTTGCCGTCACCCTGTCGGCCATAGTCATTTCATAACCGAAATTTCGGTTACGATTGTTTGATTGTTTTCAAGGCTGAAGGTGAACCCCTTTTAACCAACCTATTAAATATGAATAGTTTCTTTGGTGTGATTATTGTGTAAAATTTTTTTCAATTTTTACCATCCAACATATGAGAAAAGTTCTGGTTGTTGATGACGACAGCGATATACTAGCCGTAGTTGAAATAATACTGCGTATGCATAAGTTTGTCGTTAAAACCATTTCCAGGTGGGAAGATATTCAATCTTCTTTACAGGCTTTTTCCCCTGATTTAATTTTGCTTGATGTGGCGCTGGGAATTGCAGACGGACGTATAATCTGTAAGAAATTGAAGCAGTCAATCGAAACCACGCATATCCCTGTCATCCTGTTTTCAGCTCATTATGATTTAGTAAACAGTATACACGAGTTCATGGCGGATGGAATTGTTACGAAACCTTTTGAAACATCTTATTTGGTAGAGACTATCAGCAAACATATTGCCTGATGGTTTTATTTACATAGCTGCTTAAAGTTATTTTTTATTTATGCGTAAAATAATACCCATTCCGGTACATGTCCAATTCAATTGCATGTCCGTAACAATTATTTTAAATATTGACATCAAAAAGTTTTTATGAAAAACAGGATCATTTTTGTATTTATTTTTTTGACGGTTTCCTATTTAACAAAAGCGCAGGATACTACAGGTGTATCAAAGCTTCTCAATCTTTCATTGGAAGAATTAATGAATATTAAAGTGGTCACCGCTTCCGGTTTCATGCAAACAGTATCCGAAGCCCCTTCAACTATAACAGTAATTACGGCACAGCAAATTAGGGAAAGGGGTTATGAGCAGTTAGAAGATGCTTTGCGGGACGTGCCGGGCATCGACATGATTCATATAAATGGCTATGCACCTACGCTATTTTATTTTAGAGGTATGTATGGCGCGGAGAATCTGAGAGCCCTGCTGATGATTGATGGGATAGCTGAAAACAATATTCTTGGAAGTAATGATTTAGCGGGGCCGGCATACAGTCTGCACAATATAGAGCAGATTGAAATTATTTGGGGGCCAGTCTCTGCCTTGTATGGCGCCAATGCGTTTGGAGGTGTAATTAACATGATAACTAAGAAGGGGCGGGACATTAACGGTATTCATGCTGAACAGGGCTTTGGCAGCTTTAATACTTCTTTCGAAAAATTTGACCTTGGCTTAAAGAAATCGAAATTTGAATTTGCATTAGCCGGTACATTGTTTAGTACCGACGGGCCTAAGTTTGCCAATCGGGATCCCAATTATTCGGGTTCCTATGTGAACAAAGCCTATTCGCTTATTGGAAGTGTTAGTTATTACGCAAAAAAATCAGTTACTACTTTTGGCTACCGCACTTACAGGACACCGATGGGATGGGGAACTTATTCCAATAGCCCCACCAGGTATTTAGGGTTGCCTTCGCAAGGTTATGGAAACAGCGGAATTTTAGGTGTAATTCAAAGTGATATCCGGGGCGGAAGGTCAGGGTTGGATGATGCATTTTTACGAACTTCGTTTGTGCAAAATGAATGGAAGCCAAACAATAAATTCAAGATGGTTTCCAGCATTGTGTATCGCGAAACAGGCACGGCAGATGATTCCTACATTTATGTAACGGCCAACGGCACAAAACTTATCTGGCTGCCAATAACAAGTTATTCTAACCGGATTGCGGGAATGGTTACGGCGAATTATTCCCTTTCAAAAAAACACCAATTTAGTGCGGGTGTTGAAATTGATCGGGATAATGTGGAGAGAGGCGCCCGAAGGACCACTTTCGATATCAATACAATTTATTTAATAGATGGTGTTGACACGGTAACAAATATCCATGCTACTTTTTTACCCAGGCTGCATGACATACGAACGACCGTTGGAAGCTATTTGCAATACAACCTGGGCACGAACATATTAGGCAAAACCAATTTTACATTTGGAGGTCGCCTCGATTACAATAGTTATTGGGGCTACGCCCTAAGTCCGCGGGTTGCAGTTGTAAACCAACCAGGCAAAGACCTCACCTTTAAGTTGCAGTTTGGTAGGGCATTTCGTGCTCCTACCAATCTTGAAATATATCAAATTCCGGCGAACAGTAACTTTCAGCTAAAAAAAGAGCAAATAACAACTTATGAGGTAAATGCAATTTATTCGCCTTCGGAAAATGTGCGATTGCAGCTAAACGGTTTTCGTAATGAGCTTTCAGACGTTATTGCACTAACACTTTTATCATCGCCACTTACACCAGATAAAAACCCGGGCGCCATCAGCATAAATGGCGCTGAAGCAATTATGAATGCTGATATAACTCATGATATCAAAGCTTTTGCAAATTTTACTTACCAATATGCATGGGGAAAAAACCTCGTAACCGGCAATGCCCGCAAGCTTGCCGGCGTAGCTAATGTAAAGGGAAATGCTGGTGTGACGATGCATTTAGATAATTTCTTAATAGTTGGCGTTAGCGGTAATTGGGTAGGTAACCGTCCTGTGCCCCGTACAGATCCTTATGGTCCGGTAAAAGGATATTTCTTAACCAACTTGACAGTTAGTACCGAAAAAATATTCAATAACAGGATAACGGCGAGTTTGAATATTCATAACTTGTTCAATGTGAAATGGCTCGATCCCGGATTTCGAACAGCAGATGGATTTTTATATTCTACGGTGCTTGAGCAACCTGGGAGCAATGGCTTAATAAAAATAGGGGTTGATTTATAATTGTTTACCAAGACTTATGTCATGAGATTAAAATAATCCAATTAGAAGATGTTTAAAAGACTCCTGTTCATAGTAATAATGTGTTATGGCTTTGCTAATGCAATGGCGCAGGAACGGGAAGTTGAAGCAAATCTCAAAGCAGCATTTATTTATAATTTCATAAAGTATATAGATTGGAACGCTCCTGTTGACGACTCGTTTATTATTGCTGTTATCGGTAGCTCCCCGGTGTATAGTTCTCTTCAGGAAATAGCTAAAGATGAAACAGTAAATGGAAAAAAAATTATCGTTCTTCATTTTAATAGCCCGGACGATATAACTCATTGCAATATTCTTTTTATCCCGGCAAGCACTCAATACTCACTTTCATCAATTTTGGTAAGAGTAGGAAAGGGTACGCTCACCATAAGCGAGGAACCAGGATATGCCGAAATGGGTACGGCATTTAACTTTGTGCTGGTGAGGGATAAACTTAAATTTGAAGCGAATCTAAATGCAATTGATGCCGCAGGATTAAAAGCCAGTTCGCAATTATTGAAACTAGCCATTATCGTAAACCAAAAATGAAAGATTTTATTACTCTTAAACCACACACTATTGTTTAAGTTGCGCAGCATATCAATTCGTGGGAAGCTCATTTTAATGCAGGTTTTTACCAGTGTAATTGTTTTAGGGCTTTGTTTTACTGTCTTTGTTGTTTCGCACATCAAAGATTACAAAGTGCGCAAGGTTAAAAGTATGATTAGCCTTGCAACGGTAATAGGTAATAACAGTATCCCAACTTTTCAGTTTAGGGATAATGATTATGCCAAACAGATTCTCGATGATCTCGAACAGGTTTCACCCGAAGTTTTAAATGCGTCCATTCTGGACAAACGAAAGAATGTTTTTGCAAATTACACCAGGCCGGGAGCAGATACTTTTCGTTTTACTTTACCCTCGCCAGGCGCAAAACGGTATGAATTTACCGATGATAATCTTTTCATCTATAGCAGCATAATCAATAACAAAGATACTCTGGGCACAGTGTGCCTGAGAACTGATCTTGAAGAATTAAACGACATAAAAGCCACACAATACAGCATTGCATTAGTAATACTTATCGTGGGTATTGGCCTTTCCTTTTTCATTGCGTTTATTGTTCAACGTTATATTTCAAAACGAATTTTGAAGCTTGCAAACGTTATGAAAGAAGTAAATGAAACGGGCAATTATAAAAAGCATGTAGATGATCCGGACAAAGACGAAATTAGCACACTGGCCCATATGTTCAACCAGATGATGGAACAAATTTTTATAAGCCAACAAAAAAAGGATGAATTTATAGCAGTTGCCAGCCACGAACTTAAAACCCCGCTAACAAGTATTAAAGCGTATTTGCAGGTTCTGGAATCCATTGAAAGCGATGAAACCAACAAAAAATATGTTAATAAGAGTCTTGAAAGTGTAAATAGATTACAGCAACTTATTTACGATCTTTTAGACGTATCAAAAATTCAAAGCAACCAACTTTATCTCAACGTTACGGAATTTGACGTTGATAATTTTATTGATGACGCCATTGCGGAATTTCAATTTGTGGCAGGCGACCATAAGATTATAAGAAGTGGTGCTGAAATTAATCATACCATAGACGCAGATCGGCAACGCCTTGAACAGGTTCTGACTAACCTTTTGTCCAATGCTGCAAAATATTCACCTGATTCAAAAGAAATAATTGTATATACTGAAAAGCATGATCAGGAATTGCTCGTACGGGTAAAAGATTTTGGATTTGGAATACCGAAAGAGGAATTGAATAAGGTCTTCGAGCGTTTTTACAGAACAAAAACTAACTCCATTCTCATTTCCGGTTTTGGTCTCGGACTTTATATATGTAAGGATATTATTAAAAGGCACCATGGTAAAATATGGGCCGAAAACGATAACAATGGAACCTCGTTTTATTTTTCACTACCTCTCGACAACTCGGTCAAATCAAAATAAAAATTTCAACTCAGCACGAAATATTAATTCCTTGTTCTTTTAATAAGTCGACTGCTTCGCTTGTAACTTTCCATTGAGGAAATATCTTGCCCCGGATTTTGACATTTTCGATAATAATAAGTCCACGTTTTACAAGCGCTGTGAAAGAGCCATCAATATCAACAGGCCCGATCGGTTGATTTGCATTTTGTTTCCTGCACGCAAGTTCCAGCGTCTTTACCATTACAGTACTAAGGGAATTTTTTCGTTCTTTACGTTTCATTGATGAAATGGATAATTTTTCATTAACGAAGTTGATAATAATATATCCACAAGTACTTTGCCGTAATTGAATAACAAGTTCAATCACGATCGGATTACAATAGTTTCTCCTCAAGATTTAACAAAGAAAATATTGAACACCGATCCTATTCAATTATTTTATGCACGCTACAGCTTTCTCTGTGCACACATAAAATATGTATAGTTTTTTGCCAGGTATAATATTCTTATTTTAATAAGAGATAATTTCCCCCGATAAGGGCGGGAACTCAAAACTCATTTTGATTACAAGGATAATTGTTACGTTTATTGCAATAATGGCTCCGGCGATTGACTATGGCCGTTTTAAAGACGTTGAATTTTTTACGATATTATTTTAATTTGAAATTAAGTTTGGTATTAGCATTGCTCTATGTTCATAAAAACATTTATCTAATGATTAAAAAAATAGGTGCAAAAAAAAAGGGCTCACAAAAAGCCGGTCCGGTTAAGTGGTCTAAAAAGGTGACAGAACACAGCGATGCAATGGATCTTGAAAAGGATGTGTTTAAATTAAAAGACCCAACGAAAATCGCGGAATCCATTAAAAGATCAGCGGAAAAAAGTAAAAGAAGAAAGGCGGAACCTTTTCAATCTGCAATGTCAATGATTAGTTTTTACGAGAACCGTGGCGGCAAAAATATTCCCGCGTCCCAACGGAAAATCCTGGATGCATCGAAAGATGAATTGAGAAAGCTATTTGGAAGAGACAGAGAATAAATTAATTAAGGTCAGTACTTCGTGGCAATAAAAAAAAGTTATCGGCTCAATTTTTTTTATTCATCGTCGATAATAAATTTTTTCGCCATTTTGGGGCAGACAAAAAATTAGCTGTTTTAAATATATGTTTTAATTTACATATTATTTTTAACCTCAAAGACGCCGGTAATGGAAAAAGCTTTCCAATCTCTCGATTATTCCTTTAAATATTTTGATGCTCTTTTTTCGAATACAATTCAAAACTGCATTTTGTTGCTCGATGAAAAAGGTATAGTGATTTCGATTAATGATGCCTTCGCAAATTGTTTTGGCTATATGCCCGGGGAGGTTGTTGGAAAATATCTCTCGATGTTTTTTATAGACGATGATATAAAAAAAGGAAAACCCGAAATTGAAATTCAAAATGTATTAAAAACAGGTCAGTCATTTGATAATAATTACCTGGTAAGGAAAGATAAAAGCATTACCTGGGTTTCAGGAGAATCCATCCTCGTAAAAAATGAACAGGCCGCCACAAGAATTTTAAAAGTTATACAGGATATTGATGTCCAGAAGAAATCGGAAGAGCGGTTCACCCGTCTTGGCGAACTCAATGCAAAAATTCTTATGTCAATTGAAGACGCAGTTGTTGTGTTAGACCGGCATTTAAATATCCTGGATATTAATGCATCATTTAATGCAATCTTTAAGATAACTCTGAAGAAGGGCGTCCCCCTTAATTTCAGCGAAGTTATTAAGCGCTTTAACATATCAGGAGAGTTTCTGAAAAACATTAACGACACCTGCCTTTCTAATAACGGTTTCAACAATTATCCAATAGAAATCGAAACAGCACCCAACGTGAAAAAAGTTTTTGACGTAAGCTGCAATTTAATGTCATATAGCAGCGAAGACTTAAAGCTAATTATTATTATGCATGATATTACAGTGCATAAGGAACTGGAAAGAGAGCGGGAAGATGTTATAGGATTTGTAGCCCACGAACTTAGAAATCCATTGGCAAATCTTGTTTTGTGCAATGAATTATTGGGAGAATTGATTAAAGAAAATGACACCGAATCAATTGATGATTTGTTGCGACGGAGTAAGAACAACGTTATGAGGTTAAATAAATTGATTGGTGAACTATATGATGCAGCTAAAATGAAATCCGGTAACTTAAAGCTTAATATAACGACATTCAATTTTCAGGAAATGATACAGGAAGCTATAGAAACTGTAAAAGTCCTGCATCCGTCTTACAATATCGTTGTTGAAGGTAACGGGGATATTGAAACTAACGGTGACCGGTATAGGTTAATCCAGGTAGTTACCAACTACCTGAGTAATGGAATAAAATATTCTGATGGCAATACTGAAGTTCAGCTTCATATAACTTTTACAAATAAATTTATTACTGTTTCTGTAAAGGATCATGGCCTGGGCATATCTCAAAAACAATTGCCTTTTATTTTTGACCGTTTTTTCAGGGCAGAAAAAACAAGAAACCTGGAAGGAATAGGCCTGGGATTATATATATGTCGACGGATAATTAATGCACATCATGGAGAAGTTTGGGCAGAAAGTGAAGAGGGCAAAGGCTCAACTTTCTATTTTTCTATTCCGCGTGTTTAATAATTTTATGGCACGCGTGTTGATTTGTTTGTGATAAATACTTTATGAAAACAATCCTTTTAGTCAATAATGATTTTGACACAATGAGTCTTATTAAAAGATGGTTGGAAATAAAAGGTTACAAAGTTAAATTTACGGGTAGTCGCCACGAAGCACTAATGTTAATGAAAGAATGGAAGCCTTCTCTTGTTATAATAGATATTTTACAACATGTGGTTTTATTTGACATTAAAGCACAGCGGGAATTTGAACATGTTCCGATACTTTTAATGACGGGTTATACGTCTACTTACACGCCTAAAAAGCTTCCCGCGGATGACTCAATTGAAAAGCCATTTGACCTGCCATTATTTGAAAGAAAAATAAAAGCGTTGCTGGATAATAAAGTTGAGGCATAAACGAAGTTATGCGTTGTTTTTTTTGCTGCTATGTTATATCGCCGGGATTTGGAATAAAACGAAAAGGCCGGATAATTATTTATCTGACCTTTATTTCGAAAAACCAATGCCCATTTTTATGAGACATCGATACTAAGACCTTATAAAAAAGCGTGCCAAAATTTATTGCTAAAATTTATTAGCGCATCTTATTGGCACATTTATTTTACAGGGAGGTGCTAAAGAAGTGTACGAATGTTGAAGTTGGAGATTAATAGATAAGCCGGCTTATTTTTATGTGGCCCTATGGTGTAGTTACCGAACCAAAGCGAAGGGATTTAATATTTTAGGTCATATTTTGTCACTCACTATTTTTACAAGAGTATTTATGTCAAATGGTTTTTGAATAAACCCGTCCGCCTGGCAACTTCTGGCGATGTCTTCGAGGCCACCGGTCGCAGAAAACAGAACTACGGGGATTTTGTTCGTTGCTGCATTTTTTTTTAAATGTCGTATCGCCTGGTCGCCTCCAATGGGTGGTATTTTCAAATCCAATAAAATAACATCGGGGCTGGTATCAATTACATCCTGAACGATTTCATCACACCGTGTCCTTGTTTCAACAAAATATCCCGCCCTCTCGAATATAAGAGTGCATGGTACTAAAATACCATCATTGTCATCGACTATAAGAATTCTTTTCTGCATAACAATTCTATATTTGCACATGCCAACCGCAAAACTATAAATGATCTTCGAGGTAACGCCTGCCTTTCAACGTAAGAAGAACGCACATAAAGCGCTTCCCATCACTGTCTTCAATAAAATCTGCTCTAAGCAAACCCCTGTCCACAAGGCCCTTTGCGCCCTTTTCCATCGCCTCACAAGGAAATAAATTCAGCATTTCCCTTTCGTGGCATTCCATCAGGCATTCGATCATAGAAGTAGTCAACGGTCTTTCGGTGTCAGTTGTGGTTCTATACATATCGTAAACTTTTTTAGAGTTTAAAATTTTATATAAATAATACAACAAAATATTTTTGCGAAACTGATCTGAAGAAACACAAATACTATTTCCAAATAATCAAAGTAAATGCCAAAAATATTTAATATGACAAAATTTACAAGAGGTTCTTTTAAAACCATTTTATTACGTTCATATGGTTTGAATATACATCCCAAAATCAGGTAACTATAGCAATAGCTACGCTGATAAAATATATCGAAGTGCAAACATTTTTTATTTGGTTATGACAAATCTTAAACTGCAGATCAAAAAATAAAATTCAGAATAGGAAGCAAATTCTACATCAACATGACTGAGATTGAATGTTTGAATAGTATCATAAAAAAATGGACTCTCTGCTAAAAAATAAGATGAGAGTCCATTTTATATTTCACCACTATTCTACAAAAACTCTTAAGCGTTTGCAGCCTCGAGATTAACGGAAGACTCGGCGATGATGGTTAACTTTTCATCTGCTCCTTTTTCTTCTTCTAAAGTTTGCCGCAATAAAGATGCTATTTCATCTTCTCCCAGCGTTTTTGCAAATGCACACAAAGTACCGTACGTTGCTATCTCATAATGCTCCACTTTTTGACCCGCCGATATAATGCCTGCATCTCTTACAATACCTTCCGGAGTATCTTCCATAATTTCTTCTGCTTCTTTTATTAAGCCATCCATCGCTTCACACTTTTTTGCCCTGGCTGCTTTACCCAACATTTGAAAAGCTTCTTCGAGGCGATCAACATGCCCCCTGGTTTCTTCCAAATGATCTTCCAATGCCTGGGCAAGATCCGGGGTCGTTGTATTTTTAATCATTTTTGGAATGGCTTTGGTTAAAGCTTTTTCCGCCCAATAGATGTCCTTTAATTCATCTTCAAACAGATCACGAAAACCCTGTTCTGCATTTGAGTCATTTGTGGCTGATTTGCCATTGGCTCCTGGGTTTTTATGATTTGAGGGAGTTTGATTGTTTGTCGATTTTGAAGTGTTCGATTTCATAAGTTATTTTTTTTTGTTGAAAAATTTGTTTCTATGCAAGCAATATAATTGTATGCCACTCTTTAATCGAAGATTAGTGGTTTATAAGTTATTTAATTATTGCTATGTAAAAAGCTGCGTTTTATAAATAGTTAACCTGATCGATTACGTAAATAATGGGAATGCCATAATTAAGGCGCATTGCGAAGATTGCGTTCTTTCTACAAACACATTTTAGTATGAGTATTTCTTTACACATATCTGCACTGTGTTAAAAGGGATGTCAAAATTTTTGATCTAATATGTTTCGTTGGAAGGCGATCACTTCATTTTCCTGGTCTAAAAAATTTCAATAACAATATGGCCTGCAGAAACTCCAGGGACGGTTCTGGCGACCGGTGATCGTAGTGCACAATCGCCAAATCTTGTGCGATTGATCTAACAAAAGCTCAAACCAATCAAATATAAATTATGAAACAAAGAGATGACAAGACGTTTATGGCCACCTAAAAGTCATCAATGGAGGTTTTTATCGTCCCTATTTCTGTGAAGCCAGGAATGCAACAATATCATTCATTTCTTCTTTCTTTAGAATACCACCATAAGCGGGCATATCGGCTGCACCGTTTACAATCCGCACTTCCATTTGCGCCGTTGATAATCGTCTACCCACAAGCGTTAGGTCTGGTCCTTTGAGTCCCCCGTAGCCATTTATTTTATGACAGTATTGGCAGCCCTTTAAATAAAACAGGTTAACACCATTTTGTATTTGTGCGTCGGGATTTTTATCCTTTATATTTTTTATCGTCAATGCTTCCGTTTTAAAATCTGGGGACCAGGGTGCCTGCAATCCTATGATTAGGAGGCTTAAAATAAAAACGATAACGCAAATGCATCCGAATATTGCCCAGGGCCTTCGGATCGGACTTCTTTCGCCCTTATTGGAAATAAATGGAAGCACTAATAAAAATATAACGGTTAGAACCGGGCCAATAACAATTACATACGATTCTATTTTTGGTGGCATTAACGCAAAAAGAGCAAAGATGGGCAGCATGTACCAGTCAGGCGAAGGCGCTGTATTTATGTGCGATGGGTTTGGCGGGCTGGTAAGTGCAGGCGGCCCAATAAACGTCGCAAGTAAAACTACGGCAACTACAACTATTGCGGAAAAGAATGCATCCCGCCAGGCAGCATCCGGCCAGAAAGGAACACCCTTTTCTTTTAGCATATTTTTATACCACGCTCTGTATGTTCGTGGATCAACAAGACTTCCTTTTTTTGCAGGTTCGGAAATACCATTTCTGATAACAAGATATAAATGGTAACCCACAAACATAAAAATGAATGCCGGAAAAATAAATACATGCAATGCAAAAAAACGGCTGAGACTTTGGCCGCCAATTGTATCGCCGCCTAATAAAAAACGTGCGGCGAATGTTCCGATCACCGGTATTCTTCCCAGCTGCTGTGCCGCTACCACGGCAGACCAGACACCGTTGGAATCCCAGCGAAGTAGTTGTCCCGTGAATCCCATCGCTATCGTAAGAAATAATAAAAACACACCGCTGATCCAACTCATCTCTCTTGGAAATTTATACGAGGCGGTTATATATACACGCATCATGTGGATGCCCACAAAAATGATCATGCCGGAAGCGCCATAATAGTGAATACCTCTCAGTGCATTGCCAAACTTTGCTTTGTTGGTGATGAAGTCGAGACTTTCATAAGCGCCCTGCGATGAAGGCTGGTAAAGGAATGCAAGTGCAATACCCGTTACCACTTGCAATACAAAACAAAATAAAGTAGCGCTTCCAAATACATAGGCCCATTTTGCTCCCGGCGGTACGGGATGCTTAATGATGGGCATTATATTTTCCGTAATGCCGCTTCGGTCATCAAACCAATTCCATATTTTTTTCAAAATTCTTTTCATTCACTATGCGGTGATCTTTGTCAGCGGCAATGGCGCCGTTTCTATCTGCACTTCATCTTTATAAATTCTTATTTTATACTGGGTAAGGCGTTTAGGAGGGGGACCTGCTGCTACTGTTCCGTCTTTATAATATACGCCACCATGGCACGGGCACATAAATAATTCGGCGTCTTGTTCCCAACGGACCGGGCAGCCAAGATGCGTGCAATTAGCGGTGAAAGCAGTAAAATCGGTTTCAGAATTTCTACGGACCCACGCGGCCGACTCCGCCGTTACGCCGGCATAAGGTTTAGGGTCTGCGTTAATGAACTTAACCAGTGTAGTTGTATTAATTTTAAAATCGTTAAGCGAACCTACGCGTCTCCATGCCCGTGTTTTTTTTTCGAGTATGGGTGCCAGTAAGGAGCCAATGATAGGCACAGATACTGCAAGTGCGGCAATGCCACCGAGGCCCATGCTGAGTCTCACCAGGAATTTTTTTCTGTCCATTTCATTTTTCATTTCTTAAATCATTTATCCAACCTGCCAGTGAAATAATAAATATGATCAATCCCGCCAATGAAATAAGCCAAATCGTTAGCAATCCCCAGGCTAAAAACATAATGCCCATAGCAAGAAAGAAAGGCCAATAAGTTGGTTTCGGCAGCTTTTCAGGACGTGCCTTTGCGAGTTCGTTTGGAGCTACAAAAAATTCATTGTCGTTCATGAGTTAGCAAGATTTTGATTGGTTGAAATATCGGTTGGTATTCCTTTCTCATTAAACCATTGTTTAAACAAGAACATAATTGCTATCAAGTACAAAAAGCAACAAGGCACCCACATGATTAAGCCCGCCACCTGTCGGTCCATGGCGCCACTTATTCTCCATTGATTTTTTATGATAGATGAAAATCCGTATGGATCCATTGACATGTTATAGCTGTATGTACCTGCCGGTGCAAACGTGATTAATAAACCAAGTAATGAACAAAATACACAAGCGATAGAAAGATAAAAAACTCCATGCATGGGCGCTATGCGATATTGAGGATAAGGATTTATAATGGGCCAGCTAAACAGCATTCCCGATAATAATAAGCTGCCCACATTAACTATCGACATATAATGTATGGATTGATGGACTTGGGTCATGCCATGTGTAACCATCATTTGTTTGAAGATGTACGGTATATGCCAAAACCACATAATGCCTACGCCGATAAGCCAGCAAACGATGGGCTTCGAAGATGTTTTCTTTGAAAAAGACTTCATTCTTTTCTTAAACCTGTTGTTAGCCGGAATGGCAGCGACCATTAGTGGCGCAGCAATTAAAAGCAATATGATATGAGCAACCATATGGGCACTGAATAAATAATTCATTCCCAGAAAATGTAATGGAGAAGCAACCGCAATGATGAACATGATGAGTGCCGCAATGAAGTAAATAATTTTTTTATAAAACCTGAACTCCGTCAGCAGCAAGTAAAAAAATACCAGGACAATCACAAAAATTATCATACCCGTATCCATTTGCCAATAAGAAAATAAACTATGCATACCCGTTATTTTAAAATGCCCAATTTGGGAAGAATATAAACAACTGTAAAAACCACCACCCATACAATATCTACAAAGTGCCAATACATACCAACCGTTTTTATAACGGACGATTTTTTCTCGCTGTTAAAATCTCCTGAGAAAGTGAGCCAGAGAATAATAGACAAAATGATGAGCCCGACAAAAACATGA
The DNA here is from genome assembly GCA_963792025.1 of uncultured Chitinophagaceae bacterium. Lineage (GTDB taxonomy): Bacteria > Bacteroidota > Bacteroidia > Chitinophagales > Chitinophagaceae > Ginsengibacter. The sequence continues at coordinate 503,206 of CAWBUS010000008.1, read as the reverse complement.
AATCCGTGAAAGCCGGTGAGCGTATAAAAGCTCGTTCCAAAAAGGCTGCTGCTCAAAGTAATCTTTTGCATTTCTATTAAATGAAAATATTCTTTGCCCTGGCCAAATAGAAAAACTACGCCCAGCAATATGGTAGCTATCAGCCACATTTTTAAACGCTTCATGTTTCCTTCATTGTAATTTTTTTCTGCCAGCCAAAAAGTGCCGCTGCTGCTGAACAGAAATAAACTAAAGATGCCGGTAGATTTTATATCCAATGCCTGCTGCTGCCCGGGTTCAAAACCAGAAACATAAGACAGGTAAACAAATGCCATGATCAACGACAGAAAGAACATGCCTTCCGTGCCTATTACCAGCTTCATCATTAATTTATTATCCATTTCTATTTCTTATAAACCAAAAATTAATCTTCGTAATCTTCGTCTAACCGTCTTTGTTATCAGGATGTTTCAAGTCCCACATGGGTCTTCTTCCATGCACTATCGGCACAGTATCAAAATTTATTACGGCCGGCGGCGATGATGTATACCATTCGAGTGTAAATGCATCCCACGGATCATTACCCGCCCTTTTTCCATGGCGTAAACTTTTAAAAATGATATACACCAGCAAGATTACAGCGAGGCCCATCAACATAGCGCCCAAAGAAGAAATGCCATTGAGCAGTCCATACCATTTTAAATCAGGATAGGTGTACACTCTTCTTGTCATGCCAAGAATTCCCAAAATGTGTTGTACAAAAAATGTAGCATTGAAACCGATAACAAATAGCCAGAAAAACCATTTACCTTTTTTTTCATCCAGCATTCTCCCCGTCATTTTTGGAAACCAATAAAATAGTCCCGATAACAAGCCAAAGATGCTGCCACCAATAAATACATAATGAATATGGGCTACTACATAGTAAGTATCGGTTAACTGCCAGTCCAGCGGAACAATGGCAAAAGCGATACCTGTTAAACCCCCGATTGTAAACTCCATTAAAAATGCTATGGCAAATAACATCGATACTTTAAAGCGTATTGTTCCTCCCCACATTGTCGCCAGCCAATTAAATATTTTAATCCCAGTAGGAATACCAATCAACATACTGCTTGCAGAAAAAAATCCGTTGACCACTTCCCCGGAACCGACAGCAAACATGTGGTGCATCCAAACGCCAAATGCCAGCAATGCGATCGCCACTGTTGAAGCAGCAACAAAACCGTACCCGAAGATGGCTTTGCCTGAAAACACCTGGAATACTTCTGAAAAAATACCAAAGGCAGGTAGAATTAAAATGTACACTTCGGGATGACCAAAGAGCCAAAACAAATGTTGCCAAAGCAACGCAGATCCATGTGTGGCTGTTGTAAAAAAATGTGCATCAAATTGCCTGTCCAGCAAAAGCATTGCCAGCGCTGCATTTAAAGAGGGGAGTGCCGCAACAATTAAAAAAGAATTCACCAGCACCATCCATACAAAGAGCGGAAGCTTTTGCAACTTCATTCCTTTTACGCGATAATTTAAAATTGTTACAATTAAATTGATACCGGTTGTTACACTTCCAATGCCCGCGACCAATAACCCAATACAGTAATAGTCGATGCCGCTGCTGGCCGAAAAATTCTTTTCGTTTAAGGGTGCATAGTTAAACCATCCTGCATCAGGCGCACCACCTGCTAAAAAACTAAAGAACAGCAAAAGTCCGCCAAATAAAGTTAGCCATAAACTGAACGCATTCAATCGCGGAAAAGCCATATCGTTTGCGCCGATCATCAAAGGAATCATGTAGACAGAAAAGCCGAATATGGCCGGCATCATTACGAAAAAAATCATGGTGGTGCCATGCATCGTAAATAACTCGTTATACATGTGCGGTCCTATAAATGTATTGTTGGGCCAGGCCAGTTGAATGCGCATGAGCAGCGCCATAACACCACCGAGAATAAAGAAAAGCAACGCCACCAACAGGTACATAATACCTAACTGCTTGTGGTCAACGGAAGAAATCCATTGCAGCAAACCCTGGTCATTGCTAACGCTTGTGCCGGGCAGAGCACTTTCCGGTTCGGGTATTTCAATTACATCTTGCATTTATTTTAATTGAGTCATATAATGAACTAAGGCGTTAAGCGTGTCTTTGCTAAAAATGAAATCAGGCATTTTGCTGCCTGGTTTTATTGCCTGCGGATGACTGATCCATTTATATAAATTATCTTCACTAACGGGGAGCATACCCGCAAGCATTTTTTTTCTTGAAAATAAGTGTGTGAGATTTGGGCCAATATTTCCATTCGCATTAGTACCGTCAATTTTATGGCAATTGGCACAAGTGGCGCCCTGGAAAATCTGGTAACCTTTTAGGGAAAGAGAATCGGCAGGAGCTGCTGCCGCGGCAGCATTTGCTTTCACCCAATTATTATAATCTTTCATAGTTTGCGCAACCACATCTATTCGCATCCATGCATGCTGTGCGCCACAAAATTCGCTGCATAAACCGCTATAGGTGGCGGTATCATTAATGTTCAACCACAAGTGATTGACAATGCCCGGAATACAATCCATCTTATTACCGAGCGCCGGAATCCACCAGTCATGTATCACATCGGCCGAACGCAGCGCAATTAAAATCTTTTTATGGATCGGTAAATGTATTTCGTTGGCTGCTACAAAATTCGCAGTTGGATATTGTACTTCCCACCAGAATTGGTGGGCAGTGACAATGATGTCTGGTGAAGGATAAACATCCGTTTCCGGCTCTACACTGCTCATTACGGAAATTGTTTTATAAAAGAAAAATGCAACCAATAAAGTTGGAATTCCAATCATAAAAGCTTCGAGCACATTGTTGCTTGTAAACTTCGACGCCGTTCGCTTGTCATCTTTCTTCTTCCGGTATTTAATGCACACATAAATTGTAAGCGACGTAACCAGCACGAACATGCCTAATGCAGCGATATTGAAAAAATTAAAAAGCCGGTATATCTTATCCGCCTGCTGCGAAGAAGGATGCAACATTGATTGCAATAATGTAACGGTATAGCATAAGTCTTGTTTCGGACATGCTTCTTATTATAAATTGTTTTTAATGATTGCCGCTCCAATAATCAATCCGCTCAATGCTGCAGCGACCATCCATTTATTTTTTTTGGCAAATAATATCGGGCTTCCGTGTTTGTATCGTTTCGTGAACGGACCATGAGCGCCATGATCGCCCGGGATACTTTCCCATAAATTATTTTGCCGGTCGGGGTCTTTTGGTTCGCCGGTCTGTTGACCTTTGTAACCGGTTTTGCCCAGGTATTTATCCAGCCAACCCGGTATTACTTTATTACCAATGAATCGTTTTATAGGTCGGGTAGCCATAAAAAATTTCGCGTTCATTGTGCCTGGCCGCATATAAAATCGCTTTAGCAGCAGCCTCCGGCTGGTAGATAGTACCCATTGGTTTTGGCTTATTGGGTAAATAACTTTTTACAAAACAAAATTGTGTTGTATTCATTGCAGGCATTTGTACCATTGAAAGTTGTACATTACTCTTGTCATGATATAATTCGGCCCTCAGAGATTCGAAGAAGCCATGAATGCCATGCTTGGCACCGCAGTAGGCTGATTGCAAAGGAATACCTCTATATGCCAATGCAGATCCAATCAGGATTATCTTTCCCTGGTCGCGTGGCAACATTTTTTTTAATGCAGCCATTGTTCCGTATACCTGGCCTAAATAAGTTACGTCGGTTACCCTTTTAAATTCATCGGCAGTCATTTTCTTTAAAGGCCCGAAAACACTTACCATAGCGTTATTGACCCAGATGTCAATAGAACCTAATTTTTCTTCAATTAAATCGGCAGCATTATCAAAGTCGCCTGCATTACTTACATCCATTGGAATTACGAGTGCCTTACCACCCAATTGTTCCACTTCTTTTTTGGCGCCAAGTAATCCGTCTTCGCCTCTTGCTATGAGTGCTACTTTAGCACCTTCTTTTGCAAATGCTCTAACGATAGAACGGCCCAGGCCTGCTGATGCGCCGGTTACGACGACGACTTTATTTTTAAAATGTTTCATAGTTACATATATTTTTTGATACGTTTTACATTGATTCTTTAATACCTTTTTTTATTAGCCACCAGTTAACCGGGTAAGCTGTAACAAAACCCAGTAACATTCCTATCTGCATCATAAACCAAAATAGCGGATCTGTTGCTTCAAGTTTCTTATTGAAAATTATAAAAACTGAAATCGCCATCCACCCATACATGCCAACCTGCCAACTTGTGAGCGATAGGGTATCAGCTTTTAACGCAGCCCTGATAGCGCTTGCTGTCGACATTTTTTTCATAGGTTTTATCGCGTAATACTGAAAAATTATTCCGATTAAAAAAGCGATTACATAATCCACTAACCAGCTTCCGTATAATGCACTTCCAAATAATGTGAAAGGGAATGTCAAAAGGCCAAACTCAGCAATGATGTCGCCTAGTGTGCAGCCGCTGCCGCAATGTAGCGTGCCTAACATAACACTTTGCCAAAACGGTTTGTTTTGCGTTTGACCTTCATCGTTATGTTGATGTAGTGTTTTATTTTCTTTTATGGATTTTCTGCCAATTCTATAATAAGCGATCAGTGCAAGCGGTCCGGCATATAACGCCGTAACAGGCCAGACGATATTCATGATCCACATTTTTTGCGCATGCCCCATAAGCAGGTCACCTAAAATAATTAACAGGCAAACGCCACTAATGCAAAGTGATAATATGGAGATGGAGCGTAACAAATTCAATCGTCGGGTTTATCTGAAATAATTGATACTGAAAAATTTTTGTTCTCCCATTGTTTTGCTTTATTCCAAAAGAATGTGAATTCAATTTCCTTTGCATTCTCATTTTGTGAATCAACGTCAGCTACAAACAAGGAGATCCCATTTTCTTTCATATTGGCAGTGTTACTTGTTTTCCAATTGTCGTCTGTCCAATGTATTATGGCACCTGCTTTGGCCACTATGCGCAGTTTTTTTGATGAGGCCATCTTTTTAATTTGTATATCAAAACTCCATGTACTAAATCCGGATAACGTGTTTTGTTTTATATAGCGATCTACCGTTTGCGGCGGCATATCAAATACTTTTTTACCTACTATAGAAGCGCAAAGTTTTATATACTCTGCGTGCGCCCATGTAAGCGGCATGGCAGAGCCGGAAGGTTTTCCAAAATACAATTCCTTTTCGGGAATATCCCCCGTGTCCCATATTTGTTCTGAAATAAAACCATTAGATGAAAAAGCCTCCATCGCATTGAGAAGCTTTTTTGCGCCAGGTATGTTTCCGGCAGCTACTTCATAGTGGCCGCGTTCTCCCGTAAGCAAAGGCCAGGCCCTGCCTATACCTGTGCCATCGTAAGGTTGTCCATTATTTTTTTCTCCGTATCCATCATTATTATAGCGATGCCAGCATGGACCATTGGGAGTATCCACCTTCAGTAAAGCGTCAATCACCTTTATGGTATTAAGAATTTTTGGATCATTTGCCTCCCGAAGGCCAAACCTCACCAGCGCAAGTGCATCAACACTTATGAGTTCGTTTATTTTCGAATTACCCTCTCCGTTAGAATGGTTTTTCAGATCGATAGATTCGTCGGTTAATTCCTGTGCTGCCATATTTTTATATGGATTAATCCTGATGTAATATCCGTCAACACCATGTTCTTTTGCGAGGGAAGTGCCGGTTACATACGTCCATTTGTCAATGTTACTATTCCACTCGTCGGCTACTTCGCGACAGTAGTTTGCCAACTCCTGTTCTTTATTAATTTCTGCTATGTCAGCGGCAGCAAGCATTCCTGCGACACTAACGGCAATAGTAAATGTTGAATAACCTTTCTCTTCTTCCCACCTGTCTTCCTGGGAAAAGGGCCCGTGATAAATTAAAAACGCTATGGCTTTTTTTATGCGGGGCCAGTATCTTTTTATGCGGTCAGCGTCCATAGATTTGTTTCGAATACAATGCCCGACAATTAAAATCGGAAAAGCAACCTGGTCTATTTGCAAGCCCTTCCAATGTTCTTCCCCCTCAAGCCACATATTCTGCGGCCAACTTCCGTCTTCTTTTTGTGTTGACATTAAATAATTCACTATGCGCAAGGCGTCGTCAACCGCATTTATTGCTAAAAAGCCGCCGGCACTTTCTACGAGGTCCCGCGGCCAAACCACGTGGTAACCTCCTGTGTCTTTATCGCTTTTGGTTTCACCCCAAGGAACCGACAAGCTGGCAAGCACTCCTCCCGGAAAATTTTTTGCTTCATGGATGCGCATAACGGTGGCGCTTATCCTGTAAAGTTTGGCTGCGAAATTCTTAAGACCTTTTGTCCACGTTTGCCATTTATTAGTGTACTGATCCTCCAAATAGTTATATCCGTCTAAAAGACTCCCAAGGGCATGATTGGAGGCTTCCTGCACGTTTCTTCCAAAGCCAATGGCGAGAGTAAATTCTTTGCTTTCTGAAATATCGATCTCGGCCATCAGGGCAATGTTACCATCTTCGGCCTTCTCATATTCCCAGGTCATTTTATTGTGCAAATGCAAATCTGTCCATCCATCCGATTTACCAACAAAGCCAACAGAACGCTTTAACAATTTATTGGAACAGCTCAGGGCGAGACATAAACCATCGCGGTATGCATACAGCATCGGTACTCCGTCATATTCGCCCGTCCATCCGGTGTTATTATTGCCATGATCATTTAAATGTGGAGCTAATAACACATGCACGTGATATTGTTCCGGACCTTTTTTCTTTGGGGTGAATGTTGTTTTTTGAAGGACTGTGCTACGCAATGGGTCGGCAATAATTTCTTTGGTGATCCTGTACTTATCTTTAAGGCACGTGTTTACCAATTTATAAGCGGGTACACCCGGCTTTATCATTTTTATTGTGTGGCTGCAATCTCTTTTTTCTTCAGAGAAAAAATCTGCATCGTTTGTTATAATTAATTCCATGTCCCGCATGCATGCAATATCTTCCCTTGGATAATATACTTCATTGATGATGCCGTGGCTTAGTGTAAAAGCTACGAGTGATGCGGTATCCAGGGCTTTTCCAATTCCTGATTTAGAACTTGATGTCCATTTGGGTTTTATACCTGGCCAGCCAGGTGCGGAAGTATTATGCATTTATTTTGTAAACTTTTATTATTATGTACTGGTTTCTATTTTAAAATTCAACAACGTTGACGGTCATTCAGTATAAGCAATTGTAGTTATCAAGGCATTTGCATTTTGCCTTGAATCGAGCCGCGTATGTTGTATTACAATAGGAACGTCTGACACAAATACGCTTGAATAATCGGTTCCTTTGGGAATGGGTTGCGGATCATCCAGGTTATTAAACCGTAAATGCTTTGTTCGTTTAGCCTCCACCGTTATTTTGTAGGGACCTACCGGTTCTTTGTCTGAAAAATAAATCATAATCTCTACATGCGCATCTTCGTCAGAAGTATTTAAAATGCAGGCCGCTTCATGGCTGGTAAATTCAGGCTCGGGTCCGTTACTCCACCCCGGGATATATCCTTCAGCTATTGCCCAGGTTTTTTTTCCTATTGTCATTATTGTTTAGTTTACTAATTACTTTTTTAATCTATAGCGTCAAATACAATTCCGGTAACTATTGCATACACCGCATGGTGAAAAATATCGATCGCGATGTCTTTTGCTTTCCATTGGCTAACCGGCGGTGCAATATCCAGTTCTGGTTCGATCGTTATAGCCGTTCCCCAGATGGCAGCCAAATGAAGTGATGTAGCGGCAAAACCCGTAATGCCCACCAGTGACAGCAAGCCCCGTAAAACGCCGTTGATGGAGCCATAGGTGTAATGAATTTCATTGGAAAATTTTTCGGAATTGCCCTTGTCCGGGTGAATATGCAACACTTTTTTAACTGCCTTCACAGTGGCCTGGCTGGGTTTTCGACCGGTAATTTTCATTTCTATTTTTTGTGAAATGGTCATTGCTATGGTACCTGCGCAACCTGCTATAAGTCCTTTGCCTATTGCTGCACCCAATGCCCCTAACCCGACCGATTCATGCGATGTGTTCTTCATAATGCTATGTATTGTTTTTTGAGATCAGTGATCTCGTAACCAGTAATATAACTATGCCCAATGCGGCACCTGCAACGATTGTTCTTTTTATCTTTTGTTTTGAACTTGCTTTGAGCTTATTATTTTCCAGGTATTCTTTTTCAGGGTTGGGTTCAAAATAAGTTTTGTTTTGAAGGCCGATATCCAGCACCTGTGCTAAGTGAAGCCCCTTGCGATTTGTTTCCTGCTCTATCTGTTCGCGGCAACTAAATCCATCTGCTATGATAAATCCATTACTATCAAAACTTCTTACGGCAGGTAACAAAACTCTTTCGCCTGCTTTTATTGATACATCGTAATGATCACCTTTTTCATAACCAAAATAACCAGCCATACCACAACATCCTGAATCTAATACCTCGTAATTCAAACCAGTTTTTTTAAGCAGACTCTCTTCGCAATCCAATTTCATTATCGCCTTGTGATGGCAATGACCCTGTATAATTGCCTTATTATTTATCTGCGGAGCTTTAAAATCATGCGCTTGTTTTTCTAAAAATTCTGCTAACGTAAATACCTGTTTTTTTAGTCGCTTTGCATCCTGGCTATGGGGAAACAAATTGCACAGTTCATCTCTGAAAACCGCCACACAGCTGGGTTCAAAGCCAACAATGGGAGTTCCTTCAACAATATCATCATGAAGTGTGTCTAATATTTCTATCAGCATTTTCTTTGCCTGCTTCAGCATACCAAAATCGTATAAGGGTCTGCCGCAACACAATATTTTTTTAGGAATGATTACCTGGTAACCCGCAGCTTCCAGTACATTAACACCAGCAACCAATGTTTCAGGTAAAAAGAAATTATTGAAGGTATCAGCCCAGATGATGACTTTTGGTTTGGCAATATTTTTTATATGCCTGTTCTTAAACCAATCTCTAAAAGTACGTTCGGCAAATTTTGGAATAGAACGTTTATGGGTAACACCGGCAATTGTTTTTGCGATAGAACCCAACACCGGCGCATGTGTTAAGAAGTTTGCAATGCCGGGCATTTTTGATGCAAGCCTCGACCACCAATAGATCCAACCAAAAGCATAAGCCGTTCGTGGCCGCAATTTGCCTTCATAATAATGTGAAAGAAATTCTGATTTGTAAGTTGCCATATCTACGTTTACGGGGCAATCCCCTTTGCATCCTTTGCAGGCGAGGCATAGATCCAATGATTGTTTTACTTCTTCATTTTTCCATCCGCCTTTTAATACATCGCCTTCCATCATTTCAAAAAGCATGCGGGCCCTGCCTCTTGTGCTGTGCTCCTCTTCACGGGTTACCATATAGCTCGGGCACATAGTTCCTTCTTCGTGGCGGCGGCATTTACCGACGCCAACGCAAAGATTTGCAGCTTCCGCAAAATTGTTATGCTGCTCAGGGAATTGAAAATGTGTTTTTAAAATTGGGGGATCATAAGTTGTACCGGTGCGAAGATTATTCGTTTGTCCGTATGTATTTAAAATTTTACCAGGATTCATTTTCCATTGCGGATCCCAAATAGTTTTAAATTCTTTAAAGGCCTGCATGATTTCTTCACCAAACATTATCTCCAATAAATCGCCACGTGCCTGTCCATCACCATGTTCACCGGAGTTAGAACCACCATAACTTACAGCCAAATGTGAAGCTTCAATGGTAAACTGTTTGTACTTTGCAATTCCATCTTCGGTCTCTAAATCAAAACCTACGCGGCAATGAATGCAGCCCTGTCCAAAGTGTCCGTACAATGAAGGATTATAATCATACTTCGTAAACAATGCACGTAGGTCTTTCAGGTAGTCGCCAACTTTTTCCGGCGGGCATGCAGAATCTTCCCAGCCGGGATGCATGGTGGGTAAGCCCGGTACAGCAGCAGTTGCGCCGAGGCCAGACTCTCTTACCTCCCACAACATTTTTTCCTGTTTCTCATCATCAAAAAGACTCATGGTTGGAACGGTATCTCCTTTCTTTAGTTCGTCCATTAAGTCTTTTGCTTTTTGATCGGATTGTTCTTTTGTATCTGCTCCAAACTCAACGAGTAACCAGGCTTCGCCTTGCGGCAATAAAGGAATGTCTTCCACATTTAACCCTTTCCTTTTCATATATTCAATCAGGAGTTGATCAATACCTTCAAGGCCTATTGGTTCGTGAGGTAAAATTGCAGGCACCGCATAACCTGCATCGGGTAACGTTTGATAACCCAATACAAGAAGTGAACGTTTTTTTGGAGCTTTTAATAAATTCATTGTGGCTTCCAAAATCGTTACTAACGTTCCCTCCGAACCTACTAATGCCGCAGCTACATTAAACCCGTTTTCAGGAAGTAACTGCGGTAAATTATATCCTGAAACTCTCCTCGGAATTTTAGGAAACTTTGTACGAATAAGATGAGCATACTTATCGCGAAGTGCTTTCATCTTTTCATAAATCTCACCACGCCTTCCGCCTTCGTCTATAATATTCTCAAGCTCTTCGTCCGATGTTGGACCTACTTTTAATTTGATGTCCATCATACGTAACTACCGTCATTGATTCTACATTGTCCGCGGTCCTTGCGCCTTTGCCTTCAAACTGTGCCATCACCGAATGAATGCCGCAGGAATCGTTACCCAACATGCCGCCTAATGTACAATGGGTATGGGTTGCAGGATCCGGCCCAAACGTTAAACCGGTTTCTCTTTCCGTAGTGTGGCGCATCGTATCCAGTACAATGCCGGGTTCGATTGTTACCAGTTTTTTCTGTTCATCTATATGCAAAATGCGGTTGTAATATTTTGACATGTCCATTAAAACTGCCACGTTGCAACATTGACCCGCGAGGCTTGTTCCGCCACCACGTGATAAAACCGGTGCATTATATTTTCGGCATAGCGCTAACGTTTGAAGAATATCGTTTTCGTTTTTTGGCAATATAACGCCTATGGGTACCTGCCGGTAATTAGAGCCGTCAGTAGCGTACAACGCACGACTGCCTTTATCGAACCTCACTTCACCTGCAATTGTCCTCATTAGCTCTTCCTCCAGGCTAACAGTGTCTACGCCAACGGCGTCGGGGGTTTGAAAACGTGTATCAAAAATTCCAGGCGTATGTTGTTTTTTCGCGTGTCCGTTGTGGTTATGCAGGGGTTTTATATCTTTTTGTTGTATTTTTTTTATTTTTTTATCATCAGTTACCATTGTACGTTTTTTTATAATTTGTATTTAAGAGCATCTTTTTCTTTAAAGCTTAAACCAATGCCGGGCTTTGAAATATCCGGATAAACCTTTCCGTTTTTCGGGAAGTGTAACTCCCTTCAAAAAACATTTTTTCTATTCGGATATGATCATGAAAATATTCGGCGATATAAAATGAAGGCAACGCCAAGGCAGCATGCAAATGCAGCGATGGCGCACAATGCGAAGAAAATGGAACCTGGTATGCTTCTGCCAGGTGGCCTGCTTTCATAAAATAAGAAATGCCACCGCAACGGGTAGCATCTGCCTGTAAAATATCAACTGCGCCGGCATGCAGCATTTGGTCAAAATAAGGAAGGTTGTATCCATATTCACCTGCGGCTATATTTATTTTTAGAGGGAACATGCTCCCTTATAAAACGAAGGCCTTTTAAGTTCGCGGAGGTTACGGGTTCTTCGTACCAGGTAACGTTGTATTCATTGAAGGCATTTGCTTTCTCCAGTGCCTGTTTTACGGTGTAAGCGCCGTTTGCATCCACAAACAATTGCTGCATCGCCGCCAATTGCTTTCCTGCCGGCTGCAATTCGCTGAATATCTTTTTCGGGTTCACTGCCTATTTTCATCTTAAAACAAACAATACTTTCGGCCGCCCAATCCTGGAATTGTTTCTTCGTTTGTGCATTACTGTAAGTAGTGAATCCTCCGCTTCCGTAAACCGGCATCCCGTCTTTTGCTTTTCCCAGCAAGGCACATAAAGGGAGATTAAGCAATTTTGCCTTCAAATCCCACAATGCATTATCTACAGCACTTACCGCCATCATAGCAATTCCACAATCACCATTATTTCGTATGGCGGAAATGGTATCGGAAGTAATGCTTTCAATATCCATCACATTTTTGCCAACAACTATTTGCTTTAATGTTTTATCTATAACTATTGCGGCTGCCTCATGTGCGTAAGTATATCCTAATCCTTTTTTTCCTCCGCCTTCAATTTCGGTCAAAACTATTGTTGTGCTATTCCATTGTATCGTGCCGTCCGCTTCTGGTAAATCAGTGGGTATTTTATATGCTGAAACCTTTACATTCTTTATTAATATGGAATCATTTGATTTCACTTCAGTTATGGGTATGCGGTAAATAATTTTCCACTACATCTTTCCACGATTGCTTTATCATATCCCATGAATTAGCATCGCCCTTAACCATGGAAGAAACAAATGCTTTTGCCTGCTTAAATGTTATATGCGGCGGTAGTGGCGGGACGGATGGATCTGTATAAGCCTCTAAAACGGCCGGTTTATTAAATGCAAGTGTTCTTTCAATTGCTAAGACGATATCATCTTCTTTATCCACTTTAACTCCCTCCAGTCCCAACATCCTGGCATATTCAGCAAACGGGAAATCCGGCAAGTCCTGGGATGTTTCAAATTTTGGATCGCCTTCCATGATTCGCTGCTCCCATGTTACCTGGTTAAGGTCCCTGTTATTAAGAACCACAATTATCAATTTCGGATTACTCCACTGTTTCCAATATTTTGCAATTGTTATTAACCCGTTATTGCCCAGCATCTGCATAGCGCCATCACCTACTAACGCTACGGATACACGATCAGGATAGGCAAACTTTGCAGCAATAGCATAGGGGACACCGGGGCACATAGTAGCAAGGTTGCCGGACAGCGACGCTTTCATGCCGCTGCGTATTTTTATATCGCGTGCAAACCAATCTGCTGACGTTCCTGAATCAGAAGACAAGATGCAATTATCCGGAAGCCGTGAAGAAAGTTCCCAATAAATTCTTTGCGGGTTAATCGGATCGGCGCTATTCATTGCTCTTGCTTCCACTACTTCCCACCATTCTTTAACATTCTTGGCAATATCATCTTGCCAGGTTCTGTCTTCTTTCCTTTGAAGCAATGGAATTAAATGCCTTTAAAGTTTCTTTACTATCGCCCTGCAAATTCATTTCCATCGGGTACCGTATGCCGAGCATCTTGCCATCAATATCTATTTGCACACCGCGTGCTTTGCCTTCTTTAGGAAGAAATTCTGAGTAAGGGAAACTGGAGCCGATCATTAGCAACGTATCGCAGTCCATCATCAAATCCCAACTTGGCTTCGTGCCTAATAAGCCAATGGATCCTGTAACGTAGGGGAGATCATCAGGCAATACTGCCTTTCCGAGTAATGCTTTTGCAACACCTGCTCCTAACAATTCTGCTACCTCCATTACTTCGGTCTCGGCTCCGAAAGGCCCCGGCGCCCACCAGCATCGCGACTTTTTTTCCTTCATTTAATATGTCTGCCGCTTTTTGTAAATCGATTTTTGATGGAACAATTCGCGGCGCTGCATAACTAATTCCGGAATGAATAGTTCCATGTGCTCTTGGCGGTTCTTCAAAAGCAACATCCTGCAGATCATTTGGAATTATGATGCATGTCACACATCTTTCATTCTTGGCAATTCGTATAGCCCTGTCAGTTAGGTGTCTTATTTGGGAGGGCACTGTTGCCATGTGGACGAATTCACGCGCCACATCTTTATATAATGAAATAAGGTCGACTTCCTGCTGGTAATTACCGCCAATAGCGGCACGGGCCTGTTGGCCCACAATGGCTACAACCGGCTGGTGATCCATCTTCGCATCGTATAGTCCATTTAGTAAGTGAATGGCTCCTGGTCCTGAAGTGGCCATGCATACACCCACCTCACCGGTAAATTTCGCGTGGGCACATGCCATGAAGGCCGCGTTTTCTTCATGCCTGACCTGTATAAATTCCATTTTGTTTTCCAGGCGGTTTAAAGAACCCATCAAACCATTTATGCCATCACCGGGAAAACCAAATATTCTCCTGATTCCCCATTCGTTTAATCGTTCAACAAGGAAATCACCAACTGTCTTGCTCATAGTAAATTTTATTAAAGGTTACGAATGATGTAAAAAAGTGAAGTAACTATTGGTTCTCAAAAGGCCTGCCATTATTGATAGCAGTTGCAATCTTGCCATATTATTATCTTATATGAATTCATCTCCTTTTAAAGAAGTAAGGATTTTTTTCCCCATTGTGGTAAGATTGACTACACTTTTGTTTTACATCTATCCTATTAACCTTGTTTAAAAACCGCACTAGTATTCTATTAATAAATTTTGAGCACCAGAAAGAACAATAGGGAAATCTGGCACGTATTTTTTACTCTTACTGCAAAATTTACGTTATGCTTAAATACGCGGTTATATTTTTTATAATAGCTATCGTGGCTGCTGTCTTTGGATTTACGGGCATTGCAGCTGGTGCTGCTTCCATTGCGAAAGTGCTGTTTTATATTTTTATTGTGTTGTTTCTTTTGGCTATAATATTTGGGGCAAAAGTTTTCGGAAAATAATCAATAGTAAAAAAAGTGACTGATTGGGCAATGTAACATCAATATTTGAAATGTGCACCTATCCTTGATAGTTAGTACATAGTGTTATATTGTACTTTAGTTGCACATCTGCAAAGGAAGTTATTGATGAAGCGGCGATATAATTGTTTACTAAAGGGTAAAAGTATCCTGTGGCCCTTGTGCCCTCTTTGATAATTTGCTGGTATGTCAGCAACAAATAGGTTAGTAAAATAAATATTTATTATATGGCAAAATATTCTAAGAAAGCTGGTAAAAAAGTAGAAAAAGCCATGCATGAAATGCATGAAGGCAAACTAAAAAGTGGTAACAGTAAAAAGAAAGTTACCAGCAGGAAGCAAGCAATTGCAATAGGACTTTCAGAGGCAAGAAAAGAAGGCGACAAAGTACCCAAGAAATCCTCCAAATAGCCAGCGCCCAAAAAGCACCTGAAAGTTCAGGTTGGCCAAAGTATTATTGTAATACCGCATTTCAAAATTAGCCGGGCTCTTAACAGTTTAGGATTATTTATTCGGTATCTAAAAGAAAGTTTGCGTGATCATGTACTGACATTTTATAGTCATTTTTGAAAGAATTAAGAACAAAGGATATGCAAAAATTATTAGTAGCCTGTGAAGCCTTCATAGAAGGAGGTAACATACCCGCGAAATATACTTGTGATGGTAAAGCGATAAACCCGCCATTGATGGTGGATAACATGCCTGAAAACACTAAGACTCTCGCCATTATTGTTGAAGATCCCGATGCACCGCGAGGAACTTTTGATCATTGGCTGTTATGGAATCTTCCGCCAGATCGAATTATAGAAGAAGACAGGGTGTTGGGAGCAAGCGGAAAAAACAGTGCGGGGAAAGTGGGTTATTATCCCCCCTGCCCGCCATCAGGATCACACCGGTATTATTTTACGGTGTTTGCTTTAGATACAAGCCTCTCTCTTGAAGAAGGTTCTGATAAACAGGAATTAAAAGCGGCGATGGAAAATCACATACTTGCCCACGGCGTTTTAATGGGAAAGTATCAAAAACAAGCCCGATAATATTTAGCTAATACGTTTATCGACCCTCCTGGCGAGACGATTAAATTAGTGACAGCGTTACACATTATCGTAGTAAAGTATATGAAAGCAGGCACAGGTTAATCTTCAATAATAACAAAATGAAGCGAACATTAATTTGAAGTTGAAAATTGTGACGTTATCGTAAATATTGTGCTTCATTTATTCGTTTATGCCTGGCTGTTATCCAGCTATTTTATTCAAGCCTTAATACTGCATGAAACCAATATGAGGTATGGTTATATTTCGCAATGTAAAATTCTTCAACATTTTACGGCTATATTTTTGTATTATGTGAGATAGGAGATGTAAGTAATTCCCAAAATGAGTTTAATACAGAAGAAAAATAAGGCCAAAGGCGTGCTTAAGATATTGCCTGGAGCTATCGCTTCCTTAAAAAAAAATTTGCTGGAACCGGTTTTTGGTGATAGTACCACTGACAATGGAGAAGAAAAACCACCATTGAGGTCGGAATTATTCACCGAAGAGCAACTCGATAAATATGCGGTGTTGCTGGCTGAAAGACATACACTACTCGCTAAAACGCCTTCAGAAAACTTATTAAAAAGACTTGATGAAAATGAAAAGATATTATTAGAAGTACATGAAAACTTAACTGAAGCGGTAAAGTCAAATACCAGGATTGTTCCCGCCGCCGAATGGCTTCTTGATAACTTTTATCTTATCGAGGAGCAAATTTACACAGCAAAAAAACATCTCCCGAAAGGTTATAGTAAAGAACTTCCACAACTTTTAAAAGGTTCCTCAGCGGGATTGCCACGGATTTATGATATAGCTGTTGAAATTATTTCACATACGGATGGTCATGTTAACTTAAGTCGTCTCTCTAACTTTATCGCAAGTTATCAGACTGTCAACTTTCTCGATCTTGGGGAATTGTGGGCAATGCCGATAATGTTCAGGCTTGCATTACTTGAAAATCTTCGCCGTATTTCGATCCAGATATCAATTGATCTTGCCAATCAAAAACTGGCTGCTCAATGGGGCGAAGAAATGATGACCACCATTGAAAATAATCCCAAAAACCTCGTATTGGTGATTGCGGATATGGCAAGATCAAAACCTCCTATGGAAAGCTCCTTTGTTGCTGAACTATCGAGAAGACTGCAGGAAAAAGGAAGTGCGCTTACCCTCGCAATAAACTGGATGGAGCAGCACCTTAACGAGGAAGGGCTTAGTGTTGCTTCAATGGTGCAATCAGAAAATCAAAAACAGGCTGCTGACCAGGTGTCAATAAGTAACAGCATAAATAGTTTACGTTTTTTGGCTACCACCGATTGGCGTGAGTTTGTTGAAAAAAATAGCATTGTTGAGCAAACCCTATCGCAGGATGCGGTTTATAGCCTGATGGATTTTAATACGAGAGATCAATACAGGCATGCGGTAGAAAATCTTTCTAAAAATAGTCAGTTGTCCGAGCAGGAAGTCGCTGTCATGGCTATTGAACATGCCCAATCAAACCCTCAAAGCGTTGATCCGAAGAGGAATCATGTGGGGTATTATCTTATTGGTAAGGGCGTGTTTGAGATTGAAAAAGTTGCGAAAGTGCAAATCGGCCTAATTAAAGCGTGCAGGAGATTTGTAAATAAGATACCTCTTTTTGTATATGCAGGCTCGATATTAATTGTAACGGCCTTATTAACCCTGGCATTATTGCTGAAGGCGAAAGATGATGGTTTAAAGCATTGGATGTTGTTATTATTTGGTACCACTTTGTTCCTGGCGCTGAGCCAATTTATGACCTCAATTGTTAACTGGGTAACCACTTTACTCACGAAGCCGTGCTTACTCCCAAGAATGGATTTCTCAAAAGGCATTCCCCTCCAATATTGTACAATGGTTGCAATACCCGTTTTGCTCAACGATGAGGGTAACATTGACGAGCTCGTGGAAAGTCTTGAGTTGCGTTTCCTCGCAAACCGGGATGCTAACTTATGCTTTGCACTTTTAACTGATTTTAAGGATGCCCCAAGCGAGACACTTCCCGAAGATGAATCATTGTTAAATCTTGTTAGGAATAAGATAGTTGAGCTTAACAGAAAATACGAACGCGCCACCGATGATACTTTCTTTCTCTTTCACCGGCCGCGGCGATGGAACGCCCGTGATAAAATATGGATGGGATATGAACGCAAGCGTGGGAAGCTGGGTGATTTAAATGACTTAATACTGGAAAATACGCGATCTTCATTTTCAACTATAGTAGGAGAAGAAAGCGTATACAGGTCGGTTAAATATATTATCACACTCGACGCCGACACCCAGTTCCCAAGAGATGTGGCGTGGAAGATGGCCGCTGCTATGGCCCATCCATTAAACCACCCGGTTTACAATGCAAAGAAGAGAAGAGTAACAGATGGATATAGTATTCTTCAGCCCAGGGTTTCAAATAGCCTGCCCATAGGAAACAGTTCTGTTTATGCAAAAATACATGCCAATGACTCCGGAACTGATCCTTATACAAAAGCTACTTCAGATGTATACCAGGATCTTTTTAATGAAGGATCATTTATTGGAAAAGGAATTTACGATGTAGCCGCTTTTGAAAAAGTAATTAAAAACAAATTTCCCGAAAATCGCATTTTAAGTCATGACCTTCTTGAAGGCGCCTATTCAAGAGCAGGATTAATTACCGATGTTCAGTTATATGAAGAATACCCTTCCAATTATATAACAGACTTACAACGCCGCTACCGGTGGATAAGAGGTGATTGGCAAATTGCAACCTGGATAACACCATTTGTTCCCGGCTTCGATAAAAGATTACATAGAAATCCTATTTCATTTCTTTCAGCGTGGAAGATATTTGACAATCTAAGGCGAAGTCTTATACCTATTGCATTGCTTTTAATGTTCCTGGCAGCCTGGACCATTTCCGGCGATCCTGCATTTTGGATGGATGTTACACTGGGAATTATTTTTATTCCGACAGTTATTCAATTTGTTTGGGAGATATTTAAAAAACCTACCGACGTACTCTTTATACAAAATGTATTATTTACCAGTAAAACTTTTAAAACAAACCTTTTACAAAACGCAATTGATCTTGCCTGCCTTCCTTACGAAGCTTTTATAAATGCGCATGCCATATTAATTACGTTATGGCGTCTTTTCGTATCAAGGAAAAATTTTCTCCAATGGACGCCCTACAGTGGCTATCAACATCATAAAAAAACCGTAATAAATACGTACCGGAAAGTGTGGTTCCCGTCCGTTCTGTCTATTGCGGTCTTTGTATATCTGAGCATATATGTTCCTTTTACAATCGTCTTGTCATTTCCTTTACTCATTGCCTGGTTAGCAGCACCGCTGATAGTATGGTACATAAGCCGCTCTATTCCTGAAAAAAAGATTCAGTTAGATTCTTCAAAAATTTTATATCTACGCCATCTCGCCAGAAAAATTTGGGCATTCTTTGAAGTATTTGTTGTGGAAGAAGATCACTGGTTACCGCCCGATAATTACCAGGAACAGCCAGTGGAACGAACTGCACATCGCACGTCGCCTACTAATATTGGGTTTAGCCTTTTGGCAAATCTTACCGCGATGGACTTTGGATATATAACCAATAGCGTTTTTGTGGAACGTACCACCAACACAATAAATACCCTTACCAGGATGGAAAAATACCGGGGGCATTTATACAATTGGTACGATACAGTTTCATTAAGTCCTTTAATGCCCAAGTACATTTCCACTGTAGACAGCGGTAATTTTGTGAGTCATCTATTGATTTTAAAACAATCTTTGTTTAGTATCCGGAACGAAAAAATAATACATGCAAATTTATTTGAAGGCCTTTTAGACACGCTCGGAATCTTAATTGAAAAGATGCCGGATAATTCTATAGTTAAAAAGTTTATGTTGCAGGTGGAAGCCTTTCCAAATAAATTTGATAACCCATCATTATTACCTACCTATATAAATGAATTAGTAACTTCTTTCAGGAAAATATTAGTGGATCTGGATCTCAATCCCGATGATGAAGATGACTGGTGGTCGCAAAAAATTGCAGAGCAATTAAATAATATACAAAGCGAAGTTTCCACTTTTTTACCATGGCTTTCTTTGCCAAACATTCCGAAAAAATTTGACCAGCTGCTCATCGATCTTCAGCCCTTGCCCACATTATACCATGTGTCAAAGCTTGAAGAATTGTTGCTTCAAAAAATTATCTCCTCATATGTTATTGATAATACTGTTGAAGAGAACGAATGGCTGGATGCCTTTAGGGCCGCAATTACAGAACCTGCAAGGCGGGCAAAGGAAATGCTGCTAAAAATAAATTCTCTTCTTGTAAAATGCACGGAGCTTTCCACGATTGATTATGATTTTTTATTTGATAAAACGCAGCGGTTACTGTCTATCGGGTACAATGTAGACGAACACAGGAAAGATAATAGTTATTATGACCTGCTTGCTTCAGAGGCAAGAGTAACAACATTTGTGGGAATTGCGCAGGGGAAATTACCTCAGCAAAGTTGGTTTGCGCTTGGCAGGAAGCTCACCAGCCAGGGAACAACGCCTGTTCTTCTCTCATGGAGCGGCTCAATGTTCGAATACCTTATGCCCATGCTGATAATGCCATCATACGAAAATACTTTGCTTGCTGAAACCAAAAAGGGAGTGATACAAAAACAGATAGAATATGGAAAAAAACGTAGCGTCCCATGGGGTATTTCTGAATCAGGTTATAACTTATTAGATGCGGATCTTAATTACCAGTACCGTGCGTTTGGCGTACCCGGCCTGGGATTCAAAAGAGGCCTGGGTGAAGATCTTGTAATTGCCCCATATGCCACCACCATGGCTCTAATGGTAGCCCCGGAGCAAGCCTACGACAATTTAATAAGATTAAAAGAAGAAAATTTTGAAGGCAGATATGGTTTTTATGAAGCAATTGATTATACACCATCAAGGCTTCCAAGAAGAACGCCTTATATCGTCATAAAGTCCTTTATGGCGCATCACCAGGGCATGAGTTTTTTAGCAATAAGTTACCTGCTTTTAAATAAACCTATGCAAAGGCGTTTTGAGGCAGATCTTCAATTAAGGTCAGCACAATTATTGCTTGAGGAGAGAGTTCCAAGAATTGCAACTTTTTATTCGCCATCTGTTCATGAGGCAGACATCAACGTAACTCCGGGCGGCACAGAATCAATAAAGGTAATAAACACGCCTCACACGCCAATACCTGAAGTGCAGTTGTTATCTAACGGTCGCTATCATGTGATGCTTACCAATTCCGGAGGTGGCTATAGCAGGTGGAAAAATATAGCGATTACCCGTTGGCGTGAGGATTGCACCTCCGACAACTGGGGAACGTTCTGTTATATTCGTGATCTCGAAAATAACAATACATGGTCTGCCGCATTTCAACCCATATTAAAACACAGCGATAATTATGAAGCTGTTTTTTCACAAGGGAGAGCAGAATTTCGACGGAGAGATTCGGCAATAGATACGCATACTGAAATTGTCGTATCTCCTGAAGATGATATAGAATTGCGGAGAGTGCACCTCACCAATCGTTCACGTAAGAGAAAATTTATTGAGGTAACGAGTTATGCCGAAGTAGTGTTAGCTTCTCCTATAGCCGACGAACTGCATCCTGCCTTTAGCAATCTTTTTGTTCAAACTGAAATAAATGAATCACGCAATGCGATCATTTGTACCCGCAGGCCCCGTTCGGCAGACGAACAAAATCCATGGATGTTGCATGTAATGAAAGTTCACAAGGCAGAAATTGTGCAGGTAACTTACGAGACATCGAGAGATAAATTTATTGGAAGAGGTAATACTGTCAATAACCCCGAAGCAATAAATTATCCTGATGGACTATTGGGCAATAGTGGTTCTGTTCTCGATCCTATTGTTTCAATTCAGTACCGCATATACGTGGAACCATATCAATCGGCGACCGTTGATATGATTTTTGGAGTAGCAGAAACGAAGGATTTATGTTATAATCTTATTGGAAAATACCAGGATAGAAATATTGCGAATCGGGGGCTTGAACTCGCCTGGACTCACAGTCATGTAATACTTAAACAAATAAACGCAATGGAAGCCGATGCACAATTATACAATAAGATTGCGGCATCGATTATTTATGCCAATGCTTCTTTGCGTACTGAACCCGCTAATATCATTAAAAATCAGCGCGGGCAATCCGGCCTGTGGAGCTACGGCATTTCCGGAGACCTTCCTATTATTCTTTTGCAGATTGAAGATATCGATAATATTGAGCTTGTTCGCCAGTTAGTACAGGCACATGCGTATTGGTCGGTGAAGGGCCTAAAAACTGATCTTGTAATATGGAATAATGATCACGGCAGTTACAGGCAGGTATTGCAAGATAGAATTCATGGATTGGTTGCGCCGGGATTGTTAGGAAATTTAAAAGATCAGCCAGGAGGTATTTTCATAAGATCTGTTGATCAGATATCCAATGAAGATAGAATACTATTTCACGCCGTAGCTCATGTAGTCATTTCAGATTCACTTGGTTCACTGGAAGAACAGCTCCACAGATCCAACAAATTGAAATCATCTATACCTTACTTCAATCCAACTAAATTCTATCCGTCTTTAGATATTTCGCCGGTTAATAAGGGCATTGGAAACGATTTGCAATTTTTCAATGGGCTGGGAGGATTCTCGAAAGACGGCAAAGAATATATTGTTATTACAACCGCCGGAAAAAGAACCCCGGCTCCATGGATTAATGTGTTGGGTAATCCTCAATTTGGAACAATCGTCTCCGAAAGCGGGCAATCATATACCTGGATCGATAATGCGCACGAGATTCGGCTAACGCCCTGGAACGATGATCCAATAACGGATTTAAAAGGAGAAGCTTTTTATATAAGGGATGAAGAGAGTGGCAAATTTTGGTCTCCAACTTCGCTGCCTGGCGGTAGCAGCTCGCCATATATAGCAAAGCATGGGTTTGGGTATAGCATTTTTGAACATTGGGAAGACGGAATCACCTCTGAGATGACTGTTTTTGTTGATATTGAAGAGCCGGTTAAATTTATTGTTATAAAAATAAAAAATAATTCAGGCAGACCGCGTAGCCTTTCTGTAACGGGCTATATGGAATGGGTACTGGGAGACATACGTTCAAAGTCCCTCATGCATACTATAACTGAGATGGATAAACGCAGCGGGGCAATTCTTGCAAGAAATTCATACAATGTAGAGTTTGAAAGCAGGGTAGCTTTTTTTGATACGGATGATTCAGCAAGAACATTTACAGCAGACCGTACCGAATTTTTAGGGCGCAACGGCACAGTTAAAAATCCGGATGCTATGAACCGCGTAAGGCTTTCCGGTAAAAGAGGCGCAGCTCTGGATCCGTGTGGTGCTATCCAGGTTGCTTTTGATCTTGCTGACGAAGAAATGAGGGAAGTTATTTTCCGTGTGGGAGCCGGCAGAAGCATCGAGGAAGCACTTGCACTTATCGCAAAATTCTCGGGCAGTGCGGCTGCTCAAAATGCTTTGGAAAAAGTAAAAAGATTCTGGCAATATTCTTTGGGCACCATACAGATTGAAACACCAGACGCAGCAACCAATATACTTGCAAACGGCTGGCTAAATTATCAAACATTAAGTTCCCGTATTTGGGCGAGAACAGGATTTTATCAATCGGGCGGGGCATTCGGATTTAGGGACCAGTTGCAGGATGTGTTGTCCCTGGTTCATTTGAAACCATCTCTTGTAAAAGAACAGATTCTGCTTTGTGCGTCGCGACAGTTTATTGAAGGCGATGTGCAACACTGGTGGCATCCTCCCAGGGGCCGCGGCGTTCGAACAACATGTTCTGATGATTTTCTTTGGTTGCCTTACGTTGTATGCAGATATTTAAATGTTACCGGCGATGATGGAATATTAAATGAGTCGGTGTCTTTTCTTGAAGGCCGACCGCTAAATACGGGAGAAGAGTCTTACTATGACCTTCCCATAAGATCTGACAAAGCAGCGACCGTTTATGAGCACTGTGTAAAGGCAATTGAACATGGACTTCGCTTTGGCATACATGGGTTACCTTTAATGGGCTCCGGCGACTGGAATGACGGAATGGATAAAGTTGGTAACGAAGGCACGGGAGAAAGTGTGTGGCTTGCTTTCTTCCTATACAAAGTGTTGGTGAATTTTACAGAGATTGCCAGTTTGAAAAATGACAGCAAATTCGAAAAAATTTGCAAACAATCAGCTGCAACTCTTAAAGCTAATATCAATAAAAATGCATGGGATGGAGAATGGTATCGCCGGGCTTATTTTGATAATGGTACGCCACTTGGGTCAAAAGAAAATGAAGAATGCAAGATCGATTCCATAGCGCAGAGTTGGTCAGTGCTGTCAGGAGGAGGTGAAAAGCGAGCGTTCGGATATTGCCATGCAATCTGCAGCTAAATACCTTGTCCGCAAAGAAGACGGCATCATACAATTGTTCGACCCTCCGTTCGATAAATCTGATCTTAATCCCGGTTATATTAAAGGCTATGTACCCGGCGTGCGGGAGAATGGCGGCCAATATACTCATGCTGCTATTTGGTTAATTATGGCATTTGCTGCATTGGGCGACAAAGAACAAACCTGGCGGTTATTAAAAATGATTAACCCAGTTAATCGCGGAGGTGCTCCTGAGAAAATAGCCACATACAAAGTGGAACCTTACGTTATTGCAGCCGATGTGTATGCTGAACCACATAACAAGGGACGAGGCGGGTGGACCTGGTATACAGGATCGGCCGGTTGGATGTACCAGTTGGTTCTCGAATCATTTATTGGTTTTAAACGGGAAGGCAACTTATTATATTTTAAGCCATGCTTTCCTGACGACTGGCAGACAATAAAAATCAATTATCGATACATGGATACTGATTATGAAATAGAGTTGAAAAGATTGCCGGGTAACAAACAAGCCAGGCTTGCAGTTGACGGCAAAGAGCAAGCGGATTCTTTTCTCACTCTTACAAACGATGGAGTGAAACACCGCGTGGAACTTTTTCTGTCTTTCTCCTAAACAGAATAAAATTTAAGCGACATTCACGGGTTTGTGATTACAGATGTTCGTAAATGGTTGCAAATAAAATCATTGAGCCTTGGGCTCGAGTGCCAGCCAGTTCCGCTTTATTTATTTTTTACATATTGATAAATTAGTAAATAATATTGATTTAAAACAAGAAGGCAGGAATTCTGACAGCAAAAAGCTACTGAATGGGTTTAAGAAATTCAATCATTTTTTACTCACTGCCTAAAATAAATGTAGGTTGGTTCAAATCGCTTTATGGGCATTTAGCTTATGCAATTCAAGGATTGTTGTTTTACCATCATCACTTTCGCGGTACATTGGTATAAATTTACGATTGTATAGAATTTCATTAAAAGTATATGATGTTCGTTGCTGCACGAAATTGGAAAATACGTCATCAAAGCCCCGCAGCATTACATATAATTCTACATCTGCGTTTTTCATATCATCTTCCGATAAGCCATAGAAAGGGCTGTTGCCATCTATAGGATGCACTACCGTCCAACTCAATGGCATGCTTTCAACCCTTGTTCTTTCAAGTTCGAGACTAAAATATTTGTAAACCGGCTTATCATTTTCAACCAGCAGCAAACCTGTATTTACCCTTATCTCAAGGTCGGTAAGTGCATGCTTGTCTTTAAAGGCCGCAAAACGAAACATAAGTCCTGTACCGTCTTTGAAGGGGCTTACCAATGCATGATCACTGAAGATCAAATAACTCTTTGGTTTTGAAAAACGGCCATAGATCAAACCTGTAGCTATTGCAAGAGATAAAAATCCTGTTAGTGCTTCTGCTGCTGAAACAATATTGGCACCGTCTCCAACAGGATTAACATGGCCATAACCAACTGTAGTAAAAGTTTGCGTGCTGAAATAAAAAACTTCCCTTGCAATTTTCCAATTGCTGCCTCTAATTAATCCGTCCAGTTGATCGACACCTATGAGCAAATAAATTAAAGTAAAAAAAATATTAATAGCTGCATAAAAAATAACAATAACCGTAATGAATCTCCAAAGAGGCAGGTTGAGCATATCCTGGAACAAGCTGAAGCGTTTGAAAAAAGGCATTCCTTCTTTTACCAGGTTATAACTTCCATCCTTATTAATAAAACGGCCACCTGTATCGTTGGTGTTGCTTGCAAAACCGGTATCGTTATTCTGTTTGGAAAAAGGATTTATTTTTTTAGGCGATGACATTTCAGTTGTTGTGGTTAATGATACAAATCTATTTCATATGATAAGTAATTGTCAATTTTATCCAGGCAAAAAAATTAATAAATTTTATTGTAAACTTCCTGGCTATCCTTGCAATAGTTATTGCCATGGATAGCCAACTTACAGATTATTTTTTAGCGACAAGCAAACATAACTTGTTTTTTAAATTTGAAAGAACTGCACGAGAGAATGTTTTTGGACAAATTAAAAAATCTGGTGTTTAGCCGGATTAAATAATTTTTTTGCTAACTTTTATTCCCCGTTATGAGAATTGTCCGATGAAATAATTTGAAAATAATTGCACTAAACCGGGATTCAATTTTATTGTATGAATTTATCAACCTTCAAAGAAAGTTTATCTGCCAAAGAACCGGCGCAAAATATGTCAGTTTATCTGCAATCCCTTTGGTACGACGCGAAAGGCGATTGGAACAAAGCTCATCAAATGATACAGGACGTCGAAGATAAAAATGCGTCATGGATACATGCCTACCTTCACCGCAAAGAAGGAGATGTTTTCAATTCCGGTTATTGGTATAACCGGGCCGGCAAAAGCCGATCATCAGTTTCCTTAGAAAAAGAATTGGAAGAAATTGTGATAGCATTAATTTGATAGTAACAAAATCGATAAAAACGAATGTTGATTCTGCAGGGCGAGTTGATTAACTGCCAGGGACAAATTCAAACAAAATATGAAGCTATCTTTTTGGCCGCTTTATTATAAATTATTTGCTCCTGTTCAAAATTATTGTACCCGCTATTACAGAAAAAAAGCTAAAAATGAAGAGGGAAGTCAAAAATAAATTGCTATACAATTGGCTGTTAAGCTCGCAGAGTAAAATAAGGATACCCACTCCAAATCCACTCAATACCAGAAAAAAGCCTATTAATTGTTTGAAGCCCATACACGTATTATTTTCAGGTTAAACATTCATAAAAATTCATCAGGTAACTACCGGTGACAACATTACCCGTGCTTTCAAAAGATATACCAGTTTTAATACGCGAACTCCTTTTTAGAATTGATTTGGGATATTTACATTAAAATGATAATGGCTTGCCTCATGGTGCAACAGGCAAGCCATTTTTTTTTGAAAAACTAATTTTGAAATGCGTTATTAAAGTTTTGCAACTATAATATCTTCGCGTTCCTGTGAGCGTGAGCTTATTTTGTACACCTCAGTTTGATGAGTTTTCAAAGAAGTAACTTCAACCTTAACATTAATATCTGAGGCAGTTAACTCTTCGTTAGTAACATTAATCATGTATTTCCTTGTGTAGTTAACATCCTTTGCCTTTACTTTTTCCGAATAAATTACATCGTTGTTTTCATCTTTTAAGGTGATATAATAAACTTCGGATGCGTCGGGATTGAGGTTCAACTGAAATACAGGCTGGTCTTTAACTTTCCCTAAATATTTAAATTCTACGGGAACGCCTGTTTTTGCATTGGCAAATGTTGGGGCTGTTAGTCCAACTGTGAAAAGGGAAAATAATCCGATTGCAATTGATTTTGTTGTTTTGATTGTCTGTTTCATAAAGTGAATTTTTGAATTTAATGATTAAAAACTTTTCTCTCTAATCAAACAATCATGATGTAAAAGTATAGTAGAGTAAATATCCATGCAAGCCAACTTACGCGACTTTTCTTCATCTTAAAAGTTGCTAAAACTTTTGTAACTGGCTGACCATAAATGACTTCTTAAATCTTTTATTTTGATGACCAAGGAAGGAATCGTACAAATTCTAACTCGTTTTGCCGCCAAATTTTATGGAAATTACCATCGGTAGTCGTAGATTTTCTATGATAGATGTACGTGGTTATGTTTTCTTTTCAATCCTAAAAATTCGAAATTGGAGAATGTTAATCCGGGCAGTTGGCAGTATTACTTTTAAAACTTCTGCATTTAAAACTTCAAAAGTTTTAATAGAAAGACTGGAAAAAATTTGCTGATATTTCAGCAGCCATATTTGGATCAAAAAAAATTGCTGCCAGCGAATAATAGTAACCGTTAGTTTGTAAACCAAATAATAAAGGGCCACTTATTCGGAGTGGCCCTTACCCCCAATTTAAGTTGCCCTAAATTTAATTTTTAATAGGTTTCCATACATGAACAATTATTTATTTTAATCAAACCACTTGTATTGATGCGCCAGCGTCATTACCTGGGCTTTTGAATTTACCTGTAATTTTTCATAAACATTTGATATGTGCTTCCGCACTGTTAACGTGCTAATGTTAAGGGTTTCAGCAATTCGTTTTGCATCAAACCCGTGAATGGTATGTTTAAGAATTTCTTTTTCCCTATCGGATAACAAAGAACTTAACTGGTTATTTTTTTCATTTCCGCGGGCTGAAGGATAGGTAGTTCGGCTCAGCAGATCAAATGCCTTACGGGCAATGGCCGGACTCATAGGCGCACCGCCGTACTCCTTGCAATTAGTAATGGCATTATGTATTTCAATAGCACTGTCGTCTTTAAGTAAATAGCCACTCGCTCCCGACTGAATTGCTTCAAAAATTTTTTCATCATCATCAAATACTGTCAGAATGATAAAATGAATCTGGGGATAAAGTGGCTTTGCTATCTGGATCGTTTGTATGCCATTAAGCTCAGGCATTTCCAGGTCAACGAAAATTATTTCCGGTTGTTTGTTGATCGGTAAGCCTTTTAATTGCCTGATGCAATCATGCCCGTTAACTGCCATAAAAACCAGGCTTAAATCGTCAAACGAATTAACTTTCTGTTCAAATGTATTGCGGTTAATGGCTTTGTCATCTGCAAACGCAATTAATGTAGGCATTATTGAACTTTTTTGTAAAAGAAACCAATTAATTTTTTTCCTGCAATACTAAGTATGTAGTATTGGTTCTGAAGTTACAATTATCATGCTGCCCGACGGTTGATTCTCTTCCACGCGGAAATATAATCCTGATTCAGAAGCACGCAATTTCATATTTTTTATTCCGTTACCATTATTTATATAGTTGCAATCAGTAATTCCCTGTCCATTGTCTTTAACACAAAGCTTCAGCGTTCCATTGCTTTCAAATAAAACTTCAATCATATTGGCCCCACTGTGTTTTAAGGCATTGGTACAGGCTTCCTGTAAAATGCGGAAAATATTGAGCGCCTGGATGGCTGAGAAAGAGATGTCGTTATTAATCCTTTCAGAAATCTCAATATGAACATTCGGATATGCTGACATTATTTTTTTAATATAGCTTTTAAAGCGGTCACTTATTCCTGTTAACAAAATTTTTTCTTTGTAAGATGCCCAAATCGTATCACGCAGGTTGCTCATTAGCTCAATGGCATTTATTTTTAAATTGAAAAGGGCCGGTTCTGGATCATTTTTTTTATTGACGACAATATCGTCAACATTCGCAATAATTGCAGTTGCATAAGCACCCATATTATCATGTAGGTCTGCTGCAATTCGTCTTCTTTCTTTCTCTTCCGCTTGAATAACAGCTTCATGCGATAAGCGTTTTTCTTCCGCCATCATAAAAGAAAGTTTCATTTTTTGTTTTTTTCTATAAATCCTGAAAAGAAGTGTAGCCGATACCGTTATTAAAAGAAACAATATTAGAGAACCAAAAAGCAGGTAATTTTTTTTGACAAGATCAAGGTGTTGGGTAACGATGATGTTTTCTTTTTTTTGCACCTCATATTTACCCTGGATGTCCGCAAGTGCTTCCGCTGAATTTTTTTTATACAGAGAATCTTTAAGTATTATAATTTTTTTTAGGGTTTCACCATACATTTTGTAGTCGCCTGCGACATAATAATTTTGAGCCAGTCCATCGTAAAGCAGTGGCAATTTAGAATCAAGATTGTTTTTTACGGCCATATCGATTCCTTCCTGTGAAATAGCAACACCCTTTTGCGGTTGATTGTTATGATAATAGTAAACAGCCAATTGGTTCATGTCGCTAACAATAAAAAAGGGATCGCCAATTTGTTTACGAATGTTCACGACTTCTATAAGCTCATCTTCAGCTTGCTTGTTTCTGTTCGTGGCACTCATGATGCCAGCCTTTATAGCCAGTGAATTAGACAGCGACGTGAGATTTTCAAATTTCCGTGCTAAAACAATGGCTTCATTGATGAAATATTCGGCGGAATCATTTTTATCAATTGAACTATAGGCAGCAGCGATATTAGAATAAATAAAACTTAGATATTCACCATATTTTTCGGTGTTACGAGCAGCAGGATTTTGTAATGCTGTTCTTAAAAAGCCAATAGCCTCCTGGTTTTGATCCATTTCCATGTAGATCCAACCCAAATCGTTTAGCGCCAGTAACCCGCTCACTGTATCCCTGCTTTTTTCGGACTCATTTAGTAATAGATAACAAGTAGCGAAGCTTTCTTTGTATCGGTTCAATTTTATAAGCAAACCTATTTTGGTTCCGATAAAACTCAGGTATTGCTGGTTCTCGTCGCTATTATTTTTAAGTTCGGGAATGTAGGCATCACAAACTGATAATGCAGAATCTATTTGACCTTTTTTAATAAGATAATTTATATAATAATAGTCCGCAAGAATAATGTCGTGCCTGTTATTTTCTGCTGCACTTAATTTTTTTGCGATGGATGCATACTTATACAAAGTGTCAGTAGAAAGTGAATGCCGTTTGGTGCACAGAGCGAAAATTACTTTAAGTTTTTCCGAATTATTTCTCTCTTTATTTATTTGATTTTTTAAGCTGTCGATTGCATGAGTTTGACAATTGGATTGCTGGTTATACAAGCAGCAAACAAGCAGAAAATATAGGCAAGGCTTCCCGAACATTTTCCTCAATAGAATTAATTTAGGTAATAACTGCAATTTAAGAATGCCTTTTCAATAATGAGTCCAACCTATCGATGAATGCGTATTTATTTTACGAATTAATATTTATTATTAACCTCCGTTTGCTTTCGAGATGAAATAAATATTCAAGATAACATATAATAAAAGAATACCCTGGGCAACAATCATGTCAAATTTCCTGGCCTGTTTTTCTTTCTTTTCTTTTACGAGTTTTAATGAGTATGCAGTGGCGCTGATGATTATGAAAATAAAAAATAAAGTAAGGCCATGCAGCGTATCAACGAGCGTGAAAGAAGTTGATTCGGGCAGCGAAGAATCAATAATGTATTTATTACCTATGACCGCAAATAACGATCCTACACTCAATCCAAATCTGGAATCAATGCCATCCGGATGAATGTAAAAGCATACGTAGGCAATAAGGAATGCGATGTACATTCCGATAAACATTTTCCAGAATAGCCCCGAAGCATCTCTCGTGATGCTGAGCCTCACTCTAAAGGCACTATATTCAGTATGAGGTTTGCCAAGAGTTTCATCGCCGAAACCGGTTTCATAATTTTTTATACCGGTGTAAATAATGCAGCTATCAATATTCCAGCCATTTAAAGTAAAACGCGGATCATAATGTTTGCCTAGTGTGTCAGCCACAAAAATCAAAGAGTGGGAATCATATTGCGAATTTTCGATTGAGAGTCTTAGCTTCTGTTGGTCGAACGGAAAATTTCCGATCTTCCATGAGTCCTTCATAATGCACTGTAATTTCATCAAAATATAAACTTTGCCATCGGAGCTGTCTACTGTTGAAAAAGATCTTGAAACATTTTTGGCCATTGGAACTTCGAGGTTTTGTAAAAAGTCGAAATCCTTATTTTTATATTTTAGCCACAGCCAAAATGTTATCGTATATTCTTTTTGCTTGAAATCGATATCATGCACACTGTTAATGTAAATGCCCGTTCTCACCGTATCTGGTTTGGTATCCTTGGCATAACAGATGGTCGTTATAAGCAGTAAGTTATAAGCGCTAACAACACAAAAGCAAATGGCTTTTTTCATTTTTATTTATTATAAAAACGAAAATTAGAGAATAGAAAGTACTCTGCAAATAATTTTCTAAATAACCTGGATTTTAGTTAAAGTTTACGCCGGCTGAATTCTTTTGCTCTTTGCTCTTTAAAATTTTATTTTGCAGCCCAATTAAATGTTATGATAAAAGAAAAAATATTAGTGATTGGAGCCTGCGGGCAAATAGGCGTTGAACTAACGCTGGAGCTTAGACGAATTTATGGAGGGGCCCAGGTGGTCGCTTCTGACCTGCGGGAAGAGAATGAGTTATTGAAAGGCACCGGCCCATACGTAAGCCTGGATGTGATGAACAAGGAAATGCTCCATGTGCAGATCATCAGGCAAAACATAACGCAGATATATTTGCTGGCTGCGATCTTATCAGCAACGGGCGAAAAGAATCCGAATCTTGCATGGAGCCTTAATATGCAAAGCCTTTTAAATGTTTTGGATATTGCCAAAGATGAGCAAATACAAAAAGTATACTGGCCCAGTAGCATAGCAGTTTTTGGCCCAACATCGCCAAAAAAGAATTGTCCCCAACAAACAATTATCGAACCCATAACCGTTTATGGCATTAGTAAATATGCGGGCGAATTCTGGTGCAATTATTATAATCACCGTTATGGGCTTGATGTGAGAAGCTTGAGATACCCCGGCCTTATCAGTTACAAAAGTGAGCCCGGAGGTGGAACTACAGACTATGCAGTCGAAATATTTTACGACGCGTTGGAGGATAAAAAATACAAGTGTTTTTTAAAAGAAGATACTTATTTGCCAATGATGTACATGCCAGATGCCATAAGAGCGACAATTGAATTGATGGAAGCAAATGCGGCTAACATAACCATTCGTACTTCCTACAACATTTCCGGGATGAGTTTTTCTCCCAAAGAAATAAGTGCAGAAATTAAAAAACATATTCCTGAATTTATTACCACGTATGAACCGGATTACCGGCAACCAATCGCGGAAAGCTGGCCACAAAGTATAGATGATAGTGTTGCCAAAAAAGATTGGAGTTGGAAACCTGCTTACGATTTGAGCAGCATGACCGGGGAAATGCTTAAGAACATAAAGTAATTTCCACAAAAAATATGGTAAAAGTGCTTGCCCCCGGGGGCATTGCATATTCGAATTTCTTGATACATATTTGTGGACTAAATTTTTTCCGGTCTTCACCGGAATCAATTTACTAACCCAATTTTTCACGAAAAACAAAAAAAAATGAAAAAGCTAATTTTTTCATTTGCACTTTTTACAATCACTATGACCGCTGTTAATGCTCAGAAAAACGACAGCAAACCCATTACCATCAGTATTGCCGCTAATGCAGGTGTCCCTACTTCAAGCGGATATTCCTTTGCGGTGGGCGGGTGACATTCAAGCCGATTTTGGCGTAGCCGAAGGAGTTAAAATTACAGTAAGTGGTGGCTATGAAAATTATTCTGTTAAGTCATCTTTAGGTGGTGGTAGCGGGTATTTTATTCTTTTATTGGCTGGGGCAAAGTTTCCTTTCGCTGATAAATTTTATGGCCATGCTCAGCTGGGATATGGATTTGCGAAAGGCAGCGGCGGAGCATTCGGTTATGCGCTCAGCATTGGATACAATGTGAGCGAAAATTTTGATCTTTCGTTGAAGTACCTCGCCTTCGGCAAAAATTCATACACTTTGGGAAGTCTTAATCTAAGGCTTGCTTACAATTTCTAAAAGAAAAGTAGTCTTTATTCTTTTAAGGCCTTCGATAAGAGGCCTTATTTATTTTAAGGAGAATGAATCTCGGGAATCTGGATTAGGGATCTAAAAATTCAGAACATCTCTCATGTTATAAATTCCTTTTTTGCCAAATATAAATTCTGCTGCAAGCACTGCCCCGGCTGCAAATCCTTTCCTGTTATGTGCTGTATGAATAATTTCTATATCATCAACATCAGAACTATATTTTACAGAATGTGTTCCTGCCGCCGGATCCATTCTTTTACTTAAAATGGGCAGTTCATCAGAAACATCTGAGTTCCTATTCACCCATTTTGTTTTTTGCGGTAAGGCTGATATAATTTCTTCTGCAAGGGTAATAGCGGTTCCACTCGGAGCATCTTTCTTTTCAGTATGATGTATTTCTTCCATACTAACTGTATAATTCAACTGACCTTTCATCAACTCCGCCAACCTCTTATTCAATTCAAAAAAAATATTTACACCGATACTAAAATTGCTTGCATATAAAAACGTGCCGTTAGTTTCTTTGCATTTTTGTTGAACCATATCCATCTTTGCCAGCCAGCCTGTTGTTCCGCAAACTACGGGTATGCCTGACTGAAAGCACAGTAAAATATTTTGCACGGCACTTTGGGGGCTCGTAAACTCAATAGCTATATCCGCTTTTTGTAAATTTTGTTTGGTGAGTTCTTCAAGGTTTTGATCATGGATACGCAAAACAGTATCGTGTCCTTTTTGTAAAGCAATTTCTTCAATGGCCTTACCCATTTTACCATAACCTAATAACGCAATGTTCATAAACAGGAAATAAAGAATAAAAAATTATTCTTCCAAAATTCGTGCAATTAATTTCAATATGCGAAACAAAATTAGATTTTATGGAAGTGGTAATGAAGCTTTGGAATGTTTGTCTTTGAAAAAGAATACAAATGAAATTCCGGGCCCATTATTGGAAGAGTTTAGCCCAGGTCGAATTTTCATACTTACATCGGGGCTTACATCAAATCCCTTTAAATGCGCATCAACAGTGGCATCAACAACATTTAATCCCCAAAATAGCAGGAAAACTAAAACAGAATAATCAATATTCTGCCGGTATTCATTACGATACGATCGCAGCGATTCAGTGGATAGATTGATAAAATCCGGATACACCTGGTTATCATTGCCGGGTATGGTATCTGACCGAAGTATTACTGCCTGCCGTAAGCGTTTATAGGTCTTTAAGTTGTAAAAAAATATTCCTGCAGTAGTTCCTAACGCGCCATAAACGATAGGAATTTTCCAATATTTTTTATTGTAGAACTGTCCCCAGCCGGGTAATATTGCCGAGCGCAAAGTGGCAACTTTTGGATTGAATTTTTTCTTAAGAGATTTTTTGGCAACTGTTGAGTCTTTTGTTTTGGTGTCGGGGTTCACATTTGGTTTTATAACCATCGTGTCTTCTTTTTGCTGCGCAAATATTTTTTTATCATGTAGTATGAAGAGAAAGAAAAAGGCGCCAAAAAGTAAGAATGGTTTTAGCATAGGCTTAGTCAACGGGAACCTGCATCTTTTCTAAAATTGAACTTAATTCTTCAATTGAAAAGTAATCTAATGTAATACTGCCGGCTCCTTTTTTATTTTGTGTCATTTTCACTTTAGTGCTGAAATGCGATGCTAAATTATCTTCAATTTTCTTTAAAGAGGGTGGGAGTGCGGCTTTTACCGAATTATTAACAGCATCTTTTGCAGGGGTATACAATTTTCGTACGAGTTCCTCGGTTTGCCTTACAGAAAGTTCTTTATTTTTTATCTCATTAAAAATGTACAATTGTTTATCAATTACATCAACATTTATAAGTGCTCTTGCATGGCCCATGCTTATAATGCCATTTCTCACGGCGGCCTGTATATCCGGAGGTAATTTTAGTAAGCGAATATAGTTGGTAATAGTACTCCTTTCTTTCGCCATGCGTTCTGCGAGCTGCTCCTGGGTGTAATCTAATTCATCCATCAAGTGTTTATAACTCAGCGCAATTTCAATTGCATTAAGGTCCTCACGCTGTAAGTTTTCCAGCAAAGCAAGTTCCAGAACTTTTGATTCTGTTGCTTCTCTTATATAAACGGGAACATCGGCCAGGCCTGCTATTTTTGCTGCTCTATACCTTCTTTCTCCCGCTATAATCCGGTATTTGCCATTTGTCAGTTTCGTTACAGTAAGGGGTTGAATAACATCATGTGTTTTCAATGATGCGGCTAATTCACTTAATGAATTTTCGTCAAAATCATGCCTCGGCTGATCCGGATTTGCTTCAATAAGATGAAGTGGTATGCGAATATTAACAGGATGAAACTTTTCAGGCGTTTCTTTTCTTAAACTGTCTGATGTGGTGGAAAGATCTGCATCGATATTTTGCAACAAAGACCGGATACCCTTTCCTAAAGCATCTTTTTTATTGGGAATACTCATGTATAATGTTTTTACGAAAATTTTCCAGTTTACTTAAAGGTGCTCCATCACTCTTTCTTTCTGATGAATTTTGGTCATATTATTTCTCTGAAGTATTTCTTTCGCAAGATTTAGGTAGTTGATAGCACCTTTACTTTCTGCATCGTAGAGAATGGCGGGTTTACCAAAACTTGGCGCTTCGCTCAATTTTGTATTTCGATGAATAATACTGGCGAATACAAGATCTTCAAAGTGCCGCCTTACCTCACTTACCACCTGGTTGCACAAGCGAAGCCTGCCATCGTACATTGTCATTAAAAGGCCTTCAATTTGTAAAGAAGTATTCAGCCTGCTTTGAACAATTTTGATTGTATTCAATAATTTGCCGAGGCCTTCCAAAGCAAAAAATTCAGTTTGAACCGGGACTAACACACTGTCAGCGGCCGTAAGAGCATTCACCGTTATTAATCCCAGCGATGGAGAGCAATCTATAATTATAAAATCGTATTGTGACTTAATATCACGCAGAACATTTTTTAAAACACTTTCCCTGTCAGGGTAATTAATCATCTCAATTTCGGCGCCCACCAAATCAATATGAGATGGAATCAGGTCCAGGTAAGGAATTTCAGTTTTTAATATAACGTCTTTTGCCGGCGTGTCATTAACCATGCAATCGTAAATACCCGTCGTCATGTTATGAAGATCAAATCCAACACCTGTAGTACTGTTTGCCTGTGGGTCAGCATCTACCAACAGCGTCTTATATTCAAGCACAGCAAGGCTTGCAGCCAAATTTATCGCCGTTGTTGTTTTGCCAACACCTCCTTTTTGATTTGCTATTCCTATAATTTTACCCATATATTAATCAGCAATAATTTTCTTTTGACTTTTTGTTATTTGCCCGGCAACAAAATTTATAATAAAAACCTCTTTTGAAAGGGGCGCTAAAGTAAACATAAATTTAAAGACAGCGCCCAAATAAAATTCTAAAAATCTATAACCAGTTTTAATAATGAGAATTATTAAATTGACCTGATGCCAGGTTGGCAAATTTAAATATTAGGCTTAATATTAGAGAACTTTCGCCATACAAAAACAGTTTATTAATCAACCATCTTCTAACAATCCTATTTTTGTTGAAATTTAAGTGAAGCAGGGTAAATCTATATGATGTACACAATTATCAGCGGAACCAACCGCATTGGAAGCTATACCGAGAAAGTTGCCGCCGAATACCAACGTTTACTAAAAGAGAAGAATATTGATGCAGGAATTTTATCACTGGTAAATTTAAATGTGCTTACCCGGACACCGGAATTAATAAAAGTAGAAAATGAAATTTTGATACCTACTCAAAAATTTATTTTTATTTTACCGGAATATAACGGCACATTTCCCGGAGTTTTGAAAGTGATGATAGACAACACTGATATCAAAAAAGTATGGTACCACAAGAAAGCGCTACTTACAGGCGTGTCAACAGGTAGGGCCGGCAACCTAAGGGGGATGGATCATCTTTCTGCTTCCTTGAATTATCTTAAAATGAATGTACATCATAATAAATTGCCCATTTCTGTTATCGATAAAGTAATCGACGCAACCGGTAAGTTAAATGATGAGACTCTAAAAGCAATTGATGAACAATTAACCGAATTTATAAATTATTAATCACGAATTACATTCAATGTGGTAGTTAATCTTAATTAGTAAATGTTGTACTAAAATTCGTGTATAAAAAAACAATATTTCATGAGAACACCCTTAGGCGCATTCATATTCGTAGTTATTATGTTGCTGCTGGACACGTATGTTTTCCAGGCTATCAAAACGGTAAGCCAGTCTGCTTCTTCAAAAACAAGCACAATTATTACTTATTTGTACTGGACTATTTCAATAATTGCCATTGTTGGATTTTTACTTTTTGTTTTTACGGGCCCGGATTTTATGCCTAAGAAAGTAAGGACCTATCTTTTCGCCACTGTAATCGGTTTGTTTCTTGCAAAATTTCTTGCCGTTGTTTTCCTTTTAGTTGATGATGTAAGACGGTTAATACAATTTGTGGCCGGCAAACTTTTTTTTAAAAATACCGAAGGTGAAATAATTAGTGAAGGCCGCATCAGCCGGTCGTTATTTCTAAGCTGGCTGGGCCTGGCAGCAGGCGGTACGCTGTTTGGAAGTTTGATATATGGGTTTAGCAATAAATATAATTACCAGGTTAAACGAATTTCTTTAAAGTTCGATAATCTTCCTGCAGCGTTCAAAGGATTTAAAATTGTTCATTTCAGCGATGTGCATTCAGGCAGCTTTACAAATAAAGAAGCGGTAACCCGCGGCGTTGATAAAATCATCGCTGAAAAAGCAGACCTGGTTATTTTTAGTGGTGATCTCGTAAATGATGTGGCTACCGAAATGAGGGATTACGTTGATGTGTTTAATAAAATAGAAGCTCCGTTCGGTGTATTTTCCACTTTAGGTAATCACGATTACGGAGATTATGCACACTGGCCTGACAGAACGGCTGCATTTCGGGAAAAAGAAAGAATTGCCGAAAAACATTTATTATCGCCATTGCAGCAGGCAAATCTCGACCACCTCAAAGATATCCATGCCTCTATGGGCTGGAATTTATTGAACGACGAAAACAGGGCAATAGAAAAAGATGGCGAAAGTATTGCGATTATCGGTGTGCAAAACTGGAGCGCCAAAGCAAGATTTCCCAAGTACGGCAACATGGCTAAAGCCTACACCGGTAGTGAAAAATATCCATTCAAGATTTTGATTAGCCACGATCCCAGTCATTGGGACGCGGAGGTGCGCCCTCAATATGGAGACGTGGATCTCACATTGAGTGGACATACTCATGGAATGCAATTTGGAGTTGAGATTCCGGGTTTTAAATGGAGCCCGGTTCAATATATTTATAAAGAGTGGGATGGGCTTTATGAAGAGGGAAAACAAAAATTATATGTAAATCCCGGTTATGGATTTATAGGTTATCCGGGAAGGGTGGGCATTTTGCCGGAAATAACGGTTATAGAACTAGTGTAAATGTTGAACAATTTTTTATTTAGAATATCCGCATATATGTTATACCAAATTAAATACTTTTGACGTTTCAATATTTTAATAGGCCGCAAACATTATAAAGAAGCAATCCATTTAATTAAATAATCCGTTAATACGATTAGCTAAAAAAAATACCATTGAATACGACTGCTGACAGTTTAGTTAAACCCCTGGATCCAAATCTCACTGTGGTAAGAAGGCGCTCCAGGCATCGACCGGCCAAGCGTTTCAAGCTTAAATACTTTTTTAAGTGGTTGAAAAAAGATCCCACAAAATTTATTGCCTATATCTGTTTCGTTGTTTTGATTTATATAACGGTTTTATTTGTGCAATATGCCAATGATCAAAAAAAAGACAGGCAATATATGAACACTAATAAAGAATTGAATATTAACGCAGATAAATAAATGGCATTCTCTAATTGAATTGGCAGCTAATTCCATTCGTTTGCAGGAGAAATTTTTAGGCGCAAAGTCTTTAAAATTTATTCTTCCACATCATACTTTCAACAGGCTTATTTGGCTGCCCACTATACTTCGCATTTTTCTTTGCATTATACTTTACTCCAACTTCGCCCTCGACGGGAAAGTAAATTAGTTGTCCGATCGGCATACCCGCATATACTCTTACGGGAATCTTGCTGGAAATTTCCAACGTCCAGTTGCCGCAAAAGCCAACATCGCCTTTTCCTGCTGTGGCATGAATATCAATACCAAGGCGGCCTGTAGAAGATTTACCTTCCAGGAAAGGAACGTGGGCATGCGTTTCAGTATATTCTAAGGTTACACCCAAATACAACTCGCCCGGTTCCAACACAAATCCCTCTTCCGGTATTTCAAAATGATTGATCTCATTATGTTTTTTGGCATCAAGAACTTTGTCTTTGTATGTGGCGAGATATTTACCTAAATGCACATCATAACTATTGCTGCCCAGCTTATCGCGGTTATAGGGTTCAATTATGATGGTCTTCTTTTCAATTTCCTCAAGTATTTTTGTATCGGATAAGATCATTTAAGTGCTTTATTTTATTGTTTGCAAAATAATTCATACATCTGCAAAACAAGCGTAACTTTTTTTCGAATGCCTTTGTTTTATCAACATAATATCAACGAAACATCAAAGCTCGCCGTATGGCATATTACCGAGCATGAAAATTTCTTTCTTGAAAAAGTTCGATTGCAAAAAACAATTAGCCATCCGCATAAGAGGTTACAACATTTGGCCGGTAGATATTTACTTAAATTGTTGCATCCTGAATTTCCCCTGCATTTAATAGAAATTGCTGAATCTAATAAGCCCTTGTTGCAAGATCAGTCGTATCATTTTTCTATTTCACATTGCGGGGATTATGCAGCGGCTATTATTAGTGAAAATGAAAGT
Source organism: uncultured Chitinophagaceae bacterium (assembly GCA_963792025.1). Lineage (GTDB taxonomy): Bacteria > Bacteroidota > Bacteroidia > Chitinophagales > Chitinophagaceae > Ginsengibacter. The sequence continues at coordinate 462,716 of CAWBUS010000008.1, read as the reverse complement.
GCCGGTATTGATGTGGAATTGATTACGTCCAAAGTGCAATTGATACAAAATAAGTTTTTGTCTGTTGATGAATTAAAACTTTTGCCAGAAATAAATTTCGCTTTTTTAACCTTATGCTGGAGTTGCAAAGAGGCAGTTTATAAATGGTACGGCAAAGGCGGTGTTGATTTCAAAAATCATATTCATCTAAATCAATTTTTAAATAGAAAAGAAATTATTGAGTGCGATTTTTTGAAAGACGAAAAGATATCCCTTCAAATTCATTATAAATTTTTTGAAGGTATGTGCCTCGCATGGCTCAATGGTTAAATCATCATTATTTATTTAAGGGATCCTGGTTAAGCGTTTCACAAATGCATCGGTACAATTCATGATATTTGTTTCTCAACTCTTTTGGTTTTTCAAAAAAAAGCTCCACACTTTCAGCCCAAAATTCCTGGAAGTTCCTTTTTGCATAATCAGAATACATTCCATCATTATTTTGAGTGATGTTCTGAAAAATTTCAGCGCCACATGCATTGAATTTATTGAAGCCATGGATGAACCTCATATCTTTTGAATCGTGTGTATCAAAATTTTCGTAGTAGTATGCATGTGCCATTTCATGAAGTCCCACATTATCACCATCATCGGGTAATTGAAAACCTTTTAAAAAATATTTCCACGAAATATTGATATGGTATGCATCAACATTGCCTTCGAGGTAACGAATCGTTGGTTCAACAGCAATAAATTCCTCAGGGTAAATATTTATAATTTTAAAGTTGGGTAAGATGTAATGTTCAAGCCCGAAACTTAACTGGATAGCACTGGCACTGATAAGAATAGGCATCTCTTTAAAACCACTTTCATCGTGGATATTAAACGTTTTATTAGCAATAAATTTATTAAGACGTTCAATAAATTTTTGCTGCTCAGGAAAAGTTAAGAAGCCAAAATAAGGGAGATGTTTCGTGAGGGCACTTTTAACATCGGTTCGTGAAAACACCAGGTCTTTGCCATCATAGGCAAGATAGGGAACTGTATCGTTGTTTTCATCGTCAACATCGTCGTCTTCATCATTCTCGTCTTCATCATTTTCGTCAGTATCTGTACCCTTCCCCGATGAAACAAACAAGAGTCCCACTACAATGCAAAATCCAAAAACGGCCATTGCTTCTTTAACATGGTGGTTATATGCCCACAAAAAAAGGATACCGAATAAGGCAAAAAAAACGATGGCTTGTCTTTTAAAATAGCTCATTGGGTTTTATTCTTCCAGTAAACTATTGTCGTCCAACAAACTCATATCGATAGAATCCTGTCCTGCAATTCCTTCGATCGAACCTTTCACGTGTGCAGAATTCAATAGAACTTTTTCCAGTTGTTTTTCCCGTGCTTTCCAAAGGCGCTCCATAGAATCCCGTTCTTTTTGAATCCCAACTTTCATCGCAAAAAATCCTTCACGAATTGCTTTCCATTGTTCGCTAAATTCGTTGCTGGTCAGGTAATCATACAGTAGATGCATTTTATCGCCTTTATTTTCCTGGCTTTTTGCAGAAGTGTAAATCCGTATGATACCATCTCTTAAAACATTTGCTAATGCTTTTACTTCGGAAAATGTGCACACCCAAATTCCATCTTTAAGCCCGAAGCACTCCATTTCTTTGGGCATTGTTTTAGTAACCAGCACTGCCACATCTGCACCAGTGCTGCGCATGTCTTTCTTAAATTTTTCTATCCAGTCTGCACCAAAGTTTTCAGTGCGTTTACTTTCATAAATGATCTTACCGCATTCCTGGCCAAAATTATTTCTAACCAATTGAATGCAGTCTGCGCCTCTTACTCCTTTACCAACTTCAGTTATTATATCAAAGGGAAAATTATTGCGTAAAATTTCTTCCAGGGCAATTTCCTGTACTTCGCCCTGGCGCTGCATAGAGCCCTGTTCGGCTTTACGTTTCATTTCATCAACCAGCTTTTTTTGATCTTCCAGTTGCTTCTCGAGCTCTTTAAATTTTAAATTATTTTCAGTTTCCTTTATAACATTTTTTTCTATTTCCTGCTTCCTGATTTGTTCAGTTAATGCTGCTCTCTCTTCCGATAATTTTTTTTGAAGTACAATTTCCATTTCTTCTTCTTTGTTTTTTAACTCCTGCACTTTTTTCAAAAACTCCAGTTCTTTCTGTCTTGCAGATTTTAATTTTTCTTCATTATCTGCGTTTTCTTGCTGAAGAATTTTTATTTTATTTTCGAAATCGTTACTGATGGATTTCCTGAGTTTTTCCTGTACTTCATTTTCAATTTTTAATTTTTCTTTTTGCATTCTTTCAGCAAATAATTCATTGGCTTGCTCTTTCTTTTTTTCAAAATCTTTTTGCTGGTCTTCAAAAATCTTTTGTTGATCAGAAAATTGCTTTAATAATTTTTGCCGGTCATTATTGAATTTTTCTTCATATTCTTTCTCTAAAGATTTTGCTATGGCATCTTCAGGTGCGAATTCGTGTTTGCAATTAGGACATGTTATTAATGTTGGCATATGAAAATATCTTTATTAAAAAATCCTGTTTCAACGAAACAGGATTTGTGCGGCAAAGGAGATTCGAACTCCCACACCCTTTCGGGCGCTACCACCTCAAAGTAGTGCGTCTACCAATTTCGCCATCGCCGCATTTAATTTCAAATTTATGAGTTTGGACTGCAAATTTAATAAAACCCTTCAATTAAACTTACGTGTTCAAAACTATCCTGAAAGTTGTTCCTTTAGCAGGCTCTGAAGATTTTACATATAACTGGCCTTTGTGATATTGTTCGATTATTCTTTTTGAAAGTGAAAGACCTAATCCCCAACCACGTTTCTTAGTAGTGAATCCCGGCTTAAATACTCTTGAAATATTTTGCTTACTAATGCCCCTTCCATTATCAGCCACATCTATAAATATGTGGCCGGGTTGTTCCTTGATTCTAATATTGATAGTGCCTTTTCCTTCCATCGCGTCCAACGCATTTTTTAAAAGGTTTTCTATTACCCAATCAAAAAGTGGCGCAGAAATACTTGTAATAACAGGACCGGGTGGAGCTTCTACCGAAAAGCTTACTTTATCAGTAGACCTTCTTTTAATATAATTTACCATTTTTTGAACTTGTTCCGTAATGTTGTATTCTTCAAGTTTAGGAGCGCTTCCTATTTTACCAAACCGGTCGCTTATGAGTTTTAAACGGTTTACATCTTTTTCCATTTCAAGAGAAATGGAATTGGAAAGTTGACTTTCTTTCAACATCTCTACCCAACCTTCCAGAGAAGAAATTGGCGTGCCCAGTTGATGTGCCGTTTCCTTTGCCATGCCGGCCCACACCTGGTTCTGGGTTGATCTGTTCCTGGTGGAAATGGCATAAAGTGTAATGATGATGAACAGCGCAACAATAAATAATTGCACGATGGGATAATACCTTACCTGTTTTAATAAATCAGAATCGCCATAATAATATTTATTGATGATGACAGGATTGTTGCTTATTTCAATTGTTATGGGATCATGTTGTTTTTTAAACTCTGCGAGTTTTTTACGAACGTAATTGCTGTCTTTTTTTACAAGTGATGAATCGAGGTTTAACACCTCCCCGGATGGCTTATCTTTTTCATCAGTTTCAATAATCGGAATGTCCTTATTTTCTGAGGTAATAATATTGGTGAGGTCCAGCGATGATCTCTCAGTAGTTTCAGCCCGGGTTTTTAATGCCTGCACCCACACGTTTACTTTTTGGCGCTCTTCAGCAGCAATTTTTTTAGCCAGGAAATTTGAATAGAAGATTGTGCCCGTAACAATGGCAACAGCTATTACAGCAAGCCATGTCCTGAAGTGAAAAAGCTGACCGAACATTAAGAAATGGTTATTATTAAATGATTAATGCCAAATCTAAAAGCTATTTCCCATAATTATCTGAATTGAAATCTAAAATTTTTATGTTTGTACTCTATTAACAACAATATAATTGATCTCTTCACCCTCAGTAGCTGTTGTAATCCTTAACTGGAACGGGAAATCTTTTCTTGAAAAATTTCTCCCCTCAGTGATGGAGTCCACATACAAAAACCTCAACGTTATTGTTGCCGATAATGCGTCTGATGATGATTCGATTGATTTCCTGGAAAAGCATTACCCTGTTGTAAAAATCCTGTTGAGTAATACTAACGAAGGATTTGCTAAAGGCTATAACTCAGCGCTCAAGCGGGTCTCGGCCGACTATTATATTTTATTGAACAGCGATATACAGGTTACCCCGGGCTGGATAGAGCCCGTTATTTCTCTTATGGAATCTGATGAAAAAATTGGCGCTTGTCAGCCCAAAATTTTATCCTTTAAACAAAGAAAAAAATTTGAATATGCGGGCGCCTGCGGCGGATTTATTGATAAATTGGGGTACCCCTTTACTCGCGGACGTATTTTTGAAACCTGCGAAATTGATAGCGGGCAATATGATAATTCAACCCAGATTTTTTGGGCTACCGGTGCCGCATTGTTCGTAAGAGCCAGAGTATTTCACGAATTGAACGGCTTTGATGAATTTTTTTTCGCTCACCAGGAAGAGATAGATTTATGCTGGAGAATGCAACGTAAAGGTTATTCTATTTATGTGGTTCCATCTTCGGTGGTTTATCATGTTGGTGGGGGCACCTTGCCAATGGGTGATCGCAAAAAGGTATATCTCAACTTCAGGAATAACCTGGTAATGATGACCAAAAATTTACCTGTTTTGGAAAGAACATGGAAAATTCCTTTGCGGATAATTTTAGATATCATAGCTGCCTACCGGTCATTAATAGACGGGAATTTCAGCACGTTTATTTCAATTGCTTCGGCACATTTGCATTATGCTGAGTGGGTGCTTACGGGCAAAAGAGGTAAGAAATTTTCTAAAATAAAAATGAAAAATATATTACCTGTTTATGATGGCAGCATCGTTTGGCAATATTATATAAAACAGAAAAAAACATTTTCTGAAATTATTCCTTTTAAAAAATGATTTTTAAGCTCAATCATTTATTTTTGCCAGGTAAAATTTAATATATGGAACACGAAGAAGTTCTTGATCATTCAGAATCCGATAATTCAGATAAGGACATTGCTCACAATTGGGTATCCTCTTCACGTTTTCTTTTTTATTGCCAGTTGGTAATTTTTGCAGCGCTTGTTTTAGGAGGATGTTACACCATGTATAAACACAGGTACATGGGTAAGCCGGAAGTAGAAGTTCCCGGTAATACGTTGTACAACCCGCAATACAAATAAATTTTGCTTAAGCCTCGGTAATTATTACTTTTGCAATCCATTTTTTATAGTTCTTAATATTAATGGTAAGTAGCTTTCCAACCGGTAATTGGGGTGACGGCGAACTCTAAGTTCTTTTTTAGACGCGGAAGTAGCTCATTTGGTAGAGCACGACCTTGCCAAGGTCGGGGTGGCCGGTTCGAGCCCGGTCTTCCGCTCATAATTTCCCGACGCTGTCGGGATTTTTTTTGATTTTTTAGAAAGATGTTTACCCGGGTGGTGGAACTGGTAGACACGCAGGACTTAAAATCCTGTGATCAGCAATGGTCGTGTGGGTTCAACTCCCATCCCGGGTACAATTTTGACTAATAAAATACTGTTCATCAGTTCTTATTATTTCTTTACTTACAATTCTTCTGACAAAATTCATCCCTAATAGAATTCTCTATCCAAGTCCGCTTAACGTTTAATTTTATTAAGTGCCTTTAATTTACTTATAAGGCAGCATTCACAATCGTTTGCGCTTCATCAATTATTTTTTTCAAATGGTCTTTACCCAAAAAACTTTCGGCATAAATTTTATAAATGTCTTCTGTTCCAGAAGGGCGTGCTGCAAACCATCCATTATCTGTTACTACTTTCAGGCCCCCGATTGGCGCATTATTTCCCGGGGCATTAGTAAGAATACTTTCAATTTTTTCTCCGGCAAGTTCCTTGTGGTTTATTTGCGAAGCAGAGAGGTTCTTTAATTTTTCTTTTTGTTCAGGAGTAGCTTTTGCTTCAATGCGGTCATAAAAAGGTTCACCTAAATCTTTGCTTAGTTCATTATATATGTTGCCCGGATCATTTCCCGTTTTTGCTGTGATCTCTGCAGATAATAATGCCGGTATAAATCCATCTTTATCTGTTGTCCAAACACTTCCATCCAATCTCGAAAAAGAAGCGCCTGCACTTTCCTCTCCGCCAAAACATAGTGATCCATCCAGTAAGCCATCAACGAACCATTTGAATCCGACAGGAACATCATATAGTTTCCTGTTTAGTTTCGCTGCTATGCGGTCAATGAGTTGTGTAGTAACAACCGTCTTGCCGATTGCTGATGTTTTTGCCCATTGCGGGCGATTTTGAAGCAGGTAAAAAACAGCCACTGATAAATAATGATTGGGATTTAACAGGCCTGCACTTTTTGTTACAATTCCATGCCGGTCATGATCCGTATCGCAGGCAAAGGAAATATCAAAATTATCTTTCATTGCTATCAGTCGCTGCATGGCATAAGTAGAAGAAGGATCCATACGGATCTGTCCATCCCAGTCAACCGTCATAAAACTGAAAGTGGGATCAACAATTGTATTCGTAACGGTTAAATCTAATTGATACCGTTCGGCAATCGGTTCCCAGTAATGAACCCCTGCGCCGCCCAGCGGATCAACACCCATTTTTATTTTTGCACCACGAATGGTTTCCATGTCAATAATATTTCCAAGGTCATTGACATATGTATTCAGATAATCATAACAATGTGTGGTAGACGCTTTAACCGCTTTATCGAAAGAAATTCTTTTTATAGATTGAAGATTGTTCTGCAGCAATTCATTGGCTTTTTGTTCAATCCAATTGGTAACGTCATTCCCGGCGGGGCCTCCGTTGGGCGGATTGTATTTAAAGCCGCCATCATCCGGTGGATTGTGAGATGGCGTAATAACAATACCATCGGCTAATCCTGATTTTCTCCCTTTGTTGTATTTTAAAATTGCATGCGAAATTACAGGCGTAGGCGTGTATTCTTCTCCGTTAGCAATCATCACTTCAACATTATTTGCTGCCAATACTTCCATAGTGGTAGCATAAGCAGGCGCCGACAAGGCATGTGTATCAAAACCAAGATACAAAGGGCCACCTGTTTTTTGTTCTTTTCGGTAGAAACAAATGGCTTGTGCGATGACAAGAATATGATTTTCGTTGAAAGAGTTTTTGAATGAGGAGCCGCGATGGCCGGAGGTTCCAAATGAAACTTTCTCAGCGGCAACTGAAGGATCAGGTTTTCCTGTGTAATAGGCGGTAACAAGGCGCGGAATATTTATAAGTATATTTTGTTCTGCGGGTTTTCCTGCTAAAGGGGATATTTTCATTATCGATTTTGTTTGATGTTTCTAAAAAAAAATTCTTGGCAGCAATCGAAATGGTTCAAGGCAAGGTATCACCTCCATGTGCAACGATTACAGGATTCGATCTTGCTGTGGCCGTATTTTATTTTGATTAACCAAAGTATCATTAGAATTCCTTTAAAACATTCTATATAATTATTTATGCGTTTCATGTTCATGTTTTTCCTTCTCCGCTTTCTCCCAATCCTGTGCTTCTTTCACATCTTCACGACCTAATTCTTCATAAAGTTTATGCACCCGCTGAACGGTCTGCGGCTCGGAATCCTTTGCAGTTTCTTCTTTAGTTTTTGGAACTGCGCCTTCTTTGCTTTCGGATAGTGTAGCGGCTTCAGCCTTTGGTTCATTACTTGCTATTGTTTCGTGTTCAGTTACTTTAGTCGCTTTGCTTAACGCAGCTTTCAATTTCTCTATCTCCATCTCTAGTTTAGCTTGTTCCCAATCACTAATGGCAGGCCCGCCCTGGCGACTCCGCTCTTCGAAAATCTCATAAGCCCGTTTTGCAATCTCCGGATTTAAATCGGCTGGTATATCTGGTTTTACCTCCGGTTTCATTTTTGTTGTATCTGCTGGTTTCGTCTCTGCATTAACGTTAGAATTGGGATCATCTGCGCTTTCAATGGCAGGCTCTGTTTTTGCCTCTGCTTTTACGTTAGGATTGGATTCTTCTTTACTATCAGTAGCAGTTTCTGGTTTTGCAATAGCATTCGCTTCTGTTGTATCTGCCGGTTTCGCACCAGTTTTGGGTTCGGACTTTGCCGCAGGTTCTACGTTCCCTTCATCTTCTATTTTTTGTAAAACTGCGGTTCCGGTTTTTGACCTGGATATTGTTCGGTCAAAGACCCGGTAGGCGAATAATTTTATGCGGTCATTAATAAGAAACCAAACTAACGCATAACCCCACACGAACCCGGCCCAACCCCAGCCAAGTGGCGTCATAAATACTCCATATACGGCTATCAATGTTGCGATGATTTGTGTTCCGAGCACAGCCATCCATAAGATCTTTGCTGGCTTAATAGACCAAAACGGCCCTCGTGTTCGTGTAAGGAAGATCGTTAGATGTCCTGCTACGGACAATTTTAAATACATCATGGTCTGTGCTTGCGCACGATCCAGGTGAAAGACACGCTCAGCCAGGTAAAAGAGCCCGAACGCGGCAACAACTCCTATAATACCCAACACTGTTGAAATCCCCAGTACCATGCGCATATTCCATGCCTCCGGCTTGTCTTTATAATGAACATTGTCATAAGCGATGGAAAGGATAGCGCCGTCATTTAATAAGGCTATCATCACAATCATCACCGCTGTTACGGGGTAAAAATTAAAAACAATAATGGCCAATGTCATGAAGAAAAGCACCCGCAATGTTTCGGCTATCCTGTATATGGAATAGCTGTTCATACGCTGGAAAATGCGGCGGCTTTCCTTAATGGCATCGATAATTACAGAAAGCCCGGGCTCTAATAAAACGATAGATGCTGCGGCCCGTGCAGCGTCAGTTGCTCCTGAAACGGCTATGCCGCAGTCTGCTTTCTTTAAAGCAGGTGCATCGTTCACGCCATCTCCTGTCATGCCAACGATATGTCCGTGCTTTTGCAGCACATCAATAATGTGATATTTATGTTCAGGAAAAACCTGCGCAAATCCATCCGCATTTACAATAGACTCCGTTACCGCCGCACTCTCATCTTTCTTTGAATCACCCAGGCTTGCAGCATTAAGTATGTTGGTGCCCATATTTAATTTCTGGGCCGTTTCTTTCGCAATAGCCAACGCATCGCCAGTTACCATCTTTATCTTTACACCCATCTTCACTGCCGTTGCGATGGTTTCTTTCGCATCATCACGCGGCGGGTCGAAAAGGGGCAACACGCCAACAAATTGCCATTGGCCGTCCCCTTCTGCACGGGCCACGCCGAGTGCCCGGAAACCTTTCGCGGCAAAATCATTGACAGCTTTGTCAACTGCAGGTTTTACCTGCGCCAGATTTGCCGACAATGCCAGAATCACTTGTGGTGCGCCTTTCGTGACCTTGAATGTTTTTCCATCTTTACTTTTTACCTGTGCCTCGGTGCGTTTATGTACAGGGTCGAAAGGTTGAAAATGCCCGACGGTGTAATCTTTTAGCGCATCTTTATTTTTCATTCCACCAAGAACAGCGAGGTCAATGGTATCATTATTATCTGCACGGGATGCCAATGCGCCATCGAGAATAACCTGGTCGGCAGTAATGTTATTCACGCTGAATGGATCACCGAGTGTTAATTTATTTTGTGTAAGCGTTCCTGTTTTGTCTGCACAAAGCACATCTACACCGGCCAGTTCTTCAATCGCCACCAGTTTGCTTACAATTGCTTTCTTTTTAGCAAGGAGGCGTGCGCCAACAGCCATCGTAACAGATAATACCGTTGGCATCGCTACCGGGATAGCCGCCACCGTTAGTACAAGGGCAAACTGTAAGGTGCTGAGAATTGGATCGCCACGGGATATTGCCACAGTAATAATGATAGCCACTAAAGCCACTGCAAGTATGATGAGGTAATTGCCGATCTTCAACACCGCTTTTTGAAAATGACTGACTGTATGCGCTTCCGCAACCAGTTTTGCCGTTTTGCCAAAGTAAGTGTTGGTACCTGTTGCATAGACCAAAGCGTCAATTTCACCCCTGCGAATGATAGAACCCGAGAATACGGCTTCACCGGTTTTGCGTGTAGTCGGTAACGATTCCCCCGTTAGTGCGGATTGATCAACAGATATTTCATCGCCTTTCAGTAAACGTGCGTCCGCCGGAACGATATCTCCAAGGCGCATGCGGATTACATCTCCAGGCACCAGTTCACGTGCTGGCGGAGTTAGCCATTTCCCATCGCGTTTTACCCTGGCATTAATAGCCAGTTTGGCCTTCAAAGCCTCAATAGCATTGCCAGCCTGGCGTTCTTCCCAAAATCCAATCATGGCATTGGCAAAAAGTAAAACGAGGATAATGAAAAAATCCGGCCAGTGCCGGGCTACTGCAGAAAGAATCACAGCTGCTTCAATCATCCATGGAATAGGTCCCCAGAAATAACTCAGAAACTTCAGGAGCATATTGGTTTTCTTTTCTTCCAGTTCATTAGGGCCATATTGTGTAAGCCGTTTTTGAGCCTCTGTCCCGGTAAGGCCGTCAGGGGACGATCCCAATTTTTTCTCAACTTCTGCCAGGGGCAGTATTTTCAGATCGTCTTCGGGGGCAGGTGCAACGGATGCGTTTGACTGCGTTGCTTTGGGCTGGTCGTTGTCGGATTTCATAATATGTATTCTCCTTTTTTCTTAAAGTTGATATAAGTAGAACGCCGGTTAAGTGCTTAGAAATACGGGATCTTCCATGGCAGCAGTATACCATCCGCCGCGTGCTGCCTGATCGCATTTGGCCCTGTGAAACAAAGCCTGCTGCGCTGCTTTTGCATTTTTGTCTTTTCCATCCCAAATCTCCATGGCAGGTTGCTGAATAGCCCGTGCAAAAGAAAAGGTCAATGGCCACGGAAGTTTTGATTGATATCTTACATGCATGGCATTTAGATGCGCCGAAGCGAGTTCGCCTGATTGGCCTCCGGATAAAAATGCTATTCCGCCAATGGCAGCAGGAACTGATTGCCGAAGGCATTGTATGGTAGCATCTGCCACTTCGTCTATGCTTGCCTGTTTTAGGCAACTCAAGCCCGGAATTACCATGTTAGGTTTTAGAATAGTTCCTTCCAGCATCACACCCTGCAAATAAAGATGGTTGAAGACTGTTCTCAATACCTGTTCTGTAACGGTAAAGCATACCTGTAAATCGTGCGTTCCTTCCATGAGAACTTCAGGCTCCACAATCGTTACCAGTCCTGCTTCCTGGCAGAGGCTTGCATAAAGTGCCAGTATATTTGCATTTGCTTCTATACAGGCACGGCTGGCAATGCCCTCAGCAATAGCAATTACGGCGCGCCATTTGGCAAACCTGGCGCCCATCTGGAAGTATTCTTCCAGCCGGTCCCGTAATCCGTCCAAACCTTCGGTTACTTTTTCGCCCGGATGGCCTGCCATCAATTTGGCGCCTTTATCTACCTTAATTCCCGGAATGATCCCTTCATCTATTATTGCTTTAATAATAGGCGTTCCATCTCTTTTATTTTGGCGAATGGTTTCGTCATACAGTATCGCTCCGCTGATACATTCACTGAGACCAGCCGTGTTTACGATTAATTCTCTCCAGTCACGGCGTGCCTCCTCTGTTTGTGGGATGCCTAATTTGGCAAATCGTTTATTGCAGGTTGGAGTACTTTCATCCATTGCCAGCAGGCCCTTATTATCAGAAAATAAGCGGCTAACCGTATCCGTTAAAATTTTTTTATTCATTAGTTTTCCATTTCCAGTTAAGAATTTCCGGCATGTCCTTTCCATGTTGATCCACATAATGTTTATGTTCAATTAGCTTATCCTGCAATTGCTGTTTCAGGTAATCGCCTTTGCTGCCTAATTGGGGCAGGCGGTCTATTACATCAATAACCAAATGAAAGCGGTCAATATCATTTTGCACACGCAGATCAAAAGGTGTTGTGATGGTGCCTTCTTCTTTGTATCCTCTCACATGCATATGGCGATTGGTTCTTCTGTACGTAAGCCTGTGAACCAACCAGGGATAACCATGAAAGTTAAAAATGATGTGCTTGTCTTTGGTGAAAAGCGAGTCGTAATCCTGTTCACTCAGCCCGTGAGGATGCTCTGTATGTGGCTGTAGTTTCATAAGGTCAACTACATTGATCACTCTTATTTTAACTTCGGGTAGGTTTTCCCGTAAGATCGAAACAGCCGCCAGCAATTCCAGTGTTGGTGTATCTCCACAGCAAGCCATCACTACGTCAGGCTCTGATCCCTGGTCGTTGCTTGCCCATTGCCAGATTCCAATGCCTTCTGTGCAATGAACAACTGCCTGATCCATCGTAAGCCATTGCGGCAGTGGATGTTTACCTGCAACTACAACATTTACATAATGACGGCTGCGCAAACAATGATCAAAAACTGATAAGAGACAATTGGCATCCGGTGGCAGATAGACTCTTACCACATCTGCTTTCTTATTGATCACATGATCAAGGAAACCCGGATCCTGGTGGGTAAACCCATTATGATCCTGCTGCCAAACATGTGAAGCCAGTAAATAATTCAATGAGGCAATCTTCCTTCGCCATGGCAGTTCCAATGTTACTTTGAGCCACTTGGCATGTTGGCTAAACATGGAATCAACAATGCGGATGAAAGCTTCATAACTATTAAATAGCCCATGTCTTCCGGTTAATAAATACCCTTCCAAAAAACCTTCACACTGATGCTCACTCAGCATAGAATCCACCACTTCACCGGATGGTGAAAGACATTCATCATACTTTTCTGTTCGCGCATTCCACTGGCGATTGGTTGTTTCAAATACGGCGCTAAGCAAGTTTGAAACCGTTTCATCGGGGCCGAATACACGAAAATTATGTTCATCCTTGTTTAATTTAGCAACGTCTCTCAGAAACTTTCCCAGGACCATGGTATCTTGTCCATTAACAGCTCCGGGAGCAGGAACATGCACAGCATGATCATGAAAGTCAGGCATCTTCAAATCTTTCAGAAGCATACCACCATTGGTATGTAGGTTAGCGCCCATTCTGCGATTACCCTTTGGCGTTAGTTCTGCCAATTCCTGTTTAAGCGTTCCTTTCTCGTCAAATAACTCTTCCGGTTTATAGCTCTTCATCCAGTCTTCCAAAAGCTTCAAATGGTCAGGATGATCTGCGTCCACAAGAAGCGGCACCTGGTGCGAACGGAAAGTGCCTTCTATATGCAGGCCATCCACCACCTTTGGCCCGGTCCATCCTTTCGGTGATTTTAAAACGATCATTGGCCAGCGTGGGCGGGTATTGTCGTTGTTACTTCTTGCATTGCTCTGTATTTGATGAATATCAGCAATTACTTCTTCCAGTGTATTTGCCATCAGTTGATGCATTGTTTCCGGATCGTCACCTTCCACAAAATGAGGCGTCCATCCGCAACCGCGGAAAAATTGTTCGAGTTCCTCATCTTCAATTCTTGCCAATACTGTTGGGTTGCTGATCTTGTAACCATTAAGGTGAAGGATGGGCAGAACCGCCCCATCTGTAATTGGATTCAGTAATTTATTCGATTGCCATGAAGTTGCTAACGGACCCGTTTCTGCTTCGCCATCACCAACAATGCAGGCAACGATCAAATCCGGGTTGTCGAATGCCGCACCAAATGCATGACTCAAAGAATAACCCAATTCTCCGCCTTCATGGATAGAACCCGGTGTAGTAGGCGCAACATGACTTGAAATACCACCGGGAAAAGAGAATTGCGTAAATAATTTTTTTAATCCTGCTTCATCCTGCGTTACGGTAGGATATACTTCACTCCAGGTTCCTTCGAGATAAACGTTACCTACCAATGCAGGTCCGCCGTGACCCGGACCAGCGATATAAAACATATCGAGATCATACTTTTTGATGATACGGTTTAGATGAACGTAGATAAAATTTTGTCCCGGTGTAGTGCCCCAATGGCCTACCACAAGTGGCTTTACATGTTCCAGTTTTAACGGCTCTTTCAACAGCGGGTTGTCATAAAGATATATTTGCCCTACTGAAAGATAGTTGGCAGCACGCCAATAGGCATGCATTTTTTGCAATAATGAAGGGGATAAAGCTTCCTTTATTTCAGGGTGCATAGTTTCTGTTTCCATAATAGTGATATTTTAATTAGTTGATTTAAAATGTCGTGATGCTTATTTAGTTGTTGCTCATTTAATGCTTTAATAATTTTTTAATTTTCCTGCGATAGTGCTCAGCGAAGCCTTGAGTTTTTCAATAGCACCACTTACAGCAAGTTCATAATCATTCGCATTATCGGTAACGGCAATTGGCTGTCTACCTTCCATGCGGACTTCTATCATACATCTTTTATCGTTCTGCCCATTTTTCCCTCCGTTCTCATCTGAAAGGTGCACTTCCAGCCTCGTGATGTGTTCGCTGAACCTGCTTAATTCTTTTGAGAGCAAACCGTCTAACTGAGTTTGGAATGCCTCATGCACACTTAAGTTTTTATCTGTATTTATTTGAATTGTCATTATGTTTATTTTTTAGTTTAATCTTAAACTGCACCTTTTGTTGCTGTATGTTTTTTATGCAATGCATCACTCACCGATCTTGCAATCACTATTTCTTCATTGGTTGTAATAACACGAACCGTTACCTTGCTTTTTTCAGTTGAAATAATGGCTTCATTGTTCCTGTTTTTTATTTCATCTAATTCAATTCCCAAAAACCCAAGGCCGTCACATATTTTGTTTCTTACTTTCCATGAATGTTCTCCAATGCCACCCGAAAATACCAGTGTATCCAAGCCGCAGAGCACTGCGGAAAAGGCTCCAATCCATTTTTTGGTTTGATAACAGAAAAGTTTAATTGCGTCTGCGGTGTGGCCGTTAGTATCCTCAATGTCCATTAGCTCCCGCATGTCAGAACTTATTTCCGATACTCCCAACAGCCCCGATTCATGATTGATCAAATGATTAAATTCTTTGGGATTCAATTTTTCAAACTGCATTAAATACCATGCAACACCAGGATCCAAATCGCCTGTACGGGTGCCCATCATTAATCCGGAAGCAGGTGTAAAACCCATGCTGGTGTCAATGCTTTTACCATTCTTTACTGCTGCAAGGCTGGCACCGCTCCCAAGATGCGCCAATATCACCTTTCCATTTGCAATGTCACTTCCGGCAAGGCGATGCAATTCTTCCATTAGAAAAGAATAGGAGAGCCCATGAAATCCATATCGCTGAATTCCTTTTTCATAATAGCGGCGTGGAATGGATAATAATTTAGCAATAGTTGGCATTGAAGTATGAAAGGACGTATCAAAACAGGCTACCTGTTTTAATGAAGGGTAACGCTTGCTAAAAACTTCTATCAACTTTATTTCTTCCGGTAAATGATCCGGATCGTAGGCGCTAATCTTTTTTAATTCCTTTAATAATTCAGGAGTTATCAATTCGGGCTCAGTATGTTTCATACCATGAACAATGCGGTGTCCTATTGCTTTTATGGAATCAAACCCTTCCTGTTTTTCCAGCCAGTCGATAAGGTTACCGGCAGCCTCATTATGATCAGCAGCTTTAATGCTGATACAATTTTTTTGTTCAGTGAACGCAATTTTTAAAACTAAGTTTTGCTTTTGCAGATCCAATGTTTTCTAATCTGCCCATTAAAAATTTGCCTTAACGGCTCTTCAATTTTGTATAAAGAAAATTTAATGCTGGAGGAACCTCCGTTAATGGTTAATATACTTTCATCTTCAGGCATGGACTAATTTATTATTCTCAACTAACAGGCCCATGTCAGCTAAAGCTTCTGAAGTTGAGTGCCAGTCAGTGTGGCGGATACTTTTGATTCCTAAATCCGTTTGCGATATCTGTGAACATTTCCACGTCGTCGATGTACACAACCTCTTCTGCAGATACCTGTGCCAAATCAAGTGCCATTCTAAAAATGGTTGTATCGGGTTTTCTTACATGAACATAGCAGGATGATATAAAAAAATCAATGAAGCTGTTTAATTTAAACGTATGTATGCGGTATCGGTTGAGCTCTCTTGCTTCATTACTAACGGCAACTATTTTCAGATGGTGTCGGGCCTTTAATTTTTTTATTAATGCAATCATTTCCAGATGAGGCGTGGTTAAAGAAAACATGAAGCCGCGGAACTGATCCGGTGTAAAATCACGTTTCTGATAGAATATAACTCTGTGGAGGTATTCACGAAGTGTTATTTTTCCTTCTTCATAAGTTACAAACATTATTTTGTGCCGTTCTTCCATTTCAGCCAAATCCAAATGAAATTTTTCGGCAGCAAGGTGTCTGAATTCATGGCCCCATCCGTCAGATAATAAAACGCCGCCAATATCCAGGAACAGTGTTGTGATTTTGCTTTTATTTTGCATTTCATATTTTTTATTAATGAAATAATTATTAGTGTTGCCAAAGGATAAGGTTGTCTTCCAACGGCACAGATATGTTTTCGTAATTCGGAACGATGCAGGGCGTGTAATCGCTAACAGGTCTTGAGCCATCTGTTTCTGCATCATATTCTCTTACACCATTATCAGCAACGTCAGCAACCGGCTTCATTTTTATTTTAACAGGTGCAACGCCATTGATACCGTCTGCATATAGTTCCACCAAAACATTTTCAGGTTTTAATCCATTCAGTTTTACGTGAACATGAAAAATGTGCCTGTTGTTTTTTTCCTCACTATGCACTTCTCCGAATTGTATATGGCTCCATTCTTTTTGAAGTTCATGATGCGCCTGTTCTATCTTTATTCCGGCGGCGCCTTTTTCCGCGGCTCTCTTTTTATAATTATCAGCAGCGGGCAGGTAATACTTTTCTGTGTATTCCCTTACAGCCCGGTTGGCTGAAAAACGTGGTGTTAGCATCGCCATACTTTTGCGCATTCGTGCTATCCATTTTTCCGGAATTCCTTTTTCATTGCGGTTATAAAATTCAGGAACTATCTGTTTTTCCAACAGATCATACAAAGCTTCCGCTTCTCTTGCATCCCAGGCCGGGTCTTCGCCATGTTCCTGTTTATCACCCAATGCCCAGCCCACTTCAGGAGTGTACGCTTCCGCCCACCAACCATCTAGTTCAGATACATTAATTCCTCCATTAACCAACACTTTCATCCCACTGGTTCCCGAAGCTTCCCACGGGCGCCGCGGCGTATTCACCCAAACATCTGCTCCCTGCACCATGTGCCTTGTGAGCAGCACATCATAATCGCCCAGGAAAACAACATGGTTATATAAATTATGCTTTTGAATAAAATGGATCCATTGCCTGATCAATGCTTTTCCTGATTCATCGAATGGCGGCGCTTTTCCCGCAATAACTAACTGTACCGGGTACTCGCGGTTAGTAAGTATGCGCACAAATCGCTCTTCATCATGCAACAAAAGATCGGGTCTTTTATAAGGAACAAACCGGCGGGCAAAACCCAGGGTTAAGGTATTGGGATTAAATATATATTTTGCTGAATCAATAAATTCAGGCGACTGGCCTGCAACATCTGATTCATCAGCAAATCTTTTCCGGGTAAAATTAACCAGTTCATTGCGGCAGTCATTGCGCATTTGCCAAAGTGTTTCACCTGGTATCTTAGTAATATCTTGTTCTAAAGTCTCCAGTTCACCTTTCCACCGGTCTTTCCCGCAGGCTTCCGTCCAAACCCTGTCAGCAAAAATGCTGTCCCAACTTGGCATGTGCACACCGTTAGTAACATGACCGATGGGAACTTCGTTTATGGGTTGCCGTGGGAAAAGGATGCTGAAGAGATGCCTGCTGACGTCTCCATGCAAACGGCTTACGCCATTAACAGCGCCACTACCCCGAATAGCGAGGTAAGCCATGTTGAAACTCTCAGAAGTGTCAAACGGATTGACACGGCCCAGCGCCATCAGGTCATTGAATTCGATTCCCAATTCATTTTTGGCATAGCCGCCAAAAAATTGCCACATCAGTGATGGGCTGAAATGATCAAAGCCAGCCGCAACGGCCGTGTGCGTAGTAAATAAGTTTCCGGCACGGGTAACGGCCAATGCGGCTTCGAATGAAATTCCATTTTCTTTCATAAAGCTGTTGGCACGTTCCAATGTTAAAAATGCGGCATGGCCTTCATTCATGTGGCACACTTCCGGATGAATGCCCAACGCCTGCAATAGTTTCCATCCGCCTATTCCCAAAAGAATTTCCTGTTTGATGCGCATCTCCGGGCCGCCGCCATAGAGTTCACTGGTTATTTCCCGATGCTCCGGTAAGTTCACAACATCATTACTATCGAGGAGATATAGTTTTAACCTTCCAACCTGAACCTCCCAGGTACGCAACCAAACTGTGTGACCTGCCAAAGATATTTTTAAGCGCAGCCATTCGCCGTTAGGTAAACGAAGTGGCGTTATGGGAAGCTGCCCGGGATCAGTGAATGGGAACGTAGCCACCTGGTTACCATCTTTATCAATTTTCTGGCGGAAATACCCCTGCTGGTAAAGTAAGCCAACTGCTACAACTGGAACACCAAGGTCGCTGGCAGATTTCAATTGGTCGCCGGCCACATTGCCCAGTCCGCCCACATAAATGGGAAGCGCTTCGCTCAACATAAATTCCATGCCGAAATAAGCTACACACGAAAGCGGGGTGTTGGCATGATTCTGTTGAAACCATGCTTGCGTATTGTTTAGCTGATCTCTCAATTGTACCAGTTCATGCATATTTCCCTTGAAGCCCTCATCCGCCAATTGCTTTTCCAAACGGTCACGGGAAACCGTTTGCAAAATGATCCAAGGATTATGGGTTATTTCCCAAAGTTCAGAATCAAGTTGCCGCCATAATTCATCAGCGGCATGGTTCCATGACCAGCGAAGGTCAAGGGCGAGTTCTGTAAGTGTTTCCATACCTTCCACATCTGACGGTAAGAAACCGTATAATTGATTGTTATTAAATTTTTCTTTGTTCATAGTGATACTTTTTTTATTCTAAATCAAATGCAACCGTTGAATCTCCTGCAAAATTCAGGACTTATCACCACTTGAAAAATGATTGTGATCAGTTATCTCATAATGACAACTGATTGTAATAACCATCTGTCAATAAAGCTTATCGTTTATAATTTCAGGTGTTGCAGGGTCCACCAATCCATAATTTTTTGACAATAATTTTTCATCTTTCTTAGCATATTTCATTCTGTGCAAAAGGTGTGTAATAAGCGCAATGTGCGTTTTATCTTTATCATTTGCATTCACGATAAACCAGGGAGTATTTTCAAAATTTGTTTTCAAGAGCATTTCATTTCTTGCTTCGGAATAATCTTTCCAGCGCTTCACAGCTTCCTGGTCTATGGGGCTTATTTTCCATTGCTTCAGCGGATCTGTTTCTCTTGCCTTTAATCTTTTTTCCTGTTCTTTTTTGCTGATGTCGAGATAGTATTTCAAAATGATGAAACCTGCCTCAACCAGTCCTTGCTCAAATGATTCCACTTCTGCAAAAAATGATTTGTATTGTTTATGTGTGCAAAAGCCCATCACCTTTTCTACTCCCAACCTGTTGTACCAACTTCGGTTGAACAAAACAAATTCGCCTGAAACAGGCAGGTGAGCCGTGTAACGCTGAAAATACCATTCACGCTCCTGGAAGCCAGTTGGTTTGCCCAATGCCACTACTTTTGTTTCGCGTGGGCTAAGGTGTTTGATAATTCTTTTTATGGTGCCGTCTTTTCCGGCGGCATCTCTTCCTTCCAGGATTACAAGCAGTTTGAGATCTGAGGCGATAATTTCTTTCTGAAATTTTACCAGTTCTACATACAGATCGTGTAATATTTTTTTCTTTTTAATTTTCTTTTCTTTTTTGATGCTAATTCCCGATTTCGGTTGCTTGTCTTTCAGGCCGTTGATGCCGATTTCCAGGAGAGTTTCCGTTTCCATATTTTTCTTTTTAAATTTTGATTCTGACTTTATATATCAAGGTTGTAAGTGTGCCTCTGCATTGCGCGTGGTTTGTTTTGATCTGACACATCAACCATGCCGCTTTATCCTTACATTTTCATAATTCTGATAGTAATACAATTACACTCCCGCCGGTAGGTACTCTTTAAAGATCACTCGTTCGTCAAAATAACTTTGAGTGCCTTTTCTTTGGCTGCATGGCCAAAAACATCATAGGCATTTATAATGTCGCTCAATTTAAATCTATGCGTAATCAACAATTTGGGATCGAGTTTTTTTGATTGAACTGTTTTAAGTAACATCGGTGTGGTAACGGTATCAACGAGCCGTGTTGTAATCGCGATATTCTGTGACCATAAAGTTTCGAGATGAAGTTCTACGCTTTTGCCATGCACGCCTATATTGGCAATAACACCACCGGGCGCCACCAACAACTGGCAAAGCCCGAATGTTGCGGGTATGCCCACTGCTTCAATTGCTGTATCTACACCTATGCCCCCCGTTAGTTTCTTTACCCTTGCTATTGCATCCTCTTTACTGTTGTTAATAGTTTGTGTGGCGCCAAATTTTTTTGCAGTTGCCAGCCTGTTATCATCAGGGTCAATCATAATTATTTCTGCAGGAGAATAAAATTGCGCCGTTAATAACGCCGCTAATCCAATGGGACCAGAGCCTACAATTGCAACAGTATTTCCCGGTTGTACTTTGCCATTCAGCACGCCGCACTCGAAACCGGTAGGTAAAATATCACTTAGCATTACCAATGCTTCTTCATCGCTTCCTGCTGGTATATGGTACAAGCTGTTATCTGCAAATGGTATGCGCACATATTCAGCCTGTGTTCCGTCTATCAAATGGCCTAATATCCAACCGCCATTTACGCAATGCGAGTACATGTTGCGTTTGCAATAAGTACATTTACCGCACGAGGTAATGCAGGAGATAATTACATGATCTCCCTTTTTAAAATCCGTAACTGCACTGCCTGTTTCCTCGATAACTCCTACACCTTCGTGCCCCAGTATTCGTCCTTGGGTTACTTCAGGCACATCACCCTTAAGTATATGCAGGTCGGTGCCGCAGATGGTGGTCTTTAGTACTTTCACAATAACGTCGGTATTATCTTTAATGACGGGCTTTGGCTTGTCTTCCCACGATTTTTTGCCGGGCCCATGATATACCAGTGCTTTCATTGTTTTTTGCATTCCATTTGTTTTTTTTATTTCTTTCACAACGATAGTTGTCCTGGTTGTTTTGGCGGGAGTTGTAGTGTGCTTCATTTTATATATTTTAAGTATGTTAAGTATGTCAAGAACGTTATGCAAAGTTGGTTGTATTAATTCTCCTGGATGTTACACAGTTCTTTGTATTTGTTACATCATTCACACGTTTGGAAAATGTACTATCTATAAATAGTTACAGCAGTATAATTATGGAGTTGGTACCTATCGCCAAATCGCCGATCCCGTACAATTTTTTTTGCTGAAGCAGCAGGAAATAATAAGGGTTACCGATGTGTCAGGATGAGCCATTTAAACGGATTTAAATGGGAACAGTTTTAAAAATGCTGCTACGCCTTGCACTGCCAGATTGTATCCAGGTCTTCACCATTTTTAACAGGTCATCCAGTGCAAAAGGCTTTATGATATAATCATCAGCACCAAGCAGTAATGCTTCAGCCCGGTTAATTTTTTCAGACATGGAAGTGCTAAAAATAAATGGTATTCCAAATGTTGCGTGTGAATCTAAAAGTAATTGCAAAACTTCGTGGCCGTTCATTGCATGCATTAAGACATCGCAAACAATTAAATCGGGTATAAATTTCCTGGCAAGTGCAATACCAGTTTTTCCGTTATTGGCCCCAAGAATTTTGTACCCTTCCAATTCCAAAAATTCAGTCAAATTCTCAAGAATATCCTCGTTGTCTTCAATGACTAAAATTGTATCCATTTTAGTTGTTTGATTTTGCAGGTTACCTGAAAATAATGTACGTATAACAAAGATGAATTTTTCCCCGCATTCAAATGTTACATAATTGCAGGGAAGTGTTACACAATTCACACATTAGCTATTTTCCTGCATTATAAACTGAAGCTATTTTTTTTAGAAAATATGCATCAATGTAGTAACCCAAGTAAAATGGTTTGACATTCTACTTGCTGTAAATTTGTAACTTCTTTCAAATAACAGCTATTCGCTTTGGACATATTATCCATTATAACGATACTCATTATTATCAGCGCCGGTTTTTCTTATTTAAACGAAAGATTTGTAAAGTTGCCGGGCGCAATAGGAGTGATGACTATGTCAGTAGTAGCGTCTATTGTTGTTTTAGTAATCGGTAGAATAGGGGATGAAAAATCGAACCTGCTAACGAAACTTGCTCACAATATTAATTTCTCTGAAGTATTGCTGAACGTAATGCTTGGCTTTTTACTGTTTGCCAGCGCCCTGCATTTCGACTATCAAAAACTAAAAGCATTGCGACGGCCTGTATTAATCTTGAGCACTCTTGGTGTAATGGTTTCTACAGGTGTATTTGGCGGATTAATATTTGGAGCAGCTTATCTTTTGCATATTGATATTCCTCTTATATATTGTTTTGTTTTTGGCGCTCTTATTTCACCGACCGACCCGATTGCTGTCGGTGCTATCATTACAAAATCAAGAATTCCTCCAAAGTTAGCAACCATTATCTCAGGCGAGTCTATGTTTAATGATGCGGTTGGGTTAATTCTTTTTGTGACAACGTTGGGGATTACCAAACAATCAACAAACAGAATTTCAGTATTGGAAATGTTGCGTTCTTTCGGAACGCAAGTTATCGGTGGTGTACTTATTGGATTGATAATGGGTTTCATTGCTTACCGCCTTATCCGGTCGATAAAGGAATTTCAAACTATCTTTTTAATTTCTCTTGCCATTGTACTGGGCATCTCTGAGGTTGCCGATCAATTTCGTGCATCCATACCGTTAGCAGCTGTTGTGGCCGGGCTGGTCGTGGGCAACAACAGTTTTGGGAAAGATCATGCTGCCAGTCAATTTTTAAATAATATATGGCAGTTGCTGGATGGGATACTCAACACCATTCTATTTGTAATGATTGGGCTTCAGCTATTGATATTACCGTTCCTGAGACATTACTGGCTGATCGGGTTGATCTCGATTGTGATCATACTCATTGCAAGAATGATCAGTGTATCATTAATTGCATTTTTTGAGTTGCGCAAAGTGAACCTGGTGAATCTTTCTATTCTTACCTGGGCCGGGCTGCGAGGAGGTATATCCATAGCGATGGCCCTCTCACTACCTGTTTCTCCCTACCGGGAAGTCATCCTTTCCTGTTGCTATTTTATAGTGATATTTTCTGTAATTGTGCAGGGACTTACTCTAAATAAGCTGGTAGATAAAGCAGTGAAGAAGGATAAAACAGTCGTGTCAGTAAAATCCTGAAAAATTATTTTTTTAGATGGTAGTTAATTGAGAACCGATTCTGTAAGCGAACAAAATTTGCAGTAATAAGTTACATTAAATATCTTGCCGGCCTATTTCGTTATTTGGTTCTCAGCACTACTTGCTCCGAAGGGTAATGCGAGTCAGCATCATCTTCTGCTGTTATAAAAAAGCCGGTTGGCTGAAAAGGCACTGAAGTTTTTAATGAGCTCTTCATGGTTTTTGAAAGTAAACTGCTGGAAGTTTTTAGCTGTCCTAATTCTTTGGTTCCATTCTGTTGTGTGTTCATCCACACTATATAAACCTTTTTTGGCGGATCAAGTCTTGAAGGTTCTGCCAGCCTTATCACGCTTAAATTAACATTGTAATTATTATTTTTATCTTTCTTTACTTTAACGGAGCCCTCAGCGGCGGGTACAACAGAGGAAGTCTGAAACGACATTTTCCTGGCGCACGATGGCAATATACAAGCAATGATTAATAACAGGGCGGAGGAACAAAGGCCAACGGGGTGAATACTTTTTTTCATTTTACTTTTTTTCATTTTAGATTATCTTTTCATTTTGAGGATCGTGGAATGCGTGATCATCAATTAAGTTGTAATCCCTGATATTTTCATATCGGGACTTATTTGTTTAACATTGGGAGTTACCTAAATGTTTAGCTTAATTTAGATAAATCATTTTCAATAATTTTTTTCTTCTCCTGGTATTCATCGCTGGTGATTAATCCTGAAGCGAAACGTTTCATTAAAATATCTAATGCGGAATCTTTTTTATGTCGCTGACCGGGAATATTATAAGGAAGAAAGAATATCCAGAATATGAGAACTCCCCAAATAAACCACCAGATCATGTTCATCCCCCAGTAATTGTTATAGTACATTTTATATTATTTTTTTAGTTTGAATTTAATAATGTAAAGTTCATTTGATTAATGGGATTAAGTGTTATACAATTCCGTTAATAAGTTACATCATTCACACTTTTGAAGCCAGGACAGCTTATTTAAATTTTATTTGTGAGGGAATATATTGAGATGTGGGCTGAATGAAGGTCTTAAACATACGTATATGCGTGATAGTTATGTTTTAATATCCAATGCTGATTTTATTCATACCCGCTTTTGATAACTGTTGAAATCATTTTAAAACGCCCGTTCGGGTTTATGAGGCTCGAGGAATGAGCAGGAACAATAATGCCTTGTCCTGTATTAAGTGTATGAGACTTTTTATCTATAACGAAGTCGGCTTTACCCTCGATAACCTGAACAAAAGTGTCGAAAGGAGATATCTTTTCTGATAATCCTTCCCCCTTGTCAAAAGACATTACTGTAACGTTGCCTGTTGATTTTTTGATGATTGTTTTGCTAACTACCGAGTTAGGTATATATTCAATAATCTCTACAACTATGTAAGACTGTGATTTTTGAAGCTCGGCGTTATAAGGCTTAACAGCGTTTTTTATTTTCGGTGTTATGGTTTTTCCCATCCGGTAAAGATGAATAGTATTTTGCTGACAAATGTTATATAAATCTTTTGAAAGGTTACATGATTCACACATCGTCAAGCATGGTAAGCCTTTTAACTTTAATTTTTTTAAAATGAGTAGGAGTAAGACCTGTTACCTTTTTAAATTGTGCAGAAAGATGTGCAACGCTGCTATAATGCATCTGGTAAGCTATTTCAGTAAGGTTCAGTTCATCATAAACCAGCAATTCTTTTACACGCTCAATTTTGTGAGCAATCATAAAATGTTCAATAGTGGTGCCCTGAACTTCTGAAAAAAGATTGGCGAGATAAGTATAATCGTGTTGTAACTTTTGGCTCAGGTATTCTGAAAAATTTATGGATAAGGGTTCTTCAGAATAGTGCACCAATTCTATAATCACATTTTTTATTTTTTGAATTAATTCGCTCTTTTTATCATCTATTAATTCCAGCCCTGATTTTAAAAGAGCTGTTTTAAGCTGCTCCTTCTGCTGTACTGAAATATCTTCCATGATATTGGCCTCGCCTAATTCCACATTAGTATAGTGAAGACCCAATTTCGTTAATTCATCCTTAACGACCACTTTGCAACGAATGCAAACCATATTTTTAATGAATAATTTCAAACGACGTATTGACAATGCCGGGTTACAACTATTGTACCACGGTGCACATAAGGTTCGCTGAAATAGCTGCCGGTTAATTTTTTATATGTATTCTGTTTACAAAATGAACAGATTCGGGAACAGCCATTACCTTTAATTCAAGCTGAAAATACAATTAATTACACCAAACACTATTAGTAGTAAACCGTTAAAGCAATCACATTGAATATGTAAGCTAATGAAAAATTTATTTGTATTTTACAAATTGGTGATTAATGAACTGGCTTACGGGCAACAATTTGCCCTGCGAATGGGAATGTGCGAAACCGGGAAATATAACGGTAATTGGTAAATGAAAAATCAAATGCCTGGTAAAAAGGGGTATTTCAAATTGTCGCATGGCCTGTCTGATTGTGGCAGTGGAGACCCACCCACGGCGGACTGACTGCATGTGGCCGGCATTCTTGTCTTGCTAAAGTTTCCCATTCTTGTAATGATTTTGATTTAAAAATGAAATAAAAACGACATCATTAATCCCAGTACGACCAGGATTCCAAAACCGGCAATCAGTTGCCGTCGGATTGATTTATCAGATAATGCAATGCCGTAAATCATTTTAAGTAAATTGTTGCTGGTAACTGCGTTTAGCACTGCCGTTATGATCACTGCGTTTTCAATATTCCATTTACTTTGAAAGAGGTTTAAAATAAACGGGTCAATATCTGTGACACCGACCACAAACGAGAGAACGTTGATTCCGCCGGATCCATAGTATTTAGTAACCATCCCTGTGATAACAGCAAAAAAGATGAACAGGCCTGCAAAGAGTAATGCCGTTTTAAATTCAAGGGGATTGGTACGTGTTCCGAAAGATTGTATATCTGCCGGGGAGTTTCTGCTCTTGTGAAACTTTAAAAAATATAATGCAATGCAAGCTGAAACCAAAACGAAAATGGCAAAAGAAGGGGCAAGGTCAAAAGCAATACTTTTATTGAAGAAAAGCGCCAGCAGAAATAATCGTATATACATCATCGTTGTTGCCAGGATAATAGCTGCTACCACTTTATTATTTTCAGGTATTTCCTTGCTTTTTCTTGCCAGTATAATGGTTGTTGCGGTGCTGCTGTACATCCCGCCCAATATGCCGGTAAGAATTATTCCTGAATCGGGGAATACAAACTTTTTAAGTAAATAACTGAAATAGGAAATGCCGGAAACCGCTACAATTGCCAGCCAGAATTTATAAGGCGAAAAATTAAATGTTGAGGATATCGTTTTATCCGGCAACAATGGGAGAATCACGCCTGTTATCACCAGGAATTTTGCCAGGGTTAGGAATTCATTATTGTCAAATTTGGAGGAGAATTGAAACAGTGTTTCCTTAATCTCCGTTAAAATCAAAACGCTTACTACAATTAAAAGTACCAACCAACTTGGTTGCGTATACACCAGCGGAGCAAGGCAATAAGTGATCAATGCTATTACCAGCGAAGTAATACCAAATTTTTTTTGTATTGCTATTGTTTGAAAATAATTTATGGCCAGCAAAGCGGTAATTGCCAATCCTCCACATAGAAAAGGAATCAGTGTTTGGGGGCTGATAACATAAAGAATAAAACCTAAAATTCCAATAAGCGTAAATGTTCTGTCGGTGCCGTACCTGGTTTCAAACTCTTCTTTAATATAATGCCGTCTCTGTTCCAACCCAATTAGCAGAGAGAAAACTGTGACAAGAATAAACTTTATAATGCCCGGAGGAATAAGATGCAGTATTTCTTCACCCATATTAATTTAATTAACCATTCGTCACACTAAAGTATGCATTACTGTTTGGCAATCCATTTTTTTTCTGTTTCAATTAGGTATTGCTATAAACTCGTTTAACTGGGTTGAATCTGATTTTTGATTTGCCAAAATTGATGATTTTTCTACGTGTCATTTTTCAAAGCCTCAAATCCTGCGACCACGTCAAACAATTCTTCATCAATGGTACTCTGCCGAAGCCGGTTATAACTTTGTTTAAGGTCATTTAGTATTTCATCGATATTTTTTTCTGCTCGCTCCATCGCCTCGAGCCGGCTGGCATTTTCACTCGCTAACGATTCAGCACATGCTTTATAAATGGAAACAAAAAAATATTCTCTTATTAATGCGTGTAAACAATTGTTAGTGGATCCAATTATCTGCGGTAAATTTTTAGACGGCCATCGTATTTTTTTTAATGCCTGTTCCCATGCATGGTCAAGCGGAAAAAGTCGCTGGCTGCGTGGTTCATAACCTGCACCTTCCAGTGGGCTATTGTGAAAAATGTAAAGATTATAGAGTTGATTTTGTTCCCGGTATTCTTCTATTTTAGCAAGGATGTCATTTACCAGGGGCGTAATGGCAGTAATGGAGTTGGGTACACTAAAAAGCCTGGACGGGCAGATGTACCTATCTTCAAGCCTTGAATAAATCCTTTCCCCCACGGCCCATATTTCTTTTTGGTCGCCGACATTTCTTAAAGTATCCTCAGTAAACGTTGTTAGAATATCATTAAATCTGCCAACCAACCCCTGGTCCGATCCAAATATAACGGCAACGGTTAACTGCTTATTTTTTCTTATTTCGCTGCTTGCGGCAAATGATATTTTTTTGTTATGGAAGAATGCATTCAATCCAAGAGATATGGTGCGATAGTAATCCTGTAAAGACTGAACGGCCATTTCATATTGATTGATGTTGGAAGCCGCCATTGCCTTCATGGTACGCACGACCGAAGCAAGCTCTCCTGCACTTTGTTTTCTTCTTTGTAAACTTTCCAATGTGTCACTCATGGTTGTTTAATTTACTTTCAGCAACATCTTTGACTGGTTGAATTGCATTCTTCGCAATTGATAAAATTCTTTCTTCATCATTCTTACTCAATGGTAACGAAGTATGTATACACTGCAACACATCGGCCGGCAATTGCGACGACGCTTTTCTAACGAGCATTTCTGCTTCTGCAATTTTATTTATAGGTATCGCGTCAAATAGTCCATTGGTTAATGTAAACAAAACCGCTACCTGTTCGGGCACGGAAACCGATTGTAATTCGTGTTGTTTAAAACATGCCCTTATCCTTTTTCCATGTTCGATTATTTTGCGGGTATTCTCATCGAGCCTTGTACCGAAGCGGGCAAATGTTTCCAGTTCCTCAAATTGTGCATAGGCAAGCTTTAGGTTTCCGGCGACTTTTTGGTAAGCCGACAATTGTGCTTTACCTCCTACGCGTGAAACCGATTTGCCCACATCAACTGCGGGCAGCATACCTAATTCGAACAGCTTTGGTGACAAATACAATTGCCCATCGGTTATTGAAATAAGATTGGTAGGAATATATGCTGAAATGTCCTGCGCCTCTGTTTCTATAATGGGTAATGCAGTGAGTGATCCACCGCCATGCTCTTTATTTAAATGCGTTGACCTTTCAAGAAGCCGTGAATGAATATAAAATATATCGCCCGGAAAAGCTTCCCTTCCCGGTGGTCTTCGCAATAGAAGAGATAATTCACGATAAGCCCTTGCATGATTGGTAAGATCATCATAAACAATCAATACATCACGGCCCTGTTCCATAAAATATTCTGCAATGCTGGTTGCGGCGTATGGAGCAATATATTGAAGGCCTGGTGGATTATTGCCTTTCGTAACAACAACGGTGGTATAGTCCATAGCACCTTTTTGCTTAAGCTGTGCAATTACTTTAGCCACAGACGATGCCCGCTGACCGATAGCACAGTAAACACACAAAACATTTTTATCATGTTGGTTACAAATCGTATCAAGAGCAATTGCAGTTTTACCGGTTTGGCGATCGCCCAAAATTAATTCACGCTGGCCGCGACCTATTGGAATCAATGCATCTATTACCTTGATGCCAGTCTGTAAAGGCACATTTACTGCTTCCCTTGTCATGATAGGAGGGGCGGGCCTTTCGATGGGTAAACGCAGTTTAAATGCAACAGGTCCTTTATCATCCATCGGCTCTCCCAAAGGATTGATAACACGACCGATGAGCCCATTGCCGACAGGTATGTCGGTAACACGGTTCGTTCTCTCAACGGCATCTCCCGCATGCAGGTGGTTGTTGTTCCCCAATAAAACGACGCCTGTTTCATCTTCATCCAGGTTAAAAGCGATGCCATATAAATTACCAGGAAATTTGAGTAATTCTTCAAAACCTGTTCC
Source organism: uncultured Chitinophagaceae bacterium (assembly GCA_963792025.1). Lineage (GTDB taxonomy): Bacteria > Bacteroidota > Bacteroidia > Chitinophagales > Chitinophagaceae > Ginsengibacter. The sequence goes on along the minus strand of CAWBUS010000008.1, from coordinate 432,962 downwards.
TGGCAGTCCGGTTACTTTTGCTATGCCGGATGATACATTCTTTACTACTCCTTTTTCCCGCGGCTGAAACTGTTGTGTATAATTTTCCCTGCCACGGCTTATCTCAGCAAATGTGTCATCGATTACTTTATTTAGGCTGTACGGTTGCATTTTCTCTTTCTTTATGATTGCCGTTTATAGAATCGGCAATATTCTTTTTTAATGAGTCGAGGTAAGATTCGATATTCCATGATAAATTATATTTTTCTGCATCAATTTCAATACCACTTACCAATGCGGAATTTAATTGATATTGAAATTTCGTTTCCTTTCCGGTGATGTCACCTATCGCTTTTTCGAGTTCAAATTTGGAAGATGGAGACAATTCAAAGACACTTTTAATAAGAATTGTTTTATCAGCGTTCACGAATGCTTCGCTGAATTTTGCTTTCTCCTCATCTTTTAAATCCTGTATTCTTTTAATAAAAACTTTTGCTGATTGTTCTTCAACACTTGTGGAAGCAAGTTCGGAAAGTGTTTTACCTGCAATGGCAAAAACCTCATCCTGTACTCTTCGTTTAAGCGTTTCAGTTATGTTCTCCTCCTCTTGCTTCAAAGAGGTCTCATATTTTGCCCGCAATGTGTTGGATTCATTTCTTGCTTCTTGAAACAACCGCTGTTTTTCGACTTTTGCTTCTTCCTGTACCCTATTCAGTTGAGCAGCTTTTTCTTTGTCAAACGCATCATTTTTTTGTTGAAATGCATCCCTTTCTTTTTTGGCCTCTGTTCTTTTTGCCTCCGCATCACTCAGCTGAGCGGCTATTTTTTTTTCTCTTTCATCAATGGCGTTCAAAACGGGTTTATACAAAAATCTTTTTAACAACCATACGAGGATGAGAAAGTTAATAACCTGCGCTACTACTGTGAACCAGCTGATCTCCATAATTTGTGCAAATTATTTAGCGATGAAATGATTCCAGAAAGGATTCGCAAAAATGAGGATCATCGACACTACGAAACAGTAAATCGCAGTTGATTCTATCATGGCCAATCCTACAAATAAGGTACGGGTAATAGTAGAAGAAGCATCGGGTTGTTGCGCAATAGAGTTTAGTGCAGATGCAACAGATCTTCCTTCACCTAATGCCGGCATCATACATCCGATACCCGTTGTAAGCCCGGCGGTAACGATTGACGCTACTCCAATTATTGTTGTACTATCCATGTTGTATTTCTTTTTTAGTTATTAAATTTTTGTTTGTTGTCTTTCTTTTATTTTCGGTTGTGGCTGCCGTTATATAAACCGTTGCTAGTATTGCGAATATGTAGGCCTGAACCATTCCTGTCAACATTCCCAGTGCGCTCATTACTATCGGGAAAAAAAAAGGTGCGATTGAAAGCAGGATGGTAATAATGAGCCCACCGCTCATGATGTTACCAAATAACCTAACGGCAAGGGCCAGGGTTCGCGACAGTTCGCTGATAATATTAAATGGCAGCATAATGAAACTGGGCTGCAAGTAAGATTTCAGGTATCCTTTTATTCCGCTTTCAGCAATTCCAAAAACAGGAACGGCAATGAATACACAAATTGCTAATGCAGCAGTCGTTGAAAGTGAACCTGTAGGCGGTTCGTACCAGGGTAATATGGTGCAGAGATTTGATACAGCAATAAACAAAAACATGGTTCCAATGAACCCGATATACTTTGCAGGGTTACTCAGCCCAACTTCTTTAATCTGGTCTCTCATTCCTATAACGAGCATTTCTAAAATAGCTTGCCAGCGTGTTGTTTTAATTTCTGATTTTAAATTGCGTGTAATCAGTTTTGCTCCCACTGCCAGCATGATCATCAACGCCCATGTAGTAACTATGGTAAGATTTATATTGATAAATCCATGTTCCCAGAAGATCTTTTGGTCGGGGCTAAGCCTCATTGGATACCTCCTTTATTAATGTAACTTTTGAATGATTATTTTTTTGCGTGACACGCGTCATAATTATCCTTGCTATTAAGAACCCTGCAAGACAAACAAGCATTTTTTGCCAGCTATGTTGAGACACATAATAAAACCCTGCGAGAATAATTGCCATTCTTATAATAAAACTGCTGACAAATAGAAATGCAGCCTTCTTTGAATGCAATGCTTTTTGTATCGTGAGCCAGAGGCCACCAAAAAAGATAATTCCTAAAATGCCACCCGCAACTAATGATGGGAGCATGCCGATGATTTCATTCATTTTCATTGTCCTGTTTTTTATGTATTTCGTTATTTTCTTTTTGAATCCAGTTCCAGGCAATCAGGCAACCAATCATAAGCCCTGTAATTAGCAGACTGAGCGTCCATGAAAAATTTACCTTGTAATTTTTATCCAGCCAAACGCCCAGCGTCGCACCCAGCAAAGTGGGAACAGCTACTGACCAGCCAACCATTCCAAATAAACCTAAACCTGCCCATACACTTTTTTTTTCATGTTGTGCCTGCAATCTTCTCTCTTCCTTATCGCCAACTTCTTTACTGAAAGACTTTTTATTATATGAATTTTCATCTTCCACTATCCTCTTCTTAATTTTTGAATATTGCGGATAAATCCGCTTTCCAGTTTAGCCATAACCGACCTTGCATTTATTTCCTTTTCATCCAGTTCCATCATTTCCTTTTCAACCAATGAACGCAGTTTTCCAAGCGGTGCATTGCCTATGGCGTTTCTCACAGATACTAAAACATCCGTTCCCACTTTTATAATAATACCTTCATCTAATGCGACATAATTTATTCCTCCGTCTTCTGTTTCATACGTTAAAATACCGGGCACTATAGAAGCAGTAAAATCAAGCCTTTTCGGCAAAAGGCCCATTGAACCTGCGCTAGTTTCAATAATAATTTTCTTCGCATTTTTTATTTCTGCAAATACTTTAAATGGAAGCAATATTTTTAGATTCATTAAAATGGTTTTTATCATTCATTTTTGTAACCTCACCCCCAACCCCATCTCCTTCAGGAGAGGGGCCGAGAGTATTAGAAAGTACCTATAGCTTTCTTCTGTTTTACTTCGTCTATAGAACCTATCATATAAAAATCACTTTCGGGATAGTCTTTAAATTCATCATTTAAAATTCTTTCACATCCGTCGAGTGCATCCTTTAGGGACACATTTTTCCCTTTGAATTGGCTGAACTTTTCTGTAGTAAAAAATGGCTGTGTGAGAAAGCGTTCCAGTCTTCGTGAACGATTTACTGTTTTTTGATCATTTGCTGAAAGCTGTTCCAGGCCCAGCATTGCAATGATATCTTTCAACTCTTCATATTGAGCTAATGTTTGCCGGATTTCCTGTGCAATGTTGTAATGTCTTTCGCCAATGATACCGGGTGTTGCCATTTTAGAACCCGATTGTAATAAATCAATGGCAGGGTACAAACCTTCGCTTGCCCTTTTCCTGGACAAAACAATCGATGCAGACAAGTGAGAAAACGCATGTACCGCGGCAGGGTCCGTTAGATCATCTGCCGGGACGTACACCGCCTGTATGGAAGTAATCGCCCCAGCGTTCGTGTTGGCTATGCGTTCTTCGAGTTCTGATAGTTCAGTTCCCATTGTTGGCTGATAACCAAGCCTGGAAGGCATTTGACCCATCAGCCCCGATACTTCCATACCTGCCTGGATAAAACGAAAGATATTATCGATAAGTAATAGCACGTCTTTATGCTCATCGTCGCGGAAATATTCAGCCATGGTTAATGCTGCATGGCCTACCCGAAAACGGGCTCCCGGTAATTCATTCATTTGTCCGAAAATCATAGCCATGTTTGGCAATACGCCGGCGTCCTTCATATCATGATAAAGTTCTAACCCTTCGCGACACCGTTCGCCTATGCCGCAGAACATACTAATACCGTTGTGATTTTTTACCATGTTATGAATAAGTTCTGTTAGCAAAACTGTTTTACCAACACCTGCGCCGCCAAATAAGCCCGCTTTGCCTCCGCGTTCTAGCGGTACCAACACATCGATGGCTTTAATGCCCGTTTCAAAAGCTTCGGAAGTGGTTGAGCGTTCAATTAAGCTTGGCGGAGTTTGGTGAATACTTCTCCATTCAGTTGAAGCTGGTAACACATAGGCGTCCGATGTATTACCAAAAACATCAAACATATGTCCCAGGATGTTTTCACCAACGGGAACTTTCAGTGGTTCATTTATTGTTTCTGCTTTCATACCTCTTGCGAGGCCTTGTGTAGGAGTTAGTGCAATACCACGAACATGTTTTATGTCAAGTTGAAGCTGTACTTCAATAATCACGTGCATCCTGTCACCGGTTCTTACGACGGAGTTGATTTCGGGAAGTTTTTCCTGAAATTGTATATCTACTATACTGCCACGTACGGCCGTTATGTTGCCTGTTATTATCTTTTTTGAGGAGGTACTTACGCTTTCGTTATTTATATTGGTTGAACTAGTATTCATAACTAATTCTTTATTCAAAATTAGGTTGTTGATTAATTTGCTACTTTAATTATTTCTCTCACGACCGAGACTTAGTGTCCGATTTTAGTCATTTTATCCAAAGTTATTAGTGTGGGCTCTCAAATATAAGAATGACTCCGTTCTTCAATTATGATGTAAAAAGTAAAAGAATATGATATAGATCACCAACATCCAGCCGCCGGAAAATTGACATTGTTTAATCTTAATTCATCTAAGGCATCAATTAAAAGCCCTGTCAGCATTAGCTTTCGGGGCTTTAATTTAGCAGGCAAGCAGGTAAATAATTTTTGTACTACATTATATTTTGTAGTGTCAACAAAAAATTTATAACATTATCTTGCATTTTTTATTTTGATTCATTCTATCGCTTTATAAAGAAGTTATTTATTATCCCACTGTCGTTTTGAACCTATCGTAAAAAGCTCTATCCAGCGATTCTTGATTATCAGGGTGAGCAATGCGAATTAATTCTTTCGCTCTTTGCTTTAAATTTTTACCAAAAAGATCAGTCATTCCATACTCAGTTACCACCCAATGTACGTGGCCTCTTGTCGTAACTACCCCGGCGCCTTCTTTTAGGAACGGGACAATTCGGGAGATACCTTTTGAAGTTACTGAAGGCATGGCAATAATTGGCTTACCTCCTTCGGATAACGAGGCGCCTCTTATAAAATCCATTTGACCGCCAATGCCTGAGTATTGATACGTTCCAAAAGAATCTGCGCATACCTGCCCTGTTAGATCAATTTCAATAGCACTATTTATAGCGGTTGCTTTAGGATTTTTCCTGATGATGCTTGTGTCATTTACATAACTAATATCCATCACCCTTACCGATGGGTTGTCATCTACAAAGTCGTATAATTTCCTCGTGCCTGCCATAAAGCCCGTAACGGTTTTACCTATATTTATTTTTTTACGGCTGTTATCAATAATTCCTTTCTCTATAAGTGGGATTACTCCGTCTGACAGCATTTCTGTATGTATGCCTAGTCCTTTGTGGTTATAGAGATTCTGTAAAACCTGGTCAGGAATTGCACCTATGCCTAACTGTAAGGTTGCACCGTCTTCAATAAGGGAAGCTACATTGTATCCAATTTTAGTAATTGTGTCGGTAGATTTGGATGAGTAATCGATCTCAGGAAGTTCCGCATCATGCCATACCAATGCATCTATTTTATCAACATGCACAAATCCCTGGCCATGCGTGCGTGGCATTTTAGAATTTACCTGGGCTATAATATATTTTGCCGTGTCTACGGCAGCACGGGCAATGTCAACTGAAGTTCCCAAAGAGCAATACCCGTGGGAATCTGGCGGTGATACCTGTATAATTGCAACATCTATCGGCAATATTTTTCTTGTGAATAATTGGGGAATCTGGCTAAGAAATATAGGCACGTAGTCTCCATGATCACTATTGACAACCGCACGGGTATTTTCTGAAACAAATAATGAATTTATAAAGAAGCTGTTTTTGTATTTGGGATCATTGAAACTTATATTCCCAAATGTAGTAATGCTCACGAGTTCAACTTTGTTAAGCTCGGCATACCTGTTTTGCATAGCTTCTAAAACATGCATGGGAGTAGCGGCACTTCCATGTACAAAAACCCTGTTGCCAGATTGAATAATTTTTACTGCCTCTTCCGCAGAAACATTTTTACCAGATTCCATTATGCGGTCTTAATTTTTTTAGGTTGTTCAGAAAATAAAGTTGTCAGTCATTGATGAATTCCAAAAGCTGAAGTGCTCCATGGTTTTTTTTGCAAAGCAAATTAAAACTTTCATCTAAAATGATTTTATTGTTTTTCAAATCTCCCGGTTTTGCTTTTCACTTTAATCCGGAACATGATAGGTTTAATTCTATTTACATCATTAACGCTTGCACGAGATGCCTCGTGCTGATGTGGATGAATGGTAGAACTCGTTAAGTACGGCCAAACGCGATCGAACAAATAATCCCTTGCCTTGTCTGCAGTTTCACCTTTTAATTCAACAAAAGTACCGTCGATTACTACGCTTCGCCAATTAGCCATATTGTTCATCGCATCTACTTCAAAACATACGTTAGGATTTTTGCGCAAGATGGTAAGCTTCTTTCCTTCTCTTGTTTGCCCTATTATGTCTTTGCCATCATACACATAAGTTACGGGAACGATATATGGTTTTTTTCCATCTGTACAGGCAAGTCTTCCTATCGCCTGTGCAAGCAGGAAATGATTTATTTGTAATTCGTTCAATTCGCCAAGCATCACTAATGTTTTATTGTAATCTCGTCAAAAATATAGCAGGCAAGGCTTTCATAATATGATACCTGACACCGGGATGTGTGACAATAATCATGGATTATTGGATAGAATTGATAATAAATCAGCGGAGAAAAATGCAGGTAATTATAAGAAGATGAGTTCAGTTAACTTGTTTAAACAGGCCTGGCGCAGCAATTTTGAACAACTTTTTTTTCAATTTTAGGACTCACGTACGGTAACCCTAAACCCATTCCACGAAGGATTAAGAGGCATGCGAGTAATGCCATTACAAAAGGATAAGCTTTGCGGATCTTTTGGCGGATACCTATACTTACATAATTTCCAAAGAAAGCAATGCTCCACATCATCGGTAAAGTTCCCAACCCGAAAAAGGCCATAAAAATGATACTGTTAGTAACGTTGCCTGTTGATACTGCTACTGCTGCTGCCATATATACCAGGCCACATGGAAGTAGTCCGTTTAATAAGCCTATGGAAAACAGGGAAGAAAAATTTTTCTTTACAAAAAGCCGCCCTAATGCCGAGCGCAGTTTTTGAAGAAATGCGAGAATAAAATTTTGGTTTTGAAAAGACGAAAACCTTTTGGGAAGAACAATAAAGAAAATTATCAATACACCTAGAATTATGGAAAGCCATTGCTGGTATCCAAAGAGGGCCACACTCTTACCAATTAATCCAAAAATAAAACCGAATATGCTGTAGGTAATAATGCGGCCGGAATTATAAAACAAAGCTCCAAAAAATTTTGCCCAATCACTGTCGTGTTTTAACGGAAGAGATAATGCTATGGGCCCACACATCCCCACGCAGTGAAAGCTTCCAAGCAAACCCATCATAAACGCAGCGATTATTAACTGGGACATAAAGCCTGGATTAATTTATTAATAATTTCTTCTGAAAATAATAAGTCGTTCCATCTGCCTGCCAGTTCAATTGTATTTCAAATTCTTTTTTGCTAATTACATGGATAGGGACAAGCAGGGGCGCATCTTGTATAGAAAAATTTTGAGTGATGTCTTTGTCTTCGTCAGATGGGCAATACAATACCACATCTCCCGTAATCTTTTTGCCGGCAAAATCTTTCGGGAAAGCGATGGTTAATTTGCCTGCATCCGCTTCGTATTTAATGGTATCGGATAACAGGCTAACCCTGTTCATAGCATCAATTTTTTGCTGGTATTTCAGCTCTTTCGCGTAATAATCGGTAGTTACTAAATCAACCTTTTGACTGGATGATTTAAAAACTAAGAACATAATGCCGGTAACAAACACGGCATACACAAGAAGTATTTTATAGCCCCAGTTCATAAAAATTATTTTATCAGTTGTAAATTTCAGGGCCTATAAAGCTGGCCTCGATTGTTTTTATTTTTTTATTGTTCTCATACATCCCAATCTTTAAATCTGTTTTCCAGCCCTTAATTTCATTTCTCTTAAGTTTTATAAAAAACTGCAGATGGGAGTAGTCTTCTTTTTTTACAATAAGGTTGCTATTGCCGATCACTTCAATTTCGCCGGGTATGTTTTCAAGCTTTAATGTGTAGGGGATGTCTTCATGCGTCTTATTGGCAAGCTTCAGGTTATAGAGATTGCTAATGCGCCCGTCAGGAAGGGAAGTATAGGTCATGCCGGCAGTGCGCATAAGGCGGGCATCCAAATCGGTACGGCTTACTAAAAGAAAAACCAGCAGCGACATTAATAAAGCGAGTACGGAAGTATAGGCCTTTATCCTTGGAGTAAATCTTAAATTAACGCCATTTACAATACTGTTTTCTGAGGCGTACCGAACCAGCCCAACCGGCTTTTTAACGCTTACCATTATGGCATCACAGGCATCAATACACGCAGTACAGTTTACACATTCGAGCTGTGTGCCATTTCGTATATCTATACCCGTTGGGCACACGCGAACGCAGGCAAAGCAATCAATGCAATCGCCTTGTTGGGGAACGATGGCTTCCATTTTTTGACTAATGCTTTTGCAGGCACCGTCATCTTTACAATCAACACATTTGCAATCGTGATCTTCCTTCTTTTTTAACTTCCCTCTTGGTTCGCCGCGTTTATGATCGTAGGCAACTACAATTGAATTTTTATCCAGCAATACACCCTGCAATCTTCCATAAGGGCATACTACCAGGCAGGCTTGCTCTCTAAACCACCAATAAACAAAAAAGAATACACTGGTGAAAACGAGTAATGAGATTAATGTTCCTACGTGTGCTGCCGGATCTCTTAAATAACCGAGCAACTGATCCATACTAATGAGGTAAGCAAGAAAAAAATTGGCTATTATAAATGAAAGCACAAAAAATATAATAAACTTCAGTGCCCGCTTCCTGGTTTTTTCAGCGTTCCAGGGCATTGCTTTTAATTGTTTTTGTTTGGCGGAATCACCATCAATCCAATACTCAATCTTGCGAAAAACCATTTCCATAAAAATAGTTTGCGGGCAGGCCCATCCGCAAAATATTCGCCCAAAAACTACCGTAAATAAAATGATAAACACCACGAATGTGAGCATCGCAATACCGAAAATAAAAAAGTCCTGGGGCCAAAATACCATTCCAAAAATGATAAATTTTCGATCCAGGACATTTAACATCAGGAGTGGTTCTCCATGGATTTTTATGAATGGAAGACTAAAAAAAACAATAAGATAGAAAATACTAAATCGTGTTCTTAAATTATATAATCGGCCTTTCGGTTTTTTAGGATTAATAAAATTTCTTGTTCCCTCGTTGCTTATAGTCGCAACTGAGTCTCTGAAACTTCCCTTTATATCTACTTCTTTAGTTTCTTCCATAGTGAAAAATTTTGATCTGCCACACGCTAGTTTGGAGTAGTTACAGCAGGTATTGTGTCCTTAACTTTTGTTGTATTCGTTGTTGTCGAATCGCTTGCAGAGCCAGCCTGTGAGCCAGACGCCGCTGTTTCAGTATATAAATCTCCCTGCGGCGCTTTCGGATTAGGCGGGTTGGTACCATGCAAAGATTTTACATAGCTTGCCAGGTAGCTGATTTCTTTAGGTGAATAAACGGTTGACCACGCCTGCATTCCCTTGTCGGGGTAACCGTGTTTTATTGACTGAAAGATATCATTAAGAGAACCTTTATGCAACCAATAATTATCAGTAAGATTTGGCCCTGCGCCTCCTTCACCCAGTTTACCATGACAGGCGAAGCAGGTAGTTGTAAAAATATCTTTTGCTTTTGCTAAACCGGCGGCGTCAGCATAAGGAACATTGTTCTCATCAATTTTATCTTTATTAGTGGCCTCATATAATTCTTTTTGAATTTTTGCCTGTTCCATTTCTGCCTGGTATTCTTGTGTCGGATTTTTTCCATAGCCAAATACATGAAAGTTTAAGAGGTAAACAACAGCCACACCAATGGTTATATAAAATCCATATTTCCACCAGGGCGGCAAAGCATTGTCCAGTTCCCTGATGCCGTCGTAATTGTGATCCAGCATGATATCCTGTTCCCTTTCAACCGGGATGGCCTTGGTAAAGATTTTTTTATCGAGACCAGACCACCAAACTTTGAATTTATTTGCTTTAACGGGTACCGCTTTTTTCTCCGGCAGCAATTCAGCAGAAAATCTCCTTATTAAGAAAGTGAGGAAAAATATTATTATAACTTCAGTTGCCAAAACGGAAAGCAGCAAATAAAATGTGCCTGAAGAGAGGCCGCCATAATTTGTAACTACTTTCACAGTTTCTGCCTGTGCGGCGTCCTGTGCCGAAGTAGTTTGTGCAGCAAAGAGCAGCCCCATTATCAATATCGCGGGAAGCACTTTGGGAACTTTATTTTTTTCAATAACCTGCTTTCCTAATACCAGCAGAACGCGGCCAAGCAGCCAGATTACAAATACCAGTAACCCCATTATTACTACCAAAAGTGTTTCGAGCTGGTTGTTGTTTGAAAGAACTGATTTAGTAGCCGGTGCTGCGTCCTGGGCCATCGCACTTCCCATTGCCAATAATGCAGTTAGCAGGGCCAAACTTATTTTCTTTATTGATCGAATTTGTTGCATACTTTTTTAATTATATGGTTGAGTTATTTAGTTCGCCTTTATCGAAAGGGATATTGGATAATTCATTGACCCTGTCTTTACCCATTTTTTTTACCAACACCAATAGTATAATGAAGAAGGCGAGGAAAATAAATAAGGATATGTAGGCGTATACATGTACACCGTCTATTTTTTCTGCGTATTGTTTAATGAATGAAAACATAGTTTATTTATTATAAGTGGCAGTTGGATTTTTAGATATGTCGGTTCCCAAACGTTGGATGTATGCGATTAACGCAATCACTTCTTTACGCGGAGAAACCCGTATGCTATCGCCTAGCAAATTGTCTGAGATTTGTGATGCCTGTATTTTCAAATCGGCCATGGCTTTCTGCTCATAACCTTTCGGGTAGGGTACACCGAGAGTGATCATGGCATGAATTTTTGCCGGCAGATCGGAAGTGTCCAGGTCATCCTGGAGCATGAAAGCATAAGATGGCATAATAGAACCTTCACTCATAGAAGAGGGTTCACGAAAATGCCTGAAATGCCATCCATCGGTCTTTTTAAGGTTGCCGGTGCCTTCTCTTGCAAGGTCTGGCCCTGTACGTTTGCTTCCCCATTGAAATGGATGGTCGTATACAAATTCACCAGCTTTTGAATACTCGCCATAACGTTCCGTTTCACTTCTGAAAGGACGGATCATTTGCGAGTGGCATAAGTAACATCCTTCCCGTACATAAATATCTCTTCCCTCCAGTTCTAGCGGCGTATAAGGTTTTACACTACTTATTGTTGGAACGTTTGATTTTATGAGGAAGGTAGGTACCAGTTCGATAATACCTCCGATTAAAATAACAACCAGGCTTAGCACCATAAACTGAACAGGCCTTCTTTCAATCCACCTGTGCCAATGCTCGCCTTTGTGCGCTACATAATTTTTTTCCAATGGCGCTGCTTCAGCTTCTTCGTTGGCAACTAATTTTCCTGCTTTTACCGTTTTATATAAATTATAAATCATAAATAAAACGCCAACTAAATACAATGTTCCACCTAAAGAACGCATAGCGTAAAATGGTTTCATGTACGTAACTGTTTCAAGAAAAGTATATTTCAACTGCCCTGCTTCAGTAAATTGTTTCCACATGGAACTTTGTGTAAAGCCTGCCCAATACATGGGTATTGCATAAAATAAAATACCTAATGTGCCCAGCCAGAAGTGAATGTTGGCTATCTTTTTTGAATAGAGATCTGTTTTGAAAATTCTTGGAATGAGCCAGTATAGCACACCAAATGTCAACATACCGTTCCAGCCTAATGCCCCTACGTGCACGTGTGCAATAATCCAATCAGTATAGTGAGATATTGCGCTTACGCTTTTTAACGAAAGCATCGGGCCTTCAAAAGTCGCCATACCGTATGCAGTTACCGCAACCACCATAAATTTTAAGATAACGTCGTCGCGTACACGATCCCAGGCTCCGCGAAGGGTAAGCAATCCGTTTATCATACCACCCCAGCTTGGGAATATGAGCATGAAAGAAAATACAACGCCTAATGATTGCGCCCAGTTTGGCAAGGCAGTATATAACAAATGGTGAGGTCCGGCCCAGATGTACAAAAAGATAAGAGCCCAAAAGTGAATAATAGAAAGCTTGTACGAATAGACAGGGCGATTAGCCGCTTTTGGCAAAAAGTAATACATCAGCCCGAGGTAAGGTGTGGTTAAAAAGAAGGCCACTGCATTATGTCCATACCACCATTGCACCAAAGCATCCTGCACGCCGGCATAAAAGCTATAGCTCTTTAACCACGTGTACGGTAATTCTCCTGAACGAACAATATGCAAAACAGCAACCGTAACAAAGGTGGCTATATAAAACCAAATGGCTACATACAAGTGCTTTTCTCTTCTCTTAATAATAGTGGCAAACATATTCCAGCCAAATACAACCCAGATTACTGTAATAGCAACATCTATCGGCCAGATCAATTCGGCATACTCGCCGCTATCGGTAAGGCCTAGGGGTAGCGTAATGGCTGCCGCAACTATTATCAATTGCCAGCCCCAAAAATGAATGTAACTAAGTTTATCACTGTACATTCTTGCTTTGCAAAGACGCTGCAACGAGTAGTAAACACCCATGAAAATGCCATTACCCACAAATGCAAAAATCACTGCATTGGTATGCAATGGGCGAAGCCTTCCGAAATTGAAATAAGGTTCCAGGTTTAATCCGTGAGGAAATTGACCTGGAAAAACCAATTGCAATGCTATCCAAAGACCAACGAGCATGCCAACAGCACCCCATACAACAGTGGCGTAAGCGAAGTTTCTTACTATCTTGTTATCATAATAAAATTTTTCTACCTGCATATAAGTTTGGCTTGTGTTTAAAAATGATGATGAATTTGTTTATTTTTTATCTGATTTTTCTTCTTTTATCTCAATAGTTTTGGGTATGTCGTCAAAAAGCATTCGAACTGAAGGTGTATAGTCATCATCGTATTGCCCGGATTTGGCGCTCCATAAAAACGCTACTAAAAAGCCTGCAGCAACTGCAATACTTACGCCTATTAAGATGATCAATGCACTCAATGATGTTATTTTAAGTTGCCAAAAATAACCGCGGTTACTTTTTTATGTTATGATGAGTATCAAACCAAAAACTGATTGTAATCATTATCCACTTTACAATTTCTTCAGGCGTGCGCTAGCCGTCGACAATGCTGTTACGAGTAAAACAATACTGATGCTGCTGGCCGGCATTAAAATAGCGGCTACCATTGGAGATAAGGAGCCGCGAACGGCAAATGACAGCCCAACTATATTGTATAAAATGGATAGAATAAAACTTACAGTAACGATGGTTTTGCCCGACCTGGCGAAGGCAATAAACCTGTCAATCAACTTAACATTCGTTCCGTCGAGTATGGCATCGCATGCCGGAGAAAACTGCGAAGTATTGTCGCTAACCGCTATTCCTACGTTACTTTGCATTAAGGCGCCTGAATCGTTCAGGCCATCGCCTAACATCAATACTTTTTTACTCCTAACGCCTGGAGGGGAAAAAGAAACATTTTGAAGCGATTTTATGAAATCAAGCTTTTGTTGTGGTGATTGGTTAAACAAGAGCTGCGTGTTTTTATCAAATAGTTTTACCAGCTTTTCTTTTTCAGAATTATTATCGCCTGATAGAATGTGCAGTTCAAAGTTTTCCTTTTTTAACCTGGCTGCCAATTCATCGATTCCCTCCCGGTATTGATTGCTGACCGTGAACCGGCCCATGTGAACATTGTTCATCATTACATGCACGTGAGTACCTGTGTCATAAGAAATAATTCCCGGCTCAAACTGGTTAATGAAGCTGGCAGAACCCATTTTTACATTGATATTATTTACAGTGCCTTCTAATCCTCTTCCGGCATACTCTTTAAATTCATCAACCATTACCGTCCCGGTTGCTGACGTTAGCGACAAAGCGATAATTTTACTCAATGGATGCGAAGATTGGTTGGTAATATTTTTAATGGCAACCAGTTCTTTGGCCGTAAGGGGCGTTCCTTCATAACTAACTTTCGACGATTTGTTTTGAGTGATGGTTCCTGTTTTATCAAAAACAATGGTATTAATTTTCGCTAATGATTCTATAACACCGGCATTTTTTAAATACAATTTATTCTTACCAAAAATGCGCAGCATATTTCCATAAGTAAAGGTTGCTGAAAGCAAAAGTGAACAAGGGCATGCGACAATTAAAACTGCTGTGAGCGAAGGCAATATTTTTGAAGGATCATATCTCCACCAAAATAAGATAGTACAAAATGCAATGGCAAATAATGCGAGCGTAAAGTAACGACTCCAGGGATGTATGAAAGATTTATCTTCATTTTTTTTACTGTTGAATATTTCGTTGTTCCAAAGTTGGGTAATATAACTCTGCGATACTTCCTTAATAATTTCCAGTTCAATGGCACCGCCGATTTGTTTGCCGCCCGCATAAATTAAATCACCCGGTTTCTTTGCAACCGGGGTGGTTTCGCCGCTAACAAAGCTATAATCAATATTGGCGTTTCCTTTTATCAGTATCGAATCTGCAGGTATCATTTCTTCATTGCGTAGTATAATGCGGTTGGCCTTTTGCAATTGTGTGACGGGGATATTTTTTTCAACGTTGTCTTTAATAACGGTAACGCCTAAAGGAAAGTAAGATTTGTAATTCCTGTCGAATGAGAAGGAGTCATAGGTTTTGTTTTGAAACCATCTGCCTATCAGCAAAAAGAAAATAATCCCGGTTCCCGAGTCAAGATAGCCGGCGCCATGACCACTTAATATCTCGTAATAGCTCCTGGCGAATGTTACTATAATAGCCAAAGCTATCGGTGCGTCAATATTCAGAAAGTTTTGCCGCAGCCCTTTCCATGCAGAGGTGAAGATACCGGAAGCACTGAAGAATAACACCGGTAATGACAGGGCAATATTCATCCAGGTAAATGTTTCTTTGAGCCCGGTTTGTTCAAGCGTTCCTCCCGAAAAATATTCCGGGAAACTCAGCATCATAATATTGGAAAAACAAAAGCCGGCAACGCCAATTTTATAAATCTGTTGCCTGTTAAATGTTGTTGGTTTTTTAGTTCGGGTATCGTTAAGCGTTATGTTGGGCTCATAACCAATAAAGGCAAGTAATTCAACTACTTTTCTTAAAGTAATTAGCCGGGGATTAAAAGCAATGAATACTTCTTTCTTTTGAAAGTTTGACTGAGAACTGATGATGCCTTCATTAATTTTATGCAGGTTCTCGAGTAAAAAAATACAGGACGAACAATGAATTTGCGGAAGCTGAAAAACAACATTGGTTTTATTGTCGCTGTTAAATTCTACCAGCTTATTTATGGTTGCCTCGTCATCAAGATAACCAAACCTTTCAGAAGTGAATATCCCTTTGGCTTTGATGCCGGGATTTTTGTCAATGTTATAATAATTACACAGGTTGTTTTCATTAAGCAAGAGATATACCTGCTTGCAACCGTTGCAGCAAAAAACTTTATCATCGGCCTGGAAAGTATTATCCTCGCAGGTTTCACTGCAATGGTAACAGGGAACTTGTATCGCGGTGCGATTAACTAATGATACAGGTTTTATTATTTTATTTATTGTTGACATACTGTTTTAATACGGCCTGGGAAAATATTGGATTATAGTAACGAATATTAATTTTAGTGAATTGATGTGTTCTAAAAGTGCGCAATGAAAATAGGCTGCAGTACCGTTTTTATAATCAGGTCGGCACGGCTTGGTTTAAAGAGCCTCGATATTGTATTTCTCCCGTAAGCGCCCATTACCAAAAAAGTATTTTGCCTTGTAAATACATATTCAACCAGGCTGTTGTAAATATTTCCTTTCAGGACCTCAAAATGCAAATCGTAGTAGTAGTTCTTTAGCAGTTCTTTAAGTTTAAACCTGTTGGCATCTTTCCATTCGCCGGTATTATTGATATGCACTACGTTTATTTTTTTATCGTGCAATTGAGGAAAGAGGTATGTAAATTGTTTAATTGCAAATACCGAAGAGGCTGAGCCATCGTAGGTAAAGACAACTTCATCAATGGCTTCAAAATTTTCTGGTGCAATAATTACAGGACACTCCGTATTTTTCAAAACATCTTTTATAAAGTTTGTGGGAGTTCCTTCAAATTGTTTATTAAAGGAAGTAGCTCCATCGATCACTATCATGTCAGCATACCGGCTTTCTTCAATTAATTCATAAGCAGGTATACCCCGGTCACGATGCAGTAACAAATTTACACCCCTGTTGGCGGCTGCTTCTTTGTACGTTGAAATATTGTGTTCTATCAATTCGGTTCTATCTGATTTCTGAGCAGCTTGCTCATTTAGTCCTCCTTTAAAGTTGTCTCTTTCAACAGAAGTCTTTAGGTTCAAAGTTTCTTCATAAGCCAGGTTCTCCAGGAAAACGCCGGTTATTTTCGAATTGGTTAACCTACCCAGGTAGCTTGCAAATTCAAGCGAATTTTTATCGGGGTTAGCTGCATTTATTGCTACTAATATTTTTCTCATTATTTAAATTTTAAAATACAGGCAACGTTTGTTGATAAATTAAAAATTCAATTGCGGGACTCAATTGTGTTCCCGACGTTTGGCGTAAAAATATTATCTCTAAAAAGACTATCGTATGATTTCCAACCAGCCTCAGGATGATATTTATCATTCTTTTTTCGCAGCACCAATACGGCAGGCATGAGCCTTAAAGGGGAAAGAAATACCGGCGAGGTTAATTATAAATTTTAATTTGATTAATTTTTGAGACGCTAATTTCAAACGTTTATAAGAATAAAACGCTTTCGTATTTTTTGTCGAAAGCATATAAGCAATAATGACATCAATCAGCTATAACTCTAATTGAGGTCATTTAAAGCGTTGAGCGATAGTAATAGTTTTGGGTAAAGAGAAATTGTATGAGAACTATATTGATAGCCACGGACTTTTCCCACGCAGCAAGGGTTGCATCATTATTTGGAGTGCAGCTTGCCAAGGCACTCGATGCTAACGTTATTTTGTTCAACGCCTATAAAGTGCCGCATCCATTGCCCGCACTTAACGTGGAAATTTCGAGGTATGATATCATGATGCAAACAGATAAAAAATTGATGGACGAAGCAGATTTCCTGGACCCCAACCGTTCCTTAATTGAAATTATGTGCGATGAAGGCGGGACGGAAGATGCAATTATTACTATCGCTGATGAAAAAAAGGTCGACTTCATTGTTGCCGGAATGAAAGGAACTGACATGAATATTAGAAAGATGTTCGGCGCTACAGCTGTTGCGCTTGCCCGAAATGTAAATGTGCCGCTCCTGCTAGTGCCGGAAAATGCGCTGTATAAAACCCCTGGAACAATAATCTTTGCCAGCGATTTGGGTGTTGATACCGATTTACAGGTGTTAGATCATTTGACGGAAATCATTCAGTCGTTCGAGCCGAAATTATATGTACTAACTGTTCTCAAAAACAAGCATGAGGAATGGTTTGAAGTTTTACATACTCAGGAAACATTAAAGAAAGCCTCGGAGACTTTTAGTGATCGGCCAGATTATCCCGTCGACATTGACATAACAAATGCCCTGAATTCATTTATCGAAAAACATAACGCTGATATGTTAGTGATGATGCCGCACAGGCATGAATGGCTGGAAAGGATATTTAGAAAAAGTGAAACAAAAGATATGATTTTTCATACCCATGTTCCATTATTAATTTTGCCCGAACGAATGCTTGAAGAAAATCAATTTCTAAAAAGTAAAATAGCTGTTCTTGCCTAAAATGGCATAAGAAAAGAATGAGGTTTTGTTATTCGTCAGGCTAATTTTGTGAGCGTAAAATGTATCACCATGAAAAAGATAATTATTCCATTTGACGGAGGAAATTTTTCAAACGGAGCTTATTCTTTCGCTTGTAACGTAAATAAGAAAACCCCAATTTTATTAACCGGTATTTTTTTAGCAGAAAAAAATTACGAATCGCTTTTTTTCTTTCCAAGTGCTTTTGCGGCACCAGCCTATATACCGGTGAAGGAAGGCATTGATGAAGGTATTTTGGAAAGCAGCATAAATGATTTTACCAGGTTGTGTGATGAGAATAATATAAAATACAAAGTGCACAAAGACATTTATGAATCGGCGCTTCGGCAATTATCAAAGGAAACCCGTTTTGCTGATTTGATGTTAATCGGCAGTGAAATTTTTTACACAAGCAATGAAAATGAGCCGCTTGAATATTTATTGCATGCGCTTCATACTACAGAATGCCCGGTAATTATTGTACCTGAAAAATTTAACTTTCCCTCGCATATAATCCTGGCATACGACGGTTCCGAATCTTCAGTTTACGCCATTAAGCAATTTGTAAATTTATTCCCCGAACTATGTTCATTAAAAACCATATTAGTTTATGCAGGAGATGACAAGCATGATATTCCAGACAGGGAGTTGATTGAGGAATTTGCGGCCAGCCATTTTGAAAACTTTTCTATAAATAAATTTCCTGTTATTGATAAAAATATTTTTAATGAATGGCTTGCGCAACAGTCAAACCCTTTATTGGTTAGCGGTTCGTTCAGCAGGTCTGAAATTTCACAACTATTTAAACGCAGTTTTATAATTAAGACAATTAAAGATCATAAAACTCCTGTTTTTATTGCCCATCGGTAAAGATTACAGGAGATAACTTATAACAAAAATGACAACATTAAACCATCATACTCCGGGTATAAAAACAACTAAACCGGCAATTTGGTTTATTACCATTTTATTGGCAGTAATTTATTTTCCGTTTCTGAGAAATATTATTTTATCTGTCCTCGTGAAGCTGTATGAGTTATTTGTTGAACACGCAATGGCAAATTAATTGCCATCTTGCCTGTTGGTAGTCCCAATTGTATACCCTCACCTTCCTGTAAAACGCATTTCCGTGTCTCTTGTAAATGAGGAGTGTCAAGCCGGTTTATGACGGCTGTCATCCATATGCGCATCGTTTAAGGTTAAATTTGATTAATTAAAAATGGGTCTTATGAAACAGAACCTGTTATCTCACCTGGCTGAGGCAAGTGAGACAGAATATAATCTGCCGTCCGTTTCTATAATTCTGCCGTTTGAACCGAAAATGCAATCAAAGAGTGAGCTGACTTCAACATTGCAATCTGTAGTGGAAAAAGTTGAGAAAAAAATATTTGATAATTTTTCTATTGACATGGCTTTATTGGTTATACAAAAGCTAAAGTATATTATTAAGAACCTCGATTTCAGCACCCATAAAAAAAGTATCGCAATTTATGTATCGCCTGTGTTTGAAAAAGTTTTATACCTCAGTGTGGAAGTTGAGGAAAGAATTGTGCTGGATAAATCATTTCATATACAAGACCTTATTAAACATAAAAAAGAATTACAACAATATCTTTTATTGCAGCTAACCGAAAAGGAGTGCAGGATTTATGTAAATGAATCCGGCGAGATGCAAAAAATTTTCTTTAGCAGGTTAGAAAATTTTTTAGAATATACTGATCCTTTATATCATCGTTTAAAAATCAAAAATTGTGATGAGGAATGTGTGAGAATTAATATTGAAAAATTTTTGCTGCGCATTGATAGCTCACTTGATTATATAATGGATTCATATCACCTTCCGTTGTTTGTAATTGGGAATGAAGATATTTTAACCCACTTTAACAACGTTTCCACGCACGCAACTTCGGTTATTGAAAACATAATAAGCAACTACGAGGAAGCGGATACCGAAGCAATGAGAAAGATTATGACACCATACCTTGCTGATTGGAAAAAAGTAAAACAAAAATATTTATTAAATGCGCTTAAAACGGCAGCGCACAAAAATAAACTCGCCTCAGGATTGCCGGATGTAATCAAAGCCGTTATAGAGCATCGTTGCCGGATTCTTTTATTGGAAGAAAATTATCAATATCCTGAATTAACTACCAGGAATGAAGAAACAGTTTATAAAGCTAATAAGTTGTATAACCGTTTTTCTTATTTAAAAGATATGGTTGATGAAATTATTGAAAAAATACTTGAGGAAGACGGCGATGTGGAATTTGTAGGCAAAAACATAATGGAGCAGTACGATCATATCGCTCTTATAATTCATTCTAAAAAAAATATTATATATGAAAACAATTATCCTGGCGACTGATTTTTCTTCAACAGCTTTGTCTGCTGCAAATTATGCAGCAGACATGGCGGTTGCTATAAATGCAGATTTACACTTGCTCAATATTCAAAAAGTTCCTATCTATTATAATGATATACCTCCTGTTACAACAACGGAAGATATTATTGGTAATGCCGAAGAAATTTTAAATGAATTGAAACGACAACTGCAGAGAAAAACAGGTAATACAATTAAGATAACAACAGAAGTTGAAATGGGCACTTTTTTTACTGAGTTAAACGCTGCTTGTGATCGCGTACACCCGTTTGCGGTAGTTATGGGAAACCAGGGCGTAACTAACACAGAGCGAATATTTTTTGGAAGCCATACAATTATTGCAATGAAAAATCTGCGGTGGCCAATATTGGCCATACCACGCGGTGTGAAGTTTGCAAATATTAAAAAGATAGGGCTGGCCTGCGACTTTGAAAAGGTTATTGATAAAACGCCCGTTAGTGAAATTGAAGAACTCGTTAAAATTTTCAATGCCCGGCTATACGTTATTAATACCGGTTCCACTGAAGCTCATGATCCCGAAATGGTTTTCCAGTCTGGTTTGCTGCAGGTAATGCTGAAAGACATGAAACCGCAATTTCATTTCATAAACAATAAAGATATTGATGAAGGCCTTATGGATTTTTGTGAAAAAAATAATATTGATCTTCTTATGGTAACCCACAAGCGACATTCACTTCTTGATAAGATGATTCAAAGAAGCCATACAAAACATTTGATATTACATAGCCACATACCAGTGATGGCCCTTCATGAATAATTAATAACAAAAAATCATGAACACATATATAAAACAATTCAATGAAATCAATATTGGAGACATACCATCAGTAGGCGGCAAAAATGCTTCTTTAGGTGAAATGTTTTCAAAATTGGCGGCTAAAGGCATTTCGGTGCCGGACGGCTTTGCCACAACAGCCGTGGCTTTTCAGGACTTTCTTAAATACAATTCGTTGACCCCGCAACTGGATGAATTAATGAAGCAGTTAGATACAAATAAATATGTGAACCTGCGGGAAACCGGATTGAAGGCACGAAAATTATTGCTAAATGCCCACCTTCCGGAAGAACTGGGTGAAGCGATTATTGGTGGCTATAAAAAATTATGTGGTAACGAAAATTATTTTGAAGTAGCCGTTCGCAGCAGTGCAACGGCTGAGGATTTACCTGAAGCAAGTTTTGCCGGTCAACATGAAAGTTATCTTAATATAAAAGGAGAAGAAGCTTTACTTGATGCAGTAAAAAGATGTTATGCATCATTGTATACTGACAGGGCTATTAAGTATCGCGAAGATAACGGATTCGGCCACGAAAAAGTTTCATTATCAGTGGGCATACAAAAAATGGTGCGCTCTGACAAAGCTTGTTCGGGCGTGGGCTTTACGCTTGAACCTGAATCGGGATTCCGCGATATTGTTCATATTGCAGGCGTATGGGGCCTGGGTGAAAACATTGTGCAGGGCACCGTTACCCCTGATGAGTTTTTTGTTTTTAAACCAGCGCTTTTGCAGGGAAAAAATGCCATCATTCAAAAGATATTAGGCGACAAAGCAAAGACAATGATTTACGGAACCGGTGTTGATAACCCTGTTATTAATATTGAAACTCCGGAAGAAAAAAAAGACGAATATGTATTGAGCGATAAGGAACTTACCACTCTGGCTAACTGGGCATTGGTAATTGAGAACCATTATCAAAAGCCGATGGATATTGAATGGGCCAAAGACGGAATTACCAATGAATTGTTTATCATCCAGGCCAGGCCCGAAACGGTCCATTCGCAAAGAAACCCGTTGATTGTTAAAGAATATAAAATCATAACTAAAGGTAAAGCCATCACCCAGGGCGAAGCCATCGGTTCAAAAGTAGCCGCGGGAATTGCGAGGATTTTGAAATCGCCTGATGAATCGGATAAATTACAACCGGGCGAAATTGTTGTTACTGATTTAACCAGTCCGGACTGGGATCCGATATTAAAAAATGCGGCAGCAATTATTACCAATAAAGGTGGCAGAACAAGCCATGCTTCAATTGTTGCAAGAGAATTGGGCGTGCCTGCCATTGTGGGCTGCGCTGATGCCACTGAGAAAATTACTGACGGAGAAATGATAACGGTTTCATGCTGTGAAGGAGAAACAGGTTTTGTTTATGAAGGCAAATTAGACTTTAAAGAAACTGAACTGGATTTCTACTAACATAAAAAAACCTGAAACTACTGAGGTAATGATGATAGTGGGAGATCCGGATAAAGCATTTAAATTATCTTTTTATCCTAACGACGGAGTTGGATTAATGAGGCTTGAATTTATCATTACCAACACGGTACAAATTCACCCAATGGCTTTGGTAAAGTTTAATGAATTAACCGATGCATCAGTAAAGAAGAAAATTGAAAAACTAACGCATCATTACCCTGATAAAGAAAAGTATTTTGTTGATAAATTATCGCAGGGCGTGGCCACCATTGCAGCAGCATTTTATCCCAAAGACGTTATTGTTCGTATGAGTGATTTCAAAACCAATGAATATGCTAATCTCATTGGTGGTAAAGATTTTGAACCACAGGAAGAAAATCCCATGTTAGGTTTCAGGGGAGCTTCAAGATATTATAATGACAGGTATAGAGAAGGTTTTAAACTTGAATGCGAAGCTATTAGAAAAGTAAGAGACGACATGGGTTTAACCAATGTAAAAGTAATGATCCCATTCTGCAGAACGGTTGAAGAAGGCAATAAAGTAATTGCGGTGATGAAGAGATATGGCCTCGAACAAGGCGTCAATAATCTTGAGATATATGTCATGGCAGAAATTCCAAGTAATGTTATACTCGCTGAAAAATTTGCAAAAATATTTGATGGCTTTTCAATAGGTTCAAATGACCTTACTCAACTTACACTGGGGATCGACAGGGATTCGTCAATAGTCAATGATTTATTCGATGAAGAAAATGAAGCTCCCAAAGAAATGATCGCCACGGTGATCAAAAAAGCTAAAGAAGCAGGTGTAAAGATTGGACTATGCGGGCAAGCGCCGAGTGATATTCCGGCATTTGCAAAATTCCTTGTGGAACAGGGAATTGATAGTATTTCTTTTAATCCGGATGCATTGCTCAAGGGCATAAAAAATATAAACCAGGCTGAGTCAACACTTAAAATGGCCTTTTAAATGGTTGTCTGTATTTAATGGTAAGAGATGGGATGGATTAATTGTCATTATCATTTTGTAATCAAGTTCAAACAATAAAAGTTTGCAATCTATATTTCATTGGCGATTCCTCACTTTTTTTATTTCGATTCAATAACAAAAACAGAGTATTAAAATTTAATAGTCAATAATGTCAAAAATTGTAACGATCACCTTTAGTCCCTGTATTGATAAGAGCACTTCAATATCATGTTTAATTCCTGAAAAAAAATTACAATGTGCACCACCGAAACTTGAACCGGGCGGAGGAGGCATTAATGTTGCAAGAGCGCTGAAAAAACTAGGTGAGGATGCTATTGCTATATTTCCTTCAGGTGGTTACACCGGAAAGTTTTTTAATCATTTAATGGAAAGGGAAAATGTCAATTCCAAAATAATAGAAATTGAAAAAGAGACAAGAGAAAATATTATTGTCCTCGATCAATCCATTAATGCACAATATCGTTTTGGAATGCCCGGCTCTGAATTGAACGAACATGAATGGAAAGAATGTTTAAGGGCTGTGGAAGAAATAGATGATGCCAATTTTATTATTGCGAGCGGCAGCTTACCTCCAGGCGTTCCGGTTAATATTTATGCAATGCTTGCAGAAATTGCAAGAGGGCAAGAATGCGAAATTAATTGTAGATACTTCCGGAGAGGCATTAAAAGAGGCCGTACAAAAAGGCATTTATCTTCTAAAACCAAATCTTGGCGAACTGGCGTATTTGGCTGGAGTGGATGAGCTAAAGCCTAAGGATATTGTAAGTGTTTCCAGGGAAATTATTGAAAAAGGTATGTGTGAAGTAGTAGTGATATCAATGGGAATGGCCGGTGCAACCATCGTAACAAAAGATTTCACTGAGATAATTTCGGCGCCAAAGGTTACCAGAAAAAGTACGGTAGGTGCCGGCGACAGTATGGTTGCGGGAATTGTTTTTTTTCTTTCAAGGGGCGAAAGCTTGCGGGAAGCGGCTAAATTTGGGGTAGCATGCGGTACAGCAGCAACTATGAATGCAGGCACAGAACTTTGTAAAAAAGAAGATGCCTTTCAACTTTATGAAATGATGCAGCAGGTACCCGAATTTAATTTTACTGCAGCCAATGGATAAAAGCGATCCAAAAAATATTATCAGAAAACATTACCGGACGCTCCATAAGCTAATCACAATTGTAAATAAAGATTTCGAAACGGAAGCCATTCATCAGTTGAGGGTAGAATATAAAAAGCTGCGGGCTTTTTTAAGAATGATCTCAAATGAAAAGCCGGCGCATGAAAAAATAAAAATTCCGCGAAAGGTAAAAAAAGCCTACGCAGTAGCAGGCTCAATACGCGATCTTCAATTGCAACATAAAAATATGTTGGCCATTACCGGTGAGCATGCAAAAAAAATAAAGCCATATTTAAAGCTCCTGGATCACCAGGTAAGAATTTTACAACCTCAATTCCGCGATATTCCGTTGAACGAAGCGATTGATAAGTGCATAAGAGAAACAGAAGGATTAATTCTTGAAAAAATAAATACAATTGTAGCAGGCAGATTTATAAATAATAATTGCATTGCAATAACAGCGATTATTACAAGTGGAAATTTTAGCGACGTAAATATGCACACTATCAGGAAACATTTAAAGGATATTTTTTATACTATGCAAAAATTAGAAAATGCCGCGGAAGAAATAAAATTCCATGCTATAGAAATTTTACATCCGGAAAAGAATTATTTAGATACACTTCTCGAGGAATTTGGGAATTTGCAGGATAAAATTACTTCCATTTCTTTATTGGATGAACACTGGCTACAACCGCTGGGTAAGGCTAACCGCGAAATACTACTAAGAATAAAAGATACGCTTATCACAGACCATAATGCCATAAAAAAGGCCCTCATAGAAAGGTTAGAGCATGAAATAGTACCGCATTTGGAGAAACTTAATAATTTGAATGCCTGCACCGTTTAATTAATTTTCAGGAAAAATTTAGTGTATTATGAATTTTATTACTATTTTGGCATCGTTGTAAAAATTAAGGTATTTCTAATTGAACACTTAGTTTTTATAATTAGTTAGTTTTGGTACGGCCCTGGTTTCTACCGGGGCCTTTCTATTTCGTCTAATCGCAGACGTTGGACAATCGTTCAAATAATTATTACTCCATCGTATTAATATTTCATAGCATCAAATCAAACAACTAACGGATGATAACAATCATTCCATCTATTGACGATATTCATTGGTGTTCGGGCTGCAAAAGCAGACATTTGGAGTTGATTTGCGCAATGCTAAAACCCGGCAATCATGCATTCTTCATCAATAAACAGGATGGGTTTTATTACAGCAATATTGTCTGTAATTTTTGGATTCTGCTATTCCATTGCGCAAATATTGTCAACAGCTCAAATTATTCCGCATCCGCAGGATTTGTTTTGGTTGTTTCTTCCATCGCTGTTTTTAGCGCCTTCATTTTTAATCGCTATAATATGCCTTCACTATGCAGCAAGCGCCAGTCTTAAAATATGGACTAACATTGGTGTCGCATTTGCAGTATTATATTGCACAGATGTGAGTATGGTCTATTTCACCCAGCTTACGGTAATTGTCCCTGCTCAATTAAAAGGTCAAATAGACGAAAAAAGCGTATTACTGTTTAACCCAAAAACATTTTTGATGGCGGTCGATTGTTTGGGTTATTTCTTTATGAGCTTATCCACGCTCTTCACTGCATTTGCATTTAGAAAAAATACTTGGCTGTATCGGGGACTTCTGTGGAATGGCGCATTAATGCCGGTATTAGTGCTGGCATTTTTCTACCCGACATTTTATTATATCGGCGCTTTATGGATGATAACGTTTCCACTTGCAATGATTAACGCAGCCAGGTTTTTTCGTAATGATTCGCGAAGCCAATTAAAATTAAGATTAGAATATGAAACTAAATAAAGAATGGCACCTGGCTCACCCGATGCCAAAAAATCCAACGCTGCAACAGAGAATTGAATGGCATGTTGAGCACGCAAAAAATTGTAGCTGCAGGGAAATTCCTGCAAAGGTGAAAGAGGGAATGAAAAAATTAAAAATAAAATATACTCAGCAGTGAAAGATTTAAATTATAACATATTTCTGACATTGTATATTCTTTCCAACCTGTTAGCCCTGGTGATGCTTTGGGCCGGTTGGAAAAACCAACGAATTTTAAGGGTATTAGTTTCACTCGTATTTGCATGGGCAAGCTGGACTAACTGGAATGAGGCCGTAATTGCCCCCCAATTTTACCTGGATTATGCTGATCTTACTTTCCTGGCCTTATACAGCCATTTTATAAACGGTTGGTTTAGCACCCATATCACTTTAGCAGTTGGCTTTATTGCTACATGCCAGTCACTCATTGCTATTTCTATGCTATTTAAAGGATGGGTCTTTAAAACAGGTGCTACCGGGTCGATTATTTTTTTGATTGCCATTGCACCGCTTGGTTTTGGAGCAGCATTTCCATGCACGTTAATAATGGCAGCGGCTATTTGGTTAATGCTGCGTAAAAAACAAATTAATTATTTATGGAAGTCAGATGCCGGCAAAATTGCAGCAGACTAACCTATGAAAACCTTTTAATAAAAAAAAATTATATCTATGGCAACTTCCACAAAAGAATCATTTAAGGTTAGATCATTAATGATATAATATAAGGCAATGAAAGAAATTGATAATAACCCGATGAACATTTTTAAAAAAGAAGCGCCTGAAGTTGCAAAAGCTTTCGATGGACTTATTCAGTCATTGGTGAAATCAAAAGGGCTTGATGAAAAAACAAAGCAATTGATCTATATCGCGATGAAAGCTTCGCAGGGCGATACAATGGCTATAAGTTTTCATGTGCTCATGGCAAAAAAGCTGGGAGCTACGAAGGAGGAAATAGTAGATGCAATATTGATGACACTTACTGTTTCGGGCATTAAAGGTGTAGTTACCTGTTTGCCAACAGCCATGCAGATTTATAGTGAACCTGAATGACAGAAACGTAGTAAATGGTTTGCAAGGAAATGATAGGTGACTATCCTCATTATGATCGGTGATAGATCTCGTCCTTTTGCACTTTATAATTGCGGAATTTTGCTTATGATATGGATAATAGTACTATTCATTATTTCATTATTACTTGCCTGGATTTTGGTATCACCATTAGAATTTAAAATCGATACAAGAATTCCGTCAGTTATAATGCGATGGCGAGGTATAGGAAACGCATCAGTCGTATATGAAAATGATGAATGGTGGTTACGTGTCCATGTCTTTTTCTTTAATAAAAACTGGTCGTTGATGCAAATGATTTTTGCAGATAAAAAAAATATAAAGAAGGTTAAAAAGATTCAAAGCCAAAGAAAAAAAAGTGGTGGCAGATGGATAGGAAGGTTTTTTAAAATAATCATGACTTTTAAAATAAGTCAATTGAAAATTGCAATTGGCAGCAGCGATAATGCAATAAATGCAAAGTTGTATCCCTTGAATTTTTTACCGATAACCAGGCAATACTTCTATATAAATTTTATAGATGAAAACTATCTTCTATTAACAATCAAAAATCGACCATTTCGGATAATCTATGCATTAATGAAGTAAATTATTTATTAACTTTTAAAAACAATTTTATGGCAATCAATCTTGAAGAAACAGTAAAACAACTTACTGATTTCATGAAAACAGAAGCAAGGACAGAAACAGTAATCGGCCAACAATTTCAACTGGGCGAGTTTACGTGTGTGCCCGTTATTAAATTTGGTATGGGCCTTGGTTACGGTGGTGGCGAAGGTCATGGAGATGCGCCAGGTAAGGGAAAAGGCGAAGGTGGGGGTACCGGCGCAGGTGGCGGCATAGGCGTATCACCTATTGGCTTCCTTGCGACCCGTGAAGGCCAGATATCTTTTATACCAACACATACGAGCAAAGGCCTGGGCGCTGCTTTTGAAAAAGTTCCTGACCTTATTGAAAAATTCATGGAAAAAAGAAAACAACAAAAGGCAGCAGAACCTGTGGCATAATTGAAAACTAAAAAGTAACAAGCCTTACAAATTGATTACAATAAAATTGTTTTCAATAGAGTACGAGGCTGTTACTTTTTACTTTTTAAAGAAAATGTCAACATTAACTTATTTTGAAATTAAACCCGCTATAGTTAATTACAACTAATTTTGTAATCAAAAATATATTACAATGGGAGCAAAAGAATTTTTTACAATTAACGGTGAACATTTACTTCAAAAAATAAAAGATCTTATAGCAGAAGGGAATGTGCGCAGAATAACTATTACTGAAAAGTCCGGAAAAGAGTTGATGAGTTTTCCGCTTACGGTTGGTGTGGTGGGTGCATTATTTGCGCCTGTGCTGGCGGCAATCGGTGCATTGGCCGCGATAATTGGAGAGTGTACTATAGCCGTGGAAAGAGAAGAGACTGAAAGCAAGTAATCTTTTCATAAAAATAAATAACGGGGATTTCAACTGACGTCCCTTGTATAGAATTATATTTGCAAGTGTTAAGCATCCTGCGTAAAGGCGCTGCAAGATTTGCAATCGATACTCCCGCGTGTACCCGCAAAATTTCATAACTAAGAATTTCTTGCCTATTTGCATTAACTCTCGTGTGCATTAAGAAGTTTTACTTTTTTCTATATTAAATTTGCCGAATGCATTCTACTCCACAAAACAGCGCTCTCTTTGACCATTCGTCGATGGGCATTGTTGTGGTTAACAAGCAGGGCGAAATACAAGCCATAAATCCTTTTGCACTAAAACTTTTTGGATATGTATTAGAAGAAGTTGTAGGTAAGCCGATTGAAATACTGATACCGGGAAGGTTTCACCATAACCATATTCGCCACAGGCACGCATACACGCATAATCCAAAGATCAGGCCAATGGGTGTGGGAATGGACCTGTTTGCAGTTAGAAAGGATGGATCTGAATTCCCGGTTGAAGTAAGTTTGGGTAATTATAAAAATAACGGCGAAGAGAATGTAATTGCTTTTGTAAGTGATATAACCATACGGAAAAAGGCGGAAGAAGAGATTATTAAATTGAATGATGAATTGGAGGAGACTGTAGAACAGCGTACAAAAGCGTTGAGTGAAGCATTGCTGGAACTGCAGTTATCGAGTAAAAAACTTGAAGATACTTTATCTTATCAAAATGCCTTGCTTGACAATGCCGGAGCAATGATTATTGCAACTGATGACAAGGGTATTATCAAACTTTTTAATCCCGAAGCGTCACTCAATCTCGGTTATAACGAATCGGAAGTTGTCAATAAAAAACGCATCACCATCTTTCACAACAAAAAAGAACTAGAAGGAAGGCGGCGCGAACTCCAACAAAAATTTGGAATAGATATTCACGATGATTTTGAAGTGTTAATTGAAAAGTCAAGACGAAACATTCATAGGGAAGAGCAATATACTTACGTAAGAAAAGATGGAACATTGCTTCCTATCTCACTAACGCTTACGACTATACTGGATAATTCCGGTTCGATTACCGGTTTCATGGTAATTGCAATAGATATCTCTCAAAGAAAAAAAGCGGAAGAAGATCTTAAAACTGCACTCGAGAAGGCAAATGAACTGAGTGAACTGAAATCAAATTTTGTTTCGATGGCTTCCCACGAATTTCGTACACCATTAAGCACGGTTCTCTCGTCAGCCTATTTAATTGAAAAATATTCGAGTACCGATGAACAGCCTAAAAGAGAAAAACATTTGCATAGAATTATTTCATCTGTAAACATGCTTACCGATATTTTAAATGACTTTCTGAGTGTTGGAAAAATTGAGGAAGGTAAGATACAAGTGAAGCTATCAGAATTTAATATTGAAAATTTCGTTGCATTAATTGTGGAAGAAATAAAAGATAACCTGAAAAAAAAGCAGGAGATTTCTTATGAACACGAAGGGAACCCCGAGGTTGTTTTAGATCCATCATTGTTGAAACATATTGTAATGAACCTGGTTTCAAATGCCAGCAAATTTTCCCCGGAAAATACCTGTATTGAAATGAAAACTTCGGTAAATGATAAGCAGTTTACTTTGTCAGTTAAAGATCACGGCATCGGAATTTCAAAAGTAGATCAGCAGCACTTAGCGGAACGATTTTTTCGTGGAACTAACGCAGGAAATATACAAGGTACGGGACTTGGGTTACATATCGTTTCAAAATACGCAGAGCTTATGAACGGCAGCCTTACTTATCAAAGTGAGCTCGGAAAAGGCACCGAGTTTATAATTACCTTAATTTTAAAGAAATAATATGAGAAAAATTCTGCTTATAGAAGATAATGACGATATACGCGAAAACACCGCGGAAATTCTTGAGCTTTCCAATTACAAAGTAATTGTGGCAGAGAACGGTAAAATAGGCGTTGAAAAAGCAATTGAGCATTCGCCTGATCTTATTATATGTGATATAATGATGCCAGGGCTTGATGGGTATGGGGTTCTTCATGCTGTTCATAAAAATGAAGCTATAAAAAATACGCCGTTTATTTTTTTGACAGCAAAAACAGAACGGTCAGATTTTCGCAAAGGAATGGAACTAGGCGCCGACGATTATATTACCAAACCTTTTGAAGGAATTGAACTATTGAACGCTGTTGAGAGCCGGCTAAAAAAGCTTGATTTACTGAAAAAAGAAATGGCACCCGGGTTGGAAGGTTTGCAAAACCTCATGGAAACTTCTTTTGGAAAAGATAGCTTAAAAAATCTTGTTGAAGGACGTAACATCAATACATACAAAAAGAAACAAATAATTTATTCGCAGGGAAATTATCCAAACCGGCTTTATTATGTAATTAAAGGAAAAGTAAAATCGTTTAAAATTCATGATGATGGAAAGGAACTGGTAACAGAACTGTTTAGTGCGGGTGATTTCCTGGGCTATATTGCTCTTTTGGAAGAAACTGTTTATAAGGATACTGCGGAAGCATTGGAAGAAACTGAGTTGGCGATAGTGCCGAAAGAGGAATTTGAAGAGCTTTTGAATAAAAGCCCTGAAGTAGCTAAAAAGTTTATACAATTATTAGCTAAAAATATTACTGAGAAAGAAGATCACCTGCTGGGGCTTGCCTATAACTCATTACGTAAAAAAGTAGCTGAAGCTTTAATCATGCTGCAAAAGAAATACAACACGCAGGAAAGCGGCGTTTTTACAATTGACATCAGCCGTGAAAACCTGGCCAGCATTGCGGGTACTGCTACCGAATCCGTGATAAGAACGTTAAGTGATTTTCGCAATGAAAAATTAATTGAAATTTCGAGTGGAAATATTAAAATTATTAATTACAAAAAGCTCGAAAACCTCATCAACTAGCAGGAAACGATTTTCTTAGCTGGTTACAAATTTTCCAAAACATAGGTGTTGAAATTAAGTTGTAGTTGAAAAAATCTTCCTTCGGAATTGACTATGTTTTTGCGCAGATGGTCAAGCTTTCTACTAATGGCGTTTTCGCTTACATTCATGCCCAATTTTTCGTTCAACAATAATTTATCAAGTTCGGCGATATCGTTTCTGAGAAAAGTAATCGTTTCATCCTGCTTGATAAATTTGGTTTGAAAATTTTCAAATTCTTCCAGTAGTTTTCTGTCAAACCCATTTTTAAGAATTTCTGAAAGCCGGTTTTTTAAGCAGACGTTTTCATCACTGAAAAAGTTTAAAAGCCTTTTCCAGGTATTAACTTCAACCTGCAGTTGATTAATCTTGGGTATCTCGTTCATTTCGTTTCTGCCTGATACGTTATAGTTTATAGTTTGTTTCATTATGTTTCCTGTTGTTATTCATAAAACTCATGTCATTAAAAAATCCCTCTTCCAATGCCGCAACTAAAATTTTAATAATGGAAACATTTAAAAATTTAATTCGTCAGATATTATAAGTTTTGTTTTTACAGTTACAGGGAATTCGGATATTCTTATTTTTGAAAGTGTTAAAAATTAATGCCGAGTATAAAAAACTGCTCTGTCATTAACCAAGGCAGAGCAGTAGCTGGCGCAATTAATTCACTGCAATTTTTTTTGCCACCGGCTTTTTAGATTCCTCTTTACGAGGCAATGAAATCTTTAACACCCCATCTTCATACTTAGCATTAATTTTTTCTTGTTTAATTTCTTCAGGTAGTGAAAAACTACGGCTAAAAGAAGAATAGCTGTACTCTTTACGCGTAAACTTTTTGTTCTTATCCTCTTTATTTTCTTCTTTTTCACTGCTGATTGTTAAAATATTTCCATCAACATCAATCTTAAAATCCTCTTTCTTCATACCGGGTGCGGCAAGTGACAAGCGAAATTCATCAGGGTGTTCTGTAATATTTACTGCAGGAATATTCATTGGCCTGATATTCCAGCCACCATTATCAAACAAATCAGTCCATGGTTTAAAGAAATCATCAAAAACGGACGGCATTGATTCGTTTAACCTGGTTAATGCTTTTGTTTCCATGATCTTTATTTTAAATGTTATAGATATTAGTTACAATACAAAAATATCTTTTTAGAATGGCTAAATACAGGACTCAAGTCATACCAAATAGTGAGATTCATCAGTAAACAACATGAGGCATTTGGGCTGGCTTTTGGGAGAAATTTGCTTTGTAAGGCAGAACTGATCTGCAATAGTAAGGTGATTAACGGAGGTGCTTGAAATAAAAAGTGAACAGGTAAAATAACATTCTGATGAACTGGTACGAAAGCCAATGACTGAATTGTTTAAGAATATTTTTTGTTTTAACATGCTGCAGCGGAGTTATGCGGATGGAGTCATTTGCAATAATTTCATCAAGTTGTATCCGCACGGACTCAGCAAAAGATGCATCACGTACATCCAGGTTCAATTCAATACTTGCATAAGTGCTTATGTTATTTATATTGTAGGAACCAATAGTCATCCACTCATCATCGCTTACTGCAATTTTCCCATGCAGGATATTTTTTTGGTATTCGTACAATTCGATTCCGTTACGCAATAGCCAGTCGTATAGCCACCGCTCAGCGTGTTTGGCCAGGGTAACATCAGATCTGCCTGCGGCGATTACCCGTATGCGAACACCGCGTCTTATAGCATATTCCATCTGTTTTCGAATAACCTTTCCCGGTAGAAAGTAACTGCATAAAATAGTAACCTGCGTTGTGGCATGCCGAAGCATCGAAACGTAAGTTGCCGTGATTTCATTTTTGCGCCTTACCCAATCATTTCGGCGCATCCTCACTTCACTGCTTTCCTGCGCGGCAATTGCAAAGTTGATTTCCTTTTCTTCGCACGGTGTCAATTTCATATTTCTCTTATAGCCGTACCACGTTTTCCAGCAAAGTATGCAAAGATCTTTGGCAATTTCTCCTTCCACATATATAGCAAAATCAAGCCACGCAAGTTGCCCGGGCATGTCATTATACCTGTTGGCAATGTTTATGCCGCCTACCAATGCATATTTTGCATCAACAACTATCAATTTATGGTGCATCCTCCTGCCGAAATAAAAATAGTTGCTTCTGAAAACAGGCTCAAAAAAGCGATAATGAATGCCAGCATCGCGTAGTTCGTGTATAAATGCGTTCGACATAGTACGTGATGCATACCCATCCGCCATAAGATGTACGCTCACTTTTCTTTTCGCGGCATCAATTAAAGCATCGGCCACGTCCCGACCGGTTTCATCATCATTAAAAGTATATACCTGGATGTGAATGCTATCTGTTGCCCTGCGGATCAGATTCAAGAGTGTATTAAAATATCCCTGGCCTGCTCTTATGAGTTTAACCTTGTTTATCGAGGTATATTGGTTTGATATTTTATGGCTTTTAACAGGCATACTATCATACCAAATTATTTACCGTATAAACATTAATCAAGCGGTTATTTTTTGCTGTTTGTTTTTACTATCCCTTGAATAGCTATTTGACAGGATATTTTTAGGCAGAATTAAAAGGGGCACATGCGTATGAAAGATCATCTCTTTTGTTTCGCTCTTTGTAAACAGGCGTTTCAACCACAAATGTTTGTGGGGAATCATTACCAGCATGTCTGCTTTATTCATTTCGATAAATGTGTTCAGGGCATAGCTGATGTCGGCGTCTACAGAGTATTCAAATGTTGTTACCGCATCGCTTTGTTGGAGAAGATGAGGCGTGTTAATTTTAAATATTTTTTTATTCCTGATGATCCTTACGATATAGAGTTTCGAATTAAATAATTGAGTAATCTCTGTAATAAATTTGGGAACGCCTTTATCAAGAACTGAAGCATCATTGGCAAAAACCAAAATATCAAGTTTTTTGAATTTTGCTTTTTCAGGAACAACTACCAACGGTGTGTTGGTTCTTTTTGCCAAGGCGGTTGCTGTGCTGCCGAATATTTTCTTTAAGCTTTCACCGGCACCTTTCATTCCCACAATAATAAAATCGACATTTTTTTCATTGACTAAATTAATAATAGCATCAGTCGGTGATCCTTCATCACAAAGAATTTCAATTAATTTACGGCCGGGGTCCAGCAAATTGGCTTCGTCCAATAAGAGTTTATCGATTTGCATCATTATGTCGTAACGGGATACGCTAACATTAATGGAAGGCGGTGGATTAGGAACCGTAAAGGCATTAAATAAAATAATTTTGGCTTTAATCGCCCTGGCAAACTCCACACCATAAATGGAAGCATTGCGGGAAGCTGGTGAAAAATCGGTGGCTATTAATATTGTTTTCATGATCCCTGGCTTTGACCAAATTTATTACGTTTGCCAGTTTTTTTCCCTGATTACTATTATGATAACGCGTGACTTTAGTCATGTTTTCCGCCAACCGATTCTACCAAAAAGTTTATTGAGATGTCACGGGCATTTGAGATTGTCTCTAACCAATATCACGCTGCTATCCTGCCAATTTATTTTTTCGCATTCTGCGCATCCATTTTTCTATTTCAGCCGCAAAAAATATTGCGAATGCCATAGTGATGCAAAATAAAAGTTCGCCGGTGTTCAGGGGCGCTGTCCTGAATAGTCTATTAAAAAAAGGCAAATAAATAATCCCAAGTTGCAGTATGAAACTAAAGATAACGGTAAAGAGTAATCGCTTGTTAGTAAACAATCCCTGTTGAAAAACAGATTCTGTTTCGGAGCGAACAGCCATAGAATAAGTAAGCTGCCCTAAACATAAAACGGTAAACACCATAGTTTGCCAATGGGCATCTTTAATATAAATCGAATAAGCTTGTGTGGCAATGGTTAAGGCTGCCAGCAAAGAGCCTACCCAAATAATATGTATGCCTAACCCTTTTGCAAAAATATTTTCACCGGATGGTCTTGGTGGCCGTTGCATAATATTTTTTTCTGCTGGTTCAGTTGCCAGTGCCAGGCCCGGGCAATCCGTCGGTGACGAGGTTTATCCAAAGTATGTGAATAGGTAATAACGGTATAGGCAACCCGAAAAAAGGAGCCAGGGAGATCGTCAGTATTTCGGCAGTATTGCCGGCAAGAATGTAACGAATAAATTTCCTGATATTATCAAAAATCCGTCTGCCTTCTTTAACTGCATTTACAATGGTGGCAAAGTTATCATCCAGTAGTATCATATTAGCAGCTTCTTTGGAAACATCGGTTCCGGTAATGCCCATAGCCACACCGATTTCCGCATGTTTTAACGCCGGCGCATCATTAACGCCATCGCCGGTCATAGCTACATACTCACCTTTTTTTTGTAATGCTTTCACGATAAGAAGTTTCTGTTCGGGCGAAACCCTTGCATACACTTTTATATGATCTACCAGTTCCGATAATTCCTTTTCGGTCATAGCATTCATTTCGGCGCCGGTAATAATCCTGTCTTCTTTTGATTCGATTATGCCAAGTCTTTTAGCGATGGTTGCCGCAGTTATTGGATGATCGCCTGAAATCATTACCGGTTTTATTCCCGCAGTTTTGCATTCATATACAGCTTGTTTTGCTTCTTCTCTCGGGGGGTCTATAATTCCTGCAATGCCTGCAATTTTCAAATTATTTTCAATAGTAGCCGATGATATTATTGAAGGCAAACTGTGAAATCTTCTAACGGCAAAACCCAACACACGCAGGCCTTTGGCAAGCATATTATTTAAGGACTCTTTCCAAAATTCTACGTCGGTATCGTCTTCCGCTTTATCCATCAATACTTCCATCGCTCCCTTTACCACGGCAATATATTCACTGCCATGTTTATGAATGGTCGTCATACATTTCCTTTCAGCATCAAAAGGAATTTCTGCAACTCTTGGAAATTCTTTTTCAATTACAGCCTTATCAAATTCTTTAGACAGCGCATATTCATATAGCGCCATTTCAGTAGGTTCTCCAATTGATATTGCATTTTCGTTTCGGTAAACATTATTGTTTAAGGCCATGGCACGTAAAAGCATTTCATAATCTTCTGAAATATTTCCGTTTTCATGGGGCTCGCTACCGACAACTAAATTCGCGGTTGCGATTTCTTCTACGGTCATTTTATTTAGGGTAAGCGTTCCCGTTTTATCCGTACAAATAAAACTTACCGAGCCAAGGGTTTCCACAGCAGGCAATTTTCTAATCAATGCATTTTTTTTTACCATTTTTTTAGCACCCGATGCCAGGGCTATAGTTATTACCGCAGGCAGTGCTTCTGGTATTGCCGCCACGGCAAGTGACAGGGAGGTTAATAGCATCAACACAATATTTTCGCCTCGTAAATAGCCCACGATAAATATCACCGAGCAAATACACAGGATGATAAAGGCAAGATTTTTTCCAAAGACTGTTAATCTTTTTTGTAAAGGAGTTTGTATGGCTGAAGTTTGCAATAAACGGGCAATTTTGCCAAACTCTGTTTGCATTCCTGTAGCAACAACAATGCCTTTTGCATGCCCGTTTGTTATATAGGTTCCGCTAAAGGCCATGTTAGTATAATCCCCCAATGAAAGATTTTTCTCCGTTAAGGTTTCGGTCAACTTCTCTGCTTCAACGGATTCACCAGTGAGAGATGATTCATTAATTTTTAATTGAAAAGCTTCTGTTAAACGGACATCTGCGGGCACAACATTTCCGGCTTCCATTAAGATCATGTCCCCGGGCACGAGGTTAATCGATGAGATAGCAACCGGGTGATTGTTTCTGATGACAAGCGCATTTGTAAGCGCCATTTTTTGCAATGCATCCATTGCTTTTTCAGCACGATATTCCTGCACGAATCCTATAACAGCATTTATTATCACTATAGCAATAATTACAATAGTATCGGTAATGTCGCTTAAAAAGCCTGAAACAATTGCTGCAATAATCAGCACCAGTATCATAAAATCTTTAAACTGGTACGCGAACATTAGCCAGGGCGGCGTCTTTTTAGTTTTCTGAATTTCATTCGGACCATATTTCTGCAATCTTTTTATAGCTTCTGAAGTTGACAATCCATTTACTGAACTCCCCGTTATATCTAATATTTTTTCAATATTGATTAGGTGCCAATTCATTTTTAAAAATAATATGATATTACCGAAAATGTTTTAAATAGTCACAACGCAATTTCCTGTAGAAGTTTCTTTAACTCCGGTTGAGCAACGGGTTACGCCGTTTCAAATCGTGTATAATAAGAATCATGTCATTTCTAAATTAAAGGTGGCCGGAAATATTTGCCGCCAACCTGATATATATCAATAAAAGCAATGATTTTATTCATTGAACTCGATATGGTAATGTGGTATTTTGTAACACGAAATGGGCGTATATGAAAAAGTTTTTAGTTGTTTTTGATGGATATAAAATGTCTGAGAGTTCGCTGCAATACGCTATTCAACTAACGCAGATGAACAATGCACACCTCGTTGGCGTATTCCTTGACGAAGTTGTCTACCATACCTATAGCGTGTATAAAGTAATGACTAATGCTGCCGACTTTCAGAAAAAACTGGAAGAGCTTGATCAAAAAGATCAGAAGAAGAGAGATGATGCAGTGCTCTCTTTTCGGAAGGCCTGCGAATTTGCAAAAATTAATTTTTCTGTTCACAGAGATACTAGTATCGCTTTCCGGGAATTAAAGCATGAAAGTATATTCGCCGACCTGGTTATTATAGATGAATATGAAACGTTTTCAAGATTTAAAGAATCGCTTCCTACCAGCTTCATTAAAGAACTATTGGGTGACGTACAATGCCCTGTTCTAGTTACACCTGCCGCTTTTAAAAAAATTGACAAGATCGTATTGCTCTATGATGGACGGCCATATGCTTTGCATTCTATTAAAATGTTTAGCTATGTGCTGGGATGTATGAGGGAGCTACCGGTTGAAATAATAACAGTAAGGAACAAGGAAAAAGCAGACCGGCATTTACCAGATAAACAGTTAATGAAAGAGTTTATTAAAAGACATTTTGACAATGTAAAGTATACCGTTTTAAAAGGCGCCCCGGAACAACAAATTGTTGCGTATTTGAGAAGTAGCGCACAAAATGTTTTAGTTGTGCTTGGAGCTTACCAGCGAAGCGATATTTCAAGATGGTTTAAAGTAAGTATGGCTGATGTATTAATGGAGGCGCTTGAAGCGCCACTATTTATTGGCCAACACCGGTAGCCATACATTGAGGTTTGGACATATAAAAATTAATTAACTC
This sequence comes from uncultured Chitinophagaceae bacterium, assembly GCA_963792025.1. GTDB lineage: Bacteria > Bacteroidota > Bacteroidia > Chitinophagales > Chitinophagaceae > Ginsengibacter. The sequence continues at coordinate 393,640 of CAWBUS010000008.1, read as the reverse complement.
TAATAAAATTTGAGAACAATGTTAAAAAAAATAATAGTTCCCACCGATTTCTCAGCATGCGCAAATAACGCGGTTGAATATGCAGTGCAATCAGCAAAAATTCTTCCTGTTGAAATTATTGTGCTTCATTCATTCGATGTGAAGGGAGATCTTTATACTGATTACATGGGCGTCAATAAGGAGTTCAATCAAATTCAACTAAATGAAGCCACGAACAAGTTAGAGATGCTGAAGAACAGTATTAAAGAGAAAGAAGGTATTGACATAACAACTATCGTCTCCAAAAAATCACTTCAAAAATCATTGAAGGATACTGTGGAAACTGATGGCGTTAGCCTTATAATAATGGGTACAACGGGCGCCCATGGCATCAAGCGAATGTTTTTTGGAAGCAATACTTCTACAACCATAGGAAATAGCCGGGTGCCAGTGATGATGATCCCATGTAATTACCATTGGAAGAAGCCGGAGAAAATTGTTTTTGCGACTAATCGTTTTGAAAAAGAAAAATTCATTCTTGATTTTCTTTTTGAAATGGCTGATTTATTTATGGCCCAGGTAGAAGTGGTGGTATTTAGTGAAGAAGAAAATAAAGAATCACTCATTTATGCTGAAGACTCCCGTAATCTTTCCGCATATGAAAACATGATCAGTAAAAGATATAACGAAAATAACTTATCAGCTATGCACCTAACGGGCAAAGATTTTAAGCAATCACTTTCAGATTATATCGAAGATAATAATATTGATATACTGGCTATGGTGAAATATGAAAGGGGATTTTGGGAAGACATGTTTCACAGGAGTCTGACCAAATCAATGAGCTACCATACAAAAATTGCTTTGCTCGCAATACCTGCAAAACAGTAATTGTTTTACGGGGATGATAAATATTGATGATTTAAAAAACAGGAAAATGAAAAATACAAAGGCAGGAATTTGGATCGACACGGAAAAGGCGGTAATTGTTTTGTTTAAAGGCAAAGGGCATGAAATTAAGACTGTACATTCTTTAATTGAAAGCCGGGAGAGAGTTCCGGGAGAAAGTAAAATGTATACAAGATTTGGCGTTCAATTTTCAAACTTTGAAACAAAAAAAGAAAACCGCAAAAATCACGATATACAGAAGTATTTAAAAATAGTTGTTGATGAAATTAGAGGTACCGACGAAGTGGTTTTGTTTGGTCCCGCGGAAATGAAAACAGAACTTGAAAAATTTATGTTAAAGAAATCTATACAATCGCCAATTATCAGGAGAGTTGAGACTACCGATAGCATGACCGAAAATCAAATAGTAGCATGGGTGAAAGATTTTTATGAGGACAAATAGAGTTGAACGTCTGTGCAACGTTTTGTGTAACTATACTTGCACTGAAGTTTCATGACGATGATTGCAATTCATGAAGAAGGGTACTACCTGCAAAGCTAAGAAGTACCCTTTACAATTGTCAACAGACAACATAATCCAAAAATGCACTTTTAATAATCGAGCTAATAATCGAGCTCATATTCCGGTACTTCTATTTCTAAATTATTTGTTACGCTCGTAACCCCTGATGCATTCCAGGCAGCATTTTCTGCATCTTCTTTCTCCGTATATGAGCGAACCTTACCCCGCAAAGTGATTTTTGTTCCACTAACCTCAGCGGTTATCTTAGATGAATCAATCGTTGCGCTTCTGTGAAATGCTTCATTTATTCTTTTTTCAATAGAAGATGAAACGATTTTTGGCCTTACAACTATTAGGTTATGTACACCAAGAACACCAGTTAAATTAACTACTGCTGAGGTGGCATTGGTTTTTTGATATTCCCATTCTACCTCGCCTTCAAGTCTTACCAAACCATTTTCAACCTTAATTTTAATTTTGTCTTCCTGTACGGCAGTATGCCATTTCAGGGCATTTACAACCGCTTCCGCTATTTCGGTATCTGTTTTTTTATTAGCCGGCGAAATGCCTATCTGGATGTCTTCTGCAATGGCTTTTACACCCGCTATTTTTTTAGCTGCATCTTCAGCAGCGATTTTTTTTAAATAAGAATCAACCTGCCCTGAAAGGGTAACAATGCCATTTTTAACAGCTACGCCAATTTCAGAAGCATTTAAGAATGGTTCCCATTTTAGCTGGGCCATTACATCTTTTTGAATTTGAGAATCTGTTTTCATTGCAATAAATTTTAAAAGTGAAAAATATTTAATTAATAAGAAAATGTATCCTCCATCTATAATGGATATCAACAATAAAAAGAAGTATGCATGACCGTGAGTATGTGCTTATTCCCCTTTCTTCCCTGGCATAATTATTAGTGCTCCGGGTGATTTTACTTTGCTATAAAATATATCATCTTGCATGTAGCACTTCGAACACCCAAATTTTATCAGGGCAAAACAATCGGTGTTTTAGCCCTGGCGTTTATTTCGTGTTCGGCCAGTTGTGACAAACGGTCGTCTATTTGTTTTTCATTTATTTCAGCCTGGTGAAATATACTTGCCTTATTTTCCATTTCCAGCATGTACGCAAACGATGATGCAGTTCCATAAGCACTTATCTTATAGTGATTAATTACCTGGATGCACGCTAAAAGGCAGGCATCTTTAATCTCCAAATCGTTACAAACCGCAAGTTTTTCATTTGTCTCGTCAACAAAAGCCTGCATGACCCGGTTAGAAATGCCGGCAGGATTTATTGAATCAGTTTCATAAAACTCATTCATGTCCCTTATATGTCGCTGCACAAAATCATGATATTTCTGAAGAACATTTTTAAGTTGCAATGAAGAGGCTTCATTTATCCAATCGGGCAGATTTTTCTCGAGTTGTATTTCTGCTATAATGAAATTACGGGCATCATAATCCAGCAGGTTATGAAGCGTGCTGATGGTGTGATTATTATTTTCCATAACAAGCTTATTTTATAAAACAAAATTACCAATACTGTGTGCCGGCTGTCATGATTGATATCATTTAATATGCTGATATTGCTCATTGAAAATTACATTCAATAGACCCCACTTTACGTGGGTTTTTTTTCTTTGATTTTTTGGATGTCAACTAAGTAAGTCAATCAAAATTTCGCAGAATTGATCAATCAGAATTTTTAAACATTGGCTCGCAAAAGAATGCTTATTTGACAGAAAACCTCAGCCAGTTATTTGACTACGCGTTCTTGATTTTGCCCACTGTCATTCGCAAGAGTTTTACTATTTCAATCCAACCGGTACTTACAACGGCTACCAATACAAAGATTAATAGGTAATTAGGCGAAACATATTCAAGCCCAAAAAGGTTTCTAAAAAAAGGTATATAAAGAAATGACAATATTAATAGAAGTGTAATTGCAATTATGGTGGGAACCAGGGAGTTTTTATAGCGAATAGTTTGGAAAATGGAATAGCGAAAAGAACGGTTACTAAGGGTAAGAAAGATATTGCAAAATAACAATGTGATAAATATTGAAGTACGAACCATATTCTCACTTTGGTGTGCTTGCATAAAATAATATCCTATGCCGAGACATCCTGCGGTTATCATCAGGCCTTGTGCAATACTTATTTGTAATTGCCTACCTGATAAAAAAGTTGAAGACAAACTTCTTGGCAAACGGAGCATGGTTCCCGGTTCCATTGGCTCATTTTCATAGATGATAGAACAGGTTGGTCCCATAATTAATTCTAAAAAAATCACATGAATCGGCGTAAATATTTCATTAAACTTCCATGAAAAAAGTAAGGGCAATGTTACAATCAGGATAATAGGAATATGAATTGAGACAATATACTGAATTGCCTTTTTTAGATTATCATAAATTTTTCTGCCAAGAGCAACCGCATCAGTTAAATGAGAAAGATCATCATCAGTAATAATTAACCCTGCTGTGTTTTTTGCAACTTCACTTCCACGTTCACCCATGGCAATACCAATGTGAGCCGCTCTTAAAGCAGGGGCGTCGTTCACCCCGTCACCTGTCATGGCAACAACTTCGCCATTTTCAATCAGGGCATTTATAACGCTTAGTTTAGCTTCAGGAAACATTCTTGCAAAAACATTTGTTTCCTTTACTTGTTTTTTCAACTCTTCTGGAGAAAGGTGTGTTACTTCATTGCCGGTTATATATTTACCGTCGTTATCAAGTTTAATCAAGCGTGCAATAGCCATTGATGTTTCCGGGTAATCGCCGGTAAGCATTTTTACTGATATTCCTGCCTTGTTAAATGTGTTAATAGTGTCGGTAATTTTTGGTTTTGGAGGATCGTAAAAAGCAATCAATCCTAAAAATTCGAAATCGAATTCTTCCTGTGATACCGGCCACGTAGAATCTTTCCAACGTCCTTTTCCAACACCCAATACCCTGAATCCATCTTTGGCATATGACCGCAACTGTTGTTGAACTCTATTTATATCTTCTGTACTCATGCCACTCTTATTCAACAATGCTTCCGGTCCACCTTTCGCAGCAATAATTATTTCGTTTAAATTGTTTTTGAAAATGTGTGTCATCATGGGTGGCTTACCACTTATCGGGTACTCATGTACCTGTTGGTATTGCGTACGTTTATCCTCATCCGTTATTTGTTTGTATAAGTTATGAATTGCTTTTTCCATAGGATCGAAGGGATCCGTTTCGCTTGACCACATAGCATATTCAATCAATTCCTGAGGTAAAACATTTTTATCATCAACCGCGATAGAAGTTTTTTGTACGGCGTCATAAACATTGGCAATGCTCATTTTATTTTCTGTGAGCGTGCCTGTTTTATCAACGCAGATTACTGTGGCAGAACCTAATGTTTCTACATATTGCGGCTGTTTTACAATGATATTATTTCTTAATAATCTAAATGCGCCCAACGCCTGGAAGGTAGTAAAGGCAACAGGAATTTCTTCGGGCAGTATACTCATGGCAAGCGTCAGGCCCTGGAGAAAAGATTGAACAATGTCGCCTGACTGTATATAATGATACCCGACTACGATAATAAAAGCAATACCGCCAATCCACACCATAATGCGAACAAAGGAATTGATCTGCTGCTGCAACGGAGTTTTGAGAATATTTATTTCCTTAATTGATACGCCAATTTTTCCTAACATCGTCTTACTACCAACTGCGATAGTTTTAGCTATAGCTCTTCCGCTAATTATCTGTGTGCCTTTGTAAACCTTGTCATTATTGTCAGTTGATTTTTCTACAGGGAATGATTCGCCTGTAAGAATAGATTCATTGACCGAAAAATCATTGGCTGAAATGATAGTGCCATCTACTGAAATAATCTCGCCTTCTTCCAATACAACAATGTCATCTACTACAATTTCTTCGGTTGGTATTTTAATTTGTTCGCCTTTACGAATAACGGTGGATTTAGGTGATGATAATTTTTTTAAAGCGCTTATGGCATCCTGGCTTCGATATTCCTGATATAAGGAAATGCCAGACACAATAAAAATGGAAACCATCATTATAATCCCGTCTGAATATCTTCCAACAAAAAAATATATTAAACAAGCCGCCAGCAGCAAAATAAACATCGGCTGAAAAAAAATTTCTTTCAATACATGCAACAACAATCGGTCTTCGCCGGCATTAGCTTTATTATTTCCATGTGCGGTTCTTGATTTTATTACCTCATCATCTGTTAAGCCTTGCATATTTTTTTGAGTTAAGTGAATGCGGAATTTGATAAATGATATTTTATTTTAAAAGTCCATAGACATCCTTATTGTATTGCAACTTTCCCGAAACAGTAGTTTCTGCAGTTTGATAAATGACAAAAACCGGTACCAAATTATCAAGCTTCAAGGTTATTGGCTCTTGTTCTTCCAGGCAGGATGCCAGGAAGTTGCTGTCAATTTTATTTGGCAACAGGTAATTAGCAAGTTCAATTGGTTCCTGTATGCGAATGCATCCATGACTGTAATAACGGTAACCCGAAAGAAATGCCACCTTATTGTTCGTGTCGTGCAGGTAAACACTGAAGGGTGACGTAAGATTAAATTTCATAACACCTAAAGAGTTATCGCAACCGGTTGATTGACGAACGCGGAAGGGGAAATAATTCCTGCTGTAATTTTTCCAGTTCAGTTTATGATGGTCAATGATATTTCCTTTTAAATCCAACACCTGCATATTTAGTGCGTCTACGTCGCCCGGGTTTCTCCTGAATTCAGGCAACAATTCGTTCAACGTAATACTTGCCGGCACATTCCAGTAAGGATATAAAACGATGTAATTGCAGTACGTTGCAATGCGTGGTGTTTTGGTTGAAGCTTTGCCTACCACCGTTTTCATTCTTAATTTAATACTGTCGAATTCGTAATAACGTAAAGTTGCAGATGCGATATTTACTACGATCCATTTTTCAAATTTAAAATGATGTAGCCAGCGATAAAATTGCAGTGAAGTAGTTAACTGTTTTTTTTGTAAAGAAGTTAATGAATCACGTTTGGTGTGTAATTCTCTTTTTATAGTTTGATATTCGGCATCACCGGGCTCTAAGGAATTAAAGAAAGCAAGCAAATCGTCTCTGGAATTTGCATTCGACGATCCTTGCAACAAAAATTTGTTATCCTCTGTTTCTTGTTTTGAGGAAAGTTCATCAGATAACATCCAGCGATCGATGTCATTACCCTCGTACATATCCTTGCTGTATGCAATGGCAGCATCAGTGTAAATCCAGTCTATTCGTTTAGCCGAAATGCTATCGGCCTGAAGTAAATTGGCGTCTATATATTTATCGATATCTGTTAAGTGATATTTTTCTTTCTTCAACCCTGAATTAACGGAACTATCAAGTTTCTCCTTTAATAATTGTCTTAAAGAATAAGAATTTGTATCCGGTAAAAACCAAAACAACTGGTTGCTTCTTAATTCATAAAAGCTGTCTACGAGTTTAGGATAAATCAGTTTTGATATACCGGTTGTGTCACGATTGTTATTATAAACGGGTTGGTCATCCCGGGCAATTAAACAATAAGGGATTGTGAAAAGTATAGCAAAGAGCGCTATGGAACGTTTTAGGATATTCATTAAATACTGGTGATGCGACTGATAAGTCATGGCTATTCGCTATTTGTGTAAAAAACGCCAACCTTATGACATTTTTTTTAATGAGCTATTAACTATATTTTTTTAAAAATAATTTAGTTCAGAACCATGATATATGATAAGAAATCAAAAAACAGATGATATTAATCACAAATAACATTAATTATTGTCATTGTATGGGCATCCGTTCTTTGTAACATTTGTAATATGAATAAACCTGAAAGTATGAGTGATATATTACCATTACTCGCCAAATATGATGTAGCCACGCCACGCTACACGAGTTATCCAACGGTGCCTTATTGGGATTTTTCCGAACTTGATAATAACAAATGGAAACAATCGGTTATCAATACTTTCAACTCGGAAAATGGCGAATTATGTATCTATATTCATTTACCTTTTTGTGAAAGCCTGTGTACATTTTGCGCATGCAATAAGCGAATCACAAAAAATCATAATGTTGAACACGCATACATTGATGCCGTTATAAAAGAATGGAAGATGTATCGCGATATTTTACCGGGAGTTCCCAAAATAAAAGAAATTCATTTGGGTGGAGGAACACCAACTTTTTTTAGCGCTGATAATCTTGTCTATCTTATTACCAATATTATCAAAGATGCGGTTATTAAAGACGAACATGAGTTCAGTATTGAAATACATCCTAATTCTGCGACAGAAGAACACATAAAAAAATTAGCTGCCATCGGCTTTAACAGGATCAGTATTGGCGTGCAGGACTTTGATCCTTACATACAATTTGCCATAAACAGAAATCAAACGTATGAGCGGACAAAGGAAGTTTTTGACTGGGCAAGAAAATATAATTTCAAGAGTATTAATGTTGATCTGATTTATGGCCTTCCGCATCAAACGGTAAAATCTGTTGAGCATACCATCGCACTCATCAAAAAGTTAATGCCCGACCGCATAGCATTTTATTCCTATGCCCACGTTCCGTGGAAAAGTAAAGCTCAACGCAGGTATACAGAAAACGATCTGCCGCCGGCATCTGTAAAATGGGAAATATATAACCGAGGCCGGATACTACTGGAACAGGCAGGTTTCGAAAGCATTGGAATGGACCATTTTGCATTAAAGAACGATCCATTATTTATCGCCGCAGAAAACGGCAAGCTTCACCGGAATTTTATGGGCTATACAACAACACAGTCGAAATTGATCATTGGTCTCGGCGCTTCATCTATTAGCGCTACAAGAGATGCCTTTGCTCAAAATGAAAAAGTCACTGAGGATTATGAAGCTAAAATCAATTCGGGAATTTTTCCATTAGTAAATGGTCACTTGTTAAATGAAGAAGATCTTTTAATTCAAAATTATATTCATGAATTGATGTGTTTGAATAAAACAGCATTACACAAAGAGTTACACGATGTTGATTTTTTGACAAACATTTTATCAAAGCTTTCATCGCTGGAAACTGATGGCCTGGTAGAAATAGACGAAGACGTTATAAATGTTACTTCGAAAGGAAGATTATTTATAAGAAATATTTGCGCTGCTGTAGATGCTTACCTCTTCAATAATGAGATGAAAGTGCAAACATTCAGCAAGGCTATTTAACCGGCTACTTGTATCAACTCTTTTACCTGGTTTTCGATTTTTAGATAGAGAGGGTTTACACCTATGGTTCAGGTAAGTATTCACACTTCCATGATAAATATAAACATGCGGATGCCATTGGGTTAAGCTTATAAATTGCCACTCGCTTATTAATAAATTAAGATCGTCCGAGAAAATTTGCAAATAAGTTGGCACATTTTTGGTATTTATATGAATAATGTTAACCATTATTCTAATTTTTTAAAACCTTACCTATGTTCCTAAGAAACTTGCTGGCCGTTGTTTTAGTGCTGATTGGGATAATTTGTTCAGTCCTTCTCATAGTCTTTCTTGCAAGCGCCGCAATATTTGGTTCGTTTTTTCTGCCGCTGATCTGCGTAATAGGATTGACGTTATTTTTCTATTTCATGTCTGTGTTGAACGAAAGGCAGGAGATTTAATTATCATTCAGAGTTTACATCGAGCTGTAGTTTATCTACCTGTTGTAGACTATTGAACTCCCCTTACCTTGGTATGTAATGTATAAACCGATTTTGAAGCCGTAATAAATAATTCGTCCCTGTTTTTGCCACCAAAGCAAACGTTGGCTGTCCAATCTTCGGGTACGGATATGCGTTGTATTATTTTTCCCTCCTTATTGTAAACTGTAACTCCCTTGCCTGTTAAATAAATATTTCCTTCGTTGTCGATAGTCATCCCGTCAGAACCCTGGTTGGCGAAAAGCTCCCTGGCAGATAAAGTTCCGTCTTTATCAATATGATACCTATACGTTTTGTTTGCACCTATATCAGCTACAAATAACAGCCTGCCGTCAGGCGTTCCAATAATACCATTCGGTCGTGTGAATTCTCCGGCTGCCAAAACCGGTTTCGTTTTATGGTTGGATAAATAGTAAACATTTTCCGCAGCAATATGCGGATGGTCTTCCTCCCAATAATTTCTTTTATAGTACGGATCCGTAAAATAAATATCGCTGTTTACTGGATTAACCCAAACATCATTGGGGCCATTTAATATTTCGCCACCGACATTATTAACAAGCACAGTCACTTTTTTTTGAGGCGTTATTAACCACAATTGGTTGTGCTCATCTGCGCAGGAAATAATATTACCTTTCTTATCAAAATACAAACCATTGGAGCGGCCTGCACTATCCATAAAAAGAGACAGTTTCCCTTTAATGTCGTATTCCCATATTTTATTATTTGGCTGATCGGTAAAAAAAATATTGCCATCTTTATCAACTGCGGGGCCTTCGGTAAAAGAAAATTTATCGGATATCAGTTCAAGTGTATCTGCTGAAATTTTATTCTGATTGATGCCCGTATCGCCGGCAAATCGCGAATTTATTTTTTGAATTTGAAAACTCATACCTGGTCTATTCAAGTTGGCGAAGCCACTTATATTCAAATTTGCAATGGTTACTAAAACTGAAAGACAAAGGTATTTATAAAAGCAACTGCACATAGCCGTATCAATTAAGAGTGTAAGAAAACTATTTTTTTTATTCTTTAAAATTACTACCAAAAAAATAATTAAAATAAATTTGGCAGAACTAAATTAATTAGTATTTTTGTTCTAAATAAATTAGTTACTATGGCGCTGGCAGGACTTAATTTAAAATATTTAAGAAAGCTTCGCGGATGGACGCAGGAAGAATTTGCCTCCAAGCTTGGTATCAAGCGTTCGCTTGTTGGAGCTTACGAAGAAGAAAGAGCAGAACCCAGAACAGATGTTCTTGAAATTGTGTCTGAAATCTTTAAAGTAACATTAGATGAGCTATTGCTCCACGATCTAAGCGAATCCAAAGGTTCTAATTACCTGGCCAAAAGGCGTCAGCTTAAAATGATGAGTGCCGATAGGAACCTGATTCATTTCGTTCCGGTAAAAGCCGCTGCGGGTTACCTGGCAGGATATGCAGATAGCGAATTTATCGATGAGCTAAACACGTTTACATTACCTATGCTTTCGGGTGGTACTTACCGTGCCTTTGAAATAATCGGGGACAGTATGATGCCTACGCCAAGCGGCAGTGTAATCGTGGGTGAAAAAGTGGAAAGCATTGATAATATTAAGAGCAATGCCGCATATATTGTCGTTAGCAAAAGCGAAGGCATCGTTTATAAAAGAGTAGTTAAAAGCAACAAAAATAAAAACAAGCTTACTTTGGTAAGCGATAATCCGGCTTACCAGCCCTACCAGGTACATACGGCCGATGTGCTTGAAGTTTGGCAGGCGCAGGCGGCCATTAACAAGGTTACGCAGCAGCAACGGTGGGATGTTGATTCATTGGTAAATTTGGTTAGTAACTTGCAGGACCAGGTAACCTCGTTAAAAAAGAAAATGAATTAGGTTTGTAATCAATCAGCAGATTTCGCTGCATTCTTACAATTAGAATGTGGCCGTTCAGATACATCGGTTAAAAATTAAAAAACAAAGTCATGATCAAGTTACAAATCGTAGGCAATCTCGGGGCAGATTGTATTTTAAAAGAAGTAAATGGTAAAAACGTAATTAACTTTAACGTTGCCCACACTGAAAAATTTAAAGATGCGCAGGGAAATTTAAAAGAAAGAACTACATGGGTAAATTGCGCTTACTGGACAGACCGCACTGCACTGGCGCAATATTTAAAAAAGGGTAAGCAGGTATATGTGGAAGGTACTCCAGAGGCGGAAGCTTATACCAACAAAGAAAATCAGCCGGCAGCGACTTTAAGAATGCGGGTAAGAGATTTACAATTATTGGGCGGCAATATTGATGGAAACACAGGCAATCAAAGTTCATATGCTTCTGCACCTGCATCGTCGTCATCATCATCTTCCGGTTCAAATTATAATACAAATTATAACAAGCCGGTTGCGGCAACTATGGAAGAACCTGCAGACGATCTTCCGTTTTAAATTTATTTCGAATAATGGGTGGGTTAGTAAAGCGACAGTTTTTATTGTCGCTTTTTTGTTTGATGCCCTTGCATGTCACGACATCCTTAATAATTACAGCCGTATTTTCAAAAAGTGCTCTCGCATGCATTGCGTTAAATTTATATTTAACCCCTGAAGAATTTTACAAAATCAAAATAGCTTGCAACGGAAACGATAGCAAAATAAATCAAACTGTTTTCCTGGAATGCGGTAAGAAAATGATGTATGTCCGGAGCATAGTTGCACATTAAAACAGGCAAACCGTATGGCACATAGATTAGGCTATGCCAGTGAGAAATGTACATACCTATCGTCAGGACAACTCCGCCCAAACCAATCCCAATGGTTGAAAATAAATTTTTTAAACGAAAGCTCAGCCAAAAATGAATGGCAAGTAATGCAAGCACTGTGATAAATGACTTGCTCATGTAAGCAGCAATGCTTGTGTGAACATTCCCATACATATAAGACGGAGAGTGATTCAAAAAACCAAATTCCGGTTTCCATATTCCCAACATATAGCCACCAAGTAAATAAAAAATAAACAGCAGACAATAGAGTAGCAGCACAAGAGTTACGAGCACCATGTATTTACCGATAAAGATTTTAGTTTTCGAAACAGGCAATACAAATACATGTTTCCAGGTATTTGATTTGTGTTCAATATTAAAAACCAGGGCCACTATCAAAACGATCAACAAAGGCAGGAAGGTAAAATGAACACCATTGAATAGTTTTCTCGAATATTCATTCCATGGATTGGGATTGTCTTCAACCAGGTAATGCACGTAGTCAGCCAGTGCCAGGCAATATTGCTAACGAAAAATGCCGGAATAAATAATGCACCCAAAATAACCAACCAGAAGGCAAAAGAGTTTTTTGTTTTGATTAGTTCTGTGCGGTAAACAACAAGAAGTTCTTTCATTTTATTAAATTGTATATGATGAATTATTGAGAAATTTCTATTGCGGAAATTAGCTAACGGTGTAGTTATGTGTCATGTCTAAAAAGAGTTGTTCGAGATTTTTATTTTTTATAAGTGCTTCGTATATTTTTATATTATTAGCCATCAACAGGTATATGATGTCATTAACTTCTTCTTTAGATTGAATAATTATTTCCAGGCTGCCGTCATTATTAATTACACCGTAAGATGTTTTAAGAAGAGCTATGGCGGCATCGTTATCATCAACTTGTATGTGAACTTTCAGGTCTTTCTTTTGAAGATTATACAAATCGTCTATCGTTCCCTGGAAAAGCATTTCACCCATATTTATAATTCCAATATGAGTAACAGTTCTCTCTACTTCAGAAATTAAGTGACTCGATAAGAAGATAGTGGTGTTATATTTTTTATTGATCATTTTCAACAGTTCCCGCATTTCCATGATTCCGCTGGGATCCAGGCCATTTACCGGTTCATCAAGTATTAATAATTCCGGTTCAGCCATCAATGCAAGTGCAATACCTAATCTTTGTTTCATGCCTAAAGAATACGCTTTAACCTTTTTATGCGCCGCCTCTGAAAGCCTTACTGTTTGCAATACATTATCAATCTTTTCTTTAGAAGTCTTTCTTAATAACCTTGTAATTTCCAAATTATCATATCCTGATAAATGCTCGTACAACGAGGGTTGCTCTATCAACGCACCGATTTTTGATAAACACGTTATTCTGTTTTGTAAAAGATTTTTGCCAAAAAGTGAGATCGAATTATTTTGATCTCTCAATAAACCCAGCAGCAAACGAATTGTCGTCGTCTTACCTGCACCGTTAGGTCCTAGAAAACCATAGATCGATCCTCTTTCTACTTTTAGGTAGATGTTTTTTAGAATAGGTTTTTTACTGTTAAACCCGAATGCAAGGTTGCCGGTTTCAATAACAAATTGTTTTTTGTGTTGCATAATTTGTGTTGTTCATTTATTATAATATCATTTGCAAATATTCCCCGGGTTTTAAACCACACAAAACATTTGTGATGTATTAGCTGCGAGATCTGGCAGACGGAGCAATATTCCTGTCGAAAGATTGATCATCCCATTTAAGCACTTCGACATTTATATTGACGTATTCATCAATTTTATAAGGCTACTAAAAAAGCGGTTAGTTACATTTACGTATGAAACATTTGCAGGGGATACTAAGAAAGCTGTTCCAAAGCAGGTTGACGATCCATGTTGTGTTCATCATTTTCTTCCTGGTTATGTTTTGCCTGCCCTCCGTAATAAATGCTTTGCCTGCCGCTAAAGTGTCCAGGGCTCTTCTCTATGGAGTATTTCTTTTACTATGCATGTATGCAGGAAGATGGTGTTGCCGGAAATGGCTCCTCTCAAGCGAATTTCAAAAATTTATTATATGGTCCGTCGTTACCATTACACTTTTTTGTGCAACAGGCATATTTGGTTTACTGCTTCTAACAAAGAACAGCGTATTTGCTATTGTAATCTCTATTTTATTTGTCGTGGTTTTATTCTTTTCGCTCGGCGTATTTTTTTCAATTACGCGAAGTACTATACTCAGGCAATTACACGATGCACAAATTTTGCAGGAACAAAAAGAAAGTGAATTGCAGTTATTAAAATCCCAGTTAAGCCCGCATTTTTTATTTAATGTCTTAAATAATTTGTACGGACTTTCTTTAAAGCAGGGCGATAAAGTATCGCCGATGCTGCTAAAATTGTCTGGCCTTCTCCGATACAGTTTATATGAAACAAATAAAACTTTTGTGCCTTTGCAGGATGAGCTAAACTGTATCGAAAACTATATAGAATTAGAAAAGATGCGCATCGGCGAAAGGTTGTTGCTTAATGTTAATATTTCAAAACGAAATATTGATGAAGCTCTGATTCCTCCTATGTTGCTCATGACTTTTATTGAAAATGCATTTAAGCATTCAAAAGATACCTCACATAAAAAAGTTATTATCAATATCCGTTTTCAACTGGTTGACGGTTTGATTGAGTTAGTGATAAAAAACAACCTTTCGAATGAAGCGAAGACATTAACTAATATTGACCATTCGGGCATTGGGCTGCCTGTTACAAAAAAGCGGCTTGACTTATTATACGGAGATAGATATTCTTTGCAGACTTTTAGTGAAGAAGGATTTTATAAAACTTGCCTTAAAATAAAGACCAAATGAAGCAATTGAATTGTCTTATTGTAGATGACGAGCCTATTGCCTGCGATATTATTGTGCACTACTGCAGTCATCTTTCGTTTCTAAATGTTATTGCTGTTTGCGGCAATGCTTTTGAAGCAAGAAATGTATTGAGCGATAATAAAATTGATATCATCTTCCTTGATATTCACATGCCTGTTTTGGACGGATTAAGTTTCCTGAAAACTTTGAAACAACCGCCACAAATTATTTTTACTACAGCTTACAAAGAATACGCGGTTGATGCTTTCGACTTAACCGCACGCGACTATTTACTGAAACCATTTTCTTTGGAACGATTTATAGTAGCGATAGATAAGGCCATTGATAAGTTAAATACTACTTATAATATGCCGCACGATGAAACTTTTCCCGATCATTTTTTTATTAAAGCTGAAGGCAAGATTTACAAAATGGGTTATAACGATTTGTTATATGCCGAGGCAAAGGGTAATTATACAAAAGTGGTTACAACAACTAAAACTATTCTTCCCGCAATTTCATTTACCAGCTTCGAAAAGTTATTGACATCTAACCTCTTTGTTAGAGTTCACCGTTCATTCATTATTAATAAGTCTAAAGTTGAAAGTATAGAGGGTAATTCCATTCTTATTAATAAAGTCACTATTCCAATCGGAAGCAGTTATAAGGAGAATTTTTTGAAATGTCTTGGATTATAAAAAACAGGAGATCATGAGGAGTTTGACGAACGGTGGACAACATTTGTTGACTGATAAATCTTATAACCTTTTTGTAAATACTCTGTAAAATCAAATTTTCTTCAAAATGATGGATTAATTTTGCGCCCTTAATCTTTACACTTGAGGAAAGGAACTATACTCGCAATTATTATAACGCTCACTTATTATAATCTGCAGGCTCAAAAAAAGCAGGAAGCCCGGCTTAACACCGGCATCACGGGCAAAGTTACAGACTCGGCAACCGGCCAGCCACTTAATTATGCAACTATCACGCTTTATTCA
This sequence comes from uncultured Chitinophagaceae bacterium, assembly GCA_963792025.1. Classification (GTDB taxonomy): domain Bacteria; phylum Bacteroidota; class Bacteroidia; order Chitinophagales; family Chitinophagaceae; genus Ginsengibacter. Next base: position 377,947 of record CAWBUS010000008.1, on the reverse strand, counting down.
GCCGGCGGCAAAAAACCAGTAAATGGAAGTACAACAAATGCTGCAGGAGTATTTTCTGTAGATGATGTTACCAATGGCAATTATAAAGTGGTTGTAGAATACCTGGGTTACCGGCCCTTTATTTTTAATGATATATCGGTAAACAAACAAAATGCCCCGGTTGAGCTTAGAACTATCTCCCTTGTAAAGAACGAGACAGTGCTCCAGGAGGTTACTATTACAGCCAAACCAAAAATAATTGAAAACAAGATTGATAAAATAGTTTTTAATGCGGAACAGGATATTACTTCGCAAGGCGGCGTGGCTACTGACATTCTAAAAAAGGTACCGCAGGTATCTGTTGATGTTGATGGAAATGTAGAACTGGCTGGCAGTTCAAGCATCAGGTTCCTTATAGACGGAAAACCTTCCTCTGCTTTTGGAAATAGTATTACAGATGTGTTGCAATCCATTCCGGCGAGCCAGATCAAGAGCATAGAAGTAGTCACCAATCCCGGTGCTAAATACGATGCACAAGGGCTGGGCGGCATCATTAATATTATCCTTAAAAAAAATACAGCCAAAGGCGTTAATGGAAACCTTTCTCTTACGGGCGGTACACGACTTGAGAATGGCTCATTTAATTTTAATGCCCGTAATAACAATTTTGGAATGAATGCATACGTGAGCGGTAATACCAGGTTACATTCTTCCACGCCAAGCGTGTACGACCGTGTTTCCAATAATAACGATACAACCGAATTGCTGCACCAGCAGGGAAGTTCCGCTTTTACCCGTCATGGAGTTGAGTCGGGCATAGGGTTCGATTGGACATACAGAACAAGGAATAGTTTTTCCGGCTCGGTTAACTATAGCAATTTCGGCCATTCCGGCACAGGTATTATTAACCAGTCGCAACGAACACTGGATGGACTCGGAGGCCTTATTTCCGAAATTGATGTTTTAAACAACACAAACAATTCCCATCGTTTTCACAATGTGGACGCTAACGTTAATTATAAAAGAACGTTTGATAAAGAAGACCGCGAACTTGATATAGCTGTAAATACCAGTTTAGGCAATAACTCGGGCAGTAGTAATAATAACCAGTATTTGTTGCCGGGAGATTCACTTACCTACGGCACGTATAACTTAAATCCTGGCAAAGAAAATGAGACGGAAATAAAACTCGACTACACGGAACCGTTAGCTAAAAAAATAGTTTTGGGATTAGGTGGCAAATACAGTTTGTACGACATCAATAGCACGTCGGATGTTTCCAGTTTCCTGCCCGTTCAAAAATCTTTTGCGTTCGATAGTTCTTTATCCAACCAGTTGCATTATCACCAGAAAGTATTTGCGTTTTATACCGAGCTAAGCTTCCCCGTGGGCGATTGGTTTGATGCCAAAATAGGAGGGCGGTATGAGCGCACTGATATTAATTCTTATTATTCCGATGCGCAGCGGCAATTAAATACACCCGGCTATAATACATTCGTTCCTTCAATATTTTTTTTAAGAAGGCTCGGGGATGATGCCACGTTGAAACTGAGTTATTCAAAAAGAATTGAAAGACCCGGCTACTATGATCTCAATCCTTTTATAAATACAAGCGATCCCAAAAATATCAGCAGTGGTAATCCCTATCTTACCCCGGAGATAGGTAATCGTTTCGAGTTGGGGTATAGCAGGGATATGGGTGCCACCGGTTCATTTTTTATCAGCGCATTTTACCGCCGCAATAATCATGATATTCAGAACTATATTTTGTATTACCCTTCGCTTGTGGTGGGCGATTCCACCTATACTAACGTTGCCGTTAGTACGCGGGAAAATATTGGAGTTGAAAATAATATTGGCTTAAGCCTGTTTGCCAATATTAATGTTACCAATAAGTTTACGGTAAGATCCAATGTTTTTGGCTTCTACCGCCATACGATCAATAAAGTAGTATTGGGGCAGAATTCAACGAGCTTTAACTATCGCCTGAATATGAATGCCACCTACCAGTTTTCGAAAACAATGGTGGGTGAATTTTTTGGAAACTTTAATTCGGCCCGGCATGAGGCGCAGGGTATATTCCCGTCATTCACAACTTATAGTATTGCCTTGCGCAAACAAATATGGAAAAAGAAGGGAAGCATTGCCTTTACCGCAGATAACCCTTTTAATGAATACGTTAACCGTAAAACATCTGTTTTTGGGCCAGGCTTCACTGTTAGTAGTCTTCAGCGTATTCCTTTCCGGTCTTTCGGAATTAACTTTACCTGGAAGTTTGGCAGGCTGGAATTTAAAAAGGCAAAAGAAGACAACCAGGTCAACTTAAATCCGCCATCCGGTGAATGATATTTTTAAAGGTAGTGCCTGGCACTATTAGTGCGATCTTCGTAGTGCGATTTTCAAACTTTCACAGGCTGAAGAAGAAAGAAGTTTGTTCTACATTCTATATACAATCCCGTAAAAAACTGGAGTTTGCCTGCCAAAAAACAAATCTGTATTCATCAAAAGCATGTATTTTTTTTCAAAAGCAAAGTAGTATTCTGGCATTAAACAATTGGAGACCGCCTGAACAATGTGGAGCGGGTAACTTATATTTATGTGAGATTTTTTAAAGGTATTATAGAGACGAAATTGCAAGCAAAATGAAAGTAGTAGTTATCGGAGGTACGGGGCACATAGGCACTTATTTAATTCCGCGATTAATAATGGCGGGGCACGAGGTAATTTGTGTTAGCAGAAAAAAACGCGGGCCTTACACAATACATCCATTATGGAAGTCAGTTAGCGAGGTTATTATTGATCGGTCTGAATCTGAAGACAAGGGAATTTTTGGTTCACAAATTAAAGAACTTCATGGTGAAATAGTAATTGATCTCATTTGTTTTACACCCAAAAGTGCTGCAATGCTAGCGGAGGCTCTTATGGGTGAAGTTGAGCATTTTATACACTGTGGCACCATTTGGGTGCATGGCCACAGTGAACAATTGCCTACCCGTGAGAGCCAGGGGCGAAAGCCATTTGGCGAATATGGTATCAACAAGGCGAAGATTGAATCCTACCTCCTTTCAATATTTCGACGAAAAGGGTTTCCTGTTACCATACTACATCCGGGACATATCACCGGGCCGGGTTGGCTGCCCATTAATCCTGCCGGCAATCTTGATCCGGAAGTGTTCATAAAACTGGCCAAAGGCGGGGAAATAGTATTGCCAAACCTTGGAATGGAAACCGTACACCACGTACATGCGGATGATGTTGCGCAGGCTTTTTGCAATTCTGTTGAAAACCGGAAAAGCGCCACAGGAGAAGCTTTCCACATTGTTTCTGAGCAGGCTCTTACGTTAAGGGGGTTTGCCATGGCGATCGCAAAGTGGTACGGGCAGGAGGCTAAACTTAATTTTCTGCCTTGGGCAGAATGGAAAAAAATGACCAGCCAAACCAATGCCGACCTCACTTGGGACCATATTGCCCATAGCCCCAATGCCAGTATAGAAAAGGCGAAGAACTTATTGAAATATAGCCCCAGGTATAGCTCCCTGCAAGCTGTGGAGGAAGCTGTGGATTATTATTTTGCAAAGGAAAATATAATGCCGTGAGATATACAAACAGGCTGTTAACGGTTTAGGCACTGTCCATTTTTAGTAAGCACCCATCAGGCACTCAAGAAGGTTGATAGAAATTCTTCTTTTATAGGTTTAAGTGACGTAAAACATAAAATATTGCAAATAATATACGTTATCTTACAAACAGGGTTTTAGAAACCTTTATTACTTTTGTGTACGCAATGAAAAAGGTGGCCGCTATATTTATAATTTGTATTTACGCTATTTCCTCGTTAGGGTTTAGCGTAAAAGAATTTTATTGTTGCGGTAAATTGAAATCGGTATCGCTTTCCTTGCATGGAGATGGCGGCAAAGCATTTAGTAAAAACGAAAGCAATAACAAATGCTGCCAAACAAAATTCCAAACCGTTAAGGTTAAGAACAGCCACCTCGCATCAACCGTATTAATAAATTGCGCTAACAATTGTCAGCCCTTACTCTCCTTTACTCCAGTTCATGCTGTTAAATTTGTAGTGGTTGTTCCCGGAATTGATGGCAACAGAAGCCATGCTCCGCCGCTGCATCCTGGTGTTGCAGCCTATATTTCTAACTGCGTTTATCGTATTTGATTTTCTCTTTCTTCTAACTACCCGGCATCCTGCCGGGCTGAAGGCATTCTCATAATCGCCTGTTTATTGATATTATTTCCTTTATTAAAATTTCAGTGATGAAAATTATTGAGTGGGTATTAATACCAGGGTTGTCGAAAGAAGGAACTTATGTAAAGCCTAAAGAATAAAACATGGTAAACAAATTAATTGAGATCTCGCTACGGCACAGGTACATTGTACTTACCGTTGCATTGGCTTTGCTTGCCTGGGGGATATACAGCATTCAGCGGAATCCTGTGGATGCAATACCGGATTTAAGTGAAAACGAAGTGATCGTGTTTACAGAATGGACCGGGCAAAGTCCCCAGATCATGGAAGACCAGGTAACCTATCCATTGGTAAGTAACCTGCAGGGGGTGCCAAAGGTGAAAGATATCCGCGGCACTTCTATGTTCGGGATGAGTTTTGTGTATATTGTTTTTGACGATGATGTTGATATTTACTGGGCACGTACACGGGTACTCGAAAAATTAAACTATGCTCAACGCCTGCTGCCACAAGGTGTAACACCTACCCTCGGCCCGGATGGAACAGGTGTCGGACATATTTTCTGGTATCACCTGGACGCACCAAAAATGGACCTTGGAGAACAAAGGGCCTTGCAGGATTGGTATGTAAAATTTGCCTTGCAGACAGTTCCCGGAGTGGCTGAGGTGGCTTCTTTCGGTGGTTTTGAAAAGCAATACCAGTTGGTAGCAGATCCCACAAAGCTCCAGTTCTACAACCTATCTCTAATGGATGTAATTAAAAAAGTGAGGGCTAACAATAATGACGTAGGCGGAAGAAAACTTGATATGAGCGGCATGGGCTATATTATTCGTGGGTTAGGCTATATCAAAAATAAGGCGGACATCGAAGACATTGCGTTGAGCAATAACAACGGTATCCCGGTGAGGGTAAAAGATATAGGAACTGTACAAATGGGAGGCGATTTACGGTTGGGCATTTTTGATGCCAACGGAGAAGGTGAAGTGGTTGGTGGCATAGTAATTATGCGGTATGAAGAAAATGCTGATAAGGTGATAGAGGCCGTTAAGAAGAAAATGGCGAATGTGCAAAAAGGCCTGCCTGCAGGTGTTTCCTTTAAAGTGGACTACGACCGGAGCCAACTGATCGAAGCCGCTATAGCCAACATAAAAGACAAACTAGTGGAAGAAATCAGTATCGTTTGCATCATCGTAATCATTTTTTTGATGCATTGGCATAGCGCCCTCAGCATCATCATTCAAATACCCATAACCGTATCCGTTAGTTTTATCCTGCTCAACGCATTTGGCATGTCATCTAACATCATGTCGCTAACAGGTATCGCATTAGCTATTGGAGTTATTGTTGATAACGGGATTATCATGAGTGAAAATGCTTACCGCCATTTATCGGAATGGCAGAACAGCCAGGCTTAAGCTGGCCTAATACGATTAAAAATGAAATTAAGAAAGCCATATAAAAAAATTCCCGCGGCAGAAAGAATGCGTATAATTGAAATGGCTTGCAAGCAGGTTTCCCGTGGCGTATTCTTTTCAACCGTTATCATCATCACCTCATTTCTTCCGGTGTTTTTGCTTACCGGCCAGGAAGGTAAATTATTTCATCCGCTGGCATTTACAAAAACGTTCATCTTGGTTGTGGATGCCATATTAGTTGTAACGCTTGCCCCGGTGCTGATCTCGTTCTTTATGCGGGGCAGGTTCAGGCCGGAAAGCGCTAACCCTGTTAATCGTTTTTTAGAAAGGGTATACGAACCTGTTATCAGGGCATGTATTAAATGGCGTAAAACAACCATCGGAATAATGCTGATTGCTTTGGCGACAAGCGTTCCAATGGTAATGAGTTTAGGTACAGAGTTTATGCCACCACTTGATGAAGGTTCTATATTGTTCATGCCTGTTACGCTGCCTGATGTTTCCAACACTGAAGTGAAAAGGATCTTACAGGTACAAGATAAAATTCTTGCAGGTGAGCCGGAAGTAAAATCGGTACTGGGTAAAGCGGGAAGAGCCAACACCGCAACCGACAATTCTCCTATCAGTATGATTGAAACGATTGTAATGCTAAAGCCAAGAAGTGAGTGGAGAAAAGGCGTAACCAAAGACAGCATCATTAATGAACTCAACAGCAAACTGCAAATACCGGGTGTTACTAACGGTTGGACACAACCGATAATTAACAGGATCAACATGTTGTCAACAGGAATAAGAACCGATGTGGGCGTAAAAGTATATGGGCAAAACCTTGACAGTATTTATGCATTTTCCCATGTTATAAAAAAAGATTTGGAAGGGATACCCGGCGTGAAAGATTTATATGTAGAACCAATAACCGGTGGTAAATACATTGACATAAATATAAACCGTGAAGAAATTGCCCGTTACAACCTGAGTATAGATGATGTAAACACCGTTATTGAGACGGCATTGGGGGGAGCCCGCATTACTACTACTGTTGAGGGAAGACAAAGGTTTTCAGTGAATGCGAGATTTGGCCAGGATTATCGAAATAACTTAAAGACGCTAAAAAATTTGCAGGTTCAAACACAAGGTTTTGGTCCTGTGCCCCTGGATGCACTTGCCAATATAAAAATTACTGAGGGCCCAGCCATGATCAATTCAGAAAATGCATTGCTAAGGGGAACCGTTTTATTCAACGTAAGAGGAAGGGACTTGGGCAGCACTATTGAGGAAGCACAGCAAAAATTGAATACTTCTATAGGCAAAATGCCAAAGGGATTTTTTATTGACTGGAGTGGCGAATATGAAAATCTTATTCGGGGTGAAAAGACATTAAAGCTCATCATGCCTTTTGTGCTGATCATTATTTTCATCGCCATGTATTTTGCATTTAATTCTGCACGGGAGGCGCTCCTGAGTTTGATCTCGCTACCTTTTGCGCTAATCGGTGGCGCTTTCATCATCTATTTCTGGGGTGTGAATTTATCGGTAGCAGTTGCGGTTGGTTTTATAGCATTGTTTGGGCTTGCTGTGGAAACCAACATTGTGATGATCATTTATCTCAATGATGCCATGCAGCAACTCGTTGCGAAAAAGGGAAATTCCAGGGAGATGATTACAAAAGATGATCTGCGAGAATATACTATTATGGGAGCTGCCAGGCGATTGCGCCCCAAGATCATGACCGTTAGTGTTTCGCTTTTTGCACTCGTTCCCATTTTGTGGAGCTCCGGTGTTGGCAGTGATGTGATGAAGCCGATTGTTTTACCGATGGTAGGGGGAGTCATCACCTCAGCCATCTATGTATTGCTGGTAACGCCACTTATTTTTCTAATGAATAAAGAATATGAATTGAAAAGATTTGGCAAGATAGAAGTAACTGAAATAAAGCCTTAAAAATGAAAATTACGAAACAGCTCATTATAGTGATCGCATCCATTTTATTAGTACATGTTAAAGCATCTTCGCAAATGCTTGAACTGAAGGATGTGGTGGATTCGATCCGGCAATCTTATCCTTCCCTGAAAGTTTTAGATGCGAAAATAAATTCGCTGGATGCTGCCGCAAAGGGAGCAAGGAACTGGGACGCACCGCAGGTTTCCACTGGTTTCTGGATGACGCCCTACAACACAGGACTTTGGAGTGGTTCTAAAGCTTCAGGCAATATGCCTGCCCAAAATGGAATGGGCAGCTATATGATTGGTGTTGAGCAAATGTTTCCTAATAAAAAATACAATGAGGCCAATGAAGCCTACATGAAAGCCATGTCTTCTGTAGAAAAAGAAAACAAACAGGCAACGTTAAACGAACTTATTGCCGCTGCAAAAAAGGATTATTATGACTGGATCATTGATGAAAAAAAATTATCGCTGCTTGCTGAAAGCGAAAAGCTATTGCAGTTCATGATTACCAATGCGGAAACAAGATATAAGAATGGCTTGGGAAAAATAAGCGCTTATTATAAAGCAAAAGCATCATTGGGCAACATTGAATATATGCGTGTGGGATTGCAGAATGAGATCATGCAAAAACGAATAGCGTTGAATACATTAATGAACCGGGACAAACTCACCCGCTTTTCAATCGATACAAATTATACGGTTAAAGATTATTCAACAATGGTATTCGATAGTACCCTGTTTTATAATAGCCGAAGCGATATAAAAGCAATCGATCAAAATATTCAGCTGGCTGTCCTGCAACAAAATATAGAACAGGCAAGTTTAAAACCACAATTCGGAGTTCAATTCGGTAATATGTTTGGCTTTGGCGGATCACCCATCATGTTCAATTTGATGGGAACCGTAAAAATTCCCATGAACTGGTCAACGAGAGCCAATAAAGCCAATATTGAAAGCATCCAATGGAAAGCTCAATCTTTAGAAGAAGAGAAAGTATCTATAGCTAATGAATATTCGGGCATGGCGTATCAATTGCAACAAAATATATCAGCAAAACAAAACCAGGTGGAGTTGTTTGAAAATAATATTATAGCTGCGCTGAAGAAAAATTATCAAAGCAACCTGTTGGCATACCAGCAAAATACAGCCGAACTTTTTGAATTGTATGATGCATGGGAAACGTTGAATAACACAGAACTTGAATACCTGGATCAACTGCAACAACTGTTAAGTATGCAGGTTGACCTGGAAAAATTATTAGAGATTAAATCATGAGAAATGAAAAATAAATTGTGTATATATATTGTTTTTGTAGTAGCAGCCGCTTCGTTTATGCAAGCCTGTGATAATGGAAAAAATAGGGACACCTCAATTACCTCTTCATCCACGGAAGTCTACACATGTTCCATGCATCCACAGGTAAAAGAAAATCATCCCGGTAAATGTCCTATTTGCGGTAGGAAGCTCATTAAGGTGAATGCAAAGCCACTCGCTGTAAATAATGTTGACCTGGAAACATTACTCAAACCAACCAATGAATATGTGGTCGCCTCACTTCCGGTTACAACTCCACAGGAAGGCGATATCGATATTCCTGTGAAAGCGTATGGAACAATTGAATCCGACACCCGCGCCGCCGGCACTATTTCATCAAATGTCTCGGGCCGTATTGAAAAACTATATCTGCGTTATCGTTATCAAAAAATAGAAGCCGGGCAAAAAGTGATGGACATTTATTCTCCTGAATTATTAACTGCACAGGAAAATTTATTATTCCTGTTAAAAAATGATGCACAGAATATTTCTTTCATCAGCGCAGCCAAACAAAAATTGCTGTTGCTTGGTATGAGTTCAACAGAATTAAATAAAGTTATCACAACGGGTAAACCTTTATACAGTGTAGGCGTGTACAGCAAATACACTGGCCATGTGCATGATGCCGGTATGGCGCATAATATGAATGAAACAGGGGTCAATATTAGCACATCTGTTACACAGGAACTGTCGCTAAGGGAAGGGATGTATGTGGAGAAAGGACAAACATTGTTTATGATAATGAATCATCATAAAGCATGGATTGCATTACAGATTTTCCCGAACGACCTTATATTTATTAAGAAAGGTGACAGCGTGAGCGCCGTCCCCGAAACAGATCCCCATGCAGTTATAACAGGAACTATTGGTTATATAGAACCCTTCTTCAGGAACGATAGTAAAACAATCACCGCAAGGGTATATTTCCATAATATGGATATGCTTACCGTGGGCAGCCAGGTAACGGCCAGCATTTATACTGGACGTAAGAATGGTCTGTGGGTGCCACGGCCAGCCGTACTAACGCTTGGCATAAACGAAGTGGTCTTCATTAAATCTAAAGGTGGATTTGAGGCACATAAAATAACAACGGGTATCCGTACTAGTGATAAGGTTGAAATAATTTCAGGGCTCAATACAACTGATACCTTAGCTACGAATGCACAGTACCTGGTGGATAGTGAAAGTTTTATTAAAGCAAATCAATAAAGAATAGTTAAAGGAAACATCGGTAACGTGCAAACAATAGGTAAAATGAAACACATAATAAAAGATAATACTTCAATTATAAATTGGCAAAGAGGCGCAATCCTGCTCATGGCTTATTGCTTATTGCTTATTTTTTCTTCGTGCAAAGAAAAATCAAAAGAGAAGGCAGTACCGGTAAATAAAAATGTTTACTATACCTGTAGTATGCATCCGCAGGTACATGAGGATCATCCGGGAAATTGTCCCATCTGTGGTATGAAATTGATTGCTGTTTCACTGGCCAGTAAGCCTGCAACAGCAACAGAAATTCATTTAAGTGCAGAACAAATAAGGCTTGGAAACATCAAGACGGATACGATAGGCAGAGGGAACATTGGTAGTAAACTTCTTCTTACAGGAACGCTGAATTTTAATCAAAACGAATTGTCTTCAGTAAATGCAAGGGTGGAAGGCCGGGTAGATAAAATTTATTTCAAAAGTGTGGGCGATTTTGTTCACAAAGGAGATATATTATTTGATCTCTATAGTGAACAACTGAATAATGCCAAACAGGAATACGTCAATGCCCTGGAACAGGAAAGCACCATTGGTAATACGCTAATCAATTATGCCGCTTTGGTGGAAAGTGCTAGAAATAAATTATCATTATGGGGAATGAGCGATCCTCAAATTAAGCAACTTGCCATGAGCAAAAAAGCATCCACGCTCACTTCGTTTTACAGTACTGCTGCCGGATACATTACTTCGTTCAACGTTAATGAAGGTGATTATGTAATGGAAGGAGGTTCGATAGTGCAGCTTGCTAATCTTGCAACACTTTGGGCGGAGGCACAGGTTTATACAACACAAATGTCTCCAGTAAATATGAATGATAAAGTGACAGTTCAAATTCCTGACTTAAACAATATGAATATTAATGGAACAGTTGATTTTGTAAATCCTGAAATGAATCCTGGTACAAGAATAAACCTCGTGAGAGTCACAATCCAAAATAAAGATAACCTGTTACGACCTGGAATGGCAGTCTATCTTATTATCAACAAAAAGCAACACAATTCTCTTACGCTTCCGTCAGATGCTATATTAACAGACAGCAAAGGGTCAACAGTTTGGGTGCAAACAAAGTCGGGTGTTTATGAAATACGAATGGTGACGACAGGCGTAGAAGAAAGTGATGCGGTTGAAATAACATCCGGCCTTAATGATGGAGATATAGTTGTAACAAGCGGCGCATATTTACTCAATAGTGAATTCATTTTTGAGCATGGTAAAAATCCAATGGCAGGAATGAAAATGTAAATCTGTATTTAAATTATATTTTCTTTTCTCAATGTTTGGAGTTTCTCTCAAAAATGTGAGGGAGTTTATTTTAATAAACTGATGATAAGAGACGGGCTTGTGGCATTACATCAGCTGTATCACAGGATTAAAAACTTTTGACGTCACCAGCACTTTCTGCCCGATCTTCAAATTATTTATCTCATCTGCAGTAGCTATTATTTTTATAATGTTGTTCATAGAAAGGACGCTGACAATGTAAACAATGTCGTTTTTCCTGATGTCAATTATCTCGCCCGTAACATTAAATTTACTGCTCATCTTTTGTTCTGTAAAAACATCAAGTGGTTTGCCCTGCTTTATGATTTTTCCTTCGTCAAGTAGTATAACGTTATCGGATAACCGGAATATTTCAGGCAAGTGATGGCTTACTAATATTGTGGTGAGTTTATAATGTTGATGAGCCTTAAAGATATAATCCTGTAATTTGAAACGCATTTCATCGTCAAGGGCAGAAAGCGGTTCATCCAATAAAAGGATTTTTGGTTGTCTTGCTATGGCTCTGGCTAAAGCCACCCGCTGCTGTTGGCCGCCTGATAAGTTGGTGGGCTTGTAATTTTGTAGTCGTTCCAGTTCCATTAGTTCCAACAACTCTGCTACAATTTTTTGGTCAGCTTTTTTCTGCAAAGCGAATTGTAGATTTTCTTTTACTGTCAAATTAGGGAACAATGCATAGTCCTGGAAAACAAAACCAATGGAGCGTTTTTGTGCATGAAGATGTATCTTCTTTTTCGTGTTGTCCCAAACTTCGTCTTCAACTTCAATAAAACTTTCATCTGCGTTAGTAAGCCCTGCGAGTATGCGAAGAATGGTTGTTTTGCCGGCGCCTGATTTTCCAAATAATGAAATTAATTTTCCTTTCTCTAAAGTGAATGAAACTTCCAAAGGCATTTTCCCTTGTGTGGTATTCAACATTTTATGTGCCCGGAATTGTATCATTATAAAAGAGTGGTCGCCCGCTTTTTATTATTAATAACGTGAACTCCCAAAAGAATTAAAAAAGTAAATACAAATAATATCAGCGCATACACGTTTGCGTTATGATAGTTCATTGATTCTACCTCATCATACACAGCAATAGATACTACCCTGGTTTCTTTAGGAATGCTTCCGCCGACCATCAGCACAACGCCGAATTCTCCTATGGTGTGTGCGAAAGTCATTACTATGCCCGTTAATAACGATGCACGGATATTGGGAAGAAGGATTTTTATAAGCGTCGTAAATTTTGATTTACCCAAGGTAAGGGACGCTTCTTTTAATGAGGCTGGAAGATTCTTGAAGCCTGCCACAACAGGGTTAACCATAAAAGGCAAACTGTAAATAATGGATGCAATTACCAACCCGCTGAAAGTGAATACTAGGCGCAAATTAAAATATGTGTCAATAAATTTTCCAAAAGTATTTGCCGGACTGAAGGCGACTAATAAATAAAATCCTAACACAGATGGCGGCAGAACTAACGGCAACGTTATGATAACTTCTGCAACTGTTTTCAATTTGAATTTGCTGTAAGTGAGCCAGTAGGCTAACGGTATAGAAATGACGAACAATAGGATTGTCACAATAAAAGCCAACCTACAACTGAGCCATAGTGGCGATAAGTCAATCATCAGGAGATACACTTATTTCATTTGTTTTGATGAGTGCTGTTACGAAGTCGTTTTCCTGTAAATCCAGCTGCCTGCACGCATTTGACGTAATAATTGAAGTTATGATTGTTTCGCCAAACAACAACTCAAGCTGGCATAATATTACACCGGCGTTCATAGATTGTATTTTGCATGGAAGGCGATTTTGCGAGCTCACTTTCGCGTCGGGATCTTTTGATATCATTACTTCAATTTCCTTAAAATACAAACTCACTTGTTTGCCTGTTTGTAACCAATCTGCACTTACAACATCATCCATGACCAAAGAAGTAAACACACAGTTATTGGGTCCTTGCACTTTCACAATTGATAACCCTTCATGAGATTGTATTTCGGTTATGTTTCCTTTTAATTGGTTCATATTATTTTTTTTGAGAAAAGCCATAATACTTTAAAACATCAATGGCAGCAGGGGATGAAATAAAGTTATAAAATTTAGTTGCCGTTGAATTGCCGGCCGCATGTTTCAACAATATATAAGCCTGCTCTAATGGCGTATGGCTTTGTTCCGGAATAAGATAATATTTTCCACCTTCACTTTTCATGGCCGGTGACAGCGCAAGCGATAACGCAACTACACCAATATCTGCTGCTCCGGTTGTTACAAATTGTGCAGTTTGTGAAATGTTTTCACCGAGAACTAACTTGCCCTGAATTTTATCGTACAATTTATAATATTGTAAGCTCTCCTGTGCACGCTTGCCATAGGGTGCATGAGAAGGATTAGCAATGGCAATTTTCTTAATGTCTGCATCAAGCAATGTGTTCATTTGTTCTTTGTCGGGATCCGTTTTTTTACTCCAGAGAACTATCTGCCCAATGCCATAGGTTTTGATGTCGCCGGAGGTAAAGCCTTGATCTTTTAATTTATTGGGGTAGTCGACATCGGCTGAAAAGAAAATATCAAACGGTGCACCATTAGTTATTTGTTGATAGAATTTTCCTGATGAGCCATAAATAACATGTATTTCAACACCGTTATTCTGGGCTTTATATGAAGTAATAATTGAATCCATCGCAAATTTCAGGTCAGCGGCGGCGGCAATTGTAATTTTTGGTTGTTGGGGAATAAAAGTGAATGCACACAAGCCAATGACAGCCAGCAAAGCAAAAATGGATTTAATAATTTTCATTTAGATAATAATTTAGATGGTACACTATCTAAATATGTTTTCAACCTGCCTTGCCGGCGCTTTTCATTGATTGTCTTTTTAAAATATTATCAGTTACTAACGAAAAAAAGTTTCATGAGAACTTATTTGAAGAAGTTATGTAGTAAAAGTTGCGTTGCGTATTGGTAATCTATAAACACACATTATTAATCTTACCAAGGAACAGCAAACTATTCTGTTATTTTCTTAACTACGTATAGGCCTAAACTGTTAGTACATAACTTATTTAGTTATACTAACGGAGGTACATCTTCCGGGACAACATGCGGGCTCGTATCAGGCGGAAATTTGCCGGGATTTCTCAGCCTGCTGTTATAGCGGCTATAACCAAAATAAATAATAAACCCTATAAGCAGCCAGCCTATTAACCTTGCCCAGTTTGTCCAGCCCAGGCCAAAGATCATAGCGCCACAAACCAGAATACCTAAAATTGCTACGAGCCCTACCGCTGGAACCTTAAATCCTCTTTTAATTTCAGGATGTTTTCGCCTCATGATCCAAACACCTGCACATACTAACATAAAGGCAAACAATGTACCTATACTTGTCATATCTCCAACTATATCACCCGGAATAAAGGAAGCAAAGCAGCCCACAAAAATTAAAAATATCAGGTTCGATTTGTAAGGTGTTTTGAATTTTGGATGGATAGTTGCAAATATTTTAGGAACAAGCCCATCTTTACTCATAGAATAAAATACCCTTGACTGGCCCATTAACATTACCAGGATTACGGAAGAAAACCCCGCCAATATAGCGATGGTTACAAGATTGCTGAGCCACTTATAAGTTGGTATCCATACGCCATTAACCATTGCCCCACTCATGTGTTCAATTGCATAAACCACTGATGCTTCTTTACCTTGGGTTCTGAAATCATGCACTGAAGCAACACCCGTGAGTACATAAGAAAACAAGATGTATAAAATTGTACAGATTATTAATGATCCGAGAATACCAATCGGCATATCTCTTTTAGGATTTTTCGTTTCCTGCGCAGCAGTTGAAACCGCATCAAAACCAATGAATGCAAAGAACACGACGCCCGCCGCACCTAATATTCCAAGTATGCCTCCATAGTGATGTGATATGCCTTGCTGATCAGTGTATGTGGAGTTGGCTGGGATAAAAGGTGTGTGATTTTCAGGTTTAATATATTGCCATCCCATTGCTATTACAACAACCACGATGGCAACCTTCAAAATAACAATGATCGCGTTTACTACTGCTGACTCTTGCATGCCTCTTATCAATAATAAACTAAGTACGATAATGATGAATAAAGCCGGAATATTCATGATACCGTGAATGCCTGAAGTAGAAACTTCAAACGGTGAATGGCACCATTGATAAGGAACATTCAGTCCAAAAATTTGCAAAAGTTTATTAAAATATTCGCTCCATGCAATAGCTACAGTTGCGGCACCAACGCCGTATTCAAGAATGAGATCCCATCCTATAATCCACGCGATAAACTCGCCCATAGTTGCATATGAGTAGGTATAAGCGCTTCCTGCAATTGGAATCATCGAGGCAAACTCTGCATAACACAATCCTGCAAATGCACACCCGACGGAAGCTACAATAAAACCAATCGTTACCGAAGGCCCTGCATTCTGAGCCGCCGCCGCAGCCGTTCTTACAAAAAGCCCTGCACCTATTATAGCGCCTATGCCCAGAGCAATTAAATTAATGGGACCCAAGGTTCTTTTCAATGTATTGCCCGATTCGCTTGCCTCAGCCATAAGGCTGCTCATAGGTTTCGTAATAAATAAACTCATACTAATGAATTGAGGTTTTGGTTATCAATTTGGAAAAGTAAGGAATTAATTTTTAAAATATTGAACAGACACGCAATTTTTGAGTGCATGGCTTTATAACTCATTTTAAACATTATATTGCAAAACTATATGAGCTTTCCAAAGGCTATCGGCAAAAATAAAAACAAACTTACCATTTATGTTCTCATAGCAATGCTTGCAGGAAGCTTGCTGGGATACTTCGTTCATGAATATTCCGCGCCATCATTTATCACATCTTTTTCTGTTGACATGAATTTGTTAACTACCATTTTTTTAAGATTGGTACAAATGATTATTGCTCCGTTAGTGTTCTCAACATTAGTAGTTGGTATCGCAAAACTGGGCAATTTAAAAACTGTTGGCCGAATAGGAGGTAAGGCGCTTTTATGGTTTGTTTCTGCGTCTCTGGTAAGTCTTTTTATCGGCCTTGCATTGGTGAATTATTTCCGACCCGGGGATGCCATAAATTTGAGTGTAGCGGATGTTTCAGCGGCAAAGGATTTGATGACGAATACGCAGCAGTTTTCTTTAACAAATTTTGTGGAGCACGTTTTTCCGAAGAGTATTTTTCAATCTATGGCGTCAAATGAAATTTTGCAAATTGTAATTTTTAGCGTCTTCTTTGGAATGGCTGCCACAGCAATTGGCGATTATGCAAAGCCTGTTATAAAAGCACTTGAAAGTGTTTCGCATATTATTTTAAAAATGGTTGGGTATGTAATGAACTTTGCCCCACTGGGAGTATTTGGTGCATTGGCTGCAGTTATTGCCACCAATGGATTTAGCATATTTCGATTTTATGGCGATTATCTTTTCTTCTTTGTTATCGGCATTTTTATTCTCTGGTTGGTGCTCATTGCGGTCGGTTATTTAATCTTAAAGAACAAGGTGCCATTACTTTTAAAACGAATCGCACAACCTTTATTAATTGCATTCAGTACGACAAGCAGCGAAGCTGTTTTCCCTAAACTAACGGAAGAGCTTGAACGCTTTGGCTGCCCCGAAAAAATTGTCGCCTTTACCTTGCCTTTAGGCTATAGCTTTAACCTCGATGGCAGCATGATGTATATGACATTCGCGAGTATTGCGATAGCGCAGGCTTATAGAATTCACATGGATATTGGAACACAAATTACCATGCTGCTAGTCTTAATGCTTACCAGCAAAGGAATTGCGGGTGTACCTCGTGCTGCACTTGTTGTTGTGTTGGCAACTTGTGGTATGTTTCATATTCCACCTGCAGGAATTGCTTTAATATTGCCAATAGATCATTTTTGCGATATGTTTCGCACTATGACTAATGTGCTGGGAAATGCATTAGCTACATCAGCTGTAAGTAAATGGGAAGGTGAACTTGCCGATTAATAATTATAAATAGTTATCAGTGGAATTATTAGACATTTTAGGAATAAGCATTAGAGAATTACTGAACCCTCATTTCTATATACAACACGGCGGACTATGGATGATACTGTTTATTGTATTTGCAGAAACGGGATTGTTTGCAGGCTTCTTTTTGCCGGGTGATGCGTTACTTTTTGTTACGGGTATTTTCAGCAGCACAACAAACCATGTTCCGGGCATTGTGGCTTCGGCTATGTTTGAAACCAATAACCAATGGGCGGATCTTTTTATTTTATGGTTGCTGATTTCGATAGCGGGTATTTTGGGAAATTATGTGGGGTACTGGTTCGGAAAAAAAAGCGGCCCTTTTTTGTTTGAACGAAAAGACACTTTCTTTTTCAAAAAAAAATACCTGGTACAAGCGCATGAATTTTATGAAAAGAATGGGGGGCAGGCTATTGTTTTGGCAAGGTTCGTTCCGTTTGTTAGAACCTTTGCGCCCATAGTAGCAGGTATCGTTTTAATGAATCATAAAAAATTCGCTTACTATAATATGGTTGGAAGCATACTGTGGGTAGGCAGCATGTTATTTGCCGGCCATTTTTTGCAGACATTTATCATGCACCAGTTTCAATTCGATTTGAAAGAACATCTTGAAGTAATAGTAGTAGGAATTATTGTGGTTACTACCTTCCCCGTTTTATGGAAGGTGTTTGTTCCTAAAAAAAAGGGGAATAGTAACAATACAACTATTTGATATTTTTGATATGAACAAGAAACAGATTGCGGTGTTTTCGATTCCTGTAATTGTTGCGGCGTTAGGCTATTTTGTTGATATATACGACTTACTTCTCTTCGCTATAGTTCGTATCCCTAGTTTGAAATCTCTTGGTTTAAGTGCAACAGAAATAGACAAACAAGGAGAATTAATCCTCGGTATTCAAATGATTGGCTTGTTGATTGGTGGTATTATCTGGGGAATAGCGGGCGATAAGAAAGGAAGACTCAGTATACTTTTTGGTTCCATAATATTATATTCTCTTGCCAACATTGCTAATGGCTTTGTACAAACCGTAACTCAATATGCCATCGCCAGGTTTATCGCGGGTATTGGCCTTGCGGGAGAATTGGGCGGCGGCATTACCTTAGTTGCTGAATTGCTCAGAAAGGAACAAAGAGGAATCGGTACCTCACTGGTGGCAGGCCTCGGACTAACGGGAGCCGTAGTTGCTTTTTTTATATCGCAAAAATATGATTGGAGAATTTGTTATTTCATCGGAGGTGGGCTGGGCTTTCTTTTGCTTTTAATGCGTGTAAGCGTATTCGAATCGGGAATGTATCAATCATTGGATCGATCTGTGTCGAGGGGAAATTTCCTGATGTTTTTCAGTAACGGTAAAAGGTTTAAGAAATATGCCTGCAGCATTTTATTGGGGCTCCCCACATGGTATGTAATAGGTATTCTTATTGCCTTCTCCAATAAATTTGCAAAGAGCTTTGGCATCAACGAAGACGTAAGTCCGGGCAAGGCTACCATGTATGCATATATCGCAATCTCCATTGGTGATGTATTGGCAGGTCTTCTCAGCCATGTTTTAAAAAGCAGGAAAAAGGCGTTGTATGTTTTTTATATCATGACCATTGTAATGATATCATTGTATTTCATGCAAACGGCTGCGAGTACTGCCGCTACCATGTATTGGATTTCTGGGGGGCTTGGGCTGGCGACCGGTTTCTGGGCTATATTCGTAACCATGGGAGCAGAGCAATTCGGGACTAATCTTCGGGCAACCGCAGCAACCACCATTCCTAATATGGTCAGGGGATCTTTGCCATTGATGCTTTTGCTTTTTAATGGCTTACAGCATTATTTCACCTATGTTATGAGTGGTTTTATAACGGGCGTTATCGTTATGATAATTAGTATAATAGCTGCTATATTAAGCGAAGAAACATTTCATAAAGAGCTTGATTATATTGAAATGTAGCCCTTCCTTCCGAAAGAAGGTTATAGAACAGATGATATTAAAAAAATAGAAAATAGTAAGATCGTAAATTGATATTTTATTCGTGTAAATCAATGTAATCCGTGGCTAAAAAATTTCTTATTATCCGGTTTTCTTCCATTGGAGATATTGTACTAACTACGCCGGTTGTACGCTGCCTGCGCAAACGATTTCCCGACGCAGATATCTGGTTCCTTACGAAAAAAAAATTTGCATCTATTGTAGAATCGAACCCTTACCTAACTAAAGTTATCACGCTTGACGACGATTTTGAAGATACCATAGATGTTCTTAAAGAAGAAAAGTTTGACGGTGTGATTGATCTTCATTTTAATTTACGCACACTAAGAATTAAACAGGCGTTGAAAGGTATTCCCTTTTATTCTTTTAATAAGTTGAATACACAAAAATGGATATATACTAATTTTAAAATAAACCTGATGCCTGAAAAACATATCGTTGACAGGTATATGGAAACTGTGTCAGGCCTCGGTGTGGTTAATGATGGATTAGGGCTTGATTTTTTTATTCCTGAAAAAGATAAAGTTAAAGATTCGGATATTCCTTTTTCTCATTCGCAGGGATTTTTAGCTATTGCAATTGGTGCTGCTCATTTTACAAAAAAATTGCCGGTAGATAAATTGAAAGAATTATGTGCAAAGATTGAATACCCAGTTATTTTGCTTGGAGGCAAAGAAGACTTTAATAATGGCGCTGATATCTGCAGTGTTGATTCTATAAAAATTTATAACGCCTGCGGCAAATTTTCGTTAAATGAATCGGCCGATATTATTCGCAGATCCAATTTGGTCATAAGCCACGACACGGGACTAATGCATATTGCCGCGGCATTTAAAAAGATGGTTTTTTCTGTTTGGGGAAATACAGTTCCTTCGTTTGGAATGTATCCTTATAATACAGAATATAAAATTTTCCAGGTGAATAAATTATGGTGTCGCCCTTGCAGTAAAATTGGGTTTGAGAAATGCCCCCTGACTCATTTCAAATGTATGAATAAAATTGAAACAGATGAGATTGTGCGTAGTGCACAAGAATTTCTCAGCCAAAAACATTGACCCTATTTAAACATATTGATTTTTTATTACAGACTCCTGATTCGTTTCACTCAGCGGAATATTTACATGCCACGTACAACCTTTTCCCGGCGAAGAAATTATTTCCGCAGAACCACCGAAATTTTCGGCACGGTTGTAAATATTGATTATTCCCAATCCTTTTTTATAGGAAACCAGGTCAAAACCTTTTCCATTATCCGTTACCGTTAGATTTAGAATGTCGTCTTTGTCAGATACGCTAATATTTACCTTGGTTGCGTTGGCATGTTTTAGAATATTATTGATTACTTCCTGTATAATGCGATATACTGCTAACCTAAGCGGCTGTGTTATTTTGCTTTCAGACAATTGACCAACTGTAAGGTTGACTTCAAAACTTTTGGGTATATGTAATTTTTCGGCAAAGACTTTTAATGCGGCACGAAGGCCATTCATTTTTAATTCTGAAGGGGTAAGATTGCGGCTTATATTGCGGAGTTCTTCAATCGCTTTTTGAACATAATCGAGGCTCTGCGATACGAGAGATTCTTTAATGATTTCCTGCTTTTGTGCTGTCTTTAAATACAATATTGCTGCCGCCAGCAACTGGTTTACGTTATCGTGCAATTCTGCCGAAAGTTCATTTCTTTCTTTTTCCTGGGCGTCAATCACGGCATTGACAACATCTCTCTTTTTTTGTTTTTCAGTTATCAAGACCTGTTCCTGCAAATCACGTTCTTCCGTTACGTCCTGCATCGAGCCTATCACCCGCACCGCTTTACCGGTTTTATTTCGAATGATGTATGCCTGGTCAATTACGATTTTATAAGAACCATCGGCACAGAGATATTTATATTCAAGCTGCCAGCGTGAAGCATCACTATTGAATGATTCTTCAACAATTTTCATAACATTGGCAATATCATCCTTGTGTATTTTATCATAATTGTGCGGCTCATACAGGTCTGTCATTTCGTAGCCGTAAAGGTTTTTGTAACCACCGGTTCTTCTTATTTTATTTTCTTTTAAACTCCAGTCCCAAATAACATCGCGGGTAGCTTTGCCTGCATATTCAAACAGTTCATTACTTCTTTTTAAGGCACGTTGGGTAAGTAATTCAGCAGTAATATCAATAGACTGCCCTCCTTCAAGATAATTGCCTTCAACATCCTGTATAGGAAACTTAAAAGTTCTGTAAGAATGCACTTTATTGTCTGAATCCGTCCACTCATGAAATAATTCAATGCTTTTCTTTTTTAAAAGGACATCTTCGTGTGGCAATAGAACTTTTTCTCTTTCTGAAATTGGCTGGCCATCCCCGATCTTTTTGTTCAAACGATCATCGGCATAATTAAATGAAGTTTTAAAACGTGTATTCATGTAATGCAGCACACCTTGCGCATCGGTTATCCATGCTAATAAGGGTGCATTTTCCATAAACGATTGAAACTGGTTTCTCTCTTTTATAATTTCCATCCTGTTGTTCACCTGTCCTGTAATATTAAAAGCCAGGCCACCAATGAGCCTTTTTTGATAGTGATGACCTGCAGGAAATTTATATACCTGGAAGCAAAGTTTCTCACCGTTTCCGTCAACGCTATCTTCAAAAGTTTCGATACCTGTATTTTTTTCCAGCACTTCAAGATCGCTCGCTTTGCAATTTGGCTTCATTGAAACAGGATAATAATCAAAAATATTTTCTCCAATAGCATGGTCGGGAAGGCCAAAAGAAATCTTGAATAGCGTGTTCATATAATGCAGCACACCATCTTCATCATTTATCCACGCAAGGGCTGGAGCATACTCCATAAAAGTCTGGAATTGATCTTGTCCTTTTACCAAGTCAAACTGGGATTTCTTTTGCTCAAAACTGAATTTATTTTCGGTTCCCTGTTGTTTTGCAACTTCACTGATCATTGCAACAAAACCCGTCGTTTTTCCGGTTGTATCTAATATGGCGTTTATTTTTGCCTGCAGATGAAATTTTTTGCCATCCATTTTTTCGACTAAAACATCTCCGTTCCAGAAGCCATTGGCTCGAACCTGGCTCTTAAAATTAATTACTGAATCGTTTATAAAATCTATTTTGCTAATGTTGTGTGAAGGAGCGGTAGCGCCATTTTCATGCATTAAATTAAACATCATTTCTGCTTTACGATTCCAGTTCTTAATGCAGAAATTTTCATCGCTCGAAATAATCGCGTCCGAAATGTTGTCCAGCAAAATGGCCTTTTGCAATAGGATATGTTCCGCCTTTTTGTGTTTGGTAATATCCGTGCCTAAAAAGCGAATCCCCAGTACTTTGTGTTTTTGATTAACAATTGCACTTACTTCCCATTTAAACCAACTTTCAGTGGTAGCCGTTGTTGTCTGTATCTCAATGCAAATAATTTTGCCCGGATTATTGATGCATTCATTATTAGCTTCGAGAAATTTCTCCATTTGGAAAATTTGGGCCACCTCAGTAAACAGGCGCCCTTTCCATTCTTCATTTTCCAATCCAAAGTATTTCTGAAATAACCGGTTCATATGTAAAAACCGGAAGTCGGTATCGGTGAAGCCACATAAAAATTCAGAAGAGTTGTTGAGATGTGATATGTCCATCAGGAAGGAATCCATGTCAGTTTTTCGGAATTGGTAAAAGAATTTGAGACAACAATTTAAGTAATTTATTTTATTTCCAACTAAGTCAATGTATCATAACGAAGTATAGCTGCATTTTATTGAATAGAAATTAAGTTTCATGTCATGTAATATATTTCACAAATAAAATCACCCGTCGGCCCGGCAATGCACTTTGGATTTAACTTTTTATTTCGGATCATCGTAAAGTTTTTGTAACATATTTACATTCAAAATGATGCGATATAAATCTCTTCTTCTGATAATTATGTCTATACCATTAATGCATCACTGCATGGCTCAAAAAGTGATTGTGCATGCATTTATGGAGAATAGAAAGGCTTCTATAAAAAGTGATACTATTTACTATGATTTTAGCAGGAACCTGCACTGGGACGATTTTAAAGGAAAGCCAAATGAAAATAACTTTGCCGGCGCAGTAACTGCGTCAGGTTTCGCCTTCGATTCTCAAATGAAATTTGACGGAAGGAATATTTATCTAAACATTGGCGTATATACTTTTTTCACCAAAAGCGATTCGTGGAGAAAGCCGCGGATAAATTCCGAATATCATTTATTGCATGAGCAGCATCATTTTGATATTACAAGACTTGGTGCTGAAAAATTTATTACCGAAATTCAAAAGGCAAAATTTACGAAAGCAAATTATGCGAATTTGCTTTCGTCTATTTTTGATAAAGTATATAAAGAAAATTCGGAGTTACAGCATTTATACGACCAGGAAACTAATCATAGCATCAACGTTGAAAAGCAATTAGAATGGAATAGCAAAATAGCTGCTGCAATTGAAAAGATCAGGGAAAGTGTCGTGATAAAATAAAGTCTGTTTCATCCCTGAGCCTCATTAAATATTTTCATCTTTTAAACTCACCATTAAAATTGGAATCCGAAGTTCATGCCTGACAGAGTTAACAGTTTCTCCATAAATCATATCCTTTAGACCCGAGTGGCCGTGGGCTCCCACGACTAACATCTCTGCTTTACTTTCTTTTACAAGTCTTACAATTTCTTTTGCACGGTTTCTAAACCCGAGGAGGCTTGTTGCGTTAAATCCTTTTTCTTTTAATTGGTTAACATAGCCATCAAGTTGAGCATGATCTTTTCTTGTTTCGTAGTCATCACTTTGGCTGCCCCATAGTTTTGCCGATGCACTTTCAACAATATGCAGGAGTATGTATTGCGTGCGTTCATTTCCCTGGCCTATGGCATAGCTGATTAATTTTTTATCATTTTCAGAAAAATCCAGCGCAATTGCAATTCTGTTATATAAAGGAATATCGAGTATAATGTTTTCCATTTCAGGATGTATTTTAATAGAGGCTGCCATTTTCCGTCTTGTTATTGCCGGTTCAAAAAGAATATATAAAAGTAAGGCACTAAAAAAAAGGCCACTTGTAATAATTATTATTTTTGGCATAAGCGCATTTGCCTCAAATACAGGCACAGACTGGCTTACCAGCATTTGAACATTTAGCCATATAAGTACAGCAGCAATGAGCCATGCCAAAATCTTCGTGGGAGTCTTTATTACAAAATTTCCCATTTTCGACTTATCACTTACAAAATGTATTAGTGGAATGATGGCAAAACCAAGCTGCAGGCTAAGGATAACCTGGCTCAATATCAACAAATAATCAACCTGGCTATCGCCATAAATTATTATTACTATTAGCGCTGGAATAATTGCGAGCAACCGTGTAATAAGTCTTCGTAACCATGGATTAATTCGCAGGCTTAGATATCCTTCCATAACAATTTGCCCTGCAAGTGTTCCTGTGATTGTTGAGCTTTGGCCCGCAGCAATTAGTGCTATTGCAAATAAATAGGGCGCTACGTTTCCTAAAAAATTTGGAAGCAAATGATAGGCCTCATGAATCTCTGCAACCTGTGAATTACCGGTTTTAAAAAAAACTGCTGCTGCAACCACCAGGATCGCAGCATTAACAAAGAAAGCCAGGTTCAATGCGACGGTGCTATCAATTCTATTGTATTTGATGGCTTGCTTTATTCCATTTTCTGTGCGTTCAATTTTTCTTGTTTGCACAAGTGCGGAATGTAAATAAAGATTGTGAGGCATTACCGTAGCGCCAATAATTCCGATGGCAATATATAATGCTTCATCATTAGGTATACGTGGTACAAAACCGGTAGCAATTTCGCCTACATCAGGCGATGCCATTATCATTTGAATTAAAAAGGCGCCGGCTATTATTCCAACAAGCGTAATGATAAATATTTCCATCTTTCGCATACCCAGCTTTTGGAGATAGAGTAATAAAAAAGTATCGAGCACCGTGAGGCTAACTCCCCAGATTAAGGGTAACCCGGTGAGTAACTGAATACCTATAGCCATTCCTAACACCTCGGCAAGGTCGCATGCAGCAATAGCAATTTCTGCAAGAATGTATAATGTGAAGTTGACGATTCTCGGGTATGCCTCCCGGTTAGCCTGCGCAAGATCACGTCCTCTCACAATACCGAGTCTTGCCGACAGCCCTTGCAGCAGTAAAGCCATAAGATTGCTCATCAGGAGCACCCAGATAAGTGTGTAGCCAAATTTGCTTCCTCCCTGCAGGTCTGTAGCCCAGTTTCCGGGATCCATGTATCCTACACTTATGAGATAGGCTGGCCCGAGGAAAGAAAATATTCTTTTCCAACCTAATCTCTTCGTTTCGATGCTTCCATGCACTTCACTCAGGGAATTGTCGTATAGTTTCTTCTCAACTATCATATACAAAAATATTTTGAGCGGCCAGTCCGCTGATAACGCACTCTGGTTGTTTGGCAATTTTAACCTGTAGCGATCCGTCGAATACAAAAGACTTCAGTACTTTTATCGGTGAACCTATTTTTATTCCATAGTGATTCAACATTTCCATCATTTGTGGAGATTGGTTGCTGACAGAACTTACAACCGCATTCTTTTTAATGGATAGATCTTTTAAGGCGATTTGCTGCAGAACGGGCATAACGCCTTTTTCATCGGGAATGGGATCCCCATGTGGATCTATTTTAGGATTACCGAGAAAGTGATCTAGTTTTTCTATAAGTTCCGTGCTGCTTACGTGCTCCAGTTCTTCAGCAATATCATGAACTTTTTCCCATTCCATGTCAAGCTTCGATACCAAAAAAAATTCCCATAGCCGATGCCTTCTTATTATCTTAAGCGCTTGTTTATTGCCGGCGCTATTTAGCCTGAATCCATAATACTTCTTATATTCCAGCAGATTTTTTGATTTTAGTTTCTTCAGCATATCAGTTATGGATGCCGCACTTGTATCAAGAAAGGCCGCAAGAGAATTCGTATTCACCTTCTCTGTTTTAGACTGGAGGTTATAAATACTTTTTATGTAATTTTCTTCGCTTTCGGATAATTTCATGTTATTTAAAAAAAAATTTAGACAAATCTAAAAATTAAATTTGATAACTCAATCTTAAAAAAATTAAATAGCAATGTAACTTTTACTTTTATACGAAACCCGGCAACCTCCCGGGGTGATTTGAAAAAGTAATTTTATAACAGCAGCAGAAAAATTAAGAATGTTTGATGGGTTTTTTAATTGGCTGCAAAAATTAAATTGAAAACAAAACATTTATGAATGTTTAACGTTACTATATGTGAGTGACACAACATACAATCGTAAATGGAAACGTTCAATATGTTGAATTTTCCTTTTATCTTGCGCCCTCATTAAATTCGATCTGATTATATTATGAGTTTTGACAATTACAGAGTACCCTATGAAACCGAAGCACGATACTCAAAAAAGGTTGCCTACTTTTCCATGGAATTTGCTATTCATCAGCCACTAAAGATATATAGCGGTGGTTTGGGTTTTTTATCTGGTTCCCATTTACGAAGTGCATATGAGCTTAGGCAAAATTTAATTGGCATAGGTATTCTTTGGAAAGAAGGTTATTACGACCAGGCAAGAAACCAGGACCAGACTTTGAATGTGGTTTGGATAGATAAGATCTATAATTTCCTTGAAGATACGGGAATCATGTACCAGATTCCGATTCACGACCATCCGGTTTGGGTTAAAGTTTGGTATTTAAATCCTAAAACATTTAATACCGCTCCGTTGTTTTTGCTGAGTACTGATGTGCCGGAAAATGATTATGTATCCCAGACAATTACCAACAGGTTATACGACGGAAATGCTGCTACTAAAATTGCCCAGTTTATTTTACTGGGAATTGGCGGCGCTAAATTAATTGATCAATTAAATTTTAACCCGGACCTGTATCATCTGAATGAAGCGCATGCGGTAAGCTCAGTATTTTACCTGTTTAAAAAATTCGGCAATAAAGAAGAAGTAAAAAAACGATTGGTTTTTACAACTCATACTCCGGAAGAAGCTGGAAACGAAAAACATGATATGTTTCTTTGCGAGAAAATGAGTTATTTCTATGGGATGCCATTGGCACAGGTGAGGGAACTTACAGGCATGACAGACAATCTTTTTAATCATTCGCTTGCCGCACTGCGTTTTGCTCACCTGGCAAATGGAGTATCGCAGCTTCATGGAGAAGTGAGCAGGCAAATGTGGAAAAAGTATGAAGGTATTTGTGAAATAAAATCTATCACCAACGCTCAGAACTGGCGTTATTGGGCCGATAAACAATTATATCGTGCAAAGGAAGAAGGAAACGATGTTGTATTTGATGATCGAAAAAAGTATCTTAAAAAAAGAGGGTTTGAAATAGTTGCAGATCAAACCGGCAAATTAATGAAACCCGAGGTACTGACTATCGTATGGGCACGAAGATTTGCAGGTTATAAAAGAGCAGAATTAATAACGAGAGACCATAAACGCTTTGAGGCGTTATTAAATAATCCAAAGTATCCAATACAAATAATATGGGCGGGGAAGCCCTACCCGCTTGACTTTCCGGCAATAGCCGATTTCAACCACCTTGTGAATTTAAGTAAACAATATAAAAATGTTGCGGTATGTACCGGTTATGAACTTACACTGAGCAAACGATTGAAGCAATCGGCTGATGTGTGGCTAAACAATCCTCGTGTGCCCAGGGAAGCAAGCGGAACAAGTGGGATGACCGCAGCAATGAATGGGGCTGTAAATCTTAGTACTAACGATGGATGGATATGCGAATTCATCAACAATGGCAATAATGGGTTTGTAGTACCCCCTGCCGATTATATGAACATGCACGTTGAAGAGCAGGATGAATACGATTTGAATAAGTTATACGAAATCCTGGAAAAGGAAATACTGCCTATATATTATGATGATTTTGATACGTGGCGACAAATTGTAAAAAACGGAATGAGGGATGTTCAGTTCCAGTTTGACAGTAACCGGATGGCAAATGAGTATTATGAAATATTGTATAAATAATTTTGACTAAAAACTAATGAGTGGAAAAGGCGTTTGATCGATATCATCCGCCTTTTTTCATTATATCTATCTCTTATTTTGTTTTTTTCGTATATAGTATTTTAATACTTTTAAAAGGCGTTATGAAAAAGGTAGTTTCCCTCTCAATTACGTTTTTATCCCTAATATCGTGTGCTAAAAAAAGTAATAATGTAGTCATGAACCAGGCACCTCAGGCAGATACATCAAAAACATACCTGGCACTCGGTGATTCTTATACAATTGGCCAATCGGTTGATACTACTGACAGATACCCGGTACAGACCGTTAACTTGTTAAGACAAAAAAATATTCAAATAAAAGGACCCGATATTATTGCAGTAACGGGCTGGACGACCACGAACCTGATTAACGCCTTAAACGGTAATCCACCCAAAACCAATTATTCAATTGTAACCCTTCTTATTGGCGTTAATAATCAATATCAGCATCTTAGCATTAACGATTATAAAATAGAATTTACTGAATTATTGACCAGGTCTATCTCTTATGCTGGTAATAATAAAGATCATGTAATTGTGCTGTCTATTCCCGATTACAGTGTTACACCTTATGCCGCAGGGGCAGACACGGCGCAAATAGCAAAAGAAATTGACGAATTTAACGCCGCCAACAAAACCATTACTTTAGCAGAAGGAGTGCAATACCTTGATATAACCCCTATCTCAAGGGAGGCTAAATATAATCTTCAACTTGTAGCAGGTGACGGCCTGCATCCTTCAGCACTTCAATATGAAAAATGGAGTGCACTGCTGGCGCCGTTAATGCAGCAGGAATTACATTAGGAACTAATCTATATTTGTCAACATTATGTTTGGCAAAACAGTTTCCCTTTACAAAAGAGCGTATGGCGGCTTGTCACCGGGCACGTGGTGGCTTTCGCTTGTAATGCTTGTAAACAGGAGCGGAACAATGGTGATACCATTTATGACAATGTATCTCACCCAACATTATGGGGTTAGTATTGGCAAAGCCGGATTTGTTATGAGCCTGTTTGGATTGGGTGCTATTGTGGGTTCGCTAACTGGTGGTAAATTGGTGGACACCATTGGCTATTATTATGTACAATTGTTTGCGCTGATTTTCGGCGGATCCATGTTTATAATACTCGGTGAAGTTCGGTCTTACACGGGCATTTGTATATGTACGTTCATTCTTGCTATTTTAAATGAGTCCTTCCGGCCGGCCAATACGGTAGCTATTGCTCATTACAGTAAAGAAGTTAACAGAACGAGGTCCTATTCGCTTAACAGGCTTGCTGTTAATCTCGGCTGGGCGGCCGGTGGCGCTTTGGGAGGAATTATTGCGAGTTTTAATTATAATTTATTGTTTTGGGTTGACGGGATTACTAACCTTTTGGCAGCATGTCTCTTATACATAACGTTGTCGCCTAAACGTAATTCCGCCACCGAAGTAAAAAGCCGGGAAAAAACGTTAGTAAAAAATTCAGCTTACAAAGACCGCACTTATATTTCTTTTGTGTTTTTAGTATTTCTATTTGCATTGTGTTTTTTTCAACTCTTCACTACCATCCCGGTTTTTTTTAAAGAAAATTTTCATTTAAGTGTATTATTTATCGGGATGATTATGGCGCTGAATGGATTGATTATAGCTGTTTTTGAAATGATTA
The DNA here is from genome assembly GCA_963792025.1 of uncultured Chitinophagaceae bacterium. Classification (GTDB taxonomy): domain Bacteria; phylum Bacteroidota; class Bacteroidia; order Chitinophagales; family Chitinophagaceae; genus Ginsengibacter. The sequence continues at coordinate 347,836 of CAWBUS010000008.1, read as the reverse complement.
CCATCTTTTCACTGGAAGGCAAACGTCCGTCGCTTCATTTCATTTCGGGAGGCGTTTTGCTTGTATCCATTGCTTTTTTATCGCTGAATTTGCCCAAGGTAAATTATGGCATGGTAGCGGTTCTATCAATGTTAATTTTGACTTTTGGAGAAATACTGGCCATGCCCTTCATGAACGCCTTCTGGATTGCCAGAACCGAACAAAGTAACCGCGGGCAATATGCAGCATTATACAGCGTGGCGTGGGCGTGCGCTCAAACGGTTGGACCGTATGCCGGCTCCTTGATCGCGGAACATTCAGGGTATAAAACCCTTTGGTTTGTTATTGGTTTTATTTGTTTTTTGCTGGCTATTTTCTACAGGCGGTTGCAGCCCGCCCGTGTTTTATCGGTTTAAAAAATCCTGGTAAGAGAATTGCATGTATGCCTTGCCGTTATTTATATTAGTGGAATCAACGTTGCCCTTTTCATAAATAACTTTTTTTGAAACGTTATCCATTGTTACGATGCCTGTGGGAGTAACAAACCCAAACCCATCGTTGAAACTATAAAATGCGAATGGCCGTGCCGATGAATCTAACAGGTCTTTGCTCCATTTGAATTTGTCGCGGGTAATATTAAGTTGATCTAAAACTGTTGATACAATGTCTGTTTGAGATCCTATTGTTGTAACTATCCCTTTCATGTTTAATGCACCACCGGTAAAAATTAGCGGGATATGAAATTTTGAAGGCAGATCGTTTCTGTCATATCCCGGCAAAGGATGCCCGTGGTCGGCCACTAATACGATAAATGTATTTTGCCATAACGGATCTTCTTTTAAGCGATTTATAAATACACCCATGCAGCTATCTGTATAGGCAACGGAGTTTCTGAATTTTGATGTTTCATCACTTCCTTTAAATTTATGAAATGCAGGCACATCGTAAGGCTCATGGCTGCTTAGTGTAAAAATTGTTGCAAAAAAAGGCTGTTGCTTTCGTTTAATATCTGCAAAAAAAGTATCTAAAGCAAACTCGTCATGCACGCCCCATGACGTAGTTCTTTCAGAAATGGGAAAGGAGTATTTGCTCACCAATTTATCAAAGCCGGTGTTGACGAGATAAGATTTTATGTTGGCAAATTCAAGTTCGCCGCCGTACGTATAACTGGTGCCATATCCATTAGCTTCCAGTGTTTTTGTTATAGACGGCAGATTTTGTGTTTTTATTGGCGTTTTTATTATAGAGGTTAACGCCTGGTTGGGGTAGCCGCTCAATACTGCCGTAAGGCCTTTTTCGCTTCTATCCCCAGCCGCGTAGATATTTGTAAAGAGCAATCCATCGGCCGCAATTTTATCGAGGTTGGGAGTAACACCTGGTTCACCTCCAAGACAGCCAACAAACTTAGCAGTATAACTTTCAAGAATAATAAATATGATATTTGGCTTTTTAACGCTTAGGATAGATGGAACCTTAACCGGTCCGGTATTGTATAATTTCGTGACTAATTGCTCCGCCCGATTACGGGGGAAATAATCGAACGGATTTTCTTTATTGTTCCTGTTGAGAATTGAAAAGGAAATATTCCATGGTAAATTTAGCGCAGCATGATCTGCAAATAACTTTGTTGAAAAGTAGACATCACTTTGGTTCATTGGTATTTTTTGAATGCCTCCGCGGATAGGCATAAACAAAAATGCTATTAAAAACAAGGAGATGAAAAAGCTAATTAATGAAAACTTAACTGCCTTAAAGTGAACATATTTTTCAACTGTTTTTTTATATAGCCATATAAATGATACCGATAAAATCATAAAGATGATTAATAACAAAAATAATGGCGCCGATGAAACGGAGGCGCCCATTTCTTTTGGCGATTTCAAGTACAGCAGCGGAGTCGCGTCCATCCGGTAGCCCCATGCCGTATATAATTCAAGGTCGGCGGTTGTTAAAAACGAAATCAAGACAATAACGATAATTGTATAAATTTTTAATATCTTTTCAATACGAATTTTTATGAAGGCAGTTCTTACAAAAAATAAAATAAAAGGGAAAATACAGATATATGATGTAAAGGATATGTCCATCCTCAAACCATATAGAAACACTTTAAAAATTTCTCCAACGTTTAATGCCGCGGTGAGACGATGATGATACACAAGGAAAAGCGATCTGCAAACTAAGAAATAAAAAATCCAGAATGCGAAGCAGGCAATGTATCCATAATATTTTTTCACGCGGCAAAAATACTACTAACGGGAATAAAGAAAAGTGAATAGGTTTAAAGTCGATCGAAAAGGTAAAGCAACTATTGAAGAAAAAAGTTAAAATTATTCTAACCCGAAACTCTGCAAAACCAACTCACGTATTTTTATTAAATAGTTTTTATGAAAAAGTTTGGTTATCTGATTCTTTCAGTTGGTGCAATCGTAACATTATGGTTTTGCATCGCTTCGTGTGGAGTGAAATCCAAAGGAAGTGCAACAAATTTGGAAACCCGCATATCCGAATCGGGAAATAAAAACTTTGCGGTTCTTGAACTGTTCACATCCCAGGGTTGTTCGAGTTGTCCTTCTGCGGACAAGCTCATGCGCAGTTACACTACTAAAGAAAATGTAATTGTTCTTTCTTTTCATGTCGATTACTGGGACCGTTTAGGCTGGAAGGATCCTTATAGTTCAAAAGAGTATACGAAACGGCAATACGACTACGCGTCGGCGTTACATTCCGATGTATATACGCCGCAACTTGTAGTTAACGGTGAAAGCGAAATGATTGGAAGCGATGCAAATAAAATTTCCGATGTGATTAACAAAGCGTTGGCCGAACAACCCGAAGCCACTGTTTCGATCAATTCGGTAAAGTTTGAGAATGCCCGCCCGCCGGACGGACAGGGAAAAGCGAATATAAATTTCGATGTATCAGGCAATGCCGCCAATTCTGTATTAAATGTTGCATTGGTTGAAAAGAAAACAACTACTAATGTAAAAGCAGGAGAGAATGGGGGAGCTACTCTTACTAATTATAATGTAGTTACAAATTTTAAAACGATGAATAAAGTGTCTGTCGGAAACAATGTAACAACTATTGACATGCCTTCGTCTCCTGAATTAAATAACCTTTCGGTCGTTTTGTATTTGCAGCAAAAAAAGAGTAACAAAATTTCAGCAGCAGACCAGGCGAATTTCTAACTCACCTAATAAAATAATTTGTTATATAGGTTTTACAGTACTTATTGATGTAGCGTTAACTTTTGTAGGAATTTCCTGTCCCATAACGCTAATGTTTCCAGAGGCATCCATAGTAGTGTTATTTTGTAAGATTACGCCGGTATTAATATCAACAGTTTCTTCGCCGGAAAATTTGCCAATGGTTTTTGTAGAGATTTCCATTCCCTGCATCTCGATTTTTGTATCCCTTGTTTCTGTGCCGGAAATAGTTACCGTTGCTATATTTTCTTTTATATCTTTTATTGTATAATTAGTGACCCTCGTAACGCCATCCTTTGATGTAGAATCTTGCCAACTGTTGCCTGGCTGCGTTTTTTTGGAAATGGCCTGGAAGGCAAATACTGCGCCATAACCCTGTGATTCCGGATCGCCCATTTGCTTTAGCATCATTTCAGTTGGAGTGGGTGCCAGGTTTTGAGCAGAATCATTTTTGCCCTGAATGATGACCTTGCCGGATAAATCCATAACAACAGGATGGGGATGATTAATATAATCTTTCAGATTACTTCCCATTTCGCCGTCCATATCTTCTTTTTTTTCCGAATCGAAATTGATGTTTTGACCCATTGTTGACATATTCATTTTAATAGCGGCAATTTTATTGGTCATGTTGTAAGCGCTATCCGTAACATCGTCTACCTCCATGTTGTAAACCGTAGTTATGTCTGCATTTGTCACCATCGATTGGCCCTGCATTTCGGAAGTACTGTTAGTAATTATTTTATTTTCTACAGTGTATTTCTGGCCTTTTACCAGGGTTATTTTCGTTTTGGGCTCTTCTACTCTTGGAGCAACAGAAGCAGAGCCCGAGATTTTATGAGAGCAACTTGTTACTGTTATTATAAAAATAAATGCGAAAAGAATATTTTTTTTCATTCGTTTTTTATTGATTACAAATATAGGCTGGTAAACTATTAGAATTGCCTTAATAGGTGATGTTTTAGAGGTGAATTGGGATGGGTAACTATTCCGTCCCAGGAAACTTTGTAAATATGTTGCTTGAGTTGCATCTGAATGTATTAATTAATTGCCAGTTTCATTAAATAAAAAAAGGGAAGTAATTAAACTTCCCTTTGTAATTTGAAAATATCGATTTTAGCCGATTAATTTCACATTAACGGCATTCATGCCTTTCTGCCCATTTTGCAAGTCGAATTCTACTTTATCGTTCTCTTTAATTTCATCAATTAAACCGCTTGCATGTACGAATGTTTCTTTTGAAGAATCATCGTGCTTAATAAAACCGAAGCCTTTTTCAGTGTTGAAAAATTTTACGGTTCCTGTTGTTTTGTTGTCCATTGTATTGTTGTTATTTAAAAAATTAAATGCGAAGATAGTGTTTTTAATTTTAGTCTTGGCAATGATTATGTAATCGTGTCAAAAAACTAACATTTTTGTGTGGAAACAGAATTCTTTGACGTGGTTGATTCAAAGAGTGTTTCAAACACTGGACTTTCGGTTTTTTTTATTTTATCCCAAAATGTAAAATACAAACCATAGTTATATTTAAACTGTTTGTGATGAAGGGAATGATGCGTTGCTCCAATGAGCCATTTGCCAAAAAAGTTATTATTAAATTTATTGGGATAAATTTCAATGTCGAGATGGTTGATAACACTACTGAGTGTCATTATAGTAAGTTGAATAATTATAACATAATAATGCATTGGCAAAATCATGAGCATTGCCGGTAAAAAAATGGCCTGTAGCAAACCTTCCAACGGGTGAAATGAAAAGGCAGTAAACGGGCTTGTGATATTGCTATCGTGGTGAACCTTATGAACAATCTTAAATATGGACGGATGATGCATCCACCTGTGAAGCCAATAGTAATAGGTTTCATGCACGAGCATAAAAATGGCAAGACTCACTGGTAAATACCACCATCCATATACGTTAGAATCTGTATAAACTTTTGTAAATCCTTTTTGCCAGAGTATAACGGTGCCCGTACCCGCAATCGAAAACAGCAGTGACGTTACAATACTCCACTTCACTTCTATTTTAAGTTGCCCTTTCTTATAATTTCTTGTATTTATTTTGCGGGCTTTCCATCTTTCAGGAAACCATACATAGAATGCCAGGTAGAATATTCCTGCAATTAAAAAATACCTTCCGGTTATAATGACGAAAAAAATAATTGTAACTATAATTAGCCAATAGGGTTTACTAAAATCAGGAAAGTCCATTAACTAAATTTAACGAAAAAAGTTTCAAGTTATGACAATTGAATAAAGACGTATATGTGGAAAGGAGGTTATAATTTTAATTTTTGTAGGATATTTTCCCCGCGGATGTTTTTGAATAGAAACTAACGCTATTGCAAAAAGGCCCTTTCATGTAAAAGAGCCTTTCGAGTTACGTTAATTAACAATTTCTTCAATTACTGGACATTAATCAGCCTGGCTGGCTTTTGTTTTGCTTCTTCTCTTTTAGGAATTTCCAGTCGTAATATTCCGTTTTCATATTTTGCCTCAACTTTGTCGGCGTTTACTATTTCCTTCGGTAAATGAAACGTCCTGTAAAATGACTGATAGCTAAATTCTTTCCTGTTGAAATTTTCTCCATCCTTTTCTTCAGATTCATTTTGTTTTTCCGAACTAATAGTAAGTGCTGAACCATCGATTTCAATTTTGAAATCTTTTTTATTCATGCCCGGTGCAGCCATTTCTACTAAAAAACTACCAGCTTTTTCTTTGATGTTTACCGCGGGGATACTGTTCCCGGCATTGGCAAAATTTGTATCCCAATTGAACAAATCATTGTTGAAAAAATTATTCCAAATGGACGGCATATATTCTGACCCGCCATTTCTTTTTACTACTGTCATAGCTTACCTCCTTTTTAATTGTTAGTAATTTATTTGCAGTAAACAGAACAAATAAAATGCCATTAAAAGCAGTACTGATAAAGTCTGAAATATTTTCAGAAATACTGACAGACTATACCTGGTTGCAGAAAAATTATTCAGAAGATCTAAAAGGTATCCTCAGCAATATCGTCGTGATTATCACCTCCAAGACTATAGTCATTGTTCTCCTCATCTTCTTCACCTATTTCTTCATCTGTATCGTCGTCTTCGGAGCCTGGTACATCAAGGTCTGTTCCTGACAAGTCATTTTTAAAGCTGCCTTCATTTAGAGGGGTGCCATCACTGTCTGCATTATCAAGAGCGGCTTCCCTTAAACGGGCATCATCTCCTGAGGGCATATCGTTAGCGGCATTGTCAAGGTCTTCTTTTTCAGCATCTGATACATTTGAATCAGAATTTTCATCTATTACCTCATCTCCATCCTCTCCGAAAATATCGTCGCCCTCCTCATCTGCAGACGATGATGTCACATCAGCCATTTCTCCAAATGGTGCAGGAACAATATTGGCCTGGCCGGGAATATCCGACAATTCGGGTAATTCAATTACAGTTATTCCGGGTTGCAACATTTCTCTTTCGTCATCCTTAGAATCCTGCAGATCCATTGACAGTTCAGTTCCGGTGATTGTATTTTTTCTTTGCATATTTCGATTTTTATTTTGTTAGATAAATTCTCTGCTTTATTTGTACTGATAAAGTACCATAAAAATAATTCCCAAAACTTACAATTAATTCTTTGTCATTTAATTCAATACCCATACCTTTGCGCTCCCGAAATAAATTTGGTGTAATAAAAGTTCTTTAAATATGTCTCAGAGAATCAGAATTAAACTCCAGTCTTACGATCATAATTTGGTTGATAAATCAGCCGAAAAGATTGTAAAGACAGTGCGCAGCACAGGTGCAGTAGTTACAGGGCCAATTCCTTTACCTACGCACAAAAAAATATTTACTGTATTGCGCTCGCCTCACGTTAACAAAAAAGCACGTGAACAGTTTCAATTGTGTACGCACAAGCGTTTGCTGGATATTTACACCAGCAGTTCAAGAACAGTAGATGCCTTATCAAAGCTTGATTTGCCATCTGGTGTTGATGTTGAGATTAAAGCGTAAATGCGATGCCTTTCTTCTCCTTCCCTTCGGGAAGGCCGGGTTGGGCCTAGTTCTTATATAAAATGTAACATCCATCTGCGGCTTACCGTAGCGCTGGATATAATAAAATAGAAATGAAAAGTATTATTGGAAAGAAAGTTGGCATGACCAGCATTTTCGATACTAATGGCAGGCAGACTGCCGTGACCATTATTGAAGCTGGCCCATGTGTTGTAACTCAGAAGAAAACTGTAGATACTGACGGATATAATGCAGTCCAGATTGCTTTTGGAGATAAAAAAGAAAAGCACACCCTTCTCTCAGAAAAAAACCATTTTGCCAAAGCAAATACTCCGGCAAAAAAATTCGTAAAAGAAATACGCGATAGCGAAACAGATAAAAATATTGGCGACACTATTAGTGTTGACATATTTAATGAAGGCGATAAAGTAGTCGTTATTGGCACAACCAAAGGAAAGGGTTTCCAGGGTGTGGTAAAACGTCACGGCTTTCATGGTGTTGGTGAGCAATCTCATGGACAGCACGACAGGTCAAGAGCTCCCGGATCTGTTGGTGGATCATCCTATCCTTCCCGCGTATTTAAAGGTATGCGCATGGGCGGCCGTATGGGAAGTGATAAAGTTCAGATAAAAGGCCTTAAGGTTGTCAAGATTTTCCCTGAGAAAAATTATATATTAATAAGTGGTTCGGTTCCCGGCCATAATGGTTCCATCCTCTTAATTCAGAAGTAATATGAAATTAGACGTAATAAATATAGAAGGAAAAAAGACCGGCAGAAATATCGATTTACCTGATGAAATATTTGGTGCGGATCCTAACAGTCACGTTATTTGGCTGGCTGTTAAACAACATTTAGCTGCTCGTCGCCAGGGTACGCATAAAGTTAAGACGAGGGCAGAAGTAGAAGGTTCATCAAAGAAATTGCACAAACAAAAAGGAACCGGAGGCAGCCGTAAAGGAAATCTTCGCAACCCATTGTATAAAGGTGGTGGTACGGTTTTCGGGCCTAAACCTCACGGTTACGATATTAAGTTAAACCGCAAGGTAAAAGATCTTGCAAAAATTGGTGCGCTGAGTGCAAAGGCAAAAGACAATAAGATTTTTATTGTAGAAGATATCACCATGGAAGCACCTGCAACCAAACAATTCACGCAAATATTCAGCACAATAGTTCCGGAAAGCAGGAGGGCACTTTTTATTATGCCGGAGCATAATGAAAATGTTTATAAAAGCTTCCGCAATGCACCCTCAATATGTGGTACACTTTTGAGCGATATCAATACATATGATATAATGAATTCGGATACAGTTGTATTCACTGAGAGTGCAGCTAAGATTTTTGTAGAAGAAAACGAAGAAGAAAGAGAAGTTGCGGTAGCGAAGAAATAGAAGAAAGTAATTTAAGTAACAAAAAAATTGAAAAGACATGAAACTGTCTGAAGTTTTAATAAAGCCTGTGTTATCTGAAAAAGTTAACCGTCTAACTGAAAAGCATAATCGCTACACTTTTATAGTTAACAGGAAAGCCAACAAGCTGGAAATTAAGAAAGCTGTAGAAGAATTCTATGGCATCCAGGTGGAAGAGGTTAATACGTTGACGATGCCATCAAAAGTAAAACAACGTAATACAAAAGCAGGTTTGCTTACCGGCCGTAAAGCGGCAAAGAAGAAAGCGGTAGTTACCGTAGCTGAAGGAGAAACGATAGATTTATACGGAAATATTTAACAGGAATAATTTTAAAAATCCCGGTAATTTTTCGGGACTAAAATAAATAATAATGGCTTTAAGAAAATACAAACCAACAACCGCAGGAACACGCTGGAGAATTGGTAATGCATATGCAGAAGTTACTACAAACGTTCCTGAAAAAAGTTTAGTAGAAAAAGTGCATCATACTGCAGGCCGTAATGCGCAGGGACGGAGAAGCATGAGATATCTTGGTGGCGGACATAAAAAAATGTATCGCGTAATTGATTTTAAAAGAGACAAGAAAGATATTCCTGCAATTGTTAAGTCGATTGAATACGATCCAAACAGGAGTGCATTTATTGCTTTGGTATCCCATGTTGATGGTGAAAAAAGATATATACTGGCTCCACAAGGTTTGCAAATTGGAGGGTCAATAGTAAGTGGTGATGCAGTGGCTCCTGAATTGGGCAATGCCTTAATGCTTAAAAATATTCCTTTAGGAACAGTTGTTCATAATATTGAAATGCAACCAGGCCAGGGCGGAAAATTGGCAAGAAGTGCAGGATCATCAGCACAACTTGCGAATAAGGAAGAGAAATATGCGGTATTGAAGATGCCAAGCGGAGAATTGAGAAAAATTTTGATAAACTGTTATGCAACGGTAGGTGTAGTAAGTAATAGTGATCACAACCTTGAAAGCAAAGGCAAGGCTGGAAGAAACAGGTGGTTGGGCATCAGGCCAAGAACAAGAGGCGTTGCGATGAACCCGGTTGATCACCCAATGGGTGGAGGTGAAGGAAAAGCATCCGGCGGACATCCAAGAAGCAGGACAGGCAAATATGCCAAAGGACAAATTACCCGTGTTCGTGGTAAAGGTTCCGATAAGATGATTATTCAAAGAAGGAACGGAAAGAAATTACCCAATAAATAAAATAAACAATTACTGTTAAAATGGCCATACAGGTTATGGCAAATCAACAAAAAATGAATTATGGCTCGTTCAATTAAAAAAGGTCCTTATGTAGAAGCTAAGCTGGAGAATAAAGTGCTTGGCATTAATGAGGGTAAATCGAAGAAAGGTGTTATTAAAACTTGGTCACGTCGTTCTACAATTACGCCAGACTTTGTAGGTCATACATTCGCAGTGCATAACGGGAATAAATTTATTCCTGTGTATGTAACGGAATTTATGGTAGGTCATAAGTTAGGTGAATTTGCACCAACAAGAAACTTCAAAGGTCACTCAAGTAAAAAGATCGTATAATTTTCGGCTATAAGCTGATTAAAGAAAATAAACAAAATGGAAGCAGTAGCTAAATTAAATAATTACCCCACTTCTCCCCGCAAAATGCGTTTGCTGGCAGATTTGATACGCGGGCTCGAGGTAGAAAAAGCTTTGGGAATTTTACAATTCAACCCAAAGCATCCGGCTGTGCCAATGTATAAGTTATTAAAAAGCGCCATTAATAACTGGGAGCAAAAGAACTCCGATGAAAAAGTGGAAGATGCCGGCCTGATTGTAAAAACGATAATGGTAGATGGTGGAAGAGTTATTAAGCGTATGCGCCCGGCACCACAAGGCCGTGGCTACAGAGTGCGTAAACGCAGCAATCATGTTACAATTATTGTTGACAGCAAACATAACGGAGCGCCTTCAGTAAAAAAGAATGTTGCCAAAGCTGAAGTTTTACCAGAGGTAGTTGCGGCCGAACCAGAACAAGAGGTGGCTGCACCAAAAAAGTCAGCTACTAAAAAGGCAACCGCTAAAAAAGAAGCAACAACAAAAACAGCTACTAAGAAAGAAAAAACTGCTGAAGAGACAACTGAAAAGAAAACTACAGCTAAAAAAACAAAAAAATAAAAACCGAAAATGGGTCAAAAAACAAATCCGATTGGTGCCAGGTTAGGAATCATCCGTGGATGGGATAGCAACTGGTTTGCTCACCCTAAAGACTATGCGAAGAAATTGATTGAAGATGATAAAATTAGAACCTATTTAAATGCCCGTATTAACAAAGGCGGTATAGCCAAGATTGTAATAGAGCGGACACTTAATAAATTAATCATCACCATTCATACGTCAAAGCCGGGTATCATTATTGGTAAAGGCGGTGGAGAAGTAGACCGGATTAAAGAAGAATTAAAGAAACTGACCGGCAAAGATGATGTACAAATAAATATATTAGAAATACGTCGCCCGGAGCTGGATGCTAATATAGTAGCCGACACTATTGCAAGACAAATTGAAAATCGTATCAATTATAAAAGAGCGATCAAAATGTCAATTGCTTCTGCTCTTAGAATGGGTGCTGAAGGAATTAAAGTGAGGGTTGGCGGAAGATTAGGTGGCGCTGAAATAGCCCGTAGCGAAGAAATAAAACAAGGTCGTACTCCATTACATACATTGCGTATGGATATCGATTACGCTAATGTATTTGCACAAACAGTTTACGGTAAGATAGGTGTGAAGGTGTGGATATGTAAAGGAGAAGTTCTTGCAAAAAGAGACCTTAACCCTAATATAATTGCGGGTGGTGGTAAAAGTGACAATGAAATGCAGGGTGATAGAAGAGGTGGATTTAGCGATAGACGTGGTGGTGGCGGTGACAGGGGAGACAGACGCGGTGGCGGTGGCGGAGATCGCAGAGGCGGTGGTGGCGGTGGACAGAGAGGTGGCGGCGGACGCAGGTAATTTTTTGAAAGCTTTTTTGAACAAAAAGCTTTCAACAGTCAACAATTTAATAATTCAACAATTAATTTATGTTACAGCCAAAAAGAACGAAGCACAGAAAGATGCAGAAAGGCCGTATGAAAGGAGACACCAAGCGTGGTGCTTCTATTGCATTTGGAACGTTTGGCCTGAAAGCCCTTGAAGAAGTTTGGTTAACTAACAGGCAGATTGAATCGGCAAGACAGGCATTAACCCGCCACATGAAACGTGAAGGAAATGTTTGGATAAGAATATTTCCGGATAAGGCGATCACTAAAAAGCCTGCCGAAGTGAGGATGGGTAAGGGTAAAGGAAATCCTGAATATTTTGCCGCTGTTGTACAGCCAGGCAGAATTATTTTTGAAGCAGACGGCGTTACAGAGCAGATTGCCAAAGAAGCGTTTGAATTGGCCGCTCAAAAATTACCTATTGCCACAAAATTTGTTGTGAGAAGAGATTACCAGGCATAATTGGTGGTAAACTGATTTGCATATTATAAATAAAAAAGAGATGTCTAATAAAAACGATTTTAGAAACAGTTTAAAAGAGATGACTGAGGTCGACCTTAAAGCGAGGATCGGGGAAGATGAACTGCGCATAAAGAAATTGAAATTTGCTCATGCTGTTTCCCCGTTGGAAAACCCGATGAGTATTCGTGATGTCAGGAAAGATCTGGCACGTTTAAAAACTGAATTAAAGTCAAAACGATCTGGCTCTAAATCATAAAAAATACAATAATGTTGGATAGAAATTTAAGAAAAACAAGAACAGGCGTGGTTTCCAGCAACAAAATGGACAAGACCATAACTGTAAAAGTTGAAAGGAAAGTAAAACATCCTTTATATGGTAAGTTCATTAAGAAAACTACTGGTTTTCACGCTCATGATGAAAAGAATGAGTGCAGCATTGGAGATATTGTGAAAATTATGGAGACGAGGCCAATGAGTAAATTGAAGCGCTGGAGGTTAGTCGAAGTAATCGAAAAAGTAAAATAAAAAATGCTGTTAGCTAATAGCTATTAGCAAAAGCAATATTAAACATAAGTTAATCAGCTAAAGGCTAATAGCCAGAAGCTAAAAGCTAAAATAAAATGATTCAGCAAGAAAGCAGGCTAAATGTAGCAGACAACAGTGGAGCAAAGGAAGTTCTGTGTATTCGTGTTCTTGGAAATTCCGGCCAGGATTATGCTCACGTAGGCGACAAAATAGTGGTGACGGTAAAAGATGCACTGCCACAGGGAGGTATTAAGAAAGGAACAGTAAGCAAAGCTGTAATAGTTCGTACAAAAAACAAGCTTCGTCGTAAAGATGGATCTTATATACGGTTCGACGATAATGCTGTTGTGCTTTTGAACGCAACTGATGAACCAAGAGGAACAAGAATTTTTGGGCCGGTTGCCCGCGAACTTAGAGACAAAGGGTATATGAAGATAATTTCCCTTGCCCCTGAAGTATTATAATTGTATCTTTGCACCCCCAAAAAAAGGGGTATTTAATAAGAATAACTAAAGACAAAATATTTGTCAAAAATGAAGACAAGATTTAAACCGAAGTTCAGTATAAAAAAAGGCGACTCAGTGGTAATAATTGCCGGTGATGATAAGGACCTTACAAAGCCTCGCAAAGTGTTGCAGGTAATAACTGAGAAAAATCGCGTATTGGTAGAAGGCGTAAATTTTGTAACTAAACATACAAAGCCTTCAGCCCAAAATACTAAAGGTGGTATTATGAAAGTGGAAGCTCCCATAGCCATTTCAAATGTAATGCTTTGGGATGCTAAATCGAAGTCGCATTCAAAAATCAGCAGAACAAGAAATGAGGAAGGAAAGTTATTAAGAACAACAAAAAAATCAGGGGAGGTAATTAAATAATGAGCACTGAAAAATATACTCCGAGACTGGCAGATAAGTATAAGAAAGAAGTTATACCTGCTTTAATGAAAAAATTTGCCTACAAATCTATAATGCAGGCGCCAAGGCTTACGAAGGTTTGCATTAACCGTGGCGTTAATGGAGCTGTTGCTGATAAAAAATTAGTTGATGTTTCTATCGAGGAATTAACAACAATTACCGGTCAAAAAGCTGTAGCAACTATGTCTAAAAAAGACATATCCAACTTTAAGCTTCGTAAGAATATGCCCATTGGCGCAAAAGTTACTTTACGCGGCGTGAACATGTATGAATTTGTTGACAGGTTAGTATCAGTTTCGCTTCCACGTGTTAGAGATTTTAAAGGTATCAGCGATAAATCATTTGATGGTCGTGGAAACTATACTTTAGGAGTTACCGAGCAAATCATTTTCCCTGAAATTGATATCGATAAAGTAAATAAAATTACTGGCCTTGATATCACTTTTGTAACAACAGCAAACACTAACGAAGAAGCATTTGAATTGTTGAAAGAGTTGGGTATGCCCTTTAAAAATGTAAAGAAATAATCCCTCAATAAACTCGGGGTGACAAATAAAAATAAAAAACTATGGCTAAAGAGTCAGTAAAAGCAAGGCAGAAAAAACGTGAGAAGATGGTGGAGCAATATGCCGCAAAAAGAAAAGCTTTGAAAGAAGCAGGTGATTATCGTGGGTTGGATCTGCTTCCGAAGAACGCATCTCCGGTTCGTTTAAAAAATCGTTGCCAGCTTACCGGCCGTCCACGTGGCTATTTAAGGCATTTCGGGCTTTCAAGAAATATATTCCGCGACATGGCTTTGCAGGGTAAAATTCCGGGTGTGAAAAAAGCAAGCTGGTAAAAAAATAATTTTCGAATGGTATCAATGGATATCGCATTGTAAATAAAAAATAAAAAGAACTAAACAATGGTTACTGATCCTATAGCAGATTACTTAACAAGAATAAGAAACGCTCAAATGGCCAATCATAGGCTTGTTGAAATTCCGGCAAGTAATTTGAAAAAACGTATCACCGAAATCTTATACGATAAGGGATATATTTTGAAATATAAATTTGAAGATGATTCAAAACAAGGTCTAATTAAGATAGCCTTAAAGTACGACCCCTCAACTAAGCTTCCTGCAATTCAAAGCCTGGAAAGAGTTAGTCGCCCGGGTTTGCGTACTTATTCTAAGCCAAATGAATTTCAGAGAGTAAAGAATGGATTAGGCATCGCCATCGTTTCTACTTCTAAAGGTGTAATGACCGACAAAGAAGCAAAGTCTCAGAATGTGGGTGGTGAAGTATTGTGTAATATTTATTAATTTTTTTTGGTAAGATAATTAAGCCTTAGTCGTGGCTGAACACTGCCAGAGTAATAACAAAATAAAAAACCGGCTATGTCAAGAATTGGAAAAAATCCTGTTGTAATTACAAAAGGAGTTAACGTAACAGTGGGTGCTGATAATGTAATAACAGTAAAAGGACCCAAGGGAGAATTAAAGCAAACTATTGACCGCGACATTAAAGTTGAGGTTAAGGATGATAAAATAGAATTTGTTCGTCCTACCGATCAGATCAGGCATAAAGCCTTGCATGGCTTGTATCGCTCACTGGTAAATAATATGGTGCAAGGTGTAACTAACGGCTATGTAAAAAAACTGGAACTGGTGGGTGTTGGTTATAAAGCATCTAATCAGGGAAATTTGTTAGACCTTTCGTTGGGATATTCTCATAATATTGTTTTCGAAATTCCTAAAGAACTGAAAGTAGGTACTGCACAGGAGAAAGGAAAGAATCCTATTATCACATTAGAAAGTATCGATAAGCAATTGCTTGGGCAGGTTGCAGCAAAAATTCGCAGTCTACGCAAACCTGAACCATACAAAGGAAAGGGTGTGAAGTTTGAAGGAGAGGTATTACGCAGGAAAGCTGGTAAGTCCGCAGGTAAATAAGTAAGTAAATAACAAGTCTCCGGCAGTATCGGAGAGCAAATAGAATAACAATGAACTCAAAAGTTAGCGCACGGCAAAAGATCAGGTATCGGATCCGCAAAAAAATAAGTGGCATTGCTCAAAAGCCCAGGCTTAGTGTATACAGGAGCAACCGCGACATTTATGTTCAATTAATTGATGATGCGAATGGTGTTACGCTCGCTTCTGCATCTTCAAAACAAGCTGATATCGTTGCTCAGAAAGTAAACAAAGTTGAAAAGAGCAAATTGGTTGGATCGGCTATTGCAAAGAAATCCGAAGAACTTGGCATCAAAGATGTCGTATTCGACCGGAGCGGTTATATCTATCACGGTCGCATCAAAGCAGTAGCAGAAGGAGCAAGAGAAGGTGGCCTTAAATTTTAATTTAAAAGCTGTAAAAATTATCAATATTGAAAGCAAATACGCAAAGAGTAAAAGGTGGAGATCTTGAGTTAAAAGAAAAAGTGGTATCTATCAACCGTGTTGTTAAGACAACAAAGGGCGGGAGAGCATTTAGCTTTTCGGCATTGGTTGTTGTTGGAAATGAAAATGGTGTAGTTGGCCAGGGGTTAGGTAAAGCAAAAGAAGTTCAGGAAGCTATACTCAAGGGAATTGATGATGCAAAAAAGAACCTGATAAAAGTTCCGATTATGCATGGTACTATTCCTCATGAACAATGGAGTAAAGAAGGCGCTGCGAAAGTTTTGATTAAGCCAGCCGCCCAAGGAACAGGTGTTATTGCCGGAGGCAGTATGCGTGCAGTGTTAGAAAGCGCCGGTATTACGGACGTACTTGCAAAATCACTTGGTTCAGCCAATCCTCACAATGTTGTTAAAGCAACGGTGAAAGCTTTGGCAACTTTAAGGGAACCAATAAGTGTTGCCAAAACAAGAAATATTTCTTTAAAGAAAGTATTCAATGGATAAAGATGAGATTTAGCAAGTAATGTGTTTTGCAGGTCTTGCTACTATCTACATGATAAATTTACAAACATGGCAAAGATTAAAATAAAACAAGTTAAAAGTGGAATTGATCGCTCAGAGCGGCAAAAGCTAACACTTAAAGCTCTTGGATTAAACAAGATGAATGCATCGAAAGAAGTTGAGGCTACTCCACAGATTTTAGGAATGGTAAAAAAAGTAAATCACTTGATTACTGTTGAAGAAATCTCATAATGATATTTTTGTTTTACAAATAGTTCTTAAAAAATTATACAATCATCAAGCGAGCTCCGGGTACACGGAGCGTTAAGTTCAAAAAAAGTACAATGCAACTAAGTAATTTAAAGCCTGCAAAAGGCGCTACTCACAAAGAAAAAAGAATAGGCCGTGGTGAAGCTTCCGGTAAAGGTGGCACATCCACTAAAGGGAATAAAGGCGGACAAAGCCGTGCCGGTTATAAAATAAAAATGGCTCACGAAGGTGGCCAGATGCCTATTCAGCGCAGACTTCCAAAACGCGGATTTAAAAACATCAACAGGATAGAATATAAAGTATTCAACCTTGGTCAAATTGATCAGTTGATTGCAAAACATGGCCTGAAAGAATTTAATCTTGAAAACTTGTATATCAATAATTTGATTAGCCAGAACGATAGGGTAAAGATCCTCGGCAACGGTGTATTGAAGACAAATATTCCTTTCAAAGTAAATGCAATAAGTGCAAAAGCGAAAGGTGCAATTGAATCTGCAGGCGGAACTGTCGAAATAGTTAAATAAATAATTGATATTTGCGTTCTGAAACGCAACGCAAATAATTAAATCTTGATAATTCTGTGAAGAAATTCATCAAAACAATAAAAAACATCTGGACAATAGAAGAATTGAGAAATAAAATTCTCTTTACTTTATTGTTGATACTCATTTATAGGGTCGGCTCGTACATTGTTCTTCCCGGTATCGATCCCAATCAGTTGACGAATCTGCAAAATAGTTCCAAGAGCGGTATGTTAGGACTGCTTAATGCATTTGTGGGCGGAGCTTTTGCGAAGGCTTCTATTTTTGCTTTGGGAATTATGCCATACATCTCTGCTTCTATTTTTATGCAATTGATGACAATACTTGTCCCGCAAATTTCAAAAATTCAGAAAGAAGGAGAGAGTGGCCAGAAGAAGATTAATCAATGGACACGTTATCTAACCGTTATTGTTACTGCGTTCCAGGCAGCTGCTTATATAGGATTTTTACAGAGCTCAAACCAGGGAGCCATGCTACCAGCCTTCCAGTCATATTTCTGGGTATCTACGGTAATCCTTCTTACAACAGGTACGTTGTTCGTAATGTGGTTAGGGGAAAAAATAACGGATAAGGGTTTGGGTAATGGAACCTCCATTATTATTATGGTTGGTATTTTGGCCAGGCTTCCACAAAACTTTATGCAGGAATTTACTGCAAAGCAAACTCGTGGTGGTGGTGGACTATTGATATTTCTTGTAGAAATTGCTGCTTTTATAGCTGTAATTCTTGGCTTAATAGTACTGGTTCAGGGCGTTAGAAAAGTTCCTGTGAATTATGCTAAACAAATAGTAGGCAACAGGCAGTTTGGCGGAGCAAGGCAATTCCTTCCTCTAAAGGTAAATGCCGCAGGCGTTATGCCTATCATCTTTGCACAGGCAATTATGTTTTTACCAACAATTTTCTTAGGTTTTCAAACTACAGGTAAAAGTTGGGCTCAATACTTTACGCAGCCTACAAACATTGTTTATATGGCAGTATATTCTGTTATGGTTATAGGGTTCACTTTTCTATATACAGCATTAATTTTCAATCCGCGACAGGTTTCCGATGATCTGAAACGTAGTAATGGATTTATACCTGGCGTTAAACCAGGCCAGCCAACTACAGACTATATAGGTGCTATCATGGATCGAATCACTTTACCGGGTGCTATCTTACTTGCAGTTGTGGGAATCTTACCCGGTATTGCTCAACTGCTCGGGGTTACCCAGGGATTTGCTTCATTTTATGGAGGAACGTCATTACTGATTATGGTTGCTGTTGTTTTGGACACACTTCAACAAATTGAAACGCAACTATTGATGAGGCAATACGACGGGTTGATGAGTTCAGGTCGCATCCAGGGAAGACAGTCTGTTGCACCCGGCGTAACCGGAAATGTTTAATAATTTTATACCGAGTTTATTTATATCCCTGGCCTATAATGTCAGGGTTTTTTTTAAATATTATGATTATCTATAAAACACATGAAGAAGTTGAACTGGTAAGGGAAAGTTGTTTGCTTGTGAATAATACAATTGCTGAAATAGCAAAGCATGTGAAGCCCGGGATTAGTACCCTTCATCTCAATAACCTGGCAGAAGAATTTATCCGCGATCATGGAGCTATTCCGTCATTTAAGAATTATCACGGTTTCCCTTATGCCTGTTGCATGTCAGTCAATGATGCAGTGGTTCACGGATTCCCCACTAATAATCCACTTAAAGACGATGATATTTTGTCCGTAGATGTAGGAACATTTAAAAATGGATTTCATGGAGACAGCGCATACACATTGGCGTTAGCAAAGGTGGCGGACGAAACAAAAAAACTCATGCGTGTTACAAAAGAATCTCTTTACAAAGGCATAGAAAAAGCGATCGCCGGCAATCGTGTCGGAGATATTTCATTTGCCGTACAGGAATATACCGAACGAAAAAGCGGGTATGGAGTGGTACGTGAATTGGTGGGGCATGGTCTGGGTAGAGATCTTCACGAAGATCCGCAGGTCCCGAACTATGGTAAACGTGGCAGCGGAACAAAATTGCAGGAAGGTCTTGTAATCGCGATTGAGCCCATGATAAATCTTGGCAAACGATATGTTTATAACGATAAAGACGGGTGGACGGTTCGTACTAAAGATGGTAAACCTTCAGCACATTATGAGCATACAGTTTGTGTAAGAAAAGATAAAGCAGATATTCTTTCGTCTTTTGCATCAATTGAAATTGCCGAAAAGGCGAACTCAAATTTAAGTTCTGATTATTAGGAAAGAACGTAAATTTTTATTTCCTCTTTTGTTTATTGCGGTAAAACATTTTTGCGTTAGCTACGGTATTCCATTTACTTTGTTTTAATTTATTATAATGCAGAAGAAAAAACTGGTTGTAATAGGAGGTGGCGCGGCGGGCTTTTTCTGTGCTATAAATGCCGCCTCCCAAAATGAAGATCTTGAAGTAACGATTGTAGAGAAGACACATAAACTTTTAAGCAAAGTAAAAGTGAGTGGCGGCGGAAGATGTAATGTCACACATGCCTGTTTCAGCATCGCGGAAATGATAAAAAAATATCCTCGTGGAGAGAAATTTTTGAAACAATCCTTTCATCATTTTTTTACAACGGATACAATTGAATGGTTTCAAAGTAGAAATGTAAAATTAAAAACCGAGGTCGATGGAAGAATGTTTCCCGAAAGCAATACATCTGAAACGATTATAAATTGCCTTTTACAGGAGGCAAATAAATACAATGTTCAAATATTGATGAATCGTGATGTTATTGGAATTGAAAAAAAATCTTCTGATAGTGATAAAAGCTCATTTCAATTATCATTTAAAGATGGGTTCGTTTTAACATCAGATTTTGTTTGTATTGCCTGTGGCGGTTATCAAAAAGAAGATCAATATAAATGGATCACTAAGTTGGGCCACAGTTTTGAAAAGCCGGTTCCTTCTTTGTTTACATTTAATATTTTGAAAGATCCGATTTCGGAACTAATGGGTATTTCCATTGAAAATGTTCAGGTCAAAATTAATGGAACTAAGTTATCCCAAACCGGGCCGCTACTAATTACCCATTGGGGATTTAGTGGTCCGGCTATTTTAAAACTTTCTGCTTTTGCGGCTAACCTGCTTGCTTCTTTGCAATATCATTTCACCATTTCTATTAATTGGTTAGGTAGTTACAATGAAAATTCTCTCCTGGAAAAATTCAAATCATTAAGATTAGAATTGGCTTCCCAAAAAATGATGAATAGAAATCCCTTTAATCTTCCGCAGCGCCTATGGGAATACCATTTGAAAATTTGCGAAGTTAAACCTGAGTTGCGATGGGCCGATCTTCCTTCAAAGCAACAAAATACTTTGGTGAAACAATTATGTTCACAACAATTTACGGTGCAGGGTAAAACTACTTTTAAAGACGAATTTGTTACAGCCGGAGGCATTAAATTGAATGAAATAGAAGCCAATACTATGGAAAGCAGAATTGTCCACAATCTTTTTTTTGCGGGTGAAATTTTAGATGTTGATGGAGTAACCGGTGGTTTTAATTTTCAACATGCGTGGACGAGTGGTTTTTTAGCTTCAAAACAAATAAGCAGGAATTTAACAGGAGGTCATCTATCACCTACATAAGAATTAATACCAACAATATCATGCTGCATACTATTATGATCCCAATCAAGGCATAAGTAATTATTTTTGATTTGTCGAATGGCATCTTGATTTTATAAGAATGCAGGTTGTTGCTTCACGGAACATTTGCCACATAAATTGTACCATTAAATCTGCAATAGCTTTTCGTAAGTCCGGCTAAGACCTGTTGCTTTTCGTACACGGTGGGATTCAAAATTGTTGAATGACTGGTATATAAAATAAATCACATTTGGGAGCCGGCTCAAAAAAAATCCCGTTACTGATAAGGTAACGGGATTCAACAAATGAAAAAAATATCTATTCACTATCTTCGGCTTTTGTATCTGTATTTTCATCAGCTTTTGTTACATCATCGGCTTTCTTTTCGGCCGTAACTTTTTTCTTTTTAGCTTCCTCTTTCACAGCAGCAGCTTTTTGTTTTTCTAAAGCGGCTTCACCGTCACTATCCATTTTCTTTTTCAGATCTGCTAAGACTCCAAGATCACCTAACGTTGTTTTTTCAACCTTGCTCTGAATATTCTTTACAGCTTTCTTCGTTGTCTCGGCTTCGGCTCTTTTCTCTTTTATCTCAGCATTTTTTTCTTCTGCCTTCGCCTGTTCCCAAATGCGGCTATGACTAAGAATGATCTTTTTATCATTACGGTCAAATTCAATAACCATAAATTTCGCTATATCGTCAATGCCAATAAAAGTGTCATCTTCCTTCCTTAAATGACGGGCAGGTGCAAAACCTTCGAGGCCATAAGGAAGCTGAACAGTAGCTCCTTTATCATCTTTCCTGGTAACAGTTCCTTCGTGTATGCTGCCAACGGGGAATGTTTCTTCCAAAGAATTCCAGGGATCTTCTTCAATTTGTTTATGTCCAAGCTGAAGTTTGCGGTTGTCTTTATCAATGCTCATGATGATAACATCAATCTCGTTACCAACTTTCGTGTACTCGTTGGGGTTATTAAAGCGTTTTAACCAGCTAAGATCACTGATGTGTATCATTCCGCCGATGCCCGGAGACAATTCAACAAACACACCATAAGGAGTTATATTCTTAACTAATCCTTTGTGCTTGCTACCTTCAGGATATTTAGTTTCTATCGTATTCCATGGATCTTCTGTCATTTGCTTGATAGACAAACTCATCTTGCGATCTTCCTTGCTGAGTGTTACCACTTTTGATTCGTATTCATCACCCAGTTTAAAGAACTCCTTTGCATTGATAGGTGTGTTGGCCCATGTAATTTCACTTACGTGAACGAGGCCTTCAACACCGGGGAATATTTCAAGGAATGCGCCGTAATCTTCAATGTTTACAACTTTACCCTTTACAATTTCTCCTTCTTTCACTGTATCTGGTAACGTATCCCATGGATGAGGAGTTAATTGTTTCAACCCAAGGCTGATACGTTTCTTATCGTCATCAAAATCCAATACAACAACATTGAGTTTTTGATCAAGTTTCAATACTTCACTTGGATGATTAATACGTCCCCAGCTAATATCAGTTATGTATAACAATCCATCCAGACCACCAAGATCGAGGAATGCACCAAAGTCAGTGATATTCTTAATAGTTCCTTCCAATACCTGGCCTTTTTCAAGTTTGCCGATAATTTCAGCACGTTGTTGTTCAATATCACTTTCAATAAGTGCCTTATGTGATACAACTGCATTTTTTATTGCCTCATTAATTTTTACAACTTTAAACTCCATTGTTTTACCAACGAACTGGTCGTAATCAGTTACAGGTTTCACGTCTATCTGTGATCCTGGCAGGAATGTTTCCATTCCAAATACGTCAACGATAAGGCCGCCTTTAGTTTTACTTGTAACAAGGCCTGTAACAATTTCGCCGGTTTTATGCATGTCAACAATTCTTTCCCATGCACGGGTAGTGCGGGCTTGCTTACGGCTTAAATGCAGATTACCATCCCGATCTTCTTTTTCAGCAACCATTACCTCTACTTCATCACCAACTTTAAGATTCGGCATATCGCGAAACTCGTTTAAAGAAATAAGTCCGTCACTTTTAAAACCAATATTAATTACAACATCTGTTTTGGTCATTCCGACAACAGTGCCAATGAATCATTTCATTGTCGTTGATCTGCTTAAAAGTTTTGTCGTAAACTTCATCATATTTTTTTCTTTCTTCCTTATTGTATGATGTTACGTTTCTTTTATCTACTGCTCCAGTCGAAATCATCATGAGGTGTTGAGAGAGCTTCTTCATGAATTTCAACTTCTGTAGGTTGCACCTCTGTAGCGGCTTGTGTAGATTCCACGTCAGGAAAATCGGGGAAAGGCACGCCTTCAATACCTCCCTGGGGCATTTCTTCAATAGTTTGTTTAAGTTCCGCGTCAGTTCCGGCATTCAAAACGGGACTTGGATCATTTTTAATTTGTTCTTCCATAATTATTATCAACAGGTGATTTTTTTATTGCTGCATCCTGTAATTCAGCATCCTGTTCATCAGCATTTTGGTTAAAAAATTCGATACTCGTAATTCACCCCAAAATATTTTTTTATTTTGGGACTGCAAAGGTAATTAAATACTTGTATTTTAGGGCATTTTGACTGAATTATCCGGAATTTTTTCTAACAGATATTTTACGGGAACTGCAGGTGTAAAAAAGCGTTTTCATATAAATAAGTTGGTATTGCTTATTTGAGATCGATTTCCCTAAATTGCAGATATTTTTTTGACAATAAAATAACAATGAAACGATGGCTTGATAGTTTGAAGCAAACGCGACTGGTTAAGTCAATAGTTTACTTTTTTGTAGGGATATTTACGTATCCCGGCTTTGCAATTGTAAACAGCATTAAGATAACCGGTACGGAGCATTTTAAAAATCTTCCCAAAAGAAACGTTCTTTTTGTTAGCAATCATCAAACCTATTTTGCTGACGTGATTATGTTTCTCCATATTTTTTGTGCAGTTAAATGGCGAAAGCAAAACAGGCTGGGCATTCCCTTTTATCTATTAAATCCATTTACGCGTGTATACTATGTAGCAGCGGCAGAAACCATGAAAAGTAGTGTTATAAGCCGGATTTTCAGATGGGCAGGTGCCATAACGGTTAAGCGTACATGGAGGGCAGAAGGAAAAGAAGTACAAAGCGGTCTCGATCCGGGCGATACAAGAAAAATCGGCCGGGCACTTGAAAATAATTGGGTGATAACTTTCCCGCAGGGAACCACAAAGCCATTTGCTCCCGGCAGAAAAGGAACAGCATTTATAATTAAGAATTATAAGCCGATCGTAATACCTGTTGTGATAAGTGGTTTTTGGCGGGCCTTTAATAAAAAGGGACTAAAATTCAAAAAAAAGGGAACCCTCTTAAATGTGCATTTTAAAGAACCCCTACAATTTACATACGAAGAAAGTATGGATGTGATTCTGGAAACAGTAATGGATGCTATTGAACAAAGCAAGAAATTTATGATGAAAAGCAAGCATCACCTGATCTCGGCTCTTGATAAATAAATTTACGAATTACCCGACGAATTAGTTATCATTTGTAAATAAAGCCTTCAACTCAACCGCATCCATTGGTTTCATTTTTCCGCCGAGAATTAATCTTAGTTGCCTGCGTCGTAAAGCACTTGCGAAAAGCGAATGTTCCTCTTCTGTCTCCGGTTCAAGAACAGGCACAGGCCTGGGTTTACTATTTGGATCAAGAGCAACAAAAGTATAATAGGCCTCATTACTTTTATAACGGTACTGCTGTATAATATCTTCGCCCCAAACATTTAAGTGTACTTCCATGCTGGTAGTAAATGACCTTGTTACTTTTGCTTCGATGTGTACAACATTGCCAAGTTTAATGGGGTTGGTAAAGGAAATGTTATCTACGGAAGCGGTTACCACCGGAGCATTACAATGTTTCGTTCCTGATATCGCTGCAGCAATATCCATCCAATACATCAATCGGCCACCCATCAGGTTACCAAACGTATTAGTATCATTGGGCAAAACAATTTCTGTCATTATTACTAAACTCTCTGAAGCCTTTTTTGACATCATCTTTTTAATTTTTGCAAAGATAAGGTTGCATAGTGAAGATGGCAGTTTGAATGTTATTAATGCCGCAAACCTGCTTTTGTTTTATATTTAGTAATTATAAAATTGCTTTTTAAATGAATGCATCCACTGAAATAACTACTAAAGATGATTTGCTGTTATTGCCCTTGCCATCAACAATTGATGAGGTGATAAATCAACTCGAAAAAATTATTTTTTATTGCAAAACCAATAATAATTGTGCAGGTTATTTTGCAGTACTATACCACAAGGTTACCCGCAAAGTGAGGGATTGTGTCAATAATAAAGAGTTCGAAGATGGTGCAAGAATGGAGCGACTTGATGTAGCATTTGCTAACAGGTATTTAATTGCATTTTATGACTGGATGGCAGGTAAGCCAACTACTAATTCATGGAAGATTGCGTTTGATGCCATTGCTGAAAACAAATCTCTTGTACTTCAACATTTATTGTTGGGTATGAACGCCCATATAAACTTCGACCTTGGAATAGCTACCACAGCCGTTATGGAAGGATCTGCGTTAGAAGATATTCATCATGATTTCGATACTATCAATTCTATTTTAGGTTCTATGATCGACAACGTAGAAGATTGTCTCACTAAAGTAAATCCGCTGATGCGATTGCTTAACTTAAATATTTATAAGTATGATGAAATGTTGGTTCAGTTTAGTATCAACACGGCAAGAGATGGCGCCTGGGTTTTTGCGCAACAATTGGCTGGGAAAAAAAATAATGATTTCGATAATTGTGTTAATACAAGAGATGCAAGCATTCAACAGATAGGAAACAGCATTGCCAATCCCCGTGGATTTTTATTAAGATGTATTGCAGGCCTAATCCGTTTATTCGAAAAAAAGACGGTATCTGCAGTTATGGATTTATTGGGCGATTAAGCAAAAAATATAGTTTTATTTATTTGGTGATTAGTTTTTGATTATAGAATTTCAACCCTCCATTTATGACAAACATTTCTTTTGAGAATACACAAGTTGCTTTTGAATATAAAAGCGATAAAGAATTAAAAAAGGCTAAATTTCTTTTTTCTTCCATGGGGAAAGCATGGTTAGTGAAGCTTGGTTTAAAGCTAACGCCATGGGCACTCAAAGTAGGTCTGCCTGTTAAAGGGTTGATCAGGCAGACAATCTTTAGCCAGTTTGTGGGCGGAGAATCTTTGCAGGAAACTTCCATAGTTGCTGATAAGTTGGGAAAATTTAATGTACAGGTAATTCTTGATTACGGAGTAGAGGGAAAAGAAGGTGAAGAAAATTTTGATGAAGCCAGAGATGTATTTATTCAATCTATTCAATACGCTTCCACTCAAAGTAACATTCCGTTTATGAGCGTGAAACTAACAGGTTACGCCAGGTTTGGCCTACTTCAGAAGTTACACGAAGCATCCAATTATAATGATATTGTCCGGGGAATTGTTCCTTTAGAGTCATTAAATGAAAATGAAAAAGAAGAGTGGTTCAGAGTTGTAAACCGGTTAGATACAATTTGTAAAACGGCAAAAAGCAAAAATATAGGTGTACTCGTTGACGCGGAAGAAACATGGATACAGGATCCTGTAGATGCGTTGACCATGCAAATGATGCAGAAATACAATATTGAAAAAGCCATCGTTTACAATACAGCTCAGCTTTACAGGAAAGACCGGTTGCAATTTATTAAAGACAGTTGCCGGTTTGCAAAAGAAAATAAATTCGAATTAGGAATGAAATTGGTAAGGGGTGCCTATATGGATAAAGAACGTGAGCGTGCGACTTCATTGGATTATCCATCTCCAATAAATGAAAACAAGCAGGCAACTGACAGTGACTTTAATGCTGCTACCGAATTTTGCATAAATCCAGAAAATCGTGTATTCATTATAGTTGGTTCACACAATGAATACAGTAATTTGTATGCTACCGAGTTGATGAAAAAATTTAGTCTGCCTTTACATTATGATCGGGTTCATTTCTCTCAATTATACGGAATGAGCGATAACATTTCATTTAACCTGGCAAAGGCAGGTTGTTTTGTTAGTAAGTATTTACCCTTCGGGCCTATAAAAGATGTGATACCTTATTTAATGCGACGAGCCCAGGAAAATTCTTCTGTAAGTGGTCAAACGGGAAGAGAACTTGGATTGATAAAAAAGGAGTTAGCAAGAAGAAAAAATATTCATTGAGCAATTGTCGCATAGGCAGAAGTATTTTATAGAAGGCAATTTCTTCAATGTCCAGTTGGATTTCTTTACATCTTTATAACCTGGTTTTCGACTAACGCAAAAACAATATCTTTCTTATTTGGTTTTATTTTATGCAGGCCCGTAAACATACTAAAAGCAGGCAGCACCGCATATTTTTCAGAAAAATAAAAACATGGCAACATAAAAGATTGCTTGCCGTTTCCACTAACTCTAATTCCCGGATGGATATGACCGGAAAATGTAAAAATGTCTTCGTCAGTCGTTTCACATTCTGATGCTATATCGTGTGTAAAACAAAATTTATTTATTGAGAGCTTTTTATTTTCGATTTTAATATTGCCTTCCGCATAAAATTTATCGGCCAGTATATCGTGATTGCCTTTTATAAGATGGATGACAACAGAAGAAATATCTTTTCGCCATTTTAAAAAAAGATCTATCTCCCTGTTAGCACGACTGTGAAACATATCGCCTGCAATTAGCAACAAATCCGGTTTAAAAAATTGAATTTGTGTAAATAATCTTTGCAGATCCTCTTTAAAAATATTTTGTGGAACACCGATGCCTTCTTTTCTAAAATGCCCGGTCTTACCAAAATGAAGGTCCGAAAGTATCAATGCTTTTTTTTCCTCCCAATAAATACATCGTGCGGGAGAAAGCCAAAGTGTTTGATTTTGAAGAATAAATTTTTGAGGAGAAAACAAAATCGTTTTTGAGTAAAGATAAGGAGCTTTAAATGTAGATGTGCGATGTCTGAAGTACGATGTCAGGTTAAGTAGTCAAACTCCATTAAATATTATTTCTCCAACTGCATTTGCATTTTCTTAACCCTGTCTTCTAATTTTTCAGAAGTAAGATTTTCCCGCATACTGTCAACTTTAATCGGGAAGCAAAATGGTGTAAGCCTGTTTGGAAAAGTGATAATGATTTTACTTTGTTGAATTCGCTCCAGCATGTTTCGAAGTCTTTCTTCTTCCATTTGCTGTTCCATTACTTCGTTGTATGATTGGCGAAGCAATAAGTTGGCTGGCTCATATTCCGCAAATACATTAAATAGAAGCGAAGCCGATGATTGTAAATGCCTTGCTTTTTTTTGCTCACCCGGGAAGCCCGGTAAAAATTAATCCACCTATCACTGCAATATCCCTGAATTTTCTTTTTGCCATTTCCACGCTATTGAGGCTTCGCTGAATATCATTTAATAAGATTAACGGGAGAAAACAATTCATAAGAATTTGTGTCATCTAACGGTATCGGCTGATCGCTTAATAATTCGAACCCATAATCATTCATGGCGATTGAAAATGTAATGGGAGTGATGTGGCTTATCCGGTACGCTAAAACCGCAGCCATTGCTTCGTGCACTAATCTTCCTTCAAATGGGAAAACAAAAAGATGAAAACCATCTTTGGTTTCGATATGTTCAATAAGCAATTCATTTTGCTTAGGAATGTGAGAAAGGTATTCCTGCAACTCAAATAATGGTTGTAACGCTCTTATTTCCTGAACAATGTTCCTTTTGTCTTTCTTATGCAGCAACAAGCCTGCCTCATCAAATTTCTTTCTCAGCATAAATCCAAGGTTAGCTGATAGATGGCATTCGGCCTCCCTGCCAACTTGGAATAATGGATTTTTTTGCATTGGATTTTCTAACCAACGCTGTCATTTCCTTAACCATTACAAATTCCAGGTTTCTTCCAGCCAGAGTAAAGTTATCGCCCGGTTGCAGGCGGGCAATAAACCATTCTTCAATAACACCTACAAATCCGCCGCTGATAAATTTCACTTTCATCATTGGGTCACTAACGATCGTGCCTATGTGCATTCTATGCCGCATGGCAATTCGCCGGTTATTTATTTTATAAAGGCCATTAATAATTTCTATTTTTTTATAATCATCATATTGATTTAACGCAACGCCCCCTGTTGTCGCAAACTGAATATATTTGTAGCCATTCATCTTCTGTTATATCGCGGTAGCAATAAGTTGTTTTGATTTCCTTAAAAATTTGATCCGGAATAAATCCATCTGAAATAGCCAGCGTGCTTAGATATTGTATCAGCACATCAAAACATAAGAGCCTTGGCTCACGGCTTTCAATTAATTTAATATCCGTTGCTTCCTTTAGAGCGGCAGCTTCTATTAATTCAAGTGAATGTGTTGGCAGAAAATAAATCTTACTCACTTCACCTGGCCGGTGGCCACTTCGTCCGGCACGCTGCAAAAATCTTGCAACTCCCTTTGGCGAACCAACCTGTATAACGGTCTCGACTGGACGAAAATCGACGCCCAGATCGAGACTTGCTGTGCATACAACGGCTTTGAGTTTCCCTGTGTGCAAATTTTCTTCAACCCAACTTCTTAATTCCGGTTCAATACTTCCATGATGCAGTGCAATGGCGCCCGCAAGTTCGGGACAAGCAGTAAGTAAAGCCTGGTACCACATTTCGCTCATGCCCCTGGTGTTAATGAAAATGAGCGTGGTAGTGCTTTTCATTATAATGGGAATAACTTTGTGTACCAGCTTTATACCCAAATGTCCAGCCCATGGAAACGTTTCAATTTCATCAGGAAACACAGATTCAATATGTATTGGCTTACTTATTTTAGCAGTTATTGTCTCGCCAAATTTCTGCGGTGGTTGCTGTAAGAAGTTGGCAATCGGAGAAAGAAGCACTTCCTTTGCCTCTTGAAGATTTCCTATTGTTGCTGAGATGCCCCACAGGGAACACTGACTATTGCCCGTTAGCAATTGACAATTTATAATTCTCGAAATTGCCAACTCAACCTGTACGCCTCTTTTTGATCCCAATAACTCATGCCATTCATCAACAGCAATTAACTTTAAAGAAGCAAATATTTCAGGATAATTTTTTTGGGCCAAAAGAAGATGCAAGCTTTCGGGGGTTATAATTAGTACTTCCGGAACCTGCCGCTTTTGCTTTTGCCTTTCACTAATGCTGGTATCTCCATTCCTTATGCCAACTTTCCAATTCATTCCGAGCTCGTAAATAACTTCTTCCATTGCTCGTCCAATATCGGTGGCAAGTGCTCTTAGAGGAGTTATCCATAAAAGCTGCAGATTATTTTTTGATTTTGATTTATAATTTTTGGGATGATCATTTATAAAATCAATAACTGCCCCGAGAAAAACAGAAAATGTTTTCCCGCAACCGGTTGGAGCATTTACAAGCCCCGATTTTTTGTTGATGATATGTTGCCATGCTTCCTGTTGAAACTGAAAAGGTGATAGCCCTTTTTCCTTTAGCCAGGTGTTGATAACGGCGTAACCTTTGGTAGTTTCTAATTTCACTTTGGCTTTATAAAGTTTTCAGGTATTCTATAAGTGCGGTTCTTTCTTCATTTGAAAGCTTATCGCCAAAGGTATGCCCTGCGTTGCTATAGCCTTTCAACGTAGTGTTATAAGTGTCTTTATTTACCGCAGCAGATTCTTCCTTGTATTTCCATCCCGGAGAATCAATGTCATATTGTGGGCTTTTAAAATCCCGGCTCCAGTATTTTGGTCTTAGCTTACTGTTTAATAATGTTTCGAGGTTGGGAACAGACCCATTATGCAAATAAGGCGCTGTGGCCCAAATACCATCCAGTGGTGGTGCAATGTATCCTTTAAAAGGTACAAGTTTTGCCGGATAGTCACCTGTTGTAAACCAGCTTTGATTGAACCAATCTACAAATTGAGGACTACTATAATTTGATGAATAAAGTAAAGAATCTGTTTGAATAGTTTCTTCCGGAATTAAGAGATTAGGATAATCAGCATCTTTACCATAATTGCCATGGCAGCCGGAGCAGGATGCTTCAAAAATAAGCTGACCGTCGTCAGCAAGCTTTAAATTAATTGGCTTGGGATACTTTGGTGGCTGCAGCGAATAAATATATGCCAGCACGTCGTTAAAGTGTTTATCCACTTCTGCCGCTTCGCTTGTATCCGTAACCGTTAGTAAATTAGAAGCCATCAAGAATCTGCCGAAATCTCCTCTCCCAAATCCATTGTAGAACATAGCATGTTTCTTTTTGAGCAACCACCATGGTGGTACGTCGGTAGGTATTAATTCTTCGGGTATGGGTAACTGTGAGCTATCTATCCATCGGAAAGTTTTCGGATCTCTGTGAGCCACGAGTAAGGCAGCAAGCCGGTCAGCGACGTTTACTCCCTTTGTTTCAGTTACGAGGTAAGGGGAAACGGCCTCAATAGATTGAATAAAATTTTTGGCAGCATTATATTTTAAATTGTTGCCGGAGCCGTTTTTCAGGAATTTTTCCAGGAGCCGGGCAGTGCCGGAATGATCAGTTGTGTAATCAGATAACGAGTTGCCCATGCCAATTACCAGCGCACCATTGAATTCCTGTGAATGACACTGAAGGCAGTTAGGTGACACAATCTTTTCCCCGTTAGGAGCGATTACGGCATTAAATGAGTAAGGGATACCCTTGTTAATTCCTTCTCTTCCCAAATCTTCGGCACTTTTGCCAATACCCATTTGAAAGAATGAAAATGGAATTCCGCTTTTCAAATAATCACCTGTTATTAGATAATTGTAGCCTTCTTCGGCATTACCCCCCCTTTGTTTCGATGCCTCAATATAAACAGGATCTTCTTTCTTTTTTTCTTTTGTAAAGAAGCTAAGAGCGACAATAATAGAAGTAATAAAAAATATGATAAGTTTCGATTTCACGAAGGCAAAGTTATTTTATAATCAAAAATGTTTTATGGGTTTAACATCATCCAATTTTTTTAAACCGGGACTTCATAAGCTTATTTACCATAAACATTGAGCATTTGTTTTAGATCGTCTAATGTATTGATCTCATCAACAGTTTTGTCGTGCCTCCAGCGGCTCATTCGCGGGAACCTCAATGCCACGCCACTTTTATGGCGGTTGCTGGCGGCAATGCCTTCAAAAGCAATTTCAAAAACCAGTTCGGGTTTTACAGTTCGCACCGGCCCGAATTTTTCAATTGAATTTCGTTTTACAAAATTATCAACCTGGGCAAATTCTTTATCAGTTAATCCCGAGTAAGCCTTTGTAAATGCAACCAGGTGATCGCCGTCTTTTACAGCGAAAGTGTAATCTGTGTATAAATTGCTCCTTCGTCCACTTCCCTTTTGTGCATAGATCATAACGCAGTCTATTGTTAAAGGATCAATCTTCCATTTCCACCAATCGCCCCTTTTTCTTCCAACTTTATAGTCGGATATTTTTCTTTTCAACATAAGTCCTTCGCTATTCACCTCCCGCGATTTATTTCTTATTTCCGACAAGTTCTTTCCATGATGTGAAGTTGATGATTTCCGAAATTTTTATTGCAGGAATTTTTATGGGTAAAATAACTTCTTCCAGTTTTTTTCTTCTCTCTGCAAGCGTTTTATTACGCCAGTCTTCAAAGTTGTATTCAAGGAGATCGTATGCAAAAAAACTGATTGGGGCATCAACCAATTGTTTTTTACCAATATTTTTTCTACCAATGCGGGTTTGTAAAACTGCAAAGGGCAGCGGCTTGCCATCCACTGCGGGAATAATTTCTCCATCGAGAACGATACCGTCGGGCAAAAGATCTTTCAATATATAATATTCAGGAAATTTATCGGTCATTAATTCTTCGCCACGGCTCCACACAAATAGTTCGTTATTGCGTTTTATCATTTGCCCACGAATGCCATCCCATTTCCATTCGGCTTGCCATTCGGCGGGGTCACCTAAATTTTCTGGTTCTTCTTCTAAAGCATAGGCTAAATAAAAAGGATATGGTTTTGAAAAATCAGTTAACGATGCGGCTTCGCTTAGCAGATCATCAAACGAAGTTGTGGAAGGATCCCAATTGCCACTAATTCGATGTGCAATTATTGAAGATGATAATTCAGTTGTTTTGGCTAATGCGTTTACAATTGTTTTTTGTGAAACGCCTATTCGAAAGCTGCCGGTTATTAATTTGTTAAACACAAACCTTTCATCACGATTCATCTGGTTCCAGCTTTCGATAATAAATTTTTTTCTTACCGCTTCATCCTGTTTCTCAATTGATATAAATGTTTCCAAATAGTGTGAAAGGCTTTTATTGATTTGTTCTTCTTTTTTTGTCTCCGGCAAGAGCAGTGCAAGTGTTTCAGCAAGGTCGCCAACGGTAGAATAGCACTCATCAAAAAGCCACGATGGGTAGTTGGTGATTTCTGCTGACCATTCCCGCATTAGCCTGGAACTCACTGTGCGCCTGGGTCTCCGCCCGCTGAAAATTGCTATCACCCAAACTTTATCATTATCCGGAGCAATGGCAAAATAATCAGTAAGGCTCTGGAGTTTGTCATTTGTTTTTGTTGAAGAACTTAATTCACTGACCAGTTGTGCAAACAACTCCAGCCCGGAAGTATCTGCATCATTTCGGGGATTATCCTTAGCGTTAATAATATTTGGATTCTCTGTCATCACCTGATACTACACGATAATTTCTTTCTCATTTTCGTTTTTTGCTAGTTCTTCAGTTATCTCCTCTTCTTCATTGCCGTATTGGGTTTTTACTTCTGCGGCAATAGCAATTTGTTCTTCATTACAGTAACGGCTAAACGCAGATTGAAATCCGTGAGTAACATAAATTCTTTCCGCGCCGGTTGCTCTTACAGCCTGCAATAACCCGTCCCAGTCTGCATGATCGCTCAATGCAAAGCCTGCATCTACATTTCTTCTTCTTGCATTACCTCTTACTTGCATCCAACCGCTACATACTCCAACAGAATAAGGGGTGAATTTTTTCATCCAGGTAGTTCCGTCCGTTGACGGAGGGGCAATTACAACTGCACCTTTTAATAATTCTTTAGGTGTCTCCGGCGTTACTCTTACAACTTTTGCGATATTCCATCCGGCATCTATCAACATTTGTTGCATATTAAAAATAGCCCCATGTGCATAAACGGTTTGGGTAGTTTCTTTAATAGCCTGTAATACACGTTGTGCCTTGCCCAGACTATAGGCCAGAATTACACTCGTTTTACCGTTCTCTTTATTTTTATTGATCCAGTTTATGATGTTGTCATAAATTTCCTCTTGCGGTTTCCACTTATAAATGGGCAAACCAAAAGTAGATTCGGTGATGAATGTGTTGCATTTCACCGGCTCAAATTTGCCGCTCAGCCCATCATCTTCCACCTTATAGTCGCCACTTACCACCCAAACTTCTCCATTGTATTCAACTCTTATTTGCGATGAACCGATGATGTGCCCCGCGGGATACAATGAAACTTTTATGCTATTAAAATAGATGGGTTCGTTCCAATTAAGTGTTTGATAATTATTTTCGCCAAGTCGTAATTGGAGTATTGGCTTTGTATCAGTATGACACAAATAATACTTGTGGCCAAAATATGCATGATCTGAATGGCCATGAGTAATAACTGCTTTATCTACCGGTTTCCAGGGATCAATAAAAAAATCTCCCTTCCCGCAATAAAGTCCTTTATCAGTAAATGTAATTAGATTGTCCATGTCCGTAAGAAAGTTACAAAATGCTTGCCCGGTTTTGTGCTCTAACAAATAACATTTGTCTTCTATAAAAGTTTGCGATTCAGCATTTATTGATGAATTGTCTAAATTAAAAAAGCCCTTGAAAAGGGCTTTATTATTATGAATTATTAATTCAGAAAATGCAAACGAAATTTATTGTTGCTTGAGCAGCAAAATATATTTAACCATTTGTTCTGCATCTGCTTCGCTTAGTTCAGGATGAGGCGTCATCATTACTTCTCCCCACACGCCTTTGCCGCCGCTTATAACCTTGTGGGCAAGATGGGTAACGGCCGTATCATTGCCGGCATATTTGTTGGCAACATCTTTATAGGCCGGCCCAATTAACTTCTCATTTACTTTGTGACATGTTAAGCAATTGGATTTGGCCACCAATGCCAACCCTTTTTGATAATCAGGATTGGAAGATAGATCGTTGGCTGCGGGCTTTGCGGCTGTAGCAGTATCAGTGGTTGCATTGGCTGAATTTTGTTGATCGCTGCTGCCGCCACATGACGCAATCAAGATGAGTAAAGGAAGCACTGTGAGAATTTTTTTCATTGTTGAAATATAATTTAAAAATTTTACGGTTGGAACAAAATGACGGTTAAAGGTATAATAATCAATATTCTGAAACGAAATTTTTTTTACTTTTTTATAGTTAGAAGAAATCGGTTAGACATGAAATGCATTTTCGAATTAAATTCATTTTGTGGGAACTAATGATATTTGAAGTATAGTAAATAATCTATAATTTAATTATTATGTAATTTTTATTTCTCCTTCAGTAACTTTATCTCAAATCCAGGATCTCAGTATGAATTCCTTTTTCAGAAAATTACCTCTCTCAATCAAGTTAATGTTAATAGGCATTATACCTGTATTGTTTCTGATTTACTTATCCGGGCAATTGTATAATGATAAGAAACAGCGGGTTAAATTAATAGCAGATTATATTGAACATATTCATGAGTCGCAAAATGTGGCGAAACTCATGAGTGAGCTTGAAAACGAACGCAAATATTCATTCCAATACGCTTTAAAAAAAACTAACTATAGCAATATCATATTACAAAGAACCCGAACTGATGAGGTTATTGCGTTGCTCGATAAAAGTAAAGATCTTGCCATTTCTAATTTTGCTGGATATACATTTTTGGATAAACTATCCAGGATTCGCAATTCAATAGATTCGTCCGGTAATTACCCCGCCGATGAACTTATGAAATACTATACCAGTGTAATCTCCCGACTTAATACACTTATTTCTGATGCTTCGGCGAGTAATGCTTTTTTACAGCCGGTTTATAAGGACCTGATTGCCCAAAAGACGCTTTTTGAAATGGTCACACTTCTTGGTGTCATCAGGACGAATATTTATACATCGTTATATACAAAGAAATTTGACCAGGCAACTATTTCGCAAACGATTAGAACCTATAATTTTCTAAAAAGCTACGAGGACGAATTTTTGTTAAAAGCCTCACCCGCGTCCATTCTTACTTATAAGAAACTAAAGGATTCAACTGCATTAAATGCTACGCTGGCTTACGTCGACAACCTTGTTGCAAATTCACTACCGGATACATCAATAAGTGCAGAAGATTGGTGGAACCTTTCATCAAAAGGTACTGATGTATTAAAAAAAGAAGGACATGTTTTAGGAATAACGATTGAAGCAGGGATGGATCATATTTACAATGCGGAGGTGAACTCGAGAAACAGGACGTTGATTTTTCTTATTGCTGCCATAGTTCTGGTTATAAGTTTTGTTATGTTTACTACAAGAGTAATTAGTAAGATGTTGAGTGAACTTAAAGTAGCAGCCCAAAAAATATCCCTTGGCGGCACGGGATTAAAATTCAATAATATGCCGAATGATGTAATGGGTAGCCTTGCGGATTCTATACTGGAGATAGACAAAAATAATGTAGAACTGGCTTGTGCGGCAAACCTGATAGGGTCTGGAAATTTTGACGTTTCAGTAAATCCGAGAAGCGATGAAGACATATTGGGCAATTCAATTAAAAAAATGAAAAGAGATCTTCGTGCACTAACGGCCGAAAAAGATAAAGTGCAGCAGGAAACCCTGGAACTTATGAACAGGAAAGATGATTTTTTAAGTATTGCCAGCCACGAGTTAAAAACACCGGTAACTTCTTTAAAGGCATACACGCAGCTTTTGCAAATGGATGCTATAGAGAACGCAGACAAAAGCAGAGAATCAATGCTCTCTAAAATGGACAGCCAGATAGATAAGTTAACCTCTCTAATAACCGATTTGCTCGATACATCAAAAATGCAACATGGAAAGTTGATTTATAACAAAACTTTTTTTCAGCTAAATGAACTGACAAAAGAAATTGTCGAAGAGATACAGGTAACGAATGCTTCTCATGAGATTAGAATTGAAAAAAACACTCCCCTGCAATTATATGCAGATAGGGAAAGGATAAGCCAGGTACTATCTAATCTCCTGAGTAATGCAATTAAATATTGCCCGGATTGTGAAAAGATTATCGTGAGGTTAGAGAAAGCGGGAGAAACTGCAATTTGTTCTGTTCAGGATTTTGGGAATGGTATAAACAAGGCCCAGCAGAGTAAAATATTTGAGCGGTTTTACAGGGTAACCGGCAATAACCTGCATACTTATCCCGGCTTAGGCCTGGGACTTTTTATTGCTAAAGAAATTATAGAAAGGCATAAAGGAAAAATTTGGTTTGAAAGTGAAGAAGGGAAAGGGAGCACATTTTATTTTAGCCTTCCAATTGCAGTGATTAAAGATAAATCGGCCCAACAGGTAGCGTTACATAAATAATACTTAAGACATAAGCAGCAAAATCAATGTTCTAATTTTTCCCCGAGTTCAACAACTTTAGCCGTCAGAAT
Source organism: uncultured Chitinophagaceae bacterium (assembly GCA_963792025.1). GTDB lineage: Bacteria > Bacteroidota > Bacteroidia > Chitinophagales > Chitinophagaceae > Ginsengibacter. Next base: position 310,369 of record CAWBUS010000008.1, on the reverse strand, counting down.
CTTAAAATCTTCTTTTATAGTTCTGTGATTGGTGTTGGCAACTCTTAAAGAATATTTGCCTTTTATTATTGTATATGATGGAAGTGCAACCCCACTTTCATGCAATTGAAACAGCAATTCTTTATTTAAAGCATTTAATTGGTCTTCGTCAGATAGATTTCCTTTATATCGAAAGCAAAGAAGGTTAAGGGATGCCGGGGCAGTTAGTTCTAATTTGGGATTACTATTTACAAGTAATTTGAGATATTGAACCTGTTCAACGTTCTGAGTAACCATTCTGCCAAATTTCTTTATACCATGTTCTTTTATCGACATCCAAATTTTTAGGGCTTTAAAGCCTCGTGATAATTCAACGCCATAATCACTAAACCAGATATCGCCGCCACCCATTCCTCTTTTCTCATGCTGAAGATAGGCGGCCTCCAAAGAAAATGCTTTATAGTGTGTGCCCTTATTACGTACAAGCACACACGAAGCTTCATAGGGTACATACATCCACTTATGCATATCCATCGCCAGTGAATCAGCTCGTTCAATTCCGGCCACTTTATGTTTATATTTTTCAGATAAGTTGAGCATGGCTCCGATTGCGCCATCGACATGAAACCATAGATTTTCTTTTTTACACAAATCGGCTAAAGCATTCAGATCGTCACAGGCACCAGTATTTACGGTAACTGCATTGCCAACGACGCAAAAGGGTTGCAGACCTTGCTTAATATCTTCCTGGATTTGTTGTTGCAGTTTGTCAATGTTAATTTCATAATTGTCATTAACGGGTATTAATCGTAAGGAATCGCTTCCCAGTCCCAAAAGTTCAACCGATTTGTTTACACAGTTGTGCACTTCTGTTGATGCATATACCATCATTCTTTTTTGAGATCCATACAAACCTTCTTTGCGCAAATCAAAATCGGACTTGGCATATCGTGCAACGGTAATACCAATAAGATTTGCCATTGAACCGCCGCTTACGAGCAGCCCGCTTGCATCGGTAGGAAAGCCAAACAATTCAATAAACCAATCTACTAATTGCTTTTCCACAAGTCCGCCTACCTGGTTGCCGCCGCCCTGGTTAATATTAATACCTGCGGCAAGCATGTCGGCAAGCATGGTAAAAGGTGTTCCGGTTCCCATTACCCAACCCCAGAAACGCGGATGAATATTGCCAGTAAGATATGGCTGAATTTTGGTTTTAAAGTCTTCATAAATTGATTCATGCATTTGTCCCTCTGTGGGTACCCTTTGATTAAAAAAATCTTTCACTTCCGGCGGTGGCTCCTGCCATACTTTTCGCTCACGCACCGTGGAAAGAAACTGCATCATATCTTTCACCATTTGCATGCCGAGTTGTTCCATTTTAGCCCAATCGGCCGGGTCAAGAGTTTCTTCGATTGTATCCATGTTCTCTTTTATTTATTTATTCTAAATGAAAATGACGGGAAGTCCTGCTTTTTTTAATTCACGATTAATTAAAGGAATATCTGAGGTTTTAATTTTCATCCAAATTGCTTCGAGTTGTTCAAAATCTTTTTTTGAACTGCGTACTGATTCAATGGTAGCGCTCGTTGGTGGCATGTCCGATTCCTGTAATCTAGCGAAGAGAGAAGCGAATGAATTATTTATTTGGCTGAAACCTTTCGATTTATCTTTAGTTTTTGCATTCTCAATATTTATTATTTCTTCATCCAAACTGCTTAAAGATGCATGCATATCATCTTTTGATTGGGACTGTAATTCTTTAATTTGATTGTGGACACTAACAGTTTCTTTTGATGTTTTTAAGATTCGCAGCCTGCCTTCGTAGCAAACCATAGATAGATCATGTTGCTTTTGTAAATCTGTTGCAGATGTTTTTACTCTTGGATCCATTTTAATGATTAATGGTTGCGAGAAAGTTTCATTATTCACTTTTAATCTCACGGTATAATTCCCTGGCATTACCCATGGAGATGTAGATTCCGGAGCCGTGTTTTTATAAATTGCCGCTATAGGATAGGATGCCGGAATATTGAGTGGCGTATAATGTAAATCCCATATAAACCTATGTGAGCCAGCACCTCCTGATAATATGTGCTGCGGGCGAATCCAGTAAAGAGGAATGTCAACCTCTGGAATTTTATACAAAGTATCGTTGCTGCTGTAATGCCTTACAACGTTTCCTTTTGCATCAATAATTTCGAGTGTTACTTCACTGTTAGCTTTATCTTTTAAATAATAATCAATAACAGCGCCATCGGGAGGATTTTGACCAGCAGGTTCATCTGGAGGTAAAGGAGTATCAGTATTGTTATCCCATCGCACTCTTGTTGCAATTGCTGGTTTAAATAAAATGTTATGCGCACTTGTTTTATTATTAATCTGCCTTAGTGATGTCATGTTATCTAATATCCAAAAACCCCTGCCATGGGTCGCAACCGCAAGGTCGTCATCTTTAATAATAAGATCACGTACAGAAGTAGCTGGCATATTTAAGCGGAGCGATTGCCAGTTTTCGCCATCATTAAAAGAAACGTAAACCTGGGTTTCTGATGTGGCGAACAACAATCCCTTCTTTTCGGGATCTTCTCTTACTGCGTTTATGGGGTCGTTAGGTAACCCGGTTACAATTTTTTTCCATGTTGTTCCGCCGTCATTTGTTTTATAGATGTAAGGATGCAGGTCGTCACACCTTAACCTGTTTACAGCAGCGTAAGCGGTATTCACATCAAAGTGCCCGGCATCAATCATGGAAATTTTACTCCATGATGTTATTGCTGCAGGTGTTACATTTTTCCATGTTTTGCCGCCATCTTTGGTAATATGAATTAGTCCGTCATCAGTACCTGCCCAAATGGTATTAATATCAATTGGTGAAGGTGCTACTGTGTATATTACGCCACGTCGTTGCATTTTCTTTACCGCATCATCATTATATACTCCTACACTTGCTGGAATATCCCAGCTTTCTCTTGACAGGTCGGGGCTGATGATCTGCCAACTGTTACCGCCGTTCAATGTTTTGAATAAGACGTTTCCTGCGTAGTACAAAGTTTTATGATCAACAGGGGAAAAGATTACCGGTTCTGTGCGAACAAAACGATATCCTGAATTTCGTTTATCCTCCGGCGTTATACTTTGAACCTGCCCGGTAAGTTTGTTATATTTTGATAATTTACCACCATAAATAATATTTGAGTTTAAAGGATCCGGTGCAACATATCCATATTCCTGGGCGCCTACCGGGTGCCAGTCACGGAAGGTAATCTCTCCATCATTTCCCCTGGAAGCAATGCCGACAGAACCACTTTCCTGCTGACCGCTATATAAATTATACGGGAGGGCATTGTCTGCGCTTATATGGTACAATTGAGCTGTAGGCTGGTTGTACCAGGAACTCCACGTATCGCCACCGTTGACCGTCATGATAGCTCCCTGGTCACCTGTAACTAACATTACTTTTGTGTTATCGGGGTTGATCCATATATTTTGATAATCATCGCCGCCAGGGGCGCCGCGAATACCTTTCCATGTTTTACCTCCATTAACAGATTTCCAAACGACGATGCTGGTACTGTATATTGTTTCTGCGTCTTTAGGATCTACCATAATTGTTGGAACATCACCACCGCCAATTCTTGCTTCGGGTCTCCCATCTTCTGTTATTTCATGCCAGTTTTCGCCGCCATCATCTGATCGGAAAAGTCCCATACCGGTGCCGGTGCCATATTCATTTTCCTTATCAGTGCCTATAACAACATACACGGTATTTGATGATGATGGTGCAATAGCAATATGTGCCTGAACCGTATTTGCTGGCAAATCTTTTGATAATTTTTTCCATGTATTACCACCATCTGTTGATTTATAAATTCCTCCTTTGGTACCAGCCCATTCGCCATTTTCCCACGGACCTTCCCGCGATTGCCATAATGTGGCAAAAATAACATCTGTGTTATTTGGATCAATTGCTACGTCGTCTCCGCCGGTATTTTCGTCTATGTACAGAACGTTAGTAAATGTTTTGCCGCCGTCTTCCGATCTGTAAATTCCCCTTTCCTTATTTGGACCATAAGGATGTCCTAAAACAGCTACAAAAATTCTGGCAGGATTTTTTGGATCAACAGCAATCTCAGGAATTTGTTGCCCGTCCTCTAAGCCAAGATGTGTCCATGTTTTACCGGCATCGGTTGATTTATACATACCATTACCCGTGGAGAGATCAGGGCGATGCAAACCTTCTCCGCTCCCAACATAAATTACATCAGGATTTGACGGCGCAACTGCAATGGCACCGATTGAACCAGTTGATTGTTCATCAAAAATTGGAAACCATGTTCTTCCATAATCAGTAGTTTTCCAAACACCACCATTATTTACGCCAATGTAAAATACATTTGGTTGTTGTGGAACGCCTGCGGCGCCTACCGTTCTACCTCCGCGATAAGGGCCGATGCTTCGCCATTGGAGACTGCTGAATAACGACGAATCAATTTGTTGGGCCCTTAATGCCGGAGGAAACAAGAATACACTTGCAAGAAATAAAAATCGTAAGTACGAAATATTTTTTTTCATGAAATAGACGTAAATATTTTTTTGGATAAACAATGCTCCTAAGGTAGGCAGAAATGAAATAGAAGCGTAGCTCAGAACACAATCAATTTACATAAAAATTTTTTATTCCTTTATGATAGTCTTTTCAATTCTGCGATCCGGGATAAGCCACATAGCGGCGACGAGTGCGTAAAGAATTAAACTAATCGCAGGGTTATAGAATGCGACAGCTATAGCAACAAGATATATTACTACTGAAATAACGCCTTTCTTATCTTTCCCAATAGCTTTTGCTAACGTTGAATCTTTCCCATGCAGTTTTACGAGGGCCTGCGCCAGTATATAATATGCTAAGCCCGCCATAAAAAGAATGATTCCATATATTACCACGGGCCATTTTGTAAAATTATTTTCGCCCATCCAGCCCGAAGCAAAGGGTACTAATGAAAGCCAGAATAGTAAATGCGTATTTGCCCATAACACCGCACCGTTAACGTGTTTCACACTATACACCATGTGATGATGATTACTCCAGTAAATTCCTATATAAATGAAACTGAGAATATAACTTAGAAAGATAGGCAATATTGGCCGGAGATCATCTAATTCATCGCCATGCGGAATTTTCATTTCCAATAGCATTACGGTAATTATAATGGCAAGAACACCATCACTAAAAGCCTGTAATCTTTCTGTTCTCATTTTTTTGAATTGCACGAATTTAATAACGAATTACACAAATTACACGAATTAGTTTATGGAGTAGGTTATATAAAAGGATTGCACAAAATAGAGTAACCATTCAAACAAATAAACAAATTTATGAGTTAAATTATTTTTGCCTAATTGGTATAAGTCGTAATAGTTCGTGTAATGTTTACCATTCTCTCACGACATCTCCGTTTAGAATTTCCATTATGAAAAGATGTTTGTTTTCATAATAATCAGGAGTTTTGTTTTGCTTTTCAATATAAACCGGACGGAAGTTATAGTTATGAAAAACAGACAGTGAACTATCATTAAGATGAGACATAATTTCATCGGGATACTTAAGAAGCAGGTTAGTAAAGTACCAGGTTACTCCAAAGCCTTTGTAAGCCATGTCTGAAGGTTTTGCTCTATACAATTGAAAATATTTTTTTATTAATATGCTGTCGGCTGAATTATTTTTTGCGTCATAGTGAGGCGTAGTATAGCGTATCGGAAAATCAGTGTAAGCATCTTTTTTGTATAGGCTTCTAAATCCGTCCCAATTGGGCATTCCTATTAAAACCAGCGAATGTTTTTTTTGAATTGCATAACATGCATCAGCTAAACTTTTTGCAAGATCTTCATCAAGAGTTGCTCCGATAATAACAGCAGTATGCAAGGTGTCTATCCTGTTCATTAAACTATATGTTGATATGGTGCTATCTACCATAATAGTTTTTATATTCAGTAGTGGTTTCCCTTCTTCATAATTAATACTTCTAATATAATTGTCCATTCTATCATCTCCTTTCTTTTTAACGATATAAATTTTATCAGTACCATGCTTTTGTAACAAATAACTAAATATGCCTTCGCAATTAGCTTTTAATGTTGAGTTAACAATAACCAAAAATGGATTTGCGAGTATGCCTCCATCGTTAGGATAGGTTGCAGATATAAAAGGAATATTTTTCTCCAGGGCAAAATCAGCCAATTCCCTGTAATCAGGATCTTTTACCGATCCGATAATCAGGTTAACATTATCGAGTTTCCTGTATTTAATGAGCCACGATATGGGTTGCAAATAGGATTTTGAATCGTAAATTGACGCAACTACAGATTTACCATTAACAGTTATAGTATCCAAAGCAATGTGAGCGCCCTGAACAAACTCAACTGCCGGCATAATGAATTTTGGAATTGAATTATCGGAAGATAGCTGTCCGTTGGAAAAAGCAGAATCAAGATATAGGGGAGCAAATATGGCGATGTGGTAAGTTTCTGGCAGTGTCGTTGTTGCCTCGTTCTGGGCAAATAATGATTGCGAGACTGCAATAATCATTACGACGGATAAAATCAAAATATTTTTCTTCATAAATTAAAGCCGATTCGTATTTGATATTATTCAACAAATTAACCATTAAATAAATTAACCAATAAACTATTTAATCTATCTTATTCCCATTCTATAGTTGCGGGTGGTTTACTGCTGATGTCGTAAACAACCCTGTTAATTCCTTTTACATTATTAATAATTTCATTAGAAACATAGGCAAGAAATTCGTAGGGAAGATGCGCCCAATCTGCCGTCATGCCATCTACTGATGTTACTGCTCTCAAAGCTACTGTAAACTCGTACGTTCTTTCGTCGCCCATTACGCCTACACTTTTTACCGGGAGTAAGATAGCACCGGCTTGCCAAACAGTTGCATATAATTCAAATTTTAATAATGCATTTGTATAAATCGCATCAGCCAGTTGCAATAAGTGTACTTTTTCCTCTGTTACTTCTCCTAAAATTCGTATCGCAAGGCCCGGACCAGGAAATGGATGACGATTCAAAAGCGCCGAAGGAAGACCAAGTTGTGCACCAACTTTTCTTACCTCATCTTTAAACAAAGAACGTAAAGGTTCCACTAACTTCAGTTTCATATAATCAGGCAGACCGCCAACGTTATGATGCGATTTAATAGTTTGAGATGGCCCATGAACAGACATCGATTCGATTACATCCGGATAAATAGTTCCCTGTCCTAAAAATTCTATGCCGTCAATTTTATGTGCCTCTTCATCAAAAATTTCAATAAAACATTTACCAATAATTTTTCGTTTTTCTTCAGGGCTTACTTTACCGGCAAGCTTTGTATAAAAATGATCTTTTGCGTCTACGCCTTTTATATGTAATCCAATGCTTTCGCAAGATTTTAAAACCTGCTCAAATTCATCTTTTCGTAATACGCCGTTATCTACAAATATTCCATACAAATTTTTACCGATGGCTTTATGAATGAGCGTTGCTGCCACGGTTGAATCAACGCCGCCACTTAACGCCATGATCACTTTTTTATCGCCGATATTTTTTTTGATGGCTTCAACTGTGTCATTTATAAAATGCGCTGGTGTCCAATCCTGCGAACATCCGCAAACATTTATTAAAAAATTTTTTATGATCTTTTTGCCTTCGGCAGAATGATACACTTCCGGGTGAAATTGTAAACCGAATAGCTTTATCGTTTCATTTTCATATTTAAAAGCAGCAACAGGAATACTATGCGTTGTTGCCGACAATGAAAATTTTTCAGGCAGTTTCACAATAGTGTCGCTATGACTCATCCAAACGTCCGAATCATTTTTCACATCTTTTAATACTTCATGATTATCTGAAACCTGTAATTTGGCCCTGCCATATTCACGCTTATCACTTTTTTCAACAACGCCGCCATATAGTTTCGCTGTCAGTTGGGCGCCATAGCAAATTCCCAACACCGGGACTTTTTCGGCAATTGATTTCACATTAACCGAGGGTGCATTTGGCTCATTAACAGAAAACGGAGAACCGGACAGGATAACACCTTTAAGTTCTTTAGTAAATTCTATTTCTTTATTAAATGGAATGATCTCGCAGTACACATTGGCCTCCCGAACGGCCCTGGCAATTAGTTGTGTGTATTGTGAGCCGAAATCGAGAATCAGGATTTTTTGCGTCATTTGCTGCGAAGTTAAAAAGTTTATTGAAGTTTGTAACTTGCCGCAGGATAATCTTTAAAAACATTATAATGAAGAATTTTCTAATTACTATCGTGGGCATTTTGTTTTTCAGTTCCTGCAATATGATGACAGGAAATGGCAACATCCGTACGGAAAAAAGAAGTACAGGTGATTTTATATCAGTAAAAACTTCTGGTTCTATAGACGTGGAAATCAATAGCGGCGATACATACGCAGTTTCTGTAGAAGATGACGACAACATACTACCCTATATAATTACCGAAGTAAAAAATGGTACATTAGATATTCACTATCGGAATAATACTTCAGTAGGCAATGATCACGCAAAAGTGTATGTGACCGCGCCTTCCCTTGATAAGGTAATCGTATCGGGTTCTGCAGATGTGGATATTCGGGATGTTCTTAAAAATTCGCAAAAAATTGAAGTGAGCATTTCAGGTTCAGGAAATATAAAGGGGGCATTAGATGCCCCGTCTGTGTCCGTTGATATAAATGGTTCGGGTGATGTAAACTTGAAAGGCCGCACAAAAGATTTTGACGGCAGTATCAGCGGAAGCGGAGACATCAATTGCGGTGCACTGCAAAGCGAGAACGCTACGGTTACAGTTTCCGGTAGCGGCAATGTACATATATTTGCCAGTGTTCATTTAAAAGCATCCACATTTGGAAGCGGCGACATATATTATGGTGGTAATCCTCAAAATCCTGAAATTCATACAGCGGGGAGCGGGAACGTGCAGGCGGAGAAATGAATGATTTAAATACTTTGTTATATTATAATCAAGAAGATTGCTTATGCAAAAGCCTGTGAAATAAATCTCTTATAAAAAAATATAGCACTTTCTTTTTTATTGCTGGCGTCCTACAGGGATTTTCTGGCTGTTTAATAGGGGATTCATTGCTACCATGTTGCTGAATTGTTGCAGGCATGCTGCAGAATTTAGCAACATGCCTGCAAGAGGGTAGCAAGGATTCAGCAAGAAGGTAACAACAAAATGTAGGAGCGGAGTGTGGAGGGGAAATGATTTTTTGCCATCCTGTCAGCAAAAATATTGTGGCATTTTTTTTGAAAACAAATGCAAAAAATATCACACATGCAAAAAGGAAGTATAAGAGTACAGACAGAGAATATTTTTCCCATCATTAAAAAGTTTTTGTACAGCGATCATGAGATATTTATTCGTGAGCTGGTAAGTAACGCAGTTGATGCAACACAGAAATTGAAAACTTATTCTTCTCTTGGAGAAGTGAAGGGAGATATTGATAACATTGACATCAATATTAAAATTGATAAAGAAAAAAAGACATTAACCATTTCAGATAAAGGCATTGGAATGACGGGCGAGGAAGTGGACAAATATATTAACCAGGTCGCTTTTAGCAGCGCGGAAGAATTTTTAGAAAAATACAAAGGAAAGAATGAAGCCAATATTATAGGCCATTTTGGGTTAGGTTTTTATTCTTCTTTTATGGTGAGTGATAAAGTTGAGATCATCACAAAAAGTTATAAAGAAGATAGCAAAGCTGTAAGATGGGAATGTGACGGCAGCCCGGAATATACTTTAGAAGAAACCGAAAAAGAAGGACGTGGAACAGATATTATTCTATACATTAATGAAGAAAGTGCAGAATTTTTGGAGATAGAGCGGATTCAAAATATGCTTGAAAAATTTTGTAAATTTTTACCCGTTCCGATTAAATTTGAGGATAAACAAATAAATAACACCAACCCGGCGTGGACAAAAAAACCAGCCGATCTAACTCCTCAAGACTACCAGGATTTCTATAAAGAACTATATCCTTTCAGCGAAGCGCCCTTATTCTGGATTCATTTGAATGTTGACTATCCTTTTAACCTTACAGGTATTTTGTATTTCCCTAAAGTAAAACAGCGTTTTGAAATTCAGAAAGATAAGATACAGTTGTACAGTAACCAGGTATTTGTAACCGATGAAGTAAAGGATATTGTTCCTGAATTTTTAATGTTGCTTCATGGCGTAATTGATAGTCCGGATATTCCTTTGAATGTTAGCAGGAGTTATTTGCAGGGCGATCCGAATGTGAAGAAAATAAATTCATACATCACAAAAAAGGTGGCCGATAAACTGGATGAAATATTCAAAAGTGACCGCAAATCTTTTGAAGAAAAATGGGAAAGCCTTGGCCTTTTTGTAAAATATGGAATGATAACCGATGATAAGTTTTTGGAGAAGGCCAACAAGTTTAATTTGTTTGAAGATGCTGATGGCGGTAAGTTTTATACACTTGAAGAGTACCGCACTGCAACAGAAACATTACAAAAAAATAAAGACGGTAAGCTGGTGATGTTGTACACTACCGATCCCGTACAACAAAATAGTTATATACAAGCTGCGAAGAAAAAAAGTTATATCGTTGTAAAACTTGAAACTATTGTGGATGCTGCTTTCATTAACAATATGGAAATGAAATGGAACGATGTTCAGTTTGTACGAGTTGACGCTGATATAACCGATAACTTAATTGATAAGGGTGATCATGTCGACAGCGTATTAAGCAAAGATGACCAGCTCAAGCTGAAAGACATGTTTCATTTCGAAATACCCGAATTACACGTTTCAGTAGAAGTGAAAGGACTTTCAAGTGATACACTACCGGTTATAGCTACACGCCCGGAATTTATGAGAAGAATGAAAGATATGGCCATGACTGGCGGTGGTGGAATGGGAAGTTTTTATGGGAATTTGCCAGAAGAAGTTACGCTTACCGTAAATGGTAACCATCCTGTGTTTCAAAAAATATTGAATGAAGAAAACAAAGATAAGCAGGAGAAGGAAGTTAGGAATTTAGCGGACCTTGCTTTGCTTTCTCAGGGCTTATTGAAAGGCAATGAGCTTACAAACTTTATAAACAGAAGTGTTGAAATGATGGAAGGAAAAGAGAAGAGTAAAATAATTCTGGAGGTTTAATTTAGATGATACGTTTTAAATAGCCCTGAAGTTTTTCGGGGCTATTTTTTTAAATGATTTTAGTCTTAAGATTCTTGATATACTCCTTTTGATAAAATACTCAATTCCAGGTATTGTAATTTCTTAAAATAATATTCTTCTTCGAACCCGGCGCTTAAGAAGATTTCTTTATGAACGGGATTCGCATACATAATATAAATCTTTCTTTCTTTTTCTTTGAGAGATGAAAGAATATTTTTTACCACCGCCAGCATTACTACTTCATCAAACGGATTAAAGAAAAAGAAAACAGTTTGATCTTTTTGTATTTTGTAATTAACTACATCATCGCAAATAATGTCGAATTTTGTTGATGAAAAAAGAGACTTTGTGTTTTGTATATTTTTCTCTGCCATGAGACATAGGGCTTTCGCAAAATCAATCCCGGTGATAATGCGAAAACCGTAGTGTGAGGCAACAATCATCGCCCTTCCTTTTCCACAGCCAAAATCGGTGAAGTTTTTATTTTCGTTTATGCTTGCCAGGTAGTTGAATCCTTTTTCAAGAATAAAATAATTGCAGGCCTGGTAAATTGATCCATGTTCAAGATTATCACCTTTTACAGTTATTGTTTTTAACCGGTCTAATTCTATTGTATTGAGATGATATTTTCTTTCTCCTTTTATTTCGTGATAAATGCTAAAAAAAGCGAGAGGAAAATTCCAATTCATTCCAATAAAAAACCAGTACCTTATATAGTAAATAGACTTTTTTATAGAAAAATAATTTAATTGAGATGAGTTTCAGAAAGCCTGAAATCGATAACTTTTAGCTGTAGATTCGTTTCGCCGTTCCATTCATTTTCGTCGATGGTATAAACTATATCAATAGGCTTTTGCATTTGTAACAAGTGAAATTTTTCTGCCATATTAAAACCGATTCCGGTTAATACCACATTATCCTGTTTTAATACAAAACGAACATGAAGCTCTTTTACAATTTTCGACCATGATGTGTCCCAAACATTCCTTGTAATAAAAACCGGTCGAAGATTTTCGGGTCCGTAAGGTTCCATTTGTGTTATGATGTTGTAAAAGCTTTTGGTGATATTTTTAAATTCAATTTCAGCATCTATTACAATTTCAGGAATAAGGAGTTGTGGTTCTATGCTTGAAGAAACAATTTCCTCAAATTTGTTACTGAATGCAATTACATTTTCAGGTAACAGCGTTAAACCTGCCGCAGCAAAATGTCCACCGTAGCCAATTAAATATTCGCGACATTCATGAATAGCTTCATACAAATTAAAACCGGGAACACTGCGTGCACTTCCGCCTATATATTCACCGCTTTGCGCTAAAACTACGGTTGGGCGGTAGTATTTTTCTATCAGCCTGCTGGCCACAATTCCAACCACCCCTTTGTGCCAATGCGATTTAAAGACGACAGTAGTTTTTCGGTTTACCATTACTTCGTCACCTTCAATAATTGCCAATGCCTCCTCAGTAATATTTGTATCAGCTTCTTTACGATCGGTATTGTCACTATGCAACATTTCTGCGTATTCTTTAGCCTTATCATAATGGTCTTCGATAAACATCAAAACTGCTTTCCTGGCATCATCCATTCTGCCCGCAGCATTTACCCTCGGTGCAATTATAAAAACAACATTGTTAATTGAAAATTTTTTTTGAACACCACTCAGTTCAATCAATGCTTTTATTCCAGCCAGGGGATTGCTGTTCATCTTCTGTAAACCATAATAAGCTAAAATCCTGTTTTCTCCGGTAATAGGAACTATGTCAGCGCCTATTGCCGTTACAACCAGGTCAAGATAACAGGTGTATTCTTCATCGGGTAGCCCTAATCGTTTGGAAAGTGCTGTAATAAGTTTATAACCGACTCCGCAACCACAAAGTTCTTTGTAAGGATATTCGCACCCTGCTTGTTTAGGGTTTAAAATTGCGATGGCAGGTGGAAGTTCGTGGTCTGGCAGATGATGATCGCAAACAATAAAATCTATACCTAACTGTTTCGCATACCCGATAAGTTCAACAGATTTGATTCCGCAATCAAGCGATATTATAAGATTAAAATTATTTTGTTTTGCGAAATCAATTCCCTGCCGGCTTACCCCATATCCTTCCTTATAGCGGTGAGGTATGTAAAAATCGATTTTATTGCTGTTGTAAATCTTTTTGAGAAAGCGAAACATGCACGCTACGGAGGTCGTACCATCTACATCATAATCTCCAAAAACGAGAATTTTTTCATTTTCACTTATTGCTGCAATAATTCTTTCTACTGCTTTCTCCATGTCTTTCATCAGGAATGGGTCGTGAAGTTGCGCAAGATGTGGCCTGAAATAATTTTTTGCTCTTTCGAAAGTATCGATTTGTCGCTGAACAAGAATTTTGCAAAGTTCATAACTTATTTGAAGCGTTTGCTGTAACGCGTAAACCTTACTTTCATGCGCTGATAATATTTTCCAATTTCTTTCCATGAATAAGTTTAACAAACTATCTAATCAGCAGATTAATACTTTCTGTCTGTTGTATACATAACGAGTTCTTCAAGTCCTTTCCTGATATCACTCTCAGGAAATTCAGATAATATCCTCAATGCTTCATCGCGGTACTCAACCATTTTTTTTGCTGCATATTTGATACCACCCGCTTCAATAACCTTTGCCAAGACGTATTTTATCTTTGCAGGATCCTTATTTTGGTTTTTTATTATATAGATAATCTTTCTCTTTTCAGCGGCATCAACATTATTTAATGTATATATTAATGGAAGCGTAAGCTTTTTTTCTTTAAGATCATTGCCGGTTGGTTTGCCGATATCTTCATTACCATAGTCAAAGAGGTCATCTTTTATCTGGAATGCGATTCCGGTTTTTTCACCAAATAATTTCATTTTTTCAGTAATGGCTTCATCCTGGCTGGTACTCCACGCGCCGACTGCACAAGCTGACGAAAGTAATGATGCTGTTTTGCTCCTTATTATTTCGAAGTAAATATCTTCTTTAAGATTTAATTTTCTTGATTTTTCTAATTGAAGCAATTCGCCCTCGCTCATTTGTTTTACCGCGTCCGATAGAATGTGAAGGTGTTTAAAATCGCCGGCACTCGTGGAAAGGAGCAGGCCTTTTGAAAGCAAATAGTCTCCTACAAGAACAGCAATCTTATTTTTCCACAGGGCATTTATTGAAAAAAAACCCCTCCTTTCCAAAGATTCATCAACTACATCGTCGTGCACTAATGTGGCCGTATGCAATAATTCAACCAACGCTGCTGCCCGATAGGTGGATTCGTTTATGGGACCATGGAGCTTTGCACTTAAAAATACGAACATCGGGCGCAACTGTTTACCTTTTCGCTTAATGATGTATTTCATAATCCGGTCGAGTAAGGGTGTATTGCTTTTTACTGATTGAGCAAATTTTTGCTCAAAGATGTTTAGTTCATCCGCGATAAGGTCTTTTGAAAACTTCATGATTTTATTAAAAGGCAATATAGTGCAAAACACTAATTAAAATCTTATTATGATAGCCGATAATTTTGGTGCAACTTTTTGAATAGAATCAAATAGTGTAACTGCAAAGTAAAAACTTCATGACGATGCAGCTAAAACTCTAATTAGCAGGTCCTTTGTTTACGAAATTGTAACGATATGTAAATGGCTCAAAATCTAAATAATTGCTAAAAAAAATTTGAATTTTGACATTGGTTTAATATTTTTGCAAATAATCAACTAGTTTATTTTAAGAAATCATTAATCAAAAAGTTATGGCAAGCAAAAAGTACAAATTTTTATTAATGGGGATATTATCCCTAATGTCCTTCGGTGTTTTCGCCCAGGATACCGGAGTTTATAATATTTATGACTCGAGCGTAATTACCCCCAAAGGACAAGCGCAACAAAATGAGTTTATGAATAATACTTATGATTTCCCGGCAAAACCGAGAAACGAAGTTGAGGTTGGTATTTCAGGAGGTATGTTTTCAGTGAGTGGCGATGTTGCTGCTAAATTGCCTACACCTGGTGTTTCTATTCATATTCGTAAAGCTCTGGGATACGTTTTTTCTTTAAGATTACAATATTTATATGGCGTGGGTAAAGGTTAAACTGGAAGCCTTCTATTGGTTATAAAAATGATCCTGCGTGGGCTGCTTACAATTCCGCAGGTGCTAACCAGATCCCGTTTACTATAATTATCGCACCCACGTTAATGATCTTTCATTGCAAGGGATCTTTACTTTGAACAATGTTCGGTTTCATAAACAAAAAACAGGATTTGTTCTATATGGAGGTGTTGGCTTTGGAGCAACGATTTATGATACAAAGTGAATGCATTGATGCCTCTGAATGGCTCTAGCCCTTATACATTTTGCTTCTATCACTGGCATTGGTATTCAGTAACAGAAAAGATATTCGTAAAGCATTAAAAGTATGATGGATAATAGTTATGAGACTGCAGCTGAAAATAACAGAAATAATTCACGCTCATATTGGGATCATAATACTTTGAGGCCCTCTGGTACGTTTATCGCTGGTATCGCATTTAAATTAAGTAAAAGAATTAATCTTGCCCTTGAGGATAGATTTACTTTTATCAAAGATGATTTATTGGATGGGCAACAATGGCAGGAACATCCTGTCACTGATCCTGCTCAAACGCGTGATTATGATACTTATAATTATGCTTCTGTAGGATTGAACTTCAATATCGGCAAAAAGTCTGTTGAACCATTGTGGTGGATCAATCCGCTTGATTATGCTTATAGTGAAATCAACAACCCTAAACACATGAAAATACCAAAACCTGTATTTGACGATGCGGATGGCGATGGTGTTGTTGACCAGCTTGATAAAGAACCAAACACACCTGCCGGTTGCCCCGTTGATACTCACGGTGTTTCAAGAGATACAGATGGCGATGGCGTTCCAGATTGTAAAGACAAACAATTGATTACCCCTACGGAATGTCAGCCTGTTGACGCTGATGGTGTGGGAAAATGTCCAGATCCGGAATGTTGCAAAATAATCGATAGCTTAAGAAATAGCATGAATGCATGCAAAATTGGAGATCTCCCCAGTGTATCTTTTAGAGGTAAGGGTGCTTACCTCAGCAGCGACGCAAAAGCAATGTTATCCACAGTGGCTTCCAGATTAAAAGATAATGCTGCTTGTTCAATAATTGTTACAGGTTATCCAGCAGCGTCAAAAGCGTCTCAAGCACTTTGCAATAAGAGAGTTGCTGCTATTAAAGCTTATTTAACAGAAAAAGAAGGAATTAGTGCCGATAGAGTTGATACTAATTGTGAAGTTGGTGGAGGTGACGCAAATACTGTTGATATCAAAGCTAAATAAAAAGTCCACTTTTTGCTCAATGATAAGACCCTTCCCATTTGGGGAGGGTTTTTTTATGTTTATCAAAACATTAACTGCTTCTATTTTGTGTACTTTTTTTTTAAGATCATTTTTGTTTAAAATCACTTAATTTCGCACCTCTTTATGATGAAATTAGCCTTAGTTTTGTTTTTTCCATTCATTTTGATAGTCGGTTGTTCCAGACAATTTAACAAGGTGCTCAAAAGCAAGGACTACGATTACAAGCTCAAAATGGCTGATAAGTATTATGAGAATAAACGTTACAAGAATGCGGAAGAGTTATATGTAGAGTTATTTCCCGTCTTTAAGGGTTCTGATAAATTTGAAGAATTATATTATAAATATGCTTATTGCTCGTTTTACGAAAAAAACTATCCTGATGCTGAAAATCTATTTAAAGGATTTTTAGAGGTGTTTCCAAATAGTGAAAAGGCAGAGGAAATAGCTTATATGCATGCTTATTGTTTTTATTTGCAATCACCCAGAGTGGAACTTGACCAAATAAATACTAATAAAGCGATTGGAATGATGCAATCGTTTATTAGTACGCATCCTAATTCGGCAAGAATAAAAGATGCTAATGAAATCATTGCCAAATGCAGGGCTAAGCTTGAACTGAAGGAATATAAGAGCGCTCAATTATATTATGATCTTCAACAGTACCGCGCTGCGGGAATTTCTTTTTCCAACCTATTGAACACTTACCCGGAGTCAAGTAAAGGAGAAGAATATATGTTGATGGCGGTAAAATCATACTATCATTTCGCTAGAATGAGTGTTTTTGATAAGCAGGAGGAACGTTATCAAAAAGTATCTGCGGAATATTTTGATTTTGCAGATAGGTATCCCGAAAGCAAACTTTTAAAAGATGCCGAAAGTTATAAAAACATTAGTCTGAATAACATTAAAAAAATACAAAATGAGCAAATTAAGACGCCAGCAGAGCGCTAACACCAGTAATGTGGTTGAAACAAAAAACCTTACCGATGTAAAAGCGAAAACGGGTAACTTGTATGAGTCAATTGCTGTGATAGCAAAAAGGGCCAACCAAATTAATATTTCTATTAAAGAAGAACTTCATAATAAACTTGAAGAATTTGCCAGCCACACTGACAGCTTGGAAGAGATTCATGAAAATAAGGAACAAATAGAAATTTCGAAGGCCTATGAGAGAATGCCTAATCCTGCATTATTAGCTACAGCGGAATTTATGGACGATAAAATTTACTATCGTAGAAATGAAGACAACCTTTTTGATTAGGTAAGGTTCAAATGTTTGTAATAATATGATTTTAAAGTAATCTTTACATAAGAAGTGATAATTTTAATGGCGGTCTTGAGTCCGCCATTTTTATTTTGGTAACTTATAGATTGCAAGTCTGATTTTTGAATAAAACTGGGATATTTGCAATAGTTATTGTAAAGTGCATGTAAAAAAACATACTAAGATTTTTAAAGGAAAAAAGATATTGTTGTGTGTGACCGGAAGCATTGCTGCATACAAGGCAGTAGTATTGTTACGTT
Organism: uncultured Chitinophagaceae bacterium; assembly: GCA_963792025.1. Classification (GTDB taxonomy): domain Bacteria; phylum Bacteroidota; class Bacteroidia; order Chitinophagales; family Chitinophagaceae; genus Ginsengibacter. Next base: position 292,289 of record CAWBUS010000008.1, on the reverse strand, counting down.
CGTTAATCAAGAATGGAGCAGAGGTGAAAGTGATACTAACGAATGCTGCAATTGATTTTGTTTCACCGTTAACTTTCTCAACATTATCAAAAAATAAAACCCTCTGTGAACTTTTTGATCATGAAACCTGGGCTAACCATGTGATGCTTGGCCGTTGGGCAGATGTAATGGTTATTGCACCAGCTTCATGCAATACTTTGGCTAAGATGGCCAATGGTATTTGCGACAATTTATTGCTGGCGACTTATCTTTCGGCAACTTGCCCAATATTAATTGCTCCAGCTATGGATGAAGATATGTGGCATCATGTATCTACTCAAAAAAATATTGAATTTCTAAAAAAGGCTGGCAATGAATTGCTGCCAGTTAATGAAGGAGAACTTGCCAGCGGTTTAAAAGGTGAAGGTAGAATGGCCGAACCAGAGGAAATTATCGGTTATCTCGAAGGTTTTTTCTCAAAACATTTGAGTTTAAAGGGGCTTCGAGCATTAGTTACAGCGGGGCCTACACATGAGGCAATTGATCCTGTAAGATTTATTGCAAATCCTTCAACAGGTACAATGGGTGTAACCCTGGCAGAGGAATTAGCGTTACGAGGTGCTCACGTTCAACTTGTCATTGGGCCATCAGAAGCAAAAATTCCTTTAAGTATTGAAGTTACAAAGGTTGTCTCCGCGAAGGAAATGTATGAAGAAAGTTTAAAATACCTGAATAGTAGCGACATCATCATAATGGCTGCAGCAGTTTCTGATTATACACCTGAAAATCCGGAAAGTGAGAAGATTAAAAAGACGAATGATAAATTGACCTTAAAATTAATTAAAACGAAAGATATATTGGCCGACGCCGGTAGGCTAAAGACATCACGACAGACGCTGGTAGGATTTGCCTTAGAAACTAATAACGAGAGAGAAAATGCTTTGGCAAAACTTGAGAAAAAAAATGCAGACCTAATAGTTCTTAACTCATTAAGTGATGAAGGTGCAGGCTTTGGAGATACCACCAACAAGATTATTATTTTTGACAGGAGAGGCAATGAATATAAATTTGATACCAAGACTAAGAAAGAAGTTGCCCGGGATATTATAAACACCATTATCAATTATCGAAATGTATAAGAGCATTCTTTTTCTTTTTTTAATTTATTCTGCAACGAATATTAAAGCACAGGAACTTAGAGCGAGAGTGAGTGTTCTAAGTAGTAGAGTTGCAAATAATGTAGACAAAAAAGCATTTCAGACGTTGCAAACTGCCTTGGATAATTTTATTAACACGAGAAAATGGACAACTGATAACTTTGCCACGCAAGAGAAAATTGATTGCAGTTTTTTACTAAACCTTCAATCCACGGGAGATGCAAATGTTTACAAAGCATCTCTCACAATTCAATCCGCCCGGCCTGTTTTCAATTCTTCCTATGTTTGTCCCCTGGTCAATTTCCAGGATAATGATATAATATTTAAATATGCCGAATTTCAGCAATTGGAATTTAATGACAACAGAGTTTCCGGTACAGATGCATTAGCTTCAAATCTAACGGCCGTTATCGCTTATTATATAAATATTATTCTAGGCATGGATTATGACTCATTCTCGCAAAGGGGAGGAGATGCTTATTTTCAAAAAGCACAAAATATTGTAAACAATGCTCCTGAAGGAAAAGATATTTCAGGATGGAAGGCGTTCGATGGTACAAGAAATCGCTACTGGCTTGTAGAAAATTTATTAAATAGCAAATACACTATCATTCACGATGCCATATACGACTACTACAGGCTTGGTATGGATAAGCTCTACGACGAAGAGGCAAATGCAAGAATTCAAATGTTGAATGTGCTCAATATTCTCAATAACTTGAATACTGAAAATCCAAATACGATGATTCTACAATTCTTTTTCCAGGGGAAATCGCAGGAACTCATAAATATTTTTTCAAAAGCTTCTCCGCCAGACAAAGCGAGAGCTTTAGAATTTTTGCAAAAATTGGACGTTCCTAATGCACCGAAATATAAAGAAGCACTTAAGTGATGAAGAACATTTTGCGTTTGGTCGTTTTTAGTTTGTTCTGGTCTTGTTCAGGGAAAAATGAAATCCCTTCAGAAATAATTCAACCAAACGAAATGCAAAACATATTGTGGGATGTAATGCGAGCACAGGCACTTTCAGCTGAAATTGCCAGAAAGGACTCTACGCTAAACGAGGTAACAGAAACAAAAGTGCTAACACAAAAGGTATTTGAAATTCATAATATTACATCAACAGCATTTAACCTTAGTTATAATTGGTATACAAACCATCCGGATGCAATGAGAATTATTTTTGATAGCCTTAATGCACAAAACCAGCGGGAAACCCAACTGGAAATAAAAGAAAAGCACCATCCCCTGAAATTAGACACTTCAAAAAGATTGAACCCATATAGAAAATTTACTCCATCAAAAGATTTGAATCAATAAAAACTGTAAACTAATAAATGAACAAAGTGTTTAGTAATGCCGATGTAGCAATAAGTGATATTAAGGATGGAAGTATATTAATGCTTGGTGGATTTGGTTTATGTGGAATACCCGAAAATTGCATAAATGCCTTAGCTAAAAAGAAAGTTAAAAACCTTATTTGCATTTCTAACAATGCAGGGATAGACGATTTTGGAATAGGGTTATTGTTACAACAAAAACAAGTAACAAAAATGATTGCATCTTACGTCGGAGAAAACGCAGAATTTGAAAGACAACTATTGAGTGGCGAACTTGAAGTTGAATTGATTCCACAAGGCACACTGGCAACAAGATGTATGGCAGCCGGATATGGAATACCTGCATTCTACACACCGGCCGGAGTGGGAACGGAAGTTGCAATAGGCAAAGAATTGCGTGAATTCAAAGGCAAGGAATATTTGATGGAGCGTGCATTTGAGTCTGATTTTGCATTGATAAAAGCCTGGAAAGGTGATGCCGCAGGAAACCTTATTTATAAAGAAACTGCCAGAAATTTTAATCCATTGATGGCAATGGCTGGCAAAATTACTATAGCAGAAGTGGAGGAGTTAGTAGCACCGGGTGAACTTAATCCAAATGAAATTCACACACCAGGAATTTATGTTCATAGAATTTTTCGAGGTACTAATTATGAGAAAAGAATTGAGCACAGAACCGTGCAGAAAGGTAAATAAAAATTATTTACGTAATTATTACTACCCTCACAACACTGGATTAATAGATTAAGAATGTTAGATAAAAATCAAATAGCATGTAGGATAGCAAAAGAACTGAGGGATGGCTTTTATGTAAATTTGGGAATTGGAATTCCCACACTTGTTGCTAATTATATCCCAAAGGGAATCGATGTTGTTTTGCAATCTGAAAATGGCTTATTAGGAATGGGACCTTTCCCCATGGAGGGTGATGAAGATCCTGATTTGATCAATGCAGGAAAACAAACCATAACAACAGTGCCTGGCTCGGCTTTTTTTGACAGCGCAATGAGCTTCGGTATGATTCGTGCGGGAAAAGTCGATCTAACAGTACTAGGCGCAATGGAAGTAAGTGAAAATGGAGATATTGCTAATTGGAAAATTCCAGGAAAAATGGTTAAGGGAATGGGCGGCGCCATGGATCTTGTGGCCAGCGCCAAAAATATTATTGTAGCAATGATGCATACTAACCCTAAAGGGCAATCGAAATTACTATCGCGTTGCACACTTCCGTTGACGGGCGTTGGTTGTGTAAAAAAAATCGTTACTGAGCTTGGCGTTCTGAATGTTACTGATGATGGATTTCAACTAATCGAAAGGGCACCTGGAGTATCAGTGGAAGAGGTTAAAAATAAAACGGAAGGAAAGCTTTATTTTGATGGCGATGTACCTGAAATGATATTAGAAGACTTTGAATAGCATTGCGACCTTTGCCCGAAAAACTAAACAATAATACATGGGCTACTCTATCAGTGAATTTTTCATGGCGAAGAAGACGAGACCCACCGAGTTTTTTACACCAAATCTTTCCATCAGCCTATCTTTAATAGCTTCGACTGTTCTGGCGCTTATGTCCATTTTTTGCGCAATCTCCTGGGCGGTATATTCAAGGCAAACCAGGGAGAGCACTTCTTTTTCACGGTCACTAATTACTACTTCACTATTAAGATTTGGATTAAATTTTTGTTTGGAATAGTTTTTCTTAATAAGAACCCGGTTCACAAAGTTATTTAGATAAAACCCGGTTCTCATTACATCCATAATACCTTGTTTTATTTCTTCGGGATCTGTGCTCTTCAATAGGTATCCATTTGCGCCACTATCCATTAAATGGCCTACAAAGCGTTCATCTTCGTACATAGTTAAGATCAATATTCTAATTGCCGGAAAATGTTTATTTAGATATTTTGTTGTTTCAATACCATCCTTTACCGGCATTTTTAAATCCATAAGTATTATGTCAGGCTTTGCGTTTTCTACTCCCTGGATAAGTTCTTCTCCATTTTCAGCTTCCAGTACAAAATGTATATTATGATACGGTTTTAAAGAAAGTATAACGCCCTTTCTGAAAATTTTATGATCGTCAGCTATAGCGACTTTAATTATGTCCATGGTCAAACAAAGGGGTTGAATAAAAAGTAAAGATCAGTTACAAAATATAGAAAATTATTTATGGTTGATTTATTTACCCGGTTCTCTTGGTACTTCAATGGTTACCTTATAGTAAGTTTGTGTACTGTCAATTTCAAATGAAATGCTACCATTTAATACTTTAATCCGGCTTTCTATATTTTTTAAACCCAAACCACCAGAAGCGTAATTTAGCTTTTCAAATTCTTCCTGAAGAATACCTTTCCCGTCATGGTGTATGCGAAAGTAAGAAAAATTCCCTTGTACATTTTGGGTTAGGTGAATAAAGCCGGCACAGCTATGTTTTATAATATTGGTGACCAATTCCTGCAGTACGCGAAAAACAAGCAATTCCTGGTCTTCCTTTAATCTCTCCCTGTTATCATGAAAGCGCGCGCTGGCGTTAATTACGCCCGAACCATTAATTTTCTCAAACAAATCTTTCATTGCCGATTCCAAACCAAAGTTTTTAAGTGTTGGCGGCATAAGGCTATGGGATATATTGCGGATAAGTTGTATGCTATCGTCAATAATTTGCTTGGCGCTAAATATTGACTGTAACTGTACCGCTGTTTCCTGGTGGATTAGATTCTCATTGAGGTAAAGCCTGGCCGTGGCTAAGAGTGGTCCTGCGTCGTCGTGAAGATCCGCTGCAATCCGTTGTCTTTCTTCTTCCTGGAAGTTGATAGAAGCTTTCAGCAACATCTGCTGTTTCTCTTCTTCCATTTTTTGTAATTGCTTATTGAATTTAATAACCCTACGTTGGTGAAAAACAACTACAGATACAAGAGTAATAGCCATTACAAACATGCCGAGAGTACCTAATATAAGTACATTAGTTACGCCAAAGGAATTATCAGTAGTTTGTAAAAAAAACATGCCAGAGTTTAAGCTTTATTTTTTAGTTTAAGAGTATGTAGGTCGTCGTCCCAGCCTTTATACCTTTGGCTTTTGGATATTTGTAGGTGTAGATTTCATAAGCATGGCAATAGAAAGCAAGATGTTTTTTAAAATGTTGAATACCGAATTTATCACAACATATTGATGTCGGAAGCTTTTACTCTTAATCATATTTTCTGTCATAATATATAGAAAAAAAGTGCCCGATAAATAGATTAAAAACGTAATTATTATCCAAAAATTGGATGATGAATAGACAAAAAGACTATTGCTGCCTTTTATTTGCACAACTAAGTAATAAATACATAGAAGTATAATTATGATGGATTCTACTCCAGCGGTGAATGAATCAAATTTATTCATTCGGTTGATTAGGAAAAAATCAACAAACGCAAAGATTATAAACATTCCGAAAATTATCGGAAGGGCCTTTTTTATAAACCTTGTTTGTAGTGCATAATAATAGTAAACGCAAAAAAAAGTAAATTCAATAACGGTAAAAAGAGCGAGTAGTACGAAATCTATATCTATATTTATATGATTCTGATACAGATAATAGGCAAGTAATTCGTTTAAATTGCAGTATAAGACATAAAATACAATTACCCATATTGTTCTTTCTTTACTATTTCTTTTAAATAATAAAAAGAACACTATGGGTAATAAGTTCGAAAAAGTACCTAAGTATGAAATTAATTTATAAATAGCAGGTCAGTTTAAGACCAAATATAACTATCTATTTTAAATTTAAAAACAATTATGCATTTAATACTTCGATAACGCCATTCACATCATCCCAGTAAATTGTTCTGTCAGCAACAATAGCATCCTGCTTAACGATGTCGCCGGAATTGGTAACAACTGAAAATTCAAGGATGTCTTTGCCTTCAGCATCAACGCCTGTGTAAACTAAATGCTCTTCATTCATGTTTGTGAGACATTTGCGGAAGTTAATACCAACGCAACCTGGCTGAGCTAAAATTTGCTCAAGGATGTTGCGTCCGATGTAATAACCTTTTGTTGCTTCCGGATTAGCTGCTCTGAAAGCATTAACTAATTCACGGCCTTCTTTAAGTCCGATGTTTTCGCCTACTTCAGCGAGTGTTTTGGTTTCAACGAGTGTGTTTTGTGTCATAATTGAAAGTTTTTAGTTGTTTTTTTGTGGTTTATTTTGATAATTCAAATGCTAACTTCCTAAAAAAGAAGTTATCTTCCAACCTGTGTTATCACGTAATAGACCGACTTTTTTTTCCCAGAATTCAAGTTGGGTAAGGGTTATAGCAAAAAACAAAACGTAAATATATCACTAAAAATGGGGTAAATATACGCAAGAAAATAGTAAAATTACTATGTAGATTTATGGAATCTTCACGATAGTGCAAATACTTTAAATTGGATAGTAAAACAACGTAGTTGAGATTTGAAATAGCCGGAGATTATAAATCAGAGTCAAAATTATGCAACACTAACCCTTGCTTATGAGCAAATATAATGTTTTTAATAGATTTTTGTTATAAGCATTTACTACTTGCTGTTTGGTGCTGCGAAATTTAGAGTTTGACAATATTTCAATTTTCTAAGCCTTATTTAAAAAATTTTTTTTTAATTATAATGGCAAAGAGCATAACCCCTTAATTTTTGCGATGTAATTAATACGTCAATTCAAGTTAAAATGCAAAGTTCATTGAGTAAATAACGAAAATAGAGATAGTAAAATTTCTAGCGTATTAGTACCAGTAAAAATTGATCTATCGGTAAAAAATAATAGGTGATTTCTGAAATAGATTGGTACATTGTTCGTTATAGTTTTATATTTTTACTACTCATACTACCATTAAAACCGTAAGCGTATAAATCCATGTCTATAACTACAGTAATTAAGATTGCTATTGCCGACGACCATAAGATTTTCAGGGATGGTATAAAGATGGCATTATCGGCTAAAGAAAATCTTAAAATGATATGGGAGGCGGAGGATGGAAAAGATCTGATGCACAAGATTGAAATCAAAAAACCGGATGTATTATTAATGGATATAAGGATGCCTGAAATAGACGGCATTAATGCTATTTCTATGCTCCGTAAAGAACATGAAGATGTAAAAATAATTGTCCTTACAATGTATGATGATCAACAAATGATTAGCAGAATGATGGAGATGGGGGCTAACGCTTACCTCACCAAAACTACTGATCCTGATGAAATCTACGAGGCAATACTTACCTGTATGAATGATGAGTTTTACTTTAATCAGTTAGTGAATAACGCTGTTATGGGTAAGTTAATGCAAAAGAAAAATGTGCGCCATCATTATGGAACCAGCGTGCCTATTACCTTTAGTGAAAAAGAATTGAAAATATTGCAACTTCTTGCAGAAGATAAAACAACGGAAGAAATTTCTAAAATTATTTTTTTAAGCCCAAGAACTATTGAAACTATTCGCCAGAATATGAAGAATAAAGTAGGTGCCAAAACTATTGGCGGTCTAATAACCTACGGAATGCGGAATAAAATTATCGAATAGGAGCTATTATCAAGCAACATTTGCCTGTTATACTTTTTTCGAATAATTACTGAAATAATCGCTCATCACTTTATGCAATTCATTTTTCCTTAATTCAAAATCGTCTAGCTTATTTATCGCAACCGGTGGCAAAAAATGAAACTCCATTTTTGATGGCCAGAAATAAAATGTTTTTCCGGGAGGCAGAACTTTTTTTGTATTGAATATAAGTGCTGGCATAATACTGGTTCCTGTTTCAACAGCCAGTTTAAATGCGCCATCATGAAATTCTTTTAAAGGCATATCGGTTTTATTCCTTGTTCCTTCAGGATAAATACACATATGCAATCCCAGGTTTAGAACGTCTTTCATTTTTTTGAAACTATTTTTTCTGCTGTTTTTATCGTTTCTGTCTACAAGAACAGATCCTCTTTTATAGATTAATCCAAACAGTGGAATTTTGGCCATTTCCGCTTTGGCAATTGTTTTGTTGCCTCCGGGTATAAATGGGGTACTAAGTGGTACATCCATTAAAGAATTATGATTACAGACAACAATATAGTTTTCTCCTCCCTTAAAATTTTCTTTTCCTTTCACTATTAAACGGCAGCCAGTTGCGAAAAAAAATATGCGCATCCATATTTTTGAAATTGAACGGAAGATATTGGTTCGCTCAGGTTCTTTAATAACTCCGATAACCCATATCAGCAGTGCTGCGGGAAGCATGGTAATAATAAAAACTATAAGGGCCCAGGCTGCAAAAAGTCTGGCAAAAAAAATCTTCAATGTCTTTAATTTTAAACTATATCAAAGTTTCCAATCAATAGGTTTTTTATGCTGTAGTAGAAGTAAGTCATTTGTTTTTGAAAAGTGCCTACAGCCAAAAAAACCTTTATCTGCGCTAAATGGCGAAGGATGCGCCGCCTTTAGAACGTAATGTTTAGTCTCATCAATAAGAGATTGTTTCTCCTGGGCAAATTTCCCCCATAATAAAAAAACGATTCCTTTTTTATTATCAGAAATTTTAGAAATTACTGAGTCGGTGAATTGAAGCCATCCTATTTTACTGTGGCTCCCGGGTTCATTTTGCCTAACAGTCAATGATGCGTTTAAAAGCAATACTCCTTGTGTAGCCCACCTTTCAAGATTTCCATTTTTTGGAGCAGCAATGCCTAAATCGCTCTCAAGTTCTTTAAAGATATTAATTAGCGAGGGAGGTTTTGGAATGCCATCCGGAACTGAAAAACTCAGTCCGTGCGCTTGTCCCTTGTTATGGTATGGGTCTTGACCTAATAAAACAACTTCTACTTTTGAAAATGGTGTTTTATTAAAAGCATTGAAGATTAATGGGCCTGGCGGATAAATAATTTTGCCAGCCGATTTTTCGGCTTTTAAAAAAGTTACAATTTGTTGGAAATAGATTTTATCAAATTCGTCATTCAAAATTTTTTTCCAACTCTCTTCAATCTGAACATTCATCATCTTTATTTTTATGATAATACTTTAAGAGTAGCAACATCAAAAATACACTAACGTGATACAGTACTCGACCGGAGATTACAATCAATGATCTTCCGTGATGTCAGAAATTTTTATCCGTAAAGAATTTGGTAGTGACCCCGACACGATTCGAACGTGTGACCCACAGCTTAGAAGGCTGTTGCTCTATCCACTGAGCTACGGGGCCATAAATGCAATCAATATGGTGTTTAGCCGGCCTTTAAAAATATAGCTCTATAAGGCTCTGGTTTCTTGAATTTACCCTACAATGTTTCTTTAAAAATGTTGCAAATATAACTTAATTACAAAAATGTATTGCAAATATAAAACAGTCTTATTTGAGAGGCATTTTTATAATTGAATACTAATGTTAGTATCTTTGCAATACTAAACGTTATGATTTTACTTTAAGTTTAAATTACCTATTTATTAACTACAATCATTGATATATGAAACTAAAACTCGTGGTTGCTTTTTTGGTCTTCGGTATAAGCCATTCAGCATCAGCACAAAATTTTTTATCTCCGGTTAAACAATCGCTCATCGGATTTCACTATGCACTGGTCGATTATAATTCACCAACACAAATAGATACCACTTCGTTAAAGCAGGTTTTTAAAAAAGGTGATATATTCAATCCAACAAAATTAAGTTCTGCGGTCACGATCTCCTATTGGCGTGGATTAAATAAGTTCGTTGATTTTTCGGGAAAATTTAATGGCATATTTTATGATTACGCATTAAATAATTCCGGACAATCTTATTCGAACGAATTTGGCGCTGAACTAGAGGGTGCACTGAACTTCCATCCTATAAGCGATGACCACCTCTTCACTCCTTTTTTAACTGCGGGCATTGGCGGAGGATATTATACCAATAAATACGGAGGTTATGTGCCACTGGGCTTAGGCTTCCAGTTTAATATCAAAAGCCAGGTTTATTTCCTTCTGCAAACTCAATACAGGGTTTCATTAAGTAAGGATGTTTTCCCTAATAATTTATATCATTCGCTAGGAGTTGCAGTAAACATAAGCAAAGAAAAACCTGTTGCGCCGGTTGTGGTGCCTATGGTGGAAGTCAAAGACCGTGATGGCGATGGAGTTGTAGATAGTTTAGATGCATGTCCTGATCAGGCAGGCACTGCCGCATTACACGGATGTCCTGACCGTGATGGAGACGGTATCGCAGATAAAGATGATAAATGCCCCGACGTTGCCGGGTTAGCAAAATATAACGGTTGCCCCATACCCGATACTGACAAAGATGGTATAAATGATGAAGAAGATAAATGCCCAACAGTTGCCGGGGTTGCCCGTTACCAGGGTTGCCCGATTCCTGATACCGACGGAGACGGTGTAAACGATGAAGAAGATAAATGTCCGAAAGAGGCGGGACCCGCCTCTAACTTCGGTTGTCCTGTCATCGACGTGGTTGTTGTTGAAAAGATAAATAAGGCAGCTAAAAATATCTTCTTTGCAACAGGAAGTTCAAAGTTGCTGGCAAAGTCTTTCAAGTCACTAAAGGATGTTGCACAACTCTTGAAAGACAGTTCAAGCTATAAAATAGACATTGACGGGTATACTGATATAACAGGCACACCGGAAAAAAACCAGGTTTTATCCGAGAACAGGGCTAATTCCGTTAAGCAATATTTAATAAATAATGGAGTTGATGAAAGCCGGATAACAGCTACTGGCCATGGAATTAATGATCCTATAGCGGATAACAAAACTGCTGCCGGTCGAGCTAAAAACAGAAGGGTTGAAATGAAACTGAGAAATTATTAATCGTATTTATTTAAAATTGTTTAGTTAAAAACCCCTGTAAATTTTACAGGGGTTTTTAACTTACTAACGGTTAGGCACAATTGATTTCAACCGTAAACTTTATTGGGCTCTTTCTTCTAACTCCATTATCTTTTCAAATAGCTTTTCATATTCTGCATTGGCCTTTTTTAATTGGTTGGAATTTTCCTTGTATTTATTCTCTGCTGCTAAAAATTTTTGTTTTTCAAGATAAATTTCAGGTAAGGCGAGATCTGCTTCCAGTACTGTTTTTTCTTTTTTGAGCTCTGCTATTTTTTCCTCCAATTGTTGAAAAAGTTTTTGTGTCTTTTGCAACTCTTTTTGAAAATCTTTATTTGGTGAGGTATTGTTCGTTCTCTTTTCAGCAATAATTTCAGGCTTCTTTTCAACTCCTATTTCCTTTTTTTTTGAAGTTCCAATCTCAACCGCTTTTCTCTCCTGCTTCCATCGTTCCCATTCGTCATAAGTGCCAACAAACTCTTTTATCTTATAATCTTCAATTTCCCATATTTTGTTGGCTGTTTGATTTACAAAATACCTGTCGTGGCTGACGAGTAAATAACTGCCTTCATACTTATTTAACGCCTCGATAAGCAAGTCGACAGAATGTATATCGAGGTGATTGGTAGGTTCATCCAAAAGCAGAAAATTTGCTTTGCTTACAATTGTCTTTGCTAATGCAACTCTTGCTTTTTCGCCACCGCTCAGCACTTTTATTTTTTTATCAACATCATCACCGCTAAACAAAAAGCAACCTAACAAAGTTCTTAGCTCAAGTTCTGTTTTACCACTTCCTGAATAATTCATTTCTTCCAACACTGTGTGATTAAGATCTAATGCTTCCAATTGATGTTGCGCATAAAAAGCGTCTTTTACATTATGGCCTTCAATTCTTTCACCCTCGAAAGTTTCAGTGCCGGCAACAATTCTAAGCAACGTCGACTTGCCTTTACCGTTAGCTCCAATCAATCCAATTTTATCGCCACGATTTATTTCAGCTTTTGCATGTTCAACTATTTTTACATTTCCGAAACTTTTTGAAACATCTTTTAATGTTGACAATACCCTGCCCGGCGTTATACCCACCGTGAAATTGATGCGCATGTTTGGGCGCTCAAGATCAGTGTTTTCTATGCGCTCAATCTTGTCAAGTCGCTTCATGATACTCTGTGCCTGTGCAGCTTTGGAGGCCTTGGCTTTAAATCGTTCCACAAATCTCTCTTGCTGGCGAATATAATCCTGTTGGTTTTCGTAGGCTCTTTTTTGTAGCTCAATACGTTGTTCTTTCTCTTGTTGATAATAGGTATAATTGCCAGTGTAAAAATGCAATTCCTGCTGATACAACTCAACAATTTTAGTTACCATTCTATCGAGAAAATATCGATCATGCGAAACAATTACCACCGAACCCTGGTAATGTTGCAAATATTTTTCAAGCCATTCAATTGAAGGAAGATCAAGATGGTTGGTAGGTTCATCCAGTAACAAAACATCAGGATGCATCAAAATCATTTTTGCCAATAACACTCTCATGCGCCATCCTCCACTGAATTCTTTGTATGGCCTTTGCAAATCAGCATTGGGGAAACCTAATCCTTGTAAAATCTCCTCTGTTTTATGATGTATTTCGTAACCGCCTAAAATTTCAAGTTCATGAAGTTTATCGGCGTATAAATGTGCCAGTGCTTCATCAGAACTTTTTTCTAATTCAATACCTATTTGTTCAATCTCCTTTTCCAAGGCAATTACTTTTTCAAAGGCGCCCAATGCTACTTGCAAAATCGAATCTTCCGTATCAAAACTTAACAGGTCCTGGTGCAAAAAGCCAATAGTTGTTTCTTTGCCTTTTTCCACCGTGCCTTTAGACGGCAAGTATTGGCCTGTAAACACTTTCAGCAAAGTTGATTTTCCTGTCCCATTATAGCCAATCAAACCAATTCTTTCATTAGGTTGAATGTGCCAGGTAGCATCTTCAACAATAACTCTTGCACCAAACTCAAACGTGACATTTTGTAACCCTAATAACATAAAAACTTTTTATAAGGGTGCAAATTTAAGTTCTATTTGGCGTAATAGATCAGTGCATAATATTAGCTCATGTTAATATATTATTTTTGAAGAAAATTATATTGAATGAAAAGATTGTTGGCAATTATTTTTTTAGCAGTTGTCTTGTTTGGTGCATATTGGTTCTTTTTTAAGAAAGATTCCCATCCTTCTGAACCCAAACAGCAGGCAATATCAATTAAAAAACATTCAGAAGAATTTAATCGAAGTATCGCTGACGCATTGAACGAATATTTTAATCTCAGGAATGCTTTTGCCGACGGGGACACCGTAAAAATAAAGGCGCAAGTTCCAAAATTTAATGCATCAGTTGATAGCATAAAACTTGACGACCTTAAGAAAGATGACTCGCTCATTTTAGCATCGGTTCAACAACAGGTAAGTGATATAAAAGCTAACGCCGACGATATTTTATTACAAAAAGATATTACTGAAATGCGGGAAGATTTCAGAATGGTTTCTGAGAATTTATATCCATTTCTAAGAACAATAGCGTATGAAGGTCCAAAGCTTTACTGGCAAAATTGCCCTACGGCTTTCGGACAAGACAAGGAAGGGAGCTGGCTGAGTAATTCTTCAGAAATAATCAATCCTTATCTCGGCAAAAATCATCCTGAATGTGGTGAACTGAAAGATTCGCTTCAGTAAACCTATTTCTTAATCTACCTTATGAAAGTGAAAAAGATATTTGCTATCGTTCTTCTATTGATTCCATTTTTTTCTTTCGCTCAAAATAAATTTACGCTCAGCGGATACGTAAAAGATACGCTCTCCGGCGAAACCTTAAATGGCGCTACAATAGTGGTTTTGGGAGAATCAAAAGGAATTACCTCAAATCAATTTGGCTTTTATTCAATAACACTTACAGCAGGTACTTATAATTTTATTTGCTCCTATGTTGGTTACGTACCTCAAATAAAGACAATTAATTTAACTGCAAATGTTGAATACAATTTTGAAATAGCGCCAAAAATTACCACCGAACAGGCTGTAATAATTTCTTCGAGAAAAAGAGACGCTAATGTAAAGACGGCTCAAATGGGAAAGATTGATCTTTCGATCAACCAGGTAAAATCAATCCCGGCATTTTTAGGTGAAATTGATATCTTAAAAACTATCCAGCTTTTGCCAGGTGTTCAAAGTGCCGGAGAAGGAAGTTCAGGTTTATATGTAAGAGGCGGCGGCCCCGATCAAAATTTAATTTTACTGGATGATGCGGTTGTTTATAATACTGGCCACCTGTTTGGATTCTTTTCAATTTTTAACGGTGATGCGATAAAGAGCACTTCTTTAATTAAAGGTGGGATGCCTGCTCAATATGGCGGGCGACTATCAAGCGTACTCGATATTTCTATGAAAGAAGGCAATGACAAAAATTTTGTGGTACAAGGAGGAATTGGATTAATAGCTTCCAGACTTTCAATAGAGGGCCCTATCAAAAAAAACAAGGCTTCTTTTATAGTATCTGCCAGGAGAACCTATATTGACGCATTGGCAAAACCGTTCATAAAAAAATCAAGTTCATTTTATGGCTCAGGATATTATTTCTACGATTTAAATGCTAAGATCAATTACAAATTTTCTGAAAAAGACAGGATTTATTTAAGTGGATATTTTGGAAAAGATAAGTTTGATTTTGTTAACGGGCAGCAATCTTTGAAGGTGCATATTCCCTGGGGAAATTCTACAGGAACACTTCGATATAATCATGTTTTTAATAATCGTTTATTTTCCAATACAACTGTTGTTTATAATGATTATAAATTCAATTTTGGAGCTAATCAAAATAATTTTCAACTCAATCTACTATCCGGAATCAGAGACTGGAATGTAAAAGAAGACTTTGATTTATATCCTTTCGCAAATCATAAATTAAAATTTGGGGCGCTCTATACGTATCATACATTCACGCCTTCGGTAGTGAGCGGAAGCCAGGATACAGTTCAGTTTAAACCTAACAATGCACAGCAAAAATATGCGCATGAAGGGGCCGTCTATATCCAGGACGATTGGGACGTTAGTGATAAAATAAAAATCAATGCGGGCATTCGTGAAAGTGGGTTTCAACAAATAGGTCCATATAAAAATTATACGACAGATGATAATGGAAATCGCACGGATAGTTCAATTTACAAAAAGGGAAAACCTGTAATAACTTACTATGGATTTGAGCCGCGCTTTACTATTCGTTATGCGATTAACGATCAAACATCTGTTAAGGCTTCAGCAACGAGAAATCTTCAATACATTCACCTGGTAAGTAATGCTGGCACCACGTTGCCAACTGATTTATGGGTGCCAAGCACGTTAAAAGTAAAGCCACAGGAAAGTTGGCTTTATGGGTTGGGTTTGTTTAAAAATTTTGAAGACAATACGTATGAAACATCTGTAGAAGTTTATTACAAACAATTGAAAAACCAGATTGAATATGAAGAAGGATATACGCCTGCAACATTAGAAGACACCGAAAACTTTTTCACATTTGGCAAAGGATGGAGCTATGGAACTGAATTATTTATTAATAAAACAAAGGGAAGATTAACCGGTTGGATTGGTTACACCTTAAGCTGGACCTATCGCAAATTTGCTGGTTTGAACTCGGGAGAAAAATATTTTGCCAAGTACGACAGGCGACATGATCTTTCATTAGTTGGCGTTTATGACCTTTCAAAAAAGTGGAAGCTTTCAGGAACATTTGTTTTTGGATCGGGAAACGCAGCAACGTTACCGCAACGTTTTTATATTTTTGATGGCGTACTAACGCAGGAGTATAGCCGAATAAATGAATACCGGTTGCCATCGTACAGCCGCCTTGATCTTGGCGCCATTTATACGCCCAATAAGCATCCTGAGAAAAGGCTTAAAAGCCAATGGGTGTTTAGTGTTTATAATGCTTATAACCGCAAGAACCCGTATTTTATTTATTTTGATCAAACAGGAAATCCATATGATGGAAGTTTGAAGGTGCAGGCAAAACAGGTTTCTATTTTCCCTGTTATTCCTTCGGTGACATGGAATTTCAAATTTTAGCCGTCTTTCTCATTAGAAAGCAATAAACCTTATTGCCCATGTTCAAACACAACACTACCGCTTTTTTCCGTATCTGAAGAAATATGCACTTCGTATCTTTTATTCCCATCCGTAACGATCATCAGTGCAGTATTAGGAGGAATAGTTCCTAAATTATCTGCATACATCGTTATAATATTTTCCTTTACATTTTCGTCTAAGGACAACGTTAGTGATATCGCTTTTGTTGTTAGCATTTTATGCGAAAGGATAATTTTGTTATTGTAAAAAACTGTTATCGAATCGCCGTCAATTTCGCCATTATCATAAAAATCAACTTTAAAAGTTGGCTGGTAAATTGTGATGGTTTTTATAATGTCTTTTCTCCTTGGCTCAAAACCTATAATTCGTTGCTTAATAGTATCCGTCTTTTTTATTTCAGGAATTATTGAGGGAATCTCTCTCGTCGTATTATTTTCTTTTATTGTAGGATTTTTTATTTCAACGTGTGGTTTTGCGGGAGTTTTATGGGCAGGTTTGGGTACATATTTTTTTGGTTTGGAAGCAACTACTTTTTTTGGTGCCGGAACATCTGCTGTCTTTTCAACAGGCTTTGTTCCCAGGGCCATTTTCTTTATAATTCTTCTTGATAGAAACGTAGTGCCGTAGCCACAATTTCCATCCTGGTTAGGCGCAGGGATCCATGATCCCCTCAGCGTTTCAATGTCGCCACTATCCTGCACATAGTGCAGTTTGTGTGTTTGGAAACAATTTTGAAATCCTGGAGGTGTATTGAATTTAACCCTTTCAATTTCTGTCACCACAAGGTCTTTTGTTGAGCGATCGAGCGTTCCGGTTAATTTGCAAATTGTATAATATCTTTTTGTGCCTTCATTAAAATAGGTATAGGAAAATCCAGACACATCCGAGCCTTTCGTTTGTATCTCCAAAACATAATCGATACCACCGCCTTCTAATCCGGAAAAACCATAACTGGTTTCATTAAAACTTCCTTTCCACTGGCCATTAAAATCCTGTGCAAAAAGTGTTGATGAAATGAACAATAAAATAAAAAAGTAAAATACCTTCATACAGTTTCGTAACAAATTATTAAAATAAATCAAAGTTTGAAGCGGGTCTTTAATTTCTTTGCCGAAAGATATTGTTTTTACTAAATACAAAATTATAAGTAATTAAAAGTATATCATTCAAAGGAATAGCATCTTTGTCTAATACTTCGTTAAATTTGCATTCCCAAAAAATTAAAAGAAACGATTAAAAAGGAGTAGACTGAATTATGAATATAACTTTTCCGGATGGCGCTGTAAGACAATACGAGCAAGGATCTACAGCCTTGGACATTGCAAAAAAAATTAGTGAAGGGCTCGCAAGAAAAATTCTTGCGGCAGAAGTTAATGGCGAAGTTTGGGATCTTTCCAGGCCAATAAAAAATGATTCAACCGTTAAATTTCTTACCTGGGATGATGAAAAAGCGAAGTCAACTTTCTGGCATTCATCGGCACACCTAATGGCAGAAGCGGTTGAGGGCGCCTTTCCCGGGGTAAAGTTTTGGGTTGGTCCGCCAATCGAAAAAGGTTTCTATTATGATATCGATCTCGGTGATAATGTAATTGGTGAAAGCGATCTTGAAAAGCTTGAAAAGAAAATGAGTGAGCTCGCCAAGCAAAATAATTCCTTCATACGAAAAGAAATTTCCAAAGGAGATGCTGTAAAATATTTTGCTGAAAAGGGTGATGAATATAAACTTGATCTTTTACAGGGACTTGAAGATGGTCATATTACTTTTTATACCCAGGGAAATTTTACTGATCTCTGTCGCGGGCCGCATATTCCTTCAACAGGTTTAATAAAGGGAATAAAACTCACCAGTATAGCCGGCGCTTACTGGAAAGGCGATGAGAAGAATAAAATGCTTACCCGCATTTATGGTGTTACTTTTCCAAATCAAAAAGAATTAGATGAATATCTTGTTTTTTTAGAGGAAGCAAAAAAAAGAGATCATCGAAAATTGGGTAAAGAATTAGAACTATTTACTTTTTCTGAAAAAGTAGGAGCAGGATTGCCGCTATGGTTACCGAAGGGTGCTATGCTTAGAGAAAGATTGCAGAATTTTTTGCAGAAGGCACAGATCGAATCAGGATATCTTCCAGTAATTACGCCGCACATTGGTTCTAAAAACTTATATGTGACAAGTGGCCACTATGAGAAGTATGGAAAAGATAGTTTTCAACCAATAAAAACGCCGGTCGAGGGAGAAGAGTTTTTTTTAAAACCCATGAACTGTCCGCATCATTGCGAAATTTATAAATCATCCCCGAGAAGCTATAAAGATTTACCGCTGCGCCTTGCTGAGTTTGGTACCGTATATCGTTATGAACAATCCGGCGAATTACACGGACTCACAAGAGTTAGAGGATTCACGCAGGATGATGCGCATTTGTTTTGTATGCCCAACCAGGTTAAAGACGAATTTAAGAAAGTAATAGACCTGGTATTATATGTTTTTGCTTCGCTTGGCTTCAGCGATTACACTGCGCAAATTTCTTTAAGGGACCAGCATGATAAATCAAAATATATTGGAAGTGATGCGAACTGGGAAATTGCTGAAAAATCTATCATAGAAGCTGCAGAAGAAAAGGGATTGAAAACAGTGATAGAATTTGGAGAGGCGGCATTTTATGGCCCGAAACTTGACTTTATGGTTCGGGATGCAATTGGAAGAAAATGGCAATTGGGAACCATACAAGTTGATTATAATTTGCCGGAACGGTTCGATTTAACGTATATTGGAGAAGACAATGCAAAGCATCGACCGGTAATGATTCACCGGGCGCCCTTTGGTAGTATGGAAAGATTTATTGCTGTGCTCACAGAACATTGTGCCGGCAAATTTCCTATGTGGTTGGTGCCGGTGCAGATTAAAATTTTGCCCATTAGTGATAAATTTTTATCTTATGCTCAAAATGTTTTATCTGAATTAAAAAATAATGATATTCGTGCTGAAATTGATGATAGAAGCGAAAAGATTGGTAAAAAAATAAGAGATACTGAGTTGGCAAAAATTCCTCTAATGCTTATAATTGGAGAGAAAGAAGTCAATGAAAACAAAGTTTCAGTAAGAAGACAAGGCAAAGGAGATGAAGGAGTAAAAGAACTATCTGACGTAATTGAAATGTTACAGGACGAAGTAAAAAATAAAAGTGTATACCATTCAACGAATATTGGAGATGATGATCAAATTATTAAAAAATAAAAGAATTTAAAAAGTATATGGATACAACAACATTCTTGTGATGATATTAAATAACAAAGAAAACAATTTTTAAACTAAAATCAATTAATGGCATTTCCACCAAGAGCACCAAGAGGTGCATTTAATCCACGTTTCAAAAAAGAACAACAACAGGAACACAGAACCAACCACATGATAAAAGTACCACAGGTACGATTGGTTGGCGATAATATTGAAGTAGGAGTTTATTCGATAGCGGAAGCTCAAAGAATAGCAAATGACCAGGGACTAGACCTGGTTGAAATTTCTCCACAGGCAGATCCGCCGGTTTGTAAAGTAATTGACTATAATAAATTTCTTTACGAAAAGAAGAAGAAAGAAAAAGAAATGAAGGCTAAAAGCAAGGTTTCTGAGGTAAAAGAAATTCGCTTCACGCCCAATACCGATGACCATGATTTTGATTTTAAATCCAAACATGCAGAGAATTTCTTGAAAGATGGCAATAAAGTAAAAGCCTATGTGCAGTTTAAAGGAAGGGCTATTATGTTTAAAGAAAGAGGTGAATTATTATTACTGAAATTTGCCGAAAGGTTAGTTGAAGTGGGCACTCTTGAAAGTATGCCTAAGTTGGAAGGGAAAAGGATGTTTGCAATTTTTGCCCCTAAAAGTCAAAAGAAAAAATGATCTCTAAATAAGAATTTCGAATTGATAAGGCACTGTTTCCGGCAGTGCTTTATTGTTGATAGGCGCTTATCACGTTTGTGGAAGAATGCATCGCATCTATGTTAGTCACAGCTAGTACTTTAAGAAACAAGGTAAGTGTCTATCTAATAAACAATTTATTATCTGGAATAACGTTTATTAAGAAGTTTTACGTTTGGCATTAAGCAATTGCCCGTTTTTATGGTTCATTCGTTAGTATAATTACTATTGATATAAATTCGTATTTATTCTGTATAATTTACCATTTAAAACACAGACATTTGTAAATTGCGACTCTAATTTTAAAAAATTACTAATTTCCGATGAAGACCGAAAACGAAGAAGTGATAAGGCTGATAATTGCTGATGACCATGTGCTCTACAGGGCGGGCGTTAAAAATGCCCTTTCATCCAAAAAAAATATTAAGGTAATAGCTGAAGCAGATAATGGTTCTCATCTCTTAAATATTTTGAAAGGGATACAGCCCGATGTTATTTTACTGGATATACAGATGCCGATAATGGATGGGATAACTACATTACCGGAGATTAAGAAATTATATCCCCATATAAGAGTTATTATGCTTACGATGATGGATGACCAAAGTATGATAACCAAATTAATGGAACTTGGCGCTAACAGTTATCTTACTAAAACATCTGATTCTGAAATAATTTATGAGGCGATTAAAACATGCTATGAGCAGGAGTTTTATTTCAATTCACTAACAAATAAAGCATTACTTAATAATCTCCGGCAGAAAACACCCTCTTCAATTAAACTTCAGCAGGAAGATGCAACACTCAGCGATAAAGAAATAACGGTATTAAGGCTGATGTGTGAAGAAAAAAGTACCCGTGAAATTGCTGAAGCGGTAGATTTAAGTCCACGAACTATCGAAGCAATAAGAGACAAGCTCAAAACCAAGACAGGGGCTAAAAGTACAGCAGGGCTAATTATGTTTGCCGTTAAAAATAAACTGCTGGAAGACGACAATTAATTTTACTGATTACATACTGCTATTTTTGCTCATTCATATTTGATTTTATGGCTGAGTTTTTTTTTATTTATAATGATAAGTTTTATCCTGCTGATACTCCTGTTATAAGTTCCGCAAACAGGTCATTAAGATATGGAGATGGCCTTTTTGAAACAATGAAATTAATCAACGGTAGAATTATCAATAAAGAGTTTCACTTTGAAAGATTGTTTATGGGCCTTGACCTTTTGCAATTTGAGCTACCCAAAAATTTTAATGAGGCTGTCCTGGAAAATAAAATCATTAGCCTTATAAAAAAAAACAATCATTCTGCTTCAGCAAGAATAAGACTAATGGTTTTTCGTGGCGGTGGAGGAATATTTGATCCTGAAAACTTACATCCAAATTATATCATTGAAAGTTGGCTTCTTCCTAACGATATGGGCTTAAACGAAAACGGTTTAGTCGTTGACGTGTTTCAAGGTGCAAGAAAAAGTTGTGATAGTTTTTCAAACTTAAAATCAAACAACTATTTGCGTTATGTAATGGCGGGCTTGTATGCTAAAAAAAATAAGTTGAATGATTGTATTCTTCTTAATTCTTTTGACAGAGTTTGCGACAGTGTCATTGCCAATATTTTTATCGTTAAAAAAGGTAAGATCTTTACACCGTCACTTTCAGAAGGTTGCGTTGCAGGTGTTATGCGCAGATGGTTGTTGGAGAAATTTGATTTGAAAAAGATTAAGATTTTGGAAACAAAACTTTCTATAAATGATATTCTCAATGCTGATGAATTGTTCCTGACCAATTCAATTTATAACTTACGCTGGGTAAAAAGTTTCAGGGAAAAGAATTACGGCAATAAAATAAGCAAAGAAATTTACGAGAATATCCTTCAAACTATTTGATCTGCATTTTGTTGTTTTATTCCCGAAATCAGTTGTAATAAACCCCAGGTAAAATCTTATTAATTTCAATTTTTTATTTCTCTAAAAGTTATGCAGAAAGTAAACATCTTTTGGTTTCGCCGCGATTTGCGGCTGCATGATAATGCAGGCTTGTATCACGCTTTGAAAAGCGATTCTCCTGTAGTTCCGGTTTTTATATTTGATAAAATTATTCTTGATCAACTTGAAGAAAAGAAAGATAAGCGAGTTGAATTTATTCACGATGCATTGATTGAAATGCAGGAAAAATTAGAAAGAATACAATCGTCTCTTGAAGTTTATTATGGAACTCCTGAAGAGGCGTTTAAAAAATTAATTGCTGATTATAATGTTCAAAATGTTTTCACCAATCACGATTATGAATTGTACGCGATAGAAAGAGATGAACGAATAAAAGACTTGTTGGCTGAAAAAAGTATCGCTTTTAAAACTTATAAAGACCAGGTTATTTTTGAGAAAGGCGAAGTGCTTAAAGAAGATGGTAAACCTTATACGGTTTACACACCTTACAGCAAAAAATGGAAAACAACGCTTACTGATTTTTATGCCAAATCATATCCTGTAGAAAAATATTATGGCAATTTTTTTAAACAAAGTCCGCGAAGAATTCCTTCGTTAGGTTCAATGGGGTTTAAGGAAACTGGCAAAATTTTTCCTTCTAAAAATCCGGGTGAAGACTTATTAAAACATTATGATGAAACAAGAGACTTTCCGGGTATTGAAGGAACATCACGATTGGGCATTCATCTTCGTTTTGGAACAATCAGTATAAGAAAGTTAGTTGCCAAAGCAAAGGAAGTAAATGCTGTTTTTTTAAATGAATTGATATGGCGTGAATTTTATATGTCTATCTTATGGCACTTTCCTCATGTCGGGCGTCAAAAAGCGTTTAAGCCCGAATATGATAACATAAAATGGCGTAACAATGAAACTGAATTTGAAAAGTGGTGCAAAGGCCAAACCGGGTATCCTATTGTTGATGCCGGCATTCGGCAACTTAATGAAACCGGTTATATGCATAATCGTGTACGCATGATAGTTGCAAGTTTTTTATGTAAACATTTATTAATTGACTGGCGATGGGGCGAGGCTTATTTTGCAGAAAAATTATTAGACTTCGACTTTGCTGCTAACAATGGCGGCTGGCAATGGGTTGCGGGCAGTGGTTGCGATGCGGCACCCTATTTCAGGATTTTTAATCCGCAACTACAAACGGAAAACTTTGACAAAGATTTAAAATATATTAAAAAATGGGTTCCTGAATTCCAGGAGTTTGATTATCCAAAACCAATTGTTGAACATACGGCTGCAAGGGATCGATGTTTGAAAGTTTATAAGGAGGCTCTTGGTAACAAGTAAATTTTAAGACGCAACAAACGGTAATGCGCTAAAAAATAGTTGTGATTTATTCAAAATAAATCCTTTTATTAGTGAAGTTAATCTCGAAAGGAAGAGCCCCTTTCGGGGAGCAATCCTGTAGCAATATGTATACAACGTCATTTCTTTTTCGCCTTGCGAAAGCAATTTTGGTTGCTGCTATCGGCATAATGGCCGCTGTAATTGTAGTTGGTAATACCACCGATTATTATACTAATTATTTTTTTGTGGAACATGTAATGAAGATGGATTCAGTTTTTCCAGCGAGCCATGTGCATTACAGAAGTATTAGTAACCCCTTCTTTTTCCACGCAGGTTATATTTTTATTATAGTTATGGAATTGCTGATGGCTGTTTGTTGTTTAAAAGGAAGTTGGCTGCTTTTTAAAAATGTAAGAAGCGACGGTGAAATATTTAATGCTTCCAAAAATTGGGCAGTTGCCGGAATTCTTATTGGAATTATTATATGGTTCCTGGGGTTTGAGGTAGTGGGTGGAGAATGGTTTGCTATGTGGCAAAGCCCTACCTGGAACGGATTGGCAAGTGCTGAGCGAATTGTGAGCTTTTTATCTTTGGTGTTAATCTTATTACACATAAAAGATGAATAGAAAATGGATATGAGAAATCATTAATTAATATTAAATATTTAACCTTTACTTATGGAAGTGCATCACCACCCACACGTAGAAAAGAAACATTTCAAAGAATATTTTTTGGAATTTGTAATGATATTCCTGGCAGTAACACTTGGCTTTTTTGCGGAGAACTTGCGGGAAACGATCAAAGACAATAAAGAAATTAATGAAGATATTCGATCTGTTGTAGAAGACCTTAACTCTGATGTTGCGCATTTTAATGCTATACTCAACACTGATACTTATAGTTATACTTCAGCAGATTCTTTGCTGAGTTTGCTCCACAATAATATCTCCAATACGCCGCAGATTTATCTTTATGCAAGAGCAGTGACAGCTAATATTGGTAATTTCTATGCCAATTCAAAAACCTTTGACCAAATGAAAGGTTCGGGTATGTTGAAGTTAATACATCCCAGAAGTTTGCTTGATAGTCTGAGCTTATATTATATCACCTTTCAGTTTTTATCGCAACAGGATTACCTCGTAAAGCTTAAACTGGATGCGGTGCACAAAGACAATTATCTATTGTTTGACAATTATGTTTTTTCGCAAATGAAAATTGTATTTGACAGCATTAACAAGTCACATACTGCCGTCGAACTTCCTGCCGGACACCCGGCATTGCTTTCGGCTGACTATAAAACAGTGAACCAGGTAGCGCTGAATTATTATTATCTCGCTGCCACTGAACGGTTCGATTGTATTTTGGCTGAACGACAGAAGGTCCTTGCATTGAGACTCATTGAACTAATCAAAAATAAATATCACCTGGAGTAATTTTTAAATTCTTTATGATATTTCTTGCAGTGTCAACGGTTTTTATTACATGAATATCAGGTTGTATTTTACTAATGATGATCTCTATACCAATGCATCCCTTTTTGGGTTAGTTGGTTAAGGGCAAAATGATAGGAGGAAATAAAAAACGGGGATGCCATTAGGCGATGGATCAGAAAATTGGTATTAATAATTTTTTTAAGCCAACCGTATAAAAAAAGTGCTCACCAGGAGTTGCAAAACAACCTTATTCTTTGGAGAAATCTCTATTTTTTATACAGATTTCTCCAAAGATATATTCCAATAGTGAACTATACGAACTAACAAAACTGACGGGAGAATTATTAAACTCATCATTTATGCCATCGTTGGATTTACCATATTTTTTTCTGGCATCAATACAAGGACAAATAAAAAATTGCATGTAGATTTATTGTTCAATTATAGTATCCATGAAAAAATGTTTAATAAAATTTCCTGCCATCGTTCTAGCAATAAGCTGCCATGTAGCATTAGCACAAAATAAGGCTATCGATGTGCAGCATTATCGTTATGCTATTTCCCTGAATGATAGTAATAATATTATTAAGGGAAAAGCAGAAATTGATTTTATTGCAAGGCAGGTCGCATCTTCTGTCTACTTCGATCTTACCGGATTTACCAATGCTTCAGGCAAAGGAATGAAAGTGATGCAGGTATTTGAAGGAAGTAAAGCTCTAAAATTTTCGCAGGATAAAGATCATCTCAATATTTATTTTGACAGTCCCCTGGAAATAAAAGAACAGGAAAATATTTCCTTAACATACGAAGGCGTTCCTTCCGAGGGTCTTATAATTGATACAAACAAATTTGGGCATCGCACTTTTTTTGCGGATAACTGGCCCAACCGTGCACACAACTGGATCCCCTGCAACGATCATCCTGCGGATAAAGCATCTGTTGAATTTATTGTTACTGCTCCGGATCATTACCAGGTGATTGCTAACGGTGTCCTTAACGAAGAAACGAATTTGCCCAATCATTTAAAGTTGACGCATTGGAAAGAAGACATGGTGTTACCCACAAAAGTTATGGTAATAGGTGTTGCAGATTTTGCCGTTCAGCTTGACTCAACAATTAATTGTGTACCTATAACGAGTTGGGTATTTCCGGAAAATAGGGACAGCGGCTTTGCACAATATGCTGTGTCAAAAAAAATTCTTCCATTCTATGAAACTTATATCGGTCCTTATCCTTTTAAAAAATTAGCTAACGTGCAATCAAAAACGATCTTTGGCGGAATGGAAAATGCGGGTAATATTTTTTATTACGAGAATTCCGTTGCGATGAATCCTTTGCAATACAAACATAACAGATCAGTTGAAGAATTGTTCGCCCATGAAACGGCGCATCAATGGTTTGGCGATGAAGCTTCAGAAATTGATTGGCCGCATCTTTGGCTGAGCGAAGGCTTTGCAACTTACCTGACCCATTTGTATATGGAGCACCAATATGGTATCGATACTTTACAAAAAGGAATGAAAAAGGACCGTGAAAAAGTAATCGCTTTTTCTAAAAAAAGGAAAACGCCTGTTGTTGATACAACTTCAGGCAATGATCTAATGAAATTATTAAATGCAAATTCATATGAAAAAGGCAGTTGGGTATTACACATGTTGAGAAGAAAATTGGGAGATGCCATTTTCCAAAAAGGGATACAAACCTATTATGCCGCTTACAAAGGAAGTAATGCATCGACCGACGATTTTATGCACATTATGGAAAAAGTAAGTAAGCAAAATCTTCAAGTATTTTTTACGCAATGGCTCCATACGCCCGGCCATCCTGAATTGCAGGGCAAGTGGAAATATAATCCTGATTCGAAATCAATTGAGATTGCCATCAGGCAAACTCAGGATTTTATATTTAAGTTTCCATTAGAGATTGCTATAACTGACGGTAATAAAACTATCTTCAAAACGATCGACTTCAACAATAGGGAAGAACAAATAATGATACCCGTAAATTTTATTCCACAGTCGATTCAATTAGATCCCGCTATTAATTTACTGTACGAAGGCACTATTACGCAGGATAAATAATTCGCCTGCCTTTTCCTATTTCATCTGCACCTATCCGTTACTGTTGTATAAAAAAATTTTGCACAGAATAAATCCAACCTGTTTCATAAAGCGTAGGTGATAGAAACAGTAATAATTAAATATTAAAAAATGAAAACAATTAAATCACTGGGATTATTTATCCTTGCTACTCTTTTCACTTCTGCGACTTTTGCTCAAATGGAAAAAACTACCATGGTTGGCGGTGCGGCCATGTACCCATCGAAAAACATTGTTGAAAACGCAGTAAACTCAAAAGATCACACAACGCTTGTTGCCGCAGTAAAAGCTGCCGGCCTTGTGGAAACATTAGAAAGTGCTGGCCCTTTTACCGTATTTGCGCCAACAAATGAAGCGTTCGATAAGTTGCCCAAAGGGACTGTTGAAACATTGCTCAAACCAGAAAACAAAGCAAAACTTACATCGATATTAAAATATCATGTTGTGCCAGGCAAACTTGGTTCAAAGGAACTGGTTGCAATGGTAAAAGAAGGTAATGGCAAAGCGACTCTAAAAACAGTTCAGGGTGAAAATTTATATGTTACCATAAAAGGTAAAAAGCTAATGATTACGGATGAGAGTGGCAACACGGCAGTCGTTACAATTTCAGACGTCAATCAAAGCAATGGTGTGATACACGTAATTGATACCGTATTGCTTCCTAAGTATAATTAAATAACGCATCTACACCTGGCATAAAACCAGATGGTGTAGGTTAATGATCCAAATAACTCTCATGCAAAACAACGGAAAGAAATTTTTTAACAATTTTTGGTAAAGTTATTGAAATGAGGTTGGCAAAATTTTACCTGAAATGAAGCGAATTATTTTTATTGTTGTTTTTGTAATGTCGTTATTGATATTTAGTTGCGGCCGAAAGGCGCATCCTTCAAGAACATCTTCATCAACAAATTCAAAAGGTGATATTACTCCAACAGCAAAAGTGGCGGTAAAGAAAAAACCCAAGGCAGTACTTCCCCCGGTAATTGTTGTTAATGATAGTGCCGCCCACAAAAGTGTTGACGGAAGACTTTATTACGATATAATGGGCCACAGGTATTGGCGCAATTATAAGGATGGTAAGTATTACCTGTTTAATAAGTCAATGTATAATAATCCTGACTTTAAGAATCCGGGTTAAGGTCGTGATTTATAAATACTCCAGGTGGCTGACAGGCACGATTTCATCAGGCAAAATTTCTGCATCATATCCAAATTCGTTCAAAAGGATAATAAGTGGTGAAGGCTCAATCTCCGAAATTTTACATTCTACCCGGAGAATTTTATCGCAATCCTCGAGATCGAAATTAGCCCTATAATGAGTATACGTTTTATGGATCTGATCAACCAATACATCAGCATGAGAAGAATCTTCCACATTTGTTTTAAAAACTTCTACCATAACATCGTTAATTTATTGAATGAATTTCTGAACCAGATATTAAAAATTGCTTTCACACCTTAAGCCATTTTCAAATCTTGCGATTGTGTATAAATTACAACCCAACATTCAGGAAGACGAATGTGTTGCAATTATGTTTTAAACTTCTTCAGTTTTTATATCCATTATTTTTTTCCTGTAAAATCCGAAGAATCCCTTTTAATTGGTGAATATGCCGTTGCGTATGATATAAGACAAAATGCATTAACTCCAATTTTGTTATTTCGCCAAATACAGGAAGGTTTATGATTTCACCAAGATTTACTTTAATTCTTTCGTCCTTCAACTGTTCAATCGATTTTTTGAGGGATGCGGCAACCATTTCTTTATTGTATAGTTTATTTTCAGGAACAATAAATTCCGGCGATTGAAATTTAGTATCAAAATTTAAGAACATTTTCTTTAGGTGGGGAGCGCCTTCCTCAGGGTTTCTCCCGGCAGTTTTTCCTTCCATATTCAATCCCTGGGCTATTGCTTTGTTTGATTTGGTAACATGCGTTGCCAGTTGTGCCGCTGTCCAGCTACCTTCAAAAGGAATTGCGTTTATCTTAGAACCGTTAGTTGAGGAAACTAGATTTAGCATTTCCTGCCAGGTTGCATCTAAAGCCCTAAAGAGTTCTTTTGTATTTACTGTGTTAGTTGTCATGATGATATTTTAATACATATTATCCTTCTATAACAGATAAGATATTTCCCGCAGGATCTTTAAACCAGGCAATCTTAGGTCCCTGTGGATTGCGGCAAATACCTTTTGCATCTGTTTTTATTTCACCTTCATACTGTTCGAACTTTATTCCTTTTGATATCAATTCGTCAGCTGCCTTTTCAATATTATCAACTGGAAAATTGAGAATGGTAAATGTAGCCGGCTCATGATTGGGTTTGGGATACACTATAATTTTATTGCCGCTTTCTATGTTCAGTTCTATAAGTCCCATTGGATTATCGGAAACTTCCAAACCAAGCACTTCGCCATAAAATGTTTTTGCTTTCTGAATATCGTTTACTGAAAATCCGCTAAATGCTTTTGAGTGTTTAAACATAGTTTTATTTTTTTAATAGTTATAAAATTGTTATTACCTGTTTTAGTGTAATCGTTGCCGTTATACCCTGGCCGATTTTCCCACTAACCTGCCTGTCGGCAGACAGGGACACTAAGATCACCAAAAAAAATCCACCGTGGCCTCCGTGGCTTTGCAGGACACACTTAATCCTTCATTTTAACGAGGCACATCATTTCGTTATCGCTCTTATACCATTCAATCGCGGGTTTCGTTTTATTAGCCCTTGGGTCTTGTATTATTTCATAGAACACATCTTTAATGCAATCGGTTTTCTGTTGCCACTCAATAACAGTACTCGTTAAATATTCCCCCCGTTCAATTTTTAATTTTTCATAATTATATTTCTCAGCTTCGCCTTCAACTTTCTCTTCGGCCGCCGCATAATAGGCCATTTTACCATCTTTAAATTCACTTATACCATAATAAGGACGTTCGCCGGCGCGGTCACCCGTCTTTTTTATTAGTTCATCAAAAGCTTCTCCAATACCTGATGGGAAGGTTTGCACCTGTCGCCCAAAAACGGTTATATCACGCGTAAGATTATATTTTTCCATATTCATTTATTTAATTTCAATACAAACCTACAATCATCACGCAGGAAAATGCGGGTGCAAGTGCGGCAATCTAAAGGGTTGATTGCGACAGAAACATTCTTTAATTTTATGGCATTAAAAATGCATTAAAAAGTAAAAACATTTATGAAACACGTTTCAATACTCATTCCTCAAGGGCATACAAGCGTTGTAAATATTGAAGGTTCCCACCAAATATTCAATGATGTAAATTCTATACTAAAAAGTATGGACCGGCCTCCTTTGTTTAAAGTACAGTTGGTGGGCATTTCAAAAGAAACCAGCCAGCGAAATGGCTTGTTTAAAATTGACGCTGATGTGCTAATTGATGATGTGAATAAAACGGACCTCATTATTATTCCTGCTATTCATGGCGATCCAAAAACGATGATGGAAAACAACGCACCGTTTATTCCGTGGATTATCAACCAATATAATGTAGGGGCCGAAGTTGCGAGTTTGTGCATTGCTTCGTTCTTCCTTGCAGCAACGGGTTTGTTAGATGGAAAGCAATGTGCAACTCATTGGTCTGCCGCTAACGATTTCAGAAATGCTTTTCCCCAGGTAAACCTGGTTGACGATAAAATTATGACTGAAGACAATGGCATTTACACCAGTGGCGGCGCTTATTCTTTTACTAATTTACTGGTATATATTATAGAAAAATATGCCGGCCGTGATGTGGCAGTTTTAATTGCTAAAATGTTTATGATCGATATTGATCGTATTAGCCAATCGCCGTTTATAATTTTTAAAGGACAAAAAACACATGATGATGAGCCTATAAAACAGGCACAGGAATACATTGAAAATAATTTTGAAGAAAAAATTACTGTTGATCAATTGGCCTCTATGTTTGCATTAGGAAGAAGAAATATGGAACGCAGGTTTAAGAAGGCGACGGCGAATACAGTAACAGAATATATTCAACGCGTAAAAATTGAAGCAGCAAAAAAGAATTTAGAGAAGGGAAGAAAGAATGTAAATGAAGTGATGTACGAAGTTGGTTATAACGATACAAAAGCTTTCAGAACCATCTTTAAAAGAATAACCGGACTGTCTCCAATTGAATACAAGAGTAAGTATAACAGGGAAGCCCTTATGGCATGATTCATATTTTAACTTAAATGAACTGTAAAGTTGCCGACCTTTTTAATTAGCTTCTAAAAATTATACCCTCATTCTAATATGATAAGATACCGTCTTCAATGGCATATTTTATCAGTGAGAGGTATTCTTTACATTCAACTTTGTGTTTAGATTTTTCCTTGTGAGAATCCACTATATCTGCACTTGTAAATAATTGCTATTCAATTTGCATATTGGTAGATTCTTCTCCAAAGAGTTTGAGTATTCCTGTTTATCTTTTTGTTGATAGTTTGATGAATTTTATTTTTTGCTTACCGATTTGCACAGTAAAATATTTGACAGTCTGAAATGAGCACATAGCTGAACGGCATAAGTGAGGGAAATAAACTAACTTTTCAAAGCCAAAAAAAGCAACCATCATGAGACGTTTCAAGCCTTGTTTAATCTTTTTTTTATTTACATACACGTTAGCGATAACGCCGTCGACCATGTTTGCACAAGCATTACCGAAAGATCAATTTAAAGACTCGCTGCTGCAATCACTGGATCATCCAAAAGATGATACATCAAAGATAAACGCACTCTTTTCTCTTGCCACCCTCTACGCATCAAATGACAGCGCAACTGCATCCGCTTACGCTAACCAATGTTTACAATTATCCCAGCAAATTAACTGGCAGAAAGGAATAGGCAATTATTACCTGGCAAAGGCTAAAATAGCTGAAGAGGTTACTGATTTTAGCGCATCAATTGAATACAGTAAAAAGGCCTTCGATATTCTTAAACCTCTTAATCAAAATTCACTTCTTGTACGCGTATTGCTTACTATTTCAGTTGGCTATGGACGTTCCGGTATTTACACAAAATCAATTGAATATTGTCTCCAGGCTTTAAAACTTGCCGAAGCTATTAATTCAAAAACCTTAATTAGCGTTGCATATAACAATCTTGGTCTTAACTATCAATATCTCCAGGAACCTGATAAAGCAATTGCCAATTATGAAAAAGCGCTTTCCATTGCCAAAAGAGAAAATTATAAAATTATGATTGCCTCTGATTTTGGGAATATAGCCAATGTGTTTGAATTTGAAAAAAAATACGACAGCTCAAAGGCATATAATTTGCAGGCAATAGCCGCATATAAAGACATTGATAATTTACCGGGATTAGACAGAACTTACAATGATTACGCAAACGTTTTAGTGAAATTGAATGATATGGATTCTGCATTAGCATTTTACAACCGCTCATTGGAAATTTCTAAAAAGCTTGGGATAAAAGATGATATCAGTTCAACTTACGGCAATGTGGGAAATATGTATTTAAAAATTGCAACGGATTCTTCCTCTGATTATAAAATACCTCCTGCGCTTAAAATGAGCAAGGAAAAATTGCTTCAACAATCAAAGTATTATTTAACCCAGGCAATTTCACTAGGTATTGAGACAAATGATATGGAAGTATTAAAGGATTATTACAATAACTTATCAGAAACAGAATCGCAACTTGGCAACTATAAAGATGGATTGGCTTTTTACAAAAAATATAACGACTATAAGGATTCAATTTTTAATGATAAAAATAAACAAAAAATAGCGGCACTGGAAACCGACAGGCTTACTGAAACAAAAGACCATGAGATTGCCTTGCAGGCATCTGAAACAAAACGCCAGTCGTTACTGAAAAGGGTTGTTCTTATTTCCGCCATTCTGATTTTTGCGCTCATTGGCGTATTTGTTTTATTCTACAACCGGAGAAAAAAAATCAGGTTTGATAAAGAGGTAATGGAAGTAGAAATGAAAGCACTGCGGGCACAAATGAACCCGCATTTTATTTCAAACGCACTGCACTCCATCAACAAATATGTGATGGATAATGATAAAAAAAATGCCTCTGCCTATCTTGCAAAGTTTGCAAGCCTTATGCGATTGATATTGGAGAATTCCCGGGAGCAAGAAGTGCCATTGGAACAGGATTTACATGCGCTGGAATTATATATGGAATTGGAAATGATGCGTTTTAAAAATAGTTTCACTTATCAAATCAACGTAGATCCGCTTATTGATATTGAAAACACATTAATACCACCTATGTTGCTGCAGCCATTTGCAGAAAATGCCATACTGCACGGGTTGCATAATAAAGAAAATGGTAACATAAACATACAGGTAAGTAAGGTAAAGGAAATGATTTGTTGTATTGTAGAAGATAATGGAAACGGAAGCATTACCGAACCAGCCCCAACATCAGATGAAAACAAACAACACAAATCGCTGGGTAAAAAGATTATTAATGAAAGGCTGAGTATTATTAACCGCTTAAAAAAAGCAAAGGCAAGCGTAAATATTTTCCAGGTGAAAGATGCAGAGAACAAACCGGGAGGTATTCGGGTAGAATTGATACTGCCGCTTGAGCTGGCATTTTAATTAAAAATAAAGCATGGTAAGAGCAATTGTTATTGAAGACGAAGAAGCAGGCACGGTGATACTAACGGGTATGCTACACGAACACTTTAAAAATATTAAAGTGGTGGCCGTGTGCACGAATAACGCCGATGCTAAATCTGCAATAGAAAATTTGCATCCTGATCTTATAATTAGCGATGTAGAACTTGGTAACGAAACGGTATTTACCATGCTTCAGCAACTAAACGAAATAAATTTTGAAATACTTTTCACAACCGGTTACGATAAGTATGCGATACAAGCTATAAAATTTGCCGCATTAGATTACCTCGTGAAACCCTTTACAGAAGAAGATCTCGCGGTGGCTTTACGACAATATCAGCAAAAGCACGAAAGCAAAAAGAATATACAGCAATTTGATGCGCTGTTTCACAACCTTAAACTGTATAAAAATGACCTCAAAAAAATTGCGTTACCAACATTTAACGGGCTAACGGTTTTTGCTGTAAAAGATATTATTCACTGCCAGGCTGAAGGTAATTACACTAATTTTTTCTTTAGCACAGGCAAAAAATTTCTTGTAAGTAAAACTTTAAAGGAGTATGAAGAGCTCCTGAACGACTGCGATTTTGCAAGGGTGCATAAAACTCACCTTATTAATTTGCATCATGTAAAAAATTATACCCGGGGCGAAGGCGGTTCAGTTACCATGAGTGATGGAACAATAATAGAAGTTTCCCGCAGAAAAAAAGAAGAATTCCTGCAAAGGCTTGAAGCGCTTTGAAAACACGCTGCAAAAGAGTTTTTACATTTCAATTTGAAATTCCGCAATATTTTTCCCCGCCGTTATTCATCCCGATAATACCTTAAAATAATTTTTTACCGCCGGTAAATGTTTGGGGATTAGTACGCCATAGCAGTAATCTTATTTTTAGTTATAAAATTAATTACCTGCCTGCAAAAACTTTCAATAACTAATTATGCAAAAGCATTATTTTATCACACTTTGTTTGATTTGCGTTTTTCTGACAAATACGTCTTTGACCTTATTTTCTCAAGGCATCGGTATTGGTATACCAAATCCTAATGCGTCGGCAGCATTAGATATTACCAATACTACCAAAGGATTGCTGATTCCCAGGATGACAACAGCAGCCATTACTTCTATAACTAACCCGGCTAAAGGTTTATTAGTGTATGATACACTTTTGAATCAATTGGAAGTAAATATGGGTACAGAGGCCTTACCCAACTGGCAAACGATTGTGGCAAAGAGTGGTTGGAGTCTCGGCGGCAACAGTGGTATAAATGCAGTCAATCAATTTATAGGCACGTCAGATAATCAGCCACTGCGATTTAGAACAAATAATACCTGGGCGGGCGAAATCAATCCATCAACAGGAAACATTTATTTGGGATTGAATACAGGCCAGAGTAATACTGGCGGTTACAGCAACATCGCTCTTGGAAGTGCAGCTTTGAAATTAAATACCGATATAACTAACCTTATTGCCATAGGAGATTCTGCCTTATATAACAATGGAACTGCCACAATTCATCCGGGCGATGGATTTTATAATGTTGCCATTGGCTCAAAAGCACTTTATACTAATACGCGCGGCTATTTCAACACAGCCACAGGTTACCAATCTCTTTATTCAAATACTACTGGCCGTGAGAATGAGGCGATTGGAGAAAGTTCTTTGCACAACAATACTACGGGAAATTTTAATACGGCAAATGGTTCCGTAGCTCTTTCTTCAAATACCATAGGTAATTATAATACTGCGAATGGTTCTTTCTCTCTTATTTTAAATACTGTAGGCAGTAACAATACTGCGAACGGCTATGGTTCTCTTAGTAGCAACAAGGCAGCCACTGATAACACTGCAAATGGTTATCTTTCTCTTACTTCTAATACGAATGGCTATTATAATACTGCGAATGGTAGTAACTCTCTTTATTCTAATACTACAGGCGCTGAAAATACCGCGAATGGTGATGAATCTCTTTATTCTAATACTACAGGTAATCTTAATGCTGCGGCTGGTTCTTACTGTCTTGCTGCAAATACTACAGGCAATTACAATACAGCGGTTGGTGCTAATTCGTTGGCTAAGACAACCGTCTCCTGGTACAATACCGTTATAGGCTACAATGCAGGCTCAACCTACGATTTGGGTTATAACAATACTATTCTTGGTGCTAATTGCGATGGAGCATTTACAGGTGCCTATAATGATATTGCTATCGGGCAGGCGGTTACCTGCACAGATAATAGCCAGGCAAGAATTGGAAACTCAGCAACTTACTCTATCGGCGGTTATGCCAACTGGACCAACATAAGCGATGGACGATATAAAAAGAATTTAAAGGAAGATGTGAAAGGCCTTGAATTTATAATGAAGCTAAGGCCGGTGACGTACAACCTCGACATCACAGCCCTCAGTCAAAAATTAAATGAAAGCCGCGGTAAAGAAATGAATACAGCAATGAAAACTGCCATGGCTGAAAAAGAACAAATAATTCAAACAGGCTTTGTAGCGCAGGAAGTAGAACAGGCGGCCAATGAAACAGGGTATAATTTCAGCGGTATTGATAAACCTAAAACTGATGCTGGTTTGTATGGATTGCGCTATGCAGAATTTGTGGTGCCATTGGTAAAAGCGGTGCAGGAACAGCAGGCAATAATACAAAGGCAACAAACTACAATTGAGGAGCAGCAAAAAATAAATGATCAACAACAAAAAGCTATCGACGCTTTACAAAATCAAATTGATGAGTTGAAAAAACTTATTAAAAATTAAATTATGAAAAAGACTTTTATTTTTCTATGTATTTATTTCTTTTATGTTACAACATATTCACAAAGCATAGGCATCGGTACGGCAACGCCTGATGCATCATCAATACTGGATATTACCAATACTACCAAAGGATTGTTGATTCCCAGGATGACCACGACTGCTATCACATCTATTGCAAGTCCCGCCAAAGGTTTGTTAGTATATGATACACTGCTCAATCAATTAAAAGTAAATATGGGAACTGCTTCATCACCCAACTGGCAAACGATTGTGGCAAAAAGTGGCTGGGGCTTAAATGGCAACAGTGGTACGAATCCCTCAACACAATTCATTGGTAATACAGATAATCAATCGCTGAAATTCAGAATCAACAATATAGTTGCCGGCGAACTAAATCCATCCGGTAAC
Source organism: uncultured Chitinophagaceae bacterium (assembly GCA_963792025.1). Taxonomy (GTDB): domain Bacteria; phylum Bacteroidota; class Bacteroidia; order Chitinophagales; family Chitinophagaceae; genus Ginsengibacter. The sequence continues at coordinate 255,343 of CAWBUS010000008.1, read as the reverse complement.
ATTTTTTTGGGTATGAGGGCAGGGCAGTCAAATACCAATGGTTATGGAAACTTAGGTATGGGAACAGATGCGCTGAGATTAAATACAGGAGGTCTTTTCAATACGGCCATTGGTGATTCTGCGATGTTTAATAGTAATGGTGACCCGGGTGGCAACGGCTACAATTGGTCTAATACTGCAGTTGGCTTTAAAGCATTATATGCAAATACTACTGGTTCCTATAATGCAGCCGTTGGCCTATGGGCGCTTTTATCTAATACTATCGGGGGCGCCAATACTGCAATAGGCACTGGAACGCTTACGCAAAATACTACTGGTAACGACAATACAGCCACAGGGTCCAATGCTATGTCTGATAATACAACGGGTAGTGAGAATATCGCCACCGGCACGGCGGCTCTTTTTTCAAACACTACTGGTAGTTCTAATGTTGCGATAGGTGCGGGTGTCTTGTTCGATAATACTACTGCCAGTAATAACACTGCAACGGGCTACAATGCGTTACGCTTTAATGTAGACGGAAGTGATAATACCGCCACCGGTTACAAATCACAATATCAAAATGTAAGTGGTATTTATAATGTTTCTGATGGTTTTCAATCGCTGCTTAATAATGTTTCAGGAGAATATAATACGGCCATTGGCACGTATGCATTGGAAAATAATAACGGTTCTCTCGGGAGCTTTAATACTGCAGTTGGTGGTTTCACGCTTTTTAAAACTAGCAACTCCCAAAACAATACGGTTGTTGGATATAATGCCGGGAGCTTGTACGATCTTGGATACAACAACACAATTCTTGGCGCTAATTGCGACGCGGCATTTGCAGGTGCTTACAATGATATTGCGATAGGGCAAGGGGTTGTCTGCACGGATAACAGCCAGGCAAGAATCGGCAACAGTGCAACTTATTCTATCGGCGGCTATGCCAACTGGAGCAACATAAGTGATGGCCGCTATAAAAAGAATTTAAAGGAAGATGTAAAAGGACTGGAATTTATAATGAAACTGCGGCCAGTAACTTATAACCTGGATATAACGGCGTTGAGTAAACGCTTAAATGTAAGCCAGGGAAAAGAAACAACTATTGCTATGCAAACAGCCATGGCAGAAAAAGAAAAGGTAATTCAAACGGGTTTTGTAGCCCAGGAAGTAGAACAGGCGGCTAATGAAACTGGCTACAACTTTAGTGGAGTGGACAAGCCACGAACAGATTCCGGTTTGTATGGATTGCGCTATGCAGAATTTGTAGTGCCGTTAGTAAAGGCAGTGCAGGAACAGCAGGAAGAAATTGATTTATTGAAACAACAGAACGAACTATTTCTAAAACGTTTGGAGGCATTGGAAAATAAAAATCAGTAATTTATGAACATCGTTTGAATAGCTCCATCCGTTAAAATAGTGGTTGGTTATTTAGAATTGATCGTGAAATTAATTCTTAAAAAAATGGCACTAAAACATCTCTTTAATTAACGGGTAAATTTTGGTCGCAAAATATTTTTTTATTTCCTTTTTATTAAGTTGATCGCCAGGGTGAACATACCGTACCATTCCAGCCGAATCGAGAATTATACTGGTAGGAAAACCGTTATTGTTATTCAGCCTGTAACATTCATCCCCGGTTATTGAATAGATTGGATAACTGATATCAAATTTCTTTTTTATTGAGGCAATCTCCTTTGGTTTTTCAAAAGTGAATGAAACAAATTCGAAGTGTTTATTATGTTGATATTTTTCAAATAGTTTGTTGAGTTCATCCATTTCCGCCATGCACGGAGGGCATGCGGCAAACCAGAAGTTTATAAAAACTACTTTTCCTTTTATTGTACTATTTGAACATTCCTTATTATTTGTTGAAACCGAAAATTGAGGAAATGGTTTGTTAATAAAGTCGCTGTTTTTTTTCTCCATTAAAACTAAAAATGAATCAGCAGTCATTGTATTTTTTCCTGTATCGGTATTTTGACAATAAGATAAAGCCGCTGTCAAAATAAAATAAGCCAATAACACTTCTTTCATTTAGTTGCTAATAGATTATAGTATTGGGTTGAAATCAAAAAAATATTTGCTCCGATCGAATGTATCGACATAAAGAATGATTTCGTTGTTTAATATATGGCTCTCAAGTGTTATAGCATCAACTGCAAAAGTTTGACTCACGAATTTTTCGGAAACGCCATTTTTTTTATAATTGTAAATTATTACTGATTGTACAATATATTGTTCGCGGAAACCATCTGTCCGCGCCGGCAACAATATCTTGCTGGCAATATCTTCATAGTAGTTATTTTCCTTTATATCACAATTGTCTAAATCAAGAATTATTTTTTCTCCATTTAGTTTTAGATTATTTTGATATTCGGTTAATTCCTCTTGCATATTCTTTGCGTTACAAGTTCTATAAATTACTAACTAATTCCCATAAAATAAAAATGTGTTGCGAATTGTTTGATTGCAAAACGTTTATTAAAGTTTTGGATATAGCCATTGCGTAAATTCCTGCAATGTGTAAAAAATTTCATCAGGATGAAATTGAATTAATTTTTCCGACTCGGCTGTCTCCGCCCACGCAGCAGCAACGACGCCGATCCCGGCTTTACGACTTGCCTCAATATCGCCGGTTGAGTCACCTACATAAATTACTTCATCTTTTTTAATCCCCGGCCATTGGTCTAATATGGATTGAATTCCCTTTGCTTTTATCGGCCCAAGCGGCGAACCTGTCTCAATAAATTCAAAGAAATTTTTAATACCAAATTGTTGCAAAGAAATATCAGTGCTCTTTCTTCCTTTGCCGGTAACCATAGCAACATGCACCTGCTTGCTTTGTAAAAAAGTGAGCGTTTCTTCTACACCATCAAAAGCCAGCGGACACATGTTATGCAAACCTTTATAATAGTTCAGATAATCGGTTAATCCTTTTTCATAATGATCGGGCGCTAATGCCATAATAGTTCCTTCTTCGGTTGGCCCAAAAGTGGCAATAATCTCGCTGTCAGAAATTGAACGGTTAATCAGCGGTTCAATAGAATTTCTAAAAGCAAGAACACAAAGGGGCAGTGTATTCGCTACTGTTCCATCGAGATCAAAAATTACGGCTTTTATTTTTTGCATTTGTTTAATGGCTTTGTAGTAGCGACCACACAGATTCTATTACAAATATAGATTCCACAGCATTTCAAACTGCAAATACAAAAATTAAAATAACTTCATACAAATTATAATTAATGAGATTTCTATTTGTAATTGTTTGCTTTTTTATAATAAATAATTCGAAAGCCCAAACCGATTCGCTATCTGCAAAGTTTCCAGTTGATTCCAATTATTTTTCTTCCTTCGATGGCACTAAAATTTATTATGAAGTGCGTGGCGAAGGCAAGCCTGTTTTGCTGGTTCATGGTTTTATTGTTAGCAGTAATTCATGGAAGCACGCCGCGTTGTATAACGATCTGCTAAATAACGGATACAAGGTAATTGTTTTAGATATGCGTGGTAACGGCAAATCGGGCAAGCCGCACGATTCTACAGCGTATGATAATGATGCTGAAGCAAAAGACATAATGCTGCTGATGAATTTACTCGAAATAAAAAAATACAGCGTGGTGGGTTATTCCCGGGGTTCTATTATTACAGCCCGATTGTTAGTTCTTGATAAAAGGATACAGGACGCCGTTTTAGGCGGCATGGGCATTGACTTCACCAATCCCATATGGCCGAGAAGAATCATGTTTTATCACGCATTAAGAGGAGATTCCGTTCCGGAATTAAAAGGCCTGATTGAATATGTGCAGCAACAAAAATTGGATCAGCTAGCTTTGGCTTATTTGCAAAGGTCACAACCATCAACCAGTAAAGAAGCGCTTGGTAAAATAACAAAGCCGGTATTGGTTATAAGTGGAAGTGAAGATACTGATAACGGTTCTTCCCACGAGTTGGCAAAGCTTTTACCGAACAGCACTGTGGCAACAACTCCCGGCGATCATAACCACGCATCTGCAACAAAAGAGTTTTCATCAGCGGTTATTAATTTTTTGCGAAAGAATAATTATTAGTGATTGTGCAACATAGCCATCAAGCCCATGCGGTCACCTTTTTGTGTCTCTGTGCCTTGTCGGAAAAAATGCTTTTTTTTAAATCAGCATTCTTAGTTTAAGATCAAATCGATTTTCTAATTTTACTTTTAGTACAAATAAAAATCTATGAGATTACTTATTGATATGGATGATGTGATTGCAGATGCAGAACAACGGTTTAATGAATGGTACGAAAGGGATTTTGGAATTCATTATACAAAAGAGGACATTAAAGGAACTAAACTGCATCTCATTGTTCCGGAAGAACACCGCAAAATTGTGAAGGCTTATCCGCATCACAAATATTTTTTTAAAGATCTTCCTGTTATTGAAAACAGCAGGGAAATTATAGAACAACTCAATAACAGGTTTGATGTGTACATAGCATCTGCTGCTATGGAATTCCCCTTGTCTTTACCTCATAAATATGAATGGCTCGATAAACATTTCCCATTCATTCATTGGAAACGAAGAATATTTTGCGGTGATAAAAGTGTTTTGAAAGGTGATGTTTTAATTGATGATCATGATTTCAATTTATCAGTATTTGATGGAAGAGCAATCATGTTTACTGCAGCACATAATACAAATGATACCAAATACGAGCGCCTGAATAACTGGCTGGATGCAGAGAAACTATTTGACTTGAAATAATTTTTCCGATTATTTTTTTCGAAAAAAATTGTCGTTATGGAAAATAAATACGTCTCATCTGGAAAAAGGACTATTCGCAGGATTGGCCGTTGGCTTTTGCGTGTACTTATAGTTTCTGTAGTTGTTTATATTTTCGAATCAGTGATGGCTGGTTTACACCTGGATTCATGGGAGGAGTTTTCGGCAAAAACTGAATTATTGGATAATTCAATTTTATCTTTTTCAAAACAGGTGAGTCCCGTTGGATTGTATCATGCCTGGCATTCTAATCGTAACAAGTCCCGGTATGGAACCTATTTTTACAAATTTTCTTCACCTTTCAATGTAACGAAAGCTTGCATCGCTATGCAGAAAAGGGTGTTTCAGCCGCCGCCTCTTAGTGCTCTCACTATCGGGCAAAGAATTAGTTACCAATTCGATTCTTCCAATTCAATTGATTCGGAAACAAATGACCTGGTGCCGCTTTATTATATTCGGAATAATACCTGGCGACCACAATATATATTGAATAAAACATTACTCAACAAAGAGCCGCAATATTTACAAAATGCATGCAGTCTCGATATTGCGAGTCCTGATGTAATTGATAAAAGTTTTCAACGATCTGGCTGGGAATGGATGCTTGCGATTCCTGACTCGATCATTACCTGGATGAAGTTAAACTGGAACTATGAAAATGGAGATGCTAACTGGCCGGGCAGAATATTTCTTGTGTGGTCACTTTTATTTGCTGCGTATGCATCAAGCGGTTCCGGCAATGAAAAAGAAAGATCTGAATTATGGAAAAAAATAATCGGATTCGTCGGACGCCTCTTGTTATCCATGATATTTTTTGGCCTCGTTGCGCTTCTCTTTGGAGGTATCATTTGGGGAGTGCTTGAAATAGGCCGGGGCATCCATGTGGTTACAGCACTGCTCGCCAGCGTTACAACCTTCGGCGCATTCATACGCTTATACATTACAGAAGCCCGCGAACACTTGAGTTTCCAGGGAAAAGAAAAAGTGGCTGAAGGTTTCGTTGCAAGTTTTTTCCATTTCTTTACTAAGAAAAGAAAATAAAGCTAACAGGTAATTGCTTTTATTCCGCCATAATTTATAGAAGCCGAATATAGTGTCTAAACCATTTGACTGATATCGATTGCTATCTTATTTGAAATAAAATTACCTGTTTGTTATGCGGCCGTTCGGGTGTTTCTTTGCATAAAATTTCTCTTGTATATCTCCATAACTTTTATTCATTCAAACAAAATTTATTGTTATGAATGATCTCCTGGCAGCAAGAACGCAAATGGCTTTTTCATTAGGTTTTCACATCATATTCGCCTGCATCGGTATGACGATGCCCGTTCTAATGGCTTTCAGTGAATGGCGCTGGCTACGCACTGGTAAAGAAGTTTTTTTGGATATTACTAAAGCATGGTCAAAGGGAGTCGCCATATTTTTTGCCGTAGGCGCTGTATCGGGTACGGTACTCTCATTTGAACTGGGTTTATTGTGGCCCACTTTTATGAAACATGCCGGCGCAATTATTGGGATGCCGTTCTCGTGGGAAGGAACTGCGTTCTTCGTGGAGGCGATAGCGTTAGGTATCTTTCTATACGGGTGGAACAAATTAAATAAATGGATTCATTGGGCATCCGGAGTTATCGTGAGTGTCTCGGGAGTTATCTCTGGAATTTTTGTTGTTTCGGCTAATTCATGGATGAACAGCCCTTCCGGATTTGATTGGGTAAATGGCCAGGCTGTTAATATCGATCCTGTCAAAGCTATGTTTAATTCGGCATGGCTCGAACAATCTATCCACATGACCTTAGCGGCTTTTATTGCAACTTCATTTGCAGTGGCAGGTGTTCATGCTTATTTGATATTAAGAAAAGGCGCCAATACTTTTCATTCGCAAGCCGTAAAAACAGCCTTAATCTTTGCTTCCGTCGCCGCTGTATTACAACCGTTCAGCGGCGATTTTTCGGCAAAAGATGTGGCAAAACGACAACCCGAAAAACTCGCCGCGTTGGAGGCGTTGTATAAAACGGGTAATCATGTTGAATTGCTTATTGGCGGAATACCTGATAATAAAGAAGAAAAGGCAAATTATGCCATCCGGGTTCCCGGCGGTTTAAGTTATCTCGCCAAAGGAGACGCAAACGCAGAAGTAACCGGCCTTGATAAATTTGCAAAGGAAGACTGGCCCCCTGTGACTATTACCCACATTGCCTTCCAGCTGATGGTAGCATCAGGATTTTTCCTTGCTTTTGTTTCCGTGCTGTATTTGATATTTAGTATTCGATGGCGAAAGGTATTTATTAAAAAATGGTGGCTGATATTAATTGCGTGTACGACACCGTTAGGTTTTCTTGCCGTGGAGGCTGGCTGGACCGTAACAGAAACGGGAAGGCAGCCCTGGATAATTTATGGAATTATGCGAACTAAAGACGCGGTATCGCCCATGCCGGGATTGCATTATTCTTTTTATGTAATTACGCTTGTATATATTTTGCTGTCATTAATAATTATCTGGCTAATGAAGAGGCAGATCAAATACATCTCACAATATTACCGGACCGCCAATGAAACATAAATGCTTACGATTATCATCATCATATTAGCAATCTCATTCATACTGTATACATTACTGGGTGGCGCCGATTTTGGCGCAGGCATTATAGAAAGCCTTGCCGGCAGAAGAGAAGAAGTAACTATTTCAAGAGCAATAGCACCTGTGTGGGAAGCCAACCATGTATGGCTCATACTCGCAGTTGTAATATTGTTCACAGCCTTTCCAACAGTATACTCTTCCTTATCAACAGTTCTGCATATTCCTTTAATGATTGTATTACTTGGGATCATTTGTCGCGGCACGGCTTTTACTTTCAGGCACTATGATGTAGTGCTCGATAAATCCCATAAATATTATACGTTACTTTTTCGTGTATCCAGCTTCGTTACCCCCATTTTCCTGGGAGTAATTTTAGGCGCTATGATGCTGGGCAGAATAACTTTTGATACTTCCCAAAGTTTTTATGAAGTATTTATGGCACCGTGGCTCAATGTCTTTTGTTTTTCTATGGGCATATTTGCTACTTGTCTCTTTGCGTATATCTCCGCCATTTTTTTAGTGGGCGAAACAAAGATCGATCGCGAAAGAAAGATGTATGTACGCCTGTCAAAGCGCTTTATGATTGGTACCATGCTTACTGGCTTATTGGTCTTTACCATGGCATCTGTTTCAGGCCATAACCTGGTGAGACAGTTTTCTCATTCTGTAACCAGCATTGTTACCCTGGTAGTGGCAACAATACTTTGTCCCGTTATCTGGCATTTTTTAAATAAAGAAAAAAAGAAAACCGTTTATTTGAGAATAGGCGTGAGCCTGCAGGTAGCACTGGTGTTGATAGGCTGGTTTTATATCCAGTTTCCTGTTTTAATAAAATTGAACAATGGAATGTCCCTCACCTTTTTTAATACACAAGCGCCTTACACCACTTTATATCAACTGTTGATTGCGCTGATAGTTGGACTTATTGTTATTATACCGGGATTTGTTTATTTGTTTCGGGTTTTTAAAATAAAGAGCAATGAATAGTTGATTTGATGATTAGTGATAATTATGATCTGATATTCTTTCGAAGCGAAATTTTCACGACGCTATCGAACTGCCTGTTATCAAAGTATTCTTTTGTATTATTTTCAACATTGATATTTTCAATTAAATCTTCTTGAAAATATAACTCTTCGAGAGGGTCAAAAAATACATTGTCAACGACTATTAGTGTTTTTCCGCGGGCGCCAAAGATCTCGTTTGATTTTTGTGCGAGAATTTGCTTTCCCGAAATCCATTTTATAGCCTTTCTCATCTCGATAATTACAACACCATTCTTCCCGGGTTTGCCATAAAAGTTTATACTGTCATTTTGCGGATTTATAACCCGGAGCGATGAAAGTTCGGATGCATCCAAGTCAAAAATTATATTTTGCAGCAAACAATTTTTAAATTTCTTGCCGTTGATAATTATAAGAGGCGAATTTTTCGCTGATATAATACTTGAGCCGGCATGACATCTCCAACGAACCATCGAATCCTTATAAAAAGGTTTGATTTTTAGTGTGTCGATTTTTAGATTCTGTGCTACAGAAGGCATAGCCAAAAAAATTGTGGCTGCCATTATAAAGAGGTTGAAATTTATTTGAGCGAACATATAGTAGCAATATTTGCGACTTGGGATATTTTAAGCACCTCTTAAAATTTGTGAATTTTCATATTTTTCAGTCCGATATCAATGTTATAAAACTTTCATCAACAAGGCGAAACTTTACGGTGCCATTAATCACTTTTAACAACATTCCTTTTTTTACAGCTTCATTTTTATCTGTTATATAAATATCCATCTTTTTTACAGAAGCTGGAAGCCCTGTGAGAACAGCGTTTCGGGCGGCTCCGTTATTTACAATATGTATCGCGTATATATTTTTCTTATTATTCCCAAGCGCTGCAACTGTTATGTTTGGCCCGTCGCAACTAACCGGCATAGCAAACAAACCCTTGGGTGTAGACGCTAATTGTTTAAAATTCCAAAAGCGCTGGGTTTGCCTGAGTGGACCATTGTCTCCAAAAATTCCACCGCCTGCGAGCGGAGAATAATCAGAAGTGAATTGCCATTGAAGGATTGTTAATGGCTGGCATTCTGCAAGCAACCTGATATATAAATTTATTTCCTGCATGATGTAAACCTGTTCCTGGAAAATAGCAGGATAGTTCCAGGCTGCTGCATCAATACTTCCTTCGCCAACAATTAGCGGCACTTGTAATTCATCAGAGGCAGCTTTCCACTTTTTTAAGGTTTCATTATTACATCCGCGCCATGAATGAAAAGATATGGCTCCTATATAAGGTTTAGCATCGGGATCGGTCAAAGCGGGATAAATAAATTGATAAGTTGTTGCATCTGAATTATCACCTAATAACATTTTAGTAGACAATCCATGTGATTTGAAGTACCCACCCAAACCTTTGATTAACGCATCATGTTCTGCCGGAGTAACTCTTACGTTAATGCCAAGATCGGATTCATTAAAAGAAAATAAGGCGACGTCGGTGTTATAGTTATTTTTCAAATACAGAATATAATCGGTGATGGATTTATATATTTCTGCGGTTTTAGATGAATCTAACTGGTTACCCCAAACGCCGTTTTGGGGACGCATATTCAGTTTGCCCACCACTGCCCATTGTGGCGGAAACCATCCTGAAAGAATAATCGGAATTCCCATTTTACCCAGCCTGGCAGCCATCTCCATCGATTGCTGCACATGGGGATTCAACTTTCCATCTTTGGCAGCGGCTACCGGATCCACATTTTCTTCCGGCTGCCAGAATCTCCACGGAAACTCGACCCTGCCCCAAGCCACTCTTAAATTTTGCAAACAATAGTCTATTACCTGCGGATCGGCTTTAGGGTTCTGCAAACGGAAATTACCACCAAAGCCATCAAATGGTTTTCCCTCTTTTGAAGTATTCAGTTTAAGTGTTACCGTGCGATTGTCGATAGTTCCACTTGCTTTAATAGTGAAGTTCTTTTCAAAAGATGAATCTTTTTTGAAATCATTACCCAGCAATGAAATATAAACCATGGCTGTTTTATTTGTGGTGTCAATGTCATTCTTAAAAATGATTTCTGTTGGTTTGTCAAAAACAAATTCAACTTTCCGGCTTTTAGAGATAAAGCTTACATCTGCTGCTGTAAATGTTTTGTTTATTCTAAGACTGGGCACATAAGTTCGTGGCGCTCCAACGCCATGCTGATTTATGATAGCGCTGGTATACTCTGCTAATGGCAAGGCCACCACGAAAAATGCAACATCTTTCTCTATAACCGTGTTTGAAGAAGCTGCCACATTTATATTTGCGATTCCCGCCTTGCTATCTTCAATAGTCTCGATAAAGTTTACACTATCAATTTTTGTTGTAACAATTTGTTTATTACCATCACGCAAATACTTAGGCTGTTGCCGTTCCTGTGCCGTCGATTTTATTACAGACCAGTTATTGCTAACCAAAGAAAGATCAGTTTCAAACGGGATTAATTGCCCGCTGACACGAATACCAGCCATATTTGCCCAGGGCTCAACCTCTGATTGAGCAAAAGCTGCATTGCTGACTGCCAGGAGCATCAACGAAAAAACAAGAAAACTGTGGCCCGGATATTTTGAAAAGTAAAAAATTGATTTAGGTATTCTCTTATCATATGGCAATGTGTTCATACATGTATTTTTTTATTGTATGAAAGTAACCCATAGATCGATTCAATCAATAACATTGTTACTACAAGAAAATAGCATACCTGTTATAAAATTATCGGATGATCGCCGGAACGCCATACAAATAAGAATGATTCATCGACCTAACGCAATTGTGCCAGACAGTGTAAAATATCAAGGTCCCATAACTGTTTTATCTTTCTTATCGAAATTGAAATATTTCGAAAATAAATAATGAAATACGCCTTGCTAATACTTTCTTTCCAAACGCAACCACGAATAATTTTGAACCCTGAAACGCCCGGGAGCTTATTCAATATTTTGTTAATCGTCGTCACGTTATGGTATGATAGTAGTCATAGATGTAGCTCATAAATATGATTATTTTAGTAATAACAGGATGAGGCTCGCCCCGAGACAAGACCCCAAGAAAACCTATATGTATATCCCCTCATTAAGAAAACAGTATAAAGAGACTTTGCAGACACTTCAGGCCTATGAAGCGGCAGTAAACGAAGCAGCAATTGTATCGATGACCGATTTAGCGGGTAAGATTCTTTATGTCAATACTAAGTTCACTGAAATATCAAAATACGCGGCCGCGGAACTTATTGGAAAAACTCACAAGATCATCAACAGCGGTTATCACACCGATGATTTTTTTAAAAACATGTGGCAAACCATTAGTAAAGGCCATCACTGGAGGGGCGAAATAAAGAACAAAGCAAAAGATGGTAGTTACTATTGGGTAGATACCGTTATCACTCCTGTACTTGATCACAAAGGGAGAATTTTCCAATATCTTTCTGTTCGTAACCTGATAACACTTCAAAAAGAACATGAAGAAAAGCTCGTGCGCATTCAAACCGAAATAATAAGGAGAGAACAACAGTTAAAAGATGCCCAGGCGGTTGCCAAAACGGGTAGTTGGCATCTCACCATTCCAGAAAACGTGCTGGAGTGGTCTGACGAAACCCATCATATTTTTGAAATACCGATTGGAACGCCTATGACCTTCGAGTCTTTCCTTGAGAGGGTACATGTTGATGACCGGGAGATGGTAAACAAAAGCTGGCAAATGGCCTTAAAAAGCGGCAAGTACGAGATTGAACATAGAATTACAACTCAAAAGGGTGAAAAGTGGGTGAGTGAACGTGCCCGCTTTGAATTTGATAAACCAGGCTTCGTTAAGACCGCACTAGGTACTGTGCAGGATATAACAGAAAAAAAGAAAATAGAAGATTCTCTCAGGAAATCTGAAAGTCTTTATAGAAGCCTTTTTAACGATAGCCCTTTTGCTATTGGTATATTAGATAAGAAAAGTTTGCAATTTTTAGAAGTAAATAAAACGGCTACTGAACTCTATCATTATTCAAGAAATGAGTTTTTAAAATTAACAGCTTACGACATACGAGAAACAGAGGATCATTCAAAAATGAGAAATCAGATATTGACTGGAAACTATATCAATGATAAAACAATTAGGACCCACAAAAAAAAGAATGGCAGTATTTTGAAGGTAGAACCGTCATTGACTGAAATAACGTATAAGGGCAAACAAGCATACCTGGTTACGATAAACGATGTCACGGACAGGTTAAAAATTCAGGAAGAACTGAGTTTAGCAAAGGAAATGAAGCAGCAGGAAATAATGGAAGCGCAGGAAAAAAGCCGTTCAGAGATAGGAAGGGAACTGCACGATAATATCAATCAGCTCTTAGCTGCTTCAACGCTTTATTTTAAGAGTTTGCATCTTACTTCAGATAGAGACAGATCGCTCATGGAAACGGGCATCAATATAATAGCTAATGCGAACGAAGAAATCAGAAAATTATCTGCTTCATTAGTTTCTCCCACGTTATATAACAGGAGTTTAAAGGAATCAATTGAATACTTTTCAGAGAGTTTTGAATTAACCAATATAAACCTTGAGATCGATATAAATATAACTGAGGACACTATACCGGAAGGCCTTAAAGTAAATATTTATCGCATTATCCAGGAACAGTTTAACAACATTATAAAATATGCTGAAGCCACCAAAGTAAAAATTGCACTTATTCAGTCTGGCAATTTATTAGCACTGGAAATAATCGATAATGGAAAGGGATTCGACCTGAAAGAAAAGAGCAAAGGAATTGGCCTTACGAATATTGTATACCGCACCGAAGCATATAATGGCAAGCTGGACATTGAAACCAGCGCCGGAAATGGATGTAAATTAAATATTGAATTTGTATTACAGCGCATGAAGCAGCCCGAAGATCGAAGATATTCGCAGCCGATGAAAAATTTTATTTTATTTCACCCTTCTTCAATTGTTTCACTGCATAATCACAAGCCCTTGCAGTTAATGCCATATAGGTAAGCGATGGATTTTGACAGGCAGTTGAAACCATACAAGCTCCATCTGTAATAAATACATTCGGCGCATCATGACATTGATTGAATTTATTTAAGACGGAGGTCTTTGGATCGTTACCCATGCGTGCCGTTCCCATTTCGTGAATGGTCATTCCGGGTACCGAAGGATCGGTAATTTCTGAAACCCAGGTTGGGCCGGCGCTTGTAAGCATTTCTTTTGCCGAATTTATCATGTCATCTCTCATAGCTTTTTCATTTTCGCCGTATTCCATTTCGATGCTTAAAAGTGGAAGCCCCCATTTATCTTTTTTTGTTTCATCGAGATAAACGCGGTTTTTATAATCCGGCAAGCATTCGCCAAAGGCAAACATACTTGCCTGCCAGTCGCCGGGTTCAGATAACGAATCTTTCCAATCTGCGCCGGCGCCTGCACCATGATAACCTCTTGTCCAGTCGCCTCTTGAAACATAAACTTCATAAGCAAATCCTCTTGCATATTTCCTGTCACGCTCCTTTAAGTTTTGAAATCTTGGTACATAAACAGAAGTTGACCGTTGACCAAAATAGTATTGATCTCTTAAAATATCATAACCAGCCGCAGCACCCGGCCCTGAATAGTGATCCATGAGATAATGACCAACAACGCCGCTATCATTGGCAAATCCATTTGGAAATCTGTCTGAAGTTGATTGCATTAAAATTTTCGTTGTTGCTAATGCAGATGCGTTTAAAAAAATAACGGGAGCAAAATATTCAAAGGTCTCCATTGTTTCAGCATCAATAATTCGGACACCGGTTGCTTTATTTTTTTGTTTATCCCATATAATACCTTGCACTACCGAAAATGGCCGCAACGTAAGATTGCCTGTTGCATAAGCCGCCGGCAAAGTGGAAGAGTTACTGCTGAAATAGGCGCCATACGGGCATCCGCGGTGACAAAGATTTCTTGACATACATTTACCTCTGCCGTTATGCGGCTGCGTTAGTACAGCCATTCTGCTCTGAATTAAATTCCGTTCTTTAAATTTTTCTTCAATACTCTTCTTCAAATGTTTTTCAAGGCAATTCATTTCGAAAGGAGGAATAAATTGTCCATCAGGTAACTGAGGTAAGCCTTCATTCTTTCCACTTACACCAATGAAACGTTCTACATAATCATACCACGGCGAAATATCTTTATAACGAATGGGCCAGTCAATGCCTACGCCTTCTCGCATGTTTGCTTCAAAATCCAAATCACTCCAGCGAAATGTATGCCTGCTCCAAAGCAATGATTTACCGCCAACCTGGTTGCCCTGCGTCCACCAAAAAGGTTTTGCCTGTTCGTAAGGATGCTCCGTATCTTTTACAAAAAAGTGTTTATCATCCTGCCCGAAATGATATACTTTACTTTGAACGGGATAGATTTCCAAATCTTCCTGCGTAAGCATATTTCGATTTGGAATTTCCCAGGGATCTAGGTTAGCCGTAGGATAATCCTGCACGTGCTTTACGTCACGGCCTCTTTCCAACAGCAATGTTTTCAATCCTTTTTCGCAAAGTTCTTTTGCCGCCCAGCCGCCGGAAATGCCCGAGCCTACTACAATTGCATCATACATATTTTATTTTTTATTTACAGGAATATCTTTCTACCAGTATAGCAAAAAAGTTTTAGCCAATGCTTTCTCTCCTTTTTTATAAGGAATACAAGCTTCATAATCTCCGGGAACTTTTACATAGTTCAATGCTTTCGTCATTCCTTCCTGCGATGTAAAGTATCCGATCAATGCCAGTTTTTTTATTATTTTGAACCATGAGTTATCTGCGTCATTTTTGTAAGCAGCAACATCAATTTTGTTTATTGCATTCAGTTTTTTTTCTTTTGAAAGAGATGCAAATTTTCCACCTTCTGCATCATTTAATTGTTGCAATCCTTTATTAATTAATTGCTGATCATCACTGCTCATACAATTTTTTACAACAAGGTCAATGAAGTAAGGCAACTGCATTTCCAATGCGCCAGGTGTTGTGGTTTTGGGAAACAGCGTATCAGTAAGTTGTTCCGTTAATTGAAATTCATCATCAGAAAAAAAGCCCGCACGCAATTTCTTTTCTTTGGTATTACAGGAAGAAATAAACTCACTAAGAACAGAAGGGAAACTACTGTAGAGTACAACAACACCTGCTTCTTTGAGTAAAAGACGGCGGTTCATATCAAGATTATTTAACCGTTATTATTTGAATGGTATAATAACTAATGGCTTCAGAGAATGCCTCATTACTCTTTCTGCAACGCTGCCCATAAGTAAGTGTTTTAGGCCTGTTCTGCCGTGGGTACCTAATACAATTAAATCTGCTCCCCATTCATCAGCAATTTTTAAAATCGCTTCGGAAGGTTTTCCGTCTTCCACAAAAGCAAGCACTTTAAAATCTTTAAACACTTTGTCAATAAGCGCTTGCTGGCTTTTTCTTACTTCATCTTTCGCCAAATCCTCCAGTTCACTTTGTGTAACTTCGTCCCCCCGCCTCATCAGCGAAATGTCAATAGCGCTCAACACTGCTATTTCTGCATTTAATTGTTTTCCTAACTGAAATCCACTTAAGGCAACCTTTTCCGACATAGATCCGTCGTCAATTGCGATCAATATTTTTTTAACTGTGTTCATGTTATTAGTTTTATGTTATTTAGATTTTATAATGCTGACGTTCGTTCGCCCGACCGCATCCGTTGCTCTTCAAATATAACTCAATCCGATAGTTATCAGATCAAAAGCGATTTTAAAGAAATAATTTAAAAAATTAAGACAGTAATGGCCACTTGCGACAGTATTTCAACGACGGCCGATCGTTATTTTTTTGCATATCAGAGTTCATAGACTGACGCCTCATAGGGCTGTAAAGTATTATTTCCCTTTGACGGATGTGAGTAATTATCCAGAAGCAATTTAGCCTTGCTCATATCTAACCCGGATTTAAAGTCAGCAATTTTACTTGTAAAATTTAAAAGTGCCAGTAATTTTTTTCCATCCAGCTCTCTCGTGTAAGCGTAAACGTTAGGGTTATCTCTATCGAGCAAAGTATATTTTCCATAAATGAGTGCTAGGTTCTCTTTGCGCAACTTCACTATTTTTCTGAAATAGTTCAAGCTACTGTTGGGATCATTTTCTTCGACAGCTTCATTTATGGTTTTGTAATTTTTGTTTACTTCTATCCATGGCCTGCCGGTTGTAAAACCTGCATTGGCTGTGCTATCCCACTGAAAAGGCGTGCGGCTGTTATCGCGGTCAGTAAATTGCTTTTCTTTAAAGAATTTATTAAGATCTCCGCCGACGTTTTTAAGATGCAGGTATTGATTGATCGTAGGCATATCCCTGTAGTCTTCTATTTTGGTAAAGCCTGCGTTCGTCATTCCCAATTCATCGCCCTGGTAATAGTAAGGCGTGCCCCGCATGGTCATTATAAACGTGGTAAGCATTTCAGAAGATAAATTCCTATAAGCAGGACTGTCATTTCCAAACCTGCTGACCATCCTTGCCTGGTCATGGTTTGCCAGAAAGATAGATAGCCAGCCATTATTGGCAAAGGCGCTATCCCACCTGGTGAAGACTTCTTTAAAATGTAGCAGGCTATAGCCGCCGGGTTTGGCAATATCAACGCCCTCAAAAGCATACGCCATATTTAATTCATGACGGTTCGAATCTACTAAATCATGCGCATCCTTGAACGAATTACCGGCTCCTTCTGCAACGCTCATCACATTATACTTACTTAAAACTTCATTATTCATCTCCTGCAAATATTGATGCAGGTTGCCCTGCATAGCATAATACAGCGAAAAGTTTTTTTCAAAACCTTTTGGAAACACAGGAAATGTTGTGTCTTTGGCTGCGAACTGGAACGCATCCAGGCGGAAGCCATCAATACCTTTATCTGCCCAGAATTTCATGATGTCGTACACTTCACTTCGCACCTTCGGATTCTCCCAATTAAGATCCGGTTGTTTGCGTGAAAAATAATGCAAATAATATGCATTGGTTGTTGAATCGTACATCCATGCATCGTTATTAATATCAAATATACTATAACGGTAAGGTGGTCTTCCCTTTTCGGCATTCCACCAATGATAGTAATTACGGTAAGGATTAGTTCTTGAACTGCGGCTTTGCTTAAACCATTCATGTTCATCACTACTGTGATTAACTACCAGGTCCATCACCAGTTTAATACCTCGCTTATGCATTTCCGTTAACAGCGAATCGAAATCTGCCATATTACCAAAATCTTTCATAATGTTTCCGTAGTCGCTTACGTCGTAGCCATTATCATCATTAGGTGACGAATAAATTGGATTGAGCCAGACAGTATTTATCCCCAGGCTTTTAATATAATCAAGTTTGGATATAATGCCTTTGAGGTCGCCAATGCCATCGCCATCGCTATCCTTAAAACTCCGTGGATAAATTTGATAAACGATCGCTTCTTTCCACC
Organism: uncultured Chitinophagaceae bacterium; assembly: GCA_963792025.1. Classification (GTDB taxonomy): domain Bacteria; phylum Bacteroidota; class Bacteroidia; order Chitinophagales; family Chitinophagaceae; genus Ginsengibacter. Next base: position 237,530 of record CAWBUS010000008.1, on the reverse strand, counting down.
ACTTTCTGCCAACAATGCTGTCAGTACTGTTTAAAACCTGGTTGCTTGTTGTGGATTTGCATGATGTTACGGTAAGACATAAAGTCGCAATTATAAAATGTAAGAAGTACTTCTTTTTTCTCATATCAAAGCCATATTTACAAATCATAAAATTTTTCTATTTCAAAAACAGGAATGCTTTATCAAATTGAAAATTAATGATAAATGTAAGCTATAGTAGTATATGAATAAAAATTGATTTATGGGGGAATGCGAGAGCATTTAACCACACCACCATTCGGAACCAGGCACTTGGTTCGGCCATAATTTGCAGAGCAAAGTTTTTTCAAATGAAAGGCCCCGTTGCCTAATGGGGACTTTTATTTAATGGTCGTTAAAGTAATTAATTACTTACAGAGGCTACTGCATTCAGTCTTTCGCTTCAAGTCGAATACATGGTAATCATATTCGACTCCATTATGTTTTTAGAGCAGATTTAGTTACCCCAATTTTTATGAATGTATTGTAGTCCAATGGGAAAGGTTAAAGCAAAGTTAGCCTCGGTATTTTTTGATTTAATAGTTTGCCAAAAGACTTCAGCATAAAAAAATCTTCCTCCATTTCATGCAACAGGTAGTAAATAAGACGTGGGACATAAGCGAGCCCGGGGCCGTTTTACTAAACGCGGATATAACCCTCCAATGGAATGCCGCCGATGAATTGCCCGGCTTTGACCTAAACAATGTTGACCTCAACCATTGCGCTTCAGGCGCATGGGATTCAGGAACTCAGAATAGAAATTTCGCAACCCTATGACAGGCAAACAAAATTCGAGTTTTTTTAGGAGTGTAATAAAGGCCCGTTCGAAAGGACGGGCTTTTTTAATCATTAAAAAGGCTTGCATCTATTTTCTAAAGCTGACCGATTCTTTTTGTGCCGGAACTTTTGTTGGCCCATGTTCATCCTCAAGATATTTTTTGATAATAAAAAAGCCAATCAAAATAATGATGATGATCAGAATAATAGAAAAATACAAGCCGTTCAGATTTTTAATTTCTCTCTTTAATTTTCTTTCTTTCTTCTTGTTAAGTTGTTTCTTTAAGTTAGCATTCAACTGTTCCACTAAGGCCGAAACATCTTTTTTATCTTTGAATTTTTCCAAACCTTCTACAACATCATTGAGCATTTCGGAGTCAGCCATGTTCCCTTCGAATTCATGTTTTTCTTCCTTCGACAATTTATCGCTCAGGTAATCCATCAACTTCTGGTTGTCGATATCCTTATTACTGTTTGATAATATGTTTAATAATTCATCATCCATTTAATGTAATATTTATAATGTGCCGTTACACAAGGTTTTCCATTTTCACATGGCCTTAGTAAATGGGTATTTTCAGCTAATTAATATCTTCAAATTCCTTTTACCATTTTGAATGTGGCTTTTTACTTGCAACATTGTAAATCCTGTTATCTCTGCTATTTCAGCGTAAGATTTTCTTTGCAGGTAAAACAAACTTACACATTCCTTTTGTTCTGCGTTAAGCTGATTAATAGCATTCATCATTTTATTTAACAGAACATCTTTTTCCATTAATGAAATTTTTTCGTCAGCTTCATCCGGGATGCTTACCATTTTTTCGCTAAGTTCCGCGGTAAATTTTCCTCTTTCCCTCAACTTCATCAGGCAATGATTTTTGGCTATCATGTAAATCCAGCTCTTAAAATAATCAACCTTATATTTATGCAGCTCACTAATTACTTTAATAAAAATTTGCTGTACACAATCTTTTGCATCCTCTTCATTTTTCAGGTATTTCATGCATACACCAAGCAGCAAAACGGTATAACGAGGGAGCAAAATTCCAAGCCATTTGTTATCGTGGTCTTTATAAAAATTTTGCAGCAGTTCACTATCTTCTGCGCTGTTGTAGTTTTGTGACTTCAAACTGCTTTGTGTTTTTCTTATTAAGATGTAAACATAAATAAATTCCATAATTTACATTTGAAATAAACATTATGTAATCTGTATGCAATACACTGTTTGTTGTATTCCCGTAAGCCCTTTGAGAGCAGAGCCTTCGCATAAATCAGAGATGGTTTCGCAGCACTTGTTTGGAGAAAAATCTGTTGTTATAGAATCGGATGCAGATAATCCGCTAATTAACGGATGGGCAAAAATTTCCTTAAAATATGACGGTTACCAGGGTTGGTGCCAGGCAAGTCATTTAACCGAAATTGACGAAGAGCATTATACCAATATTGATAAAGACCTGACGGCAGGTTGGGTGAATGAAGTTGATTATAACGGCCATAGGATGTATGTTCCTTTGGGAAGTTCGCTCTCTGCTTTCAAAAACGGAAAGGCTTTCTGGAGAAAAAACCTGGTTCATTTCAATGGCGAAATATGGAACCCGGAAGAAATAAAAATTACCAATAAAATTATTAAGCAAGTTGCATTTAAATTTTTGAATACTTCTTATTTGTGGGGTGGAAAATCAGTGTTTGGTATTGATTGTAGTGGCTTTACTCAAATGACCTATAAATTTTTAAATGTGCAACTGCCGAGGGATGCATGGCAACAGGCCGAACATGGCAGCCGTGATAAATTTTTTGCAGGAAGCACATTGTGGCGACCTGGCTTTTTTTGATAGTGAAGCCGGTAATATAATCCATGTAGGCATATTACTCAACGAGCATGAAATTATACATTCTTCAGGTAAAGTGCGGATTGATAAAATTGATACACAGGGAATTTTGAATCTTGAAACGAAACAGCGTACTCATAAGCTTGAGGATAATAAAAAGGTATTTTTAAAACCTAACAGGTTTCCGAAACCTGGTGAGTTTAAGGCTATCCCGGGAATTTTTGTTTGTAAAATTCTATTGCTTCATTAATAATTTCGTAAGCTTTTTCTTTGGTTTGAAAATCGTTGATCTCCACTTTTTTATTTTCCAAAACTTTATACTGCTCAAAATAATTTTTTAGCACTTTTATAAAATGCTGCGGAACATCGTACATGGTTTTTATATAATTAACACCGGGATCTTTTGCCGCAACGGCTATGATTTTATCATCAATTAAGCCGCCATCAATCATTTGCATATTGCCTATAACATAAGCTTCTACCAAACATAACGGTTGTATTGATTCTGAACACATAACCAGTATATCAAGCGGATCAGCATCCTGGCCAAGCGTTTGCGGAATGAATCCATAATTAACGGGATAGTGAAACGAAGAATAAATTACCCTGTCTAATTTCAGTAAACCTGTTTTTTTATCAATTTCATATTTTGATTTAGAACCTTGCGGTATTTCTATAAGTGCGTTTACCAAATGCGGAGCTTCTGCTCCATAATGAGCGCCGTGCCATGGATGCAATACGTACATAATTATTTTTTTTCGATGATTATAAAAAACAATTTACTATTAAACGGCAACCAAACAGCATTTTATTTCCTTCCTGCCCTATACCTGATTACCTCTGCTTTTTCTAACGTTATTAATCCGCCTGATTTAGTTTGTTCAAATAATTGCTCCACTGTTTTAGTAAACTCTCTTATTTTTTCTTCGGTGTCAACTATTTCGATAACCAAAGGTAAATCAGCAGATATTTCAAAAAGTTTTGTTGTTTGAACTTTGCTATTAGCGCCAAAACCCATAATTCCTCTTGTGACAGTTGCGCCGGAAAGCGATTGTTTTTTTGCTTCAAAAACTATCGCCTCATAAAGCGGCTGATGGCCTGCCTTATCCGATTCTCCAATGAAGATTCGCAGCAATTTTGCGTTTGGATTATTTTCCATGTTACAAAAGTTTAATTAATGAAATGCCAACGAAAGTTGCGAGTAAGCCGATAACAACGCTGCCCGCGATATAGGTAAAGGCCGGCCATATTTGACCATCGCGAAGCATGCCAACTGTTTCATTTGAAAAGGAGGAGAAAGTAGTAAATCCTCCTAAGAGTCCCGTTACTAAAAATAGCCGCCATTCTGCTGTGAAGTTGCCTCTTTCGCTAAGGCCAAAAATAATACCAATCAGAAGGCAACCTATGATGTTAACACTCATGGTTCCAAAGGGAAAAGTAGAAAGAAATTTGTTTTGTATAAACTGAGATACCAGGTATCTGCAAATGCCACCTATACAACTTCCAATGCCAATTACTAAAATTATTTTCATTCCACGTTATTTATTGCATTCATTGTTAGTAAAGAAATTACTGGTTGGTGTTGAAAGTATATTTAAAATCAACGAGCCATTCATTGTCTTTTTTAACCAACTTCAATTTTGATGGTTTATTCTTGTAAGTGTTTGAATAAGTAATAATGGTAACTGAATCGGATAATTGTTGTGTTGAGTCAATTATGATATTTGCATTTTTGTACCCTTCTTTTTCGATGTCACTTCTATTACTGTTGAAGTCTTCGAGGCCTTCGAAATATTGCATATTAGTACTATCCTGCAAAAGATATTTTTTGGCTTCATCATAGTCGCCTTTCAAAGAAGATTCTATAAATCCCCTGCCAGATTCGAGTGGATCTTTTTTGCTTACTTCAGAAGAATGGTTGCAGGCTGTAATGGTAATAATTATAACCAGCGTGCTTATTAGTATTTTGTTCATTTCGTATTTTAAAAACTAAGGTAATTATCTTTCTTCTCTAAATAAAAAACTCCCGTTATGCGGGAGTAATATTTTAAAGAATTTTATTGAAACCTATTTTGCATCGTTGAGCATTTTATTCATGCTGTCAATCATTTTATGTGCATGTTCCATTTTTTCTTTAGAGATAGAATCAATATTGGGTACTGACATGCCGTTGATGTTTCCGAGGGAATCGATCATACCATCCATTCCATGTTCTTTCATTTTTTTTCGTGCCATTTGTAAAATAGTCGGTAGGTTAACTGATACCTTCCATTGTGAGTTCTCCTTCTTTAAAGTAAAATCGATAACTTCTCCGGACTTCCTGTCTTTTACAGGAACTGTTGCATTATCTCCATTGATAACAGCATCTTCGATTTCAATATTTTCTTTACGGTATTGTAATATCCGTGAACTGTCGTCATTCATGTTTTGCATGGCCATCTGTGCCATGTTCATCATAGGTTCGCTATCGTCCGTTGTATACTTTTTTGCTTCTGTAAAGTCTTTCTTTGCCATAGCGTCGAAGAAGTTGGAAAGAACTGTTTTTGGATCTTTGTATGCACCGGATTTGCAACCTGCAAAACTTATTAATAAGGCTGCGAATGAAAATAAAAAAATCCGCTTCATAAATAATCGATTTTTTTAACCTGGCAAATGTAAATGCTAATTTATTATTTTTTGCAAATTAATTACAGCAATAGATCCATCCTTCATTTAGAATTAAATAAAAAAAGCGGCCTTGCAGCCGCCTTTTCTATAACTTATATTTTTAGCAGAAATTTATTTATGGTCTTCCATTTCTTTTATTTTTTCTTTGTCATAAGCTCTTATAATTGCTTTTACAAGTTTATGTCTTACAACATCTTCTTCATCAAGCTCAACATGGCCAATGCCATCAATGTTCCTTAGAATTCTTACCGACTTTTCCAAACCACTTCTTATTTTTGGCGGAAGATCTATCTGCGTAACGTCTCCCGTAATAATTGCTTTCGCGTTGGCGCCTATCCTGGTAAGAAACATTTTAAGTTGCAGGTCAGTAGAGTTCTGCGCTTCATCCAAAATTATAAAAGCATTGTCGAGCGTACGGCCACGCATATACGCAAGTGGAGCTATCTCAATAGTTCGCGTCGTCATATAATAACCCAACTTGTCGGCGGGTATCATATCATCGAGCGCATCGTAAAGTGGTCTTAAATAGGGATCAATCTTTTCTTTAAGATCGCCAGGGAGAAAACCAAGATTTTCTCCTGCTTCAACGGCAGGTCTTGTTAAGATTATTTTTTTTACCTGCTTATTTTTAAGTGCCCTCACCGCAAGTGCAACGGCAGTGTACGTTTTACCGGTACCTGCAGGGCCTATTGCAAAAACAATATCGTTTTTATCAACTGAACTTACCATTAGTTTTTGATTAGCAGTTCGTGCACGCACTGTTTTTCCGTTCGGGCCAAAAACTAATATGTCGTTAGGATTTCTTTCGATAAAATTGTCAATGGTCTTTTCATCATCACCTCCAAGTATCTGCTCGAGGTAATTTTCTGTCATATGGCCATTTCGTTCAAGATATTGCACGGCTAAATTTATTTTATCTCTGGCATCTTCAATTTGCTCTGGTGCGCCACTTAGTTTTATTTGCGTACCACGGCTGAGAATTTTAAGACGCGGAAATTTCTTTTTTAAGATATCGAGCTTTCCATTGTTTACTCCAAAAAATTCAATAGGATTTACTGTTTCGAGGTTAATAATTGTTTCAGTCAATCGGGTTTACGTTTTAATTTTAAAAAATCATTCAGCACTTATTCAAATATAAAATTCTGATAGGCGTCTTTACTAAATTACTTATTAACACTAATGTAAAAATGTTAATTAAGTCATTTTAATGTACTCTAAAAATAATAGTTTTTTTTCAATGGTAGAATTTTCAATATTTTCGATATTCAAAATCGACAATATGAAAAAAAGTTTATTGGTAATTCTATCCTGCTTGGCGAGCATAATTATATTCCAGGCGTTTACTACATTGTATGAACCTCATTTTAAAAACCTGCAAATTTTACCTAAAGATATTTCAGGCCATGACCTGGATAGCGTTATGCATCATTTTACTGCTGCACTCGGTGTAAAATGTAATTTTTGCCATGTTAGAAATGAAGCGGCAAAGAACGATGGATTTTGCAAGTGATGATAAACCAGAGAAAAAAATTGCCCGTAAAATGATGTTGATGGCCATTGATATTAATAAGAATTATTTTAAAGGAATGGATATGGATCATGATATGATGTGATCACGATATGAACATGGATTCCAGTATTCATAAAGATGGTGACCACGATATGAAGATGAATAAAGATATGGATCATAAGATGATGGACACAGCAACGGATGTTGGGGATGTACAGTATATGTTGCGTTCGGTTACATGTTATACCTGCCATAGAGGTGATTCTCATCCTGAATCAAAAACACCGCCGCACCAGGAAGGCCCCAGGCCACCTGCGCCCGATAAACCCGCCAACTGATAATATATAATATGCCGGTTTGTAAGCATTCCGATCTTGAAGGAGAAGGGAAGTATTGCTTTAATTGCGGCGAAGTTTACAACACCGACAGAATTACGATTCACTCTCTTTTACATGAAGTGGTGCATATACAAAAAAGTTGTTACTAAATATGGATGACCTTGGAATTTATATTGACAACATCGAAGGCGTAACATTTGGGGCCACACTTCCTGGTGGGAAACGATCTTTATAGCAGGTTTAATGTTGGCCTTATTTTTTAAGGAAGCAATCGTATCAATATTATCTGCCGATGCAATATCTGTGAGAAAAACTTTTATCGTACAGGCTGCTCTGCCTGAGGAAAAAGAGCGTTCAATAACCAGGAACTCATTTTTTCCAATAGATAAAATATCCGGGATTCCATTTATTTTAAAGGCATTTTCCGGTATCGGAGCCTGAGCTACCGGGTCGAGAACATAGGCATATTGCGCTTTGGTTTTTTTTGTATCCATATCGAATTGCAGTATCCTGGTTACGCTGGTAGAATCGTTTAAGCCTGCCCGTGAGCCGTCATCAAACAAAGGCTCTTCAACGCTTACAAATAATGTTTTGTAATCATCTGCAAAAGTTACTCCTTCAAAAACACTATTTTGTCGTGGCCCCGATTCATAGGAATGCATGTGTTGCTGAGTTGGTAACTGAAAAGTGTCTATGTAATTTCCATTTGGCGTGATCTCAGTTATAGCAGGGTCTTCCAGGACTGACTTACCTGGCTTAACAATTCGCTCGCCTTCGCCGCTCCATATCATTGTATTATTTTTTGGATTGTAGCGCAATGCCTCCGGGTCCGGAGTATGATAGGGATCTGTTTTAGAATTGGGATAGTTAGTGCCCGAACTATTTTTTAAAAATTTTACATCTGCAAATTCTACACTGTCAATTTTGTTGTTATTAATAATTATATGCGCTTCATAAAATCGTGCGGGATTCCTTTCAGATCTGTCGTCCGAAATCATGTAATAAACGTTGCTCGCCGGATTGTAATCTATTCCTGAAAGGCCACCAATGATCGTATTTTTAAAATTTTTATTAAAGGGAATATCATATTCACTAAGAAATTTTAAACCGCCGATTTCTTCGTTACCGGTTAAATGTTTTGCTGAAGAGCATGAAAGCCCCGCACATAAAATTATTGGAACTAAAATTGTGAAATATATTTTTCTGTACGTTGGTTGAAACGACAAATTTGAGAAAACATTTGCAGGGAAGAACGTCTTTGAAAATGAGTGCATAATTATTAACTTTAGGAATAACATTCTTCGTAAGGTTTAAAAATATTTTGTTTATCAGTTAAATTCTATAATTATGAAAGACATCGATATAACAGAAAAAACAAGTATAGACCAGCCGCGTTGGCTAACCATACTAAGAATTGCGCTGGGCCTTATTCTTTTTTTGAAGGGAATTACTTTCATTCGTGATTCATCAGACCTTCAATTAATGCTGCATAGAATGGCAATTGGTGTTGTTGATAAAAACACGGAATGGATGGCCTTCCTGATAAGTTATATTAATTTGTTAGGAGGGTTATTTATTGTTGCAGGGCTCTTCACAAGAACCTCGTGCCTCGTTCAGATACCAATTCTTTTTGGCGCCGTATTTTTTGTAAATACAAAACACGGACTGAACCAAAGCACGTCAGAACTGGTTCTTTCTGCGGTAGTGTTGATCTTATTGATTCTTTTTGCCATAAAAGGTAGCGGTGTTTTGTCGGCTGACGAATATTTTCGAAGTTATTATAAAGCAGGATCGGAAGAAGGTCACACGAAAAAGTTTTTTAAACAGCCGTAATAATTACTTGTTCTAAAAGCAGGAGATAACAATTGAAAATATTTTCTGTCCCGGAGACAAGCGCCGATATTAAATGATCATTTTCTCCAATTGCTCCAATTGCTCTTTTTCTATCCAGGCGCCGAGGCCTGTTGTATCGGGCACTTTAATTATTCCATTAGGCTGATAAATAATGCCACCACTTACCGGATCTTTTTCAAACATAAGTGGTGTATCGAAATCGCAATACAAAATGTTTTTGCTGCTCAATGCCAAATGAGCATTTGCAGTCATGGTAATTTTTGATTCCATAAAACCACCCACCTGCATTTTAATATTTTCTTTCTCTGCAAGGGCAATTATTTTTTTTGCTTTAAATAACCCGGATGATTTCCCCAATTTTAAATTAAACATATCACACGCTCTTAATCGAATCAATCTTTTTGCATCGTGATGATCGCAACAACTTTCGTCAGCCATCACCGGGATAGGGCTTTTCTTTCTTACTTTGCCCAGGTTCATAAAATCCCAACGTGGTATGGGTTCTTCACAAAACTGAATATTATAATTTTCCACAGCTGTTAAAACTTTTATTGCAGTCTTTACATCCCAACCCTGGTTGGCATCAATGCGAATGGGTATTTTTTTTCCAACTGCTTTCCTGATTACTTTTATTCTCTCTATATCTGCATCTTTATTTTCTCCCAGCTTTACTTTAATAACACTAAAACCTGCGTTCTTAATTTTCAAAGCGTCGCTTGCCATTTTTTCGGGCTCACCAATACTTACTGTGTAATCTGTTTTTAATGTTTTACCTTTTTTTCCACCTAAAAATTTATACAGGGGTTTGCCGGCATGTTGCGAAGCAATATCGTACAAAGCAATGTTAAAGGCACTTTTGATACTGCTATTGCCATAAATAGTTTTATCCGTCGCTTCCATACAATCTTCAATATCCAAAGCATTTTTACCTTTCAATTTTTTAGCAAGCATTTCACCAATTAAAAAACAAGTAGCCTGGGTTTCACCATTAATGGTCATGAATGGACTGCATTCACCAAAGCCGACCATACCATTATCAGCTTTTATAACAACAATAATATTTTCTGCGTTGTGAATGGTTCCTAATGAAATGATAAAAGGTTCTTTTAAAGGAATCGATAATTTGTATAATTCTATTTGTGCTATTTGCAACTGCTGGTCGTTCATTTAATTGTTTGTTTCGTGTCTGATTAATTGAAAAGGGCTACTTATTAATGGACGGTAGCAATTCAAAATTACATGCTATTTAGAATCTCGCCAGCAATTTAAAATTAATAAGTCTTGGCGTTAGTCTGTTAGGTATACTGAATGTGTCGTTGGCAAAATCCTTTACTAATTGATAAGAAACGGTATTTGCCCGATCGATCAAATTGAACACTTCAAGGCTTGCCCATATATTTTCAAAGCCGCGAAATGGAGAATGACTTCGGCGCAAAGATTTATCACTAAGCAATAATGCACTAAAACCAATATCAGCTCTTATATAAGGTTCGATAATTAATGCATTACGATACCTCACGCTATTGGGAATATTGTAGGGCATATTACTTCCATAGATAAGATTGAGATGAACCCTGAAATTTTTATTGGTACTTAAATAATCCTGTAAGAATAGACCGAGCGTGAGCAACCTGTCAGTTGGCCTTCTTATATAACCAACTTCAGTTTTCACACTATCAGCAACAACCTGGTCGCTTGTTTGGGAAGTAATAACCTGGCCCGCAGCATTTTTGTAAGTATAATAGAAATCATTATTAAGATTTTCTTTCGTGTTACTTAATCCAATACTAAACCAGCTTTCCGCATCTTTTACCAACTCAGTAAAAATTCGTGTTTCAATTCCGGTCGCATACGCCTTTGCATTGTTGTTTCCGTAGTATTGTATCCGAACATTATCGATGTCGTAAACATCTACATCTGTTAGAGATTTATAATACGCTTCAGTAGTTATGCGCATGGGCCGGTCCCCATTAGAAAGATTATAGTCAAAACCGGCAACAAACTGTATACTTTTCTGGCTTTTTAGGGCCGTATTTACTGTTCCGTCATATCGCCTCATTTCGCGATAAAATGGCGGCTGGTCATATATTCCGGCAGATGCTTTTAGTACAATATCTTTTTTCCAGGCAGGTTTATAACTGAACTGCGCCCGGGGGCTAACGATAAACTCATTATTTAATGAATTATAATTGAACCGTACTCCCACCTGCAAAGTAGCATCTCTAACGGAGTCGCTTAAACGAATATTATCCTGTACATAACCACTATACTTATCAACGGAAAGATTGGTCGATGATTTTAATACGTTGTAAAGATTAATCTGGTTGGGATTATAGGGCAACGAATACTCCGCACTGTCCTGGTATTCCCATTCGTTGAGTTTATCGTGAATAATAGTATGATCGATGCCGGCGCCCCATTGTATAAAGTGTTTTCCAACATCAAAACTTCCTTTGTGGCTGATATTATAAACATCGATGTTCAATGAATTGCGGGCATAATTTTGATAAACGCCGGCGCCAAGCGGATTAACTATTTGCCCATAGCTTGCGCTGGTTTTGTCAAAATCCCTTTCACCAAAAAGATAAGCGCCGGTGATATCAAAATTTTCATTTTCAATATCACCATAATGACTTGCCATCCATTTTAATTTAACCCGTTTATTTATTATTTGATTAAGACTTAAGCCAACAAGATTAGTACTGTAATTATCTTTTTCCTGGCCGTCAAAAAATATATCAAGAGCCAGGTCGGCTGTAAACAGGGGGGAAAAAACGGCCGTCGATTTTTCGGCAGATTGGGGAACTAAAGTAAACTTCGAGCCGGAAAGTATTCCCAGTAACTCGAGTTGTAATTTATCAGAAAGTTTATAAGTAATAAAAGCTTGAAGGTCTGCGGCAGATGGAATATAATTCCCTTTTACTTCCTGGCTGCTCAATAAATCTTTATTGGTTTTACTGCGAACACCAAACAGCCACGTGAGTTTTTTATTTTTTGATGAGCCTTCAAAATGAAAGCCTTGTTCTAATAGACTTATGTATGCAGAGCCTCCAAACGATGTTGGCTTTTTGTATTGAATATCGAGTACGCTGCTTATTTTATCACCATATTTTGCCTGGAAGCCACCATTATAAAAACTGATATTTTTTGCGAGTTCGGGATTTATAAAACTCAGCCCTTCCTGTTGTGCGTTACTTACTAAAAATGGACGATAGATTTCAAAATCATTTATATAGATCAGGTTTTCATCGTAGTTGCCGCCACGAACCGAATATTGCGAGGTGAGTTCATTGTTACTTCCAACTAATATTTTAATAAGGGCCTCCACGCCTCCGGTGGCGCTTGGCAGAGTGGTAGTGCTTTTCGGATTTATTTTTACCAGGCCCGTTTCAGTTCGTTCCCGTTTATCATTTATCACAACGTCTTTCAGGATTTTGCTATTTCGTTCGAGCTTTACCGTTAGTTGCTCTTCTTCGTTCCCACTTAGGTAAAAATTCTTCTGTTCATCGCGGTAACCGGCGGACGAAAAGATTAATGCGAATGCTTTCTCCGCCGGAACTCTCATTCGGTAGGTGCCGGAATCGGAACTGATGATACCCTTTTGTTTGCCTAATATGGTAACACTCACGCCAGGTATTGGGTTCTCATTTTCATCAATTACTTTACCCGATACATAAGCAGCCTTCTTTTGCGAAAAGCCTGAAAGCGTTATTAATGCAAGGATAAAGGAAGCCACTATTCTCATAAAGTGAAGATAATATTTTATGGATTACATTATGTTATCCATTCCCTTTCAATTTTATTATTTTTGAAAAATGAAAAAGAGATACGTTATTTTTTTATTTGCTATTTCATTTTTGCCGGTTGATTGTTCCATGCAGCAGGAACACAAAGATGACAAAATTGTTGATGAAAAGAAGCCGGTAATAAGAGATCCTTTTCATAAGCTTTGCCAATATTGGGAAGTTACTGATGCGGAAAATCCAACTTTTAGAGATGTGTACGATCACCAGGAAGAAGGAGTTTATAATTATCCCGGTATTATTTTTATGACTGACTCAACTTTTCTTGAAGATCCCATGGCCACTATGCGTTATGGAAAATTTACACTGAAAGGTAAAGTCATTGATGCACAGTTTGATGACGGGAAAAAAGCAACATACACAATGTTAAACGTACAGGGCGATACGATGCAGTTTCGCCGGGTTGAAAAAGACCGTACTACTTTGCTCTACGTTAGAGGAAATCGTGTGTTTTGGCCAAACGCTTCCCTGAATCCTTTTAATAAAATAAACAGCCAATGGCGAATGCGTCCGTCCAAAATAGAAAGTCTGCAGCAAATAAACGAAAGATTAAAAGGATGTGTTCAATTTTATGAATACCTATTTACAGGTAATGCTGAAAGCGACAATAATGATGTAAGTTTTAGTGGATTGCCAACCTGTTTTAAATGGTACCAGGGAGGAATTCTCGTGATGTCCGAAAAACATATTGATAGAAAATGGGTGAATTGTTTTTATTCTGACGAGCAGGCTTTGCAAGCAAGACAAATAATGGAAGATGCCGTTACTACAAAAAAATATAATTGGGATACTACACAAACTAACTGGTTGAAACAAACCGCCGATGTTTTAAAACAAATACATGATAAAATGTAGCGATGAGATATGATTACAGAAAACTCTTCTACACTTTTTTACTAACGTCAATTTTGGTAATTTTACAAACATGACTATTAGTGAAATTATTACAATTGACAATGAAATATTAGGTGGCCAACCAGTATTTAAGGGAACGCGTGTCCCTGTTGAAAGTCTTTTTGATCATTTAGAAGCTGGTGTTTCCCTTGCCGGATTTTTGGATGACTTTCCAACCGTATCAAAGGAGCAGGCAATTGCATTGTTAGACATGGCTAATAAGCTCTTAACTTCTAAAAATGTAGCTCAATTATATGCTACTGTTGCTTGACGAAAATTTACCAAAACGATTAAAGCTTGACTTTCCGGAACATGAGGTTTATACAGTTCGTGATAAACTATGGAACGGTATTAAGAATGGAGAATTGATGCAGCTTTTAGTGGACAATTCTTTTAATGCTCTTTTAACTTACGACAAAAATCTCCAACATCAGCAAAATTTCCTGCGATACACGATAACAGTTTTTATATTGACGGCTAAAATAAATCAGTACGAAGAGTTAACTAAGTTAACACCTAAGATAAAAGAGTATCTGGAGGGTGGGAATATGCCTGTTGGGGCTATAATCATATCTGGTCACTAAGTAAATCTTCTCCTCAAATCATTTTAAACTTTCTTATTGTTTCTTTCGGATCCGCAGAACCAAAAACCGCATTGCCTGCAACCAGCACATCTGCTCCTGCATCTAAAATTTCTTTTGCATTCTGTAACAACACGCCGCCATCAACTTCAATTTTTGCAGAAGAACCTGTCTCTTCAATTAGCGTCCTCAACTGCTGAATTTTTTGAATGGAATAAGGAATAAATGTTTGTGCCCCAAATCCCGGGTTTACACTCATTAGGTTTACGAGGTCGATATCTGCAATAATATCTTTTAGAAGTATAACGGGCGAATGGGGGTTAATTGCAACGCCTGCTTTCATACCCAGGCCTTTTATTTGTTGAATGTTGCGGTGTAAGTTCGTACACGCCTCCAAATGAACCGTTAGTCCGTCGGCGCCGGCATCCTTAAATTCATCTGCATATTTTTCCGGCTCCAATATCATAAGATGAACATCAAAGAATTTGGTGCCAGCCTTTTTTAGTTGTTTAATAATGTTCATGCCATAACTGATATTGGGGACAAATCTTCCATCCATAACATCCAAATGAAACCAATCTGCTTCACTTTCATTAACTATTTTACAGGCATCGGCAAGGTGTAAAAAATCAGCGGCTAACAAAGAAGGGGCAAGTATCATGAACGAGTTATTAAATGTTATTTGTTACGAACCATTATTTTCTAAAAATTTGAATAGTCAATTGGTATATCTATTGGCTTTTGTTTTGAAGGCTGTCAAGCGCTGTACGTGCTTCAATAAAATTTTTATCATATAAAAGCGCCATTTGAAAATTTTGGATGGCACTGTCAGTACTATCCAGCTTTTCATAGCATCTTCCCATCCAGTAATATCCTTCGTCAAAGTTATTTTGAACCGTTACGGCTCTTTTTAAAACTTCTAAGGCGTCCCTGTATTTTCCTAAATCGTACAAAGCAATCGCTTTTTCCCGGTAAGAAAACATATAAGTGAAGTCCATGTGGAGACTGCTGTCAAAATAATCAATGGACTTTAGCTTATCGTTTTTGTAACTGTAATACAACCCTTTTAAAAACATCGCATCGGCCCCTGATTTTACGCGATTGGCTTTCAACAATCCATCGGCAATAATTAATGATTTAGGATTTTTTACTTCTGCATAAATGGTTCCAAGAGCAACAAGGTATTGAGGTAACGGGTAGATATCGACAGCGTGTTCCAAAGCATTTATGGCATTAACGGTATCATCGTTTTCAAAATGCAAAGTGGCTTTCATGTTCCATAAGTATGCATTATTACTGTCTTTTTTTATTTGCGCATCCGTGAGTGCCAACGCAGAATCGTACGAACCCTCATCGCTATATGCTTCAATCAGGTTCTGCACGAGCAAAAGAGAATCCGGATATTTTCTTATCGCTATTTTTAATGATTCTTTCGAGTTTGCAGGAAGAACAGGTTGAGCCTTGTCTTTTGAGTTATCGTTGCATGAAAAAAGCATTACAAAAATGACGCCGCCTACAATACGTAAAGTTGTTTTAATCATTTGGCAAATTTACTGCAATGAATATTCATTATTTTAATCAACGTGAATTGCAAATATAAAGTTTGGCTAAATTGCAGGCCATCTTAACAGATGATATGACTAAAATTTTTATTCCTTTTGTAAGTTTTATTTATCTCAGTTTTTGTTTTCAAAACAAAACTAATTTGCACAAATCATCTCTTTATAATGATGATACACTGAGATACCCGGAAGAGCATCATTTTAAAAATATGCGCCAGCTTACATTTGGCGGCGATAATGCCGAAGCCTATTTTAGTTTTGATGGCAAGTATGTTATCTTTCAACGAAAAAATGAAACGGAGGGAATCATGTGCGACCAGATATGGATGGGCAAGATTCCGGAAAAAGCAGATGAACCCTTTACTCCCAAATTGGTAAGTACCGGTACCGGTCGTACTACCTGTTCTTATTTTTATCCCGATGGAAAACATATTTTATACGCATCCACACACCTCGCTTCCAAAGAGTGTCCACCGGTTCCTGATAGAGAAAAGATGAAACGATACATCTGGCCGGTGTATGAAAGCTTCGATATTTTTAAGGCCGATACCAATGGCAATATTCTACAACGGTTGACCAACCTAAAAGGTTACGACGCTGAAGCAACAATTTCTCCCAAAGGCGATAAGATGGTATTTACGTCTATGCGTAACGGTGACCTTGACCTTTATACCATGGACCTCGATGGGAAAAATGTAAAGCAAATAACCAACACCCTCGGTTATGATGGCGGTGCCTGGTTTAGCCCTGACGGAACTAAAATTGTGTGGCGTGCCAGTCGACCTAAAACCCAGGAAGAGATTGATGATTATAAAAATTTATTATCGCAAAATCTCGTAGCGCCAACTTCAATGGAAGTATTTGTGGCTAATGCCGACGGTAGCGATGCACACCAAATTACATTTCTTGATAAGGCCAATTGGGCGCCGAATTTTACGCCTGATGGAAAGCATATTATTTTTTGCAGCAATCATGAATATACAAGAGGCTTTCCTTTTAATATGTACATCACGGATATTAATGGTAACGGCCTTGAGAAAATAAGCAGGGATAAGGGTTTTGACGCATTTCCTATGTTTAGTCCTGATGGTAAAAAAATAATCTTCAGCAGTAACCGCAATAATGGCGGGGGACAAGGTATCAATATTTTTATTGCAGATTGGACGCCTTGATGAAGTATCGATGCCAGGTTGTAGTTATCGATTTTAATTGAAGAGGAGACAGACAAATTTTCAAATAGTTTATGGTAAAAAAGTTTAGTTGTATGAGATTGAAATTTGTCCTGGTCCCGGTTACCTGGGTATTAATCAGTTTCTTTTTTTCAGGTTGTTCAAAGACCGACTATCGCACAGGGCTAGCCGCCATAAATGCCGCTAACGATAAAATCACGGGTTCGTCGGCAAGGGATTTGCT
Source organism: uncultured Chitinophagaceae bacterium (assembly GCA_963792025.1). Taxonomy (GTDB): domain Bacteria; phylum Bacteroidota; class Bacteroidia; order Chitinophagales; family Chitinophagaceae; genus Ginsengibacter. The sequence continues at coordinate 220,284 of CAWBUS010000008.1, read as the reverse complement.
TACTTCGGTAAGTTTTAATCAATTGAATATCGAAATACAATATATGACTGGCTTTGCTCCGGATGTTGCATCGTTAAATAATCTCGCTGCTTTTTTAAATTCTTTAATAAACAAGCCCGGGGGAATAGTAATATCGCAAAAAGAAATACCGGCAGGTAATAAAGCGTCTTATACAATAAATGATATTGCTGGTTTAGAACAGAAGAACCGAACATCTTTTACATCGGGTAGCCAGGTAAGTGTGTATGTCTTAATTACAGATGGCGTATATACCGATCCATCAGTGCTCGGAGTTGCTTATCGCAATACATCGCTTTGCCTTTTTGGCAAAACCATTTTCGATAATTCGTCCTCTATCGGGCAGTTAAGCAGAACGCAGCTTGAGTCAGCTGTGGCGGAACACGAATTTGGGCATTTACTTGGCCTGGTTGACCTTGGAACTCCCATGCTGACAAATCATAAAGATGATGCTCACGGCAGACATTGCAATGTTAAAAACTGCCTTATGTATTACGCCACAGAAACAAGTGATATTTTCGGATTGCTCGTTTCGGGAAATATTCCTGCGCTAGATGCACAATGTTTAGCAGACCTGCACGCAAATGGTGGTAAGTAGTTTTCGAGTACCAGGTATTGAGTAACAAGTATCAAGTATCAAGTCATCAGCCTCCCACCTTCATCTTCACATTAACTCAATCACTTCGCAATCTTTAATTTCCTTGCCGTCTATTGCAAACCGAATGATCGTTTTTACTTTATGCCAACCCTGTTTGCCGGCGGCGCCAGGATTCACGTGGAGACAATTTAACTTATCATCATACATGATCTTAAGAATATGTGAATGCCCGCTGATGAATAGCTGTGGACGGTGAATCAGCAGCTCTTTTTTAGTTTCAGGATTGTAGCGTGGAGGGTAACCTCCAATATGCCGCATCATCACTTTCACATCTTCACACATAAATATTAACTGTTCCGGGTAAACGCTTCTTATATCGTAGCCATCGATGTTTCCATAAACGCCTCTTAATATCGGTGCCTGGCCGCTTTGAGTGGCTTGGCACCTTGCGAGTTCATTAGCAATTTCAATACTTCCAAAATCGCCTGCATGCCATATTTCATTACAGTTTTTAAAATGTTCGGCAATAGTGGGATCAAGAAAATGATGCGTATCTGATATTAACCCAATCTTAGTCAAGATGTATTTTATAAGCCGTAAATTTACAAAGCAAATAATTTACGATGCTATACTTCCGCAACTTTACATATTATATTGATAAAAGAAACTGGAAATATTTTTTCCTGATGATGAGTTTAGAAATATCTAATGGCCGGGAAATTGGACTGCCGGTCTATAATTCATAATTCTCAATTCATAATTCTCAATTCAATCACATGCCACATTATCATAAATCAGGTTCCATTCCACATAAACGCCACACGCAATTTCGCAAGCCGGATGGTAACTTATATTCAGAGCAATTGTTTTCAACAGAAGGATTTTCATCAGACTCATCATTGCTGTATCACACCCATCCGCCAACGCAAATTATAAAGACCGATAAACCTTATTCCATTGCGCCTGAAGTGGCGGAAGAGAAAATGCTTAAGCACCGGAGTTTCCAGGGTTTTAATATTAAACCAGAAAATAATTATATCAAAAGCAGGAAGCCAGTGTTAGTAAACGACGATTGCCATATTTCACTTGCTGCGCCCGGCAAAAGCGTGCAAAAATATTTCTATAAGAATGCGGATGCGGATGAAATAATTTTTGTTCATGAAGGTAGTGGGAAACTAAAAACACAATACGGAGAATTGCCTTTTGCTTATGGCGATTACCTGGTTATTCCAAGAGGTTCCATTTATCAAATTGAATTTAATACAAAGGATAACCGGTTATTTATTGTAGAATCGTTTAGTCCTGTGCGTTATCCTAAAAAATATTTAAGCAATTATGGCCAGTTACTTGAAAATTCTCCCTATTGTGAAAGAGATATTCGCCAACCGGAAAATTTACAGACCATTGACAAGAAAGGCGACTTTCTTATTATGACCAAAAAGAAAGGAATGATGTATGGTATTCATTACCTTCATCATCCGTTTGATGTTGTTGGCTGGGATGGCTGCTGTTATCCTTTTGCCTTTTCCATTCATGATTTTGAACCGATAACCGGCAGAGTTCATCAGCCGCCTCCTGTACACCTTACGTTTGAGGCGCACAATTTAGTAGTATGTTCTTTTGTACCACGGATGTACGATTATCACCCACAGTCAATCCCTGCACCCTACAACCATAGCAATATTGATAGCGATGAATTGCTTTATTATGTAGACGGCGACTTCATGAGCAGGAAGCATGTTACACGAGGAATGATCACTTTGCATCCCGGTGGCATTCCTCATGGTCCTCATCCCGGAGCCGTAGACAAAAGTATCGGTATGAAGGAAACGAAAGAATTGGCTGTAATGGTTGATACATTTCATCCTTTGCAGTTAACAAAGCAAGCGCTTGAAATTGAGGATGACAATTACGTAATGAGTTGGGCTGAATAGGAGGTTTATATTAATTTGCTATTTTTTAGTGTAGACGCTGCTTTCACCTTTAGTTTGGGGACGTGCCAACTTTTGAGTTATCTATAAATTAACGAATTCATGATTGTGCAAATAATTCTATTTTTTCCTAAATTGAGCAATAAAATAAAATTGATATGATAAAATTCAACGATTTAAAAGCGGGCGATTATGTACTTGCCGAAAGTGACGGGCAGGCATGGGCTGGTGAGGTGACAGACTTCAATCATGATGAAAAAGAAATTAGCGTGTACAACGGTGTGCAGGATTTCTGGTTTAAAGGTGAAGAATTATTTCCGCTTCCTCTTGATGAAAATCAATTACTGAAATTAAAATTTACAAAACACGTGAACGATGATGGTTCCGTAAAATATATGAAGGGAGCGTTTCGGATTCAAACGCCACAACAGGATAATTTTTCAAACTTTGAAATATGGTACAGGAATGAAAGGCGAATTATGACACAGTCCATTTCTGTTCATCAGTTGCAAAATCACTACCTGGAAATGACCAAGGTTCATCTTACGGACGATCAGATCTGATCAGAGTAGCGTGGCGCTTGTTAGTAGGCTGGTGATATTCGCATATTTAACAACGCCGGAATAATTCAGATTAATAATAGTTGCATTAGCAATCATGCCATATTTAGGAGCGTAAAACATATTTATGGAGCTTGTTAAAGCGTTCGGCGGAATTAGTGAGGACGAAATTGAAGCCGTCACATGAATCACGTTGGTATAAGGTTGGTTATTTACCGTTTTTGAAATTCCTTTTTCGGCTATGGTATATGTAATAGTGAGAGGAACGGCAATGGGAACCCCCGGTACTGTCACACTCAAATTTTGCGTCCATTTAATACCGACGTCCGCATTATCTTTCAGGTATAAATTTTCGAAGGCGGTGGCGCCGAAACCGGCTGGCAAAGAATCGAACTGATAATAATTATCTCCTGTTAAATTGAGATATTGAAATCCGCCTCCAGAGTTGGTATATATGTGATATGACTTGCTATTAATCGTTGTATCGTTGGGGGTCGAGGTCAGGGTGTAATCAGAATTGACCGGTGTGGCTGCGGATGAATCGACCTGGTGATAGTTCCACGTGCTTCCGGCTGTGGTAGTTATATAGACATCCGGCTGTATTGGTGGAGTTGTAGTACCAGATTTCTTTTTACAGGAAATGGCAAAAAGTATAATTACTGGAAGTAAAAGGTTTTTTATTTTCATATTCTGGATTTTTTGCACGTAACTGTAATAATAACCCTTTTTTTGTGAAATTAAAATATTTAAACTTATCTTTGCGCTCCCAAAATCAATATGGCCAAGCAAGCACTCATTAAACAAGACGGCACAATCCTGGAAGCCTTATCCAATGCGATGTTCAGGGTTAAGCTTGAAAACGGGCATGAGATTTTAGCAACTATTTCAGGTAAGATGCGCATGCATTACATCAGAATTTTGCCGGGTGACAAGGTAGGAGTGGAAATGAGTCCTTACGATTTATCGAGGGGCCGCATCATATTCAGGTACAAATAAAAAGGTATCACAAGCAAATAAAAAAGTGAAATCATGAAAGTAAGGGCATCTATTAAAAAAAGAAGTGTTGATTGCAAGATTGTGAGGAGGAAAGGAAGACTGTATGTTATCAACAAAAAGAATCCCCGCTTTAAGCAACGGCAGGGTTAATTATTAAAAATAACAAAACAAAAAAAGATACAAGAACCAAATTGGGATTTGAGATTTGGTCATTGGAATTTAAATTTAAACATTATGGCTCGTATTGCCGGTATTGATTTACCAAAAAACAAAAGGGGAGAGATTGGTCTTACATATATATATGGAATTGGCCGTTCCACTGCCCGTTATATTTTAGACAAGGCAAATGTTAATTACGATAAAAAAGTGAATGAGTGGAATGATGAGGAGCAAACTTCTATTCGTAATGTAATCAGTGGCGAGTTTAAAACAGAAGGTGCGTTAAGAAGTGAAGTGCAGACAAATATCAAGCGTTTGCTGGATATTGCCTGCTATCGTGGCCTTAGGCACAGAAAGGGTTTACCATTGCGTGGCCAGCGTACCCGTACTAACAGTCGTACCCGCAAAGGAAAACGTAAAACGGTTGCCGGTAAAAAGAAGGCACCCAAGAAATAATTAAAATTAATTTCTGAAAGGAAATTTTATAAGGCTTGTTTTTTGAATTAAACCCAGATAACTAAAGGCCGGTAGGAGGGTGGATTCAATCCCGATAAAATCGGGATAAAATTTTTAAAGATTACCTTTTAATACAATTATGGCAAAAGCAACAAATGTAAAAGCGGCAACCAACACGAAGGCTTCTTCTAAAAAAAGAATTGTAAAGGTTGATGCATTCGGAGATGCTCATATCGTAGCAAGTTTCAACAACATCATCATCAGTTTAACCAACAAGCAAGGCCAGGTTATTTCCTGGTCATCTGCTGGTAAAATGGGTTTCAGGGGCTCTAAAAAGAATACTCCCTATGCAGCTCAAATGGCAGCTTCAGATGCAGCAAAAGTTGCATTGGATGCGGGTCTTAAACGCGTTGATGTGTTTGTAAAAGGACCAGGTTCCGGCCGCGAAGGTGCCATCAGGTCTCTTTCCCAATCAGGATTGGAGATTGTGATGATTAAGGACGTAACACCCTTACCTCACAACGGTTGCAGACCTCCAAAGAAAAGAAGAGTCTAATCAATGTACGACGTACGATGTTTGATGTACGGTGTTTAAACGCTACATCGTTCATCAAACATCACAACATCATACATATTTCATAACGGGCGTATCATTAATTTTTGATTTTTAACGATGATACGCCGACACTAAAAAATCAATACATAAATTATGGCTCGGTACACAGGACCAAAAACAAAAATTTCCCGAATCTTTGGGGAACCCATTACAGGTAATGGGAAATGGCTCACAAAAAACAGTAATCCTCCAGGCATGCACGGTGCAGCCCGCAAGCGCAAAAGTCTTGGAGAGTATGCATTACAGCTTCGTGAAAAGCAAAAAGCCAAATACACTTACGGTGTATTGGAAAAGCAATTTCGTAACACATTTACGGAAGCATCACGCCGCAAAGGTGTAACAGGTGAAAACCTTATTAAATTGCTGGAAGCACGGCTCGATAATACAGTTTACCGTATGGGCATTGCTCCAAGCCGCCAGGCAGCAAGGCAACTTGTTTCCCACAAACACATTACTGTGAACAACCACGTGGTAAATATTCCTTCTTATTCACTGAACCCTGGTGATATTATTGGCTTGAAAGAAAAATCTGCTGATAATGCTTCTATCACTGGTAATCTCAGACCAAAAAATCCAAAGTTTAATTGGATTGAATGGAGCGAAGGAACTAAACAAGGAACTTTTATCGCCTATCCTGAAAGAGAAAGTGTTCCTGAAAATATTAAGGAGCAGCTGATCGTGGAATTATACAGCAAGTAATGAGTCAGCGGTAGAAAAGTTCAAATAAATAATTAAATCAAATCAAAACAAAATAAAAAATGGCCATTTTAAATTTTGTAAAGCCAGACAAAATCGTTCTTCAAAAAAGTAATGATTTTGAAGCACAATTCGAGTTTCGTCCTTTAGAACCAGGTTATGGTGTAACCATAGGCAATGCTTTGCGCAGGGTATTGCTTAATTCATTAGAAGGTTATGCAATAGTTGGCATTAATATCGCAGGGGCAGACCATGAATTTGCTACAATCAAAGGCGTTACTGAAGACGTTACTGAAATTATTCTTAACCTTAAGCAGGTTCGCTTTAAAAAGAAAGTTGATCACGATGCCGGTACAGAAAAAATCAGTCTTTCATTAAAAAACAAATCTGAATTTACTGCCGGAATGATTGGAGAGGCTTCTCCATCTTACCAGGTTATGAATCCTGATTTGCTTATTTGTACCATGGATACTTCGGCAAAACTTGAAATTGAAATTACTATTGGCAAAGGACGTGGATATGTTCCCGCAGAAGATAACAGGGAAAAGAGTTCTCACTTTGGTTATATTCCGGTTGATTCAATTTATACTCCCATTAAAAATGTAAAGTATAGCATTGAAAATACAAGGGTTGAACAAAGGACAGATTTTGAAAAATTAGTAATGGACGTAGTTACTGATGGTACTATTCATCCAGAAGAAGCAGTAAAGCAGGCGTCAAGAATTTTGATTCAGCATTTGATGATCATCACCGATGAAAACATAACTTTCGATAGTAAGGAAGAGAAGAAAGAAGACCTCGTTGATGAGCAAACTTTACAACTTCGCAAAGTATTGAAAACACCATTGGAAGATTTGGATCTTTCGGTAAGAGCTTTCAATTGTTTGAAAGCTGCAAAAATTAATTCATTAAGTGAATTGGTTCAGTACGAGCAGGAAGACCTGATGAAATTCAGAAACTTTGGTCAAAAATCTTTGAGTGAAATTGAACAGGTGTTGAATGAAAGAGGCCTTGGATTTGGAATGGATCTTAGCAAACTAAAACTCGACGACGAGTAATACATAATTGAATGCTGAATGTAAACTATTCAGCATTCTTCATTTATAACAAGGGTTATAATTCCTGACACGGTATAACCTATAAAACAAACAGTCATGCGTCACGGAGATAAAGGAAATAATTTAAGCAGAACAGCAAGTCACAGAAAGGCATTACTCAGCAATCTTGCCTGCCAGCTATTTCAGCATAAGAAAATTGTAACAACATTAGCGAAAGCTAAAGCGCTTCGGCCTTATGTTGAACCCTTGATTACAAAATCAAAAGACAATACTACGCATCAACGTAGAATTGTATTTAGCCATTTGCAGGATAAAGATGCAGTAAAGGAATTATTTGATGTGATAAGTGCAAAAATTGCGTCCAGGCCTGGGGGTTATACCCGGGTTATAAAACTGGGAAAAAGAGTGGGCGATAATGCAGAACTTGCCATGATCGAACTGGTAGATTATAACGAAATATACGGTAAAGGAAAAGGTGAAGCGGCTGGCACTGCTGCTAAAAAAACACGCAGAGCAGGTGGCCGTAAAAAAGCTGCAACTGAAACACTGTCAGTGGAGCGAACTGAAACTGTAAAGACTGAAGTTGCTGAACAACCTGCTAAAACAAAATCCTGCAAAAAAGCAAGACGATCTTACAAAGATAGAAGGCATTGGACCTAAAGCTGCTGAAGCGTTACAGGAAGGTGGCATAAAAACATTTGCAAAGATGGCAAAGAGTACGCCTGAAGAATTAAAAGATATTCTTGAAAAATCCGGCGGTCATTTTAATGCTTTGGATCCTGGCACATGGCCCCAACAGGCTGAATTAGCTGCTGCCGAGAAATGGGACGAATTGAAAGAGCTCCAGGATAAATTAATTAGGAGGTAAGTAAAGTTGCAATTTAATTTCACATATTATTTCATGTCCCGCCTGGCGGGACATTTTTTTTATATTTAACCCGATATAATTAATTGTTAGCAAATAATTAACTAGATGCTCATTTATTTTGCTCACATTTTCTTTTATTTGCAAAACCTTATACATGTCTGAATCAAGATCCTTACAACCCGCAGTTTTAATTTTAGAAGACGGAAATATTTTTCACGGAAAATCATTTGGTAAAATTGGAACTACTACAGGTGAAATCTGTTTTAATACAGGAATGACCGGCTACCAGGAGGTTTTTACTGACCCAAGTTATTATGGACAGGTGATCATAATGAATAACGTTCACATTGGAAATTACGGGGTGAAAGATGACGACGTAGAAAGTAATTCTGTAAAAGTGAAAGGTGTTATTGGAAGAAATTTGGAACAACAATATTCAAGGTTTGCTGCCAATGACTCTTTACAGGAATATTTTATTAAACAAAATATTGTGGCTGTTGATGAAATCGACACACGGGCTTTAGTAATACATATTCGCCAGCAGGGAGCAATGAACTGCATCATATCAAGCGATAATGATAATATTGAACAACTGAAAAAGATGTTGTCTCAGGTTCCATCCATGAATGGTCTCGATCTTGCTTCGACAGTTTCCACAAAAGAAAGTTATACTACAGGCGACGAAAGCAGCAGCTTACGGGTAGCCGTACTCGATTTTGGAATTAAGAAAAATATTTTGAACTGTATGGTGGAAAGAGGTGCTTATGTAAAAGTGTTTCACGCAGAAACTACATTTGATCAGCTTGAAAAATTTGCACCACATGGATATTTCATAAGTAATGGGCCGGGAGATCCGGAGCCTTTACATTATGCAGTAAAAACTATTAAGGAAATTCTGCATTCCAAAAAACCTTTATTTGGCATTTGTCTCGGACAACAATTGCTGGCGTTAGCAAATGATATTCCAACATTTAAAATGCATCATGGCCACAGGGGCTTGAACCATCCCGTTAAAAATATGATTACAGGTAAATGCGAAATAACAACCCAGAATCATGGCTTTGGTGTAAATACTGATGCAGTAAGGGCTTCAAAAAATATAGAGATCACCCACATAAATTTGGATGATGATTCCATTGAAGGAATCAGGTTAAAAGATCGTCCGGCTTTTTCAGTTCAATATCATCCTGAATCTACTCCGGGTCCGCATGACAGCAGGTATTTGTTTGATCAATTTTTCGAAATGATAAACAAAAATTAATTCTCTTGTTTTACTAAATGGAGACCTCGTTATTTTATTTATTTAATTTTGTGTTATGAAAATAGCAATCATAAACGGGCCTAATCTCAATTTAATTGGCACGAGGGAAACAGATATTTATGGAAGTGAAACATTTGAACATTATTTTGAAAAGCTAAGAAAGAAATATGAAAGGATTGATTTTGATTATTTTCAAAGCAACGTCGAAGGTGAAATTGTAAATGAAATACAGGGTGCTGCAAAAAAGATGGATGGCATTGTCTTAAATGCCGGCGCCTATACGCACACTTCCATTGCAATTGGAGATGCAGTAGCAGCAATAAAAATACCTGTTATTGAAGTGCACATTTCTAACATTGAAGCAAGAGAAGAATTCAGAAAGTATTCACACATTTCTGCTAAATGTGCAGGAACCATTTTTGGATTTGGATTGAAAGGATATTTATTGGCTGTTGAATCTTTTTTGAATTGAGGTTTAAAAGATTTTAATCTTGGTTAAGATTGCATCTTAATTATTTATTAAAAAAATGGCAAATAATTTTCTTTTTAAAAAAGTTATTATTAGTTTAATCTTCTTTTACCTTAAAATTTAAAGCCATGAAAATTTCAATGAGAAAATTCCTTTCAATTACTTTATTGGTCTTTGCAACTACAACACTAAGTGCAAAAAGCTTAAACTATTTAAATTTTACTCCGCCCTCATCACTCGCCTTAGAGCTTGCGCACAATCAGAACTTCCAATCATTTAACATTAAAATGCTTACTTTCCTCAATAAAATAGAGGAAAATCATTTTAATGCAATCTTCAAAAAAGTTGTTTTAAAGCAGGCTACATATCAAGAAACAAATTTATTTCTACAGAAAATGAGTTACTCAAACTTGGAGGTGTTTAATTCTTTTCAAGAAGAAATCTTTAATATTAAAACTAAACTTGCCCAAGATTTTCCTATACTTACTAGAGCAGACAATAAACAATCAATATCAGATGCTCTAGCAATAATGTCAAAGGAAAAAATACTTCCTCAATTTAATCAATTAAAACCTACATGTGAGGACCTTTATACATTAGCTTTAGTAGCTTGTCTTGAATTATATCCTGAAGGTGGACAAGATTTAGCAGGATGTGAAATAGCAGCATTTGATGCTTATGCACTTTGTGAAGGTGCTTAATTTCAGTCCATTAGAGAAAACATACTACTCACTTTTCTTTTTCTTTGGTGTATTCATGTGTAACAATGCATAAAGGAGTTTTGGCGTTATTTTTGAAAACACTCTATGATGGTTAAATTTTTATGGTTTTTATTCTTTTTACTTGTATCATGTTCAAGCAGTAAAAAAATAAACTCATCCGGGAATTCTAAAAATAAAAAATTTCATTTTCTACCGGTAAAGTTATCATATACGGGTATAGGACTTGAAGACTCTATGAAATATTTTATTTCTCAATATTTTCAATCCAAAAATATTGAAATTATAGACAATGAGTATTCAAAAACGCTTACATATAATGAAATACGAAGAGCTGGCCAATCAATAACAGCAACCGAACCGGAGGAAAGAATGAAACAGCTTCAACAGAATCAGCGTTATGTATTTAACCTTTTAACGTTGAATTTTAAATTAGATGCAGATAGCCAACAAATTGATATGGGTTGGAGAGCAACTCCTGAACCAATCAATTTTGGTCGGCTAATTAAAGGCAATTGGAAATATCTTAAGAATCATAAAATTTCAGATTCACCTCCGCAGGATGAACTAAAAACTTTATGCGATAGTATTATTTACTCCCAATCTTTATATTAAGTGAAACGATTATTTTTTGTTTTATTATTAATCATTTGTTTTAGGAATTCTTATTCTCAAAATAAAGATTCGTTATTGCAATTATACAATGGCCAAACGATATACAGGTTTGGAGATAAATTTTTAAAGGGAAATGAAACAATAAGTTTTCAAAATTTGAAGTATGAGTTTAAAAGTGATATGACCAGCCAGCTTTATTGCTTATCAAAGAAAAATTTAGTTTCAGGCAGAATTTTAAATTATGCTTCCGCTGCGGCCACGGTTTTATCAATGTATCCTAACGTCTGAGTACACCCAAAAGCAATAGTATAGTAATTTAATCCGATAGCTATCGGATTTGCGTTTAGCCGTTGGTGATAGGTTTCCAGTTGTGCGGCAGTAAATCTTCTATTTTATTAATTGGATGGATGGCGATGCGTTGCAAAACGTCTCTGAGCCATATAAAGGGATTAATACTATGCAGTTTGCAGGTTCCCATCAAGGAGTAAAGTATGGCACTGCGTTTGGCTGCTTCGTGACTGCCGGCAAACAAATAATTTTTTCTCCCAATAGCCAGGGGCCTTATGGAGTTTTCTACAGGGTTGTTATCTATGTTCAGATTGCCATTAGTTGCATAGAGCATGAGTTCCGCCCATCTGGAGATGCTATAACCTAAAGCTTTGCCGATGGCGCTTTTAGGCAGTACTTTCAGGTAGGTTTCTTTCATCCACTTGCCTAATGACTCTAATACAGGTACTGCTTCTGTTTGGCGCAGTTGCAGGATTTGCTCCGCATCGGGTTGCTGTTCTTTAGCCTTGCGTTCTATATTATAAAGCAGGCCTATTTGCTCCAATGCATATTCAGCAACGGCTTTATCGTTGTCTTTTGCTTCAAAAAACATCCGGCGTGCATGGGCCATGCAATGCAAGACGGTGATGTCTTTGTCTTCTTTAAAAAAATCATACACCGCATATCCATCGGTTTGCAGATACCCTTTAAAATCTTTCAGCACTTCCACAGGGCCTTCTCTTCCCCGGCCTTCCTGGTAATCGAACCATACCAGGCCATCTATGCTGTTGTGATATACCCAGTAATAGCCACGATGGGTAGTGCCTTTTTTATCTTTATCCAAAACTTTTATGGGGCTTTCATCGGCATGCAGATAATTGCTTTGTACAATTAATTTTTTAAGCGATTCATACAATGGATCTATCAGGGTACATCCGTTCTTTACCCAGTCACCGATAGTGCTGTAAGGGATGTTGATACCTTCTCTTTTAAAACGCTCCATCTGCCGGTACAGCGGTAAGTGATCTACATACTTATCAATGATAATCTGCGCCAGTAAGCCGGGACCAACAATAGCCTTGGGTAGAGGGCGCTCCATCATGGGTGCAATGATAATCCCCTTATTGTCTGCCATAACATACTTAGGACGCACATAACGGTTTACAAATAATTTGCCCGGCTCATATTCTAATTCTTCAGTTATTTCTTCACCGATCTTTTTACAGCCTTGTGTAACTTCTGCGGGTTCAATAATAATTTCCCTGCGCTCTAAATGCTCAGGAAGCTTGGTACGCCCGGGATGCTCTTTGGTAACCTGGGTTGTGTTGCGAACGTATTCGATCTTCTGTGTTTTGGTAACAGTACCTGCACCAACTGCATCAGATTGCATATCTAAACTAAGTTGGGAAGGAGAACTGTCCACAGGAATGAAGCGCTCATTTTTACTGCCAAAGATTAAGCGCTTGAGGTTAGCCAGTTCTTGTTGCAAAGTGGCATTTTGCGCTACTAATTGTTCATATAAAGTTTTATAATCAATGGCTGTTTCTATCACAGGACAAAGATACTGTAATGCAGTGTTATCAATGCTTTCAGCCGTTGTATTATCCACAGCTTTCAGCCGTTTGTTGATATCTTTTTCGCTTCCGCACGCTCCTCAAAGAGACCCCCTGCAAAATATGTTGTAGGGCTTCATGGCTGATAGATAAATCGTTATCATCATTATTAATCAAAGGCACTTCATAAGTTCCCTTTTCCAATCTTTTATAATACACCGCCAGGCCATCTCCTTCCCACAACAACAGTTTTACCTGGGTCTGTTTTTTATTAATGAAGATGAACACCGATCCGCTGAGCACATTCATTTGCAACCCTGAACTAACGATGCCGCATAAACTATCAAAGCCCTTGCGCATATCGGTAGGCCTGCGATGCAAATAATATTTACATGATGCAGATAAATGAAGCATGCTTAACTGATCAGCGCTTTTAAATAATTACAGCTTACCGGCTCATGAAAAATTAATCGAATGCCACCAGGATAAATTATTTCTACCGAACCATCCGTAATCGGTTTTGCAATCTGCAACTTTACAAATGATGATTCATCGTTAGTAACCACCTGCTGTTCACGATAGCGTTTATACCAATAATGAAATACATGATACTTGACAGATTGCTGTTCACAAAATGCGTTTTGTGTAAGGCTGCTTTGTTGCCATTGCTCTATGAGATTAAACATTTGCTCTCGTACTTCGGGTTGATTGCGCATGAAATTTTAATTAGCTTGCAAATCTATCATTCATTATATTCTATGCCATTAGGTACTTAGACGGTGGGAAACTTATCAATTACGTTTATAAATAAAAATCGCAATTTGGCTTTCGGTTTAATTTATGGAAGTATTGCATTGAATATCGGAAGTATTCATTTAAGAAAACTTTCGCAGCAATTTTTAGACAGAGCGATCTGGCAAAGAAATAAAGAGCTCTTGTTTGGCACACAATAAAAAGTTGGTACAGACTTTTATTTCATTCTTTTTATAATTCCCTTTACCAGTTTTTTATATTTATCAGTTTCAGCCAACTGATCCTGTATAAACTGATTATCCTCAATGCGGCCAATTACTGCATTCATTTCATCATTACTTTCATATACCATTTTCCGAAATGGATTTGTATAATCTTTAGCTCTTGATGTATAAATCTCTTTCCCCATCCATAGTTTGGTTGCAATTGATTTTTCGAGTATGCTTGTGAAAGCATCTCTTGTAAACTGTTTTGATGTAATGTTTTCAATTTCAAGAAGTGAAGTATAGGCGTGAATTAATTTGTCTTTTTCGTAGTCTGCTCCTTTTTGCCTATAGTAATCATGAACATGGCCCCATGAATTAATTTTATTTTTTTTAATATCGTTTTTAAGTTTATCAACATCAGCAACGGTCATCAACTGCCCACCGATGTTAACCCATTTGGTCCGTTGAATTTTTACGGGAATACTTTTCTTAAAATCTTCAAATGAAGAAAATTTATTCTTACTTATATGATCAGTCAATTGTATGATACCATAAAATGAAATTAATTCTTTAAATAAATCAATAACCTTCGGAACTTTTAATATTTCTATTTTACGATCACTGTTTTCAAATCCTGTTGCATAATAGCTACCATCTTTATCTGCCTTTAGTTTGGACAACACATCAAGTGCATCAAACATTTCATTTATTGTATCAGGTGCAAGATAATCGTGTTCTATATTTTGAATTCTTTCTGTTCTTTGATCCCTGTCTGAAAATTTCCAGCTATTGCGTGCTAATGCATACATGTTATACATAAACCAATAGCCCGGCATAATAATCAATTTATCGTTAGCCACATCATTACTAACAAGACAGAACGGTAATATTATATTTAATTCATAAGGAAAATCTGCTTTAGATAAAATGGTAAACGAAGCAAACTTAGAATTATGTTTAAGGCTTACACATAAGCCGGGCCAGAAGCCACGACCCGCAATAATTTCACCATCTGCGCCGCGGCTGTTGTGATTACTTCCAACAGTGGCACCCGCAGCCATATTACTTTGCCCCATTATTAAAGAAGCGCATAAGAACGAGTTGTTATGATGTTGCTCATGCGCAGGAAATATCAGCGAATTCAATACTTCGCAGCAGGAGATCGTTGAATTATTTCCGAGGTAAGAATTAATAAGTCTTGCGCCGTATTTTAATTGCGAATGAGAGGCCATTACGAATCTTACAGCTTTAACGCCATAAAAGATTCGGCAACCATAGCCAACAATTCCATTGACCATTTCGCAACCTTCACCAATTTGAGAAGTGCGGTCTTTATCACTATTAATGGTGAGATTTTTAAGTTTATTGGCACCTTTTAAATAGGCATCAGTACCAATGCAAACATCTTTAATGATGTTGCAATCTTTTAAAACACAGCGGTCGCCAATGGTTCCATAATAGCCGCGTTTATTATCAAATTCTTTTTGAGTAAGTTCAATAAATCTTTCCAGCAACTCTTTATCATTACGAAAGCTGCTCCATAAATAAGCATCCCCGGGTAACATGCTTTCAAATGGAATTATGCGCCTGCCACCGTTTTCATTGCGAACCTCCATCCAGGTTCTTGTTAACTCCGTTTCGCCTTCTTTTAAAATACCGTTGCCAAATTTCGAGTAATCGGTAGCAGCCAGCTCATTCACGTTGGCAATCATTACCTCATTTCCAATTATATAGTGACTTAAATAATGAGCATTATCAATGCACACATTTTCTCCGAAATCACAACTAATGATTGTGCTGTTATAAATACCAACCGGCATTCGAAGATTATGAAACTCGAGATAATACGGCTCTAATTTTCCGATGCGAACCAATCCAAAAAACTTACAATTTTTTACCAGTACCGGGTCAAATGCATCAGATACAAGAATTTTACTCCAGTCATCGGAACTATTGTCACTGCGGATAAGAATTTCTTTTTCCCGGGTAGTAAGGCTGCGATAGTTGCCGCTGTTCTTATTTTGTTTATTTCGCAGGTAATATTCGTCTTCTCCCGCAGGCAAATATTTTTGATCAATAAAGTTATAGCCCAGGTTATCAACGGGATGTTTTGTAATTATATTCATAACGTAAATCCCTACACGGGAATTTAATTAAATATTAAAAATAGAATTGCAATGTAAAGTATTAAATTGGATTCCCTTTTTAGAGGGCAGGGTTATTCCACCGTTACAGACTTTGCCAGGTTCCTCGGTTTATCAACATCACACCTTTTTGCAACGCCTATATAATACGAAAGTAATTGTAATGGAATAACGCTTAGTAGCGGTGCGACTATTTCATCGGCAGGGGGAACAGCAAATATATCATCGGCCATCGCAGGAATAGCATCATCACCCTCAGTTATTATGGCAATCACTTTTCCCTTTCGTGCTTTGATCTCCTGTATATTGCTCACAATTTTTAAATGGTATTCATCCTTTGTGGCTACAAATACTACTGGCAGATCTTTATCAACAAGCGCTATAGGACCGTGTTTCATTTCGGCAGCCGGGTATCCCTCTGCATGTATGTAAGAAATTTCTTTAAGTTTTAAGGCGCCTTCAAGCGCTATAGGGAAATTATATCCTCTGCCCAAATAAAGTGCATTAACTGCATCTTTATATTTAACAGCAATTGAATTCAGTTCCTTCCCATTTTTCAATATAGATTCTACTTTTTCCGGCACTTCCTCCATCTCAACCAGCAACCTCGAATATCGCTTTTCATCAATCGTTCCTTTTGCTTTGGCAATTTTTAGGGCAATCATCAACAATACAGCCAATTGAGCGGTAAATGCTTTTGTGGAAGCCACGCCAATTTCCATTCCGGCGTGCGTGTAAGCGCCAGCGTGAGATGCGCGTGCAATGGAGGAACCTACCACATTTACTATACCAAAAATAAAGGCGCCCTGCTCTTTTGCTTTTTCAATGGCTACCAATGTGTCTGCCGTTTCGCCGCTTTGGGATATTGCAATGATGACGTCACCTTTATTGATGATAGGATTCCTGTAACGGAACTCCGATGCATATTCAACTTCTACGGGTATCCTGCATAATTCCTCAATAATATATTCTGCTACGAGGCCCGCGTGCCAACTGGTGCCACATGCAATGATGATATACCTTGGCGCAGCAACAAGCGCTTCAATATTATCTTCAATTCCCTTCATGGTAATAGTACCTTTAGAAGCGTCTAACCTTCCCCGTAAGCAATCGTATATTGTGGTAGGTTGTTCATTAATTTCCTTTAGCATGAAGTGTTCATAACCGCCCTTTTCTATAGCAGCAAGTTCCATATCAAGGCTTGATATATAAGGTGTCTGCTTCTCATTTCCCAGGTTTTTTAATATCAGCTCATCAGCTTTTATAATAGCAATTTCATAATCATTCACATAAACTACCTCCTTTGTGTATTCCAGCATTGGCGTGGCGTCAGAGCCTAAAAAATGTTCGCCTTTACCAATTCCAATTACGAGTGGGCTTCCTTTTCTTGCTGCGATAATAGTATCGGGATGGTCCTCATCCAGCAGGAGAATTACATAAGCCCCACTTACTCTTTTAAGCGCAATGCGCACCGCTTCTTCGAGCGGGGACTCTGAATTTTTATATATTTCTTCTATGAAGTTTAGCAGTACTTCAGTATCGGTTTCACTCTTGAAAGTATAACCTTTATTTACGAGCTCTTGTTTTAGCTGCGCATAGTTTTCAATAATGCCATTGTGTATCATGGCCAGTTTGCCGCCTGCACTTCTGTGGGGATGCGCATTTACATCACTTGGCTCGCCATGCGTTGCCCATCGGGTGTGACCAATTCCAATGTTTGCGTGGAGACGCTTCCCTAACAGCGATTCCTCCAGTTCGGCAACTTTACCTTTCTTTTTATAAACTGAAAGTCCTTCATCATTTATTAATGCGACTCCGGTACTATCGTAACCGCGATATTCCTGCCTTTTAAGGCCAGTAATAATAATAGGATATGCTTCTCTCGGGCCGATGTAACCAACAATTCCACACATAAATTAATTTTTTATTAAGATGATATTATCAAAAGCAATTAACAACTGTACTTATAAACCGTGATCTTTTAGAAAATAAAGTGCAACATTAAAAAATATTATTAATCCCGTTACATCAACCAACGTTGCCACAAATGGTGCTGAGGAGGACGCTGGATCAGCCCCTAATTTTTTTAAAAGTATTGGAAGCATACTTCCTGCAAATGATCCCCAAAGAACAACGCCTACCAATGAAAAACTAACGGACAATGCAATTCGAAACCAAATTACTTTATAGATATCAGTCATAATTCCATGATGCATAAGAAAACTCCATAAAGAAATTCTCATAAATCCAATTAAACCAAGTATTAAACCGAGCACAAAACCTGATAATATTTCGCGCCGCATAACACGCCACCAATCTGCCAATGTCACTTCTCCGAGCGCCATCGCCTGTATAATTAAAGACGAAGCCTGCGAGCCGCTATTACCACCGCTACTCATAATAAGCGGGATAAAATTAGTAAGTACAATCACCTTGGCCAATTCATCATTATAATATGCCATGGCCGTGGCTGTAAGCATTTCACTTAAAAATAGGATAATAAGCCAGCCAACTCTTTTTTTGATCAGGCCAAAGAAAGGTGTTTCCAGGTAAGGCTGGTCCAGCGCTTCGGCACCACCTATCTTCTGAATATCCTCACTAAACTCTTCGTTAGCCACCCACAGTACATCATCAATGGTTACAATACCCAACAGAACATTATAATCATCCACAACGGGTAAGGCTACCCGATTATTCATTTTAAAAACTTCGTTAGCTTTTTCCTGGTCATCATTAACATTCAGCTCGATAAACCTGCCATCCATCATCTCACTTACTTTCCTAACTGGCGGGGCTAATATAAATTCTCTTATTCGTATATCGTCAAGCAATTCGCCATGATCGTTTATTACGTATATCACGTCAATCGTTTCGGTATCCTTGCCTACATGACGGATGATATCTATTACTTCAGCGACAGTGTTATATTCATGAACGTAAACATAGTCGGGAGTCATTAATCTTCCCACACTGTTTTCAGGATAGCCAAGTAATGACAGGGTAATTTTTCTTTCTTCAGGAGTAAGTGTCTTCACCAATTCCCTCACTACTTCATTCGGGAGGTCTTCCAAAAAATCAGTACGGTCATCAGCCTGCATGGTATTAAGCAACTCAGCGCTTTTAGCGGGTGGAAGATTCTTAATTATCCTTTTTTGATTGGAATGCTCCAGTATTTTAAACAAGCTAACGGCGCGATGCATAGAGAGATGCTGGAAAATTCCCATTTCCCGTTCTTCATCTTCCTCAATTAATTCGGCAACATCGCTTATATTCTGTTGATTCAGAAAATCACTGATAGCAACATCGTCGTTGGTCTGAAGAATTTCTTCATATTGTTCCTGTATGTTTACTTCTTCTTCCATTTTTTTTGATAAACCGATAATGTCGCAAATTAATTTATTTTACAATAGTTATCTTCTTAATAAATGATAAAACGATATTTATATTTAAAAAAAACCGCTGCAAAAGGAAGAGGTGTTTTTACCAAAGAAAAAATAGACGCAAATATTATCATCGAAGAATCGCCCGTAATTGTCATGACTGCCAAAGACAGAATTCTTCTTGATAAGACTCTGCTTCATGATTATATTTTTGAATGGGGAACCAATAAAGATAAGTGTTGCATGGCCCTCGGTCTTGTTCCGATGTACAATCACAGTTACCAAAGTAATTGTGAATATTTTATGGATTTCGATAAGGAAACGATACAAATAAAAACAATAAGATTAATCGACATTGGCGAAGAACTTACAATAAACTATAATGGAGACTGGAACAACAATAAAAGAATCTGGTTCGAAGCGAAATAATTGGCAGGCATCTCAACAAAACATTCGCTGCATTAAATTAATATTTCTATCCTTTATTTCCAGCTTAGTACTGCTGAAATGTTTTGGTCATCTTCCTGTTTATAAAATATTTTTAAGCCAAGACGTGTGGCAAGGTCTTTTACTATTTGCAATCCTAAGCCGGAATATTTGCTGCTGATCAGTGTTTGTTGCAATATCAAATTGAGTTCCGCTGCATTTTTATTTGGGGAAGGATTTGTAATAGTGATGCTATTGCTGTCTGCAGTTAAAGTAATGGTTGCTTTGGCCTCACATTGCTTTATGGCATTTTGAATCAGATTCCTCACTATCACGCCGATAAAATTTTCATCCGTATTTTGGAATATTTCCGGGCTAACGTTAATGTTTAGCCGAAGATCTTTCTCCTTTATTTGTTCTTCGAAAAGTTCTTTTTCCTGCATTAGCAGTGGAGCTATTTTGATTGTTTTGTTCTGAGGATTAAAATTATTCATCTGGCTTTTACTCCACAATAAAAGATCCTCCATAGTTTCCAATACATTTTCAGAAGCCTTGTTTAAACGTTCGTTATACTGATTGCGTAACTGATCATTTAGTGATCCGGGATTTTCTTTTTGTAAATGTAACAGTTGCACAATACTGCTCACCGGCGAACGCAGATCGTGACTTATAACTCCAAATAATTTTGCTTTTGTATCGTTGGCAATTGAAAGCTCATTGTTAAGCTCGTCTAATTGTTGGTTGCGCTGATTCAATATTTTATTAAGTTTCTCTTTATTGCGGTAAATAAAATAAAGAAGTAATGAAAAAATTCCGAGGCTTACCAATCCGAGAATTAATAAATTTTTTGTGTTTGAAGCTTGCTTAAGCTCCAGCGTATTCAATTTATTTTTTTGATCTAAAACAACAATTTGATTTTCTTTTTCGGCAGTTTGATAATGAGTTTCGAGGTCGGCAAAGTTCCTTGAGATTTTCTCTTTAGTAAGCGTGTCCTTCGCACCGCTATACGCTTCATAATACTGTAAGGCTTTTCGTAAGTCACCCTTTTCTTTGTAGGCCAGCGCCATATATTGGAGGATATTAGAATACAAATCTTTGTTAAGCTGTTGCGCAACGGGCAATGCTTGTGATAATAAAGGAAGCGCTTTGTCCGGTTGTTTAGTTTCTTCAAAATACCTGCCCTTGATCATTTGCGCCTGGAAAATTAAAAAGGGCGATTGAATAATGGCAGCCAGTGAATCGCCCTTATTAAGATACGGTAACGCTTTATCGTATTGATGATGATCGATATAATAGATACCTATGTTTAAATTAGATGATACCAGTTCGGAAGGAAAAATGGATTGGCCCTTTGTGTTAAGCGCTAATTTATTATTGTAGTATAATGCTGAATCAATATTGTTTGAAGTAGTAAATGCTTCCACAAAAGAGCTTAGTAAGCGATTGCTCACTAACGGTGAAACATCTGCAAATCGCTGACC
The DNA here is from genome assembly GCA_963792025.1 of uncultured Chitinophagaceae bacterium. GTDB lineage: Bacteria > Bacteroidota > Bacteroidia > Chitinophagales > Chitinophagaceae > Ginsengibacter. Next base: position 199,054 of record CAWBUS010000008.1, on the reverse strand, counting down.
TTGCCTTAATGCCGTAAGGCTCTTGTCGGACATTTCAGTGTTTAAATAAAGTTTTGAAAGCTGGTCGCATTGGATGGCGTAATCAAATTTAGCTTTGATATTTCTTGTTGTATCCACTTCTTTTTCCCGCAGCTCTATGCTCTTAATGTAATAATCCTGCGAAGTGCTATAAAAAGATTTTTGTTGAAAGTAACTGCCAAACGCAGAATAAATATCCTGCAGAATAAGTTTATCTTTCGACGTATCTGCAATAGTTTGCAGAATATTTTTACAGGAGTCAACTTTATCCAGTTGCTGCATTTGAAAATTGATGCTCATCAACGCTTCGCATGCGCCTGCAATTAATTTTGTTGTGTGTGCTTTTTGAGCGCTATATAAACTTTGATAAAAATAATATTGTGCACTATCTGCTTTTAATTGATAATAATATCCAAGCGCTGTATATAAAAAAAAGCTGGCTTTGTTTTCCTCATCGGAGGGTTTCACCAATTCTAAGCCTTTCAACCCTGCTTGTTGCAGCACAATGTAGTTGTCTTTTGCGCCATTTTTATTTAAGCGAAGTTCTGCACAGTAATCAAGCCACGCTTTCACTTTGTCCCGGTCATTTTTGTATTTTTTTAGGTCGGGCGGCTGTGACTTAACTATGACCGATGTTAGATTTAAAACAAATAAAATAAAAAAAATTTTACTCATTTTGATGGCATGAAATTATGTGGCAATATAAACATTCATTATTATGAAAGCATCAATCTGGAAAACTTAGCGCTGATTTATACAATTTGCCGATAGGCAATATATGAGATTGTATATTGAGTTTATTTTTTTGAATAGCGTCTACTTTGTTCCGGTTTACCACATAGCTTCTGTGGATACGAACAAATATATTAGCCGGCAATTTTTCAATAATTCCATTTAAAGTGGTTAACACTAAATACTGTTTTGAAGAGGTAGTAATTCTCGTGTAGTCTCTCATTGCTTCAAGGTATAAAATATCGTGTACCGGTATTTTGTATTTATCGTAGCCTTGTTTTATAATGATAAAATTAGTTTCTTCTTCGGTATCAAATGCACATGCCTTTGTTCTCATCTGGTAAAAATCGCGTAGCCGCAAAGCGCACATGGCAAAGCGTTCAGAAGAAACCGGCTTTAGTAAATAATCAAACGCCTCCAGTTCATAACTTTCCAAAGCAAACTCAGGATGTGAGGTAATAAAAACCGGTAAGGCTGCATCGGTAATTTTCTTCCTTATTAATTCCACCCCAGTTAATTCCGGCATTTCAATATCAAGGAAGATAATATCAGGTTTAAATTTTGAAATGATTTCAATAGCTTCAACGGGATGGCTACAGGTGGCGATTTTTTCTAAAAATGAGAACTTAGCCGCTTCCATTTCAACCACCGACCGGTCAATATAATCGTCATCTATTATTACATATTTCAATCGCGGTTCAGGTAATTGCATTTCTTGTGAATCTTTTTATGGAGAAATAATTATTAAAACTACAAAAAATCCATGCCGGAATTTCCGACGATTTTAAGAATACGTTCGTCGGTAGAGATTGCTTTGGCTAGGCTGTCAAAAGTATTTTTATAATAATGAAAACCGGAACATAAGCTTTATTAAAACAATAAACATAAAATGTACTTATGCGAAAAGCAATTTCTTTATACGTGATTAGTTTCTTCATACAATTTAGCGTAATTGCTCAAAATGTAGGTATTGGAACAACAAATCCATTGGCACGTTTGCACGTTGTGGATAGTAGTGTATTGTTTAGCGCACCTGGCGATATACCTGCGACACCTCACAATACACCAATTTCGCTTGGAGGAAGACGATTAATGTGGTATGCTGACAAGGCAGCTTTTCGTGTAGGCTATGCCGTTTATAACGAATGGGACTCAGTTAATATCGGCAAATATTCAGTAGGTATGGGTTATGGAAACATGGCTACGGGTCTGTATTCCGCTTCAATAGGCCATGGCTCCGGTGCATCTGGTATCAGCTCTTTTGCTACTGGCGACTATACAAACGCAGTGGGAGATTATACATTTACATCAGGCCAATACTCCTATGCAAAAAAAGCATATTCTTTTGCATCGGGCTATTATTCTTTAGCAAATGGTTATTCATCTATTGCCATTGGATATAAGGCAGTAGCAGATGGAGATTATGGAGTTGCTTTAGGAGACGGATCGTTTGCCAACGGTGCTTATTCTTATTCGATGGGCTATAATGCAGGTGCATACGGTAGCTATTCTTTTGCAGCAGGAAATTTCACAGAAGCAAACGGAAATTCTGCTGCTGCTTTTGGAACAACAACAACAGCCGGTGGCAATTATTCTTTTGCAGCAGGATACAATTGCCAGGCAAATGGCATAGGTTCTATTTCAATGGGGTCTGGTAATACTGCTTCTGGCACTTATTCTTTCGCAGCCGGAAGTTCAAGTCATGCAAATGGATATACATCTGTTGCACTGGGTGATAATACAACAGCAGGAGGCTTTGCTTCTTTTTCAATGGGCGATTTCACAAATGCAGGAGGTGATTATTCTTTTGCTATGGGCATTAGCGCAACTGCTTCGGGTTCATTATCTGTTGCCATGGGCAATAATATCGTCGCATCCGGAAACAACTCAAAAATATTAGGCTCAAATCTTTTCGATGCAGGACATAAAGGAAATGTCATGTTGGGTGATACGGATCCCTGGAACGCAGGTAGCGTAGGTAGTGGCACGGACGATCAAATGATTTGTCGTTTTAATAATGGTTATTATTTTATTACCGGAGGAAATACAAATCGTACCGGCATATTAGCTAATCACGGAGACAACAGCTGGAGCGCAATAAGTGATAGTACAAAAAAAGAAAAAGTATTGCCTGTAAATGGCGAAGCGTTTTTACATAAAATATCGCAATTCAAATTAGGAACATGGAACTATAAAGGCCAGGATTCAAAAACATTCCGCCATTACGGCCCGATGGCGCAAGACTTTCATAACGCATTTGGGCATGATGCTATAGGAAATATCGGTTGCGATACATTAATCAATCAACAGGATTTTCTGGGTGTAAGTTTTATTGCTATTCAGGCATTAGAAAAAAGAACAGAAAAAATTGAGGAGCAACAAAAGCAATTAACGGATCTACAAAATCAAAATAAGATACTTCTTGCCAATAATGAAAAGTTGCAACAACAATTGCAATTATTATTAAGCACTGTTTCAACGCTCGATAAGAAAGTACAGCAAATTGCAGCTATTAATAATAAATCAAACCCGGTTGCTAAAAAATAATTAATGGCAAATCATCTTTTAAAACATTACAATGAAAAGAATTTTTTTTTGTTTATGCGATTACTTGCTTTTATGTAACACAACTATTAGCGCTAACACCGTCTTCAGAAAATAATCATTTAAAAAATAAAATCTTCATGAAAAAAATAAAATTATTTGCTGCGATTATTATCCCGTTATCACTTTTGTTATTTGCTTGTAACGGCAATAAAAACAATACAAATGTTGGCAAAGAACTTACTGCTGATAATACCCCTGCAACAATATCTTCTTCTTCTTCAGGTGATGCACGTTTTTCTTATAGCCTCGATGGTGCAGAAATTTCAGGCGGCCCGACAGAAGATATAGCTGCTTCCTTTAACAACCAGGCGCAGGTTACTCAAAATGATTACGGCAAATCGGTTGCTTTTTTCCTCAATGATGCTTCAAATGATGACGCAGTCACGTATCCGCATTCCATACGTTTTGTTGTGAAAGCCGCAATGGGCACACAACAGGTATCGGCTGACGAAGACCATTGGAGTGTGCAATTATTCATTAGCAGCGGCGGCTCATATACTATCTACGGTGGCGAAGCGTTCACCGTTACTATCACCAGCATTTCTGCGAGCCGTGTTTCCGGAACGTTTTCAGGCAAATTCAAATTAGCAACACCGGGCGCAGGTAAAGGCGAGCTAACGGTTACTGACGGGAAATTCGATATACCTCTAGGTGCTGATAAAGGTTAGGTTCCTATCTAAAGAAATATTCTACAGTTTTATTTCGTAGAAAAAATAAAAATTATGAAACAGTTAATCATCATCACCATAATAAGTTTATCAATTGCAATATGTTCCTGTGGTGGCAACAATGCGGGTAAAGAAAGTAATACAAACGATGCAACAGCAAGTTCTAATGCCGCAACTTCTTCTTCAACAAGGGATGCAAGCTTTTCGTATAAAATTGATGGAAAGGTTTTCTCGGGAAACGGAACGGACAATTATTTTAATATCGCTAATAAACATTCCGACAACGTGGTGCATTTTATACTGACCGACCTGGACCCGGCGCTAAAAAAGGTGCAGCCACAATTTTCTTTTTCAGTTGCTGACATCGGTACGACTGTCGTAAGGAAAGATGACATGGACAGGCTTTCTTCCGGAAATAATGTAAAATATTTTGCCAGCTTTTCTATTCCGGGAGGAGGTAATGGAGAAGTACCCCTTTATGAATTTAATGATGCTTCAACCGTTACGGTCGCCATAACGTCCAATACTTCATCGCGGCTTAAAGGTACATTTTCAGGAAACCTATTAAACCCTGATACAGAAAAGGTCGCCCGGTTAACCGATGGCAGCTTTGACATACCATTTCCATCAACTTCAAAGTAACAATAAATCATTGCTCTTTTAATAAAAATAAAGATGTGCAACACTTAAAATTATTCTCCGCAATTCTGAATCCTCACGATACTTTCAAGTCTAACAATTTTTACAATTATAATCATGGAATTTTTCTATAGCAAATATTTATATCAATAGATGTTTAACGATTTTAAGAATACGTTCGTCGGTTAGTATTAATACATCATCACTGCGAAAGTATTTTTGTGATGGTTAAATTCTTAGATAAATTATTTCAACGTATAAATTAAAATATTATGAAGCAATTAAAACTGACGATGGCAATTGCATTATTTTTTGCCTCTGCAAATTCACTTCAAGCTCAATTTTTAAAAAAAATATTAAACGACGTAAAGCAAACTACGCAAAACCGTGCAAATAAAAAGGCAAGCGATGTTACCAGTAATACCATTGACGGCATGACGAAATCAGGATCAAACAATAATTCTTCAAACATAGATACAGCAGCACTTGGAGGTGTGTTAGGCGCATTTGCAAAAGCGGCCCATGACAATCCTAATGATACCTCAATGAGTGATTTAGTTAGCAAAAGTCTGGGCAACCTTATGGGTGGAGGCGGTGTTTCTGCTGCTGATTCTGTAGCGGCTCTAAAAGTTTATACAACGGCAAATGGCGGTAATGGTATTTATTATGAATACAACATTCAATCAACAACAAAAACAAACGGGGCTGTAACAAGCACCAGCAAAATGTATTTTGATAACAATGGCGAAGGACGTTCAGAAATGAACCTTGCTGCCATGATGGGCGCAAAAAACAGTTCGCCTATGATTGTGATAGCCAGAGCCAACCAGCCGCAGTACAGCGTTATAATTGATGACGCCGATAAACAGTATTCTTTAAATGTGATTGATACGTCCCTTATTAATAATTCCATTTCAAAATACCAGGTTACAAAAATTGGTAATGAAACAGTGAATGGTTATAACTGCGTTCATGCAAAGCTCACTTCGACCACCGGTTCAGGAATGTTTAAATCTTCAAGCACGGAAGATGTTTGGACAAGCACGGATGTACCTGGTTATTCATTAATGAAGAAAATAATGCTGCAGCAAAATGTAACGCCACAAATGTTGCAGGCGCTAAACAACGCAGGCTGCGAAGGTTTTTTTGTGAAGATGGTAGCAGGTGACAAAAATTATTCGATGACGATGCAGCTAACCAAAGCAGAAAAACAAAATTTTGCCGCATCATTATTCAAAATTCCTTCCGGATACACTGAATCAAAAAGTAATTTGATGTTTGGTAATATGATGCAGGCGGCACAAAAACAACAATAAAACTTGTCTTATGCATTTAAAATTAAAAATACTTATTGCTTTAGTTGTTATTTTTCTTTCGGCAAAGAATAATGATTTGCACGCCCAATTCTTAAAAAATATTTTGAACTCTGTTAAGCAAACAGCGCAAAATAAAGCAGACGAAAAAGCAAATAATGCTACCAATAAAGCATTGGATAAAATTGACGATTTAGGCAAAAAAAAGCCTGCAACAAGTAGTAATAATAACATCAACAGCACAACAACCTCAACAACAAGATCTTCTTCATCGGATACAATACCTTCCAAAAGCACAGCTTCAGCAAATAATAATAACAATGCTGCGCCGCAAAACAATGCGTATAATTCTGACGGAAGTTTTATCAACTTAAATCTTTCATCAAACAGAATAATTGCAGGCGGTGCTGTACAAATAACGGGTTCAAGTATTAAATACCAAAATTTTAAATCGGTCGCGGTAACTATAACAACGGAAGACGGAACGGGCAAAGAAAGCAGGACGCTTCCGCTTGATACCAGTGGCGCCTATTCTACTATCTGGCAATTAAACACTGACGGTAGTTACCTTGTTACCGCGAAAAGCAGCGATGGCAAAAGCACAATAAGCAAAGAATTGGGCGTATTTAAGCCCGATGATATTGACTCGGTAATTAAGCCGTTAAAAGATATTACTGCTAAAGGTTTTGATAAACTGAAGGATGATATTGATAAGGTAAAAACAACACTTACGGCGCCGGACGCAGATGCTTTGCAAAAAAAGATGGATGACTTTTCCGATAAAAAAGATAAATTATTAAAACAATTAGATGATGTTGCTGCTGCAGGCAAAGGGTTGATTAATGTAGAAAAAAAATATGGCGGCTTACCTTCATCTACATTAAAAAACTTATCAGACATGACCAATGCAGTGTCTGAACAAACAAATGAGGTGGAGCAGGCAATTGAAGCAACAGACCACAAGGCTTACGATAACAGTGTTTGCGAATATTTGGTGATGGTGAGTGAAGCCTGCGCTGCGTTTTCAACCTTCACAAATTTTGAAGGGAAGTTTACAAAAATCCTTACCAACCTCGCAGGAGACAAAGCTGGTCGGGCAGTTGCCGGATATGATGCAAAAAGTATAACAGGAGGCAGTGATGCGGCAGCACAGGCATCGGGCGAATGCGCATCATTATTTACTGATGCTGCCACAGAAAGTGAAGCACTGAAAGCAAACTTTAGCCCGCTTGCTTTTGGGGGCGATGTTGTGCACATGTGTTCTGATTTATTACTGAAACGATATTGTGCTGTAATGAGCGGAGACCTAAATCATAAATACGAATGCATATACCGCAACAAAGACAATAAGACATGGTGGGATTATACTTATAAAACCGAAGCTACCATTAACCTTCGTTATCCAAAAAATAATGCCGGCGGCAACATTATAAAAATGAAAGGAAACATAGAAGGCAACGCGACAAAGTTCACTATGTTTCAAGATGCACAGCAGATAGATGCTTTCAAAGACGCGATGAAAGGCAGAGAAGGCTTAACGCAATTTTACTCATTGCAACTTCATAAACCGATTGCCATCCCTTTTTCCGCTGCATCGGCAGATAAAGACATTGGCTTTGGTGCCGTTGCAAGAGCTATTGCTGTGCCATCTGCATTTAATCTTCCTATTGATGCAGATTATGATGTAGCGCAAAAAAAAGTAACGATTTATGTAAACGACGCACTGGTTGATTTTACACCTGCTGTATGCTACATATATGGGTACATTATGATTGCGGCGGGCATTCCGTTGGTTACACGTGTAAATTATCCCATCAATTCTGTACGGCTTACACTGGGTAAAGTAATTACATCAAACAATGGGTTTGATGTAAAAACCGATGGTGAGAATAATTTATTAATTGATGGCAAAGGAGATACTAAACTGGGCAATGGAAGTTCGAGCAGTGAGCAGCTCATCAATTTTTCTTTTAACCTGAAGAGTGAAGAATAATTTGTAATGATGAAAATAAAATTGTTATCCATATTAATAATTGTTGCAACAATTACCATTTGTTCGTCATGCAACAAGCCTTCTGCAAATCTTATTTTTAATGGAAGCGCTGAGATACCAAGCTACGACAGTGTTCCAAAAGGTTGGCAAAATATAAGCGGGCATTGGGTTTCTGCGGAAGGCGATAGTGCGCATCATGATTATGCGCATGCGCAAGACAGCAGCCATTATTTTTTTGGAGGGTATGGTTTGATTTGCGTTTTACAGCAAGATGCAGATGTTTCAAATTATGCAAAAACAATTGATGGCAAAAAACAAAAATTTATTGTAAGTGGCTTTGAACAGACCTTAGATCAGGGCCGCTTTCTGACCAGGGAATGTTGAAAGTGGAATGTTTGGATGCATCAAAAAATAAAATCCTTGACAGTATTTCTACCGATACCTTAATGAGTAAAACCAAATGGAAGGCAGTTGCAGATACATTTTTAGCGCAGCCAAATACACGCTTTATCAGAGTTAAGTTAGTTGCTTTTAGAAATGTTGGTGGTGATAATGATGGGTATTTTGATAACATTAGTTTGGTTGCAATTCCTTCCATCAAAATTATCTTTTGATCATTATTATAATTATTGTATAGTAATTCTTGCCGGATTGGTTTTGTATTTTCAAAAGAAAAAATGAACAACGAAAAACCAGTGCAAAAACCATCATAAAAGTGGAGGCTCTGGAAGCGCATAAATTGCTAAGTAAAGAATAAAAATTGCCGTTCAAATTCTTATACTGAACACGAATCTTACAGCAGCATAAGTAAAGCAATTCATAATTAATAGATCATAAAAATACTCCTTGATTTTTTAACGATTTTAAGAATACGTTCATCGGCTAACATTGCTTGCATCTCCAACGTAAAAGTATTTTTATACTAATTAAATTTTATAGCATTATTAAAAAAAATTGTCATGAAAAAATTATCTATCGTCAGTTCATTTTTATTACTCTTATGTACTGCTTCATTTGGGCAAGTTGTTCAAAAAAAATTGCACAGAAAAAGACTACGACAGCAGTTCAGGCTGATACTTTAAAGAAACAGCCCGTTTTAAACCTAAGAAATCCTGCGTATAAAACCAAAATACTAAGTCCGGCAAAAGATAGCGTGGACAAACATTATGATCTCACAAAAAACAAGAAATCCTGATTTTATATTTTGATAATCGATTTCATGCACGCTAGATTTATGAAACATTTAAAACTAATCACATTAATTATGGATGATAAGCAAGGAGCATGTAAAGTTTATTACGATAGAGGTTCGAAGGATGCTAAAAATTATCCTGAGTTTATCTATATCATCGATGGAAAGTCTGATATGCAGAAATGAATTGTTTAAAATGAGTAGGCAGAAACAAATGTATTGTCCGCAAGAAAAATCATATCGCCAGCAACATTTAATCTTTTAAAACTTAGTACAATGAAATCAGAATTTTTTCTTTTGACAAATACAATTATGAAATACTTAAAATTATTTTCTCCAATCTCTTTTTTCAGCATGTGTATTATTGGCATGTTCAGGTGATAATTCTTCATCAACAGGCAAAAACAATGTGGCTGATAATTCGTCTGCATCCGGAACTTCTTCTCCCGGAAACTAAGTTTTTCCGTTTCCATTGATGGTACTCCTGTTTCCGGAGATGAAACAAATGAAATGCAATTACAAAATGAGGCATTTATTTATCCACCTCAGAACAATGGACCGCAGACCGTTTTATTTGATCTCCTTTCAACTAAAAAGGGCGAAGATTTTTATTCATTCCGTTTCTCTTTACCAGATAAAGAAGGCGAATACCATGCAAGTTCCGATAATTACAACCAGAGTCATACTTCTATTCCCTGGATTTCAATCTGAGAAGCTCCAACAATTTTGCCAGGTATAATACAGACTCGGTTACAGTAGTTATAAACAAACTTACTTCTTCACGCATTTCCGGAACATTTTCCGGCGTATTGACATTAAGCAACGATACAAGATCACAGGCCTATAAAAACAAAGTGACCATTTCAGATGGCAAATTTGATATACCCTTTTCAACAGGGAATATAAGGCCCGAGTAAAAATAACTTATACAATAAACTTATTATAAAATTTAAATCTAAAATAATGAAAGCACATTTTTTAATTACGGCAGTATTAACGTTGGTAACGATCAATTGTTTTTCTCAATCAGCACCAAAAAAAAGGGATCAAAAGAAAGCATCACCACCTCAAACAAAAACTGCTATTATAAACCCGGCTATAAAACAATTAACACTAACAAAAACAAGTTCATTGTCTAACAACCACCCTACCGCTAAACTAGTTGATACTGCATTACTAAAAAATCGTGCAGTAAAACCTAAGTAATGCAAAAAATCGAAACTATCTGTTTTGTTTATTAGTTATAAAATGATTAGGGCTACCATATTTACTTAAGGTGAAAAATAATTTATTTCCTAAAAAAAATATTATGAAACGTTTAAAATTATCTGCAGCAATTATTTTTTCCGCATGTTTTTTATTTTTCTGCGCATGCAACAATTCATCAGCAAATAAAACAAACACATCCGATGCTAAAACCAGTCCATCATCTGGAAATGCAACAGCCTCTGATGCAAACCTCACGGGCAATGAAGGAAGTTTTTCATATACAATAAACGGTGAGCGGGTGGAGGCGGTAGCTGGTGTACAACACGGCACCTTATTCATCAACGAAGTAAGCAATGATGCAGCAAATGGTATGTTGACTATAGAAGTTACACCTAACGGCAAATACTTTGAATTTCATATAGCCAACAGCGGAACTACATCAATAGGTAAATATCAGCCATCACTTGCCGGCGATAAAAAAAGTAAAGAAGCTACTTATACAGATCCCAAAATAACCGGCAATTTGTATTCCGATGCGGTAACGGTAACTGTTATCAGCATAAACAGCAGCCGTGTTTCAGGAACGTTTTCAGGAACATTTACACAAGATAAAAGTTATGGCAACGAAAAAGCAAACATAACCGATGGCAGTTTCAATTTGCCGTTTATGAAGAATTAAGGAAACTAATATTTATATCATCAGCGTATAAAGATTGTGTCATACTTTTTGCTCTTTATGATTAATTGGTTTAATCAAATAAATATAAAATGAAATATCTATCTCTTTTTTTATGTGGGTTCTTAATTAGCGCATCCGCATTTTGTCAAACTTCCTGGTTAGATGAAAATATCAACCTTATCAATTCAAGAACTTCACCACAGGAAACAATAAATGGAGTAAAACCTGCACCATTAAAACAAATTGCTGAGTGGAGCCCTTTTTTTAAACAGGAAATGAATGAGATGTGGCAAAGCATCGGTTTAAAAGGAATGAATTATTATGCAATAGGCGAACCTGCAAAGGATAAAAAATATTCTCAACGCAGCGATTTTAAATCTAAATATTACCAGGCCTGGTTTGGAACGTATGTAATAGATGCCAAAAATCAGTTGTTTGATTTTCCAAATGACAGTATTAATACGTTAAATCAAGATGTGATTGAAAAGCTGGCGAATATAGGCGTGCTTGACCAGGATGCATGGTTATATGGAATGGGCGATCCTAACGCATTAACATCAACAAATCTTATTATACAAAAAAAGAATTTTGAGGTTATTGATAGTTTTTTGTTGGATGGACAACATGTTCCTGTTATTCAGTTTTCAATGAATTCACATAGTGATTTAACGGATACAACAACGGGTATTACAAGAATGATTGGAATGCCGGGTAAGAGTGATTGGGAATCTCAATTGCAACCAAATCATCCATTAACCTTAAATGGATTTTATATCTATTGGTATAATAATAAAGATAAGACACTTAAAATTATCTATGGCGTTGGATGTACTTTTTCAACCAAAAATAATATTTCTTACAACAACTATAATTTAATAAAAAAGGATATGCTGGATATGGCAAAGCAAATGGCTTATAAACATTAAATAACAATGCATCTTATAATTATATCGCATTCCTTAAACTTTCATATATAATCTATGCAACACTTGAAGCTATTAACCACAATTATTTTCTTAGCAATTATTTTGTTTCACTCTTCTTGTAACAATAACGCTACTAAAAACACAGAAAATACGATAACACAAACAACTTCCGACGACACTTCCCGGGCAGTAAATTCATCAACTGCAAATGAGAATAACAATCAACAAACTGATACATCAGTAAATGCAATTGATACATCTGCTTCTGTTCAAAACAATAATACCGATAGTATGCTTTCACAAATGAAAGGCCTTAGCTCAATGTTTGGTAAAGGCGATTCAGGTATTTTAAAGAATCTTGGCGGCAGCAACATGGATAGTATGATGAAAAAAATGCAATCAATGATGGGAGGTAAAAACGGGAACCCCGGCAACGCAATAGGCAGCTCGATATTAAATATGCAGCTTGGGCAAATGAAAGATAATAATCCACTAAAATCGGTTGCCAAAGGAATGATGGAGGCTCAAAAAAATGGTACAGCCGGGCCTTCCAAAACATATACTGCTGCTTATGCACCTGAGCAACCAGTGGATTATAAAGTACCTGTTTCAGGAAATGGAAATACCGTCATGCTTCAGTATACAGGAGGCACCGTTGCCAACACTAAAAAAGACGGGCTTTGGAAAAACTTGTACATCAGCACCAATAAAGCAAACAAATGGAATGTGTATTCTGAAGGTTATGCAGAATCATCTGTCCTAAATATGAAACTGCACTCAACCTCACTGGCAGGCTTAAACGAAAATTATAGTATTATTTTAAACGACCAATATAAAAAATACAATAAACAGCAAAGAAACGAATTGGGAAAAAATGAATCGAACGTACAGGTACAAAAAACAGGAAACGAAAAATTGTTCGGTTACAATTGTGTCCACATAAAAATATCATACACGCTAAAAGCATTGGGGCAAACCACGAATATGCAAAACGAGGAATGGTACAGTGCTGATGTGCCGGGTTCACAGTTTTTGTCACCGGTTTTTTTTGAAAATCATTCCCCTGATGTGGTAAAAAAAATAATTGATGCGGGATGTTCGGGCACACTTGTAAAATCTATCACTACATCGACAGGCTCATCACAGCTGATACAACTTAGCAGCATTACTCAAAAAGATATGCCTGATTCAACATTCAATCTTCCGGGTAATTACCAGGAAGATAAAAACACGGCTTTATATGACCTTCAATAAAAATTATTTTATTTAAAATTTAAAACGATAACGATGAACTTTCAACAATTAAACAAACAGCGCAAATTTATTGTTGTTGGCGCTGCATTGGGATTAATCGCATGTTTCCTCCCATGGTTTAGCTATGGCGTAGGATCTGTAAACGGCATGAACGGCATTGGCGTCCTTGTTTTTATTCTATTTATAGCGGCTGGCCTTCTTGCATTAATGGGCGACCAGAAAGCTAACATTCCTTCAAAAATGTGGCTGCCGTTATTGGGCGCCGGCGTTGTAAACATCTGCATAACTGGTTATCTCATCATCCGTTGGGAATCGGCGATGAGCGGCGTAAGCAGCGAAGAAAGTGCAGTGTTTGGAAGTGTGGGCCTGAGTTTCGGAATATGGGTTGCTATTGCGGCATCCATCATCATGACCTATGGCGCTTATAAATTTCGCTCAACAGAAAACAATCTCAAAGATTCGTTACGCTCACTAAAAAGTGATATGGACAAGGCAATTGGAGATAAAGGGAAAGATAGTAACTCAGTACCGCCACAATCTTAAACGGGGATATTACGGTATGCGTGATTTCAACATTAAACTATTTTCAACAGGCAATACGCTACCTGGATAATTTTTTTAACTAATCGAATCATTAAAAGTATAAAATCATGAAACATTTAAAATTTTTATCCCTGATTATTTTACCAGTCTTTTTTTTAAGTGCGTGTTCAGGAAACAATAGCACAGAAGCAACAAAAAATAAAGATAGTAGTAGTAACTCATCCGCCATAAATTCATCCGGTAATGGAGCGCATTTTTCCTGCATCATAGATGGGCAGCCGGTTTCAGGCGGACAAATTAACACTTATCAGGGTCCCGAAGGTTATCAAAGTAACGAGGCTCATATTGTTGACGTTGACCAGGGTAAACAATTGCTTATTTATCTTTCCGACCCCGAAATCGCAAATACTCAAGGTGTACACTCGTTACGTTTAGCCGTTCCTGATAAAACCGGCAGTTCATCCTTTGGCCCTGATGAAAACGGCTGGGGTATAGAAGTAGATATCCAACCGAATAAAGATCACGAGGCAAGATATTTTTCAGATTCTTTCACTTTAAATGTTACTAAAATTTCTTTGACAAGCGCATCGGGCACATTTTCAGGAAAATTTAAGTTAAACGGAAACATAACTGATACTGATAAAAAAGAAATTGAAGTTACTGATGGAAAGTTTGATGTACCAATGAGAAAATAAAAAGGTGAACGATGCCTTCACGACTTAATAGTTCTTACAATTTATATTCATCCAAAATAAAAAATATGCAACTCACAAAAACAATCGCTTCCGCAATTTTTTCGGCGGCCATTTTATTAGCATGTAACAGCAATAATTCAACAAAGGGATCCGTAGCAGGCGCAACAGATAATTCATCTGCTTCAACTAATTCCGGCGATGATATGTATTATGAATTAACGACTACTTCGTCCGGGAAAGATAACACTATAAATATGACTACTAAAATGTTTGTTTCTTCTAAAGGCAAAATGCGCTCGGAAACCTATATATACAATTCTGCTAATCGTGATAAAAACTTAGCGCCCATTGTAAGTATAGGCCGCTCAGATAAGCCCGATGAAAGCATTATAATTGATGATTCAGCAAAAACCTATTCTGTGAATCACATAGATTCGACTGATTTAAACTCCGGATTTAAAACAGAATCCACCGCAACTAAAATTGGTGAAGAAAAGATATTGGGCTTTAACTGTGTTCACGCAAAAATAATTTCCAATAAAAAGATAGGTGGTTTTTTTAATGAAACAGATACTATTGATTTATGGCGAAGCAATGAAGTACCCATGCAGGCATCAGTTAAAGATTTAATGGACCGGTTTGAGTCAAAAACAGGAAACTCCATGTATTCACAATCGGCAGCAGACCAGTTAAAGCAAATGGGTTGCGAAGGTTTTATGGTTAAGCTTACCATGAAGAGCAAAAATGTTTCAACGATGATGCAACTTACTAAAGCGGAGCACAGAGATCTTCCTGCAAACATGTTTGAAATACCTGCAGGATATAAAGAAGATAAGAGCGGGATGTGAAAATTTAATGGAAAAATATAAGTGCAGCGGATTGCAGCCTATTTAGTTGTTAACTGTCCTTCTGTCGGTTTTAAAAATACATTTGTCGGTTATTCACGTTGATTTTTTACTTGCTACAGTAACTTTCCTACATCTTCTTCTTTAATCCAAACCGGTGAAAATTATTATGCTGCCTGCACCTTCATTTTATTTTTAATAATTTTTTATGGATAACAATTACGGCTTACGAAACCATTCATCATTAAAAAAAATAATGATGCTCATGTTCGCACTTGCGCTTTCATTTAATCTTTTGGCACAAGAAACTGTAACCGATAAAACTAATGCGCTCTTTCAAGCCATCAGGTCGGGGAGTACAGAACAACTTAAGCAACAGTTTGCAAACGGAGCGGATGCCAATGATTCTCTCAATAGTTATTCAACATTGATGGCTGCAACATTGGCCGGCTCAGTACAACAAATGAAAATATTAATACAACATGGAGCTAACGTAAATTATCATTCATCAGATGGTACTACTGCTTTATGGCTTGCAGTTCCAGATTGGGATAAAACCAAACTATTGTTAAATAACGGTGCAGATGCTAATCATAAAATACGAGGTTATGGAATCATGGTAAAACTTGCTGCTATGCCCGGAACTATAAAGCTCCTCCATTTATTGATTGATAAGGGTGCTGATCTAAAGAAGACTGCACCAGATAATTATCTTTTATACAATGCAGCATCCTCAGGAGATACTGCCATAGTTGGCTTTTTGATAAGAAGTGGTTTCAATGTAAATGATTCTGTAGCTTTTGGGGATTACCCTGTTAACAATGCAGAAGCGTTCCGCTCTTTTGCGACATTAAAAATGCTGGTAGATAATGGTGCTAATGTAAATGTAAGGCAATGGATACCTTTTGGCCTGGATGCATTTAAAGGATTTACTCCATTGATGTTTGCAGCTGTTGCCCATGATAAGCCTTCCTTTCTTTACCTGCTGGAACATGGCGCAGACCCGAATGCAAAAAACAAACAAGGTTATACTCCTTTAATGTTACTGACCCAATCTGAAACAGATGATCCTGAAATGACACTTGCTCTTATTAAACATGGAGCGGTCGTTTCAGAAAAAGCGCAGGATGGAACCGATGCTTTGTATTACGCAAAAGAAAAAGGAAAAACTCCATCGATTGCGTTATTGGAAAAATATTCAACTAAATAATTACCCTTTAATAATTAATAAAATGAAAAATCAAAATTCTTTCTACCGTCATTATTTTTTCTATGCAGCATTTTTTTATTGAGTATGCTCGAAAGCTGGATGCATAAACCTATAGTTATAGATAACAGCAGTGATAGAACAATCGGCAGCAAAAGCATTCTGCTTCTTCAAAAAAGCGGCTATACATTCATCAACAATAATAGTTTAAATGCGCTTCCTGCCACCATAACACTTTAAAGGCAATGGCTGCCGAATTAGCGATGCAAAAAGGCATTCCGGTAATAGATTCATTTCTGCGAGTAATTGTAATGCCATGGAGAATACTATTAGTCGGAGCCTGTAATCCTAACCAGATAAATCAATTTCTTCCTATCAGTTTCGCAACACCTTATTTGTTGATGGGGATGTATGCTGCAAAGTATCCGGCAGATATGAATACGGATATTTCAGTTGATTATGTGATGAGACTTGCAAAGCCAGACGGATCTTTTCTGGCAGAATCGGGAAGAGTACCATTGGAAACCGGCGACGTACATCTAACTTCAATGGCTATACGCTCAATCGAGTTGTATGCGTCGCCGGCAAAAAAACAACATGTTGACGAATTAGTAACAAGAACAAAACATTGGCTCGAAAAAGTACAAACGGATCAGCAACAGGAACTGGCTTTTCAATTGTTAGGTTTGCAGTGGTGCGGAAGCAATGCAAGATATAAAGCAAAGATTGCAGAAAAATTAAGGTTGATGCAAAATGAGGATGGTGGCTGGTCTCAGTTACCAACTTTAAAAAGTGATGCTTACGCTACAGGGCAAACGCTTTATGCATTGTATGAAAGCGGGATGGAAAAACCTGATGGTGCGGTGTACCAGAAGGGCATAAATTATTTATTAAAAACACAGGATAAAGGGGGGGCATGGTTTGTTGCGACGAGGTCTTTTCCCATTCAGCCGTTTGTACAAAGTGATTTTCCACCTTATGATGATAACCAGTTTATTTCTGCAGCAGGTTCCAACTGGGCAGTGATGGCTCTATTGAATGCGCTGCCTGATAAAAAATAATAATTCAATGCATGGGTCATTTTTCTCAGGCATTGGGTGAAAAATATTTGACGATTTTACAAATACGTTCATCGGTTATTTTACAAATACGTTCCCTTTCAATTACATCTTTGCAGTACAATGTATTAATGGTGCGTGAACCACTTTTCTTTTTGTATGAAACATAAATGGTTTTCGAATACCTGGCTGTAGTGTTATGGAAAATGATGAATTAGTAAACGCCAGTTACGCAATTCCTGGTAAAAGACTAAGATACTTCTTGATGAGAAGCGCAAAAATTATAAAGCTATTATTACTGTTGATTACAATATTGTGTTTTCTGGCAGTGCTTGTTTTGTTAGTATCTTATGTGTGAACTCAATAAGTTTTTATCATTTTAAAATAAATTTCTTTAAAAGTCTATTCTTCTTCAATTAACAAAAATTATTATGAAAAAGTCAGCATTTTATATTGCAATAATTACATGCTTGTTTTCCTCACTTTACTCTAATTCGGTAGATGCACAGTTATTAAAAAAAATTATGAATACGGTAAAAAATACTGCGGACAACACGATAAATGATAAAGCAGCCCAAAGCACCAACCAGGTGTTTGATAAAGTAGATGGTACCACCAAAACCAAATCAACATCAAATACCACAACCTCCGAAACGCAGGGCGACACCGTGTCAACTAATAAAGTATTAGGTGCGTTTGCAAAAGCAGCGCAACAAATCCAAACGATACATCTGCTGCAGATGTAACTATGAAAGCCCTGGAATATTGGTTGGTGGTGGCGGCATTTCTGCTGCTGAGAGACAAAAAACTTTTCTGCGCTTTATTTGAGATCCCAGTTGGTTATAAAGAGTCAAACGAAAATATGATGTGCCAGGTGACTTCACAGAAAAAGTAATTAAGATCTTCAAAAATGTTGTATAAGAAATTTATTAATTCCCACGTATCAAATTTGATTTTTAATAGTTCTTCTTCCGCAGAGTTAGAGAAATAATATGCATCTTGCATACATTCTCCACTCATTAAATAAGATGTATGTTATTAATAAGAGCTTCCGTTTTTTTGTTTTTCATTTCCCTCCTGGGCAATGCTTCGGCACAGGTTATTACGGCAGGCATGCAGAAAGTAAAAATGGATTTTACGTTGAACAATGGTGGTATTCCGGTTTATTCAGTTTCTTATGATCAAAAGACAATTATTAAGTCATCGGCACTTGGGTTCACCTTTGTGAACAATGACAATTTCAACAGCAATTTTGAAATCTTAGGTTCGGAAAAAAGGGCCGTTGATGAAACCTGGAAACCTGTCTGGGGGCAGGTAAGCGAAATACGTAACCAATACGAAGAAGTAACTGTTCATTTAAAACAGCGATCTACCAACCGTTTGCTGGATATCATTTTCAGGGTTTTTGCAGACGGTGTTGGCTTTCGATATGAATTTCCCAAACAACCCGGAATAAAATATTTTATTGTCACTGACGAACTAACACAATTTAATTTAACGGGTAATCATAAGGCATTCTGGATACCCGGCGATTATGATACTAACGAATACCCGTACACGACCTGTAAATTAAGTGAGATAGATAATAAAGAACTTGTGGAAAAGAGTACAGCAATTGCTGTGCGTGTAGCTCCTGACCGTTATGCTGTGCAAACACCGCTGATGATGAAAACAGGCGATGGCCTTTATATCAATATACATGAAGCGACGCTGGTAAATTATCCTGCCATGCAATTGCATGTTGATACAGCTTCGTATGAATTATCGGCAAGACTGGTGCCGGATGCTTATGGTAACAAAGCTTATTTACATGCACCTTGTCATACACCATGGAGAACAATAATTGTTAGCGATAAGGCGACAGATATTCTTGCTTCAAATATGATCCTCAATTTAAACGATCCTTCTGCAATACAAAATACTTCATGGATTACGCCAATGAAATTTGTAGGCGTATGGTGGGAAATGCAGACGGGTAAAGGAACGTGGAGTTATTCTGATTATCCTGACAGTACAGATGCAAAAGGCAATCTGATCCCTAACGGCAAGCACAGCGCCAACACCGCCAATGTAAAACGGTATATCGATTTTGCTTCTAAGAATGGCATTAAAGGCGTGCTCGTTGAAGGCTGGAACATAGGTTGGGAAGACTGGTTTGGAAACTGGAAAGAAAATGTATTTGATTTTGTTACGCCATATCCTGACTTTAATGTAAAAGAAATTTCAGACTATGCAAAAGCAAAAGGTGTTGATATGATTATGCATAACGAAACGTCGGGTTCTGCTACTAATTATGAAAGACAAATGGATACTGCATTTCGTTTTATGAAAGAATTTGGCTACAAAGCGGTAAAGACTGGTTATGTCGGAAGAATAATTCCGCGGGGAGAACATCACGACGGACAATGGATGGTGAATCATTATCTGCGTACTATTGAAAAGGCGGCTTCTTATCAAATAATGATTGATATACATGAGCCAATGCGGCCAACAGGGTTACAAAGAACATGGCCCAACTTTATGGCGTGCGAAGCTGCGAGAGGTAATGAATACAATGCGTTCAGCAATGGCAATGCACCGGATCATGAAACTATTTTGCCATTTACCAGGTCAATGGGCGGCCCGATGGATTATACTCCGGGTATTTTTAAACTTACTCATTATGCTTCTGATACAACACGAAGAGTGCATACAACATTAGCGAAACAACTGGCTTTATATGTAACGCTTTACAGCCCGCTTCAAATGGCCGCGGATCTTCCTGAAAATTATGAGGCCCACATGGACGCATTTCAATTTATAAAAGATGTTCCTGTTGATTGGGATGACACGAAAATTCTTGATGCTGAACCGGGAGATTATGTTGTTATCGCAAGAAAAGGAAAAGGAACTGAAAATTGGTTTCTAGGCGCTATTACTGATGAAAATGCGAGGCAGTTTGTCGAAGATTTATCTTTTCTTGATAAGGGTAAAAAATACATAGCAACTATTTATGCCGATGCACCCGATGCAGATTGGAAAACGAATCCTGAAGCGTACACAATTAAGAAAATGACTGTGACCAGTACAACTCATTTATCACTTAAACTTGCACCCGGCGGGGGAACTGCTATATCAATAGTCTCTCGGTAAGATAGTAAATAACAATATAACAAGCACGTTGTGCTTTAAGGGTTCCGGAATAAATTCTAAAAAATGCAGGTACTACACATACAATACATTCACCACACCTGCAGGCATAAACTTTTTATCGGTACATTTTTCCATCAGCCCGTTTTTACTGGTGGTATATTCCAGCGACATAGCCGTTACTATTAAAGCGCCTTTTGGCGCCGGCATATTCATTTTAATAATTTTTTCGGGTACCCTCTTACCGTTATAGTCCAGGCGCAGGGTAGCGGAATAGCTCCCGGTGGCAGACCCATCACTGGCCAAACTGCCTGCAACTACTATCTTGCATTCAACAAAAGCCGTATAGGCCGGGGCCTTAATATGCAACTCAGGGATAAACGCAGGAATTTTTAATTGAACAAGCCCTTTGGACGCACGTGTAACCTTTACAGGAATGTTCCAGATATTTCTTACATGATTGCCTACCGTAAATGTGCAATTGTCAAAACAATGCAGTTGCTCATTTTTATGCAGTAATGGGTTATCGGCAAACCGTATCCATTTTAATAAAGAAGACATCAGGCTGGTGTACATAACATTGCCTTTTGGTAAATTAATAACGGGCAACATTTGTTGCCGCAGGGAGCGGCACATTCTTGCAGCCCTGCTGAATAAAATGCAACGGGGGTTACTTACAGCACGTTCCCTTCTCTGGTATGCCGAGCGTACATAATTTTTTTTATTTCTTATAAAATAGATGTTGTTTCCCAATTTGCCCGATAAAAGGCCGTTTATTATGATTGCCATGATGCTTAATTTAATGGTGATAAAATGTAATAGATGTGCATTGTTTTTTTAAGGCCAGGTATTGTAAGCTCAAATCCTTATTCGTATTGAGTTACCCTGTATTTACTTTTTTGTCTTGATACAAAAAAGTAACAAAAAAAATCAAGCCCGCCCGGCTGATCGCCATTCGGACGGGGCTTCATAAAAAAAGCTAAAAATTTGAATGATTGTCTAAAATGAAATCAGTCCCAACGATAGAACATAACCCGGCTGAAGTGCGACTTACCAGCCACGTGCAATGCCAGGCTTTGGTAACAACAATTTCATTTCTTAACGACTATCATTCAAATTTTCTTAACGCATTTTTTATGAGGCCATTATTCGATGCGTTGCCGTTGTTCATTGCCCCTGTTCTACGCAGTCCTTTTTTCTTTTTGAACTCTTAAATGATGACATTTAATAAAGAGCCGTCTCGAGCCGGCCCTTCAATAACTGCGTCTAACTCACCGTTACCTCACCGGTAAAAATGCTGCTGGCGATGTCGCTGCCATCAGCCGCAATAAAGCCGATCCGGGTTTCTACGGCAAGGCCTGAAAAAGGCAGCAGGTTCAGTTCACCTGTGAGGGCGCTGCGTAACGCGCCGGCAGTGGTGTAAATCGCCTGTTGCCTTACCGGGCAATAGGCCAACCAAAATGGCCTGGTCCGTTGCTTTGGCGCTCCCTCGCCGCTGTTGTCGGTCCAGCTAAACGTGAGTATGCTTCCCGCCCCGGAGGTTACTGCCGGTGCAAGCGCATTCGGAAGGTCGCCCCTGCTTACTAACGTAAGTGCATAATCGATCGCGAACGATGGATACACACCCGTAATAGCGTTTTTGATGTTGTAGGCAAGCGCATTGTTAATGCCTTTCATCTTAATTGCAAAATCGCGAAAGCTGGTGTTGAGCAAACCTGCCATTGGCTGCAGAAAGCGCATGGTAAGCCCAAACTTTAATTGCTGAGCCAGTTGCTTGTCGGTAGGGGTAAAGTTGCGGCGATTGCTTTTGCTGCGCATATAGTCTATGCCTTTCCAACTTCCGCCAACAACGGTTCCTACTTTTCCTGAGAATCCGCCAAGGATTCCTCTTTGAATGGTTCCCATAATAATGGTTTTAATAATGAATAAATAAAAATTTTATGCTGCCTGCTTTGTTTGCAAATTGTGTATACCCATGCCGGCAACAAATCATTAACGGCCATTCTTTTTATTGAATTGTTTCCATATTGTTGCCGGGCGGCGTTTCAGCAACAAAATGCGTAGCACTACGCAGATTTTTAGTATCACTACACAGTTTATAAAATCAATTGTATGGATGCATCATGCTTTTTGAAAAAGGAAAGGAATATAAAAGAAAGGTTTTCCGGCTGTTTCCCTATTGAACTGTGGCTGCCTTCTTCGGGAACTGTTGCAGGCATGTTGCAGCGGTTAGCAACATGCGAGCCAGCGGATAGCAAGAGGTCACGAAGAAGAGAGGAACAAATGTGGTTGTACTTTACTTATTACTTACAGTTAGAGATTCAAATATATTAATTTACTGTAAATCTAAAAACGGGATTTTTTATTAAAAACTTAAATTTGAACGGGCAATTTATAAATGTGAACAATCGTTATTACATTTACTAAAAATTTAAAATACAATGGAAATTATTAACAACAATCAGAATTTAAATCCAATAACTTATACGCCAACCGGTGAAGCCTCACGCACGAGATCATTTCTTGCAAATGTGTTTTTACTGATGTTTATAGCGCTTGGCGTTTCGGCATTATTCGCATGGCAATTTTCTGTAAATGCAAGCCTGCTAAGCTATCTCATTGTTCCAACCACTGGTGGACTAACCGGTTTGGGAATGGTAACCATGTTTGCGCCGATTGGTTTTGTACTGCTAATGTCATTTGGATACAGGAGGCTTTCCGCACCGGCGCTTATGGCTTTATTCATAGCCTATGCCATCATTAATGGAATAACTTTTAGTTTTATATTACTTGCTTATACTGCAAGTTCGGTAACCGGTTGTTTCTTGTCAGCTTCTGCCATGTTTGGCGTAATGGCGTTTATGGGTTACACCACACACCAGGATCTTACAAAATTTGGTCGCTTATTAATGATGGGAGTGATAGGAGTATTAATTGCAATGGTCATTAACTTTTTCTTACACAGCAGTGGATTAGATTATATCATCAGCATTATTGGTGTAATGGTTTTTGTTGGCCTAACCGCGTATGATGTGCAAAAATTAAAAAGAATAGGAGAGGGTTTGGAATACGGTGATGTTTCCGCAGCAGATACTAAAAAAATGTCGGTTCTCGGAGCCTTAACCTTGTACCTTGATTTCATTAATATTTTTCTTTTCTTACTTCGTTTATTTGGAAGCAGGAGAAATTAAGTTTATTGTAAATTTTTATTTTGAAACCCCGGTAATAATTTATCGGGGTTTTATTTTTGTTTGTTGAATATTAAACCTAACAGGTTTTGAAAACCTGTTAGGTTTGTGTCAGCAGTATTGTTGCCGAATGGAAAACCAAAATCGTTATTAATTAAAATGGATGAATTTTAAAAATATCTCAAATGCCCGTTTGGTAACGCAGCAAATTGCCGCCACAAAGTTTACCACACCAAAAGAAATGGTTGGTTGGATGGGAGCTATGCAGGCACAGGATTATAACATGGCTAAATGGGCTATAGGACTTCGCGTACCGGGCACTACCGATGCAATAATTGAAGATGCATTTAATAAAGGAGAAATTCTGCGAACACATGTGTTGAGGCCTACGTGGCATTTTGTTTCTGCTGATGATATTTACTGGATGCTGGAACTTACAGCTCCCCACATGAATCGTGCTATGAAAGGAAGACACAAAGCGTTAGGGTTAGACGAAAAAATTTTTGCAAAAAGCAATTCGATCATTCGAAAAGTATTAGAACCGGGAAAGCATTTAACGAGATCGGAAATAATGAGTGAGCTTAATAAAAATAAGATTGAAACGCATGATTTAAAATCCATTCATTTAATGTTTCATGCAGAATTAAACGGGATTATTTGCAGCGGGATAATGAGAGGTAAGGAACATACCTATGCTATGCTTGAAAAAAGAGTAAAAAAAGTTAAGTCTATAACGAGAGAAGAAGCGCTGGCTAAACTCGCTGAACGATATTTTACAAGCCATGGTCCCGCCACTCTTGAAGATTTTACCTGGTGGTCAGGCTTAAATATAACTGAGTCCAGGAAAGCACTGGAGATGGTTAAGGAAAGATTTATTTCAGCAACCATTAATTCAAAAACTTATTTATTTAGTGACTCAATTTCCGCTTCGCAGAAAGATAAACCATCTTTTCATTTACTGCCCGCTTTCGATGAATACATTATAAGTTATAAAGACAGAAGTGCCGCGATTCAAATGGAACATCAACCCAAGGCCTTTTCCACTAATGGAATATTTTGGCCGATGATTATTATGAATGGAAAAGTTATTGGTCTTTGGAAAAGAAATATTCAAAAAGATAAGGTTATTACTGAAGCACAATTTTTTAAGAAAGCAAGCCACCTTGCAATCAGTTCCTTTAAAAAAGAATCGAAGAAATATGGAAAATTCCTGGATAAAAAAGTTGAAATAAAAGACCCATTAAATAATAAAAGCGGAACCTGAAGTTCCGCCTTTATTAAATTAAAAAATCAAAAAATTATTTACTTGCTTCAAATTCTCTCCTGATGATATTTAATGCTCCGCCGGCTTTAAACCATTCAATTTGTTGTTCGTTATAAGTATGGTTAACGTGGAAACTTTCTGACGTATCGTCTTTATGATGTAAGGTAATCCCCAGCGGTTTGTTTTCTGTAAACGTCATTAAACCGGTTATATCTATTACATCGTCCTCGAGAATTTTATTATAGTCATCTTTATTATCAAAAGTAATGGCAAGCATTCCCTGTTTCTTTAAATTAGTTTCGTGTATGCGTGCAAACGATTTTACAAGAACCGCTCTTACGCCAAGATGCCTTGGCTCCATTGCTGCGTGTTCACGTGAAGAACCTTCACCATAATTTTCATCGCCAACAATTATAGAACCAATACCGGCTTCTTTGTACGCTCTTTGCGTTTCAGGTAAAGGACCATATTCGCCGGTTAATTGATTTTTAACTGAGTTTGTTTTTTCGTTGAAAAAGTTAACGGCGCCAATTAAAAGATTGTTACTGATGTTATCGAGATGGCCGCGGTATTTAAGCCATGGACCTGCCATTGAAATATGATCGGTTGTACATTTTCCTTTTGCTTTAATCAACAATTTCAAATTGTAAATATCAGTTCCTTCCCACGCAGGAAATGGTTCTAAAATTTGAAGACGATCAGATGTTGGAGAAACCAAAACTTCTATTTTGCTGCCATCTGCGGCCGGAGATTGATAACCGGCATCATCAACCGCAAAACCTTTTAAAGGCATTTCAATTCCCTGTGGTTCTTCCAATTTAATTTTTTCACCCTTATCATTCGTCAAGTAATCTGTTAATGGATTAAACATCAGCGAACCGGCAATCGCTAAAGCAGTAGTTAATTCAGGCGATGCAACAAAAGCATGTGTGTTGGCATTACCATCATTTCTTTTTGCAAAATTTCTGTTGTATGATGTTACGATAGAATTCTTTTTATTGGGATCCTTGGAATGTCTTGCCCACTGGCCGATGCAGGGCCCGCAGGCATTGGCAAGAACAACACCGCCCATTTTTTCAAATGTTTTTAAATAACCATCTCTGTCGACCGTAAATCTTACCTGCTCAGATCCCGGAGTTATAGTGAATTCAGATTTTGCCGTAATGCCATTGTTGGTTGCCTGCTCGGCAATGGATGCTGCCCGGGTAATATCTTCATAAGAAGAATTGGTGCAGGAACCAATCAACCCAACTTCAAGTTGTTCGGGCCAACCATTTTCTTTTACAGCAGCAGCAAATTTTGAAATAGGCCATGCCAGGTCGGGAGTGAATGGGCCATTAATATGAGGTTCCAGTTCGGATAAGTTTATTTCAATTACCTGGTCAAAATATTTTTCAGGATTTGCATATACTTCGGGATCGCCGGTAAGTTCTTTTGAAAGGGAATCAGCAGGCATCGGCAACTTCTGCTCTATCTGTGCCTCTCAGGTATTCAGCCATCTTCTCATCATATCCAAAAACAGAAGTAGTAGCCCCGATTTCTGCGCCCATATTACAAATAGTTCCTTTGCCGGTGCATGACAGTGATATAGCGCCTTCTCCAAAATATTCAAGAATAGCGCCAGTACCACCTTTTACGGTGAGAATACCGGCAACTTTTAAAATGATATCTTTCGAAGCTGTCCAGCCACTAAGCTTGCCCGTTAGTTTCACGCCAATCAATTTAGGAAACTTTAGTTCCCACGGCAAACCCGCCATAACATCGCAGGCATCCGCGCCTCCAACACCAATAGCGATAGTTCCCAATCCGCCTGCATTTACCGTATGCGAATCAGTTCCTATCATCATTCCGCCGGGAAAAGCATAATTTTCCAAAACCACCTGGTGGATAATACCGGCTCCGGGTTTCCAGAAACCTATTCCGTATTTATTCGAAACTGAAGAAAGAAAATCATATACTTCTTTATTCTGGGATTTTGCTCTTGATAAATCCGCCGCAGCGCCTGTCTCTGCCTGTATTAAGTGATCGCAATGAACGGTAGATGGAACAGAAACCTTCGTTCTTCCCGATTGCATGAACTGCAGCAATGCCATCTGAGCTGTTGCATCCTGCATAGCAACCCTGTCTGGCGCGAAATCCACATAATCTTTTCCACGAGTATAAGCCTCATCAGCATTACCTTTCCATAGATGTGTATATAAAATTTTTTCTGTAAGGGTGAGAGGATGATTTACAACTTTACGGGCTGCTGTTAATTTTCCAGAATAACCGGCGTAGAATTTTTTTATCATGTCAAGATCAAATACCATTTGCTGTTATTTTTATTATATATGAAAAATATTTCCTGCAAAATTACTTAAAATCATTTCAAGATTTGTTTGCAGGTTGTTATAAGTAAAATTTAAAAATAAAATAAGAGGTCCGCGGAGACAATCTAAAATTTTACTTTTCGTTATTATATTTATAGTAATTATTTTTTAGCTTTGAGTAATGTATAAAATAAAACATTTTATTGAGTGGCAGGTGTTTGGGGTTTGCACTGCGTTAGGGGAGAAAATGGGAATTGCCACTTCTGTGATCAGGAGGTATTTTATTTATATTTCATTCTTAACTCTTGGTTCACCTGTTATATTTTATTTGTTTTTTGCCTTCTGGATGAACATTAAAAACTATATCCAGAGATCGAGGCGCAATCCACTCCGCTACCTGTAATTTTTTTTTAATCTTTCTTTTGATTCTGTTGATATATCTATTAATATCAATGTGAAAAAAAAATAAGTGTATTTTTTACAAATATTTTATAAAATGATTGCGTTTAACCAGAATAGTTATTTATATTTATGCCCATCAAACCCACCCGCTTTAGATCCTTAATTTTTCTTCCGTATTCTTTTTTTTTGTGAAATACTCATTGTGCCCTGCGTCAAACAGATCCTATTCCTGTTCATTTGATAGGTTGAGCAACTTACCTTTGCTCCATGCTTTATATTCGAGCTTGTAATTTCTTTGATTTTGTTTAGTCAGGTTTTCGTCATCTAATGACAATAGCTCCGGGCTTCCGCCATTTACCCAGGCTGTGTACCAATAATTGGCTACATCCTGTATAGATAGACGCAATTGTTTTTCAACCATTCCATTCATTTCATCACTAAACTGCTTTGCATATGCATCGGAAAATACAGGTTGATTATAGGATAGAATATTATTGCCGGCAGAATCTTTTTTGTACATATTATTTGAGGGGAAACTTTTTCTCACTTTTTTTTCATCGGCAAGTAAAGTATCCTCAAGCGAATGCGTATGTGCAATAATATTCCAGGTTTCTGCAGTAACATCAGGGATGTAGGTAGCATCCTGTGTTTTAAAATTATAATTATTGCCAAACAATTCAGGTATTGTAGACTCCCATAAAGCGTGTACACCTTTCTGATTAGTAAGCTGGCCATTAAAATTTGATGCAGTATGTAAGGGCATATGAGCATCACCAACGTAATGTCCAAGTTCTGCCGAAAGAAAAAGTATCTCGGACTTGCTTCGTTTCTGAAATGCCTGTGTGAGCTTGTCCATTATATTTTGAATATACCACGGCAGGTAACCTGTTTTGTTCAGAAAAGCACTATCATATTTTGTGTAAGCTTCCTTAGTTGTTTTAGGAAGATCAGCAATAGGTAAATGAAAATCTTCAATGTCAATATAATGCCGCGGGCTTTCGTTTTTGTCATTTAGTAGTCCACGCCTTAAATCCGGGATTACAGCACCTTCTGTTATAAAATCAATATGATTATAATAAAACTTTCGCATGCTATCTGGCAATGCAAAAACAGCCGCCCTATTTATGTGTTTATGCCCCCATGCTCCCCATGCAAAAAGTAAATTGACACTTCCGATAATTAATACAACAAGAAGGAGTGAAGAAATATATTTCGATTTCAAAGTATAAAACTTATGTGTGAAAATAATTTTGTGGCGCAGCAAAAGTAAAGCCTAATAACGTTACTTCCTGTTTAAATAAATAGATATATAGTATTGAAGTAAGGTAATATTCAATCTGCCCGGAGTACTATTAATAACTGAATCAGTAATCGGTGGATGGCTTTGCAGGCTTTGCTAACGGCTTTTTCGATTTGTCTTCGGCACCCTTGTTCAATTTATTCTCAGGGCCTTTTTCATCTGCGTTTTTTGGATGCGCTTTTGAAGTATCTTTTTTAAACTCATCAGCCATATTTACTGGGCCAATTACTTTCTTTGTTTCTGAAGTTGAGCCATTATCTTTTGTGGTTGCCTTGTTGAATTCGGATTCCACAGGAATGTTGGGCGTAGTTGCTTCATAATCGCCTGCATCGCCGTTCCCATTATCCTGTATATCGTTTCCCTGGCCTTCCTTTACCAAATTTGAAAAGTTCTGATCTGCAAAAATGGGATCATTATTTAATTCTGCGGGCTTTTGGAAAATAGCTTTCGGATCAATACCTAATTTTTTATCGGCATACACCTTCTGCATAAAATAGGCCCATTCGGGCATAGCCATATCATTACCACCATTAGTCCAGCCATTTCTGAGATGCAAAAATGGATCATCGCATCCTACCCAGGCCCCGGCAAGTATTTGGGGTGTATATCCCATAAACCAACCATCAGTGTTATCGTTAGTGGTACCGGTTTTACCGCCCATGTCGCTCGTTATGCCATATTTCCAGCGCATAGAACCCCCCGTTCCATAATCAACTACTCCCTGCATCATTTTATACATTGTATAGGCATCCACCTCGCTTATAACCTGTTTTGACTCTGATTCAAAACTCTGAAGCACGTTGCCATTTTTGTCTTCTATTCTCGATATAAAAATAGGTTCCGTGTTAAAGCCCCGGTTTGGAAACATTGTATAAGCTCTCAGCATTTCAAATAACTGAATATCTGCCGACCCTAGAGCGATTGAAGGAACGATAGGAATGTCACTTTTTATGCCACATAAATGTGCAAACTCTGCTGTTTTTTTAGGCCCAATTCGGCTCATCAGATCCCATGCTGCCACGTTCAGCGATTTGGCAAGACAGTAAGCCATTGTTCCGCCTGGGCCGTCAAAAGTCTTTTTGGCTAAGGTGATTGCTTTTCCGCCAAGCTGCGTTTCGGGAGTGAGCCCTGCATCAGTGAGCGCAAGTGTGTAAAACAGAGGTTTAAATGTAGAACCAACCTGCCTGTTGGCAGTTACATGATCATACTTGAACCATTTAAAATCTATGCCGCCTACCCATGCTTTTACTTCACCGGTTACCGGGTCCATGGCAGCAAATGCCGTTTGCATCATTTGTTTAAAATATTTTATGGAATCCAAAGGCGTCATTACCGTATCCGTTTCCCTTTTCGAATTCCAGGCAAATACTTTCATTCTCACCGGCACATTAAACGACTTCCTGATATCTGCATCCGTAACTCCTGCCTCTTTCATATATTTCCATCTTTCGCTTTCCTTCATGGCACGGTTCAAAATATCTTCTTGTCCTTTCCATACATTCTTTGGCAACTGGCTGTTAAATTTTTTCTGCATGTTAGCCATATGTTTTACTACGGCTTCTTCAGCATACAATTGCATTTTGGGATCTATGGTTGTATAGATTTTTAAGCCATCCCGGTAGAGATCATAATTTCTTCCGGTAGTTGGGTCAGTATGTGTTTTGCACCAGTCAATTAACTTCTTAGTTAATACTGAACGGAAGTAGGGAGCGATGCCAAGATTTTCATCAAGCTTTTTATATTTCACTCCGAGTGGTTTCTTCTTTAACATGTCTGCTTCTGAAGTGGACAGCACATTATTGGTTACCATGCGGTCGAGTACCAAATTCCTTCTGTCAGTAGCAGCTTTTGGATTTCTAATCGGATCATATTTTCCAGGGCCGCTCAACATACCAACCAGCAATGCCGATTCATCGGTTGTAAGGTCTGCCGGATCTTTTTGAAAATATACACGGGCTGCATTTCTTATTCCATATACATTTAACCACGATACTCTATTGAGATATAAAGCAAGTATTTCCTGCTTTGTGAAATTCTTTTCGAGCTTAAGTGCAACGATCCATTCTTTCAATTTATCCATTATTCGTTTGCCAACCCATCCGCCACCCTGGCCCAGCATATTTTTAGCCAATTGCTGCGTAATGGTGCTTCCTCCGCCTTCGCTGCCGAATCCCTTTATTGCACGTCCGATGGCAATGGCATCAATGCCCGAATGATCGTAAAAACGAATATCTTCGGTTGATATCAGCGCATCAATTACATGTTTTGAAATATCCTGGAAATCAACGGAGCTGCGGTTTTCGGCATAAATTTTACCCATTAAAGTAGTGCCGTCGTTTGCATAAATTTCTGAAGCGAGATTTGCCTGCGGATTTTCGAGTTCCTGCAGTGACGGTAATTTTCCAAACAGGCCAAACCAGGCCAGTGAGAATATTAGTATGCCAAGCCCGATACCGCTTAGGACAAGCGTCCATAAAATTCTTACCGCCGGTTTTACTTTTCCGTTTTTGTTTGAGGTACTTTTTGTATTGCGTGAATTTTGATTTTTCATTTTATTTTCTTTGTCCGGTAAAAGGGTAATTAGTATTAAAATTTACCCGGATATTTTTTATTCAAAAGATCAATATAATTCTGAAGCTCTTTATTTTGTTTTAAGAGATCAAGATTTGAGCCAGATATAATGTAAAAAGAATATTTTGCCGCAGGCAGCCAGGATATTTCTGACGGTGCAGCTCTTTTTAATTTGTCCATATATTTTATTGCAAGATCTGCTGTTTCAAATTGCGTAAAAATTAATAAAGTTCTGTCTTTATCCAGAGTATCTTTTGTGATATCTATTTTTTGGTTATAAAAATTTTCCCTGTTGTATCTCGTAAGCGCATTTTTTGCTTCAGTGCTATAAACCGGATCAACCTTGGTAAGTACCATCATCACATATTGTTGAGAAAGCGGATCAATCATAAAGGTTGCATTTTTCATGATAGCCGGCGCTCTTTTGGAGGAATCGAGATATACTTTTTCCGGAGTGACAATTATATTATGAGGATTCAACTTAAGCATTCGGGTTGTATCCTGTTGCATCGGTTTAGAAATGGTAGGATTGTCATAAACAATTATCTGCG
Source organism: uncultured Chitinophagaceae bacterium (assembly GCA_963792025.1). GTDB lineage: Bacteria > Bacteroidota > Bacteroidia > Chitinophagales > Chitinophagaceae > Ginsengibacter. The sequence goes on along the minus strand of CAWBUS010000008.1, from coordinate 166,762 downwards.
AATCTTCCTTTACCCTTTCAACTTTTAAATTCGTTAAATAATTTTCGATGGCACTTCTCCTTTTTAGAACATCAATCATCGTTACCGCTTTTCCTTTTAATGGTGACGTTGGATACTGGGTAATTATTTGCTTCAAGATGTTTATAGCTGTACTATCTTCTCTTTTACGGATGTAATAAACAGATTGGATATAGAGTAACTGCGGGCTCCAATAATTTGTACCATACACGCTGTCGGCCCTTTGTTTTTCAGCAACTGCTTTTTCAAAATCTCCTTCGATAAAAAGATTATAAATGTCTTCATACCTTTTAGTTGCGGCAGGATCTTTCTTTGATGGCTCCATCGCTTCCGGATGCAATGCCAGTTGTGTGAATTTACTTTTATCGAATTTTTTAATGAGTAAATTTTTATAATAGTCAGCCATGGCAACATCGCCCAGTTTCCTGTAGCAGAAGGAGAGATTGAGATACAGTTCTCCTGCATACAAGCTATCCGGGAAACGCTTTAATGAGTTTTGATAGGCATCAATTGCGGCGCTATAATCTTCAAGCAGGGTCTGATAATCTTTCCCTAACTGAAACAATGACTTTGAAACTTTCTTGTTAGATATGTCTAATTTTTCCTTTGTTACAGGAACGTTTGCAAGAAGCCCTTGCACTGACAAATCAGTCTGCACCGGAATTGGCGGCGGGGCTAATGTTGTAATGGCGGTACTCAACAGTGGATCGCCGTTATCAATTACCTGGGTAGTAGTGGCGTTGCTGTCATCCGGATTTGCAAAAGCATTGGAGCTGGCTACATTATTAGCCGCAGCCGTGCCGCGGCGCCAGTTATCTACGTTCTGGCGTTTACCCCATTTTCGTTTAAAGTCGCTATAGCCCTGCGACTTTAAAGTGGTGTTATAAAAGTACCATTCCCCGTTAGTACTATTGACGTTTCCAAAAATATCGCGACTCGAATTTTTATTTGTAAAATAATCGGCAGCGGGATTGCTGTACAATGAATCGCTCTCTTTAATGCCTTTTTCCTTCATCAATTTTTTTGAAAGTTTTTTCAAAAATGCATCGCGGTCTGCGGGAGACATGGCGGCAATGGCCTGCAGACTGTCTTCTCTTTCAATAATATTTATATTTCCAACAACAACTGCCAATGCATTTTTTCTATGCTGAATTTCTGCAATGTCGCCCAGCGTGGTATCCGATAATTCAAGGCTATCATAAAATGCATAAGCATCTTTATACTTCTTTTGTTTATAACTTATTTCTGCAAGGCTCAGGAAGGCTTTATTTTTTATCGGTGTATTTTCCCGGTTATAAAATGTGCTCTTTTTAAATAAGGCCACTGTTACTGTAGTATCGGGTTTAATTAAAGCCAGTTGAGCCGCGGAGTAAAATATGATGTCGCGGTAAGCTTCAAACTTGTCTTTTTTAGCCATGTGCACAAGGGTTGCAATGGCTCGGTCAATCTCTGCAGGATCATTGCTTTTAAGCATTTTGGCTTTATTAAGGTTAGCATAAATATCCATCAGCGGATCGGTGGTATGATGCATAGCCCTATCATAATAGTCAGATGCTTTATCTTGCTGTTTTGTAATTTCAAAAAGCTGGGCTATTAAAAATTCCCTGCGGGCTTTATCTTCCAGGTCAATCACATTGGGTAATGAATTTTCCAAATGCGCCAGCGTACTATCATACATCTGCTGCTTATAAAACCAGTAGGCGCTCATTTCTTCAAGCGAAGGTTTTAAACGGCCGGGAAAAGCAGGATCATTTTGTAGCGTATTAATAAGCGCTGCCGCGTCGCCGGTTTGATCCATGTCAATCAAAGTGCGTATCTGCCATATAAAAGCATCGTTCCTGCTGGGCGGTCGCGAAAAAACCTTATCAACAATATTTCGGCTCTCTTTACTGGAAACGCTAATTGCTTTGTTATCAGCATTGTCATTGGAACCTACGATCAGTTGGTCATCATCTTTCTTCTTATGCGGGTAAAGATTATAATTGATAAATTGAAAAGTCATGAATGCAGAATCGTAATCTCTTCGCAGATAGTATGCCTCTCCAATCAGAAGGTAAAAATTATCAACCCAATTCGTTCTGAGATCATGTATTAAAATTCCTGCCGTGGCTTTATATATAACTGAATCAAGTTCTGTTTTCTGGGCTGAAGTATTCTCCAGCGAATAACCGTAAAATGGCAATAATTTTGTGATAATCATCTTTGTCAGAAAGGCGGGCTCTTTCAATAACCTGGTTTATTTTATTGTTCGCATTATAAAAATAATTGTAGTGAGAAACCGTATTTTGAATAAATCTTCGTGGAACTGTAAATTTCTTTTCGCCGGTTTTCTCTGATTTTAAGGTCTTCGTCTTAAATTTTTGGGGTTTATCTTTTTCAAGATCGATCGTTATTTTGCCTAATTGAGCATAAACTTCCGGCAGAAGAAATAGAGAGAACAATAAAAGAAACAAAGACTTTAGGATCCGGGGGTTCATGAATATTCAAATTTTTTACAGAGGCGCCAATACTGAAATGTAGTTTGCTTCTATATGAAACTTATAATTTGCAAAAATATTTTAAAAATACGGTTATTTTGAGCTATTATTCCAATTAATGAATGCTCGTAATTATTTTTTAACAAGCTAAAAAAACGATATGTCCCTGCCTGGTGGCAATACTTCTCTAAAAAGGCTGCGAAGCCGTTACAGGCTTGTAGTTATTAACGAGGATACGTATAACGAAATAGTAACTTTTAAATTAAACAGGTTAAGCGTTTATATCGCACTAAGCATCCTGTTTGTAATACTGGTGGGGCTTACGGTTGCACTTATTGCTTTTACACCGCTCAAACTATATATTCCAGGCTATGGCGAGGCACAAAAAGCAAAGGAGTATGGTATATTAAAAATGAAAGCAGATTCTATTGAACAAAATCTTATTAAAAAACAGGAGTACATTGACAACATCGAAAAAATATTGAAAGGAAATGTTGTGCCCCTGGACACAACAATGCTTAAGTTAAAGAATATTGAAAAAAGTAGTGACTGATCCGCCAAAAAATTAACGAATTGATAAATAACAACGAAGGCAACAAACAATTACAACGGTATGCGGGCCTTGCTATGCAATTTTTAGTGAGTATAGGCATTGGTGTATTTATTGGTTTAAAAGCCGACAAGTGGCTGCACTTTTCAATTCCTATATTGGTATGGCTGCTACCTTTGTTGATTATCGTTGGATTGATGTACAATATTTTAAAGGAAACTTCCAAAAAGAAATGAAAGAAATCTATAATAAATCTTTTGCCGTAATTGTATTGTTTATTTTAATAAATGCCGCTGCATTTGTTTTTAAAACATTTTTGCACGATCATGGTTTTGGACTTAAATTTTTACTGGCGGCCAACCTGCTTTTATTTTGCCTAAGTATGCTGGCTTTTATTATGCAGCTTAAAGGGCTGCAATCAGTGAATACAAATGTTTTTATACGAAGTGTATATGCATCTTTACTCGTTAAAATATTCATCGTAATTATTGCGCTGACTTTATACCTTTTTATAACCAAAGGAAAAATAAACAAGCCTTCGGTTTTTACGGCAATGGGCTTATACATTTTGTATACTTTTATAGAAGTAAAACAATTAATGAAAATTTCCCGCAGAAAAACGAATGCCTAAGAAAGAATCCCCCCTGCACCAATTGAACAGTTATTTACCCGACGGTTCATTTGAGGATGTTGCAGCCTATCTTCATGAATTCAAAGTACACCTAACGGTTACCCGTGAACGTAAAAGTGTTTTGGGCGATTACCGCAACAGCCATTCCAACAGAAACCACCGCATAAGCGTAAACGGAAACCTTAATAAATATTCTTTTCTTATAACCCTTTTGCACGAACTGGGCCACTTGCTTGCTTTTGAAAAATATGGCAACAGGATTCCACCGCATGGTGACCAGTGGAAAAATGAATTCGGTAAAATACTTGCGCGGTTTATTTCTAAAAAAATTTTTCCGGCCGATATTGAAGCCGAGTTATTGCGTAGCCTTAAAAACCCATCAGCCAGTTCTTGTGCCGAAGACGGCTTGCTGCGGATATTAAAACGATATGATGCTCACAAGCCGGGATTTTTTTTCGTGGAAGAGCTTGCTTTGAACAGCATCTTTAGAGTAAAAGGCGGCAAGACTTACAAGAAAGGTAATAAGGTAAGAAAGCGTTTTGTATGCCAGGATGTTGCCACCGGAAGATTGTTTTTATTTAGCCCCGTTGCCGAGGTGGAGTTAGTGCAAGATTCAATGAATTAGTTGGAAATACATTTCAATTAAACGATTGTCTAAATTCCGACGGTGAAAAATTAGTTTTTGTTTTGAATAATTTACTGAACGACTGTGGATGCTCAAATCCTAATTCATAAGCAATCTCGCTTACCGATAAATTCGTTGTGGATAGTTGCTCCTTTGCTTTTTCTATCAATTTATCATGTATGTGTTGTTGCGTACTTTGCCCCGTTAATACTTTCAGTAATCCGCTTAAATAATTGGGCGACACATTTAATGCTTCGGCAATATATTGAACGGTAGGTAATCCTTTTTGTATCAAGTCATCACTATTGAAATATGCGGAAAGAAGTTCTTCCAGGCGATCAAGGATGGTATGGTTGGTTATTTTTCTTGTTATGAATTGACGATGATAAAACCTGTCTGCATAGGTAAGCAACAATTCAAGCTGAGCAATAATTACGTCCTGGCTGAACTTATCAATATTGGAATGATATTCCTGCTGGATGTTTTGCATAATGCTAATGACCGTCGTTTCTTCTTTCTCCGAAAGAAATAAAGCTTCATGCACCGAGTAGTCAAAATACTCGTATTGCTTTATGGTTTTTGCCAATGGCGTATTCCAAAGAAAATCAGGATGCACAAGCAATATCCAGCCTGAAGGTTTTGAAGTTGCATTGTCGTCAACTTCAATTCCAAAAACCTGGCCGGGAGCAATAAAGAACATGACGCCTTCATCAAAATCGTATTGTTGCTGGCCGTATTTAAATTTGGCACTTAAACATCGTTTAATAGAAATGGAATAAAAATCCAATATCCAGCTTGTGGATTTGTTTTCATGTGAATGCTGAATGGTTTCAAGGTTCACAACACTGATTAACGGATGCGCTGGTTTGGGCAATCCCCGGAGCTGTTGAAATTCACTAATCGTTTTGATTCTATGAGGATGGATATTTGCCATGATACAATTTAATTATTATTGGTTAAGAAATTCCATATCATCTTCGCTCAATTGTATTTCGGTTGCTTTCAAGTTCTCTTCAAAATGTTGTAATGAAGATGTTCCGGGAATAGGCAATAGCCAGGGAGAATGATGCAGTAACCATGCTAAGTTTACCTGGGCCTCGGTGGCATTAAGTTTCTTCGCAATAGTTGCAATCCTTTCATCCTTCTTAGGCATTGACTGGAATAACGAGAAGTAAGGTATTAATGGTATCTTATTTTCCTCACAAATGGCGAGTACTTCCTCTCCGCCCCGGGTTTCTCCTCCATGCGCCAGTTGTATGGAAGTACGTTGGGCATGGCCGTACATATTTTCTACCGTGGCAATATTTCCCATAGCCATCGCCGTTAGTAATTCACCGGCGCTAACATTACTCACGCCTACATGTAATATTTTGCCTTCTTGCTGCATCTCAAACATAGCTTGCAGCGATTCTTTAAAAGGAACATCGCCACCTGCTATAATCCTGAAATGGACAAGGGATATTTGTTCCAGTTTTAATGTACGTAAATTGTTATCGATACTGCTTCGTAAATTTTCCGGGCGATTAAACGGTATCCAGCTTTTGTCAGGCTTTCTTGCGCCGCCCACTTTAGTGCATATCACCAAATCGGCAGGGTAGGGATATAATGCTTCTGCTATCAGGCGATTCGTTACGTCTTCACCATAGTAGTCTGCGGTATCCAGGAAATTGATGCCACTTTTGATACATTGTTTTAATATCTGCAATGCTTCGGGGCGATTGGCCGGCTCTCCCCAGATACCCGTGCCGGTAAGCCGCATGGTCCCATAACCAAAACGCTTCACTTTTAATGGATGTTTACTTTCTCCGGCAATTGTTATTTCTTGTACATTCATATGAAATAGAGTTTTAAAATAACTTACGTATTATTAATATTTTTAAGTAATCATTAATGTATAAACATGAAATCTTGTGTATTGGTTGCGCATTGTAGTCTATATCGCTATGATTTACCAAAAACAACGGCAAATTCTTTTGCAAAATCAGTCAGCTTTACTTTCCCCAAAGTTGGTTTGTTTCGATTATAATCCTCATACAAAACCCCGCCACGCCTGCCTGCGTTCATTTCTACCAGGCCTTTGGCAGTTTGTGGATTCATGCCCGCTGCTATCATTCCGTTTAATTGTTGTTCGTCTGAAATGACAAGCCATTTTAAACTAGGTTTAGCGATTGCTTCACCTAAAATTTTTGCCACTTCATTTGGCGAAACTTCATCGCTTGCTATGTAACGGACTTCTCTGCCATTAAATGGCTTTTCAATTTCTTCAGCGATAACACTGGCAATATCCAAAGGTGAAACCCAGGGCTCTTTATCATTACCACCGTAGTTAGCGATAATGGCATCCTGCGATTTTATAGTAGGTATAAACGCAAACAGGTTGTAGTAAAAGCCTACAGGTCGCATAAATTTAATAGAAACATCTTCAGGCAGCTGTTTCAAAATATTTTCTACATTATGATGAAAAGCAAGCATGCCAACACCTTTGTCCGTGTGTGCGCCAACGCTGCTGAGATGCACCACCCGCTTTACACCTGACTGTTGAATGGCTTGTTTGTAATTGTTACCAATGCGTGTAATTGCTTCATTCACATCAAGATTCTTGTTGAAGAAACTATCGGGACCGAGTGTTTCCATTATATAAATAACATCGGCACCTCTAAAAGCTGCTGATAGAAAATCAACATCTTCCATGGTGCCAATTGCAGCTTTGGCGCCAAGAGCTTCAATCTCTTTTTGCCTTTCGGGTTTGCTGCTAATAACTGTAACGTTATGCCCTTTGTGTACTAACTCTTCTGCGAGCGGCTTGCTGATATGTCCTAAAGAACCGGTAAGTGTAATTTTCATATTCTGTTTTTTTATTACTGCAAAGTTGCACAGCAATAAAAAAACAGGCGTAACCAAATCTATTTTTCTTGTAGCCGAATCAAGGGTTTGCTAATTGGTTTAATAAAAGAATTGCTCCAACACAATTTTACCGTCTTTCACTTCGTACAACATTACCTGCTTTATTTGTATTCTTCCAAAACCTTGCAAAGTAATATCCACCTCTCTTCCTACTGCAAAATGATTTCCGCCTGCTACCGGTTCAGTGGTTGACGCACCATGAAACGCTTCAATCGTTTTCACAAAGTCTTCTCCCTTTTTGCGAACGGCAGTTTTTCCTTCTGCATAACCGAAATAGGGAGAGTTGGGCGGGTCAATACTTCTCACATTTTCAGCAAAAAGCTCGTGCTGGATTTCGAACCATTTCTCTTGCATGGCAAGTTCATTAAATCGTGTTGCAACTTCCAGGGTTGTCATTGACTTATTGATTGTTGATGTTGTCATTTTAATTTTTTTAATGATTTTATTTAAGCTTCTTTGTCAATTCACCAAGGTATTTTGTCCATCCGCCTGAACAAGCATCATAACATTCAATTTCAGGAACCAATCCATCATGGGTGAATGTTACTTGCGTTTTATCGTCTTCAGTTGAAATGTCAAAGCAAATCCTGGTGCCGGTCCATTCCGAGGTATCACTTAAAAAGCTAAGCTTGCTATCGGTTACCAGCCAAACAATTTTTTTGTTGGGAATAAGTTCAACCAGTTTTTGTTTTGAATAATGGGCTCCACCCCCGGCATGGAAGGTGAACTCATCATTGACCTTTTTACTTACGCCTTCGATGGTTTCTTCATATTGACCAGACCACCATTGATTAATGTGTAACAGTAATTGGAAAACTTCAGCCGGTGTTTTTGAAGAAGTAAAACTATACATGAAGTCTTGCGTTGTTGTTGTCATTTTGTAATTTTTTAAATGATTGATATGGCAAAGCTATTGGCTGAATACAACTTTAATGAGGTGCAAAATGGACATTATAGCGGGTTGATTTGGACAAGGTAAATTTCTATCTTTGCCAAAATATTTTCAATGCATCATCTTACCATCATCGTTCCGGAAGGACAGAATAACCTGAGCAGTATTGTTGGACCTTATAAAATATTTACAAGAGCCAATGAATATTGGAAGAAATCCGGAAGAAAAGCATTGTTTAAAATCGAACTGGCAGGACTTTCAAAAGAAGTGGATTTTTACGATGGCTTGTTTACCGTGAAGCCACACACCCACATTTCTTCAATAAAAAAAACGGATCTCATTATTATCCCTTCGTTAAATCACAACTATCAAAAGGCTGTAAAAGGAAATGGTGAGATCATCGAATGGATTGCGCAACAATATAAAAACGGAGCCGAAATAGCCAGTATATGCACCGGGGCATTTTTGCTGGCCTCATCGGGTTTGCTGAATGGCAAAAGCTGCTCCACACATTGGGCGGCAGCGGATAATTTCAGAAGTATGTTTCCCGAAGTGAATTTGCAAACGGATCAACTGATTACGGATGAAAATGGAATTTATACTAACGGTGGCGCTTATTCGTTCCTGAACCTGGTGATTTATCTTATAGAAAAATACTACGACCGGCAAACGGCTATTTTTTGTTCCAAAGTATTCCAGGTTGAAATGGATAGAAACAGCCAGTCAGCGTTTACCATTTTTACCGGGCAGAAATTGCATGGCGACGAAATGGTAAAAAAAGCACAAACATTTATTGAAAGCAAACCGGACGAAAAGATTTCAGTTGAACATTTATCCTCTAAATTCTCGGTAAGCAGGCGAAACTTTGACAGAAGGTTTATCAAAGCCACAGGAAATACACCTTTGGAATATTCGCAAAGAGTAAAAATTGAATTGGCAAAAAAAGCATTGGAAACAAGTCGCAAAACAATTAATGAAGTAATGTATGAAGTAGGATATTCCGATGTAAAAGCCTTTCGCGAAGTATTTAGAAAGATGACAGGTATGTCGCCGCTGGATTATAAAGCGAGGTATAATAAGGAAGCTGTTTTGGTGGGATGAGAATGCGGTTCAAATTTGTGTTGTTTCTCACTATATCTATATTTCGAATCTTCGTTTCCATAACGATAATGTCGACCGGCTCACATGTCAAAATAGTTTGAGGCCAATTGCAAAACTTGTAGTTCCAAAATCTTCTTTCATTAAAGCCCTGTTTTTAGAGGGTGATTGTTCAATTCTCTGTAATTCTGCAAATGTGTTTCTAATTGAAGTCCCAATTGGAGTATGTGTCCCAAAACAAGCAAATTGCAAAATTCGAATTGTTGCTTCTACGAATTTACCGCCATTAAGTTCTGCTGGTTCCCATTTGTCGATTATAAAATTGGTTTTAATTTCTACGTATGAATCAAGTAATGCCTCCACTAAATCAGTAGGGAATACAATCTTTAAATCATTTTTAAACTGTCTAATCATTAGAGTGTGTCAAAAGGTTACAGCCAACTCTTGCATTGCCGCCACTAAAACTAATCAATTGCGGTAATGCCTCCAAATAAGCTCGACTTATACAAGACTTTGCCTTTTTCTTGGATTAAGTAGGTAACCCTAAATATCTTTCATCATAAACAAATCGCAACCGTTATGTCCGCTGTTGCCAAGTGATGTTGGGATAAAAGTGAATCCATATTTTTTATACATCTCAATTGCATTAGTGAGTTCAGGCATTGTTTCGATGTACATCTTTTCGAAGCCATTCTTTTTAGCTTCGTCTACGCATTGCTGTAATAATATCTTACCCAGGCCTTTTCCGCGTGCGGTAGCCGATACATATATTTTAACGAGTTCGCATGTTTTTGGTGGGAGCCCTTCTGTTGGAAATATTCCTGCACCGGCAATAACTTCGTCACTTATAGTTGCAACAAAATAACAGGATCTGTCCCGCTGAAATAATTCATATAAATGATCGGTTGTTTCATCAAAATAAACGGTGCCCGGTTTTACTGCATTAAAATCCTCTAACGAACTGCGAATGATGGCGGCTAGTGTTGCATTATCACTTGCTATGATTTTCCTTATAATAATTTCATCGTTCAATGGATGCTTAATTTATTCTGTAAATTTCTTAAAATAATTGGAGCAATCAGTTTACAAAATTCCATTGCACGCCAATTCTGAAAATCATGCCTGGTGTAGGATAGTTTGGCGCTGCAAAACTATTATTGGTAAAGCCAAACGGGGAAAATTTGATAGTATTTAAGTTTTCAATTTTTACAAGCCCGGTAAACGATTTTATCCTGAAATCAAAATAGGCATCTAGTCGGGGAAGGTTGCTTATAGTAACTGAATCCTGTGGAAAGAAATGTCCAACTACCGGGGAATAATTATTGGCTTTATAAGGTGTATTGTATTCCACATCTATTCCGGTGTTTAAAACAAGGTTTTTGTAAAACGTGCCCTCGAAGGCAAGGCGTTGCCGTGTAAAAAACAAGGGTACTCTTATCGGGTTATCGCCGGTAGTTTGCTGAACAATAAAATCGCTATACAAATTGAGGTGGCCGACAACTTTATTTTTTGTTGAAGCAGTGATTTGGGTAAGGTTAACAAGGCCATTGAATTGCTCTGTTTGGTAATAGCTTTTAAAATAAGTATAATTAGTAATTGAGGTATTTCTTGCCATGATTGTAAATCGCGGATTATCGGCCATAATAGAAATTACCGTTATGTTTTCTTTTTTGGTAAGAGAACTGTTATCAAGATTAAAAGAAGAAAATCCATCGAAAATATAGGAAGGTGAGCGGTTTACATTTTGAAATGATACCTGCACATTGCCAAGTTTTGGATTAAGAAAACGGTTAAGTACCGCATAGGCACTATAGTCTGCAGCATTAAACCCGGTTGCATAAAACTCGCCTTTCAGCAGTGCATCCCATTTTTTATTTTTTGTTTTATTTCGATACTCGCCATGCAATACAATATTGTAAAAGTTTTTCTTCGTGTAGGAATAAATGGTTTTGTATGCCGGCAAAATTATTGACGGGGAAAAATATTGTCCCTTTAAAAATTGACCTGAAAAATTTTCAAGCCTTATGCCGGCTTCGATAAACTGGGCGGGATTTTTTGTTTCGGGAAATTGCCGTATTGAAAAATCGTTCGAAACAAATTTCCATTTATCCTGTAAACGAAATCTCAATGAGTCGTGGCTCAACATTAAAGTAGTATCATACCAATCATGAAATAGGGTTGAGTCTAATTGTGCGTTGCGTGTTCCCGAGTAACTCTGGTAACCCGAAACATTATCCTGGAATTGATAGCCGTAAGAACTGTAATTAATCGTATGTTGAAACCTGAATTTTGGGTAAAATAAATATTCTGTTGTACTGTCGTTAATGATAATAGAATCTTTTATTCCAAAATCATAACTCTGCCGGAAGAAAGCAGTAAAATTGCTATACAAATTTCCTGTATTTACTTTAGTAGAGAATACATTAAAAGATTCACCAACATCGCCGCCAAGATTAACGGGTACGGCAAAACGCTTTTTTCGCTGCGGATCAACAAGAAAAGAATCAGCCTGTATTCCGCCATTCTCTGATGTATTAATTTTATTTCCTACCAAAGCCATGTAGGCCGCATATCTTTTTCTTTTCCCTTGGTAGTTGCTAAAAAAACGGTAGTTATTGATATTGGAATTTTGAGTTTGAAAAACTCCCGGCGATGATATCAGCCGGTACTGAATACCGGCATTCCAGTTGGGTTTTATATTTTGAGTATGAAGAACATTTATTACCTGTTCCTTTCCGGAGGCAAGTAAATAAGTCATTTGGGTAAAAGGCCTTGTTGTTTTATAAAACCGTGTATCTTCCAATGTAAATTTATAAAGATCGTATGCATGGAAACCTGCATCCCAACCCGCTTTTAGCAATGGGGAAAATAACACCGGGAAAGCTGCTGAGCCATTATTGCCCAACGTTACGTAGTTGGCTGGAACGGTATAAATTTTATCAAAATCATCAATGGCAGAATCGAGATGGTCACTTTTTAAAGAGTCGAGGAAGCGGAACGAAATCGTAATTGAATCTGCAAGATCATCACGATGTTGAAAAGAAAGTGAGTCGCCTTTTTTCGACTGTCCTTTAGCGTTAGGGCTTGTTGAAGAAGAAGAAAAGTTTGGACGGTTTCTTAAAATATTTGGCACCTGAGCACGAACTGTTTGCATTGACAAAAATAAAGACGTTACCACGACGAATGCCTTTAAAATTATGCCGGTATTTTTTATTTTATTTTTATCAATCATTACATCTGCCTTTATAACCCGGCAATTAGTTCTTTAAAGATCAGCGCAAGTTTTGGTTCGGCGTCTTTTGCGGCCTGCAAAACTTCTTCATGAGTTATCTTGTTATCTTCTTTTCTTATTCCAATGTCTGTTATTACGCTTAACGCAAAAACAGGCAGGCCCAGATGAACAGCCGCAATTACTTCCTGCACGGTGCTCATGCCTACTGCGTCGCCGCCAAGCAGGCTAAGCATTTTATACTCTGCCCTTGTTTCAAAAGACGGGCCCGTAACGCCTACGTAAATTCCTTCTTTTAATTCAATATTATTTTCTGCGCCAATCTCCTTTGCTTTATTAATAAGAAATTTTTTATAAGGTTCACTCATGTCCGGAAATCTTGTGCCGAAATTTTCATCATTTTTACCCAGCAAAGGGTTTAACGTAAGCATGCTGATATGATCTTTAATGATCATGAGGTCACCTACCTGGAAGGTAGTATTGGTGCCTCCTGCAGCGTTACTGAGTAATAGTGTTTCAATGCCAAGAAATTTCAGGACTCTTATTGGAAAAACAACTTCCTGTGTAGAATAACCTTCATAATAATGAAAACGTCCGGCCATCGCCACAACTTTTTTGCCTGAAAGTTCTCCGAAAATGAGTTTGCCGGTATGACCTTCTACCGTACTTACCGGGAAGTGTGGTATGGTATTGTAAAGAATTTCAAATTCAATGTTTATTTGCTCCGTAAAGCTTCCCAACCCGCTTCCCAAAACTATGCCGACAGCGGGTTTAGTTGTATACTTTGATTGGATAAAATCTACTGCATCTTTAACTTTTTGTAGCATAAGCATTAAATGGCTTCAAAGATAAGTGAATGGTGGAATGGTTGATTAACTGAATTGTTAAGGGGTTGATAAGGTGGTGGATTGATGATGATGAAATACCATAAAGTCTTTACATTTAGATATAGCCAAAACATCTTGCATGGAAGCAATTGCATTTGCATTCAAACTTTGAACATTCACTAAGCAATGAAATATTTATACCGAAATGAATTGCATTACTTGAAAAAATATCTACTTCTTATATTGATATTTTGCGGGACTTATAGCTGCACTAAAAATTTGCAGCCAATCGTAGTTATACAGCCTAACCATTTTAAAATTGAAATGCCGGCCAGGTTCAACGAATATGGAATTTTGATAAATACTTATTGGGGGAAAGATAGTATTGAACGCCTCTTGTATTGGGACAATCATTCTCCTTGCTGGGCAGATTTTAATATCATTAAAGACAGTGTAACGCTTAGAGAATCGCAGACGTATAATTATCGTACAACTACTGCAGAAGGCACATCTATACAAGGCGATGTCTATATGTGTAGCAAAATTTCGTTGGGGAATGTTGTATTCTACGATATTCCATTTTATAACATAGCTCAACAAAAAACAAGACAATGGAATGATAAGATAGCCGGCGTATTTGGAGAAGAATTAATTGATAAAGGAATATGGGAAATTGATTTTAAAAACGAATCCATAACGTTTACTTCAGGCATGGATTCTCTTAAGGATTTGACCAGGGCAAGCCTTCTTCCATCAAGATTTAAAGATGGGATTATAGAATTAGAAGTAACGTTTCAAAAAAATATTAAAAAAATCCTTGAAGTAGATATGGGATATAATGGCGGCATCCTGTTACCATCACATCTGTTTACTATTGTTTCATTGGGCAATAGGAGAACTCATTCGGACACACTTCTTTTTTCAACACCGGGGCATTCAGCAAGTGTTCTTAATCATACGGCTCTTGATTCAGTTAAGATCGGTAAAGATTTATTTCCCGTGTCAATTGAATCGAATCAACCCGATAAGGAAATGCTGATAGGCTCCCGCTTTTTTAAACAGTTTGAATTTGTAATTTTTGATTATGTAAACGGAGCAGTGTATGTTTCAAACAAGAGGCTTTATTGAGCTACGTGTGCGCAAACCTTATTCTAAAACATGTTCAGTGTATATACGCCTTCGGCTGAATTAAAAACTGCTAAATAAAATACTACAGTTGTTTCAATAACTTATTGCCAAAATTTACATAGTCTGCATTCTTTGCTTCTTTCGCCAGTTCTATTGTTTTCATTGCACTTTCTTTGGCACCGGCTTTATCGCCGATGGCTTTTTGAATTTTTGCTTTTTGCAAAAACATAAAATAAGCCTTGGGATTTTCTTCAGTTGCCTTATTGATATATTCCAAAGCCTTCGCATAATCTTTATCGTAATCAAAATAAAAATTAGCCGCCTGGTAATATGGCTTTTTATCACCTTGTAAAGCAGTTTCTAACTGTTGGCGTATACGCTCTTTAATGTCCGTTTTTATGGAAACCGCAACATCTGTATTTGCCCATCTTAAATGCAATTCACAGCTTTCATTTTTTAAATTGGCAAACTGCATGGTAAAGGTTTCAATTTTTTCTTTGATAGTTGTTACGGGCGCTTTATAATGCAATACATCATCGCTTTCTTTAAATCCTTCAGAACCGGGATAAGCAGTTCCTTTGCTAAGCACAACATCCCATTGGGTTTTATTTGGAACAGTATATATAACATAGCTTCCTGAATCGAGCGTTTCATTACCAATCGTTACTTTATCACTGAAATGTATTTTCGTTGCGGCATTAGCACCCGTTCTCCAGGGTTTGCCTAATGGAACCAGTTCACTATTATCGCCAAATACCTGGCGCCCTTTTATTCCCGGCCTGCTATAAGTTAATTCAATTTGACCAAGACCAAAATCCTGTGTAATGGTCTGGGTGGGGCTGGGAGCAGGCACCTTAACCTGGGCGTTGGTAGTCACGCAAAACATTAGTGACGCACATGCAACCGTAAATATTTTTTTCATATAAGTAATTTGTGCAAACGTAAGGAAAGTATAATTAAAGATATGGTCGAAATATAATAAGGCTAATATTCTTATTGAAATTTTAGACCCCTCATCAAAACTTAACTCAATTTACTAATTACACTTTATCTTCGCTCAAAAGCGTTTATTATGAATTTACATGAATACCAGGCAAAAGAATTATTAAAAAAATATAATGTTCCTGTTCAGGAAGGAATTGCTTGCAACACAATTGCAGAAGCAGAAGAAGCCTATCGTTACATCAACAGCCAGTATGGAAGCAGGTTTGCAGTTATCAAAGCGCAAATACATGCCGGAGGAAGAGGTAAGGGAACCATAAAAGGCACTGACCAACGTGGCGTTGCAGTTGCGAAAAATGCGGAAGATGTAAAGAGAATTGCAGGCAACATTTTAGGCGGAACATTAGTTACCGTTCAAACAGGTGAAGCTGGTAAATTAGTAAGTAAAGTTTTGGTTGCGCAGGATGTTTATTATGACGGACCTGATAAAGTAAAGGAAATTTATTTGTCCATTTTATTGGACAGAACTAAAGGCAAGAATGTAATTATGTATAGCACGGAGGGTGGTGTAAATATTGAAGACGTGGCACACGATACTCCTGAAAAAATATTTAAAGAATGGGTGCACCCGGGTGGGCCGCTCCAGGCGTTCCAGGCAAGAAAGATTGGATTTAATCTTGGCCTCAAAGGAGACGCCTTTAAGAACTGTGTAAAATTTGTGATCAATTTATATAATGCATACGTGGGCCTGGATTGTAGCATGCTTGAGATAAATCCCTTGTTTAAAACAAGCGACAATAAAATTATCGCAGTTGATTGTAAAATGAATATTGATGATAATGCATTAATGCGCCACCCAGATGTTGCTGCTTTACGTGATATATCTGAAGAAGATCCAACTGAAGTGGAAGCGGCAAAATTCAATCTTAATTTTGTGAAGCTTGATGGAAATGTTGGATGCATGGTAAATGGCGCCGGCCTTGCCATGGCAACGATGGATATGATAAAATTGAGTGGTGGTGAGCCTGCCAACTTTTTGGACGTAGGCGGCACGGCCAACGCACAAACGGTTGAGGCTGGATTCAGAATAATATTAAAAGATCCCAAAGTAAAAGCAATCCTCATAAATATATTTGGCGGCATCGTTCGCTGCGATCGTGTAGCCCAGGGCGTTATAGATGCTTATGAGTCGATTGGTAATATCGAAATACCTATTATTGTTCGCTTGCAGGGCACCAATGCTGAGGTGGCCAAAGAACTGATAGATAAAAGTGGGTTAAAAGTACAGTCTGCTATTTTATTAAGCGAGGCTGCAGATTTGGTAAATAAAGCCGTAGCGTAATTTGTTCCCACCAGGGCACTAAGATGACTAAGAAAATTCCTTTGTGGTACTTCGTGGCTTTGTGGGATTTTTTATTTGCCGTGGCGATGCTAAACAGATTGAAAATATTTTGTCGGTGTATTATTATCTTTGCCACTTAAATTTTTTCAAGTGGAAACAGCAACTCAAATATTCGATTATACTAAATGGAACAGCCAACTTCCTGCGTTAAGTAAACAATATCAATCGGCGAGTCCGTATCCTCATATTGTACTCGAAAATTTTTTAAATCCTGGAACGCTGGATGAATGTATTGCCGAGTTTAATAAATTAAACGAAGCAGATGGGTGGATAAACTACACCCATTACAACGAAAAAAAGAAAGGACTTAATAAACTGGATGTACTTCCGGAAACTATTAAAGGCACTATTAATGAACTAAATTCCCCGGAATTTTTAAACTTTCTTAGCACACTAACGGGCATCGATAACCTGCAGAAAGATGATTTCCTTGAAGGTGGCGGTATTCATCAATCTACTAAAGGAGGTTATTTAAATATACATGCAGATTTTACGGTACATCCGCATCATCGCAACTGGCAACGCAGGGTAAATGTATTAGTGTATTTAAATAAAGACTGGAAAGAAGAGTGGGGTGGGAAATTAGAGTTATGGGATCGGGAAATGAAAGCTTGTGAAGAAAAAGTGCTTCCTGTATTTAATCGTTGCGTAATTTTTAATACCGATTCAGATTCGTATCATGGTCATCCTGAACCGATGACATGCCCGGAAGGAATGTATCGCAGATCGATTGCTTTATACTATTATTCTATCGAAGACAAGCCCTTCAGGCGGGCAACTTATTACCAGGCAAGGCCCGGTGAAGGCAGCAAAAAAATAATGGTGAAGATTGATAACGCTATGGTAGCGGCTTATACTGAAATTAAAGGCCGTTTGGGAGCCAACGATAAGACCATCAGCAAAATATTAAAGTTTTTTTCAGGCAAGAAAAAGTGAATGGACCTTGTTTTTGATGTAACCATTCATAATTTACTATTGACAATTCACTTCGGCACATCTCTTTTTAAAAAGACAAAGCCGTTTTTGCGATACAACTCTTTCAGGTCGGTATATCGTTTGAAATTACCAATTCTGTCAACCCGCGAAACAAAATAAGCCGGTTTATCAATTTTGCCGGTGAGCAGCCATTGCTCATCATAAGAATTTGGATTAGTTGGTATTTCTTTTCTTACATAATAAAGCTGTGCATAGCTGAAATAACCTAATGTGTTTACATAACAGTCTTCGCCTTGCCTCTGTATAAAAAAATCTATTGCAGCGCCCTGTGTATAGCGTTCCACTTTGGGCACAATAATCGCCGAAGCTAAAAAAATTACGATGGCAGTTCCGCCAAATAATACCCACGCAGCCTGTTTAAATTTATTTTTGTTGAGACTTATTATGCCAATTATAATTGAAATAATCATGATCAAACCTACAATTCCTTCAAGTCCGCTCCAGTGAACATCGGCCTGCATCATTGCATTTACAAATTTATCTTTAACGTCGGGAGCAAACTTTTTAAGATTCATTGCGAAGTAGGGGAGTGATAATATAAAAAGCGAAATAATACCACCAATTATCGCGATGAGAACTCCAACATATCTTTTATAATTCATTTGTTTGAGATCCCATTTATAAATTGAATAAGCAGCGAGGAATGCTCACCGGGAACCATGCCATTGATGAATAATGAATAATTCGCGATTGAACAATGGTGAATAAAACGGTGATCACCCAGAAGAAAATCTGCATCCATTTTTTAAAATCTTTATCATACCTGCCTGGTATATGTCGATTTAAAAAAGGAAGGTATTGCAAGCAACGAAGCAGGGAAACATCCGATCAATAGAACAATATAATGATAGCCGAAAAATCCTTTCTGGCCTGCATCATGTGTAGTGAAAAGACGATATTGGTATTTTAAAAATTCAGTTATAAACCACGGGCCATTTTTTGCGGTTTCATAACCATACCATGTGGCGGTTACAATGGCTGCGACAATTAAATAAAGAAGCGCATGCCACCAGTTGAAATAAAAACGAAACCGGTTGTAAATAAGATATACGCCAAGCGCCAATAAAAAAATCATCAGGGAAACCTGTCCTTTTGTTAAGATGGCAAGACCCATAAAAATGCCGGACCAAACTACATAATAAATTGGATGATGCTTCAGTCCTTTTTTATCGAACCCATTTCTTACCCAATGATACAGGATGAAATTATACAATGATAAAAAAGTAAACAGGTTAAACCATGGATCAATAATACCCGGATTTAAAATACATATTCGGGAAATAAAGAACCGCCAAAAGCAAGTGCCCAAAGTATGCCGAATTTCTTATCGTAAATTCTACTACCGCAAATAAAAATCACCACCAAAGTAACAATACCACAAATCGCATTTGGAAAACGTGCGGCAAAATCAGTAACGCCAAAAATGCTCATGGCGCCGCTTTGCATCCAGATAAACATGATTGGCTTTTCCCAAAAAGGTTTGAAGTTGATATACACCCTGCTGTAGTCATGCAGCTTAAGCATTTCGCGGGAGCACTCAGCAAAATTTACTTCATCCCAATCGAACAAATGAACTCTTCCCAAAAAAGGAATAAAGAAAATTGCCGCAAGAACAGCAATGAAAATGAATAATTTGAATTTTACTTAAACGCATAGATAATTGAAATGACTAATCCCAATAATAATTAGAATGTGATAAAAAGTTTCGAAGTTTTTAATTCTTCATTTTTAATTCTTCATTTTCAATTGTTACCGGCTCGTACATCTTTCGTTTCATTAAACCCCATTTGCATAACCGATGCACTATTGAAACCCTCAGCACCCCCAATCCATAAGTGATGCTTCGTTGCAGGTTAATGCTCGAAGCTTCTTCAAAATAACGGGTAGGGCAGGTGATCTCCGCTATTTCGTAACCGAGATAAATAATTTGCGATAACATCTCATTGTCAAAAACAAAATCTTCTGAATTTACTTCATAATTGATGCGCTCTAAAACCTCCCGGGAGAAAGCCCGATACCCTGTATGATATTCCGCAATTTTTTGACGAAGCATTACGTTTTCAAAAAAAGTTAATGCACGATTGGAAATATATTTATACAAAGGCATTCCGCCATTAATGCACCTTTGCCTAATGTTCGTGAGCCCCAAGCACCACCTGGTAAACGTTATTGGCAATGAGATATGCCATTGATGGAATAAGTTTGGGAGTGTATTGGTAATCCGGGTGCAACATTATAACGATATCGCCACCAATTTCCAAGCGCTTTATTATAACATGTTTTTTGATTGCCGCCATAACCACGGTTTTTATCATGCTTAATGATGTGCATGATGCCAAGTTCGGTAGCAATTTCAACTGTTTTATCACTGCTGTTATCATCCACTAAGTATCACTTCATCAACAATATCAAAAGGAATTTCCTGGTAAGTTCTTTTTAGAGTAAGTGCAGCATTATAAGCCGGCAGAACGATTACAATTTTTTTACGATCAATCATATTGGATGATGGTTCTGTTGTGAACTTCTCTCAGTGTTTGAGGGCGCAAAATTACTCTATTGAAATTATAGCTAAAAAAATAATGTTGTTGTCAGGATAATTTGCCGAATAATCTATTAAGCCGTTTGATCCACAAGTAAATTCAGTTTGACCGTTTCATCTGTCTTTAAGGAGAAGAAGGGATTTTTACACAATCGACTTTGACAGTATTATATTTTAGCAATCACATACATGGTGCCCTTAGGAGTAGGGCTGCCACCGGCTTTTTCAAGCGTAATAGCGAAAGCATCAGCATGGCCAAATGATTTCATTTTTTGAATATGATAAATACCCTTGTCAGTTGATATCATACCTGCATCAACAGGCTTGCCATCAATAATTGCCCACAATTGGTATTGCATACTATCGGGAACTGCAGGCAGATTGGAGGCATCAACATACACCTGGCCGGTATTTTTCATCCAGAAAATTTTTGCCTGTGCATCGGGCACTGCCGGTGTTCCTTTCAACACAACGGGCAAAGAATTTTTATCAGTCATTACATTGATATCCGTTTTCATGGCGAGGTTAGCCTGTTGGTTCTCTTTTATTTTTTCCTGTGCCGCCTGCAAATCGTTAGCTGTGGAGAGATACTGATCATTTGCGGTTTGATATTTATTGTAATAAGTATAATTCAGCACCACACTTCCAATCAACAATATAAACATAGCTGCTGCCATCAGTTTAAAGAATGTTGGGATTCTATAAACCTTCGTTTCCGTCGGCTTAAAATTTGTCAATGGAACATTATTATTGTTATCCTTATGCTCATCTTTTTTTATCTGTGAAAATATTTTATCTTTTACTGAAGTTGAAGGTTCTATTGCATTTGCCTGGGCATAGGTTTCAAGCGAAACCTCAATAGCATCAAGTTCCTGTTTTATTTCAGGAAATAGCTTTACCCAATCTTCTACCTGCCGGGCTTCTTCCGGGGAAGTAAGTCCGCAAGCGTAAAGCTCAAGTAAACCGGATGATATGATGTCTTCTTTGTTCAATTTATGTTAATACTTTTCTTAATTCAATAATAGCTGCCCTCATTCTCGTTTTCACGGTACCTAACGGTATATCTAATGTTTTGGATATTTCCTCCTGTGTTAAGCCTCCAAAATAGGCGAGGTCAATAATTGCCCGTTTATCGTCTTTTAGAAGGGTTAAATGTTTTCTAATACCAAGTGCATCGAAGCTTTCAGCAGTATTGGTCTTGTCGGTGATGTTACTTACGGCGTTCTCAGAATTTTGGATTTTACTTTGTTTCTTATAACCCTTACTTCTTAGCGTATCTATTGTTAAATTTCTCGTGAGATTCAACATCCATGTAAATAACCTTCCTTTTAGATTGTCGTAGTTTGAGAAATTATTCCAGATTTTTACAAACGCCTCCTGTAATACATCTTCAGCAAGTTCCCTGTTTTCTACCATTTTATATATTACTCCAAAGAGCGCACCGGAATAATTGTCGTAGAGATACGAAAATGCAGACTGATCCCTGTTTTTCAAAAGGTAAATCAATTCCTCCTCACTATATTTCTTTACTTCCTGCAAAAAATTTCTTATAATGTTTGTTGATAAAGATGTTCTTAACGCCTGATAAAAATAAAGATATGATTTTTTAATACAGCGCCGGAATTCAAAGATTTTTTCTCACTTTTTTTGAAACTATCTTTTACTTTTCAAAATAACAAACGCTTCCGCCTACCCAATCTTTATCCATGTTATACCTTACGCCAATCATTTTTCCCTTACTAAGCCTGGCAAGATTGGTAACAGCAACCGGTCTTTCCATTCCATCTTTCCAGAAATAAAAAATTCTTATTTCTGCTTTCGCGGGAATGTTAGGTGTTTTAATCACATCTGCATATTTTACTTTTCGTTGCAGGATCCAGTTTTCGGGATCGGCAACTTTATCAATATCCTCTTTGGTAACATCAATAACAACACCCTGGCCGGCAAATGAAAATAATGGCTTCAACACAAAATTTTCAAGGTCGCCGGGAAGCTGCTTTACTTCGTTTAGAAAAAAAGTTTCAGGAACATTGGGGTGGTGTATAAAAGGTAAAGTAAATTTACTGATTCGATAAAACCAGTTGGGATGCGGCACCCATTCTACATCTAACGGTTGCGTAATGTCAACCACATCGCCGAGGTCTTTTTTTATTTGTGATAGTTCATCAAAAATGATGCGATTATAAATCCTTTTTACTTCAATCTTATTTCCATCTTTTTCATAGTATAATTTATTTCCAACCTTTATAAGATCTGTGAGGCAAACGATAGGTATATGCAAAAAATCCTGCGTGCAATAAAAATCAATTCTTGTTTTTTGTTCGTGAGGTTTTAATTCGAGCAGGATAACATTTTCAGGATCATGGTTTCCTAAGATAATTTCTTTTAAAAACTGCACGTACGTATCAACGTTATACCCATTCAGGTAGTCGCTGAAGTTTTCGGGAATGTTGAAATGTTTTTCAAGAACCTGGGGATAATATGCCTGGAACGCGAAGATGGTCGGGAATCCCTGCATCTCAATTAACTGTGGCTCCAACTCACCCTTACCATTTTCACAAATCCCGAAATCAAATGCAATAAAATGTGAATGATCATTTTCCCCCGGAACGTTTTCACCCGCGGGTATAGCCCGTTCAGTGAGCTTTTTGAAGCCGGGATCTTTTATAAAATCAACAATGGTTTCACAGGCACCGATCATTTTATTGGTAAAATCTTTCGGCACGAATATGGGTGTTTCGGCTACCCTGAATACGATATCACCCGGATGCTTACTATTCAGGTCTTCTAAAAATTCTTCATATTTTTTTTCCGTAAAATTTTTATTGAATTCCTCCCTGAGTTGGAGCACCATACTTTTTTAAAGTTTTTACTTAAAGAATGATTGAAAGATAACAAAATTAAAAATGCTTTGGATAAGCTGGTAAAAATTAAATTGTCGCTTAGAAAATAATATCAGGCAGGAACGCTATAAAGGCTATTAACGGCTATGTTCAAAAAATTGGGAAGAATATGAGCGTAGGTCCATAAAATTTTATCAGGATCATTCAATTGTTCAATCATAGATTTCCATTTTTCTTCTCCATGATTCTCTATAACTGTTTTCTTTTTTTCTTCCGTTTGCAAATACATGCTCATACCGATAGGATCAGCTTCAGGATGAAATTGTGTGCCGATAAAATACTTACTGAAGCGAATGCCCATGATAGCTCTTTCGTAAGGCAAATGCGGCCGGTCTTTTTCAATACAAAGTATTTTTGCACCTTTGTACAACACATTCATCCTGGGTTCGATAACCTGGAAGTCGCGGCTATCAACGGCATAAAAAGGATCAGCCATTCCATTGAATACCGGCTCCTCTTTTCCTTCCTCCAAAAGATGTATCGGGAATACGCCGAACGAAGTTGATTTCCTGGCGCATACTTTTGCAAGTTGCCAATGTCTGCACACTAATTGAAAAGAATGGCAAATAAAGAAGACATATTTTTTTTGCTGCTTTTGTGAATCATCATTCCATTTCTCTAACGCGTCTAACCATTCAAAATATTTTTTTTCCCATTCAGAGCCTTCACTTTCCAAAGGGCTGCCGGGTCCACCGGAACTTATGTATATATCGTAAGATAAATCGGGTACACTGTTTTTTAACCGAACGTCAAATTCAACAAGGGAAACGTCGAGCTCATTAATTTCGCCAAACTGGTTAATGATTTCACGGATGCCTCTCATTCCCTGGTTAGCTACTCCTTCATATAAATCCAAAATGGCTATGCGTACGGCTTGCTTATCATTTAAATTCATCCGGCAAAGATAAATTATTTACAAAACTCATAAGGTAGAGAAGCCTTTAATATGTGAGAAGGTATTTGCTTTATTTATTTCTTTATTCAGGAAAGTATCTGCAAAGGCAAAAATGAATAAGGATCTATCGAAAATCTTTTTTCAAATTCCATATATTGTTCGCCCAATTCAAGTTCTATAAATGAGGCACCTTCTCTTATTTCCCAGAGATACAATTTTTTGTTTGCTGAATGTTGACTAAAGATCTCGGGGAGCATTTCCGGAAGCTGGCCATTCCAGCAAGCTACTTCAAGTTTTTCTTTTTCAGAAAGATGGTTATAGCTATACCCATCGCTTGTTTCACAAAATTTACCAGAAGTAAAACTTGTGCCGGTCACTAATAAAATTTCCTGTTGAGTAGAATTTGTTTCCATAATCTTTATTTTTAAAAACATTCAATAATAAGACCCTTAAATGCTGTAATGTTTTATTTTTTACCGCAAAATATTTTGTTAAATACCTTGTTAGATAAAATCGGAAATAAAGGATTAGTGCTAAAAATTACATTCGCAAGAGGGGGCATAGATTATGCGAAAACGTAATTATGTAAGCGGAAGTTTTTTTTAAAAGATAGTCGGAATGAAATCAAGTACTCTTCTGTTGGGATAAAAGTAAATCACATTTTTATTAATTGCAAGATTTCTTCAAAATTATAGTAGAAGTACTTGATAAATTGGCTAGATTGAGCGAAGGATATGTACAATATCTGACGATTAATTGTAATAGATGAAATCAAAATCGGCTATAATAAATATTGTATTACATTTTTATTAATAGTTGCTATTTTGTGGCCACCGCTGAACAAGTTGCCCCCAAGGTTAATTATTCTAATATTTGCCATCGGTTTCCTTTTTTACAGGAATATAAAGAAGAACCAAAAAAACAGGTTTCAAAAAGACGGAAAATAATTCAGAACCCCTTTTATTTGATATCAATATTGCCCTACAGTCCTGCTAAAAATTGCTCATGTATATAGTCTACTACGTTGGCAAGGCTGTTGGTTTGCCCGAATACTTTTAATTGGCGATCAGCGCCGGTACCTTCTTCAAGCATTTTATGAACATTACTAACGGCGTTGCGTATCCCAAGCGGCCCGGTTACATCCTCAATAAAATCCAGAAGCTCATAAATAAGCACTCTTGTATTTACTTCCGTCTCTTTGCCAAAATCGATCATGCTACCCTCAATGCCATAACGGCCTGCACGCCATTTATTTTCATTGATTAAAGCACGCGGATAAATTATGAAATTGAGATTTTGTGTACGGAGTTTATATAACTTGGCACAGATACCCTGGAATAATGCAGCAATGGTTATTGTTTCCATAACGGTCATGGGTACATCGCATATACGAAATTCGACGGTGTTGAAGAAAGGATGCACACGGAGATCCCACCAGATTTTTTTGGCGTTATCAATACAATTGGTTTTTACCAACAGCTTCACGTAATTATCATAAGCCTCTATACTGTCAAACAAATCGGGTATGCCTGTACGTGGGAACTTATCAAAAACCTTTGTACGGAAAGATTTATAGCCCGTCAACCTGCCTTCCCAAAATGGTGAGTTGGTGCTAAGTGCATAAATGTGCGGCAAAAAATAACGGGCCGAATTGGCTATGTGAATGGCCATTTCCCTCGTTTCCATTCCAACATGAACGTGTAACCCAAAAATCAAATTGCTTCTTGCTGCCTCCTGCAGTTCGTTTACTATCTGACTGTATCGTGCATGATCCGTTATAAGTTGGCTCTCCCAATGGCTGAAGGGATGCGTACCAGAGGCGCCTACCCATAAACCAAAGCTATCTGCAATAGCGCTGATTGTTTTACGCAGTGTCGCCACGTCAACAAATGCTTCATCAATGTCCTGGCAAATGTCAGTTCCTACTTCCACGACCGCCTGGTGCATCTCTGCTTTTACTTTGTCTTTAATAACTTTTTCACCTTCCTGTACAATCTTTTGGTCATGGCTTTTAAGTTCCCGTGTTATAGGGTCTATCACCATGTATTCTTCTTCGATGCCTAATGTAAAATGCTTGTAAGAAATGCCGGACATATTTAAGAATTAGATTTAAGATTTTTATTTATCAATTTCAGACTAATATAATTTCTTCCCGTCCGCCCCTCTGCGAATATATTCGCCCCACGTTAAATTATCTTTCCCTTCTTCGTATGATTGCGCTTTCTCAATTGCGAATGTTGCTGCTGTTTCCACTACCCAATCAAAATTTTCTTTCCCAACACTGGTAATTTCTGCATCTGGCGCAGGATTGCAAAAGTCAATTGCATAAGGAACTCCATCCCGCAAGGCAAATTCAACCGTATTAAAATCGTAACCCAGGTATTTATTTATTCTTAAAACCAGATCGGTCATTAGTTCCAATCGTTGATTATCTGGTTTAAAATCTGCCACGTATCTTAAGTGATGCGGATTGCGTGGTTCGTAAGGCATTATTCGAACATATTTTCCGCCGATGCAATAGCAACGGTAATATTCATCAAAGAAAATTTCTTCCTGCAACATCATAATGAGTTCACCGGTTTCAGCATGCTTATTAAAAAGATCCTGCGGGTCATTTACTTTATATACATTCTTCCAGCCACCACCCGCATGAGGTTTCATGTATGCGGGAAAGCCGATGTAACTAAAAATACTTTCCCAGTCTAACGGGTAGGCAAGGTTAGTAAATGATTGATCGGTGGTATCTGCAGGCAAACTTTTTGAAGGAAGAATTACCGTTTTAGGAACAGGCACATCTATTTTCGTTGCCAGGCAATTATTAAAAAATTTTTCGTCTGCGCTCCACCAAAAGGGGTTATTAATAACTGCGGTTCCGCAAATCGCAGCATTTTTAAGATAAGCCCGGTAGAACGGAATATCCTGCGAAATACGGTCTATGATTACGGCATAACCACTGCTTTCACCCTGCATCACTTTATCTATATGCACAGGTTCGGCCGTTATTCCGTCTATATTTTTACTGTTTATTCTTTCAACAAAAGCTTCGGGAAAACTTCTTTCCTTTCCGAATAAAATGCCTATTTTTTTCATGAGTAAATTTTTGAATAATAGAATTTGATGTGATCGATGCCCGGGATTTTCTAAATATTATTTTCAATCTCAATTTAGGTAAATTAACTCGCCGAACAAGAAACCGACTTTCTATTTTATATTTTTGAAGTCTATTTTATTTATTTTTGGCCACATATGCATACCAAAAAAACCACGCTCATAACTGCTGAAACACACACGCTGAATTCAACTCTTTTAAAAAGGGACGTTATCCTAAGCATTTATTTTCCTTCTGTTCAAATCGCTCCAGGTAAAATGAACCTGTTGTTAATTAATGACGGACAGGACCTTGAAATAATGAAATTTGAAAAGATACTTTCACGTCTTTATTCAACCAATGAAATTGAGCCAATTTTCTTTGTAGGAATTGGATGCGGTATCGATCGCAAAAATGAATATGGCACTGCGAAATACCTGGATTATAATGGAAGAGGAACTAAAGCAGCTTTGTACCAGCAATTTGTTTTTGACGAATTGATTCCTTTTATAAGAGTAAATTATGCGCTTCCTTCATTTAAAGAAAAATCTTTTTGCGGCTTTTCACTTGGCGGGTTGAGTGCATTAGACACTGTGTGGAACCATCCGCAGGAATTTAAAAATATTGGTGTTTTCAGTGGTTCTTTTTGGTGGAGGCTTGTAAGTCAAAACGATCCATCTTTTGATGAAGACAGCGACAGGATCATGCACCTGCAAATTAGAAACGGGGGTTATTACCCATGGCTCAAATTCTTTTTTGAAACCGGGACAAAAGACGAAACAGCCGACAGAAATAAGAATGGCATTATTGATTCTATTGATGATACCGTCTCGTTAATTGACGAACTTGTAAAGAAAGGTTATGATGCCGGGAAAGATATCCGCTACCTCGAATTGAATGACGGCAAACACGACGTTGGCACATGGGCAAAGGCTTTTCCCGATTTTTTAAAATGGGTGTGGGGAAAGTAATTCCTTCTGTACAAAATTACTTTTGATTCAGTTGCCAGCCGCCAATTTCCTATATATCGTAAAACAGCAAAATTAACCGGATGAGAACGGTGAAATTGAATCTAACGCAACGCATAATAATTTGTGTTCGGATTTTATTTTCCTGTCGATAAATTATCTGCCGCCGCGGCGAGGAATATATAATTTGCACAACCGCCCACGGTTACTTCATTTTCTCCCCAGAGAAATGGCCAGTCCTCTTTGTTTTCGGGAAAGTCGGGCTTTATCAATAATATACCCGGAACAATGCCACCTGCAATAAAGCTGAAGTTTGCCCGGTTATTTCCATAAGTGATTTTCTTTGATTTTGTTCCCACCGATGATACAAAGGAAATATTTGAATAAGGATGACATCCAAAAATATAATCCAATCCTTTATACACATATTCTGCATTCATCACATCAGGATAATATTTATTTGCATAATAATTTGTGGTAGCAAAATTTACAACACCGCCGCTGCCACCCCAGCCACCGGTTGCTATCGGAACACCATAAGGATTTTGTTTGGCATAATCATCACAAAGGGCTTTATACTTTACCACGTATTCACGCAATTTCTTTTTGTAATCATCATCCATGTATGGAACTGCCTGCAAGGCTGGTGCTATTCCAAATTGAATAAATCTATCGAGTGCTTGCCAGACAGCACTCTTGAATACCGTTGCATATTGTTCATCTTTTGTAGTGACGTATAATTGTAAGGCAGCAGACATTTTTAAACTATTACCAAAACGCTTTGAAAAACCTGATGTATCCATCTTACTGATGCTGTCATCTTCGTTCCATAATTGTTTTGCATAGAATAAACTCTGTTGCGATAAAGTATCATCAAATCCTTTTAATGCACGGCTTGCAGCGGCTAAAGCGGCCGCTGTATAATAATCGAGGAAAGTAGTGCGCCCGGTGAAAGCCCAGCGATCATCTAACGTGCCACTGTGATTGCCTTTTACTTCGTAGGGCTTTAATGTTGAATCATATAACAGGTTATCTGTTTCATCAACTGCATCGCCTAAATGATGATACTGATGCAGATTTGGAACAACAATACCTCTAACGGGATGGCCTATGTTTTTTACCTGCGCTACCATGTTCAATGTGCCATGCTTTATCTGCTCAAGGATATCAGGCTTCCCATCAGGACGATGTATATCAACGTAACGTGTTGCATAATCCACAAAAGTTTCATCACGCATAGGTTTAAATTTTTCCCATGTATCAACCAAACTCAATACAGCATCGCAATGCGAACCGGTTTGAATATCAAAATCGCCTGCGTCAAACCAACCGCCAACCGCTAACCCGGGGATGCGTTGGTAAGGTTTATATTTTGTTTCTGTTGAAGGGCCCATGCTGTAGCCATCAAAATGCTGCCAGTTAGTTGGCGCCTGCAAAGCATCATCTAAAAATGGAGCGCCATGCCATACGCGATACGCCTCATTCACTTCCATATGATCCATCTGCACCGGGAACCATACATCCAAAGTCGGATGCCAAATATTATCGTACACATTTGAAGCGATGGAAAAAGTATTTGTCTTCTGATCGCCATATTGAATAAAATATAGTCCCGGATCTTTGACAGAACTGAAATCAAACTTTGCATAATTGTAGCGTAAATACCTGCCCCACACTTTTACATTGCCTTTCAATTTCTCTACATATTTTCCATCTGCAATTACCTGGAATAATGTTGCGGTTTTTAAGGGCGTATCATTTTTATCCAATTCAATAACGGCTGTTTTTTGTTGGCCAGGATTATAACCTACCTGTGAAAATTCAATAACAGGTTTGCGTTTCCAGTTGGGGATGGCATTCGGTTCAACATACCATGTCAACACTTTTCCTGTTTTATTTGCGGGTAAAAGGCTGCGTACAATGAACCACCCGTTTTGTGCCAGGTTTCGTCCATCAAACAACATCAAATCTTCACCCGGTGTTTCAGATTGAATCATCACCATACGTTCCGGATCTTCCGGCGCAAGCACCAACTTTTTACCGGAAGCTATCGGTGATGGAACGAGGAATTCACCTCTTCCCCTGTCATCAAAAGTAGTGTGACCTGCAAACTGCGGAACCTTTTGGCTAATGGGTTCTATGCTTGTTGTGCTTGAGGGATATAATGGAAAAGAAGCCGGTTTTCCATCCGCCAAATATGTTTTTTCAAAATAAGCGGAAGGAAGAAATTCCAAATTGAAACCCGCTTTTCCAACTAATGCTTCAGGCACCGGTTTATCAAGATAAACACTTATTTCAACACCTTTATCTTTTGCCGTCACAACCACTCTCGAATTGAAATCAAATTTTTCATAACGTAACCCAACCTCAATGCTGTTGTTTGCTTTATCCACTTTTCGGCTAATTGTTTTTGGGATAAGATCCCATTGCTCAGGTGTATTTTGTAAACGTACAGCGCCGCCCGTTGCAGTTCTTACGCCATGATGTATCAATTCAATGGCCGATGTTTTTTCATCGAAGAACATGCCGCTGTAGTCATAATTAAACACCAGCACGTTTACACCTGGTTTTTCAAAATAACTTGAATCGTTTATGCGTAACTGTTGGGAAAAAGAATTTTTACTAAAGAATAAAAAGCAAATAATAATAATATTAGCTATAACTAATATTTTTTTCGAATGGTAGTTTGATGGCATGGCTTTTATTTTTGTTTGTTGTATCAATAAAACTTGAATTAATATTTGATGTTTTTTATTCCACCCTGAACCAATCAACATCAACATAGCCGCCCAATGTTTTTGTTGCATAATTGAACAGACAAAATTTATTTCCGGTAAATATTTTTAAACTAAAACGCATGGTCAAATCATTACCTAACGATTTGAAAAATTTATTGTCGGTGCTATATTGAAAGCTTGCCTTACCACTACCGTTAGACGCAATGGTTCTGAAATAAATGGTTGAAGTGTTGATCAAAACAGAATCAATCGTTTTGCCGTTGTTCACCATAATGATGTATTTCTTTCCATCTGTCTTTGCTTAACGCCGATATATGCATATGGGTCCTGCAACACAGCAAGTCCGGCAATGTCGCCATCTTTCATTTTACTTACATCAATTTTTGTCGTTGCGATAGTGGGAATATTTTGATCATGCTTTGCAAATGGACGTTGCGTTAGCGTATTGCGGGCCATCATAAAATCATTTGTCACGCTTGCCGTCATCAATCTTAAATAACCAGGCTTTTGTGTTAGTGACCATTTTGTGGAATCAGGATTATGATTCCATCCCCATTGCATGCCTAATTTCTTTTCATTGAATTCATCGGAAGTTGGGAAATTTTTGATAGGATATGTCTTGCCAACATTTGGTTTTTTATAAGTTGTAACCGCTTTGCCATTCACACCAATCATTGGCCAGCCATCAACCCATGTTACAGGTTGTAAAGAGGGAAAGCGACCGAATGGGCCACTATCTACAAATAAAATCGTCCACCATTCACCGGTTTGTGTTTGTATTAATGCGCCCTGGTGTATACCATAATTGATTCCTTTTGTTGTATCGTAGATTAATAACTTCTGTTCGTAAGGCCCATAAATATTTTTTGAACGGAATGCCACCTGCATGCCGTCTCTACCGCCGTAAGTGCAATAGAGATAATAGTAGCCATTGATTTTATAAACATGTGTTCCTTCAAGCTCCCCTGCGAATGTTGCCTGTATAACACCAACGAATCCGGGCCAACAGCAACAAGACTATCATTTACTTCAGTGATAGAAATTTTATTATAACCTTGCGCCACATAAACTTTTCCGTCATCATCAAAAAATAACCCCGGGTCATAAAAACCTTTTGGTAAATGGGTGATATGCCATGGGCCTTCGGCTTTATCTGCCGTGCAGCATAAAACCGCCTTCATTCAAAGTGATAAACAATAAATAAAATTTGCCGTTATGATACTTCATGCTCGTTGCCCATTGTCCATGGCCATAACGGTTGCATGTATCCAGATCATAACAATTACTGAAATCAAACCGTGACACGGCATTGCTGCAATACGACCAATTTACCAAGGTCATGCGATTTTAAAACAGTAACTCCCGGAAAAATAAACATCGTTGTTGTAACCATGTAGTAAGTATCACCAACACGTATCACATCAGGATCAGGAAAGTCTGCAGAAATTAACAGGGTTGGTATAAGTGCCATTGCCGTTATCGCTGTGTACATTTTGTGCAATAGCATTCAAAGACAAAAGCGATAAAATAAAAATAGCTGTAATTATTTTTTTCACGTTGAGCAATTATTTTAAAAAACTTTCCTGGTCTATACCTAAATTTTTTAATTATTTATTTTTTACCAATCGAACATAATACACAGGTCCCGCCGAGCTTCCGTCCAATGCTACAAATTTTACACGCACATTTGCTTTACCCTTTATCATTGCATCAGGAATGGCATAGGATATCTCTTTGAATTGTGATTGATTCCATTTGCCGGTATTATCTTCTGTTGCTAATTTTTCATCATCAATGTAAATGTCAAATTTGTGGCTGCCCCATTCAGCGCCCCAATAACGAACCATTAAACTCAAACCGGTTTCATTATTGGTAGCCATGTTATAACTGAAATAGCCACCATTAAATGCTTCGCGAAACATTTGGTCCTGGTTATTGCCTGTTCTCGATTTATCGTTTTGCATGGCATGGTCTACTTCAGGTTGTTGTTCGCCGGGCGTTATAAAATCAACGGTGCGTTTCTCCAGCGCAAGTTTTTCTTTTTCAGATGCCGCAATTGAATCAATATATTTTTGATATCCTTGATTACTCAACGCCATCCAATACATCATATACCGTGCATCATAAATTTGGTAGAAGGGTTGCAGTTCGATATTAATTGGATTTATAACTTTTACATCCTTAATCGTAAAGTGAAGCGGTTCATTTTTTTTGGGCACCAAATCATTGGTGATTGATGAAATATTATCAGCAACAAAAATGGGCGCTTTATCAACCGGCAATTTTTTCCCGCTTGGAATTTGTCCCCAGCGGCTGTCATCCGCAATCAGACCTTTCAAATCTTCTGTTCCTGTTTTTGCTCCAAGCAAAATCGGGCCGTGCATTATCGCGATGTATTCCGGCACATTGGGCAAATGTGAGAGGGTATTATGCATCGGTAATTTAATTTCTACAACATCTCCTTTTTTCCAGTTGCGATTGATGGCTACGTAAGAAGAAGGTTGATTTGTAAAGGCCACGTCCTTACCATTCACAGCAATTTTCAATTCGCCATTCTTCACCCACCACGGATACCTGATCATTAATTTGAATGATGAGTTGCCTTGTGTAATGAGCAACTTCGTTTTGTCTTCGTACGGAAATTTTGTTTGTTGCGTTAGTTGTATTCCTTTTTCTTTCCAGTTCAATTCAGACGCGATAAAAAGATTTACAAATAATGAATCGCGGGAATGCGTATAAATAAATTCGTTGTATTTGCCATGATTTTCCATGCCGGTACCAACGCAACACCACATGGCTTCATTCGGTGCAGAGTAGACGCGGTAGCTGCGTGGACGGGCCGGTGTGAAATATACATAGCCGCCGGTTTCAGGATTTTGCGTAGACAGAATATGATTGTATATCGTGCGCTCATAATAATCGGCATATTTCGCAGATGGATTTTTTCTGAATAAATCCTCCGTTAGTTTGAGCATGTTATTAGAGTTACAACTCTCAGGCCCTTCCACATCATTAATAAAATCCATAGAGGATGCAGCGCTTGGAAAAAATTCACGGCGACTGTTTCCGCCGAAGGCCAATGTCCTGTTAGTAGTAACTGTTTGCCAAAAAAAACTTCCGGCATCTGCATATTTTTTATCACCGGTTAGCTCACCTATTCTTTCAAAACCTATAGCTTTTGGCACTTGGGTGTTCGCATGTTTGTTATCAAGATTATCAATCCCTTCAGACATCGGGTCTAATAACATGTGATGCGAAAATCTTTCGGCAGCAACCAAATATTTTTTATTGCCAGATATCGCATAAGCGTCGGCCAGTACTTCATTCATGCCGCCTTGCTCTGTATCCAGCATGCTTTGCATTTGTTCATCGGTTAATGATGAGGTGATATTTATAGCCCAATCGCAAAATTGCAAAAACATGTTTTTAGCCTGTTTGCTGCCGGCGTATATCCATGCATCTCTTAAGCCGGCATACATTTTATGTACATTATACCACGGAACCCAACCTGCATGAAAGGCTTTGAAATCACCATCTTTTACAGATTTCCATACCGCGGCACTATTCGGAACGCCACCTACATAACCAACGCCCCAGCTTGTATTATTCTTTGCATTGGCATCCTGGCAAGCTTTGAGTTCGGCAATCATATAATCCATACGCCTCCTGCACTCGGTATTATTTGTTGATGCAACATTCATGGCCATGGCCGATAAATAATGGCCACCGATATGCCCGTCAAGTCCTGCCCAATTTGTATAGCTGGAATCTTTTGGTGTTAAGCCAGCTTCTTTTAAATAAGGAGCCAATAAGCGGTCGACATTATATTTTAAAAGTGTTTGAATGTTCAGGTCGCGGGCATGTTTAAAAGGTCCGTCCAATAATTTTACATCGCCTAAATTAAATTCGTTCGCGTATAATTTTTCCTGGGCATGGATTGTATCAGAAGTGAAAACACTTACTGCAAATACGCTTGAAAAAATGAATACTTTAAATAATCTAATTCGCTTCGAAAATAGGGTGTTGTTCATTTTCTGTTTGTTTATATGCCACCAGTAAGTTCCAATTCATAAAAATAATTCCGGCTGCTTGTTCAACTACGCATAAAGAAACAGGATACAGGTACCCGTTAGTAAGGCCTGCATCCATTTTTTTAGATACAATTCTGTCAATGGTCAACTATTCTTTAACTCTTGACAGTTTAGTTTCACCTCTCTCATTTTTGATGATGATCTCGTCGTCACTTGCCAATTCGCCTGTAGAATTAATTTCGTTGCCATTGAAACTAATGGTGTAAGAAAATTTCTTTCCATCAACTTTTCCTTTTTCTAACTGCAACTCGCCAAACTGTGATTTTATCGTACCGGTTAATGTATCTCCCTGCACTTTAAAAGTGTAATTAAATTCCATCGTCCCGTTTGGTGTTTCGCGGCTGCCTTTCCATTTTCCATCAATGGCGTTTTGTGCGTTGGTAACCATAAAGCCAAAAAGGAGCAAGGCTGTTAATAAATACTTCATAATGATTGTTTTTATTTGTTTTAAAGTTGATTGAATATTTTGATTTCCTCCTACAGAAATTGTTTCTATTTATTTGTTTTCATTTCAATAATATTTACAGAGTAAG
Organism: uncultured Chitinophagaceae bacterium; assembly: GCA_963792025.1. GTDB lineage: Bacteria > Bacteroidota > Bacteroidia > Chitinophagales > Chitinophagaceae > Ginsengibacter. Next base: position 131,288 of record CAWBUS010000008.1, on the reverse strand, counting down.
GATCAAGTTTTCTTGAAAAAGATTTCTTAATTCCTTTTATGGTTTCTGTAACAGGAATGATATTTTCGCGATCGGTAATCGTATTTGTCTCACCTGGCTTATCGCCTTTAATCATTATTAACACTGCATCTGAGGATACTTTCGTGTCGCCGGTAAGGCTGATTTTTACGGCTTGCTTTTTAGCGGTTGTGTTTATAATTTTCAGATAGACGGTTCCTGTTGTATCATTCATCGTGGCAGAATAAAAGATGGTAGGAACTGATTTAGGTGCTTTGCCTTCGGCACTGTCTCTTCTTGAAAGTGGCGCTTTTTGCATAGGAATATTTGCGACCGTTGCAGGCACAATTTTATTACCCAAATAATGACTGAATAATTTCTGCACATAGTAAGACGGCGAGCCATAACTGTTAAGCGCATCAAAACCAATCAGGTCAGAATCCCATTGCCACGCCCTTTTTCCGGTTACAGAATCTTTACTAACGTTTACGAATAGGGGCGCATAGCAGGACATGATAACCAGATCTGAATTACGCTCCATGCCTGTCATCCAGGCAGCATCACCAAGTGCAGCATTTAAATTAGTGGCAGGTGCTCCTTCACGGGTTGCCCATTCGCCTACAAATATTTTAGGGCCATTGCGATCGTAGGTATCATATTGCGAAGCATTCTCCCACATGTCCCAGGAGTTGCGGTAATAATGTTCGTCAACCACAGCCGGTTCTTTGCCGGTAACACTCATCGATGGATATTGCGTAGCAGGAATGGTAGATATACATGTTAAGTTTGGATACTTTGCTTCAATAGCATTTCGGAATTGTTTGAATCTTCCATCATAACTATTCGACCGGTCAAACCAATCTTCATTACCAATTTCTACATAGCTTAGTTTGAAAGGTTCGGGATGTCCATCTGCAGCCCGTTTGGCACCCCAATAGGTTGTCGTATCACCAATAACATACTCTATCTCATCCAATGCATCATCCACATAAGGTTTTAAAAGCGGGCCTGCATCTACATGGTCTCCATCCAAAGAGTATCCTGCATAAACGGCCAAAAGCGGCTCTGCGCCCATGTCCTGGCACCACATCAAAAATTCAAGTAAGCCCATTCCATCAGAAGCACGGTAACCCCAAGAGCCGTTATGACCCGGCCTGTTGTCAATGGGGCCCAATGTAGTTTTCCAGGGAAACCCATCCGTAATCGCAGGGCCTTCTAAAAAGTTTCCTCCCGGAAAACGGAGAAACTTTGGTTTCATATTTACCAGCATTTGCATCAGGTCAATGCGGAAACCATTTGGTTGATTGTCATAAGTTGGAGGAAATAAAGAAACCAAATTAAAATAATAAACACCGGTACGGTTGGTCGTAATTACAAAGCGTGCATCTTTCGTTGGTGTAACGTTTGCAGCAGTGGTTAACGTCACCGCATATTTTTTCCAATAAATACTTTTTTCAAGATTGATGGTTCCCGAAGCATACACTGTTTTACCATCATTGCTTTCAATGGAAACCATGATAGGGCCCGGAGTGTTATTTTCAATTACAGGCAGGGGAGGTGTGGTTGGTTTTGGCTCCCAGGGCCAGCGGGGAGGTTCCCTGCGGTCTGTTCCTTTTATATAGAAAGAGGCTTGATAAGTTGTGGAAGGTTTTACGGGAATGCCCCAGTAACCTTCATTGGCTATGCCCACTCTGCCATCACCTTTTTCTACGGTGAGTCTTAAGCAAGCCGTCATTGCACCATTGATCGCATTCCGGCGTTCATCGTTCGGTACATGCTCTTCAGCGCCAATTAATTTTATACTCGCTTCGGCAGATGGATTTTCTTTCACAAGACTCCAGCCTTCCGGCGATGTTTTACTGTCTTTAAAAATTCTGTTGCGGATTAATTCCGCATACAAACCACCATCATAAGAATGGTTAATCTCTTCGGTCATCAAACCATACAGCATGGGGCTTACGGTTGCTCCGGGTTTTGCGAGGTCTAAAGTTATCACCGGCGTTTGCGGCATTGCAGCATTGATGATAAAACCTGTTGCTATTAACAATAGTGATCGAAGTTTTATTGATGTCTTTTGTTTTATCATAAATTCAATTTTTAAAGTTCCCTGAGATTAAAAGTTTTATTTGTTCATCCAGTTATGGCTTTGCATCCACTCAAACAATGGCTCCATCCATCCCGGATGCCTGAATACAAAACCGTGATTGCCTTTTTCATAAATGTGCATTTCAACAGGTACATTATTATGCCTGAGTTTTTCAAAATAAATAATGCTATTGTCCACATCAACGACTTTATCATCCGCAGCCTGTGTGATATAGGCAGGTGGGGAATTTTTATTTGCCTGCAATTCATTTGAATAAAGGTCAATCGTTTCTTTTGATGGATCAGATCCAAGCAATTGCCTCCTTGAACCTTTATGCGTTAAACTATCCTGCATACTAATAACAGGATATACCAATATTTGAAAATCAGGCCGAAGGTTGGTGTTGCTCTTGTTTTCTATTAGTGCCTTATTAAAATGTGTTGCTTCGGTGGAGGCGACATGACCTCCCGCAGAAAAACCCATGATGCCAACTTTGTTAACATCAATACCCCAGGCCGATGCACTATCACGCACTATTTTAATTGCCTGCTGTGCATCCTGCAAGGGCGCAATAGTTTTATTTACCTGGAAGGAATCGTTTGGCAAACGGTATTTCAAAACAAATGCGGCGATACCTTTTTCAGCAAACGCTTTGGCAATCGATACGCCCTCACCACCATATACGATTACGCTGTAACCACCGCCAGGACAGATTACTATGGCAGCGCCACTTGCTTTATCTTTTTCCGGTAAGTATATTTCAAGTGTTGGATTAATAATACGACGCACCAAACCTTCTGATGGGTTTTGCGGAATGTCATTTAATTCGGTCGGCTTTGAATTTGGAATTGCCCCCGGATACAAATTAATTATTCGCTGCGCTTCTGCCGTTACGGAGGCCATACATACCCACAACAAACAACAGCTTTTTATGAATACTTTTTTTAGAGAAAACCCGGTAGTCAAAATCATTTTACAAAGATTTTATTAATTGATATTTTTTGCTCAATACATCTAAATGAATAAGTAGGATAATCATCTAATTATGCAGTAAATTATTCATCATCATATAATTCGTTTTTACTTTCCCGCGTGCTTTAAATTCAAATTCCATTGCACTTACCATTTACCAACTTAATTGAATTAAAGACACTCCCATGGTTTGGTAAAGAAAATTCTAAATTCACTTTTCCATCTTTTACCTGCTTCCATTCCGGCGACGTATATAATTGAAGTTGTCCTGCCTTCTCCAATTCATGATATTGTGTTTCGCTTACCTGCTGCGGCTTTCCCATTGCTTTCCATTTTTCAAATGAATTGCTGAATTGTTGGTCCACCCGATAATGATGAATCAACACCTTATTTTTGTCCGATACCATTTATTGCAAGTTTAACTTCGGAAGAGGAATCCGAAATAGCTTCTTCGTTAAAATTCCAAACCATTACATAAATCGAATGTTGATCTTTACTGGCAATAGCATTAATATCATTTCCTGTTGCATCTTTATTGGAAATTATATCGGCTGCACTCAAGCCATCATTTGTATGAACGGCTATTCTTTCACCGCCCATTAATCCAAACATGCGGAATATATTCAAAACCGGTTTGTCAACGCCATGTGTAGCCAGGTCGCGAAAACTTGCAAACCAATCCTGGTCTTCAAACTCAAATGACCAGCTTACCGCACCACGTAAATTAATTTTATATCGATCCATCAAATCGTATATCCTGGCAAAAGATGCAGCCGTATAGCTGGAGTACATCGTGCCATTTCGATAACCATATTTTGGATCTCTTTTTTCTGAACAGGCGGCACATCCTTCCGGATCACATTCGCCAATGATAACCGGAATATTTTTTAATTCGGGAAAGGAACTCACTGCTTCAAATCCCCTTTGAATATCTTTTAATTGAACACCCATATTCATCCGGATATGTCCATCAACTATTTCCGGTGAACCCTTTGCATGGAACCCAATATACTGCAGTGGCGTTCCTGTTTTGCCTGTGGCATAATTTTCCCCATGCAGGCAATGCGTAATAAATTTTGTAAGAAAATTATATGCTTTATCATCCCGCGGACTGGTGCTATGCGGGCCACCAACAGTACACTCAGGGCAAGCTTTCTTTAGTCCGTCAACAGCATAATCATACAGCTTGCAATACTCATCAAACGTACCCGACCAATAACCGATATTCGGTTCATTCCATAATTCCCACAACCAGGTGGTCACCTCTTTTTTTCCGTAACGTGCAACAGAATGCTTTACCCATTGGTACACCAATTCTCTCCATTTATTATAATCTTTGGGCGGATAGGTCCAGCCCGTCCAAATGTTGCCGCCGCTGCTCCAGTGATGCTCGTATGGTTCAGGGTGAGAAGAAAGGGCTTCAGGCATAAACCCGATTTCCATCAAAGGTTTCATGCCTCTTTGAATGTACGTATCAATAATACTATCAATAGTTATCCAGTTATAAATGGGATGACCATTCTGATCTTCTTTATAAGCATCCGTAAAGCTCCACTTCAGGTCAGGTCCATCGCTGTTGCCTTTTGATGTAAGTAAATTATGGGTTCTGATGTAAACAGGTACAGGGCTTAAGTCCTGTAGTTCTGTTAATAATTTCTTACCATCTTTTCTTGTTGTATAATTGGCTTCATCATAACCAAAGAAAGACCAGAACGGTTTCATTGAGCCAATTGGTTTTGCAGCATCCACTTGAATAGATACAGCACCTTGTTGCGCAAAAGAGCAATTAAAATACAATAACAAAAAAAGTATCAATTTCACATATCTCATAGTATCGTTTGTGTTTCCCTGGAGTATATTATGTCCAACAATTTGTTTTAAGTTTTATTCAATTTAATGTGAACGGCCATCGCCTCTCCTTGTATCATTTGCAATTATGTCATCCAAATTATTTACAGGACGTTCAACATCATAGGGGATAGGCATTCGGCTGAATTGCTGAAAATACAGCAGGCAGGCATCTTTCCATAAAACAGCATTTACCTCTTCCTCACGCAGCTTGCGTTGCACAGCCATAAAGCGTGTACTATCTACCCACGGATGGGCTTTATCCCAAATTGTTTGAAACGCACGAACCTGGTGCACGCCTTTATCATAATGAAGGCAAAGCTCGTCCCATAGCGTACGTCCACCCGGCATTTTATAATCCCATGGCAAATGATGAAACCAAAGCAAATATTTATCAGGACAAGTAGCCACGTTATTAAATTCTGAAGCTAACGGTTCATGATATTGACTTACCGCATCACTGCCTTTCGTAGTGCGATCGAAACCAATTCCGTTTGCACTCGCCTGGTGGTAATAAGGAGGTGTCCAGTCGGGCCTCACGCCTTTTGGCGCCCACCATGGACCCGGACCGTAGTGCCCGTTTGCAGACATGATATGATGCAGACCGAGCGGCGTCATAAAATTTACTGCAGCTTCCCTGCTTTCGAGCATCATCTTTTTTACAGGCCCGAGGAAATTCTCTTTCCATCCAGATGCATAATTAGCGGCACCGGATTTTGCGCACGAGTCGTTATAGAAGGTTAACTTAATCCATTCGTCAGCTATTTGTTCACTTTTCAATTTGTCATTCCATGCTAATCGCCCATACGCATACCAGTTAGCTTGCGCAAAATGGTTGCCGCACCAATTAGTATCCAAACCAACATTGGAAACGCCGGCAATAGCGGTATATTTTTGCGGATAAATGCTGCCGTCTGTACATCGGGCAACTGTACTCCCTTTGCCCTGTTGATAGGTGTCGCTCTGCAAACATTCTTCCCACATGGTAGATAAGAACACGAGATAAACGGCATGTCCAAGATATTCCTGCGTTACCTGGAATTCAGGCATTACCGATGTTTTTTTCATTGCGCCAAATAGTGGACTGAAGGGCTCGCGTGCCTGGAAATCTATCGGCCCGTTTTTAACCTGGATAATTACATTGTCCCTGAATTTTCCATCAAGCGGCATAAACTCGTCGTAAGCCTGTTTTGCACGATCTTCATCATTGGCGCTATAAACAAACGCACGCCACATAACAATGCCGCCGTAAGGTTGCAAGGCATCTGCCAGCATGTTAGCACCGTCGGCGTGTGTGCGTCCGTAATTTTGCGGGCCGGGTTGTCCTTCACTGCTTGCTTTTACAAGGAAGCCACCAAAATCAGGAATGATACTATAGATTTCTTTTGCTTTATTTTTCCACCATGCCATTACTGCGGGATCAAGCGGGTCAGCAGTTTTTAAACCACCAAGCGCTGCCGGCGATGCAAAGTTTACAGAGAGATATATTTTTATTCCATAAGGCCGTAATACATCGGCAATTGCTTTTGCCCTGTTAAGATAATCCTGCGTTAATATTGACGGTGATGCATTCACATTATTTAGAACGGAACCATTAATACCGATGGAAGCATTTGCCCGGGCGTATTCCTGCCACAGTTTTTTATCATCCGTTGTAACCGTGAAGGGATCTTGTTTTCTCCAAAAAATAGAGTTACCTGCATAACCACGCTCTACTGATCCGTTAGGATTATCCCAATGGTCGAGTATACGAAATTCGTAGGAAGGATTATCAACGCGCTCTTTTGTTTCATCTCCCGTTTGTTGGGAACGCAACAATTCGTAGACGCCATAAAGAATTCCTTTGTCGCTGTTGGCTTGAATGGCTCCATTACTAATTTTAAATCCATCATTTTTAAACGCCTTATCATTTTTAACGATTAATGAAATCGTAGCACCAGGTTTACCCTGCCAACTATCTTCTAATTCCTTACGTGCAATAACAAGCGTAGGGGTATTCTTTTTGCATATGACATTTACTGGCAACGCTTTTTTATCGCGAAGCCAGAGTTGATGACCATCCTGCGCATGAAGCATTAAACAAGTAAATAGAAAAAGGATGTTGGAGATGATTATTTTCATTCCGTTGAAAATTTTAGAATTGTCATTGGGGTTTAACACCCACTTTTATCTGAGTAAAGGAGTGCGCAGGAAAGCTATAACTTAATTTGTTGCCCGAAATTTTTATATCTTTTGTAACAGGAATATATTGTGCCTGCTTGTCTATCGTAAATGGCGCTTTTAGATCGTCGCTGTTTATGATGCTTGCTTCTGCTTTTCCTGAAAAATCTCCGGAGTTACTAATTATGTCAGCCGTGATGTTTTTATCCTCATTTCTATTCACAACATTGATGTAGGCTGTATTTGTTTCTTTCGAGTAAACAGTTGTAACATCAAGATAAGGTATTCCTTTGTATTGTTCTGTATTGAAAGTATCGCAGGCAACATAAGTATCAGCCGAAGTACCACGACAATTGTTTGAAAATAAGTTTGAATGTATAAAACACGGGAGATTTAAAAGTACCTTTTTTTGGATCGCTTGATAATAGAGATGTTAGCATGGTAAAGTTGGCCATCTTTACTACATCTGCATGTCGAATAAATGAATTAAAGCATTGCGCTATCGGCAATACACTCATGAAGTTTCTTGCGAAAGCGCCCCACTCGTCAACCGAAAGATAAATAGGTTTTTTATAACCCTGCGTGTTAGATACTGCTCCTATTTCACCGGCAGTAATTTTTATCCGGTCGTCAAAAATTTTAGCCCCTGCTCCCATATTGGTATAATAGTCAGGAGAACTTTCCCAATAGCTGTGGATAGACAGGTATTTTATTTTATCGCCGATGCCGGTTAATATTTTTCGATTCCAGTTATCCCAACCATCGGGACTGCTATACCAGGAAGAACCACATCCCACAAATTCAATATCCTTATCAACTGCGGACATCGCTTTAGCGGCTTCCCTGGCAACTTCTATGTAGTCTTCTGCATTTTTATGTCCTAACTCCCATGGCTTACCATCTACTTCATTACCCAAATCCCAAATCTTCACGCCGTATGGTTGAGGATGGCCATTCTTTGCACGTAAATCAGAATAATAGGTACCTCCTTTGTAATTACAATATTCAACCAAATATGCGGCATCCAAAATAGTTCCAAGGCCAAGATTAGCAGCTACAATATTTTCACTACCAATTGATTTGTTCAGTTTAAACCATTCGTCTGTGCCAACATGATTTTTGTCAATGCCGCCCCAGGCAAGGTTTATACGTTTAGGCCGTTGGTCTTTCGGACCGATGCCATCCTTCCAGTCATAACCCATTAAAAAATTTCCACCGGGCCAACGCATGTTGGTAACCTTGAGCTCTTTCATCGCATCAATGTAATCTTTCCTGAAACCGTTCTCGTCGGCTAACGGTGATGATGGATCATAAAGATTTCCATAAAGTGTGTTGAAGTCGACGGAATCCGGCAAGCCCATTCTGCGGCCGTTGAAGTGAATTGGCTCCATAAATACACCATAGATTTTTGGATCAATCTCACCAACAGTCCTGGTAACATCAATTTTGATAGTTGCGTTTTGTGCAAATGTTGCCAGCCCCGTACCGAGGATACATAAGGCAGTAATAATAATTTTTTTCATGTTCGGTTTATATTGTTGTTAATTAATGATTAGTAATCTACAATCTGTTCTGTCCATGTAGGGCCGTTTATGTAAAACATTCCATTCTTGTAATAAACCGGTTCAATACCCATTCCAGGAGTTAATTCCCATGGCCTGAAAGTTTGGCTGTAAGGGTAAGGCCGTTTTTCGTACATCAGGTAATGGCAGGAACTCCATAATTTGCCGTCAGGTCCTGTAAACAGTGAATTTGAGGCGGCTTCGCAATAAGGATCTTCTGTATCCTGGTATTTTAAATCCGTATAACCACCGCTGGTTGCCAGCTCCTGCCGGTATCCTTTTTTCCTCGTTCCGAAAATTGGATCCGGTGATGCTAACTTCCATGGACCCAATGGTGATGTCGATTTAAGTAAACCTATTTCATAACCACGGGTCCAGGTTGAAAAAAACATAAAGTAGGCGCCGTCCTTTTTGATAACGAAAGGAGCTTCAATGCCACCCACCATCCATTCCGGCCAACCTGGCTGTTTTTTATCCAGGAACTTTTGAATGGGTGTAGTTAGCTTTCCTGTATTCAAATCTATTTTCGCCTGGAACAATCCATTGCCGCTGCAATAGAGATAGGTTTGTCCGTCATCATCTCCAAATAAAGTTGCGTCATTATTATAATGCGGTGTTAAGGGCCCGTTTACAAGTTTGTAGGGGCCGGTAACACTATCCGAAGAAAATAACCAGATGCTGTGCGTTTTCGTTCCCTTCGCATCCTCTGCAGTAACTTTTCCGCTGTTTACCGTAAGCCAGTATTTTTTTTTAATGAAATGAATTTCAGGCGCCCAAAACCGTCCGTTGTAAGGGCAATCAACAGGTAGTTTCGAAGCATCTATCAGCCAACCATACTGTTTCCAATGTATCATATCTTTTGACATAATGAGTTTCACTCCCGGATTTGGTCCTGTCCATATTGGGTTGGACGTGCCGGTACAATACCAGGTATCGCCTACTTTGATGATACAATAATCTCTCATGGAAAGAGAAGTATCGCGTGTTATCGGGTTCGTATATCTAAATTCATGAATGGAATTACTGTCTTTTAATAAGCCAGTGCCATTATTCATTTGTGCCTGGCAGCAGCAGGATAGGAGCAATAGATTCCAAAAAAAATGTTGTTTACTATTCATTACAATTTTCTTTATTAGCCTTCGATATGCGGCGCTAATGCTCAATTAAATTTTATCCAATCAATTTCTGCGTGGTCACCATTCTTTAAAACCACAAACAAATTTTGAATACCTGGTTTTAAATTTGAAACCTTTCCGTTGATGATTTTCCACTCGTTCCCTTTAGGAATTTTTATCTCGGACAAAATTGGACCATTTTCATTGTTTGCTCTTATTTGTACAACAGCTCCTGATGCTGATGAACCTTTCGCAGTCACGTTCTTGAACAATGTCTTTCCGAAATCAATACTGTTATATTGCACCCACGTACCGGGCTTATTAAACACCGTTTTCCATCCGAGAAATCGATTGGTTGTATCAAGAAAATCTATAGAAGCACCTTCGCTTTTATTACTGTATCGATCTATCTGTATTTCTTTTGAGGCATCTGTAACGCCAACGCCGCGTAATGTTGGAATAACTTTTTTAATGGAGCCATCAGCATTAAAAAATAAACTATCAATTCTTACACTCCTGTTCTTATCAAAGTTTGGAGAAAGATCGTTATGGTGATAAAACAAATACCATTGATTTTTAAAATTAATAACAGATTGATGATTGGTCCAGCATTCGGGAGATTCATCCATAATTACACCTGCAAACTTAAAGGGACCTAAAGGACGATTGCTTGTTGCATATTCAAGCCGTTCTGTTTTGTTTTCTACATGTGGATAAGTCAGGTAATAGATGCCGTTACGTTCAAACAAGTACGGACCTTCCTTCAGTCCTTTGGTGGGAAGAACTCCCAACACTTTTGGTTCGGAAGCGAGCTCCAGCATATTCTCCTTCAGCTTTGCACCATAAATATTGCCTCCCGCCCAGTACAAATAAGCCTGGCCGTCTTTATCTATAAAAACATTCGGGTCAATTCCATGAACATCTTTGATAGGAAATGGTTCTATCGTAAATGGACCATCGGGCTTATCCGCAACAGCTACGCCGATTGCAAAACCCCTTCCATAACTGGCGTCTCTCACACCATCAGGAAAATAAAAATAATATTTTCCATTCCTGTAAATACAGTCGGGCGCCCACATACTATAACCTTCGGGATTTCCCCATGGAACTTTACTTTGGCTTACAATCACACCGTGATCTTTCCAGTCAGTAAGGTCTGTTGAGGAAAATACATGATAGTCTTCCATACAAAACCAGCCGGGCCGGCCATGTCCGGGTCGCACAACAATATCATGAGAAGGATAGAGGTAAACTGTATCTCCAAATACTCTTGCTGATGGATCAGCAGAAAATTGGTTACGAATAATTGGATTCTGAGCAGTCGCTATGTTGAAAACAAATCCGGCAATGAATAAAATTACGTACCATTTACTTTTTTTAAATATTGAATGCATGGTTATTTGATTTTATTCATTATTTTATTAAGACAGATTCGTTGTTTTATCATCTGGCGACTACTTCCGGTCACATAGTTGTTTCTTTGGGTATCATATCGATTTCTTTTTGGTATTTAAGTTGAAAAATTACCTGGTCACGTTTTCCAGGCAATTCTATTTAATAGCATGGCCACTATCTTCAGCGTTATCTTGTCAAAAAAATCTTTTCAACCTAAAGGGTATTTTTAGATACCTTTTTGTTTTTGTTACAAAAGCAAGCAATATTTTTTATTTCATCTATGTGAAAAAGAGTTTCCTTTTCTTAGTGATGATTCTCTTATGATAAGTTCAGATTTTATATAAATACGTTGTGTTGTGTGCATATCTTCCGGACTCTGCAACCGGTTAACTAAATAGCGGGCCGCCACTTCACCTACTTCTTTACCCGGATAATTGACGGTTGTTAGTTCAGGGTCAACAAGTGTACTTATAGGGTCGTTATTAAAACCCGCAATGGCCATATCTTTTGGAATATTTATACCGTGTAGCTTACATTCCTTCATACAGACTGCGGCGATAAAGTCATTTGGAGCGAGCAATCCGTCGGGCCGGGGATCCATATTCAAAATTTCTAATGCTCCTTTATGACCGCTTTTTTCATTTAAATCTTTTATGAGTACCAGGTTTTCATCGTACAAAAGGCCTGTATCGCGAAGCGCATCTTTATAACCTTTGTGCCTTTGAAAGTAAACATTCCTGTTGAGATTAGCTGTAAGAAAGGCAATACGCTTACAACCCTGGTCAATTAGGTGTTTTGTTAATTCATACCCGCATTTATAATTGTCAATAATAACATAGGTGTGGTCGCTTGTTTCATCTACCCGATCAAAAAATATTACCGGTAGATTTTTTTTGAAAAAAATATTAAAATGGTTTAAATCTTTTGTGGGCGACGACAACGAAGCTATCACGCCATCGACCCGTTTATGGAAAAGGTTCATTGCATTGGCAACTTCTCTCTCATAATTCTCCGCAGAGTGGGCAATGATCAGATCATAGCCTGCAGCTGTTGTAACCTTTTCAATACCAGACAAAACAGACGTAGTGAAATTACTATTTAATTCATGCAGAATTATTCCTATCGTGTGCGATTTCTGCTTACGAAGATTGCTCGCAAAACTATTTTGACGATAGCCCAGTTCGACGGCTTTTTGCAGAATTCTTTTTTTTGTAGGCTTTTTTACAACGCTGCTATTTTTCAAACCTCTGCTAACGGTTGCGACAGATAAATTAAGCTCTTTTGCAATGTCGTAAATGGTGATTTCTTTATTCATATCAATGAAAAGTCAATCGTTGAATTGCTAAAGTAGGAAATTTTTTAAAAAAAAATTGAAATCGGTTACATTTTCAAATATTTTTTTTACTTTGCACATCATTAGCTCGTTATTACGAGGGATAACAAAGTTGCTTGCATACTTTTTGTCAATATCTAAAGGAATTTACGATTGATAGCTTATTAAAGAATCACCCGGCAGGAAAAAATTTATTTTAAACATTTCAACAGCTATTGGTCTTTTTTACTGATTATTGACAATCATTTATGTAATCTGTTACACGTTTGAGTACTATTCTATAAAATCAAATGATTGCTAGATGGAAACAGCACCTTCACACGTAAGATTCATAAACCGAATCAGATTTATTGAAACCATATTTATCAGGATAAGGCCGCAAAGTGAACAACTTGTGGTATTTGCAATAATTGCTACCAGGGCATCACCTGTGGCCATTTATCCAAGAGGTAATATCGGCAGGCACCGGTTGGCTGAATCTAAAAATACTTCCTGATGAAAGAAGAAATGGACTCACCTTATGAAACTACCAAATCATACGCTTAACAAATAATAACTTTATTATGATAAAAAAAATTAAATCAAAAGTTCTCTGCTTTATTATTATGCAGATGTTTGCTTTTATGGCCTTTGCACAAAACATAACTGTAAAAGGTCATATCACAAACGAAGCCGGAGACCCCTTATCCGGTGCATCCCTGGTTGTTAAGGGAGCAAATAATCAAGGAACCACCACGAATACGGAAGGCAATTTTTCACTTTCAGTAGCCAAAGGTGAAACCCTAATGATAACAGCTATAGACTATTCACCCAAAGAAGTAAAGATCAACAGGGCAGACGTTGGAAACATCACTTTAACCCGCTCAGATAAATCCCTCGGCGAGGTGGTAGTGATAGGCTACGGCACACAACGGAAGGAAGCGATTACGGGTTCCGTCGCGTCTATCAGCGGAAAAACGTTATTGGAAGTACCGTCCACTAATGTAACACAGGCGCTTCAAGGTCGTTTGGCCGGCGTTGAAATATCACAGACCAATACGCAGCCTGGCGCCACTATGCAGATTCGTGTTCGGGGACAGCGGTCATTGACAGCCAGTAATGATCCGCTCATTGTACTCGATGGTATCCCCTTTGTTGGCGGTATTGGCGATATTAACCCCAACGATATAAAAAGTCTCGACGTTTTGAAAGATGCCTCGGCAACGGCTATTTACGGATCGCGTGGCGCCAACGGGGTTATTTTAATAACGACTAATCGAGGCCGCCGGGGAGAAAAGCCAAGGGTATCGTACAACGGTCGTGTCGGCGCACAGACTCTTTTCGCCAAATACCCAATGATGAATGGTCCGGAATTTTATGCACTTCGTAAAGCTGCAGGGTTATATTCAACTTTGGGGGCAGATGAAGACAGCACCGCAAATACGGATTGGCAGAAAATGTTTTTCCAAACAGGTTGGGAGAATAGCCATGACGTCGATATTTCGGGAGGAACCCAGGGCGGCAATTACAACTTCGGATTGGGGTATTATAATGACCAGGGTGTTATTCCTACCCAGGGGTATAAGAGATATTCAATGCGGTTTGCTATTGACCAGGAAGTTGGTAAGTATTTCCGCTTTGGCTTAACAACGAATAATAATTATAATATTACTACCGGTAGCCAGGTAGGTTTGTACAACGTATTAAGTATGTCGCCTATCGCTGTGCCGTACAATCCGGACGGATCGTTGAAGAGAACCATACAAATGCCATTGGATAACAATTTTGTTCAAACTAAAAGCGTGGTAGATAGTTTAAAAGATCTTTGGTTAAACGAGACAAAGGGTTATGCAACCTACAATTCAGCCTACGGTGAAGTAAAAATTCCGGGCATACAAGGATTAAAGTACCGTTTTAACCTTGGTCTTGATTACATTCATAACAACAACGGTCAGTTTACGGCTCCAGGGGTAGGTAGTTCCAACCCTACTACGCCATCAACTGCTTCCGTGGATAATCAAACTACGTACCATTGGACAATGGAAAACCTGCTTACTTATGACCGTACCTTTGCACAGAAACATACCTTGAATATAGTAGCATTATATTCTGCTGAGCAAAACAAATTTGTGCGGTCAAACATGTCGGCACAAAATATTCCGTCGGATGCTTTTCAATTCTATAACATCGGTCAGTCAAACTCAACGGATATCACAGTTGATCCCAATAACCAGGTTTACCAGTTATCAGGGTTGACGTCGGCGATGGGACGTGTGATGTACTCCTATAATAATAAGTATATGATTTCCGCCACGGTACGTTCCGATGGATCCTCAAGGCTGGCGCCGGGGCATAAATGGCACACCTACCCCGCAGTCTCTGCAGGATGGAATATCACCAACGAACCATTTATGCAAAATGTGACGCTGATAAACAGGTTGAAACTTCGAGCCGGATATGGTGAAACCTCTAACCAGTCTGTTGCTCCCTACTCAACTCTTGGATTATTATCGACTTCCCCATATAATTTTGGACCTACCGGGTATGCAACCGGACTTTACGTGTCTCAATTGCCTAATGCACAATTAGGTTGGGAATATTCTAAGACATGGAACTTCGGACTGGACTTTGCCTTACTTAAGAACAGGCTGTCTGGTACTGTTGAGTATTATATCACGAATACCAGTGATATCCTTTTGGGTGTATCACTTCCTCCTACATCCGGAGTAGGTAGCTACACCGGAAATATTGGGGCAACTCAAAATAAAGGCATTGAGTTAAGCCTCGATGGAACCATCATCGATAATGTCAATGGCTGGACATGGACGGCAGGATTCAATATTTATGCCAACCGAAACAAGCTGGTGTCGCTGGCTTCCGGAGAACCGCAGGACATAGGAAATGGATGGTTTGTGGGGCACAATATCAATGCTATTTATGATTACAAAAGAATAGGATTGTGGCAGGCTAAAGATCAATATTTAAATATTTTGGAACCAGGTGGAAATGTCGGAATGATTAAAGTGCAGTATACCGGCACATACAATTCCGACGGTTCTCCGACCAGGGCAATTGGCGCCGCAGACCAACAGGTTATGGATGTAGATCCAAAATATGAAGGTGGCTTCAATACCAATGTCTCCTATAAAGGATTCGATTTCAGCATTGTTGGAGTATATCAACACGGAGGCGTCCTTGTAAGTACTATCAATGGGTCTGGAGGTTATCTTAATCTTGAAAGCGGACGCCGTAACAATATCAAAATCGATTATTGGACACCCACTAATACGGGCGCCAAATATCCAAATCCTGCCGCTGTAAGAAGTGGCGACAATCCAAAATATGCTACTACGCTTGGTTATTTTGATGGATCATATATGAAGGTTAGGGCCATTTCTCTCGGGTATAACTTTGCGCAAAATAGCTTGCTGAAAAAATCCCGTATTAACAACTTGAGGCTGTACTTCACTGTACAAAATCCTTTTGTTATGTTCTCTCCATTCACGAAGGAAATGGGCCTCGACCCCGAGCCTAATTCATATGGCAATCAAAATGCAGCGGTTCCATTGTCCTACAATTTAAGGCGGATACTCACAGTTGGCTATAATGCACCTTCAACCCGCAATTACGTTGTTGGCGTTAACATGACTTTTTAAAACAATAACATTATGAAACATATTCAAATAAAAACTTTAATAGCATCGACACTTTTCATGGTGATCTTTGCAGGATGTTCCAAAATTTTGGACGAGACACCCCGTAGTATTTACACTCCGGGTTTTTTTCAGACCCAGGCTGGTGTTTATGATGGCTTAACCTCTTTGTATGCAAATCTGCGATACATGTATGGGAACGCCTATTATTATAATAGCGGTGAAACCGGTACCGACGAAGTAACCTTCGCTCAAAGCGCTGACCAGAACTTTAAAGTGATGGATGTAAGTAACAATGGAGATATTACTTCCCAAACCAGCCGCGCAGATGTTCTGTGGAATAATGTATTTCCCAACATCAACACCGCAAGCGGTATTATTCAAAATGCCACCGCAGTGGGGCTTCCGGCATCCCTGATTGCTGAAGCCAGGTTCTTCCGTGCATTTGACTATTTCCAATTGGTACAAACTTTTGGAGGAGTGCCTTTGGATCTTGGGGCAGGAGAACTTGCATTCAATACCAACCCGATAAGGACGTCCGTGCGTAATACTGTGCCGGAAGTTTACACGAAGGCTGTCTTTCCTGATTTGGATTCAGCCGTAAATGATTTGCCCGCCACGGGACGTGTAACCGGAGGCGTTACGCAAACTGCCGCCCGCCTGTTTTTGGCAAAAGCCTATCTTACTTACGCATGGTGGCTGCAAAACCCCAACAATATTCCCACATATCCAGCAACCGACCGTAAAGATCCCGATGGCCATGATGCTGCCTATTACTTTCAGCAGGCATACGACGTGGCAACAACGGCCATTCAAAACCCCGGACCGTTTGGTTTACAGCGAACTTATTATGATTTACATGTAGGATCGAATGATCGTAATAATGAGGTCCTGTTGTACGCAGATCATACACAGCAAAATCAACAATACAATGGTGCCAGCCTCAGCTACGGAAGTGGTGGAGGCGAAGATAATTTCGCGGGTTGGATGATGACCTGGAATTATACGGTAATACACAGTGCAAAGGATCCAGGCTGGACCTCGACAGTTAGTTCAGTTCAGCGGGCGGCTGACCAACACCTGGGACGTCCATGGACACGCATGTGCCCAACCATAGGTGCGATTGAAAATACTTTTGCTGATAAAACGAATGATTCCCGGTATGACGGCACTTTTGTTACGGTTTATCGTGGCAACTGGAACCTGATAGGAACCGGAATTAGCCAACAAACGTTGTACGGTGCAAATGGCTTGCCTTTGAACCCGGGAGACGCCGTTGTATCATTTCTTGACAGCGAACCGGGTACGCCTATTACCTATCCCAGCGGCGCCGGTCAAAGTAATTGCGGCGCAGGTGTATTACCGGGAAGGGCCGATTTCGTTGTATCTCCGGAGGGCATAAGCCGTATCACATATCCGGGGCTATGGAAACTCGGTGAATATCGTACCGATAATGCCGGGGGATTGGGACAACCTAATGCTGCCAGTACCCGCCCTTTTAATATTGCCTATTTTTCCGAGTTCTACTTTGTGGCGGCTGAGGCTGCTGTAAAAGGCGCTACTACCACAGCAGGGATGGATGCCAAAAGCTTGATCAATGTAATCAGGGCCCGCGCAGGCATGTGGCGCTTTGATAATAATGGCAATTCGGTTAAGATCGAAGATCATAGCGCTGATATGATTGCTGCTACGCCTGCTACTATCGATATTAACTATATCCTTGCCGAGCGCTCACGCGAATATTATGGTGAAGGTTCGCGTTGGTTCGACCTGGTGCGCACCCAAACATGGGCGGACCTTGCTTCAACTTACAGAATTTGTGGACCTAATAACGGAGACCATACACCGCTGACTGTAACCAGGAACATTCAACCTTTTCTTTATCTACGCCCCATACCGCAAGGTCAGCTCGATGGTATGCAAGCAACGGATGCAGATAAAGCGGCTTATCAGAATCCCGGATATTAAAAATATGTGTTATTGCAATCTTCAAAAGGAACGGTATTTTCGTCGTTCCTTTTTCATTTATATCCCGGGGCGTGACTATTAAGACACAATATATTTGTCATCAACCTTTCGAACTGCCATGCATTGGTTCTTTTTTAATAATGAATAGATGATTCGAAACATTGGTTTTTGTATCAGATGGAGTTAATTTGTTAAACAAAATCAACAAACTGTAATCGATTATTTTACCTTTCTAACATGTAACTACAATGAATCAGCTATGTTCAATCTTATTCCTGCTCTCAACAACAATTGGCTTTTCCCAGGATAAAACCGGGTTAAAACTCTGGTACAATAAGCCGACAGGCCATACTTGGGAAAACGCATTACCCATCGGCAACGGAAAGTTAGGCGCAATGGTATATGGGAATGTAGACACCGAAATGGTTCAACTAAATGAGAATACTGTTTGGAGTGGTAGTCCAAACCGCAACGACAATCCGCTCGCACTGGATTCACTAACGGTAATCCGTAACCTGATTTTTAATGGTGAACAAAAAGAAGCTGAAGCTATAGCTAATCGTGTTATTATAAGTAGAAAATCACAAGGCCAAATGTTTGAACCAGTAGGCGATCTTCTCCTGGCCTTTCATGGGCATCAAAATTATTCGAATTATTATCGGGAACTTGATTTGGAAAATGCAGTACAAAAAACAACATACCAGGTCGGTGATATTTCATATATGCGTGAAGTAATAGCATCATTTCCGGACCGGCTCATCGTAATGCATTTAACGGCGGGTAAGCCAGCCGGCATTTCTTTTACGGCATCTTTTTCAAGTCCCGAACCCAACGCGGTTATACGAACAAATGCAGCAAAAGAACTTACAATTGATGGAACGACTATCGACCACGAAGGCGTGAAAGGCATGGTTAAATTTAAAGGCATCGCAAAATTCAAGTTGTCTGGAGGTACTTTATCCACAACAGATAGTACAATGATTATAAAAAATGCCAATGAGGTAACGATTTATGTTTCGGTTGCCACCAATTTTAATAATTATCATGACGTGAGTGGCGATGAAAACGAAAAGGCGGCAAGTTACCTGGACAAAGGATATTCGAAATCTTTTGCAACTATTTTAAAAGGACACATTGCCGCGTATAAGAAATATTTTGACCGGGTAAAACTTGTTCTTGGAACAACAGGCTCTTCCCCACTTCCCACTGATGAGCGCCTGAAAAATTTTGATAGCACCAATGATCCTCAGTTTGCTACGCTCTACTATCAATTCGGACGTTATTTATTGATCTCTTCTTCGCAGCCGGGCGGCCAGCCGGCCAATCTGCAAGGAATATGGAACAATAAATTATACCCACCGTGGGACAGCAAATACACCATCAATATTAATGCGGAAATGAATTACTGGCCTGTTGAAAAAACTAACCTGGCTGAATTAGATGAGCCTTTTATTCAAATGGTAAAAGATATGTCCATAACAGGTAAACAAACTGCAAAAGATATGTATGGTGCAAGAGGATGGATGGCACATCACAATACAGACATTTGGCGGGCAACGGGTGGTGTGGACGGAGCTTTTTGGGGTATCTGGAATAACGGTGGCGGATGGACGAGTCAAAATCTTTGGGAACACTATTTATATAATGGCGATAAAAATTATCTCTTGTCAGTTTATCCTGTCTTAAAAAATGCCGCAATGTTTTATGTTGATTTTTTGGTTGAACATCCAAAATACCACTGGCTTGTTTTATGTCCTGATATGTCGCCCGAGAACGCACCGGCAGCCCACCAGGGTTCTTCCCTCGATGCCGGTGTAACCATGAGCAATCAAATTGTTTTTGATGTGTTTAGCACCGTAATTGATGCTGCAAAAATTTTAAATAGAGACAAAACATTTTCCGACACCTTAAAACACATGCGAAGCCTTTTACCTCCGATGCACATCGGTCAATATGGCCAATTGCAGGAGTGGTTAGATGACGTAGATGATCCGAATGATCATCATCGGCACATTTCGCATTTGTACGGGTTGTTCCCATCAAATCAGATATCACCTTACCGTACCCCTGAATTATATAGTGCCGCGAAGAATACACTTATTCAACGCGGTGATGTTTCAACCGGCTGGAGCATGGCCTGGAAAATAAACTGGTGGGCCAAAATGCTGGATGGTAATCATGCTTACAAACTCATCCAAAATCAGCTCACTCCTGTTGGTACCAATGCAGGAGGAGGTGGAACATACGATAACCTTTTTGATGCGCATCCTCCCTTTCAAATCGATGGTAACTTTGGTTGTACTTCCGGCATCACCGAAATGCTGATGCAAAGTGAAGATGGAACATTACACTTGCTTCCCGCTATTCCTGATGTTTGGCAAAAATCGGGCAGTGTAAGTGGACTCCTTGCAAGAGGCGGTTTTGAAATAGTAACTATGCAATGGAAAGATGGTAAACTCGTGAAGGCAGTTATCAAATCGACCTTAGGAGGTAATCTTCGCTTGCGGGTTCCCAACCAAATGAAACTGGTCAGCGGCGACGAATTGAAGAAATCCATTGGCAAAAACTCGAATGCATTTTACAATACTGAGTCAATACCGGCGCCCATTATCTCGCCAAAAGCAACAATAACGATGCCTGAACTTAAAGAAACTTTCGTTTATGACTTATCCACCCAACGTGGAAGGATGTACGCAATAGTTTTGAAGTAATCCGTTCAATACTTTAAGGCTCAAAAGGGCTACAGAAACTTTTGGTATTCAGAATTTTCAATCGGATTGGACATTTAAGCAAGCTGACAATTTACAAGCCAGGGCGATCGGATGGAATGCAATGTATATGTTAGGTTTAAGCGAATCTGCCGTAGAAAAATGCAAGGATAAAATACAATTTTTCGAAACATTTCGAGCCTGGGAAAATGCCAGAAAAGCTGATGTTTTTTCCAACAAAATAAAAAATGAATTAAGAGATTCGTCTACATATTTTCATTTAGAACAAATAAATAATAAGACGTGGAATTTATATAAAGTAAGTGCTGACGGAGGAGGCAGACAACTTTATCAAAGCTTGAAAAGAGCCTCGGCATATTAATGATATTAAAATAGAAATTTCATTAAGTAAATATTTATGAAAAAAGCAATTGTCATTTTATCTATTTCATTAGTGCTATGGAGTTGTATTTCTAATGCTCAAAACGAAGAAAATAAGTTGCAAATAAAAAATGGAACTGTTTATTTCAAAATTCATTCCAACGATATAGATAAAGAATGTAGTTTGCAAACTAAGTTGAATAATACAACGTCTTCAATTGCAAATAATGTTCTTAAGAATACCGAACATATTATCATTACTAAGCAAAAGATTTATAATGGTGATAATCTCTGCACCGTTATCAATTCCTATAAACTTACCTCTTACGGATTGCATTGGGATGTTTATGTAAATGGAGGAGATAATAATTGGACAACACCGATTGAAACTTCTTTAGACTGGACAGAAGCGAAGGGTATTAATTTTTGGACAACATGGAGTGATAACCAATTGCAAAAAGAATTACCTTATTGGGTAAATCCATTTCTGTCGGCACCCTTATCAAATTTTGATTTAATGTATGGTGGAAAAGGAATTACCAACCGCGACGCATTTGTAATTCCAATTGCAACAAGTTTTTTTCAGGATAAAAAAGCTGCAGTCAGTTTTTCCGAATCGCCAGGTGATACTATTCTGGATATGCACTTATTAACTGACACAAGCGGAATGATCGCTTTCAAACACTTTTATCATCGCATTTGTAAAACAAACACCATTCATTTCAGCATGGATATTATTGTGCATGAAGATGATTGGCGTTCGGCTTTGGGTTGGTATTACAAACAATACAAAGAATATTTTTTACCGAAAGAACCGAAAGCAAATGAAATAGCAGGTTGTGGTTCTTATTCATCTTATGAAGGAAAATTGGATGCAGAAAAATATAAAAAAATGGCTTATACATTTAATTGGAAAGCTTCATTAGACTTTCCTTATATGAGTCAATTCATTCCGCCGGTTGCGAACGACACAATGCAGTGGAAGAAAATTAAGCAAAACGGGGTTGTAATTGCCGATGGATTATCTTCAATTAAAAGACTGAGTGATTATTCAACTAAGTTTTTAAAAATGGGTTTTTATACTTTGAGTTATTTCAATGTAACAGAAGCCGGTAGTCAAATTAAAAATCCCGCTCCTCCCCGCATAGCGAAAACAGATGCAGATTTATGGAAAGATCCTAACGATTTTGTTTACTATAAAATGAAAAATGCCGTCGTGCTTTATCCGGAATGGAAAGCATTGGATAAAAAAAATGGATTCGGAGTTGTTGCTGATCCTTTTTTGCATAACTATTCTCCGATATTTTCATGGGATCGTTGTATTGTTATGGATCCTGGAGAACCTACATTTCAACAACATCTTTTAGAACAGGCACGAAAGCATATTGAAAAAATTCCTGCCTCGTCGGGCATAGCCATTGACCGTCTCGACTGGTTAAGATTATACAATGCAAATAGAGATGATGGCATAAGCTATTTTGATAATCAAATTACATGTTCCATTATTTCTTCATGGAAAGACATCATGAGTAAATTGGGACCATTGATGCATAAAGCCCATAAGGTTATATTTTGTAATCCGCTCTATTACCGAATAGATTTTATGAAAGACATTGATGGAATTTATGACGAGTTTGGTCAACATCCACAAGTGTTGGCCCGAAATGCACAAATGGCTATGTTCAAGCCCTATGTAGCTTGGACAGAATCAGTGGAAGATTTTAAACCCAATCCTGATACCTATTTCCAATCACATTTATTTATGGGCGCATTTTTAACGGATCCTGTGCAAGGCAATGATCATACTATCAGGCCCGATTCTACGATTGATAAATATTATTTGGATTATGGGAGCATGCTCAATGCTATCAAGGGTAGAGAATGGTTATTGTATCCACATATCATTAGCGTAGCTGATGATGCTGCTAAAGCAAATATTTTTAAAGTAAAAAATAAAATAATCATTCCGGTGGTTCAGGGAGAAGACAATGCCAACGTGCAATTACATCTTCAATTGCCTGAGGGTCTGATGTTAAAAAATGTTTTACAAGTAAAAGTGTTATATCCCGGAGCTGAGCATTGGCAATCCTTACAAACGATCAATGTTGAAAAACAAAACAATATTAATGTGCAGCTTCATCGTGGATGTGCCATGATTAGTTTGGAATAATCAGTGGGATGTGAATGTTTATATAATGGAACTATTGAAAAAGAGATATAGTTAATTAACACGCTACTGAATTATTAGAAAGATACAAACAAAAAAACATGAAAAAACTCCTGGTCGCTGTGCTTGCTTTAAGTAGTGCGGCTGTTTCAGCACAACAAAAGCCTTATACCTTACACCACATTGACCACCATGTTTCGGTAAATGGTGATGACCACAATAGCGGCTCTTTATCCAAACCATTTAAAACTATCTCTGCGGCAGCAAATGTGGCCATGCCTGGCGATGTAATAACTGTTCACGCAGGAATCTATCGTGAGCAAATTACGCCGCCACGCGGAGGGAATTCTAACTCTGAAAGAATTGTTTATGAAGCGGCTCCCGACGGGAAGGTAGTGGTAAAAGGCTCGGAAATTATAAAGGGATGGAAAAAATTGGAAAATGATACCTGGGAAGTAAAGATTCCCGATACATTTTTTGGTGATTTTAATCCATATAAAGAATTGATTCATGGCGACTGGTTTACTCCTACACCAAAGGGTCGGGAATACCATAGAGGAGCCGTTTATCTAAACGGCGACTGGCTGATGGAGGCAGCAAAAAAGGAGGAGGTAATGGCATCTGAAGATAAAAAAAATCCGCTTTGGTGGGCAGAGGTTGATTCGGCTACTACAACTATTTGGGCACAATTTAAAAACACAGATCCCAATAAAGATTTAGTAGAAATCAATGTTCGCCCAACAGTTTTTTACCCGGATAAGCCATTCATTAATTTTATTACCGTTCGCGGCTTTATAATGGAACAGGCAGCTACCAATTGGGCGCCACCGACTGCAGTGCAGCCGGGATTAATTGGTACACATTGGAGCCGTGGTTGGATTATTGAAAATAATACAATTGAATACTCAAAATGTTCAGGCATTTCTTTGGGAAAATATGGTGACGATTATGACAACAAAAACACAGAATCAGCAAAAGGATATGTGGGCACTATTGAAAGAGCATTGGCTTTTGGCTGGAACAAAGGCACCATCGGCGGACATATAGTTCGCAACAACACGATAGCTTATTGCGAACAAACCGGTATTGTGGGTAGCATGGGCTGTTCTTTCAGTACAATAGAAGGAAACACCATTCACGATATATATGTGCATCGTTTATTCACGGGAGCAGAAATGGCAGGTATTAAATTTCACGGCGCCATAGATGTACAAATTAAACACAATCATATTTATAGTGTAGGAGGCGTTGCCGGAATATGGCTCGATTGGATGGCTCAGGGAGCACAGATAAAAAACAATTTAATGAATGACAATTCCACAGATATCTTTTTGGAAGTGGATCACGGGCCAATGCTGGTAAGTAATAATATTTTATTGTCGAAAAGCAATCTTTTAATGAACTCCAGTGGTGCTGCTTTTGTACACAATTTGTTTGGAGGCAAAATAGATGTTATACACTATGATGCAAGATTAACGCCATTTATGAAACCACATTCCACTTATGTAGTGGCGCTTCGCGATAACCCCAGTGGAAATGTTCAGTTTATAAACAATCTGTTTGTCAATGGCGGAGATGCCAGCCAGTACAGCAATGCTTTGCTACCGGTTGTTTTTGATGGCAATGCTTATACAAAAGGAGCCGTGAAAGCTATAAAAAATAATGGGCAGGATAAATTTGGCGAAATGAACAAAGATGCTGAGAAGCAAATGAAGGAATATAAAGAACATAGTGCTACCGAAATGAATGCATCGGTAGATAACGATTTTGATGCTTCCGTCAGTTTGTCGCACCAGGATAAGAAGATAAACCTCGAAATATCTTTTGATAAAAAGTGGCTGGCTCAGAAACACAAAATGGCGACAACCGAGACGCTGACCAAAGCAATGGTTCCGGACCTTCCGTTTGAAAATGTGGATAGTTCTCCGCTCCGGATTGACAAAGATTATCTTGGTCACAGGCGAAACATTACAAACCCTTCCCCGGGGCCTTTTGAAATCAAGAATTCAGGGAAACAAAAAATTGAAGTTTGGTAAAATGTATAAGCTTCCTGGCAAAAGAGTCATCGTCATGAAGCGTATAGATTATTCAATTTTAAAAATAATGGCAATGTCGAAAATTAAAATCTTAATGTCTTTTTTTATCGCGTTTTTTGGGTTCGCGGCAAACGCACAAAAGACAAAAGAAAAAAAGAATATCAACCCAAAAATGACCGATATATGGGTTGTATTTAGGACTCACTTCGACCTGGGATTTACTGACCTTCCTGAAAATGTATTTAAACGGTATCGTGAAGAAATGATGGATAATGCATTGATGCTAATTGAAAACAACGAAAAGCAACCGAAAGAAAAGCATTTTTCCTGGAATGTCGCCGGCTGGCCTTTAGGGGCACAAATGCTGGGGCCGTTGCAGACTACTGAACGAAAATTAAGAATTGAAAAAGCAATAAAGCAAGGAAGACATTGTTGCTGACGGCCTTCCATTTACTATGCAGACCGAGTCCCTGGATTTTGAAGATTTAGTCCGCGGATTGGGTTTCTCTTCTGCCATTTCGAGAAAATATGGTGTGCCATTAGCCATCAGTGCAAAGATGGCGGATGTGCCAAGCCATTCCTGGATTTTGCCAACCTTGTTGAAAAATGCAGGCATACAATTTTTACAATTGGGCTGCAACCCTGCCAGCCAGTACCCTCGTTTTCCCGATTTGTTTTGGTGGGAGGGTCCCGATGGCTCAAAAGTACTGTGCAATTACACTCACCTTTATGGCTCCGGCATCAGGCCACCTGCGAACTGGCCAAGCAAGAATTACCTGGCTATGGAAATGACAAACGACAACCAGGGGCCGCCAACATCTAAAGATATTGATAACCTTTTGGCGGATGCCGCCAAAGAATTACCTGGTGTAAAAATCCATTTTGCCACATTGGATGATTTTGCCAAAGCGGTGCTTGCTGAAAAACCGAATCTGCCCACTGTTAAGGGAGACTGCCCCGATACCTGGATTCAGGGTTTGCAGTCCAATCCCGAAGAAACAAAAATTGCCAGAAATATTCGTCCACTGGAATCAACACTCGATGGGTTGCATACGCAAATGAAATCCTGGGGCGTAGCCGTTGCACCTGCGGCAGCAAAACTGGCCAAGGCTTATGAGCAGAGCCTTTTATACGGTGAACATACCTGGGGAATGAACGCGGAGTATGGCCCCCGCTATTCTTATGGTGATGCATGGAAGAAATGGATGGACGAGGCGGCAGCAGAACCACTTCCGCCAAACGGACACTATGCGGCATTGAAAAACAGCGATGCTCATAATACCGAAGTTGGAAGCAAACGAAAATGGCTTCGTTCTTACGAAGACAAACGTCAATATATACGTAATACGAATGAACTGGTAAGCCCCGAGTTAAATACAGACCTTGATTTATTGGCAGCCTCAGTTGATAAACAAGGTAAACGTATGGTGGTTTATAACCCACTGCCATGGAAAAGATCGGGAATGATTGAAAATCCCTGGTATAAAGGAAAATATCTTTATGTGAAAGACGTGCCCGCTTCTGGTTACAGAACTTTTTCGTTTAATGAACTAAATGAAGGCTCCGTTACAAAAGATGAATCATCGACTTTTACCACACCTTTTTTTAAAGTTGTTTTCGATTTGAAGAAAGGAGGTATCGCCTCTTTAATTGAGAAATCGAGTGGTAGAGAATTGGTCGACCAATCATCAAAATATGTGATTGGACAATTTTTGCATGAGCGTTTTAGCACCAATGAAGTAGATAAATGGTTCAATGCATACAGCCGTATAAAAGAAGGTTGGGGATTAAATGACCTTGGCAAACCCGGAATGCCTAATGTAACGGAATCTCCATATTTATCTTTTACCCCAGGCGCATGGAAAATAGAAGTTACCCATGATGCTGTTGCAGATGTTGCTACATTAACATCGGATTCAACAGATGGCTTTGCCAGGAGATATACATTAACGTTTACCTTCCCCCGCGATGCTGCTTACGTGGATATTAAATGGTCTGTTGAATCAAAAAATCCCGAAAAAATTCCTGAAGGAGGATGGCTTTGCTTTCCTTTTAATGTAGAGAAACCAACTTTTACTGTAGGCCGCTTGGGAGGCCCTATCAATCCGGCGAAAGATATTGTATCCGGTACCAGTAGGTATTTGATGGCAGTAACTACAGGCGTAGCAATTACAGAACTTAATAAGTCGGGTATGGCGCTTACTTCAGAAGATGCGCCGTTGTTAAGCATTGGCGAGCCGGGTTTGTGGAAATTTTCAATGGATCATGTGCCATCCATTCCATCTGTATTTGTAAATCTGTACAATAATATGTGGAATACCAATTACCCTTTATGGCAGGATGGTTCGTGGACAGAAAGAGTACGCATCTGGCCGGTTGGCAAAGGGTCGCAGACGATTCCCAATTTAACTCAATACGGTTGGGAAACACGATTGCCATTGTTAACAGGGGTAGCAGAAGGGAACCCCGGAAATTTACCAGCTGGTAAAACCGGCATTTCTGTTTCAAGAATTGGGGTTTTAATAACCGCGTTTGGTAAAAATCCTGACGGTGATGGTACAATTTTACGCTTATGGGAGCAAGCAGGCATATCTGGAAACTGCACCGTGAAATTGGGTTTGGGAAATAATGTGAAAGAGGTTATTCCAATTGATTTGCGTGGTAATACAACCGGTAAAAAAATACCAGTGAATAAAGGCACCTTTTCTTTTTATTTAGGAAAATATGCTCCGGCATCATTCCTTCTTGTTTATTAAAATCGTTCGTGCGCAGGCGCAGATATCTATTTATTTAAAATCGCAAACAAGGAGTATGTTTTAATTTTTTTCAATTTGGATTGGTTTTGTTTCTTAAGAGCTCTCATCGGCAAATAAAAAATAAAGAGTTAGTAATAATAAATGAGTAAAAATGGACGGTAAAAAATTAACAGCAATTGTTTTAGCATTAATACTGTTAGGAAATTTAAAATTGTGCGGCCAGGTACGGGTTAATGATTTTCTAAAAGGTGTTGAGGGAAGGATGCGTCCACAAGTATCCTGGTACACTGGTACACGGCTTGATTCGGTTCATGGACTGGATCAGGGAATACTGAAGAACAAAACTTCCGAATGGGTGTGTACCGTGAACGAAAGTCACGACACTGGAACGGATGCAATGGATGTAACGGCCCTGTTCAGGCTGGAAAGCGGGAATGTCTCCTCGGCCGCAGTTTCGGTGGCTTTTGACTTCAGTAGTTGGGGTACCGAAAACTACGTTTTAGTTCCAGCCAGCGTTTACAACGGCAACCGTTACAGTACTATAGGAAATGGATACAATCCCGAATATCCCAAAGCCATGTATTACAATCCTGACGTGCCATTAACGATATCCAACAATCCACGATTGGCAATAAAAACCGGTGTTCCATCAATAATTGAACTTCAGACAACCAATGCATCTACGCCGGCGGCCTGTTTTTTTTCACCTTCACTCAAAAAAGGATTTATTCTTTTAACAGAACAGGAAACGCGTTTGGGAAATTCAGGAATAACCATTGTGGAAAATCCGGAACACACGAATGCTACTATTGAAATTACAGCTCCATCAGTCAGAAAGATGGCAGCAGGTTTTGGTGATTTTCATCCCAGTGGCGACCTGGCAGCTGACTGGAAAAAAGGAGATGAGTTATCGCTTCGTTTTCGTTTGTATGTCTTTAAGGCCGGTTCTATTCCCGATTTATTGAAAAAATTTATGCTGGTACGTAAGTCATTGACCGGGCCTAATCATCCGCGGAACCTGGTGCCTTCAAACAAAATTTTTGAATTGGGTACTGGTATTTGTAGTAGCCATTGGATCTCCGTTCCTGCCGGAAGTTATTATGCCCCTGAGAACAATAAAGATTTCCAATTGGGATGGGTTAGCGGGATGATGAATACCTTTCCGATGTTGAATCTGAACGATGAGAAAGAGAGGGAAAGGGTTGTAAAGGAATTGGATTTTGTGGTGGATAAATTGCAGGGAAAGAGCGGTTATTTTTACGGAGGCATCACTGCCAACGGAGAAATTATACCGGAAAAAGTAAATCCGGAAATCCCGGAAGTGCATGCCATGGTTCGGAAAAATTGCGATGTTTTATATTGGATGATAAAACATTTCTTATTGTTCAAAGAACAGGGACATGCTAATCAGGTTAATAAAAAATGGGAAGAATCGGCTAAAAAATTAGCGGAGGCATTTGTAAGAACCTGGAAAAAGTATGGCCGGTTCGGGCAATATATCGATCCTGAATCGGGTGAAATTGCCGTCTTTAACTCATCTGCAGGAGCCGGAGGACCCGCGGGTTTGGCACTGGCTTCTGATTATTTTCATGAAAAAGAGTTTTTGCAGGTAGCCATCGGGTCAGCCAATTATTATTACACCAGGGATGTAGCGAAACAGGGGCTAACAGGCGGTTACTGCGGTGATATTTCGCAGGATGCCGATTCGGAATCAGCATTTGGACTTTTGAAGTCCCTGATGGCTTTGTACTATTCTACTCACGACAAACAGTGGCTCGAAAAAGCTGAGGTGGAAGCTGCGCTATGTGCTTCCTGGACACTTTCGTATGATGAGATATTTCCTCCCGCAAGTGAAATTGCAAAGTTGAAGTCGCACATGGCCGGGGCAGTATTTGCCAGCATCCAAAACAAACATGCGGCGCCGGGCATTTGTACATCATCGGGTGATTATCTATTTAAACTATATAGGGCAACAGGAAACCGGCTGTATGCCGATTTAATAAATGACATTCAGCATGCACACACTGAAGCTGTTGATATGCCGGGCCACAGAACTACCGGTTATGGTTTTGGCACTTCAATGGAACGAATTCAGCCATCTGATGCAGAGGGCAAAGGAAGTATCGGCAACTTCATTCATACACGAAATTCATGGACAGAAACAAATGGAATGCTTATGGCCATGGAAATTCCTGGAATTTATCTGCAAACCGATAAAAATGAATTGTATGTGTTTGACCAGGTGGAAGCGAAGGTGTTGAAAAGGAATTCAGGCAGGGTGGAGCTTTCTATAAGTAATAAAACACCATACGATGCGGACGTTTCAATCTTTGCGGAAACTTTTGAACACGCAAAGAAACCATTAGGCTATGTGGATTTTTCCCAATGGCCGAAGGTAGCTGTAAAGGCAGGCACAACCGTAATTGTAACCGTTTTGAATAACGGCCAAGTAGAACAATGATAACTGAAATTGTTTTGCGGGTTTGTGGCACAGAATTACCGAATTGAAGTGAATGTATTTAAGTCTGACTATTTAAATAATAAACAAGAACATGATCCAAACAAAAAAAATTATTGCCCTGTCCTTTTGTATTGTGCACATAGCCATCGGTTCATCCTATGCTCAATTAGATTTATCAACAAAATATTTCAAAATTCATATCGATAAGAAGGGATTTATCACAAGTATGAAAAACATTACTGTAAAACCTTTCCGTGAGTTTAGCATTAATGACAAACCTTCGCCATTAATGTGCCTTTATAATAGCAGTAAAAAAAAGTATTATGAACCAGAGAAGGCAACGTTTGAAAATAATAATACAATTATTGCATTAAGGTATGCCAACGGTTCAGTGGCTAAGGTGGCATTCAGTGTGCATAAAAAATATTTCAAATTCACATTACAATCTCTTACCCAACGGGAAGGCATAGACGATATTCAATGGGGCTCATTTAAAACCAATATTATCAATTTGTTTGGAGATGTTATTGGTGTGGCAAGGGATACAACAGAATCTGTTAATTATGCCATTGGTGCATTGGCTTTGAACGATATAACAATCGGGGGAAATTCAACGACCGAAGGCGATGCAGCGGCTTTTCAATATGTGATTCATACGCCGGATGCCAAACGTTTTCCACTGCCGGCCGATCTGCACGAAGGGCAGTTATTTCCAATAGGCGGAAATGGGATTAGTGATGTTGCCTTCTATTCCCATCCCGAAGAATATTATAGAATTCTGTATGGAAATACCGCAACCGTAGATAACAAGGGAAGAATTGCTGTTACTTACCACGCCAGGGACAGAAGCCAAAAAAGAGATATTTTATTTTCCCTGATTCCTTTCTTAAAAAATGATGAGCCTAATCACCAGGAAGTACAGAGGCTACCTGGTGTAGATTATATCGGTTCTTCTATTGCTTTATGGGGGAGCCCCGATAGTACTGCACTATTGGATGTGATTCAAAATATTGTATTATCAGAAGGTTTGCCGCATCCAACTATCAATGGAAAATGGGTGAAGGATCCTGCACGATATATTCCCGATGTAACTACCGGTGGAAATTTATTTGACAGCACCATCAGTTACGTTTCGCAAATGGGATACAAAGCAATTGAAGCCAATGACCTCCCTTATTTTAAAGTGGATCGCGGAAATGAAGGTTACATTGATGGGAAAAATTTTGAGAAAAAACCATTTCATTTCACAAGCACCAATAAATCGCATAAAGAGTTTACTGACATTTCAAATCCTCTCGGTATTTTAATGGGAAGGCATACCATAACAACTGCACTGGCTCCGGGAACAAAGGACGCCTGCCCTGTGCCGGGCGATGGTTTATGCTACCAGCAAAGAAGGATTCTTGCAAAAAGTATTAATGAGACAGATACAAATATTGTAGTAAACGATCCTAAGTTTTTAAATGAAGTAGCCTCATGGGAAGGCCATAGTGCCAGCCTGAATATGATAAAAATCGGGAAAGAACTTATTTATTATTTAGGTGTTTCAGATACGCCTCCATATGCACTAAAAAATGTGAAGCGTGGATATTGGCATACAATGAAATCGAATCACGAGGCTGGGGATACTTTATATAAATTGCAGGTTACTTTGAATTATGGATATGATGGTTTGATTCCCGATATCTATTTGCAGGATAAAATCGCTGAATACTATGCTGATGTCAGCAGAATTAATGGAATCAGCTTTATAGATCTTGACGGACAGGAATTCCTCTTCAACAACGGGCATGGTTATTATTCTGTGAAACGATTTTTTAGAAAATTATTTAACAGCGCCTCTCTTGATGGTATTCCTTATTTACGTATATCCGGTGCTACATTATCAGAAGGCTCCTGGCATTATCAAAGTGTTTGGAATGTAGGTGGCGGGAAAAATATGTATGATCTTACAACTGATCAATGGGGAAGCACAACAAGTGAAGGAAAAGACTTGCGAAATGTTGCCTCTGCTAATTATTTTCCGGCAACATTCGGTGGCAATTTTGAAATAGATTCTTCATCCACGCCAAAAGAATATGAGCATATTGAAGCAATTTCAGTAGGAGTAGGGGCAACGTACATAATGCCGTTAAACCAGAAATCAGTTGAGAGTTGTCCACGCAAGTATGAAATTTTCGATGCGATACGAACCTGGGAAAATGCAAGGTCCGCCAATGCATTTTCACGTAAAATAAAAAAGCAATTAGCTGATCCGGCAAAGAGCTGGCATTTGGAGCAAATTGATAATGATAATTGGAAACTCTACCAGGTAGTCAATAATGAGAAAAGAACGGCAATCAATTTAACACGGGACACTCCGGGAGGATATTAGCGTGGTTTTTAAGTTGAAAGATTTACTGTTTGTGTTCAATTATTTATTTGCAGTAAACTAGCTTTTAATGCACGCTTACCCGTAAACTTACAAGCCGGACAAAGTTTGGTTATTGATCACTCGGCTTCTGCAAGCCTATACGATCAGAAAGGAAATTTTGTAAAGAAAGTTGTACTAACCCAATCCCTTCCTGAGCTATCGAAAGCCTTAACTAAGCAGTGCATTTTATTGGGTGAACAGCCAAACAATATTTAAATATTTATTTTATTCTGATGATCATTGCCTGGTAAGGCATCAAATCAACAGTGCCATTTGTAAGTTTATATTCTTTTAGATTATTGATGAGTACTGCCCCGGGTTTCCCAACACCCGAAGGAATTTTAAATGCAGCATCCTTAACAGAAAAATTCAAAACCACCAGAACTTTTTTGCCATTCAATGTTCTTGTATAAGCATACACCTGCGGATCGTCTTCATCTAATAAATGATATGCCCCATAAACAAGTTCGGGAAGGGCCTTTCGCAATTTTACCATTTTCCGGAAATAATTCAGGCATGAATTGGGGTCTTTATCTTCTTTTGCTTCATTAATAACATTTTTGTTGTCATTTACTTTTATCCAGGGTGTTCCCGTTGTAAAGCCGGCATTAGGCCCGGCTGTCCATTGAAAAGGTGTTCTTCCATTGTCTCTTGCACCGCCTGTTTTTTGGTCTTCGATAAATTGTTTGAGGTTGCCTCCTTCGTTTTTTAATTTATTATAAGCAGCAATAGTTTCAATGTCGCGGTAGTCTTCAATTTTGTCAAACTTAATATTGGTCATCCCCAATTCATCACCGTTATAATAATAGGGAGTGGCTCGCATGCTTAGTAAAAAAGTAGTAAGCATTTTTGATGAAGGTGCCCTGTATTCGGGTGCATCATTCCCCCAGCGGCTAACCATTCGGGGCTGATCGTGGTTGCCAAGATATATCGTTCCCCAACCTTTGTGGGCAAATACACTATCCCACTCCGAGTATATTTTTTTAAATGCTACGAGGCTCCAGTTGGGATCCATCTTTTTAAAATAACCGGGAATATATCCCAGGCTCATACCATCAAAATTGTAAGCCATATTTAATTCATGCCTTGCCGGATCCACAAAATTCATAGCGGTTGCTTTGGTCATGCCGGCACCTTCCGCCAGGGACATCACATCATATTTGCTAAGCACTTCTCTATTCATTTCCTGCAAATAATTATGTAAGCCCGGCCCGCTCGCAAGGTATTCATCCCAACGGCCTTCATATTTTTCATCGATATCTTTTTGAGTAATTACAGGAAAGGTGGTGTCTTTGGCTATGAAAGGAATCACATCCATTCTAAATCCATCAATGCCTTTTTTAAACCACCGGTTCATCATCGCATAAATCTCCTGCCGAAGTTTTGGGTTTTCCCAATTTAAATCGGGTTGTTTATAACTGAAATAATGCAAGTAATAACTGTTAGTGAGCGAATCATATCTCCAACCACTGCCATCTACTTCAAAGGCGCCGGGGCGAAAAGGTGGTTTTCCCTTTTCTGCGGGCCACCAATGAAAATAATTCCTGTAAGGATTTGTACGGGAACTGCGGGCCTGTTTAAACCATTCATGTTCATCGCTGCAATGATTAACTACTAAATCCATCACCAGCTTTATACCACGTTTATGCATTTGCGTTAGCATCTCGTCAAAATCTTTCATCGTTCCAAATTCTTTCATAATGGAATCGTAATTGCTGATGTCATAACCGTTGTCTGCATTGGGGCTTGCATATATAGGATTAAGCCAAACAATATCCACACCCAGGCTTTTAATATAATCGAGTTTAGAGATAATCCCTTTCAGGTCGCCAATGCCATCGCCATTGCTGTCCTTAAAACTTCGCGGATAAATTTGATAAACAACAGCCTCTTTCCACCATTTCCTGGAATTGCCGTTTTCTTGTGCCTTTGATTGAGTAGTCATAAAAGTTAAATTAAACAGCATAGCTACGCTAATCAATGTATTTGTTTTCATAATAATAAGTTGATGTAAAGCATATCGCAGGCGTTAAACAAATGTAGTGTAAAAGGGCGCTCACCACTCAAACTAGTTGAATAAATTGTATATTCGGTTTTATTAATTTCAAAACGATTGCATGAAAAACTGGCGAATAAAACTTTCCCTCTTTATTAATTATTTTGTCTTCGCGATTTTACTCAACAGCTCTGGCATCGCTATTTTGCAGGTGCAAAATAATTTTGGTGTCGCAAAAAAAGCCGCTGCATGGATTGATCCTTGTAAAGATCTGAGCATTGCCATCGTATCATTCCTGGTAGCTTCCTACATTGCAAAATTCGGATATAAAAAAGCCATGTTATTCGCCTTGGGAATTATCACCGCAGTTTGCTTAATTATTCCAAACACGCCTTCTTTCTTTGCCATTAAATTATTATTTGTCGCCGTTGGTTCATGCTTTGCTTTAATAAAAATGAGTGTGTATAGTACCATTGGAATCGTTACCCGCAGTTCGAATGAACATATCAGTATGATGAACTTTATCGAGTCGTTTTTTATGGTCGGTAACTTGTCGCTTTATTTTATTTTCGGTTCTTTCGTTGACAATGCCAATCCCCAATCCACATCATGGTTAAATGCTTATTATTTATTAGGTGGTTTATCATTGCTGGCATTTTTTTTATTGCTTACAGCACCTTTGGATGAATCTGCTGCAAAAAACATTGATGGAAAACCGGAGGCCGTTAAGTTTTTGGATATGTTTAAGTTGATGAGCGAACCCATAGTTATTGCATTTATTTTCTCAGCTTTTTTTTATGTTTTAATTGAACAAAGCATTCAAAACTTTTTACCAACGTTTAATAATAAAGTTCTTTTGTTACCCGCTGTGTTAAGCATACAAATGGGCAGTATTTTAGCGGGTTCTACAGCCTTGGGAAGATTTCTCGCGGGAATTGTTCTTAAAAAGCTCAACTGGTTTTATGTAATTGTGGGCAGTTTGCTATTAGCTGCATTGCTGGTTATTTTGGCGATGCCGCTAGCCAAAAATGAAGCAGGAGCCAATATTAAAGGTTGGCTGGATGCGCCAATTGCCGCCTATATTTTCCCATTCGTTGGCTTACTGTTGGCGCCAGTTTACCCGGCAATAAATTCTGTAATCCTAAGCTCATTGCCTAAGCCCAAACATGGGGTTATGTCGGGATTAATAATTATTTTTTCTGCAATCGGCGGCACTTGCGGTTCACTTATTACCGGCTTTATTTTTGATAAGTATAATGGACAGACGGCGTTCTATTTTACGCTTGTTCCCATTGCGATTTTAATAATAAGTTTGAGTTTCTTCAAAAAGCTTCAAAAAAAGCCGGTTGCAGAAACGATAACACACTGGTGCAATTCATTAATAAAAATGATGATTAAAAGTTAAATGGAAACCGATAATATTTTTTCTTTAGGGGAATTATTTGAAAAGGTGCAACTGCAGCAAATTTTTCCTGATGGAAAAACTTTTGTGGATTGCACACCTAAAAGAGATTTGGCGTTTATACTGGAACGTTATGAAGAAGAAAAAAAAGAATCGGGATTTAATCTCTCATTTTTTGTACATGAATATTTTACCGAACCAAAGTCGATGGCATCCGGCTATGTAAGTGATACAAACCGGTCAATAGAAAAACACCTGGAATTACTTTGGGATGTTTTAACGAGGCAGCCGGAGCAAACCAATGATTCACTTATCGATCTGCCTGATCCTTATATAGTACCCGGTGGCCGCTTCAGGGAAATATATTATTGGGATAGTTACTTTACCATGTTGGGATTGCAGGTGTCGAAACGCACTGATATGATACTAAATATGATCAACAACTTTTCTTACCTTATTGATCGTTATGGATATATACCCAATGGAAACAGAGACTTATTTTATCGGCAGATCACAACCTCCTTTTTTTGCATGTATGGTAAAACTTCTTGCGGAAGAAAAAGGTGCCAATGTTTTAGTGGAATATTTACCAAGACTTCAAAAAGAATATGATTTTTGGATGAATGGTAGTGAACTCTTGAAACAAGGTAACACCAATGTAAATCGTGTTGTTCTTTTGCCGGACGGCAATATTCTTAATCACTATTGGGATGAAAATGATACACCAAGGCCTGAATCATTTAAAGAAGATGTAGAACTGGCTAAAGAAGTGAAAGATAAAAAAATAATGTATCGAAATCTTCGGGCAGGGGCGGAGTCTGGTTGGGATTTTTCTTCACGGTGGTTTAAAGACGGAAAAGATTTCTCAACGATCCATACAACTGAAATTATTCCAGTTGATCTAAATTGTCTATTGTTTCATCTGGAACAAACCATTGCTGAAGGATACGAATTAGCAGGCAATAAGCCATCCGCCGAAAAATTTATCGCTTTGGCTGCCTCCAGGAAGGAAGCAATTAATACCTATTGCTGGAATGAGGACAAAAGATTTTATTTCGATTATGATTATGTTGCCAAAATTCAAAAAACTTCGCTAACACTTGCTGCCACATTTCCGTTGTTTTTTAGAATCGCTTCCGGCGAACAGAGCTCCGGAGTTGCAACAATAATTGAAGATCAGTTTTTGAAGCCGGGAGGCCTTACTACCACAATTGAAACGACAAAGCAACAATGGGATGCACCTAATGGATGGGCTCCTTTGCAATGGATAGCTATTAATGGATTATTCAATTACGCTCATGATGAACTGGCTGAAAAAATTGCGAAAAGGTGGATGAATATAAATGAAAAGGTTTATAGCAATACAGGAAAGATGATGGAAAAATACAATGTGGTGGTCACTGATTTATTAGCAGGGGGTGGTGAATACGAAGCCCAGGACGGTTTTGGCTGGACTAACGGCGTTTACCTGGCTTTGAAAAAGATGTTTGGAAACCGGTAGCTAATGTTCTCTGTTCTTCGGATAGGGATTGGCGTTAGGACTTAAAATTTAACCAGCAAAGTAGTTCCATAGGTTGCAGGATCACCCAAATGCACCGCACCAAAATCATACGCATAAGCGATATATTTCTTATCGCCGGTATTTCTGTTCCATAAAAACAAATCGAAATATTTTGAAGAAATGCCTGCCCGAAAATTAAACAGGCTGTAAGGTGTTTGCTTAATAGTGTTGGCCAGGTCAAAATACTCTGTTCCCAGGTGCATCCATTCTCCGCGGGCAATTAACTGTAATCGCTGTTTTGATTCGAAAGCATAATTATATTGAACGGCAAGCATCGAAGTAACATCAGGCGTAAAAATTTGTTTCTTACCATTTAGATCAACAGATGAACCATTCTGTGAAATTTTTAATGAAGTATATTTTGCATCAGTATAGCCAAAATTATAATTGAATTGTAAGCCCTTTAAAGGTGTCGCCGAAAGTTCAAGTTCTGCTCCTTTGCTCGAAAGCTTGCCGGTATTTTTTGTAACCGTTATGGCATCCGGTAAAATGAGTGTTGGCACTTGTGCATCGGTTACACGGGTATAAAAAACAGCGAGGTTAACACGCAACCGGTCTTTTAAAAAAGTGTTTTTAATCCCCGCTTCAAAATTATTGCTGTACTCCGGCTTATAGGGATACAATGGCGGCTGCGAAGGATCAGAAGACAATTGGGTTAATCCTCCGGTTCTATACCCGCGGGTGTAACTAACATAAAGGTTATGGTTATTCGATAAATGGTAATCTACTCCTAGTTTTGGCGACAATGCATTGAAATGTAACGCTGCCGACGTATCAGGTTGAGTAACAAAAGCAGCCTGGCCATCAGGTTGGTATTCGCCTTCTACAGCCAGCTTTTTATTTTCATAATCGTAACGGAGTCCCGCAATTAATTCTAATTTCTTAGTAATAGAATAATTGGCTTGTCCATAAAACGCGATACCTGTATTTCTGGCGGTAATTGTATTTATAGTGGCAAAGTTGGAATCGGGAACACCCAGTAAGCCGGCATCTTTGCCAAAATGCGTGGCTTGTTTTGAAGGATTATCCTGGTGGAAAAAATAGGTGCCCACTGTCCACTTCAATGCAGATGATTTTCTTGCCGGCGAAGTGAAGCGGAATTCCTGCGTGAAAACTTTCACCTTGTTCCATTTGCCGCCATAATTATTGATAACCGTCACTGCATCTGCTGGGGAGAAATCTCCATCTAATGGTGCATTATAGTAACGGTGATTTTGTTGCCAGGCTGTTAAAGAGGTAAAGTTGAATTGAGAACCGGTGTTGTTGATAGTTAATGATGCATTGACTGTATTGTCGATCATTTTTGCGGTGGCATCCTGGCTCAATTTGAAAGGATCTTTAAAGGCTTCGTCAATACCGTTTACCATCGGGAAAGCGCCATTGTTTTGGTTGTTTTGATGTTTTACATTAAGTGTGATAGCCCACCTGGTATCAGGAAGATATTTTAGATAGTAGTTACCGCTGATGCCATTCTGTTTATCAAACGAAGTGTTATTGAACTCATTCGTATAATACCCGTTTCGTTTATTAAAAAGTGCAGAAGCGCCAAAGAACAGTTTGTTGTTTATAAGAGGTGTACGTATCCCGACATTATATCTTTGAAGTCCATAATTGCCAAAGCTCGTTTCAACGTAACCGTTAGTAGTATTGGTTGGTTTTTTTGTAATGATATTAATTACACCGCCCATAGCATTTCTCCCATATAAAGTACCCTGCGGTCCGCGCAATACTTCTATGCGCTCGATATCATTAAATGCGGCAATATAAGTATCCAGGCTAAACTGGTTTACGCCATCTATGTAAGTAGCCACAGCAGGGTCATAAGAAGTTGTAACAATACCACGTATAGAGGTAACGTTGCGTTCGTCACCTGAATTATTAGAATATAAATTTGGTACGATTGCCGTAAGCTCCTTGCTGTTCCATAGTTGATATTGCTGCACTTGTTTTGCGGATATAGCAGTAGTGCTTAAAGGAATGTTTTGCAGTGACTCTTCCTTTTTTTGTGCAGTAACCACTACGGCATCCAGTTGTACAGCTGCGTCATTGAGTTGCAGGTCGAAACTTTTGTTGGCTGCAGTTACGACGATATCTTCATTGACTTCTGAATAACCAACTGCTGATACAGAAATACTATATTTTCCCGGTTGGATAGGTTCGAAACTATAGGCGCCCTGATCATTAGTTATGGCACTTAAGTTAGTATTCAGCACGTGGACAAAGGCGTCCGCGATGGGATGCGATTTGTTGTCAGTAATTTTTCCGGAAATAACCTGGGCCTGGGCCGCAACGCTGGCCATCATAAAAATCAGGATAGCTAATATATTTCTTCTTGAGGTCACGAACATTGAATTGAGTTAAAAAAAATGCAAATATAGCCACTACTTTGCTTCGATCTTATTTTGTAAAAAATTGGATAGAAGATATGCCCGCATCGGTCGCCATTGCAGGATCGCTTGCTTTACTTACGATATAAACATTATGCAGTTTCCCATCGCTAACTTTTGTAATCGCTGTGCCAATTGTCACTAATTGTTCTGAGCTTTTTGCCGTTTTTTTAGCAGGGTTTTCTTCCACAGGGGAAAAATTAATTTCACCGATTTTATTTCCATCGGGCGAATCAACACGCAATTCTAAAGTAAAGCCTGGTACAGGAATTTTATGCCAATTCGCCGCAATAGCTGCACGCGAAATGTCTGCGAGATCAATGCTGTCAATACTAAACCAGCCTGTATTTTGAGGCAACATCATGTAAGCGGTTCCGTTAGAAACATTTTTAGTGAAGGCCTGCATGTGTTCGATGTTATTAAAAGTTATGGCACTGTTATGCAATGCTACGGTGTTGCTGCCCATTAAAGGTTTAATATTAGTGCCGCCATTATCGGTATAATCTGCAGATATATATAAAACGCCATTGCTTTTTACAGGCTTGTCTAAGGTTGCATTTATTTCACCGTTTGCAGGCAACGATTCTATTTTTTTGTTTTGATTGGCTAATGATAATACCCACGAAATAATTTGTTTGGCATCACTTTCTTTTAAATTAGGATGAGCAGCCATTGCTACTTGCCCCCATACGCCGCTTCCGCCTTTTATTACTTTTTGCGCCAGGAAGTTAATGGCATTTTTATCTTTTTGATACTTCTGTGAAACAAGTGTAAAAGCAGGCCCTATCGATTTTTCATCTACTTTGTGGCAGCTCTTGCAATCCAAAGACATCATCAGGTTCTTACCCATCATAGTTTCTGTTATTATTTGATGGCCGGTTGTTGCTGCTTTATCGGATCCTTCAACATAGTCTGCAGATACCATAAGATTATTGGCATCTTTTACTTTGGCAGTGTCATCTTTATCATCAATCACAACATGATACTTTACTTTGTTGCCTGGGAAATAAAATGTCTTGTTACCATCAATTAGGATGTTTACTTTGGGAGCTTCGTTGCCGGCATACACTTCAACGGTATTACTTTTTGCAGAAGCATTTTTATCATCTTTTACCTCGGCGGAAATCGAATAATCGCCAACGTTAGTGAGCGTATATTGCAGCCTGGGTTCTTTCGTATTCACTTTTGTTCCGTTGCCCAAATCCCATACATACGAAAGTTGATCATTATCAGGATCCTTGGCTTCGATAGTGGCCGTTATCTGTAAAGGTAAATCCCCCGACGTTTTATCGACATGAATTGAACTGATTTCAGGTGGCCTGTTGCCTGCGAGATAATCTATCCGCGCCAGCCCGGCGTCGGGATTTCTCTGAAACCACCCGGTGCCATACTCCAGTACATAAATTCTCCCGTCAGGGCCAACCTCCATGTCGGAAGGGTTGTTGAATTTCGTGTGTAACATAAACGGTTCCATATTATCGAAATCTCCGTTAGGCAACATGGTTACCACTTTTATCCATCCCCGTATCCATTCATAAATAAATAGTTTGCCGTTGTAGTAAGCCGGGTAGCGGGTTTCCTCCGGGTATAAATCCGGGTAATAAACCGGTCCTGCCATGGCGCATCTGCCGCCGCTGCCAAGTTGCGGAAAATCTTTTGAAGCGGCATAAGGATACCAGATGAACGCAGGTTGCGCAGGAGGTAATTGCTGCAAGCCGGTGTTATTACGTGAATTATTCATCGGTTTTGCAGGGTCGAATGCAGCTCCTGATTTACCGGTAGCATAATCATATTCGCGGTAAGGAAGATTGTTAGCTATGACAAACGGCCAGCCAAAAAAACCTGCTTGCCGTGCCTGGTTAAATTCATCATAGCCTCTTGGGCCGCGTGTTTCCATGCTATCATTGTTGGCATCCGGGCCAACCTCGCCCCAATAAAGGAAACCGGTTTTCTGGTCTACCGATATGCGATAGGGATTGCGGTCGCCCATTACATAAATCTCCGGCTTTGTTTTAGCCATGCCTTTGGGAAATAAATTACCATCAGGAATGGTATAAGTTCCATCTTCGTTTACCCTTATCCGTAAGATTTTACCCCGCAGATCATTCGTGTTGCCCGCGCTGCGGCGGTCATCATACTGCAGGTGTCCCGGCCGGTCATCCAGCGGTGCATAGCCGTGACTGGCAAATGGTTGATTGGGCTCATCAAACGGTGTCGTATTATCTCCTGTTGACACATATAATAACCGGTCTTTACCAAACGCAACTGAGCCACCGGTGTGG
The DNA here is from genome assembly GCA_963792025.1 of uncultured Chitinophagaceae bacterium. GTDB lineage: Bacteria > Bacteroidota > Bacteroidia > Chitinophagales > Chitinophagaceae > Ginsengibacter. The sequence goes on along the minus strand of CAWBUS010000008.1, from coordinate 88,670 downwards.
CAGCAGATATCCCGTTGTGAATACAATTGTAAAATTATTTTTTCGGATGCGGGATCAATAGAATCGTTGTTAAACGTAAACCTCGATAAGCGATTCACGGAAGTGTCTGTTGGGCTATAATAGATATATACAAAATGGTTTTTGGCAAAATCGGGATCTTTCTGAATGCCCAACAATCCTTCTTCTGCGTTTACGCCTGGCTTATCGGTTCTCCAGTATACGTTTAAAAATCCGGCCTGTTTAACCGTTTTTGTATCATTCTTATAAAGCATAATTTCACCCCTGCGTTGTGCTACTAACACATCAAGGTTTGGAAGAATCGTCATTTCAGTTGGCTCAAAAAAAGTGCCTTGTACCAATTGTGTTTTTACAAACCTGTTTTCTTCAGGAATGATTGGTGTGGGTACTTTTGAATAATCCAATTCTTTATTATCACCCATAGCATATTTAATTCCACCAAGAATATGTTTCAGGTAATTGGAGTCGCTATAAGATTCTTCGGTGTGACCTAATTCCGTATACCACGCTCTTCCACCATCATAGTCATGATACCATGCCATCGGGTGATCGTTGCCGTTAGTACCGCCTTTATAACTTTTTTCATCAATAGTCAGCAATATGTGCAGATCTTTACCCAGGTTCTTAAAATTGTACCATTCGTCTTTTCGTACCCACGGATCGGGTAAATGTTTGGTTGAAATATCATCTTTATCAACTACGTGCAGGCTTGCCTGTTGTTGCTCCGGATGTCCGTTAAACGTGGCTCCCACCAATCGCTGGTACCAGCCCCAGTGATAGCCTGCATCTGTTGCGGCATGAATACCAACAAATCCGCCACCCGCTTCGACATAACGCTGAAAGGCATTTTCCTGGTAGTTGTTTAAAAGAATATCGTCGTTATCGGTGGTACTTAAAAACACAACTGCTGCATACTTCTGTAAGCTGTCTTGTGTAAACAAATCTGCATTGGAAGTGGAATCTACGTCAAAGTCGTTTTCCTGTCCAAGTTTAATAATTGCATTAACACCCGCAGGAATGGAAGAATGATGAAAACCGGTTGTTTTAGTAAAAACTAATAACCTGGGACGGCCAGAACGTTTGTTACAACTGAAAATTAAAAAAATGAAGGCGGCGGCAAAGGCCACGCGAAATTGAAAGAAATTTTTCATTAGACGATCAATGTGGAGAGGTTAAGTTATTGTATTAGAATTTTGTTCAAATGTATTTAAATTAAAAGACTTACGCGGCCTAAATAGCTTCCATTATATGAAAACCATAAGGTTGCATTATCAGGTATTCGTGATCATTGCCAACACGGTATTTTTCCTGCGACCAGTGATCGTATAATTTTTGCGGAACACGTTTATTTTCTTTAAATGCGTACCATGTTAAATAAGCAGGCTTGCTGCCGAAATTAAATAAGCAAAAAATTTGTTGCTCTTGTGAAGTCCTTATAAATCCGGTGATGTGAATATTATGAGGCTTTATCCAAATAAGATTACAGTTGTCAGCAACGGCAGGTAATTTTTTTCGGATGTCCAGAAGTCGCTGGGTACCTTTAAATACCTTGTTTTCAATTGTTCCTTCAACTTCTTTCAATTGGTTCTTAGCCCAATTAACTACTGGTCGGTGCATCCAACGGTTATCATAGCTTTTGCCAGTGTCATCTAAATATGTGTAATCGTTGACATAACCAACTTCATCTCCATAAAAAATCATAGGCAGGCCACCAACAAAAAAACTTAACGATTGCATCAACAAAATCTTATTGATGGAAATTGTGATTTCATTTTTATTGTTTTCTGCTATTGCTTTTTCAAGTCCGCACAACGAGGCCAATGTTCCGCTGATGCGGGCATCACCCGTCTTTGGATTATAAGAAAATAAAGCACCTCTTGCTGGAGATCCTGGATAATTTCCTGAATAATAATTTTTTAAAAACTTCCGGTGTTCGTAGGCATTAAACCCTGATTGCTGAATCATATAATCATCATATCCCAGGCCAATATCATCATGGCAGCGTGTATAGGTAATCCACGAAGTGCCAACTGGTTTTTTTAATAAAATGTTTTGAGCAGCAAGCATGGTTTTGGTATTGGCCGTTGCAAGCGCATCCCATTGCAAAGCCATTTGAGTGGCATTGTATGCAAAGTCGCATTCTTTGGCGGTAAAGGTTTCTGTTCCAAAATAATTCATGATTTCTTTTGGCGAAACAATGGCTTCGCCGAGCAAAGCCATGCCGGGTGTTGCTACTTCAGTACAAAGTTTTGTGAGCCGTAAAATATTATGCGCCTCAGGCAGATTTTGGCAAGACGTTCCGACCTGTTTCCAGATAAAAGCCGGTGCATCTATGCGCAGAATATCGATTCCCAAATTTGCATAAAAGAATATGGTATCAAGCATCGCCACAAATACTTCGGGATTTGAATAATTAAGATCCCATTGATAATGATGAAAAACAGTCATTACCCATTTATTACATTCCTTTATCCAGGTAAAATTTCCGGGTGAGCTTTCGGGGAAAATTTCAGGCATTGATTTTTCAAACTCATCAGGAATTTTTCGGTCATCATACATATAAAAGAAATCCTGGAATACCGTATCTCCTGCATTTGCCTTCCTGGCCCATTCATGCTTATGCGAAGTATGATTTAAAACGATATCGATCATCAGGTACATATCGTTATCCTGCATGTTTTGTTGAAGATGCTGCAAGTCTGCTATCGAGCCAAAGCGTTTAGCCACCTCCCGGAAATTTGAAACGGCATAACCCCCGTCGCTCTCTCCTTCAGGGCTTTCAAAAAGCGGCATCAGATGCAATAGATTTACCCCAAGTTCTTCGAAATAAGCAAGTTTTTCTTCGATGTTGCTGATCGTTCCGCAGAACCGGTCAACATACAGGCTCATTCCCGCCAGGTCGTTACTTAGAAACCAATTTCCTTTTTGAAGTTTGGAAATATCTTTTTGTTTTAACTGGAGGTTTCGGTCTTTAAAAGCAGTAATAATTATCGCCAGTAATTTGTCGAAAAAAATATCCGCTTTGGCATGGCCGCCATAAATGCCGTAGTATAGTGAACGTATAAAAGATGCGTTGGCAATAAACCTGGAGGAAAATAAATTATTCTCAATTAATTTTTCAGGGAGTTGATCAGCAATTATATTTTCTATTTTTGAATGAACTTTAAAATCGTACATGCCTTTCCGTTATTAATCGAATATAAGGTTACTTAAATGCTTAAATGCTTCCATAGCTCCCATATACTCACAGGTACGTGCGCCGGCTTTATTACCATTTGCAATGATTTCCTGCCACTCCTTATCGCTCAGTGCCAGTATCATTTTCGGAGAATATTTGCTTAACTGGTACAGTACGGCTCCCACGAATGCATCGCCGGCGCCCGTGGTGTCAATAGGCTTTACGGGTATGCTTGGTATGTTAACTTTAAGTTTGTTATGCACCAGCATGGTTCCTTCTTTACCAAGCGTTATAGCAAAAGTGGCTTTTGTTTTTTCCGCTAATGTGGTGGCTGCATCAAACACAGAATCTTTATCCGTAAGAAGCATCGCTTCTTCATCACTTACTTTAAAAAAATTACATTGCTCCATGAAATTCCATGACTGTTCGATAAATAGATTTACATTAGTTTTCCAAAGCAACTGGCGGTAGTTGGGATCAAAACTTATAAAAATATTTTTCTCCTTTGCTTTTTGCAGCAGGGCCTTATAAGCGGTTTGAAGCGGTCCGGGCAGGAAAGCGGTAGCAGAACCAAAATGTATAATGGCGCACGCATCTAAATCAATTCCGGCAATATCGCTTCAGTCAATTGACCATCGGCACCGCGATTAAATACAAAATCCCGTTCTCCATCTTCCATAAGAGATACAAAAGCAAAAGTGGTAAAATAATTTTTATCCTGCAGCATCCACACGGTTGAAACGCCAAAATCTTTCATAACGTCAATTAGTTGCTGACCAAAAGGATCAGCGCCTACTTTGGCCGATAACAACACATCGCCACCTAACGCAGCAATTGCTGCAGCAACGTTGGTTGGTGCACCACCCGGTTTTTTTAGAAAGTTCTCACCTTTCGCCAGGGTTGATCCTGTGTCAGTGCAAATCATATCAATAAGTGCTTCGCCAATACAAAGAATTTTCATTTTTTCTATTTTTAAATGAAGATATAATTAAACCCTGTTCTAAGTAGATTTATACCGGTCATTTTTGTGTCCGAACTAGTGACCTCCGCCAATGGGAATTATTTCATCAATGCCAGGTTTCTCAGCTTTAATGAGAAGCGTTGCTGATGCAGCAATCAATAAAAACACGCCCGCAAATGTGATGGCATTCCTCGGATCATCATGTAAAAAATGTTTTAGTATAAATCCAAATGTAGTCGTTTGTATAAACATCGGAATAACTATCATCATATTAATAATACCCATGTAAACACCATACCTTTCCTTTGGTATCTTACTAACTACCATTAAATAAGGAATCCCCATCATACTGGCCCATCCAATACCAAAGCCGGTTATGGCCGGAAACAGGAAGTATTTATTCTCAATGTGGGGAAATGCAAGAAATCCAATACCCGCCAATACTAAACATCCGAAATGGACCAGCTTTGGCGAATATTTTTTAGCAAACCAAACCAGGCCAAACGCACACAAAAAAGTAACAATATTATACCAACCATTTACGAGGCCTGTCCAGCTCACAGCTTTTTCATACAGTTCAGCATTTTGTTTCGGCGTAGTGTGCCAAACGGATAACGCAACACTTTTAGAAGAATTCTGCCAATAACAAAAAAGTGCATACCATTGAAATAAATAAATTAAAGCCAGTTGCCACATCACTTTTGGCATATCCGCCATAGCATCAAGAATTTCAATATTCTGTGCAAACAATACTTTCAGAAACGAATGTGCTCTTGCGTAGTTGAGAAATTTTCTGAATAATTTCCGGTAAAAAATGGTGGGTATGATTAACAGCGCAAGTACAATATAGGCTATAACAGAAGTTAGAATGGTTAAAAGAAATTGTACAATTGCCGGCGGCATTCCTTTGTTCCTTTCATTTAATGCAGCGAGTTCTTCAGCACTGGGTGGTATCTCCGGAGTTTTATAAATACTCCAGCATATAGAACCAATTGAGCAGGCTGCCCCTAAAAAAAATGACGCAAAAACCCACGTCGGTAATTTGCCGGTTTTTCCAATAAATATCATGGGAAAAATGAATAGAGACACATTGGCCAGCGTTTGTCCGAAGCCGGTAAAGAAACTTTGCGCCTGGAAGCCCGTCGGTTGTTGAGACGCATCTAATTTGTCTGCAATAAAAGCCCGGTAAGGTTCCATTGCTGTATTATTGCCTGCATCTAATAACCATAATAAACTCGCCGCCATCCAAAGTGCGCTGCTAAAAGGAAAAAGAAATAAAGCTACGCTGCAGGTCATTGCACCAATAAAAAAATAGGGAGTTCTTCTTCCCCATCTCGGATGCCACGTTTTGTCGCTTAAGGCTCCGATAATTGGTTGTATTATTAAACCCGTAAGAGGTCCCGCCAAATTGAGCCAGGGAATCTGGTCCGGGCTTGCTCCCAAAAAGTCATAGATGGGATTTACAGCACTTTGCTGCAATCCGAAGCTATACTGAATGCCAAAGAACCCAACATTCATATTTATGATTTGTGAAAAAGTAAGCCTCGGTTTATACCACGTCATAAAATTCTCATGTTAGTCATAATACAATCGCGGATAAATATAGTGATTTGTTTTATTGGTATGTGTTCAATTTACAACACGTCAATATTCAAATTATTAAAAAGTTTTTAATAAAGGATGTAGAGTTGAAACCGCCCTTCCCAATAAATATAATTTAAATATTTTTTTATCTTGACTTTCAAAAATGTAATACTGATTGGATTGCAGGTTAAACTTATGTTTATAAATAATACAATAATCACAATACCTCAAATATTTCTCAGCAAGGCCGTCCAAAAAATAATAATTGTACTTTTGACACGAATAATTATACAATTCTATCTTTTGTTAATACTATTTTAATATAGTGCCATTTTTTATTTTTTAGGAAAAATAGTTTTGCTTAGATTTATTACAAATTAATTCATCTTACACCAATTACTTGATTATGAGACAAAAAATACTGTTTATCAGTTTGCTCGTCATTTTTAGCCTTACGCAAACGTTTGCCCAACAAAAATCTATTTCCGGAAAAGTTACGGATGCCTCTACCGGGCAACCAGTAGTCGGCACCACGGTTAGTGTAAAAGGTACCAAATTGGCAACCCAAACTGACAACGATGGAAATTACTCTATTGCCGTTCCGAATTCAGCGAAGGCATTAATTTTCACTACGGTCGGGTATGAATCCCAGGACATTTTAATCAATGGCCAGGGACAGATTTCAGTTACTTTAAAAACTACTGTATCTAACTTAAACGAAGTTGTAGTAGTCGGTTACGGTACCCAAAAACGAAAAGATGTAACTGGCGCAGTATCCAGTGTTAGTGCTGCCACTATAGCTAAAGTGCCTGTGACCACTTTAGATCAGGCTTTGCAGGGAAGGGCGCCTGGCGTTCAAATAATAAATAATGATGCTTCACCCGGAGGGAATATAAGTGTATTGATAAGAGGAATTGGAAGCCTTGCGAGTGGAGGTAATAATCCCCTATATGTTGTGGATGGTTATCCTACTACCGGAGGTATCAATAATATTAACCCGAATGATATTGCCAGCATAGACGTGTTGAAAGACGCATCGGCAACGGCTATTTATGGTATTCGTGCAGCTAATGGGGTTGTGATTATAACTACAAAGAAAGGGACAAAAGGTAAAATGCAGGTTTCCTTAGATGGTTATATTTCCAGCCAGGATAAACCTAAAGAATATAACCTGTTAAATGCAAAGGATTTTGCCGCTCTTTCAAACGAGGTTGAGGCTGCAGATTTAACGAATACTTATTTTGGATTACCCATCTGGCATACACCCGATCAGCTTCATAACCTGGATTGGCAGAACGCTATTTACAGAACTGGCCTAACACAAAATTATACAGTGGGTATTCGGGGAGGAAGTGATAAAGTTCAGGCCGCCATGTCGTTGGGTTACTATGATCAAAAAGGTATTATAATCGGTTCCTTTTTTAAAAGGTATAGTCTTAATCTCAACCTCGACTACCAGGCTACCTCATGGCTCAAATCATCAACGAGCGTGAAGTATTCTTACCAGGATGCAAACAACCCCCTCAATGGGTTTAATCTTTTAAATGTAGCGCTTAACCCACCAACCATGGACAGCGGTAGCAGGATCACTACCCAAATAAAAGATGGAAAAGGCAATTATGGTTTTTACAATCCGCTTAAAAATGTTGTGAGCGGCTTTGGTAACCCGGTTTATTCTGTTGAGACCAATCAATATCAAAATGTAACAAATTACATATTAGCGAGTACTTATTTGGAAGCAACTATTTTTGACGGTCTTAAAATTAAATCGAACCTCGGGGTGAATACGAGTAATTTCAACAGCTTTTATCTTCAGCCGGCAGATAACCGGGCGGCGCAGCAATACCCGGGGGCTGTGACAACCCCTGCAAATTTTCACCAGACTTTAAACAAGACATTTGAATGGTTGTGGGAGAATACGATTTCTTACGATAAAACTTTCGGTGAACACACCATCAATTTTGTGGGTGGTATTTCCGCCCAGGAAAATACCTGGACAGGTATGGGCGGCGGGGGTATTCCTCCAAACAGTTTAACGAGAGATTTATCGCTTGTTTCAAACCTGACTCTTGATCAGAATATTCCGGGCACGAATAGCGGCAATGGTCAAAACGTTTATGCGTTGGCTTCAACATTTGGGAGGATAACGTACCAATATGCAGACAAATACATGCTAACTGCTACTGTGAGGAGGGATGGGTCGTCCAAGTTTGACGTAGGGCATAAATATGGCACCTTCCCCTCTGCGGCCGTGGGATGGAGAATAAAAAATGAATCGTTTTTGAAGACTGCTAGTTGGCTATCTGATTTGAAGTTAAGAGGCAGTTATGGCGAAGTGGGAAATGAGAGCCCCATAGGATTATTTCAATACCAATCACTGTATGCGGGGAATTATCCATCAAATATAAATGGCGGGGGAGCTGATAACCTCGGTTATCCGTTTAATAAAATATACCAAAACGGTATTGCACAAATTCAGCCCGCTAACCCAACCCTGAAATGGGAAACTGATAAACAAACAGACATCGGTATTGATGCTGCATTTTTACAAGGGGCTTTAACCTTGACTGCGGACTGGTTTAACCGCGATTCAAAAGATTTCCTGCTGCAGCTGCAGGCGCCTGCACAAACCGGTTATAATTTCATTACCCGCAATATAGGAAGTATGAACAACAAAGGTTTTGAGTTTGCACTCAATTATAACGGGAACGTAAATAAAGATTTCCATTATGGTATTGGTTTAACAGGGACTACAATTCAAAATAAACTCACGAGCATCACATCAGGAACAGACTTCGTATCGAATTTTGGAGGGCTTAGTTTAAACGGTTTCCAGGGATGGACTGAATTTTCCCGCTCGTATATTGGAAAACCAGTGGGAGAGTTTTTTGGTTTAAAAGCAATCGGAATTTATCAATCCCAGGCACAAATTGATGCTTTAAACGCAAAAGCTCCCGGTGGCGTATATCGTCCAGGTACTGTCGCTCGCCCGGGCGATCGTTATTTTGCAGATATCAACGGAGACGGTTTGGTAAATGATGATGACAGAGTACTTCTCGGAAACCCTCAACCTAAATTTTACGGTGGGCTCACCCTGGATGCTACCTACAAGGCATGGGATATCAATGTATACTTTTATGGTTCTGTAGGAAACAAAATATTGAACTATGTTGAAAGTAACCTGGAAAGCCTTTCAAAACGGGGTGGAGTTGGATCTGAGAATGTAAATGAAACATACTTCAAGAATCACTGGACGCCAACCAATCCATCAAACAGGTATGCAAGGGCGAACGGCACTAACGGGGATGCCAGTTCACTTAACAATGTTCCATCAAGTGTGTGGATTGAAGATGGAAGTTTTGTTAAGCTAAAAAATGTTTCTATAGGTTATACTTTGCCAACAAGTTTGTTGAGCAAATATTCCATATCAAAGGTAAGGGTCTACGTATCTGGTCAAAACCTGTTTTTTATTACCAAATACACCGGGCTTGATCCGGAGATAGGGATCCAGAATGCAAACGCAACCCAAAATGGGGTTGATAATGGAGCTTATCCTTCATCCAAATATTTCACTTTTGGATTAAACGTAACATTTTAAATATAGAACGATAAAATAACTAAAATGAAAAGAAGCAATAAAATTACAATTATCATTATAGCAGCCTTTTTTGTATTTGGTATCCAGCAGGCATGTAGAAAAAGCTTTTTAGATAAAACCAATACATTTGAAATTTCTCCCGACGCGGCTGCCAGTACAAGTGCCGGGGTAACTTCCCTGGTAAATGCTATTTATGATACTTACCAGAACAGCGATCTGCTTAAAAAATGTATTTGGTATAGAGCTAATTTTGCAACTCATGACTTTTTTAACTGGGGCGCTGATGTGGCCTGGAATAATTATCAGCTTCCGGCTAATTTTGTCGGGCTTATTACTTTTTGGAACCAATCTTATATTGGTATAGCAAGGGCAAATTCAGCATTTGGAGTTATTACCAAGGCAGAAGCAAAAGGCGTGCTTGACCCTACGTTGGCAAACCGTTTAAGAGGAGAAGCTTTTTTCCTGAGAGGAATGACCTATTATTACCTGGCTGCTTCTTTTGGAGGGGTACCCTTGGAGATAGACACTACCGGTGCTTTAAATCTTGGATTAAGGCCACGTGCACCACGGGATTCAGTATTTATGCAGGTATCGTTAGATATGCAGCAGGCAGAAGCTTTGTTATTATCAAAAACGCAATTATCGCAGGCTGATTTAGGAAGAGCCACCAAGGGTGCCGCGTACGCTTATGACGGAGCAGCCCGCATGTGGTTAAAAGATTATGCAGGCGCATTAACGGCCTTTAATAACCCCGAATTTAATAACTATCACCTGATGCCAAATTTTGTAGACGTAAACGAATATAATCATCAAAATAATGATGAATCAATTTTTGAAGTTCAGTTTTATTTAAAAGCCGGTGATCCCCAGGATTGGGGGGGAAGCTGGAACCCGCCAGGTGCTGAACTCGGCTGGATAGACAGCTTTAGCTGGCCAAATGAAATAACGCAACAGGGGTATGATTACGGTAATCCGGCACTGTGGAGTTCTTATCAGGTTGGAGATAAGCGTAAATACCTTACCATTGTAGGTCCGGGCGATTCATTACAAAGTCCCGGAATTATTGCCAAATGGGGGGGGATAAAAGGCTATCCTCCTGTAGTAGGAGGTTTTTCGACCGGCAATCAAACATATACCGGGGATAATGGTAAAATCATCAATACCTGTGGAACTATAACCAGGCCATGGTATGGAGATGACAAAGGACGTACTGGCTATGTTTGTGCAAAAAAATGGAGAGACCCCAATCTAACCGGCAATTATAATAGTCCCAGCGATAATACCGCACATATTTTTGGGGACCAAAACCAGATATTGATGCGTTATGCTGAAGTTATCCTTAGCAGGGCTGAATGTAAAGTGCGTACAGGTGATATTCCGGGGGCTATGGCTGATCTTAAATTAGTACGGGATCGGGCATGGGGAGGTACAGCTCCTGCGATAATGAAAGACAGCGCTGATTACAAAGGCGATCCCGGTGTAGAAATCACAGATCCGCTGCAAATGGTGTTAAGCGAATACAGGCATGAGCTCACCGGAGAATATTCTACTTTTTTTGATCTTTGCAGAGCTGGCGATAATGAAGCCTTAGCTTTTATAAAGGCCGCTAACGGCACTGTGGACGGCAGTGTTGACCCTGTCCCTAATCCGGCACCAGGCCCAACTCACGATGGCCAGAAACATGGTTTATATAATACATCACCGGTAGCAAATAATTTGCTGTTGCCCATTCCAACCGGGGCGAGAGCACTTAACCCTAATTTAACTCAAAATCCGGGTTACTAATATAAATACTTAAAACAAAAAAGGCTTTCTCCAAAAGAGAAGCCTTTTTTTTATTGCCGTTTCTATAATTTTATATAATTGTCTTATTACAGAAGGATATTTTATGAAGGTTTTTCGATTAATACTCATTGGCTCACTCTTACTTTGGTTAACTGCGTGCCATCATAAACACACATTATTCGAAGAGATTTCTTCGTCCCATTCCGGAATTACTTTCAACAACAAGATCACGGAGAATGATTCCATCAATCCAATGGATGTTGTAAATATTTATAACGGTGGTGGAATTGGCATAGGTGATTTTAATAACGATGGATTGCAGGATATATATTTTGCTGGTAACATGGTTTCCGGGAAATTGTATTTGAACAAAGGGAATTTCAAATTCGAAGACATAACCGATATCGCGGGGGTTGGAGGAATGGGCAGGTGGGAAAGGGGGATATCAGTTGTTGATATCAATAATGATGGACTCATGGACATTTATATCTGTAATACCATCGATAAAGATTCGCTCAAGCGAAGAAATATACTCTATATTAACCAGGGATTGGACAAAAATGGTATCCCGCATTTTAAAGATATGGCTGCAGAGTATGGATTGGATATTCATGTGCAATCAACAATGGCCAGTTTTTTTGACTATGATAATGATGGAGATTTAGACATGTATCTAACGGTTAACGAAGCTTCTAACGCGAGTAATCCTTCCGTTTTTCGGGAGCGGCATTCTGTAAATACGGCTCCCAGCCGGGGAAGGCTGTTTCGTAATGATATGGATCCGCTTTTAAAACATCCGGTATTTCACGATGTTTCTGATGAGGCCGGGATAACAGCTGATGGATTTGGTCACGCTGCTACTATTTGTGATATTAATAATGATGGCTGGAAAGACATTTATATTTCAGATGATTTTATATCCAATAATCTTCTTTATATAAATAATCACAACGGCACATTTACAGAAAGGGCCAGGGAGTATTTTAAACATACGTCCTTTAATTCAATGGGGCAGGATGTGGTAGATATTAATAATGATGGCCTGCCTGACGTAGTAGAACTGGATATGAATCCGGAAGATAATTATCGTAAGAAGATGATGTCAAGCGCCAACAACACCTTCACCTATCAAAGTTTTGACCAGTATAGTTACCAATATCAATACGTTCGCAATACATTACAAATTAACCAGGGGCCTACGCTTGGCGAGGGTGATTCAATTGGGAGACCTGCGTTTAGCGAAATTGGATTCATGAGCGGCATTTCACAAACGGACTGGAGTTGGTGCCCTCTCATTACCGATTTTGACAACGATGGTTATCGCGATTTAATTGTCACCAACGGCTTTCCACGAGACGTTTCAGACCATGACTTTATTGCCTACCGCAAACAATCAGGTGGGCTGGAAAGTACTATGTCTCTGCTGAAGCAAATACCCCAGGTCAAGATTCATAATTATGCTTTTCATAACCAGGGCGATCTCACTTTTAAGGATGTCACCTCACAATGGGGGCTTACGGAACCTACGTTTTCAAGTGGGGCGGCATATGCAGATTTTGATAATGATGGAGCGATGGACATGGTGATAAGCAATATTAATGATGAAGTGTTATTGTACAGGAATACTTCACATGATAAGGATTCCCTGAATGCTAATTTTTTACAGATAAAATTTCATGGTGATAAACAAAACATAAATGGAATAGGAGCTTCAGCAACTATCTTCTACGATAATGGTAAACTTCAGGCCTATGATAACAATCCTTATAGGGGTTATATTTCTACCGATGAAGATGTTGCCCATTTCGGCCTGGGTAAAACAAGAGTTGTAGATTCTGCAATCATTAAATGGGGCAATGGCAAAATTCAAATATTAAAAAATTTAAAAGCAAACCAGGTTGTAACAGTTGATATCAGGAATGCCACCGAAAGTTACGCCGCGCAGCAACCAATACTTGATACAACCAGTTTATTTACTGATGCTACCAGTGCGGAGGGAATCACTTTTAAGCATAAGGATATTGACAATTTCATAGATTTTAATATTCAGATAATTCTACCTCATAAGTTTAGCGAGTATTGCCCTGCCATCGCAACTGGAGACATTGATGGCAACGGATTAGATGATATGGTGGTTGGAGGCAATACGTTTAATCCCGCCCAGGTTTTTTTACAGCAGGCAGATGGAAAATTTATTCAGCGAAAATTTGGATACTTCTGGAATAGATGTTACTAATCAATCCGTGGATGAAGGAATATTAATCTTTGATGCCAATGGAGATGGAAGGCCGGATGTTTATATTTCGGGTGGAGGATACAAGAATGCCCCGAACTCAAAGAATTACCAGGACAGGTTGTATATCAATCAAGGGAATGCAATCTTTAAAATGGATTCCTTAGCATTGCCCAGGAATTTTACCAGCAAGCTTTGTGTAAGGGCTTTTGATTATAATAAAGACGGAAAGATGGATTTATTTGTGTCGGGTCGTGTTGATCCATGGAATTATCCAAAACCCGTTAGTAGTTTCATTTTTAGGAATGATTCGAAAAACGGCATTGCAAAATTTACAGATGTAACAAATGAAGTAGCGCCTGATCTAAAAAATATCGGAATGGTCTGCGACGCCTTATTTACTGATTTTGATGGTGATGGTCAAACGGATCTGGTATTAGCAGGTGAATGGATGCCGGTTACTTTTTTAAAGAATGATAATGGTAAATTTAAGAATGTAACTGCAACAACAGGCGTTAGTAAATATTTAGGCTGGTGGAATACAATAGCTGCCGGCGACTTCCGGCACACCGGTCGCATGGATTATATCGTTGGTAACCTTGGGTTGAATTCCATCCTCCAGGCAAGTGATTCTTTGCCCGTGCACATAACCGCGGGCGATTTTGATCATAACGGAACGTATGATGCTATCACTTCTGTTTATTTCCCGGATAAGGAGGGTTTAAAAAAAGAGTTTCCCCTCTTCAGCAGGGACGATATGCTCGCCCAACTAATTTCATTAAAGAAAAAATTTCCGGATTATAAATCCTTCGCTACGGCAACAATGGACGATATTTTGTCACCTGAGCAAAGAAAGAGTGCATTGCGGCTGACGGCTAATTATTTTCAGTCATCTTATCTTAGAAATGATGGTAATGGGAAATTCACCGTAATTCCATTGCCAAAAGAAGCGCAGATATCCGCATTGAACGGAATGGTTGTAGAGGATGTTGATGGCGATGGAAACCTGGATATTGTTATGAATGGTAATGATTATGGCACCGAAGTTTCCAACGGACGTTATGATGCATTGAATGGCCTGGTGTTGAAGGGTGATGGAAAGGGAAATTTTAAACCAATGTCTATTATGCAAAGCGGGATTTACATACCCGGAAACGGCAAAGCCTTGGTTAAATTTTTAGATAATAAGGGCGATTTGTTGCTCGCGGCTAGTCAAAATAAAGATGCCTTGAAGGTCTTTAAACTTAGAAGAAAAATTAATCACATTGCGATACTCCCCGACGATATAAGTGCCATGATCACTTATAAAAATGGAAGCATTCAAAAACAGGAATTCTACTATGGCTCTTCCTTTTTGTCACAATCGGCAAGATTTTTAATTATTAATCCCCAAATGAAAAGCGTGGTTATTACAAATAATTCAGGGAAGGCCAGAACGGCGACATTTAATTAGGATTGCAATGAATTATCTTATCCCTCCTGCATTTGGTCGGGCTGCTTGTTTGCTATAATAATTCATGGATGGCAGTTAGGTTGAGGTCCTTCTTTTTTCACAGATAAAATAACATTGCCTTTGGATAAAAAGATATTTTTTTAACAAAATGTTAGTTGTATGCATCTAAATCATACTTTTATGTGTCCTTTATACATATTGAGCTCTTCAGTATGATTACGAGAAAAAATTTTTAACCACTTTATTGATTGCAAATTATGAGTATCAAAACCTATTTTCAGGGCAAAAGAATTGTAAGCTGTTTTTTGCCTTTCCTTTTTCTGTTAGCTTTTTTCGTTCCTTCTTTTGTTTTCGCACAGGCCAAAACTGTCACAGGTAAAGTAATCGGCAGCGATGGCAGTCCGATAGTTGGTGTTACCGTACAGGAGAAGGGAAGTAAGGTCGGAACAGCAACAGATGCTTCCGGCAACTTTTCACTTAATGTTACCAAACCAAATGCGTCCTTAGTCATTTCGTCCCTCGGGTATGAGACACAGACAATTGCCCTGGCAGGTCGTTCGAGCCTCGACATAACTTTGAGTGCCGCCGCCGCAAAGGAACTGGAGCAGGTTGTAGTAATTGGTTATGGAACAGCTAACAAAAGAGACTTGACAGGTTCCATTGTAAAAATCGCTGGAAAAGAAGTTGCGGATAAGCCAAACACAAATCCAATTGCATCACTTCAAAGTAAAGTTGCAGGTCTGTCTGTAGTAAATAATGGAACGCCCGGTGCCGCTCCTGATATTCGTATAAGGGGCACTGTAAGTATTGGCCAGGTTCATCCATTATACGTTGTAGATGGAGTTTTTGAGGATAATATAGATTTCTTAAATCCTTACGATATTGAGTCTATTGAAATTTTGAAGGACCCATCTTCACTTGCCATATTTGGAGTAAAAGGAGCTACGGGTGTTATCGCTATTACTACGAAGAGAGCAAAGGCTGGACAAACTGTAATTAATTTCAATACTTTTTACGGATTTAAAAAACTTACTAATAAGATAAAAATGGTAAATGGCGACCAGTTTAAAGAACTTTTTGCTGAAGAAAATGCCAATAATGGAATCACAACCCCTTATGATTATACTGGGCTAACTGCAAATACTGACTGGATAGACGCAGTTACGCAGACTGGTAAGACCACCACCAGCAATCTTAGCATTTCCCAAAGCACAGACAAAAACAAGGTTTATCTAGGCTTGGGCTATACTCATGATGAGGGAATCGTAAAGCATGAACAGCTTGAAAAAATGCAGTTTAATTTTAGTGACGAAATGCAATTAAATAAAGCAATAAAAGTTGGAGTAACGCTCAACGGTGCAAGGACGCACAATCCTTATGATGCGACTTCAAGGTTGGATGACGCAAGAAAAGTAATCCCACTGGTTTCAGCTGGCACTAAGCCTTTTAAAATACAAAATCCTTATGGGTCTGATAGCATAACCGAAAATTTATACTCGGGCTTAAATACAGCTCTTCAAAATTCGGGTGTAGTTAACCCACTACTTGAATTGGAGAATACTTGGAATAAAACGATTGGTATTGAATATAGAACAGTCGGAAGCATATTTGCGGAGGTTAGTTTCCTTAAACACTTTTCTTTTAGATCAACATTTTATGGCGACATCAGTAATGTGAATAAACGGGCATATAGTCCGCTTTATGATGCCTATAATCCTGTAAATAATACTCCTTACGTATATTCAAGTAAGACACAATTGCAGGAAAATGATGATACATACAGGAAATTTCAGCAGGATCATGTGCTAACATATAAGCAAAGCTTTGGCGATCACAATCTCACATTTACTGGTGGATTCACGACCTATTATTTTGGCCATTTCGGCAGGCAGACTTCGGTATTACAGGGCACAGATCCTACTAGTCTTCCGATCCCTAACGATCCGAGATTCTGGTATGTTTCAAGCGGCTTTGGTGTTGTTAATCCAAGCCAGGATCCAAATGTTGCTGGCACCCACTCGGATCAAAATGAATATACAACCGCATCAGGCCTAGCAAGACTTTTATATAATTACAAGAGCAAATATTTTTTAACTGCTTCCTTTCGTAATGATGCATCGTCGCAGATCGGCCCCAAAGAACGTAATCAGCAATTTTGGGCTGTTGGGGGTGCATGGGATATTACTAAAGAAAAATTCATGGCCCAGCAAAAAATATTTGATTATCTAAAACTGAAAGGATCTATAGGTCTTTTAGGAAATCAATCAGCTTCTTATCTGGATGGAACTCAAATACCCTATCCATTATATCCAAGCCTGAATACTGGGGTTAATGCTGTTTTTGGCACGAATATATTTGCCGCCGCAACACCCGCGTGGATTCCTAATCCAGACTTAAAGTGGGAGACTATCGATGCCCAGGAAGTTGGCGTGGAATTAAATGCTTTTCAGAACCGCTTACATTTTGAGGCAAATTATTTCAATAAAACTACTAAAAATCTGATGACTTTTGTTGACAGATCAGTTTTAGGGCTCCCGTCTAAATTGGAAAACGGTGGCAGTCTCAAAAACTGGGGTGAAGAATTTTCTGCTGCGTGGAATCAAAATGTAACAAAAGATTTTTCGATAAACGTAAGCGGCAATATTACTTTTCTTAAAAATAAGGTACTTAGTTTAAGTAAAGATCTTCCTTCCGGTACGTTGGACGTATATAGCCAAAACAATGGTGAAGCAATCAGCGAAACTAAACCCGGGCTTCCCATTGGTTATTTCAAGGGATATGTGTCAGAGGGTGTTTTCCAAAGCTATGCTGACATATTAAAATCCCCTAGCCAATCTTCCTTAGGCGGGAACGTTATCCGGCCGGGCGATTTGAAATTTAAAGATTTAAACGGAGACGGAAAGATTGACGCAAATGACAGGACCTTTATTGGAAATCCCTCGCCGAAATTTACTTATGGAGGCTCTATAAACCTCACATATAAGGGCTTTAATTTAAGCGTTGACGTTGGCGGAGTCTATGGTAACGATGTTTACAGGGTTTGGGGTTCTCTCGAATCGCCCTTCCAGAGGGTAAATTATGCGGCATTCCAGTTAAACAGGTGGCACGGCCCCGGAACTTCCAACTGGGTTCCGCTCATAAGCCAGGCAGACAGAAGTAACTATGTAGGGTCTACCTATAATATTGAAGATGGGAGTTATTTTCGCATAAGAAATGCCCAATTAGGATACAATTTTGGAAATGGCATGCTGTCAAAAGCGAAAATCAAGAATCTGCGACTGTTCGTGAATACCCAGAATCTTAAAACTTGGAAAAATAACTCTGGTTATACTGCAGAGTTTGGAGGCAGTGCAACTCAATTTGGGTATGACGCTGCAGGTGGGGCCATACCCGTCGTGACAACCTTTGGACTAAACGTAACGTTTTAAAATGATTAACAATACTAATATGAAAAAAATAAGAAACACTATTTTAATATTGCTCACAGCACTCCCGATGCTTTTTATTGCTTCCGGTTGTAAAAAATTTCTAGATCGGAAACCCCTTACTGCCACTTTCGACGATTTGCAAACGGGTGCTCTGGAAACTCCTGTGTATGGATTATATAGCACTTTACGAAGCTATGCGGGGTTCTCTACTTTGCCTTGGCTAGACTTCAATAGTATTCGCGATGATGATGCCCAAAAGGGTAGTAGCCTTACAGACGGCGCTGAAATCAACACAGAATTTGAAACTTTTCAATACACTAAAGATGACTGGGCAACCGATACTTATTGGAACGATCACTACTACATGATAGGACTTGCGAATAAGATATTATATACAGCTGACTCATTAAAAGTAACGGACGAAGCATCTCTCCGGAATGTAGGTGAGGCTTGTTTTTTCAGGGCTTATTCTTATTTTGAGCTTGTAAAAGCTTATGGGGATGTTCCATTGCTAAATTTCTATTCTCCCGATCCTGCGGCAAATGTTAAACCTAAGTCACCATCTACTGCGATTTACACCCAGATAGATTCTGATTTGAACGTGGCGTCTCAATATTTACCTTTGAATTGGGAATCCGCAGGAACCAACCGATATCCTGGTCGCTTAACAAGCGGTGCAGCCAAAACATTATGGGCACAAACATATTTGCAGAGGCAAAATTGGGCACAGGTTGTCGCTCTGTGTCAGCAAGTGATTGCTTCGGGCCAATATTCGTTAACCCCTGATTTTAAAGATATATGGAAAGATGGATTAAATGGCGCTGGAAAAAATGGTCCCGAATCCATTTTTGAAATGCAGGCAACTATTGGAGCCAATGGCACAAATAATTATGGCGTGCAGTGGGGAACTTCGCAAAACATCCGCCAGGGCGGTGCTACCAATGATTGGAATTTGGGCTGGGGATGGAATCAGCCCACACAGGTTTTAGTGAGCGCATGGGATTCTACAGATCCGAGGAGAGATAAAACGATATTATTTTCGGGCAGGTCTGATGGCGGAACATCTACAGGAGGCTATGGTGCTACATTGCCACCGTACGATGCCTTAGGTTCTGCAGGTCATATTGAACGTCCATATTGGAACAAGAAAGTTTATTCTGATCCCCAAATGAGGGCTTTCACTGGTGAAATAGGACCGAGCGGGGGTGCCGATTGGATCAATCATAGGATTTTACGCTATGCTGATGTCTTATTAATGCTGGCTGAAGCTTCTAATGAAACGGGAGATGGCGCCACAGCTGAAGCGATGCTTGAACAAGTAAGAGCACGAGCAAGGGGCGGCAACAATGCGGTCCTCCCACATATTGCATTTGTTAACCAAGCTCAAATGCGTACGGCGATTAAGAATGAACGCCGATGGGAATTTGCATTAGAAGGGTATAGATTCAATGATTTGGTAAGGTGGGGTGACGCACAGGCAGTTTTGGGATCTTTGGGCTATCAACCGAGAAATGCATTGTATCCAATACCTCAACCTGCCATTGACTTGTCAGGTGGGGTCTTAGTGCAAAATCCTAACTATTAAATCTTACTATTGTTTTATTTAGTATATAAATAAGAAAAAATTAAACGATGAATTTAAAAAACAAAATACAAAGAAATATCCTTTTCGTTTTGGCATTTGTTATAGCGATTGCTAGCTGTCAGAAATTAACAAGGCCTGCTCTAGGTGACTACCCGAAAGATTCAAACCCTCCGGGTGGCCCATTGAAATTTTATGCAGCTATGGATGGCAGTAGTGTGGATAGTATCCGGGCCAACTTCGGGACAGATCATGATGTTACATATGTACCGGGCGTGAGTGGTATGGCTGCTCAGTTCGACGGGTCAAAGAACGGATATATAGACTATCCTTTACCTAATGATTTCGGCGCTTCAACCAACTTTACTATTTCATTCTGGCTTAATATAAAATTGGCTCAAAAAGACAATGTGAATGCCGATGGCGTTTTAAGTTTTGCGAGCACGTCAAACTTTTGGGGAAATTTTACTTTTTATGCAGATCATACTACTGGCGGAAATTCTGATTCTATGGATTTGAAAATACATTTTGCCAATGGAAGTGGCGACAACTGGGATTTTGCGGGTTATACCGGCAACGCAAGATGGCCCAAAATGTACGATGGCCAATGGCATCATGTAGCATTTGTTTATGATGCTGCCGCAAAAACAGGAACGCTTTATCGTGACGGAGTACAGTTCGACCAAAAGACAAATGAAACAATTGCGTTTGATTCAAATCCTTCTAAATTAATAATTGCAGGATTCCAGGAGGCTGCAGGAGTGGTTGACACATATGCAAATAACTCGTGGATGTCTGGCTTCCCTGGAATGATTGACCAGGTAAGATTATATGGCGTAGCTTTAGCACCGGCTGACGTAGCTGCTTTGTATGCTAATAAACAGTAATTTTTTTATAATTATTATAAGTAAAGGTTGTGTTGAAATGCACAACCTTTTTAATTTGTCAAGGACTTTCACGACGAGACACCCTGCTGCCACCTTCAATGATCCTGTATAGATAGAGCATACCAAAGGCATGGATAGAGTATGAGGAGAGTATGAAATGCCAATTATCCGCCTATGCTAATAGATTATTGATTTTTGACAATCCATGTTAGTATCATTTGTGATTCTCCAGGAACTTCTTCGTTTCTTCCGGGTAAACCTTTATTAAGTGGGTATGTATCAATGCAGCTGTAGGTACAAAATTTCCAGGCAGTAAGAGAGCTACCGACATCGAGGGCTGTTTGGGCATGTGGCAATCAACACAGTTAGACTTGACTGATGAAAACGGTAGCTGATTTATTTTGCAAAAGGTTCCGTGCTCTTTATTATGGCAGGTCATACAACGTTGTGAAAATAGTTCAGTTTTCCCCCTCTCATTTTCATGCGTATTGTGGCAAGTAACGCAAGTCATCGTTGCACTGTTTCTAAAGCATTTGCTTTCTGTTAATAATCCATATTGATTACCATGCACATCAATTTCCTTTGTGGTAGGAGCGGCAGTATTCTTTGTAAAATAATTGGATAACGTATCCCCAACGGTAAATTCAAATGAAGCTGCAGTTTTTTGAAGCCTTCCTCCATGGCACAATGCGCACAGGTCGAGGTTTTGTTGCCTTGAAAGCATGGCAGGATTTACAATGTATTTACCTCGCTTGTCGGCAGGGTTTTCATTTTCGTACGCAACATGTTTTTCCCCGGGTCCATGACATTTTTCACATTGCACACCATATAAAATTTGAGTATGATCATACTCTTCAGGTTCTTTGCCCGCAGGCGATGTAACATCGAAATAAGTGCTATGGCATTCAAGACATCGTGAAGTTACCGGCCTGTTATAAACTACTTTTCCAGGGTCGTACCCGGGACTGTTGGCCCATTCGTTCGCAGCAGTAAAAAAAGAAATAGGTAGTTGAAAAAGTTCGTTCTTATACCATGATAAATAAGTTTGCCCTTTTGCCCCGGAACCTGTAACGATGTCAAAGCGCTTGGCAATCTTTTCAACCCCTCTTTGCCACGCAACCTGGTAAAAGCCGCTATCCCTTTTTTCCATACTCACATACAGATGATCGTTAAAAGGAAATATATTTTTTCCCTTTTCAAAACTCCCTTTTATATATTTTTCTGAAGCAGGTTGCGAGGTGAGGAAATGGTTCGTATGGATAAAACTTTCATAAAGTTCTTTATGGCACCTCATGCAGGTAGCAACTCCGGCAAACTGTTTGAAATTAACTTTTCTTTCATCAGGCACTGCTACACTCTTGTCTTCTTTAGTATTCTTTTTCTCTTCGTTATTGATACATTGAATCAAAATAAAAAAGCAGGAAATGATAAGAGATATAACTATGAAAGATCTCCTGGCGCTTATAAATATGTTCATGAAAACTTATATGATTATCAAGGTAAACTGCAAGCTAATCTTAATATAAGTAAGCCCCAAAAGCTGCATGAGCCACATAAATAACCTGTATATTTACAATATAAAATTACTACTAATAAACTTCTGAATTATGCCTTCAAAAAGGCTTGCTCTTTTCTGTTTTCTCTTATTTACTTTGATCTCGGTTTCCTGTAACAGGCACAAAGATTTATTTACAAGTTTACCGGCCTCAACTACTAAAATTGATTTCGCCAACAACCTGGAAAAACGTGACCTCTTTGGCATTCTATATTATTTATATTATTACAACGGTGGTGGTGTTTCTATAGGAGATATTAATAATGATGGATTGCCGGATATATATTTTACTGCTAACAGTTATGGACATAATAAACTGTATTTAAACAAAGGCAATTTTGAATTTGAAGATATTACGGATAAGGCAGGAGTTGCCGGAACTGCCGATTGGTGCAGTGGTTCAACTATGGTTGATATTAATGGTGACGGACTCCTGGACATTTATGTTAGCTGTGTCGCTAATCATCATGGATTAAAAGGCCACAACATGCTTTTCATCAATAACGGCGATAATACTTTTACGGAAAGGTCAGCCGAATATGGATTGGATTTTTCCGGCTTCACTACACAGGTGGCTTTTTTTGATTACGATCATGATGGGGATCTTGATTGCTATATGCTGAATCAATCCCATCAGCCTAACCAGAATATTGTAGACACAAGTAACCGGAGAAAATTTGATCAATATGCCGGAGACCGTTTGTATCGTAATGACATGAATACACCTCTACATAAATTTACAGACGTTTCCGCGAAGGCTGGTATTTACCAGAGCAGCCTGGGTTACGGTTTGGGTATTTCAATAGGTGACTTAAATAACGATGGCTGGGATGACATTTATATAGGGAATGACTTTCATGAAAATGATTATTACTATGTGAATAACGGCGATGGAACCTTTACCGAAAGCGGTGCTAAATATTTTGACCATTACAGCCGGTTTAGCATGGGCAATGATATGGCCGATTATAATAACGATGGCCAGCTAGATGTGATAACGGTTGATATGCTTCCGCAAGATGAGAAGGTGCTAAAGACTTATGGCAGCGACGAGAATCCTGATATCTATAGATTAAAATTGATGAATAACGGTTTTCAATATCAATACTCTAAGAATTGTTTACAACGAAACAATGGCAATGGCACCAGCTTCAGCGAAACCTCTTTATTAAGCGGAGTCGCAGCCACCGATTGGAGTTGGAGCCCTCTCTTCGCCGATTTTGATAATGATGGTAATAAAGACTTGTTTATTTCAAGTGGCATTGTAAAGCGTCCTGTCGATTTGGATTATGTGGATTTTATTTCAAACTTGTATATACACAAGCAATTGAACACTTCAGATAAATACGATGATATGGCGTTGGAAAAAATGCCGGATGGAAGTTCTCATCCCTTTTTATACAAAGGAGATGGAAAATTATCTTTTAAGGATGTAAGTGATGATTGGGGCACTGGCCAAATGAAAGGGTATTATAACGGTGCCGCCTATGCGGATTTAAACAATGATGGTAATCTTGACCTGGTAATAAATTCTTTAAACGCACCCGCTGTAATATTAAAAAACAATGCACCAAAAAAGAATTATATCTCTATCGCTTTCAAAGGAAACGACCTTAATACATTTGGCATTGGATGCAAAGCATACATTTTTCAGCAGGATAAATCCAATGGTTATCGGATGCAATATGAGCAGCTAATGCTTACACGGGGTTTTCAATCTTCTTCAGATACGCGATTGCATTTTGGATTAGATTCCAATTCCGTTATCGATAGCATCCTTGTTGTTTGGCCTGATCAAAAATTCCAACTGGTAAAAAATGTACAAGCCAATAGGCAGCTAACATTTTACCAGAAGGACGCTACTGGTGTATTTGATTATCCATCATTTTTTAAACCAGCGCCTGTTTACTTTAAAAATATAAGTGATTCAATACCTGTTAGCTGGAAACACAGGGAAGATAATTTTGATGATTTTAATGTGCAATACCTGATACCACATGAAGAATCAACTAGAGGCCCGAAAGTAGCAGTAGCAGATGTAAATGGAGATGGGCTGGACGACTTTTATGCATGTGGTGCAAAAGGGCAACCGGGAGTATTAATGATTCAGCAAAAGAACGGGTCGTTTGTTACAGCCGATACTGCTGTGTTTAATATAAACGCTGGTTGCGAGGATGTTGACGCTACATTCTTTGACGCTAACGGAGATGGATACCCTGATTTATATGTAGTGAGTGGCGGTAATGAATATACTGGCAATAATAATTATCTTCTTGACAGATTATACTTTAATGACGGCAAGGGCAATTTTAAGAAAGCCATTAATTCCTTGCCCGAAATTTTTCAAAACAAGTCCTGCGTTACGGTGGCAGATGTCGACCATGATGGCGATATGGACCTGTTTGTTGGTAACCTTGCCGACGCTCATGCTTATGGCATTCCTCAAACTTCGTTTTTATTAATAAATGATGGCAAAGGAAACTTTACAATTGCCGCAGAGAACACTATTGACCTGGCGAATATTGGTATGGTCACGTCAGCCGCTTTTACTGATGTTAATAATGATGGCTGGAAAGATTTAATTGTTACAGGCGAATGGATGCCCATGACAATCTTTATAAACAACCATGGAAAGTTTGAAAAAACGGTTGTTCCCAATTCTACCGGGTTGTGGCAAACAGTTTATACGGACGACGTAAACGGGGATGGGCATGTTGATATCATGGCAGGCAACTGGGGATGCAATAATAAATTCTGGAGTGGTAAGGATGGGCCGCTTCGGTTATATGTTGGCGTATATGATGGAAGTGGCCACGTAAACCAGCTAATGTCTTATACTTCTAACGGTGTGGAATACCCGTTCCTGGCAAAGGATGAGGTGGAAAGGCCATTGCCACTTCTGAAAAAGCATTACCTGCTATATTCAGACTACGCAGGGGTGCCGATGAAAGATGTTTTTTATGGATGGATTGATACCGTAAAACCGATAATGGCGGAAAGACTGGCTTCAGCAGTCTTTTATGGTGATGGCAAAGGGAACTTCACCATTAATAATTTGCCGGCTACGCTGCAACTGGCTCCCGTATTTTCTTTTCAAAAAATTACTAATAACCCTTTCAATGAAAATACATATATAGCAGGAGGCAATTTCTTTGATGTGATTCCCTACGAAGGGAGGTACGATGCGCAGCCTGCAGCTCTTTTCACATTTAACAAAAAAGATTCTTTTAACTACATTCCTCAACAAAATTTATCCGCTATTAAGGGAGAGATAAGGGATATTAAATGGATACGAACGAAGAAGTTTGGTGATGTAGTGATGGTTGCCAGGAACAACAATTCAATTATTTTCCTCGCGAATAAAAAACAGCCATGAGAAACCCACCGTATTTTTTTTATGGAAAAATAAGAGGGACTACAATGCTCAATGCATTCATCCTGTTAATCGGACTAATGGTTAGTTGTGGCAAAAAAGGATCCGGGACAATACCTGTTGAACCGCCGCTCCCTGCGTCATTTAGTGCTAAATTAATTACGTTAAACGGAAAGCAGGAAACATCACTGGATTATAATAGCAATACAACACCGCTAATTAAATTCTCATTTTCAACTGCTATTGATCCGGCTTCAGTAAATAACAGTTTTTCTTTTGTAAATGGCGTCAGTGGTACTTCAGTTTCTTTCAATGCAAGTTATTCCAATGGTGACAGTGTAGTTATTCTGCAACCAGCTTCTGCTTTAAATTTTCTCAATAAGTACACGATAACGGCAGCGACTACCCTAAAATCAAAAGACGGCGGAAGTTTAAAATCAGCCGCTAGTTTAAGTTTCATTACCCAAATTGATTCTACCGATAAATTTTCCCGTATTTCAGATAGTGCTTTGTTAGATTTAGTACAGCAGCAAACCTTTAAATATTTCTGGGACTTTGGTCACCCTGTTTCCGGAATGACAAGAGAGAGAAATGCATCCGGCGATGTTGTGACAACAGGTGGAACCGGCTTCGGAGTCATGAGCATTATTGCCGGCATCAGCCGGAATTTTATTACAAGAACAGAAGGCCTGCAACGAATAAACACAATCGTAAATTTCTTAACCAACAACTGTACACGCTATCATGGCGCATTTTCTCATTGGATAAATGGAGCAACAGGCGCAACAGTTCCTTTCAGCCAATATGATGACGGCGGAGATTTGGTTGAAACATCTTTATTAATGCAGGGATTATTATGTGCCCGCCAGTATTTTAGCACAGCCGATGCTGATGAAGTTTCACTCCGTGCAAATATTAATGCATTGTGGAATGGAATTGAATGGAACTGGTTTCGGCAGAATGCGCAGAATGTTTTGTACTGGCATTGGAGCCCGAATTATAATTTCCAAATTAACCAGCAAATAACAGGATGGGACGAAGCATTGATCGTGTACGTATTGGCCGCATCTTCCAATACTGATTCGATACATCGTATTGTTTATGATAACGGATGGGCTCAAAATGGCGGAATAAAAAATGGAAACATTTATTACGGCGTACAGCTCCCGCTTGGCCCAAATTTAGGTGGCCCTTTGTTCTTTGCTCATTATTCTTTTTTAGGAATAAACCCACATGACCTTACTGATGCGTATGCAAATTATCTTACTCAAAACACCAACCATAGTTTAATTAATTTCAATTATTGCGTTGCAAATCCCAATGGTTTTTATGGATATAGCACAACCAACTGGGGACTTACCGCAAGCGATGATGATATCTCTGGCTATAGTGCACATGCACCCGACAATGATGATGGCGTTATTACACCTTCTGCCGCTATTTCATCATTGCCCTATACACCTGTACAATCGATGAATGCGTTAAAATTTTTCTATTATACTTTGGGCGATAAACTATGGAAGCAATATGGCTTTGTGGATGCTTTCAACCTTAAAGATATTTGGTTCGCGGATTCCTTCCTGGCAATAGACCAGGGCCCGGAAATTGTAATGATAGAAAATTACAGAACAGGTTTGTTATGGAATTTATTTATGAGTTGCCCCGAAATAAAAAGAGGTATGAAGCAATTGGGGTTTCAGAGTCCGAATCTGTAGGATTCTTAAGCCTAAATAATTTTTGTTTTTGTTCTTTTTTACTTTGTGTAAATTCTTTAATTCCCTTTAATATACATCTTATCAAAATTAAGAATCAGTTCATTGAATTGTGATGTAAAATCATTTCCAATATTCCCATACATTTTTTCCTCAGGAAAAATCTTTTGCATCAATATATCCGCACTATCAAGAATTACTTTCTTATTTCCCAGCGAGAGTTCTATATGTGGCATTGTGTAAACCACTTTTTTTAGTATGCCACCCGCGCCTCCAAGTTGAATAGTTTTTTTATGACCCTCTTTTAAGATATGTTGTTTATATTTTTCGAAATACCCGTAATACAAATCAGAAGTTGTTGCGCCAAGGTCCAAATTAAAAAGGAGGGTATCCTTCTCCGTTAGTAAGGATATTACCGGGTCAAGCCCATCCAATGCAAAATTGTGTAAATCACTTGCAGATTCCAGCAAGGGGATAATCATCTGGCCATCTTTTAAGATGTGAATTTCTTTCAATTGGTTAATAACAGGAAATCCGATGATGACATTGAGTGAAAAATTAATCGGCGCCAGATACAGTATTGAATCGGGCATAACCTGGAATACGGCATTGCGAATAAGTATATCGCCAACGTATAAGCTATCTGCAATGCCAAGCCCCGTTTTAAATTTAATGCCTGTTATGCCACTGCCTTCCTCATAAGATACATCGAGAATTTTCAAACCGAGTTTGGCCGCATACGTTTGTGTTATTGACGAAATATTCGCTCTTGTATCGAATATGCAACTATAAGTTGTTGTATCACGTTTTACCGGAATCTCAATGAGACCAATAGCATCTCTTGTCCACCTGATATTTGTACTGCGCGTTATTGAAGTGAATTGGGGAGGCATCAATCGTAAGGCATTCCTGATTAAAAGATCATTTTTTATATCACTTATCTTTTCACTGTCTAAAGATTTTGAATAGTGGTCCAATACAACGCTGTCACTTAACGCGGCTTTTTCGTACTGAAATAATTTAAAATAACAATCTCCCTGCAACAATTGTAAAGCCGCTTTTGATGAATCGGTTAATGAAGATGAATAATTGTTTAAAAGCGAGTCTATCGTACTAACGGATGCCTCATTTCTGTTAAATGCTTCATCAATAAATGACTGAAAATATAATCTTTGATCATCACTAATATTTTGCCGGTCAGAATTTAGCTGCTTTTCCAGTTTAAAAAATTCTTTTTGATTTAAAAGTGAACTAAGTTTTGCAATAGCTGCCGCAGAAGAATTCGTTGCAGGATGCTGAGTACATGTTAGCGATAAAATTGAAGACGCTATAATTAATAGTATAAAATTTTTCATAACGGTTTACGTGTTGGCAGTGAGACAATAATTCGGCATTCAAATTCCTCACATTAAAACAGCGTTAATTTTACTGAAGATAAAAGTAACTACATGACACTGAAATTTTTTTTCTGTATTTCAAAAGGTAAAATTTTAGGAATGCCGATCATATTAGTACATGAGTGGAAGATCCGACATTGAAGGAAATTCATTTAATTTTACCCGGCAAATAGATCGTAAAAAAGCCAGTATTTATTGCCCTGAATTGTATGAGAAAAATTTTGATCCTCTCTATTGCAACTTTAGCTGGATGCCATCTTTCTGAAAATAAAAATATCGTACCGCCGGAAACTTCAAAAACACACGTCGTTAATTTGAAAGGAGGACTTGGAACTATTTCCTTGGCTTTGCCAGCACGATATGATACCACTTTCACCTGGATTCATTACTCTGATTGTGGTGCACCCTGTGAGGTAAGAAAATACAGGTTTCAACCAAAAACCTTACCGGTTAATATGGAAAACGGCTATTTCTATAAAACACTGCAGGACTCAGTGGAGCAATTCACGATAGTTCATAATCCTTATATACCAGCAGGAGATAGTGATAAAACCGATAATCGTGATTTTATTATTTCCTTTCACGATCATAAAAAATTTGATATCATTCATGATCCCAGGTTGCGCCTGATAAAATCTGATACAATTGAAAAAATCGGCGACCGCTATTTTTCCATTATTGTAATTGATAAGTTTGATTCGGCTAACGCAGAATATTCAAAAAAACTTTTATCTACCACAACAATAAAAACGGGCACGATTGATTTTAATTTTGAATTGGCCACCAGGCAAAAAGATTCACTGACAGATAACTTTATTAATGACGCGAAATATTATTTAAGAACCATTCGTGTTAGCAATGGTAATAACCAGGACAAATGAAATGTAAATGTTACTTGTAATAAAGATGCCCGTGAACCATCAATTTTTCTTTAAGTCTGCCCAAAGTGAAATTAATCCCAGTGCAAAAAATAATACTGCCTCAATCCAGTTTTTATTACGAAATGCTTCTATTAATGCTATTCCGAAAAATAGTATGAAGACTGCGATATTTGTAAATTTTATGGTTTTCATTGTTTCAAATATTATATAAGACTTTCA
The DNA here is from genome assembly GCA_963792025.1 of uncultured Chitinophagaceae bacterium. GTDB lineage: Bacteria > Bacteroidota > Bacteroidia > Chitinophagales > Chitinophagaceae > Ginsengibacter. The sequence goes on along the minus strand of CAWBUS010000008.1, from coordinate 58,826 downwards.
GGCTGCAGTTGGTTTAGATAAGCTATCGTAGCCTTTTTTTCTTTATTAAGAATTCTAACCGTTTTGTTATATAACTCAATTGATATTTCGGGCGTGGAGCCAATGCATAAAATGCCAAGTTTACCATATTGTGACAAAGCGCCTATCATGTGAAACATTACGCCTTGCTGGGTGCTGCCGTTATACAAGAGATCGTTTGCTGTAGATATTTCAATCAGATCATGAGGTGTCAGGCCCCTGTAATATTCGCTTTGCAGGTTATCAGAAAAAAAGTAATATCGCTCTTGCCTTGTAGCAGTAAGATAAACTCCTTTTGCTGCATCATAATCACCATCGGTTAAATATTGTAACATAAGATATGGATGGGTTGTGCCTCCTTTTCGTAAATTTATTTCGATAGCAAAATGTTTCCATTCATTATTTTCTTTCACCGAAACAAAGTCAATCGAAAATCTTCCCAACACGCCGTAGCTTTTTAGGTTTTCAGTTATTCGCTTTCCCAATTCTCCAATGGCAATTGCATATTCTTTATTTGCAGGAAAATGTCCGCCAAGGAATACCTGCCCGCTTTCGCCCCCGAGGAACTGGTCATGAGTAGATATAACATCAGTTTCGCCCAGGGGAGTTACGCGGCACTGCACCGAAGGAAAGGCTTTCTGCTCTCCATCAATATACGCTTCCACAATGCCGCCCATCATTCGAAATTTGTCCATAAAGCTTGCATACACCAAATCATTTGCAACAATTTGTAACCGATGTGGAAGTATTTCCTTTATCCATAACTGCAGGTACTCGTTACCGGGAGCGCCTTCAAAAGAAAAAACTGCGTTGCCTTCGCCTGAGAATCCATCATTTAATTTTATAACGGCTTTTGCGAGCTCTGGGAATGTTGTTTTAAGGCTAAATAACCCATTAATAATATCTTCTTCGGTTTTGCAATCTTCAAATCCGGGTGGTGTATCGATATTGCATTCCTTAAATATTTTCCGGCTGAAATTTTTCGTTCCCAGGTACAATAAATCTGGGTCGCATCCATAGATCGGCATATTAAGTTTTACCGCAAGAGAGCGCTCGGCTCCTGTTACATTGAAACATGCCATGTGCGATGCATGGTCTGGGGGAATGCTTTTACGTATGCGTTCAATTAGTCTTGGCCGTTCGAGAATCTTTTCTGTGAGAGATCTTGGTGACGCATCAAAGCAACTCAGGGTCTGCAGTCGCTGGCGTGCGTGATAATTTGTTATACCCGGAAGCAGATGCAGGTAATAATCCATGATAATATTGTGAACGGGCATGCTGGTAACATATATTACGTGTGTGTTCGGCATGCGTAATAACATCAGCAAACACAGTAACCGTTCTTCATAATGAATAACGCCGTCAATTTTTGCAAGTATTTCCTGGTCCAATGTCAGGCTTGGAATTATGACAACTGTTTTCGCAGCCATCCTGTCTGGAAAAAAAGTTTCATACTGAAACGGAAACTGTTCCTGTAATTGTTTGAATTCAAATATTTCATTGGAATTGTCTGGCATTTTTGTATCCGGTCTGTTTAACGGCACATGAATTTATTAAAAATAATGCGAATATTGTTTTAGGGATTACTGTAAATGCGCTCTCCCGGGGTTAAAATAGGTTTCCCGGTTATATCGCCATTAAACCAATACAACCAGGCATCTATCTTTTCGCCATTATCTTTATGCACGGTTATTAATTCACGCCTGTATAAAGGTTTTTCGCCTTGCTCAACAATTAAGCCTTCGTAGTCGTCCAACTGCCCGAACACATAAGAGAAATCATGTTCATCGTTCAATTTATACAACTCTCCTTCAATAAAAGAATTTTCATCTCCCGGAGTGGCAAAAAGCTCGCCGTTCACATTTTTAACGACACCCTTCACTTTTGCGGGAGACACAAAGCTGAAAAATTGGGCTATATAATCATGGGTATGCCGGTGAAAGCCTTTTCGAAGAGAACTGTAAACAAAAAGATGTTTGGACAATGCTGATTCCATGATCAAAAATTAAAGGGGTTTCAATTAAGATTTAAATGAAATACTATTGCCGCATAAATTTACACAAATTCAAATATTATTTCTATGATAAAGAGCAACAGCAATGATGATTAAAGTCATATTGAAGTTAACAAAAAACTGGCACAAATACTGCGACTGGCAGTTTTCTCTCCATAGAGAATATTGTAAACAGGTTATGGTGGTTTCTTTGAATTTTTAGATGTGTTGTTATTTATCATGGACGGAAAAATCGTGGCCGGTTTTACCCATATTCAAGCCGTTCGAAGGTTTGTATAATCGATAATGAAATTGGCAACATACTTGATGTAGTTTAAAATAAGAACGAGTACCAATTTTAAAAAACAACTTTATGAAAAAGGTTCCTCTTGTAATATTTATTGCCACGTTATATGCGTTGTTCTTTCAGGCAACCCCATTTATTGGTATTCCTGATGATGTCATCTTTGCTATGTTTCTGCTTTCGCCATTTATAGTATTGTACATGGTATATGTAGTATTGAAATTTGGCAAACCATCCTCTTACACATTTGAAGAGAGATTTTATGATGACTACGATTATATGCGAAACGGAAAGGAACAGATAGATGCCGAATAATATCTCTCATAAAGGAACCTTTGCAGGCATGCTGCAAAGGCGGTAAAAATAAAATTGTAATAATTATTAATTGCTAAATTCAACAGAACATTCATAGATTGTTATAAAGCCCGGGCCTAAATCTTTTGGCCAATAAACCTGTCGCCGTGGCGGTATCAATATTTTCAACTATCACACCCTCTTTTCCATAAGGCTGATGGGCAATACATTTACCGTCGGGGGCAATTATTGATGTAGCAGATTCCTGGAAACGCATGGCATAATTTACGCTTGCAAAGTATATTGTATTTTCCATTGCTCTCATCATCATTGCCTTTTCATAATAAGGATTTTCTTTATTTCCCCATTCAACCAGGTTTGGCCCGTTAGTATCACTGGCGGTGCACTGTGGATGAAAAACAATTTTTGCATCATGTATGGCTGCCCATCTTACCGATTCCGGGTAGCGGAAGCCTTCATGGCAAATTGTAATGCCAAACTTTACGCCATTCACTTCAAAAATATTTCTTTCGCTACCGGCAATCCATTTATTGTCCTCAGTAGGGTCTAATTGATTTTTTGTTTGAAATCCCAGCACTTTTCCATTGCTTGAAATCACAAAAGCCACATTGTAGAATTTGGCCCCTTCATACCAATCCATTGGAAGAATAACAGCAATGGAGTGGGCGGAGGCCATTTCGCAAACCTGCGTTAGTGCCGATTGTAATTTTTCCGGAGACACTTCTTCAACCTCATATTCTTCCAAAGGATAGCCGGGAAGATATGACTCAGGAAAACAAACAATTTCAGCTTCTTTTTCGGAGGCATCTTTTACTAATTTCTTTATTTGTAATATCCCATCATCTATAGATTTAGGAAAGGGTGGAGATGCCAATGCAATTTTCATGTTACTATAAAAATGAAGAATGAAGGTACAGTACATTTTATCACTTTTCACGATGACGAAATCGATTTTACACACAAAGACTTACAAGGCTTTATAGGGCCCCGGAATTATAAGTTAATTCTGTGTGTTGCAATTCCCTGCGAAACAATTAGACATGGCGATGAGTAAATGAAACTATTGCCAGGAATTATTTATCTCTAAGGTTAATGCCTTGCGTCAAATATTTTGTTGCTATTGATTTGAAATAGACCCGGCAAATAATAAAATGAAGGGAAAAACGTTTAGATGCAATGTAGAAATTTTTGGAATTTTAAATTTTGGGCATTTTCCAAAAAGGGCAGGAAGGCTTATTTGTTGTAACATTAGTAAATTGAAATATATCTCCAACCACATTGAAAACAAGCGGGCAATAATATGTGCCGCTCTTAACAAAATTACCTCCCCGTCATCCAGGCACGCAGCTGTATTTATTTTATTGTTGTTGGTTACCAAACAAACCGGGGTTGCGCAAACCGGATATATTTACGTGCACGCGAAAACAATCAGTGAAGACATTAATCAATCCTTTATCTTTTCTGTTACCGGTGGTAGCACGAGTGTACCTAATTTCACACTGTTAGATCAGAATCTGAATATTGAACCAACTGATATTGGGGCAGGACACGGAAACGGTGGCGGAGAACTTTGGGTGGTCACCGGTGCCACACGGGGAGCCGACGGTACGGTATATCACAGGGCTGCCAACAGTGCTGTATGGAATGCTGTTTCCGGTCAAACCGGTGCAGCTATTGACGGGGCAGACCTCGGCCACTTTGTATTGATTCGTTCTAACGGTGACGGATACGTGTACAATGGAAGTTCCTTTATCAAATTTTTTGACCACTCAACTTATACAACGGCGGTAGATATTGCTAACAATGGTAGTATCACTTCGGGTGCAGGATATACAGCAATAGTGGGTTCTAACGGCCATGTGTATAGGTATACCGGAAACTATAGTACTACTTTTACATGGACAGATATTACGCCGGTTGATAAGTCTGGCTTGACTTTTAAACGGCTCGATGTGAATCCGGCCAATAACGATATCGTATTAAATGATGCCGGAGGTAATGTAACAAAAGTAAATTCTTCCGGTGGTGGTTTAGTTTATTACGGTCGCGGCGGTAGTGCTCCGTCACAACTTTGTGATGTAACTATTGATGATAACGGAACAATGTATGCTGTGGAGAGAGATGGGCAGGGCATGGATGCCGCCTACCGGTACAACGGCACAGGTTGGGATGAAGAACCTGAAACGGGACTACATTATTTTCTTACATGTAGTAATAATGGCCAGGTATGGATAATAAAAGGCAATACCGCTGCGCAATCATCTTCTTTTGCTAACCAATCTACAATCTACTCCAGGACGGGTGATGGTTCAGGAACCTGGCTCGACGACGAGCGGGTAGTAACTTCACAAAATGGAAACTCAATTATGATACCCGTGAACCCGGGAACCTATACTATAACGGAGGCAAGTCCATCCAACTGGAACCTGCAGAAAATAGATCTATATGACTCTGCAGCCGGAAGCACGATAGATGTTGCCGCAAATAAAGTGACAGTTGTAGTAGGGGCAGGCCAGGTAGCGCATGCTGTATTCACCACGGGGATAGTTGGACCCCGGGCGATTCCTTCAAACTGCAATACAGATAATTCAATACAGAATTTTGGATCCGGTGTAAATCCCAGGGGTAATGCATTAACAGGACTGACCGATTTTCATTTTTATAGCAATGCTAGCTACAATACAACTCCTGATGGATATTATTCTCTTACGCAAAACTCACTGCAATGGGGAAATGCCACACTTACTGACCATAGCGGCCTCGTTGGAGGTTATTTTCTTATGGTAAATGCCTCTTATGCACCAAACGAATTTTACCGGCAAAGAGTTACAGGTATGGCGCCGGGAGCTACTTATAATTTCACATTCTGGGCTGCCAACCTTTCACCGGGTTCGCCTCTACAACCTGATATACTTGCCGGCGTAACGGATACTTCGTCAGGTGCCACATTGGGCTCCGTAAGTACCGGACCGTTACCGACCGATAACGGATGGCATCAGTACACATTCTCTTTTAAAGCTACTGTTACTACAGGAGATCTTTTTCTCCAAAATAATGCACCGGGAGGATTTGGTAACGACCTTGCTATAGACGACATCAACCTCAACCAGGTATGTAACTCTGTTCTGGCAGTTGGTTTAACTAACTTTAATGTCACGAATCACCTGAACCATCCGTTGCTTACGTGGACACTTGGCCCCAGTCCTGACCTCAATTATTTTGAAGTGGAAAGGAGCACCGATAAAGGTGCCACGTGGAAAATGATCGGCATTGTAATGGGATCGGATGACAATACCACCGACCAGGATTATGTGTTCAAAGATGATCATCCTGAAGATGGAATAAATTTATATAGATTGAAAACAGACAGCAAGACGGGAGCCTTCGTATATAGCGCTATTAAACAAATTGAAATATTAAATTTAGTGACCTTATCGGTATATCCAAACCCCATTGGCTCTGAAAAAGTACTCAATGTGCAATTATCTAATCTTGTTCCGGGAACATACAAAATAAGCCTTGTATCCTCATCCGGTCAGTCGGTAAAGAAAATAACCTATAAAGCAGCCGGTACCGGCACTGTTTCTTTGCCCATTACAACTGCAGCTATCCCCGGCGGCACTTATGTTCTCACAGTAAATGGAAATAACCAAGAGTTTTCAAAGCCAATAGTTATTGAAAACAGATAGTATTTCTTTTTGGGTAAGATTGATTGTACGATTTGCGTTTATTAAGTTCTGTTAGAAAAATCGTAATCGAACTACGAGGATAGAAAGCTAGAGAACTTCTATTACAGATTAGATTTACTTATGTACCCAATAGTCAACAACGGTGACGTCGTCCGCGATAGGAAGTGAAATCTTAAAGAGTCTCGCATACTCCGGAATTTTTGAATAACTCTTCATATCTTCCTTAGATGCAAAAGTGGTGGCATATATATGTTTTACAACTCCCGTATCGCGGGCGGAAACATTTACTCCCAATTCAAAGTCTTTTACAAAAGAACTTTTTGACAAGTCCGTATAAACGTTATCCAGTGCTTTAATGCTGTCTGGCGGTGCATCCGGTTTAAATGTAATAATAACAATGTGCCTTAAAAGATTGGAAGATACATTGTTAGTTTGCGCATTGCTGTTGTTTTGAAATAAAAGCGTTGCTGTTATAAACATCAAGAGGGTAAATAATATTTTTTTCATGTCCGGAAATTTAGGAGCGGTAAGCTACTAATAATTTTATTAATTCTCTTCCGAAGGATTTTGATATCAATTAATTATTTTAACTTACATATCAATCTTAGAATTCTTCCCTTTCCCACCCGTTGAATAATTAGCAACCTTTTTATTTATTACTTAAATTAAAATGTAGTTCCGGTGAAGCCCGGAAAATGAAGGTGCGGGAATCGTGCATTGGCAATTCCGAAAGTTTATTAAAAAATTATTGCACTAAATAATTTCTAACAATAAAAAAATACAATTATGCCAACAGTAGTAATCAGACACAAAGTAGGGGATTTTGATACATGGATTAAAGGCCACCAGGACAGGGTAGATTTATTTGGGCCGGCCATGTCAGGTTTACAGGAATTCCAGGATACCGACGATCCCAATTCTGTAGTATTAGTTGTAGAGGTAACGGATATGGATAAACTAAATGAAATGATGCAGGACCCTGAAGTGCAAAAGAAGAAAGAGGCACATACGGTGATTGATCCGCTTGTGATTTCAATGCCGGTGTAAATGTAATCTAAAAGAATTTTTTAATAATAAACCGCATCTTTTAGCTTGGTCACAAAAGTTGCCAATATTGAATAATTGTTGTTACAAGATATTAAACTTATTTTAGGCCGGGTCCTTCCCGATGAACTCGTCTGTAAGTGAGATAATTGAATGACTACCACCGAATATATCCGGCGATAATTTTTTTGATTCACATCAAATTGAAACGATCACTCTACCAGACTTTTTAACTATAGTTCTATTTATAATTGTGCCTGTCACTGCTTCAACAATGACAGCATAAAAAAAAGTGTTTATAATTAGACCAAAGAAAAATAATGGTGCACCGCTATCAATTATATATTTCCAAAAAAATATATGGGTTGGGAAGCGAAAAATATTAAATGACTTCGCCATAAAATTTAGAAAAAAGTTATTGCCCAAAATTCCTCGTCTTTGCCAAAAGCAGCTAAAAACGACAGGAATATGAGGCCACCAATAAGTATTAGAAAAAGGAAAAAACGCGGGGCTCTGAAATTTTTGAAAAAATACATTTAAATCGTTATGTGAAGTTTATATTAATAATAATATTTACTCCATCTTACTCACCCGCTTCACTCCAATATAATACATCTTTTCAATCTCCTTCGCATTAAAAAATCCAGCCTGGTCTTCAGTAATATCAACGGTTTCCCAATTCGTTCCGGGAAATATTCTTAGGTTATTATAACCATTCTTTAAAAATAAGGGCAGGTTAAAGCCTTTGATGCAACTAGCATAACGGAAGGAAACTTTTTTGCCATCCGGTGTTAAATAAATTTCCAGTTGTGGTATTTGCGGGTTTCTTAAATATTGATCAAACACTTTGTTGTAATTAAAGTGCGCATGTTCGCTGATATATTTTTCTACCTGCAAAGAAGTCACAGTTTGGTGGTAAAAAGTTTTGTTCAATCCACGCAAAATTTCCCTGAACAAAGAATCATTATGCATGCTGTGCCTGATAGTCTGTAACAGGTTGGAACCTTTACTGTACATATCGCCGTTCCTTACACTCACATCATCATTTACCCCATAGTAACCAATCACCGGAAAAATATTTTGTATCCCTTGCCTGCTTCCGACAGTATATTCATTGCCTGCTTCTTTGCCATAATAATATTCGGTAAACAAGGTTTCGCTATAGCAAGTGAAACCTTCGTGCACCCACATGTCCGCAATATCGTTGGAGGTAATATTGTTGCCAAACCATTCATGGCCGCTTTCATGAACAATAATGTAATCCCATTTGAGTCCCCATCCTGTACCTGACAGATCGTGACCGAGATATCCGTTCATGTACTTATTGCCATAAGCAATGGCACTTTGGTGTTCCATACCCAGATAAGGGGCATCTACTATTTTGTAGCCATCTTCATAAAATGGATATGGCCCCATCCAGTATTCGTGCGACTTAAGCATTCTATGTACTTCGGGAACCATGTGTTCTTTAGCCTTGTCAAGATTATAATTCAACACCCAATAGTTCACGTCAAGCTTTCCCTTTTCTCCATCATATACTTCACTAATGTTTACATATTTACCGATGTAAGGAATGATGTCGTAATTGTTAATTGGGTTCACTACTTTCCAGCTATAAGTTGTGGTTCCGTCATTGTTATTATTTTTCGAGTATAAGCGTCCGTTAGCAACGCCAACTAATGTATCCGGAATGATCATGGTCAATGAAGCGCCGCTATCCGGCTCATCGCTTTGAATATCTTTACAAGGATACCAAATGCCTGCACCAATTCCCTGGCAGGCAGCACTCATCCAGGGGTTGCCGAGACTGTCTTTGGTCCATACCCATCCACCATCCCACGGCGGGTTAACTGCTTCCCTTGGTGTACCATGATAATAAATTAATACCGAGCCAACAGATGATTTCTTTTGATTAGGCACCGCAACATGCCATACATTACCATCCTTAGTGAAAGTTAATTTCCGGGAATGATTAAAAAGCACGCTATCGATTATCAAAGGTTCCTGCAAATCAATTTGCATAAAATCCGGCATGCTGTCGGTGGTTACGCGGTATTTAATTTCATTGCTGCCGCTGATTGTTTTAGCATTAAAATCAGGTTTGACAGTTATGGCATAATGTAACACATTCCACCAGGCTCTTTCAGCGGTTATACTTCCCCGCAAGGTATCGGCTCTGGTAAAATTGCCCAATATGGATTTATTTAAATAGGCTAATAGCTGCTCACTTGCTGCAGGATCAATTTGTCTGTAAACATAACCGCGGAAAAGCCGGCCCAGAGATGTATCTGCAACCACTGCGGCACTCACTTTTTTTAATTCACTTTCGAAGACATCATTGGCATTATTAAATAATTTTACGCTGCTGCCAATGAAGTAAGCTTTTTCATCGGGAGTTAATGTCTTCATATTCTCAATAAAATAGCGCACATAGTTTTGATTGAGATTACCTGATACTTCCAACTTTCCTTTCGCATAAGCAGACAATTCAGTAATGCCGGCCTTTTTATAAGGTGGATAGGCATTGGGCATACTGCTGAATACTGTATCAGCGTGCTGCAGGTTTTTCCAGTCACCGCTTATAAATTCACACATAGCCTTCATTCTTATTAAGAACACCTGTGTGTTGACATCGGTAATGTAATAATGATTTAAAACGCTGTCGCAATGCTTCAATTCAAGGGTGGCGATTTTTTGCATCCATGCATCCACCTTCACTTTATCACCACTTTTCAGCGCAGTTGTTGAATAGACGGCGGTGGGTAAATCTTCAAATGAATTTATTTTTTTCTTCTGCGCATATAATAACTGGCTCACGAGAATTACCTGTAGCAAAAGGAGCGTGCTCTTTTTCATGGTGACTATTTAGCAGCAAAATAATTATATTTCGATTGTTGCTGCAGTTTATCTCCAGGTAATTTATCATTTTTTAAACGATTGGCTTTCCTTTTACCATTGTAAAGCCGGCGCCAATGAGCCAAATAAACGCCGGAAATCTTACAGGAAGCAATACTGAAAGTTGCGGGAAGAGCAAGCTTAATACTGATAGTTCAGAAATTCCTGCAAGTACTAAACCGGTCCATGCAAGCCATTTGGGAATATAGCCTCCAAAAAGTGAAGTAACAGATATTCCCGCAATTAGTAATCCCAACGTAACTACATGTGCCACTCCGCCAGCCGCAAATCCAAGTAATTGAAAGGCATGCATTGTACTTATATTATCTGCGATTCCCGGTTGAGAAAGCACCCATGCGCATAATCCTGAAATAGCAAGAAAAACTGATGATGCTATTCCTCCGAATAAGGAAATGCTTACACCTGTTGCGCTAACTCCTAAAAATTTTAAGCGACTTGTTACCGCGGCGGTATAAATACCTAACGGTATCGCAGAGCCGAATAATAAAAATGAATTGGCCTTTATGGCAGCTGCAAACTGTTGGTAATATTTTTGGGATACTTCAAGCGGACCATAAGGAATGGGAAACGAAGCGCCGTTCGTCATTGCTATAGTAACTGCTATGCCTGCAATAAAAAGTAAAGTGTATACTATTGCAGTAATACCCGGAGATGGTCCGTGATGAATTTTGAAGTGTTGATTTGAAACTCTTGCTGGTATGGTTGACATAAAATAAAATTTATTTGTTAAAAACGAGACTCATTCCTTATCTGTGGTTCAGGCTATCTTTTTCATAATAACCGCAATTATCTTTCCGGTAGTAATTACCACGATGCCAGCCGTTAGAACGAAAAAAGAAAATATTGGCTGAAATAAATAAGACGATAGCTAATACAGACGCCACTTTTGAAATGGCTGCCAAAGTCGGCTTTTTAGAAAAATTTCCAAAAACATAACCTATTACGAATACCATGCATGCTGCAAAAAGTATTCTTATTAAAATGATTATTCCGAAAAACATAATTGTAAGTTTTAGATGTTATTAAAATTTATTTTGATTGAGCTACACAAAACTACATGGCACATTTGCGCAGAATTTTGTGAGTAGATAAGAACAGAAATTGTTTCGACAAAAGGAGAGATTGGGGAAACCTGGTATTACCTGTGGGTAATTTTCGATAAGTTTTCTTTATAAAAATCACTTACGGGAATTTCACTATTGCCAATAGAAACGATGTCTCTTTTAATAACGCTTATTTTTTCCGCATTTATTATATATGACTTATGTATGCGACAAAATTTATCAGTAGGCAACTTTTCTTCCATCGCTTTCAAAGTCATTTTTGTAAGCACAGGCTTTGACGTAGAAGCAAGATGTATTTTAATATAGTCTTTCAATCCTTCTATGAAAAGGATGTCACCAAAGACAATTTTCACAAGCGTGTATTCCACATTTACAAAAATGTGATCATGTGCCTGTTCACTTTGCAAAACATTTTTATCGTTTTTTAAATCAAATAATTCTTTTGCTTTATTGCAGGCTTTTAAAAATCTTTCAAAAGAAGCCGGCTTAAGTAAATAATCAACTACATTGAGGTTATAAGCTTCAAGCGCATATTTTTCATAAGCTGTAATCAAAATAATCATAGGTGGTTGCCGCAACGTTTGTATAAACTGTAAGCCGCTTAGCTTTGGCATTTGAATATCGAGGAAGATCAAATCTATTTTTTCATTTTGTAAAATACTGGTGGCTTCTATTGCGTTCTTGCATGCTTTTGCTAACTGCAAATAAGGCACTTGCCTTATATTATCAACAAGCAAATCAAGCACTAACTTTTCATCATCAACGGCAATACAGCGCATCATTTTAATTGAAGTGTTAAGTGAATTTGAAATAAATGATCGTGAGTTGAAATATGCAGCGAGTGAGTGGTGGGATAAAGTAACAATAATCTTGACCTAACATTTTCCATTCCGATACCTGAGCTTTCATCTTTGACTTCATTATCCCAAAATTTATTTTTTACACTGAACTCCAGTTTACCCTCTTTCACGGTCAGTTTTATTTTTATTAAAGGTTCATCAACTCCTGTACCATGTTTGAAAGCATTTTCCACGAATGGAATTAAAAGCATTGGCTCAATGTTTCGCTGCATTTCTTTTTCAGCGATGTCAATACTTGTGTTGATTAAGATATCATCTCCAAATCTTAATTTTTGCAGCTCAACGTAACTTTTCAAATATTCAACTTCCGTCGTTAATAATACTTTTTTCTCGTCTGATTCATAAAGCATATAACGCATTAAATCAGAGAGCTTCAGCAAAGCAGGTTCCAGCAGATCAGATTTTTTTCTTGCAAGAGAAACAAGATTGGTTAGCACATTAAAAATAAAATGCGGGCTTATTTGTGATCTTAAAAATTTTAATTTGATTGATAATTGCTCGGCAACTATTTCTTTTTGTTCTTTATCATGTTTTATTTTATTAACTATAAGCCTGTAAATAGTACTAACAACTAAAAAGGCAACTGGCGGAAAGAAGATAATACGATGCGACCATTTATCTAATACTACGTCAGGATACCATGTTTTTATCATGAACAGTTTTAAATAATAAGAGCAAACAATTACAGCCACTATCAATAAAATATAAAACCACCATTTTCTTTTATTGAAAAATAAAGGATATAAAACAAATGCATTCAGGTAGAATAATCCTATGTGATAAAGATTGGTGATTATGAAAAAAGAACCCGGCAAAAAATGCGGTGAGAAATTCCTGCTGTCAATAAAAAAATGCGGTAAAATAAATAACAGGCTCCATACAATTATATGGAGTAACACATTTGTATATTTTGAATTGAACCTGATCGCTGTGTATTTTAAAAAATGAAGTTACCAACGAAAGCAGATATAATCAGGTTGTGGAGACAAACAGGTAATTTGTTTCTGCAAAACAGCAAGGAGAGAAGACCTAAAAAATATTTCCTCTGAATAATTCCTTTTTTATTGCATTCAACGCAGTCATTGCTTTATTATGACTTTATGAAAGGTAGCTTGTCTTAACGACAACCTGTGGCAACCTTCCGGCATGCATAGTCGTTATTCTTATACCATTACCACGATTGAAAAGCAGATCTATAATGCTGTTTTTCTTCAATAATTAATTTCTAAAACCTTACAATATTTATTATTTATGAAAAAAATGTTACTCGCCTTATATTGTTTTATCAGCATACATTCTTATGCCACAACATGGACCGTAAACGTGGATGATTTTCAATTTTCCCCGGCAACACTTAATGTAACCGTAGGAGATATAATACATTTTGTATGGATTAGCGGAACACACACGACTACTTCAGTTTCAGTACCCGTTGGAGCAAACTCATGGAACGCTCCAATAGATTTGAGCAATCACACTTTTGATGTTTCCATTACAACAGCAGGCACCTATTCTTACCAATGTAATTTTCACGCTTTCCTTGGTATGACTGCAACCTTTACAGCATCTGGAGCATTGCCCGTAACGCTTTCTGCATTTAATATTATTACCAAAAATAACAGCCCGCAATTATCATGGTCAACGGCTACCGAAATTAATGCCGACCATTTTTCAATCCGGAGAAGCTTTGACGGAAAGAATTTTAAAGAAATAGGCGCCCTACCCGCGAACGGTACTTCTTCAATGGTAAAACGATATTCTTTTAGTGATGATAAATTGCCATCATCCGTTACCTATGCATATTATGAACTGGCAACTGTTGATAAAGATGGCGCGGTGCAACTTTCACCGATTAAAATGTATAAAAATAATTTGGCCGTTCCCAGGCTTATTATTTCGATATCGCCAAATCCGGTTGGGTCAATGGGGCACGTAACGCTTCAATATAATTCTGACTCGCGGGGCATTATGAAGGCAACAATAATTGATATGCAGGGCAAAACAATTTTAGAAACCACGCTATCTTCAGAACCCGGAATAAATAATGGCCATATTCATTTAATGGGTTTGCCGCCGGGAATTTATACGCTTCACTTTGTGCTAAATGGTATAAGCGAATCGTACAGGTTGGTGAAAGACTAACGGTGCGGTTGCGTTGATAAATTATTTGAAAGGTTTTACATTAACCGAGAATAATACACCGGCGCTGCTCAGTTTTATTTTGCCAACACCAATCCCGGTTACCGGCAGCTTTATATACGGCTCTGCAGATATTGAAAATGTTTTATTGATCTTACGTTCATACCCGCCTGAAAAATCTATTATTGAAAAGTAGTGTTTGTTCTTATTCGAGATTGAATAATTTTCCGTATAAGTAGGTCCGGCAGGGTATTTATACAAGTACTCATAAGATTCTTTCTTCATAAAATAAGAGGATAATCCTGCGGATACAAACCACCTGCCCTTTTTTGTGCCGGCAAAATTATAGGTTGCTAAAAGAGGTATTTCATAAACTTTACAATTTGCGTCTACGGTTTGCAGGTAGTTGTTATAATAAGAACTCTGCCCATGGTAGTCGTCTGCACCCACGGAGTATATTTTTTTCGAAATAAAAAACCCGGCGCGCAAAGTAAACCTTTGTGAAAGAGCATAACCTAGCTGTATCCCGTATTGTAAGGTTATTTTCCCAGTGTTATCTAATTTTACTGCGCTTACGTCAGGACCCAGAGCAGCGCTGATTATCCAATAGTGTTTAAAATGATTATTATCTTTTTTCAATGCGCCGGCAGTCACTTTATTTTTTGTCGTGTCTTCTTTATTATTCTTGTCCGCAATGCCAGGTTGTTTATTGATGTCAGGGCTATCGCTGGTCTTATCAGTATTAAGAACATCAGCGGTTGTATTAGTATTAGTTGCCACGCGAGTCTCGTTATCCCCGGTCATTTCTTCTGATGTTTTTTCCGGGCCTTCATTTGCAGGCGAATTTCCAGCTATTGTAATGGTGGTATTTTTATGTACATTTTTAACTAAAGAAACGCGTTGAGAAGGCGATGGATTTTGAATATAACTGTCACCGGTACCCGTAATTTTACCAGTACTGTTTTTGCGGGATAGGTTCGTTGTATTGCTGTTTGATTGAATTTGTGCTTGATTCTTTTGGCTCTCTGTCACTGGTTGCTTCAGTTGATTTACTTCAGGCTTTTTTACCGGCGATGTATTTGGCGCCGTTGATGCCGAATTTGAAAAGATTGGAACGGTCCCCGGACTTTTAAATTTATATCCCACATAAATTCCTATGAGCGGAACAAGTGCAAGCAGTATTAGAAAAATAATCCTTCTCCTATTCTTTTTTTGCGGAAGATGTTCATCAAGCAGGCGCTGCATATCAGCCCATGATGTTTCATCATAAGCTGGCTGGTAGCGCTCCGAGGCTTCCTGAATCTTTCTTATTATTTCGTCGTCGTCATCCGGCATTGTTAGCTATAAGTGTTTTATTGTCTTTTTTTAAAATTTTCTGAAGTTGCAGTTTTGCCTTGAAAAGATTTGACTTGGAAGTGCCTACAGCAATTCCCAACTGGCTTGAAATTTCTTCATGACTGAAACCATCCACAATAAACATATTGAGCACCGTTCTGTAAACCGGGGAGAGTTCACGGATGGCGAGAATGATTTCTTCGTACGACATGGAATCAAGTACACTCTCCTCTTTTGCAGGTATATACATGAGGCTGTTATCCCCATCCGCAGCCATATTTTGTTTGTAGTATTTCCTGTTATAGTCAATGGCGCTGTAAATAATTATTTTCCGTATCCATCCTACAAAAGAGTTCATTTCATTTTCGTAAGAAGGTTTGTAGCGGTGTATTTCTTTGAATATTTTAAGAAAGCTATCATTATAAATCTCCATGGCATCCTCTTTCTTCTTCGTATAACGTTCACAGATAGCCATACCATACCTGTAGAAAGAGGTATACAATTTTTTTTGGCTCTCCCTGTCGTTATCTAAACAACGCCTGATATGTATTTTCAAATCTTCAGCAGATATCAATTGATATTAGTTTCAGGTGTATTATCGAAATATTTTCCCGTTAAGTTGCCTCTGTTAAGATAAATGTTCTCCGGCATAATTGAAATACTTCCGGTTCATATTTATTGGGTTACTACCAGCGTGGCTTTCATGCCGGAGTGAATGGTGCAATGATATGCATAGGTACCTGCTGTATTGGCGGTGAAACTAAAACTGGCGCCGCTTGCCAGCATGCCGCTATCGAAGCTGCTTCCATCGTCAGAAGTAACGGTATGGGCTACACCATCATTATTTTTCCAGGTTACCGTGGTGCCTGCCTTTACCGTAAGCGTTGCCGGGCCAAATGCCATGGCGGCGATAGATATTGAATTGCCGGAAGGTGGCGGATTTGAGCCACCGGTTGTCGTGCTCTTGGATTTACTGCAGAACCAGTTTATTAAAACGATGAAAATAGCGGCTGCAACTAATACAATAATTCTTTTTTGTTTCATGATAAGGGTTTTAAATTTTAAGTAAATGCGGATTGACCACCTATCGATATAAGTTTTCAAATTTCAAAAGAATAGGGCCGGATTAAAAGAAAAAGTCTAGGCAACTTTTTGATGACTCCGCTTTATTATCATTTAAATCGGATATATTCAATTGAAAGTTGCTTTAGCATAAAAAAATATTTTACTCTTGTCTCAATCAGTTAATAGAGCCTTTTCAGAATAATTTATTTAGTATCAACTGCATTACTTTTTTTATTCATTCCTATAAGTTTTGTTACCGCAAATTCAAGGATTTAATCACCTCAATAGTTTTGTATATTTACCTATGCATTAATTTTTTAAAATGTATCGTTACCAACAAAAGATGCTGCTGAGCCGAAATGGATTTCGAAAAAAAATTGAATCTTTAGGTCCCGCACCAGAAAAGCAAACTTCTTTCCTGGGCTTAATCATTTGGGCAATTAGCCTGTCTCGCCCATACAAGAAACTTGTTATAGTTATTTTGTTCGCAATGTTGCTGGAGACATTGATTGGGCTGGCGACGCCATGGCCACTGAAAATAATAATTGATAATGTTGTTGGCCACCACGCATTGCCCGGGGTGCTTGCATGGATGGATACTTTTTTTCCCGCCGAAAAAAAAATACAGCTGGCAGCAGTTGCCGCTCTAAGTTTCGTTGCTATTACGGCCATTGGCTCGTTAGGTGGTTTTGTTGACAATTATTATAATGAAAAGGTAGCTCAGTATGTGGCCGACGATCTGCGAAAAAAAATGTACCACCATTTGCAGCATCTCTCACTTTCTTATTACGATTCGCATCAAACGGGCAAATTATTAAGCACTATAACGGCAGACGTTTCCACCATACAGGATTTTGCATCTTCAACTTTGTTAAACATCCTTGTTGATTTGCTTACTATTGTTGGTATGGTTGGAATAATGTTTTATCTCAATTCCGACTTTACACTTGTGGCACTTGCCGTTACTCCTTTTCTTTTATTTTTTGTAGCACGTTTTAAAAAAGCAATGAAGAAGGCAACCCGTGAGGTTCGAAAAGACCAGAGTAACATGTTCGTTGTAATGCAGCAGGGACTGGAGTCTATTCGTGCAGTAAATGCATTTGGCCGCCAGGACCTTGAAGAAGACAGGTTAAAAAAAGTGAGCCAGGAAACAATGTATGCGGCTCTCAGGGCACGAAGAGTAAAATCAGTTCTTTCACCGGTTGTAACCATAACAGTTTCCGCATGTACGGCGTTTGTGCTTTGGCGTGGTGCAAGCCTCGTACTTAATGGTATAATGACCGTGGGCGCACTTACTGTTTTTATATGGTACATGAGTAAGTTTTTCAGCCCGGTGCAGGACCTGGCCAAAATGACCAGCACGGTTGCCCAGGTAACGGTAGCGCTGGAACGTATACAGGCAATCCTGGACACAACAACCATTATTCCTGAAAAGGCCAACGCGATAAAGCCCGGTAAGTTGAATGGCGATATAACTTTTGAGAACGTTTGTTTTTCTTACGATCCCGAATCCCCGGTATTAAGCGATTTCGATCTTTCAATTACATGCGGTCAGCGTATCGGAATTTGCGGCCCAACGGGAAGTGGAAAGTCAACAATCGTTAGCCTGATTGCAAGATTTTATGACCCTACAAAAGGGCGTGTCCTGATAGATGGAACAGATATTTCCGACTACACAATCGACGGACTTCGGGAACAAATTGGTTTTGTTTTGCAGGACACGGTGCTTTTTTATGGATCTATTCGCGAAAATATAGCCTATGGAAGACCCGGTGCAACTGATGAAGAAATTATAGAAGCAGCAAAACTTGCTAACGCAGATGAGTTTATTGCAAAGATGCCGCATGGCTATGATACTTTGGTTGGAGAAAGGGGAGTTACGCTGTCCGGTGGCCAACGGCAACGCATCGGTATTGCACGTGCCGTTGTGCGCAATTCGCCAATTCTAATTTTGGACGAACCTACCGCGTCACTTGATTCCGAATCTGAAAAGATTGTAATGGAAGCTTTGGAAAAATTAATGATGGGACGCACCGTAATCATAATAGCCCACAGGTTAAGCACCATTCGCGATGCAGATAAAATTATCGTACTCAATAAAGGTTTGGTTGCGGAGCAGGGTACACATGAAGAACTTTTGGAAAGGGGGGAAATATATTCAGAATTATACAACGCACAGTCGTGGACAAACCATTCTATACATAAAACAGTTGATTAACTTGCGGCTTGAAAAAAGTTTGTTGTAGCGAATTATATTCTTCTTCAAATCTTCGGGCCAATATTATAAACAGGGATGTTAAGAAGTTACTTTGTGTTCTCAATAGCTTTGTTGGAAATTTATTGGAGTTAATATTTTAAGAACAGAATTATTATCAGAATCAGAATTAAAAAATTAAAAACTCATGTCTCACCGATCTATTATTGTTTTGCCGGACGATACAGGCAAGGAAATTTTTGAAGCTATTGACAGTGCAAAAGAATCCATATTAGTAAAGATGTTTCTTTTTTCTGACCCCGGTCTTATAACTGCCATAGTTGAAGCTCGGAAACGTGGCGTTAAAGTTAAAGTAATGCTCAATCCTGTACGGAATAATGGCGAAGAGGAAAATGAAGACACCCGCAAAGTACTGGAAGAAGCCGGCATTGAGGTGCGTGACACAAGTCCGGAATTTACCATTACTCACGAAAAATCGATGGTGATTGATGATCGCATGGCTTTCATAAAATCACTCAATTGGGAAACCAAAAATCTAACCGAAACACGGGACTATGCTATCATCACATATCATCCGCACGAAGTGAAAGAAATTATTTTGTGTTTTGAGGCAGATTGGCATCGGGAAAGTTTTGACCCCGGAGAAAATATGAATCTCATTTGGTGCAGCAACAACGGCCGTACAAGAATTGCCAAATTTATTGATGAAGCTAAACATACCTTGTTTGTCCAAAACGAAAGATTCCAGGATTTGGTAATAATTGAGCGACTCGTGCATGCGGCGAGTCGTGGTGTAAAAGTGCACGTGATGGCCCGTCCGCCTCACACCCTCAAAATGGACAAACTGTTAGAAGGCGTTGGCGGCTTGCGGATAATGGATGATGTTGGCATTAAAATACACAAACTGAAGTTTTTGAAGCTGCATGGTAAAATGTTGTTGGCTGATGGTTGCCGTGCAATTATTGGTTCCATTAATCTTACGCCGGGCAGTTTTGATCACCGGCGCGAGCTTGCCATAGAAGTACATGATGCCGATGTAATTGAAAGGCTTCAAAAAATTGCACATTACGATTGGGAAAATTCTCATACACTTGACCTCTCTGACCAGGGCCTTATCGAAGATCTTGAAAATATGCCTTCAGCGGGAGTTGCTAAACTGGTGCTTAACGAAGAGGTGATAAACGAGAAACATCACAAGCACAAGCATAAACACAATCACAAGAATTGAATTAATGCTCTGGTACGTTTAGATTTTGCAGCTAACTGCCGTTATCCTTTTGAACTAAAATTCTTACTGTTGAACAGATCATTTGTCAACAATATTTTATTTTCATCAATTTCTATATTTAACGTAATTTGAAGTATGCAATTCCTATTCTTCGTTTCTGTCAACATCATATAATTCTCCATGCGTAAAATCCTTCTCATTCTTATTGTTTGCCTGATCACAAATTATGGCAAATGTCAAAGTGTAATAAAACGGCCAAAACTTGTAGTGGGGATAGTAATTGACCAGATGCGATGGGATTTTTTGTATCGTTACTATGAGCGGTACCAGGAAGATGGCGGCTTTAAACGATTATTGAACCAGGGATTTTCTTGTGAAAATACTTTTATTCCGTATACACCCACTGTAACTGCATGTGGCCATACCAGCATTTATACCGGGTCTGTTCCTGCAATTGATGGAATTACCGGTAATGATTGGTGGGACTACGATTTATCCAAGCAGGTTTATTGCACGGATGATGATAATGCAAAAACCGTGGGAAGTAATTCAGATGAAGGAAAAATGAGTCCGCATAATTTGCTGGTAACAACCATCGGCGATGAACTTCATCTGGCTACTAACTTTCACAGCAAAGTAATAGGTATTGCATTAAAAGACCGGGCTGCTATATTGCCCGCTGGTCATAGCGCTAACGGTGCCTATTGGTACGATGATAAAACAGGTGACTGGATCACTTCATCGTATTATATGAAGGAGCTACCGCAATGGGTAAAAGATCTGAATGCAAAAAAATTGGTTGATGGTTATTTTGCACAGGACTGGAATACGCTCTATCCCTTGAATACCTATACGCAAAGCGCCCCCGACGAAGAGATCTATGAATTCCGGCCTTTCGGAGCAACAGTAAAAGGCTTCCCCTATAATCTAAAGCAGTTTATTGGGAAAAATTACGGGATGCTTCCAGTAACTCCTTTTGGAAATACGCTTACAGTGGAAATGGCTAAAGCTGCCGTAAACGGCGAGCAGTTGGGAACAGGCACGACAACAGATTTGCTTGCAGTAAGCGTCTCAACTCCTGATTACATCGGGCATACTTTCGGCCCCAATTCAGTGGAACAGGAAGATGATTATTTAAGGCTTGATAAAGATCTCGGAGCTTTCTTTCAATTCCTCGACAAACAGGTTGGCAAAGGCGAATATCTTGTATTTCTTTCTGCTGATCATGGCGTGGCACAGGTTCCTGAATTTTTAAAATCGCATAAAATTCCTGCAGGGAATGTAGATGATCAGGCAATTGTAGACGATCTGAATGCTTTACTAAAGGAAAAATTTAAGACGGACAAACTGGTAATCGGCATGTTTAATTACCAGGTGTTTCTTGATAGAAATCTTATAGCTACCCAACGTATCGATAAAGACGCTGTTGATAAAGAAGTAGTAAATTTTTTAATGCTGCAGCCTGGTATCTTAAGGGCTTTTGCAATGGATGGATTAAGCGAAGTGACCCTGAACTCAGAAATAAAAAAGCCGTCGCCAATGGATACTATCCGCCGCGAAGCGGCGATATCCAGGTTATTCTGCAACCGCAATATATTGGGGGGCAGGGCAAGGGTGGCACTACACATGGCGTATGGAATCCTTATGATTCTCACATACCGTTATTATGGTATGGATGGAATATTCATCCCGGTAAAACGAATAAAGAATTTTATATGACCGATATTGCTCCAACAATTGCTGCAATGCTTCATATACAAATGCCAAGTGGTTCCATTGGGCATGTAATTGAAGAAGTATCAAAATAAAAATATTTCGGGTACACTTTGGCGTTATAGATTTGAATTTTGTGTCAGGCATTACTTTTAACCAAACGAAAAGATACCAGCTGCAATATCCTAACAAGTATTTTAGATTTTTTCAAATTATAAACATAATATTATGAAAGCGGGTTTATCTTTTCTGCTCCTGATATGTTTTTTACCGGGCAGCCTGGTTAAGGCTCAATCTTTTTCGGTAGATAAACATCAGTTTTTTAGCGACACATCAATTTTAGACGCAACTATCACAACTAACATGGGCAAAATGCTCGGGCGCAAAAAAGAAGGTGAGCAGTTTGGTGGAATTTTCACAACTAATTTGCCGGGAGGTATCATTACAAAAACTCCCGTAGTTTTTGAATTTAGGGGACATTCCAGGAAGGCACTCTGCTTTGTGCCACCTCTTGAAATTAATTTTAAAAACAAAAAAGATTCCGGATTTTCTGCATTAGGTTCTCTGAAGTTAACAAGCGGTTGCCAAACTTATGGCGAGTTCGATCAATATTTACTAAAAGAGTATCTTATTTACAGGATTTATAATTTGCTTACTGACATGAGTTTTCGCGTGAGACTGTTGAACCTGAATTTTATTGATAGTGCAGGGAAAAAGAAACCAATTTCAGAGCATGCGTTTCTTACAGAAGATATAAAAGATATGGCTAAAAGAAATGATTGTCGCAATTGGAAACACCGGCAACTATCCGCAGCCGAAGCGGACCGCAAGCAGATGACCATGATGGCCATATTCGAATATATGATTGGTAATACTGACTGGGGAGTTGCGGTTAATCACAATACCAGGTACATTATTTCGCGCAAAGATTCTTTAGCACGTCCTTACGTAGTGCCATACGATTTTGACTATTCGGGGTTTGTAAATGCGCCCTATGCTATCCCTGATGAAAAACTTGGTATCGAAAATGTACGGCAAAGAGTATATCGTGGCCTACCACGAAGCATGGAAGAGCTAGATGAAGCATTTAGCATTTTCAAAAAACAAAAAGCCAATATATATAGTTTGATAGAAAATTTTGATTTACTTACTTCGAAAAATAAGAAAGACGTTATCAGTTATTTGGATGACTTTTATGACCAGCTTGGCAGACCGCAAAAGGTAAAAGAAATTTTTATTCAAAGTGCCGTACCTGATCAATAGAATTTTTTTTCATAAGACACGTGCTGAATTCTGGCTTTATTGAGCAATGATTAGTTGGGTTAGTCATCCCCTTAGAATTCTAATTTTTCACGCTTTCGTTTTACTTAGCCATCCTATGTTCAAATGCACTATACCATGTGCAATAGATGAGCATCCTTTTCCTGTATCTTTATATCATTAATGAAGCTTTGTTTGCATATGAAGAAAATCTATTTTCTACTGCTACTTTTACCCGTCTTTAATTTTTCTATTGCACAAAGGAAAAGGAAGGTTGCTGAAAATAGTCCTGCCGGTAAAACATTTGTAATCGACAAGAATCTTTCCGATTCTGGATTGCTTGATTTAGTTCAAAAACAAACTTTCAAATATTTCTGGGATTTTGCAGATCCCGTTAGTGGCATGGCAAGAGAGCGCAGCAATATAACAGATTATGGCGCGGAAGTAGCAGCAACAGGAGGTACAGGCTTTGGCGTGATGTCAATTATTGTGGCCGTCAGCCGGAACTGGATCACCAGAGACACCGCCGTGAATCGTTTGCTGAAATTGACAAGGTTTCTATTAAAGGCCGACAAATACCACGGCGTTTTTCCACATTGGTTGAATGGCGAAACCGGTAAAACAATTCCTTTCAGTTCAAAAGATGATGGTGGTGATGTTGTTGAAACTTCTTATTTAATGGAAGGGTTGCTTTGCGCCCGTGAATATTTTAATGGAAATAATCCTAAAGAAAAGCAGTTAAGACAGCGAATAACCTGGATGTGGAATGATGTGGATTACAACTGGCAAACGAGAGGAGGAATAAGTGTTTTGTATTGGCACTGGAGTCCCAATAATGGTTGGGCCATGAACGCAGAGATCAGGGGTTGGAACGAATGCCTGATCGCTTATATTCTTGCAGCATCATCACCCGAACATTCGATTGAGCCCGTCGTTTACCACCGCGGCTGGGCGATAAATACCAGTTTTTATAATGGTAAAAATTTTTACGGCTACACGTTGCCGTTAGGTCCTGATTACGGAGGGCCTCTCTTCTTCGCACACTATTCGTTTTTAGGTCTTGATCCTCATGGATTAAAAGATCAATATGCTGACTACTGGCAACAAAATCAGAATCACACTTTAATAAATTATTCTTATTGTGTTGATAATCCGAAGCATTATGAGGGATATGGAAAAGATTGCTGGGGGCTCACTGCCAGCGATAGTTATGTTGGTTACGCGGCGCATTCACCCACAGATGACCTGGGAGTGATTTCACCTACAGCGGCACTTTCTTCATTTCCTTATACCCCGGAATATTCCATGCAGGCATTAAAACATTTTTATTTTGATTTGGGCGATAAAATCTGGGGCGAATATGGTTTTGTGGATGGCTTCAGTGAAACCAAAAACTGGTACGCGAAATCTTATCTCGCCATCGATGAAGGCCCTATTGTAGTGATGATTGAAAATTATCGTACCGGGTTATTATGGAAGTTGTTTATGCATGATCCGGAAATACAGAATGGGCTGAAGAGATTGGGATTTGAAAGCCCATATGTAAAATAGCCGAACCAATATTTTTTAATTTAAGTTGGCTTGAAACTGAAGTTTACAATATATTTTTCCGTACTGTACCTGTTGCCTTTTTGCGTAAATGCGCAATTGGGAGCGCCTATTGTTAATATAACCTTTGGCGATGATTTGAAAAATCCCGGGCCGCCCTTGCCGGCAAAAAATACGGCATTCACGTATTCAGCAGATTCGTGCCCGCCTCCGGGAACGTATACTATAACCAATTCTCTTTACAGGTGTGCTACTTACCGAATGGGGCGTAGTGTCGATAATACCCCTAATAGTAAAAATGGCTACATGATGTTGGTAAATGACACAATAAGTCGTACAAGTAAAATACTTTATGTAGATACAGTTAAGGCAGCGTTATGCCCTGGAACTAACTACCAGTTTTCTGCCTATTTTCTCAACGTTAAAATACCAGGGTATTGCAGCACGTTCAATGTACGCTTTCCGCAATTCACTTTTAATATTGAAACTACTACAGGACAAATTTTAGCAACGGGCAATACCGGGCCGTTGCCATATGATTATGTGCCACCGCCACCACCAACTCCTTTTACTCCCAAATTTCATTTTTTTGGAATTAATGTTACGATTCCGGTGGGGCTCAATAACCTGGTTTTAAAAATCAAAG
Organism: uncultured Chitinophagaceae bacterium; assembly: GCA_963792025.1. Lineage (GTDB taxonomy): Bacteria > Bacteroidota > Bacteroidia > Chitinophagales > Chitinophagaceae > Ginsengibacter. The sequence goes on along the minus strand of CAWBUS010000008.1, from coordinate 33,474 downwards.
ATGATTCTGCCGGTTATTCCCCCTGCGGCTATGCATTTGCGTTAGATGATATTCAGTTTGCGGCAGCGGGCCCTGCTGCGAAAATTGCTTTTGCTGATGATGTCTTTGATGGATATGAATTAGTAAAAGGAACTTGTTTCCAGGAAAACAAATCGATTCCATTTAAAGGCATAATTGAGGCGCCCGGTTTTATAAATCCCGCGGTGCAATGGCAACAAAGTGTTGATAACGGAATTACCTGGGCGGATATCCCGGGGGAAACCAATCTCACTTTCGCCAAAACTTTTTCGGTTCCGGATACATTTTTATTCAGGATGCGGGCATCGGAAGCAAATAAGATTGGCAATCCAAACTGTAGTGTGGTGTCTAACGTAAGAAGAGTTGAAGTGGATGGATTGCCTCCTGTTGACAGTGTGTCAAATAATTCGCCGGTGTGCACCGGTTCCAACCTGCAATTCAATGTTTCCGGCGGGGCCAGTTATGTATGGACAGGCCCTAATGGTTTCTATGACGATGTAGCGTATGCGCACATTTATCACGCCACTCTTGAAGATAGTGGAACTTATTATGTACAAATAAAATCTTATGGCGGATGCGTGGCTACGGCAAGTACCCACGTTACGATACTTGCTAAACAAGATGTGACCGCCGGTACATCTCAATCTATCTGTAAAGGAAGTACAGTCCAACTAACAGCAACAGGCGGAACTACATATGTATGGTCACCGGCTACCGCACTCTCTGATCCAAACATTGCCAATCCCCAGGCTTCGCCGCAGGTAACCACTAATTATATCGTGACTGCAAAAAATGATTTTGGATGTGTTGACACCGCTTCGGTAAAAATTACATTATTGAATAGTACTGCGGTCAAAGCAATAATCGTCAGCCCCAATTTTTTATGTAAACCTTCCGATAGTGCAACATATAAAGACGCAAGTACCGGTGACATTGCCACCTGGTCCTGGGATTTTGGAAATGGCATTAAAAGCACTTTGCAAAATCCTCCTGTTCAAAATTATTTTATTGAAACTAATGCGACAGATTATAAGGTCCGCCTGATTGTTGCTGATAGCTCAGGATGCGCAGATACAACTTCGCGTGTTTTAAAAGTGGAGAACAATTGCTACATCGCAGTTCCAACTGCCTTTACACCGAATGGTGATGGATTGAATGATTACCTTTATCCTTTGAATGCATATAAGGCTACCGATCTTACATTCAGGGTATTCAACCGGTATGGTCAGTTGGTTTTCGAAACCACCGACTGGACGAAGAAATGGGATGGAAGCAGGGATGGTAATCCGATGCCGGCAGAAGTATATGTTTGGATGTTGACTTATACGGATCAATCAAATAAAAAAATATCTTTGAAAGGATCTACATTACTTATCAGGTAATTGAGGATTGATAAAAACACAATAGATTGATGCGACGATTGCTTTGGTTTGTTTTGATATTTTCTACACACGCTTATGCGCAGGAGCATTCATACGACTATGCTATTTTTACCAATAGCAGGATGCCTGGGAATTATTTTTTCAGCAAAACTTCTTTTCAATCTCCGTCCTTTATAAAAAATGATAACTACCGGTTACCAGTAAACGAAAAAGTATTCAATACACCCGGCAACTCCTTACAATTGGAATATGTAAATGGTAAGGGAGGAAGCTGGACAGCCAACATCTTTAGGGAGGATATCCGGGGACAGGATCATTTCAAATCTGCCAGATTTCTTTCTTTTAGTATTTATTGCACAACAATAGGGCTACAAAGTGAACTCCCAAAGTTGCGACTGATTTTTAGTGACAGCAGCCTTTCAAGTGATTGGACATTTGCTACTGATTTTGTTAATAAATGGAGCCGGTTCAATTTAAAACTAAACGCATCATATAAAAATTTCAAAATTCCCGGAGATATTATTGGTGTGCAGTTTTCACAAAATGGCGACGATGGGAAGAAGCACACGATTTACATTGATGATATTGAATTTTCGCCTGGCGATATAGATACTTCAATTATTGCCAGCCCCCATATTATTACTGCTGAAGGTTATGCAAAGCATGTAGACATTTCATGGCAACCCATTAGTGATGACAATGTAAAATTTATAAAGATCTATCGTTCCGGAGATGGTAAAACTTTTAGGTCGGTTGGAATACAATCAACGTTAATTAACCGGTATGCAGATTTTACAGGAATTACGGGTAAGCGATACAGTTATAAAATATCTTTTCTTGATGATCAATATAAGGAAACCGGGTTCTCAAACATAGTGTCAGCCGCGACTAAAGCAATGACCGATGACCAATTACTTACAATGATACAAAAGGCCAGTTTCAGGTATTATTGGGAAGGGGCTGAAAAAAACAGTGGATTGGCAAAGGAAGATATTCCCGGGCGTACAAATATGATTGCTGCCGGCGCTTCAGGCTTTGGCATCATGGCCCTGATTGTTGGAACAGAAAGAAAATTTATTACAAGACAGCAATCAGTAAAGCGCTTCCTAAAAATCACATCCTTCCTGGAACATGCAGAAAAATTTCACGGTGCATTTTCCCATTTCATAGATGGGCCTACAGGAAAAGTAGAACCATTTTTTGGTAGCCACGATGATGGCGGTGACCTTGTAGAAACATCTTTCTTAATGCAGGGATTGTTAACTGCCAGAGCTTACTTTAATAAGAATGATAACGATGAAAAAACGATCAGAAATAGAATAGCAACGATATGGAATAATATTGAATGGGATTGGTACAGGCGTTATCCCGATAGTAAATATTTGTACTGGCATTGGTCGCCCGATAAAGCATGGATCATTAACCACAGGTTAACCGGTTGGAACGAAACAATGGTTACATATTTACTGGCAATTGCTTCTCCAACGCACAGTGTTCCTGCAAGTCTTTACTACAGTGGCTGGGCTAACCAGGACAGTACCGGCCAACAATATAGAATGAACTGGGGCGGAACAAAAGACGGTTCTATGTATACTAACGGCAATACTTATTTTGGAATCAAGTTAGACGTCGGCGTGTCTGATGGAGGGCCATTATTTTTTACACACTACTCTTACATGGGCTACGACCCGCATTTCATAACAGATAGATACACTAACTACTTTACGAATAATAGAAATATAGCACTAATAAATTATAGGTATTGTCTACAGAACCCGGATCATTATAAAGGTTATGGCGATAGTTGTTGGGGATTAACAGCAAGCGATGGCCCTTATGATTACGCTGCGGATGAGCCGGTGCCTTCAAGGGATCACGGAAAAATTGCACCTACGGGTGCCGTTAGTTCCTTTCCTTATACACCGTTGCAGTCGATGAAAGCGCTAAAAAATTATTATTATAATTATGGTAAGTTTTTGTGGGGTGCCTATGGTTTCCGGGATGCGTTCGATCTTACGGAGAACTGGTGCTCCGATCTTTATATGGGACTAAACCAGGCACCGATGGTTGTAATGATAGAAAATTACCGGACAGGACTCATTTGGAAATTATTTATGAGCGACCCCGATATTAAAAATGGATTGGACAAATTAAGAATACAATCTGAAAAATAGTTACCGATTTTGAATGCTTGCAAGCCATATCCGTCTCGTCCCTCTCCCTCGGGAGAGGGGTTGGGGTGAGGCTCACAATAAGAAACATGATATGCGTTATAAAATTATTTTCACTTTTGTTACTATTACCTGTAGCACAATTTTATTTGCTCAAAAAGGCAGGCATTTAAAAAACTTCCCTGACTCAATTGCGCCAGTAGGAATTATAAAAGGGTTATCAGATTCCGAATTACTAGATGTTGTACAACGCCAGACTTTTCGATATTTCTGGCATTATGCCCACCCGGTGAGTGGCCTTGCAAGAGAAAGAGACAATACAGTTAGAGCCGACTACTACTGGGATTATATCAATGAAGCGGATGATATCCCCAACTTCAGTAAAGGAACTTTTGGCCCCGAAGCCTGCGCCATCGGGGGAACCGGCTTTGGAATTTTGTCAACCATTGTTGCGGTAAACCGCGGCTGGATTGGTAGAGATACCGCCTTAAAACGCCTCGTAAAAATTGTCGATTTTCTTAATAAGGCCGATTGCTTTCATGGAATCTATCCCCACTTTATGAATGGAGTAACAGGTAAAACAATCCCTTTTGGGAGATTAGATGATGGCGCAGATATAGTGGAGACATCTTATTTGTTTATGGGACTGTTATGTGCGAAAGAATACTTTAATCGCGATTCACCTTTAGAAAAATATTTTAGAAACCGCATTGAAGGAATGTGGAACGCAGCTGATTGGAACTGGCATAGTCATGGCTCCAATCGATTCTTATACTGGCATTGGAGCCCGGCAAATGATTTTGATATGAACTTCCCGGTATATGGTTATGATGAAGCTTTAATAACGTATATCGTTTCGGCTTCATCACCGTTTCATCCCATATCAAAAGAATTGTACGAAAACTCCTGGGTAAAAAGCGCTTCCTGGAAAAATGGAAAATCATATTATGGAATTGAACTTCCGCTTGGAAATTTCGAGTATGGTGGACCGTTATTCTTTGAGCAATACACCTACATGGGAATTGATCCCAATGGCTTAAAAGACGATAACGGAATCGACTATGCAAAACAAACTAAAAACCACACGCTCATCAACCGGGCGTATTGTATTGACAATCCTAAAAAATTTAAAGGCTATGGGCGAGATTGCTGGGGCCTTACAGCTGGTGACAGTTATAAAGGCTATGTTGCTCATTGCCCACAAGATGATCGCAGTGTAATTCAGCCAACTGCTGCATTATCTTCGTTCCCATATACGCCCGAATACAGTATGCAGGCGTTAAAACATTTTTATTATGATCTTGGCAATAAAATCTGGGGACCTTACGGTTTTGCCGATGGATTTAGTGAAACAAAAAACTGGTATGCAAAAACACATCTCGCGATTGATGAAGGCCCGATTGTGGTTATGATAGAGAATTATCGCAGCGGATTAATTTGGAACTTGTTCATGAAAATTCCGGAGATACAAAAGGGATTGGATAAATTGGGTTTTAGTTTTCCTGCAAACAAATAAAATATAAATGAAGAGATTGCTTTAATAATAAAATTTTCAATATGCCACAGTTTCAATTAACCAATCAAAACATAGCAGACTATGAAAAAGATGGCTATGTAATTATCAAAAATTTTCTTCAAAACGACGAGGTAAATAAATTGTATGCAATTGCAACAGGTGATGATACATTACTAAAACACGCCTTTGATTTAAATGATCAATCTGGGAAGAAAACTAAACTTACTTTATGGTACACTCCAGGCAATGATGCGTATGGGTTACTCACAAAAAGTAAACGTATGGTTGATTCGGTTGATAAATTAATGGGTGGTGAAAGTGCTGTTTGTCATTTTCACAGTAAGCTGATGCAGAAAGAACCCAAAGTTGGAGGGGCCTGGGAATGGCACCAGGATTATGGATATTGGTATAAAAATGAATTTTTAATGCCTGATGAAATGATGTCTGTAATGGTTGCGATTACTGATGCTAATAAAGGCAACGGCTGTTTGCAGGTAATAAAAGGTTCCCATAAAATGGGGCGAATTGAACACGGATTTGCCGGTGAACAGGTTGGCGCATCACAGCATTATGTTGATTTGGCCTTAAAGACTATGGAACTCGTTTATGTAGAAATAAACGCTGGCGATGCGTTGTTTTTTCATAGCAATTTGTTACACCGCTCAGAAGCAAATCTTTCTGATAAACCGCGTTGGTCTTTGATCTCGGTTTATAACAGGAGCGCAAACATTCCATATAATGAACCATCACAATCAAGCACCATTCCATTGCAGGCTGTGCCTGATGAAGCCTTAATGACATGGGAAACAGAACGCATTGGCGCAGGAGCCAACTTTTTGGAAAAAGAGAAAGATGAGGCATTAAAATAATTACAATTTTGTTGAAGTATTCACCCACCGCTACTTATTTCAGGGTTAATTTTACATCGCGGACGGTATGACAACTTATCGCCTAAATTCAAATCTCATTTTGAACAATAAATCGATTTTATTTTTATGAAATTGGCAATTCTTGGTTCGGGCTTTATTGCCCGCTTTTATGCAGATGCATTAGTAGCGCAACGTAGAAAAGATGTCATAACGATGGTGTATAGCCGCACGGAATCAAACGCAAGGAAGTTTGCAGAAGATTATAATATTCCCAACTATTCAACAAGCATGCAGGATTGTGTCGGACATAAAGATGTAGACGCGGTAATCATTGCTCTTTCAAATGATATGCATCTTGAATCGATACTGGCCAGTGCCAACGCAGGTAAGCATGTTCTATGCACCAAACCTTTGGGCCGGAATGCTATGGAAGCTTTGCAAATGTTACAGGCTGTTGACAAAGCAAAAGTCGTGGGCGGTTATTTGGAAGATCTCTGTTATACGCCTAAATTCTTAAAATCATTAACCAGTATAAAAAGTGGAACTATTGGCGAAGTGATATGGGCAAAAAGCAGGGAAACACATCCCGGACCGCATAGTGATTGGTTTTGGGATAAAGAAAAATCCGGCGGTGGTGCCATGGTTGATCTCGGTTGCCATTGCATAGAGATCAGCAGAAATTTTATTGGGAAAAATAATAAACCTGTTGAAGTGATGTGTTGGGCCGATACCCGTGTTCATCCTATCGACGCAGAAGATAATGCAATTGGTTTGGTGAAGTATGAAAACGGCGCTATCGGCCAGTTTGAAGTTAGCTGGTCATTCCGCGGCGGAATGGATTTAAGAGATGAAGTGATGGGAACTGAAGGTACCATCTGGACCAACAATTTCCTGCGTACCGGTTTTGAAATGTTCACTACGGGTAAGGGTGGTAGTTATGTTGCTGAAAAAGCTGAAAGTACAACGGGTTGGTTATTTCCTGTGGGAGATGAAGTGCATGAATTGGGTTATAACCACATGTTTACAGATATGTTCAATGCAATTGAAAACAAAGTGCAGCCATCAGAAAATTTTTACGATGGCTATATAGTTAACGCAATCATTGATGCCTGTTATATTTCCGCCAAAACAAAAAAATGGGAACCCGTGATAATTGAAGATTGGCGAGGGGTTGTGGAAAAGAAGGAAGCCAAACAGATGGTTAGTTATGACGAAGATCATTATTTAATCAAAGAAGAAGTGCTTCCTTCGGGAGAAAAAAAGTCCATCATAAAAAATAAGAAGACAGGTTCTATTGAAGTAAGGTAGTAAGATTGAGTTTTTAATTAACGACTGTATTGAAAATATTGAAATAAATTAAAAAATAAAGGTTCATCGGGGTTATGTCCCTCTCCTTTTGTCATCCTGAGCTTGTCGAAGGAGAGTTGGGGTGAGGCTCAATAAAATAATATGATAAATTTCTCTTCAACAGAACTCAACAAAAAAATTGTATTAATATTTGGAATGCTCCTTTCATTTCAATTGGTATCCGCCCAGCAAAACACATATTGCAATCCTTTGGATATTGACTACACTTACATGATCTATAATGCCAACGATAATATTTCTTATCGTTCGGGCGCTGATCCTGCAGTCGTAAAATTCAGAAATGAATATTACATGTTTGTTACGCGTTCTTTGGGCTATTGGCACTCCACTGATTTAAATAACTGGGACTTTATTTATCCTGAAAAATGGTATTTCCAGGGGAGCAATGCACCTGCTGCACATAATTATAAAGATTCAGTCTTGTACGTAGCCGGCGACCCATCAGGGTCTATGAGCGTTCTTTATACGGATGATCCAAAGAAAGGAGATTGGAAAGCAGTCCCATCCATTTTAAACGATCTCCAGGATCCTGACTTATTTATTGATGATAACGGTCAGGCATACATGTATTGGGGTTCGAGTAATGTATATCCTATCAGGGCAAAAAAACTGGATAAAGAAAAACGTTTTCGCCCGTCAGAAAAAACGTGGGAACTTTTTAATCTTGACGGGAAAAAACATGGATGGGAACGTTTTGGTGAAAATAATTCCGATACAGTTTTGGGCGGTTACATGGAAGGCGCGTGGATGACCAAACACAATAACAAATACTACCTGCAATATGCTGCGCCGGGAACAGAGTTTAATGTGTATGGCGATGGTGCTTATGTAAGCGATTCTGCGCTTGGGCCTTTTACCTATATGCGTAATAATCCGTTTTCATTTAAGCCTGGTGGGTTTATAAATGGCGCCGGGCATGGCAGTACCGTAGTTGGACCGAATGATCAATATTGGCATTTTGCATCAATGGCAGTTTCAGTAAATGTGAATTGGGAAAGACGCATTTGTATGTATCCCACCTGGTTTGACGAGGAGGGCCTAATGCACAGTGATACAAGGTTTGGTGATTATCCGCACTATGCGCCTGCCATTCCCGGGAAGCAGGGGGAATTTTCCGGCTGGATGTTATTGTCTTATAAAAAGCCCGTAAAGGCTTCCTCTGTATTTGAAAATTTTGATGCTAAGAATGTTGTTGATGAGAATGTAAAAACATTCTGGGTGGCCCAGGTAAATGATGACAAACAATGGATAGAAATTGATCTCATTAATCCGGGGAAAGTATATGCCATTCAGCTCGATTATAATGACTATAAATCTGACCTGTATGGTAAAATTCCGGATCTTTATCACCGGTATGTTATCGAAGGATCTTTAGATGGGAAAAGCTGGATAACGCTGGTGGATAGAAAAAATAATTTTAAAGATGTGCCTAACGATTATGTAGAATTGGATTTTCCGCAAACCGTTCGTTATATCCGTTATCAAAATATTCATGTACCCACTCCAAATCTTTCCATCTCTGGTTTGCGGATCTTTGGAATTGGTCAGGGCAAAGTTCCACAGGCAATTAAAAATTTTTCAGTGGTTCGCAAAACAGACCGGCGTGAGGCAATGATAGCCTGGGATAAGCAATCAAATACACAGGGCTATAATGTACTCTGGGGCATAGCGCCGGGTAAACTATACAACTCATGGATGGTGTATGATAAAAATTTCCTGGACTTAAAAAGTTTGGCTACAGATCAAACCTATTATTTTTCTATCGAAGCATTTAATGAAAACGGAGTTTCACAAAGAACAAAAATTATTAAAGTTGATTAGACCTAACAGGTTTTAAAAACCTGTTAGGTCTGCACGGTAAAATATGACTGAAGAAAAAGATATACAACTGCTCTATCCAGGAGGATATTTTCATGTTTATAATCGTGGAAATAATAAAGAGATTATTTTTAAGTCTGAAGAGAATTATTTTTATTTTTTGTCTTTATGGAAAAAGTACATTGAACCTGTTGCCCAAACGTTTTGTTACAACTTGCTTCCGAATCATTTTCATTTTTTTATAAGAATACGTGAACATATTCTATTAAATGATGATTTTGAAAATGATAAACTTACTGACAATCCCAGGAAAAGCGATGGTTTAACTCCGGAGATAATAAGACGACGTTTCTCAAATTTATTCAATGCTTATGCCAAGGCAATTAACAAACGATATAACCGAACCGGAAGTCTTTTCCAGGAAAGATTCAGGCGGAAAGAGATAACCGACATGCAGTACTTTACTTCTTTAATTGGCTATATCATAACGAACGCTGTAAAGCATGCACTGGTGAAAAGAGCGAACGAATATCCTTATAGTTCCTATCATGCAATTGTGTCAGAAAAGCCTACATTGCTTTTGCGCAATGAAATTATTGCTTGGTTCGGTGGAAAAAAGCAATTTGTTGATTTTATAAATTCGTATGAGATTGACATTGTTGAAAGAAAATTATTTTTGGAATCTGAATTGGATGACTAAAGACCTACCAGCTTTTAAAGACCTAACAGGTTTTTAAAACCTGTTAGGTCTGATAAATTTAAAACACAACACAAATGAAAAAGGCGATTGCTTTATTACTAATCACACTTGGATTATTTACTTATTCTTTTTCGCAGAACAATGATGCGAAGATGAATGCATTCATTGATGTCCTGATGAAGAAAATGACATTGGATGAAAAGATCGGCCAGTTAAATTTGCCGGGCTCCGGCGACATTGTTACCGGACAGGCTGGCAATTCAGATATAGCTAAAAAAATTAAATCAGGTGAAGTTGGCGGACTATTCAATATAAAAACAGTTGCGAAAATACGTGCCGTTCAAAAGATTGCCGTGGAGCAAAGTCGTTTAAAAATTCCCATGATATTTGGGATGGATGTTATTCACGGTTACGAAACTGTCTTTCCAATTCCACTGGGTTTATCCTGCACATGGGATATGGGACTGATTCAAAAATCTGCGTCTATTGCTGCAAGTGAGGCCAGCGCCGATGGTATCTGCTGGACATTTTCGCCAATGGTCGATATTGCCCGTGATCCCCGCTGGGGGCGTATTGCAGAAGGATCCGGCGAAGATCCTTATCTCGGCTCACAAATTGCTAAGGCAATGGTAAGAGGTTACCAGGGAACCGATCTTACAAAAAATAATACCATAATGGCTTGTGTAAAACACTACGCCTTATATGGCGCCGCCGAAGCCGGCCGCGATTATAATACGGTCGACATGAGCCGCGTTCGGATGTTTAATGAATATTTACCACCCTATAAAGCTGCAGTGGATGCAGGTGTTGGCAGTGTGATGGCTTCCTTTAATGAAGTGGACGGTGTGCCGGCCACTGCCAATAAATTTTTATTGACGGATGTATTACGCAAACGTTGGGGCTTTAATGGTTTTGTCGTTACCGATTATACGGGCATAAACGAAATGGTGGCTCATGGCATTGGTGACTTGCAAACGGTTTCTGCAAGAGCGTTAATGGCGGGGATAGATATGGATATGGTCGGAGAAGGTTTCCTGACAACCCTTAAAAAATCGTTACAACAGGGAAAGGTTACACAACAGCAAATTGATTATGCCTGTAGAAAAATCCTGGAAGCCAAATACAAATTGGGATTGTTCGACGACCCGTATCGTTATTGCAATGAAGAAAGAGCGAAGACAGAAATATTCACAGATGCTAATCGCAAAGTAGCGAGAGAAACGGCGGCACAATCATTTGTGTTATTAAAGAATAATAATGTATTGCCCTTGAAGAAATCAGGAACAATTGCATTGATAGGCCCATTGGCAGATAATAGAGAAAACATGCCGGGAACATGGAGTGTTGCGGCTGATTTCTCCAAAGCTGTTTCTGTTTTGGATGGTTTAAAAAATGTAGCCGGACCCGGAGTAAATATTTTATACGCCGAAGGCTCTAATTTGTCAGATGATACCTTGTTTGAAAAAAGAGCCGGCATGTTTGGAAAATCATTTCAACATGATAACAGGCCTGACCAGGAAATTATTGATGAAGCATTGGCTATTGCGGATAAAAGTGATGTAATAGTTGCTGCTCTTGGTGAGTCAGCAGAAATGACCGGCGAAAGTTCAAGCAGGAGCGATATCACAATTCCCGAAGCGCAGGAAAATTTATTAAAGGCATTGGTCAAAACTGGGAAGCCGTTAGTATTGGTTTTGTTTACCGGCCGGCCATTGGCAATCAAGTGGGAACAGGATAATGTGCCTGCGATATTAGATGTATGGTTTGGCGGAACAGAAGCAGGTAACGCTATTGGCGATGTGCTGTTTGGCGATGTAGATCCTTCAGGAAAGCTCACTACAACATGGCCGCAGAATGTCGGCCAGGTTCCTCTTTATTACAATCATAAAAATACAGGGCGCCCGTTGGCTAAAGGAAAATGGTTTGAGAAATTTCGTTCCAATTATTTAGACGTTTCTAATGATCCGGTCTATCCTTTTGGATATGGATTAAGCTATACATCTTTTAATTATGGAGATATTAAATTAAGCGACACACTGCTTAAAGGAAATAAAACACTTACCGCTTCTATAACGGTGACGAATAGTGGCAAAATGGAAGGAAAGGAAGTGGTTCAGTTATACATAAGAGATGTTGTTGGTAGTATAACCCGACCTGTGGAAGAACTAAAAGGATTTCAAAAAATTGATTTGAAAGCGGGAGAATCTAAAACCGTTACATTTAAGATAACTCCTGAAGACCTGAAATTTTATAATGGTGATTTAAAATACGACTGGGAGCCTGGTGAGTTTACAATTATGATTGGTACTAATTCGGAGGATACTAAATCGGCAACTGTTAATTGGATAAAATAATAAACAAGTACTATAAATTAAAACCTATGTTAAAACATTCAATTGTTTGGGCCTTGATTTTCGTCGGTGTATTCAACATATTTTTTTCATGTTCAAAAGGATCCGGAGGCGGAAATGTAGTTATTGATTCATTTCCCAACCCACCTGCTGGTTCAAATGATGTTGATTTTTGGCTAACGAAAAGTGACCAGTCCGTTTTATTGCAAAAGCAGTCAACGGTTCTTTCTTTTGGAACAACTGCCAACTCCTATCCAAATATCGATGTGGATACAACACAAACGTATCAGACTATCGATGGATTTGGATTCACCTTAACCGGCGGCAGCGCTTATGTTATCAACCTGCTTAATGCAACCGATAAAACCAATTTGTTGAATGAACTTTTTGGTAACGGCACAAATTCTATCGGGATAAGTTATTTGCGTTTAAGTATTGGTGCATCAGATTTAAATGCTTCTGTTTTTAGTTATGATGATCTTGCACCTGGCCATACAGATATGAACCTGGATAGTTTCAGTCTAAGTAAGGATACAGTAGACCTGCTGCCAATATTAAAACAAATAATAGCAATTAATCCTGCAATTAAAATTATTGCAACGCCATGGAGCCCTCCTGTTTGGATGAAGGACAATAACAGTACTATCGGGGGAAGTTTACAAACGCAGTATTACGATGTGTATTCCAAATATTTTGTAAAATATATCCGGGCGATGCAGGCTAACGGAATAAATATAGACGCAGTTACGCCGCAGAATGAACCGTTGAATCCGGGGAATAATCCCAGCCTTTCCATGACCGCAACCGAACAAACTAATTTTATTAAAAATAACCTTGGACCTGCATTTCAATCGGCAGGTCTTACCACAAAAATTATTACTTACGATCATAATTGTGACCACCCGGAATATGCTACAACTGTATTAAGCGATGCGGCCGCAAATGCATTCATCAATGGTTCGGCCTTTCACTTATACGCAGGTGATATCAGTGCATTGTCATCCGTTCATAGTGCTTACCCCGATAAGGCTTTATATTTTACCGAACAATATACTTCCTCGACTGGTAACTTTGGCGGCGATCTTGATTGGCATTTAAAAAATGTGATCATTGGCTCGATGCGCAACTGGAGCCGTATAGCACTCGAATGGAATTTAGCAAACGACCCAACGTTCAATCCGCATACGCCCGGCGGATGCGATCAATGTAAGGGAGCTGTAACATTGAGTGGAACTATAACCAGGAATGTGGGTTACTATATTGTTGCCCACGCATCAAAATTTATTCCGGCAGGTTCAATTCGTATCGGTAGCAATATTACCGGGAGCCTGCAAAATGTTGCATTTAAAACACCTTCCGGCAGCAAGGTGCTGATAGTCGAAAACGATGGGGCATCAGGGGCAACTTTTAATATTCGTTTTAAAAATAAATGGACAGCAACAACTTTACCTGCCGGCGCAGTAGGTACTTATATATGGAATTGATTATTCAAAGTTTAAATAACAATACATGAAAAAACTTCTTTTACTTTTTGTTCTGGCACCAACAAGTTTTGTGTTTGCACAAAACAATACCGTTACGTTGAAGGCGAAGCCTTACAATGCTTCGGGTAAAAAGGTAATTGTTTATACAACGGCTGATAGTACTTCTTACAGGCTTTCGCCAACTGATACTGTTTCATTCCAACATATGGGTCAGCCATTTGAAACACAGGTATGTGTATTTGTTGATCCTTCGAAAACTTTCCAGGCGATATTGGGAATCGGGGGAGCTTTAACAGACGCATCGGCTGAAACTTTTTTTAAACTTCCGAAAGATAAACAGGAAGAGCTAATGAGAGCTTACTATGACATTAATAACGGCATTGGCTATACGCTGGCCAGGACGAATATTCAAAGTTGCGACTTCAGCAGCAGCAGCTACAGTTATGTAAAAGATGGTGATAAGGATTTAAAGACATTTAGCATAGCGCACGATGAACAATATAAAATACCTCTAATTAAAGATGCAATTGCCGCTGCAGGCGGCAAGCTTACCTTATTTGCAAGTCCCTGGAGCCCGCCTGCATTTATGAAAGACAACAATGACATGTTGCACGGAGGAAAATTATTACCCGCCTACTATCAAAGCTGGGCAAACTTCTATGGCAAATTTATTAACGCTTATAAGAAGGAAGGAATACCTGTTTGGGGAATTACAATTCAAAATGAACCCATGGCAAAGCAAACCTGGGAGTCCTGCATTTATACTGCAGAAGAAGAACGTGATTTCCTGAAAAATTACCTCGGGCCAACGATGCAGAAAAATGGTTTGGGCGATAAAAAAATAATTGTCTGGGATCATAACAGGGATCTTATTTACCAGCGTGCAAGTACATTGCTGGAAGATCCTGCAGCTGCGAAGTATGCCTGGGGCGTAGGTTTCCATTGGTACGAAGACTGGAGCGGCGGCGACCAGGTTTTTGATAATGTGGAAAGAGTTCATGAAAGTTTCCCGGGCAAGAATTTAATGTTTACGGAAGGCTGCACCTTTCCTTTTAAATTAGAACAGGCTGGTGATTGGAAACTTGGCGAACGCTATGGCCGTTCTATGATCCATGATTTTAATGACGGAACAGTTGGATGGACAGACTGGAATATCCTGGTGGATGAGCAGGGAGGACCCAATCATGTTGGCAATTTCTGTTTTGCTCCGGTAATAGGCAACACAAAAACCGGCGAGCTGATTTATACAAATGAATATTATTACATTGGCCATTTTTCAAAATTCGTAAGGCCCGGTGCTAAAAGAATCAGTGCGGCTCCCAGTAGAAGCCCGTTGCAGACAACAGCTTTCATAAATAAAGATGGAAAAATTGCAGTGATTGTTATGAACCAGACAGATCAAAAAATTGACTATAATCTTTGGGTAAAAGGTGACGCAGCTCAGGTAACAAGTTTGCCGCATTCAATTGCTACTTTGGTTTTTTAGTTAAGATAAACTTCTTTGCGCCCTTTGCGTTTCAATCTTTGCGTTCTTTGCGATACTCCTGTTTTTGTATCGCAAAGAGCGCAGAGAAATCGCAAAGAAGGCAAAGAGGAATTAAGTACTGCAAATGAGAGTCTCAATTCTATTAATAATTTTCTTCAATGTTTTTACAAGCGTAAATGCCGCCGATAGCGTAGTAGTTCATTCTCCCGGTAAAAACATTTCCGTATCCGTTTATTATAAAGACAAAATTACCTATACCATAAATTATGGTGAGGAAACAATTCTGCAACCATCTTTAATCGATCTTGTCCTGGAAAACGGGCAACGACTTTCCGGCGATTTAAAACTTCAGAAAAAGTCAATTACTTCTCACAATGAAAAAATAATCTCGCCTGTTCCTGAAAAAAGAAAAGTGATCATTGATAATTACAACGAGCTCAGGTTACAATTCAGGCAATCCTATACAATTTTATTTCGTGTATACGATGATGGCGTTGCTTACAGAATAATCACACGATTTAAAGACTCCATCACCATAAAAAATGAAGTTGCGCTTTTCAATTTCAGCCCAAACAAAAAAGTTTTATTGCCTATTGTTGAACCCGGGAAAGATGAAGACCGGTTTCATACAAGCTTTGAAGAATTATACCAGTTAAGATCGATTGATAGTTTAAGCGATAGTATTATCGCATACTCGCCGGCGTTAGTGGGTACCGGTAATGAAATTAAGATAGGGATTACAGAATCTGATCTTGACGACTACCCGGGCATGTTTTTAGGTGGAACAAACAGTAATGCTTTACAAGGTGTTTTTGCTCCTTATCCGTTAGAAGAAAAAATGACTGATGGAGAATTTCCCCAGGCTGTGGTTACAAAAAGAACCGGTTATATCGCTAGAGTCAAAGGCAGTCGTAACCTGCCCTGGCGGGTATTGATGATTGCGAAAGAGGACAAAGAGCTTCCGTCAAATGATATCGTTTACCGGTTGGCATCGCCATCGAAATTGCAGGATGCCTCTTGGGTGCATCCCGGTAAGGGAACTGATGAATGGATTATTGGAATTAACTTATTTAATGTTTCTTTCAAAAGTGGCGTAAATACTGCGAGCTATAAATATTATATTGATTTTGCAAAACGGTTCGGCTTTCAAAGAATTATGATGGATGCGGGCTGGAGCGATTATAAAAATTTATTCGATATCAATCCTGCTATTAATATGGATACTTTAACTGCCTATGCAAAAAGTAAAAATATTAAGATCAGCATGTGGACGCTCTGTTCTACCCTCGACAGGCAATTGGATAGTGCGCTTGACCAGTTCAACAGATGGGGCGTAGATTTTATCATGACCGATTTCATGGACAGGGACGACCAAAAGATGGTTAACTTTTATACTCACATTGCAAAGGCATGTGCGGAACATAAAATCATGATCATGTTTCACGGGGCGTATGCACCCAAAGGGTTTAACCGCACATGGCCTAATGCGGTAACAAGGGAGGGCGTCCTTGGTTCGGAATATAATATCTGGAGCGACAAGCCTACACCGGAACATGACCTAACGTTGCCGTTTACACGAATGTTGGCGGGTCCGATGGATTATGAACCAGGATTGCTCGATAATGCGACGAAAGAACAATTCAGGCCAATTGATAAAAAAGTGATGAGCCAGGGAACCCGATGTCACCAGCTGGCAATGTTTGTGGTGTATGATAACCCGATGCAGATCTTCTCCGGTAATCCATCCCAAGGTTTATTGGAACCGGAGTTCATGAATTTGCTGGGAAGTATTCCTACTACATGGGATGAAACAAAAATCCTCGAAGCAAAAGTTTCCGATTATATCATTACGGCAAGAAGAAAAGATAACAACTGGTACATCGCCGGAATGACCGACTGGACAAGCCGTGAATTTACATTACCACTTGATTTTTTGGATGATGGTAATTATGATGCTGAGTTATGTATGGATGGCGTAAACGCAGATACTTATGCTTCCGATTATGTCATTAAAAAATTTACATTTAGAAAAGGAGAGCCATTAAAAATAAAGATGGCGCAGGGTGGGGGATTTGTATTGAAGTTGGTAAAGAACTAATTTTGGATATAGTATACTTTTTTACCTTTTGGGATGATCATAGATTTTTTCTTTTTCTATGTAACTTTGAAATATGAAAGTTGAAAATATAATTAAACAGTTTGGAGCAGGAACATTGGCAATCTTTGCAACTATAGAGGGTTTTCAGGCGATTTGTCATGCTAAAGACGGCTGCCACCTGGTTGAAGAACATTATCCCTATGTTCATGAAATGAAAGGTGTGAATGCATATAATATTCGGATCACACCCTCAAATCCAGCCAGTGATTATGAATGTGCCGCAATGTTCGCGACGGTGTTATAGTTTTCGTTCTTCGGTAACTTTTGAATAATTAAGCTTCTTGCCTGGAGAACTTTTTTTATTAAGAATGTACTTGCCCTTTTTTCCAACTTCAATCCCCCTTCTCCAACATAAATATCTCCTCAACAGTTTTATTAAAAACCTTTGCAATCTTTAAAGCCAGCACTGTGGAGGGTCATATTTATTTGCTTCCATCGCATTAATAGTTTGCCTGCTTACCCAGACTTTATTTGCCAGGTCCTCTTGCGTAGACTCTTAACGGCCCTTTCTACTTTAAGCATCGCGAGGCACATAATAACTTTCCCAAATCAATTTAAATTTGGTTGCTTTGTGAAATAAACTGGAAACTGGCTTTTGCAAATTTCCGGGGGTGCTGAGGCGGTAAATAATTTTCAACATTACAGACATGAAAAAATTATTTTTTTCTCACCATTTGTTGTTCCCGGGATTATTATTGATGCTCTCTTCATCATGCCATAGAAAAGATACAGTTCCTTCCAGCGAAAGCATAAGTGAAATCAACCTAAAAAGAGGCGACGTAGTTTTGTGTGGACCTCCCGATAAACAATTCGGTACTGTTGAATTTGAAACATCCTGTCCGGACAAAGTAAAAGAAGATTTTAATCTTGCCATAGCATTGCTTCATTCGTTTGAATATGATGAAGCCGAAAAAGTTTTCGCAAAAATTATTGATGCAGAACCCGGATGCGCCATGGCTTACTGGGGCGTAGCCATGAGCAATTACCACCAGGTATGGCCTTCTCCGCCTTCACAAGCTGAACTGGAAAAAGGAAATAAAGCTATTTCAATTGCGCAGTCGATAACTCAAAAATCAGAACGGGAATCAGATTATATTAATGCCATTGCAGTCTTCTACAAAGATTGGAAAAATATGGATCATCACACCCGTTCTGTAAACTTTGAGAAGGCTATGGAAAAGTTATATACGAAATACCCGGAAGATAAGGAAGCTGCTATATTTTATGCCCTTTCACTTGATGGCTCCGCTGATCCTGCTGATAAATCTTATGCCAATCAAAGAAAAGCCGGCGCCATTTTAACTGCTTTATATCCCGGCGAGCCTGATCATCCGGGCATAGTTCATTATATTATTCATAGCTACGATTATCCCGGGCTTGCAGCACTGGCTTTGCCGGCAGCAAGGAAATATGCATCCATTGCGCCATCTTCGGCACATGCCCAACACATGCCCTCACACATTTTTACGAGACTGGGGCTTTGGGATGAAAGTATTCAATCTAATATTCTTTCTACTTCTTCTGCAAGATGCTATGCTGAAAGCGCCGGCATTAAAGGTCATTGGGATGAGGAGTTGCATGGTATGGACTATCTCGTTTACGCCTACCTGCAAAAGGGAGAGAACGCTCTTGCAAAACAACAATTCGATTATCTCAAAACCATTACCGAAGTTTATCCTGTGGACTTTAAAGAAGCTTATGCATTTGCGGCTATTCCTTCCCGTTACTATCTTGAAAATAAAATGTGGAAAGAAGCTGCAGGCATTGAAACATTTCCCGGAAATTTTCCGTGGCAGAATTTTCCATGGCAAAACGCAATTTTTCATTTCGCCAGGTTATTGGGAGGTGTTCACATTGGCAATATCGCTTTAGCCAGGAACGAATTGAAAACGCTTAACAGCCTTCATGATACGCTGGTGGCACAAAAGGATCCCTACAAAGCCAACCAGGTAATGATACAAATTAAAACCGGGGAAGCATGGATATTATTTGGAGAAAGAAAAACAGGTGAAGCGCTACAACAAATGAATATAGCTGCAGACATGGAAGATAAAACGGAAAAAAGCCCGGTTACTCCCGGCGAGGTTTTACCGGCAAAAGAATTATTGGCAGACATGTTGATGCAATTAAATAAACCAGCCGAAGCGTTGGAAGCTTACGAAGCAGATTTAAAAACACATCCTAACCGGTTTAATGGATTATATGGTGCGGCATTAGCCAGTGAAAAAATTAATAATATTGAAAAAGCAAAATATTATTATAATCAATTAACAGCAATTGCCAATTCGCCCGATGCAAACAGGCATGAACTTGAAACGGCAAAGTCGTTTTTGAAAAATGAAAAGCCATAACCCAATGGTTGCTATATGAGTGCTGAAACAAAATTGATCATCATTAAAATCATACACACGCTTATTTGGCTATTTTTCAATTTTGTAATTTTCTATATGCTTTATGCTGTAAGTGTAGGCAAAATTGATGCAAGCCTCTGGATCGGCTATGGATTATTTATTTTGGAGGGGATTACTTTGCTTATTTTTAAACTTTCCTGCCCGTTAACCATTATGGCACGTAAATATTCAAATTCGGCCAAAGATAATTTCGATATTTATCTCCCCAACTGGCTGGCAAAGTATACCAAATTAATTTACACAACCATTTTGATGTTTATTATTGTCCTTACGCTTTATCAACTTTTGAAGTAACACTTTACCAACTTCAAATAGAAATTTCTTATCAGCTTCCCTGCATTTCCGAATCTCTGTTGATCTTTCGGTATTCCAGGTAGGAATATACAACCGGGATAATAACCATCAGGAATATTCCGCTGAACATTACTATGGTGGCGGCCGTTTGTGGAAGAAAGAAGACAACAATGGCCAAAATGATCCCGGTGTAAAACCAAATTTTTCCACCCAATTCATGTGTTTTGCGCCAAACGACATCGTTGGACAATGTCCATGGTGTTCTGATTCCCACAAAAAAATTGGAACGAACCGTGCGCATATAATTACCAAGCAATGCAAAAAACAAAAGCAGGATCGAAAAAAAGCCACTCATTTGCAAAGGCTTTCCACCAGCCGTGGTTTGAGTAATGAAAATAAAGATGCCCACAAAAAACAAATGAATCAGCAGGCGTATATTCTGGTACGAACTTCCGAAAAATGCATAATTTCTTTTTCGCGGATCGATACGCGGTATAAAGAAGAGAATGAAATAAATAACCACGTTCATTACTGGCATTAGCAACAAAGCAAACGCCTTCTTTGAATAATCATCGGCTTCCCCGTTTACGTTGAAGTGGGTGGGAACCCTGTCCGGAACTTGATTCCATATAATCGCGGCGTAAATAAAAGGCACTAAAAGAATAAGCCATATCAGCGCTTCCTTCTTCATGTTAACTTGTTTCATTACTGTTGATTTCAGTTAAAAATTATTTTTTCTTTTTTGCTCCCAGTTGATAGATCCATTTCAGCAGTTCATCCAGTTCTGTTGTATTAATTGAATACGTTATGAACTGGCCCTGCTTTTCAGCTGCCACAAGATTGGCCCGTTTCAAAATATCCAGGTGGTGGGAAATGCTTGGCTTGGAAATATTAAATGCGTCGGCAATTTCACCTGCGGTAAGATCTTTCTTCTTCAGCATGTCTAAAATTTTTCGCCTCGTCGGATCACTTAGCGCCTGGAAAAGATGGTTCATATTTTAATTAGATATTTAGACAATCATCTAAATACGAAGTTATAGATTTTTAACATTGCCCGGACAAAAATTATTATTATTTATGAAGAGCTTTACCGGCACGGGTTTTAAGCCTCCTCTCCCTTTGGAGAGGGGGGC
Source organism: uncultured Chitinophagaceae bacterium (assembly GCA_963792025.1). Taxonomy (GTDB): domain Bacteria; phylum Bacteroidota; class Bacteroidia; order Chitinophagales; family Chitinophagaceae; genus Ginsengibacter. The sequence goes on along the minus strand of CAWBUS010000008.1, from coordinate 12,315 downwards.
TGGGGGTGAGGTCTTGAAAAACGAATACTTACGGGGTTTAACCAATCAGCATGGGTCTTTTTATAAAAGCCGTTCTAAAAAATCATTTCGTATACAAATCGTTCCTATACTCAGTGGTTGTGGACTGCAATAGAACTTGTTGTTTATGGGTCTTATTGACTTAAACAGGAATCTCACTCCGGTAAATATTTCCGGTTGTTTGTTCAAACTAAATAAAACATTTACTTTGGAATCGGATTCTGGCTTGGTGATTGTTCTGAAAAATTATTCAATTAACATTTTATGGAAAATCTTATAAAAACCGGCCGTGCTTTTTATGGCGCAGGTATTATGGGCATTGGTGTGCAGCAATTTATCTACGGCGATTTTCGCCCCGTATTGCTGGAGCAATGGCCATCCTGGATTCCGTGGATTACAATATGGGCCTGGCTTGCGGGCGCTGCCTTAATAATAACAGGAGCAATAATCGCAATCAGCAAAAATGCTCCAAAGACCGCCCTTGTTTTGGGAATAGCTTTCCTGGTGTTTTTCCTGGCATTTCATGTCACTTACCAGTTATTCGGTAGTCCCTATTCCTTTCATTTGGGATCATGGACAAATCCTTTAAAGGAACTCGCTTTTTCGGGAGGCGCATTTGTAATCCTGGCTTCTTACAGCTGGGGAAAAAACAATAACGATACAACACTTCGTACACGCCTGCCTGATATATTCATTCCTTATGGTAGAATTTTCTTTTCAATAATGATGATCGTATTTGGCCTGGATCACTTTCTTTATACACAATTTGTGGCAACACTGGTTCCGCATTGGATTCCCGGGCATGTTTTCTGGACGTATTTTGCCGGGGTGGCACTCATGGGTTCCGGTATTTGTATCATGTTTAAATTCCAGCTAAAATTAGTTGGGATGTTACTGGGAATAATGCTTTTTATTTGGTTTGTGATCCTGCACATACCAAGAGCCATCACCGATCCTTACATTGACAAAGGCAATGAAGTAACCAGCGTTTTTGAAGCATTGGCATTTAGCGGGATTGCTTTTTTAATTGCGTGTACGCCTATACGTAAGCCAATGTAGCGACCGGGTGAAACTGATTTTATTTAGCCATGTCATAACTTAATGCGGCCGCCCCTAAAATACCGCTGTTCTCCAGTTCTGATACTTCGATCTTTAAATGTTCAACCGCTTTTTGAAATCCAAATGTTCTGATTTGTTGCCACATATTTACCGAGAAGTAAGGAAATGCATGCCTCACCGATCCGCCAATTACAATCAGTTCAACGTCCAGTGAATACAGCATTGTTTTGATAGCATTGCCCAGGTGCGTTCCCATCTCTTCATACATTTTTATGGCATCTGTATTCCCTTCTGTTGCCTTTTTAAAAACTTCTTCACCGTTAACCTTATAAACGTTTTCAAAAAATTGCCCGCTGGCATAATACTCAATGGTCTTATCCAAATAATCAATCATACCAAATTCTCCTGCACCACCGCTCTTTCCCGCATATAATTTTTGGTTGATGATCAGCCCCGAGCCCAGCCCTGTACCAAGCGTTAGTCCGATCATGGAATGGTAGCCCCGGCCCTTGCCAAAATAATATTCACCGAGCGCAAAACAATTCGCATCGTTTTCAACAAACACAGGAATTTGATACCGGTCCTGCATCAATTGTTGCAGGGGAATTTTTTTCCATGCCGGTATGTAAACAACATCGTAAACCATTTGTTCTTCAGCATTCACAAGGCCCGGAACACCAATGCCGATTGATTTTATATCCTTATCAATCAATTCATCAGTAAGCGAAAACAGTTGCTGTAAAACTTCGTCTAGTGTTACCTGTGAGTTAATCCGTTTTGAAATAATATGGGTCAGCTCATTGTCGCGAACAAGGCCTGCACGCACGTTGGTGCCGCCCATATCAATTCCGATAATATTTTTGTTAACCATGTTCATTTTTTGTTATAAGCGAAGCGGAATCCTTATCTAAGTAAATGCAAATCTTTTTATGAGGCAGTAACAAAGTAGCTGGTAATTGAGGTGATGGATCTTCTTCAAAAATTTTCTTAATGATGGCAGCCTTTTTTTTTCCATTGGCTAATAGCATAAGAAAAGCCGCTTCCTGTAAGGTTGCGAGTCCCAATGTTAGCCCCTTTGTGAGTTGTTGTTCATTCTTAAAATATTTTTGCCCCACTACCTGTGTCATGGGGTCAATATCGGCAATGTGTGAATGCAACTCAGGCGGCGTACCCGGCTCATTCATGCCTACATGCCCGTTCATTCCAAGGCCTAAAATAGCAACGTCGATGCCTCCCATTAAATGAATATAATCTTCCACGCCATCGCATTGTGCCTGCAAATTCCTGGATCTGCCATCAAAAAATATGATCCTGTCTGCTGCAATTTCCAATGGGCGAAACAGATCATTATCCAGGTGATGGCGGCAGCTTCCTTCATCGCTGCCGTTCATGCCCGCCCATTCATCGAGCCCAATAAAGTGCCAGTGGGAAATATCAATATCGTTCTCCCTTACCTGTTTTATCAACTCCTGGTACATGCCTTTAGGAGTATCTCCCGACGCCGTGCAGAGCAAAGGGTCTTTAATAGGTTGAATAAATTCAAGCAAATCATGTACGCATTTTTCCGACATGCTTCTATAAGTTTCGCCAACTGCTACTTGCATCGCTTATTGATTTAGGATGTGCAATGTTAATCATAATTCTACAGGTATCCCGCGAAGGCGCAGCGTCCACAAAGTAGTTACTTTGTGCTCCTGGTGGCTTGGTGGGAAAATCTGTTTCGGCGTTATAAACTTGCCTTAACATTAGTGTTTTTTTCTGAACAAAGTAAGATGATTACAATCAAAACATACCAGTAAATTATAAAAATGTATTTTCTTTCATTCTTGTCCGGTCAAAAAATATATTTGTTGATGAAACCCACTGCAATAAAAAGTCCTAAGCCCCCTCTCCCCCGGGAGAGGCGGTTGGGGGTGAGGCTTTGGCAAACAAAGAGTTAGAGTGCCTGATCGGACAATAATGATCTTTTTTTTATCTCAGATATCGACATTCGGCTTTTAAAAATTGTTTTACCTTGAAGGCTAAAGTTGTATAACCCATGGCATGTATACCTGCAATCGTAAACTAAAACCCTTCCATTTTATATATGGCATTAACGGCACGTTTCGCCAACTTTTGAAGTAAGTGAAATGACAAAAGGAAATATATGGTTAACCCCGGTTAGAAATTGCAACTTCGATTGTATACTTTGCGACTTTAAAACCTTTGCATTTGCATCTGATGTTGTGTCAAATTTAAAATGACGGATATTACATTAAGGAGCTAAGGTCACAAAGGAATATTCTTAGCGTTCTTTGTGGCTCTGTGGGAAAACCGATCGAGGCATATAGACTTGATATGACAGCAGAGTTATTGTCTTTTAAAAATTCTATATGAAAATTACTGCCTGTTTATTCTTTATTATTCGCTGCGATTATTATTACTTCTACCTGTTACGCACAAACGAAAACCATTGACCAAAAAGTGGATTCAGTTTTAAAACTAATGACACTCGGCGAAAAGATTGGCCAGATGAACCAATATAACGGCGACTGGGCAGCAACGGGTCCGATAACCAATGATGGCGATAAACAAAATCAAATCAGGAAAGGAATGGTGGGCTCCATGTTAAATGTTACCGGTGTGGAACATACCACCCAGTTACAAAAGATCGCCATGCAGTCAAGGTTAAAGATCCCATTACTATTCGGGCAGGATATCATTCACGGCTACAGAACAACGTTTCCCATTCCGCTGGCAGAAGCAGCGAGTTGGGATATGGATGCCATTCAATTGTCTGCAAGAATCGCTGCAACAGAAGCGGCTGCCAGTGGCGTACACTGGACATTTGCACCGATGGTGGATATTGCCCGCGACCCCAGGTGGGGAAGGGTTATGGAAGGAGCAGGTGAAGATCCTTATCTCGGTTCATTAATTGCAACGGCGAGAGTGAAAGGTTTCCAGGGAAAGGGTTTTGGAAATACTGACGCCATAATGGCTTGTGCAAAACACTTCGCTGCGTACGGTGCAGCAATTGGTGGCCGCGATTACAATTCAGTTGATATGAGCTTAAATACACTGTGGCAAATTTATCTTCCGCCCTTTAAAGCCGCGGCAGAAGCGGGCGCCGCTACTTTCATGAATTCATTTAATACACTCAATGGAATTCCTGCTACCGGCAATGCATACCTGCAACGGGATATTTTAAAAGGAATGTGGAAGTTCAAAGGCTTTATCGTGAGCGATTGGAATTCGGTGGGCGAAATGATACCACACGGTTTTGCAAAAGACAATTATGACGCTGCCGAAAAAGCTGCAAACGCAGGTAACGATATGGATATGGAAAGCCGCAGCTATATACAAAATCTAGCCCGGGTCGTTAAAGACGGAAAAGTATCCATTCTGCGTATAAACGACGCTGTTAGACGGATATTAAAAAAGAAATTTGAAATGGGTTTGTTTGATGATCCTTATAAATTTTCCAATAAAGAAAGGGAGCAGGAGCAATGGAATAATAAACAAAACCTGCAGGCCGAAAAAATAATGGCAGAAAAAAGTATTGTATTGCTGAAGAATACCGGTAATTTATTGCCCTTAAGCAAAACTGACGTACAAGGCAAAACGATCGCATTGATAGGCCCCTTTATTAAAGGGATAAGAGATAACCTCGGCTTCTGGAGCTATACCTGGCCCGATGATTCTTCAAGAATTATTTCGCCCTGGCAGGGAATAAGAAATAAAGTGGGAGATGGTACGAACCTGGTTTATGCAAAAGGATGCAACATAAACGATACGTCACATGCAGGTTTTAATGAAGCGGTGGAGACCGCTTTGAAAGCAGACATTGTTATCATGAATGTGGGAGAAGCTGCCGACATGAGTGGCGAGGCGAAAAGCCGCAGCAATATTCATTTGCCCGGTGTGCAGGAAGAATTAATTAAAGCAATATATGCAACGGGTAAACCATTAATTGTAATGATCAATGCCGGTCGGCCATTAATTTTTAACTGGACTGCCGACAATGTTCCCGCTATCGTGTACACGTGGTGGTTAGGTACCGAAGCCGGCGATGCTATGGCTGATGTTTTGTTCGGCGATTATAACCCCTCCGGGAAATTGCCCATGAGTTTCCCCAGGGCCGAAGGACAGATTCCTATTTATTATAATCATTTCAGTACAGGAAGACCCGCAAAGAACGACAGCGATTTGAACTACGTCTCTTCCTATATAGATTTACCTAATAGCCCAAAGTTTCCTTTTGGCTATGGACTGAGTTATACTACCTTTTCGTACAGAAATATAAAACTAAATACCAGTAAACTCAGGCCAGGCCAGTCTTTATCCGCTTCAGTTATGGTTACGAATACCGGCAAATACGATGGAAAAGAAACCGTGCAGCTATACATAAGAGATATGGTAGGTTCCATTGTCCGGCCGGTAAAAGAATTAAAAGGATTTCAACAAATATTTTTAAAATCGGGCGAAAGCAAAACAGTGACTTTTAAAATTACAACCAGCGATCTTAAATTCTATAATGACAAGTTGCAATACATATACGAGCCCGGCGATTTTAAATTATTCATCGGCACTAACAGTGAAGATGTACAGGAAGCTGATTTTACTTTGCTGAAATAAAATTGCAATAAACGGAAAATTTCAGATTCTTTTTTAAATGATCTGTCGAATCATCGTACTGGCTAACCGTATTTTTCAAACCTTAGTAGAAAATTAAATTAATCGTTATTTCTACCTTATTACCTTATTTGAAGATGCTTTTCAATTGGCGGTTTGCTTCTAAGCCCCTCTCCCTCTGTCATCCTGAGCTTGTCGAAGGAGGAGGTTGGGGTGAGGTCCCTATTCCCCCATACCCTCACCATCCGCTGTTTTACTGCTATGCAAAACCATCTTGTTTATTGCCTCAATCTCATCTTTCGTAAAATGCCTCCATTTACCAGGAGCCAGTCCCTGCAGGGTAATATGCATAATGCGCACTCTCTTTAACGAAGTCACCTTATAATCCAGGGCGGCGCACATTCTTCTTATTTGTCGGTTAAGCCCTTCCGTTAGTATGATGGTAAATCGCTTTTCTCCATCCTGTCTCACAAAACAGTTTTTAGTAACGGTACCGAGTATACGAATACCATGGCTCATTTTATAAACAAAATCATTAGTAATGGGCTTATCAGTGGTAACAACATATTCCTTTTCATGCCCGTTTCCGGCACGAAGGATCTTGTTTACAATATCGCCGTCGTTGGTTAAAAAAATCAATCCTTCGGAAAGTTTGTCCAGCCGGCCAATCGGGAAAATGCGGCTTTTATAATGGATAAAATCAATTATGTTGGAAGAATCTTTTAAATCCGTGGTGCAGGTAATTCCCTTGGGCTTGTTCAGCATCAAATATACAGCGGGATGGTTTCTTTCTTAGGGGTTCGCCATCGATAAGTACGGTATCATTTTCGAATACCCGGTTACCCTTTTTGGCCGTTTTTCCGTTAAGGGTCACCCTTCCTTCCTCAATATATTTATCAGCCATCCTGCGGCTGCAAAACCCGGTGTCACTGATATATTTGTTTAGGCTCGTATCCATTTACCGCAAAATAAAGCATTGATTTTAATATCTGCCAGTATGTTTGATTGTTGATTTTCCTGCGGAACAGGGGTCCCTCAAAAAGAACCTGCATGGTCTGAGGGAGAATGCTTCAATCTTATTTTCCAGGTGGTCCCGGGGCATGATAAGGAATGGTAAGACCAGTTCTACTTTTTTTAGCATTCTTCAACTCTAAAACGTTCAGCATGTTACCAACTTTCAGCATTTTTTAAGCCCGGTATTGTTTCAGATTGAAATAAATATTACCTTACAGCGCTTTGAGTTATCAGGGCAAATATATTCCGAACTCCTGTGAAGTCTTCCCCAATTTGATTTACTTTAGAATTTATTATTTGTCCATTTCCTGTTGAAATTTTTTCGCGTTCTGTTATAAATCCAATCCTGATTAAAATCTTCTCTTAAGATTTCTTCTATCCTGTTTATAATTTCCGTTACCTGCCTGATAACACTTACTATCTTCTCAAAAGAATAATAGATTTATATGAAGAAATTTTACTTATTAATAGTGGCGATAGCGAGCTTTTTTGCCCTAAATGCACAGGTTACAGTTACTCCGCCAACTCCACTTACTGTTTCAGGATGTACAGCCCCTACTACTTATTTCCCTTTGGGAGATATCACCATTTCCGAAACTACTAATGGCGATATTTCAGGCTCAGGAACTTTTATTTTATCCGCTCCTGCAGGTTTTCAGTTCCAGGCTGGCACCGGTACGGTTATCACCACTGGAGGGGATTTAACCTTAGGAGTGCCAACTATAAGCGCAACAACCATAACTTTCACAATAACCGTTAATTCAACTTCAAATCCTGATGTAATAACCATCAGTGGTTTGCAGGTTAGAGGCTTTGGTTTTGGCGGACCTTCAAATATTACGAGAACCGGTGGAACAGCAACTGTAACCGGAGACGCATCAGGCGGTGGCATAAACCATGGTACGCTGACCTCAGTAAGTACCGCCGCATCAGTTCCCGTAGCTGATGTCGCCACCGCAATTATTTGTTCTGGTACGACACCTCCGATAGGCTTCACCGCTAATTGGGAAGCGTCAGCAAATGCAACCGGCTATCGTTTAGATATATCAATAGATCCGGTATTTGGAAGTTTTGTTGCTTTATATAATGGACGAAATGTTGGAAATGTAACCACTTTTAGTACTGGTGGCGTTGGCGCCCTTATAGCTGGTACTACTTATTATTATCGGGTAAGGGCAAATAACGCATGTGGAAACAGTACCAATTCCAATGTTATAACGGTCGCAATTCCCGCTCCGGCAGGTATACCGACTGCCAATGCAGGTACAAATGCCACCTGCAACCAGATAACTGCAAACTGGGTGGCCGATCCGAACGCAACAACTTACTACCTCGATGTGGCTACTGATGCCGGCTTCACCAATTTTGTTCTAGGCTATAATAATTTTGATGCAGGAAATGTTACAACATTAAATGTAACTGGGCTTACCGCCGGCACAACCTATTATTACCGCGTGCGGTCGGGTAACAGTTGCAGCACAAGCGCCAATTCAGGAACTATTACTTACGCTACGAACAACGGGCTTTCTTCTCCCACGGCTACGGCTGGTTCAGGAGCCACCTGCGTTCAAATAACTGCTAACTGGACCGCCCTGGCAGGAGCGTCAGGGTATTACCTGGATGTGGCTACCGATGCGGGTTCACCACTTTTGTTCCAGGCTTTCAAAACCTGGATGTGGGTAACGCGACATCTGAAAATGTTACAGGCCTTACTGCCGGTATAACTTATTATTACCGCGTAAGAGGGTATGATGCGTGCGGAGCCGGTGCCAATTCCGGAACGATTACTTATCCTACCTTATCAACCCCGTTAGCACCAGTTGCAGATAATGGCAGCAACCAGGCATGTAGTCAAATTACAGCCAATTGGGAAACTACGGTTGGCGCAACGGGATATTACCTGGATGTAGCTACAGATGTTGGTTTTACCAGTTTTGTGTCGGGATATCAAAACCTCGATGCCGGCAATAGTATTACAACAAACGTGTCGGCCTAACCGCCCGGCATAACTTACTATTACCGCGTACGGGCATACAATGCCTGCGGTACCAGCCCAAATTCGAATATTATTACTTACGCTACTTTGGCTATACCGGCAACTCCCCTCGCTACCGCCGGAAGCGGAGCGACATGTACCCAGATAACAGCCAACGGGAATGCTGCTGCCAATGCTACGGCGTATTTTTTAGATGTATCAACAGATATTGCTTTTGGCAGCTTTGTTGGCATTTATAATAATTATAATGTTGGCAATGTTACCACACTCAATATTACCGGCCTTACTGCAGGTACTACCTATTATTACAGGGTAAGAGCAACGAATGCCTGCGGTACCAGCGTGAGTTCAAATATTATTACTTATGCAGCTTTAACCGCACCTGCCATACCGGTAGCCGACGCAGCAAGTTTAATTACCTGCACATCGGCCAGCGCAAACTGGGAAAGTAGCTGCAAATGCTACGGCATATATCCTGGATGTCTCCAAGATCCTACTTTTGTCGGCGGTTTTGTTTTTGGATTTAATGGTTGCAATGTCGGAAACGTCATAACATTTCCCGTAACCGGGTTGGCTGGTGGAACTAACTATTATTATCATGTCAGGCATCCAATAGTTGTGGAAATAGCACGTATTCTAATGTCATTACATTTACAACTTTCCGTTGCCAACACCGACCTTTACAACTTCACCAAGCTCTCCGCAATGTGTAGGCACAAGCGTAACGTATACTACTCAAACAGGACAATCAAATTATGTATGGAGTGTGCCCGGCACAGCAGGAACCAATTATACAATTACTTCAGGAGGAACTGGAACATCGAGTAGTACTGTCACCCTTACCTGGCTCACTTCCGGCAGTAAGACAGTAACAGTCGGATATACCAGCAGCAGCTGTGCCAGTGCAACACCGGCTTCCAATACAATTACAGTGACGGCTTTGCCGACACAACCTTTACAACTTCGCCCACCTCACCCCAATGTGCAGGCACAAGCGTAACGTATACCACACAAACAGGACAGTCAAACTATGTGTGGAGTGTGCCCGGCACCTCAGGAACCGATTATACGATTACATCAGGGGGAACTGGAACATCAAGCAATACCGTTACGCTTATCCGGGCTCACTTCCGGCAGTAAGACAGTAACAGTCGGATATACCAGCAGCAGCTGTGCCAGTGCAACACCGGCTTCCAATACGATTACAGTGACGGCTTTGCCGACACCAACCTTTACAACTTCGCCCACCTCACCCCAATGTGCAGGCACAAGCGTAACGTATACCACACAAACAGGACAGTCAAACTATGTGTGGAGTGTGCCCGGCACCTCAGGAACCGATTATACGATTACATCCGGGGGAACTGGAACATCAGACAATACCGTTACGCTTAAATGGCTCACTTCCGGCAGTAAGACAGTAACAGTCGGATATACCGCAGCAGCTGTGCCAGTGCAACACCGGCTTCCAATACGATTACAGTGACGGCGTTGCCAACACCGACCTTTACAACTTCGCCCACCTCACCCCAATGTGCAGGCACAAGCGTAACGTATACTACTCAAACAGGACAATCAAATTATGTATGGAGTGTGCCCGGCACAGCAGGAACCAATTATACAATTACATCAGGAGGAACTGGAACATCGAGTAATACTGTTACCCTTACCTGGCTCACTTCCGGCAGTAAGACAGTAACAGTCGGATATACCAGCAGCAGCTGTGCCAGTGCAACACCGGCTTCCAATACGATTACAGTGACGGCTTTGCCGACACCAACCTTTACAACTTCGCCCACCTCTCCCCAATGTGCAGGCACAAACGTAACGTATACCACACAAACAGGACAATCAAATTATGTGTGGAGTGTGCCCGGCACCTCAGGAACCGATTATACGATTACATCAGGGGGAACTGGAACATCAAGTAATACCGTTACGCTTAAATGGCTCACTTCCGGTAGTAAGACAGTAACAGTCGGATATACCAGCAGCAGCTGTGCCAGTGCAACACCGGCTTCCAATACGATTACAGTGACGGCTTTGCCGACACCAACCTTTACAACTTCGCCCACCTCTCCCCAATGTGCAGGCACAAGCGTAACGTATACCACACAAACAGGACAGTCAAACTATGTGTGGAGTGTGCCCGGCACCTCAGGAACCGATTATACAATTACATCCGGGGGAACTGGAACATCAAGCAATACCGTTACGCTTAAATGGCTCACTCCCGGCAGTAAGACGGTAACAGTCGGATATACCAGCAGCAGCTGTGCCAGTGCAACACCGGCTTCCAATACAATTACAGTGACGGCGTTGCCAACACCAACCTTTACAACTTCGCCCACCTCTCCGCAATGTGTAGGCACGAGCGTAACGTATACTACTCAAACAGGACAATCAAATTATGTGTGGAGTGTGCCCGGCACCTCAGGAACCGATTATGCAATTACATCAGGAGGAACTGGAACATCGAGTAATACTGTTACCCTTACCTGGCTCACTTCCGGCAGTAAGACAGTAACAGTCGGATATACCAGCAGCAGCTGTGCCAGTGCAACACCGGCTTCCAATACGATTACAGTGACGGCTTTGCCGACACCAACCTTTACAACTTCGCCCACCTCTCCCCAATGTGCAGGCACAAGCGTAACGTATACCACACAAACAGGACAGTCAAACTATGTGTGGAGTGTGCCCGGCACCTCAGGAACCGATTATACGATTACATCAGGGGGAACTGGAACATCAAGTAATACCGTTACGCTTAAATGGCTCACTTCCGGTAGTAAGACAGTAACAGTCGGATATACCAGCAGCAGCTGTGCCAGTGCAACACCGGCTTCCAATACGATTACAGTGACGGCTTTGCCGACACCAACCTTTACAACTTCGCCCACCTCTCCCCAATGTGCAGGCACAAGCGTAACGTATACCACACAAACAGGACAGTCAAACTATGTGTGGAGTGTGCCCGGCACCTTAGGAACCGATTATACAATTACATCCGGGGAACTGGAACATCAAGCAATACCGTTACGCTTAAATGGCTCACCTCCGGCAGTAAGACGGTAACAGTTGGATATACCAGCAGCAGCTGTGCCAGTGCAACACCGGCTTCCAATACAATTACAGTGACGGCGTTGCCAACACCGACCTTTACAACTTCGCCCACCTCTCCGCAATGTGTAGGCACGAGCGTAACGTATACTACTCAAACAGGACAATCAAATTATGTATGGAGTGTGCCCGGCACAGCAGGAACCAATTATACAATTACATCAGGAGGAACTGGAACATCGAGTAATACTGTTACCCTTATCTGGCTCACTTCCGGCAGTAAGACAGTAACAGTCGGATATACCAGCAGCAGCTGTGCCAGTGCAACACCGGCTTCCAATACGATTACAGTGACGGCGTTACCAACACCAACCTTTACAACTTCGCCAAGCTCTCCGCAATGTGTAGGCACGAGCGTAACGTATACTACTCAAACAGGACAATCAAACTATGTATGGAGTGTGCCCGGCTCAGCAGGAACCGATTATACAATTACATCAGGAGGAACTGGAACATCGAGTAATACTGTTACCCTTACCTGGCTCACTTCCGGC
>CAWBUS010000007.1:0-247141 GCA_963792025.1 uncultured Chitinophagaceae bacterium | reverse complement strand
TAAAAGAAGTTATAATCGCTCTTGAAAATAATGAAAAAGTAAAGCTTGAAAAAATTTTACAACTGATCAACGAAAATGAAGTTAATGTAAAAATGGTTCCCGATAAATTAGATATTCTCAGTGGCGCCGTTAAAACCACCAATGTTATGGGTACGCCATTAATTGAAATTCATTTGGGATTAATGGAAGCATGGCAGCAAAATATCAAACGGCTTATCGATGTCCTCGTCTCAGTTTCCGGATTTCTCCCTCTCTCCCCACTCATACTTTATGCTGCCGTTAGAACGAAGTTATCATCGGCGGAAGAAATATCTTTTTACAGGAAAGAATCGGTTATAAGGGCAAACCATTTACCATTTACAAATTCCGCTCTATGATAACAGGTGCCGAAAAAAACGGTCCATTGCTCAGCAGCCAACATGACGAAAGAATTACGAACTGGGGCAAAATAATGCGAAGGTGGAGACTTGATGAACTTCCTCAACTGTGGAATATATTAAGAGGGGAAATGAGTCTTGTTGGGCCCAGGCCAGAGAGAAAATATTATATTGATTGTATTGCGGAAAATTATCCCGAATATAAACTCTTATTAAAAGTTAAACCTGGATTAACGAGCTGGGGAATGGTAAAATTTGGCTACGCGGAAAATCTTGAAGAAATGATTGAAAGAATGAAATATGATATTATTTACATCGAAAATATTTCGTTAGCACTCGATTTTAAAATAATGATTCATACAATAAGAATTATTTTATTGGGAAAAGGGAAATGAATTTCATTTTGTTTGCTTATATCTTACGGTACATATATTTTTTATATTTGATGAAATAACTGTTTTGAAAAGATTCTTATTAATATTTTTCCATATTTTTTACTTTTTTGCGTGGGCAAATTGCCAGTCATTAAACAAAACCAGCGATGCTTACGCTAATTATTTTCAACAAAAAACAGATTATAAAATTGATGTTACGCTCGATGATGTTAATAATACATTAGACGGGTTTGAGATAATTAATTATACCAATAATTCGCCGGACACACTCAATTTTATTTGGTTTCATCTTTGGCCAAACGCTTATAAAAATGATCGTACAGCTTTTAGTGAACAATTATTACAACTGGGCAGAACCGATTTTTATTTTAGTAATTATGAACAGCGCGGGTACATTAACAGGCTCGATTTTAAAGTAGATGGAGTAACAAGCCAGCTCGAAGATCATCCGCTATATATAGACGTTAGTAAACTCATCTTGCCAACACCACTTGCACCTGGGCACACAATAAAAATCACCACTCCATTTCATGAAAAGATTCCTTTCAATTTCTCAAGAGGTGGATATGTAGGGAACACTTATCAAATTACGCAATGGTATCCGAAGCCCGCAGTTTATGATAACAATGGATGGCATCCCATTCCGTATTTAGACCAGGGCGAATTTTATAGCGAGTTTGGAAATTTTGATGTTCAAATTACAATTCCAAAAGACTATGTAGTAGCGGCGACCGGCGAATTACAAAATGTAGATGAGTTGAATTTTTTAAAAGAAAAATCAGATGAAGCTCATTTGCCAAAAAAGAAATTAAAAGTAATTACGGTTAAGGCAATCCCGAACAAAACAACAAAGTTTAAAAAAAACCCTGCGCCTAAACCTAAAGGTAAAGCTTCGACAAAGGGCCTTAAAAAGCCAACAGCAAAACCAACCCCAGTTGAGAAAATTGAAGAAGTATCACAAAATCCTTTCACCATAACAAAGGAAAAAGAATTGTTTAAAACTATCAATTATAAACAAGAAAATGTTCATGACTTTGCATGGTTTGCCGATAAAGATTTCATTGTAAACCACGATACATTAAAATTACCATCCGGCAGAATTATAGACGTATATGCTTACTATACTCCTGCCGGAAAAAAGATATGGAAAAACAGTATTCAGTTCATTAAGGATGCAGTAACGACGAGAAGTAAATGGCTTGGAGAATATCCATATAACGTTGTGTCTGCAATTGAAGCCAAAATGGGATTTAGTGGCGGCATGGAATATCCGACAATAACCAGTATCTCACCTATGCCAAATGAACGATCGCTGGAATTTACAATTGAGCATGAAGTGGGCCACAACTGGAACTATGGGATTTTGGCCAGCAATGAACGAGAACATCCATGGATGGACGAGGGTATGAATACTTATTTCGATAATCGCTATAAGAAGATAAAAGACACTGGTAACGATATTCGAAAATCTGCTAATGATTTCATTAATAATAAGCTGCCAGATGATGAAACCGATCTTGATTACAGAACAGAAATTGTTAACAAAAAAGATCAGCCAATTGAAACAAGTTCAGAAAATTTCTCAGAACTGAATTATGGATTAACGGCTTATTATAAAACCGGAAAATGGATGAAAGTTTTGGAAGATTATGTAGGCGAGCCTTTGTTCGACAGTTGTCTCCATGAATATTATAACAGGTGGAAGTTTAAACATCCGCAACCTGAAGATTTTAAAAAAGTAGTTGAAGATGTCACCAAAAAAAATGTTGATTCTATTTTTTCCATGTTACATCAAAAAGGAAATATTGAACCACAGAAAAAGAAAGATCTGAAAATTTCGGGCTTGTTTAATTTTAAAGAAACCGATAAGTACAATTACCTGTTTCTCTCACCGGCTATTGGATATAACTACTACGATAAATTTATGATTGGCGGTCTTGTTCACAATTATACATTACCGGAACCTGCATTTCATTTTATATTAGCTCCAATGTATGCGACAGGCAGCAAGACATTTACTGGAATCGGCAAGATTGGATATAACTTTTTAAGTTATGGATTAATTAGAAAAGCAGAAATATCAGTAAGTGGAGAAAAATTTACAATGGATGAATTTACAGATTCTACCGGAAGACAAAATTACCTGGGCTTCTCAAAAATTGTTCCTTCATTAAAAATTACTTTCAGAAATAAAAATGCCAGCAGCAGTATTACCAAAAGCATCCAATGGAAAACTTATTTCATTAAAGAAACAGGCCTATTGTTTACAAGAGATACCATCAACCAGGTCGATGTAATTTCATACCCTAAGCTTAACCGTTATCTTAATCAATTACAACTTAAAGTTGAGAACAATCGGGCTCTATATCCCTATTTAGGAATATTGCAGGCTGAACAGGCAAGGGATTTCGTGCGACTTGCTTTTGAGGGAAAATATTTTTTCAATTACGCCAAAGGTGGTGGATTGGATGTAAGATTATTTGGGGGAAAATTTATGTATTTAGGTGATAAAACAATCACGAAACAATTTGAAACCGACAGGTATCAATTAAATATGACAGGCGCCAACGGATATGAGGATTATACTTACAGTAACTACTTCCTGGGAAGAAATGAATTTCAAGGTGCCCGATCGCAACAAATAATGATAAGAGACGGTGGTTTTAAAGTACGTTCAGATTTGCTTGCAAGTAAAATAGGAAAAACTGATGACTGGCTTGCGGCCGCGAATTTTACGACAGATTTTCCGAAGCAATTTAATCCTCTGCAGGTACTACCTTTTAAAATTCCTCTCAAAGTATTTTTAGATGCAGGAACGTATGCCGAAGTATGGAAAGCAAATGCACCAACAGGTAAATTCATTTATGACGCAGGTTTGCAAGTATCGCTTATAAAGAACCTCGTAAACATTTATATTCCGATAATGTACAGTAAGGTATATGCTGACTATTTCAAATCAACGATTACGGGTAAACGCTTTTGGAAAAATATTTCTTTCAGCATCGACATACAAAATTTTAGCTTCGGTAAATTTTTTAATAAGCCTGAATTGTAAAAGTTTCGTTTAAGAAAAATTAGATTGAAAATTTCGTATCTGCCGCAGGCGAATATTGATAAACAAAAATGGAACCGCTGTATTAATACAGTAGCCAACGGCTTAGTATATGCCTTCGGTAAAGATCCTGATGGAAGACCCTCGGGCGCTTCTCATCTTATGATTGAACGATTTATAAAAGAACATGGAGGAGAAAATTTGACACTCGATTTTGAGGCAAGCAATATCAGCAGCGTTGCTTTTTTTTTATAAGAGTTTTGGCTGTACTGGAAAAATATCCGGGAACAAAAATGAATCAACTTCCGGCGAATGCAAAATTATTCAGGCAATAACATTTCTGCCAAACGCAAATCCAAAAGCGTTGTAATTTTAATGTTATTGCGTTGGCCCTCAATTAAATTTATGGCAAGACCGAAAGCCTCAACAACCGAAGCTTCATCCGTATACTTGTCTTTATAATCAATTTTATAAGCCGGTAATAAAATTTTGCTGTGGAAAGTCTGCGGCGTTTGAATGAGTTTTACTTTATTTCTGTCAACGATTTTGTTACCACTGTTAGTTAATAATCTCACACTATCGCCGCATTCCAAAGCGGGAATCGCATTCCCTTCTGCGAGAGCGATTTCATAACACTTTCTTATAAGGTCACCAGTAACCAGGCATCGAACACCATCATGAACGAAAATGATGCTTTCTTCGTGTATAAGCGAAAGTCCGTTTTGAACAGAATGAAACCGCGTTCTTCCTCCTGCGGTTATGCGTATCCGTGAGGGATCGAAATATCCATCGATAATTTCACGTCCCTTGCCAATGTGTTCTTCAGGGAGCACTAATATGATTTCTATATTGTCGTAGGCATCCAGGAACGCTTTTATTGTATAATATAATACAGGCTTGTTTTTTAATAATAAGAACTGTTTAGGAATATCACTATTCATTCTTGTTCCCTTTCCTCCTGCGACTATAACAGCAAATTTCTTCATATCTTTTTTACAAAATCAACCTCCATAAATAGCGATTAGATTCTCTCCATTGTTATTCTTAAATCCACGATACATTCCAGGGCTATTAAAAACCAGTGCCACATTGCCTTTAGGATCCGTTCCTATTAGCCCTCCCTCTCCGTGTAATGCAACTAATTTTTTCATTACCACTTCTTCACAGGCTTCCCGAAGGTTCATGTTTTTATACTCCATAAGGCAACTTACATCATATGCGGCAACAGCCTTAATAAAGATCTCACCGTGACCGGTACACGAAATTGCACAGGTGTTATTATTGGCGTATGTTCCCGCACCTATCACCGGACTGTCACCTATTCTTCCAAATTGTTTATTGGTCATGCCGCCCGTTGATGTTGCCGCTGCCACATTTCCATAACTATCGCATGCGACCGCCCCAACAGTCCCAAACTTTTTATCTTTTATTTCGCTTTCAGTTCTATCAACACTGTGATCCAGTTGGTACAAATCACTGCCGCTTATTTCTTTCCATTGTTTATAACGGAAGTCAGAGTAAAAATATTCGTCGGGTTCGAACTTCATTCCCTGCGTTACTGCAAATTCATTTGCGCCTTCACCACCTAAAAAAACATGACCGCTATGCAACATCACTTTTTCCGCAAGTTCTACAGGATTACGAATGTTTTTAACACCGGCAACCGCCCCGGCAGCCAAGGTGTTTCCATCCATAATAGCCGCATCCATCTCATGTAAACCCTTGTGGGTAAATACAGAACCGCGCCCGGCATTAAACAGAACATTGTCTTCCAGCATTGCCACCGCAGCTTTTACGGCGTTTACAGCCGAACCTCCGGCGGACAAAACCAAGTAACCTGCATCCAGTGATTCCTTCAGGGCTTTTCTATATTCAGCTTCCAATTCTGGCGTCAAATGTTCTTTCATAATGGTACCGGCACCGCCATGAATGGCAATTGAAAACTTTTGCATATTAAATTTTTGAATTTACCTGTCAAAACCGAGCCCAAAATGAAAATAACAGAGCTAATATACGGCCTGAACAAGCCATCTTATGCCGACATTTTAGCAATCCCTGCACCTTCTCTTCCTGCACGAAGCTTTTTTAGAATTTTTCATACTCTCCTCATACTCTATCCATGCCTTTAGTATGCTCCATCCATGCACTATCTATATACCTGCACTTAATTTGTCTTGTGTCTTATACTGAAAAAAATTACACCTTTGAATGTTGAAAGATATGGCAGTTTGATTAATATTTAACTAATGCGCCATCCAGTAAGACAAACTTCTAATAAAAGTCTTCTTTAGACTAAACTTATTCGACGAACTTTCATTAAATTTTAATTTTTTAAAAAAAAGTTAAAGTAAGCAGCATAATATCTTTTCTATGTGTCCTCACTAAGTAATTAATGTGAAATAATCATTAATTAACATTTTTTTTGCTTCTTTTTACAAGAGACATATATTTGCGAATTCATAAAACTAAATCACACATGAGAAAATTTCTAATGTTATTTGCTTTGCTTATGCTCAGCGGAGTATTTGCAATGGCGCAAACCTTTGGCGTTTCTGGTAGCGTAAAGGATGATTCAGGAGCACCTGTACCATTTGCAACTATTACTGAAACAGGTACCAGGAACGCGACAACCGCCGATGCTAACGGTAATTTCACAATTAAAATGCGGGGTAATGGTACCTTAACTTTTACCGCAACGGGTTTTAATGGTGTTAAAGCTGTTCCGGTGGCGGGTGTTGCTAATATTATTTTAAGAAGAAACAGCGCCGAACTATCAACGGTAACTATTACCGGTTATGGTATTAAGCGTGATCCCAAATCTTTAGGTACGTCAATTGCAAAAATTGACAATAAAGAGCTTACGCAAGGTAAGGTTACCAACATTGCAACTGGTTTATCCGGTAAAGTTTCGGGCCTGCAGATTACCAACGTTAACAGCAGCGTAAATCAAAATACAAGGATTACGCTAAGAGGTAACCGGTCAATCTTAGGTAATAACCAGGCCCTCGTGGTAATTGATGATATTGTAATGTCAAGAGACCAGGGCGGTACTTTATTAGCCCAGTTGAATCCTAACGATGTAGAAACAATATCAGTTTTAAAAGGAGGTAGTGCTTCCGCAATTTATGGTTCTGATGGTTCGAACGGGGTAATTATTGTTACTACCAAAAAAGGAACCAAAGGAAAGCCTACTATTAATTATAGTAATACTACCGAAGTACAGGAAGTGGCTTACCTGCCAAAACTGCAAAATTTGTTTGGGCAATACGGGGGTGAATTATCAGGTGACGGCGTATTTTATTTTCCGGAAAACCCTGTTGTGCCTTACGTAAGCTATGAAAACCAGAATTATGGTCCCAGGTTTAACGGCGCTCCGATAATACTGGGAGCACCGGTGGTCGTTTATAACGCTGATGGCACATCCGATACTGTTTTGCAACATGGTACTTATTCCGCAAAGCCTAACGCCAAGCTTAAATTCTTCGATAAAGGAATCACTGAACAGAACGATCTGTCAATTTCCGGAGGTGATGATAAAAGCCGCTTTTTCATCAGTCTGCAGGACGTTGATATAAAAGGTACGGTTCCTAAAGATAAAAATCACAGGGATGCCTTTCGCATCAACGGGTCAAGGGATTTTGGAAGATTAACCGCCAGTTATGCTGTAGATTATACCGTTCAGCATTCCAATACAACACCCGGTTCTTTCTCGGTTAATACCGGGCCGTCTACTACAGCGGGTGGTTTTGGCGGTTCTTATTTCCAGAACAGGGCTGTCTATTGGACGCTGCTTAATACACCAGCCAGTGTTGATTTGAGAGATTACAGGAACTGGCAAACCGATCCATTCGCAAATCCAAACGGATATTTTAATGCTTATTATGGCAATCCATGGTGGCAAATTGATGAATCAAGATTTGACGCCAAAAGAAACACCTTGATTGGTAATCTGAGTCTTTCTTATAAAGTAGCTGACTGGTTCAGCTTATCTGCCACTGCAGCCATTACCCGCTATGACCTTTCTCAAAAATACACCAGCGAAGCCTTTACGTTTGCTGATTGGGCGAAGGCAGATGTCTATGGTTCAGGTAGAGGAACCGCGGATGCTCCTGCGACAGACTATGATGCGTTTGAATACAACCAGCGACTTACTGCTAACGTATTTGCCAATTTTGATAAAAGGTTTAAAGATTTCTCCACTAAATTGGTATTAGGAGCAACAACTTTCGATGAAACTCAAAGGGACTTTAATACCTCTGCGGCTCAATTGGTAATACCCGATTTTTACAATATATCAAACAGGGTAGGATCGCCTAACGTATATGAAAACTTAAGTGATTACAGGAAAATTGGCGCTTTTGCAGACCTTACTATTGGGTATCACGATTATCTTTTTGTTCACGGTTCTTTCCGTAACGACTGGGATTCACGGCTTGATCCGAAATTAAGAAGCTATAATTACCCGGCTGGTGATGTTTCGTTTGTTTTTACAGACGCTATTCCCGGCTTGAGAGATAATAATGTTTTGGCTTACGGTAAATTAAGTGCAGCTATTGGTAAAACAGGTAATGTGAGCGTAGGCCCGTACAGCCTTGATAATGTATTTAACACTGCTACTAACTTTCCTTATGGTGGCACGGCAGGCTTTACGGTTTCCAACGCTTTAAATAATCGCTTAATAAAACCTGAGTTTACCACTGAAAAGCAAATAGCTCTTGACCTGGGTTTTTTAAAGAACAAAATTACATTGAAAGCGGCCGTTTACCAGTCTAATACGGTAAATCAAACGCTTCCGGTACAGGTGAGTTCTACAACCGGATTTACATCTGCACTCTTAAACAGTGGTGAAATGCAAAACAAAGGTATTGAAATAGATCTGAACGTCACCCCTGTTAGCAGTAAATCCGGCTTTAGATGGGACATTGGAACTAATTTTGCTTATAATGAGAATAAGGTAATATCACTATATCCTGGTATAGATAATTTTTCCTTAGGCAATAATACATACGTAGTGAAAGGGGCGGCTTTCCCACAAATAAAAGTTTCAGATTGGATGAGAGATCCCGAGGGAAGAATTATTGTAAATAAACTTACAGGGTTTCCTACTCCGGATGCTAATTTAAAAGATTACGGTACTTCCAATCCTCCTTACATACTTGGTTTACACACCAGTGTAAGTTACAAGGGTTTAACCTTATCTGTTTTGGCAGAAGGAAGGTTTGGCGCTGTGATCTACAACAGTATCGGAAATGCGTTAGATTTCACTGGCGTTTCGTGGTATTCTGCACAATCAGGCCGCCAGCCGTTTGTAATTCCCAACTCATCTTACGACGACGGAACGGGTAAGTACGTAGCAAATACAGACGTTGCCGTTAAGAACGGCAATAACGACTTCTGGGCCAGTACCTGGAATAACGTAGGAAGCACATATATGAACAGCGCTGATTTCTGGAAGATTCGTGAAGTATCGCTCTCATATACTTTGCCAAAAAATATCTTCGGAAATAATTCTTTTATAAAACAAATGTCTGTAGCTATAGTGGGACGTAATCTTTTTGCTTTCAGGGCAAAAGACAATGTTTGGACAGATCCTGAATTCGCTAATACAACCGATAACACTATTGGTACTACCGATATTAACCAGCTTCCTCCGACCCGTATTTTCGGTGCTAATGTTAATATCACATTTTAAAATAAACAGTTAACTGAAAATTAATAAAATGAAAAAAATATTTTTAATACTAACTACCATCTCACTATTGGCAGGCATGGGATGTAAGAAGGGATATCTCAATGTGAATACCAATCCCAACCAGTCAACTTCTGCCGATCCGAGCCTGGTATTACCGTCAGCTTTAGCCACCACGGTAGCCAATTGGTACCCCGGCCCAACTGCACTTAGCGAGTGGATGGATTCATGGGCCGTAAGCGGAAGTTATGCGATTAACGGCAATGACCCTGGTTATACCTATAAAATGACTACAGATTTTGGAGATGGCCTTTGGCAGTCAGTGTATGATAACCTCGAAGATTACCAATATATAATCGATAAATCCAATGCTACCGCACAGCCATTTTTGGAAGGCGCTGGCCGCATAATGAAGTCGTATAATATGCAATACCTTGTGGATTTATGGAACGATGTTCCCTATGCTGACGCATTGAGAGGCGCTCTTTCATTAAGACCAACTTATTCCAAAGGAATGGACGTATACGATAGTTGTTTGATTGACATTCAAAGAGGTATTGACCTTATAAATAGTGCGGGTACAACTGTAGGTGCGACATCCGACATTATGTTTGGGGGAGATAAAACTTTATGGATTCAATTCGCCAATACAGTTCGCCTGAGAATGGTGTTGCGTATGTCACAATTAGCTACCCCACCAGACTTTTTTCAAACTGCTAAGGCGGCGACAGCAGCTGAGCAAGATGGTTTTTTAACTGAAGATGCGCTGGTGCAGCCGGGTTATGTTAATTCTACAGGGCAAGGCAATCCGTTCTGGCAACGATTTTATAATTTAAGCCAGCAGCCGGTATCCAGCTTTGGCGATTTTTGGGGTGCAAATGACTTCGCTGTCAATTTCTATAAAGATAATAATGATCCTAGGCTGAGCCGCGAATTTGCCCCGGTACCTGGCACCAATAATTTTGTTGGTATTAAGTTGGGTTTAGCTAATGGCAATCCCGTTAATGGTAAATATTCAATTTTTGGCCCGGGAATACTTAAAGGCCCAACTGCTCCTGCCGTAATGATGTTGGCATCTGAAAGTTATTTTTTGCAAGCCGAGGCTACTGTATTAGGTTACATTAATGCTCCAGCAGATGCTGTTACTCTATATCAACAAGGTATTAAATCATCTTTCGAATACCTGGGAGTGCCAAACGCTGATGATACCGCTGCAGTATATTATAGCCAGGGCGGTAATACACAGACTAATTTTGCAACTGCAACAACAGTTTTAGATAAACAGGCAATTATCCTGCGTCAAAAATGGGCTGCATTAAACAGCATCAACGATTTTTCTGCATATGCAGATTACCGGAAATTTGACTATTTACATACCGGAAACCCACCATATTCAGGGCCTTTGGGTGATACTCCATTAAGCGTTTCACCTTATATTGATGTAGCTAAAATACCTACGCGGTGGCTATATCCCACCAGTGAATACTCCAGGAATCCCGATAATGTGGGCGCCGAAGGAACTATAAATCAACAGGTAAATAAAATATGGTGGATGCAATAACTTGTAACCGCAATTCAACTCTTAAAAATATGAATATGAAAATAAAATTAAACAGGGTTTTAGGAATAATGATTATGGCGGGCGCCTTAGTCATTAGCCTTGACTCGTGCCTTAAGAACAGCCTTCCGAATGAAACAGATTTTTCGCACTTGCAGGATCATGTTGATTTAATAAAAGGGGGGTTGACAAATTTTAGTTCTAACAATATCAGGTTCAGCTCAGATACAGCTAGTTATACTATAACTGCCAATCTAGCGTCGGTTAACCTGCCGAAGAGTCCCGTTAATGTAACAATTGGAGTGGACGCTTCTTTGATAGCAACTTACAATGCAGCAAACGGAACTAATTTTCTGCTTTTGCCAACTGATGCCTACACCCTTGCATCGACATCACTAACTATTCCTGCTGGTCAGCAATATGCTACAACTACATTGGAAGTTTATCAAAGCAACGTTGACCCATCGAAAAGTTATTTATTACCAATATCAATTACAGATGCTTCAGGCAAAGCTTTGACTTCAAACTTGAATACGATGTATTTTAATATAATAGGAAATGTTATTGCGGGTGACTATAATTGGGATTTTAGCCGTTGGAGTAGCCCAGTTATGTCGGGACCTCCGGATGGCACTTCGTTCACAGGTGATGTAAACAGTTTTATAGCAGATAATGCCACCCAGGTTGAAGTATCCAGTGGATATTATATAGGACCTAGATATGTGATATCTTTTACTGATTCATCTGGGGTGCCAACTCAATTTAAAGTAAAATTAAATGCCGACGATATAGCCACAATGGCTACGGCGGGAGTTAAGGTTACCGACGGTCCAAATATAATAAAAGCTGATTTTGCAACAGGAGAGTATATATTTCAATACACAACGCTTAGCCGGTATGTTATAGACCGATATTACAAATAATTACGTTTCGAGGATTATATTGACCGCCTCTTATAACGGGGCGGTTTTTTTATTTCTCATGATTTTATTTTTTTAAGGTTTCTGTCACTTGATTTACAATAGTTATTTTTGTAAAAAATAAAAATGGATTTACCAAAAGATCAGCCCAATCAACTTAACATAGAAATTTCAGAAGAAGTTTCCGAAGGAGTGTATGCAAATCTTGCCATTATAACACATAGCCATGCAGAGTTTGTTGTCGATTTCGTAAGCGTAATGCCCGGCACACCCAAGAGTAAGGTTAAAAGCAGGATCATTCTAACGCCTACCCATGCCAAGCGCTTCATGAAGGCAATGATAGATAATGTAAAAAAGTTCGAATCCGTTAATGGAACCATCCAGGACATTGAGGCCGTTGAATTGCCGTTGAATTTTGGCGGGCCTACTGCGCAGGCGTAAGAGCCTCCCTCCCCCTTAGATTTGCCCTCATTTGTGTAATTTTTCTTCCGACATTGCAAAATTTCACTTGTGCAAGTTACCAGATTTTGGTACTTTTAAAAAAAATTATTATAATGGGAAGAAATACATCCATGTCTTTAGGAGACTATTTTGAAAATTTTGTTGATAGCAGTATTTCCGAAGGAAGATATAAAAATGCGAGTGAGGTAATTCGTGCAGGATTAAGATTATTAGAAGAAGAAGAAAACCGAATTAAGGTTTTCAAAAATGCAATCCAGGAAGGAATTGATAGCGGAATTTCGAAAAATTTTAATCTTAAAAAGCATCTTGCATTATTAAAAGCCAATAAAAGAAAAAATGGCTAAATATTTTCTAACGAATAAAGCCGTCGAAGATTTGTCTAAAATTTGGGATTATACGTACGAAGTTTGGTCAGAAGGCCAGGCCGATAAATATTATAAATTGCTTACAGGCTTTTGTAAAAAAATTTCTGAAGATCCTGATATTGGGAAAAATTATGCTGAAATTGAAAAAAATATTTTTGGATATAAAGCGAGTCAACCTATAATATTCTACCGGGTAATTAAACCCAATGAAATTGAAATTTTGAGGTTTTTGGATGTAAGAATGGACCTAAAGAATAGAATTCAGGAATAAACCACCGGCATGGGGGACACAGCGACAATCCCATAAGATGATTGCTTTAAATTAAGTAATAAATTTATTACCTTTATACAATGAAATCCAGTGAACTGGTAAGGCTGCTTAAAAAAGATGGTTGGTTTGTGGTAAGGCAAACTGGTAGTCACATGATGATGGAGCACCCTGTGAAAGAGGGAAAAACTAATTGTTCCGTTCCATGCATCATCCGAAGTAAAAAAAGGCTTATTGAATGCTATACTTAAACAAGCAAAAATTAAAATTTCTAAAAGATGAGAAAGCAAAAAATAAAAATGCAGGTACTTAAAGAAGATAGTGGATATAGCGCTTTTACCAATATTGGCAAAGACTTTATAAGCACACAAGGCAATAATTTTGAAGAATTAAAAACCAAGGTTATGGAAGCTGTAAATCTTTATTTTGAAGATAAGGGTTTTGTTTATGCGATAAATGAAATCAGCTTTGAATTGGATCTCGCAAGTTTTTTTGAATTTTATAAAGTCATTAATGCAAAAGCCCTCTCTGAAAGAATAGGCATTAATCAAAGCCTTTTGGCTCAATACATTAAAGGGCATAAAAAACCTTCGGCTGTACAAACACAGCGCATATTAAAAGGTGTTCAACAAGTAGGTAAAGAGTTAGCTGCTATCCGGTTTGTTTTTTAAATTTGATTAAAACTAAAAAACTAAAGAAGTCCTTCATCTGCAAAACTAAAATAGCCCTCATCACTTACAATCAGATGATCTATAACCTGTATATCGAGGTATTTTGCTGCTTCCTTGATTTTATGAGTTAATTCTTCATCCTGCCTGCTTGGCTTTAAACTGCCGGAGGGATGATTGTGGCACAACACAATGGAAGTGGCTTCTGTTTCAAAAGCCTTTTTAAAAATGATTCTTGGATCTACTACCGTGCTTGTCATTCCACCTTTACTGATTATTTCGAAGTGATTTATTTTATTCGACTTATTCAGGTATACAACTGCAAAAACCTCATAACTATAATCTCTAAATTTTGTTTTCAGATATTCAGCAAGCTCATTGCTGGACCTAACAAAAGTTTTATTAAGAAGAGAAGTTGCCTGGCGCCGGCGCCCAAGTTCCAGTGCGGCACTTAGCGTTATAGCTTTGGCCTCGCCAATTCCTTTTATGGTCATTAAGTCGTTAAGCGAAACTTTTCCTAACTCATTTAAATTATTTTTTCCTAATGCTAAAATTTCTTTTGCAAGTTCCACGGCGCTTTTATTCTTACTTCCTGTGCTTATTAAAATTGCCAACAGTTCCGAGTCACTAAGGCTTTCCCGGCCTTTCGCAAGCAATTTCTCGCGGGGGCGATCATCAACTGCCCAATTTTTAATAGAGGTGGAAGACTTGTTAACACTTTCCATAATTTTGAGTTTGTTGAAGCAATATAAATGATAATTTCGCCTCATCAAATAGTTCCTTAATTAATTTCCCGCTACATGGAATCCAATGCAAAAATTTTTTCGGGTACAGGATCTCAATACCTGGCAAAACAGATTTCAATAAAATTTGGAGAACCATTAGGTAAAATCAATATTCAAAAATTTAGCGATGGGGAAATAGCCGTAGAATTCCTGGAAAGTATCAGGGGCCAGTTTGTGTTTTTAGTACAAAGCACTTTTTCACCCACCGATAATTTAATGGAATTGCTGTTGATGATTGACGCGGCAAAGAGGGCATCGGCTTATAAAGTAATTGCGGTAATTCCTTATTACGGTTATGCCCGCCAGGACAGGAAAGATAAGCCGAGGGTAGCTATCGGCTCAAAACTGGTTGCCAATATGCTCACTGCTGCAGGGGCCGACAGGGTGATCACTATGGATCTTCATGCACCGCAGATTCAAGGCTATTTTGATATACCGGTTGACCATCTTGATTCTTCTGCCATTTTCATTCCCTATATTGAGGACCTCAATCTTGAAAACCTCACGTTTGCCGCACCGGATGTTGGAAGCGCCAATCGCATTCGTGAAATTGCCAGTTATTTTGAAGTTGACATGGTTATATGTGACAAACACCGTAAAAGGGCTAATGAAATAGCCAGCATGGTGGTTATTGGTGATGTAGTTGACAGGGACATTATATTGATAGATGATATTTGTGATACCGGGGGTACGCTGGCAAAAGCTGCCGGCTTACTGAAAGAAAAGGGAGCCCGTAGTGTAAGGGCTTTTTGTACACACCCTGTCCTGAGTGGTAATGCTTACGAGAATATTGAAAACAGTGTCCTGGAAGAATTAGTAGTATGTGATACCATTCCCGTGACCCAGAAGATTGCCAAGCTAAAAGTTGTATCCGTTGCTGAATTATTTGCTATAGCCATTCGAAATGCTTTCGAAAATAAGAGCATTAATAGCCTTTTCTTAAGAAGCAAAATGCTTAAAAAGAACAAGGCAAGGGTTCTTTAATGAACGAATAATATTCAAAATACTTTTCCTACCTTTGCGCCTCAAAAAAAATTATAATGAAAACAATTACAATCGAAGGACAAATCAGGACCGATTTTGGCAAAACAGCCACCCGCCAACTTCGCTCTGAGGAAAAAGTGCCAGGTGTAATTTACGGAGGTGCAAAAGAAATTAATTTTTCCGCTCCGGCAACTGCTTTTAAAAGCATTGTTTACACACCAGATTTTATGCTGGCAGAAGTTAAAGTTGATGGAGCATCTTATAAATGCGTATTAAAAGATATGCAGTTTGATAAGGTAAGCGACAAACTAATTCATGTCGATTTCCTGGAGCTGGTCGGCGACAAAAAAGTTACGGTTTCTATCCCAATTAAATTTACGGGCGTACCCGAAGGAGTGAAAGAAGGTGGTAAGTTAGCAGTGAAAATGAAGGCGT
This sequence comes from uncultured Chitinophagaceae bacterium, assembly GCA_963792025.1. GTDB lineage: Bacteria > Bacteroidota > Bacteroidia > Chitinophagales > Chitinophagaceae > Ginsengibacter. Next base: position 231,183 of record CAWBUS010000007.1, on the reverse strand, counting down.
TAAAAGTAAAAACAATTCCCGAACATTTACTTGAGCACATTGATGTAGACCTTACCAATCTTAAACTGAATGAAAATATCCGTGTTCAGGATGTTATCGCAAAAAATATGGAAATTCTTAATTCTCCGAGAATTCCTATTGCTTCTGTAGCAATGACACGCCAGTTGAAACAGGAAGAAGCAACCGTTGCAAAAGTTGCTCCTGCAGCTGATGTTAAAGCAACACCGGAAGCGAAGCCAGCAGCAAAACCAGCAACTCCTGCTAAAAAATAATAGCAGAACTTTAATCGATACCCTCTTAAATGAGGGTTTTTTTTTGAATGGATGAGTTGAAGAATCAAAAAGCAGAACTGTAAAGTTTGTGTACATTTGCCAACTAATTTTTAGTTATGGGAATGGATAAGAATACGGTCATTGGATTTTTATTATTAGGACTGTTATTTATTGGGTATATCTTTTATAACAGCCAGGGGAAAGCGGCCTTGGAAAAGCAGCAACAGCATATAAAGGATTCAATCAGTAGATTGACACCAAAGATTGACACTTCGCTAAATGCCGCAAAAAATCCGAACAGTGATATTAAGCGGGACACTGCTTTGACAAATATAAAACAAGACACTTCCGGTAAAGAAACGTTATTTACTCTCGAAAATAAAGTCCTTAAAATTACATTTACCAATAAAGGCGGTCAGCCAAAAATGGTGGAGCTCAAAGACTTTAAGACTTTCGATAAAAAGCCACTTATTCTGCAGGACGGCAACTTTAGCAACATTTCTTACGCCATCAATTCGGGTAACAATGAAACCGTGCAGACATCTGATTTGCTTTTTTCTTCACCAGGCCCCCAAACGGCAGGCGACGGCAAAGAAATGATAAGCTTTAGCCTGCTAACAAAAGACGGACGAAAGATAGAAAACCAATATACTTTAAGCCCCGATGATTACATGGTAGACTTTAATATCGTGATGGAGGGTGCCAATAAATTAGTTACACAAAATACATTGAATCTCACATGGCAGGCCAAAGCAACAAAGCAGGAAAAAGATATGCTGTGGGAGACGCAACAGTCGCACATTGATTTCGTAGAGAATGGTGACTATGATTTTGAACATCTTGTTGAGGGAAAATCGGATGACAAAAAGCTGGATAAACCGGTTGACTGGGTCGCATTAAAACAACAGTTTTTTGCCAGTTCAATTGTTGCTAAGAATAAGTTTGAAAACGCGGGCTTAAACTGGGAAGTTCCTGCAGATACGAGTTTGCACATTATCGGGAAACTTACCGCGAATGTGCGAATAAAGGTTGCAGAAGGACCAAACGCCGTAATTCCATTACAACTGTTTTACGGGCCTGGCGATTATAAGATACTAAAATCTTATGGTAACCAAATGTATAACATGGTTCCACTTGGCAGTGGCATCTTTGCATTTGTTAAATATATAAACAGGGGCTTCGTTATGCCTGTTTTTAATTTCTTAAGCAGTAAGATGGCGAGCTTTGGACTTATTATTGCTCTCCTTACTATCGTAATACGACTGTTGATTTCACCCCTTACCTACCAAAGCTACCTGAGTGGCGCAAAAATGAAGCTTTTAAAGCCTGAAATTGATGCGCTGAAAGCCAAATATGGCGATGACAAGCAAACGTTTGGTATGGAACAAATGAAGTTGTTCCGCAGCGCCGGCGTCAATCCGTTAGGCGGCTGTATTCCTGCCCTTTTACAAATTCCGATATTTTTTGCGCTTTATAATTTCTTTAATTCCAATATCACTTTAAGGGGGCAGAGTTTCTGGTGGGCCAAAGATTTATCGTCCTACGATTCGATCTACAATCTGCCTTTTTCAATACCATTTTATGGCAATCATGTAAGCCTGTTTACGATCCTGGCAGTTGTTACCAGTCTTCTCATATCACTATACGGAATGAGCAATATGCAGGACAACAGTAACCCGGTTATGAAGTATATGCCTTTTATTTTCCCAATAATATTATTGGGAGTTTTTAACAGGCTTCCTTCGTCGCTAACATGGTATTATACTGTTTCCAATGCCATCACGTTGCTTATCCAGTTTGTAATACAAAAATATATTATAGACCATGAAAAAATTCTTGCCAGGTTGCAGGAAAACAAGAAGAAACCTGCTACGCAAAACAAGTGGCAGGAGCGGGTGACGGCTATGCAGGAGAGCAATAAGAAGTTGCAATCGATGCAACAGAAGAAAAATACGACTAAGAAAAAATAGATCCTGGTTAAAAGCTGCAACTATTAAGAAGGTAGTGTAGTCTTAATAAGTAATGATGCATTACATAAGAATAAAGGTCATTCATGAAAATTTTTCAATTCATATTATTAGTCTTTGGCACATTAGCTTCAGTTGAAAGTTATTCGCAGAAGAGTTTGTCGGAGGGAAGCCTTGTATATAATATTTCCGTTGAAACTGGAAGCAACCAACCCAAGATGGCCGACATGCTTGATGGGGCAACAACTACCGTATATTTAAAAGGCAGCCAAAGCCGCACAGAGATGGTGAGCGGCCTGGGCAGCGAGGCTACCATTTACAATGCAACAACGGGGAGTGGCGTTATTTTGAAAGATTATAGTGCTCAAAAACTGATGATTACCCTAACTCCTCAGGATTGGGGCAACAATAATAAAAAATATGACGGAATAATTTTTGAAAATACCGGCGAAACGGCGGTTATAGATGGATTTGATTGTAAAAAAGCGATAGCGAAATTAAAAGATGGTTCGTCTTTTACCGTTTACTATACCACAGATGTGAACGTGGCCAATAAAAATTATGATTACCAATTTAAGACGTTGCCGGGCCTTGCCGTGCAATATGAAATGCAAAGTGGTAAAATGAAGTTCAAGTTTACCCTATCAAAAATCAACTACAGCATTGTTCCTGCCTCGAAATTTGAAATTCCAAAATCAGGTTACAGGGTTTTAACTTACGAAGAAACCAAGACTAAATAATCCAGCAATCACCTTACAGGGATGATTGTTATTAGTGAGAAACAAGTCGCGGACATTTTCTGTTACTTTATTATTTGGGATTCTCTTAAAATAAAAAACCTGCAGACAATGCAGGCTTTTTTATAAAATTCAAAAAATTTACCAGTTGTTATTTTCTTGGCCTGATTATAAGCTTATAGCCATCTTTTTGGCTATATTCCGGAATAACCACTTTTTGTTTATAAGGCAATATATAAATAGTATTTCCTTTTTTATAGGAAATAATAGCGTCTGAAATAATATTATTTCCAATTTGCTGGTTGTTTAATAAGAAACTTCCTTTATAAACAACTCCGGATTTCAGGTTGAAGGCAATTGAGTTTTTTAAAGTTCCTGCCGTTGCGATATTAAGCCGTGTTTTGTTTTTCTTCACAAAACCACCTCTATCTGCAAAAGTTATGAGATATAACCCGCAAACCAACACTGCAACGAGGCCTATTTTGGAATATTTATTCATTTAATATTAATAATTAGTTCAATTTTAACAAACTTACTATAAATTTATGAGAATGTAAAGCCTTTCATCATAATTATTAGGAAAACGGTGAAGTACGTTTATTAGTATACACAGAATTTAAAAAAAATCTGTAATTTGGATTAAGATCATTTTGTATGAAAGAAAATCCCTACCGGCAAAATAAGGAAGAAATGAAAGCACTGCTTTTGCAGTATAACAATTTTAAAAATGGAAGGAAGTACAACTTTATCGAAGAAGACTCTTTTGAGAGGATAATTGACCATTTCGATGAAAATGATGATCTTGTCTCAGCGGTAGAAGCTGTTAATTATGCAGTTGAACAATTTCCCTATTCATCAATGCTTCATATAAAGAAGGCCGATCTGTTGATAGCGACACGGCGTTACAGAGAAGCCCTTTCCCTGCTTGATAAAGCAGAACTACTTGACAGTAATGATATAAACCTTTACATATTAAAAACTGACGCTCATCTCGCCCTTGATAACCAGGAGAAAGCTGCGGCTTTGCTGGAAAAAGCCATCCATGTTTTCCAGGGAGAAGAAAAGACGGAATTGCTTTTCGAGCTTGCAGATGTTTACGATGACTATGAAGAATTTGATAAAGTGTTTAATTGCCTGAAGCTAATCCTGGAGCAAGATCCAACTAACGAGGAGGCGCTTTATAAAATTTGTTTCTGGACGGATTATACCGGGCGAAATGAAGAAAGTATCAAATTGCATCAAAAAATAATTGATGAATTTCCTTACACACAACTTGCATGGTTTAACCTGGGTGCGGCTTTCCAGGGGTTAAAGCTGTATGAAAAGTCAATTGACGCCTACCAATATGCGATTGCGATTGACGAGAAATTTGACTATGCATATCGCAACATGGGTGATGCTTATCTTCGGTTGCGCAAATACAAGGAGGCGATAGAGGTTTTGCAAAAAGTTCTTGAGCTGTCGATGCCTGAAGAAGTTATCTATGAAGCTTTGGGCCACTGCTATGAAAAATTAAAGAATTTTGCGCAGGCCCGTTTTAACTACAGGAAGGCTTCTCACCTAAATTCCACCGACAGCCATTTGTACTATAAAATTGCGGGTACGTATATGAGTGAGGGTTATTGGGAGAGTGCCGTAAAAAATTTGGAAAATGCGATGCGAATAAATAAATCGCAGCCCGATTACCATTTAGCATTGGCAAAATGTTATGTTGAGCTTGACAGAATTAAAGATGCCGTTATTCATTTTTCAAATTTTATTAAGTCACGTCCTAAAAATAATAACGGCTGGAAAGAACTGATAAAATGCCTCTACGACGCTGAATATTTTGAAGAGGCGCTTGAACAGGCATACAATGCACAAAAAAATACAAACGATAAACCTCTCTTTACCTTTTACAAATCTGCTATACTATTTGCTCTCGGCAAATCCAAAGAAGGTTTGCTGCAGCTCGAACTTGCATTGCAAAAAGCTCCGGCATTAGTTAAACAATTCATTGAATTAAATCCATCTCTTCTTCAACATCAGCCGGTAGTTGAATTGATTGCATTATATAAAACCAAACGACCCGGCAAGAGGAAATAGCAGTATAATACCGGTTTTGAATAATTGGGTTTACAAAACTATCTTTGCCGCGTCTCAATAAAGAATAACATGAATTTTAATCTCTCTCAGATTCCCGAAAGAGTCCCAAAGCCCAGGCAATACGGATTGACAATGATAATGGACAAAGGGCTTAGTGTTGAAGAAGCAAGAAATTTTTTAAGTGCGGCGCACCCGCATATCGATATTATCAAATTGGGATTTGGAACTGCATTTGTAACTCCAAATCTCAAAGCAAAGATCGATTTATATCAATCATTTGATATACCTGTTTATTTTGGAGGTACGCTTTTCGAAGCCTTTTTAATAAGAAACCAGTTTAATGATTATATAAATCTCTGCAAAGAGTTTAATATAAAATTCATGGAAGTAAGTGATGGATCTATTACGATTCCACATGCTGAAAAATGTGGTTATATAGAAAAACTTACAAAACATGGAACTGTGTTAAGCGAAGTGGGCAGTAAAGATGCCGCACACATTATTCCCCCGTACAAATGGATTGAGTTGATGAAGGCAGAACTTGAAGCAGGTTCATCATATGTGATAGCAGAAGCGCGGGAGGCAGGTAATGTAGGGATTTACAGAGGCACAGGCGAAGTAAGAGAGGGGTTGGTGCAGGAAATACTTACCCAAATTCCACAGCAGAAAATTATTTGGGAAGCGCCCCAGAAAGCACAGCAATTATATTTTTTGGAACTTATTGATTGCAATGTAAACCTTGGAAACATAGCGCCGACAGAAGTTATTCCTTTGGAAGCCATGCGCATCGGACTAAGGGGCGATACTTTTCATTTATACCTTAATAAAGAAAAGGCGTAATGAAAATTTATGGATTGATAGGAAATCCTTTAAGTCATTCTTTTTCAAAAAAATATTTTACTGAGAAATTCAGCAACGAAAATATAAATGATTGCGAGTATCAAAATTTTGAAATAAAAAATTTGCCGGAAGAGATTCCCTCATTAAAAAAAAATTCATTTCTTTCGGGTTTAAATGTTACTATTCCTTACAAATCCCAGATCATTCCATTTTTAGACACCGTTTCCGGCGAGGTTAATGACATCAATGCCTGTAACTGCATTAAAATAGATGGCGGAAAATGGAGCGGTTTTAACACTGATATAACTGGTTTTGAAAAATCATTTGTTCCTTTTTTACGGCCTCATAACACAAAGGCACTTGTTCTTGGAACAGGAGGATCTTCGAAAGCGGTTGCTTATGTTTTAAATAACTTGCAAATTGATTTTTTATTTGTAAGCAGAAAAAAAGATCTTGCCGGAGAAATCATTAACTATGAGTCTATTTCATCCGAAACTATGAAGGAATATACTATTGTTATTAATACAACGCCAGCCGGAATGTTTCCTAACGCAGACCATTACCCGCAATTACCGTATGGGTTTGTTTCTGACCAACATTATTTTTTTGATCTGGTTTATAATCCGGCTAAAACATTATTTCTTTCAAAGGCTGCGGCAAAGGGTGCCGTAATAAAAAATGGCGGAGATATGCTTTCCATACAGGCAGAAGAAAGCTGGAAGATTTGGTCCCGGTAGGTCTTAACTGAACTAATCGACAAGAATCTTTTTCAATTCACCAGGAAGCTGCATTAATTTTTTTTCTTTGTAATCAAAACAAACCATTCCGGTTTTTGCTTTCGCAATTAAAATGGATGATTGGCCTCTTATTGCTGATAAAGAATAAAAAAGTTCAAAGCCCACTTTAAAAATTTCACCCATAAACAATTTTACTTCGAGCAGGTCTCTATAAAATGCCTCGTTTTTGAATTCAATTAATAGTTCATTCATTATTAGTGAAGTGCCGGTCACGTCCAATTCTGAGTAACCATGTTCACGAAGAAACTGCATGCGGGCTTCGTGAATTATAGCTACCAGGGAATCATTACCAACATGGTTGCCGTAATTTATATCCGTTATTCTGACGGGTATTGTAAACGTAGCAATACATTTTTCGGGCAACCCGATTTTTATTCTCGCCATAAATAAACTACACTATTCATTATTATTAATAGAAGAAGAAAGTTGAACGACGTCAAGAAGATTTGTTGACGTAGGCGATAAGGTACTCCCAAGCATGATCTCTTGCCACTTTTCAATTTTCTTATTCCAAACAGGTTTTGGCGGATACTCATTATCGGTAGATTCAATTAATGTGGCAACTTTTGGAGAAATTTTAACCGGCTCGCACTCAGGTCCCGCGATAGTGAGGTATTTTTTTCCATAACGCGAAGAATTTTCATAATTTAACGCCAGTAATTTTTTATCTTTTGTAGAGTTAATAATTTCTTTTAAAATCTTGTTATTCAGATTTAAAGAATCCTGGATTTGTTTCGGTAATAAGTTTTGTGATTGACCTGATGAATTTGAAGCGATGCCCAGATCTATTTTAGATGTATTAAAAAATATAGAAACTATAAAAATGAAAACAAGAGATGCAGCCGCAGTTAATGTATAGAAAATAAGTTGAGACCTTTTTCGAACGTCCTTGACCGAAACTAATTTATTGGCGCTATCATTTAATTCAGAAGCTATGTTTTGCCAAATTTCAGATGGTGGTTCAGCTTCATAATTATATAATTTTTCTTTAAAGTTTTGCATAAGCCATTTAACTATTTATAGTGTTGTTGCCTGCCTTGTTTATCATTTTTTCAAGAGATTTTTTCAGTACTCCTTTAGCCCTTGCCAATTGAGATTTACTCGTTCCTTCTGTTATTCCAAGCATGTCAGCTATTTCTTTATGCGAATATCCCTCAATAACGTGCATGTTAAAGACTGTTTTATACCCGGGAGATAATTCATTTACCAGGGTAATTATATCCCTTTCAGCCAATGTATCAAGGACATTCAAATCAGGGTCTTCTATCGTATTTTCCTGAACCTCCGTTACATTGTATAACTTAACTTTTTTCCTGAAATGTTCAATTGAAGTATTAACAAATATTCTTCTCATCCATCCTTCAAATGAACCGTCTCCGCGGAACTTCAATAAATTCTTAAATACTTTAATAAACCCTTCCTGTAAAAGATCGTTGGCATCATCAACATTTCCGGAGTATCGTAAACACACACCGTACATTTTAGTAGAGAATTTTTTATATAGAAGTTCCTGCATTTGCCGGTTTCCATCAATACAGCCCTTTATCAAGTCTGTTTCCGCAGGTATATGGTTGCTTTGTTCGTTCAAGTTTTTGGTTTAATCATAGACTGGCTATGCAACATTGCTTTCTTTCAAACAGGCGATTAACTTTTCCGTGGCCTTTTTCCGGTGGCTGTAAATGTTCTTTTCCGGAAGCGACATTTCAGCAAAAGTCCTTATTGCTCCATCCGGAATAAAAACCGGGTCATAACCAAATCCATTAATGCCTCTTTTTTCTGAAATGATAGTTCCCGTGCATTCCCCTTCAAATATATTGTGTTTTCCGTTAACCGTTAAGCATATAACCGTACGGAATCGTGCGCTGCGATCAGTTATATCATTTAAGTTGAACAGTAATTTATTAATGTTATTTTCAAATGACCTTTCATTGCCCGCATACCTTGCGCTTTTTACTCCCGGCTCTCCATGGAGCGCATTAACCTCGAGCCCGGTATCTTCGGCAAAACAATTTATTCCTTTAAGCTTGTATATAACATCAGCTTTTTCTATCGCATTTTCTTCCAAAGTGTTAAAAGGCTCCGGGATATCAATGTCAATGCCTGCCTCTTTAAGAGATAAAATTTCGAAATTATCATTTAGCAAACTTTTTACTTCAATGACTTTATTAGAATTGTTTGTAGCAAATATCAACGTTATCATTTCTGCTTTTGAATATTAAATATCTTTTGAAGACAAGCCCATAGCTGTTTTTTTAGCTCCTTGTCCGATTGAATTTCTGCTAATGGAGGGCTGATTATATATTGCTGATCCTGAAAATTTTGCACCTGGAAAAAAGGTATTTCAAAAGGCAGATCCAATTCTTTCGCCGATACTCCGAACATCAGAATTTTTTCCGGATGAAGCTGATCATTTACGTCGGGATAACTGAAACCGGCGCTTTCGCGAAAGTTCAAAAAAGCAATATCTGCCATTGTTAAATTGCAGGCATTTAATAAATCATTCAAAAATTTCATTTGATCATCGGCAAGAAATTTATTTTGATTGTCATTTCCTATAAAGGCAATTTTCTTATGGTTGCCCCCCAGGAAATTAATTTTTTTTGATTCTTTTTTTAAAGAATCCGGGTGACCGCCCGGTTTAATTACTACCAGATTTTTCCTGAATAATGGACCATATAAGAAACCCGGTAATTGTATTTTATCCAAACTCATAATTAGATTTACCTTTCTTTTTTTCGTTTCTTTGCAGCAAATTTAATGATATGGTGGCATCCGCTGATTTTAATATTACAAGAGCAGAAACGAGCAAGTTACAATCGATGACGCTGGAAAATATTCCGTTTGGAAAATATTTTACCGATCACATGCTCGAAGTGGATTATGAGGATGGAGAATGGAAAACTGTAGAAATTAAACCTTATCAACCTCTGCTGCTTTCACCGTCGCTGGCAGCCTTGCATTACGGCCAGGCAATCTTTGAAGGCATAAAGGCCTATAAGAATATGCAGGGTGAAATAAATATATTCCGTCCTTTCGAGAATTTAAAACGCTTCAATCATTCAGCCGAAAGAATGGAGATGCCCAAAATTTCAGAGGAGATCTTTATAGAAGGAATGAAGGAACTTATTAAGCTTGATGCCAATTGGGTTCCAAGCAAGCCTGACCACTCATTATATATAAGACCATTTATGTTTAGCACCGATGAAATGATAGGTGTACGGCCATCCGGCAAATATAAATTCATGATTTTATTGAGTCCTACCGGGCCTTATTATGCCAGCCCCATGCGTATTTATGTGGAAGAAAAATATGTAAGGGCTGTTGAAGGCGGGGTAGGCTTTGCAAAAAATGCGGGAAATTACGGAGCGGCAATGTATCCAACTGCGGAGGCAAAAAGGAAAGGCTATGACCAGGTTCTTTGGATGGATGCCTTTGAACATAAATATGTGCAGGAGTGCGGAACCATGAATATCTTTTTTATTATTGGCAATAAAGCCATTACACCTGATTTAAGTTCAGGAACCATTTTATCCGGCGTAACCAGGGAAAGTGTAATACAACTTTTGCAAGATAAGGGGCTAATTGTAGAGGAGAGGCCTTTAAGCATAGGGGAAATCGTTTCAGCTTATAAAGATCAAAACCTCCCGGAAGTCTTTGGCACTGGTACTGCAGCCACCATTTCCATGATTAAAGAATTGAAGTATAAGGATTTTGTCATGAATTTTGAAACGGACAAATGGGAAATATCCCCTGCAATAAAAATCCGCCTTGGCGCCATTAAAGAAGGAAGAGAAGATGACAAATATAATTGGTTGGTTAAAATATAGCCTTTCATTAGATTCGCTCCCAGGTTACGTTCTGTTTACGCTTCAAATAATTTTGGAAGTTCACAAACCGAAGCTTACCTTTGCCGTCCAAAAAAATTAAGGTAAAAAGTAATGCCTACAATACAACAATTAGTAAGAAAAGGAAGAACAATTATCAGGTCCAAAAGCAAATCAAGGGCTCTTGATAGTTGTCCTCAACGTCGCGGCGTATGTACGAGAGTATACACCACTACTCCAAAAAAGCCAAATTCTGCATTACGTAAAGTAGCTAAAGTAAGACTTACTAATAAAATTGAAGTTATTGCCTATATACCCGGGGAGGGCCATAACCTGCAGGAGCACTCAATTGTTCTAATACGTGGCGGCAGGGTGAAAGATTTACCGGGCGTACGTTATCATATTGTTAGGGGAAGCCTTGATACCGCCGGCGTAAAAGACCGTAAGCAAAGTCGTTCCAAATATGGCACCAAGAAAGAAAAAGCAAAAAAATAATTCCGAAAAATAATTTATAAATAATATCAATGCGTAAAGCACAAGCCAAAAAATTACCTCTTGCACCTGATCCTAAATTCCAGGACAAACTGGTTACCAGATTTGTAAATAATTTAATGTGGCAGGGTAAGAAAAGTGGTGCCTATAATATCTTTTATGATGCTCTTGAAAAGGTTTCAAAAATATCAGGAGAAGACGGATACGAGGTTTGGAAAAAAGCATTAGCAAATGTTACTCCTGGTGTGGAAGTAAAGAGCCGTCGTATTGGTGGTGCTACTTTTCAAATTCCGGCAGAGGTTCGTCCGGATAGAAAAACATCTTTAAGTATTAAGTGGCTTATTAAATATAGCAGGGATAGAAACGGAAGAAGCATGTCAGAAAAGTTGGCCAACGAAATTGTTGCTGCAAGTAAAGGTGAAGGAGCTGCATTTAAAAAGAAAGAAGATACGCATCGCATGGCTGATGCGAACAAGGCGTTTGCTCACTTCAGGATTTAACTATTTTGGAACCAGATAATTCTAAGACCCTTTCACTCCGAAAGGGTTTTTATATTAAAAGCACCAGAATATCTCAGTTACGACACTTATTGTAACCATAATTTTTGTAACTTTGCGCCTCCCAAAAGTTTTATAAAATAAATACTCATAACAATTAAATAAAAGGCAATGGCCGATTTAAGATTTCAAAGAAATTTTGGTATTGCAGCTCATATCGATGCTGGCAAAACCACCACTACAGAAAGAATTCTGTATTATACCGGCGTTAACCATAAAATAGGTGAAGTGCATGATGGTGCTGCAACTATGGACTGGATGGCACAGGAGCAGGAAAGAGGTATAACCATCACTTCGGCGGCAACTACATGCTTTTGGAATTTTCCAACAGTACAAGGGGTAAAAACGCCAGATACCAAATTATACAAGTTCAACATTATCGATACGCCGGGGCACGTTGACTTTACAGTTGAAGTGGAACGTTCGCTAAGGGTTCTTGATGGCTTGCTTGCATTATTTTGTGCAGTAAGCGGTGTTGAGCCCCAGAGTGAGACTGTTTGGCGCCAGGCCAATCGTTATAAAGTTCCCCGGATTGGATTCGTAAATAAAATGGACCGTGCCGGTGCAGATTTTTTAAATGTTGTAAAACAGGTGAAGGAAATGCTGGGTGCTAAGGCAGTTCCATTGCAATTACCGATCGGGGCAGAAGATAACTTCAAAGGGGTTGTAGATCTCATTACCATGCAAGGAATTATTTGGGATGATGCCACACAAGGAATGACTTATAAAGTTGTTCCCATTCCGGAGGATATGATAGAAGAAGTGAATGAATGGAGGCAACACCTAATTGAAGCAGTGGCAGATTATGATGAAAAATTATTAGAGAAATTCTTTGATGATCCCAATACAATTACTGAAGCAGAAATTCATGAAGCAATTCGTAAGGCAACAATAGACATTTCCATTATACCAATGATGTGTGGTTCATCCTTCAAAAATAAAGGTGTGCAGACCGCACTGGATGCTATTGTCAGGTATCTTCCGGGACCAATGGATCTTGAAGCAGTAAAGGGTATTAACCCGGACACCGGTGATGAAATTGAACGCAAACCAGATCCCAAAGCACCATTTGCTGCATTGGCATTTAAGATAATGACTGATCCTTTTGTAGGACGTCTTGCATTCTTTAGAGCTTACTCTGGTCATCTTGATTCAGGTTCTTATGTATTGAATACGAGGACAGGAAAGAAAGAACGGATTTCAAGAATTATGCAGATGCATGCTAATAAACAAAACCCGGTAGATTTTATTGAGGCGGGTGATATTGGCGCTGCTGTTGGATTTAAAGATATTAAAACAGGGGATACACTTTGTAATGAAGATCATCCAATTGTTTTAGAAGCAATGACCTTCCCTGAGCCGGTTATTTCTGTTGCCGTAGAGCCAAAAACGCAGGCTGATGTGGATAAGATGGGATTGGCTATTTCGAAACTTGTTGAAGAAGATCCGACATTAAAAGTAAAGACTGATGAAGAAACAGGTCAAACGATATTAAGTGGAATGGGAGAACTACACCTGGAAATTATTGTAGACAGAATGAAGCGTGAGTTCAAAGTTGAAATAAACCAGGGTGCGCCGCAGGTGGCATATAAAGAAGCATTTAAGCAAACAATTGAACATCGTGAAGTGCTTAAAAAGCAAACGGGTGGTCGGGGTAAATTTGCTGATATTGTTTTTGAAATTGGCCCTGCCGATGAAGAATTTTTGAAAGAAGGAAAAGGTAATTTCCAATTTATAAACGGACTTTTCGGAGGTTCAATCCCCAAAGAATTTGTACCCGCTATTCAGAAGGGTTTTGAAACAGCGATGACAACAGGTGTATTGGCGGGTTACCCCATGGAAAGCATGAAAGTAAGAGTTTTTGATGGTTCGTTTCACCAGGTCGATTCCGATGCTATGTCATTTGAACTTTGTGCCAAACAAGGTTATCGCGAATCCGGAAGGAAAGCAAAACCTGTTTTACTGGAACCCATCATGAGGATTGAGGTTCTTACTCCTGACCAATATATGGGAGACGTAACAGGAGATCTTAACAGGCGCAGAGGTATGCTGGAAGGAATGGACAGTAAGCATGGTGTTCAGGTCATTAAGGCGAAAGTTCCTTTGAGTGAAATGTTTGGATATGTAACTCAATTGAGGTCATTATCCAGTGGGCGCGCCACTTCTACAATGGAATTCAGCCATTATTCACCTGCTCCTAATAACATTGCTGAAGAAGTGATGGCAAAACAGAAAGGAAAGGTAAAAATAGAGGACTAGAAACGACGATACCACCCATCATAGTAAGTTAATTTAGTATAGAAATAGAAAGCCCTGTTCGAAAGAACGGGGCTTATTGTTTTAATACCGTGGAAAAACGCAAAAAAAACGAGGATTTCACTGAATGGTTTTTTCTTGCAACGAACCATCTTTGTGAAAGAATTGATGATCGTTACCAGGGTGAAAGAAAAATGATTCATTGCTAAGAATTCTAAAATATGAATCCGTTAAAATGAAACCCTTCAACATAATTGGCAATGAAGATATTTAAATTTTAAATGGGGTGGTTTTTCAATTAGAGTTCAGAGTGCCCTTCGGGGCATTTTGAATTTAAGGGAAGTAAGTGACCGATGGAGCCTTAGTTACCTGATTTGTTCTTGAAGTCCCCTCTTTTCCAGGCTTTAATAAACTCCGCCCATGCAAGTGGATTAAAAATATTTTGAGGTGGAAGCTGCCCCGCAGAATAATACTTTTGAGCATTTTGTTTGAGATAATAATTGGTCGCTTCACGACCATCTCGCGGGTAAGCAGCCATTAATGCCCTAAGATTTTTTGCAGAAAGATTTTGACGTGCTATTTCCTGGTCATCATCGGGTACTTTCGTCGTTACAAAATCCCTCTCAAACTCTTCACGCGTTGGCCGCTTTGTGATAATTGTAACAGGAAGGTAGACGGTATCCTCTACCATTAATTGTATTACGCTTTGCTGATTGCCGTCCAGATTTTTAGGAATCGTATACAACTTAGGTTTGTAACCCACACTCGTAAATTCTATAACGTCCCCTCTAAGTACTGGAATCGAAAAAACCCCTTGCTCGCTTGAAATTGTTCCCTGGTTTCGCCCCTTTACCATAATACTTACTGAAGGCAATGCCTTTAAACTATCAGCCGTCATTACAACCCCATACAATTGTACAACAGAATCTTTGTACGTTTCAAACTGTGCCTTCGCAACCACAGGAAACAGAAATAAAAGAAATAAAAAGTATTGTAAATTTTTTTTCATGTAGTTGTATCTGATACTACGAATTTAAGGACAGTTTGGTTGTATAAAAAAAACAAAGTAAGGGTATCAATGTTTAAATTTGCGCATAGTAAGTGTTTTTAACAAAAAATTGAACGATGACTGAATCTGATGTATTAAGTGCGTTACGCAATGTGCAGGAGCCTGATCTAAAAAATGACCTTGTTACATTAAATATGGTTAGTGAAATTAAAGCTAATGGTAACGAAGTTTCTTTTACTATCGAGCTCACTACTCCTGCCTGCCCTCTTAAAGATAAAATAAAAAATGATTGTGTAAGTGCTATAAAATTAATTAATAAAGATGCCCAGGTAATTGTCAGTTTCACGAGCAAAACGACTTCCTTAAGAACCGATAAAAAGGATATTTTAAAAGGAGTTAAAAACATAATTGCAGTAGTTAGTGGAAAGGGAGGCGTAGGTAAAAGCACGATTGCATCTAATCTTGCGCTGGCAATTGCAGAAAGCGGGGCAAAGGTAGGATTAATGGATGCGGACATTTATGGACCAAGTGTACATATAATGTTTGGAGTAAGAGGCGAGCGTCCAGTGATGCAGGATGTAGATGGAAAGGGAATGATTGTTCCATTGGAACGTTATGGAATAAAATTAATGAGTATCGGGTTGCTGGTTGATGAAAAACAAGCAGTAGTCTGGCGGGGACCAATGGTGAGCAGTGCCATACGGCAATTTGTTTCTGACGTAAATTGGGGCGACCTGGATTATTTAATTATCGATATGCCACCGGGCACGGGTGACATTCATTTAACCATTGTGCAAACGGTTCCCGTCACTGGTGTAATTGTGGTTACTACTCCACAATTAGTTGCGCTGGCTGATGCGAAAAAAGGGATAGCGATGTTTAGCCAGGCGGGCTTGAAAGTGCCTGTGATAGGGCTTGTAGAGAATATGAGTTATTTTACTCCAAAAGAGTTACCGGGTAATAAATATTATATATTCGGCAAAGAAGGCGGCAAGGAACTTGCCAGTGAATTTGACATTCCTTTCCTTGGCGAGATTCCATTGGTACAATCTATTCGCGAAGGGGGTGATGCCGGAATTCCGGTAATGGTAAGTGATGACGACATCTCGAAAAGCGCTTTTATCGAATTTAGTGATAATGCCATAAGGGGAATTGCTATGAGGAATGCACAATTGCCTGCAACCGAAGTAAGTGAAGTTTTGTAATAAATTTTTAGCCTCTTCTGCCATAAAAGTCAATAACATCGGTATCGTATTCCAATTGTTTTTCAAGCAGGAAACCTTTCATTTCGGGTGCCGCAATTCCTGGTTCTATAATTAATTCTTTATTGGTTATTATTCTTGCTTCATCCCACAAACCCGCATCAATAAAAGATTGCAGCGTATTTGATCCACCCTCTATCATTACACTTTGAATGTTCATTTCAAAAAGTGATTGAAGTATTTGATCTATAAAATTTTCTCTTTCAAGTTTTATATAAACCAGGTTTTCTGCAGTCGACGTCTGTCGTAAATTATAAATAATTGTCTTTGAATCTGCATTAAATAATTTTAAAGTTTGGGGAAGGATTAAATTTTTATCGATAACAATTCTTACCGGGTCTTTTCCATTCCATAGTCTTGTCGTTAATAAAGGATCATCCTGCAATGCTGTTCTGGTTCCTACTAAAATTGACGCCTCTTCACTTCTCCATTTATGCGCCATTCGGTTCGCATAATCATTGCTGATTAAAATTCTCTTTTCAACTGAACCAATTTTACCATTTGCAGATTGCGCCCATTTTAAAATAATATAAGGCCTGAATTGTTGATGAAAAGTGAAAAATCTTTTATTAAGCAGCGTGCATTCTTTTTCTAAAATGCCAACGGCAGTCTCTAGTCCTGCATTCTTCAGCTTTTGTATTCCGGATCCGGCAACTTCCTTGTAAATATCCTTACAACCAATAATGACTTTTTTTATTTTGTTTTTAATAATCAGATCAGCGCATGGTGGTGTTTTCCCATAATGAGAACAGGGCTCAAGCGACACGTACAAAGTACTTTTTTCAACCAGGTTTTTATGTTGCTCACTAACGCTGTTTATGCAATTTACTTCCGCATGTGCCTCACCATATTTTTGATGATAGCCTTCACCAATAATTTCATCTTCATAAACTAATACAGCACCCACCATAGGATTAGGTGCCACATTCCCTGCGCCCAATTCTGCAAGTTGCAAACACCTGCTCATATATTGTTCTTCTCTTGTCAAAATAATAATATTGCTTCGCAAAATAATTAAGTTTGCTTTAATGACAACGGAACAATGCTATAATGATTTTCTCATGAAGCTCACTTCAATCTATGATAGCAGGGAAGCGGCTCATATTACTGATTGGGTATTTGAATATACAACCGGGTTAAAAAGGTGGGAAAGAGTTAGCAACAAAAGTGTTGCATTAGAAGAGGACATCTTTCAAAGATTAGAAAAATACCTGTGTGAATTATTGCAGCATAAGCCTGTGCAGTATGTTCTGCACGAGGCGTGGTTTTATAAAATGAAATTGTATGTGGATGAGCATGTTTTAATTCCGAGACCTGAAACGGAAGAACTTGTTGAGTGGGTTATCGGAGATGTAAGAAGTACGATGTACGATGTACGATATGACGAAGTCAAAATATTGGATGTAGGCACGGGAAGTGGCTGTATTCCTGTTTCAATTAAAAAAGAATTACTGCATGCAGATCTAATGGCGATTGATATAAGTACAGATGCATTGCAGGTTGCCTGCAAAAATGCAGATACTTTTAAAACAAAAATAGATTTTCTTCAGCTTGATTTTTTAAATGAGGGGCGATGGAATTCACTCGGCGTCTATGATGTAATCGTTAGTAATCCACCTTACATTCCTGAAAATGAAAAAGGAAAATTAGCCAGGAATGTAACCGCCTTTGAACCCGGTATTGCTTTGTTTGTTGATAATAATAATCCTTTTCTGTTTTACGATAACATTGCCCGCTTCGCCCAATCACATTTAAAACCCAATGGGAAGATTTTCGTAGAAATTCATGAGGATTTTTCTAAAGAAATACAGGAAATCTTTTTGAACTATGATTTCAAAACGGAAGTTAGAAAAGATATATACGGAAAGGAAAGAATGATAAAAGCAACTTTCCTGCTATCAAATTAAGTTTATGAATTACACCAGTTAATTATTTTGCGCTGCTAACTGATGCGGAAGTTGTAGCACCAAGCTTTTTAGCCACCTGCATTACTCTCACAATATCACCCCAGCTTACGAGAGAATCGGCATTAATCACCACGGCCGGCTTTATACTATCGCCAATGCGTAGTTGCTTTTTCAAATCCGACTCCAGTGAATCAAAAAGAATTTTTCGCTGCCCGAGGTAAATATCCCTGTTTTTGTTTATGCTAACAATCACACTTTGTTTGGCTTTAGTTTCGCTCGTTGCCCTGGGATTATTCATTTTAATAACATTGGGATTTGCCAATGTAGAAATGATGAGGAAGAAAAACATAAGTATAAATAAAATGTCGTTCAAAGGACCCGTATCCAGTTCTGTATCTTCATTTTTATATCGTTTTCTTATACTCACGTTCAATTATTAATTTATAAATGGTATTTATTTTACCGGGTTGGTTCCTGTAAAATATCAGTGAATTCAGCGGTAGCTATTTCCATTTTATTTTCGATGCGGGTAATTTGTGCGGCAAGATAACTGTGACCAATATACGCTAATATACCAATGATTAAACCTGTGGCAGAAGTAATCATCTTAATATAGATACCATCGGCAATGGTGTTAGGGGTATATTCAGTGCTTTGAGCAATGCCTTTAAACAAAGCAAGCATACCGATAATGGTGCCAAGAAAACCAAACAACGGCGCAATGCGGGCCACTATTGAAATGATAGAGAGATTTTTTTCAAGTTTGTATAATTCGAGAGCGCCTACATTCTCCATACTTTTTTCAATCGCATCCATCGGTTTGCCAATTCGCTGTATGCCTTTATCCACAATCTGCGCAACGGGGTTGTCATTATTTTTTGAAAAGCTTCTTGCTGCTGCAACATTTCCGGTCACGATGTGATCCCTGATGATGCGCATGAAATTATCGTCAATCCTTGATGCTTTGTTTATTGCAATCAATCTTTCGAAGAAGAAATAAACAGCGATAAGAAATAAAAGAGCAAGCGGAATCATTATTACACCACCACTTACGAGCACTTCCCATAAGTTTTGGGTTTTGGGAGCAGCATGCGTTATTGAGGTTGTGTCAATCTGCAGGAAAAATAAATCCATGTATGTAGGTTTGATGACAAATGTAAAGAGTAATTCTATAAATGAGAGGTTGCATTAATTTGTGTTGGAAACTTTAACTTAATTGTTAAAAAATATCTTTAAGCCCTTTTCAGGTTATTTCTAACGTTGATGGCTATACTTTATAACATGTCTCAATTCTTCTCTTCCCATATCATGCTCAGGTGCACAATTGTTTCAGCAGCCTTTGCCATATCCTTCACACCTATCCATTCAAGTTTGGAGTGAATGCATTGCATACCGGTAAAAATATTTGGGCAAGGTAATCCCATAAAACTTAGCCTGCTACCATCCGTTCCACCACGAATACTTTCTGTATTAACATCCAGCCCTGCACGGTTAATGGCTTCCGCTGCATAAGCAACCACCTGAGGATTTTCATCGAGCACCTGCTTCATGTTGCGGTACTGTTCTGTTATGGTAAAATCCATAGATGCACCCAGGTAATGACTCACTACTTCTTCAGCAATTCCTTTTAGTCTTTCTTCATGTTTTTTTAAAACACTGGTATCAAAATCTCTTACAATAAATTCAATAGTTGCTTTTTCAGCGATGCCCTCCAGCCGCACGGGGTGAACGAAGCCTTCTTTTTTTTCCGTGGCTTCAGGAGCCCATTCGGTTGTTGGCAAGGCATGCAAAATTTCTCCTGCAACTTTTATTGCATTTACCAATTTATTTTTTGCATACCCCGGATGCGCAATTACGCCGTTGATGGTTATTGTTACGCCATCTGCACTAAAGGTTTCATCTTCCAGGCTTCCCGCTTCGCCTCCATCAAGCGTATAGCCAAAGTTGGCTCCCAGTTTTTTCATATCGAGTTTGGCGGTGCCTTTGCCAACCTCTTCGTCAGGTGTAAATAAAATTTTTATAGTTCCATGTTTAAGGGAAGGATTTTTTGCCATAAAATCTGCCGCCTGCATGATAGCAGCAACACCGCTTTTATCATCAGCGCCTAATAAAGTTTTTCCGCTCGCGGTAATAATATCTTCTTTTACATGATTATATAGATACGGATGCGTAACGGCTGATAACACTTGCGAAGCATCGTCGGGCAAAATAATTTCTTCGCCATTATAATTTTTGTGAAGGATAGGTCTAACGTTGGTACCGCTGCAATCGGGAGCCGTATCAACATGGCTGCAAAAACAGATAACAGGAATATTTTCTTTTGTTGAATTAGAGGGAATGGTTGCATAGACGTATCCATATTCATCCATCCCTGCATCCTCAATTCCTAATTCCTGTAATTCCTTTGCCAATAAATTGCTTAAGTTCTTTTGTTTTTGGGTTGAGGGATGCGTTTTACTTTGTGGATCACTTTGTGTATCGATTTGAACATAGCGCATGAAGCGTTCCGCAATTGCATCTTTGTTTATTTCTATATCTGCCATAATTATTGCTGAGAATTAATTTAAGTGATTGTTGCAAAGGAACAAAGAAAAACCATCTTATGGATTTCATTAATTCCAATTCTTGCTCAAATTAATTTTTCTAAAACGTAATAAACAATCGGGCAAAAGGTGGAATTCTTTAAAGTAATCGCAGGCCGCTTTAACAACACATCTTCATCGGTATAAGGAAAGCGATGGCAGTCAGAGGGCCGGTTTTCATAAATAGAGCAATAATTATCCTCGCCCAGGAAAGGACAGGGAGTATTTTTTGCCACATAATCTCCATCATTATCAAGAAATAAATAAGTTTCTATGAAATCGCTTTCTTTCATTTTTAAGTGCTTTGAAATTCTCTTAATGTCCGGAGTTTTAAACCTGCGGCGAATAATTTCTGCAGCAATTGGCGCATTCCAGGCAGTTAATTTTTTCAAAAGCTTCGTCATGTAAATCAGGCAGTGCTTTTAGCACTTTGTTTTTGTCAGCCCTTTTCAGGAAATCTTTATATTTTTTTTGATTTTGAGCCGATTTCTTTTCCCAATTATTCAATAAATCCTCTTTCATTTTGTAAATATACAATTCACTATTCCATAGAAATCCAAGACCATTTTTCTCCCTTTTGCAACGTAACTTTGCGCCTTCATTTTGTATAAATAAAAATGAAATGAGTTTGATGCTTCATTTCAACAAAAAAATAAAGAATATATGAATCTTTTTGAGAAACAATCTTCAGAATTTACAGCCAGGCATATCGGACCTAATGAAGCAGAAACAAACGAAATGCTTAGGGAAATTGGGGTTAATTCAATTGAAGAACTGATTAATAAGACAATACCGGCGGACATTAGATTAAAAGAAGAATTAAACGTACCGCAAGCCGTAAGTGAGTTTGAATACTTAAATGAGTTAAGGGAGATTGCCCGAAGGAACAAAGTATTTAAGTCCTATATCGGGCAGGGATATTATGATACTATTGTGCCCAATGTAATCCTGAGGAGCCTTTTTGAAAATCCCGGATGGTATACGCAGTATACTCCTTACCAGGCGGAGATTGCACAAGGCAGACTGGAAAGCCTTTTGAATTATCAAACTGTAGTAAGCGACCTTACCGGCCTGCCTATTGCCAATGCCAGTTTACTCGATGAGGGAACTGCTGCTGCTGAAGCAATGGCCATGCTTTTTAATCATAAGAACAAAGACCACGACCATATAACTGCCCCGAAATTTTTTATAGATGAGAAAATATTTAGCCAAACAAAAGATGTTTTAATTACCCGGGCCAAGCCGGTTGGAATTGAAATAGTTTTTGGGAATTATGATTCCACGATTTTGAACGATTCTTTTTTTGGCGCCATTGTTCAATACCCTAATAGCGAAGGAAGTATTGAAGATTACAGAAATTTTATCGAGAAAGTGCATGCTTTAAATGTTCAGGTAATAATGGCCACCGATTTAATGGCGCTCACATTACTTACCCCGCCGGGAGAATTGGGGGCAGACGTTGCCATCGGTTCTTCCCAAAGATTTGGAGTGCCGATGGGATATGGCGGCCCACATGCGGCCTTCTTTGCCACTAAAGATGAATTTAAAAGAAGTATTCCCGGAAGAATTATTGGCGTGAGCGTGGATGCACAGGGCAATCGTTGCCTAAGGATGGCGCTGCAAACAAGAGAACAACATATACGCCGCGAGAAGGCCACTTCCAATATTTGTACGGCCCAGGCACTGTTGGCGAATATGGCGGCCATGTACGCGGTTTATCATGGTGCTGAAGGCCTAACGGACATCGCTAAACGAATTTCTTTGCTCACAAAGACACTGGCAACTGAATTACAGGACGAAGGGTTTGAATTGCAGAACGAAAATTATTTTGATACGCTGACTTTCAAAATTGATGATACAGGAAAAATAAAAGATATTTCTCAAAAGCATCAGATGAATTTTCACTTTCCGGCAGATAATCTCGTTAGTATTTCGCTTGATGAGACTAGTACCAGGAATGATGTTCTTGATATCATCAATGTTTTTACATCGTCAATAGGAAATGATACTTCCACGGCTACATTCGATTATGAAAGCGCTTTGGATAATATTCCAACATCGCTGACGAGAACTTCGGAATTTTTATTGCATCCTGTTTTCAACACCTATCATAGTGAAACAGAAATGATGCGGTACTTAAAAATGCTCGAGAATAAGGATTTGTCATTAACTCATTCTATGATTGCGTTAGGCTCCTGTACTATGAAGCTGAACGCAGCTACGGAATTGATTCCTGTAAGCTGGCCAGAGTTTAGTAAAATACATCCTTTTGCTCCCGCTGATCAAACTAACGGTTATGCCTACATTACGAACGAACTTGAAAAATTATTAAGTACGATAACCGGGTTTGCAGCCTGCAGCTTACAACCTAATAGCGGTGCCCAGGGAGAGTTTGCCGGGTTGCTTACCATTAGAAGTTATCATGAGAGCAGGAAGGATTTTCATCGAAACGTTATTTTAATTCCTATTTCTGCGCACGGCACCAATCCTGCGTCAGCAGTAATGGCAGGTTGTAAGGTAGTAGTTACCAAATGTGACGAAGAGGGAAATATTGATATGGTTGATTTGAAGGTACAGGCCGAAAAATATAAAGATTCACTTGCCGGATTGATGGTTACCTATCCGTCAACTCACGGTGTGTTTGAGGAAACAATTAAAGAAATCTGCCAATTGATTCATGATAATGGCGGTCTTGTTTATATGGATGGAGCAAATATGAATGCCCAGGTTGGTCTTACGTCGCCCGGATATATCGGTGCTGATGTTTGTCATCTTAACCTTCACAAAACCTTTGCCATACCGCATGGTGGTGGTGGACCTGGTATGGGACCCATTTGTGTAAACGAAAAATTAGTCCCATTCCTGCCTGGTAAAAATAATGGCGAAGGGGCGGTAAGTGCAGCGCCATATGGTTCGGCAAGTATTTTATTGATCAGTTATGCTTATATAAAGTTGCTTGGCCAGGCAGGACTTCGCAAAGCCACTGAATACGCGATTTTGAACGCAAATTATATGAAGTATCGATTGAAAAAATATTATAAGATTTTATACACCGGAAAAGGCGGAACCTGTGCGCATGAGTTTATCGTTGACCTGCGCCCTTTCAAAAATACTGTTGGAATTGAAGCGGAAGATGTGGCTAAAAGATTGATGGATTATGGATTTCATGCGCCAACATTAAGTTTTCCCGTGGCGGGAACAATAATGATTGAACCGACTGAGAGTGAAAGCAAAGCAGAACTAGATCGGTTTTGCGACGCGTTGATTAATATTTATCACGAGATGAAAGAGATTGAAAATGGCGAGGCAGATAAGAAAGATAATGTTCTAAAGAATGCGCCGCATACTTTAAACGTTATTGCGGCCGATGATTGGATGCATTCTTACAGCAGAGGCAAAGCTGCTTTTCCGCTGGAGTATTTAAGGCAGAATAAATTCTGGCCAAGTGTGAGCAGGGTTAATAATACCTATGGCGATAGAAATTTAATTTGTACTTGTGAACCGGTTAGTGCTTACGCTGAGGCAGAAGCATAGATGGTAAAAACTAAAGATCTTAAAATGGTTCCGGTAACGGAACTTTTTTTTGCCCTAAACAGATTGAATTGAACAAATAGTACAGCGTATTTTTTTCGTCATCATCATTTCCATGCGTTAACTTTAAATGAAGCGGTATCGTTTATTACATAACGAAAAATGCTAACAAAGATTTTCATATTTTGAAAAATTACAAATGAATACCAGGCAAATTGATATTGTCAATATTGGATTTATAATAATATCTTTTATCGTTGCATTCAACCTTCCATTTGAGCTTTTTATATTCGCTTATGTAGTACTGGGTCCCCTGCATTATCTAACAGAGCTAAACTGGCTTAATAAAAGAGATTTCTTTGTTGTTGACAGGAAATGGGTGTGGCTATTTATCTTTTTGTGTTTGTTAATTTCAATACCCGCCATCCTGAGTTTACCATTATTCAATCTTATTAAACCGGAATCCCGGACCAATTATTTTTTAGGTATTTTAAATCTGTCGTATAGTAAGATTATCCTGTTTATGTTCCTATTCGCTATCGGGTTAGTTTATATTAATAAACGACAGTATTTACTTTTATATTTTTTGGCTTGCATTATTGCTGCGGTTCTTTTAAAAAAGTATATTTCGTTTTACGTTATCGTAGCAGGCATTTTTCTTCCAACAATAATTCATGTTTATTTGTTCACGCTGCTGTTCATGATACAAGGTGCTTTGCATACGAAAAGCATGCAGGGACTGGTAGCGATTATTCTCTTAATTCTTGCTCCTGTAATTATATTTAGTACACATATTAATCCATCTGAATACTTAGTTACCGAATATGCGAAATCATCGTATTTAACAAGTAAGATGATTCGGTGTAAATTCTTATATGGCTCATATGCTGGATCCATCTGCCAGTGATCAATTTTATCTATTTTCAGCGATAGGAATAAAAGTTCAAATTTTTATTGCATTCTGCTATACGTACCATTATTTAAATTGGTTTTCCAAAACAACCGTGATTGGCTGGGGCAAAGCATTGTCGACTAAAAAATTTGCGCTGACGATTATTATTTGGTGTGGCAGTATTCTTTTATATTGGTATGATAATAGAACAGGCTTTGTAGCATTATTTTTCCTGAGCATTGTTCATGTTGTTTTAGAATTTCCACTTAATATAAGATCCGTAAAAGGGATCGCGTCTAAAATAAATTTTTCAAAAAAAATCTTAGCTTCCCAAGATTAACTCAGCATGTAAAATTAAAGAAGACATTGATCTTGCGGTTTCCCGCTTTTAACAGAAATTACCGAACATTATTAATATATATCGTTTTAGCGATACACGATTTGTTGCTCAGTTAGTAAAGGCTGTCCTTTAAATCTTAATAAGACATTGGCCACTGTTGCCACATCTTTCTGGCAATAAATGGCAATGCGTTCCAGATCTTTTTCTTCCCAGAAAACTTCGCCGACTTTACTGCCATCAATATCATCTTTGGGGGAAGGAACACCTAACGTTGCAGCGAGCAATTTTAAAGAGGTATAGTGTTTATAATCTCCAAAACGCCACAAATGTAATGTGTCAAGTACAGGCGTATCCCAGGGTTTCATATTTTGGAAATCGATGTAAGCTGGTATTTCAATATTATTAACCAGCATTCTCCTGCTTAAAAAAGGGATATCAAATTCTTTGATATTGTGCCCGGTGAAAATCCACCTTGAATTTTTCGCATGCAATTGATCCAGCATTTTTGTGAAACTTTCCAAAACATCTTTTTCATTTTCTGAATAGAAGGATTTTATTCTTAATTGCCATTCGTTATTTTCTTTTTTAAAATAGCCAGTGCTGATGCAAACAACTTTTGCGAACTCCGCAAGTATGGCAGCACGCTTTGGATAATATTCTTCTGGTGTGATATCGGGTGGCAGACTTTTTAGGATTTTCTCCGACCACAGTTCTTTCCATTCATCATTTAATAAACTAAAATTCTGAACACCAGATACTGTTTCAATGTCCAGGAGAAATAAATTTTCAATGGCAATCTGTTGCATAAGAAATTAAGTTAAATCTCAATGAATATACAAAAAGCCCCGTTAACCAACGGGGCCAAAATAAGAACTGATATATATGGAGTTAAAGTGTAAACCCTGCAAATATGGTAAAGGCCTGGCTTTTCCATTTTTGTTGATTGTCTATGTCGTTTAAATTAGTTAATCCAACTTCATAGCGGGCGCCAAGATTTATAAATGGAATTTGCAACCATAATCCCCCAACTACCGACCAATCTGCCTTTTTAAAAATATCACCATTGCTTTTAAGACTATCAACTGTTTGCTTTAGAACATTACCATATTGAGGTCCTATTTGCAACTTCACTCTTTTGCTGGGCCCAACATTAATATTCAATAGCAACGGCACTTTCAGGTAATCTAATTTTGCTTTTTTTTGACTTCCATCTAAAAATAAATCGTCATAAATAGTTGAGGAGCTATTTGTAAATTCAGATGAAGATTGAACAAAATTAAATTCAGGTTGTAGTCCAAAGGTTTTAGAAAAATTAAATTGCATAAAAACACCCAGCAAATAATTATAGTTAAATCCGTCCTTATAGGCTTGCCCATTTATCTTATTAATATTTACACCTGCCTTTGCTCCGACTCTGAAAAAATTTTCATGATCCGCATTTGGATCAAACTTTTTGCCTTGCGCAAAAACATTTGCAGAAATAGAAATCATTAAAATTAAAAGCAATCTTTTCATAAGGCCTGTGAAGTTGTATAACATAGAGAATCAATATTTATGCCAATGAGTTTCATCTATATTTAAATCACCTTCTGCTCCAGTGTCCAGGAACCCAATACCACCCCCCTCTTCCCTGTTGCCAATGACCACTTATATAGTGATGATTCCTGGGACGAGGCGCTGCCCAATATCCCCTCCGGTATACGTAACCATGACCGCTTCTAGTCCATTCGCCTTCAATCCAAACATAGTTAGCGCCCGGCGCAACCGGTCTTGCGTAGAGGGGTGCAACCGGCCTGGTACCTACTGTTATATAAGAAGGCCCACAACCTGTAATAGAAAATAAAACAATTAAAAGAAGAACTAATGTTGAAAAAAACTTTTTCATAAAATTGATTTTAGAAAATTAGATAAAATTGATTTTGAAAAGTTTAAAGACAAAACGATTAAAAAATAGTAATGTTTATTTCTTATATGCTAATCCTTGCCTCATTAAGTTGTGCATTGTATGTCAGTATAATTTTGCATTACATTTACAATGCCAATTTTTTAATATTTGCTATGATACAATCAGTTTCAATAATAGGCGGCGGCACAATGGGGAATGGAATTACGCACATCTTTGCCCAAAATGGGTTTACCGTACATCTTGTAGATATATCGCGGCAGCAACTTGATAAAGCACTTAAACAAATTGAGAAAAATCTCACGAGACAAATTACCAAAGGTTCTTTATCGCAAGAAACAAAACAAAAAACTTTAAATAATATAGTAACCTTTACTTCTCTTAAAGAAGGCGTTAGTAAAGCAGATTTAATAATAGAAGCGACTACAGAAAACATTGATTTGAAATTGGAAATTTTTAAACAACTCGATGAAGCGGCTCCTATCCAATGTATTCTTGCTACCAATACTTCATCTATTTCCATTACAAAAATTGCTTCCGTAACGAATCGTCCACAGCAGGTTATCGGTATGCATTTTATGAACCCGGTTCCGGTAATGAAACTGGTAGAAATTATCAATGGTTACAGCACTGATAAAAACATAACCAAAGTGATTATTGAATTAAGCAAAAAGCTGGGAAAGATTCCCTGTGAAGTAAATGATTATCCCGGTTTTATTGCCAATCGAATTTTAATGCCAATGATTAATGAAGCCATCTACAGCCTATATGAGGGCGTTGCCGGCGTTGAAGAAATTGATACTGTTATGAAGTTGGGTCTGGCCCATCCTATGGGACCATTGCAGCTTGCAGATTTTATCGGGCTTGATGTTTGTCATGCCATCCTGGAAGTTCTTTACAAAGGTTTTGGAAATCCAAAATATGCACCTTGTCCATTACTAACTAATATGATAAACGCAAATTATTTAGGAGTCAAAAGCGGTGAAGGTTTTTATGAATACAAAAGCGGAAGGAAAGATTTAATAGTTAGTCGCCGATTCGAAAGATAGTTAATCTAATTTTTTAATCTCCAGGGTTTGGATATTACCAAGTGAGTGAAGGGCCTCCGTTAATCTATATTTTGGAATGCCGGTTTCTATTGCACAAAATAGTTGTGTTTCATTTTTAAAAATGGTGCAGTTGTATTGTTTTAAAATGCGCATCACTTCATTCATCTCGGGGTAATTAAAATGTAAACTGTAATTAATCTCGATATACTTTTGTGTTATATGGGTACATTGTAACGCCAGCGATGTAGCGGTTTTATAAGCATTAATAAGTCCCGGAACACCGAGTAATATTCCCCCAAAGTATCTTACCACCACCACCAATATGTCGCAAAGATTTTTTGAATCTATTTGTCCTAAAATTTGTTTGCCGGCTGTGCCAGATGGTTCTCCATCATCACTCACTCTAAAGTTGGTACCATGGTAACCCAATCTATAAGCAAAGCAATGATGCACTGCTTTCGGATGTTCCTTCTTCAGCGCCTGCAAATGGATTTTAAAGTCGTCTTTAGTTTTTACTGGGAAAGTATACGCCAGGAATTTGCTTCCTCTATCTTTAAATTCAGCGATGCCTTGTGTATCGATTGTGTAATAAAAATCCATAGATTTTTTTGGTTCAAAAACAGGAAGCTAAGCCATTTCTTTAAATATGAAAAAGATAAGGGAAGAATGATTTTTTTGAATCGTTATCTTTAGACGTCTACTTATTGTGCCTGTGACTATACGTATAATTATTTAATAAACAAAGAATGATAACCGGCTGTTAATTGTGAAACGAAATAAATATGGATGAATTTGTAAATTCCCTGGCGTTTGCGCGGCAACTGGATAATGAAGATCCGTTAAACAGGTTTAGGGAAAAGTTTTATATCCCGTTTATCAATGGAAAGGAAAGTATTTATTTCACAGGTAATTCTCTCGGGCTGCAACCAAAAACTGCCCAGGATTATGTCTTAAATGATTTGGAAGATTGGGCTAATTTCGGCGTCGAGGGCCACTTTCATGGCAGAACACCGTGGGTGAAATATCATGAAATGTTTCCTCCAAAGCTGACTCAGATTTTAGGAGCATTGGAAGAGGAAATAACTGTAATGAATCAACTCACCATCAATTTGCATTTATTACTTATTTCATTTTACCGTCCAACAAAAGAACGATTTAAAATTATTTGCGAGGCAAAAGCATTTCCTTCTGATCAATATGCATTGCAGTCCCAGGCACTGATATCAGGTTTGGATCCTGACAAAGTTATTGTTGAAGTGCAACCAAGAGTGGGTGAGCATACGATAAGAAATGAAGATATTACCGACACAATAAAAAAGCATGGTAGCGAGGTTGCCGTTGTAATTATTGGCGGATTAAATTATTATACGGGCCAGGTATTTGATATGGAATCAATCGCCAAGGCTGCACATGACGTTGGCGCATTCTGTGGCTTCGACCTGGCACATGCCGTGGGTAATGTTCCGTTGGAACTTCATTCATGGAACGTTGACTTTGGCTGCTGGTGTACCTATAAATATTTAAACTCAGGACCGGGTTCGGTAGCAGGTGCGTTTATCCATCAACGTCATGTCAACAATCCAAAGCTAATAAGGCTCGCTGGCTGGTGTGGTACCAAAAAAGAGGAGCGCTTCAAAATGGAGAAAAATTTTAATCCTATACTAACTGCAGAAGGCTGGCAGGTCAGTACAACTCCTTTGCTTAATATGTCTTCGCATCGTGCTTCACTTGAAATTTTTGAAGAAGCGGGGTTTAAAAATATTGTGGACAAAATGAAAAAACTAAGCGCTTATCTTTTTTTCATTTTAGATCAAATTAATGCCTCGTGCCCGCAACAGGTAATTGAAATAATTACACCCCGCGATGAAAAAGAACATGGCTGCCAGTTATCTATGTTTATGCTGGAAAAAGGCAAAGAAATTTTTGAATCCCTTATGCAAAATGGAGTAATTGTTGATTGGCGGGAACCTAATGTAATTCGCCTGGCGCCAACACCACTTTACAACACTTTTGAAGATGTTTATAGATTTGGGGAAATAGCCAGGAGTATTCTCGTGAAGAAATAATTTACCCGACATCCACTACCTTGCACATCATTCTAAATTAACCGGTAATGTATAACGTTCCACACTTTACAGAAACAAATGAAGACGTTGTGTTTGAATTTATGCAACAAAATTCTTTTGTCAATATAGTAGGGAGCGATGGAGAGTACCCGGTTGCGGCGCATGTGCCTGTCATCATTAAAAAGGAAGGCGAAAAAATTATTTTGACAGGGCATGTAATGAAACATACAAGTCATTATAAAGCCTTTGCCGAAAATGAAAATGTATTGGTAATTTTTAATGGACCTCATTCTTACGTGAGTGCAAGCTGGTATGTGAAAAAAGAGGTTGCTTCCACCTGGAATTATATTGATGTGCAGGCAAGGGGCAAAATAAAATTTTGCGATACAGAAAGAACAAAAGAAATAATTCGTGGCCTTACTAATCATTACGAATCCGAAGGAAGCGATGCTGCATTTGATAAATTACCCACCGAATATGTTGACAGGTTAGTTAAAGCAATTATTGGGTTTACGATTGATATATCATCCATCGAAAACGTTTTTAAATTGAGCCAGAATCATAACTTACATACCAGGCAAAATATTATTGAAAAATTATCCACCTCCACTGATGCAGGAGCCAATGCAATAGCTGTTGAAATGAAGAAGAGGCCATCAGAATAAAATATAAAAATGACTGCAAAGTTTTTAATCGAACAGATAAAAGAAAAAAAATCTTATTTATGTGTAGGGCTTGACACCAGTGTTGAAAAGATTCCAAAACATCTTCAATCCCGTCCGAATGCGGTTTTTGAATTTAACAGGCAAATAATCGACGCAACAAAAGACGTA
Source organism: uncultured Chitinophagaceae bacterium (assembly GCA_963792025.1). Classification (GTDB taxonomy): domain Bacteria; phylum Bacteroidota; class Bacteroidia; order Chitinophagales; family Chitinophagaceae; genus Ginsengibacter. The sequence continues at coordinate 199,982 of CAWBUS010000007.1, read as the reverse complement.
TGTGTTGCCTATAAAATCAATACAGCCTTTTATGAATGCAACGGAATAAAAGGGTGGGAGGCAATGGAGCAAACCGTTAATTATATTCCTTCAACACATTTTAAGATTGCTGATGCAAAACGTGGCGATATTGGAAATACATCATCACAATATGCGAAAGCATTTTTTGAAGTATTAAATTTTAATGCTATAACGGTTGCACCTTACATGGGCTATGACAGTATTCAACCTTTCCTGGAATACGAAAATAAATTCACGATTGTTTTAGGGCTTACCAGTAATAAAGGAAGTGAAGATTTTCAGCAGTTGCAGGTTGGCGATAATTATTTATATGAAGCAGTTTTGAAAAAAGTAAGTGAGTGGGGAACTAAAGAAAATTTGATGTTTGTTGTAGGAGCTACTAAAGCAACAGAACTTGTTTCAATACGAAAAATCATTCCCGATAATTTTTTGCTAATTCCCGGAGTTGGCTTCCAGGGTGGCAGCCTTGCTGAGGTTTCAAAGTATGGTATGAATAATGATTGTGGCCTTTTAGTTAATGCTTCCCGGGCAATAATATACGCCGGTGACGGTGAAGATTTTGCAGATGAAGCAAGAATTATTGCGCAACAATACCAGGCAGAAATGATGAGTTATCTTTGACAGGCAGAATTTACTTTCACAAAATAATTTGTTTCCTACATGGCACAGGATCTCTTCCAATCACCCGATTACTTTAACGTTGATGAGTTACTTACTGATGAACACAAATTGATAAGAGAATCGGTACGAAGCTATGTAAAAAAAGAAATTTCTCCTATCATAGAAGACTATGCGCAGCGGGCAGAATTTCCGCAACAAATTGTAAAGCAATTGGGTGATTTGGGATGTTTTGGTCCGACGATTCCTTTCGAGTATGGCGGCGGCGGACTTGATTACATTTCTTATGGATTAATGATGCAGGAACTGGAAAGAGGCGATAGTGGTGTGAGGTCAACTGCGAGTGTGCAAGGGTCGTTAGTAATGTTTCCTATTTATGCTTATGGGAGTGAGGAGCAGCGAAAGAAATATTTGCCAAAACTGGCAAGCGGAGAGTGGCTTGGTTGCTTTGGGCTTACCGAACCTGATCATGGAAGCGATCCGAGCGGCATGTTGAGTAATTTTAAAGACGCAGGTGATCATGTTGTTTTAAATGGAAGTAAAATGTGGATTAGCAATGCGCCTTTTGCACAAGTTGCGGTTGTGTGGGCAAAAAATGAAGCTGGTGAAATACACGGACTAATTGTGGAGCGTGGCATGGAGGGTTTCGCGACGCCAACGACACATAACAAATGGAGCTTACGGTCAAGCGCAACCGGAGAATTGGTTTTTGATAATGTAAAGGTTCCTAAAGAAAATATTCTGCCAAATGTTAGGGGATTAAAAGGCCCGTTAAGTTGCCTGACGAAAGCCCGGTATGGAATTGCATGGGGAACTATTGGAGCCGCTATGGATTGTTATGATACCGCATTACGATATTCCAAAGAAAGAATTCAGTTTGATAAACCAATCGGAGCTTTCCAACTGCAACAAAAAAAGCTCGCCGAAATGATAACTGAAATCACCAAGGCTCAACTCCTGAACTGGAGACTAGGCGTATTAATGAATGAAGGCAAAGCAACGCCGCAACAGGTGAGTATGGCAAAAAGAAATTCGTGCCAAATTGCGTCTAATATTGCCCGTGAGGCAAGGCAAATGCTTGGTGGTATGGGTATTACAGGGGAATACCCGGTTATGCGTCATATGATGAATATTGAAAGTGTGCTTACTTACGAAGGTACACATGATGTACATCTTCTTATAACAGGAATGGATGTTACGGGATTGAATGCATTTAAATAGTTATAAGGCAATAGGCGTTACGGAATCATATTTTTTTGTTTATAATTAAATTGGAATTGGCACAAGGTATATTTCTTATAGGTTTTATGGGAAGCGGAAAAACGCACTGGGGAAGAATTTGGGCCTATCAAAACGGGCTGACATTTTATGATTTAGATGAAATAATAGAAGAGGAATACGGGAAGACAATTACGGATATTTTTGAAACGGAGGGTGAAGAAAAATTTCGTCAACTTGAACGGGATCATCTCCGGGCATTTAAAAATAAAACAGATTTTGTGCTTGCCTGCGGTGGTGGAACACCCTGTTTTTCTGATAATATGGAATGGATGAAGTTGCATGGAAAAGTTGTTTATTTAAAAGGAGCACCGGAAATACTTTTAAAACACGTTATGAACGAAACTGAAAAAAGACCTGTTATAAAAAAAGTAGGTCCTTCGGAATTATTGTTATTTATTCAAAATAGATTACTGGAAAGAGCATCTTATTATTCAATGGCTGACTATATTTTCGATATTGAGGGACTTAATGAGAAATCGCTGTCCTTTTTTATGCCTGAGAAAAAATAATCCAGGTAATAGTTTTTTATAATTTTTAATTTCTGATTTTGATGCATAAAGGATATTTAAAAACTGCCACATTATTGGGAGCGCTTTCAGTAGCTTTTGGTGCCTTTGCTGCCCATGCTCTAAAACAGCATGTTTCTGATTATGCAGTAAGCATTTTTGAAACGGCCGTACGTTACCAGTTTTATCATGCTTTTGCATTGTTAGCTGCAGGCATTTTGTATAAAGAATTTCCAAATAAGCTCATACAATGGGCCGGCAAATTATTTATCGCCGGAATTATTTTTTTCTGTATCTCTTTATATCTTCTCACGTTTATTAAGGCCGCTGTGTTACCGGGATATGACTGGGTGGGCGCTATAACACCTATTGGTGGCTTGTGCTTTATCGCAGGCTGGCTTTGTTTGTTTTTTGGAATAAGAGGAAAACATTAACCCCTATCAATACGATGTCCGAATGAAAAGCGGCTGAAATAATTCGAATTTCATCCATAACGATTCAGCAATACAACAATTCATTCATTCATCCATTTAACCATTTATCTATCTTTGTAAGCAAATGGCTAATACTAAAAAAGCAAAAAAAAATAAAGCGGCTGAACCTAAAAAATTTAAGGCTGATGTTGAAGCGAAAGTTGAGGTAAAAAAGTTGCTGAAGGATGAGCGGTCTCATAAGATTGCCGGAGCAATTCTTATCTTAACTTCGATTTTACTTTTCCTCTCTTTTAGTTCTTATTTATTTACCTGGCAGGAAGATCAATCAAAAGTTTTTAAAGGAGCGAAGATACTGTTACCCAGTCATGCTGAACCAATGGCGAATTTGCTAGGTACCGCAGGAGCATATTTTTCGGATCTTTTTTTCAGGTCGGGTTTTGGTATTGCTTCTTATCTTTTTTGTACATTCTTCTTTATTGTAGGAGTAAATTTGTTTGCACCAAAGAAAGTTTTTTCAGTTGGTCGTAATATTCGTTATGTAATAGTGGGCCTTTTGGTAGTAAGCGTTACGGCTTCGTTTTTGTTTAAAGGCCATCCTTTTCCCTGGGGTGGCGCCGTGGGCGATATGGAAAATCAATGGATGCAAAACATGATTGGTAAAGTGGGGACAGCTTCGCTTTTATTAGTGGCAATAGGCAGCTACATTATCTGGCGCTTTAACCCTTCGTTCGACTTGCTCTATAAAAGACTAAACCGCAAAGATGAAGTTGCTAAAAATGACGATACCCTTTTTGAAGCCGATTCGGAACCGATAAAAAAATCCACAAATGACTTCGTGCCCCTGACGAACATACCGACTACTAATGAAGATGACAAAAGCCATGAGTTCACTATTGTAGAAAAGGAGGAAAAGCCTTTGATTATAAAACCCGGAGAACGCAAAGAATTTCCGCTGGCAGAAATAAAAGAAGAAAAAATTATTAATCCTGTTACAAACAAGTCGCCTCAAAACGGCCTTCAACTGGAAGTGAAACCTTTGCCAGCCGATATCGAAAAAGAAGAAACGGTTGTAACAAAGCCAAAGCCGCAACAACCTTACGATCCTATACTTGATTTAAGAAATTATAAATTTCCGACAGTAGATTTGTTAGAAACGCACGGAAGTGAAAAGATAGTCCAGGATGTAACGGAACTGGAAACTAACAAGAACCAGATCATTAATACACTCAAAAATTATGACATTGAAATACAAAAAATCTATGCGACTGTTGGGCCTACTGTAACATTATATGAAATAGTTCCGGCTCCGGGTGTTCGCATTTCACGGATAAAAAATCTTGAAGATGATATCGCTTTAAGCCTTGCTGCGCTTGGTATTCGTATTATTGCTCCCATTCCGGGTAAGGGCACTATCGGTATAGAAGTTCCTAATGTGAAGAAGACCATTGTCAGCATGCGCTCTTTGCTAAATTCGGATAAATTTCAGAATAATAATTTTTCATTGCCTATTGCTATTGGTAAAAAAATTGACAATGAGAATTTTATTGTTGACTTAACAACGATGCCACACTTACTAATGGCTGGCGCCACGGGACAAGGTAAATCAGTTGGGCTAAATGCAATTCTCGTTTCGCTTTTATATAAAAAACATCCATCTCAGTTAAAGCTTGTTTTAATTGATCCCAAAAAAGTTGAACTAAGTATTTATAAAAGTATTGAAAAACATTTCCTGGCTAAATTGCCCGGTGAAGAAGACGCCATTATTACGGATACAAAAAAAGTAATTCATACACTCAACGCCTTGTGCATTGAAATGGACAACCGTTATGATTTACTAAAGGAAGCGGGTACCCGAAATATTAAGGAGTATAATGAAAAATTTGTCGCAAGAAAACTAAATCCTGAAAAGGGACATCAATATTTACCTTTTATCGTTTTGGTTATCGATGAATTTGCGGATCTTATAATGACGGCGGGTAAAGAAGTAGAGATGCCAATCGCCCGCCTGGCACAGCTTGCAAGGGCGGTAGGTATACATTTGATAATTGCAACCCAGCGACCATCGGTTAATATTATTACGGGAACCATCAAAGCAAATTTTCCGGTGCGTATTGCTTTTAAAGTGAGTAGCAAAATTGATAGTCGCACGATACTCGACATAGGCGGCGCTGAGCAATTGATCGGAAAAGGAGATATGCTTATCAGTTATAACGGGGAACTTACCCGCTTGCAATGTGCATTTGTTGATACACCTGAAGTAGACCAGGTTACTGATTTTATCGGGGATCAGCAAGGTTATCCGCAGGCTTTTATGTTGCCAGAATATGTTGATGAGAAGGAATTTGAAAATAAAGAATTTGATGTCAACGACCGGGATGCACTTTTTGAAGATGCCGCTAAATTAATTGTTCAAAGCCAAAGCGGCAGCACATCATTATTGCAACGCCGCATGAAATTAGGTTATAACCGGGCGGGCAGGTTAATGGATCAATTGGAGGCAGCCGGTGTTGTTGGTCCTAACCAGGGTAGTAAAGTACGAGATGTTCTTATTAAAACAGATGCTGAATTGCAACAATATCTTGGTGGCAATTAAGGTCGCTTACTACAGCGGTTAGACGCAAATCTGACATTTGCAGACAGACTTTGTATTATTGTCTATTGACAATATTGAAATAGCCTTTTCCGTATTCACTCAACATGTTTAATTCTAAGATCCTTAAATCGACCATAGTTAAGTTATCTGTACTGTATAAGTGTTCTATTACAAACATCTTACCAATGATGTTTTAATAGTTGCGTTTTGCGATTTTAATAGCTGTAGCTTACAGTAAACAGTTCTGTGGCAATTATAAGATCTTTCCCCCGCGGCTATTTTTATCGCGATAAAGAATATCCTTTATCGCCATCTATGATATATGCCCTCAAGAAAGTTTGCTCTAATCAAAAAAGGAGAAAACCCTTTGGGCCGAAAGACATAAAAAGAGCACTATATCCTCTAATTGAAAGGGGCTTAATAAGCCTTACTTATTTTAGCATTAAGGGTGAAAAAAAAGCCACATGGGGCGTAACCAAAAAGGGATTACGGTGCCTGCAATCCCTGCCAGGAAGATAATTCTTATATTCAACTATCACCCGATTTTACCAGCTTAATTATTCATTTTTTATAGGATTAGAAATTTTTTACAAAATCCTATCTTCGTTTCTAAATGTCGAATTATTTAATTGTAGGACTTGGCAATACAGGGAGCGAATATGCCCACACCAGGCACAACATCGGCTTTGATGTTTTAAGTGCTTTTGTGTTAAAACATGGGGGAACTTTCCGCACTGGACGCCTGGCAGAGATTGCTGAAATAAAATGGAAGGGAAAAATGTTTATTTGTATAAAGCCAACAACATTTATGAATTTGAGTGGGAAGGCAGTAAAATACTGGATGGACAAAGAAAATATTGCAGTAGAAAATTCGTTAACTATCGTTGATGACCTTGCCCTGCCATTAAACAAATTGCGTTTACGTAAAAGTGGAAGCGATGCAGGCCACAACGGACTACGTGATATTCAGAATGTTCTCGGGACAGATGTTTATCCCAAACTTCGTTTTGGAGTAGGAAATAACTTCCCGAAAGGCATGCAGGTTGAGTTTGTTCTCAGCCGATGGCACCAGGAAGAAATACCTATTGTAAGGCTAAAAATTGAAAAATGTATTGAGGTTATTGAGAATTTTGCAACAATTGGAATTGACAGGACTATGAACACAATAAATAATGTTACATTTAATTCTTAATGCGATTGTTAAGTAAATTCTTTTTTTAGAATGTTTTGTATATTTTCGCCAACTAAACTTCTGGCACCCAAATAATAAAGCTGCTTAAAAATGAAAATTTTTTGTATTGGACGTAATTATGCAGACCACGCAAAGGAAATGGGTAATGAGATACCTGATGAACCGGTTATTTTCATGAAGCCCAAAAGTGCTCTCGTTCAAAATCACACCCCATTTTACTATCCCGAATTTACCAATGAATTACATTATGAATGTGAGCTTGTTGTTCGTATAAGTAAAAACGGCAAGTACATCCAGGAAAAACATGCCTCCAATTACTACAACGCTATAAGTGTGGGAATTGATTTTACGGCACGGGATATCCAAAATCAATTAAAAGAAAAAGGTCTTCCCTGGGAGAAGGCAAAATCTTTCGACAACTCGGCGGCCGTGGGGACTTTTGTTGATTTAACGCCTGCCATAAACAAAAAGAATATCAATTTCTCGTTCGCAAAAAATAAAGAAATTGTTCAAAAGGGCAATTCCGCCAATATGATCTTTTCTATTGACGCTATTGTTGCAAATATTTCCAATTATTTTTCTCTTAATATAGGCGATCTAATTTTCACTGGCACGCCTGCCGGCGTTGGTGAGTGCATGGTTGGTGATTCTTTAGAGGCGTTCCTTGAGAAAGATTCAATTCTTAAGCTTGAAATAAAATAACGGTTATCCAGGCCATCTCTTCTCTCTTTCCCCGCTAAGTATTTATTATTAATTTATTGAATCGGTTCAGAATAGAATCTGCTCCGCTTTCAGAAAAGGCACTAAGAAAAATTCCCTCCCGAGGAATCGAGAGGGATCTCTTTAACCCTTAAAACAATCAACTGAAATATCTGTTGATTTTGTTTACAATTATATATACGTGAAAATGTCGTCAATAGTTTTAATAATCACATAAGAGCGAGATCCAGCACCTGCTGCATTGTTTTCACGTAATTCACTTTCAGGCCCCTGATATAATTTGGGTTTATTTCATTCACATCTTTTTCATTTTGAACGCTCATAATTATTTCCTTTAGGCCAGCCCTTTTAGCAGCAAGAACTTTCTCTTTAATGCCACCTACAGGAAGCACCTGACCTCTCAAGGTAATTTCACCTGTCATTGCCAGGTAAGGTTTCACTTTTCGGCCTGTAAACGAAGATGCCAGCGCAGTCATCATCGTGATTCCCGCACTCGGACCATCTTTTGGAACTGCGCCCTCGGGTACATGAACGTGAACATTCTTTTTATTAAATACATCAGGGCTTATTCCGTACTTTTTGGCATTGGCTTGTAAGTAAGTCATTGCGGTGCTGGCGCTTTCTTTCATAACGTTACCCAGATTTCCGGTAAGCTTTAATTCACCCTTTCCATTATCGCTGGTAGTTGTTTCAATAAATAAAATGTCTCCCCCAACATAGGTCCAGGCCAGCCCCACCGCAACTCCCGCCATGTTAGCGGTTTTGTACATTTCATTGCTATACCTCGATTTGCCAAGTATCTTTTCTACATCTCCAATACTTAAAGTAGGCTTCAGTTTTCCTTTTTCGGCGTAATTTCGGGCAAGGTTGCGCATAACACTTGCCAGTTGCCTGTCCAGCTCACGTACACCGCTTTCCCGTGTAAACTCCGCTATAATTTTTTCAATAACTGTATCACTTATTTTAAACTGAACGTCCTTCAACCCATGCGCTTCTTTTTGTTTGGGTATAAGATGTCGCTTTGCTATTTCAATTTTTTCTTCGATGGCGTATCCATTAAGATCTATAATTTCCAGCCTGTCCCGCAATGCCGGTTGAATATTTTGAAGATTATTAGCAGTGGCGATAAACAACACCTTACTTAAATCATATTCCATCTCCAGGTAGTTGTCGTAAAAATTATTATTCTGTTCCGGATCGAGAACCTCCAGTAGAGCAGAAGATGGATCCCCGCGAAAATCTGTTCCCACTTTATCTATTTCATCCAAAATCATTACAGGATTAGAAGATTTGATTTTCCTAATAGATTGTAAAATCCGCCCTGGCATGGCGCCAATATAGGTTTTGCGATGGCCACGAATTTCACTTTCATCGTGAAGGCCGCCGAGACTTACCCGTACATATTTACGGTTAATTGCGTTCGCAATGCTTTTACCTAAAGAAGTTTTTCCAATTCCCGGGGGGCCAACAAAACAAAGAATCGGGCTCTTCATATCGCCTTTTAATTTTAGCACAGCAAGGTATTCGAGAATCCTCTGCTTTATTTTCTCCATTCCATAATGGTCGTGATCCAATATTTTTTTTGCCTTTTTGAAATCGTATTGATCTTTGGTATAATCTTCCCAGGGTAGGTCCAGCATGAGGTCCAGATGATTGTATACTACAGAATAATCTGGCGTTGAAGGGTGCATTCTTTCTAACTTCTCGAGGCCTTTATGAAACATCTCTTTTGCAGTTGCAGGCCATTTTTTTGTCTCAGCCTTTTTCTGCATTTCTTTCACCTCGGCAAAATTATCACCACCTAATTCTTCCTTTATAGCCTTTAACTGCTGCTGGAGAAAATAGTCCTTCTGCTGCTTGTCAAGCTCAGCACGAGTCTTGTTAGTGACTTTATTTTTCAGTTCAGCATACTGCAATTCTGTTTGTAAAAGATTCATCAATATTTCTGCCCTGGCTTTAATATTGTGAATTTCCAGCAGTTTCTGCTTTTCGGCTATAGTGCTGTTTAAGTTGCTGCTAACAAAATGTATTAAGAAGGAGGGATTCTCGATATTCTTTAAAATAATAGCGGCCTCTGAAGGCAGGTTGGGTGAAAGCTGAATAATTTGCCCAGCCAGTTCTTTAATAGAGCCAACCATCGCATCAAAGTCATTGTCGTTTTTAAGATCTTCGTCAACAAGTGCGGTAATTTTAGCCTTGAAATAAGGATCGTCCGTTGTTATTTCATCAATCTTAAATCTTTTTTTACCCTGTATAATTACCGTGGTACCGCCGTCAGGCATTTTTATCAACTTGATTATTTTGGCTACGGTACCAATATCAACTAAATCACTTACGGTAGGTTCTTCAACCAAGCTGTCTTTTTGGGAAACAACACCTATCAATTTGTCAGCCTTGTAGGCATCGGTAACTGCCTTAATGCTTTTATCTCTTCCAACCGTAATCGGTATTACAACACCGGGAAAAAGGACTGTGTTTCTTAACGGGAGCAAGGGTAATTCAGAAGGAATAGGCTGATCATCATTGCCTTCGTTGCCATCTTCATTTAAAGGGATTATCGGCATAAATTCCATTTCATCTTCCGGAGCACCCATAAAATAATTTCTATTCATATTTTTTTCTCTTGTCAAAATGTCAAGCATTCTTCTAAATAAACGAAGTTTTCAACATTATTGTATATGGTTCAACATTAATGCCACGAAATTAAAGGGATAATTACATAAAAAATTATAATGTCTTTCAGAATCATCCGTCAGCGAATACAACAACCACGAGAAATTGAATGCAGCACCCATTAAATTACGATGAATCAAAACATTTAATTTTGCGGCATGGATATTCAATGCAGTGACGAAGAACTTTTCATTTTAAAAAAAATTGGTAAAGCGGCGGAAGAAATAAATGTACCGGTGTTTGTTATTGGTGGTTTTGTAAGAGATAAGATATTGGGCAGGGTAACTAAAGATGCGGATATTGTTTGCCTCGGAGATGGAATAGACCTGGCAGAAAAAACAGCAAGGCAATTTTACCCGGTTCCTGAAGTAAATATTTTTAAAAATTTCGGAACTGCCCAAATAAAAATTTATAATAAATCTTTGCCTTCCTCTTCGGGGAAGGTTTGGGATGGCGGTTTTGAAATAGAATTTGTTGGCGCAAGAAAAGAAAGCTATAACCGCAATAGCCGAAAACCTGAAGTAGAACCGGGAACTCTCGATGATGATAGGCTGAGAAGGGATTTCACAATAAATACAATTGCGGTAAGCCTCAATAAAAATGATTTTGGAAAGCTGGCAGATCCATTAAATGGAATTGCCGATATTGAGCGAAAGATTATAAAAACGCCGCTTCATTCTGACCGAACATTTAGTGATGACCCTTTACGGATGATGCGTGCCATTCGTTTTGCTTCCCAATTAAATTTTAATATTGCCGCCGAAACTTTTGAAGCAATAAAAAGGAATGCTCATCGCATTAATATAGTAAGTGGCGAAAGAATAACGGATGAATTAAATAAAATTATTTTAACTCAAAAACCCTCAATAGGTTTTGAACTTTTATATAAAAGTGGTTTGCTTAAAACTATTTTTCCGCAGATGGTATTACTAGCAGGTGCAGAATATATTGATGGTAAAGGGCATAAAGACAATTTTTACCACACTTTACAGGTGCTGGATAATATTGCGCCTTATACAAATGACCTGTGGCTGAGGTGGGCAGCTATTTTACATGACATTGCCAAACCCGTTACCAAGAAATTTGAAGAAGGACATGGATGGACATTTCATGGGCATGAAGTGGTAGGCGGACGGATGGTTCCCAAAATATTTGCACAGCTAAAATTGCCACAGAATGAAAAAATGAAATTTGTGAGAAAGATGGTTGAGTTGCATTTGCGGCCTATCAGCCTCACAAAAGAAAACATAACTGACTCGGCTATACGAAGACTTTTGTTTGATGCGGGTGATGATATTGAAGCATTAATGACGCTGTGCAAAGCGGACATCACCTCAAAGAATAAACAAAAGGTACAACGGTTTTTATCAAATTTTGAAATGGTAGAAAACAGATTGAAAGAAGTTGAAGAATCCGATCACTTGCGTAACTGGCAGCCGCCTATAACCGGTGAAATTATTATGCGGGAGTATGGGCTTCCTCCTTCAAGAATAGTTGGAGAAATAAAAAACGCAGTTCGTGAAGCGATGCTGGATGGGTTAATTCCAAATGAATTTGATGCAGCATTTGCCTTCATGGAAAAGAAGGCTAAAGAACTTGGTATACAAAAAAAGATTAATAATTAAAAGAACTATGGAAAGACTTTTGAATATTTTTATTGATGAGTAATTCTTAATTTCGTGATATGGCAGTTTTAAAATTCAGAATTTATTGGGAAGATGATGACAGCGTTTACCGCGATGTGGTAGTAAAGCCGACGCAACATTTTTTTGAGTTACACACGATTATTTTAAAATGCTTCGAGTTTGACAATAAACACAACGCAACATTTTACAGGAGCAATGATAAGTGGCAGCGTGGGAAGGAGATAACGCTGGAAATGTATGATAAAGAATATGCGGCCAAACCTCTTTTTATGAAGGAAACCACGGTTGGGTCGGAAATAAAGGATCCCAACCAGAAATTCATTTATGTGTATGACTTTCATAAGAACTGGACATTTATGGTTGAGCTTATCAGTGTAAATAAAGAAGAAGATAATAAAATTACCTACCCGTCCTGTATACGAAGCGAAGGAATAGGCCCCAGTCAATATGGAACAAAAGGCCTCATCAATGAGAAACTTGCGGAGATTGAAGAGAAATACGATCTAAACAGCGCTGTAATGCCCGACGGGTTTGGAGAAGAAGGCGAGGCAGATACCGAATCAGAAGCAGATGAGGATGTAGAAGAAAACACTTCAGAAGAAATTTAATAATCAATTGCCGGGTTCTTTACAAACCTTCGCATATTATGAATCACAAAACCTGCATTGTCATATCAGGGCCTACCGCTGTTGGAAAAACAGATCATGCCATTGAAATTGCCAAAAAGTATAAGACTGAAATTATTTCTGCGGATAGCCGGCAATGTTATAAGGAATTAAATGTTGGCGTGGCAAAACCTTCTCCTGAGCAACTGAAATGTATATCACATCATTTCATCAATTCCCATTCTATTCACGACGATGTTAATGTAAAAGTTTTTGAGCAATATGCTATTGATGCAATAAACAAAATATTTGAAACAAATGATGTAGCTGTTATGGTGGGTGGCACCGGCCTCTACATTAAAGCTTTTTGCGAAGGCATTGATGACGTACCGTTAGTAAATGAGAATATCCGCGATAAAATTACCAAAGCCTATAAAGAAGAGGGAATTGAATGGCTTCAACAGGAAATCAAGAATAACGATCTTCTTTATTTTGCTTCGGGTGAAATGCAAAATCCGCAAAGAATGATAAGAGCGATTGAAGTGAAATTGTCAACAGGCCATTCAATTCTTGATTTTCATTCTGGTAAAAAAATTACAAGGGATTTTGAGATAAAGAAAATTAACCTGGAAATCTCCAGGGATGAATTGTATGAAAGAATAAATAACCGGGTCGATTATATGATGAATACCGGTTTATTGAAAGAAGCTGAAGGACTTTTTGTATACCGGCATTTGAATGCGCTGCAAACAGTGGGTTACAAAGAGTTGTTCGATTTTATGGAAGGAAAGGTTTCTTTAGATAAAGCGATTGATGATATTAAAAAGAATACGCGGCATTTTGCGAAGAGGCAGATTACATGGTTTAAGAAGTTTAATGATTAATAACTTTATTAGTTGTAAATTTTGGTTTTTAATTTTTAAGATGCAAATAATACAGGCTATACAAAACAGAATTTACGAACTAAGAGGTGAAAGAGTAATGTTAGATAGAGATTTGGCAACCTTGTATGAAACAGAAACAAAATTCCTGAATCTAGCCGTTAAACGAAATATAAAACGTTTTCCAAAAGACTTCATGTTCCAACTTACCAAAGAAGAATTTGAAAGTTTGAGGTTTCAAATTGAAACCTTAGAAAAAACTAATTCTTTGAGGTTGCAAATTGAAACCTCAAAAGGAAGAGGTGGTACAAGATATTTGCCTTATGCCTTTACTGAACAAGGTGTCGCTATGCTCAGCGGGATTCTAAACAGCGATAAAGCAATCAATATGAACATTGCCATTATGAGAGCTTTTGTAGAGGTACGAAAAGTGCTGTTAATGCAAACTGATTTGAAAGAACAGCTAAAAGAAATTAAGGAAAGACTGGGCGAACATGATGTACAACTCAACCAAATTTATGATGCGATGGAAAACCTGTTAGATGAAAAAGCAGCGCAAAGAAAATGGGATACACGAGAAAGAATAGGATTTAAGAAGTAAATGCCTAAACTGTGTCTGCTAATATATTATAGTAATTTTTTCATATTTTAAACCCAACCGTAGCAATAATATTTCCCCCTGTATTTTTTATTATTGCTGCCGAATTTGGCTTGTCCTGGAGCTGGTACGGATAGTTGATATCTTTATTTAGTGTATACACATACGTTAGATCAATAAAAATCCCTTTGTTCCTGTAACCAAGGCCACCACTTACTTTATAAAGGCTGGCAGTTTCGTTCTTGTAGGGATTGCCGTAGTAAGCGCCGCCAAGCCTGAACATGTAAGTATTAAATTTTAATTCCCCGCCGATTCTCGCATTGATAGCATTTTTATAAGTGTTCTTTATGGCTTGGGTTAATGATGAATAATAATCTTTGGACACTGCATCAGTTTTATCAAATGCTTTAAAAGAAGCTCCCCTATAATTGACATACTCAATATCGGCAGTAATAAATCCACGTTGATTTCTTACGTCTGCAGCTTCACGCAAAATGTAAGAGCCGCTTACAATAACTTTTAGCGGAGTAATTAAATTATACTTTGTTTCCAGCATTTGCCCGTTATTTAAATCAAGAGAGCTTTGTCTTTTTGTTCCCGCACCGCCATAGCCTTCGAGGTCAGTTATCACTTCAGCGGAATATTTATCTGTAAGCTCGAATGCAGTAGGCGTGTGTATCGCGAGTCCCAGCCTTACGTCTTCAATGGGTTTGTAAATAATTCCCAGTTTCGCGTTAATACCTACGCCTTTGGTATTTAAAGTCTCGTTAGCTTCGAAATAATTAAAATTATTATTGGCATTGCCGGAAGCATCACTTTCTTTATAATGCCCATCGCGATTATAATTCAGGAATGGAAAACTAAGGGAACCTCCAAAAAAGAACTTTTCTCTTAAGTTAAGCCCAACACCGGCGGAAATATCTGTAATTCCGCCTGAGGTATTAATGGTATTTTCCTGGATCAAGCCATCGTTGGGATTAGCCAGGCTTCTGTATCCCGTAACAGATCCATCTGATGCCTGGATGGTATCAATAAGATATGTATTAAAAGCAAGGCTGGATCCAAACGGGTAACCGGAGGCAGCAACGTTGGGATCTGTAACATTGTCATTAGCCAGTTCTTCAAGATATTTTTCAGAATAAGAACTAAATGAGTTCTGCCCTTTGTAATAGATGTGTTTATTAAAATCTGCGATTCTGTTGGCGCCTATAGCAAAAGTGAAACTTTTTATCGGGCGGTCAGCCGACGGTGAAGCCACCAATAACCCGCTGGCGCCAAGGTTAAAATTATTGTCGTTGCTTTTTTCTGAATTGGCCTTGTATGTTGAGTTGAAATTTTTTAATGAATATCCCGGAGTTAATACAAATTCGCTCGTTTTATAAAAACCCAAACCTGCAGGATTAATAAATAATGAAGAAAATTCGCCGCCTAATGAAGCGCCTGCTCCGCCAATGGCCTGGTTGCGTGCCGTTCCGTTTTGAGTGAGCCATGAATATCGAAGCGCATCTGCCGGCTCCTGCGCATAAATTTTAGCGGTAGCAAACAATGCGAATGCTACTAGATATGTTGCTTTCATAGTACAATAGTTGTAGGATGGTTTAAGAAAGATCTGAAATTGAGACAGTATAATCTGAGGGCTACTTTACTTATATAAAAGGGTTGCCTCAACCACCCTTTACATAATATCCTAATGCCTGAAAGTTCTCACAGGCGCACTGCCACCACCTCCTCCTGATGATGAACCACCACCTCCTGAACTACTTCCTGAATTGCTGGGTTGAAATGTTCTTGTAGGTGTTGTATTATTATTATTATTGTAGCTGTTATTGTTATTGTATCTGTTATTGTTGTTATTGCTACGATAATAACTTCTATTAGTATTATTATTAGAAGGCGTAAAAATCCTTCTTACAAAACCTCCAACTCCTGTTGTTGTAGGTTGCGGTTTAAAAGTCCGCACAGGTGCTGAAGTGGATGATGAACCTGTGGCCGGGCGATTATTATTAACATTATAAACGCCAAGATTATATTGTCTCGGTCCGCTGTAATTACTGGTAACACCAGGTTTTGATATATAATAAAGTGGCGGATAGTAACTATTATAGTATGGAGAATAATAGTTGTTATAAGGAGAATAAAAACTATTGTAATAATTATTGTAGGGGTAAAAAGTAACTCCGGTATATGCGTAAGGATTATAGTAAGAATTATAAGGGTTGTAGAACGGAGATCCGTAAGAATCATAAGGATAATAGCCATAACCCAAATCCAAAGAAATATTATTGCGAAATGCAGGATCATTGATACCTCTCCCTATTGCAAGATCTTCAATGTTACCTGAATTATTATATGCATAACTATCTTTCTCCTGCTGATTATCAGAAGTTACATATTCTTCCTGCACAGGTGCCGGCGAATAATAAACATCATCGGGCGTTTGCCCGATTTTATATGCAGAAGAACAACTGCTAAAAACCACTATAATTCCAAATAAATGTATAAGTATAAGTTTCATGTTTTTTAGTTTGAAGATTTTAAAAATGAAGTTGGTACTTTTGCAACCTTTGTATGTAAATTTAAGATTTAATTACCGACAATTTCATGATTATTGTATGAGCGATTGTTAAAAAACTGCAAAGAGAAAAAATGTTTTTTTTATAAAATCTTTTTCTAAAAAACAGGCCTTATCGAAAAGAATTTGATCACAATATGAGTAAAGAAATTACAAAAAGAGACACAGATTATTCGCAATGGTATAACGACATTGTATTAAAAGCGGGACTTGCAGATTACAGCGCCGTACGGGGATGTATGGTTATAAAACCATACGGCTTTGCGCTCTGGGAAAATATGCGTGACCAATTGGATAAGATGTTTAAAGAAACCGGGCACCAGAATGCATATTTCCCGTTGTTTATTCCTAAAAGCTTTCTAAGTAAAGAAGCAGCACATGTAGAAGGATTTGCCAAAGAATGTGCGGTAGTTACTCATTATCGTTTAATGAATGATCCTGATGGGGGTGGCATTGTTGTTGACCCTGATGCCAAACTGGAAGAAGAATTAATTGTGCGGCCCACATCGGAAACTATTATCTGGAATACATACAAAACCTGGATTCAATCTTACAGGGATCTGCCCATATTAGTTAACCAATGGGCTAATGTGGTAAGATGGGAAATGCGTACACGGCTGTTTTTGCGCACTACTGAATTTTTATGGCAGGAAGGCCATACCGCACATGCAACCTCACAGGAAGCCATAGACGAAACGTTGTTGATTCTTAACGTCTATGCAAAATTTGCCGAAGAATGGATGTCGCTACCGGTAGTTAAAGGGGTAAAAAGCCCCAGTGAAAGGTTTGCCGGCGCAGTAGATACGTATTGTATAGAAGCACTGATGCAGGATGGAAAGGCATTACAATCGGGTACGTCACATTATCTGGGACAGAATTTTGCGAAAGCCTTTGACGTGCAATTCACAGACAAAGAAAATAAACTGGACTATGTTTGGGCAAGCAGTTGGGGCGTTAGTACCAGGCTTATAGGCGCTTTGGTAATGGCGCATAGTGATGATGATGGATTGGTATTACCACCTAAAATTGCACCGATACAGGTGGTTATAGTTCCCATTTATAAAGGCGCAGAACAAAAACAGCAGATAGATGAGAAGGTTCAAAACTGGGTGGAAGAATTTAAAGCGCTGGGTGTAAAGGTGAAATATGATGATGATGATAATAATCGCCCCGGTTGGAAATTTGCTGAATACGAATTAAAAGGTGTGCCGGTGCGAATTGCTATCGGTGCCAGGGATATGCAAAATAATGTAGTAGAAATCGCCCGCCGGGATACAAAAGAAAAGATAACTGTATCGATGGATGGGCTCGCAAATACCATTGTGGCGCTCCTTCACGATATCCAGGAAAATATTTATAATAAAGCAAAAATATTCCGCGATACTAATATTACCAGGGCCGATACCTGGGAAGATTTTGAAAAACTGCTGGATGATAAAGGTGGTTTTATTTCGGCACATTGGGACGGCACAGCGGAAACGGAAGAAAAAATAAAAGAACTAACGAAGGCGACTATACGCTGTATTCCTTTAAACAATTTGCAGGAAGAAGGTAAATGCATTCTTACCGAAAAGCCAAGTAAAGAAAGAGTCTTATTTGCAAGAGCGTATTAAAAATTGTAAGTTTAAAATAATTTATTCCAAATAAAATATTTAAATATTCAAAAGCAATTACAATGGAAAATCTAGATTTACTCAACAACGATTTGCAGGTAACTCCCCAGGCTCAGAGCTATTTAACGGAATCAGCAAAATGGGGTAAATTTCTTGCTATAATAGGATTTATATTTTGTGGGTTTATGGTTGTCCTGGCTTTTTTGATACCTGCATTGCTCTCGCAATTTACTCAGAATAGCGTCTCAGAAGCATCATTAAGTTTTTCATCTTCAACAAAAACTATCATGACGGTGGTGTATTTGATCCTGGCAATATTTTTATTTTTTCCTTGCTTATACCTCTATAAATTTTCTGTAAAGATGCAGGTAGCCACAAGAAATGTAAGCCAGGAAAATTTTGATGATGCGTTGATGAACTTGAAATCAATGTTCAAATTTTATGGAATTTTCACCATTGTAATTCTTTCTTTTTACGCATTAGCAATCATAGTAAGTATTATCGGGGCTGCTATGCGTTAAAAAATTCCCCAAAAATTATTTCAAAGCCAGGTAATTATAATCGGCCAATAATTTTTCTAAAAAATCAATCGCATACATATCAGTTTGTATATGTAAAACTTCCTGCACTTTAATTGCTACTCTTGCACATGTTTCGGTATTGTGATTTTTGTAAAACATGTTGATTACGTTCTTAATGGTATTAATATCACGGTCTGATAATTTTAGAACCGTAGGAAATTTCACAACGTAATCGGTTTGCTGTATTTCCATAAAGACAGTATCCTCAACACTAAAAACTGATTTCGTATTGACGACAACTGTGTTGGCTGCCAGGTCGCCAAGTCGTTGATTCTTTTTTGAAACTGCAATAATAATGACCACAATAATTCCAAAGAACCCGGTAATTATTATGTAGACGATGAGGCTTACCCTTGAAAGAACGGTGTATCCAAAAAAGAAAGGCCATTCATATGCCTTAAACATCCACCTTACCAGGTATTGACTTAATTCAGGTTCTCCGCCATCAAGGCTTATCACCCGGATATTCATTAACTTTTTTCCGATCGTTTGCCCATGCATCATTACTTCCGTAACGAGTGAATACAACAGCATCGGCAGAGAAATTGTAAGAATGTCAATTCCTACATGACTTTTCAATAGGTCTTCACTGGCTTCGTCAAATCCGCCATAGTAAAGAAATTTCATACCAACAAAATATAAAATGAGCAAGGTGAAATCTATGAGGTAAGCAAAAAGCCTTTTATGGAACTCGGCAATTTCAAATTCAAGATCAATATTAAAAGGTGTAGCTATCTGGATTACGCTCATAGGGCAAATTATTATATTAAACAGAAATTGCCGATTATTTATTTTTTAATTGAGTAAATTAGTTCAATTTGTAAACACTATATTTATATGTTTACGTCTTAATTTTATGCAATGCGTGAGGCAAGGTTTATAAAAAAAAATGTTGATAAATGGAATCAGTATCAGCATGAGGAATCAAAAGACCCTGATGAAATGGCGGACAGGTTTGTTACCCTGCTCGACGACCTCTCTTATGCAAAAACTTTCTATCCCCAAAGTAAAGTAACCCGATGGATCAATGGAATAGCTGCGGGAATTTATCAAAGTATTTATAAAAACAGGAAACATAAATATTCCAGAATATTGTTGTTCTGGAAATATGAATTGCCTTTGTTGTTTCGAAAATATCACAAAACATTTCTTTTTACATTAATCCTTTTTGTTTTGTTTGTTACGGTTGGTATCATTTCTTCCACTACTGATCCCAACTATGCCGAAAATTATTTTAATCATAAAGTGCAGTCCGGCTATTACGATCAAACCATTTCACGAATTCAAAAAGGCGATCCGTTCGGTGTTTATAAAGACGCTAATCCTTTCTCAATGTTTGTGCATATTGCTTACAATAATATTAAAGTGGCGTTTTATAGTGTTGTATTTGGTGTTCTATTTGGAATTGGAACTATATTTTTCATGTGGACCAATGGCCTTATGTTAGGTTGTTTTCAATATATATTTTTTTCGCAGGGGCTCGGCTGGCAATCAGTGTTGGTTATCTGGATACATGGAACTATTGAAATATCATCTATTGTAATTGCAAGCTGCGCAGGGTTTATACTTGGTTTTGGCTGGTTGTTCCCGGGCACGTATACACGAAAACAATCTTTTTTAAAATCGGCAAAAGACGCCATGAAGATTTGCATAAGCCTCATTCCTTTTTTTATCATTGCTGCTTTTTTTGAAAGCTATGTTACACACCTGATGAGCAATACTTTTCAAAAGGATTCACACAACATTGGTCTTCCTGTTCCTGTAAGTGTCTTGATCCTGGCAGGTTCATTCTTTTTAATATTATGGTATTTTGTGCTCTATCCAATCCGGTTGCATAAAAGCGGTGTTGCCTGGGAAAAGGGAAAAATTATAAAGAATGGAATAGCCTATGAACAATAAGCGTATAAGATTTTCGGGGATTTTTATTGTGCTGTTTTTTCTTAATAACTTTTGTTATGCACAGGATAGCGGTGAAGTCGGTTCAGACTCTGCCACGGCAGTTATTGCTCCCGATTCAGTGCATAATGCCGCGGAGGATATAGGTGATACTGTTGTTACTAAAATTATTTTTGCCAGTCCGGGAGATTCTTTATTGAAATGGAAACGGAGCCCTGAATTTGGCTATATGGCCTATCTCGATAGCTTGCTTAAAAAGAAAAAGAACAATTTAAGAATAGATACTATAAGTATCGACGAGAACTCGGGAAGAGGCAAAAGCAAAACGTTTTCAAATTCTTCATCTTCATCTCCCGGAATCTTAAATAGCTTTCCTGTAAAGATTTTTTTCTGGCTGATTGCTATCTTCTTTATCGGATTTATTTTGTATAGATTATTTTTCAGAGGAGGTCTGTTTACATGGGGAAACAGAGAAAGCTACGTTGAAGAGCCTGTTGAGGAACCGGAAAAGCTCAATGAATATTCGACCTATAATAATCTCATTATTGAAGCTGAATCAAAAAATGATTTCAACCTTGCGGTAAGATATTTGTATTTGCAATCGCTTAAAAAACTTTCCGATGCGGAACTAATTCTTTTTTCTCCTGATAAAACGAATAAGATGTATGTGCAGGAGTTGGGCGACAAATCTTACCAATTTGATTTTGCGTCGTTGACGCTCAATTATGAATATATATGGTATGGAAAATTCGCGATTAACCAGGACCGTTATCAAAAATTAAAAGATGACTTTATTTCATTTAATACAAAAATATAATCTTGTTTGAAAAAGGAGATGCGATATTTTTTGTTTTTTCTTTGCGTGGCAATATCAATATGTAGCTGCATACAGTCAGGCCGTGTGTTGCCGCCGCTGAATGAGGACTATCGCAAAACAGATAAGCGGCCATTTGGGTCATTTATTGCATACAAAGAATTTAAAAATCTTTTTAATGATCGCTACGTTGAAACGGTAACCGATCCATTTGACGAGGAATGGAATGTTATAAAAGACTATTCCAGTAGTAAAAAGTATTCATTGTATTTTCTAATTACCAAAAACCTGGTGCTTAATTATACCGAGGTAAATGCTTTCATGGATTATGTAAAAGCAGGGAATGATCTTTTTATTTCTGCTGATTATATTGATACGCGGCTGCTTGAAAATATTAATTGCAACAATGAAAGAATGGCCGAAATTGTAGATGAAACAAGGGGTTTGATGAATCAAACTAACGTTGGTGTGTACGAAGGCGATAATATTAAATCACATCCCTATAGCTATTATTATTATCCCTTTTTAAATTCACTTTCAGGCTACGATACTGCATTTACAAAGGTTTTGGGAGTAAACGAAAAAAAGGAACCTGATTACATACTTTTATTTTGGGGCAAAGGGCGAATATATCTTCACGTGGCGCCGCGGGTTTTCAGTAATTATTTTTTGTTGTCAGGCAACAATCATGAATACCTGGAAAATGTACTTTCTTATTTGCGCAGCGATCCTAAAAATATTTATTGGGATGAATACTATAAAAACACAAACCCTAACCGCAGGAAAGGTAACAATGACAGCAATGAAGATAACTTTTCGTCTCTAAGTGTTATAAGACAACACCCGCCTTTGCTTTGGGCATTCTGGCTTGGAATTATTGGTTTACTCCTATTTATATTATTTAATGCAAAAAGGAAGCAAAGAATTATTAACGTTGTAAAACCCAATATAAATACAACCGTTAATTTTACTGAAACGGTTGGGCGATTGTACCTTCAGAAAAAAGATAATAATCATATTGCCGAAAAGATGATCACCTATTTTTATGAACACATTCGCAACAAATACTTCATCAATACTTCAAAGATTGATGATGAATTTATAAATTCTCTTTCAGGCAAAAGCGGTGTGCCAAAAGAAACAACGCAACAGTTGTTTTCATTAATAGACAGAGTGCACAGTGGAGAAAGGGTTGATGATGAAATGTTGGTGCAATTAAATATTGAAATTGAAAACTTTTATAAAAACCAAAGCTAATGGAAGAAAATATTTTTGAACAAAGAATTGATTTGAGTGCTTTAAGTGCTGCAGTTGCCGGTATAAGGAATGAAATAGGTAAAGTTATTGTTGGCCAGCATGAGATGGTTGATATGCTAATGATTGGCTTGCTTTGCGATGGTCACATCTTAATTGAAGGTGTTCCTGGAGTTGCCAAAACACTAACCGCAAAGCTGATGGCAAAAATTATTAATGCAGAATTTTCGCGTATTCAGTTTACACCCGATTTAATGCCAAGCGATGTGTTGGGCACGTCAGTTTTTAATCCCAAAGCAGCGGATTTTCAATTTAAAAGAGGCCCGATCTTCAGTAACATTATTTTGATAGATGAAATAAACAGGGCTCCCGCAAAAACGCAGGCTGCTTTGTTTGAAGTAATGGAAGAAAGACAAGTTACCATTGATGGAACAACGCACATCATGGATTTTCCGTTTCTGGTTTTAGCAACGCAAAATCCTATTGAACAGGAAGGAACTTACCGGTTGCCCGAAGCGCAATTAGACAGGTTCTTGTTTAAGATAAATGTAAATTATCCAACGCTTGAGGAAGAAATAAATATTCTTCTTAATCAGCAAACACTTAGTCAAAATGCATTGTTGCAGGACGTAAATAAAATACTATCAACAGCACAAATTGCTGAATACAGGCAAGTCATTAACGAGGTTTTAATAGATCCGAAGTTGGTGGAGTTTATTGCAAAAATTGTAAACGAAACCAGGAACAACCCGTCGTTGTTTTTGGGTGCATCGCCACGGGCATCACTCGCTATTTTAAAAGCATCTAAAGCAAATGCGGCAATTAGAGGTCGTGATTTTGTAAAGCCTGAAGATGTGCTGGAAATGGCTGCTCCGGTTATGCGGCACAGAATAATCTTAACACCGGAGAAAGAAATGGAAGGAATTACACCTGACGAATTAGTGCAAAATATCATCACCGGTATTGAAGTGCCGAGATAAAAATGAAGTCATTAAGTCAATAGGTCATTGATGGTTTGCCTGTTGTTTATTGCCAATTAATAAAAATGGATTTCACAAAAAAATATTTTGGCGACTTGTTTCTAACAGCCCGTTTTTATGGTGGGTTGCTGCTATGTATTTTACTGTTTATAGTGTCATTTTATTTTCGTTGGTTCGAGGTAATCGCTTCGGTTACCTTTTTTGCATTTATTATTCTCTCTTTAGCTGACTATAGTTTTTTATTTTTTACAAAAAAGTATCCGTACGCTTCGAGAATTACTGCAGGCCGGTTGAGTAATGGTGATGAAAATAAAATTGAGTTGATTATCAAGAATGAATTTTCTTTTCAAATTCATGTAAAAATTATTGATGAGTTGCCGGAGCAATTCCAGGACAGAAAGTGGAAAAGGCAATTAAACCTGAAAGAAAAACAACAGCAAAAAATTCAATATTACCTGCGCCCTCAGCAAAGAGGCGAATATCATTTTGGAAATATTCACCTGTTTGTTACTTCACCGTTAGGACTGGTGAGTCACAGATTTACTTCTGAAGTTGAAGAAACGGTAAAAGTGTATCCTGCATTTATGCAATTGTATAAATATGAATTGCTTTCTAATGCAATAATTCAAAATGAAGGCGGAAGCCGGCGAATGCGTAAGATTGGCCAGAGCATGGAGTTTGAGCAAATTAAAGAATACGTAACCGGCGATGACATTCGCACGCTTAACTGGAAAGCTTCTGCACGAAAGGGCGGTTTGATGGTTAACAATTTTATGGACGAAAGATCGCAGCAAGTGTATTGCATAATTGATAAGGGCCGCCTGATGAAAATGCCATTTGGAGGATTAACACTGTTGGATCATGCCATTAATAGTTGCCTCGTGTTAAGCAATATTTGTCTTAAGAAACAAGATCGCGTAGGCGTAATTACTTTTTCAAACTCGATAGGAACTATATTGGCTGCTGATCGCAAGCCGGTTCAAAAAGATAACATTCTGCAATTATTATATAATCAAACAACAGGTTTTCTTGAAAGCGATTTTGAAATGCTATATATGCAAATAAGGAACCGCATTAAAAATCGCAGCCTGCTTATTTTGTTTACCAATTTTGAATCGTTGTCTGGTTTGAACCGGCAGATTGATTATTTAAGATCTTTGGCAAGCCATCATTTATTGCTGGTTGTTTTCTTTGAAAATACGGAGTTGGAAAAACTCACTACATCGCACGCTACAAAAGTTGAGGATGTTTATATTAAAACCATCGCCGAAAAGTTTGCATTTGAAAAACGGCTAATCGCAAAAGAATTATTGAAATATGGAATTTTGTCGTTGCTTACTTCGCCACAAAAACTAACGGTAAATACTATTAATAAATATTTGGAATTAAAAACGCGGCAGGCCATTTAATACTTTATGATATATGAAAATACTTTCGAAGAAGGAAGGGTTCTCCTTATCAATAAACCATTACATTGGACATCTTTCGACGTAATAAGAAAAATCCGCAACGCAATTAAAATAAAAAAGGTTGGTCATGCCGGCACGCTGGATCCTTTGGCTACAGGCCTTTTAATTGTTTGTACCGGGAAATTTACAAAACGTATTAATGAGTACATGGCGCAGGAAAAAGAATACACAGGCACTTTTACTTTAGGCGCAGTAACTCCCACATACGATTTAGAAAGTGAACCCCAACACTTCCGGTCCATTGATGGAATTACTGCTGAAAAAATTAAAGAAACAACAGGAGAGTTTACTGGTGAAATATTGCAGGTGCCTCCCATTCACTCGGCAATTAAGCAAAAAGGAAAACCGGTGTATTTGTTGGCTAGGAAAGGAGTGGATGTAAAATTAGAGCCAAGGAAAATTACCATTCATCAATTTGAAATAACCGATATTAATTTCCCCGTTGTTTCGTTTAGGGTGGTATGTGCAACAGGAACGTATATACGAAGTTTGGCAAATGATTTTGGCGCTGCGCTTGATTGCGGAGCTTATCTTAGCAGCCTATGTCGTACGCGGATAGGGAACTTTACTTTGCCAGAGTCTGTAAGCATGGATGATTTTATCGATAGTTCAAAGAAAATCGAAAGCTAAAAGTTCAAAAATCTTTATTTTGGAATTGTATTTGCAGCCATTTTTTTCTGGTCCAAATTTTATTTATGAAGAAAGCCATTTTTACAATACTACTGCTCGTTTGCTCCAACACGTTTATGACATTTGCGTGGTATGGCCATTTAAAAATGAAACAGATGAATTGGCTTCCGGGAGCAAGCTTGTTTCTTATTATCCTTATTAGTTGGGGCATTGCTTTTTTTGAGTATCTCTTCCAGGTTCCTGCGAACAGAATTGGGTTTGTGGACGACGGCGGTCCCTTCACCTTATGGCAACTAAAAGTTATCCAGGAGGTAATTACACTTACAGTTTTTACCGCCTTCACGTTAATTTTTTTTAAGGACCAGCATTTCAAAATAAACCATATCGTCGGCTTTGGATTTTTAATTTTGGCCGTTTACTTTCTCTTCAAAAAATAAACTAGTGCACTTCTCTTTATATTCAAACAATATTATTTTTGTTGAACTATTTCGGTAGGTTTTTGAGAAAAGGGTTTCTACGTTGATCCAAGTAAATCAGGTATTATGGCTGAAATCAAAACAAAAAAAACTGATGAAAGTTTTGCCACGTTTCTAAACACAATTCAGGATGAAGGCAAACGAAAAGATTGTTTTGCAATAGCTGAAATGATGAAAGACATTTCAAAGCAAGATCCGAAAATGTGGGGCACCGCTATTATTGGTTTTCGATCTTATCATTATAAATATGAAAGTGGTCACGAAGGCGATATGTGCATGATTGGTTTCTCACCGAGGAAACAAAATATCACCTTGTACATTTCAGGAGGTATCAACAATCACCCGGAATTAATGGAAAAGCTTGGGAAACATAAAATGGGCAAGGGTTGTCTCTACATTAATAAGTTAATCGATGTTGATACCCATGTTCTCAATAAACTCATAAAAGCTGCTTATGCTCATATGAAAAATAAATATGCATGATTCATCCTTCGATGATGAATTTTAATCCTTCTGCAAATTAACTATGATTGTTTCCTGGCTCTTCGAGGCCAGAATTATCTACATGACAATAAGAGTTTGACAAAATTATTTTAACCATTGTCCAAATTTTCTTTTTCCAAACGTCATTAGCGTGTAGTTACAATTTCTTCACTAAAAAACAAACACTATGGACAAAAATTCAAACTCTCTCAACTGGTTTGAGATACCTGCTCTTGATATTGCAAGAGCAACAAAATTTTACGAAACAATTTTTGGAGTTACTATGGAAAAAATGCAGGAAATGATGGGAATGAAAATGGCCGGATTTCCTGCAGATATGGGTAATGGCAAAGCAAGCGGCGCACTCGTACAGAGTCCGCAACATAAACCCTCAATGGATGGATGCGTAATTTATTTAAACGCCAATCCAAAAATTCAACCCGTTATTGATCGCATTGAAAAAGCAAACGGGAAAGTGCTGATGCCTAAAACACAGATCAGTCCGGAGATTGGCTACATGGCCTTCTTAGTTGATACCGAGGGAAACAAAGTCGGATTGCACGCACAGAATTAATATTAAGTCGAATGGAGTGTCATTAAAAAAATTAAAATCATGAACAAAACAGTCTATCAATCACAAATTATTTTCAACATGAATGATCGTCTTTTCTTAAGCACCCTGCAGGGTGTAACTGACGAACAGGCTAACGAAAGAATCACCGGGCATGTGAATCCTGTCATCTGGATAGCGGCTCACACGGTTTGGGCACGATATAATTCATTAGTATTTCTTGGCGCACCGGCGGCTAATCCGTATAATGATCTTTTTGAAAATTTTAAAGCATACGATGTATCATTAACTTATCCTTCGTTGGCTGAAATAAAAGATGAATGGAAAAAAGTTTCGGGTCTTCTTCAGAGTGCCATACAGAATGTTACGGAACAACATCTCGCAGCAGATTCGCCGATAAAAAGTCCGATAGGAGATTTTACTAACGGAGGAACTGTGGCTTTTCTTGCGCAACATGAAAGTTATGATATTGGCCAATTGGGATTGCTTAAAAAGTTTTTTACAAAAGAAGCCATGAGTTATAATTAGTTTTACTTCATTGAAGTTATTATTTGAAAGAATCAAGATTCAAAAAAATCAAACAAAATTAAAATGAAAGAGTTTCTATTATTATTCAGGGGCGGCGATTCAGAGATGGCTGCTCAATCGCCGGAACAATCTCAGGCTCATATGCAACGATGGATGAGTTGGATGACAGAACTTGGCAAGCAGGGAAAATTCGTGGGTGCGCAGCCGTTAGCTAAAACCGGCAAAACAATAACCGGTGATAAAAAAGTAGTTTCCGACGGTCCTTTTATGGAAGGAAAAGAAATAGTGGGAGGCTACCTCATTTGCAAAGCAAACACTTATGATGAAGCAATTGAAATTGCCAACGGATGCCCCCTACTCGAATTTGATGATGGTATAGTTGAAGTAAGGGAGATTCATGAATTGAAAATGTGATGCATTTATTTCACGGAAGCTTTTGATGCATCCATCACTTCATGTAATTAGTGTAATTCGCAATATTCGCGTAATCATCTAATTTTATTGAAATAAAAATTGTGCCTTCACTTAATGAGCCTGTTCAACAACTCACTGACCATCTTTTTCGAAATGAGTCGAAGAAGATGGTTTCTGTTTTAACCAAAATATTCGGAATAGAAAATCTTGAAACTGCTGAAGATGTCGTACAGGATACGTTACTGCAGGCGATGAATGTTTGGAAATTGAGAGGAATACCCGATAATCCTTCCGCGTGGTTATTTCGTGTCGCAAAGAATAAAGCCATTGATATTATCAGGAAAAATAAACATTCGGTTCAGTTTGATTTTAGCGACAATGAGAAAATTCTTCTTACATCTGAATATACACTTACCGCTACAATGGAAAATTTCTGGAAAGAAGAATTTATTAAGGATGATCTCTTAAGAATGATGTTTGCCTGCTGCCATCCTGAAATTTCGAAAGAAAATCAAATTACATTAATATTGAAAACGCTTTGCGGATTCAGCACGGCAGAAATTGCGAAGGCATTTCTCACTAACGAAGATACTGTCTCCAAAAGGCTTTACAGAACCAAAGAATTTTTCAGGCAACATAAAATAAAATTGGCTATCCCATCAAAAGATGAAATTAAAAACAGGACAGATTCGGTTCTGAACACAATTTATCTATTATTTAATGAAGGGTATAACTCAACCAATTCAGAAGAATTGATTCGAAAAGATGTTATCGCTGAGGCGATGATACTTTGCAAATTGCTCGCGGAAAATAATCACACACAACAACCCGAAGTATTTGCATTGATGGCACTCATGTGTTTTCATTCTTCCAGAAGTGATAGCCGGTTAACTGCAGAGGGTGAAATTATTCTGCTTCCTATGCAGGATCGAAAAAAATGGAATGTCCCATTAATCGATGAAGGAAATGAATACATGAATAAGGCCGCTTTTGGCGATGTTGTGAGTGCTTATCATATTGAAGCTGCCATAGCATTTGAACATTGTTCTGCAAAATTTTTTAAGGATACCAATTGGAAAAGAATTGTGAAATATTATGAATGGCTTTGCAGTATGTCTCCATCACCCATAAATGAATTAAACAAAACTGTTGCCGTTATGGAATTGTACGGCGCTGAAAAAGCATTAAAGGAATTGCAATTAATCAGCGATAAAAAGAAATTAGAAACCTATTATTTATACCACAGCCTTCTTGGTGAAATTTATTCACGAATCCACGATTTGTCAGCCGCAAAAGAACATTTTGAAACTGCTATTCAGCTTACACATTCTGAAACTGAACGTAAGATGCTTAAGAATAAAATACTTGTATTGTTGAATTAACAACTCTTTCGAATATTTGTAATATTCCGTTGTCAAATAATTCTTTCATATTTGCAGCGAAAGGTTATTATAACTGGTCATTCCAATATGTTTCGAAAATTTATTTCTGTAATATTTATTATTTCGTTTGTTGTATTGCGTGTAAACTCTCAAACCTGTACCACGCTTGGGCAAAATCCATCTACGGCTTTCCCGGTGTGCGGTATCGACACATTCAGCCAGAGCACTGTTCCCTACTGCGGTGGAAAATTAATACCGGGCACTTGCAGTCGCGATGGTGTGGCGGATTCAAATCCCTTTTGGTACAAATTCACTTGTTTCAGTCCAGGTACCTTGGGATTTTTAATAACTCCAAATGATTTAAACGATGATTATGATTGGGAGCTTTTTGATATTACGGGCCACAATCCCAATGACATCTATACCAATACTTCATTGTTTGTTGCATGCAACTGGTCTGGAAATTTAGGCCTTACGGGCGCATCGGCCGGGGGCACTTCTTTGCAAAATTGCGCAGGTACCACTTATCCTACATTTAGTGCCATGCCATCGTTAAAAGCCGGCCACGATTATCTCTTATTAATAAGCCATTTTACCGCTTTCACGCCTTCACAAAACGGTTATAAACTATCGTTTGGTGGCGGTACTGCAAGCATAACGGACACGCTTACCCCAAATATGGTTAATGCATCAGCATCTTGTGATGCAACTCAAATTACAATCAGGCTCAATAAAAAATTGAAATGCAGCAGCCTTGCGGTGGATGGAAGCGATTTTACACTTTCCCCTGCAATGGCAGGAATAACCGGAGCTGCAAGTGTGAATTGCACGACCGGTTTTGATATGGATTCTCTCACGCTAACTTTAAATAATCCGCTGCCACCGGGAAACTATACTATCACTATTCAAAATGGCAAAGATGGCAATTCGTTGCTTGATATTTGTGACAGAAATATAACACCGGGCAATAATATACCGTTAGTGATTCCAGTTTTGGCACCTACGCCGATGGATAGTCTTACAAAAGTGGGATGTGCGCCACAGTCTTTGCACCTGGTATTTAAGAAAAATATTCAATGCAATTCTATTGCCGCCAATGGCAGCGATTTTATTGTTACAGGCACCGCGCCGGTTTCGGTGATAAGTGCAAGTGGAAATTGTACAAACGGCTTAACTAACGTAATTGATGTTACGCTATCGGCACCCATAGTTAGCCAGGGAAATTATCAAATAAAACTTGTTCGTGGAACGGACGCAAACACGATACTAGATGAATGCAGCCAGGAAACGCCTGCCGGTTCAACTTTATATTTTACGACAAAAGATACGGTATCGGCAGATTTTACTTACAAGGTATATCAAAGTTGTTTCCTGGATTCTGTTGCTTTTTTTCATGATGGAAGAAATGGTGTAAACGAATGGCTTTGGAAATTTGATTATTCGGGAACAAGCACACTGCGTAATCCCGTTGCTTATTTTACAACCTTTGGCAATAAACAAATTGTATTAGCTGTATCCAATGGTGTGTGTAGTGATACCGTCACTAAAACTATTAATCTTGATAATACGTTAAAAGCAGCTTTTGAAACCAGTAATTTGTTATGTCCTGAAGACACCGCATCGTTTGTCAATAATAGTTTAGGGACAATTAATAATTATTATTGGGACTTTGGCAATGGAATTACCAGTAATGCCCAAATGCCTCCTCCTTTGCACTACCCGATTTTAAGTGCTGAAAGAACATATACCGTTCGCCTAATCGTGAAGAATAGTGCCGGCTGTTACGATACTGCTTACCAAAACGTAAGAGTGCTGAAAAGCTGTTACATTGCTGTTCCCAATGCCTTTACGCCTAACGGAGATGGTATAAATGATTTTTTGTATCCTGTTAATGCGTATAAGGCGGATGATCTTGAATTCAGTGTTTACAATCGCGATGGCCAGCGGGTATTTCATACGACAGACTGGACAAAAAAATGGGATGGAACGATAAACGGAAATCCGCAGGATACTGGTGTGTACGTGTGGATTTTAAAATATACCAATCGTGATACAGGAAAAAAAGTTTTTCAGAAAGGATCTACCATATTGATAAGGTAATCGATTCATTGCTGCCTGGCCCTACTTGCCTTCATTAACGTTATTTAACCTTAAATAAAAGTTGGTTAACCCATTTTGTTGATTGTCGTGGATATGTTTGTTTATCAATGACCACCATGAAAAGATTTTTTATTGCCACTTTAGTTCTATTCGTAAAATCTATTTCACTTAATGCACAAACTACAACGACAATTGTTGGCTCTGTAAAAGATACCAGCAACCTGGAGCGGGTGGAAGGCTCTATTGTTTCACTTATCAATACAAAAGATTCCTCTTTGCTTAGTTTTGTACGAACAGACACAAGTGGACAGTTTGTATTTAAAAAAGTTCCAAAAGGGAAATACAAACTTTCTGCAACGCACACTGGCTTTCATCCTTATTGGCGCTCGTTTAATGTAGGCGGCCAATCGATCCTGGACCTTGGTGAAATTTTTATGAAGGATAATTCATTGCTGGACGAAGTAATCGTGGAAGGTGAAAAGCCGCCTGTAACCGTAAACGGGGATACACTGGAGTTTAATGCCGGTTCATTCGCGACAAAACCAAACGCTGTAGTGGAGGATCTTTTGAAGAAAATGCCGGGCATACAGGTTGATAAAGATGGCACCATTAGAGTGAATGGACAGAAAATAAATAAAGTGTATGTAAACGGAAAAGAATTTTTCACCGGTGATCCGAAATTAGCCACACAAAATTTACCTGCTGATGCAGTGGATAAAGTCCAGGTATTTGAAAAGAAATCTGATCAATCTGAATTTACAGGCTTTAACGATGGAAATAGTGAAACGGCGTTGAATTTAAAGCTCAAGAAAAACAAGAAGAATCCAACCTTCGGAAAAATAAATGCTAGTGCGGGTAGCAGTGGCCGTTATGATGGACAATTTAATGTAAACCGTTTTAAAGGAGACCGGCAATTGTCGGCAATTGGCATGGCCAACAATACGAATCGCCAGGGTTTTTCGTTAATGGATATTTTGAATTTTACCGGTGAAGCAAGGAACATGATGAAAGGTGGAGGAGGGGGTGGAATTCGTATTGAAATTGAGGAAGGTGGTAGCACTGACTTTGGGCTACCGGTTGAAGGAGGTGGCGCTTCTGCAGCCGGCGTTGCTACAACTATTGCAGGTGGACTAAATTTTAATGACACCTGGAATAAGAAAATTGATGTTAATGGAAGCTATTTTTATAATAACATAAAGGTTGCAACCGACCAGGATGTACACCGCCAATATATCTCTCCGGCAAATCCCTACAACTATTCCGAGAGCAGTAACAACAGGCGTTCAACGCAAAGCAGCAGGTTTAATGTAAGCATTGATCACAAAATAGATACCTTCAACTCGATAAAATTTACACCATCATTTACGCACCAGGCCAATACTTATAGTTCCTCAGACACGTATCAGTCGTTCTTAACCAACAATTCAAAATTGAATGATGGTTTTTCAAACAGCCATTCGGTCGCAACTGGTGATGATTTTAAAAATAATATTTTGTTCAGGCACAGGTTTCATAAAAAAGGAAGAACAATTTCTGCCAATCTTTCAATAGCTTATAACGACAGCCGTTCACAAGGGGCTCAAAATTCTATTAATGATTTCTTCTTGCAGGATTCAACGCAGACTGCAGATACGATTAACCAGGTGAATAATGTAAAAAGCCTTACACAGAGCTTTGGAGCTAACATCACTTATACCGAACCATTATCTAAAAAAACGCTCATTGAACTAAATTCATTTTATAGTTTTAATGGAGGTGATCTAAAGAAGTTCACCTATGACTATAATAATTTCAATAGCAAATATGACAAACTAAATTCGCTGCAAAGCAGCATCTTTAAAAATGAATATCAATATACAGGCGGAGGCGTAGGACTAAAAAATGTTCATAAAAAATATTACGTATCGATTGCGGCGAACATTCAGTATGCCTCATTGGCAAGCAGGCTCAAAGACAGCTCTTTCAGGGTATTTCAATCTTTTACTAACGTATTGCCATCGGCAAATTTCAATTACAGTTTTACAAGATCAAAAAATTTAAGACTGGATTATAATACGAGTACAACGCAACCCACGTCATCACAATTGCAACCAGTAACAGATGTAAGTGATCCTTTAAACATTCGTATAGGTAACCCATCTCTAAAGCAGGCGTACACGCATAACGCCACGCTGCAGTTTTTTTCCGCAAGTCCGCTGGAGCAAAAAAATCTCATTATGATGGTGAATGCTTCGGCCAGGCAAAATGCAATTGTTGATGCCGATGATATTAATGCGCAGGGAATCCGTACAACGCATCCGGTAAATGCAAACGGAGTATATAATGTTTTTGGAATAATCGATTGGGGATTCAGAGTAAAAAAACTCAAAACAAGATTTACGTTAGGTGGCAATGTGTTTCTTACCAATAACATCAATTTAGAAAATGGCGTTAGAAATAACATTCACAATATATCATATACACCAAGAGCATCGGCCGAATATAATTATAAAGATAAACTTGATATTACGGCGGAAACAAGAGTGAGTTATAACACCGTTAATTATTCATTACAATCCTCTCTTAATAATAATTACTGGCAGCAGGAATATTCAATGGAAGTGAATGCCACACTGCCTCTTGGGCTTGGCATTAATTCGGATGTAACTTACACTGCCAATACCGGCAGAGCCGCTGGTTTTAATAATCATTTCACGAAATGGAATGCCGCAATTACAAAGCAAGTGTTTAAAAACAAAAAAGGTGAGTTGAAACTAGGAGTGAATGATATTTTAAATCAGAACATTGGAATAAGCAGAAGCGCCAACCAAAATTATGTGGAAGATGTAACTTATAAAACATTGAAGCGTTATTATATGGTGGGCTTTACTTACAGTCTTTTAAAGACAAATACTAACGGACAGAGGGCTGTGATACGCAGGTTCTGATTTTCTCATTCGTATATTTAGTTTTACGACCATGTTTCCACATGGCCGTTTTTTAATATTTCTGGCTTGTTGCCAGGATGAATTTAAACATGCATATTGATTAATTATTTTCAACCCTTATCACAGGCCCGGTTTGGCTTCCAAATAATTCTTTCATTTTAGCGGCGAATTCATCGGCCGTAACTTTTTTCCCTTTTGTGGGTTCTTTCAATTCTTCTTTGTCGACGGATTTTTCTATGCTAATTGCTGTGGTAACAAATTCTTCTTTATTGATATCAATTTGTAAAATCATTCCGGGTAATCCGCTAAAAGTTTCCGGTCCTGATGAAACGGGAATATCTTCAGTATACCACGCTTCTACATCGCTTCCTCTTTCTGTTTTGCCTGTGGCTTTTTTGCAGGCGTAACCGAGAATAATTTTTGTTGAATCTACTAACTTCCAGGTTGTATGATGGATAGAATCTTCAATGATATAATCCTTATCGCCCAATTCTCTTTTTTCAACCTGCTTTTGCGTGGTAAAATTTTTATAGTACTCGTTATTGGCTCCGCCGAATTTCATTACAATTCCACCCTGATCAGTATTTTCAGTAATATCAGGTTCTTCTTCCTGCGCTTTGTACATCGATTGATTATCGGCAAAATTTAATTGAAATTTTGATGTTCGGAATTGAGGAACCATGGCTTTCATTTGTTCGTCCTGCATTCTTCTATGCAGATCAATTTTTTGCTCAAAAATAATTTTACCTTCTTTCACCTGTGCGATAGTTACGTGCATTGCAGTAATTGCAACAATTCCAAAAAATATTTTTTTCATAATGCTTTTTTCCAAAAATATTGTATTCAGTTTCCCGCAAAGGTTAACCATCATTTCTTTAATGTTAATTAAGGTTAATCCAAATTAGCTCCGATATTTTAATCAGCTACTTTTGTCATGTAAATGAAGAAACTTCGCACAGCCCGTATTTTAATGGCACTAAGTGTTTTGGTCATTACCGCTTTCCAGGTATATTGGCTGGTTACTCTGTATAATGATAAATCCGGCAGCATTCGTAAAAGTGCAGACATCATTTTTAAAGAAACATTATATGAACTGCAGGTGAAAAGATTCAAGAATGATTTGCTTTTTCCAGGCTTGCCTGGAGACAATTTGTTTACCATGGATATGGTAAATGTTTTACGCAGGGAAATTGATACAACTCTGCCGGGGGGCCACAGAAGAAAAGTACTTATTTCAATAAATAGCAAGGTTGATACTTCAGCTGTTAAAAACATGTTTTTCAAAGATTCAATAAACGACGAAAATATAATTATAAGGCACGAAGGAAAGCCGCCGCCCTTTGCACACCTTTTAAAAGATAGTTCGCAACTTTACGATTCTATTCCCATTGAAGTTATTGATTCATCTTACCGGCATGCCCTTACAAAAGCTAATATTAAACTGGCTTTTCAAATATTAAAAATCAATCTTGCTCACGATACAGGTAAATACACCAGCTCATTTTGTACCGCAACAATTCCCATGGGTTTATTCGGATTAGTTGGTTACAGGGCATCTTTGGAAAGTCCACGATATTTTATTTTAATGAGTATGAGTCCTCAAATTTTATTGTCGCTGTTGCTAATGCTACTCACTACCGTATCTTTTTTATTTATCTATCGTAACCTCGTCGCCCAACAACGTTTATCAGAAATTAAAAATAATTTCATCAGCAACATGACCCATGAACTCAAAACGCCGATTGCTACAGTAAATGTTGCTATTGAAGCGCTGCGCAGTTTCGGCGGAATTTATAATCCTGAACGAACGAAAGAATACCTTGACATCTCGGCGTCGGAAATACAACGACTTGGATTGCTGGTAGATAAAGTATTAAAAATGTCAATGTTGGAGAAAAAGGAAGTTATGTTGGAAAAAGAAAAAATTGATCTCGTACAATTATGTAATGAAGTAATAGACTCAATGAAATTGCAATTTGAAAGGCAAAATGCAATTACTGAATTAGAAACGTCAGGCGAAAATTTTGTAATTGAAGCCGATAAGTTACACATGACCAGTGTGATTTATAACCTTCTGGATAATGCATTAAAATACAGTAAGGAAGATCCGCACATAAAACTTAGCCTTATTGATCAAGCTCAGTATATGGAAATAAGAGTTGCTGATAACGGTGTTGGCATCGCTCCGGAATACAGGTCAAAAATATTTGAACAATTTTTTCGGGTACCCGGTGGCGATAGACACAATATAAAAGGTTATGGGCTGGGCCTGAGTTATGTAAATGAAATTATAAAGAGGCACCAGGGGTTTGTAGAAATGAAGAGCGAGACTGGCAAGGGAAGCACCTTTATTGTTAAACTTCCATTTAAAGAAGCAAACGTTATATACTATGATAATAAGCGCCAGGTAAGAAAAAAAATATAAAATTATGAGCACAAAAATTTTATATATGGAAGATGAAGGCTTTCTGGGGAAGATTGTAAAAGAAAGCCTCGAGAGCAGGGGTTACGAGATATTTATGGAAGAAGACGGGGCAAAAGCGATATCGTTATTCAAAGAATGTTCACCGGATATTTGTGTGCTTGATGTTATGTTGCCAAATAAAGATGGTTTTGCAATTGCCGATGAAATTCGCAAAGCAGACTCTAAAACCCCAATTATTTTTCTTACAGCCAAATCTCAAACTCATGACCTGGTAAAGGGCTTTCAACTAGGTGGCAACGATTATATCAGGAAGCCATTTAGTATGGAAGAATTAATAGCCAGGGTTGAAAATGCTTTGAGAACTGGCAGGGATAATACCAATCCAGAAAAGAAGGAAAATATCACCATTGGCAATTTCAATTTTAACATTGCAAGGCAGGTTCTTTACTCTGATAAGGAAGAAAAGAAACTTTCTTACAAAGAATCGGAACTTTTAAAACTGCTTCATCAAAACTGTAATGAATTAATTGACCGGCGTGATATCCTCAACCTTCTTTGGGGCAATGATAACTTTTTTAATAGCCGAAATCTCGACGTGTATATTACAAAATTACGTGGTTATCTTAAGAGCGATCCTAATGTTGAAATACTTACCATTAAAGGTGTTGGTTACCGTTTTGTAACAGAATAAACACGCTTTCTTAAAGCGGCACTCCCTTAAATTATCCAGCGTCTTATTTGTTCCTCAAATTTCCACTACAGGAAACCCAACCACCGGGTTGGTGGGCAGTTGGGCTGAATTTACCTGTTCAGTTTCGGTTTGCACTGTCTTTGTTTGATTGGCATTTGAAATTCCAATAATAAATAAAACAGGAATTGCTACTCCGACAATAAGTACCTGGAAAGAATAAATTGTACGTTTTACAGTTTCACTTATTGAAGCTATGCTGTTGCTAATTATCGTTTTCATTTTCTTAATTTTTTAATTGTTAATGGTTAATTACATAACAAAGATATAGTTTAAACTATGTACTATGTAAAACATAGTATATTAAATGGCATAATACCTTGTTTAATGGTATAATTCAATTACCAGTGGTTTTAATGAAAATTTTAAGAAATAGGAAATCAGGAGTTTAGAATCCAGTTAAGTTCAGAATATAGAAATCACTATAAATAAAAAGTGCTGTTAGAAACAGCACCTAGGATGTGGTTTTTCGAAATCAGGACTAAATAGGGGTAGTTTTATTTATTGAATCACTACAAATTAAATTTACTTCATAAGTTAAAAAATTTTAAAAGGCCAAAATAAAATGACAATACTATTACTATTTGAACTTATGAGGAATTAATTAATTAATTTATCAACAATGCCTTGAAATTTTTTAGTGCATCAAGCGGTTAATGTCGATTTCTAACGGGGAATTATTACGCTTATAATAGCGTACGAATATTAATACATAAAAGTATTGACTCCTTCTGAATTTAAAAAATATAAAATCGGATTATAATAACAAGTTTTGCACTTATGGCACACCGTTAGGGATTATAAAATAAAAGCATTGTTTACTTAGACAGAAAAATGACAAAATGAATTTCTTAAAATGGATAGTCAATTCCAATGGTAGCATTAAAATTTTCATATCGCCATTGACGATCTGCTGCCGTGCTGCGAAAAAGATGATTAAAAGTAATGTCCGGAATTTGCCATCCATCATTTTTTGCAATGTCAGGTCGTTTAAATCGAAAACCTACGTCAAACCTTATAAGAAAATAGGTAAAATCAAACCTGAAACCCACCCCCGATGCAACTCCCAATTGTTTATACAAATTTTGAAATTTAAATTGAGTAGTGTCAATACTGCCATCAGGTTTTGTGTTTTTAAAATTCCATATGTTGCCAACATCAGTAAATAATGCCATTTTAAAAAGGACAGCATTAGAAAAAAGCGGCGCTACATTAAAACGATATTCAATATTTCCCTCCAATTGAATATCACCCGTGCGGTCGTTAAACAGGCCACTCGTATCCGGTGCCAGCTTTTGACCACCAACTCCTATACCTCTTACGGGCCAGGCTCGCATACTATTAGGGCCCCCGCCAAAATATTGTTTAAAGAACGGTAGCGTAGTATCACTTTTAGAAAGGGGAATTCCTACTCCTGCAAAAGCGCTAAAGGCAATCGCGGATTTGGGATGGTTAATAGTATAAGTATACTTTACATCAGTTTTTATAAAATCTTTCAAATAGTTATTAAAGAAATTACCAGTTTGCGAATTTTTATTGCCTTTTTTTAATAATCCCCAAATTAAACCTGATTCTTCGAGGTTGGCTTTAAAGTTACTGGCAAGGTTTGGTTTTTTTGTATTTGTATGGGTTGAGGAATAACTAAGGCTTTGGCCCATAACAAGGGCCGTATTGAAAGAATATCGCAGGAAAGGGTATAATGTTAAAGTGCTGTCGAAGGTATGTGACCTGTTGTAAATTCTGCGATAATCAAAATTGAATGGCTTATAGCTCCAGAGATGATTTTCTTTATTAGTCCAATTATAGCCCAGGGTAATATTGAATATCTGCTGATCAAAAAAATCGATCCTGTTAATCAACGAAAGATTGGTGTTAATAAAGGTTTGTTTTGTTAGTAGCTTTTTGCGGTTGAGTTTTTTAAAAGGAGTTACAAATTTTGGGAAAAGAATACTGTTCGTATATCCAATTTCGGTCGAGTAAATAAAAGTGCCATTACTATTTTGATAAGCAGTATTAAATTCTGCTCCTGCTCTTATGGCGTTTGTCATTCTTGCTGCCTGTTTCCAAAGGTTTCGGTTGGTGACAGAAAGATTGCCGGCTACGCCGAGAAGATTTCCGGCGTTAGATGTGGCAATTGAAGTTGTCGTATTTGCTGAATAGCTTAGTTCAACGCTTCCTTCAAATGCATATTTTTTTATGGGATTTAATTTAATCACCAAGTCCAGCAGGTTGGTATCTTTTTCCTCCGTTATATCAATAGTAGGACTTTCCCAGGCGCCAAGTTTGTACAAGCTATTGATAGTTTTTAGATACTCTGCCTGGCTGAATACATCCCCTTTTTTCATATACAGGTAAGTTCCGGGTATATAAAATTTATAGAGTTTTCGATGATACCTTGTAATGTAATTGGTGGAAATATGCTCTTGTAAGCTACTATCATTAAATAGCTCACCCGGCGTATAATCAGGCAAAACATAAATATTATTAACGTAGTATTTATGCAGTTTAGAACTGTCAGATAAATTATTTAGTTGGACACCCAGTCGTATAGTTGGTTTATCTCTCTTTTCATTGGCTTCTTCTAAAAGGCGTAGTTGCTCAAAAGGGTCCTCGGCTACGGAAGTAAGTGCCTCAATGGATGTATCGCCCGTCACCCGTATTTCATCGCCTGTAAACTTATAATAACCATGATTTCTGTACAAATCAACAAGCCGGCTTGTTTCAAATTGTACGGCAGTTTTGGTAACCGGCTTATTTTTTTGCAAAAGCGATTCTTTCTTTGTTGATATAGCCAGAGACTGCAGTTCCGGGTTTGTAAAAAGATAGGCAAGTGTATCTACCAGAGTTCGCCGTCCCGCAATAACATCATAGTTTGTAATAATTCTTTCCTGTTTTTTTGAGTGAAAGACGGTATCGAATGAATAGGAAATAGAAGGATTGTAGTAACCCAGGTTTACCATTGCCGTCCTCATGTTGCTGGCTGATTGAATAACAGCATCGGTATCAAAAACGGGTGGTTTTATTATAGAATGAAAAATAAAAGCCACATCTTTTATTTTAACCTTTGCACTATCATCCAACTGGGTGTTTAGTTTAGATTTTACGGATGCTTTATCGTCTTTGTTCAAATCAGGCGCAGTAAGTGTAATATTGTTTTTGAAAAAAAAAGGTTTATTTTTTTGATATTTATGTACGGTTGTGCAACCAGTTAAAAATATAAGCACAATACATAGAATAGAAAAAACAGGAAATATTTTAATACGGATCATTCCTTTCATATGCATGCACTATTGAGCAAAAAGATTGTCAAATATATTCAAAGTTTAAGCCATAAAAAATTACGGGACCAGGAGAATGCCTTTATTGCTGAAGGCCCGAAAGTAATTGCAGAGTTTTTATCAGGCGACAAATTTAATTGTAAAGTTTTATGCGCCCATAGCGATTGGCTACTTAGGAATGAGAGCCTCTTGCAAAAAATATCTCCCGAAAACATCTATGATATTGATGAGATTTTTTTACAAAAAATATCGCTTTTAAAAACTCCCAATAAAGTGTTGGCAGTTTTTGGGAAAAGATTGTATCAAAGCGGGCCGCAGATTGAAGACAAATTATCCATAATGCTGGATGATATTCAAGATCCGGGAAACCTGGGAACTATTATTCGCATTGCTGATTGGTTTGATATTGAAAATATTATTTGTAGCTATAATTGTGTTGATTGTTATAACCCTAAAGTGGTGCAGGCCAATATGGGAAGCCTTAGCCGCGTAAATATCTGGTACACTTCTTTATTTTCCTTTCTGGATGCTCATAGTAAAATAAGCGTTTACGCGGCCGCGTTATCAGGAACTCCGCTGTCGGAAGTCGCGGCTATAAAAGAAGGAATTATATTAATTGGAAACGAATCCATAGGAATCAATGAAGATTTGCTAAAAAAGGCAACTCAAAAAATAACCATTCCAAAGTATGGAAAAGCAGAATCGCTGAATGCCGCCGTGGCGACAGGAATTATTTTGTCGCATATTACCCCTAACCGCTAACGGGGAATGCGCAATCCACTATTAGTTTCTTTTGGAGAATAGGGGTTTACCTGAATTCAATTGCTTTAACCGGCTGTATTTTTCTTACCAGGAGGGAAGGAATAATTAACATTAAAAAGCAAATTATTAATGTGGCGCCATCAATTGCTGCAACCTGCCACCACACTACATCTGCATGGGCAACTTTCATGTAATAAGCTTCTTCATCAAGCTTGATAAAACCAGTTGCTTCCTGAAGGTAACAGATTCCTAAACCAAATAGCGTGCCCGCAACAATGCCTGTAAATGCTATAATTGAAGTATTGTATAAAAATATTTTTTGAATGGTGATGTTGGGAGCGCCCAACGCTTTTAATATCCCCGTCATTTTTGTTCGTTCCAAAACAAGTATTATAAGGCACGTAATTAAATTAACGACGGCCACCACCATCATTATGCCCAGCAAAATACTCTTAATTCTCCCCTGTAAATTGAGCCAGTCGAAAATATTTGGATAAATTTCCTGTATGGTTTTGCTGTACCATTTGCCGGGTAGCAAATCAGCGTCAAATAAATAATTATTCACAGAATCTGTTTGTTTGTAATCTTTTAAAAATATTTCATATCCACCTATTTCTGTGGAGTCCCAATCATTGAGCCTCTGAATTAATTTAAGATCTCCCAGGCAAAAGTTTTGATCATACTCTTCAATTCCTGTTTTGAATATTCCCGCAATTTTCAATTTCCTGGCTCGCTGGCTGCCATCGCTTTGAATAAAAAGAATAATTACGCTGTCATTCACATTTGCCTCAAGCTGGTTGGCCGTATAGGCGGAAATGTCAATGTCTTTACTATAGCCGCTATCGTTAAATGACAGCCATTTTCCTTTTTCTAAAAAAGAATTAATTCGGCTGAAATGAAAGCTGCTATCAACGCCTTTCATCAATACACTTTCAATATTATCCTTATATCTTATAATGGAAGATTTTGTCGCATAACGTTCTACACTTTTTACCTGTGGTAACGTGCGTAATAAATTTTCAAGCGTATCGTTTTTTTCAATCGGATATTCTTCGGCAATGTTTGCCTGCGTCATAACATTTTGCTGTACGCGAATGTGCCCCCAGAAACTAAAAACTTTGTTGCTTATTACATTTTGGAAACCGTTAACAAAACTTAATGCAACTATCATAACGGCAACGCTTATCGTTGTAGCGGTAATTGCCAGACCAATAATGAATCGTGAAAAAGTTTTTTGCCGGTTGAAGGCAATGCGCTTTGCTATAAAAGAAGAAACATTCAAACGTGTTAAATTTGCTATCTTGTAAAACTAATTTTTTTTAAAACATTTCAATGAAATCAATCGGGATTGCTGCCTTTATTTTCGCCAATATAATTATTTTATTCTCTTCGAATGTTACAATAGCCCAGGCTCCCGATAGCATTTATCTCGATAATATAAAAACCGTAAGGCTTTACAATTATGGTGATCAACTAAGCCTGCCCGTGATAAAGGTAAATAGCGGCGACCAGGTTGAACTTCATTTTGACGATTTAGATGGTGATGTAAAATACTATTACTACACGTATCAACTTTGCAATAATGACTGGACGCCCGTTGATATAAACCAGTTTGATTATATAAAGGGTTTTACCCAGCTAAGAATTTCTTCTTATCGTCTTTCATCGCTTGCGCTTACCCGTTATACGCACTACCAGGCGGTAATTCCTGATAAAAGCGGCTATCCAACACGTTCAGGAAATTATATACTAAAAGTATATTTGAACGGTGATACCTCTCAAATTGCCTTTACCAAAAGATTGATGGTGGTTGATAATAAAGCCACCATTTTAGCAAGAGTCATTCAACCTTATGCGCCTGATATTTCCCGGACTCATCAACGCATACAGTTTACCGTTGGCATAAAAGGATTGGATGCATTTAATGCAGGGCAGCAGGTTAAAGTTGTAATACTTCAAAATTACCGGTGGGACAACGCTCTGAAAAATTTTCCGCCAACGTTCATCCGCGGTACTACGCTGGAATATAATTCCGAAAACATTGGTATTTTCCCCGGTGGGAAAGAATGGCGGTGGCTCGATATTACTGACTTTCATTTGCAAAGTGATAGAGTGCGCACGGCGGATTACAATAAGGCCTCCACTGAAATTTATCTAAATCCTGATGGCCCCAGAAATGCACAACGATATGTTTATTACCGTGACTACAATGGCATGTTTATTTCGTCGGCCATACGTGGGTATAATCCTTTATGGGAAACCGATTATGCTACGGTACATTTTTCATTTGTACCTCCTAACGGAGTCGAATACGCGGATAAGGATGTCTACCTGTTTGGGCAGTTAACTAACTACAATTATGCTGATAGTCTCAGGATGGTGTTTAATCCGCAAAAGAATATTTATGAAACTCATTTATTGTTAAAACAAGGCTATTATGATTATACCTATGTGGGTGTAGACAAAAATAATCCGGTGATACGAAATGAATTGGATGGAAATTATTTTGAAACAGAAAACCTTTATACCATTTTAGTGTACTTTAAATCATTCACTGATCGTTCAGATCAATTAATAGGGGTGGCTACTTTTGATTCAAGAACTGCCCAGCCTGGATTGAGTTTCTAAGTAGGGGCCCGAACTCTGATCTTTTCATTTCCTGAGATTTATTTTAGGCTGGTTTGATTGAATTCTCTTTTTAGCAATAATGTGTTTACAATTTTTCAATACAACAATTTATATATATTTGCAGCCGGCAAGTCTTATACGGCCAGCTCCTGCAGAACTCCCCCAGGATCGGAAGATAGCAAGGGTATGTGGTTGAGCGGTGCGATGTAAGTAACTTGCCGATTTTTATTTTTTGGCGATAGTGCTTCTCACTTCCATGAATAATATCTGCCAAACCCGGGGCAATTTCCTGGGTTCCTCAATTTCCTGAATAATAAAATATCTTT
This sequence comes from uncultured Chitinophagaceae bacterium, assembly GCA_963792025.1. Lineage (GTDB taxonomy): Bacteria > Bacteroidota > Bacteroidia > Chitinophagales > Chitinophagaceae > Ginsengibacter. The sequence goes on along the minus strand of CAWBUS010000007.1, from coordinate 155,357 downwards.
GCACCATAACGTAAATTTTTAAACTGATAATTTTTATGAAATTTTTTATTGATACAGCAAATCTTGACGAAATTAAAGAGGCTAATGACCTTGGTATATTAGATGGTGTTACAACCAATCCTTCATTAATGGCGAAAGTAGGAATTAAGGGAAGTGACGCAGTTATGAATCATTATAAAACCATTTGTGAAATGGTTGACGGAGATATAAGCGCCGAAGTTGTTACGACAGAATTCAAAACCATAATTGAGGAAGGAAAAAAGCTTGCGGCTATTCACAAGAATATAGTTGTAAAAGTGCCGATGATCCCCGATGGAGTTAAAGCGATAAAATGGTTCACCGATAACGGGATACGTACCAATTGCACCCTGATCTTTAGCGCAGGCCAGGCAATGCTGGCGGCAAAAGCCGGTGCAGCCTATGTTTCACCGTTTATCGGCCGTATTGATGACAGTGGTTGGGATGGTATCGAACTCATTCAGCAGATTGCTCACATCTTCCAGGTTCAGGGTTTTGAATCAGAAATCCTTGCGGCATCTATTCGCAGTTCGCTTCACATCATCAAATGTGCGGAGGCTGGTGCCGACGTTTGTACTTGCCCGTTAGAATCTATTATTGGTTTAACGAAACATCCTTTGACGGATATCGGGCTTGCAAAATTTGTAGCCGACGCTAAAAAGTTTGCGTAAAGCTGAAATAGAGAAGAGCTGCCTGGTTTATGTTGTCGGTAACAAAATAAAATTTGTTATTTAAAATTTTTCATTACATCTTTGTTCTGCAAATGAAAATTAAAAATACATATAATAGCTGGTGGCAAACAATCTGTTGATTGTGCCGCATAGCTATATTTGTATCTCAAAAAATAAATAGTACACCCCGGCACAAAGCCGGGGTTTTTTTATGTTATGAAAAAAATAGAATTAACAACAACATTCAAAAAATTATTGGCAGATGTATATACCCCTGTTGGAATATACCTGCGGCTCCGTGACCGTTTTCGCGATACGGTTTTGTTGGAAAGCACCGATTTTCATGTAGGTGAAAACAGTTTTTCCATCATTGGGATTAATGCAATTGCAGGGATTGAAATAAGTAATTACCAGGAAATTGAATTCAAATTGCCATCGCAAAACATTCAAAAAATAAAAATTACAAAGGCCACGAAAGTTGCTGATGAGCTCTGGAAGTTTATGCAATATTTTGATTTTACAGAACAGGTAGCGCTTCCTGTAAGTAAAGCCCAGGGTCTGTTTGGCTATACAACTTTTGACGCGATACAATTTTTTGAAGATATACAATTTAAGTCTTTAAGGGGGAATGAAAAACCTCAAATACCACTTGTTCGTTATCGTTTATACCAGTACGTTATTGTTATCAATCACTTCAAAGACGAATTATTCATTTGTGAAAATCATATTAAAGGAATTGAAAGTGATATAGATGTTGTCGAGAGCATCATTAAAAGTAAAGACGTTCCTACCTATCCTTTTGCTGTTGTACAAACAGAAACATCTCCGCTGGTTGATGAAGAATATATTGACATGGTAAAAAAGGGAATTGCCAGTTGCGCAAGGGGTGATGTGTTCCAGGTAGTGCTTAGCCGTAAATTCCAACAAAAGTTTTCGGGAGATGAATTTAACGTTTACAGGGCGCTCAGAAATATTAATCCCAGTCCGTATCTTTTTTATTTTGATTATGGTGACTACCGGCTGTTTGGAAGCAGCCCCGAAAGCCAGTTAATTGTTCAGAATAATACCGCAGTTGTCCATCCTATAGCAGGAACTTTTAAACGAACGGGCAACGATGCCGTGGATGAAGACCTTGCCGAGAAACTATCGAAAGATAAAAAAGAAAATGCCGAACATGTAATGCTGGTTGATCTTGCCCGCAACGATTTGAGTCGATTATGTCATGAAGTGAAGGTTACCCGCTTTTGCGAAGTGCAGTATTTCTCGCATGTGATTCACCTGGTTAGTGAAGTAAAAGGGAAGGTTCCTGAAAATAGCAATCCTTTCGATTTATTGGGAGTTACTTTCCCGGCCGGAACCTTAAGCGGTGCGCCCAAGTACAAGGCTATGCAGCTTATCGATGAATTTGAAAAAGAGTCGAGAAGTTATTATGGTGGATGTATCGGATTCCTTGGGTTTAACGGAAGTATTAATCACGCTATTATGATACGGACTTTTTTAAGTAAAGAGAACAGTCTCATTTACCAGGCAGGCGCAGGAATTGTTGCTGCGTCTAACCCTGAGAGTGAGCTACAGGAAGTAACCAATAAATTAAATGCACTTACATCAGCTATTAAATCTGCTGAAAAAATATAAAGAATGAAAATTTTAATTTTTGATAATTACGATTCATTTACTTACAACCTTGTTCATGTAGTTGAAAAAATAATTAATGACAAGGTAGATGTTTATCGCAATGATAAGATACCATTGGAAAAAGTAAAAGAGTACGACAAAATTATTTTATCGCCGGGTCCCGGTATACCCGTTGAGTCAGGCTTGTTACTTCCGCTGATTAAAGAATATTCCCCTTCCAAATCGATACTGGGCGTATGTCTTGGACTGCAGGCAATTGGTGAATCTTTTGGGGGAAGTTTAATAAATTTAAGCACCGTATATCATGGAGTGGCTACAAAAATAAAGGTTAACGCTGGCAGGACTGAATCACAAAATGATGTTTTTAATTCATTGGATAGCGAACTGGAAGTTGGTCGCTATCATTCATGGATTGTAAGTAAAGAAGGGTTTCCCAAAGAACTGGAGATTACTGCCGAGGATGAAAACGGTTACATAATGGCGCTGAGGCATAAGACTTTTGATGTGCAGGGCGTTCAGTTTCACCCTGAAAGCGTACTAACGCCTATGGGAGAAATGATGATGAGGAATTGGCTGGTTTAGGTTATGGACTTAAAGTCCTTTTCTTGCATTATCCTGAATGTTGAAGGCAGATTTGCGGTGAAGTCTAAAGCATGATTATTGAAAATTAGATTATGAAAGAAATCCTTAAATATTTATTTGAACATAAAACTTTATCGAGAGATAAAGCGAAGGAAATATTGGTGAATATTTCAAAGGGAATATATTCTGATGCAGAAATTGCATCCTTCGTAACGGTGTACCTTATGCGCAGTATTACGATACCTGAGTTGCTTGGTTTTCGCGATGCATTAATTGAGTTGTGCGTTCCCATTAACTTAAAGCCGTTTAGTGTAATAGATATTGTAGGTACCGGCGGCGACGGAAAAAATACGTTTAATATTTCTACCCTTAGCTGTTTCATCGTGGCCGGCACCGGCCAAAAGGTTGCTAAACATGGCAATTATGGCGCTTCATCAATAAGTGGTGCAAGTAACGTGATGGAAGCACATGGTTATAAGTTTTCATCAGACAATAAAAAATTATTGAACGAAGTAGATAAGGCCAATATTTGTTTTATGCATGCACCATTATTTCATCCTGCGTTAAAAGTGGTTGGACCTATTAGAAAAAACTTAGGCGTTCGTACATTTTTTAATATGCTGGGCCCCATGGTAAATCCGGCATTGCCAGATGTGCAGGTTGTAGGAGTTTATAATTTGGAAATGGCACGTATCTATTCGTATTTGCTTCAGCAATCAAATGCTAAATTTACTATCGTTCACAGCCTTGATGGATATGATGAAATTTCCCTGACCGGGGAAACGAAAATTATTACCAATGATGGCGAAAAAATTTGTTCTGCAGAATCTTTAGGAAAAAGAATGGTGAGCCCGGAAGATATTTATGGAGGTAATACAACCGGTGAGGCTGCCAAGATATTTTTGAAAATATTGAAAGGAGAGGGAAGCTGGGCGCAGAATGCCGTTGTAATTGCAAATGCAGCAATAGCCTTATCTTCAACCGGGAAATACCCGGACTATGAACATTGTTATGAACTGGCTGTTGAAAGCCTTGAAAGTGGAAAAGCATACCAGTCTTTTGAAAAATTAATAAGCCTTCAGTAGATGAATATTTTAGATACCATAATTGCAAGCAAGAAAATCGAAGTTGCAGAAAAGAAGAAAAATAGAAGTATTTCTGAAATTGAAAATGGCCCTTTTTTCAAAAATGAAACTTTATCTTTTAGAGAATTTTTATTAAGAGATGACAAAACGGGGATCATTGCAGAGTACAAAAGAAAATCACCATCGAAAGGAATTATCAATGATAAGTCGACAGTTACTGACGTAACGACTGCTTATGCTAAATTTGGAGCAAGCGGGATTTCCGTGCTGACGGACGAAGATTTTTTTGGCGGCTCCCTGAATGATTTATTAGCAGCAACTGTAAATGAAGTTCCATTATTGAGAAAAGATTTTATTATTGACGAATACCAGCTGGTTGAATCGAAAGCGTATGGAGCAGAAGTAATACTATTGATAGCGGCGTGTCTTACGAAAGATCAGGTAAAAATATTAGCCGGTTCAGCAAAAAATATTGGTTTAAATGTTTTACTTGAAATCCATAATGAACAGGAACTGGAGCATATTTGCGATGACGTGGATGTTGTAGGCGTCAACAACCGCGATCTTAAAACTTTTAAAGTTGACATCAGTCGTTCCATAGAATTGAGTAAGCAAATTCCTGCAGATAAAATAAAGATTTCAGAAAGTGGTATTGATAATGTTGCATCAGTAAAGATTTTAAAAGAACATGGTTTTAGAGGTTTTTTAATTGGAGAAAAATTTATGAAGGAAGAAAATCCGGGACTCGCATTTCAAAATTTTACACATGAATTAAAAATGCAAAAATGAAATTAAAAGTATGTGGGATTAACCAATTGGAACAATTAAAACAACTGGATACAATTGGAGTAGATTATGCGGGAATGATATTTTATACCCATTCTTCCAGGAATGTTTATAATAAATTATTTGCATGGGATGTTAAGCCATTGTCTTTATCTCTAAAAAAAGTCGGCGTGTTTGTTAATACAGATGAGGAATATATTATGAGCCAGGTGGAAGCTTATGGACTTGACCTTGTCCAACTGCACGGAGATGAAACACCCGCTTTTTGTAAGATAATCAGCGAACATGTACCGGTTACAAAAGCTTTCAGAATAACACAAACTAACGAGCAAAATATCGATTGGATGGTAAGACCTTATGAGGAATATTGCGATTATTATCTCTTTGATACCAATAGAAAAAATGCTTACGGCGGAACCGGCGAAAAATTTGACTGGAATCTTTTAAAAGATAATAAAATAAATAAACCGTTTTTTTTAAGTGGTGGAATTGGATTAAATGATATTGGAAGATTAAAATCTTTTCAACATCCTTTTTTCTACTGCGTGGATGTAAACAGCCGCGTTGAAATTGCAGATGGAATAAAAGATATGGCGGCTGTTAAAACAATGGCAGATGAATTACTTGATAAAAATATAGTTGAATAATATAAGAATGAAGACAAAAGAAATTTTTAAAGTTAATAGAAATGGCTACTACGGGGAGTTTGGAGGAGCATACATTCCTGAAATGCTGCATAATAATGTGGAACACCTCAGGAAAAATTATTTGAAAATTATTGGCGAAAAGAAATTCAAAAAGGAATTTAATGCCTTGTTGAAAGACTATGTAGGCAGACCAACACCTTTGTATTTAGCAGAAAGATTAAGTGGAAAATATAATACACATATTTATTTAAAGCGGGAAGATCTTTGCCATACAGGTGCGCATAAAATCAATAATACAATCGGTCAAATTTTATTGGCGGAAAAATTAGGTAAAAAAAGAATTATTGCGGAAACCGGCGCAGGCCAACATGGTGTTGCAACAGCCACAGTTTGCGCTTTAAAAGGATTGGAATGTATTGTTTATATGGGCGAAAAAGATATTGCCCGACAGGCGCCGAATGTTGCCAGGATGAAGATGCTTGGCGCTACCGTTATCCCGGCCATAAGTGGAAGTAAAACGCTGAAAGATGCTACCAATGAAGCCATACGCGATTGGATCAATAATCCTGATGATACACATTATATAATTGGAAGTGTCGTGGGTCCACATCCTTACCCCGATATGGTGGCCCGTTTTCAAAGTGTCATCAGTAAAGAAATTAAGAAACAGTTAAAAGAACAAACCGGTAATGAATTACCTGGTTATGTAATTGCGTGTGTGGGTGGCGGTAGTAATGCAGCAGGCGCCTTTTACCAATTTTTAAATCATCACTCTGTACACCTTATTGCCGTAGAAGCTGCAGGCGAAGGCATCAACAGTGGTATGAGCGCCGCAACAACTCAATTAGGCACCCATGGCATTTTACATGGAAGCAAAAGCCTCGTAATGCAAACGCAGGATGGCCAGGTTATAGAACCACACAGCATTTCAGCAGGACTTGATTATCCGGGTATTGGCCCGATGCATGCCCATTTATTCACGAGCAAACGGGCAACATTTATGAGTGCGACAGATGAAGAAGCACTGGAATCTGCATTTGAACTAGCCAGGCTGGAAGGTATTATTCCTGCCCTTGAATCTGCTCATGCATTGTATGTTTTAAATAAAATGCAATTTAAAAAAGATGATGTAGTGGTGGTTAACCTGAGTGGAAGAGGAGATAAGGATATGGACACTTATATGAAACATATTACGATCGTAATAACTTTTGGAAAGTTTTAAACTTTCCAAAAGTTTTCAAAGTTGACAAATACCAGGAAGGTTTTTTGAACTCTTCGATAAAAAATGAACTTAAAAAAAGCCTTCCAGGTTTGGATAAATTTTAACTCATCTCATGAACAGGATAAAAAAATTATTTTTTGAAAAGAAAAAAAATATTGTAAGTATTTATTTTACCGCAGGTTTTCCGCAATTAAATGATACGAATACCATTCTGGATGCCTTGCAAAAACATGGCGCCGATCTTATTGAAATTGGAATGCCTTACAGTGACCCATTGGCCGATGGACCCGTAATTCAACATAGCAGCATGAAGGCTTTGCAAAATGGAATGTCCATCAAGCTATTGTTCGAACAATTAAACAAGTTAAGTGATAATCCCCCTTCAGGGGTTAGGGGCCCTTTAATCCTGATGGGATATCTCAACCCGGTTTTGCAGTACAGTATAGAAAAATTTTGCAGTGATGCTCACGATGTTGGAATCGACGGAATCATTTTACCCGACCTTCCACTGCATGAATACCGAACGGAGTATAAAAATCTTTTTGAAAAATATAAACTGGATTTTATTTTCCTGATTACACCTGAAACAAGTGATAAAAGAATAAGAAAAATTGATGCTTTAAGTAAAGGATTTATCTATGCCGTTTCATCATCTTCAACTACGGGTGCTAATAAAGATATGGCCGAACAGCAAAAATATTTTCAAAGGCTCCAGGGTATGAAACTAAAAAATCCAATTATGATCGGGTTCGGAATAAAAGATAATGAAACATTTGCGCACGCCTGCAAACATGCAGCAGGAGCCATAATTGGAACGGCGTATATTAAGGCAATTGAAAATTCAGATAATATTGAAATCAGCACCCAAAAATTTCTTAACTCAATTTTAGACCCAACTATTTCGTTATAAAATGGTATTTATTTTAAAAAAATTAAATTTGTTATCCAAAAAATAACCATGAAAAAAATATTTGTACTTCTGCTAATTCTTCCATTTTTTAGTTTTTCCCAAACAAAGGCTAAAACACAAACTCCAGCGGAGAGCGGTTTTATAATTACGGGTAATGTTACCGGTTATCCAAACGGTACTTCTGTGTCTTTTTTAAATGATCAAACCGGGCAGCCGGAAAAACAAACAACAATTGAGAATAATAAATTTGTTGTTAAAGGGGAAATGCCCCAACCTTCTTTCAAAGTGTTGATTTTTGGCGATCAGCCACCGGCAATACCTTTATTTTTAGATAACAGCAATATAAAAATTTCAGGTGATAAAAGTGCACTTGATAAGCTTTCGATTACCGGCTCTCCTTCTCATAATCAATATATGGAATATGCCAATGCCATTCAGCCCTACCAGCAAATATTTGCAGAAGGCGCAGTTGATGATCCAGACGCAGCCAATGCAGTCGAAAAAATAAGCATTGATTTTGTAAAAAAACATCCTGGATCTTTTGTATCACCACTTGCGATCATTCGTTTATACCAGGCCACCCAAGACGGTAACAAGGCCGAGGAACTCTATAAGTTAATGTCTTCACCCGTACAGGCAAGCGGCTTGGGCCAATATGTTAATCAGCAAATACAGGAGTCAAAAATTAATGCAATCGGGTCTGTTGTGAAAGATTTCTCACAGAACGATACTTCCGGCCACCCGGTAAATTTTTCTTCATACAGGGGTAAATATGTTTTGTTAGATTTTTGGGCAAGTTGGTGCAGGCCTTGCCGTATGGAAAATCCAAATGTGGTTGCAGCGTACAATAAATTCCATGATAAAAACTTTACGATTCTAAGTGTATCGCTCGATCAGGCCAAACCCGCATGGTTAAACGCAATTCAAATGGATGGACTTAACTGGAACCATGTAAGTGATTTAAAAGGCTGGAACAATGAAGTTGCCGGAATGTTTCAAATTCGCAGCATACCGCAAAACCTTTTGATTGATCCCAACGGAAAAATTATTGCGAAAAATTTAAGGGGGCCAGTTCTTGAGAATAAATTAAGCCAGATTTTGAAATGATTTTAGCGGAGAAATACGGTATTAGTTGTCTGTAATAAAGAATAAAAACTATTTTGTTCCATTTAATTTGTTCCATCGTACATCCCACATCGTACATCAAACATCCTCCTTTACATTAACTGCCTTTTATACAACTGTACTGCATTCTCTAGACCAAAATACAGCGCATCTGTAATTAACGCATGTCCAATAGAAACTTCTTGTAAACCAGGAATATTTTGAGCAAAGTATTTGAGATTGTGTAAATCCAAATCATGGCCTGCATTAATTCCTAAGCCAAGTTCATTTGCTTTCGTAGCGGCAATTACATATGGATTGATTGCCTGTTGCTGATTGCCTGTTGCAAAATGTTTTGCATATCCCTCCGTGTATAATTCGATTCTGTCGGTACCTGTTTCCTTCGCCCCTGCTACCATATCAACGTCGGGGTCAACAAAAATTGAAACGCGAATACCAGCCTTTTGAAACACGGAAATTATTTCAATCAAATACTCTTTATTCTTTATTGTATCCCATCCATGATCGGAAGTTAATTGCCCTTCTGCATCGGGAACAAGGGTTACCTGGTCGGGTTTATTGGCAAGAACCAAATCAACAAATTTTTGGTCTTTGGGATTACCCTCAATATTAAATTCTGTTGTGATAATTTTTTTTATTTCAAATACATCAGCATAGCGGATGTGCCTTTCATCGGGACGTGGATGAACTGTTATTCCATCGGCGCCAAAATTCTGAATATCAATAGCAGCTTTAATTACATCGGGATTGTTACCGCCGCGGGAATTGCGGAGTGTAGCGATTTTGTTGATGTTAACGGAAAGTTTAGTCATAGTCTTTTTCTTCTTTGGATAAATTTTATTCAAATTGGATAACAAAGTTATGTATGAATTTTGAAGTGATGTTTTGATTTTATAAATTGAAAGATGATTCAGTTTAATGCTGTTATAAAAAAATTTGCTAAACAAGGCGAAAAGACTGGCTGGTCTTATATTGATATACCCGAAGAAATAGCCACACAAATCAAACCCAATTATAAAAAATCTTATAGAGTAAAAGGTTCATTGGATAATTATAAGATTGAACGCACAAGTCTTATTCCCATGGGCGGCGGAAGTTTTATTATTCCAATAAATGCCACTATTCGAAAGGCATTAGGTAAACGACAAGGAGCAACAATAAAAGTAACCCTTACCGAAGATTCCCGTGCGGTACAGATAAATGAAACATTTTTAATTTGCCTTGCTGACGAACCCAGGGCGTTGGAATTTTTTAATTCGTTACCGGGAAGCCACCGGAATTATTTTAGCAAATGGATTGAAAGTGCCAAAACGGAAGAAACCAGGGCAAATCGAATAGCCAGGGCCGTTACAACGCTATCACGTAAACTGGGTTACGGCGAAATGATGCGAATGGCAAAAGAAGAAAAGCTCCTGTAAACAAAATATTTCTTCCGTCATTCTTCTTTTTAAATAATAAAACCTATTTTGTTGCCGCTATTACTATTTCTTTCGCCTCCGCTTCGTCCCCACCTCTTATTAATCTAAAACAAAATGTAACATGAAAAAATTTTCATTCCTTCTGATGGCTGCGGTATTTGCAATATCTTGTAACGAATCAAAAAAGGAGGCAGCTAAAAACACTGACTGGATCGCCGATAATTTATCCGGCAAAGTAGAACAAACAACTGACTCCACTTTTAAAGCAGACAGCACCGGTAAAATGGGTGAACTTGATTCCTGCTGTGTGTCATCAACAAAATATGATGAGAAGGGTTATTCTTCGGGCTATACTTCAGCTGACAAGGCAGGAACGAATCAATATGAAGGCGACTTTACCCATGATGAAACGGGATTATTTACAGGGCAGAAATTTACAAAGAATGGTAAAGCTACATCATCTCTCACAGTAGAAAATAAAGATGGTAAGCCCTTTATTGCAAAAAGTTTTGATTCGGCAGGTAAAATGGACTTTTATTATACAGATATTACGGTCAATGATTATGGCAGACTAACTGGCTATAAACAGTATAAAGCAGACAGCTCATTAAAGTCAAGTATGACATTCAGCTATAACAATCAGTTCCTGAAAGATCAATCTGCAAAAGACAGTGCCGGAAAGGAAACGTCAACTTATGCGCAAACCTATGATGATAAAAACAACGTAATTGAATCAACTTACAAAGAAGTTAAAACAGATTCAACTAAAAAAGACACGACAATAACAACTATTACAAAATATCGCTACGATACTTTTGACGATAAAGGAAACTGGACCCAACGAACCGAAATGGACAAGGATGGTAAGCCAGTTAAAATTGTAAAGAGAACCATCACCTATTACAAGGAGTAGATTCATTGCTATTCCATTTAAAGCATAATAAATGATAATGATTCATTTATTATGCTTTTGTATTTTTATACATTAATTCACAAGCATCTTTACTTGTTTTTAATTCAACATTATTTTTAAATGACGCCGCATGTGTTAGAAAGAAGGCTCAACCTGGGCCAGGCTGCTGCCATAAATATGACTGATATGGTTGGCATAGGCCCGTTCATTACAATGCCTATGGTTATTGGCATGATGAATGGCCCCTGGTTTTTATACGCATGGCTGGCAGGTGCATTTCTTTCAATGGTTGATGCAATGATTTGGAGTGAACTGGGCGCCGCATTTCCAAAGGCAGGCGGTTCGTATAATTTTTTAAAAGAAGCTTATGGAAAAAATGGCGCAGGCAAAATGATGAGTTTCTTATTCGTGTGGCAAACCATGATACAAGCGCCATTGGTAATTGCTTCTGCTGCCATAGGTTTTTCTAAATATTTTTCTTACCTGGTTCCTCTTACTGCCACTACCGAAAAAATAGTAAGCGGAAGTGTAGTGATTTTAATAATATTTTTATTGTATAGGAAGATTGATACCATTGGTAAAATCAGTGTGTTTCTATGGAGTGGTGTTATTATCACTATGTTCTGGATCATAGGCGGTGGAATTGCTCACGGAAGTTTTTTATCGCCAATAACAAATATTAATACGGGTATACATTTAGATTATGCTTTTGTAACCGCTATAGGATTTGCCAGTGTGAAATCTGTATATAGTTATTTGGGTTACTACAATGTTTGTCATTTAGGTAGCGAAATAAAAAATCCTTCTAAAAATATTCCACGCAGTATGTTTATTTCTATTGGTGGTATTGCGATTTTGTATTTGATGATGAATGTAAGTGTGGTGAGCGTTATACCATGGCAACACGCAAAGGATAGCAAATTTGTAGTGAGTGAATTTATACAAATACTCGCCGGTCACGGCGCTGCCAAAGTTGCTACCTGTTTAATTTTGTGGGTAGCATTCGCATCGGTTTTTTCTGCAACACTGGGCTACAGCCGTATTCCGTATGCTGCTGCAGCCGACGGAGAATTCTTTCCGGTTTTTGCAAAGATTCATCCAACAAAAAATTTTCCGTACGTTTCACTATTGTTCATGGGGGGCGTTGCATTTATTTTCAGCCTTCTTTTTATCGCAGATTTGGGTAAAGTTATCAGCGCAATATTGGCGATGCGCATTATTGTTCAGTTTATTGGGCAGGCGATTGGTTTGTTATTATTGCGCAGCAAAAAAAGTGATGTTCAATTTCCTTACAAAATGCCTTTGTTTCCTGTTCCGGTAATTCTTGCGATTGCCATATGGATATTTATTTTAATTTCTACCGGAAGTACATTAATGGAGTGGGGGTTGTTGATAATTGGGGTAGGAACAATTGTTTATTTTATTAAAGCGAAGGTAAAAACGGAATGGCCCTTTATAAAAAAGTGATTTGACTATATTTTATTCCGCAAACTCACGATCTCTCTTTGCATCTCTTCAATTCTTTCCAGCAAATAATTTATCGTTTCAATGCCTTCAATATTTATATCAAGATCATAATGAAGCCGCACGAATTTTTCCAGCTTATGCACTTCGTCAGCAGGTATGTAAGTTGAACTTTGAACGGATGTAACGCTTATCAATCCTGAATTCTCTAGTGAGCTGATAAACGAATATTCGATATTATGATGAATGCAAAAATCTTCTGCGGGTATTAATTCTTCCTGTTCCATTGCAAAATTTTTAAGTTGATAATTTCGATAATTCCGTGAACAATTCTTTTTGCTTTTCAGTTAAATGAGTAGGAACTTTTATATTCCATGTTACATATAAGTCGCCATGCTCACCTTCTTTTTTATAAACGGGAAATCCTTTGCCCTTCAATCGTACTTTGGTTCCATTCTGGGTGCCTGCATTTACTTTAAGCTTTATTTTTCCATCCATGGTATCGATGGTTTTTTCACCGCCAAGAACGGCCGTGTATAAATCAATATCTTCTGTTTTATGTAAATCATTACCATCACGCCTAAACGAAGTATTGTTATTTATTACAAATGTTATAAGAAGGTCACCGTTAGGCCCACCATTCGCACCAGGGCTTCCGTAACCTTTCAGCCGTATTACCTGTCCATTCTCAACTCCGGCGGGTATTGTTATCCTTACATTTTTGCCATTGATGGTGAGTGTTTGCTTATGTGTTTTAAAAGCATCGGTTAGTGACAAGTGAAGTTCAGCGCTATAATCCTGGCCCCGAAATTTTGTATTGCTTCTTCGCCCGGTTCTTCCTGAGCCACCGAATAATGATTCAAAAAAATCCGAAAAAGCTGAGTCGTCATCTGAAGAATAGGTATAGCCTCCACCGAAATTGTCTCCGAATCCGGCGCCACCAAATCCTTGTGCGCCCTGTTGCTGTTTGGCCTTTTCATATTGATCGGCATGCTTCCAATTCTCGCCATACTGATCATATTTCTTTCTTTTTTCTGGATCGCTCAGCACTTCGTTAGCTTCATTAATCTGTTGAAATTTTTTATGAGCATCTTTATCATTCGGGTTCAAATCAGGGTGAAGTTTCCTTGCCAGTTTACGATAGGCTTTCTTTATATCATCTGCCGAGGCATCTTTTGCAACTCCCAGTGTTTTATAATAATCAACAAAATCCATTGTATTAATTTGACTTTTAATTTAATCCTGCATAAAAGTAAGTGCTATTAACGTAGCAATTGAACGAATGCAAATTTAAAAAAAAGTATTGCGAATATTTTTGATTATTACTTTTGCTTTTAAATACCTGGTAATGAAAAGAATATTTTTTATACTGCTGTTGTTTGCAGCATCCTGCACAGTTGCTCCAAGAATAAATGTATCAACTACAAATGCCAGCGGCGGCAACCTTGTTACCGATGGAAAAATTTACACCACTGCCTACCAGCAAAGGGCCGCTGAATACCGGGCTTTATGTTACCAGGCTTTCAACATTGCGCATCAACGGGTAGATGAAATAATACTTACTAAAACAGAAAAACCAAAAGTAATTATTACTGATATTGACGAAACTATTTTAGATAACAGTGCTTACGAAGCTCATCAGACTTTGCGGGGAAAGGGCTATGAGCCAGATACGTGGTACGAATGGTCGGGTATGATAAAGGCAGATACTGTTCCCGGTAGCCTCAGTTTTTTAAAATATGCATCGTCAAAAGGAATTGAAATTTTTTATGTTACTAACCGCGGTGAAAGAGAAAGAGATTTTACTTTAAAGAATCTTCAAAAATTTAATTTTCCTAATGCTGATAGTGCCCATTTATTTCCGTTACAGAATACTTCATCAAAGGAACAACGCAGGCAAAACATTGCAGCAAATCATAGCATTATAATGTTGATGGGAGATAACCTGGGAGATTTCAGTTCCTTGTTTGATAAAAAAAATTCTGATGAACGCAATCAAAATGTAAATGCTTTGGCAGCAGAGTTTGGCAGCCGCTTTATTATCCTGCCTAACCCTGTATACGGCGATTGGGAAAACTCGCTGTATAATTATAATTACTCACTTACCGATGCGCAGAGAGATTCTGTGATAAAGGCATCTTTGCATTCTTATTGAACTATCTATAAATCGGAGATCCATTCTTTGGCCATAGAATATTCTTCCATTTTAAAACCTTTGGTCGGGCAGGGAAGAAAAATTCCAAATGTGTTGGTAAATTTTTTTATGCTATCTTTTTCAGTAACGACGGCAAACTTCTTCCACTTTGAAAAATATCTGAAGCCCAGCAGCGCATCTTCTATCCATGCACCGATACTATAATTTTTTAATTCAGTATTTAATACGAGGAAGTAATTGATCTTCCCAAAAGACGTTACCACATTTTTTACGTAAGGATTTATGATATTATAGTAATCATCTTTGGTAACTTTCCCAGTGGCACGAAACGCTGTAACATGTCCCGGAAATCCCTGTATGACTTCAATCATAAAATTATTTTAAAGTTTTTTCAATCAGCCTTTAACAAAGTTATACATAAGAAAATGAAGATGTGCTAACTGATAAGTAGAAAATTTTCCCCTTTATTAACACTACAGTTTTTTATAGTTAACTCTTATCAAGTTGGCACACGGGATGGCACAATTTTAGTATTATTATAAGCAAACAAAAAATTATAACTATGAACATCAATGAAAAATTAACCGAAGTATTAAATGATCTCATTCGTGTTAACAACGACAGGGCAGAGGGATATGTAAATGCATCTGAAGAAGTAAAATCAACTGATGTTGATCTCCGTGCAACTTTTAATAAACTGGCTGATCAAAGCCGCAAGTTTGCTACAGAACTTACAACAGAAGTAGTTAAACTGGGAGGTGAGCCGTCAACTGGCACAACAGCTAGTGGCAAAATTCACAGGGCGTGGATGGATGTAAAGGCCACATTCTCCGGAAATGACAGGCATACGATTCTTTCATCATGCGAGTCTGGTGAAGACGCAACGCAAAAAGCATATAAGGCTGCGCTTGCATCTGACGCAGAAATTGACGCAGATACAAGGAAGCTAATAACTGATCAGCAGGCATCTTTAAAAACATCACATGATCTTGTTAAGAAATACAGAGACGTGCAGAAAGCAGTTAGCGCATAGATTAAAGATTAGAGGCAAAAATCCCGGCCTGGTTAAAGGCCGGGATTTTGTTTTCATTCTACCAATTTATGATCTGCAAATAAATTGATCGACTGTTATTTTATTAAAGCATTGAATAAAACTTCTACAGGGTGTAATGCTTTTCGTCCGGTTCCATCTTTTATCTGGTGGCGGCAACTGGTTCCAGGCGCCGCAATAATGGTTTCTTCCGCTTGATTGCGAACTGCAGGTAATAAAACCAGTTCGCCAATTTTCATTGAAAGATCGTAGTGCTCTTTTTCGTAACCAAATGAACCAGCCATTCCACAACATCCTGAAGGAATTACTTCAACGGAATAATTTTCAGGTAATGATAGCAGCTTCGCTGATGGAGCAACAGATGATAATGCCTTTTGCTGGCAATGTCCGTGTAATTTTATGAGGCGTTTTTCTTTCGTAAATATATCGGCTTTAATGTTTCCATTATCAATTTCTTTGGCAATAAATTCATCAATAAAAAAAACATTTTTAGCCAGTTCTTTCGCTGCATTGTAATTTTCATCATCGGCAAGATCCAGGTATTCGTCTCTGAAAGTAAGTATAGCACTGGGTTCTATTCCTATCAACGGTGCCTTTTCGTTTACGATTTTGCTTAATAGCGATATATTCTTATTGGCAATAGTCTTTGCGTGTCTTATCAATCCTTTCGAGAGCCACGCTCTTCCACTTTCTTCATGTTGTGGAATAACTACCTCATACCCGAGTTTTTCCAAAAGCAATATTGCTGTCATTCCAATTTCAGTGTCATTATAATTGGTAAATTCATCACAAAATAAATATACCTTACGCGTAGCCGTTAGATTACTACCCTCGGTAGCGCTCTTTCTTTTCCTAAACCATTTTTCTAAAGTAGTTGTATGAAGTGTTGGCATGGAACGCTTTTCAGCAAAGCCAGATATTCTTTTTATTAATTTACCGGTGGCCGCATTGCTTACCATAAAATTATATAGCCCGGGAGCTATTGCGCCTAATTTTGCAGACTTATTAAAGTTGGCAATTAGTTTTGAACGAAACGGAACACCATTGGCATCATAATATTGTTGCAGAAATTCTGCTTTTAATTTAGCAACATCTACGTTTGAGGGACATTCTGATTTACAACCCTTGCAACTCAAACATAAATCCATTACTTCATAAATTTCCTTATGATCGAAACGATTTAGTTTTTCAGAATTGGTAAGAAACTCACGTAGAATATTAGCCCTTGCTCTTGTTGTATCCTTTTCATTTTTTGTGGCCATATAAGAAGGACACATTGTACCGCCGGATAAGTGCGTTTTACGGCAATCGCCTGAGCCATTACATTGCTCAGCATGTTGCAAAACATCCTGGTTATGATAGCGGAATATCGTTTTAAAAGCAGGTGTTTTCTGTCCCGGTGTATACCGCAACATAGTGTTCATGGGCGGCGTATCGACAATCTTATTGGGATTAAAAATATTATTTGGGTCCCAGGTATATTTAACGGTTTTAAATAATTCGTAATTTTTTTCGCCAACCATTTGCTTAATAAATTCTCCGCGTAACCGCCCATCTCCGTGTTCTCCGCTTAAAGAACCTTTATATTTCTTTACTAACGTTGCAATCTCCTGTGCGATAATTCTAAAGAGATGATTGCCCTCTACCGTTTTTAAATTAATGATAGGGCGAAGATGTATTTCTCCTGAACCTGCGTGGGCGTAATGCACGGCATGCAGGTTATACTTTTCTAATATTTTATTGAAATCTGCGATGTAGTTGGGGAGATCGTTCGCGTCTACAGCCGTATCTTCAATAACAGGAACCGCTTTTTCATCGCCCGGTAAATTTCCCAATAAGCCTAATCCCGCTTTGCGAAGTGTCCATATTTTTTTTGTATCCTCACCAAATAATAGTGGGAAGTGATATCCTAATCGGGAGGCACGCATCTCAGTTTCGCATTCGGTGGCTATATGGGTAATACCGTCACGGGTAGACGCAGTAAATTCAATAACAAGAATGGCTGCAGGATCGCCCTTAACAAAAAAACGATTTTTACTTTGTTCAATATTGTCTTTGGTACATTCTAAAATGTAATGGTCTATCAATTCACTTGCCCGTGGTTTATATTTTAAAGCGATTAAGTTTGCCTTCAGGGCTTCATCAATGGAATTAAAATGAACACACAACAGGCCGGTTTCATTTTTCAGTAATGGAACAACGTTTAATTTTATTTCAGTTATGAAAGCCAGTGTACCTTCAGATCCTGCTATGAGTTTACAAAAATTAAAATCAGGCTCGCCTGCTGTAAATGGAGCTGAATCCAGCAATGCATCGATGGCGTAGCCGGTATTTCTTCTTTCGACCGTTTTCTTTGGAAACTCTTTTCTTATTTCAACCTGGTTATCGTAATTACTGAGCAGGCTTCTCATCGTTTTATAAATATTTGCCTCAAGGTTATCGCCTTCACATTTATTATGAAACTCATCAATACCTAACGATCTGAATGTTGTCTCACTTCCATCGCCGAGTAATACATCAACTTCTAAGAGATGTTCTCTCGTGCTTCTATATACAATTGAATTGGAACCGCAGGAATTATTGCCCACCATTCCTCCCATCATTGCACGATTGGCTGTTGATGTTTCAGGACCAAAAAACAAACCGTGTGGCTTTAAATACATATTGAGTTCGTCGCGTATAACGCCGGGCTGTACACGCACCCAATGTTCTTCCTTATTTAGTTCTATGATTTGCGTAAAATTTCTGGAAACATCTACAACGATGCCATTGCCTACAACCTGCCCGGCAAGCGACGTACCGGCTGTTCTTGGAATAATGGACGTTTGATTGTCGTTAGCAAAAGCAATTAATTTTTTAATATCATTTTTAGTTTTTGGGATGGCAACCGCCAGCGGCATTTCCTGGTAGGCAGATGCGTCTGTTGCGTATAACATCCTCATGGTAGTATCCAGGTAAAGTTCGCCTTCTAATTGTGTAGATAATTCTATCAGCCTTTCGTTCATAGCAAATAATTCTTAATAAAGTTTGTAAAGCTATGACGTTTTGAATTTAGACTGTATTGATTTTTATTACAGGAAATATATTTTGTTCTTTGATTAACTTTTTAATCGGGTTCAACAAAATACATTTCAATCATGCCTTTGTTTTTTGCAGCTTTTTTTCCGCGGAATGTACACGGAAATGTGTCCTTTACAAGATCATAAGTGCTTTGGGAAATATTTATTTTGTTGGGCTCGCTATTTTGTTCCATGCGGGAAGCGGTATTAACGGTATCACCCCAAATATCAAATGCAAATTTTTTGTCGCCAACTACGCCTGCAACGAGTGGCCCTGTATGAATGCCAATGCGAATATCAAAGTAACTATTCTTGCCGGCATTTTGGCGAAATGAATTAATGAACTCAACTATTTCAATGGCAGCTTTAACAACGTTAACTGCGCTATGATCTTTTTTATCAGGTAAACCACTAACGCATAAATAAGCATCACCTATTGTCTTTATTTTTTCAATATTATACCTGGAGGTTATTTCATCAAATTTTTTAAAACAAGTGTCAACTATGGCAACAAGTTCTTCCGGTGAAAGCTTTTCGCTTTTGCTGGTAAAATTTTCAAAATCAGTAAACATAACGGTGGCTACCTCATAGCTTCTTGGTTTGGTATTCCCCGTTTCTTTTAATTCATTAGCGATGTCTTCAGGTAAAATATTTAATAAGAGATCATCAGATTTTTTCTTTTCGATTCTTAATTCATTGGTTCTTTCTTCCACCTTTTGTTCCAGTTCACTATAGAATAAAGCATTTTCAATAGATATAGCCATTTGCCCTGCAAGTAATTTCAATAATCCTACACGCCGCTCTGTAAAAGCGCCTGAGGTTACATCATTAGCAAGATAAATGACAGCCTGAACTTTGCCCATATTCAACAATGGTATACAAAGAACTGATTTGCACTCATGGCTTTTTATGAAGGCATCGTTACCAAAAAGCTGGCTTTTGGATGCATCGTCCAGTATAACGGTCTCCTGTGTCATGTATACGTAGTTCAATACAGATTCCGCAAGTAAATCACTTTTTGAAACAGGAACAGATTGTAAGATTTTTATTTCTTCGTTGCCGGCTTTTATTTCCGCTTCAATATATCTTTCACCATTTTTTTCCATGATAAGAAAGCCTGTTTGCGCTCCTGCACTTTCTAAAATTATCTGCATCATTTTCTTTAAAAGCTTTGGCAAAATTATTTCACCAGATAAAGCTGATGAAGCTTTTAATACAGTTTCAAGGTCAATGTTGCCCGATCTTTCTCTTGCAGGTTCCTGCAATAAATCTACTTGCCATTCTGCACCGCTACCAGATCTAAGCTGTGTGTACTGCTTTTCCATCTGTTTCAATTTTGCATCTGCGCCCCAGCGTTTATAAACCCTGTAGGCATTTTGCAAATAAAAATTAGCAAGCAAATCCTGTTTTGTGTTCAGGAAAAAGCGGCCGGCTCTTTCCCAGCAATAAGCAACGTCGTTAATCATTCCATTTTCTATTCCGAACTTCAATGCTTTATCATACAATATTTTTGCGGCTTCATTATCTCCATTTAAATAATTGTATTCTGCCTCAAGCAAAAATATTTTGTGACTATAATTTTGCGGGCAATACTTTTCATATTTCTTTAAAAAATTTATGTCTTTCTCAACCTGGATAAGGATATTTTTTTTCTCAGGAGAATTTAATGTTGTATCTGAAATCAGCAGGGAACGATAATAATAAAACAAAGGATATAATGCAGTTCCCTTTACACTTTCCTGGAAACGCCCTGCTAAATCAAGATATTTTTTTGCGTTATTATTAAGATTAAAAATTAAAGCGAGATACAATTTTTGCAGGTACAAATTTTGGAAATATATTTCATTGCTTTTGGTTACGTCGGTAATATCAATTTGCGACTCGTCAAATATATTTCCAGTAAGGATATCGGGATTTTGAGTTTCATTTATTAGGTTGGCGACGGACTGGCGAAATACGCGTAATCTTTTTAAGGTGAGGTCCTGCTTAAATTTTTCAATTTTTAAATCGAGCATTTCTGCTTTTTTTGCAAGCTCGTGCAACGGATAACCCATAATGAATAGCTGGTAAACTGTGTTGTGTGCAGCATAAGATGCATATTCATTGTCGCCTGATTCGAGAGCACTTTTGAAAGATTTATCGAGGTCATGAACTGTGTCAGTGAAGGGCTTTTTCCAATGGACCAAAAAGATATTGCTGGTTACCATAATGGAACCAATCAATTCTTCGGCATTTATTTTTTTAGCAAGTTGCAGGGCGATCTCGCCAAAGCTGATGCCCTTTTCTATTTCATTTAAATAAACACTTAAAATATAACCATACGCCGCAAAGCTGAAAGGAGATTTTCCTGACAAACCATATTTAATGGTAAGGCTTATCATTTTAAACACCAATAAAGGAACAAGGCTGGGCACTGCGAAAAATGAAGCCGAAGAAATATCAGACAAAATCCGCATGGCAGCGTTTTTTTCTGCATCTTTCATCTCGGGCAGGCTGTTGAAATATTCGGTTGATTTATTTCGCAACAAAAATTTGGTTTGCAAAAGATCCTTTGCAACCTGTAGTTTTCCAGGTTTTAAAGGCAAATTAATTCCGAACTTTTTAAGAATCTGCAAACCAAGTTCTACGGCCTCCAAGGGTTTATTTTGAGCGATGAGTTTCTTAATATTTATCTCATAACCTTTAGCGGAATCTATTAAAGATTTGCTATGTGTTAATATTGTATTTACAAGATTATCAACTTTATCGTACTGGCCCGATAGGTAAGCTGCATCGGACGCGTTGGTGGTTATTTGCAACAAAAGACTATACTGGCCATCCCAATCTTTTTCATCCAACACCAACAGGCCTTTTTCAAAATACTGAAATGCCTGCGGGTAAGCAGTTGACGAAATTGCTTTTTGTCCGGCCGTAAGATTTAAATTAGCTAGGTACAATCTTTCTTTCTTGTCAATAATTTTATCCGCGCCAAGATTCCATTGGTTGGCCAGCTCAAATAATTTTTCCTCAAACTCTGTCTCATTCAAATGAGCCGATAATCTTTGGCCGTTCAAAAGATGGATGGTTGTTTTTTCTTCATCAGGTATCAGGGAATAGATAGCCTGTTGTATCCTGTCGTGCGCAAACTTATATCCGGTAGCGGACGAAGGAATAATCAACCCTTCAGCAACTGAAAACTTTAATAATTTTTCGACGTTATTTTCACTTATTTGTTTTATAATCGAAAGGGCTCTCTTACTGAACCTGTTTCCTATGCTGGAAGCTATCTTCAATACATCAAGCGTGCTCTCAGGAAGTTTTAAGATAAATGCAGTCATTAATTCTACTACATTTCCTGACACGTTCATTTGTAATATCAGGTCGGTATTCCACTGCCAACGCATCAGCTCGAAATCAAAACGAAGCAGTCCTTCATCATATATTGATTTTAAAAACTGCCTTACGTAAAAAACATTTCCTTTCGTTTTATTATAAATCATGTCGGCAAGAAAAGAAGTATTTGCCTGGCCGGTTGTTAAAACGTCTGCGATAAGTTTAAAAACATCATCATACAAAAGATCGTGTAAATCCATTTCTTCAAAGACCACGTGCTCCTCTCTTAACTCCTGTAGTTTTTTTGTGAGCATATGGTTTGCATCTACCTCATTTTTGCGATATCCACCTGCCAGCAAGACGTATTCGATATCCCTGTTTTCTGCAATTATTTTAAACAGGTTTAGCGAAGAAGCATCCGCCCATTGAAGGTCATCCACAAAAATTACTAAGGGAGAATCCTTGTCGGCGATTGCTTTTATAAACCTGGTAAACTCATAATTAAAGCGGTTTTGCGCTTCTATTCCTTTTAATTCCGGAACATCGGTTTGCCTGCCGATAAGAATTTCAATACCTGGCATAAACTGGGTTAATAGCTTGCCTGAGTTTCCCATCGCTTCGGTAATTCTTTTTTTCCATTTTGCCTGGAAAATAGCATCGCCGGCAAGAATCATGTGAGCCAGTTCATTAAAGGCCTGGATGAAAGTGGAGTAGGGAGTATCAGAACTTATCTGGTCAAATTTTCCTTTTATAAAGATTCCTTTTTTTTGGGATACCGCATTCTTAAGCGTTTCAATAAGCGCAGATTTACCACTGCCCGAATAGCCCGAAACTAAAAGCGTTTGTTTGTGACCGTTAGTGCAGCTTTCAAATAATTGATTTAGGAAAGTTATTTCTTTTTCCCTTCCATATAATTTATCGGAGAAATATAATTTCCCCGAAAAATCAAACTGTGCAATTGGGAACTCAATTGTTGAAAGGTCTTCAACGGCCCCGCGGTTTGAAATTATTTCGGAACATTTTTCAAGGTCGTATTTTACTCCAAATGCAGATTGATAGCGGTCTTCAGCATTTTTTGCCAACAGTTTCATTATAATATCAGAAAGAACCTTTGGCAAATATTTATCAATCAACCGCGGCTCAACCGGAGTCTTTGCTATGTGGGAATAAATTAATTCCAGCCCGTCCGAACTTTCGAATGGCAATTCACCTGTAAATAGCTTGTAAAGAATGATTCCTAAAGAATACAGATCAGCCCTTACATCAATAGGGCGGTTTATCCTGCCCGTTTGTTCCGGAGCTATATATTTTAAAATATCGGATTCTTTTTCATGAAAAGAATCCGGTTCCTCATTAATAACATTTCCTTCAGATGCTAATCCAAAATCTATAAAAAAAACTTTGTTGGTAGCCTGCTCAATTAAAATGTTGGCGGGATGAACACGACTGTGAAAAATGTTTTCTTTATGTAATGTAGTTAGTGCAGACGTTATATCGATTGCCAAAAGGCATTGCTGGCTTAGCGTTAATTTTTGAGAAGCAAGTATTTTATTCAAATCTCTTCCCTCGATGTATTCTAAAAAAATAGCAGCGTGATCGTCCTGGGTTTCCTTCTTAAACGCTTTTCTTATACAACTGCATTTTGTTTTAGAACATATTTCAAATTCATTTTCGAGTTGGCTAAGCGTTTCCTTTGAGGGAAATTCTTCTTTTAAAATTTTAATGCAGGCGGGTTTATTGAGCCCGTTAGTACCGGTCTTTATAATTAAAGATTCAAAACCATAATGAATTACATTGGCATGATCTACATTCTTAATCATTGCAAAATGGTTTGAAGAGTGGACATATTTAGTTCAAGAATTAACCGAATATAGGCTTAAAAGCATCCCGTTTGCAATTGAGGTACGTTAGGTTACCTGAAATTAAACTTTCCTGATTAAATATTTATCTCAGGCATGTAAACTTACTAAATAAAGTACATTTTTATTTGTAACTTGGTTGCAAGCTACCCATGGAAAATGGCCCTCTCAGCACTTAATAATTTTAACAATGATAAGCCAGAACCCATTAACGCTGCTCACTCCAGTCAGGCAGGATTCTATCAATAAGCTTAATGAAATTCTTGAAAAGTTTAAGGTGGGCCTTAACGTGGGACTGAATGAAAGATTTAACCAACTTGGCACGTTACATTATGCCCGATGGTTCATACTTCGCGACGATTCTTTCAGGGATAAAACCGCATTTCCGTTACCTGAGCGATTAGTATTTTCATCAAACTTTGATGGGCCCGTAGACGAACACATAACCGGTCTGGTAGCCGTTTTTCCGGAATATTTTGATGAGCTTTATGAGTGTTGTGAAGATTATCCTGAGCCTGCCAATAGAAATACTGAGGCCCGGAAAAGTTACCTGGAAAAGTGGAAAGTAAATACCACCGCTTTTTATATTGGCGCACCCGACCGTAGCCTGAAACAAATTAAACAGGAAGATCAATTGCGGGAATATATCCGCAATATTATCAATCAAAATAATTGGGATGGAAAATCCGCAATAGAAATACAAAAACAGCTTCGTGAAAAAGTTGATGCCGATCCTGAATTTGCCTGGGCAAAAACACCGGCGCAAACTGCTTCTATAAACTATGCCGGCATGATATTAATGATATTTGTTATTGGAATTCTTTTACCGGTAATAATAATCTGGATATTGGTATTGCATTTTTTTTATGAACGAAGAGATACTAACTGTTATGATAAACGAAGTCAGTTAAACGATGAACTTGTGCATCGGCTTGAAGAAGATGAGGATTTATTTAATCAGAATCAATTTACACAGGTATTGGTAATGAAACCCGGTAAAGTAAGGCTCATAACGGTACAGGCACTTATGTTGTTTGCAAGAACGTTAATAAAGAATTTTTTTGTGAAAGGCAAATTAATGGGAATTCCTACCATTCATTTTGCCAGGTGGGTGTTGATTGATGATAATAAACATATGATGTTCTTCAGCAATTTTGATGGAAGCTGGCAACAATACCTGGGAGATTTTATAGATAAATCGGGATGGGGATTAACAGGCATCTTCAGTAACACTGTTAACTTTCCAAAAACGAATTTCCTGTTTACCGGCGGCGCTTATGATGAAGAACATTTTCTTGCCTGGAGCCGGGGAACACAAATCCTTACACAGGTTTGGTATAGCGCTTATCACCATCTTTCAATTAAAAATATTGTCAACAATACTTTAATAAGAAATGAACTGAGAAAAAATTTATCAGAAAAGCAAGCGCAATTATTTCTTAAAAGATTCTAAAATAAAAATTGAATGCAAGAACTTGAACTTTCCGAAATACAGGGTTTCCTTGTAAGGGATTACAAGGAGATGCCTTTCTCCAAATATTTTCTATTACAGGTAAAGAATGCAGATAAAGCGAAAATGTTTTTAAAAAACATTTCAAAAAAAATTACATCGGTTACTGACAAAAAAGAATCTTCATTTTTGAATGTTGGTTTTACAAGTGCAGGTCTTGCTGCCTTAGGTTTGCAACCAAACAATATCCAATCATTCATAAGAGAATTTCGGGAAGGTATGGTAACGCCACACCGTCAAAGGCTTTTAGGAGATTATGATAGCAGCGATCCGCAAAACTGGCTATGGGGTGGCCCCAAAAATGAAGCAGTACATTTAATGCTCATGATCTTTGAGGCAGGTGAAGAAAAAATAAAAGAACGTACCCAAGAGCTTAGTGAAGAATTTGACGCGAATGGATTGTATTGTGTTCATATTTTAGATGGCGAAACTTTTCCTGACGACAAGGAGCATTTTGGATTTCGCGACAGCATTTCTCAACCGACAATTATTGGCAGCGGTGTTACGGGTCTTAAATTAGACAGCATAGAACCCGGAGAATTTGTTTTGGGATATAAGAATGAATATAACGTTTACCCGGACACGCCGTTGCTGAGAGAAAACCAGGGCAACTTTCCAATGCTTCCCAATGACCCTGACGGAAGCGGTAAAAAAGATATTGGCCGCAACGGAACTTATTTTGTTCTTCGCCAATTGAAAGAAGATGTGGGTGGTTTCTGGAACTTCTTAAATGAAAAAAGTAAGAATGATGATGGCAGCGTTAATACCGGGGAAAGTACAAGACTGGCTGCAAAAATGATGGGCAGGTGGCCCAGCGGAGCGCCGTTAGTAATGCATCCCGACAAAGATCCCGGCGGGTTAAGTGATGAAAATGATTTTCTTTATACCGACACGGATAAGCTCGGTCTAAAGTGCCCGTTTGGGGCACACACACGTCGTGCGAACCCGCGTGATAACTTTGAAGAAACCGGCCCTGACGAATCTTTACATTTAACGAAAAAGCATCGCATTATGCGGAGGGTTCGTTCCTATGGCGAAAAATATACGGCATCTGCAACCCAACATACACCCGTAGACGAAGTTGGACTTTTGTTTGGCTGTTTCAATGCTGATATTTCAAGGCAGTTTGAATTTATTCAATATACCTGGGCCAACTATCCAAAATTCAAACAACTATATGCCGATCCTGATCCTTTTATTGGCGTAAGAGAAAACCCTGAACCCGGTACGGTGCAGCAATTTACCATTCCACAAGACACCCATAATAAATATATTGATGGATTAAAAAGTTTTGTAACGGTAAAGGGTGGGGGCTATTTTTTCTTTCCTTCAGTAACCGCTGTTGAGTATTTGAGCACGCTTTAGTAATTGGTATTAGCCAGAATAAGAATTAAAAGAATCTTTTAGACACCATTCGGCCCTCAAATTATTTTTTCTTATGCATACGCTGTCTTCCGGCCAAATAATTGTCGATGGCTGATTTAGTGGTAACCCAGTTACGTCCTTCTTTATGAGCATCAATCTTTCCCTGCCTTGCCAGTAAACTAATATATTCTTGCGCATAAGGCATTTGTTCTTCCTCAAGAATATTTGAAATAGGCTCGTAATCATAACGGCTTCCGGGCATTGCATTCAAATATATATTCAAAGTTCTCTCCAAAGCTTGTATCATTAGCAAACAAAGTTTTTTGTAACCACCTTTATTAGCCTGGTTCAGTGCATCGTAATATTTGGCTCGGTCATTTTTTAAAATTACGGCAGGTGGAAAGCCCTTTCGCATTAATACCAAATTCATAGCAAGACGAACCGTTCTTCCGTTTCCATCAAAAAAAGGATGGATCCAAACAAAGCGATGATGAAAAATGGTTGCCAATAAAATATCATTAAGTTTAAGTGGGTTGCTATTAATGAAATTAATAAGCTCATCAAACATATCAGAAATTTTTGCAGCATTGGGCGGAGTAAAATTTGCGCCAATAATTCTAACGCCCCCATTTCGTAATCGGCCGGCAAATTCATCTTCAATGCTACGCATAACGAAACCATGCAGGGACAAAATATCCTTGCCTGTAAGCGTATAGTTGTCTGTTACCAGCGTTTGCAGGTATTCAATTGCTTTCTGATGGTTGTACACTTCGAAATGTTCACGCAGCGATTTACCCTTTACTGTTATACCATCCTGGAGTACCATTTTTGTTTCCCGCAGGGTTAATGTATTTCCTTCTATACTGTTGCTGTTATAGGTCCATTCGACTGATATATCTTCTTTAATTCGCTGCAAGGCGCTTGCTGGCAATGGCCTGCTTTTATCAAGCAATGCTTTTTTTTGGTAGAGCCTTTCTATTACTGGCATCAAATTGTTGATATCGTCTATACCTATTTTCCACATTCTCCAAAGTTAGGTATTTATCGGCAGATTTAGAAATATAATCTATCCGATAATAGACTCAATAAGTTATCACATTAACACGAACATAGCGATAAGAAGTAACAGACCCGTATAAAAAATGATGGAGTTAATAAATACAATCAATCGGCACAAACCTTATAAATGTTGCAACTGATTTTTTTTACTTGATGAGGTTTTAAGCAGAAAAGGCATCCGCTAAAGATTTGGTGTCTAAATATACCTTCACATGTATAATTTTTCCTTCCTTAAAAGTAAACGACTGCACCCAGTCCGTTGAATAAGTTTTACGGGTTGCCACCACTTCGGCTTCATCGTGTCCGGTTACCATTACAGTACCTTCATTTGTACAAATTTTTTCAGTACCAAATTTTTTAACGGATATTGTTGTGGCTTGTATCGCAAACATTCTGGTTACTTCGTCTATGCCTTTGAAAATTCCGGAAAAAGGTATAAATGGAGCACCGGGGCGTTCCCAAATGATATCTTTATCAAAACAGGATAGTACTGCTGCCATATTTCCTGCCAGGTAGTTTTTATACGCTTCTTCAATTATTTCATGATTACTCATGTTATCTAATTCTTATTGATGTTTGTATCGTTAAAAAAATCAGGGCCAGCCTCTGGTTCAACATCTTTTAAATGATTGTGCTTATGCCTGAATTCATACATTTCTTCATAAATTTTTTTTCTCACCCGGTTGAAATTACCTAACGGTTTGTGTTCCGGAAGGGCATGCCACGAGTTAAAAGAAAGATTATCCCCAAAATCATTTTGTTCGGGTGTGTCAAAAATTTGTGTGGGTATACGAATGGTTGCAACTTTAATAAATGGCGAATCCCACACGACCGTTGGATCCTCTATAGGCATTTTCACCGGATCGGTTTGAAATTGTACGAAGAAATCATAAATGATTTCGTTCCTCATTAATGTCGCAGCCATGTTTGCTTTTAAAAAATCTTTGTTTATAGTGTCAGTATAAATAAGGTTATTTTTTTCAGATGGAATGGCGGCATACTTCACTGCTTTGGATTTGTCGCCAAGCCGGTAAGGCACGGTACTGAAATAAGAAACACTAAAAGGATGGTCGCATTTTACCTTGGCTTTCGTGGCACGAACTAAAATAGGTAGGCTTCGTAAAACTGAAAACAACTTTGGAAAAAAAGTTCCCGGTTTGTAAGGCACGGTAACTACATGTAAGATGCGGTAAAAATCTTTAACTTTTTTCGAAACAAAATTTTTGGTATTCATCAGTATAAAATCATGATTGCCACAGTCCTGGTTTGACCTCACAATTTTGTCGCCCGGCACATTCATTATTTTTATGGCGAAACCTCTTATATCTTTTTTCCAATCCGGCAACGGTTTCGTATCGCCGTTAGAAAACCTGATCCATGCAGGATAGGAGGTGACTTCCTTAAATAGCCCAACTTTATAATCGTCCTGTAAGTTTTTTTCGATAATAAATTCAGCCTTAACACAGCCATTCATTTTGGGATGAATCTGCCTGAGTTGCTTCTCATTATTTTTCCCATATAAACGAAGCATCTGGTTTTGTAAAAGCTTTACAATTTTCTCAGCAGTTTTTTCTTCATTTTTTTCCGGATATTCCTGCCCGGTTTGAAGCGTTTTATTTTTTGCCAATATTGCTACAATTTTATTTGTTTAATTACAGGCGTTACATAGGCACAATTTTTTCAAAATTATTTTAAAAGGTAAGTACATTATTGATTATAAAAAAATCCGCTCAATTCGATTTTAATAAAAGTGTTATTACGGTCATCACTTTGCCATTCTTATATTTATTTACATTATTCACTGCACGGTTTTAGTTCCTGTGGATTATTAAATTTTGCTACCTTCATACAATCTCATCCATCCTTTGTATTAACTCTTTTTGCAGCCTGTTACAAACGATACCTGTTATAGTTTATGAATAAAAATTTATCGGAGCCTACGGATTGGGATGAGCTACTCGATTTTCTTACGGACAGGCAATTAACGCCTATATTAGGGAAGGAGATGTATAAATTTAAAAATGATGATTTACTGGTACCCGTAGACGAATATTTGTCTAAGCAAATTCTTCAACAAAATAATGTAGATGATCAGCCGGAGTTCACCCTCACCCAGGCGGTTAATTACCTTGTTAATGAAAAGAAGATAAAAACAATGGATATCATCAGGAAATTAAAATCGATGATTAGGGAAATCAATTTTGAGTTTCCATTACTAAAGCAATTCGTGAGCATTACCGATCTTAACTATTATGTAAACACGGCTGTTTATAATAATGTACTTGAAAACGATATTGCTGCCATACGAAAACAAACGCCCACTTCTATAAATTTTTCTATAAACGAACCTTTTTCCGATGCTGATGATCTTGACAAATTGCAGGCGCCATTTGTGTTTAATGTATTTGGCTCCATACTTAATACCGTTGATCCGGCATTGAGCGAAGAAGATATGCTGGAATATACCGGGCATTTCAAAGAGAGAATAAAAAATGCTACCAACATTGTGAATGCACTTAAAAATAAAAATTTATTATTTCTGGGTTGCGCTTTTCCTGATTGGATGGTGCGTTTTATTCTCAGGCTTCTTTCCAACGAACCGATGCACGATTGGGGAAGCAGGAGAACTATAATTGTTGTTAACGATATGTCGGACGTTAGAAAGAAGCAGTATGAGTTTCTGAAAAATTATGATGTGGTGACGTACCCGGGAAACGTTAGTGATTTTGTGCTGGAACTTTCAACACGTTGGAAACAAAAAAATCCAACTTCTGTAAAAAACAAAATGGTTTTTTTAAGTTATACCGGAAGAGATAAAGAAGCCGTTGAAAATTTAAAAAAAGCGATTGAAGAAATTAAGAATGTTACCTGCTGGTACGATAACCGTGAGATTGCTCCCGGCGATGATTTTAAAACAGAGATAGCAAAAAATATAAAATCAGCCGATCTTTTTATTCCATTAATTTCAGCCAACAGCCTACTGCATAAAGACGGGTATGTACAACTGGAATGGTTTACTGCGGATAATGTAAACACTTTCAGAAAAATAGATGGCAATACAGGCAAGTATCTCATGCCGGTTGTTATTGACGATACCAATCCTTATGATGTTAACGTTCCCAAATATTTTTCTGAATTAAGTATTGGAAAAGTTCCCGCAGGAAATCCGGGACAGGAATTTATTAATCAAATAAGAGAATCGCTCAATTTATCATAACTGAAACTATGCCATCAAGAACTATTGAGCCTTTACAAAAACCGGATGCTTCTTTATTTATAGGATTACAATCTTATTCGGAAGCGCAAGCTGATATTTTTTATGGCCGCGATGAAGAGATTGATCGTTTAACCAATCTTGTAAAAGCAAACACGCTTACAATTGTTTTTGGTAAATCTGGTACGGGTAAAACATCGTTGCTCAATGCAGGAGTTTTCCCCCGTTTGCGAAAAGACTATTGTCTTCCTTTTCGTATACGCCTGGAGTTTAATGATGACAGCCCTGATTTGGTAACGCAAGTAAAAAATATTTTAAAAACCGAAATAGATAAATATGGGTTTAAAGTTGAATCCTATCCATCGGGTGAAACTTTATGGGAATACTTTCACAAAGAACAACTATGGAAAAGCGTTACGCCTATTTTAATCTTCGACCAGTTTGAGGAGATATTTACATTGGCAAAAAAAAGCAATCGTTTTGGCAATGAAAAGTTGGTTAATTTCTGGGAAGAACTGGCTGACCTGATTGAAAATTCTATTCCCGAAAAATTAAAAGATAAATTTCTTAATGATAAAGAACAAATAGACTATAGTTATAACTATCAAAAAATAAAAATTCTATTTTCTTTCAGGGAAGAATTTTTACCGGAATTTGAAAACATAACTTCAAAAATTCCATCTATAAAATATTCGCGGTTCAGGTTAATGCCTATGAATGGAAACCAGGCATATGATGTAATTACTAAAACATGGAAGAATAATATTGATGCCGAAGAAGCCCATAAAGTTGTTGGATTTTTTACCAACGAAAGTGCTAAAAATAAAAGCTATGATGTGATGGAAATTGAGCCATCACTGTTAAGCCAGGTATGCTCTCATATTGACAAAGAAAGGATTATTGAAGGTGGCAATAAAATTTCTTCTGAATTTCTAAATAAATATCCCAAAGAAATAATTCTGCGGTCAATATACAACGAAGTTTTAGCTGAAGGGAATAATGCAATAACCAATAATGATTCCAAACGGCTTAACGAATTTGTAGAAGATAAATTAATTACTGACGAAGGTTATCGCACAAAATACGGATTGAACGAATTAGACAAAAGCCTTGTACCCGGTATTGAAGTACTTAAGAGAAAATATTTTTTGCGGGATGATGGTAATTCTATTGAACTGTCACACGATGTATTAACTCCTTTAATAAAAGCCGACCGTGAACAAAGAAGAGAAGAGATTGCTTTGTCAACGGCAAAAGCAAGAGCAAAAAAAAGAGCAGTAAAAATAATTACCGGTTCACTCATCTTTTCAATTATTGCTGCGGTTGCCATTTGGTTTTTTACCACAAAAAAAGCATTTAAAGCTAAAGATGAGGCCGAGAAAGAAACAGTAATAATAAAACAAAATATAGAGAGGGATTCAATGAAATTAGATAGTGTTACGAAGCGAATTAATTTATTAAGCGTGGATAAAAATGATACCAGCAAAGTAGGTGGATTATTAAAAGAAAATATACTGCTTGATTCAACAATCAAAATCCTGAATCAAAAAGTAAATGAATTAACTAATGAAATATCGGCTCAATCGGCAACAAATAAAACCGCATTAGATTCCATGAATAATGCATTACACCAGTACACAGAAGCTTTGGGAAAATTGCAACATGATAAGAGCGATGATAGTTTGGCCGCTGAAAATAAATATGCGGAACTGAATACTAAATACACGCAGTTAAATGCAACCAACAGCCAGTTAGTTGCTGCTAACGGACAACTAACTTCTAATTATAATTCTTTAAAAAGCGATCTGGAAAAATCGAAGAACGATAATATTGCTTTGCAAAGTAAATACGACAAATTAAACGGAGATTATGATGCTTTAAACAAAAATTATAACGCAT
The DNA here is from genome assembly GCA_963792025.1 of uncultured Chitinophagaceae bacterium. Classification (GTDB taxonomy): domain Bacteria; phylum Bacteroidota; class Bacteroidia; order Chitinophagales; family Chitinophagaceae; genus Ginsengibacter. The sequence goes on along the minus strand of CAWBUS010000007.1, from coordinate 122,398 downwards.
TGAAGGAAAGTAAAGCCGCGGCTCCTGTTCAGCAAGTACAATCTTCTACGCCTTCAACTGATAACAGTTTGCAGCTAAATTTATATTCGTCTAAAAATGAGAATATACCTAATAACTTAATCATCTATCTTATCCCGGACATTTCTGCCAACAAAAAAATAATAAGAGATTCAAAAGTTTACGATAATCACTTTGATTTTACAAATCTCAATAAAGCCGAAGGTGTAAAAAAAGCAATATACGGCAGCAACGGTTATTCTTTTCCTGATGTAGCCCCGGGAGATTACTTCATAAAAATCTGCGCCAATTTCGGGCCTTATAAAACTGTTACTAAAAAAGAAGTTGGTAATGAAACAACACCTAAGATGGATTATTCTGAAATTGTAAGATAAACTAACGATTACACTTACGCGCAATATTGTATAACAATATCCGGCAATTAAAACTTATCGAAGTGTCCTGGTTTTATCGTGTCAGAAGCCTTCCATCCTATCTGGTAGAGCAATTGGCGGTTACTGGCGTTACTCATATCCGTTATACTCTTTACGTCGGCAGCGGTAAATATTCTTGTGAAGCCTAATGCATTTAAATCATTTTCTGTAATTCTGAAATTATAACGCAGGTAGGAGATAATGGGTTTGCCTGCAAGATAATCGCCATCCATTTTTTCAATTTCCATATCCATGTAATCGGCAGTAGGCGAATTGGAGAGCCATTGCATCATAACCCTGTTTTGCCAGCTTGCGTCCTGCATCAGCATATCCGGAATGTTGGATGCCCAGCTAAGCATAGTAGAATCATCGATCTCTTTGGCATATTTTTTAAAAACACTGTAACCGGTACCTACAGAAACAAACAGCAAATTGTCTTCACTCATTTCCCAATGAAAAGGAAAACCTTTGAGCGTTGCAATCATTAATAAAGTTAATGATGGGTTATTGGCCATGCTTAAGCCGCCATCAATAAATGCGGCCTGCTGGTCCTTCATCACTTCAATCATTTGCGGCGCAAAATAGGTAGGTGCTGCAGAGCTTGCACGTACCGCCATCCATAGTGGAATGTCTTTGTTTTTACCAAGGTCCGAATCGAAAAATTTTCCTTTAGGATGATTAATTAAAGGCCAGATACTGTTCGTATCTGCACGCTTGGCCACAATACACAAACCGGTTCTCAATTCTTTACTTCCAAGCGTTAAATCGCCATAAGCATATTTCAATCCATCTTCCATCGCCTTATAACTATAATTCGCTTTCAACCATTTCATCGTTTCCATCGGGTTCCACCAGTTTCTTTTTTCACCAAAAATTTTGCCGCCCAAATCCATGTAGAGTTTTGTTATCTCATCAACTGTTTTACCTATTGCCAGTGAGGCAGCAATTATTGATCCGGTAGAAGTTCCACCGATTAAATCAAAGTAGTCACATAAACGAAAATCAGGCTTGTTCGAAAATTTTTCTTTTAAAACATCTTCTAATTTTTTTAAATAACCTAGCGTAAGTGCACCGCGGATACCACCGCCATCCAATGATAATATTTTTTTCTGGCCCGGCTTATTAAACCGTTCAAGTAAATCCTGCATAAAAATTAATTTTAATGGTTGTTTAAATAATCAGCTGTTTCTGCAAGTGTTTTGAGATAGGTAGCGCCGTTTTCTTTTATCATCTTCACCGTTTGTTCTAATGACTTAAGCTGGGCACCAGAAAAGGATTGATCGTCATCATTAGTAAGGTAACAAAAAATTGTTTTGTCGGGACGTTTATTACTGTCGTCCACTACTTCTGCAATAGAATAAACGCCCGTCATTTTTGGAGTAATTACATAAAGGCAAAAATCGCATTCCGCTCTTTGTTTAATTTCCTCTTTCATCATTTCGGGAGTCCAGTCGTCAGCACAAGGATGAAAATAATCAATCTTTAAATCTTTTATCAATGCATCTCTCCAGTTTGAGCCATTACAGGTTCCACCAAGAAATACTTTTTTCATTTTGGAAGAAATTTATTGTAAGGTAAAATTTAAAAAGAGATTTTTAGAACGTTAAATAAATCGGAACATCGTAATGTGCATGACATTATGAATTTTACTCGTGTGCAAACAATTCGTTATTGGTAAGCTCCACAAAATTATAAGTTTCAAAATAGCTTATCATTAAATCGAAATATTTTTCAAACAAGATAAACAGATCCTTGTTAATAATATTTCCTGTAGAAATTAATAAAAGTCGTGGCGGGGATTTAATTAAAATATAGGAATCAAAAAAATCATTGTCTTTAGTAATCAGAATCCTGTCTTCTGAAGCAGATAAAATTCGTAATTCATTGTCCGATGTTCGTTCTTTGTTGGGCAAATCATCTGTATGTAAAACATCGTAATTTTTATTTTTTAGTATTACCGCAAGGCTATAGGGAAGCTGTGCATCGACTATAAACTTTATCACGCCAGAATTTTATGAATTGTTTTTGTTTCGGAAAGACGGGATGCATATAATAAGCAGGCTTGTATATCTTCTTTTTCAAGTGCCGGATAATCCGCTATAAGTTCTTCTGTTGTCATGCCGGCAGAAAGTAAATCCAATATCATAGAAACAGGATATCGCATGTTACGTAAAGTTGGTTTGCCGTGGCATACTTCAGGATTTACCGTTATCCGTTCTAATAAATTAACTTCCATATTTTTATTTTGTATGTAATTTACTATATTAAATTAAAATAAGCTGGTTGAGATTCATTCATGATCACCACTTCTGCAATAGAATAAACTCCGGTCATTCTGGTTAACTACATATAGGCAAAAATCACATTCATTTCTTTGTTTAATTTCTTCTTTCATCATGTCTGGAGTCCAGTTATCAGCACAATGATGAAAATAATCAATCTGTAAATCTTTTATCAATGCATCTATCCATGTTGATCCATTACAGGCTCCACCAAGAAATACTTTTTTCATTTTGGAAGAAATTTATTGAAAGGTAAAATTAAAAGAGAGATTGCAAAAAAAATTAAGACGATGCATCATGGCTCTCTAAAGTTTTACCATTTTGAGGAATGAAAACACCTTAAGAAAATATTTATTTCAATTCAATTAATAAAGGTGTGGGATCCTTATGGTTACGTAATTCTTTCCATATCTTTAAAAGCAATTTTTCATTTTTTTTTGCCCAGTCAATAATAATATCAAAATATTTTGAAGGAATATTGCCCGCTAAAACTTTTTGGGTCAATATACAAACGCTTAAAGTATGACGCTTTTCTCCAAAATCAACATGGAAATGAGGCCGTAAATGATTTAAATTTGGATCAATTCGAAACTTTAAATTCTCCTTTTTAAGTACAAGAAATTCTAAGTCACTATTTCTTTTTGAATTTGTCTTTAAAAGTTGAATCATTTCTAATTCGTATCTTAGATTTTCAAGTTGATTGGTTAAGTTATTAAGTTCTTCCATATAGTTTCTGCATTTGTTGCTTTCCATTCCAATTTAACTTCTTTAAAATATTAAGAAATTTTATTTCCCATTCTTAAATATGTTTATAAAGTTGTTTGTAATTTTTTCTTGATTATTATTATTGGTTTTAATTGAATCCTTGTCCGGCTGAAGTACTTTAATTTGCTGAATTGCGTTAGTATTACCTGAGTTTAACTCAAGCGAATGCTTATAATTTTTAATTGCAAGTTCCTTTTGCCCATTTCTCATTAACCCCTCAGCATAACTATCAAATGCATTCCATGAATCGGGAAATTCTTCTGTATTTAATTTAAAAATGGCGAATCGCATCTTCTGGACGCTTTTTGCTTAACAATGAATAACCCAAAGTATTAAATTCAGATTCTTCATTTGTGAAATCATATTTTTCCTTATCATGTAATTTCACTTGACGAAAGAATTCTATAGCTTTATCAGAGGATCCGTTATTTAGTTTTTCCTCGATAACAGAAACAATATCCAAAGGGGAAGTATTTATGGAACTACTCATATTTTTGCCTGGCTGCCAGTCGTCGCTAACTTCAACGCTAACTTCTACATCCCTTCTTTCCCGAATAGGCGGTCTTGAAGGGTATTGCGACATAACACTTGGTTCAATAGGTTCTAATCCTGCTTCTTTTAATGCAGGATTAGTATATTCATCTATCAATTTTTGGGTTTCTTCATCCGACATGGGTTGATCGGATTGTTTTGGTAAATCTGTCATTAAATCTTTTTTAGAAAGTCTTTTGGATGATGGATTTTTTTTGAATGCAAAATCAAAATAATCTTTATCTAATTTTCCGGTACCACCGCAAAAAGTGCATTTTTTCATGTACACTACTCTGGTATCCTTACATACAGGGCAAACTACTTTTCGTCTTTATTCCGCACTCCAATTGAGACAGTTCATACAAATTAAAGGAGTCCTTAAACCACTTCCTGTTCCTCCACAAAAAACATATGTAATTTTATCAGATGATTTAGCTTTTGTTCGGAGTTGGTTTGTTTGAGATTGAACTTCTGTAATTGAAAAAAAAGCAATTAATAAAAGCAAAGCAATCTTCATAAATTTTAATTTATTAGTTTTAGTAATTCGATAATAAAAATTATTAGACAATCAAATTTCGTTTATTATTTTAATATAGCTTTTTTACTTCAGCAAATAAACTATAGGTGAGTTAGCTCCAATATTAAAATATTGTAGGAAAATCATCTCACTTCAATTTTATACTACTCTTCACCAACGCCCATTGTGCATATAAATAGGTAGCCATTATCAAAAGGCCAGACATTGGTACAGGATGGTAAAATTTATCACATGCCAAAATACTGTCGGAAAGAATGAATGAAATAGCTCCCGTTAAAAGAAGGATGGAAACGGGTTTCTGCCAATGTAAACTCAGCAGGTAGGCCATGTAAAGCATCATACTGATTACAACCGCATAAATAATCACAGGAATGGTTAACTCGCCTAAATGCGGAATTAAAACCAGCAACATCGTAAATAGATAAACGGCTATCAGAATAAGGGCTATTTTAAATTCAATTTTTCCGTTGGCCTTTTTTAATTCCTTTGTAAATAAAACAATATAGAAAATATGTGCGGTTAAAAAAGAAGCCAGCCCCAGCATAAAATAAATGGCATCTTTAAAAACAAATAACAGCAGGTTATCGCCAATCCATGAAAAGGCCAACGCAGCAAGCAGGGTGAATTTATTTGCAAAGTTTGTTGAAGTGAACGCTGCAACTATTAAAGGCAGCAACAGCAATGGTTTTAAATAAAATACAAGAGTTGCTGAATTAAAAAGGATACAGCACAAATATAAAATTGATAACAGGATGAAAATGCGTAACAACCATTTTGCAGAAATCATTTATGAATATTGTTTTGCAAACCAACGTTTTTTTTGATCATATAAAAATTAAAATGTACACTGGCATTCAAACTATGCCGATACATGATTTTTATCATGTGAATTATCGGCAATAATCATGGTTTCTTTTTTGGGCTTCAAATACTTTCACAAAAAATTGCTGATATGGAAAAAACCGGAAAGTATTCTATTACTGCTGGCGCTGCTGTTTCTCCGGCCGCTATTTTATTTTGGAAAATTATTCAAATCTTATTTTGGTTTACCGGGATTGGCCTTTTAATAATAATGATCTTTTTGCCGCCCCTGGGAGTTACATTATTTTGGAACATATTAATTCCAGTTGCACCTGCATTGCTGGTAATATGTACTGGCGTTTGGAGAAATATTTGCCCTTTAGCAACCACTGCAATGTTGCCGGACAGGTTTGGTATGTCGCAAAAGAAGCAATTGACTTCTTCACAACAACAAACGCTGCAGTTGCTTGGCCTAATTGCTCTTTTTTTGATTATACCGATGAGGCATGTATTGTTCAATACTAACGGTCAGGCTACAGCGCTTATTATAATTTCTCTTAGCATTGTTGCCTTTAGTGCAGGAATGATTTTCGAAAGTAAAAGTGCATGGTGCTCCGGCTTATGCCCTGTTCACCCGGTTGAAAAACTATATGGATCGGGAACTGCATTTTCTTTGCCAAATGTTCAATGTAATACGTGTGTAAAATGTTCCGTACCCTGCCCGGATTCGACAAAAAATCTTTCACCTGCTGCCTTAAAATCGATAAAAACAAGATTGTTTGAAAACCTGTTGGTGGGCGCTTTCCCTGGCTATATTTGGGGATGGTTCCAGGTACCCGACTATAACGGAGCTTTTGCATTGAGACATTACGACAGCGTTTATGCGTATCCGGTATTAGGGGGTGCAATTACATTGTGCTTATATATGCTTCTTAAAAACCGTTTTAGAGCAAATAAAAAATTAATAATTAATTTATTTGCGGCAGCGGCCGTGTCGTGTTATTACTGGTTCCGGCTACCACAATTATTTGGGTTTAGTAATTTGCATACTAACGGTACCCTCGTTGATCTAACAGGCTATTTACCTTCGTGGAGCGTGAGCATTGTAAACGTTGCCACTACTGCGTTCTTCGTTTGGTGGATGGTGATTGCAAATAAGAAATATAGAAGTTGGTCTGTTAGGCCAGAATATGCAACGGAATAGAATTTAATTGGATATCCGTTCTGAATACTATAAATATAGCTTGTTGCTGAACGGGTATTTTGTCACTCCATATCATTCAAAATCACTCTTACAATTTCATCCGTATCTCCATCAAAGTGATGGCCACCGGGAAGTATTTCATGAGTGTACCTTTTTAAAGTAATTTTGTTTGCTTCAAGGTGTCTGTCATCGCTGCTGCTTATTATTATAATTTTATCATCAACAAGCTTGTTTATTTCTGATACTACATCCATGTCTCTCTTTGCATTGCCGCCAAAAATATCAGCCCAGTGAATTTCAAAATCTGTGCTTCCGGAAGATGCCATTAGAAACGACGCTAATATTTTGTCGTGTAAATCTTTGGGAAGCCTGCTTAAAATAAAGGGTAATACATCTGCGCCGAAAGAATAGCCAATCATAACGATCTGTTGATTTTTTCTCCCCGAAATTTTTTTCACCAAATAATTATTTACATCGATGGCGGTTCGTTCGGGGGTTTTTTTATCCCAGAAATATGACTTTGAGTTGAGCTCAATAACTTCATATCCTTTCCTATTAATACCGTCGCATAAGGAATTAGAAAATTTATTAAGGCCACCATCGCCGGATAAATAAAAAACCAGCGGTTTATCCTGTGAAGCTGATGCCCATTCCTTTACCGGAAAATCCTGCGCAATTGCATCGGCCGGATATAGAAACGGTGAAAATAGAATGGTTAGCAAAAAAATATTCTTCATAGTAAGATATCAGGGTTGCATAATTTTATTTAATGCCGCAGGCAATTGAAGAAGGTCGTAATCCGTTTCATAAACAAGAAATTTATCTTCCCAAATTGTCGCATATTTTTCTTTAAAGTCACGCAATCCATGGTAATGTTTAAAGCGCTTAAATTTTTCGCCAGCAAATTTTATTAACTGTTCCGCAGGGCTGTTTGGCTCGGTAATTCCAGTGAGGGGTACCAGCCCCAGGTTTATGTATTGCAATTTATTTTCTTTGGCATATTCAATCATCTTAATAATAAGTGCATCCATGCAGCCGCCGGGCGCTTCAGAAGTTTTCCTGATAAGGTCATACGTGCATTCATCAGGCGAATAGTCGGGTATAATATTCAGGAATGCCGCAATCTTTCCTTCGGCATCCGTAACCGTAATTACATCTTGCTGCATTATTTCTTTCATGTCAAACATGCCCTGTGAAAAAACCTGTTCCTCTTTATCAAAAGCTTCAAGCCATTCATCGGAAATTTTTTTAAGTTCTATAACCAAACCATTTTCGAGAGGCGCTTTATGAACTGCGGTGGTGTATCCTTTTTTCTGCAAGCTGTTTAGTCCATTGCGCAACGATTTTTTATCTTTTCCTTCAAGCTTAAAATTCTCAGCATCTAATATCGCTTCCTGGCCTATAATCATTTTTTGTTTCCTTAATTTATTAAACCATACCATGCTATTTTCGTCTACACGGTAGAAGGCAGTTTTCAATCCCATGCGGCTGCATTGTTTGTAAAACTCTTCCAGCACTTCCATTTTATGCTCTTCAGCACATACCGGTTCTTCCAGCACTATTGCAAAGCCATTTGCTATGCGATATGAAACAAAGGCATCATGCAGCTCGGAAAAGAAAAAAAGTTTGTCTTTCGAAATTTTAAAATAATCTACTGAAGAGTTGCCATATTGGCCCAGCAAAAACTTTGCCCTTTCGCGGCTGGATTCATTTGTAATTTCTATTTTTAAAAAGGGTTTAATTAAAGTAAACAAAAGAAATCCCCAGGTAATAAATCCCAATACGCGTATGAGCAGAATAAATTCGTGTCCAAAAACCGTAAGCGGATGCAAATTTTCTCCGCCACCTAATAAAAAAATCTGCATAGTATACAACAGCGACTGGCGCCAGGTAAAATCGATTCCGAAATGTTTTACATCAATAAAATAAAAACTCACATAGCCAAATACCATCACCGACAGAAATACAATCATTACCGATAACAGCCCAAGTCTTATCCATTTAATGCTACTGCGTATTTTATATTGGCTCTGGCTTAACAATAAAAAAATAATGATAATAGCTGCTACAGTGGCCTCTTCATAATCAAACGCTTTAATGAGGTTACCTACCAATGAAAGAATAGAAAGCAGCAAAGCCAGTCGCCATGCATTTTTTAATCCTTTAAACATAAAAGCTGAGGTGATTAATAGCGCCAACCCAATAAATAACACGAGCACATTGGATGCATTGATTGCTCCCAGCGGAAGAAACTCACGGATCAACTTAAGGCGTATGCGAAGTGGCGGAGTAACAACAGAAATTATATTAATGAGTCCCAGTGTAAAAATTAATAGCGCCGGTACTATCCTGATAAATAAATTTCTGCCTCGCCAGGCAAATGCCAGTATTCCAAAAACCATAGGAAGCCAGAATTCGAATACACGATATAAAACCGTAATGGATAATGCCTGAATGGTGGAATAGCCATACATTTCTAAAATATAAACTATGGATATTTCTACCGCTCCTAAACCTCTTAAAAAAGGCGAACTTACCATGAGTATAACGGAGACCATATACGCAATTGCGGCAACAGAAAAGGAAGCGGGTAAACCTAAGGCCAGCATAGCTATAAGAAGATGAAACATTCCGCTGATTTCCACTCCGGTTGAAAATAATATGGCGCCAACATATCTTTTGTTATTTACGTTTGCTGCAAATAGCTCATCTATTATAGGGGCGAATTTTGGAAATTTATTTTCTATAAACCGGTATAATTTTCCTTTTTCTTTTAGTGATCTTGCCATAAAAATAATACCCGCCAAAATAAATACCACGAGTATCAAACCAATCCATGCGCTTTCCAAATGTTTATTAGCCGACAGTGCAAAAAGAATTACTACAGGAAAGCCAACAAGAAAAACGGTGAACAATCCCGCGAAAGCGTATAGTCCGCTGGCCTGGTGAATTTGTGTTTTATTATAGGCTCTTTTTCTTAATTGTGATGGAGTATACGCCAAAGCACTTACCCCACCTGCCGGCAGAAAAATACTCAGGAAATTTCGTTTTAAAAAAAGTTCGACAGCATCGAGCCATTTTAGAGAAAGGCCAATGGAAGAAAAGCTGCTTACGTACATGCCGCTTTGAAGAAGTATGTATATAAAGGTTACACAAACACCGCTGATCAACCAGCGGCCATCAGCATTTTCTATATTTGGAATAATTTGCAGTAATTCTTTTCGCTCACTTCTAAAAAAAATAAATGCCAGCAATATCATTAGTACGGCAAGTATTTCTCTCCAATATAATTTGGCAGAAAATGATTTAATCTTTTTATATAAAACCGGGAAACTCAGGTACTTTTTGCTGTAAAGATATGCAAACAAAAATTTGAGATATTTAAAGAGGTAGTAATAAATTTTTATAATCCACGGCCTGAAAATATCAACGAATCATTAATTTTATAGAGACAAATGATATAATATTATTATGATTAAATGCTTAAAAAAATATTATGGTAGAAAATAAAAAACGGGTAGGGTTCCTTCATGCTGAAATTACTGAATGGAAAAGCAATGTAGAATTAATAAGAGCTGAGATCCTGATTTTTCAAAAACAGCTTGGCGGCATTGTGCGGAAAAATAGTCATGAAGAGGCGCTGAAGGGAGTGGAGCATTTTCAAAACCAGTTTATAAGACAATTGGAGGTATCTGATGAATTGTTTCATGAATTAAAAGCCGCGGACCGTAAACTGGCACGCGCTGCTGATATTGGAACAGATACGGAATCTATTTACGTAGAAGATAATGCAGAATTAAGAGATAACGCTGACACTTATGAGAAATTATTTCATGAGTTAAAAAATGAATTTCATTTGTTTTTGGAAAAGTGGATGTAAAAGAGAGCGGCCTTTTTTTTAGCTATAAAATGGAATGCCCCTTTAAGCATTTTTCCTTTTTACTTCCGGAGTCCAATGTAAAACATTCCTGTAATCAACTATCAATTTTCATAAAGGCGTAAATACGCGGGAATAATTATATATTTCCTGAATGAATGCTTCGCTATTTACCAAACTATTTCAGGAAGGCCTGATTACAGGTGATGAATTAAATAAAGTTTCATCGCAAAAAGATCAACCCGTATCGGTCTACTATGAACTGCGAACTTTGCTATATCTCGGAATTGTCTTACTCACAACGGCTATTGGTATACTAATCTACAAGAACATTGATACAATTGGCCACACTGCATTACTTACGATTATTGGTGCAGCCGGCGTCACATGTTTTGGCTATTGCATTAAACATTCAAAAGGTTACAACAATATAAAAATTGAATCGCCAGATGTTTGGTTCGACTATGTTTTACTGTTAGGTTGTTTATTACTTTTAACTTTTACAGGCTATGTCCAGTTTCAATACAAAGTTTTTGGCAATCGCTGGGGCCTTGCATTGTTCATTCCTATGGTGGTGATTCTTTTCGCTGCTTATTACTTTGATCATCTTGGTGTGTTAAGCCTGGCGATAACAAACCTCGCTGCATGGGCCGGTATTACTGTAACACCTTTGCGCATATTAAAAGAAAATGATTTTTCCAACACTACGATAATGTACACAGGAGTTGCTATAGGCTTGTTGCTGGTGGTTGCATCTTACATATCACGATCCAAAAATATTAAGGCTCATTTTGAATTTACCTACAAAAACTTTGGTGCGCATATCTTATTTATGTCCGCGCTAGCGCTAATGTTTTATTACGACAATATTTATCTCGTTTGGTTTGTGGTATTGGCGGCGATTGTTTTTTTATTTTTTAAAGACGCACTGAAACAACGTTCCTTTTATTTTTTGGTTGTGACCTTATTATATGCTTATGTTGGATTAAGCTATTTGGTAGTTAAAGTTCTAACGGCCTCCGATTTTAACGAGGGCTTGATCATTTTGTGCTTTCTCTATTTCATAATATCCGGTATTGGACTGATAGGTGCATTTATTCATTACAATAAAATAATTAAGAAAAATGCAGGCTTATAATTATAGTGACCTTTATAATAAATATGTGGCAGAGCAGGCCTCAGATGCATTACAAAAAGGCTGTATACAAAAGGAAAGTTTTATTAAAATTAAAGAGGCTTACCCGGTTCCGCTTTACACGCCTAATTATTTTATAAGGATAGCATTAGGTTTACTGACTATTGTTGCAGTTGTCTTTTCCGGATTATTATTGTGGCTTATATCTTCCGCGTCAGAAGAGAGTTCTATAATAACCTTGTTAATAATTCTTGCTGTTATATGTTACGCTGTTCTGGAGATTTTTGTCCAAAAGAAAAAATATTATAATGCCGGTGTTGATAATATGCTAATGGCCATGATATTGGTTTTTGTTATAAGCAGTTTCCTGGTTACTGGTAATATTTCACGGATACTTATATCCGGAATAACATTGCTAATCACTCTTTGCCTGTGCGCACGTTTTGTCGATTCATTCATGGGGATATTGATGTACATGTCGTCATATCTTTTCTTATTTCTTATCTATGTAAAATTTGGCAATATTGCCAGGGCAACAGCGCCATTGGTGATGATGATAGTATCTGCAGCTGTCTATTTCCTCATGAATAAATTATCATCTAAAACAGTTCTGTACAAGTTTTGCTGCGACGCGGTGATGTTTATAACTCTGATAACATTTTATGCTTCCGGAAACTATTTTGTCGTAAAAGAATTAAGTAATGAAATGTTTAATTTGAATCTTGCCTTACATGATTCAATTCCATTGGCATGGTTATTCTGGTCCTTCACTTTTTTAATTCCTCCTGCTTATATCTTGTATGGAATCAAACATAAAAATTTTCTTTTTATAAGAACAGGATTGGGGTTAGTAGCTGCCATTATATTCACTGTAAAATATTATTATGCACTATTGCCTATAGAGATTGAGATGTTGATTGGAGGTATTGTTTTAATAGGGGTGAGCTATTTGCTTATAAAATATCTCACTTTGACAAAACGTGGATACACGTCTGCTAATTTGTTTCCTCATAAAAAAGAGATGTTGAACGTTGAAGCGTTGATAGTTGCGGAAACATTTAGCGAACAACCGGCAGCGGCACCACAGAACACCGGGCTATACGGCGGTGGCAGCGGAGGCGGAGGTGGAGCAAGCGGAGAGTTTTAAACAATTAATAATCCCGAACGAACCCAACTGGCTGAAACAAGCAATCAATTCTCCTTAATTACAAAAGTATTGAACGAATCGGGTGGTAAAGACGGGCTAATCATTTGAGCTCCTAATTTTATATTAACCTTTTTCTCTTCACTACCATCATTCCTTATAATTACGACAATGCTTTTATCCGGATTTTTAAATACAAGCAAATCATTAAATGAGCCGCTGGTATTAAGCCGTTTTGCGCCTGGTTTCACGAAATGGCTTACATGTTTTATTAAATAATATTCGTAGTTGTATTTATAAGTTTTATTTAATGTATCTACACTCACTAACGAATTTTGCTTCCATCCCCAGGTACTAATGCCGCCTTGTTTCAACGATGTATTCCAATACATATAAGCATTAGCGCCGTTAGTTAAATAATGCTTTAGTAACCCCCACGTATAAACGCAATACTTCCAGTCATTCTTACCATTGCCACACTCCTGCTCTGATTGGTACAATTCAAGTCCGGGATATTTTTGGTGAATGGCGGCAATGGCTCCTTTGCCGGCCCATTGAAAACCAACTCCTTTTATGTATTTACTGCTTTTTGGATCGGTTAGAATCGTATCAACCAGTTTTTCATTGGCTCGTTCTACCGTTCCAAAAAATACTTTTACACCCAGTGCCTGCATTTGAGGCCCCAGATAACTAATGAATTTTGCAAGTCCCGCGGCCGTCCATGTACAACTTGGGAATACCTGTGCTGAATTAAATTCGTTTTGGGGCATTAGCATACCGATGTTTATTTTCTGCTGCCTGTAAGCTTTTATAAATTGTGCAAAATATGAAGCATAGGCTTTGTAATATTTTTCCTGTTGAATAAACATATCAGTGCCTTCCTTACCTTCTTTATCCGGCGGCAAGCCATTATTGATCCCGGTCATATCCATGCCATATTCTTCTGATTTGAAATTCATGTTGCCAAGTACACTTCTTGCTGCATAATGTTTATTATACTTCATCCATGTGGGCGGCGACCACGGCGAAGCCCAAAGCCTTATTGATGGATTGTACATCTGTGCATTTTTTATAAAGGGAACCAATGTCTCCATGTCATGGGCAATAGTAAAATTCTTCATTCCGAAGTCTCCGTCGGTCTCGTCATAAGAATACCAGTTACGCGAAAAATCGTTGGCGCCCACCGGCATTCTGCAAATTGTGAAACAAGCGCCCACACCCGGAGCAAACAATTCTTTCATTATACTTTCCCTGTCTTTGACGCTTAGCATACTGAGCGAAGTCCAACCGAGTTCATTGAAGCAGGTTCCAAAGCCTTCAATTTTTTGCAGTGGTTGGTTTAGCTCAATGTCCGCATCTGCATTGCCTGATGCAGGTGATACTGACAAACCTTTCCGTATTTTCCACTGTTCAGTTTGGGATGTAGTTACCCAACTTACTTTAGTTTGCGCATGTGATGATATTATTAACGTTGTCATCAACAGTGCAGCAATTATTTTCTTCATTTATTAATATTAAGAAACATAAAGGTCGGAATAACATATTATAAGTTTCCGGAAGCAACCAACTAATATTCAACTATTATAACAACGATATCCATCACATTCGTCATCGTGGGTCCTGTTATAATATGTCCCGTGGTTTTTTCAAAGAAATGGAAAGAATCAAAGTCTTTCAAGTAAGTAAGAATATCAAGCCCTTGCAACGAAGCAGATTCCATGGTTTTCGAATCAACAATTGCGCCGGCAGCTGTGGTTGGGCCATCATTTCCGTCGGTTCCCGCAGCAAGGAAGGTGATACCCTTTTGGTCTTTTAATAATGACGCCGCATATAAAGCCATATGTTGATTTCGGCCACCTTTACCACCGCCGGTGACATGCAAAGTTGTTTCGCCGCCAAAAAGCAGGCAGCAGGGTTTGTTTATTGAAGTATCATTTTGAAATCGTACAGCAGTTTCAATCATTTGGTTTGCAGTTTCAATTGTATCACCTTCAAATCCTGATGTGATCAAAAATGTGTTCAGTCCCAAACTAACGGCATGCTCATACACAGCTTCCAGTGCAATTGCATTACTTCCTATAATAATGTTATACGTGTTTATGAAAGCGGCATCGCCAGGTTTGGGAGTTTCTGTTTGAATCCCTTCGACTCCTTCTTTTAAATAATGAAATACAGCTTTCGGAATCTTCGTAAGTAAATTATATTTCTGAATTACATAGAGTGCATCTTTAAAAGTTGTTTTGTCGGGAGTGCTTGGCCCGGAAGCAATAACATCAGGGGGATCACCAATTACGTCAGATAAAATCAGGCTTATTAATGCTGCCGGTTCAGAGGCTTTAGCCAGTTGTCCTCCTTTTACTTTTGACAAATGTTTTCTAACAGTATTGATCTCTTTTATATCGGCGCCACTTTTCAATAGAAGATCATTGGTAATAGCAATGTCATCAACTGATCCCCCGTCGGGAAAATCTGTTAAAAGCGCAGAACCTCCGCCTGAGATCAGGCAAATAACTAAATCATTTTTATCAGCCTTTTTTGCAATCTCCAATATTTTTTGTGTAGCCGCGTAGCCATTGCTATCAGGTATAGGATGCCCCGCTTCAGTTACGCTGATATGTTTCAGCGTACAGCCATGTCCATATTTTACAACCACCTGTCCTTCCGTAATCCGATCGCCTAAAATATTTTCAATTTCTTTGGCCATTAAGGCCGAGGCCTTCCCTGCTCCTATTACATAAATAGCATTGAACAGGTCTAACGGGAACGGAATACCCGAAATGTAAAGTAAGGTATCCTTTTTGCAGACTTCCCGCCTAATCATTTTGTCGGGAATAACGCTTTCAACACCAGCCAAAAAAATTTCCTCTGCAATATTTTTAGCATTCATTAGCAACATTTGAAAAATACTTTTTTAATTATCATAACCATGTACTGTAAACGCAAGTAACCCTTCGTCACAGAAAAAAAGAGAGACAATCCAAACACATGAGAAAACGGTAATCCCCATAACTGCTGTTGCTGTTGTGAAAACCCTAAGAGTTATGTCCGCATGAATATCTGAAAACTTTGTTACCACCCAAAAATAGGAATCGTTGGCGTGAGAAACCATCATAGAACCGGCTCCCATCGCGAGCATGGTAAACAATTTTCCTGCTTCTGATGCCAGTCCCAACCCCGGCAACATCGGCGCCACAATTGAAGCTGCAGTAATAATGGCAACAGTTGATGAGCCTTGCGCTGTTTTCAGAATTAAGGCAACCAGGAACGGGATAGTCAGGCCAAAACCAGTTTTGCTTAAAGCAATGCCGGCTATAGCTCCAATACCAGTTTCTTTAATGATCATTCCAAACATCCCGCCGGCAGCGGTAACGATCAGGATAGGCCCTGCCCTTTCTATAGCTGTTTCAAAAACGTTATTGAGGGTCGCTATTTTTTTATTTCCAAGCAATAATAAAGCAAACACAACGCCAATCAACAATGCAATTATCGGCTGGCCCGTGAAAATAAAAATCTTTCCCCATAAATTTGAAGCGTCTAATGACATGATTTTTAGTGCGGATCCAACAGCGATCAAAATGAGAGGAGCCACGATTGGCAGAAGAGACAAGGTTACAGGGGGATACGTCCTTTCGTCTTTTTCGGCATAATCAGCTATTTCGTCTGCCGGCGGGTATGCTTTTCCGTTAGTTGTCCATTTTACCCAGAAATATGACACAAAAAAACCGGGAATGGCAAAGAGAATACCGGCAATTACCAGGTTCCCGATGTTAGCATTGAGGATGCCTGCTGCGGCCAATGCCCCGGGATGTGTAGGCGTTAAGCAGTGAACAGAATACAAAGAACATCCTAACACTCCTGCAATAAAGGGCATTGCGGTTTTGGTTTTGGCGCTTAATGACTTCGCCAGTCCGCTAAGGACAATAAATCCGGCATCGCAAAAAACAGGCATTCCGGTGATGAAACCCGTAATTCCCAAAGCGGCTGCAGCATTGTTTTCGCCGGTTTTTGATAAAATATAACGGGCAAGTGTAATTGCTGCACCGGTCTTATCGAGAATAACGGCGATTATAGCACCCAATATAATGAGGAAGCCAGTTGACGCCATTGTGCTGCCAAAACTGTCCTTCATGATTTGGATTATATCTTTACCGGGCATCACGGCAATAGCCAGGAAAAGCGATACCAGGAAAAGAGAAACAAAAGCGTTTAACTTCCATTTTGAGGTTAACAAAATAACGGCCGAGATACTTATAATAATGAGAATTGATATAGCTGTTGTGCCCATGACTTTATTTAAAACATGGAGTAATGTGAAGTGTAAGTTTCACGGAATGTTTCTTAACCACCATTTCATAAATATAATTTATCCGTTTATAAAATAAGCATCCTAAATTCAACGTTCGTTACAAATTATTCACCCCTATAAAAAACATGATTGTCAGAAATAAAAGGAAACAGGGCGGCCCGATAGGTTTACTTTTTTAATGCTAATAAAACGAGGTTTTCCATGTTTAAAGGAGAATTTGGCATGTGTGATAAAGAATATCTTTCCTCAATGTATGATGCGTCATTATAGGCGAGCCATACTTTCTTTTCGCCGTCCTCCCATGCAATTACTTTAAGCGGCAGGTCCAAAGCAGCCAAAGGGTTCTCAGTCATTATCATTCCTCCCGCCCTGGGGTTTCCAAAGAGAATAAATTCAAGGGGCAATATATTTTGTCCGGCATTATTTACTTCGTTTTGTTGATTGATCCTGGCATAAATTGTTGCACCATGTTGTGTCAAAAATGTCTGCAGGCGATCAATGGTTTCCTTCACCGACCAGGCACTTGCCCTGACAACAACTCCCTTTGGATTCATAAAATATAAGTTTAATAGAAAAATTAAGAGGATAATACGATTGGATATGATAGTTCGCTATTGCCGCTTTCTTATAAGGCCGATCCCAAGAATCAACACACCGGTTGCGAGCACTGCAGCGCCTGCATACGTTAAATAAATTAGTGAATTAGGTTCAGTTGCGTCTGGCTTTAGTACCGAGAAGAAAAAACCTGCGGGCATTAATATTGCTGCGAAAGGAATAAAACTCCGGGCGACGCTTTTCCATGTATTCGAAAGATTGGCTTCGTCCACATATCTTAAAGTAACTAACGATAAGATGAGCAGGACACCCGCATGAGCATGGCCGGCTCTGAACAGGTTTTGCCGCAAAGCATTCTGCATGTATGCGGGACTGTTATAAAGGAGGTAAAGGAGGCTTACTCCTCCATACATAACTGTCGGGAGCACTATCAATAAGATACCTGCAAGGCGTCGTGACTGTGGACTCATAATATTTGTTTTAAAAAATTAATAATTAATTGCCCGGTAGTTTCAATCAGCAAGCATGCGATGATTATCAAAATTAAAAAAAATAAAATCTATTTATTGTCCGCTTTGTTTGCACAAGCGAGCCACATTTTATCTATTCATTTAATTTTGCACGCAAAGATTAAAAATATTGCGATCAAAATTTGGATCATTCTTTAGGGAATTTTCAATGATAAAAATTACACCATTAAAATTTTAATACCTTCAGTATATGAAATACCTTTTATTAATATTGTTTGCCGGTTTTACCATAACATCATTTGCCCAACAGGAAATAAAATTAGAAGAAGTAAGGAACCACATTGGTGATTCTGTAAAACTGGTGGCAAAGATTTATGGCGGCAAATATTTTGAAACGGCAAACAATGCACCAACGCTTTTGGATGTAGGTGCCCATTATCCGGATGCCCCTTTAACCCTTGTAATCTGGGGTGATGTGAGAAGCCAGTTTAAAAACGCACCGGAAGTATTTTATGCCGGCAAAAATGAATGGATTACCGGCAAAATAGAATTGTATAAAAATAAACCTCAGATTGTAATTCACAGCGCCAACCAGGTATATGATGCAGGTACCGCAAAAGATTCAAAATAATTGCTGATACTCCTACCGGTTGTTTTTTCATACCGATCTTACTAAATGTCCTGTTAAGTTCTTAAGGCATTAAATTTTAATAATGATAAAAGATTTAAAATGTTGTCTACATTTATAGTGTTGATTTCACCTGGTTTAATTACCACCAAGTATTCTTACTGACAGAAACTGCTGATTGGAAATACACGTTTGCAAATCATTTTGGATAGGAATGAAGTGTGATGTAAATATTTTAATAGATAAGAGCCAGTTAACCCCTAAAAAAAATTATGGCCGCTACAATCAATGAGTCCAACTCAATTAAGTTTAGAAGGGATTTTACTTACTGCAAACAAACGCCAGCTTTTGTGAGCAACAATGTTGGCGGGTATGATGAGATCGCCAGGTGGGTTTTAGATTTCAATGACATTCTGTATAAAGATGAGCCTCATGCGCCGATTCTTTCCGCAGCAATAATTAATAAATTAACCGGCCAACAAGGGCTTAATAACAACCCGGTCTTAATTAAGACCGACGCTTTAATTTACAACGCAGATAGCATTGTAAAATATATTGATCAAAGAAGTCTTCCCGAAAAAAGATTGATCCCGGCCGATCCGCAAAAGAAAAAAGAAGTCTTAGATCTCTATAATCTTTTTACCGGTGACTATGAATATGCCACTTCCCGGTATGTTTATTCTTTGATGATTCCCAATAGAAGCTTTGCCAAGTCGGTTATAACAAAAAGAATTCCTTGGAATGAAAAACTAACCTGTAAGTTGAGATATAATTCTTTATCGGACATTTTGCAAAAAGAATTGAACCTTACAGAAAGTTCACCCGGCGAACGATTAGCTTATATTAAAACCATATTTAAAAAAGTAGCTAACCTCCTTAGCGATAGACGAAGATATCTCACCGGGGATCTATTAACACTTGCAGACATTGCATTTGCTGCAGTATCCGCTCCATTGATAGTACCGTATGAATTTGGCGGTGTTGTTCCCGACATTAATGACACACCTGACGAACTGAGAAATGCAATTACTGAATTAAGAACAACCGTAGCTGGACAATTTGTGTTACGCTTATATTATGAAGACCGGCCTGGTATGCGTTCTCAAAAAGAAATTCCGAAAGAACCTGGTTCACTTGGCAGGTTTGTTCACAGGATACAAATATCAATGGGTAAGAGTAAATCAAATCTTTTTTACTTTCTCCAAAGACGATTTCCAGTTCTAAAAATTCCTTTTGTAAAGGTTATGACAGTAAATAAGAACGACTTGCTTACGGAATTATTAAGCCGTGATGAGGATTTTACAGTTGAAGAAATCAATGCAAGAAAAATGTCTCATCAAAAAGGTGCTTTCTTTTTAGGAATGGACAGGATGAATCCGCAATTTGACAGGGAAAGAAATTTTGTAAGAAAGGCAACAAAAAAAGATGATCTTGATATTATAAGAAATTTTGTGAGAACCGCGGCGGATGATATTACACAAGAAGCACACGCATATGGCCGATTGGATGTTGCCAACGATTTATGTTTCCCGGTTTTGGTTCGCCTTATTGATTTTTATTTTGGCGTTCCCGCTCCGTCAGAATCAAAAATGAGAAGCTGGTTACGTGCACTTTTCTATGACTTGTTTTTAAATTTTACTAATAATGAAGCCAAACATCAAAAGGCTGTAGATGCTTCTCTGGCGAGGAAAGAATGGATATTAGAAATTATAGAAGATAGGAAACAGGATTTGAAAGATGGCAAAACTTTAGATGATAATATTTTGAATCGCCTGATATTGATGCAACGGGAAGCCGGCAATGAATGGTTTGATGATGACGCACTGCAACGCAATATTGGCGGCCTGCTTACGGGAATATTGGAAACCACCAACAAGGCGTCTATATTGGTATTGGATGAATTATTCAACCGCCCTGACGTAATGGTCGGTGCTATTGACACAGCTCAGAACCGGGATATGAAAAGAATGTATGGTTATGTTTCAGAAGCACTGCGCTTTAATCCGGCGCAGCCGGGCGTAATACGCTTTAGTGAGAAAAAGCAGACGATAAAGGGTAAAGGCAATAAAGAATATACTATTCCGGCTAAAACAAAAGTTTTTGCCCTTACTGCGGCAGCCATGTTCGATTCTTCAGCTTTCCCCGAGCCAAAAAAATTTAATCCTGATCGTGAATCTGTTTATATGAATTATGGTTTTGGCCTGCATGAATGTTATGGAAAATATATTAATGCAGTCACCATCTCGGAATTTGTAGCTGCTACGCTCCGGTTAAAAAATGTGCGAAGAGAAAAAGGAAGAACCGGCCAGGGAACGGGGCTCAATGCCGGGCCGTTCCCCAATAATTTCGTAGTTGCTTTTGATTGAACGATGCGTCAGGTATTACGCCGTTAATTATTTTATTGGTTTAATTGCTGAACGAGATAGAAAAACAATACAACTTTATGCATCAAAACAATCTCACAAATAAACAACTTAACCAATAAACTAATCAACTTCCGTCCCAATTAATATTCTCACAACTATTTAAATTATGATGGCTCCGGATACCGTTTTTCTAATCACATGTAGTATCGCAGCCGTAGGCTGGATAATCATTTTACTGGCAAGTCCTTTTTGGGCAGCTTATGACAAGTTTGTGATGGGCATTGTGATTGCGCTCCTGGCGCTCAGCTATTCCTGGCTTAACTTCTCCAATTTTGATCCTGGTATCCTAAAAAAATTCAGCACGCTGGAAGGCGTTGGAGAATTGTTTCAGAACAAATATTTGTTAGCAGCTGCATGGGTTCATTTCCTTGCCTTCGATTTGCTGGCTGCTGTATGGATAAAAAATAATTCTCTAAAGCATGGCATTGGTCATCTGCTGATAGTGCCTGCATTGTTTTTTACGTGTATGCTTGGGCCGTTAGGTTTCCTTATATATCTCTTAACCCGCTTTATAAAAACAAAAAATTATTTCGCAGCTAATTTTAGTTAACGTTGTTTAACTTTTACAGGGCTGTTTTCATTCCTTATCAACATAATCATACGGAAGTGTTTCGGACATTCTTTGTTCGGCCCAATGGCCCGAAGTTATGAGATTAGCCGGATTAAGATACAGGCCGTTCTCTTCAATTGTCAGGGGTTCATTCGTGTCTAATGTTATCTCAGATTTATAGGGCGGTATATGATATTTTACATCGAGGTAATTGTCAAAGTAAAATGTTTTTTGTTTTTTAGAGGTGTCGACCTTAACGAGATTTTTCAAAGAAAATTCTGCCGTATCAATTAAATCAACATAGTCAGCTTTCGTCATCGAAGTATCGCTGAATCCAACACTAACGGCATACGTATTATCATGAATTTTTACAAACTGGGCCAGGTTACCTCCCCTGTATACCTGGTTAAATGCGCTGTCACCAGCGTATATCCTTATCTTATCTCTCACATCAAATCCCTGTGCTTTTACGCTGTCCTTGTAAACTGCACGCATGAAATGAAGGATGGAACCTGCGTAAACCAGGTGGCGGTTTCTTATCCACTTTTTTATTCTGTTTTTATTTTTATTGCTTAAATCTTCATAAACCGAATATCCCATATAAAGCATGCCGCGTGTCCTGGGATCGAAAATGAAATTTTCCAAAAGGTATTTGATATTGTATCCCAGATCCCTGTTTCGAATAGTGATCGGCGACTCTGAGTACGCATGCAAAACACCTGTTTTTTTATTTTGATAAAAGCGGATTACGCCGGGGTTTTCAATTTTGCAACCTTCCGCAAAGTAGGAGGTTCCGATAAAAAGCCGCGTGAATTGTGTTCCCCATTTTTGCCAGCCGTTTTTATCTATCGGCATTATGGTTATGTCTTCGAGAGAACGCTTTCGCGGAAATAATTTAATGGTATGAAATTGATTGATGTTTTCAGGGTTGATGTTTATTGACACTGGTGTAAATCCAACATAAGAAATGATCAATTGAAAATTTGTTGCTGTTATTCCACTGAGAATGAATTTTCCATCTTCACCAGTCATGGTTCCGATCGTAGAAGTATTTATGAAAACACTTGCTGCAACCAATTTTGAATTATCAGTGCCGTTCAAAACAATACCTTGTACCTGTTGCTGCGAAAAGATATGTTGGTAAAAAAATAATAGAATTATAAAGAAATACTTCATGTTGAAACCGGCGTTTAATTAGTTTGATAAATTATTGTCATTCATCGGCACCGACGCTCGTTATGAAAAATTCCGCCACACTTATTTGAGAAGAGTAACAATACCTCTTACTTTTTGCTCAATATTATTAAGCGAAGTTAGCTGTACAACCCATACATAAATATCCATGGGTTGTTTAACTCCCCTGAACGTTCCGTCCCATCCTTTAGTCATGTCGGAAGTCTCAAAAATCTTTTCACCCAACCGGTTATAAATAGTTAGGCTGAATGCCTTAACTGCAAATGGATATTTCACCCTGAAGATGTCGTTGAGGCCGTCACCATTGGGGGAAAATGCCGTAGGTAACAGGATGCCGCAACCTGCTGGAACTATCTCCACGGTATCTTTGGTTATACATCCGTTGGCGTCCTTTACATAGGTTGTATACTTACCGGAATCAAGATTATCGAATACTCCTGAACTTCCGTAATTGTTACCGTCAATACTGTATTGGATTGGCGGCGTTCCCCCGGTGGCAATAATATTTAAATTGCCTTTTGGATTACTGCACGAGCCCTGGGTAATTGTTACGTTTGCCCGTGGGCCCGGAACATCAGTTATCGTTATCGTGGAGTCTGTCTTAACGCTGGCAGCATCTTTTGCATAAACCGTATAGCTGCCTGCACCGAGGCCGGTGAAAGTTGTTGCCTGCTGGAAATTGTTTCCATCTAATGAATATTCGTAAGGAGGAGTGCCGGAAGATGCTGATACGCTAATAGCGCCGTTTGCACTGCTGCAAACTGTATTGGTAATGTTGATGTCCAGCAAAAGGCAATTGTTGCTAAGGGTGACAGAAGTTGTGTCGATGAACCCTTCTGCATCTTTGATCGTAACTATATAATTTCCGGCCGCAAGCCCGGTGAAAAGATTACTGGTTTGAAAGTTAACTCCATCGATAGAGAACTGGTAGGGAAGTGTTCCATTGAAACCCGTAGCGGTGATGGTGCCGTCTTGTTGGCCACATGCCGGATCGGTTTGAGAGGCGAAAACAACCGGACACTTGCTTTTTATAGTTGCATAGCCCGAGAAAGTTACACCGTTAGCATCTTTAACGGTAAAGGTGTAGTTACCCGCCATGAGATTGGTAAATGTATTACCAGGCTGGTAGTTAATGCCATCTAACGTATAGGCATAGGGGCTGGTTCCGTAAGCAGGCGACAAACTCAGAATCGCATCGTCCCGTTTACAGGATGCGTCTGTAGCTACATACGAAACATTTACGGGGCACAAAGGTGAAGACGTTACGGTGTATATGCTCACGACACCGGTAGCGTCTTTGGTGTACATGTGATGGATACCGGCTCCAATGTTGTAAAATTTATTGTCGGCCTGGTAATTAATGCCATCGATTGAATACACAAAAAGAGGCACGCCACCCAGAACAGTCCCTACGGTTAAGGTTCCGTTATTATTACATTCAAAATTTGAGTAATAAAAGCCGATTCCAAAACACGAGACTTTAGGATACAGGTAATTAGTATAGTTTTCACTGATGCAACCATTGGCATCTTTCACAAATATGCTATATAAACCCTGCGCAAGGTTTGTAAACACATTGGCTGGCTGATAATTGACGTTATCAAAACTGTACTGGTAGGGTGGAGTACCGTTGCCTCCCGTGATAGTAAGGCTGCCATCAAAAGTGGAACAAGTTGAGGGATCAGTAAAAGAAGTCACTAAGGCAGAAGGCGCCGGAGAATTATTGGAAAGATTTACAATTGCCGTATCAGCGTTGCCGGTCGCATCGGTTGCGATAACGGTGTAAGAACCCGCAGCGAGGTTTTGAAAATTACCCGTATTTTGAACATGTGTATTTCCTGAGTTGGTATAGGAATAAGTGTAAGGCGCAACGCCCCCTGAAGCTAATGCCACGATACTTCCGTTGCTTTGGCTGCATGTTGTTGAAACGGTATCTGTTGTAAGAGTAATAGTTCCCGTGGGGATATCAAATTTATTTCCCTGGGCAGTTGCGTTGCCTTCATAAAGCATGACTGAAAAGAAAGTGCAGGCTAAATAAATTAAGATGATTTTTTTCCCGACCATAGGCAGTGATGTTCAAAATTATCCATAAGTTATTAAAGGGCAATGTGGACCGAAAGGTTTAGGAGTATCTGAATTTTTACTCTTCCTGTCTCAGTACTTCAAGTGGTGGTTTGTTTAGCAATCCCCGGCTGTTGGCGAGCCCGGTAAGTACTGTAAGTAAACATACAAGTACAAATAAAATAATTACAGGGAGAAATTGCGGATGAAAAGGTGTATCAAAAATATAATGCGCCAATGCCCAGCTTGCACCCAGCGCCAGCACTATCCCGGTAAGCGCTGCCAAAGAACCAAGAAACCAATACTCTAAGGCAGTTATCGCAAAAACCTGTTTGCGGCTGGCCCCCAGCGTACGAAGCAAAACACTTTCTTTCATTCTTTGATACTTACTGATAAGCACAGACGAAATTAGCACGACGATGCCGGTAATGATACTGAAGCCAGCCATGAACCGGATAACAAAACTAATCTTGCCCATAAGGTCATCCAGAATATGCAACACCAGGCCAAGATCGATAATAGAAACATTGGGATATTGGCGAACCATCGCCTGCTGGAACTTTGCGGATACTTCCTGTGATGGCGTTCTTGATAATAATACATGAAACTGCGGCGCATCTTCAAGTAATCCCTTTGGAAATACCACGAGGAAATTTGTCCGGATCCCCCGCCAATTTATTTGCCTGAAACTTCCCACAACGGTTTGCATTTCTGCTCCCTGCACGTTGAATAATAAAGTATCGCCTATATGCACATTGTTCCTTTTTGCATAATTCTGTTCCATAGAAATTTCGGGTAGGCTGTTTCCGTTAGCAACACCTTCCCATTTCCCTTCCGTTATTTTTTCAGAAGAGGTTAATGAATCCCGGTAGGTAACCCGGTATTCACGGCCAAACAGGTGACGGGAGAATTTGCTGGTTGTATCCTTCACCGCTTGTGCAGTTGTAACGCCGTTCACCTGCTCCAGCCTCATGTTTACAATAGGAACGGTTTCGTTTGCCGGTAATCCATATTGCCTGGCAAGCGCCAATACTCCGGGAACCTGTTTGGTTTGGATATCAAATAACACAATATTCGGTTGATTGGCGCCGGTAGACAATTGCACCCTTTGAATGAGGATAGATTGAACAAAAAATAAAGTACATATCAATGCGGTTCCCAAACCAATAGCAATAATAAGAATGGTTGTCTGGTTATTAGGACGGTATAAATTAGCAAGTCCCTGCCGCCATAAGTAGTTCCATGCAGAAGGAAAGAAGCGCCTTACTGACCACATGAGTCCACGGGCAATTGCCGTCAATACTAATAATGATACGGCAATGCCCGCCGTAAATGAAAGCGCCTGTTTCCAATTATGCATTTGAACATACGTGAACGTATATACGAAAACTACAATTAAAAAATAGATGAGCCATTTCAGAGAATCTCTTTCCGTTTTGTGCGGTTCATAAGAAGCTCTCAACGCATTCAATGGAGATATCTTACGAATGGAAAGCAATGGTAACAGTGCAAACAATACGGAGATGATCAATCCCAGAGCAATTCCTTCAAAAACCGCCAGCCATGAAATAGCCGTTGTGATTTGTACCGGCAAAAAATCTTTCAGAATAAACGGTAAAAATTGTTGAATGACAATACCTAAGATTGCACCGAAAACAGAGCCTATAAAACCAATACCAACGATTTGCACCAAATAAATAAATACTGCTTGTGAAGCTCTTACTCCAAGGCACCGTAGTATAGCAATTGAATTCACTTTTTCTTTTACATATACATGCACCGCACTGGCAACGCCGGTGCAGCCCAGCAACAAAGCAATAAAACCAACCAGCGATAAAAACCTTGTGAGATCAGTGAACGAACGGCCGGTATCTTCTTTTTGTCTTGCTACGGTTTCGTAATTGAGATCGTCAGCCTCCAATCGCTGCCGCATATCATCCATCATTTTTTGAACATCAGTTTGGGGGCTGTATTTATAATAATAATGATAACTGATGCGGCTGCCTTTTTGCATTAAACCGGTTTGCTGAAGATATTGCAGCGGTATATAAACGATAGGAGCAATTGATGAGGAGAAGCCTGTTTGCCCTGGCGCATCTGATAACCTGCCAGCGATAGCAAATTTCATGTCACCCACCTGTATGGAATCACCAACGTTTGCATTGTATTGCAACATGAGCGTTTCATCCACTAACGCCTGTTGCTTATTGCGAAAAGAAATTCCTGCGGAATCCGGAACGGTTCCCAAGGAGCCATAATAGGGAAAAGAACCTTCCAGTGCACGCACCTGCACCAGCCTGGTTCCATTATTTTTAGTGAATAAAACCATGGAAGAAAAGTGGCGTTCTTCTGATCTTTTGTCGCCAAGAGAATCAAGCATCTTACCAACGTCGGGCGCTGGCAATTGATTGGAAGAGATTTCAAGGTCAGCGCCCAGCAATGTCGCAGCCTGGTTATTTACCTCGTCATTTAGATTATTGCCTAAAGAATAAATAGCCACCAATGCAGCGATACCGAGAATGATGGAAGATATAAAAAGAAACAAACGGGAGCGGCTCCTGCGGCTGTCACGCCAGGCCATCTGTACCAGCCAGCGTGCATTAAAACGTGTACTAAAACCGGTAAGCTCTTTTCCTTCGGAAGTTGTTGACGTCATTACTTTTCTTTAGAATTTAAATTCTTTATGTTTCGTCTATTGCTCACTGTTAGGATGTTATTGTTGGGGGATGATCTGAAACTATTTTCCCTCCTTTTAAATGTATAATGCGTTGGGTTCTTGCGGCAAGGTCTGCATCATGGGTTACCAAAACCAATGTGGTTCCTGCTTCTTTATTCAAATCGAAAATGAGGTTCACAATTTTTTCGCTGGTTTCCGCATCGAGGTTGCCGGTAGGTTCATCAGCAAATAAAATGCTGGGCTTGTTGGAAAAAGCCCTCGCAATGGATACCCGTTGTTGCTCGCCGCCACTTAGCTGTGCAGGGTAATGGTGACTGCGATCGGCAAGGCCAACTTTTTCCAGCAGTTCCATGGCTTTTGGCCGTACCTTTTTTTCTCCCCGTAATTCCAGCGGTACCATCACATTTTCAATGGCGGTTAATGTTGGCATCAATTGAAAATTCTGGAATATAAAGCCGATGTATTTATTTCGTATCGCTGCAAGCTGGTCTTCATTCATATTTTCAAGGTTGTTATTTTGCAGCATAACATTGCCCGATGAAGAGCGATCGAGTCCGGCACATAACCCCAAAAGAGTTGTTTTACCACTTCCTGACGGACCAACAATAGAAAGGGTTGCTCCTTTGTCAACCGAAAAACTTACATTATCCAAAACGGTTAAATCGCGGTTACCGCTCTTAAAAGTTTTACTTACTTGTTGCAGATTGAGAATTGATTCCATAAGGTTTGGTTAACTTGCCTGTCGCTGTTTGCAAATGGCATATTTTTTTATGTATTATTATTCGAATTAAGCGTAACTGTATAAAATTACCTGAATTCTTATTTGTATTCCGGGCTGTGTTAAAAATTTATAAACTATTTAATGAATAAAATCTTCCTCATCAATCTTTTTCATTTGTATTGCTATAATAAGTTGTAACAATAACAAGAGTGAAAAAGTTAATGAACAAACGGCGACCTTCAGCAAACATATCCGCTGATTCATCAGCGAAGCGTAAAACAATTTTATTTTTTGGCAACAGCATTACCGCAGGTTATGGGTCTGGAACCTAATGAAGCGTTTCCGGCTTTGATCCAGGACATAATTGATTCGTTACACCTTCCTTATAAAGTAATAAATGCGGGTGTTAGCGGTGAAACTACTTCCGGCGGAATGGGCCGTATCGACTGGATATTACGCCAGCCTGTTGATGTATTTGTTTTGGAACTGGGAGGCAATGACGGTTTACGCGGCATACCGCTAACGGTAACCAGGAGCAACCTGCAGGCAATCATTGATAAAGTAAAAGCAAAATATCCTTCGGTAAAAATCGTACTTGCAGGAATGCAGATACCGCCTAATTTGGGGCAGGACTATACTTCGGAGTTTAAAAAAATATATCCGGAACTCGCAACTAAAAACAATGTTTCAATAATTCCCTTTTTATTACAGGGCGTGGGCGGCGATCCTAAACTGAACCAGGATGACGGGATACATCCGAACAAAGTAGGGGAAAAAATTGTAGCAGAAAATGTATGGAATGTATTAAAAGGGATATGTCATTAAGTGACCTGGTACCGTGCTTTTTACTTCTCCATAAGTTGTGATAAAACATTGTTGGATTGCCTGATTTGCGCTTCATCAAAATCACGTTCTTCGTCTAACATATTTATTAAAAGTTGCAACTGCGCCTGTAGCATCACCATTTTCTCTGATTCTTTCTGTTGGCGCCCCTTAAGGTCGTGGTGTATGAATGTTTTATGCACCAGCCATGGCACATCGCTGTTACTATGATATACTCCCAAAGCCATCCCTTCCCTGCAAATACCCGTTGAATATTGCTTTCCATCCTTTTTTATTATCTGCAGTTGCAAATATCCACTGTTGTTAAAAAATCTTTTGATAGCTTCTACCGGGCTGTTTAAATCCAATTGCAGCCGCTCATTATACCTTGCGAAAAAATGGCCATTAAATACTTCCATATATTTTCCATCGGAACTGTACCTAAAGGCCTTTAGTCCTTTTGCTGAATAATAATATGCCACACAGCAGGCGACTGCATCGTACACATTTTTATATTTTGGAACCGCTGGCGCCTTTTGCAGGAATACGATCCATGTATTTTTGGTTGCTGTTTTTACAGGACAGGCTTTAGGGTAAGTCTTTGCTTTATCAATTTTAAATTTTCTTCTTTCCCGGTCGTATTCGTCCAGCAACCGGTCAACCGTAGTCCGGGTCAACCTTTCCAGGTCTCTCAGAATTTCGTTGGTAATTTCTTTATTATTCATTGCAGGTACCAGCATAATAAATTGATTTTTATAAACAACGGGTGAATAAATATTTTTATTATATCCTTTTTATTAAAGATGCAGCATGGAATAACAGGAATGCCATAAGCGGTATTAAAGTGTAATACTTCCTGTATACACACTATCCGCTGCATTGGTTTCGTCGGCACTTACAAAGCCCATCCATGTTTCTGCAATGCCTTTCATCGATTTCATTTGCAGCACTGCCTTACCCTCTTTTCTTGTGGCGGTACTTATCTCATACATTGCCGTTTTTGTTTCCGGGAAATAAGCAACCAGTAATGCCTTATCTTCTTCTTTAGCAGTGCCGGTACCCGTATTATCAACCCAGCTAAATACAATATCGCCATCATCATTAGCTAACGCAGATGCATACACGGCGCCCGGCAGCATACCCATTGAAATCAGAACTAACGGGTACTGCAGCGATACTTCAGGTTCCTTTACAATTGCCCGGTTCATAATGGCGCTGGTAGCCCTGTTGTAGCCGGTACTCGTTGCTCCGTTTGCGGGGAAGCTTGTATTAAAAAAGCCTGAGCCGGAAAATGGTTTTGTAAATTCATTACAGATCTTTTATTTTTTGCTGTTGCACCAGCCGCTTTTCACTTTTAACGGTATCTTTCCGCCTGGTCCTGCTGCGCATAAAACTTGCCGCCGTTTCTTATATAACCCGTTACCGTGCCCACCTTGCCCGTGAAGCCGCCATTAATGCCATTAATAATTCGTGCCATAGTTTTTATTTAGACGAGTTCGTATTAATTTGCGAACTGATTTTAGGGTAATTGCTTATATCAATAAACGAACAGAAACTTTATTTATTATGTAAGCAGTTCGCTCCTATAGATCGAATATATATCGGATACTTAGCGGCAGCATATCGTAAATGGATATAGGGAAATAATGCTTATGCGGAAACTAATGTTGTTTTGGTAATAGGCAGGATTTACCAGGATAATTTCCGGTGGAAGACGGGAACAGGAAACAACAATTATATTGACGACCAGTTGCGTCTTACTTCAACTTACAAGTGTAGTGTTCCGAAATCCAGGTTGTAAATTATCTCTCTAAAGAAATGATAAAGAATTACCACTTGGAATATGGGTACTTTTTATAGTTGGCACTTTTTCCTTTAACCAGTTTAGCATAAACTCCGAGCCCGGTTCTTCGCTTGCAATATGGCCCATTAATACTAATGAAATATTATCTCCTTTGGCTCTTGCATCACGTACATATTCAGCGGTTTCCCATTCCGATATTTCGCCGCATATCAATACATCCGGTTTTACTTTTCCGATTGATTCTATTTGTCTCCTGCCACCCGCAGCTCCGGGCATCAGTAACAACTTGCTGCACGATTGAGCCGGATCACCGATGTACCTTACTTTTTCTATTGATAGTTTTTCTTTAAGATGGCCGATCAAATCTTTTAATGTGGCAGCGGCCGGCAAAGTAATAATGTTGGGTATATTATGATCCGCATATTTTTTCCATTGCAATTGTTCCAGCACACCCATGGTAACGCCATCCGGCACGAGGCTATGGATGTAATCATGGTTTCGCCAAATGGCCATGTTATGTTGCTTTAGCAGGTTGGCTTTGTATTGATACACGTCATCGTTCTGCAGCCACGAAGTATCATCGGTATGATTGTAAAAGGTAGGTTCGTGTGCAATAATAAAATTAGCACCAAGGTCAATGGCCTTGCGGATAACTTCAATCGTTGCAAACATGGTAGTTACAATCCCGGTTACGGGTATGTCCCTGTTGCCGGCCTTTAACGTATCCACTGTATTGGTAAGAACGCCACCGGGCACTTCTTTTATGAACATGTCCATTATATCTCCAACCGTATAGGTGTCGCTCATTTTATTTATGCCTGTGGCTTTGTTTATTACGGGCATCGTTAATAAGGCGCCTGCCGTTAATAGTGAGTTGGCAATAAATTTTCTCCTGCCAACTGAGGGATTGTTATGGGGGGAAGATGAATGATTCATGTTCGTTTTTTTGATTGGTATGATGTTGTAATTTATGGAAATAGATGTGGTTATGTCACATGAGTTATGAAAGTCCGCATGAACTGTTTCCGATTGCAATACAAAAAATTGGGGAGTTACGGGCCTGCCAGCATTCCGGCAAGCCACTTTGTTGGACGGCCGCCTTATTTTTCAATGATGTAAGATTTATATTTTTCCAGTCCGTCAACTTGTGCTTTGAAAGACGGCAGAAATAATACTAACTCTTCAATTTTACTTGTCAGCGAATTCAATACTGCAATTGTCAATTTGTAATTGTCCAGGTTTTGCTGGAACATAAGGTTTTTGTCAATAGTGAGGAGGAGGTCGAAATTGTTGTCAACACAAAACGACATCAACTTGCCATTTTTAATCCCGTTCCATTTCATTTCTGATACCGTGTATACCTCAAAGTCCGGCAAATGAGGTTTCAGTCTTTTCGTTACGCATTCGTCAAGCAAAATTTTCATTAAGTATTCCTGTTGATGTTTCTATTAGCTTTTGCGACATTTCTAAAACTTTTATTACCTGCTCCTTTTTTACGCCTTCAAAATCGTCTAAAAAAGTATCAATAGAGTCACCGGTTTCCAGGTAATCAAAAAGATTCTTAATTGGCACCCGTGTCCCAAAAAACACCGGGGTTCCGCCTAAAATTTCCGGGTCAATATTTATAACTCGTCCGTCCATTGTCGATTATTTAATTTATTAAAGATAATAAAGTTTGGCGAAGGCCGAAGTCTGAAAAGGTGCTGACTTACAACGGAGCTTGCTGCTGTGCTGGAATTGGGTATCGTTCAGCCCACAACGTTAGCCCAATTGAAAAACTATTGTTGAAGATATGCACAAAAGTCGATTAATGAAAGTCCAGCCCAGACCTGCTGTTGATAGCATAACAAAAGAAGAGGATTTACTTTGCACAGGCACAAGATGGCTTACCTCACAAAACCCGCTCCACACTCTTGCGCCAGGCTTCTTTTCGATATGCTTGGACTAAGATGGGGGCTAACACAACTTTTCTTTGTAACGCGACCGAGAAAGTAGAGGTACTTGCGCCAAGATAGGGTAAACTCCATTACGGGGGATTTGTCTTGTGATAATGTTTGTGCCAACCGTAATTCATTGGCAACATCATTAATTAATTCACTTAACGAAACAGCTTTATTTGTAGCCATAAAAATCAGTTTTATTTAATTAGCAATTTGTGTCCGAATTTATTTAAGGTTACGCACAACTCATTCATTGTCGCAACTTAAAACTAAACAATTGCGGCAATGCTCCCAAATCAGCTTCATTTGCGCATCCACGCTCCTTCTAAATTTTAAAAGAGCTAATACAATACACATCTTGCTCCTATCGTTTTAAAATGGACACTACATAAATTTCCTGCTAACCCGGGACTCTTTTTATGAAGGAGAAAAATCCAATGCTGCGTGATGTTGTTTAAAACCCTGCCAATAATTCTATTACTCTCTGCAGTTACCATTTCATTTTCACATGGCAAAAATGTAAATAATGAAAATAAGTACCTACTGAATATTCCCGGCTTCTTCAATAGAGTAATTGACACGTCCTATTTTGATACCACTGATCCGACAGCACCCGGTGTCGATACCAACAATAATCATGCATCGGGCTTTGAAACATTACCTCCTGCCGTGCTGCTCGATATGCCTGTACCGGGTGACCAGGGAAAGCAGCTTTCCTGCGGTGCATGGGCGACTGTGTATGGCGCCGGTAGTTACTACATGCATCTTATAACCGGCAAGCCTTATAGCGACAGCGAAAATTTAAGTCCTGCGTTTGTATATAACCAGGTGCCTAAGGGTACTGGTGGTACCGCTGCCTTTATAGATAATTTAAAATTATTTAAAGCTGAAGGCGCTTGTTCGTTAAAAAGTATGCCTTATAACGCTAACGATTATTCGACTAAGCCTGGCAGTACTCAGCATCATGAGGCTGCGAAGAATAAAATAAAAGGTTGGGAAAAGATAGATCCTCATAATCTTACCTTATTGAAAAAGGAACTGTTTCAAAAAAAGCCGGTTATTTTTTTTATTGCGACTGATGAAGGATTTGATAAAATTACTTCGCCTTTTACCTGGAAAGAAAGATGTGGCCGTTTGGGTGACCTACATTCGATGTTAGTCACCGGCTACGATGATAGCAGGAATGCCTTTCTGGTCATGAATTCCTGGGGAACTTCCTGGGGAGACAAAGGTTTTATTTGGATCGATTATCAATTCTTTTTAGAGAATGCGTCACCTGATGCATATATATTGAAATAGGATATTTAGCACCGCATCCGAAAATAATTTTAAAAAAATCTTCCCCTGGCAGAAGCGTTGATGCTTAGCCGTTATAACTGACCTGGTTGGATTCGTGCGGCATTTTCTTTTTAATAAAAATTTTGTTTCTTTAATAAAATTACCGGGAGGGAAACAAATGAACCAATTCTTTAAAAGAAGTATCTTCCTTTTATTGTTATTAATAAACCTGCAATCAATGTCACAAAAAATAGTTCAGGGTGAATATTATTTCAGAAAAATGGAAATGGCATCCGGTTTTAATTTTGCGGCAAATGGTAAATTTGAATTCTTCTTTAGCTATGGAGCCGTTGATCGCAACGCTACCGGAACCTTTTCTGTAGAAGGCGATACGCTAAAACTTAAAAGCGATAAAGAACCCGGCAAAGATTTCACGGTAACCAGCCAATCAAAACAATCGAAAGGGTACCAGCTTACGTTCAATAACACTAATAAATACCTTGTTCAAAATATCTTATGTATTTTTCTCACGGAGGGTAAGAGACAGGAAGCCTATACTGATGATAACGGCGAGGCGTCGGTCGAGCTGGAAAATTGCGATACCATTTATGTTCAGCATACCCTGTTCCCGGATATCGTTACGCTTGTAAAGGACAAAACAAATGATAATAACCGGTTTGAGCTTTCACTAAACCCTTCGCTGGGACAGGTTAGTTTCAAAGGCATCGATTTTAAAATTGAAAATGAAAAAACGCTATCATGTCTTCCCAATTACTTCCTGGATATGACGGATATTAAATTCGTAAAAGAATAAGCCTTGGTTACCACCATGATTACTTGCAAATAAAATTTATATTTCAGTTATTGCATCGGGTGTCATCATTTGCATGTATCTGCTAATTCTAACGGTAAAGGCTACACTCTTATATTATCGGGGAAAAGCTACCAATCACCATTTAGAATTTCATTATGCTCGCAATTTTCTATTTGAATAGCGTTTAAAAACTCTTCAATCCCTTTTGCAGTTTGTCCTTTTGTGGGCTTTGATAATTTCCATGTTACCCACGACATTATTTTATCCCAATTAGCCGTTGAATGAATAGAATATACAGGATAACGGTTATTATTTTTATAAACACGTTTCCACGTCCAGAATGAATTGCCGCAAGGGTTGGGTTGTTGTGGCAAAAGGGCATCAATCTCTTTTAAATTTTGTGGTGTATCCTCTCCCCATTCACCGCACCAAAAAGGTAAATCAGTCTTAACATCTGAAGTAATTTCCCTTATATTTTTGGGTTTATTATTTTCTCCAAACCATGCATAATAATGGTAACTATAAATTTGGTTGTCATCAAACTTTGCAGGAAAGCCTTTAAACGAATGAGCCATTTTATTTCCCTCTATAATTAAAAGGTGGTTCTTGTCTACGCTCCTGATGCTTTTAACAAGATTTGAATAAAAGTTTACAAGGGTTGAAGTGTTATTTATATCAGGCTCATTTAGCAAATCGTAACCCGATATGGTAGTATCATTCTTATACCTTTCCGCAATTTTCATCCACAGATCATAAGTTTGTTGTTGGTCATCAATAGAACTCCAGAGCTTACTATTTTCGGGATCCGAGATAAATAGGTTATTCTGTCCACCCGGCGCTGCATGCATATCCGGGATAAGATAGAGATTGTATTTTTTGCACCATCGTATTACCTCGTCCATCTTTTTAAATCCATCAATATATCCGCTATCTTCAGCAGTGAAAATCCTGTAATTAAAGGGAAGCCTTATACTATTAAATCCACGGGCAGCAATGAGAGCGATATCTTTTTCAGTAATGTAATTTTCATAAAACCTGCTCAGAAAATTGTTGTATTCTTCGCTGCCCAACAATTGAAGCAGGCGATTTTTTATAACGCTTTCCTTTGTAAAGCCACCTCCAAATATCCATCCTTCCCATAAAAGCCAACCGCCGAGGTTAACAGATTTCAGTGTTATCGGAATGCCCGATGGTGTCACCAAACTATTATTTTCTAACCGCATAAATTTATCCTGGCTGTTTGCATCTATAGTAACACCGATAGCAGTGATGAGAAACAGATATTGAAAAATCTTCTTCATATTATAATAGCGATATGTGCTGCGCGATGTTTTGAATAGAAAGTAATTCCATATGCGTTCCAACAATTTTTACAATGAACGGATTAAAACTAAAGAATTGCAGTTAGGCAACAAAAAAAAGTTCATCTGCTTATTTTGGATGCAATAGCAAAATAAAGATGTTGCAAACGGAATCTCGACGGTGCACCTTAAAGTAAATTTAAGATGTGAATTACCTAAAAAATCATATTTCATTATGATAAAAATCATATTTGCACGAATTATGGGTTAACATTATTTACTACCTTTCGTTTCTGAATATTCATGCCTAATAATTGATTTTTTGTATGGGATCTTCATCGATGATTGTTTTAATTATAGCCGCACTCGCCTTTTCTTCTATTGCTATTCTTATCGCTAAAATTGTTACAAAATCTACAACCAATCCTCAAAAGGGAGAGCCTTATGAATGCGGTATTCCTACACATGGAACCACATGGAAACAATTGAACGTGGGCTATTATTTATTTGCATTAATATTTTTAATTTTTGATGTGGAACTGGTTTTCCTCTATCCCTGGGCGGTCGTGGCAAAGCAGGTAGGATGGATAGCGTTAGTTGAAATTATCATTTTCTTTTTTATATTGTTTATGGGATTTTTATATGCACATAAAAAAGGCGCTTTGAAATGGAAGTAGGGCACCCCTTAGTCCCCCAGAGGGGGGAAATAAGGCAGGTGTCGCAATGATTGAAATTGTAGACCCGAGAATTGAATGATTAAAATTATTAAAGAGCATACATCATAGTAATGAGTGACACTTCAAATAATGTAGGGACTTCAAAAGTCCCCTCTCCTGGAGGGGATTTAGGGGAGGCCTCTTTTCCCGGACAAATACATGAAACTCCCGGAGGCGGAATTGTATTAAGCAAACTGGATGATGTCATCAATTGGGCACGCTCCAATTCATTGTGGCCGCTCACGTTTGCTACCAGTTGCTGCGGTATAGAAATGATGTCTGTTGCAGCTGCCAAATACGATTTTTCAAGATTTGGTTTTGAAGTTGCACGTGCCTCGCCTCGCCAGGCTGATGTGATTATTATTGCCGGAACCATCGTAAATAAAATGGCACCGGTGTTAAAAAGATTATACGACCAGATGGCCGACCCAAAATATGTAATTGCAATGGGTGCGTGCGCCATCAGTGGAGGGCCGTTTTTTTACAATACTTACTCGGTGGTAAAGGGAGCCGACCATGTGATACCGGTGGATGTATATGTTGCCGGTTGTCCGCCAAGGCCGGAAGCTTTATTGCATGCATTAATAAGTTTACAACAGAAAATAAAAAGCGGTTTAACAAGAGAACAGATAAAGACAGGTAAAGAATAATTATGACCAACGAAGAGTTGAAAACCACAATAACTGAATTGCTTCCTTCGGCCACATTTGAAGAAGGTGGTGAGTGGTTCAATATAAACGTTGCGCCGAATGATTGGTTACCATTTGCACAGCAATTACGCAGCAACGATTCTTTATTCTTCGATTATCTTTTTTGCCTTACCTGCATCGATTGGAAGACACACCTGGCAATGGTGTATCATTTATCGTCTACGCGGTACCGTCATAACATTGTTGTAAAATCAAAACTCGACGCCAATACTCCAGAAATAGAAACTGTAAGTAGTATTTGGAAGACTGCAGAATTTCATGAAAGAGAAGTGTACGAAATGTTTGGTGTGAATTTTTTGAATCATCCTGATTTGCGGTTATTGATTTTGCCCGATGGTTGGGAAGGAAAAAGACCGATGTTAAAAGATTTTGAAGACGCGATAAACATGATAAGATTATAAAAATAATGAATGCCGAACAAGGAATATTGAATGATAAAGTATGAAGCGCTTAAAAGATCGATGTTCGTTATTCCTTGTTCAATATTCGATATTCTCTAAGGTATGGTTGAAGAAATAGGCACAACGGCAGAAGGTGATTTAATCATAAATGTGGGACCGCAGCATCCGGCAACACATGGTGTATTGCATTTGGTAATTACCATAAATGGGGAGACGATCAAAAAAGTGGAACCGCATCTTGGTTATCATTCACCGCTCCATTGAAAAAATGTGTGAGAGTTTAACCTATCGCCAGTTTATTTATGTTACCAGCAGGATGGATTATCTCTCTGCCCACATTAACAACCATGCGTGTGCGTTATGTGTAGAAAAAGGTTTGCAGGTAGAGATTCCGCCAAGGGCACAGGTGATACGGGTATTGATGGATGAGCTTACACGAATTGCATCGCATGAATTGTGGTGGGGCGCTATGGCAATGGATTTGGGCGCATTCACTCCATTCTTTCATGCCTTCAGGGAAAGAGAAACGATCAATGATATTATGGAAGAAACCTGTGGTGCAAGGTTAACCATGAACTATATGGTGCCGGGCGGAGTAATGGCTGATCTGCATCCCAATTTTCAAAAAAGAGTGAAAGAATTTATCGCTTTATATAAACATAAAATTAATGAATACGCTGAGCTGGTTACCGGTAATATAATTTTTCAAAACCGAATGAAAGGAGTTGGCTATTTATCTGCTGAAGATGCGATTTCATATGGCTGCAGCGGTCCGACAGCTAGAGGCAGTGGCGTTAGTTGCGATATTCGAAAATTGTATCCTTATGAAGTATATGATAAACTGGAATTTGATGAGATATTGGAAACAGAGGGCGATTCCTTTGCACGCTACATGGTGCGCATAAGAGAAATGAATCAATCGATAAAAATAATAGAGCAATTAATTGATAATATTCCTGATGGCGATTTCCAGGCAAAAACGAAGGCAGTATTAAAATTACCAAAGGGAGAATTTTATTCAAGAGTGGAAACAGCAAGAGGTGAGTTGGGCGTGTATATCGTGAGTGAAGGAGGAACAACACCGTATAGAATAAAATTCCGTTCGCCGGGATTTTCAAATCTCTCTGCGTTAGATCATATGGCAAGAGGACATTTGCTGGGTGATTTGGTAGCGATGATGGGAACATTGGATTTGGTGATACCGGATATTGACAGGTGAATGAAAGTTTGAGTACTTTAAAAACTTCTTCATTCGTTATTCCTTGTTCAATATTCATGATTATATAAATATCGAATAATGAACAAGGAATATTGAATATCGAATTATGAAGTCAGTAGGATTTTTAATGGAGATTTTTAAATATGTGGAGCTTTAGTAACATAGCAGATTCAATTCATAAATGGTTAAACCTAACGTTTAACCCTACACTGGCAACTATTATTGAAATGGTGATTGTTGGTGTTTGCGTCATTGGTTTGTTTGCCGTGTTGGGTTTGGTATTAGTTATCATGGAACGAAAAGTTTCTGCATGGATACAAATACGCCTCGGACCAAACAGGGTAGGACCGAAAGGGATGTTTCAGTCATTGGCAGATACGGTGAAGCTTTTAGTGAAAGAAGGCATGACACCAACGGGTGCTGATAAATTTTTATTTAACCTCGCTCCTTATATAGCA
Source organism: uncultured Chitinophagaceae bacterium (assembly GCA_963792025.1). Taxonomy (GTDB): domain Bacteria; phylum Bacteroidota; class Bacteroidia; order Chitinophagales; family Chitinophagaceae; genus Ginsengibacter. Next base: position 82,639 of record CAWBUS010000007.1, on the reverse strand, counting down.
TTAATAGTTGCCATGTTATTGATGGCACCGTTGGCATTTGCAAAAGATTTCCAAATGTGGAATTTGAACATCGGCGTATTATATGTATCAGCAATTTCATCTGTTTCTGTTATCAGTATTTTAATGGCTGGCTGGTCCAGCAACAACAAATATTCTTTGATGGGCGCCATGCGAAGCGGAGCGCAGATTGTGAGTTATGAATTGTCAGCAGGATTTTCTGTTTTGTCTGTAGTGGTATTGGCGGGCAGTTTGAATTTGAATACGATCATTCAATCGCAGGCGGATGGATGGTGGATCTTCAAGGGGCATATACCGGTATTTATTTCTTTTATCATTTTCATAATAGCAGTAACTGCAGAAACAAACAGGGCACCTTTCGACCTCGCAGAAGCGGAATCAGAATTAACAGCGGGCTTTCATACAGAGTATTCGGGGATGAAATTTGCCTTGTTCTTTTTAGCAGAATATGTAAATGTTTTCATTGTGTGTGCTATCGGTGCAACGTTGTTTCTGGGTGGGTGGATGCCTTTGCATATTGGTCATTGGGAAGGGTTTAATCATGTAATGGACTATATCCCTTCCAGCATTTGGTTTTTTGGAAAGACATTCTTTTTAATATTCCTGATCATGTGGTTCCGGTGGACGTTCCCGAGGTTGCGGATTGATCAGTTATTGAATCTTGAATGGAAATATTTATTGCCGATCAGCTTGTTTAATATTTTATTGGTAACAGCGATGGCGATTGCGGGATGGTATTTTTAAAGGGGAGAAAATAATGAATAACGAACAAAGAATATTGAATAAAGAAGTATTAACTGCTGGTAATTCATAATTTATTATTCCTTGTTCATTATTCGATATTAATAAAAAATGTTTATAACAAAATATATAAAGGAAGTTTTTAATGCTGTAAAATCATTGTTTGTCGGGTTGAGACGAACAGGATATTATTTTACGCATCATAAAGAAATTATTACACAACAATATCCTGATAACAGGGAAACCTTGCACTTGCCGGAACGTTTCAAAGGTGAAGTGGTGATGCCGCATAATGAAAATAATGAGCATCGCTGCACAGGCTGCACAGCCTGCGAGTTAGCCTGTCCTAACGGGACCATAAAGGTCATTACCAAATTTGATATTACTCCCGAAGGCAAAAAGAAAAAGGCCATTGATAAATTAGTCTATCACCTGGAACTATGTACGATGTGTAATCTGTGCATTATTGCTTGTCCTTCGGATGCCATTGTAATGGCGCAAACATTTGAACACAGTGTTTTTGACCGTGCCCAATTGACCAAAATATTAAATAATCCCGGATCTAAAATTATGGAGGGAGTAGAATGATGAGTGGATCAACGATTATATTTTATATGCTTGCCGCACTAACGTTAGTGAGTGGAATATTTGCGGTAGGAACAAGACAGATATTCAGGGCGGCTATCTTTTTATTATTTTCTTTAATTGGTGTTGCGGGATTGTATTTCTGGATGCAGTATGAATTTATTGCGGCAGTGCAAATTGTAGTGTATGTGGGCGGAATAACGGTGTTGATCATCTTTTCTATTTTCTTAACCCAGCAAACGGGTGAGAAGATGCCGAAGCAAAAAATAGGACGACAAATATTTTCCGCGTTGGCTGCCTTCTGCGGCTTCGCATTAATTATGATACAACTATTGCAACATTCGTTTTCAGGAAGTAACATGCAGCCGGTAGAGCCTAATGTAGCCAATATCGGCAATCAGATGCTGGGAATAAAAATTGGCGGTTATTCGTTACCGTTTGAAGTAGTGAGCATGCTGTTGCTGGCAGCTTTGATCGGTTGTATTGTAATTGCGATGAGACCAGCTGAGGGAATAGCGAATATTGAACAAGGAATATCGAATAAAGAAGAAAAAAAATAAATGAATACTGAGAGGAAATATGATCTTGAGGATAGGCTGATTGAATTCGCTGTGTTAATAATAAAAATCACAGAGAATTTGTTTAATACAAAGGCCGGCAATTACATTGGAGGGCAACTAGTAAGGTCCGGCACCAGTCCGGCTTTACATTATGGAGAAGCACAGAGCGCAGAATCCAGAAGCGATTTTATTCATAAACTTAAAATACTATTAAAGGAATTGCGAGAATCCAGGAGCGCAATGAAGATTATTAAGAACACTCCCTTGGCAGAGAAAATGGAATTGCTGGAAAAGGGATTAAATGAATGTAATGAGCTGATTTCAATTTTTGTTAAAAGTATTGAGACGACGAAAAAGAACTTAATGAATGAAAAATTGAAGAAGGAACTGAAGTGAGAAAATGTGGTTTTCACTTCTATATTCTTTATTCCTTGTTCGATATTCGATATTATTACTAAGCAAGGCTCCTTAAAGAAATAATGAATAACGAACAAGGAATATCGAATGGCGAAATAAAGCAACTAAAGTGAATATTATGCTTACACCGGGACTATATCATATTTTATTTATCAGCACAGCGTTGTTTTTTATTGGCATGTTCGGTTTCTTCACAAGAAGAAATTTGATCACCATGCTAATGAGCGTAGAACTGATATTGAATAGTGTGAACCTGAATTTCATTGCATTCAACAAATACCTGTGGCCTGATAAACTGGATGGATTATTTTTTACAATATTTATAATCGCTATTGCTGCTGCCGAAGCTGCTGTAGCTATTGCGATCATAATTAATTTATATAGAAGTCATCATTCAATTGATGTGAGCAACGCGGAGGAAATGAAATATTAAAAATAATTTGCCACTAAGGCACAAAGACACAAATTAATTTTTTAGCGTCTTAGTGTCTTTGTGGCGAATCAACAAAAAATCTTAATGTAAAACTAAATGCTTAATGCAACTTACATAGCGCTGATTCCTTTGCTGCCCCTGGCAGGTTTTATAATTCTTGGATTATTTGGAAGAAAATATTTTAAAAATTCATCAGGAATAATTGCCACCGTATTATTATTGGCTGCAACAGTTTTAGCAATCTATACTGCTTATGGATATTTTTTCGAGTACGGTAAAGTGAATGGTGTTTATGAAAAATTAATTCCATTAAAATATACGTGGCTACAATTTTCTGAAGGTGTTTCTATTGATATGGGCATTATGCTCGATCCGATAACCTGTATGATGTTGTTGGTGATAACCTTTGTTTCGTTAATGGTACATATCTACAGTTTGGCCTACATGAAAGGAGAAGAACGGTTTGCCACTTACTATTCTTTTTTAGGATTGTTTACTTTCTCCATGCTGGCTTTAGTAATCTCTTCCAATATTTTCCAGATATATATTTTCTGGGAACTTGTGGGAGTTTCTTCTTTTTTACTAATCGGATTTTATTATGATAAACCCAGCGCAGTTGCCGCATGCAAAAAAGCGTTTATCGTAACACGTTTTGCCGATTTGGGATTTTTGATTGGCATCCTGATGCTTTCATTTTATTCGGGCACATTAGATTTTAATACACTTATTGAGCGTTTGACATCGCCCGGATCTGCGGAATTGAGTTCGGCACTTAGTATCGTCATTCATGGGTATCTCTGCGCTAACATGGGCGATGATATTGGTTTTCATAGGCGCCGCCGGAAAAAGTGCCATGTTCCCGTTACAAATATGGTTGCCCGATGCAATGGAAGGCCCTACGCCGGTATCAGCATTAATACATGCTGCAACGATGGTGGTGGCTGGTGTTTTTTTGGTGGCCAGATTATTTCCAATATTTGCTTTATCAGCGCCGGAGGCATTAGAGTTAGTAGCTTATGTTGGGGCTATCTCTGCGCTTCTTGCAGCAATAATTGCGTGTACGCAAACCGATATAAAGAGAGTGCTGGCATTTTCTACTATCTCGCAAATTGGTTATATGATGTTTGCATTAGGTGTCTCGAAGTATGGTGGCGAAAATGGATTAGGTTATACAGCTTCGATGTTTCACTTATTTACACATGCCATGTTCAAAGCATTGTTGTTTTTGGGTGCCGGCTCCGTTATTCATTTTATTCATAGCAATGAAATGAAAGATATGGGAGGGTTGAGAAAATATTTACCGGTAACGCATATTACTTTTTTAATCGCATGTCTCGCAATTGCCGGTATACCTCCATTTGCAGGCTTTTTTAGTAAGGAAGAAATTTTATTGGCGGCATATCAGAACAATATGATTATTTATTGGATTGGGTTATTTACCTCCGGGCTTACTGCTTTTTATATGTTCCGTTTATACTTTGGAATCTTTTGGAGTAAGGAACATCAAGCTCACGGCGAACATCATGGCGAAGGTGGGTTTGCTATGGTATTGCCGTTAATTTTATTAGGCATTGGAGCTGCGGCAGCAGGCTTTATTCCCTTTGGCAATTTTGTAAGTTCTGATGGATCTACACTTGAATCGCATTTCAATTTAAATATGACGATTGCTCCTGTAGCATTTGGCCTTATCGGAATTTTTACCGCGATGTGGTTGTATAAAACACAAAATAATAAACCGGATAAAATTGCTGCATCATTAAGTGGTTTATACAAAGCTGCTTACCATAAATTTTATTTTGATGAAATGTATCTATTTGTAACAAAAAAAATTCTATTCAATTTAATCGCAAAACCTGCGGCCTGGATTGATAAAAACATAATTGATGGTTTAGTGAATGCAAGTGGCAACACCACGATGTTTGTTTCAAAAAAACTAAAGGGAATTCAGTCGGGTAAAGTGCAGCAATATGCCGCTTACTTTTTGGTGGCTGCAATTGCAATGGCTGTATTGTTTATTTATTGGTGGAAGTAAAAATTTTTTAATAATTGCCACGGCCTTTAGGCCGTGGATCAATATAAAAAGTTAATAGGCTTTAGCCGGAAGCAAATTGTGTATTAGAATCTGAGTTATTGAGAAAGCGAAAAGGACATTGATTATTAAAGGTGTTTTGGCTAAAGCCTGAAACAGGTATTCAAACAGTCCACGACCTTAAGGTCTTGGACTATCGAAAGAAGCCGAAATCAGACAGATTAACGGCGAATGGTTCGGGCATTAGAGCGAAATTGAAATTTGGGAGTATTTGTGTAGAATAATTGCCACGGCCTTTAGGCCGTGGAGACGAAATAAAATGATAACCGGCTTTAGCCAAAAAACTAAAATATGCCTTATATAAAAGTATTGATACATTATATATGGTCCACAAAAAATCGTGAACACTTAATTACAAAAGAATTGAAACCGCTGTTGCTTTCTCATATAAAAGAAAATAGTATAAAAAAGGGAATTTTTATCGATACACTTAATTGTGTTTCTGATCATATTCATTTGTTGATTTCTCTTGGAAGCGAACAGACGATCGCTAAAACAGCAATGCTGATAAAAGGTGAATCATCATTTTGGGTAAATAGAGAAATTAATCTGAAACACAAATTTGAATGGCAGGATGAATATATCGGGTCGTCTGTTAGTTATTCGGCAATAGATAAGGTGAGAGCCTATATTTTGAGCCAGGAAGAACATCACAAAAAGAAGTCTTTTGCTGACGAGTATCAGGAGTTTTTACGAGCTCATGATTTTGAAGATATTTTGGCTAAAGCCGAAAACAGGTATTGAAATGATCCACGGCCTAAAGGCCGTGGCAAATAGAAGCAGAAAACTATAGAAAATCGAAAATTGACAATAGACATAATAAAAACGATTATAGAGGCAAAGATTGAAACAAGCATTTTGAAATATAAAAATTAATGAATCTTTTAACACTCATTTTGGTCCCATTAATCACTGCGGTTGCGGTGTTATTAATGCGTAACAAGCAACAGGTAAAATGGATTTCTTTGATAGGAGGCATTGTTCAGTTCGTTCTTGCATTGGCATTATTATTTGCTTATAGAAATGAAGTTGCATCCGGTAACACCGAACAATTTCTATTTCAACAACAATACGATTGGTTTCCTTCCTGGCATATCAGTTTTCATTTGGGAGTAGATGGTATTTCTGTAGCAATGATTTTATTGACGGCCTTTGTTGTAATTGCAGGGGTGCTGGTTTCATGGAATATTGAAAAGATGACGAAGGAATTTTATTTCCTGCTTATCTTATTAAGCTTTGGTGCCTACGGATTCTTTATTTCTCTCGATCTTTTCATTCTCTTTTTCTTTTTGGAAATTGCGGTTATACCAAAATATTTATTGATTGGTATTTGGGGAAGCGGTAAAAAAGAATATGCTGCCAATAAACTGGCGCTGATGTTGATGGGCGGCTCGGCATTGGTTTTGGTGGGATTGCTGGGATTATATTTCAGCGGGGCCGAAAGAACATTTGACTTGGTTAAATTGTCTCACATGGATATTCCTGTTTATGTACAGGAGATTTGTTTTCCATTATTGTTTGTGGGCTTCGGCGTGTTCACTGCATTATTTCCTTTTCATACATGGGTGCCCGACGGGCATTCATCGGCTCCAACGGCAGGTTCTATGTTTTTGGCAGGTATTTCTATGAAGCTGGGAGGTTACGGTTGTTTGCGGGTAGCCGCCTACGTTATGCCAGAAGGTGCGAAAGAATATGCCAATATTATTATTATACTTTCTACCATTGCCATTTTATATGGAGCGTTCGCTACCATGATGCAGAAGGATCTCAAGTACATGAATGCGTATTCTTCAGTTAGCCATGTTGGTTTTGTTTTATTTGGAATTGGTATGCTTACCAAAACCGCCATAACCGGCGCGGTTATTCAAATGGTAAGCCATGGTTTAATGACAGCCCTTTTCTTTGCCGTGATAGGAATGATTTACGAACGTACGCATACCCGCCAGGTAAATGAAATGGGCGGCCTATTAAAAGTGATGCCTTTTATAACAACCGTATTATTTATTGTGGGATTGTGTTCCCTTGGGATTGCCGGGCCTTAGTGGCTTTGTAGCAGAAGTAACGGTATTTATGGGAGGATGGGAGCACCCGGATGCATTTCATCGAATTGCCACCGTGTTGGCGTGTATGAGTATCGTGGTAACGGCGGTTTATATTTTGCGGGCCATCAGCAGAACCGCTATGGGGCCGATTAAAGAGAGCTATTCAAATTTGACCGATGCAAAATGGAATGAAAAATTAGCCGCGATAATTTTAATTGCAGGAATATTAGCGATTGGTGTTGCACCCTTCTGGCTGAATGATTTAATAAAACCGGGAGCAGAAATAATTATGCAGAAAATAATGTTGGTACATTAAAATAAAGACCTGAATGAATGAATTTGTAACATTGATGAAACCTGAACTGGTAATAACAATTATCATCTTCCTGCTGCTTTTTATAAAACTTGGCAAGGGAATAAAAAATGATTTGTTGTTATCAATCATTCAGAATTTATTGTTGCTGAATTTGGTCATAGGATTTTTTTTCAATGCAGAAGGCACTCTGTTTGACGGCATGTATCACACCACTAAGTTAATTGTATTCCAGAAAAGCATTTTGAACTTTGGCGTTTATCTGATATCGTTATTATTCGCAGGTTGGTTTAAGAAAACGGAACATTTGGCAGAATTTTTTATGTTGATGTTATCGGCATTGCTGGGTTTGGATTTTCTTATCTCAAGCGGAAATTTTTTGATCTTCTTTTTATCATTGGAACTGGCAACCATTCCACTGGCTGCTATGGCTAATTTCGATTTGGAGAAGAAAATCTCTTCAGAGGCCGCCATGAAAATGATCTTGTCATCAGCTTTTTCATCAGGAATATTATTGTTTGGTATTTCATTAATTTATGGCGCTACCGGCACCATCAATTTTGCGGAATTACCTTTTAAACTTGATGGAAGACCCGCTGCAAATATTGGCTTTTGTATTTTTAATTACAGCATTCGCTTTTAAACTATCCATCGTTCCTTTTCACTTATGGACCGCCGATGTATATGAAGGCTCGCCTATCGCTACAACTTCTTTCCTGTCTGTAATTTCAAAAGGAGCCATCGCATTTGTTCTCATTGCAACATTATACAAAGTATTTCAACCGATGGAGGAACTGTGGTATAATATGATTATGGTTTTGTCCGTAATCACTATGATCACTGGTAATCTTTTTGCATTGCGGCAACAGAATATCAAACGTTTCCTTGCCTTCTCATCTATAGCACAGGTAGGTTTTATTTTAGTTGCTGTAACCGGCAATTCGCATGAAGCACTCTCCTCTGTAGTTTATTTTATTTTGATCTATACCGTTTCCAACCTGGCAGCTTTTGGTGTAGCTGCAGCTATTTCATCTCAAACGGGCAAAGAAAAAATTGATGACTACAAAGGATTGTATCAAACCAATCCATTGTTAAGTTGGGTAATGGCGCTGGCATTGTTTTCATTGGCAGGGATTCCGCCTACTGCAGGTTTCTTTGGTAAATTATTTTTATTAACGGCGGGAGCAGCCAAGGCAAATTATGGATTCATTCTCTTTGCAGCTTTAAATATGATCGTTTCATTGTATTATTATTTAAGAGTGATCCGATCCATCTTTATGGATAAAAATGAACAGCCCATTGAAAAAATACATATTCATCCGTCAACTAAATTTGCATTTATTATTTGCTCTGCAGGCATAATATTAGTAGGAATGTTGAGTTGGATTTACGATTATATTCAATCTTTAACTCAGTAAGTATGGCAATTAATAAAAATCATTTATTTGAAGAACTCGATGGTGTGAAGTGTGGTATTGTTGAAAAAGATGTGTCACCCGAAAGAGTTGCCTTTCTGAAACACTTATTAGAATATAATGGCTTTACTGTGGTGGTAGTTCCTTCGCCACCGCCGAAAGCAGCGCCTGCCCCAGTTGTTAAGGCAGCAGACGGAACAGTAATTCCGCCACCGCCTCCCCCGACAGCACCAGAGACATTTACTGTCGGTGTAACTGATTATACTTTCAATCCGATCAATGCCATCTTTGGAAGGTTATTGCATACTCCCAACGGCCATGTAGTTACTCTCGCTTACTGGGAACAGAAGGAAAATGTTAGTCATGATGAGGTTCCTTATTATGAAGCAGGCGCTTAAGATAACGGAAAAGTATACCCGTTTTTCTTCCTCATTTTTTGTAGTGATCTTCCCGGTTTATCATCTGCATAAAAAATGATTAAAATCATCTGTGGGCTTGATTTTCATCTTTATTATTTGCTATAGAATTAGCTACCTATGTGTAGTCTAAAAAATTACGATTTATGAAAAAAGATGTGAGTCCAACAAAGTATATATACTTCTTTGGCGGTAATAAAGCAGATGGCAATGAGTCAATGAAAAATCTGTTAGGTGGTAAAGGTGCCAACCTTGCAGAAATGGCCGGCCATCCCAAACTTCGTTTACCGGTTCCTCCCGGTTTTACAATTACTACAGAGGTTTGCACCTGGTATTATGAGCATAAAAAAACGTATCCCAAAACTTTAAAGGCAGAGTTGGAAACAGCGCTTGCAAAAATGGAAAAACTTGCAGGGAAGAAATTTGGTGACGAAAAAAACCCACTGTTAGTGTCTATACGTTCCGGTGCCCGAAAGTCCATGCCCGGTATGATGGAAACAGTGCTGAATGTTGGACTGAATGAAAATACTATTAAAGGAATTATTGCTAAAAGTGGCGACGAGCGTTTTGCGTATGATGCCTATCGAAGATTAATTATGATGTATGCCGATGTGGTAATGGAAAAGGGAGATGCTAAAGAGGTTAAGAATGGAAAAGGCATCCGGAAAATGCTGGATGAAAAACTCGAATACATCAAACATTCTAAGGGTTATGCAAGTGATACAGACTTAACGGCGGAAGAACTGAAAGAACTTGTAAAAGATTATAAGAAAACTGTAAAAGAAGTACTGGGCAGTAGTTTTCCTGAAGATCCATTGCAACAACTGTGGGGTGGTATCGGAGCGGTATTCAGCAGTTGGAATGGAAAAAGAGCGATAGAATATAGGCGTATAGAAAAAATTCCTGATGCCTGGGGAACAGCCGTAAATGTGCAGGCGATGGTTTTTGGTAACATGGGTAACGACAGTTGCACCGGTGTTGCTTTTACAAGAAATCCCGGTACTGGTGAAAATAAATTTTATGGCGAATACCTGGTGAATGCGCAAGGTGAAGACGTAGTAGCCGGAATCAGAACTCCTGCTCCCGTTAACGAATATTCGAAGAATTCACAAAGCAAGCAATTCAAAACATTGGAAAAAACAATGCCTGTCCTTTATAAAGAATTATTCAATTATCAAAAAAGATTAGAGCAACATTATAAAGACATGCAGGATATTGAGTTCACCATTGAGAAAGGGAAACTTTATATGCTTCAATGCCGCGTAGGAAAAAGAAACGGTATTGCCGCTGTAAGAATGGCCACAGAAATGTATGCTGAAAAACTCATTGATGCAAAGACCGCGGTGAGCAGGGTCGGACCTAATCAACTTGTGGAATTATTATTACCCATGCTTGATCCCAAAGCTGAATTATTAAATACTGTAATTGCAAAAGGATTGCCGGCAGGTCCGGGTGGTGCCAAAGGGCGTGCGGTATTTTCTTCCGCAGAAGCAGTAGAATGGGCACACAGGGGCGAAAAAGTAATTCTTGTTCGCGAGGAAACATCGCCTGAAGATGTAGATGGAATGCACGAATCCGAAGCCATCTTAACTACAAAAGGAGGGATGACATCTCATGCTGCGTTGGTAGCAAGAGGCTGGGGTAAATGTTGTATAGTAGGTTGCGGAGATATTGAAATACATCACGACACGAAAACCTTTCACGCAAAAAACGGGGTGATCGTTAAAGAAGGTGATTGGCTCACTTTAAATGGAACAAGGGGGTTAGTGTATGAGGGCAGTTTACCGTTAGTTGCCATCAACCTTGACAAAAATGTGTCGTATAACAACCTGATGAAGCTGGTTGATAAAATAAAACAGATTGGAGTTCGTGCCAATTCGGAAACTCCGGAAGACGCTGCACAAGGATTAAAGTTTGGCGCCGAAGGAATTGGATTGTTCCGTACAGAGCATATGTTTTATGGTGCCGGAAGTGAACAGCCATTATTCCTCTTGCGGAAAATGATTGTAAGTAAAACGATAGAAGAAAGACAACAGGCATTGGCCGAATTATTCATCCATGTAAAAAAGGATATCAAAAATACACTGAAGGTAATGAGTGGCTATCCTGTTACGATTCGTTTATTAGATCCGCCTTTGCATGAATTTGTTCCTCACAATAAAGAAAAATTACTTCAACTTAGTAAAGAGCTTGGCATCAGCATGAGTATTTTAAGAAGAAGGGTATTGGCATTGCATGAAAACAATCCAATGCTTGGCCATCGTGGGGTACGCTTGGGCGTTAGTTACCCCGAAATTACGGAGATGCAGGTGAGGGCCATATTCGAAGCAACGGCTGAATTGATTAAATCCGGCAAAAAAGCGTTCCCTGAGATCATGGTTCCGGTTACCTGTACTGTATATGAACTCATTCACCAGAAAAAAATAGTTGACAGGGTGTATAAGGAAGTATGTGAAAAAGTGAAAATGAAGAAGATTCCCTATCTCTATGGAACGATGATTGAAATACCAAGAGCCGCAATAAGAGCAGATCGCATGGCAGAGGTTGCCGACTTCTTCAGCTTTGGTACCAACGATCTTACGCAAATGAGTTTTGGATTTAGCCGCGACGATATCGGTGGATTTTTGCCAAATTATCTTGATCTGAAAATATTGAAAGATGATCCATTTCAAACCATCGACCAGGATGGAGTAGGAGAGCTGATAAAAATCGGGACTGAAAGAGGCCGCAAAACAAAACCCAATCTTAAAGTGGGTATTTGCGGGGAACATGGCGGTGATGCAGAGAGTGTAAAATTCTGTCACCGTATTGGAATGAACTATGTAAGTTGCTCACCATTCCGCGTGCCTATTGCCAGATTAGCCGCAGCGCAGGCAGCGATAGAAAATCCACGGAAATGAATCGCACCGAATAACTCAAACGGTTACACGAAAACTCGATTTACGTGTAACCGTTTTTTATTGAATGGTTAAAGAGTTTTTGCGATGCCTTGGTTGATATCAGTTGATTGAAAATTCAACTCATTTAACTCTTTCTCAGCGTTATCTAATGAGTAGTTAAATTGTTCGTTGTTGATAATTGCAATGCCGGTTAAATGGCGGTAATAATTTATTCCGTTAATGAGATTATTATAAAAATCATTGTAGTATTTTGTTCTTTTTCTATCAGGTTCTTTTCCGGCATCAGCTGTTATTTGTTCCTTGAGGTAGTTTATATATAAACTTAATTCGGCAATAAACATATGCGGCCTTGGTATATCTTCTATAATATTCGTTCGGCCGTAAATATGATCCGTCATAGTTTGCAGCGTTACTACTTTCAGAAAAATAAGCAATGTTTGGGCCGGGACAAATTGTAACCGCATCCAGGTATTTAACAAAGGGAACCTCATAAACTTTCGGCGCAGCATTGCTTAACCCGATGCATAAACATTCCTTATCCAATACATCAGTGAGTTTATTTTGATATTCGTTAACGGGCAGATTTTGTGCCTGTAATTGTGCAATTTTTAGTTTTTGATATCTGCGGGATGCAGTACAAATTGGTTTTTCAGTAAACTCGGTATTAACACCTAAATATTTTTCAGTACATGGGCTGCCTGGCTTGCCTTTGTTAATGCGATAATTTTTTTCGGTATCTGAACTGGTTCCTTTTAGATAGTGAAACCTCACATTCAAAGGTGAATTATTACTCAGCACTACATCTTCTTTTTTTGCTTTGCATAATAAATCTAAAGTGGCGGCATCTACTGTGGTAGCCTCCGGCACAACGAGGAATGGCGTTCCCCAGCCAGTGCTTTCAAGACCATAATAATTATGTAAAAAACAATCTTCTTCAAATGTCCCTATGCCGCCCTGTGCTGTTATTTTAATTGGATGTGGGTTGCTGAATCCATTGCGCCCTTTTGCTTTTACGGCCTGGTTATATATCTCAAAAATGGTAGTGATAAGTTCCTCTTTACCTATTTTAAATTCTTCGAGTATTGGTCCCATTAGGTAACCGTCAGTTGCAAAGGCATGCCCACCGCAATTCAATCCTGATTCAATTCTAAATTCACTTACCCATATTCCTTTCTTTGCCAAATATTTTCCCTGGATTAAAGCAGAACGATAGTCACTTACTTTAATAATAATTTTCTTTTGAAACTCCCCATTCTCATCTGCATCAAACTCATTACATTTTTCTAAATAATTATAAAGTCGGGGATTCATGCCTGCTGAAAAAATTACTGATGAATTTGAAAGATTGCTTTTTGCGAATGCTCTCAATGCTGAAACCGCATCAGATCCGTCATTTAATAACTGTCCGTTTTCATCATAAGTATTTCTGTCGATTTTAGTCATGATGTTAACGTCAATGGTACCGGTAACAATTTGAGTTCGCAAAAATGATTCGATATTTTCTTTTTCGATATTGTTATCGATGTTCATAACGTACTTATATAGCTGCTTTAATTTGTTGTCATCTGAAAGCATCTCAAAATACTTTACAATTTCGGAACCCGCTTCAAAAGCAGATTGTTTCAATTTCTCCACCTGGTCCTGCACGATTTTATTCAGGAGGTTTAGATAATCCGTAATTCTTTTAGCACGATAATCTTCTTCGTTAGCAGTAATGGGATGATATGCTTCCTTAATAGTTGGATAATAATAACTTCTCATCATTTCTATAAGATTGTCTTCTACAATCGAAATAACGGAAGAGATGCCGTACCTCGCAACTTTAACGGGAGAGTCGATTGTATAGGCTAATCCCATTACGGGAATATGAAATTTATGAACGGGTGATTGATTCATGGTGAGGTAGCTATTGATTTGAAAATGTGAATAACAAATTATCGATTGATTCAATCAAAATTTCAACGCTCTTGACTTGAAAGATTTTCTTCTTAATTGCAGATGGTTATAAAATGATTTCCAGTTCTTCCCGGTTCCAGGTAAGCTTTTTACCAAAACCAAGACGGCTATCTGTAAACTTGATGCTGTTTATTTGTATTGTCCAGATTTCTCCCGGCATCGCAACTGCTGCCGGATTTTTTTTATAATAAAAAGCAGCTACATTTTTTGCTGAAGGATGTTCCAATGGCAACACTATTCCTTCAAATTGAATTCCTTTTACGTGCAGCTTATTGAGTTTGTCCGGCATTATTGTTCCCGCAACTTCCGGGTTAATCAAAATTATTTTTGAATGTCGTGCGTCATGGGGCGATTTATAATACAATAATCTTTCATTACTGTTATAAGCATAAAAACAATTGAAACAATAGGGTAGTCCGCTTTCATCAATACAGCAAATACTGGCGCAACTTTGTTGCTTTATATATTCATCGATTCTTTCGGTCATAATGATTTATTTCACTCCTTCGAGTATCTTAATGTAATTGGCTCTTTGATATGCAGTGGGATCGGCAATATTTAGCTGGCTCATGCCACCTTTAAATGATTCAATTTTATCAAAGCCCATCATGTACATCCAGTCCTGCAGCTCCTTGTTCATAGTTTTTAAATATGGGATTCCATTTTTATATAGCGAGGAAGCGGTCATCGCAACATCAGCGCCGGCAAGAATATATTTAATTACTTCTACGGCACTCTGTACACCCGTAGTTGCTGCAAGCGAAAGATCTACTTTTCCATATAATAAACCAATCCACAATAAGGGCAACCTGATCTCGCTTGAATCACTGTAATTCAAATCGGTTTTAATGATCATTTCATTAATATCAAAGTCAGGTTGATAAAAACGGTTGAATAAAACCAGGGCATCGGCTCCGGCTTTTTTCATCCGCATCGACATATTGCCCATAGCACTGAAATATGGATTTAATTTCACTGCAATTGGGATCTTTACCGATTGCCGGATATTATCTATAATATTAAGATAACGATGTTCCACTTCTGAAGATGACATGGAAGTATCTCCGGGAATGAAGAATATATTTATTTCAATACCGTCCGCGCCGGCCTGTTCCATTTGTTTTGAATAATCAATCCATCCTTCATTGGTAATGCCGTTTAAGCTGGCAATAACGGGAATGTGTACACGCTCTTTTGCCTGGCGAATATTTTCGAGGTATTCATCAGTACCAATATTATAATCATCGAGGTCCGGAAAATAGTCGGAAGCTTCGGCGAAAGAATTAGTGGTTTTGGACAAAACGAATTTTACTGCCGCTTCTTCTTTTCGTATTTGTTCTTCGAACAACGAAAACAAGACGACCGCTCCTGCTCCGTTATCTTCCATCTTTACTATGTTGTCTATTTTCTCAGATAAAGTGCAGGCCGAAACTACAATTGGTGAATCCAGTTTCAGTCCCATGTACGTTGAATGTATTTTCATCTTTTTTATTTTTTGGCTAAAACTATTTTCTTTAAAATACACCTGCCTGCCCGGAGGCAGACAGGTGATCCCCTCATTGATCTGGTGAATCCTCCATAAACTTTTATGGAGGGTTCTCATATCAAATATTTTTATTTTGCTACCGGCACAAAATCGCTCGCTTTTTTAGTGGCCAGTTCTTCATAATTTTTCCACTTTAGGTTCACCAGGTCCTGCGCATGTTTCATTAATATCTCAGCTTCTTCGGGATTGGTAATAGTAAGCACTTTATAACGTAACTCGTTATAAGCATAGTCTCTCAAACTAATCGTTGGCCTTAATGAATCCAATACAAACGGGTTTTTATTTTTCTGCCTTAATACCGGGTTATATCTCATCAATGGCCAGTGCCCGCTGGCAACGGCTTTGTTTTGTTGATCCAACCCGTTCTTTAAATCATATCCATGAGCAATGCAATGGCTGTAAGCTAAAATTAATGACGGTCCGTCATAGGCTTCTGCTTCCCTCATAGCTAATAATGTTTGCTGCGGATTAGCGCCGAAGGCAACTCTTGCCACGTAAACATTACCGTAGGAGATGGCTTGCATGGCCAAATCTTTCTTGCCATTTTTTTTGCCACCTGCTGCAAATTTTGCTGTTGCAGCGGTAGGTGTTGCCTTAGAACTTTGGCCGCCGGTATTTGAATATACTTCTGTGTCCAATACCAAAACATTGATGTTTCTTCCACTTGCCAGTGCATGGTCGAGTCCTCCATAGCCAATATCATAGGCCCATCCGTCGCCACCAACTAACCACACACTTCGGCGAACTAATTGGTCAGCCACTGATAATAAATGAATGGCTGCGGACGATGTCATTAACCTCAATTTCTCTTTCAATCCATCCACTCTTTGATGTTGCAGTACCAACTCCGATTCTAATGTTTGTTTGGCATCTAATATTTCGTTTACATATGCTTCACCTAATTCATCTTTTAATTCAAGCAGGTATTGTTTGGCAACATTCAATTGTTTGTCCGCGGTTACACGCATACCTAATCCGAACTCTGCATTGTCTTCAAATAATGAATTGCTCCATGCCGGCCCGCGACCTTCTTTATTCATGGTCCACGGCGTTGTGGGTAAATTGCCACCATAAATAGATGAACAACCCGTTGCATTGGCAATCAATAACCGGTCACCAAATAATTGCGATAATAACTTTAAGTAAGGTGTTTCGCCACAACCTGCGCAGGCGCCTGAGAACTCAAATAGAGGTTCCAGGAATTGCGCTCCATGCACCGTAGAGAAATCAATTTTGGAACGATCGTTCCATGAGATGTTTTCAAAAAATTCGATGTTGGCTTTTTCCTGTTCGAGTATAGGTTCTTTTTCTCCCAGGTTAATTGCCTTACGGTTGCGGTTAGCCGAATCTGTTACGGGACAAACTTCCACACATAAATTACAGCCGGTGCAATCTTCCACATATACCTGTAAAGAATATTGTGTTTCAGGAAAACCTCTTGCATTGATAGGTGCTGACTTAAATTCCTGCGGTGCTTTTTTCAGATTGTCTTTATGATAAAACTTGGCTCTTATTACGCTGTGCGGACACACGTAAGCACAGTTACCACATTGTATGCAAAGGTCAGGTTCCCATAATGGCACCAGGTCAGAAACATTTCTTTTCTCCCATTGCGTAGTGCCACTCGGGTAAGTGCCATCTATTGGCATCATACTAACGGGCAACTGGTCACCATGATCTGCCATCATTACCGCAGTAACATTTTTTACAAAGCCAGGCGCCTTGTCAGATACCGTTAGTAAGTTATGATCTGCCGCTGAAACAATTTTTGGATAATCAACTTCATACAAATTTGCCAGTGTGGCATCTACTGCAAGGAAGTTTTGCTCAATTACTTTTTGTCCTTTTTTAAAATATGTTTTTTGAATAGCCTTTTTAATTTGTTTGATGGCATCTTCTTTTGGCAGTACACCGGACAATGCAAAATGGCATGTCTGCATAATAGTATTGATGCGTCCCTTCATGCCTGTATCTCTTGCCACAGTGGTTGCATCAATTACATACAATTTTATTTTTTTATCAATGATGCTTTTCTGAACCTGTCCCGTTAGTTTGTTCCAAACTTCATCTTTATTATAAGGGCTGTTTAAGAGGAACGTAGCGCCTTCGCTTGCAAACTCCAGCATTTCCACTTTCTCCGTAAAGTTGAATTGGTGGCATGCAATGAAATCTGCTTTTGAAATTAAATAAGGAGCCCTGATAGGTTTTGGTCCGAAACGCAAATGCGAAACGGTTCTTGCGCCTGATTTTTTTGAATCATACACAAAATATCCCTGTGCATATAAGTCTGTATTTTCTCCAATAATCTTAATAGTGTTTTTATTGGCACCAACGGTTCCATCAGCACCTAATCCAAAAAATAATCCTTGTCTCCATTCTGATTCATCTAATTTAAAGGAAGGATCATACGATAAACTTAAATGAGTAACGTCATCATTAATGCCTATTGTAAATCCATTTTTAGGTTTATCTTTTTTCAATTCATCATATACAGCCTTTACCATTGCCGGTGTAAATTCTTTTGAAGAAAGCCCATAACGGCCGCCGATAATATTTGGTAATTTTTTTATTTTTCCCTGTTGAAAAGCTTCTACCAAAGTTGATAAAACATCCTGGTACATTGGCTCACCAGATGCACCTGATTCTTTGGTTCTGTCTAATACTGCTATTGATTTTACAGTTGCCGGTAAGGCTTTTATCAAATGTTCCAAAGAGAATGGCCTGTATAAACGAACAGTGATTACGCCGGTTTTTTCACCGCTCGCATTTAACTTGTTAACTGTTTCGGCAACTGTTTCGCTGCCCGAACTCATAATAACAGTAACCCTTTCGGCATCGGGAGCGCCGGTGTATTGAAACAATTCATATTTTCTTCCCGTTAGTTTTTCAAAATCATTCATCACTGTTTCCATAATGCCGGGCAGGTTATCGTAAAATGAATTTACTGTTTCTCTTGCCTGGAAATATACATCAGGGTTTTGTGCGGTACCTCTTATAAATGGATGTTCAGGATTCAATCCTCTTTTGCGATGCGCGATAACCGTTTCATCAGGTACCATTGATCTAATATCTTCGTCACTCAACATCTCTAATTTATTCACTTCGTGCGAAGTGCGGAAGCCATCAAAAAAATGTATAAAAGGTATTCTTGATTTTAATGATGCTACTTGCGCTATTAAGGCAAAATCATGCGCTTCCTGTACGCTTGCGGAACCTAAAATAGCAAAGCCTGTTGTTCTTGCCGCCATTACATCCTGGTGGTCGCCAAAGATTGATAGCCCCTGTGCAGCTAACGAACGTGCTGCCACATGAAATACAGCGGGTGTTAATTCTCCGGCAATCTTATACATGTTTGGTAACATCAGCATCAATCCTTGTGATGCAGTAAATGTTGTTGTTAGCGAACCGGTTTGTAATGCACCATGCACTGTACCGGAAGCGCCACCTTCACTTTGCATTTCAATTACATCGGGAATATTACCCCATATATTTTTTATTCCTTTAGAAGCCCATTCATCGGCAAGCTCGGCCATAGTAGATGACGGTGTTATGGGATAGATGGCACAAACTTCGTTTATCCTATAAGCTACATAAGCTGCAGCTTCGTTTCCATCTATTGTTGAGATTATCTTTTTATTGCCTGCCATCAGTGGTTCATCCGATAGCTCTGACTTTAGCGGAACGTTATTGCTTTCTTTTAAAATTGGTGTTATAATATTTTCCATTTTTAATAAATTATTAAATTGTCAAACTGTAACAGGTTCGGGAATCATTTCAATTGCATGGCAGGGGCATTGCTCGTAACAAACTGCACAACCGGTGCACGCATCATAATTAAATTTATAATGGTTACCCTTTCCTAATTTAATAATGGCGTCTTCAGGGCAAGCGCCGAAGCAGCCGTCGCATTCAAAACAGTTACCACAACTGAGGCATCGTTGGGCTTCAAATCTGGCTTCGGATTGAGATAAGCCTGCGGTTATTTCGTCAAAACTTTTTATTGCAATATCGGGCGCCAATTTATCCTGTTCTTTTTGTGGTGCATCTGTTTTATACCACATGTGCAGCTTACGATAACTGGCAGTTGGATGCTTTTCAGGCTTCACATAAGTTTCGTTAGATAAATAGCTATTAATAAAACGGGCCGCTTTTTTACCTTGTCCAATTGCAATAGTAGAACTCCTGTTCTCACCCGGTAGCATATCGCCTCCGGCAAAAATTCCGTCGTAGCCCGTCATTCGCGTTGCATCTATGGTTACAGTCCCATCGTCATTAATTGCAATGCCGGTAACTGAACGCAGGAAATTAGAATCTGATTCCTGTTTATTGGCATTTATTAATACATCTGCCGTAACAGTTTCAAATTCTCCCGTGCCTAACGCTTTTCCCTTTTCCACTTTCATCTTCTCCAGGGTAATTGTTTTGTTGCTGATTGACGTTATACTTCTTAAAATTTCTACGTCTACGCCTTCTGCCAAAGCATCTTCAGTTTCATAATCATAAGCGGGCATCATTTTTTTATCGCCGGGGAAATAAACAGCTACTTCTGAATTCAGCCTTTTAATAATGCGGGCAATGTATAAAGCAAGTTTTCCACCACCGTAGATAACAACTTTTTTGTGGGCATAAGGAGATGTATATGATTCTAATTCTTTAAAGAAAGAAAATGCATCAGTGATATATACTGAACTATCATGCTGAAATTCTTCCTGCCGTATGTGTTGGGCTCCTATGGCGAGATAAACGGCATCGAAGTTCCCAACCTTTTTATCAACCAACACGTCAGTTACTTTGTAATTCAATTTAATTTTCAAACCTAATCTTACCAACCGGTCTACTTCAGCTTCCAGTATTACTTTTGGTAAACGATAATCCGGAACACCGGTCCACAAAAGGCCCCCGGCGTGGCTGCCTGCTTCATAAATTTCAACAGTATGACCCATACGCAACAAATGGTAAGCCGCAGATAAACCAGATGGGCCCGCACCAACAATCAAAACTCTTTTACCGGTTTGATATGATACGAATTGAATAGGCCATTTTTGTCTTATGGCTTCATCGCCTATATATCTTTCTACTGCATGAATGTTTACAGTGGTATCAATATGTGTGCGGTTGCAGCCGGTCTCACATGGCTTCACACAAACGCGACCCATAATAGCAGGAAAAGGGTTGTCTTCCACGAGCGCCTGGAATGCATCAAAATAATTACCGGCCTGTGCATGAGACATCCATGCCTGTATATTTTCCCCGGCAGGGCATGCGCTGTTACAAGGCGGCATAAAATCAACATATTCTGGTCGGTGGAATCGCTTTGGACCGGTACCCTCAGCATGAATTGTGAGATCAACCGGTTTAGTAATATCAAACATATTCACGATATTTTTTACAGAATGAATTTATGGCGAAGCTATAAGCAGGCCATTAAACAATTGGCAAAGTAGAATTAATACCTATCAGAAAAGATGATATTTTTCAATAGAAATTATGATAAGTGTCATAGTGATTTCTCGGGAAGAATTGGCAAAATTTATTGGCGGGATAATGTGCGACTATGATTTGAAAATACTTTAACGACCATTAATTGATGGCTTTATTACTATAAAGTATGTTGGTTACTGCAATAAATTTTACTGGCAAGATTGGGTAAGAAATGAAATTAATTAATGTTTCATTTTGTTCTTATGTCAAACGCTTTCATTTTAGCATCATTAATTGCGGATAATAAAATATTTTGATTACGGACCTTAATAATCTTCAGATCTTTTACATCACCGTCGATTATTAAACCACTCATAACTGGAGAAACAGGAGTAAACCGGCCTTTTCCATTACCCGTTAAAAGCAATCCGTATGAGGCATCATAACGCCCTGTCATTACGTTTGCCTGGTATTCGTTTCCGGCCAGAATAATATCGGTAAAGCCGTCGCTATTCACATCCATACATGCAATAGCATTGACGGGCGCTTCCTGCGCTTCCAATGGAAAAGGATGAAATGTAAATTGTCCTTTGCCATTATTTTCAAAATAGCCACTCCTTGGTTCACTGCATTTCAGTACTATGGCACTGTCCATTATTTCTTTAGTAAATATTTCATCCATTGTTGCTTTCGCATAAGAACTATTTTGCTCAAATCGTTTTTTAATTGAAGGTACCTGCATGGCCCATTCATCTCTTGAAATGCCTGAAGACAATTGATAGGTGCCCTTGTTATCTTTTATGTAATAACAAAATATATCGTCCATTACTCCGTTACCGTCAATATCTTTTGCTATCAATTCTGCCGGTTGTTTTTCATTTATATGATAGGGATTATTTAGTCCAATGTTACCAGCCACAATATCTAAATCACCATCGCCGTCAATATCAGTAACAATAAGGCTTCTCCATAAACCCGGGAAGTTTGCCAGGCCGGTCTGTTGAGTAATTTCAGTTAATGTTTTCCCGTCATTTTTAAAAATGCGTATTGGCATCCAATCTCCGGCAATAATAAGATCGGGCTTTTTATCATTGTCTATATCAACCCAAACTGCGGAATTAATGAGGCCGATATCTTGCAGGGCGGGGCATACGGAAGCCGTTACGTCTGTAAATTTGCCATGGTCGTTGCGGAGTATATAGCTTCTTGGCGGAACCGGGTAAGTTCCAAGGATAACTCTTCCGCCAATAAAAATATCCATATCGCCATCTCCATCCATATCAGCTACTGCGATGCTTTTTGCAGGCGTGCGGATAATAGGCGAAAAAGCTGCACTGTCTAATGTAAGATTTCCTTTGCCATCGTTAAGGTATAAACGCGGGCGGTAGAAAGAAGAAGTCGGATCAAATTCACTGCTGCCTCCTGCCACGAGTAAATCAGGGTATCCATCTCCGTTAGCATCGAACATAATACTCTGCATATCTTCCTCGTATTTCGTTCCCCTAACAAGATCTTTACTATTAAAAGTGCCGTCTTTTTGTTGTAAAAATATTTTACCTGGTTGCTTGAATGCCCCGCCAATAAAAAAATCTTCAAGGCCGTCACCGTTTAAATCTCCTGTGCTAATGAAAGGCCCTTCCTGCGAGTATTTTTGTTGAATTAAAGGCTGCAAACCATAGTCGAAAAAGAAGGTCTCTTTGTGCTGAAAATCGGCTTTTATTTTGCCAGTTACATCGTTAAAAAAAGAATCAGTAGTTGGTTTAGCTTCGTGGTAGGTAGGGTCCGCGTCTTTATAATTTACCTGTAAAATTTTATTTATTGCGGGATGTAGCATCAACTGCAGTTTGCCATCGGGCCAAATTATTTTTAATGAATCAGGCGTGTTTTTTCCAAAGCCAAAATGCAACCGCCTATCGACTGATGATAAATAGCCTCTTACAGGGTATTCTTCCACCATTTGCGCAAGTCCCTTGCTCCAGGCGTATACCTTCGTACCGATGCCATCTTTATTTAATGAATCGCCTGTTAACTTAATCGTGAGATAGTTATTGATCTTCGTTGTGTCTGCCTGTTTTGCAATATCATTTCGCATGATGAAGGCCTCGCTGTTGATATTGTTGGTTACTATATCGAGATTGCCATCATTATTAAGATCAACATACACTGCGCCATTTGAAATGGATGTTTGGTCGATTCCATCTTTTTCTGAAACATCTTCAAAAGTAAGGCCACCTTTATTAAGGTATAAATAATTGCGAAGAGAAACACTGCCTAATGATGCGAGGTGTTCCATAAAATTTTTTCGTTGCCTGGGATCATTGTCGGGAATACCGCTTTCCATGATCGTTTTACGCCTGTATTCAAGAAAATCAATATTGGTAGGGTCGCGGCCCAGCCCATTGGTAATGTGTATGTCTTTCCATCCATCGTTATCAAGATCTGCGATTAGTACACTCCAGCTCCAGTCTGTTTCTGCTATTCCCGCCATTTCACCTATTTCGCTGAAGAAGGGTTCGTCGCGGTTGTTTATTTGCCTAACGCCATTATTCAACTGGAGCATATTATGAATATACTCAGGCTGGTATCCTTTATCCATTTCCAACTGGTGTCGCTGATCGCTTAAAAATGAATACATCATTTTTTTACGTTCATTGGTTTCAGGCTGCATATCAAGTGTAATTATATCGGGCAGATCATCATTATTAATATCTGCAGCATCGGTGCCCATGCTGGAATAGCTCTGGTGTTTTATTGCTGAAGCGATACAGTTACTGAAAGTACCGTTCTTATTATTTAACCATAAAAGATCATTACGTATATAGTCGTTGCAAACATAAATATCCGGGTAGCCGTCGCCGTTAAAGTCGCTTACAACTACACCAAGGCCATTGCCGTCTTCTATAATTCCTGCTTGTTTGGATACATCTTTAAAAAACGGGTGTCCCAGGCCGTTAGTGTTACCTTCATTATGGTATAATTTATCACCGGCAATTGAATTGCTGTCGATTCTATTGTCCCTGATGTCATTGGGTCGCTTATCATTCAAGGTGTGATTCAGCAGGTACATGTCCATGCGGCCATCTTTATCATAATCTAAAAAGACAGCCTGGGTGGAAAAGGAAGTATCTGCAAGCCCGTATTCGGCGGCTTCTTCTTTAAATGTGAGGTTATGTTGATTAATGAATAATAGATTTTTCTTGGCGCTGCCCGGAACCTTTCCGGAAACGCAAACATAAATATCCGGCCAACCATCATTATTAATATCAATAACACTTACACCCGTACACCATGAAGTAGTTGATACGCCTGACTTTTTGGGTAATGTCTTCAAAATGAAAGTTGCCTTTGTTAAGATATAATTTAGAGCTCACCTGGTTGCCTGCAAAAAATACATCCGGCAGTCCGTCATTATTAAAATCACCGATACCAACACCGCCTCCCATGTAAGTATATTCATTAACAAACATATTGGTGGAATCATCTTCGGTAATTGTATTCTTAAAATCAATGCCTGTTTCTGAGGAAGGCAGGATCGAAAAATAGAGTCCATCCTTTTTTTTAGGTGAAGAACAGGATCCGATCATGCATACTATCAGTACAGGTATGAGATATTTTTTCATAAATGAAAAGTAATGTACAAAATTTGTCGTGTTTGCTTTTAGGTTTTATGTAATCGCTCATATTTAAACCGTAACTATTATAAAATATGTAATGTTAATAAGGCTAAAAACGAGACGTGAAGTAGCAAGATTTACTGTAATAAAACCTTGTTACTTCACGCACTTAAAAAACTCCTGGTTACTGCCTTTCTATTTCTTATCTGCAATAAGGTAAATAACGCTTAAAGGCGGCACGCTTATTTTAATAGTACCATTCAGGGGTGCTGAATAAGCTTTTAGCGTTGCATATGTTAGCGGCCCTCCTGTAGCAGTTGCTGGCCCTGTTCCATTAAC
Organism: uncultured Chitinophagaceae bacterium; assembly: GCA_963792025.1. Lineage (GTDB taxonomy): Bacteria > Bacteroidota > Bacteroidia > Chitinophagales > Chitinophagaceae > Ginsengibacter. The sequence continues at coordinate 57,834 of CAWBUS010000007.1, read as the reverse complement.
ATACACCTGGCCTGAGAAAGGAGGATTATCAGTCCCACCAGTTAAGAGGTACCAATAATATTTATTTCCTGCCGGGAAATGTTGGAAATCAATAGACAGAACATGGCTAAGTGCGCCGGAATTGATAATGACGGTTCCAGCCTGCCCTGAAGTGAAAGTTGACGAATAGGTTGTGATACCGTTATTCAAACTTTTCAGTGTGTCATATACCATTCTGTCGCCAAAGAATTTTTGAAAATAGTACAGGTAAAAAAATGATGGGCGAGGATTCCATAAAGGAGCACCTGGTTCGTCACCATTGTTAAACATACCCTGGTCATCTCCGTTACTCCAACCATTAGCAATATCCCACCTGCTGGCTTCACCAAACTGGTTTTTAATAATTGAGCCAATTGTTTTTGCAGCATGCATTCCAGAAATATAAGAGACGTTTTGTTTGGAACCGGTGGCTTGTATATTCCATTCGGTAAATGCTATTGGTTTTAAGCCCACGCCCGACGCCGTTAGTTGTTGGGTTATGTAAGACATGACAGTTGTGGGAATAGTGGTGCTGGTCGACAAAATATCGGCAACCGATGAGTTAGTTTGATATCCTGTGAAATAGTTATGTACTATGAAAAAATCGGCCGAGCTGCCAGCATTTTGCAGCACTCCAATATTCCAGGTTTGTATCGAATTATAATCATAAGACTGGGGAGGTTGTTGGTATAGAGTAGCGCCGATATAAATAGTCGCCCCGGTTTCGCTTGCCGCTGCCCGCATAGAATCAGCAAAAACTTTAAAATGATTTCCATACACCGCTCCGGTTATTAATGCGGGCTGGCCGTCTTTATTCTTGCTCTGGTCAATATTATATCCTGCCTCCCAACTGCCATAGCTTTCATTGCCAATTTCCCAAAATTTAGTTCTGCCATTGTCATGTCTCACCCAATCGGCAGCGAGATGTGCCGCCGAATCCACCGGATTTGCTCCGGTTCCGTAACGTGCATACCCGTAATTTATAGTAATGATTCCCGTGCTGTTTGTTTGCGTTAATAGATTGTAATAATTATCTAAACTAAATGTCCATGAAGCGGTATTACCACCATACCACCACCAATTTGTTCCACTTGAAGTTCCGTCAGCGTTCAGTAAGTTAGCCGGAACATCTGATGGAGAAGGGTTGGCATCTGTGCCATTCCAAAAATAAACATCGCTAATGCTACCACCGGGGCCGCGAATAATGTTGGGGGAAAGATCTGTAAGATATTGCATTAAGACGGGCTGAGTCAGCATTTGTCCGCTCCAGAGATTTGAGTTATTGCCATAAACGTAGGGTGGAACTTTTACAAGTACTTTATTAACATTGATGGTTAACGAATCTGTTGGAGTGGCCGTTGGAACGACACCGCTAATAACATCAGGTGCCGTAAAAGTCCTAGGTTTCCAGCTATTTCCAAAAAAACCTATACTGGCAGCTACCGACGGATCTGTTGGATTATAGATTGAGTCGACAGTTGGAGGTGGATTACCACCACCTCCGCCACCTCCTGTATTATTTGAAGACACTCCACTCTTTTTGCATCCAAAGTAAACAAATGATGCCAAAAGCATAGCTACTAAGGCTGCCTTTTTAAATATGATTTTCATAGGAAGCTTTAGTTTTATTGGCCCTTCACAATTCTTACATTATCAATAGCGAGATTGATACTATTTGACGGAACAGCCGAGGCCTGGTCATTGGCAATCATGAAACAAAGATCTGTAGCAGGATAATCTGAAAACTTAGTTGCCGGCGATCCAGCAGTACTCCATGCCGTTTGCCAAAACTGATTACCCGTAATAAACTGGCTAAGAGGAATGGTTACTGTTACCCATCCGGCCGGCTGGTATTTGCCGCCCGTGGCGGTTTCCCAAGGCGCATATCTTGCGGTGTATGAACTCCATCCGTACCAGCCCCCAACAGCAATCCATATCTCACCTTTTGACCATACACTCTTAGTATATAACTCAAACTTCAATGAATAGCCGCTTATTGACAGGCTGGTATTCGAAACCCATGGAAAAGGGCTTAACTGCAACAAGCCTGGATTTCCCTGCGACGTCGGACCAGCGTTAGCAGACATCGGGCTCGATTGTAATAATACTCCAGAGCCGCCGGTTCCGCCTGGATAGGTTGCTGTAGTTGTCGGGGCATCGGCATAGCCACCAGTCCAGCCTACAAACCCAGTATTATCCGATGAGTATTGAGCCTCGAAATTGCAGAGATATCCCGGAGAAGGGTGCGTGATGTATGAGTCAAAAAGCTGTGGTGAAGCTGCTGTTCCTAATACACCTGTTAACCTTAACGAATCTGTAGTCGTGATGCCTGCCGGGACTGTAACCGATAATTGGTTAACACTTGTAATAAGTAAGTTTGTTCCTGGAATATTACCGGGGAAAATTACATCGCTAATACCAATAAAATTTGATCCAGTTAATGTAATAGTAGTTCCTGCCGCTCCATTTTCATTCGAAACTGAAGTAATGTTCATCGGAGGAGGATAAGAAAATGCTCCCGTTCCGAAAGTACAGTAAACCCGCATCGAATCTTTAAAAGCGGTACCTGGAGGAATCGCAGCAGTTATTTGCGTGAAAGTTTTATTGACAGTGTATGACAGAGCCGTATCATCCCCCGGAACCGGGAAGGTAATTTTTTGAATGCCTTCAAAATTATATCCATTTATGGTAACTATGGTTCCGCTATTATCAAGGGTAATAGAAGTTAATCGACGGTGGCGGCAGGTACAAAGTAAAAGCATAGGTTGCCGTTCCATGGTCAGTAACTACTTTTATAATACTGGGTACATTAGGATCAGTCGCAGCAGTTTGTGCGGTAGCAGGAATGTTTATTATAATGTTCGTGTTAGTAGCATAAGCCGGATTAAAATAAGCCGAGGTATCATTGAAGAAATACTGCCTTTAGGCCACTAAAATTGCTTCCCTGGATTACTATCAGCGTACCGGGTATAGCCTGGGTAAAGGTGCTGTCCCTTTTTGTAGTATCTACAGCCCTCACCTGTGTTATTACCGGCTGACCGGTTCCGGAATCATTTTTTTTACAGGAGAACATTATAGTTCCTGCGATGACTGTCAGGAATAAGATTTTTTTCATATCAATTTTATTTAACATCGTTCTTAATAATTTAGTTTGCTGAAATCAAAAGGCACTGGCGGCAGAGACAAATTTGGAGCTACCAGTAATTCAGATTCCGGATAAGGAAGATCAGTATTCGCAGGACTAAGCGGATAGTTGGTGACACCGATGGTTTCAGGACTCGTAGCCGTCTAAATAAGTAATAAATGGACTTCCGTTGTTATATGAAATATTGTAATAGCCACGTTTTGGGTGCTAAAATAATTGCAATGCATTAGTGGGGTCAAAATAATACCACTGTTTCCAATCGTACCATGCATGGCCTTCAAATGCAAATTCAATCTTCTTTTCCAAAAATATATCTGCATAAGTTATTGATGTCTTCGGAGCAACCCCTGCACGGGTTCTTACAGCATTGAAATATTTCAATGCCTCGGATCGGACGTGGAAGCATTATTACCCAAAATAGCATCCGCATATATCAGGTAAACATCTGCCAGGCGAAAAATATACGTATTGAGATTTTCACTCTGTTGTCCGCCTAATCCTCCATTATCCGCTGGCGATCCGATAACATATTTCTTCACATAGGCATGGTCGTTTCCATATCCATTACCAACTTGTCCCGGTACATATATTTGTGCATTATTAAAAAGAGTGGTATCAACATGCCAACCACCCCCGGCCACATTTATATCAGGATAAGTAGTATTGGGCAGAAAGATTGTCGCTCTCCTCCTTACAGAATCAGCAGCGTTTGCGGGATCCATATAGTATTCCATTAAACTTGGTGATGCACCAAATGCGCCGCCCCAACCATCACCAGTCTGGGTAATCAGGGAACTATATGCAAGATTAGCCTGCATATGATTCTGAACAAACCACTGACCGCTGGGTACCCACAATAGTGAAAAAAGAGATTCATCAGGTACTTTCGTACCGCTAAAGTTAGTACTGGTAAAGAGATCATAATAATTCGGTAACAGGGAAAGTCCGCTGTTATTGCAAACGTCACCTGCATAATATTTTGCACTGTCAAGATCGCTTTGATTGCGTTGGCCACCGGACTGACCCCAGACCTGATCTTACCAGGTAAGCCCTTGCAAGCATTCCTTCGGCACTCCATTTGGTAATACGAGCCGGTTGCAGCGGCGTAGCGGCGAGATTATTTTTGGCCCAGGTAAGATCTGAAATAATGAATTTCCATACATCCGCCACATCATTCTTCCGTATACTGGTATCACCCATTTGAGAACTGTTGTTGTAAATAATCGGTACGGCGCCCCAGTCTAAAACAAGAAAATAATAGGCTGCGGCTCTCATGAAGTAGCATTCCGCGAGCCCTGAATTTCTTGCAGACTGGCTGGCGCCGCCGCCCGCATTCTTAATATTGTAGGCAACCACGTTAGCATTGGCCACCACTGACCACAACGCCTGGTAGGCACTTTGCAATGCACCACTCGGATCAGTTGACGTAACTGTGAAATTGAGATATGACCCGCGGCCATTATAATTATCAGAAGTGCTATTACCACCCATAATATCACCAATGTATTGAAGAGATGTGCCGTTATATCCGCCCCATGAACCATTATAAAAACCGCCTGTTCCATTTAATACGTCTGCATCATTCTGGTAGTAAGTACCTGCTGTTGGTGAAGCCAACGGGGGACGATTTAAATAATCTTTTACTACAGGATTGCATAATAAATACAGCAAGAACTGTTATTATTATGAATGTTATTTTGTTTCTCATTTTTGTAATTTTTTTATAAATATTTTTTATCAAAAATCAAGTGATAGACTAAATGTGTAAGATCTCGTTGACGGATACCTTCCTTCATCCATACCAACAATATTTACACCTCCATAGTTATACAATCCAACCTCAGGATCGTATCCTGTATATTTGGTTATGGTGAATGCATTTTGTACCTGGAAGGTTGCCAAAGCACCACGTAATATCCTGGTTTTCGATACATATTTTGATGGAACACGGTAACTTAAACGAACATTTTTCAATTTGAGGTAAGAGCCGCTTTCAATATTCCACTGAGAAATTCTGTTGTTACCATTCGCATCAACAAAAGCGTTAGGAATATTGTAGCCCGGGTTGGTAATGTAGCTGTTAATGCGTCACCGGGTTAATGCTGCTGGGAACTGCGAAATTTACGTCAGCTTTAAAGTGGTTATTATAAGGGCCTGTTCCCTGAGGTATCGTTTCATTTTGATACCTGGTAAGATTTAATATTTTGTTGCCATACACACCTGTGAAAAATAAGTTCAGATCGAAACCCTTATAACTAAAGGAAGATTGAAATTATAAGTGAATTTTGGCCATGGGTTTCCAATAATGCCCCTGTCATTTTGATCTACATACCCATCTCCATTAATATCTTTATATTTAATATCTCCTACCCATGAACCGCTCTTGGGGTCAACAATTAAAGGACTTGCATTAGCGGCGGAACCGGTTTGTATTGCATGGGTTGAAATGTCCTTGTAATCCTGGAAAAGTCCTTCCGCAATATAGCCGGTTATCATGCTAAGCGGCTGCCCAACTTCTGTAAGAAACTCGGCCTGGCGTGTTATTGGTTTGATCGTAATATTGGGTGTAGATGGGTTGAACCAGTTTTGTAACTTTATTCCTGTCAATTGAAAAATTAAACCCTGTTTTCCATTGAAAATTTTTTGTTGAAATATTTACAGTGTTTAATGTATGCCCCAATACCCCTGTTTTCCATGCTTCCATAGTTTACAAGTGGCCAGCTCAATTGTCCGCCATACCCTCCGCTAAGGTAACCACCCAAATACATTGGGCCGGTGGCAGGTAATATCAGGTTAGATATTTGTTTGATATAAGCGTCAGCGATTAGTTCTACCCTGTTGTTGAACATGTGGAGGTCAAGACCTATATTTTTTGACTTATCCTGTTCCCATTTAAGATTCAGGATTTGGGAAATTGGAGGGTAAAAAACCGGATCCCCATACTGTTGCTGTTGGATAAAGATTGGAATATATAGCGCCACCCTGGCCGGCATTTCCAGACACGCCATATTCAGCACGCAGTTTCAAATCATTTATAAAAGTCAGATTTTTCATGAATTTTTCTTCTGATATCTTCCATGCTACTGATGCTGCCGGAAATGCTCCAAATCTGTTATTGGGTCCGAAATTTGAACTGCCATCTCTTCGTAACTACAACCTGTGCTATATATTTGTTGTCATATATATAATTAAGACGGGCAAAATAAGATTCACCGGCACCATTTCCTCTTAACTTGTGGCATACAGGGATAATGGATCTGCAACACTTAATTCCTGTACAGAACTGGTTGAATACCTTAGACCTGATCCACTATAAACTCTGGTAAGCATAATAAGTCGCTTCGTGGCCGGCCATAATCAGTTACACTATGTTTATTGTATTGAAAAATCGTATTGCGCTCTTGTATTAAGAGAAACCCAGTAATTATTACCACTTCCCCTGCTGCCTGAAGTTGGGGAACTTTTATAATATTGTCCCAGAGTGATAAAACGGATTAAATTGATAATTGTTTGTAAATGTATAGTTGCCGTTTGTTTCTGCATGCAATAGCAAACCTTTAATAGGAGTAATATCGATGATTAAGACCGCCTATTAAACCGTAAGAAGTGTTATAATTATTATTCAGATTTGCCAGCGCAACGGGATTAGTTGTAGCATATTGCGCCTGTGCTAGGTTTGCCGGTCCTCCCCATGAACCATCGGGGTTTTTAACTGGTATTGTTGGATTTTGGCCTAAGGCGAGGTTCACAATATTATTCTGGAAAGTGTTCACCTTTTCGTTTGTAGCAAATGAACTAAGATTTGTACTGAATTTTAACCATTTGGTTGCCTGGTTTGTAAGATTCATCCTGATAGACCCTCTTTTGAAGCCTGACCCTGCATGCCACACCATCTTTGAGAAAGATAATCTCCTGAAAAATAAAAAGTCGTTTTATCATTGCCTCCACTTAAAGAAAATGAATGTTTTTGTAAATGGGTGGATTGAACAAATGCATTTTGCCAGTTTGTACCCGGCCCGAGGATGCTTGGATCACCAAGTTCAGGCGGCTCAACACCCACTAAACCCATATTGCTGTAATTTGCCGATATACTTGCGTATTCCTGCAAATTCATAACCGGCAAATCTTTAGGTCTTTCCTGGGAGGTTTGCGATTCAGTAACGTTTACTTTTGTATTTCCGGCTTTACCTTGTTTGGTGGTAATCATTAAAACGCCGTTAGCCCCCGCAGCCCCATAAATAGAAGTAGCCGCAGGTCCCTCCAGAACACTTATATTTTCAATGTCATCGGGATTTATTCCTGCCAATTCGTTTGCTATTCCCGGCGGTGGATTATAGATACCGCCTGTGGCCATACTGGGTCGTATCTGCACTCCATCGATTACATAAATCGGCTGGTAATTGCCTGTAACAGTACTTACGCCTCTTATTATAACAGCAGCACCGGCACCTGGCGCCCGCTCGTTTGCGAAACATAAACATTTGGCGCCTTGCCCTGCAAAGCTTCATCCAGTGTAACGTTAACGGTTCTGGTAAGTTCAGTGCTGGAAATCGTTCCAACAGCGCTGCTGAGGTCAGATTTTTTTGTTTTACCATAACCCACCACCACTACATCCTGAAGGTTACTGTAATCCTGGATTAACCCAATATTGATGGTGCTTTCATTGCCGGTTATCTTCACCTCTTTAGTTTTATAACCTACATAAGAAACTAACCAATACATCACCTGTTTGGGCGTAAATACTATACTCTCCGCCATCCCCGGCACTAACGGAATTCTGTGTGCCCTTGACGGAAACGGTTGCACCAGGCACGGCGGCTTCTGAAACACTGGAAGTAACTTTACCCTTTATTATCCGCGACGAGGTATTCTGTGCTGTTGACTGTGAAAAGGTAAAAAAGATGGAAGCAATGGCCCACAGCAAGGTTTTCATCATTCCCTTTAGTTGAATTTGTCTCATATAAAAGCAATTATTGTTTTTGAAATGGATTAATTATAGTATTTCATTATACAGAACCCGGTGACACTTGATCACGCAATCTCATCCATATTTTATGTTATAGATATTTTATTATTATATCTTCAGCGGAAATTTAAGCAATAATAGTTTTGTTATTATAAAGCAATCGACAATCGACTTTATAACAATTATTGTATAATTGGATTTACAAAAATAAATCATTGAATTCTTGATAAAGTTAGGATTATTTTATTGAAAGCAGGGGCCCAAATGTTTATTGATAGGTATTCAAATGTTAACTATTGTCAGTAAATCCTCATTCTGAATATATAATTCACGCAAAGGTTATTCGGAAAAACGGGAAAAGTTTTTTCAATAACGAGTTGTATGATATTTGGAAGTTCAATAAATTTTTGATACATTCCAGACAAAATTTGTATAATTCAGATAAATAGAAGATCTTACTGAGTGTAAGTACTGTTTAACTTATTAGGTAATGATTTTTCTTTTTTCAGGCGCAGACTTCCTGTTCTTCTCTTTTCTTCGCCTGGTATACTGACGGAAGCATATTAAAATAGGCTTTAAAAAATCTTGAAAAATATTTAGGATCATTAAAACCAACTTCATAGGATATTTCTGAAATGGTTAGCCTGCTTTTCTCCAGTAACTGTGCTGCCCTTTGCAGACGCACAGAACGAATAAAGTCGAGAGGGGCTTTGCCCGTTAAAGCCAGCATTTTCTTATATAACCCCACACGGCTTATATATAATTCACGGCTTAGTTCTTCTACCAGAAAGTTAGGGTTGCCAATGTTATTCTCTATAATTTCAAGGGCCCGGTGCATAAACTTTTCGTCAGGCGAATCGACGTTTACGTCTGAAGGGCTTGCTTTAACCAGTTTTTGATAAGCCTTCTTTGCGGACTCCTGTTGTGCAAGCAGGTTGCGGATTTTTGACAGCAAAATTTCGAAATTAAAGGGTTTGGTCATGTAGTCGCTTGCTCCGGTTTCAAGACCTCTTAGTTGCTCCTCTTCCCCGGTTATTGCTGTTAATAAAATTACAGGTACAAAAGAAGTTCGCTTATCGTTTTTTATTTTCCTGCATAAATCAATGCCATTCATCTCCGGCATACTTATATCGCTCACAACAATATCGGGATGTAGTGCCAGCGTTTTTTGCCACCCAACTTTTCCGTTTGCGGCCTCAATGATGTTGAAATACTGCTCGAGATTTTCCTTCAAATATGATCGCAGGTCATCGTTATCTTCTACTAATAAGATGGTTTGCTTTTGTGTATTTTTTTTGATCACATCAGCTACAGTGGCTTTTTCTTCTTTAATACTGTGCGGCTCGCCAAATAAAATAGCTTTGCCACCTTCTTTTTCATCGGAACTATTTTGAAAAATAGTCATCTCCAATTCTTTAAATGGAAGCAAAACGGTGAAGCAGCTTCCTTTGTTAACTTCACTTTCGACTGTTATAGTTCCATTGTGTAACTTTACAAATTCCCTGGTAATGGAAAGGCCGATCCCGCTTCCCCTGTTTACTATATTTTCCGGTATGTCGTTTTGGAAGAAACGATCAAATATTTTTTCCTTCTTTTCAACAGATATACCAATGCCGGAATCACCTACTTTTATTTCGAGTATTGTCTCAGGTTCTTTATTTATCACATTTAAATCAACACTAACCTGGCCATTGCCTGGCGTAAACTTAAAGGCGTTAGATAAAAGATTGAAAAGAATTCTTTCTATTTTATCATGATCAAATTCTGTAAAAAGATGGCTGACTGAAGATGTAAATAAGAAAACGATATGATTCTTAGCGGCGAGATCCGTGAAAGAATAAGAAATTTCCTGTATGAACTGAATAATATCTCCCGGTGTCGGATATACTTTTAATTCACGCATTTCCATTTTTCTAAAATCCAATAACTGGTTAACAAGGTTGAGTAATCGTTTGGCATTTCGTTGAATCATTTGGAACTGACGTTTTTCCGATGATTCCTGCGCATTCCCGATTACTTTATCCAGTGGGGTTAGTATTAGTGCAAGAGGTGTACGCAATTCATGGCTCACATTGGTAAAAAATCGAATTTTCATCATGTCCAGATCATGCAGACGATGAGCTTCACGTCGTTCCTGTTCAATGGCAAAACGCATTCGTGCTCTTTGTAATACAATTCTTCTGGCAATGTAAAGAATGGTTACTAACAGTAACACGTACATGATATATGCATAAGTAGTGCGCCAGAGAGGAGGAAGGATATTTATCTTCAAAGATGCACCTTCTTTGCTGAGAGTTCCGTTTTCATTAATTGTTCTTACCCTGAATGTATAGCTTCCCGGATCAAGGTTGGTATAGGTGGCTTTATGAGTTTTGTCATCTGCTATAAACCAATTATTATTAAAGCCATCCAGCGTATAGGCGTATCTGAGTTTCGACGTGTTAAAAAAATTTAAAGCGGTAAACTCTATCGAAAATATGTTCTCGTTATATTTAAGTGTAATTGCTTTTGTTACTGAAATAGATTGCGGAAGTATAACCTGGCCGTTCAGTCGTTCGCCAACATTTACACTTTTATTAAACATCTGTAAACCGGTAAGCACTAATTGCGGATCGTAAGACTTATCATTAATCTGTTGAGGCGTGAACAGATTGAAGCCATTGGGGCCACCAAAAAATAATTCTCCTTTTCTTGTTGCGATAGGCGGCGTATTCATTAAATTCTTTTCCCTGCAATCCATCCGATTCATTATAGTTTCTGAACTGAAAAGATATTTTACCTGTTTCAGCATCTTTGCCGATGATCACGTTTGAAAGCCCGTTCGGGGTACCAACCCACAAATTGTGATTCTGATCCTCAACAATCGAAAGCGTTATGTTATCAGGTAAACCGTCTTCTTTGCGAAGCGTTGTAAATGTCTCACTTTTACGATCATAATAATCAAGCCCTTCACGGGTAGCTATCCATATCAAGCCGCGGCTATCTTGTAGCAGGGCGATCGTGTTATTATTGCTAAGGCTGGTAACAGGTTTTGCGATGTCATGATGATAATACCGGTAAAAATTGCCTGTTTTATTTTCTATAACATCCACTCCATTCGAAGTGGCCATCCAAATGTCGCCGTTTTTTGCCTGTATTAAATCGCAAACATATTTCGAATGAACCGAGTGGTAGCCGGTGGCTTTAAAATGTGTGAATGAATTTGTAGCCCGTTCAAAACGATCAAGGCCTGATGAAAAAGTACCAATCCAGATACGATGCAATGAGTCTTCCATTATTGACCAGATAGCATTGTCTGCAATGCTATTGTTATCATCATCACTGTGTTTATAATGTATAAATTTTTTTCCGTCAAAATGATCGAGGCCACCGAAATAAGTACCGATCCATAGCGTCTGGTCGTGGTCAATACACAGGCTTACAACCACATCGTTGCAAAGGCTATTTGCATTTGAAGGATCATGAACATATCGCGTGAATTTGCCGGAAGTTCGATCAAAATAAACCAATCCTCCACCATTTGTTGCAATCCACATATTACCCTTTTGATCTTCCGCAAACCGGTTGATATCGTTATACGAGAGACTATTTGGGTCGGATAATTTGTGGTGATATAACGGGAATTTTATGATGCTTTTGTTATAATAACAGATGCCTTTTTTGAAAGTACCCAGCCATATAATGCCACTGTTATCTTTATACATGGAATTCACACTATTCTGGGCAATGCTATAATTATCATCCTCGTAATTCAGCAAGTATTTTGTTGTAAAATCTTTTTTGTCTAAAATATTAACACCACCATGGTCGGTCGCTAACCAAATTAATCCATTGTCGTCCTGCACCACTCCTCTTATCACATCATTATTAAGACTTTTTTGACCAGTACCTTTAGTTATGTGAAAAAGTTTTTGTTGCGATACATTGTAATAAAAAACGCCCTGTGGCGAAGCGGGTGAGTATACCCATAAATCACCCTGAGCATCGCAATAAATACTATAATTAAATGTTAGATTTTCTGATATTCGCTGCAACGCGTCGGTGCTATAAATAAGGTTTCCATTGGAAGCATTCATCTTATTTAAGGTTCCATCATTGTTAATCAACCATACAAAACCACTGTCATTTGTTGCAAAGCCTGTGATCGTGGATCGCCTGCCAACCCTATCACTTTTAACGTTAACTGAAAAATGTATCGTTTTCTTATTTGATGGAAAATATTTATAAAGTCCTGCAGAGGTAGTAAGAAACCAGAAGTTGCCAGACCTGTCTTTTTTAAGATCAATCAATGTTGAATCAGGAATGCCATATAATTTAAGGAAGGGTCGGGGATGCCGGTTAAATTTTTCAGTGAGGAGGTCATATATTACCAGTGTACTTTTTGTATTGATCCATAGTGTATGATTTGGCCCTTCAAATATTTGTTCCACTTCTTCATCGCTTATGGTCGTTGTATCGCGGAGGTCATGTTTGAAAACCTTGAACTCGTAGCCATCATAACGATCCAGGCCCGAGCGTGTGCCAAACCATAAAAATCCTTTTTCATCTTTTAAAATGCTATTAACCTCGTTATTGGAAAGCCCTTTTGAAATATCAATTCTCGAAAACCGGTATTGGTTGAGCTGTGCTTTTAAATGGAAACTTAAGAAGAGTGAAAAAAATAAAATTATGACTGAAATATTTCGCATAGTTAAGGCAGGGAATATACAAGTTTACGTTTTTTTCTTAATGTTACGGAATTGACACCTGTATTTTTACCGCGCAGTATTCAACCAGTAGTTATCCTAGTTTAAATGCAAGTATTCGAAAATTTAAAAAAAATTGAGTTGTCAATCGAAAGAGTTGACCTAATAAACCACTTTCTTTAGAATGATTCACGGCAGAATTAAAAAAAATATGATTTTTATGGGAACGCTAATCAAATGCACAACGCAAAAGAAATTTTACAATTCCTGCAAGCCCTTATCTTCAGAATTGCCCAGCGCCTTTTTTCGAATAGGGATCCACGATAGTAGCGATTTTATTTTATCTGAGAGTACATGAAAATTAAATGGCTTCTGTATAAAGTCGTCGGCGTAATAACTTTTATAATCGTTAATTGTTTCCATTGAAGAAGAAAAAATAAGTATACCAAGGTGTCGTGTTTCCCGCTCGTTTCGGAGTTTTCTGCAAAGTTCTCTTCCGTCGGTACCGCCAAATAAAGTATCCAGTAATAATAAATCGGGTTTATAATTACAAATCTCAGAAAAAACGTCGAGCGCAGTAGTAAGTGCCTTAACGGCATATTGTTTTTTTTCCAGGAAATAAGCAAGTAGTGAGAGGTGTTCGGCAGAATTATCCAGTATCAGTAATTTACTCATGTTGATATCTTTTTTAATGGTTGGTATTAATGAAAAACATTACTGCGCACCAATGATTCGCACTTCAAATTTATGGATCGCTGCTGGTTTAGAATGTTAAATTGGTAAATTTTATATTAAGCATCCAAGGTTACGAAATTCGCCATTATCCAGGACATAACTTTTGCAGTTGCATTATTTGGTAGGTGAGATGTAAGCCTAATATCCATTAATATTTTAGGTAACCTTATGCATCCTGTATCCACTTCTTAAATATGGGAGCGGTATCCTGGCTTACCACGAGGGAATGATTTCCTCCGGGAAGGCTTGCTTCAATTAACAGTTTAACCCGGTCGTAAGTTTTGAAACTTTTTATGCATCCGATACTAATGATATTTTGCCTGTTTGCCCTGAAAAAGATATGGCGGTCAAGCTCCTCTTCCAGTTCAGTAAGGGTTTTGTCGCAGAGATATTTTCTTCCAAATCGGTCAACTACATATACCACTTTGTCCTGCGTGTACAATATCGCTATATCCTCCATCCGCAGCGGTATATTTTCAACGCCGCTTTTTACTATTAGTCTTGTCCTTTTTCTTTTGGATATAAAATCTTCCAGGTTGTGCAATGGCATAATCAATCTGTTGTTTGTAAAGTGCGATTGAAGACTGAGGTATCTCGCAATAGATTGCTCGACATCATTTTTTGTAACAGGTTTTAGCAGGTAATCTATACCGTTAGTTTCAAAAGCTTTCATCATGTACTTGTCGTAGCCCGTTGTAAATATTACAGGAAGAACTACGCCTGTTTGCTCAAAAATATCGAAGGAAAGCCCATCGCGTAACTGCACATCACTGAAGATAACATCCGCCTCGGGTTTTGCAGATAAGTAACGAACGCTTTCCTGCACCGATCCGAGTTTGGCTTTTACAGCAATGGCTTCTGGCATTTGCAACAGCATTTGTGACATTAGTTCCATTGCAGGTTGTTCGTCTTCAATAATGATGGCTTCCAGCATAGCAGGTCCTTTTGGGTTATTGAGGTTTCGAAAATACCTTTGGGAAACTAATGTACGAATTCTTACGTATATCTTCCGCTGTTTATTAAGAATCCGGCATTAATAAAATGTTAATTTGAATAGGTATGATTGACGGCTAGTCTATTCTGCCGAATATTTTACTTTTTTAATCTTTTTGAATTTACGGGTTCGAATGGAAAGGTTAAATACATACCCGGGTTAACCACATATTTCTCACGGTAGAATATGATATTAAATTAACTTGTAAATTACCCTATAAAAATAATGATGACCTTGTCACCCTGCAAACTGATTTCTTTGCAACATAAATAGCGTAGTTAATCTTTATTAAGCAAAATATGGAAAGGAAAAAATTTATAAAATCAACTGGTTTGCTTACCGCGATGGGATTTTTTTCTCCGCGATTTCCGCTTATTGCCGGACCGTTTACAAAAGACGAATTCTTATATGGGCATTTTCCGCTTGATAAAAAGTTGGATCCTGAATGGATTCAATCTTTATATGAACGGGGTAACGCCACCACCTATTCGAAAACCAAGAATGAACTCCGTTATATAGGAATGCCTGTAGGTGGTATTTGCTGCGGCGGCATATACGTCGGTGGTGACGGAAGGCTGTGGTTGTGGGATATTTTCAATCAAAACCAGTTAGGCGTTATCACTAAAACGCTTCCGGTTCCTTTAGAAAGTTTTAAAATAAAAGAAATCAACAATGTTGAAGGTACCTTGTACCTTGAACCACTAACGGAGACAAGTCCGCTGCAACAGGGATTTGCCCTCTCTGTTAAACAAGATGAAACTACCGTACTAAAAAGGCTGCACGAAGATGATTGGGATGAAGTTACTTTTGAAGCCACTTACCCGGTTGCTGTTATAAAATATATTGACAAAAATTTACCTCTTGAAGTTTCTGTTAAAGCTTTCTCTCCATTTATTCCTGGCAATGCGAAAGACAGTGGAATGCCTGCAACTATTCAATCTATATCATTGAAAAATTTATCAGAAACTTCTATTGAAGTTGAAGTGTTGGGCTGGCTGGAAAATAAGTTGTTGTTCAATACTGAAAAGCAACACACGGATTTCAACAGAATAAATAAAGTGGAAGAAAAGCAATCATATAAAGGGATTGCGTTTCAGTGTACCACAACTAATAAAGAGCTTGAAAAGGCTCCTGATTATGGCAATATGTTTTTTGCCACACTTTCAACTAACGCTCTTTGCATAGACGACGTTAATACCAGTAACGATCCTTCAGCTTTTAAAATTAAAGACCTTGTAAAGACATTAGAAGGTTCGCCAATTGGCGGCATCATAGACAGCTATCATTTAAACCCAGGCCAGGAAACACTCGTCGATTTTATTATTTCGTGGTATACACCTAATGTGGATTTTTATTACAACGGAAGCCATAAAGACATGACTGTTACTGATGCTGATTTGCATTATTATACTAAACATTTTGATAGTGCAACATCAGTTGCAGACTATATCGCAAAAAATTATCAATCATTAAAAAACCAGACTCTTCTATGGAAAGAAACATGGTACGATAGTACCTTGCCCTGGTGGTTTCTTGAAAGAACATTTTTAAATATTTCTGCGATCGCTACCTCTTCAACACACCGTTTTCAATCTGGCAGGTATTATGCCTGGGAAGGAGTTGGTTGTTGCCATGGAAACTGTACTCACGTATATCAATATGCGCACGCCGTGTCAAGGATTTTTCCTGAACTGGAGAAAGACACGAGAGAACGTGTTGACCTTGGAATAGGTTATGACGATGCTACGGGAATGATACGCATCCGCGGAGAAAAGACCGGCCCTTCAATTGACGGGCAGGCGGGCACCATTTTACGAATTTACAGGGAACACCAGATGAATAGTGATCATTCGTTTTTGCAAAGAAACTGGCCCAAAATAAAAAAGGCTGTACTGTTTGTAATAGCGCAGGATAAAAACAAGGATGGCATGGAAGACACTCCAATGGAAAATACATTGGATGCGTTGTGGCACGGAGAAATTTCGTGGATCGTCGGTTTATGTATTGCCGCTGTGCATGCCGGGCAAGCCATGGCAGAAGAAATGAAGGATACTGATTTTGCTATGCAATGCATGCAATATGTTGAGAAAGGAAGCAAGAATATGGAGGCTTATCTTTTCAATGGCGAATATTTCATTCATCGTCCCGACCCTGCGGTGGGTAAAAAAGAAATCGGCTCATTTAACACGTGCCATATCGACCAGGTGTATGGCCAATGCTGGGCATGGCAAGTGAACCTTGGGAGAATTTTAAGTAAAGAAAAAACGATGAGCGCTTTGCAAGCTCTTTGGAAATATAATTATATGCCCGATGTTGGTCCCTATATAAAGAAACATCCGGGCGGCCGCTTTTATGCTTTAGCGGGCGAGGGTGGCATGATAATGAATACCAACCCTGAGAATGATCTAAATCCTTATGGTAATGCCAAAGCATGGCAAGTTGGTTATTTCAGTGAATGCATGAGCGGCTTTGAACACCAGGTTGCATCGCACATGATGGCAGAAGGAATGCACGAGGAGTCTTTAGTGCTTACGCGGTCTATCCATGACCGTTACCATGCCTATAAACGCAATCCTTTCAATGAGGTTGAATGCAGTGATCATTATGGACGTGCTATGGCGAGTTATGGTACATTTATAAGCGCTTGTGGCTTTACCTATCATGGCCCCAAAGGATATATCGGATTCTCTCCCAAACTAACGCCTGAAAACTTCAAAGCACCATTCACCGTTGCAGAAGGATGGGGAACTTATAGCCAACAAAGAGATGAGAATTCGTTCAATGCACAGTTGGAAATTAAGCACGGCAACTTGACGCTTAATAAATTCTTTCTGGATCTTGACAAAAATCAAAAAGTAAATAATGTGGAGGTAATGACTGGTAAAAAAGTTATTTCAAATAGTTATAAACAAACTGGTACTTCCTGTGAGGTCAGTTTTAATAATGCTCAGGCAATTAATACGGATGAGTCTTTGTTAATTAAAATCAGTTAAAGAAGTGAGCGGGCTCAAATTGTGTTTAGTCGGGGGATTCCTTGGAAGCGGAAAAACAACAGCAATTATTGAAGCCGCCAAATATTTATCCCATACAAAAAAGAAAGTTGGTGTAATTACCAACGACCAGGGAACACAGCAGGTAGATTCTTTATTTATCAAAAGTCGTGACATAACTTCTGAAGAAGTTTCCGGTGGATGCTTTTGTTGCAATTATGAAGACCTCGAAGAAAGTATTCAAAATTTGATTGTTAACAATGATCCTGATATCATATTTGCAGAATCGGTAGGTTCCTGTACTGATCTTGCGGCAACTGTTATAAATCCTTTATTAAGTTTTAATGCGGATAAATATGAAATTGTACTCTCAGTGTTTACTGATGCCAGGTTGCTTATACAATTTTTAAAAAATGAAAGAGGCATATTTTATGACAACGTAAATTATATTTACAAAAAGCAATTAGAAGAAGCCGATATTATTGTAATAAATAAAATTGATCTTTTAAATGATGAACAATTAGCATTGGCAAAAGAATTAATCGCCGCCGAATATGGTGATAAAATAATTCACTATCAAAACTCTTTATCAGGGGAAAGTGTAGTGCAGTGGATACAGTTAATCACAGATAATTTTCATAATCAATCATTACGTTCAACTCCTGAAATAAATTATGACATGTATGGAGCCGGCGAAGCTGAGCTTGCCTGGCTGGATGAAGAAATAGGAATTGTAACTAAAGATAAAAGCGCCGTTGCAGCAGCTTATCTTTTAATCAACAAGATATATACTAAACTAACGGAGCGGGGCTATTCGATTGGGCATTTAAAATTTTTAATGGATGATGGAAAAACGCAACGGAAAATAAGTTTCAATTCAATTGCTGTTGATACTGATACTTGCGCATTTAATGATATAAAAACTGACAGAGTCATCCTGCTTATCAATGCACGGGTGCAGGTTTCGCCAGGTATACTTCAGCAAGTTGTTTCTGACGCCATCATTGAGACGGAGTATTTAGCTTCCTGTAAAATCATTGAAAATAATTTGTCTGTTTTTAAACCGGGTTATCCGAAGCCAACGCGTAGAATTACGGTGTAAAATGCTAAACGGGGCAGTCTATAAAAATCAATCGACTCGAACCGATTATTCTCTGACAATCAGTATACACTGTTATATCATCAAACATAGGGGCCAACAAAAATTTGGTAAAAACGAAAGAGATAGGATTTGCTTTTAAATATGTCATTACAAATTCAAAATGCACATTTATTCATACGCATTCCCTTCACCGGAACCTTTGCGTAAAAAACATCTCCGCTCTGTGGATATTTTTTTAATTCTTCTTCATTAAGATCCTGCCTTGCTGTGGTAATAATAAGATGATCCAAATCTTCACCTGCAAAGGCGCAAGAACTTACATTCGGAACAGGAAGCTTTAACACACTAAGCAATTTGCCATCATACGGGTTCCATCGATACACGCCAAATCCTCCCCATTGTGCAATCCATAACATTCCTTCTTCGTCTATGGCCATACCGTCAGGATCGCCCATTTCTTTTGGAATATGAATAACATCTTTTTCAAAAACAATATTACCGGTAGATTCTTCAAAGAGAAAGCATTGAATCTTATGGGTGGGACTATCTATAAAATATAATCTTGTATTATCCGGCGACCAGGCGAGGCCATTTGCGATAGTGCATTTGTCTTTCTTTTTACTCAATAATAGATTTTCATCGATGCAATATAAGGAGCCGGTACCCTCTATAAAATCCATCTGAAGGGTACCAAGCCAAAGCCTTCCCTTACTGTCAATTTTACCATCATTACTGCGATGCTTGGGCAAATCTTTTTCAACATCAATCAGCCAGCTTAATGTTTCAGATGCCAGGTCATATCTCGCAATTCCGCCCTGTAAGCCCAGTACCAACTGATCACGTCTATCCTGCACTATTACAGAAACTCTATAATTAAGACTTCGGCATTGAACTGTTTTTTCAAGCCATCTATATTCATAGAATTTTTTGTTTTCG
The DNA here is from genome assembly GCA_963792025.1 of uncultured Chitinophagaceae bacterium. GTDB lineage: Bacteria > Bacteroidota > Bacteroidia > Chitinophagales > Chitinophagaceae > Ginsengibacter. Next base: position 38,263 of record CAWBUS010000007.1, on the reverse strand, counting down.
ATATCCACCCAAAAGCAGCTTTGTCTTTCGGCGTGCCATAAAGGACCTTCGCCTAAATAACATCGAGATGGATATAATAAAGAAGCTGTCATCAAAAAATATTTTCGAATGGCTTTATAATTTTTATTGCGGCCAGTATTGTTGCATTTTTTTTCTTAAGAATGTAACGCTGCGTTCCAGTTGATCCATTCCATCCACGCCATCTTCGATGCTAATCCATCCATCGAAGTTGACCCGTTTTAATTCCGTAAAAATAGCATCGTAGTCATTCAACCCTTTTCCAATTTCGCCATGCTTAAGCCGCTTTGCATAACCTACCGCACCACCTTCTTCTTTTTTCAAATCTTCAATTGTTCCTTCGGCCAAATAGCGGTCGCTTGCATGCATGGTTATAACCCTGTCGGATACACGCTTTAATAATTCGATCGGATCTTCACCTGCTAAGTAAGTATTGCTGGGGTCATAATTTACCCCAAAATTTGGATGATGAATTGCATCCACCAATTGGCAAAACACATCCATTTTTTGAGCAAATTCAGGATACTCCCAAAAATCATCCTTATAATGGTTTTCCAAAATAAGTTTTATGTTTTTATCCTGTGCGTAAGGCAGGCAGGCATAAATACAATCTGCCGCAAACTTCACTCCTTCATCTATTGAAAGCGCTGGTCTTCTTTGACCGGACAATACCCTGCAATAAGAACCACCCAACGCAAAAGTCATATCAATCCATCGTTTTTGTTTTTTGATTTCCTGTTCGCGAAAGGATTTATCAGGATGTGTAAAATCAGGTGAGCAGCACATCATTGGGATTGACTTGCCATAACTTTCAACCTGGTAACGAAATTTTTTCCAATTGCTTTCATCCTGCATTTCGAGGAAACCTGCATACCATTCCAATCCGTCAATATCTAATTGAACCGCAAGTTCAATCCATTCCGATACGCTCATGGTTCCATCTTTACAGAGCGCTTGCATAAATGCTTTAGGAAAAACAGCCAGTTTGGGCATAAGAATAAAATATTATTTCGATACAGGAATAGTGCTCGTGTCTTTTGGAGGATTGCGACCAATGAAAGGATGCTGCTCCAGATCAACCACCTGGCCACTGATAGGGCCGCACTCATCGGCTAACCAATAAATAGCTGCAGCAGCAATTTCAGCGGGAGCTAAAATTCTCCCTGAAGGCGCATAAACCGATGGAAGATCTTTATACCAATCTTCTGCGAAGCCATGTTGTTTTTTTCTTTCCCGTTCGGTTTCAGTTAATACCCAACCGGGATTGATTTGATTTACACGCACGCCATTTTCACGATGCAGCGTATCGCCTAAATTCCGCGTTAATGTCATCAATCCTCCTTTTGAAACGCTGTAGGCAAACAGGTTTGGCTCGCCGCTATATGCGTTTACAGAACCAATGTTTAATACACAGCCATGCTGTTGCGTTAAATAAGGAAGGGCAGCTTTGATTAACAAAAAAGGAGCAATGGTATTCACGGCAAGAATACGTTCTATAAATGCTTTGTCGGTTGTTTGTATGTTTGATGAAGCAACAATCGCTGCATTATTCACGACAGCATCCAATTTCCCAAATGCTTTTAAAGCAGTTTGAACCAAAAGTTCAGGCGTTCCTTCTTCACTTAAATCTGCAATACAGCAATACTGCATTTTCATCACCTAATTGTGCAACTACTTCTTTGCCCCATGCTTCTTCCAAACCATGCACAACAACTTTTGCTCCTTCGGCAACGCAGCGTATGGCGATGGCTTTGCCAATGCCGGTTGTGCTTCCTGTAACGATGATGACTTTATTTTTCAATCTCATTTTATACTGGTTTAAGTACACTTTTTACAATACTTCCGTTATGCATTTTTTCAAAAGCTTCGTGCCATTCTGTAATAGGCCACACACCGCCGATGATGGGTTTTACATCCAGTGTTCCGCTGGCCAGCAGAGAAATCACTCTTTCCCAAATAGGCCAATTATGGCTGAAGCTGCCTTGCAGCGTAACATTTTTTTGTACCAACGGATCTAATGAAAAGCCCAGTGGCTGTGGCCCCCACCCCACTTTAGTAATATGCCCGTTCGGACGCACCAATTGCAAAGCAATCTTTAGCGTGATACTTGCCCCTGCGGCATCAATTATAAAATCAGCGCCGAGGCCATCTCTTTTTTTTGCCCATTCTGTTGCATCCCCGATGATTGTTTCGCAACCATATTGCTTTGCGATGTTCAAGCGATGCTTGTCAGGTTCCAAACCAACAATCGCCACCTCAGCGCCACAAAGTTTTGCGACGGCTGCGCATAAAATACCAATGGTGCCGGGGCCAAGAACAATGACACGGTCTCCAGGCTTGATGTGTGAATTACCCACAACTGCATTGTAAGCAACACAACAAGGTTCCGTAAGACAGGCATGTTCAAATGGTAGCTGATCGGGGACACGATGAAGACATCTTGCAGGAACCCGGACAAATTTTGTCATCGCACCATTCACTCCGTAACCAAACCCTTTTCTGTCTGGATCGAGGTTATATAAACCCGTCCTGGACAAGGGGCTGTTTGAATTGATAATAGCAGCAGTTTCACTTACCACACGGTCACCTTCTTTCCATCCTGTAACGCGGCTACCCATTGCCGTTATATGTCCGCCAAATTCATGACCAAGTACCACAGGATAATTCACGGGCCAGCTATGATCTGCTGTCCATTGATGCAGATCAGATCCGCAAACGCCAACATTCGCTACTTCAAGCAACACATCTTCTTCGCCAATGGAAGGTTGTTCAATTTCCCTTATTTCCACAGATCCTTTTTCTGGTGCATAATTGACTACTGCTGCTGATTTAATACTTGTATTCATGATTATTAAAAATGATTGAATAATTTATTGATGAATGGCTACATCTCCATAAGCGTGTATTTTTTCACAAATGAGCCGTAACGATTGTTCCAGGTTTCCATCGGCTGTTTTGAATGCATCGGCATCTATGGTTAGTGGTGCGCCAAGCACTACTAACGGTGCACCATAAGCGGGGCATTGAATGGCTTGCTCAAGCGATAACCCACCGACAGCCTGCACCGGAATTTTAACCGCATTCACTACTTCTCTCAATTGATCTAATGGGCTTGGCATTCGTTTGCCTTGTGCAGCGATGCCTCTGCGCTCATCATACCCGATATGATGGATCACAAAATCACAACCTAAATCTTCCAGCCATTTTGCTGCTTCAATCATATCAGGACAGCCAAGATTATCGCCCATCACTTTGGCACCAAAATCTGCTCCCGCTTTCACCACGCATTTAATGGTTTCTGCATGAGCACGGGCCATTACCACTACATGTGTCGCCCCGGCTTTCGCCATCATCTCTGCTTCAAGATAACCGCCATCCATTGTTTTAAGATCGGCAACGATGGGTACGCCCGGAAATGCTTCACGCAATTTTTTTACACCATGCAAACCTTCGGCAAGTATGAGCGGTGTACCGGCTTCCAGCCAATCAACACCTGCACGCATGGCTATGGCTGCGGTCGCTAAAGCTTCGTCAATATTTGTTAAGTCAAGTGAAATCTGAACAATGGTTTTCATATAGTAATGTTTAATTTAAAATTTTATAGCATAATTTTTATACTCTATTGATCATTGAGAATTATGAAAGTAATATTATTTTATGCAGATGTAACGGTGATTGTCTGAACTATAATTTTGACCATATTTATGCGATTTGCCGAAAGCAATCCGCAAATCATTTGCCTGCACCTTTTCATTTTTTATTTCTACTTTTTTCTTTTGCATTATATTCATCCTTGATTTTTAAAATTATCGCGATGACAAAAACAAACATTTTACTCGATAAACTTCGACAAGGTAAAAATGTCTACGGCACCTGCATCACTTCCACCGGTCCTATGTGGCCAAGAGCTATCAAAAGCGCAGGGCTTGATTTTGTATTTATCGACACAGAACATATCCCACTTGACCGCAATGAACTTGCCCTTCTTTGCCAAATGTTTAAATCGAATAGCATTGTTCCCATTGTTCGCATCCCGTCGCCAGATGCCTATAGAGCCTGCCAGGCTATTGATGGCGGTGCAGCAGGAATTGTGGCTCCCTACATTGAATCGCGTGACCAAGTCGCAGAACTGGTTGGCGCAGTGAAATACAGGCCGCTTAAAGGAGAACTGCTTTCTGCATATCTTGACGGCAGCAAAGTGATGCCGACAATATTAAAAGAATATGTCAGCTCATTTAACAACACCAACATTTGCATTGTCAATATCGAAAGCGTTCCAGCCATGCAAAGGTTGGACGAAATACTTTCTGTGCCCGGGCTTGATGGCGTTTTTATTGGCCCGCACGATCTTTCTGTGAGCCTGGGGCTGCCTGAGCAATACGATCATCCTGTTTTTGAAGAAGCGGTTAAAGCCATCATCCACACTACCAGGGCAAAAGGATTGCATATCGGCATCCATTTTTCTCTTGAACCTGAGCGACAAATAAAATGGATGAAAGAAGGCGCTAATATTGTTGTGCATAGTTTCGACATTGCTCTTTTTCTCCAACGCTTATTGCATGATTTGCATATCATCAAGGTTGCTGCCGGTGATGAGGTTACAACAAATGATCAAAGCGAGCTGGTGGTTTGAGAGGCTATGGGCTTGCTGCTATGAACTTCGCCCTAGCCTGTTAACGCTGGCCGGGGTCAGGATTTTTATTACGCACCTCATCATTTTGCACAGTATTCAACCATTTGTGCGCTCAGATTGACAATGGAATAAGATTCTATTCAAAGAACTTTTTTAATAAGCCATACTTCGGTTACACGTGACTGTTTCCTCCAATTGATATTATCTTCATGTATGTCTCCAAACGTCACTGTTATTTTTCTATTCTTTACGAGATCCGCGGGCACAGGGAATTCTTTTATCTCTCCGATGCCCTTTTCGTAAAGGCTATGGGGTATGGGTTGCCCGTTTATTTTTAACAGGCATTCACCGTAGCCCGTTACCCGAACGGTATAGCTGGCGGTTGAATCGAGCCCGTTATATTCCAGGGCTAAAGGCCAGCGCATGCTACTGATAAAAGAATGGCGCTCGCGGCTAAACCCATTGTCCCACCAGTCGAAATTTGGAGTGTCTTGTTTGCGTGAAAGAGGGTCGGTAACCCATGATTCACCCCTAATAACATGAGGTGATTTTGATACATTGCCAATATCATCATAATAACTTCCTTGTCCCGGATGTTCCCAGTTAGCGATTTTCATCAGTGCGGCGATCTGCTCACTGTCCGGCATTTTCTTTATCGCATCAAATCTGTCTTCCATCCACCAACGGTCGTTAAGTGGATAATCAAGAAAATCCAATACGGCACCTCTCTCTTCACCCGAAGCTTTATATTTTTTTACACTGGTCTGGAGGCCGATGGAATGGAACAATTCATCACACAAAGTGACGATGCGATTTCTCAATATAGTATCAACGTTGTTTCGGGCGGCTTCTTCCAATATATCCTTTGCCTTATTCATTGCCTCATCAGCGCCAATGGTGGAAGCCTTGCGTAATATATCGTTTGCTTTTTCTTCCAACCCTGCTTCATATATTCCACGCTTTCTTGAATAAGCATCGTAATTGGCACGGAGCGGGTACATCTGCCATCTCCAGTTGTTGCTAAGTGAAGGAAATTGTTTTTCCATTTTTTTCCATAAAGCCCATGTGGCCTGAATGCTGCCATTTGTTGCGGCAGGCCCTTGCCAGTTCGACTCCAGTGCAAGAATTCCATCGGCAGCGTCTTCCTTTACTGCGGAGGCGAAAAAGAAATTAGCATATTCGATCAATATTTTTCTTTCACATAATGAAGGATCCCATGCTAAGCGTGTCCAGATAATTTTGTTGGCATCATCATGCACGCCATCAGAGTAGGAGATAAATCCATCCATATAAGGCTCCAGAAAATGATAAAGAGCTGAATAAAACATGGGACGCGGATTAACGCTTTCACGGCCAAGTGTAAAATTGAAATAGGGATCCCACCAGGGAACAGGAAAATCACTGCGTACATTATGAGTAAGATCCGGATAATAGCGCAGTTGATATTGACTTGGAAGAGCAGCTCTTGTTTCTTCCACTGGAGGACTGGATGGGCCTGTTACAAGACCTCCAAGCCAGGTTGGTCTTTGTTCCTGTACATACCGGTAAGCAGTTTGGCATTGTGCCGGCGTGTAACCCTGCAATGACAGCCACAACTTTGCCTGGGGGTGATATTTTTTCAATATCTGCGCCATGTCTGTCAGTAGCGGCCACACCGTTTCAGGAGGATTGTCGCCCGGGTCGCCGCCCGGGAAAAAAACTCCATTGAGGCGAACAGACATTTTACTTATTTTCTCAATCCGTTGCAGGTAATGATTTCGTTTAGCCGTATCCGTTAAATCGAATTGCGCCGGCACCCAAATCCAGTAATCAAGATCGTAGCGATCACATATGGCGCTGATTTTTGCATTCATTTCATCAGGAGGCAGTTTGAAATGCGGGCTCTTTTCCTCTTCGAAAATGGGAATGCTTTCTATACTATTGGTACCGAAAATCACGAGTTCCCGGATATATTGTTCAAACTGTGCTGCTGTCCACGCATCGTAGGAGTTTGCAGTATTTCTATACCCCAATTGATGGCCCCGCATTGTTTTTGAAGGCGTAGATGAAACCGGCAGATTTGATGGCACACCAACAGATCCCTTCCTATAAATAAAATTTCTCAGCAGCTCTCCGGCACCAAACATTACGCCTCTTCCATCGTAACCTTCTACCACGATAATGGACCGCTTATTTTGCTGCTGAGAAATAATGCGGAATGATTCGGGTTTAGCAATCAGAGCGGGTTCAGTGCTTATGGAAAGTTGCTTATGAACCGGGGCCGACGCTTGTTGCAGCAAAATGATATTTCCTGATGATGGCCAATTTGTCGAAACAGTAACTTGCAAACCCGTACGTTTCTTAATCTCCTCTGATAGCATAACTGACCCAGATTTTTCAGCGTTGGTAAGCATTCCGGCGCTGGTCACAATATGCAGGTTGTTTAAATATACAGTTTGTGAAATGGCTGTTGTATGCAGGCACACTATAGCAATAACCAATAGTATGCGTACTATTCTCCTTTGTTTTTCACTATATGAAAAATATTCTACTCTATTGTATAACATAGTGCCAATAAAACCATCTCCGCAGTTACGTACCAATTTTAAAATCATTTTGTGAATCTTATTTTACCATCTTCGATCTAATCAGGCAATGGCTTTACCATTATATTTTTAAAATAGACAATGCTTCCCGGGTCATGCCCCTGCAAGGCGAATGTGCCATGTGAGATAAGGCGGAAAGGATGAGAAGCCGTGTCTCTCAAAGGATGCTCGGGCTCCGTATAGTCCACCACTATCGTATCATTTATTTTAACAATTACCCTTTTTCCCTGCACTTTAATATACTCAGTGAACCATTGATAATCGTGTACATAAACTTCTTTTACATCCACTATATCGTAAAGGCTACCCGTGCGTATGTCATCTGAATGGGAGTTGTTTACTTGTACTTCATATCCTCTGTCTGGCCAGCCGCCCCGCTGATACTCGGTATGGAAATAAATGCCGGAATTAGCATGGGGCATGGTTTTTACTTCAGCTTTAAATTCAAAATTTTTGAAGTTATGTTGATGCACATCGCCAACATAAAAAAGATGGGCTGTTTTGCCATGTACGATGATCATGCCGCTGTCGGCACTAAATGTAGCTGCATTATCTCCAACTTTCCAGCCTGCGAGCGACTTCCCGTCGAAAAGAGATATCCATCCATCTTTGGGTGGAGAAAAAATATCTGAAAAGGCCATTAATATAATGCCTGTTAAACAAAAGAAAATTATTTTTTTCATCATGAGTTTTTTATTGGTGAAAGTATTTACAAAACTAAGTTGACCATTTATATTTAACCCTTAGGAAACTATTCCGCTTACATAGAGACGCTCCAGCCTTCCCTGTAATCTCTTTTTACAAATTGATTTGCTTCATCAAAATTGGTGATGCGCATATTCTTTGCATCCCACAACAACCTTTTCCTGCCCAGGTAATCCGGATCATCATTCGTCTTCTTATTTTTATTCTCCAGTCCCCAGCTCCTGATAGCAAGATTACCAATCAAAATACTTTCGGTAAACGGTCCCGCATATTCGAAAGGTGAACTCGTTGTAGCATTACCATAACCAGCGATACAAGCGTTTACCCATTGCAGGTAGTGCCCTTCCGGAACCCGTGCCAAAGTTTTTGGAGGCATTGTTGTTTCAGCCATTAATTTCGATGGCAATAGCCTCGGCCTTTCGCCATAACAATCTACCATTAATTTTCCTTTAGTACCAATAAAAAGGCAGCCGCCGTCATCTCCGCCAAATTGTTCACCGGGCAATAATTCATCCGGAAGAGGAGGAAGCAAACCACCATCATACCAGGAAACTTTTATTTCTCCTTTACCATCTTTGCGTGGATATTTTAAATGGATCATGGAAGCGGATGGATAACCATCGGGATACTTTGCTTCTTTGCCATCGGTGAGCCAGGTGGTTGGGATGCTGCATTCTACTTCAGTTGGAAAATCAATAGGCAATAACCTGAATACAGGATCCATCATGTGACAAGCCATATCTCCTAATGCGCCGGTACCAAATGAATTCCACCCTCTCCAACTCCATGGATGATAAGCAGGATTATAGTCGATATATTTTGCAGGGCCCAGCCAAAGATTCCAATCCAGTTCTTTGGGCACTGCAAACTTTCCCGTTGGGGTTGGCAGTCCTTGCGGCCAGATGGGCCTGTTGGTCCATACCTGCACGGTATGCACATCACCAATCATTCCTGCATCATGCATTTCTTTTGCCTGACGAACGCCATCACTGGAACCTCCCTGGTTGCCCATTTGTGTTATCACTTTGTATTTCTTCGCCGCATTTGCCATTAACCGTGCTTCATAAATATCATGAGTAAGCGGCTTTTGGCAATAGACGTGTTTGCCTAACGACATAACCGTCAGCGCAGCAATGGCATGGATATTATCAGGCGTGGAAACGGAACATGCATCAATATTTTTATATTCTTTATCAAGCATCTCCCTAAAATCTTTATAAAATTTTGCCTTAGGAAAACGTCCTCGTGACGTAGCTGCTCTGTTATCATCCACGTCACAAAGCGCAACTACATTTACTTTAGGGCTCTGCGAAAAATTCTTCAGGTCGTCTTCCCCTTTACCGCCAGCGCCAATGGCCGCAATATTAAGTTTATCACTGGGAGCAATAAAACCGCGTCCCAATACGTGTCGCGGTATAATCGACATCCCACCTAAAGTGATCGAAGCGTTTCTGACGAATTTTCTCCGCGAAATTCCGTTTTTGTTGTCTGGCATAAATGATTGTTTTAAGAGTTGATTATTTGTTTTAAAAAAAGTTGATATCTCAATTAAACTCGATGAATTTCATCGTTGATTTTATTTTAGATAGTGGCAGGCTTAATACCAATACGATCGCACCACCCAAGAAAAACTTTATAGGTATCATCCAACGCCGTTATTTGTTGCACCGTTAAAGGATTTGGATTTACCCTGCTCTTTATTGCTATAGGCACCCCTCTTTTATGCAAAAAATATTTTGCACTAAGCGGATAGTCTTGTCCAATAATATCTTCGGTTTTTGTTAACTGCGCCTGTATGTATTTCACGTCTTCCTGCCTGTCCGGATCAGTAGCGTGGGCGCACATCCATGACAGTATTTCCGGGTAAAGATTTCCGGAAATAGCTGACATGCCTTTTGCTCCGGCCTGCAAAGAATGCATGGTATTGGCTACACATGCATCATAAAATTCAAGTCGTGTATTTTTGGAAAGCTCAATCTTGGCCTTTACTTTTTCAAAATCAATGGTAGTATCTTTGTGATACACCATCCGGCCTGTGCTTAATAAATATTTAAAAGCATAAGGTGTCAGAATTCGTTTATAGGGAGAAGGGCATTCGTACGTTCCCATCGGGATGGTGCCTGTGAGTGAGAAGAATTTTTCATAATTTTTAATTAATACATCGTCGCTCTCATCTTCTTTGGCAAAATGGCTTGTAATTGTTATTACGCCATTTACTCCGGTATCATAAATCTTCTTTGCAAACGTAGCTTTGTCCTGGGCAGTGTCGCCGAAAGAACCGGTTGATACTACAGACACTGCGCCATTTACGTGCTTTACAACATGCCTGGTTAGTTCCAGTCTTTCCGCTTTGCTTAGGCTGTACATTTCGCTGCTGGCGCAATTGGCAAATAAACCTTTTGCACCCGCTGCCAAATAAAAATCTATCAACTTTGACAGGCCGTCATAATCAATTTTTCCATCCTGCCGGTAAGGAGTAATCATTACCGGCACAAATTTTTTTCCGCTTACAAAGTCGCCGGTTGCAACGCCATGATTCAATAGACTTTTTGCGATGGTTTTCCCTGTAAATATTTTAGCACTCGCCGTTCCTCCTATGGCGGTGCCTAATAAGCCGACGGCAAATTTTCCAACGAATGAACGGCGCGATGATTTGTTGATATGTATGCATGAATACGATTTTATTTCAGTCAAATAATTTTCGTCATTAGTACCCGGTAGCTATTTTAATTACGATCTTTTTTACAACTTCATATCCATCCACTTTAATGGTGGGGCGATGCGCATTATTTGGAAAAAATAAAAAGAATGTCCCCGGCTCCGCTATATAATATTTGCCTTTGGCAGTATAATTAATTGCATCAGGTGAGTAAGGTTTGATAATCGTAGCTGTTGATGTGTCTGCTACGCCAATCATTTCTTTTCCCTTAATGATGTACTGGAGGTCAACATAATGTTTATGCGATTCCCATTTTACATCTTCTTTATTATGTGAAGGCGCTTCCGTTACACTGGCAAAAACCTGCTCGCCTATGATGGGATATTTACCGGCACTGAGCGTATCTAAATTCCTATTTTTTAAAAATGCAAAAGCCGCATCCCAGGCAATTTTATTTCGGTGATAAGCTACATAAAAAGAATCCCTGTTTACCGATGGATGGAGATTAAGCTTCAATCCATTTGCCCATTGCTTTTTATTTACCCATTCATTAATTTTCTTTTCTGAAATCTTTTTTGATTGCTGCGAATAGGCGGAACTGTTAGTAATAAATAAAACAAATACGTAGATAACAGTTAAATATTTTTTCATCGTTTGCTATTTACTTTAAAACTGTTTTTAATTTTTTAATTTGAAATAGTCGTCCAACTCATTTAATTGCTTTTGGGTCAACAACCACATATTTGATACTCTCTCCTTCTTTCCCAACCGAATACGAATAGGTGATATGCAATAACCTGTCATCAGTTTGTATCAGGCAGGGATATGAAAAGCGGCCATTCTTTTGCTCATCGTTTTCAAGTGTTCTTTTCCACTTCCAGGTTTGCCCTTCATCATCAGAAAGGTATAAGCTAAGCCGGTATCTGCCATCGTCCTCATCGTCGCCTACAAAAGCCCAACGGCCATCTCTAAGAACAATTATTTCAACACTGGCCTCATTCGGGATATTTGTTTTTTGAGCAGCGGACCAGCTATAGCCATTATCAGCGGACTCACTTGTTTGCACCTTCGAAGGTGCGTCTCCGTTATCCCGCATATATGCCACGATGTTGCCATTCTTTTTTTGAACAAGAGCGGGTTGAACATTTCCTCTGCCGACAATGGGAAGACTTGGGTGCCAGGTATCTCCATCATCATCAGAGATAGCGACCATCGACATATTAAAACCGTCAGAATATAGTGGCAGCAATATCCTGCCGTTTGCAAGTTTCAAGGGTTTGATCCTCGTCATCCATCCAACACTTCTTTTTGCAAAGTCATTGCTGGCTTCAATAATCATATCATCGTACCGTGGTGCATACGATCCGGATCCACTGGTATTCTTTGTTAGTTGTTTGAATTTATGAGCGGTTTCTGTTGCAAAGCTGTCGTTAGGAGCCAGCAGTATATTGTCCTGCCAGTTCCAAATAGGAACGCCGTCTGTGTTGTAGTTTTCGGATATGCGGTACCGTAATATAGAGCATTCCCATCTATGTGCCTGCACGGCAATCCACACGAGAAATAATTTATTATGGTTGTTGAGAAAGAGAACCGGGTTGCAATCGGGCAGATCGTATGTGTCGGCCATCAAAAAAGGAGCGGACCAAACCTTGGCGCCTTTTTTTAAACGGGCACCCATTATCTTAACATCATCTGCTGTTCTTTCTCCACTTCCCTGGAACCATGCCGCAAGTACATCACCATTAGGTAAACTAACAATGCTGCTGCCATGTGTATGTTGTGGCTGCATCGGAAAGATAAGCGTTTGAAAAACTTCAGGCGCTTTTTCTGTCGCGGGTTGTGCCTGCATTTCTCCAAAAAGGAAAGTAGAAAAGATTACAAGAAAAAATTTGGGTCTCATACAAGTCGGTAATTTTTTTTCGAAATAATATTACAAAATCCGCCTAATCACAAGCCGGTCGCACCAATCACTCTTGGACTATTAGTTGATCGGCAATCACGTTTCCAGGACATTAATTTGTCATTTGCGTCACTACACGAGTGCTTAATGAATGAGGCAAGCAACCGTTTTTTATTTATCATCGAGATGACGATATTTTTATTTCAAGCCCATTTTATGTCCTGCTTTTGCATAATACCAAATGCACAGGTAGCAGGGAACCACTACCCAATACGCATGATGTGGTGAAAATACATCTGCAAGCCAACCGTATAACAGGGGCAGCAGTGCCCCGCCACCAATCGCCACTATCAAAAGCGACGAGCCAATTTTTGTGAAACGCCCAAGACCATTAATTGCCAAAGGCCAGATGGACGGCCACACGAGGGAATTGGCAAGCCCCAGTAAAGCAATACATGCAACTGACACGTAGCCACTTGTAAGAAGTGCCATGGCTACAAAGATGAGTCCCATAACCGCTGATAGTTTTAAAACCTTTACCTGTGAAATATATTTTGGTATCACGATAATGCCTATCGCGTAACCGGCAAGCATAAGACTAAGCGTACAACTGGTGAAAAACTTTGCCGAAGAAAGCGGGATGCCCTGTGAAGAGCCATAATTAATGATGGTATCGCCCGCTATTACTTCCACGCCAACGTAGAGAAATAACGTTAATACCCCTAAAAGCAAATGCGAAAACTGGAAGATACTGGTTTTATCGACGTTTGCGGATGCAACGGCTTCATCCTCTGCATCTGCATCTAATTCGGGGAGGCCGGAAAACAACACAAGCGACGCGAGAAGCACGAGCACAATTGCCATAATACCATAAGGAAATATTACCCGATGGGCCAGGTTATTGAGTATCTCCATTTTTTGAATGGCAGGCATGTTGGCAATGCTTGCTTTTATGCCGTCAGCATCTTTTAATATGACAGCACCTAGTATCAGTGGTGCAACAACACCCGCAATACCATTGCAAATACCCATTATACTTATCCGGCGGGCGGCACTATCAAGGGGGCCCAATATGGTGATATATGGATTGGCAGCGGTTTGTAAAATGGCCAGCCCGGTTCCTTGCACGAAGAGCCCCGTAAGAAACAACGGATAGGTTCTCATGAATGCCGCCGGTATGAATATAGAAGAACCAATTGCCATTATGAAAAGACCTAATGACATTCCCTTTTTGTACCCGGTGAGTTTTAGTACGGAAGCTGCCGGAATGGCCATTACCATGTATGAGATGTAAAAAGAAAATGCAACGAGGTATGATGCAAAGTTGTTTAATTGACATGCAATTCTCAGGTAGGGTATTAAAACAGACCCTAGCCAGGTTACAAAACCAAACACAAAGAACAATGTGCCGATAATAAAAATGGGTCGTTTTAACTGCATACATTAAAGATTGGTGCAACGCCGGAATTATCTAGTACTATTTTAAATGGTCTATTGCTTTCTTCACACTGCCATATTTAAGGAGTAGTTTTTTTGCTTCGTCATAAGAAGCTATACCAGCCCTCCCCATCAGCATTTTTACTGCACGGTCGGTTATTTTTTTATTTATAAGCCTCACATTTACCATCTGATTATCCTCAACTCTTCCAAGCCGAATCATAACAGTTGTGCTGATCATATCAAAGATCATTTTTTGCGCGGTGCCACATTTCATTCGGGTGCTGCCCGTAATAAATTCAGGGCCTGTTATCACTTCTACCGGGTAATCTGCATTGTCGGCTATTGGAGAACCCGGATTGCTTACTATGCATCCGGCAGTAATTTTATTTTTGCGGCACATTTCCATGGCACCTAGCACAAATGGCGTTGTACCGCTTGCGGAAATTCCCACGACAATATCTTTTACAGTAACTTTTTCATTGGTGAGTCTTTCCCAACCTTCGTTAAAATTATCTTCCATTTCCTCCCTCGCTTCAATGAGGTGCTCAATCCCCCCGGCGAGAACTGTTTTTATCATACCTTTTTCTATTCCGAAAGTAGTTGGCAATTCTATTACATCAAGAACAGAAAGTCTCCCACCGCTGCCTGCACCCAGGTAAAACATTCTCCCACCTCGCTTCAACTTATCTACAATCGCGTAAATCAGCATATTGATTTGCGGCAATGCATCATCGATCGCTTTCGCTACAGCTGCATTTTCAATATTAATCAACGAAGTAATTTCTTCTATTTTTTTTGATTCCAGGTTTCGGTGGACAGAAGGTTGTTCAGTAATTGTTGTCATAAATTATCAAATTATTAATTCTGCTGTTTTTTTCTGTTTATTTTTTAAAAATACATAGTTTCACGCAAATAAGCTGATTTAGATTTAAAAAAAACTACGAAAAATGACACTAATGTGTGCAATTTATTTGATATATTTCTTCATTTAACTGTTATTTTTAGCTCTTGTTTGAACAAGATCAAAAATAGGCTAAATATTGTGTTTGCGGTTTTTTTCTAAAATTTTTTCTAAAAAATGCAAACTTATGCAAAAATTTACTATTTTTAATTTTAATAATTATTTAGTAATTGCATGTTGAAGGAGGAAAGGCATAAAATCATTTTAAAGGAAATCAACCTTCATAACAAGGTTCTAACAACTGATTTGAAAGATCAACTTGTAGTTTCTGAAGATACGATCAGGAGGGATTTAAATGAATTAGATGAACTGGGGCTTATTTTGAAAGTGCACGGAGGCGCCATGAGCAGGACCTTTCATTATCCTTTCAATAAACAGGACCAGGTATATGCGCTTGACGCCAAGCAGGTAATAGCAGATAAAGCCATTAGTCTTTTTAAGGATGACATGATGATTTTGGTGGAAGGAGGAACTACTATAATGGAGATAGCAAAAAGAATACCTGATGATCTGCGGGCAACTTTTCTTACAGTGAGCCCGGTTATTGCGATCACTTTGGCAGAGCACGAGAATATTGAAGTAATAACAATTGGAGGAAAGCTCGCGAAGAACGCTAATATACATACCGGGGCAAGTGTAATAAATGAGTTATCCAATGTGAAGACCGATTTGTGTATAATAGGAACCAACGGCATTTCTGATTCAAAGTGGGCTCACGGATTCTGATTGGGAAATCGTGCATGTAATGAAAGCAATGATTCGTGCAGCAAAAAAAACAGCTGTAGTTACTATTGCTGAAAAATTTGAAACCGTTCAAAAAATCAAGATTGCTGACATTGAAGCAATTGATTATATAATAACTGAATTGTCGCCCGAAAGCCCGGTTTTCTTGTCGTATAATGGAAAAGAAAAGCCATTGTTGCTATAAGATAAATGGAGCAATTGGAGTGTTGGCAAGAAAAAGAAAAAACCGAAAAGGATATATTAAAAGAACATTTCGGCGTAAAGGATTATAAGAAGCGTGTAAACTAAAATATCATCATTAATATAATTTTTAAATACAATTAAAATTTTTTAGGCTCTCAATTTCCTAACTGCTAATACAATTAAACATGAATAAAAAATTATCACTTACCCAATTGTTGCAAGGATTTATTTTAATGGCAGGCCTAATGCTCTTTTCCTTCAACGTTGTTTTGGCGCAAGGCCACACTGTCAAAGGAAAAGTTGCAGATTCCAATGGCAACCCGATTGCCGGGGCCAATATAGCTGAGAAAGGCGGCAAGAAAGGAGTCATCTCGGATGCCGAAGGCAATTTTGCATTGACGGTTAACTCGCCGCGTGCCGTTTTGGTGTTTTCGTATGTTGGCTATACCACTGTGGAAGTGCCGGTTAATGGGCAGGCAGTTGTAAATGCAACGCTGCAGGTCAGCAGTGGTAACACCTTGTCGGGAGTTGTGGTTACGGCACTCGGCATCACAAGGAACAAAAGGTCGCTTGGCTATGATGTTGGCCAATTAGCCGGAGACGACGTTAACCGCGTGGCACAAACGAATGTGCTCAATGGAATGGCTGGTAAGGTTTCTGGTGTAGTAGTGAATTCGACCGGGTCGTCACCTAACGCTTCAGTGAGCGTGGTGATCCGCGGTATTCGGTCTTTAAACAACGACAACCAACCCCTGTTTGTGGTTGATGGCGTACCAATGCAAAATTCCATGAATAATATCGGTACCAATAATGGTAACGGGAATGATGTAGACTATGGAAATGTTATTTCAGATTTAAACCCAAATGACATTGAAAGCATGTCCATATTAAAAGGGCCCAGCGCAGCAGCACTGTATGGCTCCAGGGCTGGAAACGGAGTGGTGCTGATCACCACTAAATCCGGTAGAAAATCAAAAGGGCTTGGTATAACATTCAGCACAACTGATGAAGCAAGTGTTCCTTATCATTATTTTCCCTTAAACCTGGGTTACACAGTGGGCACTGACCCTTATACAACACCTAATGGCTTTAATAGCTGGAACGGCGTGATTGTAGATTTGGGTGGTACTGATACTTATCGGTTCGGTACTCCGCTTAACCAGGGCATTGATGGTATACAATGGAATAGTCCATTACAATCTGATGGAACCTATAAAGCTCTGCCCATGGTTTCGCATAACAACCTCAAGAACTTTGTGCAGACGGGTTTTACTACGACTAACAGCATTTCCATAGAAAATTCAACAGACAAAGACAATTACCGGTTTTCGTATTCTAATATGTTCAACAACGGAATTGTGGCTACCAGTGGCCTCAACAGGCACAACCTTTCTCTTAACGTTGAGCATAAGATCAACAATGTGTTCAAGTTGTTCTCCTCTTTAAATTATACCCGGTCCAGTTCTGACAATATTGTTGGCGGTAACGGGGCTAGTGCTATGGCTGATGCAGCTTACCTTTCTCCCAGCATTGATATCAGGCAAATGAAGGATTATTGGATAACACCCGGACTTCAACAACGAAAAGCATTGCCCCCGGTAGGTACTGATGAAAGCCCGGGCGCGCTCGACCCTGCTGATAACGGCGATGACAATCCCTGGTTTGTACTTCACCAGGTAAAAAATGGTTTTGTGCGCAATCATCTTTTTGGCAATGTAAAAGGTACGTTTGATATCAGTCCCCATGTGAGCGCATTTTTGCGGTATTCCCAGGATCTTTTTTATGAAAACCGCGAAACAAAAATATCAAAGAGCCTGAACAATGAACTAAATGGCTATTATGGACTAACCAATGAATACAACACAGAAAGTAATTCAGATTTTCTTGTTACGTACCACAATAGATTTTTAAGCAAATTGGATTTATCTGCCTCTGCAGGAGGAAACCTTTTGTGGACTGAAGGATCAAGTAGCCAGATTTACTCGGCGTCAGGAGCCGGGATTAATACCCCTGAACTTTTTAATGTTGCTAATATCGCCCAGGGAAGTGTTAGGTATGGCTCCGGCCGATATGAAAAAGAAGTTACAAGTTTATATGCCACTGCATCGTTTGGTTATGATGATATGGCTTATTTAGATCTGACAGGAAGAAATGACTGGTCGAGCACACTTCCCCCCGGCAACAACTCATATTTTTATCCATCTGCTTCGCTAAGTCTTTTGCTGAATAAGATGTTCCATTTTGGGAAAAATGTGAGTCTTGTAAAATTGCGTGGAGGTTGGGCAAGTGTGGGTAAGGATTCTGACCCTTATAGTTTATATAACTCCCTGGGGTCCGGCAGCTTTGGCGGCATCTCTACTCAATCGCTTTCCGGTGCTCTTTTAAACCCGAATCTATTGCCGGAAAAGGCGATATCCAGCGAATTTGGTGTTGACCTGGCCTTCCTGAACAGCCGCCTGCGGTTCTCAGGTACGATTTACCGTTCGGATAACAAAAACCAGATTTTGGGAATCAGTACAGCTTCTTCCACCGGAGCAACCTCAAGGAAAATTAATGCCGGTCTCGTTCGCAGCCAGGGCATAGAAATGCAATTGGGAGGTACCATCATATCTAATAAAAACTGGATTTGGGATGCAAGTGTAAATTATACCCAGAATAATACTTACATCTTGTCGCTCACCAATGGACAGACTTTCTTCTCATTCTGGCAGGACGGACCAACCGGATCCTGGACTTACGTAAAAGGGCAGCCGATACCGAACCAGTTTGATGCAAAAGGAAAACAAGTGATCAGTACAGGTAAAATCGGCCAGTTATGGGATAATGCGATGGCAACGGTTACAGATAAATCTTCCCCTTATTATGGATATCCATTACTCGACGACGGTGGTGGACTTCAAAAAGCAGGCGGAGGAAGCTTTCAGAACAAAATTACTGCCGGCAATTTTAACCCAAAACTTTTGATGGGCTTTCAAACTTCAGTAACCTACAAAATGATAACCCTGAGCGCCAGTGTTGACATGCGGCTTGGCGGTATCTTCTATTCCAAGACCAACCGCTATATGGGATCTGATGCGGCGTTGGCACGTCAGATGAATGTTGGAATACCTATACCGGCCAGCTATGCCAATAATATACCTGGCTATCTTAAGACAAACCCCGATGCTTTTATTAAGGTAACTGGTTTCCAGCAATATCGTCTGGTGGGCGGACCTACTACGGAACAAGGGGGCTTCCCTTATAACAGTAATGGAAATATCACGATCAACGATGGTGCATTCTATCCCGGGGTTTATGAAGATGGTAATGGCGGGTATATTGAAAATTTAGGCGATCCCTCCATTACAAAATATGACAACTATGAGGATGCTGTTACGAACGGTCCGTGGTCATTTGCCCGCATGGATATGTTCGATGCGTCTTATATTAAACTAAGAGATATGAACATTACTGTGCAGTTACCAAGGAAGTGGTCAGACGCAATGAAATTACAGGGATTATCTTTTGGTGTATATACAAGAAATGTAATCATCTGGACTAAAGCAAAAGCCGGTATCGATCCGGAGCTTGCCTTTAATTTTCAGCCTGGAGCGCAAGCCAATGGCTCGCAATTTAAGCAGGGTGTTGAGTATTATAACATAACCCCATGGACAATACCATTAGGTGTAAAACTCAACGTTCGTTTCTAACTCCATCAATTTAGTAAATCTTAAAAATAAAAAAGATGAAAAGCGCAAAAAAAATATTGATAATTAGCTGCGTTTTCCTGGCAATAATTATAGCTGGTGATTCCTGTAAAAAGTTTTCTGTAATAAATACCAATCCAAATAATGTTACGCCAGACCAGGCTTCTCCTGACTATTTGATGGCAGGTGTGCTTACCCAATCGGCGATGCGGTATGGTAATTATGGGTCAGGAATAATATCAGGTGCTATGCAACAGACTTACCAGGATGCGTTTGGTTCCACTTTCAGCGATTATCAATGGGATCAGCAAAATTTTGACTGGACCGGCAATTATGCTACACTCGCAAACAACAAGCTATTATTAGAAAAAGCCCAGAGCTATAATTGGGATTTTCACCAGGGCGTGGCCTTGGTTATGAGAGGCTTTGGATTTGCTAATATTGCGGATTTTTGGGGCGACGCTCCTGATTCAATGGCATTGAATGGTACGCTTACAGGAACTGAAAATCAATATCCCGTTTTCGACTCCCAGGAAAGCATTTATGAAAATGCTATTGCCGACTTTAAAGCTGCCATTACCCACTTTAACGGCACCATGGCAGATCATCCTGAAATAACAAGCATAACATCAACTTCTGATGTGTTTTATGGTGGCGATCCGGTTAAATGGAAAAAGCTGGCCTATTCACTTTTGTTACGTTATTACCTGCGTCTTTCATCTAAAATGGATGAAAAGGCAAATGTGGAAGCCGTTGCGCCAAATGTATTCGAGAGCACAGACGATGATTGGCTGATGCCATTCCCCGGTGCTGACCAGGGATCGTCTTACCAGTTTTGTTCAAAATTCAATGGGCCTTCAGGATATCACAGAAATAAAATGTGTGGTACACTCACCATGAAAATGCGGGATCTGAAAGACCCGAGAATTGTTATAATGGCACAGCCTGTCGTTACGCCATCTGTTGTTGATGCCAGCCAGTTTGCGCCGGGAGATAACTCCACCTTAACAAATGTAGTTAATGGGATACGATACATTAACCCCGCTGCCGCGGCAGCTGCAAACTATAAACAGTTTAACCCCACAACTTACACAACTGACAGGCCCTACGGTGCAATAAGAACTTCAATAAAGAACCTGTACGATACTTCATCGGTATATGTTGGAATACCGATTAGCTATGATAATTATGTTGATTTTAACTACAACATCAATGGAACCGGTACTCAATCAACCTCACTGAGCAACTACGTGTCTTATCTCAGAACAGATATTTATGATAATCCAAGCGGCGCTTTGCTCGCTCAAAGACTTGCATCCTACAGTGAAATTTGTTTTGACCTGGCCGAAGCAGCATTGAAGGGATGGAATGTGGGTGCCGATGCCACGACCTGGTACAACAACGGCATTAAAGCTTCTTTCGATACCTGGCAGGTATTTAGTTCTTACCAGGACGATGTAGATAATTACTATGGCTGCGTAAAAGATTATGATTCTTATGTTGCACAGCCCTCAGTTGCTTTTAATGGCACACTTCAAAGGATAATGGAACAAAAATGGATTGCTTCATGGCAAGCTTGTAATGAAGCTTACATGGATTGGAGAAGAACTGGTTTCCCTGCTTTGACCATTGGCTGGGCATCCTATCGGGGTCAGATACCTCTTAGGTTCGGATACAATAATTCTGAGTTATCAAACAATTCAACAAATGCGCAGTTGGCTATTGATAAGCTCACTCCATCAACTTATAATGGACCGGATGGCAATAATAGTTCGTGGTCAAAATTCTGGTTATTGCAAGGAACAAATGAGCCTTGGTAACAAATAATAGAAATATCGCCATGGCTCAAAAAGGTGGGTTGCTATTTCTGTCAATTATTTTAATTCTGAATTGCTGTGCCCAGGTAAACAATACTTATAATTTGATGCCAGTGCCGGCAGAATTAAAGACAAATGATAACAGCGTAAGGATTACTAGTCAATTCAGGGTATCAATAATTGGATCGGCAAACTCACGTGTTTATGCGGAAGCCAGCAGGTTCGTAAGAAGGTTAAGCAATAAGACGGGAATCTTTCTTGACAAGCTGGGCTATATAACACAAAAGGATAGCGACGCTGCAGCGCAACTGCTTCTTCGGGTAGGGCACCCCGGTAGATTAAGACTGGGTGAAGATGAAAGCTATTCAATAGAAACATCAACAAGCCAGGTGATAGTAACTGCTCCTACCGATTTAGGAGCAATTCATGCGCTGGAAACCTTACTGCAATTGGTCAGTACAGATGCTGATGGATATTATTTTCCTGGCGTTTCGATCCACGATTCTCCCAGGTTCGCCTGGCGGGGTCTATTGCTCGACGTGGCGCTTCACTTTATGCCCGTTGATGTAATAAAAAGAACTTTAGATGGCATGGCTGCGGTGAAGATGAACGTGTTGCATTTTCATCTTAGTAATGACCAGGGTTTCAGGGTGGAGTCAAAAATTTTTCCAAGGCTGCAGCAGGTCGCATCTGATGGTCTTTATTATACGCAGGAAGAAATCCGTGATATTGTAAAATATGCCGGACAACGTGGTATCAGGGTAGTGCCTGAATTTGTAGTACCTGCTCATACTACCGCAATTCTAACTGCGTACCCCGAATTTGCAAGTGTAAAAAGGGATTATCATTTGCAACGATATTTTGGGGTATTCGACCCCGTTATGGATCCTACCAACGAAAAGCTCTATCCCTTTTTGGCAAAACTTTTCGGCGAGATGTCGTCTCTTTTTCCTGATCAATATTTTCATATTGGCGGTGATGAGAATACCGGTAACGACTGGAACAATACTCCGCATATAAAAGCTTTTATGAAAGCGCATGGTATGAAGTCTACCGCAGATTTACAGACTTATTTCAACAAACGCTTGTTACCCATCATTACTAAATGCGGTAAGACGATGATAGGTTGGGATGAAATATTTCAACCTGGACTACCGAAAGAAGTTGTGATAGAATCATGGCGCGGAAACGAAAGTTTTTATGGCTCTGTAAAAAATGGTCATCCTTCTATTCTTGCTTATGGTTACTATATTGATTTGATACAACCCGCTTCCTATCATTATTTAAATGATCCAATTCCCGATAGTGTAACCTTAACCGAAAGGGAAAGGAAACTGGTGTTAGGTGGTGAGGCAACCATGTGGAGCGAAATGGTAACACCTGTGACCGTAGACTCAAGGATTTGGCCTCGTACAGCGGCTATTGCAGAAAGATTGTGGTCGCCGAAATCTATTAACGATGTGGACGATATGTATCGCAGGCTTGATATCGTTAGCCTGCAACTGGAATCACTTGGCCTGCGGCACAACACTTATAAATGGCCGCTGATGCGGCAACTTGCCAATGGTTGGAATACAAAACCGCTTGAAGTGTTGGTGAACGTGTTGGAGCCGTTGAAAATTTATGAGCGCAATGAAGGAGATACCATGTACACGGTTTTTTCTCCCTTTACAAAATTAGCCGATGTGGCTACACCGGATCAGAAGGTATCCAGGATATTCAGCAAACAAGTGGATGATTTTTTGAGTAAACCATCTTCTGAACTTGAAAAAGAAATCTATGATCAGTTGATTGTTTGGAAAGAAAATGATGCTCAATTCAAACTGTTACTTAAGAACTCGCCAGTGCTTTTGGAGGCGGCTTCATTATCAGAACATCTTTCTTCATTGGCGGCAGCCGGATTGGAGGCTATTCAATGCATCCATGATAATAAAAAGGCTGGGGCAACATGGTTACAGGAAAAACTTTCCGTGGCAAACAAAGCAAAACAGCAGGGAGGCAGATGCGAATTACAAGTGGTAGATCCGATTCAAAAATTGATACGGCGTGCCGCTCTATAGGGAGTGACGAAAATTCACTACTACTGAGTTCTCATAGTATGGGAACAACAATAAATTATATGAAAAAAATAAATGTTGTTTTTCTTTTTCTGAGCCTTGTCAATATTGGTTTCGGCCAACAATCGACCGGCAGCGAAAACGGACCGCAGTTTATAAAAGACAAAGGATTTTGGCAGGAATATCATGAGGCTTATCCTGTGAGTTCTGTTCCGATAGAAAATAATGTAAGAAGTATCGCCGTAGATAAGAATTTGACTGTTTGGATTGCCACTGAAGCCGGCATTTTCACGAAGAAGAATGGTGAAACGAAATGGCTTGCTATCCCATTCGAAGATGCAGACGAAGGACCTGCTTACGCGGTAGTTGTTGATGAACATAATACAATTTGGATGGGAACATGGAAAGGAATTTTTGTTTATAGAAACAATTTGCCCGTTCAGGTAGCAGGTCCACAAGGACCCGTATCCGTTATTTGTGCTGCAAAGCAAGGCATGTATGCACTCGGGCCAAAAGGCGTTTGGTTTTTAAATGGAACCGATTTTATAAAAAAAGATTATCCCATCGCCCGTTCTGTGCGGAGTGCTATTTCTGATAATAAAGAAGGCATTTGGGTGGCCAGCGATGTTGGTCTCTACCATTCAAATAAAGCAGGAACAAAATATTTTTATGAGAAAGATATTTTATTGAGTGCAGGCCTTAAGGGGCTTGCAATAGACAATAAAGGAAGTCTATGGGTTGCAGGCCTGGGCGGTGTTTCCATCGTTAAAGATGGCCGTCAACAACGGGTAATCAGTTCACAGAAAGGTTGCCCTTCCATTTATGCCACTTGTGTAAAAAAATCTTCAGAAGGGGTTATGTGGGTGGGAACGAAGATGGGTGTTGTAAGGTTTTTTCCCGATGGCAAACATTCCCTTCTCTTCAGCCGCAGATGGCTGATGGATGATCACGTGAATGATATTGCTTTTGATAAAGATGGCAACGCATGGATTGCAACCGAGCAGGGAGTTAGTGCCATCAAGAAAAAGTGGATGACGCTTGCCTCCAAGGAAAAATATTTTTATGATGTGTTAATGAGAAGGCATATCCGCGAACCATGGATAGCAGGTCAATGCCATCTTATAAATCCCGGGGATACTACAAAATGGATGGCTGAAGATGATGATAATGACGGAGAATTTACCGGCAACTACCTTGCGATGGAATCATTTCGTTACGCGGTTACCAAAAGCGAAGATGCCAGGGAAAAGGCAAGTAAAGCATTTCATTTTCTAAAACAATTACAAGACATTACTAACGGTGACGGATACTTTGCCAGGACTATTGTGCCGATTGATTGGGCGGACAGGGTGCATGATGGCAACAGGTCATATACTGAACAAGAGAAGGCAGAAGAATTAGTTAATGATCCACGATTTAAACCAGTAGAAGTTCGCTGGCATAAATCTGCGGATGGCAAATGGCTATGGAAGGGAGATGCCAGCAGCGATGAGTGGTGTGGCCACATGATGGGATATTACTTTTATTATCAGTTAGCGGCTACTGAAGAAGAGAAAGTATTAATTCGCCAACACATAGCTGCATTGATGGATCACTTGATTGCTCACAACTTCAATATGGTGGATATTGACGGCACGCATACCCATTGGTCTGTTTGGTCGCCTGAATCTGCTGAACCACGACCCTGAATGGGCGCAGGACAAGAGTGAGAATTCAATGGAGCTGCTTACATTTTTGAAATTAGCTTACTATGTTACCAATGATGAAAAGTATCAGCAACAATACCTTCGGTTTATAAATAAAGAACATTACCTGGAAAACATGTCGGAATTAGTTAATCAAAACCCCGCCTGGTTTATATATTATGATGTAACCATGCAGGCATACCTCTATCCCATATTGCTTGGGTGCGAAAAAGATCCCAAGCTCAATGCTTTTTATCAACGCCACATGGATAATTGGATGGAGCGTAGAAAGAATGATCAGAACCTGATTATAAACTTTTTGTATTGTTATGCCAGGAATAAGAAAGTAGAATTGCAATCCTCCGTCGATTTCCTTAAGGATGTTCCCCTTGATTTAATAGATTGGCATATTGATCATACTAAGAGAGAAGATGTCAGCTTGGTTCATTCTCCCGTGCTGGACGATTTGGAGATTGATCAATTACCGCCTCCGGACATTCGTGCGACAGTTCGATGGGATGGCAATCCATGGGCCGCAGTAAACGGTTCCCCTGCTACAGAAAAAGAGCCGGTCTTCTGGCTCTATCCCTATTGGATGGGTCGATACCTTAAAATGATTCAATAACATTTTCTAATAAATATTAACTATAATGCATAAACCCTGTTCTCTTTTCCTTCTTTTATTAAGCTTGTTTTGTAACCATTTAAACGCTTCTCCTTTTCAGCAGCATAAATTACCTGCATCAGCCACAATATAAAGACACAGCATTTTTGCAGCCCTACAGTATTAAATATGAAATAAATCGTTCAAACGATTCTGATAATATTTTTCTTTCAAAAGTTCGTTGTGACCGCAATGGCGTTGTGCAGGTATTATCTTCTAAAGGACTTTTAGTAAGATCGGGAGGACAGTTTCTATATCCCGGTAAATTGGTTTGCGATGTTTCTTACCGGCCAATGCTCGATATGAATTTAAAAGACATTGCACTTTACCAAAATCAATTTGTATATGCAAGTGACAAAGCGATTGTAAGCAATGCATGGGCCGGGAAATTGTACAGTCTTCATACAATGCCGGACGTAACCCTCTTTTGCAGTGGTGATGATTTTTCATTTCTACTAACGGATGGCACATCTATTCAATATATCAGGGATTCCAAATTATTATCAGAATCAAAACTAGATGATAAAGTGGTTGACATTTTGTTTGATAAAAAAACAAATGCCTTTTGGCTGCTGGGCGAACACAGTGTATCTGTATTTGATGCAATAAGCAAATCATTTCATACAAAATTTAATGGTGATGGCTTAACCTCCTTCGCATTGGCAAATAATAATAATGAATTGATTGTTGGCACACACGATGGTTATCTAAAAATTAATGCCATTACCGGAAAACAAATTGGAACCATTTACAACAAATTACCCTCTACGGATATTACGGTTGTAAAAGACATTGGTAATAATCTTTGGTTTGGCTCAGTGAACGGCGCATTCATGTTACAGGCTGACGGGAAATATAAATACTATGCCTCACGGAGATGGATACCTGCAAATAACGTGAAAGATATCGCGGAGGGTAGCAATGGTTCCGTATTAATTCTCACTGACAAAGGTTTGGGGGAAATACATTTTGAACCAATGACTTTATATGAGAAGGCTTTGTATTTCGAAAAGCAGGTGCGGCAGCGTCATATCCGGTTAGGTTTTAATGCCACTATTTCAGGAATGAAAGATGGTGATGTTGCTACAGGATCGTTGGAAGATTCGGACAATGATGGACTCTGGACTTCCATGTATTTAGGCGCTGAAGTGTTTCGCTACGCCGCTACCAAATCGCCGGAAGCGCTGGAGAACTGCCGCGAGTCTTTGGATGCGATGGAGCGGTTATACACCGTTAACTCACTCAAAGGATTTCCATCGAGATCTTTTGAAAGAAGGGGATATGAAATTTCGGATGTTCATAAAAAAAATAAAAATAAGGCGGGATTGCAAGAGGAAAATGCCGGCAATGCCGGAGTGCAATCGCCCACTGAAGTTTGGCGACACGCAGATGATCCTGAATGGGATTGGAAATCCACCACCAGCAGTGATGAAGCCATTGGCCATATGTTTGTTTTCGGCGCAATAGCCGAATTGATTGATGTGCCGGACATAAAAAATAAAGCCATCAAATTAATGGATGCGCTGATGCAGCATATTATAGACCATGAAATGTACCTGGTTGATTGGAATGGCAAACCAACCACCTGGGGAAGATGGAACCCGGAGTACGTGAATGTAAGGCCCAAAATGGTAGGTGACAGGAAGATAACTTCCTCCAATATTATTTCGATGTTGCAAACTGCTTATCATTTTACCCACAAAAAAATATATAAAGAAAAAGCATTGGAGCTGTTGAATAAATATGGCTTTTTGGAAAACCTGATGCGCCCGATGAAAGACATTGGCCATGCGCCCGACGATGCAGATGCGCTAAGCAAAGACTTATCCGATGGCTGGAACCACTCAGATGATGAAATGTACTTCCTTGGTTATTGGGGGCTTTATCGTTATGCATTAAACGATACATTAAAAAATAAATTCAAAGCGGCTATTCTTGATCACTGGCAAATTGAACGACCGGAAAAGGAAGGCGCCTGGGATATCCTGACAGCTATAACAGGAGTTAAGAATTTCGATTTGAACGAAGCAGCCTGGTACTTACGGAAATACCCGATGGACCTCATTACCTGGCAAGTAAAAAACAGCGGCAGAAAAGATATTGAATTCATACCTCAAAATTTCCGCAGGCAAACGATCAAAGAAGTATTGCCACCTGATGAATTGCCTGTGAGCCGGCACAATTCAAACCGCTTCGACCTGGATGGAGGCAGTGCCAATGGTAATTCAGAATACAGTGCCGGAGATATTTGGCTTTTACCTTATTGGATGGGTCGTTACTTAAAAATTATCAGCGGCCCTAAAGAAGAAAGGTTAGTTAAGAAACCAGTTGTTTCGGCGATGCCTTCACCACAAAATGGCGCCCTGTCACTTTACCGCGATGTGCCTTATGAACAACATTATAGTGTCAAGTATTATTTCAATGATAGCAGTTCTTTGCCTGTTAAAGTTTTATCCGACCATAACGGCAATATTAAAATTCTTACTAAAAATGGATTACTTATGCCGGAAGCCGGCAAAATCCTGGTGCCCGGGAAACTTGTGCAGGATGTGAGTTACAAGCCAATCACAGATAGAAATATTTCAGGCATTTGCCTGTATAAAAAAGAATTTGTTTTTGCAGATAATAAAGCAGTCATGAGCAACGCATGGGCGGGCAAACTCTATCTGCCGCACGGCATGGCCTCCGCAGGCATCATTGCCGGAGGAAAAGATTTGAGTTTTCTTGTTTCAGATGGCTCACACCTTGCATTGATTCGGCAGGGGAAAATACAATGGACATCAGCAGTGCCATTTACAATTACGAATATCCAATTCCAGGAAAATGAAAATTTATTTTGGATACTTTCCTCAAACGGATTGTATTCTTTTTCACCTATAGAAAAAAAAACGGTTCTTGCGTTGGCAGGCGATGGCTTTACCTGTTTCAAAGTGTTTAACAAAAAAATATTGATAGGTACGCATCAAGGCTATTTGGAAATAAGACCTCCATATACAAATGCGCTTGTAAAAAAATACGACAGGCTTCCTGCTGAAGATATAACCGTGATTGAAGAGGTGGATGGTCATACCTGGTTTGGGTCTTCCAACGGCGCCTTCATGATGAATAAAGATGGCGCATTTGATTATTATGCATCCGAAAGATGGCTGCCTGGTAACAACGTAATCGATATAGCCCGTGGTGATCATAATAGCGTGTTGATACTAACTCATCATGGAGTCGGCAAAATTTGCGAGGCGGAAATGACGCTTAAAAAAAAAGCTGATTACTATGAAGCAATCGTCCGGCAGCGGCACATTCGATATGGCTTTTACTGTGATTATACCAGCATAAAAAAAGGAGATGTCGCCACACGCCAAATGCGCCCGCAGGATAGCGATAATCTATGGACTTCTATGTACCTCTCGGGCGAATTGTTCCGCTACCTGGTTACCCATGATGAAGACGCAAAACAGAATTGCATCGAATCACTGGATGCCATGGAACGATTATTTACACTCAGCGGCATAAAAGGGTTGTTTGGGCGTTGCATTGAAAGAACCGGTACCGTTGCATTTAAAGATGAACTGCGCCAGGAAAATAAAGCTTACTGGTATCCGGGCTATGACAGTGTGCCCAGCAGTTGGAAGCACAGTACCGACGCCGCATGGGACTGGAGAGGCTCAGCCAGCAGCGACCAGGCTGATGGTCAATATTTCGCACTTACCATGGCCGCTCATTATATGGATGATGCTACCATAAAACAGAAAGCCATAAAATTGATTGATGAGCTTACCAGTTATATTGTAGATAATGATTTAGAATTAATTGATGCCAATGGCAGGCCCACGCTTTGGGGCCGGTGGAACCCGGAATATGTAAACAGGTTTCCCGATATGGTCGGCGATAAAAAGTTGTATTCTTCCAACATCATTAGCTTTTTGCAGATAGCATGGCACTTCACCGGCAAAGAAAAATACAGGAAGAAAGCATTGGAATTATTGAATAAAGAAAAATATTTGGATAACCTCGTGCGTCCCATAAAAGAGATTGGTCCGGCGCCTGCCACTGCAGACAAATGGAGCCAGTTAATGTCAGGCGGATGGAATAGTTCAGATGATGAAATGTATTTTCTTGGTTACTGGGGTTTGTATCCCTATGCTTTTAATAGTACACTGAAAAATAAATACAGGGAAGCCATTGGTGACCATTGGGATTTTATAAGACCCGAAAAGGATGGGTTATGGAACTTTTGTTATGCTGCCATCACCGGTGCAAAAAATTTTGACCTGGAGGAGTCCATTTGGTACCTGAAACGCATGCCGCTTGATCTCATTAAGTGTTCTGTACATAACAGCGGCAGAAAAGACCTTGTGTATTTAAAAGAAAACTCGCTTGAAAGAACCACTTCAAAAGTATTGCCACCGGATGAAAGACCGGAGAACAAACACAACAGGAATTTTTTTAAGTTAGATGACAATGGTGAAGGCTCTGCTGAACTGGGTGGCGGCGATGTGTACCTGCTGCCTTACTGGATGGGGAGATATTTTGGATTCATCAGCGCTCCGGTAGCATCTAACGGACCAGCACAAACGATCTCTTTTGATGCTGAAATGCTGTAATACAAATCAACTTACGTAGCGATCTTATTAATTCATAAATCAACCAACATGGCCAATCAAACCAAACGCCTTATTTCGCTTGATGCCTTGAGAGGCTTCACCATTGCTGCAATGATTGTCGTAAACTATCCCGGTAGCGAAGACGCTGTTTATTTCACGTTGCGTCATACCGTTTGGAATGGCTTGTCTTTTACTGACCAGGTAGCACCTTATTTTCTTTATTTCGTTGGTGCCTCAATCACATTGGCATATTCCAAAAGGCTTGACGCCGGGGTTCCGCGTAGCGCCCTTTATAAAAAAATATTTTTTCGTTCGCTGAAAATTTATGCTGTAGGCATGTTCCTTAACCTGATGCCACAGTTTGATTTTCATAATATCCGGTGGACAGGTACGCTGCAAAGAATTGCCATTGTATTTTTTATATCGGCAATAATTTATCTCAACACCAACTGGAAACAACAGGCATGGTTAGCCGCAATTTTATTGGTGGCGTATTGGCTGGCCCTTACGCTAATCCCCACACCGGGCGTAGGAAAAGTAATGCTTGAACCGGGTGTGAATATTGTGGCCTGGTTCGATACGAAATTTTTACCGGGAATAATGTGGCGGGGCACCTGGGATCCGGAGAGCATATTGACAAATATTACTTCTGTAGTTAGCTGTATAACGGGCATGCTTGCGGGCCGCTTGATGCTGAGCGATAAAGCACCCGGCGAGAAAGTAAATTACCTGATGACGGCAGGTGTTTTCATGGCCATTGCCGGTTATTTCTGGGGGCTTGCATTTCCTGTGAATGAAAATCTTTGGACGAGTTCCTTTGTTCTCGTGACCTCCGGCTTTGCATCTCTTTTATTTGGCGTGTTTTATTTTTTGGTAGATATGAAAGGAAGAACCTGGGGTACGAGGCCCGGAATTATTTTTGGTGCCAATGCCATCACCATTTATTTTCTTGCCGATGTGTGGGCATTACTTTTTTATGAGGCAAAATTTGGCGGAACATCGCTGAACGAAATGTTTGTAAATGGCCTGGCCAGTGCAGGCGCTGATCCAAGACTGGCAAGCCTTTTATATGCGTTGCTTTTTGTGGCGATTAATTTTATTCCTGCGTGGCTGTTGTACAGGAAAAAAATATTCATCAAGCTTTAGACTTCAAAGAAAGAATTTTATATGAAAAAAAATATCACCTGCCTTTTCTTAATCATTTGTCATATTCAAATATATGCGCAGCGAGCCATGGTGCCGGAAGCAAAGCATAAATTTATTGTGATTGCTCATCGTGGCGATCATGTGGAAGTTCCTGAGAACACGCTTGCCGCATATAAAAATGCAATTAAAAATGGTGTTGATTTTGTTGAGATTGATTTACGAACTACCAAAGACAGTACGCTCGTAATTATGCACGATGCCACTGTTGACAGGATGACAAATGGAAAAGGGAAAATCAGTGATCTTAGTTACGCTGATTTGCGCAAACTAAAAATCATCGACAAAAGAAAAGATTCAACAAAAACTTACCCGGTGCCCACCTTTGAAGAAGTGCTTCAGACCTGCAGGAACAAAATAAATATCTATCTTGATTTTAAAGATGCCGGTGTGCAGCAGTCATACGATCTCATCAAAAAATATGGCATGCAAAAACAAGTCATCGTATATATAAACTCTCCATTACAATATGAACAATGGAGAAGGATGGTACCTTCTATGCCTGTGATGCTTAGCCTGCCCGATAGTATTAAAGATGGAAGTGCTTTGAAAACATTTCTTGCAAAATATCCGCTCGAATTATTGGATGGTGATTACAGTGATTATACAAAGGAAATAGTAAAGGCCGCAACAGCAGCAGGCAAAGTCGTATGGCCCGATATACAAAGTGCGGATGAAAACCGCAACTGGGATAAAGCTTTAGAACTAGGCTTTAAAGGATTGCAAACTGACCATCCAAAAGCGCTCATTGAATATTTGGAAAAGAAAGGGTTGAGATAAGCAATTTGGTAAGAAATTAAATAGATTATTAAAGAATGTGATTGGTGTGGTTTTGATTTGCTAAGACGTAATACCCCGCTTTATTATATTAGCATATCACACAAACCGGGAAATAATTTAACTTTAATAAAAGGCCGTGATCATGTTAGAGGATTAATATATTGAAGCGGGCATGTTTAACGGAAAGTGAATTGAAACTGGAAATTGCCGTCATGCTTTTTATAAAGGAAAATCTGTCATTAAGGAAAGCTGCCTTGCTCGCAGCTATGCGCTGGCTCGATTTTACGAAAGAATTGCATAGCCGCAAAATTGCACTTCATTATGACGAATCAATGCTTTAGCTTTTATGATTGTTGTTGCTGATGCTTCGCCGGTTACTGCATTCCTCCACCTGGCCCACAGGCGATTTTATTTGGCATTCTCTCCAAATCATTAAAATCATGCACCCCTATCTCCCTTATCTTCTCACCGATATCGCTGCCGCATGCCGTGAAGAAATTCCGGAAGAAGAGGTGAGGCCGCAAACTATTGAAGAACATTTTGAAGAAATAGATCGCTGGATTGCAGGCGAAGAACCACCGCATACTTTCGGCTACTATTGCGGGTTAAATGCCGAAAATTTTCCACCGGCAGAACAACTAACTGATGATGAAATGGTCATTATTCGCAAGGCTTTTGAGCAAATGATGTTTACCTGGAACCATGGAATTAGTTTGCCGGAAACCCTGCCTGCTGCATTTGCTTATAAAATGATTGCGGGTTCACTGAACATGAAAACAAACATTGTAAACAGTGGAAATATGAGCTTGGATTTCTGCAGCGGCTATGCGCCGGATTGTGTGTTTAAACAATATTGCCCATGCCTGGAAATATGGAACGAAATAAAAGATGAGGATATGGATGGGAAGGCCCATCTCAGCAATGACGAATTACCATTTTGAGAAAATATAGATATCTTTCATTTATAAAAGCTGATTTTTTAACTCTTGTTCATACCAATTTAAAAAATGCATTGCTCTAAAATAAAACAAACAACGAGAGCAGCGTCTTAGGGTGCAATGATTTAAACATACAATGCAAATTCAAACGATAAACCAGCTTTTATAAAGTTTGAAGAAGTGCGGTTTTATTTGCCTGGTTTTTGTGTTACAAAAAAATTCTGAATTATTTCTAAAAAAAAGCCACATCATGCCCGTTCAACAACTCTCCTTTTGGGATAACGAAGCATTGGAACGTGGCTACCGCAGCCTTGCTGCATTAAAGATGGACGAGGCTTTGGTTCAATTCAATAAAGCATTGCGGGCAGGCATCGGTGAAATGGATTCCGTGCAAAAACTGATTGAGGCTTGTAAATATTGGAAACCGTTTTTGATACCTGCAATAGAAGACACCAACGTTTCTCAACACATAAAGCTATTGCAGGATAATTATTTGGATTATTCCTTTATTCCACAAATGGCTACGTTTAAAAAGTCGCTCCTGCTTTTTATTGTTGACCTTCTGCAAAATGAAAATAACATAGATATAAATGATGCTGAAGCCGCCTTCGATCTGCTGTTAGAAATGAGAGATTTTGAAAAAGCAGAAGCCCTCGCATCTTATGGTATAAGCCAGCATCTCGAAAATCGCCAGTGGCTTTATCTTCTTGCGCAGGCGCAGTGGCTTTGCGGCAAAAGAAGTGAGGCCAACTATAATTATGTTATACTTTTAAGGTGCTATCCAAACGAAGTGCCGGTTGGCAGGATTG
Organism: uncultured Chitinophagaceae bacterium; assembly: GCA_963792025.1. Lineage (GTDB taxonomy): Bacteria > Bacteroidota > Bacteroidia > Chitinophagales > Chitinophagaceae > Ginsengibacter. The sequence continues at coordinate 4,195 of CAWBUS010000007.1, read as the reverse complement.
AAAACACGAAATTAAAGGAACTTATACATTCCTATGGACCGGCAATGGCTCCGGCTTATGGCTGGCTCCGGAATATTGTACCTTTTGTACCTCTGCCAGATGCATTTAAAGTCTGCGATGAGGAACATCAAAAAGCATTAGAAAGCTATCGACTCTTGCAGCAAGCCGAAAGATCACTGAACAATAACGATATGAAATCGTGTATCAATTACAGGAAACAATTAAAATTGATTTCACCTGGTCTGTATGACGAATATTTTAGGAGGTTGAGGCAACGTTAAAAGCATTTATAGAGTCATTAAGTATAACATCCTTCAATTTATTGCACGTCTTATTTCACCGCCCATAAAACAAAAAAGTTCCAAATCAATGGAACCCTTTATTTTACTGCTGTGACCCCGCAGGGACTCGAACCCTGGACCCGCTGATTAAGAGCCCTTAAAACATACTTTTAGTCATTTTGATTTGCTTTCAGTTATTGCCTGAAATGCTTACTGCTATTGGTTTGTAGCGAATTATGTGTTTTCTTTGTTTTCAAATATGCATGATCGTTTTTTAAAAACATGTATCAAATCATGTATCAAATTTAAAATCTTCCTTTATCATGAAACAAAGAAATATAACAGTAACTATCGTGCCGGATAAACGCAGAATTAAAGATGATGTTACCTACCCATTAAAATTACGTATAACCTATCGCGGTAGTAGAAAATATTATGCAACAGGTTACAATGCAAGTTTAGAAGATTATAAGCTTATGAAGGAAAATAATGTACGGGGTGAACTAAGGAAAACAAACCTGGCTCTAACTGAAATTCAAATTAATGCCCAAAAATGTTGTGACTGCCTGGAAACGTTTTCCTTTACAAAATTTGAAGAATTATTTTTCCCGAAAAAAGTGCCAATCATGAATTTACAATCAGCCTTTGATTCTTATATTAGTGAGCTAGAGGAAAATGGGCAAATAGGAACTGCTGCTTCTTACTCCTGCGCTTGCGTTTCTTTGCATAAGTTCAAAGCAGGATTGAAATTTGAACATCTTACACCCGAGTTTCTCAGAAGCTACGAACGTTGGTTTATAGGTCAGGGAAAGTCAATAACCACTGTTGGTATTTACTTACGATCTCTTCGTGCTGTTATTAATGTTGCAATTCAGCAGGAAATGATGAATTTTAAAGATTACCCGTTTGGTAAACGTAAATATATAATCCCTACAGGCCGAAATATAAAAAAGGCCCTTTCGCTTGAAGAAGTCGCAAAAATCTATAATTATGTAACAGAACCCCGCAGTGTTAAAGATATGTGCCGTGATTATTGGATATTCATTTATTTGTGCAATGGCTTAAATGTTAAGGATCTGTGTTTGCTTACTTATAAGAATATTGCGGGCGATTTTATTATATTCAATCGAGCTAAAACTAACAGATCAAGACGTTCCAATCCAGAACCCATACGGGTTGCTCTCAAGGAAGATTCAAAGCGCATAATCGCAAAATGGGGACAACATCAGTTTTCACCTGATACTTATATTTTCCCTTATTTAAAGATTGGAATGACTCCACAAAAACAAAGAGATACTATCCTTCTGCTTATTCATTTGATAAATGAACATATGAAGCAAATAGCTATAGAACTTGAAATCTATAAACCAATAACAACCTATTATGCGCGCCATAGTTTCGCTACAATTTTAAAAAATAGTGGAGTATCTACAGAATTTATAAGCGAAGCGTTGGGGCATACATCTTTGGAAACCACAAAGAATTATTTAGCAGGATTTGAGCAGGATGCTATAAAAAAGACAACAGATGTCTTGACTTCATTTAAAAATAATTTACGGATTGCCTAAATTGAAAAGGAAGGTGCGTTGTTCCCCCAGCCGCCTCACAAATTTAGCTTTAAAAAATGCTGGGGTGAGGGAGGCAATCTTGGTGTAGATTAAAAAGTATTGTGCCGGTTGCTCAATCAGCAATTGATGCTTTGGTATAAACGCTTTGTTTTCAATAACTACTCTTTCTCACTTGGTATATGTATGCTTTCAAATGAGCTCGTCATTTCAGCTTTATCATCATACCAAAATACCAGCCGGTGGTGCAGGAACAATTTTTCCAAAGCTGCCTGTACTTTTGTTGTTATAGTGGGTAGTCCATTTGTATCCTAAAGTGAAAGCCTGTTGAATCTTTCTTCTATTATATTTTTGTAAGCTTTTTTGAATTCATCGTTCAAAAAGCTGATGTCTATAAAATCAACCCATTTTCCCTTCGCCTTATCCATTTTTTTGAAAATATTTTCCCGCTGTTTTTCTTCCAGCCTGCTATTTTTAAACGCCGTTTCAAAATCACTGCGCCTTATTTTCTTCTTTTTCCCATTGAGTGTAAGAGCCATATCTTCATCGTCTGCAGGATTTACCAATGCTGTGGCCACCAGATCATAAGCAGGCGAAAGTATTGGACCTGTTCGAAGTTCTGTCAGCAAAGAGAAATTCTTTAAATGCATATCAGCATTTCCTGTGAGAAATGAAAATAATACCAGTTCAAAAAAATTAACCACGTCCAGCCCGGGGTTTACTGAATATTGCAGAATGGCTTTGGCAATTTGCTCGTATGAACCATGGTACTTGTCTTCACTTAATCTTTCAGTGAGCTGACACATATCTTCCATGTGCAATTTATCTTTTTTCACACGGTCTATTCGTTTGGTAATGTAAGCCAGGTTACCGGATTGAAGCCTGATTAAACTATGCGGCACCACTTTGATTTTAGCAGTTTCTGCCAAGTGCATGGTTAGGTCTTCTACTTCTGGCAAATGCGGATAATGATGTGTAGGTGGTTTTAAAATATATCCACCCCACATTCCAACAATCGTAAATCGTTTGGGGCGGTCAGGTTGTTCTGAAGACGCCAGGTGTAAGGATAACTTTGGTTGAATGCCGGTTACTGTTGTATGGCTTTGGATCACCTGTTGCGCTAATTCTTCCATCCTTTCTTCGCTGTAGGGCAATTCCGGTGCAACGGCTTGACCAAACATTTTCTTACTGCACCTGGCATGAAAATCTTTTTCATTTTCTGCCAATGGCAAATAGCAATATAAGCATCTCCTGGTCAATTTTCTTCTTCATTTATTGGATGAACACTAACGGCACCTATGCAATCTTTGCAACAGGCAAGTAATAAACCCATGCGATCACGGGGATTTAGTTTCCAGTGTTTTTCTGCAATATCCAATAGCCACCCCTCAGGTATCAATCCATCAAAAAATGGGAATAATATATTGCTTGTAAAAGTTGCTTTCTGCAAAGGAAGCTTAAGACTTACCGGTTCAGATTCCTCGAGCTCCAGGTAGGCTGTATCATACTCAAAATGATACCCATCCTCATCCTGTGTGAGCCATCCTGCGATATTATCGTGCATTTTAATTTCTGCTTTTCGCATTGATGTTATTAGTTTAGTTAGTTGTAGTTGGTGATGCCTTTACAGCTCCTACCTCATACCCAAATAAGCCAAGTACCTGGTTTACCTTGTCTAATCGCAAGGTTTCTTTGCCCTGCTCTAAATCCCGTAAAAAACGAAGGCCTACGCCTGCTTTCTCAGCAAGTTCGGGCTGGGTGAGTTTTGCATCGCCTCTTTTTTCCTTTACAAATTCTCTCAAACTCATTTTTTATACCTTTTAGGGTGTAAAAATATGTTTTTTAGTTGATAATATACCATATAGGGTATAAAATATTAGATTTATCAAAATTTATACCTTTTAGGGTATAACATAAAGGTCAACCATTATAATTATACCCTTTCGGGAAGATTTTAAATAAAAATTTGCAAATTAGGGATTTATTGACCCCATACTGCAAGCGCCGGCATCGTTGACCAGTCTCCACCGTTTTTGCGGAACACAGAAGGTCGAAAAAATTTGACCAGGTTGCGCCGGAAAAAAATTATGGTTCTAAATTAAGCCAGTAACTGTTATTGACTGTTATAAAATTTGAGAGTGCTACAAATCTTCGCCAGCTAAAAGGGTGGTCAATTGGCTCCGGCCTGAGGTGGCCTGTCTGACGGACGCATCCAATTATGCTACCAAAACAACTGTTCTTTTATCCCTTTTTTCAGGGGGTCAATTTGAGCCGGAATCAGGGGGTCAATTTGAAATGGCGGAAGGGGGTTAGTTTCATTTGGCGGGAGGGGGTCAGTTTACGTGGATT
>CAWBUS010000006.1:0-189752 GCA_963792025.1 uncultured Chitinophagaceae bacterium | reverse complement strand
CTTGCAATTGCGGCAGCAACATAGCTATTTTTAAAGACACTCACATCGAACTCATTAATGACCCCGATTCAAATGAGCCAAAGAATCGACTAATAGTCGAGGTGACACCAAGAACAAGGTTGTTGATGTCTAATAATAATATTGACTGGTCGACGCCATCGCTTAGGAGGCTTAAGGGTCATAAAGTTGAAATTTCAGGTTGGTTATTTTATGATGCCGAACATGAAGGGGAATCTTTTGCAAATGACGAAAACGATGAGATTGGTAAACGCAATGTGCGTGCTTCTTGTTGGGAGATTCATCCTGTAACCGGAATAAAGGTATTAGATGCCGACGATTTTTTTAATAAAGGTTCAGATTTGAGAAGCCAATATGGAAACTAAGTTTCATAAAGTTGATGCCTGCTCACTTTATCAAAAAACGTTTCGTTGGATTTCATGTCGTAGACGAAGGGAAGAAACATTTGTAATGGTTCTGGCCTGGCCGAGCAAAATCATACTGCATTGAATTTCGGTCCAGTCGGAAAGGATCTTCCAGGCTGTTTTGTTTGCCTGTTGTTGTAACATTGCTCTCGTATTTGTCTGCGGCCTTTTTACATCTTTCCACAAAACAGTAAAACATTCTTCTACCTGGGCTTTTAAATGAAAGGCTAAGGTTTGCTGCAATTGTGAATCGAATAACAAAAACGTTATGCCGTGTAAAAGCTTGATCTGCATATTGCTTATTGACATTTGTGGCGCCGACTTCTACTAACAATTCTTCTGATCCTTGCCATGGATCGGCTTGCTTCGATTGAGGAAGTGAGCAAAAGCAAATAAGGTATAATTTATTCTGCTAACTTAGTGCTTTCGGGGAATTCGTGACAAAATTATTGGAATTTTTAGTTGGTAGCTCACTTTTTTATTCTTTCCAAATTCCATTCTATTCCATCCATCACTTTCATCATAATCAGATCAATAATCTGTTGTTGATCGGCTGAGGTTATTGGCTGATGGTAAAGTTTTTTTAAAAAGGGCTGTTGGTTATTGTGGTTAACAAGGGTAAAGCCATACGAATAAGTATTAATTTCAAAGTTTAATTGCAAATGCTCATTGAAATTTTCAATACCTGCTTTTTTAAACCCAAATAAATTGTATGAGAAAGATATTTGATGGATATTTTTTAATTGGGTTTCATCATTCCAAAACTCTTCCAGTTGTGCCATGTTTAGTATTACTTTATTGGTGCAATTCCATACAAACATTTTATCGTGGAACTCAGTTTTAAAAACGTCCATTTTTTTTATAATTTCTTCGTACAATGGTTTTAATCCGTTAATAAACAGGCTAAGTAGTATGTTGTAAGTAACAGGTGTTTGTATCTCATCTGTATGAATATTTGTTAGGTTTTTTTTTATTGCATCCCATCGGGCATCAACAGAGCTTCTATTCTCTTTTAATTCTTCATCCATTCTTTGTTCTATCTCAGCGATCGGTAATTCTCCTTTGATATCGTCCGGTAGCATTTCTGCAATTTTATACTCAGCTATCCCAATGGGTTTACTGGTATCCCGTAAAGCATATTCAGCAATAATTTTATTATTGGTTTTACAAAGTATCAGGCCAATGGCAGGTTCATCATATTCACCTTTTAATGTATCATCGGCCAAACCCAGGTAAAGATTCATTTTACTTACAAATTCAGGTTCAAATTCTCCAATCTTTAATTCTATAATAATGTGCCGTCTCAATTTGGTGTGATAAAACAGCAGATCAATAAAAAACTCTTTGCCACCCGCTTTCAAATCTTTTTTGCCTGCCCATAAATGCGAAACCGTCTCCCAACTCCAGCAATAATTTGGTAATGTGATTCATTAAAGCATTTTCCAAATCTCTTTCTTTAGCTTGCTTGCCCAGCATAACAAAATCCAAATGATAGGGGTCTTTAAAAAGTTGAGTGGTTAGCTCGGATTCATAAGCAGGCAACGTAAGTTTAAAATTATTGGTTAATGCACCTTGTCGTTTGTAAAGGCCACTTTCAATCTGGTTTACAAGCAAATCACGAGTCCATCCGTTTTGTATTACTTTCTGAGCATAAAACAATCTTTCGTCATTCGCTTTTAATTTGTCTAATAAAGTGCAAATGTGTCCCCAGGGCAATTGTGCAACAGCCCGTTGCACAATTATGCTAGTCTGTTCTTCAACATTTTGCGATTGTGCAATGGAGCCTTGCACAGTTGTAAAATCAGGGAACGCTTCCGAAAATGCTCTCATGTATTTAATATTTCTCAAGACAGGCCCTTCATATCGGGAAATTCCAGTTTTAAATCGACAACAAGTCTGTCAATAACTTTTGTTCCCCAGCCCTCATTTTTTTGTTGCAGTAAAGAGTATTGCCGATCTCCCAATATACTTTCAGCAATTCATTATTAACACTAATTGTTGCCCGCAGCCTTGCCTGTTTGATTTTATCTTTGAGGCTTTGTAAAATCTCAATATAATTTTTGCTTGCTTCTAAATTGTCCGTCATAATTTGCTTTTTTGCCCGACGACTAAATTTGATATGAATATATTGATAAACTATATCAAAATTACAATTCTACAGTTTAAATAAGGGGTTGCTTTAAACCTTACAATCAAGTTCTCGATTAAGAACTCAAATATATTGGATTACAATAAATCAGGCTAGTAAATAATACCTTTTATGATTTACAATGTCAATAAATTCATTTTTCCATTACTTACTTTATCAAAAAATGTTTCGTTGGATTTCATGTCGTAGACGAAGGGAAGGAACATTTGTAATGGTTTGGCCTGGCCAAGCAAAATCATGCTGCATTGAATTTCGGTCCAGTCGGAGAGGATCTTCCAGGCTGTTTTGTTTGCTTGTTGTTGCAATGTTGCTCTTGTATTTGCCTGCGGCCTTTTTACATCTTTCCATAACACAGTAAAACATTCTTGTACCTGTGCTTTTAAATGAAAGGCTAGGGTTTGCTGCAGTTGGGAATCAAATAACAAAAATGTTATGCCGGTGCAAACTTTATCTGCATATTGTTTATTGACGTTTGTGGCGCCGATCTCTACGAGTAGTTCTTCAATTCGGGCCATGGAACGGCTTGCTTCGATTGAGGAGGTGTAATTTTTGATGTTCATTTTTTTGGATTTTTATTTGTGAAATTTAGGAGTGTTTTTAAATGAGATCGATTTCGTTATGCGTGATGTTATGTTTGTCACTTTTTCTTGATTGTAAATTTAGGGAATGAAAAATTCTTTTCTTGTCACTTTTTCTCTTGAAAGAAAAAGTAACCAAAAAGTTCAAGGACAACCCGAACGGCTCCGCCCGTTTGTCCGGCCAGCGCCACCGAAGCACCCCGCTGAATAGGGTTGTTCATCATTTGCGCATGATATTGATTCTCATTTATCTTTAAGGGAATGAAAAATTAATGTTCTCTGTTCTTTTCCGCTCGTATTAAAATTATTTGTTTTCACTTTTTCTCTTGAAAGAAAAGTAGCCAAAAAATTCAAGGACAACCCTCCTTCGACAAGCTCAGGATGACAAGGTTTGTCCGGCCAACGCCACCGGAGTATAAGCCTCACCCCCGACCCCTCTCCAAAAGGAGAGGGGGAAAGAAAGTTGGATTTATATTTATAAATTCTTTTTCTTTGTTATCATGGCCAGGTCACCGCGGTTTATTGTTGATAAGATTACAAATAGTATCGAAGAAAAAGACACGAATACTAATTTTGAAACTGATATTATCCCAATAACGTTAGATGAAATCAAGGGCGTTCATAAAAAAGATGGATGGTTCTTTAATTGGAAGAAGGAATGCAAAGAAAATCCCAGCCATAGTATTTATAAACTCGTAATAAGGGGAGATAATGTGATCCAGGGTTTAATCAGCCTTGAACCCATTCCTGATCAACTATACATTGAAATGCCCCTGATTGAAAATGCGCCTCATAATTATGGTAAAAATAAAAGATACTTAGGCGTCGCCGGCAATATGGTGGCCTTTGCATGTAAACTGAGTTTCGACCTGGGATATGACGGCTATGTAGCATTTGATGCCAAAACAAAGCTTGTGGATCACTATATTGAAAGCCTGGGAGCCCAGCTTATTTTTAGTAATGACAGGATGGGAATCTTTACGCCGTCTGCAAAAAATTTAGTAAATTCGTATTACAAAAATTATTTCAGTGGCAGATAAAAAACAATATTATAAATTGGACGATATAGGGATTGTTGGCAAGCAAGAAAAGAGATCTTCGGCTTCTCAACAATACCGTGCAAAAAAAACCGGGGATGTTTTTCGCCAGGCAAGGTCAGGTTCATCTAATCAACGGTCAAGGCAATTATCAAAAGTCAAAACAGCGTAAAAACTTTTATTTAATCATAGTACGTAACCCGCGTTTGCGGGTTTTTTTGTTCCTCATATTTTTCTTTTGACTAACCAAAAGGTTCACGGATAATCCGAATGGCTCCGCCTGTTTATTCACGAATATCTATTGGTATCATTTGCGTTCATGAGACCTGCAAGCAGGGTTGTCCGGCCACGCCACCGAAGCAGCTTGCCGGGTGAGGATTGTTTTTGAATGAGATCGATTCGTGGTTTGTGCATTGATGATATGTTTCGCTCTCTTTCTGCTGATGCAAATTTTTCCCGGGAATAAAAAGACCTATTATTCTCTTTTTCTTTTTTGCTTGAACAAAAAATAAACAAAAAATTCAAGGACAACCCGAACGGCTCCGCCCGCTTGTCCGGCCAACACCACCGAAGCACTTTGCTGAATAGGGATATTCATTTTTTCATGATTATTTATTTGAATCTTTATCAATTGCATTAAGCTTCCCTTCGTGTTGTAATTTTTTCAAGTAGTTAAAAACTGCAACACGCTTTGCAAGACAGATAAAATTTTCTTCGTCGCGAATAATTAATTTATTGGTTTTGTCGCCGGATTTATAAGCTTCCAATAATTGGTTTTCTGAATTTTCATTGCTGCCAGTTAGCTGGTTGATTCGGCGTCGTGCCGGGCTTCCTATTTTACTTCTTCAGTTACCTGCAGTTGTAAATAATTGTAATGTTCGATGAGAATTGATTTTGATATTTGCTTTTTTTATCCTTAACCGGAGATCCATTATTTTCTTTTGTCTTTTGCAATCCTAAAAATATCGCCGTGACAATAACAATGAAATAATTTTGCTTCTTTGTCTTTCGCCATTTTCGCTACCTGATACCGAAATACTTTCAGACTTTTTACTGCTGTCATAAAAAATATCTTTTTCAAAATTCAATGGTAATTCCTGATTAAAATTTTCTTTACTAAATAGTTGACTTCGATCGCAAATGCTATAGACTCCTTATCATAGCTGCAAAAACGCCATTAAGAATCTTTCAAGTTTACCTCACATGAGAAAGCCCTTATGCTTCTGTTTCTCTTTTTTATTATTACGCTCCCTTTTACCAATCGATTTTAAAGAATGTGGTACTTGCTCGACTTCTCTTTTATTAACCTGGGACTGTTGATTTTTACTCCATGAATTATTTAAGGAGTTTGAAATTTCCTGGGTTAATGATCTTCCGATCGCATCATCCTTTAATTGAAATATCACATTTCTTTCATTGGATGCTGCTAATTTCTTTTCCAGCTTATCTTTATTAGCTATAGAATTTAAGATGATATAATTAAACTTTTCATGATCCTGTTTATGTAATAAATAAGCAAACAAATCTTCGACAACCAACGTGGGATATTCTTTATTCGTAACTATTGTGGTAATATCATTTTCGCCACAGCATACCTTCGAAAAAATATTATTCATCGCATATCCTCCACTGTCATTTTTAATGGCGATAAAAAATTTCTTATTGTGTTCAATCATTTCAATAGCCTTATCATTTTTCAATATTTCTTTTGAAACGCCTATTGATGCTGCATAATTTTCCAACGCAATTATTTTAGCCATATCTTTTAAAGGAGTTATTTCATTATCCGCCTTAGAAGTTTTGCGGCAGGATTTTTTTCTATTTTAATTTGAATAGGTTTTTCCCCGGATATTTTCAATGCTTTTAACGTGAATTTTTTACCAATGGCAGAGGCATCCATTTTAACTCCGCTCATTTCAACGCCATACCCACGAAGTTCCCCGGTTTCCTTGTTGGAATAGGAATGTACTTTAAACCCCACGCTTTCCAGTGCCGTAAAATATTCATCAATGGAACGAAAGCTATTTTTTATTACCCCTTCCAGCATCGATTTAAATTGTTGTTTTATCCCACTGGGTTTTTCTTCGGAAATAGTAATTCCGGCCTGGAGGGCATCTTTAATTCTCGCTGACTGATTAATCCTTTCTTGCCTTATTTCGGTAGCTCGGATCAACTTCATGTCTATTGCAATATTGTCTGCAGCTTTTTGTGTTTTCTTCCCAATATAGTTGTCGTGAAACAATTTAAAATTATCCTCTTTTACTTTATTAATAACTAAATGAAGGTGCTTGTGATCTTTGTCTTCATGCAGGAACCCTATTGCCTGCAACCCCTGCATATTCATGTTCATCAGATACTTCTCCGCTATTGATTTTCCATTGCGTGGTATCCAGCCGCTTTCCATCCTCAATGACTGGCGATAAAATGGCATGGATGGTTAACTGCCTGGCATATCCTCTATAACATTTTTGAAGGTCTTCCATCTGCATGCGAAAATCATCCAGTGATATTCCCACTAAATTATTCGCATAATCGAGGGTAGCTTTTTCTTTTTCATTGTATGCAATTGTCGCCTGCAGGCTTTTATTACTTTTTGCTTTGCCTATCATAATTTGATTTTTTCGATAACGGCCTGTATAGAATTTTTTAACTCCGTGATCTCGCTATTTAGAGCAGGGTCTGAGTATTTTATCATATTACTGATCCTGGCAAAATGTGTCCGGTATTCTATAAGCAAGACTTTAAAGATTCTTATTTCATTAATATTGTGAGGAGTGTGTACCGCTTGTACATATCCTTCTAAAGTCATCTGGCGGCAAAAATCGGAGAAGCTTAAGCCTGCCTCACTTGCTTTGGTTTTGACGGTTTGATATTCCGAAGACTTATACCGGACTGTCGTCCGCTTATTCAAAATATCTCCGGGATTTTGTTTCTTGTTCATGTTTAAAAAGAGTTTTTATCAACTTATTTGAGCGCTAGGTTATGGCTTGATTGCATTTTGCGTTTCCATTCCGTGGAAACCTTTTTTGAGCGACAGCTCAAAAACAAGATTGAAATCCGCTTGCGGTTTCACATCTTGCCTGAAGCTACTTTTAAGCCATATACAAGCCTAAATAAGGCCGCTGTTATTAAATGGCTCATAAAAGCTTATTAACATTTATTAAATCTTATTTTATAGTTATTTTAGCTTATTTATTATTCAATAAATATCATATTTTTATCAAAACTTAGTATATGTATGAAGTCTTCATCAAAGAATGGTTATTGAGCGATCAATCCCGGGTATATAGCGTGATAGTGGATACGTACCGCCAAAAACTTGAAGATTTAAAGCCGACCCTTTTCAGGAAGTGGTTAGCCAAAGAAATCAGCATCCCCGAAGAAAAGATCAATCTTAGCAGCCTTAATTCAGCAATAGCCAGGCAAAGAAAAAAAGATGAAAAGAATATACTAAAGGGAAAAAATAATAGTTCAGCCATTCATGCTACGGACTCTACCGATCAAAATGACAATTTTACCTTTTCAACAGTCGAAAATTCTACTTCAAAAAAAAGAACAACGGAACTATAATTTATTCGGCTAACCAGCTACTTTCTCTTTGCATCAATGAGGCATTGGATATTTTTTTAAAAAATTGGTTACCTCTTTTTTAGATTCGCGTTGGGATACCTGGTAATATTCAGCGTACCATTCAAAAAGTTCAGTTGTTTTTCTATCCTGCTCTTCTTTATTCAAATGATATGCATAAAAGAAGGTAACGACGCACGTTACCATAATCAGGGCCAGCCCCCACTTTCCCATTCCAAACCAAAAAGCCTGGGAGCGTGGATTCTTTGTATCTATTTGCAAAGAACTATTCGAGGAATTTATTTTACGGGTAGCCTCTTCTAATTGCCGGCTCTGTTCTGCGAATAGCTTTTTCTGTTCTTCCTGGAGTATGAATAATATCGAACTTGATGTTTCATCTAAATCCACGTCGTACTGTAAAAATAGTTCGGAGCGGATTTTTTTATAATCAAAAACAGCCTGTTGCATTGGGATTTATATTTTAGACAGTTCCTTTAAGATTTTAATCTTTTCAACAAAAGCAAAGGCCTCTATTCCTTTGCCCTGCTCAATACTTCTCAGAATATTTTTGTGAGGAGAAGTAGTATTATCAAAATCGCCAAAAAATCTTACGGCGTTAATCTCATTTTTCCTGGCTTTTGCAAAGGCGTTAATCTCATCAACTAAATGTGCATGATTGATAAATGTACTTTGATTGATATAGATATTAACGGGGAATGCTCCATTAAGCAGCCTGGATAATTTCTGTAAATACTTGGTGCATCCTTCATAACCACCGCCACCGGCAACGACTATATTAAAAATAAACTGCGCAGTTAATTCACCCTCAATTTGTTTAAATTCTTCTATTGAATAGTCCTTGGAAAATAACGAAGGTAACTGGTCGCTCTCCGGTGCCCCAAAATCAAGATAAAATTCATCATAATCCTTTTGGCAGAGTTCCAGCAGGTTTTCAAAAAGTAATTGTCTATCGAGTTTATCGCGACTATCCAAAAGGTTCATAAGCGCGAACCTGGGCGGCGTTTGTCCCTGAAGGAATTTTAGTTGTTGCAAGCTTGTTTTAACGGAACTGTCAAGGTCAATAAAATATGATCTTTGATTTGCTTCGTTTTTGAGTGCCTGCAGATAAGTTAACATAGATTTTCCACTGCCACCTTTGGCCTGGACATTAAATTGAAACTGTTTCATTTGATTATTTTTATTCTGGTTACAAATAAGAATTGCCGTTTATTTTTCGATTGCGGATCAAAATTTCCCATTTTCCCATTTTCCCATCTGTCCCAAAAAATGCAAATGGGAAATTCGCGGGGCATCTTTAGACAAGTTTTGATTTCCCATTTTTGCAAAATGGGAAAAGCGGGAAAAGTGGAACAGATGGGAAAATGGGAAATTCACGTCGGTTTCTTTTTTCCGGAAATGTACCGGTGAACGGTTGACTTGCTTTTGTGAAGCGCCCTTGCAATTTCATCGAGCGTGCTGCCCTTTTCATACATATCAATTGCAATATCTTTTAATTCATCTTTATCCTGGATTTCTGAAAGTCCAATATGTTCAGCTTCATTTACCTCATCCCTAACAAGTTCGAACCATAATGTCTCCGGATTAAAAGCTATTAATTTGGTGGCGTCGCTTTCTTCGGTTAAACGGGATTTGATTCTTTTCAGTAGTCGCCAGTTTTTATGCTGGCAACTATTCCTCATAACAAAATCGCTGTCTGATAAATCAGTTTTTACGCCACTGCCGGATTGCAGATCAGAATCTGACTTTAAATTATTGGTGTGCTTCCTGAAATGGTCTACAATAATAATTGCGAATTGGTAGATCTCTTTTAGGGCGTTGAGGATAGAAAAGAAATTAGCCATTTCGGTGGCGGAGTTGGTATTTATATTGTGAAGAGCATTACGCAGATTATCTATCACCACCAATACCGGTTTTTTTTCAAGTATCAACCGGTTTATTGTTGAAAAATCTTCCATGAAAGATTTTCGGGTATTGTAAATGATAAGATCATCGGCAAATTGTTGTTTATAAACCGGGGCAAACTTTTTTAATTGATAAGCCCTTCGCTGGGTAATCTGCTCGCTCATTTCAAAATCGAGGTATATACAGATGCCATGTTTTTTAATTGCTTCTCCGAGATACGTTTCATAGTGATGGCTAATTGCCAGGCATAATTGCAAACAAAGAAGCGACTTACCGCAACCACGGCGTGCAGGAAAATGAACCAAGGCGCCTTCTAAAATGAAATTGCCAAATAGCTGAGTTAAGGGATGCAGCTGTGCTCCCTGTTGGGCATAATACTCGAAAGTTGCCGCATTGGAAGAATGATTGTTTGAAATGAATTTTTGTAGCTCATCAAGACTTTTTAAATTTATCATGAGTGTAACAAATTTGGTATGGAGGGAATTCCTAACACTACCATCTTTCCGGCTGTGCATTATTTACATAGTAAATAATTTGACCTGGATAGTTATAAAATCGGTGCAATGATTGGGGTTAATCTTTCCGGTATCGCTGCCGGTTTTCGATCATTTTATCGAGAGCGGTTTTTTTACTTTTTTGTTCGTACGCTGCCTGGTAATTTTCAAACCATTTCATCAGCTCCTGGTATTTAATCAGGTAACTTTTCCCGACCAATCTCCCTGGGAGATTGCGGGAATGAATATAGGCACGCACCGTGCCGACGGGCTTACAAAGTATCCTGGCAGCTTCCGGTAAATCTATGATCCGGTTGGGATCTGTTGGGTCGGGAGGGTTTTGTCCAACCGAATTGACTGAAAGCGTGTCAACCGTAGTTTGTATTTGTTCGAGCTTGTTTAGGATAAGCTCGAAGGGATTGTTTGTTTGCATTGCAATCTTTTTTAATTGTGAATAATTGCATGCAATTTGAAGGGATTGGCCTCTGAGTGCAGGCGGATAAGGGGGAATTTGCGAGTAATCCTAACTATCCTGGCGGTCTAAGTCTATATTGAAGATATCCAGCAATTCTAAATATTCTACATATTTTTTAAAATTATAGTCTTCAATAAAAAAAGAATAATCATAGTCCTTCCCTGACTTATTTTTTGTGTAGATGCCGAAACTTTTAAAGATATCCTTGAAGGTAAACTCGCTTTTAAAATATCCCTTATCCTGGAAAATCTTTACCATTGCGGCTATTTCTGAATTAAGTCCGGTCTGGTTAGCACCCTTTTTTGTTTTCTTTATGGTGTAAAATATATTATGCGGAAACCTGGCTTCTATGATTTTTGATTCTATATAGCTTAAGGTATTTTCGATGCTCCCATTCAAAGGAATGAGTATTTCTAAAAATGAGATTTCCTCTGGTGGATGATTTAAAGGATTAGGTTCTTCCGAGGATAATCCATTTTTATTTTCTTCTCCCTTTTCATTTCCAGGCAATCGGTTCTCCAGTAACTCCAACACTATTTTTCTGTTTTGCTGGTCAAGGGCGAACATTCGGTCAAATTTTTTACCCTTTTTTAAAGAAGCAATCTTGCGATAACAATAGGAAAGTTCTTCATCTATACCAGTGTTGAGTTTTTCATCATAGGCCACAGAATACAATCGCAATATTTTAATACAGGAATCAACGTTATCATCATCAATGGATAAAACATAACGTGATAAGTCTGTTATAAAGTTGTCATTAAAAGTCCAAAAGACATATTTGGCATAATCCTCAAAGTACAGCAACCTGAAAAAGGTTTTTCCTTCGATAGGAACATAATCACTCAATAGGGTAATACAGCACCCTGAACGTATTATTTTCATTGCATTTTTGGCAATACTCCCCAAAATAAACCAATGAGGTAATTGAGTTTTTTTATTTTCAACAGGTACCTCGGTGAGATAAAATTTACTCGATAAAAATTTGTAGAAAAAGTCCGATCCTGGTTTTTGATTTGATCATCGTATAAATTCATTTCTGAATAGCTCCAATGCCTGGTTCTAATGCGATAATAAATTTATCAAAATGGCTTATTTAAATAATTGTTAATAATCAATAAATTGTTCGGAAAAACCATGTATCAAATCATGTATCAAATAAAAAAGCAGTTATAAATTTTAATTCATAACTGCTTGATTTTCAGTGACCCCGCAGGGACTCGAACCCTGGACCCGCTGATTAAGAGTCAGCTGCTCTACCAACTGAGCTACAGAGTCATTTTTTTTATCTATGCTCTACCATCCCGATGACTATCGGGAGAGCTACAGAGTCATTTTTTTATCTATTCTTTTTTTACCCGACATTGATATTTTGCAAATATAAATAATGATAAATGGAAAATTGTAATCTTTGAAATTTAATGATGTTTGCATCTATTGAATTTATTTTTTCATTATTAATTTGTGACAATTTTTTGATACCATTAATAAAATAAATTTCAAATATTATCACATAAGTTTTACATTCACGTTCTCTTAAAAATGTACTTCTGAATACGCTATAATTATTATGGGAAAATTCCAGATTAAGCTCCAACCCAAAAAATACGATGCAATTATTGTTGGTTCTGGTGCAGGTGGCGGAATGGCTACTTACGTGCTTGCCAATGCAGGATTAAAAGTTTGCCTTATCGAGGCTGGTCCTATGTATGATCCTGCAAAAGATTCGAACCAGTTAAAAAATCCATGGGAGTCTCCGCGTAGAGGCGCCAGCACCAAATATCGTCCCTTCGGCGATTTTGATGGTTGCTATTGGGGATGGGAAATTGACGGTGAACCGTACACGCAGGCTGAAGGAACTAAATGGGAATGGTGGCGTGCACGCATGCTCGGTGGACGCACCAATCATTGGGGAAGAATATCATTACGTTTTGGGCCAAAAGATTTTAAACATAAAAGTATTGATGGACTTGGTGACGATTGGCCGATTGGTTATGAAGACGTAAAGCCATACTACGATAAAATAGACAAATTATTAGGCGTGTTTGGCACCAATGAAGGTTTGGTCGATGCTCCTGATGGTTTCTTTCTGCCGCCGCCGAAACCAAGACTGCATGAATTATTTATTAAGAACGCAGCAACCAACATTGGTATCCCGGTAATTCCTTCGCGGCTTTCTATCCTTACCAAATCTATTAATAAAGACAGAGGCGAATGTTTCTATTGTGCTCAATGCGGACGCAGTTGTAAAATATATGCCGATTTTTCTTCTTCATCTGCTTTAATAATTCCTGCATTACGAACCGGCAATGTTGATTTGATAACCGATTCAATGGTTCGGGAAGTATTGGTAGATAAAGAAGGACTCGCTACCGGCGTATCTTATGTACACAAACCGGATATGCAGGAATACCAGGTTACAGGAAGAACAGTTATACTTGCTGCAAGCGCCTGTGAGTCTGCAAGATTGTTACTGAATTCAAAGTCACCACAACATCCTAACGGTCTCGCCAACTCGAGCAATGTAGTAGGTAAATATCTACATGATTCTACGGGAGCGGATATGGGTGGAATTCTACCGCAGCTATTTGATCGCAAACGTTATAATGAAGATGGAGTAGGGGGGATGCATGTGTATACACCCTGGTGGCTCGATAATAAAAAATTGGACTTCCCGCGCGGTTATCATATTGAATATGGCGGCGGTTTTGGGATGCCGTTATATGGATTTAACTGGGGTATTGAAAACTTAAACGGCACCTATAAAATTAAAGGAAAGCAAAAAGAGGCCGGCGGTTATGGTGCTTCTTTAAAGGAAGATTACCGTTATTTCTTTGGTGCGCATGTTGGCATGGCAGGCCGTGGAGAAGCAATTGCCAGGGAAGACAGTTATTGTGAAATAGATCCGGAAGTGGTTGATAAATATGGCATACCGGTTTTGCGTTTTCATACTACTTATACGGATTATGAAATTAAGCAGGCCAAACACATGAAAGAAACATTCGCAGAAATTCTACATTCAATGGGCGCTGTAAACATTTGGGGTGGTGATGATGGCCCTGAGAATAATTATGGGTTACATGCTCCCGGTAATATTATTCACGAAGCGGGTACGGTTCGCATGGGTAACGACCCGAAAACATCTCCTTTAAATAAATGGGCCCAGGCACATGAATGCAAAAATTTGTTTAATGTTGATGGCGGTATGTTTGTTTCTCAAGGTGACAAAAATATTACCTGGACGATTCTTGCTTTATCTATGCGTACTTCAGAATATATTGTTGACCAGTTGAAGAAGAATGAGATTTAAAGCCCCTAACCCCGAAGGGGAAAATGAATTCTATTAAAATAACTATTATGGATAGACGAAAATCATTAAAAGCCCTTGCCTTAGGCACTGTATCAGCGGGATTGTTGTTGGATGCATGTAAGCTTTCTGATAAAAAAGAAGCGGATAAGAAAGTAGCTGCCACAGAAGATAATGCCGGCAACCCTACCGGGATAAACAGGATGAAGGAAGAAGCTGCTCATTATAAAGAAGAGACTTCTTACACTTTTTTTACGCCGGAAGAAATGGCAACTATAACGGTTCTTGGAGATATTATTATTCCGAAAGATGATGTGAGTGGAAGCGCTTCCGATGCGAAAGTGCCGGACTTTATTGAGTTTATTGTAAAAGATATGCCGGAGCACCAGGTTCCGATGCGTGGCGGATTAAGATGGTTGGATATGCAATGTTTAAATCGTTATCAGAATGCTTTTACAGACTGCAATCAGCAACAACAAATAGAAATGATTGATGAAATTGCTTATCCTAAAAAAGCAAAACCAGAGATGAAACAGGGAGTTGCTTTTTTTAACCTGATGCGTAATTTAACTGCAACTGGTTTTTATACAACGGAAATGGGCGGTAAAGATGTTGGGTATATGGGAAATCAGCCCAATCAATGGAATGGTGTACCAGCAGACGTTTTAAAGCAATACAATCTTGCTTATACGGACAAAGAATTAAAAGAGTGTATTAGTTTTTCATAGGAGTACAACCTACGCTTGTTTGAAATTATATTTTAGAAAAAAGGATGATTGCTTTCTTTCAATACTTTGAACTTATTAAACGACAAATATTTATTTATAACCTCTCATTTATCATGAAAAAAACATTTTATTTGTTTCCCGCACTCCTGGTATTAACTTTTATGACCGTTAGTGCACAAGAAAAAAAAATGACACACGAAGAGACAGAATTATATACCCCGGTTCCGCCGGTTGTTACTCCTGGAAAATCCTGTGGCGATGCCCCTTCTGATGCTATTATTTTATTTGATGGAAAAAATTTAGACCAATGGGTTTCCGCGAATGATACTACGAAACCCGCAGACTGGTTTGTAAAAAAAGGTATCGTTACTGTAAATAAAAAAGCAGGTAGTATTCAAACGAAGCAATTATTTATGGATTACCAGATTCACCTTGAATGGCGTGAACCAAAAGACATTGAAGGTTCAGACCAGGCACGTGGCAACAGCGGTTTGTTCCTTGCCTCAACTGGTAAGGGAGATGATGGTTATGAGATGCAGATCCTCGATAACTATAACAACAAGACCTACACCAACGGCCAGGCAGGCAGCATCTACAAACAAAATGCACCGTTAGTAAATCCCAATCGCCCTCCGGGAGAGTGGCAAACGTACGATGTAGTATGGACTGCACCACGTTTTAATGATGATGGCTCATTAAAAAGCCCCGCAAGAGTTACTGCTTTTTTTAATGGTGTATTAGTACAGAATAATTTTGAGCTGATAGGTCCCACCATTTATATTGGTCATCCTTCTTACACAGGCAAGGGCGCTGTTCGTGGCCCATACGCAATAAAGTTGCAGGCGCATGGAGACTCAAGCAAGCCCATCAGTTTTAGAAATATTTGGGTGCGACCGCTGTGAAAACAGACAATGACCAATAAGGAATAAACACGCGCATGAAATTATTTCATCATCAATTTCCGTAATCTTGCAATTGCGGTAGAACGTGAGTTTACATCGGTTTTCAGGTAGATATTATTAATATGCTTTTTAATTGCATTTGTTCAACGCATCTGCATTAATGGTAAGGTTCTCGGGATTGTAAGAATGTGGATTGGCATAAATGTTTTTTGTAAATACCGATAGTGCATGCCTAACAATAATTTTGGATAAATATTGCCTCCTGCATAATCCAGGTAGACATTTCCCGCCCTGGCATGATAATTTGTAGATTTGTGAAAATTTATATACTTTTCTTCGCCTCACATATTATCCCTTCGGAGAGTCGACATATCGCAATCTTGGTAAAAAAAATATTTTACTTATTGATGCTACGGCTTTGGTTATTTTGTTTGGAAGCCGTGCCCGCGGCGATGCAGAAAATGACAGCGATTGGGATTTTTTGGTATTTACCCAGGAAACGGACACAGAATTACTGGCTGATAAATTGAGAAAAATAATGCTTCGCGAAGTAGAGCTTAAACACAATGTTGCGATATCGCTTATTGTAAAAAATGCAGAAACATGGCAGAGTGAATATGCCGTAACCAATATTTATGAAAGCATAGGAGGGTATAGAAATATGAAAGATAAGAACGAATACATAAAAATACAGGTTGCAAAAGTCAGGACAGTCCTTGCGGGAAGCAAGATTGCTTATGGAAAACGGATTGAATGATACTGCAATTAGCAGGATGTATTATGCTGCTTTTTATGCAATCAAATGCGCTACTGGCAGAAAACGGATTGAATCCAAAAACGCATAACGGAACTAAATCAATTTTCAATAAAGAATTTATTCTACCGAAAAAATAGAAAGCCGTTTTTCTGACTTTTATTCTTTTCTGATGGCGAAAAGATTTGAGGCAGACTACGACGATTTTGTTTTTATTGATGAAAAGAAATTAGAATCCCTGCTTGCAGAAACAAAAGAATTCGTAGCTGCGGTAATTGCCATGCTTAAACCCCCTTTATAAAGTTGTGTCGCGGTAAACAAAAACTATTTCATCATTAATTCCCGAAGTTCTACTATGCTGCGGTTATCTAAATCTTTATTACCAAAACTATTCCCCATACCTTAAAATTATTCATCTTCCTCAAATTCCTTATGTTCTTCAGGGTTATAATTTGCCTGTAATTCTGCTAATTTTTTCTTGCCGTAGGAAAGGCGTGTAATAAGTACAAACAAAACCGGAACCACAAATATAGCCAGCGAAGTAGCGGCGAGCATCCCGCCAAATACAGTCCAGCCTATTGTTTTGCGGGATTCTGCCGCAGCGCCTGTGGCAAATGCCAATGGCAGTACGCCAAAAATAAAGGCAAGCGATGTCATAACGATTGGGCGTAAACGCAACTTTACCGCGGCAAGGGTTGCTTTCAATAATTCCATACCACTGTCGACTCTTTCCTTTGCAAATTCTACAATCAATATGGCATTTTTGGCTGCAAGGCCGATCAATGTTATCAATCCTATTTGTGCATAAATATTGTCTGTCAGGTCGGGTAATAAACTAAGAGCAATTATAGAACCCAATGCACCGATAGGTACAGCAAATAAAACTGAGAAAGGTACCGACCAGCTTTCGTACAATGCTGCAAGAAAAAGAAAAACAAATACCAGGGATATTGCAAAAATGGTTGCGGTTTTATTTCCAGCCTTTATTTCTTCAATACTCATTCCTGAGAATTCGTATCCATAGCCCGCGGGTAAATACTTTGCCGCTGTTTCATCCAGAGCTTTAATTGCCTGGCCGCTGCTAAAGCCTTGCTTAGCTGTACCATTAATTTCAATCGACCTGTAAATATTATAATGCGATATTAATGTAGGGCTTTCTATCAGTTTGGTGGTGATTAATGAACCTAATGGAATCATGTTTCCCAAACTATTGCGCACATAGTATTTTTTAAGCTGATCAAGCGATGAGCGATACGTACTATCAGCCTGCGTAACCACCCTGAAATTTCGGCCATATAAATTAAAGTCATTTACATAACCGCTTCCCAAATAAGTTGACAAAGTTTGATAAACATCTGCGACTGACACACCTAATTGTTTTGCTTTATCCCGATCCACATTTACCTGGTAGCTGGGTGTATTGGCTGTAAAAAAAGTATATGCAGATTCTATCTCCGGACGCTTATTAACCTGGGCCACAAAATTTCTGGCTACCTGCGCAAATTGATTGATATCGTCGGTGCTGGTTGTTTGCTGCAGCTCAAAAGTAAATCCCGCGGTACGTCCAAGGCCTGGCACTGCCGGAGGTGAGATGGCTAAAACCCTTGCATCTTTTATATCAGCAGTTTTCTTTCTTATTGCTGCAATTACGCTTTGGGCGTTATGTTCACTTCCCTTGCGTTCATCCCACGGTTTGAGATGAACAAACATGGTTCCCACATTGGACTTATTTGAAAAGCTGATAATGTTCAACCCTGCGAGGCCACCTACGCCTTCTACTTCGGGGATTGATTGCACCCTCGCCATTAGTAGCTTCAACATCTCAATGCTTTTGGTAGTGGAAGTCGCTTCAGGCATTTCATAGGTAACATATAACCGGCCTTCGTCTTCAGGAGGAATAAAGCCGGTTGGCTTTGCCTTGAAAAGAAAAAATAATCCAACAAACAATACAATAAGCATTATCAATACATAAGGCGTTTTGCGGATCCACGATGCAACGCCGCGTGTGTAAGAAGCAGTAAATCTTCTCAGGCCGTTGTTGAAAGCCGCGAAGAATTTTTCTAGCACATTTTTTTTCTCATTTTCCCCTTTGGAATGTTTCAGCAATAATGTACAAAGTGCAGGTGTAAGCGATAAAGCAACAAATGCCGATATGATTACAGAAACAGCGATGGTGATTGCGAATTGCTGGTATAATCTTCCGACAATACCGGGTATAAAACCAACGGGAACAAACACGGCTGCCAATATTAAAGCAATGGCAATTACGGGCGCAGAGATTTCGTTCATTGCTTTGCGGGTTGCATCTTTAGGCGACATATTATTGTGATCAATATTATGCTGTACGGCTTCAACAACAATAATGGCGTCATCCACAACAATACCAATTGCCAGTACAAATGCAAATAGGGTAAGGGTATTAATAGTAAATCCAAAGGGCACAAAAAATATAAAAGCGCCAATGAGAGAAACAGGTATAGCCAATACAGGAATTAAAGTAGCACGCCAGTTTTGAAGAAACAGAAACACAACTAATACCACCAGGCCCAGCGCTTCAAGCAGCGTAAACATTACTTCTCTTATGGATGTTTTTACAACAGAGACCGTTTCGAGGGGAACAAGATAATCAAAGTCCTGCGGGAAAGTTTTTTTGAGCTCGGCAAGCGTTTTCGTAATTCCTGAATAGGTTTCCAAAGCATTGGCATCGGGCGCCTGGTACACCAGTAAAAAAGTTGCTGGCTGGCCATTTACGAATGCATTAAACGAATAACTAAACTGTCCTAACTCTACCCTGGCGATGTCTTTGAGGTAAATGATATTCCCCGTAGTAGGGTTGGAACGAACAATAATATTTTTGAATTGATCAACCGTATTGATCCGGCTGTTGGTAAGCACACTATATTCAAAGGCCTGGGCATTCGGTTGCGGGCTTCCTCCAATCGTTCCGGCTGCAATTTCCAGGTTCTGCTCGGTGATGGCCGCAGACACATCGGCCGGAGTGATATTTAATGCGGCAAGTTTTTCAGGATTAAGCCATACACGCATTCCGAAATCGTTCCCCAGGGAGGTAATGTCGCCGACGCCGGGAACACGCTTCAGTGCATCCTGTATGTAAATGTTTACATAGTTACCTACAAATTTCGGATCGTGTGTTCCTTTTGGAGAATAGAAGGCAAGCGCCACCATAATGCTTGGATTACGCTTTGTAACGGTAACCCCTAAACGCTTTACAACATCCGGTAAGGTAGGTGTGGCAACACTCACCCTGTTTTGTACGTCGAGTGCGGCAATGTTAATGTCAGTGCCCACATCAAAAGTTACACTAATAGAACTTTGCCCGCTTGATGAGCTGTTGCCGGTAATATAGGTCATCCCCGGGGATCCGTTAATTTGTGTTTCTATTGGGGTAGTGGTGGTTTGCTCCACCGTTTGCGCATCGGCGCCGGTAAAATTCGCGGTAACTGCAACAGTTGGAGGCGAAATATCAGGGTACTGAGCAATCGGTAAATTACTTAATGAAATAACACCCACCAAGACAATTACAATCGAAATAACAATTGCTGTAACAGGGCGTCGTATAAAGGTTTCGGCGATCATTTAATAAAGGGTATAAGTTATAACGTATAGGGTTTCAGGTATGATTTCATTACTTCTTATTTTCTTTCTGTTACCACTTATTTTTGTTTTTGTGTTGACGCAGCGGCATTAACTACAGATCCCTGGTGCAGGTTTTGAACTCCTTTCACCACGATTGTTTCTCCCGGTTTTAATCCATCTTTTATAATTACATCATTTCCTATTTGTGTACCTAATGTTATTTCACGTTGCGATACTTTCGAACTGTCTCCTACAACGTACACATAAAATTCCCCTAACTGCTCTGTTACTGCTTCATAAGGTATTATCGTTGCATTTTTAGAGGCTGTATTTTTAACCCTGACGGTTGTATTCATACCCGGCTTAAGCATGTCTTTTTCGTTAGGAAAAACAAGCCTTGTTTTTATGGTTCCTGTTTGAGGATCAACCGCACGATCTATTAAACTGATTTTGCCGGGATGAGGATATACCTCATCTCCAAATGCAATTGTAAATACCGAATCTTTTATATTGAATCCCCTTTGTTCTAATTCTGTAAAACGATAAATATTTTTTTGATCTACTGTAAAATCAACAGCAATCGGGTTGTCAGTGGAAACGGTATTCAAAATCGTTTGTCCAGCAACAACGGCTGTTCCAATCTTCACTTGTGATATGCCGATAGTTCCTGTGAAAGGTGCATAGATATTGGAAAATTTTACGTTAGATTCTACCGCGGCAACATTTGCTTTTGCTGCGTTCACTTGTTTTTTCGCGGCCTCAAGCGCCGCATCGGCATAGTCCACCTGCTGTTTTGCTATCGCATCATGCGCATCCAGTTCGTGATAGCGGTCAGCATCTTTTTGTGCTTTTAATAAATTCGTCTGCTGAACCTGCAGGTTGGCCTCGGCCTGTTGATAATTGGCTTTGTATACCTCTACGTCTATAGAATATAATTTCTCCCCTTTCGTTACTTTACTTCCATCTTTAAAATAAATTCCGGTAACGTAGCCACTAACCTGCGCCGTTAGTTTTATTTCATCCAATGCCGCAACAGTTCCGGGATATTGATCATAATAAACCGCATCGGTTGGCTCTACAACCTTTGTTGTTACCGGCATTGCGGGCGGCGGCCCCTGTTGTTGCTGATTTTGTTTGTCGCCGCAGGATATTATTGTGAAAAAAGTAACTGCGATAAAATATATATGGTAGCGTTTAAAATGCATGTTGATTTATATTTAATAAGTTATGGTTCCGAGTGATTGGGATACATCTATTTTGCTGGAAAGTAATTGGTACAAAGCATTGTAATAATTTACCTGAGCATTTCGTAAGTCGGTTTCTGCACTGATCACTTCGAGGTATGTTTTTATCCCCGAACGATATTGAAGCCGTATCACATCATATACTTCGTTAGCCAGATCAAGATTTTCTTTCAAACTATAGTAATTAATAAGATTGCTTTTATACGAAGCAAGCGCTTGCTGGTATTGCGTGTTTATGGTATGCTGATAACTTTTTATTGAATTGTCAACCTGGGTTACTTCCAATTGCGCCTGTTTGATTTCCTGCAATCTTTTTCCTCCCTGGAAAATAGGAACTGAAAGAAGAAGACCGGCGTAGGAGTTAGGATAAGACTGGCTGTATAATTTTGAGAACTTATCATTCAGGAAATTCAAATTGTAATTGCCAAATGCAGAAAGCGTTGGTAAGAAACTCCACTTATAATATTGCAGGTTATATTGCTGCAACTTTTTTTGCGTTTGCAATTGTTGAATTTCAATCCTGTTGCCATAGTTTACGTTTTGCAGCGTATCAATATAAATTTCCTGCATCATTTGGGTGGTATCATACGCTAAATTTATCTCTGCTGAATCCGGGTAACCCATCAATTCTTTCAGGTAAGCATATTTTGCTTTTAAAGTTTCGTCGGCGCTTTTTCTTTGTGCTTTTGCATTGTTCAGCGAAATCGTTGCTCTCTTATAATCTGTTTTATCTGCGATGCCCGCCTGGTATTGATAATACGCATCTTTAAGGCTGAGGTCAATTCGGTTAATGTCCTGGTCGGTAGTAATGATTTGTTGTTTGGTAAGGATCACATCATAGAATGCTTTGCTTACCATCGCTGCCAGGTTTATATTTTGCTCTTGTGTGTTTTGTTTTGCCTGCACCCGAACATCTTTGGCGCTCCGGCTTGCCAATAATGCATCACTATTAAAAATATTTTGTGTGAGACCAAACTGGACTCCTGAAGTATTTACTGTTCCAGTGTGTATTAAGTTTCCATTGAAATTAAGTGTTGGCAATTGAAAATTATGTTGAAAACTATAATTAAAATTTACCTGGGGATACCATTCTGAAAGTTTGGATTTTATTTCCGTTTCAACTATCGCCTCATTAACCTTTGCATTCTGAAGATCAGGATTATGAGCTATTGCATAACGGACACAATTTTTAAGTGTCGCCTGGTCAAGTGCGGTGTCTTCTTCATTTTGCTGTGCAAAGGCAGTTGAGGAAAAAAGCAAAATGATCGGGATTAATTTCCACGTTTTTCCCCGATTAAGCCTCGCCGGCAAGTTCCAATTATGCATATATCTTTTTTAAATTCCGGTTTATATTATCTATAATTCTCCTCCCTGCAATCGTATCACATCAATTTCAACCAATCGTTTAATTATTGAGTTTTATGCCATCCCAGATGATGTTGGCAATTTTACAAAGATCAGCATCTTTAAAACCAAACCTCCCCGTCACATGATATTTTGCAGTAGCCATGATACACCCAAATACCGCTGAAGCTATCAACAAATATTCCATTTTTTTCAAATAGCCTTTATCCATTCCTAACTGGAAAAATTCATTAAACTTACTTAATGATCCTTTCCCATTTTTTTTTGAAACAATTTTGGCATATGGTGAGCTGTTAAACTGTTCATGGAAAAATAATTTGGCAGGATTGTTTATAAAATATTTGCAAAGGTTAATCCATCCGTCAAAAAATTGTTGCTTGTATTCTTTACCATTTTCAACCTGCGCAAACATCGCGGCAGTCATTTCTTCTTTTATGCGTTGATGCAATGCTATTATGATGTCGTCTTTACTCACAAAATAGTGATATATCGTTCCTGAGGCCACACCTGCGTGTTTGGCAATCTTGCTGATAGGAGTTCCATGAAATCCGTTGTCTCTTATTAACTCCAGGGTACTTTTTAAGATAGCATCCTTCTTACCCGTTATGCTAGATTGAACGTTCATTCGGGACGCAAGTTAATTATTTTGTTATCAATATTTTCATTTAAATAAGAATCCTGCTAAATAAAACATTTATGACTCAATTGTGATAAAACTGAAATAACCCAATCTACTGTACATTAAATTGTTTACGGCTTTTATTTAAACATGATCGATAACATTGCTTTTAAGAAATTGGATATAAGGATAGAATTCTTTCTTGAAAGACTTGTTTAATAACGGGTAAAAAGATTTTGGATACCCGCCGCCGGGAAATTGCTAAAAGCCTGCATTGTCAAGGGAAGGCGGTTTCCCGCCAGCTAAAGAATCTGGAAGAAAGAGGAAAGATTTTATTGGGCCATAGCCAAATTATCAAATCGTCAATTTATAGGTTTTGTGATGTTTGTTACAGTACCTCTTTTTTTATATTATGTTTTTGTTATTAGATTATCACCCCGCTTTAGAATCCATATTTTGTAGCATTTAATTAATTCTTCGCAATATCCTTTTTTAATCCAAACGACTATTGATTTAGTTATTAATACGTCCGGCAAAAACGGCCCGGTGTATTTTTTTTGCGTGTAACTGAAAGCGTTATAGTCGATTTTATTTATGAATTTCGTAAAGTGTATGCATCGGCTGCTCCAGGGGAGCATATAAACTTTTAAATAGTTCGTAGAGTTTTTTATAAACTGGCAGATGGCCGTTATCCGGCAGTATTGAAGAATTAATATTTTCGTCGACCGAACTATAATCTTCGATAATTTTTAGTGCTTTCATTCCAAGCAACGCGGCCCCAATTGACGAAGCATCTTCTGTTTGAACCAGGCATATTTTCTTATTGCTGATATCTGCTAAAATGTGCATCCATATTTGGGAATGCACGAAACCTCCGCTTACATTAAGCTGCTTTATTGCTGAAGAGGAAGTTTCAATAATTTCTAAAATATTATTTAAAGCAAAACAAATTCCTTCTAACGCTGCCCTGAAGAAATGAGCATTGGTATGTAACGATCGGATACCGAAAAACACGCCACTGGCTTTTTCGTCCCAAATGGGTGCACGCTCTCCATGCAAATATGGCAGGAAAATAAGACCTTCACTACCCGGCGGAATCCTTTCAATTTGTTCGAAAATATTTTTATAATCATTGTTAGTTGGAGACAGATTATTTAAGAAGGTTTTGAACATCCATTTTAGAACATTGCCCCCATTGTTTACAGGACCTCCGCTAATGAAAGTTGAATCGTCCAAAACATAATTAAAAATCATAGCGCTGTAATTAATTAAAGGAGCAGGACTGGCAATTCTGACAGCTCCGCTGGTGCCAATGGTAAGCGCTGCAGTCCCCGGATTAATTGCATCGCTTCCCAGGTTGGCAAGGCAACCATCACTTGCCCCGATACAAAAACTGGTGTTTTCAGGGACGTTTAATAGTACTGCCATGCCGGGGTTGAGATCGTTTCTGGCAAAATGTGTTGGAACCGGAACAGATAGGTGAGATGCATCAATGTTACAGAAATCGAGCGAAGGCTTATTCCATTTAAAATTTTCAATATTAAACAAACCTGTTGCTGAAGCAAGTGAATAATCTATTTCGTATTTATTGAATAAGCGATACCAGATAAACTCTTTAATAGAGATGAATTTAAATGCCTGTTCAAAAATTTCCTTTTCGTTTTCTTTCATCCATTTTATTTTACACAATGGAGTCATGGAATGGATAGGCGTACCCGTTGCAGTATAAATACTTTTGGCTTCCGGCGAATTCCTTAAATCTTCTGCAATTTTTTCGCTCCTTGTATCTTCCCAGGTAATTAAAGGCGTTATGGCAATATTTTTATCGTTTACAACGAGCAGGCTATGCATGGCGCTGCTGAAGCTAACGGCTAAGGGTACCTGATTTGTTTTTGAAACTATCTCTCTTATACAACCCGCAAAAGCCTTCCATATAATTTCAGGGTCCTGCTCTGAATAACCCGGCTGGCGGCTAATGGTTTTATAAAAAATCTGAGAGGCAGCAATCGGCTTACCATTTTTATTTACAGCAACAGCTTTTGCACTGCCGGTCCCAATGTCAACGCCTATAACATATTGTTCCATTTCTTATTCCTTTGAATCAATTTTAAAATTATCATTTAAAATTCTATTCACCTTTAATTTAGTTTTTTAGTGAGGAGGAATTTACATGTAACTTTCGTCATAAGAAACCATATGTTTATCTAAAAAAATTATTATGCTGCATCATATTGTTATGTGGACATTAAAGGATTTTGCAGAAGGTAAGAGTAAAAATGAAAATGCCATCCTGATGAAAGCCGGATTTGAAAAGCTTTTGCCGGCAATTAAGGAAATAAAAAAACTTGAAGTTGGTATTAATTTAGCTTCGTCGCAATATGCAAACTTTGATATTGTATTAGACACGTGGTTTGACAATTATGAGGAGATGGAAATTTATCAAAAACATCCGCTGCATGAAGAAATATCAGGCTGGATAGTAAAAGTAAGAGAAACGAGAGCAGCGGTTGATTATGAAATATAAAATGTATTAGCCTTGCGTTTTGCATTGCAACAATTTCTTCCTTAAGGTTTCTGCAGATATTTTTTCGATCTTCATACTTTTCAATTACTTTACTTTGTGACAGTTTGTTTAGTGATATTGCTGCATTATTTCGATTACGTTGCGTAACAATTTTACAAATGTTCAGAAAAGCAATTGCCGATAAAATACCAGATCGAAGCGGATTTCAGCTCAGGGGACATGAAGTGAAGCGCATAGAAGCATTTAGTGACGCTGTTTTTGCGTTTGCAGTTACCTTGCTTATTGTTAGTTTGGAAGTTCCAAAAAACTTTGAAGAACTTATGGTGACAATGCGTGGCTTCTTTGCATTTAGTGTGAGTTTTGTTTTACTAATGCTGATATGGTATGAACAAAATATTTTTTTTCGTCGTTATGGTCTTGATGACCTGAGAACCATCATTCTAAATTGCACGCTTATTTTTTTGGTGCTTTTCTATGTATACCCATTGAAGTTTTTATTCACGCTTCTGCTAAGCGGGCAAATCTATGGAGACGATCAATCGCGGTTGGTTATGAGAGTTGGCGATGTGCCAAAATTAATGGTCATTTATGGTGCCGGATATATTTCTATCTATTTTCTTTTTTCTCTTATGTACTTACATGCACTTAAAAAAAGAGAGGAGTTAAAATTAATGGCACCGGAAATATTTGAGACAAAGACCAAAATTTACAAAAATGCAATTTTAATTATTATAGGGTTATTGTCAATAGTTGTTACTTTGATTTTAAGCCACGAAAGGGCAGGCCTTGCGGGATTTGCCTATTTTTTAATTGGTCCCGCTTTTTCAATTTTTTTTCGTTATCGAAACCGGCGAAAAAGAAAGTTATTTGGCAGTAATCTGGAATTAACTAACGTTGACGATTAAGTGCTTTCATATCAAAATATAAATAAGAAGTTTAATTTTAATCAATAATCACTAAATACAATTTTACAATATCATGAAGAAGTTATTATCATTGGGTTTTCTTGCTTTCGGCTTCTTTACAATTTCTCCGTGCCTGGCGCAATCAGGAGGATGGCAAAATCTATTCGATGGCAAAACATTGAAAGGCTGGATGCGCCTTGCAGGCAGAGCAAACTACTCTGTTGAAAATGGAATGATCGTTGGAACTACCGTAGCAAATTCCGGAAATACTTTTTTAGCAACAGAAAAACAATATGGAGATTTTGTACTTGAGCTAGATATAAAAATAGAAAGTGATAAGGGCAACTCTGGCGTGCAGACCAGAAGTCATTACGATCCCGCAGGGCATAACGGGAACGGCCTCGTGTATGGGAGACAGGTAGAAGTAGATCCTTCCGCGAGGAAATGGAGTGGCGGTATTTACGATGAAGGCCGAAGGCAATGGCTATACCCGCTCACATTAAATACGAAGGCTCAGGATGCGTTTAGAGTAAATGAATTTAACCATTATAAAATTGAATGTATCGGTAATGAAATGAGGACCTGGGTAAATGGAATTCCTGTTGCTTATCTTGTTGATACAATAGATCAAAAAGGTTTTATTGCATTACAGGTTCACCAGGTAAGAGATGCAGAAGAAGCAAATAAGCATATCTATTTTAAAAACATTCGTATTAAAACCACCAGCCTGAAACCAACTGCATTTCCTCCGGGCGTGTATGTGGTAGATTTTGTTCCGAATCATTTAACCAGCTATGAAAAGCAAAACGGATGGAAATTATTATTCGATGGGAAAACTTCCACCGGTTGGAAAGGAGCCTACAAGAACACGTTCCCCGATAAGGATTGGAAAGTTACTAACGGTACTATTACCGTATTTGAATCGGCAGGAAAGGAAGGCGGCAGAGGAGGAGATATTGTGACAACTGGTGAATACAAAGCGTTCGATCTTTCCTTTGAATTTAGATTAACTCCGGGTGCCAACAGTGGCGTAAAATACTTTGTTACGCTCGATCAACATAATACAGGTTCGGCTATTGGCCTCGAGTACCAGGTGCTCGATGATTCATTACACCCCGATGCGAAGTTGGGCAGAAACGGCGACCGCACACTGGCATCTTTATATGATTTAATTCCTTCCAATAAACCAAAATCAGTTATTCGCCCGATTGGTGAATGGAATACTGGCAGAATTGTCGTGTATCCCAATAATCATGTGGAACATTATTTAAACGGAATAAAGGTTTTAGAATATGAACGGGGTTCAAAGGAGTTTAAAGATCTTGTAGCCGTAAGCAAATATGTCATTTGGAAAAATTTTGGCGAGGCGCCTCAGGGACACGTTCTTTTACAGGATCACGGGAATACGGTAAGCTTCCGCAGCATTAAAATTAAACCGCTCGAATAAAATACAAACGGCTTGATAAAATCATGTAACCTTTTCCGTTAGTTATAACGGATAGCTGCTAATTTCTCTTTTCGCAATGATTTTACGGGAACGATTACGTAACTATTTCTGTATTGAATAAAGTGTTATATTAATTTTGGTTTTGGTGTTTAACATTTTAATCTGAATTGAATGCTATTAAATTATCTTAAAAAGATTAAGTCTTTAGAAAGATCTGCAGTATTATTTTTTTTTGCTCTACTTATAACGGGCTTTGTAAATGGCCAGCAAAAAGATGCTGCCTGGTATATTGCACATGCTCCATTTAAAATGGCGGAGGTAACACTGCCTGTTTTTCCTGATCATTTATTTTCCATAAAAAATTATGGAGCCGTTAATGACGGGCAAACATTAAATACAGATGCGTTTAAGAAGGCAATAGAGGCTTGTTCGACAGCAGGAGGTGGCAAAGTGGTTGTTCCGCCGGGCCTTTGGCTTACTGGCCCTATTGAATTAAAAAGTAATATTGATTTGGATGTTCAACGCGGTGCATTAATTCTTTTTACGAAAGATCATACGCAATACCCGATGATACAAGCATCTTCCAATAGCAGCAATTTTGTTACCGCTTCTCCCATTTATGGATACGATTTAAAAAATATTGCGATTACAGGCGAGGGAGTAATTGACGGCGCAGGAGAAACGTGGAGACCTGTGAAAAAGGAAAAGGTAACTGCGGGCCAATGGAAAGATTTTACATCGTCTGGGGGTGCCGTTAGTAGCAATGGGTCTATTTGGTGGCCTACCAAAGAAGCAATGGAAGGCGAGCAATATTTAATAGATCTCAAAAAGAAAAATGAAAAATTGACCGCTGAAGATTATTTACCTGCAAGAGATTATTTAAGGCCTTACATGTTATATCTTATCAATTGTCAAAATGTTTTGATTGAAAATGTCACTTTAAGGAACTCGCCAAAATTTGTCTTCTATCCTAATAGTTGTACAAATCTTACCATGAATCACGTAAATATTTTTAATGAATATTGGGCGCAAAATGGCGATGGTATTGATATAAGCCGTTGCAAAAATGTATTGATTTACGATTGTACGGTAAGTGCCGGCGACGATGGTATTTGCATGAAATCGAGCGGTTCAAAAAATGATGATGATAATCCTAATCTTGAAAATATTGTAATTGCAAAGTGTGTGGTATATCATGCGCACGGTGGATTTGTTATTGGCAGCAATACAGATGGGGGCATGCAAAATATTTTTGTTAGTGATTGTAATTTTATTGGAACCGATATCGGAGTAAGAGTGAAGAGTAATGCAGGACGTGGCGGACTTGTTAAAAATATTTATGTCAATAATATTTTTATGAAAGATATCATTCATGAAGCCATTTCATTTAATACTTATTATGAGGATATGCCTGCGGGTAAAATAAAGAATAGTGCTTTGAATGCGATAAGAGATAAGATTCCTGACTTTGCCGCTTTTTATTTTGATAATATTTATTGTAATGGCGCTAAAGACGCCGTTAGTATTACCGGTCTGCCAGGTATGCCGGTGAGCAAAATTCATTTTAAAAACGTTGTCATTTCTTCCGAAAAGGGTTTTGCAGCAACCGATGCTTCGGATATTGATCTTAATAATGTAAAGATTATCCCTCAAAAAAGTACAGTCTATGTTCTTAGCAGCGTAAAGAACTTCAATATTAAAGAGGGATACTTTCCCGCTTCTGCAGCAGTTTTTATTAAAGGCGACAGCACAACAACAGGAGTAAATGTTATGTCAACAGATTTAAGAAATGACAGG
Source organism: uncultured Chitinophagaceae bacterium (assembly GCA_963792025.1). Classification (GTDB taxonomy): domain Bacteria; phylum Bacteroidota; class Bacteroidia; order Chitinophagales; family Chitinophagaceae; genus Ginsengibacter. The sequence goes on along the minus strand of CAWBUS010000006.1, from coordinate 159,921 downwards.
GGCGCTTTAGAGTTAGCAGGAAAAAATTGAGCTACTGTATCAATTGCTTTATGCTTCCACCTTTTTTAAAGATGATTCTCTTATTATTAATTCGGTGTCGAGTATCCTGGTTTCAAAATCAACAACTGGTCTTTTGCTTTCGATCATCTGTATAAGAAGTTCCGTTGCGGTTTGACCAATTTCGAACGCAGGTTGCCTTACCACTGTTAATGGGGGGTCAAACAATTCTCCCACTTTTGTATTAGTAAATCCGGTTAAACCGATATTTCTTTTTGGTTTCAAATTTTTTAAGACACCAAAACATAGTGTCGTTATCCTGTCGCTGGCGCAAAATACCGCATCAGGTTTGGTTTTTCCTTTGAATAATTCTTCAATAGCTTCTTTTATTTCTTCAAGGATCATTCCTCCGTGACTGCAGTATTTTACAAGTGATTCGTTAAAGGGAATGTTATGTTTTCGAAGTGCTTCTGTATATCCATTCAATCTTTCTGTAGTTATAGATAAGGAGAGGGAGTTAGTTATATGAGCAATGCGTTTAAAGCCCTGGAAAATTAGATGTTCTGTAGCATGCAGTGCCCCTAAATAATTATTGGCAGTTACCTTGTGGGTATCAATTTCATCGGTGATCCTGTCAAAAAAAACAATAGGCAACCCTTTTTCGTGCAGTTCTTTTAAGTAAGAAAGATCTGTTGTTTCGTTTGACAGTGATATAAGTAATCCATCTACTGACCTTGAAGCATGATGTTCGACATTCACTTTTTCTCTTTCTGCAGATTCGTGGCTTTGCGTGATGATGACATGGTACCCGCGATTGTAGGCAATGGATTCAATTCCATTAATGGCTTGCGAAAAAAAATTATTGGCAATTTCACTAACAACAACACCTATTGCACGGCTCCTTCTTTCTTTTAAACTTAAAGCAATCGGGTTAGGGCGATAGTTCATTTTCTCAGCATACTCCAACACCAATTTTTTTGTTTCGGCACTTATTTCATAGCTACCTCTCAATGCTCTTGAAACCGTAGAGGTTGAAAAATTTAAAGCTTTTGCAATATCTTTTATGGTAACAGTATCAAATCTCATTATAACAAATTGGCCTCCCTCAACAAATATTTATAAAGAATTTTATAAATAAAATTCTTTATAAAAGTAACTATTTTTAAGTAAGCCTTGCCTGAATAAAATATTTCAAACGTTGTTTGAAACGCCGCTAAATAACGATCCAACGTTATTTAGCAAATGCCCAGGAAGGCAAAAACAGTCTTAATAAGAACCTGAAATTTTAAGGCGATCATATCATTTATATTCCATGCCTGGATTTAAATGGCCTGCTACACTGTTGAGGGAAGTTTTCTTTTTGAATAGCATCGCTATTACATAACAAACTTCCAGCAATAACTTCTGTGCAAAATGCTTTTGAGATTTGCATAAAATGTTAATAAATACATGAAGGAATATTCTTATAACAATCGTGACTTACAGAATTTGCATGAGGTTAAAAATCCAAAAAGTTTATACAACTAAGCCGGGCTTCGTACTCTTTATAAGCATTCTTTATTGGATAAAGTCTCTCCTTGCAGGCGTAAAAACATCTACCAATATCCCTCTCTCCAACGCTACAACACTATGTGCCAAATCGGGAGCAACAAAAAAACAGTCATCCTGCTTTAAGATACTTTTTTTACCATCTATGGTTACCTCAAAGCTTCCGGATGCTACATAAGAAACCTGTCGATGGACATGATGATGCAATGAACCCACGGCACCTTTCTCAAATCGAATATGTACCATCATCAGGTGGTCATCGTACCCAAGTATTTTGCGTTCGATGCCTTTGTCTACAGGTTCCCATTCAATTTTTTCAGCGTTAATAAATACTTTTACTTCGTTTGATTTCATCGGAAAATTTTATTTGCGAGACGTTACCGTTGTACAATATCGCTTTACTAATATTTTGTTCCGGGCGAATAAAGCTAAATTTTTTTTAAGCAATTGTATGCAACCCGGATCAATATTTAACGGGAACGATTGCGTAAAAACCATCGCAATTCTATGATTAGCGATCCATACTTATCATAATATATTTCACCAGTATTTGAGGTGTAACAACATTGAAGTTGAAAGGAATTGCGTTTAAAGAAACTCTTTGTAATTCCAACTAAATTACAAAGTGGATATTGTGTCCCGACGATTTTTATTTTCGTTTACCTGTCTCCGTTAGCTTCTATGGCATTACAACTTCTAAAGTTTGTCTTACATCTTATACTTTCTCCCATGACGATTTTCGTCATCCTTGTTGAGTTATTCTCCGGGATGCCCTAAAGTGAGCTTCTTGTATTCCCATTTTACTTACTTGAAAATTGCAAACGTTATCGGGAACGATTGCGCAAAAAAACTTACCTGCCTTTAAATTTTGTCAGCATTTTATCTGTACACTTGCCTACAACCTGGCGAAAACTTGATTGATTTTTTATTGATTGCTCACATAAATGATAACAACGGATTACTTTAATCTCATTGGAAAAACTGCACAAATTACCGGATGCAGTAGTAGAATTGGTGAAGCATTTGCTATTGGGTTTGCTGAAACTAGTTCCAATTTTATGGACGACGCCGGAACCATTGCAAAGGACAGTAGTGTTGAAAAAGAAGTTGCCAGACATTACACGAATTTTTTGTTTTATGCTATTGATTTAGATAAGCGCACGCCGGCTTATGAAGGCATAAAGGAAATTAAATCTGCTCAATCTTCTGTTAATATTTTCATTAACAATGCAGACAGTATTCTAAGGAATTCGACCGTAAACCATTCTGAAGAGGACGGAGATAAAGGAAGTACGGTGCCATAATTGAAAGTAAAGTTGCTGCAAAATTATGCCGGGTTAAAAGTGGCATATTTAAGTTGACGCGGGGAAATAAGTATAATTAATATTAAAGGGCGGATTGTAAAAGCTAACGGTGTAGAATAAACGCCCGACTAAATCGACTGAGATGGAACGGTTATTTTGTCGAAATTAAAAATCTATTATAAAACTAATTCTTGTTCATTTTAATACAGCTTGTTTATGAAAACTAAAATTTATTTTTTACTGCTTCTCATGTTCTCTTTTACGGTTGCCATGTCGCAGAATAAAACAGTGACTGGAACGGTTACTTCCGACAGTGGTGAACCGCTACCAGGCGCGACGATCAACTTAAAGGGCACTAAAACAAACACAACCACTAATATGCTGGCCACTATTCCATATCAGTACCGGCAACAGGTAAACCTGTTTTGGTATACAGTTATGTGGGCAGCGAAGACAAAGAAGTAAACGTTGGCTCCCGCACTAATATTGATATCTCGCTAATATTCGGGGCATCGAAATTAAATGATGTGGTTGTAGTGGGATATGGTACCGTTAGAAGAAAAGATCTCACCGGATCTGTTTCATCAATTAATGCTAAGGATTTAAAAGACATTCCTATAAACTCCGCTGAAGAAGCACTGGCAGGAAGATTAGCTGGCGTGCAGGTAACGGGCTCCGAAGGTTCACCCGATGCACAGGTGCAGATAAGAGTGAGAGGTGGTGGCTCAATTACCCAGGATAATTCGCCATTATATGTAGTGGATGGAATAATTGTAGATAACGCTCTTTCTACTTTATCACCGCAGGATATCGAGTCTATAGATGTATTAAAAGATGCATCTGCTACCGCTATTTATGGAGCAAGAGGTGCTAATGGCGTGGTGATAATAACTACTAAAGGTGGTCACAGGGGAAAAAGCACCGTCTCCTATAACGGGTTTGTAGGATTTCAAAAAGTTCAACGGGAATTGAGTGTTTTGAATCCGTATGACTTTGTATTATATCAATATGAAAGGAGCAGGGGAAGTACGCAAAATGAACAAACGTTTTTAGATACCTATGGAACATGGAACGATCTCTCCTTATATAAACAAGCGCCTTTTGTAGATTGGCAAAACCAGGTATTTGGCAGAAGCGCCATGATGCAGACACATAATTTGAGCATATCCGGCGGCGGAGATAAAACACAGTTCAACCTCAGCGCCACCTATAATAAAAATGATGCAGTAATGCTCAACTCAGACTATGACAGGAAACTCATCAACTTCCGGCTTAATCACCAGGTAAGCGATAAATTTAAAGTAGGATTTAATGTACGTTTCGATAACCAGGTTATTAATGGAGCAGGCACCTCAAACCCCGGAAGCAGCGGCTTAAATTTCCTGAGGCAGGCAGTGCGATATATTCCCTACCTCTCGCCCGGACAGGAAATTGCCAACTACGACCCGGAATTAATAAGCGAAACCAGTGGCAATGGATTGTACATTGTGAATCCATTATTATTAATAAACAATCAATATAAAAGGCAATACCAAACCTTGGCAGGAGTAAGCGGTTATGCTGATTATTCATTAACCAAATTTCTTTCTTTCAGAACAACGGTAGGGTTCGATTATCATGACTATAAAACCAATAGTTATGATGATAGTTTAAGTTCGAATTCAATATCAAATGGCTCTGGTATGCCTATTGCCACCGTGCAGACCAGTAACACCCAGACATTTGATAATTCAAACGTGTTAAGTTTTACTAACAGAAAATTTAGTGGTGATTTTAATAAGAATAATACCATTGATGTAATAGCAGGACAAGAAACGTACGAGGTACGCAATTCTAATAATACCATTATACAGCGATTTTTTCCATTGGGAACAAGTGCTGAAAAAGCTTTGGGAAATTTAAACCTGGCAAGTCCACCTACCGGAATTGCGGAGCCGGCTCCCACAAGTAGCCAGGATGTGCAACGCATCTCCTCTTTTTTTGGCCGCGTAAATTATGCGTATAAAGATAAATACCTCGCCTCTGTTAGTATGCGTGCAGATGGCTCATCGGTATTTGCGCCTGGCCGCCAGTGGGGCTATTTCCCTGCAGCATCATTTGCCTGGAAAATGTCTGAGGAAAAATTTATGCAAAACCTGGAACCATTTATTTCTAATGTAAAACTCAGGCTGAATTATGGTGAGGCGGGAAATAACAGGATTCAATCATTTCTTTTCCTGACCCAGTTTAATACCAGTCAGAATTATTATGGATTGCAAAATCAGTTAGTGACTGCTTTTGGTTCCGCAGCTCTTGCTAATTCGCTATTAACATGGGAATCTAATATATCACGTAACGCAGGGTTGGATTTTTCTTTATTCAATAACCATCTTCAATTAAGCCTGGATTATTACCGCAACAAAACTAAAAACCTGTTGGTTGCTGTTCCGGTTCCAACAACTTCAGGTTATACTACCCAAATACAAAATGTAGGATCTACTTCTAATAATGGATTTGAGGCTCAATTAAGCTCAGCAATTATTCAAACAAAGAATTTTAGCTGGAATGCCAGTTTCAATATTTCTTTCAATCAAAACAAAGTATTAAGTCTCGGCAGGCAAACCTCTTATCTCCAGAGTTCAGGATGGGCCGGTTCAAATAATCCTGCCGATTACATCGTAAAAGTAGGGGCACCTGTAGGAAGCATGTATGGATTAGTGAACGATGGGTATTACACCGTGGATGACTTTAATTATGATCCCGGCACCCAGACGTATACACTTAAAGCAGGCGTACCTAATGATATAGGTGTTACAGGTCTCACCCCGCAACCCGGCATCATTAAATACAAAGACCTAAATGGCGATAGTGTGGTAAATAGCAATGATGAACAAATTATCGGTAATGCCAATCCCAAATTTTTCGGCGGATTAAATCAACAAGTTGTTTATAAGAATTTTGATTTGAGCGTATTCGTAAATTTCCAGGTAGGCAATGATATTTATAATGATAATAAACTTGAATTCGGCAGCGGATACACGCCTAATGCTAATTTGTTAGCCATTGAAAAAAACCGCTGGCGTACCGTAGACGATAATGGTAATGTGGTAACGGACCCGAAGGCGCTTGCCGATTTAAATAAGAATGCAACTCTGTGGCGGCCCATTACCACAGGGAGCGCATTTTACCCGCAATCCTGGGCGGTGGAAAAAGGATCATTTGCCCGCCTCAATAATATAACACTCGGATATACCTTACCGCAATCACTTACTGAAAAAATAAAGATTCAAAGATTCAGAGCTTACGTTACGCTAAACAACCTTGCAGTAGTTACTAACTATAGTGGTTACGACCCTGAGGTAAACACAAGAAGATCTACTCCTGCAACACCAGGCGTTGATTTTTCAGCTTATCCGCGTAGCACCTCCTACATCTTAGGTGTAAATGTGACTTTCTAAAATTTTTAAATTTTTTCGTTATGAAAATAAAATCATTCTCTTACCCGCTGATAGCTATAACGGTTTTTATAACCGTAATTCAAATTAGTTCGTGTAAAAAATACCTTGACCTGAAACCAATATCTTCTTTTGGGCCCGAAACTGTTTTTGGTACCGTTGCCAATGCGCAAAAAGCTGTATTAGGTGCCTACCAGGAAATGACCGGCGACCAGGGATATGGCATTCGTGTAAGTATGTATTTCCCTTATGATAATGATGTGATGATGGGAGCCGGCGGTCACGGCGATAATGACCGGCGCGATATTGGCAGGTATAATCTCACACCTGGAAACCTGCAACTGGCCAAACCTTTTAACCAAATGTATGCTGGTATAGAAAGGTCCAATCAGTGTATTAAATACATTCCTCAAATGGATTTATACAATAATGGTTCACCCGGTGACCAGGCTGAGTTGAAGAGGCTATATGGAGAAGCACTAACCTTAAGAGCACAATATTATTTTGAATTGGTTAGAAACTGGGGAGATGTTCCTGCACAATGGGAACCATCAGCAGATCAGCCTGATTTATTTTTAGCAAAGACAGATCGCGATAGTATTTACGATCATATCCTGAACGATCTGCAGATTGCCGAAGACTTGGTTCCGTGGCGCTCGGGAGTAGCCGCACTTGGCGACGCTAATGATGAAAGAATTACCAAAGGTGCCGTGAAAGGATTAAGGGCCCGTATTGCATTATTCAGGGGCGGCTATTCTTTACGAAGAGATAATAAAATGGAACGTGGCGGTAATTACCTGGATTATTATAAGATGGCAGATGCTGAATGTTTATCAATTATTCAATCCGGCGAACACGCCCTGGACCCGGGTTACAGGGATTTATGGCAGAATCAACTCGATGCACACCAGATTGATCCTTATGGCGAAATAATGTTCCAGGCTGCAATGGCTGGTGCTACCTCGGCTACCGATAGTAAGCTGGGAAAATATGATGGACCAAATGGAAGCCTGGTTATATTACCTACTTACTTTTATATGTTCGATTCAATAGATACACGCCGCGATGTAACGATTGCTCCATTTAAAATTAATAACGATAATTCTCTTTCAGCAGTTGGTATTACAAGTCTCTACGACGGAAAGTTTCGCCGTAACTGGATTACCAATCCATATATCGATATCAGTAACCAGGCGCAAAACTTTAGCCTCAACTGGCCCATACTGCGTTATTCCGATGTTTTATTAATGTATGCTGAAGCCGAGAATGAAATTAATAACGGTCCTACTCCCGGAGCAATTGACGCATTGCAACAAGTGAGGAAACGTGCCTATGCAGGCAATGAAGCATTGATTGGAACACCACCTTCTGATAAGGATGGATTTTTTAATGCTATTGCGAACGAGAGAGCATTGGAGTTTGGCAGCGAAGGAATTCGTAAATATGACTTGATAAGGTGGAATTTGTTAGGGCAAAAATTATCCGAAACCAAACAAGCGTTGGCTTCCATGGCCGCAATGGCGCCACCTTATGATATGCTGCCAACTTCTATGTATTATATACCAAATAGTGATCCGGCCAATTATATTGATTGGGTAAGTTCATTTTACCAACAAGCCCTTTCATCAACACCTCCGGGTGCTACAAAAATTACATGGATAAGCAGTTCGGTAAACACAGGCAACTTTTCTTATTATGCTGAAGGTTTCAAACCAAATCATAGCGAATTATTCCCTATTCCGCAACAGTCAATTGATGCCAATCCAAACCTGACACAGGATTACGGATATTGATCGATTTTTTAAAAAAGATAAAAGAGATAGTCATGAAAAAATTAAGATATCAAATAATAATCACGGTGCTGGTTTCAATAGTGGTTTACTCCTGCGAGAAAAAACCAATAGAAAGGTTTGTTCCCGACAGGATGTTTACGCCTACAGGCGTTACTGTTACCGGTGGAGATACCGCCGTTACCATTAGCTGGCCTTCATCACTTTTTTCGCAGGGAAGCGGTGTAACCTATACGGTGGAAGTTTCACAGGATTCTCTTTTCAAGGCTACGCCAGATTTATCTCTTACAGTAGATAATACTTTCAGAACAATTACGGATGATACGCTTAAAGACAGGACGGCTTATTTCGCACGGGTTAAAGCCAATGCCACTGCCGCTTCTGCTGAATCAAACTGGGTAATGGGTGACATGCACTTTACATTAGTAGGTGTGCAGATATTTCAACCTGTTCAATTCGCAGATATTTTAGATAATGCCGTTATCCTGAGATGGACTTCGACGCCGGGTGTTGACAAAATTATTATCACAAAACCTAACGGAGATACGATTGACGTTCCCATTTCGGCGGGTGATAATACTGCAGGAATGAAATTAATTAAAGGTTTAACGGGAAGTACTACTTATACTGCGGAAATTTTTGCAGGATCGAGAAGCAAAGGACTGGTAACATTTACAACAAAGGCATCTATAACAGGTAACAGCATCATTGACCTGCGGGACGCAACAGATGAGCAGGTTTTGTATGATACGCTACCGCAAATTCCGGATGGTTCGATTGTGTTGCTTGCCCGGGGCAGCACTTATACCATTCCTGCTGCTTATACATTTGACAGGTCTGTCTCTATAATGAGCGGATTGGGATTTGGTGATCCCGCCACCATTTTGTTATCCAGCAATTTTGATGCAACAGGCAATATTGATAGCCTTCTTTTTTCAGATGTAACCATTGCAAATGGTGGTGGTTCCAGCTACTTCATGAACGTGGGTCATGCTGCTACAATCGGCACAATGACGATTGCCAACATTACCACGCAAGGAGTTTTTAATAATTCTTTTATAAGATTGAAAACATCGGGAGACGAAATTGTTAATTTGAATATTAAAAATTGTATTATAGATAGCTTTGGTATTGCATCTAAATATGCAGTGCTATATGCAAATGCAAGCAGTAATGCTAAAATTGATAATATAGAAATTGATAACAGTACTTTTTATTCATTTTATTATTTCATAAGGCAGGACGGCATTACGGGAACCTCTCTTAATATCAACAACTGCACCTTTAACGACATGATAAATAACGGCGGCTATTTCGTTAATTATTCGGGCACATTTCCGACTGCATTTAATATAATAAATTCAATTTTCGGAAGCACTATAGATCCTGCCAATGCAAATGGAATTAAATCCTCTGGTAACGCAGCATTGAGTAATTGTTATTTAACTTCTGATTGTGTATTTAGTGCAAATCCTATAACAGGTGGCAATACATACTCGGGTGCTGCTGCAGATCTATTTATGGATCCGGCAAACGGAGATTTTACAATAAAGGATAATTCATTTGCAGGTAAAAGCACCGCGGGTGATCCGAGATGGAGATAGTATCGAAATAAGTGAAGGTATCTTCGTAATTTATGATTTGAAACAATAATCGATAATGTATATAAATAACAATCGGCCGTGGCGAAATAGAAGATTCATGGTGCTATTGTTGCTGATGTCTTTTGCGTTGCCACAAAAAAACAGGATTACGGTATACCTTATCGGCGATTCAACTATGGCAGATAAGGAAGTGATCGCTTATCCTGAAACCGGCTGGGGAATGCCTTTTCACTATTTTTTTGATTCAACGGTTACGGTAGATAACCGTGCAAAAAACGGGAGAAGCACAAGAACATTTATCGAAGAGGGAAGATGGCAACCCGTGGTTGATAATCTCCACGAAGGCGATTATGTATTGATTCAATTTGGACATAACGATGAAGTACCCACGAAAAAAAGTTATACAACCGAAGATCAGTTTACAGCAAACCTTACAAAATTTGTTTCTGAATCAAGAAACAAAAACGCAATTCCCGTTTTAATAACTCCGGTTGCAAGAAGAAAATTTGATTCAACAGGCAAGATTGAAGAAACACACGCATCATATACGCAGTTGGTAAAAGATGTTGCCAAAAAATGCAGCGTTCCTTTAATTGATTTAGATGCAGAAAGTCAGCAACTCGTTCAAGAGTTGGGTTCTGAAACATCAAAGTATTTATATAATTATTTATCGCCGGGTGAAAATCCGCACTATCCTGAAGGCAGAGAAGATAACACTCATTTCAGTGAATTGGGCGCAAGAAAGATGGCGGAAATTGTTTTGCATGATATCGAAAATTTGCATCTTGAATTGGCAGATCGCATTCGGGTGGTTACGCAAAAGAAATGACCATGTTTAATAAAAATAAAAACTTCCGGAGACATCCAAGTCACGTCCCTCTCCTTCGGAGAGGGGTTGGGGTGAGGCCTGTCTTAATAACTCTTATCGCCTTAATCTCATTCATCCCTCCAATCAAAAAGAAGACAACCATTTGGATGATTGGCGATTCAACAATGTGTCGATATGATTCTTCCAGTTTTCCCTTAACTGGCTGGGGAATGCCTTTTGCAGAATATTTTGACTCGTCTGTAACGATAAAAAATGAAGCGAGAGGCGGGCGCAGCACAAGAACTTTTATTGCTGAAAACCGCTGGCAACCCATTGTTGATAATTTATCTGAAGGCGATTATGTGTTGATACAATTTGGACATAACGATGAAGCTGAAAGTTATGTCGACCGGTATACGCCACCTGAAGATTACCGGAAAAACCTGGTAAAATTTATTACTGAAGCGAGAGATAAAAAAGCGATCCCTGTTTTAATAACCCCTGTAAGCAGGAGAAAATTTGATTCCGCAGGCAACGCATTGGAAACACATGCCGTCTATTCAAAGGTGGTTCATGAAGTTGCAGATCAATATAAAGTTTCACTCATTGATCTCGACCAAATGAGTATAGCCTTATTACAACAATACGGCCCTGAAAATTCAAAGCTATTATTTATGCAACTGGAAACCGGGGAAAACCCCGATTATTCTTTGGGAATTCATGATAACACACATTTCAATGCATACGGCGCAAGACACGTTGCAGAGTTAGTCATTGAAGGAATAAAAAGTTTGCATCTTGCATTGGCAGATAGAATTATCAACGGAAAATTTAAAGCAAAATGAATAGAATCATATTTCGAATAACCCAACACGTTATAAACTATTTCTTACCATGAAACCACAAACTTTATTTAAAGTAAAATGCTGCCTTGTTATTCTTTCCCTGGCAACAATTAATGTCGCTTGCTCTGCCCAGCGATCTGAAAAAGAAGGATGGGATAACTTATCAGCGATTGTGAAGAAAATCGTTCCGCCAACCTTTGCCAATAAAAACTATTCGATCCTGAATTATGGTGCGAAAGGCGACGGGCAAACTGATTGCTTACCTGCCATTAAAAACGCCATTGCGGCATGTAATAAAGAAGGTGGCGGGAAAGTGGTTATTCCGGCGGGAAACTGGTTTGTAAAAGGCCCGATCCACTTACTAAGTAATGTCAATCTCCATTTGGAAGATAATGCTGTAGTGAAATTCAGCACCGACGCCGATGATTTTTTACCTGTTGTACTTACGCGTTTTGAAGGAGTGGAGTTAATGAATTATTCGCCCCTGATTTATGCGTATCAGCAAGAAAATATCGCCGTTACCGGCAACGGAGCTTTTGATGGTCAGGCCGATAACGATCATTGGTGGAACTGGACTGGCTCGAAAAGATTTGGCTGGAAAGAGGGAATGCATGCTCAGCATGATCCTGAAAATGAACCGGCAATGATGGCCATGGCTACCAAAGGGACTCCCGTTAGTGAAAGGGTCTTTGGCAAGGATCATTACATGCGCCCATGTTTCGTTGAATTTTATAGTTGTAAAAATATTTTGATACAGGGAGTAACCATTACTAACGCACCCTTTTGGTTGCTGCATCCAACACTTAGCCAAAACATCACCGTGGATGGTGTAATAACCAATAGTCTTGGTCCTAACAATGATGGCTGCGACCCCGAATCATGTAGCGATGTATTGATAAAAAATTGTTCTTTCACTGACGGCGATGATTGCATTGCCATTAAAAGTGGTCGCGATGAAGATGGGCGAAGAGTAAATGTTCCTTCCAAAAATATTATCGTCCAGGATTGCCAGATGAAAGATGGTCATGGTGGAATTGTGATTGGCAGCGAGACTTCAGGCGGTGTAGAAAATGTGTATGGACAAAATTGTGTAATGAGCAGCAAGAATCTTGAAAGGGCCATAAGGATAAAATCAAATGCATGTCGCGGTGGTATATTAAAAAATTTCTATTTCAGAAATCTTAAAGTGGGACAAGTGCGTGAGGCTGTTGTAAAAATAAATATGTACTATGAAAAAGAAAAGGCTGTTAATTGCCACTACCCGCCTACGTTAGATGGCGTTTATATAAGTAACGTGGCGAGTGAAAACAGCCAGTATGCTATTTATATTGAAGGATTGAGAGATAAGCCGGCGACTGATATTTATATCCACAATTGCTCTTTTGGAAATGTAGCAAAAGAAAATTTTATTAAAGATGCGAAAGATCTTCATGTGACGAATACAGTAGTTAACGGAAAAGAAGTTACTCTAAATCAGTAACTCCTGCTTTGGAACGATCTTGTGTACATTAATGATGTTTGCCAGTCTTTTAATTGAGATTATATGTCGATGCAAATTTTGTCTTTAAATCGTCCAGTTCCCTCTCCTTCGGAGAGGGGTTGGGGTGAGGCTGTTAAATGGTTTTTTAAACTCTTCATTTTCTTCTTTTTGCTGATTAGCACTTTTAACTCCCTCCATGCCCAACAAAACTTCAACATTTCAGATGTCTCCGGCTTCTCCGATAGTAAACATCACTGGATGGATATTACCGATCACGAACAGGTAATAGTTCCATCAAAAGATCAGAAAAGTTATCAGCCCGCAAATGTTCGGGAAATAGCGGATAATATTTTATTGTACCAACAGCCAAATGGAGGCTGGCCGAAGAATTATGATATGCTGTCTATACTGACCGAAGATCAAAAAAAGATGTTGGCAGAGCACAAGGATTCAAACCATACTACATTCGATAACGGCGCTACCTACACGCAGATTGAATACCTTGCCAAAGCGTATTCATTACTTAAAGATGAAAAATACAAGGACGCCGCATTAAAAGGAATCCATTTTATTTTGCAAGCTCAATACAACAGTGGCGGCTGGCCGCAGTTTTATCCTGATGTAAGCGGTTATAGAAAATACATCACATTTAATGACGATGCAATGATTGGCGTCATGGATGTATTGCAGCATATTGTCCAGGGCGCACCTTATTATTCCTTTATCAATGATGCTGTGCGAAAGGAAGCTTCAGAGGCGTATCAGAAAGGAATTGATTGTATTTTAAAATGCCAGATCAGGGAAAATGGAAAGCTAACTGTTTGGTGCCAGCAACATGATAATGTTACGTTACAACCAACCGGCGCCAGGACATTTGAATTAGCATCGAAAGCGAGTGCAGAAAGCACGGAAATTGTGGAGCTATTGATGAATGTTGACAAACCTGGCAAAGAAATAATTAATGCTGTGAACAAAGCGGTAGAGTGGTTTAGAAAAGTTGCGATCAAAGGTATTCGCGTTAAGATAATTCCTGCAAAGGAAGTAGTGTATAAATATCATGCTACAAATAATGACAGGATTGTTGTGCAGGATTCCACTGCACCCACAATATGGACACGATTTTATGAATTGGAAACTAACAGGCCACTTTTTGCTAACCGCGATGGTAAAAAAGTTTACCAGCTTTCTGATGTATCGCGTGAAAGAAGAACCGGCTATGCGTGGTACGGTTACTGGCCTGCAAAATTATTAAACTTCGAATACCCAAAATGGTTAGAAAAGCTTGCAAATAAAAATAGTCAATGATGTTTAAGAGAATTGCTTCGTTATTACTTATTTCTTTTTCCATTGTAATCATCACGATGGGTTTTAAAAAAATCCATGGTAAAGTAGTTTGCTTTGGTGATTCAATTACTTATGGCGCACAGGTTGATGGTAAAAGCTGGGTTTATTTTTTATCGCAGGATCACCACGATGTTGATTTTGTAAACGCCGGAAGAAGTGGAAGAAAAACTTCGGATAAAGACGAGTTGCTGCCCGTATTAAAACAAAATCCTAATGCCGATTATTATCTTATTTTCCTGGGCGTAAACGATCTTAAAGATGGAACGGATTCGATGGTAAATAGTTGCGTCGCAAACATGAAGTGGATGATATCAAAAATAAAAGAGACTGATAATTATGCAAAAATTGTGATCCTTGCGCCTACCGATATCAACCTGAAAACTATGAACGAAATTAATGTGAAGAAGAAGTACAATGAAAACACAAAGCAATCATTGTATAAATTAGAAACAAAATATAAACAGTTGGCGAAGGAGGATCATATTCAGTATATATCTCTTTTACACGCCGTTTCCAAACCCAATTATGCTGATGGGTTACATCCAAATATTGTTGGACAAAAGGAGATAGCAAAAGTAGTTTGGAAAGGATTAAATAAACTTTTTTGAAAAAAATATTCAATAAATGAAATCTCTGATATTCCGGGTTCTGGGGTGTTTAGTTCCCTCTCCTTCGGAGAGGGGTTGGGGCAGGGCTGTTGCATTCTAGTTTATCATTGATTTAATTAATGGAATATCATTAGCTACTAATCTCATTGCTTGTGCCATGTTATTGTATTGATTGTTTCTTAAAATATTAATTGATATATTTTTTAGCGTTGATATATTTTGAGGTGCATTACCTGTTCTTATTTTTGATGCATCTTCTTTTAAGGTTACATCCTTTACATAATGAAGACTATTTTCTATTGCCCAATGAAGTCTGATCCCTTCGTTATAAATAAAAGCATTGGATTGTTTACTACTTATAAAATAAGCAGTCTCTTCTGTTTTATTACCTTTCGTATTTACTATTCTATGAATGCTGATTAGCTGATTTAATCCTATCCATTGATCGCTAATGCCTTCAAGGTTATCACTCACAGTAATAGACCTAAACTCTGTGCGGCCTTTATTGATTTGTATTTCAGCATACCAGCTACTTCTTTTATTTTTATCAGCCATAATCGTTTCTATTTTATTGTAAAGTACCGGTTGGTTCTTTTTTACTCCTATCACATAATCGTTTTTGCCGTTAATAATGATTGCTGTAGTTTTTTTTGGCAATGAAGTGCGTCTAAACTAAACGTTACACCCTCTAACTCCAATGCCTCAATCAACTGCTGCACTATAGTAATCTCGTTTTCTTTTTTATGCAGCACTTTTTGATTGCCGATAACCAGTTTTTGCTTAGAACAATACAGACTCACGAGGCTCACAAATTGCTGATTAGAACTATTTGCGTTAGTGACTGTGCCTCCTATAACCTTCCCATCTATGCTTACCCATTCATGCCTGGACAGCTTTACATATTGGGATGCCCAACGGGAAAACTGCTTACTCACTAAAGAAAAATCAATCCCTTGAACAATACGCCTTACCGTATCAAAACTCGGCAACCTGTTTTTTTTAGGTTGCAAATGTTCTAATAGCGATTCCTTATTTCTTTTGATAAAATCCCCAATGGCACGATATCCCAAATAGCCGCTCATGGTACTCATTAATACCAGCAACAACACAAAAGTTTGCTCATGACGCTGGCCTGCCCCTCTGCGCCGATCAGGTATTTTTTCAAAAAATTCAATAATACTTTTAACTTCACCCATATCTATCTTTTTATGATTAACTCTAAAGATATTTATTCTAATTTAGAATGCAACAGCCCTGGGGGTTGGGGTGAGGCTTTTCTATGCTGCCTATTCTTATTTTCTTTCACTTCCCCAAAACAAAAAATTGCCGATTCATACGACTATATTGTTGCAAAAGACGGCACCGGAAATTTCACCACCATCCAATCGGCTATTGAGGCCTGCAAATCTTTTCCTTATCAAAGGATCACCATTTTTATTAAAAACGGCGTCTATAATGAAAAGGTTTTTATTCCCTCATGGAACACAAAAATTACTCTTATTGGCGAAAGTAAAGACAGTACTATTATAACCTATAACGACTATTTTAAAAAAATAAATAAAGGTCCCAACAGCACTTTTTACACGGCAACATTTTTGGTCCAGGGAGATGACTTTCATGCCGAAAACTTAACAATTGAAAATAGTGCCGGCCCTGTTGGACAAGCCGTGGCACTAGCGGTTGAAGCTGACCGGTGTTCATTTTTAAACTGTAAATTATTGGGCAACCAGGATACTTTGTATGTCGCGGGCGAAAATGCAAGACAGTATTTCAATGATTGTTATATTGAAGGAACAACCGATTTTATTTTTGGAGAAGCCACGGCATTGTTTGAGAAATGCATCATTAAAATAAAAGCAGATTCTTACATCACCGCAGCTTCTACACCGCAACCAGCTGCCTTTGGATTTGTTTTTAAAAACTGCGTACTAACGGCAGCGCCGGAAGTTACGAAAGCTTTCCTTGGCAGGCCGTGGAGAAAATATGCAAAAGTTGTTTTTTTAAATTGTAGCATGGGGAATTTTATTTCTCCGGAAGGATGGAGTAACTGGCAGGGAACTGACAGTTATAAAACAGCATACGATGCTGAATACAAAAGCTCGGGCGAAGGAGGGACCATACAGGGCAGGGTTTCATGGTCACACCAGTTAAGCAAAGAAGAGGCTGATCAGCATACCATGGAAAACATTTTCGCGGGAAGTTTCAAATGGAATCCTTCCGGCAACTAAAATGAAAATTTGAGGGAAATTTTTAACAAAGGAATTTATAAGTTTTAACTTGTTGGCTTTTAAATCCCTTAACGATTAAATATGAAAATTAAATTACTAAAGCAATTTGGGCTAACGCTGGTTCTTATCGGTGCGGCACATTTTTTCTCGCTGGCACAAGAAGAAATAATTGCTGGAAGCGACACTACGTTCAAACCAAATAAAGAATCTCTTAAACAATATAAATATCCTGAATGGTTCCGCGATGCAAAGTTCGGGATATGGGCACACTGGGGTCCGCAGGCTGTTCCGCGACAAGGCGATTGGTATGCAAGAAAAATGTATGAAGAAGGAAGCGGCGATTATAAATATCATGTAGCCCATTACGGACATCCATCAAAGTTTGGTTATAAGGATATTATTCCCTTGTGGAAAGCCGAAAGATGGGATCCTGAAAAACTGATGGCGCTTTATAAAAAGGCCGGCGCAAAATATTTTGTAAGTATGGGAACACACCATGATGATTTTTTTCTTTGGAACTCAAAAATTCATAAATGGAACGCCGTGAATTACGGGCCGAAGAAAGATGTGGTAGGCATTTGGCAGGCTGCTGCAAAAAAGGAAGGCTTACGGTTTGGCGTATCCGAACATTTGGGAGCAAGTTTTACATGGTTCCAGTCCAGTCATCGCAGCGATACAGCCGGGCCTATGAAAGGCATCCCGTATGATGGCGCCAACCCGATGTACCAGGATCTTTATCATGCAAAGGCAGCGCCGACCGATAATGGATGGCTAAGCACCAATACGGAATGGCAAAGGGAATGGCTTTTCAGCATCAAAGAGCTTATTGACAATTATCATCCCGATCTTCTTTATTCAGACAGCCAGTTACCTTTTGGCGAATATGGTGAAAACATGCTTGCTCACTTTTATAACCAGGACTTAGCGAAGAACGGCGGAAAGCTTGAGGCCGTTTATAATTGCAAGCAGCCCTCCGATGGTATGTGGGTACAGGACCTGGAGCGGGGTGTGCAGGATTCTATCAGCCCTTTTCCATGGCAAACAGATACATCAATTGGCGATTGGTTTTACAGAACCGGGCAGAAATATAAAAGTGCTACAGAGGTGATCCAGATGTTGGTAGATATTGTAAGTAAGAATGGAAACTTGTTAATAAATATTGTTCAAACTCCTGAGGGAGATCTCGAACCTGATGTGCTGGAAATCGTAAAAGAAATAGGAATGTGGACATCTGTAAATGGTGAAGGTATTTATGGGTCACGTCCGTGGAAAGTTTACGGCGAAAAACCTGCTTCAGGTCTTGTTGTAAAAAGTGGCAATTTTAATGAAGATAAATTGAAATATACCGCACAGGATATTCGCTTCACTACTAATGGAAATACGCTGTATGCTTTCTGCCTGGGCGAACCTTTAGCTGATATAAAAATTACTTCACTGGGAAAAAATTCAAAACTTTCAGAAAAAAAGATAGCTTCAATAACGTTGCTTGGAAGTAATGAAAAGTTGCACTGGAAGCAGGAAAGTGGCGCTTTGATTATAAAAAAAACATTCAAATTGCCGGTGGCAGAAGTGCCGGTAACTGCATTTAAGATTGAATTTAAATGAACACAAAATAAAATTGATCTTATTTCAATTGGTTAATTAATAAAATGGCGTATAAGCTATATCGTTATAGCTATTTTTTATTCGAAATTTTTCTATAGATCGCTTTCGAAAAAGTAACAAAGATGAAAGGAGTAATAATTGCTGCGACTATGATACTAACTTTTGGCAATGCTTCCGCACAAAAAGAAGTTGTTGTTGCGAAGGATGGAAGTGGTAAATATGAAACTGTGCAACAGGCATTAAATGCCGTGCCATTACATAACAAAATGCCGATAACCATATTTATTAAAGATGGAATTTATAAGGAGAAACTGCAGCTGGATTCATCAAAAGATTTTGTAACCATAGTTGGTGAAGATAAGTTCAGGACTATACTTACCTATGACGATCACACGGGAAAGGTTACACGAAACGGAGATACTATTAATACACGAACTTCCTCAAGTTTTTTAATTCGGGCAAACGATTTTACTGCAAAAAATATTACCGTTCAAAATGATGCAGGCTTTGCCACCGGGCAGGCTGTAGCACTTGAATCAGATGGCGATAAGGCGCAATTTTATAATTGTCGCTTAGTGGGTTTCCAGGATGTGTTGTTCACTAACGACAAAAACAGCAGGCAGTATTATAAAGATTGTTATATAGAAGGAACCACTGATTTTATTTTTGGCTCAGCCACTGTCTGGTTTGAACATTGTCATATTCACAGCAAGAAAAATTCACACGTTACTGCTGCATCTACACCAAAAGATCATCAATATGGATATGTTTTTAATGATTGCGTACTTACCGGTGATACCGGCCTGCATAGCGTTTCATTGGGGCGTCCATGGAAGCCTTATGCCAGCGTGATCTATATGCATTGTTATATCGGACAACACATAAAGCCTGAAGGCTGGAGTAATTGGAACCAGACAGAAAATTATAAAACAGCAAGATATTCCGAATATGAAAACTATGGCCCGGGTGCATCCGTTACGACGAGAGTCTCCTGGTCAAAACAATTGACCGATTCGGAAGAAAAAAATATTACAATCAAAAATATTTTGAATGGATGGGAGCCGAAAGACTGTAACTTTAAAATGTAAAAATCTTTAACCAAACAAACATTCATTTTATGGAACCATCAACGATTGCTATTAAGGATACCACTGCGAATCCTGCTCCATTAGGATTATTGGCTTTTGGAACGACAACTGTTTTGCTCAACCTGCACAATGCAGGAATTTTTGAAATGAATTCCATGATACTGGCTATGGGCATTTTTTATGGCGGCCTTGCCCAGGTAATTGCCGGCATCATGGAAGGTAAAAAAAATAACACCTTTGGATTAACAGCATTTACTTCTTACGGTTTTTTCTGGCTTACGCTGGTAGGCCTTATCGTTATGCCGAAGCTTGGTTGGATACCGGCAGCATCTGAAGATGCTATGATAGCCTATCTCATCATTTGGGGAATTTTTACCGGCTGCCTTTTCTTTGGAACATTGAGGATAAGCAAAGCATTGCAATTTGTATTTGCTACATTAACTATTTTATTCTTTTTACTGGCAGCCGGTGATGCTACCGGCAATGCATCTCTAAAAACTTTTACTGGATATGAAGGCATTCTCTGTGGAGCGTCTGCTATATACGCCGGCGTTGGTGCACTACTGAATGAAATGTATGGAAAAACCGTTTTGCCTTTAGGATTAGTCGTTAAATCAACATAGAATATTGTTATTAGTTAGAAAAATATTTAAATATTTTAATGAAAATATTATCTTCAGTTCAGTTCCCTCTCCTTCGGAGAGGGGTTGGGGTGAGGCTATAAAGCCAGGGAAAAATCTTCTCCTTTTCTTCTTGCTTGTTTTTTCAATTACAAATCTTTCCGCTCAAAAAAAATACAATTGCCTGGACTGGAAAACCGATGTAACGGTAAATACCTTTCTCGTGCAAAAAATGCACGGCCAATATAATGAAAGAAGGAAGGCATTTACGAAGGCAATTACATCAAAAAAGCTAACGGAAGAATATATCCAAACCGTTCAAAAAAAGTTCAAAAAAATATTAGGCGAATTTCCTGCAAAAACTTCGTTGAATCCGATAATTACAGGTACGCTTTATCGTGATGGTTACAGGATTGAAAAGATTATTTATGAAAGTTTTCCAAAGCATCATGTAACAAGTAACCTGTATATTCCCGATGGCGAAGGAAAATTTCCTGCGGCATTATTATTTTGTGGACATGAAAATGAATCAAAGGCGACGGTCTCCTACCAAAAAACTGCCATTCTTTTTGCCAAACATGGTTTTGTTGTTTTTGTGATCGATCCCATATCACAAAGCGAAAGATTTCAACTGACCGACAATAGCGGTAAGCCATTAACGAGGGGCGGTACGACGGCGCATACTTTATTGAATGAAGAATCAAATCTCCTGGGGACTTCCACACCGGCTGATGAATTATGGGATAATGTTCGCGGCTTAGATTATCTCGTGACAAGGCCGGAAGTAGACACTTCAAGAATTGGTTGCCTCGGTAATTCAGGCGGAGGCATGCAAACAATTTATTTTGCCGGGTATGAAAAACGGGTAAAAGTTTTTGCTCCTTGCAGTTACCTTGCCAACAGGGAACGGACGTTGGAAATATCGGGCCCTGCTGACGGTTGCGCTCAAATTCCGGGAGAAGGAAAAGAGCATTTGGAACTCTGTGATTACTTAATTGCTTCGGCGCCGAAACCCATTCTTATCCTGGCAGGAAGATATGATTTTATCGATTACACGGGAACGTTAGCGGCCTATGATGACCTTAGAAAAATATATATGACATTACATCAACCGGGAAAAATACAATTGTTTACTTACGATGACGGACATGGTATTTCTAAACCCAAAAGAGAAGCGGCTGTTACCTGGTTTAGAAGATGGTTGTATAATGATTCCACCAAAATTACAGAAGGAGATATAGAGACACTTCCTGAAAAAGATCTATTATGCACAAAGACAGGACAGGTAAATTCAACATTTTCAAATGAAGTTGATATACCTCAGAGAAACCTTACTCTTTTTAATAAATTGAAACCTGGCCGCGAAAGTTTTTTAAAACAGAATCCAGATGTTATTAAAATAAAGATAGCTCAAATGCTTGCGCTCGATTTGAATAATAAAAAAATAAATGTTGAAAGCAGGGGTGAAGTAAAGAACGGCAATCTTATTTTTCAAAAACTGGTCATTCGTAAGAAAGATCAGATTCCTTTGCCTGTTTTACAATTTGTTTCGCCAAATAAAAAGCCTGAAAAAATAATCGTGTGGCTTAATGAGAATGGAAAGGATGAAATAGCCGACAGCGCATCTCTCATCCAATCTTACCTTGATAAAAATTATGCTGTGTTCTTATGTGATGTAAGTGGCACGGGTGAAACAACCGATAACCCGGAATTCAATGATAAGAAATATTACAATAAAGAGTATCGTAATGCAATGCTGGCTCTGCATATGGCTCTGCCGATGGTTGGCATAAGAACTGCCGACGTACTCACGTTAATGGATTTTATAAATTCTGTTTCTCAATATAAGGATGTTGCAGTTGAAATTAATGCTACCGGTATCTCAACCATTGCTGCGATGCATGCGGCATTTTTTTGCAATCAAATCAGCCAATTAAATTTATATAAGGGAATTTCAACTTATAAAACAATCTTAGAACATCCAATTGAGAAGAACTGGTATTCTTATGTGATAGATAACGTGTTAAAATATTATGACTTACCTGATCTTATTCAATTGGTTGGAAAAGTTAAATTTCATTTTATAAATGATTAATTAGCTCAAAAATTATTTCAATGGTTTTTAAAACGACGATTTTTCTTTTTTTGCTGAATATTCTTTGCATTTCATTGACTGCACAAAATGATGATGCTAAACAAAAATATATTTCCAAAGTTTGGATTGCCGACAATGGTAACGGAACATATAAGAATCCTGTATTGAATGCTGACTATTCCGATCCCGATGCAATAAGAGTTGGCGACGATTTTTATCTTGTGTCATCTAGCTTTGAGGATATCCCCGGCTTACCCATTTTACATTCCAAAGATTTGGTGAATTGGAGCATCATAGGTCACGCACTATTGCGACAACCTCCTTATGAACATTTTGCTATACCTCGTCATGGCGATGGTGTTTGGGCACCATCCATCCGTTATCATAACAAAGAATTTTATATTTATTATCCGGATCCTGATTATGGAATTTATCTTATTAAATCAAAAAAAGCAGAAGGCCCATGGACCGAACCAATTCTTGTGGAAGGTGGTAAAGGATTAATTGATCCCTGTCCGTTATGGGATGATGACGGCCAGGGATACCTTGTTCATGCATTTGCGGGTAGCCGTGCCGGTATTAAAAGTATAATTGTAGTTAATAGACTTAATAAAGAAGGAACCAGAGTTATCGACGAAGGCAAGTTGGTATATGATGGTCATGAACAAGATCCAACCATAGAAGGGCCAAAGTTTTACAAACGGAACGGATATTACTACATCTTTGCCCCGGCGGGCGGCGTTTCCACTGGTTGGCAGTTAGTGTTGCGTTCAAAATATATTTACGGTCCCTATGAACGAAGAGTGATAATGGACCAGGGGAATACGAATGTAAACGGACCACACCAGGGAGCATGGGTTAATACTCAAACCGGTGAAGATTGGTTTTTGCATTTCCAGGATAAAGGTGTCTACGGACGAGTTGTTCATCTTGAGCCAATGAAGTGGAGTGATAACTGGCCGGTGATTGGAGCAGATATAAATCATGGTGGAATAGGAGAACCAGTACTTGTGCATAGCAAACCAAATGTCGGGAAAGAATATCCGATAGGAACACCTGTTGAAAGTGATGAATTCAATTCAAATAATTTGGGTTTACAATGGCAATGGATGGCAAACCCGCAACCGTTTTGGTATTACACCGATCCCGCAAAAGGTTTGTTGCGTTTGTTTTCTGCTAAAGAACCGGATAGTGCTCGTAATTTGTGGGAAGTACCAAATATTCTTTTGCAAAAAATTCCAGCGGATGAATTTACAGCAACCGTAAAAATGACTTTCCATCCCAATGAAAAATTGAAGAATGAAAGAGCCGGATTAGCGATTATGGGTCTCAGTTATGCTGATTTAAATTTGGAAAGCAGAGCTGATGGATTATATTTAATTTATAGTAATTGTGAAGATGCTGATAAAGGAAAAAGAGAAAAAGATGAGGTAATTTCAAAACTTAATACTGGCTTAATTTATTTAAGGGTTAGTGTTACAAGAGGTGGCATTTGTAACTTCAGTTATAGTTTTGATGGAAGTACTTTCAAAAATGCGGGTGATAAATTCATTGCTGAGCCTGGCAGATGGATTGGTGCGAAAGTTGGAATTTTTTGCACGAGGAAAGAGCAAATTAACGATTCCGGTTACGCGGATTTCGATTGGTTCAGGATTGACAAGTAGTGATATAGATGACGATAGTTATTTTATGAATAGGAATTAGTATAAGAATTAATAAGAATTAATAAGAATGTTAATCAGCCTTGTCCCTCCTTCGGAGAAGGATTGGGATGAGTTCTCAAAGCAATTTTTTTATGAAACCAATAAACACAGCGTTATGTTCATTCGGAATGAGTGGATGGGTTTTTCACGCACCTTTCTTACAAATAAATCCGGGCTTTAATTTTTATGCCGTTTGGGAACGATCAAAAAATATAGCAGAGCAAAAATATCCGGATGTAAAGACATATAGGACACTCGAAGAGATGCTGGCAGATGATGATATGGAACTGGTAGTTGTAAACACGCCAAACTATACACATTATGAGTATACAAAGAAAGCGCTCGAAGTCGGCAAACATGTAGTTGTTGAAAAACCTTTTACCGTTACGGTTGAGGAAGGAAGGGAATTAATTGAGTTGGCAAAACAGCAAGACAAAAAGTTATCGGTTTATCAAAACCGCCGCTACGACAGCGATTATAAAACGATAAAAAAAGTTTTGAACCAAAATATTTTAGGAGAACTCGTTGAAGTTGAAATGCATTTCGATCGTTATAAAGAGGAACTCAGTCCCAAATTGCATAAGGAAGTTCCAGGTCCCGGGGCCGGCTCATTGTACGATTTAGGTTCGCATTTAATTGACCAGGCATTACAGTTATTTGGAATGCCACAAATGATTTTCGCAGATATTAAAGTGATGCGACCTATTTCTAAAGTGGATGACTATTTTGAGTTATTGTTATATTACGAAACAAAAAGGGTTCGCATTAAGTCAAGTTACGTTGTACGTGAGGCGTTACCTGGTTATGTCTTCCATGGTTTAAAAGGATCTTTTATCAAACCCAAAACAAATATTCAGGAAGAAATGCTACAGGCAGGAAAAATTCCTGGCACGCCAGATTGGGGCACAGAGCCTGAATCAGAAAGGGGCCTGTTACATATAGAAAAAGATGGCAAGGAGGTGCGAGAATACGTTCAATCAGAAAGAGGAAATTATAATGAATATTATGATGGAATTTTTGAGGCTATCCGAAATAATAAGCCATTCCCCGTTTCAGCGGAAGATGGCCTGAAAGTTATCACAATTATTGAGGCGGCTTATAAAAGCAGTCAAACAAAAAGAGTAATTGAACTGTAATAGCTTTTCGGCGTTTGGAAACGCTTCTTGCCGTTTTGTTTTTTTAATAAAATGAATCGGTGTATCGCCGTGAAATGCGCTCCGGCATCGTTTTCGGTAACGTTTGCGTAAATAAATATTTCAAATGGGTTTGCAATTAGCAATATTGGGGTTACACTTGTTATAAAGGAAAATTATATAACTGATAAAATATCCCGCATTAAAATCCAGTATAATTTTTTTTAAATAATAAAATTAAAAATTGCATGATAAAATGAGAAAATCAATCAGGCTTTTCCTGGTAATAACAATTCCCTTTTTTGCCAACGCACAGGCAAAAATATCTTACGCCAAAAGTATCGGAAATACTATTATCAACACTTTGGGTGATTCGCTTTCACCGCCCGGTAAACCGGCAAAATGGACGTATGGCCAGGATGTAGTTTTGCAAGGCATGCAGGGTTTGTGGAAAGCAACCGGGGATGGTAAATATTTTAAATATATTCAGAAGAGTATGGATTTTTTTGTGGACGAATCCGGTAAAATACGAACGTATGCATTTGATGAATTTCAGCTGGACAATATCGCTCCTGGCAGGGATTTGTTGCTTCTCTATAACGTAACCGGGCAAAAGAAATATCTCGAAGCGGTACAAACTTTACGAAAACAGCTTGCCTCACAGCCACGTATAAACGAAGGAGGCTTCTGGCACAAAAAAATATATCCTAACCAAATGTGGCTTGATGGCCTTTACATGGCCGAGCCGTTTTATACAGGGTACGCTAATACCTTTCATGAGGATACTGCTTACAATGACATTGCCAGGCAGTTTATATTAATGGAAAAGAATGCCCGTGATAGTAAGACGGGATTGTTATATCACGGGTATGATGAATCGAAG
Organism: uncultured Chitinophagaceae bacterium; assembly: GCA_963792025.1. Taxonomy (GTDB): domain Bacteria; phylum Bacteroidota; class Bacteroidia; order Chitinophagales; family Chitinophagaceae; genus Ginsengibacter. Next base: position 133,804 of record CAWBUS010000006.1, on the reverse strand, counting down.
CAGCAAAAATGGGCAAATAGTTTAACCGGGCGCTCTCCCAATTTTTGGGCGAGGGGTATGGGCTGGTATGGAATGGCGTTAGTGGATGTGTTGGATAAATTTCCAACTGGTAACCCGAATCGAAAAGAACTGGTCGGTATTCTGAATCGTTTTGCTGAGGCAATTACAAAAGTCCAGGATAAAAAAACCGGTTTATGGTGGGATGTGCTCGATAAACCTGCTAAGCCCGGCAACTACTTTGAAACGTCCGCAGCGTGCATGTTCGTGTATGCGTTGACGAAAGGTGTAAGGCTGGGTTATTTGCCGCCTTCCTTTCTTTCAATTGCTACAAAAGGATACGATGGTATCATAAAGACGTTTATTAAAAAAGATGCTGACGGTCAATTGAACTTGTACGGGACCGTTGGTGGCTCAGGATTAGGTGGTAAACCCTATCGTGATGGAAGCTTTAATTATTACATCAGCGAAAAAATTGTCGTGAACGATCCGAAAGGCCTTGGTGCTTTTTTACTTGCGTCTAACGAAATCGAAATGTTGCCAACGCTAAAGTTGGGTAAAGGAAAAACGGTGTTACTCGATAACTATTTCAATCATGAAACGAAAAAAGATGTAACAGGCACCCTAATTCCTTGGCATTATATATGGGGTGAAAAAGACAATGGCGGTTATTCAATGTTTGGCAATGTGTTTCATAAATTTGGCATGCAAACTAAAACACTTGAAACGGCGCCTGCTGCCGATAATTTAAGGAATGCAGCCGTTTATATAATTGTAGATCCTGATACTGATAAGGAAAGCGACCATCCCAATTATATTGCTAATAAGGATGTGGCAGCAATTTATAATTGGGTAAAAAATGGCGGTGTTCTTTTACTCTTCAGTAATGATTCGGGCAATGTTGAGTTTACGCATTATAACAAACTGGCAGCTAAATTTGGAATTCAATTTAACTATGATAGTAAGAACAAAGAAACGGGTACTAATTATGAAATGGCCGCTGTTCCAATTCCCTCCGGTAATGTCATTTTCAAAAATGAGCAAAAGGTGTATATCAAAGAATATTCATCATTGTCAGTTGAATCGCCGGCAATTACTGTGCTAACACAAGATGGGAGCAATGTGGTGGCGGTAGCCAAAGTAGGTAAGGGAACTGTTTTTGCAGTTGGCGATCCATGGTTTTATAATGAATATGAAGATGGAAGAAAAATTCCAATGGATTTTGAGAATTATAAAGCGTCTGAAGATTTGGTAAAATGGACGATTCAGCAAATGAAATAATATAGAAAATACAGTTTACATCCCAGCGGAATAAATTAACCGAACATGAAATTATCTGCATACACGTTAAAAAATATATCGTCTGATAAAATAATAGTTCCTGACGAAACTATACTTGAATTGCCCGAAAGAGTTTTGCAATTTGGCACCGGAATTTTGCTTCGTGGCCTGCCTGATTATTTTATTGACAAAGCCAACAGGATGGGTATTTTTAATGGAAGGATCGTTATTGTAAAAACTACAACACGTGGCGATACAACCGCTTTTGAAAAACAGGATGGCCTATACACCCTTTGCGTTCGCGGCATACAGGATGGACACAAGGTCGAAGAAAATATTATTAATTCATCAATAAGCCGCGTTTTAAACGCAGGAAATGAGTGGGAGCAGATTTTAGAATGTGCCCATAATCAAAATTTACAGGTTATCATTTCTAATACTACGGAGGTGGGTATTAAGCTGGTGAATGATGACATTCGCCGCCATCCACCTGTTTCTTATCCGGGTAAATTGCTTGCTTTTTTATACGAAAGATTTGTTGCTTTTGAAGGAAGTGAAAAAAGCGGGTTCGTTATTATACCGACAGAATTAATTCCTGATAATGGAAAGAAGCTGGAATCTATTGTTTTGGAACTTGCTCATCTCAACGGATTAAACGATGATTTTATAGAATGGCTCGAAAGCTGCAATCATTTCTGTAATTCGCTGGTAGATCGCATTGTTACAGGAATGCCGGGTGAAGAAATCAGGAAGGAAATTGAACAAGAATTGGGTTATAAAGATGACTTGCTTACGGTATGTGAAGTGTATAGGTTATGGGCGATTGAAGGTAACGAACAGACTAAGAGGATTGTTTCGTTTGCTGCTGCAGATGCAGGAATGGTAATTGAACCGAACATTGATTTATATCGTGAGTTGAAATTACGTTTACTAAATGGTACGCATACCCTAAGTTGCGGTATTGCTTTTCTTGCAGGAATTGACACGGTAGAGCATGCAATGGATGATCCAATGATGGGTAAGTATATTTCAGATTTGATGCAACAGGAAATCGGTCCATCTATACCTTACAAGATAGACGCGGAAACGTTGCGTAATTTTATTGCTACAGTGCAGGACAGGTTTCGTAATCCGCACATCAACCATTTTTGGAAAAACATCACGCTTAATTATACCCAAAAAATTAAAATGCGATGCATCCCGGTATTTTTAAATTATTACAATAAAAAACACGCTATACCCGAATTATTTGCAATGGGCTTTGCTGCTTACATAGCCTTTATGAAACCGGTAAAACAAAGTGGAAAGGAATTCTTCGGCGAATTCCAAGGCCAATCTTATTTAATTGAAGATGAAACCGCAGACATATTTTATAAAATATGGCAAACTTCGTCAGTTAACAGAGTTGTGAAAGAAGTGTTGGGCAACGCGGGATTTTGGGGGCAGGATTTAACAACCATACCAGGATTAGAACAATCAGTAACTGATAAGTTAAATAGTATTTTCAATAATGGAATGAGGGCCGCTGTTGAGGATATTCATTCAAAGAAAATCTATGTGTAATGAATCATAAAGTGACAAAGGTGCATGCGGGAGATAATGTGTTGGTTGCTTTAACAGACCTTGAGGAGGGCGATGTGGTGAGTTATAACGGTGATGACTATACGATAATGGGAAGAGTTCCTGCCAAGCATAAGTTCGTAACCAAAGATTTAATGCCAGGGGATGAATTATTTATGTATGGCGTGTTAGTTGGTAAGGCAGAACATTTTATTCCCCGGGGTTCTGCAATAACCACATCTGACGTAAAGCATGCTGCGAAAAGTTTTCACGTTGGCGAAAGGAAGTTAGGCTGGCCGAAGCCGGACGTATCCAAATTCAAAGACAAAACCTTTATGGGATATCACAGGCAGGATGGTAAAGTAGGCACGGCCAACTACTGGTTGGTTATCCCGATGGTATTTTGCGAGAACCGGAACCTGGAAGTTTTGCGGGAAGCATTGGTAAACGAATTGGGTTATGGAAGAAATCAAAATAAAAAAGTAGAAGTAGGCAGACTTATTGATTTTTATAAGTCCGGTAAAAACATTGATGAAATTTTGAACGCTGATATTTCGGTTGAAACAGATGAAATCAAAAAGCAAAGGATCTTTCAAAATGTTGACGGTATAAAATTCTTGACGCATGAGGGTGGTTGTGGCGGTACCCGGCAGGATGCGCAGGCATTGTGTGGGTTATTGGCGGGATATGTTACTCACTCAAATGTTGCCGGGGCGACTATACTAAGCCTGGGATGTCAAAATGCACAGGTTGAAATTTTGCAGGAAGAAATTAAAAAAAGAGATAATAACTTCTCCAAACCACTGTATGTTTTAGAGCAACAGAAGATTGGCAAGGAAGCTGATTTAATATCACAAGCAATTAAACAAACGTTTGCCGGCCTGGTATATGCCAACTCTGTTGAAAGAAAACCGGCTCCGCTAAGCAAGATTTGTATTGGCCTGGAGTGCGGAGGCTCAGATGGCTTCAGTGGCATTTCTGCAAATCCCGCTATAGGCTATACTTCTGATATGTTAGTGGCACTCGGGGGCTCCGTTATACTTTCAGAATTTCCGGAACTTTGTGGCGTTGAGCAAAATTTGAGCGACCGTTGTGTTACAACGGATACGGCTAAACGCTTTGGAGAATTAATGTTTAGTTATAATGAAAAGGCCAAAGCCTCCGGCTCAGGGTTTGATATGAATCCTTCGCCCGGTAATATTAAAGACGGTTTAATAACCGACGCAATTAAATCGGCAGGTGCTGCAAAGAAGGGTGGCACATCGCCCGTTGTAGATGTATTGGATTATCCTGAAGTGGTTACAAAACCGGGCTTAAATTTACTTTGCACGCCTGGAAATGATGTCGAAAGCACAACAGCCGAAGTGGCATCGGGCGCTAATATTGTCTTGTTTACAACAGGGCTCGGAACACCTACAGGTAATCCTGTTACGCCTGTGATAAAGATTGCCAGCAATACGATATTATTTAATAAGATGCATGATATAATCGATATGAATACAGGCACCATTATAGAAGGACAGGAAACAATTGAACAGGCTGGTGAGCGAATATTGGAATATGTCATTAAAGTTGCCAGCGGGGAAATTGAAGTAAGTGCTGTGAGGCATATACAAAATGATTTCATTCCATGGAAAAGAGGAGTGAGTCTTTAAATTATTTTTACGATCATTGTAAAACAAATAAATACCGGAATAATTTTCCATTACGATTTAATTATGAAAAGTTTTTTAGATGAGAACTTCTTATTGCAATCTGAAACTGCAAAATCGCTATTTCATGATTTTGCGAAAGACATGCCCATTATAGATTATCATTGTCATTTGCCAATACAGCAAATTGCAGATGATATTAATTTTGAAAATCTCACCCAAATATGGTTATATGGAGACCATTATAAATGGCGGGGAATGCGTACTAACGGTATTGATGAGAGCTATATAACCGGCAATAAATCAGATTTTGATAAATTCGAAAAATGGGCAGAAACGGTTCCTTATACTTTGCGAAATCCGCTATATCATTGGACGCACCTGGAACTGCAACGATATTTTGATGTGCATGACTTATTAAGCCCGGCTACTGCAAAAAATATTTATGATGATTGCACACAAAAACTGCAGACTAAGGAATATTCAGTAAAAAATTTGCTTCGCAAAATGAATGTGCAGGTTGTTTGCACCACTGATGACCCAACGGATAGTTTAGAATTTCATCAAAAAATAAAAGATGATGCCCGCCTGCCGAACGGGCAGGAATTTGAGATAAAAGTGCTCCCCGCTTTTCGGCCAGATAAGGCAATGAATGTGGACGACGCGAACGAGTTCAATTTATATTTAAAAAAATTGGAGACATCAAGCGGCATAAGTATTACGTCGTATCAGTCGTATTTAGATGCCTTGAAACAGCGTCATGATTTTTTTGCAATGATGGGTTGTTCCGTTTCCGATCATGGCCTGGAACATATATATGCCGAAGATTATACGGATGAAGAAATAATAACAGTATTCAACAAAATTCGTAATGGAAGAGATCTTGCGCTGGAAGAACGGGCAAAGTTTAAATCGGCAATGCTTTATATTCTTGCCACGTGGGATCATGAAAAAAACTGGGTGCAGCAGTATCATTTAGGAGCGTTGCGAAATAACAATATCAGATTGCTTGAATCATGCGGTCCTGATACAGGCTGGGATTCGACAGGTGATTTTCCGCAGGCGAAAACACTTACCAAATTTTTAGGGCGGCTGGATTCAACTAATCAATTAGCCAAAACCATCTTATATAATTTAAACCCTGCAGATAATGAATTGATGGCAACCATGACGGGTAATTTTAATGATGGAAGTATTCCCGGCAAAATTCAATTCGGTTCGGCATGGTGGTTTCTCGACCAAAAAGATGGAATGACAAAACAGATGAATGCCTTGTCCAATATGAGTTTAATTAGCAGGTTTGTGGGAATGATTACCGATTCAAGAAGTTTTCTTTCATATCCCCGTCATGAATACTTCAGGAGACTTGTTTGTAACTTATTTGGCGAAGAGATTGAAAACGGCGAATTACCAAATGATTTGGAGTGGACCGGAAAAATCATTAAAGACATTTGCTACTACAACGCAAAAAACTATTTCTGTTGGTAAGGCCATTGTTTACTTAGTAGTCCCATTATTTCGTAAAAGTGTAATAATATCAATTATTTCGTAAAAGTGTAATAAGTGTTATTATTACGCAAAAATGTAATAAATTTGATTATTACATTTACTTGTAATAGCATCTTTTGCCGTAACAATTTGTAACATTATCCTTTTTTAAAATGATTGCTGTAATAACTGGCGATATTATTGGTTCCCAAAAAATGAATCCAACGGTATGGCTAAATATTTTAAAGAAAGAACTGAACGAAATTGGTCAAAGCCCGAAAATCTGGGAAGTATATCGCGGCGATAGTTTTCAGGCTATTATTGCGAACCCTGCCGATGCACTAAAGACCGCGATAAAAATTAAAGCGACTATGAAAACAACTCCGGATATTGATGTACGGATGGCCATCGGAATTGGCAGTAAAACGTATACGGCAGCTAAGGTAACCGAGTCGAATGGAACTGCGTTCGTTCATTCCGGTGAAACAATCGAAAGGTTGAAAAGTGAAAAGCAAACACTTGCGATAAAAAGTGACTGGCCTGATTTTGATATAGAAATGAATTTGCTGCTGAAACTAAGTTTGATCGTTATGGATAACTGGACAGTTAATGCTGCAGAAGTCGTTAAAACCACAATGGAAAATCCTGAGACGGTGCAGGATAAAGTGGGGCAGCTGGTGGGCATAAAACAGAGCGCCGTCAGTAACCGGCTCAAAAGGGCTTACTACGATGAAATAATGGAAGTAAATGAAATGTATAAATCAAAACTAAAAACATTGAAATGATTGTCTTGCTCAAATTATTCTTAGCACATTTTACCGGAGATTTTCTTTTACAACCTGAAAGATGGGTTAGAGCCAAAGAATCAAAAAAGCTAGGCGCATGGCAATTATACGTACATTCATTATTACATGGGTTACTGTTTTTGTTGCTGATGTGGGATATCAGCTTTTGGGTCTGGGCGCTGCTACTTTCATTTGTTCATTTTGTAATTGATTCTTTTAAATTATTGGTTCAAAAAAACAATACCAAACGGTTGCTCTTTTTTATCGATCAATTGCTACATTTTATTTCCATTTATGTAATATGGTTATGTTATGAAGGAAAATATTTTTCATTTTCTTTTCTGAAAAACGAAAACGTGTTGTTGCTAATTACCCTAATTATATTTCTCACCAGACCTGTATCATTTTCTGTAAAAATATTTATTTCAAAATGGACACCCGATACAGTAGCCGGCGATGATGTACTGTCCTTGCAAAGTGCAGGTCAGTACATTGGAATCTTTGAAAGATTATTGGTTTTTGCATTTATGATAACCAATGAATGGCAGGCGGTTGGTTTTCTGCTTACAGCAAAATCGGTTTTCCGTTTCGGAAATTTGCAAGAAGCGAAAGACCGAAAACTCACCGAATATATTTTGATAGGAACACTGCTGAGCTTTGGTATTGCTATCCTTACAGGAATGGGATACCAGTATATAAGATCAATGAATTTGTTTTAATCTTCCTAAAAATTAATATCACGTTATAGCGTGATAATTCATTTTAATATAAAAAATTATATTTTCACTTTTATCACCATCTTTTTAATGTGGTTGCTCCCAATCATTGGCGCATGTACATCTTCAGGAAAAAAGATGGCAAATTGATTATTGGTTAAATCAAAATACATGTCGGGAGCATCACTATAAAATGATACATCTTTCTCCGGGTTATAGTCTCCTTTCGGTTGAATGCAGTTTTGCCTCGGCTTCCAGCCTATTTGTTCTTTTCCATTTATACAAAGTTGGATATCAATATGCTTATCATGGCATTCGAATTTTGCGGCAGATTCTTCAGGAGCCATGCCGGGTTTATCTGATACAATTGCTTTCAAACGGTCACCATCAATTTCATATCGCCCCACTTCAATTGTTTCAAGAGTTTGTGTTTTGATATAGTCAAATGCTTTGGAAAATAAAGGATGAATGCAAAAGTATTTTTCAGCATTCAATAAAGTGTCAACAATCATTGTTTTGTTTTTTATGGTGAAAGATTTAATTTTTATTATTTATTAACTGGCTAACGATGTAGAATAAACGCATAAAATTTTCACACATTTACTTCGAAGGCCTCCCTTTCTCAAAAAAATAGCTTTCATTTTAACGTGAAAGCGACATAATTTCCTCCTGCTTTACCACCTCTTGCGCCACCAGCCGCTATCACAATATATTGCTTACCGTCAACTTCGTAAGTTATGGGTGTGGCAAAGCCTCCTGCGGGCAGCTGGTATTCCCAAACCACCTTTCCTGTTTTTCTATCAAATGCCCTAAACTTCTCATCCCCGGTCGCTGCAATAAAAACCAATCCCCCTGCTGTTACCAATGGGCCGCCATAATTTTCAGTACCGGTAACAGGAATTCCTTTTTTAGTCAATTCAGGATACTCGCCCAGCGGAACTCTCCATAAATAATCTCCTGTGTTAAGATCAATGGCATTTAATGTACCCCACGGTGGTTTAATGCCAGGATATCCATTTTGATCTGTTAATTTCTTCCATACTTTATTTACATAAGCCGGCTTAAATCCAAACTCTTTATCGTTTACCTGAGAAGTTGAAGCTGTTGCACCATGTTCACTAAAGGCCGGTGACTTTATATTGGAGGGCATATTCAATAAATAATGTGTAATGGCTGTACGCTCTTCATCTGAAAGTCTCTGGAAGGATGGCATCCTGCCGCCGCCCGTTTTGAGAATCTTTTGTATTTCGTTTATGGTGCGTTTCTTTCCGATGTTAGCAAGGTTAGGGAATTCCGTTCCAACGCCCTTTCTATCTTGTCCATGGCAAGCGGCGCAATTCATTAAGTAAAGAATGTTGCCCGTAGATAGGGAAGTAAATTCCCTATTTCGTGTGGCCGTATCCGTAAGTTGTGTTATCCACGGATCGTCGTTTGAATTTTGATACAGCACGCCATCCGGACTTACAGCATTGCCGCCCCATTCGGCACCGCCGCTGTAGCCAAAAAGTAATATGCCGGTTGTATTTGGTGGAGTAAATTTATTATCGGTTTTATACTTGTTATATTGGGCTAGAACAAAGGCATGCGATTCTGGTGAGAGATCGGTGATATCAGCCTCGGTAAAAACCTGGTGTGAAAGTGGTAATGGTTTAACAGGATATTTCTGTGTGGGCCATGGATGTTCACCGGGAAGGCCATCGGTTGGTACAGGTCTTTCTTCCACGGGAAATATCGACGTGCCTTTGTCGCGATCCAGTATATAAATAACCCCATCTTTAGAGGACTGTACAACTACGTCTACTGCCTTGCCGTTATGTTGAATGGTGCAAAGATTCGGTGGGCACGGAAGGTCGCGGTCCCAAAGATCATGATGAACCGTTTGATAATACCATTTCAATTTGCCACTTGCCGCATCCAGTGCAACAACACAATCTGAAAAGAGATTGGTTCCTTGCCGGTTGCCGCCATAAAAATCTGAAGCTGGTGAACCTGTTCCAAAATATACAATACCTCTTTTCTCATCGAGCGTTAATCCACTCCAATTATTGGCTGCGCCAATGGTCTTCCACGCATCTTTTGGCCATGTGTCATAACCTAATTCACCCGGATGAGGAACGGTGTGAAAAACCCATTGCAATTTACCTGTTACGATGTCGAAGGCCCTCACGCTGCCTGGCGCAGCATCGCCTGACTCGGAAACTGCAGAGCCAACAATCAAAAGATTTTTAGAAACAATGCCAGGAGTATTACAGGATATTGAAAGCTGGCTCACATCATGATTTGAATCCGGTGCAAGTCCTTCATGAAGGTCGACGTTACCGTTTTGTCCAAAGGTGGAAATAAGTTTTCCGTTGTTGGCATTTACACAAAACAAGCTGGCACCTGCGCTGTAAAGAATTCGTTTATCATCACCATTTTCCCAATAGGAAACACCCCTGTTTACATTGATCATCCTGTATCTTTTCCCGTCTTTCGAGGGCTCAAATTTCCATAGTTGCCTTCCAGTACCTCCATCAATTGCAAATAAATCCAGGTCGGCTGAGGTTCCATATAATATTCCATTAACTACTATGGGCTGACACTGTATTTGTTTGGGCCTCTGTTGTTTCACATCAGTAGTATCAGTATCGCCCGCAGAATTGTACATCCATGCAACCTGTAAGTTGGTTACATTATTTAAATTGATTTGTTCTAAAGGTGAATACCGGTTGCCCGCTTTATTACCGCCGTACACCGGGTAATCTTTTCCCACATCCATTAAAGTCGCCTTGTGTTTGCAACTCATTATGATTAACAGGCACGGAATAAAAAGCAATAATTTCTCGTTCAATTATTATTTGATTTCTTACTGTTTTAGTGAGTAGTATTTATAAAAAATTTTCCAGCTAAAAGTTTCACCAGGGTTTACCTTAATATGAATAAAAGGCTCGGGACAAATTGTAGTTGAAGCACACCAAAAGGCTAATTTCGCCAGGGGTTGATCACATGTAATACTTGCGGCGGCGCCCGTATTTTTATTCTCAACTTTTATAACATAGTCTTTCGCATTATCACTATATCCCTGCAAGTCGCCATAGTACACGTGTTCGTTGTTTGCCAACTTTTTTTTAAAGATGAGTTTATTTTTGTCGACGATGGCAAGATCCTCGTTACCACCCACGGTGTTAATATTAAAAGGTAATGTGATTACAAAACCTGGCTGAGTTAATTGGCTGTCCAGCATGAAAAAATTATGATCATACACGGTAGTCTCAATAAACTTCTTACCTGTATTTTTAAAAGTATGCGATAGAACCATCTCTGGTTTGCCTTTTATTAATTCGATGGTTTTTTTATAAACATAAGAATACGCAGTGTCACTAAGAGTATGTTGAAATTCAACGCTTGCCTCATTTGTTTTAACTTCCCATTTACCGCCATTAAGAATTTCATAAGGCGGTACAATCGAATAAGGTGAAGTATCGGGCCTCTGAAGAATTCCAATACCTATTTTCAAAAAACCATCGCCGGATTTTGCTTCCTTGAATCCAACGGGTAAAAAATCTTCCACCGGTCCCATAATAGCATCGTGAATTCTTGGAGCATAGTCCGGATTCCATTGGCCATAATAGGAATGACCATTACAGGTAAGTTCAGGAATCACGCCAGACCAATCGAACCTTGATCCACGATAGTATCCATTGTTCGCATCGGGAAGATAAATGCGTGCACGGATTAATCCGTTGGTGATCTCTGCTTCGGGAGGAGTTACAAAAGTTGTAGCGCTAGTTAACAATGCCGGTAAGAGAAAAATAGCCAAACACTTTTTTAGGAAACACATACAAATATTTTGATCAATTATTAACAATAAATAAAAATTCGTTTAATCGTTATAGTTATGTGCCTTTAGATAGTCGTTCAATTCTTTTCTTGTCATCGGTAACTTATCATCAGGATAATTATTGATCCAGTTTACAAAATCTTTTGTTATTTCATCTGACCACCGGCTATCGATTTGTCCTGCCAGATATTTTTTTTCTTTCAGGCGCTGAAAGCCAAATTGATCGCGAAGTGCGGTTACTTCAGATGATATAACTAACCCGGCTAACAAGTTGGCTGGGATAAAAATGGTTCCATATTGATTTGCAAGTACTACATCTCCCGGCAAAACAATAGCACGCCCAACCCGAATAGGAGTATTGATAGAAGTGAGCATTTCCTGTTGAAGGTAAGAGGGGTCAACACCACGAACCCAACCATTAAATCCTTTGATTTCCTTCAGCCCGGCCATATCTCTTACCGAGGCATCGAATATTACGCCGTTTTGTGAGTTTGCATAAATGGCATTTCCAAGATTCGACCCGATGAGTGTGCCATCAATAATTCTTCCATAGCCATCAGCAACATATACATCGCCGGGTTTTAAAACGTTTATCGGCCATGAATTAGTTCCTCCTGAAGAATCACGCCCCTCGGCTATTCCTTGTTGCTTTATTAATTTAGCAAAGTCAGGCCTCAGCGGCATGTATTGAGCGGTTACCACACGCCCTGTCATTACGCTATCCGGGTTGATTATTTGCCAATTTCCTTCATATTGATTTTGATAACCCTGGCCGCGTAAATAACCCCACGCTTCTTCCATTGCAACATTTTTCAATCTCCTTAAAAGTGCATCAGAAACTTTTGGGCGACCATCTGCAAATCGTTCTCCTTTCCAATCCGCTGTTAACGCTTTAATATATTCAGGTGAAGAACCTACACGCTGGGCATTGGCGTAACATACTGTAAACACAAACGCCGTGACTAATATAAATTTTTTATTCATAATTATTGTTGTGATTTATTATTGGTTATCATTTTAAAAAAAATATTCAATCGCTTGTAAAACAAATTGCCACGACCTTCAGGTCGTGGATAATTCAATAAATAGTCACCGGCTTTAGCCAAATAATTTGGATTACCATTTAAAGGATTTATAATTTGATATTCATCGTACAAAATATTTTTGGCTAAAGCCTCTTACTATGTTAAACTATTCCACCGGCCGAAGCCCGCGGCAATTAATGACAAAAATTTTTGATTGACTGTTCTGCATAAATGATGTCATACTTTTTCTGTCAAAGTTGTCCCTCTTGCTGCATCGATCAATCCCCTTATATATCCAATTGCAAACAAAGTTCCTATAGTGCTATAGCCTGGAAAACTATTACTATCACCAGCCATTGTTGGGACATGGTCGGGACGTAACGGTCCCTTATAACCTGTGTTATATAATATCTGCATCAGCTTTGCCATATCCATTTGCCCATCATCTATAAATGTTTCGTTGAAGTGTTGCCTGTATCCGCGTACGTTTCTAAAATGAACAAACGAGATAACATTTTTCTTTGCAAAATACTCCATCGCAGCAGGCAGATCTTCCTGTTTACCTTCATCGCCCATTTCGCCAAAAGTGCCATCCCAGGTTATTCCGTTATTGGGACTTGGATAGATGTCTATCATTCTTTTGAAAGCTGCAACAGACGTCATGATGCGGGGCACTCCCCTAATTGCGTCTACGGGTGGATCATCAGGATGCATGGATAGTTTAATGCCATATTTTTCTGCTTCGGGAACGACCGCCTTAAGAAAATATTCCAGGTTTTTCCACATTAAATCATGTGTTAGTGTTCCATATTCTGTTATGGGGTCACCTTCCATTTTATTGATGTCAAAGCCCATTACCAAAGCGCCACCACGATCGGGCATCGCTTTATCACTACGGGCCCAGCTTATCAGGGGCATCCAATTATAGCAAATGGTATCAATGCCAACCTGCGACATGTTTTTCATCAAGGTGATGAAGTTGGCGATCTCTTCATCTTTTCCTGGAAGGCCGAGTTTGGTTTTTGTACTAAGTGACGGAGGACCTTCGATTACCGTTAGTTTCAATCCTTCTTTATCCCATGATTCCTTTACAGCTTTTATTACATCAAACTCCCAATTGTTGGCAGTGTCCACCCCAACCATTTTTGGATCAATTCCGCCAACCGCACCCAATACGCCCATTTGTTTGGCCAGTTGAATTTTACGTGGTTCCTTTCCGGCAAAATAGGCAAGGCATAATTTCATCCCCGCATCCTTAATGTAATCAATTTTAGCATCTGGTTTTTTAGCATCCATATTATATTTTCCGGACCGGTTATTCAAGTCTGTTGAAGCGGCAACACCTATTGTGCCGAGTGATAACGATGCGGCTACTGCAGCTCCCTTTCTAATAAAATCTCTGCGATTATCTTTCAAGATTCATCAAAATTTGTAGTTATTAATTAAATATTTTTTAACTGAAAATTCTGTCGTGTGAACGTAATTCATTCCATTCCGGAGTTGGGGCAAAAAAGCTTTTATCTTTTGCTGATAAATGTTTTTTTACTTCATCTTCATTTAATTCAATTCCCAATCCCGGTGCAGTAAGGGGTACGTTTGCAAAACCTTTTGTTATCAGTCGCCTGCCATCTGTTGTCTTCACAAGGCCTTCCCACCATGGAACATCGATATTATGATGCTCACATGCTAAAAAGTTTTGGGTCGCAGCTGCACAATGAACATCAGCCATAAATGAAACAGGGGTGCCTGCCTGGTGCAAAGCCATTGCTATGCCATGCTCTTCTGCATAGTCGCCAATTTTTTTTGTTTCTAATAAACCTCCTGAGGTAGCAAGGTCAGGATGGATAATATCCACTGCATGAATATCAATAAGTGGTTTAAAGTTTTTTAACAGGTAGATATCCTCACCAGTAAGACACGGTGTTTCCAATGCATCCGATATTGTTTTCCATTGATCAGTTAACTCCCATGAAACAATATCTTCCATCCATGCCAACCTGTATTGTTCAAGTCTCTTTCCTAATCTTATCCCATTGTTTAAATCAAAATGCCCATAATGATCAGTAGAAAGTGGTAAATCATATCCTAACATGCCCCTCACATTTTCTACGAGTTTAGCCAGCCCATCAAGGCCCTTATCGGTGATCTGTATTTGCGTAAAAGGATGCGCTGTACTTGAATAATTCGTAATATCTCTCGGATCACCCCATTGTCTTAAGTTTCCATCGCTGCTTTCCCAGAATTTTTCATTCACTAATGCTCCCGGAATGTTTTTTAATTCGTTGATACCAAGGTCCATCTTCAACCAGGTATATCCCATGTCATTAATGCGATAATCCATTAATTTTTTCTGTTCTTCTGGCGATCCGGCTTCAGGAGTATCAGCATACAATCTTATTTTTTCACGATATCTACCTCCTAATAACTGCCATGCGGGAACATTATATGCTTTGCCGCAGATATCCCAAAGCGCCATCTCAACAGCGCATACGCCACCAGCCTGCCTGCTTGGGCCGCCAAATTGTTTTATAATTTTAAATATCATTTCAACGTTGCATGGATTTTGCCCGAGAATACGGCTTTTTAACATAAGTGCATAACGGGGATCCGCTGCATCCCTCACTTCGCCCAAACCATAAATTCCCTGGTTGGTATCAATACGAATAATAGCGGTGCCTCCCATAGCCGCCGTGAGTGCATACCTCATATCGGTAATTTTTAGATCCGAAGGCGCTGAATAACGTTTAACCTTAGACGTAGTCATTGCGATAGTGTCTGCTATTGATAGGTGCATCATTCCTGCCAGGGAAATTCCACCCAGTGCAGTTTTCTTTAAAAAATCCCTGCGGGCGTTTTTGGTTTCAGGATTTTCTATTTCCGCCTGGGTTTTTGCAGCCGCATTCTTTTCCAGTTCTTTATTACTTTCAGTTAATTGCTTTAAAATACTTTTCATTGAATGGATGTTTAATGTGAATTTATTATTTAGTAGTTCAATTAAGTGAGAATAACGTCAACTTCAATCTCTATAAATTTTACGGTGCATGAAATTTTTTCTATCTGAGAGAACTTTCATGGTATTGACGGAATAATATTTCGCCGCAATTAAAATCATACCCGTTTAGATAATTCTCATTTGCGCTTTACCTTATTTATAAAAATGAAGGTTATTGAATTTACGATAAGGTTGGATTAATTTTAACCGCCTGTTTTCTTTCAATAGGGAAATCAAAAATATAACCGGCGTGCGCCGCGAAGACTTTCATATTATCGTGTATACTTCATCGTTATATCAATGCTTCCGTTATGATAAAAGTAAGTAAATAATCAATCCAATCTGCAGCATTTGAAAAAAACTCAATTCTACCTGTTTACTGTTGCCCATGACCGTTCCTTGCGATGATTAGGCCGTATATTAAAATTAAATTCTATCAAAATGGATATTTTTTTTTAATTCGCTTGAGTATTTATTCAGGTAAAGAAAAAGCCATTATCCATCCTGCCGGTGAATCTTTGTTACCTGAAACCGAAACGGCTACATATTGTTTTCCCTTGCTTTCGTATGTACATGGAGTAGCAGATATAATTCCAGGGAGGGTAATTTTCCATAATAATTTGCCGGTAGTTTTATCAAATGCCTGGAACTTGTGATCCTGCGACCCTCCAAGAAATATAAGGCCACCGGCTGTAACGATAGGACCGGGTAAACTGGCATCGCCTGTAATTGGATCTCCTTTTTTCTGTTGTTGAGGATTATTTCCAACAGGTATTATCCATTCATATTCGCCTGTATTAAGATTGATTGCGTTAAGGGTGCCCCATGGAGGCTTAATAAAGGGATGGCCTTCGGGATCGCTTAAGTCGCCATAAGCCGTTACGTTGAGGTAGGTAGCCGCTGTGTCATTTAGGTGGTTTTCTTTTTTGCCTTCGGTCACTGCTGACTTGTTATTTTTTATTTCTGAAAGGTCATTTTCCTTTTGCAATAAATGCCAATCAGTTTTGTCAAATAAAAAGTCAATAATTCCTTTTTCGTGGCCATTCAGCACACCACTAAAGGAGGGCATTTTTCCGCCGCCGGTTCTTATCTTATTCAATACCTGGAATTCAGACAATCTTTTTTTTGTGTCAACCAAAGATGGATAAACTGGTTCATTTCCTGTTCTATCAGGCTTGTGACAACTTGCGCAATACGTGGAATAAAATTTTCTTCCATCTTCATGAACGGAAATATCCAATGGTTTTGCTGAAGTATCTATTTTTTGCAATCTATCAATCTCAGGGGCTTCGTTGGCCTTCACATAGAGAATCCCGGTTGAAACATCATAAGCTGCGCCGCCCCATTCTGACCCGCCAATTGTTCCCGGAAGATTCAAAGTGCCTTTAAAAGAAGGAGGCGTAAATAATCCTTCGTATCTTAATCCATTAAACATTGCAATCAATGAATCGTGCATGGCAGGCGAGTAATCGGAAAGGTCATCAACCGTCATGAACTGCCGCGAATAAGGTTTTGGTTTGAGAGGAAAGGGTTGAGTGGGCCATGCTTTTTCGCCCGGTACATCAGATACCGGTACGGGTCGCTCTTCAATCGGAAATAGGGATTCACCTGTTTCCCGGTTTAATACATATACAAAGCCAACTTTTGATATTTGCGCCACCGCATCTATTTTTTTTCCGTCTTTTACAACTGTAACCAAATTCGGGGGAGCCGGCAAATCATAGTCCCATAAATCGTGATGTACAGTTTGAAAATGCCAGATGTATTTCCCGGTTTTTGCATCAAGAGCTATAATACAATTTCCAAAAAGATTTTGACCTATTCGATCATGGCCATAAAAATCGTAAGAAGGAGAACCCGTGGCTAAAAAGACCATTCCTCTCTTTTCATCTACACTCAGGCCACCCCAATCATTGGCGCCACCAGCATATTTCCATGCATCCTTCGGCCATGTTTCATAACCTCGTTCTCCGGGTTTTGGAATTGTGTGAAAAGTCCATTCTAATTTTCCTGTTCTTACACTATAGGCCCTAACATATCCGGGCTGCCCACCATATAATTCTGAAACCTCATTTCCTATTATTAATAAATCTTTATAAATGATGCCCGGCGATGTAGGTTTTATTGATATCTTTTTTGGATCATCTCTCATTCCTATGTTCATACTCACTTTACCGTTATTGCCAAATTCGGCAATAATTTTTCCTGTTCCAGCATTCAATGCATAAAGAATATCCCCGCCGGTAAATAAGATTCTTTTATCATTGCCATCTTCCCAATAAGTAACACCACGAAAAGATCCGCCACCCGGGCCTCCATTAAACGGATCGAAAGACCATAACTTTTTACCGTTGTTCGCATCGATTGCGTATATGCGGTGGCGTGAGGAAGCAGCATACATAATGCCATCTATAATTATCGGATTACATTCGCTGCTGTTATGTCGCGAGCCTTCTGCTGCATCGTTCGGGTTAAATGTCCACACTAATTTTAATTGATGAACATTCTCTTTATTAATTTGTTTTAAAGGAGAGTAACTGCTGCTTTCTGCATCGGCCTTATAAACACTCCATGTTCGTTCTTTGTTATTGCAATCGGTAAAGAAAAATACCAGGAACAAAAAAAACGCGACGGTAAATTTTTGATTCCTGAAGATGTTTGCCATATCAATGTGGATCATTTAAACGAAAAGAAAACTTTCAAAAATTTATACGGTTTAATATTTCCCTAATTTACGCCATACGCTTCTTCATAAATTGCTTTTAATAATGATTTGTCGGCCAACGCATCACCCGACAATTGCCAGATCATGATTCCTGATGCTTTTTCTTTAGCTAAATCGGTTTTTCTTTTGATAGTTGCAATACCATTGTAATACATAATAGCGCCTCCCGGCATAACCACAGAATCTGCGAACTCAGCTCCGGGAAATTCAGCTACAATTTGTTCATAGTCTAAACTGGAAGGGAGAGAAGTTAACGTTGGTCCAAAACCGTATCCATAAAAAGGAACACCAAGACCAACTTTGTTTTTGGGAATTTTTCTATCGGTTATAAAATAGTCAAGGTCTTCTGCGGCCTGCTCGTAAGTTGAATGTGGACCTGGTTTTTCAGGAGTCCATGGGCCTGTGTGGTCGTAGCTCATTACGTTTACAAAGTCATATTGTTTCAAAGCCTTGTCGCTGAGTTGATCTTTATAAAAAACAGCTATTGCTGAGGTTACTAATTTTTTGTGTTTATGAAATTTTCTCGCCAGATCAACTGCAAAGTTTTCATAATTTTCATCGATATCACTCCCTTCAAGGTCAACATCTATTCCATCAAAATTATTTGAGAGAACAATTTGCAACAGGTCATTCACCAATTTTTTTCGTTTACCTTTTTTTAAAAGATTGTGATAATATGGATGTGGACCACCACCTGCAATTGATGGAATTATTTTTACATTATGACTGTGAGCTGCTTCAATAAATGGAACCAGGCCTGACAGGTCCTGGTTAAAATTTCCAAGGGTATCAGGATTTAAAAAATAAAGATTGATATGAGTAAGTTTATCAAAAGGAATAGTATTTAAATCGGCTGTCATGGCAGCTTTTAAAGAATAGTAACCAACTATTCTAAACTTTGCTTCTTTCGCCTGCGACCAGCCTTCAAAAGACAAAAGCATTGAGCTTAACGTCAATATCAAAATCAGGTTTCTTCTTATGTATATGGATGCTCTTTTCATTAAATTTGAAGCCTGATCTTTCTTTTCTCCAATAAACCAGCAATCCATATAACAAAAAAAGCAACGAGAAAGGAACGAATAATTCCTCCTGCACCTTCATTAAAAAATTTAGGATAATGAAACCCGGCAAGAGTATAAATGGAATATAGCAGGTATGGAATTAAATAGGTAGTGAGTGTGCTTGTGCCACCGGGGTGTATCGCTTTAAACCAATTCTGCCTGCCTCTTATATCAACAAGATAAATCAGTAATTCAAAAACGAGGATGCCAATTCCTATGCAAATGGCTACCCATGCGGGAGTAGCCCGGATCTTTGAAATACCGGCAGCATAAGGCCTAATCAATAATCCAAAACTTAACATCACAATTCCGGATGCGGCAAATAGAAGCCACAGTAACTTATCTTTTCCTTTGCCGGCCAATTCTTTATACAAAAGTGATACAACTATTCCTGCCATCGTTAAAGAAACAGAAGCTGCGTTGCCAATAACCCATAGTGAAAATTTAAGAACATGCGTGTGAAAGGCAACATTAATGATCATGAATACAACGAAGGCTGCCACCTGTACCCAAAGATTACCTTTTGACAAAAAATAAATAAAAGCACAAACAAGATAAGACCATCCAATAATTCCTAAAATTCCCCACCAGTATGGTTTGAGACCTACTGGCGCTTCTGGTTTTCCTCCTTTAAAAAGATAAGCCATGGTAATTAATGTCAAAATGCCGAGGCCTTGTAAAAAATATTTTTTTGATTTATTCATTTTCTCAGGATAATCAATCCAGATAAGAAAGAAAGCGACCGTTATGAATATTTCCCAAACGGCTGCGGGTAAGATTGCAAGTTTGCTGTAGTTTTCAAGATTAACATGAAAAAATCCCATCACTAATAAAGCAATGGAACGGGTTAAAATATAAGTGGCTGTTCTATAAAACGAATCCCCTCTTTTTATTCGTTTCATCAAGGCAAGAGGAATAGACAAACCAACTATAAAAAGAAATATCGGAAAAATGGTGTCGGCAAAACCAAGCCCGTCCTCATTCATTTTCACATGCTCAATCCACCCCGGGATATTAATGACGCCACTTACATCATTAACAAAAATCATGAAGAACATAGTAATAGCTCTAAACACATCTATTGACAACAAGCGTTTGGGAAGTTGTTTGCCCCGTGAAACAGTGTTTACAGAAGTTTTTGAAACATGACCTTCAATCACGTCTTTAGATAGATCCATACTTATTGTTGTTTATTATAAATAAGAAAATTCACATTTGAAATAAGCAAGTAATACTCAAAAGGTAGATACATAAAACGAAAAAGCCCCCCCAATTTTAAAGGCGGCTATATCATGATAATTATGGTGTGTCCCACCACATCCTCGATGTCATAGTATTACCATCCGTTAACCTCGATACCGCATCATTATAATTTTCAGGATTTGTAGACGCTTCTTCCAGTGGATAAGTAAGCCTTCGCGGAATAGTTCCACCTGTTTTGTTTATAGATGGATTAGGATAGTTAACAGGAGTGAGCACAGGATATCCGCTCCTTCTCCAATTAGCGAAAGCTTCGTACTCATCCATAAAAACAGCTACCCAATATTGCTCATTTATTTGTTGAATGCCGGTTCCCGGACTGTAAGGGTTTTGTGCCAAATAAGAAGCGGCGGCTGCTTCCGCATCACTTTCGCTCCAGTTTGCCCCGGTTTGAATTAATTGAGAAAACGCTAAGGTTACACCATCGTCGTACATCGTTGCGGCATCTCCGCTGATCCATCCTTTTTGGGCTGCTTCAGCGAGCAACAATTGTGTTTCGGCTGCGGTAAGTACAAATGTTGGCGCCTCGGATTTTGCAAACGTATATCTGTTTACAATTGAATAATCATTCACATTACCCGTGTAATTCGGTGCACCCGTTATAGGAACCAAACCACCCGCGTTGTCGTAACCGTTAGGCATTCCTAATTGTATGGATGAAGTAGTATCGCCGAAATTGAAATCGGCCGTACCATCCAAAGCGCGGGGATTGGGACTTACGGTTGCATACAAGTGCAAACGCGGATCGTTATGACTCTTAAAAAAATCTATAAAAGTTTTACTCATTTTAAATTGACCTATTTACATAAGCAGACAGATTCTCAATTTCTCTTTCGCGGTTTATCCAGATTTGAGTAAAAATTTCCTGAACAATATCTTTTGCAGTGTCGAGATCTTTTGTTCTTTTATAAGCAATATTTACGGAGCTTTCCCAATATTTATTAAACAGAATATCAAACGCCTTTTTGTTGCCGGACGTTAGTTGGCCGAGCAAGAGACTATCACCAGGTAATTTTGGCTCAGTTCGTATCATTAATTATTCTATGTTAACCAAATGTAAATAATTTTTTTTAGGAAAAACCAGTTACATATCGGAAAACAATAATCAAATATTACACAACAATTTATGTGAGCCAGGTTATAATAGTTGTTTGATACGAGATTAATAGAGCAGCGTGAATGCTACGTGAACTTATACCTTAAAAATAAAAAGCATCCAAATTTTTATCGCTGTACCCTTCCACTTGCATCTCCTTTCATTAAACCTTTTACATCGCTTAATGTAGCGTGATTTAAATCTCCCGGGATAGTATGTTTCAATGCTGAAGCTGCAACGCCAAATTCTGCGGCATCTTTCATTGCCATATCGGTGACCAGTCCGTATATGAAGCCGCTGGCAAATGAGTCACCGCTTCCTACGCGGTCTACAATCCTTACTTCATATTGTTTGGTGTGATAAAATTCATTGCCATCGTATACCAATGCACTCCATCCATTATCAGAAGCGCTATAGCTTTCTCTTAAGGTAGACGCAATGTATTTGAAGTTAAATTTTTCTTTCATCTGCTGAAATACATCTTTGTATCCCTCAAGATTTAATTCACCTTTTGTGACATCGGTTCCTTTACTTTTAAATCCTAACGTTGTTTCTGCGTCTTCTTCATTGCCGATGCATACATCAACATAAGTACAAAGTTCCGTCATTACTTCTTTGGCTTTTTCTTTGCTCCATAATTTTTTACGATAGTTAAGATCAATGCTCGTGGTAATTCCTTTCGCTTTTGCCGCTTTCAATGCTGCTTCCGTAAGTGCTGCAGCACTATCGCTCAATGCGGGCGTTATTCCGGTTGTATGAAACCAGGAAGCGCCATCGAATATTTTATCAAAATCAAAATCTTTAATCTCCGCTTCTGAAATAGCAGCATCAGCACGGTCGTATACTACCTGCGAGGCACGCATAGACGCACCGGTTTCCAGAAAATAAATCCCCAATCTTTTTCCGCCCCTCGCGACAAATTGAGTATCGACTCCATAACGACGTAAATGATTTATTGCAGATTGACCAATAGGATTATCCGGAACTTTAGAAACAAAAGTTCCTTGCAGTCCATAATTACAAAGTGCTGCAGCCACGTTCGCTTCGCCGCCACCGTAGGTAACATCAAAGCTATCTGCCTGAACAAATCTTTTGAAATCCGGAGTTGATAAGCGAAGCATTATTTCTCCAAGTGTTACTACTTTTTTTGCCATGATTTTTTTTGAATTTAATATAAAACGATGTATTTATGATATCAAACAATTTTATCGAATTTCTTTCATATTTGTTGAAGCAACAAGAATTATAGGAATAATTATTAAAAAAAATACGGCAACGATTGCGTAATTCGCCGGAAGAATAGATCCCGTTATTTATCTTTTACAGTTTTTTATTGTAGTTTCCCTGCAAACAAATTCAATTGTCGTATATTCAAATAACGGCAACGTTTGCGTAAAAAAATATGGTATAATAATATAATTCCAATAACATTGTTCATTTAGAAATTTAATTTATGAATACAAAGAGTGAATTACTAAAATTAATTCCCGAACAGGGAGTGTTGCCCCTTTATTTTTATAAGGATACTGAAGTAAGTATTGAAATATTAAAAGCGCTATATAATGCCGGAATAAGAGCAGTTGAATATACTAACCGTGGCGAAGCGGCATTACAGAATTTTAAAAAGATGCGTGAAGTGTGCAATAACGAATTAAAAGACATGTATTTGGGCATCGGAACTATTAAGAATGGCACGATGGCTCAAACGTTTATTGATGCCGGCGCGGATTATATTATTTGCCCCGGCCTTATAGAAGAAGTCGCTGAGGTAGCTGATAAAAATAATATGCTTTGGGTTCCAGGTTGTATGACACCTTCTGAAATTATACGTGCAGAAAATTTGGGCGCAAAAATGATTAAACTTTTTCCTGGAAATATTTTAGGCCCGGCATTTATGAGTGCTATCAAAGAATTGTTTCGCGACTTATTATTTATGCCGACTGGTGGCGTTGATTTAAACAAAGAAAATATTGCCGGCTGGTTTAAGGCAGGAGTGTGTGCAGTAGGAATGGGAAGTAAACTCGTAAGCAAAGATTTAATGGAGCAGAAAGATTATGCTAAAATTGAAATGCTTACAAAACAGGTGTTGGATATTGTGAAGTCAGTAAGATAATACACATTTAAATATACGACATGCAGACTACTATGGGAAAATACAGGTGGACGATTTGTGCTTTACTTTTTTTTGCTACCACCATTAATTACCTCGACAGGCAAGTGATAAGTTTGTTGAAGCCTTACCTTGAAGTACAATTTAAGTGGACCGAAGGAGATTATTCATACATCGTCATGGCCTTCCAGTTGTCGTATGCAATAGGGATGATTTTCGTGGGACGATTTATTGATAAGGTAGGCACCAAACTCGGCTATGCGCTTTCAACACTTGCGTGGAGCCTTGCAGCAATGGGGCACGCATTGGCCAGCAGCACATTGGGTTTTGGTATTGCACGTTCATTTCTTGGTATTAGTGAAGCCGGTAATTTTCCGGCTGCAATCAAAACCGTTAGTGAATGGTTTCCCAAAAAAGAGAGAGCATATGCTACAGGTATCTTCAATTCCGGTTCTAATATTGGAGCGGTAGTGGCACCACTAACTGTTCCCTGGATTGCGGAAAAAATGGGGTGGGATTGGGCGTTTATTTTAACCGGCGCTATAGGTTTTATCTGGCTTATCTTATGGCTATTCATTTATGAAGTTCCCGCAAAAAATAAGCGACTTTCAAAAGAAGAATTTGCATTTATAAATAGCGACAAGGATGAACCTCTTGAATTAAAAGAGAAACCACCAAAAACTTCCTGGTTTAAATTATTAGGATTCCGGCAGACATGGGCATTTGTTATCGGGAAATTTCTTACAGACCCCGTATGGTGGTTCTATCTTTTTTGGCTTCCTGCTTTTCTTGATGCGCAATATGGAATTAAAGGAACTGCAATAGGATTTCCGATTGCAGTGGTTTATACCATGACCACATTTGGAAGCGTTTTTGGTGGCTGGCTTCCTATGTATTTCATTAAAAAAGGCTGGCCGGTTTTCAGGGCACGTAAAATATCAATGCTTATTTATGCATTTTGTGTGGTGCCCGTAATTTTTGCGCAGTGGCTGGGTTCTTTAAATATGTGGCTGGCTGTTTTTATCATAGGCTTTGCGGCATCAGCTCACCAGGCCTGGAGTGCAAATATTTTTACTACAGTATCAGATATGTTTCCTAAAAAAGCGGTGGCTTCCGTTACAGGGCTTGGCGGTATGTCAGGGTCAGTAGGAGGTATACTGATAGCGTTACTGGCAGGCATGCTATTCGATAAATATAAATTGTTGGGCAATCTCGAAGCTGGATATTATATCATGTTTTTCATTTGCGGATTTGCCTATCTTTTTGCCTGGTTAATTATGAATTTGCTGGCTCCAAAAATGAAGATGGTTGATCTGTAAATAGATAGGCTTGCTAAGAATAACCTTACATACAAAAGTACCTGCCAATGACATTTTCGTCAATATAACAAGGTTAAATATCTTGGAATGAAATTGTGAATGAGCTTTACACAAATTTTCTTACGCCGTTTGATGTATACGTTTGCCTGAATTCTTTTGGTGTACTGTCTTTTTTCTTTTTGAATATCCGGTTAAAATTGGACATGTTATTAAATCCGCATTTGTACGCAATCTCATTAATGCTGTTTGTTGTATCAATAAGCATTCGCGATGCATGACCGAGGCGTACTTCATTCAATGTATCGATAAATGTTTTTCCTGTTCTGAATTTGAAAAACCTGCTCAATGATACTTCCGCCATCCCCGCAATTTTTGCCGCATCACCCAATGTAATATTTTCACTAAAATTGTTATTTAGAAAATGTCATGATCTTTTCTATGCGGCGGCTATCATACGAAGGAGTTTCTGTATTGAAAGATAACATCCGAGAACGTTCTTAAATTTCGTGAAGTGGATAGATCGTGAAGAACCGACATTAGTTCCAGTACCGAATCAAATCCATGTTTTTGTGGTAACTGAACCAGCCTCGGCATGATGGCCGTTGCGGTGTTACGCGAAAATAATATACCTCTTGTGGATCTTTTCAAAAGAGTTCTTATAAAACTCATTTGATTGCGTTGTAAAAACTTTTCATCAAAAAGATCACGGTGAAATTGAATCGTAATTTCTTTGATCAGTTTTCCTTTACATTTATTGGTAAACCAGCCGTGCTGAAGGTTCGGCCCAATCAATACCAACTCGATATTCCCGATCTCTTCCACATGATCGCCAACAACCCGTTTTGCACCTGCTGCATTTTGAATAAAATTCAATTCATATTCATCATGAAAATGAAGGGGAAAATCAAATTCTCTTTTGGTTCTTGAAAAAATAGTGAAGCAATCACTTTGGGTAAGAGGGGTAATTTCTCTTAGTATTTTGGTGGAGTGATTCATATTCAAAATCGTTAATGTTAAAAATACATTAATAAAATATCAGGAACAAAATTCTAATTTAATCTAATAAATTTTACACAATTGCGGAACTAAGACAAAAAAAATATATTGCTATAAAGTAATAAAGTATGATGAAAAGGTAAAATAGTATTAATCGAAAGATGGAAATTTAAATACTTTTGAAACTATAAAAAATTTGATTGAAACGATTGATAATCGCCACCTGAACTTTAATGACACGATTGCGGATTTTTCCAAATGGAACCTGGGTATTTTTTTTAAATGGTTTTTACCAATCCTTTTTATCTGGTTTCTTTAATTCCCCTCTGTTTATAGAAAATTAAATTCCTGATATGGCAAAAAGTGCGCTCTTATTTTTATTCAGTCTTTTTTTAATTCAATTTACTCCGGCTCAATCTTCATTAATAAAAGTTAAAGGAAGCCACTTCTATCGTAACGACCAACCGGTTTATTATATAGGAACCAATTATTGGTATGGAGGCCTGCTCGCTCTTAAAAAAGATAAGAAAAATGGAATTGACAGGTTGAGAGAAGAACTTGATTTTTTACAAAAAAATGGAGTTACAAATGTTCGCGTGCTGGGCGGTTCGGAAGGGAGTGGTTTGATAAATGGCGTGGATAGGGTAGGCCCGCCGATGCAGCCAGAGGAAGGTGTTTTTGATCCCAATTTTTTGCGAGGAATGGATGCGCTTTTGGTAGAATTGGGTAAAAGAAAGATGACTGCCGTAATTTACCTCAGTAATAACTGGAACTGGAGTGGCGGATTTCTTCAATACCTTAAATGGAATAGATTAATCCCGGATTCAGCATTTAGTACAGATATTCCGTGGAGTGAATTGGGTGAGTACACCAGCAAATTTTATGATTGCGAAAAATGTAAAGACGAATACTTTAACCAGGTTAAATATATCATTAGCCATACAAACACCATCAACCATAAAAAATATTCAGAAGAGCCCGCTATTATGGCCTGGGAAATTGCTAATGAACCGAGGCCCATGGCCTCTCAGTGCAGTAAATTCATATAAAAAATTTATTAAGAGTACTGCGGATTACATAAAAAAACTCGATTCCAACCACCTGGTTACAACTGGCACAGAAGGATACATGAGCACTGAAAGTATTGCATTGTATAAAGAAATTAATAGCTATAAAAATATCGACTATCTCACAATCCACATCTGGCCAAAGAACTGGTCGTGGTTCAAGGGTAAGGATATTGCGGGTGGCATGGATAGCGTTGTAAGCAAGACACTCACTTACCTCGATGTGCATAAAAAATTGGCCCGGGAATTAGATAAGCCATTAGTAATTGAAGAGTTTGGTTTGCCAAGAGACGGTCATTCATTTGATATCAATTCTCCTACAACTTACCGCGACATTTATTACAACACCATCTTTAGTGAATGGTTGAAAAGTAGGCGTACTAACGGTGTGCTGGCAGGCGTTAATTTTTGGGCATTTGGCGGTACTGCCCGGCCAATAAACGGGCAAATTATGTGGAAAGAAGGTGATGAATATATGGGTGATCCTCCCATGGAAGAGCAGGGGCTAAATACTGTTTTTGATTCAGATAAAAGCACCTGGGAACTTATTCATTCTTTTTCCGAAAAAGCAAAATAAAAATAATTGAGTTTGATATTGGCCCGGCATAAAATAGCTAAATAAGCAAACGACCGGGTCAAAAATATTTTTTTACATTTTAGCCAAATTCTAAAATTTTATTAATTAAAAATACTTTCACTCACCACTTGCGTAAATGAAATTACAACCGATAGATATTGCAATTGTTGTCTTATATCTTTTAATGATGTTGATGCTGGGTTGGTTTCTGCGAAAAAAGGCGAGGCAGAACAAAGAAAGTTATTTAATGGGCGGAAAGAAACTACCATGGTATTTGCTGGGCTTAAGTGATGCGGCAGATATGTTTGATATAAGCGGCACCATGTGGATGGTGTCTTTGTGTTTTGTATATGGGCTAAAAAGTATTTGGATACCCTGGTTATGGCCCGTGTTCAACCAGATATTTAATATGATGTTTTTGGCAAAATGGCTGCGTCGTTCTAACGCCGATACCGGCGCAGAATGGCTGGCAACCCGATTTGGACTCAAGGGCAAAGGCGTAACATCTTCGCACAGTGTTGTGGTAGCTTTTGCTTTGATAGGCTGCCTTGGATTTCTCGCCTATGGATTTATAGGGCTCGGAAAGTTTATTGAAATTTTTGTTCCTTTTAATTTGATTCAGCCTTATCTACCCTTTCATATTGCTCAACAATATGTGGCCCATTTTTACGGAATAATTTTTACACTGTTTGCGATGTTTTATTCTATTCTCGGCGGCATGCACAGTATTGTTTTGGGCGATCTTATCAAGTATATAATTATGACGGTCGGTTGTGTTGCAATTGCGATAATTGCTTTTTTGCATTTACAAGGACATTCATTAAATGTGCCCTCCGGCTGGAGTAATCCATTTTTCGGCTGGCATTTAAACCTAAACTGGTCGGGTATTGTAGCGGACGCAAATAAAAAAATTGCGGACGACGGCTTTGGACTTTTCGGGCTTTTTTTTATGATGATGTTATTCAAAGGAGTTTTTTCGAGTTTGGCCGGACCTGCACCAAATTACGATATGCAAAAAATATTGTCAACCAAATCTCCCAAAGAGGCTTCTAAAATGACGGGATTTGTTTCCATAGTTCTTTTGCCAATAAGGTATTTAATGATTATTGGTTTAACCGTCCTGGCATTATTATATTATAATCAGCTCGATCTTTCCGATGGGATGGGGCACACAGATTTTGAAAGAATCTTGCCGGGTGCCATTAATAGTTTTTTACCGGTTGGAATTTTAGGCTTGGTTCTCACAGGTTTATTGGGTGCATTTATGGGAACATTCTCCGGCACCATGAACGCGGCCCAGGCTTACATTGTAAACGACATCTATCTTAAATATATTAATCCCAATGCACCAAATAAAAGAGTCATTTATATGAACTATCTATCGGGAATAGTTGTTGTTGCGATTGGAGTTCTACTTGGATTTTTTACAAAAGATGTCAACAGTATTTTGCAGTGGATTGTTTCCGGCCTGTACGGCGGTTATATAGCTTCTAATGTTTTTAAATGGTACTGGTGGCGGTTTAACGCCAATGGTTTCTTCTGGGGAATGCTTGCCGGAATTGCGGGAGCATTGGTATTTTCAAGGTTTTTCGATGGAATACAATTTCTGTATTATTTCCCGGTTCTCTTTCTAATATCTATTGCTGGTTGTCTCGTTGGCACCTATTCTGCACCGCCAACAGAAACTGCTGTATTAAAGAATTTTTACACAACGGTACGCCCGTGGGGATTTTGGAAGCCAATACACCAACTGGTAATCAATGACGATCCATCGTTTGTCGCCAACAAAAGATTTAAGCTTGATATGTTTAATGTGGCGTTGGGAATCATCGCTCAATTATGCCTTACCATATTGCCAATGTATGTTGTTTTGTGGATGAAACTTCCCCTACTCGTAACCGTTATAATACTAACGGTAATTATGATAATACTTAAAAAAACATGGTGGAATAAATTAGAAGACTAAACATAAAAAACTTGTCTAAAGCAATAATTTAAAAATGAGCACATATTTTCAAAGCAGGGTAAATGCTTTAAAGAAATCTTTTGATGATTTGATCATTAAGAAAAACAATCCGGTTGGATCTGTCAATGGAATTTATGAACGTTTTGAGAACCCTGTACTTACGGCGGCACATACACCGCTTACCTGGCGTTTCGATTTCGACGAAAAGACGAATCCTTTTTTCATGGAAAGATTTGGCATAAACGCAGTTTTTAATTCGGGCGCTATGAAATTCAATAATAAATATGTGCTGGTGCCAAGAGTTGAAGGTGCAGACAGAAAATCTTTTTTTGCTGTTGCAGAAAGCGTTAACGGGATAGATAATTTTAAATTTTGGGATTATCCAATTTTATTGCCTTCGTCA
The DNA here is from genome assembly GCA_963792025.1 of uncultured Chitinophagaceae bacterium. Lineage (GTDB taxonomy): Bacteria > Bacteroidota > Bacteroidia > Chitinophagales > Chitinophagaceae > Ginsengibacter. Next base: position 103,908 of record CAWBUS010000006.1, on the reverse strand, counting down.
AATGAACCGGAGACTAATATATATGACATGCGTTTGGTTCAACATGAAGACGGATGGATTTATGGAATTTTCTGCACCGAGCATAGAGACGAAACAGCGCCCGAAGGCGATCAGTCGGCAGCAATCGCCCAATGTGGCATCGCCCGTACTAAAGATTTGGTAAAATGGGAACGACTTCCCAATCTCAAAACCAGCTCGCCACAACAAAGAAACGTAGTGTTGCATCCCGAATTTTATAATAATAAATATGCTTTTTATACCCGCCCGCAAGATAGTTTTATAGACGCAGGAAACGGTGGTGGCATTGGCTTTGGAATTTGCGACGACATTGAAAACGCAGTGATTGAAAAAGAAATCGTGATTGACAGAAAGATTTATCACACGGTTTATGAGGCAAAAAATGGCGCTGGTCCTGCACCTCTTAAAACGGAAAAAGGTTGGCTGCACCTGGCACATGGGGTAAGAAATACCGCGGCTGGCCTGCGTTATGTGCTCTATATGTTCATGACCGATCTCAATGATTTAACTAAAGTAATACACAAACCCGGCGGATATTTTATTGCGCCCGAAGATGATGAGAGGGTAGGCGATGTCTCTAACGTGATTTTTAGTAACGGTTGGATTGCCGACAATGATGGAACAGTTTTTATTTATTACGCCTCTTCAGATCTACGAACACATGTGGCTGTAACAACAATTGAAAAATTATTAGATTATGTTATCAATACACCGGAAGACGGCTTTACTTCTGAGGCATCTGTGAAAACGGTAACTAACATTATTTACAAAAACCTGGAGGAACAAGATAACGTCAACGAAGAAACGCGAATACCAGGTTATGTTAATAAAAAAATTGTCTGAAAAAGATTTGATGGCAAGTAACGATACGGTTCCGGTAAAGCAATTAGAGTGCTATAAAAAAGAATTGCAGCATGAATTAGCGGCAATACTTAATTACTGGCAACGGGAAACTGTGGATTCAAGCTTCGGTGGATTTTATGGCCGCCTTGATAATTCAAACAAAATTTTTCCGGATGCTCCAAAAGGTTCTGTTTTAAACAGCAGGATATTATGGACATTTTCAGCAGCTTACAATCTCACTGGTAATAAGATATATCTGGATACCGCCTGGCGGGCTTTTAAGTATCTCAGTGATTTTTTTATAGATAAAGCGAATGGCGGCGTTTATTGGAGTGTAGATTACAAAGGACAACCGTTGGACACGAAAAAACAGGTATATGCATTATCATTCGCTATTTACGGGCTGAGTGAATTTTGCAGAGCGACTGAAAATGAACAGGCAAAAGAAATTGCTTTAGAGTTGTACCATCTTATTGTTAAACATAGTTACGATTCAGTGAATGGTGGCTACATTGAAGCATTATCGGCCGACTGGCAGGAAAAAGAAGATTTGCGACTGAGTAAAAAAGATGCCAATGAAAAAAAATCTATGAATACGCACCTGCATGTGCTGGAAGGTTTTGCCAATCTCTACCGTATATGGCCACACGAAGAATTAAAAAGCAGCATTGAAGAATTGATTCGTATTTTCCTCGATCAAATTATTGATAAAAAAAACCATCATCTTATTTTATTTTTTGATGAAAAATGGAATGTAAGGTCTAATATTATTTCTTACGGCCATGATATTGAGGCGGCATGGCTGATACAGGAAGCAACGGAAATTATTGATAATGTTGATTTACTCGAAAGGGTAAAAAAACAGTCCGTACAAATAGCCAATGCTTTAATAGAAGGGCTCGACAAAGACGGTGGATTATGGTATGAGTTTGATGCAAGCGAAAATCATCTTATTAAGGAAAAACATTGGTGGCCGCAGGCCGAAAGTATGATTGGCTTTTTCAATTCATGGCAAATTACTGGGAATGAAAATTACCTGGGAAGGTCCTTACAAAGCTGGCAGTTCATCAAAACTCATATTCTTGATAAAAAAAATGGTGAATGGTTTTGGGGCGTAAAAGAAAATTATGATGTGATGAATGAAGATAAGGTGGGAATATGGAAATGCCCGTATCATAATAGCAGGGCTTGTATTGAATTAATAAAAAGAATTTCAAAACTGATGTTGATAAAAACGTGACACTGAAAAATGTTGAATAGTTTTTTTACAAATAATAAAGCAGGCTGCTGCGCAAAAATGAGTAAATTGGACGGCTAAATAATCATTCAATTATTAAATTTAATACGATGGCTACAAGAAGGAGTTTTCTAAAATCAACATCAATACTTTCAGCAGGTTTATATATGGCCCCATCTGCATTCGCACCTAAATCGCAGTTAATAGGATTGCAACTATATACGGTGAGAGATGCAATGGATAAGGATCCTGGTGGCACGCTGGCAAAAGTTGCTCAAATTGGTTATACCTCAGTAGAAGGTGCTACTTACACAGGTACCGAAAAATTTTATGGTATGAGCCCCGCTGAATTTAAAAAAGTATTAAAAAAGAATAGCCTTGTAATGCTTAGCAGTCATTACCGCTTAGGTGCGGTAAAAGATAAAGGCGAAATTGTAAAAGGTACCATGCTGCACGAATGGGATAAGGCTGTAGATGATGCAGCAGAAGTGGGACTAAAATATATGGTTTGTGCATGGCTGGACGAAAAAGAGCGTGGTACTTTAGATCACTATAAATATGTGGCAGACCAATTAAATATTGCAGGTGAGAGATGCAAAAAATCGGGTATCCAACTATGCTATCACAACCACAATTTCGAATTTGAAAAGCAAGGAGATAAGTATCCTTATGACATCTTATTAGGCAGCGATAAAAACCTTGTGAAGATGGAAGTTGATTTGTACTGGATAAAAAAAGCAGGTCAGGATGCTGTCAAGCTTTTTCATGAACATCCCGGGAGATTTCCATTATGGCATGTAAAAGACATGGACAATACACCGGAACAAAATTTCACAGAAGTAGGAAGTGGTATTATCAATTTTAAAGAAATTTTCAAATACAAAGACCTGGCAGGCATGAAATACTTTTTTGTAGAAGAAGATAAATGCCCGGGTTCACCGTTCGACAGCATTACTAAAAGTATTAACTACATAAAAAAGAATTTGGTTTAAAATTTAATAACATTTTAATTTATAAAAATGATTGCCACGATTAAAGCTGGTTGTATAGCCGCTTTGTTTCTAAACTTCTCTTTACCCTTATTTGCAAAAGGCCCTCGTGATTTTTATCAAATAAAAATTTACCATTGTAAAAATGACACCCAGTTAAAACAAGTAAATGAATATCTTGAAAATGATTACCTGCCTGCATTGCATCGGTATAATGTAAAGAACATCGGAGTATTTACACCCATTGGAAATGACACCGCTTCAATCAAACTGGTCTATGTGCTGATTCCTTTTAAATCTGAAGAAGAGTGGCTTAAAATTGATCAGAATCTTTTAAAAGATATTACCTACGCAACCGCTGCTAAAGATTTTCTTGCGGCCCCTGCTGACGAAGCCCCTTACGAACGAATGGAGTCGATTTTATTGGAAGCGTTTGAAGGGCAGCAGAAATTATTATTGCCAACAACAAAAAATACAGAAAGGGTTTTCGAACTAAGAAGTTATGAAAGTCCGACTGAAAATTTATTGGCAAAAAAGATGGCAATGTTTAATAAAGATGAGATAGGCATTTTTAACAGGCTTGGATTCAATCCCGTGTTTTATGGACGTGTTTTATCAGGAAGTCACATGCCGAACCTTATGTATATGCCAATATTTAATAGCGTAGAAGAAAGAAATGCGCAATGGAAAGTTTTTAGCAGTGATGCAAAATGGAAAGAAATATCTTCGGATCCTGCAAATGAAAATAAAGTTTCTGTTTCCCATATCGATAGTATTTTAATGCACGGCACTTCTTATTCGGATTATTAAAACATAAATTATGCAATTCAAATTTTCACACTTAAAAATTTTATTGTTGACCATTAGTATTTTATCCGGAATAAATTCATTTTCGCAACGGTTAGGCGTGTTTGAAGAGCAAACTGATGTAGGAAAAATATTACATGCCGGAAGTGGAAGTTATGATTGATCAACCGGCGATTATTTACTTTCTGGTTCGGGAACCAACATCTGGTTTACCCATGATGACTTTCATTATGTATGGAAAAAAATGAAAGGAAATTTTATTCTGCAGGCAAGAGGCCATCTAATTGGCAAAGGTGTTGAAGAGCATCGTAAATTTGGCTGGATGGTTCGGGCAAATCTTGACAGTACCTCACCTATGGTAGCTGCAACCATTCATGGCGATGGTCTTACGTCACTTCAATACAGGAAAATGGATAAGACAAATGTTGAAGAAACAAAATTCACCATTAGTGCGCCTGATGTAATCCAGTTAGAAAGAAAAGGAAAGCAATACATCATGTCGGTTGCTCATTTTGGAGAGCCCTTTGTAACACAAGAGATAACGGATCTTGACCTCGGCGACGATGTATATGTTGGATTGTTTATTTGCTCGCATAATAAAGATGTTGTAGAAAAAGTGTCGTTCGATAATGTACGGATTATTGTTCCCGCGAAAGAAGATTTTGTTCCGTATAAAGATTATATCGGCAGCAGCATTGAAACGATGGATGTATTTACAGGTAAGCGCCAGGTTCTATATAATTCGCCAAAATCGTTGCAGGCGCCTAACTGGACACGCGATGGAAAAAGTTTGATTTACAATACGGAAGGATTAATGTACCGGTTTAATCTGCAAAGCCACAATTCTGTATTGATCAACACAGGTAATGTTAAAAGCAATAATAACGATCATGTAATTTCTTTTGACGGAAAGATGCTGGGCTTGAGCAGTAAAAGTGCTGATGGTAAAATAAATTCTGTTGTTTATACAGTTCCCATTGGTGGCGGCATACCAAAGCAGATTACGCCTACAAAACTTTCTTATTTACATGGCTGGTCACCGGATGGAAAATGGCTAACGTTTACGGGTCAACGAAATAGTGATTTTGATATTTATAAAATTCCCTCCGCTGGTGGCGAAGAAATCCAACTCACCAAATCTCCCGGTCTCGATGATGGATCAGAATTTAGTCCCGATGGAAAATACATTTATTTCAACTCAACGAGAAGCGGCCTCATGCAATTGTGGCGGATGAATGTTGATGGCAGTGATCAGCAGCAAATAACTAATGATGAATACAACAACTGGTTTGCCCATGTTTCGCCTGATGGAAAGTGGATCGTTTGTTTATCATTTTCCAAAGACATCAAACCTGACGATCATCCTTTTTACAAACATGTTTATTTGCGCATGATGCCTGCCTCCGGCGGCGATCTTAAAGTAATTGCCTATTTATATGGAGGACAAGGTTCGATAAACACACCATCATGGTCGCCTGATAGTAAAAAAATTGCGTTTGTGAGTAATAGTGATACGATGAAATAATTCAACTGAAATTTTTTATAAAAGATTTTTAAAACCAAGCAAGCTTAATATGAGATGCGTATGTAACGGCAAACGATCAATTCTTTTTTTAATCATTGCCTTTGCGGCACTGCCTATAGTAACCGAAGCGCAGCAATCAAGGGATCCTGCCATCGATGCAAAAGTGAGTGCCTTGTTAAAGCAAATGACTTTAGAGGAAAAGGTAGGGCAAATGGCCCAGGTATCCATTGAATCATTGGGAAAAATAAGAAACGGGAGTTTTGTTTTTAACCAGGATACTTTTAAGAAAGCGGTGGTTAAATATAAAATTGGATCAATACTTAATACGCCAGGTTTGCAAAACGCCGAACAATGGAACAACATTATTGAAAAAATACAAAATACAACTAAAGAGACGAGGTTGAAAATCCCAATCTTATATGGACTTGACGATAATCATGGTGTTAACTATGTTGCAGGTGCAACATTATTTCCGCAGGAAATTGGACAGGCGGCAACCTGGAATCCGCAACTGATTTTTAATGCCGGCGTAATTACGGCGTATGAATCGAGAGCGGCGAGTGTGCCGTGGACATATTCGCCTGTGTTGGATTTAGGCACAAATCCGGAGTGGCCGCGTATTTGGGAAGATTATGGTGAAGATCCTTATTTGAGTTCGCAAATGGGTGTTGCATTTGTACATGGCGTTCAGGATCCCATTGGCAGTAAAGAAAAATTGGTTGTTAGTCTTGAAACATTATATGGCTTATTCTGACCCAAAATCGGGCCACGACAGAACGGATGCATGGATACCTGAAAATTATTTACGTGAATACCATTTGCCTCCCTTCCAGGCATGCGTAGACGCAAACGCAAGAACGGTTATGGTCAACTCCGCATTGATTAATGGAATACCCACGCACATCAATAAACATATTCTTACTGATATTCTAAAAGACGAATTGGGCTTTACAGGATTTATTGTAAGCGACTGGCAGGATATTGAAAATGTGTACCGGCGTGACCATATTACAAAAGACATCAAAGGCGCTATCATGCTTGCCATTAATGCGGGCATCGATATGTCGATGATTCCTTACAATTACCAGGAATTTTGTACCGATCTGATCGCATTGGTTAAAGAAGGTAAAGTTTCTATGGGCCGCATAAATGATGCCGTTACAAGAATATTAAGAGTGAAGGAAGAATTGAAACTCTTTGAAACGCCAATGACCTATTTAAAAGATTATCCGAAATTTGGAAGTGCGGAATTTGAAAAAGCATCCTATAATACCGCGGCAGAATCAATAACACTTCTAAAGAATACAAACAATGTATTGCCATTGCCGAAAACTGCGAAAGTACTGGTAACCGGTCCTAACGCAAACTCTATGCGCACATTAAATGGCGGATGGACCTATACATGGCAGGGAGAAAAAACCGATGAGTATGCCGAAAAGTATAATACCATTTTGGAAGCCGTTCAAAAAAAATTCGGACCGACCAATGTTTTATATGAAAAAGGCGTTGCCTATAATATGCAGGGACAATATTACCAAGATTCGATTGTTGATATTGATGCCGCTGTAAAGGCTGCTGCAAAAGTTGACTATGTTTTATTATGCATCGGGGAAAATAGTTATACTGAAACGCCCGGCAACCTGGATGATCTGACATTATCCCGTAACCAGCTTTTATTAGCAAATGCTATGATTAAAACTGGTAAACCGGTAATATTTATTTTAAACGAAGGCAGGCCAAGAATCATTAATGATGTAGAACCCGGAGCTGCGGCTATTCTTGATATGTACCTTCCTTCCAATTATGGTGCAGATGCATTAGCTGATATTCTTACGGGCGATGTTAACCCAAGTGGTAAACTTCCCATTACTTATCCGCGGTTTACGAATTCATTAGTGCCGTACATTCACAAGCCTTCGGAAGGCGAAGGTAATCCGCAGGGCGGAGATTATAATCCGCAATATCAATTTGGTTTCGGATTATCCTATACAACTTTTGAATACAGCAATTTAACTGTTGATAAAAAAATGTATTCACCCGAACGGAACTGCAACGATAAATGTCACCGTTAAAAATTCGGGTAGCCGTGATGGTAAGGAAGTAGTTGAGTTATTTGTATCTGATCTTGTGGCGTCGCTCACTCCGGATGTTAAAAGACTAAGAGGATTTGAGAAAGTTGATTTGAAAGCGGGAGAATCTAAAACAGTAACGTTTAAACTTCCTTTGAAAGACCTGGCATTTGTAAATACTGATAATAAAAAAACGCTTGAGGCGGGAGATTTTAAAATCGCAATTGCCAATCAAACCGCTTTGTTCAGTGTAGATAAAACCGTTATTTATTAATATTAAATATTGATCATGAAACTTAAATTCTTATTTGCGTTATTGATTGTTAGCTGCGCAAAATTATATGCTCAAAAATATGATGGACTTGCCATGACTCCGCCAATGGGTTGGAATAGCTGGAATACTTTTCAGACGAAGATCAGTGATTCACTTGTGAGAGGAATTGCAGACGTAATGGTTTCTTCCGGGATGAAAGATGCAGGCTATACTTACCTTGTTTTGGATGATGGATGGATGGCGATGGAAAGAGATAAGATTACGGGTGATCTCGTTCCTGACCCTAAAAAATTTCCTAATGGAATGAAAGTATTGGTGGATTATGTACATGCAAAAGGCTTGAAGTTTGGCTTGTATAATTGTGCCGGAACAAAAACCTGTGCAGGCTATCCGGGCACGAGAGGATACGAATACCAGGATGCAAGATTTTATGCATCACTGGGCATTGACTATTTAAAATTTGATTGGTGTTATACCGATGGAATCAATGCGAAGGAAGCCTATAACACCATGAGCAAAGCGTTAAAACTGGCAGGCCGCCCGATTGTATTTAGCCTTTGCGAATGGGGAACCAATAAGCCGTGGGAGTGGGCAGAAAATGTAGGAGAACTTTGGCGGACAACCGGTGATATTTCAGCACTCTTTGACGGCGTTATAGATCATGGAACCTGGAAACAATTAGGTGTAATGCCAATTGTCGATCTTCAAAAAGGCTTAAGAAAATATGCAGGCCCGGGGCATTGGAACGATCCTGATATGCTGGAGGTAGGTAACGGTATGAGCGTAGCCGAAGACAGATCTCATTTTTCATTGTGGTGCATGCTGGCAGCACCATTGATTGCCGGAAACGATTTAAGAAAAATGACAAAAGAAACGAATGCCATTCTTACCAATAAAGAAATAATAGCGGTAAACCAGGATGTGGCAGGGATGGAAGGATTTTTGTATAAATCCAAAGATAGTCTTGAAGTTTATGTAAAACCTTTAAGCAACGATGATTGGGCAGTTTGCTTTTTGAACAGGTCGCATACGCCTATGAAGGTAAATTTTAACTGGAAAGACTGAGGTGATTACCGACACACTTTTCAATAAGACAATGAATGCCAATGAACACACTTATAAAATCAGGAATCTTTGGGCGATGAGTAATATGGGTGACACACAAAAGCCATTAACGGCAATGTTGCCTTCTCATGATGTAATTGTAGTGAGGCTGATAAAATAATATGGTTATTTATTCGGTTGAAATTGCTTTTGAAAAATTATTGATTGAGAATACTATCAATACTTTCTAATTCTTCCTTAGAAAAATTGAAATTTTTTATAGCGCCAATTGCATCAGTTACCTGCTTTGGTTTGCTGGCTCCAAGAATTACAGAAGTGATTCGTTCATCTTTTAAAACCCATGCAATAGCCATTTGTGCAAGTGATTGATTTCTTTCTGTAGCGATTGCATTTAATTTTTTTGCCTTTTCTATAACTTCTTTAGAAACCTGCGATTCAGTTATAGCGCCATTTTCCAGGTGCCTTCCTACTCTGGAATCTTTTGGAATTCCCTTTAAATATTTATTGGTAAGTATTCCCTGCGCCAGTGATGAAAACGTAATGCAACCCACTTTTTCTTTTCCTAATACATCCAACAAGCCATTTTCAACCCAACGATCGAGCATTGAATATCTTGGCTGGTGAATAAGGCACGGAGTTCCTAATTCTCTTAACATATTTATTGCCTTGTCTGCTTCTTCAGGCTGATAACTTGATATGCCGACATATAAAGCTTTACCCTGCCGTACGATAAGATCGAGTGCTGTCATAGTTTCTTCCAATGGAGTTTCAGGATCAGGACGATGGTGATAAAATATATCAACATAATCCAGCCCCATTCTTTGCAGGCTTTGGTCAAGACTTGCAACGAGATATTTTTTAGAACCCCAATCGCCATAAGGACCATCCCACATTTTATATCCTGCCTTGGAGGAAATGATTAATTCATCGCGATACGGTTTAAAATCTTTCTTAAATATTTTTCCAAAAGTAGTTTCACCGGCACCCGGAGGGGGACCATAATTATTGGCAAGATCGAAGTGCGTAATGCCTTGATCAAAAGCAGTATGCAAAATCTTTCTGCAATTTTCAAAGTCATCAATCTCGCCGAAGTTATGCCATAGGCCAAGGGAAATTAATGGAAGCATTACGCCGCTATTACCGCATCGGCGATATTGCATTTGATCGTATCGGTTTGTACCGGCAGTGTAACTCATACTTGCAATTTAAGATATAAATGCGTTTAACCATAAAAGATAGTTACCTGGCTGAACGCTTGTTATTATTGTTATTGTTGTTGCTGTTGTTGTTGCTGTTGTTTCTGCTGCGCCTCGATAAAGTACCTGTAAGAGTTAACGGGTTCGCCCGGATTTCTTGATTGGTAACTGAATTTGGCACCCTGTTTTTCAGATTTTTTATTTGAATTTCCATCATGTATTTCTACAAATACTTCTAATGTGTGATCTCCCGATCCTTTGTAAGTGCCTTTTACAGGAGTACAATCTGCAAAATCTCGCCCGGTGGCCAGGCGAACATGACCGTCATTTACAACACAATTGTTCGTTGGATCAAGACCCAGCCATCCATAATTGGGAATATAGGCTTCCACCCACGCATGCGTTGCGCCTTCGCCACGCATTTCTTTATCTTTCGGGCAAATGTATCCACTTACATATCGTGAAGGAATTTCAAACATGCGAAGAAAAATTAATAAAATATGTGCAAAATCCTGGCATACGCCTGCTTTCAATTGCCACACCTCTTCTGTTTTAGATTCAACATTCGTGATACCTTTTTGATAGGTGAAATTATTATAAACATATTCAGAAAGGGCCGTTGCATTTTGTAAGGGAGTATTTTCTTCATTCACAAAATCATTCAATATATTTTTTATCTCAGTACTGGAAGGAAATATTTCCGGTTTCAAAAAATCCATATATGCAGTATGGTGTTTTAAATTTTTCAACATTTCCCATTGGCCTGATGCATTCATGTCATCAATGGGGAAAGTAATAGGTTTTGTTATAACATCCACAACAGATTCTATTACTAAACTCGTATGTGGTTTAATAATAGAAAAGACACCAATATGATTTCCGAAATAATCCACAAATGTTTCCACCACGGGATCATTGTGAAATTTTTATTACCTGGTTACGGACCTCCAAGAGGCTATCAACTATCGGATACAACATAATCTGGTTAGTACAATCTATAACTGTAGATGAGTAAGAATAAAGTGTAACATGTTTTATTTTATAAGAAGGCATTGTGATGTATTAAGAATTGCCAAAATAAGTTTTACTAAAGGTTGCGGAAATTTCAAAAAGGTCAAGTCTTGTTTGAAATAAAAATGCATCCAATTCTTTTATGTCACTATCAAGTACGTTACTATATTTAATGTTGTTCATAGTTTTTCCTATTAAAAATTCAAGTCGCTCATAGTTTTCAGGAAGGCTTTCCGCACGCAATCTTGAAAAATATTTATACAATCTTTCCATGCTATATAAAATGGAATGCGGAAAATCAGTGTTGTATAAAATAAGATCGAGGATATGTTTTTTTGTAAAACTCCCTTTGTAAGTTTTCAGGTACACTTCAAAACCAAATAAAGAATACAACAGATATCTCAATTTGATAGCTTCATAACCATCGTGTTGGTTATTGCTTAAATCATTCATCGTAATCCTTGTTATATCGGTAGAATGGATCGCTCTTTCAAGGAATTTTCCAATATTAATAAAAGTAAATCCTTCGCCCCGGGTCATTGTATTATCAACCGTTCCAGTAAATAACAAACCACTTCTTATCAACCTGTCGATAGTTGAAACTGGGTCTGCCATGCTTACTTCTTTTCGTAAATTATCATCGCGGATAAAATGATAATAATCGTTTAAGCATTGCCATACTTCTTTAGTGATGTGATCCTGTATGCCTCTTGCATTCTCCCTTGAAAACATTACATTATTATAGGCTGAGGCGTTGTTGGTTCGATTGAAGATCATGTATTCAAGCGCCTTCGCAGAACTTGATTCCATTTCCTGTATCTCCTCGTCAGTGAGTTCTCCGTATATTTCGAGAAGAGGCATCCATTTAAAATCAGTAACATCGTCCTGCAAAGCGATGTACTGTGTAAGGATAACCTGCAGCATGCCATTGGTTCTTTCCATGTATCGGCCAAGCCAATAAATTGTATCTGCAACTCTACTTAACATAAGCGTTTATAAGTATAAATTTTGAAAGATTAAGAAATTATCAAATACAAACACAACCAATGAATCATAGTGATGACTCATTGACTTTCTCTCATATCTCCCAATCTTTTAAGCTAACACCCATGTATCCTTGCTGCCACCGCCTTGCGAAGAATTCACTATCATAGACCCTTCTTTCAACGCAACTCGTGTTAAACCACCGGGGACTATATTAATTCCATCTGGTCCATATAATGCAAATGGCCTTAAGTCTACGCGGCGTGGTTGTAAGATACCGTTTATATAGCACGGCGTTGACGAAAGGCTAATGATGGGCTGCGCAATAAAATTTCTGGGGTCCGCATTAATAGCATCCTTGAATTTGTTTATTTCCTCATCACTCGCCGAGTTGCCCATGAGCATTCCATATCCGCCGGATTCGTTGGTGCGTTTAACAACCATTTTATGCATATTTTCGAAAACGTATTTTTTACTATCTCCATCGGCAAGCTGGTAAGTAGGTATATTTTGTAAGATGGGTTCTTCGTTCAGGTAATATCGAATCATATCGGGTACGTAAGTATAAATTGCTTTATCATCGGCCACTCCATTTCCCATCGCATTCACTATAGCAACATTTCCTTTTCGGTATGCCCAGTAAATGCCGGAAACTCCTAAAATGCTGTCGCGTCTAAAAACCAGCGGATCAATAAATTCATCATCAACCCGGCGATATATAACATCAACCTTTTGTAAACCTTTAGTGGTTTTCATGTACACATGATTGTTATCTACCATAAGGTCACGGCCCTCTACCAATTCAATACCCATTAGTCTTGCCAGTGTTGTATGTTCAAAATATGCTGAATTATAAATGCCGGGTGATAGCAATACCACCGTTGGATTACTAACTTGCCTGTTGGCAAGCGCCATTAAATTTTTATATAGAAGGTCAGGATATTCTTTTACGGAGCGAACGTTGTTTTTAGGTAACAGATCCGGGAAGATGCGGTAAGTAATGCTCCGGTTTTCCAACATATACGAAACGCCGGAAGGCGTGCGCAGGTTATCTTCCAGCACATAGAACTTTCCATCATCGTCTCTGATAAGATCTAATCCTGATACATGCGTATATATGTCGAACGGCACATCTACATTCATCATTTCTCTTAAGAAATTAGGGCACGAGTAGATAAGCTGGGGCGGAATTATTCCATCGTTGATTATAAACTGGCGATGATAAATATCTTTCAGAAAAACATTTAATGCTTTCAGTCTTTGCTTTAATCCCGATTCTATTAATGTCCACTCGGTACTGGTAATGATACGGGGAACAATATCGAACGGGAATATTTTTTCAATTCCTTCTCCGCTGCTGTAAACAGTAAATGTTATGCCCTGGCTCATGAAAAGCTTTTTGGCCATTTCATCTTTATGGGTCATCTCTGCCGGGGGTAAATCTTCGATAGCTGAAACGAAATTTTTGTAAGGAGAACGTATGCCTTCGGCGCTGAACATCTCATCCCACACGTTGGGCTGGTCCTGGTATGATTGAAGAAGTGAATTTTGACTCATGCTTAATGAAAATACAAAAATTTAATTTACGGAAATTATTATCATAAATAATAAAAAAATTGAGCCACTGAATTGATGTCCAAAAATAGAATTGACTTAGATACAACTTTAGCCGTTATCTTTCCGTTGTTGAATTGGAATGCATGTTATTTGGGAATATTTGCTGAACTTAGAAAATACTAAAACCAGCGCTTTTTGTTATGGGCCGTTCTCTAACGTTTTCTTTTTGTTGTTTGTTAATTTCGATCATTTATGTTCCTAAGACATTTGCCCAACTATGCCAGGGAAGCCTGGGAGATCCTGTAGTTAATATAACCTTCGGAGCCGGTTCCAATCCAGGCCCCCCACTTGGGAATACCAATTATATCTATGTTGCGGGCGATTGTCCGAATGACGGCTTTTACACCATCGCCAATTCTACCAGCTCGTGTTTTGGAGGTACCTGGCATACAGTTACAGAAGATCATACTCCCGGAGACGTAAATGGATATATGATGATTGTAAATGCTTCTTATACGCCGGGCGATTTTTTTGTAAAAACCGTTGATGGCCTTTGCCCGAATACAACTTATGAATTTGCTGCCTGGATGTATAATATGCTTCAGCCGTTTGCATGCAATGGGCAAGGAATTAAACCCAACATCACTTTTAACATTGAAACTCCTTCTGGCACTGTTTTACAATCATATCAAACCGGCGATATCCCTGTATCTACTAATTGGAACCAGTATGGCTTCTTTTTTTCAACCCCCGTTGGAATAAGTTCGATTGTATTGCGGATGACCAATAATGCACCGGGTGGATGTGGCAATGATATATTATTGGATGATATTACTTTTCGTGCATGCGGACCGTTAGTTACAGCAAATATTAACGGATCTGCTGATTCGGTTGATGTGTGTACCGGAGATAATGCGGTGTTTACTTTATTGGCGAATGTTTCCGCAGGCTATACTGATCCTGTTTATCAATGGCAGATCAGCACCAGTAACGGAGCTTCGTGGGCGAACATTCCGGGCGCAACAAATACTACCTATGTACGGCCACCGATAGTTACGCCAGGCCTGTATTTATACAGGCTGGCAGTTTCGCAGAGGGAAAATATGAATATTGCATCCTGTTCTATTTTATCCAACGTGGTAAGAGTAGGTGTAAATAAATACCCGGTTGTTACTGCGTCTAGCCTTGGCAGTTGCACAGGTGATACGCTGTTTTTACTGGCAAATGACGGTGTATTATTTTCCTGGACAGGGCCGATGAATTTTTCAAGTAATGAAGCATTTCCTTTTATTCCTGCGGCTACAGCGGGTAACAGTGGAATGTATCATGTCAAGGTGACGTCTGCAAAAGGATGCACCAGCGTTGACTCAACGCTGGTTGAATTAACACCAAAACCTTTTGTAAATGCAGGTGCTGACGCAGAAATTTGTGAAGGATCTTCTACGCAGTTAAATAGTGTGGGAAGTAATAACATCACGTCTTATAACTGGAAACCATCTTCGGGTATCTCTGATCCAGGCGTACCGAATCCAGTTGCTTCGCCTGCTGAAACAACATTGTATATTCTTACGGTTGCGAATAATAAGTGTGAGGTATCCGATTCTGTATTGATTACGGTAGATAAATTACCCACGGCAAATGCAGGAGCTGATAAAATTATTATTAAAGGCCAGTCTGCCACTTTGAGTGGAATTGCGGGTGGTACCGATGTTACCTATACCTGGACACCTAATGTAAACATAACAGGAAGTGCGACGCTTAACCCGGTTGTGAACCCCTCTGTCAACCAGGTGTATGCGTTGAATGTTTTTTCAAATAAAGGATGCGGAACAGCGGTTGATAGCGTATTGGTCAAGGTATATCAGCAATTATATATTCCAAATGCGTTTACCCCTAACGGTGATGGAATAAATGACACCTGGTTTATAGAAACGCTACAGGCTTATCCTGGTTCGGAAGTTAAAGTCTTTAACAGGTACGGAGAAATTGTTTTCGATAATGGCGGAAGAAATATTTCGTGGGACGGCAAATTTAAAGGTGTTCAACTTACTTCAGGTGCCTATGTTTATATTATCGATTTGAAAAATGACACGCCACTCCTAAAAGGAGTGGTGTATATTTTGTTATAGTTATTTTGAATAATTTTTTTAGGTTAACCTGCAAAAACTTTTTCTTTCGCCTGCGAAGAAGTAATTACCGGGATAATTTTAAAATCGGAAAGATCGATCCAGTTTTGAATCCACTCGTAAATCTTTTTTTCTGTATCACTTTCCATAACCTGGAAACAGGTTGTTATATCTTCGTTAATCCAACTGTTTATATATTGAACGCCTTGCGGCATTAGTCTTCCTTTCTCTTCAAATCTTTTGTACAATTGTTTCACTTGACCCGGATGAAAGGTTTCGATAATCATGTACAGCATAGAATAAATTTTTCAGTTTATATGACTATTACGGTCAAACGTAAAATTGTGGCAGTGGATTTAACGCGAGATTCTGACGCTGATGCCAGTATGGATAGATGGTGGGTACTTCACTAGCCGCGTCCAGCATCTTAACCTGGTCGGTTGTAAGATTCCAGCCTGTAGCTTCAATATTTTGTCTCAACTGCTGTTCGTTGCGGGCACCAATAATAATGCTTGAAACAGTAGGCCGTTGTAATAGCCAGTTTAATGCAACCTGGGCGACGGTTTTATTCGTTTCTGCCGCAACAGCATCCATAGCATCTACAATGTTATACAATAATTCATCATCAATTGCATGGGCAGGTACCGGGCTTCCGCCTTGCGCCACGCGACCATCGCCGGGTACTAATTTATCGCGGCGATATCTGCCACCTAATTTTCCCGCAGCTAAAGGCGACCAAACGATTGCTCCAACTTTTTGATCGAGTGCCAACGGCATCAATTCCCATTCGTACTCGCGGTTGGCTAGTGAATAATACACCTGGTGCGCAACATATCGGTTCCAGCCATATTTATCCGAAGCGGCAAGTGACTTCATTAAATGCCATCCCGAAAAATTTGAAGCAGCAATGTATCGTACTTTACCGCTCTCTATTAAATCATCCAGAGCACGCAATGTTTCTTCCACAGGTGTGTTGCCATCAAAGCCATGCATGTGGTATATGTCAACACGATCGGTACCTAATCTTTTTAAACTTCCTTCTACTTGCTTTATTAAACGATATCTTGAGGAGCCCTGATTATTGGGCTCTTTGCCAAATGCGAAAGTGGCCTTGGTAGAAATGAGTAATTGATTTCTTTTTCCATCTATTGCCTTTCCCAAAATTTCTTCGGAAAGCCCTTGCGAATAAACGTCGGCGGTATCAAATAAATTAATGCCGGCTTCGAGGCAAATATCAATCAAACGGGTTGCTTCTTCCACCTGCGTATTACCCCAAGCTTTGAAGAAATCATTTCCTCCGCCAAATGTTGCGGTTCCAAAACTGAGTACCGGAACCTGTAAACCGGAACCTCCTAGTTGCCTGTATTCCATATTTAGTATTTTGAATAAATTATCAAAATGAAATTATAGTTGTTTTCATTTGCAAATATCCGGCAATATGAAATAATATTTCATGAGGCAATTTTTGAAAGCCCTTCTACTTCAAAAATCGCAACATACTACATACGGGATGATTGCGCTTTACGTAAAATCACCCATCTTTTTGCGCCATAAATAATAAGAGAGAAATAAAAATATTATAGGCAAAATCATAAATAATATTGATGCCTGTAGCCCGAATGAAGCGACTACAGAATAAGTTGCTCCAGCGAGGTCGAAGAATAAACCAGCATAGGCCCACTCCGTTATTCGTTTAAACCCGGGAATGAGTATTGCGATTACACCAAGAACTTTAGCGATACCAAGAAATGGTATAATATAGTTCGGATAACCTAATTGATTCATAAACTTAATGGCATCTGGTGTGCTCAAGGCGTCAGGTATGGCTGAAAATAGCATGAAAGCCGAAAACAGTCCGGTAATGACCCAATAAAATATTTTTGTCTTTTTCATATTTATTTTTGATGAGTTTAAAAGTTTAGTTGTTTATTAGTTTGATGATTCAGTGCAGTTGAACATCCAGTTAGTACCAAATTTATCGATGCAACTTCCAAAATAACCTCCCCAAAACATATCCTGTAATTCCATAGTTATTTTTCCATCTTTAGCAAGGGCATCAAACAATCGTTTTGTTTCTTCCCTTGTTTCCGGCTCAAGATTAATGTGCATGTTATTCCCCGGCTCTACTTTAAAACCCATGCTTTCTGCTGCATCTGTTGCCATTAAAATATGGCCACCAAGAATGGGTAACTCTACATGGATGATTAATTTTTATCTGCATCGGATAATGGTGGCATTCCCTCCGGTGCAGGGATGTCTCCGAACCTTTGAATGCCGCCACCAGCGAATTCGCTGCGGAACACAGCTTTATAAAAATTGAAAGCGTCTTCTGTATTACCGGGAAAATTTAAGTAAGTGCTTACTCTTGCCATGGTAGAGGTTTTTAAATCTTTACGCATGCTGATTTGCGTTTGCAGGTAATGCCCAAGTTTATCAATATTTTGCTTCAAACCTTCATCTGCTTTGAATGTCTTTACTGTTTGTAGAAATTCTTCTTTCGATTGAAAAAGTATGTGCCATTTCAGTAACGTTTTTTCACCTTGAGATTCAAATTCTATTGTTGCCAAAAACTTAGGTCCGCTCACGTGCTCGTAAACGATCTTCTTGTGTTTTACGATTTCTTTGAATACACTTTTATTTTTATAATCCGTTCCATCGGGGCCATGCATTATTAAATTCCATTCACCATCTTTTTTTAAATCCATTGTATGAATGGTGTTCGTAAATCCATTTGGACCCTACCAGTTTTTGATATGTTCAGCGTTTGTCCATACTTCCCATACGAGGGCAATGGGGGCATTAAGCAATCGTGAAATGCGTAATTCACGATCGGCAGTGTTATTTTTTTCTTGCATTTTTTTTATTTTTTTGAAGTTTATCTAAGTATAATTCGAGATTATCCAATTTGCTTTCCCAACTCTTTCGGTATTGTTCAATCCATACAGCTACTTCGTTTAGCTGATCCAGTTTTGCTTCGCAATGACGTTCCCGTCCTTTTTGATTTATAGTAACGAGCCCGCACTCTGTGAGGATTTTAATGTGAAGTGAGATTGCCTGCCGGCTCATATCAAACGCATCCGAAATGGCATTTAGATTCAAAGATTTGTCGGCAAGCATTCCAATAATTTGCCTTCTTGTTGGGTCTGCTATCGCCTGGAATACATCCCGCCTGGCTTCCATATGCAAGTATTTGCTTGCAAATATATATGCAAGTATTTACTTGCGCAAATTTTTTAGGAATTATTTTTTGCATAATGATAACCGGATGGCTTGTATAAACGGTGTTAACGATTAAAGAAAATCGGTATCTCCGAAAATATAAAAACGCATACCTGTCACGGCTATTCGAAAATGAAAGCGGTGTGGCTGTATTTTAGCAAATTGCTTGTCATTTGTTTCGAATTAAAAAAACTAACTTTACGAAAGATCGCTTATAAAAGATAAATAGAATCTAAAACCTTACTGCTCCTATCGCAAATGCCCTGGTAAATGGAAGTATTTTTTTTAAATTCAGGTGGCATAAGATTTTATTGATCAATTTAGATGGGTTGCATTAGCTAACTATTTCAAACACTCAAAACACGGTAATTCGCTTCATCATTTCAGCGTGAGAGGAAACGATACGATTGTTTATTTGATATAGTCAATAAATGCCGCGAGTGAAATAACATTGTAAACCCAATTGTTCATAATAAAAAAATATGGATATATCACCAGTAACCCCCGAAACATCCGACATCGTTATTCAAAACGTAACAGTGGATAGTATGCAGGTAAACGTAAATGGCGAGATAAAAGAGATAAAAAATAATCTCGACGAATTGAAATCGCTGCTGCAAAAAACGAGCACAGAAAATTTCAAATCGGGCGATAAGATCTACAATATTGGAAGCATTACCAATGCCGTTTTTAGCGCCGAGATAGGCAAGAAAACATTCAACATGTATCTCTGCAGGAAACTTACGGAAGCCCTAAGTACCTATAGTGCTGATACCAAAGATTTCCTCGACAACATAAAAGAAGCGGATAAAGCAGATTGGGAAACGCAGGTGCGTTATACCCGTAAAGCCAATGGCTATATTATCTCATGTTTTGTGGGCGTACTCGGGATGCTTTTACAGAAAGTTATATCGAGTGGTATCGGCGCATTTACATCGAATAGTTCCAGGGATTATATTGAAGTTTGTATAGCAACGGCAACTCGTGCGCTCCAGCTTTTATGTTTTTCTTTTGTCTCAAAACTCTGGGATTATAAAAAGGGTAATAACCTTGAACTAACCCGCGATCAGTCAAACATCCTTAATAATTTTTTCAACTCCGAAATTGAATTAAATATCCGGGATTATATAGAACTGTTGCATACACTAGTCAGCATTTTCGATGCACAGAAAATTGAATATCCTTTCAGTGAATTTAACAAGGACGACCTCATTGATGGCAGCAGTTTTACTACAGCCTGCAAAAATTTAGAAGATATAAAAAGCAAACTGGATTCCGGGCAGGTAATTTACGCTACTGCTTTTGAAGCCGAAAATGAGCTGACAATATTTCTATCAACCTTAAGTTTCCTGGCAAATTATAAAATGGTATCTGTAAAACAAATTACTTATAATAATATAAGAAATGAAGATGTTCGTTATCTCCATTCCTATACCTTTCTTGGCGTAGATAATGATGATAAATTATTTTCTACGAAATTTAAATATGATGAACACCCCATAAGTAATGACGCCGTCTTAATTTATAAAGACAAATACCAGGAAGGACTGAATCTTTTCCCTTTTATCATCGATGTAAATGCGTTGACTAACGAACTGGAAGTTAAAATTTGTTTTTATACCTGCTTTGAAGAAAGGAAGAAAAGGTTGACTTATTTTGATATAAACAAAATTACTTCTGATAAAAACGACGATTTTAAAAATGTTGGTGATCCCTCACAGGTGGTTATTCAATTTAATGAGGATATAGAAAGGGATTTGGAATCAAATACCGATCACGACATAACAGGATTAATGAAGGATACTGAAAAGTTTAAAAACCTTCAGTTGAATGTTGTGTATAAAATATTTCAAAACGCCCAAAAAGAAATCCTGGATTGATATTTATTAATCAGTTAACTACTATTTACGGACAGGTATTTATTATAGGTTAAAACTTTTTTTGCTCATGAAGAAGTATCCATTTAAATTTTTAGATTCCTATAACCAGGACGATACCGATATGTTCTTTGGAAGAGATGAAGAAACAGACGCTCTTTATTCAATGGTTTTTCAGAATTCCATTTTGTTGATCTACGGCGCATCAGGTACCGGAAAAACAAGTTTGATTCAATGCGGTCTCGCTGGCAAATTTAAACCCTATGACTGGTTGCCGCTTGTTACCAGGCGGGGAAATAACATTAATACATCCCTCGAAAAACAATTGGCAGATGCAGGTGGCAACGATGTGGACGATGAAGATATAACAACAAAAGATTCTTCAAAAAAAATAACCGGGTTATTGCGATTGATCAAAGGCGTATACCTCAACAACTTTAAACCTATCTACCTGATCTTCGACCAGTTTGAAGAGTTGTATGTGTTAGGCACCAAAACCGAACAACAACAGTTTATTGAAGCGGTAAAAGAAATCCTGAGAGCAGAGCAACCCGTAAAAATGATCTTTTCCATTCGGGAAGAGTACCTCGGTTACTTAAATGAATTTGAAAAACAAGTACCACAACTATTGCACAAAAAGCTTCGCATTGAACCTATGACCCTTGACAAAGTAACGGATGTAATAAAGGGTATCAATGATTATAAACTTTCGAACGTAAGAATTAAGACTGATGAATTAGATAATATAACGCAAGGCATTTTCGACAAGATAAAAGGAAAAAAGAAAACGCTCACGATTGAGTTGCCCTATTTGCAGGTATTTTTAGATAAGTTATACCTCGAAACCACACATGATGAAAGCCGCCAGGCTGATGCACTAATAACATTGGATGTCTTAAACCGGATTGGCGATATCGGTGATGTGCTGCGGAATTTTTTAGAAGAACAGGTAAAAGCTATCAGCACTAAGCTAAGTGCCAAATATAAAAATGTTACCACAGAAGTTATCTGGAAAATACTTTCACCATTTTCAACTTTAGAAGGAACCAAAGAACCTATTTCAAAAAAGGAACTGGCAGAACGACTACCCGATTTAGATAAGAAACTGATTGATGAATCGGTTGAATCATTTGTAAATAGCCGTATCGTTAATTGTTCTGAAGACGAAAATTTATACGAACTGGCTCATGATTCTCTTGCCTTAAGAATAGCCGAAAAGAGAAGCGATGAAGAAATAGCCATTTTAGAAGTGCAAAGGTTGATAAAAAGCCAGTTGGCTGTTAAAGATGAGGCAAGAGAATATTTTACCGAACGACAATTATTATTTATTGAACCTTACCTGGAAAAATTTAAGGTGAGTGATGAAGAAAAAGATTGGATTAATAAAAGTCGCAGTTATAGAGAAGAAGAACAGAGAAATCAACAAGAGCAGCTGCTAAAACTACAGGAGGCAAAAGCTACAAAAAAGCGTTTACGAGTTGTCGTTAGTCTCTTGGCGCTCGCTATAGTTGCTATTATAGCAGCGGCTTATTTTGGAGTAACTGCAACAAAGGCAAAAAAAGAAGCGGTCGCACAGGCACAAAATGCCACCCGGCAATCTGATACAGCCATTATAGAACGGCAGAAAGCAGATAGTTCGAATAAAATAATTCAAATGGCTATTGATTCAATTCAAAAAGTAATTTTCGGATTGCCGGAGGAAGACTCAATAGTTAAAAGGAGTTTTGAACAAATACAAAGTAATATTTTACACCAGTATGTTATTGAAACCAAGCCTGTAAAAGCCAATCTCAATTTAACCGTAGGAAGTGCTTACCAGGGAGGCATTGTTTTTTTTCTGTATCAAACGGACGATCATGGATTGATCGTAGCGCCGAGCGATTTGAATGATGGTAAAAAAACAGGATGGGAAAATGCAAATGCATTGTGTAAGCAATTTTCTCCGACGGGCGGATTTGACAACTGGAGGTTGCCTACTATAAATGAATTGAAATTAATTTATAATGAAAGAGACAAGATAAGCGGCCTTCATCAAAATGATCTCTATTGGAGTTCCAGCATTGCTGGTAATGGCTACGCCAGTTTAATTAATTTTGGAAATGGAGCTACCAACTATAAATATAACACAACGCAGGGACACTCATTCTATGCTCGGGCAGTTCGGGAATTTTAGATTATAAGTATTTATTTTAGAGTTCCATGATTTGATCCCATACATTCCTTAGCACTGGTATTCCATTGGCTAGATTCTTTCTCCTGTTTTGTAAGACACGTTCGCCTGGGAAGGTTATTTTTTTAGAAGCATCTGCGGGTACGGATAGATGATAGTCATCAATAATTTCATTTACAGTTTTTGCAATCAGGGAGTGATTACTCAATTTAGAAACATCTATAGCAATAAATAACTGAGAGATGTTTGTTTCCGAACCGGCTTTAGTTATTTCGTGTCCCGCCAGGCCGCCAGAAAGCACAGTAGTAAAAATATCCAGCAACAGCGACATCCCTGCACCTTTCCAATAACCGATGGGTAAAGCACGCCTCGAAGCAAGTATTTCCGCCGGATCATTTGTCATCTCGTTATCATTATTAAATCCACCGGGAACCGCTAGCTTTTCATTTTTAAATACGGCTAATTCCATAGCGCCATAAGAATATTGCGACATTGCCATATCCAATACAATTGCCTCGTCCTTGTATGGTAATGCCATTACAAACGGATTGTTCCCCAGTTTTGAATCGATAGCTCCCCAGGCAGGCATCACGCTGATGGTATTGGTGATGCCGATAAAAACAAAGCCGGCCTTCGCCGCCTGCCAGCCGTAAGTTCCGCCGCGTATCCAATGATTGGTGTTGGCCAAAGCCACGCAGCCAATGCCATTTTGTTTTGCAAGGTTCATAGCAGTTTCTGTAGCATGAATAGCATTCAATATTCCCGGGCCCTGGCGCCCGTCCCACTGTTCTATGCCGCCGAACTTGTGGTGCAAAGTTGGAATTGCATCAGGCTTAACATGCCCTAGTTTTACATAATTTACAAAAGCAGGAAACCGATTCACTCCATGTGTATAAATTCCGTCAATGCTATTGGCTGTAAATATTTCCGCAATTACCCGGGATTTTTCTTTTGTAAAACCCAGTTTATCTAAAATAGTTTCAAAACGTTCCTGCATCTGTTTTGGTGAGATCAGGGTTGTTGTATCGTCCGGCATATTTATCGTTTTTATAAATTTCTGTATTAGTAATTCTGTCAATCTATATCTCAAGCTGCACTTTTAATGCATTGGTTTTGTCTGCGGCAATATGCATGGCTTTGGCAATATCTTGCAATGGTAATATATCGGTTACGAATAGACGCAGATCAATTCTTCCTGCCACCACCAGCCTTATTGCTTCATCAAAGACATTCCCATATCGGAAAGAACCCATGAATTGAATTTCTTTCGCCATAACCTGGTTTGCCGGAAGGGGAATATCTTCGGTACCCAATGTCCCAATCTGAACGATAGTGCCCCCAGGTTTTGCCAAATCAAAAGCCTGGCGCAATGCAGGCGCGGCCCCCGAAGCTTCAAAGATTACGTCAAATCCATCGCCCGTTATTTCTTTTACTTTTTGCTGCAGGTTTTTCTCTGCAGGGTCCAATACTAAATCAACGCCGCAGTCTAATGCCGATTTTCTTCTCTCAGATACTGTATCGCTTACCACTACCGGCACGGCCCCAAAAGCCTTGGCTGTTAAAGCCGTTATTAAGCCGATGGTTCCGCCGCCTATAATCAAAACCTTCTTCCCTGATATGGTAGACGGTCGCTTTACCGCGTGGAGCGCAACCGCCAACGGTTCTATCATGGCTCCTAATCCGTCGTCTAACCCTGCAGGTAAGATGTGACATTGATCAGCTCTTACTGTTACAAATTCAGCCATCGCTCCATTTGTCGGCGGATTGGTACTTCCGCTGCCCAACATAATTGTATTGGGGCAGAGATTTCCCCTGCCGCTTTTGCAATAATCACAAAAGCCGCAGGCCCTGGCAGGATTAACGGTAACTCTTGTTCCCGGTAAAAGTAACGGGTGTGTATTATCGCCTACTTCTACTACTTCTCCCGTTAACTCATGGCCAAGGATAAATGGCCTGGTAGGTGTAAAACTTCCGCAGTATCCATCTTCAAAATAATGCAAATCCGATCCGCAAATACCTACTCTTTGCACCCGAAGTAGCACCATACCCCGTGACAAATCAGGTGTTTTTAAATTTTCAAGCCGAATATCTTTGGCGCCATGTAACACGGCT
Organism: uncultured Chitinophagaceae bacterium; assembly: GCA_963792025.1. Taxonomy (GTDB): domain Bacteria; phylum Bacteroidota; class Bacteroidia; order Chitinophagales; family Chitinophagaceae; genus Ginsengibacter. The sequence goes on along the minus strand of CAWBUS010000006.1, from coordinate 78,829 downwards.
GCTTTCATTGTTGTCGCCATTTTTGATAAAATTATATTTGAATTTATTTTGAAAAGTTGTTGTCGCTAATCGTTCTGTTAAGAAAGACATTCACAATTGAAAAAAATTATAAGCTGGTCTCATATCTTCGACGTTCAAGTTTGTGCAACTCTCTTCCCAGTCAAATATTTCTCCCTTATAATTTCATACACCGGCTTATTATATACCTTACTCTCAAGCCATGAAATAATATCCAGATAAGCAAAGGCTCTTGTCTCAAAACGACTCTTTTCAAGATGTTTTATTTTGTTCAATAACTTTTCAAATTCAGGCTGCAGTTTTCTAGCAGAGAGATAGAATGAATTCTTTAAAAACTTAAACATCTCTTCTTCTACAAGGCTTAAGTTTTGCATCTTCGCCATAAAACGATACACTGATTTGATAAGATATTCCAGTAATTGAAAGTTGCCCAGTTCATAATGAGAAATCAAATGCAGCAATCGTGCATAACATTGCAGGTCGTTGCGCAGATCAACTTTCCAGTTAATGATCTTATTTAAATAATCTATTGCAGTATCATAGTCCCCTGCGCCAAAATATAATGAGGCAATTTTATAATAAAAAACCAGCACCCGGTGGTGATCCATGTAATTGCTAAAATCTTTCAGTTGTTTTTCTATTTCAGGAACTATTTCAATTCCTTCTTTAAAAGTTCCTTCGAGAAAATGCTGATTAAGTTTTGAGGTATACAAATAAATAAACACCTGCACCTGGTTATTGTTGCTTTGTTTCACAATGTCCGAATCGCGAAAGGCTTCCAGTAACTGTATCGTTTTAGAAAAGCCACTATAATTTCTTAACGTGAAATGCGCATTTAATAAATTGTGCAATCCTTTTATATAATTGGCTGTTTCTATTTCTTTCATCCCCGATTCGTCGGTAAAAAGATCAACCCATTTTTGAGTATAACGGTAATACATCAAAAAGTCCTGTCGTATAAAGGCATTCCAACAGTAGCTTTGATTGTAATATAATTTTTCATAAAAACCTTCAGGGTTTTTTATATCGTCTGTAAGGTGTTCGAGGAAATAATTTTCAACTTGTTTTTCATCATCACTGTTTCTTGCGTGGCCATTTTTTATATACCAGCTATATAATAATAATGCTAAGTTGGAGAGTTTAGTTACCCGCTCTAATTGAACGTTGGATTGGATGGATTGTTGTGAGAGCGCATCTGCCCGGTCCTGCATACTTCTTGTAATATGCAACGTTTCAATTTTCTTCTCCAGGAACAGCACTTCAATCAGAAAGGTCATTTGATTGTAGGTAATCGCATTTTCTTTTACCCGGTCTAGTATCTTAAGGCTTTGCAGGTAAAGGCCTTTGTTGTATAAAATCCGTGCATAATCCAATTGTTCGTGTAGTTGAATATCTATGTTTTCATTGTTTTCAAGAACACGAAGGCTTGCCAGTATTTGCTTATACAAATGTGCTTTCATGTTAGAAAGCTGTTCTTTTTTTATGGAGACAGTTTTGTTGATGAGTTCCTTTTCATCATAATCTTTCATCTTGTCCAACGCATCAAATAATTGTACAATTTTAAGATCGGGCGATGACGAGTTTCTTTGCACATAAAGCTTAAAATTCCTCTTTTCGCTCTTTTGAAGGGAATGAATCAATTGAAATAACGAATCGGTTGATCTGTTGGGCATCGTAATAATTTTACCGCGAATGGCAGTAATAACAGGGGCTGCATGAAATTACTAATCCTTTCGGCAATGTAAATTTCTGTTTTTTTGTTTAAAATCTTTCTTTCATATATTCTACTTTCATACTCACAATATCAGGTTATTGCAGGTAACCTTTTTTTTCTCCTGACGATTGCTATGAACAAAGTGACAATTTATTATGAATTAAGTAATAAGATGCTATGGACAAAGTAATAATATTCGATACCACACTCCGCGATGGCGAGCAGGTACCCGGCTGTAAACTTAACACAAAAGAAAAAGTTGAGCTGGCACTTGATCTTGAGCGTTTAGGAGTTGATGTTATTGAGGCTGGCTTCCCGATTTCGAGCCCTGGAGATTTTGCTTCGGTAAATGAAATTTCAAAAACTATTAACTAATGCGACTGTATGTGCGCTATCACGTGCAGTTGAAAAAGATATACAGGTAGCTGGCGAAGCATTAAAATATGCAAAGCGTCCACGAATTCATACCGGCATTGGTACATCAGATTCTCACATCAAAAGTAAATTCAACTCCAACAGAGAAGACATTTTAGCCAGGGCCATCCAATGTGTAACGTGGGCAAGAAATTATACTGATAATATAGAATTTTACGCAGAAGATGCTGGAAGAACTGATAACGATTACCTGGCAAAAGTTATAGAAGCCGTTATTAAAGCCGGGTGCAACAACAGTAAATATTCCTGACACCACCGGTTATTGCTTACCATATCAATATGGAGAAAAAATTGCTTATTTAATTAATAATGTTTCTAACATTGATAAGGCAGTTATATCATGCCATTGTCATAACGACCTGGGATTGGCAACTGCCAACTCTATTGCAGGCGTTATTAGTGGCGCAAGGCAGATAGAATGCACCATTAATGGTTTGGGTGAAAGAGCTGGCAACACGTCACTTGAAGAAGTTGTGATGATAATTAAGCAACATAAACATTTAAATTTTTATACCAGTGTTGATGCAGCGCAACTGAACCCGATGAGCAGGAAAGTTTCGGACATTATGCGTATGCCGGTGCAGCCAAATAAGGCTATCGTGGGCAGTAATGCCTTTTCTCATTCATCCGGCATCCACCAGGACGGATTCTTAAAGGATGCGCTGACGTATGAAATTATTAACCCGCTTGACGTTGGCGCAGATGATTCAAAGATAGTACTAACGGCGAGGAGTGGACGTAGTGCACTGGCGCATCGTTTTAAAAAACTGGGTTATGAGTTTAACCGAAACGATGTCGACGTTTTGTATGGCTGGTTTTTACAAGTAGCCGACAGTAAAAAAGAAATTGAAGATAAAGATCTTACGAAGCTTGCAACTGATTATAAAGAAAAGAGTTTTGTTACAACTTAGTTTTATGCAGTTTTAGTTTTATGATAGGTGGGGGATTGTCCCCCACTTTTTTAACTAATGAAGATGACCGCAGAACTTTGTTGGACACATTTATTTTATAAAAATTCTGCTTTGTTTTGATTATGTCTTAAGTAATATAAAGCAAATAGAAGCATTTGAAGCGACCCTGGCAGAATCCGGATTCTTATTAAATTAAAATGAAACAGGCATTTCTTTTGGAGGTAAAAAACCTAACAGTTCAGTTGTTAGGGAAAGCTGTGTTAAATAATCTTTCATTTAAAATTGATCATGGTGAATGCCTGGCGATTATCGGGCCATCCGGAAGCGGTAAATCAACCTTAATAAAAACTCTCTCAAGTAAATATTTTAACGCTGGTAATATTAAGTTTCAAATCAAAAAAGACGAAACACCCCGGATTGTCGTCATTCCACAACAGCATCATTTTAAAAACCTTTCTAATACAAATACATTTTATTACCAGCAACGCTTCAATTCCTGCGATACGGAAGATGCTTTGATGGTAAATGATGTTTTGGAAAATTTATCCGGCGATGAAAAAGTGATTCAGGAAACTTTGGAAATGTTAGGCATTGGATATATTCGGTACACAAGACTTATCCAGTTGTCTAACGGCGAGCATAAACGTTTTCAACTGGCCAGGGCAATTCTGCAAAATGCAGATTGGCTTTTACTAGATAGCCCTTACACCGGGCTTGATGTTGCTGCAAGAAGGTTACTGAATTCCATTATAGACAATCTCGTGGCAAAAGGCATGCATGTTTTATTGGTTACATCTTACACTGATTTACCGGCGTCCATCACTCATGTTGCCTTACTGGATAATGGTGAATTAAAACAAAAGATATCGCGTAACGAACTTAAACGTCCTGCTCAGGAGAAAAATAACTTGCGGTTATTGAATTCAAAGCCACTGGAATCAATAACTCCGGTATATAACCATGCAGAGTTTTCGGTTGCAATCAAGATGGTTGATACCAATATAATTTATAATGGAAGAAAAATTCTGGACAATATCAACTGGAAGGTAAATAAAGGAGAATGCTGGAATGTTTCGGGGCATAACGGTTCAGGTAAATCCACTTTATTAAGTTTGATTACAGGAGATAATCCACAGGCATTTGCCAACGAAATTTATTTATTTGACAGGAAGAAGGGCAGTGGTGAATCTATTTGGGATATCAAACAGAAAATTGGTTATGTGTCGCCGGAGTTGCATCATTATTTTGATGCAGCGTGTTCTTGTTTTGAAGTGGTAGCATCCGGGTTTGTTTGATACTATTGGGTTGTTTAAAAAATTAAATGAAACGCAAAAATCAATCGTAAAAGACTGGATGTCGTTGTTGCATTTGGAACAATTCGAAAACCGGTTATTCAAACAGTTATCTAACGGTGAACAAAGACTTGTTCTCCTGGCGAGGGCATTGGTTAAAAATCCGCCTTTGTTAATCCTGGATGAACCTTGCCAGGGATTGGATCAGGAGGTAAGCGCATGGTTCATTGCGTTGATAAATGAGGTATGCGTTCGAATGAAAAAAACATTGGTGTATGTTAGCCATTATGAGGAAGAAATTCCGCCGTGTGTAACCTATACATTAAAACTTGAACAGGGAAGAATTGCCGCATAATAAAAATGAAAAATAATAAATATACATAAGAATGGAAAAGAGGATCGCGGTTATATTGGGTGATGGAGTGGGACCGGAAGTAACACACCAATCGATAAAAGTGTTGAATGCAATAGCAGCAAAATATCGCCACAATTTTTTATATACCTATGGTTTAATGGGAGCAGTTGCCATTGATAAAACCGGAGATCCCTTGCCACAACACACTATTGATATTTGCCGCACAAGTGATGCGATCTTATTTGGGGCCATCGGCCATCCAAGATATGATAATAACCCTAGTTCAAAAGTTCGCCCTGAACAAGGATTATTAAAGCTCAGGAAGGAATTACAATTGTTTGCAAACATCCGGCCGGTAACAGCTTTTGCTTCTTTGCATCATCTTTCTCCTTTAAAAGAGAAACAATTACAAGAGGTTGACTTTATAATATATCGCGAATTAACCGGTGGTATATATTTTGGAAAAAAGCAAACGAGCGAAGATGGTACAGAAGCATCTGATTTATGTATTTATAACAAGAGCGAAATTGAGCGTATCGCCTGTTTGGCTTTTGCTTCTGCGCAGCAAAGAAAAAAGAAACTTACATTAGTTGATAAAGCAAATGTTTTAGAAACGTCCAGGTTATGGAGAAAAACGGTGCAGGAAATTGCAGCAGATTATGCCGATGTGAAAGTGGATTACATGTTCGTAGATAACGCAGCCATGCAATTAATTGTAAACCCAAAACAGTTCGATATAATACTTACCGAAAATATGTTTGGTGATATTTTGAGCGACGAGGCGAGTGTTATAAGCGGCTCATTAGGTTTATTGCCATCTGCGTCTATTGGTGTTTCATCTGCGTTGTTCGAGCCAATTCATGGTTCGTATCCGCAGGCAGCGGGAAAAGATATTGCGAATCCAGTTGGATCCATCTTATCTGCGGCCATGATGCTCGATTATTTTGGATTACACGACGAGGCAGACGAAGTTAGGGAAGCGGTTGCGTGGACATTGGATAACGGATTTGTATCGCAGGATATCGATCCGGAAAATCCGCATTACACGTCAACAATTGGTGAATTCGCCAGCGATTATATCAGTAATGATATTCCGCCAAACATTAATGCAAAGAATATTGCATTTGGTAAAGCGACGATTATTTAATCAGGAAAGGATTTCATTAAGAATTGAAGAGATTATAACGAATAAGATGTCGGTTTAATAAAAAAGTTCTTTGTTTTTCCAAAAGGGTTAGTTAAGTTTGTTAAACATTTTTTTTCAATGTTAACAGGCAAACTAAATAATGGCATTCTAAATATTTCAGCAATTAATATTGTTGTCAGCGTCATTATACCCTTTAACATTGGAGATGGAATTATTACTTAAAAAATAAAAATCAAAGTATATAACCCCGCTCCAAAAAAGCGGGGTTTTTTATTAACCACACGTAAGAAATAAAAATTATGTATTACAATTCAAACACTTTCATTTATCACAACGGCCAAATTGTAAAGGCCGCTGATATAAAAATTGACTTATATAGTCAGACGCTTCATTACGGCTACGGCGTATTTGAGGGGATTCGTTCCTATAAAACTGCATCAGGCAAAACAAAAATATTTAAAGAGAATGAACACTTCGAAAGACTAAAGAATTCGGCAGAAGCTTTAAACCTTCCTTATCCATGGACAGGCGATGAATTGATAAAAGCGACGTACGAAATTTTAGAAAAAAATAATCAGCAGGACGCATATGTAAGACCGTTAGTTTACGCTCCGGCCAATATGAGTTTTAATCTAAATAAAGAATCCTTCATAGTAATTGAAACCTGGGAAATGCAACCTTTTCTCGGTGAAAAATTATTGAAAGTAATGACTTCTTCCTTTGAAAGGCCTAATCCTAAAGGGTTTAAGATTGAAGCAAAGGCAACGGGGCATTATGTAAATTCTATATTAGCCAGCCAGGAAGCAAAGTCGAAGGGTTTTGACGAAGCATTATTCAATGACATGAATGGCTTTATCGCTGAAGGTCCCGGCGCAAACGTCTTTATAGAAAAAGATGGCGTTTTGCATACGCCTCAATTAGGAAATATTTTACCTGGCATAACGCGGGCAACTGTATTGGAATTATGCGAAACACTTGATATTACTGTTGTAGAAAGGCAAATCACTACTGCTGAAATGCTTGGCGCTGATGCTGCATTTTTTTGTGGAACTGCCGCAGAAGTAATTGGGATGGAATCATTGGATAACATACCGTTTAAAAAACAATGGAAAGAAACTTTAGGAATACAAATTCAAAACGCTTATAAAAATTTAGTTGTAGAAAAAGAATTTACAACCTCAGCAATTACTATATGAACGAACTAAACAAATACAGCAAAACAATTACGCAGGATCCTACGCAACCTGCTGCACAGGCGATGTTTTATGGCATCGGCTTAACTGATGATGATCTTAAAAAACCACAGGTGGGTATTGTAAGTATGGGTTACGATGGCAATACCTGCAACATGCATTTGAACGAACTGGCAAAGCTTGTTAAAATGGGAGTTTGGGATAATGAATTGGTAGGACTCATTTTTAATACCATTGGCGTAAGTGATGGCATGAGTAATGGAACAGATGGTATGCGTTATTCCTTAGTGAGTCGCGACATTATCGCTGATTCTATTGAAGCAGTTTGTGGCGCTCAATATTATGATGCGTTGATTGCAGTGCCGGGTTGCGATAAAAATATGCCGGGTTCAATTATGGCAATGGGAAGATTGAATCGCCCTTCGATTATGGTTTACGGTGGAACCATCGCTCCGGGTCATTATAAAGGCAAAGATTTAAATATTGTTTCAGCATTTGAAGCGCTGGGTCAAAAAATTAAAGGCGACTTAAGCGAAGAGGATTTTAAGGGAATTGTGATGCATTCATGTCCTGGAGCTGGTGCCTGTGGCGGCATGTACACGGCTAACACCATGTCAAGCGCTATTGAAGCTTTGGGAATGAGTTTACCTTATTCATCATCAAACCCGGCTTTAAGTGAAGCCAAGAAGAATGAATGCAGTGCAGCGGGAGCGGCAATACGTTTGTTAATAGAAAAAGATATTAAGCCTTCAGATATTATGACAAAAGAGGCATTCGAAAATGCAATGACCATTGTTATGGTGCTGGGGGGAAGTACCAATGCTGTATTGCATTTAATTGCGATGGCCAATAGTGTTGGACTTGTATTAACCCAGGATGATTTTCAAAGAATAAGTGATAAGACGCCTGTATTGGCAGATTTAAAACCGAGTGGAAAATATCTAATGGAAGATCTTCATAACATTGGAGGCGTACCCGCAGTTATGAAATTTTTATTGCAAAAGAATATGTTGCACGGCGATTGCTTAACGGTAACCGGCAAAACTATTGCAGAAAATTTGGAGTATGTTCCGGAGTTAAATTTTGAGACTCAAAAAATTATTCTTCCATTAGAAGCGCCGATAAAGGCAACAGGACATCTGCAAATTTTGTATGGCAATTTAGCCGAAGGCGGAAGTGTTGCAAAAATCAGTGGTAAAGAGGGCGAGAAATTTGAAGGACCTGCAAGAGTATTTGATGGTGAACATCATTTAATCAGTGGAATTAATTCGGGCAAAATAAAAAAAGGAGATGTTGTTGTGATAAAACATGTGGGCCCGAGAGGCGCTCCGGGCATGCCCGAAATGTTGAAGCCTACTTCAGCAATCATTGGTGCAGGTCTTGGTAAAGATGTTGCATTAATTACCGATGGAAGGTTTAGTGGTGGCACCCATGGTTTCGTCGTCGGACATATAACTCCGGAGTCTTTCGATGGCGGATTGTTGGGACTGGTTGAAGATGATGATATTATTGAATTAAGTGTTCCTGATAAAAAAATTACTTTAAAAGTTGATGAAAAAATAATTGAAGAACGAAGAAAGAAATGGAAGCAACCGGAGTTATTGGCAACGAGAGGAGTTTTATATAAATACGCTAAATCTGTTACGACAGCCGCAGAAGGATGTATAACAGATAAGTGAAAATTTTAAAAGATCATAATAAAATAAATTATTCGAAATCTAAAAATATTGTTATGGAAGAGATTCTTGAAAAAATAGAAGACAAAGTAACGACGCAGCCGAAAGCAAACACATCCGTTTCGGGTTCAGAAGCTTTGCTCGAAATTCTTATTGCCGAAAATACAGAAGTAATTTTTGGCTATCCTGGTGGGGCTATTATGCCTGTTTATGATGTTTTGTGGAATTATAAGGATAAGCTAAACCATGTGCTGGTTCGTCATGAGCAAGGCGCCATTCATGCTGCACAAGGTTTTGCAAGAACATCAGGTAAGCCGGTATCGTGTTTGCAACAAGTGGTCCGGGCGCCACTAACCTTGTAACCGGGCTGGCTGATGCAATGATTGACAGCACGCCGCTTGTGTGTATAACGGGTCAGGTATACGCACATTTGTTGGGTACCGATGCCTTTCAGGAAACAGATGTAATTAACATTACAACACCAGTTACTAAATGGAATTATCAAATAACAGATGCAACTGAAATACCATCTGTATTGGCAAAGGCTTTTTATATTGCGAGGAGCGGAAGGCCGGGACCTGTGTTAATTGACATTACTAAAAATGCACAATTGCAAATGTTTAACTACAATGGCTACACGAAATGTAATCACATCCGCAGTTATCGTCCCAAGCCTATTGTAAGAAAAGAATACATTGAAGAAGCGGCTAAACTTATAAACGCTGCGAAGAAGCCTTTTGTAATATTTGGACAGGGAGTTATTCTTGGAAAGGCGGAAAAGGAATTTAAAAAATTTATTGAGAAGGGAGGACTTCCTGCAGCCTGGACCATTCTTGGACTAAGTGCTTTAAACACGGATCATCCTTTAAATGTTGGTATGTTGGGAATGCACGGTAATTATGGACCCAATGTTTTGACAAATGAATGTGATGTATTAATAGCTGTGGGTATGCGTTTCGATGATCGTGTTACTGGAAGGCTCGACAAGTATGCAAAACAGGCCAAAGTAATTCATCTGGATATTGATCCGTCAGAAATTGATAAGAATGTAAAGTCAACAGTTCCCGTTTGGGGTGATTGTAAAGAGACTTTACCCTTGCTTACAAAACTTATCGACAAAAAAGACCATTCAAAATGGATTGCAAAATTTGCTGAGTATGCAAAAGAGGAAATGGATACCTGCATAACAAAAGAGTTAAATCCAACGTCCGAACAACTTTCTATGGGGGAGGTAATAAATCGTACTGAATGAATTAACCGGGGGAGAGGCGGTGATGGTTACCGATGTTGGCCAACACCAAATGGTTACCTGCAGATATGCAAAATTTAATCAGTCGAAAAGTAATGTTACTTCCGGAGGTTTGGGGACGATGGGATTTGCTTTGCCGGCAGCAATTGGTGCAAAATATGGTGCACGCGAAAGAACAATTATCGCCATCATTGGAGATGGCGGCTTTCAAATGACTTTGCAGGAGTTAGGAACCATTATGCAGGAAGGGATCGATGTAAAAATTGTAATACTTAATAACCAGTTTCTTGGAATGGTGCGGCAGTGGCAGGAACTTTTTCATGAAAAAAGATATTCTTTTACTGATATGAAAAGCCCGGATTTTGTTGCCTTGGCAAAAGCTTATAACATTGATGGGCAAAGGGTTTCAGAAAGAGATAAATTGAAAGGTGCTGTAAAAGAAATGCTGGGAAGCAACCAATCTTACCTGCTGGAAGTGATGGTTGGTAAAGAGAATAATGTTTTCCCAATGGTTCCGCAAGGTTGTAGCGTTGCAGAAATAAGACTTAAATAATTTGTTTACAAGCTAACAGTATTGAGGCAGTGATTTAAAAATTGCTATTTGGAAATGAAAACACCTATGGGATTAACAGATTGGAATGCCAGTTTGTATAATGATAAACATTCGTTTGTTTTTAAATATGGTGAAGATCTCTTGGAACTTTTAAGGCCTCAAAATGGTGAAAGAATATTGGATTTAGGTTGCGGCACGGGTTATTTGACAAGTATAATCTCGGCTTCAGGTGCTGACGTTGTTGGAATTGACAGTTCTTTGGAGATGGTGACTAAAGCAAAAGCAACCTATCCACAATTGGATTTCCAGGTGCAAAACGCAACTGATTTCCATTTTGATGAACATTTTGACGCCGTCTTTTCAAATGCTGTACTGCATTGGATACTCGAAAAAGAAAAAGCCGTTGACTGTATTTATAATAATTTGAAGAGGCGTGGAAGATTTGTGATGGAAATGGGTGGTAGAAATAATGTAGCCAGGATTATTAAAGCGTTGCAAAAAAGTTTGGTAAAGAATGGCTTTGTTAAAAATGCAGACATGCCGTTGTGGTATTTTCCGGCTTTGGGCGAATATGCGTCACTGTTAGAGTCAAAAGGTTTTACGGTTACTTATGCCACGTATTACGACAGGGACACAAAGTTGAATGATGACAAGGAGGGTATTAAGGATTGGCTTAAAATGTTTGCCCGGAATTATTTTAATGGGATTGAAGAAAGCAGGGTAGATGATATATTGAATGAAGTGCAGGCTTTGCTGGAGCCTACAAATTATATAAATGGAAACTGGTATGCTGATTATAAGCGACTGAGATTGGTAGCATTTAAATAAAAGAATTGAAATGAAAATAATAACAATTAAAAAATATTAAATGAAGCAGGAATTCACATTAACAGTTTATAGCGAAGACCAGATTGGTTTGCTAAACAGGATCACAATAATTTTTTCAAGAAGAAAAATTAATATACATACTTTAAATACTTCTCCATCTGAAGTGCCGGGAATTCATCGGTTCAATATTGTAATTGATGAAACCGAAGAAGTGGTAAAAAAATTGGTACGCCAGATTGAAAAGCAGGTAGATGTTTTAAAGGCGTATTATAATAATAATGATGAAATCATCTGGCAGGAAATGGCTTTGTATAAGATGCCGACAGATGCAATTACTGAGAAGGTGAAGGTAGAACGATTGCTTCACGAATTTGGCGCCCGTGCCATTGCTATAAGAAAAGACTATACGGTATTTGAGGCCACAGGTCACCGTGAAGAAACTGATAAACTCATTAAGTTCCTGGAACCTTACGGGCTTATTGAATTTGTGAGAAGTGCAAGAGTCGCCATAATTAAGGACAGCCAGGGTTTTCATGCTAAAGTGAAGGAGTTTGAACAAATGCAACCCGGTGAAGAGGTGATAGAAAATGAATTTTTGGACAAGCAGGAGGAAGTGTTTAGTATGTAAAATTTAGGAATGATCGTTCTTCAAACCATACCAATATTAAGGATTTTCGATTACGAAAAGGCGATTGAATTTTATGTGGACTGGCTTGGTTTTACCATTACTTTTGAACACATATTTGAAGAAGGAACGCCGAAGTATATTGAAATTGTGAGAGAAGGATTAGCTATTCATCTTAGTGAACATCATGGGGATTCGACGCCGGGAACCAGGGTGTTTTTTTGGGTCAGCGGTTTAAAGGATTATTACGAAATGTTGACCGATAAAAAATATAAGTACAACAGGCCGGGTTTGGAAGAAACTTTTTATGGTTCATGGTGCATGGAAGTAATAGATCCTTTTGGAAACAGGCTATCATTCAATGAAAAGAAAGAACAGGCATAACGGAATCGATTAAACGAAAAAAATCAGTATTTTAAAATAAACAAACAGAACTTTATACTATAAAATAAAACATAAAAAAATGGCAAAGTTAAATTTTGGTGGCACTGTAGAAAACGTTGTTACCCGTGATGAATTCCCTTTGGCGAAAGCACAGGAAGTATTGAAAGATGAAGTAGTAGCTGTGATAGGTTACGGCGTGCAGGGGCCCGGCCAGGCATTAAATCAAAAAGAAAATGGCATCAACGTAATTGTTGGTCAGCGTAAAAACTCCAAAAGCTGGGACAAAGCGGTACGTGATGGTTTTGTAGAAGGTAAAACTTTATTTGACATTGAAACTGCGTTGGAGAAAGGAACCATCATTTGTTATTTATTAAGTGATGCGGCGCAAATAGCCATGTGGCCTACAGTAAAAAAACATTTAACTCCCGGTAAAGCATTATATTTTTCTCATGGTTTTGGTATCACTTATCTTGATCAAACAGGCATCGTTCCTCCAAAAGATGTGGATGTATTTTTAGTTGCACCGAAAGGTTCAGGTACTTCATTAAGAAGAATGTTTTTGCAGGGACGTGGATTAAACAGCAGCTATGCGATCTTCCAGGATGCTACAGGTAAAGCATTTGACAGGGTAGTTGCGTTAGGTATTGCTATCGGTTCGGGTTATTTATTTGAAACTACTTTTAAGAAAGAAGTGTTCAGCGATTTAACCGGTGAACGCGGAACTTTAATGGGAGCAATACAAGGAATCTTTGCTGCGCAGTTTGAAGTTTTAAGAAAAAATGGCCATTCGCCTTCTGAAGCGTTTAACGAAACTGTTGAAGAATTGACGCAATCTCTTATGCCGTTAGTAGCAGAAAATGGAATGGATTGGATGTACGCCAATTGCTCTACTACTGCACAACGTGGCGCATTGGATTGGTGGAAGAAATTTCGCGACGCAACAATTCCTGTATTTAATGATTTATATAAAGAAGTTGCAGAAGGCAGGGAAGCGGGGCGTTCTATAGCAAGCAACAGCAAACCTGACTATCGCGAAAAACTTGAAGTTGAATTAAAAGAATTGGCTGATAGTGAAATGTGGCAGGCTGGTAAGACCGTTAGAAGCTTAAGGCCGGAAAATCAACCTGCAGCAGACGAGGCTGTTAAGAAGTCTTCTAAAATGGAAGCATCAGCTAATTGATTAATTAACGCTGTTTTGATTTGAATACGATAACGATGAATTTGGCTCAACAAATATTTGATTGTCATAACTAAATTGAAAACGAATATAAACATAAGAAAAGCGAATGAACGGGATTTCCCGTTCATTTTTGCGTTGATGAAAGAGTTTTCAATATTCCAAAAAACGCCTGAAAAATTTAAGATTACATCGGAACAATTGAATGCTGACAAAGATATTTTTCAGTGCCTGGTTGCAGAAACTGATGATAATGAAGTCATCGGCTTGCAAGTTTCTTCTTTACTTATTACTCGTGGACAGGTAAGGGCCTTTACCTCGATGATTTATATGTGAAAGAAGGTTTCAGAAACCAATCAGTTGGCAAGAAATTATTAGATGCTGTAATCGATTTTGCTAAGGAAAAGCAATGTAAGAATGTTAGATGGCTGGTATCTGGATGGAACACTAACGCTATTGAGTTCTATAAAAAAATGGGAGCGGTAGTTGATAGCACCGATCTTATTTGTGACCTTTCTTTGCAATAGGACAGAACAGTAAGCTGCGTTAAATCGTCTGTTCCTTCTCAACATTTTTCCAAAGCCTGCAAAATATCATTCAGAATATCATCTGCATATTCAAGTCCTACAGAAATGCGTATAAGCCCGGGCGTTATATTCACTTTTAATCTTTCCTCTTCCGTTAATCTTGCCATGGGTGGTACTTGCAGGATGAGAAGCAATACTTCTTGAATCACCAAGGTTGGCTGTTAAGGAAAGCATTTCCAAATTGTCTCAAAAATTTCTTTCCGCTTTCCAATCCGCCTTTTAATTCGAAACAAATAGATTCCACCACCGTTTTTCATTTGCTTAATGGCAATTTTATGTTGCGGATGACTTGATAAATATGGATATTTCAACCAGGATATTTTAGGATGATTTTCCAGCTTAGAGGCAATTTGCAAAGCATTTTTCGCATGACGCTCCATACGCACATCTAAAGTTTCCAAACTCTTACTCAACACCCATGCATTGAATGGAGATAAGGATGGGCCTGTATTTCGGCAAAACAAATAAATGTCATGAATAAATTTTTTATCACCAACGATCACGCCACCTAACACCCTGCCTTGTCCATCGATCCATTTAGTTGCAGAATGAACAACCAGGTTTGCTCCCAGGTTCAATTGGCCGTTGATTCACCGGTGTTGCAAAGCAATTATCAACGTTTAAAATAAGATTGTATTTTTTTGCAAGGGCGCCTACCAATTCAAGATCAATAATTTCAAGCCCCGGATTTGTTGGTGTTTCCAGGTAGATCATTTTGGTATTAGGACGAATTGCGGCTTCCCATTCTTCCGGATTATGCGAGCTAACATACGTACATTCAATTCCATAATTGGGTAAGTACTTTTTTACAATATTATGCGTACTCCCAAAAACCGCATCGCATGATATAAGATGATCTCCCTTTTTTAATATGGCCATAAAGCTGGCAAATACAGCGCTCATGCCGGTTGCAGTAGCAACGCCCGCTTCAGCACCTTCAAGTAAAACCATTTTATCAATAAATTCCTGAACCGTAGGATTACTAAACCTGCTGTAAATGTTATCATCAGTTTCGTCGGCAAATGCAGCCCTCATCTCTTCCGCGTTATCGAATACAAAACTGCTAGTTAAAAATAACGGCGTTGAATGCTCCATTTCATTGGAACGTGCTGCCTGTATACGGATAGCTTCTGTGATGGGATGCAACTTCATATTGGTCGATACTTTTTAGTGGTCCTTTCTTTAATTGGATTGCAAATGTACTTCATGAATGTCTTTACAACAAAGCATCTTTTATTTGCAAATGGAACGGCTATTGATCGCTTGTTAATTTTGTGAAGAATTTTGCGGTTGGCAGCCATACTGGTGGTCGCCAAAATTTGCGGAAATTTGACCTATCATTTATTCACGAAACCTTGGTACGACATGGATTTATATTCTCAAAAAAGTAAAAGCATTCCGCAAAAGACAGTTATTCTACTTTTAGAAATTATTATAGTTGCTGTTAGTTACTGGATATTATTCAGCGGTGGATATCAAAAAATTATTCGCCATAAGCCAGGTGCAGGAAACACCGGCAGGCATATAGTTTTATTTCTTTTTAATTGCATAGTGTTTTCAAGAATTTGTGTAACGTTATTTGTTTTCATAAAAAGAAAAATTCCCTGGGCCGAAGCCTTTAATATCCCTATAGCTTTTGCTTTGTACTATATTGGTTTTGCGTTGCTGGGTTACACAAACAGCCAGGCATTTGGCATTTACGATGTAATAGGAATTATTCTCTTCGTTACCGGTTCATTTACTAATAGTTATTCGGAATTGTTACGATTTAAATGGAAAAAAGATCCGTCTGCCAAAGGTCATTTATATACACAAGGGCTTTTTAAATATGCGATGCATATAAATTATTTTGGAGATTTACTTTGGGTTACGGGTTATGCATCTGTTACCGGAAATATTTATTCAACATTAATTGTGGCATTCCTGTTTTGTTTCTTTACATTTTATAATATTCCAATGCTAGATAAACATCTTGCCTTAAAATATGGAAAGGAATTTGAAGAATATAAGAGCAAGACAAAAAAGCTGGTTCCTTTTATTTATTGACTTTGTTTTTTACGAATAATTTTCTCCTCCAGACAACCGGCTTCTTTAAGTTTCAATTAATGCATTTTTATTTCTTTCGAAGCAGAACTTTGCAGGTACTCCTATAATTTGGTAAATTTATTTCCTAAACTAAAAAGCTATGTATTCAAAAAAATCCTCCCTCATAGTAATGTTGTTTTTTGCCGTTAATACTTTTGGGCAAACCAATTTTACATTTTCTCCTGTTAAGCCACATGCAGGGGATGCCATCACAATAACATATACTCCATCGGGCGATATAGCAAATGCTACATCACCCGTAGAAGGAATAGTTTATACTTTAGGAAGTAAGGGCCAGAATACAAATGACATCAAACTCAAGAGAACGGGAAATGAATATACAGGTATAATTACCACAGATACTTCGGATAATTTTGCGTTTTTTAGTTTTTCATCTGATAAAAAATTTGATAATAATTTCAATAACGGATACTGGATACAATTCTACGATGGCGATAAAATAAAGAAAGGCGCCAATAACAGTACCGCTCTTTTTTATGAATATTATGGAAGAAATGTTGGCATGGATGCCAATAATGAAAAGGCTTTGCAATATATGGTAGAAGAATTTAAAGCCTATCCCGATTCAAAAAAAGAAAACTTAATTTCTTACACACGACTATATTCACAGGAACATAAAGATGCAGCTCCGGCATTGATTCAAAGTGAAATTGAAGAGGGAATAAAATCGGGATTAAAAGATGAAAGCGACTATAATACAGTTCAAAGTCTTTATAAGCTTGCCAAACTTCCGGAGCAGTCAAAACTTGTTGAAACAATAAAAAAAGAAAAATTTCCTGATGGTCAATGGGCCAAGGGAGAATACATTCAGCAATACATGGCTGAACAGGATATGAATAAAAAGCAGGCGATGCTGGATAATATCATGTCGAAAATAAAAGATGATTCAGCGTGGAAATATCTTGAGCCTTCTTTGCCGTATTTTAAATCGGCTATTGTCGCTGCTTATATAAAAAACAAAGATTGGGCGGGAATGAAAAATGCTATCGCGAAATATGATATTAAAGGCGACGCATTGGCTTCGTTGTATAACAACAATGCATGGGAAATACAGAAAACCGATAGCAATTTAGAAATCGCAGAAGATATGTCAAAAACAGCCACAGAATGGGCCAAAGGCGAATGGAAAAAGCCGTCGGAAGAAAAGCCGGGTTATTATACTATAGAACAATGGGAACAGGCACGGGCAATGACTTATGCCACCTATGCTGATTCATACGCAATGATCTTGTATAAAAAAGGAGATTATAAAAAAGGATATTCATATACTAAAGACGCTGCTTTAAATATATCTAAAGGAAAAGAGGCCGATTTGAATAATACCTATGCGTTACTTGCAGAAAAAATATTGCCTGAAAAAGAATATGTAAAACAACTGGAGCAATTTGTAAAAGATGGTAAATCCACTTCAGATATAAAGGATATTTTAAAAAGAGCTTATGTAAAAAAACATCAGTCAGAAAATGGATATGATGATTATATAACGGCGCTTGAAAAGGATGCGTATTTAAAAATGATTGCGGACATAAAAAAAGGAATACTTAATGATAAAGTGCCTGCTTTTAGTTTAGTTGATCTTAAAGGCAATAAGGTTAACATAGCAGACCTGAAAGATAAAATAGTTGTAGTTGATTTTTGGGCCACCTGGTGCGGCCCTTGTAAAGCGTCATTTCCTGCAATGGAAAAAATGGTTACAAAGTATAAAGAAGACCCCGAAGTAAAATTTGTATTTGTTGATACATGGGAACAGGAAGCTAATAAAGAAAAAAATGCATCTGATTTTATTGCTTCCCACAAGTACGATTTTCACGTGCTGATGGATAACGATAGCAAAGTAGTAAATGATTTTAATGTTACAGGTATCCCTACAAAATTCATAATCGATAAAAAAGGAACCATACGTTTTAAATCAATTGGCTTCGATGGCAGCGATGATAAGTTAGTAAGTGAACTTTCGGCGATGATAGACATGGCAAAGAGCATGTAGTAACCCGGAATTCGAATCATTTCTTCACGAAAGACTATTGAAAGTTATTAATGGAAGCTCTTCATTTCTGAAATGACAAGACCGCATATATGATTTGTCGTTAGCTTAAAAATGTAAAAAGGGCAATGTAAAAACACCGCCCCTGTTAGACTATTAGTTGCAAGCTCAAAAAACCTGCAGAAGTCATGAGCGGATTTGAACCGCCGTAACAGGTTTTGCAGACCTGGGCCTAACCTCTCGACCACATAACCGATATAAAACCTATCCGCTTCCGGCGGATATACCAACGTGTTGGAACATGAATGAAATAAATTTCATATTCCAACACGTTGAGCTGGTAGTGGGCACCCCATTTTATTTAGAACGAATACCTAAAGGTTACACCGTAAGTTCTGGGATCTCCAAGTACTGCTGCATATTGCCCGGCATTACCTCCCGCCGGTAATAGCTGCTCAAAATAATCTTTGTTAAACAAATTACGTCCCCATATAAAAGCTGAAAGACCATTGATAGTCCTAAAGCCAAGCCTTCCGTTCAGCAGCGTGTATCCGTCTACGTTAAGGTATGCCGAATGTGAGGAACTTGAAGAAAAAGAGGATCGATAGTAACCATCTAAAGCTAAGAAAAATTTGCCTGCCTTGCCGAGGAAAGCAACTGGCGTAGTGAACTCACCACCGAGTGATCCGGCCCATTTGGAGATGCCGGGAAGTTCGCTCCCCGAAATATCCTCGAATGCTTTTTGCTCCCCATTTTCCGTTAAACCAGTTTCTTCAAGTGGGAGTGGGGCATTAGTAAATTTTACATATTTAGCATCCGTATAAGTGGCCGCGCCATAGAAGGAAAAATGTCTGCCGGAGGTGATATTGGCGTCAAGTTCAGCACCCTTTACGTTTACATTTTCGGCGTTTGCAAGATAGCCACGGTTGACACCTAACTGAGGCGATTGCACATTCGCCTGGTAATTTGTGATATCTGTGTTGAATAATGTAAGGTTCAACGTAAAGTTTGCAGTGGGTGTCGTCTTGATGCCAACTTCATAATCTTTTACATATTCTGGTTTTATTACTGCCAGGTCAAGTGCCGGTTGGCCGTTAATAACCGGCAAACCACCCACATTAACACCTATCGGTTTGTAGCTGGTGGAATAGGTTGCAAAGGCATTAATAAAATCATTGGCCTTGTAGGCTAAGGTAATTTGATAGGTAATATGATTCTCATGGCCACTGGTTGCGAACGACTGGTTACTATATACGCCCTGTTGTAATTTTATTAAGGCAGAATCAGTTGTTTGCAGGCCGCCATAAGTGGTTCGGGCGTAGGTTACATCTTTCTTGTCGTAATTAAAACGGATACCGGGCAGCACATGCAGCGCTTTAGTAAGCTTCCAATCAATATTGGCAAAGGCGGCTTCACTCAGCGATTTAATAGTAGAGTTGGTTAGTGCGCCATACCCATCAAAGAGACCTGGTGTTTTCCACAAATCGCTGGTTGAACTTTGTACAAATCGCCATTGATCTTTGCCTGATTCTTCGTTTCCATTTGTAGTAACCTCTTGCCCAAGAACAAACAGGCCAACCACACCACTCAAATGAGAAGAAAAATTACCTGCGTAACGCACTTCCTGTGACCATTGGTGGTGTTTGGAAGGATTTTGTGATTTCTCCAATGCCTGCAAACCCGTGAAATCCCGGTCGTTTGAAGGGTCCCAATTCCAGTAGCGATAAGCCGTGGTAAAAGTTAGTGTGCCCGGGCCAATTTTTGTATCGACGTTGACGGATGCCCCACCAAGGTCATTATCTGATCTCCATGGTGTATCAGTATCTATCAGTCGGTCAAAAGGATTCGTACTTGGCAATTTATAGCTAAGATCCGCAATGATTGCATCGAATTGACGATATGCGGCACGCTTCGTCTGCACCACGCCTGCTATCACCTGTGCATAGCCATCGGGGCGCTGGCGTGAGGCATCTGCTGAAAACGTGACGGTGGTATTATCTGACGCTTGGTATAACAACTGGCCGTGAAAGCCGAGGTTATTAATATCATTGGTATATCTCCCGGTACTTACGTTTTTAACTGTACCGTCGCGTTGTGTGCCGGAGAAAGAAAGACGGGCTGCTAATTTCCTGCTCAAAGGCCCTGTTAGTGAGCTTTTGGCCTGAATATAACCATAGTTGCCATAGCTCACCTCAAAGTTTCCTCCTGGTTTAAAGCTTGGTTTACGTGTTGTGATGTTGAAGGCGCCGGAGGTAGTGTTTTTACCGAACAAGGTTCCCTGCGGGCCCCGTAATACTTCAATTCGTTCTATGTCTATAAAATCAAGCGTCGCTGCTGCAGGACGGGCATAATAAACACCATCCACGTAGAAACCTACGCCGGGGTCGAGGCCATCGTTGGTGAGCCCGAATGGTGAACCCAGGCCGCGAATATTGAGTCCCGTGTTGCGGGGATTAGATGAGTATAATTGAACCGATGGAACCAGTTCTTTTACGCGGTTTACATTGAAATCGCCGGCTTCATCAATTTGTTTACCTCCTATTACAGAAATAGGAATTGGAACGTCCTGAAGCACTTCTCTACGGCGCCTGGAAGTTATGATAATTGTATCCCTGCGAAACAGAGCCTGCAATTGCACCAATATATTATTGGTATTTGCATTCCTGATCACCCGCTCCTCAGGTTTATACTCTGCGGAAGATATAATTAATGTAAGAGGAAATTTTTGATTAACGGGGAGAGAAAAATAACCCAAAGAATCTGTATTGACGCCTGTGCTATTATTTTTTATTAATACGCTGGCGTAAGGAACGCCATCGTTGTTTTCATTAACTACATGTCCGTGTGTTTGTGCAAATGTTAGCAGGGACAATAAAAATCCCGGAAGTAAAATAATAATGTGCTTCATATTATTGGGTTTTGATTTTTAGTCAATGTTTATTAGTAGACTAGTTTGATAAAAAATATTTATGGTTTTATGATTGTTTAAAACATACAGGTAACACTTAGTCTACAAAAATTGTAGACTAAAAATGTAAAAAAAATGAGATAAAAAATACTTCTGTTATTGATTGCAGAAAGCCTCGGGTAAATTATGGCAACATCGCATTCGGGAAATCGATGATCGCTGCTCTGGTAAGACTTTTAAAATTTTCATAAACTGATTTGTTTGCAAATATAAAGTCATTTTTATTAGTCTACAAAATTTGTAGGGTATAAATTCAAAATTTTTTTTAATTGATTAAATGGGTAATAACTTTCCATAACGTCATACTACTGGTTAGGATAACCAATACACCAATTGCAACAAACATTTTTTTAACCGGAACTTTTCCAACTAATCGTGCTGCTATCGGTGCAGCTAGTAATCCGCCAAATATTAATCCGGCTATTTCAACTAACGGCAGGCTTTTCAGGAAAATAAAAAATGTGATAGAACTGCAAAGCACCACAAAAAATTCAGCAAGACAAACCGATCCGATAACATAACGGGGGCTTTTTCTTTTTGAAATTAATGTGCTTGTAACAAGCGTTCCCCATCCGCCACCGGCAAATGAGTCCATGAACCCTCCTGCAGTTGCCAGCCAACCAGCCCTTTTTACTTTACCGTTAGCTTGTTTCTTTTTGAAAGCCTTTCGTAAAATAAAATATCCCAGGTACAAAGTGTAGGCGGAAAGTGGTATTCTTATATAATCTGCATATTTAAATTTTTGGGCAAGCACCGACAAAGATGCGCCTATAACTGCACCTATTATACCAGGTATAACGAGCGATTTAAATAACTTTTTGTTGATGTTACCAAAACGATGATGACTATAACCCGATACCCCACTCGAAAAAACTCTTGCCGAGTGAACCCTGCTGCTTACGATTGCAGGATTGACTCCATTAGCCAACAAAAACGTAGTGGATATGGTTCCATATCCCATACCTAACGATCCATCCACTATTTGGGCAATGAAGCCTGTTATAAACATGATGAAGAAAGGTTTGGTATCTACATATAGCGGAACTGTTTTTATTCCATCTATTAATTTGTTGAATGGAACATAAGATAAAATACCATGTCCTAATATCATAAAGAAAAAAGCCAGCAGGCACCAGCCAACAATTTTCTGCCATTGCTTTGCGCCAATCTTATCAGCCGGTTCTACATCGGTAATTTGTTTGGCGGCTAAGACATTTGTTATGTTGTTAAGATGTTTCACTTTAGCTTCAAAGTTGCCGTTGATACCATTTCGTATTACCTGCATATTATCCAATACATTTTCAATTTCGTCGGGAATCATTTCATTGATTTGTTCTTTCAAACGTTTGGCTATAGTTGGAGACTTACCGTTAGTGGATATTGCAATTTTTAAATTTCCTTTTTTTACAATTGAGCTTAGGTAGAAATCGCAGAGTTCGGGTTTATCAGCCACATTTACCAATTTGCCGGCGCGGTGAGCATCGTCTCTTATCTGTTCACTTATAACAATATCATTTACCGCAGCTATTACAATGTCAGCATCCTCAATATCAGTAAATGAATAGGACCTTGCTTCAATTTTTATTTTTGAAATATTCTTTGAACGTTCATAAATAGCATCCTGTATGGTGATGCCTACCAGGTGAATAGAGGTTTCGGGTGAGTTGGTGGCGACGGCATTTAATTTTTCTAATGCAACGTTGCCACCTCCAATAATAAGCAGTCGCAGCGTTTCCAGCTTTAGGAAAACAGGAAAAAGTTTATTTCCATCTTCAACTATTATATCTTCTTTTTCTTCAGTCACAAAGAATTATTTTTTTTTAAATTGAATTGTTGAAAAACATTTACCCGAAATACATTTTGATCATCCAGTACTGAATTGCTGCTGTGCCATTGAAATATTTTAATATACTGGCATTGTAAATTGGTAATTGAATTCAACTTAAAAATGATGCCTGATGAAGTTCTGTTTTGGTCGAAAAATTTTGATTTACTGATATACTCCGGGTTAACCATTATTTCGTTTCCCACGACCAACTTAATATTATTTTTCTGCAAAGGAAACTGCCATTCAAATTTGTACCGCAGACGAAATATGAATTCATAACTATGTATCTTTCTATTGTTTTCAACTAGTTGCAGAAAACGTTGTTCTGTTCTAAGGCGCTGTACAAGTGCGGTTTTATTTATTGAAAGCTGATAAAATAATTCCTGCCATGGCCGCCATTCATTTTTTAATAACAACTCTTTGTTGGCATATTGTGCGTTCTTAAAAAAACTCATACCCCCCGTAACTGAAAGATTCTTGTTGAATGAGTACGTCAATCCCGAACGAACAAGTAGTTGAGACCATTCATTTGCCCAATCTTTTGTTCTCAGTTGTAAGTCACTCGCAATTGTCCATTTGGGATTTAGGCGGACAGTATTATAATAGCCAGCCCAAAGCATGTTGGTATGCGTTGTAGTATGTTGTCCCACAGAAGAGATGGGCAATAACAGCATAGCTAAAGCGGTATTTTTTTGCAGCGCCAATTTAGTTGTTGAATATTTTTCTGTAAGAGTAGTCTCCAAACTTTTCATTTGCTTTCCTTTCTTTTTTAAAGGCAGCAAATAATTCGTCAAGTTCAAGAAGTATTGATTCTTCATCGAGGCTTTCTTTATAAATTTTATTTAACCGAAGGCCTTCATGATCGCCACCAAGATGTAAATTGTATCTGCCCATTGCGGTTCCTACAAAACCAATTTCCGCGTTATACGACCTGGCGCATCCGTTAGGACATCCCGTCATTCTTATAATAATTTCTTCATCGCTTAAATCATTTTTTGCGAGTAGAGATTCAATTTTGGTAAGAAGTGAAGGCATATAGCGTTGTGCCTCTGCAAGCGCTAACGGGCAGGTTGGCAGCGCAACACAAGCCATTGAGTTTTTTCGAATTACCGAGGCTCCGTTAGTATGCTCTATTATTTTAAATTTTTCGAGTATAGAGTTTATTTCTTCTTTGTCGCTTTCAGCAACGTCGCTAATAATAATGTTCTGATTACCCGTGAACCTGAAATTTACTTTTCCCGTTTTGGCTACTTCGAGTAACGCAGATTTCAAAGAGACTGTTTCATCATCAAGGATTCTTCCGTTTTCTACAAATGGAGTATAGTACCATTTGCCTTCTTCATTTTTATCCCAGCCGTAAAAGTCGCTACGTTTGTTAAAGGAATAAGGTTTCTCTTTATCCAGTTTAAATCCTAAACGCTTTTCAACCTCTTCGTTAAATTTGTCAACCCCCAATCTATCGACAGTATATTTCAGACGTGCTATTTTCCTGTCACTCCGGTTGCCAAAATCTCTTTGCACCGTTAAAATTTCGTAGACAGCTTTCAATGTTTTTTCTTCGCTATCGGCGAAACCAATTACCGTACCCAATCTAGCATACGTTTGTGAGTTGCCGTGAGTGGTAGATAAACCGCCGCCGATTGCGATGTTGAAACCAAGTAATTTGTTATTTTCTATGATAGCTATTAAACCAATATCGTTCGTAAAAACATCTATATCGTTGTTCGGCGGGATAGCAATGGCGATCTTGAATTTGCGGGGCATGTACCTGTCTTGGTACAATGGATCTTCTTCATCTTTCTTATCTAAAATCTTTTCTTCACCCAGCCAAATTTCATAGTAAGCTCTTGTTTTGGGCATCAGCATTCTACTGATCTTGTCTGCGTACGCAAATACTTCTTCGTGTATGGGTGACTGTTTGGGATGTGCGCTGCACATAACATTCCGGTTAATGTCGCCGCAAGTTGCAATAGAATCTAGTTTTGATTGATTAAATTCTTGTATAGTGGGTTTTATTTTCGATTTTAAAATTCCATGCAGCTGAATAGTTTGCCTGGTGGTGATTTTTATTACACCCGTGGAATTCTTTCCTGCAATTTCATGCGCCGCTATCCATTGTTCCGAAGTAAGAAAACCCCCTGGTAAGCGCAATCTTATCATGAATGAGAACAAACGTTCCAGTTTTTTTTCTGCACGATCTTCACGCCTGTCACGATCATCCTGCTGATACATCCCGTGAAACTTTATTAACGATTGATCGTCTTCGCGAATGGCTCCTGTTAATTCATCGTGGAGACTTTCAACAATAGTTCCACGTAATCCGTCGCTTTCTGTTTTAATTTTTTCTATCGGTGATAATTGTTCAGCCATTTTTAATTTTTTTGCCTCACCCCAGCCCCTTTCCATCCTTCGACAAGCTCAGGAAAGGGACAAGGATTGTTAGAATTATCTTTTATATTTTCAATCTTATTGTCCAATATTATTTGTTGCCCTCTTTCTGCTAAAAGGATTCTTCAAACTTTAAAAAGCTATAGCCCCATTAGGGGTTTGGGTCAATATACATCAGTTATATACCGGCCATCTTCCTTCAAATCATCAAGATATTTAACTGCATCTATTCTTGATCTCTCACCAAATTTTTCAATGATATCGATTATTGTATTTTCAACATCAATGCTCATTGGGTCCTTAGTGCCGCAGATATAAACGTATGCACCCGTTTGCAACCATTCGAAAAATTCATTTCCATGTTGCAACATTTTATGTTGCACATAAATTTTTTCTGCCTGGTCTCTTGAGAATGCGGTTGTTACTTTCGTTAGTGTACCCGTTTCAAACAAGTTTTGAATTTCACTTTGATATAGAAAGTCCGTTACAAAATGTTGTTCGCCAAAAAACAACCAATTTTTTCCACTAGCGCCAGTTGCATCCCGTTCTGCTATGAACGAGCGGAATGGCGCAATGCCGGTTCCCGGTCCTATCATAATTATGTTCTTATCTTCTTCCGGTAACCTGAAGCGATTGTTGGGATGAATATAAAAGGGCAATGTATTTGATGTGTCGAAATGTGATAAAAAGTCAGAGGCTAAACCGTATTTGGTATCACCATCAACTTTAAATGAATTTCTAGCCACTGTAATATGTATTTCTCCTCCGTGTGCTTCGGGTGAAGACGCAATAGAATATAAGCGTGGGTGCAGTAGGTTCTAAAATTTTTACAACTTCTGTGAATTGATCTGCATTTTCAACAGGATATTTTTTAAGCAAATCCAGCAGATCATGTCTTTCAACCAAAACGTCTTTACCGGTAACCAGCGCATATTGCTTTACAACACGCTCCGGCAGATAAGTTATATTTAATTTTTTGTGAAGCAGGTTGTATAAAGAAATGAGTTCGCCTTTATAGTCAACACTTGTAGTATCCTCAATTTCCGTTAAGGCGATAATCTCCTCGACAACTGCTTTATTATTTTCAGGAATGATGCCTATTGAATCGCCTGGTTGATAGTTTACCTCTTCTGCCTCGATCTCAATATGAAACGTTTCTTTGTTGCTGCCGCGGTCATTCAAATTGATGTGAGCAAGAAGTTGACCGTTATATATTTTTTTACCCGTCGATTTTTTTGAAACAATCTTTGGTGCAACAACCGATTCTGTTGTATCGCCATTATTGTTTAGCGCTTTGCATATTTCATCAAACCACTGCTCTGCCTCCGCATTATAATCGACATCGCATTTTTGAATTGGATACAAACGCTTGCCGCCTAACTTAGTTAATTGTTCATCAACATCTTCCCCGGCTTTGCAAAAGAGAGGGTAGGAGGTATCTCCTAAAGCCAGTACACTGTATTTTAATTTATCCAGTTTGAATCCGTTGTTATGCACATGATCATAGAATTTTTTTGCTGCTGCCGGCGGCTCACCGTCACCGTGAGTGCTGAGTACAGCAAGGAAATATTCTTCCTTGGCCAGATCATTAAGCCGGTATTGGTCCATGCTTTGCACCTTCGCATGAATGCCTTGTTTCTTTGCTTTGGCTGCAAACTCTGTAGCAAGTTTTTTAGAATTACCTGTTTCAGTACCGTAAGTAATGGTAATTTTATTCACGCCGCTTTTCGCAACTGTCTTCTGAATGGGCGACTTTGATGATACAATGCCATTCAAATATCCGTTCATCCAAATCAATTCTTCGTTAGTTGATTGGTCAATTAGATCCAATAATATCTTTCGTTTATTTTCAGGTAACATTCTCGTGTAAGTTTTCCGGGTTATTGATTTCGATTACCTTTTTTGTCATCGGCTTAAAATAGTATTCGCGATTATTATTATTATCCCCGAGCCATGCAAATTGTTCATGAAGTGATACCACTTTTCCAATAATTACCAGTGACGGAGAAATAAATTTCTGATCTCTTAAAGTGTTTTTATAATCATAGAGATTGGTTATGATCACATTTTGCAATGGTGTAGTGGCTTGTTCAATAATAGCAAGTAATTTATCTTCATGAATATGATTCGTGGTTAATTTCTCGGCTACTTTATCCAATGTTTCGGACGACATATAGAAAACCAGGGTATCATCTGTATTCGCCAATTCTTTCCAATAAGTGTCACTTAAAATATCGGATTTGTAATAAGTTAGGAAACGAACGGAAGTAGCGTAACCTCTAGCTGTAAGAGGGATACCTGCAGTTGCTGCGGCGCCTAATGCAGCAGTGACGCCGGGAATTATTTCGTAAGGTATATTATTCGTAACGGCTGTTTCCAATTCGTCGAGGATATTCGAAAAAATAGACACATCTCCTCCTTTCAGGCGAACAACTAATTTACCCAACAGGCAATAGTGAACAATCAATTCATTGATAGTTTGCTGCGGTGTTGAAATGCCACGCCTGCATTGTTTACCTACTAAAATAATTTCAGCTTCAGGGTTAACATAATTACTTAAAATATCGTCACTCACTAACCGGTCAGTAAGTACCATATCCGCCTCACCTAGGTATCGTGCAGCCTTCACCGTTATAAATTCGGGATCACCAGGGCCAGCACCTGCTATCACCAGTTTTCCATTTTTTAATTGTTGTCCCATTATCGGTCTACTTATTTAGTAGGGTATATTTTCAAATTTTTTTATGTCTTACTGTATCATACAGGCTCCTACGGTTACGCAGCTTGTCTCATCTATCAATATGGCGCCTCCATTCTGCCGCAGCTCTTTGTAAGAATCAAACGCAACAGGCGACGCCGTTTTTATTGTTACTTTAATAATATCATTCAACACTGCTTTTTCGGGCAATTCATTTTTCTGCAGCGTGTTCACATCTAATTTGTATTCAATTTCTTTTACAACGCAGCGCACCAGCCGGCTGTTGATCTGGAGAAAATATTTGTTGCCAGGCTTCAAGGGCTTATTATCCATCCAGCAAAGCATCGCCTCAAATTCCTGTGAAATTTTGGGTTGATTATTTTCTGCAACAATCATGTCTCCGCGACTCACATCTACATCATCTTCCAAATGCAATACAACGCTTTGTAACGCATAAGCTTCATCTATTTCCTTTCCACCAATTTCAATGGCTTTGATTGTACTTTCAACTCCCGAAGGAAGCACCGTTACCTTGTCACCTTTTCTATAAATACCGCTGATTACCTTTCCTGCATAGCCTCTGTAATCATGAAGGTCTTCCGACTGTGGACGAATAACATATTGCACAGAAAATCTTGCATCAGTAAGATTAACATCAGAATCTAATTGAATATTTTCTAAATGATGCAGCAACGATTCACCTTCGTACCACGGAAAGTTTTCAGACTTTTCTACAATGTTATCACCATTCAATGCACTGATGGGAATGTATTTTACATCCTTTAGCCCAAGAGATTTTGCAACCTGCTGGTAGTCGATCACTATATTATTATATACATCCTGCGAATTGCCTACAAGGTCCATTTTATTAATAGCAACTACTATGTGGGGTATATTTAATAATGAAGCAATCACTGAATGGCGGCGGGTTTGTTCAACAACGCCATTTCTTGCGTCAACTAAAATAATAGCCAATTCTGAATTGGAAGCGCCAGTAACCATATTGCGTGTGTACTGAATATGTCCCGGCGCATCTGCAATAATAAATTTGCGTTTAGGCGTTGAGAAATATTTGTAAGCGACATCAATTGTAATGCCTTGTTCCCGTTCTGCACGTAAGCCATCCGTTAGTAATGCCAAATCAATTTCACCATTGCTTTTATTCTTACTTTGCTTTTCAATAGCAGCAAGTTGATCGATTAAAATAGATTTGCTATCGTACAATAACCTGCCGATTAAGGTACTCTTGCCATCGTCAACACTTCCTGCGGTTATAAATCTTAAAATATCCATGTTTTTTAATTTGTCATTTATCAATAGTCATTTGTTATAAGGCTATACTTTACAATATCGTACATCTAACATTCTACTTCGTACATTAAAAATACCCGGTCTTCTTCCTGTCTTCCATTGCGGCTTCGGAAACTTTGTCATCTATTCTTGTTTCGCCACGTTCGCTTGTTTTAGTGGCTATAATTTCTTTAATAATGTCATCAATGTTCGATGCACTGGATTCAACCGCAGCAGTACAGGTCATATCGCCAACGGTGCGATAGCGTACTTTCTTTGTTGACACAACATCAGTTTCATCGGGAATAATAAATTCTGAAACAGAAACTAACTGTCCCTCATACTCGATAACTTCTCTTTCATGAGCAAAATAAATAGAAGGCAAATCAATCTTTTCTCTTTTTATATAATTCCAGATATCAAGTTCAGTCCAGTTGCTGATTGGGAAAGCACGAACATTTTCTCCTTTATGAATTTTACCGTTATAAGTATTCCATAATTCGGGTCTTTGCAATTTCGGATCCCATTGACCAAATTCATCTCTCACAGAAAATATTCTTTCTTTCGCTCTTGCTTTTTCTTCATCTCTTCTTGCGCCACCAATCAAGGCATCAAATTTGAATTCTTCAATAATATCAAGCAGGGTATAAGTTTGCAACGAATTCCTGCTTGCAAATTTTCCTTTCTGTTCAGTAAGATTTTTTTCTTTGATAGTATCTTCTACTTTTCTTACAATTAATTTTTCACCGATTGTATTTACCAATTCATCTCTGAAATGTAACGCTTCAGGAAAATTATGGCCCGTATCAATATGCACTAATGGGAATGGAAATTTGCCAGGACGAAATGCTTTTAATGCAAGATGAACTAATGTTATGGAATCTTTGCCGCCTGAAAATAACAATGCAGGACGTTCAAACTGTCCCGCCACTTCACGCATAATATGAATAGCTTCCGATTCTAATTGCGCCTAAATAATCTAAATGATATTTACTCATTTTAATTTTTAATTTCGATCTATGAATACCTGTTGGTGTACATGCAAGCCACATTCTTTTTTGCTATTGTCTTCCCACCACCAACGTCCGGCACGAAAATCTTCGCCCAGCCTTATTGCTCTTGTACAAGGTGCGCAACCAATACTTACAAAACCTTTATCGTGTAAAATGTTGTAAGGAACATCATTTTCATTAATGTACTGCTTCACTTCTTCGGTTGTCCAGTGAAGTACAGGATGATATTTTATAATATGGTTACTTTCATCCCATTCAAACTGCGGCATATTATGGCGATCAGCAGAATGTTCCGCACGAAGACCTGTGATCCAGATTGAATTACCCTTAAAGCTCTTTTTAAAGGAGCTACTTTTCTTATATAACAACAGCCTTTCCTGTTTTCAACAGATTCATAAAATGCGTTAGGCCCTTTTTCTTCTACAAAACTTTCTAATGAAATAGCATCAGGGTAATATGCCTTTATATGAGTGTTATATTTTTCATTGGTAGATCTCCACACGGAATAAGTTTCAGGAAATAATCTGCCAGTATCCAAGTGTGAAAATTTTTATCGGAAGATTATTGCTTAAATATCTTGTCAGTGATAACCTGGTCTTCATAAGCTAAAGCTTGTGGAAAAGGTTACCGCACCCGGAAATTGCCTGGATAATGTCAACAGGAATTCATCAATGCTTACAACATTTGCTGTTTCCGCGAGAGATAATATATGATCTTTTAGCTGTTGAGACATTTAATATTAATCGGTTGTTTATATTTTTTATGAGAAAAGGAATATTTGAAAATATTGGTTGTTGTATCATCGAATTATTAATCAGTAACAACACCGCATTGAGTAGTTTGGCATACACATCTGTGATAGAAAAGATAAGTGTTTCATATTTTAATAATTCTAATAGTCTACCACAAAAGTAGGGTATAGAATTTTAAAAATTGAAAATATTTTTAAACACGCTTATTTTCTTTCCTAATGTTATTACAAAAAAAGCGAATTAAGTTAAATGAAAATTCACATTAAAGTATTGACAGGCATAATTTCAATAGCTTCTTTTAAATAAATATTTATTGTTGAATTTGTATTGAATGATTTCAAAAATATTTTAGCAGTTGAAAATCCATTCCATTATAAAGTAGCAATTGAACGAAAGAAATACTTTTTATTGATCCATATCAATGGAATTTCTTATTTCATCTCAATGGATGGAGGCATCAGCCCCACTTAGCTTTGCATTATAAAAATTTTATAATAATGGAATTATTAAATGCACTTGAATGGCGTTATGCCTCAAAAAAAATGAACGGCAAAAAAGTACCCGAAGATAAAGTAGAGAAAATATTGGAAGCTATAAGACTCGCTCCGTCATCAATTGGCTTGCAACCGTATAGTGTGATGGTTATTACCGATCCGGAATTAAAAAAGAAAATATTACCTATTGCCAATAATCAGCAACAAATTGTTGATTCTTCACATTTGTTGGTATTTGCAGCGTGGGATAAAATAACAACAGAACGTGTGGAAGATTTCATCACGCTTAATGCAAAAACGAGAAAGGTCTCATTGGAATCACTTGATGGTTTAAAAAGTAAACTCTTGAATATTTCTAAACGCTCCTGACGAAGAAAATTTTGAATGGGCAGCAAGGCAAACTTATATTGCTTTTGCAACCGGCATAGCCGCAGCTGCTGAAGAAAGAGTAGATGCTACACCCATGGAAGGGTTCAATAATGTTTCTTTGGACGAGTTATTAAATTTGAAAGACAAAGGCCTTCGCAGTCTTACGTTACTTCCGCTTGGCTATCGCGAAAATGAAAAAGACTGGCTGGTAAATCTACCAAAAGTGAGAAGAGAAAAGGAAAAACTTTTCATTACAGAATCTGTATAATCAAATCAAATATAAAATCAATCAAAAAATGAAAAAATTATTATTGACTAATTCAAATGACTGGAAGGTATTAGTAGCAAGGGTCGCATTGGGTATCACGATATTTCCACACGGCGCTCAGAAATTGTTGGGTTGGTTTGGAGGTTATGGATATAACGGAACCATGGGATTTCTAACCGGGCAAATACATCTTCCCTGGATAATTGCTTTGCTCGTAATTTTAATAGAATTTTTTGGTTCACTTTTATTGATTTTTGGCTTCCTTACCCGAATAGCTGCCTTTGCTACTATGGCAAGTTTCCTGGGAGTTCTATTTGCAGTTCATATTGGTAATGGCTTTTTTATGAACTGGGGAATGCAACCTAATCATGGCGAAGGCTACGAATATTTTATTTTATTATTTGGCCTGGTAATTATGCCGCTAATTGCCGGCGGTGGAAAAGCAAGTGTTGATGCAGCAATTACTAAGAATAAATGATCTTTGGTTTCGCATTATTCTCGGTCACTTTTTTAAAGTATTAGAAAACGATGAAGACATTATCAGAATTTAACGGATTTACAGCCAATCTTAAGGAAACAGGATCAAGTGATGCCTGTTTTATTTATTGGTCATGGATCACCGATGAACGGAATTGAACACAACCAGTTTAGCAATAAATGGGCGCAACTGGCAAAAGAAATTCCTGAGCCCACTGCTATTTTGGTTGTGTCCGCACATTGGTTAAGTCGTGGAACTAAAATAACAGCAATGGATTTCCCTGAAACGATTCATGATTTCGGGGGGTTTCCAAAAGAATTATATGATGTGCAATATCCTGCACCCGGCGATCCCGAACTTGCAAAAGAAACGGCGCCTTATCAAATCGCAGATGTTGAACTAGCGCATGATTGGGGACTTGATCACGGAGCGTGGACTGTTGTAAAAATATGTATCCTGATGCCAAAATTCCTGTATTGCAATTAAGCATCGATTATACCAAAGCCGCACAATTTCATTATGACCTTGCAAAAGAGCTTAGTGCTCTGCGTAACAAAGGCGTGCTGATAATGGGAAGCGGTAATATGGTTCACAATCTCAGGTTAGTATCATTCGACAAAATTGATTCGGAGTTTGGCTTTGACTGGGCTATCGAAATGAACGAAGTCTTCAAAAAGAACATCGCGAACCGCGACCACGTGGCATTAATTAACTATGAAAAATTTGGAAACGCCGGGAAACTGGCAATCCCCACGCCTGATCATTACTATCCACTTTTATATACATTGGGGTTACAAGGTAGAAATGAGGAAGCCTATATTTTCAACGATAAATTAATGGCAGGGTCACTCACGATGACCTCACTAATGATTAATTAACTCACGGAATAAATTAGTATTAATCGAAAATTAATTGGTCTTTTCTATTTCAAATTTCTGCATTAAAGTATTCTACAATTTATTCGCAATTTTGTATAAATGCCGCCTCAAAAAGACGATGTTCGGTTGCCGGTTGGACATTGTAGATATTTATTAAAGAATCCTTCTGCCACACTGCGTTTCGTAATAAATAATTACTTTTGCCCATTGTAAAATGTTACATTTTTTGTTTTCCATCTCCGATTGAATAGGAATAATTTGGGGAGAATGTTTTTTCCAATTTCCTTTTAGAATTAACCAACTTTACAGTTGCTTCAGATATCAGAATAATTAGCCCGTCATCACATTTAGAGGACTGCTGTTTAATTTTAGTTTAAATATTTAATATAAATATGGCCAATAAAGGTTTGTACCATCCGGAATTTGAACATGATTCATGTGGAATTGGATTTGTTGCCAATATAAAAAGCAACAAAAGCCACCAGATAATTTCTGATGCTTTGACGATTTTAGAAAATATGGAGCATCGTGGAGCTTGTGGTTGCGAAGCCAATACAGGCGACGGAGCAGGAATCCTGATTCAGACACCACACGAATTTTTCTTTGATGAATGTTTGAAGCTGGGGATTCATTTACCAACTTATAGCAAATATGGCGTTGGCGTTTTATTCTTTCCAAAAGATATTAGGCTTAGAGAAGAATGTCGCGATATCTTCAACCGTTCCGCGGAAACACTGGGACTGGAAATTCTCGGTTATCGGCGGGTTCCTGTAAATACCGACGGTATTGGATTTACGGCTTTATCAGTTGAACCGGAAATTGAACAGGTTTTCATTGCTTGTCCCGATCATATCAACAATCCTGATGATTTTGAAAGAAAATTATTTGTGTTGAGAAATTATGCTGCACAAACAATTAATAATACTGTGAGAAAAGACGCGATTGGATTTTATGTTGCTTCTCTTTCTTACAAAACAGTTATCTATAAGGGGCAGCTTACCAGCTTACAGTTGCGTCAATATTATCCTGATCTCAGTAACAAAAAAATTGTTTCTGCGTTTGGTCTCATTCATTCCCGCTTCGCTACAAATACTTTTCCTTCCTGGAAGTTGGCTCAACCTTTCAGATATATCGCACATAACGGTGAGATCAATACTTTACAGGGAAACCTAAACTGGCTTCGTACAAGTGAGAAGAGTTTTGTGTCTCGATATTTCAGTAAAGGAGAAATGGAAATGTTGCTGCCCGTAGTGGAGCAGGGACAGTCTGATTCTGGCAGCCTGGATAATATGATAGAGCTGCTTACTTTATGTGGTCGTTCTCTTCCACACGTTATGATGATGTTGATTCCGGAAGCCTGGGATGGTAATGAACACATGGATCCTGTAAAAAAAGCTTTTTACGAATTTCATGCTTCCTTCATGGAGCCGTGGGATGGCCCTGCATCCATTTCATTTACGGATGGAAGATTGATTGGTGCTACCCTGGATAGAAATGGACTCCGTCCTTCAAGATATTGTATTACCACTGATGACCGGGTTATTATGGCATCAGAAACAGGAGTTTTGCCGATAGACCCCAAACTCATTAAAGAAAAAGGCAGGCTACAACCCGGGAAAATGTTCGTGGTTGATTTAGAAGAAGGAAGAATTATTAGTGATGATGAAATAAAAGAAAAAATCTGTTCCCAAAAACCATACAGTGATTGGTTGAATAGATATAAGATACGGCTGGAGGAGTTACCGGAACCTCGTGTGATGTTCACGCACCTTGAGCATAGGCAGGTTTTTCAATATCAAAAAGCTTTTGGTTATACAACAGAGGATCTCGATTTGTTAATTGCGCCGATGGCATTAACGGGCAAAGAACCAACAGGATCAATGGGCAGTGACGTGCCTTTGGCGGTTTTAAGTAATGAGCCCCAGCACCTGAGCAGTTATTTCAAACAACTTTTTGCACAGGTAACCAATCCTCCGATTGATCCAATCAGGGAGAAGTTAGTGATGTCTCTTGCGACTTTTGTTGGTAATAATGGAAATCTTCTTGAGGAAGATCCTTTATCATGTCATTGCGTTGCATTAAAACATCCTGTATTATCGAATCATGAATTAGAAAAAATAAGAAGCATAGATACCGGAATTTTCCAGGCAAAAACATTGCAGACGTATTTTATGGCAGACGGTAAACCGGGTTCACTACAAAGAGGTATCGAACGTCTCTGCCGATATGCGGTTGACGCTGTTGCCGATGGATTTGAAGTCTTGATTTTATCAGATAGAGCAATTGATTCAGAACATGCTGCTATACCTTCACTGTTGGCTACATCGGCCGTTCACCATCACTTGATCAAGAAAGGTTTGCGCGGACAGGTAGGTTTGGTTATTGAGGCTGGGGACGTATGGGAAGTACACCACTTCGCCTGCCTTATAGGCTTTGGTGCCACATGTATCAATCCGTACCTGGCATTGTCGACAATTCGCGATATGAAGATTTCAGGAAAGTTGATAACAGATCTCAATTCAACAGATCTCAAAAAAAATTATGTGAAAGCCGTAAATGATGGTTTATTAAAGGTTTTTTCAAAAATGGGTATCTCAACATTTCAATCCTATCAGGGAGCCCAAATTTTTGAGATCATCGGGATAGATAAGTCAGTTATAGATAAATATTTCACCGGAGCTACATCACGCATTGAGGGAATGGGGCTTGATGAAATTGCGAGTGAGACTTTAGTAAAACATTTCTTTTCATTTAGCAGGAAAAATATTCCTATTGAACGACTTACAGTCGGTGGCGCTTACCAGTGGAAACGCAAAGGTGAATTTCACTTGTTTAATCCTCAGACAATTCACTTGTTACAGTATTCTACAAGGATGAATGATTATTCGATCTTTAAGAAATATTCAAAACTTGTAAACGATCAAAATGAAAAAGCTGCTACACTAAGAAGTCTTTTTCAATTTAAAAATATTAGACCTTCAATTTCGATAGATGAAGTAGAGTCTGCGGAAAACATTTATAAAAGGTTTGCAACTGGCGCTATGTCATTCGGTTCCATTTCATGGGAAGCCCATACGACTTTAGCCATTGCAATGAATCGCCTTGGCGGTAAAAGCAATACAGGCGAAGGTGGAGAAGATGAAGTGAGGTATGTTAAATTGCCTAATGGTGACTCTATGCGTAGTGCCATAAAACAGGTTGCCTCAGCCAGGTTTGGAGTTACAAGTGAATACCTTACGGAAGCAGATGAACTGCAGATTAAAATGGCTCAAGGGGCCAAGCCGGGAGAAGGTGGACAGTTACCCGGTCATAAAGTTGACGACTGGATTGGACGGGTTCGTCATGCAACGGCAGGTGTGGGCCTAATTTCTCCACCACCCCACCACGATATCTATTCCATCGAAGATCTGGCACAGCTAATCTTTGATCTTAAGAATGCAAACAGGAATGCAAGGATAAATGTAAAATTGGTTTCAAAAGCAGGTGTGGGTACGATTGCTGCCGGTGTGGCAAAAGCAAAGGCTGATGTTATCTTAATTTCTGGTCATGACGGTGGCACTGGAGCTTCACCGCTTAGTTCTATAAAACATGCAGGTTTACCATGGGAACTTGGCCTTGCAGAAACACATCAAACATTAGTCAAAAATAAACTTCGCAGCCGGGTAATTGTGCAAACCGACGGCCAGTTAAAAACAGGTCGCGACATCGCAATCGCAACTTTGTTGGGTGCTGAAGAATGGGGTGTTGCTACAGCGGCTTTGGTCGTTGAAGGTTGTATCATGATGCGAAAATGCCATTTAAATACCTGCCCGGTAGGTGTTGCGACTCAAAATCCTGAATTAAGGCAACGTTTCACGGGCGATGCTGACCATGTCGTTAATTTGTTTAAATTTCTAACCCAGGAGTTAAGAGAGATAATGGCTGAACTTGGCTTTAGGACTATTAATGAGATGGTGGGCCAGGTGGATTATCTTGAAAGAAGAGAAAATATAACACATCCAAAGTTTGCTAAACTTGATCTGTCGCCCATCTTATATAAAGAACCGGCGTCTAAATTTATAGGTTTATTCAAATCGGAAGAACAAGATCATGGCTTAGCCGAAGTGCTTGATTGGAAACTATTAAGACTTGCGCAACCTGCCATTGATCACCTTCAAAAAGTGAAGCATTCATTTAATATTCAAAATACTGATAGAACAACAGGAACGATTTTATCGAATGAAATTTCAAAAAAATATAAAGCACAGGGGTTGCCAGATGATACCATTCATTTCAAATTTTCTGGCACTGCTGGTCAAAGCTTTGCGGCCTTTAATACAAAGGGTGTAACGCTTGAATTAGAGGGAGACGCAAACGATTATTTTGGCAAAGGTCTTAGTGGGGCTAAGTTGATTATCTATCCTTCAAAGGATGCCGGCTTTGTTCCGGAAGAAAATATTATCATTGGTAATGTTGCCTTTTATGGAGCTACGTCCGGTGAAGCATATATTCGGGGAAAAGCGGGTGAACGTTTTTGTGTTCGTAATTCAGGCGCAAACGTAGTAGTTGAAGGAGTTGGGGATCACGGGTGCGAGTATATGACTGGGGGCAATGCTGTTATTTTGGGTGAAACCGGTAGAAATTTTGCGGCAGGCATGAGTGGCGGAATAGCTTATGTTTATAATGTTCAGCATAATTTTGATTCATTGTGCAATAAAGAAATGGTCGATTTGGATCCCGTTGACGGTGAGGACGAAAAAGTATTACGTCACATGATAGCTCAACATTACCACCTTACTAATAGCACCGTTGCAAAATTTATTCTGAATGATTTTGAAAATCAAATGAAAAATTTCATAAAAGTTTTTCCTAAAGATTACAAAAAAATACTGGTTGACAGAAAAGAAATGGTTCCGGTAAAATAGCACAAAAGACTTTTTTATTACGAGAAATTCCCAAATTAAAATTATTTAATTGTTAGATTGAATGGCAAAACCAACAGGATTTTTAGAATTTACCAGGGAGCTTCCTCAAAAGCGACCACCAGGCGAAAGAGTTAATGATTATTATGAATTTGTTGAAAGGTATGCCGATGAAAAATTAAATCAGCAGGCTGCACGGTGTATGGATTGCGGAATTCCATTCTGTCATCACGGATGCCCGTTAGGCAATGTTATTCCTGAATTTAATGATGCGGTATATAGAAAAAGTTGGAAAGAGGCTTACGACATTCTTACATCAACAAACAATTTCCCCGAATTTACAGGGCGTATATGCCCGGCGCCCTGCGAAACATCATGTGTATTGGGCATTAACCAACCTGCAATTACTATAGAAGAAATAGAAAAACATATAATTGAAATTGCATTCGATCATGGGTTTGTAAAGGCCAAAAGACCAAATGTAAGAACAGGCAAAAAAATTGCCGTTGTGGGCTCTGGCCCAGCAGGTCTGGCCGCAGCCGCACAACTGAATTATGCAGGTCACAACATCACCGTTTTTGAGAGAGATGATTTGCCTGGTGGATTGCTGAGATATGGTATACCCGATTTCAAATTAGAAAAATGGGTAGTTGAACGAAGGATTAAATTAATGGAGGAAGAGGGTATTGTTTTTAGTTGCAATTCAAACGTGGGAGTTGGTATCAGTATTAATGACCTTCTTCGGGAATATCACGCAATTGTGTTGACCGGCGGTTCCACTATCCCAAGGGATTTGGGTATTCCAGGAAGAGAACTAAAAGGAGTTTATTTCGCTATGGACTTTTTAAAACAGCAAAATAAAAGAGTTTCATCTGTAAAAGTAGAAGACGAAGATATTTTCGCCACTAATAAAAATGTGGTGGTAATTGGTGGCGGTGATACCGGAAGTGATTGTGTTGGTACATCTAACCGGCACAAGGCATTATCAGTAACGCAATTTGAGCTATTGCCCAAGCCTCCCGACAATCGAACCTCTTTTATGCCATGGCCGACCTATCCAATGCTAATGAAAACTACCAGTTCACACGAAGAAGGTGTTCAGCGCAATTGGGCAATTGCTACTAAAGAATTTGTGGGCGATGAAAACGGTAATCTCAAAGCATTAAAGATTATTAGTCTTGAATGGAAGTTTACCGATGATAATAAGCCGGCGAAATTTGTAGAAGTAGAAGGAAGCGAAACTGAAATCCCTTGTGAACTCGCTTTGCTGGCGATGGGATTTTTGCATCCTCAACATGAAGGCTTACTCGAACAGCTTGAAATTGAATTGGACGAAAGAGGCAATGTAAGAGCTTCGGAGAAAAATTATCATACTAATATTTCAAAAATATTTGCAGCCGGTGATATGCGCCGGGGACAGTCATTAGTTGTTTGGGCAATATCGGAGGGTAGGGAATGTGCCAGGAAAGTGGATGAATATCTTATGGGGCATTCTTTGCTTGAAGCTAAAGACCAGAATATTTTACATGAGATTTAGATAATTTTTATATTAAGAAAAGTCCTGCGCCGAGCAGGATTTTTTAGGCTGAAAAATTTATATTAAAAATTAAAATATATAATAAAATATTTATTAACATCGAAAAGCGTCAATTGTGGAGTATTCTTGTAATTAGTTGTAAATCATTTATTTAATAAAATTATCAAACATATTATAAATATAAATATATAATATAATTGATTGTAAAATCAAAAAATTAAATATGTTTGGCGTATGAAGTTAAATAATAGAAGAATATATTGGAAATTGATTATTCCGATTGTTATTATAATATTATTTTTCCGTATGCCTGCCAAGAGCATTTATTTGAAATCAAATTTTTTCCAGGAGATAGCCAAAAATGTCCGGGAAATGAACAAGTATCCTTCCTTACAGTATGAAAAACATTTACAAAGTACGATGCTGGTAAAAATTACTGGTGCTTTAGCCAACAAAGGAAAGGAGCGTAGCTGATCGATTAACTTCTGAGAAAAGTTAATCAGTTACACCCCTTTCATTATTAATCTTTAAATCTAAAACAATGTTAAGAAAAATTTTCTTAGGAGTAATCGTATGTCTAACTTTTATTTCGGGTTTCTCGCAAACAGATTCTACAAAACCAGCAGCGCCCACCTCACCGGCGCCAACAATCACCGGATCTGTAGATGCTTATTTCCGTTATAATTTTAATGACCCCAAGGGTGGGACTAACAATTATAC
The DNA here is from genome assembly GCA_963792025.1 of uncultured Chitinophagaceae bacterium. GTDB lineage: Bacteria > Bacteroidota > Bacteroidia > Chitinophagales > Chitinophagaceae > Ginsengibacter. The sequence goes on along the minus strand of CAWBUS010000006.1, from coordinate 38,013 downwards.
CAGTTTTACCAATTCTCAAAATTCTTTCGAACTTGGGATGGCCAGTATTCGTGCCGATCATACTTTTGGCAAGGCCAGTGCAACTATTGACTTGGGATTTGGCCGTCGTGCCGAGGAATTTTCTTATGGCAATCCCGATCATCCAAGTTTGTTCGCAGTTAAACAGGCTTTTGTAAGTTATGCAGTTACAGATAAATTGAAATTCACTATCGGGAAATGGGCAACCCATATTGGATACGAGGTAACAGATGCTTACCTGAACAGGAATTACAGTATGGATTACATGTTTTCTTACGGACCGTTTTCACACACTGGTGTAAGGGCCGACATCACTCTCGGAAAAAAGAGTGCATTAATGCTCGGTGTTGCTAATACAACAGACCATGTAAGCGATACCGTGTCCCGTAAATATGCAATTGCCCAGTTTAGCACGGGAACTAAGGACGACAAAGTAAAGGCGTATCTAAATTACCAGGGAACGTACGGCGGAGCCTTCAGCCTGACACAATTTGATTTGGTTGTTACTGCAGCAGTTACGAGCAAATTTAGTTTAGGTTATAACGGTACCGTTCAAATGGTAAAGCCTGAAGGAATGTCTAGTTCCAGTTGGTGGGGCTCTGCTGTTTATGTTACAGCCGATCCTACAGCAGCGTTTGGTATCACATTGCGTGCTGAATATTTTGATAATAAGAAAGCAGTGGTCTCAGCTCCGGCTTCTAGCATATTTGACTTAACACTTTCACCAAATTTCAGAATAGGAAATCTTACCATAATTCCTGAGCTGAGATTGGATGCCGGTAGAGACGAAATTTTTCTTAAGGGTGACGGGGTAACCGGTACCAAAACGACAGTTACAGGCATACTTGCGGCTACATATCATTTTTAAATCTTTAACCAACCATTTTTACACACAAAAACCTTAACAATGAGATTATCTGATTTCACCAAAAGCTTTTACTTTTCGCGGAAAGGATTTTTCAAAATCTTTATCCCATTAATGCTGATACTGTTTATTACTATCGCATTACCCGCAGTAGCTCAGGACGCTTCGGGAACAAAAACCGGAACAATTAGCGATGTTACCGCGGCTACTGTTGGCAAGCCAACATTGACAGAAATTGGCGACCAGGCCGGCCATAACAAAATTGCTATTAACATTATGTGGACCTTAATAACAGGGTTTCTCGTAATGTTTATGCAAGCTGGTTTTGCCATGGTGGAAACCGGTTTTACGCAAAAGAAAAATGTGGCTCATACAATGGCTATGAACTTTATGGTTTATGGCGTTGGTATGCTTGGCTTCTGGATTTGCGGTTTTGCATTTATGTTCGGGGGTGCCTTAAATCCCGCTACTTTGGGAGGAGGTGTCGCTTCCAGTCACGAAGTAGTTTGGCATCTATTCGGGAAAGATTTTGGCATCATCGGAGCTGCCGGCTATTTTTTAAATAGCAGCGTATATGACGTGGGTGTATTCACGTTATTCCTGTTCCAGATGGTGTTTATGGATACTACTGCAACTATACCTACTGGCGGTATGGCTGAAAGGTGGAAATTTAAATCATTCATAGTATTTGGCTTCTTCATTTCAATGTTCGTATATCCAATATTTGGTAACTGGGTATGGGGTGGCGGATGGTTATCTCAGCTCGGAGTTAACTTTGGTTTGGGACATGGCCACGTAGACTTTGCAGGCTCGTCAGTTGTACACGAAGTAGGTGGCGTTGCAGCTCTGGCAGGCGCACTCGTAATTGGCCCACGTATTGGCAAGTACGGCAAAGATGGTTCGGTTAATACTATTCCCGCTCACAATATTCCAATGGCAATTATCGGAACCTTTATCCTCGCTTTTGGATGGTTTGGTTTCAACCCAGGTTCTACCCTTGCAGGAACTGATCTTCGTATTTCTGTTATTGCCGTTAATACGATGCTTGCGAGTGCAGCTGGTGCATTTGCGGCAGCCCTCTATATGAAGGCAAAAACAAATAAATGGGATCCCGGAATGATGGCAAATGGAATGCTGGCGGGTCTGGTTGCAATTACTGCGCCGTGTGCTTTTGTAAATTCGCTTTCAGCAGTTATTATTGGGCTTATCGCTGGTATCCTCGTTATTCTTGTCGCATTCTTTGTTGAAAAGAACCTGAAAATTGACGATCCTGTTGGAGCATTTGCCGTTCATGGTGCTAACGGAGCATGGGGTGTTCTTTCATTGGGATTGTTTGCAGACGGTTCTTATGGAGATGGATGGAATGGAGTTCCCGGCACAGTTAAGGGCTTGTTTTATGGAGATGGAAAGCAATTTGTTGCAGAACTTATTGGAGCGGCAACATGCTTTGTATTTGTGTTTGTCGTGATGTACCTGTTTTTTAAAATATGTTCTAAAACGGCGATCGGTCTTAGGTCGGATGCTGCAGATGAAATTGCAGGATTGGATATTCCTGAAATGGGTGTTCACGGTTATGTTGATTAGTTAACCATATTTCCGGAGGCGCTCTTTCAGAGCGCTTTCGGAAAATTTTAAATAAGAAGGTTTGACAAAATTCATCAGAAAAGCTATTGATCCGATTAGGATTTTTATCTCGGATAGCAGGTTTACCGGAATCTTATTACTCGCTTGTACAGCGGTTTCATTAATCTTATCCAATTCATCTAACGGTGAGGCGTATAGGGGATTATGGAATAGCGATATCCATTTAGGACTTCCTTTTCCCCTTCCTCATTCGAGTTTAAAGTGGATCAACGATTTTCTAATGGCGATTTTCTTCTTGTTGGCCGGTATGGAAATAAAACGTGAACTGCTAACCGGTGAGTTGTCAAGTTTCAAAAGAGCGGTGCTTCCTTTTGGAGCAGCTTTGGGGGGAATGATAGTTCCTGCCCTCATCTATTCGTCTTTTAATATAACATCAAGCTTCGCTCATGGTTGGGGAATACCCACAGCTACCGATATTGCATTCTCATTGGGCATCGCTTCTTTATTTGGGAAGAAGGTGCCTGCAAGTTTAAAAATATTCCTGATGGCATTGGCAATCATCGATGACCTGGGTGCCATTGTAGTAATTGCACTTTTTTATGGCAACCAAATAAAATGGATGTTCCTTTTGGGAGCGGCTCTCGCATACGGAACGATCTGGACTTGCAATTACTTTAAGGTGAAACAAGGTGTTATACAACTTGTTCTTTCGTTTGCATTGTGGTACCTGATATTTAATTCAGGTATAGAAGCAAGCATCAGCGGAGTACTAATTGCTTTTACAATTCCGGTAAATTCTTTGCCAAAATTCGAGAAAGCAATTCATAAGCTGGTTAACTTTTTTATTCTGCCAGTTTTTGCTTTAGCTAATACAGCTATTATGATTCCTCCGGATATTGTAGGGTCATTGAACGATAGTGTGAGTTTGGGAATAATGTTTGGACTGGTTCTCGGCAAGCCGATTGGTATTTTTATTTTCAGCAGGGCTATGATTGCACTTAAGATCGCAAAACTACCTACGAATACCAATTTGAAGCAGCTATTAGGTGTCGGTTCTTTGGCAGGCATCGGCTTCACTATGTCGATCTTTACCACAGCACTTGCCTTTCACGAGGAGATATATAGAGATATTGCGAAAATTTCGATTCTTTCAAGTCTCGTGTTATCGATGTTGTTTAGTTTTATTTATTTTAAAATGATTCATCCAAAGGTTGTTGTAAAGCCTGCTCACAAAAGAGCGCCTTTAACACATACGCAGTCTTCGTTGGCAATGGGTTAAACGCTGAAGTGTAGTGTTTGCTGCCTGGCAAAAAATAGATTTGAAATATTTTCCCTTTTGGAAACTAAAAAGCTTTTCATTTCTATGAAAGGCTTTTTTTAAATTCAGAGCATTTAAGGTTTCTCTGGTGAAAAGCTCGGGTATTGACACATCTTTTAAAGAAATTGTATAAATTGACGCTCAGCATTTAAATCTGTCATATCATTATGTCAACATTAATAGTAATAGGGTTCATCCTTGTAATTGTATTAGCGGTTATTTTTCTTGCCTGGCGGGATGATAGAATTGGGGACCTCGGAAAGCGTGTAGAAATTCTCGAACAACAGGCAAATAAAAAAATTGTCAGCCGGCTATTCTTTGTGGAGTTAAAATCAGTAAACAGTGTGCTGGATACACTCAATAATTGCTTCTATGAAATTGATGCCAATGGCGATTACGATATCGATACAGAATACAGGCTCGATGATGTGTCCGATGAATGGTGGGATTCTTTATCGATGAACGACCTTGATGTTGTAAACAAAATGAAAAATACTAAAACATAAGTGCACCAGCCTCTTATTAAAACTAAAACTGCCTGATGATCATACCATTTCCTGAATTTAGTTTATATCAACAATCACGTTCCTTTCATTCTTCGGATCAATTTTAATGTTTATTTCTTTGCCTGGTTGAAAAAACACCATTCGTTTACGGGAAACAATTGTCTTGCATCCAGTTGTATAAACTTGCCCGTCGCTATTTTTAATTTCCACTAAGAGTTTGTATTGGGGGTTCTGATTTACCGTAATATTTGTTTCATGAACTTCTAATATTTTCGCTTTGCCAGGAGTGCCTTCAATTTGCAATCGTCGGGTATTAAACTTCGGCTCCCATAGAAACTTATACAGGAAATAGCCCATGCCGCCAAAAACAACAACCAAAGCAGCAGCAATATAAATGCTGTTAGGGCCGCCCGCTCTTAGAACCGCTCTCACCGCAATAATTACTCCGGCAATACCACCAACAATACCAATCAAGTCCCAACGAATTTTTTTCATAAATGAAGTTTATTCAAATCTTTCAAATACATAATTTCAAATTAAAAAATTGCTGTTTTTCATAGCCAAAGTATTTATAAATTCAGCCAGTAAATATACAATCAATTTACCTGGATAAGGTCTGATCCACGGTATTTTGTAGTTCGAAAAATATAGTGTTATGTCAATTTTGAAATGACGCTCATCCCACAGGGGCACCAAGATCACAAAGTAATATTCTTGGTTTTCTCCGTGGTTTTGTGAGAACATTGATTAAGGCATAAACCTGACATGAAGCAAGAGGTTATAGTTCCTCGCCATGCTGGCTCACATCAAGCCCCGCAATTTCATCTTCTGCGGAAACCCGGAGCGGACTGATGATATCCGTTATCTTCAGCAAGAACAGCGACCCAAAAAATGCAAATACCGATACTGCTACTAAAGCCATAATGTGCACCGTAAATAGATGCGTCTCGCCATAAAAAAGACCATTGCCCGTGGTGTTACCGGCATTTACATTTTGATGTGCAAATACTCCGGTTAGTAACATCCCGACCATGCCTCCAACTCCGTGACAGGGAAATACGTCCAGTGTGTCGTCAATTGAAGTTCTGGAACGCCAGATAACAACCAGGTTGCTCACAACAGCGGCAACAATACCAATAGTGAGCGAGTTGGGAATGGTAACAAAACCTGCGGCTGGGGTTATGGCAACGAGTCCCACAACGGCTCCTATACAGCCTCCCATTACCGACGGTTTTTTACCTCGTAAAATATCAAAAAATATCCATGATATCGCAGCCGCAGCAGATGCCGTAGTTGTGGTGGCTAATGCGGTAGCAGCCAAGTCTCCGGAACTCAATGCAGACCCCGCGTTGAATCCAAACCAGCCAAACCACAATAACCCGGTGCCTAATAGAACATAGCTGATTCTTGCAGGCTGATGCACCTGAACTTGCCTTTGTTTAAGATATATAGCCGATGCCAGCGCAGCCCAACCCGCAGACATGTGCACTACTGTTCCGCCTGCAAAATCCAGCACACCTGCCTTGAACATTAGACCATCCGGATGCCACGTTGAGTGGGCCAGCGGCGCGTAGATACAGATCATAAAAAGACACAGAAAAATAAGATAGGAATTAAACCGGATTCTTTCTGCAAACGCTCCTGTAATTAAAGCAGGTGTAATTACTGCAAACTTTAACTGGAACATAGCAAAAAGAACAATAGGGATGGTGGGGGCCAGTTTCCAGGTAGCATTTCCCAGCATGCCTTTCATCATAAAAAATGTAGAAGGATTCCCTATGAGGCCATGAACATCATCCCCGAAAGCCAGGCTGAAGCCAAAAATTACCCAGATGACGGTTATAACACCCATACATACAAAACTTTGCATCATAGTGGAGAGTACGTTCTTTTTGCGAACCATTCCGCCATAAAAGAAAGCCAATCCGGGCGTCATTATCAGTACGAGCGCTGTTGCTGTTAGCATCCACGCTGTATCGCCGGAATCAATTTTGTTACCTTCGATATGTATAAGTGAATGGGAAGGGAAAATAAGGGTTAGTATCAGGATTATTATAAGTATGGCAAAGGGAACAAATTTTTTCACGCTGGTAAATTTTGGTAGTTGAGAACAAATAATTAGATATAATGATAATTGTTATAAACAGGAGGTATCCGCAGAAAACAATGCATTTTAAATTAGCATTGTAACAGGAGCGTATAAAAGTTCCAATCACCAAAAAGCATGAAACGGGAAAAAAATAAGTGTCGACAAAACATTGAGATGCCTGTTGATATTTGAAGATACATACAGGTAAGGGATAAGGGTAGTTAAAGGCTTTTTACAAATAGTATTAGAAGACTTGCTAAACCTGGTATTTCTTCTGGCTTGGGTAATAAACATTTTTAAGGCGCTGTTCCTGTTTAATACATCCTTTTCCTGAGATGGTTTACATGTTTTTACCTCGGAGGTTGAATGGGATGGATGGCTATTATGAACCGAACGGCTGGAGGAAATTCTATTATACACAGTAGCCGCATGGACCGGCTGCGAAAGAACCAGCAATACCAAAATAAAAAGTGCAAATACCCCGTAATACTTCATGCCTTACCGCTGGTTATTATATTATAAATATTTATATGTAAATTATATGTTGTAAATATTGGCTTTTTAAGGCCATTGGTTTGTAAAAAAGCTTCTTTATTAAACCATTCTGGCGAAAATATAGGATTTACCCAAATAAATTTAGTTTATCTCTTCGTTGTGAATAAGTAGGGTAAAATATTTTATGACTGTCAAAAGACTTTGATATTTTTCAGAAAGATGAGGCACATTTCAGCAAAGATGAAGCGCTTTGAGAAACGAACAAGGACTCTTCAGAAAACAAGGGATTGTTAGATACCTAACCAATGGTCAACGCTTATACATTTACTCATTTTTGTTTCAAAGAAAGCTTTAGAGTGAAGCACTTATTTTGATATGCTGTGGGTGTATAAACTCGTTGGGCATAGAAATGGGGAACGGTAGAGGGTAGGAACGATATACAAATTGCAACCAAAAAAAGCTGCAAAGGCGCCATACCCAAAATTATGCGACTAACTGCCAATATCCCGCGACGTAGAGGCCTTCTCATATTTAAACGAAGATCTCAATAATCCATCTTATATACATTGATTCACTTTTAAATATTACAACTATGAAAAAGATTTTTACAATGATTTTATTCTCAGCAGGAACTATCAGTTTCGCTGCTGCACAATCTCACCCGGACAAAAACATTGCCTGGAATGATAATAAAAAAATAAGTAATGATAAACATTCCGTCTTTGACAAAAGCAATGGTGTGGCTTACGACAAGAGTTATTTTTCGCTGAAGGAAAAGCAGGAAAAACTGCAAATGATCAACCGGGAATTCGATCAAAAAATTGCCTCGGTTAAATATAACAGGCGTTTAGGTGCCAGGGAAAAAGCAAGACAAATTCAGTGGCTGCAAAGCCAGCGGAAGGATGCCATAAGCAAGGTGGAATTTCAGTATGCAAAAAGCAAATCATCCGGGCATGATTCGCATAAATGGTAAACGTTCTATTTAATTTTTTAATCAATTAAAATTAAAACAATGAAAAAGTTAATAATAATACTAATAGCAGCATTATCCTTTACTGCCGCTTCGGCACAGAGCCGGAAAGACAGCTACAACAGGCCGGATCATAACCAGGTAAATCAAACCTGGGACAACGGGTATAATAACGATCAACACCGTTCAAATGATTATGCATATAATAACAACAATGCCTACAACAAGGGCCGCAATGACGATCGTAGCCGGCAGGCAGCGTATGACCATATGAACCAACAATACGATCAAAGAATTGATGGATATAGAAATGACCGTTCGCTGGGTAGCTTTGAAAGGGATCGGAGGATAAAAGAAGCTGAACAGGAAAGGCAGGAAAAGTCAAAATCATTTGGCAATGGAATAGTTACAGGAGGGATAGCGGGCCTTTTGATTGGGATATTAGCTGGACATTAATACAAACATTAATACAAACAATGGAGTAGTTAATAAGGGCCGTTAGATGCGGCCTTTATTTGTTTATGTGATATTTTTTTTCACAAGTTGCCGCCTTGATAGTGTGGCTTCCTCTCACCATGGTACTTTAAGAATTTTAAGGGTTTCGGGAAAAGTTGATTCCGGCGAAAGGCCTAACTTACTACATGTCGACCTGTTAATTTATATTCAATACCAATTTTGGCTTATAAAAAAATTCGGCAAAATTTGCATTTGACGTAAAACATTTTTAGTTTTAATGATAATAACCCCATTAATCAAAACTTACGCAACGCAGTTCCTGAATTTTATTGAAGTCTCCTTATTTTCCGGAAACATTTACGCCAACATGTAATAGTTTTCTTTTAGATAGGTAATTCAATTCGTATGTTTTAAAATCAACAGGTGAATTTATGAAGCTGAACAGGGCAGCCATATGCAGCGTCACATGGACAAGCATTAGAAAACCGGCGTTCTTTCTAATATTGCTTATCATGTCTAATGTTGCATTTTGCCAGTCAAAGACATTTGCAAATCAAGGAGAACTGGATCTTAGTACCTGGGACTGGAACAAAGATGGCATTACCGATTTAAATGGCGATTGGGAGTTTTACTGGAATAAATTATATACGCCTTCTTCACTTGACACTGCTGGCACATCGTCTCCTGTGTATGCCAATGTACCGGGGTTTTGGAATCGCCTCATTCCCGGGAAAAGATTATTAGAGCCAGGGTTTGGTTACGCTACCTACAGGCTAAAGGTATTATGTCCCTCATCGAATGAAAAGCTTGCTCTCAAGTTTTTGACCGTTTGTTCTGCATACAAATTATTTGTAAACGGTCGCCAGGTTTTTCAAATAGGAAATGTCGGTACCAGTAAAGCTACCGCTACCGCCGCCTTCATGCCCGCAATCGTTCCGGTAACTCCACAAAATGATGAGTTGAATATATTGATACAGGTATCAAATTATGATTATGGTACAGGAGGTTTATGGGATTACATAAAGTTGGGACCGAAGGAACAGATCGATGCCTATTGGATAAAAAATGTATCACGTGATTATTTCATTGCCGGCAGCTTTTTCCTGATGGGCATATTTTATTTTGTAGTCTACCTGTTTTTCAGAAGAAGACTATCGCCTTTATATTTTAGTATCTTTTGTATGTTAGTGGCTATTCGCCCGCTGGTGACCGACGAAATGGCTATTCACTATGTTACTAACTGGAGTTGGCAGTTTATTAAACACATTGAATTTGTGTCTTTATATTTAGCAGTTCCTATACTCTCTCTTTTCTCATATGAATTATTTCCCGGCGAATTTTCAAAGAAAATACTTCGTGTAATCCTAATAGTTAGCGTTCCATTTTTATTAATAACGTTAGTAGCATCACCTCTCATTTTTCGATATTCCCTGCGTCCTTTCCAGGTATATATGTTCCTGACTGCATGCTATGGATTGTATGTTTATACAAACGCCGTTAAACATAAGAGGCCGGGGAGCGTTTATTTTTTGATCGGATTTGTCTTGTTTTTTATCACCTTTATTAACGACTTGCTTTATACCAGCCTTATTATCGAAAGTGTGCACCTTGTATATGCCGGCCTTTTTGTTTTTGTTGTTTCGCAGGGAATAGCCCTGTCAAGGCAGTTTTTCTGGACGTTTTCAAGGCTTGAGATAGTGAATGCACAACTGGAACAAATAAACGATGAGTTGGGCAATAAGAATAATACCATTAACGAGACAAATGAAGAATTAACCAAATTAAATGCAGAACTGGACAGTTTGGTTTACAGAACATCACACGACCTGAGATCACCTGTTACTTCCATTCTTACTCTCGTAGAAATTATTAAGGAAGAAAAAGAGGAAGCTAAAAGAAATGAATATCTCAACATGCAAAAAAATACCTTATTCAGGTTGGATTCCTTAATAACGGATACATTGGATTTTGCAAAAAATAAAAGAATAGAACTGAATTATGAGCCGGTAGATTTTCGGGAGTTAATAGAAAGTGCTTTAGAGGACCATATTTTTTCTGAAAACTCGGAAAGTATCAGGCGAATTGTTGAAATACATCAACCGGGAAATTTTGTAACCGATAAAACCAGGTTGGATATGGTAATTCGTAATTTAATATCCAATGCCTTAAGATATCATAACAAAGAACAGGAGCATCCATACCTGAAGATTGTGGTGAATACTACTAACAAACGGGCAGAATTGTTGGTAGAAGATAACGGACAAGGTATTGATGAAAGACATCTTGATCATGTTTTTACTTTATTTTACAGGGCGAATAAAGTAACTACCGGTTCAGGTATTGGCCTCTATATTGTAAAGGATGCGATAGAAAAATTAAGTGGTACAATAAAAATAACATCGCAAATTAATGTCGGCACAAAGTTTATGATTGACATACCTAATTGCTTATCCAAATGATCGCCGGATATTTGCAGAAAAATAGAACATAGATATTAAAAAAAGTATTGCCTTAATCGCAATACTTTTTCGTTTTCCAGGGAAGATAAAAATTTACACCGGGAAATATGCAAGGCTCAACTTATTTTTTATCCTTGTCAGTCTTTTGCTTTACGTCGCCGGTTGTCGTGTTCACTTTGGTTTTATGTTTTACGCCATTTTTTTCTTTCTTCACTTTATATCCATTGTGATGTTTGTTTTTGCTAAACGTATTGTGGACTTTCTGCCCTGCTGTGGAAGTCTTTTTGACTTTTGTTTGGGAGTCTTGTGCTTGTGAGACAAAGCCTACAGCTATAGTAAACACTGCCAGTAATAATAATTTTTTCATTTTATTTTTTTTAGTTCAGAATTACCTAAACAATTAGCTTGCCACTTTTCTGAAGTTATTTTTATTACGGGGTAGTGTACACGAAATGTGTGATTCGGATTTACGAAATCATTAAATTGTAAAATCTAAAATCAGGCAGAATTTCTCCCGGCGTTTATAATTCCGAAGGAACAGCGCATGGCCAGTTTTTCGTATGTATTTTTTACCTCATTATTTACAAGTTCCTTTTCAATTTCACGGATACTTGAAATGGCAAATTGCTGAATAGTAACTAACGGCAAAACTATTTTTTCCCGCATGCCTATAGATTGTTGTTCAATTGCATATTCAGCCATCAATTCATTCTTACCCGTAAGGTGAAACAAATATTTTTCAGTATTTACATACTCCTCGTAAATCATATTCCATATTTCGCCGTATTTTTCATCTTTCGATAAATATTCAGTGAGGGGGAAGAAACATTTCTTCATTGCCATTTCGCAATTGTCAATAACTGTTTTAAAGAATAATGAATTTTGATATAATGTTTTTAGCTGGGGCATTTTTCCCTCTTTATCCATTTTTTCCAAAGCGGCTCCCACTCCATAATACCCGGTTACGTTTTGCTTAAGCTGGCTCCACGACCCAACAAAAGGAATAGCACGCAAGTCTTCAAAACTTATTTTACCTGAAGCCCCGCGTTTGGCGGGACGGCTTCCAATATTTGTTTCACCGTAAAATTTCAACGGGCTTATATGAATCAGGTAATCCATAAAGTCAGGATGATTTTTAAGAAGGGTATAAGAATTAAAACTCTCGTCGGCCATCTCCTGCAACAAGGCTTCCTCGTCTTCTTCCAGCGTGATCGATTTATCTGATAAAATATCATTTGAAATGCCGGCATGTATTAATTGCTCAATATTATATTGCGCCGCGTCGATAGTTCCAAAATTAGAACTAACGGTCTGTCCCTGGATGGTCAGTTGTATTTCTTTATTAGCAATATTTTTGCCCATGGAAGCATAAAACTTATGCGTTTTGCCACCGCCTCTTGCCGGCGGGCCACCACGCCCGTCAAAGAAAACAACACTAATACCATATTCTTTTGAAACAGTTGTAAGTTCTTCCTTGGTTTTATAAATGCTCCAGTTACCCATTAGGTAGCCACCGTCTTTGGTGCCATCACTAAAACCAAGCATAATAGTCTGGATATTGTTTCTTTGTTTCAAATGCTGGCGATATACTTCATTCTCGTATAGAGCCCTTACAATTTTTCCGGCATTTTGCAAGTCTTCGATTGTTTCAATAAGTGGAACTATATCAACATTCAGTTCCTCTTTTTTCCAGCCGCATAAAATAAACAAGCCATAAACTTCCAATACATTTAAAGCAGTGCTGCTGTGGCTAATGATATAACGGTTGCAGCCCTGTTCGCCGTTATATTCCTGTATTAATTTAATAGCCTTTATACTTTCAATAGTATCATTGATTACGGGATCCTTATAGTCTTTAGTTTCAAGCGCCTCATTATTAGTTGTGAGGAATGCTATCTTTTTTTCTTCACTTAATTTTGGATAGTCTGCCGGTAAAATATTGTCTGAAGAAGCTAATGCCTGGAATACCTTTTTATGTATGGAACTATCCTGACGTATATCAATAGACGCAAAGTGAAGGCCGAATACGTTTATCTTGTTCAGGAGATTATCTACAAGATGAAGAAATAATCCATTATGGTAATAAACGATTTTTTGTTTCACCGTATTTAATACATCAATAATTTCTTTGCTGGTTAAACTGGTACGGTTACCGGGGATAAAAATATTATTGTACAATTGTTTTTCCAGGTCCGCTAAAAGAACATCTACTCCTTTGAAAGTAAGCCGGCGCCTGAGTTTTCGGATTTCAAGATAATAGCATTTTATAATTCCTCCTCTTAATGCATCAGCCACCTTCAATGTTATGTCAGTATTTACAAAGGGATTGCCATCCCTGTCGCCGCCGGGCCAAAAGCCCATTTTTATTATAGGATTATTATCATGAACAGCGTCAGGAAACTGGTTTTTTAAAAACGCAATTATCCGTCCTGCAGCAGCAAAGAAAACATTCTCGAGATACCACAATAGGCTAAGTGCTTCATCATAAGGCGTAGGTTTTTCCTTTTTAAAGAAAGGCGTTTTACCCAATTGCTGCAAATACATATTGATCTGCGCTGCATTATTTTCTGATAATGATTTTGAAAGATCATTAATGATACCCAGAACAGAGCCTGGATAAAATTGTGTAGGGTGGGCGGTAAGTACCAGTTCTATAGAAAAATCTTCCAGCTTTTTTGCCAGTTCGGCTTCTTTATTTTTTTGAATTACTTCCAGTTCCAGTTGCTTAAGCGTACCCGCTCCACCTATATCATGCACATGCACAAAAGCGGCATCTTCCAATGCATCAAATAATACAACCTGTCTTTCTACAAATTGTGTAAAACGAAAAAGCAGGTCAAGCTGGTCTGCTTGTGAAGTAAACGAAGTATGTTTTTTAAAAAAGTCTTTAATAATTTCCGTGGGGCTTAACTTTTTTTTATAACCTTCCTCGCAAATGTTTACGAAGAGGGATAAAAGTATGCCTGTCTTTTCAATTCGGTGAAATGGCAATGAAGTAAAAAGGCTGTTATACAGTTGAAACTTAATGCCAACATAGTTTTTAAAGTGCTGCAGCCCGCGGGAAGCCTGGTTGTCCATAAATAATCAAAAATTAAAAAATCAAAAAATGCAGCAATCGTAATGAGGCATGAAAATACTTCAAAAATTTGGTTTAAATTTTCTCTTTACAAGCAATTGATGTAATTTCGGCGTTCATCGTGGTAAACAATAACAATTATATCAACCCGTTTATTCCATCAGCAGTGATGTCCACTTCTATTACCACAGTTACAACAACCCGCAAGGGTTAAACATTTCCATATAGTCCATGGGCTTTCAGCTATTTCAAAATCAAAACAAAAAATGTTGTGATTACTCAATTCTTAATTCTTAATTTTCAATTCTTAATTCATAATTAATACATGCAAGTTTTAAAATTCGGCGGCACTTCAGTAGCGAATGCAAAAAATATGAACGTCGTGGTTTCGATTGTGCAGGAAAAGTTAAAGTTAGCTATCAAAGCCAATAACGATCAGATTGTAATTGTTCTATCAGCTCTTGGCGGCATTACTGATGCTTTGCTTGAAGCAGCAACTCTGGCGTCAGAAGGCGATCAGGTGTATAAAGAAAAATTAATTGCTATTGAACAGCGCCATCTTGCCACTGTAAAAGAATTAATTCCGCTCGATAAACAAAGCAGTGTTTTGAGTATGGTTAAAAAACGTTGCAATGAAATTGAAGACACTTGTAACGGGGTTTTTTTATTGAAAGAATTATCGTCCCGTATCAAAGATTCCGTGGTTAGTTATGGTGAATTACTTTCATCACAAATATTTGCTGCAAAATTAAAATCACTTGGTATAAATAATACATGGAAAGATGCGAGGGAACTCATTGTAACCAATTCCAATTTTGGTAATGCCAATGTCGATTTTGCGTTAACTAATAAAAACATTGATGATTTTATAGCGACGGTTGAAGATCCGGTTATTATTATTCCCGGGTTTACCGGCAAAGATAAAAACGGTAACACCACAACTTTGGGAAGAGGCGGATCTGATTATACTGCTGCCATTGTGGGCGCTGCAGTAAATGCTTCTGTTGTTGAAATTTGGACCGATGTTTCCGGGATGATGACAGCAGACCCGAGATTAGTTTCCAATGCAAAGATCATCCAGGAAATCTCGTACCAGGAAGCAATGGAGCTTTCTCATTTCGGAGCAAAGGTTATCTATCCACCCACGATTCAACCTTTGATGAATAAGGGGATTTCCGTGGTGATTAAAAATACTTTTGCCCCATCTGATGCCGGCACATGGATTCGTAACGATATTGCGAGAAATGTAAATGCAATCCGCGGAATTTCGAGCATTAATAATCTTTCGCTCATAAGCCTTGAGGGAAGCGGCATGGTGGGTATTCCGGGGTTTTCGAAAAGATTATTTGAAGCGCTTTCAAATGAAAAAATTAATGTTATTCTTATCACCCAAAGTTCATCGGAACATTCCATTTGTGTGGGAATCGAAGAAGCAAATGCCGATAGAGCGAAAGCCGTTATTGATGAGGCATTTGCCTATGAGATAGAAATAAAAAAAGTAGAACCGCTTGTAGTAGAGAAAGGATTAGCCATAGTTGCTTTGGTTGGCGATAGTATGAAAAATCATCCCGGAATCAGCGGAAAAATGTTTGGCGCTTTAGGAAGAAATGGTGTGAATGTAAGGGCGATTGCACAGGGTTCATCAGAAAGAAATATATCGGCAGTAATTGCATTGGCAGATGTAAAAAAAGCAATCAATGTATTGCACGAAGAATTTTTTGAAACGACTTATAAGCAAGTAAATCTTTTTATAAGCGGAACCGGAAATGTAGGAAGCAAGTTGCTGGCACAATTGCAGCAGCAACAAAAGCATTTGCTGGAACACCTTCGCTTACAGGTACGCATAGCCGCAGTTGGTAACAGCAGGAAGATGTTATTTAATGATGAAGGAGTTGATCTTTCTAAATGGAATGAATTGTTATCGGGCGCCGAAGCGATGGACATGAATGTATTTATCAACACTATTCAAAAAAAGAATTTACGCAATTCGGTTTTTGTAGATGTAACAGCCAATGACGCAATCGCCAAAACCTATCCTGAATATTTGCAAAAAAGTATTTCTGTTGTGGCTTGCAATAAAATTGCCTGCTCCTCATCGTATGAGTATTATAAAAAATTGAAAGACCTGGCAAGAGAATTTAATGCTTTATTTTTATTTGAAACCAATGTTGGCGCTGGCTTACCCGTTATAGGAACTTTGAATGATTTATTAAGAAGCGGCGATAAAGTGAACAGGATAGAGGCGGTATTAAGTGGCACACTTAATTTTGTTTTCAACAATTACACAGGTGAAAAGAGTTTTGCAAAGGTAGTACGGCAGGCACAGGATGAAGGATATACAGAACCTGATCCGCGGCTCGATTTAAGCGGGATGGATGTGATGCGAAAGATTATGATACTTGCCAGGGAGTCGGGCGAAAAATTGGAAATGGAGGACATCAGCAATGAATCCTTTATGCCTGCATCATGCTATGGAAGGAGATGTTGAGAATTTTTACAAGGAGATGGAAAAAAACGAAGATCATTTCTTAAAATTGGTAAGTAGGGCCAAGGAAGCGGGAAAGAAATTAAAATTTGTGGCAAAGTTTGAGAATGGAAAAGCATCGGTTGGATTGCAGCATATTGATCCGCAAAGCGATTTTTATCATTTATACGGAAAAGATAATGCGGTGTTGTTTTATACTAACCGTTATACTGAGCAACCGTTAGTTATTAAAGGTGCAGGTGCAGGCGCTGAAGTAACGGCTTCGGGTGTGTTTGCCGATATAATAAGAGCAGCCGGATGAATACACCCCTATCCCCTAAAGGGGTAACAATATTTAAAAGAAGAATTAGACAAATAGAATATGAAGAAACAGGAGCAAAAAGAAGACGTAGGTAATTCCCCTTTAGGGGTCAGGGGTAGCATAACTGTGCATGCACCCGCGACAATCGCTAATCTTGTTTGCGGTTTTGATGTGCTGGGCCTTGCGCTAAACGATCCTTGTGATGTAATGACCTTGTCAATCAGTGACACACCTGGTTTGCGTATTCGGCATAATGATACTTTTAATCTTCCTACAATTCCTGAGCAAAATGTTGCAGGTGTATCAATGTTAGAATTGATGCAGGAAATTGATAATAAAATTGGCTTTGATTTAATTATTGAGAAACATATAAAACCCGGAAGTGGCCTGGGTTCCAGTGCAGCAAGCGCAGCAGGTGCAGTGGTGGCTGCCAACCATTTGCTCGGTAATATTTTTTCAAAAGAAGATTTGGTACGCTTTGCTATGGCCGGTGAAAAACTTGCCTCGGGTGTAAAACATGCAGATAATATTTCTCCGGGCATCTTTGGAGGAATTACATTAATACGTTCCATTTTTCCGCTGGACGTTGTATCATTAACGGCGCCGCCCATGTTTGTTGCGGTGGTTCATCCGCAGATAGAAGTTAAAACTTCTGATGCACGGGAAATTCTTCGCAAAGAAGTCTTATTGAAAAATGCTATTAAACAATGGGGAAATATTGCGGGCCTGGTTGCCGGCTTTATGAAGAATGATTATGGGCTGATTAGCCGTTCGCTGGAAGATGTAATTATCGAACCTGTGCGAAGCATGCTCATTCCCGGCTTTGATGACGTAAAGAAAAAAAGCGTTGAGGCGGGAGCGTTAGGTGGTGGTATTTCCGGCTCGGGTCCATCGATCTTTATGTTGTGTGTAGAAAAGAGCACGGCGTTAAAGGTTGAAAAAATAATGAAAGATATTTATGATAGCACTGGGTTGAAATATCATACCTATGTTACCACCATAAATAATGCAGGAATAAAAGTTATTAATCAATAATCATTAAACAAACAAAAGTCAATCCCAATAAACAATGCAAGCCAAGGTGTATAGTTCCCTCTCCCCTGGAGATGGGTTGGGGTGAGGCCGAAATTCTCTATGCTTTACTTCAGTACCAATAATAATTCTCCTAAAGTCGATTTTAAAGAAGCGACGATTAAAGGCCAGGCGCCTGACAAAGGTTTATATTTTCCTGAAGTAATTCCTATGTTGGATAAAGGATTCATTAGTAATATAAATAAATATTCTAAAGAAGAGATTGCCTTGAAAGTTGTTCAGCCTTATATAGGTGAATTAATACCAACTAAGGACCTTGAACGTATTGTAGCTGAAACGGTCAATTTCGATTTTCCTTTAGTAAAAGTTGAAAAAGATATTTTTTCTCTTGAATTATTTCATGGACCTACTTTGGCATTTAAGGATGTTGGCGCAAGATTCATGAGTCGGTGCCTTGGTTACTTCGTTAAAGACAACAAACAAAAAGTCACCGTGCTGGTGGCAACATCGGGCGATACGGGCGGCGCTGTCGCTAACGGGTTTTATGATGTGGAAGGAGTAGACGTAGTTATATTATATCCTTCGGGAAAGGTGAGCAGTGTACAGGAATTACAACTGACCACTTTAGGAAAAAATATAAAAGCGCTCGAAATTGATGGCACATTTGATGATTGCCAGCAAATGGTAAAACAGGCTTTTGCGGATGTCGATCTGAATAAGAAACTATTTCTCACTTCTGCAAATTCTATCAATGTTGCAAGATGGCTGCCACAACAATTTTATTATTTCTTTGCCTATCAGCAATGGAATGATAAAAATAATCCTCCCGTTATAAGTGTTCCCAGTGGAAACTTTGGTAACATCTGTGCAGGATTGCTGGCGCATCGTTCAGGGTTGCCCGTTAGTCATTTTATTGCCGCTTGCAATGATAATAATGTTGTAACAGAATATTTACAGACGGGTAATTATGTGCCAAAAAAATCTGTTGCAACAATATCTAATGCAATGGATGTAGGAAGCCCCAGCAACTTTGTGCGGATACTTGAATTGTTTCATAAAGAATTTCAATCGCTCAAAAATGTTATGAGCAGTTATTCCTTTTCCGATGAAGAGACAAAAGGTATTTTAAAAGAAGTTTATTTGAATGATGATTATTTATTAGATCCCCATGGTGCGGTTGGTTATGGGGCGCTTAAAAAATACTTAGAAGAGCATCCCAATATGAAGGGAATGTTTTTGGAAACTGCACACCCGGTAAAATTTTATGATGTAGTGGAACCAATCATTAATGAAAAAATTCCAATGCCTGCTTTGGTAAATGATTTGTTAGTATTGAAAAAGCGAAGCATTAAATTAAAAGCGAATTACGAGGAACTGAAATATTATTTACTGTCGTAAAAAATATATTAGATGGAGTTGGTCCCAATAAAAGAGTTACTCGAAGAGAATGGCGCATTTGTTGAAAATCCCTTATGCCAGGATTCAATTTACATGACGATTGATTTTTATAAAAAAGTAGGATATAACCCACCATGGATTTCTTATTATGTTAAAATTGAGAATGAATTAGTAGGCGCCGCAGCTTTTAAAGGAAAGCCTGTTAATGGAATTGTTGAAATAGCTTATGGAACATTTGAAAAGTATCGTAACCGTGGAATTGGCACATCAATCTGCAAGCAGTTGGTAGACTTGTCATTGAAAACGGATTCTTCGGTAACAATCACAGCACGAACATTGCCTGAAGAAAACTTCTCCACGAAACTTCTCAAAAAGAATGAGTTTGTTTTCGGTGGGACTGTTATCGATCCGGAGGATGGAGAAGTTTGGGAATGGATATTTAAAGGGCATAAATAATTTGATCATCGTACAGGAAGTTGCTTTGTTAATAGTAAGGAAAGGACAGGAAGATCAGTTTGAAAAAGATTTTAGGATAGCGGGAAAATATATCAGTTCAATAAACGGATACAAAAGCCACTCGCTAAAAAGATGCATCGAACAAACTAACAAGTACCTGCTGTTAGTAGATTGGAATACTTTGGAAGACCATACTGAAGGATTCAGGAAATCTGAGCAATACAAACTTTGGAAAGAATTGTTACATCATTATTATGATCCATTTCCAACGGTGGAACATTTCGAAACAATAATTGAAAACTAATTTTTATTTATTTTTTATTTCAATATGATAGAAACTTTGGTATGGGCTCATTCCGGCTAAAATGAAATAAATTTGCATAAAAAATTCTACGATGAAAAACATTTCAATCCTGATTATCTTTTTTACCGGCTCCGTCTTAATTAGTTCTTGTGGCGATCAGGGCAAAAAAATTCCTGAACCTGTTGCATCTATTTCAGCAAATGCCGATACGGTGAAAATTACTGCTGCCATGGTAGATAACAAAAGAGATCCTTCCTGCGGAATGCCAGTGTCTGCTGGCATTGGAGATACTGCACATTATAAAGGCAAAGTGCTGGGCTTTTGTTCAAAGGAATGTAAAGATGAATTTTTGAAAGACCCTGAAAAAAATATAGCTGCCGCTGATTTGAAGAAATAGTATTTAAATCGTTTTTGTAGGGTTAATTGTAATTGATTGAAAAAACATTTTCCAAATAATTTTATTTAGAAAGTTAAACTTGATTTGAGAATAAATTCACCAACTATTTTTATCCTCATTCCCATTTATCCACATTTAACTTATACTGTACCGGCAGTTATTGATATAACGGATTTAATCAGGAATTAGGAATTCCATTCCGGAGTTAATTTGCATTGCTCACCATTTCT
The DNA here is from genome assembly GCA_963792025.1 of uncultured Chitinophagaceae bacterium. Taxonomy (GTDB): domain Bacteria; phylum Bacteroidota; class Bacteroidia; order Chitinophagales; family Chitinophagaceae; genus Ginsengibacter. The sequence goes on along the minus strand of CAWBUS010000006.1, from coordinate 17,574 downwards.
TCTGGCATAAGTTTCCAATTATTATCAAAAAAACCGGCCATCTCCACTTTATCGGCGCCTGATTGCAACATGCCTAACCTAAAGATCATAAAGTCGGGAAATCCACTGGCGCCGGCAAAGTATTGATTTGGGTTTGCTGCATTCATTCCATTGATGCCAGTACCGGCTATCACGCCTATCGAATTTAATGGTGAATTTTTCATCGGCCATACAAAATAGGCTCCAAGGTCATCACCGGTAAAGTTTTTGTCACCTGCTTTAATGCCACTACGCGTTACCGTTATAGGGCAATCGGCCAGCAGACTTTTCCATGCCGAATTTGAATTGGCATTTCCATAAATAACTACATTTCTTCCCGGATATTTTTCAATAGAATATTCTTTGTCAGGTATAATATCAACTGCGCCATTACCGCGATAATACCATGTTTCTGCATCGTATTTTGCTTTATTAAAATCCCATTCATTTTCCACCTTGTTGCCACTGGTTCCATATACAAAGATCATTTTATGATTGAAGGCTTCTTTAAAGGTGCCATATCGCTGCGGATCCTTTTCATAACTGGAAGGCCTATCCGCAAAAGACCATCGATTGTTTTCATGCAAAAGAAAAATACTGTCGTTGTTACTAACCGTTTTGTAATGAAGTGAATTATTGTCCAGTTCAATATTCACCTCACTTCCGGCATTAAAATCATTAAGCGCCATTTTTAATAAATGAATATTTTCAGTGGCTCCTGATATATTGTTCTTTAATTTATTTCTTAATAATTGAATATGGCTCAATTCTAAGGGGTGAATTTGTTGCTGAATGGAAATCCAATGATAGTCTGCAGAAATTCCCGGGCTTGCAGTAGTAAAATCTATCGAATTAACTGCGGTATCCACTGGCAAGGAGTGCCATTTAAAAAAATCAAAAAGAGGTTTCCAGTCCACACTTTGGTTGCCAAACCAATGTTCTCCGCCGGGATATTCATAATAACTAAAATCCGCCTGGAAATCTCCAAGCACTTTTCTCATTTGCCTGGCATATTTTACAGGTACCACCTTGTCAGAATCGCCATGTAAAATATAGACGCCAAATGCTTTATAATTATGAGCCAGCTTAATTACGTCACTTTGGTTGCCCGCTCTCAACAATATTTGTTCCATCGTGGATCTGCTGCTATCAGGCACCAAACCATCTGCAGAGCCATATTCTTTTAATGTGGGATAGCCGGAGCAGGCGCCGATGGCTGCCCATTTATCCGGGTATGTCGCTCCTAAAAACCAGGTTCCATGTCCGCCCATTGAATGACCGGTAAGATAGATATGTTGAGGATCCGGATGAAATTCTTTTTTTGCAATATTTAGTACTTCCAGCGCATCTAATCTTCCCCAATCTTCCCAGTTAAAACCGCGGGGACGACGATTGGTTGCTGCAACTAAAGTTCCCCAATCTTTAGAATGATAGGCTCTCGCTTGTCCTATCGCCTCAACACCAGCGCCATGAACTGATAAGAACAAAGCAGAGTTATCATGAGGAGTTGATTGAGGCGTTACTGCATAATACTGGAGGCTTCCATCTATATCGCTGGTAAAGGTTTCGCTATAATGATCCGAAGGATCTACGGCTTCAATACTTATTATTTTCTCATCAAGCACTTTGCCCTTATCCAGCAACGTTAGTTTGCAATTGTATTTATCTTTTTTTGAAACATTGCCTGCATCAAAATCAAAACTTACTTTCCTCGATGCTAAAGATGGTATTGTGGGTAAAGAAGTAATTAGTTCCCTGCCCTCAATATTACTTTTTATTTGCAGGTTTTTTAGTTCTTTGCCGGACGTATTTAAGATTACAATCGCACCATGCAGCAGATTATTATTATGTGTCAAAACAATAAACGGAAGTGTTGGGTCTTCCGTGTTTATTGAAACCTGTTTCTTTGGAAAAATCAGGCTGGCAGTCGTTTGAAAATAGCCGCGTACATAAAATTCATTCAAACCTTTTTTAAGTTCCACAGGAATATAGAGCCAACCGGAACCGTACGGATCGCCTGTATGAAGTTGACCATTTAAGAACAGGAAACTATTGCCCTTTACATTTAATAACGCAGGTTGTTTTTTATCAGAATTGTAGGTGAGATAAATATAGTCTCCGCCAAAGCGCCGTCTGCGTCTATCTGGCCTCGTTAGTGGTCTTAACCTGTTTAGACTGTCAGCAACAAGAGGTTGCCAGCTTATGTCTTGTCCATCCTCATCTTTGCCAAAAACCTCGCCTTCCACCGGCCTTTTGAGCTCATCGGTATAAAGGCGGTAAGCCAGCTCGTCTGTAACAATAGCTTCACGTCCGTATTGTGCGGGCGCAGCTATCATAAATCCATTTTTAAAATAAATAGTGTCCTGCGAAAATAAATGTGAAGTGGAAAAAACAAGAGCGACTACCAGTGAAAATCTAAGCTTATTCATAGCAGATAATTAAATAATTCGAATTTATTTTTTAATCACAAATATGAGATAAACAAATTAAATGAGTTTTTCACACCTGCTTATTACTGTCTGATTACACGAAACCATTAAGTCAATTAACTTTTTACTAATTGATATTTTTTAGAGAAATTCGTTCTTAACTAGTTTTGTACTTAGATATATGAGGATTAACTAAATTAACAATGTATCTGTCCTATTATACAATTCACAAAAAATCTGGCATGTTTTATTTTTCTTTAACCATACAATAGAATCTTATTAATAATTTAGCGCCTGAAAATTCAAAAATGAAAAAGAATAATTTATTAACCCCCGCGATAATTATTCTTTTTTCCCTGTTCATAACATCATTTTCAAAACTTGCCGGATCCAGCAAAAGAGATCCTTTATATAAACCTGTTCAAACAGGCGAGGAACTTGCTAAAATTTATTGTGCCACCTGCCATATATTCCCTTCACCCACCTTGCTTGATAAATCAACATGGCAAAAAAGTGTACTGCAAAATATGGGTTGGCGCCTTGGAATAAGAAAAGCAGGCGAGGATCCGTATGCTGATATGAAGCCAGATGAGGCCGAAATTGTCAAGGCTGAAAATGTATATCCGCTGGAACCTCTCATTACAAAAGATAACTGGCAGAAGATCGTTAACTATTATGTTCAAACAGCACCTCAAAAGCCGCTACCACAAAAGGGAGTGTTGCCATTTCAAAATGAACTAAAAGGTTTTCATGCGGAGGAAGTTTTTATAGGGCAGAAATTAACGCCTAAGACCTGTATGGTTAAATTTGATACCACTTCGTCATTGTTATATGTCGGCGATGCTAACAATGAATTATATGCCATAAATAATGATCTGCAGGTTAGTGCTTCCTGGAAAGTTGATAGTCCGCCGGTTGATGTTGATTTTCCGGCACCTGGTGTTCCACGCGTGCTTTGCATCGGATCGATAAGTCCATCGGAAAAAAAGGAGGGAAGACTTTATATCGCCGATTCAGGTTCTGTTGTTTCCGAACTTCAAATTAAAGAATTTGAAAAGCTTGCCCGGCCTGTTCAATTTGCAGATGCCGATTTGAATGGTGATGGGAAAAAAGATTTGATCATCTGTCAATTCGGAAATCATACGGGAAAGTTAAGTTGGTTTGATGGAGGTGATCCTAATAAGGAACATGTTTTAGCGCTTCAGCCCGGTGCAAGAAAAGTTGAAGTAAAAGATTTTAATGGAGATGGCAAACCGGATATAATCGCGTTGATGGCGCAGGCTAAGGAAGAACTGGTTCTTTTTCTGAACCAGGGAAACGGCCAGTTTACTGAAAAGATTCTTTACCAGTTTCCCCCTGTTTATGGAGTTAGTTATTTTGAAACTGCCGATTTCAATCATGATGGCCATCCGGATATACTTTTAACTAACGGAGATAACTGGGATCTGTCGCCTATAAAAAAATATTATCACGGTATAAGAATATTTATGAATGATGGAAAGAATAATTTTACGGAGAAATTATTTATTCCTTTTTATGGAGCCAGTAAAGCAATGGCGTGTGATTTTGATGGCGATGGTGATCTTGACATTGCTGCAATATCATTTTATGATGACCCGGCCAAACCGGAACAATCTTTTATGTATTTGGAGAATAAAGGCGACTTAAAGTTTACAGCCTCAACCACAGAACTGGCTGCTAAAGGCAAATGGCTGACAATGGATATCGGCGATATTGACAAGGATGGTGACAAAGACATATTTTTAGGATCCTACATCTATAGCATGTCAGAGCTTACCAAACTTCTTTACAAGGGTGTCGTTTCATTTCCGCAGGTTCTTATTTTGCGGAACGATAAGTTTAAATAGCCAATTAACTGACAACGATTTTGGTTTTGTTTCGTAAAAAAACCAATTTTTATTATTTGTGAATTAATTTAATGACTTTAATTAGTCAGTAACAACATAACCGGAAAATCTAAATTATCTAAGTATTTAATCTTGAATTTTACACAATGAAAAGAAAGTATTTTTTATTATATGGGCTTTTAATATTTGTTGCTTTTATTTCCGCCAGGCCTGTCATGGCGCAACAAAAAATCAATCCTGATTCCATTCGGGAAAAAATGCAATGGTTTGCCGATGCAAAGCTGGGCATCTTCATACACTGGGGTATCTATTCGGTTAATGGTATTGATGAAAGCTGGAGTTTCCACAATAAAAAAATCAGTTTTGAAAATTATATGAAGCAATTAACTGGCTTTACTGCCTCAAAATATGATCCACAGGCATGGGCTGATTTGATAAAAGAGAGTGGCGCACGCTACGCGGTCATCACCACCAAGCACCACGATGGCGTTGCATTATGGCCTACCAAACAAAATCATTATAATGTGGTGGATAATACGCCTGCCAAACGCGATGTATTAAAACCTTTTTACAAAGCATTGGATAAAGATGGCATCAGGAGAGGCGCTTACTTTTCATTAATAGATTGGAGTTATCCTGATTACCCGGGATTTTTGAAAGACAGCAGCAGGTATAACGTAGCCGACTACCCGAAAAGATGGGAGAAGTTTCAACAGTTTTTCCAGGCGCAAATAGCAGAAGTAAATCAATTATATAAACCCGACCTATGGTGGTTTGATGGCGATTGGGAACATAGTCCGGAAGAATGGCAGGCTCAAAAAGTGAGGGGAGAAATTTTGAGCGTAAATCCTAATGCCATTATAAATGGCAGGCTCCAGGGATATGGCGATTACGATACACCGGAGCAAAATTTTCCTGTTAGCCGGCCAAAATTTAATTGGTGGGAACTGTGCATGACAACCAATAACAATTGGGGATATCATCCCGATGATACGAACTATAAAACACCATTTGAAGTGATCAGCATTTTTGTTGACGCTGTGAGCAATGGAGGAAACCTGTTACTTGACATTGGCCCCAAAGCCGATGGAACTATTACTGCTGAACAAGTACATATTTTAAAGGAACTGGGAAAGTGGAACAAAAAAAATGGAGAAGCAATTTTTGGGACATTACCCGGCTTACCACAAGGGCACTTTTATGGGCCAACCACCATGTCAAAAGATTCCACAATTCTTTATCTCTTTTTACCGGGGCAAACCACCGGAAATGTGATGCTTAAGGGATTAATCAATAAAATTAAGGACATCCAGGTAGTAGGAACGACCAAACATTTACAACCAAAAATAGTAGGTAAAATATCGTGGAGCCCTGTTCCCGGGCTCGTTTTTATCAATGTACCTCTGCAGGATAAAGACCCTTATATAACGGTATTAAAGTTAAAACTGGATGAGCCGGTACGATTATATCGGGGACAGGGTGGCCTAAATTGATGCACCGAAATTAATTACGTTGCCTGTAAAGTAAGTACCTGTTGCTTATTTACCTTACCTATAAATTATTTCCAATTATTTTAAAAGGTTCTCCGCCCGGGAATACTTTCATCGGATCAGTCGCGACGATACATATTTCTTAACATTTGGACTGATTTTCATCAATTCCTTAAAAAAATATTTCGATTGCTAACAGCTTTATTTCAAGCAGATTATGATCAATATTAATAAAAGGTTAAAAAAAAGTGGCAAACTTCTTTAATATTTTAATAAGAATCAATAGCTTTGTTTTAAAACTAATAAGGCAGGAACTCTTAAAGAGAAAATAGCATGACTCAAAAGAAGTTATTATTCCGGAGTAAAATTTTGAAGGAGTTATACTTTGAAGATAACCTGTCTTGTGTGGATTTAAGTACAAGGATACGTAAGAGTTTTCCTATAACTGCAAAGTTAATTGAAGAATTGATGACTGAAAATTTGGTAATAGAAACTGGTTATGCTCCATCAACTGGAGGCAGGCGGCCATTAACATACTCGATCCAAAAGGATATGATGTATTTAGTGTCTGTCGCGATGGATCAGTTTGTTACTAAAATTGCTATCATGGATATGCATAATAATTTTGTTTCACCTATCGAGAAAGTTATCTTGCCGTTACCCGATAATCCTGATGCTCTCGAGGTCTTGAGGGAAAAAATTGCGGGCGTAATTGAATCGTCCGGAATATCAAAAGAAAAATTTGTCGGCATAGGAATAGGTATGCCGGGTTTTGTAAATGTAAAAAAGGGCATCAATTATTCATTCTTGCCATTGCCTGGTAACAAAAGCATCACAAAACATATTTTCGATAAAATAGGATTGCCGGTATTTATCGATAACGATTCGAGCCTCATAGCATTGGCGGAATATTATTTTGGAGGTGCACGTGGCGAAAAAAACGCTATGGTGGTTAATATTGGATGGGGAATTGGGCTTGGAATGATTCTTAATGGGGAACTTTTTAGAGGGCACGAAGGCTTTGCTGGTGAATTTAGTCATATACCACTATTTCTCAACGGGAAGTTGTGCTGGTGTGGAAAAGTAGGTTGTCTTGAAACGGAAACTTCTTTGTTGCTAATTATAGAAAAAGCGAGAGAAGGACTAAAATCCGGAAGACTTTCAAAATTGAATTCGCTCCCTTTCGACGACCTTGAACTTACCTTTGAAGGCATAATTAAAGCAATTGAAGATGGAGACCAATTTGCAATAGAGCTTTTCTCAAAAGCCGGTTATAACATCGGGAAGGGGATCGCAATATTAATTCACCTGTTGAACCCGAAAAAAATCATTCTAAGTGGGCGGGGTTCGTCAGCCGGGCAGATATGGCTTGCCCCAATTCAACAGGCATTAAATGAACATTGTATTCCTAAGCTTTTGCAAAGTACAGATATTGAAATATCGACATTAGGCCTGAAGGCGGAATTGATTGGGGCGGCGGCTCTCGTAATGGAACATTTTGAAAAGGAACACTTAGTTCAATATAACGACATATTAAAGGCGGTCTAAAACCAATGACAATAAATAACATTTACTAACTGACTTTTTAAATAAACTGCTTTAACATCCAAAGAAACGTAAAACCTAATCTTAAACTTTATTACTAAAATTAAACAACTATTATGAAAAGAAAAGCAATTCGGATACTCTTGTGCTTATTTCTGGGCATGTGGAGTACTCTTGCCTTTTCCCAGGCAAAAAAGACAATTACCGGTTATGTTAGGGATAACAATGGTAACGCAATTCCGGGGGCAACTATTAAAGTAGCCGGAACAAAACAAGGTGTAGCTACCGATGGGGCTGGAAAGTTTAGCATCCAGGCGGCATCTACAGACAATTTACAGCTTTCCTCGGTTGGTTTTGAACCCAAGGAATTGCATGTTGGTGATCAAACAAGCCTAACAATTGTGTTGAATACATCAACCTCCGCTCTTGAAGGAGTGGTAGTAACCGCTTTAGGAGTTAACCAGCAAAAAAGATCTTTAGGATATGCCACTACTACAGTAAAGGCCGACGAAATCACTAAAACATCCCCAACCAATTTTGCGGCTGCGTTGTATGGTAAAGTTCCCGGGCTGAGAGTTTCACAGGCGCCGGGGGGGTCAACCAGCGGTGTTGCTATTCAATTGAGGGGAATCAATTCTATAACGGGCAGGGACCAACCATTGATCGTTTTGGATGGCGTGCCCATTCATGATGGCTCTTTCGATAATACGAATTATTGGGGCGACCAACGACTCAGGGCTAACGGGTTAACCGATCTGAACCCTGATGATATTGAAAACATTACCGTATTAAAGGGCGCATCTGCTGCTGCTTTATACGGTTCTGAAGCTACCAACGGAGTTATATTGATCACTACCAAATCTGCGAAAGGAAAAAAAGGATTTACGGTTGACTACAATGCGACCTATTTCCAGGACAAGGTAGCCTATCTTCCCGATTTTCAATATGTAAGAGGCACAGGGTTTAATCCCGGCTATGGTGTTTATGGCTCTGATGCGGATGGATTTGCGCACCAAACTTTAAACGGAACTGATTATCGGACAATGGTAGGGGGATCTTTAAACTTCGGGCCTGTATTTGACGGTAAACCCATTCTTGGTTGGGACGGTGTGGTTCGCCCGTATTCTGCGCAAAAAAATAATTGGGCTGATCTGTTTCAGCAGTCCAACAACGTAGTTCAAAATCTTGCTTTTTCCAACGTGTCTGAAAATTCCAGTACGAGATTTTCAGTTACCCAGCAGCATTATGAGGGAACCAGCCTGGGTTCTAAAAATGACAAAGTAAACTTGAACCTAAATGCCACATATAAATTTGGATCAAAATTCCGTGTAAATGTAATTGCCAATGACATTTGGCAGAAGGTACATAATAGGCCTTATTCCATTGACAGGTTGATCAACAATTTTACCGGCATGATGGGTGCATTCGATAACGGGGCATGGTACCAGAATAAATATCAAACCAGTTTAGGATATAGATATGTTACAGGAGGTACCCAAAGTTTAACACCTGATGAAAATATTTCCTACGGTAATTACAGAGGTGATATCCTTGATTACATGTGGAATGTTAAAAAGGATAACCTTGACGAATATAATAACCGCTTAATAGCCAGTACGACTGCTAATTGGGATATATTAAAAAATGTAGAGATAAGGGGTAGAATTGCTACTGACTGGACTTCAGGAAAAAGTGAAAGTAAAACAGCTTCAAGTATACCATTGGTGTATGGACCTTCCGGATCTTACGGTATAGGTACTAATGCTTACTCCATCTTGTATGGTGATGTGCTGATTACCTACACTAAAAAGATAAATGATGACCTTACATTGAAAGCTATGGGTGGGTATACAGCGGATAAAGAATCTTCGTATTCCACCAGTGTAAGTACAAACGGTGGACTAACGACAGAAAACAGGTTTGATTTAACTTCTTCCGCAAACCCTCAATATAACAGCGGTTCAAGCAGATCTTATTTAACAAAGGATGCTTACATCGGTACCGTGAACGCTAATTATAAAGACTACCTGTTTGTAGAAGGAACTTTAAGAAGTGACAGGACTTCAACTATGAATCCTTCTCAAAATTCATTTGTTTATCCTTCCGCCAATGGATCATTTGTGTTTTCCGATGCATTAAAAATGCCCCAATTTGTTAGCATGGCGAAACTCCGGGCTTCATGGGGTATCGTGGGTAACTACCCCACACCTTATGCAGCTAACGTAGCCTACAACCTTGGTAACCTCGGCAACCAGGGGTCAGGGTCTTCCACTCTTACTTCTACCGTTAGTACTGGCACCTATGGTAATGACGCCATAAGGCCTGAAAAAAAACATGAGATAGAATTCGGTTTGGAAGCAGGACTCTTTAATAACAGGGTACATCTTGATGTAGCCTACTATAATAATAAAGTAGTGGATATGATATTGCCACTTCAAATATCCCAATCAACGGGAGCCAGCGGTATATTAACAAATGTAGGCACGCTGCGGAATCATGGAGTTGAAGTAGCTCTAAGCGGAGATGCTGTTAAAACTAAAAATATTACATGGACGACGGGTTTGAATTTCAGTTTCAACACCAATAAAATTGAAAAATTAACAACCGGCTCCAACGAATTGATACAGGCAGATTACGATGGCAATGCTGCGGTTTTAAAATCAGTAGTTGGGCAGCCTGTAGGTGATTTTTATGCGCATCCTATAAAACTGGATAGCAAAGGCCAGCCAATAGTAAATGATTACGGGGATGGCACGTTGGATTATCAATTGGATGGTTCTAAATTGGTAAAATACGGTAACTCGCAGGTAAAAGCGATTGGAGGCTTCTATAACACAGTTACCTATAAATCTTTTGCGTTGGAAATTTATACCGATTTCAGGATTGGCGGTTATGTAATGCCCACCGGGTTGAACTGGCTTACAGGCCGGGGTTCCACCAAGGAAGCATTAAATGGAATGGATAAAGCTCACGGCGGTCTTTCTTACTACCTAAATGCACAAGGTTATGGCGTAGCAACGAGTGCTGCTGCTGGCCCCAATGGTGAAAAAGTGTATAATGATGGTATGTTACTGAAAGGTAACCTTCCTGATGGTACGGCAAACACTCATATTGAATCGCAGGCTGTGTACTATTGGTACGTGTATAATTGGGGCGGCCCTCAATACAGCAATTCTGAATATTTTAAGTACATAGTTAAAAATACTTACTGGAAAGTACGTGAAGTATCGTTGAGCTATAATTTACCTGACAATATAGCAAGAAAAGTGAAGGCCACTAAACTGCAACTTTCCGTATTCGGACGTAACCTGTTCTATATATACAGGAGTATTAAAAATATGGATTCAGAGCAGCTTTCCGCAGGGTTACAATGGAATTCTCAATTGACTGATGCAGGAACCAATTTCACTACGAGATCATTTGGTGCTTCCATAAAAGCCAGTTTTTAATTTTAATTTTTAATTTTTTAATACAGTTTTATGAAAAAAATATTTTTAATAATAGCTATTGCTTCTGCAGCAGGATTCTCGTCTTGTACCAAGAAGCAATTTGCTGATACTTATGCGGATCCTTCAAAAGTTTCTTCAACAACTTTGGAGAACCAATATGCGGGGTTTTTATCAGCTAATTTGGGTTATGCCATGTACCAGTATTGGAATTATTTTGTAGTACTGCAGAACACTATGTTACCGTGGACCCAGGCGGATGGTTTTGTAAATACGCCCGGTCGTTATATTCCGGGGGCTGCTGCTATCAGCGGCAAATGGGGTAATTATTATGCTTTTTTAGCCCAGTATAAAGAATTTTTAAGGCTTTATAATGCCTTAAGCCCTGATGATCAGGCAGCAAAAAGAATTTATTATATTACCGCTACCATTTATTATTACGATCAAACCCAGAAAATGGTGGACATCTTTGGAAGTATTCCCTGGTCAGATGCGGGTTTGCTGGGTACCAACGGGGGAGATTATGTTAAGTCTGAACCCAAATATGACGATGCGGCAACTATCTATACCACGATGCTGGATGATTTAAAGGGATTTTCCGATGAACTCAATACCTTAAAGTTATCACCTGCAGTAACTACTATTATCAATACACAGGATTTTATTAATCATGGTAACATCACCAAATGGGAAAAATATTGCAATTCTCTCAGGTTACGAATGTTGACAAGGGTTTCGGGGGTTAGTGCGTTCCAATCCAGGGTAAACACTGAAATTGCCGCAATGCTTGGTAATCCTTCTTCCTATCCCCTGGTATTAACCAACGCGGATAATATTCTGATCAATGTAGTCAATGTTAATACATCCGTTAGTAATGGTTCCGGTACAGGGGCTGGTGCTTCTTTTCACAGTGGATTAATTGGCTGGGGTGGTGCAGATGAAGCGGGCAAAGTAATGATAGACTTTATGAATGCTAATGTTGACCCAAGATTACGTTCTATGTTTGAAGCTGGAGCAAGTGCGATGCCTGCAGGAACGTTTATAGGCTTAGACCCATCCTTGGGTAATACTGAAGGAACAGCTTTAGCAAATGGGGGTACTATTGCACGTTACAACCGGTCGACTCTATCTCAGAATATTATGGTTCCCGGCATGATTATAAACGCTGCTGAAGTCAATTACCTTTTATCGGAATATTATCTTAATGCGGGAAATGACGGAGCTGCTAAATCAACCTATGAAGCAGGTATCAGCCAGTCTATTCAATACTATTACTACCTGAGAACAATCAGTAATGATCAAACAGATGCACTGTCTTTGGTAGCACCAACGAGTGGTGAGATAAGTGCTTATATAGCTAGTAACGGAGTTGCGTGGGCTAATGCGAGCACTACAGATCAAAAATTGAATAGAATAGCTATCCAAAAATGGATCAATTTCAATGTAATGCAACCGGATGAATGTTGGGCTGAAGTAAGAAGGCTAAAGCTTCCTGCTTTGACTTTTGTACCTGACAATGGTATTCAACCTTTACCTCCTAACAGGTGGCTATACCCAACAGATGAACAAACTTATAACAGCGCCAATTACCAGGCTGTTGCCGCTAGTGACAACCTCACTACGAAGATTTTTTGGGACGTCAAGTAATCAAGGTTTAATAGTTAATGTAAGATCAAAGGCCCGGATGTTTGACATCGGGCCTTTATCTTTTTACGACATTCCTTTTAAAGAGTTTGATTAAAAATAAATAAACATTTGCCTCAGTCTGTGGATTAGCGGGGAAAACATTTGCCTGTATTCAGAAAATGTAATATGTTTGAACATATGAACAAAATACCCTTATTGGATCATGATAGTAAAGTGCCGCTTCACCTGCAGGCTGAGGAACAATTGAGAAAACTGATTAAAGAAAACCATTTCAAAGAAGGAGATCTTTTTCCAAAGGAAACAGATCTTGCGAGGCGCTGGGGTATCTCACGAAATACGCTCCGGCAGGGTATCAGCAATATGGTTAAAGATGGAATATTGGAAAGAAAGAAGAGAATGGGTACTACTGTGAGGAAAAAGAAAATCACTACTGATCTGAGTAACTGGTTCAGCTTTACACATGAAATGGAAGATAAGGGCATTCCTTTTAAAGATCTGGAAAGTAAGATTGCTTTTGTAAAGTCAAACCAGGAAGTGTCAAAGCGTTTGCAAATTCAACCGGGTACATCAGTAGTTTGCCTCGAACGCACCAGGAGCACGGGCCGAAATCCAATGGTTTATTTTGAGTCTTTTTTTCATCCAAGAATCGGCTTAACGGGCAAAGAAAATTTTAAGCGTCCTCTGTACGAAATGCTGGATGAAATCTTTCATATCGTGCCGGTTTACTCGCAGGAAGAAATCAGGGCTGTTGCGGCAAACGAAAAAATTATAGACCTTCTGAAAATAAAAAAAGGGGCGCCTGTTCTTGAACGGAAACGCCTTGTATTAGATTCAGGAAGAAGACCTATTGAGTTTAATATCTGCTATTACAGAAGTGACTGGTTTACCTATAATATAGAAATAAAACGCCCGGGATAAATGATGCAACCTGGTAAATATATAGGACTCGATGTGGGCGGAAGTCATGTTACTGCAAGCATAATTGATACACGCATACCTGGCGATCAACCTTTGCAATTGCTTAGAAAAAACATCAACGCGTTTGACAAAGCGTTTAACCTTATCCGTGAAATTGGTGGTTGTATCAATGAAATATTGATTGATGAAAAAAAAGTAAATGCTGTTGGAATTGCATTTCCCGGACCATTTAATTATGAAAAAGGAGTTTGTGCGATTGCTAATGTTGGAGGAAAATTTGAACAAACTTTTGGCCTTCATGTAATGCAGGCGTTGAAAGATTTCACTGGCTTAACTGGTACTTTATTTCGGTTTTCAAATGATGCACATTGCTTTGCCACCGGAGCGTTTTATCGCCATCAACTGAGCAGTAAGAGAACTGTTTTTCTTACGTTGGGAACTGGCTTTGGTTCTGCATTTATGAACGACGGAGTTTTATTATTTAATCATCCGGCGTTACCTGGATCAGGCACATTTTATGACCAGGATTTTTTGTTGGCTAAAGCAGATGACTATTTTTCAACACGCTGGTTTTTGAATGAATACAGGCAAACAACTGGTAAAGAAATTTCATCTGTTAAAGAATTGGTCAATACAGACCCTGAAATTGCGGCTTCTGTTTTTGACGAATTTGGTTCCAACCTTGGGCATTTTCTTCTGCCATGGTTACAGCAATTTGAATGCGACGAATTAGTAATAGGGGGAAATATTTCTAAAGCGAATGAGTTCTTTGTATCATCGTTAAAAAAACGGTTAGGTCCACGAAGTGAGCAAATAAATATAATTTTTTGCGACGATACAGAAGATTGCATTTTAACGGGTGCTGCTATTCTTGCAGCAGAAAGAAGCGATGCACATATTGCTCTAAATAAAAGAAAAACCACCCAACATTTATTACCAGTAACTTCTATTTCAACAAATCATTCCTCTTACGATATTTTCCCTTCCTTTCACTCCGGTTACGAAGTGAATAAAGGCTTTAATTCATTGGCTGACAAAATCAGCAAAGAAAGAATAGTTACCATCGATGGATATGGAGGTGTTTTATGGGAAACCTTCCGCGAGCAATTGCACGAAGCTCTGTTAGCAAAGAAGAAAAATGTTTTTTGGTATGATATCGATACCTGTTTGAAACCGCCAGGTGAAATTGAAAAAATGATTGAAGAGAATCTCAATGGTGATGATCCTGTATTTGGCAAAAAATATAAAGGAAGTCTTTCTGATTTTTTTGACAATAAAAAACTGGAACTGCTTCATCCGGATCCGGATGCTGATATATCGATTGTGTATGGCACGGGTGCTGCGCTAAGTAAATGGCATGGGTTATTGGTTTATGCTGATGTACCTAAAAATGAAATCCAATACCGCATGAGAGCGGGCAGTATTAATAATATTGGGAGTAGTGAATGAGCGTTCTAACACGCAAATGTATAAGCGATTTTATTTTGTTGACTGGCCGGTACTTAATAAACACAAAGAACAATTACTTACAAAAATAGATTGCATCGTTGATGAACAACGCATCGACGAAATAACGTGGATGGATGGTGATGATTTTAGAAATACCCTCAATGAAATATTACAACAGCCTTTTCGTGCCAGGCCCTGGTTCGAAGCCGGAGTTTGGGGCGGCAACTGGATGAAGAAGAATATAGTTGGGTTGAATAAAGAAGAAATAAATTATGCATGGTCGTTTGAATTAATTACTCCTGAAAATGGAATTGTTATAGAGGGAAATGAATGCTTACTCGAAGTTTCATTTGACTTCCTTTTATTTTTTGATCATAACAAATTGCTTGGGCAAAGCTGCGCAGCGATTTGGGACAGAGTTCCCCATACGATTTGATTTTTTAGATACGTATGATGGAGGTAATCTCTCTATTCAATGTCATCCGCGAACAAATTATATCAGGGAAAAGTTTGGAGAAAATTTCACCCAGGATGAAACCTATTACATACTCGATTGTGAACCGGATGCAAAAGTTTATTTAGGCTTTCAAAATGATATTGATCCTGGATGAATTCAAGGCAGCCTTATTGGACGCCCAAAATAAAAGTGTTGAAATGCAGGCGGAAAAATATGTACAAAAGCACGCTGCGCATAAACATGATCTGTTTCTCATTCCTAACGGAACGATCCATGCTTCCGGTAAAAACAACATGGTATTGGAGATTAGTAGTACGCCCTACATTTATACTTTTAAGATGTACGATTGGTTGCGGCTAGACCTGAATGGCCACGCCCGCCCTATTAATATCGATCATGCGTTTAACAATCTTTACTTCGATCGGAAAGGTTCTTATGTTCAGGACAAATTAATATCGCACCCTGTTGTTGAACAAGAGTGGAAGGATGGCAGAAAAATAAAATTGCCAACACATGAAGAACATTTTTATTCAGTTGACCGCTATGAATTTACAGGAGTCATTCAAATCAATACCCATAATCAATGCCATGTGTGCATGTTGGTTGAAGGTGACAGGGTAGAAGTTACAGTTAATAAAAAAACGACCGCTTTTCACTATGCTGAAACTTTTGTTATTCCCGCCTCCGTTGAAAACTATTCAGTGGACTATCGCGGTAATGCCAGAGCATTCCTGGTTGTCGCTTATGTAAAAGATGAATGTTGTTTTAAAATTTAAATAAGTGAAATGCAAAAGAATAATTCTATACAATTGGGGCAATTGGCATTGATAGTTATAACAGCTACTTTGGGTGGGTTTCTATTTGGCTTTGATACTGCGGTTATTTCCGGCACCATAAGTTTTGTGAAGATTCAATTCAATATGGGTTCGCTGATGGAAGGCTGGTATGTAAGTTCTGCGCTTGTTAGGTTGCGTTGCAGGGGTGGCAGTAAGTGGCAAGTTGGGAAATATTTTAGGCCGTAAAAAAGTAATGTTGATAGCTGCCTTTTTATTTGCTATTTCTGCATTTGGTTGTGCATTTACCCAAGGTTCTTTTATGCTAATCTGTTTTCGTCTAATCGGAGGGTTAGGTATTGGAATGGCTTCTGTAATCTGTCCCATGTACATCGCAGAAATTGCACCTTCACAGCTAAGAGGTAAACTGGTAACCTATTATCAACTCGCCATCACCATTGGTATCCTGGTTGCATATTTTTCAAATTCTACTATCCAGGCCGGGGCGAAGGTTTCAACACCCGGTAGTGGATGGATGCATTTGATTTTTTCGGTGGAAGCATGGAGAGGCATGTTTGCAGTTGGTATTATTCCGGCACTTGTTTTTTTAATAATGGTGTTCTTAATTCCTGAAAGTCCCCGCTGGCTTGCATTGAAAAAAAGAACTTCGGAAGCTGAAAATGTTTTATTTAAAATATCAGGCGCAGAACACGCAAAGTCAGAATTAAAAGTAATACAGGATTCACTTGAGAATACATCAAATAAAAGACTCAAAGATCTGTTCAAAGGAAACATGCGGAAACCATTATTTATCGGGATAATCTTAGCAGCGCTATCACAATTCAGCGGCATTAATGCAATAATATATTACGGTCCTACCATTCTTGAGAAAGCCGGCTTTCAATTGGGCGATGCTTTAGGGGGACAGGTAACCATTGGTATCGTAAATATGTTGTTCACTTTTGTAGCAATATATTTTATTGATAGAGTTGGAAGAAAACCTTTGTTATTGTGGGGCATAGGCGGCGCTATTTTGTCACTTATTTTAGCGGCCATATTATTTGCTGCAAATATTTCGAATGGCTGGGTTGTATTGGTTCCTGTTATTCTCTTTATCGCCTGTTTTTCATTTTCTTTTGGGCCTGTTACCTGGGTAATTATTTCGGAGATATTTCCAACAAACTATCGAAGCGAAGCCGTCGCGGTATCAACGATGAGCCTGTGGATAGCTAACTGGATCGTCGGACAATTTTTTCCTTTATTGCTTCATGGTGCAGGGGCTTCCGTTACATTTTTGGTATTTGCGCTTTTCAGTACTTATGCTTTTTATTTAACATGGAAAAAAATTCCGGAAACTAAAGGAAAGAGCCTGGAAGAAATTGAAAAATTCTGGCAGTTGGAAAACACATAAGCTTAAAATAATTCTAAACATTTTAATTTATAAATGTATGCAACCGGATAACTTTTATCAAAGATTGAAAATTATCATTTCAATTTTTGCTTTCATATTTTTTTCGCAAAATATAATGGCTCA
>CAWBUS010000005.1:0-743975 GCA_963792025.1 uncultured Chitinophagaceae bacterium | reverse complement strand
GAAAGTCGTGCCCTTCTTTGGGAAAATAAACTGGATCAGCGGTTATACAAGAGAGATCAGTGGTGAAAATATCAGTTATTTTTCTGCCTTCCCCGATTATGCAACTACTGCTTTATTAACCCGAACTACTGATGGAAAAAAGGTTATTGAATGGGAGACTGCACCTGTTCCAAAAAATGCCAAAGGCAAATACATATATTTTAGTTGGGTGGCAGGACACTCTTCAGGCACCAGCGGCGGTAACCGCAATTTTGATCTGTATGTTAATGATAAAAAGGTTCTGACATTTACTACATTGCCCAATCATCAAAAGCCCAATTGGGAATTTGTTGCTCCGGATAGTTCTGCATTGGTATTTGAACAAACAAAAAGGGATGGCGCAAACGATGCACATGGCTTTAATTATTTAAGGCTTCCGCTAAACAGCGTAAAACCGGGATTTCCTGTTACAATAAAAGTAGTTGGCGAAGCACAAAATAGTAACGACTGGTATATGGCCTTCAAATTTTCATTTGAAGAAAAGGCCGACATACACCCAATGCCATTTCTTTTAAAAAGCGGTAAACAGCCAATTGCATTAACTGCTTTACACTTTGGAAAAAATGAAACACTAAGAATAAAAGTCAATAACAAAGAATTGTATTCATTTATCGAAAAAGATGGGATCAACAATTTTGATATACCGGTAAATCCTGTTGTACATAAAGACAGCGTTTTCATAAATGTTTCGGTTGGCAAAAAAACACTGGTAGACAAATTTGTATACCTGAACCCGGTTGTTTACAGGGAACTGGATTTCATTCATAATTCACATACCGATATAGGCTACTCGAATGTTCAGCCTGAAATAGTAAAGAGCCATAACAAAAATATTGATGATGCATTGCAGATGATAGATAAAACAAAAGACTATCCGGAAGCAGCAAAATTTAAATGGAATGTTGAATCTCTTTGGGCGGTTGAAAATTATTTACAACAAGCTGCTCCTGCTCAAAAAGAAAAATTTATTGCAGCTGTAAAGGAGGGGAGCATTGGCTTATCCGGCTTATATGCCAATATTCTCACGGGTATGAGTGAGCCTGAAGAAACGTTTCATTACACCGATTATGCTGAGAAACTGAGAAAAGAATTTGGATTTACAATTAACAGCGCTATGATCTCAGATGTGCCGGGGTATGCATGGACAACGGTAACTGCTCTTGCCAAAGGAGGCGTAAAATATTTCTCGAGCGGGCCTAATTTCCTTGGCGAAAGCCATCCCTATTTGGGAGACCGGATTGGATATTTTTTAAAAGCATGGGGAGATAAACCCGTTTGGTGGACTTCTCCGTCAGGCGACGAAAAGATTCTATTCTGGGCTGCAGCGAAAGGATATTCGTCATGGCATGGAACCGGCCCTGGGGGCGTATTTGACAGGGGGCCCAAGAAAATCGCTGCCTATTTGGATGAATTGACTGCGGAAAAATATCCCTATGATATTGTACAATGGCGATACAACATTGTTTCAGATAACGGACCAATTGATTCTACCATTTCAGATTTTGTAAAGCAATGGAATGAAAAATATGCGTCACCAAAAATTATCTTGAATACAACTCAAAAACTTTTTGAAAAATTTGAAGAAAAATATGGAAGCAGCATTCCCATAGTAAAAGGAGATATAACGCCTTATTGGGAAGATGGCGCTCTTTCTAGCGCTTATGAAGAAGGAAAAAACAGGACAAATAGTTTGCGGCTGCAACAACTCACAACATTGTATTCGATGCTTAAGCCTAAAGAATATGATAAAGACAAATTTTATAACGCCTGGAGAAATATCATCATGTTCCATGAACATACATGGGGTGCCTATAACAGTACTTCGGAGCCGGACCTTCCCTTTGTTGCCGAACAATGGCGTATAAAGAAACAATTTATGTTGGATGCTGATAAAGAGATTGATTCTTTAGAAAAAAATTTGTTTCAACCGGTGAGTAATATTCAATCAGGAAAAATTGCTGTATTCAATACATCTTCCTGGAGTCGTACCGGGCCTGTAATACTTCCGGCAAATATTACCGTCAAGTCTGTAAAAAATGCTTCAGGCGAAAAAATGCCGTTACAAAAATTAAGTGATGGTACTTCTGTTTTTATTGCGGGTAACGTGCCGCCGTTAGGAACTTCTATTTTTGAAATTACAGATGAAGAAGCGCCTGCGGCGGAAGAAAATTTTATAATCACAGACAGTTCTTTATCTAACGGTCACGTATGGTTGCGTTGGGATAAGACTAACGGGAGCATAACAACTTTAGAAGATGGAACCAATTTCAATTATGCAGGAAGTTTTAATAACCAGGGATTGAACAGCTACTGGTATGTGCCGGGCTACAATCCTGAAGATGCTGAAACAAACGGGAAGGTGCAGGTAAAGGTTTTGGAAAGAGGGCCGGTGCTTACGACCATCGCAATTACTTCTGATGCGCTTGGCGCCAATAAATTGGAAAGAAGAATATCCTTATATGCAGAAAGCAATGAAGCAGAAATTGAAAATATTATCGACAAAAAAGCTGTCAGAAAAAAAGAAGCCGTTCATTTTGGATTTCCATTTAATTCATCGCTTATTAAGACAACCGTAGACGCAGGTTATGGTTCCATGAAATACCTCGCAGATCAGTTACCCGGATCGAACATGGACTTTCTGTATGGCAGAAGATGGTTAGACGCCTCAATGGCCCACAAAGGTTTGCAATTAATATTGCTTGAAACGCCTTTATTGGAACCGGATAGTATGATTGATGAAAGGCTGCTGGTAAATCAAAGTCTTAAAAAGTGGAAAAAAGACGGCAGGCCAACTTCCACCTGGTTTAGTTATGCCATGAATAATTACTGGTATACAAATTATAAAGCTGACCAGGAAGGGGTTGCTCATTTCAGGTATGCATTAAGGCCTCATGGAATGATCAATTCTTCAGAGATGGAAAAATATGCCTCGGCATTTACACAACCATTAATAGCCATACCGGTTAACAATGAAGAAGCGCTTCCCTCCGAATTATTTGCATTAACCAGTAGCCGCATTGTGGTTACGAGTATCACGCCCGGCGACGATGGCAATTACCTGGTAAGGATGTATAACCCTGAACCAGCAGCAGAAATAACGGCATTTATATGGAAAGATATAAAACCATCACATCTTATAAATGTTGACACGGGAATACAAATTCCCATCAATGAAAATATTACAATAGAAGGTATGGGTGTGGTGGATTTAAAATTGAAAATGAATTAAAGACGATAATGGGGATATAGAAGTTTTTGTAACACCACGTATGGATTCAAAAAATAAATAAGAAACAATTATGCTGAAAATATTTTTCACGATTGCAATATCAGGTATCCTTCTTCCGGCCTTTGCCGGCGATATCTCTATTTATGTATCGCCTGCCGGAAGTGGTAACGGTTCCGCACAAACGCCAACAACTTTACAAAAGGCAATAGCAATGCTTCCAGGTTTAAAACAATCAAACCCAAAAGGAACGATTACTATTTTTCTTAATGATGGTGATTATAACCTGGAACAACCAATCCAAATCGCATCTGAAAATGGCGGGACCGGTGATTTGCAAATTATATTTAAGGCTTTGCCCAATGCGCATCCTGTTGTAAGTGGTGGCCAAAAAGTTACTTTAAATGGAGCCAAAATTCTATCTGGTCTAATTCAGAATGCAGGAAGTATAAAACCTTATGATTTGTACATCAATGGCAAAAGGGCCGTTAGAGCAAGAACACCAAACATTGATAATTATTTCAGCCTGGGAAAAGTAATAGATGTCCCGGATAGTGAGAATAAATCTCGATTCACGCAACAATTTCAAATTCCGTTAGCAGAATTTAATACACTGGCATCATTACCTAAAAGCGACTTGCAAAAAGTACGGTTTAATATGTTTCACAAGTGGGATAATACTATGCGAACGATCGATTCATTAAACTCTGTTGATACATCATTTTATTCAACCGGCACTATCAATGGTGACTGGGCTTTGTTGGGAAAACCGGCTATGTTTTATTTTGAAAATTATCCCGCTGCTTTAGATACAGTGAACGAATGGCAATTGCAAAATGATACAATCAAATATATTCCACAAGGAAATGTAAGCGAAGTGCAGGCAGTCATCCCGGTCCTGGAAAAGTTATTGGTAATACAAGGCGATTCAACACATCCTATAGAAAATATTTTGTTTGATGGCATTGCATTTAAATATTGCAATTATATTTTTAACGGCTATGAAGCATACCAGGCCGCTCAAAAAATTGATGCAGCTATAACGATTGATAATGCACAAAATATCCGCTTCAATCATTGTGAAATTGCTCATACCGGGCAATATGCTATTTGGCTAAGGAAAGGAGTGCAACATTGTGAAATTACGAATAGCTACCTGCATGATTTGGGCGGTGGGGGAATCAGGATTGGAGAAACTGTTATCCGTGAAAACAAATCGCAATGGACTTCTTATAATAAAGTAGACAATTGCATTATCCATTCCGGCGGATTAGATTTTCCTTCAGCCGTTGGAATTTTTATTGCCCAGTCAGCAAATAATATTATTTCTCATAACGATGTTGGCGATTTCAGGTACACCGGCATTTCAGTGGGATGGATTTGGGGATATGCGTTTAGCCCTTCGGTTAGTAATAAAATAATCTATAACCATATTCACCATATTGGATGGGGTGTATTAAGTGATATGGCTGCCGTTTATACGTTGGGTATTTCTAACGGAACGGAAGTAAGCCATAACCGGGTAAATGATATATATTCTTATGACTATGGCGGATGGGGTCTTTACACTGATGAAGGTTCATCAAATATTTTGCTGGAAGATAACCTTGTGTATCATACTAAAACAGGAGGTTTTCATCAGCATTACGGAGAAAATAATATTATTAGAAATAACATTTTCGCTTTTAATAAAAAATTCCAGGCACAATTTTCAAGGGTTGAAAATCATCACAGCCTTGATTTTAAAAATAATATTATACTAACGGATAATGGGTACCTGTTGCAAGGCGCATGGCAAACCGGAAACGTCACTCTTGATAGTAATTGTTATTGGAACATGAATAATGATAAAGTTATTTTCATTCAATCTACCGGCTCTTATGGCGCCAATCCTATAAACTATTCGACGCTTAGAGAATGGCAGCAAAAGAGTGGGAAGGATGCGCATAGTATCATGCAGGATCCGCAATTTGTGAATGCATCAGCATTTAATTTTAAATTTAAAAATCATTCTGTAATTAATAAGATCGGCTTTAAACCATTTGATGTTGAGGCGGCGGGAGTTACAGGTAATAAGCAATGGAAAGAATTAGCGAAATTACCTAAAGAGGTTATTGAAGCATTTGAATCATCGGTTGAAAGGAACATGTTACAATAGATTTAATGATTTTAGAAACGGGTAATGATTTTAAGTTGCCGATGTAACTAACAGGAAAGATCATTAACAAATAGTAGTTTATTGATTTGATAAATAACGCCACACGCTTAAGGATGCTAAAAAAAGGGTTTACGATTACCGTCATTTTTTGTTTGTTGATAACGGCAGGCTATTCGCAAACTCCTGTGAAATCGATGTGGCATGGTTTTCAAGAAGAGTCATTTTCAATTGAGGGACGGAGCGCTTACATTGTACAGCCTGTGCACGCATTACCCGGTAACCCGTGGGTATGGCGTGCCTATTTCCCGGACTGGCATTATGAAATGGACAGCATCTTACTATCCGGAGGTTTTCATATTGCGTTTATTGATTGCCGTGATATGTATGGCAGCCCGGCAGCCATGCGAATATGGGAAGTGTTTTATCAACATCTCATCAGTCACTATCCGCTTGCAAGAAAATCTGTTTTGGAGGGTGTGAGCCGCGGTGGATTATATATTTATGAATGGGCAAAACGAAATCCTGACAAAGTAAGTTGCATCTATGCCGAAGCGCCGGTTCTTGATATAAAAAGTTGGCCGGGTGGCAAAGGAAAAGGCGTTGGAAGTTCGGATGATTGGAAAAAATGTTTAGCCGCTTATTCGTTTACAGAACAGGAAGCGCTCAATTTCCGCGACAATCCAATTGATAATATTGAATCATTGGCTGCATATAAAATACCTGTTGTTCATGTGGTGTGTGCAAGCGATAGTGTTGTTCCTGTTGCAGAAAATACAACCATCCTGGCTGCAAAATACCTGCGTCCTGGTGGCTCTATAATAGTTGATACTATGTGGAATAACATTTCATTAATGGGTCATCATTTTAATATCGACCATCCCGAACATTATGCTGATTTCATTACTCAACATGCTGTTCCTGTTACAGAGACTTTATCTTCTGCAACATTTATTGAACCAAGCCGAGGACTGAATAATACCATTCGGAATATGAGGGATAGACGAAAACTAACAGTAGCTTTCCTGGGTGGCTCTATTACTTATAACCACGGTTGGAGAGATAAAGTTTGCCGGTATTTACAGGAAACCTATCCGCAAACAAATTTTACATTTATTCCGGCCGGTATTCCTTCTTTAGGAAGCGTGCCCCATGCATTTCGTTTGCAGCATGATGTTTTAGATAAAGGCAAAATTGATCTCCTTTTCCTGGAAGCGGCGGTGAATGATCACGCTAATGGAACCGATTCGTCATTGCAGGTTCGGGCTATGGAAGGTATTATTCGTCATGCGCTTACTGCCAATCCTTTTATGAATATTGTGGTAATGGCTTTTGCCGACGAAGATAAGAATCATGATTTTGATAATAATGTTGAACCCCTTGAAGTGAAGGTGCACAGGCAATTAGCTGCATATTATCATCTTCCGTTTATCAACCTTGCTAAAGAAGTATATGAAAGAATACGGCACGGCGAATTTACCTGGAAAGATGATTTTAAAGATTTGCATCCTTCTCCATACGGACAAAATGTTTATTATCAATCCATAAAATCCCTGCTCCAAATTGCGTCTATGCGATATAGTGATGAAGATGTTTCGGGAGTAAAACTTCCGCGGCCGCTAAACAAAAACTCGTATAACAATGGAGTTTATGAAGATGTTCAACAGGCATCTGATCTTCATGGATTTTCAGTTATCGATAATTGGCAACCATCCGATCAAAAAGAGACACGGGAAGGATTTGTACATGTTCCTGTTTTGGAAGGTACCAAGCCGGGAAGTTCGTTTGCATTTTCATTCAGCGGAAATGCTGTGGGCGTAGCCATTGTATCAGAGCCTGACGCCGGCGTTATCGAATACAGGGTTGATAAAGGCAAGGCCCGGACCATGAGTCTATTCACCCAATGGAGCAATTCATTACATCTGCCCTGGTATTTGATTTTAGCAGATGGTTTGAAAACAGGAAAGCACCTGTTGGAAGTGAAAATAGTATCAACTAACGGCGAACCCGGAGGCAACGCCTGCCGCATTGTACATTTCCTTGTGAACAAATAGTTATGCAATTGAGACAAAATAGAAATATCGGTAAGATGACATTTTTATTAACCCGTGCAGATGACATGAAATTACCAGGGATGGATTAAAAGTGAAAATTATGCCCGTAAAAATCAATATATTTTTTTTATTCCTTCTTTTATCATTAGGTGTTCGTGGGCAAACGAAGCTATCTGTAACGGCCCAGCCGGCAGCATTTAAAAATATTTGGAATAAACCTCCTTCGCATATCCCAAATGATGTTTCTATTGATGCTCCATTAATGGGCAATGGTGATGTAATGATGAGTTTGGGATACAGCGGTACCGGGTTGCGTTACTATTTGTCAAAGAATGATTTTTGGCGGCTGCGTTCACAGGCGGATGGTTTGTCGGGGCCACGTGTTGCTGCATTTGTTGATATAAATATTGAAGGGTTTAACGACGCTGCCTTTTCTGCCGAACAGCTCATCCGCAATGGAATTACTACCTGCCTTCTGCAAAAAAACAATGCAGCGGTTAAAGCTAAATCATGGGTATCAGCAACAGAAAACCTGGTGGTTATTGAACTTGAAGCAGTAAATAAAGCAGCCAGGATTTTGGTTAATTTAACTGCCCCGGAAAGCCACAGGGCAGAATTAAAAAAGGGCGAAGAACAACAAATTCATTGGCTAACACGGGCATTTAATGATAGTGTAGATATATCAACAGAAGTAGCCGTTGCATTAAAAACGATCAATTACAACACCAATAATATTGTATTACTGCCGGGAAAGAAACTGCTGATAGTACTTGCCATTGAAAGCAAGTTTAAAAATAAATCGCTGTTGGAATATGTGCTAAGGCGGATTAAAGAAATCAACCAGGATTCTATTGCACTTCTGTTGCAACTTCATAAAAAATGGTGGAACAGCTATTGGAGTAAATCTTCTATAACGGTTGAAGATAGTGTTTTAATGAAGGCGTATTACCAGGGGCTTTATACCATGTCAGCCTGTAGCCGTGATGCGAAATTCCCTCCCGGAATATTTGGTTGGACAACTACCGACACGCCTGCATGGAACGGCGACTATCATTTGAATTACAATTTCCAGGCGCCATTTTATGGTCTTTGTGCGGCCAACCGGTTGGAGCAGGCGACCCCGCAAGATGCGCCACTGCTTGATTTTATTCCCCGGGGAGCATGGTATGCAAAGAATGTTACAAATACAAGAGGCATATTATATCCTGTTGGTATTGGCCCGTTGGGTATTGAAGTAACGAGAAACTTTTCAGTAGGAGGATATCAAAAGGAAGGAGATATTGAACAGGGTGGTTTATTCTACAGTCAGCGTTCTAACGCTGCCTACGGGTTAATCAACATGGCCCAATATTGGCGCTGCACTTACGACATTGGATTGTTTACTACTTATAAAATAAGCAGTCTCTTCTGTTTTATTACCTTTCGTATTTACTATTCTATGAATGCTGATTAGCTGATTTAATCCTATCCATTAATCGCTAATGCCTTCAAGGTTATCACTCACAGTAATAGACCTAAACTCTGTGCGGCCTTTATTGATTTGTATTTCAGCATACCAGCTACTTCTTTTATTTTTATCAGCCATAATCGTTTCTATTTTATTGTAAAGTACCGGTTGGTTCTTTTTTACTCCTATCACATAATCGTTTTTGCCGTTAATAATGATTGCTGTGGTTTTTTTTGGCAATGAAGTGCGTCTAAACTAAAGGTTACACCCTCTAACTCCAATGCCTCAATCAACTGCTGCACTATAGTAATCTCGTTTTCTTTTTTATGCAGCACTTTTTGATTGCCGATAACCAGTTTTTGCTTAGAACAATACAGACTCACGAGGCTCACAAATTGCTGATTAGAACTATTTGCGTTAGTGACTGTGCCTCCTATAACCTTCCCATCTATGCTTACCCATTCATGCCTGGACAGCTTTACATATTGGGATGCCCAACGGGAAAACTGCTTACTCACTAAAGAAAAATCAATCCCTTGAACAATACGCCTTACCGTATCAAAACTCGGCAACCTGTTTTTTTTAGGTTGCAAATGTTCTAATAGCGATTCCTTATTTCTTTTGATAAAATCCCCAATGGCACGATATCCCAAATAGCCGCTCATGGTACTCATTAATACCAGCAACAACACAAAAGTTTGCTCATGACGCTGGCCTGCCCCTCTGCGCCGATCAGGTATTTTTTCAAAAAATTCAATAATACTTTTAACTTCACCCATATCTATCTTTTTATGATTAACTCTAAAGATATTTATTCTAATTTAGAATGCAACAGCCCTGGGGGTTGGGGTGAGGCTTTACTGGCTGGCAAAGTCTTTCATACATTTAGTCGGACAACAATGATAATCTTTATAAATTGATCACCACCTAAACTTAATACTTACAAAATGCAAAATCAAAAAAAGCCTTTACGCATACTCGTTATAGGTTGTGGAAATATGGGATCTTCTCATGCCATGGCCTATCATACTCTTGATGGATTTGAGATTTGCGGTCTCGTGTCAAGGGGAAAGTCCAATGAGAAATTGAATGCCAAATTGGGCAACAAGTATGAATTGTTTAGCGACATAGATGAAGCGTTAAAGGCTACCCGGCCGGATGCCGTTTGTATTTCTACTTACCCCGGTACTCATGAATCTTTTGCTATGAAAGCATTGGATAATGGATGCCATGTATTCATAGAAAAGCCATTAGCGGATTCCGTTGAAGGGTCTGAACGGATAGCGGCAGCAGCTAAAAAAGCAAATAAGAAATTAGTGGTAGGCTATATTCTGCGCCACCATCCTTCCTGGGAACGCTTTGTTGAATTAACCGCGGAACTTGGTAAACCGATAGTGATGCGGATGAACCTTAACCAGCAAAGTGATGGTGACATGTGGACACTGCATCGTAACCTGATGAACAGCCTGAGCCCGATTGTTGATTGCGGAGTTCATTATATTGATGTAATGTGCCAGATGACACGTTCGAAGCCAACCCAGGTATATGCGATTGGAGCAAGGCTTACCGAAGAAATCCCAGCAGGTAATTATAATTACGGACAATTGCAAATACGTTTTGAAGATGGCTCCGTTGGATGGTATGAAGCAGGGTGGGGGCCTATGATTAGTGAAACGGCATTTTTCGTAAAAGATGTTATCGGCCCGAAAGGTGCTGTATCCATTGTGGCTAAAGAAGCCGGAGGTTCGGGTAAATCTTCCTCCATTGAATCGCACACGAAAACGGAATCACTGCGCTTTCATCATGCTGACCTGGATGAAAATGGAAAGTTTGCTAAAGAAGATACATGGATAAACCTGGAAGATGAACCGGATCACCAGGAACTTTGTAATCGTGAACAAAGATATTTTCTGAAATCAATTGTAGAAGATGTCGATCTGGGTGCCCATGCGGAAGATGCGGTAAATAGTCTGCGGATAGCTTTTGCATGTGATGAATCAGTAAGAACCGGGAAGGTGGTGCAATTACTGTGATTCATACCTTTAATATAACTGCTACGATTAGACGAATTGTTTAAACTTTTTTTAAATGAGACATTTTTTCTTTCTGATTACATTCACGGTTATTGGTTTGTTTACCGTTAGTGCGCAGCAAAACCTGAGGTTGTGGTATGATCATCCTGCCAATACATGGCAGGAGTGTGTTCCTTTAGGCAATGGCCGCCTCGGCGCTATGCCCAATGGTGGCGTGTTACACGAAAATATTGTATTGAACGACATCACGCTTTGGTCGGGCGCCCCGCAGGATGCAGACAAGGAAGGCGCTGTAAAATATTTGCCCGAAATAAGAAAATTATTGTTTGAAGGAAAGAATGCTGAAGCAGAAGCTTTGGTTAATAAAGCTTTTGTCTGCAAAGGAGCCGGTTCAGGCAATGGCAACGGCGCTGATGTACCTTATGGAAGTTACGAGGTATTAGGAAACCTTCACCTCGAATATAATTATGGAGTAGATACTACTTTGCTAAAACCGACAAGTTATACCAGGGGATTATCGTTAGATTCCGCCATAGCAACCTGCAATTACCAGCTTAATGGCGTAACCTATACCCGTGAATATTTTACCAGCTTTTCTGATGATGTTATTATCATTCGCCTTACAGCCAGCCAACCGGGAAAAATAAATTTTACGTTGGGACTTGACCGGCCTGAGAAATATAAAACGACTGTGCATAATAATGAGCTGCAGATGGAAGGCCAGTTAAATAACGGGACAGATGGGAAAGGCATGCGTTACCTAACGAGGATAAGAATGCAAAAATACGGTGGAAAATTAATTGGCGGTGATAGTACCTTGCAAGTTCAGAATGCCAATTCAGTTATTGTTTATATTTCTTCGGCTACGGATTTCCGTGAGGTTCCTTATCAGCAAAAATCATTGGCTTTATTGAATGCGGCTATCAGCAAAACATACCAGGCAGAAAAAGCAGTACACATAAAAGTTTATCAAAATCTTTTTCATCGTGCATCGATTTCTTTGGATAATAAAAATGCGGAACAGGCGGCATTGCCCACCGATGAAAGGTTGATCGCATTTACTAAAAACCCTTCTGACAATGACTTACCGGTTTTGTATTTTAATTATGGGCGCTATTTATTAATTAGCAGCACAAGGCCGGGATTGCTGCCGCCTAATCTGCAGGGACTATGGGCCAACACCATACAAACACCATGGAACGGAGATTATCATCTCGATATAAATATCCAGATGAATCACTGGCCGCTTGATGTAACCAATCTATCCATGTTGAATGAACCGTTTTATTCTTTGGTGAAAGGGCTGGTGAAAACGGGTGAGAAAACAGCTAAGGTATATTATGATGGCGATGGCTGGGTAGCGCATGTGATCACCAATGTCTGGGGCTATACTTCTCCAGGTGAAAGCGCTTCCTGGGGCGCTACCAATTCAGGTTCCGGATGGTTGTGTGAAATGCTTTGGCGGCATTACGAGTTCACGCATGATGAAGCATATCTTACAAAAATATATCCCATCATTAAAGGGTCCGCGGCATTTTATGTAAGCACATTGGTAAAGGACCCCAACAACGGCTGGCAGGTAACGGCGCCTTCCAATTCACCGGAAAATGCTTTTCGCCTGGCAAATGGAAAAACAGTGCACGTGTGTGCCGGGCCTATGATAGACAATCAAATCATCCGGGAATTATTTACGCATGTTATTGATGCATCAACAATTTTAAAAAAAGATGATGCTTTCAGGCAACAATTAATTGAGACAAAAAAGCAATTGCCTCCCAACCAGATTGATACAAACGGGAGGCTGATGGAATGGTTGCAACCGTATGAAGAAGTGGAGCCACAGCATCGCCATGTGTCACCGCTTTGGGGAATGTACCCGGGCAATGAAATTACTTTGCAAGGCACGCCTGCATTGGCCGAAGCTGCCAAAGCCCTGTTAATAAGAAGAGGAGATATCAGCACTGGTTGGTCTCTTGCCTGGAAAATTAATTTATGGGCGAGATTAAAAGATGGAAATCACGCCTTCAGTTTATTAAAAGACCTGTTGCGGCCAACGGCGCAAAAAGGATTCAACATGACAGACGGCGGCGGCACCTATCCTAATTTGTTTGATGCACATCCGCCATTCCAGATTGATGGCAATTTCGGCGGCACTGCCGGTATGGCTGAAATGCTTTTGCAAAGCCATGAAGGATATATTGATTTATTGCCTGCACTTCCCGGTGAGTGGGCTGACGGTAGCTTCAAAGGCTTATGTGCAAGGGGAGGAGGTGTGCTGAATCTGGATTGGAAAAATCATCATATTAGATCGTTGGAAATAACAGCCACGGCAAAGAATCAGTTCAAAATAAAAACTCCGGATTATGTAGCAAGAGTCAAGTTGCAATACAGAAATAAAACGACGTTTTTACAATCGTCGAAAGGCTTTATTACTATTTCTTTGCAGAAAGGAGAAAGTGCGATAATGGAGTTTCATGAATAAATAACCAGAGCGTTAAATGGTGCGGTCCTGTGTTAGCAAGATTTTACTTTAAGAAGCAATGGTTGCCCTGTTAATTCGTATTAGGTATTCTGTTCGCAAAGTCAATATAGGAAAGGGTTACTAAATTTTTGTTAGTCCCATAGGGACTTTTGGTGGGTAGAAAATTTCGGGAAAGTGCATGAAGCGTTCCGAAGGAACGCCTGGTGCGGTTTTATTACATAAGCTTCCATTTCCGGTGCAGATAAGTCGGGGATTGTTTTGAAAGTGCTGTACGCTGCAAAGGATAAAACCATGAATGATTTAAACTGGAAAGTTGACAAATTGAACCTTGCAAAGTATAAGGCCAGGGTATTTTAATTGCCACGGGTTTCAACCCGTGGATCGAATGAAAAAAGTTCAGGGGCTTTAGCCAAATCTTTTGATTGTTTACAATATATGGCCTTTTAACTTTTGGCTAAAGCCGGTAAAGATCACCACAATTCCACTAACTAAAGTTAGTGGCAATTGACACACTGCAATAAATAATAAATGATACAAAATGAATTATCTCAAATTAACTACTGTCCGTTTTATCATTGTCCTAATTTCCCTTTCCGTTTTATCACCTGTTTCACTGGCTCAGAAAACAAATACATTTGGAAATAAGCAAGTGGGCCCACAACCAGATGGCAGCATACTCGTTCCTTCCAATCAACTCATACGTCCCGCAGGCTTGCAGGTTTATTTACATGGAAGGCCGGTTGATATGGCGCTTTCGCAGGATGGCAAATTATTGTTCGTAAAAAATATGTCTTCCCTCGATCTCGTAAGAGTAAACGACAGAACCATCCTGCAATCGTTACCCTATAAACATAGCGGCGCTTCTTTTACAGGCATTTACCTTTCAACTAACGGTCGCCGCGTATACGTAACGAATGCAACCAATCGCATAGACATTGCCAACGTCGATAATAACAACATTATGCATTGGAGCGATTCCGTCATGTTGCCCCAACCTGCCATTGGCGGGGATCCTGTTCCCGGCGGAATTGCCCTTGACGAAACAACCAATAAGATTTATGTCACGCTTTCAAGAAGTAATTCACTGGCAGTTGTCAATGCAATTGACCCGAAAGAAATTATTCAAATACCTGTAGGCATAGCTCCTTACGGTGTAATATTGGCATCGCCGCATAAAGCATACGTAAGCAACTGGGGCGGCCGCCGGCCTCATGAAGGTGAATCCACTTATAATACTTCCGGTTCGCAGGTATTGGTAGATCCGAAAACAGGAATTGCCAACGACGGTACCATTTCAGTTATTGACCTCGACAGGAGCACAGAAGAAAAGTCCATTGAAGTGGGATTGCATCCGGCAGGAATGGTGTTGAGCCCTGCGCATGATAAATTATATGTTGCCTGTGCGAACAGTGATATTATCTCGGTAATTGACACAAAAACTGATCTTGTTATCGATACGATATCGGTGCATTTTCAGAAGGACATTCCTTTTGGCAGCGCTCCCAATGCTTTAACTATTTCCCCCGACGGGAAATATCTTTATGTAGCTAACGGCACTGAAAATGCCTTGTGTGTTATACAAACCGGAAGCCCGGCACGCATCCTCGGAATGATACCTACGGCCTGGTACCCGGGATCTGTATTGATGGATAGCACCGGCAGCACACTGTATGTTGCCAACGTAAAAGGAATCGGCTCGAGGAACCAAAAAACAAACCGCAACGGTTTCAATTCACATGATCATGAAGGAACCATCTCCATCATTCCAGTGCCCGGTAAGAAAGCGCTTGCTGAAATGACGCAAGTTGTACATCAGAATAATTCTTATTTCCAGATGCTGGCCAACAGGAAACTTCGTACTAACGGTGTGAAGGAAAAGGTACCCGTTCCCGTTAGTCCCAATCAAACTTCTGTGTTTAAACATGTTGTTTACATCATAAAAGAAAATCGCACTTACGACCAGGTATTGGGTGATATGCCCCAGGCTAACGGTGATAGTTCTTTGGTTGAATTCGGTAAGCATATTTCCCCCAATCATCATAGCCTCGCAAGTTCGTTTGTATTGATGGACAATTTTAATTGCAGTGGTGTTTTAAGCGCCGACGGCCATCAATGGACGGATGAAGCCTATGTGACAGATTACCTCGAAAAATCTTTTGGTGATTTTACCCGCAGTTATCCTTATGATGGAGATGATGCTTTGGCTTATGCCAGCTCCGGTTTTATCTGGGATAATGTGTTGGCGCATGGATTAACCTTTCGGGATTACGGTGAATTTGTAAAAACCATCGTCGAACCTAAGGGCTCAAAATTTTCTGAAATTTATAAAGACCTGCAAAGCGGCAGCAATAAAATCAGTATCCGGGCCCAGGCAAATCTTGAACAACTGGAACCGTATATATGCCCTAATTATGCAGGATTCACCACTACGGTACCTGATGCTTCGAGGGTGACTGCCTTTCTTAAAGAGTTTAAAGGGTATGAAAAAAATAATGATCTCCCGAATTTCATCATCATGGAATTACCTAACGACCATACCTCCGGAACGGCGCCGGGCTTGCCTACACCGCAGGCAGCCGTGGCTGATAATGACCTGGCTCTTGGGCAAATTGTAGATGCGATTTCGCATAGTAAGTTCTGGAAGGAGACCTGCATTTTTGTTACCGAAGATGATCCGCAGGCGGGCCTTGATCACGTGGATGGTCACCGGACTGTCGGCTACGTTATCAGTCCGTACACAAAGCGAAGGAAAGTTCTTTCAACGTACTACTCGCAAATAAATATGGTGCGCACGATTGAGAATATCCTTGGCCTTCCGCCCATGAATCAACTCGATCTAACGGCGGAACCCATGCTGGATTGTTTTACCAGCCAACCGGATTTCACGCCCTATAATTTTATAAAAAATAATATTCCGCTGGATCGCCTGAACCCTTCGTTGGATAATTTATTAGGCGCTCAATTGTATTGGGCCAGGAAATCGCTGGAGCAGGACCTTGACGATGCAGACCGTATAGATGACAATGTTTTCAACCGTATCATCTGGCATGCGGTGAAAGGATATGATACGCCGTACCCGGTGGTTAAGGGGCGTGAGGGGGAATGAGGATGTTGATGCTGTTTTGTTTGTAATCATTATCTCAAAGCATGTTGTCTCAGTTGTAAAACTCTCGTTTTGAAAATGATTGATATTAATAAAAAGTTGTTGTTGGGGTTGCTAGCAATAACAGTGTTTTTTATGCCGGACTTAATAATAGATAGCTAAAAGTATTACTACAAGTAAAAAACTGCCACAACAAAACCAAAAAGCAATGTTTGTTAATTTTATGTAGAGATGTAACATTCGCTGGTTGCCATCATTCATTAGTTTTTGAATCTTATCTTTGCTTATACCGTATGCTTTACTAAATGTATCTATGACATAATCAAGTCCCAACTGGAAGCTTTTTTTGGTTAAAATAGGAGTCTGTTTATGTCTTTCTTTTAAGAAATTTAAAGTGCCGATTTTAATTGCCTCAGGCGCTTCACCATAATCTTTAGCCATGTACAAAAAGTCGATATCGAAATCTATTTTTAAAGAATTTAAGATTTTGTAAATATCATTTTCATTTTCAACACTATCGGCATCGACGGTCATCGCATCAATGTTGCTAAAGGCTCCGAATACAAACATTTCCCTATTTTGATATTGCATTTGATACTTATAAAGAAAATATCTAAATAATATTCTCCCACACTCGTGGTTCGTGTCTCACGAAACACTTCTTCACAAAATTTCAAATATATTTTTTAAAAACCCGAACTCATCTATACCGGTTTCATAAAACCTCGCTGATGAGTAATAATAATCTAAATCATTTTTTGACAATTGCCATTTGCCACTTACGGGGTTGAAGTGAATATAATCAAGTTTTTGTTTTGCTATTTCTTTATTGAATATTTCAATTCCTAGAGAATCTCTTTGCCATATTTCATGACTTTTATTTAGCGCAACCACTTCATACGGTTTTGACTTGCCAATAGCTTTTAAACGGCGCAAAAAAACATGAGCGGTATATTTTAATAAACTTCCTTTTGGTGTTTCTTTACCATTCATTCCATCCTGCGACCATATCAAATGAATATGGTTTGGCATAATTACAAACGCATATACACTGATTAATTTGTCATCCGACAATTTTTTTAAAGAACTTACAATTACTTTTTTGTTTTCTTCGGGCTCTAACAAATGGAGCCAGTCATGAATGGTTGCTGTCCAGAAATATATTTTGTTTAACTCAGTGTAAGATTTTCTTATTTGTGTATTCATAAAATAAATATAAGACAAAAGTGTTTCGTGAGACACGAACCACGGAGGCATAGTTTAACTCAGTGTAAGATTTTCTTATTTGTGTATTCATAAAATAAATATAAGACAGAAGTGTTTCGTGAGACACGAACCAAGGAGGCATAGGCTATTTTAATCACTTTTTTTTATATTCACCTGACCATTCCTCTTAATGCTTAAATTCATGAGTTGTCCCACGTCTGTCAGTGGGATTGAGATGCTAAAACTAAAATCAAAATCGTCACTGTCACGATCATAGCCTTCAAATTTTGGTTCAAATATTACAGCATAATCTCTTAAATACTGCGGCAGGTCGTTGATAAAGTTTCTTTTTGTAATTGTCTTTTTAAGAATGGTGTCGCCGTTACTTATTATTGCAATGTCTTCGGCAAAATTGTGTGTAATAAAATTTTTCGTTGTGTCGTCGTAATTATATTTACCGGGCACAACAATGGCACTATCAAACAGGCAATAATATTTACCCAAAACTTTTAATTTTTCGCCATCCTTACCTTTGCTGGTACTTTCGAATTCTATCGGCTTGTTGTAAGTCTCAACATATTCCTGGCGCAGTTTTTTTAAGTCAGGTGTAACTTTGTCATCGGCTACAGTACTAGTATCCTTAATAGAATTTTCATTTTGAGTTGTCGTAGCCTGCCCACAAGAAGTCAATGTAAAAACGATTAAGAAAATAAACGGCAACTTTTGCATATTGGTCAAAATGGCAGGTAACGTATGTATTTCCGCTAATATACGCTACTGTATTTTGCGAAGCAATTTTATCGAAGGTAACAGTAAAGGTTAATCGAAATTATTTCTTTGTAACATTTATTAAATATCCTTCACCAGGCTTCCCCACGACTGGCCGGTAGTAGATCGCAAGGCTGTGATCCTCGTCGGAAGAAACATCGCCGGTGAGTGCGGCCATATATTTTGTTATGTACAATTTTAAATCAGGAGCATTTTTCAATCCCACGGTGAGAAAGTTTTCATTCCTGCTTTTAATATCAAAATCCTCCAGTTCAATTATATCCTGTCCCTTTATGTTTTCCTCGTTATAGGGTTTTACCTGCCATGATAATTTTTCGGTGAGATTAATAACCTGGTTCACCACTTCAGTAATTCCCTGTTGGTAAAGCGATTGCCGGAAGTATTGCTTCAGGTCACGAACAACCAATTCGGATAAGCCCGCATCGATGATAAACTGCAATCCGTATCCCGGCCGGAAATTGATTTGCCTGTCCTGCAGCGCAATGAAAATGATTGCGTCATTATCAAGTTGGGTCTTCTCCAATCCCAGCTCATTGGCGATATTGTTTGTGTAAGAACGTGCGTCTTCCCCTTCGGGTAACTTCTTTACACTGTATAAATATATGGAACAGGTTGTTTTCTTATGATACGAGGAAAGCAAATTTTCCAGGCCGGCACGTGTTTTTGAATCCAGGATACTTGCATCATCCACCACAAAATGATGCGTTTTGCAGGCACACAGCAGAACAGGCAATACGACCAGGAAAATGAATTTTAAATAGCGTTTAGGCATGATTGTTATGTTGAATTAGTTTTGGAAGAAAGGCAAGTCTTTTTTTATTATCCTTCATACTCGTGATATTCAGTTCCTTTCAAATGATATCCATCCGGGTCCTGCTTCAACATCCTTTACAGTTTTAATTGGGTCGGTTTTTGTCATCATGATTTGTCTTTACAATCTATCGCCATAGGCAAATTTGTTTCTATATTTATATTTTGTCACATCCTTCTCGCTTGAGTATAATTCTCTAAATATACACACTCTTTCGCTCCAAAAAGTTTAGTTCACAATAGAATATTCCGACAGATATAGGATTGTTGTGGCTAAGATTTTCCATCACAATTATGAAACCTTAGTACGCCCGATTTGTGGCTTATATTCTTATGCGCATTTGCTTAAAAATTCATTACATAAATTGTTTTTACTTTGATCAACTACTTCCCCAGAGTCAATCAGGAATGTCCACTCTCTTCGTCGAATTATAGAAAGTAACGCTGTGCCGGTATGGGGCCGGGGATACGTTGTGTGAGAACTGCCATAGTGTATATTTTTGCTGGATACAGTTTATTGGCCGGAAGCTGGTTGCTTCTTATATACAAGGATATATTTCGGAATAGATTACGAATCTTCTTCGATCATGTCATCGAAGAAGATTCGAAGGTGTATCGAAAGTGTATCGAAGAGGATAGCTTTTTATTATAGGAAATATTTGAGGCCTTCTATGTGATGAGAAGACGAAGAGGAAACTGATAGGAAAAGATGACTTCTTGCTTCTCCTTGCGGTTTTATGCATCTTTATTAAGGTTTATGCGAAATTAATTTTGCGGTGTTTGCGTTTTTGACTTAGTTTTGATTTAACAACAGCTTAACTAATGCTTAAAATGGAACGGCACTCCTTTATTTTGCACCAGGTTAATTTACATAACAAGGTGTTGTCAACGGACCTGGCCGTTCAAATAAGTGTATCGGATGATACCATACGCAGGGATCTTCAACAACTGGCCGACGAAGGCAAGATCATAAAGACTCATGGAGGAGCACTTTCACTTTCTTTCCATCACGGTCATAATACCTCTAAAGAAGTTTACAAATACACACAAAAAAGAATTATTGCTCAAAAAGCTGTATCACTTATAAAGGACGGAATGTTCATCTTAACCGGCGGCGGTACTACTATTATTGAGCTTGCGAGAGCATTGCCTGTTGGTTTACACGCAACCTTTATCTCTGGCAGCATTCCAGCCCTTTTTGAATATAGCAGTCACCCAAATATTGAAGTGATTGTAATAGGAGATAAAATTTCAAACAACTCAAAAATTACAGTAGGCCGCGACGCAATTTCAAAAATTAAAGAAATTAAAGCTGACTTATGCTTTTTGGGAGTTAATGCAATTAATCTGGACACTGGTATGTCTGATAATGATTGGGATGTGGTTCAAATAAAGAAAGCAATGATAGAATCAACAAGAAAGTTGGTTTGCTTGACTATTTCAGAGAAAATTAATTCTCAACAACCGATACAGGTGTGTGACATTAAAAAGATTCATACGTTGATAACAGAATTACCGGCAGACGATGAACTTTTAGAACCTTATGTGCGGGCAGGCATAACCGTTATATAAAAGGAAATTTAATATTTAAAAAAAATATGCTAATTCAGTTTTTGTCTGCGATTTGCTTTTTAATTATAAAGTTTAATAATTATCATTTATGAAATCATTTTTTTGTTTTATTAAAAGCAGATCCAATTTTGACTGGTTTCAGCTTATTTTTTTTGATCCAAGCCTAAGAAATACAACGCAGCTTAATAATACTTTCCATTGTCATAAACATTACAGAAACTCTTAAACAAACATCAATAAATGCTATGAAAAAAATTGTAACAGCTATTCTGACATTACTATTTTTACAATTATGTCAAACGACTTTGGCTCAGCAGAAAAAAGTTTCCGGCACCGTATTATCTTCCGATAATACGCCGATTGCTGCTGCAACAGTTCTTCTTAAAGGGAAGAGAACAGGAACACAAACGGATGCCAACGGCAATTTTACTATTGAAGCTTCACCAGGAAATACCCTGATCATAAGCGCCGTAGGTTTTTCTCCACAACAAATCAAAGTAGGAAA
Organism: uncultured Chitinophagaceae bacterium; assembly: GCA_963792025.1. Classification (GTDB taxonomy): domain Bacteria; phylum Bacteroidota; class Bacteroidia; order Chitinophagales; family Chitinophagaceae; genus Ginsengibacter. Next base: position 722,554 of record CAWBUS010000005.1, on the reverse strand, counting down.
TTCTTCTACTATTCCAGTCACGCTTCAAAAAGGAGAAGGCGAGTTGCAAGAAGTGGTTGTAACGGCTTTAGGCATTAAAAAGGAACAAAAGTCACTTGGTTATTCCGTTACGCAATTAGATGCGAAGGAATTAATGAAAAATAAGAATACAAATGTCATTAATTCTCTTGTTGGTAAAGTTCCGGGCGTAAATATTACTCAATACAGTGGTTCCCCGGGTGCAGGAGCCTCAATCACTCTTCGTGGTGGTACCTCAACATCAGAGGGCAGGCAAAATCAGCCATTATTTGTTGTAGATGGCATTATTTATGATAATTCGACGACCGTTACTGGTAATACCGGAACCGATGGTTTATCCCGCAGTAACACCACGTACTCAGACCGTGTCATGGACATCAACCCTGAGGATATTGCAACCTTATCGGTCTTAAAAGGCGCTGCTGCTGCCGCTTTATATGGTTCCCGTGCGGCTGACGGTGTTGTTCTTATTACCACTAAGAAAGGAGCAGAAGGTAAAGTAACCGTGGATTTCAATAGCAAAATAAGTACGTCCTGGGCAAACAAGTTACCGGAAGTTCAAACCGAATTTGGTCCTGGGAGTTATTCCAGCAATGGCGTTTTGACTACTGATGGTGTTTACAATTCCTGGGGACCAAAAATTCCTGCCGATAGTACTATATATGACAACATTGGTAATTTCTTTCAAAACGGTGCTATTTATGATAATAATATAAACGTATCCGGCGGTTCGAAGAACGGTTCTTTTTATTTATCAGGCTCCAACTTTAAACAAACTGGTATCGTTCCCGGGACAGGTTATGACAAAACTACTTTTCGTTTTAATGGCGAACAAAAATATGGCGGTTTGACACTAAATGCGAATGTAGCTTATTCTGTTGCCAATACCGACAGGACCTTGACTACTGCCGGTTTATATGGAAGTGGAGTCGGAAGTATGCAGGCATTATACAACTGGCCTACAACTTACAATATAAAAAATTACATTAATTCTGATGGGACGCAACATCGGATATATGCCGGAACTGTTGCTTTGGAAAATGATATTGATAATCCTTACTGGATCATTAATGAGGATAACTTAACCTCAAAAACCAATCGTTTTACAGGGGGGATAAACGGCAATTTTAAAATTACCAGTTGGTGGGATATTACAGGACGTGTGGGTTATGATCAGTACACAACTAATGACTATACTTATATAGCCCCGGGTTCGGCCCTGGCTCCTCTATATCAAAACGGGCGCCTGAGCAAAGACATGGTTGACTATACCTATATCACAACAACAGTGATGACTAATTTTCACAAGAGTTTCGGAGATTTTGATACGCACCTGCTGTTGGGAACTACTTCAGAAGATTTTGATACAAAAAATCAAAATCATTGGGGATATGCCTTTAATACACCTGGTACCATTAGCTTTAATAATATACAGAACACCAACAAATTTTTTACGGATGCAACAACCAGGAGACGTTTAGTTGGAGCCTATGGCGAAGTAGGTGTGTCTTATAAAGATTTGGTATATCTTACGGCAACGGGACGCAATGACTGGTCATCAACTTTGCCAGTAGCGAACCAGTCCTATTTCTATCCTTCTGTCAGCGGTTCTTTTATCTTTTCGCAATTGCTTCCTGCAAATAATATTCTTAGCTACGGTAAACTTCGGGCAAGCTGGGCCAGAGTCGGTAAAGATGCTAATGCTTATGCTACAAATACTTACGAAAATCCTCCCATTAGTATTGGATCTTTTATCGGGGTTGGTAATCAGTACTATTCAGGTAATCCTACTTTAATACCTGAAATTCAATCTTCATGGGAAATTGGAGGAGCGTTTAGATTTTTGAATGATCGCATTGGTTTAGACTATACTTATTATCATAATGAAACAAAAAATCAAATCGGGCAGCCACGTTTAGCTCAATCCGGCGGGTTTATTTTCAGCACTCTTAATTCCGGCACTGTAATTAACAATGGAATGGAAATAGCGCTTAATGGAAAAGTAATATCACAAAGAGACTTTTCATGGAATGCTACTATCAATTTCTCCTATAATAAAGGTCGATTAGGCGCTTTTATTCCAGGCGTATCCTATTTTTACCCAACAGACGCTCAATTTGGAACCATAAAAGCAGCCTCAATTCCTAACGGTGGATATTTTGCCGGAATGACCGGTCAATCTTTTTTGCGTGAAACTGATGCAAATGGAAAAGCAATACCAAACGGACGTTACCAGATAGACCCGACAACCGGTTTATATAAATTGGACCCTGCAGTTCTGGTTGTGGGTAACCGTGAACCGGATTATATTGGCGGATTTGAAAATAATTTCCGTTACAAGAGATTGACATTATCCTTCCTCTTGGATATTCGAATTGGAGGAGATGTATTTAATGGAACAGAGTATGCTCTGGTTGCAAACGGTTTAAGCAAACGAACTTTGCTAAACGATCGTCAGTCGGTTACATTGACCGGCGTAAACAGTAAAACAGGAACTGATACCTCTATAACCTACAATGCAGGTCAGTCGTATACCATTGGTAGTACAACCTATTCCGGTGATTATATGATTCATCAATATTGGTCCAACTATGCGGCTAATTCTTATAATTTTATTACTTCAGTAAACTGGCTAAAACTACGCTCCCTGTCATTAAATTATGACTTCTCTGGTATATTGAAGAGTCAAAAAGTTATTAAGGGACTTACTGCAAGCGTAATAGGAACGAATTTGTTTACATGGACAAACTACAAAGGAATGGATCCTGAAGTAAGTGCGGCAGGAGGAACAGGAGGATCAGGTTCTACAGGTATTGATTACCTGGGAGTACCTGCGGTTGCAAGTTTTACGTTCGGTATCAATCTTACCTTTTAATAAATGAAAAAAAATAAATCATGAAAAATTTAAAATATATCATATTAGGTTGTTTAGTCGTATTAGGATCGGCTTCCTGTAAAAAGTGGCTGGATGTTAATACTGATCCGGATAATCCAAACAATCAAAACGTATTAATTCAAAACCGTGTGCCCTGGATCGAACATTTTTACCAGTACACAGCAGGCGTCACCAATTATCGTACTTCACTTATTGCAGGAGTTTATTATAGTAACAGTGCGTCTTCTTCCAGTAATGCGTTTTCCACAACATGGCAGTGCTCTAATGCCGCTTCAACAACTCCGTATCAAACATGGTTTGTAGAGGTATCTTCCAATATAGTTGATTTATACAATTCCGCTGAAAAACAAGGAGCCTATCATTATATGGCTGTAGCTGATGTTTTTCATGCATTGGGTTATATGGAAATGTTGGATTTGTATGGTGAAATGCCTTACACAGAAGCAGGAACAGGAAATCCAAGCCCTAAGCCTGATGATGGTAAAACCATTTTTAACGGATGTATGAACAAATTAAATGAAGCCATCGGCTTGTTCAATAAAACACAGGAGGCAGGAACCCCGTCACTGGCTGCAGGAGATTTGTGGAATAACGGCGATGTAAGCAAATGGATTAAACTATGTTGGGGGTTAAAAGCCCGCTATATGCTTAAACTGTCAAAAAAAGCGGACTTGTTTAATGCTGATTCTGTTTTATATTGTTTGTCACAGGGCCCGCAATCCAATGCCGATAATACCATTGGGCCGGGGCTTAACAACAGCACTGTAACTGATTATCTGGAAGGTGATCCTGTTGTAACCAATGGCAACTTTGATTATGCTGCTTATGGTAATGCTATTCGTATTTCCGCATATTACTACAACCTGTTGACAAATATGAATGGTTCCGGTGTAATTGATCCCCGGATGCCTAAAATTGTACCTGCTTCTATGGCTGATGTTACATTGAATGGTTCAGGCCAGGTTAGCTCTTATACTTGGAACCGTTCAATAGGGGTTGATTCTTATGACACGGCAACACGTTTGTTAAAAGGTGGCCCTACTTCTATTCAAACAGCCACTTACGCCACTACAAATAAAACAATCAATTATACCATTGCCGACGGAACTGATCTTGCCAATTTTATTGCCGCTCAACAACAGGCAGGCCGTGCTTACACAGTAAATGGAAACACGGTATCCGTAACGTATCCTGCAGGTTCTATTTACATCAACAGCACCAACTACATTTACGCCGGCGATACTGTTTACGTAAACATGCGAAGTAATGCCCTGGCCACATCAGGCAATCCTGCTCAGCCTGCAAACGATGTAAACTGGTATCCTTCTATAGCTGCTTATAATGCCGGCGTTATTGGTTCCACAGGTTCCTTCCAGGTTCGTCCTGTTTCTGACCAGGAAATTTTGACCTATCATGAAATGTGCTTTATTAAAGCAGAAGTGGAGATGAGAAAAGGCGATGTTGCAGATGCTTACACAGCCTATATTGCAGGCATCCAGGCTCATTTTGATATGATGCAGGCTAAACTTAACGAATGGAAGGCTGGTGGTTTTGACAAAAATGCTGCCGGCGTTACTATTCCCGACATGGAACCTATGGATCCAAGTGCTATTACCGCCTACATGATGAGCAGTGCTGTTGCACAAGGTGCAGGGACTTTAACAATGTCAGACATTATGCTGGAAAAATATACTGCCATGGGTTGCAGTATTGAAAATTGGAACGATATGCGCCGCTTTGATTTTAGCGCCGGTGATGTAGGCGGCTTCGGAGTAGTTTATCCGGGGTATGACCGCGGTCCATTATTTACAGGACAAGCCCAGTTGACAGGTGGTGCGCCAACAGATCCAAGGTACTGGATACGCCGGTGGGCACTGCCTCCAACCTATGAAATCAATTACAACTCGATTCATACGCTTGCTTTAAATCCTCATGCTGCTGATCCCAATATCTGGAGTATGCCTGTTTGGTGGGATTGCGCAACAGATGATCAATATTATGGATACCTCAAATAAGGGTAATATGTAAGTTATTTCCGGTTATAATCAGGCCACAGAGACTTTACCTCTATAAGCCGGGAACAGTAATAATATCATCTTATTCTATAAAACATAAAAAGAAGCCGTCTCATAAATTGAGGCGGTTTTTTATATATAAATGCATTTAAATTCCGGGAATGGGTTTTATGATTTGCCGGGAAAAGAAAAACGATTTTTTCAAAAATGTTCTGCCATTTAATATTTTTAAGGTTATCCCTTGCCGTTAGTTAGTCGATGATGTTGCTTTCAAGATCAATTATCCAATCGCTTATATTGATTTAAAACAACTCCGTTAGTAAAGGCAGTTGAATTCACTAGCTTCAATTTGAATCTGTCATTAAAGATTCGTAGCCCGTTGCCAATTGCAGTAGGGTTCACAAAAAAATTAAATTCATCAACCAGGGTGTTTTTTATAAGTTCGGAAACAAAATTGGCTCCGCCATACACAATCATGTCTTTGCCTTCTTTTGTTTTTAATTTGTTTACGGATTCTACAAGGTCGCCATTTTCTACCACGGCGTTTTTACCATCTACAGTTTTAATGGTTTTGCTAAATACAATTTTTGGGGTGTCCACAAAAATTTTTGCATAAGGATATTCGGGGCTTTCCGGCTGCGTGTTTACCACATTTTCCCAATAAGTAGTAAATCCAGTTGTCATTTTTCTGCCCAAAAGAATGGTGTCCATACTTTCTGTTAAGTCCTGCAAAAACTGCAATTGCTTTGGATCCATTTCCATTGACATCCAATCCAGTTGCCCTTCGGGGCCAGCCACAAATCCGTCGGCCGACATTTGCATTTGTAATTTTAATTTTCTCATTTTCTTTTTCATTTATTTCAAGGATCAAATTTCTTTGTAAATATCGATATTCACAATGTGTAAAAACGTCTTAGTAGAGGCTTATTGCGACAAATTGTTTGCCTGCTTGTGACAAATCCGGGAAAGTATTTTGAGTTGTAACCAAATCCGTAACGGCAGATTCAGCGTGGGCCTGGATCCATCTTATTTATTTTCAATTTTATCAATAGTTACTCACCTGTACCTGCCTTTGATTACCGCCCAATGAAGCAGTGCCTAACGTTGAAGTATATTCGAAATAATTTTTTTTCGGCGAACTGATGATGCGCATTAATTTCGGCGTTTTTATTTTATCTTACTATAAAAAATATATTCACCGTGCAGTTGCAGGAAACAATTCTTCTTTGTCTTGGTCTTATTTTAACTGTCTGCTTCCTGGTTATTATTGCGAGGAAGCTAAAAATTCCTTATCCTATTTTCCTGGTGCTCGCCGGGCTTATCATCAGTTTTGTGCCGGGTATTCCCCAAATTCAGATAGATCCTGATTTGGTTTTCCTGGTCATACTTCCACCAATTCTTTTTAACGATGCGCAAAATATGTCGCTAAAGAGTTTATGGAAATGGCGGCGCATTATCACCGCAATGGCACTGGGGTTTGTTTTGTTTACTGCTACTGCTGTGGCCTTCATAACGTGGTGGCTTATCCCGGGGTTTACACTGGCACAGGGTTTTTTACTTGGTGCCATTATCTCGCCTCCCGACGCAGCGGCAGCTTCCGCCGTATTGCAATACATAAATCTACCGAAAGGAATCACTTCGATTCTGGAAGGAGAAGGTTTACTGAATGATGCTACGAGTTTAACGCTTTTTCGTTTTGCACTTGCCGCTATTGTATCAGGTCACTTTGTTTGGTACGAAGCTGCGTCGGGCTTTTTCCTCGTGGTGATTTCAGGAATTGCTGTGGGTATCATGTTTGGATTATTGTTCTACGCTATTTATAGGTGGCTGCCAACAACTTCCAATATTGATATTGCCATATCTATCGCGATACCTTATATTATGTACCTCACCGCAGAATCGGTTCACTCCTCCGGTGTATTGGCAGTAGTAAGCGGTGGCTTATTTATTGCCTACCAGAATCATTTTGTTTTTTCTCACAAGAGCAGGCTCAAGTCCGGGGCCATCTGGTCTTCAATCGCTTTTATATTGAATGCTATTGTTTTTTTAATACTCGGTTTACAACTTCCTTCCATTACCAAAGGAATCAAGGGCATGTCGCGGATTAATGCGGTCGAAATTGCGTTGCTCGTAACTATAGTGGTGATTGTTGCAAGATTAATTGCGGCTTTATTTTCTTCAGTCTTTACGAGGTTTATTGGCCGCTATATAACGGTTGCGCAGAGAAATCCCGGTTGGCGAAATCCTGTGATAGTAAGTTGGGCAGGTATGCGTGGAGTGGTATCACTTGCTTCCGCTTTGGCTATCCCGTTAACGCTTGCGGGTGCTGCGTTTCCGCATCGTAACCTTATTTTGTTTATCACCTTTGTTGTTATAATTGTTACACTGGTAGGGCAAGGGCTTGCCTTACCGTGGGTTATTAAATTGATAAAGCCACAGGCAACGCCCACCAATAAACCAGAAGAGCAACAGATGTTGGAAATAAATCTTGCCATTAATAAAACAGGGCTGGATGAATTGTACGCTAACTTCAAAGATGATATAGACAACAACATCCTGTTGAAACACAAGTATGAATTTTTAAAACGCAAAGGAGAACTGTTGAAGCAATCGAATGAGGGAGATGGCGCCCGCAAAAAAGCCATAGAAATAATTGAGCATTATCGTCGGGTAATGGTGACCGTTACTGAAAAGGAGCGTAAAAAATTACATGCCTTCCGGCGGAAAGACGATTATGAGGACGATATTATAAAGCTTATAGAAAACAGGCTTGACCTGGAAGAAGAAACGTTGCAGGATGATGTTGAATGATAGACATGATGCGTTAAAGTGAGGCACGGCCAGGCTTACTCGGCTCAGACCTAAGCTTGCTGCTCCAGCAGGCCAGACAAGTTGTACAGGAAATTTATTTCGTTTAACCCTATTCGTTATTTCAACGGGCAGGTAGTTAGTGAAAAGCTTCAGGGTTGTTGTAAGCAATCTTGCGAAAACAATAAGGAATTGTAAACAGCCTTTACTTAATGAAATAGAAGCTATCGGTTTGTAGTGATAAAAAGCGCTGGGTGCCCCGGCGGAGAATCGGGCCCGAACCTAAGTAAAGATTAAAAAAAAAGAATAAACTCTTTTATATCATTAGTACAACCAGACTGTCGGGAATTGCAAGAAATTATAGTTCTGCTTCTGATTGTACTGATAATAAACTTCAGAAGCTATATTACAGATCGCTTTCCTGCATTGCCATTTGAATTCCCATTCATCCAATTTCTTCCTTTCATTATCATTCATTGGGTAACTTTAAAAAAATTACTGATATGAAACAAAAATCCTTTTTCGTTATTTTTTTCTTCGCCCTTACCACCCATGTTTTTGCCCAGGGTTGTGATAGCCTGAAAGCACGATTTGTCCGCGATTGGGAAAGAGCTAAAGTATATACAAAAGCTTACCTGGATGCAATGCCGGCGGACAAATATAGTTTTCGGGCGGTAGATAGTATCCGCAGTTTTTCTGAGATTATGCTTCACCTGGCGCAGGGAAATGTCAATCTAGTCGGAAATGGAACGGGTCAGGAAAGAATTTTTTTAGGTAGAAATCTTGAAAAATCTCCAACTTCTCAAAGCAAAGATTCGGTAACTTATCTTGTAATGGCCAGTTATGATTTTTGCATTGATGGCATCAAAAACATGGATGCTGCTAAAATGGATGAAGTTGTAAAGCGTGGAAATTTCAATGTGACCCGTATGGGTTGGATCATGAAAGGGTTCGAACATCAGACACATGAACGGGGGCAATGTACCATTTACATACGATTGCAGGGTATTCGTCCGCCCAATGAAATGTTGTTTTGAATTTTTTAAATATGTTCTCTTTGCTGGCTCCCGGTAGTAACGATAACTATCTTCGTGCTATAAAAAGCACTTTCGATATCGACTAAACTTTTTTCACCGGAAATCTACGGCACTACTATAAAATCACATTGCTCCAATTTTAGCGGATGCTGATTCACCCTTCGCCTGCCATTGGGAGTATAACTGCTAACGGCATTGTATAAACGCAATATCGTTTGTTACACACTTCGGTCGTAGCCGGGTTTCTCAAGGTGGACCAGGAGGGAAATTGAAGTGTAAATTTATTCTTTGCAATGATGAACGCCGAGTACCTGGCAGTGACTTGGCTCTGACTTAAAAAGACGGTATTTGCCTTACGCAGGCACAAGATGGCTTACTCACAAAACCTGCTCCACACTCTTGCGCCAGGCTTCTTGTCTATATGCTTGGACTAAAAATGGGTACCCCTGACGGAGACGCGGCCTCGGGCCTGGATGAGGATTTGCAGGCCAGCAAGCACGGCAACAGACCCGGTGTAAGCGTATGTTCGTGTACAAGTTGCATCAGCATAAATATTAAACTGCAAATTTTTTGCGATAGTCAATTAGCGACAGGTCTGTAAATTTTTTAAACACTCTTCTAAACGCATCTATATCATTGTAACCTGCCTCGTAAATAATTTCGTTTACAGTTTTTCTGCCTGTCTCCAAATGCTTCTTTGCGAACTCAACTTTTACTCTTTGCATGTATTCCACAATTGAGTTACCGGTGTGTTTTTTAAATCGCCTTTCAAATGTTCTTCGTCCAACACCAAACTTGTTGCAAAGTTCGTCAACCGTAAAGGTTGCAGTAGGATTGTTTTCTATAAATTCCTGTGCTTGTAAAACAACCTCGTCACCGTGACGTTTTTGCCCCATAAAAATCACGAACGGATTTTGACTTTTTCTCTCGATGTCAATTTCAAACATTTTTGATGCAAGGATTGAAGTTTCTCTTCCTAAATGTTTTTCAATAATATAAAGCAACAGGTTTAAATACGAGAATCCGCCGCCACAAGTATAAATTCCTTTTTCGTCTGTAATAATCGTGTCGTCAATAACTTTTATATCGGGAAACATAGTTTTAAATTCATTTTTTGCCGCCCAATGCACCGCACATTTTTTGTCTTTCAAAAGCCCTGTCGATGCAAGGAAAAATGAACCAACGCAAAGGCATACAATTTCCGCATTGTTATGATATTGTGTTATAATCCATTCTTCATACTTTTTATTTTTTGAGATTGCCTTTGGAAAATCGCCACATAATAAAGGGATAACTATTACGTCTGTTTTTGCAATTTCGTTTATTGTCTTATCTGTATGAATATGGTAAAGCCCGTTGTTGAGTTGTGTCATCTTTTCCACGCCTACTATTTCCACATTGTAAAAGGGTGGTTTCCCCTGGTATTTCATAAAGTCGTTAATTCGCGAGAAAAGCTGGTGACTGCTGTCAATGCTTGTGAGCGTTGCATCATAAAGTGGTAGGATGGAAATATGTTTCATATCGCAAATTTAGAAGAATAGACTGTCGCAATCAACGGGTAAGATTGTCGTATTTACCGGGCGCCAATGTGCGATTCCGCCAATAGCTTTGCATGAAAGTAAATTTGTAATTCTAAAAAATAAAAAAATGAAATCAGTAGAAATTATTATGATCCCTGTAAAGGATAGACAAAAAGCAAAAGAGTTTTATTTGAGACTCGGTTTCCAGGTTGTTGCAGAAGCTCCCATGCCGGAAGGTGAAACATGGATACAAATGGGCTTGCCCAATGGTGATACTACTATATCTCTCTCCGGTTTTAGTGGAATTATTTGCGAAACAACAGATATTGAAAATGAAATTAAGGAGTTGAAAACAAAGGGCATTGAAGCCGGAAAGATTGATGATACACCCTGGGGCAGATTTGCCTGGTTCAAGGATTTAGATGGAAACAGTTTGTGCCTTCATCAGAAATAATCATTCACTTCTTGTTTAATTTCATTAATGTTAATTGTATTTGAGTAATACACGGTCTTCATTACTTGTAGCCAATTTTACGGGTGCTGCTCCCGCAGAGCGGGACAAGTTGTGCAGTAAATTTATATCGTTCAACCCACAACGTTAGTTTAATTGAAATACGGTTGCTGAAGGTATGAGCAAAAGCCGAGTAAAGAAAGTCAGGCCCGGACTGCTGCTGATCGCATTACAAAAGATGAGGACTTGCAGTTGAGCCGGCGTAGCAGCAAACATTAGCCGCTGCTCTTCTCAGTCAAGTTAATTTGTCGTTTGAATATTCACCAAAGTCAAACGTGATATTTTTTGGATAAACTTTAGCGATTTGCATTAAGTCAAGCGTCGTTTTGCATTGTGCATTTCTAATTGTTATGTGTCCGTCTTTCAATCCAACAGAACCAACAATTTGTATAATGTCTAAAGTTTGAGTTGTCTTTCCATCTATAATAAGATTTACTCCAAACCCTGCTAATTGTATTAAGTCTAATGTAGGCTTTATCATTGTATGATTTTTAAGTCAAGTTAAATATGAGTCCGCAAAAATTTCATAAAGAAGTTTTAATGCGTTTAAATAATTATTTAATAATGTTGTCCAGGCATTTCCAAAATTGTCAACAGGATATTTGATTCCAAAATGTTTATATCCTTTCAGAACATCAGGAATATCTGTATGTGCTGGATAACCTTGCCTAATGCGACCTATTTGTCTTAATGTGTCTGTAATAATTTTGTTAGGTTTATTTATTGAAGTAAGAAAATTTTCAAGCAATGCAACAGAACCAAGTTGAGTATTTGTTTCATTTGTAAGTTTACGAAGCAGAGCAACATTCATATAACGTGATATTTGTCCTAACGATGAAAGCCTGTGCGAAAATTCTTCTTCAGTGTTAGCTGATTTAAAAAAGTCTAAAAGATTTCTCTCTTGATTTAAGAGTAACAAATTTTCATTATGCTTTGACGCAAAAACTACATTAATTATATCTCTTATCTCAATTATCGAAGCGGCTAATTTATTCTCTTTTATTTCTTCCATAAGTAGTTTGCCATCTGTTTCTATTTTGTATTCAGCAAATTTTGTTTCAATAAGATTTTGAGGATTATATGGACAAATAGCTGGCTGTGTCGCAGTCATAAGAACTACTTCTTCCTGGTCGTTTAATGTCCCTTCTTTTAATTTTTCGATTACAGTATCTTTTGCAAATTGAAGAAGAATTTTTTCTGCATCTTCTGGTTTGTCGTAAAATGGCAGTTTCCAAATCATACTCAAAATGTCAGAAGCAAAAACACTAATTGTTTTATTTTCTATTGTGCCATCTTCATTTATGATGTCATACCAATATAAAAAACCAAAAACCATTCTTGATGCAGGCGGAATAAAGCGAGCCTCTTTAAACTTAATAACCTTAAAAGTTTTGTCTTTGTAAAATGTGTCCATAATTAGAGAGTGTCAAATAGAGTAGCAGCTAACGTGAGGCCTTGCTGCTGTCCTGGAAGTTTATATCATTTAACCCACAACGTTAGCCCGATTGAAAAACTATAGTTGAAGATATGTACAAAAGTTCATTAATGAAAGCCTGGCCTAAACCGCTGCTGAAAGCATTGCAAAAGATGCGGATTTGCCGTTCAGCCAGCACAGCAACAAGCCTAATGTAAGCTGCCGTTTGCTACTTTTCCCAAAGTGACTTTACTCGTACAAACGATTGTTTGGATGAATCCCAAAGGAGCGATCTGAAGATCAAACTATCTTTTGTTAGTTTAAGAATTTTATTAGTCGTGGTTACATTATTGCCGTCAGTTAATGCCAATATATTTTTGTCTATTTTATATCTGTAACCTAATAAGGTATCTCCAGTATTATAAAAGATTCCGCCTGTTTTGCTGAATTCGATTCCTGTTATAAAAGAGGTTGAATTATTACTAATTTTCCAACTTCCATTGATTAATTGAGGAAATGACTGATCATTCTTTTTTGTCGTGCTGCACGAAAACAAAAAAAGAGGAAGTAAAAAAAGAAACTTATGATATGATGAATATGGTCTAAACAAGTTTTTGTCGGCAAGTATTGTCGTTGATAATGGCAGCTTACATTTAACATTGATGTTATTAGACTCACTAAGCTAACCAAATTATATTGAAAACCAATCTTCACCCCAACTGTCCGCTTTCCCCCCTCCAACTGTTCATATTCGAACACTTTCGTAGAAATACAATAACCTTACTTATTCTGTATCAATGCCATAAATCATTGGTATGATGGTTGAAATTATTCACCGGATAGTAGACCTATGTACTGCAACCAGGGAAGTAATAACCGTTTAACTATTATAACTGTAACCAAATGATAAAAAATTTTTTCAAAATTGCTTTGAGGAATCTTGCGAAGAACAAGGCATTTTCCTTCATTAATATCTTCGGACTGGCTATCGGCCTTACCTGCTTTATGTTTATTGCAGTGTTTGTTTATAACGAACTGAATTATGATCGTTATCCTGCCGATGCAAAAAATATTTACCGGGTGATTTTGTCCGTTACCGGTAATGGCGACGTCGCAGTATATCCTGATGTAGATATGGGAGTTGGCGAAGGAATGAAAGCTGCTTATCCGGAAGTAAAAGCCTTAACCAGGGTTTCCCCTGCAAGCGATTTTGTGCAATACGATGATAAGCAGTTTAAAGAAGATCACATGGCTTTTGCTGATTCCAATTTCCTGCATTTTTTTTCTATTCCGTTACTTGAGGGAAATAGTGCAGATGCTTTGGTGCAGCCGAACAGCATTGTTATAACAAAAGCACTGGCAAATAAATATTTTGGTGATGAAAATCCCATCGGTAAAACGTTAGCTATAGGAATAAGAAAAGATCCATATAAGGTTACTGGTGTTATTGATAAAGTACCTGATGATTCGCATTTTCATTTTGATGCCTTCTTAAGTCTTTCAACCTGGCATGTCACCAATAAAACATGGAGCAACCTTGGCCCCTACACTTATCTTCTGCTGGATAAAAATGCTGATCCGAAAAAACTGGAAGCAAAGTTTCCGCAACTCGTGGCGGAACATGTAGTGCCGGAAACTATGCATGATATGGGCGTAAGCCTTGCAGAAGCGCAGAAGACAGTGAACACATTTGTTTTTTCATTGCAGCCGCTTACGCGAATTCATTTGTACTCCAATACGAAATATGAACTGGAGCCCGGTGGCGATATTCAATACGTATATATTTTTTCAGCATTGGCTATTTTTATTTTATTACTTGCCTGTGTAAACTTTACCAACCTCTCTACTGCCCGTGCTTTTAAAAGAGCAAGGGAAGTGGGTATTCGAAAAGTGTTGGGTTCTGTAAAAAAGCAATTGGTACTACAGTTCTTATCCGAATCTGTTTTGCTTACGTTGTTTGCCATGCTTTGTGCATTTGCTTTATTGTTTTTATTGTTACCTTACTTCAACCAGTTGGCGAATAAAAATATCGCCTTCGGTTCCTTCCTCAATTACAAATCAATACTGGCCATGTTTTGTGTAAGCATGTTTGCAGGCTTGCTGGCTGGTATTTATCCCGCATTCTTCTTGTCATCTTTTAATACTATCAAAGTTTTAAAAGGTTCGGCGGCAACACAAGGCTCGCAAAGAAAGCCGTTACGCAGCAGTCTTGTAGTGTTCCAGTTTTTTGTTTCTACTGCATTGATTATTGCAACGATAATAGTTTACCAGCAACTGCATTACATGCAAAATAAAAAGCTGGGTTATGACAAAGAGCAGGTATTATACCTGCAGGATGCAAGATTGCTGGGTAAGAACCAGTATGCATTTGAGCAAAAAATGTTACAGGATAGCCGGGTTGTTTCTGCAAGTATTTCAAGGTATGTTCCTGGCGGTATTATGATGGATGGAACAGAAATTTATCCTAAAGATGAAAATGGAAACGGAACAGAAATTCATGGAAACATTTTTCATATCGACTATGATTACCTGCAAACACTGGGCATAAAAGTTATACAGGGAAGAAATTTTTCGAGAGATTTTCAAACTGATTCTTCGTCCGGTGTAATCATTAATGAAGCCGCGGTTCGTCAACTCGGGTGGAGCAGGACCAACCCAATTGGGAAAACAATCGTTACTTCCGGTCAGCATGAACTTAAGGTTGTCGGCGTAGTTGCAGATTTTAATTATGCTTCCGTGAAACAAAAAGTTGCCCCGATGATGATGCTGCTGGGGAGAAATTTTGGAGGTTTAATCTTAAAAATAAAAACGACTGATGTTAAAGGCTTTTTGGCTGATCTGAAAAAACAATGGGACGCTTTTAACCCGGAAGGTCCGTTAGGTTATACTTTCCTTGATGAAAATTTTGCAAAGTTGTACGCGAGCGAAATCCGCACTCAACAAATATTTTCTGCCTTTGCGTTGATTGCCATCATTATTGCAAGCCTTGGATTGTTTGGCCTTTCTGCCTTTGTAATCGAGCAACGTACCAAAGAGATCGGCATTCGAAAAGTATTAGGCGCTTCGGTGCAAAGTGTGTTATTACTGGTATCTAAAGAATTTTTAATGCTGGTAGGGATTGCATTTATTATTTCCGTTCCGGTAACATGGTGGGCAATGCATACCTGGCTGCAGGACTTCGCTTATCGCATAAATATAAGTTGGTGGATTTTTGCTGTTGCCGGAATCGTTGCTATCGCTATTGCATTACTAACGGTTAGCTTCCAGGCAATAAAAGCGGCAGTTGCAAATCCTGTGAAATCGTTGCGGACAGAATAAATTAAGAGCATCAGTTGTTCGGTTCAAATAACAATGACTATGATCAGAAAATGTTTTATATCGGGACTTCTTTTTTTTGCTCAACATATTATTTACTGCCAGGTAATTCAGCCTGATCTGCAGGATACAACGCAATGGAAAGTTGTTAACAGGCAGGTACGATCGATTGATGAAAACGGTAAGAAGGGAATCATGTTCAATGAAGTTGCTGATGATGGTTTCATGATATTGAATGGTGCCGATTTTGCCAATGGTACTATCGAATGCGATATAAAGGGAAGCAGTAAAATGCAACAAAGCTTTGTGGGCATTGCCTTTCATGGACAAGACATCACGCATTATGATGTAATATATTTCAGGCCATTTAACTTTAATAGCGATGATGCAGTCCGTCGTTCACACTCCGTACAATACATCAGCAGCCCCGATTACGGATGGGAGAAACTGCGCAATGAATTTCCGGGCGAGTACGAAAATAAAATAACAGCACCCCCAGGTGCAGATGATTGGTTTCATGCAAAAATAGTTGTTGATGGAAAAACAATATCTGTTTTTGTGAATGGTGAAACTCAACCATCATTGCAGGTTGAAAAATTAAATTCGAATAATAATGGTGGCATTGCACTTTGGGTTGGCGACAATTCAGCAGGTAGTTTTGCTAATTTAAAAATTGACAATAAAAAGGAATAAGAACATAAAAAAAATTAAGTCTCGCAAAGAGCGCAAAGGGAAAGCAAGACGCAAAGAAACCCTGGTAGCCTTGCGATAAAGCAAATACAGATTTATGTTTAGAAAAAATATCATCATTGCATTTCGGTCACTTAAAAAAGATTTGCCTTACACCATCACCAATGTAGCTGGACTTGCTATTGGTATCACCTGCTGCCTGCTCATTATGTCTTTTGTAAAATATGAATTGAGCTTCGATCAGTTTCATACAAAGAAAGATCGCATCTATCGCATTAATTATGATGTGCTCATGGGCGGCATTGAAACCGTTTCGCCTTCTGTACCTGTTTTTGTCGGGCCTGAACTGAAACAAAAATTCCCTGAAATAGAAGATGCAACCCGTTTTATGCCGGAATGGAGTGCACGAACGATCAGGCATGGAAATGTTTTTTTTGATGAGAAAGGTTTTTGTTATGCTGATCCAAACTTTGTTAAAGTATTAGACTTTAAGTCAATTAACGGCAACCTGCAAACTGCATTAGACAAACCCAACATGGTGGTGATTACAAAAGATATGGCTAAGAAATATTTTGGCAATACAAATCCAATCGGCCAGGCCTTGCTATTCAATAATAAAAAAGATTTTGTGGTGAGTGCAGTGATGGAAAATGTTCCTTCCAATTCTCATTTTACATTTGACTTTCTTACATCTTTTTATAGCATTCCCGGCTTTGATAGCCTGGAGACAAAACAACAATGGAATAATCCCAACTATACAACTTTTCTCTTACTAAAGCCGGGAACAAATGTTTCATTGCTTTCAAAAAAAATTGAAGATTGGGTAAATCCTAAAGAGGCAAGTCAATCTGCATCACAAAACGCTACGCATCTAAAGCTGGAACCGCTTAAAGACGTACATTTTGATACACAGGCATTTAATTTCAAAAATTTATTGATTGTATCAGACTTTAAGTACATAAAGATTTTTATCACCATAGCAATCTTAGTTCTGCTGATTGCCTGTGCTAACTATGTGAATCTTTCCACGGCCAAAGCATCCGTTCGTGCAAAAGAAGTGGGCATTCGAAAAACAATTGGCGCAAGCTTGCCACAACTTTTTACTCAATTTCTTGCTGAGTCATTTTTACTAACTTTCCTTGCTGTTGTTATTGCTATCGTTGCCGCGTACACGACGTTGCCCTACCTCAATAAATTGCTTGGTAAAGAAATTCCTTTCAATGTTCTTGATGGCACTTTGCTTATGTATATTGTCGGCGAAGCTATCGTGGTTTCATTGCTTGCAGGCTTCTATCCTTCATGGGTGCTTTCGCGGTTTAAGCCTGTTGACACCTTAAAAGGTGACTATGCTAAAACGGGTGGCTCAGGTGTATCCGTTAGAAAAAGTCTCGTAATCTTTCAATTTACTATTTCCATTGCATTAATATTAGGAACCATCATTGTGCGGTCACAGCTTGACTTTATGCAATCAACAAAATTAGGGTTGGATAAAGATCATGTTTTAATAATTCATGGAAACACTGACCTTAAAAATAAGTTGAATGCTTTTGCCGCGGACCTTAGAAATATCAGCGGCGTTCAGGACGTAGCCGAAACCTGGCGTTCACCGTCTGAAACAGTTATCGGTAATGGTTTTTCCATTAAAGAGCATCCTGCGTCTGATGATGATTGGCATGTAGTGGGTGGCGTTGCCGGAGATCAACATTACCTTTCTACTCTTGGAATTCCCTTGATTGCCGGGAGGAATTTTGATCCCTTAAAAATAAAAGGAGACAGCACCGTAAACGAGTTTATTGTAAACGAAGCCTTTCTTCGACACTACCGGTTAAAGCCACAACAAGTCCTCGGAAAAAAAGCAATATTAGGCCTTGCGGGCACTGGTCCTATTGTTGGCGTAATGAAAGATTTCCATACCAGTTCCATGCATGATGTTATACAACCGGTTGTGCTGTTTAATAGTCCGCAATGGTTTGGGAGCGTGCTAGTACATGTTGGCCCGGGCAAGTTATCGCCTGTACTTTCTAAGATTGGTAAAATATGGAGTGCCGCGGTTCCAATGCGGCCTTTCAGTTATTCTTTTCTTGATGATGAATACGATGCCATGTATCGCACAGAGCAACGATTGGGAATATTGATGTCACTGTTTTGTGGAATGGCCATTCTGGTAACTTGTCTTGGTCTATTAGGCCTGATGACTTTTATGGTAGCACAACGCACTAAAGAGATTGGTATTCGCAAAGTGTTGGGCGCATCGGTGTTAAATATCACCACGTTGCTTTCAAAGGATTTTCTGAAACTGGTATTCATAGCGATTATTATAGCTACACCTGTTGCGTGGTATTTTATGCATGATTGGCTGCAGGACTTTGCCTATAGAATTCATATTAGTTGGTTTGTATTTGTTGCAACAGCCATTGTCGCATTATTGATCGCATTACTAACGGTTAGTTTCCAGGCAATAAAAGCTGCTATTGCAAACCCGGTGAAGAGTTTAAGAACTGAATAGATGAAGAAACATTAATCTGTAAATAAACGTCACAAAAACGAATACATCATGTTTAGAAATTATTTCCTTCTTGCTTTCCGGAACATGGCGAAAAATAAATTGCATACCGTCATCAATATAGTTGGTATGACAGTGGCATTCGCCTGCAGCATTTTTATACTGTTGCTAGTATACAACCATTTTACCTATGATAATTTTCAAAAGAACAAAGGCAGCATTTACAAAGTTTATAGTTATGATATTCGTCCTAACGGTGAAGAAGCAAGCGCTACAATGTCTTACCCGATGGCACCCGCTCTAAGGACCGCGAACATTGGCATTACAAAATCAACTTCAATAGAGGATCGTGGTAAACTGGTGCGTGCCGGCGACAAAACGCTTGACATGGGTACTACGCTGGTGGACAATGACTTTTTTAGCATGTTTAGTTTTCCTATCATAAAAGGAAATGCAAGTAGTCCATTGAGCAACGCCAGTAATGCCGTAATAACAGAAACGACAGCAAAGAAACTGTATGGCAATGAAGACCCGATAGGCAAGGCCGTAGAAGTAAAGCTTGGCGGCAAATGGACACAGTTGAATGTATCCGCTGTTGCTAAGGATCCACCGCTGAATTCAACGATAAAGTTTTCTTTGTTGGCGCGGATAGAAATAGATCCGGACTATGCAGCATATAAAGACAATTGGGACAATCAGAATCATCCCGTATTTGTAGAGATAAGCGCCAATACCACAAAGCAACAGGTGGAAAGACGGCTAAGAAGTTTTACAAAAAAATATCGTCCCTTCGATGTGGCGGAAGCTAAGCGGAACGGCTATTTGCCTGATGAAAACGGCGATTACAATAGTTTTCGTTTGATATCGTTGGATGATATTCATTTTAATAACCAGTTAGGAGGTGGCAATTCTGCGAGTAAAGCGGCACTTTACACGCTGGTATTAATAGGTTGCGTAATCGTGTTGATTGCTTCTTTCAACTTCGTGAACCTGAACATTGGTTTGTCGTTTACGCGAAGCAAAGAAATTGGTATTCGCAAATGTTTGGGAGCAGATAAAAGGCAGATATGGCTGCAGGTTTGGGGCGAAAGTTTTTTGATGGTTTGCTTTTCCATGATAGTTGCCATTGCGTTAGCCGCAATGCTTGCCGCCAATTTCAACCAGGTGTTCGGCAATAAAATGAATGTGCCACTTCTGCATCAACCGGCTGTTATCACTATTCTTTTAGCTTTAGTATTAGTTGTTTCCTTTATCGCGTCAGGTTATCCTTCTGCCGTTATGGCGAAGCTAAAGACTACAGAAGTTTTGAAGGGAAAGATTACCATTAAGAACAGGGGAGGTTTGCGCAATGCATTAATTATAACACAGTTTGTAATTGCCATTGTACTCATTTGCAGCACCATTATCATCTATCAACAGTTCAATCATCTTCGCACAGCTCCATTGGGGTATAATACTTCTTCCATCATAAGCATACCAGTTAAGAATGACGAGAATGGAAAAGCTATTGCAGCGCAAATGCGTACCCGGCTTGCTTCTGAACCTTCTGTCGTAGCGGTAAGTGGTGGCAGTACTAACCTGGGTATAGGCGAAGATCACAGTACGAGTGCAATAGCGATTTGTTTTTCTTACGGCGACAAAAATATCTGTGGTCAAATGGTATATGCAGATTATGATTTCTTAAAAACAATTGGCATCAAACCAATAGAAGGGGAGGATTTTTCAACTGCGTATGCGAATGACACAACACGAAGAGTTATTGTATCTCAAAGTTATGCGGCACAATTCGGCAGGAAAAACATTGTTGGATTTTCGTATCTGACGGATAGCAGTGAACCAAAAATGACGGTGGTAGGCGTGATACCAGACTTTCAGTTAATGCAGCTTGGCACTAAACAAAAACCGCTTGTTATTGAACTTAGCCGTTCACCGAATCTTAGCTACTTGTGGGTGAGAGTGAATACGAAAAATCCTAAGGTAACAATGGACAAAGTGAAGCGGGTGTATGCTTCGCTTGAGCCGGGTGTTGAATTTAAAGGCTCTTATGTGGATGAAAATATTGATCGCTGGTTTACCGATGAGCGGAACATGGCGCAATTGTTTTCCCTAGCAGCCGGCATTGCTATTGTGCTTTCCTGCATGGGCTTGTTTGGTATTGCTTCCATTGTTATCCGGCAACGTGTAAAAGAAATTGGTATGCGAAAAGTATTGGGCGCTTCTGTTAACAGTATTATCTCGTTGGTGAGCCGTGAGTTTTTAAAGCCCGTGTTCTTTGCTTTTCTCATAGCTGTGCCTATAGCCTGGTGGGCGATGTACGAGTGGCTGCAAAATTATACTTACCGTGTTGATGTGCATTGGTGGGTCTTCCTTGTAGCTGGTGTTGCTGCGGTTCTTATTACTGTTTTCACCGTCACTTTTCAATCTGTTAAAGCAGCCATTGCCAACCCGGTGAAATCGTTGCGTGCTGAATAAATAAATGAATGAAAAGCTTCCCTGCCTTTGGCAGGTAAACCGGGAGGCAGGTTTAAGAACAGAATAAAGAATTATTAATATTAGCAAAATGGTATTACTAACGGGCATACTTAAATGAAAATTTTATGATAAAAAATTATTTCAAAACCGCCTGGCGTAGTTTATGGAAACATAAATTGTTTTCCGCGATTAATATCAGCGGGCTCACGATAGGAATTGCGGGTTCTCTATTATTGCTGAGCTATGTTTCGTTTCAATTCAGCTATGATGATTTCAATGCAAATGAAAAAAACATCTACCGTGTAAATTTAGATTTATATCAAAATAAAAAATTGCTTTTTAAGAGTGCAGAGAATTATTCAGCCCTTGGCCCTGCCTTAAAAAATGATTATCCACAAGTAGTTGACCAGGCAAGGCTTTATAACATGGGCTACAAAAACAATTGCGTCTTTACTTACAATAACAATCATTTCAGGGAAACTAAATTTTTGTATGCAGACCCTTCTTTTCTTACCATGTTTTCATTTCCTTTTACCGAAGGCAATCCCAACTCAGCGCTTGCCCAACCTTATAGCGCCGTTATTTCTACATCTGAGGCGAAGAAGATTTTTGGAAATGATAACCCTGTTGGGAAATTCATTCAAATGGATGATGATGACCGCAATTCAGAGCTTTGCAAAATAACCGGCGTGTTTAAAGATGTGCCCGAAAACTCTCACATAAAATTTAATATTCTTATCTCTTATTCAACACTGGATCAGCGCAGAAACGGGTCGGCAAGATATGAGAATGCCTGGGACTACAAAGATTTTTATACGTATGTTCAACTTCGGCCCGGTACCAATCCAAAAGTGTTTGAAGAAAATTTGCCCACATTTATAAATAAGCATATTCCGGCAGAAAAAGCAAAGATTACGGAAAGCAAATTGACTTTAGAACCACTCGCAAAGATTCATCTTACCTCCGACTTTATTGATGAGCCCGAACCTACGGGGAATGGAAAAGCAATTTCTTTATTAATAGTCGTGGGAATTTTTATTATTACCATCGCGTGGGTTAATTATATCAATTTATCCACGGCAGCTTCGGTTAACAGAGCAAAAGAAATAGGGATAAGAAAGGTGCTGGGATCAAAACGCCGCCAGTTAATTAAACAATTTTTAACTGAATCGTTTACTATCAATGTTGCAAGTTTTGTTATTGCGATAGTACTCGTTAAAATTCTCCAGCCTTCGCTTAGCCATTTGATACATGTTGATTTTTCATTGTCAACGCTGCTCACAAATAAATACGGTTTCATGTTTCTTGGCTTTATGATTGCGGGCACTTTCTTTTCAGGATTATATCCTGCCTTTGTATTGTCTTCTTTCAATCCAATAGCCACCTTAAAAGGAAAAATAAAGGCTTCCAAAAATGGTTTAGCCCTGCGAAAATCGTTGGTTGTTTTTCAATTTTCTCTTTCAGTATTACTCATTATCGGAACGGTGGTGGTATATCAGCAGGTTCATTACATGCTCAATCAAAATCTTGGTTTAAAACCGGCGCAGGTATTAGTCCTGGACCGGCCGGGACACTGGGATACGGCCCGTAGTATGCATAACTTGTATGTAGAAAGATTCAAACAAATCCTTAATCAAAACCCGGAGATTGAATCGGTTGGAATGTCTGATGAAATTCCCGGGAAAGAAATAAGATATCCTTCGGAATACACCGTCAATAACGCACGCCTCAAATGTAATTGCTATTAATACTACTTCAGTCGACGAAAATTATTTTCATGTTTTGGGAATGAAGTTTTTGGCGGGCAGAAATTTTTCGCAACAATATAAAACAGACGGGAATGGTTTGGTTCTCACAGAGTCTGCAATAAAAATATTGGGATTTAAAGAACCGCGGGATGCTATTGGCGCAGACGTAATAAGTGATAATTCACATTATAATATTATCGGCGTTATAAGCGATTTTCACCAGTTATCGCTTGAAAAAAAGTTGGAGCCTTCAGCATTCCAGTTCAACAATAATGATGCAAGGGAATTTGAATATTATCTCATAAAAATAAAAACGGGAAATATTCAACATGCGCTTGCCGGCATACAAAATGTTTGGAATGATAGTTTCAAAGAAAACCCTTTTAGTTATTCTTTTTTAGATGAATTTTTTGACAAGCAATATAAAAATCAAATTCAGTTTGGTCTTTTATTCGGGGCATTTTCTGTAATAGCAATTGTCATTGCCTGCATTGGGTTATTTGCTTTGGTTGCTTTTATGACAGAGCAGCGCACGAAAGAAATAGGGGTAAGAAAAATTTTAGGAGCAACTGCAAAGGATGTTATGTTTCTTCTTACAAAAGATTTTGTTAAGCTGATATTGATTGCAAACGTGGTTGCATGGCCGTTAGGATGGCTATTAATGAACAATTGGTTGAAAGACTTCGCCTATAGAATTCATATAAATATTTGGGTTTTTTTTATAGCGGGATCGGCCGCCTTAATAATTGCAATAGCAACAATTAGTTTCCAGGCGATCAAGGCCGCGATAGCAAATCCCGTTAAAAGTTTAAGAACAGAATAAAGCAAATTAGTCTTGCGAAGAACACAATCGCAGATAAAAGATGAGAAGAACGCCATCTTTATTTGTTATACTAACAATAAGGATTAAACGAAATAAAAATGATTAAAAATTATTTTAAAGTAGCATTGAGGAATATTTTTAAGAGGAGAAGATACTCTTTTTTGAATATTGCCGGACTGACCATAGGAATGAGTTGCTGCCTTCTCATTTTTCACTATGTTTCTTACGAAAAAAGCTATGATAAATTTGAGCCCGATTCAAAACAAATAGTTCGCGTAAGGCTTGACAGTTATCAAAAGGGAGTACTTGCTTATAAGTCTGCAACCTCGTACCCTGCCATTGGCCCAACAATGAAAAAAGATTTTCCTGAAGTGAAAAATTTTTGCAGGCTCATTGATGATGATCTTTTACTTTCGAATGAGGCGCAAAATAAAAAGTTTTCGGAAGATAAAGGTTATTATGCTGACGAGGCTGCGGTTGATATGTTTGGACTTCATTTCATAAAAGGTAATCCGCAAAATGCTTTGAGTGGCCCCGATAAAATCATTCTTTCTGAAACAACTGCGAAGAAATATTTTGGAAATGAAAATGCTGTTGGCAAGACTCTAGTTAACCGCAACGGAGATCATGTGCAACCCTTTGAAGTAACAGGAGTTTATAAGGATTTTCCTTCCAACTCGCATTTGATTCTGCAATATCTTGTTTCTTATGCAACCCTTGGAAAAGAATTAAGGTCGCAAGGTGATAGCTCCAACCAAAGTGAGACAGCATGGGGTTGGTACGATTTTTATGTGTACCTGGAATTAAGGCCCGGTGCAGATTATAAAAAACTGGAAGCGAAGCTTCCCTTATTTGCTGATAAATACATCAACAGCCAGGAATACCGCAAAACGAATAATTCGCGTGTAGAATTACATTTAATACCACTAAGCGATATTCATCTTAAATCAAATTATAACCAGGAAGCAGAAGTAAACGGTAATGGCCAGGCTGTAGCATTTCTATTTCTTATAGCCATATTCATCGTGTGCATTGCATGGATAAATTATATAAATCTGGCAACCGCAAGATCGGTAGAAAGAGCCAAAGAAGTTGGCGTACGTAAAGTGTTAGGCGCTCTGCGAACTAACCTCATAAAGCAATTTCTTGCAGAAAGTATTGTAATGAACTTGTTGGCGTTTGTGTTGTCGCTTACTTTATTTTTTATGCTGCTGCATCCTTTTGATGCCTTTACAGGAAGAGATAATTATACAGGAGAAGCACTCACTGCAAATTATTGGCTGATGTTTTTGGCCCTGTTTGTATTTGGCACATTGTTATCAGGACTGTATCCTGCTTTCGTCTTGTCGGGTTTCAAACCGGTAATCGTTTTAAAAGGGGCTTTTAAAAATACTTCAAGTGGGCTATTACTTCGTAAAAGCTTAATCGTTACGCAGTTTATTATTTCTGTTGTGTTAATCGCGGGAACCATCATCGTTTACCAGCAGGTGCGTTATATGCGCAATCAAAGTATTGGCGCCGACATCAACCAGACGATTGTACTAAAAGGTCCGCAAACATTATCTGATTCACTATACCAGAATACATACCAGCCCTTTAAATCTGCCGTATTGCAACAACCCTCTGTGAAAAGCATTGCTTCATCAACAAGTGTAATGGGCGATGAAATCTATTGGACAAATGGCTCAAAGAGGCCCGGTGCTGATCAGAGCGCCGTGACGTTGTACAATCTTGGAATTGACTATGATTTTATTCCATCGTATGATATTAAAATGGCGGCGGGCAGAAATTTTTCGCAACAATTTGGTACGGATAAAAATGCCGTGATTTTAAATGAGAATGCAGTAAAATTATTAGGGTTTAAAGATGCAGCCGATGCCGTTAATAAAATAATATTACGCGGTGGTTCAGATACGCTCACAATAATTGGGGTTACCTCCAATTTTCACCAGTTGGGTTTGCAAAAAAGTATTGACCCGATGATCATTCTATTAAGGCCGAATTTGGGAAGATTTTATTCTTTAAAAATAGCAGGGGGAAATGGCAAAAATACGATTGCCTCATTAAAGAAAGTTTGGAATAATTATTTCCCCAAAGATCCTTTTGATTATTTTTTCCTTGATGAGTCTTTTGGCGTGCAATACAAATCGGATATTTTGTTTGAAAATGTATTTGGCGTATTTGCATTTCTTGCCATACTGCTCGCCTGTTTCGGCCTGCTTGGATTGTCGGCATATAATGTATTGCAGCGGACAAAAGAAATTGGTATTCGTAAAACATTAGGCGCCTCAGTGCAAAGTATCCTGGTTCTTCTGTCGAAAGATTTTTTAAAACTGATTCTTATTTCCTTGTTGCTTTCAATACCGTTGGGTTGGTATATCATGAGCCAATGGTTAATGGATTATGCGTATCGTATCAGCATAGGTTGGTGGGTATTTGCGTTGGCCGGTGCTACCGCACTTGCCATTGCGATTTTTACAATTTGTTTGCAGGTTTTAAAGGTAGTGACGATGAACCCGGTGAAAAGTTTGAGAACGGAATGACAGGGTGAATGGTGAATTGTCAATTGTGAAGAATACTGATGCGATGAAATGAAAGTCTTAACGAATTATCCTCTTGCAGGTCGGAATTTGAATTTTAAGTTATGAACGATGATTTAGGCATGATGAATGGTAAGCCAAAATTCGTGCTGATACGTAATATGTGTAAATAAAAAATCGACGCCATGTTCAAAAACTTATTGCTGGTTGCCTTTCGCAATTTTAAGAAAGACAAATGGTATACCCTGCTGAATGTATTGGGCCTTACCATCGGTATTACTTTTAGCTTATTTCTTATTTTTTATATAAGAGATGAACTGAATTATGATCGCTATCTTCCTAAAGCTGACAGGATATACCGCATTGTTTCGTATATCCATGAACGTGATAAGAATACCAACTGGACATTAACGCAGCTCCCGGTTGCTGCTACCGTTAAAAAAGATTTTCCTGAGGTGGAAGAAGCCACCTGGTTGATGAGTCGGGAAAGAACCTTATTTAAAAATGGTGAAAATAGTTTTTATGAAACGAATGTGTATTATGCAGATAGCAATGTTTTCAAAATATTTTCTTATAAATTTCTTGAAGGAAATGCTGCTCACGCATTGGACGAACCTAACAGCATTGTAATTTCAAAAACACTTGCTGAGAAATATTTTGGGACGAACACGCCGGCACTTGGTAAAACATTAAAGACAGTATATGACTTGTATAAAATAACCGGCGTTATAGAAGATGTTCCCAACAATTCGCATTTGCGTTTTGATATGCTCATATCAGGCGCTACCATACTAAAGGGAAATCAAAACGGTGGCTTCAACAACTGGGGCAACTTCAACAACTTTACTTATGTACTGTTGAAACCGGGTACTAGCGTTACTGCCTTCAACAAAAAACTGGAAACGATGTATAAAAAATATGTCGAACCAATTTTTGCACAATTCAACGTCACCATGAAATATGATGTGCAGCCAATAACGTCTATTCATCTTCATTCTAAACTGGAACATGAACCTGAGGAACTGGGGAACATGTCGTATATCTGGATATTTTCTGCCGTGGCATTTTTTATGTTGTTGATTGCCTGTATCAATTATATGAATCTTACAACGGCGAGGTCTGCCCGCAGGGCAAAAGAAATAGGTATTCGTAAAGTAACCGGTTCGTCAAAAAAGCAATTGGTATTTCAATTTTTAACTGAGTCATTGCTTACAGCTATTGTGGCGGTTTTACTAAGTATGTTACTGGTTCTTGTGCTGTTGCCTGTATTCAATGCTATCTCCGGCAAAGCATTCACTATAGCCACTTTGTTTCAACCATTCAATGTTATTCTTGTAGCCAGTATCGCATTATTTACGGGCCTGGTTGGCGGAAGTTATCCTGCATTTTATCTTTCAGGATTTCAGCCGGTAAGCATTTTAAAAGGGGCACTTTCCAATGCATCGGGCAACGTAAACCTGCGCCGCACATTAGTGGTACTGCAGTTTTCCATTTCTATGATAATGCTCATCTGCACGTGGGTGGTGTATTCGCAACTTTCGTTTTTACAAAAGAAAGACCTTGGCTTTAATAAAGATGAAGTGATGACGGTTACGGTCAACACAGGTGAAGATGAACGTGGCAAAATATATGCTATGGACAACGATTTTCGCAACATTCCCGGGGTGAAGATGGTGGGTACCGGCAATTCATATCCAGGCAGCGCAAATGTCAATCTGAATCTTTTTACTGTACAAACCAACACGGGTTATGTTGATAAAGGAATTGAATGTTACGCCATTGATGAAAATTTCCTCAACACACTCGGTATGAAAATAGTAAGCGGCAGAAATTTTTCAGGACCGCCGGATACCTTGCATAGCATCCTGGTTAATGAAGCCATGGTAAAACATTTTGGATGGACTAACGCAATAGGAAAACGGGTGAAATTTCCCGGCGATACTTCGGGTAATTATCTTGAAGTGGTCGGTGTGATGAAAGATTTTAATCAGAAATCATTGTACAATCCTATATCGCCGTTATTATTGTTTTATGGGCCTAACGGCAATATGATTCAGCTAAAAATAAACCAGCGCGACATAAAGCAAACTATTGCTAACGTAGGAAGTACCTGGAAAAAGTATTTTCCTCAACTGCCGTTTGAGTATAAATTTCTTGATGATAATTTTAACTCGCAATATGCGGCTGACCAAAAAAGAGGAAAAATATTTGCGGCGTTTTCAATACTAACGATCATCATTACCTGTCTTGGATTGCTTGGCCTTACCGCCTTCACCACGCAGCAAAAACAAAAAGAAATCAGTATACGCCGCGTTCTTGGCGCAAGCCTCATGCAGGTTGTTAGCATGATAACAAAGAATTATTTGTGGCTGGCGTTAATTGCAGCATTAATCGCTTTCCCGGTTGCTTACTATTTTATGTATAAGTGGCTGCAGATATTCCCTTACAACACAGGGTTGACGATAATTCCATTTGTATTGTCCGCTTCTGTAATTGTGATAACTGCTTCGGCAACAGCAATGTTCTATTCGGCAAAGGCAGCTCTTACAAAACCCGCAAAGATTTTAAAAACTGATTAAAGTATTTGCAAAAAAAAAATTGATATCAACTGTCTGAAAAAATATTGAAAAACATAAATAAAATAATATGAAAAAGTATTTCTTTCTACTGCTGCTCGCAACCGCTAGTCTTGTTGTAACTGCGCAAAATAAAAATAATAAACAGCCTTATCTAACAAAATCATTCTCCGCCGAGTCGATCAGTAAAGTTATGGCCGAGACAAGTGGTGGCAACATTAGCGTTGCCGGCGTTGATCCAAAAGAGTCACGGGTGGAAGTATTTGTTTCTCAAAATAACAACAAGAAAAATTCGCTTAGTGATGACGAG
Organism: uncultured Chitinophagaceae bacterium; assembly: GCA_963792025.1. Taxonomy (GTDB): domain Bacteria; phylum Bacteroidota; class Bacteroidia; order Chitinophagales; family Chitinophagaceae; genus Ginsengibacter. Next base: position 693,358 of record CAWBUS010000005.1, on the reverse strand, counting down.
ATTGCGTCAAAAGTTAATTCTGATTACGATTTAGATGTTTCTGTAAAAAATAACGAACTAACGGTAACGGCTAAGCCAAAACATAGAATTACCGACTGGAAGAAAGCCTTAAACTTTTCTTTCAAAATATATGTTCCTGAAACTGCCGGAACTGACTTGACAACAAGTGGCGGTAACATTTCGCTTACCAAACTTTCGGGAGACAAAAAGTTTGTAACCAGTGGAGGCAATTTAAACCTTGAGTCGCTCGAAGGGAAGACCAAAGGATCCACTTCGGGCGGTAACATCAACCTTTCTAATTCCAAAGATGACATCGATGTAACCACAAGTGGTGGTAATATTAATGCAGCGAAGTCAACAGGCAATATAACTATTACTACTTCGGGAGGCTCTATTAATATGGAAGATCTAGGCGGGAAAATAAATGCAGCTACGAGCGGCGGCAATGTGAGCGGCGATGCAATTGCCGGAGACCTGAAAGCTTCAACTTCGGGCGGGAATGTTTCGTTACATAACCTTTCCTGCGCTCTTAAGGCGGGTACCAGTGGAGGAAATATTGATGTTTCCATTAAGACATTAACTGATCATGTTTCAATTAATAATTCAGCAGGAAAAGTGAATTTGGAACTTCCGAAAAACGCCGGAGTTGATTTGAAATTGAGTGCCTCGAAAATCTCAACACCAAACCTGCAAAATTTCAGTGGATCAGGCACCAATGAAGAAATGCATGGAACTATAAACGGGGGCGGGGTGCCGGTTACTGTGCATGCAGGCAGTGGTAAAATAAACCTGGAATTTAATTAAGCACCTTATGTTTAGAAATTATCTTAAAACGGCATTACGCAATCTCCGTAAGAATAAACTGTATTCGATCATTAATATTTTTGGACTAACGGTAGGCTTAGCCGCTTGTTTATTAATTGGTGTGTACATAAACCATGAATTGAGTTATGATAAATTCAATGTGAACGCTAGTAGAATTGTTCGTGCCACAATGGAATATTCAAGTGCAGGAACGGTAAACAAAACCGCAACTACTGGCACCAAGGTAGGTCCGCAGTTTAAAAGAACCTTTCCACTGGTAGAAGAATATGCCAGGACATTTATAAACCACAACGTGGTAAAGTATGGCGATAAAATTTTTGACGAACCACGGATATTATATGCAGATGAGCCTTTTTTCAAAATCTTTTCTTTTCACATTATTGAGGGAAATGCAGCCACGGCTTTGGATGCACCGGATAAAATTGTTGTTACAAAATCTATTGCTAAAAAATATTTTGGCGATGAAGATCCTATTAATAAAATACTCATTAGTGGGGGAAAGGATTTAAGAGTATCTGCGGTGTGTGAAGATGTTCCGCAGAACTCGCAAATAAAATTTGACTTTGCCACGCAATTTTATAACCTCGGCAACGGAGTAAAAAATGAAACGTGGTGGACCGCAAACTGGATCACTTATTTTTTACTGCCTGATGAAAAAAGTATCCCACAATTTCAACAGCAGATTAATGCTTACATGCAAAGTCCTGAAGTTAGAAAAGATGCAGGCATGGAAAGTAAAGATTATCTTGCCTATCATCTGGAGCCGCTTACTAAGGTGCATCTATATTCTTCGCTGCCTGGCTTCGAGCCCAATGGCAGCATTACTTATGTTTATATGTTTTCAGTAATCGCGTTATTAATATTAATTATAGCATGCGCTAATTATACCAATCTTGCTACAGCACAATGCGCTGGACGAAGCGGGGAAATTGGAATACGAAAAGTGATCGGTTCGTCAAAACGCCAGGTGTTTATACAGTTTATCAGTGAGTCTTCTATTATTACTTTTTTGGCTGCCGCGCTGGCATTACTGTTAAGTATATTTCTAATTCCCTACTTTAATGTAATAACAGGCAAGCAATTTATACCGGGTATTCTTTTGCAGCCGTTGCCTGTAATTGCATTGATAGCCTTTTCAATATTGGTAAGTTTTTTTGCAGGATTATATCCGGCATTGGTTTTATCCGGAACGCAGGTAATTGGTGTATTGAAAAAGGGATTCTCTTTTACGGGCGGAAATAATTTTCTCCGGAAAGCGCTGATAGTTACACAATTTGGAATTTCAGTGTTCCTCATCATTTACACAATTATCATTTTACAGCAAATGCATTACATGCAAACAAAAAATTTGGGTTACGATAAAGACCATATTGTTGTTCTTCCTATAGGAGGCAATATGCTGCAGAATTTTCAGCACCTTAAGGATGCTTTTGAACAAGTGCCGGGTGTCGCGTCGGTTACTGCTTCTTATGAAACGCCTGAAAGTGTAGAGTGGGGTGATGGTATTACGGCAATTGATGAAAAGGGAAAGCATGATATATCATTAAATGCAATGCCGGTTGATTTGGATTTTACCAAAACCATGAAGATGCAATTGCTTACAGGCCGCGATTTTCGGCAATCAGACTTTGCGATGATGGATACCAGTACAATGGCGAAAATTTTCATCAGCCTTATATTATCAATGAAACACTTGCAAAAAAAATTGGCTGGACGCCTGCGCAAGCTATAGGCAAAACAATTTCAAAAGGTGTAACAGGTCCTGTTGTTGGTGTAATAAAAGATTTCAATTTCAGCAGCCTTCATGAGCCGATAGGCCCCCTCTTAATTTTTCTGGGCAGAGGTTATTCACGCACATTTATGTTGCGTGTAGGCGGTAACGATATGAAAGCTACCCTTGCCCGACTGGAAGCGGTTTGGAAAGATCGGGTGCCCGATCGTCCATTTAATTATCATTTCCTCGACGAAGATTATAACCGGCTCTATCTTGCCGACGAGCGGACATCATTGTTATTTTCTGTGGCTGCCGGTCTTGCCATCCTGCTTGCCTGCCTGGGATTATTTGGTCTTGCTGCATTTACGACTGTGCAACGCACTAAAGAAATCGGTATAAGGAGAGTACTGGGTGCAAAAGTGGGAAGTATAACATTTCTTATTGCAAAGAACTTTTTGCAGTTGATAGGGATTGCAATACTTATCGCAATTCCGGCGGCGTGGTGGGCCGGTAACAGGTGGTTGCAGGATTTTGCTTTTCGAATACCCGTACAGTTATATGTATTTGTAATTACAGTATTTGTAACAATATTGATCGCATTTTGTACTGTTGGCTACCATTCAATAAAAGTTGCTTTATCCAATCCTGTAAAGAGTTTGAAAACTGAATGACTGGAACTATTCAACTATTAAATAATTGAATTTGGCAATTCAGATGGCAACCAGGGCCCGGACGATCTCCTGACAAGAGTTTGGTGGGACAAACCATAATTTTTAATTTTCTCATAAGCAAGCAATCCCAGGTTAAAACACGAGAGGGCATTAATGCTGCCCTCTTTTTTAGTGCGTCAGGCATGCATATCAGCTATAGGGTGCAAGTCCCGAATACGCTTTACAGTAGGGAGTATTAGCCAAGAGCAAGGGTGTCCATCGTGAGGTGGAATCTGAAGGAAGCTGGCGGCAAACATTCGGGCCTACGAACAGGAACTGCATACAAGGCAGGGTAGTGTGGGTAATGTTGCTAAACAAACAAAAGCCCTATACTGAACAGAGCACTACCATGTAAATGCAGAGGCTACATGAAAGGAAAGCGGATACACTTACCCTGAGAGATCTGACAGATACTCTTATCAGTTCAGAAGTCAGCAGAAGCCATAGTAAGCCGGAAACGAGCTACAACCCACTGGAAGTGGAAATGTGGAAGTCTCACAAAAGGACGAAGGGCTGAATGTTAGAAAGGCGAAGAAATTAAAAGGTTTATGGCAAAAGCTGTAACAACCGAAACTCAACAGCGAACTACTTCTCGTGAGGATAGGCCGGAAGCTGAAAGTAAAACGAGAGGAGGAGTTGAGCCAAGCCACGCAGCCAATAAAGACTGTCGCCGGAAGGAAGTTTTTTTTTTAGTAACATGCTCGAAGAAATTTTAGACATCCGAAACGTGCAAAAAGCCTTGAAGCAGGTAACTGCCAACAAGGGAGCCGGAGGCGTAGATGGTATGCAGACCGATGAACTTGGAGACTACCTCAATGCCAACTGGCAAACGTTAAGGAGCAATATTTTAGAAGGCATTTACAAACCGCAGGCAGTGCGCAAGGTAGAAATACCCAAGGCACAGGGCGGCGTAAGAATGTTAGGAATACCCACAGTAACAGACCGGCTATTGCAACAAGGGATCGCCCAATGGCTAAGCCCAAAGTACGAAGCAGAATTTTCCCATTACAGCTACGGATTCAGAGAAGGGCGCAATGCACATCAGGCAGTGGTGCAGGCGCAGTCAAATCTAAACGAAGGATATGAATGGGTGATAGAGCTGGATGTAGAAAAGTTCTTCGACAAGGTAAATCACGACCGTCTGATGAGTACACTGTCCAGGAAGATAACCGACAAGCCAACGCTAAAGCTTATACGCAGTTATCTTACCAGTGGCATCATGGAAGGCGGCGTGGCAAGCCCCCGCACAGAAGGCACACCACAGGGTAGTCCGCTAAGCCCGTTGTTATCAAACATTGTGTTGGATGAATTGGATAAAGAATTATTGGCAAGAGGCCATCGTTTTGTACGGTATGCCGATGATTGCAGTATTTATGTAAAGAGTGAGAAATCCGCCCGACGGGTAAAGGAAACCATCACGAAGTTCATAGAAAGCAAACTAAAACTGAAAGTAAACCGCACAAAAAGCAAAGTGAGTAAACCCACAGATAGTACGCTGTTAGGATTTTCATTTTATAAAAGGGAGAACAAATGGGAAATATGCATTGCCCCTAAGTCTGTTGCAAGAATAAAGAAAAAGATGAAGGAGAAAACGAGGCGCAATGACCCATCATCAGCGGCAGAAAAGATAAAGAAAATGGAAGCAATAATCAGTGGGTGGGTAAATTACTTTGTGATAGCTAAAGCCAAAAGTAAGATGGAAGAACTGGACAAATTAGTACGGACAAGACTACGAACAGGCATATGGAAACAATGGAAGAAGCCCAACACTAAAGGGATGCACTTAATAAACCTGGGCATCCCGAAGCAAAAGGCATACGAGTGGAGCAACAGCCGCAAAAGTTATTGCAGGGTAGCGCACAGCCCGGTACTATGCCGTGCCTTAAATAACGAATACTTTAGCCGGCAAGGGTACGTTGGGTTCACTAACTATTACTACTGGAAAACGGAACACCAGAGGAAACTTTTCTAACAAACCGCCGTATACCGAACGGTACGTACGGTGGTGTGAGAGGACAGGTAGTCAATTAATGGCTACCTTCCTACTCGATTTTAAGAATATACATTTGATGCCGCAGGAAACACTAACCTGTGGCACGTTAAAAAGACATCATTGTTAATTTTTAGTTTGATTATTGATTGCGACCGATGCATATTTTTGACAACATGATTAAGCAGGCATCCGATTGTACATACAATCCGTTTAGTTTCATTAATGGTGGAACAAAAATTAATTTTATGCCTGGATAGAAACTTAAGTCATAATTTAAACGTAGCTTAATAATAAATTTTTCTTTAACGCTTAATAGTAGCCGATGAAAATATCTATACATTGGGTTTTTGTTTTTTCGTTATTCTTTGTGTCTCAGCAAATGCTTGCCCAGAAGCTGGCAGTGGTGCCTTACGTATCAGGCACTGTTGCTCCCATAGATATTCAAAATTGCGGCGACGACAGATTATTCGTAGTAGAACGAGGTGGGCGAATAAGAATTATAAATGCTGATGGTACTCTGCGGACCGCACCATTTCTTGACATTACTTCCAAAATATCTTCAGCAACTGAAGGTGAAGAAGGCTTGCTGGGTTTGGCCTTTAGCCCCAATTATAAGAATGATGGTAAATTTTATGTTGATTATACCAGTTACATCCCGGGGCAATTAACAACTTTTGTAGAAGAATATAAAGTAAGTGCAGCCGATTCGAATATAGCTGATCCGGCTTCTGCATTAACGTTGCTTACGCAGTCGCAACCTTTTACCAATCATAACGGCGGTAATGTAATGTTTGGTAAAGACGGTTATTTATACATTAACCTGGGAGATGGCGGGAGCGGTGGAGATCCTTATAAGAACGGTCAAAACAAAAAAACATTTCTTGCGAAAATATTGCGGATTGATATTAATAATTCTTCGTTTTCCCAACCTTATGCTATTCCTCCTTCCAATCCATTTTATAATGACACAACAACCGGTATTAAAAAAGAAATTTGGGCTTATGGCGTTCGTAATCCGTTTAGAAGCAGTGTTGACAGGCTTACGGGAGATCTATTAATTGCCGATGTAGGCCAGAACAAAGTTGAAGAAATTGACTTTCAAAAAGCAGGCGATCCTGGCGGAAGAAATTATGGATGGAATATTGTTGAAGGCGATTCTTGCTATAACCCTGCAACAGGATGTAATAAAACAGGTATTACTATGCCCATATATGAATATTTTCACAATGGAGGCGGCGCAGCCATAATAGGTGGCTATGTTTGCCGGACCGCACAATCAAAATCTTTATGGGGGCAATATATATTTACTGATGAGGTTCTGAAATTTGTAGATGGATTCTATTTGAAAAATGGTGTTGTCTCTGGCGATGTGAATCACTTCATTACAGCAGCCAAAGCAACAGGTAATCCCGTTTCAATTGGTCAGGATAAATATGGCGACCAGTATATTATTTTTTATGGCAACGGTACAGTTTATAAACTTCAGGACACCAGTTACCTTAAAAGACCAAAAGCATACTTTACTCCGTCAAGTCTTGGAAATAACTCGTTTTTATTAGAAGGGTTACAAGGGAAAAATTTAACTTATCAATGGTTGAAAGATAGTGTCGTTATTCCAGGAGCAATATCGCCGGATTATACAACATCAGATATTGGGAGCTATACCTTGGAGGTAACCAATACACTTGGTTTTAAGGATACTTCGGACGCTTTCCTGCTAGGCTCTTCCCTTAACCTTACATCGTTTAAAGCACAAAAAATATCCGGAGGTTTAGTAACATTAAATTGGCAAACCGCTTCAGAGTTGAATATTGCAGGCTATACTATTCAAAGAAGAAAGAATAATGAAACAGATTATTCCGATATAGGTTTTGTTGCAAGCAAATCAATTGATGGTTTTTCGAATAGAACAATCGACTATGCATTTACAGATTCTTCCGCATTGAATTATACAAAAATATTTTATCGCTTGCAAATTGTACATGCTGACGGATCATTTACTTATTCAAAAATTGTATTCGTAAGTGCAGACGAAATTAAGAATGGCTTCATTATTTTTCCTAATCCTGCCAGGACACAGGTGCAAATTTATTTGAATGAATTTACGCAACCCGTAGAATTGACCTTGTATGATAACACCGGGAAAAAAATTAAGCGGCAAACAATCAATCTGCAAAGCGCCACTGTTGATCTGCCAGCTTCCGGGGGACTATATATTGTACAACTAAGCAATATGAACGGAGATAATAAAGTGAGGAAAAAGGTTGTCGTGCTTTAAAATGAAACTCATTCATTTCATATTGGATTTGGATTATTTTTAAACTGGCAGATGACTTGATATCCCCTTTACAAGATTCATTTGGCATATAGCCGCATTACTATATCTTTGCCGCCTAAAAAAAGTTCTTTAAGAAATGCTAAGCAGAAGAATTATTAGGGTAAAAGTCATGCAGGCTCTATATAGCATTGAATCGATGAATAATGAAACCCGCCCAGGCGAACCGCTGCAGATATTAAGACAAAACATCGACCAGGCGCGGCATTTATTTACTTACCTGGTATATTTTATAATTGAAGTGGCACGGTTTGCAGAAAAGGATGCCGTTCAAAAAGCCCAAAAACATTTACCCTCTTTAAAGGATCTGAATATAAATACGAGAATTTCAGGCAACGAAATAGTTTGGGCCATTCTTGATAATAGTTCATTTCAAAAATCACTTGAGCAATTCAAAATAGAATATTTAATAGATGAGGAATTGGTGAGAAAGTTATATCAAACACTAATTTCTTCCCCTGAATATAAAGAGTATATAGAACTTACATCCAGGGAGAAAAAATCTGAGAAAAAAATACTCGAATTTATTTTGGGTACGCTTATGCTTCCCGAAGAAAACTTTATAAGTGATGTGGAAGAAAAATTTATTCATTGGGATGACGATGCGGACATGATGATCGTGCTTATGAATGGATTGTTGCAAAAACCTTCGACATTTGATTTTGGAGAAATGGTAAGCAAAGAAAAGATGGATTTTGCAGTTGAGTTAATGGAATGTGTAATTGATAAGAAAGATTTCTGTTTGGAATTGATTAAGCCGAAATTAAAAAACTGGGATGCAGAAAGAATTGCAGCGCTTGATATGATTCTGATGCAAATGGGCGTATGTGAATTTTTATATTTTGAAACGATTCCTCCGAAAGTGACTATTAACGAATACATTGACCTGGCTAAAGAATACAGTACAGAACAAAGCGGGCATTTTGTAAACGGAATACTGGATAACATTCACAAGGAACTTATTGTACAGAATAAAATACACAAGAAGAATTTTAAAAACAGTACTTTATAATACCTTTGCAAAAAATAAAAATAAATGAGCAGATTGATTTCATGTCTTTGTTTTGCTTGTATCTTTTTTTCCTGTAACATTCGGAATACAAAAAATAAAGCTGATGCCATGATGGCTAATAATGGCGCTGTATATGCCGATTCGACGACTGTTCAACTCATCGATTCTGCTTACAATTTCGGAAGTGTTACTGACGGTGATAAAGTGGAGTATAGTTATCGTTTTCGCAATACCGGAAAAAATCCTTTGATAATTTCATCTGCAATTGCAAGCTGCGGCTGCACGGTTCCCGAAAAACCCGAAGAGCCTATTAAGCCTGGAGAAACCGGGTTTTTGAAGGTTGTATTTAATAGCAAAGGACGGGTAGGCGAAGTACATAAAACAATTACTGTTAGTTCAAATGCATATCCGAAGTTCCCTGAATTGGAATTAACGGGGCAGGTTGTTTCTGCGGATAAATAATTTCTAAATAAAAATAAAAACACACAAACAAAACAATTAATATGAATGTAGCAACGGTTTTTTTAATGTTAGGACAAGGTGGTTCAGGTGGTGCTGGTGGTTTCCAGTTTGTATTCTTAGGCCTTATGATCCTGGTATTCTGGATGTTTATGATAAGGCCCCAGGCAAAGAAAGCAAAACAACAAAAGCAGTTTCTTTCTAATTTGCAAAAGGGCGATAAAATTGTTACGATTGCTGGTATCCATGGTACCGTAAACAAGATAAATGATGATGGAACAATGATGTTGGAAATTAACCCCGGCAGTTATATCAAAATTGAAAAAAGTTCTATAAGTATGGAGTGGACGGCTAATATCAACAAGCCTGTGGCTCCTATAAAATAATGTTCGACGTACGATGTACGAGGTTAAATGCAGAACCAACCTCGTACATCTAACCTCGTATATCAAATATCGCACATGCCTTAGGCGCTAACTACCCATACTGTTATAGTAATCTATTGCCTTTAAAAAGTCAGACTCTTTTTTAACTTTTAATTTATTCTCTTTCACAAAAGCTTCTACCTGTCTTTTCTTATCAGAAGTTAAATCTTCGAGAGTTGAAGAATTAAATTTTATTGGAGTAGCGACTTTGTTTATCACAGCATACTGGGTGGTATGTAAAGTATATTTTCTTGTGTTGTTTACAATACCATTTGAGTAATTTTCTCCCTCCGGCTTTTTTTCGTACTCCTGGAATATGGTTATTTTGCCCGTGTCAAGAAGCTCTACAAAATTGTCAGATTGCGGATCAATATTATTTCTAAAAATCATTACGGAATTCGGATTGTCGGAATTACCATTATCATAAATTCTTACCTCCCGAACATTATCATCAAATTGAAAAATGGAATCAGCTACAGCATAAAGAAATATATGCCTTTGCGCATCCAGGTTTATTTTTTCAATAGGATATTTTTCACCGTCTTTTAAAGTGACTTCTCCTTTTTTCCAATTATCAAATACCAAAGGATTGCCTTCAACATCGTTATCTGCTTTTGCCGTAAATTGCTGGCCCTGAAAAGGAGCTTGTAAAACGTTAGGAGATAAGTTAGTTTGACAAAATGCAAGCGGGGCCACGCTGAACGAAAAAATGGTAAGGATTAATTTAAGCATAGATTTTTTTTTAATTATAAAATGAGGAATTGTGTGCGTTATTGCAAAAATATTTGTGGTAGGTAATTTATGTCCAGAATAAAAGGGGAATAATCTTAATTAGCAGAATTTATTTCATTATAGTAGCCAACTGCTTTCAAAAAATCAAGTTCATTTTTTACCTTAAGATGGTTCGTTTTTACGAAAGCAACGACTTCATCTTTTTTATCAGAAGTTAAATCCGCGAGAGCGGATGAGCCAAATTTAATGGGCACTGAATGGCCATCGACTATAGAAAAATAATTGGGACGTAGTACGTATTTTCTTGTGTTTTTGACAATTCCATTGGAATAATTCTCACCTTCAGGTTTTTTAGTGTATTCGCAAAAGATGGTTACTTTCCCCTTGGTAAGAACCTGGACAAAATTTGCGGCATCCGGATTTATATCGGTTCTAAAAACCATATCTGAAGATGGATCAGCACTATGATCTTCACCATAAATTTTTACAATTCTTATATTATCCGAAAATTCATAAAGAGAATCATTTACGACATAAACAAACTGGTCGCGTGACGCATCAAGGTTAATTTTTTGTATAGGATATTTCTCCCCGTTTTTTAATGTTACTTCTCCCTTTTTCCAGTCTTCAAACAGGAATGGATTTCCCTCAACATCGGCTGTATTATCACTTATCTTAAAATTTTGGCCTTTGAAAGGATCAGCCAAAATATTTGCCATGCCTGAGGGATTCAACTGTTCAGACAAGATCCCGTTTGTTGCTCCTGAAGGTCTCGTTATTGAAGCGCCGTTCTGAGAAAATGCAGGAGAAATAATGGCTGCTAATAGTACTGAGGCGAGTGTTTTAAACATGAAATTTTCTTTTGATTAATAAAGATAACAAATAATGAGTCTTATATGTCAATTTAGAAACTCGAATAAAATGTTATTTTTATAATATATAAAATGATAAAAATTGGATTAACCGGTGGAATCGGCAGCGGCAAAAGTACCGTTGCTCAAATTTTTGAAGTAATTGGTATTCCTGTGTATTATGCTGATGCAGCGTCAAAAAGATTAATGAGTGAAAATGATGAATTAAAGAACAATATTAAAAACGCCTTTGGGGAAGAAAGTTATGTAAATGATTTGCTCAATCGTAAATACTTATCCGATATTGTGTTTAGTGATCCTGAAAAAACAAAGCTTTTGAATTCGATGGTACATCCTGCTACTATTAAAGATTCGGAAACATGGATGCAGATCCAAACAACCCCTTATGTAATTAAAGAAGCGGCGTTAATTTTTGAAAGCGGCTCCAATAAGGGTCTTGATTACGTTATCGGCGTAAAATCTCCCGCCGAACTAAGAATAAAAAGAGCTATGGTTCGTGATAATATTTCCGCTGCGCAGGTGCAAGCCAGGGTCGACAGGCAGATGGACGAAGAAGAAAAAATGCGTTTATGCGACTACGTAATAGTAAATGACGAACATCAGATGCTTATATCGCAGGTACTGGGTTTGCACGAAATTTTCCTAAAACTGGCAGGAAAAAAATAACCCGTGTCGCTTTCAAACACGGGTTAGAAAATTTATCAAACAAGACTATTAAGCTATTTGCTCAAGTCCCTTCTTAATTCTTTTTAATCCTTCTTCGATATTCTTCATGTTATTGGCAAAAGAAATTCTTATGCAGGAAGGTTCACCAAAAGCATCGCCACTAACGGTAGATACATGTGCAGTGTTTAAAAGATACATACAAAGGTCGCTGGCATTATTGATTTCCTCATTTCCAGCCTTCTTACCATAATAACTTTTCACTTCAGGGAAAATATAAAAAGCACCATCGGGTTCAGCATATTTTATTCCGGGAATATCTTTTAATAGCTCCATTACACGTTGTTTGCGTAATTTAAATTCCTTTACCATTTCGTACGTTGACGACAAGGGAGAATCTAAAGCGGTGATGGCAGCCCGCTGAGCAATAGAATTAGTGCCACTTGTAAATTGTCCCTGTATTTTTTCACAAGCCTTTGCTATTTCAGCAGGAGCGGCAATATATCCCAATCTCCACCCCGTCATTGCAAAACCTTTGCTAAGTCCATTTACGATTATGATGCGGTTTTTCAAATCATTAAACTGTGCGATGCTCTGGTGTCCTCCACCGCCATCATAAGCATAATCAATGTATTCATATATCTCATCACTTATAATGAAGATTGACGGGTATTGTCTAAAAACTCCGGCAAGTGCTTCCAATTCATTTTTCGTATATACGGCACCGGTAGGATTACATGGTGACGAGAAAATAAATAATTTTGTTTTAGGAGTTATTGAGGCTTCCAACTGTTCGGGCGTAAGTTTAAAGCCAGTATCCATGGAAGTATGTATAAAAACAACTTTTCCGCGTCCAAATCTTGCGATCTCCGAATAAGAAACCCAGTAAGGTGTAGGTATAATAATTTCATCTTCATCATCAAGAATACTCAACATTACATTGGCAATACTTTGCTTGGCGCCGGTACTTACCACAATTTGTTGCGGTGTATAAGTAAGGTTGTTATCACGAAGGAGTTTTCTGCAGATAGCTTCCCGAAGTTCGAGATATCCCGGAACAGGAGTATAATGGCTCCAGTTTTCATCGATAGCTTTTTTGGCGGCTTCCTTTATATGTTCAGGCGTATTAAAATCGGGCTCACCCACGCTCAGGTCCACCACGTCAATTCCCTGTGCTCTTAATTCCCGGCCGAGCTTGGCCATTTTCAATGTTTCAGGTTCATTAAATCTTAACAGGTTCGAAGAAAGTTGCATGATTTATTTTTTAAAAAATTTTTTGCAAAAATAAGAGATTGCTGTTTTGCAAAGCAAATCATTATTTATCATAAATTATTTTGAAGGAAGAAAGGTCAGGCTGATAAATTCTTTTTCTTTTTAGTTCATAGTTATAAATTATCTGTCCAAGATTTTTCATAAATGGAAATCCGATGCTATCATATTCATATTTATCATCATTCAAAATACCATTCGTATTGCAATTGACAGCTGCCGATAAAAAGAATTCTATATTCCGTTCAAAGTCTGCGATGTAGGCCACGTCAACGAGTTGCCCGTACGCATCACCCACTTTGTTGAAAATTCTCAAAGTCTTCGGCAATGGGTCTTGTCGCGAACCATATAGTAAAAATTTTACATAAGCATCAGGAACGGTATCGTAAGACGGATGAATTGTTTCCGAAGGATATTGCGACATATATTGATGTACAAAGTCGTAATCGTTCTTTGCGATATTAAACTGTTGCTTTGCAGGTACACAGCATGGAAAAATAACACTTCTTAATATTTGATGGAGATCTTCGAGGCTTAACCTGTTCTTCTTTGAAAAGTTCATAGGCCCGGGATTAAGTTGACTATTGCTGTAGTAAGCCTTCCCTAAGAAGTCGTTCCTTTCCTCATAAACATCAGTGTTATAAGTTAGAGGCTGGCTGTATAATATATTACCATTGCTATCCAAAAATTTTACGGGGTTGGTATGCCTGTTTTCATCTTCTGATAAAACGATATCAAGCCGATGGAGAATTTGTGCGTCTTCATAACCCTTATTATGAAGTTGCTCATTAATATAATGTTGGCCTAAAAATTCATACAGACGATTGAACGCTTCATTATCACTAACCAGGAAAATTCTTTTTATATAGCTTTCAATCGTTGGCCTTCCATCAGCAGTTTGCGGATCATTGAACGTAGCGGTTTGCCCACTATATGCCGCTTCAGTAACCATTGTGGTGTTTCTTGTAATTCCTGTGTTGTTTAGTTCATTTAACCTTTGCAAAGCAAGAAATGCAACAGGAAGTTTAACAGTGGAAGCCGGATAAAAATATTTTGAAGAGTCAACATTGAAATAATAGTCTTTAAAGGAAGGTATGTTATCCTTATCCCGGTTAATTTCAGTATAAATTATTTGCACATTCCATGCTTTCTTATTAGCTAAAGCATTATCAAATAATTGAGGATATGCCTGTAAAAGATTCACCAAAAATGAATCGGTTTTTGACTTGTCTTTTGGTGAAATCATTTTATTCACAGTTGTGTCATTTATTTTAGTCGAAACAGAATCAACCACTTTTGCCTGAACTGAACTCTGAATTTTTTTTGATGAACCGCAGGCACAGAGCAAAATCGGCATTATTACAGCTAACAGTCGACTCGTTATTTTCATGTTAAATGCATTCTTTCAAAAGTAAATAAATTCATATTCTAAAATAGCGCGCCGCTATTTTAAAATAGCCGCCAGTTCATGTAAAATCATGGCGTGTTTTAACTTCAAAACCCTATCTTTGCAAACTTCTAAAAATTAAGATATGAAACTGAAAGGATTGGTGTGGTTTTTTGCCATTACGCTTATTCTCATCTCTATTTACCAGCTTTCTTTTACCTGGGTTGTTAATAGTTACGAGGCAAAGGTTAAGCAGAAAGCTGAGAAAATTGTAAAAATGACCCATCCCGGTATTAGTGCCGATGAAAGAGACGACCTGGTTACCCACCAATTAACGCGAATGCTTGACAGCGCAAAAGACGCTAAAATTTATCCTGTATTTGGTACCTCCTATTTGAAATGCAAAGAGAATGAGTTAAACCTTGGCCTTGATCTCCAGGGGGGAATGAACGTTACGCTAAATGTAGATTTGGAAGGGGTTATTAAATCATTAAGCAATAACCCTAAAGACCCGCAGCTTTTAAATGCTTTAAATGGAGCTAATGCGCAAAAAGCTAAAAGCGATCTTGATTATATCTCATTATTCGGACAGGTTTTCAAACAACAGAATCCTTCTACTAATCTTTCATCTTTATTTGCAGGAGTGGGCAAAACGATTAAGATAGGTGATAACGATCAGCAGGTACTGGATCAGTTGGAGACTATTTCAAAAAATGCTATTAATCAAACTTATAAAATTTTATCAAATCGTGTTGACCAGTTTGGTGTTGCTCAAACCTCTACCAACCTTGAGGAAAACAAAGGAATTATCACCGTTGAACTTCCAGGTGTACAGGACGCCACCAGGGTTAGAAAATTGCTACAGGCTTCGGCGCATTTACAGTTTTGGGAAGTGTATAATATTGATGAGCTAAAAAATAGTATTGAAAATGCTGATAAAGCATTGACGCAATATTTAAATGGTACAAAAACGGATACTACTAAAAACGCCAATGATACTACTGCAAACAAAGCCGACACTTCAAAACTAAATGCTAACGATCATCCGCTGGCAGATGTTATTCATTTTATAGGGCCACAACAGGATAAAACCGGAAAGCCGCAGTATTCTGCCCAAATTGCAACCATTGAAGAAAAAGATACAGCAAAAGTTAATGAATATCTTAACCTCGATGTTGTAAAGAATAATTTCCCTGCTAACGTGAAATTTTTATACGGCCTTGAAGAAAAAGATGAAAAAACGGGTCGGAGATATTTTGAGCTTTACGCGATAAAAACTATACCCGGCTCTGATAAAGCAAAACTTGAAGGCGAAGGTGTTGAAGATGCATCTGCTGATTATGATGAACATGGACGACCTGCAATTAAAATGCAGATGACGCCAACGGGTACACGCACCTGGGCAAAGATGACGACCGACAATGTGAACAAGCCTATCGCCATTGTATTGGATGATGTAGTATACAGTGCACCAAATGTAATCGGTCCTATTGAGGGCGGCAACTCAGAAATCAGCGGAAATTTTAGCGTGCAGGAAGCGCAGGATCTTGCTAACATTTTAAAAATTGGTAAAATAGATGCGCCTGCAAAAATCGTTTCGGAACAAATTGTAGGCCCTACGCTTGGAAAAGAAGCGGTGCAAGGTGGCGCCAAAGCATTTGCCATTTCCTTTTTAGTGATTTTTATTTTGATGTTGGTCTATTACAATACGGCAGGATGGGTAGCTAACATTGCCTTAATATTAAACTTATTATTTACCATCGGCGTACTAAGTGCTTTGGGCGCTTCGCTTACTGCGGCAGGTATTGCAGGGCTTGTTCTTACTATTGGTATGGCGGTTGATACTAACGTAATTATTTTTGAAAGAATAAAAGAAGAACTTACCCGTGGTAAAAATTATCAGCAGGCGGTTAATGATGGCTACAGGCGATCGCTTGCTCCTGTAATTGATGCTCACGTTACTACCTTTTTAACAGCAGCGATTCTATTCTATTTTGGCCTCGGACCAGTAAAAGGATTTGCCACCACACAGATGCTTGGTATTTCTCTATCACTTTTCTGCGGTATATTATTATCAAGATTAGTGACAGATGTGTGGATGAATAAGAAGAGGCATTTTCAATATTTTACAGGTATTTCCAAAAAGATTTTTAAGCACGCAAGCTTTAAATTTATTGAATACAGGAAGTATGCATACATGCTTTCGGTAGTTGTTTTAATTCTTGGCGTTGGCTCTTTCTTTAATGGATTTAAACAAGGTGTTGAATTTAAAGGAGGCAGAAGTTATACGGTTGAATTTCCTCATGATGTTAAGAATAGTGATGTAACTAATAGCCTTCGTGATGCATTTGAAGGTGACTACCCGGAAATAAAAACGGTTGGAGATAACAGGCATTTAAGTATCACCACTTCTTATAAAATCGGCGAAGAAAATGCAGACAGTGCCGTTCTTAGCCGATTATTCCTGGGTTTAAAATCAAAATTATCTCCGGGTCTTACTTACCAGCAATTTGTAAAGAATAATATACAAGGCTCGCAAGTGGTGCAGCCAGTAATTTCGAAAGAATTAAGAAATGGGGCTATTAAGGCAACCTTATTTGCATTGATTGCAATCATATTGTACATCTTTATTCGTTTCCGCGATTGGAGATATTCAATGGGAACAATCATTGCATTGTTGCATGACGTATTTGTGGCGCTTGCTGTATTTTCATTTTTCAAAAATATTGTTCCTTTCCCGTTAGAAATTGACCAGCACTTTATTGCGGCGATACTAACGGTCATAGGTTTCTCGATGAATGATACGGTTATTGTATTTGACCGAATCAGGGAATACAGCCGCCATATGAAGGGCGCTGATAAACCCACTATTATTAATCGTGCTGTTAATGATACATTAAGCCGTACTATTATGACATCAGCAACTGTATTTCTTACCTTGCTTATCCTGTTTATTTTTGGCGGAGAAGTTACAAGAGGATTTGCATTTGCAATGTTGATCGGTGTTATTACCGGTACTTATTCATCCATTTTTGTTGCAGCTCCTATATTGGTTGATTTTGCAAAAGACAGGCCATTAGGTGAAGCTGATCATGCAACAGAGAAACAAAAGAAAGTGGACGCTGCTAAATTGGCGAAAGCGAAATAAAATTTCTGATAAAAAAATACAAAAGCCTGTTAGCTGAATGCTGACAGGCTTTTTTGTTAGGGGCTCTTCAGCATGGTATTTTGAAACGATTGCATAATAGGTTTACTTTGATATTAATTGACTTCATACAATTCATTAAAATTATTACTTAACATGTTCGTAAGCGCCATAGAAGAAGTCGCACAATTCACCAGGCCTATTCATACAATTGCAAGAAATTATGGCGAAACTTTTGTTAACCCCGGTGCTGCTACTTTGTTTTTTGTAAATGAACATGGATGTGCTATTACCTGTAAACATATTGTTGATTTAATTGGAAACAGGCAGGCAATTAATGATAAGTATCAAAAATTTCTACAGGCAAAAAGCCAGGTTGGAAAGAATAATAAGTATAACCAAAGAATAAAGGCGTTGGAAGAAGAGTATAATTACAAGGAAGATACTATCATTCAACTGAAAGAAGTTTTTGTAGGCGTTACAAGCGAACCAACCATTAATTACCGATGGATTAATCACCCGAAATACGACGTATCTATTTTAATTTTTGAGAACTTCAAAAATCCCTTATATCAATCTTGTGCAAAATTTGTAAAAGATTTTTCCACATTGAAACAAGGCAAATTCCTTTGCAGGCTTGGATTCCCTTTTCCGGAGTTTACCAACTTTCAATATAATACTATAGCCGATGATATTGAATGGACAACTACCGGCAAAGCTGAAACGCCGAGATTTCCTATTGAAGGAATGTTGACAAGACATATCATGCATGACAATGTAATTTCAGGAATTGAATTAAGTACTCCCGGTTTAAGAGGACAAAGCGGTGGACCTTTGTTTGATCAGCATGGTATCGTCTGCGGGATGCAATCGAGCACCAATCACCTGCATTTGGGATTTGATATGAAAAATTTTGAACACAAAATAAATGGACGAACTATAAAAGTTTCCAATCAACCTTTCCTTCATGTCGGTCATTGCGTGCATGTAGATATTATTAAGAAATTTTTAAAAGATAACAACATAGTTTTTTATGAGGAATAATAAAACCGATTGTGGTGTTTGGAAATTTGAATGAGGCTTAAAACGATTAGGATTATGGAGTCTTTACTCTATATTATTAAAATAACTTCTGTCATAAACACCGGGTGCTGCATGTGCGCCTTCAATAAAATCAAAATTTACATAGTGGATGCCTTTTAATTCGGTTAAGGAGTAAGTGGCCGAGGCCATGAACATTTCAGCGCCGGTGCTGCCGATTCTTTCCGTGAGCATTTCGCTGTTTGGTATGTGAACATAAATAGTGTCGTGCGATATTTTTAGATATTCAATATCGATTGAGTCATAATTATTATTTATTAATTGAACAATGGTTTGTACTGACATGGTATCAATTCCCGGCTCAATTGGTTTTCGAATTCTTAAACCGTTGCTATCATCAGCATGCCATAATAATGTTTCATTTTTTACGTGAAGAAGAGAATCCGTATCGAATGAATCAGAATAATCATAAACTGTATCCGTTGTTACAACTTCTGTAGGTTCACTTTTTTCATTATTTCCTGAATTGCAACTAAAGATGGCTGTAAGTGTAATAGCGAAGAAAATTTGCAATGCGGATTTCATGCTAATAAATATATGAATATTTCTTTTTTAAAATGGATAGCCTATTGCTAAATTTAAAACAAGATTTTGCCTTCGCCATTGCCTGTTTGCAAAATCAATTTGATTTATAACCCATCTTTGTCCGGGAGACAGCCACGGCTTTCTTAAAGGAGTTGCCAGGTCTAATCTTAGTAGCAAGATCGTTAGGTTAAATCTTAAGCCTATGCCGGCACCAACTGCTAACTGATTTAAAAAATCTTTAGTGAATTGTACACCAGGCCTTGGATGAAGTGTGCTTGTATCTTTATTATACAACCAGATGTTTCCTGCATCAACAAAAAATGCGCCTTCCAAAATGTTATTAATTTTAAGACGAAGCTCTGAGTTCATTTCGAGTTTTATATCACCCGATTCATCGGGATAAAATGAAACACTGTCAGCATCTGGGGCTCTGTAAGTACCAGGCCCTATTGAGCGACTTCGAAAAGCTCTTATACTATTATTTCCTCCTATAAAAAATTGTTTTATAAAAGGCAATTGCGTTGAATTTCCGTATGGATAACCGAAACCAAAAATAATGCGATTTGCTAATCTCGTTTTCGTGCTAAACGCATAATAGTATCGTCCTTCTAACTGGGTTTTTATATATTGAGAGATAGGGGCTCCGAAAATTCTTTTTTTGCCATCTGTTGCGTCAGGTTTTATAAGAGCACCCGCAAGATTACCAGAAAGATCGGCCAAACCGCTAAAGTAAAATCCGCTTCCATATGGGTTATTTACTAACGGATCATATGTATACGAATAATTGGAACCTACTATGAATTGCGTGTCTACCGCATGTTTTAAAATTGGATTTTGTAAAATGCTGTCGCGATATTTTTGAGTGATATTTAAAGCACGCACATAATTGATGGCAAAAGGATCCAGTTCCTGCTGCACTTTAATATTTGGTTTCCATGAGTAACCTAACAGGGCATTAAATGAACTCAGCGTGTACAGTTTTGATCGGTTTAGCAGGTCATAGCTCAGGTCAATTTTACTATTGGGTACATAGGCATTTGTTGTATTGAATTGAAAAAAAGGAACAACAAATTTTGGTATTGCAAAAGTTACTCCTCCACCAAATTGATAAGTATTATATCCACTTTGATATCCGCTGTATTGCACTTCGCTTCCCACATCTGCATGTACATTGAGATGTTCGGCTCCGCGGAAAATATTCCTGTTTTTGAAAGTAACTGTTACTAACGAGCCAACGTAGTTGTTAGATTTGGTATTCCCTGAAATTTCAGCTCTTAATGATTTTTTAGGTAATGGTGTTAGGTAGTAATAAGTATTTAGTCTGCCGGTATCTCCATCACTGTTCGGCGAATCCTCAAACCTGTTTTTTACAAATTTAAAAACATCAAGATTGATGAGCCTGCTTAAAGTAAGATTGTGCGCTGTTCGGTTATATACATCTCCGGAATCGAACATCATGATACGAGGGAATAATTTTGGTTTAAATTTTTTTGCCGGATCTACAATATAATAGCCTTCATATAAAGATTCATTTAAATGGCTGGTATCAGTTCTTTTCCCGTTTAAGCGATAATTTGGATAGATGTACACATCATCAATTATATAAGGCTTTTTCGCAAGAGCGGGCGTTTTTTCCTTTACCTGTAAATACATATTCACTTTATGATTGCCAATACTGCTGTCGGCATTCACAATTAAAAATTCCGGGCTGAAATAATAATAACCTTCCTCTTTTAAAACTGCGTCTATCCGGTCCCGTTCGTTTTTGATTATGTCGAGGTTAAACGGATCGCCGGGGATTAAGATTGACTTTGCTCTAGTATCCTTAATAGCGCTCCCCAGCGATGAACTATCTGTTTGAAATTTTACATCCTGGATTGTATAAACAGGGCCGGGGATAAGCGTGTAGGTAGCATGGCCCCTTTTTCTTTTAATGACGGTATCGCCACTGGCTTCCGCATGGAAATAGCCGATATTTTCTAAATAGTTTTGCAACACCTTTGAATTATAATCGATGTCAACGCTACTCAATAAAACCGGCGGTTGGCCAATCTTTCTAAAGAATTTCCTGAGAAATCCTTTTGTTTTTTTAGGATCTCCTGCCAGGTTATAAAACATTAGTTTAAATGGAATGCCCAGGAATTTACTGTTAGGAGCCGGCCGGGGAAGATGCTCCGTAAGATCAATGACTTTATTTTTTTCTTTTTTAGAAAGTGTGCTGTCTTTTACCTTAACCGTAGCTCCGGTATATAATGCATCTCCTTTGGGAACAAATTTGGTCACATTACATGCGCTTAAAAATAATACTGCAAATAATATCAAAATCTTTCTTTGTCGCTTATTCATCATCTAATTTGCTTTTGAAGGAAGCGTCATCGTTTGTTGCTCTTCTTTTGTCCGGGCTTCCTGTTTATTTTCTGCCTTATTTTCCCGTCTTATTTCTCTTTTCTTTCTGCGTTGTTCCTTTGTCGTAAAAAGTTCATTGAATTTATTGAAGTCCACTGAAATAATAAACCCGATCCCCGTTTCAATTACATATCCTTCAATAATATCAGTATAGTCATTCTTGCGATATGCACGCAGCATGTATTTTCCGTCTTTACTTAGTTTGTAATTGATAGAAATATTACCGGCGAAATTCTGTTGCCGGTTGTTGACAGGTTGTGGTCCCTGGAGTTCAAAATCACTACCAACGGTTACGGTTAAACGATCGCTGAGCAGGCGTTTGGAAATACCAACGTTCAGGTCAGTCCTGTTTTGTTGGCTGCCTGTTGTATAGTCCTGTGTTGTAGCTACGTCAAAATTTATATCAACGCCCTCAATTAAATTTTGGGTCAGTGCATTTAGCTGCTCTGTTAATAGGCGGCTTACACTTTGCATAGCAAAGGTGCCGGCATTCAAACCTCCTCCGGCGCTGTTGCTAAAGGGATCCTGTCCTACAAAGCGATTCAATAATAAAAGCGCAAAAACCTGTTTATTCATTTCTCCCGGATCCTGTCGTACCTGGGCTAATTTATTCTGAACAGTTGACACAATGCTATTGTCAACGTTATAATTTTTATCTGAGGGAAGAACTATATCGAAAGTTATCTGTGGCTTCAATAATTCTCCCGCCAAATTTAAATGAACTTCAAAAGGCAGTTTTTGTTTATACATCGTTTGATCCGCGCTGGTGCTTTCAGCCTGAACTAAATCCAGCGGAGCAGTGTTAGCAATATAAATGGCAGTAACGCTTATCTGTGCAGTGGTAGGTTCTCCTGTCCAAACTATGCGGCTTCCTTTTTGAATGATAAAATTGCGTTTTAAGAAATTGAATGAAAGGTTATAGGAGCCTTCATCAATTTCATAAGAACCAACCAGTGTTATTTTGCCACTTGCGTCTATGCCGGCCGTTAGTTGCCCCCTGCCTTTCAGTTTCAGAAAGTCGCCATTGGCAGCGTCAACAATCATATTAAACGTTGCTTCTTTGGTTATATTGATATTTACAGAAACATCATAACCAGCCAATGGCGTTACATTTAAAGAATCGTAAGGAACCATTAAAAGCGAATCTTCTGCAGTGGCACTATAATCTACAAAACGAACTATTCCTTCACGTTTTGCAACACCGGGATCTTGCTGGGGAAGAACCACCGTAAAATCCGTTTTATTGTTTATGGTTAAATCACCATCAATAACCGGATGAGTTGGGGTTCCTTTAATGGTTAAATTAGTGGAGAAAACCATTTTGCCGTAAAACAATTTATTGTCTTTGTTTGTGGAATTAAATGCCTGGAAGTCCCGGGCTTTTATAGCAAGATCAAAATTGTAATTAAAAAAATCTGTAGTGTTGATGGCGCCTTCAATTGCGAGCGCATTATTAGCGGTATCCCTAATTACAAAATTGCTCAGTTCAATTCCTTTGTTATTAATTATTGCAATGGAGGCCTGGTCAATCTTAAATAGATTATTAACGGCGCTTACATTAAATGCCGTGTTGTCAAAATTAATTCTGCCATCTACGTTAGGATTTTTTAAGGTTCCGTTCAGCGCTATTTTGCCATGCAAAAATCCCCTGGCATTTTTAATACCACCTTTTGTAAATCCTTCTAAAGACTCCATTTGAAGTGCCTTAATATTTACCAAAAAATCGTAACTGCTATTAGTGGGGTTTACATTATAATCGCCATTAATACTCACGTTATTTTGCCGATCGTTAAGTGTTATCGCGGCATGATAGGTATTGGCAATACTGTTGTCAATTTTTGCACGCAGGTTTCCAATTGTATCCTGGTAAATACTTAAATTTTCTACCGTAAGATCGGTTGTAAATGTCGGCTGCGATTGAATGTTTTTTACCATTGCGCTGCCATTTAGCATTCCATTTACCAGTAACGAATCGCTCTCAACAAAGCCCGTTAAAGTGGCTATATTGAAATCTTTAAAATTAATTTGCAGTGGACTGTTATTGCCCTTTTCGGTACTGTTTATACTTAGTTGTTGCTTCTCCTGGCTTAAAATAAAATTATGTGCGAACATACCATTGTTTATATATTGAATGGAATTATCTGCGTTTACGGTCCAATTGGCATAGTTCAGTAAGAGGTTACCGGGTTTTAAGTTAAAAACATACTTATTGGAAGAGGGCATGGCAAGTGTTCCAGCCAGTATATACTTATCAGCAGACTTTTGATCTTTAATACTTAGATTAAAGTCGATCGTATTATTCTGCAAAGTTCCGCTAAGAGTTGTGGCGTATATACTTAGCGCTGTGCCGTTCTTAAACTGTTTAAAGGAGGTGGCGAAAGCAAGAGCTTGATTTTTTGTCGCGACATTCAAATCGACGTCGTCTATTATACTTCCGTTATAAATAATATAAGGAGACTTCATAGAAACGCTCCATCCGGTATCGCTGGTAAATACTCCATGAAGAGTGATTGGCCTTAATTCTGTAAGTGTTGGTAAAAAAGCTTTCAACGCGGGATTATTGGAAACTCCGGCATCGATGGTAAAATTATACGGCTCAATTTTTACGCTGCTTTTCATTTGAGAACTTGAAAAATATGGATCAATGGACTGTTGAAATACATCGGCTAATTGGGTGAGCGTATATTTTCCTTTGATAGATGCGGTGATGAAATCCGAAATTAATTCAAGGTTATTATTACCATTGTTATTACTTGCGATTAACTGTAGTGAGTCCAAAGTGATTCTCTTACCGTCATTAACGAGAATAGAATGCGTCACCAATAAATTGCCTTCGAGATTATCAGGGTCCGTATTTGAAAAATCTCCATTAATATGGCCATGATAAATCATAGGATTTGACGAAAGGTGAAGCGGGAATGTTTTAATGCTATCGATAGTTGCTTTCACTTTTACGCCTGGATATTTTCCCGCGAATTCCCCACCTGCAGATACTTCAGCAACGAGATTGGGGTCACTAAAGGAGGCATTTATTTTGTATACTTTATCGGCAATGCTTCCATCAGCTTTTATGTTAGTATAGTTATAACTATTTAATGTGATATTTTCGACGACACCACTAAAAGTTGCGTTTGCTATTTCAGGTTTCAGGCCGCTACCATTCACTTTGAAATCACCCGTTAGGGGACCGAGTTGCGGGTTTTGCATTAGTACTCCTAATTGTAAGTTGCCGGCATGTAGTGCCAGATTATATTTTGCTTTATTTTGATCTGTTATATTAACGAGAGTTCCGTTAATATTCGCTGAACCGAGGCTTGTATTTATTGAAAGATTAGCAGCTAAATCATTCATGCCGCCTTTTATTTTGCCTGACGCAGCAAGGTTTTCAGGTAAAGTGATATTGGCGGGCAAGGTACCTTTTGGCAATAAAGATCGAATATCGTTGGCGGATGTTCTAAATGATTTGATGATCAAATCTGCGTATAATTTTTTAGGATCGGGGAGGCCTTTTACGATACCAGATGCATTAATATCTGTGGAGCCCAATCCATTTACAATTAGTTTTTCAAAATTTAGATTGTTTACTTTACCTGTTATTCTTGTATCAACATATAAAGTGGCGCCTGCAGATAGCGATGAAGTTTGTTGACTTAGCTGAGGTATAAAAGTGAGTAAGTCTTTCATACTCATTTTTGAATTTTGTAAATCGAGGTCGAGGCCAAGCACCCCGGGATCTTTCTTCATTGCATCTAGCGAAGGGTAAGATATTGTAGCGGATTTTTTTATGGAAGAGCCGGGTGTTTCAATGTCTAAATTTTGCATGGAAACACCAGAAGGATTCATTGTAAAATCCGTTGTTAGATTATTTAGAATGAATCCACTTTGTTCCGTAAGACTGGCAGATTTTACTGACACGATTGTTGTGTCAATATTATATTCAAGATTGTCGGCCTTTAATGAAAGATCCGTAAAACCTAAATGCGAATAGTCCATCCCGTTAGTGACATGAGCAACTGAATTATCATCGTACTTCAGGCTGCTCCTGTTAATAGTTAGTTGATTTGAAATAATTTTAAAAGGAGGTGTTGAAGCTGAACTTCCGGCAGTATCCTTTGTTGACGGATTTGTTGGCTGTGACGACAATCGGATTCCAATGTCTGAATTGTTCAACGTGGCATCCTTCAGTGTATAAATACTGTTTTTAAGATCAAAAGATTTTGGATGTATGGTGAGATCGCCGATAACAAACGATGAATTTATGTTTGATGGTACGCTTTTATAAACTACATCTATATCAGAAAAGTTCATTTCCTTATTTAAGAACTGCAGATAATTTTGCTGCGGTGCAGTAGCCGGTTCACTAGCGTTTGCGGTTAGCTGTTTCAGTGGTTGTAACTGGTAAAAATGCCCTTTTAATCCTTTTAGTTTTATGGATGGAATGTCAAACACTAAATGCGACGGGTCAAATGTTGAGATTTTTGTATCGAAATGTCCAATTGCTAAATCCATATCATTGCCCGTGAAATCATCTTTATAAATAATGCGTGTACTGTTTAGAAGAACACGGTCAATATTAATTTTTAATGAAGAAGTATCTTTTGATTGTGACGTTGAAGAAGAATTTCCGGAAAAAGCATCTGCGATATATTGAAAATTAAAGACTGAATCAGGCGCAAGACGCTTTACTTTTAAAACAACATTGTTCAAAGAAATTTCCTGTATCTCAATATCTTTTCTTAAAAGTTTCAGCATACTTAAGTCTACGACCAGCTCGCCGCCATACAACAAAGTGTCTTTTGATTGATCTTCGAAAAAAACATTTTGTAACGAAACTGCCGTAGGAAATTTTACAGAAAGCCTCCCTATCTCAACTTTCGTTTTCAATTTATTTTCGAGATAGCTCACTATTTTTTTGCGGGCGAAATTTTGAACCGGCGGAGTTTGAATCAGGATTAATACCAATATGAACAGGAAAATTAAAGAAGCAATAATCCATGCCACAACCTTGCCTGCCTTAGCCATAAATGATTTCTTCTTACGAGGAGCCTTCTCTTTTGATTCCATAAATAATTTTACCCTGAGAATTTACAATCAGATCATCAAAATTTAAACCAATACTAAACAGGTTTTCTGAAATTTAATTTTGAAACGGAGATTCTACTACATTATAACCAACATTCCTGCCAGAATACTAAGTAGTCATATTTTCAAAGAAAACAGCTCAATACTGCTTGTTTTGCCTTTAAGTTCGACCATTCCGAGGCTTTCAGTTTGCCATTTTTTTAGGTCAATATTTTCCACAAAAGTTTTTGAAACGATAAAGTGATGCTTAAGCTCATTGCATGCACTGCGAATACGTGCGGTTGTATTCATAGTATCACCGCTCATAGCAAGGTCTTTTTTAATAACGCCTATTTCTCCAACCGTCACGTCACCTATGTGAATGCCTACCCGAAAATCAGGAACTATGTCATATTTAGTTTTGAAGTAATTGCTTTTCTTTTGAATATTTCTTCTGGCCTGTATTACTGTATCGAGGCACTTGCGTGTATTTCGGGGAGAAAAATTCCAGGAGCAGACTACTTCATCGCCGACATATTGGTAAATAGTTCCATCAAATTCTATCACGGCCTGCGACACACGGTAAATAAAATCCCGTATAAACTCAAAATTAACAGCATGGCCAAGTTTCTCAGCAATTGGAGTAGAGTCTTTGAGGTCCATAAACATTACAATACGGGTTTCCACTTTTGGAGTTATATATCGTCCTGCAATAATATCCAGGAAAACTCCGGGCGAATATTTTTCATTGATAATAAGAATTAGTTGAGTAATAAAAAAAACAATCATCCAATAGATTATTTTAAGAAGAAGCCAGTTTTTGTAGAGGACGTAAGTTCGTATTTGGTGTAAGGCTTCACCGACACTTAAGTGTTGAAAAAAAAATGTGTCTGCAAATTGAATTATAAAAGTAAGTATGAATGCCGCACTCAGCAATATGAAACTCTTTGCTAAAAAATTCAACCACAAAGGAAAATGGGTTAAAACTTTTCTGAGTTTGTACACAAAAATATATCCCATAACAAGGCTTACTGAAAACATAACTATTTCTCTTAGCCATAAACTTTTGTTATGCAGCCGTTCATTTTGACGTAGAAGAACAATCACAAAGTCAATAGCCGTCCAGAACATGCCGATATAAATTACAATTCGTAAACGAATCTTATTTAAGTTGGATAAATGAAAAAATCTTTTGATGGCGCTCATTGTCTCGTCTCTAAAAAATTGTAAATGGATTGTTGCGCATTCATTTTTTCTGAACCGGCATTAATTATTTTATGTTGCTCAAACCCCGGGAGCAACATCACCGACTTATCATTATCGTCCCATTGTTTAGTGAAATATTTTATCAATTCTTTTTTGCACCTTTCATTCTTAATACGAACGTCCGCTTCAATGCGGTAATATAAATTCCTTGTCATAAGATCCGCCGACCCAATTAAAACTTCTGCATTATCCTTTGTTCCGAAAATCAATATTCTTGAATGCTCCAAATAACGATCCACAATACGCATTACTTTTATATTTTCACTTTCGCCCGGCGTTCCCGGTACCAGGCAACAAATGCTCCTGACGATTAAATTGATTTTTACGCCTGCATTACTTGCCTTATACAATTCATTAATAAAGCCTGGCTCTTCAAGATTATTTACTTTTATTCGTATCAAAGCATCCTCGCCTTTTTTTGCTTTATCTATCTCTCTCCCAATAAGCTTTTTTAATTCTTCGTTCATATTGAAGCGGGATACCAGCAGTGATTTAAACTCAATTTTTTTATTTTTTTTTGGTGGATGCTTCACCTGTAAAAATTTAAATAGCTGCAATAATTCTGTTATGATGACTTTATCGGTTGTCATCAACACGTGATCTGTATAATACTGTGCAGTTATCTCATTGAAGTTGCCCGTACTTAAAACGGCAAAAGATTGTTTCCGGCCATTATTTCTTTTTCTTACCAACGCAATTTTCGAATGCACTTTAATAAGCGGGGAACTATAAATTATTTTCACGCCCGCCTCTTTCATAATGCGGCTCCATTTAATATTGTTTGCTTCATCAAACCTGGCTTTCAGCTCAATAAAAGCAATAACGTTTTTTCCATTTTTAGCGGCACTGATGAGCGCATTAATAATGTGGGATTCTTCCGCAACACGATACAGCGTTATATAAATATCTGTAACATTTACATCGACAGCCGCCTGGTTAAAAAATGAAAGTACCGGGTTATAAGATTGATATGGAAGATGCAGCAAAATGTCTTCCTGCAAGAGGATATTGAAAATATCGCCACTGTTCATTACATACGATGAAACAAGGGGCTTGCTTTTTGTGTATACCAGTTCCCTGCCAAAATCCGGGAAACGTGTGAGATCCTTAAGATTGTGATACCTGCCACCAACGAACATATCATCGTTGGTAATATTAAAAAGTGAACTAAAAAGAAGTTGGAGATTCGTCGGCATTCCCTGCTGAAAAAGGAACCTGGAAGGTGGGCCGAAATCTCTCTTCCGAAGTTGTTGTTCTATTTTTTGGAGCAGGTCGCCGCGGTAATCATCTTCCAAATGTAGTTCTGCATCGCGGTTTAATTTTATACTATATACGCTGATAATATGTAAACCCGGGAAAAGATAGACAAGGTTTTCGCGAACAATATCATCTAAAAAAATTACGTAATTATATTCATCTAACGGTGTAAGAGAAAAAAATCTTTTGGTTTTTTCTGATGGAATATTTACGATTGCCTGTTTCAATCGTCCTTCAGCATTTTCCTGCAAGGTAACCACGAAATAGAGTTTGTTATTTTCAAGGATAAATTTTTTTCCTTTGTTCTCATCCAGGTAAATAGGCTGAATAAATGAAAGAATATCTGCAAGAAAAATTTCTCTTATTTCAGGTAGATGCTCTTCGCGAATTGTATCGTTATAATAAAAGATGATTTTATTTTCCCTTAATGCCGGCAAAATTTGATCAGATAAAATGGATCCAAAAAAATGAAGCTGCCGGTTAATTTCATCCTGAACTTCTTCAGCAATGTTATTATAATTGCCTTGTATTTCTTTCCTTGTTTTTTTACCAAGAATGGAAAGCGCGATTATCTCGGTATAGCGTACACGAAAAAATTCATCAAGATTTGATGAAAAAATTGACAAAAATTTCAGGCGTTCATAAAGCGGAACTTCCGGATCTGCGGCCTCCTGTAAAACTCTAAGGTTAAAACCAAGCCAGCTAAGATCCCTGTTGTACATCATACATCCCTACGTTTAGAGCGGTGATCCGGTTCCGTTTATTAATGTGCCTGAAGAAGTACCCTGGCTGAGATATGCAGCGATGGCAAATGCAAGAACCGACACAATTATCCCGACCATAAAAATATTATACGCCAATCGAATGAGTTTATATTTATGACCAAGCACAGCACCGAGGTAATAAATATCCTTTATAAGAGAACCATACAGGTAGTCCGTATCAAGCATCATTTCCCGCATGGCTGCATTATATTGCTCGTAGGTGGCTTTATAGAAATTTCCAAAAAACAACAGATTGGTTTTTTTCTGTTTTATATCATCAGGAGTAAATTCTCCGCCACTAATATTCGGTCTTGTTGATAAAATAGATATAACAATTGTTGTTACGGCAACTATTAAAAAAATTATGGTAGGTATGGTTAAATATGCATCTTCCTGCAGCTTACGAAGCAACACACTTAATATTACAGAAATAATAATTGAATTAACCGATATAAGAATATTGGCTTTATGATCTGCCAATTCACTTAGTTTTAAATGATTCTCCGATGTAAGGCGCAACATGGTTTGAATTCCCTTGCTCATCAGGCCGCTCTTATCTTTTTCCAAACCCGCTAAGGTGCCAACTACAGGTTCTTGTTTAGCCTGCTTCTCCTCTTCAAGCTCCATTGCTTTCAACGTTAGCTTTTTTAAATTTTTCTTTTTCCCTTTGTCAAGTAATTCTTTAGCGTAATCAGTATAAAACTTATGTTCTTCGAGCATCTTTATCGTACTCTCGTTAAATTTAATACGATCGGTTCCACCAGATCGAAGCCTGAACTCTTCGAAAGCATTTTTATTTGTCTTCTTAAAATCTTTGGTTCCGAGATGATAAGTATCTGCATCGCAAATTATTTTCTCTAATAAATTTTTGGGGTTTCGTGGAAACTTAGTGGCCATGATACATGCTTCAATTGCTATAATTGTTTTCTCATCGTCAATATGTTCCCTCATAAATTTCTTCATGATTTCGCAACCCATTTCCTCGTGCTTTGCGGGCTCTGTAAATAGATGGCCTGTATCATGAAACCATGCTGCTGCGTAAAGGATAAGCATTTCATTTTCTGAAACTTTATAATGGCCTGCAATTTCCTGCGTATGTTTAACGACATTTTGCGTGTGCTCGAGGTTGTGAAACGCCAGTTCGGGAGTTTGCATTTGCTCAAAAAGCCCGGTTACATAATCTTCAATTTTCTTATAAAGCTTATTGGTATCCATAAATTAGAATGTTATATTAAATTTTGTTCCAATTGAAACGTTATACAGATTGCCTTCTCCCGAAAATGCAACCGTGGCTGAAACAATCGCAAAGTTATAAGGTGAATAGTACAATCCGCCACCAAAAGAGTCATGCCACTTATGAGATACTTCACTGGGCACCCAAACCCTGCCCAAATCATTAAATGCAATTAAACCAACAGCGCCCGGCACAATATAAGATTTAGAATCAAAAAGTTTATACCTGAACTCAGTGGATTGGTAAAATACCGATTTACCGGAGAACCTGTTTTTTCTAAATCCTCTTAAATAATTATTTTCTCCCAGGCCAAGGGCTTGAAAATATTCATAGTGTTCGCTAAAAATGTGGCCATAGCCGATGCGTAAAACCGTAACAAGTCTTGTTGGATCTTTAAAGCTTGCATAAACAGTCATATCGGTTGTAACTTTTGTAATTTGCCTGCTGTTTTTATTGATACCAAATAAGGAAGAGAATTCTGAATTCCAATATACACCTCTTGTAGGCAAAAGATCGCTGTTTATATTATGGATAATAATGGAAATTTTACCGCCCAGGTAAGTTTTACCATTATAAATATCCGATGAATCAAGGCCGGCAAGTGAAGGCTGTGAAAGGATTTTGCCGGTATTGTCCAACTGATGATTCCAATAATGATAATAAGAAGGTCCAAAACTTAGTTCGGCAAGATTATGGAACCGTTTTCTAAGAAGCAGATCCCCGGATAAATAATTATACCTGGCTTTATAAAAATTATAATTTTTACTCTTGTCTATCGTGGTTTGATTTCCCGATCCGAAATAATTAGTAAGAACAGTATTAAATAAAGAACCTGTTCCTACGAGATCATAATTAGAAATAACGTGATTAAACTCGCCATTATAATTTACCTGGTATTTGCCTGAGTTAACATTGTAAAGTGTGGTTAACGACTGGAAAGTAGAATAAGGATCTTTTCTGAAAGCATAGGTTTTTAATGAGTAACCCATTCCTGCATTGAGTCCATCTTCTTCATCGTATCCAAAATTTATTAGCGGCAAACGATAGCTATTGTAGTTGAAACCTGTAATGTCATATAAATTTGCTTCGCGGTCGGTTGATATTGAATTTTTTGTTTTGTGCCCGCTCTTAAGGTAGTTACTGTCGGGCTTATAATCATACACTATATTTCTAACATTACCTTTAATATCAAAAGTGTCGCGGCCCTTTCCGCCAATAATTCGTATTCTTATTTTACTCTTTGCCGATGAGTCTATATCAAATAGGTCATCTCCATTCAGGCCATACAGGTTAATGTATTTTGTTGAACTGCGTTTAAATACGCGGTCAAACATAACGCTTGCTGAATCTGTTGCCTGCTTTCGTTTATATACTTTTACTTCGAGGCCGTCACCTGAATTAAAGACTCGAAAATATTCGTTTTTATTGCTGCCAACTACGTTTACTTCTTTTGATAAGAAGTGATAATATTTCAATCCGTTTTTATAAATAAGATCACGCCTGCTTCTCAGCTTAGCCGATATTTTAGCCGAATCAATTTTATAAATTTCGGGAGGTAAAGCCTTTACTGCTTCTGCAATTACGTCATTAGTTTCATTAGCCTGGAATTTAGACATAATTCTTTTCCATGCTGCCTCATCAAGATTGTTCATGAAATAACGGTCAAAATTTCTTTCTTCCCAATTGAACCATTTAATATTGGGATAGTGTTTTCTAAAACCCTGCAGGTAAGGTAATGCTGCAATGCTTAATGATTTTATAAAAAGTCCATCGGAGTAAAAAAAGGCCTGGTCCCTGTCACGTGGAATGGGGTAATACAATTTGCCAACACCGGTATCGGCGGTTCCAAAGCGCCATTGATCAAAATGCCTGTCCCAGTCACCGATCATCATATCGAGTAGCCGTGCCCGTAATACATTTTCCTGGTCAACATGATTTTTGCTGTCCGCTACCAATTTATCGATAACTTTTGCGGTACTTTTTGTTTCGGTTTCATCAGAATTGGGGTCATGAAATTCCAGCAGGCAAATTTTCTTTGCAAATTTTGGCCTGTAAAATCCGAGGGCCGGATCGTCTGGCACGAAGTAATATTCGGGATCTGCATGTTCAACATTTGCCGCGTCCGCAAGTAAAGGAACCATAAGCGCTCCATATGGATGTTCAGCGGTAATCATGTCTTTCATAATGTTGGTGGCTACATACGGCTTCAATATTTCGGGTATGGATCCTGTAGGATTTTTATCAACCGTTCTCAATACCCATTCATGGTGGCTTGTATCCTCCAGCCGCAATGATTCCGTTTGTTTACCTCCGCCAAAGCTTAATATTTTGAACCCGCCGTATTGCTGATGAATTCTAAAAACTTTTAAATGAACAGGCGTGCTCCATTCTTTTCGGTAATTTTTGCCTGCAATAATTTCGCGAAAGGATGAAATTTTTGCGTATCGCTTATTAACCGCAACTTTCACACTATCCTGGAACTTTACTATCGGCTCAGATTGCGGTACATTGGAAGAATCGCCAGGTTCTTTTTCGATTGATGAAAAATTAAAAAGATTTTTTGAAAAACTATGATGAACCGAATCGTTGTTTACAGTGTAAAAATCGATATGCACATTTTTATTCTTTGATATGTCGAGGTTCGCAAATCCGAAAGATTGGCCTACGTACTCTGTTTGTTTGCTATGAGAAACTCTGGTGCTCTTTGAACCCGCTCCACTTACGATATAATAGTGGCTGGAGTCTTTAATAAGTTGCAGCGTATGTTCATGTCCCGCTACGAAAATCACGTTGGAATGACCTTTTGTAATATCTTCTATCTTGTTTATCATGTTGGCGTAGGCCGGGTAATGCAAATCTTCCGGAGTCCCAAATATTCCTCTCACTATGGGGTATAGGGAACCAATTACGGGTAATGGAATCCACAGATTCGGTTTCATATCTGTTAACGGGAATATATTTTGTTTTAAACGAAAATATCCGCCATGAATTCCGTAACTCTTTAATGTGTGATGCCCGGCAAGTATAATTAGCTTTTTAGAATTCCTGTTTAAGATATCCGCGAGTTCATTATAAAATTGCTCAGGTGTTTTGTACGGGCAATCTGATTCAATGCCTGGCCGGTCGCCTGGTTTTCTTATAAACCATTGGCTGTCGAATACCACAAGTTCTACGTCTTTACTAATGGTGTATTCTACAGGGCCGGGGCATCCATCTGTCGGCAAAAATTTTATATTTTTTCCTTTTGAATTGATATACCTGTCTTGCCGGTTTACTATTTCAAGGCCATTTGGATCTTCGTTGTTCCAGTCATGGTTACCTGGGATGAACACAATTTTTGCATCAGTACCTTTTATAATATTTATTTGTGAATCTATTACGGCTCTTGCGGCAGCATATCCCGGATCATCATCATCCGGAAGCCCGTGATCGTATATGTTATCACCCAAATAGATCACGGTAGTTTTGCTATTAAGTGGAATAAGGTCGCGGGCGGCATCCACAACAGGTTCTCTTCCATAATTAAGATCTCCCGCGTCACCAATAAGAATAATGCGTGCCTCAATGGAATCTGATTGGGCATAACCAAGGCCGCAGATAAAAATAAACAACACAAAAAGTTGGATACCTTTTCGCATCAGCTTTTTCTTTTTGGGTTAAAAATTAACAAGTCCGCGGTTCCATATTTGTCAACCGCTTCGTTGGAGATCAGCAGATCACCCCACGGCGTAAACGTAATTCCTTCAGGTTGCTTAAATATAACAGGGTTTAAGGTGTAAACTTCTTTGGTATTGCCTTTTCTGTCAGTAACAATTAGTAACTGGTTGGCAGATGCCAGTATCCAAACATCTTTGGTTAACGGGTTAATTGCGGCGGCGGATGTCTTTAATTTTAATTTTTCTGCGCCTAATTTTTCAGCTATCGTTTTTACATTAAGCGAAAATTGAGATGGTGAATAACGATCGTTTGAAGGATCAAAATCCCAGGCAGATACAGCACTTTTTTTATCATTTTCACAATCTTTACAAAGAACAATTAATCCGTTATAAAGATCATCGTAATACATAGATTCAAATTCATTTTTATTTTTATCACTGCCGGGAAAAATACTTCTTCGGTTAAAAATAGTATCACCCTTTTCTGAAAAATTGATCGTAACCACATTGCCGTTACTTTGTAAAACATAAAACGTATTGTCTTGTAAAAAAACTTCTTCGAAATCCATTCCCGATTTATCAAACTTCCATTCAGATATAAGAAAATCTTTATTTAAATGAATTTTATAAAGATTTCCATTGTCGTCTGATATGGCGAAGACACTACTATCTTTGGGGTAAAAACAAATACCGGAAATTTCTGAAAGTGCATCGCCCAGTTTTAAAATTTTTGGATTTTCAAGATCATATTCTTTACAAGGTATGGTAAGGCTGTTTTTATTAGAACTGCAACCTTCATAGGAATGGAGTTTGGCAAAGAAGAATAAAATAAGAATTAAATTCCGGCCTGGCATAGTTCAAAATAAAAATTCGATTAAGATATTTTGTTTTCCATAAGAAATAAATTTACAATACATAAGCATCTGGGTGGCAAAACTTTTGTTTTACCAAAAGTATGCCTGAAAAAATTAGTAAGTATATGAAATACAATAACGTTATGAATTTTATCGATGGTAAATTTATAAAACCATCATCTGAAAGATATTTGGAGATAATCTCACCTGTAGATGGCACTTCTCTTTCAAAAGTTGGTTTATCATCTTACCAGGATATTGATGCAGCAGTTACCGCAGCAAAAATAGCGTTTGCTTCATGGAGCAAAACGCCGATAAAAGAACGAGTACAGGTTTTTTACAGGTATAGAAGCTTGTTGGAAAAAAATTTACAGTCGTTAGCAGAATTATGTTCGGAAGAAAATGGCAAAACCATTGGCGAATCTATCGCGGAGATTGAAAAGAGTATTGAATTGACTGAGTTTGCCTGCTCCATACCGCAGCTTGTTGGCGGTGAAGTTTTAGAGGTAAGCCGTGGTGTTGAATGCAAAATCGAACATGTACCGTTAGGAGTTGTGGCGTCTATCGTTCCATTTAATTTTCCAAGTATGGTTCCTAACTGGACGATTCCGAATGCTATTGCTTTGGGTAATTGCATGATTTTAAAACCTTCTGAAAAAGTTCCGTTAAGTGCAGGAAAATTGGCGGAATTATTAAAGGAAGCAGGCTTGCCTGATGGCGTTTTTAATATTGTAAATGGCGATAGCGAAATTGTGGAAGCCATTTGCGATCATCCCGGGATTGAAGCCGTGTCATTTGTTGGTTCAACCAAAGTTGCCAAAATTGTATACCAACGTGCAACACATAATTATAAAAGATGTCTTGCTTTAGGCGGCGCCAAAAATCATTTAATGGTTTTACCCGATGCAATCCCTGATATGACGGCACAGAATGTTGCAGCAAGTATGAGCGGCTGTGCAGGCCAGCGTTGTATGGCAGCAAGCGCAATGGTTGGCGTAGGGAATGTTGACGCGATTATTGATAAAATTTGTGATGAAGCGATGAAAATAGTCCCGGGTAAAAACCTCGGAGCTGTTATTAATAAACAATCAAAAGATAGGATTGAAAAATATATAACGGAAGCTGAGCAACAGGGAGCAAAAATTTTAGTGGATGGAAGAAATACTAAAGTAGAAGGAAAAGAAAACGGTACCTACGTTGGTCCGACAGTTATTGATTATGTTACTCCTGGAATGTCTGTTGCGAAAGAAGAAATTTTTGGACCTGTTATAAGTATTATGCGTGCAAAAAATGTTGATGAAGCATTGGCAATTGAAAATGCAAATCCATATGGAAATGCCGCAAGTGTGTTTACGCAAAATGGCGGAATGGCCCGCTACATTATTGACAGGGCGAGTGCAGGAATGATCGGTGTAAATGTCGGTGTGCCCGTTCCAAGAGAACCGTTTTCTTTTGGCGGTTGGAACGAAAGTAAATTTGGTGTTGGAGATATTACAGGGAAAAGTTCAATTGAATTCTGGACTAAGTTGAAAAAGTCAACAGTGAAGTGGAACCCGGAAGCGGGAGTTAACTGGATGAGTTAATTGAATTATTTATTAAGATGATTAATGGGAAATAATATGGCTAAACAAAAGAAGAATATTCAGACTACAAAAGTTGATGAAAAAATCATCAGAAAAATTTATGTTATTCGTGAACAGAAAGTGATGCTGGATTTTGATTTGGCCGATTTGTACGAGGTCGAGACCAGATCTCTCAACCAGGCTGTAAAAAGAAATCTTGATCGTTTTCCGGAAGACTTCATGTTCATATTAACTGCTGAAGAATGGAAAGAGATGATATCACAAATTGTGATATCATCCGGCGATAGTACTGATTTTCAAGAAAGTAAAATGATGAGGTCGCAAAATGCGACCGCATCCCAAACGAAAAGAAAAACAAGTTCACCACCATTAGCCTTCACCGAACATGGAGTCACGATGATTGCCAG
Organism: uncultured Chitinophagaceae bacterium; assembly: GCA_963792025.1. Lineage (GTDB taxonomy): Bacteria > Bacteroidota > Bacteroidia > Chitinophagales > Chitinophagaceae > Ginsengibacter. The sequence continues at coordinate 655,703 of CAWBUS010000005.1, read as the reverse complement.
CATCTTAAAAAGCGACAGGGCAATCAAAATGAGTATTGCTGTGGTGAGAGCATTTATTGAGTTAAAAAAAGCGGCTCTGCAATACAGCGGAATCATGGAACAGATTCAATTATTAAAACAGCATCTTGGCGAACACGACGAACAACTGAATGCTATCTACACCGCATTAGAAAATTTAATGGATGACAAAGTTGATAAAGAGCTAAAAGAAAAGGAATGGATCGACAGAAAGAGAATTGGTTTTAAAACTGATAAATAAAACGAAAATAATTTTTTAATTCTCGATTAATAAATATGTCATGAGTACACTGGAAAAAATACCGCCTTCAAAATCAGAAACTTCAAATATAATCCAAAACAACCAGGACTACACCATATTTTCCTGGAGTAAGCAAAAAGGCACCAACCCGATTGCGGTTGAACATGCTGAAGGTGTTTACCTGTACGATTATGATGGCAAACGTTATCTTGATTTTTCATCAGGATTGATGAACGTAAATATTGGTCATGGTGATCAGCGTGTAACCGATGCAGTTATGAAGCAGATGCAGCAAGTGAGTTATGTTACACCATCGTGTGTTACTAAAGCTCGTGGGGAGCTTGGAAAGAAGCTCGCGGAAATTTGCCCGGAAGATCTCAACAAAGCATTTTTCACGTTGGGTGGAGCCGACTCAATTGAAAATTCCATTAAGCTGGCAAGGCTTTATACCGGCCGGCATAAAATCTTGTCTCGCTATAAATCATATCATGGTTCTACAAATGCAGCCATGACAGCAAGCGGCGATCCGCGTAAACTGACTGTTGACTCTCAACAGGCGACCAACTTTGTGCATTTTGATCTACCTTATTTATATCGCTGGGAATATGGCGAAGAAAATTTATTAAAGGAGAGTGTGGCTCAACTAGAGCGTGTAATTGCGTACGAAGGACCGAACAATATTGCAGCCATTTTACTGGAAGGCGAATCGGGTTCGTCCGGCTGTATGCAGTATCCTAAAGGCTATTTGAAAAAAGTGAGCGAGCTATGCAACAAGAATGGTATTCTTTTAATAATGGATGAAGTGATGAGTGGCTTTGGGCGTACTGGCAAATGGTTTGGTTTTCAAAATCATAATATTGTTCCAGACATGATTGCAATGGCTAAAGGCCTTACCTGTGGCTATCTGCCATTTGGTTGTTTAATGGTTTCCGATAAAATTGCTTCAAAGTTTGACGACGCATATCTTTCTATTGGTCTTACGTATTCTTCGCATCCTGTTTGTTGTGCTGCAGCATTAGAAGTGTTGAAAATTTATGAAGAAGATAATTTGATTGAAAATTGTGTGGCAATGGGGAAATATTTGGATAAAAAAATAGAGGAGCTAAAAGCAAAACATCCGAGTATTGGAGATTGGAGAAACACTGGTTTGTTGGGCTGCCTTGAACTTGTGAAAAACAAAGAAACCAAAGAACCTATGGCTCCATTCAATGCAAAGCCTGATGAAATGGTTGTAATGAGTAAAGTGGCTGCTAAATTAAGAGAGCTGGGCATGTATACTTTTGTAAGATGGAATTATGTTTTTATAGCGCCACCCTTATGTATAAACGAAAAGCAAATCGATGAAGGCCTTGCTATAATAAGTGAAGCAATTTCAATTGCTGATGAACAGGTAAATTGATACTATGAATGAAAACATAGATAAGCTTACAACAGCTTTTGAAGATCCATTAGTAGGTCAGGCTACTTCTCTTTACAGCGAGGACCTTGCTCCCGTGCCGAAGGCCAAAAGAACATGGAATACCTGGAACTATGCTGCGCTTTGGATAAGCATGAGTCTATGTATCCCCACTTATATGCTGGCCAGTTCTTTAATTGGCGGCGGTATGAACTGGTGGGAAGCAATACTAACTATTTTCTTAGGTAATGCTATCGTATTAATTCCAATGATCTTAAACGGCCACGCGGGCGCGAAGTATGGAATTCCGTTTCCCGTATTCGCAAGAGCAAGCTTTGGCGTAAGAGGTGCCAATATTGCTGCAATGCTGCGTGCAATTGTTGCCTGCGGCTGGTTTGGTATTCAAACATGGATAGGGGGTTTCGCTCTTTACCAGATGTTACGGTTATGGGTACCCGCAATTGAAACCTTGCCGCAAATCTTTCCTGCAACATTTGGTTTACAAACTGGTCCTGCTATAACATTTTTTATTTTCTGGCTGATAAATATGTACGTAGTTTATCTTGGCGTTGACAGCATCAAAAAATTATTAGTATTTAAAGCATTCTTTTTGCCAATCGCAGCATTGGCCTTGTTAGCCTGGGCGATACTTGCCGTTCATGGTCTCGGGCCAATATTAAAAGAGCCATCGAAATTTAAAACAAATGATGAATTCTGGAATTTCTTTTTCCCGGCTTTGACCGGCATGGTCGGTTACTGGGCAACACTCTCATTGAACATTCCTGACTTTACCCGTTATTCAAAAAGTCAGAAAGCACAAATAGAAGGACAGGCAATTGGATTGCCAACATCCATGACTTTGTTTTCGTTTATAGGCGTTGTGGTAACATCCGCTACTGTTATTTTATATGGTGAAACTATTTGGGATCCGTTAGTATTGGCTGGAAAATTCAGTAGTAAGTCGGTTGTGAGTATTGCTATGATTGCAGTTGCTATTTCAACCCTGGCGACAAATATTGCGGCGAATATTGTAAGTCCTGCAAATGATTTTGCAAACCTTGCTCCCTCAAAAATTAATTTTAGAAAAGGTGGATACATAACGGGTGTTATCGGCATTTTAATTTTTCCGTGGAAATTGATCGCTGATCCGTCCGGCTACATTTTTACCTGGCTTGTCGGGTATTCGAGCCTGTTAGGTCCAGTAGGAGGCATCATGATTGCTGATTATTATTTTATAAGGAGACAACAGTTGATTACAGCAGAATTGTATCAACATACAGGAAGATATTCTTTTAGCAGAGGATTTAATGTCGCAGCCCTAACTGCATTAATTGTTGGAATACTTCCTAATCTTCCCGGATTTCTTACAACAATAAAGGTAATTCCACGGGATGCCGTTCCACTATGGGTTTCACACTTGTATAATTATGCCTGGTTTGTAGGATTTTTTGTAGCAGGACTGGTTTATTATATGATGATGAGAAAGTATAAAATTGAATTAAGAAATGTAAAAGCTGTTGAATTTGTAGAGCAATTTTCTTAGATTGAGAATATCAAAAAATACAATATGGCTGTATTAATAAAAAACGGTAGAATTATTACGGCGGCAGATGATTATGTTGCTGATATATTTATTGAAGGCGAAACAATTTCAGCAATAGGAAAAAATTTATCCGGAATTATAGAGACTTCGGTAGAGACGCAAAGCATTGTGTCTCTACGGGAAATTGATGCATCAGGGATGTTGGTTTTTCCCGGCGGGATCGACCCACATGTTCATTTGGAAATGCCTTTTATGGGAACATTTTCAAGCGATACGCATGCTTCAGGTACAAGGGCTGCTTTATTTGGAGGCACGACGACCGTGATTGATTTTGTTTTGCAGAAACAAGGACATTCATTGCATGAAGCATTACATGAATGGTTCGGCAGGGCTGGTGGAACTACATTTGGTGATTATAGTTTTCACATGGCCGTAACTGATTTTAATGAAAATACGAGGAAAGAAATTAAAGAGATGATTGAAGAAGAGGGAATTTCTTCTTTCAAAACGTTTATGGCTTATAAAGGAGCATTAATGATTGACGATCGCCAAATGGTGGGATTGATGGAAGAAGTGAAGCAGCAAGGCGGAATGGTAACGGTGCATGCAACTAACGGTGACATGATCGATTATTTAATTCAAAAGAATCGCGATAAAGGAAATCTTTCTCCCTTGTACCATTACTTATCGCAACCTGAAGTTACGGAGGCAGAGGCTTCTGAAAGGTTTGTGGATATGCTTAACTATACCGGTTGTCCAGGCTATATTGTTCATCTTACCTGTGAGGGTGCGCTCAATGCTGTTCGCAATGCAACAAAACGAAACCAGCATTTATTTGTGGAAACATGCATACAATATTTATTGTTAGATGCTTCATTGTATGAAAGGAATTTTGAAGGAGCTAAATGGGTGATGAGCCCTCCGCTTCGTGAGAAGAAAGATCAGCAAACATTGTGGGCAGGCATTAACCAGGGATTAGTAAATGTTGTTGCGACAGATCATTGTCCTTTTATGTGGGAACAAAAATTAATGGGAAAAGATGACTTTTCAAAGATACCTAACGGTCACCCCGCAATCGAAAACAGGATGGAATTATTATTTAGCGAAGGAGTTGCCAAAGGTAAAATTTCACTAAATAAATATGTTGAGGTTGCCTGTACGAATCCTGCCAAAATATTTGGAATGTACCCGCGTAAGGGAACGATAGCGCCCGGCAGTGACGCGGACATAATAATTTTTGATCCTGAAGAAAAACATACACTTTCGGCAAAGACACATCATATGAATGTAGATTACTCCGGATATGAAGGACGGGAAGTGACAGGTAAGGTAAAGACAGTTTTATTGAGAGGCGAGGTTGCTATTGGGGATAATGAATGTAAAGTAGAAAAAGGATACGGAAAGTTTATAAAAAGAAAAAAGGTGTCCTCCATGATCTGATTTCACGCAGAGATGCAGAGTGAATTTAAGTTGCTGAGGTTCTTTGCCTCTTTGCTTCTTATGTTTCTTTGTGTGAAATAAAAAAGTAGCCCAATGAACTAGCAGTACAAGTGAGTGACACAACGAAGATGCCCAAAGAACAAAAGCTGGTAACCAAAAAATAATTTTTTAAATAAAACATAAAACTAATGCCAAGAATAATCAAATCCGGACTTATACAAATGTCGCTGCCCAAAACGGAAGGTGAAGGAACTATTGAAGAAATTAAAGAAGCGATGGTGCAAAAGCATTTGCCTTTTATTGAAGACGCAGGCAAACAAGGAGTGCAAATACTTTGTTTGCAGGAAATTTTTAATACTCCTTATTTCTGCCCCGGACAGGACAAGAAATGGTATGAGTCTGCTGAAAGTGTCCCCGGCCCTACAACAGAGCGGATGCGTGAATATGCGAAGAAATATAACCTGGTAATGATTGTTCCTGTTTATGAGAAAGAGCAGCCGGGCGTTTTGTATAACACAGCCGCAGTAATAGACGCAGATGGAACCTATCTCGGTAAGTATCGCAAAAATCATATTCCGCACACAACAGGCTTTTGGGAGAAATTTTTCTTTAAACCCGGAAACCTTGGCTATCCCGTGTTTCAAACGAAGTATGCAAAGATTGGTGTTTACATTTGTTATGATCGCCACTTCCCGGACGGTGCAAGAATATTGGGTTTGAACGGCGCTGAAATTGTTTATAATCCTTCTGCAACTGTTGCTGGCTTATCACAATATTTATGGAAACTGGAACAACCGGCGCATGCTGCAGCAAACGGCTATTTTATGGGTTGTATTAATCGGGTAGGTGAAGAGAAACCGTGGAACCTTGGAAAATTCTATGGCTCATCTTACTTCGTTGATCCACGCGGACAAATTTTTGGACAGGCGTCGGAAGATAAAGATGAATTGCTGGTTGCAGAATTTGATTTGGATATGATTGAAGAAGTTAGAAACACGTGGCAGTTTTTCAGAGACAGACGGCCTGAGACTTATGGAAAGTTGGTGGAATTGTAGGGCAGCCTCATCCCAACCTTTCTCCGAAAGGAGAAAGACAAGACTCGTATGAACTACTTACCTGTTTGTGACATTAGCAAGTAATCCGTGCAAATCCGTGCAATCCGTGGCAATAAAAAATAATTAATGGCAATAAAAAATAATAGACTATCATCAGCAGAATACGCTGAGAATTTCAGTGATATTCGTCCACCTTTTGAAAATAAAGAGGCGGCTTTAGTTGAAGCGAACAGATGTTTGTTTTGTTATGATGCGCCATGTATTAAAGGTTGCCCTACGAGTATAAATATTCCGAAGTTTATAAAGCAAATCACAACCGATAATATTAAAGGGTCTGCTCATACAATTTTTGTTTCAAACATTTTTGGCGGTGGATGTTCAAGGGTTTGTCCTGTTGAAAAATTATGCGAAGGTAATTGCGTATACAATTTATTGGGTGAAGAACCTATTGAAATTGCAAGGCTGCAAAGATGGTCAACTGAAAAAGCGATAGAAGAGAAATGGAAATTATTTGAAAGAAAAAATTCGACAGGTAAAAAAGTTGCTATCGTGGGTGCAGGCCCGGCAGGGCTTTCCTGTGCACATGCGCTCTCACGAGAAGGTGTAGACGTAACTGTTTTTGAAAAAGAAAGTAAGGGTGGTGGTTTGATGACGTATGGTATTGCCGCATATAAAGTAACTCCTGCTTTTTGTGAAAATGAAGTTGATTTTATAACCTCGGTTGGCGGAATCAATATTCAATACGACCATCAGTTGGGGAGGGAGATAACACTTGAACAATTGAAAAATGATTATGATGCCGTCTACCTGGGAATTGGCGTTGGGCTTGCAAATAGATTGAATATTCCCGGTGAAGATTTGCAAGGTGTTGAAGATGCGATCAGATTTATTTATGATATAAGGACGAAAGGTTATTCGAATGTTTCGGTGGGAGATAGGGTCGCAGTTATTGGAATGGGTATGACTGCAATAGATGCGGCTACGCAGGCTAAAAGACTTGGGGCATCTGATGTAACGATGGTGTATAGACGCACCGAAGCTGAAAAGAATTGTACACAAACTGAACTGGATATTGCCATGTTGGATGGTTGTACAATGCAATGGCTTGCATCGCCGAAGGAGATTATTGAGGAAAATGGTAAAGTAACCGGGCTGCTTTGCGACCTTATGAAATTAGGCACTCCGGATAGATCCGGAAAGCCTGCCTCAATAGCAACGGGCGAAACAATTACTCTTGATGTTGATATGGTAATAAAAGCAACGGGGCAAAGCCCGTTTGTTGATTTAATAGAAGAAAATGGCATTGAGAATAATTACGGTAAAATTGTTTTGAAAGAAAATAGTTCAACAAATGTTACGGGTGTATTTGCGGGTGGTGATGCTGTGAATGGCGGGAAGGAAGTTGTTGACGCAGTGCAGGCGGGGAAGGATGGGGCAGCGGCCATCTTGCGATATTTTGCCACAAATAACACGAATAGACACGAATAAAAAATTTATGCTGTTCACATATTCCTGGCAAAATTATTTTATATGAGTGAAATTATTTATAAAGAAGAATCGTACGCTATTATTGGTAAATGCATGGAGGTGCATAATGAGCTCGGTCATGGATTTTCAGAAATAATTTATAAAGATGCATTGGAAATAGAATTTAGTGAAAATGATATTTTATATGAAAGGGAAAAAGAATATCCTGTTTTTTATAAACACAAAATTCTTAAACGCAAATTTTACGCAGACTTTATAGTTTTTGAAAAAATTGTTTTAGAGGTGAAGTGCGTAAAGACACTGGCTGAAGAACATATTTCCCAGGTAATTAATTATTTAAAAGTATCTGAAGATAAACTTGGGTTACTTGTGAATTTTGCAAGAGGGAAATTGGAATACCAAAGATTAGTTTATTAAACATTAGCCACCAATAACACGAATCTGCACGAATTGAAAAAGCAAAATCTAAATTATTATTAGTGAAACATTCGTGCATTCGTGGCATAAAATTATATATATGGCAGACCTATCATCAAACTTTCTCGGCATAAAATCTCCCAATCCTTATTGGCTGGCGAGCGCACCGCCTACAGATAAGAAGATTAATGTATTGCGTGCATTAGAAGCCGGGTGGGGTGGTGTTGTATGGAAAACATTGGGCTCGCAGGTGAAGAATGTTTCATCAAGATATTCGGCCGTTAATTTTAATAATACAAGAGTAATGGGTTTTAATAATATTGAACTCATATCGGACAGGCCGCTTGATTTGAACTTAAAAGAAATAAAAGAAGTGCTTAAAGAATTTCCTGATCGGGCCATGGTGGTCTCTTTAATGGCAGATAATAACAAAGAAAGCTGGCACGAGTTAATTAAGCGAGTGGAAGATACAGGGGCACACGGAATAGAATTGAATTTCGGATGTCCGCATGGAATGACTGAAAGAGGCATGGGTGCAGCAGTTGGCCAGGATCCGGAAATTGCCAGGATGGTTGTAGAATGGGTAATGGAAGTTGCGAGAATTCCTGTTATCACAAAACTTACTCCCAACGTGCATTCAGTGGTGCCCGCGGGTAAAGCAGTTGTTGAGGCAGGAACGAATGCTCTTTCATTGATCAATACCATTCAATCAGTAACAGGAATTGATCTCGATACTTTTGTTCCCAACCCTTACGTAGCAGGGAAGAGTGCATTTGGCGGTTATTGCGGCCCGGCTGTAAAACCTATTGCTCTAAAATTTTTGGCAACAATTGCCCAAAATGAAATTACCAATAAAGTTCCCATTTCGGGTATCGGTGGCGTTAGTACATGGAAAGATGCCGCAGAGTTTATGTTATTAGGTGCTTCCAATGTGCAGGTATGCACGGCCGTTATGACTCATGGTTTCCGCATTATTGAAGACTTATGTGAAGGCCTTAATAACTGGATGGACGAAAAAGGATTTGCCACCTTGAATGATTTTATCGGCAAATCAGTTCCGACGCTTACTCACTGGGAAGACCTTGACATTAATTATCATCATGTTGCCAATATTAACCAGGATAAATGCATTCATTGCGGACTTTGTTATATCGCCTGCGAAGATGCTTCACATCAATCGATAAGCCTGACTCAAGGAAATCCTTACAATACTTATGCAATAAAAGAAGAAGAATGTGTAGGGTGTAATCTTTGTCAGTTAATTTGTCCGGTATCGGAATGCATTACTATGGTTGAACATCGGGTAACTCCTGAATACCTTAACTGGAAAGAGTTTCAGAGGAGAGGAATGGAATTAAACGACCATTAATGAAACTTTATTCCTGAACAATATGTAATTTTCTAAAGAATTCATCTTCACCGATCTCCTGAATACTTCCCGGTTGAAGGTTTCCTAAATTTAAATCTTCAATACTCACGCGTATTAATCTTCTACAGCGGTGGTGCAATGCGGCTATCATCTTTCTTACCTGCCTGTATTTTCCTTCGTACAGGCTAATTAAAAGCCACGTGGATTGTCCATACTGTTTAGTTGAACGGATTTGCTGGTAAATAGTTTCGGGGTTTGTAACAATTTCAACTTCACATGCCGGCGTTATGTAATTTCCACCTCCTTCTATACGGATTGATACTCCATTTCTTAATCGTAAAAGATTTTCTTTACTTATTAAATTGTTTATCTGAACCAGGTAAACTCTTTTATGTTGCGTTTCGCCCGAAAATAATAATTGCGTTACTTTTTTATTGGTGGTTAAAATTAGTAGGCCTTCGGAATTATTATCCAGCCTTCCTATCGCGTGTGTTCCCTCAGGAAAGGGATAGCCAAGATCTCCCAATAAACCAACTTTGTGAGGGCTTACAAACTGTGATACCATATTGCACGGTTTGTTGATGATAAAATATCGATTAGTGCTTTTTGTTTCCGACCCGATCATATAAGAAGAGTTTTTGAAAAGTTTTTTTTTCAATATATCCCAATATCGTATTAACTTCTCGAAAAATTTCACTGATGAAACAACTAAAGCTAAGTATCTTATTTTATCTTTTTATTCCTACAATAATATTTGCCCAAACAGAAAAAATTGATACTACGGTAATGAACCAGATACGTAAAGAAGGCTTGCAAAATTCTAAAGTTATGGATATTGCATTTCATTTAACGGATGAGAGTGGGCCAAGACTTACAAGTTCGCCGGGCTTTTTTCGTGCAGCTAATTATGCAAAAAATCAATTAATGCAGTGGGGACTGGTTAATGCGAAGCTGGATCCGTGGGGCGACTTTGGTAAAAGCTGGGAACTGGAAAAATCATATATCGCCATGACAGCACCGTGGTATAAATCTTTGGAGGCATATCCTAAAGCATGGACTTCCGGAACCATTGGAATGCAAAATGCAGCAGTAATATTGATTGATGCAAAAGATTCTGCAGACCTGGGTGCTTATCGTGGAAAACTCAAGGGTAAGATTTTAATAATGAACACAGATGATACTTATAAGTTAAGTTTTAGACCCGATGCTAAAAGATATACTGATGAAGAATTGGATTCCATGGGAAATATAAAAATGCAACCGGAGGATACTGCGGCCATGCGTAGACGAAGAGAACAATTCAGAAGCCGGTTCTTAGGGCAACAAAGGTTATTGAATTCTTTAAAAGTAATGGCCGTAAACGAGGGTGCTGTTGCGATTTTCACCAGCAATCCGCGTGATCACGACGGAACCATTTTTGTGCAGCAGGCAGGACCATACAAAATTACAGATCCGGCAAACTTCCTCGACATTGCATTACAGTGGGAAGATTATATGACCATTGTAAGGTTACTGAAAAATAATGTGCCTGTAAAGATGGACGCAGATGTTGAAACAAAATTTTTTACTAATGATACAAAAGGCTACAACGTTATTGCTGAAATACCTGGTACTGATAAACAATTAAAAGATGAAATCGTAATGTTGGGTGGCCACCTTGATTCTTGGCAGGGAGGAACAGGAGCCACTGATAACGGGGCAGGTTCAATGGTAATGATGGAGGCTGTAAGAATTTTAAAAGCCATCGGTATAAAACCAAGAAGAACAATCCGCATTGCATTGTGGAGTGGCGAAGAAGAAGGATTATTAGGCTCAAGAGGGTATGTGAAAAAAACATTTGCAGATCCCGCGGACATGAAATTATTGCCGACACACGAAAAATTTTCAGCCTATTTTAATGTTGATAACGGAACTGGGAAAATCCGCGGGGTTTATTTACAGGGCAATGAAGCCGTCCGTCCGATTTTTAGGCAATGGCTTGCGCCGTTCAATGACCTGGGAGCGAAAACGCTTACAATAAGCAACACCGGCGGTACGGATCATTTATCATTTGATGCTGTTGGATTACCGGGGTTTCAATTTATACAGGACCCGCTTGAATATGATACAAGAAATCATCATAGCAATATGGATGTTTCAGAACACTTACAGGAAGATGATTTAAAACAGGCTGCAACTATAGTTGCCGCATTTGTTTATGATGCTGCCATGAGAGATGAAAAAATTCCACGCAAGGAACTTCCAAAAGCTAATCCGAATGGAAGGGGCTTTTGATTTCAAAAGATTGTACCAACAGGTATGCCTACATGAGATATTAACAGGCAGGGTTTCACTAAATCATATCTGAGTTTGTGCTAACTTTCCTAAAATATATTTATTATGTCTACCAATAATGTAAACTGGTCAGAGGCAGTTAAACCACTGCTTAAGAAATACAAAGGCAAGCAGCATCCTTTGGAGTATAAAGATGTTTACCAATTAATGGTGATGGTTGTTTTATCTGCACAGGATTCTGATAGAAACATTAATAAAGTTGCTATAGAATTTTTTAAAGTATTTCCCGATATGAAAGCTTTATCTAAAGCGACACCTGAAACTTTATTGAAATATATCAGCGGCGTTCGCAACTTTGGCAATAAATCAAAATGGCTAACGGAGATGGCGCAAAAAATAAAAGACAATAAAAATATCCCACAAACATTAGACGAACTTACCGCCCTGCCCGGAATCGGCAGAAAATCAGCCAATGTAATATTGCGTGAGTCAGGCAAAGAGCCTGAAGGTGTTATTGTTGATCTGCATGTAATTCGTGTTGCGCCAAGGCTGGGCATAGCCACCGGTACTGATCCAAAGAAAATTGAAAAACAAATTATGGATGTTCTTCCAAAAAGCGAATGGGATGCCGGTATGGCGATGTCTTTCCTGGGAAGAGAAATCTGCAGACCAACAAACCCAAAATGCGAAATATGTGTAATGAATAAGGTATGTGCTTTTTACAATGCCAATAAAAAATTGTAAGCTGGATTCTATTTTAAAAACAATGTGTTCAAGACCGAAACTATCATTCTTTCATCAAACACCAAATTGTCTTAAATGGTGGTCCGTATGATTGTAGTTCAACTTGCCCCAATCGTTCCTTGTAAATTTTCCGGCAAATTTATTTTCGGGAATCAGCGTTGTTGTGCTGCAAAATTTTCTAAAGCTTTCTTTAAATTTTGCTGCTCGGCTTCAAAATCTTTTGGATCAACGCCAAGACTAACGGTGTTTATTTCAACAAAAGTTTCTGCCTTTGCTTTTGGAGGTTTTGCATTCAATAGAAAAAATTTTAACAGCCACTTCGGCATCGGGATTTTTCGGGGCAATGTTGGGTTTAGCTTACCCGTTGGGATGTCAAATGCCATTGTCATATGTCGTAAACCCTGGTTTACATTCATTTTGCCCCAAAGAGCTTTTGAATCCGGTTTAAGATTGTCAATCCTTGAAAGTAATTCTTCCTTTACTTTCAGATCAAATAAATTTTTCATTTTTTGCTTTTTAAGATTTTATGAAATTGGGTAATTGCAAAAAGGAATGAATTTGATTTCATCTTTTACAAGGTTCTATGTCTTTGTATTTTTCGAGTTTTTCTTTGAACTGATTTTTGTCGATTGGATTCAAATATTCTTTGAGGGAAACAGGATATTTTTCCAATAACTGTTTTGGTCTGGCAGGACGTTTCTCAAACCCTCCGCCACAGTTTGGGCAAACATTTAATAGAATATCATTTACACAATCTTTACAAAAGGTACATTCAAACGTGCAAATCATCGCCTCTGTACTTTCATTAGGAAGGGCCTTTCCGCAGTTTTCGCATATTGGTTTAATTTCAAGCATTTGCTGCTTTGCAGTTTGGTTTGTGATGAATCGGAAAATTACAGGAATTTGCTATATAGCATAATTTGTTGGCGTCATGGTGTAATTTATTTGCTTTTTCAATCATCGAGGTATGGCTTACAACAACTACCGGGTGTAAGGTTACTTCTATAAAGCGACCTCCATCATCTTTCGTTTCCTGCATGGTTCCTGTGGCATTATCTGCATAATCGAGAACAACAATATTTTGGTCTGAGCAAAGATGTAAAAACCAAAGCATGTGGCAAGTGGATAATGATGCGATGAATAGTTCTTCAGGATTATACTTTGTTTTGTCTCCACGAAATAGAGGATCCGACGATCCATAAATGCGATCTTTTTCATCCACACTAATAACGTGACTTCGTTCATAAGCTGTGTAATTACTTGTTCCCTTTCCTGAATTGCCCGTCCATTTAATATCAACTTTGTAATGGTGATTTTTCATAAATTATTTTTTACAAAGCTAATCTTCAAACAAAAAAAATGCTGTAAAAGAAGTACAAGTTGTGTAACCACTTTTCACCATAAAAAAACCATGAGCTATCAATCTCATGGTAAAACAAAAAATATCAATATCAAACTTTACTAACCGAAGGTTTGCCGATGAGCCCACATACCCAGCCTACAACCGCCCCTGTAATTGCAGACATTACCGTGAATGTACCAATATCTCCCAAGACACCCCTAGTGGTCATCAGGTTGCTTGTTGCATACATAATAAGATCGTATGAACCTGAAGTAAATACCCCGACAACAGCGCCTGTTGCAAGCCCTGATGCTACAGAATTAACATTGGACTTTACAAAGACATAAGATAAGAGACATCCGCCCAACACATTCCCTAAAGCCAGTGCCCACCACACGAACTGATCCATTGCTCTGCTAACACCAGTTGCAGAACCAGCATTCTTCATAAAGAAATCTGAGAGCAGATTACCATAAAATAGATACCCAAGTAAGAAATAAACGATGCCGCCGACGATTCCACCGATAAGAAATTTTTTCGTGTTCATAACTGTTTGCTTTTATTGATTAATAAAAAATTGTGACGAGGGTACATCCTTATTTAACAATTTTCAATAGGGCCTTAAAAAGAAAAACTTCTATTGGCTTGTAATCAGTGAAGAGTCGGAAAGGTTTCTTTGGCGTTTTGGAAAAAATCTCAGTGAGTTACATCATAGATTTTCAGATTTCGTTTACGGGCTACATTGTCTGGGTTTTACCATGCCTTTAATTTAACCACATGGTAAAACTCAGAAATATCCAATGCTATTGTTTCACTGCTTAGCCGGAGGGGGAAGCAACATAGCAGTTGGTTGAACATTTTTAATTGGCGGTGTTGTTTTAAGGTAAGCAAAAATGGCTTTCATTTCATCGTCGTTCATTTCAGTTGCAGGCATCATTGACATAGGCGGCATAAGTGGCCTTGTATTATCAAGACCCATCCATTTTTTCTCTTTCAGGGCTTTGAGAAATTGTGCCTCTGTCCACATGCCGATACCTGTTGAGTCTGAAGTAATGTTTGCCGCGTATGTTATTCCCCACGGTCCCATCCAGGCTGTAAAACTTTGAGTAAGGATAAGCCCTTTTTTTGCAGCCTCTTTTACATCGAAATCTGGAGGGGGTTGTTGGGCAGGGTGTCCTGAAAGCATCAGGCTCGTGTCGTTCACTGGCCCATTAGGTCCCATTTTCTTGGGGGTATGACAATCGTTACAACCGCCAATGGTAACGAGGTGAGCACCCCATTTTACCTGGCTATCAAAACCGCCAAATTGAGTAGTTGCGGCAACCGTTGAATCCATTTGATTTTCTCCACTAGCTGGTTGGTTGCCGTTACATTTTGAAAGAATAAAAGCTGCGGGAACAAGTGAGCACATGATAAAAATGACAGATAGCTTTTTCATAACCGTGTGTCGTTTAAAGAAATAATTTGATTAAGAATCACCAGGTGCTTAGCAATCGGAAGGGAATATTGTGGAACAATCGTTCACTAAATATATATATAAATATTTAAACAAAAAGAAAAAGCTGCTAATTTTATTATTTGGAGAGAGTTAAATTAAGTAAGTTGATTTTTTAACTGAAATTAAATGTTATGAAAAATATTGACAATGATATTGAGCCGGACGCCGTTGAAGATCACGACGGAATTTTAACCATTCGTGGTGGCGGCAAAAGAAGAGATTGGAATGGTATATATTATAAACAAGGGATGTCTGCTAAGAACGTTGGTACCACGAAGCTTTCTGCTAATATCGCTACCATTCCCCCTGGTGGAGTTGCCTATGCACATATTCATGTAGGTTTCGAACTCATACTTTACATCTTGCAGGGAAAAGTTCGTCACGAATTTGGTGATGGATTAAAAAAAACATTGGAGAACGAAGCGGGCGATTTTATTTATATAAAACCAGGGGTGCCGCACGAGGTATTTAATATGAGTGACACAGAACCTGTAGTTGCCTTCGTTGCCCGGTCTTCCGCTGATGAATGGGATAACATAATACCATACGACCGAAATCATAAATAGACATTGCATCCGTTTAGAGCCAATTATTGGACTCGAACCAACGACCTGCACATTACGAGGGTGCTGCTCTACCACCTGAGCTAAATTGGCTTACAGTTCAAAAATAAAAATAAAAAGACTTCCAAACAGGATAAGAAAATAAATTTTGCCATTTAAAGTTCTTTTTGCATTACGATAAATTCGAGAGGCTGCTTCGGTATTCCGAATTTTGTATCGTTAGGAAAAGGTCTTTTTTCGCCGGTATCTTTATAACCATGTTTCTTATACCATTCAAAAAGTTCAGTACGAATAGAAATTACTGTCATCTCAATGAGTGAACATTCTTGTGATTGTGCATATTTTTCAGCTTCAATAAGAAGTTGTTTGCCAATCCCTTTGGCCTGAAGCATTGGTGAAACAGTAAGCATCCCCAAATACATTTTATTTTTTCTTTTCTCGAGATAGACGCAACCTTGCAATAAGTTATATTCAGTAAATGATTGTAAAATAATAGCACTGCTTCTACCGATCATTTCTTTAAGACTGTCGACGTCTGTTCTAATACCATCAAGAAGATCAGCTTCCGTCGTCCATCCTTTTTTTGAACTATCACCGCGGTAAGCACTGTTAATTAAGATTTCTAACTGCGGTATGTCCTGTAGCGTAGCTTTTTGCAGTATCATTATATAATTCTTTAAACCGTTAATTGAACGAAATTAGGCGTTGCCGTTAAACTTCCAGCGCGGCTTATTATAATCAATTTAACGGGATTGATTCGGTTATCCAGGATGCAAAATGTATATTCTAAATGAACATAATGTCGTAGGTATTGTTTTCGTTACAGCTAATCAAGAAGAATAATTTTAAGCAAAAACCAATAAACTGATTTTATCTTTTAATCATATTCAGCATCGATAAAGTTTCGGCAATCATTTTACCGTTGTATTCCAGTGCAAGATCTTTATGATTTATGGCATCTACAATCGTGCCTATAACACATAAACCTCCTGTAAAAAAATAGAGAATCCCCATGCCTACCTGCCCGATAACAAACCGGTGAATGCCGGCTACAAACACAAGACCAAGCAGGCATAACAATAAAATTGTTTGTGGGTCCTTTCTTTTAGAGCGATAGATCATGCAGAAATGAGTTAGCTCATCATCGCCAAAGCCCTGGGTGCGCGAGTTAATGGTAATTAACTCTTCCGGGGTAATATCGTAAAGATATTTTAAGAGTACGGGATTTACTGAGTTTGTACTATTGTAGTCCATGATATTGTTTTATAGTTTTTGAAAATATATGTAACCGAAATAAATTGTATATCCTGCCGATGAGAACAATTACAGCAAAAATCCCCAACGGATGTGCTGAAAACGATTCACGAATATTCCCATGGAATAAGTAACTGATGGAATGGCCTAGACCGCAACCGGGGCAAAATTTTAATCCCAAAAATTTAAATAAACAAAATGAATAATGAGGCCCGTTACCCGGATTCATTATTGCTAAGGACGTAAGAGCCGTGATCCAAAAAGTCAGTTCAAAATATTTTCTATATTGAATTCTCAAATTTGATGATTTTGTTACAAGATATTTAAATGGCTTCGAATAATAAAGCCATTTATCCGAATATTCACCTTAAATCAATAATGGTTCATTTAAGATGCCAACTTGAAAATAATTGGCAGTGTGAATTCAGAATGAGATATTAAATTCTAAAGCAGGGTACCTACCAGCTTTGCCTTGTGCATAACTTTGTGAAAAACGGGTGCAGAACAACTATTGAAAATATTTGGAAAAACGTCTTCCATATATGTATCTTGCAGGTACAAAGTTGGAAGCAGAAAATCCCTCAAAAGATCGAATCTTTCAGCAAAAAAGCATCAGGTTAGTTTAATTAGAATTCCGAGCAATCGGGGTGATAAGAAGAGCGAAATCAGATGCTTTTTGTTTTTATATAACTCATAGGCTGCATTAATAAATTAAGTTACTAATTCACCTGTATAAAATCGGGCTTTCTTACTAATTGCGTATTGTATTTGAACGTAATATCAGTGCTGATATCTAGCCGCCAGTTTTCATTATTGATATTTTTCTTTAAGAAATAATAACCCTTAAGTTCAAGTGTTCCAAAAATAAGGCTCTCATTTCTTGTTCTTAAACCTGCTCCAACTATCGTGTAGATATTGCTTGTATTTATTGGGGTATTGTATGGAGTGAAAAGCCCGGTATACCCAAAAACGAAAGGAGCAAAACGAAATGATTCAAATGCCCAAGGACTGTAAAAGACTGATTCTGCTTTTACGGATGTGCGAAGAGAGCCTCCAGTCTGGCCATTTCTAAATGCAGGAAGGCCATATTTGCTATCAATATATAATGGTTCGTTGAGTACCGTGTTAATTTGTTTAGCAACTCCAATGTCGACAAATGTACGCTGCTTCCATTTTTTCCCCATAGCTTTTAAATGGTCGAAATAATCTATGGTTCCAAACAAGTTGATATCCTCAAACTTTTTACGATCGAGGTAACCTTCAGCCCGTATAGCATAGCTGAAATAATTATTTTTTGCATTGAAAATGGATCTTTCATAATTAAAGCCTAAAAAAGGACGCGACAAATTCTGCTTTTTCGTATACCCTGCCGTTAGGGTAATATTCAGGCCTTCAGGAATATCTTCATTAATTCCAAACGCATATATATATTGAGATTTATAAAAATTTTGGCGGTAAAAAGATAAGGATGTCAAAGCACCGGTAAGGCTTGCATAACGCCAGTTATATTGGGTAATATATTTTCCGGGCAAGTCCTGGAATTGTTGATCGATAACCCTCAACCCAATTAATTTTCTCAGTTTTTTATCTTCAGCTATGGTACTGAATCCGGTAGAATTAATGTTATAACCCATCCATGCATCTAAATTGTAATAACGGTACCGCACATCGCTTAAATATATCGAATCGGAAGAATACATATTCCTCGTAGAATGATAAGATGCGTCAAACTCATATGTCCAATGCGCATAACGGTTTATTAATGGTTTTGTAAGCTTCAAATAATAGAGATTTTCTTCTTTAAGCCCTATTATATTGGGAAAATAACTTTGATAGCCAAAATTAAAGTTTGTAAAACTGTTGCCTATATTTCTCAAAACATATTCAATACCGCCGCCGAAATTTCTTCGCCTGCTTATATCGTACAAACCATGAATTACAATGCCATTTCCCGAACCAGTAATATTATCTTCCTTAACTGCAACGTCAGTATTTCTTAAACCCAGTGATGAAACAGAACCCCCAAGAGAAAACAAGTCTTTTACTACAACATATACATCCACCGAATCCAGGCTAAGGTCATGCGCCGGCTCCAATTCAATAACTGCATCCTGTATATAGGGCAATTGCCTGAGGTAAGTTTCATTATCTGCCATAAGGTAAGGCACGAGCAGTTCTTTCTCTTTGAAGAAAAGATTATTTCGAATAACCGCTTTACGCGTGGTATGGTGAAGAGTGTTAGCAATTTTGGTGAACACGGTAACCACTTTTTTTGAAGTATCAGTTAATGGAATACCAAAAGGCAAATCTTTAATTATTATATGTCGTATTACGGCTCCTTCAAAAAGTTTATAAGGAGCATCATTTCTTCTTAGATCGTTTGCTTTTTGTACAGGTGTTGTATCTCTCGTGAGGCCTTTAAACATTTTGCCAAAAAATCCTTTTCGCGATTTGAGGTATTCATCAAGCGATTGCCTGGTTGTGGAATCCGATTTCGGCTTTTTAGTTATGGTATCTGAAACTGATTTTTTAGGAATTGTATCCATTTGTGCATACAACGAACAATGCAACGAATAAAAGGCGCAGATTATAAACAAACATCGTAAAGTTCTCCTGTTGCAGATCATCCCGTATTTTGAAATATGACTGTAGTAAAAATAATAAATAAAGAATAAGGTTGAGGGGCGACGAACACCTTTTTATTGATTATAACTTTAGGCTTTCAAGCCGTTGAACAGGCGGAGATTGTTTTCAAGACTTTAGTATTTGACACTATAGAAAGGGGCTTTTTCAAAATTACGATTGTCGCTTATCATCAATTGACACGATCTGGAAAGACTAGCGCACAGATTACTGAAATTTCTACCCGACAAAAAAATATCCGGTTTTCCTGGTATTGATAATCGAAAATATCTTGTTACACATTTAAGCGGAAAAACTACTTCTCATTTTATCGATTAAATTTTCATCAAGCATTTTCTTTGCAATCTTAATCATATTATCAAAAGCTTTTGCGTGTGATATGCCATGGCCAATTATAACAGGTTTGTTTACACCTAATACGGGAACTCCGCCATAAATTTCAAAATTAAAGCGGTTAAAATGTTCATCATTAATTTTCCTGTTTTGTACGATATCATAAATAGATTCTGCAAATTTTAAAATGACATTTCCGGTAAATCCATCACACACATAAACATCAGCCTTATCTTTTAAAAGATCGCGGCCTTCCGCATTTCCAACGAAATTAATTTGACTGTTTTCTTTTAATAATGGATACGCAGCCTGCGTAAGAAGATTTCCTTTGCCTTCTTCTTCGCCTAAATTTACCAGGGCAACACGTGCATCCGGCGTATTCAAAATATGTTTTGCAAATAAAGAGCCAAGTATCGCAAACTGGTTTAAGTTTTCCGGTTTGCAATCACTATTAAGACCAACATCTACCAGTAAAGAAAGCTGCCCGTTTTCTTTCGGAAGGTAAGCGCCTATGGTTGGCCGTTGTACTCCTTCAATTGCTTTAATACTAAATAACGAACCAACCATCATTGCGCCGGTATTTCCTGCGCTGATAAATGCATCAACTTTTCCGGTTGCTAACAAATAAAATCCGATTGCTATGGAAGATTGTTGTTTTTCTTTCAAGGCCTTTGTGGGATGTTCGTGCATTTCAATTACCTGGTCCGCATGAACTACTTTAATGTTTTCAGATGGTATTGCGTACTTGGCTAAGAGAGCATTAATTTCTTTTTCATTGCCAATAAGCGTGAGGTTTACTTTTTGCTGAGGTTGCGAAAAGAAAAGTTGAATACCTTTTACAGCTTCCAATGGTGCAAAATCTCCGCCCATCATATCCAGTGCTATATTCATAATAATAAGTTAACTGATGATGTTTTTAATAAAAGTTAGAGTGGTTCCATTTACTTCAAATAAAAAATCCAAAAGCAAAGTTGAAGTTACTCAAACTTTATTTTTGGATATCATAAAAATATGGAACCGCTTGATCAGGCCTTCAAAGGCGCTTTCTCTGCAACTACTTTCCCCTTGTAGTAAAGCTTTCCTTCGTTAACATGTGCACGATGGCGCACATGCGTTTCGCCGGTAGTACTGTCAACGCTCAAAGTAGGAGCATCTGCTTTATAATGTGTTCTTCTTTTGGCACTTCTTTGCTGACTATGTCTGCGTTTTGGATTTGGCATAACCTTAGATTAAAATATAAATTAATTGTTTTTATTCTTAAACTGTTCAAGTCCCTTTTGCAGGGGATGATTATTTTCAATTACTCCCGACTCCATTTTTTTGAGCATAGAGAGTATTTCTTTATTGCATTGAGGCCCACCCATTTCCTGTTCACTGCACATTCTCTGCATTGGAATACTCAGCGATACAAATTCATAAATCCAATCCGCAAGATGAAGGTGGCTTTCTGTTCTCGATATATAATAAATATCGGGATCCTCTTCACTCTCATTCATCTCTTCAGGGTTTTCAACCTGTTTTACCACCATGTTAAATTCGTCCCAAAGATTCATCGTTAAAGTGTTTCCACACCGGTCGCAAATAACATTTACACTGCCGCCCACTTCAAATTTCAACATCATAAATGACGTATTCTTTTCAAGCTTCAGTTTTATGATTGCTTCACAGTCGGTAAACTCTATCGCTGCCCCATTAGCCTCCTGGTAATCTGTAAAGAACTTCTGATCTACCTCGTAGTTAAACTCATGAATTCCAGGCTTTAAACCAACGAAGGCAATGTCAAACTTGCGCCTGTTTCCCATGATATCAAATTAAAGGGGGGCAAAGGTAAGGAAAATCAATTAATTTTTTTCACAAAAACACAGTAAAATTAGACATTTGCACAATTTCAGCTCTTAAAATCCTATTAAACTTACTCTTTCAACTAACTTCGGTCAATGATGAATGCAGATTGATTGATTTTGTTTTTAAATTCCGTTCCTCAATTCTATGAACATTTTCGGCGATTTTAAAAGGCAAAAATGGATTTGGTTAACAGCCCTTGTGTTGATAATCGCAATAAAATTATGGGCCCAAACCAATTACGGGATTGAACAATTTTATACAAACGATTTTTACCATTCATTTTCCATTGTTCTGAGGTTTTTATTTGGCTGGATACCTTTTAGTTTTGGAGATATTTTATACCTGGTGGCCGGCAGTTGGATAGCATGGAAACTGATAAATAACTTAAGGCTTCTTTTTAAAAGAAAACTTACGTGGCGTTTACTCGTTAAAAAAATGTGGAAGCTTGTCTTAATCTTTGCAAGTGTTTATATCATTTTTAATGTCTTCTGGGGTTTAAACTATAACCGGAAAGGAATTGCATGGCAACTGAATTTGCCGAAGATTAATTATGATACTGCTCACCTGGTAATGATGCAGCAGTTGCTGCTGCAAAAAGTAAATGAAACCAAAGAAGCAATGATTGAAGGAAAGATTGTTTATCCGGGGAACAAAGAGCTATTCGAAAGAGCAAAGAAATGTTATGACGCTGCCGCAAATGTATATCCTTTGATTCGCTATAAGACTAGTTCAATAAAATCTTCTTTATATGGGTGGCTGGGCGATTATGTTGGGTTTACAGGTTATTATAATCCTTTCACCGGGGAAGCACAGGTAAACACTACGGTTCCAAAATTTCTGCGTCCCTACATCACTTTGCACGAAATGGGACACCAACTCGGATATGCGAAAGAAGATGAAGCTAACTTTTCAGGATACCTGGCCGCTGCAAATTCTCATGATACACTTTTTCAATACTCAACTTACCTGGATCTTTTCGTCTATGCCAACCGTGAGGTATTTTATTTTGATTCACTAACTGCGAAAAGTGCTGCTGCGAAATTAGCCCCGGGCGTAAAAGCTGATCTTCTGGAATGGCGCCGCTTTAATAACAAATACACGAGTTTTTTCGAGCCTGCGATAAGCTGGCTGTACGGTAAATATTTGTTAGCCAACAAGCAGCCAAAAGGCCTTCGCAGTTATAACGAAGTGATTGCGACCCTAATGGCATATTATGAAAAGTTTGGGAAGATTTGATGAACGGCGTGCAACAAAGCCTGTTGGACCAATGGCGTTAAAATGCCGATATCGTTTTACAAAATCATTTCATTTCTAAATTTCTCATCCGTTAAAACCTTTATTTCAAAATCGTTCATCCACTTTTGCAACCGGAAGTTTTCTTCGCCGGTGAGATCATTAAAAAAATAAGCCATTTCAATCCTTGTTCCATTTTTAAGTGTTGCATACAATGCTTTGGTTAGCACAAAAATGGTAGAACCGCCTTTCATGCCGGCATGCGAGAGCCATGCTTTATTTGCCGGGGCTTCCATTAATGTTTCCAATACTTCGGCGAGTACCGAATAGGTTTTCTCATCAAAATATTTCCTGTTGTTAAGGATGGAACATAGTTGCACATATTCCTTTGTGGTGGATGAGGGCAACCTTTCGCTCCATTCTTTTTGCATTTTTAAGGTAAGATCCTGTGGACGGAATTTTTTCTTATAGTTGCTATCGTTTTTTAATTCATTATGAATTAAGAATGCAGCCCGTGCATAATCTTCGTTACTTAATTTCTCAATCACTCTTATTATTTTATCCTCGCCTATTCTTTTGGGATTTTGGTATAAGAATAACGAAGACACCAAAGGGTAGATGGGTGTATGGTTCGTCAGGCCTAAGAGCTGCAGGTTGTTTTGTATATTTTCAAATCCCAGCAGATCCATAAGATATTCGGTATTGGCATTGCTGCTGAAGATAATCATACCTCTTGCCACGTCAACTAATTTCACGCTATCATTTGTTATATGGCCCAGTCGTCTCTCGTACGCTACCCATTTCGGGTGTGCATCACCGTCAGTATTCGGTAAATAATATTTGTCCAGTTCGCTTAAGGGAATTCGTTTGTTTTCATCAAAAACATTATGAGCAGCCTGTTTGGAAAATTCAATTGCTACAATAATTTTTACGGTGCTGGCCAGCGGCATTAATTTATCTTCATTTAGTTGGGCAATTACCGTATCGTTTTTTCTTAGACAAAGAGAAGACCTGGTTTTATTTTGTTTGATAAAATTGAGCAACGAATCTGCTGTTGATTGAGAATAAAGAAACGAGGATGGAATGGAAACTATGAGGAAGATAACGAGTGGCGTGATAATATTTTTCATGTAAAAATATTTTGAATGAAATAAAAAACCAGGCTAACGAAGTAAAGTTATCTGCCTGAAATAAAAAAAGCATTTAATAAAAATGCTTTTGAAAATAATTTTAATAAATAAAAATGGAAGTAAATCTTAATACCTGGGTTCATTTACAGGAATTCTCTTTCTACCCTCATTTGGGGGCCTTTTAAACCCTCCGTCCGCTTCGTTCATCCTAATCAATCTTCCATTGTATTTTTTCCCGTCCATGCTTTTGATCATTTTTCCGGCTGCCGATTTATCTATTTCTACCCAGGAGTTCATATCGCGAAGATCTATTTTGCCTAACACTTCTTTTTTAAGATTGCTTTCATCTAAAATAAATTGTAAAAAACTGGCTTTATAAAAACCATCCTTCGTACCCAGATTAATAAATAATCTTGTGAATCCGTTATCCCTGTTATATGATGGCCTTTCCCTTCTTATTCCACGATCGCGACTACTATTAGTATCAAATTTTCTTTCCCTCGAATCAATCCGCGCATTCAGGTCATCAGCGTTTTCATAGTACTTCAGGAAATGATCAAACTCAAGTGCAGCAACTCTCTTCAATACTTCTTCTTTGCTTATGTCAGCAAATTTCTTTTGCAGGTCGGGCATGTAAGTTTCATAGTCACCGTAAGACGTATCTGCATTAATAAGTTTGTCCATAAAAAAGAAAAACTGTTTGCGGCATACATCTTTCCCACTGGGTATATCAAGCCGGTGAAACTGCGCATTTACCATTTTTTCTAGTTGGCGAATTTTAAAGGCTTCCCTGCTGTGGCAAATGGAAATACAAATACCACTCTTTCCTGCACGTGCCGTACGCCCTGCCCTATGTGTGTAAACTTCAATGTCATCAGGTAATTCAAAATTAATAACGTGTGTTATTCCTTCCACATCAATACCTCTTGCCGCAACATCGGTAGCTATTAATAACTGAATACTTTTCTCCCTGAACCTTTGCATCACTTTATCACGCTGTTGTTGCGTAAGATCACCATGCAAAGCTTCAATGTCATAACCTTGTTTCACCAGTCTTTCAGTAATATCCTGCGCATCTGCTTTGGTTCGGGTAAAAATAATTCCATAGATACCGGGATTAAAATCTATCAGCCTTTTTAACGTTTCAAATCTCGATTGCGCAGGTGTTATAAAGTATTGATGATCGATGTTTACATTGGCAGTGTTTTTTTTGCCAACGGTTACTTCCTGCGGATTGTGCATGAAATTTTTCGAGATCTCACGAACGGAAGATGGCATGGTAGCGCTGAAAAGCCAAATGCTTTGCCGGTTGATTGTATTTTTTAAAACGAAATCAATATCGTCTCTAAAACCCATGTTTAACATTTCATCCGCTTCATCAAGAACAACATATTTTACTTTCTGCAGATCGATAGCTTTTCTTTCTATCATATCAATAAGCCGGCCCGGCGTAGCAACAACAATGTGAACTCCTTTTTTTAGTGCACGTATTTGCATCACAATAGAAGCGCCACCATACACGGGTTCTGCAAGTATGTTACGGGAGTATTTTTTATAGTCCTGGATGTCGCTGCATATTTGTAAACAAAGCTCGCGGGTAGGGCACACTATCAACGCCTGTGGATACTTGTTTTCAGCTTCAACTAATTGTAATAAGGGTAACCCGAAGGCAGCTGTTTTTCCGGTTCCTGTTTGAGCAAGCCCTACAAAATCTGTAGTGCCCGATAGTAAAATAGGAATCGCCTTAATTTGTATAGGAGTGGGCGTATCAAAACCAAGATCAGTAACAGCCTTAACAAGGTTTTCATTCAACCCAAGACCTTCAAATTCATTCATTTTTAAATTTTATTTTGGGCGCAAAGGTATGCTATTAGCCTGATAGTAATAAAACATGGCTTATTAACAGGTGGCATTTTGAAGTCGCCTGGCCCTTGTTAATCATTCACTGATTAAACTTAATTCTATTTTTGAGGTCTGTTTCAGGAGACTTTTTGAAAAGAATAGAATTGCTCCTGTATTGAAATATTTTTTTTTAATTTACCACCTATGCGAAGAATTTTATTGTTTTTTCTTACAGGAATTTTTGTTTTTTCAAAATCGTACGGACAGTTAAGTCCTTCAGATCAACACATTCTGGATTCTTTGTTGCAAAATGATGAAATGCTTAAAATGATAAATAACTACGATAAAAATTTTAGCTACTTCCGTGTAAATGTTGGGGTAGGTAATAATCTTTATAGCAGCCAGGATAAATCAATTGAATCATTACAAAATTCTCAAAGATTTGTCTTTAGTCCTTCTGTGGGCTATTATCACAAAAGCGGATTTGGAATTTCTTTTGCGGGCTTTTTATTAAATGATAATAATAAAACAGAGTTCTATCAGTATACATTAACTCCATCTTACAGTTATAAAAAAGGCAAAATTGCCGATGTGTTAATTTCATACACACATTATTTTGAGAAAAGTATCTATAACAATTATACTTCACCAATACAAAATGAATTTTACGGTAATATTCTTTTTAAAAAGCCATGGTTGAAACCGGGAATTTCAATTGGATATTCTACAGGCAAGTTCGATCAATCAGTTCATATCGATACTACGGTAAGCATTTTAAATCGTTTGGTTCATATCATATACAACGATACCGTTAGTACCAAAATATCATCTTATTCGGTTGCCGGCAGCATTGAACATTCTTTCCTGTTTTATAATTTATTTACTATTAAAGACGGGATAATTATTACGCCACAACTTTCTTTGATTAGTGGAATCAATAAGTATGTGATGACGCATACCAGCAGCCTTAACTACTACAATTCATTTACGAAAAAGGCTTTAACAAGAATACGTCATTTTCAATCGCAGGGAAACAACAATAGCTACCGGTTGCAATCACTTGGCTTTGACCTTGATGTCAATTACTCTATAGGCAAATTTTATTTTGAGCCAGACCTTTATCTTAACTATTATTTACCAGATACGAATGATAACAGGTTTACCCAAATATTTAATTTTAATATCGGAATAACTTTTTAATGTGCTCTATGGCATATTAATTGAATCATCACCCTAAAAATTACTTATTATGAAAACGACACTTCTCACGTTTGCTTTATTACTATTTATTGGCTCCTCGGCCTTTTCACAGTTTAGTTTAGGAATTAAAGCCGGCGCCAATCTCGGTAAAATTGAAGGACAATCATTTAAAGATGAATTCGCGTTAGGTTACCATGCAGGGGCCTTTGCGACAATTCCTTTAAGTAAAAAGTTTGCTATTCAGCCGGAGGTATTGTTTAATCAGATCAACAATGATACGACAACCAGCTTTAGTGATGTGTTCAAAGTAAAGAATGCAAGCTCAATACAATTGAAATATCTCAGTATTCCGCTATTGCTTAATTATAATGTGAATAAAATAATTACAATACAGGCGGGCCCTCAATTTGGTGTTTTAATGAACGAGAATGATAACCTCCTGCAAAATGGCCAGAATGCTTTTAAAACGGGCGATTTTTCCCTGGTAGGTGGCTTGCAATTGAAGTTGCTTAAATTCAGGATATATGGAAGATAT
Source organism: uncultured Chitinophagaceae bacterium (assembly GCA_963792025.1). Lineage (GTDB taxonomy): Bacteria > Bacteroidota > Bacteroidia > Chitinophagales > Chitinophagaceae > Ginsengibacter. Next base: position 628,300 of record CAWBUS010000005.1, on the reverse strand, counting down.
GTTGGTGGCATGACGGATATCAATCATATCATGAGCAGTGCAACCTGGAAAGCATCTGCCATACAGTTGGGTGTGGGTCTTTCTCTTTTTTAGATTACCTGATTCTAACAATTTCATTATTATCCAGTTTAATAATGGAAGATGGCTGATGTAAAATATTTTCATCCTGGCGGTGTTGAACGATATAATCAACACCGCTTTTTATTTTGGGACTAACCATGCCAAAATTCTTCGGTGGTGCATCCCCTGAAATATTTGCTGACGTGGACACCAAAGGTTTTTTTAAATGGTGAAGAATTGCTTCACAAAATGCGTCTTTAACGATCCTAATGGCGATACTTCCATCTGCGTTTACTAGTTCCCGTGGTAAATTAGTGGCATTTTCAAAAATAGCTGTAGTAGGTGTTTTTTGCCGTTCAATAAAATCGATAAGTTTTTTTGCGGGTCGTAAAACATATTTGTTAATATCAGCCTCATGAGCCAATAATATTATCATCGATTTTTTTTCTTCTCTTTTTTTAAGATCATATATGTTTTGAATAGCGTGTGCATTTGTAGCGTCGCAACCAATTCCCCAAATGGTGTCCGTAGGGTATAAGATTATGCCACCTTGTTGTAAAACATTTATTGAATTGCTGATATCATTTTTGAATTGTTCCATAATTATCACGAAAGAGTTGATAACAATTGCGAAGTTTCTATTGTATAAGCGCATTTAAAATGACCTAACGGGCATGCTTTCAGCCCATGCAGAGAACAAGGTCTGCAGTTCAAACTTTCTTTTGTTTCTACAATAAAAGACTTTGATGATAAAGGATAAAAACCAAATGCCGGAATTGTTGAACAAAAAATTGCTGTCACCGGCGCATCAACAGCCGAGGCAAAATGCAATGGCGCAGAATCGTTAGTATAATTCATGGCTGCATTTTTCATTAAAGCAACCGACGAAAGAAAATTTAATTTGCCAGCCAGTATTTCAATTTTTTGATTAGATGACGCGGCTTTGATTTTTTCGCATAAGGTTTCATCTTCCTTCCCCCCCAATAAAAACAGGTTGTATTGGCTGGGGAAATTATTAATAAGATCAATCCACTTATCAACCGGATATTGCTTCGTAAACCAAACACTTGCCGGCATCATACACACATACGGTTGCGAATTATATTTTTCTGTTTCAATGTAATTCGCAGCAGAAGGGTAGAGGCGTGTTTTGGTAAAACTATCATCAGTAAAATGTACTATCAATTCATTGTTTCTTTCTACCTCATGTTTCTTGCCCGAAAGATCATGTTTTATTTTTTTTGTAAACAAAAAGCTAAAAGGATTTTTATCGAAACCAATTTTTTCTTTTGCTCCTGAAAATGCTGTCAGCATTCCGGTTGACGCAAATCGCTGCAGGTTAATTACTGTATTATATTTTTCTTTCCTGATTCGTTTTAACAGACGAAAGAGATTTTTATTTTTATTTTCTTTTTTGTTCCAAATCAAAATGGCATGTAAAAAAGGGTGACTGGTTAGAAGGCCTTCATTTCCTTTTCTTACCAAAAAATCCAGTTGCGCATCAGGGAAAAACCGGTGCAGTTTTTCAAGTAACGCGGTTGCTAATACTACGTCACCCGTAAATGCTGTTTGTATTACAAGAATTTTTTGCATAAGTGCCGCAAAGTTATCAATTAATCATTTGCAGATATTTTGTGTTTACACGTTATGTTTGCAAAAAATCAAAATATGGATTTGGAAAAACTCATTAAAGAAGCTTGGGGAAATCGTGAACTTTTAAAAGGCGAAACTTATAACAATGCTGTGCGTGATGTTATTGAAAAAGTTGATAAAGGAGTTCTTCGTACAGCCGAACCCGGTAGCAATGGGTGGCATGTGAATGAATGGGCGAAGCAGGCTATTCTTATGTACTTCGGAATACAACAAATGGAAACGTATACTTTACCGCCATTTGAGTTTTATGATAAAATGAAATTAAAAAGTAATTACAAAGAATTGGGAGTGCGTGCAGTTCCACATGCCGTTGCCCGCTATGGCGCTTACCTGGCAAAAAATGTGGTGTTAATGCCAAGCTATGTAAACATCGGCGCCTATGTAGATGAGGGAACTATGGTGGACACATGGGCAACAGTAGGTAGTTGTGCGCAGATAGGAAAACATGTACACCTGAGTGGTGGCGTAGGCATTGGCGGCGTATTAGAGCCTTTGCAGGCAAGCCCTGTTATTATTGAAGACGGTTGTTTTATTGGTAGCCGCTGCATTGTTGTTGAAGGAGTAAGAGTAGAAAAAGAAGCTGTATTGGGCGCCAATGTGGTGCTTACACAATCCACAAAAATTATTGATGTAAGCGGTAACGACCCGATAGAAACCAAAGGAGTCGTACCCGCCCGAAGCGTGGTAATACCCGGAAGCTATTTGAAAAAATTTCCTGCAGGAGAATACAATGTTAGCTGTGCGCTTATTATTGGAAAGCGAAAGGAAAGCACTGATAAAAAAACAAGCCTCAATGATGCGTTGAGAGATTTTAATTTGAGTGTTTAGAGGACTGCCGCGCCGAAAGATAACGGGCATTGCGCTGACCATCATTAGTTACATCAATTGTTTACCGGAACGGAATGTAGCGCGATTCGATTGCCTTCTGTATCTATAAATGCAGCCATGAAACCATATTCACCAATAGACATCTTTGGTACAATAATTTTTCCTCCTGCAGCTTCTACTTTATCTAAAACATTTTGTACATCAGGGTTGGCGTTTAAATATAATAATGGGCCATCGGTAGACGAAGGCTTGTGAAAGCCACTGCTATCCACAATTGCGCCACCTACTCCCATCATATCTTCCAATGGAAACAAACGCATTTTAATTTCGGGAGTATCGAGGGGATTGAGCGTAATGTCAAAAATTGTTTCATAAAATTTTGTAGCCCGGTCCAAATCTGTAGATGGAATTTCGAACCAGCTTATTGCATTCTTGAATACCATAAAAGTTGAATTAATTGTTGATATTAAAGATCATTAAAAAAATATTTCTTTTAATGCCGCTCATCAAAATGATTTAGTGAAAATACAGAGCAATAATTTTATTTACTTAATATCTTTTTGAAATTATATTTGCAATCCACATGCCCGGGTGGCGAAATTGGTAGACGCACTGTGTTCAGGTCGCAGCGTTCGCAAGGATGTGCTGGTTCGAATCCAGTCCCGGGCACTCAAGAAGCCTCATAAAGGAACTGCTTTATAAGGCTTCTTTATTTATTCCTGACATTTTAACGGTGTACCGTATACGCTTTAATCGCTTCATCAAAAAGAAATTCTTTATATCCCGGGGTAAATGGTGTGTGTGATAGCAAGGATATGATTTAGGGTTATTTTTATTATTTAATTTCTTTTGATATTTCTTCGTCCAGCCAGCCACTGCTGAAACCAGCCCTGCGCAAACCATTTTTAATATGCGGGCATTTTTTCATGATGTTCCATATTAATCCTGACTGATAATTTTCAATCATTAAAATAACCGGCCCCTGGTTTAATCCAAATTGCCATTCAGAAATCCAGCTGTGGGATTTCGTATTCTTCTCCGGAAAGGTTGGATTATAGCTGGCATCAAAACCATAAGCGTGATGTTTTTCAAAATCAAGCCTTTCCATAGCATGACGCATTGTGCTCAGCACAACTTTTGGCAGAAACGGAAGCGAAGACACAACAGCCCATGGTGAAATGGTTCCATCATCCGGTCCGAAGGGAGCGCCTCTTGCTATATAATTATAAAATTTTCTTTTAACACCGTTAACCTTTCGGGTAGCTGGCCCTGGACCGTCGCTCGCAGTAAATCCCCAACCGTTTTCGCCATAATGCTCGTAGCCCAGCGGATTATCTATGGCATATTTTTGCTGAATTAAAGTTGCACGTCGACTGTTTTCAAAATAATCAATACCGACCTTTCTATTCAAATCATCATAGATGCCTTCGCAATCCAACCAAATTTGAGACATCTGGTGAATAAAGAGCGGACCAGCATAAATGCATTCGATGTCGTATAGTTTTTTCCATTCGAAAGTGGATGTCCATTTTTTATACCCGGCAGCACTTATAGGAAAAGTAGGCGAACCAAGAGCCAGTATATAAATAATATGTGCTTCGCTATATTTTTTGTTCCAGCGGTAACGAAGAAATCCGGATCCAGGCCTCCAGCCATGCGAAATAGAATCTTTACCGTTCAATGCCCATTGCCAATCTACCCGGGCATAGAGTTCATCGGCATACCTTCTTATTTCAATTTCGGATTTATTTTCTCCTGTGAAATAATATCGTGCAGTCAATATGCCGGCTAACAATATCGCTGTATCCACGGTTGATAGCTCACTTTTCCATGCCCGCTTCCCGGTTTCCATATCAAGAAAGTGATAATAAAATCCCTTATATCCTGTTGCATCCGCTTCGGTGCCCTGGTGGCTGTTATGGAAGAATTTTAAAACTTTCAGCGTTCTTTTTATGGCTTCAGCACGAGTTATAAATCCGCGTTCAATTCCTGCCAGGTAACAGCTAAGTCCCATGCCCGTGGCTGCAATACTTGCCGGCGATTCCGGTTGTGTTTTATCTGCTATCAGCCCGGTTTTATCATTTACCTCTTTTAAAAAATAAGCAAAAGTTTCCCGTTGCAAAACGCTGAGCATTTCTTCGTCGGACCCTTGCCGATTAGCAGAAGTTGATTCTTTTGATCTTATTGCTTGTGTCATTCGAGTTCTATTGTTATATAAGCTACGGCTTGGGGAGGCACCGTTACTTCCACAAATACCGAACCTCTTTGCCGCCGGGTTGCCAAAGGCTCCATGATAAGAGCAGAAGCTAATTCCAACGCAGACACGTCGTTAGTTGTAAGGCTTCCGGGGCTACCCATATCTATCCATGTTTTTCTTGCATTCGCATGATCATCATCTATCCTTTCTATAAAGCAGGCTTTTATTTTTTTGATATTATCTAATTGCACTTTTACTAATTCTGTTTTTATGGGATGACGTGGCAACGCCCAGTTGGTGATTATAATATTTATTGCATTCTTTTTAGGCACAATCCAAACATCAACTGTTTCATGTTTCCCGATAACTTTTAATAACTCATTGCCAAGCCTGTGCAATAATTGGTACGCACGGTAGGCTGCTTTAGGAATTCCATAAATATTCATCAGCCCGAAGCCACCGTGAAAAGGAATGGATGAGAAATAATTTTCTTCAAAGATATCGGAGAATGTCCAATAGCTGTAACCTTCCACAATACCATTTGCTTCGATAACGGTCTTAATAATAAAGCATGCAGCATAAGGCATATCATGCAAGTCATCAAAAGGGTTCGAAGATGTGCACCATTCCGTATAATATACCGGCTTTCCCTGCGCTTGTTTTTTTACTTTCTTTGCTTCTTTTTGCAGCACACTACGTTTGCTTTTGGAAAGCTGGGTAATTGTGTCATCACCCGGTTTCCCGAAAGCGTCAGTAGGGTAATGATGCGTGGAGATAAAGTCAGCAGGCACCTCATTCTTATCACAATAATCCACAAAATCTGTTATCCATGCATTGTCCGCAGTAGCAGGCCCGCCCACTTTTAAATTCTTGTGCACATTTTTAATAGCATTGGCTGTATGCGTGTATAACTTAAAATAGTCCGCTTGAGTTTTTTTCCAGAAGGCATCCAGGTTCGGTTCATTCCAAACTTCAAAAAACCATTTACTCACCTCAGTTACGCCATAACGCTGCACCCAATGTTCTACCAATTTTTGTATGAAAGTTGCCCAGGCGTCATAATCTTTAGGTGCCGTAATGTTCCCTTTGTAATGAAAAACAGTATCAGAACCTGAAGCAAGAGCATTTGGCATAAATGACAATTCCATAAAGGGCCGCATACCTATGGAAAGTAAAAAGTCACAGATCTGGTCTGCATTGAAGAATGAATAAACTAATTTGTTTTCTTGATTTACGAGCGTACCCATATCATCTGACAACAAACCATGAAAGCGTACGTGCCTGAATCCAAGTTCGCTGACTACAGCGGGTTAGTTGTTGTTGCCAATCTGCACGCAGGGCTATCGTTGCATGGCTGCTACCCACTGTGTGCTCCCAGAAATGAGGTAAGGGGACTGAGGCCTTATTGACATTGCATTTGAAATTAACGGGTGACATATCTGTTATCTTTTATTAATTTTTAAAAATGATTTCGGGGTAATATTTTACCCAGGTTTATTATATCCAGGGAACATATCATTGCAGCAATTGCTTTTGCATTGGTTGCTTTCCTTAATAAAAAATTCAAACCAAACATGGGATGGTGAAGGCCTGGCGTTGTTACTGAATCATTAACCATCATTTTGCTGCGAATACAAACTGTTTTTTATACAATTTCAAAATACCTAATAATAATAGCAGGTTACAACTGTTGTACCATAGTGTAAACAACATTATCCGAAAAGGCTACGGGTTAAATTTTTGAAACCGGAGCAGTTGACGTAATGAAGGGTGTAGAAAACAATTCTTAAAAGGGAATATAACGGTTGTGGTTAAATGAAATTGAACGACATATTTGCAAGGCGATGAATATTTTTTATTCCTCATCACGTTTAACATCCTTTTTACAATTTTCCACAGAATTGCCTCATAAGTAGGTTTCACTTTTGTTATAAAATTAAAAAATAACGATATGAAATTTAAGCAATTCATCGCTGTGCTTTTAATAAGTGCAGCCACTTTCGCCGGCGGCGGCTGGATTTATGGTAAGTACCATCAACCAGATCCATTGGCTTCCAACATTACGGCAACTTCTTCCATTTTTAAAACAACAAAATATACTGATGATGCAGCCAGCGTGCCCATGACAGATTTTGAAAGTGCGGCGGCTAAAGCTGCTCCGGCGGTTGTACATATAAAAGTGCTTAAAGCGGCGGGAAGCCAGGGGTTTAACCCATTTGGTATTATCCAGGGTGATGGAGATAATGGCGGCGATGCACAGCAAGTGGCATCGGGATCAGGCGTTATAGTAAGTGCCGATGGTTATATCGTAACCAACAACCATGTCGTAGACCATGCAGATGAATTACTAGTGACGCTAAATGATAAAAATGACTATAAAGCGAAAGTTATAGGGACGGATCCCAGTTCTGATTTGGCAGTTATAAAAATTCAGGGAAACAATTTTCCGCATCTCAATTTTGCCAATTCAGATGATGTTCGTGTTGGTCAGTGGATACTCGCCATCGGTTATCCATTAAATCTTGAAACGACCGTAACTTCCGGCATTGTAAGTGCCAAGGCAAGAAGCCTGGGTATCAATGATCGCAACAGCAATGCACCTATTGAATCTTTTATTCAGACAGATGCAGCCGTTAATCCCGGTAACAGTGGGGGTGCGTTGGTTAATACTAACGGTGATCTTATTGGCATTAACAGCGCTATTGCTTCACCTACGGGTTCTTTTGCAGGATATTCCTATGCAATTCCTTCTAACCTGGTAGCAAGAGTGGCAAGCGATATTATAAAATACGGCAGCGCCAAAAGAGCTTACCTGGGTATTATGTTTGGAAACGACCAGATGAGTGAGGCTGACCGCCGGAAAAATAATATTCCCGATGGTAACGGGGTATATATAATGGATGTAGCTAACGGTAGTGCCGCAAACGAAGCTGGTATTCAGAAAGGTGATTTTATTACTAAATTAAATGGAGTAACTATTAATACAGGAACTGAATTAGTTGGAAAAATTTCGGCTTTCCGCCCGGGCGATAAAATAAACCTTACCTACATGCGCAACGGTGTAGAAAATAGTACGACAGCGATATTAAAAGGTTCAGCGGGCAATTATCCGCAACAGCAACAACTCAGGCAACAGGAGGAACAACAACAACAGGACCAACAGGATCCTGGCCAATAAAACATCAATAGGATTGTAATTAGTTTGAACAGTGTCAAGGGAAGGGAATCAATTTTTTTCCTGCAATGAAATAAATTAAGAATATTGTAATCCTATGAAATCCATGCCCGTCTTCATAAAGGCGGGTTTTTTTATAAAGTTCAAATGTGAAATGGCGGCATACAATTCTTTATTAGAAAAATAAATTGCCTGTTGTAAGCTTATTAACTTTGTGCGTGTAAAATGCAAATTGTCGCTTTGCCGCGCCAGGTAAAACCAAAAAGGTTTCATTGAGACTTTTGATTTCAAGGAGACTCTGCGAAAAACCTTCTTGGTTTGATTACATTATTCAAAAAACGGAATAACGTAAATAATGAAAATTCTTATAATAGAAGATGAACAGGCACTGCAGGAATCTATTTTGAAATACCTGGAACACCAGGGTTTTATTTGCGAAGCCGTTAGCGATTTTTTAAAAGGGAAAGAGAAAGTTACTCAATTCCTTTATGATTGTATCGTGGTGGATATTGGCTTGCCTTTTGGAAGCGGATTAGATATCGTGAAAGAAATGAAGTTTATGGAATCGAAGGCAGGAATTATTATCATCTCTGCAAAAAATGCCCTGGAAGACAAGCTGAATGGATTAGATTTAGGAGCTGATGATTACCTTACCAAACCTTTCTATTTATCTGAACTAACGGCAAGAATAAACGCAATAATAAGACGAAGAAGTTTTGACGGGAACAAAGTGATTACTTTCAATGAAATTAAGCTGGATGCCGAAGCGCAAAGGGTTACCGTGAACGAAAAGCCAGTTGATCTCACAGAAAAAGAATACCAGTTACTCGAATATTTTATTGCTAATGAGCGCAGGCTGCTTACGAAAGGAGCGATTGCAGAACATATCTGGGGCGATGAATATATGCATGTAAGTAATTTTGATTTCATCTATACACATATAAAAAACCTGAGAAAGAAATTGTTGGATGCCCAAAGTCGCGATTATATTAAAACCGTATATCGTTCAGGATATAGATTTACTGATAATTAAAGTGTATTAGATGCATTGTATACATCCGGATAAGTTATGAAACTTCTCACAAAAACCACTTTATACTTTTTAGCCGCATTGGTTCCTTTGCTGGCGTTAGCAGGATTTTATTTGTTTAATCAATTCAGCAAAGAAATAAATTACCGCAGCGATAAAGAACTTATAAGCGATGAAATGGCGTGGACTCAATATCTCGAAACCGAAGCAGAGAATGGAACAGCTTTTATTTTAAAAACACCTGACCTTTCAATTTCTCCTACCGATGATGCTATCACTGACTATCCAACGATTACGGATATTTTTGGATACAGCAAAAAAGGCAGTTATAAAATTCCTTACCGGCAGCTATCGCAGGTGGTTTCGATCAGCGGTAATCCTTATCAAATTATTATCCGCCAATCGCAGGAACAAAAGGCGGCTTTGGTAACGGATGTTACGAGGATTATGTTGTTTGTGTTCGTTGGATTATTTGGCGCTACGTTAATTTTCAACTGGGCAATCAGCAAAAGGTTATGGAAACCTTTCAGGCATTCGCTAAATAAAATAAGAAGTGCAGAACTCCAAAAAATGGAAGCCATTCATTTTGAGAAAACGAACACCGAAGAATTTAATGAATTGAATGCTTCTTTAAATTATATGACCGGTAAAATGTACAAGGACTATGTAAACATGAAAGAGTTTACAGAAAATGCTGCACACGAAATGCAAACGCCTGTTGCTGTAGTTCAAAGCAAACTCGAGTTGCTGCTACAGGATAATAATTTAAAGGATGAACAGGTGCAATCTATTCTTTTGTCAGTGAGCGCCCTAAGGCGGTTAAGCAGCCTGAATGAGGCTTTATTATTATTAGCAAAAATTGAGAATAATCAATATGAAAGTACCGAAGCGATAAGTTTAATAGAAATAACTAAAAAGTATCTGCGACTTTTCGATGAGTTTATAAAAGAAAAGCAATTGGCTGTCGAAACTACGTTTAATAGTGAGTTTATAGCAAAGCTTCATCCAATTCTTGCTGATTCGCTAATTACAAACCTGCTTGGGAACGCCATCAAATACAATTATATTGGTGGAAGGATAGAGATAATCATTTCTGCAAACAACTATCACATCGGCAACACCAGTTTGCTAAAGCCCATATCAATTGAAAAATTATTTATGCGGATGAATGCTTCACACGACAACAATGAACGATCTAACGGGCTGGGGCTTGCTATCGTGAAAAAAATTGCCGATGTAAACAACCTGCAAATATCTTACCATGCAGAAAACGGGATGCATAATTTTGACATCGTAAAAGGTTAGCGGTTTGTAAATCTTTAGCTAACCTTCAGCAATAACAAATTCTATCTTTTATTTCAATTTTGAGCGGTTAACACTCACTTTACTTTCCAAATTGCGTTAAATATATTTTCATTATTCAGCGGCCGGTGACAAAATTCTTATAAACTATCATTCTTACTTTATTTCCTTTAACATCATGTTTTTAAACTCAACTTTCATTATATGCCCCGCATGCATTTGCAATCCCAACAATCCTGAGAATTTGCGACTGGTGGTATCGTTATCCGTTATGTCACACATCAAAATACCATTAATGTAATGTTGTAAATGATTGCCCTTTATTATTAAATGAAACTCATTCCAGCCCTCCTTGATGTCGGCTTTTAATGAATCAGCATTTCCTAATGTATCTGTTACTATTGATGGCGTCCATACATTACCTTTTGCGAGTGAAGACACCGGTTCTGTTACTTCAGGCAAGGTAACTTTTTGCCCCCGGAATGCAACAATACAACGCTCACGTTCTTCATAGTTTTGACCTGTATATTGATTGGCTCCGTCTATATCGAACTGGTAACCCTTTAATCCATAAGGAACATTTTCTACTTCACTACTGCGGTATTGGATGCCACTATTGCCTTCAGCAGAAATTTCATACGCTCCTTTAAGCTCGAAGTCAGCGGGCGAGCCGCCTTTCCAAATAAGAAATGTATTAGCTTTTAAAGGTGTGGAAGCAGCCGTTACCTGGCCGGTTACAACGCCATTCACCATTTTCCAAACTGCTGTATCTCCCTCCCAGCCATCAAGGGTTTTACCATCGAAGAGATTAATAAATCCATCTTCATTTTGAACGGAATCGTTTTTTTGTGGTGCGGGTCCCGAAGAGGAATTACAACTTGCAAAGACTGATAAAGAGAATATGGCGCAAAGGCTTAGTAAACGTTTTGATAGTTGGAAATGATGATACATAAGTATGATATGTGATTGTTTAAAAAATATTATTGCTGTACTGTTTTTTTTATCGCCGGAAATTTATTTGAACTATTAAGAAGTTGGAAGCTGTTAAGCATCTAACCGTTTATTATAATTTAACGACCTTACCATTTTGAATGATTCGTTACCATTCGACGTTCGTTTTTTTCCAGCTTCCTGACGATGCAGATTCCAGCACTGATTCGCAAACTTTTTGTGTTTGAAGTGCATCTTTAAAAGTAGGAGCGCAGGGATTTCCTGTTTCGACGCTCTTTAAAAAGTCCGCTGCCTGGTGAACAAAACTATGCTCGTATCCTATCGACAACCCCGGCACCCACCATTTATCCATATAAGGTTGATCGCCATCCGTAACATGAATAGAACGCCATCCCCGAACCTTTGATTCATCAGCATGATCAAAATAGTCAAGACGATTGAGATCGTGAAGATCCCAGGCGATTGATGCATTTTCACCATTAATTTCAAATGTATATAAAGCCTTATGGCCGCGGGCATAGCGTGTTGATTCGAAAAGACCTAAAGACCCGTTATCGAAATGACAAAGAAAAGCACACGCATCATCAATGCTTACCTTTTCGACTTTGCCTGTCAACTGGTGCATACGCTCTTTTATAAAAGTTTCTGTCATTGCTGTTACATCCTTAATTCCTCCATTCAACCACATGGCCGTATCAATACAATGCGCAAGAAGATCGCCTGTTACTCCCGATCCTGCCACTGCGGCATCCATGCGCCACAAGCCTTCTCCTCCTTGTGGTAAATCTGCATTGATAGTCCAATCCTGGAGAAAGTTAGCACGATAATGAAAAATCTTGCCGAGCTTACCGGAATCTATAATTTGTTTGGCTAAGGTAACAGCAGGAATGCGGCGGTAGTTGTACCATACAGAATTTTTTACACCTGCTTTTTCAACTGCATCTACCATTTGTATCCCTTCTGTCAAAGTACGTGAAAGCGGTTTTTCTGTAAGAACCATTTTGCCTGCGGCGGCTGCAGCAATAGCAATTTCGGCGTGCGTATCGTTCGGCGTGCAAATATCTATCGCATCAATATCATCGCGTGATACTACTTTCTTCCAGTCGGTTTCAAAAGATTCATATCCCCATTGCTCCGCAAATGCTGCAACTTTATCTTTACTGCGGGAACACACTGCCTTTAATACAGGGCGATATTCAAGTTCCGGGAAAAAGTTAGGAACACGGTTATATCCATTTGAATGTGTGCGTCCCATAAAGCCGCAACCTATTAGTCCAATTCTTAGTTCTTTCTTTTTTGCCATTTTGAATTTCTTTTAAAAGTTTTACAAATCCGGAAGCGATTTAATTAGGATGCCTCATACCAACCATGTTTCTGTCGAACTTTTATCATTGTGGCCAGTATATCATTCCACGTTTGTTGCTTCGCCATTACTTCGTTGGGGAACATACAACCGTCCCAGCAAATGTGCCTCAATGTTTTTGTGAGCTCTCCTTTTTCATCGCGGAGCCAATATCCTGCATCATGAGCAATATCTAATTTTCCATTCGGGTCCAATGCCTGGCAATGGCGGCCGGTTTTATCATGCGCACCCGATCCAAAAACAGTTCCATCGTTTTGTGCTACATGAAAATCAATAGTCCAGGGGCGGAGTTTATCCGTAAGTGTTTTAAGCGCTGCATTAAGAGTTTCACGATCAGTCCAATCGAAATCTTTAGGTAATATGCGGTCTTCAGGACTATTAACTCCCAACAGGTATAATAGCGTGTGGGCCATATCTGCCTGGAAACCGATATTAGGACGGTCGACAGCCTCTAACGTATCAAGCATCGCTTTCGAGCTATGCATACCACCCCAGCATATTTCCCCTTCGGCAGCAAGCGTCTCACCATAGTCAGCAGCAACATCACATGCTTCGCGAAAAGTTTGGGCGATGAGGTTTGTATTAGTTGCAGGATCAGCAAGCCAGCTTTCAGGGCTGCTTGCAGAATCAATGCGAACGATTCCCGATGGACGAACACCGGCTTCGCGTAATTTCTTTCCAAACCTGCACGCCTTACGAACTATCTCTACAAAGCGTTTGCGGTCTTCTTTACTTCCCATTGCTGAACCGCCGGTAGGAGGCCAGATAGGAGCTACAATGCTGCCGATCTCGAGGTTAAGTGCTGATACCTTATCTGCCAGTTTTTTAATATCATCATCGGTACCATCGATAGGAATGTGATCGTCAAAAAGATCGATATCAATACCATCAAATTTAATTCCGTCTACTTCTGCCGCCGCAGTTAATTCAAGCAAAGTATCTAAAGAAATGATAGGTTCTGAACCATCACCTTTCCCCACAATGCCCGGCCATGTTGCGTTGTGTAGTTTAGGATAATTATTCTCATTCATAGCAAAAACGTTTTATGATTTTAAAATTCTTTTAACTATTAATTCGCCATTCACTTCACCACCAGATCCGGGTTACCGGGACCAAAATGTTTTAGCATTACGATAGGATCTGTGGAGGAAGCATTCACGATTGTTACACCTTCCATAGCCGTTTTTTCGGTTACAAAAAATTCATCAAAAGTCAATTGTCCATAGCGAATAAGCGAAGGCGTTTCTACATTCCATACGCCCATTTTTCCATGTCCCTGCATCATGATCATACCATAAGCACCGCTATCTTTAATGGTAACTGTCGCACCGGGCAACACAGTAAGTTCTTTTGCACTAAAAGCATCTGACCTGTAGCAAATCCAATTTTCAATATACCCCTGCGCTGTCATTTCATCTATAGGCTTTACCGGCCTTGGCGCCATAAAATGATTATCGCGGATATTAGGATTTACGTTGAGATCCCAGTTGATTACTTCCATCAGTTCATCGAAATCACCTTTCTTATCTTCCGGCGTTCCGTTCCATAATAATTCTTCCGGTATAATTGCTTCATTAACTAAAGACTGGTACATGGCAAATACATCAGATGCTTTCTGTGGTTCGTAGGTACACATACTTCCTGGAGCATGCAACATGCCCGGGGGCACATCCCAACCGGTTCCGGGATCCAGCCGAAACGCCTGAGAATATGACGTTATTTTGTTATCGCCTTTTGTAAAATTAACCAGGCACTGACGGATTTCATCCCTGCTAACGCCGGGTGAAATTCCAAAAAAAGTGTAAGGAAAATCTCCGCCATGATTGTTTAATTGCGGTGGAAAATAATAAGCTTCAGGTTTGCCCTTTTGTCCTATCAAAGCAGCCTTTTCATCATTATGATGAATATGATGAGGCAGTGGTCCCATGTTGTCAAAGAATTTTGAATACAGCGGCCAGCTCTTATGTTCATCCCATAACCGGTTGCCTATCATCTCGCCCTTTAACTCGTCAATCACATCCTTTAATAGTATTTGTTCTTCCTTTGATCCGTCATTAAAAACCACAGCACTCAAGCCCTCGTTTTCTCCGGTAAGCGGGCCATTTTTTGCAGGGGTCGTAGATGAAAGCCAGCGCTCATCAATACCTCCGCGTACGCCGCCGAGTACATAATAATCGTCAGGATGTAATTTAATTCTTCGTCCGGGTACACAAAATGAACGCGGAACCCAATTGGGAGCGAGACGAAGAATTCCTTTTCCCTGCTCCAATGCATTTGCTGCCAAACTCATATTTGCCATAGCTTAATCGTTTATTTTTTAAATTAAAATCTGAATTTATTTTCTTAAAAATCTTTCAATGTCATTATTGTTATTTAATACTTCTATTTCCAAATCATAGATCTTTTTTTCTCCGGGCGCCAGGAATATTAGGGTTTTGTCCTTCCTTGCTTTTGCCTGGCCTATTGACGGATTTGTACCGGGTTCCAAGCCGGTAACATATTCTCCTTCGCCCCAATGTTGCCAGTTAGTGAGCCATGGCAATTGCGCCTTATTAAATCTCATAACCACTGCCACTCCAAGCAGTTCATTATGCAAGCCGCATGTACACACACCATCTTCATTTGAATTAATATCAATAAATGCTACTTCTTCTCCATTTCCAATATGTACTTTTAATGGCGCAGGGCATTTATGAAAGTTGTTACCTTCCCTGAATATCTTATCTTCTTTATTACCACCAGGGGATTCCCATTTTCCATCCCAAATAATATCAGTTCCTTCATCAACCAAAGGCCAGCCAAAATTGCAATGATACAACAGCATGTGAGGAACCGTTGTATTGCCCCTGTTTATAACTTCATCGTGAATTTTAATGATAGCCTGGCCGAGAGTACCGGAAATGGTCCGTCGCAATTCCAGGTTTGGCCCAAATATGCTGGTCTGTTTTATAATTCCCCTAATACTAAACTCCATATCGCCACCCACCGGATCGGGCTGTTTTATCAATGTTAATTCTGCGGGAATGTTGCTTATTTGACCATGCAGTCCACGTTCTCCATATTCATCTTTCTCTGGGCCGCCTACATGAGTAAGCCCGCAGGTCACTAATAAACCGCCCCCAAAGGTGCGAAGCCATTCCAATCCATTATTAGAAAATGGTTCTGGTGGCCGTATGCCCGTATTACTGATCCATACAAGACTATGTTCGTTGTGAAATGCATCCGCTATGTCCATTGCACGATCAATAACTACTTTGTAGCGCAAACCGGTTCCTGTATTTATCCAGGCAATACGTGTTCCCCTGGCCGGCCCATTTTCTATTACAGAGATTTCAATTCCTCCTAATTGTACCGGGTTCGATATTTTATTTTTCCACTGTTGATCCTTCAAGATTATTTGTTCTATTATAAGCTAATCGTTACATTTTTTTACAAGGGCGACAATTATTTAGCCACTTTAAAAACTTTATTATTCTTATCACCTCCCGACACCAGGTACGCCATCAGGTCTTTAAGTTCTTCAGGGTTTAAACTATTGATTAACCCGGGAATCATGATTGATACATCTGAAATTTTCTTTGAAGCCACGTCCTTCTTCAATATTTCGCGGAGCATTTGCGGAGCAAATGGATTCTGCGAAACATAGTATTTATCATTATCTTCCCGAATGAGTCTGCCTGATACGGTGCTTCCATCTTTCAAAAGGAAATTAGTTGCCGCATACTGATCTGAAATTACTTTACTTGGATCTATGATTGATTCGAGTATATCCTTGCCTGAAAACCGTGTTCCGAGTTGCGTTAAATCAGGCCCCACAGAACCGCCTTCTCCTCCGATCGTATGGCAGGAAATGCAGAGTGATGCTTTAAACATTGCCCGGCCCTGGTCAAAATCTCTACCCGATAAATTCTGTATTACAGAATCAGCTTCATTCAAAGTCCAGTCTCTTCCCGGGCCTTTAGGCCGAATATCATTATCTGCCAAATGCTTTCCTGATCCGTTAAGTAAAGCGCTGCCTGAAATACTATCGTAAAGCGCATATTTTTCTTTTGGCGCATTTGCCAGGGCCATCTTCCTGGCTGAATTAATATAACCGGTGTAACTGTTTCCTCCTTTACGTTCGAGGAAGGTATTGAAGTATCTGAAATATTTTTCCCTTACATCGGGTGTCCATCCGGCTTTAGCTGAACTCAATACGGTAGCAAGATATATTTGTTGCGCAGGTGGCTGATTCGCCAGCATCTTAGCTACATCCATTCCATACTGCTGATTCCGGAGAATCAAGTCAGAAGATTGCGTTGCTGTTTTTTGATAAGAAGGATCATCTTTCGAAACGTCCATTAATGCAACGGTTTTACCTACAGCCTGCGGGTCTCCGAGGAAAGACGAGAATTTTACAAAGTGACCGGTTCAATTCATTACCGCCTGCAGGATATTTAGGTTCCAGGTAGGAAATCAGATGCATATTTTGGTTGGCATTCGGCTTTCCCATTCGGTAAAGCGTTAGTTCAATTGCCCGTAAAAAATCTACTTGCTGTGATTCAGATAACGCATCATAATTCACGCCCATTAGTGCATTTAAAATTGGTTCTTCGGCGTTTTTGCTACCATTTCGTGCAAGCGCTATCATCGCTTGCGTTAGAATAACCGGATCTTTTTCTGCCAATGCTTTTGCCTGCCATTCGCTTACGGGCTGGTGTTCTACTGCTAAGCGTGCAGCGTAGCGGATGAAACGATCAGTATCTTTTAAATAAGGCCATGCGGTTGAAATAGCAGCAGGATCTGGTTTTTCCTGGAAAGCTTCCAGTTTCTTTCTTGTTTTGCGGGCTTCTATTACTTCGTGTGATTCATTAGCTGGTGGCAATGGATCATTCTTTAGCGTATTATCGCCATAATAAACGCGATAAAGGTCCGATTCAATTCTGCGTCCACCGGTAAGAAAATACAAGGCGCCATCAGGGCCAATGGCTCCGTCAGTTAGTGGCAAGGGAGATCCCGATATGAATTCTTCGGCTTTCCCGGTGTAAGATGAACCTTTTGGAGTCAGTTCAAAATGGTACATGATACCATAGCTCCAATCGAAAGTGAAAATACCTCTGCGATATTTTTCCGGGAAGCGGGCATTCATGCCACTCATTACATTAGTGGGAGATCCTTGCCCTACATTTATCACGGGTGGCAGATTATCCGGATAGGCAGGCGACCATTTTTCATTGTTTTCCCTATATCCATATTCACTTCCACTGGTTACATGATTCACACGGATTGGCCTGTACCAGGGCAACCCCATATCCCATTCCATGTCCGAATCAAATGTAAATAATTCACCATCTTCATTAAAGGCCATGTCAAAAGGATTACGATAACCCGAACTAATCAACTCCCAATATGATCCAGTGGAATCAGTCTTTACAATCCAGCCTCCGGGCGGCTGGCGATCGTTACCAAATCCATTAGGATCAAATAGCAACGGTAATAAATTATCCACTTGCCATGTTTCCGGCAGCCGGTAATTATCCATTTTAGGTAAGTCGGTAAAATTTCCGGCAATCACATAAATTGATTTTTTATCCGGCGATAATACCGCGTTATGAGGCCCGTGTTCGCCCCGTCCCTCAAATCTTTTTAACAAAGTAATTTTATCAAACTGATCGTCGCCGTTTGTGTCCTGTACGCGGTAAAGTCCGCTGGGCCTCGTAAGGGTATCGCCTTCTCCTTCATCATTTACGGTAACATAAAGACTGTTGAATGCATACAATAAGCCGTGGGCCAGTCCCATTTTTATTTTTGCTTTTGATGTATCACCCGGCATTTTAATATCCAGCTTTTCTACAATCACTTTTGATTTTGCTGTATCATATCCAATCGGCGGAATAGTGATGCGATACAAATAACCATATTGGTCGGATGCGATCATTCTTCCTTTATCATCAAATGTCATAGCGACCCATGAACCCTGGTCATTATCAGCCGGACTGTACAAGTGTTCCGCGTGAAATCCATCCGGCAATTTCAGTTTGGCAATTTTAGGATCCTCGTTCTTTTTTTCTGAACCAGCTTGTTTGCATGAAATCGCTAAAAGGCTAAGGCATAGACTTAACGTCAATAATTTTACAGGTTGATTCCGGAATAACTGCATACCATTAATTAGTTTAAAGAGATGAGATAATTTGTAAAAAGCTTAATTCTATTGAATTTCTATAATCTGCCTTTTCTCAAAGAAAGTTAAATGAATCTGTATTGAATTAAAAATTTTATAGCAAACGTTTGTTTGAAAAACTTTTCGTAAAATAAAATAAATTATTGAACTGTATTAAAAAAACATTTAATCCATCTTTTCCTGCAACAATAAAATCATTTCTTTCTGTGTAATTCATCTCTTCAATAGGATTGAGGCAATTGCGGATGTATTTGGTGACACCGGTTGCCTGTTGCTGCATTTTCTTAACCGCATCACCGGCTGCTTCTTTCAGGTCTGTTTTAATGGATGGGCTTGTATTGTTACAAAGGCCACAAATGAACAATGTTGAGGAGAATATTGATTTTGGATAGATATGATCATAGAATATTTTCCGATATCGGGTCAATAAAAATAATTTTATCTACAGGAAAATTTGCAAAAAGCATTTCGCTAATTGCAACTGTGTCCTGCACATTTCTCCGTGCTATTATTGTTTGATCTTTAAAAGTTAAATAAACCAGTTGCTCATTGCCCATATTTTCGAAAGCCATCACTTGCAAGCCAACATTGTAGTTGCCGGCAACATTTTGTTTTGAAATAATAATGTTTTCAGGACGAATACCAATTTCAAATTCATTACCTGTTTTACCATGAAACGAACCGGGAATTTCAGAGCCAAGATGAATTTTAATATCTTCAGCAACTTCTATAAAAAAATTATTGTCAATTTTTTTGAGAAATCCTTTTATAAAATTCATAGTTGGTGAGCCTATAAAACCCGCAACAAACCTGTTGTTGGGAAGGTTGTACAAATTCATAGGGGTATCTAATTGCATTAAAGTTCCTTTATTCAGAACGGCTATTCTGTTGCCTAACGTCATGGCCTCAGTTTGGTCATGCGTAACATATATCATTGTTGCATTAATCTCGCGGTGCAATTTTTGTAACTCAATCCTCATCTGGCTCCTGAGTTTTGCATCAAGATTGCTCAGCGGTTCATCAAAGAGAAAAACTTTCGGTCTTCGAATGATAGCCCGCCCGATGGCAACCCTTTGCCGTTGCCCGCCAGATAAGGTTTTTGGCTTGCGGTATAATTCATCTTCTATCTCCAGCATTTTCGCAGTTTGCATAACACGCTCTTTAATTTCCTTCTTACTGAATTTCTTAAGCTTTAATCCAAAAGCCATGTTATCGTACACGGTCATATGAGGATACAGAGCATAATTTTGAAAAACCATAGCGATGTCGCGATCACGTGGACTCAATTCGTTCATTCGTCTACCGTCAATAGTTAGTGAACCTTCACTTATTTCTTCGAGACCCGCAATCATTCGCAATAAAGTTGATTTTCCACAACCGGATGGCCCAACTATCACCATGAATTCTTTGTCTTTTACAGTAAAAGAAATATCGTCAACTGCTTTCTTTCTTCCACGTTCTTTATCTACATCGTCGTATACTTTGGAGATATTTTGTAAAGTAACTTCTGCCATAGTTTGCTATTTAGAAAATGCGGTTGAAAAATAATTTTTAGAAATCCTGGTAATGCGGCATGCAAGATCCAACTCGCCTGACGCAATTATATAATCCTCATCAAGTATCGCAATTCCTGTTGTAAAGACGACATCATTCAGGTAGATTTGTTCGCTAATGTTCTTTGTAAGATCCGGGTTTGCCTCAAGCATTGGAATGTCATCTTCAAGATGTAAAATTTTTAAGGGATCATCTTTATCAAGAATCGCCCAAAAGGTTCTATAGATTCCTACATCGGTTTTATTTTCCACTCCATGGTACAACATTAACCATCCGTCATCGGTAAGAATAGGAGGGGTTCCACCGCCGATTTTTACGTTAGAATTTGAGGATCGCCTTGCCCGCAAGAATGCACTGTCACAAGGTTTCCAATGTAAAAGGTCGGGTGATGTTGCCATGTGAATTGCGGCGCCGGGGTGGTATATAGATGAAGGTGAGCTTGCGAAATAGCATTCTCCCATGGGCCTTGTTAAGGCGTAATATTTGTTATTGATCAGTCCTTCAAAGAGCAGCATATCTTTATTCTGGTGGTCAAGTACTACACCCAGCGATGTATAATTTAATCCGTCATCCGAAACATATAACATCGTGGAATGTCGTTCAGAACTTACGCAACAAACCGTCATGTAATAACGATCACCGATAAACGAAATTCTTGGATCTTCTATTCCATATTCCTGGCTGGTAAATTGAGGAGAAATTATTTTATCATAATGAATATTATTTATTGCTGAGCCATCACTATTTAATTCTACAGGCAACAGCCACGACAAAGAAGTGAGTGCAAAGACCGGGAAGCCATAAGCGTTTATTTTAAACTTTCTCGGGTCGTTCATGGTTACCTCCGAAATGGGCCATGAATCTGTTACATAACCATTTTTGCTATCCCATCTTATACAATGGACTCTGTCATTAAGTAACGGATTTTTCAATGCTTCTGCAATTCTTACCATTAGGAGTAAGTTGCCATTGGCTAAACGACACAGCCCCGGGTTGAATGCACCTAATACATATGTTGCATCTTTATCCAATCCGTTTCTTAAAGGAGAGTGGGAGAGATCCACGTGTCCAGGAGAGAAAATTAAATAATCCGATTTAATAAAATTATTGGGCATATATCAACCTGTTTGCAAAACTGTTTTTTTAGATTTTTCTACTTTTTATATGTATCCAATGCAGCCTTTACCGCCGGATAACTTTCCACTCTTTCCATAGTAAACAATGCTTCTATAGTTGATTCTGCGCCTGCATTAATATTTACACCGGTTGATGACAATACCATCATAGCCACGCCCCGTGGTTACATCGTACATATTTTGGTTGAGCATCATTGGCTCCAAGAAACCAGGCAGCGAGGTGGCCGGCTATGATCGGCATATTTGTCCTAGCCCGGTTTCGTTGTACGCTTCTATTGCCGCAAAAACCATCGGCCTGATGCCATAGGCAATCTGGCTATAACTTAGTTCACTGCTCAATTGTATGCCGCTTCCGCTATTGGTAGCAACAAACGAAACTTTAAATCCATTCTGTAATAGCCATGGATAAAAATTATCTACTTCGGTAAATGCGCAGCCTTAGTATAGGAAGGATTGTTTAAAAAAATACCTGCTTTTAATAGCGCATATGCCTGATCGTTACCGTAGGCATGCCAGGTATTTTGCCAGCTAAGAAAAGCGCCGTAAGGGATATTTGCTTGCATCTCCCTGTTGCATCAACACAATTCCATCAGCCAGTTTCTTTATATAGGCGGTCATTATTGCATCATCGGTGCTGTGCAGTAAGGTATTAAACCAAGAATCAACAATGCCGACTGGTCAGTTCCGCTTCCTGCAGGCAACCATTCGGGGAATTGTTATTCCACTCACGACGGAGGTTGTTTCCGGAAGATTGACGAGATCAATTTTAATTGCTGCCACTAATTTAGCTGACTGCATTATCCATTTTTGTCGATAAGGCCGCATTGATAGGTTTTATCATGGGAGAACCTTCTGTGAGCGCCTGCAATGCCCGCCATGACCACCATTCGGGATTATTGATACTGGTGGGCCCAGATCGTATTTATCTGGTTACCCGATAAAAGAAAATTATAAAAATAACCATTTGAAGATTGCATTTCCAATAAGAAATTTATCAGCTTAAATGCTTTAGACTGAATGGAAGTATCGGTGGAAAATTTACTGTTCACGCAGATACACGAGGGCAGCCCGGGAAGCATCATCTACGCAGATATATCCTTCACCTGTTGCAGGTGTCAAAGCGTAATTCGGTGCATCGGCATAAATGTAAACGCCGGCGGCATTGGTTCCATCAGGAAATGTTACCGGCATATACAGGTAATCCAGATGAGCCAGTATTCACTAACGATGTGTCTTTAGCCGGAGTAACCGGACCGAGTAACCGTTGATTGCTTTTTGCAGGTGACCGCCATACAAATAATCGCAGGAAAGCAGAGTAAAAAAAGTATTCTATTTTTCATGGTTATTTATTATAAAGTGAGTTCATTTAAAATTTCATTTAATTCAATTGTTACAAAACAAGTGGCAGAATCTGATACGGCATAAGGTATTATTAATACGTTGCCGTGAAGTAATAGCCCGCATGTATAGACAACATTGGGAACATAGCCTTCTCTTTCTTCTGTCATCTGCTTCAAGTATAGGTTTGTTTAATCTTCCTAAAATAATAGAGGGATCATTCAAATCGAGAAGAATAGCACTTATAACATAAGTGCGCATTGTGCCTACGCCATGTGTGAGCAACAACCATCCTTTATCCGTTTTTATTGGTGAACCGCAATTGCCCAATTGCACCAATTCCCATGGGTGTAACGGTTCCATCAAAGTTTGAAATTCATTCCACACATACAAATCATCGGAATACATGATATTTATTTTTTCACCACCTTGTCTTGATATCATCACATATTTCCCATTTACCTTTTCAGGAAACAATGCCATTCCTTTGTCTGATATCGCATCGCCATACAATGTTCTTATTTTGAATAGATCGAAATCTTTTGTTTCTATTAATTGGGTTTTTATTTGATGGCCATTGTAAGCTGTGTAAGTACCATAATAACAAGAATTTTCACCTTATCATTCAAATTTTACAAATCGTACATCTTCCATTCCCATACTTTCAGCTTTTGCATTGGGAAAGATTACTTTTTCACTGATGGGAAAATGTGATGAAGATTCCAATTCATAATTTGTATCAAGAATTTCTTTGAATTGATTTACTGAATTTGCGTTAGATGTTTTATCGATTATATTCGTTGCTTTAGACGCTGTAAATTGTTCCGAAAGGGAATCAATTAATTCCATTTTAAAACCCTTAAAAAACGCTGCCCTCTTTTTTATAAAGTCTTTCGTGTATTTGGCTACTTCATTTTTTTTAAGCGGCGTAAAATATCTTGAAGACGCATCAAGTTGTATGTTCCCGTGAGTACCGGCAATTCCTGTATGAAAAACTATTGAGGAAATATGGCCTTCACCAGTAGCCCGGAGGCTCATTACAAATCTTTGTTCTCCCTGCTGTAACTTTCCCTGATCCGGATGAGGAACAATGGAAGGATTGAATAATGCAGCGGCCTGTATAGAATATTCTTTTGTAAAATAAGCACCAAGTAATAATTTTTTATTTTCTGAAAAAGCGAAAGATCTTTTTCAAAATGGTTATTTATCCTGCTAAAATGATCTGAAAAAATTGAATCAATATTGCGATGCCGCCATCCAAATTCTTTCATTAATTTCTTAAGCAATGAGTCAACTTCATCATCATCCAATTGCTTTACACGATGAATAATATTGGTGATTCTGTCTTCGCCTGGAATTGCAAAAATTGTGTTATGACTGCAGCGGGATTCGCATATAATTTTATGTCTCGTTTTATCACTTTCATTATTTTATTTCATTAATGTTTATTAGGTATTTATCTAAACATCGCACATTTTATATCGAACATAATATTTCTTACTTCTAATCTTTAAGCCCCGTCGAAGCCATGCTTTGTATAAAATGCTTTTGAAAAAATAAAAATGCTATCATCACAGGAAGCGCCAATAACACTGGCTGCGGCTATCTTCACACCCAACTGGCTATCTGCCCTTCCCCCTGTTGCAAACAACGTGACCAGTTGCGGCATTGTCATCAGCTTTTCATTTCTTACAACAATGAAGCGGCCACAAAACTTCATTCCATGAACCGATGAAAGATAGATATTGCTACCGTAACGATTGTTGGTTTTATGTTTGGCCAAAGAATCCGGAATATAATTCCGGTTTCATTACAGCCATCCATTCGTGCTGCGTCTATTAATGCCTGTGGCAACCCCTGGAAAGCCTGCCGGAACATCAGGATAGCAAATGCACTTACCGCAAACGGAATGATCAAAGCAAAATAAGTATCCACTAAATGGAGGTTCACCATGGTGATATAATTCGGGATCAACGTGACCTGGAAAGGCAGTGACATTGTAAAAACGATGATGTAAAATATCAACTGTTTCCTCTAAACTGCATTTTAGCCAAGGCATATCCAACTACAGAACCTGTTATAATAACCAATGAAGTTGTGAAAACAGCTACCAGCAAACTGTTGAAGAGTGAACGCCAGATCGGAATTTTATCAATCATGGTTTAAAATTTTTCCATGTGGGATGTGCAGGCCATAAATTCATGGTTCCCAATTTCCTGCGTCGTTGCGAAATGAGGCGCCTATCATCCATAAAAAAGGATAAATAAAAGTGATCGCAGCAATTGAAAGAGCGATGTACAATAAAATTTTTTTTATAGATATTCTTATCTTCATAGCTATATTTCTTTTTCAATAAATTTTTTCTGAAGTACTACCACACTCATGATCATTATTGCATAAGAAAAATCCGAGTGTTGCCGAATACCCCATGTTGTAATATTGAAATGCCTGTTTGTATATATATAACACTGCAGAAAGTGTAGAATTCAATGGGCCACCTCCGGTCATAATGTAAGGTTCAATGAATAAATTAAAGCCGCCGATAGTTGATAATATTACTACCATAAAAATGGTTGGATTGATCATGGGCAATGTAATATGATAAAACTGCTGCCAGCGTGTAGCGCCTTCCATCTTTGCTGCTTCATAATATTGAGTTGGAACGGTTTGCAGGCCAACTAAAAAAAGAATCACATATAATCCTACATTTTTCCATGTGGCCATTGCCGCAATAGAATAAATGGCGATATCAGGATTTATTAACCAACCCACTTTATTGCCACCTGTCGACATCAACATCCTATTGATTAATCCTGAATCATAACCCAATAATTGTTGCCAGAGAATGGTTACTACCACTCCTGAAACAATAACCGGCATAAAAAAAGAGGCACGAAAAAAAGAGGCAGCTTTTATATTTTGATTCAATAAGTAGGCAAGAAATAATGATACCACCAACTGCAATGGAATGTGAAGTAATAAAAATTGCAACGTATTTACAATGGCTTTCCAGAATAATCGATCGTGAAATAAACGGGAATAATTGTTAAACCCTATAAAATGCATGGGAGCAATTATATTCCACTTGTTAAAAGTGAGAAAAAAACAAAACAATACCGGGAATACAACAAATACAATTACAAAAAGCAGGTACGGCGATACCAGCAGGTACGGCAATAGTTTTTTTTTTGAAAGCGCTTTCGGAACTCAATCCTGGCGCCTTCTTGCAAGGAGAGGGGAACTACCTTACACGGCGATTTATGAGGTATTTTTGAATCTCTTTTTTTCAAGCTGTTTAATATTTTTGGGCAATTCTGGTTGCCTCTTCGGCCATTCGTAATGATTCCACCGCATTAATTCCATCTATAATTCTCTTATGATTATGATCCTTTATCCAACTCCATTGATCTGCCAGCATACTGGTTAAGAAGTTCCTGGTACCTGGCTTGCTTGTCAGCCACATTGCCATATTCAAATGTTATTTCGTCTATCAAAACTTATTTCAGTAAATCTTCCCTTTACCGTTTGATTCCTCTTTTTGTGACTTATTGTGATAAATAATGGAAGCATTTTCCAATTAGTTCTTTTAAGATATTTTAACTGTACATGTTTTACTAATCCATGCAACTTCATTTTTACCGGAACCCATTCATACAATGTAATTTCACCATGTTCAAATAATAATCTCATTTCCTGCCGGTCTAAAATTGTTGGCTGATCAAATCCATGATAAAAATTTACCGTTCCTTCTTTGTACATAACGGTTGACTGTACACGGTCTGTTATTTTTTTGCCAATTCCTGGCCGCTGCATTTGCACTGCATTTACAACTTTGCCGTTTCCGAACCATCCTGAAAACATATCAAAGAAATGTACACCGTGTTCAATGAATATGCCGCCGCTTTTTGTTTCATCCCAAAACCAATGGTCAATTCCAAGGTTTTCATCACTTGCATAATTTTCAAAAAAGCCATGCAGAAAATTTCCCAATATCCTTTTTTTAATAATTGTATTAACCACTATCATACAATGGATTGTAGCGTTGCATAAGATTTACCACATATAATAAATTGTTTGCTGATGCCAGCCCGTGTAATTCTGCTGCTTCACTTGTTTTTAAAGCTGCCGGTTTCTCGCAAATAACATGTTTCCTGGCGAGCAACGCCATTTTTGATTGTTGGTAATGCAAATAGGGTGGAGTTGCTATATAAACTAAATCAGTATTCTCTTCATTCTCTAATAAAGTGTCTAATATCGGCATACACGATTTGCATTTATCTTATTTGCCATTTTTATAAGCAACGATTTCATTAATATCTGTAACCGCAATTATATGTACACCTTCTATTTTCAAAAAAGAATTTACTGCAAAATCAGCAAAGCCGCCTGCACCTACAACTCCAATGTTTAAAGCTGACCCCAACAGCCCGACAAATCGGGACAAGCTCTCTCCGAAGGAGAGGATTGTCTAGCAGGACGCTTTTCGAATTATTTGGATCTTGTTTATTCAATTAGAAAATTTTATAAATAAATTGCATTCAGTCACCATTTTTAAGCAGGACATTCACTGCTGATTCAGCATCTGCAATTGCTTTTTCAGGAGTTTTTTTACCATATACAACGCATGCTTCATACTCCTGTGAAATTATATCCAGCACTTCTACAATTTCTTCACAGTTGTCAACACCTTTCAGAAAAGGAATTTGTTTTGCAAATGTTATCATCATCGGATTTCTTTTAAAATAATCCTGGTAAAAACTATCTGATTCCAGGTTTTTTCTTCTTGGCAACTGCCCTGTTACTTCAAGTAATTGTAAGTCACCCTTGTTTATCCATTATGGTTTGGATAAAATTCCATGCTGCTTGTGGGTTTTTACAAGTATTAAATATGACAATATTTTTTGGGTCAGCATAAGTATATACAGGCCCTTTATGATCAATAGGAACTATTGGAGAGTAGTAATCGAAGGCGAAATTTCTTCCCGGTATATTTTTTAAATAAGGAATTTCCCACGGGCCGGTCCATTTGGTAGCTATGGTTTGTTCCACAAAGGGGTCGCTTGATGAACCGGAACCTTCTTTTGAAAAATAATCATTTGTGTAAAGTGTTGTAAAAAACGAAAAACTTCAATTGCATATTTATTATTAAAAACTGCCTTATTATTTATCAACCAATGATCCGCCATCAGAAGCGGCCAGGTATAAGGGATAAAAATTAAATAGACGCTGATACCATAAAGGGCTTACTTCTGTATAACCAAATCTTTTTGTAGTTGAACTATTGCTATTATTATTTTTAAAAATTTGGGCATCCTGTAAATAAACGCTATATGTTTTTGGAGTGGAAGTGATATTCATTTATTGCGAACAAATTCTTATTGTAGATTGTCATTATTGGATTTACTTTCCAGGGAACCTGGTAAATATGCCCGTCTGAAGAAGTGATCTCTTTGATAACATTGCTGTCGCATCTTTCATTTATAAATTCTAAAAATCCTTTCAAAGTATCCAGGGGAATTAAATCGTGTGCATGAGCATACATTTCTACACTTCCCTGCCACATATTCGCATAAATATCAGGAGTGGTTTTGCCTACAACAGCAGCAAGAATAACTTCTTCACTTGATTGGCCTTCAGGAACAGGTTGCATGTGAATGGGGGTTTCAGCGGATTATTTTTATTCCATTGACCTGTAAGGTTTTTACATAGAATTATTTCCTGGTTGTTGTTCGAACACCAAAACAGCATAGGTCTATTATCTTTCTGATGGGATGAACAAGAATTATTGAATAAAGAAAAAAGTATAAAGAAGCATTTATTCATTAGAAAAAAATAATGATTATGTACAGCTATTCAATATATCCCGGGAAGGAAAAAAGAAATTAAAAAACCCCTGCCTTTTTTAAAACACATTACAGGAGTTCTTATAGTTTTATTGACATTTAGTTTTTTTTATTGTGTCACTTGTTGATTATAAATTTGAGTAACCTGGGCCGCGGTTAATGGGGTATTGTAAATCATGATATCATCAAGATCTCCTGTCCAATATCCACCCCATGCTATATAATTAGGAGCTGCTACATCATATAGCATATAGCATTATTTGGCAAATCTGTACCTATTGATAAGTCATACTGTTGGTTGATTACCTTAATAGCTCCTCTAAGTTAGTCCAGGTTTTAACTGATACGCCATCTATGTAAAAAACTTCAGTGCCATTACCATCATAAGTTACGACTAAATGATTCCATGGGCCTGCACCGGTAGTTGTACCAATAGTTATTTCTAGGGCAGCATCCTGGTTAAATTAAAGAATCGGTTTCTACAGTAAAGAATGGCCTGGTGGGTTGCGTTTGAAATTTCCAACCCATTCCAACGGTTTAAAGCAATCATATAGCAATCTGCGACGTGATCAGTTCTGCCCGCAGTATCTTGTCTTTCCCATAAGCTAATTGTCATAGCTTTCGGATTAAGTGATGGACTGTAAGGCACATCTATATTGCCACCGCCGGTGAAATGATAAGCAGAGTTTGGATTTCCAAAACGATCTGCCAGTTAAGCTTGGGATACCGCCGGAACTGCAGCGAGCCCGACAGGCCGGCTTCTAATGTACCGTTATGGCCATTGCCTGAAGAATCGTTTGCATTGCCATTGAATTTCCAATAGGCAACGAGTGAAGATGATGCAATAGGTGTTATTAAATCAGCTTTATAAGCCGCAATAGCAGCATTTAAATTGGCTGCAGCAGCAGTAATTTGCGCCTGTGTTGATGCAGTGTTTGCCAACACTGCCTGACCAGAAGTTAACGCAGTTTGAAGAGTTGCTTTTGATCCCTTTGTGTATTCTTCCGGTTGAGTACCTTCTGAGGTGTTGGCCAGATACCATTTAGCAGAATCAATTGCCGTTTAAGCTGGTGGTAACTGGTGGCGGAGTTTTTGTCTCCGTCTTTTTACAGGAGTTCACAAAGAATGCCATTGACAATCCTAATGCTATTGTAAGGGTGAGATACTTAAATTGAATTTTTGATCGCATGATTTTTAAATTTTTATAAATGATAATATATAACAAAACATTTTAATGAAGCGCCTTATTTGCGTCTCTTTCACTTTGTGGAATTGGAAATGTGTTTTTTGTTGCATAGGAATATCCTGTAACACCATCCCTGTTGATAAGGCCGTTTACGTACGTTGGTCCCAGTTCAGGGTTTTGATTGGCTCCATATCTCATGAGGTCAAAGAACCGATGGAATTCAAATCCAAATTCCACTCTTCTTTCATGTATGATTGCCGTTCTTACCTGGCTTTGGATATAGCAGGAATATCGGGCAAAAGCCCTGCGGGGATTGTACCATATCCAATTAAAGTACTATCGTATAAATAACTTTCCCTTGCTCTTTTTCTTACTTCATTAAGAGGAATTATGGCAACAGCTTGTTTGGCCCAATTCATTTAGCGCTTCAGCATTAAATAATAATACATCAGCATACCTGATCGCTAAATAATCACAACTTCCCTGGCCTATAATTGGCGCTTGTGAAAGTGGCTGTTGATATTTCCTGGTTAAATATCCGGTTTGCGGAGACCACGATTTTTGATAAAGCTCTCCGTCATTCCATGGCATGCTGTCTCTGCCAACCGTGTAATCTAACCTTGGGTCATAAACTCCTGATCGAGTTTGTTCAAACTCAGTTACAAAATTTGAGTCGGGTGCATCACAATAATAACCGCCCACTATCTGGGGCGCAAACCACTGATTTAATGAATTGCCCACATTCGGATTTTGGCCACCTAACATTTGAACTTCAAAAATTGACTCTTTGTTATTTTTATGAAGTGCATCAAAATCCTGTGAATAAATTTTCATTAAACTATATTGGCCACTATTTATTACAATGTTGGAATAGATTAAAGACGAATCCCATTTTTCCTGGTATAAATAAACCTTGGATAATAAAGCAGCAGCAGCGCCGCTTGTTGCTCTTCCTACATCAACACCCGTATAACTTGCGGGTAAAACATTCAAAGCTGCCTTAAGGTCTGGTTCAATAACTGATTCATAAATCTCTTTTGTTGGAGATTGAGGAATCTGCATTTGGGCAGGCGTTAATGGCGTAAGAACTATCGGCACTTCACCATAAATATTCACCAACATAAAATAATACCAGCCTCTTAAAAACTGTGCTTCCCCTAATATCCTGGAACGAAGTCGCCGTATCCATGCTAATGGAAGGAACATTTGCCAATACCAAATTACAATTGGTTATTCCTTCATAGAAATTATTCCATTCATTTGATAAATGGGAATTAGTTGCCGAGTAAGAAAAATTATCTATAGTTGCGGCATCCGGGCTTGCTCCGGGATTTCCACTTGCAGCATCATCAGATGCAACGTCGCCGAATACCCAAAGCGGATTTGCAGTGCCGCTTGTAAATGTTAATCCAGTATAGGCTTCATTTACAGCCTGAACTGCAGCATCGGAAGAGGTGTAAAATTGATCGGTTTGAGTATACACCTTTAATATTTTTATCCAGAAATTTTGAACAATTAAGCCCGGTAAAACAATATGCAGCAATCAAGAAGCTGTATATTATTGATCTTTTATTCATGATTTTCTTTATTATTAAAAATTAAGATTTGCACCAATGATATAACTTTTGGCCGCGGGATAAGTACCCCAATCAATGCCTGCTGCAACATCGCTCGGGTATTTCTCAACATTTACATTATTGCTTATGTGCATTTCAGGATCCAGTCCCTTATATTTTGTAATTGTAATAAGGTTACTGCCTGTTAAGTAAACCCGTAATGCTTTAACGTGGAGTTTGCCTGCGATTTTTTTGGGAATGGTATAACCTATTTGTACATTTTTTAACCGGGCAATAGGAAGCATCTTCGAGGAAACGGCTGGAAGGTTCTTTTATATTATTTGTTTGGTCCCGACATGATACAAGGGGCATTGTGTTACTGGTGCCTTCGCCATGCCACCGTGTATCATATACTCTTTGTGTTACATTAAAAGGGCGATAGAAACCTTCAATGTCCTGGTTTACCTGCGAGTAGATTTTATTACCATAACTTCCCTGCACAAGAACGAACAAATCAAAATTTAAATAATTTAATGTAGCTGTAACACCATAAGTAAATTTTGGAATAGCGCTTCCGAGGAATGTTCGATCGTTTTGGTCTATTATTCCATCTCCGTTAATATCCTGGTATTTTACATCGCCCGGCCTTACACCAGGTCCCTGGTAAGCTGATGTAAAAATTTCGTTTGCATTTTGAAAAATTCCAATCATTTTATATCCATAAAAAGAACCAAGTGGATGCCCCGTAGTAGTTAGTGTTGCATAAACGCCGTCATCAATTCTGCCACCCTGAATTGGAACCGGTATCGACAACACTTTATTTTGAATGGTGGCAAGGTTGGCACTAAAACTATATTTCAATTTATGATCGTTGTTGCGGTATTGCAGGTCAAATTCAAATCCTCTATTTTGAACACTACCATCGTTTACATACGGCGGAGTTGCATCTCCTCCAATAGCAGGCAATGGAACCGCGACGAGCATATTGCTATTGACCTTATTAAAATAATCAACTGTCAAAGAAAGTCTGTCCCCCCAAATCGCAATATCTAAACCTACATCTGTTTGAGTTGAGGTTTCCCATTTCACATCGGAATTGCCTAATTTTGATACCGTCATACCCTGCACAGCAGTTTGCGGTGTGCCAAATACATAATTTCTTACATTACTTGCATTAAGCGCACTATTTACAACTGATGCCCATGGATAATCACCAATATTTTGATTTCCTAATTGTCCATAACTTGCTCTTAATTTCATTCTTGAAACAATAGGGAACATATTCGTGAACCATTTTTCATTCATCAAACTCCAGCCAACTGCGCCCGAAAAAAAATTTCCCCACCTGTTTGCAGGGCCGAACCTGGACGAACCGTCTCTTCTGCACTTCCCGAAACAAAAAATTCATTATTATAATTATAATTAGCATTAGCCAGGAATGACATTAATGACCATTGTGCCTGCTTTCAGTTGTTACCGAGGTTTTAGGATCTCCATTGCCTAAATATTCTAAAGACGGAACCTGGGACGGAAATTTTTGTTGTGATTCTGAATTGTAAATTGTGGTATTCGCTATTGCCTCTGTACCTGCCAAAAGGCTTAAATTATGAACCCTTTAAATGTTTTGGTATAACGGAATGTGTTATTCCAAACCATATTTTCACTGGTTACCTGGTTCTCAGATAAAGTATTCGGATTATTGATTCTTCCGCCTGTACCCCAATTCATAATAAATGTTTTATCCCGGGTTACAAACACATCTCCGCCAAAAT
The DNA here is from genome assembly GCA_963792025.1 of uncultured Chitinophagaceae bacterium. GTDB lineage: Bacteria > Bacteroidota > Bacteroidia > Chitinophagales > Chitinophagaceae > Ginsengibacter. The sequence goes on along the minus strand of CAWBUS010000005.1, from coordinate 595,196 downwards.
CACTTTTGAAAAATAAGTTAGGAGCAATTTTATATTCTGCATAAACATCTCCAAACCCTCTGAATTGTTTTTCAATATTGTTAGTGTTGTTGGCGAGCCCAACGGGATTATACCCATCTCCAAAAAAACCAGGATATTGTGGCAAATCACTATACAAGCCCGGCGAAGAATAAACAGGAATGGCAGGATCACGAAACAGTGCATACCGAACTACGCTGCCACCGTTTCCTGCCGAGTCCATCTCCTGAACTTCCTATCGAATTTTTATCATAAAAAGAGAAACTGAGCGTAGTTCCAATTTTTAATCTTTCTGTAAGTTCTGAAGCTAATTTCGTTCGTATGGTGTATCTGTCATACCAGGAATTTAAAACAATACCATCCTGCTTAAAATAGTTGCCGGAAATTGAATATTGCGTTTTTTCATTTCCTCCACTTACGGAAAGTTCATGATCTTGTTCTGGTGCTACATGGAATATTGAACCTATCCAATTTGTATTTGCCATTGCGATCGAATCCGGGATGGGCCGTTTTAATAATGGATTATTTGGAGCAAGACCTTCATTATCATTTGCAACCATCTCGTTAAAAATAGTTTTGTATTCTGAGGCGGTAGCCATGGGTGTTAAATAGCCATGTGTTTGAACACCGGCATATACCGAATAGCTTATAGATGGTTTTCCTGATTTGCCATTTTTTGTTGTAATAACTACCACGCCATTGGATGCTCTTGCTCCATAAATAGCAGCGGAAGCAGCGTCTTTTAAAACTGTGATCGAAGCAATATCATCTGCAGCTAAAAAGTTGATGCCATCCTGTGTAGGAACTCCATCAATGACATAAAGCGGGTCGTTATTATTAATGGAACCTACACCCCTGATACGTATCGCAACGCCATCTCCGGGCTGACCAGTTGATTGAGTTATACGTACACCCGATGTCTGGCCTTGCAATGCCTGGTCAGCAAATCCAATCGGAATTTTAGAAACATTGTCAACATTTACCGTAGTAACGGCTACCTAAAATATTGGAACGCTTTTGCGTTTGATATCCCACTATCACTACCTCATTTAATTCTTTGTTTACGGCTACCAGTTTTATACTTAATGATTTCTGACCGTTTACCGGTACTTCCTGGGTTTTATAACTAACGATCTTAATACCAATATCCCATTATCGGGAACCTCTATTGAAAATTTTCCCTGTGCATCCGTTTGTACCGCGACCTGGCTTCCTTTTACAGATACCGTAACACCTTCCAGCGGCACTACCCGATGATATCGGTTACCACACCATTAACAGGTGTTGCCGTTATTTTAAATGCAACCTTTTAATACTCTGCTGATTCCTGGTTAACGAGGATGATATTTTGTTTTTCTGTGAAGTGGAGGCCTGCTTGTTTTGAAATATCATCAAGAACTTCTTTTAAAAGTTGCTGTCCTTTTTCAAGTTTTATTTCTTTTGAAATGTTTATGTCACTTTCATCATACACAAAAGAAAAGGAGGTTTGATTTTCAACCAGCTTAAATATTTCTCCTATTGTAGCTTTCGTATTATTTACCATTACGTATACATCATTGAAGGTATCAACACGCGGATCGTACGCTTTTGCAGAAAATGTACCTAATACGACAGTAAAAATTGCACATACCGTTTTTATAAAAACAGGAAACCTGTGTGGTGTACTCATATCAATTATTTTAAGGGTTAGCCCTTTTTTATTTAATTACAACCGTATCGCCTTTTGTTACAAAGGATAATTTTTTAACGAGACAAATATTTTCGATTATATCTTTTGCAGTTGAACTTTTGAAATCACCCGTGAAATCCCAGTCCTTCCTTGAGCTTTCGTTAAGAAGCGTAATACCAAAAGCACTTTTAATTTGAGCAGCTATTTCATCAAAATTGTTTTTACTGAAAGAAAGATGACGCTCTGTTGCAATAAGGTTTTTATACAGGTGTTTGTCTTTCCTTTCATATACCGCTCTTTCATTGGGAACTAATAAAACAGATTGTTCCGTTTCCATTTTATCATTCTTGATCTCAACATTTAATTTACCCTTTAATAGTTCCACAACAACGGCGGAATCGCCGGAACTCTTCATATTAAATACCGTTCCCAAAACAGTGGCAACAATATTTTCATCATGTACTTTAAATGGATGGTCAATATTTCTTTTTACACTAAACTGTGCATTGCCGTGCAGGTAAACGATTCGCTCTTTATCTTTAAAATATAAAGGATACTGCAGGTAACTTCCAGGATCAAGAGACACAATCGTGCTATCACTTAACGTTAGTATAAGTGGTAATGTGCTGTTGTTAACGGTCTCCGTTAGTTTTTCGGAATTATTTTTTGAAGACTGAAACAACCAAACTCCTCCGGCAATAACTATTAATACAAGTGGTACAAGAATTCGTAAGGTTCTTTTTCTTCTTTGATAAGATTTAAAAAATTTATTGCCACCTGGAAATTGAACGAGTGAAACATGCGGTGTTTTTCTGTCAATTGCGGAAACAAGTTTTTTTAATTCTTCATGGTACTCGTTATCGGAAATAGTAAATGATAATTCATTAATGACTTCTTTTGCTTTTTCAACTAACGGTTTCTTTTCCGGATTATTTAAGAGCCACTTTTCCCACGATAGCTGATCAACAATATTTGATTTTAAATGATAATTAATAAAAGTTTCGTCTGAAACAAAATCTTCAAGTTGGTAGTCTTCACGTGTCAAATCGTCCATATAACTTATCGTATTGCTGCATTAAATTTCCGGTGCTTTATCAACTCTATTTTCAACGGTCTATAGCATAGTGCACGGGATTGTGCATTTTTACCTGTTTTTTTCAAACTATTTTTTTGAATGCACCAATTAGACCAATTACGAATTACAAATCCTGGTGCAAAAGGTTGCCTAAAGTACTGTTGTGGAGGGCGGGTTTATTGGCCCACGAACGAATAAGCGGGCTTCTTACCTGTTTTAAAATGGGTTTATTGTAATAAGTCGCAGGTGCTAAACTGTTTAATTATACAGCAAATTCGATCATTAGGATCGAATACATAGCGAATATATAACGAATATATACCGCAAATAAGAGAAAGAAAACAATATGTCTTATACTTAAAAATATATTGTGATTATCGTTGTCATTCGTAATTTTAAAATTTCGCGATAAAGTCTTATATAAGAATCGTCATGGCTTCCCGTAAGCGGGTTATCGCAAGATGAATGATGTTATAAACACTTCGGGTGGTTAGTGACGTTTTTGCGGAGATTTGGGAATAGCTGAGGTTTTCAAAGAATTTTAACCTAATAATTTCCAATTGTTTTTTTGTAAGTGTTTCAAGCGCTCTCTTCAGTTGTTCTTTCTTTTCTTCTGTTTGTTGAAAAGCAATCAATAATTCTTCATAACAAAATTCACTGCCTTCATTGCCTTCTACCGAATGTTGATAATCACGATCCTTCGAAAGCCTTAATTGTTTACGGCTTATTTTTCTGCGAAGCCAGGTGAAAAGATACGATTGAATATTTCCAACATCTTTATTTAATGTTGATCGCGTGTTCCAGATATCAAGGAAAAGTTCCTGGATGCAATCTTTCGTCAATTCCTTGTCTGCGGATAAACTATAACCATAGTAAAACAAAGCACGGTAGTACTTGTGATAAACAGTAAGAAAAGCCTCTTTATCCCCACTAATGATATTGAGCCAATAATTAATTTCCATTTCAAGCTATCAAGTAATTTCCCCGACACTAAATTGAAGAGGCGGGTTTATTTAACAAATGTAACCTAAAACTACCAGCTTATTTAAATTGATAATGGCGCATATGATTGATCAAATTTACAGTTAAATCTATAAGAGTGCATCCTGCACTTAAACCTTTACCACACACATTATACGTCCGGATAAGAGTTGTGTAACTTATGTTACAGGCGTTTGTATTTATTCATCTCAAATTTGTAATCTAAAAAAATCATTATGGAAAGTCAATTAATTAATGGAACGCCGAGAATTGGTGATGAAGCTCCCGATTTTGAAGCGGTAACAACTATAGGTAACTTAAAATTCTCAGACTATAACAAAGGCAGTTGGGTAGTGTTCTTTTCGCACCCTGCTGATTTTACGCCTGTATGCACAACTGAAATGAGCGGCTTTGCAAAGGAAAAAGATTTCTTTGCCAAACACAATACAAAATTGATGGGACTGAGTATCGATAGTATCCATTCTCATATTGCATGGGTAAACGCAGTTCAGGAAAAAACTGGTGTGCTGTTTGAATTTCCGATTGTGGCAGACATAACTATGAGCGTTGCTAAACTCTACGGCATGTTACAACCTGGTGAAAGTGAAACTGCGGCAGTAAGAGCGGTGTTTATTATGGATCCGGAGGGAAAGGTTCGTTTAATTATGTACTACCCATTGAATGTGGGCAGAAATATGGATGAAATTAAAAGGTCGTTGCTGGCCTTGCAAACATCTGATGAAAATAAATGCGCAATGCCCCTTAACTGGCAACCGGGCGATAAAGTAATTGTGCCTGCACCAAAAACCATTGAAGGATTGGCAGAAAGAAAAAAAAGCGATTTGGAAATGGTGGATTGGTACCTGGCAAAGAGAGCCCTAAAATAGATTAGAAAGTAGAAATCCTTTACGGCGATACGATCGAATTGTTTACCTGTTAAACAGCGTATAACTATTAGGTATAAACGAAAATAAGCCTGAAATGAATACAAAAGTAAACAACGTTCCCGCTGAACTTTATGAGCAGATCAAAAAAGAAATAACCAACAAGGACAGCGTTGTAGGTATTGATGCCGTGCATACACATATCATTATTATTGATCGCCTTATGGAAATAGAGAAGAAGCTGGATGCGCTCAATGAAAAAATTGAAGAATTAAAAAGTGCTGTTAAGTGAATAGGATTGCGTAGTCGGTGTATGTAGTAAATGCAACAAAAGTTGCAGAAGAAAAGAAAATCGAATAGCAACTTTACGATTGAACAATAACATAAAAAAATACGATCATGAAAATCGAACAAATTTATACGGGTTGTATTGCCCATGCAGCCTACTATCTCGAAAGCAAAGGCGAAGCAGCCATCTTTGATCCGCTAAGGGAAGTGCAACCTTATATTGACAGGGCGGCTAAAGACAATGCCAAAATAAAATATGTATTTGAAACTCATTTTCATGCCGATTTTGTAAGCGGCCACCTGGACCTTGCAAAAAAAGAAAATGCAAAAATAGTTTTTGGCCCAACTGCGAAACCGGGTTATGATGCTATTGTTGCAGAAGATAACCAGGTATTTAATCTTGGCGATGTAAAAGTGAAAGTATTGCATACGCCCGGTCATACAATGGAAAGCACTACTTACCTAATCATAGACGAAAATGGAAAAGAACAGGGCCTCATTACCGGCGATACTTTATTTATAGGTGATGTAGGCAGGCCCGATTTGGCGCAACATGTTATTGCAGAACTTACAGAAACTAAATTGGCCGGCTACCTCTTCGACTCACTCAGAAATAAGATCATGCCGTTAAGTGATGATTTAATAGTTTATCCTAATCACGGTGCAGGAAGCGCTTGCGGTAAAATGATGAGCAAAGAAACCACGGACACACTCGGACACCAGAAGAAAGTGAACTACGCATTAAATCCTTCACTCACAAAGGAGGAATTTATTAAATTATTACTCACAGGCTTAACGCCACCTCCCGGGTATTTTCCTCAAAATGTTTTGATGAATATTAGAGGCTACGAAAGCCTGGATACCATCATGGAAAGAGGCCGCAAACCAATGGCTATAACTGAATTTGAAGTTACTGCTAATGAAACTGATGCCCTGGTTTTAGATACAAGAGATCCTGCAATATTTGCAAAGGGCTTTATCCCAAACAGCATCAACATTGGTATTGATGGAAACTTTGCCCAATGGGTTGGTGAAATGATTCCTGATGTAAAACAAAAAATACTTTTAGTAACAGAAGCCGGCAGGGAAGAAGAATCTATGATTCGTTTATCGAGAGTGGGTTACGATTTTACACTTGGATATTTAAAAGATGGATTCAATGCCTGGGAAAATGCAGGCAAAGAATACGAAACAGTTACAAGGATTAGTAGTGAAGAATTTGAAAAGAATTACGCAAGCGAAAAGCCATTGATAATTGATATTAGAAAAAAAAGTGAATTTGATTCAGAACATGTAATAGATACCGTTAACATACCGCTAAACCAGATCAATAATAACCTGGCTGCCTTTCCGAAAGATAAGCCCTTTGTATTGTATTGCAACAGTGGTTACCGTACTATGATCGCAGCTTCAATTCTTAAACAAAGAGGTTGGGATAATTTTAAAGATGTTTCAGGTGGCTTTAAAGAAATTGCAAAAACTCATGTTCCGCGAACAGAATATGTTTGCCCCACCACTTTGTTATAGAACGAGAATTGCATCAACAAAAACACACCCTGGTTTACGCCGGGGTTTTTTATGACATAAATTTGTATAGTAATTTTTAAGTGAAACAAATGTTACCCAATTAACCCGCAACTATAAGCATATTTGCATAATAATTTAAACAGGATATTATGAACATAGAACAGATTTACACCGGTTGCCTTGCACAAGGTGCTTACTATATCACTTCTAAAGGAGAAGCCGCGATAATTGATCCGCTTCGTGAAACAGATCCGTATATAAACAGGCTGCAAAAAGATGGTGTCAAATTAAAGTATGTTTTTGAAACACACTTTCATGCCGATTTTGTAAGTGGCCATGTTGACTTAAGTAAAAAAACAGGCGCTCCCATAATATACGGTCCAAATGCTACCTGTGAATTTGAATGTGTTTCAGCAAAAGATGGTGAAGAATTTAAAGTGGGTGATGTAACTATTAAAGTATTACATACACCGGGCCATACCATGGAAAGTACCACGTATCTTTTAAAAGATGAAAGCGGTAAAGACTATGCCATCTTCAGTGGCGATACTTTATTTTTAGGGGATGTGGGCCGCCCTGATCTTGCTCAAAAAGCTGCACACATGACGCAGGAAGAATTAGCAGGCCTGTTATATGATAGTTTGATGAATAAAATAATGCCCCTGGCAGATGATGTAATTGTTTATCCTGCACATGGCGCCGGCAGCGCCTGTGGTAAAAATATGATGAAGGAAACTGTTGACACGCTCGGTAATCAAAAGAGAGTTAATTATGCATTAAATCAACCCAACAAAGAAGCATTTATTAAAGCCGTTACAGAAGGATTACTTCCACCTCCGGCATATTTTGGTTTGAATGTGGCCATGAATAAAAAGGGCTATGAAAGTTTTGAATCTGTATTAAATCATGGGATGAAAGCCTTATCACCGGACGAATTTCAGGCGGCAGCAGAAAACACCGAAGCATTGATACTCGATACAAGAAATGCCGAAGATTTTTATAAAGGGTTTATTCCACAATCCGTAAATATTGGTTTAAATGGCGATTTTGCGCCATGGGTTGGCGCCCTAATTGTTGATGTAAAACAGCCATTGCTGCTGGTAACTAAAGAAGGTAAAGAAGAAGAAACCGTTACCCGTTTAAGTCGTGTTGGTTTTGATAATGTAATCGGGCATTTAAAAGGAGGCTTTGCGGCGTGGTTGGAAGCTGGTAAAGAAGCCGATGTTGTTGACCGCATTACTGCTGAACAATTTGCTAATGAAGTGGAAATACCAAAAGATAAAGTAATTGATATAAGGAAGGAAACCGAATATGCCGCGGAACATGTTGAAGAAGCTTACAATAAACCTTTGGATTACATTAATGAATGGATCAAAGACATTAACCCGCAGGAACATTTTTACATTCATTGTGCCAGCGGCTATAGAAGTATGGTAGCCGCGTCTATTTTGCAGGCACGGGGTTACAGAAATTTTACTGAAGTAGGAGGGGGCTTTAAAGCCATAAGTTCTACATCTCTTCCCAAAACAAATTTTGTATGCCAGACTAAAGTGTTGAAGGCGTAAGATAAATTTCATCGTGTATTAGAAAACGTTAGAGTAGCGTGAGAAATTGCAGCTGTTTACAACCGCGTGAGATACCACGAATATTTCCAACTAATTATATTATGGCCTTCATCAACTTCGATAAACGAATAATAAAAAAAGTTCTCAATTATTTATTAATTGCGTTTCTTATTTTCATTATTATAAGTCCTAATGGAAAGGCCTGGGTTTTACGACAATTTATTTCAGTTGGTTTATTTAAAGCAGAAATTAAAAAGGATGCTGTAAAAGATTTGCCTGCAAATTCTACTTTCTCTTTTACCGATTCAAACGGTAATAACAACAATACATCGCTGCTGGAAGGTAAAGTAGTCTTTATAAACTTTTGGGCATCCTGGTGTCCACCATGCAGGGCGGAAATGCCTTCCATAAATGAACTCTATAAAAAATTACAAAGCGATACCAACTTTGTATTTCTTTCTATTAATGAGGATGATGATAAGATCGAAAGCCGATGCATATTTAGAGAACAATCATTTTCCATTTCCCAATATTTTATGCTTCGGGAAATGTGCCTGGCGAAATATTTGCAGGTACGCTACCCACAACAATTGTTCTTAATAAAAAAGGTAGAGATAGTTTTAAAGCATGAAGGCCTTGCCGGTTATAATAGTGATTCATTCCTACGCCAGTTAAAGGAGCTGCAGTAATATTTGTCTTCTAAAAATTGAAGTATATCCGTTAAAAAAATCCTTTATAAAACAGTAACAAAAGTTACTAATAGTACTAACGATGTATTTTACCTTTATAAAAATTTAGATCACCAATGGCAACTATCCAACTTACCACACAAGGCTTTAAAGAAAAAGTATTTAACTACGAAACAGAGCAAGACTGGAAATACAACGGAGAATTACCGGCTATTATAGATTTTTATGCCGACTGGTGCGGGCCATGCAAAATGGTCGCACCGGTTCTGGAAGAACTTTCAAAGGAATACGAGGGCAGGCTGGTTATCTATAAAGTAAATACAGATGTGGAGCAGGAATTGTCAGGCGTCTTTGGCATTCAAAGTATACCCACCATACTTTTCATTGATGCCGCCGGAGAACCATCAATGCAGCCGGGAGCGTTTCCGAAACATGTTTTCAAAAAAGTAATTGAGGAGAATTTACTCGCTCCCGTAAAAGCTGAGGAATAAACTATTTGGCTAAACCTTGCAGATATATAGTAATAACAGCTCGCATTATAATATCCGGGCTATTTTAATTTTACGGAAACATTTAAAAATGCCTGACCGCGCCAAATCCCTGCTACTTGTAACCCTCCAGTTTATTTTCATATTTCTCTTGCTATTACGGTCGCGGCTAAACGAACTTTTGTTAGTGCCTGCTGTCTTCATTTTATTATCTGTTGTTTTAGTGATGTGGGCCATAGTATCAATGCAAAAAAGTAAATTGAGAATTTTGCCTGAACCTTCTGCCGGCGCTATATTAATAACCAATGGACCCTATCATTTTATTCGCCATCCCATGTATACATCCATTTTACTTGGAACCACTGGTTTATTAATTAATCATTTCAACTGGATGCGATTGGGCTTCTTCATCGCCCTTGCCCTGGTACTAATTATTAAACTTACCTGGGAAGAAAAAATGTTACTGCAAAAGTTCGGATCATATAAAAACTATATGGCTAATACTTCAAGGTTATTCCCATTCATATTTTAATTAGATGTGCCGGAAATTTTCTGGCAATTACCGTTTAAGTATGTAACAAAAGTTGCCATACTGCCGATATTAAGAACATAGATTTACCTGAACAAAACCTAAAAACAAACGATATGCCTGGTAAAAAAATTCTCATTGTCGGAGGAGGCAATGCTGGTCTCTCCGTAGCCGCAAGACTCTTACGTAAAAACAAAAATCTACAAATCAATATTATTGATCCATCAGAAAAACATTATTATCAGCCTGCCTGGACGCTGGTTGGGGCGGGTATTTTCGATGTTAACAAAACAGTTCGAAACGAACGGGATGTTATTCCCAGGGGAGCCGCCTGGATAAAAGATGCCGTTGATAAATTTATTCCGGAAGAAAATAAAGTAGTTTGCAAAAGCGGTACTTCTTATGAATACGATGCTATGGTTGTGTGCCCAGGCATACAATTAGACTGGAGCAAAATAGAAGGCCTCAAAGAAACGCTGGGAAAAAATAATGTGAGTTGTAATTATTCATTTGATGTAGCTCCCTACACCTGGCAAATGATAAAAAATTTTAAAGGGGGAACCGCCGTTTTTACAAATCCTTCCAGCCCCATCAAATGCGGGGGAGCGCCTCATAAGATTATGTATCTCGCCTGCGACTACTGGCGCAAAGAGGGAATCCTGGATAAATGTAATGTACATTACTTATCAGGTGCAGGAGTCATATTTGCAGTAAAGGAATATGCAGATACCCTTACGGAAGTTGTAAAAGCTGATAATATAAAACCACACTTTGCAGTGAACGTGAACGCAATTGATGGCAACAATAAAACAGTTTACTATGAAGAAAAAAATTCAGATGGTATTGTTGAACGTAAAGAAATGAAATTCGACATGTGTCACGCAGTACCGCCACAGTCTGCGCCGGATTTCATTAAAAATAGCCCGCTTTCCGATTCGAATAGCCCTTACGGTTATGTTGATATAGATAAGAACACAATGCAGCACATGCGGTATACTAATATTTTTGCATTAGGCGATTGTACCAATGCCCCCTGCAGCAAAACGGGTGCGGCTATACGCAAACAAGCCCCTGTTGTGGTTCAAAATTTAATGGCCTTTTTAGCGAATGAAAAGATGAATGGAAAATACACCGGCTACAGTGCCTGTCCGATTCCAACTAAATACGGAAAGCTGATGATGGCTGAGTTTGACTATACTAACACGCCTACCATGTCATTCCCATTTGACCAGACAAAGCCACGGTGGTCTATGTGGATATTAAAAACAAAATTATTGCCATGGTTTTATTGGAACCGGATTTTAAAAGGAACCGCATAAACTATGCGCAGTTCTTTTTTCAAAATGGATATTGTAACAAAAGTTACCACCAAACCGTGCAGGCTTTTTTATCTTTCAAAAAATAAAATAATATGAAAAAGAATTTGGGAACAGCGGATAAAATTATCAGGGTTATAATTGCCGCAGCAGCTGCAGTTTTATATTTCACCAATATTGTAACTGGTACATTTGGCATTGTGTTGTTGACGATAGGAGGTGTATTGCTTTTAACCAGCCTGGTAAGTTTTTGCCCGCTCTATGCAATGGTAGGGTTAAGCACTTGTCCGGCTAAAAAATAACCAGCGTTAAGTTTAAGTTTATTAATCCTAACAAATTTTCCGAGCTAACCTGCCTTTCAGAAACGGACTCTAAGAACACAAAGAAAGTACTTTGTGTTCTTAGTGATTCTGTGGGACATACGTCAAATTATGATTAACATAGCACTCGCCAGGTATTTAAAAACATTTGCCTGAATTGCAAAAACGTGAGGATTTCAGGGTAAGGGTTAATCTTGTAAAGCCATTGCCTGGTGGCTTTCAGCCATACAATTCTTCCACAAGTTATAACCGCCTGAGAGATTAGAAACATGACGGTATCCGTTTTGCTTTAAAATTCTTTGTACCAGGTATCCTCTTAACCCGGCTTCACAATAGATATAAATATTTTTATCTTTTGGAATTTCCCCGAGCCTGCCTCTTATTTCATCGAGCGGTATGTTGATTGCTCCAGGGATTTTCCCGGCATCGTATTCATCAAATCTTCTCACATCTAATAAAACATCTGCCGGGCCTAAATTGTCAAGTTCATTCCAATAAAAAACTTTTAACCTGCTTAGTAAAATATTTTCGGCGACAAAGCCAGCCATATTTACCGGATCTTTAGCTGACGAATAAGGCGGTGCATAACCATGCTCAAATTCAATCAAGTCGTAGATGGTTCCTTTATTCTTTATGCAGGAAGATAATACATCAAGTCGTTTGTCGACGCCGTCATAACCCGCAAGCTGGGCGCTCAGTAACCTTCCGTCATCCGGAGAAAATGCGATCTGGATATTCATCTGTTTTGCGTTGGGATAGTAGCCTGCATGCGAACCATTTTGCGTATTGGATACAATGTGGCTAATGTTGGCCGCTTTTAAATGTTTAGCGGCGGTACCTGCCGTACCTACTGTCATATCAAACACTTTTACAATGGCCGTGTTTATAGAACCATGATATTTTTGAACATTACCCAACACAACATTATTGGCGCAAATACGGCCTTGTTTATTCGCCGGGCCAGCCAGGTAAGTGATCATCGGTTGGCCGGTGATCGGATTCTGAAATTCAATAGCATCGCCAACGGCATAAATATCGGGATCCGAGGTTTGTAAATATTCATTTACCCATATTCCCCTGGCAGTTCCGATTTTTAGACCAGCACTGATCGCTAATCTTGTATCAGGACGAACACCTATTGAAAGCATTACTATATCTGCGGTCACTACTTCACCATTATTTAAGGAAACTTCTATGTGATCGTTATTTTTTTCAAAGCCTGTAACGGCCACGTTTAAACGCAGATCGACTCCCTTGCTCCTGATATGTTGTTGAACAATTGCTGCAATCGGAAAATCAACCGGGGCAAGAATTTGATTGCCCATTTCAATAATAGTTACGTCCAGGCCAAGGTCATGAAAGTTTTCAGCCATTTCCAGCCCGATAAATCCTGCACCAATTACTACTGCTTTTTTTATATGCTTTTGCCGTACATAACTTTTTATATAATCGGTGTCTTTCACATTTCTTAAAGTAAAAATGCCTTCGCTGGAGATACCGGGTAACGGGGGACGTATAGGGTCGGCGCCCGGTGATAAGATTAATTTGTCATAGGTTTCTTCGTATAACCGGCCTGTTGTTTGTTCGAACGCGGTTACCGTTTTGTCAGACGGATTGATGGCTCTCACTTCCGTGGTTATCCTTACGTCAATGTTGAAACGTTGGTTAAACGAAATGGCTGTTTGCACAAATAGTTTATTCCGGTCTTTAATAACATCGCCGATGTAATAGGGTAGTCCGCAATTCGCATACGAAATATATTCTCCCTTTTCAAAAATGATGATTTCTGCGTGTTCGTCCAACCTTCTTAATCTTGCCGCGGTACTGGCGCCGCCTGCTACTGCGCCTACTATTATGTATTTCATGTTTCTTGTAAATTCTTTTTAATGAGATTGAATAAATAGTTCGGTTTTTCTTTCTTATAGGGATTGATGTGTAAGTAAGTAGAGAGAAATATTGGCATTACAAACGGGAAACTAACGATAATGATAAACGAAAAACTTTATGGATTCACTGGTATTCGGTTTAGTCAAAACAAAAAGTTTTTTTCAAAACTAGCACATGAAGAACGGGGCAATTGTAACATTTATTACATAGTAGCCCTTACTAAAGGTGTTTGGGGAACAATCATAATTTGGTATGACGGAGATCACTAATATTTCATACTAATATCATAATAAAATGAACTATTCGAGCTGAATTTTACATCGCAAATTTTAATCAAAAATCAAAGAAATGAAAAATCTTATTATACTCGGAGCGGGAACCGGCGGCACCATTATGGCGAATCATTTGCATCATCATTTAAAACAACCCGATTGGCAAATAAGCATTATAGACGAACGTAAAGAGCACTATTACCAGCCAGGATATCTTTTTCTCCCTTTTGATATTTATGCTCCTGAAGATATTATAAAAACTGTTGAAGAATTTATACCAAAGGAAGTTAAGCTTATTAAGAAAAAAATAGATCGCATCGTGCCGACTGATAATAAAATTCAACTGGAAGGCGGTGAAGAATTAAACTACGATCTTTTAATAATCGCCACGGGTGCTAAAATAGCTCCTGAAGAAATAGAAGGAATGAAGGGCACTGAATGGCAAAAATCTGTTTTCGATTTTTACACTTTCGAAGGTGCACTCGCTTTGCGAAATAAATTAAGAGAATGGGAAGGGGGCAAACTGGTCGTGCATATTACAGAGATGCCTATTAAATGCCCGGTGGCTCCGCTGGAGTTTACTTTTTTGGCTGATTCATTTTTTAAACACAAGCACATTCGCGATAAGGTTGATATAACATATGTAACACCCTTAAGCGGCGCATTTACAAAACCAAAAGCTACAGAAGCGCTAGATCATTTGCTTGAGGAAAAAAATATAAACATTGAGAGTGATTTTGCGATTGAGCAGGTAGATAATGAAAAGAAAGAGATCGTGGATTATGGAGGAAGAAGAATTCCATTTGACCTGTTAGTAACCGTACCTACGAATAAAGGAGATGATTTAATTGAAAGGTCCGGTATGGGAGATGACTTAAATTATGTACCTACAAATAAAGCAACACTGCAATCAAAACAATATGAAAACATTTTTGTGATAGGAGATGCAAGCAATATACCCGCTTCTAAGGCCGGCTCTGTTGCGCACTTTGAAGCAGAAATATTAACTGACAATATACTTCTTTATTTAAAAGGAGAACCTTTAAAGGAAGAGTTCGACGGGCACGCCAACTGCTTCATTGAAACAGGAAACGGTAAAGCATTGTTGATAGACTTCAACTTTACACATGAACCCGTTGAAGGAAGTTTTCCATTCCCCGGCATAGGCCCTTTGCGTTTGCTTAAAGAAAGCAGGATGAACCATATGGGTAAACTTGCATTCAGGTGGATCTATTGGAATGTTTTATTGAAAGGAACACACATACCTTTTGTTTCTGCAACCATGTCGGAGAGTGGAAAACATTATGATAAAGTAGAAAGCGTTTATAATTAAATTATTTAAATCATTATTAAAAAAACTAAATATGGAAAGGACAATAGCCGGTAAATCAATAACCGTAAACGAAGAAGGATACTTAAAAGATTTTAATCAATGGGATGATAAAGTTGGAGAAGCATTAGCTACGGAAGCAGACATCGTTTTAACGCCAAGGCATTGGGAAGTTTTAAAGTATCTGCAAAATGAACAAAAAAACCAGGTAGCGCTAAGTATACGACGTGTTGGAAAAAGCGGTGTGGTAGATATTAAGGAGTTCTATCAACTATTTCCAATGGCGCCATTAAAAACAGCAACAAAAATTGCCGGTATACCTAAGCCTGCGAGTTGTATTTAAAAAAATAAATTTTGTCAATTATGTATGAAGAAAACGGAACAACTGCCATACTCGAAAAAAGTAACGTAGCATTTAAGCCGGAGAAAAAAGAAGCAATAAAAAAGATGATGATCATCTTGTCAAAGGGCACACTCGAAAATGTGTATGCTGCATTTGTATTAGCCAACGGCGCAAGAATGGAAGGCATAGAAGCAGAAATGTTTTTTACTTTTTTTGGATTAGAAGCAATTCATAAAAAGAAACTGGAACATTTACATGTAGCTACTGTAGGAAATCCTGCAATGCACATGCCTACCATGTTGGGTGGCTTGCCTGGTATGGAAGCCCTGGCAACTCACATGATGAAAAAAGAAATGGAAAAAATTGATATGCCGGATATACTTGAGTTCCTTGATATTCTATCCGCTTCCGGTGTAAAATTATGGGCATGCAAATTAGCGATGGATATGTTTCATTACAAGAAAGAAGATTTGTATGACGGTATTGATGATGTAATTACTGTTGGCGATTTTTATAAAGAGAGTGCAGGCGAAGGAGTGCACATGCTGTTTATTTAACCAGGTACATTATTCAATCGTATTGTTATAATCAAATAATGATTTGATTCAATTACTGCTGCATTTTATGCAGACAAAAATTACATTTATGAAAAAGATAATAACAACTTTTGGATTAGGCATATTGCCATTTATTTTACTGGCACAGGCAGGGCATATTATGCAAGGCGTTGGTGCCACCAATATGTCGATGGGTGGTGCAGCTACGGCACAGCCAATCGATATTAACGGAGCATTGCAATGGAATCCTGCAGGTCTTTCTGCATTTGATTCAAAGATAATTTCTGCAAATGCAGGCTTGTTTTTTTCTTCACCGGTTTTGTCATCTACTTTGCCAACACCGGGTGGACCATTTAGTGGTGTAACAAAAGATGCAAGAGGCGTTTCAATAATGCCAGCGCTTGCAATGGTATGGGGCAAAAAAGATAGTAAACATACGTTTGGTGTGTCAGCGTTTGGAATAAGCGGTTTCGGCGTTACTTTTCCGGAAAGCAATACGAATCCTATTAACATGCCTCAAAGCTCAGGAGGCTTCGGACGTATACAATCAGATTACCAGTTGCTCCAGGTTGGGCTTGCTTATTCGTACAAAATTTCCGAAAAATTTTCTATTGGATTGCAACCTAATTTTGATTACGCTACACTAAAACTGGCTCCCAATCCGCTTTCCTCTCCCAGCCAAACGCTAGGATACCCCGTGAGCAATAAGGCAACCGCAATAGGATTTGGCGGACAGGTTGGTATATTTTATAATTCAGGTAAAGGAATTAAGTTAGGCGCTTCTTATAAAACGCCACAAACTTTTGGAAGTTTCGATTTTGCCAATACTTATCCTGATGGCAGTAAAGCTCCGAATGTGAAGTTTAAAATGAACTATCCTGCAATCATTTCTGCCGGGGTGGGTTATTCGAAGAGTAAGTTTGATGTTGCCGTCGATTACCGCTTTGTGAACTATGCCAATACCGCAGGCTTTGAAGCAAAGGGATGGACGAACACTTTCTCTGTAGCAGGTTTCGGCTGGAAGAATATTTCAATAGTTTCTGCGGGTATTCAATATAAAGGCATCAATAAATTTCCCGTAAGAGTTGGATACACTTATAGTTCCAACCCAATAAGAAGTGAACTCGCATTTTTTTCAACGCCTGCGACTGCAGTTATAAAAAATGCATTCCAGGTGGGTTGTGGATATGAATTTAACAGTCGGTTAAATCTTAATGCAGTGTTTCATTACGGAACCAGCAGTGGATCAACCAGCGGGCCTTTATTGAACCCGGGAATGAAAGACGAAGCCAACAATTATGGTGCAGTTCCCGGCAGCAACGTGTCGTATAAAATGAATACGAGTATGGTAATGTTGGGCGTTAATTATTCATTTTGAAATTGAGGGTCTGATTGAATAATGGTGAAAAAGTTCCGGATTTTTCCGGGACTTTTTCGTTCATTACCCGGATTTACTAAGTGTCAATAAAAATGCAGCCCCGTTTAGACTGTATTAACAACATGCTTTCACTTAATGTAACCTTTGTTACCAATTATCGTAGTCGTTGAATTTACATTTGCTTTATCAAAATAATAAAATATCAGTTCATCAAATATTTTCAGAGAAAGGAAATAAAATCAATTAATAAATGAAACAAACAATTTTTCACAACTGGAATTTTATGAGGTTTATAAGACTGGTGCTAGGCATTTTTATTATTGTGCAGGGAGTAATGGCAAAAGATTGGGGAATAGGGGTGTTGGGCATTTTTTTTACTGCAATGCCGCTATTCAATATCGGTTGTTGCGGTGCAGGTGGCTGTTCTGTTCCAGTTAAGAAGCGTGCAGAAAATGTAAAAGACATTTCTTATGAAGAGATAGGTTAACCAATCTAATTAGTAAACGTACAATCGTAATCAAAAAAATCACAAAATAAAATTTAAGCAAATGAACATTTTTCAATCCTTATTTGGAGGCGGACCAACGGTAGATTTAAAAAGCGTAATCACCGAAGGTGCATTTTTAGTAGACGTTAGAACTCCGGGCGAATTTGCCCAGGGCCACGTAAAAGGATCAGTTAATATACCACTGGATACCGTTGCATCTCAATTACCAAAATTCAAAAACAAAAAAAATATAGTTGTGTTTTGCAGAAGCGGCGCCAGGAGTTCGCAGGCAAAATCAATTCTAAATCAAAAGGGATTTACAAACGTAGTTAATGGTGGCACGTGGAATAACGTGAACCAGTTTGTAAATTAGTTTATTTCATATTATTTAAAGTAAAATAATTTATTAAAAAGTACTGCCAGGTAATAGATACCTGCGACAGTACTTTTTTATTTGCATAGCCCAGGTGCATTAATATTAAGGACCATGCTGTATGGTAAGTTACAAATGTTACAGTGATCCTGTGTTGATGGCTATAGTTTTGCTGCAAAATAAAAAGTTAGTGAACATAAGAAAATATTCCGTCTTAACGGTTATAATAGTTGCCACTTTTTTTAATTGCCTGGCATTAAAAACTTCGGCGCAGGACAGCACAAAACAGTTAAGTCTTTCCGATGCAATTGCGGCAACTTTAAACAATAACAAATCAATTCAACTGGCCCAACTGGATGAAAACATTGCGGCATCCAATTACAAACAAACGAGTGCTATTTTTTTACCGCAGGTTGGTTTTTCGTATACGGCAATGAGTACTAATAATCCACTCAATGCATTTGGTTTCAAGCTGCAGCAAAAGTCAATTACTCAAAATGATTTCAACCCGGAACTTTTAAATCATCCTTCAGGTACTCCCGACTTTACAACTATGCTGGACGTGAAGCAGCCATTGGTAAATATGGATTTATTATATAAGAGAAAAGCTGCGGCGAAGGAAATAGAATTGTACCAATATAAAACTCAGCGAACAAAAGAATATTTGACTTTTGAAGTGCAGAAAGCTTATTTGCAATTGCAATTGGCTTACGATGCCGTTAGTGTTCTAGAGGAAGCGCTACAAACGACAGATTCAGTTTATAGTTTTACTGATAATCATTTTAAGCAAGGCTTAATTCAAAAGTCTGATGTGCTGAATGCGCAGGTTCAGGTTACTACTGTTGAAGCGAACCTGGAAAAAGCAAAAAGCAGTATCGCGAATGCGTCCGATTATCTCAGTTTACTAATGGGGCACGGCGATGGTGTTATTTATAAACCCGGAAGTATTCAGCAAAGCGAAATTTCAACAAATGATTCTGTTGCAAAAATTCCCGATTCAAGGCCTGATTTTCTGGCGATGCAAAAGGCTATTGAAGCATCAGACCTGATGATTAAATCAGGTAAAATGAGTTACCTGCCTAAGTTGAATACGTTTGGAAGTTACCAGTTCAATGATAAGCAAATGCTGGGCTTTGGCGCTAACGCTTACCTGGCAGGCGTGCAATTATCATGGGATATTTTTAAAGGAAATAGCACGAAAAACTCGATTGCTACACAGACGTTAGAACGAAATAAATTATCTGAACAATTGACCCAAGAGAGAGAGCAAAGCCAGTTGGAACTTGACAAAGCCTACCGTGACCTCGCCGATGCGCAATACGAAATCCGGCAGCAAAAAATAGCGGTTGACCAGGCAAGAGAGGCGTTAACCATTCTAAAAAACCGGTATCAGCAAGGATTGGTAAACACTACAGATGTGTTGATGGCGACATCACAACTTTCAGATCAAAAATTTAAACTATTACAGGCCTTTTTCACTGCAAATGTCACCAGGGCCTACCTGCAACTTTTAACCTCATCTGCCAATAAATAAATTTCTTATAACATGCGTTTACATATTCTTTCAAAAAAGACATTGCAATTAATTACTTTACCGGTATTGGTTACCCTAAGTTCCTGCTCTTCCAAAGACAATACAGATGCAATTGGCAACAAGGATATACCTATTTCAGTAACGGTCGCCACGCCATCGTCCGGCGAAGCACAAAGCCTGGATATCAGTGGGCAAATAGAAGCTGCCCAGTCTGCCAATATAAGTACAAGAGTGATGGGTTATATCACTATGTTGAAAGTAAAAGCTGGTGATCATGTAAGCAAGGGCCAGCTTTTAGTCACCATAAGCAACCAGGATATTTTAGCAAAGAGAGCACAGGCCGATGCAATGATTGCGCAGGCTACAGCAGCGCTGAAAAATGCACAAAAGGATTACGACCGCTTTAATATTTTATTCAATCAACAAAGCGCCACTGCAAAAGAACTGGACAATGTTACCCTCCAACTGACATCAGCCAAATCGAGCCTGGAAGCGGCAAAACAAATGCGCAATGAAATCAATGCACAACTTAATTATACTAATTTAACGGCTCCCTTTTCAGGTATTGTTACACAGAAATTAGCAGATGCAGGTAGCATGGCGAATCCCGGAATGCCCATTTTGACTATCGAACAGTTTGGGAGCTACCAGGTAAGTGCATCCGTTCCCGAAAATATGATCAATCAAATTCACCTGGGTGCCGATGCAATATTATCAGTAAGTGCCTTAGGTAAAACCATTGATGGTAAAGTTGCTCAAATCAATCAGTCCTCTCAGTTTTCCGGCGGTCAATATATCATTAAAATAAATATTGCTGATAAGGATAAAAAGGGTTTGTATGCAGGTATGTATGTGAATGCTACGATCCCTTTAAAACAAACCATTGCAAACCCTGACAAGGAAAATACTGCTGTTCTTGTGCCGGCAGCAAGCATCGAAAACAAGGATCAATTAACAGGTTTATACACCATAAGCAGCAATAACACTGCGTTGTTGCGGTGGGTCAGGTTAGGCAAAACTTATGGTGACAAAGTAGAAGTGCTGAGTGGCCTGGCAAAGAACGAACAATATATTGTAAGTGCAGATGGGAATTTATATAATGGGGCGCCGGTAAAAATAAAATAGATGGTTAGATACATGAACTATGAAGTTATGACGGCAAAAAAGCTGGTGCAGAAAATTAAACTAAGCGTGACCGTTAGTAGCTGAAAAAAATTACAAACGAATTATTAATACAAGCAAATGAAAAATGGATTTTCAGGAAATATAGCAAAGGCGTTTATCCAGTCGAAATTAACGATACTGTTGATGATCGCGTTTTTATTGATTGGCGGATACAGTACCTATTTGATTCCACGCGAAGAAGAACCGCAAATACAAGTGCCCATGGCCGATATATTTATCGGCTATCCCGGCGCTGAGCCCAAAGATGTGGAAACAAAAGTTTCAGCGCCGATGGAAAAAATCATCTCCAATATAAAAGGAGTAGAATATGTGTATTCAACATCCATGAAGGGACAAGCTATGTTGATCGTACAGTTTTATGTAGGTGAAAATGTTGAAAATTCACTGGTGAAATTATACAGTGAACTGATGAAGAACATGGATAAAATGCCGCAAGGGGTTACGCTTCCGCTGATAAAAACAAGAGCCATAGATGATGTGCCTGTATTGGGTTTAACGCTGTGGAGCGAAAAATATGATGATTACCAGTTAAAACAAATTGGGCAGGAACTTACCAATGAGATTAAAAAGATTCCTAACGTTTCGGACATCAACATTATAGGTGGCAGGAACCGTGAAATAAAAGTATTGCTGGATAAAAATAAGATGGCAGAAAATCATCTTGATTTTTTATCCGTTAGCAAACAAATACAGGGAAGCAATGTACAAATGCAATCCGGCAGCATCTTGCAACAGGACACTTCCTTCTCTGTGGAAACAGGAAATTTTTTAGCAACTGCAGATGATGTGGCCAACCTGGTTGTAGGTACCAATCAGCAACAGCCAGTTTACTTAAAACAGGTAGCAAAAGTAGAAGAAGGCCCTGAAACTTCTAATCAATATGTATTGTTTGGATATGGCAAAGCGGATACTTCCAAATCAAATGTATTCAAATCAAATTACCCGGCCGTCACTTTATCTATTGCCAAAAAGAAAGGTGCGGATGCCATGAAATTATCAACACAAATATTGGCTAAAGTTGAGCATATTAAAAAAGAACTATTGCCCAATGATGTGCAATTAACTGTTTCAAGAAATTATGGAGAAACTGCTTCCGACAAAGTATCGGAATTGTTGTTCCATTTATTTATTGCGATTGTGGTAGTTACTTTATTTGTAATGCTTGCTATGGGCTGGCGTGGTGGCCTTGGTGGTTTTCCTTTCTGTTCCTGTCACGTTTGCGCTTACGCTTTTCAGCTATTACTTTATGGATTATACGCTCAACCGTATTACATTGTTTGCATTGGTCTTTATAACGGGTATAGTGGTAGACGATTCCATCATCATCGCGGAAAATATGCACCGGCATTTTAAGATGAAAAAATTACCACCGTTGCAGGCGGCTATCTATGCTATTAATGAAGTGGGCAATCCTACCATTCTTGCTACGTTTACCGTGGTTGCGGCAGTATTGCCGATGGCATTTGTATCAGGCATGATGGGCCCTTATATGAGTCCAATGCCTATTGGTGCATCTATCGCTATGATGTTGTCATTGATTGTTGCATTAACCCTTACTCCCTACCTCGGTTTTATTTTCCTGCGTGAAAAAGAAAAGAAAGGCATCAGTCATAAGGAAAGTAAACCTCATGTGCTGGAAAATAGCCCTATTTATAAAATCTATCGTTCATTCATCAGCCCGCTATTGCAAACCCGTTGGAAACGTTGGACATTTATCATTAGTATCGTGGTGATATTATTTGCATCTCTATCCATGTTCTATACAAAAGCAGTTGCGGTAAAAATGTTGCCATTCGATAATAAGAATGAATTCCAGGTGGTGATTGATATGCCTGAAGGAACCACATTAGAGACAACTCAGGCGGTTGCGAAAGATATCGCCGACTACGTTTCTACGCAACCGTTAGTAACCAATTACCAGGCATACATCGGAACGTCTGCGCCTATTAGTTTTAACGGTCTTGTTCGTCACTACGATTTAAGAAGGGGAGACAATGTCGCCGACATACAAGTAAACTTGGTTGACAAAGGTGATAGACGTATTCAAAGCCATGGCATCGCAAAATTAATGCGCGGCCCCATCCAGCTTATTGCAAAAAAATATAATGCCAATGTGAAGATTGTGGAAGTGCCGCCTGGCCCTCCTGTGTTATCAACTCTCGTTGCGGAAATATACGGCCCTGATTACAACCAGCAAATTAAGATTGCACGTGAGGTTAAAGATTTGTTCAAAAAAACAAAGGATGTGGTAGATGTGGACTGGATGGTGGAAGATGACCAGCCGGAGTATCACCTAACGGTTGATAAAGAAAAGGCCATGCGGTATGGAGTGGCTACTGCACAGGTAGTGGCAACGGTTAATGCGGGGTTGTCAGGGTTACCTTCCGGTAATATTTACCACCCGGTTTCTTACAATCAGACTGCTATTAAACTGCAATTAAGCGATGCGGATAAAGCCAGCATGAACGATATACTTAATATAAAAATTATGGGGATGCAGGGCAATGCAGTTCCCATCAGGGATCTTGTAACCGTAACCAGGCAAATACGGCAAAAAAATATTTACCGTAAAAATCAAAAGGAAGTAGTGTATGTACTTGCAGACATGGCCGGCAAATTAGAAAGCCCTTCCTATGCAATAGCTAATGTTTCGGATAGCTTAAAAAATGTACAGGTTCCGAAAGGTTTTTCATTGAAGGAAGAATATACGCATCAACCTGAAATGGAGGATAATTATTCGCTGAAGTGGGATGGCGAATGGCAGATAACTTTTGAAGTGTTCAGGGATTTGGGAATTGCGTTTGCTGTTGTTATTTTATTAATCTACATATTAATCGTTGGCTGGTTTCAAAATTTCACCGTGCCGCTAGTAATGCTTGCTGCCATACCGTTATCGTTAATTGGTATCGTATTAGGTCATTGGATGCTGGGCGCTTATTTTACCGCTACTTCAATGATTGGGTTTATTGCTTTGGCTGGTGTAATGGTCCGAAACTCGGTGCTCTTAATTGATTTTATTAATATCCGGTTAAGAGAGGGGATACCATTGAAGCAGTCAATTATTGAAGCCGGCGCAGTACGTACAACACCTATCTTATTAACAGCAGGTGCCGTAGCGTTGGGAGCAATCATTATTTTGTTTGATCCGATTTTCCAGGGACTAGCTATTTCATTAATGGGTGGAACTATTACCTCAACGTTTCTCACGTTATTAGTTGTGCCTTTGTTGTATTATAGAATGATGCGCAAAAAATATCCTGAAAACAAGTAAAAATTAAATCATGAAATTATTTATTGTAACCAGTTTGAAAGATTACCAGGATGACGTAATCAAAATATTTAAGAAGGCGCAAATACCTGTGTTCAGTATAACGGATGTGGTAGGCGTCAAAGATAACGGTCATGCAGATCTTATGGAAGAATGGTTTGCAAGTGGTGATGAAAAATTCGATTCGTTGATGATATTCAGTTTCACTACTGAAGAAAATGCAGCGCATGGATTGGACCTCATCGAAAATTATAACGAAACAAATACAACCGGCTTCCCCATCAGGGCATTTATAGTTCCGGTAGAAAAATCAACAATTAAATAATAAAATATGAGAGAAAGAATTGTTCGGGCTGTTGCAGGTACCATTGTATTAGCGAGTATCCTGCTAACCTATTTTGTGAATATCAATTGGATGTGGCTTGGGGTATTTGTTGGAGTCAATTTAGTACAATCATCCTTTACAAAGGTTTGTCCGCTGGAGAAAATATTAGATGCGTTTGAAACTAAACGCGATAGTAACTAACGGTAACTGCTTAGTATCATTTATTACCCGCTATGAATTCACTATTTCGAAAGCATGAAAGGCATTATCATCATATCGTTGTTAGCTTTTTTGATTCCTTTGCCGGGCAGCGCACAACAGCATAATGATAGTCAACTTCAAACAATTGATACCACCTCATTATTGCATGCATTTAAAAGCGGCCGGTTAACGGGGCATGTCAGATCTTTTTTCATGACTACTCAAAATGAAAGTGGACTCACAAATTATTACGCGGATGCACTGGGTGTAACATTGCGATATGAAACAAATAAATATCACCATGTTCAATTTGCGATCGGTGGATTTTCTGCGTTTAATATTGCATCATCAAACCTGGTAAAACCAGATGCTATAACTGGCATGGTTAGCCGCTATGAAATTGGACTATTCGACATCACGAATACATCTAAAAGATCTCTATATCGTTTAGAGGAACTTTATCTAAAATATAGTTTAGGGCAATCTTCGATAAAAGTGGGAAGACAATTTATTAATACCCCATTCATCAATTTGCAAGATGGCCGCATGAATGCAACTGCAGTGCAAGGTGTCTGGGGAGAGTTAAATGAAATGGCTAAGGTGAAGGTTCAGATAGGTTGGCTGTGGGGAATCTCGCCAAGAAGTACAGGAGCCTGGTATAATCCGGGAAAATCAATTGGGTTATATTCTACAGGCGTAAATCCTGATGGAACAAAATCTGGTTATACTAACAATATTAAGAGTGATGGAATAGCAGTTATCGGAATTACAAAAACGCTAAATGATAACCTAAAACTCCAGGCATGGGACCTATTCACGGAAAATGTCTTCAATACGGCGATGATGCAAGCGGACATTACTCTCCCGCTGAAACTAAATAATTCTTTATTTACAGCTGCACAAATAATAAAAGAAGATGCCATAAGATTTGGTGGAAACGAAAATCAATATAAAACTTATTTTTCGACGAAAAGCAAGCCATTGAGTTTTGGTGCAAAGGCCGGATGGAGGAACAGACAATGGGAAATATCTCTCAACTACAACCACATAACCAGTTCCGGGAGATACCTGTTTCCGCGTGAGTGGGGCGTGGAACCATTTTTTACATTTCTTCCAAGAGAACGTACAGAAGGCCTGGGTGATGTAAATGCATTAATGGCCAGAGTAAATTACAATATTTTCAAAGAAAGGCTTAAGACATCGATTGCAGCAGGCTACAATTCTTTGCCTGATATCAAAAATTACAATCTCAATAAATATAACATGCCTTCGTACACGCAAATAAATGGCGATATTAAATATATCTTTACAAAGGATTCTAAAGGCCTTGAAACGGAGTTTTTAGCTGTAGCAAAATTGAAGCAGGGCGAAACTTACGGTAATGAAAAGTCTGTTTTTAATAAAGTGAATATGATGCAATACAATGTAATTATCAACTATCATTTTTAGTCAGTAATGGATAAAACAATGGATAATAATATAACCCTCAATTCAACATTTGAGCCTGCTTTGGTGAAAGAAATGTATCAGTTTGGTGAGATTAAATATTTTAAAGAAGGTGACATTATCATGGATTACGGTAAATACATTCGAATGATGCCTTTGATTATAAAGGGAACTATTAAAGTTCTCAGAATGGATGAAAGCGGGAAGGAGATTTTATTGTATTATTTATCAAATAATGAAAGTTGTTCTATGGCATATAGTTGTTGTGTAGAGGCGAAGAAGAGTGAAGTAAAGGCGATTGCGGAAGATGATGTTGAGTTGATAGCGATACCTCATATTAAATTAGATGAATGGCTGTGCAAATATACCAGTTGGAAAAACTACATCATGCACAGTTTTAACGAACGCTTTTTGGAGTTATTAAAATCGATAGAAAGCATTGCATTTCATAAATTGGATGAACGCCTTATTGCTTACCTGAAAGATAAACAACGCCTTTCGGGCTCGAGTGTTATTAAAGCATCGCATTATCTTATTGCCGATGAATTGGCGACATCAAGGGTTGTAATATCGCGGCTGCTAAAACAATTAGAGAACGACGGGAAAATTTTATTATATCGCAACGAAATAAAACTCCTGAAAGATTTCAATTAATTTTAGCGATTTTCCTTTCCTTTTCTAAAATCTCCTTTTTCTGTAAACTTTAGAATTAGGTAGAATAAGCGCAAATAGCTTTTAATACTGAATAAGGTCGAGGTTCATGATGCATCAACCGTCCTATCATATCAATAAAAAGCCAGTATCTTATATTCCTTTTACTAATCGGTATTTATATTCATCTAGATAAGCATGTAAATGAGTCTTTGCGCATTTATGATGAATGCCTCTTAGCCAGTTCTTGAATAACATAATTTGCTTGTGCAATTCCTCAAAATTACTGCCCTTAGCAGATGGCAAGGTTTCAAGGTTTACATAATTCATTCCTTAGCGATTCATAAGATGGATGTTGGTCGCTCTGACGTGCTTCTAAACTAACCGTTTCTTTGATGCGTATTTCATTGTTAAGGCATCAAAGTTTTCCAGCAATGCAAAATTTAAATTTCCGGTTTGCCCATCTTCTAATTTTTCAACACTAATCATTACCGCTGATTTAGTTTCAAGACTTCGACCTTTGTTGTCCGGAGAGTAGCCGCCTATCAGCATTTCATCCACATCCACATTGCCTTGAAGTTTATCGTTCCCATTCCCTTTCATCGCAGACTGAACTTTACGTTTAAATAACCACGCGGTTTTTTGTTGCACATTTACTTCATTGCCCAGTTCCACTGTAGACATACCCTTCTTTTTTGGCCGTCACACGGAAGACCCATATGAAAAGCTTTTAAAATGGGCATCTTGATACCATGAAAAACAGTATTGGCCGTAACACTCTCATCATAATCGCAAGCCTTACATCTGAGATGATAGCAGGTTCGTCTTTTTTTTCGATGCAATACAACCACATCGGCTGCATTGGTAACCTTTGCCCCATTTCTTTTCCATCAGATATTGATAACAGCTATCATTGTTAAAGAATTTTTTGTTGAAAGTAATTGCATTTATTCCTTTAAATATAACTAAATATGTCAGTATATAAATACTAATATATTTAGTTATAAACAAATCCTATCTTTATCAAAAGAACGTTCTACCTAATTCTTAAGATTTTATTTGTTTAGGAATGTAATAATTATTTTTGCAATGCTTTTTAAAATTTCCGCTAAATGAAAAAATGGTTATTAATACTTATTGTTTTTGCAGGATTATTATTAACCTCCGCTTATGTTTTTTTTCCCAGAAAAGTTGACAGTTCCAATATTGAGAAAATTAATTGTAACATCAATAGTATTAACCGATTCTTAGTAGATGAAGAGGGCTGGAAGAAATGGTGGCCGGGAACCGTCACGCAGGATAGTATTTCAGGCAAAAGTATTTTTAATTATCATGGATATCAATTTGATATTTTAGAAAAAAAATATAATGCAGTTGTATTACAAATCCGGGCAGACAATTTTACTGTAGACGGATCCATTTTCTTTATACCTATGAACTTTGATACAGTTAGGGCAGAATGGAAGTATACACTTGCAACGAACTCAAATCCGATCAACAAAATAAATCTTTACCGGGTGACGAAAAAAATAGATGGCAACCTTAGGGAGATTTTAGAGAGCATGAAGGATTTCTTAGAAAGCAACCTAAAGGTGTATGGAATGAATGTTGAGGAAGTGAAAGTAAAAGATACGATATTAGTATCGACGAAATTTTCGGCAAAAGAATATCCTACAACTCCTGAAATTTATAAAGTAATTGACAGCATCAAAAATTATATCTCATCGCAAAATGCCATTGAAACAAACCCCCCAATGTTGAATATCTGGCGGGACAGCGGCTTATACAAAACAACAATTGCGATTCCTGTAAATAAAGTAATCCCTGAAAACAAAGTTTTTTCTATGAAAAGGATGGTGCCCGGCAATATATTGGTGTCTGAAGTAAAAGGTGGTGAGTATACATCAACCGAAGCACTAAGGCAACTCGGGTTATATGTGACGGATAATAATTTTTCTTCGCCCGCGATACCTTTCGAATCGTTAGTAACCAACCGCATGCAGGAACCGGATACTTCAAAATGGACTACTAAAATTTATTATCCTGTGTTTTAAGAGGCAGCTCATCTTTGAATTTTATCACCATTACGCTGTCATTATTCCTCGCAAGAATATAGGCTTCCTCTTTACCGATATTTATTTTTTTAATATGGCTAACCTCTCCCTTTATCTCCAGGCCATTGATACTCTGGCAATCAAACTGGCCATTGCCTCTATTTAATAAAATGGTTCCAAAATCTGCATCATTTCTTCCCATTTGAATATTATTGTCATAAAAATTTCCAACCAATAATATATCGGGCAGGCTATCATTATTTGCATTTACCATAACGCCATCTTTATAAGGACTTAACTGGGCCAGCCATGGCAATGGCACAGTTGTAAAATTCAAATTCCCATTATTCATCAAAATTGAATTGGAAAAATAATCCGCTGTTAAAATCTCCGAACCTTTCATTTTATCTGCAGAAAAAATATCGTCCAAACTCGCCTTGGCAAAATCAGAGGCATATAAAAATCTCTTCTTAATTACGGGAATTTGTTTTTGTAATTCATCTTTATTCGCAAATGGAATTTCCTGGCCCTCCAGGTAATAGGTCAGTACCTGCTCTTTTTTCCCATTATCATCAAAATCGTTGTAGTATAATCTAACGGGTTCCTTAGACGAAGCAGTCAGCCGGTTATTCAACCCTTCATTGCCGGCAATAAGATCAATATTGCCATCGCCATTGATATCAACAGGTAACGCAAAATTCCACCAACCTTTTTTATCGGTAAGCATTTGCTTTTTGAAAGTGCCATTTTCATTTATGAATACACAAATACCACCCCATTCAGGCGATATGATCAAATCCTTCCGTCCGTCTTTATTTATATCGTACCAAATAGCGCTTCTTACAAACCCGACTTTTGAAAGTTCGCTGCTATACTGTGAAGTAACGTCCTTAAAATGACCATGCTTATCATTTTCCAATAAATACGATCGTGGAACCTCGCCATATTCCCATGGTACGGCTCTTCCACCAATAAATAAATCCATGTAACCATCACCGTTAAAATCATACGGAACTACGCAAGACGCAGTAAGATAAATACTATCAAATGCATGATTGAGCAACGTAAAATGTGCATGGCCGTCATTTAAATACAATCTCGGTTGCTGATATTTATCGTTGCCATAATATTCATTACCTCCCGTTGCAACTACCAGGTCGGTCGCCCCGTCATTGTTTACATCTACCCACGCTGCATCTACATCTTCATAAGTACTGTCATCGTCTAACCCGGGTTGATCGGATTTTTCAAATTTACCTCCGGGCTTCTGAAAAAATATGGCGCTTTTATTTCCTTTTGATGAACCAATAAAAACATCATCTAATCCATCACCGTTGGCATCACCAACGGCAAGTGCAGGTCCCTCCCGCGAAACCATAAATGGAATTAAGGGCTCACGGTCAAATTCATTAAATGGGATTTTCAACATGCTTTAAAATTATGCCGATATCTTTTGTTATATCTACCATTTGGCGGGTAGGATTTTTTAACCGGTTTGTTAGCCGGGAATAATCATACTTTGGGAAGCCCCGGTTTGATATTGAATTTTGAATCTGGGTTGAAATTGCATTTTTCCAATTGATGGTTTGGTAGGTATTATCAGGCCATATAATAAAATGGAATCAATTTTAGTATTGTAAAGCCAATATGGATAGGAATCTGCATGCTTGACTGAAACCCTCTTACCGGATAATTTTCATAAGTTCTTACTTCATTGCTATCGTACACAATTATTTTAGCGCCAAGTGCATTTATATTTTTTGGGGAACCTTTTAATTTAATATCAATATAGGGCCTCCTCTTTGCATCATTGCTTTTATTTTCATATAACAGTAGCCGGATCCTCAAGATTATTTACAACTACGTCAAGGTCGCCATCATTATCAAAATCTGCATATACAGCACCATTTGAAAAAGTGGCACATTTCCTCTACTTCATCTCCTATATCAGCAAACTTAGCATCTCCCTTCATTTTTAAAAAACTTATTCGGCAATTTTATTTCGGGAAATTTCTTGATCAATCCCATATCCCGTTTCATCGGTGCAATTATCTTTTCTATCCTTTGTTGTATTTCATCATTCGAAATATAATTTACATAATCCATGTCATTTAATCTTTTAGGTATGCCATTTGATATAAACAGATCTTTCATTCCATCATTATCAAAGTCCATCCATAAGGCGACCCATGACCAATCAGTAGCTGCAACGCCGGAATACAGGCCTGTTTCACTAAACATACCATTTCGCCTGTTTAACTGGAGATTGTTTCTGGTATACTGATAATTATAACCATACCCTATCTTCATATAGAAGGTATTGTACTCATCTTCGCCAAGAGAACTTTTTAATATTTTAGGATCAGAAGGAAGCATATCCATTGAAATAATATCAGGATAAGCGTCGTTATTAATATCAGCAACATCCACGCCCATCGAAAACTGGCTGGTATGCATCATTCTGTTGGTGAGATCCTCTTTAAAAGTTCCATCATGCTGATTGATATACAAATAATCATTTTCATGAAAATCATTTCCAACATACATGATCAGGCCAACCATCAAGATCAATATCAGAAGCACAAACGCCCAAGCCATAGCTAATAGCAGAACTATTGATAGTAGATTCCTTTGTAACATCTGTAAACTTATTATTACCATTATTCCGATATAAGCGGTCGCCCGAAAGCGATTGTAAGTTCCAAGAAATTGATCGCGTGGAGCAAATGTTCCATTTTGATGCACTGAATGATTTAATAAAAACATATCCAGGTCGCCGTCACCATCATAATCAAAAAATACAGCCTGGGTGCTGAAACCCGAAAAATCCAGTCCATATTCATGAGCTTCATCTTTATAATATGGTAACACCATTTTTATCAATACCCTGGCAAATCAGCAATTGATTTTTGCTGTGCAGTGTTTCATAATCTCCTACCCTGCAAATATAAATATCCAAGCAGTCCATCATTGTTGATATCAACGACAGATACACCGGTAGACCAGCCTCCGTCTTCGGGAATTTTTGCTTCAGCAGTAACATCTTTAAATTTTAATTTCCCCTGGTTAAGATATATTTTATTGTCGCCCTGGTTAGCAGAAAAAAATAAATCAATTAGGCCATCATTATTGAAATCCCCGGCGCCTACGCCTGAACCGTTATAAAAATACATGTACTTAAAAACATTAAAATCTTTAGTTGGCTTAAGCATATTTCTAAAATCAAGTCCTGTTGCATTATGATCCAACAACTGAAAAAGAACAGGCGTATTATCTTTTTTGCAGGTTGTACATGAGAAACATGAAAATAACATAAATGTTATCACAAAAAATTTATACCACCTTCTCTGGTTTATAAATCATACTTAGTAAAATCTTCTTTCAATAAATAAGGCATCCCTTATTTGTTTAATTATTGTAACTGCATAAGATTTTTAGGTTTTTTTCCTTGATCTCATACAAAGCGGGGTATTCGTTATTGATTAGAAAAAGCAAACATAGTTCTTTTTTACCGGTAGGAATTTCCACAATATCTCTTACCTCGCCTTTAACTTTCAAGCCCGACTGGCCATAATCCAGCCTGGTAAACCCCCCTTTATGATCATTAATAAGAATATCCCCATAACTGGCATCTAATCTTCCAAACTGCGGCGGAAATCCAAAGTTATTTCCGCCAAAACCAAATCCATATATCCATCGTGATTGATATCAATTTCATGAATAGCATTAATGGACGAATTTGTGTTAACGGAGGTAATTTTTGAATTACAAAATGCCCGTTGCCTTTATTTATATGCAACAATCGACGATCCATAATTAAATATTTTTACGATACTCTTATTGAGCTACTCACCGGGAAATAATTCCTGTAAGCGTTTTTTTCGCATAGTCAGAATGCTGCAGGTTTTGCTTTTTTAATAGCAGGAATCTGCTCCTGTAATTCATGTTTTAAAAATACGTTTTATCCTGTCCATCAACGGTACGGGTAAGAATCTTATCATCGTTCCATTGTTATTAAAATCGTTGATCCATAATTTAACCGGATCCTGCAGATCGGGTCTGGAGTAAAAATTTTCACCAATATTACCGAGCACGATATCCTGGCGGCCATCTCCATCAAAATCACCTACAGCATATTGATTGCCACCAACCATACAAACTATCAAGATTAGTTTTTATCTCTTTAAAATGATCTCCATTATACGAGAAAATTTTCGGCGACATCTATTCACCGGCAATAATCAATTCCTTTTTCTTATCGCCCACCACATCTGCCCATTCGGCACAAGTTACCATTCCAATAGATGAAATATCCGGATTTTTAGTTTTTGCCATATCGGTAAAATGCCCTTTACCATCATTTACGAAAACATAACTGGTGGGATTCATTCCATAATCGCTGAGGTACATTTCTGCCACCTACAAATAAATCCAGGTCTCCGTCTCCATCAAAATCGTAAGGTATTGCCACTGAAATATCTGGAATTGTTATTAGGAAATGCTTAAGGATCAAGTGTAAAATTTCCTTTGCCATCATTTTTATAAAGGCGTATTTGCATTTGCTTAGTATCAGGGGGAAAACTATTTCCCCCGGGACATACGAATAAATCAAGATCTCCATCATTATCACAGTCGAATAATAACACTGCCACATCCTCGAAATCGGCATAATCATCAAAAGCCTTTTCAGTCTTTTTTATGAATCCTCCCGACTTTGTTTGGAGATACAACTGTCCGGGCTCACCCTCTGCCCCGCCTATATAAATGATCGGGAAGACCATCGCCATTTACATCTCCCACGGCAGCTTTTGGACCTTCTTTAGAAAGTATTTCAGGTAAATTCCTTTCATAATAAAAATCATCATAATCGTCTTCTGTATGTTTGTCAAAGACGCTTTTTACCGGTGAAAGTAAAGGATGATGGCATTGTCCTCGCAATAGTATCCGGCGATACATAAATCTGCGTCTTTCTGACTGATCACCAAGTACAGTATCAACGGGAACATTTACATAACTCGAATATGTTCTATCCGGCCAACTTATAAACATCGAATCAATTCTATTGACTGTACCCAACCCTATAATTTGTTTATAATCTACTGAAGATTGAAATCCGCTGGTGGGAACCACTTCCCGGCTCAATATCTGGTCTACCGACATATAATTTAATTTTACTTCCGATTGCAAATGTATTCATTCTCTTTCCTTTTAAAAAAATGCCGATGATAATTGTTCTTATTTATTTCACCTGCTATTGTTTTTATAAACAAAAGCCTTTCCGTTCACATTGTTTACTACAAGGTCAAGCGCTCCATCATTATTCAGATCTGCATAAGCTGCACCATTTGAAAAAGAAGGCTGTGTAAAGCCCCATACATGCTACCCATATCCTTAAATTTCAAATTGCCCATATTCTTGAATACCTTATTCGGTAATAGGATTTACAGGAATATGTTCCAGTACTTTATCTACACTTTCTTTTTGGCCTGTGAGCACCATTTTTTGTATTACATCATTTGCAAAAAAGTCCATGAAATCCAGGTTGGTAACATCTTTATTTACCCCGTTACAAACATATATATCACTTAGCCCATCATTATCGGCATCAAATATCAAGTTCCCCCATGTCCAGTCAGTGGCAGATATGCCACTATAATTTCCAATTTCCGAGTAAGTCCCATTTTTATTATTCATCTGCAGGCAATTTTTCATAAACTGGTGATAAAACCCAGCTTTAACCTTACTGTTGTAAAAATTGATATTATCAAATGAACCCAGTGTTTTCAGCCGGTAATCATCCCGCGGAAGCATATCTGTTGTAAAAATTTCTGAATAACCGTCATTATTAAGATCCCCAACATCAGTCCCCATGGAAGACATACTAATGCTCTGCAACTGATCCAGTAACTCATCTTTAAAAGTTCCGTTCTTTTGATTAATGTATAAATAATCTCTTTCATAGGAATCATTCCCTACATAAATATCCGGATAACCATCATTATTAAAATCGCCAACACTTACTCCTAATCCAAAACTGATTAAGCTTCCATGAATACCGGCTGATTGGGTTACTTCTGTAAAATGACCATTGTCATTTCTGTATAAATGATCACCACCGCCTTTGAAAAACTGGGCCACCGGCCAAAGTGAATCGGGCAAATCTCTCCGGTTGGCATTATTTAATGTATTAATGGGCATTGGACTGTTGTTAATCATAAAACAATCCAGGTCGCCATCCCCATCATAATCAAAAAATGATACCTGCGTGGTATAAGCTGAAATATCAAGCCATATTTATGAGCTTCTTCAGTAAATGTATTATCGTGGTTATTGATGTACAGTTTGTTCCTGCGGTTGCCCGACTTCATGTGACCGGAATTGCATACATATATATCAAGCCAACCATCCCCGTTTATATCAACAAATGTTACACCTGTGCTCCACATGCTATCTTGCTTCAGTCCGGCCTTGTCAGAAATATCCTCAAATTTGAAATTTCCCTTGTTCAGATATAATTTATTTTCCCCCATATTGGAAGTAAGCATCACATCCGGTAACCCGTCATTATTAATATCGCCGATTGCAACCCCGCCTCCATTATAAAAATTCCGGAAAAGGAAACTATTTTCGAGTTTACCATCTACTACTTTATTAACGAAATTAATTCCTGTATTGTCCATTAGTTCAAATAGGGTTTTGGGCTTTTTTGTTGCAAGAGAAAAACATACAAAGAAAAAGACGCAGCGAAAGCTTTGGTATTTGCTTCATTACTCAACTAATTATGGTTGTGCTGTGCGTATTATAAAATTAACGGTTAAAGGTAAAGAATTACAAATAAGCAAGTCTGTCAACTAAAACATTGCCCTTGCATCATATAAACTCAATATTTTAAAATTTTAACTCATTCACAATTCAACTATTCACACGGATAAATCTTAAATTAGAAAAACTGCCTTAATGGCCTTTTTACATTTAATCAACTATTTGTTTAATCATCTTATTAATAACCAGGATTCTGTTTAAATTAGGGTTAGCAGCCAATGACTGGCTGGGAATTGGGAATAATAGATTCTTAGGATCATCTCTGGTTTATATTGCCAGATGTTACTCAAACACCCCAAATCTCTTATAGGTCTTCCTAAAACTTTCCCAATAGAATTCTCTACCTCTTTCAGCGAATATTGTATTCGGATCATATATATTTGCAGAATTCACTAATGAGATTGATGGAAGCGCTGCAGCACCTCTTGCAGCCCTTAAACCATTTACCAATGTTAATGCTGTGGCATCGTTAGCATCTGATCCTCAATTTTGCCTCGGCAACCATTAACACTACATCAGGATATCTGAATATCATGAATCGTTATTTCCGGGACCACCATAAAAATTATAATCAGGAGGATATTTAATTACCCGAATACCGGTAAGTTCCAGGTTGGAACCTGCCTCCTTCATATCTGCCGCAATAGCAGGATCAAAAGCTAAAGGATTACCCTTTCTATCCATTTTAAGCAGTTCCATCCTCGTTATATTGCTGCCCAATTAAAAATCCAGATCTTATGCCTGAAGTTTGGTAATCAAGGAGATTACTGTTTACTCTTCCGCCCATCTTGGTCAAGAATAGTGTCTTTATTGGTTTTAGCACCAACGCCTGTAAAAAATCCACCAACCCGATTTGCATCTGCTGCAGCAGTTGTTGCTCCGAAACTGTTGTAGAAATCAGAAACAGTTGAAAACCCATTCCATCCGGCATTAGGGGCCTGTTTATCCCAACTATTATAATGTAGGGTCATCATCCATCTTGCTTCTACACCAGCGTGGTTAGTGCTGACACCACCTGTATTAGGGTAAAGCCATATCGCTTCTGGTGAGGCATGGTTGGTTGGCGAAAAATTATCAAAATAATTTGCCATATAGCTATACCTGTTGCTTGTCATAATAGCTTTCCGATTGAAACAACACTGGCCATATCCGCAGGGTCAAATGTGGGTGCCGCTCTTGAAATGAAAGTACCTTTCTGAAGGTAGCAATGCATCAACAATACATTGGCAACATCGGTATTTACTTTGATGGCATCGCCGGGAGCAGGCAAATCAGGTAAACTAGCGGTGATCTCACTGATAATAAAATTAATTCCATCAGCACCGGTCTTTACTTCCGGAGCCAGCAATAGGTTATCGCCCGGATTTCTGATAGGATATTGACCATACAAATCAAGAAGGTAGTACAGTGCAAATGCCCTTAAAACCCTCGCCTGGGCGGCCTGGGTTGCAGAAGGATTAAAACCTAGCACATTGGTAGCGTCAAAATTTAATTTATTCAGGTCATTAAATACGCTTAATATCTGGCCATGATCCGCATTCCAGGTATGGTTGTGAACAACTCTCCATACGCCGTTGTCATCCCAGTCACCGCCTCTTGTAGGTACCAAAGATTCGTCTGTTGCGTTTTCTTCCAGTGAAAAAATTGATCTTGCCCCGGAAGAAAAGTAAGGTCAGAATAAGCAGCGCCCAGCAATAGTGCCACACCATTAGCTCCCAGTGCGGAAGTAACTTGTGAACTGGTAAGCGTGCTATTTAAATTTTCATGGAGTTTGGTACAACTTGTCATCGCACCGACTGTCATAAACACCAGCGCAATTTTTGTTATTTTTTTATATTGTATCATAATTTAAGATATTATTTATTATTATAAAGAAAAGTTTAGTCCAAGAGAAATTGACCTTCCTGTTGGATAAGGAATATATTCAATTGATCTTGAAGGATAGTTATTATTGCTCTTGTCGATGTTAACCTCAGGGTCAAAACCACTGAACTTAGTAATAACAAACAAGTTGTTACCTGCCACATAAATGCTGGCATTCTTGAAATATTTACCAACATTCCCTATACTATATAAAATCCTTGCATTTCTAAGCTTCCAATAATTTCCACTTTCAAGAAATCTCTGCGATGCACCAACACCACTTGATGGCTTTTCTGCTGAATTATAAGAATTCAAATCAATATTTCTTCCCTGTGCAATACCGGCTATGTTGGTAACTGAAGCTGCTGTATTGTTGAAAATTTTATATCCAAATGAACCACCCATATTAAGCGTAAGGGTGAATTTATCATATCTTAACGTTGTGGCAAAACCGGCAAGAACTGTTGGATTCGGATTGCCTCCCAAAACAGGATTAGCGCCAATTGTCTGGTTCCCGTTAGCATCAAATCCCATAAAAGGCTTTAAATAGAATACGTCAACGGGTTCATTATTGGTTATTGCCTGTCCCAATGTTCCGGATACACCCTGGCCGTTAATTTGTCCTGTTTGGATCAAAAGAGGCAATTTGGTGTTTGGGTCTTTAAAGGACTTTATTACGTTGTGATTGTATGAAATATTACCTGCCACATCCCATCCGATTTTCTTGGTTTCAACAATCGTTGCGCCCAATCCAATCTCAAAACCTGTGTTATGATTAATAGCGTTCGGCAGGTTAAGAAAGGAAGTTGAGTTTGGAGCCGGTTGAATAGCATTAGTTTGGAAGAGCATATCGGAAGTCTGCCGATCATAATAATCCAAACTACCAAATATTTTACCCTTGGCAAGGCCAAAATCCAGCCCAAGATCGATCTGTTTGGTTTGTTCCCATTTCAGATCAGGGTTACCGTTAACAGCCTGGGGCGCAGAGTTGAATGATGCCAACGAAAACTGTTCCTGCGAAGATCCGGCTGGAAATTCCTGATTACCCGTGATACCCCATGAAGCCCTTAAACCAAGATTGGAAAAAGTAGTATTTGCTTTCATGAAACTCTCGTTGCTGATTTGCCATTTACCGGCAACTGATGGAAAGTAGCCATAACGGTTATTTGAACCAAATTTGCTGGAGCCGTCGGCCCTGAAAGTTCCTGTTAACAAATAACGATCATTATAGTTAAAAGTAGCCCTGGCAAAATACGATTGTAATTCAGATGAAGGGTCGGCAAAAGAGAAATATGGACTTTGCGTTTGCGCATCCTGCATTATATTAGTATAAGGAATACCTATTCTCGTTGCATAATTCAGATTGGTGTTAAATCCAACTCCAACAATATTTCCTCCTGAGTTGTTCGTGCTAAAATATTCATACCCTGCTAATGCATCTAAAGTAAGTTTCGATGTAAGATTAGCTGTGTAATTAAGCGTATGATCTATTGTCTCCGTCGTTAGCTTATCATTAAGAATTATGCCGGCACCCAGTCCTGAACTTGGAGGAAATCCAGGGAGCCATCCGGCGATATTAACATCGCGAACGCCGGTCTCGAAGTTTACGCCATATAAAAACTTATACTCCAAATTTGGGAGAATTTTATACGAGGCGGAAATGTGTCCTAAAAAAGCTGATAAATTCGTCTTATCATTAACTGCAGCCAATTCCGCGAGCGGATTTCCGGACCCGGTTGACGGGTAGACGAAAGCACCATTAGTTTTTAATGGAGTTGTTGGATTCCAACTTACCGCCGCTGAAACAATATTACCTGTTGAACCGGAAGTATTAGCTACTGGGACAAGGCTCTCGCCTAAGTTACCTGCTATCAGTCCAAATTCGATATTTAATTTATTATCGAGGAAATTATATTGCCCATTAAAAGTTGCGAGGTATTTTTTTAACGCTGAATTTTTCAAAAATCCTTCATTATCTGCTGCGAGGAAAGCCGCTCTGTATTTACCTGACTCATTACCTCCGCTGAACGCCACTGAGTAATTTTGTGAAATATTATCATTAGTAATTGCCTTTAACGCATCCGTAGTTGTACCGAAATCTAACTTAGAACCCAAACTATCGGGCAGGTACTTTTTTAATGCAGACCTGAACTGACTGGCATCCAAAATTTTGAAACGCTTCATATACCCTGCAAAAGAACTGAAGTTAACTCCCACATCAATCCTCATTGGTCCTGAGCCCCCTTTCTTGGTCGTAATCATAACTACGCCGTTCGAACCTCTTGAGCCATATATAGCAGTTCCTGAGGCATCTTTCAAAATATCAATTTGTTGAATCGTATTAGGATCAATAAATACAAGTGGGTCAGCATTTGGAGAAGTTCCAAAAGAAGCAGTCGATACGTTGGGGCGAGCCGTTCTTCCATCGAGCGGAACTCCATCCACTACATAAAGTGGATCGTTACCGGCACGTATAGACGAAGTACCACGAATCTGAATGGTGGTTGCAACGCCAGGCTGACCACTCGTGTTAGTAACTTCCAGGCCTGGTATTTTACTTTGAAGTAATTGGTCAGGAGAGTTAATAACACCCTGGTTAAAATCTTTGGCCTTAATAGAAGATACGGCACCGGTTAAATCTTTCTTCCTCGCAGAACCGTAACCGATAATCACCACATCGCTTAGAGCTTGCCCGGAAGCTTTAAGGGTCACTTTCACACTGGAAAGATCAGCAACGTCTATTCTTTGTGTTTCGGAACCTACGTAACTAATTTGAAGAATGTGTGATGTTGCAGGGACATTGATGGAAAACGTGCCATCGGCAGCAGTTCTAACACCGGTTTTTTGCCCGACAACTACAACAGATGCATCAGCTAATGGTGTACCGTCAGAAGAAGTGACAGTCCCTGTAACTGTTCGTGTTTGCTGAGCCATTGTAAGGAAACAAAATAGCATGAACATGCCGCTAAGCAGGATTTTTTTTCTCATAATCAAGTAATTATTAAAGTGTTAATGTTTAATTGACGTGTAATTTACACACATTTGTTAAATAAATATCAATTTTGGAAAAAAAATGTAAATTTTTTTTCATCATATGTTCTGCTTATTAATTCAAACTCTTCCATGACTTATTGCCAAACAAGTAAACAACGATATTCTTTTTCTTATAGTTGCTTATCTAATTATAATTAAAAATCATACAGGTTATCGGCGGCAAAATCTCTATAAACCCAGAATGCAAATCCAAAAGAAAATATACAGTGAATGTTCTGCTCTCAAAACGACCACATTTTCCTGCTATCTTCTTACTGAATCCTTGCTGCCTTCTTGCTACCATGTTGCTAACCTTCGCAACATCCCTGCAACAAAACTGCAACAAGGTCGCAACAAAACAGCTCTCAAACAGCCGGAAAACACCTGTTTGGTTGCAGGAAAAAATGGTCTGCTGCGGTTTCTAAAATATTGAGTGACGCCTGGTTTCTTTTTAAAAGTAGTTTTCGATCCTTTGATTCAATTTTTAACCTCGGATGTTGCTTTCATTGTTTATTCAATTGGTTTAAAACGTTGCGAATGCACTATGGAATAATCGAATTTATTTATGAAGTCCACTGATAAAATTGTATACTCTCGTCGAAAGATCCTTCATTTTCGACGTTACTTTTTCTTCTGTAACAGGAGTAAATAAAGCAATTACATATCTGATATTACCATCATCTACAATTCCAACATCATTGGTATAAATACTCCACCATCCCGTTTTATGGAAGTACATAGCATTTCGTGGTAATCCCAACGATAGCTTCGTTGTATCCAGTTGCCTGCCCAACAATGCCTTCAACTGCATACTTACCCAGGGATTTATAAGTTGATTCGTATAAACTTTATACATAAAATCTGCCGCGTGCAATGCACATGTTTCAGTACCTCTCACCGTATCATAACCGGGATCTTCCAGTTTCCTGCTTAAAAATTTTCGGGTAACCTCGCTGCCATACCAACCCATTTCGTGAATGGTTTTATTAATACTATCCCGCGTCGCAACATCAATTAAACAATTAGCAGCGGAATTATCGCTACGTGTTATCATTAAATCCAGCAGGTAATTAATCGTAACAGTATCACCTGCCTTTAAAAGCGGTCGCGGATCATAACTTATTTCTTTAGACCTATCAACATCGTTGGGAGACCTGACGATGTATTGCCTCGATAAGGAATATTCACCGTTATAGACCTGCCTTAAAATTTCCATTGCCACATACATTTTGTAAACAGATGCAGGGTATATAAAATTGCTGCAGTCAACACAACCCAAAATGGGGTGCTTTCCATTTAGATCAATTACAGCAAACGAAATTTTTTCCATCCCGTCTTGACCGGCATCCCAGGTGCTGTCAAGACCAACTTCGTGGACTATATTTTTAAGCGAATAATTGAAGCTTTTTTCCTGGCGGAAATAACCGGGAATCTTTACCTGTCCATTTGAATAAGAAACGAAAAAGAAAATTAATATGGTAGTTAGAAGGGCTTTCAATTTTTGATTATTTATATGAGGTAACATAACTTTTTAAGCCTGATGGCTGGAGCAACATAAGAACGTTAGATCGCATTGGTGTCCCTAAATTGTTTTAGCATCTTATTTGCTTGCTGATTCAATTTATTTTTGAAAAAGTTAGTTCCACCTAATAATCTGCCTTTTAACCCAAACGCCTGCGTTGCCCATTTATGCAAATTGAACGTATCAATATGTTTGATGATTTTGGAATCTTTAAAGTCGAATTCAGCTCTAACAACATTATGGACTTTTCTCCCGGTTCTGCTAAATATGTACCATGCTTCCCAATGAGCTGATCCTTTTTTTAGTGAAGCGCTTATATCAGAATATTCAACTTTCAAATCCAAAGCATTCCTGCAAAGCATTCGCCACATTGTCCGTGCATCATCTCCTTTTAATTCTCCAAAAGCGGGATCACAAAAGATGATATCATCATGATAGCAGGAAATCATTGTTTCTGCATCTTTATTTTGAAAGGCTGTATAGAATTTTTCTATTAAACCTTTCATGAGACTTGTCATGCGTCTAAGATTAATTAAAGAGACGAATCAGAACTCAAAATATTTATATAATTGTATAATATAACAGGTAGGCTTGTACGATTTTCCGCGGCAAGTAAGGGAATTTTTAATCATTCAAAAGTATCAAAGCCTTTTGATCCTGATATTCTTATACCAAACGTCTTCACCGTGTTCCTGCAAGGAAATTTTCCCCTTTTTAAATTTCCCGAAGTCCGGCATGTTTTTAAACTTGCTGATAGCGACCATTTTCTTCCAGTAATCATTCCATAAAGTTGTTGAAAGCGTATGCACGCCATTCATGTAAAAATCCAACTTGCCATTTACCGATTTTATTTCTATATGATTCCATTCGCCCTGTGGCTTTGCCGCTTCTTTGGATGCCAGCAGATCATACAGGTCTCCGGCACGGTGGGTATAAAGCCTCGCATCATCATGTCCTCTGCGTATAGGGGTACCGTTATCCAGCACCTGCATCTCCAATCCCGTTTCGTAAGTTGCCCCATATTTTACAGTGTC
This sequence comes from uncultured Chitinophagaceae bacterium, assembly GCA_963792025.1. Lineage (GTDB taxonomy): Bacteria > Bacteroidota > Bacteroidia > Chitinophagales > Chitinophagaceae > Ginsengibacter. Next base: position 552,282 of record CAWBUS010000005.1, on the reverse strand, counting down.
CTCATGTATATAAAATATAATACCGCTATTTCCTTTTAAACCTATTTTCCAATCAAGTTTTAAATCAAAATTTCCATACTCGTCATCGGTTACTAAATCTCCTTCTTCTTCAGGATGGCCTTTCAGGGCTTCGGCATCCAGCGCAAAAGCTCCGTCTTTTACACTCCATGCCTTACTCACAGTTTTCTTACCCCAGGTATGCCACCCATTCGTAGTTTTTCCATCAGATAATAATTTCCATCCGTCTTTTTTTTCCCTGGCCGTTAGTGTGTTGTCCTGGGAAAAGCAACAACCGATACTAAGAAACGTAAAGAATAAAAATAGGCTTAGCTTTTGCATGTGTAAGTTTTTAGAGATAAAAGGAAATTGTAATTAATTTATATAGATCATTTTGAAATAACTATTAAAGGCCTAAAACAGAATTGATCAATTTCTCGTCCTTTGCGGTTCCTGCAAAATCATCAAAGGCTTTTTCGGTAACGGGAATAATATTTTTCCTAATAAATTCAGCTCCCTCTTTTGCGCCAACTTCGGCGTCCTTTAAACAACATTCCCACTCCAATACGGCCCAGCCGGGATAATCATATGCGGCCATCTTGCTGAATATTGCTTTAAAGTCAACTTGTCCATCACCCAATGAGCGAAAGCGACCCGCCCGATCAATCCAACTTTGATAACCGCCATAAACACCCTGCTTACCCGTTGGATTAAATTCCGCATCTTTCACATGAAAAGCACGTATGCGTGAGTGATAGTTATCTATATATTCCAAATAATCGAGGCATTGCAAAACAAAATGCGAAGGATCGTATAACAAGCAGGCCCGTGGATGATTACTAACTTTTTCCAAAAACATCTCATAGGTAATACCATCATGCAGATCTTCTCCCGGATGAATTTCATAACATACATCGACACCATTTTCATCGAACACATTTAAGATGGGCAACCAGCGGTTTGCCAATTCTGCAAAGCCGGTTTCAACCAACCCCGCCGGGCGCTGCGGCCAGGGATAAAACATGGGCCAAAGCAATGCTCCACTGAAGGTTGCATGAGCACTCAAACCAAGATTTTTAGAAGCCTTCGCCGCAAAAGTTAATTGTTCAATTGCCCAATCGGTTCTGGCTTTGGAATTACCGTGAACTTCTTTCGGTGCAAAACCATCAAACATTTTATCATAAACAGGATTTACTGCGATTAGCTGTCCTTGCAAATGCGTGGACAATTCTGTTATCTGCAAGCCACAGTCATTCACTAATCCTTTTAATTCATCAGCATAGGTTTTACTTTCCGCAGCTTTTTTTAAATCGATGCAACGAGCATCCCAAGTTGGGATCTGAACACCTGTAAAACCAAGATCTGTTGCCCAAAGGCAAATAGATTTCATATCATTAAATGGTGATTTATCACCAAGAAACTGCGCTAAGAAAATTCCGGGACCTTTAATTGTTTTCATTATGCTTATTTAGCCTCACCCAACCTCCCGACAAATCGGGATAGGCTTTCTCCAAGAGGAGAGGGACAAGGATTATTAAAAAATTATATCTTAAACTCCGTCCACTTTTCGGTTGACTGACCAGACGCCACAACATTTTCTATAAATGCCATGCCACGAACACCATCATCAGCACCGGGAAAATCGAGCATTTCTTTTGTTGGTTCTTTACCCTCCATTTTTGCCATTAATGTTTGGGCAAAATTGTGATAAATATTTCCAAAAGCTTCAAGATAACCTTCGGGGTGGCCGCCGGGGGTTCTGCAATTTTTTGTAGCAAAGCTGCTTAATACATTTGTATAGTTAGCACCGGCACGCAAAATTTCTGTGGGTTTGTCGAGCCATTTCACCAACAAAGTATTTGGTTCCTGTTGTATCCATTCGATGCCTCCTTTTTCTCCATAAATTCTGATCTTTAAATTATTTTCTTCACCTGCAGCAATTTGTGTTGCGCTTAATACACCTGCAGCACCGTTGTCAAATTTTAATAAGACGCTTCCGTCATCATCGAGATGGCGTCCTTCAACCATAACATTTAAATCGGCACAAAGCTTTGTAATTTTTAACCCTGTGATATACTCCGCAAGATGTGCTGCATGCGTCCCTATATCTCCCATGGCGCCTGCCTTTCCTGATTTCTTTGGATCAGTACGCCACGCTGCCTGCGCATTTCCTTCACGTTCTGATAATTTGCTTAGCCATCCCTGGGAATATTCCACATATATCTTCCTGATCTTGCCAAAAACGCCTTCTTCCATCATCGCTTTTGCCTGCTTTACCATCGGGTATCCCGAGTAAGTATGGGTAAGACATAATACTAACCCTGTTTCATCAACCTTCGCTTTTAATTGCTTTGCTTCCTCTAAAGTAAATGTCATTGGCTTTTCAACAACCACATTGAAACCATTTTCAAGCGCCATCATTGCAGGGCCAAAGTGAGCAAAGTTCGGAGTAACGATCGTTATAAAATCGATCCGATTATCAGCAGGCATTTCACTTTCTTTCGCAATCATTTCTTCGATAAGTAAGGTACGTTCGGTCCGTCAGGAAGAAATAATTCTAATCCCGATTCCCTGTTGCAATGTCCGGATTAATACTTAATGCGCCGCAGCACAATTCAATAAGCCCATCCATGTTGGCAGCAATACGATGAATGGCGCCGATGAAAGCATCTTTACCGCCGCCTACCATACCCATTCTTAGTTTTCTCATATCAAACAATTTTAATGTGTCCAATTTTTTGTAAATATAAAGGGATGCAAAAGATTAAAAAAAATGAAAAAAAATTTAACTAAAAACTTTTCTTGTCTTAAAAATAGTACATTTAAACTTTCCATTCCTGATCACTTAATAAGAGTTAATGAAATTAACCACCCGATTGCAACTTTCTTTCATGATGTTTGTGGAATTCTTTATCTGGGGTGCGTGGTTTGTAACGTTAGGAACTTTTCTTGTAAATAATCTACATGCTAACGGAGCTCAAACAGGTTCGGTATTTTCAACGCAGTCGTGGGGAGCCATTATTGCTCCATTTATTATCGGTTTAATTGCTGACAGGTATTTTAATGCAGAAAAAATACTTGGTGTATTACATCTTGTTGGAGCTGCATTGATGTTCCAGATGTATAGATCCGGAGGAATAACTTCAGTATATCCCGAAGTATTTTTTTATTACCTGTTAGTGTATATGATTTTATATATGCCAACGCTTGCATTAGTAAATTCAATTTCGTTTAACCAAATGAAAGATCCTGAAAAAGAATTTTCAAGCATTCGGGTTTGGGGTACCATCGGCTGGATCGTAGCAGGTTTGATGATCAGCTTTGTTTTTTTATGGGATGCAGAGGCAAATGTAAAAGCAGGCCTTATGAAGAATACGTTTTTACTTGCCGCTATTGCATCTCTTGTTATGGGCTTGTTTAGTTTTACATTACCCAAAACGCCACCAAAAGTTGCACCGGGAACAAAGGTGAGTGTATCTGACATATTAGGGTTTGGATGCTCTAAAACTATTAAAGAATACAAACTTCCTGGTATTTTTTGTGGCTTCAATACTCATCTGTATACCTTTAGCCTTTTACTATCAAAATGCCAATCCCTTTTTGTCCAATATTGGCGTAGCCAATCCAACAGGTAAAATGACTATCGGGCAGGCATCTGAAGTGATATTCCTGTTATTGCTACCAGTTTTTTTTAAAAAATATGGAATTAAAAAAACGATTCTTGTTGGTATGTTTGCATGGGCTTTACGATATGCTTTATTTGCTTATGGCAATGCCGGTGAACTAAGTTTTATGCTCATTGTTGGTATCGCCTTGCATGGAGTTTGTTACGATTTCTTTTTTGTTACAGGTCAAATTTATACCAATAGCAAAGCAGGTGAAAAATACAAAAGTGCCGCACAGGGATTGATAACCCTGGCAACGTATGGTATCGGAATGCTGATAGGATTTAAAATCGCCGGACTCGTAACAGATATGTATACAACTTCAGCTTCCCTATTTAACTGGAAAATGATCTGGATCATTCCTTCGGGCATTGCAATGATTGTTTTTCTTTTGTTCGCGGTCTCATTCAATGAAAAAAAAGAAAAAGCTATTAATGATCAAAATATGAAAATATAACTAATGAGTTCAAAACAAAACAGGAGAACCGTTTTAAGAAATATTGCCCTTGGCACATCTGCCGTAATAGCTGCTCCGGCTATCTCTTTCGCAAAAAATTTTGAAGACAAAAAACACTTACAAATTGAAAGGAAATATTAATCATTCAGTTTCCAGGTGGACATTTGGTTATCTCTCTTTAGATGATTTATGCGAAGCGGTAAAAACAATCGGGTTCAGTGCCATTGATCTGGTAAAACCACAAGACTGGCCTACGCTGCAAAAACATGGTATCTACAGTTCCATGTGTTATACATCTGGGGATAATAACTTGTATAACGGTCTCGATAACACGAAGTATCACGAACAGTTAATTAAAGAATACCTGGAGACCATTCCCATCATGGCAAAAGCCGGTTATAAAAATCTTATTTGTTTCAGCGGTAAACGGGAAGGCATGGATGATGAAACCGGAATGAAGAATTGTAAAGATGCATTGGAAAAGATTTTACCCACTGCTGAAAAGAACGGCGTCACCATGGTAATGGAATTGCTCAACAGTAAAATAGATCACAAAGATTATATGTGCAACCATGTGGAATGGGGAGCAGAATTATGCAAGCGTGTTGGCTCTGATAATTTCAAATTACTATTTGATATTTATCACATGCAAATACAGGAGGGAGACATTATAAGAAACATCAGGGATTACCATCAGTACATTGCACATTATCATACAGGCGGTATTCCCGGCAGGCACGAAATAAACAATTCGCAGGAACTATATTATCCCGCCGTGATGAAAGCGATTGTTGAAACAGGATACAAAGGATACGTAGCACAGGAATTCATGCCAACCTATCCTGATAAATTGGATTCTCTGCGGGAAGCGATACAGATTTGTGATGTATAAGGCCCGCTAAACCTGCCTGACGGCGGACAGCTCCCTCAAATAGGGACTTTTAATGGACCGGATGACGATTCAACTAATAAACTAATTAACCATTTAACGATAAAAAATAAATAATGGCAGACAACACTTACGATGCAATTGTTATTGGTTCAGGAATTTCGGGAGGCTGGGCCGCTAAGGAACTCACCGAAAAGGGACTGAAAACAATAATGCTTGAAAGAGGTAAAAACATTGAGCATGTAAAGGATTATGTAAATGCAACCAAAGGCCCGTGGGAATTTCTACACCGCGGTGGACGTACCCAGGAAATGATAAAAGACTATCCTGCTTTAAGAAGAGATTATCCGTTAAACGAAATGAATCTAGACTGGTGGGCCAATGATCAAAAATCTCCTTACACTGAAGTTAAACGCATGGATTGGTTCAGGGGTTATCATGTTGGTGGCCGCTCTCTTTTATGGGGTCGTCAAAGCTATCGCTGGGGCGATTTGAGTTTTGAAGCCAACTTAAGAGATGGGATAGCCATTGACTGGCCTATCCGCTATAAAGATATTGAGCCATGGTACACTTATGTTGAGAAGTTTGCCGGCATTAGTGGCGGCAAAGAAGGCTTACCGCAACTGCCCGATGGACATTTTTTACCCGCCATGGAAATGAATTGTGTAGAGAAAGATGTTCAGGCTCGAATTAACGAGCACTACAAGACAAAGCGAATGATCATGGGGCGTGTGGCTAACATAACTGAGCCATTACCTGGAAGAACCAATTGTCAATATAGGAATAAATGTTGGCTCGGGTGCCCGTTTGGCGCCTATTTCAGTACGCAGTCTTCAACATTGCCAGCCGCAAACGCTACTGGTAATTTAACACTGCGACCGTGGTCGATCGTTACAAAAATCCTGTATGATAAGGATACCAAAAAAGCAACTGGTGTTGAAGTGCTTGATGCAGAAACCAACAAGACGTATCAATATTTTGCGAAGATTATTTTCCTTAATGCATCTACATTTAATAGCGCATGGATATTGATGAATTCAGCTACTGACATCTGGCCTGATGGATTGGGAAGCAGCAGCGGAGAATTAGGTCATAATATCATGGATCATCACCTGGGTGTCGGTGCTTCGGGTACGGTTGATGGTTATGAAGACAAATATTATTACGGGCGGCGGGCAAACGGTATTTATATTCCACAGTATAGGAATATTTTAGGAGATAAAAGAGATTACCTGAGAGGCTTTGGCTACCAGGGCGGCGCAAGTCGTGACGGATATAACCGCAGCGCTGAAGAAGTAACCATTGGTGGCGATTTTAAAGATGCATTGGCAGAACCGGGAGGATGGACCATGAATATTGGCGGCTTTGGCGAGATACTTCCTTACCATGAAAATAAGATGACCTTAGATAAAAACAAGAAAGATGCATGGGGGCTCAATGTAATTTCTTTTGATGCAGAATGGAAAGAGAATGAAAGAAAGATGCGAATTGATATGCAGAATGATGCTATTGAAATGCTTGAGGCTGCAGGCGTTAAAAATGTAACAGGCCGCGATGGCGACGGTACTATCGGCAGGGGCATACATGAAATGGGAACCGCCCGCATGGGGAATGATCCTAAAACATCTGTTTTAAATAAATGGAACCAGGTATGGGATGCTCCTAATGTTTTTGTAACGGACGGTTCTTTTATGGTTTCCGCCAATTGTGTAAATCCATCATTGACCTACATGGCTATGACTGCAAGAGCCGCCGACCATGCTGTAAGCGAATTAAAAAAACGTAACATTTAATATTATTCTGTTACGCCTCTGATTATTACCTCTAAAAAAAGATATAATGAGTAAAGAAAAGGAAATTTCAAAACCAGGTTATCCAAGAAGAAGATTTTTGAAAGATGCCGGATTCGTAGCCACCGGATTTATGATAGTTCCACGGCATGTCTTAGGTGGCAAAGGATTTATAGCTCCCAGTGATCGTTTAACTATTGCGAGTGTGGGGGTTGGCGGAAAAGGCGAAGACGATATCAATCATTTCTACGCAGGCGGTAAGGCCGACATTGCTTTTCTCTGCGACGTGGACGACAGGCAAGCTGCCAACTCCGTAAAAAAATTTCCAAAGGCAAAATATTACAAAGACTACAGGGAAATGTTTGACAAGGAACATAAAAGTTTTGATGCAGTTTCAGTCTCTACTCCCGATCACACCCATGCCGTAGCTGCTTATTCTGCTATGCAACTTGGTAAGCATGTATATGTTCAAAAACCACTCACTCACGACGTGTATGAGGCGAGAGCGCTAACGAAGGCGGCTAAACGCTTTAAGGTAGTAACTCAAATGGGCAACCAGGGCGCTTCCGGAGACGGTATACGACAATTGATGGAATGGTACGATGCGGGTATTATTGGCGATGTGCACACGGTATATTGCTGGACAGACCGACCCGTTTGGCCACAGGGAATTCCCCGGCCAACCGATGCAACGCCCATACCTAAAGAATTAGACTGGAACCTATGGCAGGGAACAGCTCCCGAAAAAAATTATTTTGATAACCTCGTTCCATTCAACTGGCGTGGCTGGTGGGATTATGGTACCGGCGCATTGGGCGATATGGGCTGCCATATCGTTCAGCCTGCCTTTGGTGTACTTAATCTTAAATACATAAATTCAGTGCAGGCAAGTGTTGGCAGCGTTTATGTTGGCGAATTCCAAAGAGGTTATTTCCCCGAAAGCTGTCCTCCTTCGAGCCATGTAATTATGAAATTTCCAAAGACAGACAAGACTAAAGGGCCCGTTGAAGTTCATTGGATGGATGGTGGCATTCAGCCTGAAAGACCGGAAGAGTTAGGACCTAATGAAACTTTCGGTGATGGAGGCAACGGTACTTATTTTATTGGCTCAAAAGGTAGTATGATGTGTGGCACCTACGGAGCTAATCCACAGTTGCTTCCTACCTCAAGAACAAATGAAGTGAAAGTTCCGCAAACTTATCCACGCGTGCCGGGAGGTGACAAAACCGGACATTATACCCAGTGGGTGGAAGCCGCAATTGCGGGATATGGTAAGATACCTTTAAGTTCTGATTTTGAGGTAGCAGGACCGTTAACCGAGGCATTGCTAATGTCGAACCTTGCAATAAGAGGTTTTGATATAAGGAAGCCTAAAGCAACGGGAACGGGTTTCGACTACCCTGCCCGTTATGTAGAGCTTTTGTGGGACAATGATGCCATGAAGGTTACTAACGTTGATGAGGTAAACGAATTTATTAAACGAAACTACCGCGATGGCTTTGGTGTTAACATGTGAATAATTTTTTAAAAATACAACTATGAATAGAAGAGAAGCAGTACAATATATTTCGCTCCTGGTAGGAGGTACTATTGTAGGAAGTCACTATTTTTTAGAAGGCTGTAAAAGTAAGACAGGTGTATCTATGACTTTTACGCCTGAGGACATCTCTTTCCTCGATGAAGTGGCTGATACTATTTTACCCACAACAAAAACACCCGGCGCCAAAGCGGCTAAAGTAGGGCAGTTTATGACCGTGATGGTAAATGATTGTTATGAAGCGCCTGATCAAACAATATTCCATGAAGGTATAGCCAGACTTGATGAGGCATCGAACAAGAAAAATGGAAAATCATTTATAGAAAGCTCTCCTCAGCAACGCCACGACTTATTGGTTGAGCTCGATAAAGATGCAAAAGCTTTCCAAAAAAAGACAGATGATTATTTCGATGCAATGACTGATGAACAGAAGCATGAGATGGCGATGCAAAAAGATAAAAAAGGCACCGATCCGCAGGCATCGAAATTACGTGAGAATCCAAATTATTATTTTATATTAATGAAACAGCTCACACTGCTTGGGTATTTCACCTCCGAAATAGGATGTACACAGGCGAGGCGTTATGTAGAAACTCCGGGAAAATTTGAAGGTTGCGTTCCTTATGCAAAGGGAGACAAAGCCTGGGCTTAGTATTTTATCAACTTAAAAAAATTATCCTACGGAGCCACAAAGAACGCAAAGAAATATTCTTCTTCCTTCACATCCGGACACAACCTTCATAAGGCAAAATTTTTGGTACCCTTTGTGGTCTTTGTGGAAGATTGATTAGCTAACATAGCAGGCAATGTGCATTTCTGTATCTTCATATTAAGGTATTCTAAAGCAAGAGAAATGCCATGGGCAATTGATATGAGAGGTATTAATACAAGCTTTGGGATATTGTTTTCCATAATTTTTCGTTTTCATGTTTACGAAACGTGTATTTGAATCTGCAATGACAATTTTATGATCGTCATAGGTTCATCTCTAATTAATGATTGTTCAACACTTTCTCGTTCTCCTCAAAAAACAATACATGCCGGTAAATTTTGTTACGGAGTATTTTAATTTCATCATTGTATAGGCCGTTTGTAATTGTGGCATACAAAGCCGAACGAAAGTTTCCTTTACCGCATAATAATCTTCTACAAATTGACTCTTGTCTTTTTGATCATTCGAGAATAAAATATCTTCAGCATATTTATGGACACTCGTTTCAGGCACATTATGGGTAAACAAAGCGGTAACATCAGCACCTTTTAAGACCATTTTATCAAGGCCAAATCCTTTGCCGGTTATACACGGACCAGCAAATAAAAGTCCTCCAGGAAAAAAATCATTTGCTAACATTTTCACGGCCATATTAGTGGCAAGCGAAATGCTGCAAATTATAAAGGGATGGTCGTTGATAAACTAATGAATGACCTTCCTAATTATTTTTGATATTCCGGGCGTACTAAAATCCGCATCAGAAGGCATTTCACCTGAATTACCATGGCTGGGTAAATAAATTGTAATTGAGCGGTGAGCTGCCAGCAACGGGCTTTCTATCTGTTTACGCCATACGCTGCACGAGGAGGAATTGCCCTGAATAAAAAAAATGGTTGTTGCTTGTTGGGGATTTTTTAGGTAAAAAGCGATTCTTAGATTAATTGCAGTAATAAATTTTCCTCCATCCAGTATGAGCAATTGGTACGTTTAAAAAAATAAATATACTACTAATTGCAATGGAGAAAAGATTAGGCAACCCATCGTAAAAATATTATGCAAAAGCTGCAACATATCTCTCGGGGCAGTGATCAAGTTTATTGTTGACAACGGCTATGACGTTTGCATTACTAATGCATGTAAACAAAAAAATCCCCGGAAATTCCGGGGACAATTAAAAAGTAATCTTTGACCAAGGCTAAGTTACTTCTTCATCGTATCTTTCATCATCATGTGATCCATCGGTATCATCTTTCCTTTATCATCCATCATCATACCATCCTTATCTATTGTCATGCCTTCAGTCATCATCATTTTACTACCGTCCTTCATTACCACTTCTCCGCTAGGCATTACTTTGCAACTATCAGTACACGTCATTGTCTGATCCATCGGCACCCATTTACCCGCCATCATAACCATCATTTTCCCGTCTTTCATTGTCATCGTTCCCTCGGCCACAGTCGAGGTCATCGGAGACATAGAACTCATAGAGTCTGAACTCATTTTCTTATCTGTCATTGAAGAATCTGCGGTGGATTCTGTGTTTGAGGAGCCACTGTTGCAGGAAGTAACAAAGGCTGCAATGGCTACAATTGCAATTAATTTTTTCATTAGATTTTACTTTAAGGTTTTAAAATTTAATAAGTTTAAGGTATGTTTTTTTTCACACAAAAAAAAGCATGGAGTTACACATGAAAATTATTTTTCCCAACAGGCCACTATGGAACATTCTAAAAAAATTTGTGTTCGTAGTGTCTTTGTGGGAAACGGTCCGATATTAGTAAAGCCTTTACTTCTTTCTAAAAAAAATACGAATAGGTATTCCCGTAAAATTAAAATGCTCCCGCAGTTGATTTTCAAGATAATTTTTATAAGGCGTTTTTACATCTTCAGGATAGTTGCAAAAGAAAGCAAACGAGGGAACAACCGTTGGTAACTGTGTTACATATTTTATTTTAAGCGGATGACCTCTTATAACCGGCGCATGATAAGCTTCTGTAGCTTTCAACATAACGTCATTTAATTTAGAAGTAGCTATTTTCTGCTGCCTGTTTTCATAAACCTTAATGGCCATCTCCATAGATTGGAGTATCCGTAATTTTTCCGTTGCTGATATAAACATGATTGGAACATCCTTAAAGGGAGCCAGTTTTTGCTTTAACATTTTTTCATAATCGCGGGCGGTATTTGTTTCTTTTTCTACAGCATCCCATTTATTAACGAGTATAACTATGCCTTTTCCTTTTTTTACACATAAAGAAAAAATATTCAAATCCTGTGCAGTAATTCCATTTTTTGCATCAAGCACAATTAAACACACATCCGCTTCGTCTACGGCTTTAACGGCTCGTATCACAGAATAAAATTCCAGGTCTTCATTCACCTTTGTTTTACGACGTATGCCCGCCGTATCAATTAAAATAAATTCTTTATTAAACAGATTATAGGTTGTATGAATGGAATCTCTCGTAGTTCCCGCTATATTACTTACAATCGTGCGTTCCTTACCTGTTAAAGCGTTCAACAAAGATGACTTACCAACATTGGGCTGCCCGATAATAGCAAACTTCGGAAGCTCCGATTTCTCATCCTCCTTTTCTTCAGGAATTGCACCACACACTTCATCCAATAATTCACCTGTTCCCGTTCCGCTTATTGAAGAAACAAAAAATATATTCTTAAAGCCAAGACTATAAAATTCTGATGCCTCGAGCATGCGGGCGTGATTATCAACTTTATTAACTACCAGGTAAACTGGCTTAGGTGATTTGCGCAGCAATTCAACCATTTCCTGGTCGAGGTTAGTAATGCCAGTTGTAACATCAACCATAAAAATAATTGCATTGGCTTCTTCCATCGCAATATGCACTTGCTTACGAATTTCTCTTTCAAACACATCATCGCTATGTGCCACAAAACCCCCGGTATCAATCACGTTGAACGTTTTACCGATCCATTCGGCAACGCCATATTGCCTGTCGCGTGTAACGCCGCTCACGTCGTCCACTATTGCTTTACGTTGCTCGAGCAAACGATTAAAAAAAGTACTCTTACCCACATTAGGCCTTCCCGTTATCGCGATTGTGTATGACATTAAAATTTTGTTGAAGAATAATTTTAGAAAATAATTTTTGTTTACCAGCTACAGTTCTTTGGGCATCCTAGTTGTGTCACTCCCTTTTACTATTAGTTCTTTGGGCATCATTTTTTAGTATCGCAAAGGGTGCAAAGTAAAACGCAAAGATCGCAAAGTTTTTTCTTAGCGGCCTTTGCGACATCATCGCGTTCTTTGCGATACTTTAACCCCAAAGGTATCGTTTATGAAATTTGCACCGCTGCTTTTAGCTTTTTAATATCTTCAAAGAAGCCCGGATATGACTTTTTTACAGCGTCTGCTTCATGTATTGTGGTATTTCCTTTTGCTCCCAAAGCCGCCACGGCACAAGCCATAGCAATCCTGTGATCGTTATGTGAAGAAACTTTTGCCCCTTTAATTTGATTGCCTCCCTTAATTAACATTAAGTCGTCATTAATCACTATTTCCACCTTCATCTTTGCAAATTCCGACTGCAGCGTTTTAGCCCTGTCACTTTCTTTATGTGCCAGCCTGTTCACACCTTTAATTACAGACGTTCCTTTGCAATAAGAGGCAAGAGCAACTAATGGCGGAAACAAATCGGGTGAATGTGTTGCATCAAAGTTAAACGCCTCCAGTTCATTCTTCGTGACCGTAATTTCATTTTTACTGATCTTCATTTTAGCGCCGCAGGATTCCAGCGCATTAATAACTCTTTTATCACCTTGCGCAGAATTGGTATCGGCATTTTTTACTGTCACCTCTCCCGCAACTGCGGCAGCAACTAATAGAAAAGCTATATTGCTCCAATCACCTTCAACCGTATATTTTATACTATGGTTATTAGCGTTTTTAACCGGAAGTATATTAAATCTCTCGTAGCGTTCATTTTCTACTTTAAAGCCAAAATGATCTAAAATACCCAGTGTAAGATCAATGTAAGGTTTGCTGGTTAGATTATTTACTTTGATACTAACGGGTACCGTACACGCTTTTGCAAAAGCCATCAACAGCCCGGTTAAAAACTGGGAGCTTAATGATCCATCAACTGTAATATTTTTAGGTTTTAATGGCCCGTTTAACACAAGCGGTATCTTCCCGTTGTTTGTCCGTATCTCCACACCTAACTGCGGAAAAACATCTTCAAAAAAATCGACGGGTCTTTTTAAAATGCTTCCTTCACCGGTAAACGTAATCTCATGTTTAAACAATGCTGCAAGCGGCGTAAACATTCGTAATGACAACCCGCTTTCACCAACAGAAATGATGGAATGTTTTCCGGGATAATTGGAAGAAAAGATATGGTTATTGGAAGTGATGATAACCTGCCTGCGAACTGTCTCAACAGTAGCACCGAGCTTTTGAACAATATTTTTTGCAGCCTGCTCATCGTTGCTGTTACCGGCATTATCAATAATCGTTGTCCCGTTATTGATCAATGCAGCGGCACACGCTCTTTGCATGCAACTCTTTGATGGCGGAGCCTGCAGGCTTCCTTTCACTATTGATGGAGAAACGGTAGCTATCACTATATACTATTGAAAATGTTATGTAATTGATCAAGTGGCATTGATTTGATTGATGCACTACCGATGGAATCCAGAACAACAAAACTCATACTACTGCCAGATTTTTTTTTATCGTGTAACAGTATTTCCCAGGTTCGTTGTTTGTCGGCAGTAAAGGAAACAGGCAATTCATATTTCACCAGGATATCCGCTATTCTTTCGGTATCTGCAGTATGAAAATTATTAATCGTTTCCGAAATTCGACAAGCTGCGATCATGCCGATGCTTATTGCGTGCCCGTGAGGTAAACCGCTTGTATTCTCAATGGCATGCCCGATCGTGTGTCCGAAATTAAGCAGCTTTCTTTCACCGGTTTCTTTTTCATCATTAACAACTACGTTATATTTTATTTCCACATTTCTTTTAATAATCGCAGCGGCATCCTCCAGCGACGCCTGGAATTTCATGATCGAATGTTTCTCAAGAAACTGAAACATATCGGCGTCTTTTATGCAAGCATGTTTTATTATTTCGGCAAACCCATTCACCCATTCTTCATCGGGCAGGGTTTCTAAAAACGAATAATCGTATATTAAAAATTCAGGATGATTGATTACGCCAACCAGATTTTTATAAACGCCAACGTCTATTCCATTTTTTCCACCTATGCTGGCATCCACCATAGCAAGGATACTGGTAGGCACAAACGCAAATTTTATTCCACGCATATACACAGATGCTACAAACCCTGCAATGTCTGTTATAACGCCGCCACCAACACCTACAATAAATGTTTGCCTGTCTGCATGTAAATCGATCAACTGTTTAATTATTGAATCAACTGTTTGCTGATTCTTAAACTGCTCTCCTGGTTTTATTACAATACTTTGCCAGCCTGAAAATTTTTCGGAGTGCGCCGCGTAGACATTTTCATCAGTAATAAAAATGGTTTTGTCTTTTTGAAGTTTCGCTTCAATTAAAGAGAAATCAGCATCAAAGAAAACATCGATTTTTTTTCCTGAAAATTTATATTGCTGTGGCAATATTTCTTTACTAATCATTCATTACTTTATTCTGGTGATTGATACTTTCCAGGTGAACGGCATCAAAATATTTGGTGATAAATTCCTGGCTCAATCCTAATTTTTCGCCCTTCTTAAATGCCTTAGCCAGTATATCGTTCCAGCGGTTGGTTTGCAGAATAGTAATATTATTTTCTTTTTTATACTTACCAATTTTATCGGCAATCTTCATTCTCTGACCAATAAGTTGAAGCAATTCATCATCTATATGATTGATCTGTTCTCTTAGTTTAGCCAGGGCCGTTAGAAACTCTTTTTCATCTGTATTTTCCGATCTCCAAATTAATTCACCCAACATCTCAGATAAACGCTCTGGAGTTATTTGTTGCTTTGCATCGCTCCATGCATTATCAGGATCGATATGGCTTTCAATCATCAAACCATTAAAATCAAGATCGATACTTTTTTGAGCCACTGATTGCAACATGGTTCTGTTACCACAAATATGTGAAGGATCGCAGATCAATAACATTTCAGGGAACCGGCGTTTCATTTCGATAGGTAAATGCCACATAGGCGCATTCCGAAATTCAGTATTGCCATAATTTGAAAATCCGCGATGAATCATTCCAACTTGCTTCACACCAACTTTTTGCAAACGTTCAATTCCACCACACCACAATTCAAGATCAGGGTTGATAGGATTTTTTATCAGCACAGGAATATCAACACCACGCAATGCATCGCAAACTTCCTGAACACTAAAAGGATTCACAGTTGTTCTTGCGCCGATCCATAGCATGTCTACATCAAAATGCAAAGCATCTTCAACATGTTTGGCAGTTGCTACTTCAACGGTAATAGGAAGGCCGGTAATTTTTTTAGCCTGCGCCATCCAGGGCAATCCTTTCATCCCAATACCTTCAAACATTCCGGGCTTGGTACGTGGCTTCCATATACCTGCACGAAGAATATCTACCTTGCCCGTCTTAGCCAGTCGTGTAGCGGTTTCCAGCACTTGTTCTTCCGTTTCTGCGCTGCAGGGCCCGCTTATAATTAAAGGACGTTTAGTCCATTTTTCCTGCATTAGATCTTTCATTGTTGTTGTTTGTGTTTGCATTGTAAAATTAATTTTAAAAAAATATTACTCTAAACTTTAGTTTTTGTGCGACGTTTCTTATCAAACATTGCAGTGTTTGTTATATTAAAACCGATATCATTTTATAATCCTTGTTATCTTATTCGCATTCTCCATTAACTCCACCAGGTATTCATAATTCTCTTTTTCAAGGCAACTTTTAAATTTTCTCAATTGTGAAATATGTTCATTTAAAACATCTAAAACATTTTCCCTGTTTTGCATAAATATAGGCGCCCACATCGCCGGGCTGCTCTTTGCCAGTCGAACGGTACTTTCAAATCCACCACCTGCCAGCTCAAAAATAGCATCTTCTTCTTTTTCTTTCTCCAAGACGGTATTGGCCAATGCAAAAGATGTTATGTGCGAGATATGACTAACATAAGCTGCATGTATATCATGGTTTTCCGGGTCCATATAAGCAATATGCATACCAAGCGATTTATATATTTTTTCAACGATACTAACGGCATCTTCATCACTCTTTTCTTTTTCACAAATAACGCATGACCTATCTTTAAAAGCGCCTCTTACCGCGGCTTCGGGCCCACTATATTCCGTGCCCCACATCGGGTGAGTTGCTACAAAGCGTTTACGCATAGGGTGATCCGCCAATGCTTTGCATAACACGAATTTTGTTGAACCGGCATCTGCCACTATTTGCTTTTCGGTAACGATATCCATTATTTTTTTCATAACCGGCACTGTTGCGTCAACCGGTATGGCAACATAAATAAAATCACTTTGCTTTACAGCTTCTTCCAATGACATAGCCTCATCTATTATTCCCAGTTCTAATGCTTTATCAGCGCTCGCCTTTGTTCTGCTAACGCCTATAATTTTTTTTGCATAGCCTTTATCCTTCAGCGCCAAAGCAAAGGAGCCGCTAATTAACCCGACGCCAACTATTGTAAGGACAAAGGCCTCCTCTAAATCTCCGCCAGAGGAGACTTTGGGAAACTCTACGTTTTTGTTGTCGTTTATTTTATCATTCATTACTTATTACTTATTACTTACTACTTACTGCTTTCATTAATTCTATTAATAGCTTCGCTAATTTTTTCTTCGGTGGCACACAAACTCACTCTTATATATTTACTTCCTCCATTGCCGAAAATTCCTCCCGGTGTTATGAATACATTTGATTTTTGTAGAACTGAATCACTTAATTCGTATCCATCTTTAAACCACGCAGGCGCAGACGCCCATACAAACAAACCAGCCTGGTCCTTATCAAACTCGCATTCCAATAATCGCAGGAGTTCAAATACCTTTTCCCTTCGCTGTGCGTACACTTCATTTAATTTATCGTGCCAATCCTGCTCCAGTTCCAAAGCCTTTGCTGCAGCCAATTGTACAGGCAGAAACATACCGCTGTCCATATTGCTTTTAAATCGAAGTATTTCATCGATCCTTTCCTTCTTGCCACATAACATACCTACTCTCCATCCTGCCATGTTGTGACTTTTACTTAATGAATTCAATTCAATCGCCACCTCTTTTGCACCTTCAATGCTTAATAAGCTCATGGGAGTTTTATTCAAAATAAAACTATAGGGATTATCATGACAAAGAAGAATGGCATGTTTTTTAGCGAACCTGATCAATTGTTCAAACATATCCTGCGTAGGTAATTGCCCTGTAGGCATTTGGGGATAATTTACAAACATCAACTTCACATTCTTCAAATCAGTTTTTTCCAGTTCATTAAAATCAGGATACCAGTTATTCTCTTTTTTCAGCGTATAAGGTACTACGTTAGCGCCGGCAATTGTTGCAGCGCTTTTGTAAGTGGGATAGCCGGGGTCAGGAATCAATACCATGTCTCCTGCATTTATGTAAGTCATATAAACATGCATAATACCTTCCTTGCTTCCAATGAGCGGTAGTATTTCCGAATCAGGATTTAATTCAACATCATACCACTTTTTATACCATTTCGAAATTGCGGTGCGAAGAACCGGGCTTCCATTATAATTCTGGTAGGCATGCGTGTTAGGTTTTGCGGCTTCCTCCTGTAACGTTTTAATAACAGCAGCATGCGGTGGCATATCCGGACTGCCAATGCCCAAATTAATTACCTGCTTACCGGCTTTATTCATGTCGTCTATCTCTCTCAGCTTTTGAGAAAAATAATATTCGCCTACCCCTTCGAGTCTTTTAGATAGCTCCATTACTTACCTTTTTTATATACACCGTAAATTCTTAATGCTTCGGTCATCGGTTGTATATCATTTATTACTTTATTGAATTGATCTATATTTTGAAATTCCAAATCGGCATGAAATGAGTATCTCCAGTCGCTTCCCGGAATAGGAAATGACTGCAGCTTGCTTAGATTAATATCTCCATCCGCGATTTTTGAAAGCACTTTCGCCAGGCTACCCTTTGAATGATCCGTTTGAAAATTTATTGAGGCTTTATCGGCATCTTTAACATCTTGCGCAGACTCAGGAATTTGTAGTACTAAAAACCTTGTATAATTATTTTTAAGAGAATGAATATTAGGCGCCACCACATTTAAATTATATAATTCGGCGGCAAGTTTACTGGCAATGGCAGCGATATGTTTGCTCCTATGCTGATGAATATGTTTTGCACTTAACGCCGTATCCTCTGTTTCAATTAGTTTCCAGTTGTATTTTTCAAGATAATCCATGCATTGCAGCAATGCCATAGGATGGGAGTGTACTTCGCGAATATCTTCGAGTGTTACTCCCGGATTTATTAAAAGATTTTGATTTATTTTAAGATACACTTCTCCTATAATTTTCAAATGGCTTTTCTGCAGCAGGTTATAGTTAGGCAAAATACTTCCGGCAAGCGAATTTTCGATCGCCATTATTCCGCCGTCGCTTGCGCTCTTGTCAGACGCAATCTTTACCACTTCCCGGAATGTGGAACAACAGATAATTTCAACGTCGTTCCCAAAAAACTGGCGGGCAGCCACCTGGTGAAAACTTCCTTCAAACCCTTGTATGGATATTTTTTTGCTCATTGTATTAAACAAGAATCCCGGCTCTTGGCCGGGATTTCTTTATGTTATCTTTTTATATTAAGTTTTAACAAAAGCCTCCCGGACTATTTCTAAAATAGTAGCTAAAATAAAAAAAGGTATATGCTTTTGTAGTGTTCATTGTTTGATTTGCCAAAAGTAAGGATGCTAAATGAATTTTCCAATCATTTTTTTTAATAGCCAGGAATATCAAGCGAAAAGACTTTAACAAAATAAAATCATTCAAATTTGTTGGCGGCTTAAAAATAAAAACCGCTTCTTTTCAGAAACGGCTTTTAGATTGCCTGCCAAATAAAAATTTATGACATTATGATATAGTATCAATAATTATTTCTTTGTAGTGTCAGCAACCTTCTTAGATGTATCTGCAGCCATCTTTGAAGTTGTGTCGGCAGCCATTGGAGCCATCTTAGAAGTGTCAGTAGACATCGTAGTTGTAGTGTCAGTTTTTGTTTCTTCTGAGCTTGAACCACCACCACATGCCGCGAGTAATGCGGAAGTGCAAACGATAACCAGTAATTTTTTCATGTTAATTTAATTTAGATTTTTTATAATTATTTTAAGTTTATACCCTTATTTCCAAAAGGTAACCCATGTTAAAAAAGTTTTTTTGATATATTTTTTGGGTTACTTTTCCACATTCTAAGTATTAATTGTAATCCGGGTGAATATATTTGAAAAAGAAAAAGCGCTTTTAGAAGGCCTGGCTGCCAACGAAACGAGTGCGATTGAAACGATTTACAGGGAGAATTATAGTACTATACAGGCGTTTATAGTTAAAAATAATGGCTACCCTGAGGATGCGAGAGATATATTCCAGGAAGCGATGATAGTTCTTTTTGAGAAAGCAAAATTGAAATCTTTTGTTTTAAGTTGCCAGATCAAAACTTATTTATATTCAATTTGCAGGCGGCTTTGGCTTAAAAAACTTCAGCAACAAAACAGGTTTTATCCGGCCTTTGAATTACTGGATGAAACGATACCTGTTGACGACGAATTAGATGAACACGAAAAGCTGAATAACGATTTTAATTTAATGGAAAGTGCGTTATTAAAAATAGGTGAACCTTGCAAGAGCTTATTAGAAGCTTACTACATTCAAAAAAAATCGATGCCTGAGATTGCTGAATCATTTGGCTACACTAATGCCGACAATGCAAAAACGCAGAAATATAAGTGCCTTATTAGATTGAAAAAATTATTTTTTGCTCAATATAAAAATGGCGAATAAAATATAAAATTATGGATGATACTTTACTTATAGATGCAGTTGAAAGATACAGAAAGGGCGAGATGTCGCCACAGGAAATTACTTTCTTTGAAGAGCTAAGAAAGAATAATCCGGATATAGATCAAATGGCTGCTGAGCATACTTTCTTTTTAGCCGAGCTCGAGAAAATGAGTGAAGTTAAAGCATTCAAGCACAATCTCGATGAAGTTGAAACCCAACTTACCAACGAAGGATTTATTTCCCGACGGGAAGCTAAAGGAAAAGCAAAAGTTATTTATTTATGGAATAAATATCGCCGTGTTATTGTCGTGGCCGCCTGCATAGCAGGAATTGTTTCTATTTCAACTGCAACAATCGTTTCTATGTATTCCGGAAAGAAACAAGTAGAAAATATTACTCCTCTTGTAGATACAAAACTTAACCAATTTCAACATAAGCTAAGCCAGATTGAAACCAGGCTGAATGATGCTTCAACTCAAATAAGAACCCCGATTAAGCCAACGTTTGAAGCTAATTTCAGGGCTACTGCATTTTTATTGGATGGCAACGGCTTTCTTATTACCAATGCACATGTAATTGATAATGCCCGTAACATTATTGTTGAAAACAGAAAGGGTGAAGAGTTTTTTGCGAAATCGATTTATGCCGATAAAATTACTGATCTCGCTATTTTAAAAATTTCGGATACGGCCTTTAAGAAAGTTAATGACTTGCCGTACACATTTCCAAAATATACCGCAGAACTAGGCGATCATATTTTTACATTAGGCTATCCCCGCGAAGAAGTTGTTTATGGTGAAGGATACCTGAGTGCAAAGTCAGGTTATTATGGTGATACTACTTCTTATCAAATAAGTATCTCGGCTAACCCAGGTAATAGCGGTGGGCCTGTTGTTAACAAAAATGGCGATATTATTGGTATTATCACCAGTAAAGAAACTAATGCTGATGGAGTTGTTTTTGCAATTAAGTCAAAAAACATATACGCTGCCCTTAAAGCCAGCGGAAATGATTCAATAAAACTTCCCGTGGTGAATACTTTAAAAGGGCTCGACAGGGTGCATCAAATTCAAAAGCTGGAAGATTTTGTATATATGATTAAAGGAAACTAGCGGTACAAAGTACGATGTGTGATGTTAGATGTACGATGTGCAACCTTGCCACCGTTTTATTGACCGAACGGGCAATTTCAATCCCAGAGTTGCTTGGGATAGGCGCCACTTTCCACCAATGTTTCAATACTTTGTTTTACACCCGGAGCATCTTCTTTATACGTAACGCCAAACCATTGAGCTGACGTTTGTATCACTTTTATGGCTCCTTTTTCTTCTTTAATGAAAGCATCACCAACGATAGGAATAAAAAATTCTGCCTTTGGTTTATCACCATTGTCCTGTAAAAATTTTTGAAATAGTTTTTGAATATATTCAAATGCATTTTGATGAAAACACCAGAAATTCATACTGACAGATGTGTTAGCCGGTAATTCAGTTTTAGCGTCATTTTCTTCATATACAATTTTATTTCCTTCAGGATAAATTTTTACACGTTCTGCGATACTTATTAAATTCCCATTTTCATCAACCTGGCAAACTCCACGACTAACGGTGCCATTTTCAGAAAGTGTTTTGGAGAGTTGATAACCAATAATGCACCATATGTCAGGAGCAACTTCTTCCTTTAAAAATGCCGCCGCTTTTTCAAAAGCATCCCTTCCATAAAAATCATCGGCGTTTATAACGGCAAACGGTTCGTCGATAACATCTTTAGCACACAACACCGCATGTGCAGTGCCCCAGGGTTTAGTGCGTTCTGTAGTAGATTTAAAACCATCAGTGAAAGAATCCATTTCCTGCATCACATAATCAGTTTCAACTTTACCTTTCAGCTTACCTTC
Organism: uncultured Chitinophagaceae bacterium; assembly: GCA_963792025.1. GTDB lineage: Bacteria > Bacteroidota > Bacteroidia > Chitinophagales > Chitinophagaceae > Ginsengibacter. Next base: position 530,347 of record CAWBUS010000005.1, on the reverse strand, counting down.
GAATATATTTTTAAATGCTTCAGCAAAATCTTTCCGAATAATAAAAACGATTTTTCCAAACCCACTTTGTATTGCGTCGTATATTGAATAGTCTATTATTGTTTCTCCGGAGGGGCCGAAAGAATCCATTTGTTTTATTCCACCATAACGGCTTCCCATGCCCGCTGCTAAAACTAAAAGTGTAGGTCTCATAATTTACTATGTATATTTTTTTTCAGTTAACAATTTTATCACCAGCAATTGCATTATCGAAAAGACAATGAGCTATAAACCTCATTAAATTTGCCCGCAAAAGTAAGAAACAATTTTTATGCAGTAAATTCAAATGATGGACGTGTTACCTAACCCCGGCAACCTGGTAATAAGTATTGATCAACTAAAAAGCAAATTATTTGACAGCCGTCAACTGGCTGTACACATGCTGCGGTTAGATGCTATTCATCCCATTGTTTCCGGAAATAAATTTTTCAAATTGTATTATTTTTTGGAAGAGGCTATAAATTCAACTCATAAGCATATAATTACTTTTGGCGGAGCTTATTCCAATCATCTTGTGGCTACTGCTTATGCGTGCAAAGCTGCAGGAGTAAAATCTACCGGATTTATTCGTGGAGAAAAACCAAAACAGTTGTCACACACTTTGCGTTTTTGCATGCAGAATGAGATGACGCTGGAATTTATCAGCAGAGATTTATATAAAGAAATTAATGAAAAAGAATTTCAAACAGAACTGATAAAAAAATATGGTGATCATACGTTAGTGCCCGAGGGCGGCTTTTCAATTAAAGGTGTTAACGGGACGAAGCTAATATGTAATTATTTTAGCCAAAAAAAATTCACTCACGTATGTTGCGCCGTTGGCACAGCCACAACTTTTGCAGGACTTATAGACGGAAGTAATAATGAAACGGAAAATATTGGTTTTAGTGTTTTAAAAAATCTGTGTGATATTGAGGCAAGGCTTGCTTTATTGAACGCTCCACCATCAAAAAAATATTCTGTTATTCATGATTATCATTTTGGAGGGTATGCTAAAAAGAATAACGAACTTATTTCTTTTATAAATTCATTTTATGAGACCAACAAAATTCCATTGGATTTTGTATATACAGGCAAAATGATGTTTGGTGTATATGATCTTACTAAAAAAGATTATTTCCACGCCGGCTCAAGAATTCTTTGTTTACATACAGGCGGATTGCAGGGAAACAAATCGTTGCCTGAAAGAATGTTGAATTTTTAATTTCAATTAACAAGCGATTATATTTGTATTTCATAAAAACAAATAGCTTCGTCCAGTTCCTATGCGCAAGTTGATATTTTTCATAACTCTATTATTAGCTCTGCATAATGTTTCTGTTGCACAGGACACGCTTCCTAAAATTTCGGTAACGCAACTAGGCAGTAAAGTTTTGGTTTCATGGGTCAATCCTTTTGAAAGCGTTACAACTATAAATGTTCAACGTTCTTATGACAGCCTTAAAGGGTTTACTACCATAGGAAGTGTATTAAATGTGAAAGCAAAAGAAAACGGCTACGTTGATTCAAAAGAATTTATTCCTCCGCAATTCTATCGCGTCTTTATTTCCTTTGAAGGAGGAAGTTATCTTTTTACAAAATCGAACAGGCCCTCAGTTGATACCGCAAAAAAAGTTGCCGAAGTAAATGAGACCGTTATAAAAGAAAATGCAATAAAAGAGAATGTGATTAAGGGAGTTATTAAACAACTACCCCCTGCAAAAACCTATTTCATTCCATCAAAACGGGTCTACACCGGCAAAGAAAATAATGTTATTATTTCTTTACCAGATGCCGACAAGAAAAAATATTCAATAAAATTCTTTGAATCAGATGGCACGCCTCTCTTTGAAATTAAAAAAGTGACGGAAACATATCTTACTCTCGATAAGGTAAATTTTATGCATGCCGGGTTATTTAATTTTGAAGTTTATGCAGATGGATTATTGGTGGAAAAACATATGTTTTATATCCCAAAAGATGGCAAGCCTATGCCTGTGCTTGATGAAAATGGTGCTGAGATAAAATGATTTCTACGTCAAAGACCTTTTCGAAATTTCCTTTAAGTTTTTCTTTCACTTCTTCAAAGTCGATTTTATGGCCCACCTCTTTTTCAATGGAGGTAACCTGCTTGTTTACAATACCGCAGGGAATAATGTTATTGAAATAACTAAGATCAGTATTCACATTTAATGCAAAGCCATGCATGGTAATCCACCGGCTGCAACGAATACCCATTGCGCAAATCTTCCTTTCTTTACCCGCAACATCCGGATCTATCCATACACCGGTTTCACCTTTGCTTCTATCACCTTTTATTCCATATTCTTTAATTGTAAGTATGATAACTTCTTCAAGGCTTCTGAGATATTTACCAATATCTGTAAAAAAATTTTCAAGGTCAATGATGGGATAACCAACCACCTGTTGCAAACCGTGAAACGTAATATCTCCTCCTCTGTTAGTTCTGAAAAATTCAATTTCCTGTTCCTCCATCTGGTGCTCCGTTAATAAAACATTCTCCATGTGCCCGCTTTTACCAAGCGTATAAACAGGCAGGTGTTCGCAAAACAAAAGATGGTTTGAAGTTGCACTTTGGATAGTATCTCCACTCGCTTCGGCCTTTCTTATTTCAGATTTGATATCGAGGTTTTTCTTAACCAATTCTTCCTGGTAGTCCCATGCAGATTTATAGTTTATTATACCAAGATCTTCAAAAATTATTTTTTGTTTGTTCAAGTCAAAATATTTTACCGGCAAAGATACAAAGGATTGCAGACGGAGGACTTCTACAGAAAAAGGTGTCATCAACTGATATAACTAAAAACTATCGCGGCCAAAAGTCCACCGGCCAATGGCCCCAGGATTGGCACCAGTGCGTATTGCCACCCACTGGATCCCTTGTTAGATATGGGCAGCAACTGGTGCATAATTCGTGGCCCAAGATCGCGAACAGGGTTAATTGCATACCCGGTAGGTCCCCCAAAACTTAAACCAATACCAAGCACTAATAACGCAACAGGTAAAGCATCTAAAGAACCCAGGCTATTGGAGGGTGCAACGAGGAATAATACACTAAGAATAAAAATAAATGTTGCCAAAAATTCTGTTAGAAAATTGTGTCCGGCACTTTTAATTGCCGGGCTTGTAGCGAACGTCGCGAGGATACTTTCTGCATTTCCGGTAGCTTTATAATGTTGCAAATAAGAGAGCCAAACAATCACACTGCCAGTCATGGCTCCAAGCAGTTGCCCCCCGATGTATGCTGGCACAACACTCCAACTGATTTTTTTTAAATAAACCAAGGCTATGGTTACAGCAGGATTTAAATGTGCGCCGCTGGATTTAGCAGCAACGTATACTCCCACAAAAACGGCAATTGCCCATCCGAAGGCAATAACAATCCATCCACTATTATTACCCTTTGTTTTATTTAGAACAACATTTGCCACAACTCCGTTTCCCAATGCAATTAATATTGCTGTTCCTAAAAATTCACTTAAAAAAATCGACATAGAATAATTGTTGAAAATGCTTATTGACTGTTATTTATTTGAGGCTTCAATATAAAGTTATTAATCACTTGCCCACACTAATGCCGCCTTTATAGCCTTTTGCCATTGATGAATCTCTTTTTGCCTCACTTCGTCATTCATTTGTGGCTCAAAGTTTTTTTCCGCTTTCCAATAATTTTCTATTTCGGCGGTATCCTTCCAAAATCCGATGGCGAGGCCCGCAAGGTATGCAGCGCCTAAAGCAGTTGTTTCAGTTATCTCGGGACGAATTACTTTACAATTCATCATATCACTTTGATATTGCATTAGCAAGTCGTTGGCAGTGGCGCCACCATCAACACGCAATTCTTCAATAGGTAATGCAGCATCAGCATTCATGGCATTCAAAACATCCATTGTTTGCAAAGCAATACTTTCTATTGATGCCCTGGCGATATGCGCATTGGTAGTTCCGCGGGTAATGCCGAGCATAGTGCCTCTTGCAAATTGGTTCCAGTAAGGAGCCCCCAGGCCTGCAAATGCCGGAACGAAATAAACGCCTCCGTTATCATTTACTGATAAAGCAAGCTTTTCAACATCATGCGAATTTTTAATGATTCCCAATCCGTCTCTTAACCATTGCACCACCGCACCTCCAATAAAAACGCCGCCTTCAAGCGCATAGGTTGTTATATCGCCAATCTTCCATGCTATTGTTGTAAGCAAATTATTTTTACTCAATACAGGTTTATCTCCGGTATTCATCAACATAAAACAACCGGTACCGTAAGTATTTTTTACCATGCCTGGTTTAATGCACATTTGACCGAACAACGCCGCCTGCTGATCGCCGGCAATGCCGCAAACCGGTACTTGCTTTGCCGTAAGAATTTCTTCGGTGTATCCATATATTTCACTGCTTGATTTAACCTGGGGCAACATTGACTTTGGAATATCAAACAATTTCAATAATTCGTCGTCCCACTGCAAGCTATGAATATTAAAAAGCATCGTGCGGGAGGCATTGGTAACATCTGTCGTGTGTACTTTACCGTTAGTTAGCTTAAAGAACAGCCAGGAATCAATTGTGCCAAAACAGAGTTCGCCATTTTCTGCCCTTTGCCGGACGCCTGTCACATTATCCAGTATCCACTTTAATTTGGTAGCTGAAAAATAGGCATCGATCACCAGCCCTGTTTTTTGCTGAATATTTTCAGCATAGCCGGATTTTTTTAATTCATTACAAAACTCTGATGTGCGTCTATCCTGCCATACAATCGCGTTATATACCGGTTGATGTGTTTGCCTGTCCCATACAAGCGTTGTTTCTCTCTGGTTGGTAATTCCTATTCCCGCAATATCGTGAACAGTGAGTCCCGCTTTTAAGACTACTTCCGTTGCTACGCCCAATTGTGTGTACCATATTTCATTCCCGTCATGCTCCACCCAGCCCGGTTGAGGAAAAATTTGCGTGAATTCCTTTTGAGCTGTCGCTTTAACCGCACCCGTTTTATCAAAAATTATAGCACGGGAGCTGGTTGTTCCCTGGTCGAAGGATAAAATATATTTTGACATGCAATCGTGATTTGAAAATAAATAGTCCTCAATTTAGATATAATAAATATAGAAAATAATACCTTGAACCGAATGGTCGCCGGACATTAATGATCGAGAATATAATTCGCCGCTATAGATTGAAACATTTCCACCTGGTTATTTATCCAGTTTTCATCTTTATTCATTTCAAGTGCCATCGTTTTTGCTACGAGGTGAGCTACGCGAATACTTTCCCTGGCATCGAGCAATAAAGCCCTCGTTCGCCTGCTCAAAACATCTTCTACTGTTCTTGCCATTTCCTCACGTATTGCCCAAGAAACCTGGGCATTATTAATTTGTAAATTTTCGCTTATCCATTCTAGGTCTTTTTTATCAACTAATTTTTTTACAAAAATTTCATCACTTCCATAAAAATATAACGGATCATCATAGCGGGATTCTTTTGTGTAACCGTGAATATGTAGAGAAGAGGTTGTTGATGGCACGTGAGTCCATTTTAACTGCTGTTCAACTCTGTCAATCATATCTTCGCCCATTTTCCTATAGGTAGTCCACTTACCTCCAATAATAGAAAACAGCCCCGAACCCGATACCATTATCTTGTGGCTCCGTGAAATTTCTTTTGTTTCGCCTCCGTCAGCTGGTGCCGCCAGTGGTCTTAGCCCGGCAAAAACACTCAAAACATTTTTTCGGGTGGGCGTTACCGTAAGGTACTTGCCTGCCGTTTCCAGAATGAATTGAATTTCCGTTTCCAGGGCCACCGGTTCAAGGGAGATATCTTTTACCGGCGTATCGGTTGTACCCATTAAAAGTTTGTTATGCCAGGGTACGATAAACAGCACCCTTCCATCGCTGGTTTCGGGAATCATCATCGCGTCATCTCCCGGAAAAAATTTCTTATCAAGTACCAAATGAATTCCCTGGCTTGCAGCGATATTTTTTCTGGAACCTGGTTTATCCATTTGCAAAATCTCATCAACAAATACGCCTGTTGCATTAATAACAACTTTTGATTTTACAGGAAAATGCTCATTGGTTTCTGTATCAAAAACAATGACACCGCAAATTTTTTCCTGGTCTTTAATTAACCCAATCACTTTCATATAATTGGCGGCAAACCCGCCATTATCAAAAATTGTTTGTGCGAGATTAACAGCCAGTCTGGCATCGTCAAATTGTCCATCGTGATATAAAACACCCCCGGCTAAATTTTTGGAGATAATGCCCGGTAGTTTCTCCAGCACTTTTTTACGGGGAATAAAAACTGAAGGACCGAGGCTTAAATGTCCCGATATCCAGTCATACAATTTCAATCCCATCGTGTATTTTAAACGACTCCACCGGTTATAAACAGGGATTATAAAAGTTTGATTTTTTACCAGGTGGGGAGCATTTCTACTGAGTAATCCTCTTTCAATACTTGCCTCTCTTACCAGGCCGATATTGCCCTGCGCAAGGTAGCGTACACCGCCGTGAACAAGCTTGGTGCTCTTGGAAGATGTGGACTTCGCAAAGTCTGATTGCTCAACTAACAGTGTCGCATAGCCGCGACTGGTAGATTCCACTGCAATTCCCAAACCGGAAGCGCCACCGCCAATTATGACAACATCCCATTTATCGGTACTCTTTATTTTAGCTGTTGTATCTTCTCTATTCATAGTAAACTTCCGACAACAAAAATCATTTTTTCTCTTTTACCAGATACGGCTCAATCGCCTTTTGCCAGATGTGATAGCCCTTCGCGTTCATGTGCAAATTATCATCTAAAAAAATATCAGGCATTGGTTTCCCTTTTTCATCGAGCATTTTATGATAGACATCCACAAACACGGTTTTCTTCTTTGATTGTAAATATTGCTTAATGAGTTTATTGGCTTCAACCATCTTCGGCATAAACTTTTCTCTCGATGGACTGGGTTTTATAGAAATATAAATAATTGGAACCATTGGTAACGCTGAGCGTATTTTATTAAACAAAGTTTCAAATCGTTTTAAAACGATCATTGGCGTTATCGTATCGGAATAAGCCAAATCATTCTCACCGGAATAAATTACAATTTGCCTGGGATGATATGGAATAATAATATCGTTTACATAACGTATAGCGTCGGTAAGTTCGGAACCTCCAAAGCCACGGTTGATAACGGTTTCATCTGGAAAATAGCTTTGTACATCTTCCCACTTACGAATAGAAGAACTACCTACAAACAGAATAGCGTTCTTTGGAGGGGACTGAACACTGTCAAGCTTTTTGAAATGCTGAATTTCGTCGTAATACGGTGGTTGTTTTTGTGCATTTGCATTTGTATATGCAAGAAACAGGAATAAAAAACCAACAATAAACTTTGACATCGTATTTTATTTATTTGAATTATTTTATTCAAAAAGCTTTTCTAACGCTACGAAGGTCATTAATATTTGAGTATTTAAAACATCTTTTGCTATGAGAATTCTTTCCACTGGTTTTAATTGTGTAACATACGCCAGATTTTTTTTGAATGTGTTGCTAACCAAAGATAGTCAGGCAATCGACAAATAGAGTTCTTGTCATAAGATTTGATTTTAATTTTTGAAAAAATTTAAACTCCCATACAGTTCATTTTATAAAATGGCAACAAAAATGGCAGATAAAAATCTGCCATTCAAACAAAACATAAATAAAAAAAGTTACAGCGTCAGCGCACCATTCATATTCCGTACAGCATCAGCACTTTTCGCAAATGCTGCCTGTTCCTCAGCGTTTAATTTATAGTCAATAATTTTTTCCCAACCGTTTTTGCCAAGTACAACGGGCACACCTATACAAATATCTTTTTGCCCGTATTCACCGTCCAGCATAACGCTGCAAGGCATCAGTTTTTTTTCATCCCGTAAAATAGCTTCAACCAGAAATGCGCCGGCGGCACCAGGAGCATACCAGGCGCTGGTACCAAGCAATCCGGTAAGTGTGGCACCACCAACCATCGTATCTGCAGCTACTTTTTTTAAGGTCGCTTCATCTAATAAATTAGAAACAGGCGTACCATTGTATGTTGCTAACCTGGTTAATGGAATCATAGTTGTATCGCCATGGCCACCTACAACAACTGCCTGCAAATCCTGCATGGAGCAGCCTAAAGCGACAGATAAATAATATTTGAAACGGCTACTGTCTAAAGCGCCGCCCATACCAATAATACGATTCTTTGGAAGACCGCTTGATTTCAATGCGAGATAGGTCATTGTATCCATCGGATTGCTGATAACAATAATAATTGCATCCGGCGATTGATTTAAAATATTCTGCGTAACGCCTTTTACAATACCAGCATTAATGCCGATCAATTCTTCTCTGGTCATGCCCGGCTTACGTGGAATACCAGAAGTAATAATCACTACATTACTGCCCGCCGTTTTCTTATAATCGTTAGTACTGCCAATAATTTTAGTGTCGCTTCCCAGCAATGCTGCACTTTGTAAAAAGTCAATGGATTTACCTTCGGATATGCCTTCTTTAATATCAAGCAAAACCAATTCTTCGCAAAGTTCTTTCCTTGCGATGTTATCGGCACAAGTAGCTCCTACTGCACCTGCGCCTACTACGGTTACTTTCATTTTATCGTATTTATTTTAGAAAATTATTTTCCGGCCAAAGGTAATTGAATAATGTTTTTATAAAAAAGTAAATAAGAATTCCATCCAATACTTTTTTACAGCTTCTTTAACTTGCCTGCTTTATTCTTTATTCTAATTTAATAGTCTATTTCCAAGCACTATCATGAAACGGCTTTTATTCTTAATTTTTATTTCCTCACTGTTTGGTTCTATCAAATCTTTCGCAGCAATCCATTTAGTAGCCTTAACCAATGCTGGGAGTTCCACGGTTAGATTGCAATGGAATATGGTGAATTATCCCGGAAGCACGGCGTATACTTTATTTAAAAGTATTGATGGAGTGGTTTGGTCGCCGGCCGCTGCAAATCCTGTTTTCAGAAATTATACAGCTTCAACAATACTTGCTTACCGCGACAACTTTACCAATGAACAGCAATTGTATTATCGGGTAAAGGTGTATGATACTAATGAAAATATTGTTGAAATTTCAAATACTGCAATTGTTAATAATCCCAAAACCACTCGCACAAACGGAAGGTCCGTAGTCAGGCGAAATCCGACAATTGAGAAGGCGCTTACCGGCAACAGCGGTAATGCATGGCAAATTGTTCCCAACCCCGTACAAGATATGCTCAATCTTATTTACAGGAGAAGTGATGTAATAAGAGGCGTAATTAATGTAGTGTTACAAGATGCTTCAGGTAAAATAGTACTTCGTTTCAGGGCCGCATCAAACAATAAGCAACTACACATACCTGTTAGTAACCTTCATGCCGGTATTTACTTCATTAAAATAAATGTTGCTGCCGATTTGCAATTGAATGATAAGTTCATCAAGCAATAAAACCAGGTAAAAAAAACCGGCAGGGTCTTATGAGTGGATAGAAAAGCTATAATATAATTAGCCTTACTTTTATTTAATAGTACAAAAAACCAGCGCATTATAATTCGTCAGAGATCAGGTCGGTATTTACACTTCCTTCAAAGTTCTTTTTAAGATTTCCTTTTTTATCATAAACAAAAATAGAAGGGAGGTTTCTCACTTTAAAAAATACCGGGAAGAAAAATTTTGTGTCTCTCGCCATGGTAATTTGCGGGTAATCGGCAATCTTGTAGTTTTTATAAAATACCAACATTTCATTATAAGGAAGATACGTGATCATAACGATCTGGGCATTCTTAAATTTGTCAATATTGGCTATTAGTTTTTCAGTCTCATGCTGGCAATGTTCACAATCCGGACTAAAAATCATGAAAACAACCGGTTTGTTTTTTTTCAGGTCATCCCGTGTAAATGAAGTACTATCAGGCGCTTTAAACACAGTAAATTCAGGAATAGTAGGAAACCTTTGATAAACCGGCGCAGTGCTGTCTTCCTGAGAAAATGCAACTACACAGAAAAATATAAATACGGGTAATAAGAATAATTTTTTCAAGAGTATAAATTTTAAATAAAGATATATGAATGTAAAAAAATAAAAATGTAAAAATTGGCCAGCAACTCCATTTTGAAATTTTCATGTCAATTCAATTTTCATTTTCATTCCTTTTTAATACCTTCACGCCCTTAAAAAAAACTTATGGCATCTACTTCAGATATGAGAACGGGGCTGATATTAAAAATTGACGGAAGCCTTTACACTGTAATAGAATTTGGTCAAAACAAAACTGCGCGTGCTGCCGCAAAAGTTTGGGCGAAACTTAAGGGCGTTGATAACAGCCGTACGATAGAACAAACCTGGAATAGTGGCGAAACGATCTTTCCCGTAAGAGTTGAAAAAAAGCCTTACCAGTTTTTATATAAAGATGATACGGGTTATACTTTTATGGATACCACCACCTATGAGCAAATTTCCGTACCGACGGAAATGGTTGATGCACCACAGTTTTTGAAAGATGGTCAGGAAGTTTCTGTTTTAATAAATGGAGAAACTGACCAGCCGATGGGTGTGGAACTTCCTGATAAAATTGTTGTATTAGTAACTTATAGTGAACCTGGCGTAAGAGGCGATACTGCTACCCGTACTTTAAAACCTGCAACAGTTGAAACAGGCGCCACGGTTAACGTGCCGCTATTTGTAAACGAAGGCGAACTGATACGGGTTAATACCAAAACAGGCGAATATGTAGAAAGAGTTAAGGAATAATGCTCCCAGTTTGCCTTTTCAAAGTAAGATCTGTTTGGATCATCTAATGATAGATTCAGCTCCCGGATTTTCCCTTTTTTGAGGGGAAAAACCAGCATTTTTTGCTAATAATCTTTAGTTTCCTCTAAAAATCTTTCAATTTCTTCCATTTTTTTATTTTTTTAAAAATGCTATTTTCATAAATCATCCCTATCTTAGCTGCCTTCTTTCCATAACATAAATTTAATTTGTAAATATGGACATTAAACAAATCCAGGAACTTGTAAAGCTTGTTAATAAAAGTAATATCGGTGAGCTTAGTATTGAGAAAAACGACTTTAAAATCACGATAAAGCAAAAGAAACAACCTTCACAACAATTTGCGTCACCGGTTCAGCAATATGTGCAGCCACAACAAGTACTTCCGCCAGCAACATCTCCGCCGGCAAATGTAAAAGCTCCGGAAACCCCTTCAGCTAAAACAGACAATCTCCTTACAATTAAAAGCCCGATGATTGGAACATTTTACCGCCAGTCAGGTCCCGGTAAACCGATATTTGTAAACGTGGGCGATGAAGTTGAAGAAGGACAGGTTGTTTGCATTATTGAAGCCATGAAACTTTTTAATGAAATTGAAAGTGAAGTATCCGGCACTATTGTAAAAGTTCTGGTGGAAGATGCATCACCAGTGGAATTTGACCAGCCTCTGTTTTTAGTAGAACCTGCTTAATTGCTTAGTAACCAATGGGCAATTTTAAAATTAGCAACTTCCAAAAATTAGCTAATTAGCATATTAGCTAATTAGCACATTAAAAACTCATGTTTAAAAAAATACTAATTGCCAACCGGGGCGAAATTGCCTTGCGTGATTATAAGGACCTGCAAGGAAATGGGCATTAAAACTGTTGCAGTTTATTCAACCGCTGATAAAGATAGCCTTCATGTAAGATTTGCCGATGAAGCTGTTTGTATTGGGAAACCGGCCAAGCATCGATAGTTATCTCAATATTCCGCACATAATGGCTGCCATTGAAATTACCAATGCAGATGCTATACATCCCGGCTATGGCTTTCTGGCAGAAAATTCAAAATTTGCGCAGATATGCACTGATCATGGAATAAAATTTATTGGCCCAACACCCGAAATGATCAATAGCATGGGCGATAAAATAACAGCAAAGAAACCATGATAAAAGCGGGTGTTCCTGTTGTGCCAGGCGGGGAAGGTTTATTGAAAAGTGTAGATCATGCCAAAGGACTTGCGAAAGAAATTGGTTACCCGGTAATTTTAAAAGCAACCGCCGGTGGTGGTGGCAAAGGAATGCGGGTTGTGTGGGAAGAAAAAGATATTGAAAAGGCGTTTGACAACGCGAGGACTGAAGCTGCAGCATCATTTAAAAATGATGGCATCTACATGGAAAAATTTGTAGAAGAGCCACGGCATATTGAAATACAAATTGCGGGAGACCAATTTGGAAATGTATGTCATCTTAGTGAACGTGATTGTTCGATTCAACGCCGTCATCAGAAATTAGTAGAAGAATCTCCTTCGCCTTTTATGACCCCTGAGCTTAGAGAAAAAATGGGCGAAGCTGCTATTAAAGCAGCATCTGCCATAAATTATGAAAGTGTTGGTACCATTGAATTTTTAGTGGATAAGCATCGCAATTTTTATTTCATGGAAATGAATACCCGTATACAGGTGGAGCATTGTGTTACGGAAGAAGTAATTAACTATGATTTAATTAAAGAACAAATAAAGATTGCTGTCGGCGAAAGTATATCAGGCAGAAATTATTATCCTGAAATGCATGCTATTGAATGCCGGATTAATGCTGAAGATCCATACAATGATTTTCGCCCATCTCCAGGAAGAATAACGGTATTGCATCAACCGGGCGGACATGGAGTTCGTGTTGACAGCCATGCGTATGCTGGTTATGTAATTCCACCTTATTACGATAGCATGATCGGAAAATTAATTGCTGTTGCTCAAACCCGTAATGAAGCGATTAATACTATGAGCCGTGCGTTAAGTGAATATGTAATTGAAGGAATAAAAACAACTATTCCGTTCCACAAAAAATTAATGAAAAATGAAAGCTTCCGATCAGGAAATTTCACAACCAAATTTTTAGAGAATTTCAAGATGGAATAAATGTAACTGAAGCGAAGTCTTTGACGTTACCAATCTTTCATTTCATATAAATGAATTATTTATACCTGCGATTTATTGTAAACTATTCTGATGTGATTAAAACAAAAGAGCCATGCTTAGGAGCATGGCCTTTTTCTTGAGGGGTTAATCTCATAGGTTCAGATAACAATAAGTTGAATTTTCACAAAGGTCCTTTGATTGAAAAGGCTTACGTGTAATAAAATGTCTTATATATTATAGAAATTCTTCTACATTTTATTTAAATAAAAAAATATAAAGTAACCTTTTTAGAAAAATTTTACTATTTTTTTCCATCAAAAAATTGAATGTTGCTAACAGGCATAACAGTAAGGGCTGAACGAAAATTAATTAGCATCTCCAATTGATTGCTGCAATTGATTAGATAGATGGCGGCCTGACTTCTGAACATAATTATATGAGAATATTTCCAATATTTACGCTAATCCTTTTTTGTTTGCAGGCTTCTGCACAAACAAACAGTGATAGGATTATTAACATTCGTAAAATTGTTTCTCAAATAGACAATGACTCTGGCTACTCAATAAGAAAATTGGAGAATGAAGAATTTTTAGAACAAATGACTGACAATGGTGGGGAACTCACAGGCTATTTCAAAAATGAAAAGCTCGTAAAAATTATTGAGTGAATTGGGCTATCAAGCTGCGTTAGCATTACCGAATATTATTTGCAAAACGACAAACTAATTTTTGCTTTTACCAAAGGAAGCGAATCTCCTTATATTGATAGTTTAGAAACTTTCGATCATAGTAAACTTATCAAAACAATGGAATGCAGATTCTATTTTGACAATAATAAAAACGATAAAGACAATTTTAAATGGTGCAACGCGATGCGGAGGGCAACCCAAAAAAGATTGGGCCAAAGATTATCTTGAAAATTGTTTGCACGATAAAAAATTGCTGGAAAAGAAACAATAACTAATTGCTTTTCGATGAATTAACACTTCTTATTAAAAATCCAATTAAGTACCCTGGGGCATCATCCAATTAAAGTATTAATAATCTCCCTTGTGTTTTCAAAACTTGTATGATGATGTGCATGAATCCCTTCTTTTTTTGCAGCTTCAACCAGCATTGGGCGATCATCAAAATATAAACATTCATGCGGTTGTGCCTGGGCGATACCCAACGCCAACCTAAATATGCCTGGATCAGGCTTGCGCATGCCGACTTCGCATGAAGATACAAATGCATCAAAAAAAGCATGAAGTTGATACTTTTGAATCCGGTACTCATTCAGTTCTTTCGGTTCATTATTCAGCGATATTGTTTTAATAAAATGATTTTTATATTTCCATTTAATTAACCATTGAAGTGTGCCGGGCAACTCCACCGACTGCTCTAACATGAATGCTTTAAACTCTTCCCTGGAAAAATTCCTTGGATGATTAAAAACGGTTGTGTCAAGATAATCGTCCATTGATATCTTGCCCATTTCCCATACATTAAATATAAAGTCGTGCAACAAATCCATCTCGTTATACCCAATACCGAATTTTTTCGCGGCTGCTTCGCGTGATTCTTGCCCCCAACCATTTGTAAGCAATACACCTCCTATGTCGGAGAACAAAATTTTATATTGTTGACTCATTGAATAATTTTAGATGCTTTAAAATTTTATTACTCATTATTATAATTCTGCTCCAGTGCCGCAACTTTTTGCAAACGTCTTTTATGTCTCTCACCGCCGATAAATTTTGCAGATAAGAATGCAGTGATTAACTCTTCTGCCGCCATAAAGCCGGTAACACGGCCTCCCAAACAAATCATATTCATGTCATCGTCTTCAACTCCCTGGTGCGCTGAAAAATGATCATGAATAAGACCAGCTCTTACTCCCGGAACCTTGTTTGCAGCAACAGATGCTCCAACACCGCTACCGCAAATAGCAATACCTCTTTCTACTTCTTTCGATGCGATTGCCCTTGCAAGCGGTATAATAAAATCCGGGTAATCATCTTTTATATCTAATTTATACGCTCCGTAATCAGTTATTTCATAGCCAAGACTTTTCAGGAACGTTGAAACAATTTCTTTAAGATCATAACCACCGTGATCTGCAGCTATTCCTATTTTCATATTATTTAGTATTAAATTTTTTCCGGAGTAAAGACGACCTCATATTTACCGGCATTCATTTTATGTTCCTGTTCCCAAAGCCTGGCACCCCCTTTAATGCCATCCCTGTTACCGGCAATAATAATATTATCATCAAGTTTAAAATTTATTTCCTTTGCGCTCCCGCCACTAATATAAAGGCGATCATAATTAAATACCACTTTTAAAATTCCGATCACTCGCTTCATACGCTTATTCCAATTTTTCTTTCCTATTCTCTTAAATTCAAACTCGCCGATATATTCGTCGTAATCTTTATTTTTTGTAACCGGGTGATGAGCAATCTCAAGATGCGGCATCAAAACACCATCACGCAACAAGGCGGTGCCAAAACCTGTACCTAACGTTATCATCAGCTCAATACCCTTGCCACTAACAACCGCGAGGCCCTGAAGATCCGCATCGTTAACAATAAGCACAGGTTTATGGAATAGTTCTTCCAGCGCTTTAGTAAGATCAAAATTTGCCCAGGCCGGCGTGCCCAGGTTGGGAGCGGTTTTCACAATGCCATCTTTAATGAAGCCAGGAAAACCTGCCGCCACTTTATCGAACGTTGAAAATTTTTGTGCTAATTGATTAATAACGTCAAGAACTTTCTCCGGATTTGCAGGTGAAGGCGTTGGTAATTTTTGATACTCATCCAAAAAAGTCCCTGATGCATTTAATACAGTAGCCTTAATATTAGAACCACCAATATCAATCGAAAGAATCTTTTGTTCGTTTTCTGTAAACATTGTTTTTAGATTTTATGAATGGCACTGATAGTTTGCCTATATTCCCCAATAGTTTAGTGATCAAAAAACACAAATATAAATACGATTTATTTTTAGATTTGAGTAAATGATTTAAATGAATATACATGATACCAATTTTTTAAATTGTATTTAATTAAAAGAAATATAAGAAGGCATATTCCAAAAGAATGGAAAGAGCATGTTAAATTCTTTACGGCGGGTTGGTTCATTGCATTAATATTCTTCTATCTTATGCGACAGGTGGGTGTTTCGGGGCTACCGCATTTTCATTTTGCTTTTATAAAATCTATTTTTTTATTATCAGTCTTCTCACTCGTCTCCGGAATAATTTTCGGTTCACTTCATCATGTCTTTCAGAAATATTTTTTTAGAAAAATCCCTTTATGGAAAGTGATGTTGCGTTTATCGATTGATCAATTGCTGATCATCTCGTTTCTGACGCTTGTTTATTTCCTGTCGGTTAACATGATGGAAACGAATCCCGTTAGGTTTTGGGATTTTATTAAATCTCCCTCTACTTTAATTTATTATTTATATGTTTTATTGGTAAACCTGTTGTTAAGTTTTTTATGGGAAATTACGAGGCTGCTGGGAAGCGGGAATTTTTTTAAACTGGTTACCGGCAAATTTTATAAACCTAAAGAGGAATACAGAATATTTATGTTCGTAGATTTAAAGTCTTCTACAACCATTGCTGAAAAGCTCGGGCATCTCGCTTATAGTAGTTTTATAAAAGATTGTTTTTACGACCTCGCAGTGGTACAACATTACAATGCCCAGATTTATCAATACGTGGGCGACGAGGCGGTTCTTACCTGGGAAAGACACAAGATGAAATATGTAACCCAATGCATAGACGCTTTTTGGGCCTTTGATGATGAGCTTTTGAAGAGGTCGGCATATTATAAAGCTACCTATGGAATTATTCCCGAATTTAAAGCGGGCATGAGTATCGGAATGGTAACGGTCGTTGAAATTGGTGACATCAAAAAAGAAATTGCTTACCATGGAAATACTTTAAACACTGCATCACGCATCGAAGCAGTCTGCAATTTTTATAATGAAAAATTATTGATTTCAAAAAAAATGTATGATGAACTCATAAAAGAAAAATCATCTTATATCTATACAAAGATCGCAGAAACACAGCTAAGAGGTAAGCAGGGCATTACTGAAATTTATAGCGTAAGAAGAAACAATCAATCATCCACAATTATACAATAAAGGAAGCGTTAGTGTAAGGATATTATAACATTATTGAAACAATAATTACGAAGCATTGAATTTTACTTTATAAAACAATCGATTTATATTCACATTTGTTAATAAGTTTTCATACATATAATTGCATTCAATATGTTTTTTAAGATAATTTAGATATGTTATTAAAATGTAAACTAATTATTAAAAAATCCAAATGAATTATTCTGCTTATTCTCTGCCGAACCTTACTAAAATTTCGCACTACGGTTTCGCAACACTTTACCAAAATAATCTAACGGGTGAAAAATCATTGCACGCAACAGTCTCTTATAAGGCAGGCGATATTTTTTCAAAGTTTGAGGCAGCGGAAACCCTTACTGCTCCTAATAAATATACAGTTCAGGTTAATGAAGGAATTCATATAATTCTTGATCCGGAAGTTTTACAATACATCAATCACAGTTGTAATCCCAATGTTTTTTTTGATACAACGAGAATGGAATTAAGTTGTCTGAAAGACATTTCATCAGGAGATGAACTTACATTTTTTTATCCTTCAACAGAATTTGAGATGGCTTCACCATTTAATTGTTTTTGCGGATCGAATAATTGCCTTCATAAAATACAAGGCGCATCGTTTTTATCACAGGAAGTTATCCTTCATTATAAGTTTACTGATTTTATAATGCAAAAATTAAACATACCTCACCTGCAAAAAGTATGATCGTGCAAATGATCTTAAAAAACTATGCTTCCATTTCATAAAGAACTTTTTGTATGGGTCCTGGCTCCTTTTGTTGAAACAAATGATGCGAATCTTGACTATTATTACGACTACACACAAAGCATAGAAGAATTTACTACCGCATTTAAAGAACTAAATATAAAATGGCAATGGCAACCGGTTACTAATAGTGATTTCAAAGCAATCATCGATTTAATTATTGCCGGTCCTAATCCGGAAAATGTAGTTGTTATAAATCTTTGCGATGGAGATGAAATTAATAATGCACCGGGGGTAAACGTAATCAGGTATCTCAAAAAAAGTGGCCTATGTTTTACCGGATCAGATGAATATTTCTATCGGACCACCACTTCTAAAATAATTATGAAGCAGGTTTTTGAGGCAAGAAATATTGCTACGCCGCCCTGGCAAATTATAACAGACGAGCCTTCAGATGCCAGATCAATTTTCAAAAAGTTAGGTAACCCTGTAATTGTAAAACCCGCTATTTCCGGCGGAAGCCTCGGTGTTGGCATTCATTCAGTGGTGAAAAATTCAAAGGAATTATTACAGCAGTATGACAAGCTGTTGCAAGGATACCATGGATGGAACCTGGTTGATGGCGGTGTATTTGCAGAAAAGTTTATTGACGGCCCTGAGTTTACAACACTTATAGTGGGTAATGGCGCTAATATTAGAGAATGTAAGATTTACATGCCTGTTGAAAGGGCATTTAATAATTCGCTACCGGCTCATGAAAAATTTTTATCATTCGACAGACTTTGGGAAATTTATGAAGACGAAACGCCGATAAACAATAACGAGGATTTTTATAATTACCGGACACCAGATCAATTACTCTTGAAGAATATTTGCAAAATAAGTTTTGATGCTTATAAAGCGGTAAGAGGAAAAGGCTATGGCCGTATTGATATTAGAATGGATAAAAACAACGGCAAGATGTATGTACTTGAAGTGAATGCACAATGTGGTTTATCTGATGACGAAAATTTTACTTCCATAGGCGCCATCCTCCGCCTGTCAGGTAATTCATTTGGCTCATTGATTGCTACTATTATAAGAAATGCCTTAACTCACAAACATATTACAAAACAAAAAAAGGCAAGACAACTCGAACTTATTTAATAATAAAAATTCAATCTAAATTATACAATGAAAGTTTGTGTGTTGCAGCCTGATTACTCCACTACGGATGTTGATTATAAATATTACGATCCCCCAAGAAATCTTTCTTCACTACTTCACGGCAATATAGTTGATCATGTTTTTTTGAACAAGCTCTCCACTTACAAGAAGTTGAAAGAACTTCGTAAAAAGAATTATGACATCTTCGTGAATCTTTGTGAAGGATACCTTGAATGGTCGGTTCCCTCAATTGATGTGATACATTCCTTCGAAATGCTAAACCTGCCATATACCGGCCCCACGCCATTGTTGTATGATCCGCCAAAAGAATTAATGAAATATGTGGCTTACACGTGCGGAATAAAAACGCCGCCGTATGTATTGGTATCACATATTGAACAAAGAAGTGAAGTAGTTTCGAAATTGAAGTTTCCTTTATTTATTAAACCCGCCAAAGCGGGCGATAGCCTTGGTATAGATGCTGACTCACTTGTGAGGAACGAAAAAAATCTAAAGAAAAAAATTGATGAGCTTTTGGAAGATTACCAGGAGCTTTTAGTGGAGGAATATATCGCCGGGCGAGAGTTCACTGTTTTGGTGGTTGCAGAACCGGGAGATAAAAACAATTGTACTGTTTACAATCCGCTCGAATTTGTTTTTCCTGAAGGAAAGAAATTTAAGACGTACTCGCTTAAAACTTCTGAGCTGCACGAGGAATGCAACATTCCCTGTAAAGAACCGGAACTCGGGCAAAAGTTAAAAGAAGCCGCCGCAAAAATATTTAAAGCGTTTAACGGTGAGGGTTATGCCCGCCTTGATTTCAGGGTTAACGACAAAAATGAAATATTTTTTCTTGAAATAAATTTTACCTGTTCTGTATTTTATGAAAAAGGATATGAAGGATCCGCCGATTATATATTAATGAATGACCCGGCAGGCAAGCAAGGTTTTTTGCAAAAAATTATTAAAGAAGGAATAGTTCGCCATGCTGAAAAACAAAAAAAATATGTTGTAAAGTGTAATGCCCTGGCGGGTTATGGCATTTATGCAGCCAAATATATTGCACAGGGAGAAATAATTTTTGCAAGCGAAGAAAAGCCACACAGGCTCGTAACAAAAAAATATGTAGAACAAAACTGGAACGATGAGGAACGCGAAAATTTCAGGAGATATGCATGGCCGGTAAGCAGTGAGGTATATGTTCTATGGGATAATGCACCGGCCGAATGGTCGCCCCAAAATCATTCATGTAATCCCAACACCAAATATGCCGGCTTAAACGTAGTTGCTGTAAAATCTATTGCAAAAGGTGAAGAACTAACGCTTGACTACACTACCTTTCTTAATAATGAAATGGAAAGTTTTATTTGCAACTGCGGAGCAGAAAATTGTAAAAAAATTATCCAGGGAGTACACGAAAATTCTATAACCTTCCAGGAAAAAAATAAGTTATAATGTTAAGTATCTGGCCACGCGAAGTGGCCTGACACCTCTACCTTCTCCCGGTGCGCACAAAAACAGGAAACGAAACTTTTCTTTTTAAAACATTACCCCAAACTTTTTTAAGTTCAGGAGAAAATTTTTCAACAGGATTTTCATTATTTTTTCTAATGTAATGCTGCACTGCCGACCAGGTATTTAAATATCCAATTACCTGTTCAAACTCCCAGGAATAATTCGTGACAAAATCTGGTGTATCAATTTCTTTAAAGGGAAAAGGTATTGTTGAATAGTGATGATCGATATGTTTTCTTTCTGCATCCCAATATGGGCCTGTGGTTTCTCTATAAAATTCATTAATCAATACATCTATGTCTTTATTTATTTTGAAAACATCGTAACCTATTATGGCGATAATGCCACCATGCTTTAAAGTTCTGTTTACCTGCCGGTAAAACCTTTCAAAATCAAACCAGTGTATTGCCTGGGCTATTGTTATCAAATCAAATTTATTGTTCGAAAAAATAGTTTCTTCTGCACTTTGCACCGAGTAGAATATATTTTCCTTCTTTGTAGCATTGGCAATTTGGGCCGCACTTATATCAGTAGCATAAACCTCAGCAAAATATTTAGATAAGGTAACGGCAAGTTGTCCATTGCCTGTGCCGCAATCCCATGCTGTTTTTTTCACTGGCAACAAAGGAAGTAGAAATTCAAACAATTGTTTTGGATATCCCGGGCGAAACTTTGAATAGAGATCAGATTGTTTTGAAAAATTGTCTTTCATATATGCAAAGATGATTCATTGAAAGAAAATGGAAAGAACAAATAACTTATGAAACCGGTTTATCTTTATAGTAATAAAAAAAATATGACAAGAGAAGAAAAATTTATGATGGAAGCCATAACACTTTCAAAAAAAGCTATTGGAAATAATGAAGGGGGGCCATTTGGTTGTGTTGTAGTAAAGAATGATAAAATTATTGGCAGGGGAAATAATAAAGTAATTGTGGAAAATGATCCTACGGCCCATGCAGAAGTGATGGCTATAAGAGATGCCTGCAAAAATCTTGGAACTTTTCAGTTAGACGGTTGTGAAATTTATACTTCGTGTGAGCCTTGCCCTATGTGTCTTGGGGCCATCTATTGGGCACGTCCTAAAGTTGTATATTATGCTAACACGAGGGATGATGCAGCCTCTGTTGGATTTGACGATTCTATGATTTATGATGAAATAAAATGTGATATCGGGCAAAGGAAAATTCCCTTAATAAATATATCTCGTAAGGATGCATTTGCGGTTTTTGAAAGTTGGACAGATAAAAATGATAAAATGCTCTATTGAAAAATGCCCTCTGTTAAATGACCATTAGATGACTTGATTTATTCCTGCGTGCTATCCTCTGTTTTATGTTTGTGCATTTAAATCTACAAACAGGAATAGGAATAAGTGCCAATTTTCTAAATGCAAAAAAGTATAAATTTACCGAATGTCAATATGTAGCTTCTCCATTCCATTTACCGGTGACGCCGAAAGTATTTTGGCAAAAGCAAAGGCTGCAATTGAAAGCCAGAATGGCGATTTTACCGGCGATATCAATTCAGGAAATTTCGAAGTATCCGTTTTTGCTAATTCAATAAAGGGCTATTATAAAGTAAATGGACAGACCCTTAGTCTTACCATTACCGATAAACCTTTCCTGATACCATGCAGTACTATCGAAAGCCTTTTAAAATCGAAGATTTCGTAACTCCGCTATGCCGAAACATCTTTCTTAGCTAAAACAGAGTGTACCTTTTTTATTAAGTCGCCGACTTCAAAAGGTTTCGCAATAAAATCGTCAGCTCCATAATCGTGAATGGCACTTTCGGCAATTCTGGGAAAAGCGGAAAAAAGAAGTACGGGAATATGTTTGGTGTAAGGCGAAGCTTTGAGTTTCTGGCAA
Source organism: uncultured Chitinophagaceae bacterium (assembly GCA_963792025.1). Classification (GTDB taxonomy): domain Bacteria; phylum Bacteroidota; class Bacteroidia; order Chitinophagales; family Chitinophagaceae; genus Ginsengibacter. Next base: position 508,027 of record CAWBUS010000005.1, on the reverse strand, counting down.
ACATCCAGGCCGTCTATTCCTGAAAGAAAAATATCCAACAATATTAATTGCGGCTCAAATATTTTCATCGACTTGTTTGCCAATTCCCAATCTGTAAAAGTATGTATGTCAAATCCTCTCTTTATTAAAAGCGTTTCCACAACTTTTAAAAGGTCCATATCATCATCAATTACGTAAATGCGGGGCATACAGCTGAGTTATCAAAAAGTGTGCGGGTTTCATCAATCTTAAAGAGACTGATAATAATAATTGGTTAAAACAAATCTATGAGATAAAATGACTTAACGCCTTACTTCAATATCATCGTTTCATTAATTTTTTTTAGGTGTATACTTCCTTACAAACCCGCGAAAAAAATTAAAACGATTATTTTAGCTTAATATTTACTCGTCCTCTTTTAGAAACAACCGGCTCACCCTTTCTGTATTATGGCCACAAATAAAATTAATTTATAAATTGAAGTTTAGTTGCGGGTTGCAGCGAATTATTTCTTCATCCATTCACCAAGCGACGGCAGATAGGAAGTACCCACCGGAAGTTCCGTGGATTGCAGTATTGCCTTGCGGTTTACAAATGATTTAATTTTAGTCAGGGGAATAATGTAACTTCTGTGAATTCGTTTAAATTTTGCTTCTGGTAATTTTTTGAGGATTGATTTCAATGCCATCAAAGTCATTACAGGCTTTGCATTTATCAAATGAATTTTACAATAATCTTCCATACTTTCTATATATTCTATATCATTAAGATTGATTTTTATTAACTGGTATTCGGACCGGATAAAAATTACCTCATCATCCACTTTATTCTTCATGTGTTGGCAATTATAGAATTCAATATTGTTGTCTTTATGAGGTCAGTATCATCTGGCCTTATTTTATTTTCATCCCTGCTATGTTACAGCTCAATATGAAACTAATGTTAAGGGATGTCCGAAGTTTTATTCCGGGCATAATGTGAAGCGGTATTCAAATATATGTTTAGGTATACTATCCTTTTTCGTAATTGTGGATAACCTAGAGAAACGGAAGTCGTACATCAAACAAATCTTTTAATGCCCGCCTTGCAGCATAATAACCGCAAATACCATGAACACCGCCCCCTGGTGGGGTCGAAGATGAGCAAACATAAATACCTTTTGCTGAGGTGCGGTACGGTGAAAACCGCAGTACAGGCCGTGAATATAGCTGGGTAGCAATAGCCGCGCCGCCATTAATGTCTCCGCCTGCATAATTGGGATTATAAGTTTCCATATCGTTACAATTCATTACATGCCGGGCAAGAATACAGTCTGCAAAGCCCGGAGCAAATCGCTCTATTTGTTTCTCAATGGCATGAGTCATGTCAATTGTGGAACCATTTGGAACATGACAGTAAGCCCATGCAACGAATTTGCCCTGCGGCGCTCTCGCGAGGTCAACGACGCCCGGCTGCACAAATAAAACAAATGGCTTGTCTGAATGCTGATTCTTGGAAATAATTAACTCGTTGTCATAAATCTCTTTTATGGTACCGCCGATGTGAACGGCAGGGGCCAACCTGCATTGCGCATTTGTAAAAGGGACAGGATTGTTCAACGCCCAATCGATCTTAAATATACCAGGTCCATATTTGTAATTTTTTAGCTGCCATTTATATAACGAAGAAAATTGTTCGCCTGCTACCGTACATAGTTGTTTAGTTGTGAGATCAAGAAGTAATGCTTTGCACGATGGCAATTGTTTCAGAGAAGTTATCATATTTCCAGTTTGTATTTCTCCACCGGAGCTTTTAAAACATGCTGACAAAGCATTGGTTATTTGTTGCGCTCCTCCTTTTGGCAAAGGCCAGCTGTTAACATGCGCAAGTATGTTAAGAACGAGTGCCATAGACGAAGTTGTGAGGACGTTCAAAGGAAGCATGGAATGCGCTCCCATACCCGCAAAAAAAGATTGAGCCTTAATGTTGGCAAACTGGTGATTTGCAAAATGACTTGCTGAACTAAGTGCATAATAAGCAAATTTCGCCTTCGTAATTGATAGAGTGCTCGCATGCAGCGGGCCTAAAAATGCCGATCGGATTGAGGGCCATTCTTTAACCAACGTCGAAAAAGTTTTTTTATAATTATTGGAATCCTCACCAAACTGAGCAGCGGTTGTTTCTATAGAAGATTGTATACTTATTGATGAGCCATCGTCAAAAGGATGAGCAACAGCGTACGTTGGTGTTATATATTCAAGCCCAAACTGTTCAAGATTAAATTGTCTGAAAACCGGGGAGTCAGCGGCAAGGGGATAAACAGCAGAACATACATCGTGCATGAAACCCGGAAGTGTAATTGCCGCGGAGCGCATGCCTCCGCCCAAGCTACTTTTTCCCTCGATGAGTAACACATTCAATCCCGCACGCTGCATGGTAATTGCAGCAGCAAAACCATTCGGTCCCGAACCAACTACAACAACATCATGTTTTGTATTCAAATTATTTGCTTTGCTGCTAATTTATAATATTGCAAAAATGATTCTTTAGCCCATCAAACAATTAGCTTTATTAACAAGAATAATATCATCGTTATGTGACTTGCTACTTTTCTTAAGTTTTAAGAATTTTCATCCATTACGTTTTAGTGAAATGTTATTGGTCAATAATACTTACCATCTCCTTGCCTGCTTATAATATTGATGCTTCACCTAAAGGAACCTAAGAATTTTTTAGCATAATAACTTTCGTGTCTACGTCGCTTATTTAATTTTTATAATGAGGGCGAAATTTTATAATTCTTAGACGGTGTACCTCGCTTTTACGTGAGAGAGTATTTTGTCTTTAGAAATTGTTGTATCTGATTCGGTGCTTTCGATCTCTTTTGTCCATTGAGCCAATTCTTCATCGTGTAATGAATTCGCGAACCAGGTTGAATAATCATGACGCTTCAAATGAAAGTTCCATGTTTTATCATCGACACCGTCTGCCATTCGTACAAACATTAATGCGTTGGTGGCTTTAAGGTTCAGTTTATTTTGCGGTCCTTTAAATATGAAAGAATTATAGATCATATCTCCCGTTGCATACTTTCTTATATGCCGTTTGCTCAAATGTTGAGGATTGCGGGTTTCAATAACAAAAGCTTTTGCCTGTGTAACTTCCCACACCCATGCATCACCTTTTGGCAATACTTGCACTTCACCAAACTTATTGTCAACGCCCTTTATTTGTGCGAAAGCTGATAAGATCTCAGCCGGTTCATCACCTATAGCGATAATAGTATCTATATATTTTAAAATGGTGCGGTTTATATTCTTCGCGGTGGTAGAAATAAGTAATGTATTATTCAGGTTATCGGGAATACTAAAAAAAGTGCTTTCTATTTCTGTGGGCAACAAATGATTGCTTTCATCAATAATAATCCAATGCGGGTGGCCCGTTTTATTTTTTAGTGCACTGAGCTTTGCAATAAATTCATTAAAGAAAAAAGGCCTTCTCTCCAGCGGAATACCAAGCAAACAAACAATTACATTCGGTGCTACACTTTCAAGTAATCCCACCACTTCGTCAATAATGGGTTCATGGTCTCCATCTCCAATAACAACAGCATTTGGAAAATCCGTGTAATCACCTTCGGGATCAATAATGCAAAACTGGTGTTTTGTTTCAACGAGCGCTTCCATAAAAGCCGTGGTTAATGTTGATTTACCACCACCTGAACTGCCTGCCAGGAGTATCCCATTCCTGTAAGCGCTTAAGCTAAAATTATGACCGTCTCTTTTACCAATTACCAGCCTGCTTTGGGTTAGGTGTTCATCCGCAGAAGCAAGATCATTTTCTATTAATAAATCAATAAGTTCTGCTACTCCTGCGCCGTGATCTTTTTGCATAACAATCGTTGCTTCCTTCTTAATAGAATCAAGTGCATTGGCCACTGCGGCACTGCATTCTGCCACCCGAAACATTGCCTGGTCATTTTCTGCATCGCCTATTGCCACCACATTATGCATTGATATTTTCAAGTGATCTATTGCAGCCTGCAAACCAGCAGCTTTATTTACACCAGGCGGTAAAACCATAACAGCGCCTTTATTAAAAATAACCTGGTATTCAATGCCTGCATTGTGTATTGTTTGCAGCACCGTAGCCTCGTACGGTTCCCTCGTGGCAACAATTACACGGCCCACAGAAAGCGGTGTTACCTTTTTTTGCTTTAACTCACTAATGAAATTTTCGGGTGGCTTTTCTCCTAACAATATTTCCTGTTTGCCGACAGGATCAAATACCAGCGCCCCGTTTTCCGCAACAATCAGATCGAAGAGTTTATATTGCGGGAATATTGCCAATAAATCATCCAACTCGCGACCGGTAACAAGAATCAGTTTTCTCGAAGACGCCTTGCATTGTTGTAATGCTTCAATAGTTCCATCGTCTACTTTTCCATGCAATGCTATAGTGCCATCGTAATCCGTTGCCAACACATGATAACGCATACTATTTTCTTGTAAGTAATGCATGAATCATGCTAAACCGTTGAGAACGGGGTTAAATTTTTTGGAGTAACAACTGAGTTTAACGCCCTCCATGATCGGATCCGGTCTTAGCCAATTTTTTATTTTGTTTATCGCCGGCTGCCGCTTGTTTCAGTTTTTCAGTTTTTCTTTTTTCGTTCATTGCTTCTTTTTCAGATGCAGATATATTGTCCACTTCGTCTTCCGTGCGCTGGAAATCTCTGTTTGTCGGATCGTAATCTTCCATCGGATTTTGCCGCCTGGTATTGGGATATTCCATAATAGGTCATTTTATATATTTAGCAATACTGGTACGGACACAATTATTGAGCCATTAAGCTTTCGTAAGGGCTATTATTATGTGCCCCGGATTTCTGCATTTAACTGTTTTAACAACGCGTGGTTAATAACAGAAGTGCCTTAAGTAAAAGTGCTTAGCCCTAATGCCGCCTTATATAAGAGAAACATTAATTTGCCTGTTCATCCATATTTTTCTTGGGTCTGCTACCGGATGTTGCCCGAAAATAAAAAATAACAAATACACAAGCTATCATAACACCACAAATGGTTAAAAATATAACTGTTCCCATAACAATAATTTAGAAGGATGCCTTAAATACTGTAAAAAAACTTTTACAAAAACCGTGCTTGAAAACTGCCCATACCATTTTCATTTATCAATAATATTGCCAAACAAAGCTGGTTTCCTCTATTGATAAGAGCAAGAGCGCTCGTAAGTAACGACAAAAAATATTTTGTTTTGGGAACTGCGAATAGACATTCGGAAAGTAGCTTCCTTAATTTTATGGATAGGCAATACCGCCAACATATTGAGCAACACCAGGTACATAATTCCCATTCTGTCCGGTTAAACAGCGATAACGCCATCGACAAAAGAAGCATGATGCTAATCAGTCTATCCGGCATTGACGGATCATGATTAAACCTCCGAAAACTTTATTGCAAATAGTAAGAAACCAATCTTTGACAAGAACCTTTATTTATGATTTTAGTATTGATTCATCTTATTTACTCTTCGTGAAAGACTTCCTCCATGTTGCTCCATATCTGTTTTTTTGCAACTGCATCCGGCAAAGGTTGCTGACACGGATCGGTTTCCTTCCACCAGCGTTGCGTAGAGCTGTCGGCGGCCATTTTTTTCATGTCCAGATCAAAGTCATTACCGGCATATTCAAAATAGCTAAATAGTAGTAATTTTCCGTCAACTTGTTTAAGGAAGATCGAATAGTTTTGAATATTACATTCTCTAATTTTTTTCTGTACTTCGGGCCAAACTGCGGCGTGTAGTTTTTTGTAATATTCCATTTTTTCCGGTTTCAATCCCGTTACCATACCAAATCTCTGAATGTGCTTAGTTGCCTTCCCTTCTGATAGAAGGCTTTGCTTGCTTAAAGATGGTGATTCGGTTTTTTGATTTTGCATGCATGCAGAAAAACTTAGGATTGCCAGGAAACACAGGATAAAAATTTTTTGAAAAGACATTTTTTATTTGTTTAGGATTAATGAAATATTGTATACAACACTACCATCACCAATAATAAAAGCACTGATAAAAATTTATAATTACCGAACCCCTTCCACCCTTTATCATTCATAGGCTCCCATGGCGATTTCCAGTAAAGAGTATTACTCTCAGCAGTATGATGCACCGGAAAATAATAAGATAAGGAAACCTGCATGATGACACAAGCAATAAATAAATAAAAAGCCATCATCATAAAAGGTATCTGACCGATTACCGAATCCGGGAAAATTTTATTAATAACAAATACTCCCGCGCCTAGTAAAGACCCGAGCCACAAAGTATATTGCGCCGATTTAGCGGAAGCCTTTTTCCAAAATACGCCCAGTAAAAAAACAGTAGTGATAGGTGGTGCTATATGTGCAATTACATCGTTGATGCCATTAAATAAACTTTCGTACTGATCAATCAACGGCAATAATCCAAGTGAAAAAACAAGCGCCACCACTGCCGATATTCTTCCTGTTTTTACCAATTGTTTATCGCCTGTTTGAGGCCTGTAACGTTTATATAAATCATAACTTACTAGTGTGGCAATTGAATTTAAAGCGCCGGAAATCTGGCTCATTAATCCGGATAATAAAGCCGCAACCAAAACCCCCACAAGGCCGGTAGGTACCAACTCAGTAATCATCAATGTGTAAATTCCTTTTGTTTCTGTAACCATTTTTCCGGCTGCATCAAGATGTTGTACTGAATGAATATCAAACAACCCTTTTTGTGCTAATACGTAAGCCATTAACCCCGGCAATACAAAAATAAATACAGGCAATATTTTCATAAAGCCGCAAAATAAAGCACCACCCCTGGCCTGGTTGGTATCTTTGGCTCCCAGCACTCTTTGGACAATAGTTTGATCGGCGCACCAATACCATATTCCCAATACCGGGTATCCTAAAAAAATTGCTACCCAGGACATCCCGCTTTTATCGCCTATTGGCCGCAGCATTGAAACTTTATCCATACGTCCCGTAGTATGAAGTACATTGGTAATGCCATGCCAGCCACCAACTTTATTATAACATATTGCCGTGATAATAACAGCTCCGGTCAACAACACAATTGTTTGAATAGATTCTGTTACCACCACAGCTCTTAATCCGCCAATAACGGTATAAAGCCCTGTTAGCAATGCGATAACGGTTATACTAACGTACATGTTTATCCCAAATAAAGTTTTTAAAACAATGCCTCCGGCTAAAAATGAAAATGCAATGTGTATAATAATTGCTGACAATATAGAAATGATTGCCAGCCAGTCGCGGCAGGCTTTGTTATATCTTTTCTCAAGGAAATCTGGCAGCGTAGCAACTTTTGATTTCATATAAAAAGGCACAAAAAATAATGCCAGCAAAATCAATGTGAAGGCGGCCATCCATTCAAAATTACCATTGAGCAAGCCAGTATCGAAGCCGGACTGGGCAAGGCTTACCAAATGAAGGCAGGAAATGTTGGTAGCAAATAAGGCAAGACCAATCATCGGCCATTTCAATGTTTTACCGGCCAAAAAATAATCGTTTGATTCATTGCCTGCAATCTTTTTCTTCTTTCTTAACCCGGCCCAAAGGCCTATGGCGACAATACCGGTGATATACAAAATACTAATCGTTATATCTATTCCTTTTATCATCAGTTTGAATTAGACTAAATTTTTAAATCACAACTGCTGCCAATTTCCTGTGGTGTTTTGTAAACACCATTTTCAATTGTTGCCGGGTGAACAAAATGTTTTTGAAGATGAGGAATGTGTTCCAAAAATAAAGCCTCATGGCCTAAAGAAATATGATTGAACAAAACCAAATGTTGATGCAGTTGCCCCATATCGCCTACATGGGGTACCACAGGTATTCCAAATTTTTTACAAATAAGGCTAACCGTTATAAATTCACTAACGCCACCGACACGTACTGCATCCACCTGTATAAAATCAGCGCACTTAGCTTGTAAATAATTTTTAAAAATTATCCTGTTGGGTACATGTTCACCCAGGGCTAATTTAGTTGGGGCAATTGCTTCAGCTAACGTTTTATGCCCCAGCACGTCATCCGGATGAGTGGGTTCTTCAAGCCAATACGGATTGATTGATTGCAATTGCTTCCCGATTTTTATTGCCTGTGGCAATGTCCATTGCTGATTGGCATCTAACATCACTTTTACTGTTTCACCTGCTGTTTCACGAACAATATTTGCCCGGCGAATATCTCTTTCACTATCTGTTGAACCAACCTTTAGTTTCATGGCGGTAAAGCCTTCCGCTATAGCTTTTTTACAATTCTCTCTTAGTTTTTCGTCGGGATAATTAAACCAGCCAATAGATGTATCATAGCCCGTGTAGCCTGTTTCGATAATTTTTTCTCTTTCTTTTTTCCCTACTGTTTGCGATTGCATTAATTGCAAAGCCTGCTCTTTAGTTAGTTCATCTTCCAGGTAAGAAAGGTCTAATGTGTTTACAATTTGTTCCGGGCTTAAATCAATTAAAAGTTTCCAGAGAGGTAATTTTCTTTTTTTTGCCCACAGATCGTAACAGGCATTGGTAACCGAAGAGAGGCCCAAATGTACTACGCCTTTATGAGGGCCAAGCCAGCGGAATTGTTGTTCATTGGAAAGTTCATTAAATACTTTTCCAAAGTTTGCCATCAGTTCTTCGATGTCTTTTCCAATTAATTTTTTGGCATAAAATTGGGCGGCTTTACAAACAAGGTCGTTTCCTTCACCCAGGGTAAAAGCAAAGCCAGCACCTACTATACCGCTATCATCCACCAACTTAGTTACAGCATAAGAATAAATTGGGTCTTTGTGAATAGCATCACTGCCTGCGCCTTTTTCTAAGGCATATCTTGCATCGTCAATTAAAACTTTTGTTATCATAAAAAAAATTCTGGCGGATTCCTGTTTTAATATTTTAATTCATCGCAATTACCGGAATATTTTCGGAGCTACTATTCAAATCTAATTCAATCACAGAATCGTTTTCATCAGGAAGTTGCGATGGTAAACTGATACCAACATCACCGTTAGCCTCCTGCGTAAAAGAAACTTTAGCGCCTTTGATAAACTTTGCCTGGAGAACTTTTACTCCAGTCAATCCCGGTAATCGCAATATCAATGATCTGTCAGAAAATACGTGAACAAAAATTTTGCTGCCTCTTCGTGTTGTTGCAAATGTATCGTTAGGCGCATAGGGTCCGCCTTTTGTGTTATAAATACTTTCTCCATAAATTTTTAACCAATCTCCCATTTCTTTCAATCGCTGTATTTGCCTTGCTTCCATGCGGCCATCAAGCATAGGGCCCACATTAAATAGCAGGTTTCCATTACCCCCGGAAGTTTTGGCCAATGTTTGAATACACTCTTGCAGCGATTTCATTTCGTCATTGGGTTTCCAGGCCCACTGGTGGCAAATGGTCATGCAGGTTTCCCAAGGGTCTTTCATATTTAATGTGCCTATCGTTTGTTCGGGTGTAGCATAATCACCCACAGATGTTGATGTCATTTTTGTATGATCTCCTTTTCCCAATCTGTTATTAATAATTAAGTTTGGATCCAAATGTTTTAAATAATTATATATCCCTACGGCATATTCTTGCGTCCAGGGTTTTTCCCAATTGCCATCGAACCATAGCATATAAGGATGATAACGTGTTACCAACTCTTTTAATTCGCCTTTCATAATTACATTTACAAATTTATCCATGTTACCTTTCGGATCAATTTCTTTTCCATCTGGCAAATCAATGGGGTAATTTGGGTCATACCAATCAAGCACTGAAAAATAAATGCAAAATTTTATTCCTTGTTTTTTACACGCTTTAGCTAACTCACCTACAATATCTTTTTTGTATTGAGAATGCATTATGTTATGCTGGGTAAATGCGGTTGGCCACAGACAAAACCCATCATGATGCTTTGCAGTGATGGTCAGGTATTTCATGCCTGCATCTTTAGCGGTTTTTACCCATTCATCTGCATTAAATAAAACCGGATCAAATTCTTTATATAAATTATCATATTCTTTTACGGGAATCTGGTTTCCTCTTGACCAACCGATCTCTGTGCCCCTAAGTGTTACAGGACCCCAATGGATGAACATGCCAAAGCGCAGGTCCATGAAACCATCCATAATCTTTTGACTGGTTTTATTATTGGCCTGGACCATTGGAGTTGATTGAGCTGGTACCAACGTAGGCAACAAACAAAAGAATAAGGCGACCAAGAGATGTCTTTTCATGTTTTTTATTTTTGACGAATACTATCCGGATTTCTATATCCCAGTTCGGCTCCACCGCTCACCGGCATAATACAACCGGTGATAAAACGGGCTTTATCTGATAACAGGAAAGCGCAAACATCTGCGACTACGTCGCCATCAGGGCAATAGCCTAATGGATGAATGTCATCCAGGTATCTTGAAATATTTACATTGGCAGGTTGTTCATCATTCCATTTACGAAGCATGGGAGTCCACACGCCGGCGGGGCTCACGGAATTCACCCTAACTTTATATTTGGCATAATCCAGGGCCATGGATTTGGTTAGTGCATTGATGCCCCCCTTGGTTGCCGCATAGGCAGCGTGCATCTCCTGACCAATCTCCCCGACAAGACTACTGGTATTCAGCACCGAGCCTGCTGAATTTTTTAGAGCTTCCAATCCATATTTTACGGTATGATAAATTCCTTTAAGGTTTACATTCATCAGTTCATCCCATTCTGTTTCCGTAGTGTCATCTAATGGTTTTGCGGGGCTGGCTATACCGGCGTTATTATGAATCGCATCTAAGCGGTGGAATACTTGCAGGGTCTGGTCAATAGCATTTTTTACCTGCGCTGCACTGGTAACATCACAGCAAATGCCAAGGTGTGAAGGACCCAACTGCTTTATTGCCTCCCGTAAAACGGGCTCGTTTTTTTCAGCGATAATCACCTGGGCGCCCTCTGCGGCGTAGACCCTGGCACACTCATATCCTATACCCTGACCACCACCGGTGAGGAAGATTATTTTATCTTTTAACAGCATCATTATGATCGTTAGGAATCCGCAATCGCGTACCGAATTCGTATTTTTTTACAGGAAATAAAATTAGGAATAAGCATCTTGCATGGTATAGATTATCAAACTATAAATATGGACAATCCTACGATTTTAAAACGAAGATTACCTGCAAAATGGTTATCTTACCCATTGTCAAATTAAAAACGACAAGATGCCCGTATTAAAAATAAAAGATGGCTTCCTTGGAGAAAAGCAAATAAATATACCACGGGACATTGTTATCAACAAACTGAGGAAACAACCTTTCGCCAACAGCCTTTTCATTACTCATATCGGCTATTTTCCGAATGCAAAATTTCATTATCGGGAACGCCCCCTTGGTTGCGCGGACAACATCCTGATCTATTGTGTGGATGGCAGGGGTCACTACCAGACGGCGACTGATCATTATGTTTTGAATGCCAACCAATTTGTAATTCTCCCTCCGGGCAGGTTTCACATCTACCAGGCCGACATTCATAATCCATGGAGTATTTACTGGGTCCACTTCAGCGGAGAAAAGTTGCATGACCTGAACGATTGGTTACAGACGGCTAAATATATAGTGCCGACCCACATAGACTATGATAAAAAAATTATTGACCAATGGGCGGAGATGTACGCTACACTTGACAATGGGTACTCCGGTAAAAATCTGGCCTATGCCAATCTCTGCCTCTACAGGTTCATCACTTTTTTTCTTTGCAAGCCAGATCTCATTCCGCGATTTAAAAAAAGAGGGCCCAGTCCGGGTATCCATCACCTACATGAAGTCTCATATTGACAAGATTTTGTCAGTTAATGAACTTGCCTCCCGTCTCAGTTATTCGGGCTCTCATTATACGGCTCTATTCAGGAGCAAAACTGGCTCTTCTCCCCTTGATTATTTTATTAAATTAAAAATTCATTATGCCTGCCAGTTATTGTGCCAGACTGATTTTAAGATCAGTTCAATCGCCGAAAAAGTCGGATACGAGGATTCATTCTATTTCTCACGGCTTTTTAAAAAAATAAACGGCAAATCACCCAGGGATTACCGCAATGACTTTGGTAAGAAAAATCCGAACAAAGAACCGGGCATTTCAATTTGAGCACTACCGTTAGTTGTCGCAAACCCACTCTGATCCAACGTTTTCATTTTCCGTACAGGCAAGGAATTCTCAGTGTGCAGGGGTTGCCTCATTTGTTGATCAAACAAAGATCTTGCAAATATAGATGCGGCGGAATTTGATGATACTGATACTAAGATAGCAGCATCTGCTTCAGGTAGCAAGGTGATAATCCGGGAAATCGCAAGTGAGAAATCCAATACTACTTGATGTGGATTTGGGTAAGATATCCTCTGTTAACTTTTCGCCAGATGGAAAGTTCATCTTAGTAGCGTTTCCCGGTGGCGATGAATTTATCGCTGAACTTTGGAGCAGTGATGGTAAACCTCGACAGGTTTTTTTGGGGTAAGTCTGCGGAAGAAAGTATTGAGCATTTTCACCTGATTCAAAATAGATAGTTATGAAGAGACAAAAGAATTCGGTGTTAATTTGGAAGCCATTTTGGGAAATACATGATCCAATAATATAGCAGTTCACACTAATGATATAATGAAACAAAAAAGCCCGCAAACATCGAGTTTGCGGGCTTTTTATTTCGTTTAAATTGTAAATTTGTGATCTGGCTGGGACTCGAACCCAGGACCCATACATTAAAAGTGTATTGCTCTACCAACTGAGCTACCAAATCATTTATCTCATTCTTTTATAAGATAGGTAATCTCTTTGTTAGAACCACCAAATCTTTAAAAAGGAGTGCAAAAATAATGCAAAAAGATTTGGCAACAAATTTTTTAAAAGAGTTCATCTTTTTACAGGTTTTTTTAAAAATTAACTTCAAATAAAAAGAAGTATTAATTTATCTTCAACTTTATGAAAGTACCTTCAATTGGATTAATATTTTTTATTTTCTTTTCGTTCGGAAAATGTAATTCTTCTGAAAAAAGTCATAAAACATTTATTAATCCCCAGTATAGCTACAGTTATAAACCACGATCCTCTGATGGTACCGGAAAATTTTATGCCGATAGGGAGATTGCACAGGTAATGGGTTCGGATGGTGCGGCATGGCTGGATCGAAAAGATCGCCAGAAGGAAGAAAACTCCCGGCTGGCTATTGAAAAAATGGACCTGACACCAAAAAGCGTGGTAGCAGATATTGGCGCAGGTACGGGTTATTACACTTTCAAAATTGCCAAACAAGTTCCCGAGGGTAAAGTATATGCTGTAGAAATACAGGACGAATTAATCCGCTATCTTAATAATCAAAAAGATGAATTGGGGGCAACAAATGTTGAGGTTGTAAAGGGCGATGCAAAATCGCCGCATTTACCAGATAGTTCTCTGGACCTTGCTATACTAATTGATGTGTATCACGAATTGGAATATCCTAAAGAAATGATGCATTACATAAGCAAAGCGCTAAAAAGCAGTGGTAAAGTTTTACTAATGGAATATAGGGCTGAAGATCCCAACCTTCCTATATTGCCCCTGCATAAAATGAGCGTTGAACAAACAAATAAAGAAATGGCCGATAACGGCTTTAAACTTGTTGAGGATGGAGAATTTCTTCCAATACAACATTTTCTTTTGTACCAAAAAAAATAATGCCGGTAGATTTTGTTTTAAAAATGAATACAAAAAAAAAGATTGATATCATCAATGATCTGCTTGAAGATTGTATACTGGCTTATCCGGTATCGTCGTTTGTAATAAGCCTGTATAAACAATATCAGCAGCGCGGAGGCCTCAGTAAGAAACAACTCCAGGGACTGCATAGTAAAGCTTCCAAAATAGAAGATGTATCAATTAGTAAGTTGGGCACGCTGGAAGCGATAATAAAAAGAATGCCGACGAGATATAAATCTGAATTGCCGCCACCGGCGCCATTATTTGAGAAAGATAAAGAAGCCGGATTGCTGATAGAAACGATACTCACAAAATATCCGCAACATAAAAGAGTATTATTTATTAAATCGAAATACGAAAACAATGAATTGCTCTCATCACTTGAAATTTCAGAATTAAAAAAATTCAGGCAGATGATTAAATAAAGTGTAGTATCATGGAACTCTTTTCAAGGAAAGCAAGCCGAGGCATCAAGGCACGGGCGTATAAATCCTGGTAATCCATTGTAACGTATCTGGTTGTTTACTTCTATCAGTTACAAGTGAGGCAAAAGGAATAGCCATTGCTGGTATTTGATGATCATTCCTATAAATTTTCATTTGCTCTAACGCTTCATCAACCGTATAATTACCTCCGCTCACTTCTGCCGTCAATACTTTCCAGGGAACAAAACGTTTATTAACTATTTTGCCATTGCCTTCGAGATATTTATTTACAGGGATAGCAACCATTGTTTCAAATGTAGTATCATTAACTTCATTCACATGAAGCATTGGAAAATTATTTTCTTTAGCTCCCTGGCTAATAATATACTTTCTCAAACTTCCAATTAAGGTATAAATATCTGTAGTTAAAGGATACTTTTTTGTTATACAGTTTGTTGTAACCAAAGTAGAATCCTTTGAAATAACTACATGCAAACGGATTCCATAAATATTTTCATCTTTTCCTAAAAAAGCTTTTAGATGAGATAAGATGTCAGCTATATTATGCTGAAGTTTTCTTGCCTTTATATAATAACTAATTCTTTTAAATGGATTCATAGTTGGCGGCATATTACTTTTCCACTCTATTGCAATAGAATCATTATTAATTGAAATCATGTTAATTAAACTCTTCAGTGAGATTTTATTATTTGCAATGGAAACTTCTGCAACGTTCATCATTTTTTTCTCAACAGAATAAAAATAATCCTTGTATGGATAGATCTTTTTAGCGGTTGAAGGTTTTAGATTATTGATCGAATCAACTGGGAACCACTTTATCCAGTTATTTTCGTTTATTAAAAACCTGTCAGCGATATTAAGTTTTGTTTTAATAATGGTAACTTTTGAAAAGATAATTTTATCTGGAATAAACAAATAGGCGCCTAACAATAAGAAAAACAAAGTAACTAATCCTGCAATCAAAATATTTTTCATAAATTTTTATAAGGAACGTAAATTACAAAAACATGAATTTATTCACTAAATATAATTTTCGATTCGTTTTGTTATTGCAATTTATTATCTGTTACGACCTTTAAAATTTATCCGTAATGAAAAAAATCGCTTTCTTTATTTTTATAAGTTTCTCTTTTTTATTTTCTTTCTCCCAAAAAATCGACCCCTGGAAGATTGTAGTAGATAAAATAGATCCCAACAACTATTATGGCGAAACGGTTGCTAACGGTGTTATTGGCATTGTTTCATCTGCCGAACCACTGAAGTGTAAAGATGTCGTACTTAATGGCGCTTATGACCAATATGGTAGAGGCAGAGTGAGTAATTTTTTAAAAAGCTTTAACCTGGTCAACATGTATCTTGATATTGATGGACACCGCATTGGTGCCGCTGATGCTACCAATATGCACCAGGAACTTGATATGAAACATGCCAATCTTATTACCACTTTTTCTTACCAGGACAAAGCTGTGGTTTCTTATACATATTATGCTTTGCGAAACCTTCCTTATACAGTATTGGTTGATGTAAACATTACTGCAAAAAAGGATATTGAAATAATTCCGGCCAGCGTGATGGAAGCGCCGGATGAACTAAGAAATGTACAAAATTATTATAACCAGATCGACCGGCCGCATGTAAAACTCAGCCTTCTTTCCTCAATCGCCAAAAGCCCAACCGGCAAACTAACGTTGGCTGCGTCAACTACATTTTTATTCGATGAGCCTAATGGATCTGAACCGGAACTGATACACGAGATGTGGGATAATAACATGCATTTGACAAAATTTAAAAAGAAATTAAAAGCAGGAACCTCTTATCATTTTGCAATTGCCGGTGCAGCAATAACAACAGCACAGCATGATGATCCGTTGAATGAAGCGGAGCGTTATGTAATTTATGCAAAGCTACAGGGTGTTCAAAAATTAATACAATTTCACGATGCTGCATGGGATAGCCTCTGGAAAAGTGATATTATAATTAGAAGGCGACGACGCGAGCCAGCGGGATGTGCACGCTGCCATGTATCATTTATATTCTTTCGTAAGGGAAGGAACTGCGTATAGCCCGTCGCCAATGGGTTTAAGCGGGTTGGGCTACAATGGCCATGTTTTCTGGGATGCGGAACTGTGGATGTTTCCGGCTATACTCGTATTACATCCCGAAATGGCAAAGAGTATGATTGAATACCGATATGAGCGATTGAAAGAGGCGGAGCACAATGCCTTTGCTCATGGTTATAAAGGTGCCATGTATCCATGGGAGAGTGCAGCTACCGGTAACGAAGAGACGCCGGTATGGGCATTGAGTGGGCCGTTCGAACATCATATTACTGCAGATGTCGCTATCGCAGCGTGGAATTATTTTGCGGTAACTCAGGATACTTCCTGGTTAAGAGAAAAAGGTTTCCCGATAATTAAAGCATGCGCTGATTTTTGGGTTAGTCGCGTTGAAAGAAACGGACCAGGAAAATATGATATAAAAAATGTGGTAGCTGCCGATGAGTGGGCCGAGAACGTGGATGACAACGCCTTTACGAACGCTGCCGCAAAAGCCAACCTGCAATATGCAATTATGGCGGCAAACGTTTTACACGAGCCCGTTGATAGTGACTGGGCGGACGTAGAACAAAATATTCCGATTCTAAAATTAAGTAATGGAGTTACATCTGAATTTGAAGGCTATCGTGGACAAAAAATTAAACAAGCTGATGTGAACCTGCTGGCATATCCATTAAAAGAGATAACAGATCAGCAGCAAATAAAAAAGGATTTGGCGTATTATGAAGACAAGATAGGAGAGGGCTCTCCCGCCATGACCCATGCAATATTTGCATTACTATATGCAAGACTGAACGAACCCGGCAAAGCATGGAATGCATTTGAAGAAACTATCATTCCTAATAAAAAGGAGCCATTTGGCGTAATTGCTGAAACGGCCGGAGGTACTAATCCATATTTTGCAACGGGTGCCGGCGGGTACTTGCAAAGTGTGTTGATGGGCTTCGGCGGACTCGATATTACCCCCCACGGAATTATCCAAATAAAATCTTCTTTGCCAAAACAATGGAAATCCCTAATTTTAACCGGTATCGGGAAAAATAAAAAAACGTTTACGATAAATTGATTGTGAAAAAAGTAGCTGCTTTATTTTTTATTACCTTGTTTTTGTTCAATCTGTTCGGCTATAGGCTGGTGGTTGAGTATATGCAGCACAAGGCATCTGAACAGTTGGAAGCCAGGCTGGATAGGAATTTATACGACGAATCGCAGCTAATTGAATTAAAGATTCCCATGAATCTTCCATATCAAACCAACTGGTCAGCTTATCAAAGGTATGATGGCGAAATTGAGGTGGAAGGTATTATGTATAAATACGTAAAAAGAAAAGTGGCGAATGATACGTTGTATCTAATGTGTATTCCCAATACGAAAAAAATGAGCCTGGAAACTGCCAAAAATGATTTTTTTAAACTTTCCAATGACTTGCAGAATAATGATTCAAAAAAATCTGATAATTCCAAAACGATATCATTTAAAAGTCTGCAGGGTGAATATGACGAATATTCATTTTCTTTAAATGCGGTAAGTAATTTTGATGATAGCATGAATTCCTGGCCACCCGCGAATTCAGAAAATTTAATTTCTTCTCCTCACGTTTCTCCTGAGCAGCCTCCTGATTTTTTGGGAGCTTAATTTCCCTTTGATAGTTTATTAATTTAATCATTTGATCACTACTCTGTAGTGACGTGACAATTAATTATTCACTACATTTTTTATTTAATTTTTTCTCCTGGTAAATTCTTTTTTTCCTCACGAAAACCACCTGGTTGGGATATCATAACGAGTGTGGAAGAAAATGAATGACCCGGTTGCTGCTTCAAAAAAAATCTAAAAGATTTAGAAGATTAATCATTAAAAAAATATTTAGAATTTGAAATTCTCTCATGAACTAAGAATGTATTACACATTACGGATTGCATCTGCAATGTGTTTTATTGGCCATGGCTCGTTTGGTATTATTACAAAGCCAATATGGAGCAACTATTTTGGAGTCTTCGGAATTGGGCATGATACTTCATATCATTTAATGCCAATTGTAGGAAGCATTGATATCCTGATGGGGTTAATTATATTATTTTATCCTGTTCGCGCTATTATATGGTGGCTTGTTATATGGGGTACAATAACGGCGTTGCTCAGGCCTTTATCTGGTGAGCCATTTCCCGAGTTTATTGAACGTGCAGGAAATTTCGGCGCCCCTCTGGCACTAATTATCCTGTCAGGCCTGCATTTTACTTTCAAAAAGATGATGTCGCCTTTAGAACAGCCTGTTGGGACAGATATAAAAAAGCTGCTAATTGCAACAGTATGTTTGCGATTTGTAGTATGCTTTCTTTTTATTGGTCACGGTTGGCTCAATTTTATAGAAAAAGAGAGTTTGATCGACCAGTATAGAATGCTTGGTTTTGTTAACCCGGCTCAAACTGCCCAATTTATTGGCATATTCGAAATTATGGCAGCACTTAGCGTTTTAGTTCGCCCAATACGGCCCCTTGTTTTTGTGTTGTTTATTTGGAAAGTTACGAGCGAACTTTTTTATCCGCATTATGAAGTATTTGAATGGATAGAACGTGGTGGAAGTTATGGTTGCATACTGGCACTGTGGTTTGCATTAGGGGTAACATCTTCTCACCGGGAAGGTGCAATGTTTACAAAAGTTAAGAGGTATTTCTTATCTAACTATAAAGTGTATACGAAATGAAAAAATTGGCGGTACTTATTTTTATTATTTGCGCCTGTAATTACAAGGACGAAAATAAAATTGACAATAAACATGTGGAAGAACTGGCAGTGGATTTTATGAAAACAGATGTCATTCCTAAAATGAAAGATCCCAAACCTTATGAGATTGAAGGTGCGCAGGTAGTTAAAAAAACAGTTGCCGATCAAATCAGTGACTACAGGTTTACCTACAATCATCTATCATTAAGTCTGGAGGACTCTGTTATTAATAAAAGGCTTCTTGATTCAGTTATTGCAGTTTCAAAACATCCCGACTCAATAATAAGTATTACTGTAAATGTGGCCTATAAAACGAAGTATCGGTTAGGCGATATAGTAACCGATAGTATTAAGTTAGGTTACAACCCGGCTAAGGATGAGATAACCTTTTGGCCCTTTTAAAAATTTTTATGTAACAAAAATGTAAATATCAACAGAGTTAAATCAAAGTATCAAAATCAAATTATGAAAAGAAATCCGGTTTTTTATTTAATGTTATTTTTTGCAATGGGTGCTGTTATACTGCTCCCATCCTGTAAGCAGAAAAGGAATGATTACATCAAGGTAATGCACGATCCTTCGTTGTATACAGACGTAGTGCACAAACTCAATTATGTGGTGATTTATGATATCTTCACTCCGCCGGTGGCTTCAAGGGTTTTTGCTTACTCTAACCTGGCTGCGTTTGAAGTGCTTGCCAATGAAGGCAAACATTTTGCATCATTGGAAGGGAAGGTAACGGGGCTCAATAATATTCCACATCCTGCAACCAATGCTAAAATTGACTTTCCATTTGCTTCGCTTATTGCATTAATTAAAGTTGGTAACAATCTCACCTTTTCCGGTGATACAATGAAGGTGCTGGCAGACTCAGTAAAATCTCTTGCCACTGATTCGGGTATGCCTGATGATATGTTTAATAGTTCTGTGCAATATGGAGAACAGGTCGCTGATTCAATTATTTCCTGGGCGAAAACTGACAACTATGCAAAAACACGGGGATCACGTTTTACAATCACAAATCTTGATGGTCATTGGTCTCCGACACCGCCCGGTTATTTCAGTGCTGTTGAACCTTTGTGGCCAACATTAAGATGTATGGTAATGGATTCAGCAAATATGTTTCCTGTACCGCTGCCGCCACCATTTAGTAAGGACAGCGCAAGTGCTTTTTATAAAATTGCAAAAGATGTTATGGTTACTGTAAACAACCTCGATTCTACCCAAAAATGGATTGCCAATTTTTGGGATTGCAATAGTTTCAAATTACATGTAGAAGGCCACGCCATGTTTGCCACCAAGGCAATGACGCCTCCGGGCCACTGGATGGAAATTGTTGGAACCATTTCGAAAAATAATAATGCGGATTTTTATAAAACTGCATACGCCTATACCGGCGCCGGTATCGGCATGTATGATGCATTTATCTGTTGCTGGTATACAAAATATAAGACCGATGTTATACGCCCCGAAACATACATTAATAAATATATAGACCAAGATTGGATGCCGTACCTGCAAACACCTCCGTTTCCTGAATATAACAGTGCGCACTCTACTATTTCCGCTGCAGCCGCTACCGTTCTTGGAGAAATTTATAAAGGAAATACTGCTTTCAGGGATTCTTCAGAAAGGGAATGGGGATGGCCCGACAGGAGTTTCAAAACATCTGATGAGGCTGCTGTTGAGGTTTCGTGGAGCAGGTTTTATGGAGGCATACATTACAGGCAGTCCGTACGAACTGCTTATGTTCAGGGTAAGGAAATCGGCAATTTAGTAATGAGTAAACTAACCGGGCAAAAACCTGAAATTGTCACTGAAGGTCTTAAATAAGATTTTTATATAAACAGATTAATCAAACAAAAAAAATAACTTTTATGAAACAACTTTTTTCAATCTTATTATGTGCTGTCTTTATTGTATTTATTTCAAATAAAATAAATGCGCAAGGTTGCGTTGCAATAAGAACTACAGGTGGTAGTTTATGCACTATGGATCATCCCGATGAAAAAACAGCCAATGACTCATGGGAATTAAATATTTCAAACCGGTACTTCAATTCATTTCGCCATTATGTGGGAACAGTAGAGCAGAAACAACGGCTTGAGCAGCATACCGAGGTAATCAACCATGTGAATACATTGAACCTTTCCATTTCACGGAAAATAAATAACCGGTTATCATTTTCAGTAGGCTTCCCAATCCTCGCAACATCGCGTTCGCAAAGGGCTAACTTCGGGAATAAGGACAGGTATCAAACACATTCCTTTGGAATTGGTGATATGAACATCAGTGTTTATCGCTGGATGTTTGATCCGGCTAAATCGCATAAAGGCAACTTGCAATTGGGGCTGGGATTAAAACTTCCAACTGGCGATGATAAGTACCAGGATTATTTCCCTGTTAATGATTCTACCAAACAACTACGTACCGTTGACCAATCTATTCAATTAGGTGACGGGGGTACAGGTATTACCGTAGAGGCAAATGGTTTCTATAATTTTTCATCCCTGTTTGGTATTTATGGTAATTTATTTTACCTGGTTAACCCGAGAGAGCAAAATGGGGTACCAACTTATCGCTCTAATATTAATGAAGCAATCATGAGTGTCCCTGATCAATATATGGCAAGACTGGGAGTTAACTATGGATTCAAAGGAGGTCTTAAAAATCTTTCTCTTGCGTTGGGCGGAAGGCTTGAAGGAATACCAGTCTACGATTTAATCGGTGGCAGCGAAGGATTTCGCAGACCCGGATATATCGTTTCTGCAGAGCCGGGAATAAATCTCATGGTTAAGAAATCGACCTTTTACCTGGAAGTTCCAATTGCTGTGGTTCGGGCCCGTACACAAAGCGTTCCTGATAAAGAAACCACTAAGCAAAAAGGTGTTTATACTAATGGTGATGCGGCATTTGCTGATTACCTTATCAATGTAGGATTTACCACAAAATTCTAATAGGTAGTTCCGGTAAAATTGTCTAATTATAAAATTTGTCAAAACTAATTCGCATGAAACAAAATAAAATTTATAAAATAAAACATCTTGCATTGCTCGTGTTTTTAGTTGCGATTGGTAACCACATAAAAGCGCAAACCGATCTTGATGGTATCATGATGAATAAAGATCAACTCTGTAACGGGTTGATGTATAACTACAATTCATGGGAGTACTATTGGGAAGGAACCTTCAAAAGAAATAATCAAAATCTTGGAACGGTTTCTACACGGTCGGTAATGTATGGTGCCAATTATGGTATAACCGGCAGATTGAATGTAATGATTAGCGCTCCGTATGTATGGACAAAATCTACTGCCGGAACATTGCATGCTTCAAGAGGAGTACAGGATGTATCATTATTTGTAAAATGGAAACCATTATTATATTCATCTGGGAAAAATAAAATTTCTCTTATCGTAGTTGGTGGCTTTTCAACACCATTAACCAACTACCAAATTGATTACCTGCCATTAACCATAGGACTTGGTTCTACTAATATCACCAGCAGGGCGATGGCAGAGTTTCAACACAGGAGATTTACTCTAAGTGGTTCCGCTACCTATATCTGGAGAAGCAATGTAAAAATTGACAGAACCGCTTACTACGATACCCGGATGCATCTCACTAACCAAGTTAAAATGCCTGATGCCTCTCAGTATCAATTGCGGACAGGGTACAGGGGAACGTACTTGCTTGCCGAAGCTTTGGTAACCAACTGGACAACGCTTGGCGGTTTTGACATAACAAGGAACAATATGCCGTTTCCCAGTAACCGTATGAACATGACAGCAGTTGGCGCCAGCCTTAAATATACTTTAAAGCAATATACCCATCTGTCATTATTGGCCGGCGCTAATTATACCGTGGCAGGAAGGAATGTGGGCCAGGCAACAGCTTTTAATGCAGGTGTTTTTTATGCATTTTATTTAAACAAAACATCACAAAAAACGCCAAAAACTAAAACGTATTAATATGAAAAAAATTCCTTTACATTTCTTACTGTTGATTTTGGCGACAGTAATATTAATTTCCTGTTCAAAAGGCATCATTGAAAGAACTGAAAATATTCCGGCGCTTGTGCCGTCAAACATCGACATCAATGCAGGTACCTGGAAAACCATCCTGCTGAAAAGGCCTGATACTTTTTTTGTTAACGTACCCGCGGCAACAAATTCTTCTGCTTATATAGCTGAATTGAATGAGATAAAAGGTGCACAACAACACATAACGAGCGCCGAAAAAGCAATAATTAAATATTGGAGTGCGGGATCTGTATTAAGATGGAATGAAATCATGCGTGAGCTCGTGGCTAAATATAACCTGGCACCGTACCAGAATCCTGACGGTACTTACCCCGGTCCGAATGCTAATAATCCCTTTGCCTATCCGCAGTTTCCCTTTGCTAACCCTCCTTATGCCGCGAGAGCATTTGCATATATAAGTGCTGCCCAATATGATGCTTTGGTTGCTGCATGGCACTACAAAACATTATATAACCGTGTTGCACCCTATATGGTAGATTCCTCAGTAAACGCACTGGTTCCTAAAACTATGTTGCCCTCATATCCTTCAGAAGATGCTGTGGTAGCAGGCGTAACGGCCGAAATGATGAAGCTTCTTTTTCCGACCGAAATTGATTTCATTCAGCAAAAGCTGGAGGAAGAGGAGGAGTACCGAATAGTAAGCGGTGCCAATGTAAGAAGCGATATTATAGCCGGAGAAGCGCTTGGAAGACAGGTTGCCGCTGTTTTTGTTGCGAGGGCAAAAACTGACCATGCCGGGGCCGCCGTAGGGTCACCTCAAATATGGAATAATTTTGTTACAACAACAACGGCCCAGGGGCAAGTACCATGGATAAGCCTGGAATTTCCAAAAAGGCCACCTATGTTGCCACTGTTTGGAAATGTCACTCCATTTTTGTTTGATTCATTAACGGTAATTGGATTGCGGCCAGGTCCGCCGCCATCAACATCAAGTGATGAATTCCACCAGGAAAATGAAGCGGCTTACGCCCAGATTAAAAATCCTACCCGGGAGCAGAACAGGATTGTTCAATATTGGGCAGATGGCATCGGTACCTACACACCGCCCGGCCATTGGAATGCTATTGCTTCGGAAGATTTTATAAAACAAAATTATAGCGAAGTGAGGTGGGCCAGGAATATGGCTTTGCTTAATATGACGTTGATGGATGCAGGTATTGTGTGTTGGAATACTAAATATTATTATTTCAATCCAAGACCAACACAAATGATTCCTGAAGTGAAAACATTAACGGGTATACCAAATTTTCCGTCTTACATATCGGGGCATTCTTCTTTTAGTGGTTCTGCTGCTGCGATTCTTGGTCATATTATTCCAGCCAATGCTTCAAAATATGAGGCTATGTCGAACGAGGCGGCAAAGTCGAGGTTCATTTCAGGAATACATACAAAACTTGATTGTGACGAGGGATTGGTAGTGGGTAAAAGCGTCGGAGAGTTTGCGGTTTTCAGGGCCATGAAAGATGGAGCTGAGTAAAAAATATATAAATATGATTAATTGTTTAGAACAGTATTCAAATAAAGATTTTTTCGTAATCAGTGTTAATACGGTCCTGTATTTCTTTACGGGACCCTTTTTCAAAAATCAGTACATAATATAACTAATAAGATTAGACGCAGTTAAAGTAAAAAAGAAATGCAATGAATGAAATCAACGATGCAACGCAATAAAAATATTTATCAAATTATTTTTTCGTAATCAGTGTTAATACGGTCCTGTAGTTCTCTACGGGACACTTTTAAAAATCATTAAGATCCGGTTTCTATTTCTGTTTAAAATTATAACGATTATCATGCAATCAAAAACTTCAGCTGTTAAAAATTTATCTTCATCTTCTGCGTTTGCGATCCTGCGGATAAGTGTAGGCGTAGTCTATTTTTGGTTTGGTGCACTCAAGTTTTTTCAGGGCTTAAGTCCGGCGGAGCAATTAGCCGTGCAAACGATTCATAAAATTACTTTTGGTTTAATTAACGATTATATAAATATCATTACACTGGCATCATGGGAATGCATTATTGGACTTTTTTTAATAACAGGCAAATGGATAAAACCAGCTTTAGTTTTACTATTTCTTCATATGATCTGCACCTTTACACCTTTTATATTTTACTGAAAGTAAAAAAATAAGTCTTGTTACTTAAGTAAGAAATGAAATGATTTATTTTTAGCTTTCTTTAAAAGCAGAAGGTGTGACTCCAAATTTAGATTTAAAAACTGTTGAAAAATATGCCGCGGAAGAAAATCCGGATTTGAAGGCAATTTCTGAAATACTTAAATTTTCATGTTGCATATAATACTTTGCCTTCTGCAAACGGGTGGTAACGATATAATCATTCACGCTGCAGTTTAGTACGGATTTCACTTTCCTGTATAATTGCACCCTGGAAATTCCCAATTCATTGCAGATATCATTAACACCAAACTCTTCATTGCTAATATTATTTTCAACCACAGCCGTGAAATCAATTATAAATTTCCTATCCTCTTTTTTTGACACTTGCGACTTCTCTTCTGAAAAAATTTCGCCAGAGTAATGAACTTTTATTTTTTCGCGGTTCTTAAGTAAACTCTTAATAGTCTTCTGTAAAAACAATAAATTGAAGGGCTTGGTTATATACGCATCTGCCTGGGTATCCATGCCGGCAATTTTTTGATTTTCCTGGTCTTTGGCTGTTAGTAAGATAACAGGAATATGCGAAGTGCGTACATCACTCTTAAATATTTGGGTTAATTCAAGGCCATTCTTGCCGGGAATAACAATGTCACAAAGTATCAGGTCTGGCACCACGTCAAAAGCTGCATGTAATGCGGTGTTGCTGTCTTCCGCCTCTATAATGTTATATTCGGTTCCGAGCCTCGATGATAGATAATCTCTCATTTCATTATTGTCTTCGATGACGAGGATCGTCAGGTATTTAGGTAAGATGGCACCGAAACTCTGTTCGGGGATGTTTTTTACATCGTACAGGTCGGTTGTATAGATATCTGCGTCTTCATTAATTGCAGTTTCCTTATTGATGTTATGTTCAAATTCACTCTTATCAAAGTGTTGATTTCCCAATGGCACAGTAATTTCAAATGACGAACCTTTTCTTTGGTCACTGTTGGCCATAATAGAACCGTGATGTAGTTCCATTAATTCTTTTGATAAAGCCAGGCCGAGGCCGGTACCTTTATAATTTTCATATTCTCCCTGGAAGAAGGGTTCAAAAGCGTGATCGATTACTTCCCTGGTCATGCCTATCCCGTTATCTTCTATTTTTATAATAGCGTCGGCGTTGTTTTTTGTTATGGTAACATGAACCAAACCATACTCGTTTGTGAATTTAAAGGCGTTGGAAAGCACGTTAAAAATTACTTTGTCCATCATAGTTGTATCAAACCATACAAAAAGACTCCGTTCGGTAGTTATAAATTCAAGATCAATATTTTTATTTTTTGCCAGTACTTTAAACGAATCCACAATTTCTTTAGTGAAACTAACGATGTCAATTTCTGAAACATGTAGTTTCATTTTTTTAAACTCTATTTTTCTGAAATCCATAAGCTGACTAACGAGCCTGTATAGACGCATTACATTTCGCTGTATCAGTTGAAGCGACTGCTTGGTTTCCTGCTGAATTCTTGTATTGGCAATCAATTCTCCCAAAGGAGCAAAAATGAGCGTAAGTGGAGTTCGGAATTCATGCGATATATTGGTGAAGAAATTAAGTTTCGCTTGGTTTGCTTCCTCAGCTTTAGCTGAAACCTCAATCATTTGTGTTGTTTGCCGGGAAATTTCTTCATTTTGTAACTGCAATTTTTTTGTAATTCTTTTATTTTTCTTCCATGAAAAGAATGCAGTGGTCCCTAAAATTAAAACTAATAAAAGGGCTCCTGTAAGAATGTTATTATAAGTTTTCTGAGAATTGTAAACTCTGATTTGTTTAGAAATCATATTTTGTTGCCTTTCTATGTCATTTTGTTGCGACGATATTTTTTGGCTCTGAAGATTCATCATTCGAACATTAGAAGAATCTATAATGCTTGAGTATAATTGATTCTCCTTTTGGAAGGGCTTGCCTTCGAGGATATTGGCAGCAGTTTGGATAGCTTCCTTTCCTCCCGTTGGATAAAGTATGGTCGCTTTTATTATGCCGCGGTCTACCAAATCTATTCCACCATTCTCACCAGGTAGACCGTCAACTCCAATAATGAAAATTTTATTATCGATACCTAATTTTTTGCATACTTCATAACAACCTAATGCAATGCGATCATTTTGTGTAAAAATTAACTGGACGTTATTATCTTTTGTTAAATGATTAGTGAGATCTCTTTCTGCGTCCTCTTTCGAATTATCCCAATCTTCCGACAACCTTGCAGCATATTTTATTCCCTGATGTTCTTTTAGTATATCGGTAAATCCGGTATGGCGCCCAATATCTGCAGAAGATCCAGTATCCAATCCCCCAATTTCTAAAACATTTCCTTTTCCCTTTAAGAGTGAATTTGCATAAATACCGGCATCTTGTCCTACTTTATAATTGCTGGCGCCAATAAAAGCGGAATAATCCTTACCTAAAATATTTCTATCAACCAGGATAACAGGAATCTTTTCGGCAAAAACTTTCTCAATAATAGGTGTAATGGGTTTTGCCTCGGCAGGTGAAGCGATTAGGAGATCAACTTTTTCGTTAATTAACTCATTTATTTGTTCAATTTGTTTTTTCGGGTTTAAGTCTGCATCTTTTACAATTAGTTTAATCTCAGGATGAAAAGCCAATTCCCGTTCCATTTCCTTTTGCATATATTTTCTCCATGCATCGTGTGTTGTGCATTGGGAAAATCCTATCGTAAATTTTTTTTGACTATTATTATTGTTACATGATACGGCACCAATAATAATAGCAACGCCTACAAAAATTAAATTTCTGGGATATAAAAAATACTGGATAATCATATGAGGCAATTCGTATAGAGTAGAGATATCAATTTCTACTGTCTTAATAAAGACAAAGATTTTGTTAAAATGCTGCAATAATATCGAAATTATTTGTTACAATTTTAAAAGAAAAAATTAATTTTTAATTTTATATTTTATATAAACACTTGCAAATGAATTATTTAAGAATTTTTTTAGAATGGTACATATTTAAATGTAATTATTCTGATTTCAAAATGTAAAAGTTGATTTTGAATTTATTTTCGATTTTCAAAATTGCTTGATATGAACCGAAAACTGCTGCTTTGGAGTATAGTAGTTGCCCTTGGTGGCTTTCTCTTTGGATTTGATACAGCCGTAATTTCCGGTGCTGAACAAGATATTAAACGGGTTTGGCAATTAGGCGATGTACTTCATGGCATTGCAATTGCCATTGCCCTATATGGAACAGTTATAGGTGCCCTCTTTGGCGGAATCCCTGCTACTAAATTTGGAAGAAAAAGAACATTACTTTGGATCGGGATCTTTTACCTGATCTCCGCATTTGGTTCTGCTATGGCTTCCGGCGTTTATGTGTTTATGGCATTTCGTGTTTTGGGGGGCCTTGCAATCGGTGCTTCTTCAGTAGTTGCACCTATGTATATTACAGAAATTGCTCCCGCAAAAAATCGTGGCAAGCTGGTAGCCACTTTCCAGTTCAATATTGTGTTTGGAATTTTAATGGCTTATTTATCAAATTACCTTTTACAGGGTGTAGGAGGAAATGATAGCTGGCGATTGATGTTAGGTGTGATAGCTGTTCCCGCATTGATATATTGTATTCTTGTTTTATTTGTTCCTGAAAGTCCTCGTTGGTTAATGGTGCACAGGGGTGACTTTAAAACCGCCCGCAAAATATTGGAAATAAGCGACCCCGTTGGAGTGGATGAGGCCATTCTTGATATTCAAAAAGCTATTGAAGAGGAGCATCAACAAGAAAGCCTTTCAGCATTTTTAACCAAGAGATTCAGTGTTCCTATTTTCCTTGCAATCTTGATTGCTTTTTTCAACCAGATGTCTGGCATAAACGCAGTTATCTATTTTGCACCGCGGGTGTTTGAATTGGCTGGTATCGGTAAACAGGCAGCCTTTCTGCAAAGTGCCGGCATAGGGCTGGTAAACCTTGTATTTACGATGGCTGGTCTTTACCTGATAGACCGGATAGGTCGCAAGCAACTTATGTTGATTGGCTCTAGTTGGCTATATTATTTCATTGGCTGCAGTCTCATATGCATTTTATTCCGGTCATTCCGGCGGTATGGTAGTTCCTTTATTATTGTTTGTATTTATCGCTTCGCATGCCATCGGGCAGGGCGCTGTAATATGGGTATTTATTTCTGAAGTATTTCCAAACAGTGTTCGGGCCTATGGTCAATCCTTAGGTTGTGCCACCCATTGGATATTAGCATCTATTATAACCACCGTGTTCCCGATTATGGCTGCCAGATTCGGTGCTGCACCATTATTCCTGTTTTTTGCCTGCATGATGATATTGCAATTACTATGGGTAATCTTTAAAATGCCGGAAACTAAAGGTGTACCTCTTGAGGAATTGGAAGCTAAACTTATTAAACATAAAATACCAGAATTAAAAACCAAAATAGACATGATTTAAACAACTATCTCCTAACTGATCAAAATTATTTCTTTAACTATTTAACAATCATTCAAAACCTTGCACATGAAAAAATTACAAATTCTACTTCCAATGCTGCTCATGGCATTTTTTAGTTTTGCCCAGCAGAAAACCATTACCGGAATAGTTACAAACAAATCGGATAATTCACCAATTATCGGTGCGACTGTCCAGGTAAAAGGTAAAACGACCATCACCGACAATGCCGGGAAATTTTCAATCGGAGCCGCTCCTGGTGATAATCTCAGGATTACGAATGTTGGCATGAAAACCGTTAATATTACAATTTCCGGCAGTTCTGAAAATATTATGGTGGCGATGGAAACTTCTGCGACTGATTTGGAAACAGTGGTTGTTACCGGTTATAAATCTGAAAGAAAAGTTGATTTGACAGGCGCTGTCGCTGTAGTTAAATTAGATAATATTAAAAACGTGCCCGCCAGTAGTCCGATGCTCGCTCTGCAGGGACAAGTGCCAGGTTTATATGTTCAGACAGACGGCTCACCTACCGGGGCTAACGGAGGCCAGCCCACCATTTTGATTCGGGGAGCCACAACGCTGAATAACACAAATCCTCTTTACATTATAGATGGCGTACCGACCACGAGATATGAAGATTTTGCTAATCTCAGTCCCGGCGCGATCGCGTCCATGCAAGTATTGAAAGATGCTTCCGCAGCTTCCATCTACGGATCGAGGGCTTCTAACGGTGTTATTATTGTTACTACAAAAAACGGGGGCAATGCGGAGAGAGTAAATATTCAGTTGAATTCCAGCCTCACCGCTCAAAGCGAAAAGCCCTGGCAGCAAAGTGTTTTAAGTTCCCAACAAAGGGGAATGGCCCTATGGCAGGCTGCCGTAAACGATAGTACTAATCCTAATGGACTGGTGAGTAATATCTATACTTATGATTGGAATGGAGATTATAATAATCCCGTTTTGAATAAAGTAAATATAGCGCCTTTTGTGGGCGGGGATAGTACAGAACCGGTTGCCAATACAAACTGGCAAAATGCTTTATTCAAACCGGCTACCATTACTTCCAATGACCTGTCCATTTCTGCCGGCTCCGGTAAAAGCGGGTTTCTCTTTAATGTTGGTTATTATAATAATAATGGATTGATTCGGTTCACGAAATACCAACGATATAATGTCCGGATCAATTCGCATACTTCAGCGTTTAATAACCGGCTAAAAATAGGTGAGAACCTCCAGGTAAGCAGAACCTCGCAAATTAATTCTACTAGTGATGTCGGTGGGGCTTCCACACCGAGCCTCGCAATAACATTAACGCCAACGATCCCTTTATATAAGACCGATGGAACCTATGGAGGCCCGATAGGGTCAGGCTATACTGACAGGAACAACCCGGTGGATATGCAATATCTTAACCGGTTTAATACAAACAACCAATTCCTGACAGTTGGAAATATTTTTGTCGATCTTGAAATAATCAAGAACCTGGTTTACCATACAAGCCTTGGCTTTGAGTATTCAGACGGGCTTTATAAAAATGCAGCCCTTATTGGAACGGAAGGCCCGATAAGAGGGAATAACAGCTTATCGCTTACTGAAACCAAAGAATTTACTTTTACATGGGCCAATACCCTGAATTATAACCTGGAATTTGGTCAGAACAGGGTGAATATACTTGCAGGAACCGAAGCAGTACGGGATGATTTCTCCCAATTTGGCGCTGCCACGGCCAATTATGCCTTGCAAACCCAGGATTATCTGCAGTTGAGTTCTGGTGTTGGCGCCCAGACTAATTTCGGAGGTGCCACCGGTTATAGATTGCTCTCTCAATTCGGAAAATTATTTTATGGCTATTCGGACAAATACCTTGCTTCTTTTACGATACGCCGGGATGGTTCCTCTAAGTTCGGAACGAATAACCCTTATGGTGTTTTCCCCGCCTTCACACTTGGCTGGAGAATAAATAATGAAGATTTTTTTAAGAATGTGGCCAATTCTGCATCCATCTCAAATTTTAAAATAAGAGCCGGCCGGGGAACAGTGGGTAACCAGATAAGCCTTGGAAATCTTGCCGCCTATACTTTATATGCACCCAACTATGGTACAGCAAGCGCTAGCATATCCGCAATGGCTTAACATTGGAACGGCTTACGATCTTAATGGCCTAAATACCGGCACACTTCCTTCAGGATTCTCTCAAATACAAAAAGGAAATCCTAATTTGAAATGGGAACAGGCTACAGAAACAAATGTGGGTCTTGATTTTGGATTTCTGAATGAAAAAATTACTGGTTCTTTTGATTGGTATGATAGAAATACCAGCGGCATATTAACGGTTCCTAAAGTACCCGCCGCCCTGGGTGAAGGACAGACGCAATTTATAAATGGCCCTACCGTAAATAGTAAAGGTTGGGAACTGATAACAGGTTATCATGACAGAACCAAAAGTGGGCTGGGTTATAGCATCACAGTAAATGCAGACCATTTTACCAATATAATTACAAAGATATCTGACGATGCAGCCACAGCCTATCCTGGAGATGCTTTGCATTCAATTGTCGGCCATTCTCAATTCTCAATTTTTGGCTATAAAACAGAAGGCCTTTTCCAAACTTCAGCGGAAGCGCAAGCCGCTCCTACACAACCGGGTGTTCTTGATGGCGCATTTCACGGAGCAGGCCGCATTAAGTATGCTGATCTTGGCGGAGTAGATGCTAATGGAAAACTCACAGGTCCCGATGGGAAGATCGATGCAAGCGACCAAACCTGGCTGGGAACTACGTTACCCAAACTTGAGTACGGCATCCGTTTGAATTTCGATTATAAAAACTTCGACCTTACTATTTTCGGATCAGGCGTGGCAGGAAAAACGAGCTTCGATCCTGTCAAATTCTTTAATGATTTCGCAAACGTAAGGACCAATTTTGGGCCAGGTGCCTTGGATGCCTGGAGTCCTCAAAACACAGGCTCAAAAATTCCGGCGTTAAGTGTTTTAAATCACAATGCTGAAGACAGAACCTCAGATTACTACTTTGTAAAGGCCAATTATTTTAAACTTCGCAATGTGATGCTGGGATACAATTTACCCAAAAACATTGCAAGCTCGATGAAAATGGAAGGGTTGCGAATTTATGTTTCGGGGCAAAATTTATTTGTAGTCAAATCAAAAGATTTTACTCCTAAAGACCCAGAACGAACCTCCATAGATCTTTGGCCCGTTCCTACTGCAGTAACGTTTGGACTAAATGCGAATTTTTAAAATTTTTAAAAAGATGATTATGAAACATTATAAAATCAAATTGATACTAGCGGCAACTATCCTTTTATCAGTTGGCTGTAAAAAATATTTAGATTACAAGCCGCAAGGTGCTTTAGGAGCGTCTGACCTTACCTCCCCTGATGCCGTTGATGGCCTTGCAACCGCAGCTTATGCCGGCATTGCCAACGATTGGTGGGATGCACCCATCACGAGTATGTGGGAGTACGGAAGTGTACGCGGTGGGGATGCTTATAAGGGCGGTGGAGATATCGGCGACCAGTTTCAAATAGACAGGTATGAACAATTTTACCTTGTAAACGGATCTAACAATGGCGCGGGTGATTTTGGTTTCCCGGGTACATGGATTAGGGCGTATTCAGCAATTGGCAGGTGCAATACTGCTTTGCGTGCATTGAACAATTTAACTGACGCCGAGTTTCCAAAACGTACCGTGCGTATTGGGGAAATGCATTTCCTTAGAGGGCACATGTACTTTTTACTTAAGGTATTGTTTCGCAATATCCCCTGGTTTGACGAAACGCTTTCGAGTGACCAGATACTAAAAGTGCCCAATACGATGTCTAATGATTCTTTGTGGCAAAAAGTAGAAGGCGATTTCCAGGTAGCTATTGATGATCTTCCACCAACCCAGCCTGGTGAACCAGGACGAGCGAACCAATATGCGGCGAAAGCATACCTGGCTAAAGCGCTGCTTTATCATGCCTATACCCAGGACGATAATTATAATGTAACAGGTATAGACCAGGCAAAGATGCAAAAAGTAATAAGCCTGACCAACGATGTTATCAACTCAGGAAACTACGCACTCAACGCTGACTTTGCATTTAATTTCGTTGACGGGCACGATAACAGTCCTGAATCGGTGTTCGCCATCCAATATTCCATAAACGACGGAACGGCTATTGGTGGAAGGTTAAGCATGTCAACGAGCTTGAATTATTTTGCGGGCGCACCTCAATATGGTTGTTGCGCATTCCATGTTCCAAGCCAGAATTTAGTGAATGCTTTTTCAACCGATGCCAATGGCCTCCCTAAATTTGATACCTATAATAATGTTGCTCTGACGGATGCCGACCTCACTACGAATGGGGTTACTGTCGATCCGCGCATTGATCATACAATTGGTATTCAGGGACATCCTTTTAAATACGATGCTGCCGTTCCTTATGACCATAGCTGGGAGCGATTAGCAGGTGTTTACGGAGGATTTGGCACAATGAAAGAATTGCAATTAGCAACATGTGCCTGTTTTAAAAAGCTCGGTCCATTTTACGGTTCTTCGGTAAATATGGATATTATACGTTATGATGACGTGCTTTTGATGAACGCTGAAGCGCAGATCCAGACCGGGAATCCGATGGCAGCGCTCCCCTTAATTAACCAGATAAGAACCAGGGCGGCGAATAGCACAGGGCTGTTAAAAAAAGCAGATGGAACATTTCCTTCTAACTATAAAATTGAAACTTATCAGCCAGGGGTAAACATCCCGGTTTGGGACCAGGCGACTGCTTTCAAGGCGCTGCAGTGGGAGCGCAGGCTGGAATTTGCCATGGAAAGTCCGAGATTTTTTGATTTGGTTCGCTGGGGCATTGCGGCTGAGACGCTCAATAGCTTTTTCGCAGTCGAAAAGACGAGGCATTCTTTCCTGAGCAGTGCTCAATTCACCAAAAACCAACATGAATACTTCCCGATTCCTACGGAACAGATAAATGTTACATTTGGCCTTTACAAACAAAATAAAGGATATTCGAATTAGGGTAATTATTTATTGATTTGATTTTTTCTTCAGGATTGGAAAACGAGATACCTCGTTTTCCAATCCTTAAAAAATATTTGTTTCATGAGCAGGCTAAATTTTCTTTACGCGGGTGCTATTATAATTTCAAACTTCTTTTTTTTGCAGTCTCATGCACAAGACTATTATCGTGAACCTTACCGCCCGCAAGTTCATTTTTCTCCAAAGGCACATTGGATTAACGATCCCAACGGAATGGTGTATTACAAAGAAGTTTACCATTTATTTTTTCAATACTATCCTGACAGTACCATTTGGGGGCCTATGCATTGGGGGCATGCCACAAGTACAGATTTAATTCATTGGAAGGAACAACCCATTGCTTTATATCCTGATAGTTTGGGTTATATTTTTTCAGGAAGCGCAGTAGCAGACAAAAACAACACAAGCGGTTTGGGTAAAAATGGCAAGATGCCCCTTGTCGCTTTGTATACGAGTCATAATCCGGTTACCGAAAGAGAGCATCGAACGGACTATGAAAACCAAAGTATGGCGTACAGCCTCGATAACGGAAAAACCTGGAAAAAATATGACAGCAACCCGGTGTTGAGAAACCGGGGTATAACCGATTTCAGGGACCCAAAAGTAATGTGGTATGAGCCCGGAAAAAAATGGATAATGACGCTTGCAACAAAAGACAGGGTAACTTTTTATTCTTCAAAAAATTTAAAAAGCTGGAAAAGAGAAAGTGACTTTGGAGAGCATGCCGGCGCCCACGGTGGTGTTTGGGAATGCCCTGATTTATTTTCTTTGGAAGATAACGGGAAAAAAGTTTGGGTATTAATTGCGAACATTAATCCCGGCGGTCCTAACCTCGGCTCGGGCACACAGTACTTTGTTGGTTCATTTGATGGAAATAAATTTAAGACAAATCAAACTGAAACGAAATGGCTTGACTACGGCCCGGACGATTATGCAGGAATAACATGGAGCAATACAGGTAGTAGAAAAATATTTTTGGGCTGGATGAGCAATTGGCTTTACGCAAACCAGGTTCCTACAATTAAATGGAGAAACGCCATGACGGTTCCGCGGGAATTAAAGATCAAACATGTAGGCAATAATATTTTGGTAGCATCTCAACCGGTGAAAGAATTGAACGAAATAAAGGAGAAGCCAATTGAGGCGGAAAACGTAGCAATAAATAAAAGCCTTGATGTGACGCAAAAAATAAAAGGTCACACATTTCCTTGCCAGTTTGATCTCGCAATAAATAGTTTAAAAGATTTTTCATTGGTACTTTCCAACGATATTGGCGAACAATTGGTAATTGGTTACGATAAAAAAAATAATCAGTATTACATCGATAGATCTGCATCGGGAAAAACCAGCTTTCAAAAGGATTTTGCAGCCAAACATACAGCTCCGCGACTGGCTAAAAATCAAGCAATGAATTTATCATTGATAATTGATGTGAGTTCAATTGAATTATTTGCTGATAACGGTTTAACTGTAATGACTGACATATTTTTTCCTGATAAACCCTTCAATAAAATGATTATTCATTCAGATGATAAGCTTGTTATCGGAAAATGGAGTTATGCCAGATATAAAAGTATATGGAATTAAAAATTTCCTGGTTAGTGATTTAAATAATTATCATGAAACGATTACTTACTTTCTTAGTTGCCCTGGTTTTCTCGCCAGCTATATTTGCACAAACAGATCAAACACCCACGCCTCAATGGAGGCCGCTTTATCATTTTACTCCATTGAAAAACTGGACCAACGATCCTAACGGTCTTATTTATATTAACGGCGTATATAACTTATACAACCAGCAAAATCCCTTTGAAAATAAATGGGGACACATGAGTTGGGGACATGCTACCAGCACTGATCTTGTTCATTGGAAACATTTGCCCATTGCCATTCCTGAGGGAATAAACGGCGATGATACAGTTTGGCGTTTTTCAGGTAGTGCTGTATTGGATAAAAACAATACCAGCGGCTGGTGTAAGAGGAGCAATTGTATAGTTGCGATCTACACCGCCCATCAGCCGCATGTTCATAAAGAATCTCAATTTGTGGCCTATAGTAATGATGGTGGAATGACGTTTACCAACTATAAAAAAAATCCTGTTATTGATTTAAATAAACGCGATTTCAGAGATCCAAATGTATTTTGGTATGCACCGGGAAAATTTTGGCTGATGACAGTTGTATTGCCTGCTGAACATAAAGCAAGATTTTATAGTTCACCCAATTTAAAAGACTGGACATTATTGAGTGAATTTGGTCCGCAAGGTTATACCGGCGCCAATTGGGAATGTCCTTTTCTAATTCAATTGCCGGTTGAGGGTACCCATGAAAAAAAATGGGTATTGGTTACATCTGCGGCAGGTCGCGAACGCGGTGTGTTTGAACAGTATTTTGTTGGCGATTTTGACGGCAAGGAATTTAAAAATAACAATCCGCCTGATAAGATATTAACGCTTGACTATGGCGATACTTATTATGCAGCCATACCATGGAATAATTTGCCTGATAATAAAAAGACATATATTGGCTGGATGATTCCTAACCCACAGCCAACATATCCGTGGACAGGACAAATGTCTATCGCAAGAGATTTAAGTTTAAGACAAACCAAAGATGGAATAAGGCTAATTCAGAAACCATCATCAGTTGTTGAAAATAATCTTTCAAAACTGGCAGAGAATAATAACGTATTTGAATTGAAAAATGTTCAGGTCAATGGGCAACAGGAAAACATTTTTAAAGGAAAGAATATCGGTGGCAACTCTTATTGGCTAAAGGCGGAACTGGCTGTTCCTGCTAATACTTTTGCCGGTTTCAAAATCGCTCAAAGGAAGGATAAAAACGGTAAAGTTATCGCAGAAACAGTGATTGGCTATGACGCCTCAAAACATCAATTAACTGTGGACCGGAGTAATGCAGGAGGTGGAAAAATTAACCAGCATAAACTGGTACAAACAGCGGACGTCATGGATTCGGGAGGAAAAATTGAATTGGAAATATTATTCGATAAATCATCACTCGAAGTGTTTATCAATAACGGAGAGAAAGTAATTACGACATATGTATACCCCGGCGAAGATGCTGATGTAATATCGGCTTTTTCAGCCGGCGGAAAAACTTTGATCAAGTCTTTAAAATTTTGGAATTTATCAAAAAACAAATAAAAACCTTCCTGAAAATTATGATTGAAAACCTCAAATCTTATTCTCATAATCAAGCAAGTAGTTATGGTTTAGGTAATCAAACAACTACTATGGGGAGTGTTTCAACACTCTCCTTGTTTTCTTTTGGTTGAATAGGTAGGAAAGGAAGTTGTAGATCGATAAAAATTGGTCATATCTATAATTTAAAAATGAAACATTCTATTAGCATTTTATTATTATTATTATTGTTGATTTCGTTTAAAATGTCAGCGCAAAATTCCAGTCAGCCACCAGCACAGGTCATACCACATTTTCAATTTTTTAGTTTAAAAATACTCCATTTACCGATAACGATTTGCCTAAAGGCAAAATAATTTTTTTCATGTTTGTCGATCCTGATTGCGATCATTGTCAGCATGCAATTAATAGCATTGGACAACAAAACCAGGCTTTTAAAAACACTGCATTCTTTCTTATTTCAATGTTTGGAGCAGATAAGATAAATCACTTTATGGATACTTATGGAAGCAAATTAAAGGGACAAAAAAATATAACGATACTTCAGGATAAATCGAATGAATTTATTTCAAAATTCAATCCTGTCAGATATCCGTCCATGTTTTTATACTCTCCTGAAAGGAAGCTGCTTGATTATGAAGATAATCCTGAGTCAGTATTCAGGCTCGTAAATACCATTAAAAAGAATGTAAAATAGATACAAACGAAACTTTCCGTCTTTAAAATAAAAACCCGAAAAATGAAATACAATTGTCTCTTCAAGGGTATTATGCTTACTTCAATCTATTTACTATGTGGCATAATTTGTTTTGGTCAGCCAGTAGGTATTTTTGAAAACCACCAGGATATTGGAACTAACGTAAAGCCAGGTTCTGCTACATACATCGCGGCAACAGACCAATATGTAATATCGGGGGCGGGGTATAATATTTGGGCCGACCATGATGAATTTCAATTTGTATATAAAAAAATGAAAGGCGATTTTATTCTTTATGCGAGAGCCGAATTTTTAGGTACGTGGGTAAATTATCATCGTAAAGTAGGTTGGATGATTCGCAAAACACTTGATGGCAATTCACCTCACGTAAATGCAGTAGAACATGGTGATGGACTAACATCATTGCAGTGGCGACCTGCAGCGGGTGCGCAAACTTTTGAACACCGGATGAAGTTAACGCACGCCAACATACTGCAATTGGAAAGAAAAGGTAATATGTATATTATGCGGGCTGCTATTTATGGGGAAACTTTCCAAACTGATACGCTAACCGCTGTAGACCTCGGCGACGAAGTGTATGTTGGTCTTTTTGTTGGATCTCATAATTCGGATGTGGTGGAAACAGGAATTTTCAGCAACGTTGGTATTACCGTACCTTTTAATGGAGTTGCGGATCAACGAACACAAATGACATTGGGAAGCAATCTTGAAATACTGGAAGTGGCTTCCGGTAAGCGTGATGTGATTTATAAAGTTCCTTACTCCATTCAGGCGCCCAACTGGACACCTGACGGCAAGAGTTTAATATTTAATGACTACAAAGGACTCGTTTATAAATATGATCTTGCAACGAATACGCCCACACAAATCAACACTGGTGATGTTATTCATAATAATAATGATCATGTAATTTCTTTTGATGGGAAAATGCTTGGATTAAGTAATTATGAAAAAGATTTAGGCGGATCAATCGTTTATACGGTACCGATAGGGGGAGGAACTCCCAAAAAGGTTACTCCTAAGGGTCCATCGTATCTTCATGGATGGTCCCCTGATGGGAAAGACCTGGTGTTTTGCGGTGAGCGCAATGGTGAGTTTGACGTTTATAGAGTTCCCGTTTCAGGCGGTAAGGAAATGCGTTTAACCAATACTGTTGGATTGGACGATGGCCCGGAATATACACCCGACAGAAAATATATTTATTTCAATTCAGTTCGTTCTGGCCTGATGCAAATATGGCGCATGAAGCCGGATGGGAGTGAACAGGAACAAATAACAAATGATAGTTTAAATAATTGGTTTGCGCATATATCGCCTGATGGTAAATGGTTTGTGTATATAACTTTCCTGCCGGAGGAGACACCTGCAGGAATACATCCACCATATAAACATGTTTACATAAAACTGTTGCCGATAGATGGAAAAGGAGTACCAAAAGTTCTCGCCTATGTCTATGGCGGACAGGGTTCAATGAATACACCTGACTGGTCGCCAGATGGTAAAAAAATTGCTTTTGTTAGCAATACGGATAGGGGTAAATAAAGTAGATTGACCGGGCCCGTGAAGGAATACCAATTTTTAATAACTGATAAAAGAAATTGCCATTACCGATTTGGTAATTTAGATCATCGGTGTTATTTAATTTTATGAAAACAAATTTTTTTTGCTGGCTTTATCTGTTGGCTTCATTGTCGCTTTTTGTTTCATGTCGGCAAAAGAAAAAGAGTTCTGCAATGTTTGAAAGCCTTCCATCTTCAGAAACAAAAATTGATTTTGCTAATAATTTAGAGGAGAATGCAAATCTTGGCATTCTTAATTATATCTACTACTACAATGGAGGTGGCGTTGCAATTGGCGATATTAATAATGACGGATTACCGGATATCTATTTTACCGCCAACAGCAAAGGGCATAATAAGCTTTATTTAAATAAGGGCAATTTTAAATTTGAAGATATTACAGATAAGGCAGGGGTAGCAGGCTCTTCAGATTGGTGTACGGGAGCCACCATGGCTGACGTGAATGGGGATGGGCTACTCGATATTTATGTATGCGCTGTTGCCAATTCCCACAATTTAAAGGGAGATAATGAGTTGTTCATTAATAACGGAAATGGAACCTTTACAGAAAGCGCAGCCAAATACGGGTTAAATTTTTCTGGATTTTCGACCCAGGCGGTATTCTTTGATTATGATCATGACGGCGATTTGGATTGCTTTATACTTAATCAATCAGAACATCCCAATCAAAACATTTTCGATACAAGTGCGAGAAGAAAATTTGATCCTAATGCTGGCGACAGATTATATAGAAATGACCTGGTGAATGGAGTAGAAAAATTCACTGATGTTTCAGCGCAGGCGGGCATATATCAAAGCAGCTTGGGCTATGGGTTAGGTGTAAGTGTAGCCGATTTAAATAATGACGGATGGGATGATATTTATGTAGGGAATGATTTTCATGAGAATGATTATTATTATGTAAACAATGGTAATGGAACGTTTACTGAAAGCGGGGCAAGTCATTTCAGGCATTATAGCAGGTACAGCATGGGTAATGATATTGCTGATTTTAATAATGACGGGCAACCTGACATAGTCACGGTTGACATGTTACCAGGCAATGAGAAGACTTTAAAAACTTACGGTAACGGAGAGCACCTCGATGTGTACAATCAGAAAATTATACAAAACGGCTATCAAAATCAATATTCGAGAAACTGCCTCCAGGAAAATAATGGGAACGGAATTAGTTTTAGTGACATAGGTCTCATGAGTGGTATATCCGCAACAGACTGGAGTTGGAGCCCTCTTTTTGCTGATTTTGATAATGATGGCAAAAAAGATCTTTTTATATCAAGCGGCATTGTGAAAAGGCCGCTTGACCTGGACTTTATAAAATTCTTTTCAAGCATCACGAATCCGGCTCAATATGGCACTCCTGAT
The DNA here is from genome assembly GCA_963792025.1 of uncultured Chitinophagaceae bacterium. Classification (GTDB taxonomy): domain Bacteria; phylum Bacteroidota; class Bacteroidia; order Chitinophagales; family Chitinophagaceae; genus Ginsengibacter. Next base: position 466,580 of record CAWBUS010000005.1, on the reverse strand, counting down.
GAATTAAAGAAAATGCTGCTTGACAGAATGCCGGATGGAGCTTCACATCCTTTTTTCTATAAAGGAGACGGCAATTCAACTTTCAAAGATATGAGCGAAATATGGGGCACAGGAGACATGAAGGGGTATTATAACGGTGCCGCATATGCGGATTTAAATAACGATGGTAATATCGATATTGTGATCAATTGCCTCAACGCACCCGCATTAATTCTAAAGAACAACGCACCCCGGAAAAATTTCTTGACTGTTGCGTTTAAGGGAACAGGAATGAACACTTCAGGTATTGGCACAAAGGTCTGGCTTTTTACAAATAATAAATCTGGGGGCTACCATATGCAATACCAGGAATTGATGCTCACCAGGGGTTTCATGTCTTCTTCAGAACCAAGGCTACATTTTGGGTTGGACAGCGCCAATAAAATCGACAGCGTTTTAATCGTTTGGCCCGATCAGCGATTTCAGTTATTAAGAAATGTAACTGTCAACAAACAGTTACTCGTCGAACAAGCCGAAGGGCAACCTGGCTTCAACTATACGACATTCTTTCCTCCTAAAAAAGATTTGTTTACCGATATTTCCAGTAACATAAATGTAAGGTGGAAGCATGAGGAAGATAATTTTAACGATTTTAATTCACAATACCTTATTCCTCACATGGAATCCACAAGAGGGCCAAAAATTGCTGTGGCTGACGTGAACAAGGATGGGCTGGATGATTTTTTTGTTTGCGGAGCCAAAGGGCAGCCTGGCTGCCTTTTGGTGCAAACAAAAAAAGGAAAATTTGTCAGGACCGACACGATGGTATTCGCAAAAAATTCTCTTTGTGAGGAAGTAGATGCTGTTTTTTTAGATGCTAACGGAGACGGATACCCTGACTTATACGTGGTGAGCGGGGGAAATGAATATGAGGACGGTAATCCTGCTCTTGCCGATCATTTGTATATTAATGATGGTAAAGGGCATTTTAAGGAATCAACTAATGGGTTGCCTTCTATATTAACTAATAAATCGTGCGTGGCAGTGGCAGATGTAAATAGAGACGGTAATGATGATATTTTTGTTGGCGGTCTTGCTGAAGCAAAGAATTATGGGTATGCCCAAGCATCTTATTTGCTTTTAAATGATGGTAAAGGACATTTTAAACTGGCTGATGAAACAACTATTCCCCTGAAAGCTACCGGAATGGTAACATCCGGCTCCTTCGTGGATATTAATCATGATGGATGGAAAGATTTGATAGTTGGAGGTGAATGGATGCCCGTAAAAATCTTTATTAATCATAATGGAATTTTTAAAGAATCCGATATTTCAAATTCGTCTGGCCTTTGGCAAACAATTTACATAACCGATGTTAACGGTGATGGATACCCGGATATCTTAGCTGGCAACTGGGGACATAATTCAAAGTTGTTTGCAGATAAAGATGCCCCGCTTAAATTATATGTAAAAGATTTTGGTGGCAACGGATCAATCGAGGATATAGAAACTTATACGATAGGAGGAAAAGAATATCCTTTCCTCGGTAAAGACCAGCTAGAATTGGGATTGCCGGTTTTAAAGCAAATGCACCTGACCTATAATGAAGTTGCGGGCAGGTCTGTTCAATATCTTTTCGGTGATTCATGGAAAGATTATATTGAACTCAAAGCTGAAACTTTAAGTTCATCCGTTTTTATCAATGATGGTAAAGGCGTTTTTACAAGAAGAGATTTACCCGAAAAATTGCAGTTAGCTCCCATCTTTTCGTTTACTGATGTACCTTTTGGAAAAGGATTAAATTATTTTGCGGCAGGAAATTTTTATGGTGTTGTACCTTATGAAGGTCGTTATGATGCAATGAATCCAACAATTTTCGATTATGATAAAAAATCTAAAAAGTTTACCAATATAACAGAACTGCCAAAATCGGATGGAGAATTCAGAGATGCGAAATGGATTAATTATGTTGGTGGTCTGAAAATTCTAATATTGGCAAAAAACAACGGTCAATTAATATTTCTAATGCCCAATTCATCTTCTAATAATTTACCTTAAATCTTAAGTAATCCATTGTACAAGGCGGTATTCATAGATATAGATGGTACACTTATAAGGAGAGACCATTCTGTCAGCGAGGCTACGAAAGATATTATTCAAAAACTGAAGCGAAAAAATATCCAGGTTATATTAGTTTCTGCCCGACCTCTTTCGGGCATAGAGCCTATTGCAGCAAAGGTAGGTTTACTCAATGGCCCCTTGGCAAGTTTGAATGGTGCATATATAACATTTGGTGGCAATATTATTTTTGATTCAGTTATCAATTCTACTGTTGCTAAATTATTGCATAAGCAAGTTCAAAAATTCAATCCTACAATAATTTATTATCAACAGGATTTATGTTTTTCCCGATGGAAAGATTGTCATACTGATTATGAGCAAAAAATTACTTCGGTGCCAATAATTATTCAGCCTTTTAAAGACACTTTAAAATCCTGGCTTGATATGAAAACGGGCCCCAATAAAGCGCTCATGATTGCAGACGAACTTGTCATTAATTCAATACATAAAGATCTTAGGCAAAATTTTAAAGAAGAATTAAATATGTTTGCTTCTAAGCCCAACTATTTGGAAGTAATAAATAAAAAGGCTTCCAAACTAAATGCTGTAAGGTTATTAATGAATCGTTTTAATATTGAGAAGAAAGAGATAATTGCAATAGGTGATAATTTTAATGATAAGGACATGATCGAGTATGCAGGTATTGGAATAGCAATGGGAAATGCCCCTGAAGAAGTTAAGTTGGTTTCAGATTTTGTTACTGATGATAATAACAATGATGGTGTCTTTAAAGCACTTAGTAAAATTTTCCAATAGCTTTTCTGAATTAATATACTAAAAATCAAAAAGCCCCGTAAACATTGAGTTTTACGAGGCTTTTTAATTTTGAAAGAAATCAACTTAGTCGGACTGTTTGGATTGAAACCTACCAGGCGTAAGAAATCCAATTTGCATTCCAATCTTTTCCTGACGTGAGTATCCAAACAATTTTTCTAATTGAATATTCACCAAAGCAATTATGCCTTCTTCAACTACAATTACCATAGCATCCGGCGCTGATTCAAGCAGGCCTTTATTGTGGGATGGATTTTTCCAAAGACGAGAAAAGTGCATTTGATTACGATGTCGCTTACTGCATTCTCCTGGTTCATATTAGGCGTTTGGTATGGATGGGGTTATTGCTTTTGTACTGACTGGCATTAGATGGTGAGGGAAAAGTTGGGATATAGGGACCAGTCCCGCTCTTATATTCATTTTCTTATTCTGAAATTATCCGGAATTAATTTTGACGAGAAAATGGTGGAGAATTTCACACTAATCATATTTCTTATATGCTCTATTCTAAGTGCCTGGTTAAATATACGTGACTGGAAGAAAAAAAGGGTCAGATTACAATCATAATAACCAATCATCAGATCACTTGAATTTTCTTGAAAAACCTTACTTTCCGTGTCGAACTTTAGATCCCTTTAGGCAAGATTCAGATCGTAATAAATACGGTTGTTGTGCAACAACTATAAAATTAATACTTGGTTATAATAAATTCTCTTTAACGATATTCACCAGTTCAACAATCTCAAAGGGCTTTTTTAGATATCCCTGGGCATTACTATCCTTTGTGTAAGATTCTAATCTATTGGAGGCAGAGAAAAGTATGACCGGAATTTTTAGTGTGGTTTTAGATTTTTTCAATTCTTTACAAATAACCCTGCCATCTGCTCCTGAAATAAAAAATGTCGGGGATAGCGAGGTCCGGTTTATACTCTTTAATTTTTGCGAATAGAACCCTCCAGTCAGAAATTATTTCAACATCATACCCTTCCTTTACCAGAATAGTTTCTACCACCTCGAGCGCGGCTTTATCATCGTCAATTACTAATATCCTCGCCATACAGGCTTATATTTATTTCCGGTACAAAGGTATTACAGTTAAACCTTTGTTCCAGGCAATTAAATTAGTAGCCACTCAGTATAACATTGGTGATAATATGAATGTTTAGTAAATTGGCTAATAGAACCGGGATGATTGGCTGAATGCAGTAGCCGTGTTACGTAATAACGGTTAAGGCTAATCGCAAATTAAGTTCAATATATACGAGATTAAAGATATGACAGAAGTCTATTCTGACAAACAAATTAATAAGATTGGTCGCATTGACCAGGTAATAAAGGAATATTTCGAAGCCAATCCTTCCGCACGCGAGATAAATGCCAGGGATATGATGCCCATCTTTATACAAAAAGGGATCTTTTACAAAAATGAAAGGGATGGTTTGCCTATCAAAAATCTTCTTCGCAAGCTGTATAAGGAAGATAAATTGTCTTTATTAAAGAATGCAAAAGTGATCCGCCATCCTGTTACCAGGAAATGGCATTTCTGTAAAGAATAGGTTTTGTATTGTTCCATTTTAGCATTATAGGCGTGTAACCTTTACCGTTAATATTTCTTGGGTATTCATTATAATAATCTCTCACCGATCTGAGCGATTCGATAAAAACAACTGTTGTTCCCTATACCAGCTTAATAACTTTTACGTTGAGGTTCAATATAACGACAGCATAAACGCAATTACTAAACTTATATCATTTTCTACTACAACCAAGCTTGAACCTTTTCTTGATAAAATTAATATTTCAAATATAAGCTTATGAAATACTTGAAATATTTCTACCATTATCCCCTAATTTTAGACATTGGCGTTAATTATATGTCAGACACAATCACATACCATTATACAAATCCTTCCGCCTTTTTAAAAGGTCAAAGCCAGGAAGAACTTTTCCTCGCCAAATTCAGTGAAATTGAAAAAAAGGAAGCACCATGTTTTTTTTGGGGAAAATTGGAAAATCCATTTATGGTTGCCCGGTGCCTGATCACTTTATCCAATGTTGTTCAATCAAGTTTTAATCTTTCTCCTTTTGAGCTTGCGAAATTGAAAGATCCAATTGTCACGGCAGGAAATGAAAGAATACGGTTTGAAGGATTTTCGCATTGTGCCGGCGTTTATGCCCGGGTTGATATTTTGCCCGGTGGCCATGATGGCGAATTTCCTGAAAATGGCACCACGAATGTCGATTTTAACCAATCCATGATCTCTGCGTTAAGCGGGATAAAAAAAAGCGAAAAGGTTTTGTTATCAGTCGGTAAAAAAGAAGTTGCCATTACTCAAACCAAATAACTCTTTGAATTGAATAGCATTAACAAGATTAAATATTTTGCTTTTGGAAAGAATATCAATGGGAGATAACTCAATTATTTTTTTATCTGTTACTGCTTTTAAACCCTCCTGAATTAAGGCATATAGCGAAAGAAATTGGTAAGGTCTTAATTCAGAATATTCATTGAAGATTTCGTTTTCGATGAACAAATCGACAGGGGTATTGAAGATTTGCCTGTTAATACCATCAAAAAGCCCGGAACAATAATTAGCGATTGATTTCTCAGAAAAGCCTTTTTTGCTTAGCCTTTTGATTGTTGGTTCAAGGCCATGGATAAATTTAGATTTCTGCTCCTGGGTAGATACAAAAAGCTGGTTTAATTCTTCTTTCCTTGCATCAATTACAAACTCTAAATGAACAAGTTCGTGCATTATTAAATGCTCTACCGCTGGATAATTTGGTTTATATCTAACAATATGTCTAGGTCGATCATAATTTTCAGCAAACTCAATTTTAGCTGCCGTCGGGATTTCTGCGTCTTCGATAATGTCTATTTCTTTTCCTCCTTCAAATTCCAGTTTGTGCTTGAATTCAGTATATATTTTTTTTCCTTCACCAACTTCAATAATTTTCTTTGCAATAGAAAATGCTTGCCTGACTGAATTTTGATAGAGTACATCTTTGCTTTTATTGAGTTTTATTGCTTGAATGGTGCTGAAAAAAGCGGACTGCAGATCATCTTCCATTTCTGCAATCATTCCTAAAGCAAAGTGTGTGTTTGGATACTGGTTATTGATTTTAATTGCTTCCCAAAAATATTTTTTGGCTTCTTCCAACTTGCCTTGTTGCATCAGGTTTGCCCCAATGTTATTAACAGCGATATTATCTTTTGGATTTGCTATTAGTGCCTGGTCATAATACTTCATTGCAGTGGGAACATCGTTTTGGAATTTTGCAAAAATGTTTCCCATCATAAGTAATGCCCAGCCATTTTTAGAGTCCCAACGTAATGCGTCAATTAAACAGTTTATTGCTTCTTCCTGGTCACCTTCATCGGAAAGAATTTGTCCCATTATCCGGTGGTATTCCGAAATAGTGGGATTCTTATCAATAAGCTTGTTCAATATGGGTTTTGCTTCCGAATACTTTCCTTTTTCACATAAGCCAATAACTCTTTTGTAATCTGAATCCTGAGCAATAATTGAGGGTGTGTCAATTTCAATTTTTACCCAGTCATTCTCGATGGTCACATTAGGTGTATAGGGCCCGTAGGTGTAATAGTTTTTAATTGCGTTAAGCACTGACTCTTGATCACCTTTTTTTGCTGAGGGAAATATCGTGTAAAGAAAATCGTCTAATTTATGAATGATTAGCATCTAATTTAATTCTTGAATTTTGTTAAAGCTTTTTTTATTCCTTGAGTTGCCAAAGGATCGTCACCAACCGCTTCAATGACTTTGTCACATAACCATAGTGAGATAAAGTCTTCTACAGATGAGTTCAAGAATTTTGCTAGTTTCAATACTTGTTCCCGGCTCAAATTCCTTTCGCCGCGTTCGGCTTTGCTCATTAAGGCTGTGTCTACTTCAATGTGAGCAGCCACCTGCCTTAGTAGCAATTTTTGCTTTTCTCTTGTTTCTCTTATTTTCTGGCCTAAGTAACTCAATGTCTGGTGTTTTGACTTGTCAAGTATTGTCAAATGTAATTAAAAAATTATAAGCTTAGTCTTTGAAGTCATGGTTAAGGTTACCTCACGTTGGAGCCAGCAACTTCGAATAAATAATTCCAAGGTTAAATAGATCCTGCTGGCTGAAGGTGCAATTATTTTAGTCCAGCTATTTAGGGGGCTAAAACATTTTATAAAAGACAAGACTTTCCCTCTTTAATATTTCCTGTAGGTATCATTTTTCTATGCTTATCAAAAAATTGTAGCCCAATTGTAGCTAGCTCCAATAATACGCACAAATAGCTTTGTTCTATCAATCGGAAGAAGAGCAGCTTATCCCTTGAGTAGCTTAATTCCTGCCGGCTGAATTACTTCAAAAGTCAGTGTTTAAACGAAATTCTGAAATTGTTGTACCCAGGCTGTACCTAAAATTAAAAAAACCTCATAAACACAAGGTTTATAAGGTTTTAATTTGTAGATTAGCGGACCGGACGGGACTCGAACCCGCGACCTCTGCCGTGACAGGGCAGCATTCTAACCAACTGAACTACCGATCCATTTTGTAATTCGGGAGCGCAAGATAATAAAATTTCAACTCAAGCAATCATCTAATCTTTTTTTTATTCAATTCTGTTGAAATCAATAAAAATTTCCCGTCAACTAATCGTGCATTTGATAACGTTGTAATAATAATTACATTTTAATTTTCACTACGTAACTTTATCGCCTCAAAAAAACGAACCTGATTATTTTCTAATTGATAAACTTGCTATGTCAGTAACTTTAAACCGACAGTTTTTGAATTTTGAACAGCCTATAAAAGAGCTCTACGAACACATTGAGGAAAACAAAAAACTTGCTTCAAAAAATTCCAGCGCTGAATATGACTCAATAATTGCAAACCTTGAGGAAAATGTTTTGGTAAAAAGAAAAGAAATTACCGAACATCTTACGCCGTGGCAGAAAGTTCAGCTGAGTCGTCATCCGGACCGGCCATACACTTTGGAATATATATTAAAAGTTTTTACCAACTTTATAGAGTTGCACGGAGATCGGAATGTGAAAGATGATAAAGCTATGGTTGGAGGCTTTGCCCAACTCGAGGGCGAAACGATAATGGTAATTGGCCAACAAAAAGGAACCAATACCAAAATGCGTCAAATGCGCAACTTTGGAATGGCTAACCCCGAAGGTTATCGTAAGGCACTCAGGTTAATGAAGCTTGCTGAAAAATTTGACAAACCCATCATTACCTTAATTGATACGCCTGGTGCTTATCCCGGCCTTGAGGCTGAAGAAAGAGGACAGGGGGAAGCGATTGCGAGGAATATATATGAAATGTTGCGGTTAAGCGTTCCCGTTATATGCGTGATAGTAGGCGAAGGCGCAAGTGGTGGCGCCTTAGGTATTGGTGTGGGTGATAAAGTGCTTATGCTGGAAAATACGTGGTACTCAGTAATTTCTCCCGAAAGTTGCAGTAGTATTTTATGGCACAACTGGGATAAAAAGGAAATTGCGGCCGAGCAGTTGAAATTAACCTCCGACGATATGCTTAAGTTTGGATTGGTAGACGGAATAATTCCTGAACCTGTAGGAGGCGCCCACTGGAATTACGACGAGGCTGCTTCCAATCTTAAAACTTATTTAAAACCCGTTCTCGCCGATCTGAAAAAAATACCGCCGGCAGAAAGGATAAAGCTACGAATCGAAAAATTCCGCAAAATGGGATTTTGGTCCGAAGAATAATATTTGCAATCCATAAGATATCTTTAACCCAAAATCCTGCAATGGTTTAACCACCAATTGCAAACATTATCAAGGTTTTCCAAAATAAATTTCTAATTATTTATGTCTTTTAAAAATACACATTCGGGAACAGGGGCTGCATTAATAACACCTTTCAAAAGAAATTTTGAAGTAGATTTTGATGCCCTGGAGAAACTTATTGAAAATCTTATTGCTAACGGAGTTGAATACCTTGTAAGTTTGGGAACCACAGGTGAAACCCCAACGCTCAGTAAGGCGGAAATGATTGATATATTAGATTGTACCTTCGACAGAGTTAATCAGCGTGTACCCGTTGTAGTTGGTATTGGCGGAAATAACACTGCAGAGCTATTAACATGCCTGGAATTATTTTCACTGGACAGAGCCAGTGCTGTATTAAGTTCGAGCCCCAATTATAATAAGCCTTCACAGGAAGGGATTTTTCAACATTATAAAAAATTTTCTGAAGCGTGCCCAAAACCTGTAATACTTTATAATGTACCGGGAAGGACGGGCAGCAATATTACTGCAGAAACAACGCTAAGGCTTGCGCATGAATGCAAAAACATTGCTGGAATAAAAGAAGCGAGTGGCAACATGGTTCAATGCATGCACATTTTAAAAGACAAGCCCGAAGATTTTTTAGTAGTTAGTGGTGATGATCATCTGGCACTTCCATTAATTGCCTGTGGAATGGATGGGGTAATAAGCGTTGCTGCCAATTGTTTCCCTAAGGATTTTTCTGAATTGATACGATTGTCTTTATCTCTTAATTTTACCGAAGCGGGTAAGTTACAGTATAAACTTCTTGACAGCATTGACCTGTTGTTTGCCGAAAACAATCCTGCGGGAGTAAAATGTTTTCTTTCAGAAATGGGAATGATAGAAAATGTTTTAAGACTTCCTCTGGTTCCCCTAAGTTCGTCATTGCATGAGAAAGTGAAAGAATTTATATCTAAATTTTTATAATTATTTCACTTAGTGAAATCCATTGTAAAGCTTATTGTAGTTTTCTTTTTGCCATTCGCAAACTTTTTTTCATACGCTCAATATAAAATTTCTTATGTTGTAAAGGAGTCGTCCCGACGGCATACTATTGACCATTTGTTTATTGCAGGAAGTTTTAATAGTTGGGATCCTGCGGATAAAAAATTTGAATTTGCAGAGGATAATACCGGGACCGCAGAAGTTCTGTTTCATTGCCTGGCGGAGATTATGAATATAAATTTACACGAGGAAGTCCTGGTGCAAAGTTGAAACTTCAACAAATGGAAAGGGAATTCGCTAATCGCTCCTTACATGTGTCTTCAGATTCGGTAGTTAATATTGACATAGAAGGCTGGAGTGATGATTTTACCTCGATGATACCTTCAATAAAACATAGCGCCTCCTCAAATGTAAAAATAATTGATACGGCTTTTTTAATTCCTCAATTGAAACGTTATAGAAGAATTTGGATTTATCTTCCGCCGAATTATGAGTCTCAAAAAAGCATTATCCTGTCTTATATATGCATGATGGACAAAATCACTTCGATAATGCCATCCTCTTATTCGGGCGAGTGGGGCATAGACGAATATCTCGATTCAATTTCTACTTTAAATAAAAAAGAAGTTATTGTTGTAGGAATAGATAATGGTCTTGATAAAAGAATAAACGAATATAACCCGTATTCTTTTCAGCAGTTTGGTAAGGGAGAAGGAGATAAGTATGTTGATTTTTTAGTAAGACTTTAAAGCCATTCATTGATAAGAACTATCAAACGTTAGCCGATAAGAAAAATACTTATATAGCCGGAAGTTCGATGGGAGGGCTTATTTCATTATATGCAGTTTTAAAATATCCATCTGTTTACGGTAGAGCAGGTATTTTTTCGCCTGCATTCTGGACAGCATCCGGTATTGATAGCGACGGTTAAATCCAAGGCAAAGTATGTACATGGAAAATTATTTTTTTACGCAGGAGGAAAGGAAGGCGAGTCCATGATTCCGGATATGAAGAGAATTGAAGAAGAAATAAAATCCGCATCATCTTCATCATTAAAAGAAGTTATCGATGATGATGCAAAGCATAATGAAACTGCGTGGCGCAAATATTTTCCGGCATTTTATAGCTGGGCCATAATGGGAGAAGACAATTAAAATCTAAATGATATAGCAGGCTCCTTCTTCAGCAATTTCAGTATTTTCAAAAACTTCGCATGCCTCTGTTTTAAAATCATCAAGTGTTTCATACATCGATGAAAAATGTCCGAGTAACAATTTCTTTACCCCTGCTTTTTTTGCAATCATTGCGGCCTGCCGTGGCTGTTGAATGAAACCTGCTTATCGCTTTTTCTTCGAGTACATTCAGGTAAGTTGCCTCATGATAAAGCAAATCGACGCCTTTTACTTTTTCAATTATTGGTTCGAAATAACTGGTATCGGCAGAGTATGCATAGGACCTCGGCGGTCTCACAGGCGTATGTAAGAATTTCATTTTTTATCACTTTATTATCTTTTGTAATGAAATCTTTTCCCTCGTGAAGGCTTTCATAAAATGAAGTGGGCACATTGTATTTTTTTATCTTTTTCGGATCAATTTTTCTTGTATTCTTTTTCTCCCTGAATAAGAATCCCCAACATTCAACGCGATGATTTACTTTAAAGCTCTCCACTGCAATTGTTTTGTCTTCGTAAATAGTTTGCTCAATTTCTGAATCGTGATATATTACGGTGTAGGGAAGATTTGCTTTGCAAACGTTTATTTGTAAGTTGATAATTTCTTTCAATGGGGCTGGCGAATAAATGTGAAGTTCAGCTGTACGTTGGTTAAGTCCGAGGCTTGTGAGCAGACCAATGAGCCCGAAATAATGATCGCCGTGCAGGTGAGAAATAAATATTCGGGAAATTTTGCTTCTCCGGATCTTATACAAATTCATTTGCATTTGAGTGCCTTCACCACAATCAATCAAAAAAGTGTGATCGGGAGTCTGCAATACTTGTGCGGTTGGGTGCCGGTTATGTGCCGGTACGGCAGAATTGCATCCTAAAATGGTTACAGAAAACAAGGTTACGTTTTTAATTTTAGCATTTGATCACCGGTACCTAAACATTCGTTCAATTAAATTCTCTTTCTATTTCCTCCATTTGCACAATATCCCAGGCTTCACTTTCTGTTGGGGTCACATTCATTAGTTCTAGTAACTCCTTATCATCAAGGTAAGATTCAACTTCAGGCTTAATATTGCAAATAACCATAGAACTATTTGCGTCATAAAATGTTTGTTGAATAGTAACAAGAACATTTGCAACCGATTCGTCAATTTTATCAACGTTGCGAAAATTTATTATAATATTTTTAGTAGATTTATTTAGAAATGGAAGAAGCGTTTCATTAAATTTTTCTGTCATATTAGCAGGCAAATCAGGTTCTTCTATAGTTATGACGTGAAATTTTTCTTTGGTATCAATTTTGACTTTCATGCTTGATCAGTTTTTGAATTCTAATGATTTTGAATGAGTTTAATAGTAAATTTGTGATGCAGACATTCAAAGTTATTAAAAAGAAAAAGTGTTGAATAAATAAATTGTATAATGTTTGAATGCAATTTTTTAGTTGGAAAAGCGTAATAAGATAAACAATAAGATAGTTGTGTAGTTGCTGGCTGACTTTTTAATTTTAGTTATTTTACTTTCTTCGGGTTTGTGAATCAGCTTCAATTGTTTTAAAAATATTCCTTTCTTTTTTTAACCATTTATTGTATTGTTTTCAACACGCTGTGGATTGTTTTTGAGAACTGTTAGTAAATTTTATTCGTTATTATTGTAAAGTATTAAATTGTTTTAAATGGACAACAATTTTTCAGCCCAGGTAAAAGAAATTATTTCTTATAGCAGGGAAGAGGCATTGCGCCTCGGCAACGATTTTATAGGCACTGAACACCTTGTGTTAGGCCTTATAAGAGACGGCGAAAATACCGCTATAAAAATATTAAAATCGCTTAATGTCGATCTCTATGAACTTCGTAAGGAAATAGAACTGGCGGTTAAAGACAAAACCGGTAAAAATATCGCCAACATTAATTCTCTGCCGTTAACAAAACAGGCAGAAAAAGTTATAAGGATTACAGTATTAGAAGCCAAAGCTAACAAGAGCCCGCTTGTGGAAAGCGAGCATCTCATGCTTTCTATATTGAAAAATAAAGAAAATATCGCTACGCAAATTCTTAACCAGTTTGATGTAGATTATGACATGTTTAAAAATGAATTGGGTTATGTAAAAACAGATCCCAAAGCTGAATTTCAGGACGATGAAGGTGAAGAATTTGATGAAGAAAGAAAGTCATATTCACAACAGCGTTCATCAAAAGGAGCTGCAGCACAGGCCAAATCCAAAACTCCGGTTCTTGATAATTTTGGAAGGGATATAACCCGTCTTGCCGAAATGGGTACATTGGATCCTATCGTTGGCCGCGAAATTGAAATTGAAAGAGTTTCACAAATTCTAAGTCGCCGGAAAAAGAATAATCCCATATTAATTGGAGAACCCGGCGTTGGTAAAACAGCCATCGTTGAGGGGCTTGCGTTGAGGATTATACAAAGAAAAGTTAGTCGTGTTCTTTTTGATAAAAGAGTAGTTTCTCTTGATTTGGCGGCGTTGGTTGCGGGAACAAAATATCGCGGGCAGTTTGAAGAAAGAATGAAAGCTATCATGAACGAACTGGAAAAGAATCGTGATGTGATTTTATTTATCGATGAAATACATACTATCGTTGGAGCGGGAGGAGCAAGTGGTTCCCTGGATGCCTCGAACATATTTAAACCGGCTCTTGCGAGGGGCGAACTGCAATGCATAGGCGCCAGCACATTAGATGAGTATCGTATGTACATTGAAAAAGATGGCGCATTGGATCGTCGTTTTCAAAAAGTAATGGTGGAGCAGCCGAGTGTTGCAGAAACTATCGAAATTCTTACAAATATTAAAAGCAAGTACGAAGATTATCATAATGTAACCTATAGTGATGATGCCATTGATGCGTGCGTGAAATTGAGCGACAGGTATATGACAGATCGTTTACTCCCGGACAAAGCAATTGATGTGCTTGATGAAGTGGGTGCACGTGTTCACCTTAAAAATATAAACGTGCCGGAAGAAGTAATTGCATTGGAGAAAAAGATAGACGACATAAAGCACGAGAAGAATAAAGTGGTAAAAAGTCAGCGCTTTGAGGAAGCCGCGTCATTACGCGATACAGAGAAGAGATTACAGGAAGAACTTGAGAAAGCAAAGTCTGATTGGGAAGAAGAAAGCAAACACAAACGGTATCCCATAGACGAAGAAGCAATTGCGGAAGTTGTTAGTATGATGACGGGCATTCCCGTAAAAAGAATGGTGCAGGCTGAAACAGAAAAACTGCGCAGGATGGGTACAGATCTTACAGAAGCTGTGGTTGGTCAGGACGAAGCAATTCAAAAAGTAGTAAAAGCAATTCAACGGAACAGGGTAGGACTGAAAGATCCTAAAAAGCCAATAGGTACCTTTATTTTTCTTGGCCCGACGGGTGTTGGTAAAACTGAACTTGCCAGAGCTTTGGCTAAATATATGTTTGATAGTGATGATGCACTCATTCGTATCGACATGAGTGAGTACATGGAAAAATTTACAGTTTCCAGATTAATTGGAGCGCCTCCGGGTTATGTGGGTTACGAAGAAGGTGGCCAGCTAACTGAAAAGGTTAGACGCAAACCGTATTCTGTAATTCTTTTGGATGAGATAGAAAAAGCGCATCCCGATATTTATAATATTTTGTTGCAGGTTTTAGACGATGGCCTATTGACAGATGGCCTCGGAAGAAAGATAGATTTTAAGAATACGATGATCATCATGACATCAAATATTGGTGCAAGGCAATTGAAAGATTTTGGTGATGGAGTAGGCTTTACTACGGCTGCAAGAGCGCAGAACACCGAAGAAAATAACAAAGCAGTTATAGAAAAAGCATTGAAGCGTACTTTTAGCCCTGAGTTTTTGAACAGGATTGATGATGTTGTAATATTCAACCAACTCACCGAAGAAAATATATTCTCAATTATCGATATTTTAATGAAGGGTGTAACGAAGCGTTTATTTAATCTTGGTTTGACGCTTGAGCTGTCAGAAGACGCCAAGAAATTTATTTCTGAAAAAGGGTATGATTCGCAATTCGGCGCAAGGCCTTTGCACCGGGCAATTCAAAAATATTTGGAAGATCCGCTGGCGGAAGAAATTTTGAACATGCATATAAAAACCGGCGATGTTCTTATAGCCGACCTTGATAAGGAAAATTCCAAAATCACTTTTGAAATTAAAGGAGGAGTTATAAAAGAGGCGCCTTCGAAGGCGTAGTGTTTCCCCGGAAATATTTTCTAATTAATTAAAAATTTTAATACCATCCGCCAACAGGCGGATGGTATTTTTTTTGATTTATCCGTTAAGATTTTGCGCTTCTTTTTATTTGTCTCATTTTTGCAGGATGACGGATAAAATCATTATTACGATAGATGGTTGGTCATCCTGCGGGAAAAGCACATTGGCTAAACAACTCGCAAAAAAACTGGGTTATCTCTACATCGATAGTGGTGCAATGTATAGGGCAATAACACTTTACTTTTTGAGAAATAATATTGACCTGACAGACGAGGGTAAAATTAAAGAAGCCCTTAAAAATATAACGCTCGAATTTAGAGTAAATGAATATTCTAATCAATCAGAAATTTATTTGAACGGCGAAAATGTGGAATATATCATTCGTGATTTGATTATTGCAGAAAAAGTAAGTGACGTAGCTGCAATAAAAGATGTACGGACATTTGCGGTAGATGTACAACAGAAAATTGGCAAACATAAAGGAATAGTAATGGACGGAAGAGATATTGGCACCACAGTTTTCCCTGATGCTGAACTTAAAATATTTATGGTTGCCGACGAAGCCATTAGAGTGGAGCGCAGGTTTAGGGAAATGTTTGACAAAAATCCCAATATAACGCTGGACGAAATAAAAGCAAATATTGAAATGCGGGATTATATTGATTCTCACCGCGAAGTAAGCCCGCTGCGCAAAGCAGCAGATGCGGTTGAACTTGATAATACAAACCTTAGCGAAAAAGAACAGCTTGATTTTGCTTTGAAATTATTAAAAAAAAATAAAAGAGTTCCGGAACTTGAGAAGAGATCCTGAGAAAGGAATATTTAAAACTACCAGAACAATCATCGATATTCATCCATCACTTCAGTTAACGGTCTCGATGCTTTGTAAAATGAAACCAGCTTCGTGATTACTGATTCTACAACTGCATCGGGGCAACTTGCCCCACTGGTCAATAATATTTTTACTGGCTTTTTTTCCGGCAAGAACGATATAGTGGTAACTGCTTCATTTTTGTGAAGATTAAAATGAGATATTTCTTTTGATGAAATAATGTCGTCTTCCGAACGGATAAAGTAAGTTGGAAATTTTTCTTCACATAACTCAACAAGGTGAGAAGTATTAGAACTGTTATAACCGCCAACTACGATAGCAAGATCTGCATCCGTCTCTAATAGTCCATACACAGCGCTCTGATTTTCGTAAGTTGCATAACAAAGCGTATCACGAGTGTCCGCGAATCTTTCACCAATACTCTCCTCGGTAAGATCATATTTTTTTATCATAATGTTTTTCAGGTAATCGGCAATTGCCTGTGTATCGCTTGCCAACATTGTTGTTTGATTTACCACGCCAATTCTTTGTAAATCTTTTTCAATATTAAATCCTTTAGAAAACTTCCCTTCAAATTCTTTATAAAAATCTTTATATGGTTTTTCGCCATTGATAAATTTTGCAAGTTCAATGGTTTCCTTCATATCGGTAACAACGACGGTAGGCGTATTGGCTGCGCTATGGCTAAATGTAGCCCTGGTTTCCTCGTGCCGCGGTTTTCCATGCACTACAATCGAATATTTATTTTTTGCAATCGCTTCTGCACGGTTCCAAACTTTTTCAACAAAGGGACAAGTGGTATTATATTTTTCAATTTCGATACCAATTTGTTTTAGCTCTTTTTCAATTTGAAGCGTTGTTCCAAATGCAGGAACAATAACAATATCGCCGGGAGAAAGATCACTGAAAGGCACGAGCATATTGCCCTTTGTATCCATTAAGAATTGCACGTCTCTGTTTTTAAGGTCTTCATTAACCAATGGATTGTGAATCATTTCACTTAGCAAATAAATTTTTTTGCCGGGATTTTCTTCTATCGTTTTAAATGAAATTTCAATGGCATTTTCCACGCCATAACAAAACCCAAAATGACGTGCAAGGTAAATTTGAACCTGGCCAAAATTCAGAAGGCTTGGTGTAAAATCTTTTTTATACTTATCGTTTTGCTTCCGTTTATTTTTAATGGCACTTATTAAAGGGCTGCGGTAAACTAATGGTACGTTGAATTTTTTCATGAGCTTGTGTGGGTCAAAGTTACAAACGGCAACGCATCGTACAAGCTAATAAAATATTAATTGATTAATTTTATTTTTTAATGAATTATAATTTATGCCGAACAATCAAAAACCATTTGAACATCCTGATTGGAGCTACTCTGCCAATATCTATGAAGTAAACCTCAGGCAATACACTCTGGAAGGAACTTTTGATGCGTTTGCAAAACATTTGCCCCGCCTCAAAGATATGGGCATTAAGATATTGTGGTTTATGCCCATAATGCCTATTAGTGACCTGGGCAGATTGGGAACTCTTGGAAGTTATTACGCCGTAAAAAATTATATAGCTACCAATCCCGAATTTGGCACGATGGGTGATTTTAAGAACCTCGTTAACGAAGCCCATGCCCTTGGTTTTAAAGTTATAATTGACTGGGTTGCTAATCACACAGGAAATGATCATCCCTGGACAAAAATATTTCCGGAATTCTATCGCTATGATGTTAACAACGAACTAAATCATCCGCATGGATGGAGTGATGTTGCCGAGTTAAATTATGATAATCTGCAACTTCACGACAAGATGATTGAAGAAATGAAATTCTGGATTACTGAATGTGATATTGATGGTTATCGATGCGACATGGCGCACCTGGTTTCTCTTAACTTTTGGGTGCAGGCGAAAAAGAAATTGTCAAAGTGTAAAGAGGAATTATTTTGGCTGGCCGAATGCGAAGAGCCTATGTATCACAAAGTCTTTGATGCTACCTATACATGGAGATGGATGCATGCTTCCCAGGAATTTTACCAGGGAAGAATGAACCTGCATGCCCTCATTACGGTGTTATATAAAACGGTAACTGAATTTCCTTATGATGCTTTCAGGACCTATTTTACCAGTAACCATGATGAAAATAGCTGGAACGGTACAGAGTTTGAAAAGTATGGAGACGCAGCAATGCTCCTGGCAGTTTTCTCATGCACTTGGAATGGCATTCCAATGATTTATAGCGGGCAGGAAATGCCAAACAAAAAGCGATTGAAATTTTTCGAAAAAGACCCGATAGAATGGAATAGCAAATTTGAATTACACAACTTTTACAAAACATTGGTAACGTTGCATGCTTCCAACAAGAGCCTCAGGCCTGGCGATTTAAATGTTTTAACAAAGATCGTTTCTCATCCTGATGATCACCGGGTATTTTCTTATGCAAGAACTAACGGTGATGATGAGGTGCTGGTAGTTCTAAATTTCTCCGGTGGTGAAATTAACTTCCAGGTTAATGGTATGCATGGTCTTTTCAGGAATGTCTTTGGTGGAAGAGATATTAATTTCGATGTTGACGATCATGTATTTTTAAAACCCTGGGATTATCTCGTTTTTGAAAAATTACCGATGCTTTCGGAAACGGTTTAAAAAGTGAAACCCCGGCATCTGTTCCGGGGTTTCCATTTTATTTCAATTTAAATTTTATTCGGCAGAGTCATCTAACACCAAAGGATATTCGAAGGGCTCGCTATAACCAGGATAAATTCCGGTAATGGTCACCTGTTTATCAGTTCCGATTATATTTTTTAAATCGTCCACTGACTTAACATCTTTTCCATTTGCCTTTGTAATAATAAAGCCATCCCTCATCCTCGTCTGATCATTAATAGCACCTTCATTAATCTTTCTTACCACCACACCTCCATCAATTCCGTAATCTTTTGCCTTTTTGGGATCAAGCGTTTGAAGTTCTGCTCCTAACTTATCGATCATTCCGGCGGGCTTTACAATTGCATAATTCCCTGCATTGTTTTTTAAAGTCACATCGTAAGTGTGGTCGGTTCCATTTCTGTTGATCGTTACGTTCACTTTGTCTCCCGGCTTGTACTTACTAAGTTGTTCTTGTAGTTCCGAGCCTGAGTTTATTGAATAGTCGTTAATCTTTTTTATCACATCACCCTTTTGAATTCCTGCCTGTATTGCAGCTCCATCTTTAGTAAGATCGGTAATATAAATCCCGTCAACGTTTGATGGAATGTTTTCCTTTTTTTTGTCCTGGTCAGAAAGCATACCTGCATCAATATACATAGCTCCTAAGAATCCCCTCTGCACACTGCCATATTTCACGAGGTCGTTCACTACTTTTTTAACGATGTCAACAGGTATTGCATAAGAGTATCCATTGTAATACCCGGTGGGGGAAGCAATGGCGGAATTAATTCCAATTAATTGCCCGTTGGTATTTATTAATGCACCTCCGCTATTACCCGGGTTTACTGCTGCATCGGTTTGAAGAAATGATTCCACTGCCATAGACTGGCCTCCGTTTCTATCGTGGTTCAATCCTAAGTGCCTTGATTTTGCACTTATAATGCCGGCGGTAACTGTAGCATCAAGATTTAATGGGTAACCAAGAGCCAGCACCCATTGCCCTATTTTCACATCAGCGGAGCTGCCATACAGCATAAAGGGAAGGTTATTGGCATTAATTTTTACAACGGCAAGATCGTAAGACGGATCGGACCCGATAACTTTCGCCGTATAAGTCTTTCTGTCACTTAATGTAACTGTTACTTCATCAGCACCTGCGACAACGTGATTGTTGGTAACGATGTATCCGTCGTCGCTAATAATCACGCCTGAGCCGGAACCTTGTTCAGGGTATATGCGTTGTTGCCGTCCGTTTCCAAAAAATTGGTTAAATAAATCATCGTTTCCAAACAAGTCCGAAAATGGATTTTTTTGATTGGGAAGATTATTGCTCACTTGCCTCGGATTTGTTGTTGTCTTTATATGAACAACTGTAGGAATTGCGGCACTTGCAGCTTCAGTAAAATCTGCCGGACCTTGTGAAGGGTTTCCTTTATCATCAAAAAAACCTGCATATTTATAATTGGATGGGATATTAACTGCCTGGAAATTTGGATTGTTGTTATTATGCTGGTACTTGTTGTAGCCAAAAATAACAGACATGGTGGTTAGTGCACTTATGAGCACAGTAAGTAAAATGTTCTTCGTTTTCATTTATGGAAATTTTTAATTGTATAAATTCGTCGTTTAAAAATAAAATCCTCAAATCCTATGCCTCAAATATTTCTTAAAGAACTTAAAATTAGAACAAGTGTTTAAATCTTATTGTACCGCTTATTTAGCTTTAACAAACAATTAGTAAGGGTTTCGTAGATATAAATTTAAGCATTTTAAATAAGTAATATTGACAAGTTTTAAATGTCAGCCTTTTTGGTAGCTGTAATTATTGCAGCATCTTAAAGAGCCAATAAAAATTCCATTATGTCTATTCCATCTGCATAATCAAATAACTGTGGTTTTTGTGATTTACCAAAGGGGGTAAATTCGTTCCCAACTATACATTGTAAGTTTTCATTATTAATTAAATCATCGGGTATAACGTTTTTGTCCCTGTAAAAAGTATAGTGAAGCTGGCTTACGGGTGAGAAAATATTGTCATCTTCCAATAGGATAATGCTTTCGTTGGTCATGTATTTTTTATTATTCATGATAATAAGGGCAAGATTATAGTCGTAATTGTTTTTGTATTTGGTATGGTCTTCAAAATAATTATATTTCCTGAAGGCATTTAAGACAGGAACAAAATCGTACCCTTCGGGAACATATAATTTGGTAACGTTTCTGCATCCTAATCCGAAGTATCTATGAACATCGTCCGCAAGTAAACTTAATTCAGTTGCAGATTCATTTCCCGATAATAAGGCAACTGAAGTTTTATTGCCTCGTATAATGGATGGATATTTTCCGAAATAATATTTAAAATATCTTGAAGAATTATTACTTCCGGTTGCAATATATGCATCACAATTTTTAAGAAGATCGCTAACCTTTACCATACCGGCAACTCTCTTATCCCATTCAACGAGTTTTTCAATTACATACTTTATCAGTACGTTGTCTTTCTCCGAAAGTTTAATACTTTGCCGATGCCCTGAAATAAATACACATAAAAAATCATGAAAGCCCACTAACGGAATATTACCTGCCATTACAATCCCAACATTTTGAGATTCGATATTATCGTCGAGATGGTAGTGATTTATCCACTTTTCTAATTTGGATCGGTTAAGAAATTCATCTGAAATATTTTGTAGCGACAGGCTCACAAATTCTTCAGTGAACCACTTGTTTTTCTCGTATGCCTTTTGCTTAATAGCATTTAATTCTGCACTGTTATCAAGAAGGTAATATCCTAACTTTTCGAGTAAATTAATTCTTTCAACTAAATTCATTTTGATAAAAGATTATCTGGTATATCTATTATATTTGTAAGAAAAATTAAAGCATGCAAAACTCGTATATAATTGGTTTGTATGTTGTGAATGATTAAATAAAAAAAAATGGCAATTAAAATCACTGAAGAATGTATTAACTGCGGGGCATGTGAACCCGAATGTCCGAACAATGCGATATATGAAGGGGGCGTGGAATGGGCCCTGGCAGATGGAACAACTGTAAAAGGTGACGTAACGTTACTCGATGGTTCCGTAATGGATGCAGACCAGCGTAATCCACCAATTTCAAACGATATTTATTACATCGTTCCTAATAAATGCACCGAGTGCCAGGGCTTTCACGAAGAACCACAGTGTGCGGCCGTATGCCCCGTTGACTGCTGTATTCCGGACGAAATGTACCAGGAGACGGTTGAAGTACTTCTTGCAAAAAAAGAAAAACTGCACATATAAAATATTCAAGGCCACTGGCCTTATAAGGCAGGTGATATTTCCTGTTTTGGCGAGGGTGTTGCAAAATACTTTCGCCTTTTTTCTAAAATGCAAATGCCGGAAACTTTTGAAAAAGTTACAATTTATTTCACCTGCCATTGGTTTCTTATTTTTGTTATTAACCTCTTGTCAGCAAAAAAGTAGCCTGCCGAAAGTAAAATCAACTGAGGAAATTATTAAGGCAGATGAAGCATTTTCTAACCTCAGCAAAAAAGAAGGTATGAGAAGAGCTTTTATTGAATACATTGACAATGAAGGTATATTGTTAAGAGCTGGCCATCCTCCTATAATTGGTGCCAACGCAATTGATTTTTTAAGCCAGGTAAACGATTCATCATATACACTTACCTGGAGTCCTGCCGGTGCAGGAATAGCCGGCGTCTGACGATCTTGGCTATACTTATGGCATATACAAATTAGAATTGAAGGATACTGTGTTAAGAGGCACTTATGTAAGCGTTTGGAAAAAGCAAAAAGATGGTAAGTGGAAATTTGTTATGGATAGTGGCAACGAAGGAATTGGTTTAGCGGGCAATGAGCAATAGTATTTTAAATGACCGATGACTTTTGACTGACTGATTTTTTTAAAAATAGAATATATAATAAACATCACAATATAAAATGAAACCAAAAATTGCATTTGTAACTGGTGGATTTTCCGGCGAAGCCGAAATATCTTATAAGTCTGCTGTAACTTTTGAAAATAATATTGATAAAGAAAGATATGACTTATATAAAATTGATATTACTCTTGATGGATGGTTTTATGAATTAAAAAATGGAGATAAAATTTTAGTAAACAAAAATGATTTCTCCATATTAATAGATGATGAAACGATTACTTTTGATGCGGTTCTTATAGGTATTCACGGGACACCAGGCGAAGATGGAAAATTGCAGGGATATTTTGATATGTTGCACATTCCCTACACCTCTTGCGATTGTGCAACTTCAGCACTTACTTTCAATAAAAGATATACCGTGGCTATTGCCGGAGCGAGCGGCATTAATGTTTCAAATTCGATATTGTTATTTAAGAAAAATTTTTTGAGCCCTGATGAGCTGGTAAAGAATTTAAAGTTCCCGGTATTTGTAAAACCCAATAACGGCGGATCAAGCATAGGAATGTCTAAAGTGGATGCTCCTTCAGAAGAATTAGGAAAAGCTATTGAAAAAGCTTTTAATGAAGACGACCAGGTATTGGTTGAAGAATTTATTGAAGGAAGAGAATTGACCATTGGGGTATTTAAAGCAAAGGGAGAAATTATAGCATTACCAATTACAGAGATAATTTCAAAGAATGATTTTTTCGACTTTGAGGCGAAATATCATGGTGCAAGTAATGAGGTAACGCCTGCAGTTGTTGATGACCATATTGCTGAATTGGTTAGGGAAAATGCAGTGAAAGCATATCGGGTATTTAATTGCAAGGGAATTATACGAATCGATTTCATTTATAATGAAAAAGAAGACAAGCTATATATGCTGGAAATAAATACCGTTCCCGGCCAAAGTGAAGCAAGCATTGTTCCGCAACAGTTAAAAATACTTGGTTGGTCCCTGAAAGAATTTTATACCGCATTAATCGAAGAATGCCTGCATAATTAAATCTCATTATATTGCATATCCAAAATCTTTTAACCTATACCTTTTATTGTGTTTAAATTTATCTCCAAACAACCTTTCTGGGTAAATCTTCTGGCGGCGGTTTTATTAATTTTCCTGTTGGGATTTTTATTCCTCCAATCCCTTAGCTGGTTCACCAATCATGGCAGTTATCTTAAAGTTCCTTCTGTAATGGGTAAGAACACTGATGAAGCAGTTAAGTACCTCGAAGACCAGGGTTTTGATGTAACGATTACCGATTCGGCGTATAACGATACGCTTCCACTTAATACGGTAAAGAAGCAATTACCTGATGCCGGAGCAACAGTAAAAGTAAACAGAACCGTTTATCTCAATGTTAATCCTGTGGTTTTGCCAATGGTTGAAATGCCAAAAATAGAAGGACTAAGTTTTCGATTTGCATTGGAACGGCTTACAAAGAATCATTTGAAATTAGGCGATACTACTTACCGGCCTTATTTTATGAAGGGCACCATTCTTGAACAGAATTATAATGGTTCAAAAATATTACCCGGAACAAAACTTCGTTGGGGCTCCGCCGTTAGTCTTGTCATAGGAGGCGGAGTTGAACAACAGGAAATTCCTGTTCCCGAGCTGTATGGTATTACGCTTGGCGAGGCCAAAACAGTGTTGGAATCGCAAGGTATTACACTGGCCGCCATTATTCCCACCGGACCAATTACCGATACACTGAAGGCATTTATTTATAAGCAAAATCCGCAGGCAAGAAATGATGAAGGCCAGCTCAACGTAATACAGCCAGGTCAAATAATGGACGTGTGGATTTCAGCGAGCGCTCCGCAGCCGGATAGCTCAGTAATTGATACACAACCTGCAGACAGCATAAAAAAATAATAACAATCAATATGCAAAATATAACGCCTGAAGAAGTTAAACAACGACTTGATAAAGGGGAAAAACTTAACCTGGTCGATGTAAGGGAACCCTACGAAAATGCCGAATTTAATATTGGCGGCACATTAGTACCTCTTGGCAAAATTCAATCGATGCAAACTGAAGATATTGATGACCTTAAAGACGAAGAAGTAATTTTGTATTGCAGAAGCGGTAACAGGAGCGGCATTGCCGCAATGACTTTAGATCAGATGGGATTTACAAATACTAAAAACCTTACAGGTGGAATGCTTGCCTGGCAGCAAAAATTTAAATAGTGTAATAAAAAATAAAAGCGGACAAGACTGCCCGCTCGGAATGTGCTAAAACTAAAAAGCACATGAGAAAATTTCGATTGCAATGTATTTGACAATAGTCTTCAAAAAAAATTCAGATTACTGAACCATGAAATACATTGTTTAATGTATGAAAAAAAAGGATTCAGTAATTTACTAAGCCGTGATATTGATTTATTATTTTTTGATATGCGCGAAACAGGATGTCTTTCAATCAGGACATCGCTCCGTTCAGTTAAAACAGTTAAGGGCAGAAATTAACGTACCGGCCGGTTTGGCTTTAGAGTATAGTGGAATGTCTACAGCTTGAAATTTAATCCGGCTAAAAAGTTAGTTCTCGCCATCGGGAAATAATAATTCTCAACGGTTAATTCACCCCCGGAAAAATAGTTGTATGTGTAACCGTTAGATTCATATTTTTTATTGAAGACGTTATTGATCTTAAAAATAAAATCTACTGCTTTAAAAGTTTTTTTTGTACATAACCTGTATGATAATCTTATGTTTTGCACATAGTAAGGATCAATACTTCTGCTTAAGTGAGAAGTATTATCAAGAAACTGCCTTCCCACATATTTTGATTGAAAACTTAATTCAGCGTTTGCAATGGGAGTAATATTAACTGTAGCGCTGGCGACTTCATCCGGCGAAAATGAAATGTTAGTATTGTGATATTGATAATGAATTTGCCCGCCATTATCATAATCATCAACATACTCGGTAAAGTTCTTTATTTTGTTTTTGCTGAAAGAAATATTACCTGAAGCATTGAGCCATTTGGTAAATCTTTCACCAGCCTGTAATTCAATGCCAAGCCGGTAGCTCTTGTCAGCATTGGTTCTTGTATATGTGCCAACATCATTTATTTTTCCTGTAGATACCAGTTGATTGTGATAATTCATGTAATAAAATGTAGCGCCATAGGTGAAGGCTGTGTTTCTTCGTTCCACTCCCAATTCCATATCGTACAATATTTCAGGTTTTGGCAATTCGTTAATAGCTGCTTCAAAATCATCACGGTTGGGTTCTTTTGCTCCAACAGAATAGGAGGCATACACCTGGAAATTATTTTTGTTAAAGGAAATGCCAATCTTAGGATTGAAAAATGTGTAGCTTTTATTAATTCGCAAACCGGGGTTATCTTCAAACCCTTTAATATCATAATTAACAAACCGTCCCTGCAAATCGATGAAGCCTGAAAAGCCGGAGCCAAGATTCTGTAATAGCTTTCCATATAAATTCAAGTCGCGTTTATTAGCTGGCACATTCGAGTACACGTAGTTGTTAGGAAAGCCCTGCGTTGCCCACGTTACAATGTCATAGTGTTTACCATCATACTCATCCCATCCGCCACCTAAAGTAACGTGTGTTTTATTTTGATGATATTGTAAAGAGAAAATTCCACCGTAAAAATAATTGTCGAGCCATAATCTCCTTATTAAATCGGTGGAGGTAAGTGTGTCGGCACCATTAATATAATCTGGTATTCCATAATCGCTGTAGAGCTGGTCAGCCCTGTATTCTTCGTAGTAGCCTTTGCCGCGTGTTAGAAATATTGCTGTATTAAAACTTATGTGATCATCAATTTTTTTATCATAGAAAAGCTGGTAATGTGTTTGAATATAATTATCAGTTTCATTGCTGTAGGGAGCGCCCGGTTTTTCAGTTCCAGCCGGGTTATAAGTACGATCGCTATCCAAATAGCTTTGGGGCACGCCATACCAGGCCTGGTAAGTTTTTTCTTTACCACTCAAAATATTAAAGCGTAACGAACTACTCTTGTTGATATAAGCAGCGCTTACAAAAAATGATTTGAGATTTGACTTAGCACGATCTATATAACCATCACTGCTTATCCTGGATATCCGGGCATCTACCGTAAAATGTTTCGCCAGTAAACCCGTACCAACCTTTAACGTATTCTTCCAGGTATTAAATGAACCATAGGTATTATTTAATTCAA
Source organism: uncultured Chitinophagaceae bacterium (assembly GCA_963792025.1). Lineage (GTDB taxonomy): Bacteria > Bacteroidota > Bacteroidia > Chitinophagales > Chitinophagaceae > Ginsengibacter. Next base: position 439,987 of record CAWBUS010000005.1, on the reverse strand, counting down.
TATATTTTTCCTTGTCTACCTCATTGGTCGAAAGGTTGATAGTGGCGCCAAAAGCGCCTGCCCCATTAGAGGAGGTGCCAACGCCGCGTTGTACCTGGATGGAATTTAGTGAGGAAGAAATATCCGGTAGGTCAACAAAAAATGTTCCCTGGCTTTCAGCATCGTTATAAGGAATGCCATTTAAAGTTACATTTACCCTCGAAGCATCTGAACCGCGAATGCTTATCCCCGTATACCCTATACCGTTACCTGCGTCTGAATTTACTACAACCGAGGGCAGCTGGTTTAAGACAAAAGGGAGGTCCTGCCCGAGATTATTCTTTTCAATTTCCGTTTTAGCGATATTGGTTTTTGTAAACGGGGCTTTGTCTGTTGCTCTTATAGAAGTTACTTCAATGTTTTCAAGCATTAACGTGTCACTTAGCTTATGACGCGAAGTGTCCTGTGTCAACCCGGTAAAATAAAAGCTCAATGCGGTACAGGTAAAAATTATTTTTTTCATGTTTGCTATTATTTAAAGCAATCAGAACAAAACATGAAAGAGAGATGGAAAAAATTGTTCAACCTCCCTTCGCAGGCATTATCCTGATCAGGTCTGCGGGTCTTATCTCAGCATTCCGACTGTAATCGGAAGCACCCCGGTAACAAAATTGATTTTAGAATGCAAAAGTAATCTTCTTCGCAGTTTAATTTCAAAAATATTGTAACTTTTATTTTTCGAAACCGTTACAGTTAAAAAGGTTAGTATGAAATATTTTTATCTATTCCTGTTTATCCTATTTTCTTCCGGCGCTTTTTCGCAGCAAACAGTAATCAACGATGCGAATGCCGAGGTGAGAAGTATAACTGCTTTTTCAGGTATAAATGTATCGGGCGGCATTGAACTATTTTTATCGCAGAGTGGCGACTACTCCCTGGCTGTAAGTGCCAGTGAAGATAAATACCGCGATAATATCAAAACAGAGGTAAGGCATGGTGTATTATATATTTGGTATGATAATGACCACTGGGGCAAAAATAACGGTAACAAAAAATTAAAAGTGTATTTATCTTTTAAAATACTTGAAAGCATTGAAGGTTCCGGTGCAAGCGACATTATCATAAACGGTACGCTTACTGCAAACAGTATCCTGGTAAAACTTTCAGGTGCAAGCGATATTAAAGGCGCAGTGAAAATATCTAACCTTAGCATGGACTTGAGTGGTGCTTCCACGGTTGCATTAAACGGGTCTGCAGACAATTTGAAACTCGATGCAAGTGGCGCCAGCGATATAAAGAATTATGATTTGCAGGTGGAAAATTGCATCGCTAAACTTTCCGGCGCATCGGATGTAAGACTAAAAATTTCCGGCTCGATTACGGCGAATGCAAGTGGTGCAAGCACTTTGTATTATGAAGGAGACCCTGACAGAAAAGACATTGCAACAAGCGGCGCAAGTTCGATTACCAGGAAAAATAATTAAATACATTAACATTATATAGCGGTAATGGCCTTGATTAGAATGTCGGCGATTTAGCTATTCATTTTATGGCATTTTCCCGGAGACGTTGTGGCGACGCCCCATAATAACTTTTAAATAGCTTACTAAAGGAAGAGGCATCTTCAAATCCCACTTCTGTAACCATATCGGTTATGTTTAAATTTGTTTGTGTAACTAACTTGTGTGCCTCTTTTAAGCGGATCTGTGTTAAATATTTATGCGGAGTTACCTGAAAGAATTTTTTAAATTCCCTTAATAAATGATACGTGTTCAGGTGACATATTTTTGACAATGATTCAAGCGATATGTCTTCGTCAAAACACGATTGCATATAATCTTTTGCAATATGCAACCTCTTATATAACTCTTCACGTGTAGTTCTTTTCTTTGCATGTATATGGTCAATTTCGCAATCAATACTAGCGTTGAAATCAGTTAATTCTTCCAGGAAAGAGTATAGCGTTTCAAGCAATTGACTGGATGTTGACTCTCCATTATTCCCATAACTTTTTATCTTATTTATATAAGAATATGTTTTAAAATTATGGGGATATAATTTTTCAAAAACCCGTAAACCCGATTTGGAGATAAGAAAAGGATCATCCAATAAACCCCTTTCGTTATTATTCCTGAAGACAAGCAAATCGTTTATATTTTTCTGCGAAAAATTTAAAGTGAAGGACTCCGTTAATGATTTTGAATTGATATAGCTCGAATAGACACTTCCTTCGTTCAATAGCAAAAAATTATTGTTATCTACTGCATAAGTCACGTTTCCAAATTTATAATATTCTTTCCCCTCAAATGCACATTTTATTGATAGCGGTGTCCAGTGTTCAGGATAATAAATGTTAGCAGAGGAGCAGTTAAGTATTAAAAAAGAGTTCTCATTTGAGGTGTACCATGCTTCGCCATAATCATCATCGGATTCAGGAAATGAAGTAATATATTTTATTTCGGGCTTCATTATAACGATTAAAAATGCAGTATAAAGATGATACTATAATTATTAAAATAAAGCACAATTTTTTAAACGGTAGTTCTTTTCTTCAACAATATATTTTGTCAATTTTCGCCATGTCATCATAAACAGTTCTTACTAAATTGTTTGGTATTTTTTATAAAAGAATAAAAATTTTTTCATGAGAAAGTTTCTAACGATTAATTTCCTGCTAGTCATTTTTTTGGGTAGTGGCACCATAGAGGTCATGGCACAGGAAGGTAGCCAGATGATAATTTCATTTGAAAATGCTGATTCACTATATTTTGCAAAGGACTGGAAGAATGCAAAAATTATTTACAGCAAATTATTAACTGACACTTCCAAAGACGCCATACATCTAAATCGTGCAGGATTTGTTTATTATAGTTTAAGAGACAATAATATTGCACGACAATATTATCAAAGGGCCTTACGGCAAAATCCTATCCCTGCAGTAAAAGCCTCAGTATTATCAAGAATAGCACGCGTTGATGCTGTAGAAAGTAATGCTCAAAAAGCAATCGAAGAATTAAATAATGCAGGGGAGGCAGGTTACAATAATTTGTCGGAAGTAGATTCGCTTTCAGATTTTAATTCACTAAGAAGTACACCGGAATTTAAACAATTGCGGCAAAAAATTTACGCTGCTGCATTTCCATGTATGGTAGATTCCCATGCACGGGAGTTTGATTTTTGGATAGGAGAGTGGGACGTATATGTAACGGGTACAAAAATTTACGCGGGGCATAGTCTCATTCAAATGATAGCAGGCGGGTGCGCATTACTCGAGAATTGGGATAGCCCTTCAAGCACTGGCAAGAGTATTAACTTTATTGATCCGGTTACCAATAAATGGAAACAATCGTGGGCAGGTTCTTACGCTGGTGGTATACAGGAATTTAAGAATGGAGAATATAAAGACAGTGCGATGTGCTTTCAATTTGAAAGCAAGGATGCTGCCGGCCATAAAATAATCGGGAGGTTTATTTTTTATAATGAAAAGCCGGGCCAGGTCCGCCAGTTCAATGAAACCTCAAGTGACGAAGGCAAAACCTGGGTAACCAATTATGATTTCACTTACCTGAAAAAAAACTAAAACCAGGTAAAGAAAAGTAAATATTTGAAACTTTCTAAAGTTGAATGATAATTACGCTGCTTTTTTAAATCTATTTTAAAACTAATCCAGAAAACTTTCAAAAAATTATACAACGGTTTCAATGCGAATATTTTTTGATCCGTTAGTGATGTAAAAATGCGACAGGACCTTGAACAATATCCTATAAAAATAGTAGGAAATATATTTTATGATGCAGCACAATGCTGTTTCTTTGTATCAACTATGTGTGTTTATATTATATTGTTTAAATTTTTAAAGCGGCAACCACTTATAATTGAAATTTACCATGAAAACAAATTTGCTATTCCATAACGTTATATGCAGATAGTTTTGATATTAGAATTTGATGTGCAGAAATTCATGGTTGATCCGCCAAAATTCATGTTTTCAATTAAATCTTAACCCCGGCTGCTATGATCAAGGATAAATATTTGCGATTGATTTTTATTCCGCTCCTTGGGATAATGATTCCTTTTTTTTCGGGAGTTATTTCATATAGTCATTACTCTCCGCTCGAATTGATCGCCATCAATTTGTATTTTATCCTGCTTTCATTTTGCATTTGGTCAGGGGCCAGTTGGATCCATCGCAAAAGCCGTTTTATCTTCAAAACTTTTCGTAACCCTATAATTAAAGTATTTTCTATTTCTTTGATAGGAGGTTTATTTGGAGCAGCTATATCAGGCGTTTTTTCCATTGCGTGGTATAAAATGTCAAGTGAAACTTTTGATTGGGCGCCGATAACCCGTTGCGTCGCTTTTTCATCGTTAGCGGTTTTATTATTTACGCTACTATATGAAATTTTGTTCCTAAGCACACAGCGCACGCTCTATACAAAAATTGTAGATCAGTTGGATTGGGAGCGGTCAAAAGCTGAAATGTCTGTTTTAAAAAATGAGATTGAGCCGCATTTTATTTTTAATTCTCTTAATACATTATCCTGGCTTATTTTAAACGATCCCAATACGGCACACCAGTTTAACAGTAAACTTGCATCTGTTTATAAATATTTTTTAATTAATAAAGACAGGGAATTAATAACACTGCAAGGCGAACTTGAATTTATTGAAAATTACTTTTTCGTGTTACAGGTACGCCATGATAATAAACTCCATTTAACAACTGACCTGAGTAATTACCATGAGGGCACTTTAATGATTTTGCCTTATGCTTTGCAGGTTCTTGTGGAAAATGCGGTGAAGCATAACGAGTTTAGCGATGTGAACCCGTTGTATATAAATGTGGCCTTAAACGGAGAGTATATCTATGTAAAGAACAATAAAAAACCCAAGTCTTATCCTGTGAATTCAACCGGTGTAGGGCTGCGTAATTTAAGTTCCCGTTACCGGTTGGTGTGCCATAAAGATATTGTGGTAGAAACAACCGATAATGAATTCACGGTAAAACTCCCATTAATAAAAACAAACCTATAACCATGCTTAACGCCATTATTATTGAAGATGAAAAGCCAGCTATGGAAGTGCTGGTAAAAAAATTGTCAGAAGTATCCGTACCTGTAAACATACAGGCAAGACTCAATTCTGTAAAAGAAAGTATAGAGTATCTTCCTGCTCATGCTAAAGCTGATATCATTTTCAGTGATGTTCAGTTAGCAGATGGCTTGTCCTTCAATATTTTCAGGCAGACCGGAGTGCAATCTCCCGTTATTTTTATTACAGGGTATGATGATTATATGATGATGGCGTTTGAGAATAACGGTATCGACTACCTGCTAAAACCCGTTGACACCTGCGATCTTGAAAAAGCGCTTTTGAAATATAATAAGTTGCAGGAACATTTTTCTAATACAAAAGCAACAAAGCCGGTTGAGAACCTGTTGAAGTTTGTTAACCAGCGAAAGAAAACCAGGCTGCTTGTAAAAAAAGGGCTGGAAAATATTGCTCTGCGGCTCGAAGATGTTGCTTTGATTTACACGCAGAATAAACTGGTGTACGTAATTGACAATTTTTCGAAGAAATATATTTCAGACAAAACATTAAGCGAACTTGAAGAAGAACTGGACGATACCACTTTCTTCCGGGTTAACCGCCAGTACATTGTTAACATCAATTATGTAAAAAGTTTCAAAGCATTTGAAAAAGTGAAACTGCTCATTGATATTACCATTCCCGAAATAAATCATTCAATAGTCATCAGCCAGGAAACAGCCCCGGCATTCAGGAAATGGATGCATGATGCGTAGATGCCTGCAAAAAAATCATGGCTATTACTTTCTGATTTAGGTGAGATTTTCTGAATTAAATATCTATCTCCGTCGTTTTAAACTTAATTTGTGTTAACCCGCTTTAGGGCAAGCCCTTCGCTGGGAGGAATTCTCACCAGAGAGGATGTGATAAACTTCCTTATATTAAGCTCAATATAATAGATTAATTGTGAAAAAACTGACTCTTAAATTTATAATAAAGACAATTGTAATTTTATCTGGACTGTTTGCTTTAATTTTTCAATCATATCAATTTCTATTTACGACGCTGAGCATGCCAGATAATGGGACTTATGCGGCCAAAGATTGGTTCTACTACAATACGTTGCCTCATTTTATTACCATACTCATCTGTATCTGGTTCTTAATCTATCAAATTTGGGGTGATAAGATTAAAAGAAATTTCGATTAGCACTCCTGCTAAGTCCATCTAACATGGTTGTAGGAAATTTATTTTGATTTGGCAATCTTTTTAGAAAACACGGCCGATGGTTAACTTCGATAACTGCTTCTTGTTTTAAACTACGTTTAGCCTTAACAGTTATATTCTTAAATTGAAAAGGAATTTCATTCCTGCAATTTGGTGTTTCGCAGTTTATCTTCCCCGTTTTACTCTCATCTTCCGATATCATAAAGTACGAATTTGAGCGCTTGCATTTTAACAAATGCACGCGATAATTTTTTTTCAGAAATAATTCTACATGTCTCATTATAAAAATTTCATGCTTCGGTAATTAAGCTTTTAAGTTTTGACGCATATTAACAAATATTGTTGCCTTCTGGTTACTTCTATTTATCAAAACTTAAAAAATATCAATGAAAAAATTTCTAATCTTTTTTATAATACTGATGCTAAGCGGAGTATTGGCATCGGCGCAGACCCATGTAGTTACCGGCAAAGTAGTTGATGACAAAGGTAGTCCGGTGAGCGGCGCTTCTGTTATTATTAAGGGTACTTCTAAAGGCCTGCCTGCTAACGGGGAAGGGGTTTTCTCCATACCGGCAAAACCCAGTGATGTGCTGGTAGTTACAGCGGCCAACTACGGTAAGAGCGAAGTTAGAGTGGGTAATCAAAGTAATATTGAAATAACCTTAAAGCCGGCTACTGGTGTAATGGAAGAGGTTGTTGTAACTGCTTTGGGGCAAACCAGCAAAAAGGCCAAATTAGGCTATGCAACTACAACTTTTACCAGCGAGGCTATCAACCGTACGGCTAATGTAAATGCGTTTGACGGGTTGGCGGGTAAAATCCCGGGGGCTGAGATATCCAACACGGGTGGTCCCGGTTCATCCACTAAAGTAATTATGAGAGGATATGGCGTGCTTACCGAGGGAGGTAATCAGCCATTATATGTTATTGATGGTGTTCCGCTCGTTGATGCAAGATTAAGTTCCGGGTCTAATGTGTTGGCGGGAGCTAATAATGTGGGAACGGTTGGTTTAACGGCTCAAAATGATTTTGGCAATGGCGCGAATGATATTAACCCGAATGATATTGAAAGCATAACCGTCTTAAAAGGAACAGCAGCTTCATCGTTATACGGCTCCGCAGCGCGAAACGGGGCGATAATGATTACAACTAAAAGAGGCAAAGCGGGTAAAATAAGCGTCGACTTTGCCGGGTCAGCAAACTTTAGTAGAGTCGGCAAATTGCCAACCTTACAAAGCACATTCGGCCAGGGATGGAATGCAAAGTTTGTATTGGGTGAAAACGGTAGCTGGGGCCCAAGGCTTGATGGTGTTATTCGGCCATGGGGATCTATTGTTGACAACTCGCAACTCATAAAACCTTTTTCATTTATTGAAGATAATATCCGCAAGTTCTATACAACCGGGCTGGAATTAAATAATACAATAGCTGTTTCGGGGGGAAATGAAAGATCAACTTTTTATTTTTCTTATGGGAATGTAGAAAGCGATGGTGTTATCCCTACAAAATCCGATTATCTTGCCCGCAACAATTTATCTCTAAGAACTAATAATAAGTTTAAGAATTTTTCAATAAATACTTCTTTTAATTATGTAAACAGAAAGGTTAACCAACCGGCAACCGGCCAGGGAAGCACATCGGGTTCAACCATCTTCCAGGATATTTTGCAAATACCCGTCGATATTCCGATACACGATCTTAGAGACTATACAAATAGGTTCTTTGATGTAAATAGCTATTTTACTCCCTATGCTGAAAATCCATATTACGGTTTGCATAATAACAGCAACAGTCAGTCATCAGACAGGTTCTTTGCCAACGTTGATATGAGCTACCAGTTTACATCTTCGTTCGCAGCGCAACTTCGCATAGGCGGTGACGTTGAAAATGCAAGAGGGTTTGCTTATAATGCAAAAAACGCACCTGATCCGGGGAGTTGGGATGCTGGCGGCAACACCGAAGGAGCGCCAAGGACGGCGGACGTGGGTTCAGTAATAGAAAGTAACAATTATGTAGGAAGTATTAATGGTGATTTTATATTAAAATATAATAAAGACATCAGCAATAATTTTAATCTAGATGTTATTGCAGGCGTTAATGCTAACCAGGCAGACACTAAATCTGGTTTTGCAGGAATTACGAATCTGCTAATTCCAGGATTTTATAACCTGTCTAACTCTACGAAGCAGCCGACAACTGCCGGCGCCTGGAGCCGCACGCGGTTGATTGGCGTTTATAGCCAGGCAACATTAGGTTATAAAAATCAATTGTACCTAACGCTGAATGCCCGCAACGACTGGTCTTCAACGCTACCATTGAATAATAATCACTTCTTTTATCCGGGTGGAGATTTAGCATGGGTAGCTTCAAATAGTTTCAATTTGAAAGGCTCACCTATTTCCTATTTGAAATTCAGGGCAGGGTATGGCAAGACGGGTACCACCGCTCCTGTTTACTCAATTTATCCGGTATTAGTTGCGGGTTCTGTACCATTGCCTTTTGGTAATATTGCGTTTCCATTTAATGGTATAAGCTCTTTCAGGATACAAAATACAATTGCCAATAGCAGCCTTAAAGGAGTTATTACAACTGAATCTGAGTTAGGAATGGATATAAGGTTTTTAAACAACCGCATTGGTCTGGATGTTTCAGTATATGATAAATCTGCGGATGGCCAAATTCTTAATGTTCCTATTTCGCCGGGATCTGGTTATAATTTTTTAACTGAAAATATTGGGTTGATCGACAATAGGGGAATAGAACTTTCTTTGGATGTTAAACCTGTTTCAACTAAGAACGTAACCTGGTCGTTCAATTATAACTACACCAAGAACATAAACAAGGTCGAACATTTGAGTAACGGCCTCACGAAAGTTACGATTTTTGGGCTTAATGGAGGCGTAGAACTAGATGCTGTTCCAGGCAAAACTGCTACGGGCATTTATTCATTTGGGCCTCAAATGACTCCGGATGGAAAGGTGATTGTGAGCCCAACGTCAGGCAAACCACTTCCTACTACTAGTAGAATTTATTATGGAAACGCCGAGAACAATTTTTCAATGGGATTTTCCAATACTTTAAAGTTTAAAGAGTGGCAAATTAACTTTTCGCTGGATTACAGGGACGGCGGTAAATTCTACAGCAAAACCGCAGAGCAGCTTTTATTTACAGGTGGTGCAATCCCAACAACTTATAACGATCGCCGGCCATTTATTTATCCTAATTCCGTTATTCAAAATGGCGTAGATGCAAATGGCAAACCCATTTATGTTGAAAACACCATACCAATAACCGAGAACAACTTACAAGACTTTTTCCCGGAAGCAAATAATCCTGCACTGGCATACCGAAACGATATTTTGGATAGATCGTTTCTAAAGCTGAGAGATATATCGTTGTCTTATGTATTGAATGAAAAAATAGCATCGAAAATAAAAATGCATAATTTATCATTAACTGTTTATGCGAGAAACCTGCTGCTTTGGACGCCAGCTTCCAATTTTTATATGGATCCGGAAGCTTCCAACTTTGGGAATGACCTTACCAGCCAGTTGGGCGAGTTTGAAACCGCCCCAATTTCAAAACAATTCGGGGTTGCCTTAAAAGCAAACTTTTAAAACTAAAAATTTATGAAACTGAAATTATTTGATAAACAAAAAGTTGTTGTTGTATTTCTTTTGGTCTTTTTGATGGCAGGATCCGGCTGCAAAAAAATACTCGATATAAACCATGATCCTAATAATCCAAGCCTCGAAGTGGGTACGCCAAAAATAGTTTTCCCCGTTGCAGTGATGGGTGTGGCCGGTGTAGAGGGCGGAGACCTCGCCTTAATAGGAGGGCTTTGGGGGGAATTTATAACACAGGGGGCCACATCAAACCAATATAAAAATATTGACCAGTTTGACATGAAGACCACAGATTACAATGCCCAATACACAACATTATTTACCTATGGATTAAAGAATCTCCAATTTGTAATCGATAAGGCTAATGAAAGCGGGGACTGGAATTTCTACCTGATGGGAAGTGTAATGAAAGCTTATGCAACAGGTTTGCTGGTAGATATGTACGACCAAATACCGTATACAGAGGCTTTGCAGGGTTTGGGAAACCTGAAGCCGAAATTTGATGATGGGTATTCTATTTATAAATCGCTGATAGCCGGAATTGATACAGCATTAGGTAAAGATTTTAATGCGCCGACAGCGATAGATTTAAGGGCAACAAACGAAGGAAATGTTGATCTTTTATTTGGAGGGGATATAGAAAAATGGAAAGCATTTGCCAACACAGTAGAATTAAAACTTTATCTCCGAATGATTAATGCAAAACCCGCAGAAGCCCAAGCGGGCATAGAGGCCCTTTATGCAAGAAATGCTCAATTTCTTCAGGAAAATGCGGTGGTTACTGGCTTTACCGATAATCCTAGTCTCTCCAACCCATTATATGAACAGAACGTTCGCATTCTTAATTTTCCGAATAATTTAGTTGCCAGCAAAACGTTTGTAAGTTATCTACAAGCTCATAACGATCCCAGAATAACTTATTATTTCGGCGCCAATCCTACTCCCCTTGACCAGGGAGATTTCACCAATCCCTCTCAAGCAGCATTAGCAGCAACTGTATTTAAAGAAAGTCCAACTGATCCCGTTGTTTTCTTATCGGCGGCAGAATCTTATTTCATGCAGGCTGAAGCCAGGGAGCGCTACTACGCGGGCAATGGTGCCAAAGCGCTTTATAATGCCGGCGTTCTTGCTTCTTTCAATGATGTTGGAGATAATGGCAGTTCATTTATTGCTTCGGGCGGTGCATACGAGTATCCATCGGGCTCATTAAGTCAAAACCTGGAAGCAATTATAGTTCAAAAATGGGTATCCTTCGCTTACGGAGTCCATTTCATAGAGGCTTGGTTTGAAAGAAACAGAACAGGCCTTCCAAAAACCAGCCCGGTGTATTCAACTGATCCATCTTATGTTCCGGGCGAGTTTGTGATTCCTACCAATTCGGTACTGGGGAATCAATTTCCAAAACGGCTGGTATTTCCTGATGCCGAGATATCAACTAATCCGAATACACCAACACTTGTTCCCATTACTACCCCTGTTTGGTGGGGATTATAATCTTAAAACTAAAAATCAGAAAAATGAAAAAAAAGTATTTATTTCTGTTTATAACTTTTGGCGCCGCGATTGCTTCGTGCAATAAGGATAAGATAATTGACACGCCGGATATGGTTGGCATTTCGAAGGTAACTTACTATCCTATATTTGATATCACCGGTGGTCAAAATATATCATTAGTTTTGGGCTCAACATTTACTGATCCCGGAGTAAAAGCCAGTGCCGGCGGGGCCGATATACCTGTAGTTATTTCAGGAAGTGTTGATGTATCCACGGTTGGCCTTTACGTTTTAACTTATACTGCAACTAATAAAGACGGCTTTAGCGCATCTGCCACAAGAAATGTTTTTGTGATTCCTTCTGCGGAAGTACCCGGTGTTGATCTCTCCGGGAGCTACATGACAACCGGTGGAACTCCTAATGCTACAATTACGAAAGTTGCGCCGGGCGTTTATTTTACCGATAACTGCTGGGGAAATGGAAGCCTTGCCATTATTCCCGCTTATTTCATTTGTCCGGATGGTACTACTCCTGTAATTCCATTCCAGGTTGCAGGACCTTATGGCCGTATCATGACCACTATGCCCGGAACCTATTCTTCGACAGGTTTAATAACATGGACAATAATACGTGAGGATTTTTCACCTCCGCTCACTCTTCAAAAAACGTGGCAAAAAATATAATAACCTTTAACTCGTAAAAATGAAAAATATAATTTCTATATTAATAGTTGCAGCAGGCTTGTCATCATTAAATTCATGTCAGAAAGTGCCGGATGCCGGGGCAACCTCTGCTGTAAAGGTTGCCAACGAATGGTGGGTAACCTTGGATCTTGATGGCACCCAAGATGTTTATGGCATCGGACATTTTAGGTTAGCAACTTATAACACTGCTGCCAATGACAACACAATTTTTATTGATGATTATGAAAACGGCTGGGATGTTAAGTTTAAAACTACAGTTGATTATAAGACATTAACTTTCTCTGAAATGGGAGCGCAGAATGAATACTATAATATCACTGTAAATCAAACTGACGGTAAAATACTTCCTAAAGCGGGCCATTCCAAATCCGGTAACGTCGCCGATAGCATTCATATGAAAGTTGAATTTTCAGATGATCCCGGAACTATTTATGAAATGAATGGCGTTGAGAGAACAAGATTTCCTGAAGATGATTACTAAGAATTTTTATTTGTAGTAAGGATAGGCAAATAAGGTTACAGTAATTGTGGCCTTATTTTTTTAAAATTGTGAGGAGGAATATTTTTTATTAAGAGACATTAAATATTTTTATGAAACTTTTTTCCTGCACTTTAGTTTTGTTGATTGCATGTTCTTATGTATTTGCTCAAAGCAACAACCCGTTGATTTCGAAAGCCGATACTTTTTATGGGGAACAGAAATGGCAATCTGCAGCAAAAACTTATGAAGAAGCCTTTGCAAAGGGTGATACGGTAACTGCTCTTTCCGCAAACCGCCTCGGTTTCTCCTACCTGAATCTTGGTAAGTATAATCTTGCAATAAAAAATCTGGAACTGGCGCTAACCAAAAACCCTTTGCCGGCGGGAGAACCTATCATTCGCTCCAGGTTAGCAAGAGCTTATGCGGCCAATAATCAAAAAGAAAAATCATTTGAGGAATTAGATAGCGCAGTAGCGCATGGGTTTTTTAATCTAAGCGAATTAGATACTGCAAAGGAATATGATAAGATGCGGGGGGATACAAGGTTCACTGATCTTGTTACAAAGGCTACCGATAAAATTTATCCATGTTTACACAATGCCCATGCACGCGAATTTGATTTTTGGATCGGCGATTGGGATGTGTATCCGACAGGTGGTAATCAAATTGTAGGCGCCAGCAAAGTTGAAGCGGAAGCCGGCGGCTGTTTTATTCTTGAAAACTGGACAGCAATTGGTTATCCTAACACTGGTAAGAGTATGAATTTTGTTGATCCCACAACCAATAAGTGGAAACAGGTTTGGGTAGGTTCGGGCGGCGCTGTTACTGAGTATATAAACGGCGTATACAAGGATAGCGCAATGGAGTTCGAATCTTCATCAGCTAACGCACAGGGTAACACGAAAATAAGATTCAGGTTTTTTAACCAGGGACCAAACCAGGTAAGGCAATTCCAGGAATCATCAACGGATGATGGAAAAACATGGAATGTCAATTATGATCTCACTTATGTGAGGAAGAAGAAGGCGGATTAATTTCCATCACTCCAAATTAAAAATTGAGGTAGTATGTTGCTCCATGCATTGTAATCATGCGTTCCGTCTTTTACTTCCGTGTAATTAATATCGCCGGGCGGGCACACATTTTTCTTTTTAATCAAATCAATCAAATCTTTTGTATCATCTATTACATCAATAATTCCATCTTTATCACGATCTGCAGTTTCTTCTTTTCCTCCTGCATAAAACCAATATTTTAAATGCGGTCTTTTTCTTGATGATCTTATTTTATTAATGATGAGCCGGTCTTTATCATTATCGTATGTTGCATCGGTTGCATCTTTATCGCGGTACCAGAAAGAACCCGAGAATACGCCGACCTTATCAATCTTATCTGCATGGTCCCACGCAACATCAAATGCGGAAAGGCCACCCAGTGAACATCCTGCAATAGTTATAGAATTAAATTTTCTAACACCTGCTTTCTTTTTTATAAAGGGAATTAACTCGTCGTCTATAAATGCGCCATATTTCTCAGCAGATATTCCGTTGTTTTGGTAATCCGGGTAACCGGCAATTCCATATTCCTGCAATCTGTCGAAAGCATTAACAGCTACCACTAACAACGGCTGCAGCAGTTTCTTTCTATTAAGACTATCAACAATATCTTTTATCCGCAATTGCCCAATGTCCTGTCCATCGTTTAATAAAAGAAGGTTAAACGAATTTTTATCTTTAGGAACCGGCGTGCTTATGATGGTAAGGTCAATATGTTTTTGAAGATGTCGTGAATAAACAGAATCCTTAGCTTCTTTTATTTTATGATGGCACGATGTAAATGCGGTAATAAAAAAAAGAGATGTTAAAAGTCGTGGTAAATATTGTTTGATTTGCATTTGCTAATGTATTAAAATTTGGTTTAAAAATTATAAACCTTACATTTGCAATCCAAAATCGCGAAGTAGAGCAGCGGTAGCTCGTCGGGCTCATAACCCGAAGGTCGGAGGTTCGAACCCTCCCTTCGCAACAAAGTCCCGGAGTACCGGGATTTTTTATTTTAGTAAGTCTCATACGAAAGGCAGAAGATCCGTGAGGTGAACTATGTTTTCTTTGCGTTCTTTGCGTTTTCATCGCGACCTTTGCGATACTCAATTGCGGTAATTTATGAAATCAGGGTTTGTAAATATATTTGGTAAACCAAATGCTGGTAAAAGCACATTGCTTAATGCATTGATGGGGGAGAAACTTGCCATCGTTTCGCCAAAAGTTCAAACTACAAGGCATCGCATTAAAGGAATACTAACTGACGAAAAGTATCAAATTATTTTTTCTGACACGCCCGGTATTATTGAACCTAAATACAAACTTCACGAGAAAATGATGAAGGCTGTTAAGGATAGCCTGGAAGATGCAGATGTAGCGCTGTTGATTGTTGATATTAAGGATGATCTCATAGAAACCGACGCGATATTTTCTTCGCTTTCACTTAGGGCACCAGCGATTGTGGTACTAAATAAAATTGATGTAGCGGATAAGAAAAAGATTGAGGAGGCAATCGGTTATTTTTCAGAAAAAACTTATTGTAAAAAAATAATTTCTATTTCGGCACTTAGGAAAGCCGGGATTAATGATTTATTAGATGAAATTATTTCATTGTTACCGGAAGGAGAACCATTTTACCAGGATGATAATTTGAGCGATCTTCCAATGAAATTTTTTGTCGGTGAAATCATCAGGGAAAAAATATTTTATTTATACCAGGACGAAATTCCTTATCATGCCACAGTGCTTGTGCAGGAGTTCAAAGAAAAAGCAACACTTACAAAAATTTCTGCTGATATAATTTTGCAGAGAGAAACTCAAAAAGGAATTGTTTTGGGACAAGGTGGAAAGATGATTAAAGAATTGGGAACGCAGGCAAGGAGAGATATAGAAGCATTTATCGGGAACAAAGTTTTTTTAGAACTTTTTATAAAGGTGCGGCCAAAGTGGAGAGATAATGAAATACAGTTAAAAGAATACGGGTACTAACAATGTATGATGTACGATGTTTTATGTACGATGTAAATAAATGTTAGTGCTTTATATTGATAGAAGACAATTAATAATTAAAAAATGCCCTTGAACCATCCTCTGGAGGACAGGGAGGCCACAACATTATGAACTCATTTGGAAGAATTTTCAGGATAACAATTTTTGGAGAATCCCATGGCGATTTTGTGGGCGTAAGCATTGATGGTTGTCCTGCGGGAATTAATATGACGGCAGCCGATTTTACACAAGATATTGAAAGACGTAAGCCCGGGGCAAAAGGTACAACGCCAAGAAAAGAAGATGATATTCCGCAATTTATTAGTGGCGTATTTAATGATAAGTCAACCGGTGCACCACTTACCATTCTATTTAAAAATAGTAACACCCGCAGCGGTGATTATGAAAAGCAAAGAGCAGTGCCAAGGCCCGGCCACGCCGACTTTGTAGCACATAAAAAATTTAATGGGTTTGAAGATTTTCGTGGCGGCGGCCATTTCAGCGGAAGACTAACGGTAGCCATAGTCGCTGCAGGTGTAGTTGCTAAAAAAGTCATTGCATCACTTTTACCTGAATATAAAATTGGTATACACGCAACCATTCTTGAAATAGGAGGGGAAAATGATATTGAGAAGGGACTGCAAAAAGCAATAGATGAAAAAGATTCTGTTGGTGGAATAGTGGAATGCCGGGTAAATAATTTGCCAATTGGTTTGGGAGAACCTTTTTTTGATTCAGCAGAATCTGTTTTAAGTCACGCTGTGTTTTCAATACCTGCTGTAAAGGGAATAGAGTTTGGCGCCGGTTTTGCTGCAGCAAAAATGTTTGGAAGCCAACATAACGATGCACTCATAAACGCAGATGGAACAACTGCAACCAATAATGCGGGTGGTATTTTGGGCGGAATAACAAATGGGAATGAACTTGTATTTCGCATTGTGGTAAAACCCACTTCTTCTACTCCGAAAGAACAGCAGACGTTAAATACAGAAACCGGAGAGGTTGAACCGTTTTCAGTAAAAGGCCGCCACGATTTATGTATTGCTTTAAGAGTTCCGGTGGTTTTGGAAGCGGTAACAGCCATGGTACTGGCAGATTTGATGATTGTGGTTAAAAATAGTGAGTAACAATTTTAATGACTTGAACTGCCTTTACTTCTAACCTGCTGGTCATACATGAACATCTTCAATGAAGAAAAATTCGGCAGGTTCATTTCTCAATAAACTAATAGAAAGAATATCAAATTGAATTCGTTTCCATTCGGGATATAGAAACAGAAATTCCTCCGACGCATTAATAAGATTGGTGACTTTCTTTTTGGTGACATCATCTTCAGGATATCCAAATTTTTTTGTTCTTCTTGTTTTTACTTCTATAAAATGCAATATGCCTTTCATAGATGCAATTATGTCAACCTCCCAATGACTATGGCGCCAGTTTTTATGGAGGATCACAAATCCACTTTTCAATAAATATTCTATTGCCATTTCTTCCCCAAGCTTTCCTGTGGTGTTGTGATGTGCCATTTTACAATTTAGCAAATTTAAACATAGGCATAACTTTTGAAAAGTTTTGACCTTCCCAAAAGATCAACTGGGTGCTGCCAGTATTTTGTTGATAACCCCAATCTATAAAAAAATTATTATTACTTACTTTTGCCGTAAATAATAATAGATATGAAAATCTCAAGGCAGGTTCTAATTAGTTTTCTTCTTTTAATTGTAATTGCTTCTTTATACAGGATAATGCCGGGAAGGCCTTATGGCTTTGCGCCGCAATGGGCAATGGCTATTTTTGGTGGAGCTATTATAAAAGATAAAAAGCTTGCTTTTATTCTTCCGCTTTTGTCTATGTTTATTTCAGATGCTCTATACGAAGTTTTATATAGAAATGGAGTTGGTAACATAAGCGGTTTTTACGAAGGCCAACTGACGAACTATATTTTATTTGGCCTGATGACTTTCTTCGGCTTCTTAATTAGGAATTTCAATGTAGGCAGAATTGCCCTGGCTTCAATAGCGGCACCAACTGCTTATTTTTTCCTTTCCAATTTTATGGTGTGGATGAGCAATTCTCCTTTGGCAGGATTGGGAAGGCCCAAAACTTTTAATGGACTTCTTTTAACACTGGGCGATGGCCTGCCTTTCTATGCGTGGAGTATTGCTGCTACATTAATTTTTTCTGCAATACTATTTGGGAGTTATTATCTTATCACGAAACGATCATTGCATCCTGTGAGTAATGCCGTAAAAGCATAAATAAACTCTGCCAGGTTTTATTATTTTTTTTCTTCATACCTTTCATCAACTAAAAGATTATTACCATCTGCTGCTTCTGTTGCAAGAATGTCACACCGGTTGTTGTAAATATTTTCTGCATGGCCCTTTACCCATTTAAAATTGATGGTATGATTTTGCGATAGGTCATCGTAACGCTCCCATAAGTCACGGTTCTTTATATTGCCTTTAAAATTTGTTTTAATCCATTTCTTTAACCAACCTTCCATAACAGCTTTTACAACATAGCTGCTGTCAGAATAAATAACAAGGTTTAAATTATTTTTTTTCAATGCTTCGAGAGCTGCAATAACGGCCATAAGCTCCATGCGGTTGTTGGTGGTAAGCCTGTAACCTTGTGATAATTCTTTTTTATGGCTACCCCACAGCAATACAACTCCATAACCACCTCTGCCGGGGTTCCCCCGTGAAGCGCCATCAGTGTAAACTTTTACGATGCCGGGTTGTTCATTCATTTTTTGGTATATCTCCAGTCAAGTATTATATATTTATTTTTCATCGCTGATTTTTTATCATTTTGCAGCGGTGATTTATTAGTGCCCAATACTTTTATAGGCTACCGAATCAATGCCTATACCTGAGGCATTCCCGTTTGATCCACCGTTAGTAACATAATAGCGAAAACCAAATCTTGATCTTTGTGCAACATCAAGTCCTGTAACCGTTATTTCGAATCGTGTCCATTGGGATGGATAGGCGAAAACATCAGAATGAACGACACTACTATATACAAGATTCGGATTTATATAAAGCAATATTTTTGAAAAACTTCCATAGCCCAGTCCTTGCCCTACATCGACGCTATCATTTGAAGGATTCATTCTCACTTGTAAACTATTGCCAAAATCGGTAGTATCACTCACTCCATCGAAAAGCTGCCAGGCTCTTGTATAAAAAATGATCTTATCACCATTTTGCATAATTATTGATGGCGAAATCAGCCAGTTGCTGATCGTTCCCTGCTGCGCTGAAGTAGAAAGGTAATCCGCACCAATAAACCCTGCATAATTACCTTTATTGGAATAAGCATTAAAAAACGGAGGAATGCGTCCACCGTTTTTCCAAACGCCGCTACCGTTCGGAAGACTTGTATTTATCAATTGCCAGCCCCTCGCCACTGCTGAGGAAGATGTATCGAATTCTTCAACAAATGATTGATCCGCTACTGGTGGAATTTTTGCAAGATAACCAGCATCTTTACAGGAACATAAAATCAGTAAAATCGAACTAAAAGTAGCAAGAAATTTTGTTTCAATCAGGGGTCTCATGTATGTGTTTCCTGGTTAATTCCGGTAATTAATGCCTTCAGGTGAAATTAATATTTTTTTCAGGACTTGCTGGGAATAGTTTTACACTAATTTAAAAAATCGTGTCGCGGTTTACACCTGGAAAACACCAGTCTTAAAAGCACTTATTTCTGCGTTGTTATTTGCCGCACTTAGATTTTCTGAAATGATATTCCTGGTTTCCAACGGATCAATTATTGCGTCTACCCATAATCGTGATGCAGCGTAAAAAGGAGTGGTTTGCTGCGTATATTTGTTCGTCATTCTTAAAAGAAGCATTTCCTCATTTTCCTTTGTTATTTCCTCCCCTTTTGCTTTTAGCGACGCTACCTCAATTTGTAATAATGTTTTTGCAGCCTGCTCGCCACCCATAACAGCAATTTTTGCCGATGGCCACGCGTAAATGAACCTGGGATCGTAAGCTTTACCACACATGGCGTAATTGCCTGCTCCGTAAGAGTTTCCGAGTATGATGGTTATTTTGGGAACTACTGAGTTGGCAACGGCATTTACCATCTTGGCGCCATCTTTGATAATGCCACTGTGTTCGCTTCTGCTTCCAACCATAAAGCCCGTAACATCCTGTAAAAAAATCAATGGAATTTTCTTTTGATTACAATTCATAATAAATCTTGCGGCCTTATCGGCACTATCGTTATAGATAACACCGCCCATTTGTAATTCGCCTTTTTTGTTTTTAATATTCAACCGTTGGTTAGCTACTATCCCGACCGCCCAACCATCAATCCTGGCATATCCACACAAAATCGTTTTTCCATAGCCTTCTTTAAATTGTTCGAAGGAGCTTTTAGTTTCAGAACCACTTTTGGGTGAATTATCAGAAGGTTCAGCATCAACTATTCTTTCAATAATTTCCAGCATATCATAGGACTTTGTATTTCCTTCCGGAAAAAAGCCATAAATTTCTTTAGGATCTTTTGCGGGTTGCAAAGCAGCAATCCGGTTGAATCCGGCTTTTGGAAAGTGTCCGATCTTACTAATTATTTTTTTTACTTCATCCAGGCATGCTTCTTCTGTTTCAAATTTATAATCAGCAATGCCGCTAATTTCAGTGTGTGTTACCGCTCCACCTAAGGTTTCACTATCGACGTTTTCGCCTATTGCAGCTTTTACAAGATAGGGACCAGCTAAAAAAATGGAGCCATTTCCCTGGACCATTAAAGTTTCGTCGCTCATTATAGGAAGATAGGCACCTCCGGCAACACAAGGCCCCATTACCGCCGCAATTTGGGTAATACCCATTGCACTTATTTTTGCATTATTACGGAAAATGCGCCCGAAATGTTCTTTGTCAGGGAAGATCTCGTCCTGCATTGGAAGAAAGACCCCGGCGCTGTCAACAAGATAAATTACAGGCAAATGGTTTTCCATAGCTATCTCCTGCATGCGAAGATTCTTTTTGCCAGTGATCGGAAACCATGCTCCGGCTTTTACTGTTTGATCATTAGCAATAATAACACATTGCCTGCCGCCAACATAGCCAATACCCGCGACAGTGCCGCCGGCAGGGCATCCACCATACTCTTCATACATGCCATAACCGGCAAAAACGCCAATTTCGATAAAAGGTTTTTCTTCATCAAGCAGGTATCGCAGTCGTTCCCTCGCAGTTAATTTATTTCGTTCTTTTTGCTTTGCAATTGCTTTTTTACCGCCGCCCTCTTCAATCTTAGATACTAAATTTTTAATGTTACTTAACGCAAGCTTCATTACATCTTCGTTCCGGTTAAAATCTATATTCATATTAATTCAATGTATGTCAAAACTAAAACTTAAATTTTAGTTTATGTAAGAGAGAAGCACCTGTAAATATGAAAGGCTTGTATTTGTGTCGTAAACACTGTTATGGGCTGCTTGCTGTATTACAAAGCGTTTATCCGGCACTTGAAAAATTAACTCAAATAGCAATATAAATAAGGATACTTATTAAAGCGGTTTTGATACAACTGCCCACAGCCTTAAGTGCAAAAATTATGGGATCAACTTTTAGTAAAACAATTTTATTGTTTGAATGAATTGAGGTAACCATAGGCAGGTATCAAAAATGAAATTGCCTTCACTGAAATTATGGCCAGCAATTTATTCACATTAATAAATAATTTTGGTTGAGGTTATTGAAACTGATAAATTTACAAATCAATATCCTGTAATAAGCCACTCCCTTAGACGCTTATCTTCTCACTATTTTTTTAATGATTTCTTGATATAATTTGGATTCGAATTAGAATCTGAATTCAGAAAATGTTGACTCGAAAGTTAGCGGATGTTTCTTATTTAAATGAAATTCTGTCTTGCTGAGTGAATCAGGTATCACAGGAAACAATATATAAAAACCTTGATGAATACAATAATTTAAAAAAAAGCTAATGTGGTCATCAACAAGTTTTCAACGCCCGTAAACAAATACAATTCAATTATTTCAAACAGCATCTCTACATGATAAAAAAATTTACTTTCAGAATTAATAAGAAATCTTGTATTCTTTTACTCACCTGTTTTTTTTCCGTGCAACTTTTAATTGCGCAGCAAACGCAGATAACGGATTATGTAATCTTTGGAGGTAAAACTGCATCAGGACAAACGACACCTCCTTCGCCCGGCTATGGAGTTATAATAGGATCTTCCTGTAACGTTAAAGGCGGAATAATTGCAGGTTCAATCGGAAGTTACAATTTGGTAAAATCGACAGGCAATCTAACGGTTGGTACATCTGCAATGCCAGGTAATATTTTTAGCGGAGGTACAATACAACTTGCTAATAGTGATGTAGTAACAGGAAGACTCGCCGCGGCAAGCTCTTCGGGAACGGTTATTTCGGTTGGTTCGAGCGCAAGTATCGGTGGCAATATCGATGCAAATGGAAATATTAGCGTTGGCGGAGGAACTGTGTCAGGTAAGGTTACGCACCCCGGAGGCACAACATATTCTGGTCCTACTCCTGTCGGAGGGAATGTTACCGGAACCCCTAATCTTCCAGGCCTTCCTGCTATGCCAGTGGTTACGAGTTTTCCTTCTGTGGGTTCAACGGCTATTACTACCACAAAAACTATTACTCAAGGTTCATACGGAAGTGTTACACTTAGTGGAAATAAAACGCTGACAATTTCGGGAACAGGAGTGTATGTTTTTAAATCAATTAAAAACTCAGGCTCGTCAAATAATTTCGTTTTTGATTTTAAAAATGATCCTACCGGAACTATAATAATGTATGTATATGGGGATGTAGATTTAAATAAGGTACAAGCCAGCATAATAAATGGAGGAAGTGAATCAAGAATTTATCTCGAGACCCACGGAACTGGTTCCACATCTTCTAATAAAACGGTTGCTTTTAATATTGCCAATGGCTCTTCGGGAAGTGGATCAAAATGGGTAGGCTCTGTGTGGGCGCCTTATGCCGCAATTGATATTGGATCAGGAACAGGTAACACTAATATTACCGGCGCTCTCTGGAGCGGAACTCAGGTTAGTTTGCAGAGTGGCATTACTATGATCTTTGCGCCTTTTAGCTTTTGCACTCCGCCAACGGCAAATGCAGGAGCAAATCAATCCACTTGTTCTAATAATGGAGCAATAATCATAGCAGGCGCCAGCGCTACTAATCAAAGTGCAATTAGCTGGAGCACAAATGGAACAGGAACATTTACCAATGGAAATACATTAACACCTTCCTACACTCCAGGCAAGGCAGATAGTACAGCAGGCAGTGTGATCCTGACATTGACAGCTATTGGCAGTGGTTCCTGCGGTAATGCTACCTCGGCTAAGACCCTTACAATTAATCCGGCCCCAAATGCGAATGCCGGTCCCGATAAAGCATTGGATGCTAATTCACAGGCAATCTTGATGGGAACATCTTCTTCTGCTGGTGCATCTTTTAATTGGAAGACGATCAATGGAGGAGTAATAAATACTTCAACAAACCAGGCAACAATTACCGTTGGTTCAGCAGGTACGTACATTTTAACCGTAACAATTCCATCAGGTTGTTCACAAACGGATACCGCTATTGTAACAAGTAAACTATCAAGTATTATAGGATCGGAGTTGGAATCTGTTTTTGATAACTATAATCCTAATTCACCACAGCCCTCACCATTCTTTTCGATTACCCCTGACGGTTATATAATGATAGATATCATTGTATTGGCCGGTAATTACAACACTGTATTGAATCTTTTGCAAACTGCTCCTTACGGATTAAAGGATATTATTACTAATGGCGCCAGCAGCTTTATAATAACAGGGAAATTTCCAATCATTAATTTGCCAAAGCTGAATATGTTAGGCAACCTCATCAATTATTGCAGGCCTTATTACCTGGCTGTAATTAATAATGGTCTCGTTTCGTCTGCGGGGGATACGACTGAGCGTTCCAATTTGGTGCGCAGCGGTTATAATATAAATGGTGCTGGTATTAAGGTTGGCGTTATTTCAAATAGCTATGCTACCATTACCAGCGGCACAACAGCAACCCTTCCACTGCAGCCAACTATCATTCCGCCGTATATTATTAATCCGCTTGGCACTTCGAATCCAACAGCACAAACTTTTACTACTAACACAGCAACGCAGGATGTAACTAACGGTGATCTTCCCGGCCCCGGCAATCCTAAAGGATTTACTGCGCCGGTAACTGTTCTGCAGGACTTTCCCGTTCCGCAATCAGATGAAGGAAGGGCGATGTTACAGATAATTCATGATGTAGCCCCCGGAGCTCAATTATATTTTCGCACCGGTTTTTTTAGTGCCGGCGATTTTGCTGTAGGCATTAAACAATTACGGGATGCAGGCTGCAATGTTATTGTAGATGATGTAACGTTTATAACGGAGCCTTTTCTGCAGGATGGAATAGTTGCTAAAACGGTTGATACGGTTGCTTCGCAAGGTGTATCCTATTTTTCTGCGGCAGGCAATTTTGCAAACAAATCTTATGAAAATAATTTTAGCCCTGTTGATGCAAGCTCAATTGGATTCGCCGGTAAAAAGGCTCATAATTTTGGTGGAGGAGATATATTTCAGAAGGTGAGACTGGCTCCGGGCAATTACACATTCGTGTTGCAATGGGTAGACAGTATTTATTCTAACGCCCA
The DNA here is from genome assembly GCA_963792025.1 of uncultured Chitinophagaceae bacterium. Classification (GTDB taxonomy): domain Bacteria; phylum Bacteroidota; class Bacteroidia; order Chitinophagales; family Chitinophagaceae; genus Ginsengibacter. The sequence continues at coordinate 415,722 of CAWBUS010000005.1, read as the reverse complement.
GGCCGGTGGTACAAAGAATGACATGGATATTTATCTCACTAAAAATACGGATGGTACTGCTTTGATTGGCTATAACAGGGACAATACTAACGGAGATCCAATCGAATTTATTCCAATTACAATTAGCGGAACTGATTCAGTTGATTACAATGTTCTCATCATTAATAGCACGGCCAATAGTAATCCATCGCGAATTAAGTATGTTGTTTTTAGCGGTGGCATCAGGTTTATGGAATACAACCTGGGAACTTCAACTATAGTTGGACAGGCAAACGCAGATAGTGCTGTAGCCGTTGGTGCGGCCCGTTTCAATTATGTGCCTAACTATATAAATAACCCCCCGTCAGGCTATCCGATTACTGTACCTAATAATCCTGCCAATCCATCATCGAAACTTACGTTACCACAAATTGAGTCCTTCTCTTCTTTGGGAGGAGCGCAGACTAACGGAGTAATAAGAAACAAACCAGATATTGTTGCACCGGATGGTGTTAACACCACGGTTAAATTAGGTCAGGATTATCCCGATTGGTCGTTAGATGGATACTCGAATTTCTTTGGTACTTCTGCGGCCGCGCCCCATGCAGCCGCAGTCGCTGCATTAATTATGCAGGGGAAGAAAAAATTCGCAGGACAAGCTTCGACCACACCTTATCAAATAAGAAAGTTATTACAACAAACTGCCACATCAATGAGACCTGCAGGCTTGGTTGGGTACGATTATAATTCAGGAGCTGGATTAATAAATGCTGATTCTGCGATGAGAACATTTGCTGCGCCGACTCCTGAAATTGATTCCATTTTAGTTCCTGTTGCAGTCCCCGTTATAATCCCAGGTGATACGGTATTCTTAGTAACAATTAAAGGTCAGAATCTAAGTAATAACTCGATCATTTATTTAAATGATTCAGCACTGGCTTCCACCAAAATTATTAATTCAACTGAGGCAACTGCGTTGATACCTAAATTTGATAGCAATCCTCCGTTAAGACTTTATACTCCTCCGTTTAGCTCGTCGCAGGCAGATGGTGGCTATTCGAATAATTCTTATTTTTTCCAGGCAAGTATTGTCGTCAGCGTTGATAGCATTACTAAAAAATATGGTGAATTACTTCCATCTTTAGACACAACTATAACGATTAATGGTATTCGGCTGCAGGATACAACTTTAACACTTGCGGACATTGGTCTTGGCAAACTAACGTTGACGACTGCTGCAACTACCAATAGCGACGTAGGTACTTATGTAATTACGCCTTCAGGTAATTTTGATAAATCAAACGCTGTTGATTCGGCCTTCTTAATAAAATATCATTACAAGTTTGTCCCAGGCATTGTAACGATTAACAAAATGCCGTTAACAGTTACACCCAATAATCAAACGATTAATTATGGAGAGATTCCTGCTAATATAACTTTCGCTTACGGTTATGACCACTCGAAAATTCCAAATTCAACAAGTTTTGATAGTCTTATCAAAGCCTATCAGGAAAGCTATTTACCAGGTAACGCACTTGCAGTAGTAAAAGATTTTTCAAAAAAGCAATCAGATGGATCAACACTTTCTTCTGGTGACCTTACCAACCTGAATTTGATTGCCAGTTTCAAGGCTGTCAATAATTCCCGCAGGTTTCAATTGAATAGCAATAATCAGTTGATACCGCTTTCCGATCCAAATACTTTTAATGCTCAATATATAGTTGACGTTGCTTCCGAATCAATCTTTAATTATAAAAAAGATCCATCAAGGGCTAATTTTTACGGTGTATACCCCGGTATTAATTCCAAAGCAGTATTAGGCGCTACGGCACTAATCAATAATACAGCCAAAGTGTATGCAAATGGTTCACTGGTGCAGATGGTAAACGGCTCATTGGTGCAAATGGTAAACGGAACTAATGGTTCATTAGTGCCTATCGCAAACAGATCACTCGTACAATTGGTAAATGGAAGTCTTGTGCAATTAGTGAATGGACAATATGTGCCCATAGCAAACAGCTCACTCGTTCAACTTGTGAATGGCTCGCTTGTTCAGTTAGTCAACGGCGTATTTACGGCTATTCCTAACGGTTCGTTAGTGCAGTTGGTAAATGGTTCGTTGGTGCAAATGGTGAATGGTTCTCTTGTGCAATTGGTAAACGGCTCTCTTGTGCAGTTAGTGAATGGACAATATGTTCCTGTACAGAATAGTTCACTCGTTCAATTGGTCAACGGATCATTAGTTCAATTTGTCAATGGAGTTTATGCGCCTGTTCCAAATGGTTCGCTGGCGCAGTTATCAAATGGTTCATTAGTGCAATTGGTTAACGGCTCGCTGGTGCAGTTAGTTAATGGAGACGGATCAACATATACGCCAATTACAAACGGTTCATTGGTACAATTGGTAAATGGCTCGTTGGTGCAGTTAGTAAATGGTGTCGCGAAGCCTATACTAAATGGTTCATTAGTTCAATTGGTAAATGGCTCATTAGTGCAGATGGTAAATGGTTCGTTGGTACAATTAGTGAATGGATCTTTAGTACAATTGGTCAACAGTTCATTAGTGCAATTGGTAAATGGATCTTTAGTGCAGTTGGTGAACAGCAATACAATAGGCGCTGGTTCTCCTAACAATAATACAGCAGTTATCGTTGATACAACAGATGTAGATCTTCAAACGAACTGGATCGGGCCAATGTTTGGCATTAATATGATTACAGGTCTTACTCCGGGAACACAATCATTAATACCAGGTGTTTTAGTTAATTCAAATTTTGATATAACTTATGGACTGGGAACAGTAACGATTAAACCCGATACTCTTATTGTTACTGTAAAAGATACATCAAGACCCTACGGAAACCCGAATCCGTCATTTTCTGTAACATATAGTGGATTTGCTCCCGGAGATAGTTTACAAAACAGTGTTACAGGAGTTCCTTCAATTAGTACTTCCGCCGTTTTAGCAAGTCCTGTAGGCAATTACCTAATCACAATTACAAAAGGGACGTTGGCTTCTTCCAGTTATGTTTTCAAGTTTGTAAACGGTACACTAACGGTTACGAATAACCCATGTTTAATAACACACAGCACATTTGCAAATTTCGGCAACACTTCTACCAAAGCCACAAGTTTATGGCTAAATGTATTGACTAAGATGAGTGGTGAACTAAAACATGATGGAGATTATCTATTATTAACTGCGGGTTCCATTACATTAAATAATATAACTTCCAATCCTGTAATTACTAATGTTGCGATACCCGACGGCAAGATCATTGCGGATAATACTGTTTCTTCGCCGGTTACAAGTTTTGATGCAACTAATAATATATGGATAACGAGAGTTCCTTTAGGTTTTAAATGCACGCCCAACGTTTTTATTACAGGCGCTATAATTAATTCAAGTAATGGATTCGTAAAGAAAAACAGCAATCCCAGTTCAACTATAAAAGGAATATTCTATTCTAACACAAACTATAGTGAACAATGGGCTTATGGCATTAGTGCATACCAGCCACAGTTCAGTTATTCCGCAATAAGCGCTTCAGGAAAGGTGGCTTCAATTAATGGAACGTATGCCGCAGGAACTCCTATCCCCGAGATTAAATATTTGGTTAGCGGTGGCACAGGAGGCGGAGGAAATAGTTATTGTGGAAGCACCAGCGCATACGACAACTTTACGGCATGTGCAGCACCTGCCGGTTTACAGATACCGGGATATAATATGCCCGTTTCTTTAGACAACTATTTGCTATCACAACAAGTTGAAATTGCTAATAGCCCCGCAATGGGAACAGTTCAAATTGTTCCTAACCCGGCATCCAATTACATAACGATATCGTTTGTTCCGGTAAAAACAGGCAACTCCAAAATTACTCTTTACAGTATTGATGGAAAGATGATTTATGAATCTGAAAATGGCATGTACCAGGCCGGTAAAAATTATATTGAAAGAATAGACGTAAGTAAGTGTACAAGCGGAATATACGTTGTTCAGATAACCGGTGCAGACAAAATAATAAGCAATAAAGTTGTTATTAGCCGATGACTTTTATTATTACCCTGATTAAATTTGCTATAAATTCGGGTAAAATTGTGTGCTTATGAATTTGAAAACTGCGAATTTGTTGTGTTTGTTCATCGGACTTTCTATTGTTACTTATTCGCAATCCGTCGGAGGATTCCATATCAGGCAACAAGACCGATACGGCTGCTGTCAACAATTTGCTGCAACAAAGTAAAGGACATTTTTCTGACAATCCGGAACTGGCAATCAGTTTGGGGACGCAGGCAAAAGATCTCTCGGAAAAAATAAATTTTGGGGAAGGGAAAGCTTTCGCTCTGAAAAATATTGGAATGGGTTATTATTTCCAGGGCAAATATCTTGAAGCGCTTCAAAACTGGAATGAATCGTCTGGAAGCATTTGAACAGATAAAAGATGAAACAGGGGAGGCTAACTTATTAAATAATATTGCCGCAATTTATGCGCAGCAGGGTGATGATGAAAAGGGCCTGGAATATTCTTTAAAATCACTTGCGATTTCCGAGAAAGTTAAAAGATAAACTTCGGATACTTTCTGCATTAAATACAGTCGGCAGTATTTACTATAATAAAAAAGCTACCTGGGATAAAGCCTTGAATTACTTATTGCAGGCTTTACCTTATTGTGAACAATTAGGTGACAATGATGCTTTAGGAACTATTTCTGAAAACATAGGGGAAATATATTTTGAGAAGAATGATTTTAATAACGCAGTAAGTTATTTCGAAAAATCGATAAAGGCACTCGGCAATTCGCCGAATAGTTCATTTGCTTATACCGGCATCGGTAAAGTTTATCTGCAAAAAGGTGATATTACCACAGCTTTAAGTTATAACAATAAAGCACTTGCAATTGCGGAAAAATTTAATAGCAAACCCAATATTGTTCGTGCCCTACAGGGTATTGCAAATGTATATCTTGCACAAAAAAATTATACAACGGCGCTTAATTATTTGAACAGGGCAAATTCCATTGCAGAAGAAATAAAAGCAGCCCCGGATTTAAAAGACATTTACCGCGACATGGCAGTAGCCTATGCGAATACTTCGGACTATAAAAATGCTTTTAAATACAGGACGCTTTATGCGGACATAAAAGATACATTATACAATATTGAAACAGACAAAAAATTAGGGAGCCTGCAATTTGAATTTGATCTTGAAAAAAAGCAAAGCCAAATAAATCTATTAACGAAAGATAAAGCGTTGACTGCGCTGGAACTACAGCGTCAAAAGTTTGCCAAAAATGCATTTATGGTTGGATTAGCGCTCGCATTCATGATCGCAATACTTTTACTGAGAAGTTATCTTATCAAGAAAAGAACAAATAAGATTTTGGATGGCCAGAAAGCTGAAATTGAAAGTTTGTTATTAAACATATTGCCAGCAGAAGTAGCAAAAGAATTGCAGCAAAAGGGTTATGCTGAACCAAAATATTACGAATCAGTTGCAGTAATGTTTACTGACTTTAAAGGATTTACCCTGATAGCGGATAAAATGTCGCCGCAGACCCTGCTGGAAGAATTAAACGTTTGCTTCCTCGCCTTCGATGCAATTACTGAAAAATATAACCTTGAAAAAATAAAAACAATTGGGGACTCTTACATGTGTGCCGGGGGTATCCCTACTCCCAATGAGATGCATGTAGAAAATGTAGTGCGTGCCAGCCTTGAGATAAGGGATTTTATTTTGAGCTTTAACCAAAAAAGAATTCAATCGGGTTTGCAACCCTGGGATATGAGAATTGGCGTTCATGTTGGCCCTGTTGTAGCCGGCGTAGTTGGCAAGAAAAAGTATGTGTACGATATTTGGGGTAGTACTGTAAATATTGCCAGCCGAATGGAAACCAATGGTGTACCGGGGCAAGTGAATATTTCTTGCAACACGTATGAGATTATTAAAGACAAATTTTTCTGCAAGCACCGGGGAAAGATCTACGCGAAGAATATAGGAGAAATTGATATGTATTTTGTGGAAGAAAAGATACTGGTTCCTGAAACAGATAAATCTGTGAATACCTTTAATGTTGAAAATAAAAATCCTGTTTCATATAATTAACAGCGGGGACTTTACCCCGTCATGCCTCTTCTAATGTTTTCGTTTTTGAGAATACCTGGAAAATAAATCCGAACAAAATAACCAGCACCGCACCAATAACATTTAACCATAAAAAAGAAATTACATCTGCCTTGTAAATAATAATGATGAAGATTTCTGAAACAACCGATGCATAAAAAGTTGCATTCGCTTTAATTTGCTTAAACCAAAAAGCTACCAGGAAAATACCAAGTATAACTCCATAAAACAATGAACCAAGAATATTTACTGTTTCAATAAGGCTGTTACCAAGGTTACTCGCAAATTCAGCAACTGCTATACTAAAAAGCCCCCAGGCTAATGTGTATAATCTAGAAAGCCGGTAGTCCTGGATTTGTGTCAAGTCTTTGCTGGTAAATTTTTTATGAATATCTACAACAGTACAGGAAGCTAATGCATTTAATGCGGCGGCAATACTGCCCCATGCGGATAAGAAAATAATTGCTATTAGTAAGCCAATAAGTCCCTTTGGTAAATAATCCAACACAAATCTTAAGAAGATATAATTGGTATCATTTATTTCCTGGGCGGGCAAGGCTTTGGCTAACATATTTTTATACGCGTTTTTTATGATAGCTTTTTCAGCGTTATTGTCAGGCGCTACTTTTGCATAGTTCATCTCCAATGTTACAAGCGAATCTTTATACGATGTTTTTTTAGCGAGTTCAATTTGCGTTTCATTAAAGTAAATGGGAGCTTTATGAAACTGATAAAATGAGAACACCAATACGCCCAGCAGAAGAATTAAGAATTGCATCGGAACTTTCACGATGCCATTCATTAACAACCCCATTTTACCTTGTCGGTTATTCTTTGCCGTTAGGTATCTTCCAACCTGGCTCTGATCGGTTCCAAAATAAGAAAGCGCTAAAAAGAAACCGCCAATTATGCCGCTCCAGATATTGTATTTGTCCTTCCAGTCAAATCCGTGCGCTGTTCTTCCGGTAGTAATAATATTCATCTTTCCATTTTTGCCACCAATATGCAAAGCATCTATGAAGCCAGTGCCTGAGGGCATAAGATGAACAACAAGATAGCCGGCCAGAAACATTCCCGTAAATACTATTATTAGTTGTAATTTTTGTGTATGGGCCACGGCTCTGGCGCCACCGCTTACTGTATAAATAATTAAGAGGCCACCCATAATAATGTTCGTAAAATAAATATTCCATCCAAGCAGCGAACTTAAAATGATCGAAGGAGCATAAATGCTGATGCCTGTTGAAAGGCCCCTTGATATTTGAAAAAGAAAAGACGTAAGTGTACGGGTTTTAAGATCGAACCTGTTCTCTAAAAATTCATAAGCGGTATACACTTTCAATTTATTAAAAACCGGCACAAAAACAATGCATATAACGATCATGGCTAAAGGCAGACCAAAATAGTATTGTACGAAACGCATACCATCAGTATAAGCCTGGCCCGGTGCACTTAAGAATGTGATGGCGCTTGCCTGCGTTCCCATAATACTCAACAACACAAGATACCATGGCATATCACGATTGCTCAAAAAATAACCGTCAAGGTTTTTGGTCGTGCGGCTTTTATAAACTCCATAGATAATGATGGAAGAAAGTGACACAATCAATACTATCCAATCAATATTACTCATACTGCTTACAGCTTATGAAGAATTTAATTTTATTAAGAATATTATACAAAGACATAATGAGCACAGAGGTGACTACTTTGCGTTCTTAAGGTCTTTGTGGGATAAATTAATTACCTGCAGTTAAAATAAACTGAAAGAAAATAATACAATACAATCTGAAATAAAAGGAATGCAAGTACAATGAAGTACCATCTGTTCCAGTATTTTTTTTCAGAAGACATCATATCAGCAATTTCGATTTATAAACTGATTCTCATTTGTTTTTTGGTAACCCAATTAAATTAGCCATCAACCTGTAAGCCCCGGGAACGCCTGCAGGCAACTGCCGAAAGAAAACAAGACTGGCGTACACGAAATTTCCTTTACCGTATTTTGCAATAGCAAGGCTGCCTTTAGTTTGATCTTCATCCGTATCATGCATACCTAACGGTGTTTCATAATGTGAGTCCAATGTTGTTGCCTGGTAAGTGCTTCTTTCCTGTACCCAGCCATCAAAATCCTTTTCAGTTATTTTATTTGGATAATTTAACGCAGGATTATCGGGGAGAAGGAAATTTACTTTGGCGTCTTCTTCAGTAACTCTCGAGCCGGAGCTAATTTTAAAAGGGTAGGGGCCAACCGTTATATTCTTATCGCCTACCTGGTTGCTTTTCATGTATTGCACAATCATGTTGCCACCATTTTTCACATATCGCATCAACACATCATTTTTATCGCTCAGGTATTGGTATAAATTATAAGCTCTTATCCCGGTAATGATGGCATCATATTGTTTCAGGTTTTCGTCGGTAATATCTTTCTCTGATAAATTAGTTACTTCATAACCCATTTCTTTTAATGCATCCGGCACTTTATCTCCGGCACCCGTTATGTAGCCAATTTTCTTACCTATAATTTTGATATTTAGTTTCACAAGATTTGCCTGGGCTCTGGGAAAATAAGTAATAGTAGGAATGTGATTGTAAGCAATAATCTTCGTGTAGCCGTCATATTTACCATCTGCAGTTTTTAAATTTGTCTGTTCAGTGGTATTTGTTTCATTTGATTTTGATGTAAAAATTCCTGTTTTATAAATCTCTGCGTCTTTAGAATTATAAGTAAAAGAAGGATAATCGTTAGACCAGTTTTTAGAATATTCCTGTATAACTTTATATTCTTTGTCGTCATTTGAATTCGATTTCAAATGCATGGTTGCCCAGGCCGGGGCGCCATTCATTGAAATAAAATTGTCTTGTGTATAGTTTAGTTCAATCTTTGGCAACACCGGTATCGGCTGGTACGTATCACCTTTCACCGGATCGATATACCTGTATTGGACGGGCCTTTTAATTGCAAAATCTTCTCCATCAATATTTACTGTAAATGTTGCTTCAAATGACGGATCGTTCCAGGCTTTGCCAATCAGGGTTTGATCACGCACATCAAATGTACCGCCTTGCAGCGGGTACACGAGCCAGTAAGGTTGTGATATTTTTTTATCATCAGCAACAGCTAATGTTTTATTGATGTTAACATTTTGATTGGTAGGCAAAGTTGTTGAAAATGATGAATCAAAATTTTCAACACTTATATTTTTTAAAAATGCGTTTACATCTTCTCTTTTAATTAAATTAAAATTGATGCTTAAGCTGCCGCCTTGTACTACCTGCGATTGAGATGATGTTGCCTCAACATATAACGCACTGCATTCAATAATGATTTGTTCTACTTCATCTAGTTTTTTATTTCGCCAGTTACCCTCGGGCAATGCTTTGATTGACTGGTATAATTTTACCAATGCAGGTACCGATAAATCAGGTTGTGCAATATTATACTTGCTGATGATATCATTAATCATTGTTTCAATTGCTTCGCCTCCAGGTAACCTTTTCCAATCGGTAACAATTCCATCCATCAAATCATTTTTGGCAGGGTCGCCACCAGTCGTTACAAAATATTCATAGGATTCTCCTCTTCTTCTGGGTCTTCCTTCGCCCTGGCTTTTGTGCATCGTTCTTGCTTCGCCGCCCAATTCACCATAACTTTTTCCAATTAAAGGATTATATCCGCCGATATCAATTTTTAGCTGATCATCACTGGTTGTATTATTTCCGCCGAAATTATAGGTGTTCCATAAAATTCTTTTTGCCTGCCACGGTTTAACGCCATATTTAAATTGTTCTGGAAATTTAGAAGGATCTGCCGCGGCCGTAAATGCTTCCTGGGCCAGGATTGCAGAGGCTGCATGGTGACCATGACCTGCTCTTTTATCGGGAGGAAATCTCCTGATAATTACATCGGGTTGATAGTTGCGAATTACCCAAACCACATCGCTCAAAATTTTTTCCCTGTCCCATATACGCAATGCTTCTGCTGCATTCTTACTAAAACCAAACTCATAAGCCCGGCTAAAATATTGTTCTGCGCCATCAACTTTTCTTGCTGCTAATAATTCCTCAGTGCGAATCATTCCAAGCTCGATTCCCTGCTCATCACCAATTAAATTTTGCCCTCCATCACCTCGTGTTAAACTTAGGTAAGCGGTGCGATATAATTTTTCTTTAGCGAGATAAGGGAGAAGCGCATTGTTTTCATCATCCGGATGCGCAGCAACATACAACACCGAAGCAAGCACATTCAGTTTTTTTATCTGTTGAAAAATTTCAGATGAGGTATAGGTTTCAGGCGATTGAGAAAATGCCGAAAAAGAAAAGGCAAACGTGAAAAGTAAAAAAACAATCTTGCGCATATTATCGAAATTATTTACGAAAATAAGGGAATGTATTTTTGGAACACTTCCGTTTAAATAAAAAGGCATTAGAATGACTGCCATTTGCTGCAAACTATTTCAAGATAATAACTTTAATTTCGGATTAAATTTTATTCATGAAAAAAATTGTTGCGTCGTCAATTCTGGCAATCGCTTTTTCCTCTTTCCAATTGAACTATGCCCAGTCTGTCAAAATAAATCCATATAAATACGAAACCAATAAGACAGTTGTTTGCAAAAATGGAGCTGTTGTATCAGCACACGCATTGGCAAGCGAAGTGGGCGTAAATATTTTAAAGGAGGGTGGTAATGCCGTCGATGCGGCAATAGCGACACAACTTGCTTTGGCCGTTGTGTATCCTGATGCAGGAAACATTGGCGGTGGAGGCTTTATGATGATACATTTAAAAAGCGGTAAAAATATTTCCATTGATTTTCGTGAAACGGCTCCTGCAGCGGCATCGAGAGATATGTACCTCGATGCTAACGGCAATGCACAAATGCACTTATCGCAGGACGGCTATCTTTCAGTAGGCGTACCCGGTTCTGTAGCCGGAATTTTTACCGCCATGAAATATGCTAAACTTCCTTTTAAAAAATTAATACAGCCGGCTATTGATCTTGCTGAAAATGGATTTGCGATTTCGAAAGGACAAGCCGAAAGTTTCAATGAAACGAAAGACGATTTCATAAAGTATAATTCAGCGGTTCCTGTTTTTGTAAAAAATGAACCGTGGAAGGCAGGTGATAAACTTGTGCAAAAGGATCTTGCCGAGACTTTACAACTAATAAGAGACAATGGAGCAAACGGATTTTATGAAGGCCGGACTGCCAAACTAATTGTTGAAGAAATGAAGAAAGGAAATGGGATAATAACTGAAGAGGATTTAAGAAATTATTCAGCAAAAGTGAGAGAGCCAATGACTTTTAACTATAAAGGATACACGATTGTTACCATGCCTTTGCCGAGCAGTGGCGGTATTATTTTGGAACAATGTTTAAAAATGGGCAGCTACGAAAACCTTAGCAAAATGAAATTTGAAACACCTCAATCTGTTCAGCTAATGGCAGAAATTGAACGCCGCTCATTTGCTGATAGGGCGAAATATCTGGGGGACGCAGATTTTGTAAAAGTTCCTGTAAAAACTTTGGTAAGCGAAAATTATCTTAAAAAAAGAATGAAAGATTATGAACCTGGCAAGGCGGGAAATAGTAATGATATAAAAGAGGGAATGATTGATGTAGAAAAGGAAGAAACTACACACTTTAATACACTGGATAAAGATGGCAACGCGGTATCTGAAACAACCACGTTAAACGGAGGATATGGAAGCAGAACGGTTGTTGCGGGAGCAGGATTTTTATTGAATGATGAGATGGATGATTTTAGTGTGAAGCCCGGCGTTGCTAACATGTATGGAGCTGTGGGTGCAGAGGCTAATGCTATCGCTCCCGGAAAAAGAATGCTAAGCAGTATGACACCTACGATTGTTCTTAAAAATAATAAACCATTTTTAGTTGTGGGAACTCCCGGCGGCACCACAATTCCCACGAGCGTTTACCAGACAATAGTTGATATTATTGATTTTAAAATGAAGCCACGCGATGCGGTGGATGAGCCCAAGTTTCACCAACAATGGTTGCCTGATGCAATTTATATTGAACATGGATTTAATGAAAATGTAATTGGAGCATTGAGAAAAATGGGTTATGGTATTTCAATGAGAGAAGCTATTGGCAGAACAGAGGTGATAATGGTTCAACCTGATGGATCATTAATAGCTGTTGGTGATAAAAGGGGAGACGATGCGGTAGCGGGTTATTAATCGCTGACCTGTATAAAGAATTCTTTTAAAATTCAATCGAAATAAATGTAGGGAAATGGTTTATAATTACTTAATCTTTAACGTGGCATTGATTTGGCTTTGGCAAGGGTTTGATTATTTTTGCCAATCAATTTTCTTCCCTGAAAAAAGTTTATAAAATATCTCTCAGAATCCTGCTCGCATTTTTTGTGTTGATATTAGTGCTTTGGATTTTATTACAAACCAGTTTTTTTCAGAATTACATAATCAGCAGGGTTACGCACCGTCTTTCCAAAGAACTTAAAACCACTGTGTCTGTTAAGCATGTTGACTTTGAACTTTTTGATAAAATGCTTTTACAGGGAACGTTGGTGCTTGATCACCACAAGGATACTTTGTTGTATGCCGGGGCCGTGAAAGTGAACATCACTGATTGGTTCTTTTTCAAAGACACTATCACCATTAAATATATTGGTCTGGATGATGCAATTATCAATCTGAATCGTAAAGATTCTATATGGAATTATCAGTTCCTGGCAGATTATTTTTCGGGGCCGAAAGGCACAACAGACACTTCTGCCAATCCTGTTGAATTGAGTTTGAAAGAGATTCAATTCAACAGAATTAAGCTATGGCAAAAGGACGAGTGGAAGGGAACCGATATCCTTTTGTCGTTAAACAAGTTGAGTTGCAATGCCGATACGTTTGATTTAACCCGAAACATTATAAGTGCTAATAGAGTCTCGATTGATCACCCGCTTTTTTCGCAATACGATTATGATGGAAATGAACCTGAAGATACTGCCACCGCTGCATTGGTAACTGAAGTGAACAAAGCAAGCAAGGACTCGCTCGAATGGAATAACGATGACTGGAAAGTTTCGGTAAAGAATTTGGAAATAAGTGATGCGGAGCTTGCCGTTGAAAAACAAACCGTAAGGCCCGTTTATACAGAAGGGTTCGATGATCAGCATATTGTTATTTCGAATATTAATGGTTCATTTAAAAATTTCAGTTTTCTAAAAGATACCTTAAGTGCCAAAATAAAACTTTCATGCAAAGACCGAAATGGGTTTGTGGTAAAAAATTTAGCGGCTGATTTTAAGTTTACGCCACACCTCATGGAGTTTAATAAGTTTGATCTTGTGACCAAAAACAGCCATCTGACGAATTATTATTCCATGCGGTATAAAGATTTTAATGATGACATGGGGGATTTTATTCATAGTGTAACAGTTGAAGGACATTTTGATAAAAGTGAACTAAGCAGTGATGATCTTTCGTATTTCGCTCCCGATGCAACCACCTGGAAAGAAAATTTTGTTTTAAGCGGAATTGCAAAAGGAACGATTGATAATTTATCGGCAAAAAAAATAATAATACAAGCCGGACCTGACAATTATCTGGACGGCGAAATAAATTTACATGGGCTGCCTGATATCAATCAAACATTTATTGATTTCCGTTCACGGGAGTTCAGGACAAGCTATAGCGAACTGGCACGACTCATCCCAGACCTTAAAACCATAACCAATCCTAACCTAAGTGCATTCGGCCATATAAAATTTACAGGAAGCTATACCGGATTCATCCGCGACTTTGTAACCTACGGAACGTTGACAACGGATATCGGTACATTGCAGTCTGACGTTCAAATGAAGGTTCCCTTTGAAGGGAAAGCTATTTACAATGGCACTATTTCAACCAACAATTTTCAACTGGGAAAATTTATAATGAACAGCCAGATCGGCAAAATTGCGTTTAATGGTAAGATAGATGGGAAAGGATTTAATGCAAAAGATGTTGACATTGGAATAGATGGAAGCATCAGCCGCGTGGAATTTACCGGTTATCCATACACGAATATTATTGCACATGGAAATTTCAGGAAGAAATTGTTTTCGGGGACGGCCAGCATCGATGATCCTAATATTAAGATTGATACGCTTACTGGTTCTATCAACTTTAGCAGGCTCGATCCTGAGTTTAATTTGAATGCAAATGTTGGCCGCCTCAATCTTAAAAATCTCGGATTTACCAATGACAGTATTTCTCTAACGGGAAATTTTAATCTTCACTTTGCCGGAAGTAACATCGATAACTTTTTGGGATCTGCAAAAATTTACAATGCTATTTTGCTTGACGAGGATCAACATTTGTCATTTGACTCGCTGGCTATTAATTCCACAATCGCAAACGGTAAAAAATATTTATCAGTGGAAACAAATGAATTAGAAGCTACCATCAATGGCAATTTCAAAATTCTGGAATTGCCCGACGCTTTTCAATTATTTCTCAACAGGTATTATCCTGCTTACATAAATAAGCCAAGAAAGCAAATAGAAAACCAGGACTTCACTTTTTTGGTGAAGACAAAACACGTGAGCGATTATGTATCTCTTATCAATGGTAAAATAAGCGGATTGGATAATTCTGTTTTTATAGGGAATATTAATGTTGCAGAAAATATACTAAACATTGAAGCCGATGTTCCGCAATTTAATTTTAGAAATACCAGCTTTAATGATATTCATTTTACCGGCCGTGGAAATGAGGATACACTTGCTTTTATTGGAGATATCGATGATGTGGTAATAAACGATAGCCTTCATGCGCCCGCGACAAAAATCCGCGTAATGGCCTATAACGATATATCGGATGTAACGATAAATACTTCAGCAAATAAAACATTAAACGCCGCAAATCTTTCAGCAAAAGTTCTCACAAACTCTGATGGCTTCAAACTCATGTTTAATCCTTCAACTTTTACAATAAATGAAAAAGAGTGGACCATAGCTAAAGGCGGAGTACTTGAACTCAATAAAAATAAATTATTCGCTAATAATGTAAAATTCAACCAGCAAGGCCAGGAAATAAATGTGTCAACGGAACCTTCCCTTGTCGATTCAGGAAACGACGTTTTGGTCGGAATAAAAAAATTAGAGGTTGGTGATTTTGCACCTTTGTTTTTTAAAACGCCTAAAATAAATGGATTGATGAGTGGAAATATTCGCATTAATAATCCGTTTGGTAAGCTGGCTGTAAACTTTGATACAAAAACAGAAGAGTTCCGTTTTGAAAATGATTCTGTAGGATTGATATCGACAAATGGCGAATATCTTTCGGAAACCGGTGTAGTAAAAGTTCATGCAGTTTCCGACAACAGTTTATATAATTTTTTGGGGGACTTTGCTTATTCACCTAACGACTCCAGCACTAATCAATTGAATGGAACAGTCACGCTCAATCATTCAGGAATACATGTTCTCGAAAAATATCTTAGCGATATTTTTAGTAATATTTCAGGGAAAGCCACAGGCGTATTACATATTTCGGGTACGGCGGCAGATGCAAAACTTACGGGAAGAGTTTACCTCGACAGTACCACAATGACGGTGGACTATACCCAATGCCGTTATATTTTAGAAAACAATTCCGTGTTAACGTTCAATCCTGATGAGATCGACCTTGGTACAATTATCATCAGGGATACGCTCAATAATACTGCCAGTGTAACCGGAAAAATATATCATAGCTTTTTTGATAATTTTTTCTTCAACAATTTGCATCTTAAAACAGATTCCAAAGGAAAGGTCCCGGCAAAATTTGTTTTATTAAATACAACTTCAAAAGATAATAATGAGTTTTATGGAAATCTCATAGGTGAGGCAGAGATGTCATTGAATGGTTTTGTTACCGATATGAAAATGAGTATCAGCGGCCAGCCAACCGATAGTAGTCATATTTATTTACCCACTGGTGAAACTGCTGAAACTGGTTCATTGGATTACATTGAGTTCACTAAATTCGGCCATGAAATGAAAGCGGACCTTAGTTCTCATAAAAGTTCGAACATAAAAGTTGATATGGCCATTACTGCAAATCCTTATGCAAAAATTGATGTGATACTTGATGAAGAAACTGGGGATGTAATAAAGGCGCAGGGAAATGGCAAACTAAATATTACTGCGGGAACAACCGATCCTTTAACGATAAGGGGAAGATATGATATAGAACAGGGACAATACACTTTTAATTTTCAAACCTTTTTGAAAACGCCATTTACCCTGGAACAAGGATATATTGAATGGCAGGGCGATCCCTATCTTGCCAACCTCAATATCGACGCAGTATACAGGGCGCCCAAGGTCGATCTGAGCAATATACCAACCAGTTCAGGACGGTCTGCTACAGCCAAAGGCGATGTTGATATCATTTTTAAATTACGGGGAACACTTAAAGAGCCTACGCCGTCGTTTGAATTCCAATTCACCTTTGATAATCCATTAAAGTCCGATCCAATAGCTAATGAGTATTTAAAAACTTTTCAGTCAGATCAAAACGAGTTAAACAGGCAGGTAACATCGTTACTTCTCTTCAATACTTTTATGGGAAGCCAGCAAGGATTGCTTACAGGAAACAATACCGGAAATTTTGTAACGAGAAGTGTTGGCCAGCTATTATCTTCAACGCTTACTACTTCGCTTAATTCATGGTTGAAAAAACTGCTGAATACAAACTCGGTTAATCTTTATACTAATATCAATACGGCAGATTTCAATTTCCAAAAAGGAGGTACGCAAAAAGAAATTCAAAACGTTGGAAACTTTGGTGTAAACACGGCATTTCTTAAGAACAGGCTGCTCGTTAATTTTGGCGGAAATGTAGACTATAAACTTGCGCAGAGCGCTACTAATTCAAACTCTAATTTTTTGTTTACTCCTGATGTTTCTTTCGAATATTTAATTTCACCCGATGGCAGATTAAGGGTCATAGGCTTTAACCACAGCGATGCAGACTT
Source organism: uncultured Chitinophagaceae bacterium (assembly GCA_963792025.1). Lineage (GTDB taxonomy): Bacteria > Bacteroidota > Bacteroidia > Chitinophagales > Chitinophagaceae > Ginsengibacter. The sequence continues at coordinate 398,633 of CAWBUS010000005.1, read as the reverse complement.
AGGGGATATTTCCGGAATCACGCGTCGTAACCGAACAGGTGTACAACTTTCTTACCGGCGGGAGTTCGACACTTTCACTGAATTTTTTACCGATCAAAAAAGAAGGCTTAAGAAGCCCACCGCCAATACAACTTCTAAAAATTGATGAACTTAGATTTTCCCGGTTTGTAAAATATTATGACCCAGTTTATCTCTCTTGGTAGTTAGATATTTTTTGTTGTGTGAATTGGGTTCTATTTCTATTGGAACAATTTCAACTATTTCAAGTCCATATCCAAACAAACCAGCTCTCTTCCTTGGGTTATTTGTTATGAGTTTTATTTTTGAAATGCCCAGTTCTCTTAAAATCTGTGCTCCTACACCATAATCTCTTTCATCCATTCCGAAGCCCAATTTTATATTTGCTTCCACGGTATCTAATCCTTCTTCCTGTAATTTATACGCCTTCAACTTATTTACCAAACCAATTCCTCTTCCTTCCTGGTTCATGTATAATACAACACCTTTTCCCGCCTCTTCTACCATCTTCATTGCAGCATGTAACTGATCTCCGCAATCACATCTCAGTGATCCTAAAATGTCTCCCGTCATGCAACTCGAATGTACTCTCACTAACACAGCTTCATCTTTTTTCCATTCACCTTTTTTAAGCGCCATGTGTTCTTCTCCGGTATTAAGTTGTTTAAAAGCAATCAGTTCAAATGTGCCATATTTCGTAGGCATTTTTACTCTTACATCTTCTTTAATGAGCGTTTCTTTTTTAAGCCGATAGGCTATGAGGTCTTTTATTGAAATAATTTTTAGCTGATGTTTTTTGGCAATAAGCTTGAGTTCGGGAAGTCGTGCCATGCTGCCGTCTTCATTCATAATTTCCACCAAAACACCGGCATCGCCATGACCTGCAAGTTTAGCCAAATCGATGGTTGCCTCTGTGTGGCCGGTTCGTCTCAAAACTCCGCCATTTTTTGCTCTCAGCGGAAACACGTGACCCGGTCTGGCGAGCTGCTCAGGTTTGGTTTCCGGATTAATTAATGCCTGAACTGTTTTGGCACGATCATGTGCTGATATTCCTGTTGTACATCCGTCACCCAGCAGATCAACGCTAACCGTAAATGGAGTACCGTGTAAAGCCGTATTATCATTTACCATAAGTTCAAGTCCCAGTTCATCACATCTCTTTTCAGATAAAGGTGCGCAAATGAGCCCGCGACCATGTTTACTCATGAAATTGATGATCTCGGGAGTCACATTCTTTGCCGATGTTATAAAGTCTCCTTCATTTTCCCTTTCTTCATCATCCACTACAATTACCAATTTTCCATTTTTTATATCTTCAATTGCAGCTTCAATTGTATCTAACATATTGTATATTATTTATGCAAAGATAGTTGAATGAAAATCCTTATTATTTAAAGTGAGTGAAAATTGCTGAAATCGTAAATGTTCACAACGTCTTAATAATTTATTAATATAACAAAAGCAGCTTTTGCTATCAATAGGTTGCCTTGCAAATGTTAATAAGTGTTAACAAATCACAATTACAAATATCATTTTATTTATTTCCTTTGCGGCTAAAACTAAAACTTTAATCATGAAACTAAGAAGACTCGTATTATTTCTAATTGTTGCTCTTATTTCCGCTTTTTCCGTTAGCGGCCAGGTTACAACCAGCAGTATTGTTGGCTTTGTAAAATCTGATGCAGGAACTCCATTAGAAGGTGCGACAATTACGGCAATTCATCAGCCTTCAGGTACCAAGTATCAAACAATCACAAAAAAAGATGGAAACTTCACGATTCCCTATGCTAGAGTTGGAGGCCCCTATAGCATAACGGTTGAATATGTTGGATATACACCTCAAACGCTGAATGACGTTTCGCTAATTCTTGGCGAACCATTTTCTGCTGATGTCATCCTTTCTAGTAATTCTACGTTATTAAAAGAAGTGACTGTAAATGCTGCAGGTAACCGTGCTTCAAGAACGAAAACTGGAGCCAGTACTGTATTTAATGCAAGACAAATTATGATGTTGCCTTCTATCTCAAGAAGTATTACCGACTTTACAAGAGCTACTCCACAAGCGAGCAGTGGTAATAGTTTTGCTGGTAGAGATGGGAGATTTAATAATCTACAGATTGATGGAGCCAACCTCAATAACAATTTTGGTTTATCTACCGACCCGCAACCCGGAGGTGGCGCAAGTCCAATTTCAATAGATGCTTATGATGAAATTTCGGTAAACATTGCGCCTTATGATGTTAGGCAATCGGGCTTCACTGGGGCAGGTTTGAATGTAATAACGAAGAGCGGAACTAATACTTTTCACGGTACTGCCTATGGTTTTTACCGCGATCAAAGTTTCAACGGAAAGCATGTTGGCGATGTAGACCTTACGCAAACTCCTCAAAAAAATAAAGTATACGGCGCAAGCCTTGGCGGGCCAATCATTAAGAACAAATTATTTTTCTTTGCAAATGCCGAGTGGGAAAATAAATCGGTGCCTAACTCCAACACTTTTATCCCTACAGGTTCCTCTTCTTCAGGGCTCCTGTCTGCTGCACCGAAGGATTCGCTGGATAAGTTTGCCTCAGTATTGAAATCAAAATATGGGTACGACGCCGGGGCTTATGACAATCGGCCGAATTATGTTACCAAAAATAGAAAATTGCTTGGCAAAATAGATTGGAATATCAGCGACAAACAGAAATTAGTAATTAAGTACAGTGATTTTAAAGGATCCGACCAATCACCTTTAAATGGAAGCAGCGTGCCAAATAGTGGTGCAGGCGGCTTTACAATCAGGGGAACTTCAGGAGCACTCAGCAGATTACCCAATAACAGAAACAGCAATCAATCAATAGGATTTTCAAATTCAGATTATGGAACCGATCATGTTGTTCAATCCGGAACCATCGAGTTGAATAGTAATTTTAACAGCAGGTTTTCAAATCAACTATTACTTGCATATACCCATATAGATGATAAAAGAAACAGTCCCGGCGGAATTTTTCCGACAATAGAAATTTTCGATGCCGATGGCACAGTGGCTGGTGTAACCAAAGGGCGCAACTATATGAGTGCAGGTACGGATCCTTTCACAAGGAATAATGAAGTGGTTAACAATATTGCCGACCTTACTGACAACTTTACTTTTTTTGCAGGAAGGCACACGTTAACTGCGGGAGCAACTTATGAATATCAAAAAGTGGGAAATGCATTTATGGCCGGTTCTGAGAGCTATTATATGTATAACGATTTGAATGATTTTGTTAATGATGCGCCACCTGCATATTTTTCGTACACATATTCTTTAGTTCCAGGCCAGCCTAAAGTTTTTTCTGCCAATCTCCAACTCGGTCAAATAGGAGCTTATGTCCAGGATGAATTTAACATCAACAGCAACTTCAAACTTACCTATGGGATAAGAGGAGACGTTCCAACTTATCTTAAGCAACCACTTTCAAATCCGGCTATTGAAGCGCTGCAATTTCCTGATAAGAACGGAAACCTTACTAATTATAGTACCGGGAAATGGCCCAAAGCGAGTATTCTATTTTCGCCACGACTTGGTTTCAGATGGAAAGTACCTGACGAAAAAGGACTCGTTCTGCGTGGTGGTACAGGAATATTTACCGGTAAAATACCATTTGTATTTTTAACTAATATGCCAAGTAACAGCGGCGTATATCAAAATGGTGTCGTTATCAATCAGGCGGCTGATTTGGCGGGTATAACATTCAATCCTAATCCAGATGCCTATGTTTCAAAGTTCCCTTCAACGATTACGGCAACGGCACCCGGAAGTTTTGTATTGATTGATCCTAACTTTAAGTTTCCACAGGTCTTCAGAACAAATTTTGGAATCGACAAGCAGCTTGGAAATGGCTTTACTGCCACAGTAGACATTTTGTATACAAAAGATTTGAATGCAGTAAAGATGCGTAATGCTAACCTGATAGCTCCTTCCGGAACTTTATCGGGCGAAGATAACAGACCATATTATCCTACGGCACAAACAGGAAGTTCCAAATTTGTTAACCCTAGTGTAGGTTCAGTTATAGTTCTTGAGAACACTAAGAAAGGGTACTCATTTGCCAGCACTGCGCAATTGTCAAAAGCATTTGCAAATGGATTTTACGGATCAGTTGCTTATACATACACCTTAGCTACCGAAGTAAGTCCTAACCCTGGCTCCCAGGCTACTTCAGCCTGGCAATCTATTATCAATAAAGGAACTCCTAACGATGAAGAACTTTACAATTCAGCCTATTCAATTCCTCATAGGATCGTTGGTACTATTTCTTACAGAAAAGAATATGCAAACCATTTTGCCAGCACCTTGTCTCTTTTTTATGAAGGAGAAGCACAGGCAAGATTTAGTTATATAGTAGGGGGCGATGTTAATAAAGATGGAAACAGTTCATCTGACCTGATGTACATTTATGCCAAAGGTTCTGATGTTCCTTTTGCAGATTTTAAGAATTCTGACGGATCGGTTAAATATACAATAGCTCAGCAGCAGGCAGCGTATGATCAACTTTTAAGTAATAGCAGATATCTTAAAAAACATGCCGGTCAATATGCAGAAAGAAATTCAGCACTAACGCCCTGGTATAACCGCATAGACGCAAGATTTTTGCAGGACTTTTTCATAATGGCAGGGGGTACGAAACATACGCTTGAATTTAGCGTGGATGTTCTGAACGTTCCAAATTTACTTAGTAAGAATTGGGGATTAAAAGATCTTTACACAATCAATAACCCTCTTTCTTTGAAATCTATCGATGCAAATGGAACACCAGTTTATAACCTCGCAGAATTTAATAAGGCTTTAATTACAAAACCTTTCTATACTGATGTTTCTACCTTCAGCACATGGGGTATGCAACTTGGATTGAGATATATATTTTGATAATTTATTTTTTGAACTTAAAACGCCCTGCAATTGCCGGGCGTTTTTGTAACTTATAAATTTTATTAGCGTAAGATTGATCTACGTCAACTATTCATCTATATTATGAAGCTTCGGCTAAAGGCTCCTGTTGCGGTAGTGGCTGCTGCCGTTTCATATTCAATTTGCCGTTGTATTGTGCCCCTAATTCAATTTCGAGTGTGTCGGTTGTAATGTCTCCATTTACACAACCGGTCTTTTTTATTTCTAATTGGATAGATTTTACGTTGCCGTTTACTGATCCGAATATAACTGCCGATTTGGTAATCAGGTTACCTTCAATGTTTCCTTTTTCTCCTAGTATCACGCCGCCTTCAACATTTACATCTCCAATTATTTTGCCTTCTATTCTTATCGCGGCAGTGCCTTGCAGCTTGCCCGTAAAAACAAAGCCTTCGCCAATTATGGTTGAAATTTCCTGTTGATTAATTTCCAGTGTCTGTTGTTTGTTATTTTTTTTAAACATGTTATATCAGTTAAGGGTTAAAAAGTTTTTTGGATCAATTTTTTCTCCGTTTTTATGTACCTCGTAATGCAAATGAGGTCCCGTTGAGCGACCGGTAGAGCCTATGTTACCTATCTGCTGGCCTATTTCAATCTTCTGACCAACACTTACAAGAATTTTTGATAAGTGCCCGTATAGTGTTTCAAAACCGTTGCCATGTTTGAGCATAATACAATTTCCAAATCCACCTCTTAAACCTGCGAATTCAACTTCGCCTTTCGCCATGGCTTTAACGGGAGAACCCCAGGCGCCTCTAATATCAACACCTTTGTGAGTTTCAACTCCTTCTCCGCTAAATGGATTTTCGCGATGCCCAAATGTAGAAGTGATTGCCCCGGGATAAGGGTAACCCAAAGGCGTATACGAAATATTATAAATTATCTTCTTTAAATAATTATCGTAAAAATCGCTGATCTCGTCTGTGGATATAATGTCATGGTCTTCTTCACCGCCTTCTGGTACTTTCAAAGTAGATCTAATGCCCCTGGCTCTTAAATATCCATTAATAGTTACAAGTTCTTTGTCAATAGTGGTAAACTTGTCGCGGATGGCATTGGTATCCACTTGTGCGTAAGTCACATGCATCGACTGTATTTTTTGTGCAAGCGCTTCACGAAGTTGAACCTGCTTCAGGTTATTAGAGGTGAGAAATACGATTGCGCCTATCAAGACAAAAAAAACAAGCAACATTGCTGCGAGGTATTTTTTCCAATTGAGAATTAGTTTGCTTGAAATCTGCATGGGCTTAATACCCTGGGCATTCTTGTTTACAAACAGGACAGTGGTTTTTTCTTTCTTAGGATTCATTATTGCCAGGTTAAATTATATAATATACTGGATTGCTTAACTTGGATAACTAGTATATTGAATTTAGATATAACTGCCCGCTGGTAGCTATATAAATGATAAACGGGAAAATAATTATTTAATTGCCCGTGTGGAAAGCTTTTTTCGGGTAGAACTTAATTAGCTGTAAGCTGTTGATTTTCAATTAAAACTTTTAGGTTTCGGGTTTAAAAAATGGCAAGTGTGGATATTTAATAGCTAAATTCCGCAATGAGCTTGCGTCATTATTCAGTTGGGACCACTGCTACTTTCTCTCTTTTTACGTTGACCATAGCAGGATTCTTGGTAAACATGAGTCCGATCATCATTACTAATGCTGTTAATACTATAACCTGTATCACCAGCGAGGTATTTACAAGTGTAATATTGTCTGCTGGTATAATTTTTAAAAAGAGGAGAATTGTAATAAGGCCTCTTGGTGCAACAAATAACAGTGGCGTTAATGGCAACTTCAAAAGTTTTAGCATTATGGCACGAAAGATAAATATTGCCGCAACAATTAATGCAGCCCAAATAATGGTTTCGGGATTTAATATCTCTGATTTTTTCATCAGGTAACCAAAAAGCAGAAAGAATAATGCCCTTATTAAAAATGTTATTTCAACTATTAATTCTTTGAATTTATGAACTTCTTTATCTAATTCCCTAGGTCGTAAAATCTGTATCCACTTAAATTGCTTTAATTCATCCAGGTTGCCCAAAAATAGCCCGAACAAGAGAATAAAAATAAGCGCCGGTAAATGGTAAATTTCTGAAATGGCATAAATTAAAATCACTAGTAAAATGATCGGTACAAATTTTATCTGGTGCTCTATTTTGCTTAGGAGATACGATAGCCCTATCGTAGCAATAAGCGAGATTGCCGCGATTACTAAAAGTTGTAAAGTAAAGCGGCCTGCAGATTGTAAATTAATAACACTGTTCAGTGCAATAAAATTGAAAAACAATACCCCTAAAATATCGGAAAGACTGCTTTCGTAAATTATAAATTCCTTATGTGCTGTAGAAAAGTGTTTGACGCTGGAGATGGCTACAGCACTGCTTATAACGCAAAATGGAATGGCGTTAGTCAAACTTATTTTAAATGGAACATCTTCAAAATAATCAAAGAGAAATGCCAGCAGGAAGGCTAATGCTAACATTGACACTAATGCGACAATAAATGATTTGGCTATCAGCGTTTTTTTAGTTCTATCGTATTCAAGTTCCAGTGAGCCTTCAAGTACTATTAATATCAGCCCTATGGTTCCTAAAAAAGGCAACAAATTAGTAAGGTCCGGAATATTAATTTTCATCAGCTGGGAAACTTGCCGAACAATCCAACCAAGAATTAATAGCAAAAGAACGGAAGGAATTTTTGTTTTTGACGAGGTAAGGTCAAATATATAGGCAATCAGTAATAAACCACAAAGCGTTATAATGATGGGAATTATCATAAGTAATTTTACTGTTTGTGCTAACTGTTACCACTACACGGTTATATTTTGAATTACCAATTGTAATTTTTTGTGATGTGCAATTGGATTTTTAATGTGAAAATTAATGTTTTAAAATTAGGTGAAACCACTCAAATATCTTTTTTATTTCATCAACCCGATATTACCTTATTGTAAATGATTTTTTTTTGAAAATCAGGTGGATGAAACTAACAGACTACAACCTCTCAAATCGCTGATATCCCTTCGGCCCAGCACTTCAAAAGAGTTATCCCGGTATAATTTGCCAACATCGTCGGTTGCAATAAAACAACACGAATAGATGTTTGCAAGGTCTATCACATTTAATAAACCCGCTGACGGTTTAATTGTTGAAGGAAATGGTGTTATTTCAAAAGGATCATTTTCTTCCCTTACTAATACTTTCATCCACGGGGGGCACCGGTACATGCCGTTTCCTTTTGAATATGCCTGCGATAATAATTCCGTCATCCCATATTCTGAATGGATTTTTTTCAATCCGAGTTTTTGTTGCAAAAAACCATGAACTTCGTCACGTGTAATTTCTTCCCTTCTGCCTTTCATGCCGCCTGTTTCCATAATGGTTGTATGATTAAGTTTCATCGAATACCTTTCTGCGAAATCCAGTAAAGCAAAAGTTACACCAATTAATAAAACACGCTGATTTCTTATTTCGTTATGCACTAAAGCCTGGTAAAGTTTTTCGTAATCAAGAAGATAAAATCCACTATGCGGGTGATTGCTTACTTTTATAAGATGATCGACCATGGTGATCAAAGATGAATTCTGTCTTTCGAGATAACCCGGCAGTAAACCAATAATACACCAGTCTTCCGGCCTGCCATAAAAAAGTTTGAAGCTTTCCATAAAGCTTTCTTTATAAAGCGATATTTTTTTTACTAAATGTCGGCTTGTGTTTTCTCCTGTTGTTCCGCTACTTTCAAAAATAATTTCAGGTTCAAAATTTGAAGTGGTAACCACATTGGATTTAAAGAATTGAATGGGCAAAAAAGGAATATTTTCAATTTTATCAACCTTTAGCGGATCTACCTTTAATGCATGCAAGTATCTGTTATAAATTTTGTTGTGCTTATATTGTAGTCGGAATATCTCCAAAGCCATTTGTTGAAAATTATAATCGTTGGCCGAGAAAACTTTATCTTCCCATTTAGATATTTCTAAAAAATTATTCAGTTTTTAATATTTAATTTTGAAGAATTAAAACACAAAGATGCGTTATACCCTTTTATTTTTTGTATTGATATTAATTGCCGTCTCTTGTTCCAAGAATAAATTTTCCTCAACACCTTCTTTAAAATTTAAGTCTGTTAACACAACTGAACTTCATCCACAGGGGGTTTTAAATTTCGCTTTGACTTTTACTGATGCAGAAGGCGATTTTTCCGATAGCGGTTCGATATATGTAGAATTCCCGCAAAGAATGCTGCCGGCCTGCACGATTACTAATAACTATGCCACTTTTACGTTGCCTGTTTTTCCCGCTACTAAAGACCAGAAAGGAACTATAAATGTGTCTTTGAATTATGGCGATATCACTCCTCAATGTTCACCGCTTAACGACACCACCGTTTTTCGTTTTGTATTAAAAGATAATGCCGGCCATGTAAGCGATACAGCATCTTCGCCTACAATTATTATTTATAATTAAAGAATAGGTTAATCAAATTGCAGAATTTGGTTGAATCGATAGCATTTTGTTACGACCTGTACCGGCGGCTTGTATATATTGATGATATGATTTTGCTGCAGGCATGGCACGTTTATCTTATCGGTTTAAAGTTTTAAATTGCATCCTTCATACTAAAAAGAACTTTTATATTATGGCTAAAAGCAGAAAGGCAAAATCGTTAATAAATGAGCAATCGCTTGATTTTTTAAAAAATTATATCAATACACCTTCTGCTGTAGGGTTTGAAAGCGGGGGGCAGAAATTGTGGCTTAATTATATAAAAAATTATGTGGACAGCACTTTTACAGATGCATATGGAACTGCTGTTGGAGTTATTAATCCGGAAAAACCCTTTAAAGTGGTAATTGAGGCCCACGCAGATGAAATAAGCTGGTTTGTAAATTACATAACAAACGAAGGATTTATTTATTTAAAAAGAAATGGAGGAGTTGATCACCAGATTGCTCCATCACAACGGGTTACCATACATGGAAAAAAGGGACCGGTAAAAGCGGTGTTTGGCTGGCCTGCCATCCACACCAGGTTTGGTGGTAACGATAAGGAGCAACAACCCAAGGTGGAAAATCTTTTTCTTGATTGTGGTGCTCGAAGCAAAAAGGAAGTAGACAGTTTAGGCATTCATGTTGGGTCGGTAGTAACGTATGCAGAGGGATTTGATGAATTGTCTTATGGGAACCTGATTGGTCGTGCATTTGATAATCGCATTGGCGGCTTCATAATAGCCGAAGTGGCCCGGTTATTAAAAGAAAATAAAAAGACACTTCCTTACTCGTTGTATATTGTAAACGCAGTTCAGGAAGAAATTGGGCTCAGAGGCGCTGAAATGATTGCCCGAAAAATCAAACCCGATATCGCCATTATTACTGATGTAACACACGATTCCAACACTCCCATGATAAATAAAATGATTGAAGGTGACTGCTCGTGTGGAAAAGGTCCCGCATTAGTTTATGGCCCTGCAGTTCATAATAAACTTCTGGGGATTATAGAAAAAGTTGCAGAAAAAAATAAAATTCCTTTGCAGTTGCGAACGGTAAGTCGCAGCACCGGTACTGATACGGATTCATTTGCGTATGCTAATGATGGATGCCCTTCTGCCTTAATTTCGATGCCGCTGCGTTACATGCATACCACTGTTGAAATGATCAATAAAGATGATGTAGAAAATACCATCCGGCTAATGTATGAAAGTGTGTTGACGCTTACGCCAAAAACTAATTTGAGTTATTTTAATTAACATCATTTACAAATGCAAATAAGAAACAACTGGACCAAAGAAGAAATAGCGGAGATATATAATACTCCTTTGCTTGAACTTATTTACAATGCGTCTACCATTCACCGTGAGTACCATGCAACCGGTGAAGTGCAGGTCTGCACACTTCTCTCTATAAAAACAGGCGGCTGCCCCGAGGATTGCGCTTATTGTCCGCAGGCCGCCCGTTATAATACCGGTGTGGATGTACAGGCGCTTATGAAAAAAGAAGAAGTTTTGGCTTATGCTGAGAAAGCCAAAAATGCGGGCTCTACCAGGTTTTGCATGGGTGCTGCCTGGCGGGAAGTGAGGGACAACAAAGACTTTGACCGTGTGCTCGAGATGGTTCAGGGCGTAAACGAATTAGGAATGGAAGTTTGCTGCACCATGGGTATGCTTACCGAAGAACAGGCAAAAAAATTATATGACGCAGGTTTGTATGCATACAATCATAACGTTGATACTTCTGAAGAACATTATGTGGATATTATTACGACACGAACTTACAACGATCGGTTAAAAACTTTAGGGAATGTTCGCAAAGCTGGTATAAGCGTTTGCAGCGGTGGCATCATTGGCCTTGGAGAAACCCATGAGGACAGAATTGGCATGTTGCACACTTTGGCGACTTTGCCTACGCATCCGGGAAGTGTTCCGGTTAATGCATTGGTTAGGGTAAAAGGAACACCTTTACAGGATAATGCCAAAGTGGATATCTGGGACATGATAAGAATGATTGCTACTGCCAGGATCATTATGCCAACGGCAATGGTTAGACTAAGTGCCGGCCGTGCAGAAATGAGTATTGCCGAGCAAGCGCTTTGTTTCATGGCCGGTGCCAATTCTATTTTTTCCGGCGATAAATTACTTACTACTCCCAATCCCGCATTTGATGAGGATAATGCCATGTTTCAGTTGCTGGGATTAAAACCGCGGGAAGCATTTAAAGATGAAAAAGTTTTGGTTAATTAATTAGCTAATCAGCTAATTAGCCAGTTAGCTAATTAAAATGATTGATAAACAAATTCTGCTACGGGCTTTTCGTTTCATGTGTGAAGCGAGGTTTATGTCGGAAACCTATGAAGCTAACCGCCAGATATGTAAATATGTTCATGCCACCTCCCGGGGTCATGAAGCCATTCAACTTGCTACTGCATTTCAATTGTTACCCTTCGATTATGTAAGTCCTTATTATCGCGATGAGAGTCTTTTATTAGGACTTGGATTTTCTCCCTATAATTTAATGTTACAATTGCTGGCAAAGGGGGAAGATATTTTCACCGGCGGCAGGGCATATTATGTTCATCCTAATTATCGCGGACCGGACAGGCCAACGATGATTCATCAAAGCAGTGCCACAGGTATGCAGGCGATACCTACTACGGGCATAGCTCATGGCTTGCAATACCTTGAATTTATAAATTCACCACTTTATAAAAAAGGTGAACAAGGAGAATCCCCCATTGTGATCTGTTCTTTGGGTGATGCATCTCTAACTGAAGGAGAAGTGAGCGAAGCGTTGCAGGTTGCGGTTTTAAAAAAGCTTCCAATCATTTATTTGGTGCAGGACAATGATTGGGGCATAAGTGTAAGTTCAGATGAGGCGAGAACTATGAATGCATTTGAATTTGCCGGGGGATTTAAAGGGCTTCAGCGTATAAGCATAGACGGTAGCGACTTTTTTAAAAGTTATGAAGTAATGACAAGTGTCGTTTCGCAGGTTCGTGAAAATCGCCAACCTTTTTTAGTACATGCTAAAGTTCCCTTATTGGCGCATCATACAAGTGGAGTGCGAAAAGAATTTTATAGGTCCGCAGAAGATCTTGCAGCGCACGCTGAACACGATCCATTACCCAAATTAAAAAAGCGTTTACTCGAGATCGGTATAAACGGAAATGAATTAGATGAAATTGAATCTCTTGCTAAGAATGAGGTCGCAGAACATTTTAAGAATGCTGCTGAATCACCGGAACCTGACCCGGCAAAAGTAGAGGACTACGTTTTTGCGCCAACGTTAGTTACCGAAGAGAAGGGTGAAAAAAGTCCACCAGGCAAAGAAAAAATAATAATGGTTGATGCTGCCTTGTTTGCCATTCGTGAGATTATGGAAGAATACCCGGAAGCGGTTTTATATGGACAGGATGTAGGACGCAGGCTGGGAGGCGTTTTCAGGGAAGCGGCCACTTTGGCCGAACAGTTTGGCGACCATCGCGTTTTTAATACGGCTATCCAGGAAGCCTATATCATTGGTTCAACTGTTGGCATGTCTGCAACCGGTGTAAAACCAATTGTTGAAGTTCAGTTTGGTGATTATATTTTCCCGGGCATAAACCAATTAATTACGGAGGTTGCAAAAAGTTGTTATCTCACATGTGGAAAATTTCCAGTGCAAACGGTTATTCGTGTCCCGGTGGGTGCTTACGGTGGTGGGGGACCTTATCATAGCGGAAGTATAGAAGGTCTGTTGCTTTCAATCAAAGGAATTAAGATAGTCTATCCGTCTAATGCCGCAGATATGAAAGGATTAATGAAAGCCGCGTTTCTTGATCCCAATCCCGTTATAATGCTCGAACATAAAGGACTTTATTGGAGTAAAGTTCCCGGCACCGAAGACGCAAAAACTGTCGAGCCTTCCCGCGATTATGTATTACCGTTAGGTAGGGGCAATATTATTATGCAGGCTGATGCAGAAAAAATAAAAAATGGAGAAAGCTGTTGCATTATTACCTATGGAATAGGGGTTTACTGGGCCAAAGAAGCTTCAAAAAAATTCAATAACCAATTGGAAATTGTTGACCTCAGATCATTATTTCCTTTAGACGAAGAACTAATTTTTTCAACAGTAAAAAAACATGGCAAATGTTTGGTGTTAACCGAAGAACAACAGAACAATTCCTTTGCTGAAGCGCTGGCTGGAAGGATTTCGAACGAATGTTTTCGTTTCCTGGATGCACCTGTTGAAGTGTTAGGGGCTTTAAATTTGCCTGCAGTTCCCATGAATATTAATCTTGAAAAAGTCATGTTGCCTAATGCAGAAAAAGTTGCAGCGATTATTAAAAAAATTCTTGCTTACTAAGTTTAATTGAACTGAAAATAAAGAAGGGCAATAGCGGCAATTGACATTAGTAAAAAAGTTGCGACACCAAGAACATTAGAAAGGGCGCTGTTGGTTTCGTTTCCCATAATCTTTTTATTATTACAAATATGCAATATGACACCTACTAAAACAGGTGCTGTTATACCATAGACAACGGAAGTAACAAATAAAGCCTGGAATGCTGTAATCTTTGTGAGGTTTATGAACAAACCAATAAGCAATGAAATTATTATCGTAATATAAAATCCTTTGGCTTCGCTGAATTTTTTATCAAGTCCTTCCTTCCAATCAAAAGTTTCTGCAAGAATGTAAGACAATGACCCTGCCAATACAGGTATAGCCAACAAGCCTGTTCCTATCACACCTATTGCAAATAATACATAAGAAAGATTTCCTGCTAATGGTTTTAATGCCATGGCTGCTTGTTCTACCGTATCAATTTGATGAATGCCGCCATTAAATAAAACTACTCCTGTTGTAAGAATAATAAAGAACATTACCACATTGGAGAAAAACATCCCGGTAATAACATCGGAACGCATCTTCCTAAGAAAAAATTTATTAACAATTATGTGGGTTTCCTTTTGAGCCTGGCTTTCTGCTTCCATATTTGCCTGCCAAAAAAATAAATAGGGTGAAATAGTCGTACCCAAAAGCGCAACGAGAATTTCGCAATATTCGCGGTTGAAATGAATTGTAGGAATGAAAGTATTTTTTAAAACAACGCTCCAATTTTTTGTAACAATAAACGGAACAACTATATAAAGAAACAAGACGATACATAACCATTTTAAAATTGCTGCGAGTTTTTTATAGGAATAGTGAATGATGATATACATGAGTAATGCCGTAAACAAAATACTAAAAGCAAAAGAAGGGATGGCCGGAAAGAGAAGGTTAGATACGGCACCCATACCCGCAATGTCAGCACCAATATTAAGTGTGATTGCAGGGAAACTTAACGCCAGCATTACATATAAAAGCTTTTTGGAATAATGCGTTTTAATAACATGTGTAAGGCCATTACTTGTTACCAATCCAATGCGAGCGCACATTTCCTGGATGGCCGCCATCAACGGAAATGTGATCCATGCGGTCCATAACGTTGCGAGCCCAAAGGCAGCGCCCGCTTGCGAATAAGTTGCTATACCGGACGGATCATCATCACTCGCGCCCGTTATTAAACCCGGTCCGAGAGATTTAAGATAATCTTTAAAATCAGTTTCAGTTTTTTTTATTGAATTCATGCAACATAATTTTTAAATCATCATTGTCTTAAAATCTTCACAACTTAAATTATTTGCCACACCTATTTAATTATATTTGGATGATTTTATTTTTAAATTTAAAAAGTGTTTAATTGATTGAGAAAAAGGCAAAGACAGAGATAAAATTTCTCGAGGGACCACAGGACCGGTTGAAAGATTTTAAGTATGCATTGAGTGTTTTTTTTGAATTTATTAAAGGTTTCAGGGCATTACATTTTGTAGGTCCCTGTATTACAGTATTTGGGTCTGCCCGGTTTAAAGAAGATCACGAATATTACCAACAAGCAAGAAAGCTTTCCGGCGAAATTGCGAAATTGGGATTTACCATTATGACCGGTGGCGGACCTGGCATTATGGAAGCCGCTAACCGCGGAGCAAAAGATGTAGGCGGCAAAAGCGTTGGATGTAATATCGTATTACCTCACGAACAAAAACGCAATCCTTACCTTGATAAATGGGTAGACATTAAATATTTTTTTCTTAGAAAAACATTATTAATAAAATACTCCTATGCATTTATTGTGATGCCTGGTGGCTTTGGTACACTGGATGAATTTTTTGAAGCATTGACTTTGGTTCAAACGAAAAAGATAAACACCTTCCCCATCATTATCTTTGATAAGGATTTTTACAAAAAAATATTGGAGCATACCAATCGCATGTGTGAAGTCGGGACCATCTCAGCCGCCGATGAAAGACTTTACTTTGTAACAAATTCGATAGATGATACGATTGCATATATTAAGGAGAAAAGTATTATGGCATTTGGGCTAAAATATATGCAGCCTAAAAAGCCATTCTGGGGATTTTTGGAGAAGAGGTAAAAATGCGTTACGTATAATTAACTTTGAACATGATCCTGGATTGGTGCTCATGAATTTTTTTTAAATTTTTACGCAAAAAATATTAATCACAAAAAGAAATGATAAATCATGAAAAATAAAATACTTCCATCGGCTGTTTTTTGCGCATTGTTTCTTGCTGCCTGTGCAACCGGACCTAACTATAATGGCTACATGCAACCTGTTTACATTGGCCCTTCAGTTGGACTGGGAACTATTATTGCCGTAGTTGTTTCCTGGAGCAGGAATAAATCAATTCTTTGGGCAATAATTCATGGTATATTGGGATGGCTATATGTTATTTATGCTCTGCTTGTTAAGCCAAAATAGAAGGGTTTTTTATGACAACTTCGTCGTTGTTATTTTTATCAAAGTAAATTGTAATAGCCTATGTGAATAAGATTGTAATGAAAACTGATCATTTAGAAAGAAAGTTTCTTATCAAATCATGGTCAATTAGTTAAGTAAATATACCTTCGTTCATTGTGTTTATTACCTTTTGATTTTTTGAGAATTCCGTAACAAAATTTGAATGCCTTTAATAACGCTCACATCAGATATAGGACGACAGGATTTTTTAACTGGAGCCATAAAAGGCCAGTTACTTCAGGTAAACAATAGTTTCAACATTATAGATATATCCCATGAACTTTCGCCTTTTAATTATCCGCAGGCAGCTTATGTTTGCCGCAACGCAATAAAAAATTTTCCCCCGGATACTTTTCATATTGTATTGGTAAATCTTTTCGATAAAAAGCCCGACCACTTATTATTGATTCAGCATAACAACCAATTTATTGGTTGTGCTGATAACGGACTAATCACAATGATACTCGAAGAAGTTCCTGAAAAGATTGTCGCACTTCCTTTACGACCTTCTGAAAAAAAGAATACACTCTATTGCGCTTCCGTTTTTGCAAAAGCGTACCAGCAAATTCTTGATGGCAAAACGATGGATGAAGTGGGAGATAATAGTGTGTCAATAGAAACTAAAAATCCTTTGCGGCCATTACTAGGACCAAAATTTATTGAAGGGCAGATCATCTTCATAGATAATTTTGAAAATGTGATCATCAACATTACCAAAGAAGAATTTGAAGAGCAACGCCGCGGAAGAAGTTTCAAAATTGTTTTTAAAAGAGATGAGGTAATTGAAAAGATAAGTGAAACCTATGCGGATGTACACGAAAGCGAAAAGCTGGCATTATTTAATTCCGCTAATTATCTTGAAATAGCTGTCAATAAAGGAAACGCAGCGGGTTTGTTTGGACTCGAAGGTTATTCAGAAAAGGTAAATATGCAAACGCAGTATATGCAAAACCGGTTGTTGTATCAAACGGTGAAGGTTTATTTTGAATAGAGATTTCTAACCTAAATTCGCTGGAAAAAAATATTAATATATTGAGGCAAAGCTTTTTCGTATTCTTTGTTATTCTTGGAATAGTGAACGTAAATGCACAGTCAAAGAGTTTGCCAATTCCTCCCGGTCCTCCAACCGATCAACTATTAGATAGCGATCGGGTAAATCATGAATGTGAATATTTTAATAAATATTCTGTTGAACAAAGAAATCTGTTCTATCCTTTTAATGTATCCAACAGAATAAAGTTGGTCTCGTTTGCTGAAAAGGCTGACAAGAACGGGTTTGCATACTCTAATGGGCATTTGCCGTTGAAACGTAAAAAGTTGATTTATTCCGATTTATTGGAGATTAAAACTTTGGACGAATCTCAAGTCGATTCCTTAACTGACATTTTATACAATAATGTCTACAGAGGAGATATTTTTACGTTAACACAAACAGGATGTTACAATCCAAAAAATGCGATAATTTTCACTAACGAAAATGGCGCAATGATTGCTTTTATAGAAATTTGTTTTGAATGCCAGGGATATCGTACGAGTTCAAAAAAAGTTATAACAGGGGATTTTTGCAATCAAAAGTATGAATTGCTGAAAGCCTTTTTTCAAAAAACGGGAATTGAATTTGGAATTACAAAAGGCCTCGAAATCGACGATTAAAAATACTTTCAATGCAACGAAGAAACTTTCTTAAAATATCATCCCTTTCACTCGCCGGATTATTAATCGCCGATTTTACAAAAGCAGGTGATAAAAAGAATTTGCTCATTCAAATGCCTGATGCAGTAGAAATACTTTCAGATGATGCATACATTTCTTTGCAATCATCCGACAAGCAAAAATGGACGTATAAAGATGTAATTATTGAATTAAAGAAATTAGATGATAAAATTGAAGCGTATGTTCAATCGCCAACTATGCTTTTAAAAGAAGTTAGGCTTTCATGGAAATATGCTACGGCAAATACAGCATCTATTTTTGGAGATGCGTGGGAAAGAAGTTACGGAGATCTAGGTTGGGGGAAAATAAATGTTTCAAAAAAATTGCCATGGTATTGTGTTGCACACGATGGAAATAACACAATATGCTTCGGTGTAAAAACAGGGTGCAATACTTTTTGCTCATGGCAAATTTCCAATAACAAATTGCAATTAACGCTCGACACAAGAACAGGAGGCAATGGCATTGCCTTACACAGCAGGACATTGCATGCGGCTGATATTGTTGCAACACAAAATGAAGGAAAAGAAAATGCATTTGCAACACTCAGAAGATTTTGTACGCAGATGTGCGACAATCCCCGCTTGACAGAGAAGCCAGTTTACGGTATCAACGATTGGTACTTTGCTTATGGAAGTAATTCGGCTGCGCTGATTTTAGAAACAACTTCCATGATGGCAGCATTGGCAAGCAATGCAGACAATCCGCCATTTTCGGTTATTGATGCAGGATGGGCAATTAAGTCTCCGTTATTGCCTGATGATTGTTGCTGGGGTGATGATTTTAGTGTATCTAACAGCAAGTTCGGCGACATGAAAAAACTGGCCGATGACATTAAGAAAATTGGTATGCGGCCCGGCTTGTGGACAAGGCCGCTTTGTGCACGACACAATGATAAGAAAAGTTTATTAGCTCCGTCTATCCCTGGCCGTGATGATCCGAAGAATCCGATATTGGACCCAACAATTCCCCAAAATATTGAACGAATAAAAAATCTTTGGAACACTTACAGGCAATGGGGATTTGAAATAGTAAAACATGACTACAGCACTTTTGACATTTTTGGAAAGTGGGGTTTTCAAATGGATGATGGAATGACTACACCAGGATGGCAGTTTAATGATAACACCAGGACCAATGCTGAAATTGTCTTGAATTTGTATAACAACATTCGTGAAGCTGCGGGGCCGCTTTATTTAATCGGGTGCAATACGGTGAGCCATTTGTCAGCAGGTATTTTTGAACTTAATCGAATTGGTGATGATACCAGTGGAAAGGAATGGGATCGCACAAGAAAGATGGGTGTTAATACGCTTGGTTTTAGAATGGTGCAACATGAAACTTTTTACGAAGCCGATGGAGATTGCGTTGGCCTTACTAATGAAATTCCCTGGAGTAAAAACAAACAGTGGATGGAATTGCTAGCGAAGAGTAGTGCGCCGCTTTTTATTTCTGCGCAACCTGATGCGGTTGGCGAGGAACAAAAAGAATTTATTAAGCAAAGTTTTATAAATGCTGCCAGGCCTCAGCCTGTTGCAGAACCTGTTGATTGGCTTACGAATCAGTGGCCTGTAAAATGGAAACTCGATAGCCAGGAAGTTGCGTTTGACTGGAGCTGATGTATTTCGCCTATTTCTTTTTTTCCACCAATAACCTTTCACAGACTACGTAGCTAAGCGTTTCACTTTGTTTTTTGCCGTAACTCACCACCATTGATTTGTCAAATGCTTCAACTGATTTTATTTTTATTTTCAATCCAAGATGTATTTCCCTGTTGTTGAGAAATTTCAAAAACTCTGAAGTGGTATTCAATATGGCAGATACGATTGCCGTTTCGCCGGCTTTGCAGTCACTTAATTTATCATAAGCTTTCCAAACCATTTTGCCAGTTTGATCGGGAATAGGTGAACCATGAGGATCGATTTTTGGAAAGCCCAGTAATTCATCCATTTTTTCAAAAAAAGCAGGAGACTGAATATGTTCAATCTGTTCAGCAATATCATGTACATTCTCCCAGCCGAAATTCATTTTTTCCACCAGGAACATTTCTGTTAATCGGTGTTTTCTAATAATGAGGCCTGCTTCTTTTTTCCCCTTTTCCGTAAGTTGAACTGGCTTATAGCTTTCATAATGAATCAATTTTTTTAGGGCCAGTTTTTTCATCATGCTGGTTACAGTCGGCATTTTTATACCAAGGCGTTTGGAAAGGTCGTTTACATTTACTTCTGCTTCACCCGTTTCACTTGTCAGGTTGTAGAGCGCCTTCAGGTAATTTTCTTCTGTAAAGGAATTGTTCACGTTTGATTTTTTAAAGCCTTAGTACAAAGTCAATTAATAAATTGAAACTCAATATAACACTTTAGAATAAACTGATTTAAAAATAAATAACTCTAATAAATTTGTTAGTGTAATCTAACTTTTTATATTTGCATGTAAAATAATAAGCGGACTAATGAAAGGCATCTACATTTGCAGGGTTATTTTAATTGCATTGTGTTTATTTGTATCAGCGGGTTGTAACGCACAGGTGCCCGTTATAACAGGAATTGTGAAAGATGCAATGACCCTGCAGCCGATTGCGTCCGGTAGTATTATAATTGCCGGTTCTAAGACTGGAACAACTTCTGACACCTATGGCAAATTTATCATGCCGGTACCAGGTGTTTTATCAGAGCACAAAATAATTATATCATCGCTCAATTACAGTAACGATACGATTCAACTTGCTCCCGGAAAGAAGAGTTACGTGATTTTATTGAAACCTTTGACAGGATTTTTAAATGAAATTATTGTAACAGGTGTTTCAAAAGCTACATTGGAAAGGGAAAATCCTATTCCGGTCAATACGGTTTCATTAAAAAAAATTGAGCTCACCAGTGAGAGCAATATCATTGATGTACTTGTAAAAAGCGTACCCGGACTTAATGCAGTGAAAACGGGCCCAAATATTTCGAAGCCCTTCATCCGCGGTCTTGGGTATAACCGGGTTCTTACATTATATGATGGCGTAAGGCAGGAAGGGCAGCAATGGGGAGATGAACATGGCGTTGAAGTAGATGCCTATAATATTGAAAGAGGAGAAGTGATAAAGGGGCCAGCCAGTCTAATGTATGGCTCTGATGCGTTGGCAGGGGTAGTGAGTTTAATACCTTCCATGCCACACGACAATGACGGCAAAATTCATGGTAAAATATTGTCGGAATTCCAGGGCAATAATGGTTTATCAGGAAATGGATTCAGGTTGAATTATGCGAATATTCATTGGGCTTACGTATTGCGTGGATCATATCGAATAGCAAAAAATTATATAAACAGCATCGATGGAAGAGTTTACAACACTGGCTTTCGCGAAAGCAATGCTTCGGCAACAATTAAATATACTAACGGTAAAGGCTATTCTGATCTGAACGCTACCTTGTACAATAATTTACAGGGAATCCCGGATGGTAGCCGCGATTCACTAACGAGAAGATTCACCAAACAAATCTATGAGGGTTCATTGGATGATATCAAAAATCGCCCGATTGTTTCAGAAGGAGAATTAAATTCTTATAAGTTGAGTCCTCTGCACCAGCGAATTCAACATTATAGAATGTATAGTAATAATCACTATGAAGTGGGAAAAGGTGATATGGATTTTCTTTTGGCATTTCAACAAAACATTAGAAGAGAATTTGATCATCCTACTGATCCGATGCAAGCCGGGTTATTTGTGAGATTAAACACACTTAATTATGGACTACGTTACAATGCTCCTGAAATTTTAAACACTGCCTTTACTATCGGAATAAACGGGATGTACCAGGATAACAAAAGTAAAAATGCAACTGATTTTCCTATTCCTAATTATAATTTACTGGACGCAGGAAGTTATGTTTACGCAAAATGGAAACAAAATAAATGGACATTAAGCGGTGGCCTAAGATATGATATCCGGCACTTGAAAGGGAATGATTTTTATACCAGTACTGATACAACAAATTCGTTCACTAAAGAAGTTTCACTACCCGATACAGCAGGCGCTCATTTACAATTTCCCGCTTTTAATAAAGCATTCGGCGGAACCTCACTTAGTCTCGGAGCAACTTATGAAATAGATAAGAACATCAGCCTGAAAGCCAACATTGCAAAGGGTTACAGAGCGCCTAATATTACCGAATTTGGGTCGAACGGGCTCGATCCGGGTGCTCATATTATATACTTAGGCAATAGAAATTTTGTCCCGGAATTTAGTTTGCAGGAAGATATAAGTGCCGAATTATTTTATAAGGAAATTGCCGCAACCATTAGCATTTTCAATAATAACATCCAAAATTATATTTATCTATCTCAATTAACCGACGCAAATGGAAATGCTATAGTAAATGCCCAGGGCGATAGAACCTATCAATATCAACAGTCATCAGCACAATTATATGGAATGGAAATTTCAGGAAGTCTTCGCCCTTCCATTATGAAAGGATTTTCTTTTGACAATGCCTTTTCAATAATTTATGGATACAACAGGAAATCCAATTACCAGCATAAAGGAAATGACGGGGAATATTTACCGCTGATTCCTCCTGCAAAATTAATTAGCAGCGTTAGCCAGGATATAAAAACAAAATCTGAAACAATTTCATCCGTTAATGTAAAAGCAGAATTAGAATATGACGCAGCGCAAAATCGCTTCCTCGCATTAAACAACACTGAAACAGTTACTCCTGCTTTTACGCTTTTTAATTTTTCAGTAAATTCCCAAATTAACTACGATAAGAAAAATAGCTTAGAATTCCAGGTGGACGTTAATAATATCTTCAACAAGGCATACCAATCTAACTTAAGTCGCCTTAAATATTTTGAATATTATTTAGCGTCTCCTAATGGCCACACCGGCATGTTTAATATGGGAAGAAATATCTGCTTAAAAGCAATTTTTTCTTTCTGATAAAGTATGGTTATATTTCTGCTGCTCAAAATTCTTCGTACAATTATTGTTATATCGAATGTTGATGGATATAAATGAAGCATATAAGCTAATCATGGAAAAGCTCACTGAATGGATGCAGGGCTTTGTGAAGATGTTACCGAATATTTTACTCGCCGCAGTTGTATTAGTAATTGGACTTTTTTTAGCGAAACGAATTAAAAAAATTGCTGCGAAGCTTATTGCAAGAGTTTCAACGAATACGACGCTAAACAATTTATTTACGTCGATAATTTACATATTCTTCATAGGCATAGCCTTGTTTTCAGTTCTAAGTATTCTTCAACTCGATAAGGCAGTTACTTCTGTTTTGGCTGGCGCAGGAATAGCTGGTTTGGCATTGGCTTTGGCGTTCCAGGATATTGCAGGAAATTTTATCTCCGGTGTTTTTATTTCGTTCCGTCGGCCATTGCATATCGGCGATATCGTAAAAATAAAAGACTACATGGGCAAGGTAGAAGAAATAAATCTTCGCGATACTACCATCCGCACCTTCCAGGGTGAAATGGTAATCATTCCCAATAAAGATGTATTTCAGAATCCTATAGAAAATTATTCTTTGCTTGGTAAAAGAAGATTTGATCTTACTATTGGAGTTTCATATGGCGAAGATTTAAGTAAGGTAAAGGAAGTGACTTTAAACGCAGTAAAGGGCCTTGAAGGCTTATCGCAGGAAGACGAGACAACCATGTTCTACCAGGAGTTTGGCGATAGTTCAATAAATTTTGTAATCAGGTTGTGGGTTAACTCTACCGATCAACCAATTTATCTTCAAGTGGGTAGTGAAGCCATTATGCAAATAAAAAAAGCTTACGACGACAATAATATTATGATTCCATTTCCGATTCGTACATTGGATTTTGGAATTAAAGGTGGCGTTCCATTAAATGAAATTTCGGTACATACCGTTAACCAAAATGAGAAGAATAAAACTTAATTACTATGATCATTGAAAAAAATGGATTTATCCATCATGTTTATTTCTGGCTTAAAAATTCGGAAAGCTTAAATGAACTCAATCAACTTATAGAAGGTTTGAAAAAACTTTCTGTTGTGCCCACTATAAAAAATTTTCATATTGGTAAACCAGCGGCGACAAATCGCGGTGTCATCGATAGTTCTTACAGCGTTTCGTGGTTATTGCTTTTTGATAATAAAGAAGACCAGGATAGTTATCAAACAGATCCGGTTCACTTAAAATTTGTTGAAGAGTGTTCGCACTTATGGAGTAAAGTGGTTGTTTATGATACAATTGATATCAACTAAAAACCAGTTATTAATAACAAGTTGCTTTTAAAAAGCGCAGTATTTTTTATTGATTATGTTATTGTTATAAATAGGAATTGCATGATGCAAATTTTTTTATTAATTTTCAATTGCAATTCAACAATCCTGCTAAAAACAAACACCGCTTACTTTTAAGCTTCTTATTACCACAGAAATTTTTATCCTGTATCCTTTATTGAATTATAACAATATAATCAGGTAAGATGAGTGCTGGTAAACCCCCAACGCGAAAACCGGTTACTGCTGTAACCTATTTAATCATTTCTGCTGTAAGCCTTACTGCGGCTATCTTCATCGGGTACTATTATTTTCATTACATGAAGCAGAGCGGCACGGAAAAAATGGATGACCGTGTTTTTTATCTTGTGCTGATACTATTCGGCATGGCAGCTAGTGCGCTCATTTTTGGAATTATGAATTCCTACGCTTCGCTAAAGGGAATTCAGTCAAACGTTACTTATAAATTTACCGGCCCCGTTGTGGGAGTTATTTTAACAGTGCTGGGTGGCTTTATGTTACCAAAGGGGTCAACTGACCAGTTTCTTTCAATAAGGGTATTTGACCAGGATAAGAATCCTATAACAAGAGGCAATGTTACCTTGTCATTTCCGCACTACCAGCGGGATGCATCAATAAATGAGAAGGGGATGGTAATATTCCCCGATATACCTTACGATCAGTTACGCAACAAGATTATCATAAATATAGTAAGTGACGGATATAAAAGTGTGACCGTTGATACACTCCTTGCCAATTTCAATCCCATCGATGTTACCTTAAATCAATCTAAAATTATTCGAATAACCGGCACCGTTAAAGATGCTGCAGATCGGCCGATTAGAGATGTAGAGGTAAGCGTTGACGGAACACCCTACTTTGCCAAAACAATCAATGATGGGAGTTTCGAAATTCCAATTCCTGATTATCATTTCGGTGACCGGATTACGCTAATTACTTCTAATCCTGCTTATGAGGATAAAGCAAAGCAATTTGAAATTGAATCCGGCGAAAATAATATTGAATTTGTATTAAACCCCATACCAGTCAATGCTGCTAAACGCAAAAGAAAATGAGAACAACTATTTTTATTACTGCGCTGTTCACATTATGGTACGGTGCAGGCACTGCACAAGATGTTATTATTAAAGGCACACTGCGTTGCATGAATAACGGAGTTGCCACCTCAACGAGAGGCGCGGTTAACATTATTATTATTCCATCATTTAATCCCAAAGCTGCGGTCGCAACTACAACAACGCCGCAGGGTTTTTTCCAGGTAAACACAGGTTGGGATGCAAAGGATTTGAGAGACAAAGATGTTTCATTGTATATCATTACAAAATGCAGCAGTTGCAAAAGAGTGGAGCGCATATTTATTTCTGAAGACCTTGATAAACGAAATACAGACCCAACTAAATTGTATGTTACCGTAAAGGGATGGAAGCTATTAGAGAATTGCCAAAACGCTGAACTTCCTGATATACTCTCAGAACAATTATTGGATTCCGCTCATCGACTGCCGCCGGAAGATATAAGCGGCAAAGCGCCTGGAAGCCCGGCACTCGCTCCGGTTTCTTTTATAAATTTATTTCAGAAACTGGTTACCGCAGCTGCTACTGCCAATGTCGGCTTATTCAAAGTAACTACTATTTATCCTGGGAAGATTAAGTATGGGATGTTTCTTCACTCATCTCCTATAACTAACACTGACAATACTGGTTTCAATTTTGCACCTTCTCGAAACCTTTCAGAGGCCGTATTTTGGAATGCATCTGCTATTGCGTTTACGGGTAAACCAAACAACATTAGTTTATTGGCCAATTTTAAGAATAATATAAAATTGTCTGGTTATTACCAGGTCGCTAAACAATTATTTGTAGGGTTGGGTGGAATCTATACAAAGCAAGATCAAACAAGACAGATGGATGTTATTGGGATAGGAGCCTCCAATAACGGAAACTTCTTTACCGGCGTAAATCACCAGGAAAAATTAGAGGAATTTGCCGCCTTTGTAGCTCCTGTATATAAAATAAATAACAAGGCAAGCGTGGGCGTAAGCATTAAATCGATCTGGCAGAAATTTAATAACCCTCATCTCGTTGCGATGGAGCAGGATGGCAGTGACAATACTGCCTACAACTTCTTTATGGATGATAGCGTTAAAAAACAAAGTATTGACGCTGATGTATCTTTCAGTTATAAAATCAACAGTTTTCTTCAGGCAGGCGTCTCCGTTATGAATGTTGCCGGAACCAAATTATACGCGGATCAGTTTGTGGCTGATTCATCAAATCAATCGTATATAAAACAACGCTCCTATGGTGTTGGCTTATGTTACAAAAGAGGCAGGCTTAATGTTGGTGCCGATGCTTTGTTCACCGACAACGAATTTTATGATGCCTCCTTGGGCGTAAATTATGTGCCATTTAATAACGGAATAATTGCTGCAGGATATGCTTTCAAACAACAAAGCTTCTCGGTTTCATTTAAATTAAAACATTTCAAGATTGCCTACATCTATGATAATAACCTCGTTATTAACGACGTGAGAGTTTCAAAAAATAAAGTTTTCGATGGGAAGATTTATTCAGGTTTTGTTTTTGATTTTTAAGGCAATCAACCCACGTATGTGCCGCTTTGTAATTCAATTCTGTTTTCCTTTATATTTCTGATAAGGTTTGAAAGTTTCTCGCTGGTATTTTTGCCCATCAATACAAATATGCCAACTTTTGGCGGGCCTTCCTTGGCATTTCTTTCCATAAGATCTTTAAAAAAGGCGATGACTTTAGGTGTCTGATCTTTTGTTTTAACTTTTGTAAATCCTGATGAAGTCAATAGATGATGTAATTCATTTACTGTTATTAAATAACTCAATGACTGATCCATAGCCCAGGGAACGGGAAAATACAGCGGTGCGTGATTCTTACCGAAAATATCATAATAGATAAATCTGCCCTTCTTTTTCAATACTCTTTTTATTTCCGAATAAAACTGATGTTTATTTTCAATGTTCATTTGAACATGCTGCGTCCATACCGCATCGAAGCTTTCATTTTCAAAAGGTAAATTCAATGCATTTCCTTGCACGAAGTTCGTAAGATTGCCCAGGCCGGTTTCACGCGATAATAATTCAGCCGTTCTTATAAATTCTTGTGTAAGATCAAGTCCGGTAACCTTACAGCCATACTTTGCAGCAAGCATTCTGCATGGCCCGCCAATGCCACAACCTACATCCAGTACAAGAGAATCTTTGTCAAAACCGGCTTCTGCAGCAAGTTCCAGTGACACTTCGCCGCCGCGTACATGAAATTCATCAACCAACGATACGTCTTCACGGGTAATTTTTTCTTTACCTGTCTCTTTCAGCAACTGGATAATATGTTCAAAAATACCTTCCTGGAAATAATGCGTTTCCACGGGAGAATCAAATTGTTTCATATATTTTATTGAATAGAAATATCACCATTCTCATCTAAAACGTCGTGTAGTCAAAACAGTTAGTCTCATTTCCTTTGGCTGCCCGAGCGTCTTATTTAGATTTACTTTGCATAGCTGATTTAAAAAATTTACCACTACCCGTAAGTTCATAATCCCAGGAACTTAGTAACTGGGGTCCCCATTCAGGATCGAAATCCCATGCAAGCCAACTGATACCTTTGCTTTCGAGATATTTGGTAATTCGTGTTCCGTAATTTTCGGCGCCGTCCTCGGGGTCACCTTTGCGAACGGTGAAGCCCAATTCCGTTGCAATTATGGGATAACGTTGTGCCGCAAAACCAAAGTCTTCTTCCCATTTCGGTTCCCAGGGTTGTGTACGTTTATTGGGGTAGGGATGAGTTACATAACCGATTCCAACAGCATTGATAGGCTCTTCACGAAGAGGCGTTAAATCATAGGCCCAGTCAAATCCTGCTACTAACGGTATTGTCTCAGTATCGAATGACCTGATTAAGCTGATCATATTTTCATTTATCTTTTTCCAT
This sequence comes from uncultured Chitinophagaceae bacterium, assembly GCA_963792025.1. Lineage (GTDB taxonomy): Bacteria > Bacteroidota > Bacteroidia > Chitinophagales > Chitinophagaceae > Ginsengibacter. Next base: position 370,383 of record CAWBUS010000005.1, on the reverse strand, counting down.
TCTGTCCAGCTAATGTTACCCAATTGCCCGCGATAAGTTGTGGGTTCATTAAACAATTCATAAAAAGCAACCGTATTATTTCCGGCAAAGTGTCTTGCAATCGTTTGCCAGAATTCGTAAGTTTCCTTTTGGGTTGTATTATACATTGGATTTTGGAAAAGTTCCATTTCCAGGTTACCAATGGAATGCCAGTCAATATCAATATATACATTGAGATCAGTGCACCAGCTTACAGCCGAATCCAGCAGGGAAAGGTATTTTAGCGGAGTGCGTTCTCTCCATGCCGCCGGATGCACGGGAATGCGAACCAACATTACCCCCATCTCTTTTACTTTTTCAAATAGTATTTTATTCCAATGTCCCTCATGGTCTATCTTATCAGGATCGGCGATAGAAACTCCGCGAAATAAAATAGTATCTCCTTTTGCATTTATAAATTTATTTCCCTTTACAGAAATTAAAGACATCAGTTTTGCCTTAGGATTTTTTGCAAACTTAAAAGGGGAACCTTCTTTCCACCAGGGGCGATTGACATTGTCTGCTGTATTTTGCGGGTACGCCTGCAGCAAGCTAACGCTTACCAATAGCAAGAGTAAGCAGCGTCCCACATTTTTAATTTGAAAAGACATGATGTAATTATTTTTTAGGTAAAGAGTGATTAGATAAAATTATGTTTAAAGTATCTATAATAACCAGACAATTAAATGTCAAAATTGGAAAGCAAACTTTATTAGACATGTTGGGTTAATATCCTTGCTATTTCAATTCCAAATAGCTTTTGATAGAAATATTTACTTTATACCGTAAATATTTACTTTCAATTCTTTCATTTTTAAATTGATCGGCGTTCGTACATTGAAGAGAGCCAGTTCAAAAACCACATTACTGTAATTCCGGTAATCATCAAGCGTAAACATGTCGTTAGTGGAAACGTGATTCCAACTCTTTGGTTGGTATTCACTTTTTGTCATTAAGACAATATCCCTCTTACTCCAATAAAGAAATTTTTTATTCATGCCATTTCTATCGACGAGGGCTAAACGAAAATCGGGCTGATTTTCTATTTCCGGTGTTGCAAGAAATACGTCAGCAGATGTTTCGACATACAGGTATTTATATTGCCTTGGAATAATAAAGTCAGGCATCAAACTCGTATCCTGTCTTTTTGTAAAAATAGTTTTCGGAACAGAGTCGTTAAAAGAGAAAAGCAATTCTTTTTTTCCCGGCAAAAGATTCGGTTCTGGCGGATAAATTTTATTGCTGTCGCACACATAGGTATTGATGATCTTAAAATTTTCCAGTAATCGCGTGATATGTTTTTTTATTGAATCGTTTTCAGTCTCGTCCATTAGCAATTCAGGTGTTAGCTTGTAAAGCTCTCCTTCAGAAAGCATATAGTCTTTATAAATATAATCATTGATCTCCCGGCTCCACGCCATAAAGGGCATGGACTGTACATTCCTGAAGGAGGTAGCAGTATCCAAAACATCACCCAACCAATTTACCTCCTTTGGGTTATAGGGCATCTTATAATTATTCAACACGAGAGCAGTAATAGTAGGGGCAAGGTTATTATGTGAATTAACCGAATAAAATTTCTTCGGTGCTTTCAGCATTGGCGAATAAATTATTAATGGCACATGATAATCGTCAATATTACCGGTTGAAGGGAAATGAACCTATGTGATGATCGCCTGTGATAAAAAAGATAGTGTTCGAATATTCAGGGCGCTTTGCATAATCAGCGAAGAATTTTTTTATACAATCATCTGCAAACATAAAAGTTACGAGAACAGTTTTAGTGGCTTTTAGTGTTCTTCTTATATCTTTCGATACAACAATTTTTTTCATCTTCTCGTCAAACAAATTTTCATACTCTGGCTTTTGTGCAAACAAATAAGGTTCGTGAGAGGTAGCGGTATGATAAATATTTAAGTAGGGCGTTTTAGGCACAGAGTCCATTATTTCAAAGCTTCGGCTGAATAAAGCATCATCGGGATAACCCATTGACCAGCCTCCTGAACCGACTCCCATTTCTTTATATTTTGGACCGAAGTGCGATAATATAAAATCAGTTCCCTGCAGGCGTATGTAGCCGCCCATATTGTCAAAGTCGGGGTTAAAGCCAATCATGAAATTCGTGCGATAGCCATTTAAACGAAGTATTTTGATCAATGATAAATGATTAGGCATTACGCTCATCAATGAAAAGCCACGCCTGCCGTAAGGCAGCGAACCGGAGATGGCAGGATGCGCTGCAAACGTACCGGGCGCTGTACTCAAAAAATTATCCCATACAAGACTTTTAGTTGATAACGAATCCAAAAAAGGAGTGAAGCTGGTAGCATAAGCTTTGTCGCCGCTGAAATCGCGTGATAGCCCCTCCACCACAAGGATAACAATGTTAGGTGGCGTTTTATTAAGATTGAAAAAACTGCCCAATACGTCTTTGCTATCGTTCAAGTGCAACAAGGGGTACTCTCTGCTGGTAAATTGAAAAGGATGTTCTCTTTGATAAAATTCTATTTCGCTTTCAAGTTGTTTATTGTTCAACTTACTAACGGTATTGTTGTCTTTTGTTTTGAAATAGTGGTAGCTATCTTTTATCCAGAAACTAAACTTATTGCATTCGAGGTAATAGCCTCCGGCTTTTGCGAAATTACTTTGTGTGGGCATTGCAAACCGAATAAACAAAACTGAAAGCAGGCAAATACAAATTAAAGAGGCTGACAGGAATTTCTTTATAACCATTCTTTTAAACACCAGGTAATACAGTACAAAATATAAAGCGATATAGATAATGAAAGGGATGTATAGTTTAAATCCGCTGGTGAGCATTTGTTTGGTGGTAAGCCACGAATCAGCCGCATTCCTCGTGAAAAATTCATGGTCAAACGGGCGTGTTCGTTCAGAAAAAACAACCAGCAAAGCCAGGTACATCATTATAAATAACACATTTACAAAATGAAAAAAGATACGTGCTAAACGTTTATTTATAAAGTATAAAAGCATGAATGGAATCAGCATTACACAACTATAAATAAAGCAAGCCCATACATCATATAACAAACCTGCTAATTCATATTTGTAAGCATAGGCAATAAAAAATTTAGAAGCTACAGCCATGTATTCAAATATTCTTACCAGGCAAATTGTAAGCGTAAACCCAATAGCGATTCCCGACCAGGATTGAAAGACATCAATGCGTTTGTAGGATATTTTATTGGACATACATTCTGTTCCGTGTTAAATTGATCTACCGCTGAACGTGGAACAGATAAAGTTATCGAATTGACGGAACACTTGTGTAATAAAAAAGTAAGAACATCAGCCAAAGGCTTCTTTGAGTTATTTACCTGTGCTCAAATCTTTCATCGCGTTCAAACAATTAAGCCGGCGAAATTTCATGAGCAATTATTTTTATAATTAATCCAAGTTTCCAAATCTAAACCATTTTTTGGCCGGAATCTGTATGCGGTACTGATGCTAACGTTTAGGTATAATCGTAATTTTAATATCCTCGCCGGAGATTTAAGACATCAGTATTATTTCTTTGGTGTATTTATAGCCATTGTCCCGAACAAAATTATATATCCCGCTTCGTCACATGTAAAATGCAGGCGGAATTCTTTTGTGAGTGGAGATTTTGGCTTAACAAATAAATCGAAAAGCAGAATTGGTATCGAAAAAATTTCATGTAGGGGAAAAATGGATGCACATCTTTTAGCACACACTTTTCGTTTTACCTCATGTTATACCATTATGTTCAACGCTTAATCGTTAACAGTTTCCATTGTCGATTTTGGAAGGCCTACTGCAGCCTGATGATTTACTTCATAATAAAAATTCTTACTAAATCTACCAACGTTTTCGTCGATAAAATCGTGAATAGCACCTACAGATGGGGCTTCCCAAAGGCAGGTTCCGATTTTCATATTCATGGAAGGATACACGCGGTGAAGTTTAAAACCAAAGGGCAGATTTTCGCCGATGTTGTTCGTGATAGACCAGAATTTTTCAGTATCCTGGATTTGATGATGAGCGATAACTAACATAAGTATAGATTTTAATTCGGAACATACCTCTGATTAGGCGCATCAGGTATATGTTTCATTTTCTTAAAGATATTAATAATGCCATTGATAATAAACAGTTGAAACGATTTGAAACTAACAACGTTGAAAGTTGAAATTTATTATAGAAAGTGAGTTTTTTTATTGCAGGCATTGGAAGAAGATGGCTTTTGGCCGAATAATCTTGTTGATGCATTTGCACCGACGAAGACACATGGTTTTAAATCAACTTAGTTTTACTTTGTTACTATCATCCACGATTACACTGTGTAAACTTTTCATTTTAATTAACGACCATTTTTCCAACCTGTTGGTTAATTCTTCTAGCCTCACCGGCTTGGCGAGGTAATCATTCATTCCCGCACGTAAACATTCTTCCTGGTCGCCTTCCATGGTATTGGCAGTTAATGCAATTATTACAGGTTGATTTTCCATGGTCTCTCTTATAACACGGGTTGCCTGTATACCATCCAATTCGGGCATTTGCATGTCCATTAAGATAATATCATACGGTTTGTTGCGGGCTTCATCCACTGCTTTGGCGCCGTCTTCAACGAGCACCGGTTTGTAGCCCAGTTTATTTAAGATGTGCGAAATCACTTTTTGATTTACAAGGTTATCTTCGGCAACTAAAATTTTCAAGGGATGTTTTTCTGCAAAATTTGCAGGTAATTTTTGGCGTAAATTTTCCGGGGCGACCTTTGGATTATGCTGCGGTTGAAGTGCCTCTAATATATGCCTGCTAAGTACGTGTTGCCTTATAGGCTTGCTTAATATGGAATGGAAGAGTTCAGTGTCTTTACTTAAATCGCCACCAATTGAACTGAGTACAATAACCGGCATGACTGGATAATATTTTTTTACATTTTTAGCTAACTCAAGCCCATTCATGTTTGGCATCTGCATATCTGTTAATACAAGTTCAATTTGATTGTCATTACCTAAAGCCTCCAGGGCGCCCTTGCCGGAATCGACCAGTATTGGTGTGAGTTTCCAAAGTTCGAGCTGGCTTTTCAAAATGGCCAGGTTAGTCATATTATCATCTACCACCAATATTTTTTTGTTTTGCAGGTCGGCCATGTTATACTGGGTATAAGGATTAAGAACCTTATGACCTATTGTGGTTTTTATTGTAAATGAAAAAGTAGAGCCTTGACCGGCCATACTTTCAACATGAATTTCACCTTCCATTAATTTTACGAGTTTTTCTGAAATGGTAAGGCCTAGCCCGGTGCCGCCATATTTTCTTGTTGTGGAAGAATCAACCTGGGAGAATGCTGTAAACAGGCGATGTAGTTTATCCGCCGGTATGCCAATGCCGGTATCACGTACTTCAAATTGCAAAGTCAAATTTCCCGATGCATCGGTCGTAAGTAAACGAACGCCCACAAACACTTCGCCTTTATGAGTAAATTTCATTGCGTTACTTACCAGGTTTGTCAATATTTGCCGTAGCCTTAAATCGTCTCCCACAATTTGTAATGGAACATCGTGATCAATATGGTACACGACATCAAGCCCCAATGTAGCTGCCCTGGTACTGAAGATATCCAGCACATCTTCAATACAGGCCCGCAAATCAAAATCCTCATGCTCCAGTTCCATGTTGCCGGATTCAATTTTAGAAAAATCCAAAATATCATTAATTACATTCAAGAGGCTTTCGCCGCAGGTTGTAATAGTATTCGTGTATTCGCGTTGCTGGTCACTCAGCGGTGTTTCTGCCAACAATGATGACATACCAATTACACCGTTCATCGGCGTTCTTATTTCATGGCTCATGGTAGCAAGAAAAATACTCTTTGCCTGGTTAGCCATTTCAGCATCCCGCCGTGCTTTTTCTGATTCAAGTCTTGCCTTTTGTTCTTCCATCGTTGAATGCATCAATTGCATCGTTCGTTCTTCCACTTGTTTTTCCAGCACCCTTTTTTGTGCATTAATGGTGCGTACCCGCATCCTGTAAAATCCGATGCCAGCCCCAATAATTGTTAAGGCCACCAAAAGCTTGAACCACCATGTGAGCCAGAAGGGAGGTGTGATCGTAAGTTGAATGCTTATACTGCGTGCTGACCATTCGCCTTCATTATTGAGCCCTTTAACTTTGAATACATAATTGCCCGGATCAAGGTTAGTGTACATTGCCGTTCTTTTGGTACCAACCTCGTTCCAGTCTTTGTCAAAACCTTCCAGCATATACGCATATTTCTTCTTATCTGCGGGTATATAGTTCAACGATGCAAATTCAAAAGATATGACGGCGCTGTTATAGGGAAGTGTGATGTTGCCTGTCCCGGTTATGGTTTTATCACCTGAAGAAGATTCGGCTTCTTTAATGGCAATGGGAACTTTTCTATTTGCAATACGAAAATCGGTAATTACAAGAGGAGGGTCAAAATCCCTTTCTTTAATATTATCCGGGTTGAATTCGTTGAAACCGTTGATACCACCAAAATACATTAAGCCTGACCGGCTTTTGCAATAGGATTGTTTAAATTCATCTGATTGTAATCCGTCGCCCACTCCGTAATTTTTGAATTGTTTTGTTGTTGGGTTAAATTGCGAGATTCCTTTATTGGTACTAAACCAAAGATTCTTTTTTGAATCTTCGAGTATGCCAAAGATCACATCGTTAGGAAGGCCTTCTTTTGTGGTATAAACTGTAAACACATTTGTTTTTCTATCGAGGTAATTCAATCCATCATTGGTGCCAATCCAGAGGTTTCCGGTTTCATCTTCAAAAATGCAGTTAGCGCTATTATCACTCAGGCTGTTTTTCTGATCATTTTGTTTGAATTGTGTTACCTTATTTTTTTTCCAATCAAAAAGGTTCAATCCTCCTCCGTCTGTTCCTACCCAAAGCATTCCATCCTTATCTTCAAAAAGTGATAATATGTTATTGCTGCTTAAATTGACATTCTCGTGGGTGTACCTGGTGAAGCCATCTTTGCGAGGATCATAACGACACAAGCCCTTGCCCTGCACGCCTACCCACATATTATTTTCATGATCTTTTAATATTACCCAGCCATTGTTTCCAATTAAGCTGTTGGTGTCATTCGGATCATTTTTATATTGCTTGTAGGTATTTTTCCCGGGGTTGAAAACAGTTATACCATCGCCCCAGGTACCTATCCATATATTTTCATCTTTATCCTGCGCAACGCTTAAAACATAGTTTCCGCAGATCGACTTCTTATTACCATCTTCATGTTTGAATTGAGTGAACTTTCCGGTCTTTCTATCGAACAAATTTAATCCGCCGCCATCTGTTCCGATCCAGATACGCTCTTTCGTATCTTCATAAATACTTAATACATTATTATTACTAAGCGTATTGCCCGTGAGGTTATGTTTGTAATGAGTGAATCTGCTTCTGTCAGGGTTTATGAAATTTACACCCGCATTATAAGTGCCGATCCAGATATTTCCTCTCGGATCTTTATAGATGCAATTGACTGAACTACTGCTTAAACTGTTGTTGTCAAAATCATCATGTTCATAATTTTGAAATATTTCTTTCTTAGGATCAAATTTGCTGATACCACCGTTTTCTGATCCTATCCATAAAATACCCTCATTGTCTTCTGCGATAGAAAAGATCACATCATCGCATATGCTATTTGCAGTCTTATTTTTTTTAAATGCACGAAACTTTCCCGTAATTCTGTTAAATAAATTTAAACCGCCGCCGACAGTGCCAGCCCATATATTATGCCTGCTATCTTCAAATACGGTCCAGATATTATTACTACTTATTGAATTGGGATCGTCGTCATTGTGCAGAAACCGGGTGAAGGTTTTTTTGTTTTGGTCAAACAGGTTGAGGCCACCATTTGTAGTAGCGATCCAGATATTGTGCTGGCTATCTTCTATCATGCCGGTAACACCGTTATCGCTTAAGCTATGTTCATCATTTTTATTATTTGCATAGTGAATAAACCGGTTTCCTTTGGGCTCAAATACGTCTATACCAGTTTCTGTGCTTATCCATACTTTGTTATCACTGGCAACAAGAAGATTTCCTAAAAAATTTCCGGAGATACTATTCGGGTTTAATGGGTCGTTCTTAAAATGGGTAAATTGATCTTTCTCCCGGTCATACTTGTTTAACCCGCCACCCCATGTTGCAATCCACAGATCGCCATTTTTAGCTTCTGCAAGATCTTTAATATAATTATGGCTAAGGCTTTCGGCATCTTTTGAATCTTTTTTGTAGACGGTTATGTTATAGCCATCGTATTTATCAAGGCCATCCTGGGTACCAAACCACATAAAACCATCACGTCCCTGAACAATTGAAAGAACATTACTTTGCGAAAGACCGGCACTTGTTTGCAAATGCTCAAACCTCAAATTCCTGGTTTGCGACCAGCCGAAAAATGGAATCAACAGCAATAGATAAAAACAGGAGGGGGCTTTCATAATATTTTACACAAGACAGGCAATCGTTGTTCAGTGATTACTTTTTCGCTTGTTTGTAGACACAACGAATATTTAAAAAAATAATTGCACTTGAGATGAAATATGATTGCTAAAAGCAAATTCGAAAAGGAGAATCTTTTCCTAAGGCTGTTGAAACTTTTGGTGCCTGTTCTTTTCAGCCGGGAGCCGCCGTGCCCGATTTTTTTTAATACACAGTCGCGTTGGGGGAGACAGGACGTATGTAAAAAAATAAACAATGTATTAGAACACAAGATTGTTGGTATCGAATTGTTTAATGGATTAGAATTAACTTTGCATTTGCTTACATCTTCAAGTATGCTGCTTATTACAGATGAAAAAAATTCTTTTCAAAATCCTTAAAATATCGGGGATTGTTATTGGCTCGCTCTTGCTATTAATGTTTTTGTTGCCGCTATTTTTTCCGGGTTTTGTTTCCGGTAAAATAAAGCAATGGGCTAACAATGGTATTACCACCGAACTTAATTTTTCAAAGGCAAGGCTTTCGTTCTTTAACCATTTTCCTTCACTCACACTTACGCTGCACGATGTATCGCTCATGGGCTCGGAACCATATCCAAAAGACACCTTGCTGAAAGCAGATGAACTGGCGTTTGGAATTAATCTACCGTCGCTGTTATCGAAGAAGGTAACGATCGATGAAATCTATCTTGATGACGCTGACATTATTGTAAAGACTAATGAAGATGGCCTTGCTAATTATAATGTGTATAAATCCGGAGGTACCCAAAAAACTAAATCCACAGACACATCCGGCGCTTCATTAAAAATTAAAAAAATACAAATCAGTAACAGCAACCTGTATTATAATGATCTTTCCATACCGATGATGATAAAGACAAGAAACTTAAATTATACCGGTAAAGGCGACCTCGATAAATCCATCTTCGACCTCGCATCATCCATTAGAATAGATTCATTTGATCTTACGTATAACGGTACCGCGTATGTGCAATCAAAAAAATTAAAAGGACATTTGATTACAAGACTCAATACCAATTCCCTCGCCCTGGAATTCAGAAAAAATAATCTTGATATTAATTCCCTGCCGGTAAAATTTACAGGAACTCTTGAATTTTTGACCAACGGTTATAACATGAACCTCGATGTAAGTTCACACGACGGCAGCCTGCAACAGGTATTGTCGGCGTTGCCTCCTGAATATGCCGGTTGGCTGGAGAAAACGGAAGCAAATGGCCATACAAATATTGACGCCTACCTGAGAGGAAAATATATCGTAAAGGAAAATATTATGCCTAGCCTGGGTTTTAAAATGCAGGTACGGGACGGATTTATCCGCAATGACAAAGTATCCCCACCGGTTAAGAATCTATTTCTGAACCTCGAAGCAAAGTTTCCTTCGCTGGATACTGACAGCCTGTATGTTAATATAGATTCACTGTTTTTTAATGTCGATAAAGATTATTTCAGCGGTTTTATAAAACTGAATGACCTGAACTTTCCGACAATGCATGCAAAAGTGAATACTGAAATGGACCTGGAGAAATGGGATAAAGCGCTGGGTATTAGCCCTTTTGATGTAAAAGGGAAATTCAGCCTGCACCTTACTGCCAATGGAAGTTATAAAACCATTATTATGAGAACGGGTATCAGGAAGAGAGATACCATTTTAAGCAGCATTCCTGCATTCAACCTTATTTCTTCTGTTTCGAATGGATATTTCAAACTGGCTTCTTTGCCAAAACCAATTCAAAATATTAGTTTCGGGGTAACTGCGTCTAACCGTGACGGTAACTATAGGCATACAAATATTGCCATTGAGAACTTCAACGCCAATATGCTCGGTGATTATGTGAAAGGATTTTTGAAACTAGATAATCTGACTACGGTGGATGCCAACATAAAATCATTGATACACCTGAATAATGTGAAGAACTACTATCCGCTCGATAGTATGGACGTTGCAGGTGATCTTAAAATAGATATCACATCAAAGGGGGATTATTTGCCTGGACAAAAACAATTCCCGGTAACCAATGCTGCTATTAGCCTCCAGAATGGTAGCCTTAAAACCAGTTACTATCCCCACCCGGTTGAAAATATACAATTATATATAGACGCCGTGAATAATAAGGGAACCCTGGCTGATATGCAGCTTAACCTGAAACCAGTATCTTTTGTTTTCGAAGGACAGCCTTTCATGTTAAAAGCCGACCTGCAGAATTTTGAGAATTTAAGATATGATGTTGTTTCCAATGGCACTTTGGACATAGGAAAGATTTACCAGGTCTTCTCACAAAAGGGTTTGAATGTAAAAGGCCTTATCAAAACTAATTTAATATTGCGTGGGTTGCAGAGCGATGCAACCGCCCACAGGTTTAGCAAACTTTACAATTCAGGTACGGCGGAAGTTGATAACGTTAGACTGGAGTCAGATTATTTCCCAAAACCCTTTTTTATCAAGACAGGCCTTTTTCGTTTTGACCAGGATAAAATGTGGTTTCAGAAATTCATTGCCAGCTATGGCGAAACGGATATAACACTTAATGGTTACCTGTCTAACGTTATCGACTACGCGATGAAAACGAACGCTCCATTGGAAGGACAATTTAACTTCACGTCTGACCATTTATTTGTAAATGAGTTTATGGCTTTTGCGGGTGATACGACTTCATCTGCCAGTGGTCCCGGTGTTGTAATTATTCCTTCTAATCTTAACCTCAAGCTTACAGCACTCGTTAAGAAAATAACGTATAATAACATGGATATCTCCAATTTTAATGGTGGTGTCACGGTTAACAATGGCACACTGAAGTTAGATACAACTGCATTTGAAATGATCGGGGCGCCGGTACAAATGGATGCAACGTACGCAAGTATCTCGCCGACCAAAGCAAGTTTCACCTATAACATAGATGCAGAGAACTTTGATATAAGGAGGGCCTATAACGAAATAAAATTATTTCACGACCTGGCAACATCTGCTGCGAGTATGCAGGGAATCGTTTCATTGAAGTATCAATTGGGAGGCAAGCTGGATGCTAATATGCATCCTGTATATCCATCTCTGAAGGGAAATGGAGTATTATCTTTACAAGATGTGAAAGTAAAAGGTTTAAAGTTGCTGGCCGCTGTTAGCAAAGCCACCAACCGCGATAGCCTCAATAACCCCAATCTTAAAAAGATAGACATTAAAACCAGCATCGCCAACAACATTATCACATTGGAGAGAACAAAGATGCGGATCTTTGGTTTCCGCCCGCGGATCGAAGGGCAGGTAAGTTTTGATGGCAAGATTAACATCTCCGGGCGTATCGGTTTGCCACCGTTAGGTATTATTGGAATTCCGTTTAAAGTAACAGGCACCGATGATAAACCAATTGTAAAATTAAAAAGAGAAAAGGATTCTGATAAGTTGGAAGAGACCGAAGAAGGAGAGGAGGATAGGTGATGATGCATGTTAAAAGCTAAGCTAATAAGGTAAATATTTACGATTTATTCCTTGTGCGCTTTTGTGTCATAGACTTACTTCATCTTACTTTCAATCGCGGCCAAATCAATTTCATTTCCCAACTGTTGAAACTCGGGTTGCTGTATTAAACGGGTCTTATCGTCAAATCCATCGGCTACTGCTTTTGCTAAATCTTCCCGCGTTGCTTTTGCATTCTTGTTTCGTGCATTTAAAATGGCGGAGAAATACCAGGCTTCACTATTTGTAGGATCAATATATTTATAGAGATTCACAAAGTTTTGCGCATCGGCATCCTGGTGCCCTGTTATAAGCTGGTTGCTGATAGAATAAAATGCCAACGACAAATAAGCCTTCAGACGCTTATACATAGCGCCTTCCGCGTTGGCAGCCTTCGCTTTTGTATCAATATCATTAATGGTCTTCATCCAGTAATTCATATCTCCCTGTTGAAATTGTTTTTCATATTCAGTCTTTAGATTTTGTTCTGTTGTAAGAAGGCTTTGTCTTGCCTGTAATTGCTTTTTATAAGCTGGGTCACTTTTTAATGAGGCATCCTTTTCTTTAAACCAATTCACTTCACTGGTTAGTCCTTCCAGCATGTTTACTGAAAGCTCACATTCCTGCGCTGCTTTTAAAAAGTTGTTTGCTTTTGCGTATTCGTCAATTCTTTTTTTGCTGTTGCTACCGTAATTGTTGATTAACCCAGTATTGACCGGAATAGTTTTTGTTTCCATTGCATCGAACTGCCAGCCGGTAAATGCGATGTCCATAGTGTTTTCCGGTGCCCATTCGTGTATGCCATCAAAGAAAATGATGCGGTGCCGTGTTTGCGTTTGATCAAGACCGTTAGTAATAGCCACAAGGTCCGTCATATTTAAATCGCCTTCGCCCGCAATGGCAGTAAAACTGAAACCAAAATTGCCGGCATTGAGTAGATCCGGAAGGCCGGCGCCATTGGCTATGACTCCTTTTATCCCGGATTGATGTAAACCAATGTAAGTGGCTACTTTAGCCCCGCCTGAAAAACCACAGAGATATATTCTGTTTGCATCAATCTTTAGTCGTTTTTGAGAATCACCGGATAAGGTGCTCCATATATTTTCAGCAGTTGACCAATCATTGCCGTTCTTTGAATTATTGCTTCCAATAAAAATAAAATCATATTTATCGGCCAATGCTTTGTACTTGTCTACCGGTAAAGAGCCGTCACCGTGAGGATCGAAAAAATAAACAACGGGTAATACTTTGTTGCTACCATTTGCAGGAATATATAACGCATAGGATTGTTGAGCGTCGGTTTTACAAATGACACGTGCAATAACTTGCCCGGTTTTAAAACTGTCCGCTACAGAGACTGCATTTGCAATGGTAGTATCGACGTCATTAATGTCTTCAGCAGCGTTCCCGCTGTTCTTACCTGCGCACGAGATTATATAAAAGAAAAGAATAGTTAATCTTACAAAGTGAATTGCTTTCATAATTGTATCATGTAAAGCAAAAATAATTTTATTTTAATAAGATTTTCCAGCAGGGTTGATGCCTGCTTTTCAATTCTCGAACTTCCAATGCCTTCTTAATTTCCTTTTACAACTTTTATTGTTTGAGTTTGGTCTGATTTAATAATGGTAAGAAAATAAGTTCCTCTGGCCAGATTGCCTGTTGCGTCTATTCCACATAACGTTAGTTCCTGTGAACATGGATTTAGTTTCTGTAACTATCTGTTTGCCTCTTACATCAGTTAAAACAAAAATTACTTTATCGGCTGATGGTGATTGGATTGTTATTACCAACCTATCTCTGAAGGGATTGGGATTCGCCGTTATCAAATTTTTATTAAGGTCACTTCTTAACTGAAGAACTTCACTGAATTTAAAGTTGGCATCCTTGTCGACTATTTTAAGCCGGTAATAATACACGGGTAACGGTTCGAATAAAATATTATCGTCATAAGTATAACTATTGCTCCCGATAGCTTTTGTTTGACTGGTTGCTGCGAATTGCTGACCATTGCTGCTTCGTTGTAATTCATAATAAGCTACGTTTTCTTCATCGGTAACTTTCCAAACGAGTTTGTTTGTTGGTCCATTATTTTTCCCTGTGAAGTTTACCAGTGTTACCGGCAATGGACCACTCTCGGCTACTTCGATAAACGATGAACCGAGATATGGATTCGCTCCGTTGGCAATATCGAGATCTATTAATTTATTAAATGATGACGTTTCGGGATCAAAAGAAAATATAACTCCGGCATTACTTATACCCCCGGCGTAAGTAGCACCATACAATTTTTCGTCACTGGCCTGCATTAAATTGCCATACGGATTGGCTCCGTTGTATCCGTTAAAATCATCCAGTTTATTGAAAGTATCAGTCAGCGGATCAAATGAAAACAGTACCCCATAACCAGCTGCGCCTCCCTTGTTAGTCAGCGCATATAGCTTACCGTTAGTTGCCTTTACAAAACTGCCGTCGCTAAAACCGCCATCGTTATAATAATCAAAATCCTTAATCTCAGCATAGGCCATGGTTACCGGGTCGAAAGAGAAAATAACACCTGCTCCTGTAGTGTCGTACCGCTGCACGTAGCCCTTACCACCCTGGCTTGTTATGCCATATAACTTTCCATTTGAAGCCTGTACAAGGCTACCATAGGGATTTCCGCCGTTCTTATAATTAAAATCGAAGAGCTTTGTAAACACCGACGATGAGCGGTCAAAAGAAAAGATTGAACCAAATCCATATTTTCCATCATTAGAGGTTAGCCCGTATAACTTGCCATTTGCAGCTTGCATGAGACTACCATAAGGATTATCGCCGCTCTCTTTATCAAAATCAGTCAATTTCGTAAACCCTGCGGTTACGGGATTAAAGGAAAACATGACTCCTGCATTATTGCTTCCTCCTTTGCTGGTCATTGCATAAAGGATTCCGTCGGACTCCTGCATAAAACTGCCAAAGGGATTTGCCCCATTGGTGCTATCAAAATCCATCAGTTTTTTATAAATTGAAACAGCAGGATCAAACGAATAGATAACGCCCAGGTTATGGATGCCGCCATAAGGCGTCATTCCATACAGCTTGCCATCGGCTGCCCTTATAAGTTGGCCTGACGGTTGTTGGCCCATTACATCGGTACCAAAGTCTTTTAACTTTTTGTAAGTGAGTAAAGAAGGATCAAAAGAAAAAATTACTCCTGCATCGGCCACGCCTCCCTGGAAAGTAGTGCCATAAAACTTTCCGTCATTCGCCATTGTCATATTGCTAAAGGGGCTTTCCCCGTCATGATTATTAAAGGATTTTTCAATCGTATAGTCGGAGGTGGCAGGATCGAAAGAAAAAATTATTCCGAGATTAGCGTTACCACCTTCCGAAGTCATGCCATATATTTTACCATCCGGAACCTGCACAAGACTACCTAAAGGTTCTCCACCGTTAGCACCGTCAAAATCCTTGAGTTTTGTATAGGTTAATGTTGAACTTTCAAAAGAAAACAGAACACCCTCATTATGGTTTCCTCCTTTGTACGTCATTCCGTAGAATTTTCCATCCTTTCCCGTCAGCAGGCTGCCGTGCGGATAATATCCACTTGCATAATCAAAATCCTTCAGCTTTGCAAAAGTGAGATTGCCTGTATTGAAGGCAAAAATTACCCCCGATTGATTGCCGCCACCATTGGCACACATACCGTATAGTAAACCATCATTGCCCTGCACAAGGCTACCTAACGGAACTGCTCCATTTACATTATCGAGGTCATCAATTTTCGTGACGGTGAGTGAAATGGGATCAAAAGAAAATATGGTACCAAGATTTTGGTTTCCTCCTTCAGCCGTCATTCCATACATTTTCCCGTTAGCCGTTTGTAAAAGACTTCCGGACGGATTTGTGCCATTATCATTATCAAAATTAAACAGCTTTGTGTAAGTTGTTGAAGAAGGGTCAAATGAAAAAATTACCCCGGAGTTTAGGTCTCCGCCAAACGACGTCATGCCATATAATTTTCCATCACTTGCCTGTATAAGACTTCCTGAAGGCTGCGCTCCATTTTCACCATCAAAATCGAAAAGCGTTGAGTAATCACATGTGGTCGGATCGAAGGAAAAGATCACACCCGCGTCAGCGGCGCCGCCATTAAATGTCATACCGTAAAGTTTTCCATCTGAAGCGAGAGTTAAGGATGAATAATAAGGGTTTATCCCTGGATTTTGAAACGCCTGCTGAACGGAAAGTTTGTTAGTGGCACGATCAAACTTATTAATAGTGCCGCCGCCATCCTTCCCTCCTCCAAAAGTAATGCCATATAGCGATTGCGAATCGACGAGCAGCGTACTCGAAAAAAATACAATAAGGATCAGTAAAATTTTCTTCATTTTAGTTAGGGGGTTTGAATTATCAGGTTATCGATAATAGGTTATAAATTATTCAGGCACGCACATCTGTTACTATATCCAATGGAACATAATATCAGAAAGAAATATCAGGATAATTGTAAACCGTTAGTTTTTTCGAAGGAAGTAAGGATAGTTATGGTATATTTTATTAAACAAATTTTCGAAAAAGAATTCACCTAAATAATTATTCTTTTAAAAAGTGGTTATTCGCGGGATAATGTAAATCTTAAATTTACTTTAGAGGAGTATTTGCAATTAGCAATGCGAAGCTAGAGAATAAATTTCTAATTCATATTATATTTCATCATATCATTTCCTGCAACTTTTCCACAACCAAATCCACTTCTTCCTTTGTGTTGTATTTGCTAAAAGAAAAGCGAACAGTAATTTGATTGGGATTATTATTGATAGCTCTTATTACATGACTGCCGGCATCAGCTCCGGAAGTGCAGGCGCTGCCTCCGCTTGCGCAGATATTATTTATATCGAGATTGAAAAGCAGCATCTCAGATTTTTCTGATTTGGGGAATGCAGCGCTTAAAACAGTATATAAACTATTACCGGCATGATCACCATTGAAATATACATCGGGAATATTTTCCTGCAATTTTTTCTTCATATAATTCCTGGTACTGCTTATATGTTCCTTATCGTTTTCATAGTTGGCGGTGGCCAGTTCCAGGGCTTTTGCAAAACCTACAATCCCGTATAAATTTTCAGTGCCGGCACGCATATTTCTTTCCTGGCTTCCGCCATTTATGAAAGGATGAATTTTTATATTCTCATTGATGTATAATATACCAACACCTTTTGGACCATGAAATTTATGACTGGCTCCCGTAATAAAATGCACCGGGAGTTTTCTTAAATCAAAATTATAATGGCCAACTGTTTGAACAGTATCTGAATGAAAGATAGCGTTGAACTTTTTACAAAGATTTCCAACAGCTTCAATATCTGTAATGTTACCAATTTCGTTATTGGCATGCATCAATGTTACGAGGCATTTTTTATCACTTTCTTTCAGCAATCTTTCAAGATCTTTCAAATCAACATGACCATTCGGTAGTACTTTTACAAATAAGACTTCAGCTTCACCTTTTTTACCAAGATATTCCACGCAATGTAATGTGGCATGGTGTTCTATAGGCGAAGTAACAATTCTTTGGCACCCTAAATCATACACCGCGGCATTGATGGCGGTATTGCTGCTTTCGGTTCCTCCACTGGTAAAAAATATTTCAGCGGGATGTGCATTTAATATTTTAGCAACTGACTTTCTTGCATTTTCAATAGCCATTCTTGTTTCGCGACCGTAAGAATATATTGATGATGGATTGCCAAATTTTTCAGTGAGATAAGGCATCATAGCTTCCAATACTACGGGATCCAATGGAGTTGTCGCAGCGTTATCGAAATAAATTCTATCCATTTGTTGAATGGTTAATTAGTTGCATAGTTAAATGGTTTTATAAGTCGTGTCCCTCTCTGCTGCAGAGAGGGGTTGGGGCAGGGCTGTTGCATTCTAGTTTATCATTGATTTAATTAATGGAATATCATTAGCTACTAATCTCATTGCTTGTGCCATGTTATTGTATTGATTGTTTCTTAAAATATTAATTGATATATTTTTTAGCGTTGATATATTTTGAGGTGCATTACCTGTTCTTATTTTTGATGCATCTTCTTTTAAGGTTACATCCTTTACATAATGAAGACTATTTTCTATTGCCCAATGAAGTCTGATCCCTTCGTTATAAATAAAAGCATTGGATTGTTTACTACTTATAAAATAAGCAGTCTCTTCTGTTTTATTACCTTTCGTATTTACTATTCTATGAATGCTGATTAGCTGATTTAATCCTATCCATTGATCGCTAATGCCTTCAAGGTTATCACTCACAGTAATAGACCTAAACTCTGTGCGGCCTTTATTGATTTGTATTTCAGCATACCAGCTACTTCTTTTATTTTTATCAGCCATAATCGTTTCTAT
The DNA here is from genome assembly GCA_963792025.1 of uncultured Chitinophagaceae bacterium. Classification (GTDB taxonomy): domain Bacteria; phylum Bacteroidota; class Bacteroidia; order Chitinophagales; family Chitinophagaceae; genus Ginsengibacter. The sequence continues at coordinate 352,029 of CAWBUS010000005.1, read as the reverse complement.
TTTATTGTAAAGTACCGGTTGGTTCTTTTTTACTCCTATCACATAATCGTTTTTGCCGTTAATAATGATTGCTGTAGTTTTTTTTGGCAATGAAGTGCGTCTAAACTAAACGTTACACCCTCTAACTCCAATGCCTCAATCAACTGCTGCACTATAGTAATCTCGTTTTCTTTTTTATGCAGCACTTTTTGATTGCCGATAACCAGTTTTTGCTTAGAACAATACAGACTCACGAGGCTCACAAATTGCTGATTAGAACTATTTGCGTTAGTGACTGTGCCTCCTATAACCTTCCCATCTATGCTTACCCATTCATGCCTGGACAGCTTTACATATTGGGATGCCCAACGGGAAAACTGCTTACTCACTAAAGAAAAATCAATCCCTTGAACAATACGCCTTACCGTATCAAAACTCGGCAACCTGTTTTTTTTAGGTTGCAAATGTTCTAATAGCGATTCCTTATTTCTTTTGATAAAATCCCCAATGGCACGATATCCCAAATAGCCGCTCATGGTACTCATTAATACCAGCAACAACACAAAAGTTTGCTCATGACGCTGGCCTGCCCCTCTGCGCCGATCAGGTATTTTTTCAAAAAATTCAATAATACTTTTAACTTCACCCATATCTATCTTTTTATGATTAACTCTAAAGATATTTATTCTAATTTAGAATGCAACAGCCCTGGGGGTTGGGGTGAGGCCCGGTTACATTGCCTCCCTGATATCGTTCATAATTTTCTTGGCGATGTTTTCAGCAGTTGTCTCAAAATTACTTTCTGAGTAAATTCTTATGATGGGCTCTGTATTGCTGGTTCTGAGATGAACCCAATCTTTATCAAATTCAATCTTTAGGCCGTCTTCCGTATTAATGGGATGAGTTTTGTATTTATCTTTTATTTTTTTAAAAACTTCTTTTACATCGACACTGGTTTCCAATGCAATTTTATTTTTTGAAATAAAATAATCAGGATAGGTGCCACGAAGTTGATTAATTGATTTTTGAGAATGAGCCAGGTGAGTAAGAAATAAACCAATGCCAATGAGCGCATCGCGGCCATAATGAAAGTCAGGAACGATAATACCACCATTACCTTCGCCTCCAATTACTGCATTTACTTCTTTCATTTTATTTACCACATTCACTTCTCCAACTGCCGAAGGGAAATACTCACCACCATGCTTATGCGTAATTTCTTTCAGCGCTTTGGTTGATGACATATTGCTCACAGTATTTCCTTTTCTTTTGCTTAGTACATAATCTGCAACGGCAACCAGCGTGTATTCTTCACCAAACATGCTTCCGTCTTCACTTACAAAGCAAAGCCTGTCCACATCGGGATCTACAGCAATCCCCAGGCTTGCATTTTGTTTTTTTACCTCATTGCTCAGGCTCGTAAGGTGCTGGGGAAGTGGCTCGGGGTTATGGTCAAATTTTCCGTTTACCTCACCATTTAAAACAATAATATCTTTTACGCCCAGCGCTTTTAACAATGCCGGAATGTAAATGGCGCCTGAACTGTTAATTGCATCAACAACAATTTTATATTTTGCTTTTTTTATGGCGGCTACATCAACAAGTTCGTAATTTACAACAGCGTCAATGTGCTTGTCCATGTAAGAACTATCGCGGGTATAATTGCCGGCTTTATCAACTGTGGCAAAAGTAAAATCTTCTTTATCCGCCAATTCCAAAACTTTTTCACCGGCTTCACTACTTATAAATTCGCCATTTTTATTAAGCAGTTTCAATGCGTTCCATTCTTTTGGATTGTGACTGGCAGTTAAAATAATGCCACCTGAAGCCGATTCATATTGAACGGCAATTTCCACTGTTGGAGTAGTCGTTATTCCAATGTCGATTACATCAAATCCATAAGCCATAAGGGTATTGGCGCATAAATCGCTTACCAGTTCACCGCTCATTCTGCCGTCTCTGCCGATAATAATTTTTTTATTGCCCCCCTGCGTTTTCAGCCAGGCAGCAAATGCTGCCGTGTATTTTACGATGTCGGGCGGGGTAAGGTTTAGTCCTGGTTTTCCTCCAATAGTTCCCCGTATACCGGAGATGCTTTTTATCAGTGCCACTTGTTCATGTGTTTATGGCTGTAAAGATAATGCTAATTAGCTAATGTGATAATATGCTAATTAGCTAATGTATCAATATATCCGCAGTCATTTAATTGGCTCATTATTCAATTGGCTAATTATCTAATTATTTACATTTGCTTTATGAGTAACAACAGGCCCTGGTTTAAAGATTGGTTTAACTCACCTTACTATCACCAGTTGTATTTTAAGCGTGATGAAGCCGAGGCTAAAAAATTTATTAGCAAGCTGATTGAACATTTGCGGCCGGCTAAAGAATCTTTTATGCTGGATATCGCCTGCGGCAGGGGACGTCATTCAAGAATTTTAGCAGCCATGGGGTTTGATGTAACGGGCATAGACCTCGCGGCAGAAAGTATTAAAGAAGCCAAAAAGTTTGAAGCCGAAAACCTGCACTTTTTTGTTCACGATATGCGATTGCCTTTCTGGATTAATTACTTCGATTATGCGTTTAATTTCTTTACAAGCTTTGGATATTTTAGCACCAGGAGAGAACACGAGAACGCTATCAGGACCATTGCGCAATCTATAAAACCCGGCGGTATTTTTGTCTTAGATTACCTCAATACTCACTATGTTGAGGACCATTTCGTGCCTCAGTCGAAATTAAAAATAGACGACGTTGATTACCATATTAACAAGTGGTTTGATGAAGCCCATTTCTACAAGAAAATAATTGTGGAAGATAAAGCATTAAAGAAACGGGTAGAACACCAGGAAAAAGTTGTAAAATTTTCTTTAGGAGATTTTACGGACATGCTATCTTATCATTATTTACAGATACAGGAAGTTTTTGGAGACTATAATTTCAATCCTTATCATATTAAAACTTCTCCCCGAATGATAATTATATCAAAGAAGGTAAAATAAACTGCGATTATCTTTTATTATTCACCAACATCCATTTTGCCGTTTCGTACATCGCAGAGGTCAGCTGGGAAAGGCGATTAATTACGGAATCTTTTTGTGCAGATGTAAGTGGAACCTCGCCAGGCCGCATGGGCATTAATTCTTCTTTTTTAATCCGAAGGTTTTTTACAAAATAATAGTCATCAGTAACAACGCCAATATTTCCCTCATCATGATGAATAATGAATGCCGCATCCATTCTGTCTTTTGAATGCAGCACGTCTCTTCCCAGCGTAGTGTTAGTGTATGACATGTGCAGCATACCAGCAAGTGTCGGCAAAATATCAATCTGGGAAACTACTTTAGTTTTTTTCTGAGGTGTTATTAATTGAGGTGCATAGAATAACATCGGCACATGTTCATCACTTAACCGCCCCGATGTCCACGCTTCGGGATACATTTGAGAAGCTTCTCCTTCCACGCCATGATCACCAACGAAAACGAAGATGGTATTATTAAACCACGGTTGCGTTTTTCCTTTCTCTATCATTTTTTTAAAACAGAAATCTGTATAACAAAACGATTGAAATTCCTGTTCGGATTCAAACCCATATTTTACTAATGTATCTTCATTAACGAATTTTCTTACAAAATCAGAGTCTTCTAACGGTATCGTGTAGGGGCGGTGATTATCGGCAGTTTGAATAATTGCAAAAAAAGGTTTGTCCTGTTTGGAAAAAACATTTTCAGCCTCGAGAAAAAGATTTTTATCACTGATTCCCCACACATTTATTACGGGAGATTTATAAGATCCTTCCTGGTAAAGATTAATGCTGTCGATATTCTTGACAAGTCCCTCGAAATTATTGAAGTTACTGTTGCCACCAAGAAAATAAAATTTATTATAGTCAGTGAAATCATTAATGATAGTATGCTGGTTCACCGCTTCAGGATTGCGCGAAGAAAATTCAGAAAGCTGAACATCGGGTGTACCTGTAAGAATGCCAAAAACACCTCTTGCTGTTCCAAATGTTGGCGTAAAACAACGGTCAAAAAATAGACCACTATCACACATAGATTTAAAAAACGGGGTGGTATTAAGCGGGTTGCCACTCATACTGCTCTTGTACATACTGAAGCTTTCGCATATAACCAACACAATGTTGGGCCTGCTTTCCAGGGCTTTGCTGTCTGGTAGCACCAGCCTGCTATAATCCTTTTCAGCAATATTTTGAGCATCGAGTTGCAAAAAATTTGCAATCAACGGGAAATAAGATTTCGCTTTTGCATCCTCAAAAGAAGGCCGCCTGAATTGAAGTGTAGTAAAAAAATTTTGCAGTGGATTTAAAGCAACATACGATTTGAAATTATCATTCAATTGGAAAGCATCTTTCCATTTTAGTGGGCTAAACGAGAAAATGCCATAAAGAGACCAGCCTAAAAAAAGTATCGCCGCCGCGTGCCATCTTTTTCTATATACAGCATTCGTATTCGCATTTCTTTTTAATGTTTGCACATGAGTTCTTTTGAAAACCTTGGACATTAAAAAAACTGTAAGAGCAAGGCCAGACAGAATCCATACCATTGGATAACTTTCCCAAAGCATTTTGGAAGATGTCAGGGGATCTTCGGCAAAATTTAGTGCACTCGCATTGATGCGGGTATGATTGTAACTGAAGTTGCCAAAATCTGCACCGAAAAAAAAGAAAACGATCAGTGTTGCCGAAGCAAGGTAGTAAGACCATAAACGCTTATTTCTTTCGGAATAAAAAGGCGAAAATCTTGGGTATACAGAAATGATGGCAATCGGCAATAAAATAATGGCAATCCATTTTGCATCGTATCTAAAGCCCAGCCAGAATGATGGGAGCAAAGATGGAATGGTAATATTTACGGGCTTGAATAAAAATACGGTAGCCAACCGGAAGAGCGTAAAAACCAAAATATAAATAAGCCACAATACAAAGATCCACTGAATAGTCAATGGCACATTTTTAATCAATTTGGCTTTAACAATCATGGTTTGAAAATCGTAAAGATAACATTCATTGAGGAGCTAATTTCCGGTGATCGCATTTCTCTTTAAATTATTCAACATCATGTACCGGGCGGTTTCATAATATGCCTGCGTAAGATCTTTTATTGCCTGCAGGTCTTGTTCTACTAACGGTGTTTTGGGCAATGGTTCATTACTATTACTATACCTAAAATCTTCGGTGCCGCTTAAAAGATTATGAACGTAGCAATATTCATCGGTAACCATGCCGATTTGTTTAAGGTTGGGATCAAATAAAAAAGCTGCGTTTTTAAAACGGGCGGTACTAACGTGAATGGTGTCAAACAGGTTTTTACCAATAGTAGTATTGGTATAACGTATATGCGCAAGTGCAGATACGGATGGCAGAAGATCTACCTGCGAACAGGTTCTGTCGATACGTTGCGGTGCCAGCAAAGAAGGAGCATAAAAGAGCAAGGGAACGTGTTGTGTTGTTAATCCATCTATATTCCACGCCTTTGGAAACATGTTTCCCACGTCACCGCGAATGCCATGGTCGCCAACAAAAGCAAAGATGGTATTATTAAAATACTTTTCTTTTTTGGCAGCTTCAATAAATGTTTTAAAACTAAAATCGGTGTAACGAAACGCATTTAATTCATCATTACTTTCGAAGCCATATTTTTTCAAAGTATCGGCGGGATATTTTTTTATTTCGAATGTTGATTTGTCTTCACCAGGAATCGTGTAAGGCCTGTGATTATCTGCTGTTTGAATTACTGCTACGAATGGATTGGTTTGTTTCTTAAAAACATCATTGGCTGCAAGAAATAGCCTTTTGTCGCTTATTCCCCACACATCAATTGAATTGGCTTTATAGTCTTCCTGTTCGTACATGTGCAGGCCATCGATATTATTGGTCAGCAATCCCCTTATATTGGCCCAGCTTAAGCTCCCTCCAATAAAATAAAATTTATGATATCCTTTATAATCGTTAATAATTGTATGCTCATCAACTGCAGAAGGATTGCGGCTTGCCGTATTTGGATATTCAACATCGGGTATGCCCGTTACGACGGCCCAAACACCTCTTGCCGTTCCGTATGCGGGAGTGAAGCACCTGTCGAAAAAGATTCCGTGGTTACACATTTCATTAAAGTAAGGAGTAGTGTTCAAAGGGTTTCCCCACATACTGCTTTTGTAAGCACTGAAGCTTTCACATATAATTACCACTACGTTAGGCGTAGTTGTATTGCCTTGAGGTAAAAATGTTCTTTTATAATTTAGCGTACTACTGTCAGCGTTAGTTATACCAAGCGACGATACCATTAATGGATAATATTCCTTCACTTTTTTAATATCGTAAGTAGAGTTCCTGAATTGAAGCGTACTCAAAAAGCTTTGTATCGGATTTAATGAAAGATTTGCTTTAAAATCATCATGAAAAGAAAATGCATCGCTCCATCGTAATGGATATTGATTCAGCCTTCCGAAAATTCCAATTCCTACAATTAAAGCAAATACAATTCCTATCAATACTTTTGAGATGCCCTTTCCACGATATAATGACGATTGCATTTTTTTAAACCATCTTATAATAAGACCATATAACAAAATAACGCTGACGATGATCAGGAGTATTAAAGTAACCACGGGGTAGGTTTGCCAAACCATATTCATCGAAATTTTGGCATCTGCAGTATAATTCAAAACGCTGGCGGCTAAACGCTGATGCAGGTAATCGTAATGCTCAAAGTCAACAGCATAAAGAAATACCAGCGAAACGGTTATGATAAAAAAGTAAGTTTTGAAAATTTTCCTGGAGATATTGTTCTCAAAAGGATTACAATTTTTCGTGCCGAACAGCCACGCAAGAATCAACGCAAATAATATTCCCATGTAAACCAAAGATGTATTAGGCACATGCCCTTTCTTCATAAAAATAATGAGTAACACCATAATAATTATGCTGAACAATATTTGCGCAATGCTGCCAACCGTAAGACGTTTTTTATTGTTATAACTTAAATGAAGATTTCCAATGAGAAATGGAAACAGTACGATACCACACACAATTCTTGTGTCAAAATTTAATCCGAGTAAGAACGCTTTGAAACAGTTTGCAAATGAATATTGGGAAGGCCTGAAATGGTAAAAAAATACAAATCGCATAATCGTCATAAAGATCAAAAACGCAATTGCGGTTAAAAACATCCATTTAACGAGACGGGGTAAAGCGATTTTTTTCATTTAGAAAATTAAGTGACTGCAAATTTCTATTAAAGAAATCGAAAAAGATGATAAAGCAAATGTAAATATTTGGCAAGTGTTTTATGCAATGGTTATTTTTGTGCGAAGTGGTATTGATATAAATATTAAAATCTATGTTCCTACCTGATGCGGTAACACGCTTCGACTACAGGTTATTTTCGAAAGTTAACGGGCAATGGCATACACCATTTCTGGATGAATTTATACCGTTTGTCCGGGAACCGTTTGTGTGGATGCCGTTTTATTTTTTTCTCGTATTATTTACGACCATTAACTTCAAATTAAAGGGCCTCTACTGGACGTTGTTCTTTATCTTAAACGCAATAATAAGCGATTATGTAAGCAGCACTATAATAAAGGGCAATTTCATTAGGATCCGGCCATGCCACGATCCTGCAATTGCTGGCACCATTCGGTTTCTCGTTAGTTACTGTCCCGAGAGCTCCAGTTTTACATCTTCACACGCCGTGAATCATTTTGCGGCTGCAATGTTTATATTTACAACGTTCAGGAAGGCAGTCAGCCCCAAATGGGCTTATCTTTTTTTATGGGCTTTATTAATTTCGTATGCCCAGGTATATGTTGGAGTTCACTTTCCTTTTGATGTATTTTGCGGGGCAATAGTTGGCGTAATTCTTGGCTACATTCCGGCAAAAATATTTAATACCAAAATAGGCCTGTTATCAACCTGAAGAGAAATATATGTTAGAATTCGTTATTTTATTTTTTCTTATTCTGCTCAATGCCTTATTTGTAATGAGCGAGATGGCACTTGTTTCGTCAAAGAAAAGCCGGCTGGAGGCGAGCGCGGCAAAAGGCGACATAAGATCCAAAACTGCGCTTGGACTGAAAGAAAACCCGGATATATTTCTATCTACTACACAGGTGTATATTACATTAATTTCCATTTTAACTGGTGTGTACTCGGGCGAAAAATTCGGTAAGTATTTACAACCATACCTTGAACGTATTGATTATATAAAGCCGTACGCTGCTACCATTTCAACGGTAATTATAGTAATACTGGTTACTTTTTTGTCAATTCTTTTTGGAGAGCTGGTACCTAAGAGGATTGCCATTATGCGTCCTGAAAGGATTGCCAAACTCGTTGCAAGGCCTTTGAAAATATTGAGCAGCATATCTTTCCCGATTGTATGGCTGCTGAGTTCGCTTAACTCAGGTATTTTTAAATTGTTAAATATCAGGTACAATAAAGATAACCAGGTAACAGAGGACGAAATAAAAGCAATGATAAATGAAGGAAGCGAATCGGGTACGATTGAGGAAGAAGAAAAAGATATTATCGAAAGAGTATTTCATCTTGGGGACAGGAATATTACCTCGTTGATGACGCATCGAACAGATATTGTTTGGTTTGAAATAAACGAAGAACTTTCGTCGGTAAAAGAAAAGATAAAGGAATTTCAACATTCCGTGTATCCTGTATGCGAAAATAATATCGACGATATAAAAGGAGTCGTTTATATAAAAGAAATGTACCTGCAACCTGAAGCATCTCTTTCTTCGCTGATGAGAAAGGCCTTATTTGTTCCGGAAAATAATTCGGCCTACCAGGTACTGGAAAAAATTAAGGTTACCAAAATTCACTATGCTTTTGTTGTAGACGAATATGGCAGCCTGTTAGGTATGATAACGGTGAAGGATATACTAAATGCGATTGTGGGTGAAATGCCTGAAGCGGAAGATGACGATTACGAAATTGTTGAACGAAAGGATGGAACTTTTTTAGTAGATGCTCAAATTCAGTTTTATAATTTTCTTACCCGCTTCGATAAAACGATATGGATCAATGAAGGTGAGAATGATTTTGATACTTTGGCCGGATTTATTTTGCACGAATTAAAACGTATTCCTTCAACAGGCGATACTTTTGAATGGCGTGGTTTTACATTCGAAATAATAGATATGGACGGGCAGCGTATTGATAAAGTGCTCGTGCAGATTTCTGATGAGATAAGAGCGGAGATGGATTAAGAACTTGTGAATGGTGAATAGTCAATGGTCAATAAGTCAATAGTCATTGGCAATCTCTATTTAATCCGGATAATGACCATTGACTTATTGACTAATGACTAATTATAAATTACTATAACTTAATTTCCTTATTAAGTCAGTAGGTAGTTTCGGAAGGTTTTTTCTTTCAATTAAAAAAGTAGAGAGTCCTGCAATGTCCCTGAAAATATAATGGCTGTTCAACGCACCTTCCAAATAACCGCGGCCGCTTGTATTGCCTGTTCCCATGCGCATTCCAATCATTCGTCTTACCATATCAATATGTTTGTGCCGCCAGTTGGCCAGTTGATGGTCGGTTTCGATAAGTGCATCAAGAATTTGGTAAGATGTTTGAAAAACAGGAAAATCCCGGTACAGCATAATGAATAAAGCAGCCCGCATGGCTTGTGCTGAAAGCAACGGCTTTTCTGTTAGTCTTTCGTCTGTTGTAATATTTTCATTGTTGAAAAAAGTATTGTCAAAATCATTAATTCTATTTGCTTCCTTTTCATTTAAGCCGTTTTTATAAATATGCCGGTAATCGCTCCAGAAAGGATGAAGCTGATTAGTGAGAGGAAATTGATTTTGATATTTTTTCCACAAATCATTCTCAAAAAACGGTATTCTTTCGAGCCATTTATTGATGAGTGACAAGAGGCTTACCGCATTTTCTGTTTCATTGATTGTATTAAAATCTTTTTCATCAAAGCCACCTTCGTTAGTGCGCTTGTAATAATTTTTATTAAAGCGATGTTCCATCTGTAAGCCCAGCCTTGCTTCAATCAGCCTGAACTGTACACTTTGAAAACCGGAAGCGGGTATTAAGAGATTCCTGAATTCAAGAAAATCCAGCGGCGTCATTGTTTCGAGTAGGGTTACCTGTTGGGTTAGTAGTTCCAGTATTTTAATAATCCTATTCAGCCTGTGACGAACGAGATTCAAATCTTCTGAATTATCATCAATTTTGTCTTTCTTAAAGATGTTCATGATGAAATCCAGTTCAAATAATATTTGTTTGAACCAAAGTTCATAAGCCTGGTGAATAATTATAAAAAGCATTTCGTCATGTGCCGGTTCGTTACCGGGTTTAAAACTTTCTGGATTTTGTGCGGAAAGTATTGCATCCAATTGCAGGTAATCATTGTAATACATTGTCTTTTTTTCTGCCATAGCTCCTTATTAATAATTTCAAAATTAGAACGAATTATTTTGGAACCGTTGTTTATTAATATACCTAATTTTATCGCCTAAATATTTTTAATTTTGCTTATTAATTCAGGAAGTTTTATGAAAACATTTATGTCCATGGCATCGCCCTCATTGATATTTGTAACCTGTTTAATTTTAAGTCCTGCGAATAGTGCAAATGCTCAAACGGTGAAGCACCTAACTACTTCTTCGGCTCATCCATCCTGGAGTGAACAAAGTAATATTTATGAGGTGAATCTACGCCAGTACACGACTTCATCGTCTATTAAAGATTTTGAAAAAAGTTTACCGCGTTTAAGAAAAATGGGCGTGGAAATTCTTTGGTTTATGCCAATTAATCCTATCGGAATAGAAGGCAGAAAGATGACGAGTGCTGATTTGGGAAGCTATTATTCTGTGAGGGATTATAAAGCCATCAACCCCGAATTTGGTACCATGAATGATTGGAAACAAATGGTAAAACTTTCCCATAGTTTGGGTTTCAAGGTCATAATTGATTGGGTTCCCAATCACACTTCTCCAGACAATTCGTGGATAAAAAATCACCCTGATTTTTACAAAAGAGATAGCGTCGGAAATACGGTCTATGACGCTGATTACACCGATACACGAAACCTTAGTTATGATAATATGGAGCTGCGTGATAGCATGATTGATGCCATGAAATTCTGGATAAAAGAAACGGGCATCGATGGTTTCCGTTGCGATCATGTCGATCCCATACCTCTTGATTTTTGGAAGACGTGTATTGATTCTTTAAAGAAACTGAAAGATGTATTTATGTTGGCTGAAAGTGAAAACCCGAAACTTCATACGGTTGGCTTTGATGAAACATACGGATGGAGCGTGATGTGGGCCACAGTAGCTGTTGCGTCCGGAAAGAAGACATTGAGTCAACTGGATTCTGTTATCAACTATAATATTTCGATCTTCCCTAAAAATGCTTACCGATTATATTTTACAACCAATCATGATGAGAATAGCTGGAATGGAACTGAGTTTGAAAAATATGGGGATGCTTACAAAGCTTTTGCAGTGTTTACCCAAACGATGTATCAAAGTGTTCCCTTAATTTACAGCGGGCAGGAAATACCTAATAAAAAACGATTGAAATTTTTCACAAAAGATCCTATTGTTTGGGATCAATATAAGATGGCGCCATTTTATAGCACTTTGCTTCATTTACGGAGAGACGATCCTGCCCTGGCTGCAGATGCGTCCTATAAGAAATTAGCAACCGGTAACGACATGGCCATATTTGCTTACGTAAGAAAAAAGGCCGGACATAAAATAGCAGTTATATTGAATTTATCGGATCAGCCCCAACAGTTTACCATAGATGATTCTTCAATTTTTGGTAACCCCTTAAATATATTCTTAGGTACAAAGGAAAAAGTAAATGCAACACATGTATTCAGTATGGAGCCCTGGGGATTTATAGTTTATGAATACAATAAATAATAGTTTAAATAGTTTTCAAATGTAGTTTGCTAAAGCGAAAAATAATCCTGTAAAACCTTAGAAAGATTAATTGAAAATATTTATGGAGGGAAGTAAATCCACCGGCTCAAATAATCCAAATCCTCATTTACACAGGAGGAAGAAACATTCAAGGCGTTCGAGGAAGAAGAAATCTTTTTTATATCATACCATTAAATGGGCGAAAAAAAATCCGGTAAAAGCTATTGCTATATTTTTTGGGATAGTATTAATCTATATTACAATATTATTTATTCAATACGCCAATAAAAATAAACGTAAAGAAAGAACGACGTTTAGGATAGAATGGAAAAATAATGCTCGCCACAATAAAATAAGTGCGGTCTATAGTGCTATTTCACCATACTCTTTATTTCCTGCAGTTTTAACAACGCTTCCACGGGAGTTAACCGATTGATATCAACCGCATCAAGAATTTTTCTGATGTCTTCAAATGTCTGCGAGTGTGCATCAAAAATGCTCAACTGCAATTGAGGCGCTGCTAATTGTCGTAGATTTTCTTTGATGCTTTTAGAACCTTTGTCTTTTGCGTTTACGCCATCCGTTATAGCGTCATCAACATTTTTTGATTCTAATTGCTTTAAAATTTCGTTGGCTCTTTCAATAAGCGAAGGTGGCATTCCGGCCATTTTGGCAACATGGATCCCGAAGCTGTGTGTGCTTCCGCCGGGCGCAAGTTTTCTTAAAAAAATAATTTTATTGCCTGATTCTTTATGAGTAATATGAAAGTTTTTTACACGCTCAAATTTATTTTCAAGTTCATTCAATTCGTGGTAGTGAGTAGCAAATAACGTTTTAGGACTAAACGCTGATTTTTGCAAATGTTCCACGATACTCCACGCAATCGAGATACCGTCGTAAGTGGAAGTTCCTCTGCCAATTTCATCCAGCAAGATTAAACTTCTCGAAGTAATATTATTGATGATGCTTGCTGTTTCATTCATTTCTACCATGAAGGTGCTTTCGCCGCTGCTTAAATTATCATTAGCACCAACACGGGTAAATATTTTATCCGTTAAAGGAATCCTTGCCTCATCCGCCGGCACAAAACTTCCCATGTGTGCCATCAAGGTAATTAAAGCTGTCTGACGCAGAACAGCGCTCTTGCCGCTCATGTTCGGACCGGTGAGAATAATGATTTGTTGAGATGGCGGATCAAGAAAAATATCATTGGCAATATAACTTTCTCCCTGTGGTAAATTTCTTTCTATAACCGGGTGACGGCTGCTTTTTAAATCAAGTTCATAACCATTGTGCAGAATAGGTTTTTTATATTTAAAATGTGAAGCATTGTTGGCAAAACAGGTTAAGCAGTCAAGCACAGCGAGCACATGTCCGTTCAATTGCATCGGCGCAATATAATCCTGCAATTCATTTAAAAGGTTTTCGAAAATCTGCAATTCAAGCTGGAGAATTTTGTCTTCAGCACCCATTATTTTTTCCTCGTATTCTTTTAATTCGGGCGTTATATATCGTTCGGCGTTAGTAAGTGTTTGCTTCCGCATCCAGGTTTCAGGCACTTTGTCTTTGTGGGTATTGGTAACTTCCAAATAATATCCAAACACATTATTGAATCCTATTTTCAAAGACGATATGCCTGTGCTTTCACTTTCCTTTTGCTGCAACTTCAGCAGGTGGCCTTTACCGTTAGTAACAATATCTTTTAATTCGTCAAGTGCAGCATCAACTCCTGCAGCAATTATATTTCCTTTAGACGCAGCAATAGGCGGATTCTCTATAATTTCTTTTACAATTTTATCAGCAATGTATTTGCACGGGTTTAAAGAATCTCCCAGTCTTTTTAAATATTCGTTAGCGGATGTATCACAAATATTTTTCACCTGGCTTATCAGTTTCAGCCCTTTGCTTATTTGCAGAACTTCTCTCGGATTTATTTTCTTTAAAGGGATTTTGCTAACAAGTCTTTCAACATCACCCGTTTGTTTTACATCCTGGCTAATTTTATTTTTTTCCTCCGGAGTTTTAATAAAATATTCAACCAGCAGCTGGCGCTCCTCAATTTTACCAATTTCCGTTAGAGGCATAACCATCCAGCGTTTCAATAACCTTGCACCCATTGGTGAAACGGTATTATCCAAAACTTTTAATAACGAGTTATTGCTTTCAACGCCACCGAGTAATTCCAAATTGCGAATGGTAAACCGATCCATCCAAAGGTGATCGGCTTTATCAATTCTTTGTAAAGAAGTGATGTGTTGCAAATTAGGATGTTCGGTATCTTTTAAATAATGAAGCACTGCACCTGCGGCAATAATTCCCGTAGATAAATCTTCAACGCCAAAACCTTTCAGGCTTTGGGTACCAAAATGTTTTAGCAAACTTTCTTTAGCATACTGCTCCGTAAAAATCCATTCATCCAATGAGTAAGTATAAAACTTGTTGCCAAAAAAACTTTTAAATTCCTTTTGTTGGCTTCTTTGAAAAATAACTTCAGCAGGGTTGAGGCTTTGCAATAATTTGTCAGCATATTCTTTATCACCTTCCGCAATAAAAAATTCTCCTGTTGAAATATCAAGAAATGAAATTCCTGTTTTTTCTGGCGTAAGATAAATGCCGCATAAAAAATTATTGTTGTTATGTTCAAGTAATTTATCGTTGGTAGCAACGCCCGGCGTAATTAATTCCGTAACGCCGCGTTTAACGATTCCCTTTACCAGTTTTGGATCCTCCAACTGATCGCAAATGGCCACCCGGTAACCGGCCTTTACTAATTTGTGTAAATAGGTATCCAGCGCATGATGAGGAAAGCCGGCCAGTTCTGAAGCAGTAGGCGATGCATTATTTCGTTTAGTTAACGTAATTCCTAAAACGCGTGACGCGGTAATCGCATCCTGTCCAAAAGTTTCGTAAAAATCACCTACACGAAATAGCAATATAGCATCAGGATATTTCGCCTTGATAGCACTATGTTGTTTCATTAACGGAGTATCTTCTTTCGACATTGATCGCAAATATTGTCCTTCTCCTTTGAAATCCCGATAGCTGTCGGGAGGGATGAGGCTTTTAAACTATTTTTGCAAATTAATAGCCTTTTGATGAGAAAACTGAGCATGGATGAATTGAACCGCAAATCTGTTGATGAAGTAAGGCGTGCAGAAAAAATACCGGTAATTGCATTGTTGGAAAATATCAGGAGCGCTTATAATGTGGGTAGTGTATTTCGCACGGCCGATGCGTTTTTAATCGAAGCCGTATATATGACAGGTTACACGGCAAAACCGCCGCATAAAGAAATTTCAAAAACCGCCTTGGGTGCCCAGGAATCGGTTGAGTGGAAATATTTTGAAAGTACAAAAATGGCAGTGGAAGAACTAAGGCAAAATAATTTTAAAATATTTGCAGTGGAACAGGTTGCTGATAGTATTTCGCTTGAAAGATTTTCCGAACTAAACGTTGATAAAACTGTTTTTATTTTTGGAAATGAAGTTAGTGGCGTTGAACAGGAAACTATTATTTTGTGTGATGGCTGTATAGAAATTCCACAGTTTGGCATGAAGCATTCATTAAATATTTCAGTTGCTGCAGGTATTGTGTTGTGGGAAGCAGTGAAAGCAAAATCCATTTAAAAAATTATTTAGTATCGCATTATGGTCAAGTCGATTAAAAATTATTTGTCTCTTGTAACTTTTGCGCACACTGTGTTCGCTATGCCTTTCGCATTTATCGGTTTTGCGCTTGGATTAAAGGCAATGAATTTCGAAACCTATAAGCCCTGGTGGGAACTGTTGATATTGGTATTGCTTTGTATGGTTTTTGCCCGAAGCGCTGCAATGGCTTTTAACCGTTGGCTCGATGCTGATTTTGATGCCATAAATCCAAGGACCGCGGTAAGAGAAATACCTGCAGGAATTATAAGCAAAAGAAATGCGATGATTTTTGTCGTCAGCAGTTGCATTGCATTTATCGTAACTACCTATTTCATAAATGCAATGTGCCTGGTATTGGCGCCGGTTGCTTTATTTGTAATATTATTTTATAGTTATACAAAGAGATTTACATCGCTGTGCCACCTTGTACTTGGGCTCGGATTGAGCCTGTCACCTATTGGCGCTTATATTGCTGTTACTGGAAAATTCGCGTTGGTTCCGGTTTTATTTTCATTGTCCGTCTTGTTTTGGGTAAGTGGCTTCGATATTATTTACGCATTGCAGGATGAAGAGTTCGATAAGGTGAATCAATTGCGCTCTATTCCCTCTATGCTTGGCGCAAACAGGGCACTTCGTGTGAGCGAGTCTCTTCATGTTTTATCTTTTACATCTATTCTTACAGCCGGCATATTTGGGAAATTTGGCTGGTTCTATTGGGCAGGGGCTGCCATTTTTGGGTACTTCCTTTTTTACCAGCACACACTGGTAAAGCCAAAAGATTTAAGCAGGGTCAACCGTGCTTTCTTTACTTCAAACGGTATTGCTTCGGTTATTTTTTCATTGTTTGTTTTAATAGATATTTATTTTAATCTTCATACCTGAAATTGTAATGGCAAGAATTCTGTGTATTGATTATGGATCAAAGCGTACAGGCATTGCAGTTACAGACCCTTTGCAAATTATTTCGACCGGATTAACAACCGTTGACTCTAAAGAATTGATTTCGTTTTTAAAGAACTATTTTCGACAGGAAGAAGTGGAATTAATAATCATTGGCGAACCGAAAAACCTCGATGATTCTGATACCCATGCAACACCGTTGGTAGAAGCAATCATTGTTAAACTCAAAAAAGAGTTTCCGCAAATTCCACTAAAGAAAGTTGATGAAAGATACACTTCAAAAATGGCCAGGCGGGCGATGCTTGATATGGGTATGAAAAAGAAAGATCGCCGCAATAAAAAGACTGTGGATGAAATCGCCGCCACTATTATGTTACAGGAGTATATGCAAAGCATTTCATAAATAAAATTTTTTTAAAGTTCTGATATTTGTCAACCGCATTTATTACTGTTCAAAAGTTTTAAATTTGCGGAAATTTTTAAATAAATAAACACATTAATGGTTCTTCCCATAGTAGCATACGGCAACCCGGTTTTAAGAAAAGTAGGTAAAGAAATTACACCCGATTATCCTGAATTGAACAGGTTAATTGAGGACATGTGGGAAACCATGTATAATAGCAAGGGAGTAGGCCTGGCTGCACCGCAAATCAATAAAGATATCCGGTTGTTTGTAATGGATAGTTTACAGATAATTGCCAGCCTTGAAGAAGATGAAAAGTGGGATTACCCGAATGATGCAGGTTTTAAAGGAGTTTTCATTAATTCAAAAATAAATAGTATTAATGGCGAGGATTGGTTATATAATGAAGGATGCCTTAGTATACCAAAAATCAGGGAAGACATTCTAAGAAAGGAGGAAGTAGATATTACTTTTTTTGATGAAAACTTTGTGCAGCACTCGAAAACCTTTAATGGCGTTACGGCCCGTGTAATTCTTCATGAATATGATCATATAGACGGGAAACTGTTTATAGATTACTTAAAGCCCCTTAAAAAGAATCTTCTGAAGCGTAAGCTGGATAATATTTCCAAAGGGAAGATATCAGTTGATTACAGAATGTCTTTCGTTAAATAGGATATTACTTTTACAATTCTCTCTCATATTAATCCCTAATTTCAGGAATGGTTAAGTCTTTTTTTGTGACGGCTCTTTGGTTGGGAAGTTCCTTATTCCTTTTTGCCCAGGACCAAAAAAAAGACAGCGTAGTTAAAGTTGAAAACAATTATATAACACTTTCTGAAATTGTAGTTAACAGCAAATTAGATGTTGCTTCTTTTATTGAAAGAGTTAAAAACGATACCACTTTCTATAAGGCTTTTCGTAATCTGCGGGTAATAGGTTATACTTCTATAAACGATATAAGGATGTTGGACAAAAGTAATAAGATCGAAGCTTCATTACTAAGTAAAATAAAACAAATCCGGACTCACAATTGCAGGAAAATGCAGGTATTGCAGCAAACTACTACAGGTAATATGTATAACGCATCAGGAGATTTTAATTATTATACAGCCCAGCTCTATGCCGGACTTTTTTTTACAAAAGATTCTGTTTGTGGAGAAACTAATATCGTAAAAGGTTTCGAGTTTTCTACAAAAGGGTTGAGCGGAATAGATAAACACAAGGAACAATTAAAAATGCTTTTTTTTAATCCAGGCAAGAAAATAAGTGGACTGCCCTTTGTAAGTGATAAGACGGAGATATTCAGCAAATCAATGGCCGACAAGTACGATATGAATATTGATTACCGAAATTATAGTAATCTGCCCTGTTATGTATTTACAGTTAAAGCGAAGGATGATAAAAAAAGTAACGTAGTGATAGATGAAATGACAACATGGTTCAATGAAAAAACTTTTGAAATTGTCGCCCGCAATTATTCAATAAGTTATGATGCGGGGGTTTATGATTTTAACGTAGACATGGAAGTGCAAATGACAAAAGCCGGTGATCTTTTGGTTCCATCTGTTCTCAGATATAACGGCAACTGGAAAGTTATTTTTAAGAAGAGAGAACATGGAATTTTTACGGCGACGTTGTTTGATTTTGTAAGATGATAAATCAATAATACTTACTTCTGGTAATATCTTTTTTATAAGGATAAATACTTAATAGAATAAGATAATTTTCTTCCAAAGAAAAGAACAATACATTTTTACGATCTAGTTTATAAATGTAAATTAATTGTTGAGATGTAGGCCGGGCTGAACCGGGCGATGCAGTAAGCTTTTCTAATCTTCTGTATGTGCGCAATAAATTTTTCTGATGATTGTACAGACCAGGTTTCTTTAATATATAATACAATATTTCTGAAATAATCTTCTGCTTCAGCAGACCATACTAACTGGTAAGCCATTTCTCAACCTTTTGTTTCATCTGCTCGTGCGTGATATACCGGCCGTTTCTATAATCATCTAATGCACGGTTTATTTTAACTTGTAAATCATCAGGCAGATCACTTATGGGGATATTTTTAATAGCTTCATTAGGATTCAGTAATTCATAAACTTCTTCAATTAATTGTTCATCATTTGTTGATTGAAGTTTTTGAAGTATATCGTCCTTTTTATCCTTTGTATTCATAATAATTATTGATGATTAAAATTAATCAACATTTTTCGCATTACATATTAGGTGGCGGCGATTAATGTAAAATTGTATAGGCTACGCAATTTCGGTGGTTTAATCTATCATTTTAAAATCTATTTGTCAATCCCTATTCACACTATATTTCCTCCACTTCTCAATTAAAGCTATCATATCTTCCGGTAATTCACTTTCAAAATACATTTGCTTTTTTGTTGTTGGGTGAATAAAACCTAGTTGCTGCGCATGTAGTGCATGACGCGGGCAAATGGCAAAACAGTTGTCAACAAATTGTTTGTATTTGGAAAACACGGTTCCTTTTACAATTCTGTCTCCGCCATAAGTGTCATCATTAAATAGCGGGTGACCGATCAGTTGCATGTGCACACGTATCTGGTGGGTACGGCCTGTCTCAAGCCTGCATTCAACAAGCGTTACATAATTAAATTTTTCCAATACTTTATAATGCGTGATGGCTTCTTTACCATGTTCACCATCAGGATAAGATGTAAATAATTTTCTAAACCTTTGGTGACGACCAACATGGGCATTGATAGTTCCTTCACCTTCTTCAAAATCTCCCCATACCAAAGCAACATAACGACGATGAACGGTGTGATCAAAAAATTGTTTGGCAAGATTTGTCATTGCCTTAGGTGTTTTTGCCATTACTAAAAGACCTGAAGTGTTTTTGTCTATTCGATGAACTAAACCAAAACGTGCGAGATCGGTTTCATTGACGTTTGGATTATTTTGTTTTAAATACCAGGCAACCGCATTTACCAAAGTGCCACCGGGATTGCCACTGCCGGGATGTACCACCATGCCCGGCTCTTTATTAACTACCATTACGTCTTCATCTTCATATACGATGGTGAAGGGAATGTTTTCGGGAACAATTTCTGAGCTTTCAGGAAGATAAGTATCGTAAATAATAATCTTATCGTTGGGCCTAACTTTATAATTTGATTTTATAGGATGCTCGTTAACCAATACCCGTTCCACTTCTATTGCCTGCTGAATTTTATTTCTCGTAGCGCCCTCAATCCGGTTCATTAAAAATTTATCAATCCTTAACGGGTCTTGTCCCAACGCACAAACAATGCTCAGCTTCTCAAATAGCTCTTCATTATCCTCGTGTATTTCCTCTTCATTCATTATTATAATAATTTATTATTGCATGCCTGATCAAAGCAGGACGTCAAGATAAGGTAAATGTGAAAGATTTATCCTCTAATTAACCGGATGATCATAATAATTATCGCAAGTAAAAATAAAAGGATAGAAATACGGTTCATGCCATGCATATAGCCAATCCATTTGGAATGAGGGGCATTAGGGTCTCTTTTTTTTATCCAGAGGTATTCTGCTATTTGTCTCCATACGCCCATAAATACTGGTTTTTATTAACAATTTAATATAAAAAAATCTGCAACTATTTGAAGCCTGATTACGTAATTGGAAACAAATTTACAAATCATATTGTTTTATATTTCATGCAAAATTGGTAATGATGTCCAATGCTAATCCAGCACTTTATTGATTGACTAAAACTAAAACACGAAAAAAGTAATAATTTAGATTGATGAAAAAAGTAATCAAGAAACATCCGCTTGCCATCCGCTGGTTTCACTGGATTAATTTTCCTGTTATTGCTGTTATGATCTGGAGTGGCATGCTGATTTACTGGGCATACGATCCTTACCGGCTTGGCTGGGGCAATACAACAGTGTTGAAATTTTTTCCTGATTCCTTTTACAAAGCTTTACATATTCCTTTCAGGCTTGCAGAAGGAATGAGCCTGCACTTTGTTTTTATGTGGATATTCGCTATCAATGGATTTATCTATGTTTTATACCTTATTTTTTCCGGTGAATGGCGGCTTATTTTTCCAAATAAAAAATCCTGGAAAGAATCATTCCAGGTGGTGTTGCATGATTTACACATAAAGAAAACTGGTCCTCCGCAAAAAAAATATAACGCGGCGCAACGCATTGCGTATACCGGTGTAATTATCATGGGGCTTGGATCTTTGCTCACGGGGCTTTCAATTTATAAACCTATCCAGTTTCATGGTTTGGTTGCCCTGCTCGGTGGCTATGAGTGGGCACGGGCGGAGCATTTTATTTTGACAATACTTTTTACTTTATTTTTTGTTGTCCACATTGTACAGGTGATACTTGCCGGATGGAATAATTTCAGAAGCATGGTTACAGGGCTGGATGTATTGCCTGCTGTTAAGGAGATTGCGTTGCAACCATCTGTTATTAATAACGATAATGAGTTGAATCAGTTTAAAGCGCCTGTTATAAATATTAATGAACCAATGGAGTTTAAAAATGAACCTCAAAATGATAACGTGACGGACGTAAATAAACCTGGTGAAGAAATTAATGCAACAGGCATTGAAAATGTGAATGACGATGTTTCTTCAAACGATGATAAACCAACAGACCCTAAAGAACACGACAAATGACAGACATGAATTATAAAGAAGAAATACTTATTTCAGAAAAAAAACTAAGAAGTAAAACTATTATTTCTTTTACGGTGTTCATATTGTTATTGGTGGCAGCCGTTTTTGCGTGGAAGAATCTTCACCAGGCGCCAAAGGTTGCCGATGTGCCGAGGCCGTTGCGTTCGGTATTAAATTATAATGAGAATTTCTTTTCTAATTTTTTGAGTGATAATCATCTTGCTAAATCCTATCCCGTTTCTAATGCTGTAAAGAACGTAAGAGTAAACGGCAATGTTGGAATGGAAAATGATTTTGATCCATCAAACTGGAAGTTACAGGTAATACGTAACCCCGGCGATACTTTATTTATTACTCTCGATGAAATAAAAGCCCTGCCAAAAACTGATATTGTTTTTGATTTTAAATGTATAGAGGGTTGGAGCCAGGTTACCCATTGGGCCGGTGTTAAGTTTAGCGACTTTGCGGCTAAGTATAACCTTACCGCACAAACGCAAATGAAATACGTCGGCCTCGTAACACCCAATAAAAAATATTATGTAGGGATTGACATGGCCAGCATGATGCATCCGCAAACAATTCTTTGTTACGAAATGAATGGTAAACCTTTACCCATGAACCAGGGATACCCGCTTCGTTTAATCATTCCCGTTAAATATGGTATTAAGCATCTTAAAAGAATTGGTACCATGTCATTCAGTAATGAGCGCCCGCCTGATTATTGGTACGAACAGGGATACGACTACTTTTCGGGCTTATAAAATGCGACCGTTACTTGTCTTACAAAGAAATTGATCACTCATAAAAAATTCTATTATGCCAGCTTACGTTATTGTAGATGTAAAAATCACAGACCCGCAATTGTATGAAGAATATAAAAAACTAACGCCCGCTTCAATCGCAGCCTGGCAGGGAAAATTTATTGTTCGTGGTGGCGCAACGGAAACTTTGGAAGGCGATTGGCAGCCTGGCCGTTTTGTTGTGTTGGAATTTCCAAACGCTGACCTGGCAGTGCAATGGTGGCATTCAACAGAATATGCACCGGCAAAAAATATCAGGCAACGTGCCGCTTCTACCAAGATGATCCTCGCGGAAGGCGTAACTCTTTCTTAATTATTTTTTAACTTAAGTTTTTCCTCTTTAATTTCCGTATTTAAAACTATGAACACGACGAGCATTCAAAAATCTATACCGGTGGCAAGGGCTGCCAGGGCAACTGTATTTCCGATACTACTTAGTATCAGTTTTTCACATTTATTGAATGATTCCATTCAATCCTTAATTCCATCCATTTACCCGGTTGTAAAAAAAACTTTCCAGTTAAGCTTTGCACAGGTTGGCCTTATCACATTTACTTTTCAACTCACCGCATCATTATTGCAGCCATTTGTCGGTTATTACACTGATCGTAATCCCAAACCTTTTTCTCTTGCAATAGGTATGAGTTTTACACTTGCCGGTTTAATATTTTTATCTTTTTCCAACAGTTTTGGAACGATATTATTATCTGTCGGTTTAATAGGAGTGGGGTCTTCTATCTTTCACCCGGAGGCTTCAAAGGTTGCCTATATGGCATCGGGTGGAAAGCGTGGATTGGCGCAATCTATTTTCCAGGTAGGAGGAAATGCCGGCAGCGCCCTGGGGCCTCTGCTTGCAGCTATTATTGTGGTGCCTTATGGAAGATCACATATTTTATACTTTGGTGTTTTGGCTTTGATCGCAATCTTCGTTCTTATCACCATTGGCAACTGGTATAAAACGAATACTCATCTTATAAAGCCAAAACATAATATTGAAAGTGCGGATAACATACCCATGCTCTCAAAAAAGAAAATCACTTTCGCGGTCGTAATTCTATTGCTGCTCATCTTCTCCAAATATTTTTATCTCGCAAGTATGAGCAGTTATTATACTTTTTATCTTATTAATAAGTTTGGATTGTCTGTACAAAACTCGCAGATACACCTCTTTATTTTTTTAGCAGCGGTGGCAGCAGGCACTTTTATAGGAGGTCCGCTGGGTGATCGTTTCGGGCGTAAGTATGTAATATGGTTTTCAATATTAGGCGTAGCGCCGTTTACGCTCTTACTACCTCATGTTAATTTATTTTGGACAAGTATTTTATCAGTCTTTATTGGCTTTATTCTTTCTTCTGCGTTCTCCGCTATTTTAGTATATGCACAGGAATTAATGCCGGGCAAAGTAGGAATGGTTTCCGGATTATTTTTTGGTTTTGCTTTTGGAATGGGTGGAATCGGTTCTGCGGTGTTAGGTGTTTTAGCAGACCATACCAGCATAATCTTTGTTTATAATGTTTGTGCGTTTCTTCCGCTTATCGGTTTGATAACAGGGTTTCTTCCGAATATTGGCGGCAAGATATCTCTTCATAAAAGCGCATTAACTTAAAATATTTTTAAAGGTATCTTCCCATTACTATAAATTGCACTCTTTTTAAATAGTTTAAAAATTACTGATACTAATGGCGTTTATGGAGAAAGACCTGCATGTAAAAAAATCGACTATACCCGGCGCAGGCAAGGGACTGTTTACAAAAAAATTTATTCCCAAGGGGAGCCGTATCGCAGAGTACAAAGGAAAGATAAGTACCTGGAAGGAGGTGGATCATCACGAGGGTTTAAACGCCTACATCTACTATATTAATCGCCATCATGTAATAGATTCATCTAAACATAAAAGCAATCTTGCCCGCTATGCCAACGACGCAAAAGGCTCTGAGAATGGCATTAAATTAATGAACAATTGCTGCTTCGTAATTGATGAGTGCCGGGTATTTCTTGAATCGAAACGGGACATTCCTTCAAAATCAGAATTACTGGTGGGATATGGAAAAGAGTACTGGGACATCATCCGGCATAACATAAAACATGCAGCATTAAAAAAGAAAAAGACGGCTAAGGTTCGAAAGAAAGTTTGATGGAAATTAATGATGTCAGCACAAAATTAACGAATGATCCCTGCTGCTTTAAGCCTTACTTTTGCCATCATAAATTTACTGCGACAATTATATAATATTATCGTGTTTACAGCTTTACACTCTCATCATTATGAAGTACTATAAATTGATTGGTTGGTTGTCGTGCCTGCTATTAATAATAAGTTGTTTTATTCCTTTAGCTTACTATGCTGATATTCATAAGAATTTTACCGGCTTTTATTCAGAACAAAATAAGTATGGAAAGCCCGGAATTGTTTTTGTTTTTGTAGCAATAGTATCAGCGCTACTAATATATCTCGATAAAATTTGGGCAAAACGGCTGCATATTTTTTTGGTTGCGTTCAACACGGGTTATTTAATCAGAACTTATATTCTCTTCGCATCCTGTTATAACGCTTATTGTCCTGAAAAAAAATTCGGAATTTATCTTCTCATATTTAGTTCAATTCTCCTCCTTATTGTTTCCCTTTTTCCCGATATGAAAGTGACTAACGGTAAAGAGTAGTGGCGATTAATAATCCATAAACCACATCATTCGCAACTAAAACTAATAGTGCTATTCAAATAGTTCCAGTTTGGTCTTAGGTCGTTTATCGTTAAGCCAAATAAAATCTTTTAAATATTTCTGGTCTTCAGGAATGTCTTTCATCGGGTAAAATTTGCCTTTAATATCATTTACAAAAAGAACTTTTTCGAGATCATCTTTTTTGAAATAAAGATCGATAACATCACCCGTGGCACGGTTCATGCCAAGATAGGCACTGTCTTTATCCTGGGCGTAATAGATACTTTCAGCCTGGGAACCTTTTACACGCATATAGTCAATAGCGCCATTAATGAAATAGCCGTTAATCGTTTTGCCCGCAATCTGGTTATAAAATCCCTGCGTGGTTTTGTTTATAATAATGCTCTTGTCAAAAGCATACAGGTGTTCCGGTTTTTTATTTTTTGTGTATAAAAAAATAGTATCGCCGGTTATTTGAGAACGGCCGCTCCATATAATCGGGGCGTAATATAAACGGAATACTGAATCCTTTGCTGAAAAGAAAAGGCTGTCGCAAACACTTTGGAGAGAATCACTAAATATTCTTACATGATGAAATGCCAGGAAATATCTCGACGAATCTGATTTATTCAATGTATCCTTATTGCCGGTTTTTGTTGAATCTAAATTGCGAATAGGGTTAACAGTTAGATTACGATGTGAATCAATCGAAACGGAATCCGTAGTTGCTTTAGCTGGTTTAACAGTATCAGTAAGGGGAATTTCTTTTGCCTCATTTTGATTTTTCCTTAGTTGGGAAGAGTCAACTTTCGACGAGTATTTTCGCAATGCAATCGCCCTTAAAGAATCCCCGATGGCAGCACTGCTTTTGGCATTTAATGAATCAATTTTTAAGGAGTCTCGCGACGATTTTATTATTAAAGAATCAATGAGGCCCGGGTTTTCTTTCGTCCTGGAAATTTTTTGTCGTTGATTATTGTGGTTAGCATCTAAAGAATCAATAAGATGAGCAAGGTGCAAGGCAGAATCTCTTTCAGATAATTTTATCAATGGCGGGTTACTATGTGATGTATCTGTTTTTATTGTCGAATCGGCAAGCTGTTGTCGGTGTAAAGAATCATATGCAGCGGAATCTTTCGCCATTACAAATTGCTCGTTTTTTACTGCTGTCGAATAGCCGGAAAATATGGTATCAGCCGCTACATAAATGCTATCATTTTTTTGTTTTATAATCAATACTGGTTTTCTTGTCGCCAAAAACGAGTTGGTTTTTTTATTTAAAAATATCTGGTTGGCAAGAACAATATAACCACCGGCGGAATCCCTAACGAGTGCATTTCCTTCCATTTGTGCATTGCCCGATTTATTATCCATTGCCATATTATTGGCAACGTAAACCCGGCCGCTACTGTCCTTTACTATTGTTCGGCTTGTGAAAATTGCGTTATCAGTTTTAAAATCATAGTTACCCTGTGTGGTATATATTTCAGCTTCGGGACTTTTTATGTAACTGTTGCCATTTAAATTATAATTCTGTGACAGCATATTATATAACAGCGAATCGGTTGTTACATGATTTTTAGGTTGAATTACAACCACATCATTTTTAAAATAAATATCTTTTGTATCAGCATAATAGGTTCCGTCGTTACTGGTAATTGTCGTATTACCATTGATAACTTTTCCGCCGTTATGATAATTGCCTATGCCGGTTTGGAGATTGTAATCAAGGGCCTGCGTAAAGAGCGTTGCTTTTTTATCAACAAGTTTAACATTAGTCTTAAGATAGGCCGTTTTATCTGTGCCGATATATTTAAGATATTGAGCATAGGTTTGTACACTATCGCCCTGGTTAATATGGACGTTACCAAAAGCTTCTGCTTCGTGCGTGGTTGGATTTATTGCAATGCTGTCCGCATCGAAAAGAGTAGTTCCCTGTTTAACTATGGCGCCCCCGGCAATGGTTTGCATGGTGGTTGTGGAATCGATATAAATACTGCGCATGCTGGGACCGCGGATAATTTGAAATTCTTTTACCGTGTCAGCATTTGCCTTGATGTTTTTAGAAGTATCGGCTGGTGGCGGCGTCACTTGCGAAATAGAAACAAAACTTACCTGCAGTAAAAAAATAATTAAGGTAATTCTTACTGGGGTGATCATTCTATTACTTAACCGCTTTTAATGTATCGTCAATTAAAGGTGCAGTCAGGTAACCCCCTTTGTCTTTTTTACCAAATACTGAAATATTTACGTAGCGTTTAGGATGCGTCCTTACATCATCAAGAAGGATATTTAATTTGTTTGCCGTGGATTGCAAGTTGTCGTACAATTTCGTATCGTTCAAAAGTAAACCGAGAGAACCATCCTTACTGTTAATTTTCTCCGAACTTTCTTTAAAATTATTTATGGCAACGTTTAATGTATCCAGCGTTTTTTTCAAATTGATTGCTGCAAAATTTGCCGTTACTATTCTTGTATTTTCGAGTATGCTATCCAGTTTTGCGTTATTGGAATTAAGGTTGGCAGTAAAAGCGCTTACATTATTAAGCGAACTTGCCAGGGCGCCATTTTGTGTATTCAAAATTTTCTCCAATGAAACAGCGGACAAAGCAAATGATGCTGTTGTTGTATTTAAATTGGCCACGATCCCTTTAATATTATTTTTCGTTGCCGGATCAAACACGCCGGTAACCACATGCAGCACGGAGTCTAACGATTTTACTGAATTTCTTACCTCGTATAAAACAGGGTTTATAACTTTCAAGGCTTCATCAAAGGCGCCACCACTAAGCGTTGTGAGAACAGTATCACCCTCCTTTAAATAGTTGGTAGAGTTGCCTAATTGAATTTCGAGTGTGGCACTACCGCCGAGAAGATTTGGATTGATTACAGCAAGCGAGTTGTCCGGAATATTTACATCTTTTGTGAGGCTAACGGTTACAATAATTTGTTTCATGGATTTTCCACCATCCAGGTTTTCAATTCTTCCTACCTGCAGCCCGTTAATTACAACCGGGTTCGATTTTGAAAGTCCCTGCACATCCTGGTATTTGGCATAGATGTAATTGTTTTTTTTGAAAAGGTTATTACCCTTCAGAAAATTAAATCCCAAAACAAGCAGCACAATGCCCACTACTGCCATGGTTCCTATTTTAGTTTCGTTACTTATTTTCATATTGTTTTATTTGGTAGTATGCAGTTGTCATTTTTCAGGTTAACGGTGTTCCCGGTTAAGGCATAACCCAAATTGACGTTGCGAAAATAGTAAATCTTTATTGGCACATCGCCTGCAAGGCTGTAATAAAAAATTCCGGATAATTTATTTAAGAATTATTAGTCCAAACCGGCTAATGTTTGTTTGCGAATTAATTGTGGTGTCATTTAGTATTCATCGCATCGGCGTTCACAACTGTTTTGGCTTCTACCTGGGTTTTATATTTTATGAGGGCACGTGTTATAGACTCAGCAATTTCCTGCTGGCCCTTTTCGCTGATAAGATATCTTTCATCATCATAGTTGTCAATGAAGCCTGTTTCAACCAATACGGCAGGCATTTGTGTTGCCTGCAAAACCCAAATCCCTTTTTGGCGCTGATGAACACCCAGATCGGGACGGCCCATACTATCAATATCTTCCTGTATGTCTGACGCAAGTTTATAGCTTCTCTTAAAATAATTCTGAGTATATAATAAAGCTTTCGCTTTCCATTCGGGGCTGTCTTCGTTTATCTCAAGTGTGCTGTCATTTTCATCAGTAGCAAAAAGTAAATCGGCATTTTCCATCGCCTTTATTTTATCTTCTGTTTTGTGGGCCGCGAAAATCCAGGTGCTGGTTCCCTTTCTGTCGGTAGGCAATTTATAATATTGGCGTGTAGGCACAATGTGTGTGTGTGGCGTCCTGATTTTTTTTCTTTTTTTTCCTTTGCCTACATATTTAACCGTGTAATAAGTTTCTTTATGATGACCGATAATTCTTGAAGCAGTTCGGAGCACTACTGCATCGGCATGAATACATACAAAGAGGTCGCCATGATAGTCATTGGCGATCTGGGCTTTTTCCCTGGGGTTTTGATAAATATCAGTTGTACGTGTCGGAATGATATTAACATCCGGCAATTCTTTCTTTAGTTCGGCAACCAACTTTAATGCAATAGCGAGCGTTACATTTTTTTCTTTGGAGTTTAATGAACCTTCATATTCACTGTGGGCGCCATCATCGGTTCCTCCGTGGCCGGCATCCACAATTATCGTTTTAATTTTTCTTGTCGATTGAGCATCGGCAGCAGTGAAGAGAAATAATAAAAATGAGAATAAAAGAAAAAAGGAAAGCCGGGATTTACGTACAAACATTTACTTATGTGGTTTTAATGGATCAGTAATTTTTTGGTTTTATAATCTTCACAAATCCTTAATGGGATTAGTTCTATTTTTGTTTCCTACTGCTATGAACATGATAAACAAAGTTAGCGTAAAATACATATTGGCATTAATGGTTTCTGTCATTCTATGTATTCTAACGGTTCAAAGCAGGGATAAACATTCTCATTCTTCTTTATTTCACACATTTTTAACTTCGCCTTCCGATACAACATTACCATCCGCCAAAAAAAATACACGTTCACAGGAAAAGCTAAAAACTCAAAACGATACTTTACCAAAAAAAATTGTTGAAGCAACGGATACAATTCACATCAATAATATTGATTCACTTGCTACGGATACTTCCCTATTAAAAAAGAATGCCGATACCCTGAAGTTTGCTACTTCAAAAAATGCTCCTGATACCGTTATTGAATATACCGCTGAAGATTCTATGGTAGTAAGCGTTCCTGAAAAAACGATCACATTGTATGGAACAAAAGCTACCACTCAATACAAAGACAATAATCTCACAGCGCCCATTATCGCGTTAGACCAGGAAACAGGTAATATTATTGCTTCTATAAAAAGAGATAGTACCGGCAAAGTAATTTCGCTGCCGACCTACAAGCAGGGCGATTTTCTGTCGGAAAGTGATTCCATAAAATTTAATATGAAAAGCGGGAAGGGCATCACTAAAAGCACATATACCACGCAGGGAGAAATGTATGTGTATGGGCAGACGATTAAAAAGATAGACAATAATGTTTTTTATGCATTGCGTGGAAGATTCACAACCTGCAATCTCGATACGCCACATTTTGCATTTGTGAGTAATAAAATAAAATTCATTAATAACAAAATGGCAATTACCGGGCCCGTCCATCCGGAATTTGAAGGAGTGCCCATTCCTCTTTATTTTCCTTTCGGAATATACCCGTTAAACCAGGCGAGGCACTCTGGCTTACTGCAGGCAACTTTCACCACCAACCAGCAAAGAGGCCTCGGGCTTGAGAACCTGGGCTATTACAAAGTAATAAACGATTATTGGGACGTTATTTTTAGCGGTAGCGTTTATTCGTATGGTGGATGGATATTTAAAGTGAATCCGAGATATAAAAAAAACTACCACTATAGCGGAAACCTTGAATTTGATGTGCAAAATTTTAATACCAATTTTAAGGGCGACCCTGACTTTGTGCATAACCGAAGTTATCATATCGCATGGAGCCATAGCATGGATACCAAAGCAAGGCCCGGGGTAAATTTCTCTGCCAGCGTCAACGCAGGAAGCAGCAGCTATAATTCGAATGTTCCTGATAACCCCAATGTAAATTTCAATAACCAGTTGCAGTCTTCTATTTCTTATTCCAAAACATGGAAGGATAAACCTTTTAATTTAACCATAACAGCCAATCATAACCAGAATACCAATTTAAAGATTATCAATATTAACCTTCCCGATGTGGGTTTTAATGTGGCCACGGTTTATCCGTTCCGCAAAAAAGAATCGGTGGGCACACCGAAATGGTATGAGAATATTGGCATTGCCTATAACGGAAGTGCGCAAAACCGGTTTTCATTCTATGATACCCTTCCCCATATTTTTCAACAAATTGCCGACACCCTTCAATTCGGTTTCCATCATTCCGTTCCAATCAGTTTGTCACTTCCGCAGATTGGTGCATTCCAGGTAGGCCCTTCCGTTAGTTATGACGAGACCTGGTTCCAGACAAAAACACGATATAGCTGGAACGACGCCAAAGGCAGATTAGACACATCGGTACAGAAAGGGTTTTACACGGCAAGGGATATGTCTTTCGGTTTGAGCGTATCTACAAGGATATTTGGACTAATAACGTCAAAAAGTAAGGATTCAAAAATAGTAGCGATAAGGCATGAGATAACGCCAACGTTGGGTGTAAGTTATAAACCAGAGTTCAATAAAAGCAGTTTTTATTACACCCAGTATGACACCGCGGGCGATAAACAACAATTTTCGGTTTACCAGAGAAATAATATTTACGGGCCATATTCTGCCGGGAGATTCGGCGGCCTCAATTTTGGTATAGATAATAATATCTCAATGAAAGTGCGGAATAAGAAAGATACCGGCGAAAATGCAATTAAGAAAATTTCCATACTCGACGGATTCAGCATCAGCGGGAGCTACAATTTTTTCGCTGATTCGCTTAGTTACCCTTTGAGCGATCTTCC
Organism: uncultured Chitinophagaceae bacterium; assembly: GCA_963792025.1. GTDB lineage: Bacteria > Bacteroidota > Bacteroidia > Chitinophagales > Chitinophagaceae > Ginsengibacter. The sequence continues at coordinate 320,470 of CAWBUS010000005.1, read as the reverse complement.
TATCTCTTTGAGAAGTAACCTTTTTAATAAAATAAATATCACAGCAAGCGGCGTGTTAGATCCATATGAGCTGGATGGCCAGGGCCGCAGGTTACATACTTTAGTGTGGAAGCATCGGTTACTAACGCTTGGGCGGCTTATTAGCGGGAATATTTCTTTATCAACTTCTCTGCAGGGCGGGAAAAAAGATAGTAAATCGAAAACAGAACTTACTTCCAATACTAACGGTATTAACGACCTTGGGTACACGCAGGATCAGTACGATGCCGAGTCGGCTTATATAAGAAATAACCCCGGCGAATTTGCGGATTTTAGTATCCCCTGGTCGGTGAATTTATCATATGCCTTGACGTATTCTAAAAACTTTTTAATACCCCAGGGATTTGTAAAAACTCTTACGCAAAATGTCAATTTTGGAGGCACTTTGGGAATCACAAAAAAATGGCAGGCGTCTCTTAACGGATATTACAATATAACCCAGGGGGAACTCAACCAGGTTTCTATTTCTTTATCGAGAGACCTGCATTGCTGGCAGATGTCAATTGCGGTTTCTCAAAGCCCGTTGTCCCGCTTTTTTAGTATTAACATTAGTCCTAAATCATCTTTGTTACATGACTTGAGAGTTAATCGCACAAGAACTTTCTATCCTTCATTATAACGGACATCCTTAATCGCTTATGTTAACAGGGGAAGAGGCAGATTTATTTTACATAACTTCTAATGTACTGTATCCATGTTTTAATGAAGAAGGCGTTGCCTTTATTACTCAATTTTGCGTCAGATAAATGCATAGATATCCTGACATCGTCGCAGGAGGAAGTAATTACATAATCAATGCGCTCGCCCGTAGCCAGCATAATCGCTCTCCCGGTAAATTGTATGCACCCGATTTCATAATCTTTTATTTTGCCAAAGGGTGGTTTGGATGAAAGTTTACCTTCTATCTCTTCCAATGCTTTTAAAAATTCGGGCACAAGTTTTTTTTCAACCGGAAAGCGATCATTGAATTTATCAACAGAAGTAACGGTGTTTGAATATTTTACCGGTTCTGCCATGTGTTGATCAAGCAGCGCATATTTTTGAGCCCTTGTTACAGTAGTAACTGAACACAAGAATAAAAGAAGTAGTGTTTGTTTCATAAAGTAGTTTAATACGAATTATTTGTACTCGCCAAAAACAGATCGCAACGCATCTGAAATTTCCCCCAAGGTGCAAAAATTTTCTACAGCGGCTATTACAACAGGCATCAAATTCTTATTATTTGTTGCATGGTCTTTTATTTTATTTAGACAGGTTAGCGCAACTGCATTGTCTCTTTCCTTTTTTAATTGCAGCAGCTTTTGTGTTTGTATCCTTCTTACGTCATCGTTTATTTTGAAAGAGGGTGGGGCTGCTGCTTCCTGTCGTCCTGTAAACGCATTTACACCCACAATTATTTTTTCGCCCGATTCCACTTTTTTCTGAAACTTGTAAGCGCTTGATGCAATTTCATTTTGAATAAAGCCTTGCTCAATCGCAGCAACGCTACCACCCATTTTATCAATCGTTTTTATTAATTCCCACGCTGCATTTTCAACATCAGCCGTAAGCTTTTCTACAAAATAACTTCCTGCTAGCGGGTCTGCCGTATCCGCTACGCCACTCTCGTGGGCAATAATTTGCTGGGTGCGTAGCGCTATAGAAGCAGCGTCCTCGGTGGGAAGGTTCAGCGCTTCATCATAACCGTTAGTATGAAGGCTTTGGGTGCCGCCAAGCACAGCGGCCAGTGTTTGCACAGTAACCCTGCTGATATTATTTAAAGGTTGTTGAGCTGTTAATGTACTCCCACCTGTTTGGGTATGAAATCGAAGCATCATAGCTTTTTCATCAGTCGCCCCCGCTTCTTTCATGATTTTTGCCCACATCCTCCTGGCCGCCCTGAACTTGGCTACTTCTTCAAATAGATTATTATGCGAATTAAAAAAGAAGGAAAGCCTTTTGCCAAAAATGTTTATATCAAGCCCTTTATTAATTGCCGCCTGAACGTATGCTTTACCGTTAGCAAGCGTAAAAGCAATTTCCTGAACGGCTGTGCTTCCTGCTTCGCGGATATGATAACCTGATATTGAAATGGTATTCCATTTGGGCAACTCTTTACTGCACCATTCAAAAATATCAGTAATAATTCGCATGGATGGTTTTGGCGGATAGATGTAAGTGCCCCTTGCAGCATATTCTTTTAAAATATCGTTTTGAATCGTGCCTTGTATTTTTGAAAGATCAGCTCCTTGCCTTTTTGCTACCGCCACATAAAATGCCAGTAAAATAAAACCCGTCGCATTAATCGTCATTGAGGTTGAGATATCCTGTAAACGAATACCCGTAAACAGGGCTTCCATATCATCGATAGAATCTATAGCAACACCCACTTTACCTACCTCGCCTTCAGACAATGAATGGTCGCTGTCGTAGCCGATTTGTGTAGGCAGATCAAAGGCAACACTAAGGCCATTTACCCCTTGGGAAATAAGATAATGATACCGCTTGTTACTTTCTTCAGCCGTACTGAAGCCGGCATATTGCCGCATGGTCCACAACCTGCCGCGATACATATCAGGCTGAATGCCGCGTGTAAATGGAAAATTGCCGGGAACTTCTTCAAAACTTTTCGGAGGAGGAGATTGATAAGAGTCAGCATATGTGTACACCTTCTTTATTTCGATTCCACTGTCGGTATATTTTTTGTCGGCTTCTTTCATTTTTCAAATTAATAACCATTCTCATGAAAAATGAAATTGAATGGCTTACATTATTTTCTTAGCCTCAAAGTTAAGGGCTTCCAAAACAATATTATGAAGAGACGCCTTCGGGTTGGTAATCAAAAAATCTATGATCTGTTTGTTGAGGTCCATTGCCGAAGCCTGGAAGGGCATGGTAGAAGCCAATTGGTTCACTACGTAAATATTTTGCTCTTTAAGATTGTTCACAGCCCGCCACAGTTCCGGTGAAACATATACCTGCTGACTCACATTGTAATCATATTCCTGTTTTATGGCATCTATCAACGAATTTTGCATTTGCCGTGAAGAAAGCCCTGCATTGGGAACACGGGACAATAAATTTTGAAGTGAAATTCTTTCAGCAAGCAACGTTAACCTCTCATAAGCCTGCAACCTCAGTTTTAAAGTCTCAGGATTAGGAACCACTTTTTCCCTGATATCTTTTTTTAAAGCTGCGAAGTCTGTGATCATCCAGATGACTGCTAAAAATATTACACCAAGAAGAATAATAGCGATGGTTTCAAATGTTGACATTGTGATAATTTAAGTCAAAAATAGTAATTCTCTTAAGAAAGGATTGTAAATTTGCAATTGAGTAACAACTATAATTACGCAACAAGAAACGTTTGAAAAAGCAAGTTATTTTTCATTGCAAATAAAAAATATTATGGAAACGCTGAACAAAACCCCTGTAACGTTTACAAATGGCGCCGTCAAAGAGATAAAACGCCTGATGGCGCAGGAAAATTTTGACAATACAAAATTTTTGCGGGTGGGCGTGAAGGGCGGTGGATGTTCTGGTATGTCTTATGTGCTTGATTTTGAGACGAAAACAGAGAAAGATGAATATTTTGAAGCAGACGGCATTCCTTGCATAATTAATCCCGTTCATGGCATTTATCTTTTGGATATGGAAGTAGATTTTGAAGGAGGCCTTAACTCAAGAGGCTTTACATTTAGTAATCCGAATGCCAGTTCCACCTGCGGATGTGGCAGCTCGTTCGGGGTTTAACTTTATATTATACAGAGGGTATAGAAATCTCAATTTTGCATCCTTGGTGGGGTGCCGAGACGATATTCAGTTTGCCGGAATAAAACTCTATCCGGCTCTTCATATTTGATAAGCCAATACCACCGGTAGATTTCTGACTTGTATCGAATCCAACACCATTATCGGCTATGCTTAAAAGCAAAGTGTCGTTTTCCTTTTTTAGAGTGATAAAAGCTTCGTTGGCCTTAGCATATTTCGTGATATTATTCAACTGTTCCTGCACTACCCTGTAAAGCATTAATTCTTTCGTTTTGTCTGATCCGTCCTCGGTAAATGATTCATCAATGTCTAAATGAACTTGTAAGCCATTGAGTAAATTTGTATCTTTTGCAAGTATCTGCAATGATTCTGTTAAGCCAAGGTTACCCAGTGATGGGGCCACCAGCGAGTGCGATAATTTCCTGATTTCTTTCATCGCGTCATCTACATATTCGTAGCTTTTTTCAAGTAAATTATCTTCAGCCGTATAATCGCCTGAATTGAGCATACCAAGATACATTTTAACGATGGCAAGGATCTGGTTCACATTGTCGTGGAGTTCTCTTCCCAATTCTTTCCTTTCTTTCTCTTGCGTTTGTATAATAATTTCATTGATGAGTTTTTGCTCTTTTAGCTTTTGTTCTGCCAGTTCTTTTTCCAAACGTTTTCTTTGAGTTATGTCTTGTATGGTCCCCATCATTTTATCAAGAGTGCCATCAGCATCAAATTCAAGATCACCAATCCCATATACAAAACGTACTTTTTTCGTTTGCTTATTTATTATCCTGTATTCCTTATCAAACCGTTGGTTTTTGCCAATGACTTCTACGGCCAAATAATCAGTCATCATTGCCTGGTCTTCGGGATGAATAACAGAAATCCAGGCTTCAACGGTATGTGCATCATCTGCTGTTAATCCAAAGAGATTATCCAGCACCTGTGAGCCTTTCCAGATGCCAATTTTAAAGTCAAGAACGTAACTTCCGATCTTAGAAACTTTCTGACTTTCATTAAGGAACCTTTCGCTCTCCATCAATTGCTGCTCTACTTTTTTGCGTTCATCAATATCCATTGACAGGATAGAAACTCCTCCAGCCACTGGTTGAATACTCATTTTGAACCATCTGCTTCGACCATCCGGGAATTTAAATTCAGTTTCCAAAACATCAGCACTGCGATTTTTCATACAGTTTTCAAGAACTCGGAATAATTCGGTTTTTTCAATGCCTGGATATTTTTCCATCATGGTAAAACCGATTAAGTCATCCTGCGAATACCCATTATGTTCAATTGCCGAACTATTCACAAATAAATACTTCCAGTCGCTGCCAATAATCTGTATGCCTTCCCGCATAGTTTGAAAAAGAATCCGGTACTGTTGTTCCTTTTCAATTACTTCCCTGGTTTTTTCCTCCACTCTTTTTTGCAGTTGCCGGTTCATTTGCATAATTTCTTCTTCCAGTTCTTTTCGCGGAGTGATGTCCGAATGAAGGGCAAGGTATTGATATGGCTTGCCCGCTTCATCAGCGAACGGAACTATAATTGTGTCCAGCCAATAGTAACTGCCGTCTTTGGCTTTATTTTTTAACTCTCCCCTCCATACCTTTCCTTCTTCCAGCGTGTGCCATATTCCCCGCAGAAATTCCTTGGTATGGAAGCCGGATTTAATAATGTTATGATCCTGCCCTAACAATTCTCCCCGGGAATATTTTGAGATATCACAAAAGTTATCATTTACATGTTTAATGATTCCTTTTTCATTCGTAATGGATACAATAGATGATTCATTCAATGCATATTTGTAATCCGATGTTTCCTTTAAACTTTTATTGAGTGCCCGCTCGGTTTTATTTCTCAGCTGGATGTGGTCGTAAATCATCTTAAAGGCAACCACCAATAATAACGCTGCAATAACCTGGAATACGGTAAACACCCTTGAAGAATTGCGGACGATCAGATCGTTTTTGGCTTTATGATCGGCTAGAATTTGGTCTTCCCGCTGCACAATAGCTGAAGTATAAGAGTGTATTTTTTCGAGTAATGCGGTTCCTGCGCCCGCCCTAATCATTTTTTGTGGCGCATCAAAACCTTCTGTTCGTTTGGTATTAATTAAATCATTTTGAGATGCAATAAAGGCGGTAACAAACTTATTAAGTGTATCTGCCATCGATCGCTGATCATCATTGTCCCCCGTCACGGTCCTCAGGCCCGAAATGATATTTTGTATACTATCAGTGGAGTTACCGGCCATAAAGAGGAACTTATCATCACCGGTAATAATGTAACCTCTTGTGATACTTTGAATATTGTTGGCCTCGTCGTTAAGTGATTCTGTAAGTAATATTACTCTATGACTGTGAGATAACCATTTGTCCTTATCGGCAACCAGCTGGTTGTTCCTGTCTATGGCGAAAAAAACAGTACCGCGTATAAGGACGATCAGTACAAAGAAAACGGCTATCTTTTTTACAAATGAATAATGAATATACCCAAGGGGAGCGCTCGTAAAGACACCAATACATAATACAATAAATAACATGGCCGTGATCATGGTTGTAGGCGCTCTTAGTGGAATGGCAGTTAAAAAGCTCACGCCAAACAGGTGATTGAAAATTACCACCATGCAGCCGGGAATCATTGCAATTAGGAGCACCTGCACCAGTAAATGATAATTTCTTTTACCCAGCAAGAGGAAAATGACGGCTAAGAGCGTAAAATTCAAAGACACGATCAGGCTCATCCTGCCGGGGGATTTCTCACCAACTCCGGCATGCGTCATATTCAAAAGGAACCTGTGAATATTAAAATTCCAGCCAAATATATACGAGGAAAGAGATAATGCGCCGATAGCCAACACTATTAAGCTGCAAACCAAAACCGTATATTCGCGGGCCCTACTGCCGGGTTGATCATCATGGCGAAGGTAGAGTGACAGACCCGACAAAATAAAGCAGAAAGCCGTATCCATCCGCATTATGCCGTAGCCAGGTAACAGGCTTGTAAGTGAAGATATATTAAATAGCCACCCGGCCAGAACAGTACAACCAATTAATAAAGTTATAAAACTTGCAGCCCTATTTACAGGAGAAGAAGACTTAGTAATGCTCATCTTTCCATAAATTTATCGGAATTCAAAAACGAAATTATTAAATAGAAAATCACTTTTAATATGAGTTAATTATTAGGGCAGAACGAATATACCGACAGTAATTAATACCTACTTAAAAAACAATGGTATATTCGAACGGCAATAGACCTGGATTTATTATATCAGCTTAATTTCTTTAAAAGTATCTAAGCCCAAAACCGGATAATTAGTTATTTTATTTCTTTAATTTGGCTAAAAAACGACTCCCGGGAATCGGCCGGCCTGAGAACAACATCGCAAAAGCTTTCACTATAATCTTGTCACGAATCAACGACTTTTTATAGGATGCATCTTTCTTTTCGCCAAAGATCTTTTTAGCTTTTGTTTGTATGGCGTGTAATAACCGGTAATCATAAATAACGGGATGCCGCCGAAGTCGTTCTCCATATTTTTCCGGAACACCTTCTGCTATCGCAGCGGCGCAGAGTTTCCCTGAAATTACTGACGGCAATATTCCCTCTCCGGTCATAGGTTGTGCAAGCCCGAGCGAGTCCCCAATTAGAAATGCATTACCCCTGTGGCAATAGTTAAGGTGATCTTTTTCGAAAATGATATATCCATGGCCCTTCATTTTATCAAGCATCGGCCGGCTGGAAAGTGGTATCGTGCCGTGTTTACCGTCACCTTCAAAGAATGCCCTGGCATTCACCCACGCCGCTAATACTTCTCTCGATACTTTTGTACCGGTGCCCACATTCAGCCAGTTGCCTTTTGGTACATTCCACGAGTAGCCTTTCACATCATCATGCAAGAATATTTCGGGTTCCCCATCCTTACCGGCACGGGTAGCTGCAATTTCTTCCGCGTTGCCTTCGAATTCCCGTTCCTGGGTTCCGCATTGCAGGTTTTCTTTTTCCGGAAAAACAGCTCTCGCCACGGGACAATGTGTGCCGCCGGCTCCTATAAGATACTTTGCCCGGTATAAATTATCAATCACCCAGTAACCATCGCTGTCTTTTTCTATTTGCCGCACATTATGTCCTTCAATAGTTTCTACATTACTGCGCTTCAGCAAAAAATCATCAAATTCATAACGGCGTACAAAATAGCCGTCTGATTTAATATTGTATTTTTTACCACGGAAATTAATGTGAACACGGTTCCATTTCCACACACTCCGTGGGTATTCAGTGGGTGTTAAACCAAGAACATCCCAGATTGGCGGAGACAGCCAGCCGGCACAAAGCTTTACACGCGGGAAATTATTTCTGTCTAACAGTAACGTGTGTACGCCGGCTTTTATAAGGTTATAAGCACAGGTACTGCCCGATGGGCCTCCGCCAACTATAATGGCGTCGTATGTAGTAGGAGTAGTCAATCAGGCGCCAAAGTACGAATTATTTTGAGGAATGATCATGTAGAATGATTGTAGAAAATTCATTTTTTTGAAAAGCAAGCGGTAGTCAGACTAACAGTGGAAGTATTGCATCAAGATTAATACTGCTCTCTTCCAGCGGGGCCAGCGTTCTATCCTGCAGGATGGTGCCCAGTTTTCTAAGATCGAATTTATCCTTGAATTTGGAAAAAGAATTCCTGATCATTTTAATCAATTCATGCTTATCAATTACATCCGGCAGGTCAATAACATAAGAATCTTCTCCCACATAATCGAGAATTTTTTCTTGTCCGATAACAAAATAACAGGTAAACCTGCAAGCAATTCCTTTTTTTGTTGACGCACTTTTTTTCATAACATCCAACGAAGTAAAACTAAGTATTTTGTCTGTGGTCTCGTTGAAAGCGGTTGGAGGAAAATAATTCCACTCAGTTACAATAAGCTCCGTTTGTTCAATCATTTTTTAAAATTATAATAATTATGCCTCTTGCTGTTGAAGAAAAAGATTTTAATTTTTTGTATTCTTTTATTAAGGATTCAATTTCAACACCACTTTCCCGCCAAGACACTAAGATCATTAAGGATCGCTATACAAAATACCTTGTGTTCTTCGAGTCTTAGTGGGAAGCCAAACTTGTCCATGATACTCTAATGGTTATTCCGCAATAGATATTATCTTTAACAACCTGATTGTATTTGATTATTAACAAAACAAATTTTGCAATTTTATTATGAAAATAGCCACTTATAACATTAACGGTGTTAACGGCCATCTGCCGGTATTGCTTCGATGGCTGAAAGAAACATCACCTGATGTTGCATGTCTGCAGGAGTTAAAGGCGCCCCAGGAAAAATTTCCTGAGCAAGCCATAACAGATGCAGGTTATGAAGCCATTTGGCATGGCCAGAAAAGCTGGAACGGTGTTGCTATCCTCTCCCGCAGGGGTAAGCCGCAAGAGGTACGCCGGGCGCTCCCGGGTGATTCTGAAGATCTTCACAGCAGGTACATTGAAGCTGCGGTAGGCGGTATTACTATCGTGTGTATTTATCTCCCGAACGGTAATCCTGCGCCTGGTCCAAAATTTGATTACAAATTGCGATGGTTTGAAAGGCTGACAGCCCATGCAGCAACCCTTTTTGCTTCCGGTGTGCCGGTCGTAATTACCGGGGACTATAATGTAATGCCAACCGAACTGGATGTTTACAAGCCTGAGCGTTGGGTGGATGACGCCCTTTTCAGGCCGGAAACCCGTTCCGCATTTAAAACACTCGTATCACAGGGATGGATAGACGCAATCAGAAAACTCTATCCTCGTGAAGTTATTTATACCTTTTGGGATTATTTTCGTGATGCATATAGCCGCAATGCCGGATTACGTATTGATCATTTTTTATTGAGCCCTCACCTGGATGAACGGCTCGTTGCTGCAGGGGTTGACCGCAATGTTCGCGGGTGGGAGAAATCCAGTGATCATGCACCTGTTTGGATTGAACTTTCCAATCAAGGGGATACTTAAAAACCGGACCTGCTAAACTAAAAGTAAAGAGACGATTTGTAACGTTACCCACATATTACCCAATTAGTGAAAATCCATAACAAGAAAAGGCGCGAAATAATAATGAATTTGTTTAAGCAATTTTTGTTGCCGAAATAATATATGTTAATTCTGGCTCGCGGCTCAACAATTTATTTTTGATATTTTTGAAGGTTGAGATAAATACTTCAATATTCATTTTATTCCCTCTTACATCAATAAACTCATTGCTTAGCGATTGACTTTGAAGTGTGGCCATTCCATTTATGATTTTAATTTTTATTTCGGCATTCCACGCAAAAAAGCCGTTTCTTGTATATGCGATAAACCCCGTTTCATTTATACTACCTAAAACCCAACCGAGTTGTTTTGAGGTTTCAATCGCGATGGACAAAAATTGGTCTGCCTTCAAACCATACAATGATAAAAGTTCTGTTTGCTTCTGTTTAAATTCTACTTTCATTTTAAATCCATTTTACAGTTAATTAATCAATCTTTATCAGATATTATTATCGTCAAAAAAAATCAGTATAAGATATTATCATCATTTTTTACAAGTGTTTATAAATTGCTCTTTTACACTCTTCCTGTACATTGATATTTTCTTCTACCTTAAAAAATATTCCTGTCACTTTCTATTTTAAGATGGCATGAACAGTGTTCCATTTGATTTGCCAAAGCGATCTTAAATCTGAAACTTTGTCAGAATCTCCATGTTTAATTTTAAATAAAGAGATCAACACGTAAGCACAATCAAAATGAAAATCGTTATTGCAACTTTCTATTATATTACATACCCACATATAAGTTTCTTCCATGGTAACAACATTTAATTTTATTGTTTAGTTATAATACACTAACCTGGTATCTCTGGCATGCCAGGACATATCCTGATCTGTCTCACAATAAAATATGCCACAGCATATCTTATTGAATACGAACATGAAATAAAGGATTTATGCTATAATCTTACAACTGCAGGAAGAGTTCCAGCACATAATGCAAAAATGTAAGCTTAAAGATTTTCAAAAGATTACAGGAGCGTAAGGGGAGATTGATTCGTGGGTATAAATGTAGACAACATTTTTTTAATTTGCAAGTTCTGGCGGATTTTTTTATTAATCGGAATTGCTGCTATTATAAAAGTTATTCCTGACCTGACCTTCTCAACCTTCAAAAATTGTGAATTTGGCAGTCTGTATATTTAATGGAGTAAAATGCATTTTCAATTGTGTTTAAGCGTTTCCGTTAAAAAATCTGCTTTGGGTTGATAGGAATAAAAATTGTTATAACTTTAAAATACGCAGCCAAACCGATTCAAATAAATATGTCAAGACGTTAGTTTCCAGTTTTATGGCTTAAGGCGTTTAGCCGTCAATACGAAATAAATAACGGAAATAGCCTAAGCAATGTAAGAACTAAAGACGGCCTGCATCCTAATCAGAAGAAGATACAATATCTAAGTCTGCGCTGAGACCAATGATGCTGAACGTAGAGATTACTGAAATTCGCGGGTAATATTTTGGATTTGGTAAAATCATTATTACATTAACGCTTCTTAAAAAAGGAAAATGAGCAAATTATATTTTACAATAATCTCTACATTATTGTTCGCATCGGCGTTTGCACAAAATGTCGCTCAAATAACAATTGATAACAGGGGTAAACAGGATATCATTACTTTTTTGGTTGATGAATCAGTTGTTGTTAACATGACGAAGGACGGAAAAATTGTTGATTGGGGAACAGAGTATACCTCTCCAACTACAGGAACCTACCCACGTATGGAAAAATATATGGGAAGAGAAGAATATTACCCGGCTACCGATAATGAGGCATACCAGGGCAAGATAAAATATATTGGAAGAACGCTTATTACTTACTATACTTCAGCCGATAACGAATCACTCAAAGGGAAAGTAAAATCCATCGGCCCAAATCTACTTGATTACTTTACTCAATATGATGATGCTGCTTTTAAAGGATATCTCAGAACTGCCGGCCCGGTTTCTTTTACTTATTACAGTTCTTACAACGACGAATATTATAAAGGAAAAATAAAATCTGTTGGCAGCACAGCGATTTCCTATTACGGCTCATTCGACGATAAAGCATACAGGGGAAAAGTCAAGAATATTGACCGGAATCCATTTACATACTATTCCTCATACGACAGGCCGGAATTCAATGGTGCAATGAAAACGGGAACTCCGTCTGTCACCAGTGGCGGTGTAAAATATTTTATTAAAAATTACTAGCAAGGATTCTAAGGTTGCAAAGACGATTGCGACTTCGAAAGTCATGGACCGGTTTTTAGGGGGGCAGGTTTTACATAAAATAAAATCATTTACTCCTATTGCTTGTGTCCAATACAGTTTCTGTACAACTCGATGCCGTTTGAAGTAAGTGTTATTTTATCTTCAGCGTTAAATATCACACAGGTAATTTTAAGTTTGGTAATAATATTGCCGAGCTGTAACCGCATCAGCAAATGGTTGCATAAGGCTTTTCAGATCATCGCTAAGAATACATCCTTTTTCATGAATAAAATGAATTACCTGCCACACGGTACGATGTATTCCAAATTCAGATTGAATGTGCTCTATACCTTTTATTAAAATATTGTCCGCTTTTTTTATGTAATATTTTAAGCGTAATCTTTTATGCCTCATTTGGGGGGTGATTTAATGGTTAACGACGCAGTCATTAGATGACACACAAAATCATGCCATATTTACAGGAGGGCCAGTGACACATTCAAGGAGGGTTTTGTTGGTTCGTGGCCTTTTATGAATTGTTGTTAAATCATTTATATTTGATAAAGGTCATTATCGGAACATTCGTTCCTGATTATCGGAATTGCAGTGTCATCGCTTAAAATAATAAGTTTATGCAGCGCACCTGTTCACAAAAAAGCGCATGGTTAGTTATCGCATTCATGCATGCAGGCATGTTTGTACATTCGCAGGTAACTAAAGACAGCAACAGAGTTCCAATATATTCTATTACGAGCTATGGCGCTGTTCCAGACGCCAATACATCCAATACAATTTATATTCAAAAAGCAATTGATGATTGCCATAAACACGGCGGAGGTATAATAGTAATTCCTTCGGGAAACTTTGTAACAGGTACCGTTAGGTTATATAGTAATATGAATCTCCATTTTGAGCAAGGCGCAATATTGACCGGTAGTAAGGATAATAAAGAATATTTATACCAGAGAGATTTTGGCTTTAGTGGCCCGGGTGCAGGAATTAAGACCGGCATTTTTGTGGCTCACAATGAACAGAATATTTCAATTTCGGGATTTGGTATTATAAAAGGGAATGGCACATCTTTTATGCACATGGATAGTCTTCAATACGGGATGGACTTTGACCGAAAATATACCCGGCAAAAAGAAGATTATATGAATCCTAAATATGGGCGTGAAGACGGGCCGGTTTTATGGAAAGGAACGTATGAAGAACGGCCCGGAGTAATGGTCATTTTTTCAGATTGTAAAAATATAACAGTTAAGGATATACGAATAGAAGAGTCGCCCAACTGGACGATCGCTTTTTTGAATTCGCAGGATATAAAGGTAAATGGCATCAGTATATCCAATAACATGAACATTCCTAACAGCGATGGTATTGATATGTATGATTCCAGGAATATCGTTATTTCAAATTGCAATATTCAGGCAGGCGACGATGCCATTGCAGTTGTAAGTTCAAGCAATATAACTGCCTCCGATTGCATTTTGCACTCGCGATCCTGCGGTATTCGCATCGGCTATAATGTATTTAATCAAAATAATTCAGGCAATCTGTTATTCGACAACATACATATTTATGATTCAAACAGAGGTATTGGCATTTTTCAACGCCAGAAAGGAGATATGGAAAATATGATCTTTTCAAACATTATTATCAGCACACGCCTGCATAGCGGCCAGTGGTGGGGGCACGGAGAGCCAATTCATATTTCTTCCGTACCGGGATTAGGAAGTAAAGAAACAGGTACCGTTAGCCACGTTCGGTTTTCAAATATAATAGCCTCATCTGAGTCGGGCATACTTATCTATGCATCAGCCGCAGGACTGTTAAAGGATATTTCTTTCGATAATGTAACGCTATCAATTAGGCAAAGTCCTCTTGCTAAAGGCTATGGTGGTAATTTCGATTTAAGGCCAACTAATGAAATTACATTAGGAATTTTCAAACATTCCATCCCGGCGTTGTATGCTTACAATACGAATGACCTGGCAATAAGAAATATGAATGTGTTTTGGTCAAACGGATTACCGGATTATTTCACCCACGCGGTTGAATGTGAAAATTTTGAGAACCTAACGGTTAATGGGTTACACGAAAACTTAACAGGTAATAACAATAAAGAAGCAGCTACAATTTATCTTCATAAAGGCAAAACTTCAGATGTGAAAGGAGTTACTTCGTCGGATAAAACGAAGAAACTGGTGTTGAAAGATGATTTGGATAAATAAAGTCATTCTGAGATTTTCTTATTTATTTCTTTGTCAAAATCTTATTACAAGTATCCGTTAATTTTTATGGAAAAGACTATTTTCAGCATCTTATGAAATATTAAAATTTCATTTGCTGAAGCGATTCCGCTATTTTATATTATCACTATTCGCCTTAACTACCGTTGCACTTGCATTAGCAGCACATTACTACTACAAAGGGTTTTACCTGCGATTGCCAATTGGTATCCATTCTATAAATAAGTTGAGCGACAAGGAGTCTTTAAGAATTAATAGTAAAGCATTTGAAGTAAAAGATTTTGCATTGAAAAAGGCGTTCAATAAAAAAATCGTTTTCCTGGTTGATATGAGCCTTCCTTCAGGACAAAATCGTTTCTTCGTTTATGATTTGCAGAATGATTCTGTTATTAAAACATCTCTGGTTGCTCATGGTTGTGGTAACAGCAGGTTCAGCTTTACTCCAAGGTTTTCAAATAAAAAGGAGAGTGGTTGTACTTCTTTGGGGAAATATCGCATTGGCAAAAGTTATGAAGGAAGATTTGGCCGGGCTTATAAACTATACGGAATCGACAGTACCAACAGCAATGCATACGATCGAAATATAGTGTTACATTCTTATAATTGTGTTCCCGAGCAGGAAATGTACCCTTATCCTATTTGTAACAGTCGCGGCTGCCCCATGGTTTCACCATTCTTTTTAAAAAGTTTGCAAGCCATTATCGATAAAAGTAAAGAACCTGTTCTATTGTGGATCTTTAATTAGGAATCTTCGCTTACCGAAGGTGGATCAAAAGGCACCGGAAGCAGAGGTGGATAAAGATACTGGCATGGCAACATGGACTATAACGGTACAGCCTGGCCAGGAAAAAAAATTGGGTATAAGTTATTCAGTCAAATATCCCAAAGACAAAAGGGTTGTATTAGATTAAAAAGAATATTAGCAAATTATAAAGTTTAGCAAGAAATTTGCTTTAATAAAGCGTTCGCACTATTCAGCGGCTTAAATAAAATAAATATCAATATGAAAATCATTATTACAACACTGTCTGCTTTGCTTTTATTTGCTGTTGCATCGGCGCAGTTAAAAACAACACCCAAATGCCCGGCCATTGAGATTAATATACTTGATGGAATAGTAAATGGTAATATTCTTTGCACGTCAACGGTGGGCTTCATTAAGAATACGCTTCCCTGCTTTACTAGTTTTGAAGATGAAGGTACCACAGCTAAATGTGGCGCCGGTGTTTTTTATAAAGATAAAGATGTGTATTTCTATACTACCCGCGACTACATAGAAATCGGGCCTAATTTTAAGGGTAAACTGAGTGTTCCCCTAATGGGCCTTCCGCGAAATAGCCTGTTTAAAATATTAGGTTCGCCGCAAATAAAGGATGTCAGTTGGGATGCTTTTCAAACTTCCTATGGTATATTAATCCTGTATTATAACAAAGAATCAAAAGTAGACAAGATCCAGTTCAGCACACAGTCGGCTAGTTCAATTAAACTTTGTGAATAATACTTATAGTTTTTGTTTATGCAGCGATGGTTGTTGTTAGCAATAAGATTTAGATTTTAATTAAGCAGGAAATAAACCTTTGCGGGATCACGTTGAAATTTAGCATTTTATTGCCCCGATCCTTTAGGTCAGGGACAATGGATTCGCTAATATGTAATTCTGGGTAAAATTTTATTAGTTTATCTGGAAGAAACTAACGGCAATCATTAGCCGAAATTTAAGCCCTAAATTTATAGGACGATGAATAAAAGTTTGCAACCAATTATTAATTCATTGCAGCATCAAATTCCTTTTCTTCAGTCAGGCTATAATCTTTAATAACGTTATACAAAGTATCTCTTTCAATTGGAATTCGTTTGGCTTGTTTTATAAGCGTAACCAATTGTTGTGTAGTCATGGAAGGCGTTTGCTCTTCGCTTCCGGCCATGGAATAAATTTTTGTTGAATCGTCAATGGTGCCATCGATATCATTTACGCCAAATGATAAAGCGAGTTGCGCATTTTGCCTGCCAAGCATAGGCCAGTAGGCTTTTAAATGCGGGAAGTTGTCCATATAAATCCTCGCAACGGCATACATTTTCATATCTTCTGTTACGGATGATTCCGGAACCGAACTCATGTCGTTATTCTTGTTTCTGAACTTAAGGGGAATAAAAGTATTGAAGCCCCGGGTTTTGTCCTGCAAATTTCTTAACCTGCTCATGTGATCGATGCGATGCGCATAATTTTCAATATGACCATATAACATTGTTGCATTGGTGTGCATTCCTAATTTGTGAGCTACCTCATGAATTTTTAACCAACCTCCTGCATCTACTTTATCGGCGCTTATTTGTTGCCGTATCCTTTCATCAAAAATTTCAGCGCCACCACCAGGTAATGACTGTAAGCCCGCATCTTTCAACTGCTGCATTCCTTCTTCAATACTAAGTTTTGCTTTTCTAAACATGTAATCCAATTCAACTGCAGTAAATCCTTTTATGTGCAAATCGGGCCTGTGCTGTTTTATTTGGGAAATTAGGTCGCAAAAAAAAGTAAGATCCATTTTAGGATGAACACCGCCAACAATATGCACTTCAGTCACTGGCTTGCCATCATAACTTTTTACGATGTCCAACATCTGTTCCATACTTAATTGCCATCCTTCATCGCGATGGGCGTACAATCGTGAGTAAGAACAAAACTTGCACGAAAAAACACAAACATTAGTAGGTTCTATATGGAAATTCCTGTTGAAATAAGCAACGTCTCCATGTTTCTTTTCCCTGATATAATTTGCAAAAGTTGCTGCCAGGCCAAGGCTTGCTTTTTCAAATAGCAATAATCCCTCATCATCATTTATTCTTTCACCCCGCGTAATTTTTTTTGCTATGGTTTTAAAATGTTTTCCTTCTTCAAACGAGTTTATAACTTCTAATAACTCTTCTTCTATATTTGCTGTTATCATGCTGCAAATTTACAATAGCTTAATATGTAAAACAAAAAGAGGTTAATGCAACAGCTAACCTCTTTTTGATATTTTTTTAAATGATAATTACTGCTTGACGATTCGCTGTATAACGGTTTTATCAGTGTATTTCATTTTTACAATGTAGACCCCTGAGGCCTGGTTACTGAGATCTACAGGCATTTCGGTATATCCTGTTCCATTATAATTTTTGCTCCAAACTAATTGACCAACGGGGTTATAAATGTTTACAGTTTGCAAAGTAGTTGGCACCGTGTAATTACGAATAATAAAAGAATTTCTAAACGGACTTGGATATAAAAGATATCCCTGGTCTTTTAACCGTTGCGGAAGAATTTTTGGATAGATATTTATGTTATCGATGTACAGGTTGTTTTGTGCATTACTTTTTGCAACAAAATATAATTGAAAATTCTGTGTGCCGATAAATGGACTTAAATAAATATTTATGTTTTTCCACTGATTAACACCCGGGACAAAAGAAGTGGTTGCCGGCAAGTTCGGATCGCCAATCGTTTGAAGATCTTCTCCCCATTTTTTCCATATCGATGTAAAAGTTTGCCCGCAATCCTGGGAAATTTGCAATTCAAGAGTATCGAGAGGCATGTTGGTACTTCCGGGATAAGTTGCGCCCTGCGAGTACGCATAATCGAAAGAAACAAAAAATGAATCAACTGCTGGCTCAAACTTTATAACAGGAGAATAGAATTTATCTACGGTGTTGGCTGTTGGCGCATTAAAGTTTTTTATAAACATTGAACCCACACCAGTTTTGGAAGCTGAAGTAGTCCTTTCCCATGTTACTCCGTCGTCTGGGTTATCAATGCTCCAGTTGGCCGGGGGAAAAGTTGTGGATTCAAATCCTTCCGCAACAGGCGCATCCAAAATAGGAGAGATCTTTACAATTTTTCTAATCGTATCATTGCCGGTATATTGGTCAGCAACACCATTTGGATTAGTACTATAAATAGTAAGCAGATGCTCGCCAGGCGAAGAGGTAATTGAATTTAAAGTTATCACCTTCGACTTACATTTCGCAATTGAGCCCGTATAATTAAATGTGCCCACTTGCCCATTATCAACCTGGTAATTTATTATGAGTGATTTTAAAGTGTCAATTCCTAAATTGGCAATTGTGATTTCGGGCGTAAAATCCGGCGTACACAAAGTTCCCAGTGGTTTGCTGATGGAAATTACTCCTGCATTGTCCTGCTTGGTATCTAACTTGCTAATTGAAAAATTATCTACATAAATGTTATTACCAAAATCATTAATTGATTCTATCCCGATTAACATAGACGATGCATCAATGTTACAAGTTGAAATAGCAACGCTTTCATTGCGCCATTGTACTGATGTAGGCACAAACGATGAAGTGACAAAATTGCCACCATTTGTGCTCAATGTACTACCGCCTTTATTGTATGTCGTCGGTTTCCACGTAATGCCGCAATCAGTTGAGTAAATAATTTTTAGTGAATCAATAGAAGATGCATCGTATTGTGCATAGGCAACATCAAAATTAATTCTTATTGAATCCGTATTAGCGATATCAATTTTAGGCGATTGCAAAATATCTACAGCGTTATTAGTTTGATAATTATAGGCGTTTAATGTCATGGATGCGATACCTGTTTTGCTGGCGTTTGTGGTTCTTTCCCACGACACATTTGCATCTGGGTTAAATAAGGACCAGCCACCAGGAGGGGGAAACGTGGTACTTTCAAACCCTTCGGTATTAGGCAAGAGGAGTGCTGGCACAATAGAAAACGACACGGTACCAGTATCGTTCGAAACTCTTTCATCGGCTATCCCATTTGGATCAAAAGTGTAAGCTTGTAAAATATGATTCCCGGGAGATGGGGTTAATGGTAATGAAATATCAATATCCTGCGAATTATACAAACTGATATGTAATCCTGTTAACGATGTAACGCCAATGTTTACGCCATCTAATATCAAGCCTATCTTTACATCTTTTATGGAATCAAGGCCTAAATTTCTGATCGTCACTTTGGGAGTTATAGGCAATGCGCAATACCCAAAACTGCCGTTTGGTTCATCGATATTGGATAAGCCGACGTCATTATGCAAGGTTAGAAACGAAACCTCCGCCCACCAAACTCCATATCTCGAATCATTGTCTGCAGCAGATAACCTTTGATCGGCATACTGCTGGATCGTCCATAGATCTCCTGTTACAGGATCAACACAAGAATGACTGTAATCGCCCCATCTTGCTCTTCCGCTGCTATAATCTTTCCAGTAAGTACTTATTCCACCTTTAAATATGTACTCATCGTCGGTAGTATTTAACGGAGTAGTAGAAGTTCGTGTGCTGTAAGCGGCATTTACCCTTGTTGTGGGAGACGAAATGGTGTATCCAATGATTACGTTTTCGGCAGGATTAACAGCAATAGTTGGATAATAGCGTGATATTAGTCCGGCGGGATCATCAATTCTGCCACTTTGTAAAACGGCGCCGGAAGTAGACAATTGCCACCATTGCACCGCGGTATGATTAAAGCTTGTTGCCGGTAAACCAATATGATGCGCACACCATATCTTGCCGTTAACCATTTGCGCAGAACTGATTCTTGCATCATTTACGGCAAGCTTCCTTGATTCTTGTTGCTGCGGTGCCAGGTTTCCCAAAGCTGCGTCCGACCAGGGTGTGCCGGCTGAAGGAAAAACAGCCGCAGATGTATTCCAGGTAAGATTCGGAAGTGCTCCTGTGATGGTAGATAATCTTATGGCCGAAGCGCTGCCATTCCATTCCTGAACTATATAAAAAGTGGTAGCGGGAGTAGTAAGGTTCATAGCTGTAACGGGGCAAGGAACATCTCCGTCTGCCGTTGTCTTTTCGATTGTTTGTGCATTTGAACCAAACACGATGGATTTACCCGTTGACAGGCTGTCTTTATTAAAACAAAATAAAATTGGCCCGGTAAAATTTGTGCCGTTGGGGAATTTTCTTCCTGTTATTACCAACAATTTGTTATCGAAGCCCAGGTAAGGATGATCCAGTAGCAACGACCCATCGGTGGAAGTGGGTATAAAACTGTACCTGAACCAGTTGCCTTGAGGATCGGAAGTTTGAGAAACTGCTATAAAAACTTTGTTGGGTGTAGTAGTTGAAATGCCACTGATCCAATATTTATTTAAATAAGGATCAAATTGGATATAAGGATCGGACATTCCCGAATTATTAAAAAAAGAAGAGAACGTAACCTTACTTAAGACGGCGCCCCCGTTTTTTGAATGAACTATTACAAATTCATTGGTTGCCGTAACCACCTCATTTGTGCCTACAGCTCCCTGGCAATCTGGTGGTATAAAATTAATCGGATCGATGTGTCCCAGAAATCCCTGGACTGGCGGTGGCGAACTTGATTCAATTGTGTTGGGAGAAGGAACTGAAGTAACCACCTGTCTCATTATTTTTGCCTTTGGGGGAATTGGCATGTTTCCTTTCAGATAACGCCACCCGCCATCTAATTCATGCGCTACCTGGTTTTGAAATGCTTGTGGAACAGGGCTATTAGCCAGTTGCCTGAAATTAAATTGGTCTGCATTTATTTTTTGCTGTGAGTAAACATTCAGCACTGTTATTGAACAAAACAGGAATAAAAAAACACTCTGAATTGAGTGTGAAGGAATTTTTTTCAATACAGCAAATTTATATTTTGAAATATATGTTTTACTAAACAAATATTAAGGGTTTGGACATGCTAAAATAGTATTTTCTTTTCATTCAAAAGTTAACTGATTGCAATTTTAGTAATTCGCTTATCTTTCAAAATTATTGCGGGTTTATTGAGCTTTAATTAGAAAAATCGAGACCATATTTGTTATAATAAACTGAATAAATTCCATTGAGGTTGCTTTAATAACGAGATTGTTTAAAATGAGTGTAAAAATTGCGCTTCAAATTATTTTGGATAAAATAACGACTCTAAATTAAAAAGCATGTTTAGCATTAAGAATCGTCTTATCGTAATGAATTTTTTACAATTTTTTGTTTGGGGATCGTGGTTAATTACTATTGGGGCATACTGGTTTCAGACCTTACCAAAATTGTATCCCGTTATCAATGAAACTACGCATGCAAGTGTTTGGACAGGGTCGGCATTTGGCGCACTTTTTTCAACGATGGGCATTGCATCTCTTTTTATGCCGGCCATAATGGGCATCATTGCAGATAAGTGGATCAATGCAGAAAAGTTATACGGCATCTGTCATATTCTCGGTGCTGTTACTTTGTTTGCACTGCCACTAGTAAAAGACCCGGCAACTATGTTTTGGGTATTGCTGATCAATATGATATTTTACATGCCAACGATCTCTTTATCGATAGCTGTTGCTTATAACGCATTAAAAAAAGAAGGGAAAGATGTTGTTATTAATTATCCGCCAATAAGAGTTTGGGGAACTGTTGGTTTTATTGTTGCCTTATGGGTAGTGAGTTTATTGCATCTTGAAACTTCGGCCGGACAATTTTATGTTGCATCCGTCGCGGCACTCGCACTCGGCGTATATGCTTTCACGTTACCAAAATGCCCGCCAAAACTTGATCGGGTAAAAGGCACTTCATTGGCAGATGCACTCGGCTTAAATTCCTTTGCCTTGTTTAAAAACAGGAAGATGGCCGTCTTTTTCATTTTTGCAATGTTATTGGGAGCTGCGCTACAATTAACAAATGCTTACGGGGATACTTTCTTACACGACTTTGCAAATATTGATAAATATAAAAACCTAACTGCCGTAAAGTATCCCGCTATCATTATGTCAATTTCTCAAATTTCTGAGACGTTATTTATTCTTGCCATTCCATTCTTTTTAAAAAGATTTGGAATAAAACAAGTAATGTTTATAAGCATGATGGCGTGGGTATTCAGGTTTGGGTTATTTGCGTATGGCAACCCTGGTGACGGTCTTTGGATGATTATACTTTCCTGCATTGTTTACGGAATGGCATTCGATTTTTTTAATATCTCCGGTTCGCTATTTGTAGAAACACAAAGTGACCCGGCAATAAGGGCGAGTGCACAGGGACTTTTTATGATGATGACTAATGGTGTTGGTGCAGTGCTTGGAAGTTCTATCAGCGGGCTTGTTATACAAAAATATTTTACCTATGCAGATAATAGCAAAGACTGGCATGGCATCTGGATATCTTTTGCAGTATATGCTTTAATTGTGGCAGTTTTGTTTGTGATACTTTTTAAACATAAACACGATCTCAAAGCCATTAAAAACGTACACCCGCAACCGTTATTAGTAACTGAAAAATAACATCAACCTAAACGGGCATAGCAATAGTACACATGATACCTTTTCTCTAACTTGCATGAAAAAGTGTATGAAAGCAAAAAAAATATTCACTTATATAATTACGATTTTCCTGGTAGGCTTTGGTATCTTTTTTTATTTTCATTTCTATTGGGAATTTGGCAGTGGTACCAAGGCAGGAACACTCAATACCTTCATGAAAAAGGGGTACCTCTTTAAAACTTACGAAGGCAAAGTAATTCAAAGTGGTTTTAAGGCTAATGTACAAAGTAACGAGTTTAACTTTAGCGTGACAAAGAAAAGTGTCGCTCAAATCCTTTTGAATAACGCCGGTCGCGAAATTGAAGTTCACTACATTGAATATTTCGGCGCTTTGCCCTGGCGTGGAATGGAACGGTATATTGTTGACAGTGTCTACGAAGTAAGGGGTGATGATGGCCATAACGGCATCAACCCGAAATAATTATTGCCACTTGTAATTTTACAGCATTTATTTACAGCACAAATCGAAACAGTCAAGTTAATTAAAAGAAAAATTTGGTTGTGACAAAATTCCTTCCGTACTTTGTTAACCATTTGGTTAAACTATATGGATAAAGTAAAAATAGAAAAGTCGACAGAAGAAAAAATCCTTGCAGCAGCAAAGAAGGTGTTTACGTCGAAAGGCATGGCGGGTGCCCGAATGCAGGATATAGCTAATGAAGCAGGAATCAATAAAGCGTTATTACATTATTACTTCAGGAGTAAAGAGAAGTTGTTCGAGGTTATCTTTTTTGAGGCAGCACAAAAATTATTTCCGAGGATCAATTTAATTTTTGAATCCGATATGCCCTTATTTGGGAAAATTGAAAATTTTGCTAACCAATATATTACGATGATGTCGGAAAATCCCTACCTGCCTTTATTTGTGCTAAACGAGGTGAGCAAGGAACCAGAGATATTTATTAAGAAAATATGGGGTAAACAAAATATGCCTCATCCGCAAAAATTTTTGGCGCAAATTGAAAGAGAAGTCAAAAACGGGACCATTAAAAAGATTAGCCCTTTGCATTTGCTGATTAATCTTATTTCTTTATCCGTTTTTCCATTTGTTGCAAAACCTATGATTCAATTTACGCTGGGGCTTGATGAAATGCAATTCAAAAATGTTATGGAGCAACGTAAAAAAGAAGTAGCGAAATTTATAATAGATTCTATTAAAAAGTAATTTTATATGTCACGTTTAACTATTTGGTTAAGAAGATTTGGTGCAGTGATTACTTCATGCGTTTTAGGTCTTTTTACCAACTTACATTTATATGCTCAGGCGAATGACGTTATTACAATCGAAAAAGCATATCAACTGGCCAGGAAAAATTACCCGCTAATTAAGCAGCGGGATTTAATTGCGAAAACTAAAGAGTATACGGTATCAAATGCCGCTAAAGGATATTTGCCCGTTTTCTCAATTAACGGCCAGGCAACTTATCAATCGACCGTAACCAGTTTTCCATTTCAAGTTCCTGGTTTTAAAGCTCCCGTTTACAGTAAAGATCAATATAAAATTTACGGAGAAGCAGACCAGGTAATTTACGATGGTGGTATAATTAAAAATCAAAAAGAGTCCGCTGAAGCAAATGAAGTGGTTCAACAGCAAAACCTGGAAGTTAGCTTGTACGCTTTATATGATCGGGTGAACCAACTATTTTTTGGTGCTTTGCTAACGGATGAACAATTGAAGGAAAATGACTTACTTAAACAAGACATACAAAATGGAATTGATAAAGCTAAAGCCCTGGTGGCAAATGGCACGGCTTACCGAAGCAGTGTAGATGAGTTATCTGCGCAACTATTGCAGGCGGACCAGGCAAGGGTAGAAATTCAGGCGGCAAAAAAAGCTTATGCTGATATGCTTGGCTTGTTTATTAATACAGCCATCAGCGATAACACGATCCTTCAAAGGCCCGATGCCCCAATACTAACGGGCAGCATTAAACGCCCTGAGATATCGTTTTATGAATACCAGAAAAAGTTATACGATCTGCAGGAAAATCTTTTACACGCCCAGGTGCGGCCCAAACTGAGCTTATTTGCACAGGGAGGTTATGGCCGGCCGGGTCTTAATATGTTAAGCAATAATTTTCAAGGATATTTCATAGGCGGATTAAGACTGAACTGGAATTTTGGCAGCCTGTACACTTTAAAGAATCAGAAACACTTACTTGATATTAATAAACAAACACTTGATGTAAACAAAGAGACATTCCTGTTCAACACAAAAATGGCCGAAAAGCAGCAGAATGGAGATGTAGCAAAATATATAGAACTATTGAAAAATGATGATGCAATCATTGCATTGAGACAATCTGTAAAAAATGCTGCCAGCGCACAATTGGAGAATGGCGTGCTAACGGCGCATGATTACATTAATGAAGTAAATGCTGAGGACCAGGCGCGGCAAAATAAGATCCTTCACGAGATGCAACTGCTGCAGGCACAATTTAATTACCAGAATACAATCGGTGATATAACAGCCAATAATTCAATAAATCAATAAAATAAAATAAATGAAAATTCGGACATTCTTATACGTTAGTATGCTGACTTCCTTCATTGCGGCGGGGTGCAACAATAAGCATGAAGCTGATGCATCCGGAACTTTCGAAGTGGATGAAGTAGTAGTGTCTTCTGAAGTAACCGGTCAAATAAAGGCGCTCAATATTAGCGAGGGATCTGTTTTGCAAAAGGATAGTGTTATGGGGTATATTGATTCAATTCCCCTGCAATTGCAGAAAGATGAGGTTGTTGCCACTATCAATGCTTTACACCAAAAAACGATGGACGTGGGGCCATCTGTAAAATTGTTGAAGGATCAGATCGCAGTACAAAAAGTTCAGTTAGTTGATGCTTTGTATGAAAAAGCACGCATAGAACGTTTAATAAAAGCGGATGCTGCCACAACGAAACAACTGGATGACCAGAATACACAAATAAATGTATTACAAAAACAAATCGCGGTAAATGAACAACAAATAAAAGTACAGGAATCAACCACGGGTACACAAAACAGTTCAGTGATGAGCCAATCAAAACCTTTGCAGAAGTCGGTTGCACAAATTGAAGATCAGTTAAAGCGAACTAACATTACCAATCCAATTAATGGAACAGTACTTACAAAATATGCAATGGCAGGCGAATTTACAACACCCGGAAAGGCGTTATATAAAATTGGGGACTTGTCTGTAATGACACTGCGTGCCTATATAACCGGGATCCAACTGGCAGAGATAAAATTGGGCCAGCAGGTGAAAGTTTTGGTTGATAGCACTGCTACCCAATACAGGACTTACCCCGGCGAAATAACCTGGATATCCGATAAAGCAGAATTCACTCCCAAAACAATTCAGACAAAGGATGAAAGGGCTAACCTGGTATATGCAATAAAGATTCATGTGAAGAATGACGGACTGCTTAAGATAGGTATGTATGGAGAAGTAAATTTTAAATGAAAGATATGGCAGCGGTAGTTGTTGATAATATTGTAAAGAATTACAGTATCAAAAAAACGGTAGTGGAAGCATTGAAAGGGATTTCTTTTTCAGTAGATCGTGGGGAAATCTTTGGTATCATTGGCCCTGATGGCGCTGGTAAAACTTCCCTCTTCCGCATTCTTACAACGTTGCTGCTTGCTGACAGTGGTGCTGCGTCTGTTGATGGGTTTGATGTAGTTAAAGATTATAAACAAATCCGTAACCGCGTGGGTTATATGCCCGGAAGATTTTCTCTATACCAGGATCTGTCGGTGCAGGAAAATCTTGAATTCTTTGCAACAATCTTTGATACAACTATCCGGGAAAACTATAACCTTATTAAAGATATTTATCAACAAATAGAACCTTTCAAAAATCGAAAAGCCGGTCAGCTTTCCGGAGGAATGAAACAAAAACTGGCGCTCAGTTGTGCGCTTATTCACAAGCCATCCGTGTTATTTCTTGATGAACCAACAACAGGTGTAGACGCAGTTTCAAGAAAAGAATTCTGGGAAATGCTGCATCGCCTGAAAGACGAGGGCATTACCATACTTGTTTCAACTGCTTATATGGATGAGGCAAGTCTTTGCGACCGTGTGGCCTTAATCCAAAAAGGCAACATACTTTCTGTTAATACACCTGAAGGAGTGACTGAAGAATTTAAAAAGCTATTATGGGCTATAAAAGCAAATGAAATGTTCCATTTGATGAATGACATTAAAGATGATCCTTCGGTAGAAAGTTGTTATCCTTTTGGGCAATATCATCATGTTGTTTTTAAAAAAGATGGAAACAATAAAGCGATACTCGAACAGATAGCACAAAAAGGGAATTATACAAATGTTGAGTTTGAAAGTATTAAACCCAATATTGAAGATTGTTTTATGGCATTGATGACAACCCCCGCCCCTAAAGAAGTGTAAGGTAAAACTTAGAATTGGAATCAAAATATTAAATGGAAAATAAAATCGAAAATAACTCGCCTGCAACTAACACCCCATTGGGGGGCGGGAGTAAAGTTATAACCGCACATGAGTTAACCAAAAAGTTTGGAGATTTTACTGCTGTTGATAAAATTTCATTTGAGGTCAATAAAGGTGAAATCTTTGGATTTCTTGGCGCTAACGGTGCCGGTAAAACGACGGCAATGCGCATGTTGTGCGGATTGTCATTGCCTACTTCCGGACATGCTACTGTGGCTGGTTTTGATGTGTACAGGCAAAATGAACAAATCAAAAAAAGTATAGGCTACATGAGCCAGAAGTTTTCTTTATATGAAGATTTGACAGTGCGGGAAAACATTCGTTTTTATGCGGGAATATATGGACTTTCGGATAAACAGATTAAGGAGAAAATTAGCTTATTGGCAAAGCAACTTAGTTTAGAAGGAGAACAAAAAACACTTGTAAAATCATTGCCACTTGGATGGAAACAAAAACTGGCGTTCTCAATTGCCATTGTTCATGATCCTGCAATAGTTTTTTTGGACGAACCAACAGGTGGTGTTGACCCAATTACAAGAAGAGAATTCTGGAGCCTTATATATGAGGCATCTGCACGGGGAATCACAATTTTTGTAACGACACACTATATGGATGAAGCTGAATATTGCAACCGGGTTTCCATAATGGTTGATGGAAGAATAGATGCACTCGATTCACCGGCCAACCTTATGAAGAATTTTTCTGCAACTTCAATGGACGAAGTGTTTTTGCAACTGGCGAGAAAGGCTGTTAGGAGCGAATAACCATCGCCTTTTAAAAGAAGCAAACAATGGTAAGATGTTGAATAAAGGCACTAAGGATAATTTTTAAAAATGGATTCTCAATCACTAAATACAGGTAAGGTAAAAAAATCGCTTTTTGGAGGTGGAGCAAAACAATTTTTCATCTTTGTGAAGAAAGAGTGGCTGCACATCTGGAGAGACAGGCGAACGCTTTTTATATTGATATGGATGCCAATTGTTCAGATTATTTTATATGGCTTTGCGCTCACCAATGAAGTTAAGAATTCGAGGATTGCCGTTTTCGATCAATCTAATGATGAGGCAACCACAAAGATCATTCATGAAATTGATGCGAGCCGCTATTTTGAAATTGTTAAGTATCTGCATTCTTACGATGGTATCGGCGCTACTTTTCGACAGGGAAAAATCAGGCTGGCTGTTATATTTCCTCCCAATTTTCGGAATGATTTGTTACATACCAATTCAGCCCAGGTACAATTAATTGCAGATGCTTCTGACCCTAATACTGCCAACACACTTACAAATTATGCAACGGCAATTATTAATGATTACCAACAGGCTTTAAATCAAAATAAGGATTTGCCTTATACCATAAAAACCCGGTTAAGGATGCTGTATAATCCTGAACTGAAGTCGGCTTATAATTTTGTTCCGGGGGTGATGGCGCTGGTGCTATTGCTTGTTTGTGCGATGATGACATCAATTGCGATTGTAAGAGAAAAAGAATTGGGCACTATGGAAGTCATTCTTGTTTCTCCATTAAAACCTTTCCGGATCATTATTGCGAAAACAATTCCATATCTCGCAGTTTCGATGTTGAATATCGCATGTATTCTTTTGTTGAGCGTTTTTATTCTTAATGTGCCGATCAATGGCAGCCTTATATTGCTTATCGCAGAAAGTGTTTTGTTTACAATCACCGCTCTTTCTATTGGCATCCTTATTTCCAACGGAGCTAAAACCCAGCAAGCTGCTATGTTCACATCGTTGTTGAGTTTGTTTTTGCCAACATTGTTATTCAGTGGATTTTTATTTCCGATAGAGAATATGCCTTTGCCATTGCAAATTATATCCAATATCGTTCCATCAAAATGGTATTATAGAATTGTTGAATCCATAATGATAAAGGGTTTGGGCTTCGCAGCTATCTGGAAAGAAACGCTGATTTTAGTAGCCATGACTGTCGTGTTATTAGGCCTTAGTATTAAAAATTTTAAAATCAGGCTGGCATGAGAGTATTGAAATTTTTATTGCAGAAAGAGTTCCGCCAAATATTACGTGACCCTTCTATTTTCAGGATTTTATTTTTAGCACCGATGATACAATTGTTGATATTGCCACTGGCGGCGGATTATCAAATAAAGAATATTAATCTGAGCGTAGTAGATCATGACCATACGCAATATTCGCAAACGCTCATCAATAAAATTATTGCTTCGGGCTATTTTAAATTAAAGGACTATAGCGCTACATTTCCGCAGGCGCTGCAGTCAATTGAGTCCGACAAAACAGATCTGGTACTGGAAATCCCTGCCCAGTTCGAACGGAAACTGGTGAAGGAAAATGAAGCCGATCTGTTTATCGCCGCCAATGCTATTAATGGCATAAAAGCGGGATTGGGCAGTGCTTACATTCAGCAAATTATTCAAGCTTATAACAACAATGTCCGCACGAAATGGATTCAGTTTCCCCGATTTGATCCGCAGCCAACAATAAACGTTACCTATTCTGATTGGTATAATCCCAATATGAACTACCAGTATTTTATGGTACCGGGCATTTTGGTAATGCTCCTCACCATCATAGGTTCAAACTTTGCTGCACTTAATATTGTTAAGGAAAAAGAATTAGGAACTATCGAACAAATAAATGTAAGCCCGATTAAAAAAGTCTATTTTATTTTGGGCAAACTAATTCCATTTTGGTTACTGGCCCTGGCTGTATTAACTATCGGCCTTACGATTGCAAGGCTTGTGTATGGCATTGTACCGGTTGGACATTACATTACGATTTACATTTTTGCCGCAGTCTATTTATTAGCAGTTCTTGGGTTGGGTTTACTTTTATCTACGTATGCGCAAACGCAGCAGCAGTCGTTCCTCGTGGCATTTTTTATAACGATGATATTTAATTTAATGAGTGGCTTATTTACTCCGATCGAAAGCATGCCCGAATGGGCGCAGGTCATAACCAAATTCAACCCCGTTTCTTATTTTATTGAAGTAATGCGAATGGTTATATTAAAAGGCAGCGGTCTCGTCGACATCAAAAGTCAAATGTTGATCATTATTGGGTTTGCGGTTTTTTTTAATGGTTGGGCAATTCTCAATTATAGGAAGAGGAGTTAGTGACATGTCAAGTTTCTATTTTTTTAATTAAAGTTCCCACAAAGTCACAGAGAACACTAAGAATATTGCCTTGTGAAGTTAGCGTCTATGCGAGATAAGTGTT
The DNA here is from genome assembly GCA_963792025.1 of uncultured Chitinophagaceae bacterium. Classification (GTDB taxonomy): domain Bacteria; phylum Bacteroidota; class Bacteroidia; order Chitinophagales; family Chitinophagaceae; genus Ginsengibacter. The sequence continues at coordinate 290,187 of CAWBUS010000005.1, read as the reverse complement.
CTTTTAAAGTTGACACAACACTAGTAATAAAATTATTGTTGAAATTTAAATGAAGAATTGAAATACAAATAACAAAAAACCCGGCTCATGTGAACCGGGTTTTATATAAAATAACATATTCTTATTTTAAAGCTTCTATCTTTTTTACAAAATTCGATTTGGGTTGAGCGCCAACTAATTTGTCAACCACTTTGCCATCTTTTACAAAAATAATTGCAGGGATGCTGGTAATTCCATAATTAATACTTAGCTGAGGATTTTGGTCAACATTTACTTTTCCAATATTTACCGAACCATTATATTCTTTTGAAAGCTCTTCTACAACGGGTCCTATTGCACGGCAAGGTCCACACCATTCCGCCCAGAAGTCAATCATAGTAAGTTTTTCCGAATCAAGAACTTTCTCTTTAAAGTTCGCATCTGTATATTCTGTAGCCATAATTAAATTTTTATTTTAGTTTGATTTTTATACTATTTAGTCGCAAAATTACGTCCAATATTCATAAGATGTTCTTTTGGCATATCCACATTATGTTAATTCTACCATAACGTCAAATTCAGGCTTTTGTTGCAGAAATCTGGCCATTTCGTCATTCATTTCAAAACCATTTTCGAGGGTATACATACCGAATTTTAGCTTTGAATTCGTGTCATTAATGCAAAATTTTAAGCGTTGATTTGCCCGGGAAATGGTGAACATTCTTGGTTATAAAGTCGATAAATTCCGTGGAAATATCTTTGGGATCAGCTTCTATCTGCAATTTCCTGGTATAGTTCTTCATCAGGGATTCAAGAAGCGTTATTTGATTAACCCGGAAATCAAATTTTTCGTACCGCTCCCTGAATGCGCCAGTTAAATAAATGATCATGCCGGCTTCGAAGTAATTGCTGAATTTCACATAATCATCTCCAAAAAGCATAAGTTCCATTTTTCCTGAATAATCTTCAACATGCAGCACTCCGTATTTGTTCCCGTTTTTGGAAACCCGGTGCTGAGCTTCGCTAACGAGACCGGCTAAACGAAAAGTCCTGCCGTAGTTTGGTTGAAGGCTAATTGCTTCTTTAAACTCATTAAATTCACTAATCGGTGTAAACCCGTAATGCTTTAATTGAAAAGAAAAGTTATCAAGCGGATGGCCACTCATAAACATGCCGGTTACTTCCTTTTCAAAATCCAATAATTTGATTAATGGCCATGGTTCACATTCTGCCATTGGCGGCGGTTTTACTTCCTCCATTTGCAAATCACCGAAGAGCGTGTTGGTGGTGCTTGAAAGTTGTGACTGGTATTGGTTACCAAAACGAATAATTTTTTCTAAACCATTTATTGTGTCGCCGGGAGCAACAAAAAAGTATTGTGCCCTGTGAATATTTTTAAAGCAATCGAAGGCGCCTGAATAGGCTAGACTTTCTAAAGACTTCTTGTTTACCGTTCTTTGATTTACTCTTTTTATGAGATGGTAGATTGAAGAAAACGATCCATGCTTTTCCCTTTCTTCAATAATATTTTCAAGAGCTGCTTCGCCAACACCTTTCATACCACTGAAGCCAAACCTTATTTCTCCTTTTTTGTTAACTGCAAATCCTTTTTGAGATTCATTTATATCCGGCCCGAGAACGGTTAATCCCATTCTTTTACATTCTTCCATGAAGAAAGTTATCTTCTCAATAGAACCTGCATGATTAAGTACAGCAGCCATGTATTCACTTGGATAGTGAGCCTTTAAATACGCAGTTTGGTAAGCAACCAATGCATAGCAGGTAGAATGAGATTTATTAAATGCATATTGAGCAAACGATTCCCAGTCGGTCCATATTTTTTCTAATTTATTAACAGGATGATTGTTCTTCTTTGCTCCTTCAATAAACTGAGTTTTCATTTTGTCCAAAACAGATCGTTGTTTTTTACCCATTGCCTTTCGCAGTACATCTGCATCGCCTTTACTGAACCCGCCAATTTTTTGAGAAAGTAACATTACCTGTTCCTGGTAAACGGTAATGCCATAAGTGTCTTTTAAAAACTCTTCCATTTCGGGCAGATCATAATGAATTTCCTGGCGGCCGTGCTTACGTTCTATATAATCAGGAATGTAAGCCATGGGTCCGGGTCTGAAGAGGGCATTCATTGCAATAAGATCATCAAACTTATCCGGCTTTAAATCACGAAGATGTTTTTGCATACCGCCGCTTTCAAACTGGAATGTTGCGTTAGTATCTGCACGTTGGTAAAGTTTATAGGTTTCTTCATCATCTAATGGCAGTGCATCAAGGTCGATGGTTACGCCATGATTTTGGTGAATTAATTGCAAAGCAGTTTTTAGAATGCTCAATGTTTTTAATCCCAAAAAGTCCATTTTCAACACACCTGCACTTTCAATATTGCTGCCGTCAATTTGCGTAAGCCACAGTTCAGAATCTTTTGATGTGGCAACAGGAATTAATTCCATGAGATCCTGAGGAGCGATAATTATTGCCGATGCATGTATACCAGTATTTCTCACAGAGCCTTCTAATATTTCTGCTTCATGCAAAACTTTACTGCGCATATCCTCACCGTTATATATGTCGCGTAGTTTTTTTATGTTATCAATATCATCGGCGCCAGTGCCTTCTTCCGTTAAGGATTTGGGACCAGTAAGGGGAGCCTTCAAAACTTTTCTCAGAGAAGTGCCAGGCCTGTCGGGAATTAACTTAGCCAAAGCATTACTTTCTGCCAGTGGCAAATCCATAACACGAGCCACATCTTTGATACTCATTTTAGCAGCCATGGTGCCGTAAGTAATAATTTGAGCTACCTGGTTTTTTCCATATTTGTCAACTACATAGTTCAATACTTTTTGCCTTCCTTCATCATCAAAATCCGTGTCAATATCCGGCATGGTTTTACGATCAGGATTCAAAAATCTTTCAAAAAGTAAATTATATTTTATAGGATCGATATTAGTGATGCCGATACAATAAGCCACCACAGAACCCGCCGCGGAGCCTCTTCCCGGACCCACAAACACATTCATCTTTTTACCAGCTACAATAAAATCACTAACAATTAAAAAATAGCCGGCAAAGCCCATCGTCTTTATCGTAAATAGTTCAAAGTTGATTCGTTCTTCAATTTCAGGAGTTAATGTTTTATATCTTTCTATAGCCCCTGTCCATGTTAAATGTTCAAGGTAGGCTTCCTGTGTGGCAAATTCTTTAGGAACAGTAAAATGAGGTAGCAGGATGTCTCGTTTGAGATCGAGTACTTCTATTTTATCTATTATTTCGTTGGTATTATCTAATGCATGGGGAAGATCTTCAAATGCAGTGAGCATTTCGGATGTATTCTTAAGGTAGAATTGATTATTAGGGAAGGCGAAACGTTTGTTCTTAATACTTACATCATCATCGGTAAATTCTCTAATAGCAGGCGTGGCCTGCTTTTCGCCTGTATTGATGCACAACAAAATATCGTGTGCATTAAAATCCTTTTCATCTACATAATGAGAATCGTTACTTGCAATAACATTGACATTATATTTCTTGGCAAATTTTAACAGAACCTTATTCACTTTTTCCTGCTCCGGAATCCCGTGTCGTTGAAGCTCTACATAATAGTCTTTTTGAAAAATATTCAACCACCACTTGAATTCATTTTCGGCTTCCGCTTCTCCCTTCTTTAATATAAGTTGTGGTACCAAAGCACCAAGGCAGCAGGTTGTTGCTATTAACCCTTCGTGATATTTGTGAATAAGCTCTTTATCAATCCTTGGATATTTTGAATACATCCCTTCTACATACCCAAGGGACGTAAGTTTCACAAGGTTTTTGTAGCCAATATTATTTTTGGCCAGCAAGATCTGGTGGTGTCTTGGGTCGCGCTGTTCTTTGGTAAACTGTTTTTGAAGCCTGTGTTCAGTTATATAAAATTCGCAACCTACAATCGGCTTTACTTTCAAGGAGCCATCTTCATTCTTTAATGTGTGCGCATGTTTTACAAATTCAAATACGCCAAACATATTTCCATGATCAGAAATAGCCAGCGCCGGCATTCCATCTGCAATAGCTTTATTATACAATGCTTTTATGGATGCGGCGCCGTCCAGCAAAGAAAACTGCGTGTGTACATGTAGGTGAGAAAACTTCATAATTCAACAAAAAATCTTAGGGGCAAATATCGTACAAAGAGGCCGGAGTCTTTTTGCAATTTACCCACAGTATAACGATCTATTGGTGTTTTTAGAAAAGCTGAGCGAGCCATCCGTAGAATTTTTTTTGTGTTTTTATAGTTAGAACCCTATCTTCGTTCAGCTTGAGAAATAAATAATAAAAAATTTCGTTTGGAATGAAATTTGTTTTACACAATTTGTGGACATCTGATAACTTAGGAATTAAGATAATCCCGAATTGTGTCTTACTTGTTTTTTTGTTAATGAACCCCCAATAACCCAAGCCAATGAATAAGCTGAAAACTTTGTTTATCGCTGCCGTATTTGCATCGGCATTTTTACCTGCCACTGCACAAACCAGCGTTAATACCGTGCAGGGTGCCGCTTCCGATGAGTATTCTTCTCCGAAATTTATTGATGGTATTTCGTTTACGCCCGAAGGTATTTTGCAAACTACCGAAAGTGGCGGCAGCAAAAGCATAAAGGTTGATGAAGCTCCTGTGGTCGTTAAAAATAATGATGCAAAGGCTTCCGACGAGTCGAGTTCTTTAATTGAGAAACTAACCGGGTTGCAGTTTAAATATGCGATGATGCTTGATGTAGAAGTTGAATCCTTAAAAAATCTATCGTTATTTGGCTTTATTGATGATTGGTTCGGTACCCATTATCGTATGGGTGGCACTACAAAAGATGGAATAGATTGCAGCGCTTTAACAAGCAGTTTATTGCTGGCCGTTTATGGCTTTGCGGTACCACGTACTGCCCGTCAACAATATAAGGCTACAGAACATATAAAAAGAGATAATCTGCAGGAAGGTGATCTTGTTTTCTTCAATACTCATGGAGGCGTGTCTCACGTTGGCCTTTATCTTGATAACAATTACTTTGTTCATGCATCGGCGAGCCAGGGAGTTACCATAAGCAGCCTCGACGATAGTTATTATTCAAAAAGATTTATTTGTGGCGGTCGGGTTGAGGCGAACTAACAAAGACTAATAAATTACATAAATTAAAAGGAGATTGATGATGTCAATCTCCTTTTAATTTATGGTCATTGCATGCGCATATTCTGTGGTATTAAAACGTGGCAAGCCCGGTAGCGGGTGCCGGAATGCCCGGTGTGCTGCTGATTAATTCAAGCCCTCCGAAAAATTTTCTATGATAAGCGCCGATTGTATTAGCTTTTGAATTTAACTCATATACATAATAGTTATTTGCGGCAACTACAATATCGAGCGGGCCTGCATCGGTTTTAGCAGCCTCACTTTCCACCAAATATAAGCCACCCCATGGTGCAACATAATAAGATGAAATATTATTGGTTCCAGTATTGGTTGTGTATGCGAACCTGCCATATTTTGTGGTGGCAAACCAACATGGTGCCGTCTGGTAATCGGGTATGGCTCCATTTACGTCTATTGGTTTACCGTTAGCACCTATAGTGTAAGATGTAGATGAACCAGCGCCGGCTGTTCCTCCAACAGCATTAGAGACGATCATATAGCGATCTCTTGAAAAATCAAAACCAAACGGAGTTTGACCAACTGATGGAGTAAAGACGCCGGGGCTTACTGAACCGTTATTTTTAACTCTAAAACTACTGATAACGTTGGTTGCTTTTTCAGTTACAACTAACCAGTTACCATTAGGAGTAAAAGATATCTGCGGTGCATCAACAGACGCTGCACTTAAAGCCTGTGTTGATCCCGCAATATCTGTTAGACTGCCACCAGCGCCAATTTTGAAGCCATGAATATTATCACTTCCATGATTTAACACAAATAACTGGTTACCATACACGCTAACGCTGTTTGGCCCGGTGCCACCAGAGTTGGCAGTATGGGCAACGGTAAGGCTGCCATCGTTATTAATTTTAAATGATGAAACAGAATTACTCCCGGCATTTACAGCATATAGCCAATTGTGATTTTTGTCTACCACCAATGCGCCTTGTGAACCCAGTCCTTTTCCTGTTCCTGCCCCACCTGAAACTTCGGAGCCTTTCCATTCGAGGGTTCCGTTACTTTTTATTTTATAAACTAATATTTCGTTGCTACCGGAATTATTACTTTCTGTATAAAGGAAATGGCTTCCGTTTTTATCTGCTTGTGTAGAACTATTTAATTCAGAATTAATAGCAGCTGAATTTTCAGTTATGGCTACTTCATCAGGATTGGCGCCGTTTTCCGACATCATCGCTTCGGTTGCTGATGTGGCGTTTGTTGGCTGCGAAAGATTAGTTTCTGCTTTTTTATTACAGGATCCGATTGTAAATGCAATGGCTATTGCCATTGATGTTTTCAAAAAATTAAACTTTTTCATTTTTTTTGTTTTGAGTGAATAAAAATTATTGTGATTATTCCATATAATGCTACCCTCAATTTTTACACATACCTCTGCCCGTATCCTTTAAAAGAATTTTTTTTAACTAATGCAATGATGCTTTTACTTTAAACGACCTGTGATGCCAATTTGCAAACCAGCGCTGGTAACTGGTAGTTTACCAACCCCCATACCTTGCAAGGGAATTTTTAGAAATGGTTCAATTCTTATATTAAGTGATTTGTAAAAATTATATTCGTATCCCAAACTAAAACCGGTAACTGCAGGTAAACCATAATTATTCTTCTTATAAACGCCTGAAACTTTTTCTGCGGTGCCATTCATGGTAACATTGTACTGGTTCTTTTCTTTCGTCATTATATAGGCCGATACTCCTCCTGTTAGGAAAACAGCAAAGTTCCTCTTTCGAATAAAATCAAACTTAGCCTTTAAGGGTATTTCTATTAAAGAACTCTTACTTTCAAGGTTGTTAATTACCATTCCCGATGGCATCGTGGAGCGAACGCCATTCGTGTTAAAACTCTTACCGTTACTCAAATAATTTTTATTGTTCCAGGCAATCCCTGTTTCAAAAGACAGGGCCCGGTTAATTCTAAAACCTAACAGTAAACCCGCATCAAAGCCTGAGTTATCAAATGAAGTCGATTCAACCTTACTAAAATCAAGGCCGGTAATAACACCAACATAAAGACCTTTCTTTTTTTGAATTGTAATAGTTTTTTTATTACTGGTTTTTGAAGCCACGGAAGTATTATTTGCATTGATTGATTTTTTCAAATCGTCAGCTTTTTTAATGTCGCTAATATTTTCTTCATTATCATTCTTTAAATTTTCAACGCTTTTATTATTCAGTTTCTGCGTTGACTTTTCGTCGGAAAAGAGATCATTACTGCTTGACTTAATTAAATTTTTATTCTTCGATTTAATTTCTGTTGAATGTTGAACGTCATCGATAGAATTAACAGAAGCATTAGTTGTTGCTGCTGTAATTTTTGTTGAAGTGCTGTCTGTAAATCGTTGTTTATCTTTTTTGTTTTGGAGGATTCTCTCTGAAGGATTAGCATCGGGCACTTTTTCATTTTCGGGTTTAACTGGATCACTATTATCCGACTTTGTATTCAAAGTGGTGTTATCAATTTCCTGTGTTGAGTTCTTCGCAAAATTATTTCTGGATGCTTGCTGGCTAAAGATGTAAATGATTAATGACCCCGCTAACAACATGAAAAGAAATAAAATAATTGCAATTCCTTTCTTATTTTTTTTTGTTTTCAAAGGAACAACAACATCTTTGGAATCATCGGCTGTGGCAAGTTTTTTCGCAACACTTTTCCAGTCACCTTTTCCATTCTTCAGGGGATAGTTTTCCGCTGCTTTTTGAAATAATTCATCCATATCGTCTTCTAAATGCTGCATTCAGTTAATTCTTCTTTTTCGTTTAAGTATTTTTTCATTAATGCTTTTGCTCTTAACAAGTTTGATTTTGACGTGTTAACCGGAATCCCCAACGTGTCCGCAATTTCAATATGCGTGTACCCGTCAATAACCTGCATGTTGAAAACGATTCTATATGCGGGAGGAAGTTTTTTTACAAATAATATCAGGTCCTTATAAATCGTCATTTGATCGGCTGATGTGCTTCTATCTTTAATATCCCACACTGAATCCGGGATACCTCCAATCTCCGGCAGCAACATCTTTTTTCGTAAGAGATCAATAGATGTGTTAATCATAATTCTCTTTATCCATCCGGCTAATATCTTGTCAATATCCTCCTCGTTTTCACATTTGAATTTGTCGATGCGGGAGAAAAATTTTACAAATCCATCATTGGTAACTTCCAACGCTTCTTCATAATTATAGATATACCTGAAAACGATTTTCAAAGCAAACGCATGTTGTTGTTCATAAAGTATCTTTTGATATTTATGGTCATTTGCCCTGCAACCGTTAATAATTGTAATTGTCCTCTCCAAAATTTAGTTCAAGGGTTGAAAGTTTGTCTTAGAAAACAGTTCTCTTAAAATTAATATTAAATGACGTTTTATTCGAAATTCAAATCTGTCAATTGATCGCATATTTCCCAAATCTATTTTGTTATACGTATTTGCGTGCAAAGGGTTGCAGTCTTTTTGAATTTTTTTACATTCAAAATTATCTGCCAGGTGGAAAACCCGTGGAATCCCGGCCGACTATTTGCTAACATCAGGCAAGATTGCCCTAAATTATTCCATGGAAAAAAAATACCCCTTTTATTTAAGATCAACAGTTACACTTTTTGGTGTTGTACTCTTTGTTTACATGCTTTGGGTGCTTAAAGGCATATTGATCCCGTTGGCGTTTGCGTTGATGATTGCAATTCTATTGAATCCCATCGTGAACAAACTTCAAAAGAAAAACATTCCCAAAGTAATTGCTATAATTATCTCGCTGTTAGTTGCTATCCTGTTTGTTGCAGGCCTTATGATTTTTGTATCGTCGCAAATGGCAAAGTTTTCTACAAATCTTCCCGAATTGAAACAAAAGTTTTCTGAACTTTTTGGTCAATTTCAGTTTTGGCTCAGGGATCATTATTCTCTTTCGTTGAGTAAGCAAAAGAAATTGCTTTCGGAGGCAGGCAACGATCTTAAACCTTTAGTGGCTCAAACGCTGGGAACCGTTTTGGGTACCTTAAGTGTAATAGTTTTATTGCCGGTTTATATTTTCCTAATATTATTTTACAAGACGCTTATTCTTAATTTTCTGTATGAAATTTTTGCTGAAAAACATTCCAAACAAGTGGGTATCGTTTTAGATCAAACAAAAAATGCCATACAAAGCTACATGATCGGCCTCCTGCTGGAAGCGATCATTGTAGCCGCATTAAATTCCGCTGCACTTTTAATACTCGGTGTGCAGTATGCGATATTACTAGGTGTAATAGGAGCCATCTTAAATGTGTTGCCCTACATTGGAGGCATTATCGCTATAGCGCTTCCAATAATTATTGCGACTATTACCAAAGACGGATACACTACACAAGTAGCAATATTAATAGCCTACATGGTAATTCAATTTATCGACAATAATATTTTAGTTCCACGTATCGTTTCTTCCAAAGTAAAAATTAATGCGCTTGTATCAATCGTAATTGTTTTGCTGGGCGGCGCCGTTTGGGGTTTATCTGGTATGTTTTTATCTATCCCATTTATCGCAGTACTCAAAATTATTTTTGACAGAGTAGGTGAATTAAAACCCTGGGGCAAAATTTTGGGCGATGAAATTCCGGTTCATCACAAAGGGCATATATGGAAGCGACGCAGGAAGCCAAGAGTTTCTTTATCGGAAAAAATTACACAACAGAGTTAATGGTTGACAATCGAACTAAAACAAAAAAGAAGACTCGATAATCAAATCTTATTTTTGTCAAAATATGAAATCAAAAACTCATGTCATCTGCGCTTGGCCCATAACTGCCGGGTATGGGAACATTCAATAGACGGAGAAAAACTCCCAACTGCGCCCTGTGGTGAATGATCTGGCTCATGGTCATTCTTATCACTTCACTTTTAGGGGACGTGTCGTAAATTTCTTTTCCGTTACGTAACGTCCAGCTTTCATCTAATTGCTCTTCTTTTGCTTCTTCAAGATGAGTTCTTCCATCCGCAAGTTTTTCTTCAAAGTATTTCATCAATTCTCCTGTGTTATTTATTACGTGAGGCGTATAAGGACTGGTGGCAAAATCAAGTTCGCTGGTTTTTAATATCATGGTAATCCATGAAGGTAATTCGGCAATATGTGTTGCGAGGCTCCTTACACTCATGCTTTTTGGATGAGGTTTCCAGTCATACTTATCATCAGGCACAATTGAAAGTATTTTACGGCTCGTCTTGGATTCATCATCAAGTTGCTTAAGAAAAAATTTAATTAGTGTCATGATTTATAATTTTTATTTAAGCAAAGAAAACACCGGGTAGTGACAACCCTATGGCAGTGTGTTTTTTAATCTAAAAAAAAATGATCAATAGTTTACAGGCAAAAGCTTCATGTATTCGCTTACTTGTATATGATCAATTTTACTGAAAGGGATCTCAGTATTCTTTATGCGCAAAATTCTTGATACCCTAAAATCCCGGTAATCTTTTCTCATGTTGCACCATGCAATCATGTGCCAGTTTAACGCATAAAATATGAGGCCGATAGGTTCTCCCTGCCTTTTGCTGATTTCGTTTTTAGTATTCTTATATTCAAATTCAATAATAGTCTTTGAGGTGATTGTATTTTGAATAACAGATAAATATTCATAATTATTTACAAAACATGGCGGTATTTGCAGCTTGATATTATTGTTGAGAAATTCCAATTTTTCTTTCTGCGAATTGCGAAGAACGGCTTTAACCTTATTCAAAGCGCTGGTATAATGTGTTTGAATCGACTTATCGGCAAAACCGTATACAATGAATTCCATCAATAAAAGTGCATTGGCTTCTTCGGAGTTAAAAGCAACTGGCGGCAGAAAGTAGCCTTGTACAATAAAGTATCCTTTGGGTTGCTCAAAACTTACCGGTATTCCTTGTTCACCGAGCGCTTTAATATCCCTGTAAACTGTTCTAACACTAATCCGAAACTTCTCTGCAATTTTTTCAGCTGTCACATATTTTTTTGATTGTAACAAAGTTAGTATCCCAAATAAACGGTCAATTCTGTTCATTTTTAAAGTTGATTCGGTAAATATTTTTAGTTAAACATATTTCTGATTTTGAAGTTATGAATTTTGTTATTCACGTAGTGCAATGAATCTGCGATATAACAATCCGGCTTTATCCTTGCCGTTTTTTATCTTTGTGGAAATATCATCCAAAAAATTGTCGTTATGCCTTCGTTCGATCTTGTAAGTAAAGTGGATTTGCAGACGCTTGATAATGCTGTAAACACTGTTGAAAAAGAAATCAAAAATCGTTTTGATTTTAAGGGTAACCATGTTGTTATCAATCTAAATAAAAAGGACTTTGTGCTTAACCTGGAAGGAGAGAGCGATATGAAAATCGGCCAGATAATAGATGTGCTCATCAGCAAGAGTATGAAGCAAGGTTTGGCTGCCGAAATTTACGATTTAAGTAAAGAGCCTTTTCAAAGCGGCAAAGTAGTTAAAAAGGAAATCCCCGTAAGGAATGGTATTAAGCAGGAAGATGCTAAAAAGATTGTAAAGCTTATCAAAGATTCCGGGTATAAGGTGCAGGCGGCCATAATGGACGATATTATTAGAATTACGGCAAAAAAAATAGACGATTTGCAGGCAGTTATCCAGGCATCAAAATCGTGGAATCTGGGGCTGGCCTTCCAATATGTGAATATGAAAAATTAGCTGATTATTAGTTTTGCAGATATTTTTTATTTCATTAGCTTTGCAAACTCAAAAAACACATGGAGACTCGGTCAGAGGCAGCCATGTTAAAACAAAATAATATGAAAAAAGATATTCATCCAACAAGTTACAAGTTTGTAGTTTTTAAGGATATGAGTAATGGGCACATGTTTTTAAGTCGTTCGACAGCATCTTCAAAAGAAACAGTTACCTGGGAAGATGGCAAAGAATACCCTGTGGTTAAACTCGAAATTTCAAACACGTCGCATCCTTTTTATACTGGTAAAAATGTGTTGGTAGACACTGCCGGACGCATTGACAAGTTCAAAAGACGCTACGAAAAAAGAGATAAATAATAATTTAGTTTTGATTTTTTATCCCCCTCTATCGGGGGATTTTTATTTTCTCCTCTCTTCATTAATAAGTAGATTAGCGAATGAATATTTTGCTGGATGATGTTCCCTTCAACGAAAGTCTTTATCCTTTTGGCGCAGTAAAATCGATGGCGCATATACGAATTGGCATCCTCACCATCTTTGAAAAATGGCAGTTGATTTTTCCAGGTTCAATTTTTATTAGTTCAGAAATTTCCCGCGATGCTGATGTTTCCTTATTTAATAAAATACCTGCCAATGTTATTCCTTCGGCAAATTTTTTAAATAACTTTCAAAAAGAAAAAAATACTTTTCCCTTAATTGAAGATTGCAAAATGTTAGAATATCCCTGGCAGATATTTGAATACAACGCCTGGGCAATACAACAGGATTTTGAATTGATAACAAAAGGCCGAAAATCTGCAGATATTTTGGCAACCAATCATTTAATGCATCCTGAAAATATCTTTGTTGAAGACGGAGCCAAAGTAAGCTTTTCGATTTTGAATGCAACCGATGGCCCGATATACATTGGAAAGAATGCGGAAATATTTGAAGGTTGTCTTGTACGTGGTCCGTTTTCTTTGGGCGAAGGAAGCCGGCTAAAAATGGGCGCTAAAATATACGGAGGAACAACGATTGGTCCGTACAGCCTGGCCTCGGGGGAAATTAAGAATGCAATATTAATGAGCTATAGCAACAAGGCGCATGATGGATATTTGGGAGATTCTGTAATAGGTTCGTGGTGTAACCTGGGAGCTGGCACCAGTAACTCAAACCTTAAAAATACAGGTGGTATTGTAAAAATGTGGAGTAAAAAGAAGAATGATTTTGTGGCGGCAGGATATAAATGCGGCTTGCTGATGGGCGACTACAGCCGTTGTGCCATTAACACTTCATTTAATACCGGCACTGTTGTGGGTGTAAGTTGTAATGTTTTTGGAAATGTCTTTTCGTCAAAATTTATTGATGACTTTACATGGGGCAATGAAAATTACATTTTTGAAAAAGCCATTTCAGATGTTAATAACTGGAAAAAAATGAAAGGGCTCGAGATTACAAAAGAAGAGATGGAATCACTTAAAAAAATTTATCAAACAAAACATAAACGATGAGAAAACAAATTGCAGCAGCTAACTGGAAAATGAATTGTACTATTCAGCAGGCAAATGAATTAATAGACGGACTTATAGAAGAAAATTTTTCGATTACCCGCGACCGTGAGGTAGTTTTAGCAGTTCCATTTCCCTACCTTATGATGGCGAAGGAAAAACTGCAAAACTTACCCGGATTTAAGATTGCTGCGCAAAACTGTTATACGAAACCTTCGGGCGCCTTTACCGGGGAAACAAGTGCAGTAATGCTGCAATCGATAGGAGTTGACTATGTAATTATCGGCCATAGCGAACGACGCGAAATTTTTGGTGAGGATAACAAAATGCTGGCTCAAAAAGTCGATATCTGTTTGGGCAATAATCTTAAACCCATCTTTTGTTGCGGTGAACCTTTGCAAATAAGGGAAGCTGAAACACAAAATTTGTATGTTGAAATCCAAATAAAAGAAGGCCTTTTTCATCTTAATGAAACACAATTGCAAAATTTTGTGGTGGCCTACGAACCAATCTGGGCAATAGGAACGGGAAAAACAGCCTCTTCTCAACAGGCCCAAGACATGCAGGCGCACATCCGCGGAATTTTTAAGGAAAAATACGGTGACACTGTTGCGGAAAGTATTTCAATATTATATGGTGGAAGTGTAAAAGCTAATAACGCAAAAGAGATTTTTGAAAAGCCGGATGTTGATGGAGGACTCGTGGGAGGAGCATCTTTGATAGTGGAAGACTTTACAGCGATTATCAAGAGTTTAAAGTAGCACGCATCACGGGATTGTCAAATTATTAAATCTTGGTTTTAATAACAATAGTTTGTGTTTAAACTTGTAACCAATTTATTAATTTGTATTTCAAACTAAAAAATTATTTATGAAAAAAATCATGATTGCTTTGTTTTGTTTTGTTGCAACACTTGGATTTACCACTGTAAATGCACAAACAAAACCTGATGCAAAGAAAACAACAACCGTAAAGGCAAAGGAAACAACGACCACCACTGCAACCACTTCAAAAACAAAATTAAAAAAAGATGGCACTGCCGATATGAGGTATAAGGAAAATAAGGTAGCGGTGAAAGAAAAACCTGCTGGTCCTGTTAAAAAGGATGGCACAGCTGACATGAGGTATAAAGCTAATAAGACAACTACGACAAAAACTGTCACTACAAAAAAAGCAAAATCTAAATAAGGATTATTTTAAAGTCTATGATTTAAGCATTCCTTTAAGGGGGATGCTTTTTTTATATCACAATTTCATCAATAGGAATTTCCTCTCCTGCTGCTGCCGAGTTTAAATCGGCAGGTTTAAATGAATTTAGTTTGTCAATATATATTACTGTTTTTTCTCCTGAATTATCCCGTTCAAACATTGGTTCAAACTTTCCTCCATAATATATTTCGCCAAATACATAAGATGTTCTTGCAACAACAATATTTGAAAACATATCGTCAAAAGCTCTCACAGATACTACTACTTCTCCGGTCATATTTTCAAAGTCGTTTTTAGTAAAATTATAGAGCGGACTTTTTTCATTAATGGGGTGTACAACGGTCCAGCTTAGCGTCAGCGCATTTACTGTGCTGAATTCAAGGTCAAGCTGGTAGAACCTGTTAACCTTCACGCCGTTTTCTTCCAGCGTCATTCCCAGGGTAACATTTACAACCGCGTCGACCAGGTTAGTATTTTTAAATGGAACAAGCCTGAACATTAAAGCATTCGTTTCTTTGTAAGGTGCTATTAATGCGTTGTGGCTAAAACGCAAATATGCCACCGGTTTTGAAAATCTTCCATATAACAAACCTGTCGCCAACGCAAAACTTAATAGCCCTAAAAGCGCTTCAAACGCAGCTATAGAACTGGATAAAAATCCGATGGGGCTAATGCGTCCATACCCAACGGTTGTAAAAGTTTGCGTGCTGAAAAAAAATGACTCTGCAAAATTAGTGAGCGTAGATGGTGAAGGAATTTCACCAAGGCTTTGTACGCCAACGAGGAAATAGATTGTTGCAAAAATTAAATTAATACAGACATAAAAAAGAACAATGATTAAAAGAAATTTCCATCGTGGCAACAGCAGCATCGTATGATACCAGCTTATCTTTTCCAGGAAGCTAATCCCTTTTTTTTCAATATTAGCCCTGCCGTTCTTATTGATGAACCTACCTCCATAGTTGTTTGCATTAATACCAAAGCCGGTATTAATTTCTGGTTTTGCCCTTGAATTTATTTTAGGAATTCTCGCCATAATATTTTGCGTAAAGTGTTTTTAAATAGTATAAAAATCCTATTATTGAAAATTAAGTTCTAACAGGTAAAAAAGCAATTTTAATAATGCAGAACCAATGTTAAACAATAGACCCACCCATAAAAATCCTCATTTATTTCTTCAAAAATATGCCTCTCCGATTAAGATTGTAATTTAGACCAATGAGTAATGAGAAAAATACCATCCCCTCTTTTTACCGCGGATTCCTGAAATTGTTTTCAGGCCTGGTTTTAGTCAAGGCATTAAATTTTATATTTTCAATAATACTGCCAAGATTTTACCTGCCTGTAGATTATGCATCGCTTGGCGTTTTCACAGCTACGATTTTAATACTTACGGAAATCAATACATTAAAACTGGATGTAGCGATCTTTTTTCCGAAAGAAGATCAAGATGCACTGGAAATAGTTCATTCCGTGTTCTTGATATCATTCTATTTTTCAACCATCATTTTATTGATTAGCATACTTTTCATCGCCTTTGGATTTTATAATTCATTGTATGTTTTAACAGCATTGGTTTTGATAACTTACGGTGTAGGACAAGCGCTGAGTGCCTGGTTTAACCGGAAAAAAGAGTACAAAAAACTAAATGTCTCCAGAATCGTCCAGGCTGCTTCCACGCCGATACTATCATTAATTTTTATATTTTTTTTTAAATGGCATTTTGGATTGATACTGGGCTTCGTTTTAGGGCAAGTGATAAGCACGTTGTATTTGGTTTTTTATTTTAAGCATCTCAATATAAAATTGATTAAAAGATCCATAGTGTTAAAGTATATTCGCCGTTATAATCAATTCCCAAAATATGGTGTACTATCTTCCCTGGTTAACAGTATTTCAAATAACAGCATCGTAATTTTTATTAAATATTTTTTCGGTGATTTCAATGCAGGTTATTATACATTGGCTTCAAGAGTCTTAAGTATTCCTGGCGGGATGTATTCCACTGCCATTTCTCAAATTTATCTGCAACAAGCCAGCCTCCTTGATAATCGTGCTTTAAGAATTTACTCTAAGAAGATTGTTTGGTTCGGGTTCCTGCTCGGAATCATTCCAGCTATCCTTTTTTTGTTTTTTGGACAGTCAATTTTTGGTTTTGTGTTTGGCGTAAAATGGTTGGCGGCAGGTAAAATGGCACAGTATATAGCACTATGGTTTTTTTTTCAAATTCTAATTGGGCCAGTGGGGTTCATGCTGGATATTAAGCAAAAATTAAAATTTGAGCTTAACTGGAACTTCCTGTTACTAATATTCCGGGCCCTGGCAGTAATTGTGGGAGTGCTTTTGAACGATCTATATATAATGCTATTAATTCTTACCGTCGTTGGAATTTTAATGAATATGCTGCTATTAAGATATGTATTGAAATTAACCGACAACGACACAAACTAAAAGATGGAGTTATTATTTTCTGCATAATTGGTGGCTTTCCCAAGTCTTATCTTCTTGAAAGGCCAACAGGTTGCCGGTTGCTTTTGCATTAATTAAAAGGCCGGACTTACTGTGACTTAATAATCTTACGGATAGAGTTGCCCAATTTATTATCCTTAGTTAGTTGCCATAATTTCGTTTTACGCATTGTATCAATTATGCGGTTAGACGAGTTCCAAAGTACCAATATTTCGGTGCCAAAATATTTCGATTCCTTAAATATGAATTCTGGTGCCAGTGTTCTTAACCCTGCTTGATATATTTCTTTCATATTCTGCATATTTGTGAAAGCCACTTTATTATCAAACACTGCCACCGGAATTAGTTTTGAGTTGTTGCCTAATAAATATTTACACGTTCCTTCCGATACTCCGGGCCACTGATCCTCGAAAACATCGTCGACAATTATTATTCCGCCATTAGAAATTGTTTTTTCGCCTATTTCTAAATAGTGATAAACTATTTCGGATGTGTGCCCACCATCGATTGAGAAAATTTTTATTGTACCATTAGCATCATTTAATACTTGTTCGGGCGCAAGAGACATAGAATTCTTGAGAATGACATTAATTCTGGATAAATCACATTTATGTTTATTCAGATTGAATAGTAATTTTCCTTTGTCACCCTCACCGGATGTTATCAACATTTTGTTCTTGCATCTCGAATAGATCATACGCAACGGACTTTTCATTCCCATTGGTAAGCAAATGAAGTAAAATAAATGATCGTCCGTGATGAACCCCAATTTCGCAAACAGCACCAGTAATTTTATTCTGACTTTGGATTTCCGATAGTTTTGCAATAGTTTTTAGTGCGAGGTATGAAAAAAACCCCTCGACATTTCTATATCCATGTGTAATATACTTTTTTAGATTATCGTTCATAAACCTGCCCAATTAGTAATTAGTGATTGATAATTATTGAAATTAGTTTAAAAAGTGAGATGCCTCAAAAAATATGTTGGCTCCCTATTCGACCTTGAATTCTATTCAAACTCAATATTTTAGCCAGAACCCGCTGTGATCCCCTGGAGATTAAAATTTTAATAATATTTGTTATTTCATTTGCTCCAAACAACTGACGGAAACCATTTATCATGCCCATTCATAATGCCGTTTCATTACATTTGCAGCGTTTTTAAATTATCTTTCCATAAAATGAAGAACATAAGAAATTTTTGCATTATTGCACATATTGACCACGGGAAAAGTACACTGGCGGACCGCTTGCTGGAGTTTACCCATACCATCACCGCCCGTGAAATGCAGGCGCAGGTTTTAGACGATATGGACCTGGAAAGGGAGAAAGGAATTACGATAAAAAGCCATGCCATTCAAATAAACTATCCATTCGGGGGAACTGAGTATGTGCTGAATCTCATTGACACTCCCGGCCATGTTGACTTTAGCTATGAAGTAAGCAGGGCATTGGCTGCTTGCGAAGGAGCTTTGTTGTTGGTAGATGCCACGCAAGGGATACAGGCCCAAACGATTTCTAATTTATACCTGGCAATTGATAATGACCTTGAGATAATTCCCGTTATTAATAAAATTGACATGGATGGGGCAATGATTCCCGAAGTAGAAGACCAGATAATAGAATTGACCGGGTGCAAACATGAAGATATTTTGCATGCCAGCGCTAAAACGGGTATTGGCATCGAAGAAATACTAACGGCCATCATCAATCGCATTCCTGCACCTAAAGGAGATTATGATGCTCCGCTACAGGCGTTGATATTCGACAGTGTTTTCAATAGTTTCCGCGGAATTATTGTTTATTACCGGGTTTTTAACGGTATACTTAAAAAAGGTGACAAAATTAAATTTTCAAACACAGGCAAGGAATATGGGGCCGATGAAGTGGGTATTTTAAAGATCGGCTTATCACCCAGGCAGGAAGTAAGGGCAGGCGATGTAGGGTACATAATTACGGGTATCAAGAATGCGAAGGAAGTTAAAGTGGGCGATACGATTACTACAACAACTAATCCATGCAAAGAATCCATTAAAGGCTTTGAAGAAGTTAAACCAATGGTGTTTGCAGGAATTTTCCCCGTTAACACTGATGAATTTGAGGAGTTAAGAGATTGCATGGAAAAGTTGCAATTGAATGATGCCTCACTTACTTTTGAGCTGGAAACTTCGCAAGCGTTGGGGTTTGGGTTCAGATGCGGTTTCCTGGGGATGCTGCACATGGAAATTATTCAAGAGCGGCTTGAAAGGGAGTATAATCAAACGGTTATTACAACTGTTCCCAACGTAAGTTTTATTGCCTATACAACCAAAGGCGATAAAATTATCGTAAATAACCCGACACAGATGCCTGACCCCAGCCGGATTGAAAAAATTGAAGAACCGTTTATAAAAGCGCAGATTATTACCAAGCCGGAGTATATTGGAAACATTATGACACTTTGTATTGGCAAGCGGGGACTTCTTATCAACCAGGGTTATTTAACGCCAACCCGTGTTGAGCTTACTTTTGAGATGCCGCTTACAGAGATTGTTTTTGATTTTTACGACAGGCTTAAAAGTGTTACGAGGGGATATGCTTCGTTTGACTACCATCCTATCGGTTATCGCGAAAGCGATATTGTAAAGATGGATATTTTATTAAATGGCGAAAAAGTTGATGCATTGAGTTCGTTAATACATCGCATACGTTCGCAGGATTTTGGCAGAAAACTTTGCGAAAAATTAAAAGAACTGGTGCCCCGTCAACAATTTCAAATTGCGATACAGGCTGCCATCGGTGCAAAGATTGTTGCCCGTGAAAATATCAGTGCCATGCGCAAGGATGTGACAGCAAAGTGTTATGGGGGTGATATTAGCCGAAAAAGAAAACTGTTGGAGAAACAAAAGGAAGGTAAGAAAAGAATGAAACAAATAGGTAATGTAGAAGTTCCGCAAGAAGCATTTTTGGCCGTTCTTAAATTGGATGAATAAAATATTTGTAAACTAAAATTAAATGCTATGTCACGATTGTCACTGAATGATGAAATGAATATTGAGGTGAGAGTCCTTTTAATTGCTAAAGGAAATGATGAACCAATTACTAGTAATGACTATTCGGTCCGGCTTTTTGATAAAGATGTTTTTAATGATGATTTTTTAGGTGAAAGCTCGCCTGATGCAGATGGACGTGCAACATTTATTATAACGGAACAACATTTTAAAGGCTTCGCCAAATTGGATGAGAAGCCCGATTTTTATTTTGTAGTCTATAAAAATAAAAAGGAAATTTTTAAAAGCAGGGTCATGAAAAACCTCGATCTCAGGGACATTGAAGAATTCAAAATGAAAGAAGGAGAAATTGTTGACCTCGGAACTTTCTTAATCGACGCCTGAGTTTCTTACCGATCTTTTTCTAATTTTTTTGGTGCTGTTGAAGGCGGAAGGCTATCCGTAGCTTCTTCAGTATTTTCAGGTCTCCTGCTACTTAATTTCGATTCATCTATATTTCCCTGTGCATCTAAAACAGGCTGTGGTAAGGGTTCCTGCCCTTCCGGAGTTTTTTGAGTAAACACTTTTTGAATATGAACCCATTTGCCATCTCTCCACGTAAGCCCTTCATAGTCGCCATCAGGAATGTAAGTATATTTCTTCTGTGGTTCGCCTGATTCTGAAATTAAATGCTCATAAATTATCATGTCCTGGTCAGGGTCGTAGGTTAAACGTGGGCTCGCATTTTTCTTATATTCCATTATATACCTTGCCCGGGATTTTTTTATAACACTGTTGTCCTGGAAGCTGAAGCAAGAGCCACCAAATATAGGTTGGCCATCATTGAACGTAAGAATTTCAATAACTTTTTTATTACTGCTGATCGTATTTTCAATATAACCCAGCAAGGTGTAATAATTTTTGCCGAAGGCATGTTTTTCAATTACCTTATAATAGACTGCACCCATCCATCCGAAATTATTTCCAATGGTGTCGTCTTCATTCAACGTCACATCCGATTTATCAATGAGTGGAAATAGTTTTAAAGAACCATCCTCAGTTTTCATTTGAATAGCGCCATGTTGCCTTGTCAAATTATCATTTATCACCATTTGCCAGGTAAATATTTTAAAGGAACTATCCGCAGGCACCAGCTTTGAAATTGTGATTAAAGAATCGAAAGGGTAATAGAATGAATTTTTAATTTTTAAAGCACGTACAAACATTTTAGTAAACTGGCTATCGGCAGTAAATCTTTCTGCGGCCGTTCTTCCCTGGATTATTTGCAGGGCAAAGGATTTAAGAGAATCCTCTTTTTTATGTAGCTGGCTTCTTTCTGAGCTGTTGATTTGTGCAAAACAGGCACTGCTGGTTAATAAAAAAGCAAAAACAAAAAAACTCAATTTATTCATCAAAAAAGTTTAAACAAAGGAAACAGAATTTGCCGGATTATATTGTTAAGCGGCAAAATTTAACTAAGCTATAATGCCCTTGCAACAGATATAAGATCGTTAAATACCAGGTCAATATCGGGATGTGTTAATGCAACTTCTTTTCTTGTAGTCGGTAAAAAAATATTAATGCCCACATTTAGATTTCTGCCAAATTTCATATCGCTTAAAGTATTTCCAATCATGATACTTTTGGAAAAATTAATTTCGGGGAAATCCTTCTGTGCCTGCAACCCCATACCGGGATTGGGTTTCCTGTTGGGGCTTTCAGTCTCAAAATCAACTAGAATAATATATTTTATCAATTCGTCCACCGGCATTTTCAAATTCCCGCACCATATTTTTATGAATCAATTCAAGGTCCTCCAGTTTGGTAAGACCTTTTGCAACGCCACGTTGGTTAGTTACGATAAATATTTTCCCAAATTTTTCCGAAAAAATTTTCAGTGCTTCTTTTACTCCATCATAAAATTTAAACTCTTCCCATTTATGAATATAATCTTCATGCTTTTCATCATTAATTACTCCATCGCGATCAAGAAATAAAGTCCATGTTTTATCGATATTTTTTAAATCGATCGTTTGCATAATTCTTTAATTAGTTCCCTCTCCTTTGACATCCTGAGCTTGTTGAGGGGGGTTGGGGTGAGGCTACTGGTTTCAATTCTTCCTGCGCTTTTTCATAATCTTCCGGAATACCAATGTCAATAAAATATTCATCCTGAATAAGGCCATACATTTTTCTTTCGCTAACAAATTTTTCCAAATAATCTTTTTCGAAAGAAAATTTTTCAGGAAGATTATTGTTTAAAAATTTTTCAGTATTTAGCGCATACACGCCACCGTTAATTAAGCCCTTCTCATAAAATTGTTTTTCTTTAAATGAAACTATTAAATTAGTCTCATCTAAGTTCAACAACACCATACCTGTCAAAATTCTTCATTGGTTTTAAACACAACGTACAATCTGAATTGTGTTGTAAATGGAAATTATCCAACTCACTAATGTTGATTTTAAATAAAGTGTCGCCATTACATACCAGTACATTTTTTTCGCCGGTTTTTTGTAAGGCTAATTTTACGGCGCCACCCGTACCTAAAGGTTCTTCTTCAATCGAAAATTGAAAGTCGGTGCCTGCGTAATTATTCTTAATAAAACTTATGATACTTTCACTTTTGTAGCCAACTGAAAAAATAAAACTTTGAATGCCATTATTTTGGAGATGAGCTATAACGTAGTGCAGGAAAGGTTTCCCTGCAACGGGCGCCATGCATTTAGGAACGTCAGAAACAACGGAACGAAGTCTTGTGCCAAGTCCCCCTGCTAAAATAATAGCCTGCTTAATCATTGGTATCTGCAAAATAAATTTCTTCGACAAGTTGGCAAATGATGTGCCCGAGCGTTATATGACTTTCCTGGATTCTTGGTGTGTCATCCGAAGGAATATTTATTAAATAGTCTGAATCTTTTTTTAGTTTGCCGCCTGTAGAACCTGTAAATGCAATAGTGATCATCTTCTTTTCTTTGGCTACTTCAAAAGCGTTCACTATGTTTTTGCTATTTCCGGAAGTACTTAATCCAACAAGTACATCGCCTTCATTGCCAATACCTTTTAGTGAGACGTGAATAAATAACATCATAGCTATAATCATTTGCCACTGCAGTTATGTAAGAAGTATTGCAATGCAAGCTTCTGCCGGCAAGGCATCTCGGTCAGTATAAAATCTGTCCGCTAAATTCGGCAGCAAGATGTTGTGCATCTGAGGCACTTCCACCATTTCCGCAGAACAAAACTTTATTCCCTTTTTCAAATGCATTTACGATAACGTTTACAGAATCCATTACCGTCTGCAGCAATCTATCATCACGCAAGGATTAACTGTTTTACGTTAATCGATGATTGAATAATATTTTTTATTTTCTCCATTTTAATATTTGTTTAAGCGCACCAGGTTGTTAAGCCAAATTTCGTGAATGTATAATTCTTTACTTCGCCGCCAAATTTATTTAATTCTTCTATCACGGCATGATGGGTATTTCCCGGGCAATAAAATATCATAAAGCCACCGCCGCCTGCGCCGCTTATTTTGCCGCCAGTTGCGCCTGCTTTTTTCGCTGCTTCATATATTTCTTCAATCCGGCTATTGCTGATATTATTTGCCATCTTTCGTTTCTGCTGAAATCCAAAATCAAGTATTTCGCCAAATTCGTTCAGCTTCCCTTTTAACAATGCCTCTTTCATCATGCGGGCTTGTTCTTTCAACTGGTGCATGGCTTCAATGCTTTTTTCATTTTTGCTATTTACATTTTTTACCTGCTCCTTAATGATGGCAGCGCTTTCGCGGCTGTTAGCCGTAAAGTATAAAACCAAATTATTTTCAAGCTCATGCAAATATTGCGACTTAATGCGTAATGGATTTACGATTACTTTATCCCCTTCATAAAATTCCATAAAGTTTACACCGCCAAACATAGCAGCATATTGATCCTGTTTTCCGCCAGCCAATTGTAAATCTTCTCTTTCAATCTGGTAAGCCAGATGGGCGATGTCGTAATCTCCTAACGGAAGTTTCAGCATTTCAACAAAAGCTCCAATAATGGCAACTACCAATGTAGATGAAGTGCCAAGACCGGAGCCCGCAGGCGCATCAACAAAAGTGGATAGACGAAAACCCGAAGGGGGCATTCCAAAATCTTTTTGAATGCGGTTGTAAACACCTTTTAATAAATCTAGTGTTCCATCAATTGGTAAAGAGGTCGCAAATGAAAAGCGTTGTTCTTCTTTCCGGTCAAGCGCCTCAACTATAATAATATTTTCATCGAGTGGTTCTATGTTAGCATAAGCAAAAAGAGAGACCGTTGCATTCAATATGGCGCCGCCAAATTGATCACTGTAGGGGCTTACGTCTGTACCACCACCGGCAAGGCCTATACGCAAAGGAGCTTTACTTCTGTAAATCATTTTTAATTCTAAATTTTCACAAAAAAATCGAAACTCTTTCATAACATAATCTAGTTACTGAAGAATTTCAGTTATAGCTTTCACGATATTGTCCCAGCTATATTTTTTCTTTTCTTCACGAAGGTGAGGTAAAAAAAATTCTTCTCCCAACTCAAAATATTCTTTAACTTTTTCTGCGATGCTTTCGGCATTTGGTTCAGCAACCAATCCCACTTTTTTATCCGGCACCAAAGAAGGAAGACCGCCGACATTCGTAACAATCATTGGTATTTCAAAATGATAAGCGAGGGGCGTAACGCCGCTCTGGGTAGCATTCCTATACGGCTGCACCACGCAATCTGCAGCGCATAGATAATATTTAACCATACTGTCCGGTATAAATTCAGTATGAATAATAAGATTGTTTTTAATTGCATTATCATTTAATAATGCGCTGTAGTTAGTAGCATCTTCATAAAACTCACCTGCTATTAATAGTTTAATGTTTTGCACAGAAGGAATTTGTTTTATTAATTTCATTGCGTGCAATAAAATATCAAGTCCCTTATACTTTCTGATAAATCCAAAAAATAAAATCACCCTTTTGCCTGTATCAATATCGAGTTTTTTCCTCGCTTCTTCTTTACTGATTTTATCACCGAAATTATCATACAACGGGTGCGGAACAAATTGGGCTGGTTTCCCTTTTGCAAATTGGTGCAAATCCTGCAGGACTTTTTCGCTCATCGTAATAAACCCATCAACGGGTTTTAAAAAATATTTTGTGAACAGCTTATCGCCCGGACGCTTTTCATGTGGAAAAATATTGTCGGCAATACAAATAACTTTTGTGTAGTGATTTTTTTTTACTCTCCTCAAAATGGTACCGAGACACGGTCCCATAAAAGGAAGCCAGTATCTTACCACAATAAAATCAGGCTTTAATTTTTTTAATTCATTCCCTACAGAAATCCAGTTGAGCGGATTAACTGAATTGATTTTTATTTTAATGGAAATATTTTCAGGGGCCGGTTCAGTTGAATATTGTGTAGTACCGGGAAACAAGAAAGAAGGGTATTGGTAAGAAAATGTGTAGATCGTGGTGCCATAACCTTTATCCATAAACGCTTTTGCGAGTCGTTCGTCATAAGAGGCAAGGCCTCCTCTCAACGGATGAGCGGGGCCGATTATAACTACAGATTTTGCATTTGCTTCTGACAATATAAAAAGGGAATTTTGATAACAAAATAAGGCAAAAGAATATTTGCCTAGTTAATTCTATCCTCTATTAAATAATGATTTCGTTCTGCGCCATTTCTTGAGACTAGTTCGCCCAAAAAACCTGCGAGGAAAAGCTGTGACCCAATTATCATAAAGAGAATTGCAACAAAAAATAAAGGCCTTTGGGTCATACCAGTTTGATCAAAAAAGAATTTGGATATCATTAGGTAAAGAAAAATAATAAAGCCACTTAAAAAGAATAAGCTGCCCCATGAACCAAAAAAATGCATCGGATTTTTTCTAAATTTTCCAACGAACATGATAGAGGCCAAATCTAAAAATCCGTTTATGAATCGATTCCACCCAAATTTTGTAACACCATATTTGCGCGGGCGATGTTCAACAACTTTTTCTCCAAATTTTTTGAACCCCGACCATTTTGCAAGCAGGGGAATATAGCGATGCATTTCACCATACACTTCAATACTTTTTACTACTTTATTTTTATACGCCTTAAGCCCGCAATTAAAATCATGAAGGTAAATTCCACTCGCTTTTCTCGCGGCTGCATTGTAAATTTTGGAAGGAATATTTTTTGACAAAGTGTTGTCGTATCTTTTTTTCTTCCATCCGCTTACTATATCATATCCATCTTCCAAAACCATTCTTCTTAATTCGGGAATTTCATCGGGGCTGTCCTGCAAGTCGGCATCCATTGTTATCACTACATTACCGTTGGCATTTTTAAAACCTTCATTCAGCGCGGCGCTTTTGCCATAATTACGTTGAAATTTTATTCCCTGCACAAAAGGATTTTCTTTCTTTAGCTGTTGAATAATATCCCAGGAATTATCTGAACTTCCATCATCAACAAATATGATTTCGTAAGAGTAATTGTTATCATTCATCACACGCTTTATCCACGCCTCCAGTTCGGGCAGGGATTCAGCTTCATCAATAAGAGGAACTACCACTGAGATATCCATTATTTCCCTATTTTAATTTTTGCCATCCGTGAAACGCTCCGGCTCTTTTTTTGCTATCGCTGCACCGATAACGGAACCAATCGCACCTAGAATTGCGTACGATATCAGGATGCCTGCAATAATTCCCACCCAAAAAAATCTTTGAAACATTTCCATTCCTTTCTCAACCTGGTCTTTCGTTTCCGGTGTCGCTTTTTGCATTGCATTTTCCCTGGCAATGTCTAACAATTGTTGTTTGTATTCTGGAAATACCATGTAAAAAAGCACTGAAAACGCAATGAAAAAAATGGTGGTTATGGCTATAGTTTTAAAGCCATAGGCAAAAAGATTTCCAAAGGTGACGTTGTTATCCATATCCTTACCATGTTTAACAACTACCATAGCAATTCCAACCACGATCATCGCCCAGGAGATCCAACCTATTTTAGTATTTGCCTGGAAGCCGCCCATATTTACTATGAGGGTAAAAATAACCATAAGAAGAAATATCAAAAGACCTCCGCTTAGGCTGGAGAGTTTTTTCTTTTCCATTGTAAAATTTTTTATTTAAAAAATAGTTTCTCACCATTAATAATTCCGATCACTCTTCCCTTAAGCTTCTTACCAATAAACGAATTGTTTTTCGATTTTGAAACAATATCCATTTCTTCAAATACATATTCTTCACCGGGGTTAAATAAAGTTACGTTAGCTTTCTTCCCTGTGTCTATTAAAGTTTCTTCAATTTTAAAAATGGCTCTTATATTTTCCGTTTGCATTTTTACAAACTGTTCCATTGAAATACCGCACGCACCGGCTACGCCGAAAACACTTTCCAACCCTTCCATGCCATTTTTCGCATATTCAAATTCGCAAACTTTATTATCCCAATCCTGCGGCTGATGGTGCGATGCAATAAAATCTACCGTTCCTGTTTTGATGCCATCTCTCAAAGCGTCCCTGTCTTTTTTTGTTCGCAAAGGAGGATTAACCTTTAAATTAGTATCATAGGTAACCAGGTCGTCTTCGTAAAAGAACAAATGATACGGGGTAACGGAACAGGTTACCCGAAGATTTCCCTTTTTTGCAGCCGCAACCAGTTCAAGAGATTTTGCCGTCGATATTCCCGTAAAATGAATCTTCGAATTGGTATATCTTGCCAGTTCAATATCCCTTGCAATCATCAATTCCTCTGAAATAGAGGGTTTACCGGCTAATCCAAGGCGTGTGGAAATAGCGCCTTCATTCATTAACCCTGATGAGCCAATACTTTTGTCATCAGGTAATTGAATAATGGTGGCATCGATAGCAAGAATGTATTCTAACGCTTTTTGCAAAATACCGGATGATTGAACCGGGTTAGTACCATCGGAAAACGCGACAGCACCAGTGTTGTGCATATCATACATTTCACTTAATTCCTTGCCTTCTGCATTTTTCGTAACTGATCCTATTGGAAAAATTTGTACGGGTAATCCTTTACTTTTCTGAATAAGATATTCAACCTGGCTCTTATTATATACAACAGGGCTGGTGTTAGGCACAAGCATTACCTGGGTGAACCCCCCGGCTGCGGCAGCACTAGCGCCAGTTTCAAGTGTCTCTTTAAATTCCTGGCCTGGATCGCAAAAGTTTGCAAAGCAATCCACCCACCCGGACGAAACATGGAGGCCATCTTTCTCGATTGTCTTGTCAGCGCTGCTCTTTAGCTCATTTCCAATATCAGTAATAATTCCATTTTCAATTAAAATATCCTGCAATGTTCCATGAAAAGGAGAGGAGGGTGAAACAATATTGGCTCTTTTTATTAAAACCTTCATTAGGTTTATGAAAAAATTTGGTTGCGCGAAGATAGGGTTAAAAAATAATTAAATAAATTTCGTTAAAAGTTGCCAGGTTATGAGTGAACATGCCTTAGCCAATCTTACTTTCTAAAAAAATATTGATACGACTTATAAGTTTTGATAAATACCACGATATCTAAAAACTTCTTTTGAATAGTCTTTGGCAAAAGTATAGGAATCTACATCGAGATTCGCGGCGAGTGCTTTGTTCACATTGCCTTCGCCGCAGTTATAAGCGGCTGTAACCGCTCTTTCCCACGCAGTGCCGCTAAGTTTTGCTTGCCATCCTTTTTGCGCAAGGTATTTTGCTTTTCCAATTAATATGGTAACGGCCATTTGAACCGTTGCGCCAGGATCAACCCAACTTCCCGAACTTATGAATGTTGGAAAAGATGCGATATCAATTTGCCAGAAGCCGAATCCATGATATTGCTTTGCTGCATCTGCCGGGCGCTTTCCATAATCTCCCTTCATTAAACTGCAGATCTGGTCAAAAGGCAACGATTGGTTGGCATATCGTGTAAATAAAAACCCTGTTTCGCGTGCGCATATTCCCGCAAGCAAGTCTTCTGCGTATTCGCTGTTTGCCATTGCGTTTTTAATTGTGGTGCCAAGGTTATCCTTAATCCGTTGCATCATTTTCTGATCGGTGTTTATATGAGGTTGGGGAGGGTCATTATCCGGGTTAAATCCCAATGAATAAGCTTTACCAAAAGTGAGGCTACCGGCAACGCCTGTTTGCTGAATGCCATAAAATTTTTGAAACGCTTTAGTTGCATCCCTTGTAATTAGCCCAAAATCGTCATCGGGAGTTGCCGTGAAGAACCCTTGCTTTTGCAGGAACTTCTGCCAATTTTTACTAACGTGCCGGAATCGTTTAATTGAAGTGCCATATAAATTTTTGAAGTGTAAGAAAATAAATCCTAAAAAATATTTTATAAGGCAGGAGATTACATTTTACAAAGGGTAAGAATTTTATTTTGTTAGAGGCAACGTTATTCCTAACTATCGTTATCAAAATTTGAAAATAAATATTACAAATTCATCTAAAGGTAAAGTCTAAAATACTTTTTTTATGTATTGATAATATCAGATTTATTCACAACATTTGTTTTCACATCATGATTTTATTCTGCCGTTGCATCTGATCTAAAAAAATACCCGGGTAATTCATAATATTTTTTTACGGGATTTTAGAATTACTTGTTGCTATTAGAAACAAGATATTGATCTTATTAAATATAATGCAAATGGAAAAATTTGCTAAAAACAACGGAACAAGCGTGAGAGCTTATAAAGGTGATGCTATGACATTTTTATGTTTTGACGTGGACAAAACATTTATTGAGAATTTCACAGGGTTCAGTATTAAAGTTACGCCGCCGGGCGAAAACGCACGGGCCTATTATCTCTATAACCGAATTTCCTATTCCCCGCATGTAATTGCTGCCAGTAAATTGGATCCTGCAAAAATTAATATTTACAAAATGAATTATGCGCCGCTTCAGAGATTTAGCTGGGTGCACGTGCCTGGCACAGACAGCCAGGTTCATGAATACATTTATGGTGATTATAAATATGATATAACACCTCGCTATCTTATAGATGATAAGTTGCAGGCGCTTAATAAAGAACTTACCGTGAGCATCATCATCGATGTTAGTCCATATAAATCAGGGAAAACACAGATAAACTTCACCAGGGGTTTTATTGAGTCGCAGGCTTATTCACGACATTTTGGATTGAATAATAAAATAAGGCCCAATAGCACTGACCTAATTTTCAGCACGAGTCAAATCGCAAATCCTGCTTTCGGGCAGTATACTTTTGAAGATCAATATAAATGGCTTGGATGGCAGGCTCGTGTGGCCGTGTTTGATCTATTGGATGAAACGGTCAAAAATAAAAGAATGAGTTTAGATGTCTTTGCCTACGATTTGGACGAGCCGGATATTTGCAGCCAGTTAATTCAACTGGCAAAGGAAGGAAGAGTGAGAATTATCCTTGATAGTTCTGCCAGTCATTCCGGCGACAATGATTTTGAGACAAAATTTGATGCACTCTTTAAACAGGAAGCTCTTGACAAAGCCGCATTGGCAAGGGGCAAATATCTATCTATCAGTCATTCAAAAATATTCATTCAAAAGTACGATGGCAAGCCTGTAAAGGTTCTAACCGGTTCTGCCAATTTTTCAACTAACGGACTTTATATAAATGCCAATCATGTTATTATCTTCCAGAACATGAAGGTGGCGCAGGCTTACGACGATGTCTTTAATGCAAGTTTCGGGACAAATGATGACGATACAGTGCTAAAAATGAAAGCATTTAAAACAGGACCAGCAGAAGCTACCGCATTTGAATTTGAAAATATAAGCGGTATACCGGATATGGCTATACGCTTTTCGCCTCATAGTAAAGACGTAGCTACCGCTTTTTTTGATCTGATTAGCCAGCGAATATTAAATGCACGAAGCGATGTATTATTTGCAGTGATGAACGACAGAAGCGCCAGCAGCATTCTCGATGCTTTACATACACAGGTTAAGGCAGAAAATGTTTTTACCTATGGAATTACAGATGTAATTGCAGATAAGCAAAACGGAGTAATGCTTTATAAGCCTAACAGCAAAAGAGGTGTGTTAGTCGCAGGTAAACCCGGCGAATATATTTTACCGGAACCTTTCGAGGAAGAATCTAAAATACCTGGCATAAGTGTACATCACAAATTTGTAGTGGTAGATTTTAAAGGAGCAAACCCGGTCGTTTATTGCGGCAGCAGTAATCTGGCGTTTGGTCCAGAGCAGTCGAACGGAGATAACCTGCTGGAGATTCGTAATAGAAATGCGGTAACCGTTTTTGCAATTGAAGCTATGCGCCTTGTTGATCATTTTGAATGGCGTAATGCATTAGCCATTAAAGGAACACAACCTTCGGTGATGCCTGCTGCAGGTACACCTTCAAATACTTTTTATTTGCACGGAAGCGAAGAAAGTAATTGGGTCAATAAATATTTTGATCCCAATGATTTGCGTTGTGTAGAAAAGGGATTACTAATAAGACCGCACCTTAGTGCTTAATTAGTCTGCTGCTGTTATTGTAAAATCCTTTTTAAGTTTTATGTCTTCGCAGGAAGCGCCGATTCTTACTTCAAACTCACCAGGTTCAACCGTCCAGTTCATGTTCCGGTCCAGGATTTGCAGATCTTCCGGATGAAGGGTGAAGTGGATCGTTTTTGTTTCACCTGGGTTTAATGGAACTCTTTCAAAACCTCTCAACTGCGAATCGTAAGTTGTAACGCTGGCCACTTTGTCTTTTACATACAGTTGTACAACGTCATCACCTTTCCTCGTTCCCGTGTTACTAACATCAACGCTTACTTGTATATCGCCTTGTTGTTTTTGCACATCCGGCGTAACAACAAGGTTGCTATAATTGAATGTTGTATAGCTAAGGCCGTACCCAAAAGGATAAAGCGAGCCATTGACCCGTGTATTACCATAACTAAATTCTTTTCTGCCCTGGTCAGCCTGCGAGCCTGGTTTGAAAGGAAAGTTATATTCAATTTGTCCTACTGTTTTCGGAAAGGTAACAGACAATTTGCCACCTGGGTTATAATCACCAAATAAGGTCTCTGCAATTGCTTTTCCTCCATACTGATTAGGGAACCATGCTTCGAGGATGGCTGGTATATAACGATTTGCCCAATTGATGGTTAATGGCTGGCCATTTATTAAGACCAAAACCACAGGTTTGCCGGTAGTTTGTAATGCTTCAAGTAATTGCTCCTGTCGGCCGGGTAAATCAAGTCCTGAGCGGGATAGCCCTTCACCAACACGTGCCACATCTTCACCCAGTACGGCAATAATCACATCATTTTGTTTTGCTTCGTTTACGGCGTCCGTTATAGATTGTTGTTCCTGCGATGTTAGTGGTGTATGAATAATTTCACTTTCGGGCCAGGTGCTATCCACTACTTCACATCCTTTTAAATAATTAACCTGGATATTTTTTGGAAGATAATTTTTTATACCCTCAAGCACAGATGTAACAGGAATATGATTAGGTCCATAGCGACTAATTGCATAGTTGGTTTCGGCGGCAAGCGGGCCGGTAATAAAAATTTTTCTCAATTTATTTTTCTCAAGCGGTAAGGTGTTGTTTGAATTTTTTAAAAGTACTAAAGACTGGCGTTCCATTTCCATCACAAAATCTTCATGTTTGTCAGTTCCCACAATTTTATCAGCAGCCTTAACATCTTTCACGTAAGGATTATCAAATAGGCCGAGTTTAAACTTAACTCTTAAAACATCTGCAACGCGGCTATCAATGGTTTGCATGCTAATGCTTCCGTCTTTAATTAATTCTCTCAACGGTAAAATAAATGTTTTGGGCTGGGTAAAATTTGTTCGCACATTCAATCCTGCTTCCACCACCTGCTTTACTGCATCTTTATAATTTTCTGCTACATGATGTTTGGAGAATACATATTCCACGGCTTCGCTGTCACTTACTACATAGCCGGTAAATCCAAAAACTTCACGCAACAGTTCTGTTAGAAAATAATAGCTTGCTATAATGGGCACACCGTCCCAATCATTATAGCTTGCCATTACGCCTAACGGATGCGCTTGTTCGATAACTTTTCTAAAAGGATATAAAAACATTTCCTGTAATTCTCTTGGGGCAACATGCGGATCCGTTCTTGCGTTGCCATCGCGGCCTCCTTTGGGTACGCTATACACGGCAAAATGTTTTACCGTAGATGCCACACCTTCACTTTGAATTCCATTTACCATTTGTATTCCTAACTCGGAAATTAGGTAGGGATCTTCGCTATAGGTTTCTACAACTCTTCCCCAGCGTGGATCACGCGATACATCCAGGATAGGCGCATAAATATTTGTATAGCCTAACGCTTTGGCTTCCTGGCCTTCAATTTTACCAGCCTGCAAAACCAGGTCCCTGTTCCAGGTACTGCCGATGCTAATAGGCGCCGGCAATGGAGTCGCCCGGTCGTGATTGAGCCCATGAACTCCTTCATTAGTGAAATCAACGGGAATGCCTAAACGCGTTTCTTCAATAAACCATTTTTGTATTTGGTTGATGGCAGCAGCATGATTGCTATATGGATAAGTCAGGTTACTCGAATAATATCTTGCGGGCCCGTTCACAACGCCATTCAATTGTTCATCAATATTAGCAATGCCATCTTTCCAGATTTCGTTTTTCCATTCGGGTGTCGGCAGGCTATCTTTTAAAACTCTCCTGTAGCCGTATAAGGTTGCCATCTGGCAAGTCTTTTCGTCTACGTTCATTTGTGATAACAAATCGGTAACTCTTTTTTCAACAGGCTGAGAAGGATCTTCAAACACATCCATTTTGCCATTCTTATTAAAATCAATCCATCCTTTGTGATAGATATTTATTTGAGCATGTGTGATGAGACCGGTAGAAATGAATATTAAGAAGAGAAAAAAAGTTATGGAGAAAAACTTACCATTATGGTTCATAGCATTTTAATGTTTGTGAAATGATAGCTATAGATTGATATGCTTATTTTTTCAAGGTGAGTGTATGTATTAACAAACTTATGATAAAATAATTTATTCGATAAAATCGCCATAGGCTCTTTTTCCGAAGTATCGATAACCCTTCGAATCGTATTTGGTGCCGGATAAAATAGAATGGATAAAACCATTTAATTCAACCTGAGTTGTGTGATAGATTTTTTTATCAGGATTGGTTTTGAAGTAAAACTGGATGCGATTGTCTTTTGATCTAAAAACAATAAGACTGTCATCTTCAGTTTTTTTAAATGTAAAAGAGGAAGAGAGTTGCGCCAGCATCAGGTGACTTCTATACCAGGTGCCGCCTGTAGCCGAAACAAAAGTTTTGCCCTGGTATAAGGCTACACTATCATTGTACGCGAAAACAATAAGATAATGACTCTTATCTTTTTGAATCCACGATGTTAATTTGGAGAGATAAGATGAATCGTACCCATAATCGCTGTCGAGAAAAACAATCCGATCTATATAAGAAGGAATAGCTGAAACTGCATCAAAATAACTGAATAGTAAACGACCGCCACCACTGTGGCTGCTCAGGTACATTGTTTTTTGTTTTGATGGCACTAAAGTATATAGTGTGTCAACGATTCTTTTTGCAATTAAAGCATGATCAGGATGCTTGCTTTTCCACAGTGGCCAGCTTTCAAAAGAATTTTCAAGATAAGCTACCACAATGTTTGTATTAAGCAGTTTGTTTCTTACAAATTTTGTTTGCGCAAGTATGTGCTGAATATCGTATCTCCAATCATCACCCTCAATTAATTTTTTACCCATGGTTTGCTCTGTGGTGTTTCCGTTTGGTAAACCATAGAGAATGATAATCGTTTTATTTGCATTGAAGTTTACGGGTGCGTTAATTGTTATTCTAACATCCTGTTCCATTGAAAATGAATAAGTGGTATCATCGCGGGATTGGCTTACGAGTGCGGAACATCTTAAAAAGCAGATGAAGAACAATAAATAATTCAATAAGATTTTATTGAGTTTATACATTGCCAAACTTAGTAAAATTGATGTTTATGCCGAAGAAAATTTTTCTAATTATCCTCTTCCTTCTTTACTTCGTCTATAACATTTAAAAGACCGTTAGTGAAAGTGTCTTCTCCTAATTGCCAAAACATAACTCCGTTTAATTTTTTCTTAATAACATATTCCGTCTTAAGTTTTATCGATTCCTTATTGTCATAAGTCGCTAGTAATTTCCGCTCAGCATTGAATGCATAAGGGGCTTCTGCTAAAGTATCCCAGTATTGAGTAAATCCGTTATTGGCGTTTATGGTATCAGCAAACCGGCGATAGGGCAGGCCATGATAAAAATGAGCGGGGCGGTATAACCCGTGGTTGCTAGTATCCGTCACTTCGAATAACCTTGCGTAGAAAGCGGCACCAATCGCAATTTTTCCCGGAGGAACGCCCGCCGCAATTAACCTTGTTACTCCATTATCAACCGATTCGACCTGGTCAGCTGTAGAATAAAGAGCTGTATGGTGGCCGGAAACCTTGCTAAATCCTGATGTTAAATCGTAGCTCATCAGGTTTACACGATTTATTTTCGGCATTATTTTTTTCCATTCAACGGATGAATCGATATACTTTGTGAACCCTCCTGCCGCAAAACTGATTTCCTTTTTCTTTCCTAATTTTTTTCTGAGCTGTATGATAAGCGCTGTGAAGTTCGATTTATCCTGTGGACCATAAGGATGCCCGGGAAAGCCAGATATAGTTGGATATTCCCAATCAAGGTCAATGCCATCAGTGCCAAAATAATTGCACAGTTCCTTCGCGGATTTTGAAAATTCTTTTCTTCCTTTATTGGTTGAGAAAACATCGGAACATGTTTTGCAACCTCCCCAACCTCCGAGTGATAGAATTACTTTTAATTGTGGATTTCGGCTTTTTAAACCCACCATATCCCTAATAGTCGCGCTATCCCATGCATGATCTACCGACAAACGATTTCCTTTTAAATGGCAGAAACTGAAAATAAGATGAGTAAGTTTTTCAATTTCAAAACTATCAATAGTATTGCTTCTCCCTGCGTAGTAGGCTATAACGGCAATATTATTTTTGTCTTTTTCTTTTTGGGCATAGCAAAACGAAGTGCCTGAAGCTAATAATAAAACGAAAGGAATAAGTCGAATCATTGCGGTGATTTGTTTTATAGATTTTTAAAAGTTTGTAATTTAAAGAAGAAAGTTTTGTTTTCCCTAATATCCGTTAAAGTCTTTTATTCTAATTATGATATTTTTATAGCTTAATGCGATTTAATAAAATTTAAGATGATACAATTTTCTTTCAATGAAAGAAATAAGAGCGCACGTCGGGTTCTTCTATTTTGCAGTCTGTGCTTTTATTTCGCAAATGTAAGTATAGCACAACGCCAGTCTCCTGCATTTAGAGTAATTGCATTCTATACCGCAAGAAACGACCAGGCACATATAAGTTTTGTGCATGAAGCCAATAAATGGTTTCCTGAAATTTCCGCTAAATATAATTTCACTTACGACTCTACTAACAACTGGAATAATTTGAACTTGCAATTTCTTTCAAAATACCAGGTCGTAATTTTTCTGGATACGCGACCTGATTCTTTACCTCAAAGAGAAGCATTTCAGCAATACATGGACCACGGAGGTGGCTGGATGGGATTTCACTTTGCAGCATTTGCATTAACGCCTTCAGAGTTTCCGCAAAACTGGGATTGGTATCACGAAACATTCTTAGGAGCTGGTCAGTACGTGAGCAACACATGGAGACCTGTGTCTGCAATACTGAAAGTAGAAGATACCAATCACCCGGCCACAAAAAATTTACCGCCAACATTTAAATCCTCTCCTAATGAATGGTACCGATGGGAACATGATCTGCGAAAAAATCCGTCAATAAAAATTTTGCTATCAATAGATTCATCCAGCTATCCCTTGGGAACGGGGCCGAAGCCAAGTGAAATATGGCATAGCGGTTATTATCCCGTTGTATGGACCAACACAAATTACAAGATGATCTATTTTAATATGGGACATAACGATATTGACTACGAGCATAAATTTGATACTTCTAACAGAACATTATCTTATACGTTCAATAATGAGATACAGGATAAATTGATTATTAATTCCCTTCTATGGCTTGGTTCAAAAAATAAAATGAAATAAAGTTTTTTTGAATTCTCCATGGCGATTTGAACAGCATATAAGGGATAAGACGAAATAATTATTTCAAAACCTGGTGAGATTGTTATTGAGTAGCCTGGAGGATTATTGAGCGTATTCAACTTATAAAAAAAAAGCAGCCGCGGGTAGGGCTGCTTTTTTCTTTAAGGATATTAAGAGTGATTTGTCAACTAGTTTGTAGTATGTTCAATTTAGCTGAACAAACCGCCTTTCTTTAATTCGCGTGTTCCTTCACCAATTAAGAAACCATTTTGATATATTTCGATTTTGTAATTACCCTGCTGAAAATTTCCTGGTGCAAAAGAAAACTGAACGCTCTTCTTTTTAGCAGTTTCTATATCAACCGGTAGTTTAGCAGTGAAAGCTTTGTCGCCTTCTTCACGGGTTGTGAAAGTGCCTGAATTTAAAGCTTGTTCAGAAACAGGTTTACCATCGGGCCCAATTATGCAAACATAAACATCCGTCATACCTGGTGCCGCAATACGATTGCTTACATCGAACGATATAACGAGCTTGTCTACACGCTTGGCTTTAGTAGTAACCTTTTCTTTACCGCTATGCCTTACATCAACAGGAGTAATATCGATGTTGGAAGCATTTAACGTAGAAGCAACATCAACTTTCTGTGCCAGGCTATCTTTTGTGGCCGTTGTAGTCGTAAGGTTCTGCGTAAGTGTTTCTTTTTCCTGTGTAAGGTTTGCCTTGTCCTGGGTTAAATTCTGATTGTCCTGGGTTAACTGGGCAATCTGTTGTTCCATTCCGGTGATCTTATCATTGAGGCTGGCTATAAGTGTTTTTGCCCTTGATAATTCTGCAGCGGTCGCATTCTTTTTATTTAAGATACTGCGGATTTCTGCTTTTCTCTTAGAGATTTCTTTATTGTCGTCGGAAAGTTTACTTTGTAAACTTGTATTCAACGTTGACATAGAATCAAGGCGTGCGAGAGATGCATCAAAGCTTTTTTGTATTTCACTTTTTTGATCCGTTACTGTAGCAATTTGTGTTTGCTGCTGCTGGATCGTCTCTCCACTTTTATTCTTATTTACAACCAGGGCAATACCCGTTCCAACTAGTGCAACGGCTAATATTCCTATAATAAGATTTTTAAAATTTTTCCTTGGTTCCTGGGGTTCTGTAGTTGCCGTTGGAAAATTGGTAGCGCTCATAATTTTGATTTTTTGTTTAAGAAATGTTTTTTTAATATTAAATTATAGCTGTCTTAGGATAGGTTAAAAACGTTATGAAAAATTATTTTTTTCATCTTCACCCTCTTAAATTCCATAATCGTGCCATGTTTTTTTTATTCCGGCATCGGCTTCTAAAAACAATTTCTATCTCGTTGAGCTTTATTGGATTAACAACTAAAAATATTTCATGTTAAATTCAATCTTGCCTGATCTTTTTATCATAATCTATAAAAGCAATAGACAAAAAAGAAGATATTAATTGGAACAATTGATTAAAAAAAATTATTTGATTAAGGGTGAAATTTTTTATTTCGTATGTAATCTGGTTCTCTTTCTCCTAAAGAAAAATTCTTAAAATTTTACAAGTATTTTTTTTCAGGATAACATTGTTTATTGACTTTTTAAGACATAGGTTTTACAAAGCCAAAATCCCTTTGATTATTAGATATATTTGCCCGATAATTTCGCCAATATCAAAAATGATTTGCTTCTTTTTCAATTATTGTCATATGAATAAATTGTTTCTTTGCTGCGGCTTATTTCTATTTGCAAATAGGAATTTATTTGCGCAAACAAAAACCGCTTCCACAAAATCGGGCAACCCTGTTTTTAACGGTTGGTATGCAGACCCTGAAGCCGCAATATTTAATAACACCTACTGGATCTATCCTACCTACTCGGCACCATATGACAAACAGGTTTTTTTCGATGCGTTTTCATCGCCTGACTTAGTTAACTGGACCAGGCATAGTGACATAACAGACACTTCAAAAATTAAATGGGCGCATCGTGCCATGTGGGCGCCCGCAATCGTCGAAAAAAATAAAAAGTTTTATTTCTTTTTTGGAGCTAACGATATTCAAAATGATCAGCAGGTTGGCGGAATTGGCGTTGCTATAGCAAATAAGCCCGAAGGTCCATACAAAGATTATTTGGGTAAGCCGCTGGTCGATAAATTTCATAATGGAGCTCAACCCATAGACCAATTTGTTTTTAAAGATAGCGATGGCAGTTACTATCTCATTTATGGAGGATGGAGGCATTGCAATATCGCGAAGCTAAATAGTGATTTTACGGGCTTTGTTCCTTTGAATGACAGAACGACTTTTAAAGAAATAACACCCGATGGATACGTAGAAGGTTCTGTTATGTTTAAACGAAACGGGAAATACTATTTTATGTGGTCTGAAGGCGGCTGGACAGGCCCTGATTACAGTGTCGCCTATGCAATAGGAGATTCTCCTTTTGGCCCGTTTAAGCGTATAGGAAAAATCCTGCAGCAGGACCCTGCAATAGCAACTGGTGCAGGTCATCATTCAGTAATACATATTCCGGGAACCGATAAATGGTATATTGTATATCATCGCAGGCCACTTGGTGAAACAGATGGCAATTCAAGAGTCGTTTGTATTGACAATATGTATTTCGATTCAAAAGGCTTCATTAAGCCAGTTGTTATCACCAAAGAAGGTGTTAATAGATTAAGTTTAGGAAAATAGAAAAAAGGTTGGGAACTCAATAGGTAAGTGGATAAAATATAAACTTCGAAGCCGCTACCAACTCCGAAGTTTATTATTAACTCCCGGTCGAAATTAGGGAGTTACCTGTCCATTTTGAATGAACTTAATTTGAACAGCTTTTGTCGAGTCGGTTGCTGTTGGCGAACCAACTAATAATATAGTATATATCTTTCCTTGTTCCACCGATATGGTACGATTAGCATTAACACTTGTTTCAGCATTTACATTTATTGTAATATTGCCGGGTGTGATTCCTTTAAAATCTGAAACGGCGGAGAATGTTGATGTGGTATCAAATACGTTCGTGCCGTTAGATGCGATAGTAACATTTGGTTGCAATGATGAATCGGCGATGGCATTTACATAACGTACATAAGCCTGTCCACTTGTAGAAGAAAGGCTGTCGAAATTATCCTTTACTATTATATTCTTGTAGTTACCCATAGTTCCTACAAAAAAAGCAGAATAATAAGCACTGTCTGCAAAAAGCTGGCTTGCAGTGGCCAGTTGGGCTCCACTCGAGAAATCGAAAGCACTTATGTCCTGAGTTCCCGGAGAAACTCCCAGGTATTTCCCTGTATACTCGGTAAAGCCTAATGGAGTGGTAGTTAATTTATTTCCTCCAACAGAAAAGCCAATTGAAGTAGAATCGGGGGCAAGGTTAAAGGCCATCAATCCGGCAGCTGGTACATGCGTATTATTATTTACTGTTTTTTTGCAGGCACTAAAAGCAATAATCATTAGCAGGAAAGCACCAACGGGAAATAGAATTGAAAGTCGTTTTTTCATGGTTAAAATAATTTTAATAGGTAAGGAAAATTATGTGCTCACTATTTATGAAATAATGATGCCATTAATTATTAATAAAAGTTAAAAAAAATAAAAGGTGGATGCAGTTTATTAAAAATAAATCCATTGTAAAATTTTGCACTTGGTATAATGAAAATTACCTTAGTAATCTAAACTAAAATAAAAATGAAAAAATTCTTTTTAACTCTAATGGTAGCCTTTGCCTTTATTGTTGTAGCACAGGCCAAAACAACAAAGTCATGGATTACACCATTTTCCAATGGCGATTCTTCATATATCTATATTTATCGTGGAGGTTCATTTTCAGGCTCTCTCACCAACTTCGCTATTTATGTGGACGATCAAAAGCTTTGCAAACTCAGCAACAAACGATATTTTAAAATTGCGGTGAAGCCGGGTAAACACATCATAAGTGCTCACCGTGGCGGCGTGGGTATTGGAAAAAAAGAAACGGAGGTAGAAGTAGATACAGAAAACGGAAAATCAAATTATATATCGTGTTCAATGAAATCCAGCATTACCCGGGTTCGTTTGGAAATGGAAGAGGTTATCGAAAAAACAGGGATAAAGGATATTTCTGATATGAAAGTTGATAATTGCCAGGCAAATATTGAAGATCAATAATTGATTAATTGTAACCTGTAAATAGCGTTTATGCACCTGCGTTATGCAATGGATTGATGCGCAATAATTCTATCCGCAAATTATCGAACAGATATGATTACCTATTCCGGGTATTACTTTACTGCAGTCTTCTCCTTGGCAAGTTCTTCCCTGATAGAAGCCAGCCGGGTTGCATAGGTGTTTGAAGTATCAAGCTCCGATGCTTTATTTATTGCCTTTTCCGCTTCGGGTATGTTTGCTATGGAATGATAGGCCAATGCGATGTTGTACCAATAAACAGGTTCTGTATTGTTTATGTCAATTGCTTTTTTGTAATTGATAATAGCATCGGGTATGCGGTTCTCGTTATAATGAGTTAGCCCGATCAGGTTAAAAAAATAATCTTTCCGGGTTGAAATAGCGAGAGCTCTTTCATATGAAGCCCTTGCGTTCTTCATCTGGTCTTTCATTTCTTCGTAAGCCAGTCCAAGGTTATCGTAATAAACGTCGTTCTTATCATTAAGTGCAATGGCCTTTTCATAATATTCAATTGCATTTGAAAAATCCTTTTCATAAAAGTAAGTCAGTCCCATTTTATTCATGCGCTCTGCACTGCCGGGACTGAGTTTTATCGCCTTCTCCAAAGCCTTTCGTGCTTCCGTATAATTTTGAAGTGACTGGCAGGCAAGGCTCAGGTTATCATAATATACCACGTTGTCGGGATTAACTTTTATGGCTTTTTCAATATAGCGTATAGCCTCTTCATAATTTCCTTCTTTATAAGAAATCTCTCCTGCCTTATTGTTTAATATTTCGCTATCCGGATCTATTAATAGCCAATCCGTATACGCTTTCAAAGCCGCATCAGGCATGCCTGATTTCTCATACGCTAATCCCAGGTTTTCATATACAACTTCCTTATTGGGTTCACATGTAATAGCTTCCTGGTAATGTTCAATAGCACGGTCAAATTTATTCTGCAAATAATAGAATACACCGATGCTATTATGGTAGAAATAGTTTTCGGGCTCAAGCTCAATTGCTTTCAGGTAGGCTTTTTCGGCCTCTTCACTATTTCCGGCTTTTTCATATGCCAACCCAAGATTGCCATACAAAACAGCTTCTTCCGGACTCAACTCAATTGCCTTTTTATAATACTCAATTGCTTTGTTGAGGTTCTCTTCCAGGTTATAATAAGCAATCCCTAATGAATTGTAATTATTTTTAATTGGGGTCGGTTCCAGAGCGATAGCTTTTTCAAATGCAACAATAGATTCTTTCCACTGTTTCAATTTCTCATAACATAACCCGAGATTTTCATAGTAGATAGCTTCTTTGGGATTCGCGGAAATGGCCTTCTGGTAAAATTCAATCGCCTTTTCGTTCTCGCCTTTTTTATAATAACAAATACCTGCCCTGTTATTGAAATATTCATCACCTGGCTTAATTTCCAATGCGTGCAGGTAGGTTTTTAAAGCATCATCATACGATTCCATTTTTTCTTCATATTGACCAAGTACCTGTAAGAGTTCCGGGTTGTTGGGTTCGTAAGAACCCCCTTGTCTTATTACCTTAACAGCTTCAGGAAGATTATTTTCATTCACGAGCACAGAAGCCAATCTGAAATAATAGTCAGCATTATTGCCATCCAATTCCAACAATTTTTCGTATGCTTTTTTTGCTTCCTTTAAATTATGTCCGTCTTCGTAAGCAAGTCCCAGGTTTTCCCAGTATACGGGTACATCCGGATTTATCGCTATTGCTTTATTATAGTACTCCTCGGCCTGCTCATATTTTTTTTGCCTGTAAAAACAAATGCCAAGATAATTGGGATAAATTGAATTTTCCGGATCTGCTTTAATTGCGTTGAGATATGCCTCTTCTGATTCTTTCCATTTACTCAAATTTTCGCAACAAAGGGCGAGATTTTCATACAGTACGGCTTCGCCCTGGCCCATGCGGACAGCATCTTTCAAATAATCTAAAGCGATAGCGTATTTCTTTTGGTTGATATAAAAAACGCCCAATTGATTTATGAAATTGTAGTTCTCCGGCTCCAGTTTTACAGCTTGCAGATAGGCTGTTTCGGCCTTATCTAATTTTCCATCAGATTCATGAGCTAGCCCGAGATTGTTGTAGAGAACTGCTGAATCTTTTCTTAATTCAATTGCTTCGAGATAGTTTCTTATAGCGGCGCTATAGTTTTTCATCGAATAATACGAAAGGCCGAGATCATTATACAGGTTTGATGTGGGATCAAGTGCTACGGCTTTTTCATATGCATCCGCTGCTTCCTGCCAGCTCAACAATTCTTTATTCATCAACCCAAGATTTTCATAATATACCGCCACATTTGGATTTAATTCAATTGCTTGGAGGTAACTTTCTTTGGCATCAATAATTTTCTTTTGAATATAATAGAGATTTCCGAGCTCGTTATAGTTTAGAGAGTCGGAGGGAGCTTCTTTTATTTTCTTAAGTTGTTCCTCAATTTGAACCTGTACATCTTTTTCCGTTTCATTCATATGCTTACATTTTCCTATGATCTACTGCTTACACGTGGCGTGCTGCTGGCATTTGGCATTGACGAAGATTCTCCCCAGGTGCTGGTCGGCGGTTTCACTTCCTGCCTTGAATCTGAATCTGCGGCTTTACTGTTGTTACCAGTTGCAGTCTTTTCGGGTTTCTTTCTTCGCATAGCTGCTTCTGTCCGCTCCATGAGTGCGTCCTTCCACGCGTAAGCATCGTCGTATATGAGAGGGATATCACTATACGCTTTCATGATAGCATCTGCCAATTTTATATTAACCTTTGATTCTTTCATTTCTTCCAGCCCCCGTAAACCCTCATACAACCTGGTTTTGAGAGATTCAATTTCAGTCTTACGCTTTGTTTCAGGATATTTTTTTAAAAAATTTTTAATATTTTCATAGCGAATATCTTTCCTTAATTCAGCCCAATCTTTATCTTCCTGGTTTTCGAATTTTCTGTTTCTGCAAAAATGAAAGCCGTCTACGTTATTACCTTGCAAAACCGGCC
The DNA here is from genome assembly GCA_963792025.1 of uncultured Chitinophagaceae bacterium. Lineage (GTDB taxonomy): Bacteria > Bacteroidota > Bacteroidia > Chitinophagales > Chitinophagaceae > Ginsengibacter. The sequence goes on along the minus strand of CAWBUS010000005.1, from coordinate 245,894 downwards.
ATGGGTCAGGGATATCGATTGCCTGTGTATTGTTGAAATATACAATCTGGCTGCGAACCAGTTTGCATAGTTCACCCATTGTGATAACATCTTTTCCCGGTTCTATTCCATTTTCAACGGTTGCTAACAGGGCTTTGGTAAAATAGGTGGGTTGTTCAGGTTCTTTTGGATTAAACTTGGCCACATTATCCTTTCCGGCGGCGTATAGATAATAAGCGCCGGTTTCATTTTCATCGGTTTCTATTTCCTGGCCAGGAAGACAATGCTCAATTAATGAATCCATATCACCCAGTCCGCCCGCCTGCGCAGCATAGCAACAATCTAATATCACAATTAATTGTTTAGCACCAAATCCTTTTAAATAAGAGAATAATAGTTGTGAGTCAACTGATGTAATTTCATAGTCGCTTCTTACGGTATCGTTTGAGGCAAAAAATAACTTACTGTCTTCGCCCGGGATTCCATGGCCGCTATAATAAAATATTAATCTTTCGTAATCACCTTTTTCTTTGGAACTTTTTGTTTCATGTTTTACCTGCAATAGAATTTCCCTCGCGGCTTTATCTTTTATTATAATAAGGTGCTTTTGATCATCGGGGATTCCACAATAGTCGGATTGGATGAAGATGTTCTTCAACCTTTCAATATTCTGATCAATATTTAGAATATCTTTTTGTTCCCCGCCCCAGAAGGGAAATCTCGAATTACCTACGAGGATCACTTTTGTTTTTTCGGGGTTCATATTTATTCTATCTAAATCTAAGCTTTCAGTTTGGCAACCAATTCTATTATTTGTTCTCCGGTAAGCGTATTTGCTGGTATAATAACTCCATTGGGTAAAAAGATTCTTTTGTCATGCTGTTCGGCCCATTTGTTAAGCAGCGAAACAACTCCTTTAATTACTTCATCTGAACCAGTGAGCTTTAATATAAGGCTGCCAATAAATCTTCCGAGGCCTTGTTCGCCTGTTCCGTGCTCAGCCCTCGCCATTTCAATGGTGTCTAAACCCGCTGCATTTCTTGTTTCCAGGAAATCTTTGAGCTGTTCGGCATCGCTTATGGCATCTTCTCCTTCCACTCTAATATTTAAATCCATAATTTTTTTTCTTAAAGTTATTGATTTATTGAATATATACCATGCCGCTTCGCCGGGCTGATAATATTTTTTTGTAAGTGGTTGATTCGAGAAAAATTGTGGAACTATCCGATGTATAGATGGTTAAAGCACCTGATGACGAAGGTAGTAAGTATTTATCGCGAAGACGGTAGCACTTTGCGAAAATAACAGGAGAAATTTAGGACATTAATTACCATTTAATTTCGTCTATTCTACTTCGTTAGTAATGATTACCAAGCTGATTTGCATCGTACAACTCAATGCTCAAACAGCTTCGACAGCATCCAAATTACATCGCCTGTTGTACGGGTCCATATTTCTTTGTAGGTAGCATTCACCTGCATCGGCATGTAAGGTTCATCATCGTTTTCAAACGTTTCTATTCCCACCGGAACTGCACCTACTACATCACCGGCGTAAGCGCCATACAGGGGAGGATAGTCGTAGCCATCGCCGTAAATAGTGCTCATGGCAAAAGGATTGTAGCCAACGATATATTCAAGTTGCCTTGTGGCAATATCTTTTAATGATTTATCCTGTAATAAATCTGAAAGAATAAAGGCAGCCTTTGCTTTCGCCATCAATACATCATAAAATCCGCGGAACTGGTATGCTACGGGATAACGTCGCAAATAAAAATTGCCACCAAGGTGTATTCCATTTTTTACCTGAGCATTGTATTCTTCCATAGAAGGCATGCCGACTTTATCGCCTTCGTGATAAATGCCTTCGAAATCTGCATTGTTCAGTTCATATACGGCAGAAGGTAGGATTCCATAAGGTCGCATCACGTTTGCAATGTCATGCAAATAATCCGCATAAGCCTTGCAGGATGCTTTCCATAAAACAGCATCCACGTTTGCTGGTGCATCTGTAAGCAACATACTCAATCCTTCTATCATCAGTTGTTCATTACTCTTGTGGAAATATGCGAGTATTCTTTTTTTCTTTCTTGATTCATAAAAAAATCCATGCAGTGGTATTGACCATTCTGTTTGCCTTTGCATTTGCTGGCAGTCCATTACAACACGAGCATATTTTACAGCCGACTCTAAGTAAGATGGTTCCTTGGTAAGTCGGTATAGATTCATGGCAGATACTACGGCAAGTGCATTCAGATCCACTTCATTATGGTCGGTTACAAAAGAATCGAGTCGTTGAGTTGCGAACATGAAATCTTCTATTGCACTCCTGCGGCACCAATGAGCAAACACCGCATCGTCCTTATAAAAAGGAACTGCCATTGCACAATAAGAAGCTGCAATAAAATTGTCAGCCGGCCTGTTTGAAGCTTTTCCCCGCATATCATCTTTGGTGCCGATGATATTATCACTCCAAATGCCCATGATGAGACCTCCATCTCTGTAACCATCTCCAAACCTTGTTCGCATCGTCCAATCAAGACCCCATCTTGCTTCTTCGAGTAAACGATTATACAATGGTTCATTTTTATTTTTTATTGACTTTGCCAATTCCAGCATCGCTATTCCGCCGCGGGCCGTATTGTCTACTCCCTGCGTAACATCAGCGGCATCGTGCCAGCCTCCGCTCACACTTATCTGCCTGCCATCCGGGTGCACGGTTACTGCATCCTGGTGACATAGTTGATGAATGCCAGGTTGATCGTAGCCGCACCTTTCAGCAAAGAAATAATTGAGTGTATGCCATGCCGTGGCGAGGTAAGCATCATTGCCAATTGGAAAAGTTTTAGTTGTTATGTTACCAACTTTGAGCTTATAGTATCCAGGCGTATTGAAGTTGCTGAAATCCAACTGAACAAACCCGCCGTCCATTTTTTTACCATTGCCGGTAAAAACAATTTTGTTGTCTGCGTCGGTCAATTGAAATAAGGTGCTTTTTACATTTTGAACCAATGCCTGTTTCAAAGCTCCTGATTTATAACCACTATGGCTGTACGCAATTGCATCGTTCCTTAATTTAAAACCTCTCGCGTTTTCCGGTTGCACTTGTTCTATGCGCATGTCATCGATATATAACTTCATACTATCAGCAGCGCCCTGCGGCGAGCCTGTCAGCATGATGCTTACAGAAAATCCTGTTACAGAATCGCGGTACAGGTCAGGAATTTCCCAAATGATATGCTGCCACTTGTTGGGATATACATTAACAAAATGCTGACCTTCAAACCTGCCGGGTGTTGGCATTATATGTTTGCCCTCGTTATACAAAGTACATCCTACAAAAAAGGAATAAAAGCCCGGTGCATCTGCGTATACCCAAACAGAAAAGCGGTTGTAATCTTTAAGATTTTCTCCCTTAAGTGGCCTTATTACTTCTGCGAATGCATAAGCCCTGTTGGTTGGATTTTTCTTAGGTAATGATGTTGGTGTTTCCAGTAGAATGCTGCCGTTTCCGGAAATTGTTTTCTCCTGGTCAACCCGGATAGTACCCGGGCCTGTATGTTGCAGCGAATTGAAATCCGCAGCGAGCGGTAAACTGCGTGATTTCTCCACCGGTTTTTTTAACCATCTCGTTATGCCCATATTGGCAGAATCGGCCGTCATCGTAACTGTGAGATAATTACTTTGCTGAAGTTGCTTTATCAAATGGGCATCCTGTGCTGTTACCGTGTTGATCCAATTTGTTGCAAAAATTAAAAATAAAAAGGCAAAGCGTTGGTGGTTGATGTTCATTTCAAAAAAGATATTTTATGACCAAAGTAAAATTTAAAAAAGGTAAGCAATGTTTTTATTTTTTTCTTCCCACAAATCTTATCACTGAACCTTTTCCGTTGTGAAACGAACCTTCGCTTAATTCAATTTCTTTTTCTGCCAATTCTATAATTTCATAGTTGATGAAGTCTGATTTTATTTCGTCGGTTGAAAACAATGTTGCTATATCTTTTGGCCCGCCCACTTTGGCATTTTTGGAATTGTAGTCAATATGTTTTTTGCTAAACGCTTCAAAAATAATAACTCCGTTTCTGCGTAAATATTTATCAAGTGTCTTGTGATAAATCGATTTTATTTCTGCGGGAAAGTGTGCATAGATGAGGGCAATTGCATCAAATTGTTCAGTTTTAAAATTTATTGTCTCCAATTCGCCAACCTGGTAATCGATAGTCACTTTGTTCGCTTCTGACAGCTTGAGTGCTTTATTTTTTCCTTCGACGCTAATATCAAAAGCAGAAACATTCCAACCGAGTTTCGCAGCAAAAACTGCATTGCGTCCTTCACCTTCTGCCGGAAAAAGTATCGTGCCAACAGGCAATTTCTCTAAATATTCTTTCAAAAAACTATTGGGATGTACGCCATAAGCATACTCGTCCTTACTATATCTGTCGTTCCATCTGTCAATCCAGGATTCATTCATATTATTCTTTTACTTTTTATCGTTGTTAAGTCATTGCTAACGGTAGCGGATAGGTGATCTTTTTGGTTTTGGAATTTGCTTCACGTCGATTCCTCTGCGTTACTTTATTATTTGTTGAGAAACTCTTCTATTAATTCAACTGCATTAAATGCGGGAAACTTACCATTATCCAAAGATTCGATTGTTCCCAAATAAGTTCCGTGGCCGCCGGGGAATATGGTCAGTTCACAATTTGGAATAATGCGATACATTTCAACAGCGTGTTCTACGCTGCCTACATCATGGTTGCCATTAATCACCAGGGCGTGGGCTTTTATAGATTTCATTTGCTCATCGGCCCAGCCTCTAAATACTTTCATTCTTTGAACGTCTTTGTTGAACATATTTAAAAGGCCTGCTTCACTATTGTTCGCTTTTAAATATCCTTCTTTTAAAACCTGAGGCATCATATCTAAAGTTACCCCGTCGAACCCTTCCCAAAATTGTTGTGCGACGGCACTTCTTTTATAAAATGCCGATGCCAAAATTATTTTATTAACCAGTTGAGGATGACGAAGTGCAATTTCTATTGTTGTTTGGCCACCATTGCTAAAACCTAAAAAATCCGACTTTGCAATTTCAAGATTATTTAAAAGAGTGGCAACATCATCCGCATCTTGTTCAAAGGAAAGGTCCGTATTTCGGTCATTCGTGTGACCGTGAGCTTGCAACTCAACTCCGATTATTTGCCGGCGGTTAGCAAGCAACGGGATAAGCTTCCCAAAACTAGTTTCTATAGTTGAACCACCACCATGAATAAGTACTAACGGTTTGCCATGCCCGTAAATCTCATAATACATGTGCAATCCATTCACTTCAGAATAGCCGCTTATAAAATTATTGTTAGTCATATCTATTTTTAAAAATTATTATTTAATGTCGCTGTGCAATTTCGGATTGCTTTTGCCAGCTGTGAATTATCTTTTTATGTTGGTCATGCTAACAGTTCAACTTGTTCCTTCAATAATTCAAAATTTTCCGAATCAAAACAGACAAACAGAACCTTATCAATTCCAACACTATCAGAAAGAAATTCAGCAACAGTTTTAACCGATATTTTAGCGGCTAAGTCTTTTGGAAAACCATAGATGCCTGTGCTAATGTTGGGAAAAGCAATGGTCCTGCAATCGTTATCCAGAGCAAGTTGCAATGAATTTCTATAACAAGCTGTCAGTTTCACTTCTTCGTTTCTATTTGCTCCATTCCAAACAGGGCCAACAGTATGGATAACAAATTTTGCAGGTAATTTTCCGGCTACGGTTATAACCGCTTCTCCTGTTTTGCAGCCTCCTTGTTTTGCGACAATTTTACAGCACGCTTCCAGTATTGCTGGTCCACCCGCACGATGAATCGCACCATCAACTCCGCCACCTCCCATTAATGAAGAGTTTGCCGCATTGACGATAGCATCAGCTTTAATTTTTGTTATATCGCCTTTTATTATTTCTATTTTTGAGTTCATGATGAAAAACGTTGCAATCAAAGCACAAATTTAATTTACTCTATATAGATTTGTTACTGGCAATTAGGGGAAGAAGTTTTTTAGCTATCATCAAAGTAACAATCTTTTATCCTTTGTAGAAAATAGAGTGCAGCACCTCTTAATTATTCTCATTTTATTTTTCCTGAAACACTTTACTTTTATCTCATGCAAAGCAATCAATTAAAATCACAGTTTCTATTAAGGGAAGGAATTACTTATTTAAATTTTGGCGCTTATGGGGCATGTCCCAGGCCAATCTTTGAAAGGTATCAGCAATACCAATTGGAACTGGAACAGGAACCCGTAGAGTTTATCACCGGCAACGGAATGCAATATCTAAAACAATCAAGAGAGGCTTTGGCAGCGTATTTAAATTGCTATCCCGATGATGTGGTATATGTTACCAACCCATCATATGCTGTAAATATTGTTGCCAAAAGTTTTCCTTTTAAAGAAGGCGACGAAGTGCTGACTACCAATCTCGAATATGGCGCCTGCGACAGAACATGGAATTATTACTGTGGTAAAAAAGGTGCTAAATATGTGAGGCAAAAAATACAATTCCCGCTACGCTCCAAAGAGGATTTTATAGAACAGTTTTTTAAAGGCCTTACTTCAAAAACCAAAATGATCTTTATTAGTCAAATTACAAGCAGTACCGGATTGCGGTTGCCGGTTGAGGAAATTTGTGCCTTAGCGAAACAGCGAGGACTTATAACTTTTGTAGATGGAGCGCATGCACCCGGCCAAATTCCGGTAGATTTAAATTCGACCCAGGTTGACTTTTACACTGGCGCCTCTCACAAATGGATGCTTACTCCCAAGGGAAGTTCTTTCTTTTATGTTACGAGGGAACTGCAACCTATGTGCGATCCGTTATTAATTAGTTGGGGTTATAATAACGCTGCACCATCGCATTCGCAATTTTTAGATTATCATCAAACGCAGGGCACAAGAGATTTTTCGGCTTTTTTAACGATACCAACTGCAATTGATTTTATGCAAGAAAACAATTGGCCTGTTGTTGCCGAAAACTGCAGAAGAATCAGTTTGTCTAATGCTGATCGCTTTTGCAAACTATTAAATGCCGAGCCACTTTGTTACAATAAACAAGATTTTATTTTTCAATTATGCAGCACCGTCATTAAAACTAAACAACCCGAACAGCTTCACCAGCTTTTATTTAATAAATACAAAATTGAGATACCGGTAATGACATTGGAAGGTCAGAATTTACTGCGGTATTCGATCCAGGCTTTTAATTCACAGGAAGATCTTGATGCGCTGTACACTGCACTCGAAGATATCATCCATACCACTGATTTAATTGAAGTGTAAAATGGCAAAGGATGTGGCTTATTGCATGTTAGTTTATGGTAAACAATTACAACTTCATAATGCCTGTCAGTTGTCGTTTATTGTCACCGTTAGTTACTTTACCTCGTCGAATTCTTCAATCTCTTTGTAAAATTCCAATGCCTTAATAACTGACTTTCCGCCGGCGCCTTCAATTAAGAACTTTACCCACTTTTTACTTGCATTTGCCTGGGATATGTTTTTATACAACCAGAATGCGAGATAGGTAAATGAGGCAGTAAATAAAATTTGAAACATGATATAAATCCAGCTCACATTTTGCGGAAACCATTTATCACTAAGGATAAAAGTTGTCCAGAAAGGCAATTGTAAGAACATTATACGCACGTGCTGAAAGATGGATAATTGCAGTCTCGCTAATTTTATCTGTATTTCTCTAACACTTCCATCGTAGTCAATGTTATTCACCCACACCAAATGTTTAATGTAGTCATACAGCGCTTTTACGTTGATTATAAATATTGCCGCAATCGATACGATAAAATAATTTGCTGCGGAAGAATAATGCAACACAGCAATTGATAATGAAGCGCCAAGTAATAGTAACCATATAATTGCTGCTACAATTCCTGTTGCTTTTATCCTGATCAATGACCGCATTGCAGACTTTGCCTTTTGGCTAATTGCTTCTTTTAGGATGCGTTTGTTTATTGCCAGGGACTGGTCAATCTTTTCGTACTGTTCTTTCCATAAAAGAACAAAATTTGTTTCTTCCATAATTTATGTTGTTACCTGTGAAAATTTTTGTTTTAAAATTGTTTTTATTCTGCCAACTTTTGTTGCAACATTTGTTTCGGTAATGCCGATGATCTCTGCAATTTCTTTGTGACTTTTTTCATCGAGATATAACAGCATTAATGCCTTATCAAGTTCTTTTAGTTCGGCAATAAATTGTTGTAAAAAGCCAATGGCTTCTTCTCTTTCGCCGGCATCATTTGTATCTGCAAAATGCAGAATACCTTCTGATAATGGATTTGAGATTTGCCGTATTCGATTTTCTTTGCGGTAAAATGAAATGGCAACATTCAAGGCAATTCGATATATCCAGGTTGAATATTTATATTGATCATTATAATTATCGAATGATTTCCATAATTGCAGGATAATTTCCTGCACCAGGTCTTGTCTATCGTCAGGAACTCTGCAGTAGGTATTAGCAATCTTGTAAATGATGCCTTTATGGTTTTCTATTACCGAAAGAAATAGGTCCTGTTTATCTCTTGCCGTCATTCACGTTAATTATTACTTACTTTATTATTCGCCGGAGTGTGTAAAATATCACATTCAAATAAAAGTTTTTTTTCACTACTTCGGAATGCACGGTTCGAAAGTCGGGAGTAAAATGCGTGTAGTGGTACCGGTAGTTTACGGTCAATCCTGAATCTGAATAAAAGCAGTTGTTCATGAGAGAATATAATTGGCACTGATGTCTCCTGTATAAAACTATTACTTTGCTGGCAGCATGTTCCGGATAGCGCTGATTTTCCATGTCTTCTTTTCAGCGACAACTATAAACGTACTCCACATTTTTCGCGTGGTGCTATCTGTATTTTGAATTTCGTACCTGCAATCAACAATTGCAGATGATGGGTTTAACATTCGAATATTCTTTATGCGGAGCGTTCTTGTACCTGGCCGGTTACCAGAGCTTTTGAGCATTCCCTTTACTGCGGCGCCAATGCCATTTCGCCATTCACCGGTGGAGACCAGTTGATCCACATCTGTGGTGAGGATTTTTTTCAATAAAACGGTATCACTTTTTTCACGGGCGAGTGAGTAATCGTCAATTAAAGAAGTGATAGCTGTTTTCTGATGGATCTCAGGCATGTTCTGTTGGCCATATAAAAAACATGCACCAGTTACATTGAGAAAAAGGAATAAGAAAAAATATTTCATGATTACAATTTTTATTTCTTGAAGATTTGACAATTTTCACAACTGAACGGTAAATAGAATGTAGTAATTTGAACCCGACGTTGATAAAGACTAAATGAACACTAATATTGTTTCACTTATCTAATTTAGTAAATGTTTTAACTATTGTCAATCCCACAGAAGTTTGTTTCAGTAAGGATTTTAAAATTTATTTCGGACGAAAATATTTTTTTTGCCCTTGCAGCAAATTTTGGTGTTGAATTCACACGTGGAAATTTGCCGCTGATAATCTCAGCATATTAGCCTCTGTGGACACTTAAGCCGGCACAGGGAGCTTCGCATGTCTGTGTTTAAATCCTTGCTTGTTCTTTTCATTTTCTATTACAATCACCGAATCTCTATTTTTGCGGCATGCAAAAACCGGTATTGGTAATAAAATTGGGGACGGCTGTAATTTCGGATCAGCACGGAATCAATCATAGAGTAATAAAAAAAGTGGCATCTGAAATTGCGTCACTTTCTTCTAAATATAATGTGGTGCTTGTTTCCAGTGGTGCCGTGGGCAGCGGAAAAAAATTATTGCGACATTATAAAGGCTCCCTGACCGAACGCAAAGCTGCTGCTGCGGTGGGTAACCCAATACTCATTATGCTGTATCAAAAATATTTTGAAGCTTACAACATTCCTGTGGCACAGGCCTTGTGCGAGCGCCATCATTTTTCTAATCGTGCACAGTTCCTGCAATTGAAAGATACCTTCGATACCTTTTGGCAAAACGATATTGTGCCCATTGTAAATGAAAATGATTTGGTGAGTAACAACGAACTAAAATTTTCTGATAATGATGAATTGGCTACATTGATTGCCGTTGGCTTTAACGCAGAAACGATGATCATTTGTACTTCTGTTGGCGGATTAATGAATAATGAAAAGGAAATTATTCCTTTAGTTGAAAAGGTCGATAACAAAATTTTAGATTTGGTAACAACCGATAAAACAAATGTTGGGTTGGGCGGAATGATTTCCAAACTCACGTTTACAAGACTTGCTATCTCACTCGGGATAAAAGTTGTCATTTGCGGGCTTGTTTCCGAATCACCTTTCCGGGAAGCCTTGAGCGGAACGAAAGGAACGACTTTCAATGCGCAATCTTCTAATTTGAAAGCACGACAAAAATGGCTGGCAAGCGGGAGCATCACTTTAGGTAGTATTATGATGGATAAAGGTGCGGTGAAGGCATTACTTCAAAGGAGAAGTTTACTTACTGTTGGTATCAAAAATGTTCATGGTAAATTTGCATCGGGCGAAGTGGTGCAACTCATGGATGAGGATGAGCAAATAATCGGTGTAGCTAAAGTAAAGCTGGCAGCCAAAGCTATCCAGGATAAAATTTCGGTGAAAAATGTGGTGGCTGCCCATGCAGATGACATTGTTTTATTTTAAAAAAAAGAAAATGAATTCGGTTTTAAAACTAATCGTAAAAACACACAAAGCTTCCATACAACTCCGCAGCATGAACGATGACCAGGTTCAAACAGCGCTGCTATTACTGGCAAATATGCTTGAGCAAAACATGTCGCGTATCCTGCAGGCAAATGCTAAAGACCTTTCGAAACAGGAACCAGACAATCCGCGCAATGACCGGCTAACACTAAATGAACAAAGTGTTATCAATATTGCGAATGCTATTCGTAATGTGAGTAAATTACCAGATCCGTGCGGAAAGGTTTTAGAAAAGAGAACCTTGCACAATGGTTTGGAACTTGAAAAGATTTCTGTGCCGCTTGGCGTCGTTGGTGCTATCTACGAATCGCGGCCCAACGTAACTTTTGATATTGCCGCCTTGTGCCTGCGCAGTCATAATGCATGTGTGCTGAAAGGGAGTATTGACGCACATGAAACGAATACAGTAGCAGTAGATATTATAAAGCAGGCATTGAGAGAAAATAATATGGATGAAGATTTGGTGACGCTATTGCCACCTGAAAGAGATACAGTACAGGAATTATTTACCGCAACAAAATATGTAGATGTATTGATTCCACGCGGTTCTGACGGACTAATTCAATATGTAAGAAAAAATAGTTTGGTTCCTGTAATCGAAACCGGCGCCGGAGTATGTCATGTGTACGTGGAGAAAGACGCCAATCTGCAAAAGGCAGTAGACATTGTGGTGAATGCAAAGGTATCCCGCCCGTCGGTATGCAATGCAGCAGATGCTATTCTCGTGGATAAACTAATTGCGAAAGATTTTTTTGAGGCACTGCAACCTCCATTCAATAAATATAATGTTGAAATTTTTGCAGATGCATCTGCATTCGATTTGCTGAAGGATTACCCTCATTTGCAAAAAGCTTCGCCCGAAGATTTTGGCCGTGAATTTTTAAGTTTAAAATGTGCCATCAAAGTGGTGGAGGATATTGACGAGGCATTGGAGCATATTTCGGAATATTCAACCAAACACTCCGAAGCGATCGTTTCTGAAAACAAAACACAGTGTGAACGATTTTTGCAGGAGGTAGATGCAGCGGCAGTTTATTCCAACGCCTCCACCAGGTTTACTGATGGCGAGGAATTTGGTTTGGGTGCAGAGATCGGCATCTCCACCCAAAAGCTTCACGCAAGAGGGCCATTCGCATTAGAAAAACTCGTCACCGAAAAATGGGTGGTGAGAGGAGAGGGGCAGGTGAGGTAAGGTAAGATAAGTTGGTTACTAACTGGTATAGTTACACGAAGATATTAATGCTTTTGCTGGTGAGCAGTTGTAATGCGCAATGCCTGTACGCCCTTTGCAAGATTATAGGTTTATTACTGTATTGGTCGCGCCTGAAAATGTGGTCAAGTAACTGGTTTATGTTTCCATTTTCCTTTGTCGCTCAATCGTTGTTAACTAAATAATCGGCCGTCGCCTGGATGTAATGGCTAATACACTAGTTTATGTTATAAACACCTGAGTCTGAAAATCTCGTATGAATGGTGTCAATAATCTGATATACTAATTTGAGACAATAATATAACGATTGAGATTAAACGTAGTTATTTCAAAACTTCATCTGCCTTTATCCAATAAATATTATCGAAGCCATTCAGCGGGCTGTGCATCATTGTTTTTAACTCTTTAAAAGTTTTTGCTTTTTTAAAAGGTGTATTAATATCATGTCTGTTACTGGTGAAGAAGAAATATTTTCTATCCGGCGTTACATAAGGACAATAATCAAGGCGTGCAGAATTAATGGTTGCGCCTAAATTTTTTGCTTGTTGCCATTCGCCTTTATCATTTTTTTTACTGATGTACAAATCACCATTTCCATGACCATCTTTTCTTTTATAACCTGAAAAAATAATATAGTTTTCATCGGGGTCAACGAACGCATTAAATTCATCTCCTGTTGAGTTGATGCTGTCTGGCAAACTTTCAGCTTCATTATATTTCCCATCAATAAATTTGCACACCATTATATCTTCTTCACGTCCTTCAACTGCTCTAGTAAGATAGATGTTGTTATTTTTTGCAACAGAGGCGTAGTATTCATCTTTATCAGTGTTGACAGGGCTCTTCATGTTAACCGGGTTTCCCCATTTGCCACTAACTTTTGTTACATACCAGATGTCGTAATCTTTTTCACTACCGGTATCGGCCAGGGGCCGGTTAGACGAAAAATAAAGTTTTGTTCCGTCAAATGAAAAGGCTGGTTCGAGGTCTTTATATCGTCCGCAAAAATCAGCAACTTGTGGCAGGGACCATTTTCCGTTTATCTTTTTTGAATATAGTATTGTGCTCAGCATACCATAGTTATATTGCATGGTATAAAATATTTCATCCCCTTTTGGGGAAATTGCCATATCCCTGTTCCCAAATTCATCAGAAATAATATTAGGTGCAAACATGGTTATTTTATTGCCCGGAACAGTTTGATTAAACCAGGCATTATTCGATTGGGCGATTAAGAATAATGGTGCTAAAAAAAATGAAATAAAAAATAGTCGCATAGATGCCAAAATATTACTGTGATTAAATAAGCGAAAATCAATATAGCTAAAGGCTGCACAAAGATTAAGATATTAAACTCAGGCTAAATCATAATAAATATTTTTTTTCTGGAGACTGAAAAATCTTTGTCGAAAACAATCTTTTTTCAGGCACAATTAATGTAGGAATGATTTTTAACTAATCAACCGTTTTATGAAAGCTATTCAAATACATAAGTATGGGGGTCCCGGGGTTTTAAAATACGAAGATGCGCCAAAACCCTCACCCGGCGCAGATGACGTAATAATAAAAGTTTTTGCCACCAGCGTAAATCCAATAGACTGGAAGATACGGGAAGGACATGCCAAAGGCATGTTCCCGGTGAAGTTTCCTTTAATTCCCGGCTGGGATGTTTCCGGCGAAATAGATGAAGTTGGCAGCAACATATTAAACTTCAGGAAGGGTGATGAAGTTTACAGCAGGCCCGATCCTACAAAAAATGGCACTTACGCCGAGTATGTTGTTGTAAAAGCCAACCTTATTAATCTTAAGCCCCAAAGTATTGATCATGAAAAAGCAGCGGCAGTACCGCTTGCGGGGCTCACTGCCTGGCAGGCTTTATTTGACTATGGTAAACTGCAGCAAGGACAAAAAGTTCTGATACATGGAGCTTCCGGCGGTGTAGGAACTTTTGCTGTTCAGTTTGCAAAATGGAAAGGAGCGTATGTTATTGGCACAACATCTATGGAGAATATCGATTTTGTAAAGAAGCTCGGGGCAGATAAAGTAATTGATTATAAGAACGAAAAGTTTGAAGACAAGTTGAAAAACATTGATCTCGTAATTGATTTAGTTGGCGGGGATACTCAAAAGCGTTCTTTGAAAGTTATTAAGAAAGGAGGAAAACTTATTACAACTGTGCAGGTGGGAAACCGGGAAGAGGCCAAAGAAAAAAATATACGCATCGAAGGGTTTCTTACACAATCTTTACCCGAAGAGCTGGAGCAAATAAAGCAATTAATTGACTCTGGCAAAGTAAAACCCATAATCGCCCGGGTTATGCCATTGAAAGATGCTGCAAAGGCACAAAAGCTAAGTGAAGAAGGACATGTAAGAGGCAAGATCGTGTTGCAGGTTGTGTAAGTTTTTAATATTTAATTATCCTTATCTGAACAAAATCTGCACGCAGCTTGTTTAAGCAATAAAATAGATTGATGGGTATTAAATGCCGGTTGCTGGTTATATTAAATACTATTACATTGGTCATAATGTTATTTGCAAATTATGCGGCTAACACTGGATTTTTCTCAAAGGTAAATGTGGCTGACATAAGCCATAAATACGATACCTTGTTTGCGCCTGCTGGCTATGCGTTTATAATCTGGGGCTTACTATTTTTAATGGTAATTGGCTTTGTGCTTTATCAATGGATTTTAGTCAAAAGAAAAGATCCTGATCAATATATTGAACACACAGGAATATGGTTTGCTCTTGGTAATATAGCTAATGCATGCTGGTTATATTGCTGGCTAAACGAGCGATTAGGCTTATCCGTTATATGCATCCTTCTCCTTCTAACGAGTCTTGTAATATTAACTGTTAAGCTGCGCCTTGAATTAGACGATGTTGCTGTTCGTAATATCTTTTTTGTATGGTGGCCGGTATCGTTATACCTGGGTTGGATTATGGCAGCAACTATTGCATGTATTGCAGCCTGGCTGACTTCAGTTGGATGGAGCGAAATGGGGATTGCAGGAAATGTATGGACAGTGATATTTATCTCAATTGCATCAGTACTTTACCTGCTCTTGATTCGAAACAGGAACATGCGTGAAGCTGCGGCAGTAGGTGCCTGGACTTTTATTGCAATTGCCGTACGGCAATGGAATATTCATAACGATATTGTATGGATAGCGCTTTTTGCAGCTTTGATTTTAGTGATTGCCAGCATTATGCACTTGTATAAAAACAGGAAGTATAGCCCTCCTTTAAAATTAAAAAGAGGGGAGTGGTAATAACGAACATATCTATTCGCCTTCATAAGCCAACTTCATGAATTGAATCACTTCTTCATTTACATCTTCCTTATAAAGCATTCTGAAATGATGATTAAACTGGTGAGCATCTCCCGGCACCTGTGCTATTTTTTGAAAACAAAGATTATCAGGATACGCTTTTGAAAAAGGAAAGACAATATGAACAAAATTTTTTCCAAATTGTGTTATCCATGCAATTCGTTTTTTGTCGTTCGCTATGCCGATCATGGTTTTTGCAGGATGTAAAGTAACGAGTCCAATTTTTCGGTATTCACTTATAAAATGATCAAAGAGCGATTTTGTATGATCTGATTTACCGGTGAGGAAATCCTGGATGGTATTATTAGGTTGAGATTTGGACACTGTACTGAATTCCTATAGTTCGTAATTTAGATTAAATCTATTTCTTTACTCACAACTTATTACAAACGAACTTGTGTAATTTTATTAGACCACAAATAATCTTACTTATACTTAAATGAAAAATAATTTATATCAACTAATAATAACCTTTTTTGCGATACTGTTATTTAGCGGCGTTACAGTTGCTCAAAATAACGATGCAGCAATCGAAGCAAAGATCGATCAGCTCATAAAAAAATTGACGCTTGAAGAAAAAATTTCCATGCTACACGCAAACTCAATATTTAAAACCAGCGGAGTTGAACGCCTGGGTATTCCTGGTTTATCTACTGATGACGGACCTTTGGGCGTACGTGAAGACTTAAGTTCTAACGGTGGCTGGGAGTCGGCACACCTCACTACCGACTCGGCAATTTTTTTTCCTAACGGTTCTGCATTGGCCGCTACCTGGAACCCCTCGTTGGCAAACAGTTATGGCGTTGCGCTTGGCGAAGAGGCAAGGGCACGCAACAAAGACATCATATTGGCGCCGGCATTTAATATTGCCCGTACTCCGTTGTGCGGGCGGACTTATGAATATTATTCGGAGGACCCTTTCTTAAATGCGCAGTTGGCAGTTGCTGCGGTAAAAGGAATTCAAAGCCAGCATGTGGCTGCATGTGTTAAACACTTTGTATTAAATAACCAGGAAACCGATAGGGGTAAGGTGAATGTGGAAGTGAGCGAGAGAGCGTTGCGGGAAATATATTTTCCTGCTTTTAAAGCGTCTATACAAGAGGGTGAGGCGTGGACAATTATGTCTGCATATAATAAAGTACGTGGCGTGTATTGTTCTGAAAATAATTACCTCTTGAATACAGTATTGAAAGGCGAATGGGGATTTAAAGGAATTGTTATTTCAGATTGGGGCGGTACACATAGTACCGTAAACGCGGCCAATAATGGGCTTGACGTAGAAATGGGGTCACGGCCGCCCTACGAAAATTATTATTTTGCCAAACCATTACTTGATTCTGTAAAGGCTGGTTTAGTTAGTGAAAAAACTATCGACGAAAAAGTGCATCGAATATTATGGGTGATTTACAAAACATCTTTGAGTAGCAACCGCCCTGCCGGATCAATAAATACTGCAGCGCACAGCAAGGCGGTTTATGACATTGCTTCTGAATCGATCGTGCTACTGAAGAATGAACATCATTTGTTGCCTTTGCAAAAGAATAAGCTTAGAACGATTGCAATTATCGGCGACAATGCCATTCACAAATTTCAATCAGAAGGATTTGGTGCCGGTGTAAAAGCAAAATATGAAATCACAGCTTTACAGGGATTGCAAAATGCGTTGGGAAAATCTGTCGATATAAAATTTGCGCAAGGGTATAAGGCTCCTAAAACGGGTAGTTCAAATAACGGTGAGGATTTAAACAAACCGGATGTGGCTTTAATCCAGGAAGCAGTAAGCACTGCGAAGAGTTGCGATGTAGCTATATTGTTTATTGGTGGCAACCGCGATTACGAAAGTGAAAGTCGTGATCGCAAAGACCTCAATCTGCCATTCGGAGAACAAACATTGGTGGATGCCGTAACTGCTGCCAACGCTAATACCATTGTAGTTGTAATCGGCGGGGCGCCTTATGATATTAATAAAATAAAAAAGGATAATCATACAATAGTTTGGTCATGGTATAATGGTTCGGAAGGAGGAAATGCTTTGGCTGATGTATTAACAGGTAAGGTAAATCCTTCCGGCAAATTGCCTTTTACGTTTCCCGTGGCTTTAAACGAATCACCGGCTCACTCACTCAATACTTTTCCCGGCGAGAATCTTACAGCCGTTTATAAAGAAGGAATTCTTGTAGGATATCGCTGGTACGATACAAAAAAAATTGCTCCTTTATATCCCTTTGGTTATGGCTTGTCGTATACCACGTTCAATTATTCAGCGTTGCATACAGACAAAACAAGATATGTAAAGAATCAAACCATAACAGCAAGTATTACCATTAAAAACATTGGCAAAGTTGCGGGCAAAGAAACAGTTCAGTTATATGTTGGTAAGCCGGGTTCCGCAATAGAACGGGCTGAAAAGGAATTAAAGGCTTTTAAAAAAGTGATGATCGCGGCAGGACAACAACTAACTGTAACATTAAATATTCCTGTCAAGAGCCTTGCCTACTACAATGACCAAACCCGGGAGTGGATGGTTGAGCCCGGCACTTATAAACTGATGGCGGGCACATCATCACAAGACATTAAATCCACTTCAATCATTACCATTAGTGGTGAAAAATAAAAAATACGTTTATTTATTGCCGTTAGTCTTTCCGACTAACAAATAGATTCTAATATTAATGTAACCGGAAGAAATAATTACTACCCGGCATTACTCTTATTCGCAGGAGATCATCCCTCTTTTTTTCGAATCAATAAAATATTCTTAAAAAATTTGCGTAACTCAAAAGTTACCTATATATTTGTGTAACCTTAAGGTTACATATTATGACAAAGAGCATTCAACACAAATTTTTCTATTCTCATCCACCGGCAGTGGTTTGGGAGTATCTAACGAAACCTGAATTGATCGCACAATGGTTAATGGAAAACGATTTCCTGCCACTTGTTGGGCATGATTTTCAATTCAGAACGAGGCCGTTACCTAATTATGATTTTGACGGGATTGTCTATTGCAAAGTGCTGGAAATTATTCCGCTAAAAAGACTTTCTTATTCATGGAAAGGCGGACCAGGCGGGGGCAAGATAACCCTCGATTCCATAGTTGTATGGACTTTGAACGAAAAAGATAATGGCACCGAACTGTTGCTGGATCACAGTGGATTTAAAGAAGCTGACTTTACTATGTATTCCCTGATGTCCGACGGCTGGTTGAGAAATATTCAAAAAATTGCTGCACTTATAAATACTGCAAAACATGGCGCAATCAACACTTGATGCTTTCCAGGTAATTGCCGACCCTAGCCGGAGGCAAATCCTGGAACTGCTTTTAAAAGATAGTTTAACAATAAACAGTCTCGCAGAGAATTTTGATATGAGCCGGCCTGCAGTTTCGAAGCATATAAAAATATTACAGGGTGCCGGCTTTATTTCAATCCAGGATATAGGGCGGGAAAGACATTGCATACTCAAAAAAGATGGCTTCGATAAATTGCAGGGATGGATCAATTACTTTGATAATTTCTGGGCATCGAAACTTAAGAAATTAGAAACGCTGTTAAACAATAAATTAAAATAAAAAAACAAAGCAAAATGAAAAAGCATGATTACAATGCCACCATAGTGGCAAAGGCAAGCGCCGAAGAAACATTTGAAAAAATCAGCCATGTTTCTGATTGGTGGACATCAAATGTTGAAGGAAGTTCTAAAAATGTAAACGATGTTTTTACAACGCGGTTTGGAGAAACTTTTGTAACCTTTAAAATTGTAGAAGCTATTCCCGGGAAAAAAGCTGTATGGCACGTTACGGACTGCTACCTTCATTGGCTCAACGACAAGAAAGAATGGAAAGACACTGAAATGACTTTTGAGATTGTACCTAAAGATGATGCAACACAAATAAATGTTACCCACGTTGGCTTAGTTCCTGAAGTAGAATGTTACAACGATTGTAAAAAAGGATGGGATTTTTATTTAAAAGAAAGTTTGTTCAAATTTATTACTGAAGGTAAAGGGTTCCCTGAAACTACAAAGGCTTCGAGGTAATAGTTTGCTAAGAGGGCCGCAGAATAAAGGAGATGTATCTGGAAGGAAATTGCCACCTTCGTAAGATCTTTCATTCACCAATAAATATCAAGTATGAATGATGTAAAGATCATTAATGGCTATCCTTTTGTGGAGTATCACCCTGATGAAATTTCACCGGAACAAATGCTGATTAATTCCAAAAGTTTTTTGGAGACAATGCTGAAACGAAGAAGTATCAGGTATTTCAGCGACAGAGCTGTTGCAAAAGAAGTAATTTACAACATACTAGCGGTAGCCAACACAGCGCCCTCCGGCGCCAACAAACAACCATGGACTTTTTGTGCTATTCAAAATCCTGACCTGAAAAAGGAAATTCGTGATGCTGCCGAAAAGGAAGAGTATGAAAGTTATCATGGAAGAATGCCTGCAGAATGGTTGAATGAGTTGGCTCCACTACAAACTGATTGGAAGAAATCTTTTCTTGAAATTGCACCATGGTTAATCGTGGTCTTCAAAAAATCTTACGAGGTAGATCCTCATGGAAAAAAAATAAATAACTATTACGTCTTGGAAAGTACCGGCATGGCGACAGGCTTTTTAATAGCTGCCATTCATAATGCAGGCTTAGTAACGTTAACGCATACCCCAAGCCCAATGAATTTTTTATCGAAGTTGTTAAACAGGCCGGAAAATGAAAAGCCTTTTTTACTATTGCCGGTTGGGTATGCTGCTGATAATTGTATGGTGCCTGCGTTAAAGAAAAAAACTGTTGATGAAGTAAGTGTATTCTATTAATATAACGTGAGTTCGGGATAAGAATATGTACCGAGCGTATGGTTTTCAATTAATATATCTTATTCCTCAGCGAACTGAAGTCCATTGTTACAATATGAATCAAGGCTAACGCCTTTACATCACATAAAGCCGTAGGCTTGGTTTATTTTATAACACCGGATTTTAATCCGGTGAAAATAAGAACTGATTATAAAACAAGTGCCATCGGCACGATACACAATAAAGCTTATCCCGAACACACGTTAATATGAGCCTTCCTTAATTTTTGGTTTCTTATTTCCACGTTATCTTGTCGAGAAGTAAGTATCTGTCACGATGCTTTTCTTTCCCTGCTTTAGTGATTACATTGATGTTCATTACTTCGGCTGCACCACCGCTTTTAACTGCGGGCCATTCGGGTACGCCCAGACCGTTAGGATTGCCGGTTTTAATAAAATTGGCAAAGAAAGATTGTAAAATAGCAGATACCTTATAATCATCCGGTTGCCAGGCGTACACGCGGTTTGTCGGCAAATTGCCCAAAGCATATTCTATTTCGGCTGAATGCACAGCAAATGCTGCAGGTGACGCTTTAGTTGTGTCTTCGTTTATTGCTGGCCGTGGGTGAGCATAAAAATAACGATACACCGGGTGGCCACCGGTTTTGCTTTGCATGTCACACCACTTCCAGGTTTTAAAGCCGGCAAAAACATCGCCGGCGAGATCGGTTGCCAATTGTTGTATCGTTTCTTCATCGTTTATGTTGTATACTTTCAATAAGTCGTCAGCGTCATCGCCGAATCTTTTTTGTATTGCGTTTGTAAAGTTTTCAGGTGTTGGCGCTTTCTCTTTAAGTATGCTTTGTGAACTTCCCTCCCCGGAGTTCCATCCTACCAGTAAGGGAACTTTAGCCTGGTTGCCCGATGCATAAATTTCAACAGGTGATTTTGGAAAAAAATAGCCATCAACATCTACTGGAAATTTTGATAACCCAGGTTTGGCGGTTTCTTCCAGGATTTTTTCGGCAGGCATTGCGCGAAGGTCAGCCAATGAAGCGGCACTAAGGCTTTTGCTAAATCCTTCGCCTAATTGTTCTGCTTCTGAAAGTGAAACGGTAGAATGTTTCCCCAGCAATGATCCGCTTTCCCCGATAGCGCCCGCAATAATATTTTTAGAAAGTGGCGATGCCATTTGAGCGCTTACAGAAGAGGAGCCTGCTGACTCGCCGGCAATTGTTATTTTCTGAGGGTCTCCACCGAAATCACTGATGTTTTTCCGCACCCAGTGTAACGCGGCACTTTGATCCATTAGGCCATAATTGCCTGATGCATGGTGAGGCGATTCTTTGGTTAATTCGGGAAGTGCCAGGAAGCCAAATACACCGAGCCTGTAATTTACCGTTACGGCTACTATGCCCCTACGGGCCATGCTTTCACCATCATACCGAAACTCTGATCCATCGCCCGCATTGAAGCCGCCGCCATAAAAATATACCAGCACCGGCAGATGATCATTGGCCGATTTAGCCGGTGTCCACACATTCAGGTAAAGACAATCTTCGCTAAGGCCGTTAGAACGAAAATTCATATCGCTATAGATTGGCCTTTGCATAGCACGCGGGCCAAATTTATCTGCCTTTAAAACGCCTGTCCAGTTTTTAGCTGGTTGAGGTTCTTTCCAACGTAAATCACCAACAGGCGGTTGTGCATAAGGAATGCCCTTAAATGACCGTACGCCAGATTCGTCTATGCCTTCGAGTACACCGTTAGTAACCTTTACTTGTAGATTATCGTGCTGATAAGAAGTTTGTGCCTGTAGCTTAAGGGATAAAATAAATGTTGCCGGGATAAGTATAAATAGTTTTTTCATAAATGCTGATTAAATTATTTTGTTGAAGGTAATTACAAAATTAAAAAACAGCTGCTAACTATTTTTTTCCATATCATTTGATAGAATAATATAGATTGACTGCACAGCATTTGTAGATTGTTTGAATACCTTGGAAATAAGGTAATAAGGTTGAAGGACTATTAAATTTTTTCTAATAAGGTTTTGAAAAGCGGTCCTTGAGCGCCTATACAGCCCTTGTATATTATTTTATCATTTGTAATAAGAGGATTGAACTAAGAAAATATTGACGAGCGACTGATATATGATTCAATACCGAACGTTTCCGTGGCTACTTAAATTCCTACATTTCTTTAATCGCAATAAGTGGTTCGAGGTTCTCAATTTCTTCGTCGGTAAATAATTTTGAATCGATGAAGAATCGTACACCTAAGGGAATTTCGAGTGAGAAGCTGCTGCCTCTTCCGGGAGTTACATTCAATATTAATTGAGTATGCTTCCAATATTCAAACTGATCTCTGCCCATATAAAATTTACATCCTTCTACCTCACCAAGGCAAACATCACTTCCGCCTACTTTGAATTCGCCAGCTTCAAAACACATGGGTTGACTTCCATCGCAGCAACCACCACTTTGGTGAAACATTAAAGGCCCATACATTTGTTTTAATTTTTTAATTAACTCTTTCGCTGTATCTGTTGCTTTTACTCTTTGAACTCGCATCACTAATAAAATTATGGTAAGATAAAATAAAAACAGCGGCTTACGGGCCGCTGTCTGGGTGTAGCGGATTACTTTTCATCAAAAAAATCCAAGCTTCTGTTTGCTGTATGAAATCAACATATTTTTTGTTTGCCGGTAATGGTTCAACATCATTTTATGATTTTCTCTTCCAAACCCGGATTTTTTATAACCGCCAAAAGGAGCATGCGCGGGATAAGCATGATAACAGTTGACCCATACGCGGCCCGCCTGTATGGCACGGGGCACCTGGTAAATTTCATGGGCATCTCTTGTCCAAACGCCTGCACCTAAACCATACATCGTATCGTTGGCAATGGCAATAGCTCCGTCTGTGTTTTTAAATGTAGTAACCGAAGTTACCGGCCCAAATATTTCTTCCTGGAAAATGCGCATCTTATTATTTCCTTTAAAGATGGTTGGCTGAATATAAAATCCATGTTCCAGTCCGCTGTTTTGATGAAATGCTTCGCCACCACATAATACCTGGGCACCTTCCTGTTTACCGATATCCAGGTAACTGAGTATTTTTTTATACTGATCTTCTGATGCCTGTGCGCCCATCATAACGGTGCCGTCTAAAGGATTTCCCATCTTAATGGCTTTTGTTCTTTGAATAACCCGGTTCATGAATTTATCATAGATCTTTTCATGTACGAGAATTCTTGAAGGGCAAGTACACACTTCGCCCTGGTTTAATGCAAACATTACGGCACCTTCAATAGCTTTATCAAAGAAATCATCATCAGCATCTGCGACGGATTCAAAAAATATGTTTGGGCTCTTGCCACCTAATTCCATTGTAACTGGAATCAAATTTTCCGAAGCATATTGCATAATTAATCTACCCGTTGTTGTTTCCCCGGTAAAAGCCACTTTATTAACTCTTGGTGAAGAAGCTAATGGCTTACCGGCTTCAGGCCCAAAACCCGTTACCACATTCAAAACACCTTTCGGTAAAATATCGCCGATCAATTCCATCATGCACATAATACTCGTAGGCGTTTGCTCTGCGGGTTTTACCACAACTGTACATCCGGCTGCGAGTGCTGGTGCAATTTTCCAGGTGGCCATCAACAAAGGAAAATTCCAGGGAATGATTTGGCCAACTACACCAATAGGTTCATGAAGATTTATGCTAACAGTAGTTTCATCATGCTCACTAACGCTTCCTTCTTCGCTGCGGATAACGCCGGCAAAGTAACGAAAGTGGTCGACGACCAAAGGAAGATCTGCAGCCCTGGTTTCACGAAGTGCTTTTCCATTATCTATAGTTTCTACAACGGCCAGGTATTCAAGATTATCTTCAATTACCTGCGCAATTTTTATTAACAAATTGCTGCGATACGCAGCAGCTGTTTTGCCCCAGGTTTTAAATGCTTCTGTTGCCGCGTCAATGGCTTTGTCAATGTCTTTGGCATTACCCCTTGCAGCATAAGTAAATACTTTACCATCGATGGGTGAAATGTTTTCGAAATATTCATTACTGCTTGGCATTACCCATTCTCCGCCAATGTAATGTTCATATTTTTCTTTGAATTTAGGTCGGGCCGCCACATTGGATTTTGGGGCAGCAGTTGTTGCTGTACTCATGATCAGGCAATTTTAATTGTTAGGAATATTTCAAACTTCATATTTAAATAGAAAATGTTTGCGCACTTTAGTATTTTTTTATAGCACGATTGTACTAAAGTTGTTGGCGGCTGCAATGTGATTTGTTAACTTTAAGGTCTAAAAGCGATTGATTGAAAAACGGGAAATATTTAAATAAAATTGATCTTACACATCCGAAATACCTGCAAACACTTGTAGAGAACCGCCGCGTATTCAATTTAAATAATTGCGAACTA
The DNA here is from genome assembly GCA_963792025.1 of uncultured Chitinophagaceae bacterium. Taxonomy (GTDB): domain Bacteria; phylum Bacteroidota; class Bacteroidia; order Chitinophagales; family Chitinophagaceae; genus Ginsengibacter. Next base: position 221,392 of record CAWBUS010000005.1, on the reverse strand, counting down.
AATGTGTTTGAAAGTTACCAGGAAACTTACAGGGTGCCTCTTACCTTTGACGACTTCGTTATAACGAGTATGGTTAGGGGCAAAAAAGTAATGCATCTTTTTGATAAGCCAGCTTTTGATTACCTCCCTGGAGAAACTGTCATTGTTCCCGCAAACGAGACAATGATTATTGACTTCCCTGAAGCTGAATTTGATAATCCAACGCAATGTATTGCACTTGCTGTTGATGGAAGATATGTAAACGATACGGTGAACTATCTCAACAGTTACTATAACAGTGATCTGGATAATTCGCATAACTGGAAACTGCAATTCAATCAATACCATTTTGCCAACGATACAGAAATAACCGGCATTATTAATAAATTAATCAGGGTGTGCAGCAGCACAGATACTGCAAAAAATATTTATGCGGATTTAAACCTGAAAGAATTGCTGATACGTTTAATACAGAGTCAGCATCTCATGCAGGTGTCTGCTGAAGCAACGGATCACCGGAACCAGACCCGCCTGCATTTTGTGTTGCATTTTATACATGAACATCTCTCAGAGAAAATTTCTATCGATTATCTTTCCCGTAAAGCTTATATGAGCCGTAATGAATTTTTCAAATGGTTTAAAGAAGAGTTTGGTATTACTCCGCTGGAATACATTAACCGGGAGCGCATTAAACTTGCCAAGCAAATATTGTCAGATAAAAAAAACACTGTTAGCACCGTGGGTTATCAATGCGGGTTTACAGATGTTAATTATTTTGTACGTCTCTTTAAAAAAGCAGAAGGCATTACCCCGGGCGCTTACAAAGAATGTATCAAAACGCCGGCCTAAAAACTAATAGATTCCGTTAACAGCAAAGATTCCATTTTTAATTTTCCTTCAAATTAATTTTCCCAAACCGAAGATAACTGTGCATAAATTATGTTTATCAAATGATTTGAAATGCATAAAATTTTATCTAAGTTTATCTTCTCTTGATTATAAAGTAACCCCTTTATCTTTTTCCATAGAAAAAGTTTGCCATCACTATTTGTTTTGAGATAATTATGTTTTAATCATTCCGATGATTGCAATTTATTGTTCAAAACTGAAATTTAACCTGAATGGAAAATCCGGACGTTACAAACCAACGATTGCAAAATTCAAAAACTGATTCGCCTGCTTCCAATGCAAATAGAGGTGATTCAAATTTCGCCATCCAGGCTCCAACGATAACGCTTCCTAAAGGCGGTGGCGCCTTAAAAAATATTGATGAAAAGTTTAATGTAAATGCAGCCAATGGAACGGCTTCCTTTTCAGTTGATCTTCCTTTCAGTAAAACGAGGAGCAACTTTATTCCTGCGATGTCTTTGAGTTATAATTCCGGTTTCGGTAGTTCCGAATTCGGATTGGGCTGGGGTCTCAATTTTTCTTCCATTCAAAGAAAGACGGATAAAAGACTTCCGGAATATAAAGATGCAGATGAGAGTGATGTATTTATGTTTACCGGAGTTGAAGATTTGGTTCCTGCATTAAAAAAAGATGGAGTGGGCAACTGGCAAATTGATGAAACTACTGATGCAACTACCGGTTATACAATTAAAAGATATCGCCCGCGAATTGAAGGAGGTTTTAGCCGCATTGAAAAAATTACTCCAAAAGATACGAGCGCATTCTATTGGAGAGTTACCGACAGAAATAATGTAGTTACCATCTATGGGCGCTCCGCGTCAGCGCAGCTTTTTAATCCTTCTAATCAGCAACAGGTTTTCAAATGGTTACCCGAACTTAGTTATGATGATAAAGGCAATTGTTTTGAAATGGAATATGTAAAGGAAAATTTTATAAATGTCACAAACACTTTATCTGAAGGAAACCGGTTAAATGGAAATGCACTTTGTACTAACATCTATTTGAAAACAATTAAATACGGAAATGAAAATCCTTATTTCCCTGATCTTACAAATCCTTTCGATCCTCCTGCGCCCGTTAATCCAAAATATTTTTTTGAAACGGTTTTTGATTTTGGAGATCATGATGATTTAATTCCAACTCCCGCCATACAAAAAGATTGGCCTTGCCGGTTAGAACCCTTTTCGCAATGCAAGCCTGGATTTGAAATAAGAACCTACCGGCTTTGCAGACGAATTCTGTTCTTTCATTATTTTAAAGAATTAAATGATAGTATAAATGCCGCGCCATGTTTGGTACGATCAATAGATTTAAACTTCCAGCTTTTCCAAAATACGCTGGCCACTGTTTCACAAAAAAGAAATGCAGAAGCGGATTACATAATTGCGCTACAACAAAGTGGTTATATCAAAAAGGAGGATGGTTCCTATTCGAAAAAAAGTTTGCCGCCAATAGAATTTTCTTATCAGCAATTAAATTGGAATAAAACGGTTCAAAATGTTTCGGGCGATAATTTAATAAATGATCCCGTTGGCCTTACTAACGGTTACCAGTGGACTGACTTATGGAGTGAAGGAATTTCAGGCATACTAACGGAGCAGGCAAATGCATGGTATTATAAAAGTAATCTCGGTGATGGAAATTTTTCCATTGCACAGCCTGTAATTCCAAAGCCGTCTTATACAGGATTAAATAATGGTGTTCTTCAATTGCAGGATTTAGAAGCTGATGGCAGAAAATTTATCGTGAGTTTACAATCGGGAGTGAAAGGCTTTTTTGAATTGTGCGATGATGAAGAATGGCAACCATTTCAATCATTTGATCAAATGCCTAACATTAATTTTTCTGATCCTAATACAAAATTTATTGACCTCGATGGAGATGGAAGAACCGATCTGATCGTATCTGAAGAAGATGTTTTTACGTGGTACGCAAGTAAAGGGATTGCAGGATATGATTCGCCGGAGTTGGCTGCAAAGCCTTATGATGAAGAAAAAGGCCCGGCAATGGTATTTGCTGATGCGACCCAAAGCATTTTTTTATCTGATATGAATGGTGACGGCCTTACGGATATTGTTCGCATTCGTAACGGCGAAATTTGTTACTGGCCCAACATGGGCTATGGAAAATTCGGTGCTAAAGTGAATATGGATTTTTCCCCGGTATTTGATCTGCCTGAACAATTTAATCCGGCGTATTTACATCTTGCCGATATCAGCGGAACAGGTGCTACCGATATTTTATATGTGGGAAAAAATAAATGCAGAGCCTGGATCAATCTGGCTGGTAACGCATGGGGAGAAGAACAATCTTTTGATTCATTTCCAACTACGGAGAAGCCGAATCAAATTTCTGTGATTGATTTCTTAGGCAACGGCACTGCATGTATCGTGTGGTCATCCCCGCTACCTAAATATGCGAATACGCCTATGCGTTATATTGACCTGATGGGAGGCAATAAGCCGTATATAATGAGCGGCTATAAAAACAACTTCGGTAAGGAAGTGAGCTGGGAATATGAAAGTTCCACTTATTATTATTTGCAGGATCAGCAGTTAGGTAAACCGTGGATTACTAAACTTCCTTTCCCGGTTCAGTGTGTAAATAAAACCATTACTAAAGATATAGTTGCCGGAATTTTTTTTACAAATTCCTATTCTTACCATCATGGTCATTATGATTATCCTGAACGGGAGTTTCGTGGTTTTGGAAGAGTAGAGCAATTGGATACAGAAGATTTCACCAATTTCAAATTATCCAATGCAAATAATGTTGTTGGAGAAGATTTGCACCAGCCACCTGTCAAAACAATTACGTGGTTTCACACAGGTGCTTATTTTAATGAACAAAAAATTTTAAACCAGTTTGAACAAGAATATAACAAAGGCCCTTTTGAATTTAATTTACCAAAACCAATTCTGCCGGGTGGATTGACAGCCGATGAAAACTGCGAAGCGTTACGAGCCTGCAAAGGGATTGTATTGCGCAACGAAGTATACGCAATTGATGGGAGTGCTGATGAAGCTAAACCTTATACCGTTAGCACCCATAATTGTATTATTAAGTTGCTTCAGCCGCAGAGCGAAAATAGATATGCGGTTTTTTTAACCCACGAAAGTGAGGCTTTGCACATAAACTATGAAAGGAAATTAAATGATCCCCGCATCGCTCATTCACTAAATATCGAAGTCGATGGTTTTGGTAATATTCTACAATCAGCCGCTGTTGTATATGGAAGAAAAACCGGCGATGCGCAATTGCCAGCAGAAATACAAAAAGAGCAAAGTAATGTTCATGTCGTTTACACAACAAACAGTTTTACCAACTTATTTGATGTGCCCGAAACCTACCGCCTGAAAGTATTGGCAGAAACAAAAACGTATGAACTCACCAATAATACATACAATGCAATTTCAATGTTTGGCATTGACGATTTGCTGAATGATTTTACAACTGCGTCTATTATATCTTATGAAGTAAATGCAAATGGCTCTCTACAAAAAAGACTCATTGAGTATGTTCGTAGAATTTACCTGGGTAATGACCTGGTAACTCCGTTGCTTTTGCAGCAATTGGATTCATTGGGCATTGCGGAACAAACATATAAGCTCGCATTTACACCTTCACTTATTACAAATTTATATAGTGCAAGAGTTAGCAATCAAATGTTGATAGATGGAAAATATGTGCAGGCTGATGGAACTAACTGGTGGATTTCTTCCGGAAAAAATATTTATTTGGATGGAGTAGAAACTGTTTCTGATGCCAAACAAAGATTTTATTTGCCAATAGCTGTTAAAGATCTGTTCGATGCTGAAACGAAGATCACCTACGATAATTATAATTTACTTATTATAAAAACGGAAGATGCTCTGCAAAATGTTGCAAGCGTTGAAACGCTTGATTACAGGACGTTACAGCCTGTTGTATTAAAAGATCTGAACGATAATATCGGTGAATCTATTACCGATGAACTTGCTATGGTTATCGCGACTTCAATCTATGGAACAGAAGGTGATGGTAGCCATGGCGATCGAGCCATTGACAAGTTATAATGTTATTGCGCCCGCCGATATTAATGAAGTAATAGCCGACCCGCATAAATTTTTGCAACATGCAACAACTTTCTTTTACTACGATCTATTTGCATGGATAAATAGGAATCAGCCGGTTTGTTTTGTCCGTGTTGTGAGGGAAACACATGAAAGCGAATTGTCTGGCGGTAATCTTTCCAAAGTTTCGTTAAGTGTAGGTTATTCAAATGGACTTGGCAAAAATCTGCAGACAAAAATTCAGGCAGAACCCGGCAATGCATTAAAGTGGGATGGTAATAATTTAATTACCGTGGATACATCGCCGAATCTTCGATGGGTTGGCAGTGGCAGAACAATTTTAAATAATAAAGGAAATCCTGTTAAGCAATATGAACCGTTTTTCAGTACTACGTTTGAATTTGAAGGTGAAGATGCTTTGGTTGAAATTGGTTTTTCATCTCTACTATATTATGATCCGCTAAGCAGGACCATTCGTGTTGAACATGCTAACGGAACCTTTTCAAAAACGGAATTCGATGCGTGGAAGCAAATAATTTATGATGAAAATGATACGGTTTTGGAAAGCCAATGGTATGTTGATCGTGGGAGTCCTAACCCGATATCACCGGAGCCATCAGATGTTGAGCAACGTGCTGCATGGTTGGCGGCGAAGCATGCGGGAACGCCGGCGCAACAACATTTTGATTCTTTGGGAAGAACAGTTTATGCAATTGCCGATAATGGAGCTGCAGGCAAATATTCAACGCAATCTGTTTTGGATATTGAAAATAATTTGCTTGAAGTAATTGATGCGAGAAGCAATGTTGTTATGCAATATAAATATGATATGCTTTCGCACCAGCTGTATCAAAAAAGTATGGATGCAGGTGAACATTTTATTTTTAATGATGTATTAAATAAGCAAGTGTATGCATGGGATAACCGCGACCATCGGATTAAAACAGAATACGATTTATTACACCGGCCATTAAAACAGTGGTTAAAGGAAAATGTAAATGATGCGAATGATGAAAAATTAATTCACTTTAGTATCTACGGCGAGAACGAGTTAAATGATAAGCAATTCAATTTGCGTGGTAAATTATTTCAATCATTCGATCAAAGCGGAATGGTGGAAACCTCGCAGTATGATTTTAAAAACAATGTAAAAAATAACGGCAGGCAGTTAGCCATAGAATATAGACAGGTTGTTGATTGGAATGTGCCAGATCCAATGCTTTTGCTCAATACGGAGACCTTTAGCGGCAGCTCGTTATTTGATGCATTGAGCCGTCCGACAGAGTTGCAATTGCCTGACGATAGCAAAATACATCCGTCATATAATGAAGCAGGTTTATTGGAACAATTAAATGTTTTCATTCAGAACCAAAATCAAAATATTTCTTTTGTTCAGAATATTGATTACAATGCAAAAGCCCAGCGGGAAAGGATCTTGTATGGTAATAATACTACCGCCAAATATGAATATGATGCAAAAACCTATCGTCTCACAAGGCTTCTTACTACAAGAAATAATGGCGCAGATATATTGCAGGATTTGAATTATACATTGGATCCGGTTGCAAATATCACTGCTATAACAGACAATGCGCAACAAACCATTTTTTTCAACAATGCATCAGTTGAAGCAAATAATAAATTTGAATACGATGCAATTTATCGCCTAGCGTATACACAAGGCCGTGAGCATATAGGACAAAATACAGCAAGCGATCAGTTCGATTCAGACAAAACGCAATTTAATAATCAGCGTTTAACCTTGCCCGGTGATATGAATGCCATGCAGCGCTATGAAGAAAGATATGATTACGATGCGGTAGGTAATCTGCTTAACATGGTTCACAATGCAGGCAACGGTATATTCAGTAATAAGTGGACAAGAATATTTTCATACAACGGAAATGATAATCGTCTTACGCAAACCCGGGTGGGTGCTGATATTACCAACTATAGCTATGATGCGCATGGTAATATGCAGAATATTCAAAATGCCAATTTCGGTTTAACCTGGAATTATACAGAGCAATTGCAACAGGTTGATTTAGGCGGAGGAGGTATTGCGTATTATGTGTATGACAGCAACAGCCAACGGGTGAGAAAAATAATTGAGAATGGGAATGTAGTCAAAGAGCGTATATACTTAAGCGCCTATGAAATATTTCGTGAAAGGCAAAACAACACCCCAACTCTTGAACGACAAACGTTGCATATAATGGATGATAAGCAACGCATCGCCCTGGTCGAAACAAGAACTCTGGGACAGGACAACGGCCTGCCATTTTTAATCCGGTATCAATACAGTAATCATTTGGGTACAGCCTGTTTGGAATTAGATGATGCGGCGGCCATAATTTCCTATGAAGAATTTTATCCGTTTGGAAATACGTCATACCAGGCCATGCGCAACCAAACGGAAACGGCTAAGCGTTACCGTTATACCGGTAAGGAAAGAGACGAAGAAAGCGGATTATATTATCATGGAGCAAGATATTATGCGCCGTGGCTGGCTCGCTGGACTACTGTGGATACTATTGGGATAAAGGATGGAATTAATGATTACGTGTATTGCAGCAATAATCCGGTTTTAAAAAGAGACGAAAAGGGAACTGATGGCGGAACATGGACAACCACTTATGATTCTAACGGAAATCCTGTTTACTCTTCAGCCGGAGATCAGGTGCCAAAAGACCTGGGCAATGTTGGCCTTACAGTGTTAGGAGTGGTTCCGGATACAGACCAATTTAAAACTTTTAAAAAACTTGTACTGGATCCGAGGCTTAATGAGTTTACAACATCATTAAAAGCAGATTGGGATAAAGATAAAGTACCTCTGATTATTGGAGGTGTATTAATTCTTGTGCCAACGGCCACCGCAATTGCTGCAATCGGTATTAAAAATCCAAAATTAAATGTGCCAATTGTAGGAGATGTGTATGCAGGTCAACCTGTTGCTGCCCTTGCTTCAGCAGGCCTTGGTTTTTTAAGTCAAAAAATAACAGACGACAGGTTAAAACTTGGGTTTAGCTATGAAAAAAAAGATGGAAAAACAGATATCTATGGTTTTGAATTAACATTAAGCGGAAAAAAACCAGATGAGGATAAAGATAAAACTGAAGAAAAAAAATCTCCTGAAAAAAGTGATCCCGCAACCACCTCAAAAACCAATCAACAAAAACAGGACGAAGCATTACGAAAAGAAATTGAAGCGCCCGCTTCGTTTACAATGGCAGGTAAATTTGGTGGCGGCGGCGGACAAGGCTCGGTAAAATTAGAAGCTCCAACGGCAGTGGGTCGCTTTAGCATTGCACCTTCTTTACAGGTAACGCCGGGTGCTGCTCCTTATTTTACAACTGATCTTAAACTAACAACCAGGATTTTGGGCGGCAGATTTGAGTTTGGTGTTTCAATTTTTGCGAACTCGCCTGTATCTAAAGACTCTCCGTTTAAAACCAATTATGATGATAAGACAAATATTCCAACAGTGACAACAGCACCGCCACTTCCGGGAAGCGGGGTAATCACCGGTGTAACTACAAGATTTTTTTAATGTATTATTTAATCGAGATGATAAAAGGATAAATTCAAATAAACAAATAACCCTCAAATATTTTATAATGAAAGCAAAATCTGAAAAGGCGTCTGTCGATGGCCGTTATACTGTTTTCGGAACGGTAAGAAATCAATTGCAGCAACCTGTATCGGGAGCTATAGTCAATGCCTTCGACAAAGATATCCGAAGCGAGCAAGCTCTCGGTAAAGCGCAAACGAATGCCCAGGGCTACTACATAATAACTTATAACCAGCAGCAATTTGCCGATACAGATAAAGATGCAGCGGATGTATTTCTGCGTGTGCTCGATGCAACCGGTAAATTGCTGAAACAATCAGATGTTTATTATAATGCAGATGCGTCTTTAAATATAGATATCTCTCTTGGAGACCAGCCTTATAGAGGCATTTCAGAATATGAGAACATTATAACAGGCGTGGCGCCTTTCATCGGAAAAATTACACTTGATACCTTAACCGAGAATGATCAAACGCAAGACATTACTTTTCTTACCAATAAAACCAACCTCCAGCGAGACAGGATTGAAGACCTCGCTATGGCTTGCCGCTATCAAACCTTGTCTAAAATTTATGCAGCGGCATATTATGGAATGCTCCGCGAAGGAGTGCCCGGCAATGCAACGCAGCGCTTATTGCAAAATTTTGCTGCGCCAACTTTTGAGCAACTGTTGCAGCAAAATCTTGATGGCATAATGAATGAGAATATTGACGTGCTGATGCAATCGGTTCAGCAAGCCATCAACGATAATATTATTCCATTTAATTTAACGGCAGAATTAGATAGCATAAAGCAACAGTTAGTTCGGTTCATGGCTGTATATGCCAAGCAGCATCCGCAAACCGGTGTTACGTCAATACTCTTTCAAAAAGTTCAAAGCAGCGGACTTTCAGATGAAGATTCGAAGCGAGTGATGGAAGAACTTTCAAAGCACCAGGGAGATTTCGATTCTTTTTTTTCTGCCCTAAAAGATAATCAAACCATCTCAACAAATACGAATCAATTACAAACGGTTTTTGCATTAAGCAATCTTACTAACGATCACTTACCGTTAGTTAATCATTTAATAAAGACAAAGAAATTAAAAAAGCCTTCAGATATAAAAAAACTGACCTCCAACACCAAAGCCGATTGGGAAAAATTAATCAAGACTCAAAAATTAGATATTCCTGCCGCAATCAAAGGAAAAACAAAAGCCGAGAAAACTAAAAATTATGCAGCCACTCTTGAGAAGAATTTTACAAAAAAATTTCCAACGCCTGCATTTGCATCAAGGCTTAAGCAGGACGCTAAATCAACATTTGAGCACAAGGAAAACATAACTAACTTCTTCGATTCCAACCCTGAGTTTGATTTACAACATGATCGCATAGACGCATTTTTAATGGCGAATAATAAAACTGTAACGGCGGAGATAAGGCCAGTAATTACAGGGCAGCTAAGAAGATTACAACGTGTTTTTAAACTTGCCCCAACCTACGAAGCATCCAATGCTCTATTTAGTAAAGGCATACATTCTTCCCGACAGATTTATGCAATGGGTAAAGACAGGTTTATGAAAACATTTGCCGCTGATCTCGGGAAAAAGGAAACACAACAAATATTTTCCAATGCGGCAAAAATGTATGCGTCAACAATTGCTGTAGCTGGCAACATGCATGGATTGGCGACTGCTTCAAAATTGAATGTGCTTCCCAATTACCAGCAAATTATGAAACTGTCGCCGGCAGCAAAAGAAATTCCCAATCTTGATGTATTATTTCAACATGCCGATTTTTGCGAATGCGATGAATGCAGTTCAGTGTATGGAGCAGCCGCGTATCTCACAGATGTATTGCATTTTCTTATGCAGAGAGAAACAGACCCGCCATCTACAGATTCTGTTCGCGATCGTTTACTGGAACGCAGGCCTGATATAGGCGACATTGATTTGAATTGTGACAACACCAACGTCCAGTTACCATATATCGATATTGTAAATGAGATACTGGAGGAAGCCATTGCGCCATCTGTTTTTTCGATTGCTTTAACTTTTACTGCAAATCTGCCTGCTTTCGTTGCTTTGGTAAATACAGACCCCTTACCAGACAGAGAATATAAGATCGACGCAGCACTATTAAATGAATTAATAACGCATACCGCAGATATTCCGCATATAGATTTGCTGCTTACGGTTGATGCAAAAGTGTCTGATGCATACCAGGCAATGGGAAGCTCACTAACGCAGTGGGTTATACGCGATAAAAATATTGCCCTGAAACTAATGCAAAATGCTGCTAACATAAGCGTTCAGTTATTGCATCAGACACTTTTATCAACCGATGAACTGAGCGCCAACCCGGAATACACTAACGTAAAAGTGTATGATAATTTTTTAAAGACAGCCCAACGTCCTTTTGGTTTACCATTCGATTTATTCAGCACAGAAGGAAATATTTATTTAACCAAATTGGGTATTTGCAAGAATGATTTGGTGAGAATATTTTCACAGGAACATTTACCGGTTACTAATCCTCCGACAGTTCAGCTTGAGGAATCGTATGCTTATCTCGGCGTAAGTTTTGAAGAGCGTGATTTAATTTTCAAGGAAGATTTAGTTAACCAGGCTGCTTATTGGGGCGCCCTGGCAGCTTCTTCTTCAGTTGAGGTGGATTTGTTTTTGAACTATACCGGCCTGGAATATGCTGACCTGGAAATGTTGCTCACACTGCAATTCATAAATCCGTTAGCAGATAGTAAAATTGATCATGACGATCTTTCATGCGATCTGGATAAACAACATATTACTAATGTTACACCGGAAAAATTCGACAATTTGCATCGCTTCCTTCGTTTGTATAAGAAGCTTTCAATAACCATGCAGGAACTTGATGCATGCATTGAGTGCCCTGCGATTGGTAATGGTGTTATTGATCCAAATTTTGCATGGCAATTGCATCATTTTCTCCAGTTAAAGGACAGGCTCGATCTTGAAGTATTTCCGTTGCTTGCGTTTTATGAAGATATAAGCACGACGGGCGATGATAATTTATATAACAGCCTTTTTCAAAATAAGCAAATTACCTATCCGCTCAACCCTGATTTTGCTTTGGCAAATGTAAACGCTGGCATTCCTATTACAGAAATACATAAATCAGTAATTCAGGCTGCGACGCTTATTTCGCTGGATGACCTAAACATATTGCTTGCTGATAATTCAATAACAACTTTAACGCTTGCTAATCTTTCTCTTATTTACCGCGACAGCTTATTGATGCAATCGCAATCATTTTCTGCGGATGATTTGCGAATAGCCTTACAGGTTATTCCGATTAACGCTTTTGCAACGCCGGTTGATACCATGAATTTTCTTGCTGAAAATGATTTATTGAGTAATGCGGGCATTAGCGTTTGGGAATTGAATTATATTCTCCGCCAGCAAAATGATTTAAATACAACTTTAATTCCTTCGGATGATGCGATAACGGCAAACCTTGGAGAATTACAGAATGCATTACTTGTAATACAGGCTAATACTGCTGCCCAGCCTGATGCTAACGGAGATCTGCTCACCAAATGGCTGAACGATCCACTATTGAATTGGGATGCAACTGTTGCTTCCAAACTTATTAATATTTTAAAAACAATAGATGATGATACTTTTGTAAACAATGTGATTCCCGCAAGTTATACGTTCTTAAAAAATTTACGGGTTCAATACGATCAGCCATTTCATGAAGTAACTCTTTCAAACCTGGCGGCGATAGAAACCTTGTCTCAATTGAGCGCCAACATTAATTATAATTCAGGAACGCAGCAACTTGAGTTTACCGGCGCAATGACAACCAATGAACAAACTGCTTTGCTTTCTGCTTTTACTGACCAGGATTATACTGACGCTGTAAATCAATTGTTCAGTGATTCGCAAGGTAATCCCACCTCATCGGTTCTGTTAGCTTCTCTTCCGCTGCTTACAGCTTATGCACCTCCACAAGGGCAATTAACTTTTGATTCAAATAGAAAAGCTTTACATTTTGCCGGTTACATGGATGCCTCTCTCCGTAATGAACTGAAGAATTTTTATAACAATCCAAATCCTGTTCGCGATGCACTTGATAATTTGTTTAATTCTCAACTAACGAATAACAGCGCCGGCAATATTTTCTTTGCAACTAACGGAGACGTAGACACGAATTTAAAATCGTTGGATTATGCTCACATAGCGCAAAGATTTGATTTCTTTCTTCAAAAGATTTCCCCTGTTTATAAAAACATTCAGCAGCAGGCGGCCATTCAAAACCGCATCAGTACCTGGTTTACGGTTGATAAAACCATCGCTGCTCAACTTCTCATTTCTGTTCCCGCCATTTATACTAGTTGGACTGACAATGCATTTGTTCAGAAAACCAATATTCTTAATAGCGCCAATTATCCAACACAGTTCAATCAGTATCTATGGGTGGCGAAAACTAGTTTCATTGTTTCTAAATTGAAAATAGATGCCGGCGCTTTAGCATGGATTCTTGTTCATTCGGGCGACGTGAGTATAACGGATCTAAATGCACTCCCGCTCGCAGCAGTCATTACACCGGTTACTGCAAATGTTTTTTCGGCATTTGAAAATCTTATCAACCTTTTCAACCTCCATCATAGTTATACAGGTACTTCAACCGGTGTTACCATCTTTACCATTTTGCAGGACGTAATTGATGGAGTGAAAACTGCTGATGATATTGAGACAGAGCTATCCGCGTTATATGGGTGGGATAAAGATCAATTGAAAGCGCTGATTGAATTGCCCAATTACCTGAATCTTACCTTGTCACCCGCAGTTTCATCTGATCTGAAAGATATACGAATACTTGTTCGCCTGTACAAATGCTTTGCAACAATGACATTGCTTGGGGTAAAGGCAGAAGATTGCATTAACTGGAGCCAGCCTTCATTAAGTTTCGATGATTCAACAAAAATCAAGCAGACTCTAAAATCCAATTACACAGATGAGGACTGGCTTGGTGTAACCCAACCGCTGCAGAACAAATTAAGAGAAGCAAAACGTGATGCTTTGGTTACATGGCTTTTGGCAAATCCAGGAACTAACACATGGGTAGACGCAAATGATCTCTACAGTTATTTTTTAATAGATGTGGAAATGAGTGCCTGCCAGCCAACGTCAAGAATTGTTCAGGCCACCAATGCAGTTCAGCAGTTTGTACAGCGTTGTTTTTTGAGCATGGAAAACGACATAACGGTAAACGCAGATGATCCTGACCAAAAAAGTTTCGACAGTAAATGGAGCCAATGGGAATGGATGAAATATTATCGTTTATGGGAAGCGAACAGGCAGGTTTTTCTTTATCCTGAAAACTGGATAGAGCCGGAATTGTTACCCAACCAGTCTTCATTTTTCCAGGACCTGCAAAATCAGTTGTTGCAGAATGAAGTAACGCAGACCAATGCCGAAGACGCTTTCATGGATTACCTGCATAAATTGGATGGTGTGGCACGTTTGGAAGTGAAGGGTATGTGGTACCAGGAAGACAATCAAACGCTTCATGTAATCGGGCGCACGTATGGTGGTGATCCTAAAATTTATTACTACCGGCAATTTATTGAGAACAGGAGATGGACTGCATGGGAAAAAATTGATTTGGATATAAACAGCGATCACATTATTCCGGTAGTATTTAACCAGAGGATCTATCTTTTCTGGGCGTTGTTTACAGAGAAGGCACGTGAAGTTCCCGATACAATGACAGCGCCAACAATAGGCCAGGCCAATTTTCCTATCAACAAACCCCAAAAATATTGGCAGATACAAATCGCTTTCAGCGAATATAAAAGCGGTAAATGGTCGCCAAAGAAAATATCCAATAACGACAGTACCGGTATTATTGAAGTTGACCAGGCATACGATCCTTCTTACCAGACATATTCTCCTGATAAGTCAAATTTCTTATTTACACCTGTTGATTTGCCACAGCCGGATTTTACTAACCTTGAGGCGTACCTGCAAAATAAAGATATCAAGGGCTGGTGGGAAGCATTCCTTGGGGATATTGAGGATTCGCTAAAACAAAACGGAACACTTAATATCAATTGTTATGTAGTAAATCAATATGGCTATTATAATTATGTAAGAACGTTTGACCTGGATCCATGTCGTGGATATCCTGTTGTTACTTATAAAAATGTTCAGATTAATCCACATCTTTTTATCAGGAGCGGTTTGCAAAATATGTTGGACGATGAAAGTGCAAGTGATTCAAGCAACAATTTTTTAGCATACCAGGGGCAATCATCTATATTAAATCAAACTCCCGGATTATTTAGAAACCTTATTTCTATGCAAGCTGGTTTTTTTGACCGGATCGTTTATTTAATTCAGGCGCTTACCAATCAAAACCAATTTGCGCTTGCAGAAAGGCGTACAAATATTACGCTCGGAACCTTTTTACCGTTCTTTTACCAGGATGCTACTTATCAATTGCAGAAGACAGGGCGTACCTATTATGTAGCGCCTGAATTTAGTGATAACGATTCTTTTGAATTATTTTATTCAGATTTGGAAGCATGGTTCTACCAACTGCTTGACTTACTCGAAGCCATCATAGAAGGAAACCCAACCAGGGAGGCCGAGATAAAAGCGGCGATGCCACAGATCCCGCAGGGAAAAAGAATTTTGGTGTTGTATCATTTTTATAATTTCTATCATCCAATGTCCTGCTATTTTATAAGGCAATTATTTAATAAAGGAATTGATGGTTTAATGAGCCGGCAAACACAGTTAAAAGGTGACATCGCTTACGATAGTAATCCTGCAAAATTTAATTTCAACAACACTTATGCTCCACAGTCTAATGTTTATAAAGGTCAGCCTGTAACCTATCCCACGACTCCGCCATTTATTGATAACGCTCCCGGCTACCCGAGGGAAGATGTTGATTTTAATATTCAATCTGGTTATGCATTATATAACTGGGAATTATTTTATCATGCGCCTTTAATGATTGCTATGCGTTTAAGCGAGAACCAACAATTTGAGGATGCAGATAAATGGTTTAAATATATTTTTAACCCCGCAGATACATCGGCATATCCTGCGCCTGATAAGTTTTGGGTAACCAAACCATTTTTTATGAATGTGGTTAATGTTGCCGGAAAAACAAAATACGATTTGCAACGAATTGAAAACATCATGTTCGGTATTGCAGATCCTGCTTCTGCTCATCCAAACGATTTAGATAAGAGCGTGGAAGATTGGAGAGAAAACCCTTTTCAACCCCATTACATTGCACAGTACCGAACAGTTGCTTATCAAAAAACAACGGTGATGAAATATCTCGATCATCTCATCAGGTGGGGCGATTATTTATTTACGCAACATACAATGGAATCTGTTACGGAGGCGACTCAACTTTATGTTCTTGCAGCACAAATTTTAGGTGATGAGCCTAAGATTATACCGCCTGCGTACGAGGTGCCGGTAAATAATTATTACCAACTTGAAAAGAAACTCGATACCTTTTCTAATGTATTAGTGGAGATAGAAAATCTTTTACCCATGCACACCTACCAGGGTTTTGATTTTTCTAATCCTGATAATCCAGATCTTCCTTCATTGGAGGCGTTGTATTTCTGCATTCCATTTAATGACAATATTCTTCAGTACTGGAAAACTGTTGCCGATCGTTTGTTCAAGATTCGTCACTGCCTCGATATTAACGGAGTATTCTCACCGTTATCCTTATTCGCACCACCAATTGATCCGGGCATGTTGGTTCGTGCCGCAGCCGCAGGACTCGATCTTAGCAGTGTTTTAAATGATATGAATGCGCCATTGCCATTGTATCGCTTTATGATCATGATACAGAAAGCAACTGAACTATGCAATGAAGTAAAATCCCTGGGTGCTGCTTTATTAGCTGCCTTGGAGAAAAAAGATGCAGAACATCTTTCCCTGTTGCGTTCCAGCCAGGAAATAAAGTTGCTGACTGCTGTAATGAAGATGAAAGAAAAGCAAATTGCAGAAGCACAAAATCAAATAGATAATCTCACCAAACAAAAAGAATTGCTTACAATAAAAAGAGATTACTATAAGAATTTAATATCATCCGGTTTAAATAGCGGTGAAAGTGTTGCACTGACTTTAAATAATATATCAACATTTATCGATACGAGTATTGCAGTCGGCTACACCCTGGCCGGAGGTTTAAAATTGATCCCTGATTTTATTATCGGTGCAACGGGCTTTGGTGGTTCACCGCATGCAACTGCTAAAACAGGTGGGCAGAGTTTTGGAAGTTCTGCAGACGACCTGGTTAGAACACTGCAATCTATTGCTACTGCATTAGACAAACAAGCATCATTGGCAAGTACGAACGCATCTTATCAGCGTCGCTCGCAGGAATGGCAGAACCAGCTAAATAACGCCACTAAAGAACTCGAACAAATCGATGTACAAATCCTTGGTGCGCAGATACGACTTGATATTGCAAATACGGATAAAGATAATCAGCAACTGCAAATAGATAACGCAAAAGAATCAGATGATTTCATGCATAGCAAGTTTACTAATGAACAATTATATGCGTGGATGATTGGTAAAATTTCCACTACTTATTTCCAGAGTTATCAATTGGCATATGATGCTGCGAAAAAAGCAGAGCGTTGTTTCCGTTATGAACTTGGCTTAACCGATTCAAGCTATATACAATTTGGATATTGGGACAGTATGAAAAAAGGATTACAAAGTGGTGAATCGCTCATGTATAATTTGAAGCAAATGGAAATGGCGTATTATGAAAAAAATAAACGGGAATATGAACTAACGAAATATATCTCACTGTCACAGTTAGACGCAGTTGCATTGTTAAAGTTGAAAGAAACGGGCCAGTGCTTTATTAATCTCCCTGAGGAATTATTTGACCTGGATTATCCCGGTCATTATTTCCGCAGAGTAAAATCTGTAAGTTTATCCATTCCATGCGTGGCAGGGCCTTTCACAACTATAGGATGCACGCTTACATTGATGAATAATTCATTACGCATCGATTCAACAAGTGTTGCCGATGCCAAAAAATATCCGCGTAAATCAACAAATGGAATTTCCGCAGATGACCCACGTTTCAGGGACAGTGCCGGTACTTCGCAATCAATTGTGCTAAGCCATGGGCAAACAGACAGCGGTTTGTTTGAGCTTAATTTCCGCGATGAGCGTTATTTGCCGTTTGAAGGAGCAGGAGCCATAAGCAGCTGGCATTTACAATTTCCATTCGCGAATACAAAAGATAAAACAGGAACAAAAGTTAATACGCTGTTGCAGCAATTTGATTACAATACTATAACAGATGTTATTATGCAGGTTAAATACACGGCCCGTGAAGGGGGTGATGCGTTAAAATTAAATGCATCGGATAATCTGAATAATAAGATCAACCAGATTTTAGTATCGCTGAAAGATAAAGGCCTGATGAGAATTTTCAGCGCAAGGCACGAGTTTCCAAATGAATGGTATCAATTTTTAAATCCAACGCTAATCACGGATGACCAGGTTCTTTCACTCAACTTAACGAAGGATCGTTTTCCGTTTTTTGTGCAGGAGAATACTATTAAAGTAACCTCAATGGAATTAGCTGCAGATAGTTCATTGACGATTATTCAAGGGATAACGCTTGACCCTGCTCCGAATCCAAACGCCGCGCAGGATTTGACTGAAGATGGTATTTATGGAACGCTATTACATAAGTCTATGAACTATTCTTCGAATAACCAATTACCGTTAGTGTGGAAAGTTACGAAACCGGTTACCAACACCAACCCAAGAATAACCGCGGATCAAATAAAAGATATATTTATAATAATGCATTACGGTGTTTCTTAAAGTTAACGGGTATGAATAATAGGGGTGATTTGAAGTTAGCGGTGTTAATGATTAAATAATGCCATTGAGAAAAATTACCGGAGTCTAAAAAAAATAATTGGGTTGCAGGGGAGCTGCTAAAAATAAAAGAGGGCTCTTTAGAAAAAGAACCCGTTAAACAGCTTACCTAAAGCTTGCTTATGAGAATTGAGTTACTGGACTTATTTTATAATAGAGTTAATTTGTTCAACGTCGTTTAACAAAATGTGCACCTTGTTATAACATGTGTCGTGTGGGCTTTTCGATAGGATGTTTCGCCAGGCTTCTATAAACTTGTTAATTGGAACTAAAGAATAGGTTTTTCAAAAAATATATGCTGTAAAATTAACTTGCACACTGAACTTTAACTTACTCTAATTTGGCAATTTATTATTCTATTTTACCTGCATCTCAATTTTTTAAGATTGCAATGTCAATAACAAATAACTTGAGGAGTGGAAGCTTTGATTTCTCACGCAATCCTAAAAGGTGAAAATTAATTGTCTATAAATTCCTTCTGGTAAACAAGCGGGCTCTTGCCGGTAATTTGTTTAAAATATTTATGAAAACTGGTAAAATTATTGAATCCGCTTTCGTAACACAATCGTTTAATACCCCGGTTATTTTCAATAAGTAATTTGCAGGCATGCCCGACTCTTAATTCAATTATGAATTGCGAATAGGTTTTTCTCGTGCGTGATTTAAAATAGCGGCAAAAAGAATTGGGGCTGATATTGGCAACTTCTGCAATCTCTTCCAGGTGAATTTTTCCTTTAAAGTTTTTTAAAGAGTATTCATAAATAGCATTGATGCGGTCACTCTCGGCATCGCCAAATTCCGGTTTAAAACCAATAGAAGATAACGATGATAATTGTTTGCACGATGCAATAACGGAAAGGGCTTCTATTAATAAAATAATTCGCTTCGAACCCGAAGAAGTGATCAGTTGTTCCAGCAGGTCGGCAACTAATAGCCTTGCTTTGCCATTTATTTGTAATCCCGTTTTTGCCCTTTCCAAAATCATTTTAAGGCTGCTGTTTTCCGGCAAAGAAAGAAAATTTTCTCCCCAGAAATTTTCAGTAAAATGTGCAACTCTCGCGTCGGCAATTGTTTTGGTATTTTCTTCAAAATACACGTCGTCAAATCTCCAGTAATGCGGGAGATTGCTGCCTATTATTACAACGTCTCCCGATTTAAACCTTTTTATACTATCGCCAATAAATTGTGTGCCATTGCCTTTTTTAAAATGAATAAGTTCGACTTCAGTATGGTAATGCCAGCGGTTATTGACGTGCGGGTGCAAGTCCCGCCGCACGCTGAAAGAGTGGCCCGGCCCTTTCATAACTTTAAGCAATAGAGGTTTCATTAAGCTAAATTTACATCGAAAGTTAAGATTACCCTTTCCTTAATGCCAAATTAGCTTATTATTAATGGATGTTGAAATAAATTTCAGGCGGCTCCGGTTCCTGAAAGAAAGAAAGCCAATCAACCAGCAAAAAAATCAGTATGTGGAGGTGAATAGCCGATTTCACTTTAATGAATTGGTAATAATAAATGGAGTTGTTTATTAAATTCACACGACACACGTTAAATGATTCTTCTTATTTAGGAGTCTGCTAAAGCGCGGTTAAGACAAGAATGCTAAAATAGTTGAATGGAAAGGCAATTTCAGGTAATATCTCATTCCCGTTTAATTCTTTATTTGTCAGTAGGAATATTTTCTCTGCAAAAAAGTATTGCCTCATTAAATAAGTGATTAAATTTAATGAAATTAACAAACTAAAAGCGACTGCGGGAGACTACATGATATGAACAAACGAAACTATTCAATACCTGTCATCTTAGTAACATCATTATTTTTTTTATGGGGACTTGCTTATGGATTATTAGATGTATTGAATAAGCATTTCCAGGAGACTTTAAATATCACCAAGGTAAGATCTACCTTGTTGCAGGCTGCTTATTTTGGTGCCTATTTTTTAATTGCACTGCCAGCCGGTAATTTCATCCAAAAGGTGGGCTACAAAAAAGGAATTATAACCGGGCTACTTTTATATGCAACAGGTGCTATGCTTTTTTATCCTGCGGCGGGGAATGAAAGTTTTACATTTTTTCTTTTAGCATTATTTGTTTTGGCGAGTGGGTTAGCATTTTTGGAAACCGCGGCTAATCCTTATATCACGGTGCTTGGAGATCCTGCCACTTCAGAATTTCGCTTAAATCTTGCACAAAGTTTTAATGGTGTTGGTTCCTTTCTCGGGCCAATTATTGGTGGCGCATTATTTTTTGGCGATAAAGTTGCAGCAGGTTCCGGCGCACTCGATACTGTAAAATATGTATATGTAGGTATGGCGGCAATTGTGCTGCTTGTGGCATTTCTTTTTTTTAGAACACCTATGCCTGAAGTTAAGGAAGAAGAATTAGTGGTTGACCGCGGTGAACATGTGGGAAAGAAATTATTTCAACATACGCATTTCGTTTGGGCTATAGCTGCACAGTTTTTTTATGTGGCAGCACAGGTTGGTATTGCCGCATTGTTTATAAATTATTGTACCGAAAAAAAAGTTGGTATTGATAATGAGTATGCCGCTTATTTGCTTTCCGGAAGTCTCATATTATTTACAGCCGGCCGTTTTATCGGAACTGGGCTGATGAAATTTATTGCCCCGAATAAAATCTTGGCATTGTATGCGCTCATCAATGTTCTATTATGTTTGGTAGTAATAATCGTTCCCGGCATTGTATCGGTTTATTCGTTAATGGCTATTTTCTTTTTTGAGTCCATCATGTTTCCAACCATTTTTGCATTGGGAGTAAAAAACCTTGGAGCTTACACAAAAAAAGGGGCTTCATATATAATTATGTCAATCGTGGGAGGTGCATTAGTGCCGGTTGGAATGGGCGCATTGGCACAATCGTATTCAACTCCATTTTCGTATATTATTCCCCTGGTATGTTTTGTGGTAGTATTTGTATTTGGCGTGTATGGTTATAAAATAAAGACACATGTATGAAAAGACATTGCTTAACGCTCGACTTAAAAAATGATCCTGAATTAATCAGGCAGTATGAAGCGTATCATAAAGAAGTTTGGCCGGAGATAATAAAATCGATAACAGATTCGGGCATTACAAATATGCAGATTTATCGCTTCGAAACAAGGCTATTTATGATAATGGAAGTGACTGATGATTTTAATTTTGAAGCGAAGCAACTTGCAGATTTAAATAACGCAAAAGTACACGAGTGGGAAGCATTAATGTGGAAATTTCAACAACCGTTACCCGGAAGCGCGCCCGGTGAAAAATGGAAGTTGATGGATAAAATATTTGAACTGAATTCTTAATATAAAATGACACAAGATAAAACAGTACCCTATTTAAAAATTCATCCCGACGATAATGTACTTGTTGCATTACAAGACCTTCCATCTGGCACAACCTTTTTATTAAATAGCGGAGAACTCATACTTCAGCAGGATGTGCATGCCAAACACAAATTCTATGTGAATGATATGAAAGAAGGTGATGATGTAATAATGTATGGAACGCTTGTTGGCAAAACTCAAACGAATATTCCGAAGGGCGGTTTAATGACAACGGCCAATACAAAACATGCGGCAGGTTCGTATGCTTACAGGGGATTTAATTATCAATGGAGAAAACCGGATGTTTCGCGATTTATTAACCGGACTTTTAATGGTTATAAACGAAGCGATGGAAGAGTGGGTACTTCCAACAATTGGTTATTTATTCCAATGGTGTTTTGCGAGAACCGTAATCTTGATATTATAAAAGATGCATTGCAAAAAGAATTGGGTTATGCCCAGTCTGATAAATACCAAAAGTTTACGCAGCAATTATTAGATGCCTACAAGAAAGGAGAAGACGTTAGTAATATAGATTTAAGTTCACCTTCGGTAAACGAAAATCATTTTTTTAAAAACGTGGATGGAATAAAGTTTTTAAATCACACCGGCGGTTGTGGAGGAACAAGAGATGATGCAGCAACTCTAAGTTCTTTATTGGCTGCTTATGCCGATCATCCTAACGTAGGTGGTGTTACCGTTTTAAGTTTGGGTTGCCAAAATCTGCAGGTAGAATATTTTTTAAAGGATCTTAAAAAACGCAATCCTTCGTTTGATAAACCGATGTATGTTTTTGAACAACAGCAATCGCAAAGTGAAGAGCAACTAATAAGTGAAGCTATAAGAAAAACATTTTTGGGACTAACGGAAATTAATAAGATTGAAAGAGAACCCGTTCCCTTGAGTGCATTAACTATTGGTGTTAAATGCGGTGGCAGCGATGGTTTCAGCGGCATCTCAGCCAATCCTTCTGTTGGTTATGCTTCTGACCTGTTGGTTGCATTAGGCGGCAAAGTGCTATTGGCTGAATTTCCTGAACTGTGTGGTGCAGAACAGACAATTCTCGATAGATGCGTTAACGAAGCTATTGCTGATAAGTTTATAAATTTAATGGAATCTTATAATGACCTGGCAAAAAAAGTGGGTTCCGGTTTTCACATGAATCCTTCGCCGGGTAACATTAAAGATGGTTTAATTACAGATGCCATTAAGTCTACAGGTGCAGCAAGAAAGGGTGGCACATCTCCGGTTACAGATGTGCTTGATTATACAGAACCGGCAGTTAAGCCCGGCTTAAATTTGGTTTGTACTCCTGGTAATGACGTAGAAGCTACAACCGGCAAAGCTGCGTCGGGCGCTACTTTAATCTTGTTTACTACCGGGCTTGGAACGCCGACGGGTAATCCAATTGCATCCACTGTCAAGATTGCCACAAATTCTAATCTGGCGAAAAGAATGAAAGACATTATAGATATTGATACTGGTGATGTTATCAGTGGCAAAAAAACCATAGAACAAATGGGCGAAGAAATATTGGAATACACTATTAAAGCTGCAAGCGGTGAAGTGGTTCCCAAAGCCGTACTCCTGGGGCAGGATGATTTTATTCCCTGGAAACGGGGCGTATCTCTTTAATGCAAATTAATGTACAATAAAATGTTTGAGTTATATAATAAAATAGCAGTAGTTACCGGAGGTGGCAGCGGAATAGGTAAAGCAGTAGCCTTATTGTTTGCAAAGCAAGGTGCAGAAGTACATGTGTTGGATCTCAATGAAACTGCCGGTAAAGCAACGGTAAGTGAAATACAACAGGCCCATGGAAAAGCGTTTATGCACGCATGTGATGTTACAAAACAGGCGGACGTAGAAAGGGTTTTTGATGAGATCGGTACGCTGAATATCCTGGTAAACAGTGCCGGCATTTCACATGTCGGGAATATTGAAACTACTACGGAAAGTGATTTTGACAGGCTGTACAATGTTAATATAAAGGGCGTTTACAACTGCCTGAGGTCTGCGGTGTCCATAATGAAAAAAAATAAGTCGGGCGTAATTTTAAACCTTGCATCAATAGCCACTATTGTTGGGCTCACGGATCGGTTTGCCTACTCAATGACTAAAGGCGCCGTTTATGCGATGACGTTATCTGTTGCAAGGGATTATCTTCATGACGGGATAAGATGCAACTGTATTTCTCCTGCACGGGTTCACACGCCTTTTGTGGATGATTTTATTAAAAAAAATTATCCGGGCAAAGAAGATGAAATGTTTGAAAAATTATCAAAGAGCCAGCCAATAGGCCGTATGGCACAGCCTGTTGAGATTGCAGGCCTTGTTTTATATTTATGTTCTGATGAAGCGTCTTTTATTACAGGTTGCGATTACCCAATTGACGGGGGTTTTATTAAATTAAATAACTAAAAATCGATTTAAATTATTTACCATGAAACTGATACGTTTTGGCGAATTTAATAAGGAAAAGACAGGTGTTATTATTAACGATGAATATTATGATACTTCAGCGTTTGGTGAAGATTACAATGAGCATTTTTTTGAAACAGATGGATTGACACGTTTACAAAAGTTTGTAGAATCCGAAACAGATAAATTGCCCAAAGTTTCCAAAGAGGTGCGTTTAGGCTCTCCCGTTGCGCGGCCTTCAAAAATAATTTGTATAGGCTTGAATTACGCTGATCATGCTAAGGAAACGAAAGCAGCCATCCCTACTGAACCAATCATTTTCTTTAAAGCCACGACTGCCTTATGCGGGCCTTTTGATGATGTAATTATTCCAAAGAACTCGACAAAATCAGATTGGGAAGTAGAGTTGGCCGTAGTAATTGGCAAGAAAGCTTCGTATGTTGAAGAAGCGGAAGCACTCAACTATGTCGCCGGATATTGTTTACACAACGACCTGAGCGAGCGGGCTTTTCAGATCGAACGAAACGGGCAGTGGGTGAAAGGAAAGAGTTGTGACACGTTTGCGCCGCTCGGCCCTTTTATGGCTACGAAAGATGAAGTTGCGGATGCTGACAATCTGCGTTTATGGCTTACCGTTAACGGTAAGATGATGCAGGATGGAAATACTTCCAATTTTATTTTCAGGATACCTTTCCTCGTTTCCTATGTCAGCCAATTTATGACACTGCTCCCGGGTGATGTAATTTCAACCGGCACTCCGGCAGGAGTTGGTCTTGGCATGAACCCGCCGCTGTATTTGAAACCCGGCGATGTAATGGAATTGGGTATCGACGGTCTGGGTACCTCCAAACAAAATGTAAAGGCTTATGCCAGGAATTGATTCACATCAGCATTTCTGGAAATTCGACCCGGTAAGAGATGCCTGGATTACTGATGACATGTCAACGATACGGAAAGATTTTTTCCCGTCGCAACTTCAGCCAATCTTAGCTGAAAATGGCTTCGAAGGCTGTGTTACTGTTCAATCCGATCAATCTGAAGATGAAAATGTTTTTCAATTGGCTAACGCTGATCAATACGATTTCATAAAAGGCATCGTTGGATGGGTAGACCTTCAGGCAGGTGATATTAAAGAGAAACTTTCTTATTATAGGCAATTTAAAAAACTAAAAGGCTTTCGTCATATTTTACAAGGCGAGAAACAAAGAGACCTGATGCTGCAACCGGATTTTTTAAATGGAATCGGAGCATTACAGGAATTTAATTATACTTATGATATTCTTATTTATCCGGACCAACTTGGATTTATAAAAGAATTTGTGAAGCAGTTTCCGGAACAAAAATTTGTTGTCGATCATCTTGCCAAACCATACATAAAGGATGGAAAAATTGACAAATGGAAGAAGGAGATTGAAGATGTTGCGAGTTTCGAAAATGTGTTTTGCAAAATATCAGGTTATGTAACAGAGGCTGATTGGCACAATTGGAAGAATGACGACTTCCGGCCTTATTTTGATGTGGTTGTTGATGCGTTTGGCGTTGATCGTATTATGTTTGGATCAGACTGGCCGGTATGTTTGTTGGGTGGAAATTATAGTGACATATTGAATGTCGCAACAACATATTTTTCAGTTTTTAAAAAAAATGAACAGGATAAAATATTCGGCGATAATGCCATTAAATTTTACAATTTATAATTATGGATCTGCAATTAAAGGATAAAGTGATCATCGTTACCGGGGGCGCCAAAGGTATTGGCGAAGGTATTGTAAGAGTATTGGCTGCAGAGGGCGCTATAACGGTTATCATTGGACGCAATGAAGATGATAATTTAAAATTGTGCAACGAGTTAACTTCGTCTGCAACTGATATTTTCCAGGTAGTTGCTGAATTAACGAATCCTGGGGATTGTGAAAAAGCAGTAAACGAAGTAGTAAAAAAGTACGGACGAATTGATGGACTGGTGAACAATGCCGGCCAAAATGATGGGGTAGGACTGGAGAGCGGTAATTATGAAAAATTTATGTTGAGCCTTCACAAGAATTTAATTCATTATTATCTGATGGCCCATTTTGCTTTACCGGAATTAAAAAAGCAAAAAGGTTCCATTGTAAACATTAGCTCTAAAACCGCAGAAACAGGACAGGGCAACACCTCTGCTTATGCTGCGTCTAACGGTGGCCGTAATGCCTTAACGAGAGAATGGGCAGTAGAACTACTACCTTACGGAATAAGAGTAAACGCCATAGTAGTAGCTGAATGCTGGACACCTCTTTATGAAAAGTGGATACAGACTTTACCCAATCCTGAAGAAAAACTCAGCGAGATAACTTCAAGGATTCCTTTAGAGAACCGTATGACAACAAAAGAAGAAATCGCCAACATGGTTGCATTTCTTTTGTCAGAGAAATCTAGCCATACGACCGGGCAATTGATTCACGTAGATGGCGGATACGTGCATTTGGACAGGGCTTTATAAATTATCCGGGCCTGAACTAAAAGTGAATCGCTGAATTAATGTCTTTGCAATTTCGTACTACAGCGTAAAAGTAGCATGCGCCATTCCCTTAAATTTTAATTGAGTTTGGCCTTCAGCAAAATTTTGTGCAAGTGGAAGTTGCCCATTTACCCCCACGCTTATATTTCGGAAATTAAACTCTACGCCTACAATGGCATTGGTAACATTACTGCCGGTATATTGAACTAGCTTGCTGTTGAATACATTTCCCGTCACGTTCTCATAACCTATTCCCGCCATTGGGAGATATGCCCATTTTCTTAACGGCTATTCGATAATAAGCAATTGCATTTGATGAAAACTTGTTACCATATCTATATCCTTGTCGGTTAGCGGTATTCATTTTATAGTTGAGAGATGTATTTATTCCAAAGTTTTTTACCCTAAGGTTATACACCGCATTTAGCAGAAAATCTGTGCTACCTGTGCCTAATTCTGCGTTTACATCTGCAACGGAAAAATCGGGATTATTCAAATCGAGGTTAAAAGAACCTGTGGCAAGTTTAACGCCTCCTCCCAGCCACAATTGCTGCTGTACTACTTTTCTTTTTGCCGTCAGCGATGTTTTGCGGAATACGTTGTACTGGCCGATGAATGGTAACGTCTCCCAAACCGCTGGGTGTCGATATTCCGTCATCATCAATTTGTTTGTTCATGTAATAAGGAATAAAGCCGAGTACCTGGAAGTTTCGCCCAATGTTAGCTCCGCCCCATGTTTCCATTGTATTATAATAATTGGTACTGAATTGCGACGGGTCGCTGAACAAAATGGTGTGATATTTCGCGTAATTATAACGCACTCCCATAAACGCAGTTTGGAAATCAGGGAATAAGCCCATATAAGTGTTGGTGCCGCCACATCCGCAAATAGGGCATGCGAAACTTCCTGATGTAAAAAATATTATGCTAAAAAATAAAACAACCCTCTTCATAAGAATTTATTTTCAATTTGCGTGATGATAAAAGTATTAATCTTTATGTTCTGTAAAAATTTTATGTTTCATTACTGCAGCTATGCCTGCAGCCCGCTGTTTTGCGAGGTCGGCATTTTTCCCTTCAAATAATTCATCGGTCGTTTCATTGAAAAGTTTTATCCAACGATCAAATTGCCCTATAGCCAGGTTTATTTTTTTATGAATATGGGTATGTAATGTCATTGGGTTACCTGTGTAGCCACCGGTTTGGAAAATGGCGTTTTCCCAAAACTGGTACATTACCGGTAAGTGAGTAGTCCAATTAACAGGAATCAATACATTAAAAATGGGTGCCAAAATATTATCCGTTTTCACTTTCTCATAAAATGTATTTACCAGGGTTTCTATATCAGTCCTGTTTTGAATATCCGTTTTCATATAATATATCACCTTCGTGCTGTGTTGATGCTGCAATTTTACAGTCGTTCTGCAATTTCTTTTATGCGCTTAATCATATCTTAAAATAAAGAGGGGATAACCTGGGGATTGAGCTTACGTATTCGATTGATATTCACTGCCTCTTCCCGTTTCACTTCTTAGTCGATCTTATAAATATGATTGTAATCATGCAATTGACTGCGGAGAATCATTTTGAAGATAAATGTGGGTGAATAGCTTTGAGCTCATTAAAAATATTATTAAAAATGATCAATACCGATTTACTCATCGCGTGGGGGGCCGCTTATAAAAAGGTTGAGGCGGGAGAAATAATATTCAGCGAGGGAAGTGAAGCTCAATTTTATCACCAGCTAGAAAGCGGGATTATAAAATGGGTAAATATTGATGAAGCCGGAACAGAATTTATACATAATATAATTACTGCCGGCGAAAGTTTTGGTGAATTACCGCTGTTTGACGATCAGCCATATGCTGCCTGTGCAATTGCTGAGACAGATGGTGTGATTTTGCGCCTGCATAAATCTACTTTTCGTCAATTGTTGCATGAAAGCCCCGAAATACTTTTTTCATTCACGAAATTGATGGCAGAAAGATTGCGCTATAAATTTTTCATCTCAAAACAAGTGGCAACTCATAAGCCCGAACAAACTTTAAGTTCATTGCTTAATCATTTTAAGAAATCAAATACACACTTCTGCAATGACTGCAGCCAGTTAAAATTAACGAGACAGCAACTTGCAAGCATGACAGGCATGCGGGTAGAAACGGTAATAAGGACAATGCGAACCATGCATGATCAGGGAAGACTGAAAATTAAAGGAGGCAAGGTCTACTGCTAACCAACCTATTTTACTAACCCTTCTCATCGCCCAATAGTAATATTACGTGTCTTTTGTTTTCCAGCTGCTTATTAACTTTTGCCCTTTGATTAATATTTTTAAGCCTCTTCTCTTTAATGAAATATCAGGATACCTTTTTGTGTGTTCGTCTATGCTTTGCCGATAGCTGGCAATGATATTCTGGTAGGATAATATGCCAATAACATTATTATTTTCCCTGGCTAAAACCGGCAGAACATCTAAATTTTCTTCCGCCATTAATTCCACCGCCGTTCGCAAGCTGTTGTCAACGGTAACAGAAATGTTTCTCCGTTTAATAAGTGTCCCAACAAGAGTATCTGCTTTATGAATTTTATTGAATAAATTAGACGAACTTAAAATGCCTTTGTATTCACCGCTTTCATTTGAAACTATAAAATAATTACGGTTATATTCCGGCTCATCATTAAGCCAGTCCAATACTTCGCTAATATTGTTATCCTCGCTGATAATTAATCCGTTTTTTTCCATTACTTGTTCAACAATAACTTTTTCTAAAATATCTGGCTCATAAGAATCGGGAGTTTTTACGCCCCTCCGGGAAATTTTCTCCGTCATGATGGTGCTTTCCATAAGAAAGTAGGATACGATATAAGATGCTCCGCAAGTTGCTAATAAGGGCAATAATGCATTTGATTGACCTGTCGTTTCAATAGCAAAGATGATAGAGGTTAAGAATGCTCTTGAAGCGCCGGCAAATAAAGCTGACATCCCAACTAAAGCGGCAAGAGGCAAAGTGACGCCGGATAATGGAAACATATAAAGAACAAGACTACCCAACAAGATACCTGCGGCACCGCCGATTGTCAGCAAAGGTGCGAGCGTTCCACCCGATGTACCGCTGCCTAATGCAATTGCCCAGGAAATAAATTTAAGAATACACAAATTCAGAATTATATGCATTGAAAGATTAACAGAAAGTACGTCGGTAATGTTACTATATCCCACACCCAATGTACGGGGAGCAAAATATCCGATGATGCCTACTGCCAGTCCGCCAATGGCAGGCCACCACATCCAATGTATCGGTAACTTTTCAAAACCATCTTCAATCAGATACACAATTTTTGTAACACCCACGGAGAGAAGTCCGATCGCGATACCCATTAGGCTATAGGCGAGGAGAGAGGTATTAGATGGCGCTTCAATAAATTTATTCATGGCGAAAACCGGGCCTGTACCAAACAATAGGTGATGGCCTGCTGCACCGGTAATACAGGCCAGGGCAACGGGAATTATTGAACGGGGAGAAAATTCAAACAATAAAAGTTCAATGGCTAAAAATATAGCAGCTACAGGGCTTCCAAATATTGCCGCCATGCCAGCCGTTGAACCTGCAGCCAATAATATCTTTCTTTCGTTATGGGTTATTTTTAATAATTGCCCCAACGTGCTGCCTAATGCACCGCCCGTTGCAATGATTGGCCCTTCCGCACCAAATGGGCCGCCCGTGCCAATAGCAATAGCCGATGAAATTGGCTTTAAATAAGTAATCGTCGGTTTGATCTTGCTTTGGTTGGTTAATATTTGTTCCATCGCTTCGGGTATGCCATGTCCGCGTATTGCTTTGGAACCGTATAAAGCCATCAGCCCAACAATAATTCCTCCAACTACAGGGACAATAATTACACTGATACCAAGTAAATTGTTTACAGGAGTTGAATGAGCAATGGACCACTTTCCATAAAAAGAAATATTAGTGACCAGGTTAATTAGATAAATGAGGAATTTTGCAATAAAACTGATACCAATAGCTACAAATACAGACAACAGGGATATGGTAAGCAACCGCTTCTTATGCACTGATAATTGTGGAGTAATATTTTCGGCCTCGAGAGTTGGCTGCAATGAAATTGATATAGGGATTCCATTTTCAGGTCTTTCATTTTTTTTCATGAACTATTCTAATCTTATCAAAAAGCAAAAATATGATATAAATCATATTTTGTATCTATATTTAATTAATAAATGAATAGATGATACTATCTGGATTCAATACTAGCTCAGAAAAAAGGTTTCTTATAATATGAGAAAAGCTGGAAATAGTTGCAATCTGAAAACTTGTTTTCTGTGCAGGAATTGCTTGAAGCATTGGTTGCCCGCTGTGCAAGCAAATAAGCAAAACCTGGATTTTAAAAAAGGACAAAAAATCTTTGAAGAAAGAACTGCCGTAAAGGGAATTTATTTTTTGTTCAAAGGAAAAGTAAAAGTGCATAGGAAATGGGGGAAGGACAAACAAATCATTTTGCATTTTGCAAAAGAAGGTGATATAGTCGGTTATCGCGGGCTGGGAAGTCAAAAAATATATCCGGTCTCGGCAACGGCTTTGGGAGATGTTACAGTGTGTTTTATAGATATTCCTTTTTTTGAAACAACCTTACAGGCCAATCCCCGGCTTACTTATACACTTATGCAATTTTATGCGAATGAACTGCAACATGCAGAAAGACGAATTGGAAACCTTGTCCATTTGGATGTAAAATCCCGTGTTGCAGAAACACTGTTAATGTTGAAAAGAGATTTTGGTGAAAACGAAAACGGATACATAAATATTACGTTGACGAAACAAGACCTGGCTTCTTATGCAGGTACTACCTACGAAACTTTTTTCAGGATGATCACAGAATTAGCAAAAGAAAAAATTGTTCATTTATCCGGAAAAGAAATTGCTATCGTAAAAGAGAAAAAGCTGGAAAAGTTAATTGGATAGTACAACTTCAACAAATAAAGCTGTGACCATAAATGAATCGTTTATTGACGTTGTTTATTATGCAAAGATCTGCGGTTACTCATTAAGGCAGCAACGAATAGTAATCTTTAAAGTGGCACAGATCTTTTATGAATGTTCATCAGGAGCAAGCCAAAAAATAAAATAAAAGCAGCCACTAAAAGTGCTTCATTCATGTATGGTACTGAAGTATAATTTAAATCGGCAATGCCTTGCGCCAATAAGAATATTTCATTGATAATAATTCCTGCAACAAAAATCACCATTCCTTTTTTTTAATTGCTGTTAGATAGAAATAGTTATAGGTAATACTATAAGCTGGCAATAAAAAGAGAAACTACGCCAAGCAGCACCAAATGCAAATATCCAATCACTATTGGCCTGAATCCATACGTTAGGTAGCTTAGAGAGGGAATAGCAGATGCCGCCTGCAATAGTAATTTTATACTATATGCTATAGCGCAAAGAATAAATAAAATCCTGGTAAATGAATTTAAATGAGATTTTATGCGGTCTTGATATCGCTTTGTTGCCATTAGAATAACAATCCATCCGGCGAGCTTGCACAGCCCTGCCAGCGCCACCAGTATGTATATCCACTGTGGCATGGGTATCCACAAAGCGGATAAAAAATAAGCCGGCACGCAGGCAAATACGAATAGGTAATATGCAGTCTTCAATTTCTTATCCTGAATTTCGTATAGTCTTAACCGATAGGCTAACAACCCCATGCAGGCAAATAAAAACCACCCGTTATATTGAAAATGAAGGAAGAAATATATAGCAGCGACATAGAGGTTTTGAAAATTGCTTTTTGAGGCCATTAAGTAGGCCAGGGTAAAGGGACCTATTGAAGACAAAACATTGAAAAAAAGCGCTGCCTTAAAAAATAACTTTTCAACCGATGGTTCATTGATTCTTTTTAAGTCTTTCCAAAATTGAATAGCAAAAGCATATCCTGCAAAAATAGACGCTGTTGAAAAGATGATGGAACCGGTATCGTAACCTTCAAAAGGAAAAGTAAATAACATGCCGTATGCCGTAATTAGGTTGGCCCATAAAATCCAACGGTACTTTGGAAATTGGTTAGTCGCAGTTTTGTCTGATAGATATTTTATTAATAATGCCATTAAAGCTTGGGTAACCCACCCGGAGAAAGCAAAGTGAGAATGGGCGTGCAACAAAAATTTTTGATCAACAAACGGTAACGAGTATACGATTTTATAACGCAGTATACATCCCAGGGCACCCACCAACATCAAATTGAAAAAGGCGACTGACAGCCATTTTTGTAATGAACGATCCATATGAGAGGCAAAGTAAAGCCGCAATAATTTTATGCTTTATGATTGCAATCATAATCGTTGTAAAAAAGGCGGCCTTCTTATAAAGATAGAATGTTTCACCACCCGCCGGAGGGTTGAAAAATTAAATGTCTTTCGAACAATTATTTCTTTATGATTCTTATTGGGCGCAGAGATGATTTTAATCATATTCTAAATATGGAATAAAAGCGCTTTTCTCAGGGAATGGAGACTAGTAAAGCCTTATAGGAGATTTACATGCATTATCGGTTGCCGGCTTATCAAATAGAATTTTCATTTATGACTGTACGCATAAAATACTGATGTGTGCCATGGTAATATTGTGTCGTCAATGAATACCAAATACAAAAAAGTAAATAATATGAAAAAATTCATCTATTTGAGCGTGATAGCGCTAATGGTTGCCGCTTGTAACAATTCAAGCACTGATAGCAGCAAAACTGACGAGCCGGCTGTTACTCCAGCAGAGGCGTCAGGCGGTAATCCTTCTTATGACCCAAAACGCGGAGAAGGGCCATTTACTAAAGTTGACATAAGTGCTAATCTTGATGTTGCAAAGGCTGATGCGGGACAAAAAGTATATACTGTAAAATGCAGTGCCTGCCACAAATTAACCGATGAAAAATTAGTGGGACCGGGATGGAAAGGTGTTACCAGCAGGCACACTGCCGAGTGGATTATGAATTTTGCATCTAACCCTGACGACATGCTAACAAAAGATCCCAAGGCACAGGCAATGCTGGAGATATGCCTCGTGCGCATGCCGAATCAAAACCTTAGTTGGTGATGATGCCCGGAATGTATATGAATTTATGCGTAAGAACGATGGGGTGAAATAATAATCATTATAAATAAACAATTCAAAATAAAATGAAAAAGAAAACATACCTGCTTTATGCCGTGGTAGCCGCTTTCATAGTAACTGGTTTTTATTCCTGCAAACCTAAAAATACTTCAGATGCGATAAGCGGTGACGCTGCACAAAGAGTATATGTAGCACCGGGTAAATATGATGAGTTTTACAATTTTGTTTCGGGTGGGTTTAACGGCCAGGTAAGCGTTTATGGGTTACCGTCAGGCAGGCTATTAAAACTCATTCCTGTATTTTCTGTATTTCCTGAGAATGGATACGGTTATAGCGAAGAAACCAAACCGATGTTGAATACTTCTCATGGCTTTGTTCCATGGGATGATCAGCATCACCTGGAACTCTCGCAAACCAATGGTGAAATTGATGGTCGCTGGATATTTGCCAATGCCAACAATACGCCGCGTGTGGCTCGTATTGATCTAACCACTTTTAAGACCAGCTGAGATATTGGAATTGCCCAATAGCGCAGGAAACCATTCTTCTCCGTTCATAACAGAAAATACGGAATACGTAGTGGCAGGTACCCGCTTTGCAGTTCCCATGGATAATGCAAATGGAGATGTTCCTATTAATACCTATCGCAAAAACTTTAAGGCATCAATTAGTTTTATCAGTGTAAATAAGGACTCAGGAACCATGAAACTTGCCTTTCAGTTAAGAGTACCTCCGGTGGATTTTGATTTAAGTCATGGCGGTAAAGGTCCGTCACATGACTGGTTTTTCTTTTCCTGTTATAATACTGAGCAAGCAAATACTTTGTTGGAAGTAAATGCATCGCAACGTGATAAAGATTTTATCCTGGCTGTGAACTGGAAAAAACTGGAAGAGCTCGCAAAGCAAGGAAAGGGAAAAACTGAGGCTGTTGAATATGCGCATAACGTGTATAATGAAAGCACGCATAGTGCTACTTCTACCATCGAAAAACAAGTACTTGTTTTAGACGCAAAAGATTTGCCTGGTATATGTTATTTCATTCCCTGCCCCAAATCACCTCATGGATGTGATGTGGACCCAACGGGTGAATATATAGTAGGCAGTGGAAAATTAGCAGCTTTAATTCCTGTTTTCAGTTTCGAAAAAATTCAAAAAGCTATCGCAGATAAAAAATTCATTGGTGATTATGAAGGCATACCCGTAATTGAATATGAAGCCGCCTTATATGGCGAAGTGAAAAAGCCCGGATTAGGCCCGTTACATACAGAATTTGATGGACGCGGAAATGCTATTACTACAATGTTTGTTTCATCGGAGATTGTAAAGTGGAACATAAAAGACTTAAAAATAATTGACAGGGAGCCTACTTATTATTCACCGGGCCATTTATGTATACCGGGTGGAGATACAAGAAAGCCAAATGGCAAATATGTTATCGTATATAATAAAATTACGAAAGACAGGTATCTTCCCACGGGCCCGGAATTAGCGCAGGCAGCACAATTATTTGATATCAGCGGAGATAAAATGAAATTGCTTTTAGATTTCCCAACTATAGGAGAGCCACACTACGGACAGGCTGTAGAAGCATCACTTATAAAGGATAAGTCCGTTAAGTTTTTTAAGATAGACGAAAATAAAAACCCTTATGTAACAAAGGGGGAATCCGAAGCAAAAGTAGTACGCACTGGAAAAAGGAGTAGATGTTTATATGACCATGATACGCTCTCACTTTGTGCCTGATAATATTGAAGGCATAAAAATGGGCGACCAGGTTTATTGGCATCTTACTAACCAGGAGCAAGATTGGGATGTACCGCATGGGTTTGCAATAAAAGCTGCGGCAAACACTGCCGAATTACTGGTGATGCCGGGCGAAACACAAACGCTTTACTGGACTCCGGAAAAGCCAGGCATGTACCCATTTTACTGTACTGATTTTTGCAGCGCCCTTCACCAGGAAATGCAGGGTTATGTGAGGGTATCGCCAGCTAACAGTGATGTGGCCCTTACCTTCACCACTGGAAAAAATATGCCGGATAGCACCACTAATCCTCCGCTATTGACTCAGTAAGACATTCTGTTTTGGGGAGCCTTACAAAGTTCCCCGAAACAATTATGTACATAAAAAATTTTTGTGTACGTCATGAGTATGATTGTTACCCTGTCCTCTTTATGATAACAGTTGAATTATTAATACTTGTGTAAATTATTAAAACAATAAAATTTCTCATTTATGAAACGAATTATCAGTTTGCTTTCAGTTACAGTTTTGATAATTATTTTTTCATGTAACCAGGGAAGAGGAAATAAAGAAGAAGTGCATCTGCAAGTGATTCAACATCAGTAGCAGCAGGTGGACAGGAAAAAGTGAATGACAATGAATCACAAAAAGATATTGTAAAAACCGCGGATCCTCGAAAGATTTTACAACCCTGGTGGCAGCATTAAAGCAAGCAGACCTTGTGACTTCTTTGTCGAATGCCGGACCTTTCACAGTCTTTGCGCCAACAAATGCCGCTTTTGAAAAGCTTCCGGCAGGCACTGTTGATGGATTAATGAAGGATGACAAGAAAGATGAGCTTGCAAACATCTTGCAATACCATGTTGCCCTCGGCGGATTAAAATCTGCTGATTTTAAAGATGGCCAGGTATTGGGTATGGCTAACGGGGACAACGTAACTATTCAGGTAAAAGACGGAAAAATTACTTTAAATAATTCAGCACAAATTACCGGCACCATCCAGGCAGCTAACGGTATAATATACGCAATTGATGGAGTATTGTTGCCACCAGCCGCGAAATGATAAAGGCAGGTAGGAGATCTTAGTGTAGCAGATTTTTTTGTACTGGAATTGCTTCACATTATAAGTATGGTTATGAAAAATAATAAATTAACGGGATATACAAGATGGCTGATATTGTTGTGCGGTGTTGTGCTTTTCACTGTCTTATTTTTTCCGATTTGGCAAATACAATTGGCTGCACCGCAATATCCGGAGGGACTTGTGTTACTGATCTATGCTAATAAACTCGGAGGTAATGTAGATATCATAAATGGGTTAAATCATTATATTGGAATGAAAACGCTTCATACGGCAGATTTTTTTGAATTTACAATCCTGCCTTATATAATTGGAGCGTTTGCCATTGCATTGTTAATTACAGCGGCTGTGGGTAAAAGGTGGTTGCTCAATGTAGTATTTGTTCTTTTTGTTTGCTTTGGCATAATTGCCATGATTGATTTCTGGAAATGGGATTATAATTATGGACATAACCTTAATCCCGATGCAGCTATCATTGTTCCGGGCATGGCTTACCAGCCGCCATTGATTGGTTATAAACAATTACTCAATTTCGGCGCTTATTCAATACCTCATATTGGCGGATGGTTATTTATTGGAGTGGGTGCTATATTATTAGCCCTGGTAGTATTGGGATGGAAAGATCACCGTAAATGGATAAAAAAATTTAAACCTGCAAGCAGCGTTGTGACTATTGCACTTTTATTCTCACTTAGCTCCTGCAATACCGGTCCGCAACCAATCATAACGGGGAAGGATATGTGCGATTATTGTAAAATGCCTTTCAGTGATAGCCGCTTTGGTGCGGAAATTGTAAATCAAAAAGGTAAGGTGTATAAATTCGATGATGCACATTGCATAAAGTCCTTTATGCAGTCGCGTGACTTTAAAAACGAAAAAGGATATGATGTTTATTTTGTTGATTTCTCAGGCAACCATTCATTACTTCTCGCAGCTACTGCATTTTACTTAAAAAGCGACGACCTAAAAAGCCCCATGAATGGAAATATTGCAGCATTCAGTAACATAGACAGCCTGAAATTTGTAATGACTTCTCACCCTGGTGCTATTCTTACGTGGATTCAAGTAGATACACCGTGATAAAATATTTAGGTTTCATATTGTCATTTTTATTATTTACCAGCATAGCTGCCTTAGCCAATGTTCGGAAAGTTGGAGCAAACCAATTCTTTCATTCAATTCAACAGGCAATAAATGCTTCGCAAAATGGCGATACCATTTTGGTGGATGCTGGTATTTATAAAGAGAAGAATATTACTGTAAATAAGTCCATCACATTAATTGGAAATGACTATCCGGTATTGGATGGCGAACATAAATACGAAATCATTTCAGTAAGAGCAAACGGTGTTACCATTAAAGGCTTTAAGCTGATGCACAGTGGTGTTTCAAGCATTACGGATATTGCGGGAATTAAGATTTATGAAAACAAAAATGTTGTCGTATCAGGAAATATATTAGAAGATACTTTTTTCGGAATCTATTTACAAAAGGCAACTGACTGTTTGGTAGAAAATAACAAACTTACCGCTTATGCACTTACCGACCAGCAAAGTGGAAATGGCATACATTGCTGGCAATGCGATAGCCTTCGGATTATTGGTAATACAGTTACCGGCCACCGTGATGGTATTTATTTTGAGTTTGTTACCAACTCAGTAATATGGCGTAATATTTCCAGGGCAAACTCACGGTATGGGCTACACTTTATGTTCTCCCACAACGATGCATATATTTCCAATATTTTTCAAAATAATAGTGCAGGTGTATCCGTAATGTTCACGCACGGAGTAAAAATGTTTAATAATGTTTTTGAAGACAATTGGGGAGATGGATGCTATGGTATTTTTCTGAAAGAGATTACTGACAGTTATATTTTAGGAAATAAATTTTTACGAAATACTACCGCAATTTCGATGGAGGGAGCTAACAGAGTATTGGTTGAAAAAAATGAATATATCAATAACGGCTGGGCATTTAAAATACAGGCGAGTTGTATGGATGACACGCTTACTCATAACAATTTTATAGGCAACTCTTTTGACATAGCCACTAATGGAACGCTGGTGTTGAACAACTTCGATTATAATTATTGGGATAAATACGAAGGCTATGATTTGAATAAAGATAATTTAGGAGACGTGCCCTATCATCCCGTTAGTATGTTCTCCATGATTGTTGCAGAAAATCCTACTGCCATGATTTTATTCAGGAGTGTTATGGCCAGCTTATTTGATAAAATTGAAAAAATTATTCCCAGCCTTACACCAGAAAATTTAGTGGATAAATCCCCATTCATGAAACCCTTACCGTTATGATTATAGCTACTAATGTTACCAAGAAATTCGGAAGGCTCGTTGCCTTGAATAATGTTTCAGCCACTTGTAATAAAGGCGAGTGTATTGCATTGATAGGACCGAATGGCAGCGGAAAAACCACGCTGGTAAAAAGTATTCTTGGCATGGTGGTACCCGATAGTGGATTCATCACTTTTAATTCCAAAAATATTTTGCACGACTGGATGTACCGGGAGCATATAGGGTACATGCCGCAGATAGGACGTTACCCGGAAAATATGACGATAGGGCAAGTGTTGAATATGATGAAAGATATAAGGAGTAAAGGCAATAATTATAAGATCGATGAAGATTTGATTAATGCATTCAAGCTGTCCGATCTTTTAAAGAAGCGCATGCGGACGTTATCTGGTGGTACAACGCAAAAGGTGAGTGCCTCACTGGCCTTCCTTTTCAACCCCGATGTGCTGATACTCGACGAACCCACTGCAGGCCTGGATCCGGTAGCATCAGAAATATTAAAAGAAAAAATTATTGCTGAAAAACAAAAAGGAAAATTAGTGCTTATAACATCGCATATACTAAGTGAATTAGACGACCTGGTAACGCAGGTAATTTATATGCAGGATGGAAATTTAATATTTCATAAAAGTATTGAACTGTTGCGTGAAGATACCGGGGAAGAAAAATTATCCAGGGCTATTGCTTCTGTTATGCAAAAAAATAAATAGCATGCAAAAAATTATCAAATATGTAATCACAGATATTCTCAGGAATAAAATTGTTATCGCCTATACTTTGCTGTTGCTGATAATTTCGTTCAGTGTTTTCAATTTGGAAGACAATACTTCTAAAGGACTTTTAAGTTTAATGAACATTGTTTTAATAATAGTTCCATTAATATGTATCATTTTTTCAACGATCTATGTTTATAACAGCGCAGAATTTATTGAGTTATTGGTTAGCCAGCCGCTGCAGCGAAAGCATATATGGATTAGCCTTTTTGCAGGTATGGCCATCGCATTAACCTTGTCTTTTTTTATTGGAGTTGGCATCGCAGTGCTTATATATTCGTTTACAGCTACAGGAATCATTTTAGTAGCGGTAGGTTTAATACTGACACTCATATTTGTGGCAATTGCCTTACTGGCGGCAGTTTACACAAGAGACAAAGCCAAGGGCATTGGCATTGCTGTATTACTGTGGCTGTATTTTTCATTGATTTTTGATGGACTTGTATTGTTCATTCTTTTTCAATTTGCAGATTACCCATTGGAAAAACCAATGCTTGTGCTAAGTGGTTTGAATCCAATTGACATGGGCCGTATTTTGATATTGTTGAAAATGGATGTATCTGCTTTGATGGGTTACACGGGTGCAGTTTTTCAAAGTTTTTTCGGAACAACTTACGGCTTCATCATTACCATATTTGTTATGTTACTTTGGATGATAATACCGGTTAGTTTATCATTGCGCAAATTCAAAAGAAAGGATTTATAAACGGGCAGTAAATATTTGAATAATTTTTGTTATTACAGAATTATCTCAAAAAATAATTAAGATGATGAATGAAATTAAAGAGATAATATCATTAGAAGATATAAAAAAGCTTGTTGACACTTTTTATGAAAAAATAAGAGAAGACGAATTGCTGGGCCCGATATTTAACGAAAGAATAAAGGACCGCTGGCCGCAACACCTTGAAAAAATGTACACCTTCTGGCAAACACTTTTATTAAACGAGAGGACTTACTTCGGCAGCCCTTTTCCGGCACATGCAAGCTTGCCCGTGTCAGGCATGCATTTCAAAAGATGGATGGAATTATTTACTCAAACAGTTGATGAATTGTTTGCAGGCGAAAAAGCAACGGAAGCGAAATGGCGTGCAGAAAAAATGGCCGAGATATTCGAATCCAAAATTGAGTTCTATAAAAACTACCCGTTATAGATTCGCAATAAATATGAACCTGGTGCCATGCATGAAATAAAGTTAAAGCGTGTTTACGAACCAATCGAAAAAGGTGATGGTTTTCGCATTCTTGTAGATCGTTTATGGCCGCGTGGATTAAGTAAAGAGAAAGGACATATAGACCTTTGGCTAAAAGAAATAGCGCCTTCTGCAGCATTAAGAAAATTGTTTAATCATGAACCTGGAAAGTGGCAGGAATTTGTTGAAAAGTATCATGAAGAATTGGAACAATCAGAAGCAGTAAACGAAATTATAAAATTGATAAAGAAACATAAAAATGTAACGCTTCTTTATGCAGCACGCGACACACAACATAATAATGGAGTGGTGCTTCAAGGTTTTCTGCAAAGAAAGATCGCATAATTAAATATTACAATTACTTATGGAAAATAAACCTATCCAGCGTAATGAACATATTAAAAAGCTTTCAAAAGATCATCATTCCGGTTTGTTGTTTTGTTGGAAAATCAGGCAAGGGATAAAACATGAAGAGGCGGCAGAGCGAATAAAAAAGTATGCGGGTTATTTCTGGAATAATCATTTAGCTGAGCATTTTAAAGAAGAAGAAGTGATATTGTTTTCTCCATTAAAAGATGAATTAGTACAAAAGGCGATTGACGATCACAAACAAGTAAAACATCAACTCGATGAACTGTTGGATGGATCGGATGGTGATGCAAAACACGAACTCATGCACCTTGCTGATCTTATAGATGATCATATACGCTATGAAGAAAGAAAACTATTTCCGCATCTTGAAAGAGCACTTAGTGAAAAACAACTTGAAGAAATAGGCAGAAAACTTGACGCCCAACCGTCTCCGTTGACAGACAATTTTGAAGACTCATTTTGGATACAATAAACAATATTTAACATCAAATCACTTTTAAATTTTATACAATATGGAAACTTTATTTGAACAAGAAAATGTACTTAATGTAACGTTGCTGGAACCAAGGCTAAAACATCCAACGATTTTTGTGCGTTTTGATGAGCTGGATCAGGGTGAAACTTTAACCATCCATAATGATCATGATCCTAAGCCACTCTACTACCAGTTATTGGGAGAAAGAGGTAATATTTTTAACTGGGAATATCTGGAAGAAGGGCCAGAGTTGTGGAGAGTAAAAATTTCAAAAAAAATTACAGGGGAAAATGATGAAACCCTTGGCGAAATTGTAGCAAAAGATTTACGCAAAGCTGAAGTATTCAAAAAATATGGCCTGGATTTTTGTTGCGGAGGAAAGAAGACTGTAAAAGAAGCATGTGTGGAAAAAGGAATTGACGTAACTAAGATTGAACAGGAACTACAACAAGCTGACAAAAATATTATAAGCGCTCGTCCACAGCCATAT
Organism: uncultured Chitinophagaceae bacterium; assembly: GCA_963792025.1. Taxonomy (GTDB): domain Bacteria; phylum Bacteroidota; class Bacteroidia; order Chitinophagales; family Chitinophagaceae; genus Ginsengibacter. Next base: position 179,140 of record CAWBUS010000005.1, on the reverse strand, counting down.
AATGAATGGAGTTTGGATTTTCTTATAGATTATATTACGAATATGCATCACAGTTATGTAAATAAAACAATTCCTGATCTGCGGTCCTATGCATCGAAGATGGCAAGCGTGCATGGAAGCCGCCATACCGAATTACTTGCTATCAGTCAATTAACAGATGAGGTGTGCGAAGAATTGTCATCACACATGATCAAAGAAGAGAAGGTCTTATTTCCTTACATAAAAGAATTGGTTGCTGCCAGGAATACTGCCCGGCCAATGCATGCTGCGCATTTTGGTACCGTTCAAAATCCAATCAATATGATGGAGCATGAACATGAAATAGTGGGAAATAAACTGGAACAGATTAGAAAACTCAGCAATAACTTTTTATTGCCCGAAGATGCATGCGCCAGTTATTCTTACTTGTACAAAACGATTGAAGAATTCGAAAATGACTTGCATATTCATGTTCATCTCGAAAACAATATATTATTTCCGAAAGCACTTGTATTGGAAGGAGAATAAGATTTAAAGGGTGATTCTTTAAAAAGTTATTTAGAGTTTCCAGCTACATCATGTTGTTTTATATAATCGAACAGTTTATCATGTTTCAAAAATAAACTTGGCTTATTTTTGAGGATGAATAATATTGAAACAAATTGCGTACACCCCTTACCGGGTGAAGCGAATGAAAACGGTTCGGTTACTGCCGCAGTATATCCCGCTGTTGCTTACGATTACATAGATGCCCAAACGCTGCGGTACCCCGGCTTTTATTCCACTTATAACCAGGAAAGACTTGGTAAAATTATCTGTTCTCTCGAGCACGGCGAATGGGGTATGGTCTTCAGTTCCGGCATGGCCGCGATAACCACGGCTATATTAAGTTTTCTGAGCAACGGAGACCATATAGTTTTTTCAAAAGATCTTTATGGGGGTACCTTAAAATTTGCAAATGAAGAACTTCCCAAACGAGGTGTCAGATGCAGTTTTGCTAATGGCGATGTTGAAAGTTTCAAAGCAATGCTACAAGGCAACACAAAAATTATTTACATTGAAACACCTTCAAACCCTTTGCTTAATATTGTTTCAATTAGAGATGTTTGTGCCATTGCAAAAGAAAAAAATATTGTCACCATCATTGATAACACTTTTGCTTCCCCGATAAATCAACTGCCAATTGAAGAAGGTATAGACATCAGCGTACACAGTGGTACGAAATACCTGGGCGGGCACAACGATCTTCCCTATGGCGCTTTGGTTGGCAACAATGTTATTTATAAAGATGCGATTTATAACACTGCTAAAATGTATGGCGGTTCTTTAACTCCCAACGAATGTTATTTAGCTGAACGAAGTCTGAAGACACTGGCCCTAAGGATACACAAGCAAAATGAAAATGCAATGCAGATTGCTAAATATCTTGAAGGTCAGCCATCAATTAACAAAGTGTATTATCCAGGTTTGCCATCACATCCGCAACATGCAATAGCAAAGCAGCAGATGAAAGGATTTGGCGGAATGGTTTCTTTTGAACTTAATAGCGATCTTGACGGAATCAAAAAATTTCAGCAATCTCTAAAGCTAATAAGTCCCGCACTAAGCCTGGGTGGGGTAGAGAGCCTGGTTTGCTCGCCTGTCTTTACATCTCACAGGTATTTAACAAGAGATGAACGACTCGCCATCGGGATAAACGATAACTTATTAAGACTGTCTGTTGGAATTGAAAATGCCGCTGATTTGACCAATGACATTGAGCAGGCAATTAGGCAAAGCAATTTTAAAGCTTCTTAACTGTTACTATTCTGCAATTGAATTTATTGTTATATATTTTTGAATTGAAATCAAATTCATAGCGTGTAACAGGATTTTTGACACACTAATTCTTTCCTGTATTGTAATCCTTTGGCGGGATAAGTCCATCTAATTCACAGGTCGTTGAGGGATCTGATAAACTTTATCTCCAAAGACCTTTGCAGTCGGTCGGCGGTAAACTGATTTTGGATGGGTGGATATTGACGACTTGCGATATTGAAAGCAGATCCTATAGGGATTAAAATGAAATACGATTTACGTTTCTTAACATCGAATGCATTTTTTATTTGATTTTAATCATTATTTATTTAAAAAAAAACCTTGTTTAAAGAAAGACTAATTGCTTTCTGCCATATTCCTTCTTCAGTGTTGTACTAAATCGATTTCATTTTTTATTCATGTTAGATCTTTTACCCGTTTATTTTTTCTTTTGGTCTTTAATTGGAATTTATTGCTGCCAACTGAGGACAAATGATGTGTGATTATAGGATCGTTGTAGCCCGCATTTGCAACATTACAAAAAAGTGATTTCTCTAATCATTGGGAACATCGATCATTTAATCTCTAAAGTCAGGATTTTAATAAAAAAATTGTAATCGGTTACAATTAATAATATTTTTTCTACATTGCACTGATATTATTTCTTTGATAAGATGTTTGGAATAGATTCTTTATTTCCCGTCAACCCCGACCGTGTAGCAAATATTCTGGGAAGGCGCTTTTGCCAACAGCGGCTCCGAACGCCCGTTTGCCGTTACTGCGTTTACAGGAGAACGTTAGTTACACCTGCACCGTTGGAAACAGTCAGGGATTCGCTTGATAAAAAAGAATTCTCTCCTAATGTCCCACGAATGAAACAAATTTCTGCCTGCAAATTCAAGGAGACATTGTGGATATTCAAAAAAATAATCGCGATGTCCACGTTGAGGCGAAATTAGCTAGGGCAATAATTTATAAAAGTGCATGCAAAAGGATTTCTGTAAAATAGGTCAAGCCGGGCTGCATAGATGGTAACAATTTCTCAGGATTGAATTGATAATAATAAAAATAAAAATTATCATCATTAACTTAAAAACCAAAAAATGAACATCAAATTTTACACAATTGTTTTGGCAATTTCGGTAGCAAGTGTTAGCAGTTTAGCACAATCAACGCAGCCAACCGTAACAGAAGATTTCAAACCATCAGAACTAAATCAGCCCGGACAGGAATATCCCCAGGTAAATTCACAGGGTTATGCCCGATTTAAAATTATTGCCCCCTATGCGGACACGGTGAGAGTAAGTCTCGGGCTTGGCGGCCGCGGAGGTACATTGCTTACCAAGGTTGGCGACAGCGCCTGGATGGGTACAACAGCCGGGCCCATGGATGAAGGCTTTCACTATTACCACCTTACAATTGATGGTGGAATATTTAATGATCCCGGCGCAAAAAATTATTATGGTTCCACGAGATGGGAGAGTGGTATAGAAATTCCTGCACATGACCGGGATTTTTATGCGTTAAAAGATGTTCCGCATGGAAATGTGCAACAGGTATTGTTTCCTTCGCCCAGTACCGGTACTTCACGTAGGGCTTTTGTTTATACACCGCCGGGTTACGATAAAAATTTAAAAAACCGCTACCCTGTGCTTTACCTTCAGCATGGTTGGGGCGAAGATGAAACGGCGTGGAGTAACCAGGGGCATGCGAATTTGATAATGGACAATTTGATTGCCGAAGGAAAAACAAAACCATTTATTATTGTCATGACCTACGGAATGACTAACGAATTAAAATGGGGTCACATGAAGGAATTTAAAATTGAACCGTTTCAAACTGTGCTGGTTGATGAATTGATCCCTTATGTTGATAGTCATTTCCGTACGGTTGCTGATAGGGACCATCGGGCCATGGCAGGGCTTTCTATGGGCGGCATGGAAACACATACCATCACACTGAATAAGCCTGGTGTATTTTCCTATTATGCGCTGCTGAGTGGAGGCCTTTACAAGCCCGAAGAACTCAAACACAAGTCAAAGCCTAAACTTGTCTTTATAAGTTGTGGTAGTCGTGAAAGACCAGATGCCGTTAAGAATGCCGTGACTGCACTAAAAGATGCGGGGTATAATGCGGTATCTTATGTTTCTGAAAATACAGCACATGAATTTTTAACCTGGCGCCGCAGTTTGCATGAACTGGCTCCGCTGTTGTTCAGGGATTAAAAAAGTGAAGCAGAGTTGGCCTGATGATACCAGTAACAGAACACTGAAACTTGCATTGCTGTTTGTACTTTAATGGTTTTGCATGCCATTCTTTGACCGGGAATTTTCAAAAGGCAGGAAGGATACCAGTTGTTGGAAAAGAGGATGGTTTATATCCGGTTATTTCAGATTACCTGGAAGTATTGGATGAATTTCAAATTTTATCTTTTAACAATTGTGCAAATTTTTTTTAATGAAGTTGTAAACACTGTAGCTATTAATTGTCGCCAACAATTATGAAAGGATTCATTATAATTCAAACTTTTAGTATGCTTGTTTTGATGGGGCTTCCCGCAATTAATGCCTCTGCGCAAAAAAATAAACCGATCCTTGTTTTAATCGTTGATGGATTCAGCAATCACGATTGGAAGCAAACCACAAAAGTTACCAGGTGGATACTGGAGGGAAGCGGGCTCTTTAAAGTGGATGTTTCTACTGTTCCTGCTGATAGTTTATTGCGTGAATCCTGGTTGCCTGAATTTAAAAAGTATGCGGTCGTTATTCAGAATACGAATAACATAGCCGACACCCAACTGAAATGGCCGCGGGATGCAGAGATAAAGCTGGAAGAATATGTAAAAAACGGCGGCGGGTTATATGTACTTCATTCAGCCAACAATGCTTTTCCCCACTGGAAGGAATATAATAAAATGATCGGCCTGGGATGGCGGCCCAATACGTTTGGTTATGCACTGGAAATTGATTCTGATAAAAACATTATCCGCTATCCGCCCGGAGAGGGAAATAATACCGGTCATGGAGACAGGTTTAATGCCGTTATCCAAATACTCAACCGGCATCCTATTAACAAGGATTATCCTGATCAATGGGAAACAGCCAATACCGAGGTTTACAATTTTCCCCGTGGCCCGGCGGAAAACCTTACTATATTATCTTACGCTTACGACAGTAGCAGCACACATAAAATGTGGCCGGTTGAATGGATAGTTAAATATGGTAAAGGCCGGGTATATACGTCAAGCACGGGGCATCTTTGGAAAGGTGAAATCTATCCGCCGGCATATCGTTGCGTTGGGTTTCAAACAACAATGATCAGGGCTGTTGAATGGCTGGCAACCGGAAAAGTGACTTGCCCTGTGCCCGGCAATTTTCCAACAAAAAATTCCCTGAGCCTGAAAAGCGAAGAGGAATTTATAAACTCAAATAAGAATTGAAAAGCGGAACATTTATATTGTTGCCGGGACACATATATGGATGAATTGTAAACAATAACTGGTCATTAAGCTGCAATAGTTATTTAAATAATCATCAAATTATTATTGAAGAATACAATAGAAAATACCTTAATTATTCTCAACTGTTTAAAACAATCAATGCAGAAACAAAACTCAATTTTGAAATAACATGAAAAAATTAATCTATTTTATTGCCGCAATATTTGCTTTTGGACATTTAGTGAATGGACAAGGTGTTATTCAACCTCCCCAACCTGGATTTGATATGGAACGTCCGGATATTCCCCACGGCAAAGTTGATTCTTTTACATACAACTCCAAAACCGTTGGTGCACAAAGAAAGTCTTTGATCTATTTGCCGCCGGGATATTCAAAAAATAAAAAATATCCGGTGCTTTACCTCTTACACGGCATAGGCGGTGATGAGTATGAATGGTTGCATGGAGGCCATCCGGAAATGATTTTGGATAATCTTTATGCACAAGGTAAAGTGGAACCGATGATTGTTGTATTGCCGAATGGCAGGGCAATGAAAGACGATCGTGCAATAGGTAATATTTATGACAGCGTTAAACAGGCTGCGTTTGCGACATTTGAGAAGGACTTACTAAACGATCTTATCCCTTACATACAAAAGCATTACCCGGTTTATACGGATCAATTACATAGGGCCATTGCGGGATTGTCAATGGGAGGCGGCCAATCATTAAATTTTGGCCTCGGCAATTTGGGTAAGTTCGCCTGGATAGGCGCTTTCTCTGCGGCGCCCAATACAAAAACACCCGAAGAACTGTTGCCCGACCCTGCGGCTGCGAAAGCTAAACTGAAGCTGCTCTGGATATCCTGTGGCGCCAGCGATTTCCTTATCATGTTCAGCAAACGCACACACGATTATTTGGTGAAGAATGATGTTCCGCACATCTATTATATAGAGCCCGGCGTACATGAATTCAAAGTCTGGAAAGATGGATTGTATGTGTTCTCACAATTAATTTTTAAACCGGTTGATACTTCTACATTTTCTAAATATCCCGTGGCAGGTGCACCGGCATCTACTAACATAAGATCTGCAAAGTATCCGCAGATTCTTGCCGATCATCGTGTAATCTTCAGCGTTAGAGCCCCTGATGCACACAGCGTACAAATTGACCTGGGTAAAAAATACGATATGGTGAAAGATACCAGCGGAACATGGACCGTTACAACTGATTCGATAGGAGAAGGGTTTCATTATTACTCGTTAATAATTGATGGTGTTGCCGTTGCCGATCCATCCAGCGAAACTTTTTACGGCATGGGAAGAATGGCCAGCGGTATTGAAATTCCCTTTGCAGGCGGAGGATATTATGCGATGAGGAATGTGCCGCATGGCGATATCAGGATTGAAAAATACTTTTCGAAAGTTACCAACTCCTGGAGGCAATTTTATATGTACACACCACCTGGCTATGATGCGGATGCTACGGCCAAATATCCTGTTCTGTATATACTACATGGAGGAGGAGAAGACGAAAGGGGATGGGCCATGCAGGGCAAAACAGATATGATTTTAGATAACCTTATCGCAAAAGGAAAAGCGAAACCCATGCTTGTAGTAATGCCTGATGCGAATATAGGTGCAGGTGGTTTTAGTCCTGGTGGAATTGAAAGTTCTTTAAAAATGTTTGAATCCGAAATGAAAGAAGCTATTATTCCTTTTGTTGAAAAAAAATTTCGTACTAACGATGGTCCTAACAACCGTGCACTGGCCGGCTTATCACTCGGGGGTTTACATACGCTTTATACAGGTGTTAATAATACGGATATGTTTGGTTATCTCGGCGTCTTCAGCTCAGGGTGGATTCTTCCTATGATGAGCAACTTTGCAAATGACCAATATACTTTTATGAAAGATAACGCCGATAAAATCAATCGCAATCTGAAAGTGTTTTGGTTTTCAGAAGGTGGTAATGAAGACATTGCTTACAAGAATGGTCAGATCATGTTGGGTAAATTGGACGAGCTGAAAATAAAACATACATATTATGAGTATCCCGGCGGTCACACCTGGCCGGTTTGGAGAAATGATTTGTATCACTTTGCTCAATTACTCTTTCAATAATTTATTCAACCATAAATCATTTTCCTATCATGATTGTATTAAGTAAAAAGAAAAGCATACTGATGTTTCTATGTTTTTCATTTTTTGCTAATTCCTTTGCCCAACTTCCTTATCAAAATCCGTCGTTAAGTCCCGAAGAGAGGGCGAAGGACCTGATCTCACGATTAACATTAGACGAAAAGGCGTCGCTGATGTTTGACCAGTCACCTGCTATACCACGTCTTGGAATAAAAAAGTTCAACTGGTGGAGTGAAGCGTTGCACGGTTTTGCGAATAATGATAGTGTAACTGTATTTCCTGAGCCCATCGGAATGGCCGCGTCTTTTGATGACTCGCTTGTCTTCAAAGTTTTTAGTGCCGTTTCGGATGAAGTGAGGGCCAAATACAATCAATCACAAAAGCGAGGTTTGGAAAATCGTCGTTTCCTGAGTCTGTCGGTCTGGGCACCAAACGTAAATATATTTCGTGATCCACGGTGGGGCAGGGGACAGGAAACGTATGGCGAAGATCCATACCTGACATCCCGTATGGGCGTGTCCGTTGTGAAAGGATTGCAGGGCCCTTCCGATGCGAAGTATCGTAGATTATTAGCCTGCGCCAAACATTATGCCGTGCATTCCGGCCCCGAATGGAGCCGGCATACTTTGAATCTTACAAACGTTAGCCCAACCGATCTTTGGGAAACTTACCTGCCCGCATTTAAATCGCTGGTGCAGGATGCTGATGTAAGAGAAGTGATGTGTGCTTACCAGCGCATAGACGATGAGCCTTGTTGTGGCAATAACCGGTTGCTGGAAACTATTCTTCGCGAAGACTGGGGCTTTAAGTATATCGTTGTTTCAGATTGTGGCGCTATTACCGATTTTTTCAATAGTCATAAAGTTTCATCCGATGCCACACATGCATCAGCAAAAGCTGCGCTTGCCGGAACGGATGTAGAATGTGTCTGGCAGGGATATGCTTATGAAAATTTACCAAAAGCAGTTGCAAAAGGATTGCTTACAGAAAAAGATGTTGACCAACATTTGCTAAGAGTAATCGAAGGCCGTATTTCATTGGGTAACCTTGATGATGACTCCTTGGTTCCATGGACTAAAATTCCCATGTCGGTTGTAAACGATCCGGAGCACCGGAAATTAGCACTGGATATGGCACGCGAATCAATGACGCTGCTGCAAAACAATAACAACATCTTACCGGTGAAAAAAATTATTAAAAAGATAGCTGTTATTGGCCCCAATGCCGACAATAAAACGATGCTGTGGGGCAATTATAACGGTACGCCTATTCGAACAATTTCCATTCTTGATGGCATCCAGTCGAAGGTTGGCACAAAAAATGTTTTGTACGATAAAGCCTGTGATCTCGTTGAGGATAAGGTAACACAAAGTTATTTCTCCCATACTTCATTTGATGGAAAAAAAGGTTTTAAAGCTACTTATTGGAATAACCCGGAAATGTCGGGCGATAGTGTTATAACTGTGCAGATCGCTAATCCACTAAAGATTACCACAGCCGGCGACCATGAATTTGCATCGGGTGTAAAACTTGTCGGTTTTTCAGCCAAATATGAAACCGAATTTACCGCACCCGAAACTGAAGAGATTGTTTTCAAATGCGGAGCCACCGGTTATTTTGAATTGTTTGTAAATGGAAAATCTTTAAGAAGGCTCTACAACTGGCGAACGTTACCGTCGCGAATTCCTTACCGGGTAGAAAAAGGTAAAAAGTATAAAATCGAAATTAAATATGCTCAATTAAATAACTGGCAGGCAAATATTGAATTTGATTTTGGAAAAGAAGTAGCTATTGACTTTACCGGTCTAATTAATAAATTGAAAGGCATAGACGAAGTAATATTTGTTGGTGGCATATCAGGTATGCTCGAAGGGGAAGAGATGCCTGTATCCTATCCTGGCTTTAAGGGCGGCGATCGCACCGATATTCAGTTGCCGGCAGTGCAGCGCAAATGCTTACAGGCGTTAAAAGCCGCCGGCAAAAAAATCATTTTTGTAAACTGTTCAGGTTCCGCAATCGGGTTAGTGCCGGAAAGAGAAAGTTGTGATGCCATCCTGCAGGCGTGGTATGGCGGAGAATCCGGAGGTCAGGCAGTTGCGGATGTATTATTCGGTGATTATAATCCTTCAGGTAAACTTCCTATTACTTTTTATAAAGACACCACGCAGTTCCCGGGCTTTGAAGATTATTCCATGAAAGGAAGAACTTACCGTTATATGACCGGTGAACCCCTTTTTCCGTTTGGGTATGGATTAAGCTATACCAACTTTACAATAGGGAATGCTCACTTAAATAAAACACAGTTAGGTAAAGATGAAAGTCTTGTTCTTACAATACCTATTACTAACACGGGTAAACGCAGCGGCACAGAAATAGTACAGGTGTATGTAAAAAAAGTTAATGACACCAGTGGACTTGTAAAAACATTAAAAGGGTTTAAAAGAGCAGAGATAGCCGCAGGTAAAACGATTAACGCGGTCATTACCTTGCCCTATAATGCTTTTGAGTTTTATGATGACAAATCATTGCAAATGGACGTAATGCCTGGTGAATATGAAATATGGTATGGGGGCAGTTCTAATGCCAATGATTTGAAAGTTGACAAGATTATAATTCAATAGAGGATGAAAGAAATAAATTGATAATAGAAGTGTGAAGTGTCGCTTGTTTTCTGGATTGGTACATGTAATAGACGATGCAAAGCAGCCCGTGAACTTGTACAAATGAATTAAAGAAAAGAAAAAAAGATCTTGTTCTAAATTATATATAACAATCACATCAATTGAGAAAGCAATTTGAGATTACGAGTTCCCAACAAAAATAATTTAAGCACTGGAAAAGATATGAAGGTGTCTATTGGCGGAAATTCAAATCCGTTTTATAAAACAGAAATTATAAAGAGCCTGTAATTTCAGATAGGGCCAAATTGAGACCCGGTTTTGAAACAAATTTTCTTTTATGGCACTCCTACAAAAAAGTAAGAGTTCTTAACACTGATGTTAGAATGACCTGCCACAACTCCATTTCGGAGATTTTAATTTCTAATAAATCGAAGTTTCGTCTATTGGTTATTGACACATTTTCCTCCATCTATTATTAAGGCATTTTTGTTGAAATATTTTGCCGCTTTTGTATAACATCCTTCACTGTAGGTTTTTGGTAGCTTTAAAATTTATTGCTTTCTATCTTGTATTATATAAGAATATCCTTATACGATGGACATCCTTTTCGATTGCTTAACAACAAAAATTTATCGCTATGACAAAAAAATTATTTCTTTTGACAGGCATATTATGCTTTGTCTTTGCTTCGTGCAAAAAGAACTTTCAGCAAAGTTCGCCTGACGCAATTGCTCACAACCGTGATGAGCACAAAATTAGTAATGATGACTGCCATTGTAATCCAATTGACGGCAGCACATTCTTCGATCCTAATTGCCTGATTGCAGCAAGCCAACATGGAAAATTGGACACGATTCAAAAAGGTTTTGGTTTCACAGAAGGACCCGCTGTGGATAAGGATGGTAATGTGTTTTTTACTGATCAGCCTAATGACAAAATTTACAGGTGGGATGCAAACAGCGGCATGGTAACTCTTTTTTTAGAAGGCACCGGGCGCTCTAACGGAATGGCTTTTGATAGAAAAGGAAACCTGATTGCCTGCGCGGACATGCATGGTGAACTTTGGAAAATTCGACCCAATGGCACCCACGAAGTTTTGGTTGATAACTACCAGGGTAAATTGTTGAACGGTCCAAATGATGTTTGGATTAATCCGGTTACCGGCGGCATTTATATAACAGATCCCATATTTCCAAGAGACTATTGGGATCCCTCCGATCCGAGAAATCAACCCTGAGAACCTACACATTCCGAACAAGCTGCAACAGGAAAAGGTGGCCACGTATATTATTTAGCTCCGGGTAGCCATAAACTGATAAGAGTTACCACGATGGCCGGATGGAACGCCGATATATGGCCTAACGGTGTAACAGGAACGCCTGACGGTAAAACGCTTTATGTAAACAATTGGACTTATGATGGCACCGGCAAAATCTGGTCTTTTGATATTAACAGAAATGGAACACTCTCCAACATGAAAGTTGTTGTCGACAATTTAAATTTCTGTGATGGCATGTCCTTGGACGAAAAGGGAAACATCTATGTCAGCGGCGGAGTGGGTGTAAATGCTTTTGATCCACATGGAAATAAAATACTCACAATTTCACCGGGTGGTGGAAGCAATAATGTTTTTGCAGGCAGGAATAATGACTTGTTGTTTATGACCGGACCAACAGACAGAATTACATCGGTAAAAATGAATGTGAAAGGGGTGGAAAAATTTGGACAGGGAGGAAGGAGGTATGATGACGACCGTCCGGAAAATGATTGATATTTTTAAGGGGAAAAGAAACATCAGGGAAGCTGTCTCAAAAATTCATTGTGTGAAACATAATGAATTTTTGAGACAGCCTCTCTTTTTTAACAGCGGATAAAAAAAACCTAAATGCTGGAATTTGATTTTTTACCTGGAGGCAGAAAATATAAACTCACCTTAATTGCCGATGGTAAGCATGATAAAGATTTTTCAACACACTATATATTGACAGATAAAAACAGTTCGGTATATATAAGGTTGATGCACCGCGGCTTTGTGATTTCGTTAATACTCATATAATAACTTACCGGATATTTAGAAAAGAAATAGATCCGCGTAACCTGCTTTCCCCGGCATCCTAATACTTATATGAATGTTCTAAATAGTTGAAAGTAATTTTCAATCCCTGTGTAAAATTCAACGCTGTACCATATTGGAAGTTTTTTATTTTAAGATATTTTAAAATTGTATTGCGTTATAAACAATCCGGCTCTATATTAAAAATTGATTTATAAACAAAACGAATTGCTTTTATGAATAAAAAATTATTCCCGGTATTTATGCCGGCTGTGGGCAAACTGCTAATGTTATTGGTACTGCCCCTTTGTTTTTCTATTAAAAGTTATTGTCAAAAGGTAACCGGAAAGGTCACAGATGAAGACGGCAAAGCACTTTCGTCCATTTCAGTAATGGCAAAAGGTTCATCGACAGGAACGACTACCAATGCTTCCGGGCTGTATAGTATTACCGCCTCCTCCACCGCAGTTTTAGAATTTAGTTCCGTGGGATATATAAAGCGGGAAGTTTCTGTATCAGGCCGCAGCGTGGTAAATGTGGTTTTAAGCGCCGCCGCCGGAAGTATGAATGAAGTGATAGTAACCGCTTTGGGTATCAGGAAGCAAGCAAGAAAACTGGGTTACGCGGCTTCTACTGTAAAAGTTGACGAAATCGCCCAGAACCGCACTACGAACCTGATGACCTCTTTAGAGGGCAAAATAGCTGGTTTGGAAATTGCTCCCCCAACGGCGGGTGCGGGTGCAAGTAACCGGATTCGTTTGCGTGGGCAGGCGGGTTTTAATGGTCAAACCAATTCCCCTTTAATTGTTATTGACGGTCTGCCAATGGATCAGGGTGCCCGTAGTGCCGAGGGTGGCGGTCCTGCGGTAGATCAGGGCGACAACCTGCAACAGGTAAACCCGGATGATATTGAGTCCATGACCGTGCTGAAAGGTGCAACAGCAGCAGCGCTTTACGGTTCAAGAGCTTCCAATGGCGCCATTATTATCACTACCAAAAGCGGCGCTAAAAATTCGAAATTTGGCGTGGAACTTACTTCAAACTTTGCTGCTCAGGATATTTTGGATTATACAGATTACCAAACCGAATACGGTACCGGTTCTAACGGTGTACGTCCTTCCACACAGGCTCAGGCGCAATCATTCGGTAACCTGGCATGGGGCGAAAAATATGACGGCGTTCCTACAGTCCAGTATGATGGGGTTTTAAGGCCTTATCTGCTGATAAAAACCGCATGAGGAATTTTACAACACAGGAACTTGTATGTAAATCATTTAGCGCTTTTCTAAGTAACGCCACAGCAAGCTACCATGTATCTTTTTCAAACCATTATACCAATGGTTTTTCCCCTGGTAATACTTATCACAAAAAGATCTTTAACTTAGGACTTAACAGCAAGGTTACGAATAAGCTCACTCTCCAACTGAATATTAACTATACCCACGAGGAATATGATAATTATACGCTGGTTGGCGCCCAGGGTATGGCTTTTCCAGCTTTTTTAACCGTATGCCAATCACGGATGCAATTTCCACCTTGAAAGCGAGTGTTAAAATCCTGACGGCACAAATTCAGCCATCCCCTTTGCTGGCCTTTTAACTAACCCATATTATCTTATCGGGCGAATGTTTGATGAAACCAAAAGGATCGCTTGTTAGCTACAATTTCCCTTAGGTATGATTTCACTAAATGGTTGTATTTACAAGGTCGTGTAAATGCGGACTTCGGGTACAATAACAATGAAGCTAATAATCCAAGTAATTACGCTCCTAACGCACCAATCGATGCTGCCACCGGCGGCTGGGCGGGTAGTTACGGAGTATCCACGGGTTACAACAAAGAAATTAATGGCGACTTCCTGTTAGGGACTACCCAAAAATTTGGCAATTTTACAATAGACGCAAGCGTAGTGGCAATACTTACACTGACAAAAATTTTCCACCCAGGGTACATTTTTATTAGATACATATAGAATAATTAAATGGTATTACCAAAACCCAGGATTACGGTATTAGCAGATCGCAGGTAAACTCTATATATGCATTTGCAGATTTTGGCTATAAAAATTTCCTGTACCTGAATCTTACTGATCGTACTGACTATTTTTCTGTGCTTACACCGCCAAGTTCAATAGTTGCTAACCCGAAAAATTCTTTCAACTATCCATCTGCAAGCGCCAGCTTCATTTTTTCCGAATTGCTACCTAAAATGAAATGGTTGAATTTTGGTAAATTAAGAATGAGTTATGCAGATGTAGGTAATGTAAACGGAGTGGCTCCCTTTAGCAGCCAGTTGACCTACACAATCGGGTCACAACTGTTCGGCACCTACCCAATCGGAACTATTGCTCTTAACGGAACTGATCCTAACGGAACTACTCCAAATCCGTTAATAACGCCTTACCGTATTGGCGAAAAGGAAATCGGGCTGGAATTAAGAACCTTACAGCGGCCTGAATTTCGATATTGCCGTTTATGACAAGAGGACCACTGATCAGATTTTGCCGGTTGCTTTATCAACCGCTACAGGATATGGCAGTAAAAATGTCAATATCGCGAAGTTGAAAAACACAGGTGTGGAGGTGATGATTGACGGAACACCTGTTAAAAAGTCAAACTTTAGCTGGAACGTATCGGTAAACGCATCCTACAATATATCAAAAGTATTAGCATTAAATCCAGGGCAAACCCGCCAGGTAGTAACCTTTTTTAATGGCACGGTAAAGAAGTTTTATTGATTACCATGGTACAAAATGAACGGGTAGGTAGACTAATATCATTGCGCCAGGATAAAGGCCATTCAACTAAAAGTTCAGGCGGACATCAGCATTCAAAAGATTTCGTAAACTATGGTAGTGCTAACTACAAATGGATCGGTGGTATAACAAACATATTTAACTACAAGTCATTGAGTTTATTAATTCAGGTTGATGGGAAATTTGGTGGCAAAGTGTTTTCGTCAACAGCATTAAACGGCTTAAGATCAGGTATCGGCAAGAATTCTTTAGTAGGTCGCGGTGGGGTTAATTACGATGGGGTGCTGCCTGACGAAGCCCGAATGATAAAGTAGTTGCCCCGCAAACATTTTATGCTCAATATCGTTCTCAAAATATAGGAGATCCGTTTGTTTTCAGCAGTGACTTTATCAAGTTAAGAAATATCACACTTACTTATGACCTTACCCGTTTTGTGGGTAATAAGTAAGTAATGGAATTGAAGGTTGGCGAAACCAGCTTTTTCCGGAATGCAGCGCTTCTAATGAAACGTATACCTACCGTTGATCCTGAGGCTTTCGCTTCAACAAGCGACAGCCGCTTAGGATATGAGCAACATACTGAACCAACCACCCGGACTATGGGGCTTAACTTAAACGTGAAATTTTAAATTTATTTATATGAAAAAAATTAGTTGTCTTATAATCCCGCTTGCTGCAGCGCTTTGCTTCGTGAGCTGCACAAAAGGGTTTGAAGAAAAAAACCAGAACCCATTGTGGAATAACAAAAATGACCCGGGATTGTTATTTACAGGAGCAGAACGGGGTATGAATATTGGCAGTTGGGATGGAGAACAAACCATAGTACAACAATATATAAATGCGTATAACGCGGGCGCTACAGCAGGGTTTCAATTTAATCTGGACATAGATGGTTATAGCAACGATCGTTGGGGTGCTTACGTAGGTGTTATTAAACCTTTGGTACAAATCATCAGTATTGTTAAAGATGACCCGGCTAATAAAAACCTCTATAACATGGTGAGGATATGGAAAGCGTTTGCGTTTATGACGCTCGTTGACACATACGGTGATGTGCCTTACAGCGATGCAGGAAAAGTATACCTGGAAAATATAAGCTATCCAAAGTATGATAAAATGGCCGATATCTATGCCGACCTTTACACTGAGCTTAAAACGGCTACGGCTGATTTGTCTGCCTCCAATGAATATGTAACCAGTGATTTATTTTTTGGAGGTCCATCCGGTACAATAGGCGCACAGGTGGCCCATTGGAAAAAAATCGGTTACTCTTTAATGCTGCGCCTGGGTATGCGCTACTCAAAAATTGATGCGGCCAAAGCCGCAATATTGCTCAGGAAGCATTTGCAGGTGGTGTTATTCTTTCAAACAGCGATAATGTTGTTGTTACCCAATATAATGGTACAGTTCCCAACGCTTTTTCTAACTTGCAGCGGAACATCAGTCCCTATTTTTATTATTTAGCAGAGCCTTTTGTTAACCAGTTAAAAAGCACTGGTGATCCCAGGTTGAAGTATATCGGCGCCAGCTATGCCAATCCTACAACAATTAGCACCACACCTGATACCACAACAGCTAACCAATATGGATTTCCGGTGGGGTACGACGCTGTAACCATTTTAGCCGCTCCTGGTTCCAGAGGCGCTAAAGGCGGAGGACTAAATTATACACAGCTCAACTACCAGGTAATGATCAGTACTGTTGCCCCTGCTCTTTTTATTACCAATGCACAAACCCAATTATTATTGGCAGAAGCTACTTTCAGGGGGTGGATTACCAGTAGCACTACCGCTCAGCAATACTATGAAGCCGGGGTGAAAGCTGCTATGGATGACTGGAACTTATTTCCCGGCACATTTATCCCCGCCGTATCAGACGCTGAAAAAGACAACTACTTGCTTGGCCCCGACGTTGCCTATAATGATGCCAACGCACTTGAGCTCATTAATACCCAATTGGTATCTCTATAACAAACGGCCCTGAAGGTTTTGCAAACTGGAGACGAAGCGGATTCCCGGCTTTGCTACGTAATACGTATAATGATGACTTAGTCCCAGGCGGCGGCTTTGTAAGACCATGTCTTATCCTGATGCTGAGAAAGCCTCAAACTCAGACAACTTAATGAAGCTGCTACGAGCATGGGCGGAGATGGTATAACACAACGTGTGTTCTGGGATTAACCGTGATAAAATAATTTTGCATATTAATACCAAAAGAAACCCGGATCGAAAGTCCGGGTTTTAGTAACAGAAATTAAAACCGAGACAATATTGCATAGCGCCACCTAATTTACGTTGAGTAGGTTCTTTAACAGAGACCATTAAACGCTGATAAAAATCATTCATTATGCAAAAAAAAATTTTTCTCTTCTTCATCACCTGCTGTTTACTACAAGTTTCCACTCGCGCTCAATATGGTCCCGGGTTCGATTCAGCCAGGACAATTGCACCATTCAAGATGTTTGACAACCTTTATTATGTCGGTAACGACGGCACCAGTGCTTATTTATTGACAACCGACAACGGACTGATTCTGATTGATGCATTATATGGAAGATACACGAATGACATTATTCAATAATCCGAATCTTGTTTTGATCTGGAAATATAAAGTACATTCTTTGTACGCATGGACACTTCGATCATTATGAAGGAGCTTATACGATTCAAAAACTAACCCATGCCCGCATTGCAATGACGGAACCTGATTGGCAGATTGCTGAGGGAAAAGTGACAAATGAATATGCAAGCAAACGCGTTCTATTGAAACGCGATCTCGTAATGAGCGATGGCGATTCACTCACTTTAGGCAATACAACTATTTTTTTCTATGTAACGCCCGGGCATACACCCGGTGTGCTCTCTTTGGCCTTCCCGGTGCGTGAGGGAAAGAACACTTACAAAGCTTTTCTCTTTGGTGGTGTGGGACTCAACTTTAAAGGTGTTGAACAAACGCAACAATATCTGCAAAGTGTACATCGGCTGTTAGGGATGAAAGGCATACAGGTCAACATTACCAATCATCCTGCCCCGGGAAAAATTTTCGAACGATATACACTTTTGAAAGAACGTAAAACCGGGGAACCGAACCCTTATGTTGATCCGATAGCATTTCAAGCCTGGTTAATTGAATTACGCAATGCAGCTCAAAAGAAGTTGGAAAACGAAAAAGCGGGCCATTAATCTTTATTTGTTCCAGATAAGAACAGCGGTCCGTGCCCCGGCTACACTTAGTGTGCCCATAACTGTTAGTTGCATAATAAGGCAATTGTTTTTTTAAGATTTATATTGAATGAACCCGGACGAAAAAGATGCATGTGGCCAAAGCAAAATTTTTTGTTTTATATCGTGCAAGTTTCCCTTAAAATTCATGGAGTCGGATCTAGAAAATTCTGCCATGGTTTAACGTGCCTATTCAAAAAAAGGAACGCCGGGTATCGCATACTTCTTTAACCCTTCAACATTAAGCTCTACGCCAATACCGGGTTTATCAGATAATACAAGAAATCCTTTTTCAATAAATGGATTATCATATGTTATGATCTCTTTCCATTTTGGCTGCGTATCACTTAATGTTTGCCATTCCAGGATATGAAAATTAGGCACCGAAGCGCAAACATGAGCTGTGGCCATAGCACCAAGAAACGAACCCACCATGTGAGGTGAAAAAGGTGTGTAATATAAATTGGCAAGATTTGCGATGCGTTGCCCTTCGCCAAGGCCGCCGCACTTCTGAAGATCGGGCATAATGATATCGATCGCAGCCTCTGACAATAATCGCGTGTAGCCATACCCGAGATAAAAATTTTCTCCGGCGCATATCGGTGTACTTGTTTCCTGTGTGATTGTTTTCTATACGTCGATATTGTCGGCAGGCACCGGTTCCTCCAGCCACATAAGATTTAAAGGCTCTATCATCTTGGCAACTTTTCTTCCTGTCGGTGCATCATAGCGCCCGTGCATGTCCACACAAATGTCGATATGCGGCCCCACTGCTTTACGGACTGCTTCAATAGCGTTAAACATTCTTTCTAACTCAGCATTACTCGCTGTCCAGTTGTATCGGTCAAATTTATTAGGATCGTTTGCTTCATCAATATCAAACTTAACAGCAGTATATCCTCTGCCCACAGCGTCTGTAGCCGCTTTCGCATAATCTTCCGGTGTAGGATTTCTTACTGCATATAATTCTGTATCACAGTACACTCTTACTTTATCACGAAATTTACCACCCAATAACTGGTAAACGGGTAGGCCAAGGGCTTTGCCACACAAATCCCATAAGGCAGCATCAAATTCTGATAACACCGCAACATACATTCCTGATTGAGCGCCACCAAGGAAATTTCCTTTTCTCAATTCCTAAAAATCTGTTTTGGTTTAAAGGACTTTTCCCGCTTATTTGCTTTCCTATTCGCTGCACTAAATAATAAGTTCCGCCAATGGCGTCTACCGCTTCACCGCTGCCCCATATATCCTGGTTAGTAAAAATTTTCACGAATAAACCACCTCCTGAATAAGCACACTTCACGCCAGTTATTTTTAAATCGGAAGGGGCTGAAGATTTTGGCGTTCTATCTACCGCTTCCGTAATTCCCGTCCCAAAAGATGATAATGATGCGAAAGGTGTAATGGTAGCAGCGATAGCCGCTTTTTCAAAAATGATCCCCTTGAATTTGACATGATCTTATTTTTTTTAGTATTAAAAATTAATTGCTTGATTCCTGGATTTGACTACTCTAAATATTTTACCAGGTTCTGTCTTTTAAATATTCCTGTATCTGTTCTTTGCCAACCGGTAATTCATTAATATGATCGTTCAACCACTTTGAAAAATCTTTTTCAATGTCATCCGTCCAGCGGGCATCAATTTGCCCGGCCGTATATTTTCCTTCTCTTAAACGCTGGTGACCAAACTGGTCGCGTAAACGCACAATCTCTGAAGTCTTCACTACCTGTTCGGCCAATTGCGGTGGAATGAAAACTACCACTCCCATCTTACCCAAAACTACATCTCCGGGCATTACCGTTACGGTTCTGATTCGGGTAGGATGATTGATACCAACTATCATCGTAGTTAAATCCCTGTTTTGTCCGCCGCCGGGGTTATGATAGGATGGATCATAGCTGGAATAATAAGAAGTGAAACCACCTATTTCTTTTAGACCTTCGAGGTCTCTTATGGCACCATCATACACAATTCCATTGCCTGTACGGGCATAGATGGCATTGCCTACGTTATCACCAATAGTAGGCCCGTTTCGTTTTGCACCAAACTGATCCGCCACATACACATCTCCTTTTACCAACATTTCAACGGCCCAAACATTTTGAGTTCTTCTGCCTTGTTTTTTTCCTAATGAATCTATGGCCTTCCATACGTCAGGCCGGCCTGGCATAAACGTTGTAGTTACCGCACGGCCTACCAGTACACTATCCGGGTTGATGATTTGCCAATCTTCAGCAACCTGGTATTTATAACCAGCATTGCTCATAACAGCCCACGCTTCTTCTACACTAACTGATTTCATTCTTCGTATAATATCGTCGGAAACTTTTGGCCTTCCATCCGGGAAACGTTCGCCTTTCCATTCGGGTGTTAGGGCAATTAATTCTTCCTCACTTATTTGCACTTGCTGGCTATAGGCAAATTGCACAATGCCACATAATGTAATTGCGGTTACTAAAGTTTTCATTTTTTTCATAAAGCATTTTTTTGATGTAGAGAGATATATCCTTTGCCAGTTACAAGTTCTTCTTCCTCTTGCGGCAAACGGTTGTGCCACCAACTTGCCAGTGCAGATCCGGTGATGTTCATCAATGGGCCAAATACTGCCGCAGCTAAGCCAACGGTTCCAATTTTCCCCATTTGTTTTGCAATACCAGAAGCGAGCCCTGCATTTTGCATACCTACCTCGATAGCAACTGTGCGGCAATCCTGCTCAGGCAACCTGAATAACCTGCTTGTCCAGTAACCCAATAAATAGCCAAAGCAATTATGAATTAACCCAACCAGGATAAGCAACAACCCGATCTTCATCAAATTATCCCGGCCGGCTGCTACAATTATGGTAACGATTGCTGCAATGCTGAACATTGAAATAAACGGCAAGGTTTTATCAAGCCACTTTAATTTTCCAAAAAATAATTTATTAAAAATTAAACCGGCACCGATGGGTATAATGATCATTTTAAAAATATCCCACATCATGCTCATTACATTAATTTCGACCAGGGCGCCGGCAAAAAATTTCATGAGCAGTGGCGTAACAAAAGGAGCAAGTAATGTAGTGACGGAAGTAATTGTTATTGATAAAGCAAGATTTGCTTTTGACAGGTAGGCCATCACGTTAGATGCCAGTCCACTTGGTGAACATCCTATTAAAATAATACCGGCGGCAATTTCAGACCCAAAGTTCGAAAGGCTTGCCATCGCAAAACCAAGCAACGGCATTATAGAAAACTGGCAGGCTACACCAATCATTACGCCTTTTGGTGATTTGGCGATGGAAGCAAAATCTTTAACACCCATGGACGAGCCCATACCAAACATGAGCACCTGTATTAAAGGGATGATGGAATTACTCAATTTGAAATTCCCCCATTCTGTAAAATATTGCGGGTGAAACATGGCCAGCGTTACAGAGGCAAAAATGATCGCTGTAAATGACATGCCTTTCAGTAATATATTACTTCTGAAGGCAAATGCTATACATACAAAAAATAAAGCGATCAACCACCCGGTTATATTTGTTTGCCCGCCCACCTGGAAGAATACAGATAAAACCGCACAAAGGACAGCAGCACTGTAAAAGATAGTTGGATAACGTTTGAGCGTCATGTTCAAAATAATTTAAAGCAATCGTTAATAACGATTTTATGTTTCTTTAAAACGGTTGATAAGTCTATTTCCATTTCGTAAGTTCAACTTTTCGTGGTCACGTTTACGTTATGATTGTTGCAGCGATGCGATAGCTGCAAACTCATCAGCCAGTTTAGTACTTAGTGTTTCAAATATTTTGTAATACTGTAAATACGTTGAATGATTATTTTTATCAGGAGTTATCGTATCGCCTACGGAAACGGTTTTTACCGCTTCATCAAGGGAATTGTAAATACCCATTTGTGTTGCACCTATCAGGTAAGAACCATAACTCACGCTATGATAGTTTGGCCTGAGTCGAACAGGTTTGTTGTAAATATCAGCTACCATTTTTGCAAAAAAAGGCAGGCTTCCGAAACTGCCATTAATAGACAGGCTGTCAAAGGCCCGATGTTCCTGTAGTGTTTTGCCGATACTATAAATTTCGTACAAAATGCCTTCAATCACAGCTCGTAAAAAATGAGCTTTTGTGTGCTTTATGTTTATTCCGAAGTAAACACCTCTTGCATTGGCATTCCATATGGGCGCCCGTTCGCCTAATAAATACGGCAGAAATATTAAACCATCTGATCCCGCGGGAATACCTGACGCTTCATTTATTAGTTCCAACATCCTGTCTTCAATATCAAATGGATTTTTAAAATCGCCAAATTGCCTGGTAAACCATTCGAAAATGTGGCCACCATTATTTGTAGGACCGCCAGACACATAACGGTTTTCAGTAAGCAAATAATTGAAAAAGCGTTGCTTGTCATCTTGCAAAACTTTATCTCCCATTACTCTCACGGCGCCGCTATCTTCTACTGTAATGTTGGCCATCCCTTCTTCATTTATCCCATCACCAAGTATGGCCATGCAGCCGTCACTTGATCCAACAAGAATGGTCGTGTCTGCTGATAAGCCTAATGATGTTTGATATGCTTTATTTAACTTTCCCGCGGAGGTAAAAACGGGTACCAGGTCTGGTAACATTGCTGCAGTTATGCCCGCAAACTTAAGTGCCTCTGGCTCCCATTTTATTTTATGGATGTTGAGTAATCCGGTTGCAGACGCAATACTGTAATCAATCAGGTACTCGCCCGTTAGTTGCTGCAGTATATATCCCTTCAGTGATAAAAACTTACTGACTTGTTTGAACTTTTCCTTTTCATTATTTTTAATCCAGGCAATTTTCGCTAATGGTGACATGGGATGCAGGGGCGTACCAGTAGCCTTGTATATTTTACTGCCAAGAGTTAAATTTTTTAGCTGTTGTGCCTCTTTAATTGCCCGGTTATCTGCCCACGTAATAGCGTTTCCCATTGGGTTTCCTCTTTTATCTACCGCAAGTACGCTATGCATCGATGAGCTGAAACAGATGGATAATACTTTATATTTTTTAGGATGTACTAAATCATTCAAAAGATTTTTGAGCACATACAGCATAGTAATAAAGATCTGGTCGGGATCCTGTTCACTATAATCAGGTTCACTATGAAACGTAGGGCAATATCCTTTTAGCGAGCCAAGAATATTACCATTCAAATCAAATGCATATACTCTTACTGCATTGGTGCCGAGTTCTATGGTGATGATACATTCCATGTTTAAAATAATTATTTCGTTCGTAAATGATTTTTTCTGAATTGGCTCGGCGTATAGCCGGTTAGTTTTTTAAAAGTGGTCGAGAAATGCTGTGATGAATAAAACCCGGTATCCAATGCAATATCGGTGAGGCTGATGGCTGGATTTTTCAATAATTTAATTGCTTCTGCAATGCGGATATTGATCAAATAACTTACTGGTGAAAAACCCGAATAACTTTTCACTTTGTCATTAAATAATGTCGTGCCAAGTCCTACAAGTGCCGCCATTTCTTCTACCGTCCATTGATGGGAAAGATCCCTCCTCAGCTCGTATTCAAGTTTCATAAATGTTGAAGGAAAATCTCTTCCCGGATTAGATATCCTGGAGAAACGTCTTGCCATCTGAACAAAAATTTCATCCAGTAAATGATTGATGCGTGCCTGGTAACCCACTTCCTGGTTGAATAGTTCAGTTTGAATAGATTTGAAAATATTACCTGCTTCGGTAAATTTCTGAAGCACCGGTGACTTATTCATTTGCAAGATCTTACTAACTGTATGGGCTTCTCTATCTGATAAACTGCTCCAGCAACCTGTTAAAAGAAATTCTTTTTCATTTCCTTTTACATCCAGATGGATCCAGGAAAAGCAGCCAATTTCTAATACATTATTTTCGTTTCCAAACTCTCTTGCGGGTAAAATTAGTGCTGCATCGCCGGGATATAATACAAAAGTTTGTTTATTAATTGTCCATTCAAATTTGCCTTCCTGTATATAATATATTTTTAGCCCTTCATCCACCATACGGCGAAAACCATTCAGCCGAATAGCCGAATTCTTGATTACCCCTATTTCTGTTATATGCGGAAACAGGAGTAACTCCAGGGCTTTCTTTTGGTGAAGGAGAAATTGATTCATAGCAATTAAGACCAGGTATCTTGTAAGTCCTTTTCCGCAATCGTTAATAATAAAATTACGCTATAAAGAAAGGGAATTTATTTTAAGAGAATTTATAAAATCCACCAAAGTTATTTATTGGAAGTTTTTGCTTTGACGTAATTCTAATTTAGCGTTGGTTTTCTAAACCCAGGGAGAATACGAAATCCCCTAATTATTCATCTACTTAAACGATTTGCTTTATGAAGAAAAAACTACAGCCGGCTTATGTTCCGGGCTTAAAGAGATTTATTTTTTTTCTCCTGTTTTTTGCTTTTTGTAATGCCGCAAAGGCTCAAACAACAGTTTCCGGAAGAGTATTAGATGAAAACAACCAGCCTGTTTCCGGGGTTACTGTTCAGGTTAAAAATACTAACCGGGCAACGGTAACTGATCCGTCCGGCAGATTCAAAATTAATGCAGCAAAAACTGATGTTCTCGTGTTCAGCTACGTTGGGTCAGAAACACAGGAAGAAACAGTTGGTAACAGGAATTCAATCAATATCCGGATATCCGGCACGGCTAAGAATCTTGGCGAAATTGTAGTTACCGCTTTAGGTATTACCAAACAGGCAAGAGGGCTAGGTTATTCTACGACCAATGTTAACCCGGATGAACTTTCTGTGAACCGAACTCCAAATATAATGAATGCCCTGCAGGGTAAAGTTGCAGGGGTGAATATTACGTCGTTAGGAACCGGACCGGGAGGAACATCAAAGATTCGTATCCGGGGGCAGTCATCAATTTCGGGGCAAAACAATCCATTGATTGTAATTAACGGTGTACCGGTTGACAATACCAATTTCGACGATGCAACAATTGGTGTTACCGGTGGGGGTGTTTATGCAGATGGCGGAGACGGGTTATCGAGCATTAACCCGGATGATATTGAAAGCATGAGTATTCTGAAAGGAGCCCCTGCATCTGCGCTTGTATGGCTGCACGGGCCAAAGATGGGGTTATCATGATCACCACCAAAACAAAGGGAAAAGGGAAGGGAATTGGTGTATCGTATAATGGAAACTATACTGACGAAACACCTTTGGATTTTACTGATTATCAAAAAGTATATGGCCAGGGAGAAAATGGGGTTCGTCCTACTACTCCAAATCCAACTTCAGGGGAATGGTCTTTTGGTGAAAAATTTCAACCCGGTATGACCCAGACATTATTTAATACCTCAGGTATTCCTTATGTAGCCGCAGGGTAGCCGGATTAAGGAGTTTTATCGCCACGGCCAAAACTTTGCAAATACTGTTACCATGGAAAGTAGCGGTGAAAAAGGGGGCATGCATCTTTCATTAAATAATACAGATAACCTCGGGATTGTACCCAATAACAGCTTTAACCGAAAGGGAATGAATCTTGGGTTTAGTTATAATTTATCTGATAAATTTAGTTTCGCCGGTAATGTTAATTACACAAACGAGGTTAATAAAAATCCGCCAAACATATCCAACCAGGACAATACGATCCCAACTGCTTTGATGGCATTAGCCAATTCGATGCCACTGAGTGTTTTAGAAGCGAATAAATTCAATCCGGGCACTGAAGATGAATACGTTTACTCAAGATTCAAAAACAGAACCAATCCATATTGGGAATTATCGCAACAGTTTCATAATATAAGACGAGACAGAATTTTTGGAAACATTTCAGCAAAATATAATATCCTTCCCTGGCTTTTTGTTCAAGGTCGTTTTGGCCAGGATTACTGGTCACGCGATGAAGATGTAGATAATTTCCCCACCGGGCAGGCCTCAAGGGGTTCAGCACCCGCCGGCTTTGTAAACGGGGTGTACACGCAGGAGTCACGTCGTTTCAGAGAAACCAACCTGGATTTTTTGGTAAATGCTACGAAAGAATTTGGAAATTTTGCTGTCTCTTTCACAGGTGGGGGTAATCAAATGCGCAGGCGTACCGATGTGAACAATGTACAGGTAACTGATTTTGTTATCAGGGATCTTTATACCGTTCAGAATGGCAGAGCGAAAAATCCCATATATAATCTTTCCCAAAAAGGTGTAAACTCATTATATAGTTCGGGTGAAGTATCGTGGAAGCGGACATTGTATTTAAATGGCACCGTTCGCAACGATTGGTTCTCTACATTATCCGCAGCCAACAGAAGCATATTATATCCTTCTGTCTCCGGCGCATATGTTTTTTCAGAAACATTGAATAAGAGCTTACCCTGGTTAACTTTTGGAAAGATTAGAATGGGTTATGCGGAAGTAGGCAGTGATGGCGACGTTGCTCCTTATTCTAACCAGTTGTTCTACACTATTAATTCTAATTTAATTAACAATCCGGCAGGAACGGCGGTTCCCGTAGGAGGAAGCGGTTCTACTGTTCCTAATGCCAATTTAAGGCCAAGCAGAACTGCTGAAACAGAAGTAGGACTTGAATTAAAAATGTTTGACAGCAGGGTGAATCTCGATGTTGCTGCATACAGAAAAATAACCACTGACCAGATTGTTCCGGTGCAAATATCAGATGCTTCAGGGTTTGTAAATACAAGCATTAACAGTGGCAAAAGCCGCAATTTGGGTTTTGAAGTGCTCCTGGATCTAATACCGGTAAAAACGAACAATTTCATGTGGGATTTTACTGCTAACACCTCTTTTAATAAAACAAAGGTGCTCAGCATTCTTACCAATACACCCGGCGAAAGGATCACAATAGGTAGCCATCCTTTTAATGGAGAAGTAAGAGATGTTGTTGGGCAGGAGATTGGGCAGATTGCCGGATATGGATACGCCAGGGACGCAAAAGGCCGAAGAATTTTTCAGTCAAACGGAATACCGTTACGTACACCCGACCTTGTATTGTTTGGAAGTGCCTTGCCTAAATGGACCGGCGGCTTTCTCAATTCATTTAGTTACAAAGGGATCAGTTTATCCGTCTTCATAGATTACAAGTTGGGCAATAAAGTTTTGTCAGGCACCAACTTCAATGCGATACGCGAAGGACTTCATAAAATGACATTGGAAGGAAGAGAAACCGGGGTAACCGGAGATGGTGTGGATCCAAATGGAAATGTAAACACAGCAGTAGCGGCGAACCAAACCTATTGGGAGCACCTCAGATCACAGGCTCTTGTTGAGGCAGTTATTTATAATGGGGGTTATTGGAAACTACGGCAAATTACGGTAGGGTACGACTTTACAAAGTTTATTCCCCGTGGATGGCCGGTTAAGGGTGTTAAGCTCGACCTGGTAGCTAATAATGTTCTTATTATTAAGAAATGGATTGACAACATTGACCCTGAATCTTCCGGGTATGGTTCTGATAATATGATCGGGCTGGAGTCTCCCAGCATTCCCACAACGAGAGGGTTGGGATTGAACTTAAATATTAAATTTTAATACGACTAATTATGAAAAAAATATTTAATTATAGCTTACTGGCAGTTTTAATATTATTCGCCGCTTCCTGCGATAAAGGATTGGAACGATTAAATAAAAATACTACTGACCCTACTGCGATTGATCCGGTTCTTCTTTTAAACAATGCAGTTATCAATACCTCATTTCCTGTAAAATCACTGGTATTCGATATAGGGATCGTTCAACAGATGGTGACCCCAAATGGTGGCGTACTGGCCGGCGCCAATTTTAACCAGGACAGCAGGGAAAGTACTACTTCCCCCATTTGGATAGGTTATTATGAAAATGTTATTAAAAATACACATGATGTAATTGTAAATACAAAAGATAACGCTGCAAGAAGTAACCTCTATAATATGGCCCGAATATTCCAGTCCTATGCATTCATGATTCTTACCGACGAATATGGAGACATTCCTTATTCACAAGGAGGTGCTGGTTATACCGACCAGGTATTTTTTCCTTCATATGATCAGCAGAAGGATATTTACCCGGACATCATTCAGCAGTTGACAGAGGCGTCTGCAGCATTAAGCACTACGGGGGTAATAGAAACACAAGATGTGCTGTACGCCGGAGACATTGCTCAATGGAAAAAATTTGCCAATTCATTGTTGTTGAGAGCAGGCATGAGGCTCGTTAAAATTGATGCTGCCAAAGCCCAGGCCACAGTTCAGGCAGCCTTCACGGCAGGTGTAATAACGTCCAATGCAGATAACGCCTACATGAGACATGATGGTAACTATACGCAGCCCATCGGCGGTACGCTTAATGGCAGTGAAGCTGCCAATTTTTATCTCGCCAAGCCTTTTGTTGATCAGCTTAAAAATACAAATGATCCGAGATTGCCGGCCATTGCTATTCGTTATGTAGGCGCCACTTCTGGCAACGGTCAAACCGTCGGTGTGGGATCTACAGACCCGGCCAAGCAAATTGGAATGCCGATGGGATTTGACAATGGTAGTATTGTTGCGCAGGCAACCGTTGATGGGTTGGCAAGCTTTTATGATTACAGCCAGGCAGACAGGAGAAGGATTGTGAAAAGTTCCGCTCCTGTATTCTTTGTTACGGCCGCCCAAACAAATTTGTTGTTGGCTGAGGCTGCCTTTAGGGGGTGGATAAGTACAGGTACTGCGGAGGAATATTTTTCTGATGGAATTAAAGCTCACATGGATCAAATGGCTACTTATGATCCTGGTTGCGCTATTGCTCCTGGCGACAGAGATACTTACATTGCCGCAAATCCGCTGGTAGCAGGAACGGAGTTGGAACAAATCAATACCCAATATTGGATTGCCTCTTTTTTAAATGGCCCTGAAGCTTTTGCTAATTTCAGAAGGAGTGGTTTTCCTGCATTAACACCTAACCCGTATGGGCAACCTAACAATCCGGATGTGCCTGCCGGAACTTTTATCAGAAGGCTTACTTATCCAAGCTCTGAATTATCAGTAAATACAGATAACGTAAATGCGGCAATTGCTGTTCAGGGGCCTGATAAATTAAGCACAAGAATTTGGTGGGATAAATAAGTTCAAAAAAAATTAATAATGTCGGGTTAATAGTTCTTATATGATTTTGAGTTGTCAATCGCAAATCTCATTTTGTTAGAGTGAATGGCGGTGTAACGAGCTACGATATAGCTCTGGATAAAAGGATATTCGTATCAGCAGTCAAATTTTTAAACGCAATTGCGTTTAAGCCTCTCATACGGCAAAACGACCTTTTGTTTCCACATTGGGTCTTTTTTAAAGATATTTAGTAATCTAAATGAATTAATCATCTTTCATGAAATCAGGAAAAAATACTACAGGCGCAGAATCGCCGGCCTTAGGAGTGAAAGCTTTTTATCATTTTAATTCTTTGACAGGTAAGATTGTCGATTATCTTCCTTATAAGTCAACATCACAAGTGATTAAACCCGTCGCTGAAGAAGCAATAGTTGCTATCAGTTATTACATTTTCAAAATGACCAGAACAGGCAAGTTTATGACAAAGTATTAGCAAAGGTGCCTTAATATTGATGGGAGTTAGCAATCGTCAGCTGCAGGTAGCGAAAGTAAAAAAATAGACCTGTGACGATCTAAAATAGCACAAAGTGCGGCCGGTCAATTGTGGTCAGTTGAGGCCCGAATAGATGCGGCTTAGCAGGTAATATATAATCGGGATGGTTGATCATGTTATAATTCTTTGAACCTGGGATTGGCGCATATAAGAGCTGCACGGCGGAAATGGAACACGAACCAAAGAAACAATAAAAGCGGGTAACGAATAAATTTATTCAAATTCATTATACATGAGTGATAATTTCAGAAGCCACAACTGGTTCGGTAAAAAAAATAAAGACGGTATCCTCTACCGGAGTTGGATGAAAAACGAAGGCATGCCCCTCGATATGTTTGACGGGAGACCCGTGATTGGTATTTGCAATACGTTTAGTGAGTTAACTCCTTGCAACGCCCATTTTCGTGAACATGCTGAAATGGTGAAACGTGGCGTGTTGGAAGCCGGTGGGTTTCCGCTAGAATTTCCTATAATGAGTCTCGGTGAAACTTTACTTAAGCCAACAGCAATGCTTTTCCGGAACCTCGCCAGTATGGATGCAGAAGAAAGTATTAGGGGCAATCCTATCGATGGCGTGGTGCTGTTAACTGGTTGCGATAAAACCACTCCATCAACAGTAATGGGCGCTTCCAGTGTGGGCTTACCCACAATTGTAGTGCCCGGCGGACCAATGCTTAATGGAAGATATAAGGGACAAACTATTGGCAGTGGCACCCATGTATGGAAATTTGACGAAGACATGAAGACGGGGAAAATGACACAAGAAGAATGTGCGGTAGCTGAGAGTTGTATGAGCCGGAGTATAGGGCATTGCATGACCATGGGCACTGCAAGTTCTATGGCTGTGATGGTTGAAACGTTGGGCTTAACCCTTAGTGGCGCATCAGCAATTCCTGCGGCCGATAGCCGAAAAAAGCAGATGGCGCAATTAAGTGGAAGGCGAATAGTGGAAATGGTGAAGGAAAATTTAACCATTGATAAAATTTTGACCCGGGAAGCGTTTGAAAATGCTATCCTGGTAAACGCAGCAGTTGGAGGTTCTTCCAATTTTATAATTCATTTGATAGCTATTGCAGGTAGAATTGGTATTGATATTAATCTAGATGATTTTGATAGAATTGGCAGTAAAATTCCATTATTACTAAACCTGATGCCGTCAGGTAAATACCTGATGGAGGATTTCTATTATGCCGGGGGGTTACCCGTAATCTTAAACGAATTAAAAGATCTTTTACATAAAAATATAATAACGGTAACCGGCAAAAATCATCATGAAAATATTGAGGGAAATACTGAATGCTACAACGATGATGTAATTGCTACTTTTGAAAAACCATTTATTCCGGAAGCCGGTTGCGTCGTGGTTAAAGGCAATCTTGCTTTAAACGGAGCGGTTATAAAACCCTCGGCAGCTACACCTGCTCTTTTAAAACACAAAGGTCGTGCAGTTGTATTTGAAAGTATAGAAGATTACAATGCTCTGGTTGATGACCCTGATCTGGATATCGATGAAACGTGTGTAATGGTTTTAAAATATGTTGGGCCGGTTGGTTATCCAGGTATGCCGGAGGTTGGCAACATGGCTTTACCCAAAAAAATATTACAGCAGGGCGTTAAAGATATGATTCGCATAAGTGATGGGCGAATGAGTGGTACTGCCTATGGTACCGCCGTATTGCATGTGTCGCCGGAATCAGCCATCGGCGGCAATTTGGCCCTGGTGCAAAATGGCGACATGATTGAACTCGATGTTTCACAAAGAAAATTACATTTACACGTAACAGATGAAGAATTAGCATTAAGAAGAAAAAAATGGACAGCTCCTCAACCTGTAGCAGAAAGAGGATATGTGAGTTTGTACATAAAACATGTAATGGGTTCCGATAAAGGCGCTGATCTTGATTTTCTAAAGGGAAATTCCGGCAGTGAGGTAACCAGGGATTCTCATTAATTTGGAAAACATTAAATGCATTAGGATTTCAAAATCTTATTTTGCTTGCAAAGACAAGAAATATTATTGCTCCACTGAACTAACAAGTAAGGCTAAACGCTGTTATGAAGTGACTTTTTTATGCTAATAAGCACTACAAATTAAAAAGAAGATAAAAATGAAATTGTACAACACCAGTAATGGAACGGTAATCGAATCAAATGAAAAATTTTACGCGGTTAATGCCAACTGGGAAAAACTGATCAACGACGACAACGCTTTTCAATCTGCAACAGCATTTATTAAAGATGCAACTGAAGGCAGCAGTTCACTGGTTGAGGAATTACTTCCGGTTATTGGTAATAACCAGGAATTATGGGCTTGTGGCGTAACTTATTTACGAAGCAAAATTGGAAGACAGGAAGAAAGCAAGGATGCCGGCGGTGGAGACTTCTACGGCCGTGTGTACGAAGCGGAAAGACCTGAATGTTTTTTTAAAAGTACCCCACACCGCATAGTAGGTAATAAAGGTTTTGTAAGAATAAGAAAAGACAGCACCTGGGATGTGCCGGAACCCGAACTTACTTTGGTGGTAACCAGTTCGGGAAAAATAATAGGCTATACTATTGGCAATGACATGAGCAGCCGCAGTATTGAAGGAGAAAATCCTTTATATCTTCCCCAGGCAAAAACATATGATGGATGTGCAGCCCTTGGCCCTTGTATATTGCTTATGGAAAAACCAATTGAGAGCGACACAAAAATTACTTTAACTATCAGCAGAAACAAACAAATCGCTTTTAAAGATAGTATTGCCATTAACCAAATGAAGCGTACTCCGGAAGAATTAACTTCTTTTATTTTTCGTGAATGTTCTTTCCCGCATGGGTGTATGATAATGACCGGCACCGGCATTGTACCGGGAAACGATTTTACGCTGAAATAGTGGTGATGAAATTTCAATAATGATTGATAAAATAGGTGAGCTGGTAAATGTGGTTGCATAAAAAAACATTATGAAAGCAACTCCAATAATCTGCACTTTAATATTCATTTTTCTTTGTTTCCAAAGTTGCCGTGATACCAAAAAAATATCTGCCTCGGCCAGAAGCGATAAGACTTTAAAGAACGTTTACAGTAATGCATTTCTAATGGGCGTTTCGGTTAATGATGCCATTGTTTCAGGGGCAGATAAAGCATCGCAGGATATTGTGCTGAAACAGTTCAATTGTATAACACTCGAAAATTCGATGAAGGCTGCTTTGATAAATCCTCAACCCGGCGTTTTTAACTATGCCCCGGCAGATGCATTTGTTGCATTTGGCCAGGCACATAAAATGTTTATCATTGGGCACACATTGGTTTGGCACAACCAGGTGCCTGCCTGGTTTTTTATAAATGCAGAAGGAAAGCCTAATTCAAAAGAAGAACAAATTGAACGATTGCGAAATCACATCAAAGCAGTAGCCGGCAGATATGCGGGTAAAGTAAATGCCTGGGATGTCGTGAACGAAGTGATAGACAACGATGGCAGCTACCGCCACACTTCCTGGGTAAATGCATTTGGCAATGGTGATACACTTGTAAAATATGCATTTAAGTTCGCCAGCGAATTTGCTCCCAATACAGAATTATATTACAACGATTTTAATGCGTGGCGTCCGGCAAAAAGAGATGGAATTGTACGCATGGTAAAAATGTTGCAGAAAGAAGGTATCCGCATTGATGGCGTCGGTATGCAGGGCCATTGGGGACTTGATTATCCTAAAACAGCATATATAGAATCAGCCATTGATGCCTACGCAGCATGCGGCGTTAAAGTGATGATTACGGAACTGGATGTAGATGTGTTACCCCTAACAAAAGAAGGACAGATCATCGGCCAGGGAATGGCTGATAAACAATTTCAATTGGAAGAATTCAAAAACTTCCTGGATCCTTATCGCAATGGATTACCCGACAGCGTTCAACAATTACTCACTAACAGGTACAAAGCATTATTCAAAATATTTTATAGTAAAAAAGATAAAATTGCAAGGGTAACGTTTTGGGGAGTGCATGACGGAATGAGTTGGAAAAATGATTATCCTATTCCCAACCGCATCAATTACCCGTTACTGTGGGATAGAAGCCGGCAACCAAAGCCAGCCCTAAATGCTGTGCTTCATGTTCCGGAAGAAATGAAATAATGGCGACAGCGGCTTAATTGGCTGTCTGTAGTTACTTCTTTGATTACAAAATTCTAATATGCCCCCATTAATTTTTGCCTGTGTGGTAACGGCTTTATTGTGAGTAACTATCGGGTCTGCAAAGGTATCAGGAATTACCGGTGTCGTGGAAGGTAAGATATGGATGGGCAGATTGCGCCGTAAACCTTAACCTTTGCAATAAGGAAGGGTTTCCGGTTGCTCCATTCAGGACTGATAATTCTTAAGTTTTAAAAAAATGATTTAAATATCTTAATAAAAGAAACAATTGTTATGAGAAAAATATTTTCCCCTATTGTGATTTTCCTTGCTTGTGCAGCCACAGCACAGCAACCCAAATCAATCAAAATAAATGACGGATTATTACAAGGTACTTTTGAAAATGGACTGACCGTGTATAAGGGAATTCCTTTCGCTGCCGCGCCTGTTGGTGATCTCAGGTGGAAAGCCCCTCAGCCTCCGGCAAAATGGGATGGTGTGCGCATGGCTGACAAGTTTGCTCCAGGTGCCATACAGGGCATAAATCCACCTTCGGGCAAGAGTGAAGATTGCCTTTACCTGAACGTTTGGACACCTGCAAAATCAGCACAAGAAAAGGTGCCGGTTTTGGTATGGATTTACGGCGGCGGATTTGCGGTTGGCTACACCTCGGATCCGATGTACAACGGAGCAAAACTTGCCAAGAAAGGAGTAGTGCTGGTGAGTATTGCGTATCGCGTGGGACAGCTTGGTTTTTTGGCAGACCCGGAATTAAGTAAAGAAAGTCCAAATCATGTATCTGGAAATTATGGCCTGCTCGATATGATTGCAGGTCTTAAATGGATTAAGCAAAATATTGCTGCATTTGGTGGCGATCCGGATAGGGTAACCATTTTTGGTGAGTCAGCTGGTGGTATTGCTGTTAGCATGTTGTGTGCATCACCACTGGCAAAAGGCTTATTTCAGGGAGCAATTTCAGAAAGTGGCGGATCGTTTGGGCCACCGCGTCTTACGACTTACCCCGGAGAAAATTTAAAAACCTTGCATGATGCCGAAAACGATGGAGTAGCTTATGTAACAAGCGCTGGCGTTATGTCTATTGCAGAACTACGAAAAATTGATGCGGACAAACTTCCCGGTCGTGGGCTTGGGATGTCGTGGCCCATCATTGATGGATATGTAATTCCTGGTGACCAGCATAATTTGTATGAAGCTGGAAAGTACAATGACGTACCTATATTGGTTGGCTACAACTCTGATGAAGGGGCAAGTTTTTCCCGCGACAAAACACCGGCAGACTATATTTCGGGTGTGCAGAAGCGATATGGCAAGTTTGCTGATGATCTTATTAAAGCGTATCCTGCAAGTGAAAACGCTGTTCCTAAAACTGCGCGTGACCTATCCCGTGATGCTGCTTTTGGCTGGCAAACATGGAGTTGGGCAACGTTGCAGTCAAAGACCGGAAAATCAAAAGTATTTTATTATTATTTTGATCAGCATCCTGATTACCCGGAGAGTTCGCCCCGCTACGGTTATGGTTCACCACATGGGCAGGAAGTGGCCTATGTGTTCCGGCATCTCGATTCTTCAAATTCCCAAACTACTAATAAGCGACTTCGACATATCAGAAGCTATGAGTACCTACTGGACAAACTTTGCAAAATACGGGCAACCAAATAGTAAAGGTGTGCCTGAGTGGCCGGCTTTTACTGGTTCAAATCCACAGGTTATGTATTTTAGTACAACACCCCATGTCGGGCCGGTACCCAGTGCCGAATCATTAAAAGTATTGGATAATTATTTCAAATGGCGACGAACACCCGAGGGAAAAGAATGGGCTAAATAAAAAGCGATTTTGTAGCAAACAGTTTATTACAAACAACCATAACTATTAAGATGAAAAATATTTCAATTACTTCCAATATGCAAAGAGTTTTAAAGCCAATTTCTGTTTTATTATTACTGCTCTTCAACTGCTTCATATCACATGCACAGGTTGATACTGCGTTGCGGCAAACTATGCCAAAGGCTGGCAAATTGCACAGCAATAAACCTGAAGGAAAAGGCTGGGTAAATCTCCTGGCAACTCCATCTGAATGGAATTACGAACCTGCTTTTTGGCAATTTACTGATTCAGGTTTTCATGCCGCTATGGGAAAAGAAAAGGAACATCACTACAGTTATACAAAAAAAATCTACAAAGATTTTGAATTAAATGTAATGATACGAATGGTGGGCGATGAAGATGCCAATTCCGGGGTTTGTATCCGTATAAATCCAACGAATTTTGATAATGCACCCGGTTACCAGGTTGATATGGGAAAAGGTTATTGGGGCTCGCTTTGGGAAGAACGACGGGCAGGTATGGTGCAAAAATTTCCGGATACGCTTGTACAAAAGCTGGTACATCAAAATGATTGGAACCATTACTACATAGTAGCAAAAGGCCATCATATAAAGGCCTGGCTCAATGGTGTAAAGACAATTGACATTGTACACGATGCAGGTTTTTCCGAAGGCAGTATCGGATTTCAGCTTTGCCATTACCATAACCCAACGGTCGTGGATGTAAAATCTTTATACATCCGTGAATTAAAATAAAGGTGGCAGACGTATGCAAGAAAAATCGATCCATTTCAAATGCATTTTGAATGATCCTTAAAGCGCACCTGATAATCTAAAATATCAATTGTAGTTACCCCCGCTGCGTTGTTTTGCGATAAATAAAATTTGACAAAAAAATTTAATAATAAAAGCAATATTTCACATATTTCAAGAAACAAAAAAAGCCCGCAAACATGGAGTTTGCGGGCTTTTGATTTTGTTTGAATTGTATTCCGGCGGAGGGAGAGGGATTCGAACCCCCGGACCTGTTACAGTCAACGGTTTTCAAGACCGCCTCGTTAAACCGCTCTGACATCCCTCCGGCGCAAAAATAAGGTTGGCAAACAGTTCCTCCAAAATTTGTTTAAAATTGTTTTTACTACTTATATCAATAAGTAAGATTTATAGCATGGGAATTGCAGCTTTTATGTTTAATATTGACGTTCGATAAAATAATTTTATTCCGGCGCATAAACGCTGAACCCGAATATGGAAAAGATTCCGGAGACCAGTTTAGATCAATTACCGGGGACAAGGAAGGCATCCTGGATTACCAGTAGATTTGTAATAGCCCTGGTTTTATTCTTCGCAATATTATTTGTTTTTGTTTCAATTACTGATGAAATAGTATTGGAACATGAAAACAAGTTTGATCAAAATATATCTGACGCCATATTGCCGTTAGTGTCACCGTTTCTAACATCGGTGATGAAAACAGTTACTTTTTTCGGTTCAGAAATGTTTTTGTTTCCCGCCTACCTGGTGTTGGTGAGTTATTATATTTACCGGAAAAGCAACATGCTGGCATCGGATATTGCAATGATCGGCTTAAGCAGCACCGGCGTTCTTTTTTTATTTAAAAATATTTTTAAAAGACATCGCCCGCTTGATCCGTTGATTAATCATGTAACAGGCTTTAGTTTTCCAAGTGGCCATTCATTTTCCTCCTTTACTTTTTTTGGGATACTCATTTATTTAATCTGGCATACAACTATCAGCCGAAAGTGGAAAATAATAATTGCGAGTTTACTGGTTGTCTTTGCTACTGTAATTGCTTTCAGCAGGGTTTATCTTCGTGTACACTATCCGAGCGATGTGATAGCCGGGTTTTGCTTAAGTGTAGTTTGGCTTATGCTATCAATCTGGATTTTGCATAAAGCAGATAGAGGAGTAGCGGCAGCAAATAGAAAACGTAAAACCGGAAGCTAAATCCTGTGATGGTCTGCTTTCCAGTTTACAATTGCTTTCTTTATATCAACTGCTTTCATGTTTTCATTAGCCGCTTTTTCGGCAAGCGGAATAAATTCATCATCATCGGCAAAACGCAATGCAATTACCTGCGACTTGCGTAAACGCTTATCTAATAACTTCCCGGTCAACGCATAATGGCGAAGATTTTCTTCTGCACGAATTGCCCTGTCCTGGGCAACAAGTGCAAAACTGCGTGCATACCATAACGTTATGATGCAGCTATAGCTTAACCCAAATATGATAGCTGCAACTAATCTGCCTGAATGATGTTGATAGGCCTTGACCAAGTTCCAGGCAGAACCGCCCAGGCATAAAATCAATATAGTTGAAACAACAAAATGGTATAAGGGAACGTAGCGTGAATGATGTTTGTAACTTTGAGCTTTCATGTTATTAATTTAAGGTTTTAGAAATTGAATGTTTTATTTCAGCACGTCAAGCAAAGCCCACATTTTTTTTCTCACATCATTTGCATTGCCATCGTAGTTGTTTACAATAAATGAAAAAGTATAATCAATACCTTTTTTGCTCTTTATAAATCCGGTGTAAGATAGCACATCGCTAATTGAGCCGCTTTTCATTTTTATGCCATTTATTTCTGGCAGTGCATTGTAGAACGAAGGAAACCAGTTTTGCTTTTTGGCGTACTGCATAACGCTTACTAAAACTGAAGTAGTAATTCGGTTAGCCGGGGAAAGCCCGCTGCCGTCAATAATATTCATCGCAGACGGTTCTATGCCTCTTTTACTCCAAAAGTTTTTTATAACACTTACGCCACTGTCGGTAGCGCCGATGTTCGTAAAGCGTCGGCCAAGAGTTTTTATTAAAGCTTCGCCATAAAGGTTAATACTTTTTTTCAAAAACCAGTAAACAATACTATCGAGGTCTGGCGAATAATGCGTGTAAAATGTATGCACTGAGTCGTCATTTGTTTTTAAACCAGGATAACCTTTGGTGATCGATTCAGCCGGCAAGTTTTTAAGAGACGCTTCCAGCGATATCGCCAATTCTATTGCGGGCTCGGGCATAGAGCCGGAGATAACAAAATCATTTTCATTTACAGGAATTGTTCCTCTCACATTGCCATAAGTATTGCCTTGTGGTATAAAAATATACGAATTGTCGCCGGTGCCTTTCACCGCAGCGGTGGCCAACATATTAAGATTAAGTCCTGCAACAAAGGAAGGCTTTGTATTTACCAACGATATTGTGTCACCTACATTCTTGCCGGATTTTAGAAAAAGGTCATATTGGTTTTCGCGCCAGTTGAGCGCTCGTGCACCTGCGCCATAATAGTTTCCTATATCTTCCCATATCCATCCCTCAGGTGTTACCTCGCCTGTCCAGGCACTTTCATCTGCATATACGTGCCCGTTAATTTCGTTTATGCCTTCACGTAATATTTCATTTTTAAATTCTGAAATAATATTTTCTTCTGTTGTTTCGGGGTATCTCCAGCTTCCCAATGTTGGGTCGCCACCTCCTTTAATGATTATATCTCCGTTCAACACCCCATTCACAATATTGCCCGTGTAACCCAAAGTAGTAGGATAAGTATAAGTATGTCCCAACAATTCAAAAGCCGTTGAGGCAGTTATCACTTTCTGGCAACTGGCAGGGGCCAGCCCTGTTTCTGTATTAACACTTGTAACGGTTTGCCCGGTTGAATTATCTACAACCAACAAACCGATTGTAGCATGTTTAAAAACTTTTTCTGCAGCAAACTTTTTATACGCATTGTTGAAAATGGTTTTAATATTTTGTGCATGCACATGTA
Organism: uncultured Chitinophagaceae bacterium; assembly: GCA_963792025.1. Taxonomy (GTDB): domain Bacteria; phylum Bacteroidota; class Bacteroidia; order Chitinophagales; family Chitinophagaceae; genus Ginsengibacter. The sequence goes on along the minus strand of CAWBUS010000005.1, from coordinate 139,776 downwards.
TCGAACAAGAGAAAACGAATAAAAGCAACAATTTTTTCAAACTAAATCTTTTATTCAAAACTAATGTAAAATGGTAATCTTAATTTGCTGACCTAATTTTGCCCGATGAAAAATGTGAATGCAAGTATTGTAACTATTGGCGACGAATTGCTGATAGGCCAGGTAGTGGACACTAACAGCGCCTGGATTGCTCAACAACTTAATAAAATTGGCGTTGCTGTAAAACGGCGTGTAGCCGTTGGAGATAGTAGAGACGCAATTGTTCAAATATTGGATGAAGAGACTCTGAATGCCGATATTATTCTTATCACCGGTGGCCTTGGTCCAACTTCTGATGATATTACAAAGACGGTTCTCAATGATTATTTCGGTGGAAAAATGGTCGTGAATGAAGAGGCTCTTGCCAACGTGAAGTACTTATTTGAAAAAGTGTTTAAGCGGCCCATATCTGCTGTAAACCTTATGCAGGCTGAAGTTCCCGATGTATGTGATGTAATTCAAAATAAAAGAGGTTCTGCGCCGGGAATGATTTTCCACAAAGGAAGTACTATTTATATAAGTATGCCCGGCGTTCCTTACGAAATGAAAGGTATTATGGAGGATGCCGTAATTCCCTTACTGAAAGAGAAATTTCAATTGCCTTTAATTGTTCATAGAACCATGCTTACCGCAGGCATTGGAGAATCGGCGCTTGCTGAAATTATTAAGGAATTTGAAGATGCACTGCCACCGGAAATTAAATTAGCTTACCTACCCACTTACGGTATGGTAAGGCTTCGTTTGTCTTCATCAGGTTTTGATAAAATGTCAGTGGAAAAAAACATGGATCATTATTTTGATGAACTAAAAATTCTTGCAAAAGATTATCTCGTTACTGACGCGGATGAACCAATGCAGCTAGTAATTGGAAAAATATTAAAGGAAAAAAAGAAAACTGTTTCTACTGCAGAAAGTTGCACCGGTGGATATATTGCGCACCTTTTGACTTTAGTGCCCGGTTCATCTTCATATTACGAAGGCAGTATCGTTAGTTATTCGTACAATGTAAAAGAAACCTTGCTGGGTGTGCATGAAAATACGTTAAACACTTTCGGTGCGGTGAGTGAACAAACGGTGAAGGAAATGTTGCAAGGGCTATTTGAAAAATTAAATACTGATTATGGTGTTGCAGTTTCAGGAATTATGGGTCCTGATGGGGGCACAAGCGACAAGCCGGTAGGCACCGTTTGGATGGCTGTTGGTAATAAAGAAAATCATCAAACACAAAAAATTAACCTGCGTTTTAGCAGGGAGAGAAATATTGAAGTTACCGGAATGATGGCGTTGAATTTTTTAAGAAAATTTATTCTGGCTAATTAATAGCCGGAAGGTTTTAAAAACCTGTAAGGTATTTAAACTTATCCTTTTTACTTAATTTTGACAGTCAGCAATTGATCATTTAAAAAACTTATATGAGCCTGGTAGATTTAGTAATGCCCAAGTTAGGGGAAAGCATCATGGAGGCCACCATTTTGAAATGGCTCAAACAGCCCGGAGACAGGGTAGAGCAGGATGAAACGATTCTCGAAATTGCTACCGATAAAGTTGATAGCGAAGTGCCTTCTACGGTCGATGGAATAATTGCAGAAGTATTGTTTAAAGAAAATGACGTTGTACCCATTGGTAAAGTTATAGCACGAATAAACACAGAGGCCAACGTGACAAATACAGTAACAGCACCTGTGAATGATGCTCCTTCTAAAAGGACAGATCATTACGAAGAAGCAAATCTTGTTGAGGAAATACCGTATCAACCCACGGAAAAAGTTTCTGCTTCACCGGGTGCAAATGGTATTCGTTTTTACTCACCGTTAGTATTAAACATTGCATCAAGCGAAGGTATCTCGATGAGTGAACTGGAACATATTGACGGAACAGGCCAGGATGGGAGAGTGAGCAAGAAAGATATTATGACTTACCTGGAAAACAGGAAACATCAACCGCAGCAAAGGCACGCCGAAAAGCCTGTTGATACTACAATTCACGAAGTTCCGGCTCCGCCGCAAAAACAGGAATATGCCACACCGGTCACTTTTACCGGTAACGTGGAAATTATTGAAATGGATCGCATGCGTAAGATGATTGCGAAGCACATGGTTGACAGCAAGCATACCAGCGCCCATGTTACCAGTTTTGCAGAATGTGATGTTACGAACCTCGTTTTATGGCGCGAAAAAGTGAAGAACGAATTTGAAAAGAGAGAAGGTGAAAAAATAACCTTCACGCCGTTATTTATCGAAGCGCTCATTAAATGTATAAAAAGATATCCCTTGCTTAATAGCAGTGTTGATGTAGATAGAATCATTGTAAAGAAAGACATTAACATCGGCATGGCAACGGCGCTTCCCAATGGCAACTTAATTGTGCCCGTAATAAAAAACGCCGACCAGTTAAATTTAACCGGCCTTACCAAACAGGTAAACGGATTGGCTAATGCAGCCCGGACCGGCAAATTAAAACCAGATGATACTGCCGGCGGAACATTCACAATTACTAACGTTGGCACCTTTGGAAGTATAATGGGAACACCCATTATTAATCAACCGCAAGTAGCCATTATGGCTGTTGGTGCTATAAAAAAACGTCCCGTAGTTATTGAAACGGAACAAGGCGATAGCATTGCCATCCGGCACATGATGTACATTTCTTTAAGTTATGATCATCGTATTATCGACGGTTCGCTGGGCTCTACCTTTCTAAATGCAGTTGCGAAGGAGTTTGAAAACTTCGATGGGAAAAGAAGCATTTAAAGTTTGAATGTATAGGACTTATTTAATGCTCCCAATCTAATATAAGCTAAAAAGACCTGCAATTCCGGAACGGCGGGTAGAAAAATCTACAGCATATGGTTTTTTTTGGCTGTTATGGAGGTGAACGAACCTTTAATTTTTTGGCAGGGTTTTAGAATTACTTTAATCAAAATTCCCGATTATGAAACGCTCATTTAGTAGACTGTCTATAATACCGGCTCTACTAGTTCTCGGTCTTTATTTATCAGGCTGTTACGAAACGCACTACTACCACCATTACCATCATCATACCAGGGAATGGTATGATCATCGTCACGTTTCACCACCGGCAGGTGTAAATTTTGAAGTTGATATAGAGGCCAGGCATCATCATAGACATTAAAATATATTGTTGGATGGTCTTTTTTAAGGTTTAACAGAAATGTTATATTGTGTCTATACATCGCTCGTTAAAAATCATTCCTCGGTCCACTTATCCCTATCATCCGGGCTGAATTTCCATGGTGCAAAATTATTTTCAATATTACTGAACATCGTATTCCATTCGGCGGGGGCATTGCTTTCTTCCATAACTAACGAACGGCGTAGTTCGAAAATAATATCGAGCGGGCTAATGCTTACCGGACATTCTTCTACGCAGGCGTTGCAAGTTGTGCAGGCTCTCAATTCTTCGGTGGTAATATAATTATGTAAGAGCGTTTTGGAATCATCTTTAAAAGAACCGTTTGCTTTAATGTTATTTCTTACTTCTTCCATTCTGTCACGGGTATCCATCATTATTTTACGTGGGTTCAATAATTTGCCCGTAATGTTGGCCGGGCAGGCAGCAGTACATCGCCCGCATTCGGTACAGGTATATGCATCCAATAAATTTTTCCAGCTTAAATCGAAAATATCTTTGGCTCCGAACTTCGGCGTTTGTGCCTCGGCGTTAGCAGGCGCCAGTTCCGGTTTAAACATATATTGAACTTCCTTTTCCACGCTTTCCATATTCTCCATTTTGCCTTTTGGTTCCAGTGGTTTATAATAAGCATTTGGGAAAGCAAGTAAAATGTGAAAATGTTTGCTGTAAGGCAAATAATTAAGAAATGCAAAAATGCCTGTAATGTGCAGCCACCAGCAGGTTCGCTCAATGCTAATTAAAGAAGAGGATGATAGATTTTGTAAGGAAGACGCAAATAATCCGGATAAAATAAAATTTCCATGATCAGCGTAATGTGGGCTTCCCTGTAATTGTAAAGCACGGTCGGCAGAGTTCATCGTAAGGAATAAACTCATTAAAATAATTTCTGTTATTAAAATTAAATTAGCATCCGTCCGCGGCCATCCATCCAGTTCGTGTTTCATGAAACGTTTTAGTTTCAAAACATTCCTTCTTATTAAAAAAATAACACAGGCTAATAGTACACCAATAGCAAGTATTTCAAAAAAGTCAATTATAAAAGTGTAAAAGCTGCCCAGTGTATTTGCGAACATGCGGTGGGTTCCAAATATACCATCAAGTACAATCTCCAACACTTCAATATTAATAATGACGAACCCTGCATAAATTACAAAATGCATTATGCCAACAAGCGGATACCGAAACATTTTCTTTTGTCCTAAGGCAAGCAACAAAACGTTTTTCCAGCGTTCCTTTGAATGGCCGGATAAATCTTCGTCGTGACCTAAGTTAATATTGCTGTATATTTCCTTAACTTTTTTAGCAAACAATATAACAGCGGCAACCGTTAACAGGATAAAAAGAATTTGCTGAATAATTTCCATACAGAAGATATGTTGCTAAGGTAACGGTTTGAATTGTTTTATTGTTCAAATGCAAAGGACTATTTATTTTCATAAAAAATATTAAATATGGCCACTGATAATTCGATTTTAAGTGCGGAGATTGCCCGGAAAAAGTTACAACGGATGGCATTTGAAATTTTGGAAAAAAACATAGGAGAGAAAGAGATCATTCTTGCAGGAATTAAAGACAGCGGGCTCATTATCGCTAACATCATCAAAGCATTTTTGCAGGATGTATTTAGCGGCAACATAAAAGTGATCGAAATCAATATCGACAAAAAAAATCCTAAGATTATTTCCATTCCTAAAGAAAATACCTTTGATGATGCAGTTATAATTATTATAGATGATGTTGCTAACACAGGTAAGACGTTATTGTATGCACTCAAACCTTTTTTAGAATTTTATCCTAAAAAAATACAGGTATTGGTACTCGTTGAAAGAAGTTATAAACAATTTCCTGTTGCACCCGATTACGTGGGTATGTCGGTTTCAACTGCAACAGATGAAAAAATTATTGTGGAAACTAACGGTACTGAAATTTTGGGAGCAAGACTAGTATAAGAAATCCCAACCCAACACTTTCCTGAATTGGAAGTAACTGACTATGCAGGACTTAGATTTCTAACAAACTTAGGAGGGTTGCAATTCCCCCTTCAGGGGTCAGGCGTTGCCTAAAACACAATCCAATGCCCTTTAAAACTTCCGTTGGAATATTCCAAAGTTGGTGCGGGAAATTTAAATGCGTCCAATACAAAAAATAAAATCTTCAGTCCTTTTTTATTAGTCCTTATTTTAGAAAAATCAACATCAGGAGAAATATACCACTGCCTGTATCGTTTAATATCATGCCGGTCAAAAGTTACATTCCCGTTAGCATCCAAAGCAACATTGCTTCTTGCGCCAAACATGCCTTCCGCTCCATAGCCAAATGAAAATGATAACCAACGCGGAAGTTTTGAATCGGGAAAAAATGACTTAATATTTGCGCTTAGCCAATAACTCTGAGCATTATAATCTTTAATAAATCTTTCAATTTCTGTGCTACCATAAATTGCATCGGCTCTTTTATTAAGGTCCGGCTGGCCATAATTTTTCCTATGAAAAGAAAATTTAAATTTTATCCTTTGATCATCCCACGCAAACTCCTGTGCCATAAACATTCCTGAGCCAACAATATTTGCGGCGAAATCGCCGGGACTAAATCCATATTGCGATGAAAAGCCATCCAAAACTTCTATGATAGATTGGTAGGCAACGCCACTTAATCCTCCAATCCATATTCGTTCCTTTCTCGGTAAGCCCGCCCAGCGCCATGCTTCCATACTGGCACGGCTTTCGGTATAAGCACTGTATGTATGTCCTACTTTATCAACCTGCAACCACTCCGCGTTATCATTAAAAAAATGAAAAGCTGATCTTGGATATTTTGCATACCATTCTGCATTAAGTCCAACGAGCAATGCTCCGTATGCAACTACATTACTAACGGCGACAAGACGCACTCTCTTTTTGTTATATGGGTATAGCGAATGTTGCGCCAGCGAGTCATTGAAATTCTCCAGCTTGATTAAACTAATGTCGTGTTTAAAATTGTATTGCGCATACGAGCAATCGAAAGAAAAAATCGAAGCAATAATTAAGCACAGTAGAAGCCTTTGTTTCCTGTAGTTTTGCAGCATACACATCATACAAAAATACGTTTATTGCTTATTGATAGTTTTGAAATAACCAAAAATGAATATCTTCAAATTGTAAAAAAAAAAGAAATGGAACCAAAAACAGAAAGTAAAATTAAGGAGTGGCTGACGGGCGATTATGACGAAGCCACAAAAAATGAAATTCTTCGTCTACAAAAAGAGGATCCTTCGCAATTGGAAGATGCATTTTACAAAGATCTTGAATTTGGAACCGGCGGCCTTAGAGGAATTATGGGCGTTGGCACTAACAGGATGAACACCTACACCGTCGGAATGGCCACACAGGGTTATGCTAATTATTTGAAACAATGTTTTAGCGAAGTAAAAGTTGCTATAGCCCATGATAGCCGTAACAACAGCCGGAAGTTTGCAGAAATTACGGCCAATATATTTGCTGCCAATGGCATTAAAGTGTTTTTGTTTGAATCGCTGCGCCCTACGCCGGAGTTAAGTTTTGCCATAAGAACATTGGGTTGCCAGGGAGGTGTTGTATGCACCGCGTCCCACAATCCAAAAGAATATAACGGTTATAAAGCTTATTGGGATGATGGCGCTCAAATGGTGTCTCCTCATGATGAAAATGTAATTACCGAAGTTGAAAAAATTAAAAGTCTTAGCGATGTAAAATGGAAAGGGAATGAAAATAACATCACCATCATTGGTAAAGATATGGATGATAAATATATTGAAATGGTGAAAGGCCTTAGTGTAAATCCTGCGGCATGTAAAGCGCAACACGATCTTAAAATTGTTTACACTCCCATTCATGGCTCTGGTATCATGTTGGTGCCTCAGGCTTTAAAGGCATTTGGATTTGATAACGTGCATATTGTTGCGGAGCAGGAAAAACCGGATGGGAATTTTCCAACCGTTGGATATCCGAACCCTGAAGAAAAAGCAACAATGAGTATCGGGCTTAATAAAGCGAAAGAGCTTGATGCAGATATATTATTGGGTACTGATCCTGATGCAGATCGTGTAGGCGCCGGCGTTAGAAACGATAAAGGCGAATGGATATTGTTGAATGGAAATCAAACAGCTTTAATAGTTTTCAATTATCTTATTGAGGCGAGGAAAAGCAGTGGCCTTGCCAGGCCCAATGATATGGTAATAAAAACCATTGTTACTACTGACCTTATTGATGTTATTGCCAAACAAAGTAATATCACCTGTTATAATGTGCTTACCGGTTTTAAATGGATTGCTGCCATGATTAAAGAAAAAGAGGGCAAAGAAAATTACATTGTAGGTGGCGAAGAAAGTTTTGGTTTGATGGTGGGAGACCAGGTTCGTGATAAAGATGCCGTTAGTGCTGTAGCGATGATATGCGAAATTGCGGCCGTTGAAAAGGCTAAGGGACAAACGTTGTATAATAAATTGATCGAACTCTATGTTAAATATGGATTTTATAAAGAAGACCTTATTTCAATTACAAAAAAAGGTATGAATGGCTCCAAAGAAATTGCCGATATGATGCAGGGCTATAGGGATAATCCGCCAACTGAAATTGCAGGAAGCCCTGTAGTTGAATTATATGATTACGATAGCCAGGTAATGAAAAATTTGAAGACCGGGGTAAGTAAGAGAAATAGATCTCCCTAAAAGCAACGTGCTGCAATTTATTACTGAAGACGGGAGTAAGATATCTGCGAGACCAAGCGGAACGGAACCAAAAATCAAATTTTATTTCAGTGTAAATATGCCCTTGAAAGATGCAGGTGAATTTGACGCAGCGAATCAAACACTCGGGGCAAAAATTAAAGACATAATTGTATCTATGAAACTCCAATAAAACGCTGGTATGATTGCCGAAATTCTATCCAGGCAGACCAGTAATCAATTTTTTCGGCCCGCATTTCCCGGGAAGAACGGGTCGGTATTTTTTTAAGCATTCGAGCCGTTTACTTTTTATTTTCAGCCATCTAATAATTTTTTTAATCTAATTTTTATTGGAATAATTTGTAATGCGCTGAAAATAAATCATTTGTAAATTTTAGCTTTTTTGGCAACATTTTTGCTTTATACGCATGTCAATATTCCTTGAAAAAGCGCGGATTCCAATGGACTTTGTTAAGACTCCCACTTTATTTGACACTATTGTTTTGAAAAACCTCATTTAAAAAAGGCACCATGTTTTATAACATAGTGCCTTTTTTTGGGCTACAGGTGTCCGGATAAAATTCAGGTTTTAATAAGAAAAGATGTGATTCTAAAAAGGAGCGTTGGTCAGCTAAAAGACCTAGTTACCCGTCTGTCCATCTCTCACCTTCACTTTCTTTTTACCGCTATTCTTTTTTTCATATTCAATTACTTCCGCCGGCTTGGCAATCTTTTTTGGCTCTTCGGTAACCACCTCTGTTTTGGGCTCATTAAGCAAATGGCCACGGTCATACTTTTCGAGTTTTATAACCCTGCCCGTTGACGGGTCATAGTAAGTCCAGTCTCCGTTTTTTACGCTGTATTGTTCAGCTTTCACAATTTTGTAGCTAATAATTTCATTGTTACCCTGCCCATAAACGGGAATCGTATCATAAGGCTGGTCTGGATTATATGCCCTCCAGTTTTCTTCTCTCACCAGGTCGCCTAACGGTGTATAGTATTGGCAAAGGCCATCCTTTCCTCCGAATTTATAATTCTCAACTGCTATGAGATCGCTTTGCAATGTATATCTTCTCCAGAGGCCTTCTTTCTTATCATTAACAAATATCCCTTCCTCTTCGTATCCCGGTTCTCCGCGCAGCGGGTCCACGTGAACTACCCATTTTCCTTGTTTCATTCCATTCTTGTCTATGGCGTTCAAGGTATCGCCATGCACAGATATCTTATAAGATTTATATTGTGCATCGGACGTAGAAGAAAAAAGAATAGCAATAAATAAAAATATAAGTTTGCTTGTTTTTAATATCATAGCTATTAAATTTTAAATGATGTTTTTCAATTTCAAATTTACCAAATTAAGCATTGCTTTTAGGCGCCTCACATTCTTATCTGCCTCAATTTTAACCTTTCTAAATGCATATTCTCAGGTTCAGCCTACTAAGGCGTCTGAAAGATTGAACGGATTATCGCAGAGAAAATTATTAGAAAATCAATCAATATTAAAAGATATTAAGTTTAGAAACATTGGCCCTTCCATAATGAGCGGTAGGGTAGTAGATGTAGATGTAAATCCAAACGACCCCACTGAATTTTATGTTGCTTATGCAACAGGTGGTCTTTGGCATACTACCAATAACGGGCAAAGTTTTGTGCCTGTTTTTGACCATGAAAATGTAATCGGTATAGGTGATATAGCGGTAAACTGGCATGATGGCGAAATATGGGTGGGAACCGGCGAAGCCAATAGCAGCCGATCTTCTTATTCAGGAATTGGTGTTTATAAAAGCACCGATACTGGCAGAACGTGGCAATACCTTGGCCTTCCTGAGAGTGAGCATATAGGAAAAATAATTTTAGACCCTGCAAACAAAAATATTGCATGGGTTGCTGTAATAGGTCATTTGTATTCAGCTAATAAAGAAAGGGGAGTTTATAAAACAACGGATGGTGGCAAAACCTGGAAACAAACATTATATGTAGATGATAATACGGGAGCCATTGATATGGACATCAACCCAAAAAATACCAACGAATTATTTGCGTGTATGTGGCACCGTGAGAGAAGGGCCTGGAATTTTGTGGAGAGTGGTAATACTTCTGCTATTTATAAAAGTACTGATGGTGGCGATACCTGGAAAAAAGTGACCGGCGACGGAACCGGTTTCCCACAGGACAACGGTACCGGAAGAATAGGTGTTGCTGTTTATCCTGCTAACCCGCAAATAATATATGCAACGCTTGACAATCAAAATCACCGGCCGGATACAGCAACCAAAAAAGCAGATACATCAAAATATGTGGTCGAAGATTTTAAAAATATTACCAAAGAGAAGTTTTTATCATTAAACGATAAAAAACTCGATTCTTTTTTTATCAGGAATGATTTTGATGAAAAATATAATGACTCAACTGTAAAGGAGATGGTTCGCGCCGGTAAAATAAAACCAACTGCTGTTTATGACTATTTAAACGATGCCAATTCGGAATTGTTCAACACTCCGGTAATTGGATGCGAAGTGTACAGGAGTGACAATGGCGGCGTTAATTGGAAAAGGGTAAACACAAAAGGACTGAATTTATACAATACCTATGGATATTATTTTGGTAAAATATCTGTATCGCCTGTTAATGATAAGAAAGTAATTATTAACGGATATAGTATCATGTTGAGCATTGATAGTGGCAAAACATTTAAGGCGGTTGATAAATCCAATACACATGGCGACTGGCACGGAGAATGGATCAATCCTTTGCGGGATAGCAACTGGGTTGCGGGTAATGATGGCGGTTGCAATATTACCTATGATAATGGCCAACACTGGTTTAAAGCCAATACACCACCGGTGGCGCAATTTTATGCAATTGCAGTTGATGATGCTAAACCATATAACGTTTACGGGGGCATACAGGATAATGGTGTCTGGTATGGGTCATCTAAAATTGCCGGTGATAATGACGCCGAAGATGATGAAGAGGAACAACCGGATAATGAATGGAAAAACCTGGGTGGCGGTGATGGGATGCAGGTGCAGGTTGATACAAGAGACAATAAAACAGTTTACTTCGGTTCCCAGTTTGGAGAATACGAAAGAAGGGTGGTAGGAGAGCATAAAAGCAAACGCATTCATCCGATGCCTGATATCGAAGCTGAAAAATTGCGCTATAACTGGCAAACTCCTATTTTATTAAGCAGTTTTAACCAGGATATTTTATATATGGGAACTGATGTGTTTTACAGGAGCATGAACAAAGGAGACAAAATGGTTCCGCTAAGTAAGGACCTTACCAATGGAAAGAAAGACGGAGACGTGCCGTACGGAACTATTGTAACTATTAGTGAATCACCGTTAAGGTTCGGCCTTATTTATGCAGGTACTGATGACGGGAATATACAGGTTACCAAAGATGGCGGCTACACATGGACGTTAGTAAACAATAAATTACCCAAAAGTTTATATGTAAGTCGCGTTGTTGCATCTTCTTATAAAGAAGGGAGAGTATATGCAACGTTGAATGCCTATCGTGATGACAATTTTACGCCCTGGCTTTTTGTAAGTGAAGATTACGGACAAACATGGAATCAAATAGGAAACAATTTGCCTTCGGGGCCTTTAAATGTTGTGAGAGAAGATCCGAAGTATGAGGACATTTTATATGTAGGCAGTGATAATGGTCTATATGCATCATTCAATCAAGGAAAAACCTTCATGGCTTTCGGGAATAATCTTCCTTCGGTACCAGTACACGACATTGCCATTCAAAAAACAGCCAACGATATAGTAATAGGTACGCATGGCAGAAGTATTTATATCGCTTCCCTGGATGTTGTACAATCATTATACAAAGGCTCTGTAAAATAATCTTTAAGTTACCAGCGGATGTTTTCCCAATCCGTGTCCCTCTCCTTTGTCATCCTGAACTTGTCGAAGGAGGGGTTGGGGTGAGGCCTTTGTACAATCATTTTATAAAGATTCTGTAAAATAATTTATTTCACCGGCAGGCTTTTTAAACGCATTACCTTTAGACAAATGATTTGATTTTTTTCAATTATTAATTTAAATAAAAACCATGAAAATAAACCTGCAGTCTTTGCATTTTAAAGCCAGCGATCATCTAAAAGATTTTGTTGATGAAAAGGTTGGTAAGCTTGCTCATTTTGATGATAAAATTATTAGTGCCGATGTTACGTTGTTTACAGATGATGGAAACAATACCGATAATAAATTTTGCGAAATACGATTAAGCGTTCCCGGTTATGACGATTTTGTAAAGAAGAACGGTGAGAGTTATGAAGCGGCAACTTCAGATGCCGTTGATACACTTCAAACGATTTTGAGAAAAAAGAAGGATCGGGCCTGATTCTACTTTCTAAATAAAATAACGCCTTATATTTCTATAATGCGTTATTTATATGTTTTTAGAAAATTATTATTGTCATTCAACTAATGTCCCTCTCCTTTGTCATCCTGAGCTTGTCGAAGGAGGTTGGGTGAGGCTCTATCTGCCTCTTCCCTGCGACCAGCTTCTCGTTCTCCTGAAACCACTGTGTGAAGCGGGTTTGTTGCGTACCATTGGATTTTTTTGGATAATGGGTGTTTGCACAAACTGCATATTACTTGCATACGGATGATCATCAACAACTGGTATTTCCAGTTTTATCAACTTATGAATATCCCGCAAAAATTCTCTTTCTTCCATATCGCAAAAAGATAATGCAGTTCCGGATGCACCTGCTCTACCGGTACGGCCTATACGATGTACATACGTCTCGGGTATATTAGGTAATTCAAAATTAATTACATGGCTAAGGTCATCCACATCAATACCGCGGGCCGCAATATCCGTTGCCACTAACACCCGTATTTTGCCCGATTTAAAATCATTCAAAGCGTTCTGCCTTGCCGACTGTGTCTTATTTCCATGAATAACGCCGGAACTTATTCTTGCACGATAGAGGTCTTTTCCAATTTTATCAGCGCCATGCTTGGTTCTCGTAAACACCAGGGCGCTTTGTATTTTATTATCTTTTAAAAGATGTATCAATAACTGGCGTTTGTCATTCTTCTCAACAAGATAAACGGCTTGTTCAATCTTTTCTACTGTTGAAGAAACAGGGGTCACTTCAACTCTTACCGGGTTAGTTAATATAGAAGCGGAAAGCCTGGAGATTTCCGGCGGCATGGTTGCTGAAAAAAACAAAGTCTGCCTTTTTACAGGAAGCTTTGCAATTATTTTTTTAACATCGTTGATGAAGCCCATGTCGAGCATACGGTCTGCTTCATCAAGTACAAACATTTTAATATGCTGCAGGCTAACGAATCTTTGCGCCATCAGGTCCAGTAATCTTCCCGGTGTGGCAATTAAAATATCAACGCCCCTGCGCAATTGATTCGTTTGATGATATTGAGAAACGCCACCGAAGATAACGGTGTGCCTGAGGCCGGTATGTTTTCCGTAAGCAGCAAAACTTTCGTCTATCTGTATAGCCAACTCACGGGTAGGCGTTAGTATAAGCGCCTTGATGGTATCGTTGGCAACTTCATGGTTTTTTTGCAAAAATAAATTTTGCAATATGGGTATAGCAAATGCTGCCGTTTTACCCGTGCCTGTTTGAGCGCAGCCCAGCAGGTCTTTTCCCTTAAGTACATCAGGAATGGCCTGTTCCTGTATTGGAGTAGGCGAGGTATAACCTTCTCCTTCGAGCGCCTTTAGGATAGGCGCAATTAAATGCAATTCTTGAAAATTCAAATCTTAAATTTTTAATGTTAATGATAACTTCCGCGAACTTAATATGTTTATGAAAGTCGGTTACGAATATGCTCAAAACCTATGACTTGATGAGCTTTTACCGTTTTGGAAGATTATCCAGTCTGCTAAGTAGGAGTATATAATAAGGCGCAAATATACATCTTATTGGGGTATAAACGCACTTTTTGAAAAGTTGTTGTACGATGCCTGAATAATTGGAAGCATGGTAAGGGAATCAACCGGCTATTTATATTTTTGATTTACTATTTTACAAACTTTCTCAATAGTATCCTGAACATAGTTCTTATAATCCAGGTATTGCTGTCTCCATGCATCTGCAGCCTGGAGCATTTCAATATCTGCGTCAGACATCAAAAAGACTAAGTCAGTTGTTTCATCTTTCAAATGAAATATCTTAAGTTTTTGTTCCATCTTTCAAAAGTATTAAAGTTTTCTCAGATTACTCAGCTAACAGCCGGGGTACTTACTCCTGTTTCCTACATTCTCTCAGGAACTTTAATGCCTAACAATTGCAATGCGCTTTTGATAACTGTTGCCGTCATCACGGCAATATGTAGACGAAGAATTTTCTTTTCTTCACTCTCTGCATTGGAAACTGAATGCTCTACATAAAATGAATTGAATGTTTTAGCCAAATGAAATGCATAGTTTGCAATAACCGAAGGGTTCAGTTCTATGGCCGCTTGCTCAACAACATTAGAATATTTCTCAAGAAAAATTAAAAGCTGCCTTTCGAGGGGAAGAAGTTTTTCCATTGACTCCAGATAGCTATCGGGATGACCATTGACCACTGACTCATTTGTCCCTCCGATCTTTCTTAAAATTGATTGAATTCTTGCATACGTATATTGAACAAAGGGCCCGGTAAATCCATGAAAATCGATACTCTCTTCAGGATTAAAAATCATTCTTTTCTTTGGATCAACGCGAAGCAGGTAAAATTTCATGGCGCCGAGGCCAAGTATTTCATATAGTTCCTTTAATTCATCTTCTGTAAAATCTTTTACTTTTCCAAGTTCTTCTGTGTGATGTTTTGCGGTGGCAATCATTTCATCTATTAAATCATCTGCATCAACAACCGTTCCTTCACGGCTTTTCATTTTGCCGGTAGTAAGTTCTACCATGCCATAACTAAGGTGAAGAATATTATCGGCGAACGGCATACCCAGCTTCCTGCAAATTTCCTTCAACACTTTCATGTGATAAATTTGCTCGTCGCCAATTACATATATGCTTTCATCTAAATGGTATTGCTCAAACTTTTGTTTTACCAGGCCAATGTCCTGCGTTATATAAACAGAAGTTCCATCACCACGCAATAATAATTTTTCGTCTAAGCCTGCCTGTGAGAGATCAATCCAAACACTGCCATCTTCTTTTTTATAAAACGAGCCATCTTCCAAACCTTTTTTTACAAATTCTTTTCCAAGAATATAGGTCTGGCTTTCATAAAATGTCTGGTCGAAATCGCTGCCTATTCTCTTATACGTTTCATCAAAACCTTTATACACCCAACCATTCATTTTGTTCCAAAGTTCCATAACATCAGGCTTTCCATGCTCCCAATCCAGTAACATCTGTTGCGTCTTTTTCATTATCGGCGCTTCTTTCTCCGCTCTTGCCTTGTCAACTCCTTCACTAATTAACTTATTAACCTCTTCCTTATATTCATCATTAAATTTTACATAATAATCTCCTACAAAATGATCTCCTTTTGTGTGCGTTGATTCCGGCGTGGCGCCGTTTGCAAATTCTTCCCAGGCTATCATGCTCTTGCAAATATGTATACCACGATCGTTAACAATACTTGATTTATATACCTCGTATCCATTCGTTTTTAAAATTTCCGCAATGCTCCAGCCCAAAAAATTATTTCTTAAATGCCCAAGATGCAAAGGCTTATTGGTATTGGGCGAAGAGTATTCAACCATTACCTTCTTATGGTTCAAAGGTTTTTTACCAAAACATACATCGTTATAATTTTTTGCGAGGAATGTTTGCAACGCCTGTTCTGCAATGTTCAGGTTTAAAAATGCCTTTATAACGTTATAGCCCGAAAAAAAACCAGGGTTGTTTTTTATAAGATTGTCTCCCAGGTTTTTTGCCAAAACATCCGGAGCCACCTTTAAATTTTTTACCAAAGCAAAAAGAACTATTGAATAGTCTCCTTCAAACTCAGGTTTGGTCTCGTTTATTTGAAAATCCTTTTCAGAAAATTGCTGTCCGTATAATTCCTGCAGGCTTTTAATTACCGCCTCTTGTATTAGATGTGTAAACGCCATAGTATGAAAATGATGTGCAAAATTAACTTTTGTTACTCATTGTCTGAACGATGAATAAAAGGATTATTGGATTCGGTAGGCGAATACACTGTGTAAGGGCAGAGACAAATACTGGTTAGCGATCCTTTCCTGGTACAACATGTTAATGCAACTGCCTGCTGCAAGCTAACTTTGCCGCAGGCTCGCTATTGAATCATTAATTGGCCGGCATAGATGCTGTCGGCCGCACTGGTTTCATCCGCGCTCAAAAAACCCAGCCACGTTTGCGCAATACCTTTTTGGGATGCTATATCTAATGTACCTTTTTCATCTTTCCTTTCTGCATCGCTGAATGTATAAAAAGCCTTTTTGCTTTCCGGGAAATAAGCGACCATAATGGCGGTATCATTTTTTTTTGCCGTACCGTCGCCGGAATTATCAGTCCAGTTAAATTCTATATTACCTTCAGCATTAACTAACGCCGAAGCATAGTCGACAGGAGCTAACGGTCCTTTTGAAATTAAAACTTTTGGCCAGGCGATTGTTATAGCCGGTGTTTGCACGATAGCCAGGTTCATAACAGAGCTGGTAACCCTGTTGTAACCCGAGCCGTTATGACCGTTAGCAGGGAAGCTTTTATTAAAAAACCCTGTTCCGGAAAATGCCCGGGTAAATTCGTTACATACTTTTATCTTTTCCCGCTGCGTTTTTCTTGCAGGAGTTTCTATCCTGTTTTTGCGGGTACTGCCTGCGCTGCGGGTAATGTTTTGTCCAAACCTGATGTAGCTGATAACCGGTCCCGTTTTGCCCGATATGGGGCCGAGGATACCTTGTGTAAGAATTGCCATAATTTATATGTTTCGGTGCTATAGTTTATTGACGTGAAGCTGATTGCTCTTTATATACAACGATATATTTGGGAATTTATTGCGTATATACTTCGATTATTTAATCGAAGAAGATTCGAAGAAGATTCGAAGGTGTATCGAAGGAAATAAAGTTTTGGTTCGAAGGGTGCAGAGATAATTACAATTTATAGTCACCCAACGCGGTTGTTGGAATCGCCGCCAATATCGGCTTGATAATTTTTTTGACAGGAAAAGTATACTCTTAGAATCGACGAATTCAAAAACTCCTGGAACATTTTTTTCCGGAATCCATTTTATAATACCTTTTATGTTACCTCGGATGACGGCTTCCGGCTCTGGATAAACAACCAGTTAGTAATAGATAAATGGATAGATAAATCTGCATCAGAAGACAGTGTAAGCGTTCCTTTAACGGGGTGCACTAAAAATGTTATTAAACTTGAGTATTATGAAAACCAATATGATGCAGTTTGCATATTGGCGTGGAGCGGGCCTGGCATAGGAAAACAGGTAATCCCGGCTATTCAATTATATCCTGCGGATTCAACAGCTTCTTGTGGTGATCCAACCGGCTTGCAATCAACCGACATAACCACAAGCAGCGCTACAGTTAGTTGGACTGCCGCTTCAAATGCCATTAGCTACAGTGTGGATTATAAATTGAATTCGTCCAATACCTGAATAAACGCCGTAAGTGCCACTACAGCTACTTCTATTAATTTAAGCAGCCTGCAATCGGGGAGCCTTTATGACTGGAGGGTAAGAGCAACCTGCTCCGGTGGTACCGGCAATTATGTGGCATCACAATTTACTACGTTAGCACCACCTACATGTGGTGATCCAACCGGCTTGCAATCAACCAGCATAACCACAAGCAGCGCTACAGTTAGTTGGACTGCCGCTTCAAATGCTATTAGCTACAGTGTGGATTATAAATTGAATTCGTCCAATACCTGGATAAACGCCGTAAGTGCTACTACAGCTACTTCTATTAATTTAAGCAGCCTGCAATCGGGGAGCCTTTATGACTGGAGGGTAAGAGCAACCTGCTCCGGAGGTACCGGCAATTATGTAGCATCGCAATTCAGTACGTTAGCACAAACTATCTGCAATGCGCCCTCAAATTTAAGTGCTTCTTCAATTACGGCAACCGGTGCAACGGTAAATTGGAGTGTCGTGAGTGGCGCAATTAGCTATGATGTTGACTATTCTTTGTCGGGTGCCAACTCATGGAGGAACGTGGCGACAGCGACAATGTCTGCTTCGGCTGCTATTACCGGGTTAAATCCATCTACGGTTTATGATTGGAGAGTAAGAACAAATTGCTCTTCGGGATCAAGCGGCTACGCCTCCTCCGGACTTACAACGTCCGATCTTTCTTGTGATATATGTGAACCTAACAACAACCTGTCTTCGGCTGCCCCTATTCCCGTTGGAACGAATATAACCGGCCAAATTTCATCATCAACTGACGTGGATTACTTCACCTTCAGCACCTCGCGAAGCCAAAAGAATCTTTTAGTGACGCTAACGAATCTTCCTGCAAACTATAATCTAACCTTGTACAATAATAATGGTAAAAGGTTGCAAACGTCAGCTAATGCAGGCACATCACCAGAAAGCATTGCTTATAACAATAATAACCCCGGAAAGTACATAGTATTGGTATCAGGCGTATCTGGCGCGTTTAATACCACAGCCTGTTATACCTTGAATGTTACTACGGGCAGCAACACCTTTACTGCAAATATTGCGGGCGCAATCAATAACACTGCGATTTTCAGGGAAGGCCTGAAAATATATCCTATTCCCGCCTCATCGTCAATCACCATTACATTTGATGCATCTGCTGTTGGAAAAGCAATGCTGACTATTATTAATCAACTGGGACAAGAAGTGTTTAGTAAGCAAGTGGACATCAATCGCGGCAATAACGTTAACAACCTTGATGTTGGTAAACTCGCATCTGGCCTTTATTTGCTGAGATTGCAAACAGGCGAAGGTATTCAATCGAAAAAGTTGATTATAAGTAAATAAATGGTGTAGTTGGAAACGCCAGTGATTACGTTAAAAACAGGCCAGCGCAATAACATATTATAATGGATATGGTTTATGTTATTTTTCTTCAGTAAATGAGAGTTAGTATAACGGTGTCGCCTATTCGATTTCACAAGTAAGGCGGGTCAAAGCAAATAGTCAAACATTGTAAAATCAGTGCAGATGTTGGCGATGCATAGATGCAAAGCCAACGCTAAAAATACCAACACGGGCAGGAAAACAAAATGAATAAAGCGCGGTTTTTAACCATCCTTATCTTGAGCGAATTTCCCTTCTCATAAAAAACCGGTAAGATAAAGCGAAGCACAGCACGGCAGCCGCAATGAGACCGGTGACCTGTGGCCATACAATCAGCAGACTTTGTCCTAATGGCAGCGGACTTGGAACGGCGCCATACATCTGTGAAAAGGTTAATGGCCCGAGGCTGCGAACCGATGGTATCAGCAAAGTGGATGTTGCGTCGGTAAATAATTGACGTGGCATCAGGCGCGAAAGATTCTGTATTAATTTTTGAAACTTAATGATTTGTTCCGGTGAAGCTATTTCGGGCGAAGGAGCAAATGCTTTGTCAATAAGATTAATAATAATTAGATAAAAAACGGTAAAGAAAAGCCAAACCGCAATAGACATTAATGCCGATGTGGCGGCCTGCCTGAACCTGACCGAAAAAAGGATAGAGAGGTTCAACCAAAATGCTACGTAAACAATACTTAAAAGGAGGAAGCACATTATTCTTAAAAACTCCGCAGCGGTTGGCGGTATTCCTATCAGGATAAGTCCGAATCCGATTACCAGCAAAGTGAGTGCAAAAAACATGACACTGATAACTATTAATGCTCCTATAAACTTTGCATTAATAATATAATCACGATGAACAGGCTGCGCCAACACCCGACTTAGTGTTCTCCCGTTTTGTTCAGAATTAATTGCATCAAATCCAAGACTGATACCAATTAATGGACCTAAGAAACCAATAAAAACATGAAAGGGCGGGAGCGTACCATCTGATAACGTAAATAATTTTAAAAAAAAGAAAGCGCCTTCCGGGCTGTTGGGTTTTACTGCACGGCCAAGATTTGAAATGGAAGTATACAATGATCCCATACATGTTAAAGCCATCAGAGCAGCGAGTATGATAAAGCGCCAGCTCCTGACATGATCAGACACTTCTTTCTGTACCATCACCCAAAAAGGAGAAAGTACTTTTTCACGGTTTGCTGTTCCATGTCTTCCTTTAAAAAAAATGCCGGTAAATTGTGCAGCTTCTGTCATACACTTTTTTTTGAATCATTATTTATATGTGTTCATTTGACTTCCTCTTTTTCAAAATAGCGCTGGTAAATATCATCAAGACCATATTCTCTTTTATTTAGGAAATTCAGTTCAATGCCCGATTCTACAATGTTTCTGGCGATCGCTGAAGACAAATCGCGTTCGCAGGAAATTTTTATCATTTCTTTTTCGCATGCTACTGATTTTACACCATTCATATTAAGCAGCTTGTCACGAAGGCCGTGATTATTGGTTTTCAAATCAAAGGGTAAATAGCTTTCGCCATCAGCACTTATGTGCACACCCGCTTCAATAATAAATGGCTCTCCCGAAAACAGGCGGGCAGATAAAGAAGCAATATCGCCTTACGGCAATCAATTTACCGCTCACAAATAATCCCACCCTGTCGCAAACCTGCTGTACCTGGTGTAAATGATGCGACGACAATAATACAGTGAGTCCTTCTTCGTGCCTTAGTTGAACAATCAGCTCGAGAAATTCTTTAACACCTTTCGGGTCAATTCCAAGCGTGGGTTCATCAAGAACAATAATCTCCGGGTTTTTAATTAATACATCCGCAAGTCCCAGGCGCTGTATCATTCCCCGGGAATACTTACCCGTTTTTTTATCTGCGGCATCTGCTAACCCAACTCTTTCCAGCAGTTGCATTGCTTTTTGTTTTGCTGCTTTTGGTGACTGGCTGTTAAGACGGGCGACATAAACGAGATTCTCGAGGCCAGTCATATCATCATAAAACCCAACGTTATCCGGCAAGTATCCAACCTTCTTTTTTACTTCTACCGGAGAAGTAGTCGAGTTAATGCCACAAACTTTTGCCATGCCCGAAGCGGGTTCTGTAAGGCCAAGCATCATTAAAATAGTGGTCGATTTGCCTGCACCGTTAGGCCCCAGCAGGCCAAATATTTCTCCTTTATAAACGGAAAGATTTAAATGGTCAACAGCAGTAAGCTGCTCATATTTTTTAGTTAAATCAGTAAGTTCTATGATTGGTAATTTCACTGCTACCTCCTTCCATATTTGCGGAATAAATAAAATACACTTCCCAACGCGATAAATATTACCAGCACACCCATCCATCCCCACAACATAGATGTGCCAACCGAAATCCGCAACGCTGTTTTGGATGTGGTTTCGGGTGTTTGTGCCGTAATATCGGCCACGTAATCTCCTGCAATGGCATGCTTATCTGCTTTGATAGTGGCAAATACCTGTGCCGTTTGTCCCGCGGCAAGACCGTCGATTTTCATTGGATCAAATGTTACATCCCAGTTAGTGGGTGCTTTAAAATGCAGCGCAACATTTTTCAATGGAGCAGAGCCGGTATTGGTTACTATCATTGTCATACGTCGCGAATCTCCGGCGGTAATATCCGTACTCAGCAAACCATTTGGCGTAGTGAGCGCCATTGAATAGGACCCGGTAATCATTACAGCAAGCTCAAGCCCGGCAGATGTTTCATTGGTAGATGCCATTACCGGAATGTGGTAAGTACCGGCCGGAATTTGATCAGGTGGATTGATGGTAATGGTAATATTTTTTGTTTGATTAGGATCAACACTTACAGAAGCCACCTGTTTGTAGTTAGCCTTAAAAGCAATATTCCAGCCCGGTGGTGTCCCTGCATTCAATGCATATAACGCTGTATCTGCAGTTCCATTTTTTAACCGGGCATCGAAAGTAAAAGTAGTGTTTGCTGCTCCCTCCAGGTTGGATTGCGTGGTGGTGAATTCAGTTTTATAAGTTCCTCTTTCTGAGACAACAACAGTAAGCGGCAAAATAGCCAGTCCTTTTGCGTCTACGGTAAACCGGTAGATTCCTTTATTAACCTGCAGCGGAACGATTACCTGTAAACTTACCGTCTCTTTATTTCCGGGAAGTACTGCAATCCGGTGAATTTTCCACCCGCCAGCAGTAAGTGAATGAACCCAGTTTCGTGGCAGGCCCAAAACAAATAAATCTGCGTTTTGAATGGTATTTCCAGTGTTGATTACCTGGACGTTATAATTTATGGTTTGTCCCGGAGGTACAGAAATATCTGTGTAGGGAGAATACAATTTAAAACCAGGGGACGTATGACCTTTTGCACCGGCAACAAAAGAAAAGCAACAAAATAAGAATGATGGAAAGTAGTGGAAGGTTCTGGATAGATGTACATGCATAGAAAACCTGTTTTAAAAATTATCTAAGAAGGTTGTTTATACAAGGCAGCCAGCAAAAGTAAAAAGTGAACAAAATCTATCCCGTTAGAAAATCGTTAAAATCTCACGGAAACAATTTTCTTTTCAGCAAAGTCTGCGGTAAGGACTACGAATTATCGGCCAGGTTTATATTATTCATGTTCAATGGAGGTGGAGTAAGGATAAAAATCAAGGGCTTTATCAATTAAGTTAATATTGAGCTTTATTATTAGGTGCCGGCACAGGATTCGTTTCTGAGATCAAACCCCCAAAAGATCTGCAGTCCGAATACATTTTTAAACGTAACTTTTCATCATAATATTTAAATCATTATTAAATTGAAAAAACTATCGTTAGGTAGCTTGCGTGGTTGTTTTTTGTTATTGGTGGCTATTAATTCATTGCAGGGACAAGTAAGAATTTTAAATGTAGATCCACCCGCAACCAACCCTGCCATTGAACTTGTTCACAGTGCCCATGTCATTGCTTATGATAATCATATTCCTTCTAAGCACAGGCTAATCCTCATGATCGTCGGTACGGGTGGATATGCCTCCGGCACGCTGGCAATGGATAGCATTTTTGCTACGATGGGCTATCACGTTATCAGCCTTGATTATGAAAACAATATAATTACCACTGTTTGTTCGCATAGCGAAGACAGTAGCTGCTTCGATCGTTACCGCCAGGAAATTATTACCGGCGACCAGGTGAGTGATAAAGTGCAAGTCGATAAAACCAACAGCTTATTGAATCGCTTTAATTATTTATTGCGTTATCTTATAAAAAATGATCCTGATGGTAAATGGAATGAGTTTTATGTGTCCGGCCGGCCCGAATGGAATAAGATTATAAGTGCCGGCCATTCACAGGGAGCCGGCCACGCTGGTTATCTCGGTAAAATGTTTAAGCTAAGTCGGGTATTGATGTTTTCGGGGCCGCAGGATTATCTTGATGAATTACATAAACCCGGAGCATGGCAATCTGAAAAAAGTGCCACGCCGCCGTCGAGGTTTTTTGCTTTCCTGCATCTGAAAGACCCTTTTAATATTCATCACCAGTTAGCTGATGATATGGCGTTGATGAACTTTTCCCGTATTGATACCTTAATGGTACAGCCTGGCGTTCCTGTGGATGGACATGCACATATTTTGGTAAATGATATCCCGACTAAAAATCCACATGGTTCCACGATTACATTGCAATTTGCTAATGTGTGGAAATACATGCTAAATGAAGATGCCGGGCAGGATTAAGCAACTTATGGCCACTATATTTTAAAAGTTATTACTTGCCATGGTTAGCTTATCATAAATTGAAATCGTGGCCAGGCATATTTAAAAATAGCTGCGAGCTATTTTGTATTTATTAACAAAGAAGCGATACTTTGGTATATCAGTTGCCTGGCTGCTGATGAAGCAACTGAAGCCCGACAAATGATCTTGGCTTAAATCCCGGCCACGATTTTGAAGGAGAGCTACTGTCAGCAACAGACAGGTATTTGCTGAAGTCTTTGTGCTGAATATAAATACCTAAGAAAGCGGTTACAAAGTGTTGGTTAATATTATTGATGCGTCGTTGGTCCCAGGCGGGTTCTGCATAATGATAATAATCTCCAAATTTCGACGGATTAAATAATTCAGTTGGTGGCGGGTTGGGCGCCACATTATGCCGTGCATTTTCATAAGTTAAAAGATAGCGGTTAGCATTTACAGATAATTCGTATATAGCTTTTGTGCCATCCTCGTAACCGGAAACATCATCCTTGCTTCCTGCAACAAAAAACGTAGGGACCTTTAATCCCTTCAGGCCTTCTGCATCCCATACGCCGCGTTCCATGCCCCATGGTGCAAAAGCCACCACAGCCTTTATCCGACGATCGATGGATGATATAAAATCAGGATTACCTGCGACACGTACATTGATGGCTTTACTTCCACCGGTCATCGTTGTGAAAAAAGCTCCCAGTTTTTCACTATAGCCGTCCCCGGCCGCATTCAACACGCCGTAGCCACCCATGGAATAACCTACAAGCGCGGTATTATCCGCATCCACTAACCCGGCTAAGAAATTGCCGCTATTGCTTTTGCCGGAAATACCCATTTGATTAAGCACAAACAAAATATCTTTCGCCCTGTTAAGTAAAGTACTTTGAAAACCTTTGGTATCAGCATGCGTAGATTCGGTATGATCAATGGCTACAACCACATATCCTTTTGATGCCAGGTTTTCAGTAAGATAACTTAATAAAACTCTTGAACCGGGGTAACCATGTGATACAATTACTAGCGGGTAGGGAGCGGCAATTTTATCGGGCGCAGCATCCCGTAATGCCCTGCCTTTAAAAGTGAAAGGTGTAAGCGGCCTTGAAGAATCGGCTATGTTGCCATAAGTATCATTGTACGTCGTCAACACGGTTTTGCCTTCCGGGATTAGAGCGGGATACCACACTTCTACTTTGAGCGGACGATCGTATATGGGATCTACACCGTTTTTTGAGTTGAGGATATCAATCTGCCCTTTATTAACCAGTGAGATCGTTCTTACGCCAACGTTATATTCTCCCCGTAACGCGAGTTCCGGCGCATCTGGTAAAGGGTCCCCATTAATAAAAGTAGTTGCAGTTGCAACGGGCACCTTGCTTGTTGCGCAAGCCTGCAACAAAAAAATACTGATGATAAGTAAAGTCTTTGAGGCACGTAATTTCATTATTTATGAATTGAGTAGTTAACGATCTTAAAAACTGTGATAACACTATGTCTATTTTTTGAGAGCTGCTTTACGAACTGTTCCGGGCAATAGTTGGCTATAGGAATAGAACACGGGAAACTTATTATAGATATCGATCAAAAGCCCCGGTCGGAAATGATTTCCGGTATATGCAGAATCGGCTGGAGGCGGATTTTTTTGTCATTCAAAAGAATTACATGGATGGAGTTGAAAGATGTGGCGTTATATATGGGCACCCCCTTTTTGGCAGGTAGCCTTACTTGTTAGTTAGAAACCTTCTTACTGAACAGCGCGGCAAGACGCTATAGGTCATCGGTCATTATTAAATTTGGAGCTCGAACACCTGAGAAGCGAGAGCTAATTTGTTTTTTATTTTCCGGGATCCGCTAAACCTGTTTGGTGGCCGGAGATTGCCATGCATTCTATATTGGTGACCTGGTATTCCACTTTTACACCCCGCTTTGATTTGTCGACCTGCAAACTTGTTGTTCCCAGTGGCAAAACATTTTGAAAATAGAGATGTTCTGTTTTGATAATCTCTCCGTCGGGATTCAGGTATTCAATTCCACGGTTACTTTATCAAGCATATAACTTGAACGATTTAACAGCGTCATTTTAAGATTCCGGATTCCACCCAATGCCCCTACATTATAATCATTTGCTTCGAGACTAATTTTGGAGGAAATATCTGCGATGGTAGGGAGTTTTACCGTCATGTCGGCAACCGGTTTCACATTTTTATCATCCTTATTATTACTGCTATCCTGGTTTGGCGATGTTGCCCGTGTTAATAGCGGGATATTATTTGTATCCGTAACTCGTCTTTTATGTTCCTTAACTTCCTGATCTGAATTTTTTTCCGGGATAGTTACTGGCTCTAAAATATCGACGCAGCAATTGCGCTCGTGTCATTCACGATCCCGGGTGAGAGATGAAGGAACGGCAACATTTTTTTCAGGTTGCACCTTTGTTTGCCGCGCCGCTATAGACTTTTTATTTTTCAAATTCATTATGAGCAGCATGAACAAAGCGCCTGTTAGTACCAAACCGGAATAGAGCGCCATTTTTTTAACCTGTTCGGGAAGTTGAAATGCAAAAGCACCTTTGCTTCGCTGTCCGCTTTGTCCCGGGTTAGGAAGACGCTTTCCTTCTATTTCCCCGGAAGAGAAGTTTTCGTTTGACCGGAGATCAATCTCTTTTTTCTCCGATCCGGAAAGGATAACATGCACGGGATGTCTGTATTTTGCCAGGCTCTTTATAAAAGGTTCAGTGTGTGTTTTTCCTGCCATCTTTTTATAAAGTTGGTCCCCGCGGTTTGGCGCTTTTTGCGAAATTAATTTCTCGGTACTGTTTTCTTTATCCTCGCTGTTACCAGCAGATACGAGGTTTTTTAATTCGGCAATTTCATGGGGACTGCGCCAATCCATGCTCTGGCACTCTACCCAAATCAGATCTGTTTTTTTTAATCCAATTTCCTGCAACTCCTCAATGCTGAGGGCTGTGCTTTCCTTATTATCACGAAGCAGGATATAACTGTTCTTCATTCTTTGAGAAATTTCCTTTTAAAATTATGAAAAATTAGAACCATTTCCCGCAAAAGCCTTTGTGATATTTTTGGTCCTTTCTTGCCACTGTTGGCTCAAGCATAAGATCATAGCATATTTTTCTTACCATGTTTTCTCAAATATTAGCCCTAAATAAAATGAATTGTTTTAATTTGTTGTAAGCATCCAAATACTTTACTATCATTAAAAGATAATGAGCGGTATCCAAGAAATATACAGGAAATTATTACTTCCTTCCGATGATTTAATTACTGATATCGCAAAATTAGATGGTGATATTATCATTCTTGGAGCCGGCGGTAAAATGGGGCCTGCTTTGGCGAAGCTTGCAAAAGAGGCTATTGATAAAGCGGGTATAAAGAAAAAAGTAATTGCAGTCTCCCGTTTTACTGGTTCGGGTACAAGGGATGAATTAATGGATGTAGAAATAGAAGCACGCAGCGCTGATCTCCTGGAAGATGACCAGTTACAATCATTACCTGAAGTGAAGAATGTCCTTTATCTCGCCGGTACAAAATTTGGCACCAGTGGAAACGAATCTTTCACCTGGGCAATGAATAGTTATTTACCCGGACGCGTTGCACAGAAATATAAAAATTCAAATATTGTAGCGTTCTCAACCGGCAACGTTTACCATCTTACTCCGGTTGATTCAGGCGGGGCAATTGAAAATCGTCTACCCCATCCCGTTGGTGAATATGCGCAGTCGTGTCTTGGCAGGGAAAGACTCTTTGAATATTACTCCAAAAAAAATAACACACCTGTTTTAATCTACCGGTTGAACTATGCTAACGATGTTGGCTATGGCGTATTGTTGGAGATTGCGCAATCGGTAAAATCCGGCAAAACTATTGATTTGAGTATGGGCTATGTAAACGTAATCTGGCAGGGCGATGCAAATGAAATTGCGTTAAGATCATTACTCCATTGTGAGGTGCCGGCAAAAATTTTGAATGTTACCGGATCGGAAATAGTTTCAATCCGGTGGCTTGCGAATGAATTTGGAAGGATCTTTGAAACAAAACCGATATTGATTAATGATGAACAACCAACGGCACTATTAAGCAATGCCTCAGAAGCAATGCGTCTTTTTGGTCGTCCAAAAGTTTCACTTAATAAGATGATGGAGGTGATAGCGGAATGGATAAAACAGGGTGGTAAAATTTTAAATAAGCCAACACATTTCCAGGAAAGGGAAGGTCAATTTTAAAAGCGATGAAGTCAAACGAGTTACCTGCAGCAATAAATAATTTATTACAACAGGGAACAGTGATCCCTGCACATCCGTTGGCATTGCGGGACAATCTAAAGTTGGATGAAGAAAGACAGGGTATGCTTACCCGTTATTATATAGCTTCCGGCGTGGGGGGCATTGCAGTGGGTGTGCATACTACACAATTTGAAATCAGGAATAAGGGAATAGATCTTTTGGAACCGGTATTAAGAATTGCTGCCGAAGAAATTACTCACGCAGATTTGAAACGTCCTTTTATAAAAGTGGCAGGTATTGTTGGTCCGACAGATGCGGCATTGAAAGAAGCGGAACTGGCAATGAAATATGGTTATCATCTTGGCCTGGTAAGTATGGGAGGTTTGCCATCGTTGTCAGAATCAGAGCTTATAAACAGGATTGAAAGAATTGCGGAAGTCATTCCTGTTTTCGGTTTTTATTTGCAGCCCGCAGTGGGAGGAAGAATTTTAAGTTATGAATTTTGGAAGGATTTTGCAACTATTCCAAATGTTCGCGCCATAAAAGTAGCGGCCTTCAACCGGTATCAAACGCTGGATGTTGTAAGAGCCGTTTGTAATTCCCCCAGAAAAAATGAGATCGCTTTATATACCGGTAATGATGATAATATTATCGTTGATCTCTTAACTCCATACCGTTTTTTAATTGATGGAGAAATGATTGAAAAAAGATTTGTCGGGGGATTGTTGGGACATTGGGCTGTCTGGACAAAAAAGGCAGTTGAACTTTTTCATAAAATAAAAAAATGTATAAAGGATGGAACGAATTGTACCGAAAAACTGTTGTCTGATGGAATAGTTGTCACAGACATGAATGCTGCTATTTTCGACACAAAAAATTCGTTCAGGGGATGTATCGCAGGCATTCATGAAGTTTTGAGAAGGCAGGGGTTGTTCGAAGGAATATGGTGTTTGAATCCATCTGAAAAACTTTCCCCGGGGCAAATGGAAGAGATTGATAGAATCTGCGAACAGTATCCTCAATTTACAGATGACGATTTTGTAAAACAGTTTCTTTCTACACAATTTAAAATCGTTGCAATAAATAATAATAATATCTAACGGATAATGTTACACGAAGAAATAAAACAATTAGCAAAACAAATTCACGGTAAAGTAATAGAAACTCGTAGGCATTTACATAAACATCCTGAATTATCATTTAAGGAATTTGAAACATCTGCTTTCATTAAAAGAAGGTTGGACGAAATGGGGATTAAGTGGCAGGCAATGGCTAACACCGGTATTGTTGCTATAATAAAGGGAGATCAACCTTCAGAACAAGTCGTTGCGTTGCGTGCAGATATAGATGCACTTGCGATTAAAGAAACGAATGATATTGAACATATTTCTTCTAAAAATGGTATTATGCATGCCTGTGGCCACGATGTACATACTTCCTCACTGTTAGGCACAGCCGAAATTTTGCAGGGTGTAAAAAATAAATTCGGGGGAACGATAAAATTGATTTTTCAACCCGGAGAAGAAAAGCTTCCCGGCGGTGCCAGTCTTATGATCAAAGAAGGCGTTTTAGAAAACCCGGTACCTGGGGCCATATTTGGCCAGCATGTTTCGCCGGTTATTGAAGCTGGCAAAATTGGAATCTGCAAAGGAAAGTTCATGGCATCTATGGACGATATATTTGTCACCGTTCGTGGTAAAGGCGGACATGGTGCGCAGCCGCATCAGAATGTGGATCCGGTAATAATTTCAGCTCACATCCTCACGGCGTTACAGCAGGTTGTTAGCCGTATGGCTAATCCGGATATTCCCTCCGTTTTATCTTTTGGAAAAGTAATAGCAGATGGCACCATAAATATTATACCTGACGAAGTTTATATGGAAGGTACTTTCCGAACCATAGATGAAAGCTGGCGAACGGAAGCGCATACACGAATGGAGAAAATGGCAACAGGAATTGCCGAAAGTATGGGTGGGAGTTGTGAATTCAATATTGTTCGTGGGTATCCGTATTTAATAAATGATGAAAAACTTACAGAAGAGGTGGGAGTTTTTGCAGAAGAATATCTTGGTAAAGAAAATGTAATTGAGATTCCAATCTGGATGGCTTCGGAAGATTTTGCTTCCTACTCACAATTGATCAGCGCTTGTTTTTACCTGTTGGGAGTTGCCAATAAACAAAAAGGAATTTCATCATCTCTACATACCTCCACGTTTAATATCGATGAGGAGGCACTTGTATTGAGCACCGGCCTTATGGCTTATTTGGCTGTTAAGCAATTGGGTAATTAAAGCAAGTCATCTCTTTAATTTCTCCTTAAATAATCTTTATTGTTACATTTGAACACGGTTGTTTTTATTCCGCAATAAAAAATAGTCAATTCATCTAATCA
Source organism: uncultured Chitinophagaceae bacterium (assembly GCA_963792025.1). Taxonomy (GTDB): domain Bacteria; phylum Bacteroidota; class Bacteroidia; order Chitinophagales; family Chitinophagaceae; genus Ginsengibacter. The sequence goes on along the minus strand of CAWBUS010000005.1, from coordinate 109,576 downwards.
TTAAATATTTTCACTTAATGATAAAAATAAATACTGGCTTAAAGCCTTCTGATCTATCCGGCAAACTGGAAAAATTCTGGCAACTCTCCGCCGAAAAAATTCAATTGATTGAAAAGAATTATGAAACATCAAAAGGTTCACCGGTATTTACCATTAAAGGACATTACACAACAAGAGGATGGACAGAATGGACGCAGGGATTTCAATATGGCTCTGCTATTTTACAATACGATGCAACAGGTGATCATTCATTTTTAGAATTAGGGAAAAAGAAGACTATTAGTCACATGGCGCCCCATATTAGCCATATTGGAGTACATGATCATGGTTTCAATAATGTGAGTACTTACGGAAATCTCCTCCGTTTAATGCATGAGGAAAAAATTCCTTTCAACGAATGGGAAAAAAACTTTTATGAATTGGCGCTGAAAGTTTCAGGCGCTATCCAGGCCAGCAGGTGGACGAAAATTAAAGACGGAGGTTTTATTCATTCATTCAATGGCGCTCATTCACTTTTTGTAGATACTATCCGTTCGTGCCGTGCCTTGCTGCTTAGCCACTCGCTTGGTCATGTTCTTCAGGGAGAAGGTGATGAAAAAATAAATTTGTTGGAACGGTCAATTCAACATTTACAATCAACTGCAAAATATTCTGTATTCTATGGCGAAGGCCGTGATATATATGATGCATGGGGACGAACAGCGCATGAAAGTATCTTCAATGTAAAGGATGGAAATTTCCGTTGTCCTAATTCACAACAGGGATATTCAGGCTTCACTACCTGGACGAGAGGTCTTGCGTGGGCGATGTGTGGATTTGCTGAAGAACTGGAATATTTTGATTCAATGGAAAATAAAACTTCCGGAAGTTCTATCTCATAAAAATATTTTACCCGTTATATTAAAGGCGGCAAAAGCTACCTGCGATTTTTACATTGAAAATACGCCCACTAACGGTGTACCTTACTGGGACACAGGTGCACCCGGTCTTTATAAGTTGGGTGATTATTTAAATAAGCCTGCTGATCCTTATAATGATTATGAATCTGTAGACAGTTCTGCCGCGGCTATTGCAGCACAGGGATTGCTGCGACTTGGCCATTATCTGCAGAGCAAAGGCGAAACACAAGATGGTGACCGCTATTGGCGTACAGGCATTACCGTTATGAATACAATTTTAGATGAACCCTATCTCAGTTCAGATCCAAATCATGAGGGATTATTATTGCATTCAATTTATCACCGGCCTAACGGTTGGGATTATATTCCGGACGGGAGTAAAATTCCAAACGGCGAATCCAGCATGTGGGGCGATTATCATGCACGTGAAGTAAGTCTTTACTTACAGCGAATAATTAACAACGAAACTTATTATACTTTTTACAACATCCAATAGATGGAAGAACTAAAAGACCTGTCAAAACTTTGCATCCATACGATTACGACCAAACCCTGGAATATAGAAGAATCCGCACGAAATTTTTCTAAAGCAGGTGTAAAAGGTATTACAGTTTGGCGTGATGCCTTTGATGGCAGAAGTATAAAGCAAACCGGGCAACTGTTGCGTGAGCATGATCTCACTATCGTTTCGCTTTGTCGTGGTGGTTTTTTTGCACATAAAGATGTGAATAAAAGAAAAGCTGCTATTGATGATAATAAAAGAGCCATTGAAGAAGCTGTCGAATTAGGAACCAAAATGATAGTACTCGTCTGTGGCGCCGATCCTACACAACCTTTAGAAGAATCAAGGAAACAAATTCATGATGGCATAGCAACATTACTTCCTGATGCATCTGCAGCGGGAGTAATGCTCACAATAGAACCACTCCATCCGATGTATGCTGATACCCGTTCGGCGATTAATACATTATCGCAGGCTAATGATATGGCCGAAGCGTTACATTCTCCCTGGGTAGGGGTTGCCGTAGATGTGTACCATCTATGGTGGGATCCTTTTTTAGAAAGAGAAATAAAGCGTTGTGGAGAAAACGGAAACCTTGCCGCGTTTCATATTTGTGATTGGAAAAATCCAACTACAGACTTATTGCTTGACCGGGGATTAATGGGTGAAGGATGTATTCCTGTTAAAAAAATAAGATCATGGGTGGAAGCTGCAGGTTTCAATGGATTCAACGAAGTGGAAATATTTTCCAATATATATTGGAGGCAAGACCAGTCAGAATTTCTTAATAAAATTATTAAAGCTTACAAAGAAAATTCGTGATGACGTTTTTAAATAAATAATTGAAAATGAATGGAAGTGTAGCTATAATTGATTGTTCATAACTTCATCACGCAAAATATTGTAATGTTTTAATAGGAATATTCTTCAAAAAAAACATTCTAATGAAAGAACACAAAGTAGGAATTATAATGAATGGTGTTACGGGGCGAATGGGAACAAACCAACACCTGATGCGGTCCATTGTTGAAATAATAAAACAAGGCGGCGTGAATATTGGTTCCGGTGAAACGATAATGCCCGATCCTGTATTGGTGGGCCGTGATGAACACAAATTAAAAAAGCTGTGTAAAATATCCGGTATAAAAAAGATGAGCACAAATCTTGATGAAGTGCTTGCTGATCCTGGCAACATTATTTATTTCGATGCCCAAACTACCGGAAGACGGGCAGAGGGAATAAGAAAAGCGGTAGCAGCCGGAAAGCATATTTATTGTGAAAAGCCCATTGCGGTTGATACAAAACAGGCAATGGAATTGTATGAGCTCTGCAGAAATGCAGGCGTAAAGCATGGTGTAGTGCAGGATAAACTCTGGCTTCCCGGAATTATAAAATTAAAGCGGCTGATACAGCAAGGTTTTTTTGGCAAGATACTTTCAGTAAGAGGCGAGTTTGGATATTGGGTATTTGAAGGTGATTCTATTCCCGCTCAACGGCCTTCATGGAATTATCGCAAAGAAGATGATGGAGGAATAATTGTAGATATGCTTTGCCATTGGCGCTACCTTCTTGATAATGTTTTTGGAAATGTAAAATCTGTTTCCTGTCTTGGCGCAACCCACATACCTCAACGGATAGACGAAAAGGGCAATGCCTATAAATGCACAGCAGATGATGCTGCTTATGCAACTTTTGAATTGGAAGGTGGTATTATTGCACATTTTAATTCTTCATGGGCGGTGAGGGTGCGACGGGATGACCTGCTGACACTCCAGGTTGATGGTACGAAAGGATCGGCAGTTGCGGGTCTGCGTGACTGCTATATTCAGCATTATGGAAATACTCCTAAGCCTGTTTGGAATCCTGATATTGCACAACCCATTAATTTCTTTGAAGGCTGGGCAAAAGTACCGGACCAGGAAAACTTATGATAATGCCTTTAAGGTAGAGTGGGAGCTATTTTTAAAACACGTAGTTAAAAATGATCCGTTTCCATGGGATCTTTTGCAAGGAGTTAAAGGTGTACAACTCGCTGAGAAAGGAATGGAAAGCTGGAGCAAAAGGTGTTGGGTAGAATATTCCTGGAATTTAAATTAGCAGCACAATGAAAAGAGTAGCATTAATTACGGGAGGCAGCAGGGGCATTGGTTTTGGCATTGCCACAAAACTAGCCGCAATTGGCTTTGACCTGGCGATTAATGGAGTGCGTGCAGAAAGTGAAGTGGAAGAAGTACTCAGGAAGTTGAAAGAATTTGGTAATGATGTTATCTATTGCCGGGGCGATACTTCTTCATCGAGTCGAAAGGGAAAGTATTATTGCTAAAGTGAAAGAACATTATGGGCAACTTCATGTGTTGGTAAATAATGCAGGCATCCCTCCAAAAGAAAGAAAAGATATTCTTGAGGCAACCGAAAAAAGTTTTGATGAAGTGATTTCCGTTAATCTGAAAGGAAGTTATTTCCTTACCCAAAAAGTTGCTAACTGGATGATTGATCAAAAGAAAAATGATAAAGAATTCAGCGGTTGCATTATCAACATTTCATCCATCTCTGCAACGGTTGTATCTGTAAACCGTGGCGAATACTGTATTTCAAAAGCGGGACTGAGTATGGCTACGCAATTATTTGCTGTAAGATTGGGTGAATTTAATATTCCTGTTTATGAAGTAAGGCCCGGAGTTATTTATACAGATATGACGGCGGGAGTGAAGGAGAAATATGATAAGCTGATTGAAGAAGGCTTATGCGTACAACAACGGTGGGGCTTACCCGAAGATGTAGGGAAAGCTGTTGCCGTCGTTAGCGAATGGTGATCTTACCTACTCAACAGGGCAGGTGATTATGGTAGATGGAGGACTTACGATTCCGAGATTGTAAGTTTAAAAAATTTCATAATAATTATAAATCGATGAAAAAAAGAATACTCTTCCTTGCAGCTGTCTCTGTGATTTCAATGTGCATGGTAAACTGTAATTCCGGCGGCAGCGGTGCGGGAAATTCTATTTCTACTGATCCCGTTGTTATTGAAAAGGGCAAAATATTTTCGCGGAAAGATGCGCCGGTTGCCACAATTTTAAATTGGATGGAATTGGACCTGACCTGGGAGGAATTACATCTAGGCATTCCGCTGAATGGATAAAAAATTTTATCAGCAATCCAAAACAAGTGATAGAATCCGGGGACACTACTGCAAAGAAACTTATTAAACAATATAAGTTAGTAATGCCTTCGTTTGGAAATTTACCTGACTCAGATATCAATGCGGTAATCGCCTATATAAATATTCAGAAAGTACATGAGCGGCCTCCTGTTGCTATAGATACAAATGACATAAAGAATCCAATCCCGGATTCAATTACAACATCAGGCCTGTTAGTGAATATTGATTCGGTAACGCAAATACCTGCATCTTCAGACCAGCCGCCTCTTGCAAGAATTACCAAACTTGATTACCAGCCAAATACCGGCGATATTTTTATTCTTGATCTGCGGGGTAAATTGTATAAACTACAAAATGGCGAGCCGAAAGTTTATATGGATATGGCGGCATTAAGACCGAAATTTATTAACCAACCCGGCCTGGCTACAGGCTTTGGAAGTTTTGCTTTCCATCCTGAATTTGCTAAGAACGGGCTTGCTTTATACAACACATACGGAGCCACCCGGATCTGCCAAAGCTGATTTCAGTTATGCTGATTCTATCCCGGTTGTATTGCAATGGGTATTGACAGAATGGAAAACAGATCCGGGCAAATTTCCTTTCTCCGGAACAGGCCGTGAAATTTTGCGCATCAATATGCCCAGTGGCATTCATGGAATGCAGGAAATTACTTTTGACAGGCTTGCCAAACCGGGTGATGATGATTACGGTCTCTTATATGTTGGAATAGGAGATGGGGGCAGCTCTGAAATCGGCTATCCGTTGACGTTAGATAGCCCGCGGAGGCCCTGGGGAAGCATTATAAGAATCGATCCATCAGGACATGATAGTAAGAATGGTCAGTATGGAATTCCTCCTGGCAATCCGTTTGCAAAGAATGATTCTGAAAAATATGCAAGAGAAGTTTATGCGTATGGTTTTAGAAATCCTCACCGGATCAGTTGGACCCCGTCTGGCCAGATGTTAGCTGTGAATATCGGACAAACAAATATTGAGTCGGTAAACCTTGTTTTGCCCGGACACTTTTATGGTTGGCCATTGCGAGAAGGCACATTTGCTGAACGCTTTTTTAATGAAACCGGCAAGATATACCCGCTGCCTCCCAATGATTCTATCTACCACGTAACTTATCCTGTTGCTCAATTTGATCACGACGAAGGAACTGCCATTTGCGGTGGATTCGCCTATCGCGGAAATGCAATACCGGAACTTAAAGGGAAATTTCTTTTTGGAGATATCGCTTCAGGAACATTGTTCTATGTAAACCTGAAAGATTTGAAAATCGGCAAGCAGGCTACGATTAAAAAATGGAATATTTCCTATAAAGGTCAACCAACAACGCTTGTGAAGCTCAGTGGAAATCATCGCGTGGAAATGCGATTTGGTATGGATAGCAAAGGCGAATTGTATATTCTTACAAAGGCTGACGGAAAAGTTTATAAGCTGGTGAGTGCAACAATGAAGTCTTAAATTTTTTATCAGAAATATCAATTGATTCTTCATAAAATCAGAAAATAATTTTTAATGAATGAACGCTCTTCTGCCTTGCCCGATTCATCTTCTGATCATATCTTAAGGCAGCTCCTGAAAATTCCAGTATTAGTCGCTGCATTAGGCTACCTGGTTGATATGTATGATCTTTTTCTTTTCAGCATTGTGCGTGTTCCAAGTCTAAAGTCATTGAATCTTTCTGGTGATAGTATTTTGAAAGATGGTCTCATGTTGCTGAACCTGCAAATGGCAGGTTTGCTGATTGGGGGAATTGTATGGGGTATTTTGGGCGATAAAAAAGGAAGACTCTCTGTTTTGTTTGGATCAATTTTAATTTATTCAATAGCAAATATTGCCAACGGCCTTGTTACTAACGTCGACCAATACGCGATATTGCGATTCATTGCAGGATTTGGCCTTGCCGGTGAATTAGGTGCGGGCATTACACTCGTTTCTGAAATTTTAAATAAGAAAATTCGCGGCTATGGGACAACGCTGGTAGCTACTATGGGCGTCTTTGGAGCTTTACTCGCCTACGTTATTGCCCACCTGTTCGATTGGCGGGCATCTTATATCATTGGCGGATGTTTGGGATTGGTTCTGATGATTTCACGAATAAAAGTTTTTGAATCCGGCATCTTTATAAAGCTAAAAGAGAAACATGTGAAACGTGGCCGGATTGTAATGTTGTTCAATAACAAAAGAAGACTATTAAAATATGTGACGAGCATTGTTATTGGTATGCCGATCTGGTTTGTGACCGGCATTCTCATTACATTCTCTCCAGAATTCGGACACGCTATGGGGTTAGATCAGCCCGTAGATGCAGGCAAGGCAGTACTTTTCACCTTTGGCGCACAGGTGGCCGGGAATATTGTAAGCGGTTCGCTGAGTCAATATCTTCAGAGCAGGAAAAAGGTAATTCTTTTATTTATGCTGCTATCGCTTGTGTTTGTCCTGGTTATGTTACTTTTTCCGGTTCAGCACATCAACTTGTTTTATGTATTGTGCGCCTGCCTTGGTTTTTGCAGTGGTTACTGGACACTTTTTATTACAGTAGCAGCTGAACTTTTTGGTTCCAATCTTCGGGCTACCGTTGCCACTACCGTTCCTAATTTTGTAAGAGGAACCATCATTCCATTAACTGCACTCTTTGTGTTGATGAAAAATTATACGGGAGTGCTTCAGAGTGCTTTGGTTGTTGGAATCATAACTTACGTGATTGCTCTCGTGGCTCTTTTTTATTTGGAAGAAACATTTTCAAAAGATCTGAATTATACTGAAGCAGCTGAATGAAACAAGCAGCCTTTACAATACGCGAAATGCATTCGGGAGATATCACGGGGGCAATGAGATTATCAACTGCTGAAGGATGGAACCAAACCGAAAACGATTGGAAGTTTTTAATTGAAGATCCCGGCAACACAAACGTTGTTGCAGAATGTTCAAACACAATTATCGGAACAACCACTGCAATGAATTATTCCAACAAACTCACCTGGATTGGAATGGTGCTGGTGGATAAAGAATTTCGCGGACAGGGAGTTAGCGCATCTCTTCTTACAGCTGTTTTAAAAAAATTATCATCATTTAAATCCGTTAAGCTTGACGCAACTCCGGCAGGGCAAAACGTTTATAAAAAATTTGGCTTCAGGGAAGAATTTGAGGTTATTAGAATGACAAATTTAGCTATCGCAAATTTACCGGTAGAAACAGATGAGAACATTTTACCTGAGCCCTTTGGATCAAATGATTTAAAGAACATCAGTGATTTTGACGAAAATATTTTTGGTGTAAACCAGATCATCACTTATAAAATACCTGCTATCGGAAGTATCCACAAAAAGCATGGATGATTAAAAGAAATAATTCCATTGCAGGGATTGCGTTGGGAAGAGCAGGAAACAAATATCATCATATAGGACCCGTATTTGGCGGCAACATTAATGATGTAAAAACACTTATTGTTTCGGCTGCAAATAAACTAAAAGATCAACCGATAGTTGTAGATGTGTTGTCTGATAAAAAAGATCTAATAAGTTGGTTGAATACAAAAGGCTTTACGGTGCAGCGAAAGTTTATAAGAATGTCTAAAGGGGCAAATTTATTTCAGGGCAATGTCGACAACCAATATTTAATTTGCGGACCTGAGTTCGGATAAATCTTTCAAATGCAACAAACGAGAGCATTTGTTGGTTCGCTTTTATGTTTGATACCACCAACCTGTCACATCAATACTTTTGTAGTCCCTCCTTTTGCTAAAGTTATATCAACTGGCACATTGGTCTTCCAGGAACCATCAGTAAAATCGGGAACCGTGATTGAGTTGGATCTGTTAACGACACTCCATTCACTTAGCGGAGAAATAGAACTCCAAAGCGCGGCATCATATACATCTTCATCAAGCGGTAAACCATTACGGAGACAATCAATCGTTCTCCAGTCCATCAAAAAATCCATACCACCATGACCGCCGACTTGTTTGGCAAGCTCACCAACTTTATTTACAATGGCAGGCTGGTATTGCTCTTCCAGTTTTTTAAAAGCATCTTCGTCTATCCAATCTTCGCCTTCAAAGGAAAGTCTTCCGGGTAAAGGATATTTTAAAGCAGTCCCTTTCGTGCCGGTTATTTTATGAATGCGTGAATAAATATTGGGAGAGGTAACATCGTGCTGCAACATGATCGTTCTACCTTTAACAGTACGGATAGTACTTACATTCATGTTGCCCCTGAACTTCTTATTGGAATAAGGTTTATAAAAATCATCTTTTGCAGCAAGTTCATTCGCCATTGGTTCCATCATAAAATCATTGGATGACATGGATATTAAATAATCCATTTTATCGCCACGATTAATATTCATGATTTGGGCGATTGATCCCAGTCCGTGAGTAGGATATAAATTTCCATTACGAAAATTTTCTTTCAGTCGCCACATGTTCCAGTATTTTTCTTTTGAGAAATTTCCTTCGAGAAGGTTATGCAGGTAAGCGCCTTCACCATGAACAATCTCTCCAAATAATCCCTGTCGCGCCATATTCAACGTGAGCAATTCGAAGAAATCGTAACAGCAATTTTCCAGCATCATACAATGCTTTTTAGTATCGTTCAGATGTCTCGTACCAATTGCCAGCATTCATCAATTGTTTTAGCGGCAGGAACTTCCACGCAAACATGTTTGCCATGATTCATAGCATATACGGCCATTGGTGTATGCATGGCCCAATGCGTTGCGATATAAACCAGGTCGATATCGGCACGTTCACATAATTTTTTCCATTCATCCGCACCACCGGTATATACGTCGGGTTTGTGAATCAGTAGCTTCCAATGATTTTTTTACCGCATCAGCTTTAGCAGGACGCAGGTCACACAATGCTTTTATTTCCACACCTTCAATATGGCGCATACGATCTACCGCTGCCGGTCCGCGGTTACCTAACCCGATAAAACCAATCCGCACAACATCTAATTTGGGAGCGGCATAACCACTCATATTGAAGTGTTGTTTATCCGGCGTATTGGAAGTACGTATGAGCCTATCCGTTAGTTCATCAGCTCCGTATATCTTTATCTTATCGATTCCTGCCAAACCTATTCCCGTAAGAGTGGAGTACTTTAGAAATTTTCTGCGATCACTTTTCATTATCGTTAAGTATTTTATTATGTAAGAAATTACTACTGCTTTTTTATTCCCCTTCAGGCCTTAGGGGTTAACCATTTATTAAACCAGTTAAAGGCTTCTTCCTGCATCTTCTTATCAAACTTGTGCGGGCCGGGATAGTAAGAACATTTGTAATGGTCTCCTGCATTTGCCTTTGTATAAATTTCACGCAATATTTTATCAGCCTGTTTCATTTCAGGTAGGGTATACAATCCATCATCTTCATCATCTAAAACTAATGTAGGCAGTGGTGCACGTAAACCTAATATTTCAGGAAAATCCAATTCATTTGGTAACAAGGGAACGTAGACCATCCACGTATGCGTAAATGATTTATTCAAAATAAAATCTTTCCAGGTGGTCATGAAGCCAACGGTAACCGTACATTTTATTCTTGGGTCAAGTCCTCCCATAAAGTCAGTTCGTATACCACCTCCCGATAGTCCTCCGCAACCAATGCGGTTTTCATCCACATCATCGCGTGCACATAAAATGTCCAGGGCTTTTTGATCTTCTGCAAAAAATACCGCCGGCCATGTGGTTCCGGCACTGAATAATGATTTCGCCATCACATGTTCATGTTCTCCTGCCCAATTATTATACGCGGCAATGTTTTTTGGGTCTTCAGGATTTTCATCAGTAAGTCCGTGGCGCATATGTTCAGGTACATCCTGCATCATTACCCTGCGGCTTGCAAAAGTAAATGCATCAGGAACCAGTACAACATAACCTTGTTTTGCGATTTCATTTGCCCATGCTCGACCTTCATAATATTCATGTTGGTGCTCAATAATTAATGGGTGTTGCTCACCAGATGTCTTTGTAATTTTTTGCAACCCGAAATATTTATTTCCCCCATGATCATGAAAGGCAAGTATGCCCGGCAGTTTTCCCTTTGCATTTAATGGTTTCAACAAGATAGCTTCTGTTGCTCTTCCGTAAGGTAATTGCCAGCTGAGTTCCTCAATCTGCAGACCATCATATTCATATTTCTTTTTTACAGTCACTGTTGGCATTCCACCAATATCCGGGATCGCTAATCTATCCACAACACGTTGTCTTGCCTTGCTTCGCCAGGCATCAATATTATCAAATTCATTTCTACGGAAAGATAGAGAGGGTAAGTTGTTTTCAATTAACGAAGCAGCCCACGGACCGTACAATCCAATAATGCTCACGTCTTTTTCATCGGGAATATGGTTCGTTGTATCCATAAATTTCTTTTTGGGTTGATGATCCTGCGCTGCTGCAAATCCATTGAACATATTCGTGGCGATTCCAAGACCTGCAGCACCTGTGAGCTTTATAAAATCTCTGCGTTTATTCTTCATAGTTATAAAAATTTATGGGCGTTATGAGGGGCAGCTTATTTTCTTTGATTTCATGAGATTTGGATGAGGATAAGGGGGCTGGAATGTTGCGCACTAAATTAATTCAATTTAATCGAAAATGAATGCGGTAAGCAAAAACCACCAACTTATGAAGGACATACGACTTCCCTATTAGCATTATATGATTCCGAATGTATTAGGCCAATGAGTCCATTTAAAAGAAATGCCAGGTTTAGTTTGAGAAAAATGGAGTCGCACACTCAAAGTTTGGAGAAGCGTTTATATAAATAAAAAAAGCAACCAGGATGCCGGTTGCTTTTTAATCGGATATTTAGATAGGGATAATCTTATGATATTATTATTTAGCTGAACAAACCACCCTTTTTCAATTCACGGGCGCCTTCACCAATTAAAAATCCATTCTGATAAATTTGTACGGTATAATTTCCTTGCTGGAAATGATCGCCGGGTGTAAATGCAAATTGAACGTTCTTCTTTGTAGCGGTTTCAATTTCAACCGGTAATTTAGCTGTAAATGCTTTATCACCTTCTTCACGTGTCGTAAAAGTTCCTGAGTTTAATGTTTGTACAGAAATGGGTTTGCCGTCAGGCCCCGTAACAACTACATAAACATCTTCGGTACCTGGTTGAGCAATTCTGTTGTTTACATCAAATGATATAACGAGCTTGCTTACACGCTTTGCTGTAGTAGTAACTTTTTCTTTTCCATTATGCTTTATGTCAACCGGTGTAATGGTGATATTGTTGGCATTTAAGGTAGACGCTACATCTACTTTTTGTACAAGGCTGTCTTTTGTTGCAGTGGTAGTTGTAAGATCGTCGGTCAATTTTGCCTTATCCTGTGTTAACACGACTTTATCCTGGGTCAAATTCTGGTTGTCCTGCGTTAACTGCGCTACTTGTTGTTCCATGCCTGTAATTTTATCGTTGAGGCTGGCAATAAGAAACCTTGCTTTTGACAATTCAGCGGCAGTTGCATTTTTCTTGTTCAGTATGCTGCGAATCTCATTTTTTGTTTTGGCAATCGCTGCCTTATCTTCTGTGAGTTTGCCTTGTAAACTGGTGTTAAGAGTTGACATAGAATCCAGGCGTGACAGTGATGCATCAAAGCTTTTTTGTACATCACTTTTTTGATCAGTTACTGTTGCTATTTCCGTTTGCTGTTGTTGAATAGTGTCTCCGGCCTTGTTTTTATCAACTATTAAAAATGCTCCTGTACCAACGAGTGCAACTGCCAAAACTCCAATAATAAGATTCTTGAAATTTTTACGCGGTTCCGGGCTTTCGCTTACGGGTGTTGGGAAATTTGTAGTGCTCATAATTTTGATTTTTAGTGAAATGATTTATATTATTTAAAAAGATAGTTTCATCAAAGGGCAAGGTCAAACACAATATTTATTTATTGCTGCCTTAGTAGTTTCGATAACCGTGCCGCGTTTACTTTGTTAATATTTTTAATGGGAAAAATCCAGGTGGTATCCACTGGACAGTAGTGAGTTGCAAATTTAAAATCCATCTTGTTAAAGTAAAAAAAGAGGCGGCTCATCGGGCGGTATTAATATAAAAGAGGATTTTTCTGCGTCGTTCCTGTGTAACGTTTAAAGTGGCAAATTTTCCGACTGGACAATGGCAAGTTGCTTTGAGGCTGATTAAATAAAATGCACTTTCGGCTCCCTACAATTTTAAGTGATCAGAGCTATTGAATAGCGATATCTTATTGTTCTTTCAGGCATAGGTTCACTGCGGGCGGTCACCGACGCTAGCAACATATAAGGGCAGGAAAGGAGGTTTTACCAAACCTGGTAAATCTCCCTTGAGCCTGTGAGATACATGTCATGATAACCCTGCATTTTTTCCTTCATCTTTTTCATTTCTTCGTTGTCCTGCATGTACTTCTGAAAGCTTTGTTCATAAGCAGAGAGGCTTTCATATTTGCTCACCATAATTACCCGGTTATATTCACCTGTCATGTCGGTCATAATGTTAACCAAATCAGTATTATCCACCATTGCTTCTTTAAACATTTTGGCAACTTTAGATGCATTACCCGGCTTGCAGATAAACGTATCATGTACAATGATCATAGCTGTAATTTTTAAGAACGTGAAATAAAGTTTTTAAAGTAGAATTTATGGGATGCGCTACTAAGTTACGGCAATATTTTATTAAATATCGAGGTTAACTGCTGACGCGGGCAAACGGTTAGCGCAAAAACAAATTTCATATTATTTCGAATAGCTTCATCCGTTATGAGGGCAATTTTGCGGTCTAATTGCTAAGTGCTAATCTGCTGATATCATTGCAGGCAGTATTGAATTTTGCACATTCTTTGGAATAGTATTTATTGGTAACACCATTGGAAAGATGAAAGTAGTTTACAATATTTAGCTTTATGGAGTTAGTAACATTTGCAAATTTATCATCTTTGAGCGTAAGCAGCCAGTCGCAGTAAGTTTGGTCTGCCAGGCTATATTCGCAATTGGAAGTTGGCCGCCCGGTATCATAGTCTATATCCTCTTTATGTATAGCCCCATTATCCAAGTGTTTCAGATTGACAGCATAATGCAGCAATGTGGTATCAAAACTTTGTACAAATAGTCTTTCTGCTTCGGGCGTCGGCGATTTAAATCTTAAAGCTCTTAAAGGCCCAATCTTCGGTAAAGCACGGATAAGAAGCGATAGCAATTTTGCAGAAAACCCAGGCCGCTTATATCCTTTGCCATATTGCTTATCATATTGTTTTTGGCGCATTTTATATTTAAAGTGGCTACTGGTTGCTCCGTTATTTTTTGTGTCAATCGTTTTTTTCTTGGCCGACCAGGCTGCTTTTGTTATTATCGGAAATATGTTGGCCACCACCCATCTGAATGTTTCTACCGCTAAATTAAAATGATTATTAAATACTTCGTTGAGACTTAATCCGTATGTTTCAAAGAAAGCTTTAGACAATACGGCGGTATCTACTTTAAATCCGATAAAATCGCGGTAGGCTTGTGAGGCATAGTTGCCCTTTGCAACTTCCAGTACATCAAATCCAAATTCCATTCGCATATGAGCAATCCTGTTATCTGCATAAGTGATAACGTTTCCAAATTTTTTTCTGAGTTTTGGATATAGCAAGGGCACACTACGGTTCGTTGCCATAGGATGGCCAAAGTTGTCAGCTTCGTAATGTGAAAGAAATCCTAACGCAAAAGCATATTCGTTGGGGTTTGTGGCATCTTTTAATAATGCATCTACCATATCGCCGCTGCGAACATAATGCACGAGATTAGTAAACATTTCGCTGCCAAACGGGTAATAGCCCATATCAGGTGCTACGGCGCCTCCGTAGGCATAAGCATGTGCTTCCTTCAACTCATCCTCTGTGGAGGCTGGGTATTTTTCTTTTAATAAAGGCACTATGGAAACATCCCACGAAGCGTCAACAATAGCTTCGTGGGTAAGCACCCCGAAAGCCGCAACAGAAAAGGGAAGCAAGGAAATGAGGAGAACGTATAAAATTTTATGATTAAACAGAGGGTTCATTTGTAAAACGGGATAACACAACTTACGTTTTTTTGCTCAAGTGCGACTGGAATTTTTCAGTAAACCTGAATCCTTAGTTATCTTACTGCCAGCTAGCCTTGCTGGTTACCCCCGCACATGTTTAATTTAAACCGCTTCACTGATACGCTTTTTCGCTTCTCTGCATCTGAAAGATCTATTAATGTTCATCACCGTTAGTTTACAAAGTCTACAGCAACTCCAACAATTCGTTGCGAACCTTATCATAGTCATCTCCTCTTTGCGACCATGGCACCGTATCTTTCATGGAAACTTCACTCAATGCTTTCGGTACCACCTTATCGATCAGGTTGATCACTTTTGCTCTGCCAACTTTTTTTTCAACCATCTGCATGATCAGTGCATCCTGCTGTCCCCGCCTGATATTATTTAGACGTATAGAAGGAAGCAGCCTGTTCAGTCCGCGGTCTTCTTCGGGGTAAAAAGGCATATGGCCCGGGTAAAATATAATACCGTCGCCATTGCCATATTCCATATTCTCGTTAATGAAGGTAAGCGGGTTGGCAAAAATATTCTGGTGTAAATGTCGTTTAGGCCCCTGACCATTATGTTGCCAATGAGTCCCATTCCAGACAAACCAGGTATTAATTCTATACTTATATAAGATCCAGCCGTTAACCCTGAAATCTACGGCAGTGGCTTCCAGAATTACCGAACCATAACGGGGACGGTTGCCGTTGTAAAACCAATGGTCGCCTCCATTCTTCCTGATCGAAGGCAAGACATTGAGATCAACCCCATCGTAACCCGCCCAGATATCAATAGCACCGGCGAGATCTTTTTTATAAGCCGTGGTTGTATAAACAGGCATGTATTTTCCGACTCCCGGATTGCTTTTAACCCATCCTGATTTTTCTTTGATCCAAGCATATTTAGTAGAGTCCGGTTCATCGATTATGTACCAGAAGTAAGTGGTGCCGGTTGCATTCTTTTTAAACCAGTCTACCCAAAGATCTGACTGCTGCTGCACTTCATCTTTTGTATTTCCCATAACAGGCGAAGCATACATGCCGATCGGAAATATTTTCTCGCCGACTCCTTCTCCGGCGCCATGATAACCATTGGCAGGGGTATAAGCAGAGCCATCAAGCCATGGTTTATAATGATTCATACTGTCACGGTTAAACGCGGTTTGATT
This sequence comes from uncultured Chitinophagaceae bacterium, assembly GCA_963792025.1. Taxonomy (GTDB): domain Bacteria; phylum Bacteroidota; class Bacteroidia; order Chitinophagales; family Chitinophagaceae; genus Ginsengibacter. The sequence continues at coordinate 93,801 of CAWBUS010000005.1, read as the reverse complement.
CACATCAAATCCTCCCACAACATCTATGTGATGCCTGTGCCCTTCAAATTTAAGCATCTTATCTACCTGTTGCTTCGATAAACCGGGATAGTACTTATAAACGTCCCCGGTGTACAGCCACACATTAGCCACGTTTGTATCGGGCAAATATTCCGGCAGCAAAGTAACTTCCAACGGAATTTCTTTAATGACCTTTCCCTGTCTGCCATAGTTGAACTTTCGTTTCATATACACCGTTAGTAAAGTTTTCCTGGTCACGTGGTAAATAAATATCTACCCAAAATCCCTGGTTTTGATTGGCATCGATATCAATAGGAAAACCACCCAAGGCCCGGTGTTGCATCAGTTGGTATCAGTGCATCGGGAATCCAGCCTTTCATTTTTTTTGGAGCTGCCGCCGGTGAACCGTAATACCAATTAGGAGGTGTAGAATCTTTAACCTGCAAATAATGTTCGGTAAAAATTTCGATCGTCCCTGCGGGATCCATACTTTAGTGTGTTGGCACCAATTACGCCGCCGGAAGATTTATTCGACAATGCTCCAACAGATAATTCAATTCCGTTTACTGCGCTATCACCAGTTTCTGCAATTACCTGGAAGGCCAGCACTTCATTGAAGAGTCCTTTCAAATGAATTGTCTTTCCGTCCCAAATATAATTTCCATTCTTGTCCGGGTGATTGTAATCATTACGAAAAACTTTTTCTCCATCACCTAATGCCCAAACATTTTTTATTTGCGCAGAAGAATTTTGCTGTAATAACATTACAAAAAGAAAAAATAGAATGGTTTGCAAAGGTTTGATTAAAGGGCAGCTTATTTTGTTTGATGTCATGAGTTGGATAAAAATAAACGGGCAGGATGTCGTTTGCTAAATTAATTTAATTTAATTTAACTGAAAATGAATGTAACAGAACGATCGCCTGGGAAATTCCGGAATTAAATTCCTGATCAGGTTATAAATTATGCATCAACAAATATTTGGTATATTACAACCATAACTATTGTACCGAATGAAATTGTCGCTTCTCATAACCTTATTTTTTGCAACAATAGCTTCGTCGTTATTTGGTCAATACCAGGAACTCTACCCGGGGAATACAGGCGTCTATAGCGGAGTGAGTACTAACGCTACGGCACTGCTTTCGCAAGGCGGCGCAAAAGATGAGAACAGGGCGGATATACGTGGAAATCCCTTTTGGGATGAAGACTGGAAAACAGCATTTTTGTATTCAGATAATTTTAAAATCCTTCTTTTAAAAGTTAAACTAAACTTATATAAAGATGATGTGTACTATACCTCTGCGGATAGTGCCGTTATGATTGCCAATAAGGGGTCGGTAAAAGGAATTACCTTTTTTAAAACACAGGATACAACAAGCGTAATTGGCAATTTTGTTTACTTAAAAACTGAAGAAGATAATGATTATCATTATTACGAGGTTCTGAACGCTGGAAAGGCCCAGCTTGTAAAGAAGTATCGTGTTACACTTTTCAAGCCACCATTTGATCCCATCTCCGGCACAACAGATTGGAACTATGTTACTAAAGCCATTTACTATCTTTATTTCAATGGCAAGCTTTCGGAGGTTAAAGGAAATAACAAAGATGCCATATTTTCAATTTTACATCCCACTAACTCTTCTGTTGAGTGGCTGAAAAAGAATCAAAACAAATTAAAATCTCCAGCTGATATTTTAAGTTTCTTTGCATATTATAATAACGATGCAACAAATTAACAGATGTAATTTTGTGCACATGTAGCATGCGGTTTTGTCGAAGTTCTTAACTTATCAAGAGAAAAATTATTTTCCTTTTTTTCCGTTTACTTTAAAAACTAATTATGAAAAAACTATTTGTGCCGGTACAACTAAGTGATTTTGTTTTTCTGTTCCGTCATAGACTCCGTTATCCGGTATTGATTGATTAAGATCAAGTATTTCATACCTGGCAAATGCATTTAATTTTTGAGGTTGTAGTTTTTCCTCCTTAGCGTGCTCAAATAAATTGTATCCAACTTCAACGTAACTGCCATACATACCCGCAGGAACGTTAGATGCAAAAACCTTGTTGGTTACGGCAGCCTGCGGATAAGAAACATAAGTAAATATTCCTTTTGAAGTAAAACCATTTTTTGCGTATTGAAAGTCGAACTCGGACAAATAAACCGGGGCGCCGAAGGCGCCGCTCTTTAATTGAAGACTGTCAGCTTCTCTTTTGCCAAAGGTCGTTGTACCGCCCGCGTAGCCTGATATCTGAAATTTGAAATCCTTATAAAAATATTGTAAAGCCGCTGTTACAGCCAGGTTATTGGCCGTGGAAAAATCACCTTCTGCTCTTCCTTCACGAATACCACTGCCATGCGTAAACGCTCCGGCATCTAATCCATTCACAATGGCAACGCTATAGTTTAGGGGCAGCCTGCGAAGTTCACCATAGAAGCCAATACCAAGCTCCCTCCACGTGGCAGGAATCACTAACTGCTCAACAATCGGCCGCTCTACTCCGTTGAAATTTACCGGTAAATGATTTTCATTTAATAACCCGATACGAGGCGTGAATAATCCCGCAACAAGATATTGTTTGGAATTAAACTCAAACCTGAGAAATGCCTGCTCAAGGGCTATCTCGCCACCAGGTACTCCGCCTTCAATTTTTGCATTTTCAATTTCCGTTTCTGAAAAGAAAGCAATCTTATTATTAAACTGATGGCCAATAAAGAATACAAATCTTTCAAGGGTTATGAAACTTTTTTGAGCATTATGATCATGCTGATAATAAGTGCTACCATATCCCGAAAGAACCGTTTTGTTTTTAGCAATACCCTGCGTAAGAGAATCTTCACCTGTTGGTGTTATTATTTTTTGGGCAGGAGTAAGATTTGGAATTTGAGCAAGGACATTATTTAATTGCGCCAGACTAAAAAGTGCAAGGGCAGTTAGCCGGAAGTAGTTTGTTTTATGTTTTGATTTCATGGACGCAAAAATGCCCAATAAGCATTTTAATAATTTACGGAATCAGGAATAATGCCTTGTTATTGTTTACGATTTTGGTAAAATTCCTCACACAGTTGTTCCATGGGGAACGTTAGGATTTTTGCTATGTAAGTAATTAATATTCGCAGCACCCTTGCATATCAGTTTGACAGCGATGGCAGTCCTGTGATAACGACAGCGAACAAGACTCTTATTTTTGAACGCGTATAGGGTTCAGCGTTACCCATATTTTTTTGCCGATATCTCTACTTAATTCGCTTTATAAATAGAGATTATACAGGCTTCGTTAGTACTAAGGCAGTCTCTGTTTGATAGCAGTTTTCGGTTTAACTAACAACAATCTCATCTGTATAAATAGACATCGGCTGTCCTGCACGAATATGCCATGAGGGAGCCTTTAACAGGTTTTCTGCATGAACTTTTATGTAACGTGCGGAGCCGGCAAGATTTGTTTGAAATGCATGAATTGATATTTTACTGATCTCCGGATTCTCCCCGGGGTTTGGATTATTCGGATTGTCAATCCGGATTTCGTCACCGTAAGTTGCTCCGTCTAACGATGTCGCGTAGGTGACATATTCTGGCAATGCCATTAAATGCCAATCAGGTTGCGCCTGGGGATTCAAAAAATCCATATTTACAGAACTAACGGCAATCACTTCGCCAAGATCCAAAACAAAATCCATATGATTTCCCGTATAATAAACCCAGTTAGGATCAGGCGATTGCCACGATTCGTATGACGCAAAAATTCCATCGGTAAGACTATCAACGCCCTTAGATTTATTTGAGGGATTGGTAATTGGTGTGACTGCTTTCTTAAAAGATTTAACCTTCCTGGTTTCTTCCATTTTTGAAAAGATGCGATAGTATGCTTCCAGGAAATGTTCCGGGCTGCCGCTTCGCTCCCTCACCAATTTTACTTTTTCGTGTATGCATCTTTCGACAAAACGGTTTACAAGTGCTTTCATTTCGGGTTTACCGGTGACGATACCTTTAATGTCACGCTGATATAAACTTCGCGGTGTATCAATTTCCGTTCTGCCGATCTGTATGGCTGCGTACATAACGGGTAAACGGGCGACCCGTGTGCGTCTCAATAATTCAGGATCATTGCTTACCGCTTTTTCGGCATCATCAAACAATTGATTGTATTGCGGCATCATCTCAGCTGATAGATAAGCATCTTTTGCATCAACAGGGTCGCCAAAAATATTCAGCTGCATGCCACTCTTTACCAAAGTCTCGTGCATGACGTCAATATACCGGCGAATGTATGGTCCGGCATCGCCGTAATAATTATTGAGAAATTCATCCATGATCATTTTATCATCGGCATCTGGTTTCCACATCAGTTTGCTGATGAGGTAACCACGCAATAAAGCCATTTCTGCTGCAGGTTCGGAATTTGCCTGCATAAACAGGGCGTTCACATGGTTGTCTGTATAAAACTTAATGTTTGGCTTTAAAGTGTAGAGGTTTGGAAAGGGATCAAAGAAATTGGTGAACTGGATATTATAATCCCAGATGAGGATATCATTTGTTAAGGCACCCCAATCTTTTAAATCTTTTGAAAAGGCCGGATCGGTTTCATAAACCGGTGCCTGTCTTCTGCTCTCGATATTACAGAGCATAATATTAACATTGGGTTCTATGTTGATATTTTGTGGGGCTTTGCGTGTATACCAATAGGCCAGTGTTGAAATAGTTTTATCCGGTATAGCCTTTGCCACTTTATTAACGAAATAAATTATAGAACCGCTTGGTACACCACCGTATTTTTCATTAAGCGCTTTGCAATTATCGCACTGGCAATATTGGTCGTTATCATTCTGGCTAACGGACCAATAGGTTGCCTCCGGCTTCTCTGCAATCTTTTTTTTCAAGTTAGCAACAAGTACATCGGCAACTTCCTGGTTTGATAAACACAATTGCGTAGCCGGCTTTCGTTCCCCATTTCTTAATGAATAGTATTCCGGATGCGTTTGCCCGTATTGCTGTGGAGGTACCAGTGTAGCGAAAGTATGGACGAATAATCCCCAGTCGTTTCTTGATGAAAGCTTGTTCCAGTCGGAATATTCCTGGTCACCCATCTGGCCATAAGAAGTCGTACGATAAGTGATTAACGGGTTAAAAGTGAAATCCTTTTTTGCCAGGTTAACATCTTTTGTATTGGGCACATACACATAATCGGGCGCCAGTTTCCTGAAGCCTAAACCTTCAAGAAAATTGTATACACCATAAAGAACTCCTTTTTTATTGCCACCGGCGATGATAAGGTTATTGCCGGTTGACTTATAGGAATACCCATCGCTTTGTATATTACTAAAATCAACTTTGTGGGTTTTTGCGTAATCAGTTTTTCCAATATAAATAGCCTTTTTGCCTTTAAATTCGCTCTCGGCGATAACAGCAATTTCTGACCCGGCTACCTTAGATAAATACTGCTGAAGTTGTTGCGCAGCCTGTTTCTCCAATGCATCGGCTGCGGCGGGTATAATAATTGTACAGCCTGATATTTTTGCAGCAGCCGCAGTACTATTATCTTTTTCAACTTTCAGATTTGCATTTACAAAACCTGGCAGAAGAGTTACTCCTGCTGCTAAGAGACCTGAATTTTTTAAAAATTTAAGCCTGGTTATCTCGTTGGTTTTTGTAGAGTTATTCATGCCTGTAAATTAATTTATTAACGGTTAGGAGGTTACATTCATAAAGATAAAGAACTAAGCTTACCCACTGGTTGCCTTGGGTGCCTACATATGCCGGTATTTTTCTTGCTGTTACGATGTTTTCTTAAAGTAATGGAAACATGCGTGTGAATAATTATTAAATTTAGAAAATCAAAGGCATTACGTGTCATTCGATTATTGAACCAAAAGACCAAAAAAGATTATTGGCAACCAGCACAATTAAACAACTATCATATGGACTCATTCTGGCTTAAAGACCCCGAAGAACATGACTTCCCGGCGGCAACTGATTACCTGGAACTTCTATTTACAATTGAAGAGAGTAAAACATTCACTGATAAGCTAAGACAGGCAACTACTATTGTAAAAAAAACAAAAGACGTTTTAAGAGCAAGCACCCTTCCTCTTTTACCAGATGATAATATTCATGTAAAGCAAAATTTAAAGAAGGTTAAAAAGGGTAATAAATTATCACCTATCCTTTTGGTTAAGCATAACAACAAATTAATAATTGCTGATGGTTACCATCGCATTTGTGCAAGTTACTATTTATCGGAAGACCTGGAAATTCCCTGCAGGTTAGTTTGAATATTTTATAGTTGAAGGATTCTTCAAAACCTTTTAGGACAAATTATTTTTAATTTTGTTTATTAATAAGGGTGGAATCTGTTAAGAAAATTTAGAAGCAATTTATTTTGTAAAAACGAACATAGCCTGTATCAAAAGCGAACAGTTAATTCATCAACAAAATTTTTATAGACTGATTATCAAAATAATAAAATAACGGCATCTCCATTGCTGCCTTGAAGTGTTTTCACTTACGCTATAAATATTTATATGTTTAAAAACTATTTCAAAGTAGCATTTAGAAATCTTCGGAGAAACAAAATATATTCAGTTATTAATGTTGCCGGTTTAAGTATTGGTTTAGCATGTGCCATGCTTATTGTGTTGTATGTAAAAGATGAAGTTAGCTTCGATAAGTTTCATAAAAACGTAAATAATATTTACCGGATTGTTTCCAAATCAAAACATAATGGCACCGAGTATAAAGATGGTAATACTGGCTTTCTGCAGGGACCGAGGTTTGCGCAAAATGTTCCCGGCATACAATCCTTTGTCCGTATACAAAGCGGCGCAGAGGATATTAAAAAAGGTTCTGACATTCAATCGCAGGATCTGTTATATGTAGATTCAAATTTCTTTTCCGTATTTACTTTTCCCTTGATAAATGGCAATGCTACAACGTGTTTAAAAGAACCGCATTCAATTGTGTTATCAGAAGATGCCGCCAGGAAGCAATTTGGGAAAGCCGATGCAGTTGGAAAAATAGTGATGCTGAAAGAGGATAACGCATTCGTTCCTTATAAGGTAACCGCGGTAGCAAAAAGATGCCCACAAAATTCTTCCGTAAAATTTGACGTGTTGTTGCCATTTAAAGAATCCGCCGCGGATGCTCAAAACAACGATAACTGGTATAGTTTTTTTCTGAACACTTTTGTAGTAGTGAATGCAAATGCCAATATTGCCAAAGTTGAGAACCAAATGCAGCAGTTTTATGTAAAAGATGCCGGCGAGACTTTTAAACAAATGATAAAGAAATATGGAGGCGGCGCCGATGCGAGTATGGGTACCTATTTCCTTCAATCGTTTACTAATATGCATTTGAATACTGAGCTGCCGCCACAAAATGGATTGGCTAATGCAAGTAACCCTATGTATTCCTATATACTTTCGGGCATTGCATTATTTGTGTTACTGATTGCGTGCATCAACTTTGTAAACCTTACAGTAGCACGTTCGGTAAAACGGGCGAAAGAAATAGGTATTCGTAAAGTAATTGGCAGCGACAGGAGACAATTAATATTCCAGTTTTTAGGGGAGTCGTTTTTACTTTGTTTTATCGCTTTTGCTTTTGCGGTTTTAATTGTGAAATTAGTATTGCCGGTATTTAATGATCTCAGCAACAAAGCGCTGGCTCTTTCCTACCTTTTCGATGCTAAATTAATAGCTTTTTATGGGTTATTATTTTTCGTAACGGGCATGCTTGCTGGTTTTTATCCTGCGTTGATTCTTTCGGGTTATAAACCTGTTGATACATTATACAGCCGTTTTAATCTTGCAGGAAAAAGCTATTTACAAAAATCGTTAGTTGTATTGCAATTTGCGTTGGCTTCATTTTTAATCATTGCTACGTTTACAATTTATGCTCAATTCAATTTTCTTACCAAAACTAATTTGGGTTATGACGATAGCAATATTGTAGTGGTAAAACGACAGCAAGTGAAACACAGCGGAGCGGCCATATTTAAAGCTGAACTATTGAAGAATGCAAACATAGTTGATGTTGCTGCAAAAAATGGCGGACAGTGGATGACGGGAGCTAAGGTGGCCAGCGATTCGTCAATTAGCTTTAATTATGAAACAGTTGATGAATCATATATACCGGAACTAAAAATTCCATTAGTAGAAGGAAGAAATTTTTCGAGAGCTTTTTCGTCAGACTCTACTAACGCTGTACTCGTAAACGAAAATTTTGTAAAGAAAGCTGGATGGAAAAACCCGATTGGCCAAACGGTCGACTTCTTCTATAACAACAACGAAATATACCATGTTATAGGCGTTGTAAAAGATTATCATTACCTGCCATTGAATCAAAAAATCGGCCCGCAACTATTTACAATGAAGAACAACAATTTGTACGGAATGTTCAACATTAAAATTAAGCCCGGTTCGGCAACTGAGAGCCTTAAATTCATACAAAGAACCTTCCAACAATTTTTTCCTCTGAGCCCTTATTCTTATGTATTTAAAGATGAAGAGAAATTGAAGGCTTATGAATCAGAAGCAAAGTGGAAACAGATAATATTGTTTGGCGCTATTCTAACGATATTCATTTCCTGTATCGGCCTGTTTGGTTTATCTGTTTTTTCTGCCGAAAAGAGAACCAAAGAAATCGGCATCCGTAAAGTATTAGGTGCATCAGTTAATCACGTAGTAACTATTCTTTCAGGCGATTTCTTAAAACTGGTTCTTATTGCCCTGGTTATTGCCATACCTCTTGCATGGATCACGGCAAATAAATGGCTGCAAAATTATCCATATAGGATTACACTAAACTGGTGGATGTTTGCGATAGCAAGTTTGCTGATAGTTATGGTCGCGCTTACGACAGAGAGTTTCCAGGCAATAAAAGCAGCAATGGCTAATCCTGCCAGGAACCTGAGAAGCGAATAATTTTTATGGAAATACTATTGTAAAATGCATTGAGAAAATCATAAACAAACAGAGAAAAACCTTGTGATCCCGGCGGATCGCATCACGTTCTTTACAATGGCGATAAACAAGTAACCTGATATATTATGCTTAAAAACTATTTTAAAACTGCGTGGCGCAACATAAAAAGGAATAAGGGCTTCTTTGCACTTAATTTCATTGGTTTATACGTAAGCGTTGTAGCCTGCATATTAATAGCGCTCATAATATTGTATGAAACAAGTTTTGACAAGAGTACAAAAAATGAGGTAAGCATTTACCGTGTTGTAGATAATGCTACATCTCCCTCGGGTAAAACTTATAGCGCTGTAACGCCGTATCCACTGGCATCTGCCATGCGGGCAGCGATGCCCGGCCAGCATTTTATTTCACAAATTGATTATGAAAAAGAAAACCAGGTTTCTTTTGGTGACAAGAAATTCAAAGAGACCAATATTGTTTTTGCCGACTCGGTTTTTCCAAAGCTTTTTCATTTAGATGTAAAGCAGGGAAGTATACAAAGAGCATTGGCGGAACCTGGCTTTGCAATTCTAACTGAGACAAGTGCACGAAGATTTTTCGGACAGGAAAACCCTATTGGCAAACGGATAAAACTTGCTAACCTGGTTGACCTGGAAGTGGCAGCAGTCGTTGCTGATGCGCCCTCGAATTCTCATTTGCCTTATAACATGTTGGTGTCTTATCTTTCATTCAGGGCAGATTTTATTGGCGGTATCCCCATTGACCAATGGGGCGTACACGCTTCGGGATTTGTTTATATAGGCTTCCCGAACGATAGAAACATCGGCCACACCGAGACGATACTCGCTTCCATCGTCGCTCAAAATATTCATACGGAAAATATCGGCGTGAAAACTGAATTCAAACTGCAACCCCTGCACGATATTCATTACAACCAGTTATATGCACATAACAATCCTACTTACGTTATTAACTATAGTTATTTGTACCTGATGGGTGCAATAGGCTTTTTTCTTTTGCTTGCGGCTTGTATCAACTACACCAATCTTGCTACGGCGCTTGCGATAAAGAAATCAAAGGAAGTGGGTGTACGAAAAACCATGGGAGCAACAAAATACCATCTCATGAAGCAATTTTTATCAGAGACAATTTTGCATACCGGCCTGGTGTTTATAGTAGCAGTCGTTTCGGTTCGTCTTTTCCTGCCACCACTAAATCATTTTCTTGATAAGAACATCGCGTTAGATTGGATTACGCTGCCAAGCATTGGAATCATAGTAGTTCTCTGGATTACTGTTTCCCTGCTGTCGGGAATATATCCGGCCTTTGTTTTATCAGGCTTCAATGTGATCGCAGCTTTAAAAAGTAAAATATCTGCGCCAAAAACATCCGTAATAGTGTTGCGCAAAGGGTTGGTAATATTCCAGTTTTTAACTGCACAGGTTTTGATAATTGGGGCGATTGTTGTTGCGAAGCAAATGGACTTCGTACAATCGACTCCGTTAGGCTTCGATAAAAATAGCGTGGTGGATATTGCCCTTCCCGAAAATAAGCCGGATCAACTGCAGGAATTGCAAAACAGATTATCGTCCATCCCGGGCATCAGTAGTTTTAGTTTATCATTATCAGCGCCAATAGGCGATAACCAGGCTAACACTGAGTTTAACCTGAAAGAAAAATATAAAACAGAGCAACTACATGTAGCGATAAAACCGGCGGATAAAGGATATTTAAAAACCTATGGACTGCAATTAATAGCTGGCCGTTGGTTTGATGAAAATGACGAAAGAAGCATCGCCAATTCAGTTCCCGATTCTTTGCGTCGCTATGCATTTGTATTAAATGAAACGGCAGTGAAAACCCTTGGATTTGCCTCTCCACGGGACGTATTGGGCAAGTATGTAACGTTTGGTATGAATGATATTTCCGCCCCCGTTATTGGCGTTGTTAAAGACTATCATATTGCATCTCTTCGGGATGCCGTGTCGCCGGTATTGATGGTTGAATTTCCTTTCTTTTATTACAACGTTGGTATAAAACTGGCTGAAGGTAAACAGGCAGCTACCCTTGCTGCCGTAGAGAAGGCATGGACATCAGTATATCCTAAGCAAATTTTTGAAGATAATTTTTTAGATGAGCATGTGGCATCTTTATATAAAGATGAAAAACGCACACAGCAATTGTTCAATATTTTCACCTTCCTGTCCATTGCGATAAATGTCCTTGGATTAATTGGACTTTTGTCTTTTATGATTGAGCAAAAAACGAAAGAAATAGGTATTCGAAAAGTACTAGGGGCATCTGTTAGTAGCATTTCGTTTAATTTATCAAAGGAATTTTTACGACTTATTGTAATCGCATTTCTTGTTGCTGCGCCTATTGCGTGGTTTTTGATGAACAGGTGGCTTCAGGATTTTGCCTATCGCACGCAAATAAGCTGGTGGGTTTTTGCCGTAGCAATCTTAGCTGCCTTAGTGGTTACCGGTATTGCGGTTGGGTTCCAGACAGTCAAAGCAGCGACAGCGAATCCTGTAAAATCATTGCGGAGTGAATAAATAACCTGTTATTCATAAACTTTTGGAAAGTTTTTTGGAAGTCCATTTGATAAAAATGAGTTGAATAACTTTCCAAAAGTTTTGCTTGATAGCAAGCCCGATTCATGCATGGCACCGGACAATCTATAACTCCCTCAAATAAACATCAGGGTTGTTTAAGAAGGTGCTGGTGATTCTGTAATGGTCCGTTTCTTTATAGCTCACCTGTTCCATACTGTCTCCGCGAATTTCATAAATCAACGCTTCGGGAATGCCCATCAATATTGGCGAATGTGTTGAAATGATAAATTGGGTATTACGGTTTTTTAATACTTCAATAATGAAAAAAATTAATGATAGTTGTCTCAACGGTGAAAGCGCTGCCTCGGGTTCATCCAAAATAAAAATTCCTTTGTCGCCAATTCGTGTTTGTAAAATTTTCAGATAAGCTTCACCGTGAGAAAATGCCTGCATGTTTTCACCATAATCTTTACGCATGCGGCGAAGCGAATAATTCATGCTTTCGCTCATTTCATTAATAATTGAATCATCAACCTTTCCTTTTAAATCTCTCAGGTCATTTGCTATTTTTCGATTTTCATTTTCTACGGAATTGACAAAATCGCTAAAATCTTCCGCACGAAAAAAGAAGCCCTTATGGTTTTGACGTTTCCATTCTATTTCAATGTAAGGCTGAAGTAATCTTGCCGCTTCAAATCCTGCATGGTCGCTAATATGGCCGCCTATGAGAGGAAGATTAAGATTGAGAGAGATGCTTTCCAACAGTGTTGATTTGCCGCAGCCGTTATCTCCGATAAAAATGGTGACGCTTTTGTTCAATTGTATTTGCCTTGCAAATTGTACTGCGGCAATGTTGAACGGGAATGGATTTGTTTTGCTCGTATTTATTGAAAATGAATTTAAGAAAGGCATAGTTAGTTATTGCAATAATTTTGAAAGAATAAAAAATGGGAATGTGAAGATAGACATCATAGGATTTATCTGTTTATGTAAAAAAGGCGGAAGCTAATTATTAACTATCGTGAACGTTTAACCGAAAAAATAATCCTTATGGCAATTGCCATAAGGATTATTTAAAAAAAATGAAAAACATCGGACCTCAATTTTTTATTCGACCTATTTCTCCGGGTTCAGCACAGCTTTTATATAATTATCCATGTTGAAGTATTTCTTAGCAGTTTCCTGCATGTCGCTTACCGTTAGTGCTGCCAGTTTTTTAGAGTAATCGTAGATCCATCCGGGATTGTCGTGCTCAATCCACGTCATGGTTAATACATCCAGCCAATGATCGTTGGTCTTCATTTTATCATCGTTTTGCTTTTGCAATGTTTCTTTCACTTTATCCAGGTCTTTTTGTGAAATGCCGCTGTCTCTTGCATTCTTTATAAGTTCGAATAAAGCGGCGGTTAATTTGTCCACATTCTCGGGTCCGCAAGGGAAAGTAACATTAATATCATAATGGTTATAAGGCCTGTTGATAACGCTGCCAAACATTCCTCCTCCGTAAATGCCGCCCATATCTTCCCTTAATTTTTCAATGATCCTGATATTAAGCGCATCCATCAAAACCGTCAATTTTAAATTTTCCTCAAGGCTGTACGGCGCATCACCGGTAAAAATTAACCTTACCATACTTTGTTTGGCGGCGCCCTTGTTAATTGTTGTTTCAACAACACCTTTTACAGGCCGAAGGCCTACATCGGTAAATTTATTTTCTTTTTCTTTTGAAGGAAGACTGCCCAAATACATTCCCAACAGCGGCTTCATTTTAGCAGCATCTACATTGCCAACAAATGTAAAATGCAGGCCGTAAGCGTTGCCATAAATTTCTTTATAGATATCGAAGGTGCGGTCCAGGGAAATCTTATCATAGTCTGAAGCATCAGCCAGAACGGGCGCCCATGGATTATTGTTATATTCTAACCGCGTAACAGAATCTGCAAAAAAACTGTTGGGATTAGATTTCATGTTTTGCATAAATGCTTTTTGTGTGTTGATGAACGACTGAAATAATTTCTCATCCTTACGCGGTGCAGTAAAATAAAGATGTACCAGTTGTAAAAATGTTTCAAAATCTTTCACGCTGCTGGAGCCCTGGATTCCTTCATCATCAGGATTGATATAAGGTTGAACGGTTACAGTTTTTCCCGCCAGGAATTTATGCAGGTCTATAGCCGACATATCTTTTACACCCATCGTCATTACTATATTGGCTGCGTTCTCCGCATTCTCTTTGTCGGCTAGTCCAAAGTTGGCCGAACCGCCCAATCTCCAGCAATCCATTTGAATGTCATCATTTTTATATTCTGTCGGTTTCAGTGTAATAGTTATTCCATTGCTCAGCGTAAGGTTCGTGGTTCCAAGCGTGTTGTCTGTTTTTTCATCCGTGATTTTGCCTGGTTCAGGAAGTTTATCCATCAGCGATGTAGCCGTGGCTTTTTCCGTGTAAGGTTGTACCGGGATGTTTTGTGCCGCTAAAACCAGGCTCACCAGTTCGCTGTTTGAAGGCAGTTGGGCACTGTCTTTTTGCGGTGAAAGAAGCAATACAAATTTGCCTTGTTTTGAATCCATTTTTTTAGCTAATGCATTTACTTCTTCCAATGTAATGGTCGGCAATATTTTTTTTATGAATTCATGACGGTTAGTAATTCCAATGATAGGTGCGGCCGATAAAAAATTATTGACATACTGCTGTACCAGCCGGCCCGACTCTGTTTTGTTTCTATCATCATAAGCATTTTGAACCTGGTTGAGTAAATTACTTTTAGCTCTCGTTAATTCGGTTGCCAGGAATCCATATTTCCTGACTCTTTCGCTGGTTGCTATCAACGAATCGATGGCGCCTTTAACGGGCTTATCACCCATAACTGCGAACGATAAAAAAGCCCGGTAACCTCTGAGTATATTACTGAACGAAGTATTGCTGAATAAAAACGGCGGGTCAGGAAGTTGACTTAACTCACCAAGCCTTGCATTAATAAGCGCATTAAACAGGTCTTCTACCACAGTTTGCCGGTAATCGTTCCAAGTGTTTACGGGTTTTGCTTTTTCGATGTAATTGAATATTTGTAACACCTTAACTGTTTCTTCTTTATCGGTAAGCACCATGCCCGCATTTAGTTTTCTTTCCGCAATAGGAATTATTGCAGGCCTCGGAACTTCTTTTGCAGGATCAGTAAAATGACTGAAATGTTTGATGATTTCTTTTTCAGCGGTTGCGGGATCAATGTCGCCAACTACAATTACTGCTTCGAGGTCGGGGCGATACCATGTTTTGTAAAATCTTTTAAGTGATATTGGTTGAAAATTTTTTATGATACTGTCTTTGCCAATAGGCAACCTGTGACCGTAGGCTGATCCGCTATAAAGTTCAGGAAAATATTTATTGCGCATACGCCCGTTAGCTCCCTGCCCCAATCTCGATTCTTCCAGCACAATACCACGTTCTTTATTAATTGCAGCGGTATCAAGCGTTGCATTACCTGCCCAATCTTCCAAAATTGTAAAGCCCTTATCTACCTTAACAGGATCATCAGACGGAATAGGAAGTATGAAAACTGTTTCATCAAAACTTGTATATGCATTCAGGTCAGCGCCAAACTGCACGCCTATCGATTGCAGGTAATCTACCAATTCATTCCTTTTAAAATGAGTAGAACCATTGAAGTTCATGTGTTCCATCATGTGCGCAAGGCCTTGCTGATCGGGGTCTTCCAGCACAGAACCCGCATTTACTACCAGTCGAAGCTGAACCTTATGTTCTGGCTTTTCATTCTTAACAATATAATAGGTAAGGCCGTTAGGAAGCTTACCAATTTTTACTTTAGAGTCTACCGGTAATTTTTTATTTAGATCAAATTGGCTAAAGCCAGCGTGGTTAATAAATAAAAATGAAGAAAATAAAAGGAAACGGCAGGCGAACATTACATTTTTCATGCTTCAGGTTTTAGTTTTTAAATAGTAATAGTTTCGGAATTATTTTTTTAAAAGTATACTTAATATTTCAATAAGACACAGGGGAAAACACCGTTTTTTAAAAACTTGTTCATACTTTATTTAAACAAATTATAGCATTTCCTGTAGTCACAATAATTGTGCTATTTGCCCCTTTATTATTATTTGTTACATTCTTAAAAAAGTGTGTATTGATACCATCTTTTTTTATACTTAATTTTTAAAAGTTTCCAACCCTTTTTTCGTTCACTACCGCACACAAAACTGTGCGTTATCGAACACCGTTGAAAAGGGAGTGCCTGTAAAGCTTTGTTGCTAAAGGATTTCCAGATTGGCACATACGTTGCCATTTTTTAATAACTTCAACAACAACCTGGCTTTAATTTTATTTTCTTAACCAAGAATTGATGGATATGTATTCATCCTTCACAAAGCATTATCATATTTATTCAGTTCAAATTAAAACATTATTATGATCAGGCATTATCTCAAAATCGCTTTCAGAAACATGGGAAAGCAAAAAATGTATGCAGCCATCAATATCGGCGGCTTTGCCATTGGCATTGCGGCGTGTTTATTAATTGGTTTGTATATAAAAAATGAATTAAGTTACGACCAGGATAATCCCAATAAGGAAAATATATTCAGGGTTATTGGCGAAGTAAAACAAAATGGCGACGTGCATAGCGGCATTAGTTTTCCGGCACCTATGGCCAAAGCGCTATTGAATGATTTTCCCGAAGTGGTAAGAGTTGGCCGCACCATGAGCAGTGAATTATTTGGCGGCGCCAATAACCAGGTGAGAAGAACTGACCAGGTAAACGATAATTATGAAAGTGGTTTTTGTTTTGCCGATACTTCCATGCTTGATATTTTGAATGTTCACATGGTTTATGGAAACCGGAAGGATGCACTTTCCGACCCTAATTCTATAGTGATATGTAAAAGCATGGCTGATAAATATTTTCCCAATCAAAACCCGGTTGGCAAAACATTAGTGTTTAATGATAACACCAAAAATCTTATAAAAATTGGAGGAGTCATGGAAGATTTTCCTGCCAATTCTCATTTGCAATACAAAGGTTTTATTTCCTTAGCTGGCATCAATTTTTGGGACGGAGAGCAGGAAACATGGACGGCAAGCAATTACCAGATATACATGCAACTGAGGCCTGGTGTAAACATCGGGAATTTCGGTAAGAAAATTACAGCAGATGTTTTGGATAAGTATATGCTGCCGGCGCTTAAAGCACAGGGAACAAAAAATGCAGAAGAGATTTTCAAAGGTGCAAGACTTTACCTGCAGCCACTTACCGATATTCATTTACGTTCTTACAGCATCCAGGAAGATAACGTAAAGCATGGCGATATTCGTTTCATCTGGATGTTTGCGGCGGTTGCGATTTTTATTTTGATATTAGCATGTATTAACTTTTTAAATCTGTCAACAGCCCGGTCTGCTAACCGTGCAAAAGAAGTTGGCTTGCGTAAAGTAGTCGGTTCCAGCCGCAGAAGTCTTATCAGCCAGTTTCTTACTGAATCAACGTTGTATAGTTTTTTATCTTTTATTATTGGACTGGTGATAGCGATAACAGTGCTGCCTTTATTTAACAGAATTTCAGGCACACAACTTTCTTTTCCATGGGGCGAATGGTGGATGATTCCATTAATTATTGCCGCAGCTTGTATAATTGGATTGACAGCCGGGTTATATCCTGCCTTTTATTTATCATATTTCAAACCGATCGATACATTAAAAGGCAACCTCAGCTTAGGCAGTAAGAATGCGGGTTTGCGCAGCACACTGGTAGTAATGCAATTCACCATATCAATTATACTGCTCATAAGCACATCTGTTATTTATAAGCAAATGCAATACATCCTTAATTCCACCATTGGGTTTAATAAAGATGAAGTGGTAATGATACAAGGCGCTGATGCATTGCGTGACCAAACCTCATCTTTTAAAAATGAATTACTGCGTTTACCCGTTGTTAAGAATATGAGTGTAAGTGATTTTCTGCCTGTTGATGGAACCAAAAGAAATAGCAATAGATTCTATGATGAAAATAAGCAACAGACTGATAATGGCATACAGTCGCAGCATTGGGTGGTTGATGAAAATTATATCCCTACACTTGGTATGAAACTAAATGCAGGCAGAAATTTCTCAAAAGATTTTCATACTGATTCCGCCTCAACTGTTATTAATAAATCGCTGGCTGATAAGTTGGGTTATAAAAATCCCATTGGGAAAATGATTACTAACGGTGGCGAACACCTGACGATTATTGGCGTTGTTGATAATTTTTATTATGAAAGTATCAAACAACAGGTAAACCCTTTGCTTATGGTATTGGGAAACAGCAATAGTATTATTACAGTAAAGATAAATGCCGCTAACATGAAAACGGCGCTGGCCGCCATTAGCGGTGTATGGAAGAATTTTTTACCGAATCAAACCATGCGCTATAATTTCCTGGACCAACGTTATGCATCGATGTACGCAGATGTGCAACGCATGCAATATATTTTTACTGGCTTTTCTATACTTGCTATAATTGTTGCCTGTCTTGGTTTATTTGCCCTCGCTGCTTTCATGGCAGAGCAACGCAGCAAAGAAGTAGGCATCCGTAAAGTACTGGGCGCTTCTGTTGCTAATGTATTTGCATTACTTACCGGAAATTTTTTAAGACTGGTATGCATATCACTAATTATTGCAATACCGTTAGGTTGGTTATTAATGAGCAAATGGTTGCAGGATTATAGCTATCGAATAAAAATCTCATGGGATATATTTGTAACTGCGGGCATTGCAGTGATATTGATTGCATTGGTAACTATTTGCTGGCAGGCTTTAAAGTCGGCAGTGGCAAACCCTGTGAAGAGTTTAAGAAGTGAGTAGTAATAATAAAGAACCTTTAAATATGAAATTTGAATAGTGATCTGAAATTATTTCGATAAATATTCAATGTAAAAACTTAGTGTATGCTTAAGAGTTATTTTAAAATAGCGATTAGAACATTATCAAAGAACAGGCTCACTTCTTTCATCAATGTTTTTGGTCTTGGGCTAAGCATGTCTGTTGGGTTAATGATTATGATCCGGCTGCAGGACCAACTGAGCTACGATAATTTTCATCCCCATCCTGATAGGACTTACCGTGTTACCAGCGGTTATGCAAAGAAAAACGAGCAGCAATGGAAAATGGCGAGTACGCCTTTGCCGTTATATGATGCGCTGTCGAAAGATACCGGCATTATTGAAAGCCTTGTAAACATATATCCTGCTTTTAATGGCAAAGCAACCGCTGCTGGCAAAGAATTGTATATTGACGGCGCATTTACCGAACCTTCTTTTTTTAAAGTATTTGGATTTCACCTCTCATCAGGCAATGAACAAACGGCATTGCAAAATCCGAATACAGTTGTAATCAATAAAACAACTGCTCAGAAATTTTTTGGAACAGTTAATCCTGTTGGAAAAGTTATCAGCATGGAAAAAGGCGGAGACTTTATTATCACCGGCGTCTTGAATGATATGCCCGGTAAATCTCATATAGATTTTGATGCTTTTGCCTCTTATAGCAGCGTAGCGAATTTGGAAAGAAATAAAGTGCTTGCGGCTAATTCATCTGACTGGTTTGCTTTTAATGCTGCATATACCTACGTACTCTTAAAAGAAAATGCACATGTCTCAGGACTTTCACAAAATTTGCATTCCATATCGAATGAGTTAAATAAAATAAACAAAGAAGGAACCAGTTCATTCGGCACGCAGCGTATCGACAAAATTACGCCCGGTACGGAGGAATTAAGTAACAATATCGGCAGAGGGACTTCGTGGACTAAAATTTATTTTGAAATGGGTGTGGCATTACTGATTTTACTCGCAGCATGTTTTAATTACACCAATCTCACCATCGCAAGAGCCTTAACGAGAGCCAAAGAAGTTGGTATAAGAAAAATCGTTGGAGCCCGCCGTCACCAGGTGTTTACGCAATATATTATTGAATCGGTTTTGCTGGCATTTGGAGCGCTTTCCTTTGCATGGCTCATCCTTTCGTTTATAATTCATTACGCTCCTTTCAATGACGGTTACGAGTTTATTCCTTCCACGTTTCACTATAATGCGCCACTCGTATACTGGTCTGCGGGATATGCATTATTTACAGGGCTTCTCGCTGGTGCGTCGCCGGCCTGGTTATTATCTTCGTTTAAGCCTTTACGTGTGTTGAAGAATTTGTCAACTGCAAAAATATTAGGTAAGGTTAGTTTACAAAAAGCGCTAATCGTTTTTCAATATAGTCTTTCATTAATCATCATCATTTTTCTTTTTGCCTTTTACCGGCAGTTTTCGTTTATGGCTAAGGCGAGCCCTGGTTTTAGAAAAGATAATGTAATGATAGTTCCGCTTAATGGCATAGACGAAAAAATTACGGCTCAAAAAATTCAAAGTGTAACGGGTGTAGAATCGGTATCTGCGATGTCATCTCAAATTGGTGGACGTTTTCAGGGGATGAACATGCAGGTATGGCTTAGTGATAAAAAAGAGGCATTGCCCATAAATTATTTTTATGCAGATGATGAATTTATTCCCTCAATGAAAATTCCTTTTGTTGCCGGTCAAAATTTTCAACCGGCTTCAAGTGAGAATAATGAACAGTACATTATACTGAATGAAAAAGCAGTCCACGCTTTGGGGATTAAAAAAATTGAAAATGCCCCGGGTCAAAAGCTCTGGATCAACGATTCAACTAAATTGGAAATTGCCGGTGTAGTAAAGGATTTTAATTATGAAAACGTGGGCAGGCCTATTGCACCGATAGCCTTTAGAATTAAGAAGAATGCTTATAGTTATTTGTATATAACAACAACAAATATTAACAAAGATGTTATTGAAAGCCGTATTAAAAGTGAATGGAAAACACTTGGATCCTCATCGCCAATAACGTATTCGTGGCTAAATGAAGATCTCGATAAAGGTAATTCCCAGGCGGCAACGATATCACTTTTGGGCTACCTGGCGTTTATTGCTGTTGCAATTGCAACATTGGGCCTGCTTGGCCTTGTGGTTTATTCTATAGAAGTAAAACAAAAAGAAGTAAGCATTAGAAAGATAATTGGAGCGAGTGAAAAACAATTAGTGAAAATGTTGTCCGGAAGATTTATAAAACTTTTGTTTATTGCCGGAATTATTGCAATGCCCATCGGCTATACTGCAGGCTTTTTGTTCTTACAAAATTTTGCCTTACGGGTCAATTTCGGGCTGTTCAGTGTGCTTATGTGTTTTTCATTATTATTGGCGATCGGTTTATTTACCATCATTTCGCAAACACATAAGGCGGCGATGGCTAACCCGGTTAAAAATTTGAGATCAGAGTAATAAAATATCATGATAAAAAATTATTTTAAAACGGCATTTAGAAACTTACGTCGCAACAAGATTTTTTCATTGATTAATGTGCTGGGACTCGCCATAGGTATCAGTGCTTCATTGGTAATTTATCTGCTCGTTAGTTATCATTTTACTTTTGATAAGTTTGAAAAGGATAATGATCGCATTTATCGCGTCGTATCCAATTTTGTTTTCTCAGGCGAAGTATATCGTAACTCCGGGGTTACCTCGCCATTGGGACCAGCAGTAAAAAAAGAACTAACGGGCCTTGATGCAGCGGTCCCATTTCGAACTGCGGATGATGTGAAGGCCAGCATCCCTTCGGCAAAAGATCCCCTTATTTTTAAACACCAGAAGAATATTGTTTTTGTAAATGAAGACTACATGAACCTGCTTGGCTATAAGTGGTTGGCTGGTTCCCCAAAAACTTCTTTAAGCCAGCCGTACCAAACCGTACTCGCAGAAAGTGTAGCGAAATTATATTTTCCAAAATTTTTACCACAGGAAATTATTGGTAAAAGGATTTATTTTAATGATACCGTGCCCGCTGTAGTATCCGGTATCGTAAGAGACATTGAGCGAAACACAGATTTTACATTTTCAACTTTTATATCAAGAGCTACATTAGAAAACACCAACCTGAAGCCGGAGGATTGGACCCAGTGGGACAACACTAATTCTGCCTCCCAGCTGCTTGTAAAACTTTCCCCGGGAACTGATCCCAAAAAAATTGAGGCGGGGATGGATGGACTTTATATTAAAAATCACAAGCCTGATCCGGAAGACAATGGTAAGTCAAGCTTTAAACTACAACCATTAAGTGATCTGCATTTTAATTCAGATTATGGCGGGTACGATCTTCCGCTGGCCAATAAGCCAACCTTATTTGGTTTGCTTGATGTCGCTTTGTTTTTGTTGGTATTGGGTTGTATTAATTTTATCAATCTAACTACAGCGCATGCTGCTCAAAGAGCAAAAGAAATTGGTATTCGAAAAACGTTGGGTAGTTCTAAAAAGCAGCTCATTTTTCAATTTCTTATTGAGACATTTTTGCTTACGTTTATAGCTACCGTTATATCGGTCTTTTTAACGCCTGTTATTTTAAAAGCTTTTTCCGGTTTCATTCCCGAAGGATTACATTTTAGTTTAATGGCGCATCCCGGTATTATACTTTTTCTGCTACTACTTATTGTTGTTGTTACGCTGTTAGCGGGGTCTTACCCCGCCCTGATTCTATCAGGATATAAACCTGTTCTTGTTTTAAAGAACCAGGCGTATGCTAACACCGGCAAAACCCGCAATGCGTGGTTACGTAAATCATTGACTATGTCACAGTTTGTGATCGCCCAGGTTTTTATTATGGCAACCATACTTGTAAGCAAGCAGATAACGTATTCTCTTAATAAAAATATGGGCTTTAAGAAAGATGCCATTATACATCTAAGTATAAATTATTACGATACCGCGAAAGCGCACAAATATATTTTTATTGATAAACTAAAAAGTATTCCGGGGATTGCAATGGTTAGCCTAAGCAACAATCCACCATCATCAAATAGTACCTGGAGCAGTACAAGAAAATATAAAGATGGAAAAAAAGAAGTGCTTACGGATGTGCAGATGAAAATTGCGGACACAAACTACATTAAGTTATATAGAATAAAATTGCTGGCTGGTACCAATGTTTCACAGAGCGATACTTCAAGTCAATACCTAATTAATGAAACGTATGCTCATATTCTCGGCTTTCAGGAAATGCATAAAGCCATTGGAAAAAGGATAAGTGATATTCCAATAGTTGGCGTTGTAGCAGATTTCAACGAGCATTCACTTCACGATCCGGTTAAGCCGTTAGTAATTGCTAACGGTGTTGACAATGCCAGGACAATTAATATTGCATTAATGCCACAAAATGCTGAGGGCACTTTGTGGAAGTCTACTATTGCACAAATAGGAAAAACGTGGGGAGAAATTTTTCCCGATGATGATTTTGACTATAAGTTTTTTGACGAAGACATTGCAAAATACTATGACCAGGAAAAGCATATCTCAAGCTTGTTAATGTGGGCGACCAGCCTTGCTATTTTTATCAGTTGTCTTGGCTTGCTTGGGCTTGTAATTTATACAACAAATCAACGAACGAAAGAAATTGGGGTAAGAAAAGTATTGGGTGCGTCCGTGTCGCATATTGTTACAATGATCACCAAGGACTTTTTATTGCTGATCGTAATTGCCTTTGTAATTGCCGCACCATTGGCCTGGATAGGAATGAACAAGTGGCTGGATAATTTTGCCTATCGCACTGATATAAGCTGGTGGATATTTGCACTTGGCATTTCCGTTATGATAATTATTGCCATCCTCACGCTCGGATTTCAGACTTTAAAAGCAGCTCTTGCCAACCCGGTAAAAAGTTTGAGAACAGAATAATGTAAACGATTTGAAGATGATCGCATAAAATGAATTTATCAAAAACTAATGCACTAACTATTAAGTGTAGACGTGATGGTATAGTGCA
Organism: uncultured Chitinophagaceae bacterium; assembly: GCA_963792025.1. Lineage (GTDB taxonomy): Bacteria > Bacteroidota > Bacteroidia > Chitinophagales > Chitinophagaceae > Ginsengibacter. The sequence continues at coordinate 70,455 of CAWBUS010000005.1, read as the reverse complement.
TTTTAATGTTGAAAGGATGCCGTTAAAATTTTATTGGCCTTAAATCCCATAGCTGCGATGTGATGTTGAATACCCTCAAGTACACCTTTCGCCAGTGAATTTTCTGAAAAATGAATTAATTTATTCTTTCTTAATTCTTCCAGCTCGGGGCTGTAGTTAGCCACCACGATTCCTCTTGTTTTTCCTTTAAGCATATCAATATCATTGCCGCTGTTACCGGCAGTAATAAAATGTTCCATAGGAACTTTCCATTTGTAACTCAGGTAACGAACGGCGCTTCCTTTACTGGCACGGAAGGGAAGGAGGTCCATGTATTTGTTTTCTGTCAATAAAATTTTTGCTCTAAGTTTTCGGTCATCAAGAAACTTATAAAGATTGGCAAGGTCATCTTCGTTAAAACTATCATCTACATAATAGTTAAGTTTGAAACGCCATTGTGCGGCGGGTTCCTGCAAGCGAATACCGGGGAACTTTGACAATTCATTTTGAAGTTCCTCCCTTTTCCATTGGTAGTCGATATGGCTGTCCCATCCGTTATCAGGTATAAATTTATCAGTGTAATAAATCTCCGAGCCTGCTGAACATATCAAGATATCCGGGTTGGGTAAATCGTACTTGGCAAAAGCATGTTCTGTAATTTCCTTATTTCTTCCGCTTGCTACGCCAAACACGACTTTGCCTCTGTTATTAGCAATCCATTCTTTAAATTCGTCCAATCCGTTCGCTTCATTGCCGTCTGCCAGCGTTCCGTCAAGATCTGAGATAATAAACAGTTTTGCTTTGGCGAGTTTCTTTCCGTAAGCTGTTTTGTGGGTGAAAGCAAGCGCATCAGAATTTTTTTTCTGAAAAAGATTGTCAATAATCTCAATGTATTTATTAGCGTGTGCCGTCCATGAATACAACTGATCAACAGCTCTTATACCGCTCGCTGAATATTTTCCCCATAATGCGTGGTGAGCTATTATTTTCTTTAATGCCTGCGCTATAGCAAGCGGATCTTCTACATCTATTAATAGCCCATTTTCACAATGTTCAAGTATTTCTTTTGGGCCTCCGCTGGGCGAGGCCCCCTTCCTGGCGGGTGTCCTCACCCGCCATTCCAGAATTTATATTATCTTAGAAGTATTATGTCAACTGCCTTTAAGAATTCCGGAGAGCGGAAGAGTCATCAATCATTAAATGAAGTTTATTTCTGGACTTCGGTAATTAAGGACTGGAAACATTTGCTTAAAGGAGACGAAATGAAAATGATCGTAATAGAAAGTTTTCAATGGCTTGTAAAGAATGAATTGGTTCATATTTACGGCTATGTAATAATGCCTAATCATATATACATGTTCTGTGGGAACAATTAAAAATGAATGGCAAAGAAACTCCTAAAGAAAGTTTCGAAAAATTCACCGGGCACATCTTCTTAAAACGACTAAGAATTAACAACGAAAACTTAAACGATTACGCAACGGAACAAAAAGACAGAAATTATTTATTTTGGCAAAGAGATCCGTTAGCTATCTTAATAACAGATAGAAAAATGGCAGGTGAAAAATTAGACTATATGCATTACAACCCACTGCAACCTCACTGGCAGTTGTGTAAAGATCCGATAGAATATAGATTTTCATCTGCAAGGTTCTATGAGACAGGAATAGATGAATTTAAGATACCCACTCATTACATGGATAAATTATGATCCTGAAATGTCGGGTGAGGACACCCGCCAGGAGGGAGGGCATCTTCAGTTCGGGCAGAGTGTGTCACGAATGAAAGGATAAATAGTTCTTTTCAATGCTGTATAAAAGATGAGGGAAGGCCCCTCATATACGCCTGCGGAAGGAGTATATAAACCACTTCATGGTGCTGTAATCAAAAGTTATGGTATTGAGCGATGAAGAAAAGGCATCATAAAGGTGTCAGGTGAGTGTAAGAGAGCTGAACGAAAGTAAACCGTTCGAAGACGTCTCGAAACGAACTAACTCGTTGACAAAACTATTGGATTTCTGCCTCTGATAGGAAGGACTGTAATGGGAGATCCGTATACTGATTACAGGTCAACCGGGATTTAGGCGGCAGGACTCTTACATAGGCTTTTATAGGGAACGTGAGAAACTATCATTACGATGTGCGGAAAGCCTCTCGTTAAAAACGGGATTCAAGGTATTCCAAAGGAAACCGAAGCGTAATGAAGTGGCGGACTGAATCGTAGTAGTGAAGAAGTTTCTGTAATAGAAATGGAGCGAAGGGTTCAGCTCATTCATTTGTACTAAGAAAGACAACGCGGATTATTTCCGGGGACGATCAAGTTTAGTTCAACTATGTATAAAAATCTTTTTATACTGAATGCGAAGAGCCGTGTGAGGCGAGAGTTTCAAGCACGGTTCTGTGAGAGGCTTGGGCTGAAACGCCCTTGCCTACTCGACAGGAATTCTTATCAGCTTTTGTTGTTATCTTCATCAATAAATTATAAATCATCGGTAGCTCCGGGCAGAAGGTTCATTGCATATCCTAGAATACAGCAATACCTACCGTTGCCTGTCATGCCGTTAGACATTTTTTCAATTTCTAGGTTTGGACAAATTGTATGGACAGGGCTGGTAGGACTTGTTTTCATAAGCTCATACTTTCTAAGTCGAATTGCCAAAAAATGAATGATATAATATTACAAGATATTTATACTCGACCCGACAAATCAGTTCCTGAATATTTAGAAGTTTTGTTTTTAACTAACAATGGAGTTTATAATGTCGGGGTAACATCGCTTAGCAAAGATACTCTACCTATTTTGGACAACTTTACAAGACTTGATTTTCTTGATAATTTAAAAGCTAAATATGGTGAACTTAAAATTGCTGATGCGAGAATAACATATGACAACGACAAATATTTTTTTATTGCGGACCAGTTTATTTTGGTTTTGGGATATGAATTAAATTCATATTCAGAACACAGTACACAATACTTTTCAATTATTGAGGACATTAGCGGTTTGAACAAAAATGAATATGAAGAATTTAAACAATTGGATAAACTTGATGTTCCATGGACAAATCGCCAACCGTGAAACTAAATTTTGAAACACATTATTAAGCCTGCGTTGGTGTTTAAGCCTGCGTTGGTGTTGCAAAATTTCTTTAGCATAAAGCCACACATCGCCGTTCGGTATTCCCCGCAAAGAAGCGGGCAGGCTGTGCGGATGATTTTGCAGCTAAGCATCCCCAACAAACAATAGAAGAGATATGACCTACAATATGCAAAACTCTCCATACTTTAAATACCTTGGCTGAAATAAAAAGATAGGTTAGTATAATAACACATTGGATGGCTTAATGCTGTTGTTGGTGATGCCGGGCTACAGAGCCAACGCTAAAAATACCAGCAACGGCGCTTCTTTTATTGTGGTAAATCTTTTTATGTTGTAGTGGAAGACCAACGAATGAAAAAATGATAACTCAATCACCAGCACTTTGGATATTTGAAGAAGACATTTTAAACCGCAGTGGGTTCGAGTGGTTAAGTGTCTTTGTAACTTTTGGAAAGTTATAAAATTCTTCATTTAAACCCAAAAAAGTCATTAGGTTTTTGTTAGTGCTGGTATTTCAAAAGTTTTATTACAATGCCATAGCCCGGTAAACCATTCCCGTCGCTTCATGGCAAGGGAAAGTTTGAGGATTTTTTGACTTCCATTTTTTACCATATATCCGCCGATGGCAAATACTTTGTAACGCAGGGTTTTCATTCGCTGTTCTACTTTTGTATTGAGTACCACTTGTCTAAAAAGGCTTATAAAGTTATAGGCCATCATTACCCAATTTAAGGCGGCTTCCGTAGCATCAAAGTTTTTGAGACTAAAGTTATCTGCGCCAAAATCGTATTTTAATTCTTTGATTCTGTTTTCGCATTTAGCTCTTTGTTTGTATAAGTTCCAGACCTGCACAGGCGGCAGCGTTAAATCGGTGATAAAACAACTGTACCTGTAATTGTTATAGATACCTTCCTGTTCAAATAATCTTAATGATTTGCCTGTGGCATTAGGGCGTTCAGCTATTAATTGACGTACCATCACCAGGCGTCTTGGCTTATCCCACAATGGGCTCTGGTAGCTGGTTTCGCCAACTTCAATTCCATTACTTACTTTTACCCACAAGCTATGTCCGGCTAACTTTTGTTGAATGGGCTTGTATTGCCTGGCAGCAATGATATAGCTGCCTACCCGTTCATTTTGTTCCAGGTAATCAAAAACTTCTTTACCGTAAAAACCGCTGTCGGCCCTTAGCAGCCCGATCTTTTTACCATTTAATTTTTCTATAGTATCTGATAAAAAACCCTGAAAATTATTGCTCGTGTAAGTATTGCCACTGCGCAACCAAAAATTGGCTACCATCCTGGTTTCTTCAATAAAGGCCAGCAAAGGGTGATGGCTGTTTCTGCCTGGTTTGACAGGATTGTATCCTTTCTTGCTTCCCTGCTGATTGCCATACCGGGTAAAAATGGTGGAGTCTACATCCAGCGTATAATTATCATATTGCAAGCTGCCAAAAAACCATTGGTATAAGGGAGTAAAAATATCATGATTGATAGCTGCTGTGTGCTTATTAAAAAAACGCTGAAATGATTTACATCCAGCCATTTGTTTAAATCCCCAGCATTGCCTCAGTACTTCATCGTAACGGGTAACTTCACAGTGCTCAAATTTATTGGCGCCGCACCAAATACTGGTCATGAATTGCTTGATTAATTGATGGGGGGAGTAACCCCGGTTAGAGCCCTGAGCAGGTAAAGGCAGTTTGTCCAACTGCTCATCAAGTTTCATCCGGTCAAGCATTTTTTTTAGCAACAGCGTTCCTGACCAGGGGGTAATTTCTTTATCGGTAAAGGCAATTTGAAGATCCATTTTTAAAATAAGATTTTCTTACCCCAATTTTAAACCATTCTCTAAAATTAAAAATCAATACCAGCAAGCTTTTTATTAACATCTTTTCTAATGACCGCCATTAGAAATTCGTTCTAATAACTTTTTTGGGTTAAAAATACTTCGCAATAAACTTTCCAAAAGTTCATCAATCAGTTAGAATTAAAACCTATAGACGAAATGTGGTATTGAATACCTTCTAATACACCTTTTGCCAACGGATCCCTGGTGAAATAAATTAATTTGTTTTTTCTCAATTCTTCCAGTTCCGGGCTGTAATTGGCTACCACTATTCCTTTTGCTTTTCCTTTGAGCATGTCGATATCATTACCGCTGTTACCGGCAGTAATAAAATGTTCCATGGGAACTTTCCACTTGTAACTCAGGTAGCGGACAGCGCTTCCCTTACTGGCACGAAAGGGGAGGAGATCAAGGTATTTATTTTCAGTCAACAATATTTTTGCCCTTAGTTTCCTGTCATCAAGAAATTTATAAAGATCGGCAAGGTCATCTTCGTTAAAACTGTCATCAACATAAAAGCTAAGTTTGAACCGCCATTGGGCCGCAGGTTCCTGCAAACGAATACCCGGGAATTTTGACAATTCATTTTGAAGTTCATCCCTTTTCCATTGGTAATCGATATGGCTGTCCCATCCGTTATCAGGTATAAATTTATCAGTGTAATAAATTTCTGAACCTGCTGAGCATATCAATATATCCGGGTTCGGTAAATCGTATTTCGCAAAAGCGTGTTCTGTAATTTCCTTATTTCTCCCGCTTGCTACGCCAAATACAACTTCATCTCTGTTATCAGCAATCCATTCTTTAAATTCATTCAGGCCATCTGATTTATTACCATCAACAAGCGTTCCATCGAGATCTGATATAACAAACAATTTTGCTTTGGCCAGCTTCTTTCCGTAAGGCGTTTTATGGGTGAACAAAAATGCGTCGGAATCTTTTTGTTTAAAAAGATTTTCAATAATCTCAAGGTATTTATTTGTATGTGCGGTCCACGAGTACAAATGATCAACAGCCCGGATGCCGCTTGCCGAATATTTTTCCCACAATACCTGGTCAGCAACCATTTTCTTTAATGCGTCTGCAATGGCGACCGGATCTTCTACGTCTATGAGCAATCCATTTTCACAATGTTCAAGAATTTCTTTTGGTCCGCCGCTCGGTGAAGCTATTACAGGAAGTCCGCATGCAGCCGCCTCGACAATAGTAAGTCCAAAATTTTCTCCCGGTGTTGCATTTATAAATACACCTTTTTTACGGGCAGCAACCCGGTATATTTCCGGCACTTCCAGTGTAGGATCATTTTTTTTGGGGATAGCCATCTTTCCATACAGGTCATATTTGTCCAGCAGCAATAACAGGTTCGTAAGAATGTCCTGTTCATCAGCGGGCATTTGACTAATGTCTTTTCTTACGCCGGCAAATATGGCAAGATTGGCCATGGCCTGTAATTCCTTATCCTGTCCATATGATTGAATAATTGTTTCAAAATTTTTTCTTTTATCGGCACGACCGATAGAAAGTATTAATGGTTTTGCGGGCCTGAATAAAAAGCGTTCTATTTCAGAATTGACTCTATATAGCGCCTGCTCCTGCTCAATGGTCATTTTAAAAGAAGGCATATCTAACCGGTAAAAAGGATAGAATAAATCAGTGTTCACTCCAGGTGGAACCACGGCAAACCTGCCTGCCTTATTATTGTCATATAAAGCGTATTGCGTATCTATTATATGCTGCGTGCTCACGATAATTGCATCGGCCGTTTGCAATAAATTTTCTTCAACTGAAATACGCCGGTCCATGTTGAACTTTTCATTGATTTTTTCCGGCGACAAACCTTGCTGCAATAAAATACTTTTTTTATTACGACCAAGCGAATGGCTTGTTGCAATAAAAGGAATTCCCATCATTTCGCTGATCTGGCTGGCGATATAATTTCCATCAGCATAATGACCATGCGCTACATCAGGGAAATCATCTTCTTTCTCAATAAACCGAATGGTTTTATCAACGAATTCATCAAGATGTTCCCACAAAGTTTCTTTGGGTCGATATGCATTGCCGCCACAAGTCACTCTTACTATGCGTGCTTTTTCATTTACATTTTCTATACTTTTTTCATAAGAAGAAGAAACTCTCTTATCTGAAATTCTGCGGGTAAAAAGATCAACTTTTCGCACCTGTGGACGGAAAGAAAGATTCTCCAATAACTCAAGTACATATTTCACCTGGCCGCCGGTGTCCTTGTCTCTCCCAATTTCCGGATCGTTGAATCGTATCAATCCATGGGGGCTGAATAATTGTATGTAATATTCACTCATGATTCTTTTTTTACATTAACCTGACAGTCGCAAAGGTAGCCAAACATGTTTACTTGCTATGAGTGCTGCTAACCAGGGTTGTAATTTTCATATATTAAATCAAGTAAAAAATGATATCGATTTCGATGATCATTTCATCTTTTGCCATTTTGCATTAGGGTTATATTAAGCAATAATTGCCTGGAAACAAAATCTAAAAATATTAATTGACTATTTTTGATGAAACGAATTAAATACGTTTATGTATTCAGGATCGGGATTCAGTGACTGGGAAATTGGTGATATAACGGTGATCGTACACGAAGGAGTCTATCATTTGTTTCATCTCATTATTCCTAATCATGATTATATTGCCCATGCCGTTTCTGCAGACGGAATTTCATGGAAGAGAGTAAACAATGCTTTGTTTGTTGGAAATCCGGGAGAATGGGATGATGATATGCTCTGGACCATGCATGTATGTGAAACAGGCGATAAGTTTGAAATGTATTATACAGGTTTGCAACGGAGAGATCGGGGTGTTATCACTAAAATAGGACTGGCTGAATCAGGCAATCTTGTTGACTGGACAAAGAGTAAAAAAAACATCTATCCAATTGCTCCCAAAGGTATTTATTATGAAGCGTCGGATGCCAATCCGCGTAAATGGCTGAGTTTCCGCGACCCTTTCAGGTTTGATTATAACGGCGAAGTGTACCTGCTGATTTGTGCCCGCAGCATTACCGGTCCCGTATCCCGCAGGGGATGTGTGGGTGTGGTTAAAATATCCAACGATGTTGTTGAATTAATGCCCCCCTTATTATACCCGATAGTGTATGACGATATTGAATGTCCCTGTGTATTTCAATTGAACGGCCGGTTTTATGTGATTGGTTCCATAAGAGAAGACATTAAAGTACGTTACTGGTTTGCACCGGATTTTTTTGGTGAGTATCATTCTTTTCATGCCGATGTACTATTACCCCAGGGGAACTACGCAGCCCGTACTGTTCAGGACGGCGATCATTTATTGGTATATAATTTTTTCTACGCTTATGGAAAAATTGATACGTTAAGGGTATTGCCTCCACCCAAGGAACTTGACACAGACGATAAGGGAAGATTAATATTAAAAAGTTATTATCGCTGGGAACAAATGGCCGATAAAGTAATTTACCAGCATGAAATGGGTGAGATGCAACATTTGCTTTCGAACCTTTCTGCTACCTCAGATATCGCCCCGGAAAAATTAACCTGTGGATCGCGAAGCGGTTATGAGATATTTTGTTTTCAGAAACCATCAGCCGGTTTTATATGGGAGGGATTACTAACGGTCGAGGGTATGGGTAAATTTGGACTGGTTTCCGATATTGATCCGGATGCCAATGGTTATTTTATTTCATTTGATATCTCTAACGGTTTGCTGCAAATAAGAGCCTGGGGTTTTAACCCGTTAAACACACGCCATAATTTTATTTTTACTGATATACAATCCGGGGTTTTCCCGATGAACGGTAAAAAATCTTTTAATTTCCGGCTTATACGTTATGGCCATTATATTGAATTATCAATTGACGGAGTTGTAAAACTAACGTTGATGGACTATACCTATACCGGCGATGGTATTGGATTGTATTCAGCTTCGTCCGTTATTTCACTGCAAAACTCAACCGTGAAAATATTGCCGGATCCTGTGGATGAATATGCAAGCCAGGAAGAGGCAGGTAAAATCGCCTGATCACGACCATATGCAACTTATTTTGCGGTGTATTGTTGTAAGTAGTGCAGGTCAAGCGTTTGTAATTTGATTAGAATGCTACGCAGTTATTTGATGATTGCGAGAAGGCCTGCTGAAACATAGGCACGAATTTTTCTTAATAGCAAGTTATGAGTAATTCATCTTCTCTTCCTATAGAAATTATAAAAGTTAAAGAAAATACTTCCGAGGAAGCTCTTGATTTGCTCGCAGCTGAAGAGCCTTTGGAAATAAGGATTGTTTTTGGTAATGCAACTGAAAGAATTCAAAAAAGTATTTCAGTAACTATGCGTACTCCCGGCAACGATTTTGAACTTGCTGCAGGTTTTTTATTTACCGAAGGGGTTATTAAAAAACCGGGGGATATACTGGCAATTAACTACTGTGGCGGTGTTAACGAAAATGTAGTTAAAGTTGAGTTGAAAGATGATGTAACTATTGCCTTGAATAAACTGGAAAGAAATTTTTATACCACATCCAGTTGTGGTGTGTGTGGAAAATCTTCTATAGATGCAATTAAAACGGTATGTCGGTTTGAAGAAGCAGAAAATAATTTTATACAAATTTCACCTGAAATAATTTATGCCTTGCCTGGAGTACTAAGAAGCAGCCAGGAAGTTTTTGGCTTTACAGGCGGACTACATGCATGCGGATTATTTAATTACAAAGGTGAGTTTCTCTTATCGCGGGAAGATGTTGGAAGACATAATGCATTGGATAAATTGGTAGGCGCTGCGTTAGGTCAATCCATAATTCCCCTGCACGATAAAATACTTTTACTAAGTGGACGGGCAAGTTTTGAGCTCATTCAAAAAGCGTGGATGGCAGGCATCACTGCGGTTGCAGCCATCGGGGCGCCTTCCAGCCTTGCTGTTCAAATGGCGGAGGAAGCAGGAATAACTCTTATTGGATTTTTAAGAAACCGATCATTTAATATTTATTCAAATGCTCACAGAATAAGCAATATTTATGAAAATTCGTATCAGGGGTAATGCAGTACGGTTCAGGCTTTCTAAATCGGAAGTAGCAGCTTTTGCCGAAGGTGGATTTGTGGAAGAAAAGACAGAGTTTGGCAACAGTATTTTTAAATACGCTGTATTAAGTACAGACAGCAAAACCATGTCAGCGGACTTTATTAATGGAAGCATTATGCTGTATGTTCCTAAACATTTATTGGAAATGTGGGCCTCCACCAACCAGGTTAGTATCGTCTACGACTATCCCGTTAGTAATGGTAAATTTTTATTTCTTTTGCTGGAAAAAGATTTTAAATGTATTGATGCAATAGCAACCGAAGATCAATCTGATTATTTTGAAAATCCCGCTAAATCCTGTTAATCATGAATGATGAAAAGATAGAAGAAACGAAAGCAGAGAATCCTGCAGACCTCACGGGAAACGTAAAAATTAAAGAACCTTATACAGTAGCTGCAGGTATGGAAGCGGTCTACGAAAGCGGCAAACAGGTATTTCACGAAATGAATGTGGGGCGCGGGCTCAAGGGATTATTAGCTATGAATCAGAAGTTGGGATTTGATTGCCCGTCCTGTGCATGGCCCGACCCCGATGATGAAAGGTCTGGCATTGCAGAGTATTGTGAAAATGGCGCCAAGGCATTTGCAGATGAAGCAACAACAAAGAGCCTGCATCCCGAATTCTTTGCAAAGCATTCGGTTGAAGAATTGTCTGAACTCGATGACTACAACATTGGCAAGAATGGAAGGATAGCGCAACCTATGTATTTACCTCAAAATGCAACGCATTACCAACCGATAACCTGGGATGATGCCTTTACATTATTGGCCAAACATCTTAATGACCTTGCGAGCCCGGATGAAGCAATCTTTTATACATCGGGCCGCGCCAGCAACGAAGCCGCATACATGTACCAGCTCTTTGCAAAGGAATATGGAACCAATAATTTACCCGATTGTTCCAATATGTGCCATGAGTCTACGGGTTCTGCGCTTTCGGAAGTGTTGGGTATCGGTAAAGGTTCCGTAAAGCTGGAAGATTTTTATGAAGCTGAGGTGATCATGATTGTTGGACAAAACCCGGGTACCAATCATCCGCGGATGTTAACTGCCTTGCAAAAAGGAAAGACTAACGGTGCAAAAATTATTTCAATAAATCCTTTGCCGGAGACCGGGCTGATGGGATTTAGTAATCCCCAAAAAGTGAAAGGGATTTTACATATTGATACAAAACTTACCGATATTTTTTTGCAGGTGAAACTCAATGGTGACCAGGCGTTGTTTAAAGCGCTTATCTATTTATTGTTGGAGGTAGAAGAAGATAATCCCGGAAAAATATTCGATCGCGAATTCATCAATGAATATACATCAGGTTATGATGCGCTTGTAACCGAAGTAAAAAAATATGATGTTGATGAGCTACTAAAGCTTGCTGGTATTACTTTGCAAAAGGCGCAGGAAGTAATAAATGTTTTGAAGCAGAAAAGTAAGATCATTATCTGCTGGGCAATGGGCATTACACAACATAAGAATGGCGTGGACACTATTAAGGAAATTGTAAACCTGTTGTTGCTAAAAGGAAGTATTGGTAAGCCCGGCGCAGGTACATGTCCCGTACGTGGCCACAGCAATGTGCAAGGTGACAGAACGGTCGGCATCTGGGAAAAGCCACAGCCAGCCTTAACTAAAAAGATTGCAGAAGTATATGGATTTATTCCGCCGGAAAAAGAAGGCTACGATGTTGTTAATTCAATTAAGGCAATGCATAACAGTAACGCCAAGGTGTTTTTTGCGCTCGGCGGTAATTTTTTATCCGCTACGCCAGACACTAATTTTACAGCGCAGGGTTTGAGGCAATGTAACCTTACCGTTCATGTTTCAACCAAATTGAATCGCAGCCACCTGGTTCATGGTAAAGAAGCATTAATATTACCTTGTCTCGGCCGTTCTGATAAAGATGAACACGACGGTATCACGCAATTTGTTTCCTGCGAAAATTCTACCGGTGTTGTGCAAATGTCAAAAGGAGTCTTAAAACCAATATCGGGAGACCTGTTGAGCGAACCGGTAATCATTTGCAAGTTGGCGAAGGCAACATTGGGCGGTCGTTCAGTAATAAACTGGGATCGGTACATAGAAAATTACGATGCTATTCGCGATGATATTGAAAGAGTAATTCCGGGTTTTGAAAATTATAACGAAAAAGTCAGGCGCAAGGGTGGGTTCTATCTTCCTAACGGTGCCCGTACACGTGAATTTCATACATCTGATAATAAAGCGCCGTTTTTCTCTTACGGAACTTTATCTGCCCACAATTAAAGAAGATGAATTAATAATGATGACGATAAGAAGCCATGACCAGTTTAACACAACTATCTATGGCTATGATGATCGCTATCGCGGTGTGTATAACGAAAGGAGAGTGGTTTTTATGAATGAAAAGGATATCGCGAAACTTAATTTGAAAAATGGCGATGTGGTTGATTTGTTTAATAACACCGATGGGGTAGAAAGGGTAGCGCATAAATTTTTGATAGTACAATATGATATTCCGGAACAGTGTGTAGCCACTTATTTCCCTGAAGCCAATGTGTTAGTACCCATACAATGTGTTGCAGATATCAGCAATCAGCCGGCCTCTAAATCAGTAATCGTGAAAATTAAAAAACATTTGTAACCGGGTGAGGCTCCAAGGACTATATACTTTTAACATTGATTAAATATATCTATGGATAATAACTACTTCAGCGCAGTAAAAGACAGTGCATTAAAAAAGTTAGACGACTTTAATAATGGCAATTCATGGGTAACCGATAAATTAGGAAAGAACGTTTTTTCAAATTCACAGTCAGTAGCCTTCAAAAGGGTGGACAATTATTCTCATTCCGTTGCAGAACAACTGGTGCATATTATTGCCTGGCGAAATTTTGTGGTGCAAAAATTAACAGGCAATGATAATTTTAATATTGAAGATAACTCGCCGGCAGACTGGCCTAAACCTTCAGAATGGAACGCTCTTAGCGGGCAATATGAAAGCTGCCACCAGGAACTAATAGCAGCTATTAAAAATTTTCCGGTCGAACAATTAGATTCAAAAGTTCCGGGGCGAAGCTATTCTTACCTGTATCTTATTAATGGAATTGCAGAGCATGATTATTACCATTTCGGCCAAATAAATTCTTTGCTGGCAGCCATTAAAAGGAAAGAACATTAGTACACTTAATCGCGAATTCCATTAAAATAGATTGAAAAAAGCCGGTTATTTATCATGGTCGCTGATAAAATCGTAAGCGGCATTATATGCCGTTAACCATGTTTTAAACATTAAAAAATCATGTATCTCATCTGGAAAAATAAGTTCTTTGTGAGGTATGTTTCGTTTATCCAGTTCAGATGCCAGCGTCATAGTTTGCGCAAAAGGAACATTGCGATCATCGTCTCCATGAATTAATAATACAGGAGAACGCCAACCATCAATATAAGCAATAGGGGAGGAGAGATAAGCTTTTTGTGAAAATGTACCTGCACTAACGGAGTCGTATGTACGCCAGTTTGAAAGTTCGGTATTCCAGTTATGCACACCATGCATATCTACCCCGCATGAAAAAATATCAGAGGCTTTTGCAAGGCAAAATGCAGTAAGAAACCCACCATAAGAGCCACCCCACGCCGCAATACGTTTGGTATCTACATCGCTTCTTGATTGCAGGTACAGCCCTGCGCCTATGGCATCATTTACTTCACTAGCGCCATTGGCTCCGTAGTTCAGCGCCTCCCGAAAATTTAAGCCATAGCCAATGCCGCTCCGGTAATTCACACTAAGAACAATATAACCTTTGCTGGCAAAATATTGATTTAATCCATAGGCATTGTAATAGTAATACATGTAATGAAATGCAGGCAGCATCTGCCTCCTGGAGCCGCCGTGGAAAAAGACAACAGCGGGATGCTTTTTGCCGTCATTAATATTTTTGGGTAAAAAAAGTTGTGCCGGAACCATCATACCATCAGTTGCGGTAAATGAAATTGTTTGTGGTACTACCAGCAAAGAGGAAGGATAGTCTTTCGGAAATTCATTGACTGCAATATCTGCTAATGTACCATTGGACTGAACAATGGCAGGCCATAGAGGATGCTGTGATGTACTCTCTAAGACAGCAATGCCCCTGGAAAGGGCTACAGGACTATATTCTATACCATCGCCTTTTGTAACCATTACGGGTTTACCTAATGAAGTAATTGTATAAATGTGTCTTCTGCCGATATCGCCAATGTTAGTACAATAAACAATTGTCTTTTTATCGCTTGACATCGAAACCTTTTCAACTTCGCCATCGCCGGGTGTCAGCAACTTTGTTGTTTTGTTGCTTACATCCAAAGCATATAAATGCATCCATCCATCTTTTTCCCATGGAAAAATAATGGTATTGTTTGCAGTAAACCATAAGCGATTGTCAACTGCCGGAAGGTTATCTGGTAAGGCGCTACCCTGGCCTTCATCTGCTTTCCATATTTCCTTAGCCTGAAAAGACGCAACATCTAATAACCGGATGCTCCATGGCAATGACGATGAACGTTGGGAAGTAAAAGGCATAGATGCACCGATATATGGTTGCCGCATATAAGCAACATATCTACTGTCAGGCGACCACACGGGATCTGAGTCGCTGTTGGTAGACGCATCAGGATACGAAATCGTTTTTGAATTAAGGTCATATATCCCTATGAATGAATGTCCGCTCCTGTTGCTTGTGTAGGCAAGTTTATTTCCATCCGGCGACCAACGCAATTGTGCCTGGCTTCCCCTAGATTGAAATAATTTAATTGGTTTCAAACTATCGCCAGCGGCTAACCATACCTGCGAGGAAGAGATAAATGCAATTTGCTTGCCATCGGGAGAAACGGCGGGAGATATTCCATCGCTTATTTTTTTTACGCTATCAATTTTGACGTATGCTATATAAACTGCTTCTTCCGTTGATGTCTGGAGCCTGGCGGGGTTTGCATTTTCTCCTTTTGAATTGGCATCATTTCCCCGCACAAATATAACGCTATTGTCGTCGGGGGAAATAATAAGGCTCGTGATTTCCAATCCATCATCCTCTGTATAATGCGTAAGTTGCTTTGCTCCTTTTCCGGCTCTCATCTGCAAACCATACATTGCGAACGCCCTTATTATTAAACACCCAGGTTATGTACTTTCCGTCGTTAGATGCCTTCAACTCATTGGGAAATGGAGCACTTAATATTTTTTCAATATTTAATTGCGCGGAGGCGGAGATGCTGATAAGTAAGAAGGGGAGAAGCAGTTTTTTCATGATCACAGTTTATTTGTTTGTATCGAGGAAATATTTAAGTATGGACAGGTCCGGTAATTGTCTTTAATTAACGGTGTTGCGACTTGTAAAACAATGCTTACAAATATAAGGATACTGCAAAAAGTGAAGGGAACAAAAATATTGACGTTAATGATGCGTGTTTGTGGTGATCAATATCTGTATTAAATCTGTTGCTGAATCAAAAGCTCCACTTAAATCGTAGATACAAAGCCCGACCGTAGTTACCATATAAACTTTGCTTTCCTCCAAAAAATAATTGGCCACCTGCCAGCAATTCTATTGTATTAGTTAAAGAGAAAGTAAAGAACGGGCCGGTAAAAAATGAGCCATCAGCTGGCGTATAAATGGCTGAAAGATCGCCACGGATTAGTGGATTGAATTGATAGGCTGCTTCTGCGAATAAAGAATGTCGGGCTGGTGAAAGGGACTTCGCCGAAACAATGTTAAGAAAAAAATTGGGGCTCAAACTATCTCCTTTTAATAAACCGGCACTGTTCAGGAGGTAGGCGCCATGCAGGTACAAACTGTTTGGAAAGGTATAATTAACACCTGCGGACGCTGATATAACAGTGTTGGCTAATCGAAAACTTTTGCGTGGTGCAAAAGCCGAAATTTCTCCGTTAAAACCAGCTTGTCCCAATACACCGGACCAACCGCCACCGACAACATAATCTGTTTTAACTATCCCCGCAAGGGCCTGAATATCGTAGCTGCCTTTTGTGAAACGATACAATCCCGCTGCAATCGTTTCATTTGAATTCTTTCCCGGTTTATAAGCAAGTTCCGCGGACGAAGTGCTATTGAGGTAGTACTGAACTCTTACAGCATCTGTACCGGGGCGCTCTTCGTAATCAAAATCAAAATAAGAATAGGCATTAAAAATATCGTTAGGATTCCATACGAGGTTTAGTCCCCAATTGATGCGTTGCCGGCCGAGGGTGACCTCCCATTTACCACGGGTATAATCTATAGAAGCCCGATCAATATTGGAATGCAATAAATAAGATGGCCCTTTTGCAATCGTTTTGGAAAGATCAAAAAAATCATGATTGCCGGTTTGTAATAATACATTCTCGATAGACAATGCAGCGGAGTCACCATAAAAAAACCTATTCCTGACGCCAAGATGAAACTTCCAGGAACTGTCATGAAACCAATGAATATCTACGCGATTGTGCACGAGGTTTTCCAGGGTCCATTTTTTATTGATGTCTGTAAATTGCGTTGTTTGCAGATCTTTCAGGTAGCCATTAACAGACCAATGAGAAATTTTATCAGCATTGATTATAGTGTTGTTCGTTGTGTCCTGCGCATTACCATTTTGGGCAATGGCTAAAAAAAACAGGAGAACAAATCCAATAAATAATATTTTAATTTTGAAGACTTGCATGACTTACTTTCGATTTAGTATCACTAATCACTTTTCCATCTTCCAAAGTAATGATGCGCCTTGCTTTGTCCATTACCCGCTGATCATGTGTTGAAAAGATAAAGGTGACCTGTTCTTTTTCGTTAAGCGTGGCCATCAGGTCTAATAGCGTATCTGTTGATTTAGAATCGAGATTTGCGGTAGGTTCATCGGCAAGAATAAATTTCGGCTTGGATGCAAGTGCTCTCGCAACAGCTACCCGTTGCTGCTGTCCACCTGATAAATATTTCGGCCGTACATTTATTTTATCTCCCATACCCATTGTCGTTAGGAGATAATTTACACGGTCTGTTATTTCCTTTTTGTTACTGTTTTGGAGTTCCATAATGAATTCAACATTCTCTTTTACAGTAAGTACCGGTATGAGATTATAGGATTGAAAGATGAAGCCAATATGACGCAGCCGGAAATCTGTTAATGCTGACCGGTTCATCCGGGTGATCTCTTCTTTTTCGATAATTACATTTCCCGAAGTGGGTTGATCAAGGCCGCCCATCATGTTCAGCAGCGTGGTCTTACCGCAACCGGATGGACCAACAATAGCTGTGAATTCTCCTTTTTCAAATTCAAGGTTAATGCCGTTTAATGCATGCACCGGCACCATGGTTTCGTTATAGGTCTTCGTGAGATTTTTAATTTCAATTACTGGCATAAAAAAACATTTAATAAAAAAGTAAAGTTTAAATCAATCACCTCTTACTGCCTCGGCCGGCTTTAGCCGCACTGCCCTTCTCGCGGGGAACAAGCCCGCAATTGTTGCAATCACAATCACCATAATGGCGAGCATAATGTAAAAATTAAACCCAAGTGTAGGGTACACGATACTGCTGTAACCAAGTGCATTAAACCCTTCTGCGATAAAAGAAAGGTTAATTCCTTTGTGCCCGAACCATGCTATTGTGGTAATGCTAACCAATACACCAATCACCGCACCTGTCAGCGAAAGAAAAATTGTTTCCAGCATGATCATCCCAAACACCTTGGAAGGTTTCATGCCGATGGACAAAAGCATTCCGATTTCACGGGTGCGGTCCAGCACTGCCATCAACATCGTATTAATAATCCCAAATGCCAATGCGATCAGTATGATGCCTACAAAAATCAACGTTATCTGCATCATAGTCCCTGAAAGGATCTGCAGCATGGGTGATAATTGTATCCACGATTGCACCTGCATACCGGGATATTGTTTTTGAAGTGCTGTTGTTATCTTTTTGGTATCATCATCATTCTTTAACAACACCGTAATGATTGAGGCAGCGCCGGGCGGAAAACCTGTTAACTGCTGAATATCTTTGTTGCGAACAAAAATCATTTGCTTATCAAATTCACTATCGTGCGTACGAAAAATGCCGCCCACTTTAAATGCACCATAGATAATATCTCCCGCTGTGGTCTGCAAAGTCAATACGATACGTGAGTGCAGCTTTACTTTCAGTTTGTCAGCAAGCTGTTGCCCGATTACCACTTGATTGGTATGGTCACTTTTGAAGTAGTCACCTTGTATTAGCAATTTTGAAATATCACTAACCTTTTCCTTGTCGGATGGTTGAATTCCATTGACCATAATGCCCGAAGAGCCTGAAGCTGTGGAAGCCATCGCAGTTACCTGGGTAATTGCGGAAACTCCTTCTACGGAAGGGTTTGCCTTTATGTTACTTAATATGCTATCTGCATTTTTGATCCGCATCTGCATATCATGATTCAATAAAAAGCCCGGTTTGTTTAATTGTATATGACCCGTTTCAGTATGAATAACGGAGTAAATCTGTTGCTCTGCCATGCCCTGCATAAAGGCGTCTGAAAAAATTCCACCCCACAAACCAAGCGCCACGGCAATAATAATTACGAGGCTCCTTGTTTTATTGCGCCATACGTTTCTCCAGGCTATTTGTGTAAGCATAGCATTATTGTTTTAAAGTTTCAGCAATCCTGAGCCTGTTAATATACCATAACGGGTACGCGACGGAAACAATAGCAATACCCAAAACGGTTAAACCCTGGTAGAGGAAAATATAGGGATCGAGCGATGCCGGTAAGATTGGCTCTATGCCAAACTGCTGGTAGCTTTGAGCTGCTGATCCGGTTAACGCAACAGGATATCGGTGCAGGTATGCAAGTACAGGCAGTATCAACACGCTTCCCGAAAGTATCCCCATCAATCCAATTAAAATAGTTTCCAATATAATTATAACGGTCAGCCTTACACGATGCATTCCAATAGCGATCATCACTGCAAATTCTTTTTTTCTTTCCAATGTCATCATCAGGATAGTACCAAATACACCAAACGCAACAACGAGGTATAATATGCCCAGCATAATGATGCCGCCGGCGTTATCACCTTGTATTTCCTGCACAAGACTTTTATTCATTTCAGGCCATTGCATTACCTCCCGGGTACTGTCTAACGAATGTTGTAAAAAATGTGTGGTTGCATTAATGTCATCTGGCTGGCGAAGCATGATGCTGATAGAAGTGAGGCGACCAGGTGCTCCAAACAGTGATTGTGCATCGGGCAGGTAAAGATATACCAGCGCATTATTGATCTGCTCCAATGGAAAATGAAAAATCCCCTGTATGGGATATTGGCCTGCCGCTGTACTTCCATGATAGCCCTGCCCAAGCAACACCAATGTGTCACCCAATTTTAGTTGCAGGTATTTCGCAAGCCCATCCCCAATCAAAATTCCCTGGTTATCGCTATTGGTAAAATATTTTCCTTGCGTAATTTTCCCGGCCACATCATTCATACTATTTTCTTTTTCGGGATCGATGCCAATAACTTCTGCGCCCTTAGTATGCGGACCGGAAGAAGCAAGCGCAAATGACTCGAGCTTAGGTACGGCTAAAGAAATATTGTTCTCTTTTTTTAAAGCCTGCTCAAGAGCAGCACCGGGTTCAAAAGAATTATTAATAGACTGATCATCCCAGTAGCCTTTCGCATGCACCTGTATATAACCCGTGGAAAAGCGCACAGCATTGCTAATCATATTTCCATACACGCCTTTCTGGAATGAACGGATCGCAATGGCCAGTACCACGGCCATCAACACGGAAGCCAATGTAATCAAGGTTCTGCGGCGATTGCGCCATAAGTTCCGCCACGCCAGTTTAATAGATTGTTGCATCAGAAAATAATTTCTCTATTTATATTCTGCATCCAAGGAAAGATATCAGCGAATGTTTTTCATGTTCTGTTGTGAAAAAAAATCTTCCTTCGTCGACATGTTAAATGCCATTTGCTGAAACTGCAGAATGGTTTGTTTTCCCTTTTCCTTTACCGGTGTCATTACCAGTTTTGAAGGAAGATCGCGGTCATCAAAATGCTTTATATCAGATTGCGTTTCCTCGTTTACCAATTCTCCGTCTTCGTTATAAAAATCTGCTTTCAACATAAAGTATTTATCCTTTGCAATCCACATAATTATTTTATCCCAAACAACCGCAGCATTTGGTTTGGGAACAAGTTGTATTTTATAGCAATCATATCCTTCAATGGTTTCGTTACCCATTAAAGTATGCGTGTAGTCGTCTACGATAGAGTTCTCTTTCACCAGGTCGTTATTGGTAAAATCAGAACCCATCCAGTTCTGTCCCATCATGGAAGGCGGTATACGAATGATGCGGCTGATGTTAGGCATCCAGTTCCACATTTCAGTACGTCGTTTCAGGAATACCTGGCCTTTATCCTGTGCAGGCGCCGTTATAAGGATCATATAATAATCATTACCAAGCGACCATGTTTTCATACTTACTTTCCGTGTCCAGGTGGGTCGCACAATTGTCATCGTAGCGGTACTTTGGCTGGATCGGCCATTCATCAGGTCGTTTGCTTTTCTTACAATTTCAGTAGCATTTGGTCTGTTGGCAATAAGAACTAAATGAAAAAATCGATAATGCGATTGATATAAATAATAAAGGTTTCATAATACTTTTTGTTTTCTATCAGGCAAATTTTTTAATGATCATTTTTATTACATCTTCAACGGGATATTCGTCCGGCGCTATCATTAGGTCAAACATCAGCCCGTCGAGAACTGAACCGAAAAGCATCGCTTCAGCCATTGGGTTGGCCGATTTTTTCTTTTTAAAATAAGCCACATAAACTTCGAGATACTGTTGCAGAAATGCCATTGCCTCCTTATAGAATTTCTCCGCAATGTGCGGCTGTAATGCCAGCATGGTATATAGACGCCAGAAATCTGCTTCTTCTAAAAAAAGCTGTATCATTTTTCGGAGACTGGCTGCGAATTCTTTTTTTGTTTCAAGTTTACCAGTCGCGCCTTCAGAAAGAAAAGAGGCTGCTTTTTGCATACCAAACGATAGTAACTCGCCGAGAAGCTTTTCTTTGCTTTCGTAATAACTATACGTAAGCCCTTTGGCAATTCCCGCTTCTTTTGCGATCATAGTGATAGTGGCCCCGTTAAAGCCCTGGCTGGCAAACACTTTTAAGGCCGCCTGCATAATCTGCTGCTTTTTAGTTTCCCTTAATTGCTGTAATTGATTTGAAGTTCTTGGCGACATAATATTTTTTGACTGAACGGTCGGTCGAAATTAAAAACATTTTTTGATTGGAAAAATTTTTTATAAAAAATTTTTCCAATAGCCGGGAGAAACACAAAATAGATCGACTCCTCGTACGAACTGATTTGACATGATCACAAAACCATTTATAGATTAAATCATGCTGCCGGTTCTCTTAATTAAAGGCAACTAATTCTGCCGTCTAAATCCAGGAAAAAAAATGTCGCTATGCAGGGATGCTTTGCTGAACCGGCATTCTAAAAATAAAATAAATCGTTGAACACGCAACGTCCTCTAAAGGGAAACGTTGCCTGGAAAAAGGAATCTTTAATAATAAATTTTCCAATCACCCTTGTCTCTCCAATTCTTTAGTCATTGACTTAATAAATGCAGTCTTATCTTTTTTCACTTCTTTCAACATTGCTTTTCTATCTGCCGGTATAGGAAAATATTTTTCAGCCCATAAGTTTATTTCAATCATTATAGGAAGTAAGTCAATTCCTTTTTTAGTTAACCTATATAACACTTTTGCTTTGCTCTCCGGGTGATCTAATTTTTGAATGATCTTGTTTTCTTCAAGTGCCAGTAATCTTGAAGCCAAAATATTTGTTGCTATACGTTCCGGGGCTTTCAGAAAGTCGCCATAGGTGCACTCTTTCGCAAACATCAGGTCCCTGATAATCAACAGGGACCACTTATCTCCCCAGATATCAAGCGAACTGCTAACAGGGCAATCTGATCTTTTTTTGAGTTTGTTCATAAAAATATTTTAAAAAATTACTTGCAATTTGCAAGTAATTTATATATTTGCACTTGCAATTTGCAAGTAAAATTACAAAAACAATACAAAATGAAACAAACAATTTTAGTTACCGGGGCTTCTTCAGGCTTTGGACTCCTTATTGCCAGCAAGCTCTACCAAAGCGGCTACCAGGTATTTGGTACAAGCCGCAACCCGGAAAAATACCAGGCCAAACTTCCTTTTAAATTATTGGCATTGGATATTGCCGATGACGATTCAATTGAATCTTTTGGTAAAAATCTCTTTAGCCAGGTAAAGCAACTTGATGTGCTGATAAATAATGCAGGCTACTTAGTAACAGGTCTTGCAGAAGAAACTTCAGTTGAATTGGGAAGGCAGCAACTGGAAACAAACTTCTGGGGTACCGTTAAACTTACCAATGAATTATTACCTCATTTTAGAAAAAACCGAAATGGCAAAATAATAACCATCGGTTCTATAATAGGGTTAATCAGTCTTCCTAACGTGGCTTACTATTCGGCTTCAAAACATGCGTTGGAAGGATATTTTAAAGCACTCAGGTTTGAATTAAATCAATTTAACATTAAAGTAAGTATGGTTGAGCCAATGGGCTTCAAAACCAATATTGGAAATAGTGCAACTGCGGCAAATGGCAACATAAAAGATTATGACGGATTTCGAAAAAAAATTACAGCATATACAAAAGATGAATTTGATAATGCCGCATCACCTGAACCTGTTATAGACAAAGTTTTGAAAATGGTAAATGAAAGAGAACCCAAGTTTAATAATCCCGTAGGCAAAGGTGCATCAATGGTTCTCACACTTCAACGCTTTGCCTATAAAACTTTTGAAAATACAATTCTGAAAAGAGTGAATGCAACAGCAATTGTTTAACAAATCAAATAAAATTCAGAAAATGAAAGCATTCATAGTAAAACGCTATGGTAAAAAAGAAAAATTACAACTAACCGAAATACAAGAACCGGTTGTAAATGCAAATGATGTATTAGTCCAAATACATTCAGCGGGTGTAAACCTTTTGGATTCAAAGATCAGGAATGGTGAATTCAAAATGATTTTGCCTTATAAAACTCCATTTGCTTTGGGGCATGATGTGTCAGGTGTTATAACGAAAGTTGGTTCAAAAGTTAGCAAATTCAAAGTTGGTGATGAGGTTTATGCAAGACCTTCAGACTATCGGATTGGAACCTTTGCAGAATTCATTTCTATGAATGAAAATGATATTGCACTTAAACCAAAAAACCTTTCTATGGAAGAAGCTGCTTCCATTCCATTGGTTGGTTTAACTGCCTGGCAAGCATTAATTGAAAAAGCAAATCTGAAAAAAGGACAAAAGGTTTTCATCCAGGCAGGTTCTGGTGGTGTAGGCACATTTGCAATTCAGTTAGCGAAACATTTGAATGCTACTGTGGCTACAACAACAAGTGCTGCCAACATTGATTTAGTAAAAAGTTTGGGTGCTGATGTCGTGATTGATTACAAGAAAGACGATTTTGAAACCATACTAAAAGATTATGATGTGGTGTTGAATAGTCAAGAGACAAAGACACTTGAAAAATCTCTGCGAATATTAAAGCCTGGTGGAAAAGTTGTTTCTATTTCCGGTCCGCCCGACCCTGATTTTGGGCAACAAATTAATGCGAATTGGTTTTTGAAAATAATATTGAAATTTTTGAGTGCCGGAATCAGGAAAAAAGCAAAACGTCTTGGCGTAAATTTTTCTTTTCTTTTTATGAGAGCACAAGGCGAACAATTAAGTCAGATTACAAAACTAATAGAATCGGGTGTTATAAAACCTGTTATGGATAAAGTGTTTCCATTTGAACAAACGAATGAAGCTCTGTCTTATGTGGAAACGGGACGTGCAAAAGGAAAGGTGGTTGTTAAGGTTATTTAGATAATCGTACAGCCCACAACGTTAGCCCCGTTGAAAAACCATTGACGAAGATATATACAAATGCTCAATAATGAAAGCCCTGCCCGGACTGCTGCTAATAGCATTACAAAGGATGAGGATTTGCAGGTCAGCCAGCATAGAAGCAAGCCGCTTTGGCGAACCCCATAAAATCTTTACGAACTGAATAGCTCAGTATAGCTTAGCCACATGGTAATTCATTTATGCCATACCCGGCAACAATATCTTTCAATGCAACTTTTAATGAAGAAAACCATTTGAAAGTTTAATAAAAATTCAGATGCTATTAAAAGTATTTGCCTACGCTTTGCATCCGCTTCATACAAATAAACCCTGGTTGAATTTAAACTTTGGGGGCGTAGTTTCCATATCTGCTTAAAATCATTTCAGGTATAACCTCGGTGCCGACGATTTAAATTGGCAAACTTCATTAAATTGCATTTATCATTAATTATTGCAAAAAGCATTTTATCTGTACTTAGTGAACGATCTGTTTCGGTTGCTTGAATGATCTGTTTATTCATATTTAAAGTAGTAAATATATCATGCCAGACAGCATTGAAAGCGAGCGACTGAACCAATCAAACAACAACAAAAACTGGAAAAAGTGGGGACCGTATGTTTCTGACCGGCAATGGGGAACCGTTAGGGAAGATTATAGCGCCAATGGAAATGCATGGAACTATGTTAATCACGATCTTGCCCGCAGTTATGCCTACCGTTGGGGCGAAGAGGGCATCGCAGGCTTTTGCGATGCTGACCAGATTTTATGTTTGGCTCCTGCATTCTGGAACGGAAAAGACACTATTTTAAAAGAGCGGTTATTTGGATTAACCAATGGTGAAGGCAATCATGGTGAGGATGTTAAAGAACTATATTTTCATCTCGATTCCTCACCTACTTACTCCTATTGTAAATATCTTTATAAATATCCTCACGCCGCTTTTCCATACATGGATCTTGTAGAGAAAAACAGGAAGGACCGGTTAAGCGCCGAGTATGAATTACTGGATACCGGTGCGTTTGACGACAATCGTTATTTTGATTGCTACATTGAGTACGCAAAGGATGCAACGGACGACATCCTTATGAAGATTACTGTTTACAATCGCGGTCCGGAAGCCGCTACCGTCCACGTACTGCCACATCTTTGGTTTCGTAATTTCTGGAAACACAATTCCCGTTTTAACAGGCCTGAAATTATTTCACTTTCAACCAATTGCCTGCAGACAATCTCATCACGTAATGGAAGTTTTTTCCTGCATCACGAGGGCGGTGAGCAATTGTTTTGTGATAATGAAACGAACAACCAGCGGATGTATAACCGGAAAAATGAATTTTCCTTTGTTAAAGATGGAATAAATAATTATGTTGTAAATAAGGAGAGTGCCGTTAACCCGGAAAAGCAGGGAACGAAAGCTGCGATATGGCTGAGTGAAAAAATTAAACCAGGCGCTTCGAAGGAGTTTAAGGTAAGGTTATGCAAACAACAAATGGAAGAGCCATGGACCGACTTCGACGATATTTTTTCAAGGCGTCTTTCTGAGACAGATCAATATTACAATGAGCTTGCACCCAAAAAATTATCTCCTGTACACAAGGCGTTGCTGAGAAGTTCCGTGAGCGGATTAATGTGGACGAAGCAATTCTATTATCTCGATGTGTTTAAATGGCTCTTTGGCGAACCTGGTGACAACCAACCTAACCGTTACCATAAACGAAATTACGACTGGCAACATCTTACCTGCCGCAATATTATTTCCATGCCTGATAAATGGGAATACCCGTGGTTTGCAGCATGGGACCTTGCTTTTCATGCAACAACCTTGGTTCATGTTGATCCTTACTTTGCCAAGCAACAATTATCGGTAGTATTGCGTGAATATTACATGCATCCCAATGGGCAAATTCCTGCATACGAATGGAATTTCAGTGATGTAAATCCCCCCGTCCATGCGTGGAGTGTTTGGTACGTGTACCAGGCCGATAAGAAAAAAACAGGTGTGTCCGATTGGGACTTCCTGGAAAGAGCCTTTCAAAAGTTATTAATGAACTTCACCTGGTGGGTGAATCAAAAAGATGCTAACGGTACTGATGTATTCGAAGGTGGTTTCCTTGGCCTTGATAACATAGGCGTCTTCGACAGAAACCACATGCCGCCCGGCATTAAAAAATTGCAACAGGCCGACGCGACCAGTTGGATGGCCATGTATGCGATTAATATGCTAAGCATATCGCTTGAACTAGCGCAACATAATCCCGCTTATGAAGAATCGGCAGCAAAATTTTTCAGGCATTTCCTTAATATCGGCTGGGCCATGCATCACATGGGCAAGAAAGATATTTCTTTATGGGATGACCAGGATGCGTTTTATTATGATGCGATTCAATTTGAAAATGGAACGAGCCAACGGTTGAAAATCCGATCCATGGTGGGCATCATTCCATTACTGGCTGTTGAAATTATTCATGGAAGTGTATTTAAAAATCTGCGGCAATTTAATACAAGGTTACAGGTAATTAAACTTACGCGGCCTGATTTGACACGCATCATTTCAGGTATTGAAAATAAGAACAAAGATGGCAATTATCTATTTGCTATCATGATAGACGATAGGTTGGAACACTTGCTAAAAAGGCTCCTGGATGAGGCTGAGTTTTTATCAGATTATGGTGTACGTTCCTTGTCGAGAAGTTATCAAGATCAGCCTTATGTATTTGGATACCAGGGAAGCAATTACAGCATTCAATACGAACCGGGAGAAAGCTGCAGTTCTATGTTTGGTGGTAATTCTAATTGGCGGGGCCCTATCTGGCTGCCGTTAAATTATTTGATTATTTCGTCGCTTAGAAAATATTATGAATATTATGGAGATAAGTTCACGTATGAGTTTCCTGCCGGGTCGGGAAATAAGCTGAACCTGAAGCAAATTGCCAACCAGTTAACCAGGAGAATTTTAAAGATCTTCGAAATAAATGATATAGGAAAATATCAATATCATGCCGCCCATCATTCCGTTTGGTCAGAAGAATATTTTAAAGAGCACCATCTTTTTTATGAATTTTTTCATGGCGATACCGGGCAGGGGTTAGGCGCCTCTCACCAAACCGGCTGGACCGCTTTAATAGTTAATTTATTGCTCGAGATGGATGAAGATTGAGGTGGAAATGACAGGCTCTATTCTCTTTGGCTATAAACGGAAATGCGTATGACGGTACCGCATAACCGAAAAATAAAAGAGACCGCATGCGTAGGCTTCCTGACAGGCTTTACTGAAAAATATAACCCTTTTCGCCTGCTAATAAAATCATAACTTATTTAGTTTTATTACGGTATTTTTTTTAACACGAAATGACGAATGAAAAAAATAGAAATTTTTCTACAAAAGTTTTTTTCAATTGGTAGCAAATGCGGGGTGGAATGGCCAAAAATGTAACACAGGTTGAGACCATTTCTTGTCACGTTTTGAGGATTTCTTGTTTTGTTTTGCCAAAATAAAACACGGGATGACCATCCTTTCACACGTTTTGATCAATCCTTCACACGGAATGGCCATTCTGTAACACAGGATGACCATTCTTTAACACAGAATGCCGAAAATAAAACACGGGATGACCATTTTGTGTTACAAGTTGACCAACCTTTAACAAGGAATGAGCATTTCTTCACACGTTTTTGGGGAGTTAAACAATGCTTTGGCAAACTCTCTAAGGATTTTGTTTCATCCTTTGCAGACCTGGGACAATAAAAAATATCCTGTTTACTGATGGTTGAATATATTCACAAAGCAAGCTTATTTGGGAGCATTGCCGCAATTGATTAGTTTTAAGCTGCGGCAATGCACGATTGTGTGATATACGACTAACTATTTTCAACATGCCTGAACATAAACGAATACTTACTCCATCACGACTCCTGGGTGGATGGCTTATTTTAATGGTTGTCTTGACACCACTTTTCATGTTCATTTCCAATGTTGGCGCTTCTGGTGGAGAACAAAAGCCATTTACGACCCTTGCAACAATGATATTGGTAACTATTTTGGGAACAGCAATTATTTCAGTATTGACTCCATTTTTTTTTCGTGAATGGTTTAGAAAAAATTTATGGTTCACGATTTTCATTATTATTACAATTATTCCAATTTCAATTTTTATTTGGCAATTTTATTTTGAAAATCAATACAACTCAGAAGAGACAACGATAAAAATCGATGGTAGCGAAATTGATTCCAAAATAGAATATTACGATAATGACAACAAGAAAGTAAGAAGTATTAGTTTTTGGAAAAATGGCAAAAGAGATAGCATTTGGACAACTTATTCATTAGATGGAAAGGTAATAAAAATGAAAAAATACAATGACGGTAAATTGCTATCTGAATAGATGTACATCACACAACATCTGCATTTATACAAGCCTGGCAGACGTGCTAACAATGAGCTGTGGTGCATGCTTCAGCAATAGTTCCGGGCCGAAGGAACTTTGCTCAGCGATAGTAATAATAATGAACTTTTAATTATAAATTTGGCAACGGTTCAGAGCAGACGAAATTCTATTTCCAGGCCTGCATAAATGCGTGGCCGTTACATGCCACTTCAAGGACAATTCTTATGAGTTCAAAGGAGTATAAAAAAATAATCACTGGCAGAATAATTGAAGTGCTTAAACCGAAGCATTTCAAAAAGACAGGAAACAATTTTAAATTTTCAAATGGCGACCTGACATACTATGTGGGCTTGCAGAGTAGTAAATATTCAACAGTATCAGAATTAACAGCAACATTAAATATTGGAATTGGCTCGGAATTATTATATAGACTTGAAGAAAAGTTTATTACTTCTCATTTGCGTGGTCATTTTACTAAACGCATCGGCGACTATTTAGACCATTCGGCTGACAAATGGTGGACAGTTAACAGTATTCAAACTGCTGATGTAGCCGCTAATGAGATTGCAAATATTATCAGTAACAAGGTATTGGATGAATTTGCCAGAATAAGAACGACAGAACATTTGGTTGACTACTGGTTGCATGGTAACTATGCTGGCTTGACAGAGTATCAACTCAATCAATACTTGTTACTACTTAATAAAGCAAAATTGCTTGGACAGGTGACCAGCGGCATGTAACATCTGCATTGGCAATAGCAGGGGGTGACGTGCAAGTCATCGGCTGTAGTTCAATATCAGCAATAGTTCCAGCGTGACGTTAGTAATTGGGCTTTTGTACATAACTTCGTCTACAGCTTTTCAATCAGCCTTGGTACAAGCAGACGTATTTCAAGTGCCCTGCCATCGCCAATGCTTACCGTTATTAACGTAAACATATATGAAATTCTTCCTGTTTTTAGTTAAGGCGTTCTATTGGTTGTGGCTTTTTATCGTGCCAGCAGGCATATTAGGGTTTATAGCAACCTGGCTTTATTTTAAATCTTTTGAGTTCCTTCCGTTTTCAATATTCATAGGTCTTTTTGGTATTGTAACAGGTATCGCATTAGCAGAATACGTTAGAAGAAAATATGGACTTGACAATTTCTTCGGACGTTTAATAGCAACTCCTGACATTGACGGTGAAAATATTTTGGATGAGAGACCTACAGTAAAGAGAGGTGAGTGAAAAAGCAAGTAAGACTCACAAATGATTGTGGACTGATCACCAATCCGCACAATTCAGAGGACGTACTGCTTAAATCTTGTATTGCATTTATCAGCCTCAATACATATTTATGTTTATGAACTACTTGCTTTAATAACATTTCAACTTAAATTAGATGAATTAAATTTATGATTACTCCCAAAGGCAACCATGAGATACATCTATATTTTAATAATCAGTTTATCCTCTTTACCATCCTTAGCGCAGGAAATAACATACAGCAAACCTGGACGTGACGATCTTCTTTTTGGCGCTGCAAGCAGTCGCTACTTTGGCTTAATGCAAAGTTTAAATATAATAGGAAACTTAAACGACAATCTTTTAGTTTATAAAAATATTCGCTATAAACATTTGGTGGCGGTTTATGATAACCAAATGAAATTGAAAGGCAATGCAAGTCTTGATTTTTTGCCTTCAACTCTTCGTTCAGTTGAGTTTGTTGCTTGTGCTGAACGTGTTTATGTGATCTATCAATTTCAAAAAAGAAATATTTTTTACTGCATGGCGGCTGCCGTAGACGAAAATGGAAAAACTATACGGGAGCCTTTTCAACTTGACACAACCCATATTAAGTTTAGCGCTGATATTGAACTTTATCATATCACCGCCAGTGAAGACAAATCGAAAATAATGATCTATAAACTTTATAAAGGCGATGTGTTTACCGGGAATGGCTTATACGATTTTACAACGTTGCTTTTTAATGATAGTCTTCAATTAATTCACAAATCGAAAATATCGAGTGTGTTTGAAAATGAAAATGATCTCTTCAGCGACTTCCTGGTTGATAACGATGGGAACTTTGTTTTTACTAAAGGAACTAAGTTAGATCCTACGGATGTCTTTAATGAATTAGTGCTGGTTACTAAAGGACCCACACAAGACAATTTCAACATGCATGGGCTGAACCTGTCTGGTAATTTATTGGATAGGGTAGACCTGCGGGTCGATAATGTAAACCAACGATACCTCGTGAATGCGTTGTATTTTAAAAAAAGGAGAGAGCATAAAGACGGGCCATATTCAGCTATCTGGAATAAGAGAACGAATTCGCTGCTTGTTAGCAATTTTTTTTCATTTGCCGATGCTGCGGCAGACAAAGCTGAATCCCAAAATACCGCTGCAAATAACCTGGATGGTTTTTATTTAAGAGATGTTATTTTAACGAAAGATGGAGGATTTATTGTAACAGCAGAAGACCTGGCTACACCGGCAGCGTTTATCCTGCCATGGAATCTGCGTGACAACCCTATCTTCTTTTCTTCTTCATATATTTTCTCAAGTTTTAGAATATTGGCAAGTGCTTACTGCAAGAATGTGATCGTATTTTATTTTGATAACCAGGCGCATCTTCGCTGGACAAATGAGATAGTTAAATCCCAATATGCCGGTGTTACCTATCCGTCATTTGCCGTAATAAATACGGGCAGCAAAATACATTTCCTGTATAACGAATTTGAAAGACAAACCGAGATTATGAATGAACAAACGCTTACGGGTGATGGAGAACTATCAAACAAGATTCCGCTAAGAAATCTTGATTTCAATTACCAGATGATTTCTTTGTATGGCAAGCAAGTAAGCTCTCACGAAATGGTTTTCCCCTGCAGGTATCGAAATTATGTTTGCTTTGCAAAAGTTGAGTATTAGCAATTAAAAAAATGTTTGCGGACAAACTCATAAGAAGGCGATAATAATTGTATCGCCTATACGCAGCCTTGTTTAAGCGGAGACAGCCTGATATTTTCGTATTCGTCGTAGTTCATTGGCGAAAGCTTCGTCATTAGTCAAATGCTGCAAGAAAAAATGTCTTACTTCGGAGATTTTGTTTTATAAAGTGGCCAAATATCGGATGGCTATTGATATTGATTTTATTCGGTAAACTTTAATTCTTTTCTGCTTATCTTGATCATTCAATTGTATATGTATGCCTGTAATTGCGCTGGATCTTGGCGGAACGAAGCTTGCCGCCGCTCTATTAACTGATGAAGGTGATATTATATTTACTGAAACACAGCCGTTGCAAAAAAGGGAGGGACAGGAAGTGGGCGACCTGGTTTTACGACAAGCGAACCAGTTATTGACAAAAGCAAAAGAGAAAAATTTGACTGTTTCTTCTTTGGGTATATGCGTGCCCGGAATAAGCTATTCAAAAACAAGACGAGTATGGGCGCCAAATATTCCGGGTTGGGATGATTACCCGCTGTTGGATGAATTGCAAAACGGTTTGGAAGATAAGAGTCTCCAAATAAAAATTGATAGTGATCGTGCATGTTCCATCCTTGGCGAAGTGTGGAAAGGGAGCGCCCGCGGCTGTAGTGATGCGATTTTTCTTTCTGTAGGAACGGGAATAGGCGCAGGCATTCTTGTTAATAACGAGGTGTTGCGTGGCGCCGATGATATCGCGGGCGCTGTAGGCTGGATGGCTTTGGAAAAGCCTTTCGATACAAAATTTATTCGCTGCGGATGTTTTGAATATGGCGCTTCCGGAGAAGGTATTGTAAGGGTTGCAAAAGAATGGCTGAAAAGTGGTTTCAATAAAAGTGTATTGGCTCAAAAGAATATGGATGTACTCACTGCCGTTGATGTTTTTGATGCTTACGAAACAGGGGATGAGTTGGCCGTGAAAGTCATTAATAATGCAATAGAGTATTGGGGAATGGCAGTGGCTAACCTGGTAAGTATATTTAATCCTGAAAAAATAATTTTCGGCGGCGGTGTGTTTGGGCCGGCGCTGCGGTTTTTGGATGCCATTTATGAAGAGGCCAGAAAATGGGCACAGCCCATAAGCATGTTACAGGTAACGTTAGAGGGCTCCGCACTTGGGAGCCAGGCAGGGCTCTACGGCGCCGGCTATCTTGCCTTGAAAGATTAAACATTTATAATCAAAAAATGTATCAACGCACCAAAGTTTTTGCAGCAGCCTGTATTGCCATGTTATTATTCGGGATACTGTTTCTTACATTGGGTTCCGTTCTTCCGTTACTCACAACAAAGTTTCATATAAGCGGCGCAAACAAAGGTGCACTCGTATCGCTGCTTCCCATTGGGTTACTCGCGGGGTCGCTGATATTTGGCCCGATCGTAGACCGGTATGGTTATAAATTAATACTGGCGGCCAGCATCTTACTTTCAGCAATTGCTTTGGTCGGTTTGATCTCAACCGCATCATTCATGATCCTGAGGGTGTGCATTTTTATGACTGGTTTTGCAGGTGGCATTCTTAATGGAGGCGCTAATGCGTTGGTGTCAGATATAAGTAAAGAAGATAAGGGAGCTAACCTTAGCCTGCTAGGCGTTTTTTTCGGAATAGGGGCGCTTGGCACTCCATTATTGCTTGGACTTTTATCGAAGTATTATGATTATCCAAACATAATATCCGGCGTGGCACTGTTCATGCTGTTAACTGTAATATATATTTTTCTTATTCTATTTCCGGAGCCCAAGCAGGCGCAGGGATTTCCTTTAAGATCTGGTGTAAAATTACTTAAGGAGCCGGTGTTATTATTGACCAGTTTCTTCCTTTTTTTTGAAAGCGGCATGGAAGGTTTGATCAATAACTGGACTACTACTTTTTTACAGGAAGCCTTGCATACATCGCCTGGAAAAGCATTGTATGCACTTTCATTTAGCGTAGTGGGGCTAACAATTGCTAGATTGTTGTTGGGCTCGCTCCTTAAAAAAATATCTTCATCACTTGTGTTATTTTTCTCTCTTTTGTTAATTGCATTGGGATGTTGTATACTCATATTTACCTCGTCGTATGATATGGCGTTTACGGCGCTTATAATTGTGGGAGCCGGTTTCGCCGCGGGTTTCCCGGTGATACTCGGTTACATAGGACAGTTGTACGCCAGCTTGTCCGGCACCGCATTTAGCATAGCCCTGATCATTGCGCTTACCGGGAACACACTTCTCAATTATTTGTTTGGTATCATTGCAGGAAAATATGGTATCGGTAGTCTGCCCTTGTTGGTGCTTGCTTGTGTTACTTGTATGCTATTGCTGCTGATTAGTATTAAACAACACGTAAAAAACAAACTTACAAACGAAAACAAATCTGTACACAATTAAAATTCTTACTATGATGCTTGCAAAACAATGGTTACAAAATGCCCGCTCAATAATGGATACTATTGAAAAAACTCAAATGGAAAATATTCAAAAGGCTGCTTCGCTTATGGCAGATACGATTGAAGCGGGGCGATGGGTGCATACATTTGGTTGCGGCCATGCCACCATTCCTATAGAAGAGATGTATCCGCGTATTGGAGGGTTTGTCGGTTTTCATCCTATGATTGAACTGCCACTTACCTTTTTTACAAATATCGTAGGAGGCATGAGCGTCCACAATTTTGTTTTCCTGGAAAGGGTGGAAGGGTATGGTACCGAGATTATGAAAGGATATAATTTTGATCCGAGAGATTGCATGTGGTTGTTCTCACATACAGGGATAAACGCAGTAAATATTGATGTGGCCATTGCAGCTAAAAAGCAAGGTATGAAAGTAATAGTATTTGGTTCAGCAAAAGAAGCGGAAGGAAAACAAACAAGGCATAGCAGTGGTAAAAATATATTTGAGCTTGCCGATCTTGTCGTTGATACCTGCGTGCCTATTGAAGATGCCAGCGTTCCATTAAAAAACCATGTTGATAAAGTGGGCCCCGTATCCACGTTGGCTTTTGTTACGGCGGTATGGATGACCGTTACAACGGTTGCTGAAATATTAGCAGACAGGGGTGTAAAGCTTTTTATTCATCCTTCACACAATGTACCTGGCGATACTACTGCTAAAGAAAGATTATCGGAAGCATTGGCCGAATATAAAACCAGGATAACCGGGGTTTAAGCATCATTTATTTCTGTTCACTTGACGTAGGTGTACATCATCTGAAATTCCTGGCTTCGGGAAAAATTTTCTTTTGGATAACTTCCATTGTTTTTATTCTGTTGTCATGCGGCGGTGCAGATTTTTCATCAGGCCGCGCCAATGTTAACACCTGCGGATCTTCATTTTTAGTTGGGGTAAGATGCCGTAATAATTTTGAAAAATTATAACAGCGCTGAACAATTACATGTATTACTTCGCCTTCAATTTGCAACTTACCTTCTACCATTATAAGCCGTGATTGTAAAATTTCTTTCCTGAACTTTTCAAAAAGTTTTTCAAAAATTACTACGTTGGCAAACCCTGTTTCATCTTCAATGGTCATAAAACAAATTCCCTTTGCTGTTCCGGGACGTTGCCGCACCAGCACTAATCCGGCAACTTTTACCAGTATGCCATCTTTAAGTTTAGATAATTGATTGGTAGGTGTAATGTGAAGCTGATCCAGTTTGTCTCTGATAAAACTTACCGGATGCGCTTTTAAAGAAAGAGAGATAGCAGTATAATCGTGAACAACATGCTCTGAAGTGGTCATAACAGGAAGGGTTATACGTTCTTCTTTTGCATCTGGTGCAGGTTGCCCGGCAAACATAGCATAGGGCCTATCTTTTGTAGAAACTTCCCATAATGCTTCACGCCGGTCAAGGCCAATAGACCGAAAGGCATCGGCATCTGCAAGTTTTTCTAGCGTTGCTTCAGATAATGCTATATCACGAAGTTCATTAATACTGTTGAAATGTTTTTTCCTGTTAACTACCAATATATTTATATTATCTTCTCTTAAACCTTTAACCTGCCTGAAACCTAGTCGCAATGCGGCCTCACCCCCAACACCCTCTCCTTCAGGAGAGGGGACGAGTTCAAGCGTATTATCCCAAACAGAATGATTAATATCTATTGGCCGTACTTCAACACCATGTTTCCTCGCATCAATAATAATTTGTGCCGGTTGATAGAAACCCATCGGCATACTGTTTAATAAAGCGCAGGCAAAAACATCAGGATAATACCATTTGAGCCAGGAAGAAACATATACCAGCAATGCAAAACTCGCTGCATGACTTTCAGGAAAACCATAGCTGCCAAAGCCTTCCAGTTGTTTAAATACTCGTTGCGCATATTCCTAACGAATATCCATTTTGCATCATCCCTTTAGTTAGCTTTTCTTCTAACTTAGTAGACGAGTCCATTTGCTTTAAATGTTTCCATGCTGCGGCGCAACTCGTCTGCTTCGGAAGGTGAAAAGCCAGCCGCAACAATTGCAATCTTCATTGCCTGTTCCTGGAATAAAGGAACGCCAAGTGTCCGTTTCAATAT
The DNA here is from genome assembly GCA_963792025.1 of uncultured Chitinophagaceae bacterium. Classification (GTDB taxonomy): domain Bacteria; phylum Bacteroidota; class Bacteroidia; order Chitinophagales; family Chitinophagaceae; genus Ginsengibacter. The sequence goes on along the minus strand of CAWBUS010000005.1, from coordinate 34,637 downwards.
ATCTTCTAATTCTTTTGAAGGATATTCCACCGGCTCTTCATTATTGCGGCGTCTCAGGTAAGGATGCACCATATCACCCTGTATGGGCCCCGGTCTCACTATGGCTACTTCAATTACAAGGTCATAAAAACATAATGGTTTTAATCTCGGTAACATACTTTGTTGTGCACGGCTTTCTATTTGAAAGACTCCGATAGTATCTGCATGGCAGATCATTTCGTAAACAGCCGGATCATCTTGTGGGATATTCGCCAACGTTAGTTCCCTCCCGTAATGTTCTTTTACAAGATCAAATGCTTTACGTATGCAGGTGAGCATACCTAATGCGAGTACATCTATTTTCATAAAGCCTAAAGCATCAATATCATCCTTGTTCCATTCAATGCAGGTCCTGTCTTCCATGCGTGCATTCAGTATAGGAACCAGGTCGCTTAATTTACCACGGGTAATAACAAAGCCGCCGGTATGCTGGCCCAGTTGCCGCGGAAAGCCCATAAACTCTTTTGTTAACTGTAATACCTTACGGAGATGCTTATCCGAAGGATCAAAACCTTGTTCTGTTAGGCGGTTACCTTCAAACCATTCGTCCGTAAACTCCCAGATGGAACCTGATAACCGATTGATGGTATCAACGGATAAGCCCATTGCTTTCCCCACATCTCTTATCGCTCCTTTTTGATGTTGCTGTGTAACGGTTGCAACAATCGCTGCACGGTCGCGGCCATATTTATTGTAGATATATTGAATTACTTCTTCTCTTCGTTCATGTTCAAAGTCTACATCAATATCGGGTGGTTCATTTCGTGCGGAAGAAATAAAACGTTCAAATAACAAGTCGAATTTTATGGGATCAATAGAAGTGATACCGAGACAATAACAAACGGTTGAATTAGCGGCGGAGCCTCGTCCCTGGCAAAGAATTTCCTGCTCTCTTGCAAAACGTATTATATCATGCACCGTAAGAAAATAAGGAGCGTAATTCATTCGCTCAATGAAGCCCAACTCATGATTGATGACTTTTATGGTTTGTTCAGGAAGGGGTTCTCCAAATCGTTTTTTAGCACCTTCCCATGCGAGCAGGGTGAGTTCTTCCTGTGGCGTGCGCCCATTGGTAGTGATCTCTTCCGGGTATTCATATTTTAATTCATCTAAGGAGAATTTACAGGCTGCTGCAATTTCCTGAGTTCTTACAATTGCATCAGGGTATTGCCGGAACAACCGATGCATTTCATCTATAGGTTTCAAATACCTTTCAGCATTGGGATGTAATAGATAACCTGCAGTTGAGATGGTACATTTTTCCCTTATGCAGGTTACAATATCCTGTAGTTGGCGGCGCCCCGGTTCATGATAGCATACATCATTTGTTGCCACCAGCGATACCTGTAACTGTGAAGAAAGATGCGCCAGCCGGTGTAAATATTTACTATCATCTCCATTGTACCGGCGTGAGGCGGCGATATATAAACTGTCGCCAAAAACCTCCCGGTATTCATTTAAAGTGTTTGAAAAGGAGGGATCAAAATCAAAGTAATTATTTAATGCTGCCGGAGATAGTACAATAAATTTGATATCTTTTGCATAGGCATACACATCAGCTTTATTTAAATGACAGTCGCCTTTTTCTGCACGCCGGTTTCCCAGGGTAAGCAGGTTGCACATTTGCGAATAAGCTGAAACGTTAGTAGGGAAGGCGAGGAGGCTGATACCATCAAGCAGATCTAGACGGCAACCAACAATAATACGAATGCCATTTTTTTTTGCGGCAGCATGTGCACGGACAATGCCGGCAAAACTATTGCGATCAGTTATTGCAATCTCGCTGTATCCCAAAGCCGCAGCCTGTTCCACTAATTCTTCAGGATGTGAGGCGCCGCGGAGAAAGCTGAAGTTGGTTGTTATTTGTAATTCTATGTAGTTCATAAGGCCTCACTTGAACCCTCCTTCGACAAGCTCAGGATGACAGAAGCAGAGGGAAAATACTTGTTTTTAGATATTGTAATATTCATCTATCAATATGTATATTTTAAGAATAAGATTACTATAGCTGAGTTTACTTTGCACAACTGCTCCTCATAGCTGTTCCCGCAATCGTGCAGTATTTCGATTGCGGGGGTCTTTTTTTGGTTCTTTTTTGGACAAGCAAAAAAGAACATATCAATTAAAGACATTCGATAAATTATTTAAATCAATTTATTTATATAATCAGCATTAATTATTTAATCACTATGCAAAGAATCCATGAATAAACCATTGGTACGATTTAGCAACATCGTAATGCCCTGAACGGAATAACCAATACCGGTTCCCATCTTCATCTTCTACTACATAATAATCCCTGTGTTGTCCATCCTGCAACCACCATTCCTGTTCAATTCTTTCCGGTCCATCTGCTTTTAGTATTTTATGCAACATGCCTTTATATCTAAACAACATCGGGGGATAATCAGGGATAGGCGCTGTTACTTCAATTGCTACCGGGTTAACTAATAATTGCAACGGTCTTGGCTTGTCAACCTTCCAGGCAGAAAGAAGTTTTTCATTTATCGAGGCTGCGGGTTTAAATGAACGCTCCGGCCAGTAATGTTCATCAGGCATATAACGATGAATTTTATTGGCGCCGATTTTTCCTTCTATCCTGTCCAATAACTCATACAAACCAATATCATCCAAACCGTCGGTATTACCCCACATCTTTTCCTGTGTTGGAATTACCTCTTCTACTTTTGATGCTTCCAATGTAAATAACTCTATTCCCAATGCAGGTTCAATGGTATCTGTTTTTATTTCAAATAGTTTATAAAGATGTTTACTGTTGTTTGAAGGGCGATTGGTTCCAATATCTATCTGTTCAATTTTGCCGTCCATACGGTAACCCCTAAACGAAGCTATACGAAGCCCTTTTTGTTCGTGTTGCAGACGGATGCATAATGCTTTCAGCAGGCGTTGTAAGGCTATTTCAATTCCCTTTGCTGTTACAATAGGTTCCAGGCAGGGCAACCGCTCCTGGTATGCTTCAACAGGATGAAGAGGCTCTATAGCTTCTTCTTCATAACCTAACGCCTGGTCTAAACGAAGAAGAAGGGAGGATCCAAAACGCCGCCTTAAAGCAGGACGTGGCATATTAATAAAGTTTCTTATCTGCCTTAACCCAAGTTTTTGCAACCGCTCAATTATTTCGATATCAATACGAAGTGCTGCAGGTGGTAATGAGCATTATTGACTGCCGCTTGTTTACCGCTATCAACTATGATGATATTCTTTCCAAAACGGGCAACCGCCCAGGCTGTACCAATAGTATCGGCCATGGCTATGTGCACATCATAGCCAAAACTCTTTATTCGTTTACTGATGGACGTTAGATATTTATGTTCTCCGCCCCAAAGATGTGTACAACCACTTACATCAAGTAGTAATCCGTCCGGTAAGTCAATGGCTACAGCAGGTGTAAAGCGGATGCACCATTCAGCTATACCTTTTAATAATCTTGCTGAAAGTTCAGCGTCATCATCCAAAACTTCCAGTGAAGGAATAATCGCTCTTGCATCCGCAACTGCCATTCCAGTATCTGCACCCTGCGTTTGTGCGTGAGAGTTAGCTGCGCTTATCACCATTCGTCCATGATCAGGAGATGCCAACACAAAAGGTAACAGCCTTAGTTGTGGCTGGCGGCGGGAGTGCCAATCCGTACTGAGATAACGGAACCATATCGATACGTAACGTTTTGACATATCATCCCGTTTTCTTTTGTTGTGCCTGCGTAAGTACCGTCATCTTTGCAATATGCCTGAAGTGCCCTGCAGTAAATTCTATCTCCCATTTACCGGGTTTTCCATTTCTTACTTTCAGCAGTTCTGCATTCCACCGGGGAAATCCTACACCGGGAAGATCATCTGCAACTTCACTTGGTATGGAAGTAATTTTCCATCGCGTTACACAGGCTGTAATATTAATAGCTGTTGGATTGCGGCGTATGACAAATCCCGTTACTTTACTTTCTTCAACGGCTAACTGCAATCGCCTTGAAGCAGTAAAACTCAGTTCTTTTATTTCTCCAACAACTGATGCCAGTCCATTACATTTAAGTGCTTCCTCCATTGCCCAAAGAATCTCTTTTTCTTTTTTCAGATCAATAAAAATGATTTTATCCGGCGCAACACCAAAAGCCGCAAGGGCAGGTGGGAAGAGGGTTCTGTAAGAACTGATCCATATAGTTGCACCGCCACTATCCATTAAAGAAGCAAGTATACCCGTAATAAAACCACCCGAAGCAGCAACATTTTCTGCGCCTTCAGCAATAAATTCATGTATGCAGCCAAATGGAAATTCATTATTGGGAAATGCATTTGTTATCGCAGCAGGCAATGGTTCAACAATATTATTGCCCCGGTTTTTTTTGAACCTTTGCAACGGAAGAATATCCTTTCGTAATTGGGTAATTATATCGGCTTTAGTTACTGGCATTAATACATTTACTAAATATGTTAGCTATTTTAAAATGCTAAAATACTAAAATAATTAGTAATTCTAATAAAGATATTTTGACCTTTAAGCAAAGGGTTAACCTAAAATTGCCAGCCTTTTAAAGGTTGGCAACCCTGAACCGCATCGAGCATATAAATTATTACCTTCATTAATTCAATTCAGTTTTCAAATAAAAATAACCCAGATGAAAAGTTGTAAACTCTCTGTTCTTGCTTTCCTCTTTTGCACTTCTTTTTATGTTGCTGATTCCCAACCTATCACATCACACCAGATTGATTCAGTGGTAGCACTTACTTTAAAAACATTTGATGTGCCTGGCATTGCTGTCGCCGTGGTAAAAGATGGTAAGATCATACATGAAAAAGGATACGGTGTTCGCTCATTAAATACCGGGCAAAAGGTAGATGAACATACGCGTTTTGGTATTGCATCAAACAGTAAAGCGTTTACGGTTGCCTCGTTAGGTATATTGGTTGATGAAGGAAAACTGAAATGGGATGATAAAGTAACCGATTATATTCCTGAATTTAAATTGTATGCTCCCTATGTTACGGAAGATTTTACCATTCGCGATTTAATTACACACAGAAGCGGGCTCGGACTCGGCGCCGGCGACCTGATGATTTGGCCAGACAGCAGTACTTTTTCTTTAAAAGATATTATTCATAACCTCCGGTTTTTAAAACAGGTTTCTGATTTCAGAACTAAGTATGATTATGATAACCTGCTTTACATTGTGGCAGGCGAAGTGGTAGCAAGAGTCTCCGGAATGAAATGGGAAGATTTTGTGCAAACCAGGATTATGAATCCTTTGCAAATGACGGAAAGCGCTCCCAATTTTGATCTCCTTAAAAATAAAGAGGACGTAATAGATCCGCATGCTCCGGTTAATGGAAAAGTTCAGGTGATACACCGCGACTGGAAATATGTAGCTGATGCTGCGGGCGGCATTTACAGCAGTGTGCATGATATGAGCAAATGGATCATCATGCAAATGAACGACGGGAAATACGGAGACGGATTAAAAGACCAACTCCTGAAAGAAGGTACCCATGAAGAAATGTGGACGCCGCAAACCATAATTCCGGTTCATGGAACTACCACTTACAATACCCATTTTGCCGCTTATGGCCTCGGTTGGTTTTTAAGCGATGAAAATGGTTATAAAGTTCCCACGCATACAGGTGGCCTGGCAGGTATCGTCACCCAGGTAACATTAATACCTGAATTGAAACTGGGCATTATTGTTTTTACCAACCAGCAATCGGGTGCGGCTTTCACAGCCATTACCAACACTATCAAGGATAGCTATTATGGAATAAAAGGTAAAGACCGAATAAAGGAATACCATGACAGGGTGTTGCAAAGAGAAGCCAATGCAAAAAAAATAACTGATGCAATTTGGGAAGATATCAATGCTGAACAAAAAAAGAATACATCTGTTAATGACTTTACTCCGTTTACGGGCACCTATACTGATCCATGGTTTGGCGATGTTGTGATATCATTTAAAAACGGCAAGCCCTGGTTTGATTCAAAAAATTCTCCGCGCCTTTCCGGTGAAATGTTTCCTTACAAGGGCAATACTTACATCGTAAAGTGGAACGACAGAAGCATGGATGCAGATGCCTATGTAATGTTTGATCTTGATTATGAAGGAAAGCCAGATGCTATAAAAATGAAACCCATTTCACCGTTAACTGATTTTAGTTTCGATTTCCAGGATCTTAATTTTAAAAGAGCGAAATAGGAGGAGGGCTAAATTATTTTTCGGGTAGCCTTAACCGTTTTATTGCCTTGTTGTTTTAGGTATTGCTTGCGATAAGGAGGCTCGTACATTTATAATAATCCTAAAATCTTTTTACGAAAGTTGGGAAATCGATAACCGGCCGTTATAGAAAAATTGGTGTTTACCTGTTTCATATTTTTTATAAGCAGGTTGGTTTGCAGATTGCTCCACCAGGCATGAAAATAGCAATAATAGACAGGCCCGTTATAACCGGCATTTAGCCATGCCTGGATGTTACTGACTGCCTGCAGCCTCCTGTCGATAGTATTTATTTCTCTTAGTACACCCGCTCCTGTTAGTACGGCAGGCGCAATAATCCATTTGCCTTTATCTATTACAAAATTGTGTGTGTATCCAATCCGTATCATTAATGAAACCCATTCCGGATCTTCGGATAAAAGATTGAAGGTGGCAGAGTCTTTTACCAAATCCCTCGATGGCGTTTTCCAATTAATTTTCTGCCAGCATGGCGTTACCATTAAAAAAACCGAACCGGCACTTCTAACCTGTTTAGCGGAAAAACTCTTAGCGGCCCTGAATGAAAACAGTTTGGTATTGGTGAAAAAATAATAATCAAACCCTGCGCTGGTAAACTGTATTCCTTCGAAAATATCAAAGCTGTCTTTGATTTTTTGCACCGGGATCAGCAGGCCATTATATGACTCATAAAAGGGACGGAAGCGCATTTGCTTTCCGCCAAAATTTACGCCCAGTGACGTGTATTTGAGTTTCACTTTTTCGTCTAGTTGGGTACCCGGCATTGCCCATGAATATCTTAAAGAAAACCATTTGTAATTGATATTAGTACTTATGTGAGCATTGCTGTTAGCCACGAGGCTGTAATCATTTTTATGCTGGTGCCGGTTACTAAAATTAAAGTGTGTGCTGTAGATACCCGGGTAGATTTCTATTATGTTGGTTCTCTCAAAAGCCTGTATATAATTTGAGTCAATTGGACGATTTTGGGCGAAAGAAGCTGGCTGGTTAATAGTGATAAAAAAAAGAAAGACTAAAGAGTACCGCGAATGATGGTTCATTATAATGCATGGATTAACAAACTTTCCGTTTACAAATAAACTAAAAGAATAGTAGTGCCTTCGTTAAAAATAATGTAATACTGATATGGTGGAAAATCAGAACCTACCATTCCCCTGCCCGCATCACCGGCTATTTTTTTCTAATCAAATGAGAAAAGTTTACGGTTAACCTCATATTATATTGAGTTGTTAGTTCTGCTCATTGATTGTGAAAACTTGAATATGAAATGAAGAATATATTAATTCAGCATAATTTTATAGCTAGGAAAAACAGCATTGATATTCCGGAAATAAAATACGGATAATTGGAAGCAGTAAACGAAACCGATATTGAATTTCAAACAACGATTCAAGAGCCTAAGCCTGCAACTTATTGGCTTACCCGTTTTATGATTCTTCGTTTATTGGGTGTTATTTATGCAATCGCATTTCTTGTTGCCATCAACCAGTTGGTTCCGCTCATTGGCTCAGATGGCCTTCTTCCCGTTGGAATTTATTTCAAACAGATCCGCGAAGCACTTGGATCTACAAGTGCAGGATTTATCAGGCTTCCATCACTATTTTGGTTTTTCCATTCTGATACAGCACTGTTAACGGTAGCGTGGGTTGGATTTATTCTTGCCTTGATAGTAACTTCTGGTTTTGCAAATGCGCCCATACTAACGGTGTTATGGTTGTTGGACATGTCCATAGTTCACGCCGGCCAGGAATGGTATGGGTATGGATGGGAAATTCAATTACTCGAAACAGGTTTTCTTGCTATTTTCCTTTGTCCACTCATAGACATGCGGCCATTTCCGCGACGTGCAGCCGCCATTTCCAATTATTGTTTTGTTCCGCTGGCTTATTTGCCGGATCATGTTGGGTGCAGGTCTTATCAAATTACGCGGCGATAAAATCTGGCGTAACGGCACAGCACTCTATTACCATTTCGAGACACAACCATTGCCCGGTCCGTTCAGCCGTTGGTTCCATTTTTTACCACGTGTTGTCTTGAAAATTGGTGTTTGGTTTAACTTTCTTGCCGAGTTGGTAGCTCCGTTATTCGTCTTTTGGCCAAGAATAGCACGTCATATTGCTGCATTGGTGATAATAATTTTTCAACTCATCCTGATCCTTAGCGGCAACCTTTCTTTTTTCAATTGGCTCACGATACTTCCTACGCTGGCTTGTTTGGATGATGGCTTTTGGTCGAAGATACTTCCCCACAAGATTGTTCGCATGGCACAAGCCGCGGCTGATAATGCCAGGCCGTCGAAACCAATGCGCATTACTGCATGGGTAGTAACAATTGTTATAGGGTTGCTAAGCATTCAACCTGCATTCAATTTGTTGTCCCCGGGGCAGATCATGAACGGCTCGTTCGATCCGCTTGAACTCGTGAATACCTATGGCGCATTTGGGACCGTCGGACAGGAACGCCTAAACGTAGTATTTGAAGGAACAGCCGATGACACCACAAATAATAAGGCACAATGGAAACCATATCTATACAAAGCGTTACCCGTAGAACTTAATAAACGCCCACCGCAAATAGCACCTTATCAATTGCATCTGGATTGGCAAATGTGGTTCGCCGCAATGGCCGCTCCTGGTGATTATCCATGGACATTAAATCTTGTTTGGAAGCTTTTGCACAACGATAAAGGCGCATTAAGCTTATTTGCAAATAATCCATTTCCAGGCAAGCCTCCGAAATTTATCCGTGCAGTTTTATATCGCTATACTTTTGCCAAAACTGGCAACCCTAAAGGCCTTTGGTGGAAGCGGGAACAGTTGGGCGAATGGATTCCGGTTATGTCCGTTGATGATCCTCTTCTCAGAGATTACCTGCAACGGTATGGATGGCAATAAATTCGTTTACCCGTCATCGTTATAATTAGGTATACATTCATTTTACCGTTGCATTAAATGCTTTTCGGTTGCAAACATTATCGGAAATTTTCGTTGTTTTGGGGTTTCCCTCCGGAGTCCATTTGTAAAAGAAAAAAGTTTTTTTAAATGGTTACAATTTTTCTGCTAAATGCAAATAAACAGCCGGGCAGCGGTTATCCATACCGAAGCGGAACAACTGGTTACTAACGTTAATGAGTAGCCCAAGAAGTTCCTTTCTGCCAACAGCTTTTTCGTGGTGAATTCGATTTATTTTTACGTTTGACTGTACAGTAAACAATTTCTTTTAATAATTACAGCTACATTTGAACATCATTATATAAAAACCTTTAATAAAAAATCAGCTATAATCTTTTGTTTTATGAAAATCGTTAAGCTTTTTGCAATAGTAATAGCCTGTACGTTTGCCTGCCCTTCCTTTGCGCAGGATACTGCATATATTCATCCTGATACATCAGGCAACGGTTGGGAAACTATGTTTAATAGAGGGCTTACCAACGCCTTGTTCGCGGCCGGTGTCTGGAGCGACTCCGGCGGCATTTTTACCGCCACCAAGGATGAAGCCCTTTGGAGTAAAGATGAATATGATGATTTTGTTTTGGACCTTGATTTTATGAATGCCGATGGCACTAACAGTGGCGTAGTAGTGCATGCAACGGATATGAAAGATTGGATTCCCCATTCAGTGGAAATACAAATCGCCGATGATTATTCAAAAGAATGGAGTAGCGTTTCGCCAACATGGCAATGCGCCGCCATTTTCGGTCACCAGGCTGCTACCAATAAAACATTATATAAAGCAGGCGAATGGAATCATTTTACCATTACCTGCCGAGGAAGAAAAATATGGGTAGTACTAAATGGTACATTGGTGAACACCTGCGACATGAGTCTTTTTACTTCTGCAAAAACCAACCCTGATGGTTCTGAGATACCTTCATGGCTAAGGAATCCTATGGCAACTTTGCCGTTGCACGGCCATATCGGCTTCCAGGGAAAACATGCCGGCGCCCCTATCTATTTCAGGAACATAAAAGTTAAAAGATTGAGTTAGGGAAGGCGGGCGCTATTAACCTGTGTGTATTGGAAAATATTTTCTTACTGTGACACCTTTGTTACGTATTCAAAAAATAATTCAGTATATGAAAAAATGGACGTTACCGTTATTGCTTTTTGTTGGCATACAATTGAAAGGACAACCTTCTTCCAAAAATGGAAACGATAATCTTCCCCCTGCATTCACTGCCATTCGCCAGCAGGATCTACATGACGATTTGTATAAACTTGCCAGCAATATTTTTCGGGGAAGAAGGGCCTGCACTTTAGATGAACTGAATGGCGCTGCGTGGGTTGCACAACAGGCACGAAAAGCCGGGTTACAGCCAGCGGGGGATAATGGTACTTACTTTCAGTTCTTTCCAATTCAACGAGCTGTTGTGGACGATAAAAGCAACATACAAATCAATAATAAAAATCTTGTTCTGTGGAAAGATGCATGGATCACTGAACCCATTGATGTGACCTTCGATAACAATATCATGTGGCTGTCATCTATTGCCGACACGGTAAAAGCGGGAATTAACGGAAGTGTTGTGGCTATGAAAATTTTGCCACCTGCGTCTATGCCGCCCTCCTGGATGAGTTTATGGGGAGTTCGATATGTTTATGCGGCATTGGAACGGCAAGCCGGCATGTTGAAAAAGCAAGGAGTCAAAGCAGCGATCCTCGTCGCAGACAGCATCACAGATGCAGCATTGGAATCAATGGAACACGAAGTGGATTTCGAAACCGGTTCTTACGAAATAAATAACGATCACCAGTACACGCTGAATTTAGGGTTACCCATTATCCTGGTGCATGCCAATGAAGCGGCGGATTTACAGGAACCGAATTCTTTTATAAAAGCCAGCATAAGATCCGATCATTTTACGTTTCCCTCAGTTAATGTAGTTGCCAAAGTTCCGGGCACAGATATCAATTTGAAAAACGAATATCTGCTATACAGCGGCCATCATGATCATGAGGGTGTGGGAAAGCCGATAGCAGGGGATTCTATCTGGAATGGTGCAGACGATAATGGTTCTGTGTGTGTTGCCCTGCTGGCAATCGGCCGGGCTTTCGCAAAGCATCTTGCTAAGCGCTCAATATTGTTCGTATGGCATGGGGCCGAAGAAAGGGGATTGATTGGATCAAGATGGTATTCAGCACATCCAACAGTAAAGAAAGAAGATATTATAACGGTAATTAATGGAGATATGATTGGTCGCAATAATCCTGACTCCGCTGCCTTATTAGGCGTTACAACGCCACACAGGAATTCTAAAGAATTAGCCGAAGCAGCTTTCAACGCAAATCAAATGGCAGGTCATTTTAAGATTGATACTTCATGGGACAGTGCAAAGCATCCCGAGTTTTGGTATTATCGAAGCGATCACGTGTTTTATGCACTCCTGGGAATTCCTTCCATATACTTCAGCACGCTTTTACACCGGGATTATCATACACCAAAAGATGAACCTAACCGTATCGACTACCCGAAACTAAAACGCATGACCGATTGGATGTATGCAACAGGATGGCTGGTAGCGAATGCTCCGAAAAAGCCGGAGTTGGATAATGGCACTCGTTAGAGAGTTATTCATTTCATTAAACTATGGCTGTTATCAGCATCATCGCCAGCTTTTCCCATGGTGTACATGCTGTAAAGTAAGACGGTAGTCGCCAGGGCGACTTTTGTGGGACAGTAAATGTGGAGGCACAGAACGTGAGACCCTTACAGGAATGGTTACTTATTATTCTTCGCCCAAAGTTGCAACATTTGAATCGCCTTACACAACGTTCCCGCCGAACCTTTGAAATTGGCAGAACCTTCCGGGTTTCCATTCACGTCATACCATTCGTAAAACCCTTTGTTCTTTATTACACGGTCGATCATCGGGCGCATTTCCGCATAAGCTTCTTTCACGAATCCATTAGCAATGAGTTGCTGAATCATCCGTGCACCAAACCATGTCCAGTCGCCGCCGTTTTGATAAACGTATGGTTTCGCCATTCCACCGTGAAAAAAATTATCAGGATAAACCGGGTACAACGTTAGTCCGATCGATGGAGCTCCCGACCGGCGAACATCTTCAAGCATGTGTTTGTTGGACGATTCAATTTCTTCTTTAGTCAATAAGCCAGCCTCAATGGCTACAGCAGTGCCGCCATGATAAAATACTTTGGACTCATCAAAGCCTGCGGGTATCGGTGATTTATCCAGGTAAATATGTGGGATGAATTTTTGATCCTTTGCATCCCATAAATATTTTCGTGCATTGTCAGCAATGTGACGGTGCAGTTCTTTCCAATGTTGTGCTGCTGAAGTGTCTTTGGTCATCCCCGCAAGATCATTGAGGGCAATCATAAACATCGCGTTATCATAAATATCAATGGCAGGAGTAGTGGTCGAATCGATATCAACTACATTGTCCGTATTCGGTTGCACATCTCCCCAATCGGCGGTCATGGCTCCCCAAAGCAATCCGTATTTTTTGCTGTAACGTTCTTTCATTAAATAATCCACCATCATAGCCATACGTTCCAACACAGTTTTTCCCGCAATTTTTTCTGAAAGAATGGATGTGTCACCTGTTGTCTTTATATACTTTGCAACGGTTTGTATCAGCGACGTTTCCTGGTCAGTCTCCACCGTATTTTTGAACCCGACGTGTGTTGTGTCAGCTTCAGAGCGGTATTGATTCGGATCGTCCCAGTTAAAATCTTTGTTTAAAACATAGCCGTCAATCATTTCGTTGTTGGGTTGCTGCAGGGCAAAAAATACTAAAATGGCTCCGCGTATTTCCTGTGGATTCACTTCCTGCAACGCTGTTTCCACAAAAGTATTCATATCTCGTGCCCACACCTGTGAATAGCCGCTTCCCGCATTAAATCCTGTTTGCAGCAAGGCTCGCCCCATGCTATCTACAATCGTAAGAGATGAATCGTTAGGGATTGCCTGTGCCAATTCTTTATCGGAATTATTGGTTTGCGAACAGCTTGCCAACAGACAAAGTGTTGCAATAAACAGAACCGGTTGTTTCATGTTTTTTGGTTTAGTGGCGCTAAGGGTCATTTAGTAAATAGACGGGCGGAAATAATTTTTACAGGGTTTCCAAAACCTAAAAACCTGCGGCTTGTCAGTCCCAGTTCCTGGTGTTCTTTTAAGTATTCGCTGCGTACAACCGCCGCCGTTTTTTGTTTGCTTTCAGGACTCCAGCCGGGCGGCATAAATAGATACAGGATTTTATTTTTAATACCTTTTGCATTTTTTACGTCCTTTATTAAAAGAATACATTCTCCAAAATAGAAATCGATAAAATCGGTTACATCCATTTCACGGGTAATCCCGTATTCTATTTCAACTTCTTTTCTTTCCGGCTGTAGTGTTCCAAAAAGCCAATCCCAGAAGGGAATCAAAACACAAAAATTGGTGTCGATGTATAAAGGATTTTTGGCATGATGCACCCTGTGATGTGAAGGAGTAATAACAAAGTGTTGTAATATGCCGAACCTGCCATTCTTAAAAGAACGTTCCCCCGTATGGATGAAAGTTCCCCAGGTACCATCTATCACGAGTATAATCAGCACCATGGCCGGTTTTACGCCCAACATCATAAGAATAGGAACTTGTATAATAGCAGTATAGTATCCTTCAGCAAAAAAATGTACCCAGGCAACAGTGAGATTCATTTCGGAAGGTGCATGATGCGGTGAATGCAGGCACCATAAAATCCGGATCCGGTGAGCGGTGTAATGCCATACCCAATAAGATAACTCCCAGATAAAATACGCATAAATCCACCAGTACCATTGATTACTGATCTTAAAGAATGCAAACTTTTCAAAGTAGGGCATCCACAGGGCATACACGAAGATGACTATTGCTTTTGACAGGTACTCATTGAAAATCCTGGAGAGAAAATTTGATTTATAACGACGCGTTACTTGTTTCCATACGTACATAAATTTATACTTACCGTTATATATCGTGGCATCGTTGCCTGCTTTGGATTCACGGTTAAGCTTGCGATATTCTCTAATAATGAGTCTTGCCAGTTCAACCAATATAAAAAAAGTAGTAGCTATCGATAGCAACGCAAGAACACTTTTATAATATTCCTTTGTTGTGATGGGTGTAACCAGGTCATCAACATAACCTTTACCCGTAAGGCTTTTCCATACGGAAGTCGAAAAGCCTTCCACAAGTCCATAGAGTATGATGGCTCCCAATATTATGAAAGCAATATTTTCCAGGTATTTCCAGTATTTGCTTATTGGGATCTTCATATCAGAATTGCTGGGTAAAAATCGTAATTGATGTGTGCCAAAAATAATGACTTAATGAGGGTATTCAAAATATTTTGTCGTCCGTTGAATTTGACAAGGAACATTACGCATTTTTATATTGCGGGAACGGTCATTGTTTTTATCGGCCTTCAAAAGCTAAAGGTTAATTCAGAAATGAAAACGTTTTTATTAAACTTTCGGAAATAATTGAAAGTTCAGAAATGATTATTATCTTTGTTGTGAAAATTTATTTAAATGGAATTACAAACTTCAAAACAAAAGTTTATTGACACATGGGGTTCGCTCGGCAGCGAATGGGGTATTAATAAATCGGTAGCGCAGGTACACGCTTTTTTGTTGGTTTCGACTGAGTCCGTTTCAACCGATGAAATTATGGAGGCGTTGACTATCTCACGTGGAAATGCCAACATGAGCCTGCGCCAGTTGATGGACTACGGAATTATTTACAAAAAAGTTGTTGCAGGGGATAGGAAGGAGTATTTCGTCGCTGAAAAGGATATCTGGAAATGGGCAGTAAAAATTGCGATGATGCGCAAGCAAAAAGAAATTGAACCGGTAATGAACGTGTTAAACGAATTGAAAGAAGAAAGGAAGAAAGATAAAAGCGCTGATGGAAAAGAGTTTTATAAAACCGTTGATGATATCCATGCTTTCACAGAACAACTGAGCAGCCTTGCGGATAAAATTTTCAGTTCTAACCGGGGTGAACTCTTAATAAAATTGCTGAAAATAGTTATGTGATGAACTACAATATATTTTCATATTTCATTTACGGATGTATTACAGTATATATTATTTATTGGGTCGGAAAACTATTTCACCGCAACGGAAGAATATTTATTCTGCGACTGTTTCATCAGGATGAATCTATGACAGATACGACTAATAATATCTTACTAATAGCTTATTATTTATTCAACATTGGTTATGCTGTGGCGCAATTTAGTTTTTGGGAAAAAGTTACCAGTATCGAATCCATGATTGCTTCCATTTCTATGAAAACCGGGATACTGGTAACAATTTTGGCAATCACCCATTACTTCAATATTTACCTTATTTATTTTCTTTCTAAAAAAAATAATCAATCAATAACAATAAAAAATTATCAACCATGAAAGATTTAACTGTAGTTGCTTATAGCATTTATTTACCCATTGTGATTTTACTTACTTATTATGTAACCAAGAATCTTTTTAAAAACAGCATTGTTTACATGCGGGACATATTTAACGGCCGGCAGGAAATTGCGACTGCCACCAATACTCTTTTTAAAATCGGGTTTTATCTTTTGAATCTTGGCTTTGCATTATTCATTTTAAAAATTACCGAATTGGCAAATACTACGCAATCAACTATTGAAATATTAAGCAGGAAAGTTGGCGGTTTTAGTATTTACCTTGGTGTAATGCTTTTTGTAAATATGTACTTATTCTTCCGGGGTAAAAATGTTTCAAGGCAAAAGAGAAACGAAGCAAAATTGCCCAACGCTTCCGATTTGAAACTTTCAACAACTGAATGATGCAAAAGAAAATAGTAATTGCGGGAGGAACAGGGTTTGTTGGTAGGTACTTAAGGAAAAGATTTATTGAACAAGGCTGCGAGGTTTTAATTATTTCAAGAGATGCCAATCAACTTAATTGGAATAACGAACAAGGTTTGATAAATGCATTGGAACATGCGGAAGCATTGATAAACCTCGCGGGCAAGAGTGTTGATTGCCGTTATAATGAAAAGAATAAATCGCTTATCCTCCGCTCCCGCGTCGAGACAACACAAAAACTGCAATCGCTAATTGACAAATGCAAATTTCCGCCAACGCTTTGGATCAACTCAAGCACAGCAACTATTTACCGGCATTCTGAAGATAAACCAATGGATGAAACCAATGGCGAAATAGGTTCCGGTTTTTCAGTAGAAGTAGCCAAAGCATGGGAGGGAGCGTTCTTTGGAAAACCTTCAAGTGACACAAGGAAGGTCGCACTACGAATTGCGATTACCTTGGGAAAAGGTGGCGGTGTTATGACTCCTTTTGTCAATCTTGTCAAGTATGGCTTAGGCGGCCGCCAGGGAAATGGAAAACAAATGTTTAGTTGGATTCATATTGAAGATCTTTATAGAATTATTCAATTTGTGATGACTAATAAAGATTTGCACGGCATATATAATGCTGCCGCACCAAACCCTGTAGCCAACAAAATTTTTATGAAAAATATGCGTAGCATTTTGAATCCTTCGATTTATTTACCATCGCCAAAACTTCTTCTTAAGGCAGGTGCTTACTTCATCAATACCGAAACAGAACTGATATTAAAAAGTCGTTGGGTTATTCCTAAAAAATTATTGGATGCAGGTTTTGTATTTCAATACCCTGAATTAAATAAGGCCTTGAAAGATATCCTTGAATAATGTGATTCTCGTTACACGGTTCTTTGCCTTCGAGGTTTACAACATAAAAGAGTTATACCTTTTTCTTTTTATACCGGTGTCGGTTACACGAGGTTTTTTTGTTCTGAAGACGGCAGCATCACGACCTTCGTTGAGGAATAAATTTTTTCACCAAAAGCATTCCGGCAAAGAAACCGCCGATATGTGCTGCATAAGCAATGCCGGTCACTTCGCTGCCGCCAAGATAGCCGGTGCCGCTGGCCACCTGGAGTAGTATCCATAAACCAAGAACAATAAATGCCGGCACATCTACGAAAAATATGAGCAACAATACGGTCACTCTCCTTGTTGGAAAAAGCAACAGGTAACCACCCATTACCGCCGAGATAGCACCAGATGCGCCGATACTTGGCGTAAGAAGATTTTCGCCAAAAAGAAAACTGGAAAAAACATGAGTTAACGATGCTATAACGCCACACAAAAGGTAAAAGAAAAAATAGCCGATGTGTCCCATCTTATCTTCCAGGTTGTCGCCAAATATCCAGAGGTATAACATGTTTCCGGCAAGATGAGCAAGGCCTCCATGCAGGAACATAGAGGTAATTAAGGTGAGCCAAACCGGGATGGGCGTAACGCCAAGTCCGGGTGATACTACATTCTGGCCTGTCGCAATATCGTAACCATAAGTCGATGCGGTAACTAAATCATGGCCGGTTAATATTTCGCCGGGCACTGTGGCATAGCTATAAGTAAAAGCCAAATTGTGCCCAAACGCCTGGTAAACTATAAACACATAAATGTTGATGGCAATCAAAAGATAATTGACAATAGGGAAAGTTCTCCTGTCGGAATCATCATCAAATAAAGGAATCATGGGGCCTTTTTTTTGCAGTATAATAGTACAAAATATAGATTAGGCTTCATGGTTGCTTTCACGACATCATCACCCGTTGCCCCGTGCCCGCCGATTTATAAATGGCTTCCACAATTCTTATGTCGCGAAGCCCTTCTTCACCGGGTACGAGCATAGGTTTATTCTGCTTAATGGATATGGAATCATCATCCATTTGTTTGGCCTGCTGCCACGGTATATTGTAGGGATGATTTATTTCGCCTAAGGGACTAACGGCCCTTACACCGGCATAAGCCTGGTAAGGAGATACATGGATATCGCCTTTGTCGCAATACACATCGAGGTAATTGATGTCTTCACCAAAACTGGTTTTAATATCCGCGATTACACCACCGGGAAATTCCAAAGTTGCCACTGTGGTTTCATCAAGGCCGTTTTTGTAAATCTCAGGTCGGGTGGTAGATGTTTGTGCAGAAACAATAGCTACCGGCTCCATGCCCGTTCCGAGGCGTGCTCCCTGTATGGCATATACACCCATATCGTAAAGCACTCCTCCGCCCATCGCCTTATTTTGCTTCCAGTGATTGGTACGGTTTTCTACATATCCTGCGCCGCAACTTGCTTTCTTTACATTGCCAAGTAATTTTCTGTTAATGATGTTCGTGTACTCCCGGGTGTTAGGGTCATGGTGAAGCCGGTAACCTATTGCCAGTTTTTTCTTATTGCTGTTGCAGGCATCAATCATTGCCTGGCATTCAGCGGCAGTTATTGCCATCGGCTTTTCACACCAAACATGTTTGCCGGCATTCGCAGCCCGTATTACATATTCCTTGTGCATAGAAGGTGGAAGCACTACATAGATTACATCTATATCATCATTATTTGCTATTTGGTCAAAAGTCTGGTAGTTGTAAATATTTTTATCGGGAATGTTATACTTCTTCTTCCAGGCTTCGGCTTTAGAGGGAGTACCGGTAACTATGCCGGCAAGATAACACTCCTTTGTTTGCTGCAGAGCCGGAGCAAGCAGGTCCGTGCTGTAATAACCCAAACCAACCAGCGCTACTCCAAGTCTGTCTTTCTTGCTGCGGGTTGCTGATAGTAGGCTATATGGTGAGAACAGCAGACCTGCGCTTGCGAGCGCAATTGTTTTGATAGCATCCCTTCTGGAAGTGGAAGTTGATCTTTGCCTTTTCATGTGTTTTTAGTTTTGTGTATTGTTTAGTATTAATTACCACCTGGCGATTAACCAATACCCAAGCCAGGAACATGAAGTTAAAAAAATGTACAGATACTTCAGTTATTTTAAATAGAATTGGCGCAATTGCGAATAAACTGATTGAATGATTTATAAGGCCGCAAATTAACAGACTTTTTCGCCGGGTTGATAAAAGAATGAATTACAAAAGTGTCGAAGCATATATATGCCAACTTCGTATTGCATTCATATTATATAACTTTATCGGCCGTTTGGTAAGTCGCCATCTTTAAGCAACATGTAAACACAAATTAATGAATCAGCAGAAAATACTGGCGTTAAGCAGTAGCCGCGTTGGCGATAGCGGTTATCTTACCGAAGCCCTCCCGCATATAAACAACTTAGTGGATCATCGTACATTACAAATTGCCTTCATTGCTTTTGCCGCAGTAAACAATGATTATGAAACCTACGCTGCTACTGTTCGCGAAGCGCTGCAATCCCTGCCTCACCAGGTAATTACTGTGCTGCCGGAAACTGCCGCTGAAACCATCGAGAAAGCTGATGCCATTATAATTGGCGGTGGCAACACTTTTAAATTGTTACACGACCTGCAGGCCCTTCACCTACTTCAACTTATCCGCGACAAGGTGCGCAACGGAGCTCCTTATATCGGATGGAGTGCGGGGTCTAACATGTTGTCGCCGGGCCTTTTCACTACTAATGATATGCCCGTAATAGAGCCAGAAAGTTTTGAGGCGCTCGGGTTGTTTCCCTTTCAAATAAATCCTCATTATACCAATGTATTGCCGCCTGGCCACCGTGGCGAAACCCGAGACCAGCGCCTGCACGAATTTGTGCAGCTTCATTCCACAGTACCGGTGCTGGCACTCCCAGAAGGCAGCGCAGTGCAATGGCTGAATGGGGAACTAAGGTTACTTGGCAAGCCGGAAGCTTTTCTTTTTACCGCAGGCCCGGATGGGAGCATGGAGAAAAAAGAATTACGTGCGGGCGAAGTGCTGACTCATTTGATGGTGGGTTTGTAGCCGATGCAGCCTTATTCATTTGCATCTTGGTCTTCAAAAAAGCACCCGCAAACAGATTGAGTAAATCATTTTATTTTTACAATTTTGATAAATAAAACCTAACAACAATTTTGAACGCATTTTGGAATACCGGCAAAGCAGCAGCATTTATTTTGTTTACTATTTTATGTTCGCAGTGCAATCAACCTGCTGCTCAAAACCGTGACAAAAAAGCAATTTTAAATTACTTGTCAAAACTTCCGGCGAATAATTTAGGGAGAGTTATCTCCGGCCAGTTTGAAAGTTGGGGTTCGGCAGTGAAGCCCTTGAACGATAAAGAGAATTACTTAAATATCATCCATCAAAAAACGGGCAAGTGGGTTGGGCTGATTGGTGCAGAATACCATAATGGGCAGGAAGTTAATTACGAAAAGCCCAATCAATTATTTGAAGAATATTGGAAGCAGGGTGGCTTTTGCCAGTTGTATTTAATAATGACCAATCCTGCCAACCCAACTTCATCTAACGGTGGTAGCGTATGCGATATTAAATTGGTTTTAAACCCGGGCCATAGTTATAATAAATATTTTTATAACGAGCTGGATAAAGTGGCCACCGGCTTGCAGGAACTGCAAAAAAAAGGAGTAGTAGTTTTTTTGAATCCGTTTGCTGAAGCTACTGCCAATTGGTTCTGGTGGGGCGGCAGAGACCCAATTGATTTTATTGCACTTTACCGAAGCGTACATGATTATTTGATAAATAAAAAAGGCCTCGACAACTTACTATTTATTTATGAACCTTCCTGCACCGATAATTTAGCCTTACCATATTACCCCGGCGATAAATATGTAGATATAATTGGATTTTCTCTATTTGTTGATTATGATAAAGAAATAGATTCATCAAGCATACAAAATTACCAGCAGTTAAAAAAGTTTGGAAAGCCCATGGCCATTAGCCAGTGGGGGCCACGAAGAGGTGCCGACCAAACCAATGCGGGTGATCAAGCCCCGGCAGATAACCTTAAACTGATACGAGGCATACAAAAGTATTACCCTGAAATAGTTTGGTGGATGAACTGGAACTATGCCTATGCTATCTGTGAAGAATCCCATTCAAATTATAATAGTACTGAACTTTTAAATCATCCATGGGTTATTAACCGGGATGAAATTAGGGTTCGTTGAAACTAAGCGAACAGTTCCATCTCCGCTTTACCCAGGCCATCGGGCGTGGTATAGAATGGCCTCTTTTCAACCACATAATGGCAATCTTCGGCAATGCCTAATGCATGATAAATCGTTTGGTGTACCTGGTCTATTACGATGGGTTTTTCAATTGTTTTGCAGGGGCGTTCATCAGCCGTTTTACCATATACATTTCCTTTTTTAATTCCTCCACCGAACATTAACATAGAAACGCCGTCAGTAAAGTGGCGATGCATTCCGTAATATTTTATGTCGTTAATAATATCGGGCTGATTTACCTGTTCCTTCACTTTGAGGCCGGGTCGTCCTTCTACCATCATATCCCTGCTGAATTCACTGGCCAATATTACTAATGTACGGTCAAGGTGGCCGGTACGGTCCAGGTCTTTTATTAACTGGGCTACAGGGCCGTTGATCTGTTTCTTCATATCAATCATTCTCGTATAGCCGTTATCGTGGGTATCCCAGTTTTTAAATGGTTCATATTCGGTAGTAACGCTAATAAATCGTGCACCCTTCTCCGTTAGGCGGCGGGCCATCAGGCAACCCAGGCCAAACTTTACCTGTGTTGTAAATGTCATAACTTTCTTTTGGTTCTTTGCTAATATCAAAAGCCGCAGCCTCGGGAGATCTTAAAAGCATATAGGCCTGTTCCATGGATCTTCGCAACGATTCTTTCTGGTAGTCGCTGCCAAACTCACCTACGGCACTTTTATTCATGAGGTCGTTATACAGTTGATTTCTTCTTTCAAACCTCATCGAAGACATGCCTACAGGAGGTTTAACTGTTTCCAATCCGGAGGAGGGATCTGGCACCAGGAAAGGGCCGTATTCATTTCCCAAAAATCCTGCCGTATGGAAGGCTTTTAATTCTTCCCCTTCTCCTAACGTAAACCGTTGCCCGATATCAATAAAAGCTGGTATAACGGGGTTCTTTGGCCCCAGCTCTTTTGAAATCCATGCACCGATATGCGGAGCCGAGACCGATTGAGGCGGTTTGTAGCAGGTGTGCCAATGATATTGATGCCGCGAATGTAAAATGAATCCCATATCAGCCGCAACATACGAGCGGATAACGGTTCCCTTATTCATCACGTTGCCGATAGCTTCCAGTCCTTCTGAAAAGAAAACACCATCCAAACAGGTCGGCACCGGCTTAAAGGTGCTCAACACACTATTCGCTTCCATTCCTTTCGTGTATGGCGTATATCTCTTTGGATCGAATGTATCCGTATGCGCCATTCCCCCGGCCATCCAAAGTAAGATAACAGTATCAGCCTTGGCCTCTATTTTTTTCCTGTTGCAGGAGGCTAAAAAACTGGCCATAGGAACACCCGCAGCCAACGCAGCCATGGTGGCACTACTCGTTGTTTTTAAAAATTTCCTTCTATCCCATTGGCTATTCATATTTAATAATTATATAAGGTTTCGCCCTAATAAATAATTTGAAATTCAGGAAGCAGCATCACAGCCCAAAACAAATCCTGTATGGAGTTTGCATCGGGAGTACCCCCTAACACTTTTTTGGCCGCTTCATATTCTTTGGGTTGCACTTCCCTGTTAAGCGCCCGCCTGTAAAGTTCTTTAATGATAACATCACTGGTCTTATATTTTTGTTTCCAGTTTTCCGCACCATTCCTAAGGGCTGAATTAAACCGGTCGCCGTTAGTTAGTTCCAGCGCCTGCAACAAGTTTGCCTGCGACTCCCGGCTGGTGGCTACCGTCTCCCTGTTTGGTCTGCCCAACGCCGTGAGGAAAGTATTATTAACTACCAGTGACGCACGTACGAAAAGGATGACTTGATGGATCGTAACCCGGCTGTCCTTCCGGGTGGTACGCTTCCAGCGAATCGGGAAAAAGGGGGCCGATAATGGTTCCCACTGCATCTGAAAATTCTTCTGCAGACATACGTTTTCTCAGGATACCGGTAAATTTATAATCTGTCGCTATAATTTGAGCGGGCTCCTTAAAGCCAACCGAAGGCAATTGGTAAGTATTGGAAGTGGTAATGAGGTATATCAACTCTTTAATGTTCGCTCCGTTTTGCTGAAAATTATAAGCTGTCCAGTCCAGCAGATCCTGGTTCCAGGGCTCGTTGTCCATAAGGTCAACCGGTTCAACAAGCCCGCGGCCCATCAGTTGTGCCCATATCCTGTTTACGAGTGTACGGTATAAACGGCCATCCTGCGGTTTTGTAATATTCTCTGCCAGTTCCGCCATTTTTACTTTGCGGGGAGCAGCGCTGTCAATAGTTCCCAATTGCTTCCAAAGCATTCTTGCATTGGTAAATTTACCGGTGGGCTTATCGCACCGGTTTATTTCAAGAGAGCTATCGGCAAAAATATTGGCAAAGGCATAAGCATCATCCAGTTTCCAGTCACTTATAAAACTGTTATGGCACGAAGTGCATTTTAAGTTTAACCCGAAAAAAACCTGTGATACATTCTGTGCGGCCTGCAATTCTGTAGCCTGGCTTGCATTCACCACGCCACGCCATTTAATGCCTTCAACAAATCCTTTGGATGAATCATTGGGGCTCACCAGTTCTTTCACAAACTCAGTGTAAGGTTTGTTTGACCGTATGGATTTATAGAGCCAGTCACTTATGCTGTATCGACCGTTAGTGATGTATCCTGTTCCGGTATAATCATTTCGAAGAGCGTCGTTCCAGAAAGTAAGCCAGTGCGTCGCATAATCATCGTCGCGGTTTAAGAGTTGCCTGATCCATAACGCCCGTTTATCCGGCCGGTTGTCCCTGGTAAAATTTTCAAGTTCTTGAGGGCTGGGCAGCAAGCCAATAATGTCCATCGTAACTCTTCTCAAAAAAGTTTTATCGTCAACAACTTTTGGCCATGCAATTTTATTTTTTGCAAAATACTGGTTCACCCACTTGTCTATGGGATTAGTAAGATTGCCCGGAGCCTGCGGCAATGGCGGATTTCTTGGCTCCAGTGCTGCAACCCTGTAAAGGCTTTTTTCAACTACGTCAGGCCAGGGTGCGCCCTTCTGTATCCAAAACTTTAAGATGGCGATATCACCATCAGGTAATTTTTTTCCCTTTGGAAGGCATGGCATCTTTATCATCGGACGGCAGCGTAATACGGTGATATATTTCACTTTCGTCAGGATTGCCCGGCACAACAACAGGACCGTCCTTACCTCCCTTAAAAATCATGTCTTTCCTGTCCAGCCGTAAGTCGCCTTTCATCTTTTCTGAGCCATGGCATTTATAACAATTATGGGCCAATATCGCCCGTACTTCTACATTCAATTCCCCTATTTGCTTCTTTGTTAACCGGGCAGTATCATTTTTAAATGAAGCCAAATTAAAATTGCTTGCCCTCGGCCCGTTATAATCTGCACTCCACGGAATGGCAGCGGTCAGGTAATCTTTGCCATGTGTTAGAGAAGCTCCAAAGTGCCCTGCCACCGACACGCCAATCGCACTAAAAAACAAAACGCCCCGGTATAATTTTACCAGGCTTGCCTGTTTGTTTTCCTTAATTCTATCCAGCACTAACCATGCAAGCGCAGCCAGCGCTGTTGTAGCAATGCCCGACCATTTGTGTAAGTCAATAAGATCCTTGCCATAATCGCCATCCCGGGAAATCAGCAATCCGAATACTACCGAAACAGCTGCAGTTATTGCACCCAATGCAACCAATACGTTTATACCGGGCCGCAGGGGAGACGAAAAATTTTTGAGAGTAAAAAGTTCCAATATGGCAGCAACTAAAATAAGGCACACAGGAAAATGAACGGCTAAAGGATGCAGTCGGCCCAAAAGTCTCCAAACCCAAAACATACCTGAACCATGCTGCTCCCGATGAAAGCAGTGTCAGCAAATCCATTGTAGGCTACCATGCTTATCACCAAAATAGCGATGACTACAATGGTTTTCTTTTTGCCGGAAAAAATATTTTTAATATTACTTTTCAATCGTTGCAAAATGTAAAATAACAAAAAAAGTTCAGGCAGGGAAAAAATGGGGAGCGCTAAAAAAATAAACTACATCGTATAGATCAAAGGTATTGTATGGTTAAAGGGCAGTTATTAACCGGGATGAAATTAGGGTTCGTTGAAATAAAGGTTTGTGGACTATTTCATTTGGGAAGATATCGATAGCGTCTTTTTATTTTGTAATGATTTTATTTTGGAGGAGCAAGAAGCCACGCAGCAACAAAAACAAAAAGGCTAACGTACACCCCTATACGATAGCCTTGTAAAAAAATATTTGTAATCTCTCTATTGCACAAACTGTGTAGCAACAGGGCTGTAAGCAACCTGGTTGCGATAACCTATAGCAGCAACCCTTACCCAATATTGCTTACCCGGTATAAGATTGGTAAATGTAAACTGGCAGTTACCACTTGCAAACTTTTCCCAAACGGTGCTTTCAGTGGGCAATGTGTCTGTAATTTCGTGTACGTAACTGTTAGCATTGCCTCTCTTAACCAGGCTTACTAATGTGCCGGAGGTATTACCATTGCTGAGCGTTACATTTCCGGGGTTGTCCAGGTGGCGGGGCTGAGGTTCTTTTGCAAGTGTGTAACCACTTAATATCAGGATGTTTTCATCACCGGCTGCTATTAACGTTACATACCTGCCCAATTGCACAAGCGCATCAATTACTGCTTTGCGGCTTTGGTTTTTATTAGAAACCTTTACCCGGCCAAGATCGGCAGCAGCCGTAAGGTCTGTTGCGTAAGTTTCGGTAGCATCGCCTAAATTGGAAAGCCAGGGTAAAGGAGAAACAAACACATCGGGGTTACCGCCAACGGAACTTAAAATATGGTTAGACTTTTTTAACAGGTCCGCATCAGGATAGCCTGAATAACTGAGATTAATTTTTGGGATTCGCATGATTAAGGGTTTTTAAAATTGCCACAAATTGTGGTTGCTATTATAACTTACCCGTGAATAAATTATTTTACGCAATTTCAAAAACCTCCGATTACGGCACTTTCCGGTAGAAAACTTCCTTTTTTGAACAAATATTTTTTTAGCAATGCAATCATCCTTGTTAACTAAAAAAGCAAATCATTCACAAAGACGACCATCTTTGTTGATTAAAAAAGCAAACCATTCACAAAGACGACCATCTTTATTGATTAAAAAAGCAAACCATTCACAAAGACGACCATCTTTGTTGATTAAAAAAGCAAACCATTCACAAAGACGACCATCTTTGTTGATTAAAAAAGCAAACCATTCACAAGGACGATCATCTTTGTTGATTAAAAAAGCAAACCATTCACAAGGACGGCCATTGTTATGGACAGGGAAAGCAAAGCTGTAAAAAACGATCAAATTATTTTTGAGAAACCGGGGATCAGTTTTTTCGATTAGCCTTTGCCGTTAAAAATAGCCGGTGACTATATATATATAGTACCCACCTTATAAAATATCCATCGCATGCATCATACTTTTTTTATAAAAAAGTCGCTGACAATTTGGTGACATAAAAAATCTTATATAAATTTATTTTCTAACAATGAAGCGCAGTTGTAATTCAAAAGAAAAACCACCCAAATTTTTTTGAACCAAAAACGACAACATATATGCCCGGACAAAATAACTTGCCCGAACACAATGATGCCTTAAACCCGTTAAACAAATGGCTTACGAAAAAGCAGGCCATGAAATTTCTTGACGTGGGCCGTACTACCTTCTC
The DNA here is from genome assembly GCA_963792025.1 of uncultured Chitinophagaceae bacterium. Classification (GTDB taxonomy): domain Bacteria; phylum Bacteroidota; class Bacteroidia; order Chitinophagales; family Chitinophagaceae; genus Ginsengibacter. Next base: position 7,741 of record CAWBUS010000005.1, on the reverse strand, counting down.
AGAGTATAAGAAGTTGTATGGATTAAAAACCAGCAAAATTGGTAATAAGGAAAGAGTGCACCAGGATGACCTGGATGAATTCCTGAAGAACTTTAGAAAATAAGGCGGTTGTAAAAAAATTTGAAACCGGTAATTGTTCCGATAACCGCGCCCGGTTTTGGGAAAATGGCATACCGCATAAGGCATTAAGATATGGAAACAGTAAAACTTAAACCGCTTTTACATAATGGCGCCGAAATTATTGGTATCTATTCAGCAACATGCCAATTGCCCTCGGGAGAAAACCTCAATTATTATTTTCAAAAGAAAGGGGGAGCCCGCTGGAGCCGGACAAATAAGTGCTGGTATGTTCCCTGCACCGAAAAGAGTTATGAACAACTGGCAAAAGTTTTAAAAGGCGTTGCCAACCTTGAGACAACGGAATTGAAAGAATATCTTTTGGAGAAAAAGGCAGGCACACACCCGTTAGTTGTACAACTACCCGTTAACGTTACAAGTGAAAAAAAACAACTGTCAAAAAAAGCAACCGAACGAAAGGCGCAAAAGCCTCCTGCGGCAATTAGTAGTGAAAATAAACAGGCACTGCAGCAATTTCGGCAGCAACTGGTGTTAAAGAGTTATAGTCCCTCCACGATAAAAACATATGCGAACGAGTTTAGCCAGTTTTTGCAGACAATAGGTAGCAGGTCGGCTGGGGAATTTACGGTTCAGAGATTAAAAGACTATATGGAATATTGCCATACAACCTTGCAGCTTTCTGAAAACACTTTGCACAGCCGGATTAACGCTCTTAAGTTTTATTACGAGCAGGTATTAGGCCGCGAAAAGTTCTTTTGGGATATACCAAGGCCGAAGAAGCCACTGATTTTACCAAAAGTAATAAGCAAGGAAAAGATAGCAGATTTAATAAATTCAATTATAAACCTCAAACACAAGACAATAATTATGCTTACCTATGGCTGTGGCTTAAGGGTAAATGAAGTGGTATCGTTAAAAGTGAAACATATCGACGGTGAAAGAAGAATGATGTTAATTGAAAGAGCGAAGGGCAAAAAAGACCGGCTTGTTAGCCTGAGCCCCGGCATGCTTATTATGTTGCGGGAATATTATAAAAAATATCATCCTAAAGAATTTTTATTTGAAGGACAGTTTGCAAAAGGCCACCTTACAGAAAGAAGTATACAGCAGGTAATGGACCGGGCAAAAAAGAAAGCAGGTATAAAACAAGACGGAAATATGCACATGTTGCGACACAGCTTCGCAACCCATTTATTAGACAAGGGGATAGATGTGGTATTTATCCAAAAATTGCTTGGCCATAATGATATAAAAACTACACTGCGATATTTACACGTTACCAACAAAGATTTAGTGCATATTTTAAGCCCTTTAGAGGATATAGAAGGTTTATTAAAAAAATAGGAAAGTTGTATTTACGAACATTTTCAAATTGCCTGGGTACTTCGCGAAAATGACCTAACGCATTGATAATTAATAAAACAATATTTCCGGTTGAAAATTTACGGGATGTTCAGATATTCGTATATATTTGAGTTGGCAGCAAGTGTAAACTAAACTCATACCACTAATGACTTTTGAGAACTCAATTAAAGACATCGTTAATTCAATTAAACAGAGAGAATTTCTGAATGAAGCAGAAATATCAAACGGGGTTGTGTTGAGAGTTCTAAATGAATTAGGGTGGAATGTTTATGATACAAAGAGAGTAAAGCCCCAATATCGCATTGAAAATAAAATGATTGATTTTGCCCTTTGCTTTCCTGAAAACAAGCCGATTATTATAATAGAAGTTAAGGCATTAGGGAAAGCAGTGAATACCGATGAGCAAGTTTTGACCTATGCTTTTAAAACTGGTATTCCTGTTGCCATACTTACAGACGGACAAGAATGGCATTTTTATCTTCCAGCAGAGCGGGGTAGTTTGACAGAGCGGAGATTTTATAAACTTGATTTGCTTGAGAGAGAAGCTAAAGAAGTAGTTGAAATATTACAAGGTTACTTAGGTTATGAAGAAATAAGAAGCGGCGCTGCATTACAAAAAGCAAGAGCAGATTACGAAAAACAATACAAGAGCAAAGAGATTGACGAAGCAATTCCAAAAGCATGGGATAAGCTACTGAAAGATAGAGACAGTCTTTTTATCAAATTAATATCCGAAAAGGTGGCAGATATTTGTGGATTTGAACCTTCTAATGATGTCGTGATTGCATTTTTAGAGAAACTTAATCCCACAACTTTACCTCTGTTTACAAATCAGCCCACAAAAGAATATACGCCTCGTAATATTCCGATTGACAATACTGAAGTTATTATTCCTAAACTTTCCGACCCAAGTTTTCACGGTGTCAAGTTTAATAATCAAGAGTTCAAAACAAAAAAAGGTATTGGTGTTCTTCAACAACTACTAAAAATAGTTGTGACAGAGTTCCCTAATTCTCTAAGCAGAATTGAAACACAAACAAAAGGAAACAGTCGCTTTCTAATCTCAAAACAAAAATCACAGCTTTATAAAAATAGACCAGACTTAGTTGAAAAGTATTCTAAGGAACTTCCTAATAACTGGTGGTTAGGGACAAATTACAGTGTGAGAGAGATGGAAATTTTTTGCGACATTATCGTCAACAGTATTAATCGTGAATATGGAAATCAGAACATCACATGGAAACTTTAAAAGACTTTCATGCGACAAACCTGCTGCCAACAAATAGGGCTTAAACGAAGTGAAGCGACAGCGGAACTTCGATTTAAGCCTGTGTTGACTGAAGCGAAGATAGCCGGGCTATTTATTATGGAGTTTCAATAATTGGTTGTGCTTTTTTAGGGCTTTAATGAAGCAGCAGTTGGTTGCATCGGAAGGCTCGTTGTCATATTTTCGGGTATGGATTGTTGTTAGTTACCAGATTTTCTTTTTTCAGATAGGGAAAGTTTTATTTCTATTTCTTACTTTTTCTTTTCAACGATATAATAGCCTGCCACGCGGCTGTAGAGCATTAAAAAATCAGGCCGTTTGCTGTTGTTGTTTTTGTTGTAATCGTACTTTTCTTATAATCCATTCAGGAGGCCCGTTGTTATCAAAGGCCAGCAGTTCTTGCATCTTGCCTGTTTTGCAACAGGGGCATTGCTCCGCATCAAAGTGCAGTTTTTCTTTTGCAATTATTTTCCAATCTGCGGTTTTCTTTACGGGGGTAATGCCCATTTGCATTTGCTGCTGTTTAAATACCTGGCCGCAACGGTTGCTTAAAAAACCATAATGCCTTATTTTTCTAAATCCTTTAGGCAGGATATGCAGGCAGAAGCGCCGTAAAAATTCTGTGGCCTCCAGGGTCATTTCTTTTTGTTTACAACCGTCCGCATAATCTTTATAACGGAAGCTTACCTGGCCATTTTCTATTGCCGTAATACGATGGTTGCTGATGGCAACCTTGTGCGTATATCGGCCCAGGTATTCTATTACCTGCTGCGGGCCGCCAAAGGGTTGTTTGGCATATACCACCCAGGGTTTATGGTAAAGTTTTTTCCGGTCGGCTATGGTTAGTAACGGCATGGCATATTCGCTGATGAGCGCCTGCAACCCTTCCATAAACTTATTCTTAAATACCACGCTCATGGCTTTTACCGGAAAAAGGTATTTGCCCTTTTGTTTGGTATGCTTCCAGTAGCCACCGGGCGTAAACCCTCCCGCCGGTACTATCATGTGTACATGCGGATGGAGCATGAGGTTTTGGCCCCAGGTATGCAGCACGCTAATCATACCGGCTATGGCGCCGAGGTGTTTACTATCGGCGGCAAAGGTTTCTATGGTAGCCTTACTGCAGGCAAACAGCAGGTTGTATAACGCTTTGGGATACCCGAGGCAATATCCGTTCAGTTCCTGCGGCACGGTAAACACTACATGAAAATATCGTACCGGTAACAACTGCTGCTGCCGGCCTTCTATCCATCTTTCCCTTTGTGTACCCTGGCATTTAGGACAATGCCGGTTGCGGCAGGAGTTGTAGCTGATACGTACATGACCACAGCTATCGCAGGCATCTGCATGTCCGCCCAATGCGGCTGTCCGGCATACGGATATAGCGGTAAGCACCCGCCGGTGATATTGCAGCGGCTGATGCTTTTCTATAAAATCATGCCCGTACTGTTGCACTATTTGTGCAAGCTCAAAAGTAGCGGCAGCCATTTTCATAGCAGGTTATAGAGGCTATCCAGCGGGCTGTGTACCTGCTTTATCTTTACCTGCGCCACATGCAGATAGATCATCGTGGTTACCAGGTTTGCATGACCCAGCAAATGCTGTATGCTGTGGATGTCTATACCATCTTCCAGCAAATGGGTAGCACAGCTATGACGCAGTGTATGCATGCTTACCTGCTTGGTAATATTTGTTTTGGGCAACGCTTCATTAATGATGTACTGGATAGACCTTTCTCCCATCGGCTGCCCGGGTGTGTTGCCTTCAAATAACCAGGTTTGCGGCTTACAGGTTTGCAGATACAGTGGCAGCTTTTTTGATAAAAATACAGACAGGGGTACATAACGGTCTTTGCGTCCCTTACCCTGGCGGACACGTACCTGCAGGCGCTGCACATCCAGGTCTGTAATACGCAGCATCCGAACCTCGTTCATCCGAAGGCCGCTGCCATAAGCAAGGGTGAGCAGGAAGCGGTGTTTTAAACTGCGGGGCGCTTTAAATAATTCTTTGCATTCCTGTTTGGATAATACCACCGGAAGTTTCTTTTCTTTTTTTACCGGCGGCATCTGGATGGCTTTCTCTTCCATATCAAAGAGGCGAAACCAGTAACGCAATGCAAACACGGCATGCTTAAAATAAGTAAGCGAACACTGCTCATGCACCATCATGCGATACAGGTAAGCATTAAGTTCTTCCACGCTTACCTCATGAGGGCTACGGTTAAATTCAAGAGCCACATAGGCCAGGCTGCGGCTGTAGTTTACAATTAAGCTCTTGCTGCTTTGGTTAATGGTAACTCTTTCTATAAATTTGGCGTATGCATTTGCAAACCCCGGTACGCCTTTCTTTGCCCTTGATACAACTGTGTTGTACTGCTTTTTGATAGTACTCATTTTTAAAAGTTTTAGTGAACTTCTAAGGTCTATCTTTAAGTAATTGGTAAGAAAGGCTACCGAAGGTTTAGTTCAACATTGGTATTGCTGCAAGTGGGGCTGGACGTTGAAACTTCGGCTGTTTGCATCGCTGTACTTTAGTTCGGGCAGACGAATATCTATTTGGCTTTTTGTTGTTAACTTCAACTTTATATTTTCAATTGGGCAGCGGTTCCGGGCTGGACGTTATAAAATATCCCACCTGCAGCAATACCTGCCCGTTAGTAGCAAGCTTTTTCGACCTTCAAGATGACCAAAATATTCAACAACAAATTTGAACGAATACCCCTTACTGCAGACGAGAAAAGATATTTGAGCAGACAATTCTCTCTGAGAAAAGTATTTTTAGGAGACACGATTTTATTTGTGCCATTTTTGTTGCTACTTTTTGTATGTTGTTTTTTTCCATGGTTTCCTCACCCGATATATGGATTTGGAGCACAAAACCCTTCCTCCATAAAAAACTATTTTGCAATAGTGGGACTGAATATGTTGAGTGTATTAATCTTTGTGATATTTCTCATTTTGCTAATGACGATTATTAATTTTTTAAGAGCAAAGCTTGATTTTCTTTTAGACTTTAAAAAAGTTGGTCTGTTTGAGGTGACATCTATAGCTCAAAAGAATGACATCTTATCGATTAGGTTAGGTAACGGTAAACGACTGAAACGAAAATCTTCGGAGATTCCTTTTAATAAAATGAAGGAACACGATATTGTTGAAATTTGTAAAAGTGCCACAAACAGACCCATAAGTTTTAATGTTATCAAGTAATGACGCCTGCTACTAACACCTGCATTTATGCAAGCCTGGCAGACGTGCTAACAATAAGCTGTGGTGCATGTTTCAGCAGCAGTTCCGGGCTGAAAAAACTTTACTCAGCGATAGTAGTAACAATGAACTTTTAATTATAAATTTGGCAACGGTTACGAGCAGACGAAATTCTATTTTCAGGCCTGCTAAATGCGCGGCCGTAAGCTGCTATTTTACAGACCACCACTATGGAAAGACCGACAACGCTTTTGATACCTGAAAAAACGGACGAAGAATTTGAACAAGTTTTTGCAACTTGGACACAAAACGGTGGACAAATTAAACGGCTTGGAAAATATTGGATAAAGGACGAAGAGTTAGCAAAACAGAAGATTGCAATTTATGGTAGCCAAGCTTTTGCGTTTGTGTTGGCTCAAATCTATAATGTTGAACTTCTTTCGCCAGACGACACATTAATTGCACGACTTGGAAATGAGTGGACAAAACGGAATGTGGAACTAAAACAAATCGGTCAGATTTCAAAAGAAGATTTTCCCGTTTTTATCAAACGGTAAGCTCCCCCAAAAACAGTACGGTTTAAAAATAGACAAAATGTTTAATTTTAAAACTGTAAAACATGAAAAAAAGCACATTCAGTCCTGCACAGATTGCAGGCATTCTCAAAGAATTTGATAACGGCAAAAGTGCCGAAGATATCAATCGTGAACACGGAGTAAGTAAAGCTAGTTTGTATAAATGGCGTCAGCGTTATGGAGGTATGGAAGCTTCTGAACTCAAGCGGATCAAAGAGTTGGAAGAAGAAAACTCCCGGCTTAAAAAAATGTATGCTAACCTGGCCATGGAGTTGGACGTGGCCAAATACATCATTGAAAAAAAGTTGTAAAGCCTTGTGATAAACGAGTGATCGTAGATCAGCTCCGTAAAGAGCGGCCCAAAGACATCAGCAAGGCGTGTCGAATACTAAACATAAGTCGCAGCTCATTAAAATATAAGTCTGTAAAGGATGATGACACCGTGATACACTTATTGCAGCATCTTTGTCAAACTGTGGAAGATGAAGGCTTTTGGAAGTTCTACGACCGTCTTCGGCTGGAGGGCCATAAGATCAATCATAAACGGGTATACAGACTTTATAAACAATTAGGATTACGAATGAGGCGTAAGGCCAGGAAGCGCCTGCCTGCACGCATAAAGGAAAAGCTGGAAGTACCAGTATCATTTACCCAAACCTGGAGTATAGATTTTATGAGCGACGCATTAAGCAACGGCAGGAAATTCCGGTCATTTAATGTGATAGACGATTTTAACCGTGAAGTACTTTTTATAGAAACCGATTATTCACTAAAAAGCAGCCGTGTGTTATGGGTGTTAAGACATTTGATAGCCCGTTATGGCAAGCCTAAAAAGATACGTATGGACAATGGCCCGGAGTTTATTGCCAGGATAGCAAAACTATGGAGCCAGGCGAATGAAATTGAATTTAAATACATACAGCCAGGCAAGCCATCACAAAATGCCTACATAGAAAGGTTTAATCGTACTTACCGGGGTAAAGTGTTAGATGCATATTTGTTAGATAACCTGGATGAAGTCCGGGAGGTAACGGCAAAGTTTATAAATGATTACAATAACTACCGGCCACATGATGCTCTGGGGGACTTACCGCCAAAGCCCTATCGGGAAAAAATGAAGGGGGAAAAACAAATCGTTTCTGATGGGCTCCGTTCCGCTACGGCTACGCCTTCGCTTCACTACGCCCATCAGAAAACTATATTGAAATGAAAAATATTCTACTTTTAAACTGTACTAAAAAAGGGAAGCCTTC
>CAWBUS010000004.1:265000-595989 GCA_963792025.1 uncultured Chitinophagaceae bacterium | reverse complement strand
CATTACTTACTTTATCAAAAAATGTTTCGTTGGATTTCATGTCGTAGACGAAAGGGAGAAACATTTGTAATGGTTTGGCCTGGCCAAGCAAAATCATGCTGCATTGAATTTCGGTCCAGTCGGAAAGGATCTTCCAGGCTGTTTTGTTGGCTTGTTGTTGCAATGTTGTTTTTGTGTTTGCCTGGGGCCGTTTTACATCTTTCCATAATACTGTAAAACATTCTTCTACCTGGGCTTTTAAATGAAAGGCAAGTGTTTGCTGCAGTTGGGAATCGAATAACAAAAATGTTATGCCGGTGCAAACTTTATCTGCGTATTGTTTATTGACGTTTGTTGCGCCGATTTCTACTAGCAGTTCTTCAATCCGGGCCATGGAACGGCTTGCTTCGATTGAGGAGGTGTAATTTTTGATGTTCATTTTTTTGGATTTTGATTTATGAAATTTAGGGCTGTTTTTAAATAAGATAGATTGGTCGTTTGTACATTGATGTTATGTTTGCCACTTTTTCTCTTGATGCAAATTTTTACGGGAATAAAAAATTATTCTCTTGTCACTTTTTCTCTTAAAAGAAAAAGTAACCAAAAAGTTCAAGGACAACCCGAACGGCTCCGCCCGTTTGTCCGGCCAGCGCCACCGAAGCAGCTTGCTGGGTAGGGATATTCATTTTTTCATGATTATTTATTTGAATCTTTATCAATTACATTAAGTTTGCCTTCCTGCTGTAACTTTTTCAAATATTGAAAAACTGCTACTCGCTTTGCAAGGGCAATGAGATTTTCTTCATCCTTTATCGACCAGTATATTGTTTTTATCGCCGGTTTGATAAGCTTCCAATAATTGATTTTCTGAATTTTCATTGCTGCCGGTGAGCTGGTTAATGCGGCGTTGCCAAGTTTCGAGGATTATTTCTTCTGTTAATTCCAACGCCAGGTATTTGAAATGATCGATGTGAATCGATTTTGAGATTTGCTTTTTTTATCCTTAACCGGAGACCCATTATTTTCTTTTGTCTTTTGCATCAGTTGTAAATGCAATTAAATTGAACATCTCTCTCATGCGACTCCGGACACGCAAGCCATACATCTTTTCTATTTCAGCACTGTTTAAGTTGGTAGTTATGTGAGAGAACATGCTGGAGGAATAAAAATAGTCATACCTGGAAAGTATTATCTCCTGCATTACCGAACATTGATTGCCGAAATATTGTATAATATTTTCCAGGCCGAGATCGTCAAAGCAATAGATAACCGGTTCAAATTTATAATCTGAAAATGATCCTTTGGTATAACGATGGATTGCCGGATAACCATCGCGGCTAAATTCGAAAGAGATGTCCCGGCAGGATTTTACGCGATGCCTTTGATCAATGGGCACGAGGTACCGACAAATATTCATAAGACTTGTCTTGCCACAACCTACCGGCCCAACTAATAGAATTCCTTTGCCAAGGTCAATTGCCTTTTCCTGCGCCACATCTTTGTCTCTGAGAAACCATGCAATCAAGCGTAAAATTATTTCCGTGTCCTCCTCATACAATTTAAACTTCCTGCCATAGCTTTCAATGCCTTTAGCCTGGAGATATAACCAGATCTCAGCGTAATCGTGAGCACTTTGAACAGTCTGAACGGCGGCAGGTATTAATTGAACTTTTTGTTCTCTATTGGGGAAGTCACCTGAGGGAGTACTGTTTTCCATCGATTGGTTTTATAAGGGTTCAGAAAAATTTTTATTATTAGTGAATTCATTTGCAGTGCCGGCATACGTTTTTGCCTGGACAGTGTACTGCTTAAAGTTCGCTACATTCAACATCCACTTGTGGGCGGAGGATTCCCAATCCTGCATAGGAGTTTTGCCTCCAATAAGCCAACCGTTAGATTGATAATGGTTGAAGAATTTTTTTGCTTCGGCTGACCGGGTATTCATTTTTTTCGAAGAACGAAATGGCTTGAGAAATATTTGGCCTGCTCATTGGATTTATTACCCCGGGGACGGGGGGATCTACAAACTGCCCGTCACTGAAAGAGGATGGAATATCCTGTACTGATTTTGGGACGGCGCCAATTTCGTTTATGCATTTCTGCAAGAAATTATTTTTAGAAAATATTTTTTGAGGGAGTGAGTTTTTCTCATTTTCTTCTCTCTCTTGTTTATCGTTTAGTTTATGTTTTATTAATAGTCCCAAAAATGGGACTGTATCGGTATCAAAACCGGGACTGCATGTGTCGCAATTATGAGACTGTGCCGGTATCAAAAGCGGATCACTAACGGCAAGGATATCATTAGCCAGCTGTACTGATTTTGGGACAGAACCTTTAACCTCCGGAACATTCATAGATTGCGAACCAGGTTTCCTTTCCATTTCAAAAAGATCCAATTGTTTCATCGAAGCTTCCGCTTTTGGATTGTCTAACCTGACCATATGAACCTCACTTTTTTGAAATTTGTTAGGCGAGGGCCGGTAAAAAATATAGCCGAAAGCATGTAAATCTTTTATGCATTTATGATACGTATTGCGGGAACCAATGCCGGTAATGCTCATTACTTCTTCCCTTGTTATTGAGAATGGATTTTGAAAGCGGTTAAAATTCCAGAATTGAAACAAGGCAATATAGAGGCTTACATGATTTGCATTGAAGCGCTTATCGCGCTTTAAATGCTGAAAGAAAAAGGCATTTAAGTGACGGATATAATTCATCTTGAAAAATTTTAAATGATAAAATGGTAAGTCATCCAAGGTTTCTTTTATTTTCCTCGAGGATATCATTGATATCGTCCTGGCTGTATAGCAGAATGCCTCCTATTTGCGTAAAGGAAAGGACGCCAGTGACTCTAAGGTTTTGAAGCGTACCTGGAGAAATATTGAGAAGCTGCCTGACTTCCTTTGATTTCAACCACTTTTTTTGGGGATGCCTTGAGTGGCATGTGGAAATGATTTCTTTGATTTCGCTGATTAATTCCATTTTGAAGTTGTGCAGATCTTCAAGTGTGATAATGTTTGCTGCCATGATAATAGATTTTGTGATGAAAAAATTATTAACCTGCATCATAAACCTTTTGCATTTTATAGCTGTTTTGTTGAGGTTTGATGCGGTAGCAAAAGAAGGAAGTAAACGGATGCAAAAACGGTATCAGGGGTATCAGGTACCCGCATGAAACCTTTGCCAGTAGCGGATAAAATATTTTAAAAATGTTTTACAAGTTTAGCCAGAAATTTATTTTGATTGAATTTAGACGATGGTCAACTTTAAATAGCCGCAAAAGAAATTGAATACAAATAGTTATATTGTAGGATAAGAGGTGATCAAAAATACAGGCAAGTCGTTATGATTTGGTTATGGAAACCTATCTTAAAAATGAGAATCGATGAATAATAAAGGAAACAAGAAAATCCTGAATAGAACCATTGGGGAATTGAATTTTAGCACTCCCTTTCACGACGTGATGGTTCAAAATTCATTTGTGACATTGGAAGATTTGCTGAAAGTCAGTTTCCCTGAGCTACTTCAATTGCCTGGCGTATCTAAGCATATTCTAGCAGAGCTGTTGTCATTTCTTGAAGAATATGGCCTAACAAAATCGCTGAGACATGAACCTTAATCTTATTGATGCTATTGAGTAAGTGAATAACGATGTCCTTTACTTTATCGACCGTTTGCTTCTCAATTGAAAAAGTTTTGATCCTCAATTTTTCCGGAGATAAATGAGTTGCTTTGGGAGTTTTGAAATGGGCTGCTGCTATTTTTGAAAGCTGGCGGTAGCTGCTATTTTTTATGATGCCTTCATCTATCAATAGTTTAATGATAAATGCTAACTGAGGTACCGATAAACTTGTTTCTATTTTTTCAAGGATCTTGCCATGTGATTGTGAGGCCAGCGCCATTGGCTGGTATTGCGTTTTCATAAAGGTTAATTCTTCGTCTATCCATTGAAGACAAAATTCTTTGACACTGCAGATTTTGGGGAATAATGAATATTGAGGTTTCATTTGAGCCTGGTTGAATGATTTTGTAAACCAATGGAGCTTGTCAATTTTTAGAGCAGCAGTCTCAAGGTTGTTTAACTCATCGTTGATATTTGCAATAATAAAATTGAAAAACCGGGAGTGGTTGAAATTAAAATACTGCAGTATGTTTATAACTTCCTCGTCAATACTATTTATCGCCCGGTCAGATGATTTTTCTACGAGGCAAGACAATAATTTCTTTAAATACATGATCCTGCGGAAGGTAATTCCTCCTGGTGCATCAAGATTATAAAATTCTTCGTAAGTGTCCAGAATAATCTGGTATAGGTTCTTATTGATATTTTGTTTTCGGGCATTTCGTTTAAAGGATGCCATCATAGTTTTATATTCAGCTAAACTTATTCTTCGGTAACTCTCGGGAATTTTTGTATCCTGGTTAAAGTAATTACCAAAATAGGATTCAATAAAATTTAATAGCTCTTCGAATAATTCAATCAACGATTGATATAGTTTTTGCACTTCTGTGATTACCGGAAAAGAGTTATAATGAAATAATACATCAGTAAAATGAATGACAGAGGCCTGGCATCGTTGAACAATAAGTTCCAACTTTCTTTCTTTGCACGTGCTAAAGAACTGAATTTTTAGTTCGGCAATAATTTCTTGTTGGGATTTTTTTGCCAGATCCAAGTGGCTATTAATCTGTGAAGGAGAAGGTTTTTTCATATCAGGATTTGCAGGATGCACGGTTGACATAACAAGCAAATCCATGCATTTTAAAGAATTCTGCATAGCAATTGTGTAGTTTTCAGAAAGATTAATTCAATAAAAAAGGCGGCAAAATATGGAAATAATTCAAAACGAACTAATTCAAACCATTAAACGGGGCCGCCATTTGAAATTTATCAAATTTCCAAATCATTTTGCAATGGAGTTATTTTGATCTCTTTCTTCTTCCTGCTTGTATTTGTTGAAGAGAACGGACATATCATTACTTACTTTTTGATCAAGAATTTTTGCATAATGCTGGGTGGTGCGTAAGTTTTTATGCCCTAACATTTTGCTTACGGATTCAATAGATACGCCAGCGGATAAAGTAACGGTAGTTGCAAAAGTATGCCTCGCACAATGGTATGTCAACTCTTTATGAATGCCGCATATATCCGCAATCTCTTTAAGGTAGGCATTCATTTTTTGATTGCTGAGAATTGGTAATAATGCCATTTGATTTTTTGCCTGCGGATGATATTCATACTTCTTTATTAAAGCGAGAGCTGGAGGCAAAAGAGGGATATTCGACGGCGTATCTGTTTTTGTACGGTTCGTATGAATCCAGTAATTGCCATCGATTCCTAAAACGATATTGTGTTTCGTTAATTTCTTCACATCAACATAAGCAAAACCGGTATAACAACTAAAAAGGAAAATGTCTTTTACCTGGTTTAAACGCGGAATAACAAATATTTTCGACTCTAATATTTTGATTTCTTCTTCGGAAAGAAATGCTCTTTCAGGTTCTTTAATTTTTATCTTGAAGTTGATAAAGGGATCCCGGTCCAACCACCCATTGGATATACAAATACGAATGATTTTTCTAAAATTTTTGATGTATTTAGCGGTGGTATTATTATTACAGTTTTTTTCAGAACGTAAATAAAAATCATAGTTGGTAATAAACTGGTGGTTAAGATCTTTGATACAGATATCAGAGATTTTGTATTTCCACTTCATAAAATTTATAACGTGCTCCAGACTTGTTTGATATCTTTTCAGGGTAGATGGCGCATATTCGCGACCAACCAGCTGCGCCAATTGGTTATTGTGATGTTCAAAAATCGGGACCAGCATCTGGGATTTGTCAGCCTTGCCCGTGAGTTTATTTTTTAATTTTTCTGCTGTTATTTGAACATTATTATTGATCAGCACAGTTTGAAATGCGTGAATTTTAGAAACCAGGGAATCGAGGTAAGCATTTAATTCCCTAGCCTGCTCTTTAGAACCGGTCATCCTGCCGGAAGCTGCATTCCACTTTGTGGGCTCACAATCCCTGTGAGTCGAATATTCAGCTCGCTGGCCATTAACTGTAATTCGCAAATAAATAGGTACGGGGCCTGAGTGATATTGTTTTGGTTTCCTTAAATGAAAGAGTAAACTGAAAGAATTTGTCATAGTGGTGAGTTATGATTTTTGGGAAGAAATACTATATAAATATATGAAATATATATTGAAAAAACAAGCATAGAATGCAGCAAAATCAATACTTTCAGGATAATTCGGGAGTTAAAAGCAACGATGAAATTTACTCCCGAATCACTCACTTTTATTTTGATATTTAATGAATATTTTGAACATTGGAATAAAATAAAAAGGCTATAAACATTTGATTTATAGCCTTTTGATTGAATTTTGTATGTTAGAATGTGGAGCTGCAGGGAGTCGAACCCTGGTCCAAACATATCCGCCGTAAGCCTTCTACATGTTTATTTTTGCATTATTTGTCGGGAAAAAGCAGGAGCAAAACAAACCAACTTTTTCCTTAGCTGTATAGTCTTAAGCAATCCGCACAGCCTTGAATTGCAGCAACCCGTTTTATTTTTGAGTCGGCGGAAGAGCGTGGCAACAGGTCTGGCCAGCTACAACGGCCCTAATGGTTACGTAATTAATAATTAAGCAGCCATGGCATACGAAGTATTGCCATTTAAAGTTTTCGTATTCATATTTAAGTGCTAATTACGCAACGCACTACATGCTTATACTTACAAAGAACTATGCTGTCAAAACCGGTCAGCCCCCGAATTCAATTGACCATTAACAATTAGCAATGAACAATTGAGCCTGCAAATTTACAAAATATACCACTGTATTTAAGTAAGTATTATAACCGTTATTTTTACCAACTTTTAATTCAAGATTTTAGATGGCTCCAGCGATATTTTATAAGAAAAGAATTAATGATCTGCAGCAAGAATTAAAGAAACTGCAGCAAAGAAAATCCGGATTTGGATGGATGCGCTTTGGCTCTATAGCTGCAATTATAATTGCGTTTTATATTTTATGGTCTTTAGGTGTTTGGTATGTTATTATTGTAAGCATATCATTATTAGTGGTTTTCATCAGGTTATTATTTGCCGATTTAAAGAACAAAGCTGCCATTGAACATACCACGCATCTTATTAATATCAATAATGATGAATTAAATTTCCTCGAAGGAAATTATCATGTTTTCCCTGAAGGCAATGAATATATTCCTGCTGACCATTTGTATGCAAATGACCTGGATATTTTTGGCGCAAATTCCATTTTTCAATATATCAACAGAACTACTTCCGAAATGGGAAGCCGGCAATTGGCCGACTACCTAAAAACGCCCGCTGGCACAGCAATTATTTTACAAAGGCAAAACGCTCTGAAAGATCTGTGCTAAAAAAAATGAATGGATACAGGACTTGCAGGCAAAAGGCAAAGAAAAGAAAATCACTTTTATAACAAAACGTCGATTAGAAAACTGGATTGCAGAACCGCCTGTTTTTTCAAAATTTAAACCGTGGAAATGGCTACGATATATTTTGCCTGCGATTATCATTTCCATTGTCATCCTTGTATATTTTTGATGAAGTATCTTCATCAGTATTTTATTTTTTTTTATTGCTTTTTGCAGCCATTGCTTACCAGATCAATAAATATGTTGCACCGGTTCATGAAACATTGTCAAAAATTGCGGATGAGATTGATACATTATCAGTGAACATTGAACATATTGAAAATACAACATTTGAAAGCCCTTTACTTAAGCAATTACAATCAGCATTATTTCATCAAAATAAAAATGTATCGCAGGATATTACGAGGTTACATAAATTACTCGACAGGCTTGATCTGAGGTATAACCTTGTCCTGTCTTTGCCATTAAATATTTTATTGCTTTGGAACCTGCAGCAAATGCTTGACCTCGAAAAATGGAAATCGGAACAACAAAAGAATATTGAGAAATGGTTTGATACGCTGGGGCATATAGAAGCTTTGTGCAGTTTAGGCGTATTGCATTTTAATGAGCCTTCATGGGCATTTCCGGAAATTGTTGATGATTACTTTTTTATTGAAGGAAAGGAAATTGGTCATCCTTTAATAACAAAAAATAAAAGGGTAAATAATTACATAGAAATAAAACACGACGGGGAATTAATGCTGGTAACGGGTTCCAACATGGCCGGCAAGAGCACTTACCTGCGCAGTGTAGGCGTAAACGTTATATTGGCCATGGCTGGCGCTCCCGTATGTGCAACCTATTTTAAAGTATCGCATGTGCAGGTGATCAGCAGTATGCGTATTACAGATAATCTTGCAGAAAGCACCTCAACTTTTTATGCAGAATTGAAAAAATTAAAAACGATTATTGAAAAAGTAAATGCAAGAGAACCAGTCTTTATCTTGTTGGACGAAATATTAAGAGGCACCAACTCGCTTGACCGGCATACAGGTTCTGTAGCATTAGTTAAACAATTAATAAAGCATCATGCCGCGGCCATCATCGCCACGCATGATCTTGAATTGGCCAAAATAAAAGATGAGTATCCTGATAATATTATCAATTATCATTTTGATGTGCAGGTAAGTAACGATGAATTGTATTTTGATTACAAATTAAAACCCGGCGTGTGCAATAGTTTAAACGCTTCTATATTGATGAAGAAAATTGGGATTGAACTCTAGTTCACGTACGAGGTACGATGTTTGATGTACGACGTTGCCTGATCGATTGAAAGAAGTATTACATTTGAGGGGGCTGTTTTTGATATTATTACAATAACAGCGGGGCTGCATCGTACATCGTACTTTAAACATCGTACATTGCTAACGCCCTCTTCCCCATCCAAACCAATCATTACCATTTGCAAAAAGCATCAGCGCAAGGAGAATGACCATTCCGGCTATCTGGGCATATTCAAGAAATTTATCACTGGGTTTTCGACCCGATATCATTTCAATTAAAGTAAACAAAACATGCCCTCCATCCAAAGCAGGTATTGGCAATAGGTTCATGAATGCAAGGATGATCGAGAAAAATGCTGTAATATTCCAAAAGGCTTCCCAATCCCAGCCTGTGTTTGGGAAAAAGGATGCCATGGCCTTAAAGCCCCTAAGGCCTTTGTAGGCACCGGTTTGCAGGATTCAAAATTTGCTTAAAAGCTGGACGTAACTATCTAATCTTTGTCCCGCCTTTTGGATACCTGCAGGAAAGGAAGCAAGAAATCCATATTTTTTTGTTTCCAATTTAAAAATATCGAGACTATCATATTGTTCTGCTGAAAGGCCGTTCAGCCCAATCTTACCATCTTTATCAACTAAAACTTTTACTTGAAAAGCTTGGTTTCCACGCAGGGCCGATATTAAAACTGTATCACCTTTTTTATTTTGCAAATACCCCGCGAGCTCATCAAAATATGTCACGGGCATACTATCTACTTGCACTATTTTATCAAAGCCACGAAGGCCTGCATTTTTCGCGCTACCGCTGTCTTTTGCAGAGTAAGAACCAATAATTAAAGGCGTTCGCGGCATAAGAAGCGAAGCCCGCTTACCCTTCTTTTCTGATAGCTGTCCCATTATATCTATTGGCACGGTAATTATTTGCTCCTTACCATCCCTGGAAACGGTAATTTGTTTACCGAGGAATAATTTTTAAAGGGAGATCGTCAAAATAACTTACAGATTCGCCATTAACAGCCTATAACTTTATCTCCATTTTTCAAGCCCTATCTTATGTTAATATGCTATCTGTAATCCATATCCCATTTTTTACGCTGCCCATCGGCAATTTCGTATCTCCCCATTTATACAAAATCATTGCATAAAGAAAAAATGCAAATAACACATTCATAGTAACACCACCTAACATAATAATCAGCCGCTGCCAAGCCGGTTTACTGCGAAACTCCCATGGCTGCGGAGGTTGCTTCATTTGCTCTTTATCCATGCTTTCATCGACCATACCGGAAATTTTTACGTAACCACCCAACGGTAGCCAGCCAATTCCGTAGACGGTATCGCCAATTTTTTTCTTTACCAAAGAAAACCATGGATCAAAAAAAAGATAGAATTTTTCAACCCTGCATTTAAACCATTTTGCGGTGATGAAGTGCCCGAATTCGTGAAGTATAACAAGAATCGATAATGAAAAAATAAGATATGCGGCCTGCAATCCAACCTGCGGCCAGTTAATGGCTAATATTGTCATAGAGTGTACGATGTGCGATGTTTGATGTACTATGTTTCGGTTTAAATTTCACTTCTGATAATAAAATGTTTTCGCTGGCAGGCTTTATAGATGTATTAATGAAGCGGCGAAATTACGTGCCTCGCCGTCGCTTTCAAAATAATCTGTAAGATTTGGCTTTTCTATATAATTTATTTTTTCCATTGTTTTTTCCACAACAGCAGTAATGTCGAGGAAGCCGATGCGGTTGTTGAGGAAGGCCCACACCGCTATTTCATTTGCGGCATTTAGAACACTGGGAAGATTACCTCCTTTTTCCAAAGCAATTTTTGCAAGAACAAGGTTCCTGAAAGTTTTTATGTCCGGTTCTTCAAAAGTAAGGGTGCTAATTTTTTTAAAATCCGTCTTCGGATTATTATTGGGAAGCCGATGCGGAAATGCCAGCGCATATTGTATAGGCAATTTCATATCGGGCAAACCCATTTGCGCTTTTATACTTCCATCTTCAAATTCAACCATGCTATGCACAATACTTTGCGGGTGAATGATTACCTGTATCTGGTCGGGTGCTAAATTGAAAAGCCATTTGGCTTCTATCATCTCAAGCCCTTTATTCATAAGGGTTGCAGAGTCAATGGTAATCTTTGCACCCATGTTCCAATTAGGATGCTGCAGAGCATGATGCTTTTTTACATTTACAAGAAAATTTGGTTTCTTTCCGAGAAAAGGGCCGCCGCTTGCCGTTAAAATAACCCGCTCAATTTTATTCCTTGTTTCACCAACGAGGCATTGAAAAATAGCTGAATGTTCACTATCGACAGGAATCACAGGCACCCGGTTTTCTAAAGCTTTTTGCATTACGATATCACCGGCTACCACCAGCGTTTCTTTATTAGCCAGTGCGATAGCCTTCCCTTTATCAATTGCTTTTAAGGTTGGCGTTAATCCGGCAAATCCCACAATTCCTGCCAGCATCATATCGTACGTATCGAAATCAGCAACTTCTTCCAGCGCTGTTGCTCCGGTAAATACCTTAATATCTTTGGGAATTAGCGCAGCTTTTACGGCTTCATATTTTTTTTCGTCTCCGATAACTACCGCATTTGGCTTATGTTTGATCGCCTGCTGAATAAGGAGTTTATCGTTGGTTTGGGCCGTTAATATTTCAACTTCAAATAAATCGGGATTGGCTGCTATTACTTCCAGCGCCTGCGTACCTATAGAACCTGTGGAACCAAAAACTGCAATCCTCTTTTTATTTGCTTCAGCCATAATAATTCATTAATAATTGAACGGTAAATTAATTTCTGCAAAAAAATGTAAAAAATCATTGCTGTGTTTGGCAATTTACTTCAATAATTTTTGTAATGCCTCATTCACTTTTTTAAAATCGAAGCGGGAAATTACCGAATTCATCATCTCGATTATAGCATTATTTTGAAGGTTACCAATAGAACCTTCATGCGAATGACTTAGCTGCAGACCATATTGAAAGGTATTATTTTCAATATCCATTCCAATTTTCTTATAAGCATCCCGCAAAGGAATTCCCCGCAAAACCAATTTATTCATCTCTTCCACACTAAACAAATATTTATATTTTTCATCCTGCAGAATATCTTTTTTTATCTCAATGTTCTTAATCATTAAAGTTGCCATAGATATACAATTACGCAAATTTTCAAACGCCGGAATAAGGTGTTCTTTCAATAATTGAAAATCGCGGTGATACCCTGACGGAAGATTAGCGGCCATCAGCATAATCTCGTTAGGCAAAGCCTGTATCCGGTTGCAATGTGCACGAATCAATTCAAAAACATCAGGATTTTTTTTGTGCGGCATAATACTGCTGCCAGTGGTAAGTTCAGCAGGAAAAGAAATAAAATCAAAATTTTGATTGAGATACAAACAGGCATCCATGCTCAATCTCGACAAAGTAGCTCCAATATTTGCCAATGCCTGTGCAACAATTCTTTCTGTTTTGCCGCGACTCATCTGCGCATACACCACGTTATAATTAAGTTCGTCAAAACCCAATAATTCAGTGGTCAACTTTCTATTAATCGGAAATGAAGATCCGTAGCCGGCAGCAGAGCCTAATGGATTTTTATTAACAATTTCCCATGCTGCATGCAGTGTTATCATATCGTCGGCAAAGCTTTCCGCATAAGCGCCAAACCAAAGCCCGAAAGAAGAGGGCATTGCCAATTGTAAATGCGTGTAGCCGGCCAGCAAATAGGTCTTATATTTTTCGCTTTGTTGAATTAAAAGTTCGAAAAACTCCTTTACATCGTGCACCAGCATTTCAATTTCATGACGCATGTATAATTTCAGATCCACCAAAACCTGGTCGTTACGGGAACGGGCGCTATGAATTTTCTTTCCTGTATCTCCGAATTTCTTTGTAAGCATAATTTCAACCTGCGAATGAATATCTTCAACATCATCATCAAGTTTGAAGTTGCCGGTTTCTATATTCTTGTAAATTTCTTTAAGCCCTTTTTGTAATTCAATTAATTCTTCGCGTGTAAGCAAATTGATGGTTTGCAACATTTGAATGTGGGCTAATGAACCCAGCACATCAAAGGGAGCCAGGTACATGTCGAGTTCCCTGTCTTTACCCACAGTGAAGGTTTCTACCTCTTTTGTTGAAGCGATATTTTTTTGCCAGAGTTTCATTTATTATTTTATTACACGAATTTAAAACACGAATTACACGAATTATCAGCAAGCAATAAACGCCACCTTTTACAATCATTAAATGGACTGCGCAAAATTTTGCAACAGGAGTATATATTTCTCAATCCCCTCTTTTAATTCATCAACAAAAATATATTCATCTGCACTATGACTCCTGGCCGAATCTCCCGGCCCTAATTTAAGCGTTGGAAAATTCATCAACGCCCTGTCAGAGCAAGTTGGTGAACCATACGACGTAAGTCCTAAACCACTTCCTGCCATTACCAGCGGATGCGTCTCTTCAATAAACGATGGTTTTAATCGTGTACTCCTTGGCGTTACTTCACTGGTAGTATTGTTTCTAACTTCACTGATTACTTCATCAAATGAATAAAATTCATTTACTCTTATGTCCACAACAAAGCTGCATTCGGAAGGTACAATATTATGCGCCTTATTTTGTGTGTTGATGGAGGTAACCGCCATGTGAACCGGTCCCAGAAACGGAGAAGTCTTCTCAAACTGAAATATACTAAACCAATGGATATCATTCATGGCTTTATAAATAGCGTTTACGCCTTCATTTCGTGCCGCATGGCCGGCAACACCGTGCGCCGTGCAATCCAGTACCAACAAACCTTTTTCTGCAATCGCCATTTTCATCAATGTTGGTTCGCCTACAATACCACAATCAATTTTTGGCAGTTTAGGGAGAAGGATTTCTACGCCATCATGACCGGAGATTTCCTCTTCAGCAGTTGCTGCAAGTATTACATTAAAAGGAAGGTTTTCTTTTTCGTAGAAATAAGTAAACGTCGCAATCAATGCTACAAGCGGCCCACCCGCATCGTTACTGCCGAGCCCAAATAATTTTCCATCTTTTTCAAAAGGGTCGAATGGATCCTTCGTGTAACCTGCGTTAGGTTTTACCGTATCATGATGAGAGTTTAATAAAACAGTAAACTTACTTTCGTCAAAATATTTATTAACAGCCCAAACGTTATTGAGAAAACGGTTAGTTGTAATATTCCGTTGTGTTAAAAAGTTATCAATCGCATCGGCTGTTTTGTCTTCCTCTTTACTAAAGGACGGAATCGCAATTAAATGTTTTAATAATTCCAGTGCATCTGTGAATAATTTATGTTGAGATTCTTCAAAATTTATTGTTCCGTTCATGAATTTATTTTAGTTCCACTTTCACCTTTCACTAATTGCAGGAGATCATTTGAGTTTCCAATAATAACTTTTTTGACGCCACTATTTAAGGCATCAAATGCATTATCAATTTTAGGCAAAATACCAGCAACCAACTTTTTATCCTCCTTTAGTTTGTTATAGAATTTAGTCTCCAATTCAGCAATAACAGAATTTTCATCATTTACATCCGTTAGTACACCATTTTTTTCAAAACAATAGATAAGCTGAACATCATACAATTTTGATAGCGCTACTGATAATACCGCAGCCATTGTATCCGCATTTGTATTTAGCATGTGCCCTTGTTGATCATGCGTTAGTGGTGCAACAACAGGAACCAAATTGTTATCGATAAATAATTGCCATGCTGACGGATTTATTCCTGTAGTGTTTACATCACCAACCCAACCATAATCAATAACCTCACCCAATCCCTCTCCAGTGGAGAAGGTTTTTAAAGGGCGCTTTTTTGCCGGTAAAACATTGGCGTCTGCGCCGGAAAGACCAATTGCATTACATTCCAGTGATTGAAGCGTTGCAACTATTTTTTTGTTTACCAATCCACCGTATACCATTGTAACCAAATCGATAGTTTCATCATTGGTAATTCTTCTGCCATCAATATATTTAGATTGAATATTCAATTTATCACCAATTGCTGTCGCAATTTTGCCGCCTCCATGTACCAGGATTTTTTTGCTGCCGATTGAAGAAAATTCTTTTAGAAAAGATTGAAGATTGGCCTGGTCATCAATAACGTTGCCACCAATTTTTATTATATAAAGAATTTCTTTATCATCCGAATCTGAATAGCTTTTTTTCATGGCAAATCTTTTAAAATCTTCGCCAGTACAGCTTGTGCAGCCCACACCCTATTGGCCGCCTGCTCTGTAACAATACTGTTTGAACTGTCCAATACTTCGTCGCTTAGTTCAACATTTCTTCTTACCGGAAGGCAATGCATAACTTTTGCATTATTTGTTTGCAATAGCTTTTCTTTTGTCAACATCCAGTTAGCATCATTGCTTTCTATCTTTCCGTAATCTTTATAACAACTCCAGTTTTTTACATATACAAAATCCGCATCTTTCAGCGCTTGTGCCTGGTCGTTAGTAACATTAGCATCATGGATAAACTTTGTATCAAGTTCATATCCTTTGGGATGTGTTACAGTGAAATCACAAGTATCCCATGCAATCATCCATTCACAAAAACTATTGGCAACACATTGGGGCAAAGGTTTTACATGGGGAGCCCAGGAGAGGACAACCTTGGGCTTTACTTTATTTATTAAAGGAAGGTAATCGTCAATAGTAATAACATCGGTAAGGCTTTGTAATGGATG
The DNA here is from genome assembly GCA_963792025.1 of uncultured Chitinophagaceae bacterium. Classification (GTDB taxonomy): domain Bacteria; phylum Bacteroidota; class Bacteroidia; order Chitinophagales; family Chitinophagaceae; genus Ginsengibacter. Next base: position 580,589 of record CAWBUS010000004.1, on the reverse strand, counting down.
AACTGTTGCGCTCTCGAGACTTACTACAGGAATGCCTGAATATTTTATAAACTGGTTCATGACATGTTCGCTATAATCTTTATCCCTATTTTTTAACGAAGGGAAAGTACGTACTCCCAAAACATCGAAATAACGACCAAGAATAGGCGCAGCATCTTTTATATGCTCGACAGACGTTCCATTCATTATGGCGCCCTCCTCAAATTCCAGCGACCAGCCGTCTTGCGAAGCATTAAAAACAATGGCTTCCATTCCCAGATTCTGGGCGGCAACTTGTGTACTCAATCTTGTCCGCAAGCTGGGATTTAAAAATATTAACCCCATTCGCTTCCCTTTACCTAAGGACTGTTGCGCAAATGGACTTTTTCTAAAATCAATCGCAGCGCTTACGAGTTCATCTATATTTCCTGCATCTTTTACTGAAAGAAAGTTTGTCAATTTTTTTCTGTAATTAAGCGATAAAGATATAATTATTATGGGCTGAATTATGATACGCCCGCTTCGGCATACTTTTTTGTAAGTGTGGCAACCTCTTCACGTAAAGCATTCAAAAATTTACCCGCATCATCCTTTGTTAAGGCAAGAGAAGGCAACAATCTTATTACGTTTGGCTTTGCTTCACCGGTAAAAATATGATGCTTCATCAACAGATTTTTTTTCAAATCCTTTAATTCAGGTGGAACGTCAAATCCGATCATTAACCCTTTGCCACGCAGATTTTTCAGCTCAGTGATTTTTTTAATTTCTTCAAATAAATAGTTCCCTGTTTCTTCTGCATTGGCGATTAAATTTTCATCATCAATTACTTCTAAAACCGCAAGGGCTGCAGCACATGCCAAATGATTACCCCCAAAAGTGGTACCTAACATAAAGTGTTTCGAATGAATGTGAGGCGCAATTGAAATGCCGGCAACCGGAAAACCATTTCCCATCCCCTTCGCCATAGTATAAATATCTGCGTTTATGCCTGCATAGTCATGAGAATAAAATTTACCGCTACGACCATAACCACATTGCACGGCATCTGCAATAAAAACGGCATTATATTTATCACACAAGTTCCTGATTAATTTCAGGAATGAATCTCGTTGCAACATTGATACCGCCAACACCTTGTATGCCTTCAATAATTATGGCACTCACCTCATCTCCGTTAACGTCAAAATAATTTTGTAATGCTTTTTCATCATTGAATGGAAGGAAAACTACATTGTCGGTTTCATTTACCGGCGCCACAATAGATGGATTGTCTGTTGCTGCAACAGCCAACGAAGTACGTCCATGAAAAGCTTTTGAAAAAGAAATTATTTTTTTGTGCCCGTTATAAAAAGAGGCAAGCTTCAAGGCATTTTCATTGGCTTCTGCACCGGAATTGCAAAGAAACAACTGGTAATCATTTTTACCGGAAACTTCGCCCAACTTATCAGCGAGCTTTTGTTGAATCGGGATTTTTACAGAATTGGAGTAGAACGCAATTTTTTCTAATTGTTCCTCAATTTTCTTTACCCAATATGGATGCGTATGTCCAATACTTATTACGGCATGCCCGCCATACATATCGAGATATTCAATACCCTTATTATCCCAAACATAGGATCCACTGGCCTTTACAATATTGATATCGTTAATTGGATAAACATCAAAAAGTTTCATAATTAAGGTTTAAGGTTTAGGGTCTATAACTTTCCAAAAGTTGACATCATATAAAACGAACCTATTTAAAGATAACTTTTGGAAAGTTTATCGATGCTAAAAATAATTTGCTTTTAATTTCAATCCCATCGTCTCATCAAGTCCAAACATTAAATTCATATTTTGCAAGGCTTGACCGCTTGCTCCTTTCAGGAGATTATCCAAAGCAGAATGAATCACGAGATTGTCTTTATCTTTTTCAAGATGAATAAAACAATTGTTGGTATTAACCACCTGTTTCAAAAATATTGGTTCTTCGCTAACCTTTACAAAAGGGTGATCCTCGTAAAACTCATGATAGAATTTATATAATTCATTCAATTTCCGGGAAGATTTCAATTGAGATGTTACAAAAATACCACGGGTAAAATCACCACGCCACGGAACAAAATGTATAGAGGCAGACTGTCTCCCGGATAAAGAATTTAATGATTCATTTATTTCTCCCAGGTGCTGATGAGTAAGAGACTTATATGCCTGTATGTTATTTTGCCGCCACGAAAAATGCGACGTAGTGGAAAGCGATTGCCCGGCACCGGTAGAACCGGTAATGCCTGTTGTATACACTTCATGAATCTCATTCAACTTTGCTAAAGGTAGCAAACCAAGTTCTATAGTTGTTGCAAAGCAACCGGGGTTGGCCACATAGTTCGCGGTTCTTATGTCGTCCCTGTTAATCTCAGGAAGGCCATATACAAACTTCTTTTTTTTAAATATTGAATGGGCTTTCAATCTAAAATCCTGCGAAAGTGAAATAATTTTTACATGATCGGGGACTTCATTCTCTTCAAGGTATTTTTTAGAGTCGCCATGACCCGTGCATAAAAAAAGTACATCCACATCATCGTTCGTCGATGCTGAAAACAGCATGTCACTTTCGTTCATTAAGTCCTGGTGAATAGCGTGCAGAGGCTTGCCTGCGTTACTTTTGCTATGAACAAACATCAATTCACTAATAGGATGATTCACCAAAAGCCTTATCAATTCTCCTCCAGTATAACCAGCGCCTCCAATTATCCCTACCTTAATTTTCTTGTTCATCAGCGGTATTTTTTACAGCATGATAAATTGCAGTCTGGTTGCCGAAAATCTTACTGAAACCTCTTACGTCATCACCACTCCAGCCGGTGTTCATTTCGCCATACTTACCAAATTTTGCATTCATTAGATCATATGGCGATTCAATGCCTACAACCTGGTAACGATAAGGCATTAGTTGAATAAATACATCTCCGGTTACATGCCGTTGCGAAGAAATTAAGAATGCCTCGATATCTCTCATAACAGGGTCGAGTACCTGCCCTTCATGAAGCCAGTTACCATAAAATTCTGATAATTGGTTTTTAAGATTTAACTGCCATTTGGTAAGAACATGTTTTTCCAAGGCATGATGCGCTTTAATAATGACAACCGGTGCAGCCGCTTCAAAACCCACGCGGCCTTTAATGCCTATAATAGTATCGCCTACATGCACATCACGCCCAATCGCATAAGGGCCAGCTAGTGTTTGCAAATATTGGATGGCTTCTACCGGGTGATTGAATTTCTTTTTATTAATCCCAACCAGTTCACCTTTTTCAAAGTGCAACTTAACCTGCTGAGACTTATCGTTAGTAAGTTGGGTTGGCCATGCATTTTCGGGTATCATACCGTTAGACGACAATGTTTCTTTTCCCCCAACGCTCGTTCCCCAAAGGCCCTTATTGATAGAGTAAGCGGATTTTTCGAAATTCATTTTCACGCCTTTCGATTTGAGATAATCAATCTCTTCCTGCCTTGATAGTTGCATATCCCTTATCGGCGTGATAATTTCAACACCCGGAATCATAATATGAAATATCATATCAAACCTTACCTGGTCATTTCCTGCTCCGGTACTTCCATGAGCTACCGCATCCGCTTTCAGCTTCTTCACGTGCTCGGCAATGTGCAATGCCTGAGAAAGCCTTTCTGCGCTTACGCTTAAGGGATAGGTATTGTTCTTTAAAACATTTCCGAAAATCAGGTACCTGATGATGGAATCATAATAACTTTTTACTGCATCAATAGTAGTGTGTGTTTTTACACCCAATGCTTTCGCATGTTTTTCTATATCCTTTAATTCTTTTGTTGAAAAACCACCTGTATTCACAATAATGCTATGTACTTCATAATTTAATTCATCTCTGAAATATTTTACGCAGTATGAAGTATCAAGGCCGCCACTAAATCCAATTACTACTTTTTTATTCATCACTTCCATTTAAAGATTGAAGAAAAGACTTAACAGCGATTTATTTTTATCCCCTCTTTTTTTTAAAAATTTTATAAGCCTGCTCTGTTTCAAACGCATAAATCTCTCGTATTGCTTAGAATGCTTTTGAAATTCTGCTGCGGTTTCTTCAGGTTTATAATGATCAGCGGGATCGTACAACATGGCAGTGCACATACAATTTTTACGTTCCTTACTCATGAGTATGTCATAATTGACACAGCTCTTACAGCCTGCCCAGAAATTTTCATCATCCGTAAGTTCCGAATAGGTAACCGGCTCATAGCCTAAATCGCTATTAATTTTCATAACGGCCAGGCCGGTAGTTAGACCAAATATTTTGGCGTTGGGATATTTTTCGCGGGATAGATCGAATATCCTTTTTTTAATTTGTTTTGCGATGCCGGTTTTTCTGAAATCCGGCGCGACTATGAGTCCACTATTTGCCACAAACCCTTCTTTACCCCAGGCTTCAATGTAGCAGAAGCCTACCCATGTATCATCGTTAGTAACGGCGATAACGGCCTTACCTTCCTGCATTTTTTGTTGAATGTATTCTGCTGAACGTTTTGCAATACCGGTTCCTCTGGCCTGCGCCGATGTCGCCATCTCATCAGTGATGGTTTGTGCATATTTGAAATCTGAGGAAGTTGCAATACGAACAATTATATTTGATTGTTCCACTTTGCTTTTTGTTTAAATGAATATTTTTTGTGAGCGGGGATTTTTTCACTGATAGGGACAATGTCAACTGCCTCGGCCTATCAGCATCCAGGTCGGAAAAAACAGCGAAGAGGCATTCTTCGTTCAACATGATTTGTTGAAACCATAGAAGAAAAATTTATAGAATTAAGACCTTTCACTTTTATAGCATTTTTTAATGAATTGAATGCAAATGTATATTTTTTTATTATTTATCAAGCAAAACGTTTCTAAGAATTTGTTATTGTTTGGACAGACGGCATTTTTACCCATTGTTGTAATTGATCGGCAATGACCCGATCGTTACTCAATCGTGGTACTTTATTTTGGCCACCCAACTTTCCAATGCTCTTCATATAATTAATAAATCCATTTTTTTGAATTGGAATTATTTTTAAAGGCTGGAGAATGTTTCCTTTAATGAGATCATCGTAATAAATATTTCTCTTTCTCAGGTTTTCATCTACTTTGTAAGCAAATTGTTTCAAATTGCGCGGAACGTTTTCAAACTCAATATACCATTCATGGTAACTTTTATTATCATCCTGTGAAATTTTAGGTGCAACCGTGAATTCGATAATTTTAATATTTTCGTTGTCAGCAGCGTTTAGCAAAGCGCCCTCTACTTCCTCTCCTATAACATGCTCACCGAATGCTGAAATAAAATGTTTCACTCTACCGGTTACGACTATTCGATAAGGATTTAATGAAACAAATTTTATCGTATCTCCCAGGTTATAACCCCACAGTCCTGCATTGTTGCTAACAATAAGAACATAATTTTCATTAAGCTTTATGTCTTTTAAAGTCAGGCGTTTAGGATTTTTATTAAAGATTTCGCCAGCCGGAACAAATTCGAAAAATATGCCGCTATCAGTATTCAGCAACATTCCTTCCTCTTTAATATTATCCTGGAAGGCAAAAAATCCTTCACTGGCCGGGTACAATTCGATGGTGTCAATTGGTCTGCCAATGGTTTCTAAAAGCTTGGCCTTATAAGGCTCAAAGTTTACGCCACCTTGTACCATAACACTAAATTCCGGAAAAATATCTTTGATCTTTTTTCCGGTTTTTTTCACCAATGCATCAAAATACATTTGTACCCATGGTGGAATACCGCTGATCAGAGTCATTTTTTCACTCACCGTTTCCTCCACAATTTTATCCAGTTTCTCTTCCCAATCGTCGATGCAATTTGTTTCGAACGATGGCATTTGATTGGTGCGTAAATATTTTGGAATGTGATGATTGACAATACCACTTAATCTACCCGTTGGAATACCTCCTACTCTTTCCAGTTCAGGCGAACCACTTAAGAAAATCATTTTACCATTGGCGAATTGTGAATTCCCTGTTTTCGCCATATAACACAGCAACGAATTTCTTGCGGTGTTAATATGGTTGTCAATAGAATCTTTTGAAATTGGAATGTATTTAACACCACTCGTTGTGCCGCTAGTCTTAGCGAGATAAAGAGGAACACCTTTCCATAAAATATTGTGTTTCCCTTGTTTTATCTTGTCAATGTATTTCTTAAAATCCTCGTATTCTCTTATGGGAACATTTTTTATAAAATCGTCATGATTTTTAATTTTTTCGAAATGATGTTCTTTGCCAAACTCGGTTTTTAAACCCGTTTTTATGAGAGATTGAAAAATATTTTCCTGGTCTGAAACAGCAGTCAGCATTGATTTGCGGACCTGCTTATAAATATAAAGGGCAAAGGGTTTGGCGAAAAAGGATTTTATCTTCATTCTACAGGCTAATCTTAAGGCTGCAAATTACATATAATTGATTAAAACTATATGCTAAATCAATTGCAATTACATTGCCATTCATTATCCAGGTCTATGCAGGTAATAACGACCAGGCCATCATTTTCCGGCGCCACAACAATTCTTAAGTGCTGGCGCTCACGGCTGTAACCTTCCAATGCATACGTTTCATCACCTTTTGTACCGGGACCGCTTTTGGCTTCATTTACGTTTCCATCGTGGATGATTTCTTTTATTTCGTCTTCGGTAATGTGCCGGCAATCCATACGGCATTTAGCATGTTTTGTTAATATAAGACGACTCGTGTCGCGAAACGAATCGTTATTGGAAGTATTTCCGGGAACATTTTGCTGTTTATGACCTACGATCAGTTTAATCACAAACAGCGCGACAAGCAACACAACCAGAATTACCGAATTTCTTTTCGTATTCACGTTAGGGGATTTTGCACAATATAATTTCAAAAAACATAATTCTTTATTTTTGTTACACTATGGCATTCACTAAATCTGTTGCATTACATACATTAGGCTGTAAACTAAATTATTCTGAAACGTCAGCCATTGAAAGATTGCTGGAGAATGATGGTTTTGTAAAAAAAGATTTTACCGAAGAAGCTGACGTGTATGTCATCAATACATGTTCGGTTACAGAAAATGCGGATAAAGAATGCCGGCATCTTGTAAGAAGAATACAACGGAAAGCCCCAAATGCAATGGTAGTAATTACAGGTTGCTATGCGCAGTTAAAACCAAAAGAAATTGCGGAAATTGACGGTGTTGACCTCGTATTAGGAGCAGCGGAAAAATTTAATATCACCGGCCATCTCCGGCAACTTACCAAAGGCGACAGCACTAAAATATGCAGCTGCGATATTGAAGACGTAACTGGCTTTCATTCTTCTTTTTCAATCAACAACCGCACACGCACTTTTTTAAAAGTGCAGGATGGTTGCGACTATAATTGTTCGTTTTGTACTATCCCGATGGCACGCGGGAAAAGCCGGAGTAATACCGTAGAAAATATTTTAGCTGAAATAAAACAAATTGCAGGAAGCGGTGTAAAGGAAATTGTGCTTACCGGAATTAACCTGGGTGATTTTGGTAAGGACGGTAATGGCAATAAAACTACTGAAGATTTTTACGATTTGCTTCAGTCTATTGAAAAAACAGAAGGCGTTACCCGCTACCGCATTTCATCAATTGAACCAAATTTATTGTCCGATAAAATTATAGAACTCGTTGCCGGAAGCAAAAAAATAATGCCCCATTTTCATATTCCTTTGCAAAGTGGCAGCAATAAAATTCTGGCGTCTATGCGGAGGCGTTATAGGAAAGAGTTGTATGCTGAAAAAATTGCCCTCATAAAAAAGCTGATTCCCGATTGTTGCATCGGTGTTGATGTAATTACCGGCTTCCCCGGAGAAACTGATGAAGACTTTAATGAAACTCTCGGCTTCCTTATAGATATTGACGTATCTTATTTTCATGTATTCACCTATTCGGAAAGAACCGATACTTATGCATTGAATATCGAACCCGTGGTGCCTGTTGGCATTCGCAACAACAGAACAAAAATTTTACGTAACCTGTCGTATAAAAAATTACAAGACTTCACCCAAAAACATCATGGTGAAACAAGGAAAGTTTTGTTTGAACAACCAGATAAAAACGGCATGATGGAAGGCTATACTGATAATTATATAAAAATTTCTGTACCTTTTAGAGCCGAATGGACCAACAGAATAATCGACTGGAAATTACAATGAAAACTTTTTTAGTAAATATTAAGTTCGATTTCGTTAAAAATTTTATGGACTACGTGCCGGAACATCGCACCTATATCAACATGCTCATTAACACGAATGTAATTGAGAGTTATGCTGTAAGCATGGAAACCCACCGCTCCTGGATTATTATAAATGCAGAAACCAAAGAAGAGGTTGAGAAAATACTTGCCAGGTCTTCGTTATATCAATTTTGGACTTATGAAATCGATGAGTTATTTGTTTATGATAGCCAAAATTTCCGGCTGCCGAAACTTGAATTGAATTAAACCGATTTTTCTTCGAGTTCGGTTTAATAAAGATACCTGCGCTGCGTTAATTTTTTTCTTCGCTTCATTTATTAAAAACCATTCTCCTCTATCTACTTCAGGAAAGTTTTGAAGTTTACCTGAACGAGGCGGCCATTCCATTTCAAAGTTGTTAGAGCTAATAGTCGCGGCATCAATATTCTTTTCTATCGCCCATGCCAATACTGTTTTACCCGATTTTTGAACGACAGGTTTCAATTGCATAAATCTGCCTGAAACGGTATTTCCCGTTTCTTCTGAAAATTCCCGAATGGCTGCCTGCAGTGGTTCCTCATTTCCATCAAATTCTCCTTTAGGAATTGACCATGTTCCCTCGTCCTTATTCTTCCAGAGCGGCCCGCCGGGGTGCACCAGGAAGACCTCCAACTTATTTTTGTTTTTCCGGTAAAGCAATAAACCCGCACTTTTTTTCATTGTCATAACAAAAAAATTTGAAAAGTGTCTTCAATTTCCCAACGTTGACTTATATTGTATGACACAAAACTGTAAAAAAAACTTAATTCGTGTTAAATACATTATAGTGAGCCTGGCGGCATGATATTTTCGTACATACTTTATTTAATTTACTATCGATATTGAAACTATGAAAATTAAAACTCCTTTTCCATTTGTGATTCTTATTTTTTTTACAGGAATATTTATTTCCTGCAAGAAGAATAAGGACAACCAGGGTACCACTCCCCCAACCGATTCTACTACTTTGGCAGCACAAGCCAGGGACTCTGCATTGATCGATGCCAAAGATTTTTATTTATGGTATAATAATATTCCCTCAACTTTTAATGCACAAAGTTATGCTGATCCCGGTACTATAATGACGGCAATAAGGGCCTATAGTAATGAACCGGGATATACCTCACCTGTTGACAAATGGAGCTTTGGTGTATTAAAAACTGACTGGAACCAGCTTAGTGGCGGAATCGGATCAACCGATAATGTTTCAGTAGACGGCGATTTTGGCTTCAGTGTTTTTTTCTTGGTTGATGGTGACCTGAGAGTAAAATTAGTGGAGAGGCTATCCCCTGCAGGCATTGCAGGTGTTCAAAGAGGTTGGCGTGTTACAAAAATTAATGGTAGCGCCAATATTAATATTGCCAATGCTGATTATATTGTAAACAGTGTCTTTTACAGCTCCATGTCTACATTCACTTTTTTAAAACCCGATGGGACTTCAGTTGACATGACGTTAAATGCAACTACCTATCCCCAGCAAACTGTCTACCTCGATTCTGTTTACAAGGCTGGCGGAAAAACAATTGGGTACATGGTGATGAATTCTTTTTTGGGTGATACCGCCCAAATCAATAGCGACCTTCAAAATGTAATGAATAACTTTTCCACAAAAAATGTGACTGACATCGTAGTCGATTTGCGATATAACGGTGGCGGTTACGTGTCGCTGCAGCAAAAGCTGGCTGATTACCTGGCTCCAACATCGGCCAATAACCAGCTAATGATGAAAGAAACTTTTAATGACAAACACCAAAATTATAATACCTCCTTATACTTTAGCAAAGCAGGTCCTTTAAATCCCAACCATATACTTTTTATTGTTTCGCAAAGCACTGCTTCTGCCAGCGAATTACTGATTAACAATTTGAAACCTTACATGACGGTTAAACTCGTTGGCCCAACCAATACAGATGGAAAGCCCGTTGGCTTTTTCCCTATTTCTGCCGGAGACTGGTATGTATTCCCCGTGTCTTTCCGCTCAACAAACAGCGCCAATTCGGGGTCCTATTTTAATGGATTTACTCCCGATGCAATTGTCGCAGACGGTCTCGACAAAGACTGGGGTGATACTTCGGAATCATGCCTTGCAAAAGCGATTAAATATATTACCACAGGCACTTTCATACTCCAGGGTGCACAACAAATTTTCAAGGAAGATCCTGCCGTGAGTGCCGCGAATAATACTTTGGATAAAGCGTCTTTCAAAGGAATGATCGATGCAAGAGGGATGAAATAATTGCGTGGCTCCCCGCCACTTTTACTTTTTTTAATAATTCAATCTTACGGATCTATTATTATGTATGGTAATTAGCATTTGGAGGTTTTGTTTAGTTTTGCATTTGGTATAATCCATGGATTTTAATTTGTAATTCTAACAGTTCTTAATTTTTAATTATGTCCTATCTCCATTATTATAAACACAATTTTGCACCGGAGAAAATTGATTTGCCATTTCAATTGAAAATCAATTTTAAAAAACTCATTGATTGGTGGAAAGACCAGGCGGCAGAACCTCGTTCTTTCGAATCTGGCAGGGCGAAAGAAATTTTAAAGAGAATTGAGAAGATTCCGGAGTTGTCTGGCCCATTTGACGATTTCGACCTTATTGAAAAATATCAGGAAGATATTAAACTGCTATTGTCGCCGTTTTTTCCATCGCTCACTTCTACCAACGAAATTAAGGCTGCGGGTATTCCCTTTAAGCCAATGGTGTTCAACCTTACCAAACGTTTTACCAATATTCTGGATAGCGCCCAAGGTGATTTTATTATACCCGAAAATGATCCTGACTTAATTTATATGTTTAGTTGTGTAACCGTTCTTAATGGTTATTATAAAGCTAACGTGAGCCTCGCGCCCAATTTATTTTTTAACATCCGTAACAAACAAACAGGAATTATACACCGGTACAGGGCTTTTATAAATGTTGATTTTACCGAGGTAATTCCAGGTCCTGATGCTAAAATCCTCACTGAAAAAGATATACTGGAATTAACCAACAATTTTGGAAATACTAAGTTATGGAAGAAAAAAATTCCTCCAAACAGTTTTAGCTTTGAAGGGTTTACCATCCTGACACTCTTCGATGTAACACGTGATGAATCTGTTTCTGCATTAAAATTCGATTTAATAAAAAAAGATTCATTAACTGAACTTGCCAATATTGAGCAAATACAGGAGAACCTGGGAGCCATGCTGCACATACCCGGGTTACGCACCGGTTTTATTTCATTTAATAAAGACAGGGAAATGTTGCAATCGATAGGTTTTGGCAACAGCATTATCCTATCTGATAAAAAGAATATAAAAATTGACGATGCATTTTGCAATCAGTCGAACCTGTTTATGTTTGAAAAAAATCAACCGCTTGTCTTTCAAAATATAGATGAGAAAAATCCTGACCAAAATATCTTCGTAAAAAAACTTACGAAGCTGGGCCTAAAAAGTTACCTGGCGTTGCCTTTGTTTTATAACGATCAACTAATTGGAATACTCGAAGTTGGGTCGCGTGAACCCAATGCGTTAAATACGATTACGGTTTACAAATTGCAGGAAGTTATCTCGTTGTTCACCATAGCGATGAAAAGATCGCAGGATGAAATGAAAAACCAGATTGATGCAATCATCCGTCAAAAATGCACTGCTATTCATTCAACCGTTGCCTGGCGTTTTATTGAAGCTGCAGAGAGATTCCTCGAATTAAAGTTGATTGTTGATGAAGATAAAATGGAAGATATTGTTTTTACCAATGTTTTTCCGTTATACGGGCAAACCGATATTCATGGTTCATCCGTCGAACGTAATCTTTCTATCCAGGCAGATTTAATTGAGCAATTGTCCCTTGCCAAAAACATCCTGAATCTTTCTGTAAAAAAATTCGGGCTGCCTGTTTATAAAGACCTGCGATTTAGGGTAGACAGTTACATACAGCAGTTGAGCCAGGAATTATCAGCCGGCGATGAGAATATAGTATTGGAATTTCTTAAGAAGGAAATTTATCCTGTATTTACATACTTGCACAGCCAGGATACCGAAATACATGAGGCCTTGCAGCACTACGAAAAGCAGCTCGACCCGGTATTAGGATTGTTATATAAGAAAAGAAAAGCTTACGACGAAACCGTGAAGCTTATCAATGACAGTATCTCCGCGTACCTTGATAAAGCCCAACAGGCCGCACAAACAATGTTTCCTCATTATTTTGAAAAATATAAATCTGATGGAGTGGAACATAATTTATACATTGGACAATCGATGGTGAACAATAAAAAGTTTCACCAGCTTTATTTGCAAAATCTAAGATTGTGGCAATTAATTATAACCTGCGAAATAGAAAATGAAGTGCATCGTTTAAAGCCACGACTCAAAACCAAACTGGATGTATGCTCACTCATTTTGGTTCATAGCCAGCCGCTAAGTATCCGCTTCAGGATGGAAGAAAAAAAGTTTGACGTTGATGGCGCCTATAATGCCCGCTATGAGATAATAAAGAAAAGAATTGATAAAGCGATTGTTAAGGAATCAGGTGAACGACTCACCCAGCCGGGCAAAATCGCGATTATCTATTCCAATGAAAAGGAAGCAAAAGAGTATATGCACTATATTCATTATTTGCAATTTATCAATTACCTCACCTCTGACGTAGAAACACTCACGCTAAAGGATCTGCAGGGAATGACGGGTCTCAAGGCTTTGCGGGTCTCAATCTCATACAATAAAAATACAGGGTTAAAAGATAGCAAAGCAGTTGACTTAATAAAAGAAATAAGTCACAATTAAAAAGGAGCAGCATAACCCATCGATGAAACTATGGTTGCTCACTTTGCACGAGTCTTCTTTTTTTGAAGTTGATTTACGAATATCGTTAAATCATAATTTGCATTATTCCATTTGTCCTGAATTTCTTCGGGTACGGGTCCTGGTGAGTGAGAAAACATTCCGAGAATAATATCCATATCGCCATCAGAATCTATATCCGCCTTTTCCATCGTTAAGGATTTTACCGGTATGCCACTCTTCAATATAAAAGATTTAAAACGGTATTTTTCCGAATTTTCATTTTCCAGGTAAACGAAAGATTCATTGACGAGCGGGCCGAAAGCAGGGAAAAAAGCAGTTACCGCAAAATCGATATCTCCATCCTGGTCGAAATCATCTGCAATAACTCTTGTAGCGCCATAGATAGGGTAAAAAAATTCTTCCTTAAACTGGTTGTGTCCATCGTTTATGTTGATACGTATGCCATGAAATTTTTTCAAAATATCCGAATAGTCAGCATTATCGCCATTAGCAGTAACTATGTCAGGGTGCCCGTCGTGGTTATAATCCACTATTATAAAATCGGTAGTACCATAATCCGGAGGAAAACGTAAAACTCTTTGCGCACTGAATTGCAGGTTTTCCTTCTGGTAAAAAATATAGACACTTTCATCGCCTTGTGCAAACAATGCCACAATATCTTTTTTGCCATCCCCATCCATATCCATGATATAAAACTTAACTGCACCGGGCATTCCTAACAACACATGCTCAACGTATTTGTTGGTAGTTTTATCTTTTTTGTACATAGACAGTGAGCCATACTTATTGCCAAAATTTGCTACTACAATTTCGGGAACGCCATCGTTATCAAGGTCACATACTTCGCCATGAACCGGCCGGTGAAGCGACGTGAGTAATTGCGTTTCTGCATTATCGTTATATTGAGCGAATGACCCGGTACTTAGTTCAGTTGGGTATAACTTTCCAATTTCCGTAAAGTAGGTAGTTCCTCCATGAAAATCGAAATCTACTACAGGGCTTAAAGAAGGTATTGCGTCGAGAATTCCTTTTCCCCATTGCCAGGTTATAACCGTTTTATTATAGTCGCCGATCCACAATTTTTTAGATGCAGGATCAAATTTAAGTCCTGTAATCATCGAGCCCGGCTTATCATATAGTTGAATATCTTTTCTTACAAATTGCTTCAAATCGTCGTCGCGATATAACCGGCTGTTATCCTGTATAACATTTTCCGGTGCATGCTGCAAAATGTATTTTTCGATTTTATCCCAGTCTGCCTGGCTTATTAAAGGCGTTACAGGGAAATATTGTCTTTTCTTCACGAGTTCAATCTCGTCACTGTTCATTCGGCCAAACGGATCATACCCCGGGTATTCAATGCCAAGGTTAGCAGCCATCACCGGCAATACACCTTCCTTCCAGGCTTTTTTTGTCAGGTCCGTTGGATCGGGCAGCATGTGGCACAGACTGCAGTATTGCTGAAACAGCGCATTAGGATCTTTAGCGTCTTTCTTTTTGGGGGTGAAAGAATACACCATCACGAGTGCACTGGAAAAAATAAAAAAAAACCACCAGGATTTTCGAAACATATAATCGATATAATTTAGAATATTATCAACAGGGCCGTTGTCAAATTACTAAATATAACATTACTAATACCTTCATTGTTATATGATAACTTATTTTATTTTTCAGCGAATACAAATAATAAATTAAAGATTAAGTGGAGATAAAAATATGCCAGGTGCGTATTTGCCTGTTTCCTGAAGTAAAGCGTCAGGTTGCCCTTCGGTAAACTTCGCCTATGGCGATGGCAATTTTATTTTATTAAAATGTAATAAGACCGGGTAACTAAAGAGGATGATGAAACGAGTAATCTTTTTTTTGATTTGAAAAAAGAGGCACTGGCATCTACAAATAATTATGCAATAAAAAAATGATGGTAAAAATAGTTATAGCCGCAAGCACGATCAACACCACATCGGGATATTCCTGGATTTTTTTTATTAGAGACAAAATCGGATTTTTAATAATTCCAAAATACACCATATAATCTTAATCTCCAACGTTAAGTTTATTCTTTTATTATGCGTGTGAAAAAACAATTTCGCAGGGAAAAATAGCACAGGGTAAGAAGACGAAAGAAACTGTGAACGCCGAATATTCCAACACTTTCTAACGATACCCCTAAACGTCGCAGATTCTGTTGCAATTCTGTATTAACAATCTATTGGTAAGCCCGACGGTAAAAGCATCGTCTTATCCTTATCTATTCACAAACTAAAAAATACAATTATGAAAAAGATTATCACATTACTATTTTTCGCAGGCCTTGTAAACGCATCGTTTGCACAATCCGGTCATAGCCAAAAAAATAACGCAACAAACAATGGTAATAGCTACCAATCTACGCGGTCCGGAAATAACAATTTCGGGGACGCAAAAACTTCCCATAATAGGGCAGGAAGTGCAAAGGGTCAATGGAACAAACGAGATAACGGGCATGCATATGGTCATGATGGTTACAGGACAAGCCGGGATAAACACAAAGGCGATCACTATGGTCATCACAGTTATAACGGGAACCATTCTCACAGAAACAGCCACAGGAGAACCAGGTTCTTTTAAGCCATTTCTACAATGACATGGATGAATATTAAAACAAAAAAAGGCTGCACAAATAGCAGCCTTTTTTTATCAACATTTGATGCAACGAGTCAAAGGTCTCACTCCTCATTTTTGCATAATAGCAAAGCCCATAATATAATATTTAACACCCGGCAATTCTTAATTCCCTAAAAATTTTAAACTTGCATTCACCACACTTTCCATTGCCGGAGGCAATTCATCTGACACCCAGGGATGGCTCCGCTCAAATACATGATCGCTTTGTACAGTAAATAATTGTGCAGATGGTTGCCAACTTTGCAGCTTTAGCGCGCTTGCTATTGGAACAGAACTATCCAATGTTCCATGGCAAAGCAATATTGGAATACTAATGCTTTTGATGGCTTTTTCTATATCCAGCATTTCCTTGTTGTTCACGTAATCCTCATACAATTGGTAGCGCAACGGCATCTGTTGTTTTGTTCGGGTATTCGTATAATATTGGACTCCTGTCTCTTTCCATTCCTGCATTTTTTCAGCGGGCCAGTTGCCCCATGGAGTTTTGCATTCGTTGATACTCGCCCAGGTAATTATTTTTTTTACCCTTTTATCTTTTGCTGCTTGCAGTATCGTTATCCCCCCGCCCATACTATGCCCCAATAAAGTAAGATGATTAACATCCATCGAGCGGCTGAATTTATTCGAAGAATCACAAATCCAATCTATCACCAGTCGCAGGTCTTCCAGTTCCTTTGAATAATTATTATTACCAAAGGCTTCCAGGTCGGTAAACTCTTCGGGATGTTCGGGTGTGGTACCGTTATGCGAAAAATTAAATTTCACGAATACATAACCTTGGGCTGCAAATTCTTTAGCGATCAAATCAAAATTACCCCAGTCTTTAAAGCCATTAAAACCATGAGCATAAATTACGACAGGCTTTTGTATCGTTTCGTCCTCAAAAAATATATCAAGCGTCATTGCCTTCTTGTCAACACCCGTTAGCAATATGTTTTTAGTGCTATGCATTTCATTTTAAAAATGGTAAGAATAAATGTCTTATAGCAATTCATAATCGGGTCGCTAATATTAGCATCACTAAAATGAGTATCTCTATTTCAATTGAACTTTAAATTTTCCGTCGGTTATGGAAGCTGTATCGCCATTTGCTTTAAACACAGTACCGCTGAACGTACCTGTAACTATTCCGGTAGCATAAATATAACTTTGAACAATTACTACGAATGGCTCGGTGGGCCAACTTATAAATATATCTTTTGGAGCATTATTATCATAATAATAAAAAGCTGTTTGATAGGTGATGAGGTTGTGCCTGTCCTGATCGAGTGGAATTGAAAGATATACTGACAAGACCAAACCAGTGTCAACCGCGCAGGCCGAAGGCCCGAATAGAGTGAAGTCCTCTTTTGAATAGCCACTAAAAAAACCGGAATTCGTGACGCCACCGCATAAAAAAGAATTCCCTGTTTTGAAATTCCACTGTCCCGTAGAAATATCATTTTCAGCATTACAAAGTGAGCAATCCGGAAATGCTTTTACAATGCCAATTGGTCTCGGGCTGGCAGTATCTCTTATTATCCGGGTTGTATCCATTCCTTCAACACTGTACTCTTTATAACATCCCGTATTTTGCAACAGAATTGTTGGTAAAATAAAGGCGAGAACCAGGAAATAATATTGTTTTGAAATCTTCATAAAGGATGCTACTGAGACAGGAATGATTCTGTAAACAAATTTAGATAATTAAACCCACGCTGTTATAACCAAATGCCTAACGAAACGAGGCTAAAAAAGGTTGTGCTTTCCATTTTAAAATATTGAAGGGTTTGGGTTGCGCAACCACCAAAACTGTTAGAGCAGATCGCAAATAATCTATCAAAACATTTCTATCGTTTGCCATAATATCGTGAGTCTATAACTTGTGAATGTTGTCAAAAGATTTCTATCTCACATCTTAGCTCCTTTAATAAGTAAAACAGACTTTATTGATTGATCTTTTAAATGCAAAAACTTCTTTCGTTCCTTATCTTTTTGGAAATTTTCAAAATCCTGGTCAGTATTGAACTCCACTAAATGGATTTCGTAAGGTTGTTCAATATGATGTTCAATGAATGTTTCTTCAGTTGGCCTTACTCGCAATAAAAGCCGCCCGTTATACTTTAAAATTGCAGGAATTGCAATGTCTTCAAATTGGTGAAATGCATTTTCCTGTCCTTGCCTGATGTAAACTAATTGTGTAATAAAAATCATTTTTTGATAGCCGTTTGTTGAAGCTACAAACTTAATAAAAGTTATGGGCGAAATTCCGCGACTTCATATGTAACCTTTCTTCTATAATAAAAAGCAAACATCCTTAAACAAAAAAGTTTCATAGTTTTATATACATGTCTCTTTAATATTTTTTTATGGAAAAATTAAACCTGTTTTTTTCCAGGATAAGGGAACTAACATTTTGGCAAAGATTGTTTTCCTGGCGCCAGGTCAGGAACCTAAGTTATGATGCTTTCGAAGAATTTAAAACCCTTCAGAAAGAACTTAATAATAAAAAGGGACAACACGATTTATTGGAAAAAAAATTATTGCAGGCAGCTACTCAAAGAGAAGGATTGCAAAGTAATGTTCAGCAATTTGAAAAGTCAATTTATAAGAAAGAAGAAGAAATCACTTCTCTAAATTATAAAATGGATGAATTGAACAGAATCATTTCAAAACTAATGTTGGCTAATTCTAAATTTGAAACAACCGAAGAAGAGAGAACCAAAACCTATGAAAATAAAATAACCCAGCTTAATCAAATAAAAGAAACGTTAGTAAACGATACGAAAAGATTGCATGATGCACGATTGGAGGAAGAAAGACTTGCCAATGAAAAACTAAAACGGCAATGGAGCGAACATGAGATAACGGTGCAACAAACTTTAAAAATCATTTGCCAGAATCATTTGATAAAATATATTGATGAGGTTCCCTTTCGCGGTAACCCTGACAACACGGTGGAGATTGCAGATGAATATATTATTTTCGATGCTAAATGCCCCGCTAATGATGACCTCATTAATTTCCCAAAATACATAAAGGCGCAAACGGAAACTGTAAAAAAATATGCTAACCAGGAGAAAGTTAAAAAAGACATCTTTCTAGTAGTGCCATCCAGCACCATTCATGTTATAAAACAAGTAACTTATAATATGGCTGATTACAATGTTTATATTGTTACAAAAGATGCATTGGAACCTATCTTATTATCATTAAAGAAAATAGAAGACTACGAATTTGTAAATCAATTAAGCCCGGAGGAAAGAGATAATATCTGCAGGGTTATCGGCAGGTTTGCACATACCACCAAAAGAAAAATACAAATAGACCAGTTCTTTGCTTCTGAATTTTTAGAGATTCTTGTAAAATGTAAAAATGACCTGCCGGAAGATATTTTGAAACAGGTAATAGAATTTGAAAAAGCAGAAAGACTAAATCCACCTGGCGAGAAAAAAGCCAAACAGATACTTACTAAAGAACTCCAGGATAAACATGAAGCTATTAATGCAGAAGCGGGCATTAGAGAAGTTGTTATTCCATTAAATTTTGAAGAGGTTAGGAATTTGGAATAAGATGGACTCACACAATTGTTTGCGAGAGCCGGAATCACAGTATGAATACAGGCACATAATAAAATAATTAAGAGGCCCATGTTTGAAACGTTGCGAATAAAAGTTTTTGGAGCTCAACCAGCGGCTACAGTGACTGACAAAATACTTGAACGTATAATTGAACGTGACTTCGGCAATTGTGCCAATGAGGTAAAACAAAAACTAAAGCAAATTACCTGTGACACTCATGAAGGTAAAAACAGAATTTCAGCCGCAATCATAAAACTCGCTAACAAAGACATCAATGTCATTGACCATTATATTAATATGACTAAAAATGATTTTAGGGATGTGATTTCTAAAGCTGAATACCCAGGATGTTTTGAACTTAACTTGAGTAAAGCGGGAAAGTTAAATATGAAACAGGTTTATTTGGACGATTGGAAAGAGTATTCTAAATGGTTGAATAATTGAAATTGGCACACGGTCATTAAAAACGCTTATACTATACGGACGAATGAACGGTAGCCAATAGCGTAGATTGCTACTAACAGGGTATTTTGAATACCTTGTAAATAGAAAAAACAAATAGCCCGGCATGCATACCCGAACTTTCAATAAATTCTTGTTATCTATTTCGTTTGCTTTTCTATTGCGAACAACCACCTACGCACAGCAAGATTTCAACGCCGTAAAAAAGCAAGTTGTTTCTTTACAACAGCAATTACGATCTTACTATGATGTTTCACTCCTTCCTGAATATTGTGATAATACAATTGTTGCACAAACTTCCACCTACGATACAACCGGCGGTAATAATGACGGATTCAATGGCACCTATTCTTTCGTAAGAAAAGATAAGGACAGTAACCTCGTAATATTTGATACAAAAGGTCCGGGTGTAATTAACCGCATATGGACGCCAACTCCAACTGATGACACCCTTGATTTTTTTATAGATGATATGGCGCATGTATCTTTCTCTATAAAATATTCCGATCTTTTTTCTGGTAAAATTTCCCCTTTTGTACATCCTTTATGCGGTAAGGAACTTGGTGGCTGTTATTGCTATTTACCAATCCCCTTTCAAACTAATTGCAAAATTATCTGCAGGGCAAAGCAAACCCAGTTTCACCAAATACAATACAGGCTTTATCCACAGGGAACGCCAGTGGCAAAATTTTCAATGGGTTTAAGCGAGGAAGAAAAAACATCACTAAAAAGAATCTCCGATTTATGGAATATGGGAGAACACAACTTAGAAAATTTTTATCCTGAGGAAAAAAATATTGTCACGAGGGCTAAAACAATACAACTATTGCCGGGTGAAACCAAGACAATATTCAACACACAGCAAGGCGGAAGGATATTTAAAATAATGTTTGACAACGCAGCAAATTTTGAAGGATTGCAAAAACAGGTTGATATCAAAATCACGTGGGATGACGAGCATATTCCTGCAGTCTACTGTCCTTTGGCAGATTTTTTTGGATATGCTTTTGGCAAAATCTCCATGCAAAGCTTGTTGCTTGGCACCAGCGCCGGCAAAAATTATTGCCTGCTGCCAATGCCTTTTGATAAAAGTGCAAGAATAGAATTGATCTACCGCAAAAGTATTTCAGGAGCTGATAATCCCCTACAGGTAAGCTCAACCGTTAGTTATTCTAAAGAAAAAAGAGATAGCAGCAAAGAAGGAAAATTTTATGCATGCTGGAACAGCAATATTTTACCCACCTATTCACCAGCGCATGTTTTTTTAAACACAAAAGGCAAGGGTCATTACGTTGCTTCTTTATTGTTGGCCCAGGGAATACGGCCGGGCATGACTTATTTTTTTGAGGGTGATGATTCGACTGCTACAGACAATATGTTCCGTATACATGGCACCGGTTCTGAAGATTACTTTAACGGGGGTTGGTATGCACTTCCCGACAGGTGGAGCAAAAAAATGAGCCTGCCTTTGCATGGAGCGCTTGACTACTCGCTTCCGTTTTGCCGAACAGGCGGATACAGGTTTTATTTGGGTGATAAAATTTCCTTTGAAAAAAATATTTATGAAAGTATCGAGCACGGACCGGTTAATAATAACATCCCGGTTAATTACACATCACTTGCATTTTATTATAGCAATAATCCGCCGCAGCATTTTCTTAAGCCAACTAATGAACTATGTACCGTCAACATTCCTGATACATTGATCATGTATCCCCAACTGATGAATTTTTCAATATGGGATAACATCGCCTGCGAGTCAGCGGGGATATATAACACAGGAGGTGAGAGTTTTACACTTACGGCAACTGATGAATCAAGATTAAAAATTAGTCTTGATGAAATTCCTACGGGCAGGTATAAATTGTATCTCGATATTACTAACGACGAGAAAGGTTGTTCGTTTTCCTTATGGCAGGGCCAGGCACAAATTTCCGATTGGATTAATACATTCAAACACGGACAGGACGAACGTATACCAATGCTACCAAGCGGCAAAATTAATATCGGAGAATTTAACCACTCGATCACATTTCACTTTAATACTAGCCCTGGCGCCAACACGCTTTTATTGAGCAGGTTAATTTTTGTAAAGAAGAGAAATTAAGGCTTCAGCTATTTGAAAATTACCATGCCAAATATGACACATATTCAAACGGATAAATTTGTTGGGTGGGCAGCCGGTTACCGTTGTGGCTTATGTATAAATTTAAAACCAATAATCAGTACGGCAATCCTCAAAATATCCCAGGTTACAACATAAGTCACCTTAAAAACAATATCGAATATGTAATGACCTATTGAAAGAAAGCTTATTAATGATCTTAATTCAAAAAACATCACAATTACCTGAGACAGCAAATACAAATAAAATATCGTTTTGAAAAAATAACCACTTCTTCTTACCGGACTCAGAATGACAGCAAAGTATAACAGGTCCATAAAGATGTGGACGTAAAATTCGGGATATTGATTAACCCGATGTTGAGGAAATCCTTCAATAAACATTAAAATATAAGCGCATAATAATACAATAGCACCAAGTCTGAAATAAATATTTGCCTTAAATAACAAATCAGGAATGTGCTGAATTGTGGTGATGCTGAATGAAAGAAAAAATAGACCCAACATGAGAAGTGCTTCATTTAAATGTAATCCCATGTAAATTTCAAGGCCGGTTAGCAAGGCGGTACATAATATCAATAAATAACCTTTACTTTTCATCGCCTTTGAATAGAATCTATCGAAATTGAGTTGTTAAGATATTCGGCACCAAATAATAATACAGCATATGAACGAAACAAATCCCTTCTTCTAGAATTTGAGGTCATTTTTTTTATACAACCTTTCATATTTACTGTTTCTGTGGGCACCGATGCTGGTGCCTATTCCACTGAAAATAATCTTAGTCATGTAATTGAAAAATGAAAAATCCTTTAGTCTTTCAAAATAAATAAGGCCGGTTCTCGACGTATTATTATTTCTCACATAAAAGAAATTTACCAAATTACTTTCGGTACTCTTCAACAATTTTGTTTTCTCTGTTCCGCCTTTCTTTAATAATTTAATGTGCATATTATGATAATAGAATTTCATTTTACCCCAGGCGACGTTTTCATTTCCAATGGCATTCATTTGAAAATTGTCTAAGTAACCAGTAATAAATTTCACATTGGAAAGTGGCGCCAATAAAGGATTTAAAATAGAGAGTGGACCAGGTTTTACATGTAGGTTCAAACGGAAGCCATAAAGTGAATCCTTATAAGACTGATGTATGTTGACCTCAAATGGCGCTTCATTTAAAAGACGTCCATTTATGTTAATTGACAGAGAATCATTTTGAAGTATTTGATCATTCTTAATATTGTCAATACTGCCATTTAAATGCGTAAGTTCAAGGGTGCCATCCAGCCGCGATTTGGCATTTCTTTCCGTATAGGTTACATTTCCATCGTTTATTAAAACTTCGTTGACGGCAAGAGGCAGATCAATTTTTTTTATTTGTTCTGTAAATAATTTTTTTCTAAGGCCTGGCAATATCGGTGGAAACTTATCGCGGTAAACATTTATAAATGGATGATGTAAATCGGCCGATTGTAAAGCCACGGAATTTTCGTTGAATAGTTTAACCAAATCAACGCCGGTAAACAGGGCCTTACCAGAGTTAAAATAAATATAATCCATTTGATAATGGCTGGAGGCTATTGCAGAATCGCGGGATATTAATGGATGATAACTTAGTGAATCAACTTTTAATTCCTTTTCATTTCCATTATATTTTACATTATCTATCTGCCAGGAGGAATGTTGGGTAAGATAATTTGTCGAGGATGTATTAAACCAAGCACCTGCATTTGCGGCAAGTAATTCGAGTGGATTTTTTATTGCGTTGCTGTTTAATGCTACATTGCCTAACGACATATCTTTCAGGAAGAGATGATTATCTTTTATATTAAAAGTAAAACCTTTGGAATCTTTCAATTTTAATGCTGCCAGTAACGCCTGCCATGAATGTGAGTTTGCTGCGATTGAATAATTAATCTTTTGCAGGTGTACATTAATATTACTGTCAATATCCACAACTTTTTCATCTCCTTTAATATATGTTGCTTTGCCTGATTGCAGATTGAAATCACCTGCGATCACCTTATCCGAATCAATTGCAACATCGTCCACTTTTATTTTACTTTCTTTGGAATAAGGCAATAAAATATTACTGTGCGATAAACTGTCCTTCAGCCATAAATTCACAACAGGTTCAGTAATATTTAAGTGGTCGATTTTAATTGAAGAGATTTTATTTGATGTCTTTGAAATAGTTGATAAATCAGGTTGTTGCCGGAAACTGATATCCGGCGATTCTAAAAGAATATTTTTTAAATGAATGTTATTACTAAAATATTTATTGAACGCTCCTTTTAATTGTATAGAAGGAACTGTAACAAGTAAATTTGCGGAAGTATTTTTTTGTTGAAATACTGCGTCTTTAAACTCCTGTGCATTATCGGCTAAATTAAATTTTGCTGTTTTCATTTGTATAGATCCGTTTGCAAAATTCATTTGCTCCCCGGCGAGATGCAATCCCTGCATTTCAACGGGCCCGTCGTAATTTTTAAATATTGATTCTATTTGAACATCATTTATAAATGCATCCGCTTTATTTTCGTTTTTTTCTATTTGCAAAGAAGTTTGCCTGCCTTGTATGTTTTTTAAAAGTAATGATGTATTTCTGTGACGCCGTTTGCCCTCAACCGATAGATTTACTTTAATGAGGCCTTTTCTCCACAGCAGGCCGTCAACAACAAAACTCTTATTGTTATTTTCTGAATAGAGCGTGTTGATGGTCACATCTTCAATCTTCGAATCAATCTGGCCACTGTTGTTTTTAATAAACAGTTCTCCGGCGTGTAACTCGTTATTCGCATCAAAGACTACATCTTTCAATTGCGCATTTATGTCGCCAATTTTAAGAAGACCATCAGTGAATGATAATGTTTCAACATCGTTATATAGACGTACATGCTTTATATCAGTAAAATTTTTCCCCAGGAGGCCCAGATTAAGTCCGTTTAATTGCAAAGAATTATTAATTCCCCAGTTAACGTTAATGGTTCCATTTACAACTTCAAGTTTGTCAATCGCCATAAAATCATCAAACGTGTAGGTGGAATTAAAGAGCATTGATTTCTTAGAAATTTCAACCTTTCTGTCTTTCTTAAAATTTATAACCGGGTCATATAATATTGCTTTGGTGGCTGTTAAATATTGATTGAAAATCAACTCAGACCAGTCGATACCCAAAAGAGCAAAATAATGCACGTTGTAATCCCTGTAGTTCCTCACTTTATTTTTGCCTGACACAGTGTGCACCGAAAAATTATTCAATAATAATTTATCATTCGAAAAGCGGACACTATCAAAAGAAAAAACAGAAGTACTATCAGCATTGTAGAGCTTGTACCCTTTTACCATCATGTCAAAACTCTTCAGGGATACCAACTGAGATGAATCGGGATTAATGCGAAGATTTTCTATCTGGAAGTTTACCTTACCTGAATGAAAGTTTGACAGCGCTCTTTTTCCTTTAACATTCAAATGTATATCGGCGTTCATTACTCCTACAAAACCAAGATCCAGGTTCCCAGAAAAAGTTTTTAAAATATTTTCAATATCCGGTATTCCTTTGGCTGTTTTGCTGCTATCACTCCTCGAAGAATTAAGGTGGATATCGGTGACAGGATTTTCGCAATAAACTGAATCTGCCCTTATAATATTTCTGCTACCCAAGGCATTAAAATCAACTCCCACCAGCGCTAACCTTTTAAAACTAATAGAATAACTATTTCCAGATTCATAAGTTGGTAAGCCAATAATTGTACAACTGTCGAGTATGATACTCCTCGCCTGCTTTATAGAAAGCTTCTTAAATATTAATTTATGAATGCCATCGCTGAAAGCAATATCCTGATTAGAAGAACTAAAATCAATGTCATTTTTCTCAAAATACTGGCCGGGATGATCTCTGTATTTATTGAGTTTTTTTAGGGCGAAATAAATGTTGGACAACTCAATTGGCTTTTTGCCTGGCAATGCATTGTTAAGAATAAGCTTTGCGTTAATAACATAAATTGAGTGGGTGTGAAGCTCTGAAACACCGTCCTCTATTGAGTTATATATTTTTCCAAGTTCTGCACCGATAGAAAGTTGACTCGTTGAATCAGGGCTATTTTTTATATGATTGTTGTAAACCTCAATAATTGGATCATAGGCTTTAATTTCTTTTATTTCCAAAGACCGATGATACAATAGAGACCATATTGAATTGGTGTGTAATTTGATTTTCCTGAAACTAACCTGGTACGTGTTGGGGCCATTATTCTTGTCTGTACCCGAAATGTTGGCTTCGCGAATATTTACATCGCTATTGATAAAATCAAAAGTTGCCTCAGCGAGCTTTAACTTTAGCCGGCCACCGGATCTTTCATTAAAAAGATTAATTAAAATACTTTTCGAATTATGCACAAACCAGGCATATCCTGCGCCAAGGCCAATTATAAAAGCACAAAAGATTGCGATACCCAACTTTATAAAATGCTTCCGAAAAGGTCTATGGCTTTTTGTTGACATAAAAAGTAAGGATTATTAAATCATTGCTGTATTTTAATTTGTAAAAATAACGAGATAATTTCTGCCTTTATTTTAATGGTTAGGCTTATTAAAAGCTCACTCATGGATAATGAAATGGCGATTAAATCGTTACATACCCGGTACAAAGAGAATCTTTTACTTAAAAAGTATTTAATAAGGTGCTTCAAAATGATAATGGTGAACAAATTATTTTCTTAATTTTAACTAATAACACTACCACTTATGAAAATGATCAGGATAGGATTGTGGACTATTCTTTGCGTTGCATTCGCTTCGTGTCAGAAAGAGTTCAGTATTGAAGACCCCGGCGGCACCACTCCAACCGCTTCCAACAAGATAAAAACATATACTGAGGACATAACATCGGGTGGCACGCATTCAGTAACTACTTTCGATCTCACCTATGACAACTCCAACAGGCTTCTTAGCATGACTTCCGAGACGAATCCGGGGGATAAGATTGTATTTAATTATGGTAACGGTAGCTATACCAGCGATATCTATAATTCTAATGCATTATCTATACATGAAGTGTTTTTCCTTAACAGCAATTCATTTGTTGACAGCACTTTCCAATATAACGATACGAATGATACAACCACAGAGAAATATATTTACAACGGCGCCAAACAATTAGTTACATTAAAAGAATATGATTACAGCCTTCTGACAGGTAGTGTTTTAACTAATACCACCAATTACAAATACGATGGCAACGGTAATCAAATATCAGCTACGGACGACTATTCAGTAACTCTTTATGATTATACTGCGCTCGCAAATAGCATCGTAATTGGCGCTCCTTACTTTCCCGTAAATAAATACCTGGTAAAAACTACTACCTATAGTTTTGGCGTTTCATCCATAATTCTCAGTCATACCTACACTTTCGATGGTAACAACCGGCTGAGCACTGAAACAATAACGGATGGCACGACATATACTTTCATAAAAACATACACCTATTAGCGAGTTGGGTTAAATATGATTTCCTTCCCTCCACATCAAAAAAAATCTCAAACAGTTACGTTTGAGATTTTGAAACTTTATAAGAACCCCAGTTTAAAAAATTTTGCAGGAAAGAATTTTTATTTTTCCCTGGTATATATTGATGTTAATTGAATAAAATAAAGCAATTTGTATGCCATTCCGCGATGGTGTTTAGAAAATTATATTATCAATATTTAAATTTTTGTAATGCAACGGACATTTCATTTAGGCTTCACTTTTTTGCTTCAACTTTTACGATCCTGTATAAAATCCGTGCCAGCGGATTGAGAGATATTTTTTGAAGTGAATCAAGCGCCGCGTTGGGAAATGTAACGCCAGAGCTCCATGTCGGAGTTAACGCAGATTTTAAGTTTGAATATAAGTCAACAGATAAACAATTAAATTTCATGGCGCCTCCTGTGGGTAATAACACTATGGAATTGCCCCAGGCTTTCTGATCTACCTGGTTATTATCCATCGCAGTTTTAATAAATGGCCCCCAATTGTTTTTTTCTATCGCGTTAAATTGATTAGGGTCTGATGAATTATGGTAGTTCATCATTACATAATTAAAATCCTTGGCGGGTACGACGTTTGCGGCCTGCTCCCATGCATTGTCCATTACAAATACTTCAGCGGTTGTAGTGCTGATTGAGTTAGTTTCTATTTTGGAGATGGGTATTCCGGGAAATAGTTTTGAAGGATCAAAAACCTTACTAAGATCTGCATTAATATCAGGGAAAGAATTTACAAACATATAGTTTGATGCAGTGCCTAAATCTGTGCCACCTACTTTTTCCAAAAGCGCCCAAAAACTCATTTTTCCGTCATCGATCGCTTTCCGTGCTACTTTGCTCCAGTAGGTTGTTTCCCTTTTAATAAATTCAGCTACTTTGTCAGGAGCCACGTGCCGGTATTGATAAGTAGTGATGTCCTGCGCCTTAACGGAATTAAATGATCCTAGCATGATGGCCATGGTAAAAAACATAACCGGTAATCTTTTGAAATAAATTCTCTTTTTCATTTTTTAAAGTTTTAGTGATGATGGTTAAATAATAGTATAGATGCCAGCATAAGTTTGCAACCGTATCTTCTTAATGAAATGATTCCATGGGAAGCTACATGGTGCGGTATTTATTAATAACAGCAAAAAAATTAAGCTAGCAGCAAATCGTAAGGGAAACGAAAAAGGAAAGTTTTATAAATCTTATTACGAAAATTAATCATAATAATCAACTCCCGCAAGTTTAATAATAAACCAGTTACCCTAAAATTGTATTGAGGTAAGAAGTCGGCACTTCAGGAAATTGTATGGGTGCGGCCGGATTATCAGGATAATCGCTCAATTGCAGATGCCACCAGCTAACAGTGTTCCATTTGTTCAATTTATACCCAATGTTAGTATAGTTGGCAAGCCAGGTAAAGCCAAAGCTTTCGTGAAACAGAACACTTTTATCGTTAGGTAATGTGATACCGGCATACACGTTCCTGCATCCCTGGTACTGCAGTATCTCAAACAAAATCTTATACAATGCTTTGCCTACACCTTGCTGCTGATACTCGTTACTAACGTACACGGAACTTTCGGCGCACCATTGATATGCCGCTCTTTCCCTGTGTTTGGCGGCGTAAGCGTAACCAGCGATTACACCATCCGTTTCATAAACCAGCCATGGCCAGTTCTGTTGATAAGTAATTATTCGTTGCTCAAAATTTTCTGTTGTAGGAACTTCCGTTTCAAAAGTAATGGCTGAATTAATTATATAGGGAACGTAAATATCGAGAATCGAAGAAGCATCTGAAGGCTTTGCGAGACGAATTGCTTTCATAAATAAATTTACAATTTCAGAATGATTTATGAAAACTCAATTAGAGATTGATATTGATTTAAAATTTTCGTTGGGTCAAAATAAACTTAATCACTATTGAACCAGCTTAATGCCGGTTTGTGTAAATTCAATTTTTCGTTCGCGATATAATTTACCCGTGGTCATTTTAAATGTCTTCTTGCTCATGCCAAAAAAAGAATAAATATCTTCCGGCGAAGATTTATCGTGATAAGGAAGGCAACCATCGTTTTCCTGCAACAATCGCAACACTTTCGCACTTTCATCTTCAACACGATTGTAGCCGGGCTTACCTGCAACAACATCTATCATAAACTCCCCCTCTTCATTAACCGGGTATATTTTTTTTATAAACCCGGGAAAGCGATCACCAATCTTAATCGGGCGATACACTTCATTAAAATGCAATAGACCCGTATGTTGGTTATTGATGATTACAACATACCCAAGATCGCTTTTTCGATAAATTAAAAGATCAACTACATCCATTTCTTTTATCCCCAACTCCTTATTCGAAAGAAATGGTTCCAGCTTTTCAGTAGCAAATAATCTCCCTGTTTGTTCATCCTTCATTATCTTAACTACATACTCTCCATTTGGAATCATAAAATTTATCTGTCTGCTTCGCGGTATAAATAAATCTTTCATTAATCCCCAATCCAAAAAAGCGCCTTGCTGGTTTGTGCTTACCACTTTTAATCTAACAATGTCGCCCAATACTCCTAAAGGTTTTTGTGTAGTCGCTATAATCCTGTCTTCACCATCATAGTATAAAAACACTTTTAACTCATCTCCTAATTTCGTTCCGGCGGGCACGAATCGTTTCGGCAATAAGATACCAATATCACCATCATCAAGAAAAACCCCCATGGCTTTTTCTTTGATTACCTTAAGGACATTGTATTCACCAATTTTTATCATATAGAAACTGAAGTATTACCGTAAAGATACTGCAATCGAATACTGAAAGTTTTAAATTTGTTGTTGAATTACTTAGCAGCGCCCTTCAGCATATGCGTTTACTCTGAACCGTTAGTTCTGTAAATTATACCCGTAGATTTTTTTGCCCTTATCCATTCCATGCATTTAATAATCTTCTAATAATGATAATTTCGCCTGCATGATAACTGTTATGATCTGCCAATACCAATGCTTCTTTTAAAAGGCTTTGCCCGGTACCATGCTTAAAAGGTTTGAATAAATCACTGCCTGCATTTTCGATTAATGTTATAAAAGACTTACGTTCTGCTTTTATTTTTTCTACACATTTTTGCCAGGCATCTTCAGATTGAGGGGCAGCTTCCTTTGGCCAATAACCTTTCGGCCATTCCGGAGAAACATGCTTTGGATTTCGCGAAAATTCAAGAAGATCCCATTGGGCAATTCGAATGTGTTCAGTGATCTGCCAGATGCTGTAGGGAAGATTCCCCGGTTTTTCGCCTAATAATGAGTACAGTATATTCTCAAGCGCTTTATCGAGAGATATGTGTGCATTTCCTTTCTCAATTAAATCAACAAGATTTTTCACGAGTATATTAAATTCAGAAGAAATAATTTTTTGTTTGTTCATAATAGGTTGACTTTTTGAGTATTATAATATCTTAACAAATTAGTTCTTTTTCTACAAAATAATTTGGCATAAAAACAGTTTATCCTATAGTATTTAACACAAATTTTTGTCCCCCGGCTGTTTGCTTACGGACTTGTTTAACGTCTAAATATTAGAGTTAAACTAAAAATTACTTATCATGAAAACGAATTCTACACAACAGGAAATTTTACTATTAACCGGAACTACATTTTCTAAAAGAGAATGGTGCGAAAAAATTTCCGGAAAAATAAATAACCTTACGGAAAAAGAGCAGTTGGAAGAGGCTTGTTGGAACGGGCTCTTGCCAGAAATGTTGCCGGAAGTGTATTTACACGCTGAATCAGATAAGAAATTATTTCTCTGGCAGATAAAACAAGGAAAATCTTTTATCGATCTTGAAATGGGCGATATCCCCGAAGAAAAGGAGAAAGAATTTTCTATAGATCCATACGCATTTTTGCACCTCCAATTACTTTCATAAAAATAAAAGCTTACAGGAATAAGACCTGTAAGCTTTGCTATTATCATTTAATTATCCTCGCAAAAAACTATTAACTTGGCGCACTATAAATAACTGCGTCATGAAAACTCTTCTACTAATTTTTGGTTGCCAAATAATTTTTGCAACAGCATCTGCTCAAACAAAATTTTCTCCTCCTCCTACGCCTGTAATTCCCGTTAAAGATACTTTGCACGGCGTGGTGCTTACCGATAACTACCGCTGGCTTGAAAATAAAGAAGATCCAAAAGTTATTGAATGGACAAAGGCCCAGCATGATTACGGAATACAATATTTAAATGCGACTCAAAAAACGCATCCCGGCGTTCGCAATGAAATTGCTGCTTACATTGACATAGATTACGAAGGACCATTGAGTAAACACGGGAAACGTGTGTTTCAAAACGTAAAGAAAAAAGGCGATAAACAATATAAATTGTATACCATTCTTAATGGCAAAAAAATACTGATCTGGGATCCGGTTAAATTAGATACGTCTGGCAAAACCTCAACTTCCGGAGTTGACTATACTTATGACGGCGAAAGAGCCGCCGTAAGTGTTCAAAAGAGCGGCGCAGAAATTTCAACCACTTATATTATCGACACAAGGACGGGAAAGACTTTATACCCGCCGCTTCAGAACACCGATGGTTTTAACTGGACAAAGGATCAGCAGCATGCATACTTTACCATTCGCAGCCAGGAAGATGTAAACAAACAATTGCCTTTGAAAACATATCGCTGGGAAGTGGGCGCTTCGGCTAAGACCGCTGAATTTATGGGAACAACAGCCGATGCAAAAAACAGTTACTTCATTTATGACAACCGTTATAGTGACGTTAGTTTTTACGGTGAAGGCGATTTTTATTCCAACAAATGTTATATGCGAAAGACCGGCACGAACGACAAAGGAATATTAATTTATGAAAGCAAAAAATCCACTTGCTACCCGGAAGCCATTGGTGATAAGCTCTACATATTCACAAACGACAACGCCCCTAACTACCGGTTAATGGTAGCCGAAAAAAACAATCCGGAATATAAAAACTGGAAGTCGCTGATACCTGAAAGTGAAACCGTAATGCAGAGTTATGTGGTTACCAAAAACAACATTATCATCCAGGATAAAAAAGATATACAAAGCCGTTTGACATTGTATGATCTTGATGGAAAAATGATAAAACAAATTGATTTGCCGGAAACGGGAAATGTTGCCGGCATAAGCTATGACAGGGAAGAAGATTCTGTTTATATGACGCTGAATACTTTTACTTCAATGCCTAAAATTTTTGTAGCGTCGCCATCTGATTTTAAATGGCGTTTATATTATGAAAGGCAATTACCGGTTGACATGAGTAATGTTGTTGGTGAAATAAAATTTTATTATTCTAAAGACAGCACAAAAGTTCCTGCATTTGTAATTCACAGGAAAGATATGAAACTCGATAGTGCCAACCCTGTTTTGCTCACCGCTTATGGCGGGTTCAATATCGGAATTGAACCACATTACTATGGATTTTTTGCACCTTTCCTTAACCGGGGTGGCGTAATAGTGGAGGCCGGAATAAGAGGCGGCGATGAGTACGGCGAAAGATGGCACCGCGAAGGAATGCTTGCCAACAAACAAAATTGTTTTGACGACTTTAACGCCTGTGCAGAATGGTTAATAAAAGATAAATATACTAATCCTTCGAAATTGGTTGCCATTGGAGGAAGCAATGGAGGTTTATTAATGGGAGCAATTGCAACGCAACGGCCCGATCTTTATAAGGCTATTGTTTGCGAAGTTCCATTGCTCGATATGTTACGTTACCAGAAATTTTTAATTGCACGATATTGGATACCTGAATATGGTACATCAGATAATGATGCCGATTTTCGCTGGCTCCTTCGTTATTCTCCCTATCAGAATATCCGGGTAGGCGTTAACGTGCCTACTATGCTGGTAACTGCCGGAGCTAATGACAGCCGCGTAGATCCAATGAACGCAAAGAAATTTGTTGCGGCGCTTCAAAATAACATTGGCCAGGTGAGTCCCATAATTTTACATATGGATTACAACAGCGGCCATGGAAGCGGACAAAGCACAGAACAATCAATTGATAATTGGGATTTCGTTTTTGAATTTATAATGAATCAGTGGGAGTTGTAATTGTTACCGGCAATTTTTTGCTCGAAGTGATCTAAGAACTTACCGGCCTAAAATGAATTTAAAACCAATTCCAAAACTGTAGAGGAGGTTTGAATTTAAATTAGCTCCAATAGAAAAAATATTCCCTTTTTCTTTCGAAGTGGTGGATGGAGCTCCCAAACTATTTACGGATGACGTACGGTAATAGGAAGCCGATAGTAGATTGGGAATCAATAATTCAATTTGCATGCTTTTGCAAAGCGTATACGATACACCCGGGAAAATTGACAAGATGCCGCCATTCGAATTTGTAACTGAAGTGTTCGTTCCGTTTTGCGGGTATCCCTGGCTATCTTTGATATGAGAATAAAGCAAATCGGTTTCTCCGAATAAGTAAAAATCCTTTAAGATCTTTTTATATATCCTATAAAAAATCCCTGCGTTTATTTGATTTATTTTATAGTAATTACTATCGGGAAACCCTGTAATATGATTGTTTTGATTACTGTATGAAAGGATTATGCCTACAACGCGATTATCCGTTATTGCCTTACCCACTTGGATTGAAGTAGCAAAATTTTCGTTTTGATAGTTATTCGCAGGTTGGGTATTGCTGTTGTTATTGTTATAACTTAAACTTCCTCCTAATAAAATTTTTCCGTGGCTAATTTGTGCGTGCGAAACACTTAGTGTAAATAGGTAAATTACGGTCGTTAGTAAAATCTTTGTTTTCATATCAATTAAGTTTTAGAATACAAATGAAAACCTAACTGGCAAAGAAAATATCATCGAAATTTTGTTTAACAACAGATTACCATAATCTATTATTAAATTGAAAGATCTATGCAGCGTTTTCAAAACCGGGTGTTTCGGGGGTTTTAAATTCCCTCCCAATTCTCATTATCATTTATTCAGAAAAAAATACCTTTACTAAAATTTATTTTTATGTCAGTAAACTGGAATGGAGTTTTCCCGGCTCTTACAACAAAATTCACAACTGATGATCAGTTGGATCTTCCCATGTTTAAAAAGAATCTTGATGCACAATTACGGGCGGGCGTGCATGGCGTTATCCTAGGCGGAACATTGGGTGAGGCAAGTACTTTAACAACGGAGGAAAAATCGCGATTGGTGCAATTTGCAGTGGAAAATGTAGCAGGGAGAATTCCTGTAATATTAAATATAGCCGAAGGTGCAACAAGCGAAGCCGTGAGGCAGGCAGAACTTGCTGAAAAATGGGGGTGTGAAGGTTTAATGATGCTGCCTCCAATGCGATACAAAAGTGATCACCGCGAAACAGTTACCTATTTCAAGAGTATAGCAGACTCGACTGAATTGCCTATCATGATCTACAACAATCCTGTGGATTATAAAATTGAAGTTACCCTGGACATGTTTGCTGAATTAACCGAATGCAAAAATATACAGGCAGTAAAAGAATCTACCCGCGACGTGACCAATGTAACGAGGATGCTTACACGCTTTGGCGGCCGTTATAAAATACTGTGCGGTGTAGATACCTTGGCAATGGAAGAAATGCTGATGGGCGCTCATGGCTGGGTGGCAGGCCTTGTGTGCGCTTTCCCTGCTGAAACAGTAGCAATTTATAATCTTGTAAAAGCAGGCAAAATAAAAGAAGCTACTTATATCTATCGCTGGTTTATGCCGTTGCTGGAACTGGATATTCATTCCAAATTGGTTCAATATATAAAACTTGCTGAAACCCAGGTGGGCCTTGGCACAGAGCAGGTTCGCGAACCCAGGCTAACTTTGGCAGGAGAAGAAAGAGAAAGAATTTTGAAAATTATTAATGATGGAATAGAGTCAAGACCAAGACTTGCCAATTATCTGCAGCAGGAAAAAACTTATACTGCTTCTTTAAAAAGTGTATCTCTATAAAAAACTTAGACATGTTAGCAACTAAAAACAACACTTGCGCATCCACGTCAATTGATGAAATAATGCTGAATGCTCTAAAGGCATTTAATGAATACAAAAAGGTTTCAGCCGAACAAAAAGCAGCCTTTTTAGAAACGATTGCCAACGAAATTGAAGCATTAGGAGATGTTTTGATAAATAAGGCAAGTGAAGAAACCAACCTTCCGGCAGGAAGATTAACAGGCGAAAGAGCCAGGACCACCATGCAATTAAGAATGTTTGCTGCGATGGTAAAAGAAGGAAGTTGGGTAGAAGCTTCCATTGATACGGCTATGCCTGATCGTTCGCCCGTGCCAAAACCGGATATAAGAAAAATGCTGATACCACTTGGGCCGGTAATAGTTTTTGGCGCCAGTAATTTTCCATTTGCTTATTCTACCGCAGGCGGGGATACTGCGTCAGCATTAGCTGCAGGTTGCAGCGTGGTTGTAAAAGCACATCCTGCTCATGCGGAAACTTCCAGTTATGGTTTACGAAGCGATTAAAACTGCGATTAATAAATGCAATATGCCGGCCCATGTTTTTCAGCATGTAAACGACGAGGGTTTCGCAACAGGCAAAGCCCTGGTGCAACATCCGGCGACCGCAGCTGTTGGCTTCACGGGTTCATTCAATGGAGGTAAAGCATTGTATGACTATGCATCAGAAAGAAAAAATCCTATTCCGGTATTTTCTGAAATGGGAAGTACTAACCCGGTGATTTTTTTCGAAGACACTTTACAAAAAGATGCAGATGCATTGGTAAAAATGTATGCCGGCTCTGTAACGTTGGGTATGGGACAATTTTGTACTAATCCAGGTTTGATGATTGCAGTTGAAAGCAAAGCATTAAATGATTTCTTAGAAAATTTAAGTGAAGAAATTTCAAAATTTGTTCCGTCGAAAATGTTACATGAAGGCATTCAAAACGCATACATCGAAAAGCAGGAGAAAGCGCTTTCGCAAAAAGGTGTGACCCTTATCAAAAAATCAACCTATCAATCTAACGGAATAAAAACCCTTCCGGCAGTAGCTGCCGTTAGCGGCGAAACATTTTTAAATAATCCTACCCTGCATGAGGAGGTATTTGGCCCTTACTCTTTAATGGTAAAGTGTAAGGATACAAAGGAACTAAAAAATGTATGGCAAAAAGTTGCAGGTCAACTTACCACTTCGTTAATGGGGACTGATAAAGATTTTGACGATAATAAAGAATTGATAGCAATTGCTCCAACTATTGCAGGCCGAATCAATTTTAATAATCCTCCGACCGGAGTTGAAGTTTGTCCCAGCATGGTCCATGGCGGCCCATTTCCCGCAACAACCGACAGCCGCTTTACGGCAGTTGGCATTAACGGCGTTAAGCGTTGGGTAAGGCCTGTTTGCTACCAAAATTGTCCGGAGTATTTATTGCCCGAAGAATTAAAAAATAAAAATCCTAAAAAAATATTCAGGCTTGTGAACAGCCAATATAACAACGGAGATGTTGAATAAATATCAGCACGATCTCAGTCCTATATAAAATACATGAAATATATTTTTGAATGCATTGATGCACACACATGTGGTAACCCGGTAAGGTTGGTAGCCAAAGGCGGTCCAGACTTGCAGGGAAATAACATGAGTGCAAAACGCCAGCATTTTTTAAGAGAATTTGATTGGATTAGAAAAGGGCTGATGTTTGAACCACGCGGACACGACATGATGAGTGGAAGTATTTTATATCCGCCACACGATCCTGCAAATGACATAGCAGTTTTATTTATTGAAACAAGCGGGTGCCTGCCGATGTGCGGACATGGAACTATAGGAACCATAACAATTGCTATTGAAAAGGGATTATTGATACCAAAAATTCCCGGCATCGTTCGTATGGAAGCGCCTGCGGGATTAGTGATGATTGAATATAAAATGAAAGGTGAAAAAGTATCGTCAGTAAAACTTACTAACGTGCCATCCTTTCTCGCAGCAGAAAATATTACAGTTGAATGTGCTGATCTTGGCGAACTCCACGTAGATGTGTCATACGGCGGAAATTTTTATGCCATTGTAGATGTGCAGGAAAATTTTAAAGGTCTTGAAAATTATGCTGCTGATCAGTTAATAAGCTGGAGCAGAATAATGAGAAAGAGAATAAACGAAGAACATACATTCGTTCATCCTGAAAATGCAACCATCAATGGGTGTTCGCATATTTTATGGACGGGCAAAACATTGGATGAAAGTTCTACCGCAAGGAATGCCGTCTTTTATGGTGATAAAGCCATTGATCGTTCACCCTGCGGTACCGGCACTTCCGCACGAATGGCCCAATGGTTTGCAAAAGGCAAATTAAAACAAGGCGATATTTTTATTCATGAAAGCATTATCGGTTCAAAGTTTACCGGCACTATTGAAAAAATCACTGAAGTTGGAGACAAGCCCGCCATTGTTCCGGGAATTGAAGGCTGGGCAAAAATTTACGGGCATAACGTAATAACCATAGACGAAGAAGATGATCCTTATGCGTTGGGGTTCCAGGTGCTGTAGAGAGGATGATAAATTATTCTATTGTTGAATTGTTAAGATTGAATATTGAAATTTCATAAAAAATAAATGGCTAAGATAATAATCATCGGCGGCGGAATAATCGGCTTGAGCAGCGCCTACTACTTACTACAACAGGGGCACCAAATTACCATTATTGACAAAACCGATTTGCTCGATGGTTGCTCTTACGGCAACGCAGGGTACGTAAGCCCCAGTCATTTTATCCCTCTGGCCTCCCCGGGTATTGTAAAGCAGGGTTTTAAATGGATGGCTGATTCGAAGAGCCCGTTTTATGTGCAACCAAGATTGAGCAAAAGCCTTATTAACTGGGGAATGAAATTTATCAAATCGGCTACGAAAGCTAATGTTGATGCTTCGGCTATCCCTCTCCGTGACATTAATTTATTAAGCAAACAATTGTATGAAGATCTTTGCCATGTTACTGGTTTTAGTTTTTATTATGCTAATAAAGGAATGCTTGATTTTTTTAAAACGGATGAAAATGCCCACCATGCAGAGGAAATGGTTAGAGCGTCAAAAGAATTAGGGCTTGATGCGACGCTGTTGAATAAACAGGAAGTGGAGCAAATGGAACCAGGCCTGAATATGGATATAAAAGGCGCCGTATATTTCAAATGCGATTCGCACATGTATCCAAATAAACTGATGAAGGATATGATCGCTTATCTTAGAAATAACGGTGTAACCATTAAAACCGGCGAGGAAGTAAAATCTTTTATTAAAGAAGGGAACACGATAAATGGCATCCGGACAAATGCATCTGAATATTTTGGTGATCACATCGTGTTGGCTGCAGGGGCATGGAGTGGCGAAGTAGCATCTAATTTAAATCTTAACGTTCCTATGGTAGGTGGCAGAGGCTATTCAATGACGTTCGAAGATTTGCCATTTAAAATAAAACAACCGATTATTTTAAGTGAAGCAAGAGTAGCTATAACACCAATGGCCGAAAATAAAATCCGGTTTGGCGGAACCATGGAAATAACATCAACCAATACACCGCCAAGAATGAATCGTGTGATGGGGATACTCGAATCTGTGAAAAAATATTTTCCCGACGTGGATATACCTTTCCCGGAAAAAGACAAAATATGGTTTGGCTTCAGGCCATGCTCTGCGGACGGGCTTCCTTATATTGGTAAGGTGGGTAAATATAATAACCTCGTAATCGCAAGTGGACATGCCATGTTGGGATTAAGCCTTGGTCCTGCAACCGGAAAATTAGTAAGTGAAATAATTAACAATGAAACAACCAGTATGGATGTGAAAGCGTTTAACCCCGACCGTTTTAATTAATCTTTATTTGTTCTAAATTAAATCCACCTTTTATAGCCTTCAACCTTATCCTGTTTCGGCCTGCTGCCAAATGAATATTTTTTACATGTACAATTTGCCATGTGTTGATATCTCCTGTAGCGGGAACATCAACTTCTTTTGCCAACACTTGTCCATTAGAACTCATAGATAATTTTCCGTCATTATTCACCGATGCGACTGAAATATTAAAATTATAACTTCCACTTCGCACTACGTTAATCGTGTATTGAAGCCATTCTCCATCTTCAATGCTTCCAACGTAATAAGTATTATATTTTGATGAGTCTTTATAAATATCTACTCCATCATTGCGATACACATCGCCTCTGTTCCCAACATTTCTGTTTCCTGGCGCACTGTAGTTGGCTGTGTCCAAATCATAATAAGCAACGCCATTTCTTCCTAAATCATAATTAACCGCATTTATTAATAAACTATCTTTTAAATTATAAGAGTGAAACGGAACAGCTTCTGCAGAAAATGGTTGCCGAAACATAGCATCAATCACATCTTTATGAAAAATATTATTTTCCTCTCTTGCGTAAACAGCCACTTCCAGCAAACCGCTATATACGTTACTTTCTTTCGGTTTTCTTCCCCGTCCATTCATATAATCCCTTACAGCATCATAATTTAAATTTGATTTTATTTCCAAAGGATTATTAGCGCCCATTTTCTTTAATGGCCACATAGACCAGCCAATATTATTCTTTTCCAGCAAACGAATTTCTTCGGTATACCAAACATTAGAATTTTCACCGGTTTCACCCAACCACACAGGAACATTATATTTATTACGGGTATCAATAATTCGTTGAATGTTTTCCGGTTTATTATAATCCCAATATTTATGAAAACTCAACACCATGTTTTTGTCCCATGTTGGTAATATGCCGCTGTAATTATTTCCCCATCCATTGCCTTCGATAATTATGAGATGATTTTTATCAACAGATCGAATGGCGCTTGTTATTTGCTGAAACAATTCTTTGATCGGCTCGTTGTTCTTTTCTTTAGTTCCATTTCGATCGTTTACGCTATCGGTGAATCCCCAATTGGGTTCATTCAAAATATCGTAGCCGCCAATCCATTGTTCATTCTTATAACGATCAGCAAGGTTTTTCCAAAGTGCAATTGTCTTTTGCTGATTGGCTTCGCTTTGCCACAATGAAGGTTTGGTTGGATCACGATCAGAAATATTGATATCATTACCTTGCCCACCGGGCGCAGCGTGTAAATCTAAAATGAGATACATGTGATTGACTTTGCACCACGACAATAAACTATCGGTTAACGCGAATCCTTTATCGAGCCATGTATTCTTCCCTGCGACAGGTTCTTTATCTACCGGCAATGTGTAAAGGTTGTAATGCATCGGAAGCCTTACAGAATTAAAGCCCCAGGCATGCATGGCATCAATATCTTTTTTTTGAATGAAATTATGCAGCCATGCGTCATAGAATTCTTCGGTTTCTTTAGCGCCCATCAATTCTTCAATGCGTGACCTTATTTTATTTTGTTGCGCATCTTTATAAATGCCGAGCATATAGCCTTCCTGTAACATCCATCCACCCAAGCCCTCTCCTCTTAACAGAACATTTTGTCCTTTTGCATTCACAATTTTTTTTCCGTCAGCTTTTAAAAAGCCTTGTGCCGGTAATTCATTAAAAACCATCAGTGACAAAAAAAATAAAACAGTAAGCTGAAAGAATTTCCCCCGAAATAATTTTTTGTACATAGCAAAATTTTTACCTCGCAAAAGTGATGAAACTATTTACCAAACATATGTTGCTACCGCCTTTCCTTCTAATGTTGCCAAAGCATTTTTCCCCTTATAACTTATTGTGAAAGTTTGTGGACGATCATTGTTGTTCGCAACAATCAACACTTTTTTATGACCGGGCGTTGTAAATGCCACATTGGGCAATGTTTCAATATCGTTTGATGAAATACGCACGGAGCCAGGCCTCACGAACTTTGAAATATGAGCCATCGAATAACAAGCGATATTTCTCGTGTAATCGTTACCGTTAATCGTGACTGCTCCCTGGCACATGGAACAACCACCGCGATCAGTGTACGGTTTAAAATCCGGACCGGCAGCAAGATTCCATTCCAGCACATTGCGACACCAATTACGCGTAGCGCCAATAATTACACGACTTACCGGTTCAGCTATTATCATTCCTGCAGTATCATGAAACTGAACCACCATTTGTTCTGTGAAATAAATATTCTTATCGGGATGTGCATTGTGTACTTCTGTAAACGCATTCACTTCTCCGCCATATAAGTGAAAGGCAGAACCATCGATATATTTAGCCGCTGCAGGATCATCAAGTATAGTGATTGGATAATCAGGCCTGTCTGCATTATGATCGTAAATAAGAATTTTTGTTTTGATACCGGCTGCTTTGAAAGCTGGGCCCAAATTATATTTCACAAAATCCTTTTCTTCAGGCGCGGTTAACAAAAGGCTTGGATTATTTCCCGGATGCAATGGTTCGTTCTGCACGGTAATTGCGTCTATGGAAATCCCTTCTGCTTTCATTTGCTGAATGTATTTCACAAAATACTTGGCATAAGCTGCGTAATATTCAGGCTTTAATCTTCCGCCACGGGTATCATCATTTGTTTTCATCCATTTTGGCGGCGACCATGGCGAGCCCAATATTTTTATAGAAGGATTGATCGACAATATTTCCTTCAGCACCGGTAGCACATCTTTTTTATCAGGACCGAGATCAAACTTGTCCATATTAACATCGGTTTCTCCCTCGGGCAAGTCATCGTAAGAAAACGCATGGTCATTTAAATCAGAAGAGCCAATGCTTACCCGCAGATAGCTTACACCTATTGCGTCATCGTTTGTATCAAAAAGTTGATGTAACAATTTTGAACGGCTTTCTGCATTCATGCGTACAATAGGCGTTGCGCTTCCGCCCGTTAAAGCAAAACCAAAACCTACCATAGATTGATAGGTTGGTTTATCATCTACGGTAATTACGGGATTAACACCAGGCACTGCATCAAATTGAAGTTGCTTATCCTGGTGTTGAAATAAATCTGATTTATCGGGGTTTGTAAGCCAAACATCAATCGCATTCTTCGTCTGTGCATGTACGTTTGCAATCCCAAATGCAAGAAGCAAAGCAATACAATATTTCAATTTATATTTCATTAAAAAGGATGCGTTATAGGAGTATTTCAAAACTATTTCAGCTTTGAAACCTGGTCATTATAAAATTTTACTGTTTCTATAACATCCGGCACACTGTGATACCAGTTAGATTCATGTTCTATTGAAAACATGCCACTGAAATGCTGGCGTTTCAATTCCTGGAATATGGGCGGAAAATCAATTACACCTTTACCAACAATAGTATCTTCGGCCTTTGTATCATCAAACTTCTTGATGTCTTTTAAATGCACGCCGAATACGTGACCTTCCAGTTTTTTCAGAGCATCAACAGGATTAATTCCGTTACGGGCCCAGTGGCCGACATCAGCACAAGAACCGATATTTGGATGACCGACAGTGGCCGCAAGAACTGAATCCGGGCTCCAATAAACATTTGGTTTCGGATGATCGTGAATAGCCACTTTAATACCATAGGCGCCCGCCATACTATCAACCATATCCCATTGATTCTTGAGCGGCTCAGCAGTAATATAGCTCAATCCAAATTCTTTAGCAAGATCAAAAGCCTGTTTCCATTCTTCTCTTGTTTTAGGTACAATAACTCCCATAGCAACAATACTGATGCCTTTTTGCCGAAGCAATTGTTTTAGTTTGGCTTTGCTCTCATCACTCATTCTTATTCCGAAACTGTCTTTCATTCCTTCGCCAAGAGGCTGGCCCCAAAATGCTTCAATATATTTTACGCCTGCGCTATCTACTTTATCAAGTGCTTCCGCAAAAGTGAACATTCTGAAAGTCCACATCTGAACGCCAAGTTTCCAATTAGCCGTTACATCAGTTGAATCGGAAGTTTTCATGGCCGTTGAATCAGCTGTGCCGGAATCTGTTTTTGAACCTGTGGAATTACATTGAGTTAATACAATCATGCATAATAAACCTGCAAGAGATAAAGCAATCTTTTTCATATGTGTGTTTTAATTTAAAAGGAGGTGGAAAGGTAATTATTAATGAGAAAATATTTCATCTACTTAATTTTTAATCAATAAAAAAAATAATTACCGGCTACTTTTTGTAGAAACTAACCGGCGGTAATGTCGTGATATATTGATTGTTGGCAATGCCGGGCTGGTAACATAATAAGAAGTTTACAATCTCGTTACTATTATGAAATCAGAAACTAGATTTACTGGCCAAATCGCCCCCTAATTGTGGGGGGCAATTTGAAAGGTCTTTCCTCAAATCTCTTCGGTTCTTCTTCCTGCATTAATTATGTAATTGCTTCTCAACTTTACAATAATAATTCTTACATTGAATAATATTACTATTACCAAATATGTCGTTTATCCAACAACCAGCGTATCTAATTACTATTATTTTATTATTGATTGTATTTTCCGAATGGCTTGCGCAGAAGAATTTCTTTAAACATCTCGGTTCTGTATTGATTATCATAATCGGGGCAGCTATCTTATCCAATCTCAGGATTATTCCTTCATCGGATAATGCTCCGCCTTTATACGCAAAAATCTTCGAATATGCCGCCCCGTTGGGGATATTTTTTTTATTGATTGATATAAGAATTAAAGATCTCAAACTGGCAGGCCTTCCTATGATGCTAATGTTTTTTATTGGCGCAGCGGCGTCGATAGCGGGCGTAATTATTAGTTACAGGATCGTTTCTCCGCAACATCATATTGGCCAGGCTTATGCTGTTGCCGGAATGTTTACAGGAACTTATATCGGCGGCGGTGCTAATCTTAGCGCTGTGGCTTTACAATATGGTGTAAATAAAAAAGGGA
Organism: uncultured Chitinophagaceae bacterium; assembly: GCA_963792025.1. Taxonomy (GTDB): domain Bacteria; phylum Bacteroidota; class Bacteroidia; order Chitinophagales; family Chitinophagaceae; genus Ginsengibacter. The sequence goes on along the minus strand of CAWBUS010000004.1, from coordinate 536,422 downwards.
ACCTCTTTGCGGCGGTAAATGCGGTTGATAATATTATTACAGCTGTTTGGATTTTTGTGACCATCTTTTTGCCACCGATCCTGCAAAAGCACTTTCCAAGAAAAAAAATAATCCCTCCTGGTTTAAAAGGAATTTCGGATGTTAATATTGACAGTTTTATCAGCCATGCAAAACCTGAGATAACGATAACAGATATTTCATTGTTGCTTGCACTGGGATTTGGCAGTATGTTTATTGGCGCAATCATTACGCAATACTTTCCGCAAATACCATCAATACTTGTATTGACTACGCTTGCATTAATTTTTGCCCAAATCCCTTTTGTTCAAAAATTAAAAGGTTCTAAAATTTTGGGATTGCTGATGATCATGATTTTTCTTGCAGTTATCGGGGCTTTTTGTGACATCCGTGCGCTGGTGCAAAATGGAGAAGTAGCCGGAATTTTATTACTGTGGGACGCCATACTGGTTTCGATTCATGGCGTTATCATTTTTTCTATTGGCGGCTTATTAAAGCAAGATTGGGATATCGTATCAATTGCCAGTAATGCAAATATTGCCGGCGCAACCACGGCACCTGTATGTGCTGTAAGCCTTGGCCGGTCTGAACTCCAGCTACCAGGTATTTTAGCTGGTTCTGTTGGCAATGCAATTGGAACCTATCTTGGAATTTTAATCGCAGAGCTTTTGCGGTAGTAATGTGCCAGAAAATTGAAACGTTTTGATAAAAAACTTAACCTGCTTTATTTTTTACTTTTCTTTTTTGACACTTTTGCTTTTTTATTAAATTCAAGGGCAAGGCCTATCCAATAATCAAAATCTTTTTTTGTTTTTATTCCTTCTTCGTTTACATAAACAAAACCTTTGTATTCTCTTCCTCTCATTATTACAGGCTTGCATCCTTTCTTTTTAACGGCTGCATCATACAATTCAGGATCAATGCGACACATGATTTCATCATTACTAACGGCTAACGCACATTTTCTCATTTACCATAAATGTAATACCACGAAACATCTTCTTTTCCTCTACTTTAGATAAATGTGCAAGGGCGGTCCTTACTTTGATTGCGAGTTTTTCGTTGTAAGCCATGGTTGTTAATTATTGTATGCCAAAACTAAATAATTGTAGCAAATGTTTAATTGACAGAAGGAACTAAATATCTCTTTTGGATTGATTCCATTCATCACTTACTATGTACTAATTCTTAATTAATTATTAGTTTAGCCGTGCGAAAATCAACAATGAAAAAATTAGTTTTTATCACTTTAGTTTTACTTACTATAATAAGTTGCAACCAGCAAACTTCAACTACAATCAAAGTGTGCAATACAGCTCTCAACAAAATGTTTGATAATTATTATGAAGACCGCATGAAGTTGTACCCCACAGAGGCAACCCAAAACGGGGACAACCGGTATAATGACCAATTACCAATTTATATAACCGAATCGTTTAAAGACAAGCTGCATAATTTCTATACAAAATATTTAAATGAAGTTGAAAAATATGACACATCAACACTCGGCGAAAATGATTTGATCAGTTATAAAATTTTTGACCGCGAAATGAAAATGCAATTAGAAGCATTGGATTTAAATATACTATACCCCTCAGAAATGGCTTGCCTGTATATTCCGTTCCAGCAATTTTGGGGATTGCCTATCACGATGGGCCAGTTAGGTTCCGGTGAAGGCATCCAACCATTTCAAACAGAAAATGATTATAACAATTGGCTAAGCAGGATGAAACAATTTTCGGCGTGGAGCGATTCCGCAATTATTGGTTTTAAAAAAGGAATCAAAGCAAATTATGTTTTACCAAAAGCAATTGTTTTGAAAATGATTCCGCAAATGGAAGCGATGACCATAACCGATTCATCGAAAAATATTTTCTATGGCCCGGTTAAAATGTTTCCGGCATCTTTCAGCGATTCATTAAAAAAAGAGATGTTTCAAAAATATGTTTATGCGATCAATACTTACATCATTCCATCCTATAAAAAACTTGGATCATTTTTAAAAGATGAATACCTGCACGCCGCAAGAACTTCCACGGGATACAGTGCATTACCAGGAGGCGAAAAAATTTACGATTACCTGGTAAGATACTGGACTACTACCAATAAAACACCGGATGAAATTTATAACACCGGCCTTGCTGAAATAAAAAGAATAAGGGATGAAATGGAAAGAGTAAAAAATGAAACAGGATTTAAAGGCGACTTGAAATCATTTTTTGAATATATGAAAACGGATAAAAAATTTATGCCTTACAAAACACCTGAAGATGTATTAAATGCATTCGGAGATATAAAAAAACGAATTGATCCCAACTTAAAGAAAATGTTTGGCCGCACACCAAAAACACCTTTTGAAATACGCCAAACCGAAGCGTTTCGTGCAGCCAGCGCCAGCGCTGAATACAACCCCGGTTCTCCGGATGGAAGCAGGCCGGGAATTTTTTATGTTCCTATTTTGGATGCCACAAAATTCAATACAACTTCCGGTATGGAATCACTGTTTTTGCATGAAGCTATTCCCGGCCATCATTACCAGATTTCGTTGCAACAGGAAGATACCAGCCTTCCAAAGTTCAGGCGCTTTGCATGGTATGGCGCTATGGGCGAAGGTTGGGCCTTGTATTGTGAATCGTTGGGGAAAGAATTGGGCTTATATACAGATCCTTATCAATACATGGGCGCATTGGGCGATGATATTCATAGGGGAATAAGGCTTGTGGTGGATGTGGGAATGCATTTGAAAGGAATGACCCGAGAAAGAAGCGATTAAATATATGATGGACAATGAAGCCATAAGCGAACAGGGCGCTATCGCTGAAATAGAGCGCTATATGGTAATACCCGGACAGGCATTGAGTTATAAAATCGGAGCACTAAAAATAAGAGAGCTTAGAGAAAAATATGAAAAGCAATTAGGTGAGAAGTTTAAGCTTTCAGATTTTCATGATGAATTATTGAAAGATGGTGTCATGCCGTTAGATATCCTGGAAAGCAAGATGGATGCATGGGCAGCGAAGATTAAATGATACATGCTAACTGCTACCTTTTTCAGAATCGACTTTTTTGAAAATGCTACGCTTTATTATAAACTTTTAAAACAGGCTCCCGGAGAACAGAAGCTTCATCGGTACAATGCCAGTAAATAACATCAGCTATCGCTTCAGGTTTTACCCAATTGCCGAAGTTAGCGTCAGGCATCGATTTGCGATTAGGGACAGTATCGATCGTGCTTGGCACGACTACACTGGTAACAACATTTTTTCCTTTCGCCTCCTGGTTCATCAATTCAGCCAAACGAAAAATCAACGACTTGGCGAGACCATATGCTACCATGCCTTTCCCATTCCTTACATCAAGGCCGGGTTTGGATCCGATAATAAAAATTCTTCCATTATTTTGTTTCATCATTTCAACAAATATTGGGCGGGCAACATTATAAGCAGTTTCAAAATTTAATTTGTATTGTTTCATCACATCGCTTGTTTTTGTATCTGCGATAGACCCCATCGCAAATCCGCCTACCGTTAGTACGGCTGCGTCAATATTTTTATATTTTGATAGTACTTCATCAATAAATTTCCCTGATGCATCTTCATCTCCAAGATCAACAATAATTTTCTCAAATTTATCAGCGGGAAAATCAAGCTGGGTAGCATCAGCGGGAACCGAAGTACCTACTACAAAATAGCCTTCATTAATAAATTTTTTAACTACCGCCTGTCCCATGTTACCGGTAGCGCCTGTTACTATTGCGATTTTCATAATTGGTCATTTATGTCTAAAATATGATCCCAAAATTATGTATCCTACTCTTATATTCTCAATTATTCTTACATTTAACACCCGCGATCGCTTATGTGACTAAACCAAGAATTTTATTTCATGCACTTAACACCAAGAGAAACCGAAAAATTATTATTATTTCTCGCAGGAGAACTGGCAGAGAAGCGCAAAGCCCGCGGTTTAAAATTAAATTACCCCGAGTCAATAGCCCTTATCAGCAGTCGCCTGCAGGAGGCCGCCCGTGACGGAAGAACCGTCGCCGATCTAATGCAATATGGTGCTACCATTTTAACCCGTGAAGACGTGATGGAAGGAATACCAGAAATGATTCATGAAGTTCAAATTGAAGCTACGTTTCCTGACGGAACAAAACTTGTCACCGTGCATGATCCTATCCGATAATTAGTAATTAAACCATTAAGAATTATGATACCCGGAGAATATTTTGTTGGAACAAAAGACATTGAGTGCAACGTGGGGCGCAAAACTATTACCCTGGCAGTTGCGAATACCGGCGACCGGCCTGTACAGGTGGGTTCTCATTTTCATTTTTTCGAAGTAAACAGGCAGCTGGAATTTGATCGCGAAAAAGCTTTTGGAATGCGATTAAATATTGCAGCGGGAACTGCGGTCCGGTTTGAACCCGGCGAGGAAAAAGAAGTGGAATTGGTTGCTGTCGCTGGCAATAAAAAAATATTCAGCATCAACAATCTTGTGAATGGAAGTATAGAGGATAAAGATGTGAAACAGTCAGCATTAAGTAAATTATCAACCTTACATTTTAAAAATAAAAAAGCATGAGCCTTCATATCAACAGGATAAAGTATGCAAACATGTATGGGCCAACTGTTGGTGATAAAGTAAGATTGGGCGATACAGATCTTATTATTGAAGTAGAAAAGGATCATACTATTTATGGTGAAGAAAATAAATTTGGCGGTGGTAAAACAATCCGCGATGGTATGTCGCAATCCTCCACAAAAAAAAGAAATGAAGGCGTGCTTGATTTTTTAATTACGAGCGCATTAATCATAGATCATTGGGGAATTGTAAAGGCTGATATCGGGATAAAAGACGGAAAGATTGTCGGGATTGGCAAAGCTGGCAATCCCGATATAACGGATGGTGTAGACGCAAATATGATTGTGGGCGCCTCAACGGAAGTGCATGGCGGCGCAGGTTTAATTCTTACGCCGGGTGGTATCGATTCTCACATTCATTTCATTTGCCCGCAATTAATTGATCATGCCTTGTTTAGCGGGATTACTACGATGTTAGGTGGCGGTACCGGCCCTGCAGATGGCACCAATGCAACGACGGTTACCTCCGGCGCATGGAACCTTCAAAAGATGCTGGAAAGTGCGGACGCATTCCCTATGAACCTTGGTTTTTTAGGCAAAGGGAATTGCGGAACTACCGGGCCGCTTTTTGAACAAGTGGAAGCGGGTGCCATAGGACTCAAGATTCATGAAGACTGGGGCTCAACTCCTGCTGTTATAGATGCATCATTACAGGTTGCTGATGTACTGGATGTGCAGGTTGCCATTCATACCGACACCTTAAATGAAGCCGGTTTTTTAGAAGACACTATTAATGCTATTAATGGAAGAACAATCCACACTTACCATACGGAAGGCGCCGGTGGCGGCCATGCTCCCGATATTATTAAGGCTGCGATGTATCCTAACATTTTACCATCATCGACCAATCCAACAAGGCCTTATACGGTTAATACTATTGATGAACATTTGGACATGCTGATGGTTTGCCATCATTTGGATAAATCAGTTCCGGAAGACGTTGCTTTTGCGGATAGCCGTATCCGTCCGGAAACAATTGCAGCAGAAGATATTTTACATGACATGGGCGTTTTTAGCATGATGAGTTCCGACAGCCAGGCAATGGGCCGCGTAGCTGAAGTAATAACAAGAACGTGGCAAACTGCAGATAAGATGAAAAAGCAAAGAGGCTTTTTACCTGAAGATGAAAAAAATAATAATGATAATTTCAGGGTGAAAAGATATGTGGCAAAATATACCATCAACCCGGCGATAACACACGGCATATCTGGTTATGTAGGGTCGATAGAAGTTGGCAAATTTGCTGACTTTGTTCTTTGGAAACCAGCGCTGTTCGGGGCTAAACCGGAAATGATTATTAAAGGCGGCATGATCATCGCCAGCAGAATGGGTGATCCCAATGCCTCTATTCCCACACCACAACCCGTAATTTACCGGCACATGTTTGGGGCTTATGGCAAAGCGTTATACAATACTTGTTTTACTTTCGTTTCCCAAATCTCTATAGATAATGGGATTGTTCCTTCGTATAATTTACAAAAGCAAATTCTACCCGTAAAAAACTGCAGGAACATTGGTAAAAAAGATTTGATACATAATGATAGAACACCACAGATTGATGTGAACCCCGAAACCTATGAAGTAAAAGTAGATGGCGAACATATTACCTGCGACCCGGTGAGCGAAGTTTCGCTGGCACAACGATATTTTTTATTTTAAACATTAATCAATGATAATTGTAAAAGAAAAATCAGGTAACATTTATTCGCCGGTTAATGATAACCGTAATATTGATACGTTGCAGATTGAATGGCATGAAGCAAGAAAACGCATACTTCATAAAGAAACAAAACAGGGCAGAGCGATTTGCACAAAATTTTTAAAGGGGAATCCTGACTTAAAAGAAGGCGATATTTTATATAAGGATGAAAATATTACAATCGCAGTTGAAATAAATCCTTGCGAATGTATTGTTTTGAAACCTTCAAATATGCGTGAGGCCGCTGCTGTTTGCTATGAAATCGGCAACAGGCATTTACCACTTTTTCATGAAGGTGAAGAATTACTGGTTCCATACGATGTTCCTCTTTACAATCTATTAGTGAAATTGGGTTACGCTATTAAAGTAGAAGAAAGAAAACTCAACTGTTCATTTCAAACAACTGTATTACCTCATTTACAGGTAGGCATGGCCGATAGCCTGCTTAATAAAATACACCATTTTACAACTTCACTATAAATGTATTCTAACAACCTGTTGCAATTGCTGCACCTAAGCGATACTGCCTTACCAATTGGCGGGTTTTCACATTCATCCGGACTTGAAACGTATGTGCATGAAGGAACTGTCAATGATAAAAATTCTGCAAAAGAATTTTCAGTTCAGCAACTCTCCAAAAATATTTTTTATACAGATGCTGCGCTACTGTCACTTGCTTACGATGCGGCATGTAACAACGATTTAAAAACCATCATTGACCTGGATGATATCTGCACCGCTGTTAAACTGCCGCGGGAAATAAGAATTGCCAGTAATAAATTAGGCATTCGTTTGTTAAAAATATTTGAAAATGATGATGCATTTATTTTACTAAAAAAATATAAAGACTGCATCCTTAAAGAAGAAGCTTTCGGTCACTATTGTATTTCGTTTGGCATATTATCGCATGCAATGAATATTGATAAACGACAAGCTCTCACCGGGTTTTATTATAATGCAGCCAATGGATTCATAACAAATTCAGTAAAGCTAATTCCGTTGGGCCAGCATGATGGACAGGAAATATTAATGTCCTTATTCCCATTAATAAATGAATTAGGACAAAAGAGTTTACAGCCCGATAAAGAAATGATTGGTTATTGCTGCGCAGGATTTGACATACGTTGCATGCAGCACGAACAATTGTATTCAAGGCTATATATGTCTTGACTTAAACTGAACAAACGATGGAAGAAAAAACTAAAAATATAAAATTCGCCAATCAGTCAAGTCCCTTCTCTGCGGGAGGGGGGGTTGGGGGCAGGGCTGTTGCATTCTAGTTTATCATTGATTTAATTAATGGAATATCATTAGCTACTAATCTCATTGCTTGTGCCATGTTATTGTATTGATTGTTTCTTAAAATATTAATTGATATATTTTTTAGCGTTGATATATTTTGAGGTGCATTACCTGTTCTTATTTTTGATGCATCTTCTTTTAAGGTTACATCCTTTACATAATGAAGACTATTTTCTATTGCCCAATGAAGTCTGATCCCTTCGTTATAAATAAAAGCATTGGATTGTTTACTACTTATAAAATAAGCAGTCTCTTCTGTTTTATTACCTTTCGTATTTACTATTCTATGAATGCTGATTAGCTGATTTAATCCTATCCATTGATCGCTAATGCCTTCAAGGTTATCACTCACAGTAATAGACCTAAACTCTGTGCGGCCTTTATTGATTTGTATTTCAGCATACCAGCTACTTCTTTTATTTTTATCAGCCATAATCGTTTCTATTTTATTGTAAAGTACCGGTTGGTTCTTTTTTACTCCTATCACATAATCGTTTTTGCCGTTAATAATGATTGCTGTAGTTTTTTTTGGCAATGAAGTGCGTCTAAACTAAACGTTACACCCTCTAACTCCAATGCCTCAATCAACTGCTGCACTATAGTAATCTCGTTTTCTTTTTTATGCAGCACTTTTTGATTGCCGATAACCAGTTTTTGCTTAGAACAATACAGACTCACGAGGCTCACAAATTGCTGATTAGAACTATTTGCGTTAGTGACTGTGCCTCCTATAACCTTCCCATCTATGCTTACCCATTCATGCCTGGACAGCTTTACATATTGGGATGCCCAACGGGAAAACTGCTTACTCACTAAAGAAAAATCAATCCCTTGAACAATACGCCTTACCGTATCAAAACTCGGCAACCTGTTTTTTTTAGGTTGCAAATGTTCTAATAGCGATTCCTTATTTCTTTTGATAAAATCCCCAATGGCACGATATCCCAAATAGCCGCTCATGGTACTCATTAATACCAGCAACAACACAAAAGTTTGCTCATGACGCTGGCCTGCCCCTCTGCGCCGATCAGGTATTTTTTCAAAAAATTCAATAATACTTTTAACTTCACCCATATCTATCTTTTTATGATTAACTCTAAAGATATTTATTCTAATTTAGAATGCAACAGCCCTGGGGTTGGGGGTGAGGCAAATGTCCCCTCTCTTCTGGAGAGGGGGTTGGGGGTGAGGCTGTATATAAAAATCGGCATCGCGGGTCCGGTAGGTTCTGGCAAGACAGCATTAATCGAAAGGTTATCACGAGCTATGTATAACGATTATAGTATTGCAGTAATCACCAATGATATTTACACAAAAGAAGATGCCGAATTTCTTACCAAAAACAGTTTACTTCCACCCGAAAGAATTATTGGTGTGGAAACAGGCGGGTGTCCGCATACTGCTATACGTGAAGACGCCAGCATGAATTTAGAAGCTGTGGAAGAAATGGCAAAACGCATAGCCGGCTTACAAATAATCTTTATTGAAAGCGGAGGCGATAACCTATCCGCGACCTTTAGCCCGGACCTTGCCGACGTTACCATTTTTGTTATTGATGTTGCAGAAGGCGACAAGATTCCCCGTAAAGGCGGACCCGGAATTACCCGTAGCGATTTACTGGTAATTAATAAAATTGACTTGGCGCCTTATGTTCATGCTGACCTTTCTGTGATGGAACGTGACGCAAGAAAAATGCGCAAGGGCAACCCTTTTATATTTACAAATCTTATGGATGGTACCGGGCTCGATAGTATAATCGGCTGGATTAAAAAATATGCTTTGGTTGAAGAAACAAAAGAACCTATGCTATGCCGTTAGATAATCATTTACATATAACGGCGGGATATAAAAATGACCACATGTTTTTAAAACAGTGTTTCTATAAGCAGCCTTTTAAATTAGTAAACATTACGGAAAATAAGTCTGATGGCCTGTTACGACTGATGATTACCAGTTCATCTCCCGGCATATTGAGTAATGATGATTTTAAAATTGAGATTGAAGTTGAAGAAAATGCAAATGTTCGTCTAACAACGCAAGGGTATCAAAGACTTTTTACCATGGCTAACGCCGCCCGTCAATCTATGAACGTGCACATTGCGAATAATGGTTCATTTACTTTTTTGCCTCACCCAACTGTTCCACACGAAGCTTCCAGCTTTTCATCATTCAATGATATTTTTTTACAAAAAAAGCATAACCTCGTTTGGAGTGAAATTATTACCTGCGGAAGAAAATTAAGTGGCGAAGAATTTAAGTTTACCCGGTTTCAAAACGTTACTAACGTTTATCTGAATAAAAAATTGGTCGTAAAAGAAAATGTTTTGCTGGAACCATCCAAAAGAAATATTCATGCCATCGGGCAATTAGAAGGATACACACATCAATCAACATTATTATTTTTAAATGATGGAATTAGCACGGAAGAAATAATGAAAGAAGGAAATAAACTTCTATCAGGAATTGAAGGGATAACATTTGGCATTTCCTTACTTCCGGTAAATGGATTGGTCTTTCGGCTGCTCGGATTTAAAGGAGAACAGTTATTTAATTGCAATAATAAATTAGCCGCATTAATTCAGCAAATTGCAATACCCACACCATTTGCTTTAACGAATTAAAATTTTACAGCTTTGCTAGGGCGCTTTTTTCTCAAAAGAATTGATAAGATTATTGAGTTTTGGGTTTTGTTGTAACCTGTTATCAATCCGCCGTAGCAAAGTATCTGAAATAAACCAGTTCATTGCGTAAGAAGGTTCAGTACCAAATTTGCCGCCGGTTGCATCATTTCTATATTCTAATGAATCTTTGTACAACGAAATTCTATCATAAGCAGCGTGGTGACCACCAAATTCATTAATATCGTTAATGTAATTGATCAACCTCACATCATTCACCGTCGTCTGCATATCATAGGCCCCTGCAATGGTAAGAACGGGACTCATCAAATCATTCTTAATAGGAGCAACCGGCTGAAGAGTGGCGTCCTGATCGACCGGGCTATTAACAATATGCAAGATCGTAAATCGAAGCTTTCTTATTTGCGGGTACAGGGTACCGTTAGCCAGGCTATCTTCCTTTTCAATATTTAAAATTCCCCTGATTGTTTCCTGAATTACACCTGCTCCCGAATTATCAAAATAACCGCCATCCACAAAATAGCTATTGGCGATTCTGCCCGCAGGACTTAAATAAGGAAATCTTGCACCGAGAATAGCGCCCGATGTAATGCTGATATCTTTATGATCGGCTAATAACCCTACCACATCAATTCGTTCGTTGTAAATTCCTGAATCAGGTTTAAGGTTGGTAACTATTCCCGGCTTACCATCCTGCACCCTTGTGGTATTAACAAAAAGTATTGGGAGATTAACCTTCCCATCTTTCATTGCAGGAAACTTCGAAAAATCATCATAAAAAGGAACCTGGTAAGTACTGTCATTGGTTTTTCGGGACGATTCTTCAAAAGATATTTCCAAAGCAGCGGCCCTGTCTTTCAAAGCACTTACATGAAATATATAATTGAAAAAATCAGGCCCCAGCATTCTTGCAAACGTGTAGGTGAAATAATCCTGTTTTAGAAATGCACTTGCCGATTTTGCATAAAGTGGATCAGTATGCAATTCTTTATCTCTTAGTAATGAGAAAAAAGTAGCCACTCCTACCCCGCCTCCCGACGTTCCCGACAAACAGAAAATATGATCCGAAAACCGGTTCGATTTATTATGAGTTAGGGATGCATCTTCTAATCTTGCCAACACCCCTGAAGTCCAATAACCCGAGCGCGATGCACCACCGTTAGACATTACAAAATACACATCATAACCCACGGAATCCGGCACCGCTGCTATATTCCTGTTCTTAAGCCACGCTGCCAGGTAAGTTTTTAAATCAGGTCTTGATGCGTAATTATTACCCGCTTGGTAAATCAATCGTTCTTACATAATGCGTTTCGCCAAATCCAAGTATAAACGCCAATATTAAAAGCATAAAATGAAAGTTCACTTTATACTTTACGGAGAAAGCCGTTACTATATTTCCGAAGGCAAGCAACACCGCAAAGGCAAGAATAATAAAAGGAAACGGCCCGATATTTCGTGCAAACGTTAGCCAAATTATTGAAGCTATGTATAAGATGATACCTGCACTTCCCATAAATAAAAACCACCTGAAATATCCTGACTCTTTACGCGGAATACAAAAATAATCCATCAACCTTTCGGCCAGGTTTGACGCCTTCGCTGTTTGAGTCTGTAGCAACCATTTTGGTTTGTGCTTTTTGTTCCATCCGCACCCTGCGAAGATTAATGTATAAGATAAAAACGACATGAAATAAAATGAGCAAGGCAAAGAGCGTGAAGATGTGAATGGTGATGAAGAGGCTCGTAATTACAATCAACACAATTAATATAAAAAGCAACGCATAAAATATTTTCCTGAATATTGGTTTCCTGGACAGGTCATCATTAACCCATTTGTTTATATACCGAATAATGATCAATAAAATAAAAAATGAAATCCATGCGGCCGTTGCGCTTATTGGATGCCGCAATACAGGAGATTGCAACACTGCAAGTTCCAAAACTAAAAAACAACTATTCCCAACGATACGCGGCACTTCATCAAGGAAGCTTTTGCCAATTTCAAAAAATTGATTGCGCTCAGCATATTCTTTTTCCGCTTCTTCACTTTTTACGCCGGATATTAATTGCACGTCATTTTCTTCTCTGGTCTTTTTTACGTAAGAAATTATTCTTGCAGAGTACCATGTTACATAAGCCCAGAAACCAATTGCTACAAAAAATATGATGCGGGTGTAGTTGATTGAAAAAATTGTTCGCGATGTATTTTCAGTAAAAGCAACGATGATATCTTTTCCTTGTCCAGCCATCCAAAAACAAAAAATAGCAAACAGCAAAAATATCATTGCCGGAAAAAAAAGCCATGCCGATTTTAATAACTGAGAAATGAACCTCAGTGAACGGGATAAAAACTGCTTCATAAAAATTATTTTGGTGATCGGGGATTACTGCAAGTCGCAGGTCTAATTTAGATAAAGGTTTTTTTAAAAACAACCTTTTATGGCTCAGGGTACCAATTTTAAATAGGTTTCTATATTTATCATCAGATATTGGTTTCAGCATTCTTTGGTCTTGAAACGACTTGATAACCGATTGCATAATGTTTTTCCGCCGGCATCAATATTATTTAAGATGTACTATTAGCATTCCCAAAAGTCATCCCCGCAATATCAAATCGCAAGAATAAAAACAGTGCCTCGGGCCTCGTCAGGCTTCACCGTAATGCTACAATTAATTGCTTTTGCAAGGTCTCTAATAATGTGAAGACCTAACCCATGCTGCGATCCACTGGTAACAGTTTCGTCGTACAAAGCTTTTAATTTTTCGTTGTCAATGCCGGGACCATTATCTGCTATTGACAAAAAACATTTATGATTTTCTGTCCATGCGCTCCAATGTATTTTTGCATGCGGAGTATTTGCCAATGCCTTAACCGCATTGGCTGTTAAATTATATATAATGGTCTTCAAATAATTTTCATCGGTGTTAATGATAATATTATCGTCGTTTTTGAAACTGAAAAAAATTCCATTACTATTCACAAATAATTTCTGCAGATAAGAAAATAAACTGTTAACGGTCACTTCCGTGTTAATGGGTTTAAAATATTCCATCTGGCTTTTGCTCCACAGCAGCGTGGCTTCCATTGTTTCCAAAAGTGATTCCGCCGACGAAGCAATTTTTTGTTCCCGATCGGTTACCTGCTTTTCTGATAATAAGCCCGGTTCTCGTTTTTGAAGTTGGAGAAAATTAATAAGATTGGCAACAGGACTACGCAAATCATGACTGAGAACACCAAAAAATTTTGCTTTTACTTTATTGGCTTCATCTAACTCACTGTTTAATTGCGACAACGCAGCATTTGTTTTTTTTCGCATCATGCTTTGCCTGTATAATAATGCACCGATAATGCCTAATAGCAACAAGCCACTAATAAAGAAAATGTTTTGCCTTCGCTGGGCGCTTAGTTGCAGTTCTTTATTTTCTATTTCTTTATTTTTTAAATCTATTTCTCTTTTACTTTCAAGACCCGCAATTTTATTTTTGTTGTCCTGCGAAAAAAGGGAATCCGTAATTGAATGAGATTGGTTGGTATATTCGTAAGCAAGCCGGTAATTACCTTTCAACTGTTGCACTGTAGCCATATTTTTTAGAGCGAGTGCAACTGACGCGAGGTCATTTGCTTCTTTACTTTTTCCGAAAACTTTGTTCAGTAATTCTTCGGCATTTGACAAATAAATAGTTTTGGCCGGGGCAGCCTTAAACATTTTTATATATATTTCCCCGAGGCTCTCCCAATTTACGCGGGAATCGAATGAGCCCGGGCTTAATGTATCGTATATTTTTCTTGCCTGCATTAAAAGATCCAGCTTTTTGTTATCGTCTTTCTGCAGTTCTGCCAGATCGCTTACAACCTCGGCGTCATTGGTAATAAATCCGTTTTTTTTACATACATCTATAGCTCTGTTATAATAATATTCTGCGGAAACAGTATCGTGCAATGTTGCTTTTGAAATGCCGAGAATATACAATGCCTTATAAGTATGAATAGGAGCATTTGCGATCTGCGCCTCTTTAAGTGTGATAAAAGAATATTTTTCAGCCTTCTGAAAATCTCCCTGGTTACACGCTGCAGCAGCGAGGTTTGTTCCCAGCATTGCAATCTTTTCATGATCGTTTATTTCCTCTGCAATAGCCATAGCCTTAAAAAAATATTCGGAAGATGTCACAAAATCTGACTGGAAATCGTACGTATAGCCGATAGCGTTATAACTGTTTATGATGGCAGTTTTTGAGTTGAGTTCCTGTGCAATTGCGAGACTTTCCTCAGCATATTTTAATGAAAGTTTATAATTTCCGGTATCGGTTAACATCGATGACATTTTCAGATCAAGCTGTGCAATATTTTTTTTTCTTTTCAGTTTTGTAGCCAGGTCCATGCCCATGTGACAAAAAAGAAAGAAACTGTCAATGTTTCGGGAATAGTAAGCGGTTGCCAGGTTAGTATATAAATTTATCTTCATCGTATCTTCTTTCGAATGTTGCAAAACCAGCAATAAAGAATCAATGGCTAATTTTTGCTTCTGCGAAAAACAACTGGCAGAGAAAAACACTGCAACAACAAAAAGATAATTAGTTTTCATTCATTTTAATCTCTTATGCTGTTTAATGCTTCTTTATAAGTTCTGCCAACAGGTAGTGCTATATCATTCACCCATACTTCACCTGAATTTATTTTCTTAATAAAATTTTTTTGCACGGCATAACTCCGGTGTATCCTGATAAAACTACTGAAGGTTTTTTCTTTTATCAGGCTGCCCAGGGGAGAAAGGACTGTGTACTTATAATTGGAAGTAACAATGCGTGTATAGTCTTTCAATGCTTCGAGGTAAATAATTTCATGCAGTTGCAGTTTCAACTGGCTATTTCCATCCTTTATAAAAATAGTATCTGCACCAAGCGTATGATTTAATAGCTCCGACTTTTGGCGGATATTAATATATTCTTTCAGCCTTTCCATTGTTGCAGAAAATCGTTTAGCTGAAAACGGTTTTACCAAAAAATCGAGTGCCGCCATTTCAAAACCTTCCACAGCATAGTCGGGATACGCAGTTATAAAGACACAGACAGGTACGTCGGATAATTTTTTTCGTAGTTCAAGGCCATTCATTTCAGGCATATCAATATCAAGAAACAAAATATCAGGCTTTAAATTTTTTGCTTCAGCGAGGGCTTTTAGGGGAGAATCAAAACATTCTGCAACTTGAATCCATGTATAATCCTTTATGAAAGATAAAGCTGTTAATCTGTCTATCTCATCATCGTCAACAATAAAGCAGGTAATTTTTTTTGTCATTGAGGGCAGTCTTCAAAAATTAAAATAGCACACTCAAATATAATCTTTAAAAACAGACATCGTTGCCGGGCGATTTGTTTCGTCGTCCAGCGATTGTGCCTTCGCATAGTAACGTGACAAGATTAAGTTTGACGGAGAAAAAAAATAAGTATGAAATATAGTTTCGCCTTTTTAGTATTAGCAATACTATTAATAACCGGTTGCAAAAAAAATACGCCTCCTGTAACCATCCCTTGGCCCCCCACCATTTCCGCTATCAATCCTGCCTCCGGTGCGGCCGGCGTAACGGCCACTATAACGGGAACCAATTTCGACGCAACGGTTTCCAATAATATTGTAAAATTTAATGGCGTTACAACTACCGTAACAAGTGCAACGACCACATCTCTTGTTGTAACTGCACCTTCTTCGGGCACAACAGGAAAAATAACTGTAAGCACAACGAAGGGGACTGCTACCGGGCCAGTATTTACTTATTTGGTAGCACCACCGCCACCAACCATAACCTCAATAAGTCCTACATCCGGCCCCGCAAATACAGTCGTTACTATTAATGGAACAAATTTTAAAACTACGGCTACTGATGATGTTGTAAAATTTAATGGTGTTGCAGCCACTGTGCAAACGGCAACTGCAACAACGCTCACAGTACTGGCACCCACATCCGGCACCACTGGTGATGTCACCGTTACTACTGCTGATGGAACAGCCACCGGTCCCAACTTTACCTATGTTGCGTCTCCAGGCGTGTACGTGGTAGGAAGAACAACCACCGGACCCGCATATTGGATAGACGGGGTGCGTACTGATATGCCTGCTGATTGTCTTGAAGCCAATTCAATTTTTGTTGATGGAGCAGATATATACATTGCCGGAGCAGACGCGAACGGCCCTAAATACTGGAAAAACGGCGTAGGTGTAAGCCTTCCAATGACTAATGGGCATAACGGTGGCAGAGCCAAATCTATTTTTGTTACTGGTACCGATGTATATGTAGGCGGATATGATCTTATAAATGGTGCAAGTGCACTTCCCCGCTGCTGGAAAAATGGAACGGCGCTTGCTGTTTCATTAAGCAGCGGAAACATAAGTGGAGGTCTGCCTGTTGTGATTGGGTATGTTTATTCCGTATTTGTTTCGGGTACAGATGTTTACCTGGCAGGCTCGCAGGCACCCTTTAGTGGAAACCAGGTAGTAACTTACTGGAAGAATGGAACGCCCTTTCCATTAACGGATGGTACTAACGTGGCGGAGGCTAAAAGCGTTTTTGTTTCAGGCAATGATGTATACCTGGCCGGCTATATCCAGGGAAGTGCAACAAGTGCCTACTATTGGAAAAACGGCGTAGCAGTTCCTTTAGCCATCAATACCACTTCTTCAAACTGTACTCCCGAATCTATTTATGTATCGTCCACGGGAGATGTGTATGTTTCCGGTGAGGTAAAATATCTTGCCAAATACTGGAAGAACGGAGTGATGAATGATTTAACAACAACGATGCCCGGTAACGGAATATCCGAGCCCGCCTTTTCGATTACCGGAAATGGGTCAGATATATACGTGGCAGGTACATCTACAGGCACAGGAACTGGCTATTGGAAAAATGGAACATTTAATGTTCTGTCTGCAGCGCAATTTGTATATGGCATAGTTGTAAAATAAACCGGCCATTATCATTACATGCTTTAGAGAATATTTTACATTATTAGTAAAAAATCAATGCAATGAAAAAAAAATTCAACTTATTAATAGCTTTTGTTTGTTCATTTCAAATAGCCAATGCGCAAAATGTGGGTATTGGTACCACAACACCGCTTTACCCACTGCACTTGCAAACACCAGGCAACGTAAGCAGTTGGGGTGTTATGCATACTAACGGTAACGTATATCTTGGTTCATTTATTTATCAAACGGGCATAGCAGAATTTGGCACACGTTCCAATCACCCTTTTTATCTTTTTGCTAATAATAATGATAATCCACCTGCTATTGCGATAGATAATAGCGGCATTAATGTAGGTATTGGAAACACCAGCCCTCTTTATAATTTAGACCTACATGGTGCGGGGAATGCACAATTTAATTTGAGAGAAGGGATAGGTGGACAAACTGCGCTTTTTTCCCGTTATACTAACCGGCTGGAAATACAACCAAGTGATGCCTTTGAAATATCAGTTGGGGGAATTGACCGAAGAAATTTATGTGTGGCAAATAATGGCTATGTAGGTATTGAAACATCAACCCCTGCAAATCTTTTACAGGTGGGTAGCTATACCAATTCTAATTATGGTGGCAACCAACTTGCTCTTGGCTTCGGAACAAACGTAACAGTAATGAATCAGTATGCCAGCCTTTCAAATTTCCAGTCAACAACTGCCTTGAACATACAATCAGCAAAAGACATTTATTTAATGCCCCACAATGGTGATGGGCATGTCGGTATTAATACTAATACGCCAACCTATCCTTTAGAAATAAACGCTACTTCAGCGTCATGGGTTACTGATAATGCTGACGCAGCGCAATACGGAGTCGGCTTTGCAAGTGGCGGAATACCAGGCCCTTCAACATCCGGGACGTCTTCAGAGACCGATGTTGAATTATATGTAAACGGAACTATCGAAGCGGGTACATACTTTGCTTTATCAGACGCGAGAATCAAAAATATAATTGGTATAACCAATACACAAAATGATTTGGAAACACTTGATAAAATAAAGATTACTGATTACACCATGAAGGATAAGATAACTTATGGAAATAAAAATTTTAAAAAAGTGATAGCCCAGGAACTGGAAGAAGTTTATCCCCAGGCAGTAAACAGGCAAGTTAATTTCATCCCTAATACATATTTACAAACTGATAAAGTAATAAAGAATGATAGTGGATATGTGCTGCATTTTAATAAAGCACATAACATTAGCAAAATTGCAAGAGTGTTAAAAGTATTTTCTCAAAAAGGTGATGCAAAATTGCAGGTGACAAATGTATTATCTGATTTTGATGTTGCAGTAAAAGCTGAAAACCTAAGCGACCATTTATTTGTATATGGAGAGCAGGTAGACGATTTTGGCACCGTAGACTATGAAGGGCTTACAACATTAAATATTTCTGCTACGCAGCGGTTAAGTAAGTTGTTAAAAGAGCAACAGGAACTTGTAACAAAACTCAGTGAAGAAATTGATACACTTGAAAAAAAACTCAATCAGCTCGAAAACAAAAAATAATTAGTTCGCTAAATTTTTGGGGGCAATTGAGAAGTTCATTTTCGACTAGTCAAAAAAAACATTAAGAATCTTTTTAAGTATTTCTCTTCATAATTTTGTTTATAAATTCAGAAGTTCACCTATTCATCCAAGCACTTTATCAGGAAGTATTTCAAATGAAGGATGTTATTCTTGAAAGAAGATGTAAAGGCACGCTAACCATTGTTATATAAACGATTCATCAATAATAATTCAACTAACTCTTGACAATGCTGTTTTTATTTCAGAATTTAGCTAACAGTTAATTCAATATCCTGTAATAAAGCTCCCTCTTCCCAGGAATGAAACAAGTTAGAAAGTTTAGCGCTTCAGTTTATATCTCACTAAATAACCCCAATGAAATTTTTCAACAGAAATTACATGGCTGCTATAATTACAGTAGTGTTTGTAATTTTTTGTGGCGGAATTTATTCTTTTATTTATGTACCTAATAATGAAAAGAACCTGCAGGAACAACGTTTCAGGACTTTGCAGAACATCGATGAAAACATTCATAAGAAAATAGAGAACAGTGTGGCGCTGATGAGTAACCTTTTAACTGCTTATGTTAAAGACACATCTGATGAGCACGAAGTAAAAAATTATATTGCTAATTACTCCACGGAAAATTTTACATTAACGCTTCCCGTAATAAAAGGTGCTAAGAAAAATCTCACAACTAAATTTACTGACAGTATTTATAATATTACTGTGAATGATGACACCCGGCTCATCACTTTGCAACTCGCCAAACGTATCATCGATTCAACAGATACTACAGCTTACCAAATGTCGATGAGGATGAGTTTTGATCAATTTATTAAATTGCTGATTCCTCAAAATGTATTTGACCAGTTTCTAATTTTTAGCAACGGGCAATTGGTATTTGAAACTTTTTCATCGGGTATTAGTTACTTAAATGATTCGTTATACAATAAGAAAAATGGAATAGAGGTTTCATCTGTACGCAGCCTGAACATTAGCGGGAAAGACTATAAATTATTTTCGCAGCCTGTAAATTTTACAGCCGACAGGCAGTGGGTAATTACCGGGCTCCTTTCCAACACTCATTACCAGGGAGAAAAAAATCAGCTACCGAATAGTGTTGTGTTACTTCTCGTAACAATTGTATTTATTATCATTCTCGCTTTCCCCTGGATTAAGATATACCAAATGGGTAATAAAGACAGGCTTACCATTTCAGATGGAATTGCAACTATAGCAGTTTCCATGTTGCTGATATCAATATTATTCTTTACTTTTTTTAAATACAATTTGGTGCTGCGACCAGATGAGAGCCTGAATTCCGCAAATGTTCTTGCAGTCCAAATTACCAATGCATTTCGAAATGAGATAGATACAGCTTATAAAAAAATAAATGAATTTGAAGATTCAATCAAATCGCATCCTTCGCTTTTTAATGATATCATCAATCTCAATAACGACAGCATTTCATTTAAGGATAAGAAACTAAAGAACAAGCCCACAAACCTTTTGAGTATTGCAAACGGACTGCATATTAACCAGGCTTTTTGGTTAGACAAAGCGGGCAATGAAAAGGTTAACTGGACCACGGCAAGCAGCAGCGCTCCACATGGTAACTTTAGAAACAGGGAATATTTTAGGAAGATTGTCGGCCGCAAAGAATACCGGCTAAATAGCGATCCGGCCCACGCCTTCTACCTGGATCAGATTGTTTCATGGATCAGTGGATCCTTCACTTCCGTGTTATCTATTCCATCGAAAGTTGATGAGCAGGCCATAGGTGCTATATCTTTTAATTTCAGAAGCCTTCACAAACCTGTTCTTCCGGAAGGTTATCAATTTGCTATTATTGATGATGAAGGCGATGTGTTATATCATTCTGATGAAGCACGCAATCTGAATGAAAATTTGTTGCGTGAATTCTCGGAAAGTGAAAAACTTCTTGGTAATCTTGAAGCCAGAACAGATGGAACGTTTACGACAAAATATTTTGGCAAAGAATATAATGTAAGCGTTAAAACCATTGATAGTCTTCCCTATTTTATGGTAGTTTTTGACGATGTTAATTATAAAGAAACGAGAGATACAGAGATCTATAGTTTTACATTTTCGATGATGTTACTGTTCTTCGCTTTTTTAGCACTGGAGCTTTTCGTCGTATTTCTTGGTATCATCCAAACGCTCCTTTTTTAAAAGACAATTATATGATACGAGCTGGATCGGGCCGAAGGTTTTGTCGCATCATCAATACAATATTGCAACACTTTTTAATTTGGTCATTATTGTATGGGTGCTTGCTTTTTTCAGCATCAGCAGTTTCTTGACGTATCTCTACATCCTGTTGTTTTCGGTAACTTTTATTTCCATTTTTCTCACGGTCTTATTTGCAAGGAGATATAAATACCACAACCAGGTTGATAACTATAAATTCAAAATTAAAACGTTAAGGGCACTGCTGATTTCTTTATTAATTATTGATATAGCGGCAGTACGCACGCTTGAACCAGGTAATATTCTATTGCTATTAGTTTATGAATCGCTGACATGTGTTGCAGGCTGGCTGTTTTATAAATATGGCGACAGAATGGTAACGGTTATACGTAAACGCACCGGAACAAAGCTTCTTTCCAGGTGGAATTATAAACGCAGTTTTTCAATGATGGGTCTCACAAGGCTTATAATTACCAGCGGCATACCGATCATATTCTTCTACCTTACTTCTTATAATTACGAGCAAAATATAAGTATCCGCTACCGGCAGTTGCAATATGCAAAACAGTTACTGAATAAATTGAATGACAGCTCGTATGAAAATATAAAAAGTAATACTGATTTCTCAAGAGGATATTATTATGACGACGCTTATATAAATGATATTCGTTTGAAAAAAATGAGTACTCCAAAAAAATATTCACGCGAAGAAAACATTACAACTGATATACTCTCACTGTTTAGAATTAATATAAGCGACGCCGCCGTTAAAGAAGAAAAATTTGATACGCCAAACGCCGCTGACACTTCATTTTTTTACAATTCACTATTGAAAGATGCCAGTGGCTCAACTGATAGCAGTACAACTTATGTGCAGATGGATACCACCGGCAAATACCTGGCAATATCCTCAGCGGGACTTAATTACAAAGTTCCATCGATATTCAAAAAAGGCTGGTTTGGTGCATCTTTATTCTGGATTTTGTTGTTGTTTGCATTGGGCGTTTTTTATGTTATGATTTATAACATCATTAGTAAATTATTTTGTTTACGACTTCCCGACTTAGCAGAATGGAATCCGCTTGATAATAAAATAATTGAAACATCCAACTTAAATAAGTTGCTCTTTATTATTGGACTGCCGGGCTCAGGGAAACTTACCATTATAAAAGATAAAATCAGGAAAGGTGAAATACAAATAGAAAATGGTTCACTAATGTATGATGAAAATAATGACGCGGCGAGCAATGTATTTGTTGCCGACTTCATTAATATTCCTGACTTTGGCGATAACAGGGAAAACGATCCCGAATGGAAAGCATTTAAAGCGGCAGCTTTTGCAGAAAAAAATAAACTGATTATTGTAAACCATTTTGAATATAACATACAGGATGCTGTTACCAACCGGCTAAAGCTCAATTTCCTGGAAGGCCTTATGCTTGATAGTAAGTGTAAGATCATCATTCTGTCAACGGTGCACCCGGTATCTTTCCTGGATTCAATAATGGACCAGGCCATAGAAACCACCGACAAATCCTCACCAGGACAGGATCTTGAAAGATGGCATGTGTTACTCGGTCATTATCGCATTATTGTATTTCCCTTGCAGCAATCTATTACAGATAATACGGACAATACCTGGGATTCAATTTACAAAGAAACACAGCAGACACATTTCCTCATTAAAATTCAGCAGTATGCCATTGAAATTGCAAATGATTTAAAAACAAAAAACGAAAAGGTTAATGCCGATGAATTAGCTTTCAAATTGCAGATAACGTCTCACTATTTTTATATGTACATCTGGCAATCATTAACCAAAGAAGAAAAGTTTTTGTTGTACGACCTGGCAGAAGATAACCTCGTAAATTCTTTTAATGATTACGACCTGAACATGCTACTGGCAAAAGGCATTATTATAAGGCCCGATGGAACGCTTAGATTGTTCAACAAAGGTTTCCGCAATTTTATACTCACGGCAATTGGCAACAGCGAAGCAATGAAAATTAAGAATAATATTAAAGACAACGGTAACTGGAACCAGCTAAAAAACCCTTTAATTATTCTTGTCCTTGCCATTCTCGCTTTCTTACTAACGTCGCAGCAGGAAGTGTACTCGAAATTAATTTCTTACGTAGCTGCACTCGTTGCAGGGCTGCCGGTGATACTTAAATTATTTTCGTTTTTGAGTAAGAGTGATCAGAAAAGTAGTTGAATTAGAGAATTTTGTATTGCCCAACGCGTCCGAATTGCTAGTAAACCCCGCCAATATCAGCTATATATTAAAACAATTGATAAATTTATACATTTGATAAATTTAATTTATGCCTGATTCAAATTCTTCACTCTCGATGTCATTAGATATAATTAATACATTGAAATGGCCGGCTGTGGTTATTATTTGCGTCGTCTTCATAGCGATTTATTTTAAGAAGGAAATAAAATCATTTTTTTCAAAAGCCAATAAGTTATCAGTAAAGGGTGTTGGAATGGAATTCGAAACTGGGAAAGAACAAAACACTACAGTTCAGGAGCAAGTAGTGCAAGATAAAAAATGAGCCATCTATCTTAGAAAATGCTACAAAATTATTTCGTAGTGAAACTATCAATTTATTTCGTGATATGTTCAGCGGGAAACATTGTATGACAAACTCAATAATGATAGAGAAAAATTTGAAACGCTTTTGAATTATTCTATTACAATTTACATAATGAAACAATTCGATTTAATTTATGACATGATATTTGGCTCTCAAATAGCTTTACTTCAATTATTAATCTCAAAGGGTAATCAACATCAAGATATATTTGGACATTATTATAACCAAGCGAAGGAAAAGTATCCAGAAGCTTTTACAAATTTTGATTTGGACAGATATCCAAAATTTTTGCTTTCTTATGATTTATTGTTCATTGATAAAGATCAAAAAGTACAAATAACAACTCTCGGGATAGATTTTATTAAATATCTAATCGATACTAGAAAAAATATTTACAAAGATTTCTAATTATAAATCATGCCGAATTAAGTTTCTACGATTTTAAGTAGTCAATTCAAAAAATCGTATTTCACACAGTAGTCCCGAAAACATACTTTATCATCCCTTTAATTTGAATAGTATCAACATTAAAAAATAATTCAAAATCATAAGGGAACATCTCTCAAAAAATCAATAATTAAATCGACCGGAATTATTGAATTCTCTTAATTTTGAAAGGATTCTTTATTTCCTGGTTGCGCTAATTTTTTCTAACATGGTTGATATGAATTTCCCCATTCCTTTTAAAGAAACCTAACAATACTGATTATTAAAAACCGGTTACATGAAACAAATATTTTTTTCACTTTTAATCTTAATATCTTTTTGTTTTGGTTTTGCTCATCATAATTATGTTTTCGAAGATGATCATCCTACACTGCCGATCGGTGCCAGCGCACCCGATTTCAAACTAAAAGGTGTTGATGGAAAAATATATTCTTTATCGTCATTTAAAGATGCCAAAATCTTAATGATCGTCTTTACCTGCGATCATTGCCCGACTGCCCAGGCTTATGAAAACCGGTTGATTCAACTAACAAAAGAGTATACACCAAAAGGTGTAGCCGTTGTGGCTATCATGCCTAACGATCCAAAATCTGTTCAGTTAAGTGAATTGGGTTATACCGATTTGGGTGATACGTATGAAGACATGAAATTGCGGGCAAAAAGAAAACACTTCAATTTTCCTTACCTCTACGATGGCGACCATGAAACCGTAGCCAATGCTTACGGACCTGTCGCCACTCCGCACGTTTTTATTTTTGACCAGGATAGAAAGCTGAGATACCAGGGACGCATAGACGATGTTGAGAAACCAACAGGAATACCAAAACACCAGGACACCCGAAATGCATTAGATGCTTTGCTTGCCGGCAAAGAAGTTCCGGTGGCAACCACAAAAGTTTTTGGCTGTTCCATTAAATGGGCCGAAAAAGAAGAGCACATTGCTGAAGCCGACAAAGAATGGAACGCTCAGCCTGTAATACTTGATACTATTGATTCTACAGGCATCAGGGACTCTTATAAAAAATAATACTGATAAGCTACTCTTAATAAATGTTTGGGCTACCTGGTGCGGCCCGTGTGTAGAGGAATTTCCATCGCTTGTTTCGATTAACCGCATGTACAGGCTAAGGGATTTTCAATTTATAAGTATAAGCGCCGATAACCCGCAGAAGAAAGATAAAGTTATGAAAATGCTGCAATCGTTGCATGCTGCCAATACCAATTATCTTTTTAATTCGGATGATAAGTACCAACTGATAGATGCGATAGATCCCAAATGGACAGGGGCAATTCCCTATACGATATTGGTGGAACCCGGCGGCAGAATTGTTTATGCTAACCAGGGTGAAATTGATCCTTCACAATTAAAAACAAAAATTGTTGAAAACAAATTAATAGGAAGATATTATTAAGTTTTTTTATAGCTCATCTCTTAAAATATAATAAATGAATTCAAGAAGAAAATTCCTTAAAACATCCGGCACCCTGGCTGCCGGCTCGTTCTTGTTACCAAATGTTGTAAAAGCTTACAATGGTAAATCAGCAAAAGATGCAGGATTGCAATTGTATACCGTTCGCAATGAAATGTTGAATGATAATGTGGGAACGTTAAAAAAGATAGCAAGTATCGGTTATAAAGAAATTGAATCTGCTGCAAGCGATAAAGGATATTATTATGGTTTGAAGCCGGAAGAGATGAAAAAGATTTGCTCCGATCTTGGAATGACATTACGAAGCGGCCATGTGCATTATGATGATACGTGGCAGCAAACCGTTGACCAGGCAGTTGAATCCGGGCAGGAATATTTAATTATTTCCGTAATGCCTGAAAAAGGCCAAACTGTTGATAATTACAAACGCACTGGAGAGATATTTAATAAAGCCGGAGAGGTTGCCAAAAAATCAAACGTCACACTTGGGTATCACAATCACGATTCAGAGTTTGAAAAAGATAACGGCCAGGTCTTGTATGATGTTTTGTTGGAAAATACAGATCCTGAATTTGTAAAAATGGAAATGGATTTGGGCTGGGTTATCGTTACCGGGAATGATCCATTAGTTTATTTTGAAAAATATCCCAACCGTTTTCCACTATGGCATTTGAAAGATATGGACCTGAAAGAAAAACACAGTGTTGAATTTGGAAAAGGAGGACTGGATATAAAGAAGATGCTTGCCAATTCAAAAAAGGCAGGCATGAAATATTTCTTCGTTGAACAGGAAGAGTACACCGGCACTGCATTTGATTGCCTTGAATACAACATGAATTATCTTAAGAACCTGGAATACTAACTTTATTAAAATGAACAGACGTTATTGATTTCACGGGCAAACAATCAAGACCTTAGTGGATAAAAAATTGTCGATGTTTTTTTGATAATCTCTAACGTGGATTAAAACCAATTAAGAAAATGGGCTCATATAATTTTAGTTTATAACGTCCACCAGTAAGTGAATTTCAATAATATCTCCCGGTTTCTTACAGCAAATGGTACGTTTAAATAATTATCCGTATAAACAAGAAACAGGTCTGACGCAGGTTTATATCTCCATTGCAATCTCGCATTTACATTCGTGTTTTTAAGCTGTTCATTATATTGAACGTAAGTAGTAAAGAAAAGTTTATTGGTCATTGTGACATCTATCTTTGGTCCTACGAGCCAAAAATTATTATTCCCCCAGGGCTGCGGCAGACAGCAACTGATTATAGGTTGCGTACAATGTTATGTTCACATACGGTTGAAACCTGTAACCAAAATTGGCGCTCGCCGATAATTTTTTACCATCTGCATAATAGCCACCATATCGAAAGGAATAACCATACGTGAAAAGGCTTTGCGGCTTTGAAACAAAATCGGCGCCGATAGTTTTCCACTTGTGAATTGAAGACATCTGCAATGAATCCTTACCGCTGTTTGTTGGATCAAAGGGAAAAAGCAATTGCACATAATCATCGAGCATGGTTAACGACCACGTGGCCTTCGTGCGAAAAGTAATAAAATAAGTAAGCTGGTTCTCATGATCAGTCTCGTGAAATTTTGTATTAAAAAAATAAGTTGACGTTAACTGTGGGCCATGTGTTAAGATACTTCCGCCTTTTGGAAAAAAGTTGTAAGCTATATATGGATTGAGTTTTATATCACCATTGCGGGGCACATATCCCACTTCCGCATTATAATTTTGACCAATGAATTCGTAGCTGCCATTCACCGTCCATCTTTTACCGGCATATTGTAAGTTGCCTCCTAATAAAATGTCCTTTCCTTTTTTGCCGGGACTAAAAGATTTTATCAGCATCTGCTTGCCCGTCCACACATTGCTGGGCGAAGCAAGATTATACTCTAAAGCAATATTTCGATTATACCTGGAATAAACCGGAAGTAAAGAATCCTTTCCAGGATGATAGTTAACAGACTGTTTATTGATGAACATAACATTAATATTCGAACGGGAAAACACCTTTCTCTGCAAAGCAACTACAGCAAAATTCTGTTGTGGCAAGCCGAATGTCTTCCTGCCTGGCTGTCTGCATATCCATTATATTAATTCGCCAATCGCTGATCAAGTTTACCGCTCAATCTTCCTCCAAATTCAATAGGAATGCCCAGTCCAATTCGTCTTGAAAAAAATGGGCGAATATCCGCATAACCAAAGTTATTTGTCTGATCACCATTCTCAAGAAAAAATGGCCGGCGTTCCGGAAAAAATAATTCATAACGGTCAAGGTTAGTTACTTGTTTATCCACTTCTACCTGCGAAAAATCGGGGTTTATCGTAAGATCAAGATTCAATGAAGAAGTGACCGCAACTTTAGCATCAAGGCCTATTTCATGTTTAAACTCTCCTGGCGAACGTGGAATAAATTTCTTTGAATCCCCCGTTAAAACATAAGGAATCAAGGACACATTATTCTTTTGCTCCGGTGGTTCAATACTCCATATTAATGATCCCGTATAAGCAAGAGCCGCCGTGGGAAACTGTCTTGGAACAGGAGCCCAGCTTGATTTTTCGGTAGTTTTTAGATCATTGCGGCTGAAGTTTATTCCCCACTTGGTAACGCCTTTTTTGTAACGAAGCGTTTTAAAAGGAATTGCCATTTCCAAAACCCATCGGTCCGAATAATGTTTTACTGCCGACTTCCATCTGTTGTCCCAATTTAAATCTACAGAGCCTCCCTGGTACATTAAGCCATCCCACTGTGCGCCATCTGCGTTTGTACCAAAAGCAAAACCGTTAGTCTGGTCATCAAAAGGATCTATGAACACGATGAAATTGTCATTTTTCAGAAAATCAAAATCTCTCCGTAAAGATTCTACCATTTCGTGGCCGGGTAGCGCATTGTGGCAAATGGCTAATAAGTAAAGGTTATTTTTATCGAAAGTCATTTGTACTTCGGTCTTTACCCTGGCCCGGCTTGTATCCATGGGGAGTACCATAAAGAAATCCTTCGCAGCCTTCGCATACTTCCATACAGTTTCATCGGCTATTCCATCAACGTGAACCATTTCAGTAGTTGGATAAATTTCAAGGGTATACGAACTGTTCTTTTTTTGAGCCATGGTTGTAACACTTAACAGGCAGGCATACACGAAGATTAACTTTCTTTTCAATGCTGGTTTCTTTTAATAAACAAAGTATGCGGTAAAAATTTACATAAACCGATATTACTGTTCTGCCCGGTATCGGATTAAATAAAAAGAATCGTGCAATTTTTTTTGAAAATTCTCTATCCCGGCTTTTTCAAACCGCAAATTCTGGTTATTCCCGCAAAAACTACTTTAATCCCAAAAAAGTTATTAGAACGAATTTCTAATGGCGGTCATTAGAAAAGATGTTAATAAAAAGCTTGCTGGTATTGATTTTTAATTTTAGAGAATGGTTTAAAATTGGGGTAAGAAAATCTTATTTTAAAAATGGATCTTCAAATTGCCTTTACCGATAAAGAAATTACCCCCTGGTCAGGAACGCTGTTGCTAAAAAAAATGCTTGACCGGATGAAACTTGATGAGCAGTTGGACAAACTGCCTTTACCTGCTCAGGGCTCTAACCGGGGTTACTCCCCCCATCAATTAATCAAGCAATTCATGACCAGTATTTGGTGCGGCGCCAATAAATTTGAGCACTGTGAAGTTACCCGTTACGATGAAGTACTGAGGCAATGCTGGGGATTTAAACAAATGGCTGGATGTAAATCATTTCAGCGTTTTTTTAATAAGCACACAGCAGCTATCAATCATGATATTTTTACTCCCTTATACCAATGGTTTTTTGGCAGCTTGCAATATGATAATTATACGCTGGATGTAGACTCCACCATTTTTACCCGGTATGGCAATCAGCAGGGAAGCAAGAAAGGATACAATCCTGTCAAACCAGGCAGAAACAGCCATCACCCTTTGCTGGCCTTTATTGAAGAAACCAGGATGGTAGCCAATTTTTGGTTGCGCAGTGGCAATACTTACACGAGCAATAATTTTCAGGGTTTTTTATCAGATACTATAGAAAAATTAAATGGTAAAAAGATCGGGCTGCTAAGGGCCGACAGCGGTTTTTACGGTAAAGAAGTTTTTGATTACCTGGAACAAAATGAACGGGTAGGCAGCTATATCATTGCTGCCAGGCAATACAAGCCCATTCAACAAAAGTTAGCCGGACATAGCTTGTGGGTAAAAGTAAGTAATGGAATTGAAGTTGGCGAAACCAGCTACCAGAGCCCATTGTGGGATAAGCCAAGACGCCTGGTGATGGTACGTCAATTATTGCAAGAGTATGAAATATTGATGTTACTATGAAACTTGAAATGCCTTTTAATGTTGCATGAAGAGATAAATGCCAAGGCAGGCTTTTAAACCAAACACGTGTCAGATAATTGTGGTCGGCCCGTATGCTATAAAATAATTCAGCGTTGCGATTTAGGTTTCTTATTATGCAAGAAGTTTTCCGAAGGTGCTTTACAATGTTCATCTGCCGCCCCTATTAATTCCGTTTAGCGGCAACTTCATTTTAATCTATAAGTTCGTCATCCCCATTAAAACTAAAAATAGAACGTTAATGATAATGAGTATGTCGTATACCTCCCCATAATGCACTTTAATTCACCGGGAAGGCCACAATATTGTCTTCACCATAGTTGGTGCCGCCGAACAGATCTATTTTACTAGAACTGCTTACGGTAGTCAATTGAATCCAGCCCGCCCAATAATAATAAGTTTTGTTGGAGCCCGAGGTATTATTGATAAATACAAAACCCGAAATAGGGTTATATGACTGGCCGCATGCGATACTTCCACTTATTAATTTGCTGGAACCAACTATATCAGCCGTAACCATCGTTGTATTGGTGGCCGGTGAAGATGTTGTGCCTGCGGTTGTGCCCCAGCTGGCGTCTGCGAATAGTGTCTTTAAAAAAAAAGAGCCTGGCAAGGTGTTAATATTTAAATTGTTGTCGGTCATCATGTACGCAAAGACCATGTATTTTCCCGGGGGCAAGGTAATTGAGGTTCCGGTACAATAGTAAGTACCCGTAGCTGTTCCAGGAATAGTGTAACCTGAACCAAGCGTACCGATTACCCCTTTTGGAGTTGGTGTTATTCTTTTTACAACACCATTAGAAACCGTCAATGTGCTATCGCTGGTAGTACCGTTTTGCAAGCCACCCAATCTCATAGGATTGGCGGAAGCGGACACCTCCAACTCATAAGCCGGCGCGATGGTTCCAATGCCTACTTTTCCTGTAGAGGACGGATTAAAAATAAGATTACCGCTTGTTGAGCCAAAAGTTAGATTATTGGCATTCATTGTTACTGTTCGGCTGGCTTGTAATGTTCCATCCGTTTTGTAGATGCTGGAGTCCAAAGAATTTAAACTTAACGCGTTGCTGACAATGCCATTTACGTTGCTGGTTAAACTTCCTCCTGATAAACCTAATATATTAGAGTTAATAAGATTAACCCCACTTGAAGCCACTCCATTTACAGTAGATGTTAGGGTATTTGTACTTGAATTCAGAGCATTAGAATTAATTATATTCACACCGGTTCCTGCAACGCCATTTACGACGGTGGAAAGCGTATTAGCCGAGCTGGTGTTGCTAACAGAATTCACAATTGGTGAGGTGGCACTAACTCCATTAACTACGCTGGTAAGGGTGTTCGTGACCGAACCCAAAGTATGGGTTGTACTTCCGCTAACGAGCGGAGTCCATACAGGTGTAATTGAACTACCTGTGTTTACCATGAACAAATTAGTTGAACTGTTAAATATCAGCAAACCCGTGGCAGGTAAAATGATAGCATTTTGCTGAGCCGTTGTCATACGGGGAGCAAGAAACCCTTTATTGGTACTGCTTACATCGAGCATTGCGCTTGTATCAGCTAAGTTTCCTGTTGAATTTATTGACACATTTTGCGCACGAACTTTTGTTACCAATGCCACTTGCATAAGAAACAACATCGTTAGCATAGGCTTTTTCATGGAACCGTGGTGATCATTTGGACCTTATTATTATTGAATTATTATTCAGAAGTTGGTTTCTTAAGTGCTTAACGTAAAAATTGGCTTAAAATTGCCCCAGGCTAATCCAGTTGAAGTGGTATCGCAAAATTCAATCCTTTTGGCTATAGACGGGCAATTAAGCTAATTAATAAAAACAAAATATGCAGATAATCTTAAAAGTCGAAAATCTTAGAAACCGGCATGAACTGAGGAGAACAAACTTGCGGGTGCGGGGCCCATTTAAGATTTATGCCGTTGGCAACATTACATTAAAAAAAATCTTATTTCTTAAGACTATTCAACGATTGAGTATTCGAGCAGGTGCCTGTTAATTGGATGCGTTTGAGAGACAACTTGTAGTTCATGGTGGATTGTCGCAATATGTTTTTTGACAACAAAACGGGACACTTTGATTTAAATTTTTTAAAATACCATACGTCTCTTATATTTGCACTCCCAAAAATAAAGGGAGCATAGCTCAGTTGGTTTAGAGCATCTGCCTTACAAGCAGAGGGTCCGCGGTTCGAACCCGTGTGCTCCCACAGTTACCCCGTTTAAAACGGGGTTTTTTAATTTTCTTCACTTGAAAGTAGTGGGGAAATCGGCTTAAATTTTGACAATTATGTTAAGGCCAAAATTATTTGACACTTTAAAATCTTACAACCGGCATCAGTTTGGCAAAGATGCAATGGCCGGTTTAATTGTAGGTATTGTTGCATTACCGCTGGCTATTGCGTTTGCCATTGCATCTGGCGTTTCTCCCGAAAAAGGTTTATACACAGCAATTATTGGCGGTTTTATTATTTCTGCATTAGGTGGCAGTAAGGTTCAAATAGGTGGGCCAACGGGAGCCTTCATTGTAATTGTTTATGGCATCGTACAGCAATACGGAATAAATGGCTTGATCATCGCTACATTCATAGCAGGAATCATGCTGATTATTATGGGACTTGCAAGGCTGGGCGCAGTTATAAAGTTTATCCCGCATCCATTAATCATCGGTTTTACAAGTGGCATTGCTTTAATTATTTTTTCATCGGAAATGAAAGATTTTTTTGGGTTGAAAATGGGTGCCGTACCTGCAGATTTTTTGGAAAAATGGAAAAGCTATTTTATAAATTTTCATTCGTTAAATATTTACACCGTCGCAATTGCTGCCGCAGCAGTCATTATTATTTTGTTATGGCCGAAGGTTACCCATAAAGTACCCGGTTCATTAATAGCTATATTGGTTACAACCGCTGCTACACAATTATTTCATTTGCCTGTGGAGTCCATCGGCAGCAGGTTTGGCGCTATTCCGTCGTCGTTGCCCTTGCCTGTAGTTCCTCACCTGGATTTTGCTACGATAAAAAATCTGATAAGGCCTGCATTTACAATTGCACTTTTGGGAGGTATTGAATCTTTATTAAGCGCCGTAGTTGCAGATGGAATGATTGGAGGTAATCACCGATCCAATATAGAATTAATTGCACAGGGAACGGCAAATATTTTCTCGTCAATATTTGGCGGAATTCCTGCAACCGGCGCCATAGCCCGCACGGCAACCAATGTAAAAAATGGCGGGCGAACACCAGTCGCCGGGATGATTCATGCGATAACGCTTTTATTAATTCTACTATTTTTTGGAAAATGGGCCTCCCTTATTCCTATGGCAACGTTAGCAGCTATACTGGTCGTTATTGCGTATAACATGAGTGAATGGAGAAATTTTAAATCGGTACTGGAAGGCTCGCGAAGTGATGTAGCGGTTTTGCTTACCACTTTTTTTCTTACAGTAATTATTGATCTTACTGTTGCTATCGAAATTGGAATGGTGCTCGCAGCATTTCTTTTTATGCGCAAAATGATCCAGTTCAGCAACGTCAGTGTTTTAACAAATCAAATTGATGATCATGTTGATGACATTGATAAAGGAGCTATAAGCAATTTTGACGTTCCAAAAGACGCAGAGGTATTTGAGATAACCGGGCCATTGTTTTTCGGCGCTGCATATAAGTTTAAAGATTCTATTAAGTTTATTGAAAGAACTCCGAAAGTTCTTATTATTCGTATGCGACAAGTGCCTATCATTGATGCTACCGGCATACATGTATTAGAAGAAGTGTTTAAAGAGATTAGTAAGAGAGGTACCAAAATTATTTTATCGGGCATCAGCAGTGAGCAAGTGATGGAGCAATTAAAAAAATCGAGGCTTGTGTTCGCAATTGGGAAGGCGAACATTGCTGATACTTTTGAAGATGCCTTGAAAAGATGCCGGTTAATTCTGGCTGATATGGAAGCATTAAAAATTAAGGCACACTGATTTCAAATAACAAAGCCGCCCGTTTATATACCAGGGCGGCTTTTTTTGAGGTGTTTTTAAAATAAGGCGGGATTATTTATTGTGTTCATGTCGTTTCCTTTCTTCTATTTATTCTTTTCAGATTTTGCAGTCGGTTTTCATGTTCTATCGATTGGCCTATTAAACAACCAAATTAACATCGACCCAAATTCAATGCCTGAATTAAATTTTTTATCACGGATGTGATGATTTCTGCCAGTGATTTAAGTATATAAAATTGTAAATTTGCAGCAGAACTTTTGTATGAATCAAACGAAAACACATATAACAGAAGACTTTGATACGGAGCTGTTAATTGACGGTGACGGTGGCTGCCAGCTTGTAGTTTGGAACGATGAAGTTAATAGTTTTGACTGGGTCATCACTACTTTGGTTGAGGTATGTGGCCATTCAACGGAGCAGGCCGAACAATGCGCCATGATAATTCACACAAAAGGAAAATATGGGGTAAAAGATGGCTCTTATGAGTACCTAAAACCTATGTGTGATGCCATAACCGAACGGGGAATTGGCGCTACGGTAGAGGAACTTTCTGAACATTAAAAATTTTCCATACAATTTCTTTCCCTTCGCTCCCACGCAATCTTTATGTTTGCCACTTAAGCATCAATCTAAGTTTTAATGCCTGCTTTTTTATCAAGAAATTCACCTCATTTTCCCGAAGTCGAATCCGCTAATGAAGACGGCCTGCTTGCTTTTGGCGGAAATCTTGAACCAGTTACATTATTGGAAGCGTATAAGAAAGGAATTTTCCCCTGGTACAACCCGGACGAACCCATTTGCTGGTATTGCCCCGATCCACGTTTTGTTTTATTTCCGAGCAATATTAAAGTAAGTAAAAGCATGAAAACAATCATAAAAAAAAATGAGTTTACACTTTCTATTGATAAAGATTTTTCGGGCGTGATGAGAAATTGTCGTTTGGCCACAAGAAAAATCGGCCCGGGCACGTGGATTACTGACGACATTGAGGAAGCATATACTACCCTTTATGAAAAAGGATATGCACATAGTGCTGAGGCCTGGTATGATGGAGAATTAGTGGGCGGACTATATGGAGTGTTATTGGACAAAGTTTTTTTTGGAGAAAGTATGTTTGCCAATAGAAGCAATGCCAGCAAATTTGCTTTTATAAAATATGTTGAAGAATTGGAAAGGAAAGGAATCTGTTTGATTGATTGCCAGGTTTACACACCTCACCTGGAAAGCCTTGGCGCTGAATTTATCCGGAGAAAAAAATTTACAGAACTGTTGAAAAAATTAATTGTTTAAAGAGATTTTTTTATGAGGATATCTCGCCGCATGCTGATAAACTAATCCGCGGATATAATCATTTTCAGCATAAGGTGTAATCCGAAATTTAAGCTCATCAATAGTTTGAATCGTAATATCGGCGGGTAAATAACCCATTCCATAAAACCTTCCTTTTTCCATTAAAATACAGCTTTGTTCCTGTTGCTTCAATCCATAATCAATTAGTGCGAAACTCGGTAATTCGTTATCCAAATGATTAATACACGCTTTAACTCTTTTATTATAATTTGCTGCACTTTCAGTTTGTTCACAGGCACCTTTGCATTTTTTTTCGGCAAGTAAATGGCAAGGTTGATTTTCCGATTGTAAAAAACAAAGCTTCGGACAAAGCTCAAACTGCAACATTAATTTGCGCAGCAAATTGTGTCCTTCTGCAAGCAGGTTGAACGTGTATAAAGGTTGCATATTTTTTTTCTTTTTCTCAATACACAATCTTAAATATCCTTTCCTGTCTTCAAAGTAATATAAACCATATGCCTGCTCAAACCTCTTCTGGCTGCGGTTTTGCTCGGGCCATAATTTTTTTATTTCGATACTTTCCAATATAAAAGCCATCAATTCTGTGGCTGTTGTCTTATAGCTGATATTATAAATCTTTTTTAAAAATTCCTGCTTTTGCCTGTTGGGTTTGTTGTTAGAGAAATGACTATTTACTCTTTTCGCCAGGCTTTTGGCTTTACCTACATAAATAACTTTTCCTTTTTTATCGTGGAAATAATAAACACCCGGTTGAGAAGGCAGTGTCTTAATTTCATTCGCTGAAATATTAGGAGGCAAAAACTGTTCTTTGCTTTTTACCTTCAGCATCGATTGTACATGCCCGTTAGTATCACACTTCAACAAGTGATGAAACAGTGTTGCAGTTGCGAGCGCATCGCCGCTTGCCCGGTGACGCTCTTCAATTTCAATACCAAGATGTTTGCATATTTTGCCCAGGCCGTAACCCGGAGCCCCAGGCAAAATTTGCCGGCCCAATCTAATTGTACAAAGCTTTTTGCAATTCAACTCATAGCCCGATTGCGCCAGGTGATGTTTTACAAATGAATAATCGAAATTCACATTATGAGCAACAAAAACCTTGTCGCTCAACATTTCAAAAAGGTCATCTGCAATACTGCTGAAAGGCCTTTCATGTTCAACCATTTCGTTAGTGATTCCTGTAAGGGCAACCACGAATTTTGGAATAGTGTAAACGGGATTCAATAATGTATGAAAGCGATTTAATATTTTTTTCCCGTCAGAAATAAATACGGCAATTTCGGTAATGCCATTTGCCGCAGCATAACCACCGGTGGTTTCAATATCAACTATTGCGTACAACAAAATGTTTTTTTAGAATGTAAACTTACAAACTTCCTGCAATTGAAGGAGCCCTCCCACAAAGACATAAAAAACACAAATATTTTTTCACTATTGTAATTGGATTAGAGGTAAAATTTGCTCCCGCAGAAACTTCTGCTCACAAAGAAATAAGGAACACGAAGTTTTTTTCATCATTCTTAGTGTGTTTTGTGGCTTAGTAGGAAAATTTCTTCGTAATAATGTACATCTTGTTTTTATTACATTTGCAGGCTATAAATTTCCGGATAAAATTATGGAATTAAGCAAAAATTATATTCCCGCTGCAGTCGAAGAAAAATGGTATAAGCACTGGCTTTCAAAAAATTATTTCAGGAGTGTTCCCGATGACAGGCCATCATTTACTGTAGTAATTCCCCCGCCAAATGTTACTGGCGTGCTACATATGGGTCACACTTTGAACGAAACCGTACAGGATATATTGGTGCGCAAAGCCAGGATGAGTGGCTTTAATGCGTGTTGGGTTCCCGGCAGTGATCACGCTTCTATAGCTACAGAAGCTAAAGTTGTTGAAATGTTGAAAAGGGAAAAGGATATCGACAAAAAGGATCTTTCAAGAGAAGAATTTTTAAAATATGCCTTTGAATGGAAAGAGAAATACGGTGGAATTATTTATAACCAGATTGAAAGGTTGGGTTGTAGTGTTGACTGGGAGCGTGTTTCATTTACTATGGATGATCATTATTACGCAGCTGTAATAAAAGTTTTTGTTGACCTGTTTAAGAAAGGACTTATCTATCGTGGAGCAAGAATGATTAACTGGGATCCGGCTGCAAAAACGGCTTTAAGCGATGAAGAAGTAGAGTACAAGGATGTTACCGGCAAACTATATTATGTTAAATATGATGTAGTTGAGTCGACGGGCGACGATAACTATATCGTTATTGCAACACAGCGTCCTGAAACAATTATGGGAGACACGGCTGTTTGTGCTAATCCTAACGATGGACGTTATACGCAATTGAAGGGGAAGAAGGTTGTCATTCCGTTAATCAATAAAGAAGTACCCGTAATTTTTGATGAATACGTAGATAAAGATTTTGGTACAGGCATTTTGAAGATCACACCTGCGCACGATATCAATGATTTTAATATCGGGCTTAAACACAACCTGCCTGTGGTGGATACTTTAAACGATGATGGAACCATCAGCGAAGCTGCGCAAATCTATATTGGAGAAGATCGCTTTGCGGCACGCAAAAAAATTGTTGAGGAACTTCGGGCAAAAGGATTATTGGTGAAAGAAGAAGAATATACAACCAGGTTGGGATACAGTCAGCGCACTAACGTTGTAGCAGAGCCGAAAATTTCCACGCAGTGGTTTGTAAAAATGAAAGAATTGGCGCAACCGGCTTTGGAAGCGGTCACGTCTGGCAACGTAACGATTCACCCGGGCGAAAAATTCAATGCAACGTATAAATATTGGCTGGAGAATGTAAAAGATTGGTGCATCAGCCGGCAACTTTGGTGGGGCCAGCAAATTCCTGCGTGGTATGATGAAGAAGGAAATGTATATGTAGCAGAAAATGAAGAAGAGGCCAAACGGTTGGCTGGCGACAAATGGCAACTGACGCGAGACGAAGATGTATTAGACACATGGTTCTCTTCGTGGCTGTGGCCCATTGAAGTATTTAAAGGAATTACCCAGTCGGGAAATAAAGACATCAATTATTATTATCCTACCTCAGTGCTTGTTACGGGGCAGGATATCATTTTCTTTTGGGTAGCCAGGATGATAATGGCAGGTATGGAATACATGAAGGAGAAACCTTTTAGCGATGTTTATTTTACCGGGATGGTTCGCGATAAACAAGGACGGAAGATGAGTAAGAGCCTTGGTAACAGCCCTGATCTTCTGCATTTAATTCATGAATACGGAGCGGACGCAGTTCGTTTTGGTATTATGATTTCATCGCCTGCGGGGAACGATCTTTTGTTTGATGACAATTCGCTGGAACAGGGAAAATATTTTAATAATAAAATCTGGAATGCATTGAAGCTTGTGAAAATGTGGGAAGCCAGGCAGTCCGACCGTGATGATACTTCTAAAGAGCAACTTTGCATTAAACTGGTTTGAAAATCGTTTGAATGAAGTAAGAACAGAAGTGGAAAATTTAATGAGCCAGTTCCGCTTAAGTGAAGCATTAAAAACAATATATTCTCTTATATGGGATGATTTCTGCAGCTGGTATCTCGAATGGATAAAGCCAGGCTTTGAAGAAAATATTCCTACGCACGTTTATGCGAAAACCGTTAAACTTTTTGAGGAATTACTACAATTGTTGCATCCCTTCATGCCATTTATCACCGAAGAAATTTATCACCTTTTAAAAGAAAGAAATGATGATTTAATAGTAAAACAATTTTTACCGGCAGGTGAAGTTGACGTAACCATTCTGCAGCACGGAAACAGGCTAAAAGAAATTATCAGCGCTATACGTGATGCAAGAAACAAACATAACATCAGGCCAAAAGAACCGATAAAATTACATATTGAAACGAATGA
Source organism: uncultured Chitinophagaceae bacterium (assembly GCA_963792025.1). Classification (GTDB taxonomy): domain Bacteria; phylum Bacteroidota; class Bacteroidia; order Chitinophagales; family Chitinophagaceae; genus Ginsengibacter. The sequence goes on along the minus strand of CAWBUS010000004.1, from coordinate 497,314 downwards.
TAAAGAACAATACAACACTGTTAAAAATATCCTTGCCAAACAAATAAACGCAGAAAGTATCGGGTTTTCATCGCAACCTGAAAACGCTTTTATTTCAATAGTGGCAGGAAAAGAAAAGATCCATATTGAAACCAATATTGAAGTTGACGTTTTTGCCCAAAAAGAAAAATTATTAAAGGATCTCAATTATCTTAAAGGTTTCCTAAATAGCATTGATAGAAAACTAAGTAATGATAGATTTGTGCAAAACGCAAAAGCCGAAGTGATTGACCTGGAACGCAAAAAGAAATCAGATGCGGAAGCTAAAATTCTTGCTATTGAACAAACGCTTTCTTCTTTAGAATAAATGAAAATCTCAAAAACACTGTCTAAAATATTTCTATGAAATTATCACTAAAATTATTTCTTTTCATTGTTGCTTTTGTGGCAGCTCGATTAGTCTCGTTTGCGCAGCATCCGGTTATTACCAAGATACCAAAGTTTAAACCTCCCACTGTAAAATCGTACCTTGGAATAAACACAAATGGCGCCAATGTAACCAAAGAGGAAGCCTCTCAATTAATTACTTTACCATTGAAAATAATGGATGAAAAGAAAAATATATACGCGATAGATTCCTATCATTTTCTATATAGAAAGAAAGGCATGATTCAGGATGAAGAAACCGGGAAGAAAAGTGTCACATTCACTAACCTTTCAGACATGTTTAAAACAACGCCGCTGCCTAAAGTATGGGTCGATAATTTAAAGAGTGGATTTCAAAAGGATGAAGAATTGTACTTCTTTGATATAATTGTAAAAGACACTAAAGATCGAAAATTCTTTGCCCCTGATTTAAAGATAACCATTCAATAATGATATCAATAAAAGAGGCTGGTTTAAAAGACCTGCCCGTTATTAATAACCTTGCGCACGCGATTTGGCCTTCGGCATATGGTGAAATTTTATCGCCTGATCAGTTAACATATATGCTGAATAAAGTCTATGCGTTAACTTTTCTTGAAAACCAGTTTTTACATCTTCATCATAATTTTATTATTGCCTACGACGAAAATGTGCCTGTTGGTTTTGCATCGTTTTCGCTAAAAGAAGAAGAGGTCTCAGTTTTTCATCTTCATAAAATATACGTGCTACCGGGTCAACAGGGAAACGGAACCGGCAAAATACTCCTCGATTATGTTATTAATGCCATAAAAAATAGGGGTGCAACTGCCCTGACTCTAAACGTCAACCGTTATAACAAGGCCCGCTATTTTTACGAAAAGAGAGGCTTTACAATTACACACGAAATTGATATTGATATAGGTGAAGGTTATTTTATGAACGATTACATTATGAGACTGTCGTTCTGATATGAATTCCATTTATTTTACGCCCGATTCCATTTACTCAAGAATTATCGCCGTTTGTTCAATCAACGTTAATGGTGGAATAATTGGTTGTAAATTAACAGTAATTATTATAGATTTAGGTTCCCCCTTAAGAATTTAATTTTTATGGATAAAATTGACTAGTATATTGATCCTGGTTAAAAGTAGGTGGTAAGAACTATTCCTGTTTAAAACACGTCTTTCTAAAAAAATTAAAACCCCGCACCTCTTTTGATGAAGAGAGTTGTTTTCCGATCTGTCACAAGTAAATTTATGTTACATAAACGACATATGTGTAAACGAATTATTTTTTTGGTATTTATAATTTGCTTTGGGTGTAAGGCATATGCACAGGAGGGTAAATATATTGATAGTCTTTTCGAATGGCTTAGAGATCATCCGAAAATAGATTCGGCATATATCCACAATTTGCATAGAATAAGTTACCGATATAGTGAAAAAGATGTAAAGAAATCATACAAATATTACCTGGAAGTAGATTCTTTGAGCGACGCACACAATTTTGCGTTTGGCAAATCTCTGGCTCAAATAAATCTAGGAATTCTTTTGTTTAATTCAGCAAGTTTTGATGCGAGTAACAACGCCTTTTTTAAAGCAATTGATTATGCCGAAGCGTGCGGAGGGCTTAGATTGAAGGCAGTGTCACTTAATAACATAGCTGACAATTTCCTTAGCCTGAGGAACTATGAAAAATGCAAAGAGTATGCTCAAAAGGCAATTAATTTTAATACGGAAATAATAACCAATAAAAACGACTTTGCAGAATTGCAGTTAAATCCATATAGGGGGATCGCTATAAATTATGAATTATTATTTCGATGTTATTTTAATCAAAAACGTTATGACGAGGCAAGAAAAAGTCTTGAAAAAGGCCTACCCTTTGCATTGAAGGCAAATGAGAGTTACATCTTTTCTTCCTATTATTTGGCATTTGGAAAAATAAAAGCCATTGCCAATGATTACGATTCGGCAAAATATTATTTTCGAAAAGCAGTAACAGAAGCCAATATCCAAACTGATTTAAGAAATGAATTCCAGGCTTACCTGGGCGAAGCGCAATTTTTGACAAACTTGCCATTTAAAACAAAATTAATGTTGCTGGATAGCGCATTGGCTATTGCCACAAATACACAGTATTACGAAGGGATTACGCAAACTGCCGAACAATTATCGATGGTGTATGATAAACAGGGAATGACAGATTCTGCGCTGGCATATTTTCGTTTATATCGTGCCGGATTCGATTCCCTATTTTCTCAGAACACGAGCCTGAATTTAATCATCAGCGAATCTGACTATCTCGTAAAAAAGAAAGAATTAGAGAACAAGCATTTATTGGAACTTTCGCAACTCCAGAAGAAACAAATTGTTTTCAGAAATGCTCTATTGCTGGCATCGGTCATTCTTCTGCTTCTTACAATAGTGGCAGCATTTTTTATCAATAAATCGATACAGGCCAGAAAGAAAAAAACTGAATCTGCTTTCAGACAAAAAATTGCCGAATCGCAAATACAATCATTGCGGGCGCAGATGAACCCTCATTTTATTTTTAATAGCCTAAACAGCATTGAAAATTTTATGATGCAAAATGAAAAGAGAAAGGCGAGCGATTACCTGCATAAATTTGCTTTATTAATAAGAACCATACTCGATAGCAGCCGCAATGAAATTACAAGCGTATCTCTTGACATGGAAGCGCTAAAACTGTACATTGATCTTGAGCAAATGCGTTTTAATAATAAATTTCGCTATAAAGAAAATGTAGACCCACAACTGATCTCAGGTGATTATAATGTACCTTCTCTGCTGATACAACCTTACGTTGAAAATGCTATTGTGCATGGCATTGCACATAGTGACAAAAAAGACCTGATACTAACGGTTAGCGCTACCCTTGAAAATGAACATATAAAATATGTTATCGAAGATAATGGCATTGGCAGAAACCAGGCGGAGGATTATAATAAAATAAATAAACTGCACCATAAAAGTGTGGGTTTAAAAATTACTGAAGACAGGATTCACTTATTTAACCAGGATGAAAACGACAACGGTCACATAAGGATCACAGATCTATATACTGCAGATAATAAGCCAGGTGGCACGAGAGTTGAGGTGAAAATAAAAGTTATATAAAATGGAAAAGATAAAAGCAATTCTTATTGACGATGAGCTCAACAGCTTACAAAATCTTCAGCAAAAGCTGGAAGGTTTTTGCCCGGATATAAGTATTGTTGCTGTAACGCAAAAGCCGGAAGAAGGGATATTACTTATCAGGCAATTCCAACCTGACGTTGTTTTTCTTGATATTGAAATGCCGAAGATGAGTGGCTTTAGAATGCTCGAAGAGCTCGGCGAATATGATTTTGATATTATTTTTACGACTGCTTACAATCATTACTCAATAGATGCAATACGCATTAGCGCATTTGATTATTTAGTAAAACCTATCGGCATAGAAGATTTACAGCATGCAGTAGAACGATTAAGCAAAAGTCTTAACCGTCAAACAAAAGAAAAAATTGATATACTGAAGAAATCATTAAGTGACAACAGGAGCCAGGAAGACAAAATTGCTATTTCAACTTCAGAAGGGATCGATTTTATTCCAATTAAAAACATTGTCCATATCGAGTCAAAATCAAATTACAGTAAAATTTTTCTTATCGATAATAAGAGTATTATGGTAACCAAAATCCTAAAAGATTTTGAAGAAATGTTACTTCCTTATAATTTCTACCGGGTTCATAATTCTCACCTGATAAACCTTAACTATATTCAAAAATATATCCGAAGCCAGGGAGGCCACGTTCAATTACAGGATGGCACTTTAATCGATATTTCCCGCCGTAAAAAAGAAGAATTTTTAAAGATGATTGGAGGATGAAAAAGCTATGAGCTTTCAGCATGTTAAAGCTAATACACCAACTGGTGCGTTTGTTTAATAACCCCCATTACGAAAATACTTTGCACATGGCCCATATTTTCTATCTCACTTAATTTATTTACATGAAAGTCGTAGTAGCTGTTCATGTCTTCGCAAATTACCTTGAGCATAAAATCAAATTCACCGGAAATACTGAAACATTCCACCACTTCATTTAATTCATGAATGGTCTTAATAAATTTTACGCCGGCATTTTTACTATGCTGTTTTAGGGACACATAACAAATTACCATCAATCCTTTTTTTACCTTTTCGTGATTTACCAAAGTTACATATTGCTTTATCACTCCAGATTCTTCCATGCGTTTTATCCGCTCGTGCACAGGCGTCGTGCTTAAATGAATTTTACCTGATATTTCCTTAATGGTAATACGTGCATTTTCCTGTAATAATTTTAAAATCTGCAGGTCTTTCTTATCTAACGAAACATGCAGACTTGTTACTTCTTCTTTTTCAGCCGGATTTGACATAGCTATGCGGGCAAATATTCTTTTAAATTGGTGAAATTATAACTTCTATTCCAAACTTTGAACAAACTATAGGATTTTATCCTGTGTTTGAGTAAATTCGCAAAAAAAAAATTATTAAATGTCAACACTTACAAAAAATTCAATTGACTTTAGCCTTAAGAATAAGGTGAAAGACATGAGCCTCGCTGAATGGGGCCGCAAGGAAATTAAACTGGCAGAAGCCGAAATGCCCGGCCTGATGTCTCTGAGAAACGAATTCGGTAAAGAAAAGCCTTTGAAAGGTGCAAGGATTGCAGGTTGTCTTCACATGACGATACAGACTGCTGTGCTGATTGAAACATTGATAGAATTGGGTGCGGAAGTTAAATGGAGTTCATGTAATATATTTTCGACGCAGGACCAGGCTGCTGCTGCAATTGCAGCCGAAGGAATTGGCGTTTTTGCCTGGAAAGGTCAGACCCAGGAAGAAAGTGACTGGTGTATTGAGCAAACTTTATTTTTTGGCAGTGCCGATCGCCCTTTGAATATGATTCTTGATGATGGTGGTGATTTAACTAATATGGTTTTTGATAAATACCCTGAACTCATCCAACATGTAAAAGGTTTATCGGAAGAAACAACGACTGGTGTTCATCGTCTTTATGAAAGAATGGAAAAAGGAACATTACCTATTCCTGCCATCAATATAAACGACTCTGTTACCAAATCTAAATTTGATAATAAATATGGTTGCAAAGAAAGTTTGGTAGATGCAATAAGAAGAGCAACCGATGTTATGATGGCCGGCAAAGTGGCTGTAGTAGGCGGTTATGGCGATGTGGGCAAAGGATCTGCAGCAAGCTTGCGCGGAGCGGGAGCAAGAGTTATTGTTACAGAAATCGATCCTATCTGCGCATTACAGGCAGCAATGGACGGATATGAAGTTAAAAAAATGATTGATGCTGTTAAAGAAGCAGATATTATTGTTACTGCTTCCGGTTGCCGGGATTTGATAAGAAAAGAACATTTTCTTGCGATGAAAGATAAAGCTATCGTTTGCAACATTGGTCACTTTGATATTGAAATTGATATTGCCTGGCTGAACAAAAATTATGGCAATACAAAAAACACCATTAAGCCCCAGGTTGATTTATATACCATCGAAGGAAAAGATGTTATCATCCTGGCAGAAGGCCGCCTGGTAAACTTAGGATGTGCCACAGGCCACCCAAGCTTTGTAATGAGCAATTCATTTACCAACCAGGTTCTTGCACAACTTGAATTATGGTTGAATGCCGATAAATATGAAAATAAAGTATATGTTCTTCCCAAACATCTGGATGAGAAAGTTGCCCGCCTTCATTTGAAAAAAATTGGCGTAGAACTGGAAGAACTCACAACAGAACAAAGCAAATATTTAGGTATTCCAAAAGAAGGGCCATTTAAGCCCGAGGCGTACAGGTATTGATAAGCAATTTTGAGTATGTCTCCGTTGGAATGTGTGAATTTGTTGTTAAGTTAATAGCAATTCGCAAAAAAATAGCATACTTTTAGACGAAGCGCTTGTTTATAGAAGAGTTTCTAATCTGGAGAATAAGAGAACTTTTTGGCAAAATAAGCGTTATAAGGTTTGTAATTATTAATAATTAAAACAGATAAAAAATGAGAACAGGAAGACCAAGAGAAAGAGCTATTACTTTAAGAGACGGATATTATATTGAAATTTATAATTCCGGCGAAGGCAAAGGATTGAAGTTGAGGAGTGAAACCGAAGAAGCAATGGAACTTGCAGCAAAACAATATTCAAGATTTAAGAAAGTTGTTATACTCGGGGAATATAAAAACGGCGTTAAAGTGGTTAGTGAAAAAGCGTAGTATTCGCTGGATTGATAACACACGATATCCTTAGTTAATCTATAATAACATTTTATATTGTTCTGTGACCCACTCAAGTATGAGTGGGTTTTTTAGTTGTTATTATTATCAGTATTATCCCTACTCTTCTTGAAGAGTGAAAAATCACTATTACCAAATTTGTAACTAAAGGTGATTCTAAAATTTCTTACGTTCCTGCGGCTGTAAGACTCCTGGTAAAAGTTTTGGGTATCATAAATTACACCATACCTGTGGGTATTTAAAATATCATTTACGCTGAAGGTTATTGATCCTTTATCATTTTTAAACAAGTCCTTTCGGATTCCGAAGTCAGAGTCAAATTGCTCTAATCTTCTCCCCTGCGGAATCACGCGGGGAGACTCATACTGGGTCGTTAGCTGGAAACTCAGTTTATTAAAAATGGAAGGATGTTGTGTTTCAATTTTATAATTCGCCGTTAACTTAGAGCTCCAATCCCATCCCTCGTTACTTAAATTTTGCTGAGCAATACCAGCTTTTACATTTCTGTAATTAATATTTACTGATGGAGTAATATCGAAATTTTTGTTGAATTTCTGCTGCAACGTAAGTTCAAGCCCAAACCTGTTAGTACTTTGGGCATTAATATAGGTATTGAGAATTGCATTAGGATCCACGGCTGCATTATTGAGTTGCTCGTATTGAGCTGCAGTTAGCGTATCACTATATCTCGTAATATCCTGCAATGTATTCCGGTAATATAAGACCCCAAGAAAATTACTTTTGTTTTTGAATGTTTTACTGTAATTAAATTCCACTGAGTTGGTAAACTCCGGTTTTAATTTGGGATTGCCTTGTTGAATATTCAACGGATCGTTTATATCGATGAACGGATTTAGTTGCCAAAAATTAGGGCGACGAACTCTTCGTGAATAATTGAGTTGTATCTCTTCCGTTTCATTTAATTTCTTCGAAAGATAGAGGCTTGGAAACAGGGCATCCCAAATATTTTTAATTTGATCCGGGTATTCATACCCAAACTTTTGAGCGCTATCAATGAGTGTTCCGGTAAATTTAGAATACTCGGCCCTGAGCCCTGCCTGGTAACCGATACTTGCCATTTTACCAGTGTATGTAAAATACCCAGCATGCACTACCTCTGTATATTTATAATTGTTACTGAGTGGTAATTTAGCCTCTACTCCATTTACCACGGAGAATGAATTAAAATAACTCGAATAATTATTGATGTAACTTCTAAGCCCGGTTTCTATCTTATTGTCATTTTTCAACGGATTTACAAAATCAATTTTTGCCGTAACCTGGTTATTATCGTTAGCTCCCTCATTACGCACATTATTCGGGTCGCTGTATAAAGAGCCATCGGGGAAATAAAAATTATTTAGAATAGTCGCATTACTTTTCACATTCCCGTAGCTAACATTTAAACTCCCATCAATTTCTTCTCCTTCCTTTGGAAATTTGTGCGTATAATCTGCCTGCGTATTGTACCTGTTAAACTGGAATTGTTCTTCAGACGTCCGTTCACCGGTTTCAGTCAACGATTTATTACCGTCTAAGTATTGCTGATTTTGCGATTCGTCGTTAGCAAAACGACCCTGGAAAAGACCCTGCGAAAGAGTCAGCGTATTTCTATTGTCAATAAAATAATCAAGTCCAAACCGGGTCGAAGTAAATTTCCTGCTGCGTTCGTTGTTAGAGTACTGGTTAAAATAATTATCAACTATACCATTCGATTTATTTTGTCTGTAGCTCTCGCTATTTGATTTTCCATCTGATCGATGATAACCTCCGCTTACAAAAAAATTCAATTTACCTTGTCGTAGATTCAAATTGCCATTGCCCGAGAATATACCTTGAGTTCCTGCCGCTGCTGAAAATAATCCGTTCAATCCTGTTCTTTTATTTTTCTTCAATATAATGTTGATTATGCCGCCGGTAGTAGAAGCATCATATTTTGCTGATGGATTGGTAATAAGCTCTATCCTATCAATGTTATCAGCAGGAATTTGATCCAGCGTTAAAATGGTAGGTCTTCCATCTATAAAAATTGTTGGCGAAGAGTTTCTTAGTTCAACGTTGCCATCGACATCTACTGAAACGGAAGGAATATTTTTCATTACATCGATAGCCGTTCCTCCCTTTGACGATATACTCTTGTTAACATCGAATATTTTTTTATCAATGCCCATTTGCAATGCAGGTTTATTCAATACTATTGTTACATCTTGCAGTGTTTTTGCAATATGATTCATCATAATGTTTCCGAGGTCGTGGTCTATCGGAGCAGCAGAATCCCGGTTGATATTTGCAAAAGCAAAACTGTTATTATAAACGTTGTAGCCGACAGCAGATAACAGGATGTGCAGGCTATCGAAAGAGTAAATATTTTCAAAACTAAAATCACCGTTAGGAGCGCTTAGCATAGCAGCTATCACAGAATCTTTCACTTCATTTGTAAGCGGATTATTTACCCTGGTAATTAACTGAACCGATGCGGCGGGAATGGGCTTTCTCGTATCATGGTCCAAAACTTTTCCATAAACAGTGTTATACGAATTAATTTTGATAACCGGCATATCGTTGTCTGGCAATGGTTCTTTTTCAACCTGGCCATTTACGTTAAACGAAATAATATATGCGGTAAGTAGAGTAAGAAAATATTTCATAAAGATTAAAATGCGTCATCGATTAGCAATGACCGGCGAAGAAATAATGAACAGTAGCAACGATAGCAGAAGATTGATTACCTGCGTAATTTATGTTCATGAGCCACAAAGATACAAAACGATGGTTATTGAGAAATGGCGTTGACGATTTAAGGCTATAAGCTTCATATCGATAAAAAAAACCGGCCAAAGGCCGGTTAAAATCTAAATAAAACTATTGTTAAAATAAACCCCGTTTAATTTAAGCGAAATAACATTAGCTATTCTCGGGTATGATTATTTACCAACTACTTTATATTGAACGACACCCCCATCAGTCTCTTCCTTTAAATAAGTATCATCAGGCGAAACATACATTTTTTCACCGTTTATAGTTACAACTCTTGAACCTTCTGGCAACTGGGTTACAATATCACCAAGTTGCAAAGACGAAGCAGGAGGAGGAGTATTTAAAGTGTTATCATTGTTGGCATTGTTGTCATTATTCAAAGTGCCATCTGAATTATTCAAATCATTATTGCCAGTATTATCAGTATTATTCACTTCTCCATTTTTTCCCACTACTGTATAAATAGTTTGCCCTTTTGAATCTCTGTCCTCCTTATAATAAGTTCCATTAAGTTCATATAGTTTTTCGCCATTTAATACTACAGCTTTTGCGCCTTCAGGTAAACTATATACGGAAGCCCCCATTGGTGCATCTACAACCTGGTAAGAATTATCATATTGCTGGTAATAAATTCCGTTATAATAATAATATGGATAACCACCCAGGTCAAAACTATAGTATCCATAAGGAAGCACGCCTATGCGTAAACCGAATGGAGGAAATATGGGTTGATAATATCCACCGTAATATCCATAATAAAATCCATCATTATAATAATAAGGATAGCCACCAAAAGAAATTGAAACACAACTCCTCGGAAGAATGCTATAGCGGGGACCGTACATGAATGAATACCGCCTGTTATTAAAATTGTAGTAGCCGCCTCCGTAATACCTGCTATTATAATGGTAGTAATTATTGCCCCTGTAATTACGGCCATTATACCCGTAACTGCTGTTGTTGTACCTGTAATTGCTGGTTCTGTTTGGATAATAATTGTTGGTTCTTGAAGAATATACCCGATTCCTGTTAAACCCTGAACTTACAATGGCATTGTTTGGCCTCGTAGCGTTTACATTATTGTTTCTCCTAAAATCGTTTCGTGTTATTGCATTTCTTTGCGGAGCAACACGATTGTTCGCGGCGTTGTTTGGTGTAAAACTTCTTTCGTTACGCTGAACCGGAACGTAGGAGTTATTTCTGCTCACAGTATTTTGGCGAAAACTTCTGTTCTCAGAAAAATTGCCTCTGCTTTCACGTTGTGGGGCGGCATTCGATTCTCTTCCACCACGCCCCCCGTTATCGCGTCCTCTTTGAGCGTCAGCAGAATTAATAGCTCCTGCGGTTAAACCAACAAAGAGCATCATACCAATAATAGTTTTCATAAATGTGTTTTTGTAAAAAATTGCATTACCAAATTTAATTTAATTATCGACGGTTTACTAACGTATAATGTTAAATAAAAACGTTCAATAGTTAAGACTATTGCAACAATGCAATGTTTAGCTACTTATTTATTTTAACGATTTGTAAACAAACCGGCTTAGGTAGTTTAATCTGGTTTTGGGTTGCAGTTAAAAGGCCTGTCTTCTTATCACGTTTAAAGATTACAATGTTGTCGCTATCCTGGTTGGCAACCAGTAAATAATTTCCAGTAGGATCTATTATAAAATTTCGCGGAGCTTTCCCAAAAACGGATTGATATCCGATGAGTTTCAATTTTCCCGTAACAGAATTAATAGAAAAAATGGTAATGTTATTTTCATCTCCCCTGTTGGAAGCATAAAGAAATTTGTTATCAGGAGATACAAAGACTTCTGCGCTGCCGATTACGCCTTTAAATCCTTCAGGATGCGTCGGCAGTTCCTGAATTTCCTTCAGTTTTCCCATGTGGTAACTGTATGCAGTTACAGTACCGCTTAACTCATGAATGAGGTATGCAAATTTTTTATTTGGGGAAAATGTTATATGCCTTGGCCCACTTCCGGGAGGAGTGATCACAAACGCAGGTGAAGATGGATGAAGTGGTTTAGAAAGTGATGAATTAAATTGGTAAATCATCACTTTATCGGTTCCCAAATCAGGTGTAAATAAATAAGTATAATCCGGCGAGAAAACGGATTCATGAACATGTGCTTTTTCCTGGCGATCCTTATTGAAGCTACTTCCCTCGTCTTGTATTAACTGGCTTATAGGCCGAAGTGAACCATTTTTATTAATGGGCAAAACCGAAACGTTTCCCCCGGAATAATTGGCAACCGCAATCCATTTATCATTGTTACTTACTGCAACATAACAAGGGTCATCCCCTCCTGATAATTCCGTATTTAAATAGGTAAGATTTCCATTTTTCCTGTTGAATGAATAAGCACTTACTTTTCCTGGTTTGGCACCACCGGTTTCGTTTACTGCGTATAGAAGATTTCCGCTATGAGATAAAGTAATATAAGATGGATTGGTTGAGGAATCTGTGTTACTCACCCATGTTGCTTTACCGGTTTGAGCATTGAAATTATAAACATATACGCCCTTGCTTCCTGTTCCCGTATAGGTTCCAATCAACAGGTAAAAGTTTTGTGAAGTACCATACAAAGAGCTTAAAAGAAAAATAAAAACAATTGATCGCTTCATAATTTTATTAAATTTTATCATTGAATAAATATACATAACAATAAGAGTTACAATTTAGGATAGTAAATCTTAAAAAAAGTAAATTATTAAAAAGCAGATGGCTATCAAATGCGTTTATCTTATTACCTCAAATCTATTAAAGATTTCCAATGCTTTATTGGTAATTGAAACATCTTGCACCATTGCTTTGTCAGGCCCTTGTTTGCACCACTCAATAAACTTTTGAATATCTTCATCCGCGCCAGTTATTAGCGCTTCAACCTTTTTGTCACGTGTATTTCTTATCCAACCAGAGATTTTATGAAGTTTCGCTATTTCTTCTGCTGAAGCCCGAAAAAAAACGCCTTGGACTTTCCCTGAAATTTCTAAATGAATCGTTTTCATTTTGTAAAGATAAAGATGAGCCAACCAACCAAAATAGAGATGATGTTAATCATAATTATTACAATTCGCAGCAATGAATTTTATTACGGACTTTTAAACATCTTAATATTTCAGATTTAAAAAAATATTTGCAATAGTTTGCAACAAAGCTAAACTTTGAGTATTCAACCAATAATATAAAAAATGAAAAAAATATTTCTTTCTATTATGATGCTATCGGTAATGAATGCCTATTGCCAACAAAAAGCATTTAAGGTTGAAGTATATGGAATAGGGCAGCCCATTATTCTTATTCCCGGGTATGCGTGCAGTGGCGATGTTTGGAAATCAACTGTTGATGCGCTGAAGGGCAAATATCAGCTGCATGTGCTAACGCTGGCGGGTTTTGCTGGTGTACCACCCATTGATACACCGGTCCTTAAAACTGTAAAAAATGAATTGATACAATACGTAAGACAAAATCATCTCGATAAGCCGGTTCTCATCGGACACGGCCTTGGCGCCTTCATGAGTTTGTGGGCAGCAAGTGAACAGCCATCGTTGTTTTCGAAAATTCTTTGTGTTGATGGCGTTCCGTACATTTCTCCTACAACTTCTTCAATAGATATCAGAGAGGCACCAGCTTACAACGCAGAAACTATAGCGTACAATTTTGCAAATATGCCTGCAAAGGAATTTGAAGCGAACCAGTTCAAAGCAATGCGCAACATGGTAAAAGATGCAGCCCATGCCAGGCTTATTACAAATTGGACTGTGGCAAGTGACCGTAAAACACTTAGTTCTGTTTATGCAGAACTAAGTGCGATCGATTTAAGAAATGCAATTTCAAAAATCAATATTCCCGTTCTTATTTTAGGAAGCAACTTCAGAACAACGGAGCTTTCCAAAAAATTGCTTGATGATGAATATGGTAACCTTACCAATAAACTTATTCTTATAGCTCCCACGAAACATTTTATTATGTATGATGCTCCGGTATGGTTTCGTGAAGAAGTGAAAAATTTTTTAAGAAACGGGCTTGCAAATTGATGAGATGCCATTCTGAAATAAAATAGAATATATAGCCTAACTATAACGGTTAAATGATTTCAGTTCCGTTTTCTATTGATGCTATATAATAAGTAAGTGGTAATCCCATCTTTTTTTCGTAAGCGGGAGCAAGGGCTTCCACAAGTTTGTTGATTGCTGTTTCTTTTACAAGATTTATAACGCAGCCGCCAAATCCTCCCCCCATCATTCTTGCACCAATCACTGATTTATTAGTCCTGACAAAATCAACCAAATAATCAAGTTCAACGCAACTAACTTCATACATTTTACTTAAGCCATCATGAGTGGCAAACATTTTTTTTCCTAGCGCATCGATGTCGCCTCTTCGTAAATCTTCGCAGCCTGCTTGTAACCGATTAATCTCCTGCACAATAAAACGGCTTCGCCTATCAATCAATTTATCTTTTGGCAATACATACTTATCAAGCATCGCTTCTGTTGCGTCACGCAATGAATTAACTTTTGGTTCATGCTCTTTTATCCATTCAACTGCCTGTCCGCATTCTTTACGCCTTGTATTATATTCTGAAGAAGCGAGCGAATGTTTAACGTTAGTATCTAACAGGAGTATTTTTATTCCTTCGAGTTTAAAAGGTACGTATTCATAATCCAGTGAACGGCAATCTAATTTTATCACGTGATCTTTTTTACCCATCATTGAAGCAAACTGATCCATAATGCCGCACATTACACCTGCATATTCATGTTCCGCTTTCTGAGCCATTTTTACCATTTCAAGCCTGTCGAATTTTGTTTGTAGTAATTCATTCGAAGCAAATGTAGTAGCACATTCTACCGCAGCTGATGAAGAAAGCCCGGCGCCAATTGGCACATCACTTGTTAGTATTGCATTAAATCCTTTTAGTGCAATTCCCTTTTTTCGAAATTGATCAGCAGCTCCCAAAATATAATTGGGCCAACTGATATCTCCAACTGGCCTCAAATCATTTATTGAAATAGAAAATGTTTCATTAAGATCCATGGCCATTAAATGTATTTCATCATCATTCCGTAGTGACATAGCAATATACGCAGCCTTATCAATCGCTGCGGGTAGCACAAAGCCTTCATTATAATCGGTATGTTCACCAATAATGTTGATGCGCCCGGGCGAACGCACTACGACAGGCTTAGTGCCAAATAATTCTTCAAATTTTTGTGACACCTTTTCGGCGATAGCTTGGTGGATTGTATTTAATTCAATCATTATTTTTTTTAGTTACTTTTTAGATTTTTCGCTTGCCATAGCCTTCCACTTCTTATCTGCACACCATTTATCTGATTTTAGTATAGTACTGAAACAGTTTGCAACAAACCGTGATGGCATATCCATTATTTAGGTTTCGATCTGAATCATTAAATTCTAAAAATCATTTTTTGCAAGTTGAAAATTATTTGCCGATACAAAACTTACTAAATATATAATCAAGCATATCTTCATTCGATATTTCGCCGGTAATTTCTCCAATATAATGTAGGCATCGGCGAATATCGGATGAAAGTAAGTCTCCGGATATTCTATTTTCAATTCCTTTTTTTATTTCATCAAGAGAAGCCTGAACTTTATTCAGTGCAGCGTAATGACGTGCGTTTGTAAGAACTACGTTTTCTGATAAATTAGAATTACCGACCACGACGTTGAATAATTTTTCTTTGAGCAATCCAACACCAGTATCCATTTTTGCTGAAATAAAAAGAACTTCTTGCATATGCTCTTTAAAACGTTGCAATAATTTTTCATCACTGCAATCTATTTTGTTTGCAACAGCTATTACATTATTGTTTTGCTTTTCAATTTCCTGGATAAAAGAAATTATTTCATCTTCATTCGATTCATTAATGTCAAATAAATACAATACAATATCCGCCAGTTGAATTTTTTCTTTGCTTTTTAAAACACCCATGTTTTCAATGATGTCCTGTGAATGTTCACGAATACCGGCAGTATCAATCAACCTGAATAAAATTCCATTTATATTAATGATCTCCTCTATTGTGTCTCTTGTAGTGCCTGCAATCTCGCTTACAATAGCCCTGTTCTCATTAAGGAGCGTGTTTAGTAAAGTTGATTTACCCGCATTAGGGCTGCCAACAATCGCAACACTCACGCCATTTTTTATTACATTGCCGAGTTGAAACGATTCCAATAATTTTTTTACTGTTACACTGACTTCATCCAAAAGCTCAAGAAATTTTTTCCTGTCAGCAAACTCAAGGTCTTCTTCACTAAAATCCAGTTCCAGTTCAATTAAAGCAGAAAATTGAATGAGGCGTTCCCGCATTTCTTTTAGAATAGAAGAGAAGCCTCCTCTCATATTCTTTAATGCCGCGTTTTGAGATGCCGTTGTATTACTTGTAATAAGATCAGCAACTGCTTCGGCCTGAGTAAGATCGAGTTTGCCATTGAGAAAAGCTCTTTGAGTAAATTCTCCCGCCTTTGCAAGACGTGCGCCATAATGGATAAGGGCATTGATTGCCTGATGTTGTATGTAAGGAGATCCGTGACAACTAATTTCAATTACGTCTTCACCAGTATATGAGGCAGGAGCTTTAAAAATTGAAATAACGACCTCGTCAATTATTGTTTCACCATCCTTTAGATATCCAACGTGCAACGTATTAGCCGGCTGAACTGAAAGGTCTTTAGATGGAAAAACATTATTAATTATTTCAAATGATTTATTGCCACTAAGGCGTATTACTCCTATTGCCCCAATACCGGGCGGCGTAGCAATTGCCACAATAGTATCCTCCCATTCGGAAAATTTTCCATGCATGCTGTAAAGATAAGAAAGCGTTTTCAGCCATTTAACATGAAGATTGTGATGGCAATGAATCAAATAAGGCGGCCACCGTTAGTTTTGCGTATTCATAACAAAATAGTGTCTTATATCATTTATTTGAATTTCATCAAGGGCATCTATAAAATTTTTATATGTTGACTGGTCACCAGGATAAATAATCAATACTGTTTCTAGACGACTACCCAAGACCGAGGTAACTTTTTTTTGTTTTTCCTGGATAACTGAGCGAAGATTTTGAAATGTACAGTATTTACTGACATCATCGTTTTGATCAGGCCCTTCAAAATATTTAATCGAATCGTTTCGGATAAGCAAAAGCGTTAGTGTAGCGTTTGCTTTTACAAAAGTTTTAATTATACTTTCTTTTGGTAAAGCGAGATTCGCAATTGTTGGATCTGAAAGACATGTGGTTAATATAAAAAAAGTTATCAGCAAAAATCCCAAGTCTACCATGGGTGTAAGATCAACTCTTACCGATTTACGTTTTAAATATTTATTCGATTTGCTACGATTATTTTCTTCGATCTGTGCCATAGTTTTTTTAATTAGATGCACAAATGCGAAGATTTCATAATCAATTAAATCCGCTAAAGATCCAGCTAAAAAAAATGAAAAAAAAAGAGATGCAAGGGCATCTCTTTTAAAAAAGTATAATTTGAATAAATTACTGATCAGGATTTGTAAGCGTAACAGGTTGTAAACGGTAAGCATTTACATATCTGCCATTCTGTTGAGCGGGCGTCCAGTTTGGACCTTTTCTTATAGCGTTGGTCGCAATCTCCGCAAGTTTTGTTCCTTTCATCGTGGTTGCTTCAACCTGGCTCACCTTGCCGGTTTTGTCCACGATAAATTTTACAACACAAGTACCATAATCAGACTCAGTAAATTCATCTATATCCGCCATGATGGCCCTTTGGACATACTTAGACCATGCACCTGGCCCTCCGGGAAACGAAGCTTCAATTTCAACCTTAGTAAATACTTTGTCTTCATCTTCTTTAGCTGCTGGCGCCGCAACTATCTGTGTTCCTTTGTCCTCGACCGGGGGAGCAACAATACCAAGATCTTTAGTTCCCTCAACAGTTTTTACATCAATTTTAGCTTCTTCAATTTGTTTAACTTCTGGTGGTGGTTTTATAACTTCCTCATCTTTTACCACTTTTGGCGGTGTAAACTGAATAGTAGCAATAGGTGGTGGTGGCGGTAATTTCGGTGGCGGCGGTGGCGGGGGCGGCGGCGGTTCATTTGGTGCAGCTTCCATTACCAGTTCTTTTGTTTTAATTTCTTTGGTATTGTTTGATGACGAAAGTTTATCTGCGATTACTGAACCTGCAAATATTATCGCCAATATAATAACTGTACTTGCCAAGGCAATTTTTATTCGCCTGTTGTAAGTATTTCGCAGGTCGTAAGCACCATACTCTTTATTTCGACCTTCAAAAAGAATGTCCAAATAAGTAGACTTTAATATTTTATTAGATTCCATACTATTTTATTTAGAGACCTATGTAGGTTTTTTTCAGTATTTATTTATTTCACTCCACCGGCAGTTTCTGTCTGTTGAATTAATCTATATTCATCAGGCGTCGGGTCAACCATTGCATACCTTCCTATATCATCGATAGTCATTTCATCTAACACATCAACTGCATTTTTGTAGGTTGCATCTTTATCTGGTTTAATGATTATAAAAAGGTCTTCTACAGGTGTTGATTTCTTTTTATCCAGTATTAATTTTCTTACATCCTTGTATCCGGTCGTCTGCATCTTTGTAGGATCATTACCATAGTAATAGTAGATTACGTTTCCTTTACCAAGCATTAAAGTTAATGAACCGGATTCCTTTACTTTGTTTTCCTGGTTTGGGTCTTTGGTATCCTTAGGCATCGCCAAATTCATTGAAGTCGGTTCAGCTAATGTTGTTGTGAAAATGAAAAATGTAATTAGCAAAAAGCCAAGGTCCACCATTGGTGTTAGGTCTACCCTCGTCGAAAGCTTTTTACCTTTTTTAACACCGGGTCCTTTGTGGCCGCCACCCGATTTTACTTCCATTTCTGCCATGACAAAATATTTTTAATGTTAAACGAATTTATTTTTTGCAATGCTATTTGCCTTCCCTCTGTGCTTTTAAATTTTCCTCGTATAATACAGTTCCCGGAGGCACGTCCTCTGCATTTGTTACAAGGTTGTATTTGTAAATATCATTTTTCTTAAAAGCATCTATTACACTTCCAAAAGCAGGGAATTTCGAATTATTATCTCCTTTAATAAGGAAATTCAACTTTTTACCTGCGCCTGCCGTAGCGGCAGCCTGTATCCAATCCTTCAATTCGTTATTTGTACTATCTGTAGGTATTCCGGGCATCTTTACATTCTTTTTATCGTCGGAGGGAATCTTTATAAATTCAAGGAGTTGGCTAAACGGAACTCCTATGTAATCCGTACCCATAAAATCTTTTCTATCCTCCGGCGTAACTTTCATGTTTTTTTCAGCAACTAATTCATCCCATATATCTCCTTTAATGTCGTCAGTAAGACTTAGGAACACCCTATTGTCCTTATCAATTGAAACCAGGAACGCATCTTTCTGAGGAGCATGTAGGTTTGATACAGAACTGGGAGGCGATACCTCAACGGCTTCAGAAGGCTTAAACTGGCCTGTAAGGATGAAGAAAGATAACAAGAGAAACGCTACGTCGCACATCGCTGTCATGTCAACATTGGTGCTCCCGCGTTTTATTTTAGCTCTTCCCATTATTTAATTTTTATTAATAAATAGATTCAATTCCTGGCTATTTCCATAAAAAAATATTAGAATTATTTATAGAGAGAAGCAAAGCTTTGCGTAAGTGTAAAGCCTGATTCATCGATGCCATAAGTAATACCATCAATTTTTGTAGTGAAAATATTGTAAGATATAATTGCGAAAGCAGAGGTTCCAATACCAAGCGCTGTATTATACAGGGCTTCCGAAATACCTACTGACAACTGTCTGGTAGCTTCAGAACCGCCAGAAGAACCCAGGTTACTAAAAGCACGAATCATACCAACCACCGTTCCAAGCAATCCTATCAGGGTAGCCACAGAAGCAATTGTAGAAAGGAAAACGAGATTTTTTTCAAGCATTGGCAACTCAAGCGCTGTAGCTTCTTCTATTTCTTTTTGTATAGCAAGCACCTTTTGTTCTGTATCGAGTTCTGTTTCGGTTATCATTGCCTTGTATTTTCTCAGACCTGCTTTCATAACATTACCTACGGAACCTTTTTGCTTGTCACACTCAGCCAGCGCAGCATCTACTTTTTTGTCTGCAAGATAAAATTGCACTTTTCTTATAAATTCCGCGTTTGAACCTTTACCATTGGCTTTGGCCACCGTCAGCCATCTTTCAATTACAAAAGTAAAAACTATCAAAAACAAGCCTATTAAAACAGGAACTATAATACCACCCTGGTACATACGGGCAATACTTGTTTTCGGACCCTCATGAGAGGGCCAGAAACCCCCTGATGTATCTGGCTGGGTGAAATTACCATTTGCCCCGATAACGAAACGCCAGATTATATAGCCTGCTACAATACAAATTATTGGAGCTAACAAAGAAATAATGTTGCTGGATTTTTTCGCCTGAACCGAAGTGGTGGCTTTAACAGTGGAACTTGCAGTTGTATTTGAATCTGCCATAACGTTAGGTTTTTTAGTGTTAAAAGTTTAAGATGAATTTGATTAAAATATTTGATTGTACAATTGTAACGAAAAAAAGTTTGAAAAGTCTCATTCAGGCAAAAAAAATTTTTGGTACGAGCACACAAGTTAATAAATTATTGATTTAATGAGCTGAAATAGAAAAAAAATTTATAGCTATTTTCTACAAAAGAATTGATAGAAAGATATTAGGAATTTATAAAAAGTTATTGTGAATAAACCAACGCATTCGAATGACGTAGTTGAATGACGAAGAATTGAAAGCCAACTTTTATTCATAGCGAAGAGCAACAATTGGATCGAGGCCCGCAGCTTTTATTGCCGGATATAATCCAGCAAATAAACCAACTGCAGAGCAAACCACAATTCCAATAATTACCCAAAACCAGGGCACAACAAATCCCGTATGAAGCAACATGCCAACAACGTTTCCAATTAGTACGCCTGATATAATTCCGAATATAGCACCGATGAGACTTATCAGAACAGATTCAAAAAGAAATTGCGTGCGTATGCTTTTTTTTGTGCCGCCAATCGCTTTAATTAATCCTATTTCCCTTGTTCGTTCGTTAACTGCAACAAGCATTATATTCATTAATCCTATTGCCGCTCCTATTAATGTAATAAGTCCTATAAAAGCCGCGGCAGTAGTGATAGTTCCAAGACTACTCATGAATACCTCAGCAATGCTGTCGCTTTTATCAATATAAAAGTTATTGTCTTCATCGATGGCCACTTTTCTTATCGGCCTGAAGGTGCCCTTTGCTTCACTTATTGCAGCATCCATATCTTTAATATCGTTTACCATAACGCCTAAATTATAAGTCGTTCCGGTTGTTGAAAAAATACGGCGTATATTATTATAGGTTGTCAGTACAATGTTATCTGCGTTAAGGAAAGCGCTGGACCCTTTATCTTTCAGTAATCCAATTACACGATATTTAATACCGGCAACATCTATTATTTTATCAAGCGCCCGTTGTGTATTATCTCCATACAATTTTTGAGCAACGCTGTTTCCGAGAATACAAATGCTTCTGCCGCTCTGCACGTCTATCTTATTAAAATTTCTACCATCAGCAAGTGTATAACCGCTTTGAGCCAGGTAATTTTCATCAACGCCCGTCATGGAAATGTTTGGGTTCGTCTTTACGCTTTCATTGTTTACAATAACATTTTGCGGGCCATTTATTGAGATACTTACAATAGCAGGAAACTCATACCTTTCTTTAAAGAGTTTTGCTTCCTCGTACGTGATAATTTTTCCGTTGTTAGATTTCTTTTGTTTTAGGGCTTTCAGGCTTGTTCTTGTCACCTGTCGTCGTCCGCCAATATGAATTTGTCTGTCCTGGTAACGGATGCTAAATGAATTGGCACCCATGGTTGAAAAACTCTCCCGGAGACTTTGATCCATTGAGGAGATTGCAGTAATAATTCCAATTAATGCCATAATGCCTAATGCAATAATGGTAACAGTAATGCCTGTACGAAGTTTATTACTTTTTACCGTTCGGAAAGCCAGCGAAAGGGAATCTGATATTCGCATAGACTGAAGTCAAAAATTTAATATCTGCGACACGGTGAAGGTACAATATCGAAAGAAATTTAAAGTACCATTTATAAATTAGAAATAGAGCCAGTCTACAACAAGTGAAGGAAGAATACCGGCTATTATTAGTATAGCGGCAGATATGATAAGCAAATATTTAAAACTTTTAGTGACATCCATAGCAGGAGATGTACCTGTTGATGGTTCTTTAAAATATATTGCCTGTATTACCCTAAAATAATAAATAGCACTTATTGCCGCACATATAACGGCTAATATTACCAGCCAAACCTGGTGACCGTCTTTTACCGCAGCCATCAACATGTAAAACTTGGATGCAAAGCCCGCTGTGAGCGGGATACCGGTGAGCGATAAAAGAAATATGGTTGCTGTAATCGCTAAAACCGGTTGGGATTTATAAAGACCATTAAAACCTTCAATGGTATAATCATTCATCTTAACCAAAATTGCAAACATGCCAATTGTTGCCACGCTATAAGATAATGCGTATAACATCAGCCCTTCCCTTGCGGTGTCGTTCAAGGCAAATAATGCAAACATCATAAAGCCCGCATGCGCAATGCTTGAATAGGCCAGCATTCGTTTAACGCTTTGCTGAAAAACAGCAGTAAGATTTCCTATTAATAAGGTAGCCGCAGTAATTACGACAATAAGCATTTGCCATTGTTGCTGGATAATACCAAATGAAACCTGGAACAACCTGATAAATGCAATAAACCCGGCAATTTTTACGATAGTTGCCATAAAAGATGTAAACACCGTTGGCGCTCCGTCATAGACATCAGCTGCCCAAAAATGAAATGGCGCCGCTGAAACTTTAAAGGCCATGGCAACAAGCAACAGCACAAGCCCCGCAGCTATCATCACCGGCATGGTCCCCTTGCCCAGGTCAAGCATATCAATATAAAAAGAGCCTATAGAGTTCCCTCCATAGATTAACGCAATACCCATAAGCATAAGGCCGGTGGAAAATGCCCCCATTAAGAAATATTTCAGAGAAGCCTCATTGCTTTTCAAATTACGTTTATCACTGCCTGTTAGTATGTAGGAAGGAATTGACATAATCTCAATTCCTAAAAACAACATAAGTAAGGTATTAAAGGAAGAGGAGATGGAAACCCCACACAGAATAAAAAAGATCAAGGCAAAATATTCTGATACATTCTCGCCAACTTTTTCTATTTCCCTTCCATTTAAAAGAAAATATAAGAAGGTGCATGCAAAAGAAATGGTATTAAATTCCAAACCAAAATGATCGAAATGAAGCATTCCCTTCGTATCAATATTAAATATCTGGTGACCAAAAAACTCCCAAACATTTGCAGTTAATAAAATAATAATACCTGCAATAGCCCAATATTTTGGAGTGGAAGATTTTTTAAATAATACTCCTCCAAACATCATCACAACTCCCCAAAGTGCCGATATTATTATAGCGTTCATAATTTGATCCTGTTTCCTTTTTTTATGTTTCTGTTCTCCAACTATTTTATACTAATGCTCTGTAAAATCTGTGTTACACTATCCTGGGTAAGATGTAAAAGTGGCCCGGGATATATACCTAATACCAATATAGTTAATACAACTACACTTAAGATCAACTTCTGACCCTTCGTAATGTCGGTAACATTTTCTGTATTAGAATTTGGCAAACCAAAAAAAACTTTTTGCATCACACTTAACATATATGCTGCCGAAATGATAATGCTAATACACGCGAATGCAGCCAGGTAAGTATTATACTCGAAAAGGCCTGTAAACATCAGGAATTCACTCACAAAACCATTCGTTAACGGCAGGGCAATATTTGCCAAAACTATTATCAAAAAAAAGATAGAAAGCGACGGTGATTTGATAGCAAGACCACCCAGGTCAGCTATCTTTCTGATTCCCGTTTTCTTTTCAACTATATCCACAACCATCCACAAGGCAATTATATTAATACCGTGGTTAAACATTTCCAGCATCACTCCCTGTAAACTTGTATTGTTGCGGGCAAAAATTGCAGCGCCCATTAAACCGATATGTGCTATCGAAGACCAGGCAACAATTCGTTTAAGATCGGACTGAACGAAAGCAATAGAACTTGCATATAAAATGCCTATAACACAAAAAATAATTACGAGCGTTTGATATTTCCCGACAGCATCAGGGAAAATGGGCAATAGCCAGCGCAGCATTCCAAATATTCCCATCTTAACCATGATACCACTTAATACCATTACGGACGAATCAGGAGACTGCTCATACAAATCGGGTTGCCAGGAATGAAATGGGAAGATGGGCATTTTCACTGCAAACGCAACAAAGAATAACCAGAATAATCCATTCTGTTGCGCCGGAGTCAATGTAGCATTGTAAAATGATTTTAGGTAAAAAGAATGATCGCTTAAAGTTGATACCGCCGGCGTATGCAGATAGATAAACATGATTCCGATCAGCATCAGCAATGAACTGATAAACGTATAAACAAAAAATTTAAATGTTACTCTTATTCTAAACTCCCCGCCCCACCGGCTGCAAAGAAAATACATTGGGATTAATGCCAGTTCCCAGAAGAAGTAAAATACCAATGCGTCCGTGGCAACAAAAACACCGGTAAGCCCTGCCTGCGCTAACAACATCAGTCCATAATAAACGTTTGCATTGACATACTCACGTTTATGAGTAGCCGCAAATATTAATGGGAAAGTAAATGCAGTTAAAAAAGTAAGAAGAAATCCCATTCCGTCGAGGCCGACACTAAAACTGGCTCCGAGATAAGGCATCCAGACATAGCTCACATTATTGTAAGCAAAATATTCAGGATGATGAGCTACATCAGAGTAGCGCAAGCTGATTACAGAAATAACCAAAGTTATAAGAGAAGAAACCAAAGCAAAACCTTTAATGGTTTTGCTGTCTTTTAAAAAAAAGACCATAACGCCTGTGAGCAAAGGAATCCAAAGCAGTAATTCAGGAAATGTATAATAATTGCCCAGCATTAATTTTATTTTGTAAACAATTGAATAATTAACAATACTAATAAGCCAACAACCATCAATAATATATAACTACCAACGAATCCACTTTGCAATAGTCGTATTTGCCTGCCGGAATAATTGATACCCTTTCCTACTCCATTTACCAGCGCATCAATTCCAGACTTTTCTATAACATTACTTAGAAAGCGTGAAAAGGCTCTAAATGGCTTTACAATAATGGCATCATAGATTTCATCGACGTAAAATTTATTTTGAATGGCTTTTGCAAAGGCGCCTGCTTCTTTGGTAGTTCCATCAAAATTCTTGTACTTGTTCCATGCCCACACACATACAATAATTATGAGGAGAGACGATACGCCCATCAACATGAATTCAGTTTGAGACGAAGTCGTATTCGTTACTAAAATTTTATTAGACTCAGCAAAAACGGGCGATAAAAAATCACCCAGCTTATTACCATTCTTCATAAATATTTCAGGTACACCAACCAGACCACCTACAACCGATAATACAGCAAGACATACAAGTGGAAACGTCATCGCACCGGGGCTTTCATGCAGATGATGCAATTGATCCTCGGTACCACGAAACTTTCCGGCAAAAGTTAATGACAACAAACGAAACATATAAAATGCAGTGAGTAATGCACCTGCAACGCCAATAAAATATAATAATGGATTAACTGAAAATGCTGCGGCCAAAATTTCATCTTTGGAAAAGAAACCTGAGAATGGCGGTATTCCTGAAATTGCAAGGCAAGCGATAAAAAATGTTACATAAGTGATCTTCATATTTTTACCCAGGCCGCCCATTTTATTTATATCCTGCTCACCACCCATTGCATGAATTACAGAACCTGCGCCAAGAAATAAAAGCGCCTTAAAAAATGCGTGTGTCATTACGTGAAATACAGCGCCTGAGTAAGCGCCAACACCTAAACCAAGAAACATATAACCAAGCTGGCTAACCGTAGAATAAGCCAAAACCTTTTTTATATCATTTTGCCTCAAGGCTATTATTGCTGCAAATATTGCTGTAGCTAAACCTATAATAGCAACGAACGACATAGTAAACGGCGCCATGGAATAAATGATGTTGCTTCGTGCAATCATATAGATGCCTGCCGTTACCATAGTAGCTGCATGTATCAATGCGGAAACAGGAGTCGGACCGGCCATTGCATCGGGCAACCACGTGTATAATGGAATCTGTGCGCTCTTGCCCATTGCACCTACAAAAAGTAACAAACTTATTCCAGTTAACACGGGAGACCCTTTACCCGTTATAACAGATAATATACCTGTGTGATTATTAAAAAGGTTTTCGTAAGAGGTAGTTCCGAAAGCATTGATCAACCAAAAAATACCTAATATAAAACCAAAATCGCCAATGCGATTCATAATGAATGCCTTTTTTGCAGCGTTATTATAATCGTTATTCTTGAACCAAAAACCGATTAATAAATAAGAACATAATCCTACGCCTTCCCAACCCATAAACATAATTACATAATTACCGCCCATTACCAACAGAAGCATAGAAAATACAAATAAGTTGAGGAATGAAAAATACCTGGCGTATCCGGCATTGTCTTCATCTTTCATGTATGACGTTGAATACACATGAATTAAAAAACCAACACCTGTAATTATAAGTAGGAAAATTGAAGTGAGTTGATCTATCTGAAACTCGAATGGAATCTTTAATTTTTCAATATCGATAAAAGAAAAATAGGTGATATGTTGCGCTGTAAATCCTTCTTTTGAAACGTTGATAAATATTAATATGCTTAGACAAAAAGAAATAAACACGACACCGCTTCCTATAATTCCCGTGACTTTTTTTGGAATAACTTTTCTTCCGAGCCCGTTAACCAGGAAGCCGACAAAAGGCAGCAAGGGAATTAAATAAGCTTCATCAATTATATTCATCATAAATACAGCCGGTATAAAATGAAAAGAAAACTAAAATTTATTTATCCTGGATTAGTTTTTAAGCCTGTTTAAAAAATTAATATCAATAGATTTTGTATTCCGGTACATCATTACAATTATCGCAAGCCCCACACTTACTTCAGCAGCTGCCACTATCATAATAAAAAAAACAAATATTTGTGCATTGATTGCGGACATTGCATTGGGCACCGCATCTCCAAGATGCATTTTAGAAAATGCGACCAACAATAAATTAACCGAGTTGAGCATGAGCTCGATGCACATAAATACTATAATAGCATTGCGGCGTGTAAGCGCCCCTGCAACACCTATACAAAACAAAGCAATTGATAAAATTATATACCACTCAATTTGCATACTTAAGCTTTTAGTTCTTTTTCTTTTTTACCAATAATTACGGCACCAATCATCGCACTCAAAAATAATACACTGCTTATTTCAAACGGAACAACATAATCACTAAATAAAGTTCTTCCCAGGTATTTAATCAACCCAACATCAGTTCCAAATCGCATTTCAATTTTATTGGCTGGCGAGTGGGACAGTGCAGCTACTAATACAATCATTAAACATAAGCTGGCAATTAGCCCTGATATTTTTATATATATATTTTTAGGAATTTCAGGATGTTCATTTAAATCTATGAACATAACCACGAAAGTGAAAAGCACCATGATTGCCCCGGCATAAACGATGATGTTTACGATAGCAAGAAATTGTGCATTCATTAAAACATAGTGACCGGAAATTGCAAAGAAAACTATAATAAGCCAAAGCACTCCGTATAAAGGATTTTTGCATGAAATAACACCGATAGCTCCTGTAATCGCAAGAAGAGATAGAAACCAAAATAATATTTGCGTCGTTGCCATGTATTCGCTTCTATTGCTTGTTGTTTATTGTTTGCTTATTGCCTCACTTCTCATTTCCATGTCCTTCGGGATGTAATTTTCTATTGCCTCTTGCTTTTGCATAAGCTTCCGGATCTTCTTTAGGATGTGGAATCAATAAATCCTTTTTTCCGTAAATAAATCCCTTACGTTGATAATTAGCAGGAGCAAAAGTTTCACTTAAATAAACAGCATCTTTAGGACATGCCTCTTCACACAAACCACAAAATATACAGCGCAACATATTGATCTCGTATTTAGCTGCATATTTTTCTTCCCTGTATAAATGTTCTTCGCCCGGTTGACGCTCCGCGGCTTCCATGGTTATCGCTTCTGCCGGGCAAGCAACTGCACATAAGCCGCATGCGGTGCAATTCTCTCGGCCTTCTTCATCCCTGTTTAAAATTTGTAAGCCGCGAAAAACAGGACTGAAAGGCCTTGTTTGTTCCGGATAATTTATAGTAACTTTTTTTCGGAAGATATGTTTGAAAGTAATGAACATACCCCTGAGAATTTCAGGCAAATACATTCTTTCCCAGACGTTCATTTTTTTTCTGGAAACAGGTTTTAGTTTATTTGTTAATGCCTGCATAAAAACCTCCTTCTTTTATTCCTGTTGTAAACAAGTTTAAATTTATTGTCCGCAAAAGTATATTTTAATTTATAAGTGCACTTCATTTAAAATTGATTTTTACATACTCTTTTAAAAATGCCAATGATTTTGATGTAATAAAATTATTGCACCTGTTACCAGCATATTAAATAGCGCCAACGGTAATAAAATTTTCCAACCAAGATTCATCAATTGATCGTACCGAAAACGTGGTATCGTCCAACGCACCCACATAAACAAAAACAGGAAGCAAACTATTTTTATAAAAAACACAAAACCCTGCGCTAAGGCTGCTCCATTGGTGCCAATGGAGTTGACTAAGTTGTGATCGTTAACAAAAGGAATATCATATCCGCCAAAAAATAAAGTAACCATTACCGCGCTGCTCAAAAACATATTCACATATTCGGCAAATAGATAGAAACCAAGTTTCATAGACGAATATTCTGAATGATAACCACCTATTAATTCGTTCTCAGCTTCAGATAAATCGAAAGGTGTACGATTTGTTTCAGCAAAGGCACAAATGAGAAAAATTAAAAAACCTAATGGCTGTTTGAAAATATACCACCAATGATCCATTTGCTGGTCAACCATTGTCCTCAGGCTTAAGGTTCCTGAAAGCATTAAAAGCGCAATAAGGGTGATGCCCATTGCAAGCTCATAACTTATTATTGAAGAAGCTGCTCTCATGGCGCCCAATAAAGAAAATTTATTATTGCTTGCCCAGCCACCAATCATTATACCATAAACACCAAGACTTACAATTCCAAAAACATACAAGATGCCAATGTTTACATCTGCTATTTGCAAAGAAATATCCCGATTAAAAAGATGAACTTTATTTCCCCATGGAATTACTGCACCAATCATTATTGCTGTGAGCATGGCAATACTTGGCCCAAGTATGAAAAGAAACTTTGAAGAGTATTTAGGAATAATCTCTTCTTTAAAAAACAATTTTATCCCATCGGCTACAGGTTGCAAAATTCCAAAAGGCCCGGCACGATTGGGTCCCCGTCGATCCTGGATTATTGCAGCAACCTTGCGCTCAGCATAAGTAGAATACATCGCGATAAGAAGAGAGGCACTTACGACCACGACTATCAAAACAAGTTTTTCGGTAAATACAACCCAGTCAATTGCTAATAAATGCATAAACGAAAATGTAAAACCTGCTCACCGCAGGCGGGTTCAAAATATAAAAGCCTGTTCTGTTATTAATTTTAATTTAAAAGATTCAATGAGTAACCGTATTTATCGAATCCTTCCCCTTCGTATTTTCCCCTCCCTCTTCTTTAATATCCGTCACATTATGGCCAGTCGCGAAAGGTTCACCATTAAAGGTCTTGCCGGTTGCCGGTCCAAATAATTCATCTAAATGTACTTCGGGCTGGTTCACTTTACTTTCTTCATGAATATCCATTAATAACAGTGGGCTTCTTCCATTTAATAATTTATCCAATGGATCGTGAGGCATTACTTTTACCTGGTAATGATTGGCCGAAATAACCGAATGCCTGTTAATATTCGTTGGCTTTTCAATAACCCAATCAGATGTTTGTTTTTTGTCAAACCTGCAGGTATTACATATCCACATTGGCTTTCCGTTTTCATCGTTCTGTACTTCGCCCCATTGATCTTTACGCGCTGTAACACGATATACTTCGTCTCCGCGGTTCCACAAAGTAACCTTGCCGCAACATTTTTCACAATCACGATGGGCATCCATGGGCTTTAAAAACCAAACGCGGTTTTTAAATCTGAAGGTTCTGTCGGTGAGCGCACCAACCGGACAAACATCGATCATATTACCACTGAAATCATTTTCAATAGCTTTTGAAATGTAGGTAGATATATCTGAATGATCTCCCCTGTCAAGGATACCATGCACGCGGTTATTAGTTAGCTGATCGGCAACATAAACACAACGATAACATAAAATGCAACGTGTCATGTGCAACTGAATATAAGGGCCGATATCTTCTCTTACAAAAGTGCGGCGTTTGAATTCGTAACGTGTTTGAACAGCCCCATGTTCATATCCAAGATCCTGCAATGAGCATTCACCTGCCTGGTCGCAAATAGGACAATCGAGAGGATGATTGATTAATAAAAATTCCACAACTCCCTTTCTCGCATCCTGAACTTTTTCGCTTGTTACATTTTTTACGATCATCCCGTCCATTACATTGGTTCTGCAAGATGCTACCAATTTTGGCATTGGCCTTGGGTCTGCGGTTGAGCCTGCAGCTACTTCTACTAAGCAAGTCCTGCATTTACCACCACTATCTTTCAATTTACTATAATAGCACATAGCCGGTGGTGCCACTTCATGCCCTATCATGCGGGCAGCATTCAAAATTGTTGTTCCTGCTGGAACATCAATAGTGATATTATCTACCGTTACTTTAAATAATTTTTGTTCTTCAGCCATTCTCCATTCGGTTTTAATTTTTCACTAATTAAACTGCTACTTCCAAAGGATCAGCATAATGGGCTAAACCATAATTCCTTTTTAAACATTCATCCGGATTTAAAACATGCCATTCAAACTCATCCCTGAAATGCCTTATCGCAGCTGCCACTGGCCATGCTGCCGCATCGCCCAAAGGACAAATGGTATTGCCTTCTATTTTTCGTTGGATATCCCAAAGCAAATCAATATCCTTCATCTCGCCTTTTCCGTTCTCAATTTTATGCAGAATCTTTTCCATCCAGCCGGTTCCTTCGCGGCATGGTGAACATTGGCCGCAACTTTCGTGATGATAAAATCTGGCTAAGGTTAGCGTATGTCGAACTACACATTGGTCTTCGTCCAGTACTATGAAACCTCCCGAGCCCATCATGCTGCCTGTTGCAAAACCGCCGTCAGCAAGACTTTCATAATTCATTATTCTTGTATCACCTTTAGCTGTTTTTAAAAGAAGATTAGCTGGCAAAATAGGAACTGATGAACCTCCGGGAATACATGCCTTCAATCTTTTTCCATTGGGAATGCCACCACAATATTCATCACTGTAAATAAAATCTTCCACCGATATGGTCATATCAATTTCATAAACACCGGGCTTATTAATATTACCACATGCAGATATTAATTTTGTTCCTGTAGATCTGCCAACACCAATTTTCGAGTAGGCTTCACCGCCATCATTAATAATCGGAACGATTGCTGCAATTGTCTCCACATTATTTACCACCGTTGGGCATCCCCAAACTCCTTTTACGGCAGGAAAAGGTGGTTTAATTCTTGGCAGTCCTCTTTTGCCCTCCAAACTCTCCAGCAGTGCCGTTTCCTCTCCGCAGATATAAGCGCCTGCTCCGCGATGAACATATAATTCACAATTAAATCCGCTGCCTAAAATATTGTTACCAAGAAACCCATTTTGCTTTGCTTCTGCAATTGCATTTTCAAGAATATCGCTTACCCAATCATATTCCCCACGGATATAGATATACGAAACATTGCTTCCTAACGTATACGAGGAGACGATCATTCCTTCTATCAAAAGATGCGGAATATATTCCATTAAATACCTGTCCTTGAAAGTTCCGGGTTCGCTTTCATCTGCATTGCACACAAGATATCTTGCAACACCTTCCGGCTTTGCTAAAAAGCTCCATTTCATGCCTGTTGGGAAACCTGCACCACCACGACCTCTCAGTCCGCTTTTTTTAACTTCTTCTACAATATCTCCGGGTTGCATCGTCAAAGCTTTCTCCACACTTTTATAACCACCTTCCCGCCGATAAACCTCGAAGCCTTTGATGCCCGGTATGTTTACTTTATCTAATAATAATTTTTTTGACATACTATCAATTATTTCTTCTCGCAATTAAACATCCAGCTTACCCCAAATTTATCCTGGAGCATTCCAAATTTTGCTCCCCAGAATTGATCATCTAACGGCATAGTAACTCTCCCGCCTTCTGCCATTTTATTAAACACTTCGTCCAATTTACTTTCATTATCCACATCAACGGATAACTGTATGTTTCCATCTGTTGAAACCGGCTGACCTTTAAAAACATCAGATACCATAATCATATTTCCATCAAACACGAATCTTGCATGCATCACTTTATCTTTATAATCATCGTCGCTCGGCATTGGGCTTTCTCCGTAAGTACCTAATTGCACAATATCGCCACCTAATGCGTTCTTATAAAAGTCGAGCACTTCTCTTGCATTTCCGGCAAAATGTAGATATGGAATAAGTTTCATGAATTTAAAAATCTATGTTTAATAAAAATTATTTTTAATTATTAGCTACGGCTCTGGATACACATTCCTCAATTATGCTGTCAACCTTTTCTTTAGTAAGATGCTCCCGGTATGTTTTTCCAAACTGCATCATTGGTGCATAACCACACGCTCCTAAACATTCAACAACTTTTAAGGTAAATAATCCATCCGCCGTTGTTTCTCCCCTTTTAATTGATAATTTATTTTCGATATAGTTTATGATTTCATCACTGCCATTTAGCATACAAGGCCCGGTTTGGCAAACTTCAAAAACATATTTACCCACAGGTTTTGTATTCAGCATTGAATAGAACGTCGCTACTTCGTAGACTTCAATAGGTTTGATATTTAATAAAGAAGCCACGTAATCCATGGAAGGTACATCAAGCCATCCACCACCCTGTTGTTGCGCTATATGCAATATGGGAAGGATAGCGCTTTTTTGTTTCCCTTCGGGATAACGTTTAATTATTGCATTAACTTTATTTAATTGTTCCTCAGAAAATACCATAGTTATTATTTATAATCAAAGTTCTTTTTTACACAAATCACGCATCCATTTCCCCCGCGATTAAATTTAAACTGCTCATCGTAATAATAGCATCGCTTAACATTCCACCTTTAGTTAATTCTGAATAGGCCTGGTAATAAATAAAGCAAGGCCTTCTGAAATGCAGCCTGTACGGCGCCCTGCCTCCATCGCTTATTAAATAAAATCCCAGTTCACCATTTGCACCTTCAACGGAGGAATAAATTTCACCTGCCGGCATGTCGATCTCGCCCATTACTATTTTAAAATGATAAATAAGTGCTTCCATTTTGGTATACACATCCTTCTTATCAGGTAGATAATATTCAGGAACATCGGCATGAAAAACTTCTGCATCTTTTCCTTTGAACTCCTGTATCTTTTGATAAGCGTCTTTAATCAATTTGAGGCTTTGCCACATCTCCTGGTTTCTTACAAGGAACCTGTCATAGCAATCTCCTGTAGTGCCTACCGGAATGGTAAAATCAAAATCCTCATAACTGCTATAAGGTTGGTGCACACGCACATCATAATCTACTCCGGCTGCACGCAGATTAGGACCCGTAAATCCATAATTTAACGCACGTTCTGCGCTTATGGGACCTACATCAATGGTTCGATCCATAAATATCCTATTCCTATTAAAGAGATTCTCAAATTCTTCAAGAACAACCGGCCATTCCTTTATAAATTTTTCGAGTTTTGTAAAAGCTTCATTTGTAAAGTTTCTTTCGAAACCGCCAATACGTCCAATGTTAGTTGTTAAACGAGAGCCGCATATTTCTTCATAGATTTCATAAATGTGTTCACGTGATTGCATCACATAAAGAAAGCCTGTATAGGCCCCTGAGTCAACACCGACGATAGAATTACAAATAAGATGATCAGAGATGCGGGCCAGTTCCATTATAATTATCCGTAAATAATCTACACGCTTCGGAGTCTGAACTTTTAATAATCTTTCACAGCAAATATGCCATCCCATATTATTAATGGGTGACGAGCAATAATTTAAACGATCGGTAAGCGGTGTGATTTGGTAAAGCGGACGATGCTCCGCAATTTTTTCAAATGCCCTATGGATGTAGCCTACCGTTTGCTCTGCACTTACAACACGCTCTCCATCCAACTCAACAACATTTTGAAAAACACCATGTGTTGACGGATGGGTAGGACCAAGATTTAAAGTAGTTGTTTTCTTTTCAAGAGAGTGTTCAGGAAGTTTTATATGTTCTTTTGTATCGTGCATATTTCAATTTGTCAATCTCACAAATAGCGTTTATAAATTTTAAAAAAAATATTTATTAAGAACCTATTCATTATTCAATTTTGAAACATCTTTGGCAATTTTATCCCTTTTCAAGTCAACAATACTTTCTCCAAAACTTATTAATGCCAAGGCTGTTCCGGCTCCCAGGAATGCGCTTCTTAATGCATCTGTTGAAGCAAATGCAATTCCGAACAAAGAAAATAAAATTAACGCTTTAATTATAAGAGCCCGGTACTTAAGAAATGTACTATACATATTCAATTTACTTTGAAATAATTTAATCTCTTCCAAACATCTCATCATCTTTATCCACTCTTGTCTGCTCTTCTAACGGGTATTCTTTTCGCATAGGAAAGTAATCCATTTCGTCAGCATTTAAAATTCTTACAAGATTGGGATGCCCAATAAAATTTACGCCGTAAAAATCATAGGTTTCCCTTTCCATCCAATTGGCAGAAGCATACAGTGCAGTGGCACTAAATACATCGGGTTTATTAACGTTAGTAAATACTTTAAAACGTATGCGAATATTGTCAACGAGATTATGAAGATGATATACTACTGCTAGTTCTTCACCTTTTTTTTCAGGATAGTGAACAGCACAGAGATCGGTAAGAAACCTAAATTGAAGAGTGGGATCATCGAAAAGATATTGCAGCACTTTAAGATTTAAGTCTTTGTGCGAAGTGAAAGTCAGCATTCCATAAGGCTCGCTCCAGTCATAAATTTCCTCGCCAAATTTTTCTGTTAGTTGCTGCTTGATTGTTTCGTTGGTTAATGCCATAATTTAAAATTCAAAATGCAAAACTCAAAAATGATACATCGGGTTTATAATTTCACATTTATTGAATGCCATAGCTATTCATTAATTCTTTGTACCTATCAGAATTCCTGCGCCTTAAATTTTCTTTTCCTACAAGGTCCTGAACTTTTATAAAGCCGTCTAATACTGCTTCGGGCCTTGGTGGGCAACCTGGCACATAAACATCCACAGGAATAATCTGGTCTATTCCCTGTAAAACAGAATAAGAATCGAAAATACCACCACTACTTGCACAAGCACCCATTGCCAATACCCAGCGTGGTTCAGCCATTTGAAGATAAACCTGCTTTACAATAGGCGCCATTTTTTTTGCAATAGTTCCCATTACCATCAAAAGATCACATTGCCGCGGAGAGAAACTTACTCTTTCCGAACCAAAGCGGGCAAGGTCATAATGAGATGCCATAAGCGCCATAAACTCGATGCCACAACAACTGGTTGCAAATGGTAAAGGCCAGATGGAATTTTTTCTTGCAAGCCCCACTACATCGCTTAACTTGGTTGCAAAAAAACCTTCACCGGTAAGTCCTTCCGGGGCGGTGGCCAAAGCAATAGGAGCTTCTACGTACTTGTTTGTAATATTATATTGAACCGGGCGGGCCATAGTTTTTCATTTAAATTTAAAAAAACATTACTACTTCATTGTCTCTTATCAAACAATAAAAATTGGAAAATCATTTATTCTTCCCAATGTAATGCACCTTTCTTAATTATATAAATAAAACCGGATAAAAAGAAGACAACGAACATTACGATAGCAAGAAATCCATGCCAGCCTAATTCACGAAAATTAATTGCATAAGGATAGAAAAAAATAACCTCTACGTCAAACAAGACAAATAAAATTGCAATTAAAAAATATTTAATCGCCATTGGGCGCCTGGCATTTCCATGTCCCTCAATACCACTCTCAAAATTTTCCAGCTTTTCGGATGTTTTTCTTTTTGGGCCAAATACATGAGTTAAGACCATTATTCCTCCAACCAAAACAATTGCAAATATTAACTGAATACCAATAGGGAGATAATCTAATGTGCTATTGCCGGAAGAAGCCGCCTGCAAAAAGAAATTATGTATCAATTATAAAAAAATTATTGGCAAAAATACAACGCACATTCAATTTTCCATATTGATTGTAATTGCCCGAAAATTTTAAAACAAGAATTTCAGTTAATTAAACCCAACATTTGCCGCAATAAAAATCCCGTTATAATAACGGGATTCTCTTTAAATAGTTCATATTATTTTTTGGCGGGTGGGGCCGTAGAACCTCCACTTTTGGATGCTTTTGCAGGTTGTGAGTTCTGCTGTTGCTTTACAGCTTTCAATGCCTTATCGTTAGCTTGAGCCTGGGTGTCATTAGGATCAAGAGTAAGTATTTGGCTATTATAATAAAGTGCGGAATCCACATCTTTCTTAGTATTATAGTAATATGCAACCATGTATCTGTAGCCGGTAATTTCATTGGCTTTTACTTTGTCTTTGTCTGCGGATGTATCAGCAATGGAAATTACTTTTTCGTAAGAAGGTTTTGCCAAGCCGTTAATACCGGTAGAATCTATTCCCTCCTGGGCATGAGCCTTCATATACCATCCAAAAATGTCCTCAGGGTATTTTTGAGTATAAAGGCCCCAGATTGAATCAGCAGCCGGATAGTCTCCACCACGATAATCATTGTAACCTGCATAATACAGATCGACTTTATTATAATCGGGCTTAAGCTTTAACATTTTTGTGTACCATTTCCCCGCGTCAGCATATTTTTTCGATGCGATAAGGCTCTCAGCAGTTGATTTAACGTAATCCAATTTGTTTGCAGGTACAGTATCAAGAGCAATTGCTTTATCAATATATACAGAAGCAAGAGAATCATTGTGCACTTGATCCATAGAATCTTTCGATGGAATTTTCAAAAGCACCTGTCCATAGGTTAAAAAATCTTTAGGTCCTATTTTATCCGGATTTACTTTTGCAAAAAATTCGTCAAAATATTTTTTAGCATTTAAAGAATCACCAAGTTTGTCGTAAGAATAGGCCTTTAAACCATAAACGTTTGGATACACTTTTGTTCCACCGGTTGAAATGCATTCATCAGACTTAGCAATTGCCTGTTGGTATAACCGGGAAACATACAAAAGGGAAGCTTCTGCATAACAGTTCTTTGAGTCAGGGTCTGCCACAGCAATGTATTTATTAAGGTATTCCCTGGATTTATTTACATCACGTTCGTAGTAATAATTGTACAACCAATAATAAACCGGTGCAAAATTGGGGTCGGCCGCAATTGCTGCGTTATAATACTTCATATAAATTGGCTCCTGCCCGTAACCCTGGGTTTCATAAATCCGGCCAATCATAAAATCGGCCCTGGCACTTTTAGGATCGAGTGCTAATGCATTATTATATGAGGTTGTTGCATTGGCACCGTCAATCATTTTTCTATAAGCATCCCCTAATAATATTTGTACCTCAGGATTTTTTTTATCCTTATCGGCAGCCTGGTTTAATAAGCCAATCGCATACACAGGGTCGCCGCTTTTTGTATCTATATTTGCCCGGCCAACAGCTTCCTGTATTTCGGGCAACTCCTTTTTCTTAGGAATGCTCATCGCTGCCTCAAATTTATTACGGGCATCTTCTTTCTGACCTTCCATTAAGGCAATTTCTCCCATACCAACCATTAACAGTGGCGTGTTAGGATTTGCCTGTAGGGCTTTTTGATACAATGCCTTGGCTGCGGCCGTATCGGGGTTGTCGCCATTCTTTATATAAGTTTGACCCAACCAATACACCGCTTCTATATCACTGGGATTTGCTGCCACTAATTTGCTAAATACGTTCTGCGCACTGGTATACCGCTCATAGTCCAGAAATTTTTTACCGTCATCAATACTCTGAGCAAATAAAGTGTTTACCAAAAAAATAAAAGAAGATAGCAGGAAGAATTGTTTCATTTTTCGCATTTTACTAGATTTAGATTAATTACTTATATTTTCAATTTAATGTTGCAGAACGTATGGTGAAATTCATTTTTGCGGGCCATAGATATGATCTCATAAATATCAGTTGCCCCCTTTCATAAGTCAGAAAATTTGCAAATCCTCCGCCAAGGCCATTATAATTTTCTTTTAAAATATAATATAGGCCTCTTACCATCGGGTATCGCCTCTTTGCAATATTAGCCTGGTATGGTTTCACATAGGTTTGCTCCGGGCAAGTGCATTCAATTGCTGCAATTCTTACTTTTTTCAGAAAGCTCATTTGCGAAGTATCCTCTTTATTTCCGATCCAGCTAACACCTATAAATCCCAAGACATTTTGATGATCGGCTACATAATTTATAACTCCAAGACTATTCTTCTCCGCAAATACCTTTTTAGGATCGAAAGGTTTTCCCTTTAAAATTGAATCAACCGCATATCGCACGGTACTTGTTTCCTTTAACCCGTCAAAAACTGCCAATTGCTTATCACCCGTTGTACCACCCAATATGCCACGAATCTGCTCCATTGAAAAAAGAGAGTCAGGATCGCTATTATTGACAATAACTGCAACTGCATCAAGTGCAACTTTATCATAAGCCGGATAGAACGAAAAACTGTCCTTATAAAATTTTTCCTCCTCGTCCGTAAGACCTCTCGTTACTATGATCATCCTTGTGCTGTCTTTCATTAAATCTTTAAAACACTCAGCCTCTGGTTTATAGTCTGCAATAACTTTTGCTTTAGGATATAGCGCTTCAAAAACCTGTATCTGAGAGTCAATGACCGGTTTAAAAGACCCATCAACACTTATATGTATTGTACCGCTGTTAGTGGTATCAAGATCCGTTCGTACATGACCGCCTGAACAACCTGAAAACAGAATCACAGCAAACGCAGCAATTACGAGCGCCCAATTCATTTTGCCATTTATTAATTTGCTTATCATCTTTCTCTAAAATAATCTTTTTTAATTCCCCTGTAAAACCTCCACGCTCCGTAAATAATAATTAATCCTGCAAAAATTTTAGCTGTAGTACTCTCCGTAAAATTATTACTAAAATGAAGTTGTTTCGAAAAAATTATGAAAATCCCAACACCAACATATAAAAAACCCATCCCAAAATCCATTATACTTTTCATCAAAATATAACGCTTCGTTCTCTTATCCTCAGTATTTTCAAATTCTTCAAGACTCATATTTAAAATTTATATTGGCCGGCGGCAAGATAAAATAAAATGAAGAAAATGCATTTAAAAAACTTGACATAACAAATATTTATCCAAATATTTTTAAAATTCACTTGTAAACTTTACCGGCACCACGTAATACACCGATACATTTTCACCGTTACTTTTCCCCGGAATCCACAAAGGCATTTTCTTCAACACTCTCATTACTTCATTATCAAAAGCAATACCACCCGATTTTATCACATCAAAACTTTCAGGCTTTCCATCATAGTTTACGACAAATTTCACCTTAACAGATACTTCCTCACCTTCAATGTCTTCCGGTGAGCGGAGATTTTTTTTAAGAAAATCAAGCAAGGCCTTAATTCCACCCGGATATTGGGGCATAATTTCAGCAACATATACAGGTTCACGCTCATTGATCTTTGATTCCGCTGCTGCTCTTGAATCCATGCCTGGCAGGCCTTTAATAGAAGAGCTGCCATTCCCTTTACCGCAAGGTTCATAACTTATTCCTGAACTGTCTGCTGAAATTGAAGACGGCGTTGTTTCGATTGGTGTTGCAGAGAAAGTGTTAATATTAATTGAATCTACAATTCGTGGAGGCAACTCAATTCGATTTGCTTTTTTTGAATGCGTAAGTGAAACCGCTGCCCTAGGTTGAGGTTTTGATGGTGTGTTGTAATTAAATGTTTTTGTTTCCGGAATTGAAAAAACGATGCGATGCAAATTCAAAACTGTTGCCGGTCTGTTTAAAAACAAAAAACAAAGCAATAAAGATAATGTCACCATTGAAAGTAAAGCAATTCGTAACCGCTTATTATATGATCTTCTCAGCGTGTATGCACCGTATTCTTTATTACGGTTGTCAAAAAGAATATCTAATAAATTGCTTTGTAGAATTGTACGTTGGTCCATGATTATATTTTTTCCAGAAAATGCAAAGAATTAAGAAAATTTAATTCAACAAAAACCAGTACCGTTTCAGGTAAGATGCACGATTGCGTGCTTTTCACAAATGCATCAAAAAATATTTCGACTTTTAATGAATTAGTCAAGCGCTCATTAATTACGATAAGTCGGCAGGTAAAATTGAATACCATATTTTTGCGGCTAAAAAAATAATCCTTCCTCCAAAGGCAAAAAATGAAACCATCACTACCACAGGGAACGAGAGACTTTAACGCCGAAACAATTCGCAAGAGGCAATTTATTCTTAATACAATAAAAGATGTTTTTGAGTTATATGGTTTTGAGCCATTGGAAACACCTGCGATGGAAAACCTTGAGACATTGATGGGTAAATATGGAGATGAAGGTGACAAACTGATTTTTAAAATATTAAACAACGGGCTTGACAATCCGGCAAAAAAAGAAGAAGCTCAAAAAGGCTTTGAAAAAATTCTTGAAGGAAAAAATGAAAAGAGTATTACGGAAAGAGCGCTACGCTATGATCTTACAATTCCATTTGCCCGTTATGTTTCTATGAATTTTGGTAAACTAACGATGCCGTTTAAACGCTACCAGATGCAACCTGTGTGGCGGGCCGACAGGCCACAGAAAGGAAGATACCGGGAGTTTTATCAATGCGATGCGGATGTGGTGGGAAGTAATTCTATATGGAATGAAGTTGAGTTTGTAAATATTTATATATACGTTTTTAAAAAGCTGGGAATAGATGTTGAAATTAAAATTAATAACAGAAAAATTATTAGCTAGGCGTGTAGCTGAGAGTTATTGGTGCTCCTGACAAAATGATCGATATGGCAATTGCAATCGATAAATTCGAAAAGATCGGATTTGGATGGTGTAAAAAAAGAATTAGAGCGAAAAAGGTTTTACATGAATGCAGATTACAGATTTGACAGATTTTATATTTGCAGCTTCAAATAGAATCCTTCATGATAATATCCAATTAGAGCATGGTGAAGATTTCACTTTAGCATTTTTTAACAAATGGTGCATCAAAATATTCATCAAATGAAGAGCTATCATGAAGGAGATTGTGAACTAGTCTGAATTGAGAAAAAGAGTGTCAAACTCCAAGCTTGTAACTGATTTGACATTGTCCCGCGGCCTTAACTACTATACCGGCATCATCTTCGAAGTAAAAGCAAAAAATGTCCAAATGGGAAGCATTGGCGGAGGAGGTCGTTATGATGATCTTACTGGTTTATTTGGATTGCCAAATATCCCCGGAGTAGGTATTAGTTTTGGCGTAGATCGCATTTACGATGTAATGACACGAGTTAAATATATTTCCCGAAGAAATTAATAAATCAACACAGGTGTTATTTTTCAATCTTGGTGAAAAGGAATCGGAAATAGCATTTAAGGAAATGCAATCTCTCAGAAATAACGGAATAAGTTGCGAGCTGTTTTATGAAAATGTAAAAATGGATAAGCAATTTAAGTACGCTTCAAAAAAAAATATACCATTTGCAATAATTATAGGCTCGCGGGAACTGGAAGAAACAAACATGCGTTATAAAGGATCTTGCAAAAAGAGAACAAACAGACCATCCGGCTACAAGACCTTTCCTCATATTTTCACTTATAAACAGGTTACTTTCTTTAAAATTTGCCATTAATAAAAAAATGAATTAGTTTTTCTAAAATTATCCTTACTGTCATCTAATAAATACCGAATTAAAAATCTTAAAACTATTATTATGAAATCTTTTTTGAGGCTCACGTTATTATTTGTTGGAGCTGCATTTTTATTTTCTTCCTGCAGCAAAAAAAATGAAGAGGGTAAAATGATACCCAAAAATGCAATGTTCGTAGTTCAGCTCGACACCAAATCTCTTAAAGAAAAACTTACATGGGATGATATAAAACAATCTTACTGGTATGGGCAACTTAATGCACATTTAGAGGAAAGACATGGAGCGGCTGCAACGCAAGTGAAACAAATCCTCGATAATCCTGAGAAAACTGGGATCGATTTAGATGGCAACCTTATTTTCTTTATGGCAAAAAATTCAGGTTCTGATGGCGAATTGGTTTTAGAAGGAAGTATTAAAAATGGAGATGATTTTGCGGCATTCAATAAAACCATGGATTCTTCCGCAACTGCAAAAAAGGACGGGGATTTAAATATGCTCACACTACATGACGATGTTGTAGTTGCATGGAATGATAAACATTTTGTTTATGCCTTCGACGCAGGCGAAGCAACAGTCAAAATTTAATCCTATGAATAATGGAGCATACAACCAAAGTAACGTAGCTCCGTTAGTGGATAAAAGTGTTACACTCACTTCGGTTTGTAAAAATCTTTTCTCCTTAAAGTCAGACAGCA
Organism: uncultured Chitinophagaceae bacterium; assembly: GCA_963792025.1. Classification (GTDB taxonomy): domain Bacteria; phylum Bacteroidota; class Bacteroidia; order Chitinophagales; family Chitinophagaceae; genus Ginsengibacter. The sequence goes on along the minus strand of CAWBUS010000004.1, from coordinate 454,941 downwards.
GCCTTGCAGGATAATGAAAAATTCTCGAATCTTCTTAAAGAAAAAGGTGATATACGTACCTGGATTAACAGCGAAGAAATTATGAAGAGTTCTTCTTCGCTCGGAATGCTTGGGATGCTAAAACTTGATGTGTTTTTTAAAGATAACGTTAGCACTTATACGGTAAACTTCGATAATGGAAAAATCGATATAGACCATAAAGGCTATGCAGGAAAAGAATTTAGTGATTTTCTTAAAAAATACAGCGGCGGAAGCATCAATACGGATATGATTAAAAACATTCCTTCTCAAAATGTATTAGGAATGCTGGCAATGAACTATAAACCAGAAGCAATAAAAGACCTTATTAAATTAATCGGTATGGATGGGATGTTGAATTCATATTCCGATAAAATTGGATTTAATCTTGATGATTTTGTAAAAGCCAACAAAGGAGATCTGATGCTTGCTTTCACTGATCTAAATGTAAAGAAGGAAGTCTTCTGCCGATTCAACGATGCCGGCATTTACAAAACCTGATTTTAATGTTTTGTTTTCCGTTTCAATCGGCGACAAAGCAAGCTTTCAAAAATTAGTGGATGCAGGTAAAACAATTAGTGGCGAGATGGGAAGAAATGATACCTCCATTGCATACGGCCAAAATGATAAAGTATTTGCTATATCCAATCACCAACATTTTCTAAACGATTACCTCGCCGGAAACGCCAATAACAAATACGATTTTGTAGATAAAATAAGTGGCCATGCTATCGGTGCCTATATAGACATTCATAAAATACTTTCGGCACTATCCACTGAAAAAATGGATGATCCGGATCATAAACAAATTATGGATGCAAGTCTCAACTTATGGAATAATATTTATGTAACCACCGGCGACTTTAAGGATGGTGCATTAACAGGACATACTGAAATCAATTTTATTGATCAAAATACCAATAGTCTGAAACAATTGAATCACTATTTTGATACAATTGCAAAGGTCATAAAGGAAAAAAGCGATAAAGAAAAATCTGGAATGAACAACACAGATTCTTTAATGATGCCTCCGCCAATTGATACAGTGGGACATAAATAACATTATTAAATTCTATATTAATAAAAGAAGATGAAATTTATGCAGATAAACCTGCAGGAAATTGTGCCTGATTATATCGATAAAAAAAATATTGACGGATCGCAGGTATGGGGCAAAAAAATAATAATTAATAAGGGAGAACACTTACATATAGTTGCGCCATCAGGCACGGGAAAAACCTCTTTAATTCATTTTATTTATGGCCTGAGAAAAGATTACACAGGTACTATTTCTTATGATACAACAGATATTAAAAAGCTTTCTACGGAAAGCTTTTCTTCTTTTCGCCAAAATAAAATAAGTATCATTTTCCAGGATTTAAGATTGTTTGAAGACCATACTGCAAAAGAAAATATTGAAATAAAAAGAAGATTAGATCCCTATCATCCAACAGGAAAAATTGATGATATGGCAAGAAGACTTGGCATTGAAACTAAATTAAATCAACAGGTAAAAACATGCAGCTATGGCGAGCAGCAACGTATTGCAATCATTCGTTCTTTAATGCAACCATTTGATTTTATATTGTTAGATGAACCGTACAGTCATCTTGATGAAGCCAACAGGGAGAAAGCAACAGAACTTATTTATGAAGAATGTGAGAAACGTAATGCTGCCATGATTTTTGCCGACCTAAAAGAACTTGATTTTTTAAAAGGAGAAAAGGTGTTGATGTTGTAAAAGCCTCACCCCAACCCCTCTCCAAAGGAGACGGGACATAACTTGTTTGGGTATTTTCAGGTAGAAAATGAATAAGAGTAATTCGTGTAATTCGAAATAATTAGTGTAATACCAAATGTCTTTATCATATAAAAATATACAGCCTTTAATTATTTCAGGTAAAAATAAATTTTCCAAATGGCTAGGGTATTTTGGATTAGGAATTGGTGTATTGCTTTTATTGGTTTCCCTTCAAATGTTTATCAATATTCAGCAATTGCTCAAAGAAAACAGTCCACGGAAAAATGGTTTTGATTTTATTTCCATCTCAAAAAGCATTACCAATGAAAATATGGGAAAGGACAATAGTTTTACTAATGCAGATCTGACTAAACTTAAAAGCTTATCCCGGCATAGATGCTATCTCTCCTTTAATTTCTAATCAATTTCGTGTACGGGCCACGGCAGGTGACGTTATTCCTTTCAGCACTGATCTTTTTTTGGAAAGTATCGACAACGGTTTTATAGATACACTTCCTCCTTCGTTTACTTGGCAACCCGGACAACCGGTTGTGCCAATTATTTTTTCCTCTGATTTTTTAGAAATCTATAATGTGTTTGCTCCCGCCCAGGGACTGCCGCAACTCTCCGAGCAAACACTTTCATCTGTAAATATTATTTTAGAATGTTCGGGGCCAAATGGAACCTTAAATTTCAGGGGAAATATTGTTGCACTTAGTGATCGCATCAACTCATTGCTGGTTCCCAAATCTTTTATGAACTGGGGCAATCTTCATTTCACCGGAGATACTGCAGCTCGTGTTTCAAGAGTTTATATAAAAACAAAAGATGCCAACGATCCCAAACTTCTTTCATTTTTAGATCAACAAGATTATCATCTTAACAAAGACAAAGTAAAGTTCGGCCGTGTAAAAAGTATTCTGCAAAATATTGTAAGTGCATTAGGTGTGTTTGGTATACTTGTAATTGTTATGGCATTGATGCTCTTTTCATTTTACCTGCAATTGATGATCGCCAGGAGCAAGGATAATCTTCGTTTATTGCTTACGTTAGGGTATTCACCAGGGTGGCTCGCCAATAGTGTTGCTAAAACGTGGCTACCTGTTTACCTATCCATAATTATCGGCGCTTTGATTTTTACCCAATTGCTGCATTTATTATTTCTTCAGCTTTCATTCGTGGGAAAGGGAGACCTTTCGTATTTGCTTCACTGGAGTGTTTGGTTAACTGCCATTTTATTATTGCTGTTAACCGCATATATTAATTCAAGGCTGGTAAAAAAGGAATTGAATAAAATTTTGTAGAGACGCAATGCATCGCGTCTCTACAAAACATTTTCAAAAATCATGGCGGCTCCTTGCCCAACTCCTACACACATCGTGGCAAGCCCATAGTGTACGCCTCTCCTTTTCATCTCGTATAATAAAGTAGTGGAAATTCGTGCGCCGGTGCATCCAAGGGGATGACCAAGGGATATGGCGCCGCCGTTTACATTTACTTTTTCCAGGTCAAGCCCAAGTTCATGAATGCACGCAATGGATTGCGAAGCAAACGCTTCATTTAATTCTATTAAATCAATATCACTAACGGTAAGCCCTGCACGATGTAGTGCCTTTCTTGTGGCTGGTACCGGCCCAATACCCATAATTGCAGGGTCAACTCCCGCCACAGCCATACTGGTATATTTTCGCCATAGGTTTAAGGTTATATTTTTTTACCATGCTCTCGTTGGCCAGCAACAGCATCGCAGCACCGTCATTAATGCCTGAAGAGTTTCCAGCAGTTACAGTCCCCTCTTTTACAAATGCAGGCCTAAGTTGTGACAGTTTTTCCAAAGAAGTTTTTCTTGGGTGTTCATCCTTATCAAAAATTATTTGCTCGGTTTTATTGGGGGTTATTTCAACAGGAACAATCTCATCTTTCCATTTACCGGCTGCAAGCGCTTCAAAATATTTTAGCTGGCTTGCCAGGGCAAATTCATCTTGCGCATGCCTGGAAATCTTCCATTGCTTTGCCACATTTTCTGCTGTTTCGCCCATTGAATATGGATAATATTTATCGGTAAGTTTTTTATTGGGAAAGCGCCATCCGATTGTCGTATCATATATTTCTGACCGCCTGCTGAAAGCGCCGTCTGCCTTGCTCATCACAAAAGGAGCCCTCGTCATACTTTCTACACCACCGGCCAGGAAGAGATCACCATCTCCGCACATAATGGCGCGGGCAGCATCCATTATTGCCTGTAACCCACTTGCACACAAGCGGTTTACCGTATTGCCTGGAACTGAAACTGGTAGACCAGCAAGTAGCGCTGACATGCGGGCTACATTGCGATTATCTTCTCCTGCCTGGTTAGCATCTCCCGCAATAACATCTTCAATATCGTTTACATCTATTTTGCCATTTCTCTTTAACAAAGCTTCCATTACATAAGCCAGCAAATCGTCAGGACGAATAGTGCTTAAAGCGCCGCCATACCTGCCTATGGCTGTTCTTAGCGCATCAATAACATACACAGTTTCCATATCCAACATTTTAATAATTCTGCAAGATAACGGTTAGCTCAAAACTTAGCCAATTTACAATTGGCCAAATTATCTATCAGACTCCTTTAACCATCTCCACAATAGCTATCTTTGCAAAATGGATTCTAATAAAAATATCAGGACACTTTCTTTGGATGAACTCACAGCATATTTTGCAACTATTAATGAAAAGAAATTCAGGGCGAAGCAAGTTTGGGAGTGGCTTTGGCAAAAACATGCGACTACTTTTGAAGACATGACAAACCTGAGCAAAGAGCTAAGGCAACATTTATCGGACAATTTTTCTTTGCCTGTAATTAAAACAGATGCCTCACAATACAGCAGCGATGGAACTGTAAAAACAAGATTTAAAACTTTTGACGGGCATTTGGTGGAAGGCGTACTTATTCCTGTAGATGACCGGCAAACCGCTTGTGTATCGTCGCAGGTAGGCTGCAGCCTGAGTTGTAAATTTTGTGCCACAGGTTATATGGACCGGAAACGTAATCTTCATTTTGATGAAATATATGATGAAGTTGTTTTACTAAACCAAATGGCGGAAAAAACTTATGGCAAAAAATTGAGCAATATTGTTTTTATGGGAATGGGCGAGCCGTTGCTGAACTATAAAAATGTATTGAAAGCCATAGAACGAATTACTGCGCATGACGGACTGGGTATGGGTTCAAGACGAATAACTGTTTCAACCGCGGGTGTAGCTAAAATGATAAGGCAATTGGGGGATGATGGTGTAAAATTTAATCTGGCCTTATCGCTTCATGCTGCAAATGATAAAAAGAGAAATGAAATAATGCCCATTAATGAAACTAATAACATAAAGGCATTGATTGAGGCACTTAATTATTTTTACGAAAAAACCAAAAATGATATCACTTTCGAATACATCTTATTCAAGGGAGAAAATGATTCCATCCAGGATGCTGATGATCTTATAAAAATTTACAAAAAAGTTCCTGTTCATCTGGTAAATATTATTGAGTACAATCCTATTGATAAGGCAACATTTGTTAAGCCTGACAAAGATGCCACGCAGAAATTTATGGACTATCTTGCTGCACACCGCGTAAACGTGAGGCTCAGGATAAGCCGCGGAAAAGATATTGATGCTGCCTGCGGACAGCTTGCTAATAAAAACCTTGAGGCTGCCGCCATTAACTGATCTGTCTTCTTTAACAATTTATTATTTCCAGCATGTTAAACCAAGCTTATAGTAGCACGTCTATATTGCTATTATTAAACAAACAATATACACATGAAAAAATATTTGATCGCATTATCAGCATTTACAATACTGGCTGTAGACTGCTAATGCACAATCAACCGACAACTCCACAAAAGCCTCAGCCCGATCAACAGAATACAAAAATGCATTCGCACAGGCAAGGATATGGCATGAACAGGCATAGAGGGAAATTTTTGATGATGAAAGACATCTAATCTCACTGACGCACAAAAGCAACAAGCTAAAGGCATTGAATGAGGATTACAATACCAAAGTAAAAAATCTCGAAAAAGATGAAAATATAACGCTGAAAGATTATCGGGCCAAAAAAGCAAGTCTTGAGCAGGAAAGAAAGTCAAAATTCCAGGCGCTTCTTAACGCCGGAACAAAAAGATAAAATTGCCAAGGCTAAAAAAGCAAGAAGTGAAAAAATGAAAATGATTGGCCCAAAAAAGAATGGACAAGATGAAAACCGACCTGAATTTAACTGATGACCAGGTTGCTAAAATTCAGGAACAACGAAAAGCTTCTATGGAAAAAATGAAAGCTATCCGGGAAAATTCTTCCTTATCAGACGATCAAAAGAAAGAACAATTAATGGGCCTGCATAAAAGTATGCATGATAGTATGAACAGCATTCTTACCGCAGATCAAATTAAGAAAAGAGACGAGATGAGGAATAACCGGATGAATGAATGGAAAAATAAAAGAGCCAATAAGGAATCGTAAAATAATTTCCCTCTGAAAATTGCAGGTGAATCACATGTTGGTTCACCTGTTTTATTTTTATCTTTGCGCCTCACTACTGTTGAAAAACAGCAAATCACTTCTACATGAGCCAGCAACCATTTAAAAAATTTATCAACCCAAAAAATAATGCTGCAATAAAAGAAAAGCATAAGCAAGATAAAAAAAATGCCAAGAAAGAACGGGCAGCAGCAATCGAAAAACATTTTGAAGAAAAGAGAGCAATGCGACAAAGAGCATTTTCTGCAAACGCTCTCAATCGAAAAAGATAAAAAAGATAAAAGACAAAAATATCCGCAACAAAAAAAAGAACAAGCCGGAAGCTTCTTTTGCCGCAAAAAAAAATTCAGCTACGCCTGAGATGCCATTGAATAAATATTTGGCACACTGCGGCGTTACTTCCAGGCGGGATGCAGTGGCGTTAATCATTGATAGGCAAAGTTTCAGTTAATAAAAAAGTATTACCCAACCTGCATTTAAAGTAACCGAAAAAGATGAAGTAGTTTTTAATGGAAAGAAATTATTCGTTACAAAAAATCTTGTTTATATTTTATTGAATAAACCCAAAGATTACATCACGACTACTGATGATCCGCAGAATAGAAAAACTGTTTTGCAACTCACTAAAAATGCAACCGACTCAAAGAATATATCCTGTTGGAAGATTAGATAGAAATACTTCAGGTGTTTTACTACTTACTAACGATGGGCAACTTACGCAAGAACTTACCCATCCAAGTTTTAACGTAAAAAAAGTATATGAAGCAAAATTGGATAAGCCATTAACCAAAAATGATTTTGAAAAAATATTGAATGGTCTAAAATTGGAAGATGGGGAAATATTTGCTGATGCATTGGCTTACGCCGATCCGAAAGATAAAAGCGTGATAGGAATAGAACTTCACAGTGGCCGCAACCGCATTGTTCGCCGAATATTTGAGCATTTAGGTTATGACGTGAAAGGACTTGACAGAGTGATGTATGCCAACCTCACAAAAAAAAATGTAGAGCGTGGGAAATGGCGTTATTTAAGTGAAAAAGAAATTCGTTTGTTGAAATACATGAACAAACAAAAATCGATACGTACCGCTTCAAGAGAAAATAAATCCACTGATACAACTGAATTCAATTAAGATATAAATGGAGTTAAAGGGAGTTTCAATAATATTTGAGAATGACGATTTTATTGCCGTAAACAAATCTGCGGGTATGTTAACGATACCTGACAGGCACGATGAGACGCAGTTATCTCTGTACAAGATACTAACACACAAATATGGGAAAATCTTTATTGTTCACAGGCTTGATCGTGATACAAGCGGGCTTGTATTATTTGCCAGGAATGAAACGAGCCATAAATATCTTTCTCAATTATTTGAAAAAAGAAATATCGAAAAAATTTACCTGGGCATTATTCGTGGAAGCCTTGCGGATAAATCGGGCTCAATAGATGAACCCATTGCAGAACATCCGTTTCGTAAAGGAGAAATGACGATAAACAAAAAAGGAAAAGCGTCATTAACTGAATACACAACTTTAGAAGATTATGGAATTTATTCGGCTGTTCAATTTAATATTCACAGCGGGAGAACACATCAAATAAGGGTCCACATGAAATTTGCAGGCCATGCTATTGCATGCGATCCGGTGTATGGTGATGGAAAGCCAATATTGCTTTCATCATTTAAAAAGAAATATAATTTGAGCAAAAGCGAAGAAGAAGAAAGGCCAATCTTAAACAGACTGGCCTTACATTCTTATCGGTTAAACTTTAAAGATGCAAATAATCATCCGTATACTTTAGAAGCGCCTGTTCCAAAAGATATAAAAGCTTTATTGCAGCAATTAAAAAAGAACAGGGGTTGACGTTCTTAATATTAATTCAGATTCGGTTGGGGTGTATACCTTAAATAAGGTTTTATAACCTTTACTCCCTTAGGAAATTTCTTAATAGCATCTTCAGTACTAACGGCCGGAACCACAATTACATCTTCGCCTTCTTTCCAGTCTGCCGGGGTTGCTACACTATAATCCGCTGTAAGTTGCAAGGAATCAATTACACGCAAAACTTCAACAAAATTTCTACCTGTAGATGCCGGATAAACGATCATCAGCTTGATCTTTTTATCGGGCCCGATCACAAATAATGAACGAACTGTTGCTGTCGCAGAAGCGTTAGGGTGCAACATACCATAAAGGTTGGCTACTGTTTTATCCTCATCGGCAATTATCGGAAACTCCACAGATACATGCTGTGTTTCGTTAATATCATTTTTCCAGCTAATATGCTTATCCAATGGATCAACACTAACAGCGAGCACTTTTACGTTGCGCTTTTCAAACTCTTTTTTTAATGAAGCCGTTTTACCAAGTTCTGTTGTGCAAACTGGTGTAAAATCTGCTGGATGAGAAAAAAGAACTCCCCAGCTATCGCCAAGAAATTCATAGAAATTTATTTTACCTTCAGTTGTTTCTGCGGTAAAATCAGGTGCTGTATCGCCTAATTGTAAACTCATAATTATAAATTTTATTTTAAATATTTTGCGAAGATATTAATATCCTACCAATTTAGTAGGGGATATTTTATAAATTTGCATAATTGAGAAAATAACTCTCCTTACATTTAATTTATATTATTAAAGTAATGCTTTCTAAAAAAACAAGATATGCCTTCCGGGCCCTTTCATACCTCGCTGAAAATTATGGGCAGGGACCCATTCTGATTTCCGATATTTCTAAGGCAAAAAAAATTCCATTAAAATTTTTGGAAAATATTTTGAATGAATTAAAAAAAGTAGACCTGCTGGAAAGCAAGAAAGGGAAAGGTGGCGGTTATTTTTTGAAAGTTTCCCCTAAGAAAATAAATCTTGCGACGGTAATCCGGGTTATAAATGGACCTATTGCTCTATTGCCATGCGTGAGTTTAAATTTTTATGAAAAGTGCGAAGATTGCGATGAGACACATTGTGGTATTCGCAAGGTTATGACTATAACAAGGGATGCAACATTAAAAATCTTAGAAAAGAAAACCCTACACGATATTATTTTTGCCACGATTTGATTTTCCCGACGCCCTATTTACACTGTTACTTCCAAACCTGTTTTTTACGTCGTCAATGGCTTTGTATAAAATATTTTTTCTTTCTATATTTTGAAAAAGATTTGTTTGTAAGGCGTCATTGGTCAGATCACTCAATCGAACACCAAGCAACCTTATCGGCTGCCCTTTTTTATATAGCTTGTGAAACAGGCTCTTCGCTATTGGAATTATTTCATCATCGGCACTTGTATAAGGAATACTCGTTTGCCTGGAAGTGGTTTCAAAATCGGGATAGCGAAGTTTTACAGTAACACATCCTGCAACTTTTTCTTCCTTTCTAAGCTCAAACGCAATCTTTTCCGTCATCCTGACAATTTCACCCATCAATTTATTTACATCGGTTATATTTTCTTCAAAGGTATTTTCTGTTGAAATTGATTTTGATTCGTGGTAAGCTGAGATGGTAGATTGATGATTCCCCTGAACTCTATGCCATAGATCACTTCCCCATTTACCTATGATTTTCTCAAGTTTTTCCGGAGTACTGTTATGAATATCTTTTATGTATTTAAAACCATGATATTGCAAAACCTGGTTGGTTTGATCTCCCACCCCGGGAATTTTACTAAGTTCCAGGGGTGCCAAAAACTCTTTTTCTTTTCCTAATGGCACCTGCAAAAATCCATTTGGCTTTGCCTCGTTAGTTGCCATCTTGGCGATCATCTTATTTTTAGCAATGCCAAATGATATTGGAAGACCGGTTTCACCGATAATCAATTTCCTTAAGTCAATTGTCCATTGCAAAGGATTAAAAAACTTATCCATGCCCGTTAGGTCGATATAAAATTCATCGATCGACGCTTTTTCAAAGAGGGGTGCTTTGGACGCTATGATCTGAGTTACCCATCTTGAGTATTTGCCGTACTCAGTGTAAGTTCCTTTTACAACTATAGCCTGCGGGCAAAGGCGCATTGCTGTTGCCATTGGCATTGCAGAATGAACTCCAAATTTCCTTGCTTCGTAACTGCAGGTGGTAACAATACCCCGTTCTCTGCTGCCGCCAACGATAACCGGCTTTCCTTTTAACGATGGATCCCTTACAAATTCCACACTAACAAAAAAAGAATCGAGATCAAAATGGGCAATAAGATTTGAGGCGGAGACTTGCATAATATTCTATGCAAATTTACATTTTCATTTATCAGGCATCTCTATAAATATCCAGTAAACCATCGGGTAAATTCAAAAATAATTTCCTGCCTTTTTTATCAATCTTTTCCAGTGAATCTTCGTGTACCGGGATAAGCGCTTCTTTACCATTCAATATAATTTTGCATAAAACCTGGTGAGGCTGTTCTATTACTTCAACTATTTCACCCAGTTCGTTATCATCATTAACAACAACAAAACCAAGCAGAGAAATGGGCGCCGCGCTAGCAGAAAATTTCTTGAAATCATTTTCCAGCAGCCAAACTTCTTTCTTTACAAATTTCCTTGCATCTTCTTTTGACGCAATTCCTTCCAGTTTAATATAAACTTCTTTAGCGTTTTTTATTTTAGCTGATTCAATAAAATAAGGCAAGAATGAATTGGAGGTTTCCTCAATAAAAATATTTTCCAGGCCTTTTAATGAAGTTTTTTTTCCCAGGTTGTGTTCAAGAATTAGCTGGCCTTCCAACCCAAAAGTAACAGCCAACTTGCCTATTTTGAAATAATTATTCATAATTGGCAGTAAAGGTATTTGAAAAATAATATCCCCTAAAAATGCTGTGGATGGCAATCTATTTACCCTTTGGCAACGACGAAAAGATTGCAAAACGGGCAAAAAAAAGTGAACACTTTTTAGAAATGTTCACTCCAATTATTATTACAAAATCTATACTCCCATGTATTCTTTCAAAAGATTAGATCTCGAAGCCGAACGAAGTTTGGTAAGAGCTTTATCTTTTATCTGTCTAACCCTTTCACGCGTGAGGCAAAATCTCAATCCTATATCTTCAAGGCTAAAGGGTTGTTCCATACCAATGCCATAAAATAAACAAATTACCTCTTTCTGTCTTTCAGTTAATATACTTAATGATCTCGCTATTTCTTTTTTTAGGGAATCGTTAAACATGATCTGCTTGTCGGCACTATCTGCATTTCCATTAACCAATACGTCTATTAAAGTACTTTCCTCACCGTCGCTTAAAGGGGAATCCATACTTACATGCCGTGCAGCTACATTTAATGTGGCGGCAACTTCTTCGGTTTCTATGTCAAGAAAAAATGCAAGTTCTTCCACAGTAGGTGTGCGTTCGAATTCCTGCTCCAAATGCGTGTATGCCCTGGCTATTCTGTTAGTTAAGCCAACTTTATTTAAGGGGAGCCTTACTATCCTGGATTGTTCGGCAAGCGCTTGCATAATACTTTGACGTATCCACCACACCCCGTAAGAAATAAATTTAAAACCCCTCGTTTCATCAAAACGCTGGGCAGCCTTTATGAGACCGAGATTGCCTTCATTAATTAAATCAGGTAATGTAAGACCTTGGTTTTGATACTGTTTTGCAACAGAAACCACAAATCTCAAATTGGCTTTTGTAAGTTTGTCAAGTGCCTGCTGGTCGCCTTGTTTTATTCTAAGGGCAAGCTTCACTTCTTCTTCCGGCGAAATAAGATCTACTTTACCTATCTCCTGAAGATATTTCTCTAAACTTTCGCTTTCGCGATTGGTTATAGATTTTGAAATTTTAAGCTGGCGCATACTCATAAGACTTATTTTAAGATTTAATACTTAGTTTGGTGTGGTAGTTCAATAAATCTATAGAGTAACGTAATTTAAGTTGTTTTAAGTATGTGACCAAATAAAATGTTAATTTTTTCCCTACAATAAGAAGCAAGTACTCAATCTCTTAAATCGTTCCAAAAAAATAATTAATAAAAAAAATAATAAATTAGGTTAGTTAGTTAATTTATTTTCTATTATTGCACATATACAGACCAGATTTAATTTAAAAAATGAGTAAGAAAGTAAGATATACGTTGGAATACCCGGTTAGGTGCTCACCGCAAATATTATATGAATTTTTGTCCACCTCAACAGGCTTGCAAGAATGGTTTGCTGATAAGGTTGAAGATAATGATGGACATTTTAGTTTTGCCTGGAATGGCTCCAGCGAAGAAGCCGAGGTTGTAGAAAGTGAAGAAAATAAATCCATACGGTTTCATTGGTTAAATTCTCCCAAGGATGAATACTTTGAATTTAGCATAGACAAATCAGAAGTAACCAATCAAACTATTTTGGTGATCAACGATTTTGCGGATAAAAAAGAAATTAAAGACCAGAGTCAACTTTGGGAAACCCAGGTAAAAGATCTTTTTCACCGGTTGGGAAACTGATTTTTAAAAATTCCATCATTTCTTCAAAAGAGCACTTCAGAAATCCCTGAGCTTCGTTCCATTTATTTAATTCAAGTCGTTTTGAAATTTTAAAAAAATTACGTGTTGAAAGCTCTTCAAAAGTATTCTCACTCAAACTCGAAACAGTAACATAATTTGAAGGATCAAAATTATGCTGCCATTCATTTTCATTTACGCATATGTAAAAATTATTTTCCTTCAGAAATAAAAAAATCTCTGAAAAATTTTTTTGTAATGGAAATTTTTTCCCGGAAACGTGAAGTGAAATACTGAAAAAATTCCCCCACCAAAAAAATGTTCTTATTGCAAAAATGTGTTCTTTGCTAAATGAAGCAGGATAATCCAACATAACGTAAGGAAGTCCCATATAATTTTCCCCTCTCGAAATTTTTCCTCCCAAATGCTTATAAGAATCAATTATAGTGAAAGTTTGTCGTAGTGTTACTTCTTTATAATTCGTAAGCGTTTCCCCAAAAAGCTGGTACACTTTATTTATTATCGACTGTTTCGTTAAAATCCATTCCCGGTTTTGTACCAGTTCCGTTTCAAGTTGTGAAAGATGTATTTTTGTTTGAGTGTTCATTAACGAAATTTATAATTAAAGCGAACGATATTCCACCCCGCAAGGGTTATCTGCATGTTTAGAAAACTTGACAAACTAATTCTTAAAGCTTTTATGTGGCCTTTTATAGCCACATTCTTCATAACATTATTTGTATTTATGATGCAAATATTGTGGAAATATATTGACGACCTGGTAGGTAAAGGTCTCGATTTTATTACCCTTACAAAATTTCTTATTTATGCAAGTGCAACCTTAGTGACCCTTGCACTGCCTATCGCCATTTTACTTTCATCCATAATGACCTTCGGGAAGCTGGGCGAAAATTTTGAATTAGTTGCTATAAAATCGTCCGGTATATCCTTATTGCGTTTTATGAGGCCACTGTTTTTTGTTTCAATAATTCTTACCGGCGTTGCTTTTCTGTTTGCGAATTATATTGCTCCGGTTGCTAACTTAAAATTCGCTGTTATTTATAACGATATCTATAGAAAAAGCCCCGCATTCGATTTAAAAGATGGTGTTTTTTATAGCGGCTTCCGTGGGTTTGCTATTAAGGTCGGCAAAAAAGAGAAAGATAAAAGTACACTGCACAATGTTTTAATTTATGAGCAATCGAATGGAATCCAGGATAACACCATCATATCGGAAAGTGGGAAAATGACGGTAAGCAAAGACAAGAAATTTTTAGAGTTCCATCTGCAAAATGGAAATCGCTATTCAGAAAAAGGAGAATACAATTCTCCAAAAAATGAATACGTACAAATGGGTTTTAAAGAGTACAATAAATTATTTGACCTCACCCAATTGAATATTCAAAAAACCTCAGATAGTCTTTTCATGAATAACATGCGCATGAAAACTTTACGTTTGCTTGATAAGGATATTGATTCATTAAAAAAAATTCCTGACTCGCTGGTAAGGCAAAACCAAAAAGATCTTAGAGTATATATTCGTTATACGAGATATCATGATAGCGCAAGAACGAAAAAACAAATGGAAGTAGCAGAAGAAAAAATTCCAAATAAGAAAGTAAAATCTTTTAATGATCTCATACCAGACAGTTTAAAAACAATCGTAAGAGATCAGGCGGCGGCTACTGTTTCCAGCGTTCGGGGAATAATGGAAGTTAACGCAAGTTCATATGACAACCAGGTTGACGACATAATACAACATAAAATCGAATGGCATAAAAAACTATCTCTTTCTATTGCCTGTATGGTATTATTTTTTATAGGAGCTCCTTTAGGCTCTATCATTAGAAAAGGCGGGCTGGGTCTTCCTTTGGTGGTTGCCCTGATATTTTTTATGATTTTTTACCTGCTTAATATTTTTGGAGAAAAATTTACGAAAGATCACGTTCTTGATCCCATAATCGGGATGTGGCTTCCCGTGATTGTACTTAGCCCGGTAGGATTTTTCTTAACCTATAAGGCCATGCACGACTCTCAATTGTTTAACAAAGAATTTTATTACAGGCTTATCAAAAATATTAAGCGTAGTAAAATAAATCCCTTTACCGCAAAAAAGTAACCAGAAGAGGAAAAGAAAATTTATCCGGGGCAGACATCCTGAAATTGACTCAGCCTTTGCAAAGAAGCACCATAAAATAATATTGATGCAACTAAACAAAGGCTGATGAATTGAAAAGCAATCTGACACAAATGTATATATTAAGAGTTATGTAATCCAAAAAAAAATCAATTATTTTAAATGCATCTGTTAATTTTTATTGTGCTGCTTTTTCTCCAATAAAACATAGATTATTTGTATTCTTCAAATGTTATATATTCGTCTTAATTCAAATAAAAAACTAAACAAACTACATGGAATCCTGGAAAGATTATCAGCAAAAGAATAAAGAAAGATTTCTAAACGAGATGATGGAATTATTGCGCATACCGTCCGTAAGTGCAAAAACAGAACACAAAAAAGATATGCTAGCCTGCGCCGATGCCGTTAGGCAAAGTTTACTAAATTCCGGGGCTGATAAAGCCGAAGTAATGTCAACCGATGGGCATCCCGTTGTTTATGGTGAAAAAATAATTGATGCAAATAAACCTACTGTACTTGTATATGGCCACTATGATGTTCAGCCTGCTGAACCGCTGGAGCTATGGCACAGTGGGCCTTTTGAGCCGGTAATAAAAGATGGAAAAGTTTATGCACGAGGTTCGGCGGACGATAAGGGCCAGTTTTTTATGCATGTGAAAGCGTTGGAAACAATGGTTAAGACAAATACCATGAGTACCAATATTAAATTTTTGATTGAAGGTGAAGAAGAAGTCGGTTCGCCTAATTTGGGAGCATTTGTTGAAAAAAATAAGGAACTTTTGAAGGCCGATGTTATTTTAATAAGTGATAGTTCTATGCTAAGTATGGAAAATCCATCACTGGATATTGGCGTGCGTGGTTTATCTTATATTGAAGTTGAAGTTACAGGAGCTGACAGAGATTTACATAGCGGCACTTATGGAGGAGCAGTTGCTAATCCAATTACAATACTTTCCAAAATGATCGCATCATGCCATGATGAAAATAATCATATAACAATACCCGGATTTTATGACGATGTACTTGAAGTTACTTCGGAGGAAAGGGCTTTAATGAACAAAGCTCCTTATGATGAGGAAGAATATAAAAAAGAAGTGGGAGTGAAAGAGCTGTGGGGCGAAAAGGGATACACCACAAATGAACGAACCGGAATTCGTCCTACACTTGAAGTAAATGGAATTTGGGGTGGCTATATGGGTGAAGGAGCAAAAACAGTTTTGCCTTCAAAAGCGACGGCAAAAATATCTGCACGATTGGTTCCTAATCAGTCATCAGTAAAAATGACAAAGTTATTATTAGACTATTTTACAAATATTGCCCCTCCATCAGTAACGGTGAAGGCATTTGAACATCATGGCGGCGAACCTTATATGACGCCAATAAACAGTAGAGGTTATAAAGCTGCATCAAAGGCAGTGGAGAAAACATTCGGCAAAACGCCCATACCCGTTCGGGGCGGCGGCAGCATTCCCATTTGTTCAATACTTGAAAAAGAACTCGGCATAAAAATTATTTTTATGGGCTTTGGGCTTGATAGTGATAATCTTCATTCTCCAAACGAAAAATATGGAATCGAAAACTTTTATAAAGGCATAGAGACCATTCCATATTTTCATAAATACTTTGCAGAAAGTTCTAATTAATAACGGAAGAATTCTATTCCCTTTTTTCTATTTTACTTCAGCTATGCTTTGGCCGGGCATTTCAAATTGAATTTACATCTCAATCCCGGGAATATTTCAGCAACAAATTTTCTAATTGTTATTGCCGTATTTTTGCCAACATTCATAACATTATAACAATAATTACATGGTAGATGTATTCGAAAAGATGATAAAAGATGGAGGTCCAATTGGGAGACATGTTGAAAGAGCTCATGGTTATTTTGCGTTTCCAAAATTGGAGGGTGAACTTGGAAGCAGGATGTTCTTCAGAGGAAAAGAAAAAATTGTCTGGAGTCTTAATAATTATTTAGGATTAGTAAATCATCCTGAAACCCGGAAGATAGATACAGAAGCCGCTGCACATTGGGGAATGGGTAACCCAATGGGAGCCCGCATGATGAGCGGAAATACTTCGATGCATGAAGAGCTTGAAAAAATTATTGCCAGCTTTGTAAGCCGCGAAGATGCGATGCTGCTGAATTTTGGTTACCAGGGTATCATGAGTTGTATTGATGCGTTAGTAAACCGGCACGATGTGATTGTTTATGACGGAGAAGCACATGCGTGTATTGTTGATGGAGTGCGTCTACACATTGGGTTTAGTTATAAATATAAACATAACGATATTGAAGATTGTGAGAAGCAGTTGCAAAGAGCTGTGAAGATGGCAGATAAAAATGGAGGCGGCATTCTATTAATTACCGAAGGCGTTTTTGGAATGAGCGGAAACCAGGGGAAAATAAAAGAAATTGTTGCGTTAAAAGAAAAATATAATTTCCGGCTGCTTATTGACGATGCTCATGGTTTTGGTTCTATGGGACCTAACGGTGCCGGTGCAGACGAAGAACAAGGTTGCCAGAAAGGAGTTGATTTATACTTTAGCACGTTTGTAAAAAGCATGGGAAGCATAGGCGCATTTATTAGCGGACCAAAAAGTATAATGACTTACTTACGATATAATGTTCGTTCGCAGATTTTTGCGAAAAGTTTACCCCTGATAGTAGTTGAAGGAATGCTGAAAAGAATGGACATGCTGAAAAACATGCCTGAGCTCCGCAAAAAATTATGGCATAATGTAAATCAGCTGCAGAACGGCCTTAGGGAAAAAGGATTTGATATCGGTTCAACCAACAGTCCCGTGACTCCCGTTTATATGAAAGGAGACTTACCTGAAGCAACTAACATGGTAATGGATATGAGGGAGAACTATAACATCTTTTGTTCAGTAGTGGTTTTCCCCGTTATTCCTAAAGGCCAGATTATTTATCGCCTGATACCTACCGCAGCACATACAGATGAAGACACAGAAATTACACTTCGCGCATTTGAAGAAACTAAGAAGAAATTGGATGCAGGCGCCTATAAAGCCGATGACATACCCGATATGGCAGATTTAGTGGGTTTTGGGCAGAAGGGAGATATGTAAAACCGGGCAACTAAAGAGAAGCCCGGGATTATCAAAAATCTTAACCATTAAATCTTAACACTGAGAATCTATTATTATAGTCTTAGAATTTTCATTAAAGGTTGTATACAGAAATTTTATTGAGATTTAGTTAACAAAAAAAGGGGCCGGATAAAAATCCACCCCTGTTATAATCCAATATCCTATGAAAAACCGAGTTTGAAACTGCTATTGCAGCTTCTTAATATTTTGATATGGTTCCCACCATTAAGTTTAAAATTTAAGTCGATATTTTTTCACAAGACGTTGCATTGAGAATGTATTCCTTAGAAAAGAATAAAAAGGGGCCGGATGGAAATCCACCCCTGTTATAATCCAATATCCTATGAAAAACCGAGTTTGAAACTGCTTTCGCTGCTTCTTAATATTTTTACATGGATTTTACCATGATGCTTTAAAAGTCTTCTTAAAAAACTCAAAACTTTCTGTTTTGTATGCCCCTTCACCAAAATATTTTAATATTGGCTCTATTTCCTTTGGCTCCATAAACCCTTGTATTGAAATAGGGGCACTATGATCATCAGTTAATATTACCATAGTTG
This sequence comes from uncultured Chitinophagaceae bacterium, assembly GCA_963792025.1. GTDB lineage: Bacteria > Bacteroidota > Bacteroidia > Chitinophagales > Chitinophagaceae > Ginsengibacter. The sequence continues at coordinate 436,438 of CAWBUS010000004.1, read as the reverse complement.
GAAACCCAGGCTGTCCTGACGTTACATACATCGTGAAATCATTTACCTTATAATTTTCATTATAGTTATATGAATTATTTTTCCACTCGATGGTATCTTTAGTTTCCGCATTTAATTTTACAGCATAAAAGTGATCATTAATATACGTAATAACTCTCGAGTTATTGTATGTCTTTTTATCCATTACTTTACACCAATAACACCAGTTAGTATATAAATCAATTAAGGCGGGTCTTGGTTCAGATTTCATTTTCTGCTTTAATTCACTCATATTCATCCAGGCTAACTTATCATGTGCGGTTGGTGTAACTTTGAAGGAACATAAAACAACAAATAAACCCAACAAAATAAATTTGGCATTCTTTCCCATTGAATAGTTAACGTACGTTATACTCATTTTATTTGATTTATATTAAAAATTATTATAAATATTTGCTAATAGGATTTGATTTTTTTCACTCTGTGTAATTTTTTTATCAATGCATAAAATAGTTGTTGCAATCACGGGAGCAAGCGGCTCAATATATTCAAAAATCCTGCTAAATAAATTGCAGTCTGCAAAGGATCAATGGGCATCGCTCGCCATAGTAATCACAGATAATGCCAAATTGGTCTGGCAAACAGAATTAGAGAACAATAGGTATGATTCCTATGCGGCGAAGTATTATTCAAAGAATGATTTTACGGCTCCCTTTGCCTCGGGGTCAGGCGAATACGACATTATGATAATTATTCCCTGCAGTATGGGCACTCTCGGAAGAATTGCCGGAGGTATTTCGAATGATTTAATATCCAGAGCCGCGGATGTTATGCTAAAGGAAAGACGTAAGCTAATTTGTGTTGTTAGAGATACGCCTTATAGCCTCATTCACCTGCGCAATATGGAAACAATTACGCTTGCCGGAGGTATTGTATGCCCCGCCACACCGTCATTTTATAGTAAACCAAAAACTATCGATGAAGTCGCTTCTACGGTTGTTGACCGTGTGCTGGACCTGGCGGGAATAAAGATTGACACATATCGTTGGGGAAAATAAAAAGCGCCCTTCGAAGCGGTGCTTTTTTCAGAGCAGTTTCGAGAGAACTTTTATCTAAGATCTATGACTTCTACCTTGGGATGATCTGCCGGGTTGAATACAAATAATCCGTCGGGTAAATTAGTATTTGTTTTCATACTGGTAATTGAATAGATATATCTATCGCCCGTCTTTTGAAAAACTTTTGTGCTCACAATGGAGTTCGTTCTTTTATCAACTTCCACAAGCACTTTAAAAAAAGCCTTTGTCTTGTCAACGGGGGTTAATTCAATTTCCTGGAGAGTTTTATTTCCTTCTTTGGATTCGCCATTTAATTTGTATAAGAAATCCTTATCATAAAAATTAGTAAACATTTTTTGAGGAGTGATGGTGCTGGTTGAGGCGTCAAATTTGGTTATTTGAACCTCATTCGCAGATTTATCATATGTCCATATATTCGTTCCGTCGCTGTATATCTCCTGACCGGAAACACTTATTCGGTATTTGGAATTTTTCATACTAACAACCCCGGATTTTGTACCAAGAGTTTTTCCCGCAGAATTCTCAATATTAAGCGTGAAATGTGCTTCAACACTTTTGTAAGTTTGAAATTTGGCACTTACATTATCCAGTATTTTTTTTGCATCAGGATCACTTTTACCGAGAGAATTGCTTTGTGAGAATGAAGTAAAACCAGACAATATAAATATTAGAGAAAGTAATTTTTTAATCATTATACGCGAATTAAAAGACTTTTTAAAAGTTGCAAATATATGTTATAGACGCTGTTTAGCAGATACGGGTTTAAGCGCAATGTAAAGCAAACTGTTAATATTGAAGAGGTGAATAGTTAAAAGACATTCACTCAACTAAAAAAAGAAAATTTGTGCTTATCAATTTATTGTAGATTAAGATCATCAATAAAATAGTAAAAAAACAATGCTTTATAAAGCTTGCAAATGTTGAATTACTTAACGAAGCCGCAAATGATACATTTTATTAATTGCTCATTTCTCCCTGCATTTGAATTGGATCAGCAATTTTATTTCGTTCTTTGAATTCCTTTGCCGCTTTGATAAAACTTACAAATACAGGTTGAGGATTTTCCACAGTACTTTTTAACTCAGGATGATATTGAACGCCAATAAAAAATGGGTGGCCATTTAATTCAAGTATTTCAACAAGGCCTGTTTGAGGGTTAATACCGCTCGCAATCATACCTGCCTCCTCAAAACGATTGAGATAGTCATTGTTGAATTCCCAACGATGGCGATGTCTTTCGTTTATATCTGATCTACCATAAATATTATAAGCGAGGGTATTTTCTTTTATAACACATGGATACGAACCCAGCCTCATAGTGCCTCCTTTTATCGTAATCTTCTTCTGTTCCTCCATCATATCAATTACAGGATCAGGCGTGTCGGGTTGCATTTCCGTAGAATCGGCATCGGGTATTCCCAAAACATTCCTGGCAAATTCTATCGCTGCCATTTGCATACCAAGGCATATTCCAAAAAAGGGAAGTTTATTTTCACGGGCATATTTTACAGCAATTACTTTGCCTTCAACACCTCGGAAACCGAAGCCGGGAGCCACAAGGAGGCCGTCGAGGCTACCCAATTTGTCGCAAACATTTTCATCAGTAATAAACTCACTGTGCACATTTACAATCTGTACTTTACAATCATTCATTGCTCCCGCGTGTATAAACGATTCCAATATTGATTTATAAGCATCCTGTAACTCAATATATTTTCCAATGAGGCCAATAGTTACTTTATTGAAAGGATGCCGGAGTTTATCAAGAAATTCTTTCCATTTTGTCAGTTCCGGTTCATTATAATTTGTAATATTTAATTTGTTTAAAACGATCAGGTCTAGTTTCTCACGCAACATATAAATCGGCACTTCGTAAATGGTTGATGCATCGGCTGCCTCAATTACTGCATTTTGCTTCACATTACAGAAAAGCGCAATTTTTCTTTTAAGTTCATCCGTAAGTGGACGTTCTGTTCTGCAAACCAATATATCCGGATGTATGCCATTCTCACTCATCAATTTTACACTATGTTGTGTCGGCTTGGTTTTTAGTTCTTTGGCTGCTTTCAGATATGGAATTAATGTGAGATGCACAATAATGCAGTCTTCTTCGGGCATTTCCCATTGCAATTGGCGTACAGCCTCAATAAACGGAAGGCTTTCAATATCACCTACGGTACCTCCGATTTCCGTTATAATAATGTCGTATTCCTTTTTCTCGCCAAGCAGTAACATTCTGCGTTTAATCTCGTCCGTTATATGCGGTACAACCTGTACTGTTTTCCCCAAATAATCACCCTCTCTTTCTTTGTTTATAACTGTTTGATAGATGCGGCCCGTTGTTACATTATTAGCCTGCGAAGTAAAAATATTCAGGAATCTTTCATAATGGCCAAGGTCTAGGTCGGTCTCAGCACCATCTTCAGTAACAAAGCATTCCCCATGTTCGTAAGGGTTCAGCGTACCTGGGTCAACATTTATATAAGGGTCAAATTTTTGAATGGTAACTTTCAAGCCTCTCGCCTGTAAAAGTTTTGCGAGAGAAGCAGCAATAATTCCCTTTCCTAATGAAGAAGTAACCCCGCCGGTTACAAAAATATACTTGGCCATTTTATTGACATTTGTTTTAAAAATAAAATGCCATTCAAAACAACTTGAAAAAATATATGCTGTTTGAACGACTTAAAAACTGACCGGCGGAAAAGTAAGAATAAAAAAACTCCGTGAGGTCATGCAAACATACAGAAAATTTTGAGTGGTACCGAATACGTTGAGTCTTTTGTGGAAAAGATATGATCTTGTGAAAAATTAATATCTCATTTTCCAATACCTAACCGGTTATATCAATAATATTCTTCATTTGAAAGGTAATTTCTAACATAATCATTCACCCCTTCTTCCAGGGAATACATTTTTTCAGCATATCCGACCTTTCTTATTTTTTGCATTTCCGCCTGGGTGTAATATTGATAAGTGTTTCTTATATCTTCAGGCATATCGATGTATTGAATTTCAGGATTGAGATCCATGCCGGAAAAAGTTGCTTTTACCAAATCATTAAAACTTCTCGCCTTGCCCGTGCCAACGTTATAAATTCCGGACATAAATGATTCTTGAGCGTTTTGCCAGCAATCCAGAAACCACAAGCAAATTTTAAGAACATCTTTTACATAAATAAAATCCCTTAATTGTTCTCCATCCTCGAAATCAGGTCGATGTGATTTGAATAACTTAACAAACCCATTTTTTACGATTTGCTTGTAGGAATGAAAAATTACACTTGCCATCCTCGCTTTGTGATATTCGTTAGGGCCGTATACATTAAAAAATTTGAGTGCCGGCCCAGGCTGGCGGCGATTTTGATGTTATATCCTGAACTTGTCGAAGGGCCCATTTGTCAAATTCATTTTTTGAAACTCCGTAAGGATTTAACGGCTGCAATTGTTCTATAATTGATTCATCATCTCTATACCCTAATTCGCCGGCTCCATAAGTAGCTGCCGAAGATGCATATACCAGTGGGATATTGTTTTCAGCACAATACGTCCAAATCTTTTTGGAGTAGTCAACGTTTAAGTGTTCATGAATAGAATAGTCAAATTCTGTTGTGTCTGTTCGTGCCCCAATGTGATAAACAAATGCTATTATTGGCTTTTCCTTTTGGAGCCAGTCAAAAAACAATTCCCGCTCAATTTCCTTTAAAAACTTTTTTCCTTCAAGATTGACGTCTTTTTCTGTTTTAGAGAAATCGTCAACTAAAATAAGATGATTGTATCCATTGGCATTTAGAAATGAAACGAGGCAACTTCCTATAAATCCTGCAGCGCCGGTTACAACAATATTTGATTCTTTGTTCATTATTCCGGCAAATAACTTTTAAAATAATTTCCGATAGCATTATCATATTTTTCACTCCACTCATTAATGTTTCCCCATTTATCCCCATCAATAATTATATTCCTGAGAAGTTACGGTTCCTAATTTTTCGAAAGGGATATTTAAAGTGACTTTCAAAATCAAGGACCTTGTCTGGTTTTACCGTAACAACCACCCTACCCTGCGCTTCTCCAAACCAAAATGCATCTTTACGTATACCCGCATTATTTTGGGCAACTTCAAAGCCGAGATGCCTGTTAAACCCGCTCTCGGCAAGTGTTACAAATAGTCCGCCTTCGCTTATATCATGAGCAGATTCAATCAATTTTGCGGAAATAAGATCGCTAACGGTATTGTGTAAACGAAATTCTTCATCTAGATTGAAATAAGGTGGCGGAGAAAATTCTACCACGCAAATCTTGTGCAAATATTCGGAACAATTGATATCATTTTTTACATGACCTAATAAATAAATTATATCCCCTTCATTTTTGAAATCAAGCGTCATTTTATTATTGGAATCTTCTAAAAGGCCAACCATTCCAATTGTGGGAGTTGGATAAACTGCACCTAAAGGTGACTGGTTATAAAAGCTGACATTACCGCCGGTTACGGGTGTATTAAACTTATTACAGGCTTCGGTCATTCCTTTAATACTTTCAACAAACTGGTAATAGACTTCGGGATCGTAAGGATTACCATAGTTGAGGCAATTAGTAACACCTAATGGCAAACCACCGCTACAAACGATGTTCCTGGCGGCTTCACTAACTGCAATCATACAACCGATGTAAGGATCCGCAAATACATAGCGACTATTACAATCTGTAGTAAGTGCCAACGCTTTTGAGGTTTCTTTAATAGCCACAACCGATGCATCAGCCGGAGCATTTGTATTTAAGTTAGCCGCCCCAACCATGCTATCATATTGATTATAAATCCATTTTTTTGAAGCAATATTAGGAAGCGCAATTATTTTCTCCGCTATAACTTTTAGATCTTCCGGAACCGGAATAGTATCTATTTTAAAAGCATTGTTTTTTTCTAAATAAACGGGCTTTTTATAAGGTCTCTCATAAACGGGCGCCCCGCCGCCCAGCACGAGGCTTTCTGCTGGCATTTCTGCTTCCAGTAAATCATTCATGTAAAAACGAAGCATTTCTCCCGAAGTTACTTCACCTATTTGCGAGCAAGGCAAATCCCATTTTTCAAAAATGTCAATTACTTCTTTTTCTCTTCCTTTTGCAACCGTTAACAACATCCTCTCCTGGCTTTCACTTAATAATAGTTCCCATGCTTTCATATTTTTTTGACGGGTAGGAACTTTCTCAAGATGAATATTCATTCCTACACCGCCCTTAGCGCTGGTTTCCGCTGTAGAGCAAATGATACCTGCAGCACCCATGTCCTGCATTCCTATAACAGCGCCTGTTGCAATTACTTCAAGGCACGCTTCTAACAATTTTTTTTCCTGGAAAGGATCACCCACCTGCACCGCCGGCAGATCTTCCATACTATTTTCGGTGATATCGGCAGAGGCAAAAGCTGCACCACCCATTCCATCTTTACCTGTTGCACTTCCGGCAATAAAAACCGGGTTTCCTTCACCAACGGCAGTCGCACTAACGGTATGCCCTAAACGAACTACTCCGGCGCTCATCGCATTTACCAAGGGATTGGTATGATAACAATCTTCAAAATATACTTCACCGCCAACCGTTGGAACACCGAAGCAATTACCATAATGTCCAATTCCGTGAACAATACCGCTTAACAAATGTCTCGTTTTTTCATGGTCAAGATTTCCAAACCTCAAGTGAATTTAATGAGGCAATAGGACGGGCACCCATAGTAAAAATATCTCTATGTATACCACCAACACCTGTTGCCGCACCCTGGAATGGCTCAATTGCCGACGGGTGGTTATGACTTTCAATTTTAAACACTACTCCCCAGCCATCGCCGATATCCATCAGGCCCGCATTTTCGTCGCCTGCTTTTACGAGGAGTTTAGAACCCTCCCGGGGTAGCGTCTTTAGCCATTTAATTGAATTCTTATAACTACAGTGCTCACTCCACATTACTGAGTAAGCGCTTAGTTCTGTAAAATTGGGTGTTCGCCCAAGAATTTGAACGATGTTGTCGAACTCATCTTTTGTAAGGCCTAGTTTTTCGGCAGTTTCAAATGTTATTTCCATAATTGTTTAGAAGCGCAAACTTACAATCTCCTGAACTTTATATAAGAAAACTGGTGTAATTATTTTAACTAACTTCCCACAATTAAATTTTCCTGCTTGTCATATTTACTATTTGCATTTTATCTTGTTCTTTTTTGCTGGCTTATTACACGAATACGATTTATTAAAGAATCCAGGCTGGAAAACCGTATTCTTATTGCTTTATTTTTAATAAGGGTTTTTGCAGGCTTGGTAAATGGGTATATTAGCCTGTATTATTATTCTGTTTCCGATAGCAGAGTTTTTCAATTACAGGGTATTGACGAATATCATCTTCTCTTCCAAAACCCAATGGAGTATTTTACCAATATATTTCACAGCAATCACAATATCGGATATGGTAATTTTTTAGATAGCACCAATTCGTACTGGAACGATACAAGGAGTAACCTGATTGTAAAATTGCTCTCTTTATTTAATATTTTCAGCCGAACGAATTTTTTTATCAACTCCCTTTTTTACAACTTTTTGATCTTTATTGGTACAATAGCATTATATAGAGTTTTTATAAAAGAATTTCCATCTCAAAGGTTGGTTTTAATTGGATGTATCTTTTTATTACCGTCAACTATTTATTACAGTAGTAGTGTCCATCGCGATGGACTAATTTATTTATGCCTGTCCATGGCTATTTATTATTTATACTTCATGATGAAGAATAGAAAATATGCATTTAAAAATATTTTTATTTGCCTGGTTTATTTAGGATTCGTTCTCCTTTTGCGAAATTTTGTATTGATAACATTGGTTCCCGCGATTATAGCATGGATCTTTGCAGAATACAGACCTAAATATTCACTTGCGATATTCCTGGGCATATATCTATTGAGCAGCATTTTGTTTTTTTGTACCTCGTATCTACCTCCCGCTTTTAATTTACCTGCTCATGTTTCAAGTCGCCAGTTGGATTTTATTGAGATAGCAAAAAATGGTGCATCCGCAATAAATATTAATCCGTTATACCCCAATTTCAGAAGTTTTTTAAATAATATTCCGCAGGCAATTAATCATAGTTTGATGAGACCTTATCTCACCGAACACAATAATTTTTTATATATTCCTTCGGGATTAGAAGTATTATTTTATGAGATGCTTTTTTTGGCATTCATTTTCTTCCGAAAAAAAAATAAAGTTGCCACACCGTTGATTTATTTTTCAGTCTTTTTTTCCTGTACCATGTTTCTTGTAATAGGATATACAATTCCCATAATAGGTGCCATTGTCAGGTACAGAAGTGTATACTTGCCTTTCCTGATGATAACATTGATATGCTACACAGATTGGAAAGGACTTAAAGAAATATTTCATATTAAAACATAATGGTATGTTTGTTTTTTATCCACAGTTGTGGAAAATTTAACCACATTTGCAAAAAAATCTTTGTTTATCTAACGTATAACTCGTTTTTTTGCTGTCTAAATTTAAAAAAATGCAATCTTTAAGACTAAATGCTCTTTACACATTAATTTCTAATTCGGGGGTGGAGAATGCTCCCAAGTCAAAAAAAATAACGGGAATTTTTGGCGAGAATGTTTTTACGCTACAAAAGGCACGGGAATTTCTAAGTGATGATGCTTATAAAAGCCTTAAATCTTCTATTAAAAGCCAAAATAGAATAGATCGCAATATGGGTGACCAGATTGCTTCCGGGTTAAAAGCCTGGGCCGAGACCAAAGGAGTAACTCACTTCACACACTGGTTTCAACCGCTAACCGGCGCAACCGCTGAAAAGCATGACTCTTTCTTTACTTTAAAAAGTGATGGTACCGCACTTGAAGAATTTGATGGCGATGCCTTGATTCAGCAAGAGCCAGATGCTTCTTCTTTCCCAAGTGGAGGAATAAGAACAACGTTTGAAGCACGCGGTTATACTGCCTGGGATCCATCATCTCCTCCATTTATTATAGAAATAGGTCAGGGCAAAACATTATGTATACCTACAATCTTTGTTTCTTATACCGGTGAGTCGCTTGACGCTAAAACACCGCTTTTGAAAGCTCTTGTAGCTCTTGACAAGGCAGCAATTGATGTGTGCCAGTATTTTGATAAAAATGTAACAGCCGTAACACCTACACTTGGCTGGGAACAGGAATATTTTGTAATAGACGCGGGTCTTGCCAATGCCAGGCCTGATATTGTGATGACAGGCCGTACAGTTTTTGGCCATGCTCCTGCCAAAGGCCAACAATTGGAAGATCATTATTTTGGCTCAATACCGGAAAGGATTTACTGCATTTATGAGAGATTATGAAGAGGAAGCTTATAAATTGGGTATTCCACTTCGCACAAGACATAACGAGGTTGCACCTTCTCAATTTGAGTGTGCCCCTATTTTTGAAGAAGTGAATCTTGCGGTGGATCATAATACTTTATTAATGGATGTTATGACCCGTGTTGCAAAAAGACATAACCTAATGGTTCTCTTACATGAGAAACCATTTGCAGGAATTAACGGAAGTGGTAAACACAATAACTGGAGCATGGCGACCAATACCGGCGTAAATCTATTGTCGCCCGGCAAAACGCCAAAGACAAACTTAATGTTCCTTACATTTTTTGTGAACACTATTAAAGCAGTTCATGACAACGCTGATCTTTTAAGAGCTTCTATCGCCTCTGCCGGTAACGACCATCGTTTGGGTGCTAATGAAGCCCCTCCTGCCATCATTTCGATATTCATCGGTAAATATTTAACTGACGTACTTACACAGATTGAAAAAAGAGTTGGCGATAAATTCGATGAACAGGATGAAGCTATATTAAAACTGGATATTCATAAAAGTATTCCTGAATTATTGCTGGATAATACCGATAGAAACCGGACCTCTCCTTTTGCTTTTACAGGTAATAAATTTGAATTTAGAGCAGTAGGTTCCGCTACTAACTGTGCACAACCGATGACTGTTTTAAACACTATATTAGGTGAAACACTTGCCCAGTTTAAAGTAGATGTTGATGCACTTATTGATAGTGGTGAAAAGAAAGAAGTTGCCATTATGCAGATAATCCAGAAATATATTGTAGAAAGTAAATCTGTTTTGTTTGAAGGTAACAACTACAGTGATGAATGGGAAAAAGAAGCTGAAAAAAGAGGTTTACCGAATGTAAAGACAACGCCTCTTGCTCTAGATGCGTTTGTAACTGATAAAGCTAAAAAGCTATTTGAACATCATAATATCTACACACACAGCGAGCTCGAAGCAAGGCATGAAATTATGCTTGAGAATTATGTGAAGAAAGTTCAAATTGAAGCAAGGGTTATTGGAGATTTAGCGAGCACTTACATACTTCCTGCTGCGATCAAATATCAAAATGTGCTAATACAAAATATCCAGGGCTTAAAAGATGTTGGGATGGATGAAAGCGCATATGCTAATCAAAAGCATATCGCTACTAATATCTCTAACCATATTTCCAACATCAGTTCAAGTGTGGAAGCAATGATTGGCGCAAGAAAAACTGCCAATAAAATTGAAGATACCCGCGAAAAAGCCATCGCTTATTGTGATACGGTGAAAAGTCATTTTGATAAAATAAGGTATCATGTAGATAAACTGGAACTGCTGGTAGACGATGAATATTGGGAATTACCAAAATATCGCGAAATGCTTTTCTTAAGATAAAATCATTTGTAATTATTTTATCAAAACCCTGTCTTGACGGGGTTTTTTAATTTTTATAATTTACTTAAACCCTCTTGTAAATGAAGTCGTCTATATTTCAAGAACTAAAAATTTATGAAAAAAATATTAATGACTTGTTTTTATTGCAGGCTTATTTACAATTAATCAACATGCACAAATTCGCAGACTAACGGATTCAACACAAAAAGTTGTGTCCAATTCAAACAAAATCGTTGAGAGGCATAAAACAATGAACAGCCTTAATTTAACAAATCAACAAATAAACCAGTTACGAGAATTTCGCCGTAATATGAAGCAACGAACGGGATTTGATTAATAATGATCAATCGCTTAACGACGGACAAAAACAAAGGAAATTAAAAAACTTACGCCAGGAACAAAAAGAAAAATTAAATAGCATATTAACCCCGGAGCAAATGGAAAAGCTAAGGGCCGAAAGAATGAATTCGGGGATGCGACAAAGCTCCCAAATTGTCAATTAGAAACCGCTTCATGACGAGACAAAATATGAATGGGAAAAAACCACATTGTATCTGAGTTCTTTATATAGGCCAACTTAAAAAACTATATTTTTTGCCATGAAGTTTTACAACTTACCTTCAATTATATTTATATATAACTGTAGATGTTCTTCTTCACTCATTGTTTACTTTCTTCCTAATTTGTGTGACAAATCCAATAATTATAATTACGCCTGTTAATATTACAATAAAAGGCGCATGTGGACTGCTATTTTTGAATAATAATACAGTCGCAATAATCCAAAGAACCACTGCAATTGCAAAACGAATTTTTGTCGAGTTTTTCATATTTCTTTTTATATATTGCTTTTCTTATGCTAGCCTTTAACACGGAGTTCTATGCATAGACCCACTTATTATACTATCGTTTTTTCATGCATATTAACATCATTTCTAAATACGACTGTTCCATCAAAAACATCTACCAACACAGGATGGGATTTGTCAATAGTTCCACTCAATAATTTTTTGCTTAATTGGTTAATAATTTGCTTTTGAATCAGCCTTTTTAAAGGCCTGGCTCCAAACTGCGGATCAAATCCATTTTCTGCAAGATAGTCGAGCGCATATTCGCTAAATTCCAATACAACACCGTTCTTCAAAAGCTGGTCTTTAAGGTCATGCAATTGAATCCTTATAATGTCTTTTATTTCACCTTTCAATAAAGGCTGGAACATTATAATTTCATCAATCCGGTTTAAAAATTCAGGTCGGATGGTTTGCCTCAATAATTCCAACACTTCCCGCCGGGTTTCTTCGACTACTTTTTCTTTATTCTCTTCAGTTACATTATCGAAATTAGCTTGTATGATGTGACTACCCATATTGCTTGTCATTATGATGATGGTATTTTTAAAATTCACCACTCTTCCTTTATTATCTGTAAGTCTTCCATCATCTAATACCTGCAATAAAATATTAAATACATCCGGATGGGCTTTTTCAATTTCATCCAGCAATATTACGCTGTAAGGTTTGCGCCTAACCGCTTCAGTTAGCTGCCCTCCTTCATCATAACCAACATATCCCGGAGGAGCACCCACTAACCTGCTAACAGAATGTTTTTCCTGGTATTCACTCATGTCAATACGCGTCATCATACTATCATCATCAAAAAGATATTCAGCTAACGCCTTTGCTAATTCAGTTTTACCCACTCCTGTTGTTCCAAGAAATATAAAAGAGCCCAACGGTTTTTTAGGATCATGCAAACCAGCGCTGCTCCTGCGTATTGCATCTGCCACGGCTTCTATCGCTTCATCCTGCCCAATTACTCTTTTGTGCAATTCATCTTCGAGATTCAATAACTTGTCCTTTTCACTCTGCATCATTTTGCTTACAGGTATTCCGGTAGCCTTTGCCACACTTTCTGCAATATCTTCCGCATCTACTTCTTCTTTTAATAATCTTTTTTCACTTATTTCATCAAGCTGAGCAGTATAATCTGCTATTACTTTTTCCTGGTCTTGCAATTTGCCATACCTTATCTCTGCTACCTTTCCATAATCGCCTTCACGCTCCGCTTTTTCGGCAGCCATTTTAAGCCGTTCTATTTCTGCTTTGGCATTTTGAACTTTTTCTACGATCTCTTTCTCCTGTTGCCATTTAGCTTTGAACGTATCACGCTGAACAGACAGATTGGAAATTTCCGTATTAAGTTCTTTCAATTTGGCTGCATCTTTTTCTCTCTTAATTGCCTCTCGTTCTATCTCAAGTTGCCTTATTGCTCTTTCGAGTTTATCCAGTTCTTCCGGCATGGAATTCATCTCCAGCCTTAATTTAGCAGCACTCTCATCTATCAGGTCTATGGCTTTATCTGGTAAAAAACGATCGGTAATATAACGATGAGACAATTCTACCGCAGCAATGATCGCTTCATCTTTTATCCGTACATGGTGATGGGTTTCATATTTATCTTTTATTCCTCGTAATATTGAAATAGCATCTTCTACACTTGGTTCATCAACCAATACTTTTTGAAATCTCCTTTCAAGTGCTTTATCCTTTTCAAAGAATTTCTGATACTCATTTAACGTAGTTGCACCAATAGCTCTTAATTCTCCGCGAGCTAATGCGGGCTTCAAAATATTGGCTGCATCCATAGCGCCTTCGCCTGCTCCGGCACCTACTAACGTATGAATTTCATCAATAAACAAAACGATCTCTCCATTGCTATCCCCTACTTCTTTAATTACAGATTTCAATCTTTCTTCAAATTCTCCTTTATACTTGGCCCCAGCAATTAACAGCCCCATATCCAGAGCAAAAATTATTTTCGATTTTAAATTTTCAGGAACATCGCCATTAACAATACGGTGAGCTAAACCTTCTGCAATAGCCGTTTTACCAACGCCGGGCTCGCCAACCAATATGGGATTATTCTTTGTTCTTCTGGAAAGTATATGTAACGTTCTTCTTATCTCTTCATCTCTCCCAATAACAGGATCAAGTTTATTACTCCTGGCTAATTCATTTAGATTTTTGGCATACCTGTTTAAGGCATTAAATTGCGTTTCCGATGTTTGGGACGATACGGTTGATCCCTTTTTCAATTCTTTAATAGCGGCCGTTAAACTCTTTTCCGTTAGGCCAGCGTCTTTTAAAATCTTAGCTGCGTTATCATTGCCCTGAACTATTGCCAGCAACAGATGTTCTACACTTACAAACTCATCTTTAAATGTTTTTAGCGTATTGGAAGCACGCAGTAACACGTTGTTTAAATCTCTGCTTATGACCTGCGCCGGTTCGCCGTCACTAATTTTTGGCAGCTTGCGCAAACTCTCATCAACTTTGCTTTCAACAAAATTTACGTTGATATTATTTTTTTTAAGTAGATATTCAACAGGACTGTCTTCATCCGTAAGCAATGCTTTTAGCAAATGCTCCGTTTCAATATTTGGATTCTTTTCATTGAAGGCCAACTGCTGCGCCTTCTGAAAAATCTCCTGCGATTTTATAGTTAAATTGTTTGGATTCATATTACAATTCTTTATTTAAATTTAAACCAGAGCCGCAAATATTAATCCAACAAAAATGAAAGTTATATTGTCTCATAATCTTAATAAGTTCTGCCGCAAATGCAGTCTTATTGGCTCTTTCCTGTTATTATTTCAGTTTTCATTTGCCCAGCAATATAATTTTGCCGGCGTAGATAATTGGCTGAAAGACAATCTTAATCAATTGGGAGGAAGGGCCGTGCTGGTTATTTTAAAAGATGGGAAAATTATTTATGAAAAAGCCGAAAATGATCTTTCCCCTAAGCAAAAAATGGTTGGGAAATTTATTGCGAAAAGACAAGGCAAAGATCCTGAACAAGTTTTAAAAGATTACGATTTTACGACAAAGACAGCCATCGCCAGTTGCAGCAAATGGCTAAGTGCAGCATTAGTAATGATTTTTGTTGATGAGGGCAAATTAAACCTCAATGATACTATTGGAAAGTTTTTACCGGTAATGAGCACTCATCAAAAAGGAAATATAACGATCTGGCAATGCCTATCGCACACGACCGCAATTAACGGTGGTAATCTTAAAGAATCCCGGGAATTAATTAACCGGGCTTCGTCGATGGACGAAACAATGGAAAAAATTGCCGTGCAACCAATGGAAGGACAACCGGGAAAAGTATTTCATTACAGCAGTATTGGTTTACAGATAGCCGCTGCCGTTATAGAAAAAATAAGTGGCAAAGATTTTAAAACACTATTTAAGGAAAGGATCGCGATACCATGCGATATGAAAAATACTGATTTTGGAAACGGCAACATTCCCCTGGCAGCCGGGGGAGCATACAGCACGCCGGAAGACTACATTCATTTTCTCCAGATGATATTGCAAAACGGATATTACAAAGGGAAACAAATTCTATCAAAGGAATCCATAGTAAAAATGCAAAGAAATTATGTAAAAGATACAAAAGTTGCTTATTCTCCTGCAGAAGCCGGCAACTGGGGATATGGTCTTGGAGAATGGGTTATGGATGATGCAATCGACAGATCAAATGCAGTTACAAGCCCTGGCTTATTTGGCAGTTTTCCATGGGTTAACAATGAAAGACAATATGCTGGTTTTCTTTTTGTTTTTAATCTTAAAAATAAAGGTCGCGGGAAAATTTATAAAGAGTTAAAATCAATAGTGGATAAAGAAGTGCAAGAGTAATAAATTATGCTTCGGATTTTTGATAATCAAGAAATGCATTGTAAAGAATTAACAAGCTTCAATCTGATTTGGGAAGATTTCGATCCTATTCTTCATTCTTAACTAACACTACTTGTTTTCTATCTGCGTTATAACATTGCTCGTAAAAGCTTACCAACTCATTAAATTTTTTAGCAGCAAAGCGCCCGCTGTAACGCTCCATAAGCCTGTGGTAAATGATCTTATTATCTGATATTTTTAACGTGGAACTATATTTGCCAAATATAGTTTCGAGCGAAATGTCTTTGGGAACACTCTCGGGCTTGTAACCACCGGGAATTCTTATTTCGACCGAATCGATATCCCTATATGTGTCCCGGATAACATAATCATATTGCCTGGAGTTATCAGGCAAAAGTTTTTCGGATTCTGCTCCAAATATATTCGGCGCAATAAATAATCGCTTCCCGGTTACGATTGCAAAATTATTTAATTGAATCTGCAGGTGTTCATCAACCGACGGGATAATTCCCTTATGTTCTTTATAATCACTGCCAGTAACCTCATAAGTAGGGAGGTTAAACATTTGATTCAAATACCTGTCTCTGTCTGTTTTTGATGCATCATACATAAGCGCATGTGGAAAGGTTTGTTGCAGACCGGTGTACCTATTGTAGATTTCTGCTTTAAGATTTCCCTGTTCATCTGCAGTTGCCGTCACTTTCCTTAACCTTACATTATCATCAATATTGTAGGCGGGTGTATGTACAACGTGTCCACCGGTTTCATCAATAAGCAGCGCCTTTCTATTTCCTGTAAAACTCCCCATGTAACCGGGAGAAACTGTTTGACTCGTACATTCAAGCCATATCGTATCCTTTCGCAGCGGTACACACACAATAACATGATTGAATTGTGAGAAAGAGAAATCCTCAACAAATGGAGGCGGAGAACTGCCGCCATAAATCTCAACATATTTTCCGGTAATGCCGGCCTCCTTCAACAAAGCAATCATATAATTTGAAAGCGCTTTACAATCGCCATATTTTTTTTCTGCTACGTACGATGCTTCAAAGGGCTGCCAACCACCAATACCTAATTGAATACTGATATACCTTGTATTCTGTTGAAGAAATTTATACAATGCAAATATTTTCGCCGTATCACTCCTAATATTATCCGTTAGTTCATGTACTTTAGTTTTAATTTCTTCGGGTAACACATCTCTGCCTTTAATGAGTTGATACATAAAATCACCATACCCTTTCCATGTAGACATATCGCCGCTATAGCCCTGCACTTCAAATTTGGATGGAGCAAAATAAATAACCGGTGTAACCTCGGATAACGGAGGGGATGCTACTTCATTCTTTTTTGCCCTGATATTTTTAATCTCCCAGGTATACGTCTTTACATCGCCTTTTTGGGTAACTAACGGTTCTCCGCTAAAATTTTCCTTTTTATATCTTAAAACATAGTCCGCCGGAGCAATAATTGTGAACTTACTATTCTGAACTGACATTAAGGGACTTTGCTGTGGCATCCATTTCGGAAAGAATTGTGTACCATCGTAATCATCCTCTTCTTCATACGCTATCGTATAAGGATAATCAGAGGAATAAAACTCGTTCTTTTTATACCTTGCATCTGATAGCAAACTAAATCCATCGTAAACACTATTGTCTGTCCACTCGCTTTTCTTCGTATGCTTAATTTCTTTTCCTAATAAATTAAACATCTTACCAGTTACAAAATTGATGTTGCAAAACTTATCGTAAGAGGTTTCATAACCGGCATATTCGTTGGCTTCAGCATTTAAAATAGTATAGACATGCCTTTCGTAAAGTGTATATTTTAAAGGAGATTTTATAGTTAAGATATATTCCTCGTCCCGGTTCACCACATCAGCCCCCTTTAACAAACTATCAGGAATAAGCAACGAATTATATTCCTGCGCTTTTGCAACGCCTGATATTATTAATGAAAAAAACAGGATAACGATTTTCATATTTATTTCACTTTCTTAAATACAATTTGTTCTGATTCTTTTTTTACAATTGATGCATACAATTCCCTCAGGTATTGATAATCTTCATTCATAAAATTTGCCCTGTTCAACATCAACTTACACCTCATCTGCACATATTCTTTGTCAGCCGAAATTAAATATTCAAACATCCCATCCTCATTGTTTAGACTAAACCGAACTGATTTGGGAAGTTCCTCCACCTGGAAGCCCTTGGGTATTTCCATATTCAGCGTATACACGTTATTGATAGTGTAAGGCATTTCCACCGGGTAATATCTTTCTGCTGCGGCAAATGGATTTTTTTTGATCACTTCATCCAGCATAGGACTGAAATAAACAACATCGTCATCACCAAAGGACTTAAATGTTATATCAAGCTTTTCAGATACAGGGTCATTCAATAACTTTAAAGAATCCATTTTCACACTATCTATTACAATACCATCCGGCAATTCCTTCTCTAAATTTTTTCTGTACTCATCAAGAGACATTTTTGAGAGTTGCTGCCTGATGCGGACAGATTCATACGTTCCAAAATCATGATTGACAGAACCCGCAAAAGTGCCATTATCGAGGTTTGTTAAAAACACACTTGAAAAATTAGATTCCTTAATTGAATCTGCAACAAAATATACGGGCAAGGCTAAATTTTTTGTAATAACCCGTGCCTGGCCATTATATACTTTCGGTGGAAGAATGCCAAACCCAAGTTTTGGTATAGTGGCATCGAGATAAAATATTTTATTGTCAATAACGACTTGTGCAATAATATAATTATACCTGTCCATCAGCGGATATAATTCATGAGTATAGCCATGATCCCTGGTTGCAAGAATAACAGGGTGGGACTCTATTCCCTGGTTCTTCAACATTGCTATTAATAACATATTAATATCTGCAACGGAGCCGGTTTTATTCTTAAATACATCTTTTAGACTGGTGGTGATAAACATCCTGTTAATTTCATTGCACGAAAAATTGTCCCTTACAAATTCAAATGTCCTTTGTGCTTTTTCCTCGTTATTTTTTGCCCCATTTACTATGTCGTTAATATCTTTATCGAGCCAGTTGTTAGGTCTGTTAATAGCACCACCAAACTGATCCTCATCCATAAGATCGCTTGCTACTTTCTCCCAGGTGTTCATGTAGTTTCGGGGAATATAATTAGGATAGGCAACCTGGTTTAATTGAAATTCGATTTTGGCAATGGCATTACTGAGGGTAGTTGTATACGCTTCTTCCTTTAATGCAGGCACATCTTTCATCACCCAGGTATGGTTATCAACTGCTCCATCTACCTTAAAATTATTTGTCCTGGAAGATTGTCCCTGGTCATTTACAAATTCGGAACCCGCATCCGCATGTTCCACAAAAGAAAAACTTTGCATTGATTGTTCGTTCTTGTTTATGAACAGAGGTTGATAACCCTGGGAAAGAATTACGAATTTAAAAAATTCCGGAATAGCTGCTTCATATTGACTCCACAATACCGGGTAATCGCCCTGGAAAGTCCACGGTTGAAGATTGAAAAAGAAATCAGACTTGATCTGGTATGAATATTCAATAATACTACCTTCTTTAAGCGCAGGGAAAGTAAACTTTTTATAAATCCAGTTTTTGCTGTGATTTTCAGTAAAAACAGATGCCTTATCTATTTTGGTTTCAATCACCTGTCCATTTTCTATATTATACGTTGAAGCTTTTAGTTGTTCTAATTTTTCAGACTTGCTGTCTTGTACAAATAGAGGGATAATTATTGTAGCGGCATCGAATCCATTTTTATTTATAACCTTAATTCTTTTCTTCTCAGTAAACATCAGCGAAAAGGTGAGATCGCTTGTATTTGCCACAAACTGCGATGTGCCTACATCGGCAATAACAACAGCGTTAGTGCTTGAATCAATAAGTGGCGACTTTACATCGAAGTCAGCTACGGATACTTTGCCGAATTTTACATTTAATTTGTCCTGTGCAAATAAATGATTTTGAAAAAATGAAAAAACCAGTAAAATGAAAAAATCTCGTTTGGTAAGCATATTGGTAGTTTTGGTTGTAATTAAAAACGTATTGTGAATATATTTATTTTTTTGAAATAAAAAAATAAGTGGATGTTAGAGAAAAAAAAATCGACTCAAATAGTAAAACAGTTGGCGACACAGTCGGGCTTCGACTATTGCGGAATTGCCAAAGCAGGAAAATTAGACGAAGATGCCAGAAGGCTTGAAAGCTGGTTAAATAAAGGATTCCACGGCACAATGACATACATGAATAATTATTTTGACCTTAGAATTGATCCCACAAAATTAGTTCCCGGAGCAAAATCGGTAATCACCTTACTGCTTAATTATTTCCCGACCCAAAAACAAAATAAACAAGCTCCACAGGTTTCAAAATATGCTTATGGAAAAGATTACCATGAAGTAATTAAAGAAAAATTGAATACGTTTTTACGACTGCTCAAAGATAATATAGGCGATGTTCATGGCAGAGGGTTTACTGATAGTGCACCTGTTCTCGAAAGAACCTGGGCGCAAAAAAGCGGGCTTGGCTGGGTTGGTAAAAATGGAAACCTGATTACAAAAACAAATGGTTCATTTTTTTTTATAGCTACATTAATAACCGATTTAGATCTGGAACCCGACAGCCCCTTTATAAAAGATTATTGTGGCACTTGTACCAAGTGTATTGATAACTGTCCCACAGATGCAATACTGCCAGATAAAGTTATCGATGGCAGTAAATGCATCTCGTATTTTACTATCGAATTAAAAGACATGTTAATTCCCGGTGAGATGAAAGAAAAATTCGAAAACAACCTGTTCGGTTGCGACATCTGCCAGGACGTTTGTCCATGGAACCGCTTTTCAACTCCCACCACCGAAACTGCGTTTACTCCTTTGCGTGAGATATTAAACTTTACCGAAAATGATTGGGAAGAGATCACTGAAGAAACTTTCAAAATAATCTTTAAGCACTCACCGCTAAAAAGAGCAAAATATGTGGGAATAAAAAGAAATTTGAAATTTCTCTCTCGTGAATGAAATCAAATTGTGATCAAAAATCGACACCGGCTTTTAGTACGACCCTTCCATTTCCGTATTTGTAAGTTTGATAATCTACCGGGCAAACTCCGGCGGAGGCACATGGAACATTAATGGCTACTTTATTACTTATTTCTTTATAACTAAAGCCGGAACTTAGTGTAAAAAATGATTTTTTTGAGAATTTCATTTTATACCCGATTCCAAAATCAGTAAATACACCACCGTAAAAGCGATACCCATTATAGTAATACACTTCTTTACCGGGTTTGCTTTTTCCGCTTATATTATAACCCAAATCTCCATAAATAAATCCCATTTTCCTTTTTCCAAAATAAATCCGTTGATCAAAAAACAAAGGGTACGAATTAAAATTATAGTAATCTATTCCAAAGCCAATTCCCGAATAAAAATTTTTATAGGCTATCCCATTTACGGTTTGTAACATTATATCACTGCCGTGTTCACCAATTACAAACCCAACTGAATTAATTGAACGAAATTTTATTTTTTTGTCCTGGGCTTTTCCCCGGAAGCCTATCAACATTGTTAGTAGGAAAAGTAAAAGTGATTTATTTCGCATAATACTATGTGTTAGTTTGCTATACTTAGTTTACTTACCAGGTGAATATTATTTGCATCGGAATAACTATATTGATATAACCCGTCTTTCGCTACCACAATAGCAATCTTATTCCATGCGATAACGTCAAAAGTTTCCAATCCTGGAAATTGCTTTATTAACTGCAAGTTCAGCACGTTAGTAGCGTTATAAATTTTAAGGCCGTCTGTTCCATCACAAATAAATAAAAGGCTGCCATCTTTCGATAAGCCAAGCGGTCCGGTTAGATTATATGTTTTTACCAATTCAGCATCCGTTAAATTATTCAATTTTATCACATCAAGTTCATTGTTATAACCAAGGCACGTAGTTCCCGAATGTAGGGTTACATAGGCATAGTTGTCATCAGCAATTACAGGATCGCAGGAACGTACATGTGTAAATTCGCCAGCCTTTGCCGGGTTCGAAGGAGAAGCATTAATATCATATATATACATACCATTATTGGCGCCCACAAATAAATAGTTTTTAAAAGGATAAATAGTTTCCACCTGCCAATCGATCTGTATTTTATTCGAAAACAAGGGATCGTTGCTGTTGGCAATATTGAAAACACTTAAATCTGAATTACCTACTGTATATAAGTAATTTCCCACCAACGCAAACCTCGCCATTGAACCGCCCTGGCCAATTGAAGAAGGGGGACTATTTTTAGAACTCTGTGCTGCAGAAGCACTCAGAAAAACATCTGGCACATTATAAAATATTCCACTAAAACCACAATCCTGCGTAACTGTTGTATCTCTTTTGGTCCAATCAACAATTACTTTTGATGAATCCGGATAAAATCCATTACTGTAAAGCCTATTTGGGAAAACTCCTTCATTATATTTTTTTACAACTACGTATAAAGGGTCCGTTATATCCAATGTCACAAGGTCAGTATATAAGTCCGCATATAGCGTATTACCCTTTACGGCTAAATCTTCATTTCCCGGAATATCTATAAATGCAATATTTTTCGGAGAAGAAGGATTACTGTTATCAATAATATGGATGCCTCTGTCAACCTCGTTTAAAAAAATATAGTTACCAAGCAAAACAATTTTTCCGGGTTGTTGAATATCCTTTGCAGGATTACTTTTAATGTTTGCTCTTACTTCGGCAGTTGTTTTATAAACGGGCAGGTAAAGTGTATAAGAATAAGTATGCTTGCAGGTATCTTTCACACAACTGCCAAAAAAAATTGCGATTAGTAAACAACAAAAAGATGTATCAGTAATGGATAAATATTTTTTCATGGCGAAAGATTTTAACATGTTGACCACGCACCTATAAAAAGCGTTGCATTCAAAAATTTATTTACCAAAAATTATTTCAGTATGTAACCCTGTAAATGCAAAATGTTTTTTGTAGTATAATCCCTCATTGGCAATTTGAGTTGCATCATAATAGAAGTAAGGGCCTATCAAAACCGAATTTTTCTGTTTTGAAAATAAAGTCAGAAAAAATGCAGTATTAAATCCAGTTTGGGTTTTATTGAACAAAGAATTCTCTTTATAATAATACCCGGTTGATGAATTAAGCTGTAGCGCATTGCTGCTTATTAATTCTGAAATTGAAATACCTACCTGCCATGATAACGGCAGATGCTTTCCGTGTCCAACCTGGAATTTTAATAACAAGGGAACTTCAATGAAATTAAAATGATTGACGTATTTATTGGAAGTAGTTCGTGCATAATAAGTACCTGCTGAATCATATAATTTAATAGATGTACTAAAGGATTTGAAATTTATTCCTGATGCGAACTCTATCTTTTTAGAAATATTTTTTTCGGCTGAGACACCTGCCATAAAACCAAAGCCGACCTTTGTTGCTGAAGATGAAAATCCTTGTTGCTGCTGTCCAACTGAATTCAGGTTGCCGGGATTATAATTAACAGCAGGATAGTTAAGTGACAAAAGATCTTTACCCGCACCCGAAACTCCCGCAACAAATAACAGCCCAAATTTCCATCTATTTTTATTGGAATGTTTAACAGTTGTACCGACAGCTTGCGGGCGATTTGATGTGTCTTTCTGTTTCGTAATTGCATCAAAAACAACCGGCGTTGATAAGGAGTCAACATTTATCCTTTTATCATTTGTGTTAGTGGAATCGATTATTGCATTTTCATTTGCAATTGGATCTTGCAAGGATTCTGCGGGCGATATTTCCATTCCAGTTTTGCCAGGCAATTCACTTTTTATTTTTTTCTTTCCTGAAAATGTCATTGCATTTTTATGATCGGTATTGAATGGATGATTTGCCTTTGAATTATTAAATGATCTATTCTGCTTTGCCTTTCCTTTTTCTTCATCTTTTGCGATATCATTATTTTTTTTATTTTCTGATTCGGAAGTTGGGTTAATTTGTCGTTGAACAATTTTGCTCTCTTTTATTTTTGGAGACGAATTGGTGTTTTTTTCCAATATGCTTTTTTCAGAATTAGTGTTCTCCAATTTCTTTTGTTGTCCCGCATTCCATAGCCAATAACCTCCTGATAAGAGAACACCCATGCATAAGAATAAAATAATCAACCCCCTTCTGCGGCTTTTCTTTTTTTCAATCTGCAGATTCAATTTTTTTCCAAACAGCATCAGAAGGCTGAATCCGTAATTCATCCATTTTCTGTTGAACCTGTTTCTCAAATTTATTTTCTTCCATATCTCTCTGGTTGTTCTTTTAATGAAAACTTTTCAATCCAATCAATCAATAAAGCTCTTGCACGCGAATATTGCGATCTTGATGTACCATCACTAATACCAAGCATAGACGCAATTTCTACGTGAGAATATCCTTCTATTGCATGAAGATTAAAAATCGTTTGAAAGCCGGTGGGTAACTGACGTATCAATTCAGATAATTCTTTTGTTTGCAACTCAACTACAGGATCATTTGTAGACACCGGATGCAAGGGCATTTCGCTGAATGAAAGATCGTATTGATATTTCTTGCTGGTTTTTAAAAAATTTAACGCGGTATTCACCATAATTTTTCTTATCCACCCACCCAGCTCCCCTTCAAATTTATAACTGTGCAAATGTTTAAACACTTTTATAAAACCATCCTGTAAAACATCTTCGGCATCTGCAATACTCTTGGTATACCGGAAACAAATACCCAGCATTGCAGGGAGCAAAATGTTCATACAATTGCCTTTGTGCATCCGGAATGCACTTGATACAATCTGCTACCAGCTTTTTATAATCCATATACGTATTACAGCATGTTGACAACAAGCATTTGAATATCGTTGCATCCCATTAATTTTTTATTCAAAATCGGGAAATCTCCGATTGACTAACTTTGAATCAACGACAAACTTATTAAGATGAATTTGACTGAAAAAGATTTTGATTTGATATGGCATCCATACACGCATCAAAAAAATCGTCCCGCTTTCTATTCCAATTGTAAAAGGAAAAAAAACATTGTTGTACGATGAGAATGGTAATACATACATCGACGCAATAAGTAGTTGGTGGGTAACCATTCACGGGCATGGCAACAAATACATTGCAAAAAAACTACACAAACAAGCGACGAAATTAGAACAGGTAATATTTGCAGGATTTACTCACGAGCCCCGCGGTTAAGTCTTGCGGAAAAAATCCTGAAATATTTTACCGGGTAATTTTTCAAAAATATTTTATAGTGATAACGGATCAACAGCAACAGAAGTGGCCATAAAAATGTCGCTTCAATACTGGATGAATAAAGGCGAAGGAAACAGAAATAAAATCCTTGCATTTCATCATTCATACCACGGCGACACTTTTGGTGCCATGAGTATTAGCGAAAGAGGAACATTTACTCTGGCTTTCAGGGACAAATTATTTGAAGTAATTTTTATTGATACGCCCGATGAGTAAGAACATGCAAGAACTGCAGCAGGAAATTGAAAAGTATAAAAATGAAATAGCCTGTTTGATCTATGAACCTTTATTGCAAGGCGCCGGCGGAATGAGGATGTATGAAGCAAGTCGTTTAGATGAACTTTTATCTTTTATGAAAAAAGAAAATATCATTTGCATTGCGGATGAAGTGCTTACAGGCTTTTACAGAACCGGAAGTTCTTTTGCCGGCAATTATATGCAAGAGAAAGCTGATATCATTTGCTTAAGCAAAGCGCTTACCGGTGGGACCATGGCAATGGGAATTACAGCCTGCACGCAAAATATTTATGATGCATTTGTAAGTGATGATAAAACGAAAACATTCTTTCACGGACATTCATTTACTGCAAACCCACTCGCCTGTACTGCTGCACTGGCAAGCCTTAACCTGCTTCAAAAGAAAAAGTGCCTGGAAGAAATTGAAGAAATTGTAAATCGGCAAAAGGATTTCTTAAAAGAAATCCGGTCGTTTGAAGAAAAAAATATTATTAAAAATTTACGCCATTTAGGAACTATTTGCGCATTCGAGATTGTTACAAATGACCAGGATAACTATCTGCATAATATAGGTACTCTCATTTACCGACCACTGCATGAATAACGAGTGTTTACCTGCGGGCATTGGGAAATACAATTTATATAATGCCCCCTTATTGTATCACTAAAAAAGAATTGAGAAAAGTTTATAGCACGGTAGAAAGCTTCCTGCAATCAATAGTGAAAAAAGATTAATGAACCTCTTTTTCTGCCGCCTTTTTTAGATTGTCCAAGGCCACTTCGTATTGAGGTCCTATAATTTTATCAAGAAAAATACCTCCCAACTTTTTCCACGGATGCCATCCCAATTCAACATCTACATTCCAGGTAAGTTGCGTTTGTCCTTTATTGTTAGGTACCAAAATAAACCGGTATGTTTTTGAATTTCGATCATCCCCGAGCAACCGGATATTTATATTTTGCAGTGAAGACTTTGATAATACCATGACTATCTTTTTCCCATTTTCATTGGTAAGAGTAACAGAAGGCGTATCATTTTTTTGCGATAGATCAACATTGATATTTTGGTTTTGAAACGCCGGGTACCAGTTTTTCCAGTTGTTAAAATCATTTATCTGTTCGGCTACTGCACTTTGATTCGCATCGATGTTAATCCACCTGGAAATCGTAATTTTTGACGGAAGAAAAAGAGTAATTACCCAAAGGAATCCAATAAGGATACATATTCCAATAAGAAAGAATTTTGTCTTTCGCATTCGGTTAGTAGATATTTATTCCCATTTAAACACTTTTACTGCAACCGCGTAAGTTATGATGCCCCAAAGCAGGAGTATACCAATCTCCCACCTTACGTCCCAAAGGCCTTTGCCTTCAAAAGCAACTTCCCTAAGCGCTGTATTAAGGTGAGTCAGTGGCATTATCCTGGCAACCCATTGTAACCATACGGGGAACACACTAATTGAAAAAAATGTTCCACCTATTAAAAATTGGGGCAGCGTAATAAGATTCGCAAAAGGCGGAATGGTACTATCATTTTTTGCAAGGCCGCTCACGATAAACCCGAATCCCATAAACACAACAAGTCCTATAAAACTAAGCACCATCATGTCAAAAAATGTTTTAAAGCCATGAACTAAAGTGAAATGGAAGGCATAATAACCCAAAAGAATAATTACAACGGCCGTGAGTAATTGGAATATAACGCGACTGAACATTTCACCTAGTACGATGTAAGTCTTGCTGATTGGAGTTGCAAAAAATCTTTTTAACACTAAAGTATTTCTCAAATTAAAAAACATAAATGCCACACCAAAAACACCGGAGGCAAGTAAAGAAAACCCAAGCTGGCCGGGAAGAATAAAGTCAATCGTTCTGTATTGTCTTACCACTGTTCGATCCCTCGTTGGATCAAAATCAAAATTGGCATAAGCGGGTCTGTCTTTGTAAATATGATTACTCAGGTTATTGATAATGCTCTCTACAAGTGTTTTAAACTGGGGCCATTTATCATCGCTTGAATTAAATGTTTTAAGTATAAAATTATAAGGAGGATTTCCGGAAACATTTTTTTGAATATTTATGATTCCGGCCAGTTTACCTTTTACCATATCGTCCGTCAATGAGTCTTTATCATTATATCTTACAATAGTTACTCCCTGGGTGTTTACCAATGCTTTGTATAATGCGTTGGCAGTATCAGCATTTGCTTCAATAGCTACTTTAAAAGTTTGCCTCCCGCCATTGTCGCCAATAAAACCGAATACAAGAATAAAAATTAAAGGAAAAGCAAATCCAAAAATTACTGCAGATGGGCTTCTGAAAATAGCACGCAGACTGGCTTTTGTTATTGCAAACATCGCCCGGAACTGATTATATCGCTTCATGTAAAGGTTTGTTGAAAGAACGCAAATCTATTGGAGAAATCATAAAAGTAAAAAATTGTTTTCCGGGAATATATTGCAAAGATTTTTATCGTCTCCCTTAGTACTGTATAAATAAATAAAAAATATTAAAAATATTTATTAACATCTGTTGTAAGTATTCACAAATTCATTTCTAATATTTAGTGTTTCAGTTGTTATTTTTGATTTTCAAAATATTCATAAAACATTCTTAAAAGGGGAGTCATTTAGCTCTCTTTTAAGATTGATGAATTACACATGAAATACAACTTCATTACTATTGAAGGAAACATTGGTGCGGGGAAAACAACACTTGCACATTTGCTTAGCAAGCGTATGAATGCAAGATTAATTTTAGAAGAATTTGCCGACAATCCGTTTCTCCCAAAGTTTTATGAAAATCAGCAGCAGTATGCCTTTCCCCTGGAACTATTTTTTATGGCAGAAAGATACAAGCAGTTAAAAGATCTGTTGCAAACAAAAGATATGTTTCAGAATGTAACCATATCCGATTATTTATTTACCAAATGCCTGCTGTTTGCAAAAGTGAATTTGCCGGAAGAAGAATTTTTGTTGTATCAGAAATTATTTGACATTATCAATCCACAGCTCGTACAACCTGACTTGTTGATCTATTTACATGCACCTGTAGCGAAACTAAAGGAAAACATCAGGAAACGCAACCGGTCTTACGAACAATCTATTGCAACGGAATATCTTTTTGCACTGCAGGAAACGTATACACAATATATAAAGCAACATAACATCACCACACTATTTATAGACGTATCTGAAGCCGATTTTTTGGGAAACGAAAAACATTTGAATGCCGTACTGGAAGCGCTTAATAGTGATTATGATGAAGGCCAGCATTACCTGCAACTTCCCTAAACTCACGTATGAACCCTGCCCTTAAAAATAACCCCTTTGCATCAGTAAGAATAACCGAATTCAGGAACCTGCTACTGGGAAGATTTGTATTTATAATGGGTCTTCGAATGATGGCAACATTGGTAGGATGGTGGATTTATTTACTAACTAACGATCCATTTGCAATAGGTTTAATTGGTTTATCCGAAGTAGTTCCGGCAGTTTCTTTGGCATTATATGCCGGCCATGTAATTGATCAAAGCGAAAAGAAAAAACTTTTGTTAAGAGGAGTAATACTTTATACACTTGCTGCCTTGATATTGGTTTTTATTTCTGGAAAATTCACGGCTAATCATTTAAGCAATCACTGGATTGCCATTTGCATTTATACCGTAATTTTCGGCACCGGTATTATAAGAGCCTTCACGGGACCCGTTTTTGGAGCCATGATTGCATATATCGTTCCAAGGGATCATCTACAAAATGCAACCACATGGAGCCAGGGAACATGGCTGTCCGCATCGGTAACCGGCCATGCGGCCGGAGGATTTCTAATTGCCGGAACCGGCATAACAGGCACATTGATCGTGATATCATGCTTCATCATGATGTCCATTTTCTTTCTATCACGAATAAAACCAAAACCATCTTCAAATATCCAGGGCGCAGTAAGAACATTGGAAAGTGTAAAACAGGGATTGCAATTTGTTTTTAAAACCAAAGAGTTGCTGGGTGCATTTTCATTAGACCTTTTTGCCGTATTATTTGGTGGAGCAGTTGCTCTCATTCCTGTTTATGCACGTGATATTTTAAAAGTTGGTCCCGAGGGATTTGGATTTTTAAATGGGGCGGCTGATATGGGATCAATAGTAATTGTAATAATTCTCACCCTGTTCCCGATGCAGAAAAATCAAGGAAAAAAATTATTATCGGCCGTAGCTGGCTTTGGTATATGCATAATTATTTTTGGCCTTTCAAAGATTTTCATTTTATCGTTTTGTGCGCTTTTAATCGGCGGAATGCTCGACGGCATCAGTGTGGTAGTGCGAGGCACTATTACACAATTAAAAACACCCGACAACATGCGCGGAAGAGTAATGAGTGTAAGCTCAATGTTTGTAAATTCAAGCAATGAACTGGGGCAATTTGAAAGTGGTGTTACTGCAAAGCTTTTTGGCACTATTTCCTCAGTAGTAATAGGAGGAAGCATTACGCTGCTCGTAGTTGCTGCCACTTGGTTTAAAGCGCCTTCACTTAGAAAAATGGAATATTAAAATACCTCATCCCAACCCTTCCCCAAAGGAGAAGGACAATATGCAACGGGTTCAATAAAAACCTGGAAAATAAATCGCGTTTAATCTTTGGTGTTAGGTTCTTTACTCCGCAATTTCCACCAACTCTATATCAAAAATTAATTCTTTACCAGCAAGCTCGTGATTTGCGTCAAGAATGATAACGTCATCTTTTACTTCGCTTACGACTACTGGTACGGGATGCCCGGCTTCATTACGCAACTGTAACTTCATGCCAGGCTGCAGTTTCATATCTGCCGGTATATTTGATTTTGGAAACTCAATTATAGCATCTTCATTTTTTTCTCCATAGGCATCTTTAGGGGCGATAGTAATCGTCTTCTTTTCACCAACACTCATACCTGGAATCGCCTGGTCAAAACCAGCAATCATCTGGCCGGCGCCTACGGTAAACTCCAGTGGATCACGTCCTTCACTTGAATCAAATTGCTCTCCGGAATTGAGTGTTCCCTTATAATGCACTTTTACAACATCTCCTTTTTTTGCTTTACTCATATTATTTGATTTGAAATATTAAAAAAATTATTTTTTCTAATTATTAAATTCATCAGAAATAACTGCGAAGAAACTAATAATTGTTTAGCTCAAAAAATTATCAGGTATTGTATTAGTTAATTTATAAAAAAATTATCACTCCTATCGCGGTTTTCTCAATATATTTAACCGCTCTGTATAAACACTTTTTAATGAAATTTGAACTATGAAAAGAAAAATAATATTTGTACTCTTCCTGAACATTTTACTCCTTCATGGTTATTCACAAAACAGAATTATCCCGGGTGCAGAAAGAATGGACGTTTACTTACCGCTTCTGAAGGGCAAATCTGTGGCTGTTTTTGCCAATCAAACTTCAATGGTGCGTCATACCAACCTTGTTGATACTTTAGTAAAAAGAGGAATAAACGTTGTAAAGATTTTCGGGCCCGAACACGGCTTTAGAGGCAATGCTGACGCAGGAGAAAAAGTTGGAAATACCATCGATAAACAAACCGGCATAAAGGTTATAAGCCTTTATGGAAAACATGAAAAGCCTATCGCAGAAGATTTGGCTGATGTGGATATTATGATATTCGATATCCAGGATGTTGGCACAAGGTTTTACACTTATATTTCTTCCCTGCAAGTTTATTTGGAAGCGGCATTTGAAAATTCGAAACCGCTACTGATATTGGATCGGCCCAATCCCAACGGATTTTATGTAGATGGCCCGGTATTGGATCCAAAATTTAAAAGCTTCGTTGGTATGCAACCCGTTCCCATCGTTTATGGCATGACGTTAGGTGAATATGCATTTATGATTGCCGGTGAAAACTGGCTTACTGATGCAGCAAATAAAAAATATACCTACTTTAAAACAACTAAAGCATCTGTTGATACGCCATTTCATTTTTTTGTAATCAAATGCTTAAATTACAATCATAAAAGTAAGTATATCTTACCCGTAAAACCCTCTCCAAACCTGCCTTCTATCCAGTCTATATATTGGTATCCTTCTACTTGCCTTTTTGAAGGAACATCTTTAAGTGAGGGAAGAGGAACCGATAAACCTTTCCAGGTATTTGGAGCACCGTCTTTGCCAAAAACTCTCTTTTCGTTTAAACCGCACCCAATGGAAGGCGCAAAAAGCAGTAAGCATTACGGGGAAGTATGTTATGGATGGAACCTTTCAGGAACACCCGAACAGGTTCTTAAAAAAATTAACAATAAAATTCAAATTAAATGGATCATCCAGGCATACAAATTATTCCCTGATAAGGAAAAGTTTTTTTTATCTGCCAATGGATTCAACCGGCTAGCGGGAAATGACATCCTGATGCAACAAATAAAGGACGGCATTTCAGAAAATGAAATAAGAAAAAGCTGGGAACCTGACTTGGGCAAATTTAAAAAGATTAGAAAGAAATATTTGCTATACAAAGACTTCGATCAATAAATAAAAGTCCATTTAAGAGCTAATCAAAAATGAAAAGTCTCCGGATTATTTTTATGGGAACCCCTGAATTTGCAGTTCCTTCACTGGAAAGACTCGTTGATGCAGGGTACGATATCGTCGCAGTAATTACTGCACCCGATAAGCCCTCGGGCAGAGGAATGCAAATGAATGAAAGCGCTATAAAAAAATATGCACTATCAAAAGGTTTAAAAATTCTTCAACCTGAAAAATTAAAAAATCCTGATTTTTTAAAAGAACTTAAAGCACTGAATGCAGATCTGCAGGTCGTTGTTGCGTTCCGTATGTTACCGGAAGCTGTTTGGAACATGCCACCATTGGGTACTGTTAATCTTCACGGATCTTTATTGCCTCAGTATCGCGGAGCGGCTCCCATCAACTGGGCAATCATAAACGGCGAAAAAGAAACCGGGGTAACCACATTTAAACTTCAACATGAAATTGATACCGGGAATATATTGCTGCAACAAAAAATTAGTATAGGAGACGAAGAAAATGCCGGTCAACTTCATGATCGAATGATGGTGATTGGCGCCGACCTGATTTTACAAACGGTAAATGAACTGGTTAATAATAATCTTAAAGAAGTAGCTCAAGCTCATGTCTCAAACACAGCGCATGGGATTCTGCATCACGCCCCAAAAATATTTACGGAAAATTGCGAGATAAACTGGCAAAAAAATGTTGACGAAATTTATAACCTCGTTCGTGGGCTTTCCCCTTACCCTGCCGCTTTTACATTTTTGCGGAAAAAAAAATTAAAAATATTCAGTATTAAAAAAGAGCATTCAAACACAACAGAAAATCCAGGAGAGCTGGTTACAGATAATAAAACGTTTTTAAAATTTGCTTGCAACGATGGCTACATTTCCGTAACAGAGCTGCAATTAGAAGGAAAGAAAAAAATGACGATAGAAGATTTTATCCGGGGATGGAGAAATAATTAGCTTAACGCTACCACTATTTTACGTAACTCAAAGCACAATCAAATTTATCGCCCGAACCTAATTCTTCTGCGGCGGCATTACTGATAATAATGGCAAGCCCTGAATTTTGTTTTATATCAGGTATTGCATCTAACACCTTGGCATAAACGCTTTTACCGTTTGCATTATCTGTAATTTTAATTACTGATCCCGGCGGCGCATTATTATTGAAACAATAATATTTACCGTCCTGCCATCCGCTGGTAGACTTGAAGGTACTGCCGCTCCCCGTTTCGTTTACAGGAGATTTTCTTTCTGCCTGGTCATCATACAATTTCTTAAAATATCCACCGGAAAAATTAACGGTGCTCTTTGTATTTACCGTCGTAACAGTCACCTTATGCTCATCCGTTTGTGCCGTAGTTACATCTTTTGATTCATCTTTTACAACATCAGGATTTTTAACTGGTGGCATTCTATCTTCTATTACAGGAGCAGGTGGAATGGGTTTCGCTTCTGTTTTTCCATCCGAAGTAATTTCTATATTAGTCTTAACACCTTTGGCAGCTAACAAGGATTCGGTCTTGCTAACTTTAAGATATCCAATAATTAAAGGAGTACCAATACTCACGTCATCGGATTGCAGGTGATTCCATTTCTTTATGCTGGTAAGCGGTACTTTGTTATAATTTAAACTAACCCGGTAAAGGCCCTCCTTTGGAAGAACGGAATGATAAACAGGTATCAATGCTTCACCACGACCAGCGCCTCCTGACTGTAAAAAATTATTTTCAGTAAGTGGAATTTTAAGCGTTTCTCCCACACTCAGTCCGTTTTCGAATTGCAGGTTATTATAGGAAGCCAACTCCTTTGCTGTAACATTATATAATCTCCCTATGCTGTAAAAATTTTCTTTTGGCTCAACTATATGCAGAAGATATAATTTAGGCGTACTTCCTTCAATTGTAAGTTTATTCTTTTGTGCGTACGATGCATTGCCAATAAAAAAAATAACCAAAAAAATACTTACCCATTTTGCCATGTCCAAAGGTTTTACTGATATTAGAAAAGATGCATTCAAGTATATATTTACTATCGATGTTTACAAAGATGGGATAAAAAAATTTATTACAAAATCACGATTAATTCCATTTCGTTAAAATTTAATAAATTATATCCCATTTAAACATTCACTAGTTATTTAATAAAAATCCAGAAAAATTCTACAAACGTTGCTGCCATTGGGCACTCATTTCATTTTTCCATGTCGCAAAATCACCCTGCATTATATGATTTCTTGCATTTGCAACAATAGCCAGGTAAAAAGCAAGATTGTGAATGCTCGCAATTTGTAATCCTAATATTTCTTTCGACTTAATCAAATGCCTTAAATAAGCTTTGCTGTAATAGTTACTTATTTCGCAATCAATTTCATCATCAATGGGGGAAAAATCCTTTTCCCATTTTTTATTATCAATATTAATTACCCCATTGCTGGTAAAAAGCATAGCGTTTCTTCCATTGCGGGTTGGCATTACACAATCAAACATATCGATGCCTAAAGCAATGCATTCCAGGATATTCCATGGTGTTCCAACCCCCATCAAATAACGTGGCCGGGTAACCGAAAGATTATTGCAGCAAAGTTCGCATA
The DNA here is from genome assembly GCA_963792025.1 of uncultured Chitinophagaceae bacterium. Classification (GTDB taxonomy): domain Bacteria; phylum Bacteroidota; class Bacteroidia; order Chitinophagales; family Chitinophagaceae; genus Ginsengibacter. The sequence goes on along the minus strand of CAWBUS010000004.1, from coordinate 402,279 downwards.
TCTCATACATTTTTTCGGTAGGTTCACCTACGCTTAATCCCCCAATTGCATTTCCTGTTGCTTCTTTTGAAGAAACGTATTCACAGGATATTTTTCGAAGATCATGATGCACGCCACCCTGTACAATCGGGAATAGATTCTGCGTATAACCGTATTTGTTATCGGTAGTATTAAACCGGCTAAAACACCTATCAAGCCAGCGATGTGTTAATTCCATTGAAGTTTTAGCATAGTCATATTCACTTCCGCCGGGAGGACATTCATCGAAAGCCATAATTATATCACCGCCAATCACTCTTTGAATGTCCATTACAATTTCAGGTGAAAATAAATGCTTGCTTCCGTCAATATGACTTTGAAAAATCGTTCCCTCTTCTGTTAGCTTACGGGTACCACTAAGCGAAAAGACCTGGTAACCACCGCTATCAGTAAGTATAGGTTTGTTCCAGTTCATAAATTTGTGCAACCCGCCCGCAGCTTCTAAAACTTCAGGTCCGGGCCGCAGGTACAAATGATAAGTATTGCCTAAAATGATTTGAGCTTTTACGTTTTCTATCAATTGTTGCTGCGTTACGGCCTTCACGCTGCCAACAGTACCCACGGGCATAAAAATGGGTGTGCAAATTTCACCGTGGTCAGTAGTTATTTTTCCGGTCCTTGCCTTAGATTGTTTGTCAGTCTGTTGAAGTTCAAATTGCAATGCGGCCATGTAGCTTTTCCATTTTAATGCAGAAAAAGCAAATATAGTTTTGAAAAAATAAGTATTTGATTAAGGTTGTTGAATCGAAACAGATATTTTGTACGTAGCCAGAAGGTGATTATGTTTGCAAACGATGAAACTAGCTGACTTCTTGCGCACTTGGGAAAATATTGTCTTCCTGGCGTTCTGCCTTATTACGCTTATACAGGTATTTTATTATCTTTTCTTCTTTACCCGATTGGCCTTTTATAAGTCATCGTCGAAATTAACCTCCCAAACACACCCGGTGTCTGTGATCATTTGCTCACGCGATGAAGCAGGTAACATTGTAAAAAATCTTCCGGGTGTGCTGATACAACAATATCGAACTACCCATGAAGTTATTGTAGTAAATGACAATTCCTTCGATGAGAGCAAATATGTTTTGGAAGAATATCAAAGAACGCACAAACAATTACATTTAATTGAACTAACGCAGGAAGCAAGATTCATTCCCGGTAAAAAATATCCGCTTAGTATTGGAATCAAAACTGCTAAATATGAAATTGTGCTTCTTACAGATGCTGACTGTGTTCCGGCAAGTGAATTCTGGCTTGAGAAAATGCAGGAAGGTTTTACCAACGGAACGGAAATAGTTTTGGGATACGGTGCATTACATAAAAAGAAAGGATTTTTTAATAAGTTGGTGAGGTGGGAAACATTACATACAGCTTTGCAATATCTCTCTTACTCGTGTGCCGGGCTAACGTACATGGGTGTTGGAAGAAATTTGAGTTATAAAAAATCTGTATTTTTCAGGCATAAGGGATTCTCTTCTCACAATCATGTTCCCGGGGGTGATGATGATCTTTTTATAAATAAAGCCGCTACTAAAAACAACACTGCGATCGTAATTGACAAGGATGCATTTACCTTATCTGAACCGCCAAAAACATGGAAGCAATGGATCAAACAAAAAAACAGGCATTATAGTACCAGCAAATACTATAAGCCAATTCATAAATTTTTATTGGGCTTATATGCTTTATCCCATTTTCTCTTTTATCCTTTGTTTATTGTATCTCTATTATTTTATAGCTGGAAACTAGCGCTGATTGCCTTCGGAGTTCGCTTCATTATACAAGGGATCATCTTATTTAAGGTTACTCAAAAGCTTGATGAGAAAGACTTGTTTCCATTGTATTTACTGTTGGATATCTGGATGTTCTTTTACTATTTAAGGTTTTCTACTGCTATTTTTAAAAAACCGAAAAACAGCTGGAAATAGTGTTAAGCGTTACCTTAACAAATTCACCTTTATGAGACAATTTTTTATTCGTTTTAATTTGTGAAATTCATGGCAATGGAAATTCTTACAAAATATTTCACCGATTTTACAGACAAACAAATAAACCAGTTGACTGCATTGAAAGACTTGTATGCAGAATGGAATCAAAAAATAAATGTTATTTCACGCAAAGATGTTGATAATTTTTATTTGCATCACGTATTGCATTCTTTATCGATAGCGACCCAATTTGATTTCCCCCGGGGATATGACATTATGGATTTAGGCACCGGTGGGGGATTTCCCGGCATTCCACTGGCCATTCTTTTTCCAGAGGTTAATTTTTATTTGGTAGATAGCATCAATAAAAAATTAAAAGTTCCCGATGCTGTTGCTAAAGAAATTGATTTAACCAACATAGCGGTTTCGCATACACGGGCTGAAGATATTCATGATAAAAAATTTGATGTTGTTATTTCAAGAGCAGTAGCTCCTTTAAAAGACCTTTGGTACTGGAGCGAGCCTTTACTAAAAAAGAAACCGGTAAACGTGCCTGAAAAATTAACAGGACTTATTTGTTTAAAAGGAGGCGACCTTAATAATGAAATTGCCGAAAGTGGCTGCAGGCCGCGAACTTGGGGAATAGAAAAAATATTTGAAGAAGAATTTTTTAGAGAAAAATATATTCTGCACGTTACCGGTTAATATATTTATAAAACCAAACATCTGTTTGTGGTGTATTGCCTATAGGAAAAGGATGTTCGACGCCTGAATCTTCAAATCCAAATTTTTTATAAAACGCTTTCGCTCTTTCGTTATGTTCCCAAACACCCAGCCAAATTAATTCATAATTTTTTTGTGCGGCGAAATCCAGCGCAAAGTTCATTAGTGCAGCGCCAACCTTTCTTGAGTGATATTCCTTTAACACATAAATTCTTTTTAATTCTATTGCTTTGTGTTTCTTAATAATTTCAACATCGCTCACCTCCTCTTTTATTCTTATATAACCTGCAGCACGGTGATCTACAAAAGCAATAAAGTAAAAATCATCCGAATTTTGTAATTCAGACAATACCTGTTCTTTATTAAAATACTGTTCAATAAATCCACGCATATCTTCATCGGTGCAGGTTCCTGTAAATGTGTCAAAAAAAGTGATTGCGCTAAGCTCAGAGATTAATTGTGCATCATCAGGAGTTGCCCGCAATATTTCAATCCTATCCGTCATCACCCCAATTTTTATTTAAAAAATTTTCGCCGGGCAATATACTGATACATCTTAACTCTTTGGTTTTTGACGGTACAAAAAAATAATTTATCATTACCAAATAATAATCACCAATAATGAAATTAACTTTTGTTGCAGGGTTGGTTTTGATGAGCATTATTGCCCAGTCCCAGGATATTTCCTTTAACAGGGAAATAGTAGACACGCTGGCCTCACCTTATTTCTGGGGACGTGGCTACACCAGTGATGGAATGAAGAAAGCTGCTGATTTTTTAGCAACAGAATTTAAGACCCTCGGTGTGCAACCATTAGATGGAAAAAATTATTTTCAAAATTTTATTTATCCCGCCAACACTTTCCCCGGCAAAATGGAAGTTGAAATAAATGGACAAACACTTACTCCCGGAGTAGATTTTATTGTAGGACCGGAAAGCCGCGGAGCGAAAGGCAAAGGGAAGCTCGAAGAAAAAGACAGCGTTGATTTTATTGATTATGAAAACAGGATCATTGTGAATCTGCAGGATAAACTTACATGGTCTGTTGAACAACAGGTTGCAGATTATACATTAATTCAAATAGACAAGAAAAGATTTTCCGGGATACCTGTCACGTACAAAGTAAATATTGAAAATAATTTTATTAACGATTTTAAAACAGCCAACATTTGCGGAATGGTAAGAGGTACGTCGCTGCCGGATTCTTTTATTTTCATTACAGCTCACTACGACCACCTCGGAGGCATGGGAAAAGATACTTATTTCCCAGGAGCAAATGATAATGCAAGTGGCGATGCACTCCTATTAAGTCTTGCAAAATATTATGCGGCGCATCCGGCAAAATATTCGATAGGGTTTATCTTGTTTGCAGGTGAAGAAGCCGGGTTGGTTGGATCAAAATATTATACGGAAAACCCGATTGTACCATTAAAGCAAATAAGATTTCTTATAAACACCGATTTGGCAGGCACCGGCGATGAAGGTATTACCGTGGTTAACGCAACAGAATTCCCCAATGAATTTGCGTTGATGAATAAAATAAATGACCAATATAAATACCTGGTAAAAATAAATCCACGAGGCAAGGCTGCTAACAGCGATCATTATTTCTTTACCGAAAAAGGTGTGCCCGCTTTTTTCTTTTATACGTTAGGTGGTATAAAAGCTTATCATGATATTTTTGATAAAGCATCAACCCTGCCGCTAAATGAACAAGATCATCTCGATTCTTTGCTAATTAAATTTAACGCCGGGCTTATGGGCAATTAATTTATACTGATGATTATTACCAATTCAATTTTAATACATTGTTTTTTCTATCAATATCGGCCATTCTGCCAGAAGGATCAATTTCAACAAGAACCAAATCCCGAAGTGGATGATTAAATTCAACAGTATAAGTTCGATTAGTCCAGTTCCATTCGTTATGCACAATGAATGGCTCCTTACCTTCTGCCGGTTTATCTCCAAACATCAGGTTTAGCGGGATATAATGCATCTCTTTTGTACTATCTTTAAAAGTAAGCTGAAGATCAATAGGCATAGGCATTTGACCAATTCGCCTTAGTCTTATTTTTGAAACACCATTTTCACCCCAAAGGCTATCGATGCTATAATCGATAGTCTTCGTTGTATAAATCCAATACTCTTTATACCAGTCCAGTTGAATACCACTTACATCCTGCGCAACTTTCATAAAATCGGAAGCATTGGGATGTTTAAATCTCCATAGCTTATAATATTCCAATAAAATTTTATCTCTTACCGAGTCACTAACGATGTAGCCTAGTTGCTCCAGGAATATTTCCCCTTTATAGTAAGCATTAATCTCGTAAGCAAAATTTGTATTGTAATGATCTGAATGTGTCGTGAGGGGTTCTTCCAATTTTTGCTTCATTAAAAAATCGTAAGCATTATAGCCAGCCGGCATGATTGACGGGAAGCGCTTTTTGCCTGTCATCCAGGGGAATGTTCATTGCACTGTCATAATAGGCCATTACTTCATTTTCCCCATAAGTGGCAAATCCCTCGTCCATCCAGGGATACAGGCTTTCATTTGTACCAAGCATCATCTGGTACCAACTATGCATCCACTCGTGAAAAGCCGTGCGCAAACCCGGCTGCACTATCAGCGTTGCCATCGGGTATTCCATGCCACCATCACCGCCTTGAATAAACGAATATTGAGGGTAAGGATATTTTCCAAAACGCTTTTCCATATATGGTAAAACAATAACTGCTGCATCAGCAATCGTTTGCCAATTCTTTTCAAGGGAATCTACTTTTTTGTAAACGACATTGATAATAACGCCATCCTGTTTTCTTACAATATGCTCGTACGCTGTATCAGCAGCCCACACAAAATCGTGTACATTATTTCCAACAAAATGCCAGGTTCGTTTAGCAGCAGAAATATCTTTTAAAGGTGTTCCCGGCTTATCATAACCCCAACCAATAGCCGAAGCATTTTGTAAAACACCTGTTCCCGCCAGTTTATAGGATTTATCTATTTTTATGGTAACATCATAATCTCCCCAAACGCCATAAAACTCACGTCCTATATAAGGTGTAGGATGCCATCCTTCATAATCATACTCACACATTTTAGGATACCATTGACTCATGCTATACCTGATTCCCTGCGCATTATCACGGCCGCTCCTTCTTATTTGTATCGGCACTTGTGCTTCAAAAACGAGCTCAAAATTTACTTTGCTTTTGGGGAAAATTGGTTTGGTTAGATCAACTTCCAAAATAGTTCCATGCAACTTCATTGGTTGCTCAACACCATTTAATTTTAAAGAGGTAATTTTTTGATAACCTATTTCATCCGGCGTTAATTTAGAGATGCGGTCCTTTACACGTGAGTCCCAGTCGGGCCTGCCATTAATTAATACGCTGCCTGCCTCCCGGCTTCTAACGTCCATTTCACTGCCTGGCTGAAAGGCATTCCAGTATAAATGAAAAAATACGCGGTTTAATTTGTCGGGAGAATTGTTAGTATATTCTAATTTTTGAATGCCAGTGAACCGATTTGTATTCACATTTACATCCACATTCATGTTGTATTTAACGTGTTGTTGCCAGCGATCGGGCTGAGCGAAAAGAATGGTTGAAAAACAAAGAATAGAAATAAAAAACAGGGTAAGCCTTCTCATCTATTATGATTAAAATAAAAAGCGCAAAATTCGCGAAATAGAAGTTATAAAAAAAACAAAATAATGGATGAGTCTACTTGATTGTAGCCAGGCAAACTCAACGTTATCTCTTTCCTTCTACTACTATTACGATTTCACCTTTCACAGTTTTTTCATTAAAATAATCATGCACTTCCTGCAAGGTTCCTCTTTTATTTTCTTCAAATATTTTGGTGAGTTCGCGGCTTACGGAACATTGCCGGTCTTCTCCAAAGTATTCTATAAAATCATCTAATGTCTTCACAAGCCGCATCGGGCTTTCATAAAATACCATGGTACGTTCTTCCTCCGCCATTTTTTTCAAAAAAGTTTGCCTGCCCTTTTTTAAAGGCAAAAAACCTTCGAAACAAAAACTGTTTAAAGGCAATCCGCTGTTCACGAGTGCAGGAACGAATGCTGTTGCACCGGGGAGACATTCAACTTTAATATTATTTTTAATGCATTCACGAACCAGCAGAAATGCAGGATCACTAATGCCAGGTGTGCCTGCATCGGTAAGTAAAGCCATCGTTTTACCTGACATTAACTGATCAATAAGATGCCCATAAATTTTATGCTCGTTGTGCTGATGATAAGGCGTTGTTGGCTTTTCAATGTTATAGTAACGTAGTAGCTTAGCCGAAGTTCTGGTATCTTCTGCCAATACCAAGTCGACCGATTTCAATACTTCTATGGCCCGAAAAGTAATATCGGCAAGATTACCTATGGGAGATGGAACCAGGTAGAGCATTCTTTAATTAGCTAATTTGTTTTAACAATGTGCAATTAACTAAAATGAAGTTAACTTGAATGTTAAATTTAAATTTTAAAACATTTAATTCTATTAACTAATAGTATTGTATATTCTTCCATAACAGGATTCGCAAGCAACTTTTTAGAAGCCTCTTCTGCAATCTGTTTTGCTTCCATCTCATCATCTGCTTCAATAGTTAATTGTATATGCTTACCAATTCTCACATCGTCAATATTCTTTAAACCAAGATTGGAAAGCCCGCCCATAACGGCCTTACCTTGCGGATCCAATAATTCTTTAAGTGGCATTATTTTTATTTCAGCAAGAAAATTCATTCGCTTTTCATTTTAATTGTTGACAGGGATAATATGATATAAAAAACAAAAACAATTGGAACAGCAATCCACTGCAAAAAAATGGCGGTAATTATTGCGATAACCAATAGTGTAACTTTTGGAACATTATTTTTAAAAGTAAAATCAGCAAATTTTAAAGACATCATCCTCAAGTTAGAAACCATAAGGAAACTCAGGACTAATATAAGACCATATATCACCCATTTATTAATAAGCAGGTTATTAACAGCGCCGATTGTGCTAAAATGAAGAATTAGCGGAAAAGAAGCTACTAATAAACCAACGGCAGGCACAGGAACACCTTTGAAAATTATACTTTGCGATTCATCTAAATTGAATTTAGCAAGGCGATATGCCGCCGCACAACTTAAAATAAAAGCAGGTAACAACCATACTATCGAAACATTAAGGCCATTTTCTTCTCTTGCAAAACTAAACCGCAGTAGTTGATAAAGAATTACGCCGGGTGCAACCCCGAAGCTAACAATATCGCTTAATGAATCAAGTTGCTTCCCTATTGAAGAGGTTGCTTTTAACAGGCGTGCAACAAATCCGTCTAAAAAATCAATAACCGCCGCGATTATAATGCAAATTGCTGCCCACGTAAGTTTTTCAGGAATATTGAAACTGCTGTTAAATTCATCATTCAAATAAATTATTACAGAATCAGTTTGTAAGGCAAATACAATTGCCATGCAGCCGAAGAAAAGATTAAGCAGGGTGAAAATGTTTGGAATTTGTTTCATAAATATTATTTCTTCATCAGGCTTTCAACGTCTTCAACCGTTATTGGAATATTTTTCATTAAGTCTTTATTTCCGTTTTTGGTAATCCAAAAATTATTTTCAATTCGCACGCCCATGTGTTCTTCTTCTATGTAAATTCCCGGCTCAATGGTAAAAATCATTCCTGCTTTGATAGGTTCGTTTTTGGTTCCCAGGTCGTGAACATCAATTCCCAAATGATGAGAAATGCCATGATATAAATATTTCCGGTAAGCACGGTTCGCAGGGTCTTCATTCTTAATTTCAGATTTTTTCAATAACCCGATTTTTTGAAAAATAACGGTCGCTTCATCACCTATCTTTTCAGTATAGTCGTTGATGCTGATCCCCGGTTTTAAAATAGACGCTGCATAGTGATGCAAATGGAGGCAGGCATTATAAACTGTTTTTTGCCTTCTGCCGAACTTACCATTTACGGGTACGGTTCGCGTTAGGTCAGCATTATAATTTCCATAGCTTGCACCAAAATCCATCAATATTAATTCGCCATCTTTACACTCACCATTGTTGCTTACATAATGCAAAGTTCTTGCCCTGTCGCCACTCGCAATAATGCTGGAATAGCCGGGGCCAGAGGCTCTTTGAGACAAAAATGAATGATAAATTTCTGCTTCAATTTCATATTCCATTACACCCGGCTTTATAAACTTCAATAAACGCCTGAAAGTATTATCTGTAATGTCTATTGCTTTTTGTATCACTTCTACTTCGAGCGCCGATTTCATTGCCCGCAACTCTTTTAAAATTTTCGCACTGCGTCTGTAATTGTGCAATGGATAACGACTACGCATATCCGCCGCATACCGGTAATCTCTTACCGGAACTAAATTTGCCTTCCGGTCGTTTTCGTTGGTGTTTAAATAAATGGTATCGGCCAAATGAATCCATGGCTGAAGCATTCCGTCCAGCACGTCCAGCCATACAACTGTTTCTATTCCTGATATCTCCCTGCCTTCTTTGGCGGTAAGCCTGTGCCCATCCCATTTCTCTTTTAGCTCATTGGGCCTTACCAAAACCAATACTTCTCTATACTTTTCGTCAGGGTTATCAGGATATAAAATCAACATAGAATCTTCCTGGTTGATTCCTGTAAGCCAAAGCAGATCCGAATTCTGCACGAAAGGATATAATGCATCACCATTCGTTGGTAACTCATCATTGCTGTTAAAAATGGCAATGGCATTTTTTTCCATCTTGTCAGTAAACCTTTTTCTGTTCTGGATAAATATTTCAGGATTAAGCGGAAGATATTTCATCAATAGAAAATTTATGGGTTGCAATATACATGATAAAAAGATTTTGATTTTCAAAACACCATTTGGATGTAAAATCTACACATTAGAAAAATTATTTTTTTATTCCTTTCAAAGATTTTTATCTCCTCCCGAATTTTATTTAATACTTTTAAAAGGTTCTTGGAGATAAACAAACATTTCCCGTAAATACCGGAAACTAACTACGTTTACAAGCCTTCGTTTCGGTATATCTTAAAAATTTCAATAACTACTTTTGTCGCTTAACAAACGGTGAAGTTTCATGTCTGTTCCAACGATGCTTGCTATTCCCAAAAGCTTAATTTTTAACCTGGGATTAAAATCCGCTGAAAATATATTTTATCAATTATCGCCCGAAGAACTGATAAACCAGGCTGTTTCAAAAGGCGAAGGTGTTTTAAATGATACTGGCGCATTGGTTATTGACACCGGCGAGTTTACCGGGAGAAGCCCCAAAGACAGGTTCATTGTCAGGGATAAATTGACTGATAATATAATTGATTGGAATGAATTTAACATACCCATTGAAGAAGAAATTTTTGAGGGTCTGTACCATAAAATGGTGGATTATTTAGGTGATAAGAAATTGTGGATAAGAGATTGCTATGCATGTGCCCAACAGCAATACAGGCTGAATATTAGAGTGATCAATGAAAATCCATGTTGCAATCTTTTTGCTTACAATATGTTTTTAAGGCCTGAAGAAAAAGACTTGCAGGAAATTGAAATCGACTGGCATTTGATCCAGGTGCCGCACTTTTATGCAGTTCCGGTTAAAGATGGAGTGCCGCATAAAGAATTTTGTAATCATAAATTTCACGAAAAAAATAATCCTTATCGGCGGTACGCAATATACAGGTGAAATGAAGAAGTCTGTATTTAGTATTCTTAATTATATTTTACCTCATAACAAAAAAGTTTTGAGCATGCACTGCTCAGCCAATGTTGGTGAAGAGGGCGATACGGCAATATTTTTTGGTTTAAGCGGAACCGGAAAAACCACGTTAAGCGCAGACCCTAACCGCAGGTTAATAGGCGATGATGAACATGGATGGGATGATGATTCGGTATTTAATTTTGAAGGCGGATGCTATGCAAAAACGATTGACTTGAGCAAGGAAAAAGAACCCGATATATACAACGCCATTAAATATGGATCAATACTGGAAAATGTAACTTTTGTTGATGGCGCAAACACAATTGACTACAAGAGTAAAATAATTACAGAGAACACAAGAGTAAGTTATCCCCTAAATTTCATTAGTAACATAATGGAACCATCTATTGGTAAAAGTCCAAAAAATATTTTCTTCCTCACCGCCGATGCTTATGGAGTCTTACCGCCAATCAGCAAACTATCTCCGGGACAAGCAATGTACCATTTCATCAGTGGCTATACCGCAAAAGTTGCAGGTACTGAAGCTGGTATCAAAGAGCCGAAACCGACATTTAGCGCCTGCTTCGGAGCACCCTTTATGCCGCTCCATCCGGCAGTGTATGCAGAAATGCTGGGCAAAAAAATGAAAGAGCATAATGTTAATGTGTGGATGGTAAATACCGGATGGACAGGAGGCGGCTATGGAATTGGCAGCAGGATGAAGCTTGAATACACACGTGCAATGATTACCACTGCATTGCAGGGAAAGCTCGACAAAGTGCCTTATCGCCCTCACTCTGTTTTTGGTATGATGATACCGGAAGAATGTCCCGAAGTTCCTTCCCAAATATTAAGTGCAGAATTAACATGGGCAGATAAAGATGCATATACTAAAACTGCAAACAGGCTTGCCCGTTATTTCATTCAGAACTTTGAAAAATATAAAGAGAACGTTAGTGATGAAATACTGGCTGCAGCGCCTAAAATTTAGATATCGTTTTTTAAAAGGCATGTACAGTAAAAAGCTAAACTGTACGTGCCTTAATTTTTACATTCCTCCTAATTGCTGAAGAAATTTCTCAGAATTGGCTTTGGTGCCAGCAGGAGGGTTCATGCTAAGCGACTTTTTGAAATTTATTATTGCATTTTTCTTATCGCCTTTCAATGCATATGCTTCACCAAGGCTATCAAAAGTATTAGCACTTTTGGGGAAACGTTTGGTATTTAGCGTAAGGACTTCTATAGCTTTATCATAATTTTTTGCATTAAGCAATTGATAACCGTAGTTATTCAATTCGTTTTCATTTGAGATAGGAATCGCTGTTTCCATAACTTTATCTGCTTCTTCCGTTTTACCCATTTTCTTCAGAATAGCAGACTTAAGGGAAAGATTTGTAAAGCTGTTATTCTGGGCAATCGCCTGATCGGTCCACTTAAGGCCCTCGTCAAGGTCGATATTATTTTGAAACGCATAAAACGCTGCACTCCTAAATCCAATATCATTAAATCCTGTGGCTCCTTTCAATTCCGCCGCCGCATTATCCATTACAATTTTGTCAACGTCAAACTCAATCTTTACCGGGAACTGTTTTTTTTCCCAATTTAGAACCAACTCGGATGAGGTTTTTGTATTATTGATAAAATCGTAAGTAAGCATTTCGGTCATCGGTATATCGCGTAGTTGTATGTTAGCCCTCATTTCATCATTTTTGGGGTCATAGAAAAAGCTGCCCCATGACTTATAATCTTTTGACAAGATCACTTCTCCCGTATTGTCTTTGTCAATAACAAAAGACAAACCATAAGATCCTGCAGGAAGATCATGCCCTTCTATTTTAGCATCGTTAGATAATTCAATAACCGTATTCTCATTTGCCCCAGCCCGCCATGGAGCCGAATTTCCGGGACCAAGTGTCGTTTGTACATTCCATCCATAAGGAACCAGAGCACCCCATATTTCGCGACCTTTTACGGATGGCCTTGAATATTTAACGGTAACGGTTGAAATGCCGATTGTCTGTGAAACAGACGCTGCCGGGCTTGGTACACGAGGTAAAGTAACCTGGTTAAATGCACTTATAGATGTAAGGATAAGCAGGCTCATAACGATAGAGCCTGTCATCGATATTTTTCTTCTCATAACAATTGATTTTAAGTAAGTGAATAATGTTATTAAAATAAGACTTAAATGAGGTATACTCAATAGAATATATGCGAGCGGTTATAAATAAACGCCGAAAGGTTTCTGGATTATTCAGCCTTAAAAAAATGAAGGAACAGAACTGAAGCACATAAGGAAAGAGAACTTAAAACAACCCAAACAATTGCGAATCAATTTTATTAATAATGATTCCGAGGTCTTCTTCTTTTTCAGCAAACTTATTAGTATCAGCATCTATTATTAAGAGAGGGCCTTCGTTGTAACTGCTAATCCATTTATTATAAAACTCGTTGAGTTTCTTAAGATAATCAAGCCGGATATTTTCTTCGTACTCACGGCCTCTTTTTTGAATTTGAGCAACCAGGGTAGGAACGGATGCATTCAGATATATTAAAAGATCCGGCGGCTGTACCATCGATTTGAGGGTTTCGAAAAAAGTATAATAGTTGGTAAAATCCCTTTTCGTCATCAGCCCCATGTCATGCAGATTGGGAGCGAAAATATTGGCATCTTCATAAATCGTCCGGTCTTGTATAACGGTCTCAGTGCCACGCTGAATTTCGAGAAGCTGGTTAAGCCTGCTGTTTAAAAAAAATACCTGAAGGTTAAAGCTCCATCGTGGCATATCTTCATAAAAATCGTTCAGGTAAGGGTTGTGGTCAACATCTTCAAATTGGGGAATCCATTTGTAATGTTTACTCAATAATTCAGTTAACGTGGTTTTTCCTGCACCGATGTTTCCGGCAACTGCAATGTGTTTTGGTTTTTTTGATTTCGCCATTTCCCTGTTCAGATTTTAGATTTTTTACCTTCGGATTGCAGGCTTATTTTTTGTTTGGTATATGAATTGTTTAAAAGTAATATAAATTTAATAATAATTAAGTCCCATTGCCGCCCTGGTAAGTTTCATGGTGGCTTCCGCACTGGCAGTTGCCTTTTCGGCTCCTGTTTTCATTACCTGTTCAAGGTATTTTTCATCGGCCAATATTTGATTAACTTTTTTCCTGATAGGAGAAATAAAATTAACCATGTCTTCTGCAAGTTGCTTTTTCATATCTCCGTAGCGAATGGTACAGTTATTAAATTTCTCTTCCAAATTCCTGGCTGTTTCTTCGTTGCTCACCAGTTTCATCAGTGAAAATAAATTTTCAATATAATCTGGCTTTACAGAATTATTTTCTGTTGGGCCCCCATCTGTTTTGGCTTTCATTACTTTTTTCCGGATGGAATCATCATCGTCGGCAAGGTACAAAGTGGCCATTTGGTTTTCGCTTTTGCTCATTTTACCAGTTCCGTTAAGCGATGGTACTTTTGCCAAATCACTATTAAAATTGAAAGCAAATGGTTCTGGAAAAACTTCACTATAGCGGTGGTTAAAACGGTTAACATAGTTCCTGGCAATTTCAAGGTGTTGTTCCTGGTCTTTGCCAACCGGTACATATTTTGCCCGGTGTATTAAAATATCTGCTGCCATCAACACGGGATACGTTAACAAGCCCGCATTTACATTGTCAGGATGTTGACGCACTTTGTCTTTAAAAGTTGGCGTCTTTTCTAATTCTCCTTTATAGGCCAGCATGTTTAAATAAAGATACAGTTCGCCGGTTTGGTACAAGTGGCTCTGGCAATATAATGCTACCTTTTCAGGATTGAGTCCACAGGCAATGTTTTCGGCCAAAACCCTATGCACGTTACTTTTTAATTCTTTAGTATCGGGGTGCGTGGTTAGAGAATGAAGATCCGCTACCATAAAATAGCACTCGTAATCATCCTGCATTTTTACATAATTGCGAATAGCGCCAAAATAATTTCCGAGGTGCAAAAAGCCTGTCGGTCTTATTCCGCTCATGACAATCTGCCTGCCGGCAGTCATAGTTTCCTTCTTCTTTTCCATAAGACGGCGAAGATATGAAAGTTGGTTCCTATTATAATTGGTTTACCAATCGTCAATTATCAATCTTCAATTATTAATTGATAATTATATTTGCCAGATGAACGTTAATGACAATCTCGTTGATAAACTCGCCAATCTTGCCAGGCTTGAATTTAATGCAGAGGAAAAAGAAGAAATTAAAAAAGATTTGGAGAAGATGATTGGCTTTATTGATAAGCTGAATGAGCTGGACACAACAGGCGTGGAGCCATTGCTGCACATGAGCGATAATATAAACGTTTTAAGGGAAGACGAAGTAAGGGGCATGATAAGCAGGGAAGATGCGTTTAAGAATGCTCCTTTACACGATGATGAATTTTTTAAGGTTCCAAAAGTTATAAAGAATAATTAGCTGATTTGTTTGATAGCTAATCAAAAGACAAATGATGAATTCAATTATAGAACTGGACAATATTCAAAAAAGCTATTTAATGGGGAAGATGGAGCTAAAGGTGCTGAAAGGTATTTCCCTGGAAATATTTAAAAATGAATATGTGGCTTTAATGGGACCGAGCGGAAGCGGCAAGTCTACTTTAATGAATTTGCTGGGTTGTCTTGATTCGCCTACGGGTGGCCGTTATACTCTCAATGGTAAAGATGTGAGCAAAATGCCTGACGATGACCTCGCCGAAGTACGGAATAAGGAAATTGGTTTTGTATTTCAGCAATTCAATTTATTACCCAGGCTAACCGCGGCAGAAAACGTAGCGCTGCCATTAATATATAATGGAACTTCCAAAAAAGCAAGAACAGAAATCTCTCTTGAAATGCTTGACAGGGTTGGGTTGAGCGATAGAAGTCATCATAAACCTAACGAATTGTCCGGCGGTCAGAATCAGCGGGTTGCCATTGCCAGGGCATTGGTAAATAATCCTTCTATAATATTGGCGGATGAGCCAACAGGAAATCTTGATTCAAAAACATCTATTGAAATCATGAATATTTTTAGCAAGATTCAATCTGATGGAAATACGGTAATTCTTGTTACTCATGAAGAAGACATTGCCATGTTTGCTCATCGTATTATACGATTGAAAGACGGACTTATTGAAAGTGATCATCTTCACACAGCGTCAACGGCTATTAGCCATTAGTCATCAGTTAATTGTTATTAAGTTGAATATTGACGATTGAATTAATGACCTAACAGCTTTTCAAATTTAAAAATTATTCAATAGAATTTTATGTCTCAAAAAATATATACAAAAACCGGGGATAAAGGAAAGACAAGTCTTATTGGAGGAACAAAAATTTTGAAAAGCGATCATCGCATTGAGACATACGGTACAATAGATGAACTAAATTCATGGATAGGCTTTGTAAATGATGCAGTGAACGATTTCAGCGCCAACCATATTTTAAAAGAAGTACAGGATAGGCTTTTCACTATAGGTTCATCACTGGCATGTGATCCGCAAAAAGAAACTAAACTAATCATCCCTGATTTGCACGAAACAGACATTACCGTACTCGAAAAAGAAATCGATACAATGATTGAAACCCTCCCTGAAATGAAACATTTTATTTTACCGGGAGGGCATTCTGCGGTATCTATTACGCATATTGCAAGAAGCATCTGCCGTCGTGCGGAACGTTGTGTGGTAAATTTACAAGATCACCAGGGCCATGTAGAGCCATTAATAATAAAGTATCTCAACCGGCTCAGCGATTACCTGTTTGT
Organism: uncultured Chitinophagaceae bacterium; assembly: GCA_963792025.1. Taxonomy (GTDB): domain Bacteria; phylum Bacteroidota; class Bacteroidia; order Chitinophagales; family Chitinophagaceae; genus Ginsengibacter. The sequence continues at coordinate 386,091 of CAWBUS010000004.1, read as the reverse complement.
GCTTGCACGGTATGTAAGCCATTTACATAATATACCGGAAATAACCTGGAAGGCCCGTGTTTAATTATGTCTTAAAATAAATATCTTTTTATCCTGCATGCGGTTTTTAAATTGAATGGATTTAAATTTATGCAGATGAGTTGCTTTAGCTTTAAATTTCTTCGCCCGCCGCTAATATTGTCCCTTCTTATAAACTTTTCATCTTATGCGCAAACATCTGAGCAACTTGTATTGCAGCATATAACTGAGGAAAACGGATTGAGTGATAATCACGTACAATGCATTTATAAAGACAAAAATAATTTTGTTTGGGTTGGCACTCTTTCAGGTCTGAATGTATTAGATGGTTCTGCCATCACTACATACAAACAAAATAACACCGACAGCAACTCTGTCAGCAACAATAATATACAGTCAATAACCGGAGATGAAAATGGTTTAATTTGGATTGGAACAGAAGCGGGACTTAACTCATTTAATCCGCTAATGCGGACGTTCAAATCATATAAACTCCCGGGCAATATATTAGGCACAACACAATATATAACATGCCTTGCGGCCGATAAGGAAAATCGTGTTTATATCGGAACACCTAATGGTTTATTTTACTATTCAAATAAAAAAATTACTTCCGTTGTTTTAAAAGATAAGAGAAATGATTTAGGCAGAAGCAACCGAATTAACAGCCTTACAATCGATCATTCGGGAAAGCTATGGATCACAACTTTTAATGGCCTATGGAGTTTTGATATCAGTAATAATAAAATAAGCCATGAAATAAACCTATCGATTGATAGCGATGTTAATGAACTTTTTACGACTGCTATAGCAGATAATGAAAATAAAATCTGGATTGGCTGCTGGGAACGGGGCATAAAAAAATATGACCCCGGATCAAAAAAAATTATTGACTTTGATACAACAGGAAGCCCTGGAAATATAACAAGTTTAGCCGAAACCAAACAACCGGATGGTCATGATTTAATATGGGCAAACGGCCCCCTGCTTGCTTTTGATCCTGCACAAAACCTATTCATTCATTTTCCAGTGCCTTACAATATCAGGCCACCGGTAAGCATTACAAAAGTTTACGCTTCCTCCGATAACTGGCTTTGGATGTGCAGTAATGACGGACTTTATATTTACAATCCTTCAAAAACTTTATTCAGACACCATGTGTTTTCATCGGCCATCACCAGCCAGGATGTTTCGATGCTTGAATGGGACAATAAATTTTTGGTATCCGGCTCAGGAGCTAATTTTTTGAAAGCATACGACGGACTATTGAATGTTACAGATGATTATAGCAAAGGACAAACTACAAAAAAATTATCGTGCCTTTCGCTTAAACCCGGAGGCATCGCTACTATAAAAGCAGGCACTAATGACGGCATCGCCGATATAAATTTAGAAACGCATAAGGTCGAAATGCATCCGCTTAATTTTTTGGCCCAATATTTTGAAGCGGGAAATTTTATTACTAACATTTTTGAAGATAAAAATAAAACGTGGTGGATATTTCCCTGGAGAAATGGAATATGGAATACCGATTCTTCTTATCATAATTTTCATGAGGTATTCGATCATTTTATTGAGGAAGGCGGAAAGCCAAAGTCGCTTGTGATTGCCGATGCAATTGAGGATAAAAACAATAATATATGGTTTACCGATTTGGATGAGGGAATCATTTTTTATAACAGATCTTTAAATAAATTTTCAAAGCCTTTTGCCGACAGCCTCGGCGAAAGATATAGTACAGGCCAGCTATTATATTACCATAATTACTGCTATTCATTTTTAAATTCAGAAATTTTAAATTGGCATTGCGATAGCGGAGTTCTTCATAAAATTGCGCTGCCTGCACAAATGGATAAGCAAATAATTTCCATGGCCATAGACAGTTCTGGCTATATATGGCTTGCAACCCGCCAGGGGCTTGTGGTGTATAATAACACCAACGGCATCTTCGACCGTTTTACAACAGCGGACGGACTTGTAAAAAATGATATGGACGGTTCGTTAATTTGCCTTTCCAACGGAACAATCGTTTTTGGAAGCCCGGGATATCTCACAGCATTTGAACCTGCCAAAGTGCTCCAGTCAATAAGAAGCATTCCGGAGATTTTGCTAACGGATGTAATTGCCAATCAAAAAAATATATCTTTTGATACTGCAAAAAAAATGGAATTCAATTACTCAATTAACAATTTCATTTTCAAATGGGCAATTACCGATTATAATGATCCGCTCGATAATGATTATTATTTTAAGCTGCAAAACATTGATACCACCTGGCGATATGCAGGCAATCGCGGAGAAGTGCAATTTGCAAATCTCTCACCCGGGGAATATACCTTATTATTGAAAGGATCTAACGCCAACAGGGTATACGCAAGTAAAATTATCAGGTTGCATTTTGAAATTACACCACCCTTCTGGCGTACCTGGTGGTTCCTTGCGTTATTTGGCATAATTATGATCGCCGTTTTTTATTCCATTTATCGCTACAGGCTCCGCCAGGTGCTTAAACTTCAATTGCTGCGAAATAAAATTTCTCTTGATTTGCATGATGATATCGGTTCTACACTAAGTTCCATATCTATATTGAGTGAAATGGCTCTAAGAAAAAAGAAAGAAGATAAAGCATTGAAATATTGCATGAAATAAAACAAAATTCTCTTTCATTGATGGAACGAATAGATGATATTGTGTGGAGTATCAATCCAAAAAATGATTCGCTGGAAAACCTCTTAATACGAATCAAAAATTTCGCTTCGCAACTTTTTGAAGCCAGGGAAATTAATTATACAATTGAATATGGCGAAGAACCTGCAAAACAACTTCATCTTTCAATGGAATACAGGCAGCACATCTATCTCATTATGAAAGAAGCTATCAATAACCTGGTTAAATATTCCAATTGCGCAAACGCGGAATATTGCCGTAAATAATCATCATTCGCTTCTTAATATAATTGTAAAAGACGACGGAACTGGCTTCAACACTTCGTTACAAACAACAGGAAATGGCTTATTAAATATTAAAAAAAGGGCAACAAATATGAATGCAAAACTGAATATTAATTCTTCTGCAGACATATGGAACAACGATTAGTTTATCGGTAAAAATCAAATGAATATATGATGGCTAATATCTATTTGTTTAAACCAATTTTGCATTTAATGATAAAAATTGCAATTGTAGAAGATAATAATGCACTGCGGCAATCTCTGTGCAACCTGTTTAATCAAACAGAAGGAATGCAATGTGTTGTATCGCTCAATAATTTATTGAACATAGTGAGTGAAATAAACAAAGTGAAGCCTGATGTAATATTGATGGATATTGGGCTTCCGCATATTTCAGGCATAGAAGGAGTGAGAACCGTTAAGGCAAATTTTAAAGCAATTGAAATTTTAATGTTTACCGTTTTTGAAGATGATGATAAAATTTTTGAAGCGATAAAGGCTGGGGCATCGGGTTATCTTTTAAAAAAATCGGCGCCCGAAGAAATTATCGAAGCCGTTCGTTCCCTATACTATGGCGGCTCTCCCATGACCGCCAGTATTGCACGAAAGGTAATTTCATCTTTTCAAAATACGTTGCCAAGTCAAAAAGAAGATTTCATGCTTACCGCCAGAGAAAATGAAATATTGCATTCACTGGTAGATGGACTTAGTTATAAAAAGCTTGCTGAAAAATATTTTATAAGCATAAGTACGGTGCGTACACATATCCGGCACATTTATGAAAAACTTCATGTGAACTCCAAAGCACAGGCCGTTGCCAAAGTGCTGAAGAAATGACATTAGTTATTTAGACCTTTTCTCTTCCTCACGAAATCAACCATTTATACGATGGTTATTCTTAACCAAAGGTATTTTCTTTGAGATCAGATATAAAGAGCGATAAATCTCTAACCAAACCATATCTCTATTTCATTAATAAATATTTAAAATAAATTGAAATGAAAAAGTATTTAGTAATAGCGGCAATTATTATTTTTAATAATGCAGCGCCGGCATATTCACAAGTGGAAAACCCGGCAGATGCTACAAAAAATGCGGCGACAAATGCTACTAACAGCAATATAGATAACAGCACGAATTCTGCCGTAAACAAGGCTGAAAATGGCATTAAAAGTTTGTTTAAAAAGAAAAATAAAAAGACTGCCGGCAACGACGCTACAAATAATCCTCCGGACAGCAACACGAATACAGCGACAAATAACGCACCTGCGGTTAGTGGACAACAGCAAACTCCCACCTTAAAATCGTATGCCAACTATGATTTTATTCCGGGCGATAAAATCATTTTTGAATCTCAACTTGCAGATGAACAAACAGGTGAAATACCGTCCCAATTTGATCTTTCACATGGACAAATGGATATTCAAACCGAAGATGGAGAGAATGTAATTCATGTACCAAAGGGTGAAGGTGCAACATTTACTCCCCGGATGAAAACCAAAACTTACATGCCTGATCAGTTCACTGTTGAATTTGATTTTAAAAACGAAGGATTCGGTGTTGGCCATGTAATGGTTGATTTTGGAAGCAGGGTTTATTATGCTGCTATTGACGGCGTAATGCCGGGAATGACTTTTGGAACTGATAACTCTATTAACTGGACATTAGGTGATATAAATTACCCCGAAGGTTTGAATGTTAATTATGATCATCCAATGCAATGGCATCATATTGCCATAGCAATTAATAAAACCGTGGGAAAGGTTTACGTAGATCAGTTTCGTGTAGCCAATGTTAACAACCTTACCGGTAAAGCCAATGAAGTAACTATTGACGTAAATGGTTATGAAAACTCATACATCAAAAATATACGCGTTGCGGCAGGCGGTATTGATATTTACAAGAAAGTAACTACTGACGCGAAGATTATTACACATGGAATTTTATTTGATGTAGATAAGGCAACTTTTAAACCTGAGTCAATGGGGACTATTAACGGCATCTATAACTTGCTCAAAAAAGATCCATCATTAAAATTTGAAATTGACGGACATACAGATAACACAGGCGAAGCAGCTCACAATCTCACTCTCTCGCAGCAACGGGCAGACGCAGTTAAAGCACAGTTGGTAAGTATGGGCATTGATGCTTCACGGTTAACCACAAAGGGTTTTGGCGACACAAAGCCCATCGATAAAAACGATACTCCCGAAGGGAAAGCAAATAACAGGAGGGTGGAGTTCATTAAAAATTAATTCAGCGCAGTCAACAATTTTATACGATGCACATCTTCATTATTCGCGGGATAATAATAACTCTGTTTTCCTGGCTAACTGCAACGTGCCTTTATGCACAAAATTGCGCCTATTACCCCGCAGATTGCCCTGATGAAGCCGGTATTAATTCAGCTAAGTATACAACAGATGGTTTACTGCCGAAGGAAATTGAAATGCAAAACCGAGTGAGGGATGCCACCACGACGATGATGCTGCAGGCTTCCAAACAATTGCATTGGCAGGTAGCGGAATTAAATGAAGTTTCCGGCACCGGACCCCTCCAGGCGGGTGCAACTCCATATGATAACCGAAGCCCAAGAATGTTCTCAAGCATTTGGCAATTTATTGTTGATAAAGATTCTTTAGAGGCATGGAAAAACTGGCTGGAAAATTACCAGAACAATATCACTGGAAATTTATCAGGTTATACGAATAAAGCAACTGACATTGCCAACAGCCCTTTATATAAGGCCTATTCCGATTCCATTGACGATTATATTAACAAGAGCGCAGACTATGCTGAAAAACATAAATTAGAGGGAATAGCGATGACTGACAGCAAAGGTTACAAGCATCTGCAAAGCAAAATGAATGATTTCATAGACAAAAGAACTAAGTTAATGCAGCCGGCAGAAGGAAGTTATGTAAATACCGATGATGAATTAAAATCTCAAACCCTGCATTTCAGGGAAGCGGCCACCGTGCGGATACTTTTTTCTGTAAACTATGGTGCAGCCGCTGTTAAATCCAGTGATGAGGATATCGCGTCCGATTATAAACTTCCCGGTGTATTCATCGCTAAAAATGTACGGGTTGTGGCGCCTGCACCAACCGCCAACATAGATGACCTGGGCAGAGGTAAACATTTTATGGCAATTCTGCTGGGGAAATGGAACAGTAAATTGAACCAGTATAACGGCTACAATGCGCAGTTCAAAGTATTACCCGGACAAGACGATGAGCATGGCCTCAAAAAAATTAAAAGTGATAAGATACAAACCATCTCGATTTATATAATCGGCAATACAAGCAACATAGAGAAAGTACTTCCTTTCATAATTATTTCAACGTTAAACGACCTGATTACCGGCAATTAAATGGATCAAATGAAGCAATCTATCATAAATAAGATCATTCCAGTATTCATGATGATTCTAGGTCAGTTATCGTCTACTACTTCCAATGGCCAGGAAACTTCAACTAAGGCAAACAGTCTGGAATCTTATTTCCTGAATGTCAGCGGTGCGTATACATTGTCCGTTAATCAGCCTTTAATCATTCAACTGAAACAGTTACAGGTTACCAATGATAATAGTATGATTTCAACGGACAACCCGGCCACTTCAATGAGCAGCAGCCAGCCGGAATGGAAGCTGAATGGAGAAACGAAGGCTGATCCAACTTTGGGGACGTTAAGCCCGGACATCAGTTTTACAAAGGCAACCTTCACCGCTCCGTCAACAGTTCCAACCAGAAATCCTATTGCTGTTTCCGTTTCATTTCATCCCGATGAAAATTCAAAAGAAATCTACACGCTTGTTTGTAATATCACCATTGTGGATGCCCAATACAAAATTTCAATGGATGGAGAACTCTCCTCAGGTACCAACCAGATGCACATCCAATTAACGGGAGTGAGTTATGCCAGTTTGCAACATTATGCCGATGGCACATACGCTTTAAAACCTGCTGACGGAAGTAACTCGATGGACATTACAGTGCTGGATGATAAATTACCCGGATTTACTTTTGTGGGTCCCCTAAAATATAAGATCCCCTATGTGATTAATTTGGGCAACTTGAGCAAAACTTCTTCCGTTCCGGCAAAAATTTCGATTGTAACATTTTCTCCGACAGATACAAAAACAGGCAAACCCATTCCGGAACAATATATCATCCCGGGCGTGGGAAAAAAGGAATTACCCAATTCAATTAATGAGATGTTTTCCGGTGCGTTTGTTGACATCTTTTTAAAAACAACAAAAGAAAATGGCGAACAATCCGCTGCAAATATGGCTTTTATTGAACGGCTGCGGGATCATGAAAATGATCCTGGTTATTTAAAAACGCAGCAAGGCAAGAGCGACATGGCGCAAATGCAAAAATTTATGCAGGAACAGGGGTACGGAGATGTATACTCCAAAACAAAACAGGCGCCGGCTAAAACTTCTGACTATTCGAAAACATTTGTGCAAGGGATGAAAAACACACAGAATAATCCATCTCCTGTTTCCACTGCACCGGGTGTGTATGGAGGCTCCTATCATTTCGATGGAACTTTTAACAACAAGAGTTCAACCTGCCTCGAGATCAGGCAGGAAAATCATCCTGATGATGCTATACTTGGACTGGTTACTATTAAAATTGAAAAATTGAAATAAGTAATCAGGCTTAAATTAATTTGAAAAGAAAGATATTATTATCGGATATAACCGGAAAGGCATTTAATCAAACCATCCTGCCATCTTTCATGTGCAAAATCCGATCGCTCATTTGCGCCAGTTCTTCATTATGGGTAACAATTAAAAATGTTTGCTGAAGGCGATTGCGAAGATCAATAAATAAATTATGCAACTCTTTTGCGTTGGCTGAATCGAGATTGCCCGTGGGTTCATCTGCCATAACGATTGAAGGATTATTAATAAGCGCCCTTGCCACCGCGACCCGTTGTTGCTCCCCGCCGGAAAGTTCTCCCGGTTTGTGCTCAGAACGATCTTTCAAGCCAAGTAATTCCAAAAGAGATAATGCCTTTTCCTGTACTTCTTTAGTTTTCCTGCCGGCAATCCAACCTGGGATGCATACATTTTCAAGTGCAGTAAATTCAGGCAATAAATGATGGAACTGGAAGACAAAACCGATATGCTTATTTCGGAAAGCTGCTAATTTTTTACCAGTTAATTTGAAAACGGGTGTATTGTCCAGAAAAACTTCGCCCTTGTCGGCGACATCAAGCGTCCCTAATATGTGCAACAGCGTACTCTTTCCGGCCCCGGAAGATCCTGCAATACTAACAATTTCTCCCTTTGTAATTTCAATATCCACCCCCTTTAATACAGGAAGGGCGCCATAATTTTTAAATATCCCGGTAGCTTTTAGCATGTTTAAATGTAACGGTTTAAATAGAACTTGAGAGGCATAAAAATAATTAAAAGCATCCATGCATCCCTTTCCGAAAATTATTCATCCATTAGTAACAACAATTTAAAAAAACAATATTTGGTAATACCGATTTAACTTTTACATTTGCGGAAAATTGAAATCCCCGAATTATTAAATTAAAAGATAAAAGAAGAAAATATGTTTTGGACTTTAGAACTTGCCTCCCATCTTGAAGACGCACCGTGGCCCGCGACAAAAGACGAATTGATTGATTATTCTATCCGTAGTGGCGCTCCTATTGAGGTAGTCGAGAACCTGCAGGAACTCGAGGATGAAGGTGGCGAAATTTATGAAGGTCTCGAAGACATTTGGCCCGATTATCCCAGCCAGGAAGATTTCTTCTTCAATGAAGACGAATATTGATTACGAATTAAAAATTGAGAATTAAAAATTTGAAGCCCTCTGTTGTCAGAAGGCTTTTTTATTGTATTTGATCATTAGGTATTGTTTCTTCTTGCAAAGCATTCGGCAATAAAACAATTTGAACATCACTTCTCCATTTGCTCAATAACACTTTGGGTTACACCGGTAAACGAAAATCCTCCATCGTGGAAAAGATTTTGCATGGTAACATACCTTGTGAGATCGCTGAAAAGAGTAACGATATAGTTAGCACAATCTTCAGCAGTGGCATTTCCTAACGGACTCATTTTTTCTGCATAACTTATAAAGCCATCAAAACCCTTAACGCCACTTCCTGCAGTTGTCCGTGTCGGCGATTGAGAAACGGTATTAACTCTTACATGTTTTTTTAAAGCATAATGGTAACCAAAACTGCGTGTAATGCTTTCCAATAAGGCTTTAGCATCGGCCATTTCACTATAATCGGGAAATACTCTTTGAGCAGCGATATACGTAAGTGCAACCACGCTTCCCCACTCATTTATAGCATCCTCTTTCATAGCAGTTGCCAAAAGACGATGCAAACTTGTTGCCGATATATCCAATGTCTTTTGATTGAAGCCATAATCAATTTCGGTATAAGGCTTTCCTTTTCTCATATTCAAACTCATACCAACTGAATGTAAAATAAAATCCATTCCACCGCCGAAGTGTTCCTTCGATTTAGTAATTAAATTAAGCATATCATCATTATTGGTAACGTCGCAGGAAATTACAATTGCATCAATCGCTTCAGCAAGCTTATTAATTTCTCCCAATCTCATGGCTACCGGCGCATTTGTTAATATAATCTGTGCTCCTTCTTCATGGCAGCGAATTGCAGTTTTCCATGCAAGTGATTTTTCATCAAGAGCGCCGAAAATAATTCCTTTCTTTTCTTTGAGTAAATTGTAAGACATGGTTTAATTTTAATGAGTTTATTTGTTTATTGGTTAATTGGTGTTATTCGTCTAATTCGTGTAATTAGTGTTAAGTAAAAATAAGATACTTAATGTTTAAAGAAAAAATTCCTGAATTCCGTAAAAAAAAATCCCAGGAAAAAAATGATGAGAAATACCGAAGCAAACGATAACAGCAATAACAGTAAAAAAGCAGGAACATTTCTATGCACATTAATTTTTGATTTAAAATAATTGACTACAGAGTATGCAAGAAACATTGCCGCAATAACAATTAATAAAACCAATATTTTTTTGAAAAGGATCATTTAGTTGAATTAGTTGCCGATCATTTCCCTGGCATTCTCAAATGCAGCAGCAGTAGGCTTTTCACCACTCAACATCTTTGCAATTGTAGTTATTCTTTCATCACCGTTCAATGAACGAATAGAAGTAATTATCTTATCATTCTTTATTTCTTTATATACAAAAAAATGAGTTTCTGCTTTGGCTGCAATCTGTGGTTGGTGGGTAATTGAAATTACCTGGTGGGCAGTAGAAAGTTCTTTCATAATAATTCCAACCTGCCGTGCTGCCTCGCCACTAATCCCTGTATCGATTTCATCGAAAATTAAAACCGGCAATTGAATACTCTTTGCCACGAGAGATTTTATGCTGAGCATTAGCCGGCTTAATTCGCCTCCGCTTGCTACTTTACGCAAAGGTTCAAACCTTTGGTTATTGTTTTCAATACCTGAAGGCATATTGGCATTAAACAAAAATTCTATCGTATTATTTCCAAATAAATTTAAAGCAGTTGTTTTTTGAATATCCACTTTCAATTTCGCATTTGGCATGCCCACCTGCTTAAGTAACTTGTTCACTTTTTCTTCAAACGGCTTTAATTGCTTTTCTCTATTCGCAGAAATTTTCTCTCCAATTTTCAAAGCTTCAGTGTATAATTCTTTGGATTGCTTTTCTTTTTTTAAAATCTCTCCCTGGAGGTTAGTTACTTTATCAAGTTGCGTTTCAAGTTGTTCTTTTATTTCTAGTAATTGTGAAGTGATCGTTACACCATGTTTTTTTAAAAGCCTGTAACCCGCTGCCATTCGTTCATTCAGAAGATTTATTTTTTCTACGTCATAGATTACCGAATCATTAATGTTTCCAATTTCGGAGGCTATGTCCTGCAGTTCAATTTGAACAGATTGTAATCGATTAGATAAGGAGGCTATATCGGGATGATAACTTTCAAGACTTTGTAATTTGTTACTGATGGATTTAATATTTTGCACAATGGGTTGATCGCTTTCTTCCAGTTCAAAATAACTTTCTGAAAGAATTGCCTTTATATTTTCTGCATTGTTGATCAGCTTAATTTCTGCATCAATATTTTCAATTTCATTTTCCGAAAAATTTACTTCCTGCAATTCATCAAATAAAAATTTATTATAATCAAATTCTTTGTTGGCAGCAGCCTGTTCGTCTTTAAGTACTTCGAGTTCTTTTAAAACACTCCGGTAATATTTGTATACAGCTTGATATTGTTCAATATCCTTTGCATTTCCCGCAAGCGCATCAATTACTTCTCTTTGAAAATCATTATTGCCCAAATCCTGCATGTCGAATTGCTGATGCAAATCAACAAGCATAGAAGACAGTTGTTTCAATTCATTAAGAGTTACGGGTGTATCATTTATAAATGCCCTGGTTTTACCGTTAACAGCCAATTCCCGCCGGATAACTAATTCGTCGTCATTATCAAGTTCATTAGTCCGTAAAAACTCTTTAACCGGTAAATGATTGGTTTTAAAAATACCTTCAACAAAACACTTCTTTTCTCTGTCTGCTAAAACCGACGTATCGGCTCTCTCGCCGAGAATAAGATTAAGGGCGCCCATTAAGATGCTTTTACCAGCACCTGTTTCGCCGGTGATGATATTAAGATGGGGAGAAAAATGTATTTCGATTGAATCAATAATCGCATAGTTCTGTATGTGTAATTGTTGAAGCATTTTAAAAAGGCAAATTACATTAATTATAACTTAAGTTCACAATTTCAGAATTCCGATCCGTCTATAGAAGTTTTGATCCAAAAAAGAACAGCAATAAAAAAAAGGGCGCAAAAAGCGCCCTTCTGAATTATATATTATTTGCCAATTTTTATTTTACTTCTACAGCATCATTCAATTCATCATCAACCAGGATTCTGCCACAGTTTTCGCAAACTATAATTTTCTTTCTCTGCTTAATATCACTTTGTTTTTGAGGAGGAATCGCGTTGAAACATCCGCCGCAGGAATCTCTTTCTACTGGCACAACAGCAAGCCCATTGCGATAATTTTTGCGGATCCTGTCATAACTCACCAATAACCTTTCGTCTACCTGTTCGCGGGCAGCAGCGGCTTGTTTGTTATAATTTTTTTCTTCCTTGTCAGTTTCAGCAATAATTTTTTCAAGCTCGCTCTTCTTGCCCTTTAAATTTCCTTCTTTTGTGGCAACCGCTTTCTTTGCGAGTTCAAGTTGTTTGGCTTTTTCTGCGATATCTTCAGTTGCATCTTTAATATGCTTCTCTGCAAGTTTTACTTCCAGGGTTTGCATTTCTATCTCTTTGTTAATAGCTTCAAACTCGCGGTTGTTTTTTACATTATCGCTTTGCTTTTCATATTTTTTGATAAGCTCCTGCGAATCTTTAATCAGCGTTTTTTTATCTTCAATAAACTGCTGAATGCCATTCATTTCTTCTTCAATTCGATTTTGCCTGGCGTTTAACCCGGCTATTTCGTCTTCGAGATCGCTCACTTCAATTGGCAACTCGCCTTTTAGAATTTGAAGGCCATCGAGTTTGCTATCAATTTTTTGAAGTTTTACAAGAGATGATAATTTTTCTTCTACAGAATAATCTTTTACTTGTGACATATTTTTTATAAATGATTTTATTTTTTCAGAAGCCTTAACCATGCCTTCAAGTAAAATACTTTACAGGATTTGTGTTGGTTTCTGTTTTTAGGACGGCAAAGTTAGGGAATTTTTGCTGTAAAAGCTCTGTTAAAAGCTCGATCGTAAACTGTTCACTTTCATAGTGACCGATATCCGCCAGCAAAACAGTGCCATCGGCATCAAAAAACTCGTGGTATTTTATATCGGATGTAATGTAAACATCCGCTCCTGCCGCTTTTGCTGCAGGAATCAAAAAACTTCCCGCGCCGCCACAAACTGCAACTTTTGCAATTTTTTTACCAAGAAGGGCTGTATGGCGAATTACGGAGAGTCCGAAAGCAGTCTTTAATTGCAAAAGCAAATCATTTTCTGAAACAGGCTCCTGAATCTCTCCTATTAAGCCACTCCCAATATCGTTACGGGTATTTGTCAATAGGTAAACGTCATAAGCAACTTCTTCGTAGGGATGTGATAGCTTTAAAGAAGCCAAAACCTGCTGTTGCAGATAAGAAGGGAAAATAACTTCGATTCTCGTTTCATTTTCGGTGTGTCTTTTTCCTATTTCGCCGACGAAAGGCTGCGTTCCTTCGGCTGCCTTAAAAGTCCCATATCCCTCAACGTTATAGCTACACTCACCGTAATTGCTTATCGTTCCGGCTCCGGCTTTGAATAGTGCGTTTCTTACTTCTTCAGCATTTACCAGCGGACAAAAAGTAACCAGTTTTTTCAATGTGCCTTCTTTCGGAGAAAGCACCTGTACGTTTTGAAGTCCTAATTTTTGAGCTATTTTATAATTCACACCGTTGACCACATTATCGAGATTTGTATGTATAGCATAAACCGCAACGTCATTTTTTATGGCGGCAATAACTGACCGTTCTGACATAATTTTTTCCATTGAGCTTTTTTAATCCTTTAAATATTATAGGATGATGAGCCACAACCAAATTGCAATTTCTGCGAATGGCTTCTGCAATTACTTCTTCGGTTATATCAAGCGTTGTAATAATTCCGTTACACTCCTTCTTTGCATCTCCAATAACAAGTCCTGCATTATCATAATCTTCCTGTAAACTTAATGGGGCAAAGTCTTCAAGGCAATCAATCACGTCACTTATTTTCATCTATTTTTTTTATAAAGATAGAAAAGTGATTTCTTTTAATTTAAGTATTGCCAAGTATCCAAGAGCGTATCGGTTAGAAAATGCTTACTGCCTTGTCATCTGCAGGGCAATAGGCGCTGTTGATCCCCACGGAGCTAATGCCATTGTTGGAACGTTTTTACTTGTAAAACGCCACGCCCTGCTTAAAAAAACAAATTCAGCAGGAGGATTGGGAAGAGTTATTATCAATTGACCGTAGTCGCTGTTGGCACTCCAGGTGCCATTATAAACTACACCATTCTTTGTGGCTTGTAAGGGGCCATGATACAAATCAGTTTTCAGGAGAACGAAAATCTCTCCTGCATAATCTGATGTAATGTCAGCACTGCTGTCAGTGGCAAGTGTTACGGTAAAATTCTTCGTTAAAATATTAGTTTCGAAATATTGTTCTGCAAGCGTCTTGTTTACTGCGTTCAAAGTTTTCTTGCAGGAAACAACTGGCAGTAAAAACAAGCAAGCGAGAAAAGAAAAATATTTTACCATTTTGATTAAATTTTGAAAGTTATCTTTCTTTATAAAACGGTGTGTCGAAGCACACTTATCGCATCATGTATTTTTAAAAACGAAAACCAGCATTAAAAAGTATTTTCAAATATTTTTGATTAAACGATGAAAATGTTGATTTTCAATTATCATAACTTCATCGATTAATAATTACCAATGATTTCCCACCACAAATATTGGATATTTATTTTGTTGCTTCTGCTTTGTTCAAAAAGTTTTGCCCAGGTTTTTGGCGGTAATCCTTCTATTATAAAATGGAAACAAATCAATACGCCCGTCGCAAGAGTTATTTTTCCTAAGGGGCTTGACTCGGTTGGAGAACGAATTACTAATGTAATTACCTTCATCAACGCTCCTATGCAAAATACGATTGGGAAAAAATCAAAAAAAATAAACCTCGTAATTCAAAACCAAACAACCATTTCTAACGCTTATGTGGGGCTCGGGCCTTTTAGAAGTGAATTTTTGTTAACTCCCTTGCAGAACAGTTTTGAATTAGGGAGTTTGCCGTGGCCCGACCAGCTAACAATTCATGAATACAGGCATGTGCAGCAATACAATAATTTTAATGTGGGTTTATCAAAAATAATGCATGATATTTTTGGAGATGAAGGGCAGGCGCTTGCTAATAATGCTACCATTCCAAATTGGTTTTATGAAGGCGATGCGGTATATAACGAAACAAATGTTAGCAAGCAGGGACGGGGAAGTTTGCCTTTTTTTTATAATGGCTACAGGTCATTATGGGCCGAAGGAAAAAATTATTCCTGGATGAAACTGAGGAATGGATCTTTCAAAGATTTTGTCCCGAATCATTACCCATTGGGATTTTTACTGGTAGCTTATGGAAGGCAAAAGTATGGTGATACATTCTGGGAAAACGTAACCCATGATGCAGCGTCCTTTAAAGGACTTTTCTATCCTTTTCAAAAAGCGATAAAAAAATATTCCGGGGTTGATTATGTTACTTTCAGAAATGATGCCTTTGATTTTTTTAAGAAACAATTCAACATTGAAAATACACAGCCGGTAAAAGAAACTAAGAGTGAGCCTTATCGTGACGAGGAATATCCTGCATATATTGGAAATGATTCGATAGTCTACGTAAAAAGCAGCTACAAACAAATACCTGAATTCGTAATCCGAACAGGCAAAAAAGAACAAAAATTAAAAACCCGGGATTATTCAATAGATAACCATTTTAGCTACCGGAATGGAAAAATTGTGTTTGCTTCATTTCGCCCGGATATAAGATGGGGATACCGGGACTATAGCGATTTGCGAATTATTGACATCACTAACGGAAAAGAACAGACGCTTACCAATCACACAAAATATTTTTCGCCTGACATTAGTGAGGACGGGAAAAGAGTAATTGCAGTTGATGAAGAACCGAATACAAAATGTAGTTTAAAATTATTGGATGCTACTAACGGAAAAATCATACGCTCCATTCCCAATCCTGATCGACTTTTTTATACTTATCCAAAATTTTATGATAACAGGAATATAATTAGCGCAGTCAGAAATGATGATGGAAAGATGTCGCTTGCGCTTATTAATATCGATAACGGAGCAGGTGACTATTTGATTCCTTTTGCTTACAACATTATCGGATTTCCTTTTTTATTGAATGACACGCTTTATTTTTCTTATTCGTATCAGAAAAATGATGAATTATTTGCTTATACTTTTTCCAATAAAAAATTGTGGAAAATAAAACTTGACCAGGACAAAGGTTTTGGTAAATATCAATCATCGGCTAATAACGAAAATATAATTTGGACTTCGTTTACCGCTGAAGGCTACCGGCTAAAAGAAGTTGCTAAAAAAGAGGTGCGCTTTGAAGAGATGAAACCGGATTACCTCGATAAAAATACGTCAAGCTTTGGCATTACTGCTTTACAAAAAACAAATTCCAATTTATTATACAGCGTTCCAAACGATACATTTCCTGTTACAAAATATCCCAAAACATTTCATCTCTTAAATTTTCACAGTATTCAGCCGGGTTCTAACGATCCGGATTATTCGTTGAATCTCCTAAGTGAAAATATTCTTAACACGCTGCAATCACAACTATCCTTTACTTACGACAGGGCTGAAAGATTTAAACAGGTTAGTTTTAGCGGAACGTACGGAGATCTCTTCCCTTTTCTTTCGGCAGGCATTAATTATACTTTCGACAGGCGCACACTGTACCATGGAAACCAGGTAACCTTTAATGAGTTAGAGCCTTTTGGCGGATTCAATATTCCGCTAAATTTAAGTAAAGGTCGTTCCCTCACATTTTTAAATTTCGGTTCGCAATATGTTTTCAACCAAAGCAATTATATGGGTGTTTATAAAGATTCGCTTGGTAAAACTTCCTACGATTACACGAGTAGCTTTTTATCATTTTCTCATCAAAACCAACAATCAATTCAACAGATATTTCCACATTTTGCACAGTCAATAAATATCGCCTACAAAGCACCGTTATCAAAATATAGCGGGTATCAACTTGTGGTAAACGGTAATTTATATTTTCCTGGTTTATTTAAAACTCATAGCATAATATTGAACGGCGCATATTTAAGAAAGGATTCATTGGGCGAGATTAGCTTTTCAAGCGGATTTCCATTTTCACGGGGATATAGCTCGATAAATTTATACAAGATGTATAAATGGGGCGTAAATTATAGTCTTCCGCTAGTTTATCCTGATGCAGGATTTGGAAATATTATTTACCTGCTGAGAGTAAGATCCTATTTGTTTTATGACTTTACCCATGCACATGATTTTTATAGTAATGGTAATAGCTTTAATGCCAGATTCAGATCTACCGGAATGGAAATGTATTTTGACACAAAATGGTGGAACGAAGCATCTATTACTATCGGAATAAGATATAGCCGGTTGCTTGATGACGATTTGTTTGGTGGAAGCGGGAGAAACCGATGGGAAATTATTTTACCGGTAAATATTTTTAATCAATGAACTATTTAACCTTTAATTCGTTTTTCTTGTGGCATGATTTTTATTAATTTACAGCATTCTTAGTTATTGAAAATTATCTGTTATGGGCCATTCTTGTCGAGCTAAAAAAAAGAAAAAAGCTAAAAGTGCATTGTATTTTTTTGCCATTACCGCCGTTACAGCGGCCGCATGTGTTTTCATTATACGGGAAGGACAGCGTATAAAATCCGAAAATGAATTGCTTTCGTATGAAGTATGGTAGCATACTTTAACGGGTTTTACGGTTTGTATGCTAAGGAATGTAGGTTACACTTATTTATTTTACCGGTTAAATTTTGCAATTTGAAAATTGAAAGAGGTTCTATAGCACCAATCTTTAGCTTGTACAGTTCGGAAAAGAAAAAGGTGTCACTGGAAGATTATCGCGGAAAAAATGTTGTACTATTATTTTTCCCATTGGCTTTTACCGGTGTTTGTACCAAAGAACTATGCAATGTGAGAGATACTATTAGTATTTATAATAACGCAAATGCGGATGTAATTGCCATATCCGTGGATTCGCCGCAAACATTGGCGAAGTTTAAGGAAGATCAAAATCTCAATTTCCATTTGTTAAGCGATTTTAATAAGGTTGTTTCAGAAATGTACGGATGTATTTACGAAACTTTTTCATTGGAGATGAAAGGCGTTAGCAAAAGGAGTGCATTTGTGATTGATGGAGAAGGTATCATCCGGTATGCTGAAGTTCTTGAAAATGCGGGCGAACAGCCAAATTTTCAGGCAATTACAGATTGCTTAAGAGCTATCAACTAATTGATTATCAAAGACCGTCTGCGGCAATAATCTTATTATTTTTAAGGGGTTACAATTTAAAGAGCCCATCTTTCGTTTAGTAGATATTAATCATATCTTATAAGTTTGCTTTGACTGGAAGGAGGTTATTTTGATCCTGTCATAAAAGTTGTAACTTTAAGCCAAATATCAAAAAAGTATTGAAAAGAATTTTCTACATATTTCTTTTTATTGCGGGTTTTAATTTCAGCAGCGCTGCGCAGGTTAAATCAACGTTTATCAGCGATGAGGCAGTTAAGACTGTCAAGTTCTATCCCAACCCCGCTTCGAGTTTCATAAACTTTGAATTTAATAAAGATTTCAATAAATCCTATACGCTTCTTATTTATAATTTTATCGGGAAGAAAATGACAGAGTTAAAGCCGACCGATCAAAAAATCACAGTTTCACTAACTGAATATTACCGGGGCGTTTATATTTTCCAGCTTCGCGATGCACAGGGAATTGTTGTTGAATCAGGAAAATTCCAGGTCGTTAAATAAGTTTTGCCCTTGTGTTTACAATTTCAATTTCATAAATTTTCGAAATAAACAATTGAAACTATTTACCGTTATCGTCTTTGTTATTTTCATCCATTAAAAGATTAGCGCCACCATCCCGAAGAATTTCATCCATATTTCTGTCATTGTCAATAATACCTTTTTCTTCGAGCATTCTCATATCTTTTGCATCACGCAAAAATTCAGATGCGAATATGAATTCATTTAGTTTCTCGTGTTTGCTATAGATTATTTCTTTCTTGGTTCCTTCCCATTCTTTTTTTCCCTGGTAGAGGTAAAGAATATTTTCTCCAATCTCCATCACACTATTCATGTCGTGAGTATTAATAACAGTGGTCATGTTATTTTCTTTGGTTATTTCATGAATCAATTTATCAATAACCATCGAGGTTTGCGGATCAAGGCCTGAATTAGGCTCATCGCAAAACAGGTATTTTGGTTTTAATACAATTGCCCTGGCGATCCCTACCCTTTTTTTCATACCACCACTTATTTCTGCAGGAAATTTTTCGTTCGTGTCTTTCAGGTTCACTCTGTCAAGCACATCATTCACCCTTTCTATTTTTTTTGAATGGCTCCAATTGGTAAACATATCCAGGGGGAATTTTACATTTTGCTGCACAGTCATACTATCGAAAAGTGCGGCACCCTGGAAGAGCATTCCTATCTGCTGCCGCAGTTCTTTCCTTTCCTCTTCCTGCATGTTAGTCAAGCTTTTTCCATCAAAAATTATTTCACCTTTGTCAACTTCAAACAGGCCTACCATACATTTTTGCAAAACAGTTTTACCACTTCCACTGGTTCCTATAATCAGGTTGGTTTTACCGGTTTCCATTATGGCGCTTATATCCGTTAGGATTTCCTTATCTCCAAAGCTTTTACTTACATTTTTTATTTCTATCATAAGAATAGTAAAAACAATTATTTTATAGTACCATAAATAATTCAATGTTGAAACCTAACTACTAAGCACACCCGATAGTTATCTCAAAGTTTGCATCAGGTATTCCTTTTCGATAACTCTTATTTTTACAATAAGAAAAATGCAAGTACATAATCCGCAAATAAAATAAGAATACAACTGGTAATAACTGCTGTTGTACTGGCTCTCCCAATCTCCAAAGAGCCTCCCTTAACATGATACCCATAGTAGGAAGAAACACTGCTTATTATAAAGGCAAAAGTGTATGCTTTAGCAAGGCCAAACCAAACATTTTTTGCAACAAATTGTTGTGTTAATCCCCTGTCGTAAATATCAGTTGAAAGAATGCCCCCCAGGCTGCCTGCCAATCTGCCTCCGTAAATTCCTAAAACCATAGCAAGTATCACCAGCAAAGGAATGGTTATAAGCGCTGCCAGTATTTTTGGCATTATAAGATAAGATTTGGAATTTATACCCATTATTTCAAGCGCATCTATTTGCTCGCTTACCCGCATGTTTCCCAACTCTCCGGCAATTTTACTGCCTATAACTCCCGCAAGCACAATACACACAAGCGTTGGGGCAAACTCAAGAATTACGGTATCCCGCACGATATAAGCAATTGTTTCTTTCGGAAGTATCGGACTGGTAAGCTGGTAAGAAGTTTGAACCGCACTTACCGCACCCATAAAAACCGAAATAATTGCCACTATTCCCAACGACCCCATACCAATTTCAACTGACTGGTGCATAAGTTCTTTCCAGTACATTTTAAAATTTTCGGGCTTGGTGAACATTCCTTTCATCATTAAAAGATAGCCTCCAATTGTGGAAAATAATGTCATCTTATTTTTTAAAGATTTTTAATGAATGTAATAAAAGTTCTGAAAAAAAAATTTCTACACTTCCGGTGTTGCTTTTTTTAGTTTCCTCCATCTCCCGGATGGCGACTCTTTTTGGCTACTTTTATTTTCGCATTTCATTTGTGCATCGACCACTGCGATTAGAACCATATTAAATATACTGCGAACCTGGCTTCCCAACTGAAGTATATGTACAGGTTTACTCAACCCTAAAAGCACAGGTCCAATTGCATCGAACCCGCCAACCTCCTGCAATAGATTATAAGCCACATTACCGGCAGCAAGATTTGGAAATATGAGAACATTTACATCTTTATTTACCAGTTCACTAAATGGATAATTGTCTTTTATTACTTCCTTATTAAAGGCAACATTGGCCTGCACTTCTCCGTCAACAATAAGTGACGGGTCTCTTTGTTTAACCATTTCTCTTGCCTGCGCCACTAATTTTGCTTCGGGAGAATTGCTGCTTCCAAAATTAGAATAGCTAACCATTGCTATAACAGGAGTAATTCCAAAGTTTTTTACTTCTTTGGCAACCATCATGGTTATGTCTGCAAGTTCTTCCGCAGTGGGATTAAAATTGACGGTTGTGTCTGCCAGGAATATAGGTCCTTTTTTCGTCATGATAATATACATCCCCGCCACTTTTTTAGAGCCTTCTTCCATTCCTACTACCTGTAATGCCGGCCGTATTGTATCGGGATAATTTTTTGAAAGTCCTGATATCATTGCATCTGCTTCCCCTGTTTCTACCATCATACATCCAAAATATAAGCGCTCTCTCATTATTTTCTTCGATTCATAATAATTGGATCCCTTTCTCTGGCGCTTCTTAAAGAACAATTCTCCATATTCTGTTCTTTTAGCTTCTGCTTCATCACTCTTAGGATCAATAATTGGAATTCCTTCAAGGTCAATACCATTTTCCAATGCAATTTTTTCTATATTTTTTGGATCACCTAACAGTATCGGGTATGCGAAACCGTCATCCAGTACCATTTGAGCGGTCTTCAATATTTTCTGATTTTCTGCCTCGGCAAAAACTACTCTTTTAGGGTTTTTTCGTGCTTTGGCGCCGATAACTCTAAGAAGTTGGTTATCTATACCCAATCTCTCGTTTAATTTATTCGCATAATCATCCCAGTCGGTTATTGATAACCGTGCAACTCCGCTATCCATGGCGGCCTTAGCTACAGCCGGCGCAACGGTTGAAAGTAACCGGTTGTCTATAGGTTTGGGAATTATATAGTTCGGCCCAAAAACAATGCTCTTTTCGTTGTAAGCAAGAATTACAATATCAGGAACTACAGATTTTGCTAAATCTGCCAATGCCTTTACAGCCGCAAGTTTCATTGCCTCATTAATTTGCGTTGCTCTAACGTCTAAGGCACCACGAAAAATATAGGGGAAGCCAAGAACATTATTTACCTGGTTGGGATAATCGCTTCGCCCCGTAGCCATAATAAGATCTTTTCTTACAGCGATAGCTTTATCATAAGTAATCTCAGGATCAGGATTAGCCATTGCGAAAACAATTGGATTTTTCGCCATGCTTTTTACCATCTCAGGAGTTATTACATTTCCAACACTAAGGCCAATAAATACATCAGCATCTTTCATAGCCGTAGCAAGAGTGATGCTGGCGTCATTTGTTTGGGCAAATCTTATTTTGGCTTCTTCAAGTTCCGGCCGGCCGGAATGAATAATTCCTTTCCTGTCGAACATTAAAAAATTAGAAGGCTTTGCACCCAATGCTTCATAAAGTTGTACACAAGCCATCGCGGCTGCGCCGGCACCATTTACAACAAATTTTACTTTATCTATTTTTTTATGCTGAATTTCCAAAGCATTTAATAAGGCCGCTGCACTTATGATAGCTGTCCCATGCTGATCATCATGCATCACGGGAATCTTCAATCTTTCTTTTAGCTCTTTTTCAATGTAAAAACATTCCGGCGCTTTTATATCTTCTAAATTAATACCACCGAAAGTTGGTTCCAATGCAGCAACTATTTCAACAAATTTTTTAGGATCTTTTTCATTTATTTCGATATCGAATACATCAATATCTGCAAATATTTTAAACAAGACACCCTTGCCTTCCATTACAGGCTTACCTGCTTCCGGGCCTATATCGCCCAGTCCTAATACCGCGGTGCCATTGCTTATAACGCCCACTAAATTGCCTTTCGCGGTATATTGATAAACAGCTTCAGGATCGTCCTTTATCTCCAAACACGGAATGGCTACTCCGGGCGAATAAGCCAATGAAAGATCTCTTTGTGTTTTGGTAGCTTTTGTCGGAATCACTTCTATTTTTCCCGGTCTTCCTTTTGAATGATAATCAAGTGCTTCCTGCTTTCGAAGTTGTTTTTGCATACTGAATATTAAAGTGCGACGATTATACGTCCACTGTTTCGTTTAGACAAGTAAAGATACTTAATGTAGTTAATTTAAGTGATTGAAGCTGATGCCCCCAGAAACGCCATAATACCAATACCATTTTCAATGGCCGCTTCATCAATATTAAAGGTAGGTGTATGAACACCGGAGGTTATTTTCTTTTCAACATTACCAACGCCAAGCCTGAAAAAACAAGCTGGTATCCTGTGAGAATAAAAGGCAAAATCTTCTGCTCCCATTCGCATTTCAGTTTCTTCTACATTTTCATTTCCTGCAAACGTCATTGCTTTACGTTTAGCCGTAGTTGTTAGTTGTTGGTCATTTATTACAAATGGATAACCAACGTCAATATGAACATCCATTTCAGCGCCGCCCATTTCTGCGGTATTTTTACAAATTTTTCTAATCAGGTCATGAGCTTTAAATCGCCATTCTTCGTTCATAGCCCTAAATGTTCCAATAAGCTTCACTTCGGAAGGAATAACATTGGTAGTATTTCCGCCCTGTATAGAAGTAATAGATAACACCGATGGATTAAATGGATTGTTCATCCTGCTTACAACCTCCTGCAGATTTACAACGAGCTGTCGAGGCAACAAGAATCGTATCAGCAGTTAAATGCGGAGCTGCTGCATGGCCTCCTTTTCCCCTTATCGTTATATAAATTTCATCGGCGCTTGCCATAACCATTCCGCTCCGAAAACTTAATTTCCCCACTGGCAATGGAAGGATTAACGTGCAACGCAAAAATTGCTTCAGGCGACGGATTTTCCAATACACCTTCTTTTATCAAAATGCTGGCTCCCCCCGGATTTCTTTCTTCACCAGGTTGAAAAATTAATTTCACTGTACCGCTCCATTGATCTTTTAATTCATTTAAAATTTTTGCTGCGCCCAAAAGGCAGGTTGTATGCACATCGTGTCCACATGCGTGCATTACACCATTATTTTTGGATTTATATTCTACGTCGTTTAATTCATTAATTGGAAGTGCGTCCATATCCGCACGAAGTGCAATAACTTTCTCATCCGGATTTTTCCCTTTGATGATTCCAACAACGCCCGTTGTAGCCAATATTTGATAGTCAATATTCCAGCTTTTCAATTTTTCCTGTACAAATTCTGAAGTCTTAAATTCATTGAAACTCAGTTCAGGATGGGCATGCAGGTGATGGCGAACACCAATAAATTCATCTGCATATTTTGAGGCCAGTTCTTTTATTTGATCTTGTATCATTCTACATTTTTAAGTTGCCTGCAGCTTTTATTACTTCAAAAATAAAAGAGTTTCAGTAATCGAAACTCTTTTTAATAATTTGAAAAAATGTGTCCGTGATCATTGCATATTATCAGGATCAAAATCTTTGTCGGGTTTTACTTCGATTGTTTCAGGCAGATAATAAATGGTGGCACCGTTCATCATTTTGCTAATAGCTTTTCTATAGGGTTCAGCTTCGTCTTGTGTTTTAAAATTGCCAAATTTTATTTTTATATATGGATTTGCAAACCACATATATGTTTTTTGATCGGGATATTTCTGTAGTAATTCTCCTCTTATCCTCATAGCATACGCACGATCATTGGTATTTAATATCATGAGCCGGTATCCCTTTGCAAGCCTTGCCTGCACTTTCAAAATGGCAGTATTAATCTCAGATTCCTTTCTTGCTAAAATATCCATACGGTAATCCTGGTGAACGACAATTCTATTTGCAGTCAAAGAATCTGCTGTTTGTGCAATTAGCTGATAACTTACCAGGGAAACCAAAAGAAAAACAAATGAGTGTTTCATAAATTCATGCATGGACATTAATCAAAAAAGATACAAATAATATTGGCAGATTCATATTACAGATTATAATTTTCACAATTTAGTTGTAAAACCAGAAAGGATTTTAACTGTTAGTTGTTGCAATACTTTCCTTTACGATTTGAACACTACTGCTGCATCCGAGCCTGTCAGCGCCTGCATCTATCAGTTCTTTCGCAAAAGAATAGGTTTTAATTCCGCCGCTGGCTTTTATTTTTACTGAGTCAGCAAGATGCGCTCTTATCAGTTTTACTGCATGAACACTGGCACCTTTTTCAGCATAACCAGTAGATGTTTTTACATAATCAACTCCGGCCATACCATAAATATCGCAGCACTTTATAATTTCATCGTCAGTTAAAATGCCGCTTTCAATAATAACCTTTATAATTTTGCTTTTACTTTTTACAATCGGCATAATTGTATTTATTTCATTGGCAATAAAATTCCAGTCATTGTTTTTTATTGCTGAAATATTTATAACCATATCCAATTCATCAGCGCCATCAACCATTGCCAAAACTATTTCCGCAACCTTGGCTTCTATGGCATTATAACCAAACGGAAAGCCAATTACGGTGGCAACATTTAGTTTTGAATCCTTCACTAATTCTTTTGCTTTTGTTACAAACAATGGCGGGATGCAAACCGCTGCAAAGTTGAATTGCATGGCTTCCGAACATACTCTTTCAACTTCCGTCAATGTTGTAGTTGGCTTCAGTATGGTATGATCGATATATGAGTTTATATTCAAATCCTGATTTTTTTTGGGCTTTAAAAGTAAATTTTAATTTTTAGATAACTGATTTTAAAAAGTTATCTTTTTAAATTATCGTTCATGTTTGAAGATTGATAGCCGCATTCTTTTCAATTTTTAAAAATGAAAATATTTAGTTCAATCACCTTTCTCTTTTATTAGCTTTGGGTTAAATGCATCCTGGCATCATTTTAAAAATTTATAACATTCATGAACCCTAATATCTTAATAAAAAATTGCAAGCGGTTCACATATCTTTCGGTTATCCTTTTAAGTATTTTTTCGTTTAAACAAAAACAAGATAACATTTCGTGGATAAGAATTAATCAATTGGGATATACTCCCGAAGGAATAAAAGTAGCAGTATGGGTAAGCAAATCTAATACTTTACCTGACGATTTTCAGTTGATTGATAATGGCAGTTCTAAAGTTGTTTTTACAGGATCAACCGGACAATCATTGGGAAGTTACGGACCATTTATCCAATCGTGCAGGCTGAATTTCTCGTCTTTTAAAAATCCCGGAAGTTATCACCTGCAATGCGGTTCCGCTGTTTCGCCGGTATTTAAAATTGCATCCAACGTTTATGAAGGAACTGCGGATTTTAGCCTTCGTTATATGCGACAGCAGCGCAGTGGTTTTAATCCTTTTTTAAAAGATTCATGCCATACGCATGACGGCTATACCATGTATGGCCCGATGCCCGACAGTACGCTCATCAATGTTTGGGGCGGATGGCACGATGCTACAGATTATCTCCAATACGTAACAACATCTGCCAACGCAACCTATCATTTATTGGCGGCCTACCGCGATTTTCCAAATGTTTTTACCGATACACATTTAGCTAATGGGCTTGATGGAAGTAATGGAAAAGCTGATGTGCTTGATGAAGCAACATGGGGATTGGATTGGTTATTGAAAATGCATCCGCGAAAAGATTGGATGTTTAATCAGTTAGCAGATGACCGCGATCACCAGGGATTTCGATTACCAGATAAAGACTCTGTTGATTATGGTTTAGGCCCCGGCAATGGTCGACCCGTTTATTTTGCAACAGGTAAACCGCAAGGCCTGGGGAAATATAAAAACCATTCTACAGGTGTTGCTTCAACAGCCGGTAAATTTGCCAGTGCGTTTGCACTTGGTGCTAATTTGTATAAAAGAATTGATCAACAGTTTTCAAACCTTTTAAGAGAAAAATCATTATCTGCATTTCAATTGGGTTTAGATAAACCAGGCGTTTGCCAAACCGCTCCAAACAAGGAACCTTATTATTACGAAGAAGATAACTGGACAGACGATATGGAACTGGGTGCTGCTGCCATTTACGAATTGACCGGCAACAAAAAGTATTATAACGAATCGCTGCAATACAGCTCAGAAGAAAAAGTAACGCCATGGATGGGCGAAGACACTGCGAAACATTACGAGTGGTATCCCTTCCATAATTTCGGGCACTATGAATTGGCAAAAAATTCAGATAATAAAATAAAAAATGAATTAATCGGGTATTATAAAGAAGGCATAGAAAACGTCTGGAAGAAAGCAAAGCAAAATGCATTTTATCGGGGCGTTCCTTTTATATGGTGTTCAAATAATCTTAATACATCATTCGCAATTCAATGTTATTTATACAGGCAATTAAGCGGCGACGGGCAATATGCAGAACTCGAACAAGCCTGCTACGACTGGCTTTTCGGCTGCAACCCCTGGGGAACCAGTATGGTGTATGGCATGCCTGCCAATGGCGACACACCAACGGACCCACATTCATCATTATCCTACTTATATCATTATCCATTAGATGGAGGATTGGTTGATGGCCCTGTTTATGGAAGTATTTATAAAAATTTACGGGGATTAAAATTATTGCATGCGGATCCTTATGCAGCATTTCAATCTGATTATGTGGTGTATCATGATGATGCCGGTGACTATAGCACTAATGAACCAACAATGGATGGAACAGCTTCCTTAATTTATTTGATGGCTGCGAAAGAAGACGAAGCAAAAAAGAATAGTTTAATAAATCACGAAATAATTTCTAACGGTGGAATAATTCGCGGTGATACAACGACAAAAAAAATTGCACTGGTTTTTACCGGCGATGAATTTGCTGACGGAGGAAATTTTATCGCTACAACATTGGAGCAACAAAATATTCATGGATCATTTTTTCTCACCGGGAATTTCTATAGAAATCCGAAACTAAAATCAATTATAAGAAAATTAAAAAAAGATGGAAATTATTTGGGCTCGCATTCTGACAAACATTTGTTGTATTGTGACTGGATAAAAAGAGACAGTCTTTTAGTAACGCATCAGCAGTTTACACAAGATTTACAGCATGCTTACAACGAATTAAAAAAATGGAACATTAGTAAAAAAGATGCGCACTATTTTTTGCCTCCTTACGAATGGTATAATGATTCTATCGCAAAATGGACCAAGCAAATGGGGTTACAATTAGTGGATTTTTCTCCGGGAACCCGCAGCAATGCTGATTATACATATCCTGAAATGGGCAACAAATATCTCAGCAGCGATACAATAATGACTTCTATCCTGAATTTTGAACAGAGTTCTTATAACGGCCTAAATGGTTTCATTTTACTTGTTCATATCGGCACCGATCCACGACGCACCGATAAATTCTATTATCGATTGCCCGCATTAATCTTTGAATTAGAAAAACGCGGCTACAAGTTTGTAAAAATAGATGAGCTATTAAATTGAGAAACCGTATCTAGGCTTCCCGTCCGTGGCATTGTTTGTACTTCTTTCCGCTTCCACATGGGCAAGGATCATTTCTGCCGATTTTAGGACCTACCTTTATAGGTTCCTGTTTTACGTTTTCTGAAGGATCTATATAATCATTTTCTTGTGAAAGATATTCGGGCCCACCTGCGGCTCCTGCAAATTCTTCTTTACGTTGGCGCATTTTACTCATATCGGTTTTCCTTCGTCTTTCTTCGTGTATGCGCCCGGTCTGGTTTTGCTCCACAGGTATGCTGCAATGTGCAAGGAAACTTACAATGTCTTTGTTGACTTTATCATTTAATTGCTTAAATGCATTGAATGCTTCGATCTTATAAATTACCAACGGATCTTTTTGTTCGTAACCTGCAGTTGATTGCACACTGTGCCTTAGGTCATCCATGGCACGGAGATGTTCTTTCCATGCATCGTCAATTAAAGCAAGGGTGATATTGCGTTCAAGCGCATTCGTTAGTTCTGCTCCTTCCGTTGCAATTGTTTTATCAAGATTGGCAACTGCCTGCATGGCTTTCTTTCCATCGGTAAAAGGCACTGCAACATTTTCTATATGAGTTCCCTGTTCTCTGCGAATATTTTTTATAACCGGCAACGTTTGTTCATTCATTGCCTTGTTCTTTTGGTTGTAATGTTCTTTCGCTTCTTCGTACAACTTGTTGGTGAGTGAATAAGTATCTTCTTTATCCAATTCTTCAGCAGTTATTGAAGTATCAATGGCAAGGTTCATAATCACCGCAAGTTTAAATTCCTCGTGATCATTAATTTCTTTGCCGGAAATTATTAGACCTTCTGCAACGGAATAAAATGCATTATCCAAATCAAGCGCCAGCCTTTCTCCAAACAATGCATGGTTGCGTCTTCCGTAAATTACGGTACGTTGCTTGTTCATTACATCATCATATTCCAGCAATCGTTTTCGTATGCCGAAATTATTTTCTTCCACTTTCTTTTGTGCACGCTCAATGCTTTTAGAGATCATGCTGTGCTGAATTACTTCACCTTCTTTATAACCCATTCTATCCATCAGCGAAGCAATTCTCTCACTGCCAAACATACGCATCAAATCATCTTCCAGCGAAACAAAAAATTGCGAAGTACCAGGATCACCCTGCCTTCCTGCACGGCCGCGCAACTGCCTGTCCACGCGACGGCTTTCATGCCTTTCTGTACCCACAATTGCCAGGCCGCCTGCTTCCTTTACGCCCGGGCCTAGTTTAATATCCGTACCACGACCAGCCATATTGGTTGCAATGGTAACTGCTCCTGCTAGCCCGCTTCAGCAACTATCTGCGCTTCTTTAGCATGTTGTTTTGCATTCAATACATTGTGCTGTACTTCTTTCTGCTTCATCATCCTGCTCAACAATTCACTCACTTCAACCGATGTAGTACCAACAAGTACGGGCCTTCCTGCAGCACGCATTTTTTCTATCTCATCAATTACTGCTTTTAATTTTTCACGCTTGGTTTTATAAACTAAATCCTGTGTATCATTTCGTATAACCGGCACGTTGGTCGGGATAGCTACAACATCCAGTTTATAAATGCTCCAGAATTCTGCGGCTTCTGTTTCTGCAGTACCCGTCATCCCTGCCAGCTTGTGATACATACGGAAATAATTCTGCAAAGTAATGGTGGCATATGTTTGCGTAGCAGCTTCGATCTTCACATTTTCTTTTGCTTCTATCGCCTGGTGCAATCCGTCAGAATAACGACGGCCTTCCATAATACGGCCTGTTTGCTCATCCACAATTTTTACCTGCCCTTCAATAACCACATATTCCACATCATTTTCAAAAAGTGTATAGGCCTTCAATAATTGTTGAACGGTATGAATTCGATCTGCTTTTACTGAATAGTCATTGAGCAAAACTTCCTTTTGCTGTAATTTTTCTTCCGCAGTTATATTACTTTTTTCAATTTCTGAAAGCTTCACGCCAATATCCGGCATAATAAAGAATTCAGGATCTTCTCCGGATTTTGTAATCAGGGCAATTCCTTTATCCGTTAGTTCAACCTGGTTATTTTTTTCATCAATATGAAAATACAATTCCTCATCTACCATAGGCATATTTTTCTGCTGGTCGGAGAGGTAATAATTTTCCGTCTTCTGAAGCTTGACCCGCATGCCCGGTTCGCTTAAATATTTGATAAGCGCATTGTTTTTGGGTAGACCTCTGTGGGCCCGGAATAACGCAAGTCCTCCATCCTTTGGATCATCATTTCCTTCAGCAATTTTTTTCTTTGCTTCTATTAAAAATTGATTGGTGATTCTTTTCTGGGCGTCAACAATTTTTTCAACACGTGGTTTCATTTGGTCAAATTCCTGCTGGTCTCCGCGTGGGAACAGGGCCGGAAATTATTAAGGGCGTTCTGGCATCATCAATCAATACGCTATCCACTTCATCCACCATCGCAAAATGATGTTTGCGCTTGCACCATTTCATCGGGAGTATGCACCATGTTATCACGCAGATAATCAAAACCAAATTCATTATTAGTACCATAAATAATATCGCATTGCATAAGCTTTCCGGCGATCATCGCTGTTGGGTTCGTGTTTATCAATGCAATCAACTGTAAGGCCAAGCCATTCAAATAAAGTTCCGTTCCATTCCTATCACGACGGGCGAGATAATCGTTTACCGTTACAATGTGCACCCCTCGCCGGCAAGTGCATTCAGGTAAGCAGGCAAAGTAGAAACAAGCGTTTTACCTTCACCGGTAGCCATTTCTGCAATTTTACCCTGGTGCAAAACAATACCACCTATCAGCTGCACATCATAATGCACCATGTTCCAGGTAACCTCGGTTCCACCTGCTATCCATTTATTTTTATAAATAGATTTGTCACCATCAATGGTGATGTATTTTTTTGTAATACTGAAGGTTTTATCTAGCTCAGTAGCTGTGGATACCAGTTCAGCATTCTCCTTGAAACGACGGGCAGTTTCCTTCACTACAGCAAAAGCTTCCGGCAATAGCTGAAGAAGTATTTCCTCAATTTTCTTGTCCCTGTCTTTGCCCATAGCATCTACCTCTTGGTAAATCTGGTCGCGACCAGCAATATCAATGGATTCTAACTGATCTGCCTCAGTCTTTTTAGCATTGATTTGGTCGTCGATTTCGGTGAGATGCTCTTTTATACGCTGCTTAAATTCAACCGTTTTGTTGCGTAGTTCATCATTAGGCAGCGACTGGTATTGGTCAAAAAAAGCGTTGATTTTAGCAACATATGGTGTAATTACCTTTACATCTTTTTCACTTTTATTGCCACCAAATAGTTTTGAGAGAAGCCCGGACATATATAGATTCGTTAAATGAAAATTTTTTTATGTCAAATTTGGTGCTGAAAATTAAAATCGCCAAAATGACATAAAAGCGAAGTTACTAAATAGAAATAGTAACTCTTATGAATGCAAGAATTTTAAGATTTTGCTTTTATCAATAAAATCCCAACTGTTGAAGCCCTGCAAAAATATTTGTTTGTAATTTGTACGCCATGAAGACATTATTAAAGATCTGTCCTGTTCTTGTTTGCGTCATTATGATTTCGTGCAGTGCCTCCTATAAAATTAAAAATGCGGCCAAAAAAGATTTACTTCAAAACGAAGCGCTCACTTCAGCTCACCTGGGTATAAGTATTTATGAGCCAATGAAAGAAAAATTTTGGTACAATTACCAGGGTAATAAATATTTTGTGCCTGCCAGCAACACGAAATTATTTACCTGTTATGCCGCCTTGAAATATTTAGGCGACAGTATCGTAGGAATAAAATTCAAAGAAACGGAGGATACTATCTACATCGTGCCAGATGGCGATCCTACTTTCCTCGGTGCTGAATTCACAAATCAGCCTCTTTTCGATTTTTTAAATAGAAGCAATAAACCAATTGCAATTACCACATCACTCTGGAAAGAAAGCAGGTGGGGCAACGGCTGGGCATGGAACGATTACAATGATGACTATGCGGCCGAAAGAAGCGTAATGCCGATGTATGAAAATTTGGCGACCTTCAAAGACGATGCACAGAAGATTGTGGTTACGCCGCGATATTTCTCTAATAAAATAGTTCAGCAGCCGTCCGAAAGAATGCAAAATGTTCCCACTTCCATTGAGCGTGATATTGCTTCAAATACCTTTTTAGTTTCAGGAAAAGGCACATTAGGAAAACGGGTGGATATCCCTTTTTATACAGCTAGCGATTCCATTTTGATTAAGATATTAGAGGATACACTGCATAAAAATATTTATAAAAGTTATTCAATTGATAATCATCCTCACGACTGGAAGAATTTATACAGCCAACCCACCGATTCACTTTTAACAATTACTATGCACAGAAGTGACAATTTTTTTGCCGAACAAAGTTTATTAATGGTAAGTGCGAAGTTGCTAAACGAGATGAATGATGAAAAAATTATTGATACTTTATTGAAAACCGATTATAAAGATTTACCACAGAAGCCCTATTGGGTAGACGGTTCCGGATTGAGCCATTATAATTTATTTTCTCCGCAGGATTTTGTTACGCTGCTCAACAAAATGAAAAATGATTTTGGGATGGATCGCATAAAAAAAATTTTACCGACCGGTGGTACAGGAACTATTTCAAATTATTATAGGCAAGAGAGTGGATTTATTTTTGCAAAAACCGGTTCACTTTCAGGAGTTATTGCTCTCAGTGGTTTTTTATATACAAAGAAAAACAAGTTGGTAATTTTTTCCGTACTCGTAAACAATCATCATACTAATGCAACCAATATCAGGAAAGCAATAGAAAAATTTATTAAAGAGATAAGAGATAAGAACTAGAAAAAAATCGTTTGCTTTTGCAAGTAATACGCGATATTGTTTTATGGTTAATGGTTTTAAAGCGCTCACTGTATCTTACCTGTAATAGATTACGATGACGAACTTTGATAATTCTTGAAGATAACCGTTTACATAAAACAAACTTACACCCGGCTGCGCCCGGTTTTCTTTATTTATAATTTTTATCTCATAACATTTTTCAACATCAGAAGAAGAAATCCCACATCTTTGTTTTCACCATTGAAATGAAGAATACAAAAGAAGATATTATTTCCCTGGTCAAAACATACACTTCAGAACTGTTTGCTTATACTATTACTAAGGTCGGTCAAAAAGAAATTGCCGAAGATATCGTTCAGGAAACCTTCTTATCCGCATATCAATCTTATGATAATTTTCAAAATAAAAGCAGTGTGAAGACATGGCTGTTTTCTATTCTCAAACACAAAATTGCTGATCACTTTCGGCAGCAATTTAAAAAAGGGTCAGAAGTGTCCCCTGGTATCATTGAGAAATTCTTTGACGAAAACCATCGCTGGAAACCAGCATACCGGCCAAAGCAATGGGTTGAAGAGAATCACCTGTTAGATGATCCTGCATTCTCAAAAACGCTCTCTGATTGTTTAAAGGCGTTGCCTGATAAATGGTCGGCCGCCGTTCAATTAAAATATCTCGAAGAAACAGAAAGCAAAGAGATATGTACTCAACTTGAAATCACAACTTCTAACTTCTGGCAAATTATTCACAGGGCCAAACTTCAATTAAGAGATTGTTTGGATATAAAGTGGTTTAAAAATAATTAATAGTTATTGTCAGGATTTGAATAAGATTACGACTATTTACAAAACGTCGTATACATTATACGGGAGTTTGCCGTCAATATGAATGTGTTAATTTATTTCAACCCTTACAATTCAATTTTTTATTAGATGAATGATGCACCCCAACAAATAATTGCCAACCTCAAAAATGGTAACAGCCGGACTTACGAGGCATTATACCAGGAAAATTTTTCTTCTGTAGAAAAATTCATCGTAAGAAACAGTGGAACGATTGACGATGCAAAAGATGTTTTCCAGGACACCTTGCTTGTATTGATAGAAAAATTACAAGCCGACAACTTTGAATTGACCGCTTCTTTAAAAACGTATATTATTGCTATCAGTAAAAATCTCTGGTTTAAAAAACTCAGATACCAATCATATTATCGGCAAACGGAACTTTCAGATGCGTTTTCAGATAAATTCAATTCAGAAATCTCGTCATCCATAAACGATGAAAAATCTTATTGGGAAAAATTACAAACCTATCTAAGTAAAATAACCGCACATTGTAATCATCTGCTGCAGTCAATGTTTTTTAAAAATAAAAGTATCGAAGCTGTTCAAAAGGAGTATGGCTACTCTTCAAGGCACAATGCTCAAAACCAGAAACACAAATGCATTGAGCAGGTGCGTAAAGTAAAAGAAGCCGATCAAA
The DNA here is from genome assembly GCA_963792025.1 of uncultured Chitinophagaceae bacterium. Classification (GTDB taxonomy): domain Bacteria; phylum Bacteroidota; class Bacteroidia; order Chitinophagales; family Chitinophagaceae; genus Ginsengibacter. The sequence continues at coordinate 351,660 of CAWBUS010000004.1, read as the reverse complement.
AAGAAGAAATTAAAAATAATTTTTAGAAGCCGGGTGATTTTTTAAAGTTATTGGTATTAGTAAGTATCAATAACATTTAAAAAATATAAAAATGAAAAAATTAATTGGTTTAAAACCTTTCACCACGGCATTAATGGTAATTATTGTAATTACACTTTTTAGTTTTCAGCAAGCCAACGCACAAAATCAAGTTGTAACAGTAAAATCGTCCAAAAACTTTGATGCAACTATCGAAGGGATTAAAAAAGCTGTAGCCGGTAGTGGCATGATGGTTATGTCGGAACTTAACCAGGGCAAGATGCTTTCAATGACCGGATTGTCCATCAAAGCTGAATCACTTATTCATTGGCAATCCTAATGTGGGTAAAGAGGCTTTTGGTGACAACCCGGCTGTAGGATTGGCTATTCCCGTAAGGCTAAATGTTTACGAACAAGATGGCGCCACGTACATCAACTACATTACCCCATCCAGCGACCTGGGAAATTTCACCGGCAATAAAGTTAAAATGATTGGACAGGAATTGGATAAAAAAATGGCAATGCTTACTGGTATGTTTAAGTAAAACTTTTGCTGTGCAAAGGATGGGCTGACTCATAAGCCCATCCTTTCATTTTAAAAAAACCGATCATGACTATTCAAACAAAAAAATTAATTATAAGCCTTATTTTGTTGACTTTAGCAGGGGTTTCACCCAATATTTTTCCGGCGGCCCAGACAGGTATTGATTCCTTTCCATCGCTCCTAAGTAAATTTTTATTTCCATCGGCAGCATTAATTATGGTAGTAATAATCATTGCTAAAATTTTAAAATACAAGGATGTTGGCCGCCGTGCAATCAACGGAATTTTTGCAGGCCTTCTTGCAACAATTGCATTGGAGATTTTCAGAGAAGCAGGTTTCAGGCTCGGAACAATGCCCGGAGATTTACCAAGATTGATGGGAGTTCTAATGTTAAACCAGTTTGCATCCGGCCCTGATATGTGGTCTGATTTAGCCGGATGGGCGTATCATTTTTGGAACGGCGCTATGTTTGGTTTAATATTTAGTTTGCTGCCTGGGCAAGGAAAAATTTGGCATGGCTTCGTCTATGGCTTTTTGATCGCGATTGGATTTATGGTAAGCCCGGTTGTGAAATCATTAGGCATTGGGCTATTTGGAGTTGATTTTAAAAACGGGTATGAATTTGCCATCACAGTTATCATTGCTCATCTTGCTTTTGGCATTACTCTTTCTTTTCTTTTAGCAAAATGGAATAAAGGGATTCCAAATGTTATAGCAAGAACAAAAGAATTTTATGAAAGTAAGGCACTATAAAAAATTAAGCTTTCTGTCAGGTTTATTGTAAAAGTGCGACTACTATAAGAATAAGCATGTAATTTGATGGCAGGTAATGTTACTGTTCTAATTATCCCGGATAAAAAAGGAAAAGACTGCTAATGTTTAAAATTGTCAATATGAACCTAATGAATAAAATGATGTTGTCTTGTATAACGGCAACTGAACTGATGGAATTGAAAGATGTCATGCCTCTAAGTATTAAAAAGAAGATTCAACTCAGCATGCATATTGCCATGTGTTCAGGTTGCAGGAACTATATGAAACAAACAAAGCTGATCAATAAATTGTTGCATAAAAACCTAAATTCCCTTACGGAAACACCTGATGCCAGTGAGCTGGAAACGGCGATTATAAAAAAATTGTAGAGACAAACAAGTGGCTGGTTTAATGTTACCAAAAAACGATAATTAAATCCTTCAGTATAGATGAAACATTTTGATGCTTTGATAATCGGCTCGGGCCAGGGCGGCACACCACTGGCAAAAAAGCTGGCAAAAAAAGGATGGAAGACTGCCCTCGTTGAAAAAAGTTATATAGGTGGTACTTGCGTGAATGTTGGCTGCACGCCTACAAAAACAATGATCGCTTCGGCAAAAACATTATATACTGTAAGCAAGGCGGCCGATTTCGGTGTGCACATAAATGATTATAATATTGATATTAATAAAGTCCTTTCCAGGAAAAATGAAGTGGTGGAAAGCTTCAGAAATGGATCACAGGCTGGTCTTGAGAAAACCGAAAACCTGGAATTGATTTTTGGTTCAGCTTCTTTTGTTGGAGAAAAGAGAGTAAAAGTATTACTCAATGATGGTGGCGAAGAACAAATTACTGCGGATAAGATTTTCATTGACACAGGATCACACCCAACGATTCCCGCCATAGAAGGTTTGAATGAAGCAGGCTATTTCACTTCTGCAACTTTAATGAAATTACAGCAGGTACCCGAACATTTACTGGTTATCGGCGGAGGTTATATAGGATTGGAATTCGGGCAAATGTATCGCCGCTTTGGTAGCAGGGTAACTATTCTTGAACACAACGACAGGCTTCTTCCAAAAGAAGATGAAGATATTTCCAAAGAAGTCCTTAAGTTTTTGGAGGCGGAAGAAATAGAAGTACTCACGAAAACAGAGGTGATAGCAGTAGAAAAAGAAAATGGCTCAATCGCTGCAAATATAAAAATAGATGAAGCAGAAAGAACGCTTCAGTGCTCACACATCCTGGTATCAGCAGGACGAACGCCCAATACCAAAGATTTAAACCTTGAGGCAACAGGCGTTGCATTAAATGAACGAGGCCAAATAATAGTAAATGAAAAGTTGGAAACTTCTGCCAAAGACATCTATGCAATTGGCGATGTAAATGGCGGACCGGAATTTACCCACATTGCTTATAATGACTATATTATTTTATACAACAACCTGCTAAATGGTAAAAATGAGAGCACGAAAAACAGGATGGTCCCATACACCATGTTCACCGATCCGCAACTAGGAAGAATAGGCATCACCGAACAGGAAGCAATAAAGAAAGGATTGAATATAAAGGTAGCAACGCTTCCTATGAGTCATGTGGCACGTGCCATAGAAACAGGTGATACACGCGGCGTTATGAAGGCTATAGTAGATGCAGATAGTGGTAAGATATTGGGAGCCGCAGTTTTGGGCCAGGAAGGCGGTGAGGTCATGTCTGTTTTACAAATGGCCATGGTTGGCGGAATAAGTTACCAGGAAATAGCTGATATGGTTTTTGCCCATCCCTTATATGCTGAATCGCTGAATAATTTATTTATGACTTTAAGTAAGTAATCTGCAGACAAAACAAAATATTGACACAATTCAGTTTGCAGCGATTTTATAAAATTCAGTATGGTATTTGTCAGGTATTTCAAAACAGACCGACTCGGCTGGTTTTAAATAATAAAGTAGAAGAAATAGCGATGTAATTATGAAATCATTAAAAGCTCAAAATAGTTTTCTTACCGATACCTGTGAACAAATTGAAATAATTGAACATGGACAAAGGGATGACTTTGCTTTAGTGCCTTTCCAGGAAAAATTGCAGCAATCCGATTTATATCCTTTACGTCCTACGCAAATAGAAATCCTCCAGATAAACATAGGAAAGATGTGTAACCAAACCTGCACGCATTGCCATGTAGATGCAGGCCCTGATCGTAAGGAAATTATGTCGAAAGAAACGATGCAACTATGTATTGACGTCTTACAAAAGAATGAGCAATTAACAACAATAGATATCACAGGCGGAGCCCCTGAATTGAATCCACACTTTCGTTGGTTTGTGGAAGAGATTTCCAAACTGGACAGGCATATACTGGTACGTTGCAATCTCACTATCATACGGGCGAACAAGAAATATTATAACCTCCCGCAATTTTACAAAAAGCACAAGATTGAAGTTGTTTCTTCTCTTCCTTGTTATACAAAGGCAACAACAGACAGTCAACGTGGTATTGGTGTTTTTGATGAAAGTATTAAAGCACTTCAAATGCTGAATGAAGAAGGCTATGGACAAGAGGGATCCGGCCTTATCCTTAACCTGGTTTATAATCCTGGGGGAGTATCCTTACCACCCCCGCAAAAGAATTTGGAAAAAGAATATAAAGAGGCTTTAAAGCAAAGATTTGGTATCGAGTTCAATAATCTATTCGTCATAACCAATATGCCCATCAACCGTTTCCTGGATTATTTACTTACCAGTGGTAATTATGAGAGCTATACGGAAAAGATGGTAAATGCCTATAACCCTGTGGCGGCAGAAAATGTTATGTGCCGAAATACGATTTCTGTTAGTTGGGATGGGTATTTACACGATTGTGATTTTAACCAGATGCTTGATTTAAAAGTTGATTGTGCAGCAAACCATATTTCACAATTCAATATCCAAAAGCTTAACAGCAGGGAAATTATTACAGGACAACATTGTTATGGATGTACTGCAGGTTCGGGCAGCAGTTGCAGCGGCGCTGTTGCATAAAATTTAAAAAGAAAAGAATGGAATTATCGTATTTAGAAACAACAAGAAATGTTTATAGGGAAGCAGCCGAAAAACCGCAAGTTGGATTGTGTTGTACAATTCCTGTATTGCAATTGTTCTACCATATAACGGTTACGCTTAAAGGAACAAACAGGCCCGGAAATAGCAATTTATTTAAAACAATTTTATGAAACTAATCCGGCGGGTTTTTGATTTCAGGGGAACACCAATTCTTACCGCGGTATTCATAGCCCTGGCCATCGCGGAGAGCAGGCGTCAATTGCGTAAACAAAAACAATCCCGCCCAAAACGAATGGTCATTAACGCAGCCGTTGCTATTCCTTCTTTTTCATTATTGCGTTTTTTGCTGCTCCCGGTACTGGTGAAACTGGCAACGAAAAACCGGCAGTGGAAGTTGGGTGCGAACTACCTGTACAATGCCTCTCCGGCTTTAAAAGGCCTGGCAGCTTTTCTGATGATGGATTATACTAACTACCTGTGGCATATACTCAATCATAAGGTTCCATTTCTTTGGCGCTTCCACCTTGTGCATCACTGCGACCCTGACCTGGATGTAACCACTGCCATTCGTTTTCACTTTGGAGAATTAATAGGATCGCTTTTCTTCAGAGGCGCATTCGTCGTTCTTTCCGGAGCCACTGCCTTGCAAGTGTTGCTGTATGAAATTTTGTTTGAAACCGAAACTCAGTTTCACCATAGTAACTGGAAATTGCCTTTTCACTTAGAGAAGAAATTAAGCAAAATAATCGTTACGCCACGTATGCATGGCATCCATCATTCCATAGTACACGAAGAGGCAGACAGTAATTATGCAGTTATTTTTTCCCTCTGGGACCGGTTACATAATACCATCAGGTTGAACGTTCCGCAGAACCTGGTTGTAACAGGAGTTCCTTCTTACGCCAACCATGATGAGCTTACAGCCGGCTATTTATTGAAACTTCCGTTTACGAAAATAAGGGGCTGGGATGCGATGAATGAAGTAAGAGATGCCAGAACTCTTTTGCCTGGGACAAAGAATCTTGCGGAATAAAATAACTCGTTCTCTTAAGGAATGAATTGATAGATGTAATTAAATGAAGAAAGCACTTTTAATTTTTGCAAAGAATCCTACATATGGCCATGTAAAGACCCGGTTGGCGGTGACCATCGGTAACGATTTGGCATTAGCAGTTTATCAGCATCTCTTACGGTATACTTCATCCATCACCAACGATCTTCCTGTTGAAAAAATTGTATTTTATTCTAATGCTATAGAAGAACACGACACCTGGAATAACGAAGTTTATAAAAAGCAGGTACAGTCAGGACATGACCTTGGCGAAAGAATGCAAAGTGCTTTTATATATGCATTTGAGGAAGGAAACAAAGAAGTGGTTATTATCGGAACTGATTGTTTAGAACTTACATCAGCAATCATTATGAACGCCTTTACCGGGTTGAAAAATAATGATGTAGTGATAGGCCCTGCCAGCGATGGAGGATATTATTTGTTAGCCATGAAACAAATGCATCACCAGCTTTTTCATAATATCAAATGGAGCACTAATGAGGTTTTAAAACAGACATTAGCTATTTGTAAAAATGAAAATCTACTTGTTTATCAATTACAGGAATTATCAGACATTGATACCGAGAACGATTTAGATGAAGGACTGAAACAAATGATGCAAATAAAATTAAATGACGATGATTAGTGTAATAATTCCTGCCTATAACGAAGAGGCACATGTTAAGGCAACTATTCAAAAAATATGGCAATACGATGAAAGCAATTTGATAAAGGAAATTATTATAGCTGATGGAGGAAGCACGGACAACACGACTACCATTGCACAGATAGAAGGTGTGAAAATAGTAATAAGCCCCAAAAAAGGCAGAGCTGCCCAAATGAATTACGGAGCCTCTTTTGCCACCGAAAAAATTTTATATTTTCTTCATGCAGATACCATCCCTCCGCGAAATTTTACAAATGATATTGCGCAGGCAATGGAGCGGGGGTTTACTGCCGGTTGCTTTATGTTATCGTTCGATTATGATCATTGGTTCTTAAAAGCTAATTGTTGGTTTACCCGCTTTGATGTAGATGCGGTTCGTTTCGGAGACCAGAGTTTGTTTGTAACAAAAGATGCTTTTTTAAAAGCAGGCAGCTTCTGCGAAAAACACATTGTATTGGAAGACCAACACCTTATAAAACGATTAAAAAAATTAGTTCCTTTTACAATTATCAAAAAGCCGGTAATCACTTCCGCACGAAAATATATTGAGAACGGTATTTACAAAACGCAGGGGATATTCTTTATAATTTATTTGATGTACAAGTTTGGTTATTCACAACAAAAACTGGTTACTACCTATAAAAAACTGATTGTTAAGAACAAGCTTTAGTATGCCAAAATATAAATATGATATCATTGTAATTGGAGCGGGTTCTGGCGGGCTTAGTGTAGGATTGTTTATGGGTAAAGCCGGGTTCAAGGTCTTAATGGTTGCCAAAAGTGATAAGGACATCGGCGGTGAATGTCTCAACGATGGATGTGTTCCCAGCAAAGCATTAATTTATGTTTCCCGGATTATACACAGCGCTACATTAGCCCGTGAGTTTGGTTTGCAAATAAACGGTGAGGCAGACATTAAAAAAGCTATTGGTTACGTATATGCCAAACAACAGGTAATACGTGAACATGAAAATGCAAAATGGTTGCGGGAACAAGGCGTTGATGTGGTACTCGGAGAAGCAAGGTTTTCGGGAACAAATGAAATTTCTGTAAATGGCGAAAAGTTTACTGCCAAAAAAATTGTATTGGCAACAGGTTCAAAGCCGCGTAAATTAAAAATACCCGAAGTGGAACTGGTTACCTATTTTGACAATGAAAACATCTTTCACATTGGCCACCTCCCGAAGCGTTTACTGGTAGTTGGCGGTGGGCCTATTGGTATTGAGCTAGCGCAGGCGTTAAGCCGCCTGGGCACGCAAGTAACTGTCGTTGAAAACGGAAGCAGAATTTTAGCTCACGATGATGAAACAATGGCCGATATTCTTTTAAAGCAATTGCAACAGGAAAATATAAAATTTCATTTCAATGTTTCTATAGAGAAGTTTACATCTGCCAATCAAGCCATTATTAAACAAAAAGACGGCAATACATTCATCGAAAACTTTGATGCAGTTTTCGTCGGTATCGGGAGAGAGTTGATTTTGGAACCACTGCGATTAAACAAAGCAGGGATAGAAGTAAGAGATAATAAAATTGTAAGGGATCATCAATTACGCACCACGAATAAAGATATATTCGTTTGCGGTGACGTTGCCGGTGACTTGTTGTTTTCGCATGCAGCAGAATTTCATGCACGTATCATTCTCAATAATTTATTTTCACCTTTAAAGAAAAAACTTTCCAATGATCACATGTCGTGGGTTACGTTTACAGATCCGGAACTGGCAACGTTTGGATTAAATGAGAAACAATTAAAAGAACGCAATTTTCAATACATAAAGCTGGAAGATAGTTTTGAAGATGATGACCGGGCGGTAGTGGATAATTACGGATATGGAAAAATGATTTTGTTCATCAGCAAAAAAAGTTGGTTCAAAAAACAAAAGATTTTAGGCGGAACCATGATCGCTCCCCATGCGGGCGAACTCATACAGGAATTGATACTGGCAAATTCAGGCAATCTCTCTATTGAGGCTATCTTCAATAAAATTTATCCTTACCCGGTGGCATCGCGGATCAATCAAAAAATAATTACTAAATACAAAGAGCAAAGCCTGACGGGTTTTATTAAAAATCTTTTACAAATGGCATTCAGAATATTCAGCTAATGGAATGGTGGGAAACATTTAAAGGATGGTTTTTGAGCCTGGGAGGCAAGTACGGTTTAAACCCATACATTTTTGGAAGCATTTATATAGGCGCCATTCCGTTCTTTTTTCTTTCGTTGTCATGGACGGTACGAAATATCAAAAGAAAAAAACCAATTGTATTGTCTGTTTTGCTAACCGGAACATTTTTTATTTCGGCGTACTTGTATCTTATTATAGCTGGCAAAAATATTCCGCTTTGGGTGTATGTATTTATTGCAATGATGATTGCGTATGGTATCTATTCAACGGTAAGAAAGATTAAAAAGCAGACGCACTAAAGAGTTAGTTCTTTTTAATCCACATTTTATCTTGCAAATAGGTTTCTATTCTTTCGCGAATTTGGTTGACTAATTTTACGAATTTTTAAGCGCTGATAATATACCATCTTTGCTTTCAGCCTAACCAAACTTTTAATATCTACCAGATATTGAAGAGAATAAATTAGACTTAAAGCGCTTTCACGGAAGGTTAAAGGATACAGAACCCGAACGAACCACCGTCCCGATTGTTTTCGGAACGCACTGGCCAACTGAACTAATCAATTTATTCCTTGTGGAGAGTATCGGGGTCGAACCGACGACCTCTTGCATGCCATGCAAGCGCTCTAGCCAACTGAGCTAACCCCCCTAATAATTGCGCAAATATAGAATTGAAAATCGTTGATAAAAAACTTTTGTCAATCGCCCCATATTTCCCCTTTTCCCTCTAACCAAAGTTTTACCAACCTGTTCGAAACTGATTTGGGCCTTTCAAGCGGAAAGCCCAAAGCTCTGTCCCAACAAAGGCTTGCTAATACTCCCAGGGATCTTGATACCCCAAATAATACTGTGTAAAATTCATATTCAACCATTCCATAATGAACCAATAAAGCACCACTATGCGCATCTACGTTCGGCCATGGATTTTTTATTTTAGCAATTGATTGCAAAATCGGCGGTACTGCTTCATAAATATTCCAAACGGTTTGTACCAAAGGATCATCAGGCATGTGCTTTTTACCAAAATCCATTTGAGCTTCAAAACGGGGATCAGTTTTTCTTAAGACTGCATGCCCATACCCAGGAACAACCTTTCCTTCTGAAAGCGTTTTCTTCACGTAAGCCTGTATTTGCTTTTTAGTTGGCAGTTCCGTCTTGAGTTCTTCACGCATTTCAAAAATCCATTTTATCACTTCCTGGTTAGCGAGGCCGTGTAACGGCCCGGCAAGGCCATTCATACCAGCCGCAAATGAAAGATAAGGATCGCTCAACGCAGATCCCACAAGATGGGTTGCGTGTGCCGAAACATTACCCCCTTCATGATCGCAATGTATGGTCATATATAAACGCATCAATTCCCTGAAACTTTCATCTTCGAAACCCATCATATGCGCAAAATTTCCTGCCCAGTCGAGCAAGCCATTTGGTTGAATATGGTTTCCCATCTTATACTTACGGCGATAGATATACGCAGCTATTCGTGGTAAACGTGCTATGAGATCCATAGAGTCATCAAACACGGCGGCCCAATAATCTTTTTTACTCATTCCCGCTGAATATTGCTTTGCAAAATGGCTTTCTGTTTGCAAAGCCATTATGGCAACAACAAATTGAGTCATCGGGTGGGCACTCAAAGGCAGGGCATCGATTGTATGAAATACATGGCCCGGCACATGGCTGCGACGTTGCCATACATTAGTAACATGATGCACATCTTCATCGGTAGGTAATTCGCCGACCAGCATCAAATAAAATAAGCCTTCGGGTAATGGTTCCGTTCCACCGTCTGCCTTCGGTAATTTCTTGCGCAATTCGGGTATGGAATAACCTCTAAACTTAATACCCTGTTGCGAATCGAGTAACGACGTTTCTGTTACCAGGCCTGTCATGCCCCGCATGCCCTGGTAAATTTGAGCAAGCTTAACTTCTCCAATAACTTTTTCACCATGTTCTTTCAATATATCTTTTACTTCTGCAGCTAAAATATCAGCCTTTTCTTTAAACTTATCTTTTATAACACCCATCGCTAAAAAAATTAAAATTGTGATTGCATTTTCGTGAAAGTCGTATAGCCCTAAAGTTAACATTACACAGAATGTTAAACAAATGAAATATTATTTTGGAAAGATTAGTAACCTTAAGTAAATACTCATCATCTCGAATTACGGCGATAAAGATACCACGCCAGTGCGCCAAAGACTGCATTGGGCAACCATGCCGCTACAAAGGGATTAAAGTTCCCTTTCATTGAAAACACTGATGAGAACCGACCGACTAAAATATATAACACACAAATCATAACCCCAATTGCCAGATGAAAGCCACTTCCACCGCGAATTTTTTTTGATGAAACCGAAGCGCCGATAATAGTGAGAATAAAGACGGATACAGGGCTTGCATTGCGATTATTTTTTTCAAGCAACAACGTATTTACATCTTCTGCACCGCGTAATTTTTCAAGCTGAATGAACTCCGTTAGTTCAGGCGTTGAAAGTTTATCCTTCATGTATTCATCTATTTGTAAATCGCGTGGTTTAAAATTAAAATTCATTTGCATCTCAGGAATCTGTTTCACCTGCTGATGCAAACCATTAATGCGGCGTTCAATAATATTATTAAGTTTCCATTTTCGTGTAGCCGTATCCCATGAAAAAGATTGCGCTCTTAAATTATAAACGAGTTTTGTGTCATTAAATCTTTGAATAAAAAAATTACTTCCCGTGCGATTGATGGTATCGTAATACCTTACTCCGGCATAAGAAAATGAATCAAGCTTAAAATATTTATTACTTATGGTAGAAGTGTTTTGATAGCCTCCATAATTATAATCAACATATTTTGAAGTAAAAGTTGCCCATTTTTGATTTGCCGCAGGAAGGACATATTGATTACACCACCACAGGAAAATTGTAAATAACAATCCGCCGAAAATATAAGGCCTTAGGAAGCGGCTAAAACTGACTCCGCTGCTAAGTATGGCTATAATCTCTGAGCGGTTTGCCATAATTGAAGTGAAAAAAATCACTGAAAGAAAAATAAAAAGTGGAAAAAGCATTGCATCAATACGGGGAATAAAACCAAAGTAATATTGGGTAATTATGGTTCGATAAGGAAGCTTTGATTTGGCAAAGTCATCGGTTTTTTCACTCAAGTCTACAATGATAACTAAAACGGTAAGCGCTATAATGAAAAAGAAAAAAGTTAGAAAAAATTTTTTGAGTATATACCAGTCTATAATTTTCATACAACACTCAATGATGAATAGTAAGCATCAAATGTAATTTAAAATTTAAACTGAAAATTGAAGTGCCTGTTAAAACCACTCATTTCCTCCTGGCAACCAGGTTATACGAGTCATTTATAAATTGTTTCAGTTGTTTTGCGGAGAGCCGGCCATCTACAATTATTGTGTTCCAATGTTTCTTGTTCATATGGTATCCTGGAAGTATGCACGAATATTGTTCACGTAATTCCACCGCGTATTCAGGATCGCATTTTACATTGAATTGCAAAACTTCTGATGAAAGAGAAGCCAGCAAAAATATCTTGTTGTTTACTTTAAAAACGAGCGTATCATTTCCGAAGGGAAATCCTTCACTAACATTTTTAAGTGAAAGCGCATATTCTCTTATTTCTTCTATGTTCATTTTGCAAACTTAAAAAATCTCGCCCACCAGCACGCAGCATACTAAAAGTGAACATGGCAAAAAGCATCATAAATACAAACAAAAAGCCACCCTGAGGTGGCTTTTTGTTGAGATTAATTTAAAGACAATTATCTATTTTTTTTCCGGCATTAAAACTCCCGTTAGAACATTTTTTGTTGTGAGCAATAATTTTGCAGCATCCTGGATATCTTTTTGCGTCAGTGCATTTACATGTTTTTCATAATTTATAAAATAATCAGGATTGGTGCCTGGGAAATAAAAGCTTTGAAGTTCTGATAACCAGGTGCCATTTTCTTTTACGTCTGTTTTATATTGTTCTTTCCATTGCTGCTGCACTTTTTCGAGATTTTCTTTGGAAGGGCCATCCTTAATCAAATTTTGAATTTCTTTATTGGCAGCGTATAAAAGTGTATCAACCTTTTCCGGACCGCAAGGCAATTGAAGGAAAAATGTGTAATGCGAATAAGGATATTTTTCAACCTGTGCCTGTGTTCCTCCTCCATAAATTCCCTGGATCTTTTCTCTTAGTTCTTCAATTATCCTAATGTTCAATACTTCGCTTATTGCATCTGCTTTTAAATCAAGCGCATCACTGTAAGGAACTTCGCCGCTGTAAACGCCGACAATAAGGCTCTTCTGTTCTTTACCTTTATTGATTGTAAAATCTATTTTACCATTTGCAGGTCTTAATTTATTATCAACATAATTGAATTTTTTTGGTGAAGAAGGAAGGCTGGCGATATATCTTTCTATCAAGGGCTTCAAATCATCTTCTTTAAAACTTCCAACAAATGTGAAATGCATGCCATTTGCATTACCAAATCTTTCCTTGTATATCTGCATTAACCTGTTAAGGTTTATTTGATCAAAATATTCGGGTTTTGGAACTGCAACCGGGGCAAGCGGACTGTTGTGATACAACTCTTTGTATAGTGTATCGACAAAAACCGCCTGCGGGTTAGCGCTTAAAAAAGCAAGTTGTGTTTTATTTTTCTGAACAAACGATCTAAACAAACTTGTATCAACACGCGGAGCAGTAAAATACAAATACGTTAGTTGCATCATGGATTCCAGGTCTTTTACAGAACTGTTGCCACTCATTCCTTCAGAGATATCAGAAATTACGGGGTTGACTTTTACGGTTTTTCCTGAGAGCGTTTTTTGCAGAACAATAGGAGAAAAATTTCCAACACCCATACTGGTTATTACAGCGGTAGCATATTGTGCATTGTACTTATCTTTTAATCCATAATTATTTTTTCCTCCCGGCCTTATAGCACTCATTAATATTTGATCATTCTTAAAATCTGTAGGTTTTATGGTAACAGTAACACCATTGCTTAAAGTAAATTCTGTTGTTCCTAACTCACTATTTTTTTTGCTGCTTATTATTTTGCCGGGCTTTGGCAAGGTTGTCATTAAAGTTGAGGCAATTGCTTTTTCTTCGTAAGGTTTAACATTCATTTTTTCGGCGGAGTATGCAACGGCAAGCAAATCATCTCCCGTGGGCAAACTCTTAGAGGATGAAGGCTCAGGACCAAGTAGTGCTATAAATTGTTTTGGATCCTGTTGTAGTTGTTTGCTAATATCATTTACGTTGTCAATAGTAATTTGCGGAAGCAACTCTTTATAATATTTATCTTCATTTTCAATACCCGGAATCGGTTCCTTAGTTAAAAAGTTTTGAATGTACTCAGAAACATAATCAGCAGATTCTGTTTTATTTTTTTCATTGTACATTTTATCCATCTGGTTAAGCAAATTACTTTTTGCTCTGTCGAGTTCAGGCTTGGTAAAACCATATTTCTTCACGCGTGCCAATTCTTCTTCGAAAGCTTTCAGACCCGTCGCAGAGTCGTTACTACCGGTTCCAATACTTGCACCGAACGATTCATAACCGCGGGCAAAAGAACCAAAGTCAGTAAATGCATATACAAAGGGCGGGTTTTCTTTTTGAGTAAGTTCGCGCAGACGCTGATTGAACAGTGTAGTAAAAATTTGTTTAGTAATATCTTTTTTATAATCTTCAAGTGTTACTATCGGGTGTATTGGTTCTGGGGAATAATTTACAATTGTTGTATAACTTGTTGCCTCTTTATCGGTAACTACCTGGGCCTGGTCTTTCGTATACGGTGGCATATCCGGGTGAATTCTTGGCCTTTCATTTTCAGGATTTTTAAGCTCCTCGAAATGTTGTTTTATAAGTTCTTCCGCTTTGGCCGGATCAATATCGCCAACAACAATTACAGCCATTAGATCGGGCCTGTACCAATCTTTATAAAATTTTCTAATTGTAGTATAGCTGGCATTTTTAATAATACTGTCCAAACCAATAGGAAGGCGGTTTGCATAAAGTGAGCCTGCAAAAACATTAGGATAAATTTTACGATACATCCGATCGTTAGCGCCCTTACCGAGCCGGCTTTCTTCAAGTACTACCGGCCTTTCACCATCAATATCATCAGTATCGTATGTTACGTTATGAGCCCAATCTTCCAATATTTCAAAACCTTTATCAATGTTTTCAGGTTTGTCAGTTGGAATAGGAAGTATATATATCGTTTGATCGAAACTTGTATTAGCATTTAAATCATTGCCAAACCCAACTCCTATTGTTTGCAAAAATGAAACGATATCATTTTTCTTAAAATGCGTAGTTCCATTAAACGCCATGTGTTCACTCAAATGCGCAAGGCCCTGCTGGTCATCATCTTCAAGAATTGATCCTGCATTCACTACAAGCCGCAGTTCGACCTTTTGCTCGGGCTTTTTATTTTGACGTATATAATAGGTAAGTCCGTTACTAAGTTTTCCAATTTTTACATTTGGATCAACAGGAAGTGTATCGTTAAGATTTTGTTGAGCAAAAGTTGAAGATGCAGAAATAAAAAGAAAGAAAATAATTAGCCTGACGAATTTCATGATATCTGTATTGGTTTAAAAAATATTGAAGCCGCAAATATAATTGAACAGAAAACAAAAATTATCCTAAAAAGGATAAAGGGTAATATCGCTATAGTTTACTTACCTGCTCGGTGGTAAGCTTTGAGGCATTTGTGAAGACTTTCTTTCCAGAATGGAATATCAGTATTAAGCATTTCCTTGATTTTGGAAGTATCTAATACTGAATATGGTGGCCGTTTTGCAGGCGTTGGATACTGAGAAGTAGGAACAGGGAAAATTTTGCACGAACTGTTTTCAAATTCTTTTATAGCCACTGCAAAATCATACCAGGTAGTTACTCCGCTGTTGCTGTAATTTACAATTCCGTTGTAGTTAATATTATTTTCAGTTCCTTCAATCAGATTCATTATTATTTGCGCAAGGTCCGCTGCATAAGTTGGAGATCCGTGCTGATCGTTTACAACATTAAGGCTCTCTTTTTCATTAAATAAACGAAGCATCGTTTTTACAAAGTTGCTTCCATAAATTGAATATACCCACGAAGTTCTTATAATAAGTGTTGACGGATTGTTCTGCAATACAAGTTGCTCACCCTTAAGCTTCGACCAACCATAAACGTTTAAAGGCGCTACTGCATCTTGTTCTTTTAACGCCTGGCGTGAAGTTCCATCATAAACATAATCTGTGGAAACATGAATTAATTTTGTATGATGCTCATTGCAGACGGAAGCGAGGAAGCCCGCAGCTTCAGCATTTATGAGAAAAGCTTTTTCTTTTTCAGTCTCCGCTTTGTCAACGGCGGTGTAAGCAGCACAATTGATACAATAATTTATACGTTGCCTTTCAAAGAAATTATTTAATGCGCTTAAATTCTCAATCGCAAGTTCATCCTTCGAGGTAAATAAAAAATTATACTTTGGATATTTTGATGAAAGGTGGCGTATTTCAGTACCCAGTTGGCCGTTTGCTCCCGTTACAAGAATGGTGGTTTTATGATCGCCGCTGGAGAAAGTCATGTTATTTTTTCAGCCATTAAATACAAAATTATGTTTACAATTTTCGAGGGAAGGATAAAAGGAATCTTTTTCTGAGACCTTCACACTTTCCGCGGGAACCTGCCAGTCGATATTAAGAGAGGCTTCGTTCCATGCGATTCCTCCTTCACTTTCTTTATTATAAAAAGCATCGCATTTGTAAAAAACTTCTGCCGTTTCGCTTATTACAGAATAACCGTGCGCAAAACCTTTTGGAACCAAAAGCTGCTTTTTATTTTCGGCAGATAATTCTATCGTATATGCCTTACCGCAAGTAGGTGAATTTTTCCTTAGATCAACCACAGCATCTATAATTTTACCGCTTAATACTCTTAGTAGCTTTGTTTGCGCATATGGCTGCAGTTGAAAGTGAAGGCCACGTATTACGCCAAATGTAGAACTGGCCTGATTATCCTGAACAAAATTAATATCAATGTTTTCTTCTGAAAAAAGTTTTTGATTATAACTTTCAAAAAAGTAGCCGCGGTTATCTCCAAAAACTTTCGGCTCATAAATTAGTAATCCCGGAAAAATAGTTTTTGCAAATGGCATTCGAAGAAATTGAATTTAAACGTTTGTCTTTTCGGCTGTATACATCTTCTTAAAGAATTCAATGGTCTTTATAAGTCCGCCATCGAATTTAGTTGTAGGAGTATAATTAAGTAATTCTTTTGCCAAAGAAATATCTGCAAGAGAATTTCGTACATCTCCTTCCCTCGGCTTTACATGAATAGCATTCACGTCACTTTGTAAATATTCCCGTATAGTGTTGTACAAATAGTTAACTGAATAATTCTCACCTACTGCTACATTGTACACTTTATTCTTCGCTTCATCATTGGTTGTAAGCATTCCTTTAATATTTATTTGAACAGCGTTTTCAACATAAGTAAAGTCCCTTGTCTGTTCTCCATCACCATTAATGTAGGCAGTTTCCTTGTTCATAATTGCTTTTACAAAAAGAGGTATTACTGCAGCATACTGCCCATCGGGATCCTGGCGCGGGCCAAAAATATTGAAATACCTGAAGCCCAAAACAGGAATATTATATATCCTTGAAAAAACATCTGCATACAATTCATTGGCCATTTTACTTACGGCATAAGGTGACAAGCATTTACCGATTCTGTTTTCTTTTTTCGGAAGCGTGGCTTCATCTCCGTAAACCGATGATGAAGATGCATAAACAAACTGGCTTATTTTATTTTCAACTGCCGCCTGCAACATATTAACGAACCCTCCCACATTTACATCGTTGGTTGCAAATGGTTCTTTAACAGAACGTGGCACCGAACCCAATGCCGCCTGGTGGCTTATAAATTGAATTCCTTTACACGCTTCTCTGCAAGTATCAATGTTCCTGATATCGCCTTCAATAAATTCGAATGTATTGTATGATCTTAATATTCCAAGATTAGATGTAAGGCCTGTTGCCATATTATCCAATACCCTCACTTGTCCGGCATTATTTTTTAGTAAATATTCTGCAATGTGGCTACCGATAAATCCGGCACCACCAGTAACTAAAAAAGATGAATTGCTTAGATCTTCGTTGTGAAATGTATTATTCAATTTTGTTCTTTATTTATAGACTCCAATATTTACGGCTTTTAATTTTATCGCGATATGCACCCTTCACATCTGCAATAATTCCATCGGTTTTGGTTATTGCTACAAACGCTTCATCATCCATACTCATATAAGCTAAATGAGGCACGGCTATTATTACAGCGTCATAATTGTCGGACAGATTTGGCGTAAGACAGAAACCATATTCGTGATTCAATTCATCGCTGTTAGCATGAGGATCCGTTACATGAACCTCCAATAAATAGGATTGTAATTCTCTAATTACGTCCGCCACTTTTGAGTTCCTGATATCACTTACATTTTCTTTGAAAGTGGCACCCATTACTAATACTTTAGCTGTTTTAATATCGACACCTGTCTGGATAATATGCTGCAAAACTTTTTTGGCTACATGTGCAGCCATCCCATCATTAATAGAACGGCCTGCAAGAATTACCTGCGCATCATAACCGAGTTTGTTAGATTTATAAGTGAGATAGTACGGATCAACTCCAATACAATGGCCACCAACGAGGCCAGGTTGAAACTTTAAAAAATTCCATTTTGTTCCGGCGGCTTCCAACACTTCAAAAGTATTGATATTCATTTTATCAAAAATAATGGAGAGCTCATTCATTAATGCAATGTTCAGGTCTCTTTGTGTGTTTTCTATAATCTTTGCCGCTTCTGCAACTTTTATACTCGATGCTTTGTGAACTCCAGCTGTTACTACTAATTCATACACCTTTGCCACAATGTCAAGACTTTCGGCATCACAACCACTTACTACTTTTACAATGCTACTTAACGTATGTTGTTTATCACCGGGGTTTATTCTTTCGGGTGAATAGCCTAATTTAAAATCTATACCAAGCTTTAATCCCGATAATTTTTCAATTACGGGAAGGCAATCTTCTTCTGTACAACCGGGATATACGGTACTTTCATAAACAACATAATCGCCTTTTTTTACAACCTTTCCAATAGTTTCGCTTGCTTTTATCACGGGGACTAAATCAGGCAAATTGTTTTTGTCGACAGGAGTAGGAACTGCAACAATAAAAAAATTTGCCTCCCGTAATTTGTCCAGGCTGTTAGTAAATTCTATATCGCAATTATTAAAGGCTTCTTTTTCTAATTCCTTGCTTGGATCAATGCCATTCATCATCATTTCAATTCGAGCTGCATTTATATCAAAGCCAATTACTGATATTTTTTTAGAAAATTCAAGTGCGATAGGCAGACCTACATAGCCAAGGCCGATTACGGCCAGCTTTTTTTTCTTATCAACTAATTCACTGTACATTTTTTAAGGGTTGGGTTCTAAATTTTAATTAATAATTTATGATTGAATCCGGAGGTCTCTATGTAGAACTCCATTTTATCTTTTACTTTCAAACTCTTTTGGTTGTTTAAATAAATCTTCTTTTGGTAAACATTTAAAATACTCATACGTAATTTTTAATCCTTCGGCACGATTTACTTTGGGTTCCCATCCCAATAACTTTTTGGCAAGGGTAATGTCGGGCTGTCGCTGTTTAGGATCGTCTTGTGGCAATGGCTTATATACTATTTTTTGTTTGGTGCCGGTCAGGGTTATTATTTCTTCTGCAAATTCTTTTAGCGTTATCTGGTCAGGGTTGCCAATGTTTACGGGCTTCGCATAATCGCTCAATAATAAACGGTAGATGCCTTCAACCAAATCATCTACATAACAAAAACTTCTTGTCTGGCTGCCATCGCCAAATACGGTTAAGTCTTCGCCTCGCAACGCCTGGCCTATAAAGGCGGGTAAGGCTCTTCCATCGTTTAACCGCATCCGTGGGCCATAGGTATTAAATATTCTTACTATTCTTGTTTCTAATCCATGAAAGGTATGGTAAGCCATGGTAATGGCTTCCTGGAATCTCTTGGCTTCGTCGTATACGCCGCGGGGACCTACCGGATTTACATTGCCCCAATATTCTTCGTTTTGTGGATGTACTAACGGATCACCATACACTTCACTTGTTGATGCCACTAATATTCTTGCTTTTTTTGATAGTGCTAAACCCAAACAATTGTGAGTACCTAACGATCCTACTTTTAAGGTTTGTATCGGAATTTTTAAATAATCGATCGGGCTGGCCGGCGATGCAAAATTTAAGATGTAATCCAGCCTGCCTGATACATGTATAAATTTGGATACATCGCAATGATAAAATTCAAAGTCTTCCAGTTTAAATAAATGCTCAATGTTTTTTAAATCACCGGTAATTAAATTATCCATGCCTATTACATGCATGCCTTCTGTTATAAATTTATCACATAGATGAGATCCTAAAAAACCCGCTGCTCCTGTTATAAGTATTCTTTGTTTGGCCACTTATTTGTATTTTAAACTGTTTATTCTTTCTCTTATTTGAGTTCTACTGTTTTTCTTCCAATGCTTACATAATGAAATCCTCTTTCTTCCATCTGGTATAATTCAAACAAATTTCTTCCATCGAATATTACCGGCTTCTTCAAAAGTGATTTTATCTTAATAAAATCCGGTGTCCTGAATTCGCTCCACTCAGTGGCTATCAGCAATGCATCTGCTTCTTCCAGCGCCTGGTATTGATTTCCGGCATAAGTAATCTTATCTCCTATTTCTCTTTTTACATTGGCCATCGCTTCAGGATCGTATGCCGATATAGTTGCACCTGCCGCCGTTAGTTCTTTTATTAATTTTAATGCAGGGGCTTCTCTAATATCATCGGTATTGGGTTTAAACGCTAATCCCCATAAGGCAATTTTCTTTCCCTTAAGGTTATTGTTGAAGTAGGAATATATTCTGGGCAGCAAATGCTTCTTTTGATTTTCGTTTACTACCATCACCGCTTCCAGTATCTTAAATTCATAATCTGCCTGCTTTGCTGATTTGGCCAGCGCCTGCACATCTTTGGGAAAGCAACTCCCACCATAGCCGATGCCAGAAAATAAAAATCTCTTGCCTATTCTTTCATCACTGCCCATGCCACGCCGCACCATATCTACATCCGCGCCCAGTCTTTCGCATAGCTGGGCTATTTCGTTCATGAATGAAATTTTTGTAGCCAAAAATGAATTGGCCGCATATTTGGTAAGCTCTGCTGATCTTTCGTCCATATAAATAACGGGATTACCCTGCCGAACAAAGGGCGCATATAATTCTCCCAGCAATTTCTTCGCCCGCTCTGATGAGGTGCCTATTACCACGCGGTTGGGCTTCATAAAATCTTCTACTGCTACGCCTTCTCTTAAGAACTCGGGGTTGCTTACTACATCAAACAATTCTTCCGGATTACTGATATCCCTTGCTTGTAAGCTGGTTAAAATGTTATGGTGCACTTTATCGGCTGTGCCTACCGGAACGGTGCTTTTATCTATAACAATCTTGTAATCGCCCTTTTGTAATAAGGTGCCAATGTTTTTTGAAACACCCAATACATAACTTAAATCGGCACTGCCATCTTCGCCGGGCGGCGTGGGGAGTGCCAGAAATATGATCCTCGCATCTTTTATTCCTTCTTCCAGTGAGGTGGTAAATTTTAAGCGACCTTCTTTTTCATTTCTCTCAAATATCTTTTCTAGTCCGGGTTCGTAAATGGTAACCTTGCCTGATGATAATTTCTTTACTTTCTTCTCGTCTATGTCTACACAGGTTACCATATTGCCCGTTTCCGCAAAACAGGTGCCTGTTACTAAGCCGACGTAGCCGGTACCTATTACTGATATATTCATGGGCTATTTGTTTATGAACTCTAAAACTTTTTGGGTAATAAAAATTTGTTGTTCTTCATCGAGCTCAGTATGTATTGGCAATGATATTACTCGTTGGGTAAGCCAGTCAGTCTTTTCAAGATTAATATTACCGCTGCCAAACGAAGCAAACATTTTTTGCCTGTGTGCAGGTACCGGGTAGTACAACATTGACGGAATATTATTTTCTGCCAAAAAATTCACCAATTCTTTCCTGTTTACATTATTGAGTATCATGGTATATTGATGAAAAACATGTTTACAATATTCTGCACGATGAGGAGTGGTAATTTTTTCATTTCCGGCAAATGCTTTATCATAAAAATCTGCTGCCTTTATCCTGGCATCAATATACGCATCCAATAACGGTAATTTAATATTTAATATTGCAGCCTGTAATGCATCTAATCTGGAATTGCAACCCACTACATCATGATAATATTTTTTACTCTGACCGTGATTGGCAATCATCTTTAATTTTTCGGCAAGTTCATCATCGTTAGTACATATTGCGCCGCCATCCCCATAACAACCTAAATTTTTACTGGGGAAAAATGATGTGCATCCTATATCACCGATAGTTCCGGTTTTTTTTGAAATACCATTTTTAAAATAATAATCTCCGCCAATTGCCTGGGCATTATCTTCAATCACAAATAAGTTGTGCTCGTTGGCAATTGCCATTATCTCTTCCATTTTAGCCGAGTGGCCATATAAATGTACCGGAACGATGGCTTTTGTTTTTGGAGTAATAGCTTTTTTTATTGCTTCGGGTTCTATGCAAAAAGTTTGCGTATCTACTTCCACAAAAACCGGTTTCAATTTTAAAAGAGCAATTACTTCGGTAGTGGCAATATAAGTGAATGAAGGTGTTATTACTTCATCGCCGGGCTCGAGACCGAGCGCCATCATAGCAATTTGAAGCGCATCAGTGCCATTTGCACAGGGAATTACGTGTTTAGTATCGAGATATTGAGATAGATTTTGAGCAAATGCATTCACCTGCGGACCTCCAATAAAAGAAGTGCTTTCAATAACACCCATAACGGCAGTATCGATTTCATTTTTTATTTTGAAATATTGCTGCCTCAGATCAACCATTTGAATTGGTTTCATACAAATGTTTTAAGAGGCGCAAAGATAGCAATTGATATAGGAAAAGGAAATTTCGAAATTATGAAGCATCGATTTACTATTAAGAAATTAGATTTGTAATAAAATACTCCTAATTGATTTTATTGTACAATCTCTTCCTGGTAATTTACTCCCTTGGCATTCGTTTAGTTTCGGCCTGGAATAAAAAAGCAAAATTGTGGATTAAGGGCAGAAAGAATCTGTTTGAAAGTTTGAATGAAACGTATGTAGCCGGTACCCGAAAAAAAGTATGGATGCATTGCGCGAGCCTGGGAGAGTTTGAACAGGGCCGTCCCGTATTAAAAAAAATAGCAGAGAATTATCCCGAAACAATGACTGTTATTACTTTTTTTTCTCCTTCAGGTTATGAAATTGCTAAGCGGGATAAAGATTTTAAGCAGGTGTATTATATGCCTATCGATTCAGCCGAAAATGCAACTAAACTACTTGATATTATAAAACCCGATTTAGTGCTCTGGGTAAAATATGAATATTGGTATTATTATTTAAGAGAAATAAAAAGAAGAAATATCCCGCTGTTATTAATTTCAGGAGTCTACGGCAGCAATCAAATATTTTTTAAATGGTATGGAAACTTATATAGAAAAATGCTTGAATCTTTTTCACATTTCTTTGTTCAAAACAGTTCCTCTAAGAATCAGGTACAAAAATTAATTGCTGAAGAAAAAATCAGCGTATCGGGTGATACAAGATGCGACCGCGTAATTAACATAGCCGAAAATTTTAAAGATGTTCCCGGCATTGCTGATTTCTGCGGAAATAATAAAGTAGTGGTCGCAGGAAGCACCTGGGAAGATGACGAAGCCGAATGGACGCATTTCGTAAAAACGCATCCCGATATAAAATTTATTATTGCTCCTCATGAAATTGACGATGAAAACCTGGCCGACGTAAAGAAAGAATTCCCAGGTTCAATTTTTTATTCAGAATGGACTAAGAAAAAACAAAACATTGAAGACACAGCAATTACCAAGCCCTCCTTTGGAGGGGTTTGGGGAGGCCAATTGCATGATTATCGATAACATTGGTCTTCTTTCAAGATTGTATAAATATGCTACTATTACTTATGTTGGCGGGGGATTTGGCTATAACGGATTGCATAACATACTCGAAGCGGCAGTATATGGCAAGCCTGTAATTTTTGGGCCTGAATATGAAAAGAATTTTGAAGCAGAAGAATTGATTACCTGCTCCGGAGCCATCAGCATTGAAAATGCGCTGGAACTTGAGAAAGTTGTAAACGGGTTATTTGATAATGAAGCAGAAATAAAATCCCGTGGAATAGCATCAAAAAATTATGTGTATAGCAACGCAGGTGCTTCGCAAAAAGTGATAGACTATATTCAAAAAAACCGTCTTCTTATTAATTGATCAAATTGCTTTACAACCGGGTGATTATCGTGCCACCCAATCTTAACTTTCAACTCTCTTCTAATCCAAAATTCAGCTTCAGCAAAAATTGAAAAATTTTGAATGGTCTTAATGCTTCTTTCATACATCGCCTCATCACCTCTAAACAATTCGTTTATAAAAAGAAACCTGTCATTTATACCAATTGCCTTTTTGAGATCTTTAATTGGTGCGTCTGTCAGCTTTTCAGAAATTTCTGTTTTTGCCTCCTTTAAGCCGGTCGTTTAGTTCAGCGTATTCAAAAGCATTTTCAATATTTCCGCCAGGCGATGAATGGGGTAGCGGCGTTTGGTGTGAAAGTGTAGGCACTTCTTCAATAGGATCGTAAACATACCTGGGTCTTGCAAAAGTGCCCATTGAATTAACCGCTTCTGCATTGCGTTTTATCTGTTCAAGTTCTTCCTCTATGGCCTTTTCATCTACGTGCAATACTTCAACAACTTTTTCTTCATGGATATCTGAATGTATTTTACCAACAGTTATGCTCTGCTGAAATGAACTGTAAGCGAGCGGCATAATAACAGATGCCTTATCTTGTCTCACCTCTTTTACTGATGCGGTTTGGCTTTGCAACTCAGCTTGCAACATTTGCACCGTATGCAACAACATTTGCAGAGATGCTTTTTCATCAAGCTGTTTCTGTAATTTTTTTATGAGTGTAGACACTCTTTCCATGCGGATATTATAAATTTTTAATTAGAAGTTTGAAGAAATATCAGATGTTTGTTTTTGATTTCACACAAAATCATTTTATCCTTGCAATAAGGCTAAGTTACAAATTGAATTCAAAATGAAATACAAAAATGTTCATAGAACCAAATTATAAGGGTGAAAGAAGAGGATGGATAGAAGTTATTTGCGGAAGTATGTTCAGCGGAAAAACTGAAGAACTAATCAGGAGGTTGAAAAGAGTGGAAATAGCAAATCTTAAAGCTGAGATTTTTAAGCCTGTTGTAGACGTTCGGTACGATGAAGTAAAGATTGTTAGCCACGATGAAAATAAAATACAGTCAACGCCTGTTAGTAATTCGCAAACTATATTGATGCTGGCCCACGATGTTGATGTAGTTGGTATTGACGAAGCACAGTTTTTTGATGACCAGATTACAACAGTTTGTGAAAAACTTGCTTTAAAGGGAATAAGAGTAATTGTTGCCGGCCTTGATATGGATTACCGCGGAAAACCATTTGGGCAAATGCCTAATCTTTTGGCTATTGCAGATTATATAACAAAGCTCCATGCAATTTGTATGAAGTGTGGCAACATTGCAAACGTAAGTTATCGTAAAGTTGCTGGCGGCGGGCAGGTGTTGTTGGGTGAAAAGGATATTTATGAACCACGCTGCCGGGAATGCGCAGCGTTAGGTGATACAATATAACAGGTTTATTATGAACGCTAGCAAATGTCAAAATAAGTAGAAATGAATACTCCCGTATTTACTTTATTGAAAAAAGATTTTTTACTTGAACTAAGGCAACAGCATACATTTTTTGGAATATTGCTTTATGTCGCCTCTACCATATTTGTGCTTTACCTTGCCATGGGCCAACCTGAAAGCACTGTGTATAATGGTATTTTCTGGATGATACAATTATTTGTATGCATAAACGCAGTTGCCAAAAGTTTTTTGCAGGAAGGTAAAGGGCGCATGATCTATTTTTTTTCAATAACAAGTCCCGTAAGTTTTATAATTGCCAAACTTATCTACAGCACCGTCGTTATGCTATTGATGGTATTGGTAAGCCTTATACTATTTAGAATATTACTGGGAAATCCGATTGATAAATATTTTCAATTTATTGGTATTGCTTGTCTTGGCGGTATAAGTTTAAGTCTTGTATTTACGCTAATGGCTGCAATAGCAGCTAAGGCACAACAAAATGCTGCAATTATGGCCATCCTTGGATTTCCATTAATAATACCACAATTGCTGTTATTGATAAGACTTTCAAAATCTGCTTTTGGAGAAGTTTTTCGCGAAGATGCTTTATTGCAGATTGCACTTTTATTAATTGGATTAGACGTTTTAGTTATTGTGCTGGCAATAGTATTGTTTCCTTTTTTATGGAAGGATTAACCAATAAGCTAATTTAAGCATTTGGGATAATGTGCAAACAAAAAACAATACAATAAACATTAAATGAATTTAGAGTAATTGGCAGAGGGCTAATTACCTTTCTTCATAACTTCAGCCATCGTTTTACCAATATCAGCAGGGCTTGCCACAACGTGTACGCCACATTCAGCCAATATTTTCATTTTAGCTTCCGCAGTATCTTCAGCGCCGCCAACAATTGCACCGGCATGGCCCATGCGTCTTCCTGCTGGCGCCGTTTGACCAGCTATAAAACCTACAACAGGTTTTGTTGAATTTGCCTTGATCCACCTGGCAGCATCTGCTTCCATACTGCCGCCTATTTCTCCAATCATTACAATACCGTCTGTGTCTTTATCATTCATAAAAAGTTCCACCGCTTCTTTGGTAGTAGTTCCTATAATTGGATCTCCGCCAATGCCGATAGCGGTTGAAATACCCAAACCCGCCTTGGCAACCTGGTCTGCTGCTTCATAAGTAAGCGTTCCCGATTTTGAAACGATGCCTATCTTTCCTTTCTTGAAAATGAAGCCTGGCATTATACCAACTTTGCATTCATCTGCAGTTATAACCCCCGGGCAATTAGGTCCTATTAATCTCGATTTAGTATCCAACAAATAACTTTTTACTTTCACCATGTCCTGCACCGGAATCCCCTCAGTAATACAAACAATTAAGCCAATGCCGGCATCGGCCGCTTCCATAATGGCATCAGCTGCAAATGCTGGCGGCACGAAAATGATGCTCACATCCGCCTCTGTTGCTTTCACAGCTTCTTCCACCGTATTAAACACCGGCCTGTCGAGATGCAATGTTCCGCCTTTATTTGGCGTAACGCCGCCGACAACATTTGTTCCGTATTCTATCATCTGTGTTGCATGGAAAGTACCTTCTGTTCCGGTAAACCCCTGAACTAAAATTTTTGAATTTTTATTTACTAATACTGACATGAATAAATTTTAAGTAGGCAAATATAGGAAAGTATGATTTTACCTTTCAATTACTGTTTTAATTTATGAATCTAAATGCGTCACCATCAAATAACCCGAGGTCACTTAATTTCACATGAGGAATTACCAACAAAGCCATAAACGATAGCGTCATAAAAGGTGCAGATAGATTTGATCCAAGTGATTTGGCTGCTTTATCAATATGCGTGTACGCCTCTGCTACTTTATAACCATCTTCGTTACTCATGAGCCCGCCAACAGGTAATGCTAAAATATGATTCACAGAAGAGTCTAAAGCATCAACACAACTTACACCACCTTCGTGATCGATAATTGAATTTACAGCGCTGCAAAGGCTTTCATCGTCGGCCCCCACTGCGATAATATTATGGCTGTCGTGTGCCACCGAAGATGCAATGGCTCCTTTTTTCAACCCAAAGTTTTTTACAAACCCTGTTGCAACAGAGGCATCTTTATAACGGTTGATTACTACTATTTTCAAAATATCGTTATCAACATCACTTACAAAACAATCATTTTCAATTTTTGGAGTGATGGTAATTTTATTGGTGATTAACTGTCCATCCAATGCTTCAATAGCTGTTACTTTTTCAGCGACATTTTTTTTATAAATAAAATCAGAAACACTTTTTTTACTGCAATGAAAATTATTGATTAACGCAGCTTTTGGCGCATTGATTTTTGTTACGCCATTTTCAGCAACAAGCTCGCCCTTAATATACGTTTTAATAACTCCGAAGGTTTTTAAATCTTTTACAACAATGAAATCGGCATCATCGCCAGCGTTCAATAATCCTACATTCATTTTGTAATGCTTTACCGGATTTATGCATGCAGCTTTTAAGACTTTAAACGGATCAATACCTTTCGCAACAGCTCTCTTGCAAAGTTCATTTATATGG
This sequence comes from uncultured Chitinophagaceae bacterium, assembly GCA_963792025.1. Taxonomy (GTDB): domain Bacteria; phylum Bacteroidota; class Bacteroidia; order Chitinophagales; family Chitinophagaceae; genus Ginsengibacter. The sequence continues at coordinate 323,986 of CAWBUS010000004.1, read as the reverse complement.
CCACTCATCAAACTGTCCGGATGCTTATCATCACTGCAAAACATCATTTCATCTTCATAATCATTCAGCAAATCAATGAGCGCTTCAAAATTTTTTGCAGCACTTCCTTCACGAATCAAAATCTTCATTCCGTATTGCAATTTTTCCAGCGCTTCATCTTTTGTAAAACATTCGTGGTCCGTGCTTATACCCGCATCTATATATTTCTTTGCAGCTTCGCCTCTTAAACCCGGCGCATGGCCATCAATCGGTTTATCATAAATTTTTGCAGAATTAATTTTTGCTTCCACTTCCTCATCGTGATGTAAGACACCGGGAAAGTTCATCATCTCACTTAAATAATTTATGTCATCCCTGGCTAAAAGCGTATCAACGTCATTTGCATTTAGAGAAGAGCCCGCTGTTTCAAAATCTGTTGCTGGCACACAACTTGGCGCACCAAAATAAAATTTAAATGGAACTGTTTTACCATTTTCAATCATGTAGTCCACGCCCCGCATGCCACATACATTCGCAATTTCGTGCGGATCGCTTATAGTAGCAACGGTACCATGAACAACTGCAAGTTTTGCAAACTCTGACGGCACTAACATCGAACTTTCGATATGCACATGAGCATCAATAAAACCGGGTAATATAAACGGAGTGTTGTCTTTTTGATCTCCCATTTCCTTTACAGAGATAATTTTTCCCCCTTCAATTTCAACAATACCATAGAAGATTTTTCTTCTTTCTATATCAACAATATTTCCTTCTTCAAAAAAGCTCATCTATAAAATTTTACGCATTACGCGGGTAAATAAACACGGTGCTATTTTTTTAAATTTATTATTAATTGTGAAATTGAAAAAAATTAATCATTTAATTAATCCATTACCTTGCAAATAAATTGAAAAAAATGAAAAATATAGTTGTTTTTGTGGTGTTTATTCTTTGTTTGGTATTTGTACAATTCGTCAACGGCCAGTCTGTTGATGACATCATTGATCAATACATTACCGCACGTGGTGGAAAAGATAAAATAGCTGCTATAACCACTGTTCATTTTGAAGGTATGAGACAAATGAACGGCAACGAGGTCGACCTAAAAATCACTAAAGTTGATGGAAAGCTTAGCAGGACGGAATTTAGCGTGGGAGGAAATAACGGTTATGTTATTGTTACGCCAGACAAAGGCTGGACCTATATTCCAATGATGTCTGACAATGTAAATGAAATACCGGAGGCAAGGTTAAAATCAATGCAGGATCAAATGGATATCGCAGGCCCCTTGTTTAATTATGCTGCTAAAGGCTACAAAGCAACTTTGCAGGGAAAGGATACAATTGGTGGTCACGAGGCATGGAAAATTCAGTTATCTAACGACGCCGGTAAAAACATGACTTTTTATATTGATACAAAGTCTAACCTTCTTATTCAATCGAAACAAATGAGCGAAGGCGGCGGACGTAACAACAGCGGACCAACAGAAATCGTAACAGACTACAGCGATTACAAAGATGTTGATGGCGTTATGTTTCCTCAAACAATAAATGTTGAAGGCAGTGGCATGGGAGCAGGCTCCATGACCTTCGATAAAATTGAAGTGAATCAACCTGTAGACGAAAAACTTTATAAGCCATCTAATTAAGAGAATCAGCAAAAATTATTGGGCCGGTTACAACCGGCCTTTTTATTAAACCAATTTTGAAAATGGAATCCTGCTTAAAAAGCAACCTCCGTAATTCATCAACACTTCTTACATTTAACCTTTCAACTCCGCAAAAAAATCATTTTTTATACATGAAAAAAATTCTTTTTCTTTCGATAGCCATAGTCTTAACATCCATCAGTTTTGCACAAAAAAAACAAAAAACCGCATTGCCTACAAACGACGACAGTATGTTATTGGGCAAAACAAAATACAGGCTGGTGGGGCCATTTCGTGGAGGAAGAAGTGGTACTGTTGCAGGTGACTATAAAGATAAAAACACTTTTTATTTTGGCGCTACCGGTGGCGGGGTATGGAAAACACAGGATGGGGGCAGCAACTGGAAAAATATTTCTGATAAAACTTTTGGCGGGTCAATCGGGAGTGTGGCTGTATCTCCTTCTAATTCAAATGTGATATATGTCGGCGAAGGTGAATCGACCCTACGCAATAACGTTAGTGAAGGGCATGGCATGTGGCGCAGCGATGATGGTGGCAGAAACTGGAAACATATTGGACTCGATGATTCGAGGCACATTATGCGCATAGTAATTCATCCAACCAATCCGGATATTGCATGGGTGGCGGCTCTCGGTCATCTGTTTGGACCATCAGAAGAAAGAGGAATTTATAAAACTATTGACGGAGGTAAAACATGGAAGCGGGTCTTGTACGTTAACGATTCAACAGGGGCTGCAGAAATTGCAATGGAACCTGGCAACCCTTCCGTTTTTTACGCAGCAACGTGGACGGTTAAACGCACTCCTTACAGCCTTGAAAGTGGTGGTAAAGGCAGTGCACTTTGGAAGAGTACCGATGGTGGGGAGACCTGGAAAAAACTTAATGATAAAAAAGGCTTTCCTGGTAATACAACTTTAGGTAATATCGGTATTGCCGTTTCCGCAGTTAATCCTGAAAGAGTCTTTGCACTGGTCGAATCATCAAAGGGAGGTTTATTCAGAAGTGACGATGGCGGCGAAACATGGGCGCTGGAAAGTACTGATCCAAATGTGCGTCAACGGGCATGGTATTTTAGTAAAATTTATTGCGATCCAAAAAATGCTGATATAATTTATGCACTTAATGTAGGCATGTATAAAAGCGGTGATGGCGGTAAGACATTTAAAGGAATCAATACGCCACATAGCGATCACCATGATCTTTGGATAGACCCTGAAAATGCTGAAAGAATGATTTTGGCAGATGATGGTGGTGCACAAATAAGTTTTGATGGTGGTGATAACTGGAGCACTTATTATAACCAGCCAACCGCCCAGTTCTACAGGGTTTCAACTGATAACCATTTTCCTTACAGGTTGCTTGGTGCACAACAGGATAACAGTACCGTTCGAATTTTATCGAGATCAGAAAGCAATGAAATCAATCAAAGTGACTGGTCTTCTACTGCCGGTTTTGAAAGCGGGTATGTTGTAGCTGACCCTTTAAATCCCGATATTGTTTACGGTGGTAATTATGGAAATCTTATTTCACGCTTCGATCATAAAACAGGAGAAAACCGCCAGGTAAGTGTGTGGCCGGTTTATGATTTGGGCAGCGGAGCCGATGTTTCCAAATACCGGTTTCAATGGAATTTTCCTATTTTCTTTTCGCCTAATAATCCAAAGAAATTATATGCTGCAGGAAATGTTTTATTCGCAACAGAAGATGAAGGCGCTACCTGGAAAGCACTTAGTGGCGATCTTACTACCAACGATAAATCCAAACAGAAATCAAGCGGTGGCCCGATAACACAAGACAATACGGGAGCAGAAACCTATTGTACGATTTTCACGGCGATGGAGTCTCCGCTCGAAAAAGATCTGTTATGGACGGGCAGTGATGATGGGCTAATTAACGTAAGTAAAGATGGCGGCGATCATTGGGAAAATGTAACACCACCCGCTGCCGGGAAATTAATGATGTGGAACTGTGTGGAAGCCGATCCGTTTAAAAAAGGAACCGCCTATTTCGTTGGCACAAAATATAAACTCGATGATTATACACCTTACATTTTCGTTACCAACGATTACGGAAAAACATGGAGGAAGATAACTAACGGTATAGCACCTACGCACTTTGCACGATGCCTGCGTGCTGATAAAAAACACCCCGGACTATTGTATTGCGGAACTGAATACGGCATGTACATCAGTTATGATTATGGCGAAAACTGGAAGGCTTTCCAACTTAACCTGCCGATGGTTCCCATAACAGATCTCACCATAAAAAATAATGACCTTGTTGTGGCCACACAGGGAAGGTCGTTTTATATATTAGATGATTTGGGTGTAGTACAAAACATCGATAAAAACGTTACTCAAAAAGATATATACATTTTTCCCGTGGATACTGCTTATCGCATGGGTGGATCGCAAGATCTAAATGTAAAAAATGCAGGTATCAATCCACCAAATGGTGTGGTGATAAATTATTATGTGAAAGATGTTAGAGACAGCAGCCTCATAAAAATATATGTGTTTGATAAGAATAAAAAAATAATTAGTTCATTCAGTACAAAACCTTCCGGCGATACTGGTAAAATTGAAGTATCAAACGGAATGAACCAGTTTGTATGGGACATGCAGTATGCACCGGCGGAAAAAATTGCAGGTATGGTATTGTGGAATGGAAATGTTCCCGGACCAAAAGCAATACCAGGTAATTATTTTTTCCGCATTGTTAATTATGATAAAAAAGACAGTGCTGAAGCCGAGGCCAGCATTAAGGCAAATCCAAACTATAAAGAGACCCAGCATGAGTATGAGGAACAGTTGAATTTTTTAATCTCAGTAAGAGATAAATTTTCTGAAGTGCAAAAAGCCATTAAAAACATTCGTGAGATAAGAAAACAAATTAATGATTTCATGGCATTGCAAGGAAAGGATACAGCCGGAGCAATAAAAATAATGGCCGATTCCATAAATAAAAGGATGACAGCTATTGAGGAAGCATTATACCAAACCAAAGCGAAAAGTGGAGAAGATGTTTTAAACTATCCGATTCGTTTAAATGACCAGATTTCCGGATTATATGATTATGCCGCTTCCGGGAATTATGCTCCTACCCAACAGGTTAAGGAAGCCTTTACTTTTTTAAGCTCAAAGGCAGACGTGGAGCTTAATAAATTAAAAGAAATTATGACTGGTGATGTACCGAAATTCAATAAGTTGATAAGAGAAAAGCAATTACCGGTGATAGGTGTTAAGCCGGAATAATTTTGTAATTTTAAGACTGTGGAAGCAACATTAATTCATCCGCCGAAAACAATTCATGAAGTTTGGGAAAGCCTGCCGGAAGGAACATTATGTCAATTAATAAATGATCAATTGGTTATGAGCCCAGCACCAATTGATATTCACCAGGTACTTGTCGGAGAAATTTATATTGAAATTTCTCTTTACTTAAGAAAAAATAAAATAGGCGAAATAAGGATTGCTCCTTATGACGTCCATTTCTCCAAAGAAAATATTTTACAGCCCGACATTCTTTTTATGAGGACGGAAAATATCCGTAAAATAAAATCAAGAGGATTATTTGGCGCCCCCGATTTGATTGTTGAAATTTTGTCTCCCGTAACTTCTCATCTTGATTTTGATGAAAAGAAATTGATTTATGAAAAATATGGCGTGCAGGAATATTTTATTGTGGAACCTAATTCCAAATCTGTTACTTCTTTTCGTTTGAAAAATAAAAAATATGAGGAACAGAAAAAGACAAAGGGAATTATCAAGTCGATCCTGCTAAATACTGAAATCAGGTTTTAATATTGCGAAAAATATCAATCAAATAAATCCGGCCTTCTTTCTTTTGTTCTTTCCAAAGATTGTTCATGTCGCCAGTCTTCAATTTTTGCATGATTTCCGCTCATTAAAATGTCGGGAACTTTCCATCCCCTGAATTCTTCCGGTCTTGTATAAACGGGAGGCGCCAATAAGTTATCCTGGAAAGAATCTGTGAGGGCAGATGTTTCATCATTTAAAACACCTGGCAATAATCTCCCCACGGCATCTACAATTACGGCTGCGCCCAACTCTCCGCCACTTAACACATAATCACCAATGGAAATTTCTTTGGTAATAAAATGATCACGAACCCTTTGGTCAATGCCCTTATAATGGCCACATATGAGCAATAAATTTTCTTTTAATGAAAACGCATTTGCAGTTTTTTGATTAAATTTTTCTCCATCAGGTGTCAGGAAAATAATCTCATCATAAGGGTTATCTTTCTGCAATGTCTCAATGGCATTTACAAGCGGCTCAATCATCATAACGAGGCCAGCTCCACCACCAAACTGGTAATCATCTACCTGTGCGTGTTTATAATTGGTATAATCTCTCAGGTTGTAAGTATTCACTTCAAGCAATCCTTTTTCTTTTGCCCGTTTTAAAATAGAGTGAGCAAAAAAACTTTCCATCAACCGGGGAACGACAGAAATAATATCAATTTTCATCCTGCAAATGTAAGGCCTTAGCCCGCTGAAGTTGCAGGCGCTTCATCTATTCAAAAATTCATCGAGACTTCTTTTTTCTTTTTTAGTAGGCCTTCCCTTTTTATTTTTTCTTTTTCCTGTATTAAAAACAAAGGATGCGCTTTGAATTTTTTCCTTTTGCTCACCTGGTGTCAGATCTATGTAAAATTTTATAGCTTCAGAAAACTGAACCCTGTTGTGCAACAATCCTGTTACTTCTATTAACCATTTTTTTGCTTCTGTTTTTATCTCATATTGTTCGCCAACATTGACTGTTTTAGACGCTTTTGCATTAGCGGATTTATATTTCACTTTTCCATTATTACATGCGTCAGCAGCCATACTGCGTGTTTTAAAAATACGTATTGCCCACAAATATTTATCGATACGCAATTTCTCCTTTACGTTCATATACAAATCTAAAATGAATTACACAAATGGTACAATCAACTAATTAGTGTTATGTATTTTTACCTATAAATAAAAATTCATTTTAACTATGAAACTTAAATTTTCTTGTGTCGTTATTTCCTTGTTTATTTCAATTTCATCATTCAGCCAGTTTCGTGCTAAAGAAATTAACTGGACGCCTGACGGTACCGCCTACCTGCAATTGAAGGAAGGTAATATCGTTAGAACCGATGTAAAAACCAATTCAGAAACAATTATTGTAAAAAAGGAACAATTGACACCTTCCAGTGCAGAGGCGCCTTTGTCTTTTCAGATTTACAGTTTTTCTCCTGATTATAAAACCCTTCTGATTTTTACTAATACTGCAAAAGTATGGCGATATCACACCCGTGGCGACTATTGGATATTGGATGTTACTTCTAATCAACTTACACAACTTGGCAAAACCTTACCATCTCAATCTCTCATGTTTGCAAAAATTTCTCCTGACGGAAAAAGCGCTGCTTATGTAAGTGAGCATAATCTATATGTAGAAGATCTCTCTTCACATAAAATAACACAACTAACGAGTGATGGTACCCGAAAATTTATTAATGGAACTTTCGACTGGGTATACGAAGAAGAATTAGGCTGTCGGGATGGTTTTCGCTGGAGCTCTGATAGTAAAATGATAGCATTCTGGCAGGTAGATGCCACGAAGATCCGTGATTATTATATGCTTAATACTACCGATTCTCATTATTCTCATGTAATTCCTGTGGAATATCCTAAGGTAGGTTGGCCTCCGTCCCCGGTACGTATCGGTGTTATCACGCTAAGCGATGCCAAAACCAAATGGATGAATATACCCGGCGACCCCCAGGAACACTATCTGCCACGAATGGAATGGGCCGACAATTCAAACGAATTAGTGGTTCAGCAGTTAAACAGAAAACAGAATGAAAGTAAATTATTTTACTGCGATGCTGTTACCGGTAATGCTACTAATTTTTATACAGAAGATGACAAGGCATGGATAGATATTAAATCACGGTGGAATAATAATGACCCCACGGGCTGGGATTGGATGAATAACGGAAAAGATTTTTTATGGGTGAGTGAAAAGGATGGATGGAGGCATATTTTTTTGTTAAGCAGGGATGGCAAAAAAGAAACATTGGTAACAAAGGGCGATTATGATATTGAAAATATTAAATGCATAGACGACAAAAATAATTTTGTCTATTTTATGGCTTCGCCAAACAATGCTACCCAACTATATTTATACCGCGTGAAAATGGATGGCAAAGGAAAATTAGAATTATTATCTCCGGCAAATATGGTTGGCACCCACGATTATAATATTTCTCCCAGTGCTAAATACGCTATGCATTCATTTTCCAACTATAAGACGCCTCCTGTGCGTGAATGGATTTCTTTACCAGACCACAAACCGTTGGACGCAGAAGAAAGCATTGCAAAAACTATGAAAGTGAATGAAAATTCAAATATTGAATATTTCAAAGTAACTACTGAAGATAACATCACACTAGACGGCTGGATGGTGAAGCCTGACAATTTTGATTCTTCAAAAAAATATCCTGTCGTATTTTTAGTTTATGCCGAACCCGCATCTTCGACTGTGGGTGACCGTTATAGATCTCAATCTAATTTCTTGTATAACGGAAATATGAGTAAGGATGGATATATACAAATTTCCGTTGATAATCGTGGAACTCCTTCGCTGCGTGGTGCTGCATGGCGTAAGTCTATCTATGGTCAAATAGGGAGACTTAATATACATGACCAGGCAATGGCCGCAAAAAAATTATTCGCAGAATATTCATATTTAGATACAAGCCGCGTTGCCGTGTGGGGATGGAGCGGTGGCGGATCTACTACGCTTAATCTTATGTTTCAATATCCTGATATTTATAAAACAGGCATATCAATTTCTGCAGTTGACAATCTTTTGTTTTATGATAATATTTATGAAGAAAGGTATATGGGTTTACCCCAGGAAAATATGGACAATTATATAAAAGGTTCGCCCATCTATTACGCAAAAAATCTTAGGGGAAATTTATTATTCATACACGGAACAGGAGATGACAATGTACAATATGATAATGCTGAAGCCATGTTGAATGAATTAATTAAATACAATAAAACATTCCAGTTTATGCCGTATCCTAACAGGACACACAGCATATCCGAAGGACCAGGTACCCGTGAACATTTGTCATCTTTATACACGGCCTTTTTAAGAAAAAACTGCCCGCCCGGCGCAAGATAAATCTTGTTATATTTGGATATAAAATATCGGCTATGCGGTCTTTTGCTGTTACGACGTTGATGCTGAGTTTATGCATTTTATTTTCCTGTCAAAAAAAATTTGAAGACCCAAATATTATTCCGCCAGCAGGTGCAGCTGTTTTCAAAGCAAAAATTAACGGTGCTTCCTTTGTTGCCGTGCTAACCGGTGCCGCCATAAGAGATGATAGTGTAATATCCATCGCGGCAGAATCAAGTGACAGGCAAATGATTGTATTTGCTGTTAAAGATTCCGGAGTTCACATATATACTCTTGCAATGAAAAGCGCATTTAATTTTGGAGGGTACACAGATGCTACCAGCATAGCTTTCAGTTCAAATGAAGGAATTAATCCTGGCGATTCAGGAGGAAACCTGGCTATAACTTCAATAGATCGTATAAACAAATTACTTAGCGGAACTTTTAGTTTCAAGGCATTTCACCAGGATAACGGGACTCAGAGAACTATTACTGGAGGTAGTTTCAATAATATTCCTTATTTGTAAAGAACAGTTATTTGGAAGCTAAAAAACTGCAACAACATAGATGCGTTACAGCTTTTTAGCCGTTTGAAGAGTGCCTATTTATTTAGTGATATAAACTTTTGAGTTCGCTTTTCATATCTGTTACAGATGCCGTTTCATTTTCCGTAGAGTTTGAAAATAGATCGTTAGCAGTTACGGCTTTTCCATAAAATGCTTCATTAGCTTTGCTATCAACACTTATTGCTGAGCCGCTTAAACTGATGCCGGCAAATAATCCTTTACTTCTTGAATAAGAATATACTTCGGCCTCCAATTTATAATCTGTGCTTGCAGTTGAATTACGCCCCACCGGACCAGCCGTGGCGGAAATATCGCCTCCTAACGTAAAACTTCCCTTTCCAATTTTTTGCAGCGTTTCCCTATGTTTGAAAATTAGCACCAAATCAACAGATTGAACACCCGCTTGTAAACCAACGCTGCCGCCTGTAATTGTTACAAATACAGGGTTGCTCCATGAGCCATCCGCCAATTTAACCATCGCAATACCCTTTCCTCTCTTTGCGGCTAAAACAAATCCTCCGTTTATGAGCCTGGGAACAATTATAATTCCCTCCGTTACCTTCAACAATTGTTCAGGAATGTTTTCTTTCATCGCACCGAAGTCTTTTAACACCTGCGTTGACGCTGCAATTTTGTCTTCCTGCTTTTCCTGGCTTTTTGCTTGCATAAACAGCAGAGAAAAAATAATAAACAATGAAAAAAGTTTTGAAATCTTATACGCTTTCATAATATGTATTTTATAGTTTAATAATAACTATGAGCAACACAACATTAGTGCCATTAACTTTCCGCCGGCGACAAATGGCACATATTCAAAATTTTAAAAGAATTATTTATAATTATTTAACTATGGCAGGAATGAAGGTTCATCCTTTGTCCAATCCATAAATGGGGAAATTGTAGATTTTTTTGTATAAAAAAAGCCGTACCAATTTTATTTGGTACAGCCTACGACTATTAATAAATTTATTATTCTCCCTTTGTTGAAGATTCTTTAGAGGAAGCGGGCTCAGTCTTTGCGGGAGCAGAGCGTTCAGTCCTTTTCACATAAGGCTGGCGACTGGTTGGTCTGCTTTTTTTATGTGACTCCTGGCGCTTCGCAAATTCTGAATCGTGTTCAGTACTCCATTTAGTGAATTTTTCCATCGCAGTTGCTTCATCAAATAAGCCAAGTGTAACACCGCGAAGCAAATGCTTGAGGTACAGAACACCTTTAAAGCTTAAAATACGACGAACCGTATCAGTAGGTTGGGCACCTTTGTGCAACCATTCCAATGCTTTTTGACGATCGATTTGAATACTGGCCGGAACAGTAAGAGGATTATATGATCCTAATTTTTGGATGAATTTACCATCACGCGGGCTACGGGCATCAGCAACTACTATAAAGTAAAATGGTCTCTTTTTTGAGCCATGACGTTGCAATCTCATTTTTACAGCCATAAAAAATAGAAATTTTTTTTGGGTTGTTATTAAATTTAGTTTCTAAAGGATTGCGAAGATAAGTTCCGCAATCGAAAATTACAAATCAATATACAAAATTTTAAAATAAATTAAAAGTATTTTCTTAATTACCGGCTTTATAAAGGAATAATTAATATTCAATCTTCCTATTTTTTTCCAAAGCCTGCTAATTTGCCCATTGGCATCTTATTCATCATCTTCATCATGTTTTTCATTTGTTCAAACTGTTTTATAAATTGGTTAAGCTCTGCAATGTCTTTGCCACTGCCAGCGGCTATGCGTTGTTTGCGGCTTGGATTAATAATATCCGGATTACGACGTTCCTCAAGGGTCATTGAATTAATCATTGCTTCAATGCCTTTAAACGAATCGTCATTTATATCTACGTCTTTTATTTGTTTACCAACTCCGGGTATCATTCCCATAAGATCTTTCAGGTTGCCCATTTTTTTTATTTGCTGAAGCTGGGTTTTAAAGTCTTCAAAATCAAATTGATTCTTTCTTATTCTCTTTTCAAGCTTCGCCGCCTGCGCTTCATCAAATTGCTCTTGCGCTTTTTCAACCAGGCTTACAATATCTCCCATTCCCAAAATCCTTTGCGCCATACGCTCCGGGTAAAACACATCCAGCGTGTCCATCTTTTCTCCGCTGCTAACAAATTTTATCGGCTTATTTACTGTGGATTTAATGGAAATAGCAGCACCACCTCTTGTATCACCATCCAATTTGGTTAGCACAACACCTGTATAATCGAGCCTTTGATTAAATGCTGCCGCCGTATTTACAGCATCCTGCCCTGTCATACTATCCACCACAAAAAGAATTTCTTTGGGCGAAACTGCATTTTTAATATTGGCCACTTCCGTCATCATAACTTCGTCTATAGCTAACCGTCCGGCAGTATCAATAATTACAACATTTTTATTTTTTGATTTTGCCTCTTTAATTGCGTTTTGCACAATTGATACGGCATCTTTATTTTCAGGCTCGTTATAAACCTCTATATTAATTTGTTCTCCCAGAATTTTTAACTGTTCTATTGCCGCAGGCCTGTAAATATCGGCAGCCACCAACAAAGGCGACTTCCCCTTTTTTGTTTTGAGATAATTAGCCAGCTTTCCACTAAATGTTGTTTTACCACTACCCTGTAACCCTGCAATTAAAATTATAGCAGGGCTTCCGTTTAAATCAAGCTCCGTCTCGGTTCCGCCCATTAATTCCGCTAATTCGTCCTTTACAATTTTTACCATTAATTGTCCCGGGCTTATTGAATTGATCACTTTTTCACCCGTGGCTTTTTCCTTAATACTATCAGTAAAATCTTTTGCAATTTTATAGTTCACATCAGCATCTACTAATGCCCGGCGAATATCTTTAACTGTTGAAGCAATATTGAGTTCTGTTATCCTACCCTGGCCTTTAAGGTTTTTAAAAGCGCTATCGAGTTTATCACTTAACGATTCAAACATATTTTGTTAATTGAAATTTATGAAATCTGAAAAAAATAAATTGAGGTTAACTTATCTGTGAAACGGCAAAATTAAGAAAATTGGTAATGCAATATTTTTGATAGTCATACTTAAAACAGCCTAAGTTTTAGAAAACCAGAAAGAGCGCCCATATTTTTTAACCGTTTTTAACGCTGGAATTTCCCAGAGCTCAGCCCATACATCCTTAGCAAGCTTTTGTGTAAGTAAATAATAATTAGGACTTACTATTTTAAAATAATTTGAATTAAGAAGACAAGCGGCAAAAATATATTGTTCATTAAAAAACCTGTCGCAAACCCATTGCGGATAATCATAAGGCAGAAAAATATCGTGAATATGAATGATGACGCCTTTTGGGATAATGGGAAGAATCTCCATAAAAAACCACATTACATCAGAATTGGGATGTAAAACATGTGAACCATCTAAAAAGACAATATCATTAGGCTCAAGATTTTTAAATTGTTCAAGAGATACAGATTGTATTGGTTCATTAATCCATTTATCGGCTATCTTTTCAATTTGTCTTCGCGGATGCGGGTCGATACAAGTGATTGTAAAATCGAGATTTTCCTGTTTCCTGCAGAATGCTGCCAATTTTGTAGAATTCCCTGAGCCAATCTCGAGGTATTTTTTTGGTCTGAATTTTTCAAGAATAGTATATAAAATGATTGTATCTATGGCAGGTAAAAATCCGTTTTCCCATGCCGGAAGCGTTTCATCCGGGGTAGAAAGTTTTATCTCACTAAAACTATTTTTGTGCCGTAAACTATTCTTCGCCAGATCTGCATAATCAGTGTTATTCTTAGAAATAATTTCATAAAGTTTTTTATGCGGCGCGGTCTCAGGAGAATATAACGGCAAAGGTTTCACAGAGTAATCCAATATAGCAACCCGGCCAGGATTTGCGAAGGTGTACCATAGCTTTCTTACCAGGCTATTCATGTTAATAATTTATAAGGAGATAATGGGGGAAATAAACAACCTATTATACATTCGAGCTTTCCATTTTTTTTAAAAAATTATTTCCCGCTTCGGTTACGTAAATACACAACTGCTTTTTATTATTAACAATATCCATTCTTGTATCAATCAATCCTCTTTTATATAAACCTGCAAGGGACGACTTCATTTCCTCGGGAAAACAAGGAATGCTGCCGTTTCCGGCAATTTCCTTTTCCTTACACTCTTTAAGTTTTTCAATCATTCGTTTAGTTGGCGGGCGCATAGATTTTTTCATAAAGGACTTGATGGTCTATGTTGTCTCAATTATTAATTCCTGATCTGATAAAAATAGACTATAAACAAGATCTTTGCCATTTTTGTTTTTCAGGTTTCTATTTACTAATTACGACAGACCCACCTGAATCAGGAATGGGTGTAAAAGAAATATTTGTTTCCGTACAAAATTTTTCGACTGCTTTTCGGGCGCCTTTGTAATTGTCATTATTGAAATCATGAATAAAAATATAGCCACCCTTAACCAATCTAGGATAGAAATATTTCAGTCCTTCATATATAGGATCATATAAATCGGCATCAATACTTACAAATATGAAATGATCATGTATATCTTTCGCAGAGGCCGGAAAGAAACCTTTAACGGGTACACATTTCTCTGAATAAGGCATTATTGCTAAAACTGAATCAACTGAGGTGTTTGAAAAATCCTGCGATCCTGGCGAAAAACCCTTATTTTTTTCTTTGGCAACATCTCTTGAATCAAACCCTTCAAACGTATCAAAGAGGTAAAGCATCCGGTCCTTAAAATAAAGATTAATGTATTTGGCAAATTTTCCTTTATAAACACCCAGTTCCGCTACGTTGCCCTCCAGATTTTTAGAGTTGATTTCATTGCTAACTAACTCAAGCGTAGATAGTCTTATATAATCAAAATAATTTTGGTTAATATTTCTTGGGCGTTCCAGGTATTCCAAAGAATTACTAACAAAAATTTTTTCTTTTTGTAAGCTTTTACCCATCAAAAAATTAATTCCCTTAGCAATACGTCTGAACATAAACGTTGATTGACAACTAAAATATTACAGATAATAAAAAAGCCAAACTGTGAAGTTTAGCACTCAAACAAGGTGGAAAAATCGGCACCTAAATAAGTTGTCCCACGAGGATTCGAACCTCGACAGACAGAATCAAAATCTGTTGTACTACCTTTATACTATGGGACAAAAGGAGTGCAAAAGTAAGATTAACGGTCAAAATTTCAAAACTACTATTTGAATCGATAATTTGATGCACTATAGCCTGGATTTAGGCTCCTTATTTTCAGCTTCTTTTAATTTTTTGATATAAGCTAATGCATCCGGAATAACATCGCACATGATTGTTATGATGGCTCCTTGTTTTACGTTATCGTAAGCATATTGAATGGCTTCACTCTCCTTTTGCAAAATCATAACCGGTATGTCTTTAGGCTTACTCTCATTAATTCCTTCCACTAAAAGGTTAATTATTTCTTCGGCTGTGCGCCCCCGTAAGTGTTTATCCTGCCTGATAATTATTTCATCGAAATTTCTTGCCGATATCCTTCCTATTTCACGAATATCATCGTCCCTTCTATCGCCGGTACCACTTATAATACCAACTTTATAAGTGCTTTCCAACCGGTTAACAAAATCGCAGAGCAGGTTTAGCCCGGCAGGGTTATGCGCAAAATCCGCCAAAAACTGGAAATTCCTGAATTGAAATAGATTGAGTCTTCCCGGTGTTTGCGACACAGATGGAATAAAAGTATGCAGCGCCTGCCTTATATCTTCCACCTTTATATTTCTAAAAAGATAACAGGCAAGGATAGACGGGAGTGTATTCATAATATTGTGGGTCGCCTTTCCGCCAAAGGTTATTGGAATTTCCGAAACCTTTTCAACCCGTATTTTCCAATTGCCCTTCATTATGGTTACGTAATCATTTTCGTATACGGCAGCAATGCCACCTTTGCTACAATGTTGTTTTATTCGCTTATTATTTTCATCCATGCTGAATAACGCAATATTACAGTTGAGGCCATCTTTCATAGCATATACCAGGTCATCATCCGCGTTTAAGATTGCAAACCCGTTTGGAAAAACAGTTTCAGGCAACACCTGTTTTACTTTGGCCATCTGTTCAAGCGTTTCGATACCACCAAGCCCAATATGGTCGGCGGTTACATTAGTTACTATAGCAATATTACAGTTCGCAAAGGCCAGGCCATTTCGTAATATACCTCCCCTGGCGCACTCCAAAACGGCAAAATCTACAGTAGGATCTTTTAATACAAATTCAGCGCTTTTAGGGCCCGTGCAATCCCCTTGCATCATTAATTGATTTTGGATATAAACACCATCAGAAGTTGTGAATCCAACCTTATAACCCGCTGCTTTACAAATATGCGCCGTTAATCTGCTTGTAGTTGTTTTACCATTTGTACCTGTTATTGCGATAATAGGTATCCTGCCATCGCCACCCTTCGGATAAAGCATTTCAATCACAGGTTCTGCAGCGTTTCTTGCAATTCCTTCAGATGGCTCTACATGCATGCGAAATCCGGGAGCAGCATTCACTTCAAGCACTGCACCACCATTTTCATTCAATGGTGTTTTTAAATCCCGCGCCATTATATCAATGCCGCAGATATCAAGCCCTATAATTTTTGCGATACGCTCTGCCAGGAAAATATTTATGGGATGCACTTCATCGGTTACATCGGTAGAGGTGCCTCCTGTTGATAAATTTGCCGTTGGTTTTAGTAATACTAACTCATCTTTAGCAGGAATCGTATTGAGGTTATACCCTTTTTCATCAAGTACTTTTTCCGTAAATCCATCAATTTTTATTTGGGTTAATACCTTTTCATGACCATACCCTCTTCGAGGATCTTTATTGGTTTCATCAATCAGCCATTGAATCGAATGAACTCCATCACCTCTAACGGATGCGGGTGTACGCAATGCTGCACATATGAATTTGAAGTTAACAACCAACACCCTGAAATCAAACCCAGTGATATATTTTTCGCATATAACGGATCGGCCATACTTTCGGGCAGCCTCCAATGCTCTTTCTGCCTGCCCGAAAGTGGTAATGTTTGTGGTAGCTCCTTTACCATGGTTCCCATCAATCGGCTTAATTACAAAAGGATATCCAACTTCATCTATAGCACGCTGTACTGTCTCATCACTGTAAAGAATAATCCCCTTTGGAACCGGCACTTCTGCAGCACTCAGCAGGTTTTTTGTTTCTTCTTTATCGCCGGCGATGTCTACCGCAATAGTAGAAGTTGTGCTCGCAATGGTGGCACGAATTCTCTTTTGATGAATTCCGTAACCTAATTGAACGAGACTATGTTTATTCAGGCGGATATACGGAATACCCCGCCTGGCAGCTTCTTCAACAATACTTCCCGTGGAGGGCCCCAGACGCGTATCTTCTCTTATTTCCCTCATTGTTTGAACTTCCTCATCAAGGTTGTAAGGAGAATTATCAATTAAAGATTGTACGAGCCTGAATGCCGATTTTGCAGCAAATACGCCCGCGTCTTCTTCCATATAATCAAACACAACGAAGTATTCGCCATGTTTTCCGGTAGTTCTTGTTCTCCCAAAACCCATGTCCATGCCGGCAAGGGTTTGAAGTTCGAGTGCCACATGCTCTATAACATGTCCCATCCAGGTACCTTCTGTCACCCGCGATAAAAATCCACCGGGTACTCCTTCGCTGCAGCGGTGTTCATAAAGTGTGGGTAATAACTGCTCGAGCCTCTCTTTAAATCCTGGTAATTTATTTGTAGGCACGTGTTCCATCTCTTCAAGATCTATTTTCATTTGAATGAGCTTTGGCCTCCTGACGCTCCAGTAGTTGGGGCCCCGTAGTACTTTTATTTCAATGATCTTCATAAACCAACTAATAAAATTTTGGATAAATAATTAAATGCTCTCATAAAAATCAACGCAGCAAATTGTAAGTTAATGATAATTCACATCCAAAAAATACACTGGTTTGTACAATCTCTTTATTTCAATTCCGTTATTTTTGTAACTAGTATTTATTTTGACAGTAAAGGCGCATTGAATACTAACCCATAATTGTATTGATAAATGAGGCGCCGCTGTTTATATCAAAATTGAATGCATGCAAAATCCGCAGGGAAAACTTATTGCCATAGGAGGAGCCGAAGATAAAGGCTCCGATCTTGAAAAAGGCGATATGGTTAGAAATAATCTTAATTTTTTCGAGTTGGGCATTCTTCGCCATATAGTAGAAGAAGCAGGCGGCCCTGACATAAGAATGGAAGTAATTACTACAGCTTCCATGATACCTAACGAAGTAGGCGAAAATTACCTGAATGCTTTTGGAAAAATCGGATGTACTAACATTGGTTTATTGCCTATACGCAACAGGGCTGACGCAATGGATAAGGAATACCTTGAGCGATTAAAAAATTGTGATGCCATAATGTTTAGCGGCGGAAATCAATTAAGGTTATCATCAACTTTTGGTGGAACGGAATTTTTGGAGATTGCTCTCAATCGATATCACGATGAGAAAAATTTTGTAGTGGCTGGTACTTCAGCGGGTGCAATGGCAATGAGTAATACAATGGTTTATGAAGGTAATGCAACCACGGCTCATTTAAAAGGAGAAGTGAAAATAACTACCGGGCTTGGTTTTATGGATGATGTAATTTTTGATAGTCATTTTGAAAAACGTGGAAGATTTGGCCGGTTGGCGCAGGCGATTGCGAGTAATCCTTCAGCAGTGGGAATAGGATTAGGAGAAGATACCGGAATGCTGATAAAAAACGCAAACATAATGGAAGCAATCGGCAGCGGGATGGTAATGATTATTGACGGGCATGACATCATGCATAATAATATTGCCGATATTCCTGACGGGAACCCTATAAGCGTAGAAAATATTAAAGTGCACTTTTGTGAAAAGGGAAATGGGTTCTTACTTAAGGAAAGAAAATTTATTCCGGATATGGCAGCATACTACAAAGAAGAAATCTCATCAAGAGGTAAATTAAAAAAAGCGATTTAAATCATCTGTCAAATCGTTTTTAATAAATAATAATTCTTCTTTCCTTTTTGAACAAGCAGGTATTTATTATTGAGCAGAAAATTTTCGTTCACTTTCATTTCAACATCAGTTACTTTTTCCTTATTTAAAAATACGCCGCCACCAGCAAGCATTTTGCGGGCTTCGCCTTTGCTCGAAAATATTTTTGAGTCTGCCAGTAATGAAATGAAATCAATATTTCCTTTTAATATATTTCTATCTACATCAATCGACGGAACTCCTTCCATTACCTGCAATAATTGATACTCATTTAGTTCCCTTAGCGTTTGTGCTGTATCGTTACTAAATAAAATTGAAGATGCTTTTACTGCAAATTCATAATCTTTCCGTGAATGTACAAGACAGGTAACTTCCTCCGCCAATTTTTTCTGAAGAATACGTTGGCTTTCGTTCCCCGTGTGTTGGCTAACTAAATTTGCAATTTCTTCTTTCGATAAAAAAGTAAAAATTTTAAGAAATCTCTCTGCATCGAGGTCAGCGGTATTAAGCCAAAACTGGTAAAAGCTGTAAGGAGATGTTTTTTCAGCACTGAGCCATACATTTCCTTTTTCGGTTTTACCAAATTTTCCTCCATCGGATTTTGTTAAAAGGGGGCATGTAAATGCAAATGCCTCACCCCCACTTTTGCGTCTTATTAATTCAGTTCCAGTAACAATATTTCCCCATTGGTCACTTCCTCCAAATTGAAACCTGCAATTTTTGTTTTTGTTCAACCAATAAAAATCATAACCTTGAACTAATTGGTAGGTAAATTCTGTAAAGCTCATGCCATTTTCTCCTTCCAACCTCTTGCGCACACTGTCTTTAGCCATCATATAATTTATAGAAATATGCTTGCCCACGTCTCGAATAAAATCCAGGAAAGTGATGTCTTTAAACCAATCATAATTATTTACCATCTCAGCGGCGTTTCCTCTTTCAGAGTTGAAATCAAGAAATTTTTCTAATTGCTTTTCTACAGATTTTAGGTTGTAACTCAGCACATCCGTGTTTAATAAATTACGTTCTTCGCTCTTGCCCGAAGGATCCCCCACCATTCCTGTCGCGCCTCCTACCAAAGCAATAGGTTTGTGTCCAAATTTTTGTAAATGCATTAAAACAATTATCGGAATAAGGCTGCCGATGTGTAAGCTATCAGCGGTAGGATCGAAACCAACATAACCAGCTGTTGGTTCTTTACATAGTTGTTCTTCAGTACCGGGCATTATATCCTGGATTAATCCCCGCCATTTTAATTCTTCAATTAAATTGTCCATACTATTTTTAAAAAGAATGATAATAATTGTAAAGTTTCAAAAATAGTTCACAATTAAATATTTCAACAATTGATTTTGAAGACCCACAACATTTTAATAACATTGTTGAATCACACCTGGAAAGCGCAAGGGTGTCATTCGAAATCTTCTCATGATCTATCCCTAAGAGTTTACATAAGTTTTACTTAATTTTAGTTGGTATTAGGCTTAATGAGATACAATATTTAGAGTTATTGTCCGTTTTATATTACCCAAATACTCACCGATACTATCCATTAAATTGATCATTCCCCAATATGAGAATTGCCAGATTTACCAAATTAATGTGCCTGTTGATACTACCTAGCTGTGGGTTTGCACAATTCAGAAAATATTCTAATGAGTTTTTAAATATAGGTGCCGGGGCCAGAGGCCTAGGAATGGGAGCATCCGTTTCGGCGTCTGTTAATGACGGCACTGCAGGTTATTGGAATCCGGCCGGCCTTACCGGTGTTCGGGACAATCCATCCATAAATCTCATGCACGCCAGCTATTTTGATAATATTGGTAAATACGATTATGGAAGTGTTGCTATACCTATCAGCGACAATAAAAGAACACTTGGCTTTTCCATCTTACGTTTCGCGGTAGACGATATCCCAAATACTTTGTTTTTGGTGGAACCCGACGGGAGCATCAATTATGGAAATATCACCACGTTTTCTTCGGCTGATTATGCCTTCTTATTTTCTTTTGCCCAAAAAATAAAAGATGATGATGACTTAAAAATGAGTTTTGGGGCTAATGCAAAAATAATTTACCGCAAGGTGGGTCATTTCGCAACAGCATGGGGTTTTGGTTTTGATGCAGGGTTTAAAATGCAAAAGAACAACTGGACACTTGGCATTGTTGCCAAGGATATTACCACCACTTTTAATGCGTGGTCGTTTAATTTTAGTGAGAAAGAAAAAGAAGTTTTATATCTCACAAAAAATGATATCCCTGTAAAGTCAACAGAACTTACAGCTCCAAGTCTCACTGTAGGCAACTCCTACAATTTTCGCCTTGGATCAAGTGTAAATCTTTTAACCGAGGCAGATTTTGATTTTACTTTTGATGGAGAACGAAATACAATAATAAGTGGAAAGACAATAAGCATTGATCCGCATTTCGGCATGGAGGCATCTATTAAAAATGTTTTTTTTATAAGAGCCGGCATTTACAATTTCCAAAAAGCCCTTGCCGACGGAGATACTACCAATCAAAAAAAAGTGTGGATATATCAACCGAGTTTAGGCGCAGGATTTAAAATAAAAAATGTAAGAATTGATTACGCGTTCTCCAACCTGGCCAATCAATCTAATCCGTTGTATACTCATATTTTCTCATTAAGATTTGATCTTGCTAAAAAAGAAAATAATTAAGGCCTTAACTAACGACCATGAAAAAGTTAATATTAATATTTTTTATTTTCATTTCAGCTTCGGCTTTAACACAACCCTACCCTAATAGCTGGATTGATTATAGTAAAACTTATTACAAATTTAATGTTGGCCAAACCGGCCTCTATCGCATATCTCAATCTATTCTTAATGCTGCTGGACTTGGGGCTATCCCTGCTGAACAATTTCAACTATGGAGAAATGGTGAAGAAGTTGGTTTATATACATCAGTGTCCAGCGGTCCTTTAAGCTCATCAGACTACATAGAATTTTGGGGAGTTATGAATGATGGCAAAAAAGACACAAAACTTTATCGCGATCCTGATTACCAGCTATCTGATTATTACAGTCTAGAAACTGACACTGCTGCCTATTTTTTAACTGTAAATCTCGCGGGAAATAATTTGCGATTTGTGAACAGCCCGAATAATGTTGCAGGAAATTCGCTTGCTCCGGAGCCTTACTTTATAAATACAAAATCGGTCTATTATAAGTCTAGAATAAACCTGGGCCTCGGGCTTCCTCTTGGCGAATATGTTTATTCATCTTCTTATGATATCGGAGAAGGGTGGACATCGAATGATATTGCTCCGTGCTGCCCACTTTCCTATCTTTTCGACAGCATTTATATGTACACCGGAGGCCCATTGGCGTCGTTTAATTTTGCCGTAGCAGGCAACGCTTTGAACACAAGAAACGTAAGGGTTAAGATATATAATAACATTATTGATGATGAACCAATGTCAAATTTTACGTACTTAAAAAAACAAGTACTTAACATACCGGCGAGCTATTTTCTAAGCCCTGATCATGTGTTGATCTCTATTCAACCCGTTTCGTCTGTTAGTACGGACAGAATTGTTGCTTCTACATTTTCTTTAACCTATCCCGCTAAATTTAATTTTAACCACAAGAAGAATTTTTATTTTGAGTTACCTGCAACAGCAACCGGGAACTATTTGGTCATAGATAATTTTGATTATAGTAGCGCCAACCCGGTACTGCTCGATATTACTTCCGGTGCCAGGTACATCGGGGATATTACAACAACGCCTGGTAAAATTTTATTTGTACTCCCGCCATCGTCAGCTGCGCTGCGAAAATTTGAAATGGTAAACGAAGATGCATCCAATATAAATTCCGTTAGTTCATTAACCCAAAGAAATTTTGTTAATTATGGGGTTGCAGCTAACCAGGGAAATTACTTAATCATAAGTAACCCCGTTTTATACGACAATGGTTCCGGTATAAACAATGTTGATTTGTACCGGGCATATAGAAGTTCGGCTGCGGGTGGTAGTTATAACGCTAAAATTTATGACATTGACCAACTAACCGACCAGTTCGCTTATGGAATCAAAAAACACCCGCTGGCAATTAAAGATTTTATACAATATGCTGCTGGTACATTTTCGCCAACGCCAAAATATGTTTTCCTGATTGGAAAAGGAATAACATATTATGACTATTTAAATAATCAGAATAGCGTTTACGATGACCAGTTAGATCTTATTCAAACTTTTGGCAACCCGGCGTCGGATATTTTGCTTTCATCTCCTTATGGCAGTACCGTACCAACTATCCCTATTGGCAGGCTATCGGTAACTACGGGAAATGAAATTGGAAATTATCTCCAAAAGATAAAGGAATATGAAAATGCGGAGGCTTCAACGACTCAAACGCTCGCTAATAAATTATGGATGAAGAATGTAGTTCATGTAGTTGGCGGAAAGGATAGTTCAGAAAGTGATCTTTTTACTTTCTACATGAATCAGTATGCGAATATTATTGTTGATACATTGTATGGTGGTAAGGTGGAAACGTTTGCCAAGACTACTAATTCTGCTGTTCAATTGATATCCGGTCAAAGAATTGAGCAATTATTTAATGAAGGGATAGGGCTCCTCTCTTATTTTGGACATTCTTCGTCAAATACACTTGAGTTTAATTTGAGTGACCCTTCGACTTATCAAAACCAGGGAAGATATCCATTCTTTTCAGTAAGTGGTTGCACCGCCGGTAATAACTATATATTCGACACTACACGGATAACGCAAAATAATTTATCTATTTCAGAAAAATTTGTACTTGCCAGTGAAGGCGGGAGTATTGGATTTTTTGCCAGTTCTCACTTAGGCGTGCCTCCTTATCTCTACAGTTACGATGTTGAATTGTACAACCAGCTGGGCGTGGTAAATTATGGCAATACCATTGGCAACGATATAAAAAATGTGATACATAACCTGGGAGGTGCCAATAACTCACTGGATTACCTCACACGGATTAACATGGAGGAAATGAACCTGCATGGCGATCCGGCTATTACTATAAATCCCCATCCAAAACCAGACTATATTATAGAAGATCCGCAGGTGAAAGTTAACCCTTCATTTATTTCTGTATCGGAAACAAACTTTCAATTGCAGGCCAAAGCGTATAACATCGGGAGAGCAATAAATGACTCAATTTATTTTGAAGTAAAAAGAACATATCCTAACGGAATTACTGAGGTTATTTTCCGCAAAAGAATTCCAGGCATAAGATATGCAGATTCAATACAGATTTCTGTTCCGATTATTTCTACGAGGGATAAGGGACTGAATAAGATAACGGTAACAATAGACGCAGATAATGAAGTAGACGAACTGTCAGAAAATAATAATAGTATAACGAGGGATGTATTTATATACCAGGATGAAGCAACACCCGTATATCCTTATAATTTCGCTATTGTAAATGTTGGAAACCAAAAATTATATGCGTCCACGTCAGACCCATTGGCATCGGCCAAAGATTATGTTTTTGAAATTGACACCACCTTGCTTTTTAACTCTTCGATTAAAGTAAGTAAAACGATTAATTCACCGGGAGGTGCTATACAATTTGATCCCGGGTTTAGTTATGCCGATAGCACAGTTTACTACTGGCGTGTATCTATTAAACCTGCATCGGGCCTGGAAACAGATTATCATTGGAACAATGCTTCATTTATTTATATCGCCAACAGTTCAATGGGAGCGAATCAATCTCATTACTACCAGCACCTGTATTCCGACACGCAACATATTATTTTAGATAGCGCCAGGCGATGGGATTATACTTCTGTCAATAATGTCATTACCTCCAGGAATGGTGTGTTTCCAACCGCTGCAAGTTTAGGATCCGACTTTGACGAAGATGTTAACGGCGCTTTATTTGCAGAGAGTGTATGCGGTGTTTCCGGTATTATTTTTAATGTGCTTGACCCGATTAGTCTTAAGCCATGGCTGAACATAATTGGCCCTACCGGTTCTTACGGAAGCGACCAGGTATGCGGTTACGATAGGCAAGCTAGTTTTCAATTCAATATTCTTAGCCAGGCTAAACGAGATAGTGCGATGAAGTTCCTTGATATGGTTCCTGATAATTATATCGTTATCGTCAGAAATATTTCAGGTACTGACCCTGCCAGTAATACTTATGCTGCGGACTGGGAGGCTGATACAACGGCTTTCGGAAGCAATAATTCATTATACCATCGCTTATTGTCGCAGGGCTTTGTTTTAATCGATTCTTTCTATAAGCCCCGGTCTTTTATATTCATGTATCAAAAAAATAACCCTGCATTTATACCGAATTTTGTGTTCTCTACAGGAATTTATGATAAGATAACGTTGGCTCATAACTTTAATGCCCCAGACACTTTAGGATATATTACATCACCAAAATTTGGCCCCGCAACAGCATGGAAAGAGATGCATTGGCGCGGAAGCAGCCTGGAAGCTAATTCTCCCGATAACCCCAAGGTTCAGATTATTGGAATCGACAGCTCAGGAAATTCAACCACATTATTTAATGTAGATAAAACAATGCAGGACGTTGATATTTCTTCAGTAAATGCATCGATGTATCCTTACATGCAACTTAGAATGCGCAACGCAGATAGTGTGAAACTAACGCCTTATCAACTTTCGTACTGGAGATTAAATTTCACTCCGGCGCCAGAAGGAGCACTTACTCCTAATTTGTATTTCCTCTCAAAAGATACGCTGGACCAGGGAGAAATTTTGCACTTTGGCATCGCGTTCAAAAATATTAGTCTTGCAGCTTTCGATAGTATCAAAGTAAAATTTGAAGTAATCGATAACAATAACGTTACTCATGTTCTTCCCATTACCAGAGTAAAACCACTTATTAGCGGAGATACAATCAAATTGCAATATGATATTGATACCAAAGCATTTTCCGGAGCCAATACTTTGCATGTTGATTTTAATCCTGACAACGACCAGCCAGAGCAATATCATTTCAATAATTTCCTTTTCAAAACATTTTTTGTAAAAGCTGATAAGTTTAATCCATTGTTGGATGTTACTTTTGACGGTGTTCATATATTAAACCGTGATATCGTTTCCGCAAGACCTCATATAGTTGTTAAACTAAAAGATGAAAGTAAGTTCCTTTCTCTTGATGATACGTCATTGATGAAGGTTCAAATACAATATCCCGATGGCACATTGAGAACTTATAAGTTCGATAACGACACATTGCGATTTACACCCGCCAATTTAGCAGCTGGCGAAAATACCGCCACCATTGACTTTATGCCGCTATTACCGGGAGATGATGACGAATACGTTTTAATTATTTCAGGAAAAGATGTAGTGGGTAATACGGCAGGCAATTTGAATTACCAGGTCGATTTCAGGGTTATAAGCAAACCTATGATTTCTAATTTGCTCAATTACCCAAATCCATTTACAACATCAACGGCATTTGTGTTTACGGTTACAGGTACCGTTATACCACAAAATATCAGAATACAAATATTGACTATCACGGGTAAAATAATAAGAGAGATCACTAAAGATGAATTAGGACCTTTGCATATTGGACGAAATATTACAGAATTTAAATGGGATGGCTCCGATATGTATGGGCAAAAAGTTGCCAATGGAGTTTATCTCTATAGGGTACTCACTAATTTAAATGGAAAATCGATGGATAAGTTTACGGATAGTGGAGACAATACCGATAAATATTTTACTAAGGGTTATGGTAAAATGTATTTTATGCGATAAGATGCAACAATATAAAATTACCAGGCTGCTCAAAACGGGCAGCCTTTAACTTTCTTTATTAATCGCCTGGAGATTCCCCGCTATAATTTCCCTTTGAAAGAGAAGCTTTCCCATTGAATGCTGCAAAACCCAAAAGAAATAAAAATGGTGAAATAGTTAGAATAAAACGGTTATGCCAGTCATCACAGGTAAGCAAAGTTGTAAACCAGGATAACAGGATAATTGAAATGATGTAGATAAGGCAGGTTTCTTGCTGTTTAATTTTTTTCCATAAACCGATAAAAGATAAGATATAAAACGGATAAAAAAATAACGCAAGTAAGATATTGTGAAAAAGAGAAAAATAAGTTCTTAACATACCAAAAAAAGCCAACGTTTTTAACCCTGCTAATCTTAAAAATTGTTCCTTATTATTAAGAATGTAGTAAACAATTCCTTGTATTGAATTTCCTTTTTCAATAGTTTTAATATCTGCGTTATCAACGGTATTAACTCCACAAATAATATTTTCCTTTTTGAAGGGAAGCATAAAATCAAATGAACCTCCTGCCTGCAACATGGTGTTAATAACCATTAAGCAAACAACCAAAGAAACAGAAATCAATATTATTTTATAAAGCAACCTGATGTTATAAAGAAAACGAAAAAAAATATACAAGAGGGTGGACACAAAGAAAAGTATGCCAGTAGGTCTTGTAATACTTAACAAGGCAGCAAACAATAAAATAAAAAACCAATTTTTTAAATCTAATTTTTGCAGCCGAAGAACATAGCTGCTATAAATAATGGAAAGGCTATAAAATATTGATTCGGTGAACAAATATCCTGTATATAACTGGTAGGGAATATTTATGATAAAAAACATAGTGGCCGCCGTTGCCAACAATCGCTTTTTCAAAAAAAAGAATGATAGCTTATAAAACATTATAGTTGCCAGCAGGTTCAGCAGAAGCTGCACTACCACTATAACGGAAAAGCCTAAGTGCAACTTTATTACGGTCGCTATTAACAAAATTTCGGTTGAATAAAGATAATAGTTGTTAGTGCTGAGAGAGCCGAATTGCAAAAGATGATTGGCTTCGTCAATATATTTTGTTGCTTCGAGATTAGTTACGATACCATATTGCCTGATGAGTAACCCCTGCACCACAGCCCATAAAAATAGCAGGAGAATGAGTTGTTGTTTTTGGGATGTTATTTTTAAATTTTTGAAAAAATTCATAACTACAGCTTAAGCTTTACTCTATTTAAAATAATACTGCCCGGCAATATAAATAAATGAGTTTGCATTTAAATAAAACATAGAATTCTCTTTAAAAGCAAAAAGTAAAATTCAAAATTATAATTGTAATAACTTAGCCATTTATGAAAACTGAAATATACGATGTAGTCATTATTGGAGGTGGCCCAATAGGCCTCGCCTGTGGACTGGAAGCAAAAAAGTCAAACTTAACCTATTGTCTAATTGAAAAAGGTGCGTTGATTAATTCTATTTATAATTACCCATCCAACATGACTTTTTTCAGTACAAGCGAGCGCCTTGAAATTGGAGGAATTCCCTTTGTCAGCAACAATGTAAAACCCACCCGAAACGAAGCTTTGGAATATTATCGCAGGGTTGCTGTTTCTTCAAATCTTAATATTCATTTATTTGAAGAAGTTAAGCGTGTAAATAAAAATGAAAACTTATTTACTGTCATAACTAATAAATCTGAATATCAGGCATCCAATATTATAATCGCGACCGGCTTTTACGACATTCCTTATTTATTAAATGTAAAAGGAGAAGATCGCCCAAAAGTGAAACACTATTATAAAGACCCACACTATTATGCTTTTCAAAAAATATTGGTAGTTGGAGCTGCCAACTCGGCAATAGACGCAGCACTTGAAACCTGGCGCAAAGGAGCAACAGTAACAATGGTGATTAGAGGTGATAAGATAAGTGATCGCGTAAAATATTGGGTTAAACCCGATATTGAAAATCGAATTGCAGAGGGCTCTATAAAAGCATATTTCAACTCAACCGTAGCTGAGATAAGAGAGCATGAAGTTGATATAAAGACTCCTGAAGGTATTGTAACAATAGAAAATGATTGGGTTCTTTCAATGACGGGATACCAGCCAAATCTTCAATTCTTAAGAAGCCTTGGCATTGAACTTTCGAAAGATGAAATCTGCAAACCAACTTATAGCGAGTTAAATTATGAAAGCAATATAAAAGGAGTTTATTTGGCTGGAGTTATCTGCGGAGGAATGGACACCCACCGGCTTTTTATTGAAAACTCGAGAGAACACGCCGAAAAAATAATTGCCGATATAAATAAAAAAAAATTATAGCGATATAAAGTGCCATTAATTCGATTTATCGCCTTCTCTCTCCATTATTTTATTATATTTTTTTTCACTTAAGCTATAAGTTAAGTGAGTTGAAAGAAACCCTATAGCGATTGATGCTGCAATAAGAATGAATATTAAATTCCGGCCTCCTCTTTCCCATAAAGGAGTAAAAAGCTTCGTGAGAAAAAAAATAACAAGAAATGAAACAACCGTCCAGGCGATTGTAAATTGCAAATAGTATTTCCAACGTGGACCACTTCTTTGTTCCTTCCATTGCGCAATAAAATGTCGCTCAGAATTACTTATCATAATTAATCTCCTCTTTCAAATTCGCCTTTCAGATAAAATACACAATTACCTGCCATAATTACCCTGTCACCCATTTGTTCACAATAAATTACCCCACTCCGTTTAGATAATTGTAAGGCATTCATTTTTTCTTTATTTAGTTTTTTACTCCAAAAAGGAATCAATTGCGAATGAGCCGAACCTGTAACCGGATCTTCGTCAATACCCGCGATCGGCGCAAAAAATCTTGACACAAAATCAACAGATTTTCCAGGTGCTGTAATAATTATTTTGTATCCTGTATTCTTCATTGCGGAAAAATCGGGAACGCAATTTATAACAGCATCTTCATCAGCTAACTCCACCAGCAGATCCCGGTTTTTATAAATGCCTTTAATATCGGCACCGCCAAGGGCATCTTTAAGATTAATTGGCGGATTGTTAAATTCAGTTGGATTCCACGAAGGGAAATTCATTTTGATGAGATCACCTTCCTTTGCAACTTGTAAAATTCCGCTTTGAGAACTAAACTTAATTTCAGGTTTATTAAAATTCAAATAATTAAAAATTACAAAGGCTGAAGCAAGTGTGGCATGCCCACATAAATTTATTTCAAGCTGCGGCGTAAACCACCTTATATCGAAATCAGCTTTGGAAGCTTCCGCAGAAGGAACAAAAAAAACCGTTTCTGAAAGATTGTTTTCAAAAGCAAGATTTTGCATCAATTCTTCGTTTATCCACTTATCAAGAGGTACCACTGCCGCGGGATTGCCGGAAAAAAGCCGGTCGGTAAATGCATCTATTTGGTAGAGGGTTAATTTCATGGGTTCTTTTTGCTTGAAGGGTCTTTTGTTGCCGAAGTTTCAATTTCACTTTTTCGAGATTAGAATATCCGGCAACTATATACCTAATTAATTATTGAACTATTCGGCCATCATTTCTTTTGCAATTTTAATTACATCTTCAACATTTGGCTTACTAAAATAATCACCATCACTTCCGTAAGAAGGTCGGTGGTCTTTTCCCGTAAGCGTTCGCGGAGAAACATCGAGCCATCTATAGCCACCCTGCTCTTCCATTACTTTATTAAACATATAGGCTGCTGCTCCACCGGGAACGTCTTCATCAATAAAAACAATACGGTTTGTCTTTTTTAATGAAGCAAGAATCAGGTGATTAATATCGAACGGCAGCAATGTTTGAACGTCAATTACTTCACAGCTTATTTTCATCTCTTCCAAAATCTGTGCTGCCTCCTCTACAATTCTTAGCGTGGCACCATAGGCAACCATAGTTATATCATTGCCTTCTTTAACAACTTCCGGCACACCTAACGGTACCGTATATTCGATTAAGTTTGCCGGTAATTTTTCTTTTAAGCGATAACCATTCAAACATTCAATCATCAAAGCAGGATCGTTGCTTTGTAATAATGTATTGTACATGCCTACAGCCTGAACCATATTTCTAGGCACACATACATACATTCCACGAAGTGAATTAATGATCATTGCCATGGGCGACCCACTGTGCCAGATTCCTTCAAGCCGATGCCCACGTGTGCGAACAATCAGCGGTATGCTTTGCTGGCCCATGGTGCGAAAATAAGTCGTACATACATCGTCACTTAAAGGCTGCAATCCATATAACAAATAATCAAGATATTGTATTTCTGCAATAGGCCTTAAGCCACGCAGTGCAAGTCCAATCCCTTGCCCAATTATACTTAGCTCCCGAATACCCGTGTCGAATATTCTGCTTTCACCATACTTCGCCTGCAATCCACTGAAGCCCTGGTTTACATCACCTATGTGCCCCAGGTCTTCGCCAAAGGCAATGACTTTATTATTATTTGCAAAAAGTGCATCAAAATATTTGTTCAATATTTCGTAGCCGTTTATCGATTCCGCGTCTTCGTTATAGACTGCTTTGATATGGCCAACTTTAAGCGCTGATTTTGGCCCTTCATTATAAAGATTCGAATTAAATATCTTAGTGTTTTCTTTTACAAGATCATCGTAGTAATTTTTCATTGCCTCCGATGGTAAACCGGGATAATTGAGCGCTATTGAAAGCGTTTTCATTACATCACGTCTTAAAGGTTCCCGGTTAGAGGAGAGCTTATCTATCAATTTTTGAATCCCATCCTTATTTTTTTGTTGATCTAAATCAGCCTGAAGCAATGAGACTACATCACTCACCTGCTTCCTGATAGGCGTAATGTATTTTTCCCACGCATCTTGCCTGCTTTGTTTTACTAGCTTCTTTGCAGCGATTTCGATATCACGTAATTCATTATCATCTGCAAGGGCATTTTCAATAATCCACTCACGCATCTGCTTCCTGCACTCCCATTGATTTTCCCAGGTGAGCCTCTCCGAGGTTTTATAACGCTCCTGGCTACCCGAAGTAGAATGTCCCTGCGGCTGCGTTATTTCTTCTACGTGAAAAAGAGCAGGCGTATGAGTTTCCCGAACATGTTTTATAGCTACTTCAAGTACTTCACACATACCGGCATAATCCCATCCTTTTAAATTGTAAATATTTATTCCGTTACTATCTTCAGTTTTTTGTAAACCGCTCAGTGCTTTTGAAATAGATGATTTTGTTGTTTGATATTCTTTAGGTACCGATATTCCATAGCCATCATCCCATACAAATACTGCCAATGGTATCTGAAGTACTCCGGCTGCATTCATTGCCTCCCAAAAATGTCCCTCTGATGTAGCAGCGTCACCAATAGTGCAAAAACAGATTTCATTTCCGTTTTCACTTAAATCTTTCATTTTATTCAAATCTTTTTCTTCCCTGAAAAGTTTTGAAGCAAGTGCAAGTCCAAGTGCTCTTGGCATTTGGCCGGCCGTAGGCGCAATGTCTGAAGAGATATTTTTCAATTGGGAAAGAGGCAGCCAATTGCCATTTTCATCTACAAATTTTGTAGCAAAATGCGAATTCATCTGGCGCCCTGCACTAAAAGGATCGTTATTTATTTCTGGATCAGCATACAATTGAGAAAAAAATTGTTCGATGGTAGCAAGTCCGCTTGCGAACATGAACGTCTGATCCCGGTAATACCCGGCCCTGAAATCGCCTGGCATGAAAAACTTTGCCATAGCCACCTGGGCCACCTCCTTACCAGCGCCAAAAATGCCAAACTTTGCTTTACCGGTGAGCACCTCCTTTCTGCCCAATATACTGGCTTCACGGCTTTCACAAACTGTGCGATAATCTTTCAGTACTTCTTCCCTGAACTTATCAAAAGTCAAATTTTGAAGAAGAGCCTCATCAGTCAGGTAATTTTCGTCCATAGTAGCAAAAATATTAATTATGAATGACGATTGTTAAAAAAGTGATAACCTGTTCACAATTTGCAACCTTTTGCCGCGTTTTATTATCTTTGAAAGCACAATAAACAAGATAATGAAATTTATATTTACTTTTTTTTTAGGATTTGCTTTCAGTATGGCAACTTTTGCACAAACAAGTGCTGCCAATGTTACTAAAAGCAATATAAAGAAGCCAGATATAGGAAGTCCCTCCGCCTCGCCTAACGATACTAAACCGGTAACTGAATCTCTAAATCTTAAAGAAAGTGAATTCGATTTCGGTAAAATTCCACAGGGCAAGCCCGTTACTCATATCTTCGAATTTACAAATACCGGTACCACTCCGTTTTCTCTTGAGAATGTACAGGCCAGTTGTGGATGCACCACTCCGGTATGGAACAAAGAGGTAGTCGCCCCCGGTGCCACCGCACAAATAATTGTTGGCTATAATGCACAAAACGAAGGACCATTTGCCAAACCAGTTACTATAACCTACAATGGCAACCAGGTTAAACAGATTACCATAAAAGGAGATGTTTGGAAAACACCGGTTACGTCAGCACCTGCAAATACATCATTAAACTCTTTAAAAAACGAACAATAAAAAACAATAAACAAACTATTATGAAAAAATTACTATTTGCTGCTTTAGCATTATCCTCTTCTTCGTTATTCGCTCAAACTAAGGCGGATGATATTGCTAAAATTAACGTTGAGACATATGACCTTGGCAAAGTGAAACAAAACGTACCGGCAACAGCCACATTTATTGTTACAAATATTGGCAAACAGGATTTACTGATTGACCAGGCTAATCCTACTTGTGGCTGCACAATTTCCGATTATACCAAGGCACCAATTGCCCCGGGCAAAACAGGCGTTATACATGCCACCTACAATGCAGCGAATCTTGGACATATCGATAAGACACTCACGGTAAAGTTTGCCGGAGCATCCGATATAAAATTTATTAAACTCACGGGTGAAGTATTAGATTCAGCTGCGTACGCAAAAGCCATGACGACTGGCCAGGTTAAAAAGAATGTTGCGGAAACTTCATCTACCTCGGTAACTAATTCCAACACAACTTCCACAGCCGGTAAAAAAGCAAGGAAAGCAAGAAAGGCAGCATCTGCTGCACTTCCTGCAACTTCAAAATCTTAAAAAATAAATTCATCAAATGAGAGACCCTTGCAATTGCAGGGGTTTTTTATTTGACCGTATTGTTTAAATGAAATATTTTGCCCATGGTAATTACATAATTTCGAATTACTGTATAATTTACCAATTGTATGATTGCATTAAAATTTTCTTCCTAAAAAAATAATTAATGAACAACAGAAGACAATTCCTTCAAACGGCTGGCATCCTTGCCTCTGGAATTTTATTAAAGGAATCCGGAGCCCTTGCGTTCAACAAAAACCCTTTTGAAAGTAACAGGCCGGCGGTTTCTGATAGAAAATTTACAAGTGAAGCAGTTGAAAACATAATCAGAAAATTAAAGAAAGAAATTGCTGATCCAGAACTGGCATGGCTATTCGAAAATTGTTTCCCAAACACTTTAGATACTACTGTTGATTTTGAAATCATCAATGGCAAACCCGATACTTATGTGATAACCGGCGATATTGACGCGATGTGGCTGCGTGATAGCACAGCCCAGGTTTGGCCTTACTTATCATTAGTAAAAGATGATCAACATCTTCAACAATTAATAAAAGGAGTTATAAACCGGCAAGTAAAATGTATTCATCTTGACAGTTATGCCAATGCTTTTTACAAGAATGAAAATAAGATCAGCGAATGGAAAAGTGATTTAACAGAAATGAAGCCCGGGATACATGAGCGCAAATGGGAAATAGATTCATTGTGTTACCCAATAAGGCTGGCCCATCAATACTGGAAACTTACTGGAGACGTGACGCCTTTTGAATCAGATTGGGAAGAAGCAGTTAAGATCATTCTTAAAACATTTAAAGAACAACAAAGAAAACATGGAAACGGGCCGTATTCTTTTCAGAGAACAACAGCATTCGCAACAGATACAGTTCCCCTCGGTGGATTTGGATATCCAGTAAGGCCAGTGGGATTGATATGCTCTATGTTCAGGCCAAGTGATGACGCCACTATTTTTCCGTTTCTTGTTCCGTCTAACTTCTTTGCTGTTGTTTCGTTAAAGAATGCTGCAGACATGGTTCAATCGATAAGAAAAAATAATACATTAGCCAATGAATGTTTGCAGCTTGCGAATGAAGTGGAATCAGCATTACATCAATATGCAATAATTAACCGTGATAAGTTTGGAAAAATATTTGCCTATGAAATAAATGGTTTCGGAAGTTTTAACCTGATGGACGATGCTAATGTCCCCAGTCTATTATCATTGCCTTATTTGAATGCGGCAAATCAAAGTGATGCTGTTTATATAAATACCAGGAAGTTTGTGCTTTCGCAGGATAATCCATTCTTCTTTAAAGGAAGTGCAGGCGAAGGTATTGGCGGACCTCATGCAGGAATGGACCGAATATGGCCATTGAGTATCATTATGCGTGGATTAACAAGTATAGATCAAAACGAAATAAAAAAATGCATCCTGATGTTGAAAGGATCTAATGCCGGAACAGGATTTATGCATGAGTCGTTTAACAAAAACGATGCAAATAATTTTTCACGCAAATGGTTTGCCTGGGCAAATACTTTGTTTGGTGAATTAATACTTAAGACTTCAAATTTATACCCGGGAATAATAAGATCGGGTTTTTAGGATACAAAGGAATTAGCGAAAAAGTGGTCCTATAAATTTTTTATTTCTGCTATAAGATCCTGAAGTACCTTTTTTGCATCGCCGAAAAGCATAGATGTTTTGGGATGAAAGAACAGATCATTTTCAATACCAGCGTAACCGGGCTTCATGCTTCTTTTATTTACAATAACCGTTTTAGCAAGCTCCACTTCGAGTATAGGCATGCCATAAATAGGTGAGGAAGGATCATTTTTTGCTGCCGGATTTACAACATCATTCGCTCCTAAAATCAACACAACGTCAGTGCTTTTAAATTCTTCATTAGCATCGTCCATCTCCAGTAACTTATCATAGCTCACGTCAGCTTCAGCTAATAAAACATTCATATGACCGGGCATACGGCCTGCGACCGGGTGAATGGCATATTTTACTTCAACCCCTTTTTCTTCCAATACCTTTTCGAGTTCATGGCAGGCATGTTGCGCCTGTGCAACTGCCAATCCATAGCCGGGAACTATCATCACTTTTTTTGAATAGGTCATAACCATTGCGGCGTCACTTATTGAAATTTCTTTATAACTACCTTGTGTACCCGAAGAAGCTGCTGAAGCTTTTGCACCACCAAAAGAACCTATCAAAACATTCACGAGACTTCTGTTCATTGCACGGCACATTAGAATGGTGAGCAAAGTTCCCGCCGCACCTACTAAAATGCCGCCAGTAAGCATTGCTTTGTTATTATACAAAAAACCGCCACATGCTGCTGCCACACCGGTAAAAGAATTGAGCAAAGAAATTACAACAGGCATGTCTGCACCACCAATAGGCAGCACAAAAAATACGCCGTATGACAGCGCCAGGAAAACTGTAATAAAGAATGGAATATCGGCACCTTTAACATTAGTTTGATAAGTAAATACTGCGCCGGCAAGCGCTAAAGCAAAAACAACAAGGTTAAAACTGTGTTGACCTTTAAAAGTGAAGTCTTTAATTTTTCCGTTCAACTTACCCCAGGCAATCATGCTGCCAGCAAATGAAACGCTGCCTATAATAGTTCCTGCAATAATTGTGAGGTAATGTCCAAGGGGAACGACACCTGAAAAGAATGTTGAATCCAGCATTTTATTAGTCCGGAACAAATAATCGAACTCAACAATCGAAATTAAAGAAGCGCATGCTCCGCCCATCCCATTAAAAAAGCTTACCAGTTCGGGCATTGCTGTCATCTTCACTTTCTTTGCTGCCAGCGTACCGATAACAATTCCAATAATAATTGCAGAAAAAATCCAGGGATAATTTCCTAATTTTTTTCCGTCATTATCGTATAAAAAAATAGTTCCGAGAATTGCAATGATCATACCTGCGGCTGCAATAAGATTTCCTCTTCTTGCAGTTGCGGGATTCGATAACATTTTTAATCCAAGAATAAAAGTTACTGAAGCAATGAGATAACAAATTGATAATATTCCTGACATTAATTGTTGAATAGTTTATTAGTTAATTCGTTTATTGGTTAATTCGTTTACTGGTCACAGTTAGTTACTAATATTTTAATTCGCTTAATTCACGAATAAAATTTTCCGCTATTTTTTCTTTTTGAACATTTCCAGCATTCGATCTGTGACGACAAACCCGCCAACAACATTTAAAGTGCCCAATACAACGGCTAAGAATCCTAAAATGAGTGCCAGGTAATTTCCGTTTTCAGCTTTACCCATCACTATTATGGCGCCAATAATTACAACCCCATGAATTGCATTAGCGCCACTCATTAATGGTGTATGCAATACACTCGGCACCCTTCCAATAACTTCAATCCCTAAAAATATCATGAGTATTACTACATAGACCGCTTCTATATTCTCATGTAAAAAATTAATAACCGATTGCATAAAAAAATTTAATTAGTTTTCAAATTGGCTA
This sequence comes from uncultured Chitinophagaceae bacterium, assembly GCA_963792025.1. Classification (GTDB taxonomy): domain Bacteria; phylum Bacteroidota; class Bacteroidia; order Chitinophagales; family Chitinophagaceae; genus Ginsengibacter. Next base: position 287,187 of record CAWBUS010000004.1, on the reverse strand, counting down.
CCCGCTCATTTACTATTTTACCATTATGAGTAATGCATGTTCCTTTTACGAGGTCATCGTCAAAATCTAAATTCAGTTTTCCTTCCTTGTCTACAATCAACTGCAAAAAATTAATGATATTTTTTCCGTAAAGTTTACTCGCATCAGAAGGCATGGTCGCCGGAAGGTTTGAATCGCCGACAATGCTTACTCCATTATATTTAACTGTTTTCTCATTTTTCGTTGCTGAAGTATTTCCTCCGGTGGCTGCTGCTAAATCAATTACTACCGATCCATCTTTCATCGATTTCAGCATCTCATTAGTAATTAAAATCGGAGCCTTCTTGCCGGGTATTTGTGCTGTTGTGATTATGATATCAGATTTGGCAACACTTTCAGCAATTTTCATTTTTTGCTTTTGTAAAAATTCTTCCGATTGTGCCACTGCATACCCACCGGCTGTGCTGGAATCTGCAGCGCCTTCTACTTCTACAAATTTTGCACCCAGGCTCATCACCTCTTCTTTAACGGCCGGCCTTGTATCAAAAACTTCAACAACTGCACCGAGTCGTCTTGCTGTAGCAATGGCCTGCAGGCCCGCTACTCCTGCACCCAGTATCAAAACTTTTGCCGGAGGAATACTTCCTGCCGCCGTCATGAACATGGGGAAGTATTTTGGAAACATATTAGCTGCAAGCAGCACAGCTTTGTAACCCGCAATATTTGCCTGGCTACTTAACACGTCCATACTTTGTGCCCGCGTGGTTCGCGGAATCATATCAATACTGAACGTGTAACTTTTTTTTCTGCAAGTGTTTGCATTACATTGGCATGATACAAAGGCTGATAATTACCGAGAAGAATTTTATTTTGAATCGAACGCAATATCACTTTCAGATGGAGATATTTATAGATAAAATTATATCGGAAATCTTTAAAACATCGCCTCTTGAAGCGACTTTTGCACCTGCTTCGGCATATTTTTGATCTGAAGCAAATGCATTGGCGCCTGCACTCAATTTCAATCAAAACATCCACATTTAATTTTTTTAAAAGTGCTATATGTTCAGGTAAAATTGAGACTCTGGTTTCGGGTAAGGGTTCTTTTAAAACACCAATGATCATAGTATAAAATAAGCATCTAAGGTATTGAAAAATTAAAACCTTATTAGTAAAATGTTGCTTTACTTTAAAATCAGGATTAAAAAAAACAATTCCAATAAAAAAAAAATCGACTGTTAATGTCACTGAATCGTGTTCCTGTATTTGCTTCCATGCTTCTTCCATTTCGCTACTCCAATGTATATCGTCAAAAATAAAAATGGAAGTATTAGTTGATTTTTTTAATAAGCTTAAAAAATAATCGAGTGTTGCGTCTCTTCTGTGATTGCCATCAATAAAAGCCAAATCAATCTTCTCCTTTTTTTTCAATGACTTCAAAAAAAGTCTCATTGAAACTACCTTCAATTAAATTAATATTTTCCAGGTTAGCCGCGGCAAAATTTTGACTCGCAATTTTTGCAATTTCTTTTGAACCTTCAAATGTAGTTACAGCAGCATTTTTATTTCCCTTCGCAATATAGCAGGTTGTTATTGCAAATGAAGTTCCTAATTCTATAATACTTTGCGGCTTGTAATAGTTTACAATTCTATAAAGCAGCGTGGCAAATTTTTTATTTTTTAGGAAGACTTTGCAATTGCATTTACTTTCCTCGCTTTTAAAGGAATTACTGCGGAACCTGCACCAAAATCTTCAACATCAATGATTGAATTATTTTGAAAAAGTTTTTTTCGAAGATACTTCAATCTTTTATAGCATTCATATTCTTTATGTATCGTTTAAAACATGAATTATAAAATCAAAAACAAATGGAGAATGCACGCCATGTCCTTTGCCATTTTGGGCGATAAATAATATTTAAAATATTTTTTTGCGATTTGAAATGAGGAATACATCCTGAATTATTTAAGAAGCGCCAGCATTCTTTTCCCATACTTCGAATGTGTAAGGATAATTATTTTTTTCATCGGCAGGAAATGATTGCGCACTTACAAGCTTCCAAATATTTTTATCTATTTCAGGATAATAAGTATCACCTTCTATTATGGCATGCACTCTTGTTAAATAAATTCTTGAAACGATATCTATGGTTTGTTTAAAAATTTCGCCTCCACCAATTATGAAAATTTCTTTGGCATCACTTTCTTTCGCTTTTTCAATTGCATCTTCAATATTATTAAATACAAAGGCATCCTGTGGGTGAAAATCTGTTCTTTTGTGTTACAACAATATTAATACGGCCTGGCAGCGATTCTTTTAATGCGTCATAACTCTTTCGGCCCATAATCACAGGCATTCCCCAGGTTTTATTTTTAAAGTATTTAAAATCATTGGGCAAATGCCACGGCATATCGCCTTTTGCGCCGATAACATTATTTTCTGATGCAGCTACTATGTGTGAAAGGATAGGCCCTTCCAAACCTCCCCGAAGGAGGCTTATGAAGTTCGTTTGTATTTGAGTTTTCATTCATAATTAGAATTTCACATGTCGCCCTTCTGGGGTTGAGGGGGCTCTTATACCGCCACAGGCGCCTTAATCGCCGGGTGACTCTGATAATTTATCAATTCAAAATCTTCATAGTTAAAATCGAAGATATTTTTTACTTCGCGATTTATTTTCATTTCGGGAAGTGGAAATGGTTTTCTTGTAAGCTGCAATTCTGCCTGCTCAAAATGATTTTTGTACAAATGCACATCACCAAATGAATGAACAAACTCACCCAAATCCATATCACACACCTGCGCAATCATCATAGTTAAGCAGCGCATAAGATGCAATATTAAAAGGAACTCCAAGAAATACATCAGCACTGCGTTGATACAATTGACACGATAATTTTCTTTTCTCTCCTCTTCTCGAGAGTCGGATGAGGCCGTATAAAACTGGAACAAACAATGACAGGGCATTAAATGCATCTCCGGCAAGTCCGCAACATTCCAGGCGCTTATAATCATTCGCCTGCTATCAGGATTTGTTTTTAACTGGTGAATCAATTCACTTACCTGGTCAATTACTTTCCCGTCACGCACCTTCCCAACTACGCCATTGTTTACCATATACGGGTCCCAAATCTCCATTCTCATCGGCCCATTCGTCCCAGATCTTTACACCATTCTCCTTTAAATATTTGATGTTAGTATCGCCTTTTAAAAACCAAAGTAGTTCGTAGATTATGCTTTTTAAATGCAGTTTTTTTGTAGTAACTAACGGAAATCCCTTGTTAAGATCAAATCGCATTTGGTAGCCGAATAAACTTCGAGTACCCGTTCCTGTGCGGTCACTTTTATCCGCGCCCTCATTAATTATTTTTTGTAAAAGTTGAAGATATTGATCCATGTGCGCAAGTTAATTAGTCTCGGGCAACTTTTGGAAAGTTCTAAACTTTCCAAAAGTTTTAGTGGAAATATTGTGGTAAAAGATGATTAAAGAATCTAATGATGAATGGCTGCGGCCTGCCTGCCGGACAGGCAGGGATGGAAGCGGTATCCTTTAGCGCAGCTAAAGATACAAGCGTACAGCCCGATCTATTGATGAACAAAGAACTAAAGACGACAGCCCCAAATATTTACATCATTAAGCAAACCAGTCAAAACCGTAAACTATCTTATCTTTGCAGGTCACACTAATAAGATGAGTAAAAAAGGAAAAGTTTTGATGGCGATGAGCGGCGGTATTGACAGTACGGTGGCTGCCCTTATGCTTCATCACGAAGGATATGAAGTTGTTGGGATTACTATGAAAACATGGGATTACGCGACAAGTAGTGGCAATAATAATAAGGAAACCGGATGTTGTAATCTGGATAGTTTTAATGATGCCCGTGCCGCTGCTGTGCAGCATGGCTTTCCACATTTTATTTTAGACATCCGCGAAGAATTTGGGGATTTTGTTATTGATAATTTTGTAGAAGAATACATAGCCGGGCGTACGCCTAACCCATGTGTGATGTGCAACACGCATATTAAATGGCGGGCATTGTTGAAAAGAGCAAATGCGTTGGGTTGCGATTATATTGCTACAGGCCACTATGCCCAAATTCACAAACACAGCAACGACAGGTATTTCATAAGAAAAGGTATTGATGAAACCAAGGACCAGAGTTATGTGCTTTGGGGTTTACAGCAGGATTTACTTAGCCGTACCCTTTTGCCCTTAGGCACTTACCGTAAAACTGAAATAAGGCAAATGGCTCACGATTTTGGTTATCCTGAATTGGCAAAAAAAAGTGAGAGCTACGAAATTTGCTTTGTACCCGACAATGATTACCGTGGGTTTTTAAAAAGAAAACTTCCTGAACTGGAGGAAAAAGTATCCGGCGGATTCTTTGTAGATCAAACCGGCAAAATTTTGGGACCGCATAAAGGTTATCCTTTTTATACCGTTGGCCAACGGAAAGGCCTAGATATTGCACTTGGGCAAACCAGCATTTGTTACGGCTATTATCCCCGAAACCAACACCATAGTTTTAGGTGATGAAGATGACCTGAAAAAAAGTGATATGCAGGTTTCGGGAATTAATTGGATAAAGTATGATGGCATTACCGACGGCATGGAAGCTGTTACGAAAATACGGTACAAAGATAAAGGTGCACTTTCCAATCTTTTTTTATACGAAAAGGGTATAAATGTCCGTTTCTATGAAAATGTAAAGGGCGTTGCTCCGGGACAAAGTGCGGTATTTTATGAAGGAGATGATGTTATCGGCGGAGGAATTATTCAAAGAAGCTAAATAATAAAATCCAACAGGCAGCCTTTTAATAGTTTAATTACTCTTTTTTGTATTATTTAAAGCAATATTTTAATCATACCATATGACTAAATATTTTATTGGATTGTTTTTTATTTCTCTTTTTTTTATTTCGTGCAAAAAGGAAAACGCCAATTTTAATTCTGATTCGATCAATGATTATTTTCCACTGCAGGTTGGGAAATATATTACTTATCAACTGGATTCAACTTTGTTCGTAAGTTTTGGCGACAGAGACACGGTCGTAAGTTACCAAGCACAGGACAGGGTTGATGCGCAGATAACCGACAATCTCGGCAGGCCAGCGTATCGCATTATCCGTTATATTCGAAAAGATACTTCAGAAGATTGGGTGCCGAATAACACATTCATGGCAGTTTCTTCTTTTAACTCTCTCGAATATGTTGAAAATAACCTTCGCTTTTTAAAATTAGAAGTTCCTATTAAACAGGATTTTTCGTGGAAGGGAAACTCTTATATTGATACGTATTCAATTAATTCAGACCAACAGTATCTTGATGACTGGGATTATATTTATGATAGTGTAGACGTTCCACTGACCATTAATTCACTAAGTTTTGATAGCACAATAAAAGTATTTGAGAGAGATGAATACGAGGGCGACGATCCGGTAGGCCCAACAACCTTATATGCTTATAAAAACTATGCTTTTGAAAAATACGCTAAAGGAGTTGGATTAATTTATCGGGAATTTTTACATTGGGAATATCAAGGTTGTGTGTGTCCCGAGCATGGCTACACAGGTTATGGCGTTACACTCAGCATTATCGATCACAATTAGGATTGTGAAATAAAAAGGCGAGAGCCTGAATAATTTGCATATAATGAGTTGGTACCACTTGTTCTTATGAAAAAATATTATTTTTTATTTTTCAGTTTTGCCATATGTGTATGCAACGCGAATGCACAATTCACAAAATATATAGTACGATTTAAAGACAAAGCCGGAACTCCATTTACGATCGACAATCCATCTGCTTTCCTTTCAGCTAAAGCTATTGCGAGAAGAACAAAACAAAAGATAGCAATAGATGAAACCGATTTGCCAATTACACCGCGTTATATTGATAGCGTGCGTTTAGCCGGCGCCGTTACAGTACTCAACCAATCGAAATGGCTCAATGAAGTTTGCATCGCAACCACGGACTCGGCTGCTTTGACAAAAATCAACAACTTCCCTTTTGTGATAGCAGCACAACCTGTTCAGAGACCGGTAAGCATTGGTAACACAAGTAATAATAAATTCAACGAGCAAATAAATTCAGTTACTACTTCACAAGGCACAAGCAACATCCAGGATTTTTATAATTACGGAAGTTCGTATCCCCAGATCCATATTCACGAGGGAGAATATCTGCACGACAAAGGATTTCACGGGGAAGGTATGTCTGTAGCAATTCTTGATGCCGGCTTTTATCATTATCTCAGCCTGCCTGCTTTCGACAGTGTAAGAAACAATAACCAGGTTAAAGAAACTTACGACTATGTAGCTAACGAGGTTAGCGTAGACGAAGATTATTTTCATGGCATGATGTGTTTTTCAATTATGGCGGGTAATATTCCCGGCCAGCTTGTTGGGAGCTGCCCCAAGGCAAACTATTATTTATACAGAACCGAAGACGTCTATACCGAGTCACCGAATGAAGAACAAAACTGGGCTGCCGCCGCTGAAAGAGCCGACAGTCTGGGCGTAGATGTTATATCTACTTCATTGGGGTATAATCAATTTGACAATCCCATCTTTAACCATACTTATGCTGATATGAATGGCCATACAACCATTTCTGCAAGAGCTGCAGGTTTTGCTGCAAAAAAAGGAATGATTGTGGTGGTAGCTGCGGGTAATGAGGGGAGTAGCACATGGCATTTTATTACTACACCCGCAGATGCAGACAGCATTGTTGCCGTAGGTGCAGTTAACACTTCGGGAGTCATTGGCAGCTTTAGTAGTTATGGGCCGTCAAGCGATGGAAGGGTGAAACCTGAAGTGGCTTCGGTAGGTGTAGGCACTGCAATTTCATCTACCACCGGAACTATAATAACCGGAAATGGAACATCCTTCGCTACACCAAATATGGCCGGCCTGATAACCTGCCTGTGGCAGGCTTTTCCTGAATTTACCAACATGGAAATTATTGAAGCAGTTGAAAAAAGCAGCAGTATTTACAATGCACCTGATGATCGTATCGGATACGGGATACCAAATTTTCATATTGCGTATGATGATCTAAATCAACAACGCTCTTTGAGAAATATTAATACGATTTTAGGCAATGGCTGGATTAAAGTTTTTCCAAACCCATTTAATGACCATTTTAGTGTTGCTATCAAACCACCACATACTGCAAACGGAATTTTTAGATTGTATGATGCGTCCGGAAGATTATATTTTACCAGCCAAATATCCTTACACGCAGGTCAGGATCAACTGATACTATTTAATAACCTGCAGCCGTTGCAACGTGGTATCTATACACTTAGATTTACTGATGGACAAAGCAAAGAAAGCACCAAACTTGTTGTGCAATAAAACATCAGTCATTTTTAGTAAACAGGGCAACGAATAAAGTATCTGCCTGCATTTCATACCCTTTCAGGTATTCAGATTTAATTAAATTCATTTTATACTCTTCTTTAAGGAACACAATATTTTCTTCATTCTCTTTTTTAAAAACGGAGCAGGTAATATATAATAAATGTCCATCGGGCTTTAGATGAGGTAAGGCATGTTCTATTATCTTCCTCTGAAGCAAAACATACTGTTCTATCTCATCTTTATTAAAAAAACGTAATCTTTCCGGGGTTCTCGCCCATGTTCCTGAACCAGTGCAGGGTACATCTGCAATTATTATATCGAATAATCCAATTATTTCAGGAGACGACTTTTCTAAATTGAGAGAAAGCAAATTATAGTCTTTTATCTCTGCTCTTGTAAACCGCAATTTTAAATTTGCAAGAATTTCTTTTCGTTTATCACTAACTGTTAGACGAACTTTCTTAAAAAGATCAAAAACAAGAATTGATTTACCTCCGCTTCCTGCACAACAATCCCAAATAGACAAGTCAACATTACTTCTTTCTGCCAAAGGTTTAAGTAAGTCCAATGTCTTTTGCGAATTATAATCCTGTACCACAGCTTCTTTATCGACCTCAACTACTTCAGTTACTTTTTCTTTGTTGGTGAAAGCAATACAATGTTCTTTCAATTGTTCAAATGCAAAGCCTGATTGCTTTATTTTATTAATCACAATGCTTCGAAATGGCGGTCTAATCCTTATAAAAAATTTTGGCTGAATTAAAAATGAAAGATTGAATTGATGGATATCTATTTCATTGCTTAACTCATTTGTGAAGGGGAATAACTTTTCAACGGTGAATTTTTCGTTTGCTATTTTAAGCTTATCAGCCAAGGGAAGTGAAATTGAATTATTCCATTCGGGTTTATAAAGCTGAAGTAAAGCAGAAGGTTTGGTTTCACATAAAAAATTTGCCAGGAATAATTTTTCATCCTGAGGCACCGTTGTACTAACTCCAAACCCCAACCGGAAAAAATTATAACACAGCGACGTTATCAATCTTCTATCCCTTGATCCGTGCTTTTTATTTAATGCAAAATATTTTTTTATGAAGAAGTGAAGCGGTTCATACCCCCGGTATGAAAAAAGAATAGTAACAGCATATTGTAAATATCTCTGAAAGTGATTGCCGTCTTTTGCAGAAGTTATTTCTTTTCCGCTTATTTGCATCAGCTTTATTTTATTACGATCGGGTAAACTTAAAGCTCAAGTAAGGCTTTTACAGGATCTTTCCCAAATAAAAGCTGGGCGGGGTTTTCAAGCATCTCTTTAACACGAACAAGAAAGCTTACAGATTCGCGTCCATCGATTATGCGATGATCGTAACTTACTGCAAGGTACATCATGGGTCTAATAACAACCTGGCCTTTTATAGCAATCGGCCGTTCCACGATATTATGCATGCCCAGAATAGCGCTCTGCGGAATATTTATAATCGGTGTGCTCATTAGCGAACCAAAAATTCCTCCGTTAGTAATTGTAAATGTTCCTCCGGTCATTTCTTCAATAGTAAGTTTACTTTCTTTTGCTTTAGTAGCTAATTGAACGACTTCCTTTTCTATTTCAGCCATGCTAAGACTCTCTGCATTTCTTATTACCGGCACCACCAGACCTTTCGGCGAAGAAACAGCAATTGATATATCGCAATAATCATGATAAACAATATTGTCACCATCAATGCTTGCGTTCACAGAGGGCCACTCCTGCAAAGCAAAGCAACATGCCTTTGTAAAAAAACTCATAAAGCCAAGGTTTACCTCATGCTTCTTTTTAAAAACTTCCTTATACTTAGTTCTAAAATCCATTATGGCTGTCATGTCCACCTCGTTAAAAGTGGTAAGCATGGCTGTTGTGTTTTTTGCCTCTACCAGCCTGCGACTAATTGTTCTTCGCAGGTTACTCATTTTCTCAGCTTTTTCTTCGCGACCGAAAAGTTCCTTACCCACCGACCTGCCCGGATTCATTAACGCCTCAAGGACATCGTGTTTCAGAATTCGTCCATTCGATCCTGAAGGAGTAACTTTTTTTACATCCACTTTTTTATCCGCTAATATTGCAGCTGCAACCGGCGTAGCTTTTATATCTTTGGAAATAGCCGGAGCAGTTTTCTCTTCTTCAGTTTTTATATTTTTATTTTCTGCAGATTTAGATTCTTCACTTTTCGTAATCTTTTTTTCAGCACTTGTATCTTTGATGTGGAAGCTGGTTTTCCCGCTTTATCATCAATTGTAGAAACAATATCACCAATTTTTAATGTATCATTCTCTTTCGCAATGGTATGTAACACACCAGCCTTCTCCGCATTAATTTCAAATGTTGCTTTTTCGCTTTCCAGTTCTGCAATTACTTCATCTCTATCTACCCAATCGCCATCATTTTTAATCCATTTGGTAAGTGTTACTTCATTGATACTTTCACCTACCGAAGGCACTTTAATTTCTATCGACATGTATTATTTTTAAGAAGTACAAACCTAAGCTAAAATAAGAAATAGTCAAAGGCAGTTGAATCACAATGAGAATGCAGTTTCAAGTATTCCTTCCTGTTCCTTTGCATGAACTTTAGAAAAGCCCGAGGCTGTTGCGGCACTTGCAGGTCTGCTGATAATACCATAATTTATAGAAGTAAGATTCATGCGCAAAAATGAAGCTGCTCCCATATTCAATGGCTCTTCCTGCGTCCAGTACCAGATTGCTTTACTATATTTTTGGTATAACTTCTCAATTTGTTTTACTGGCAAAGGATACAATTGTTCCAGCCTTATTATGGCAATATCATTCCTATTATCTTTTTCTTTTTTCTCCAATAGATCAAAATAAATTTTGCCGCTGCAGAACAAAACCTTTGTTATAGTTGCCGCATTATCAACTAAAGGATCATCTATAATTTCCTTAAAGCCGCCAGAGGTAAATTCTTCTATTGAACTGTAACTTTTGGGATGCCTTAAATTAGCTTTTGGAGAGAAATTAATTAATGGTTTTCGGAACGGCCATGTTATTTGCCTGCGGAAACAATGAAATAAATTTGCAGCTGTGGTAATATTGGTTACAACCATATTCAACTCGGCACACATTTGCAAATATCTTTCCATTCTCCCACTGCTATGCTCAGGTCCTTGCCCTTCGTAACCGTGAGGTAACAATAAAAACAACTCCATTCATCCTTCTCCATTTTTGCTCCGAACATGATATAAACTGATCAATAATTGTTTGAGCGCCATTGGCAAAATCCCCGAACTGTGCTTCCCAAATTACCAGTGAATTAGGATTTGCCATAGAATAGCCATATTCGAAACCCAACACAGCATATTCACTCAGTAGAGAATTGTATATTCTAAAATGGCCTTGTTTATCGGCAACATGGCTTAGGCGATTATAATACTCATCTGTATTTTCATCTCTTAAAATTGCATGCCTGTGGCTGAATGTACCTCTTTTTACATCCTGGCCACTCATGCGGACATCTCTTCCATCCTGTAAAATGCTGGCATAAGATAACAGCTCACCAGTAGCCCAATCGAGTTTACCTTCAGCTTCGTACAGTTTCACTTTATCCTGGAGTATTTTTTCAACCTTACGTAAAGGCTTAAAGCCTTCGGGTAATTTCATAATGGCATTGAACAGTTTTTCAACCTCAGATTTTGATATTGCTGTTATGGGAGATTTGTCAAAATCTTCATTGTTAGCACGTCTTAAATTCTGCCACCATAATTCAGGAGTTTGGTAGTTATAAGGTAGCGGGTTCTGTTTTATTTCGTCTAAACGTTCCTGTAAATCACTCCAATATTTTTTTTCCATTGCCTTAGCCAACTCTGCAGTCGCATCATCGCCATGTTCCATCAGCCATTTTACATATACTTCACGCGGATTAGGTTGTTTGTCAATGAGGGCGTATAAGCCGGGTTGCGTAAATTTAGGATCGTCTCCTTCATTATGGCCATGCTTGCGATAGCAAACCATATCTACAAAGATGTCGCTATTGAATTCCTGCCGGTATCGTGTTGCAATTTGAGCAGCCTTTACAACTGCTTCCACATCATCGCCATTTACATGAAATACAGGTGCCTGAATCATTGATGCAACGGATGTGCAATAATCTGCCGTACGAGCATCATCAAAATCCGTTGTAAATCCTATTTGATTATTTATTACAAAATGCAAAGTTCCGCCGGTATAATAGCCAGGAAGGCCGCTCATCTGCAACACCTCATAAACGATTCCCTGCCCTGCGAGCGAGGAATCTCCGTGAATAAGAATTGGTAATATCTTATCGTAATCGCTATTATAAATTACATCTGCTTTACTTCTTGCAAATCCAACAACAACGGGATCTACTGCTTCTAAATGTGAAGGATTCGGAGCTAATTTCAAGTGTATTTTTTTCCGGCTTCTGTTTCAATTTCACTGCTGTACCCCATGTGATATTTTACATCACCGCTACCCATAGTAGTATCCGGTATTGAATTTCCTTCAAATTCAGTAAAGATTTGCTCGTAAGTTTTGCCTAGAATATTTGCAAGAACATTAAGTCTTCCCCGATGCGCCATACCTATAACAACTTCCTGAACGGTATTTTCAGATGCTGTGTTAATAATTTCGTCCAAGGCCGGAATAGTGCTTTCTCCTCCTTCCAATGAAAATCTTTTTTGACCCACGTACTTCGTATGCAGAAACTTTTCGAACATCACGCCCTCATTCAATTTCTGAAGAATGTGTTTCTTTTTTTCAATAGGAAGCGCATTGGTAAACTTACGCTCCATTTCATTTGTAAGCCAGTCAATTTTTTTCTGATTGCTGATATATTTGAATTCAATGCCTACATGAGAAGCATAGCAAGCCTGCAAATGATTAAGAATATTTCGTAAAGTTGTTGCTCCTAGACCGATCAAATTTCCGGCTTCAAAAGTTTTATCAAGATCGTCTTCTCAACCCAAAAAATCCCAGATCCAGATTTGCACCACGATCCTTACGGGGACGAATAGGATTTGTTTTTGCTATTAAATGTCCTTTATTTCGATAACCCAAGTATCAGGCGATAAACCCGAATTTCACGCATCCAGTCAAAGGAATCTGCTGAAATAGCTTTTTTATCGGCTATTTCAGTAGTTCCATTTGAAGATCCATTAACTGCGCCGGATGAAATATTAGAAAAGGCAAAATCAAACCCTTCAAAAAATTTCTTCATTTCAGGATCAACGCTTGAGGGATCTTTACAAAATCCTTGTATAAATTTTCAATATATTCCGGATGAGAATTGGTTATAAACGAAAAATCTTTCATGATAAGAAGAAATTTGTTACAAATTTTTGAGGATATTGACTATTAAATTTGCTTTCTAGCAATTGTCTGAATTGCAAATATCGTGAGTTTTGACATAAATATCTTTTGTGAATGGTTTATTAACAATAAAATTACCATTATTGCGAAAAACGTTTTTAGCTGGAAAATATGACGGCTTTGAAATATCCCGGAACCATTAAAAGATATTTTTTTTACATCAGAAACACTATCTTTGCAGCCCAAAAAATTTATTTAATGGCAAACCATTCAGCAACAAAGAAAGATGTCCGGCAGAGCCGCAAGCGTAATGAACGTAACCGTTATCATGGAAAAACAACCGTAACGCTATCCGCGATTTGAAAGCAATTGATACAAAGATAGCCGCCTCAGAAAAAATTCCTGAGATTTCTTCAATGATTGATAAGCTGGCGAAACGTGGAATTATTCACAAAAATAAAGCAGCCAATTTAAAAAGTAAGTTGACCAAAGGTGTTCAGTCTTTGGCAAAATAAAATTATTTTATAACATTATACATATAAGTCTGTCAATAGCTTGGCGAACTTTTTCTTTTTGAAGGTTAATAATACCAACAGATAATTGTGCTTTACTAAACTGTTATTTTTATTGGGATGAGTCTAAAATTCATGGAGAATTTCATTTGATAGAGTTGTGGAAGATCACTCCAACTATATATTCCAGCTGATTAATTTTTTACAAAACTTAATTTTCAGATTCTCAAGAAAAATTATCGAGGAAAATGGAAACATTGAGCTCAGTCCGCCTAATCAATTGCGGATTTCATGCACTATTTCTAAACTGGTATTAAAGTAAGCTCGGTAATGCATATAAATCGGATTGATACAAATAATTAACGCTTGGCTTTTTCGTTTTTTTGCAAATAAAATACCTTAATTTTGCAGCCCAAATTAAAATTATTTATTCACCTGCCGTGTAAAATCGGCAAAAAACAAGGGAAATGCAGAATTACGAATTGATGGTGATTTTTACCCCTGTGCTCTCTGAGGAAGAATATAAAGCTGCTCAGAAAAAATTTACTTCATTCCTTACTGAGAATGGAGGAAAGGCTGTGCACGAAAATGCCTGGGGATTAAAATCACTGGCGTATCCTATTCAGAAAAAAACCACAGGTTTGTACTGGGTTCTGGAATACGAAGCGCCATCCGACTTCAATGAGAAGCTGAATGTTCAACTTCTACGTGACGAATCAGTACTGCGTCACATGTTTACTGCACTCGATAAATACGCCGTCGTGTACAATGCAAAAAAGAGAAATGGCGTACAACTTCCAAAACTCGAAAAAGCAGGAGGTAGCAAATGGCTAAAGCAAATGAAATAAAATATCTCACAGCTATTAAAGCTGAAAAACGGCCAAAAAAATATTGCCGTTTCAAAAAATTAGGTATCAGGTATATTGATTATAAAGATGCCGATTTTTTGAAAAAATTCTTAAATGAACAAGGCAAATTATTGCCCCGCCGCATTACAGGAAATTCACTGAAGTACCAACGCAAAGTTAGTGATGCTGTAAAAAAAGCCCGCCAAATGGCAATATTGCCGTATGTAACTGATCTTTTAAAATAAGGAGGTAATTATGCAGGTAATATTAATTCAAGATGTAAATAATTTAGGCGGTGCTCACGAGCTTGTAAATGTTAAAAGTGGCTATGGCCGCAATTTTCTAATACCTTCTAAAATGGCTGTGGAAGCCAATCCTTCGAACTTAAAGCAATTGGACGAAAGAAGAAAGCAACTTGCCAAAAAAGAAGAAAAACTTCTTGCCGAGTTTAAAAATGTAGTGAGCGTTTTACAGGAGTCGCCTTTAAAAATTGGGGCAAAAACGGGAACAAGCGGTAAAATCTTTGGTAGTGTTACATCGGTTCAGATTGCAAGAGCTATTCGCGAACAAAAAGGTTATGAAATTGACCGCCGGCGTATTCATATCATAGATGATGTAAAGGAAATAGGAAATTTTAAAGCTAAAATTGATTTTGGGAAAGGACAGGAGATAGAAGTTGATTTTGAAGTTATTGCCGAATAATATAATTAAAATAAAAATTTGTGAAACCCCGCTTTTGAAGTGGGGTTTTATTTTTATAGCTAGTTCGGAAATAAAATTGCATAAGAAATTGGTAATAGCTGAAATCAAAAATGCAAGAAGGCCATTAACGCTGAAATACTGAATCAAATTTATTTGTTTATACAATATCAAAGAAATGATTATCTTTAACATTGGTTAATGGGTTTAGTTTGTTTCTCTTTTGGCTGATGTTTCTTTTAAAATAGGTTTCTTCAGTTCATTGTAGCTGCTAATTCATTAATTGAATTCTCAAAATTTATTTAAAAAAAAGTTTTTACAATGAACATTTATGTTGGTAATCTCAGTTGGTCAATGACTGACGATGATTTAAGTAACTTATTCAGCCAGTATGGTGCTGTTACAAGTGCAAAAATTCTTAAAGAAAAAAATACGGGACGCAGCAAAGGCTTTGGTTTCGTTGAAATGGAAGACGACGAAGCAGCTAAGACTGCAATTGCTACTTTAAATGAAAGTGAAGTACAAGGTCGTAAATTAATCGTTAACGAATCTCAACCTCGTCCAGAAGGCGGCGGCTACAAGAAAAGCGGTGGCGGCGGATATGGCGGTGGCGGAAGAAGCGGCGGCTACGGCGGTGGCGGAAGAAGCAGTGGCGGCGGATATGGAAGTGGTGGCGGCGGCGGTTACAAGAAAAGCGGCGGCGGCGGATATGGCGGCGGCAATAGAAGCGGCGGCGGTGGATACGGTAAGGACTATTGATAAATTCTGTCCAATTATATAATTAAAATCCTTTTCATTGATTTGGAAAGGATTTTTTATTATTTTGAAAATTGTGTGGACTATATTGATTACAGAAATAGAGCACGCGGTCCTGATGACTTTGAGTTGTTGTGGTTGCAGTCTTTTGCTTATAAAAAGATGAACCCATACTTATTTCATACACAACGTACACTCTATTCCGCCTATCATAGGCCATGCCTCAGTCTTAGACTTTTGACATTTCTAAATATCTAAAGGCGGGGTTACAAGCCTTTATTTAATATATATTGGCATGATGCAAGAGCATTAGTTGTGGATCATGAAACCCACATCTGATATTTATCCACAGCAGATTTTAAGACAGCCGGAATACCGCGCAGCCGTTTCCAATAGCCGGCGTACAAGCAACTGACCTGTTTTCTCCATTACCACCAACATTTTATTTGTCGCATCCGGCAGATTGGCGTTATGTTTTACGATCGATTGACAGCCCTGCGGTGATTCTCCGGATCCAATCAACGTTGTATTTTCTATTTTTAAACTCATCATATCAATTTCACCTATGGCACTTTTGTTCTCCATATTCACATACATCTTTTTTTGCCCTTTCACTAAGCGGGTTTCATGTTTGCCATTCATGGCAATAGTATCTATAACTTTGTCGGTAAACAGATCAATTATTGATTATCTATGGTTCATTAAATTGTGCCTTCTTCAAGAAATTAATCACCCAAACTAAATAAGATGAATACACTTACAAATAAAGTTGCTTACATAACAGGCGGAAGCAAAGGAATCGGATATGGCATCGCAAAAAAACTGTTAAGTGTTGGAATGAGAGTTGCCATTACAAGCCGCGATTTTGTGGCGGCAACGGAGGCGGCAACGGCATTAAGTGACGATGTTACAAAAGTTTTAGCGTTGCAATCTGACGTTAGTTCTCTTGAAAGTGAGACTAAATCCGTAAAGAAAGTCATTGATTATTTTGGGCAACTTGATGTTTTAGTAGCAAATGCCGGAGTAGGCTATTTTGCGCCCATTGAAAGCTTGTCTGAAGAAGATTGGAAAAATACTATCGACACAAATCTTACCGGCGTTTTTAATAGCGTAAAAGCAAGTGTTGAAGGTTTGAAGAATTCTAAGGGATATATAATAACTATTGCCAGTCTCGCCGGTACAAACTTCTTTGAAAATGGGGCCGCCTACAATGCCAGCAAATTCGGGCTTGTTGGTTTTACGCAGGCTATTATGCTCGATCTTCGAAAATACGATATTAAAGTTACCACTATTATGCCCGGCTCAGTTGCCACGAATTTCAACAATCATGTACCTAATGATGCAGACGCATGGAAGATTCAACCTGAAGATATCGGCCAACTCGTAAAGGATCTTTTGAATATGCATCCACGTACTCTACCAAGCAAGATCGAAGTTCGTCCTTCAAAACCAGGGAAATAGCTGGAGCAGAAAGAATTTTATTCGCTGGCGCTTAATGACTTAATCTTATCGCCTATCCTATAAATGTGTCATCTTAAACAGTAAATTACCCTTCTTATCGTCAATTCAAATCAAACTAAATTCAATTGCAAACCCTCGATATCATGTGTTTGGAAATCTTCTCCCATCGATAATTTTCTTAAGTTATTAAAAGTGGAAATAAAACGACCAAGATTTTCTTTGTCCTTTCCAAATTCGACATATTGAATTCCGCGGGATTGACTCACAAGATTAACGGAATCGTTCTTGATTTTTACTTTAACCTCCGCGTTCCACGCAAACATCCCATTGTTAGTATAGGCTACAAATCCGTTATCATTTACCGAGCCATAAATCCAACCCAGTGATTTGGAAGTTTCAATGGCTATACTAAGGAATTGTTTAGGCGTTAAATCAGCAAGTTGTATTTCTACATTATGCTTTTGGGTAAAGTTCATTAACATGGGTAGGTATTTTTTCTGGTATGAAGTTAGAAGACAGGAAATTCGAATTAAAATTACTTTACCTCCCTTTTTTTATCTTCAAAAAAATATATAAAGGTAAAATCATCCCCTGTATTAGCTTTTACAATAAAAATTACTTGATCTCCAAAGCGATTTTATCGCTAAGCGGAAAAATCAATCATTCAACAAATTTAGATGAAACGAGTTAAAGGAGAATGTACATGAAACTTTTATCCACTAGTTGGTTTTCACTAACTTTTATTTGGCAGGAGTTAAAATTACATTCCTGATATCTATTGGATCATGGTCACCTTGAATAAGTATAGGGCCGGGTTCTCCCTCATTGCTATTGATTGCTCCACCAGTTATACCTGGTATTTCCTGGTTACAAATAATGGTTACGCCGTTAGCAACTACTGTTACCATCCTACCGACAAGAGTTATATCAAAATATTGCCACTCACCTGCGGGCCTGGGCACGCGTTCAGTAGGTGCAATGAATCCATAAACTGCTCCATACTCATTTTTTACCGGTTCTGTGCCGCCTAAGTCTTCAATTTGCACTTCGTAACGACCGCGAAGATAAACGCCGCTGTTACTTCCTGGCGGATAACGAAATTCGATGTGTAATTTAAAATCATTAAATGATTTGTCAGTTTCAAGGTTGGAACCATTATGTAATAAGCTTCTAATAAAGCCAGAATCAACAAACCATTGATTCTTACCCGTGGCATGCCATCCATTGAGATTTATCCCATTAAAAAGCTTAATGGGCTTTCGCCAAACGGGGGGGATGTTGCGTTTTAAAGTAGGCGCTCTAACGCCTATATAGGTATATGTTTTTCCATTACTAAACCTCATGATTCCCGATAAACTATCACCAATAACGTTACCCTTTACGATAAGATCACTATCCTCCTTTTCCCATTGAGGAGGTATTGAAAAACTAAAGTTGCCGTCGTCAAAATTTACTCTTGAAATCGGACGGGCACTTCCTCCGGTACCCACAAACTCTCCTACAAGCGTGCGAATACCGGAACGGTGAACTTCCAACCAGGATGGAGCATTTTTCCCATCAAGATTAATTGTTAGATCCCAACGGCCTTCAATAGACGCAGGAAGATCATTTGTAAATACCGTCTCATAATTTTTTGATGAGCATGTTTCACCAATTGAAAAAAAAACTATCATTAATGTAAGTCCGTAAAAAATTTGTCGGTTAATATAAAATAAATCTCTCATCGTTAATAAATTATGGCTGTTAAATATCAGGTGCTAAAGTTAATTGCATAACTATAATTTCATAAAAAATATTTCATGTAAGGAATTACTGGCGCCCGATAATATTTTATGCAGAGAACATTAGCTTTCTTACACTTATTCTTTTTCTTTTGGAAGGAGGTTGTAGCCCGCCAGGTAGAAAAAATAGATACTCCAGAATTCCCACTTTCTGCCAAAATATATCTTAAAGGGACCATGAATCTTTTTGCGTTCTCCGTCTTTAAAGACCATGTCGTATTGTATTTCGCCTTCACTAAAACCCATTCCGGATGGGCCATCTTCTATTTCCTCTCTTATTTCAAATTCAATATTATCTATTTGAAATGAAGTGTTATCAAACTCAACTGCTACTTCATACATTGAATGAAACCGATTAATTAATTGCTCCTTCGTAATTACATTTCCATCAGGAATGATGATATCATTATTAATATAGGATGTATCAATATTTAATTTCCTTTCAAAAAAATCGTTTAAAAATTCGTCAGTAATTTCCGCGATGTCACTTTTATGATCCGGATGAAATTCTTCATAAATAAAATTAGTGGTCATTCCTTTTAACGGAATATAATCGGTTTCATGTTCAAATAATTCACCGGTAATAAAATGATATTTCACCCTATCAGGTTGGGGAGCTAAGAAATCTACATTAATATTATGATCTTCCAGCAATTTATTTAAGCGGATAAATTCGTTATCAAATTTGTTGTCATCGAGGTTCTTTTCGTTTTCAAAAGAAGGCTTACCAAGCAAGTCAAACAGTTTTTTGGGTTTTGCATTCGCATACGCCTTTTCAAACTCCATTACATTTTTCAGCCATTGATTTTCAATTTCAGGAGAAATTCCGCCGTCGCCAGTGCCACCAAAGATGCCACCGGATTCCGCCATCATTTTCATCTTCAAAAATTCATTTTCCAATCGCAAATTTTCTTCGGGATCATCACTGAATTTTTCGTCTTCAGGTAATTCTGGTTCCTGTTCCATAATTATTTAGATTTTTATATTTAAATTAATGTAAATAATTCAAGAATAAAAGTCAAGGCGTGTTTTAATTGCTATAATCTGATGAAGCAGGTTTCAACTTTGTTAACTTTAATTTACCACGCTCATAAAATAAAATTACGTTTACGCCTATCCGTTAAAACTAAATATCCGGAATCACTTTTTGATATTTAAACAATTTTATCATGGGACTATCTATTCATTATTCGGGCTGCATTCGCAACAAACAATTACTAGAACCCTTGATAGAGGAGGTAGAAGACATTTGCGAATCATTCCACTGGGTTTCGCAAACTATTGATGATGATGAAATAAAGGGGATATGCTTTGCACCGGAAGGAAGCGAACCTATCTTCCTTACTTTTAATAATAATGGCCGTTTGCTTTCTCCTGTGAACATCATGGTAAAAGACATTTATGATGATAGACCATTAGACAAAGACTTGATATTTACAACGAGTACCAAGACGCAATATGCAGGCCCGAATGCACATATCGCCATTATCAAATTATTAAAACACGTTGATGCAAAATACCTCGCCGATTTTACCCTTAGCGATGAAGGATATTATTGGGAAACGGGCGATAAAAAGATATTATTAAATCAGTTAAAAAATACAACGCAGCCATTGATAGCTTTCGGGAAGCGATGGAAGGTCTATCGGCTGCCCGCGGAGAAACGTCCGAATCATTAGCTGACAGTATAGAAAAGTTTTTGAAGGAAAAGTTTGGTTGGAAGGATAAATAAGATCAGCCGCTATTCTATCCAATTTTCATTAAATTTATTGTTTTGGTTGTAGTCGTCTAATTGTTCCTGCATAAATTCTTTGTATCGATCATCTTTACATAAATACCATCGCTCACGCAATGCGGGATAATCGTATAACAGATATTTAAACTGCTGAAAAGGTTTTTTTCGTTGAATGATATTTTCAAACTTTTCTCTAACATTTTTATCTTCAATAGCCTCAATAAAATCTTCCATTACCTGGAACGATTCATGACTTTCCATCGCATGGAAAGCGAAGTATTCATGAAATTTTTCTTCAACTTTTGCTAAATCTCCACCCCAGGCTTCCTCATCCATCTCTCCACCCCATTTTAATTCGTCCGGATAAGATACTAACTCACCTGTTGGCAAGTGATAATAAACATTCATGCCCGCATCCAAGAGTTCGAAAATTTCTTTTATTTTTTCTGGTGGAATTTTCAACATGTTTAAAGTAAGTTGAGAAGCAGAAAATAACGTGTAAAATAAAACCTTCGGGATAGAAAACAAAAAACCCTTCCAGAATTAACTGAAAGGGTTTCAATAAATATGGCAGCTACCTACTCTCCCACATTGTTGTGTAGTACCATCGGCCATGAGGGGCTTAACTTCTCTGTTCGGTATGGGAAGAGGTGAACACCCTCGGCAAAACCACCATAAAGAGTTTGCCGGTATCAAGAAGAAGATATCCTGTAACAAGAAAAAATAATTTTCACTCGCTACTTTCTATTAACTACTTGCGACTAATAAATTAACATACAGGGAAAGTTATAATACTGTTTACAAAGTAATATTAAAATAAAAAAATAAAGCTTACGGGCAATTAGTACTACTCGGCTTTGGCATTACTGCCTTTATACCTGTAGCCTATCAACGTCATAGTCTTTGACGACCCTTAAAAGAAAACTCATCTTGTGGTTGGTTTCACGCTTAGATGCTTTCAGCGTTTATCCTATCCGTACATAGCTACTCTGCACTGCACCTGGCGGCACAACAGATACACCAGCGGTACGTACGACCCGGTCCTCTCGTACTAAGGTCATGTCCACTCAATTTTCTAACGCCCATCACAGATAGGGACCGAACTGTCTTGCGACGTTCTGAACCCAGTTCACGTGCCACTTTAATCGGCGAACAGCCGAACCCTTGGGACCTTCTCCAGCCCCAGGATGTGACGAACCGACATCGAGGTGCCAAACCTCACCGTCGATATGAGCTCTTGGGTGAGATCAGCCTGTTATCCCCAGAGTACCTTTTATCCTTTGAGCGATGGCCCTTCCATACAGAACCACCGGATCACTTTAGCCGACTTTCGTCCCTGCTCGACTTGTTAGTCTCACAGTCAAGCTCCCTTATACTAATACGCTCTATGTACGATTACCAACCGTACTGAGGGAACCTTTGCAAGCCTCCGTTACTTTTTAGGAGGCGACCACCCCAGTCAAACTACCCACCATGCACTGTTTCCCGTTAGGGATTAGATTCTAAATGTTTAAAGGTTGGTATTTCAACGATGACTCCACCATGCCTGGCGACACAGCTTCAAAGTCTCCCAACTATCCTACACATCAAAAATTCAAAATCAATGCAAAGTTGTAGTGAAGGTTCATGGGGTCTTTCCGTCCCGTGACGGGTAACCGGCATCTTCACCGATACTACAATTTCACCGGGCTCGTGGAGGAGACAGTGTACAACTCATTAGACCATTCGTGCAGG
>CAWBUS010000004.1:0-260000 GCA_963792025.1 uncultured Chitinophagaceae bacterium | reverse complement strand
AGATCACCTGTCAGCGCACTACGCGTTGCTCCACCTGCAAAGATGGAATGTTTCAGGTCAGGGCAGTAGGCGACAAACAGCGCTTCATTTGTTGGCTGTGCATCACCCACACCTGAGTTATCTGTCCAGCTAAAAGTAACAACACTGCCAGCACCGGATGTTACTGCCGGGCCAAGCACATTGGGCAGGTCTCCCCTGCCTACCAGCACGTTTGCATAAGCGATCGTGTAGTTAGGATAGGTTCCGGTAATTGCGTTCTCAATGTTGTAAGAAAATGCGCTGTTCATACCCGTTTGCTTCAAAGCAAAACTGTTGAAAGTAATTCCTAACAACGCTGTTAAAGGCTGAAGAAAACGCATCATCAGTGCAAACTTTGCCTGCTGCTCCAGTTGCTTTTGAGAAGGTTCAAAATTGCGCCTGTTACTTTTACTGCGCATGTAGTCGATACCTTTCCAGGTACCGCCTATTACCGTACCTACTTTTCCTGAAAATCCGCCAAGGATTCCCTTGTTGATTGTTCCCATAAATAATGGATTTAGAAATTAAGAAATTAAGATACCATGCTGTATGCCGCTTCTGCAGTTTGTGTACAGCGGCCTAAAGCGAAAGGATAACGGGCAGCGTTATTCGAATATTTCCGTTTCAGAATTTTTACCGCGAAATTCCATGTAGCGAAGTATCAATTTCTTTTTCGTAGTCTATGCTTTCATTCTTTTCCGCTCTTTTCCATGTAATACCACCTGATACCTGCCTTCCCGCATCCGAAATCAGCCAAACAAAAAAAGTAGCGTATAACCTTTGCAGTTATAAATAAAATTATATATTTTGAACATGATTGAAAACCCCATCCCATTAAGGTAATAACTCTATTTACTAATTCAATCAAAACAACATGAAAAAAGAACAACCGGAAACACAGGATCCCTCCTCGTCGCTGCACAAAACCGAAAACCCCTGAAAATGAATTTATGTTCGTAATTCCACCGGGCGTAAAGTTCAACGACATTTATATGGATGTCTCAGATATCCAAAGGGAACTAGGTTATAAACCCCGCACCATTTATAATTTGCGGGATGCCGGCAAATTATCCAGCACCACTTTAAACGGTGGCAAGCCATTATTTTTCAGGCAGGAAATTGCGGCCACGCTTAAAGAGAACACAGTAATAGGCGAGAAAAGTATCTGGTATAAGTTAGGCGTTTCCAAAATAGTTACCGCCATTACCTACCTGCTTTCATTTATTGACTTCTGAGAATGTGATTAACTTTTGGAAAGTTATGGAACCAGGTTTTGCAAACAAGGTCCCTAATAACCTTTCCAAAAGTTTTTTAACACCACGGCAAACGTGCGAGGTTTTTTGGAAACCTCAACGGCTTTTGGAAACTATAACTACAAGATTAATTTTTATAGAACCAGGGTTGAAAGTTTGAGCTGGCTGGCCGTTGTTCATCAGGAGACAGACGGCGGCTCTCACTAGTGGTTGATGCGGGCTTGTCAAAGCGAGGCAATAGCTACGGAGGCTGGAAAACCCTTTAGCGTTCTTCGAGTCGTAAATGAGTAACACCATATTTACCAAATTCCTCAATGTATTTTTTTTGTAAACCTTTCAGTGCCCCCAGTAATTTGGGGTCGCTAAATACAACTTCTGGTTCAGGATGGCCATACATTTCTTCAAAATCCCTGTCGGCAAGGCTGTAAGGTAAATATTCCTGCAGCATTGCAATATCAGCTAAATCCTTTAGCGCTGCAGTTTCATCACACATGTCTTCTGAGATATCAAAAGGTGTGAGATTCAACTCGCCCATCTGCCTGAAGCTTTTTGTTTCCGGAAGCTCATAAAATCCTTTTTTACATACGTCATTATAAATTTTGTTCACTTTGTCAAAATCGTCATATTCATTCCCCGGTACTATCGCTTGGGCAATGTTCAGCATCTTGGCGAGCAAGAGGTATTCGTCTTCCGTAAATGTAAGTGTGAGCTCTTTCATAAATTGTAATAATTACTATTACACTAAAATAGTAAAACCTGATTTATTATAACAAACAGGAATACACGTAACCATAGCGCAAGGTATGGCGGACGCACATAGCCAGGCTACCAAACGCGAAGGATGGGGAATATTTATTTGAAGACTTGCCCAGGGCAGCATGGGATAGCAGTCCCTATTTATTTAAACTCTGTACGAGATGGCAAGAAAGCGGATTTGGTTATTTAAATATTCTCAGCGCAGCATGGGGCAACAGGCACGTTCGCGCCAACAGAGCTGTATCGTTTTTAAACATAAACCTTTGCACCGGTATTCTGACTTTCTAAAAATAAGTTCTGTTTTCTGATCTAACTTTATGATATGATACGCGTCTCCATTACGATACCGGCACAGGGAGTTTTGGTAAGCAGTGTTGTAAGGCTTTTCAAAATATTTGATATGGCAAACAAGTATGCTCTGGAAAACGAAAATTTGCCTCCGTTCGAAATGCATATCGTTGCTGGAAAAGCTCCTGTTAGTTTGTATGGAAACACTATCAGTTTAAAACCCCGCCTTCAGTTCCCGGATATTTCTCAAACGGACTTGATTGTGATACCAGCACTCGCCGGGAATATGGCAGAGGTATTAAACCAGGATGAAGGATTAAAGGAATGGATGATACAACAGCACAACATAGGAACGCAAATAGCATGTCTTTGTACCTCAGTTTTTCTGTTATCGGCCACAGGCCTGTTGCAAATGGATAACTGTAATAGAAAATGGTTTGTGGATGCAGAGTTCAGACAGCAATTCACACAAATAGATTTAGTGGCAGAAAAAGCTGTAACCCACGGGACCATTACGACCGATGGCGGAGCCTATTCATTTATAGAAAATATTATCGAAAAATATGCCGGTCGTGAAATAGCTAATGCATGCACCTCAATTTTTCAAATTGAATTTAATCGTGAATGCCAGTCACTGGCAGTGCTATCCGGCTCGTATCAAAACGGAGAACAGTGCCAGAAGATTGATAGCGACCGGCAGCGTGATTCAATATATATAACAACTGCAGAAGAATTTGCAGAAATGTTTTGTAAACAAAACTGCAATATCAATCAATCTTTTTACAACTATATAACCTGCCAAACAGGTGAAACGGGATGTATGCCTGATGTATTTATTCCGGATGCGCCGCAAACCGGTGTTATTACAAACAGCAACCGTAAAACATTAAGAAAGATGTTAAGCGCACTAAAAAATTCCTGAAGATTGTAATTAATAAGTAAATAGTGTTACAATACTTTTACAAACAAATATTTATAATTTCCGCACATTAGGTTAAATTTACTGAGTACTTTTTAATTCAAACGATTTTAATTACGCTATACAATTTACTCTCTGAATTATAGCTACCCGCAGGATTTTAATTTAAGGCACTAAACGACTGAATGATATTACGGTCATATAAAATTTGACCTATGCCAAAGAAAAAAAAGATAAGCAAAAGCGACCAGGATATTCTGAAACACTACGAAGCTTACGAAAATCTTCCGCATATAACGGATTCAGATCTGCTTAAACAACCCCATCTAAAAAAAGTATCAGATAAAGTAAAAGAATCAAAGCCTGAATTTATTAAAGCGAATATTGCCGTTGACCGCCTGATGTCTAAACGGAAAAACGCAGTAATAAAAAATCCCTCCCCGGAAAAAAAGCCGGAGGATTAACAGCACACGCTTTTCATCACCGCTCTCTGGTTCACCACAAAAGAAAATGAATTATTTAATCATTAAAAATTTACAGCCATGGCAAATCACAAAAAGGGTAACATGTCAGACAAGGAAATTCTCAAACATTTTACTACGTACAATGCTCCCCCTGACGAATTAGAATTAACGACTGCAGAAGATCGCGTATTACGAAAACACGGAATTCCAAGGCGACCCGATGCCAAAAAAGAAGCTCATTTAAAAAAGCTGTGGGATAATGCGATGTCATCAAAACCAAAATTTATCAAGGCAGAAATTGCGGTTGATCATGTCATTTCAAAGCGCAAAAAGCCGGTTATAAGCAAAACACCCAAAGCAGGAAGTTTCAGTCCCAGCGGTTGGGGCGGCATAGTTGTGCCCGTAAAAAATCTGGGATACAATCCGGCGGAACCTGTTGTGTCAGCGTATGGAGAATGGTTTGTGCCCACCGTTACTCCCATACCTAATGAACCTAGCGGTAACCAGACTGTAGGTTTTTGGACAGGTATTGATGGCTATGGAAATAACCAGGTGTTACAGGCCGGAATGGCCGCTACAGTCAATGGAAATAATGTGACTTATTGGGTATGGACAGAATGGTATCCAATCGGAGCCATCCAGGTTACTAACTTTCCGATTAAACCGGGCGACTATTTAACGGTTTTGGTTTGTGCAAATCAACCGAATCATGGTTACTGCTCCATGTTAAATAAAACTACCAACCAGGCTACCAGTATCGGAATTAACCCGCCGGCAAATACAACATCCATCGGTGCGACGGCCGAATGGATTGTGGAGGGAATTTCTTCGATATTGCCGGTTTTCTCTACCATTGCATTTACGAATTGCAGTGCAGGTACAAAGAATCACTCATTTAATATGCAGGGAGGAATAATTACGGAGATAACCGGGTCAGGAAGTTCTAACCTTACGGCCGCAAGCATCACTTCGCCCACAGGCGGTTTGGTAAAATGGCTGAAGGCAAGCTGATTGTAATCGGGACGAATTTCTATTGCCTGTTATCTACAATATGAATTCAGGAATGTCGGGTGAAGGACACCCGCCAGAAAGGGGAGCCTTGCGCCAACCTCCAGCTACCCTTAGTGTGCTCATGCCCGTTAGTTGCGCTGTCGTTAGTTTCTGCCCCGGTGGACAGGTGTAACCAAGGATTTACAAACATTAAATCTATAACAAAAATTCAATTTCAATTAACCCACATTTCTTGTCATCATAATAATTTCCGGTTCTGCTATAAATATTTTACCAAAAATGCACTTAGTTACAAACCAGGTACAGCAGTCCCTAATTATTTAAATGTTGTAAAAGATAGCCAGGAAGAGGACTTTTTTATTCAAACATTCTCAGCACAGCACGGGTACCAAACTTTGCGCCAACGCAACTCTCCGTATACCCGGAAGAAGATGGGGAGATGCTTTCATAGTTTCTTTGCAGTGTCAAAACCGGTATTTTCTGAGGATGCGCCAGGTTCATCCACTATAGTGCCTTTTACCCCGGTCGGAGAAGTTAGCGCATATACGAGAGCGTTATCTCCCGGATTGGAATCTCCCTGGAAGTGGTAAGCTTCATCTAAATGAAATTCTTCCTCGTAAAGCCGCAGATCAAGGTTGGTGCAGTAAAGGCAATTTGATTGCAGTTCAAAGTCCTCGTCATACCCTCTTTTTTTAAGGTCATCCAAAGCGTCTTCGGGTGATTGATAATTTTTCATAATGATTGTATTTTTTGGGGTTTTAATTGAGTGTATATTTCTCCGCGCAATTCGGACGCTATAGTGAGTTCTCCGGCCATCCGGTGGCAATGCTTTCTTCCATATACAGTAATGGCTGGTCTTTCATTCGAATGGCATCATCGAGAAACTCGCTGCCTTCATTCGAATTATGCGCTTGATTTTGGAGCGGAACGAGTATATGTTCACCTGTTTCGCTTCCTGCATTTTTTGCTGAATGGTGTATGAAGAAAAGGTTCATGATGTTTGAATTTGATACATGAATGATTTGTTTTTGCAAGCGATGAAATTTTGATCTGCTACCTGTTGACTTGCCGTGTTGTTGACCGGTTTTCGTAAGGATCATACAGCGGCGTAGGAATATCCTGGTGCACGAACAGGTGGAAAGTGCATTCCCATTACAACTGCCCCGGCAAGCTGTCACCCGTCATCTTCGTTTCAACAGGTGGCAGATCATTTGCTGTCAGGCTTTTTGTAATTGATTATCCCACCATTTTTCAAAGTTGATGGCTCCCAACTCCGCCCGACCGGCCGGTACCAATGCGGCATGCGTAATGTCTCCGCCGTAGTAGGTTGGTTTGTTATTAGCTACCACTTTGCGTGGATCATCTGAATGTTTCAGGTAGCGGACAACAAATTCATACATCCCTAAACGTTCCGGCCCTGCTATTTCTACCCTGCCGTTCAGAGGGGCGGCGAGCGCATACTTTGCTACAAAAGCGGCTACATCATCTGCAGCAATTGGCTGAAATTGTACATCCGACAGATGAACTTCGTTTCCCTCGGTAGCCTGGTCGGCAATGCCTTTCAGGAATTCTAAAAATTGTGTGCTGCGGATAATGGTGTAAGGAACGCCTGATTGTTTAATGAGGTCTTCCTGGACTTTTTTTGCACGCATGTAACCAATGTTTTGCATGATGTCTACCCCAACAATGGAAAGTGCGACATGATGTTTTACGCCGGCATTGATCTCCGCTGCCAACAGGTTGTGACCTGCAGTCTGGAAAAATTGCATAACTGCTTTGTCTTCGAATGATGGTGAATTGGTGAGGTCAATAACGACGTCCGTGCCCTTCATAGCTTCTGCTAATCCTTCCCCCGTAATGGTATTGATACCTGTGGCCGGGGAAGCGGCGATTACTTCGTTACCTGAACGACGAAGCCGGTTAACTACTTTTGTTCCGATGAGGCCAGAGCCTCCGATTACTACGATCTTCATAATTTGATTTTTTAATGGTGATTGTGTTTGCCCGATATAGACCAACCAAATGCCAATTGATCAAATTATTGAGAATCAGTACTATACCCCTGAACAGGATAGTTATTTTTCACTGTATTTCGTGAATGCACTTCTTATTTCACTTTATAAAGGGAGACTGCAAAGCCTTGTGAGATTGATTGTCAGGAAAAATAATCGCTCTTGCTGATACTTAACTTTTTCATTTTGGAATGCAAAGTATTGCCGGGGATTTTCAATACTTCAGCAGCACTGCCGGTGCCTGAAATTTTGCCGGCACAACGTTTCAATGTTTCAATAATATGGCCGCGTTCAACTTCTTCCAGCGAACGGTTTAAAAGATACGCCTGCTCTTGTTTTTGCGTATCAGTATTCTCTGGTATAGGTACATCATCTAATACATCGTTAGTTGTCAATAATATGCTGCGTTCTATTAAATGCTCCAACTCTCTTATGTTCCCCGGCCAGGTGTAGCTGCGCAACTGTTGTATAACTTTTGGTGCCACCTTTTTTATTTTGCGACCGGTATTCCTGCTATATTTCTGTACAAAAAAATGAGTGAGTGGTTCAATGTCTTCTGAACGATCACGAAGAGGTGGGAGGATAATAGGAAATACATTCAGCCGGAAATAAAGATCAGCACGAAAACGTGCGGCCTTTACTTCATCTTCCAGGTTGCGATTGGTGGCAACAATTAACCGCACATCTATCTTTATGGTTTGTTTACCTCCCAGCCGTTCCAGTTCACGTTCCTGTATTACACGCAACAACTTTGACTGTGCCTCAAGTGGCAGTTCTCCAATTTCGTCAAGGAACAAAGAGCTATGGTTGGCTAATTCAAATTTACCTATGCGCCGGTCAATGGCCCCGGTAAAAGCGCCCCGTTCATGGCCGAACAATTCACTTTCGATAAGATTTGCCGGTAATGCTGCACAGTTAACCTTCACCATCACCTTGTCTTTAAGGGGCGATGCATTGTGGATAGCTCTTGCAATAAGTTCTTTACCTGTGCCGGTTTCGCCCGATACCAACACGGTTGTATTTGAATCTGCCACCAGCGATATCAGCCGATATACTTTTTGCATAGCATCGCCGTCACCAATAATTTCCGAGAAATTATAAATGGTCTCGATCTGCTCTTTCAGGTAATCATTTTCCACCTCCAGTTGCTTTTTATAAGCCAATAGTTTTTCATTAGCCTGTATGTTAGCAATGGCAATAGATATCTGGGCACATATACCTTTTAGCATTAACTGGCTCAGCCGGTTTGCCAGCATCCAGATGGTACCGATATTTTTGTTGCCCACCCGCATAGGCAGGCCGTACATATTTTTTAGGCCGGTTGTTTTCCATAGTTTGGCGTATGCATTGCCACTTTTTAATTCTTCTTCCACATTAAACATCATTCCATCCTCACTTGCCAACACCTGCGCTGTGTAGGGTTCTTCGATAGTGATCCGGTTGGCGGACATTTTATCAAAATCCACTTTTGCCTGTGCAAACAAAGTCCTGTCAAACATAAATGTATTCATATGCAAGCCATCATCATCTACAACACGGATCATGGCGAGTTGAGTATGCATCGTTTTGTCTATTACTTTCATAATAGCGGCCTCAAGCTCCTGCTTTGTTCTTACCTGTGTAATATCATTACTGAAATTCAGCAGGAAGGCCTGCTCCTCCTGTTTTTTATGAATTTGCTCGCTGGCCATTATATTAGCCAGGGCGATGGATATTTGTGCACAAATACCCTGTAACAACGGCACATTGATCTCTTCTATATCGAGGAACAAAATTCCATGATTCGTTTCCCCGTTGCGCAAGCGGATACCTAAAAAATTTTTGAATCCCATTGTTTTCCAATTCTGCAAATAGGGTGAGGTGATGCCGCGTTGAATTTCTCTCTCTACATTAAACAATAAAGGAATGGAGCTATTCAGTACACGGTTCTGTAACCCGTCATGGATGGGATAACTGGCTTTCTCCAATGCACTTACTATCTTTTGATCATGCTGCTGTACACCGAGATCGTATACATAAGGACTCATCGTTGTATTGTCTTCATTGATCCTGCGAATGACGTAGCCGCTCTTTTGATTTAATTTTCTTATTGCGGCGCGAACGGCCCCGGCAAGGTCCTCTTTAGTTCTTACTGTTGCGATGTCGCTGCTAAAATCAAGAAGGAATGATTTTTCTTTTTCCTTATTAAGCACCTCCTCATTTTTGATAATATTGGATACGGCGCTCGATAACAGGGGGGCGATCCCCTTCATAATACTTCTGAATTCATTGCTAAAACCGCCCGGTATATCGGTATAGGTATGAATAAAGCCCATTGGCTTACCTTCCTTCATCAGCCGGGTCATTAGAATTTCTCTCACGCCTTTTTCATAGTTTACGCGGAGAAAAGCGGGGCTTTGCGGCTTGTCCATTATTTCTTCCAGTACAAAAGATACGGGTTCATCCGCATGCAACGCTTCCTGTGCAAAGGGTTCGTTTAGCGGAAAACGAGACAGCACCATTTCTGTATATCTTTCATGCGAACGGATGGGAGAACCGTCGTTATCCAGCAGAAAGGGAACATAGGTTTCATCTTTGTAATCAATCAACGTAACGATCGTATGGGTAATGTGAAATAGTCCTTTGATCCGTTGTTTAAAAAGAAGGATAAGGTCATTCTTTCCCCTTACCCTGGTAATGTCATTGCTTAAAGCAAGAAGGATATCTTTTTCTTTTTTGTAAGCATCAAGTTGCCCGGGGAGTGAATTTATACTTTGATCCGGCGGACCTGGCAGCTTGTGCCTTTTCTTATTTTCTAAGTTTTCGGCTTTTTTCAAAGGAAATTATAAATCGCACAAACATACAAAGAATTGGATGATAAAAGGTGTGATAGAGGGGACCATTAAGCGGATAAATTTAATAAACATGCCGGCCTGTAACGCCCCCGCCTGGTCGGCGGCTCTCACGAGTGGTTGATGCGGGCTTGCGAAAGAGAGGGGATACCTAAGGCGGCTGAAAACCGGAACACCCATATAGGCTAAGAAACCGTTCTAAGGATGACTCAGGTTATTGCTGCACCTTTTCTTTTAACTCCTGCAACTTGTCGGCGGCAAGCTTTTCTGCTTTGTCCATAGTGGCGGTCAGTTTTTTGGGAGCATTGAAGCGGTAGCCAATGAACAAAGAGCCTGATCCTCTTTGTGGAAGAATCGCATAATCAGTACTGGAGTGGCTGTAGCCATAAGCGCCGGTCGTGATTTGTATGCCTGTGAAAAAGCGGCGCGAATCATACCCAAAAGTTAAGATACTTTCCACCTGGTAGACCGTCCGCTTATATGCGGTTCCCGCATCACCGGACGATTGACGTGTCAAAAGTCTTGTTCGGCTAAAACCTATGCCGGGACTAACGCCTGCGGAGGCGTAAAGGTGGGATGGTGTGACGAATGTATAATAATAGCCGGGTGAAAAAACTACCTCTAATGTTTTCGATTTCAGTGAACTGGTTTGGCCCGGCAAAGGCGTTGGATCTTTCACGACAAAGTGTTGGTACGATACAGACGGCAAAAAAGTGCCCGCACTTTTCACCTGTCTTTCCGTTTGTGAATTAATAGCGTTGAAAGAAAAATTATCATTGAATTTGTAAGCTGTTTGGCCTGAAAAACTTCTGAAAATAAGGCCGGGTAAATGTATGAGTGGATCACCTGCTTTCCATATGGGATCAAAGGCATTTGTATTATCGAGGTAATAACCTTTCACCCGTGAGTAGTTAATCTTTTGAATGATATGATGAAAGTTGGAGCTAAATCCGAAGCCGAAAGATCTCGTCTCACCTTTTATGTTATTATCAACATTCCCATTGAAAAGATTCGGCGCAAACGTGAGACTGAATGCCAGCCACCGGTAGTTAATGCCTGCATTCAATTTCGTTTTATTGTTTGATCTTATTTTGTAACGGCCTGTATTTTCAAGATCAAAGCCATCCTCCTTGCTGCCTAACGACATTTTACAGGTGAGCAGGTCTTTGTAGTTCTCAATATATTCGTAGAAGATTGAGTCTCTATCGCCGGCATCAGTTTGCGCAAATGAAGATTGAGCAATAACATGCAAAAGCAGGAAAATAAGAAATGTGTAAATGAGGGTTCGGTGCCACATCCTGGCAAAATAGCAAATTCTGCGATATCCTATAGGATTGTCAATCTAAAATAACAATTCATTTAATTGGCAAATAAGACCGGGGATTAAAACCGCGACATCTAATTTTATTTTCACGCAAAGCCGCAAGGGAGAAAATGGTCTTTCTCAAACCTTGCTGCTATGGTGAGACTTCATCTTATGACTTACATTGATTTGGGAAGTTTTTTAAGGTCTCCGGAAAAAGTGTTAATGAAGGTATTCGCCAAATCAAAACGATACAATCACAATCAACTTCTCTTAATTACATAAGGCCTGCTCACAAGAAATATGCTATTTGCATACTTCAACCGCATTTATCATAAATTTTCTTATTAGTTTACTTTTTACCGGACAGTAGTGGTTACAAACTCAAGGACAGCGCTCTCTAAGTATTTAAACGTTGTACGAGATGGCCGGATAAAGGGATTTTTTTATTTAAGCCTTTTCGGCAATGGACGAGGTGAAGCAACGAGTACAATTTGAAGCCGTTGTTATCGGTTTTGCATTGACAGCAATGTTGGCGATGATCTTGTTTTTGGTAGGCTTATGTGGTATATCAATCCCCAACTGGTTTGGCTATGCATACCTGCTGTGCTATTGCTGGCTCTTTTATTTTATTGGGTGGTTAATTTCGATAAGAAAATACGGGCTATGAAAAACACTATAAAGGTTGAACGAGCTAAGAAAAACTGGACGCAAGCAGATCTTGCAAAACATATCGGGATATCCAGGCAAGGCCTAAATTCCATTGAAACCGGAAAATTTATCCCATCCACTTTGCTCGCTTTACGGATGGCCAAAGTTTTTAATACCACCGTCGAAATCCTGTTTCAATTGGACGACAAAGAGGCATGATTAGAAGAAGAGCCGGAAGTCTCTTTTCAGTAGCCATGTCTCTTGCAGAGGGCACAGCGTTATACTATGTTTCCAATCTTCTTCCCTCGTTACAAAACCTGCCTCAACTGGTTTTGATGTAGTTAAGCTAATTCTTTATCAAACATTTCCTGGCTTATGATTCTTGCCATCGCGGGTGTTCCTGTTCTTAAATCTAGAAGCATCTCAGGCCTCGAACGCCCCTCGATTTCTTTCCTTAGCCTGTCGCCAATCGAAAGTTTTGCTGTCTTGCCCGTGATATTATTTGTACCTGATTAAATAAACATCTACCTTGAATGAAACAAACATACATGAAGATTAGTTTTTTTAGTGTGGCTTTATCTGTTGCTTTATCAGCAGCAACTACCGCTTCAAGCGCCCAAAAAACTTATACCCACGGTGTAATTACTTATAAAACAAGTATGCGCGGACAGGATGTTGAAATAAAGGAATATTTCACAACCGATTCCACTGCAGTAACCTTTTCGGCTGGCCCTGCCATAATAAAATTATTGAGCGACGCTGATCACAAATTTTTTGTAACAGTAGTGGATGTATCGGCATTTAATGTAAGAAAGGCAGCTATTTATACTCCTGATGAAGTTAATCAGGCAATGGCAGATATGCCAACTTTAACGTTTGTGGCAGGCAATGAGACCAAACAAATTTCCGGTTTCAATTGCACCAAAGTGGTAGCAACTGATACCAAAGACAATAAAACCTATGACGTATGGATAACCAACGATATAGCCGTACCCCCGACTGCTGTACCCTTTTATTACCAGAGTATTGGCGGCTTTCCTGTACAATATTTCGCCTTCCAGCAGGGGCAAACTGCAGAAATTACGATATCAACTGTGTCGGAAGAAGCAGGGCCTGAAGGAATTTTTAGTATACCACCTGGTTTTGACAGGATCACTAAAGACGACTTAGAAGCGATGTCACGCAGCGGGCAATGAACGGCCTATCCTAGATCTCCTGATAGAATAAGATTATTTACTCAATATGGCACAAGTATAGCCAACACAACTTTTTTTTATAACCCGACCGAGAAGGTGGAACATTCTAACGACAGCCTGGGGTAATGATGTTTGTATAGATGCTAACGAGGCAGCGCAAACGCAATATAAGCATCGCCCGATGTTGTTTTTAATTTGCCGCCGCCACAGGCAATAACAATATATTCTCTGCCATTGACTTCATAAACAGATGGCGTTGCAAATGCAGCAGCCGGCAACTTATATTCCCACAATAATTGACCGGTACGTTTGTTGAAGGCCCTCAGGTGGCCGTCACTGGTTGCGGCAATAAATAACAAGCCTCCTTTGGTAACAGCAGAGCTGCCGTAATTTTCAGACCCCGTATGCAAACCTTTTGCCGCGAAATAGGGATAGTCGCCCAGCGTATCATGCCAAACATATTTGCCCGTATTTAAGTCGATGGCCGTTAATGTTCCATAAGGGGGCGAGATTGCAGGCAAACCTTCTTTCGATAAAAATAAATTATAGCCTGTAATGGCATAAGGCATGTGCAAATAGGGGTCAACAGGCTTTGCACTATCAATAAATGGGTATGATTGCCTGGAGTGATTATCTAAAATGAAAGAAGCGATGGCTTTTTTCTCTTCATCATTCAATTGTTTGAATGCGGGCATCATTCTTCTCCCGGTTGAGATGAGCTGAACAAATTGTTGTTCATTATACTTTTTATTTACGCCAATTAATGATGGATAATTACCGCTTCCCTGTCTTTTCGGCGCATGACAACCCATGCAATTGGTTCGATATAATCGTACACCCGCAGTTAGAAAAGTTTCATGACTTGTTGCGCTGGTTTTTAAATCAACAATCTGCATTAAATTCGCCATCTCATTTGCATTCACATACAAAATCCCTGCCGTGGGGTCGTATGACGGACCACCCCATTCCCCACCGCCATTAAGACCGGGTGCTACAATGGTTCCTTCTTTTGAAAGTGGTTCGAACATATTACTATGCTTATAACTTTGAAATCGCTTTTTCACATCCGCATAAGAACTATCAGGCAGTAAAGTGTTCAAATCATTTTCTGTGATGAGTTGCCTTACAAAAGGTTTTGGAATAGATTCATAAGGTTGTGTTGGCGAAAGATATTCACCAACCAGTTCACTTATATGCGGCACGGGTTTTTCTTCAATGGGATAAACCGGTTCACCTGTTTTTCTATCCAGCACAAATACAAAACCTGTTTTGGTAGTGAGCGCAACTGCATCAATTTTTTTTCCATCTTTATTGATCGTTACCAGTGCAGGTGGCGATGATAAATCGCGATCCCACAAATCGTGATGAATAGATTGAAAATGCCAGATCCGTTTACCCGTCGATGCATCAAGGGTTAATAAAGTATTTGCAAACAAATCATCGCCGCGCCTTTTTCCGCCATAAAAATCAAAAGAAGCAGAACCTGTTGGCGCAAAGACAATTCCATTTTTTTCATCCAATGCTAACCCACACCATGCATTCGCACCCCCAATGTGCCTGTAAGCAGCGGTATCTTCCCAGGTATTATATCCAACTTCATTGGGATAAGGTATGGTATGAAAGATCCATTTTAATTTTCCGGTTCTTACATCATATGCACGGATATGACCGGGCGCTGCTGCAGGCCCCTCATCTACGCGGGTACCCATGATGATTAAATTTTTATAGACAACCCCGGGAGAAGTGGACGTCACAAAAAGGTCTTTCACATCACGGCCCAAATCATTGTGTAGATCAATTTTTCCGCTATCACCAAAACTCATCTCCGGTTTTCCGTTGTCTGCATTGATGCTGTATAAATCAGCGCCCGCTGTATAAAATATTCTTTTATCGTTTTTGCCATCGCTCCAATACGCTATACCGCGGCAATTATTCATAATGAAAAAAAATCTCTTATTGCCATTAAAACTATCAAACGGATTGAAAATCCATTTCTGTTTGCCGGTTGTTGCATCAACGGCAAACAATTTCATTAATGGTGAGGTGCCGTATAAAACATTATCAATAATAATTGGATTGCATTGTATCTGTGATTGATTGGCAGTGTCCACATCGCCGGCATGATATGTCCAGGCAACCTGTAACTGCGTTACATTATTTGTATCAATTTGCGAAAGCGATGAATAATGATTATTGTTTGAATTGCCACCATACATCGTCCACCCATTATCGTTATCATTAGAGGCACAACCGGCGAGAAGGCAAATACATACAAAAGTAACAAGCAAATTTTTAAGCATAATTTTTATCCTTCGTAAAATAGCGGTACTGTGAATATAAACAGTAAATGAATTTGACAACAGGCACCATCCTGTAATATAAATGTTTCACATAAAAATTCAGCCACTTCCCTGCCGTGTCTCTACTCCAGGCCTTGTGCTGTGGCAGGACACGGCTGTGTAGCGTGATTCTTCTATCAAATATATTCCTTGTTCCCTATTTATAAAATATACTGTAGCGCTGTTTATATAGTCCGTCGGGATTATCAACTCAATTCGAAACACCACTGCATGAGCCTGCCTGCCGGCAGGCATAAATCTTTTACCATTGCTTACAATTGTATTGATATCTACCGCCCTTGTTCGTGTTTCACCAACAAGCTTTTTAATAAAAAGGCGGGAGTGTCCTGCCAAACTTCAAATCCCGGAGAGAGACACGGCCCGGGATTAATTGGGGGGCTAAAGAAAAAAAGTGTTTCGGATAGATAAATACTATTCATAAATTTAGCATTGATCTATAAACCTAAAATCATGAATGTAAAGTCCTTTTATTTTGGCTGGCTTTTGTCTTTTCTATCCTTCGGATCTAACCCTGCAAAAGCAGGCGAAAAAGTTATTCATACCCGGGAAGTATATAAAGTAATTGATTCGTTAGAATTAACAATAGACGTGTTTCATACAAACCAATCCTATGAGCACGATAACAATA
This sequence comes from uncultured Chitinophagaceae bacterium, assembly GCA_963792025.1. Lineage (GTDB taxonomy): Bacteria > Bacteroidota > Bacteroidia > Chitinophagales > Chitinophagaceae > Ginsengibacter. Next base: position 244,310 of record CAWBUS010000004.1, on the reverse strand, counting down.
CTGCTATCGTATTTTTTCATGGTGGAGGCTGGGCGTTTGGAACCCCGGATGAGTTTTTCACGACCTGCGAACGATATGCTGAAATGGGAATAGTGACCTTTTCGGTGGAGTATCGTTTGTCAATTGATAATGGCGTTACCCCAAGTAAAACGATCAGTCCTATCGAATCGGTAATGGATGCCAGGTCTGCCATGCGATGGGTGAGAGAAAATGCCGCGAAGTTTCATCTTGACAAAAATAAAATAGTTGTGGCAGGTCAATCTGCCGGCGGCCAACTGGCATTATCAACAGCTATGATTGATGAGTATAATGAAAAAACCGACGATCTTGCGGTGAGCAGCAGCCCCAATGCGATTTTGCTGTTTTCAGCCTGCGTTAATACGGTTGAGGGATGGTGCGACTATTTATTGGCTGAACGCCGATCCAAAATATGGAGTATTTCTCCGGCGCATCATATCCGGAAAGGTTTACCCCCTATGATCGGGTTTCATGGTACCGATGATGAGCAGGTCCCGAAATGGACCGTACAATATTTCGAAAATGCAATGAAAAAGGAGGGTAATGAATTTGAACTTCACATGTTTGACGGGCGAAAACATTATTTGGGAGGTGAAAATCCGAAATACTCGCACTATTATGATGAAGATATCCTAAATATTACTGATGATTTTCTCAGAAGACACAAATTGTTATATTAGTTTCCCGCCATTGTCGGTGTTTTCACCAACAAGCTTTTTAATCTGATTTTATACCTTTCAACAACTCCATTATGCCGGGTATAGTATTCTTCATTCCATAGCCAAAAACATTATATTTTAATTGCAGAAATAATTCCTGAATTAAAGTTTCAGCAATTCTTCCCTTAATCATATTATAGCGATAATTCCTTTCTCCATCACTTAAGCCATTTCTTTCCGTATTCGCCTTTCCCCTCCTTTCGTCCAAGCATATAGGCAGGTTGTTTAGCTATGTCGCATAGCCTTGTGCGCCAGCCATGCTTGTGCTTGGGTAGAGGGTTCAAATAAAGGCGTCCCGCTTGTGCTACTACCAAGATAAATTTGCGTCTAATAGTATCCGCTATATAATTGAAAAATAAAAATATTGCGTAAAGAGCTAACAAGTTTTAGCTTCATCATAAACACAAGTGGACCCGTGCGCTACAATAGGATAGTATATTTATTTCGCAAAACTGGCCTAAAATATTGGTAATTGATACAGCAATATTTTTAATCAACAACTTATGGGATGTTGGGGTATTCGTATATATTTGGGTAGTAAGCAACCCAGACAGTATATCCCCTTGTTTAATAAATTATGACAATGAAAATTTGCACATTTTTCACAACCACGTTATTAGTGATGAGTTTTTACGAATCAACAGCTCAGCGTGCAGGACTTCCTAAAAGTGAAATATTTGGAAGAAAGTATAAGGTGGGCGATACCTACCGCTATAAACTTACAATGGAAGAACAGCACAACGGGAAATGGGACCATACCAACATATCAATATGCGAGCTGAAAGTCGTTGAGGATAGTTTAGGGTGCTCGTATGACGAAGTACACTGGATTTCCAGGATAACGATAACCGGAAAAGATACAGTTGATGCAACAATGGCAATTCTTACTGCTAAACCTTATTTGATTTCATTAGATCCAAAAGGGAAGATTGATTTGCCAAAGGTTGAGATACCGGCACTGACTGAACCTATTCAGGATTTTAATACTTTTTTCATTGCGGTAAGTCCCTTGATAGGTGCTACAAAACTCAATAAAAAAGGCGACACTACTTCAATGGGGCAACCCGTTAAAGCGGATTTTTCAAACGGCTCAACTATTTTAAAAGGTGAAGACTGCATTGACATGTCAGTAAAAATAACAGATATCACAAAAAGCCACGTTATGCTGACTACCTGGTTCGCACCACCTTCTCAACCATGCCTTTCTTTCCTGACTCCTGACATGAGCACTCCTGTTGTTAAAGATACCATTAATAATTTTCAAATGGTAATGCAGCAAGGCCCGGGACAATATCTTGTTCAGTATGGGAGAGAGTATTTTTATATCAACAGCACAGTAGAAAAATCTGATGGGAAAATCACCTACGCGGCTATGTACAACTATCTTAATCTGAAACTTAAAATCAATTGCGACAAAGATTATAATAAGTGTCTGGTTGAAATGCCTTTCTCAGAGCAGCGAAATTTGAAATTGGAGTTGCAGTGAAAAACTAAATTGAATAGCCCCACTTTTCGTCCAAGCATGTAAGCAGGATGGTTAGCTTTGTCGCATAGCCTTGTGTGTTAGCCATGCTTGTGCTTGGGTAGACAGAGTTACTTATAGCAAGCCATGGTGCGTAATATCCAATTAAGTCAGAATCTGCTAAATGGTTTGCCGTTGGTCGGAGATCAGACCGGCGGCTCTCACGAGTGGTTGATGCCGGCTTGCGAAAGAGAGATAGCACCCACGGAGGCAGGAGCAGAAACGAAATAGCGTAAACGCCAAACTTTATATTCCTTTTAATCTTACCTTTTATTAATGCAAGCACAAGCGGACGCTTGCGCTAACCGTATGCTTGCACCAACAGGGGGTTTGCGCTAAGTTTATGCTGATGGTAGGATGCGCTTGCACCAACAGGGGGAAAATTTTTTACAAAAAATGCGACATAAGACATCGAAGGTTAATAATTATGTAACGTCAAATGAGTAGCATTGGTCGCTGACATTCCATTAATTTGTAAAAAGAAAACAATTCAATTTATTCAGCCATAAAATATGAAATATGAAAATCAGTGGGTTCATTCTATTGACGCTATTTTATTCGGTTTGCTCTTTTGCACAAAATAAAGAGGTATCTATTATATGTTCTGTTGATGCCAGAGGTAATATCGTTTACCCTAAAAGCCTTGAAAAAATTTTGCCGGATAGTTTAAAGGCGTCCATTTTGATTAATATCAAAAAGGATTACCAGATAAATAAAGCTGAAGATGCCCTTCTTTACATGGGAGCCAATGGGTGGAGAATTTGTTTTTACAATTCCCAAACTAATTACATAATAATGAATAGGGAAATTTTACTAGATGAAGCTGCGTGGCAACTATATATTAGGAAATTGCAGGGAACTGGATCAAAGGGGCAGAAATAAGCAAATGCTTTCGCACCCCGCTATTCTTAGTTCGCCTTCCTGGCGGGTGTCCTCACCCGACATTTCAGGATCATAATTTATCTCTCGTTAGCGCAAGCGTCCGCTTGTGCTTTGTACTAACTATAACTTAATTCAATTAAACCTTTCATCCCGCAAAAGTCGTGTGCACTACTATACTTCCAATCTTCTTCTCTTGTTACAAAACCTGCCTGAACCGGGTTTTGATGGATGTAGGCCAATTTTTCATCAAACATTTCCTGGCTTATGATTTCAAGAGGCTTATTATGTTGTTGCCAAAACTGCCATTCATTGTTGTTGCCATTTTTCTTTCCTGCCCGCTCCATTAGCCAAAGCATCCATTCCTTTCTGCTTTCTTGCGGATTTTCTTTTATTGCATTCTTCAATGTTGTAGAAGTAAAGCTTTTAGTATCTCTTACAATATCTTCCAATTTATTTTTACTACTTCCTATTATCATGTGAACGTGACTTGGCATTATACACCACCCATATATTTGAAGGCCTTTCGTTTGCTGGCAATGTTTCCATGAATCAATGATCACCTGCATATATTCTTCCCGCACAAATACATCAATCCAATACACAGTTGCATAGGAAATAAAATATAGTTTATCATTATCGTGAAATTTATACTTACGGCTCATGAAATAAATTTACAAATCTCTTTTATAATTCGCAACTTAGGCCTTGAATTAATTTCGAATAACGGTAACAGTTATATTAAACCACTGCGCCCGAAAATTGGTCACTGGCGCAAGCGTCCGCTTCCCGTTAACGGGACAAGTAGTGCCACATTACAAACTTTAACCTGATTAAACTAATCCTTGCCCGCAGGAAAGTGATCCCATTACTGTATGCTTTATATTTCTTTGTTTGTCACCCTTTTTAATTCGAGCACAAGCGGACGCTTGCGCTAAGTTTATGCTGATGATAGGATGCGCTTGCACCAACAGTTGGTATAATCATAGCATTTATATTAAACTGTAAACAGCAAAAAGGTCACTGGCGCAAGCGTCCGCTTGTGCCGCATTACAAACTTTAACCTGGTTAAACTAATCCTCACCTGCAGGAAAGTAATCCCATAACTTCAGGCTTTATATTTCTTTACTCGTCACTCTTTTTAATTCGAGCACAAGCGGACGCTGGCGCTAAGTTTATGCTGATGATAGGATGCGCTTGCACCAACAGGGGGTATCTTTGATTTTTTCAAAAAAAGGCAATCCTTTCAGTGTCAATTCAACAGCTTTTGGATAGTTGCCCATTACCCTAAAAATTTCTCCAAGCTGCTGATAGCTACCAGCGATATCTTCATCAGAATTTATTTTTTTTGCAAGGTCCAGTGTTGCTGTGGCATATCTTAGAGCCGTGTCCGGTTGGCTATAAGTATTGATTTGAACTATATTTTGTTTTATAATGATTGAAAGCGAATCCACACTGTACTTGTGGGACAAACTCACCAAATCCGAATTAAGTTTGTTATTATTTGAATCAACATCATATAAATGGCCTATTGATGCCTTCAAACTGTCTGTACTTATCTGAGAAAATGCCGCCATGCAATGAAACAGCATCACAACAATAAACAATGGTTTCAAAAAGAGTTTCATTACATAACATTTTGAATGAAAAATAACTTTAACCCCTGCAGGTATTCCCTTGTTTCCACCCTAATAAGCTACACGGCCTGTAACGCCCGGTCTGGTCTCCTCCTGACCAACGGGTGAATAAACCCACCGATAGTTTCCGGTAAAATGCGTCAACGTATTAAAGTTACTACTTCTGTCACGATACAACTTTTTATCAAACAAAAACGGAAATGTTACGATGAGTATAGCCAACACACAAAGCCATGTTACCAAACTTGCCAACACAACCTTTCTTTATAACTCGACCGAGAAGATAGAGCTACTTGCGCCAAGATAGGGCACAAGCGGACGCTTGCGCTAAGTTTATGCCGATGATAGGTTGCGCTTGCACCAACAGTTGGTATAATCATAGCATTTATATTAAACTGTAAACAGCAAAAAGGTCACTGGCGCAAGCGTCCGCTTGTGCCACATTACAAACTTTAACCTGGTTAAACTAATCCTCACCTGCAGGAAAGTAATCCCATAACTTCAGGCTTTATATTTCTTTACTCGTCACTCTTTTTAATTCGAGCACAAGCGGACGCTTGCGCTAAGTTTATGCTGATGATAGGATGCGCTTGCACCAACAGGAGGCTAAGTTTATGCTGATGGTAGGATGCGCTTGCACCAACAGGAGGCTAAGTTTATGCTGATGATAGGATGCGCTTGCACCAACAGGAGGCTAAGTTTATGCTGATGATAGGATGCGCTTGCACCAACCGGAGGCTAAGTTTATGCTGATGGTAGGATGCGCTTGCACCAACAGGGGGGCTAAGTTTATGCTGATGATAGGATGCGCTTGCACCAATAGGGGGCTGTATTATTTTTTTATGAACAGTTTTTAAAGATTATGATTGGATTGCCTGTTGAATGACTAAAGCATGGCGCTTTGGTTTTTTGTTTTATTTGCCAACAAAGATTTCATTAACAATGAAGGCATAAACGCAAATAGCAATTTTTACCTGGCACAGATTCCCGGTAATTCGAATAGGCCTTTCCGTTACAATGCAGAATGAAAATTAAAAGAGTTTTCCGTATATTTAATTTCCAATCTATACCCCAAAGAGAAACTGATGCTTATTATAATTCCTAATACTTTTCCCTGATATGCGTCATTAAATTGTTAGCAAAACCAAATTCTAAAAACATGAAAGTAAAATTACAAGTGCAATTTTCCAGGTCAATAATTATGATGGCGGTATTGTTATACAGCCTTTCCTGTTTTTCTCAACAAAACCCCGCAGGGATCATAAAAGGCAAGGTAACAGCGGCTGATACCGACGAACCGCTTGCCGGAGTAACCATTAGCGTGAAGGGTAGCTCTGAAGCGGCACAAACTGATAAAAATGGTTACTATTCCATTTCGGCAGGCAATGGTTCTGTTCTTATTTTTTCATACGTTGGTAATAAAACGACAGAAGTGTCAGTCGGCAACCAGGCTGTCGTAAATATAAAATTACAATCGACAACAAAGCAGCTTGGCGAAGTGGTAGTAACTGCCTTGGGAATTAAAAGAGAAAAGCGCTCGCTGGGTTATTCGGTAACTACTGTTGCCGGCTCAACGCTTACGGAGGCACGGGAGACCAATTTTGTAAACGGGCTTGAAGGAAAAATAGCCGGCGTTAATGTAAGCAATGTAGCTACCGGGCCGGGAGGTTCCGCCAACGTGGTGATTCGGGGCGTTTCAGATATTACCGGTTCTAATCAGCCGCTGTATGTAATAGATGGAATCCCCATGCAAAATAATACTTACCGGCAAACGGACGTTGGAGGCGGGTATGGCGGCGCGGACGGGGGTGATGGAACTATCAACATCAATCCCGATGATATTGAAACAATCTCAGTGTTAAAAGGAGCCGCTGCAACAGCATTATATGGTTACAGGGGTAGCAGAGGAGTTATATTAATCACAACCAAATCAGGCAAGAGCGCCAAGGGCTCGGGGGTTGAATTAAATTCGAATTATGTTATAGAGAATGTGATTGATAATACCGATTGGCAAAATACCTATGGCCAGGGCAACGATGGAAATAAACCTGTTAACGGCACTGATGCATTTGAAACAGGACTTTCCAGTTGGGGAGCAAAACTTGACGGTTCGATGGTTTACCAGTTTGATGGCGTTCAAAGGCCATACTCTGCCGTATCAGGCAATATAGGGCGGTTTTATAAGAATGGCGCTGCAGCTACCAATACCTTGTCATTCAATAAAAATCTCGGTGATGATGGAAGTATACGGTTCTCGGCCAGTAACCTCGACAATAAGAGCATTATTCCCAACGCGGGATTTCATCAGCAATCTTTTTCATTGTCGGCCAATTATAAGCTGGATAAACATCTAAGTCTACAGCTGAAGGGTCAATACTTGGGAGCATATACGCACAATCGGCCAAGTGTATCGGATGCTCCGGGCAGCGTGAATTTTGCTACTTTATTTCTTTCGCCTAATGTTAATATAACCTCGCTGGCTCCCGGTTATAAACAAGATGGTTCCGAAAACCAGTTTTTAGATGATGCCTATACTACTAATCCATATTTTGCGGCATATAAGTTTATCAATAACACCCGCCGCAACAGGTTTATAGGCTCGGCTGATCTTAAATACACTTTTGATGATGGTTTGTATCTTCAATTTCGTACCGGTGAAGATTATTTTGCTGACAGAAACACCATGGTTACACCTAATGGTACTGCCTATCAAACTGACGGGTTTATGTTGGAAGAAAATATTAAATCAACAGAACTTAATGTAGATGCCATCATTGGAAAATCTTTTAAAATAACCAAAGACTTTGACCTTGCGGTACTTGGTGGTGTTAACACCAGAAAGGCTGTCACTGACCAGATTGATGCACAGGGTAACACTTTTGAAACACCGTATTTATATACCATTGGTAACCTTGCCAGCCCAACCGAATACACAAGTAACCCTGTGGTAGTGAATAAATCTGTATACGGAACATTGGATTTTAGCTATAAGAATTATTTGTACCTGACCGCTACCGGCCGAAACGACTGGTACTCTACGCTTGCACCTGGTAAAACCAATTATTTTTATCCTTCTGTGAGTGGTTCCTTTGTTTTCTCTGAGCTGCTACATATACCTGCTTTGAACATGGGTAAGTTAAGAGTGGGTTATGCCGATGTGGGAGGCGAAGCAGATGCACCTTATCAAACCTTATTAGGATATAACAACATTGGTAATTTAAACGGGTATCCTATAGGCAATATAGCAAATGGCGGTACGGTGCCAAATGCTTCTTTACAACCATCATCCGCTAAGGAATTTGAAGTGGGCACCGAGCTTGATTTTTTTGCCAACAGGCTACATTTTGATATAGCTCTTTACAATAAAAAAGAAAGCAGGGAGGTTATTCCCGCAGTTACATCGGGAACTTCCGGATATAATGCCGTATTACTTAACTCGGGAACCATTCAGAATAAGGGGATTGAATTTTTGGTATCCGGAGTTATTGTTAAATCCAAAAATTTCAGCTGGACAGAAATCTACAACCTTACCTATAACGACAATAAAGTATTGTCGCTTTCAACAGGATCAACGAATTACCCGTTGGGATATTCCCGTGCCGGCGAAGACCAGGGGCTGGGTGTTGCTTATATGTCGCAGTCACTCGGAAAATCTGCTTACCAGATATTTGTTGCCGACCCGGCCCGCGACGATAAAGGAAAAATTATTATTGACCCGGCAACGGGGGCGCCGGAAGCCGGAACTGATTATGTAGATGTCGGGTCGGGGGTTGACCCATGGTCTACCGGCATTACCAGTGAATTCAGGTACAAACATTTTAATCTTTCATTCCTAGTGGATGGAAAATTTGGCGGAAAGATATTTTCAGGTACTAACTATTACGCATATGAGTTTGGTCTTACCAAAACAACGTTACCGGGCCGGGATCAATTATATGGGACCAACCAGCTTTACCCGCAGGACTATTATAATTTGGTGAGCAATGCGAATCCTGCCATATTTATTTATGATGCAAGTTTTATCAAATTCCGCCAGATCATATTTGGATATACTTTCCCTGCCGGCATGTTTAACAATAAAATGCAGGGCATCACATTAAGTTTTGTTGCCAGGAATGTATTTACTATTACAAAGCACACCCCCAACATTGATCCCGAGTCTAATTATTCTAATGGACCACAGGGTATTGAACAGGCTGAGGTACCATATACCAGGACTTTTGGGCTTAATCTAAACGCAAAATTTTAGTATGATTATTAAAACGCCAAACAACATGAAATTACTATCAATAACAAAGTACATCTTCATCGCAGCCTTATTACTAATATTTGCTTCCTGCAAAAAAGACCTGCTTAAAACTAATACTGATCCCAACTCTGTGTCGGTTGACCAATTTGATCCGAATAACATCTTGACCGCTACACAACTCTATTACACCGGGAGTACAGATAACGCAATAGAAGTAGAAGAAACTGAAATACAGGGCGCCGGTTGTTTTATTCAACATTGGGCATCCACTTCCGGTTATTACTTTGGAGATAAATATCTTTTTAGCCCCGGAGGCTGGGGTTCATTTTTTGATCATGCCTACACTTATGGTGTAAAGAACGCGGTAGACCTATATACCACTACAACCGGTAAACCTCAATATGCAAACCTGCACCAGATAGCAAGAATAATGAAAGCATTGGTTTTCGAGCGGATCACCGATGTTTATGGTGATGTACCGTACTTCGATGCCGGGCAGGCTTATCACAAGTCTGACTACTTTCCAAAGTATGATATGCAAAAAGATATTTACACTGATCTTTTAAAGGAAGTAGAACAGGCAACTGATAGTTTGGACGAAAATGCTGATAAACCGGTGGGCGATATGTTTTATTCGCAGGCGAGTGACCAGATAGCGGAATGGAAAAAATTTGGTAATACTTTGCTTTTGCGGATGGCGATGCGGTTAACTAAGGTGGATCCTGCTACAGCACAGGCTTATGTAAATAAGGTACAAGGGCTTACCATGACCAGTAATGATGATAATGCAATTGTACCGCATGGCACTAATGATCCGCTTACAATAAACAGAATTTATCGCGGAATAGGTGAGGATGGCGACGTTCAATTATCCGGGCAAATCAGTAAGACTTTTATTGATTTTCTGCGAAATAATAATGATCCACGTTTACCGGTGCTTTCTTACGTCTATCCCCCGGATTTTTCGCCTGGAGGCGACCCCTCAGGAGGTTCATCTGATCCTGCAGACCAGGCTGGCTTGCCCAACGGTTATGATGCGGGAAATACTTCGCATGGTATTATAAGCTATCCGGGCTACCTGGGAAATCTCAATCTATATTCCCGGCCAAGTCCTATTATATTTAATTCAACAGCTCCTACCCTGGTGTTAACTTATGCAGAATCAGAGTTATTATTAGCAGATGCTGCAAAGCGTTGGGGTATAGGAGATGCCGCCGAACATTATAATAATGGTGTGCTGGCTGCCATTACAGAATTGTCAGCCTATGGTGATGCAGGTATTATTAGCAGTAATGACGCCCAGGCTTATTTAGCTGCTCATCCCTATGATGATGCCAACGGACTGGAAATGATTAATACACAATTTTGGGCAACAACATTTTTTAATGAATATGAAGCCTGGAGCAACTACCGGCGTACCGGCTATCCAGCATTGGTGCCCGTAACCTATCCCGGCAGTCAATCACCCGGGGCTGTACCACGCAGGATGGAATACTCAACCATTGATAAGCAGGTAAATGCTGCCAATTATAATGCTGCAGTAGCGCGGTTATCCGGCGGAGACAAAATAACAAGCCGCATGTGGTGGGATGCCCAATAGAAATGTGCTTTAGATAAAAAGGAAAATTGCAGGGCCATTACCTGGATTCAAGATTGAGATACCCGTGCAATATCGGCACGGGTTAATGCCGTGCGTTAACGCAGATCCAAATAATGAAATGGCAGAAAATATTAATACCGATAACGAATTTTAGAAACCCAAATTCAGTTTCCTGAAAATGCGTCAACATTCCAAAACTATTACTTCCATCATGGTAGAACCTGGGAGATGAATAATGATAATTTTCGGGTACATCACATAAGCCTGCTCTTACGGGATTATAATGTATGTATTCGAGCTTTTGAATAAACATTGTTTTATTAAGAAGTTCGATACTTAACGGTTCTCTTTTCCATACCTGGTAATCACGATCGTATTTATTTACTTTAAGTGAAGCATGCAAATCTTTATCATCTTTAATCAGGGAAAGTAATAATTGTCGTGCGGTAAACTTCATAAAGGAAGCCTGATCCGATAGCTATCGGATTTGTGAAGGAGTGTAATTTTGCAAGCACTGCCAAATGAGGTGAATATGATTATTCATAATAACAAAAGCATTTAGCTCTATTCTTTTTTTACTAACCAAAGTCTGCAGGCTGTCCATTATAATATCTTTATAACTATCATTAACGAGTAATGGCTTCCATTCATATATGGTTGCTGTAAAATACATTGCCGGAAAGTGTACATATTCCTCTTTCATTTTACTAATCTAAAAAATTAATTGGAAGATGTATTATTAAATCAGAATCGGCTAAAACGGGTGGGCCGTTGGTCAGGAGACCAGACGGCGGCTCTCACGAGTGGTTGATGCGGAGCCTGCGAAAGAGAGGTAGCACCCACGAAGGCAGGAATTTTAAGAGAACAAAAAATTGATTTGATATTTCTCGATATAAAAATGCCGAAACTAATCGGCACAGATTTTCTCCGCAGCGTTTCAAGTCCGCCAAAAGTAATTTTCATTACAGCCTACCGGGATTATGCTTTGGATGGTTATGAGCTTGATATTGTTGACTACCTTTTGAAACCTGTTTCATTTACACGATTTATAAAAGCGGTTTCAAAGGCAACAAAGCTGATTGCCGCCGATAATAATTTTTCAGAAGCGAATGCCAGAGTTGAAAACAACGAAAGCTCCTTTTTGTATTTCAGGATTAATAAAGAAATGCAGAAAGTGTTATTGCGGGAAATCCTGTTCATTGAAAGCAGCAAAGAATATGTGAAGCTCCATCTTGAAAACGGAAAATGGCTGTTGGTAAAGCAAAGTATCAGTTCGCTTGAAAAATTACTTTCGCCGCATCGCTTTCTTCGTGTTCACCGGTCCTATATCGTAACGATAGAAAAGATTTCTTCCTTCAATTCAACGCATATTACTATTGACAATCACAAAATACCAATCGGGAGGTTGTACAGGAACGCAGCGGAAAGAGTTTTGAAACAATAAGGTGCTACATAAATGTCCTGAGTTACAAACATCAGGACAGCAGTTCCTAATTATTTAAACATTCTCCGGATAGAAATCTTGGGGAAACTAAGCACAGTAGTCCCTGATTATTTAAACAGTTAATAGGTACCGGAGGTTCTTATTTGAGCAAAATAAAAGAGGTAATGATTAATATTACAAAACTTAACAGTATCGAAATAACATACAAAATCGAAATGCCAACTGCCTTTGCCCAGGAAAGCCACAGAGATTGATGGTATGCGTTACGCAACGCTAAGCACAAATAAATAAAAATACCTCCCAATTCAATTATACCTATTATCAGCCACATTTTATCCATCGGCAACAACTTTTCTGCAAGGCCTGCAAGCACCAGGAAAATGAAAATAAAAGAATGAAAATGCAGGGAAAAAATAAAATGCTGTGTATACCAATTCTTTTTCCGGCTAAAGAAAAAACCGGTAAACAAAGCAAAAAGCGGAAGTAACACAAACATTATCCTGGGAATATCGTGTACAATATTGTGTTTTATTACGAGTTCCGGCCTTTGGTATTTTTCATGTGTAAGATATATAAGCTTTTTAGCTACATATCGAACCGCAAAATTATCCCGTTTGCCTTTCGGCATGGTGTCCTGGTCAGCGAGATATTCACTGTTTGTGGCATATTTGTCATCTTTGAGATGAAAAACAATTTCTCCCTCGTTATTAATAGAAGCATTGACAGATTCAATGGTGTCCGCTGGTGTGGCAGTAGTATCAAGACGGGCGGCGAGCGCACTATACACTTCATTTACATTCTTCGCTGGTTTTGCAAAAGTGTGGCTTGTATCAATCAATTGTCTTAAACTGTCAGCGAGATGTTGGCGAAAAGTATTAAGCTGGCTGTTGCCCGTTACTACATTGCTATTTGAATCGTTGTTGTCTTTACCGGAAAATTGTACAAGGAAAAAAAGCGCAGAAATAAAAATATACATCCGGATGGGATTCAGGTAAGCAACTCTTTTGCCTGCATTATATTCCGCCGTAAGAAATCCCGGTCTGAAAATCAAGTCGGCGAGGGTGCTAAAGAATTTGGAGTCATAGTGAGTAATATCGGCAAGAAAATGCCCGATTAAATGTTTCACAGATTCTTTCGGTTCAGTATTTTCCTGTCCGCAATGAGAGCAAAAACGATCGTGTACAATTGCGCCACAGTTAAGGCACGTTTTATCTTTACGCAAATGGACAGGTTTCGTTCGTTGCATACGTAAAAATATTAAATATTGCTTTTGCGGGATGTTCTACACCTAAATCTCATCATTTATGTCATCTCCATCTTTGGCACCGGCGTCCGCTCAATGTCATTAAGTTAAGCGTTTTATGTTCCGGCGGAACATTTCGCAGGTAGAAAGAAAGTTCAAATTCGCAAAGCGTTCCGTAGGAACGCATCGTGCTGTAGCGGAAAAGCAGCACCAAACGTTCCGCAGGAACGTTAAGTCTATCTTTTATCCGGCCTTCTACCCATCAATTGTTCCCCTGGAACAAAACCATTTTCCTTAACTTAATAACATGGAGCGTCTGCTTCCCGTTGGTGGCACAAGTAGTGACATCTGATAAACTTTACCACGGCGGGTGTTTCGGTTTCAAATTTAATCAACATTCCGGGGAAAGCCCCCATCTGGTCGCCGGCTCTCACGAGTGGTTGACGCGGGCTTACGAAAGAGAGGTAACACCTGCGCTGGCTGAAATAGTTCTTATATTGAAGATAATAACGAAAAAAGAGCTATCCTTTTTGGGACAGCTCTTTCTGTGATTTAAAACATTTCATTATTCTTTAATAGCCTTTAGTATTTTCCGGTCAGGGCCCTGCAATACTTCTATAATATAAGTTCCCTGCGCATAATTACCGCCGAACCGTACCGGTGTATCCGTGGCCGTTCTAAAATGATTGAGCCAGCGGCCCCTCACATCAAACACCCTTATCTCAGCGACCTCTTTGCGGTTGCCTTTTACTACCAGGGTGAAGAAATTTTGCGTTGGATTGGGCAATATTACCGCATCCATTTTCAACGCGGGCTTGCTTATAACCTGCTGGCTAGAGACCATGTCGTTACCGGAAAGTGCCGTACAATTTTTAACTGTAATCTTCATCGTCGTGGATGAAGCGCACTGACCTGCAGCCGGCGTAAATGTATAAGTGCTAGTCGTTGGTGAGGAAGTGCTAATCTTATTCGGGCTCCACGTACCTGTGATTCCATTGATTGATTTCGATGGAAGCGAAGGAGCTTTGGTCCCTGTACAAAGCGGCCCGATTTGAGCAAATGCCGGAACCATATTGGGCGTGATCATTACGCTCTTGCTGCCCGACGCCATGCATCCGGTAGCGTTAGTAACTTTTACAGTAAGGGCTAATGAGCCGGAGTTTCCTGCCGTGTACTTAATACCTGAGGTACCACTTCCCGATGTAATAGTTCCGTTAGTGACAGTCCAGCTATAAGTCGCTCCGCTACCCGCCCCCGCTACTGATGCCGTGTTCCCAGTTGACGAAGGACAAACTGATGAAACTGCCGTAATCGATGCATTAGGCATCGCGGTAATCGTTATCGTTTTTTTGGCTGACGCAATGCTGCAACCGCCGCTGTTGGTTATGGTAACTGATATGGATACAGTTCCCGATCCTCCGGCAGTATAGGTAATGCTGCTGTTCGAACTGCCTGAGGTGATACATCCGTTTGTGATATTCCAGTTATATTTTGCTCCGCTGCCTGCAGTTGCTACCGAAGCTGTGTTGCCCGGTGATCCCGCACACACTGAAGATCCCGCCGTGATGCTTGCGACAGGGTATGCTGAAATTGTAACGACTTTGTTTCCTGATGATGACTTGCATCCTGCGCTATTGGTTACAACCACCGATAAAGTAACCGATCCTGATGAACCAGCTTTGTAGGTGATCTTACTCGTGCGGCTGCCTGCGGTAATCGTTCCATTAGTGATGCTCCAGGAATAGGTGGCCGTTCCGCAATTTGGCACATAGGCTGTGTTGCCGGCTGATGCGGTACATACAGATGAAGCGGCTGAGATCACCGCTACCGGCAATGGAGCTACGCAAACGGCATAGATACCCGAAGATACCGTGCATCCACCGCTGCTGTTGGTCACCTTTACCGAGATGAGTACGAAGCCCGGCAGTCCTGCTTTATATGTTATGCTATTGGTGCCACTTCCTGCCGTGATGGTACCATTAAGGATCGCCCATACATAATGGGAACCCATGCCTGCATTTGCAACAGAAGCAATGTTGCCGGTTGACCCGGTACATACCGCATTTGCAACTGTGATCGATGCCTTCGGGCATGACTGCGCAGTAATCGGGACCAATACTGTTCCACTGGACACCGGTGCGCAGCCCCCGCTGGCCGCAACTACGACAGAAAGCGATACTGAGCCGGAGTTACCCGCTGTATAAGTAATGCTGTTTGTTCCGCTGCCTGATGTGATTGTGCCATTGCCCATCGTCCAGCTATAAGTTGCCCCGTTACCAGCATTGGTTACGGAAGCTGCATTACCGGTGGACGCAGCCGTTACTTCTGACGCCGTCATGATCGTTGCAACCGGCAAGGTGGTCACCGTTATGGTTGCCGATTGACCGTTCATAGTCTGCGGGCAACTCGTTGCGCTGCCATCCTTCACACTTGTAAGGGTGTACGTAAATGTGCCGGCTGTTCCTGATGGTGCGGCTACCGTTGCCGGGTTACCCGTTACCATTAATCCTGAAGTAGTATTGGTACCATCAGAGACGTTGTATGTGAATGTATAAGGCGCCGTTCCGCCTGATCCGGTAAATGTAACCTCAGCGGGAGATGCGTTCTGGCATACCTTTGTGGTTCCGCTAATGGTTGCGGCCGGTAATGGGTTAACGGTTATTACCGCCGAGGACTGCGTAATGATACCGGGGCATTGTGTACCGCTCGCATCTGTTACACCGGTCAGCGTGTAGGTAAATGTTCCTGCCATACCTGTTGATACTGATATACTGGTTGATGGACTTCCCTGTGCCGTAAGCCCTGTTGTGGTAGTCGTGCCGTCGGAAAAAGTGTAAGTAAACGTATAAGATCCGCTTCCACCAGATCCTGTAAAGGTAACGTTCGGTGAAGAGGCATTTTGGCAAACGGCTGTGGTGCCGCTGACACTTCCTGTTGATTGAGGGTTTACAGTTACCGTCGCGCTGCCAGATAAATCGGATGGTTGCGCCGGGCAATTATTGGCATCGTTTAGAGTGACAATGGTATAAGTGGTCGTTGATATTGGAGACACAGATACATTTATAGTTGGTGCTGTTCCGCTGAACGGAGTACCATCTGATAAAGTACCATTCACTGTGCCACTTCCTGTTACTGTCAGCGTTAGATTCGTTGTAGTGTTTGAACCGCTGCAATAAGTTCCGCCACCGCTGATAGAACCCGTTGGTCTTGGGTTAACAGTGATAGTTGCACTGCCTGTAAGATCGGATGGTTGCGCCGGGCAATTATTCACATCGCTTAGCGTGAGAATGGTATAAGTTGTAGTAGATGCCGGGGCAACTGATACATTTATAGTTGGTGCTGTTCCGCTGAACGGAGTACCATCTGATAAAGTACCATTCACTGTGCCACTTCCTGTTACTGTCAGCGTTAGATTCGTTGTAGTGTTTGAACCGCTGCAATAGATTCCGCCACCGCTGATAGAACCCGTTGGTCTTGGGTTAACAGTGATAGTTGCACTGCCTGTAAGATCGGATGGTTGCGCCGTGCAATTATTGACATCGCTTAGAGTGACAATGGTATAAGTTGTGGTTAATGTTGGGGCTACGGATACATTTATAGTTGGCGCTGTTCCGCTGAAGGGAGTACCATCTGATAAAGTACCATTCACTGTTCCGCTTCCTGTTACTGTCAGCGTTAGATTCGTTGTAGTGTTTGAACCGCTGCAATAAGTTCCGCCACCGCTGATAGAACCGGTTGGTCTTGGGTTAACAGTTATGGTTGGCGTTCCACTATTTCCCGTTCCTGCAATGGAACTGGCATCTGTAACGGAAAACAATGAGTACATAGTTGTGGCCGTTGGTGATACGGGTATATCAGTGCCACTTACATAATTGTTTACCGTAAACTGACTGTTACTATTGTCCTTGTAAATTACCGTGTAAGGCGAAGTTCCGCCCGTGATGGTAACAGATAAATTGGCAGATGATCCATTACAGATCGCTGCTGTTCCATTTACACTTAATACAGATGATGTAGGTCCGGCACTTCCCATGCATTGAATCGTAACATAGCCAACTCCTGCATTTCCGCCAGCCGTATTGACTGGATTGGTGCCATTATTAATAGAACCAGCACCATACCCCCCTGTGTTGTTACCGCCGTTGCCACCACTATAGCCTCCCCCGCCGCCGCCACTAGCAATAAGACCCGCGCCGGATGAGTAACCACCGCCACCACCACCGAATCCACCAGAACCGGATCCGAATAGCCCACCTCCTCCACCGCCTGCGGCATTAAATCCGGAACCCCCGCCACCAACGCTGGCACTATTTAGACCGCCACCGCCGCCAGCGTTTGCAACCGTTGAACCTCCAATCCCCGGGGTTCCTGTATTCGGACCTGAAGTTGTTATTAAGCCATTACCGCCGTTGGTTTGTCCGCCGCCTCCTCCACCTCCGGCAATTATTAGGATGGCGCCGGAAGCATCGACCTTAACGCCAGAACCACCTCCGCCGCCTCCCGCATACGAGCTGGCACCACCAAACCCCCCTGCCTCGATATCCAATTGCTGGCCTGCGTTTACAATAAAAGTACCGGTCATCACTGCGCCGTTGCCAGGATTATTAACTGCGTCCCCCCCTTGCCCGCCTGCCGCTGTAATCTGGATAAGAAAAGGCCCCCCGGCAGGAGGAGCCGTCCATGTGCCTGTTGCAGGTCCATAGCCAACTCCATTTAAGGTATAAGTAGATGGGCATGTAGCAACAGCCGCATTATTAGTAAGATTAAAATTAGTGGTAAGGCTTGTGCTTGCCACCGTCGCCGTTACCTGGTAAGGACCGCCCACGGTAGCATTAGCTGTAAAGATTCCGGCCAATACTACACCATTGGCATCGGTTGTAACCGTAATGGTATTCGTTCCATTTGAAAAAGTACCGGTTGCACCGCTGGATGGAGCCGTGAATATTACTGAAACACCATTCATGGGGCTACCACCCGCATCTGTTACGGTTGCCGCAAGGGCATTACCAAACGCCGTGTTAACAACAGTGCTTTGAGGGGTTGTGCCCGCATTAGCTGTGATGTGTGTCGGGGTTGGTACTGTGATATTGAGACACCAACCTCCTGCAATGGTTGCAGTGCCTCCGCCTCCATCTATTGCAAATAAGCTCCATGTGCCATTTGGATTACTTCCATTGAGGACAGAAGCGAATGTTGCGGCGCCTGTTGTAGCAGAGTATGTGTAAGGCCCTGCTGGTGCAGGAGCCGGGAAACCGGCAACGCTGGTATAAGCCGAGGGCTTGAAGGTGCCTGATATAAGTGTGGATGACGGCACAGATGATCCCCCTGCGTCACTGAGTGTAAGGTTTATACCACTAACGGAAGTATTCCCGCCGGCACCGGACATGATAACGAATTTCTGGCCACCGGGTGCAACTAGTAACAGCCCAATTTCCGAAGGATTTGAAGCTGTAATATTATTGAGATTAATACTGATTGCGTTTATGTTCGCCGATAATCCACTTACAAAAATGTTAGACGGGTAAGGACTAGTACTGTTACTTGAACCAAGTGTAATTGACCCTGTATTACAAAATTGATTTCCGCTTACCTGCGTGTGGTTATTTACCGTTTGGGTTATTGATCCGAAGCTAGATGCATATAAAGCTGATTGATTGTATGTTGCAACTATGTTATAAGTGCCTTCTGCCGAAAAAGCGGTTGACAGTGTTGCCTGACCGTTGCTAACAGGAATAGAAGCGCCTCCTGGAATGGTTGTGCCATTACTGCTGAAAGTAACTGTACCGCTGGTAACCTGACTGTTGCTCGTAACAGTAGCTGTAAAAGTTACTCCATTGTTGGGAGCAGAAGTAAATGAAGGATTATTGCTGGAACTTACACTTGTAGTGGTTGAGGGAAGAGCGCCAAGACAGGTAATGGTAACATAACCGCCTCCTGCATTAGGTGTACCTATACTTGCATTTGTACTATTGTTAATAGATCCTCCACCGTAGCCACCATCTCCACTACCCCCTACGCAGGCGCAAAGGCCGCCATTGCCACCACTATAACCACCGCCACCACCGCCGGCAGAAACGGTATAGAATTCTACAATAGCTTGGGAGCCGTACACGCCACCGCCACCACCGCCGGCCCCGCCGCCGCCGCTGGCCGCACCGGTGCCGCCAATGTTAGACGCGCTGCCGCCTGTGCCAGAAAATCCACCCCCACCACTACCTGCACCGCTCGATACGCCTGCGCTATTAAGACCGCCGCCATTTCCAGCATTATATACAGTACTATTTGAAGTGCCTCCACTTCCGGCAGCCCCAGTGTTCGAACCTGAATTTGAAGTTAATGCGTTACCACCCAAGCCAGTAGCACCACCACCACCACCACCTGCAATAATCAATGGGGTTGTTGTGCCATCAATATAAACACCGGAACCACCACCTCCGCCACCGGAATATGAACCATTACCCCCTGAAGCACCTGCCGTAATATCTAATTGTTGTCCAGCGTTCACTATAAAAGTTCCCGTCATTACGACACCGCTACCACCAGCAGCTTGACCAGAACCCCCTTGCGCACCTGCTGCGGTAATCTTGATTAAATATGGTCCACCCGCAGGAACTGTAAAAGTACCTGTTGTCGCGCTTACGCTCGTTGGACTAGTAGTTGAGCCCCAGGTATAAACTGTATTATCACATGAGGCCGGGGCAACGGTTTGTGCCTTTGAAAATGACGCGGATAGAATGCATGTAAATGAGATCAGTAGCGCTATCCGAAATTGCTTAACTGATGCTGCGAACAAAAGAGGGAAACGTAGAGTTGTGTTCATAAACAATTAATTATTGATGAATGATAAAGCTGATTATTTACCAAAATGCCGCCACCATTGCCAGGTGCGTTACCCCCGGTTCGGGTAAGATTGTTGATAGTAACTGTGACTTCTCCGGTGATCGTAAAAACACCGCTGTTATTATTGCCGGCATTTGCTTGTTGAAAAGCAAAGAGAAAAATAACAATTGTAAGTGTAAAAACTGTTCTTATGTTTATTCTCATAAAACTTTTTAATGGAGGAGTTATCAAATATTATAAACCCTCTGGGGCTTTTAATTAATTGTTTCTAAGAGTAACAGAGACTTGGTGACAGAGAGACGGCTATATAAACGTAGGATTAAGTAAAGTTCAAATGGATGCGGCGAGGACGAACGCGGTTAAATATTGTCCGGATGAGGAAAGCATTTACCGGGGATGATTATATAATGCAGGAAGTTTTAAAACGGGGAAACAAAATGTAAACACCTATGTTGGCGTGAGCATTACAACGCCAGTGTCCTTCGCAGCTAACGTTCTAAGGCCTGCAAATCATTAAGCGGATCATTAGCCCTTAAAATTCTTTACCCTCAGGTAATAAAAAGCCGCCTTACCGGCGGCTGTCATTGAAAAGGATAAAACCATACTAATCTGTCTTCGTGTATGCCGCACCGTAATAGAGCCGGCTTAAGCCGGCTCTAACAGAACACGCCATTAGCTCACCGTTACCTCCCCGGTAAAAATACTGGTAGATGCAGACTTAAGGTCTTCGGAAACAAATGTGATGTACGTTTCTACCACCTTACCTGCAAAAGACAACAGGTTAAGATCACCTGTCAGCGCACTACGCGTTCCTCCACCTGCAAAGATGGACTGTTTCAGATCAGGGCAGTAGGCTACCAACAGCGCTTCATCTGTTGGCTGTGCATCACCCACACCTGAGTTGTCTGTCCAGCTAAAAGTAAGAACACTGCCTGCACCGGAAGTTACTGCCGGGCCCAACACATTGGGCAGGTCTCCCCTTCCTACCAACACGTTTTCATAAGCGATCGTGTAGTTAGGATAGGTTCCTGCAATTGCGTTTTCGATGTTGTAAGAAAATGCGCTGTTCATACCCGTTTGCTTTACAGCAAAACTGTTGAAAGTAATTCTTAACAACGCTGTTAAAGGCTGAAGAAAACGCATCATCAGCGCAAACTTTGCCTGCTGCTCCAGCTGCTTTTGAGAAGGTGCAAAACTGCGCCTATTACTTTTACTGCGCATGTAATCGATACCCTTCCAGGTACCGCCGATTACAGTTCCTACTTTTCCTGAGAATCCGCCAAGGATTCCTTTGTTAATTGTTCCCATGGGTCTAAATTTTTAAAGTTTTTTAATAAGATACCGTGCTCCGGGCTTTGCTTGCAAATTGTGTATACTCAGGCCTGAAGCAAAAGGATAACGGCAAGCATTATTCGAATATTTCCGTTTCAGAATTTTTACCGCGAAATACCATGTAGCGAAGTATCAATTTCTTTTCGTAGTCTACGCTTTCATTCTTTTCCGCTCTTTTCCATATAATACCACCTGATACCTGCGTTCCCCGCATCCGAAATCAGCCAAATAAAAAAAGTAGCGTATAACCTTTGCAGTTATAAATAAAATTACATATTTTGAACATGATTGAAAACCCCATCCCATAAGGTAGTAACTCTATTTACTCATTCAATCAAACCAACATGAAAAAAGAACAACTGGAAACACAGGATCCGTCCTCCCCGCTGCACAAAACCGAAAACCCTGAAAATGAATTTATGTTCGTAATTCCGCCGGGCGTAAAGTTCAACGACATCTATATGGATGTTTCAGATATCTATAGGGAATTGGGTTATAAACCCCGCACCATTTATAATTTGCGGGATGCCGGCAAATTATCCAGCACCACTTTAAACGGTGGCAAGCCATTATTTTTCAGGCAGGAAATTGCGGCCACACTTAAAGAGAATCAGGTAATAGGCGAGAAAAGTATCTGGCATAAGTTAGGCGTTCCCAAAATAGTTACCGCCATTACCTACCTGCTTTCGTTTATTGATTTCTAAGTAAGTGATTAACTTTTGGAAAGTAATGGAACCAGGTTTTGTAAACAACACTCCGAAAAACTTTCCAAAAGTTTTTTAACACCACGGCAAACCTGTGAGGTTTTTGGAAACTCAACGGCTTTTGGAAACTATAACTACAAGATTAATTTTTATAGAACCAGGGTTGAAAGTTTGAGCTGGCTGGCCGTTGTTCATCAGGAGACAGACGGCGGCTCTCACTAGTGGTTGATGCGGGCTTGCGAAAGAGATTAAGCTCCCGCGGAGACTGAATTTCGTTGCACGAGATAGCCTGGAAGATGACCTTTTTATTTACACATTCTCAGCACAGCATGGAGGCATGAAGGAAATTAATTCTATTTATAATGATATAGGTAGCTGAATCACAAACTCTGTAAATTCTCCTTCAATAGTATTCACCTTAATCTCACCACCATGAGCTTTAATAATGTCATAGCTTAAACTTAACCCTAATCCTGTTCCTTCGCCTGTAGGTTTGGTTGTAAAAAAAGGTTGAAATATTTTATCAATTACTTTTTGAGGGATACCATTGCCATTATCCTTCACTCTTATTTCTATTTTATCATTTATCTTTTTTGTACTTACGGAAACAATTGGTTCATAGCCTTCAGATTGGTGTTTCTTCTTTTTCAGTTACTGCATAAAAAGCGTTGTTATAGAGATTCAATAACACACGTCCAATATCCTGCTGGATGATATTGATTTTACCGATTGACTGATCAAAATCCGTTCTCATTGTGGCATTGAATTCTTTATCCTTTGCTCTTAGCCCATGATAGGAAAGGCGCAAATATTCTTCCGCTAATGCATTAATGTTAGTTGGCTCTTTTACACCTGTGCTTGATCGTGAGTGTTGTAGCATTCCTTTGACTATAGCATCGGCACGTTTGCCGTGATGATTTATCTTTTCTTCATTGCTTATAACATCATCTGCAATTGTGTTCGCATCGTCAATATTTCCTTTGTTCATTTCACCCTTCATTTCACCCAGCAATTCTTTATTCATTTCAGAAAAGTTATTGACGAAGTTTAGGGGGTTCTGTATTTCATGTGCAATACCGGCTGTAAGCTCTCCAAGTGAAGCCATTTTTTCTGATTGGATCAGTTGGGCTTGGGTGGATTTTAGTTCGTAAAGGGTCTTCTCCACTTTTGATTTTTGAGAATCGATTTCCTGCTTTTGTTTCTGCAAAAGAACATAGGCCTTGCGCCTGTGAATATTACTTCGAAAAAGAATAAATGCAATCAATAAAAAAACTGCGAGAGCGCCCGCAAGAATGTATGTTTTTAATTTATTCCGGTAGCGCTCTTCCGCCGCCCTTATTTCCTGCTGCCGCAATTGTTCATCCAAACTTAGACTTTGAACTTCACGCACTTTGGCCTGGCTAAAAAGGCTGTCTTTGACGGAAACACTTAACTCTAAATATTTCAGAACGCTATCTTTGTTATTTTTTATTTTATATACGCCTGACAGTATGGTTGCTGATTCCAGTTGTTCCGGAAGATACGAATGGGAAACATTAAGAGATAAGGCTTTAGTTGCATAAAAAATTGCAGAATCATATTTTCCATCCGATAAAAATAATTTTGCTATCCCGTTGTAGGTGTCAATCGAGTCTTTCAAAAAAAAAGTCGTTAACGTCTTATTATAATAAATTAAAGCTTCGCCAGGGTTTTTCATTTCAGCATAGATTTTCCCCATTACGTACCAAACCCAGCTCCAGTCTCTCTGAATCATGTTATCAATTTTATCAGCCTTCTTACCATAGTATAACGCTGAGTCCAGATTTCTCTTATTCAGATAAACTTCAGCAAGATAAATGTAGGCAGTGGCCAAAGATGTGGAGTCCCAACGGTCTAATGTTGGTTTGTCAGTGAACCGGAAGACCTGCGAGATAGCTGCAATTGCTTTTTCGTAGTCGCCGTCGCCATTGTATGCAGAACCAAGTTGAACATACGATAGTCTCAATCCATCAGTATCTTTGATTTTTTCAAAAAAAGGCAATCCTTTCAGTGTCAATTCAACAGCTTGTGGATAGTTGCCCATTACCCTAAAAATTTCTCCAAGCTGCTGATAACTACCAGCGATATCTTCATCAGAATTTATTTTTTTTGCAAGGTCCAGTGTTGCTGTGGCATATCTTAAAGCCGTGTCCGGTTGGCTATAGGTATTGATTTGAACTATATTTTGTTTTATAATGATTGAAAGCGAATCAACACTGTACTTGTGGGACAAACGCACCAAATCCGAATTAAGTTTGTTATTATTTGAATCAATATCATATAAATGGCTTATTGATGCCTTCAAACTGTCTGTACTTATTTGAGAAAATGCCGCCATGCAATGAAACAGCATCACAACAATAAACAATGGTTTCAAAAAGAGTTTCATTACATAACATTTTGAATGAAAAATAACTTTAAACCCCTGCAGGTATTCCCTTGTTTCCACCCTAATAAGCTACACGGCCTGTAACGCCCCGGTCTGGTCTCCTCCTGACCAACGGGTGAATAAACCCACCGATAGTTTCCGGTAAAATGCGTCAACGTATTAAAGTTACTACTTCTGTCACGATACAACTTTTTATCAAACAAAAACGGAAATGTTACAATGGTTGGCCGATGGTCAGTGGACCCATCGGCGGCTCTACCGAGTGGTTGATGTGGGCTTGTGAAAGAGAGATAGCACCCACCAGGGCTGCAGAGCATTACGTTCCAAATGGCAGCTTTATCATACCATCCGCACTTTTACCTCCATAGGAAGTTTCCTGTTACTCCTTTCCAGTATTTTATTTTACTGAAGCTTTAAACAATGTGGATGGTTCGTGAAGAAGGAAGATTCCCGGGATTAGCAAATAATCTATTAATCCAAATATCTTATTAACTTCTTCTACTTTATTGGATTCATAAGAGAAGGTAATACCTTTAGTTATTAATTCAATACATCATGCAAACAGAACAAATAAAAGCCTTCAATAATACGCTGGATCCTTTTATTGATCAGCTTCTTCCTGAACTGGAAGAAATTTATAAAGACATTCATAGAAACCCGGAATTGTCCATGCAGGAATTTCGTACAGCTAAAATTGCCGCGGATTATATTGCCAAATATCAATATGACGTGTCAACCGGTATTGGTGTAACAGGCGTGGTGGGCATCATGAAGAATGGCGACGGGCCAGTGATTATGCTTCGCGCAGATATGGATGCGCTTCCTGTAGCGGAAGCCACGGGCTTGCCTTATGCCAGCACGGTAAAAGCCAAAGATGAGGAAGGTGTGGAAGTAGGCGTGTCGCATGTTTGTGGCCACGACATACACGTAACCTGGCTGATGGGCGCCGCGAGATTATTTTCGGAGCACAAAGACCAATGGAAAGGAACATTGATGGTTGTTTTTCAACCTGGCGAAGAAGTAGGCCGCGGCGCACAAAGCATGATTGACGATGGCATGATGAACCGTTTTTCCAAACCTGATATCATTCTTGGCCAACACGTGATGGTAGGCGAAGCCGGGACAGTAGGACATCGAAGCGGCGCTATCTTATCCGCGGGAAACAGTTTAAAAGTAAAAATATTTGGACGTGGCGCACATGGCTCATCGCCGCAAACATCAATTGACCCCGTGATTATGGCTGCGGCTACTACTATGCGTTTGCAAACAATTATTTCCCGTGAGGTAGCGCCAATAGAAAATGCAGTACTGACTATCGGATCATTGCAGGCAGGGACAAAAGAAAATATTATTCCTGAAGATGCTACACTGAAATTGAATATCCGGACTTTTGATGATGGCGTAAATGACCATATTCTTTCGGCAGTTAAACGTATTTGTTGTGCGGAATGCGCCGCTTCCAATGCGCCAAGAGACCCTGAATTTACCGCGTTGGACAGTTATCCTATTACGGACAATGATGTAGCAGCCACAGCAAAAGTAGCTGAAGCTTTCGATGCGCAATTTGGCGATAAATCATTTGAAACAGCGCCCGCTTCTGCCAGTGAAGATTTCAGTGTTTTTGGAAGAAACTGGAAAGTGCCCTATGTTTTTTGGTTTGTAGGTGGAACTGATCCTAAAATATATAAGGAAGCAAAAAAGAATAATAAAATAAATACTATCCCGAGTAATCATTCACCAAAATTCGCACCTGTATTACATCCTACATTAAAAACCGGATTGCAGGCGATGATAACGGCTGCGGCAGCATGGTTGAATTGAAGAAAATAATTACATTATGAATTATCTGCATTCGCTTTATACATTTATTGACCTGGCCGGTACTTTTGCATTTGCTATCAGTGGCGCTGTGGCTGCGAAAGACAAAGGCCTTGATATTTTTGGAATTTTGGTAGTTGCGTTTACGGTTGCCTGTGGTGGCGGTATCATCAGGGATGTTATGTATCGGCGCAATTCCGCCTGCAGGATTATCAGACTGGCGTTATCTGGCCGTTGCCATGATTGCCGCCGATTATCACGATGAGTTTGAATTCTCTTTCGAATTGGTTAAACAAGCCTGTGTTATTGTTTGATGCCTTAGGCTTATCGCTCTTTGCTGTTTCAGGCGCACAGAAAGCACTGGAATATGGCCATAATAATGAAGTAGCTATGCTTGCTTGGAATGATTACTGCTATTGGTGGTGGCGTGATGCGCGATATTTTGCTGAATCGTATTCCGGTGATTTTGGAAAAAGAAATTTATGCCTCGGCAGCATTGTTAGGTGCAGGCGTAGTGGTGTTGGGAAATTATTTTAAATGGTATAATGACTGGGTATTCCTCGTCGGATTTTTGCTTTGTTTTATGCTGCGTGTTCTGGCGCTTTATTTTCATTGGGAATTACCTTCATTTCGGAAAAAAATAATTAAATAAAAGAATATTGCTGATTAACATGGGTACCCAAATATGTGAGCACACAATGATATAATTCCTGGTGATACCACCCGTACCTGGCGCAATTCTACCTTAATAAGCCCACATGGTTTGCCATAATAATAATCTCTGGCACTGCTATAAATATATTCCTCTGCTTTTTCTACCATTCCTGCACCAACAGGGTTATTGTGAATGTATTCCAGTTTTTGTGCAGCAAATGCTTGTGTGTAAATTACTTTTGGTTGATTATCCTGTATCCAAAATTGGTATGAGTCATTTCTACTATTTTGCTCTCCTGCATCGTTAAATATTTTTAGCATCCACTCTCTGCGGCTCTCGCCGGGATGTTCTTTTATTGCCTTGATAATTTGCCTGCTCGTATGTTTTTTGAAATCTCCCAGTACACTACTAACATTATTTTCTTTTGCGGAGATAATTAAATGCACATGATTACTCATGATGCACCAGGCATAAACTATTAATCCTTTTTCCTTCTGGCAATGTTGCAAACCTTCTATTAAAATATCTCTATATTCCTTCCTTGTAAAAACATCTACCCATGCTACTACTGCAAAACTTACGTAGTATAAACCTCCCTGGTCAAATATTTTATAACCACCTTTGCTCATAATTCTTTTTAATAAAAATATAATTATATCTCCCTAGTTGCAAGGAGAGCAGTCCCTAATTATTTAAATGTTGTACAAGATAGCCAGGAAAAGGACTTTTTTATTTAAACATTCTCAGCACAGCATGGGGGTTTCCTCGTCTGGTAAATGGGATTAACTGTATGATGTGGCCCACTCTTAGCAGTAGATGGCGCCACTGGCGCTTGCCAAACAGAGGCGCGGAAAAGATTTCTTATTTTGATGCTCTTATGTGCTGTTTAGTTTCCAGTAGGTACCTGGTCGGTCAGTTTGTCTTCATTCTGCATTTCCGCCAGCACCTTATCAAGCCGGTTATAATCATTGTTGTTCTCTTTATTGAAAATATGCTTTGCAATCCGTCGCATAAATTGAACAGTAAACCAATCACGGCGTAAGCAGCGTACCCTGAAGGATAGTTTAGTGTGCCCAGCGTCAACAGGTATGAATTCAAAAGTAACCATAGACTTCGGGGCTTTCAAGGGTAGCTTATTGTAGGATTGAACTGTTGTGTTGGTCATATAATGAAAAGGGCGCCAATCCAGCATACGTGTTACACGCGTAAAAGCTCCATGATCGCAATGAAATTCTGCATCCACTCCCAGGCGACCGGAACTATTGCGGACAGGTTTTAATTCTTTAATAATTTGATATTGCATTCGTCTTTCCGGGTCGATGATGAAACTCCAAAGCAGTTCCGGCGAAGCAGGCAAGATACGTTCATAGATGTAATCAGCGTCCCCGGGCTCCAGGTAAACACGTTTCGTGTCGCGCATCCTGTTCTCATAAGCATGCAGATCGTATAGGCCACACTCAACTTCGCCAATGTGTTCATAGGTTTCAGCATGTGCTGTGATGGACAATGGCCTGCCAATCCGATCCAGGTATGCATTCGTTAATAATGCATAACCACGCAATCCCGTTTTTTCGGTAACGTGGTTTTTTAATAAACGATGCAGTAGTATTATATCACGCCCGGCAACGCCTTCAGATGTTCCGGGCACATTTTGAAGCATATACTCTCCGTAATGTACAAAGAATTTGAGATCGAGCGTATGCATAGCGGCACAGGCACGACACTCACAATGCGTTAAGCGCTGTGCATATTGAATATGGCTCACAAAGTCGCAATAGCAAGCCTCAATATGCTCGAGCAACCGCTCAGGTTCAGGAAGCATTTCTCCAGGTACATAATAGTAGACAGCATCTCCTTCCAGCTGTACAATTTTTAACGGTGGCTGAATGTGATCGAGCAATAGCTTTATAATCTCTTCAATAATTTCCTGTGCATGATCCAGCTCCGTGCCGGTTAAAAAGGAAGTATAGCCGCTTATATCAGCAATCATGAAGAATCCTGTTCTTATCCTTGGGGCAGTTACCATGGTACCAAATCTAAATTAATTGAAGATCGTCCTTATGGGACAAGGGCATTAATAAATGTACAAAAATTTATTATTTCTCCTGCCCGTGGTTTATAACTCTCCAAAACATTCTCAGCACAGCACGGGGGAGCCATTTCAAAATATTTATTCTTTGCCTCCGTAAATGTCCCCGTTCCAAATTTAATAACATTCCGGCCTGTAACGCCCCCGCCTGGTCTCCTGACCAGCGGGATTATAAACCCACATTTAGTTTCCTGAAAAATGCGTCAACATTCCAAAACTATTACTTCCATCATGGTAGAACCTGGCAGATTATATTTTTTGAATAATGATAATTTTCGGGTACATCACATAAGCCTGCTCTTACAGGATTACAATGTATGTATTCCAGCTTTTGAATAAACATTGTTTTATTAAGAAGTTCGATGCTTAACGGCTCTCTTTTCCATACCTGGTAATCACGATCGTATTTATTTACTTTAAGTGAAGCATGCAAATCTTTATCATCTTTAATCAGGGAAAGTAATAATTGTCGTGCGGTAAACTTCATAAAGGAAGCCTGATTTTGTGAAGGAGTGTAATTTTGCAAGCACTGCCAAATGAGGTGAATATGATTATTCATAATAACAAAAGCATTTAGCTCTATTCTTTTTTTACTAACCAGGGTCTGCAGGCTGTCTATTATAATATCTTTATAACTATCATTAACGAGTAATGGCTTCCATTCATGCATGGTTGCTGTAAAATACATTGCCGGAAAGTGTACATATTCCTCTTTCATTTTACTAATCTATAAAATTAATTGGAAGATGTATTATTAAACCAGAATCTGCTAAATGGTTTGCCGTTGGTCGGAGACCGACGAGCGGTTGATATGGGCTTGCGAAAGAGAGGTGGCACCTACGGAGGCTGGAAAGTCCAAAGGTACGTCAGGAGACCTGACGGCGGCTCTCACGAGTGGTTGATGTGGGCTTGCGAAAGAGAGGTGGTACCTATGGAGGCTGGAAATACCTGCCACTGTTGATGAAGTGGATTTCCTACATGAACCGAGGAACAGGATAAAGGCAAAAGCAAAAAGAATTCTTTTCATCGTTAAATGCTTAGATGAATTAAAACAAACAATTGCGAATATATTTAAACGTTGAAAAAGATAGCCAGGAAGAGGACTTTTTTATTTAAGTACTCTCAGTACAGCAAGGAGGGTGGTACGCTTACTTTCTTATTTAAACATTCTCAGCCTAGCATAGGGCTATCTCTATGCTTGTACCAAGAGGGGGCATGGAATTAATTATGCCCGGCTATTTCCGTTTCTATAATGTCATTGTACAGTTCTACTGCTTTTGTGTAGAGAGTTGAAAGGAGTTTTATATTCTCATCTTCATAGTCATTTATGTCTGCATAAGTGTTTAAAGGAGGCTCGTTGTTTAGGATGCACAATTTATTTATGAGTTCAGTAATCTTACTTACTTCCCTTTCTGTATGTAAACACAATACCGCAAGCAGGCTAATTCGGTCCATTTCACCCTCCCCTGTGGGCGGCCCTTCGTATTCGTAATCCATAACTTCTTCATCAAGAAAATTATTGTCTTGATATATTTTTTCCAGCAATACATCTGACTCCTGGGCGAACCTGTGTATACGGAGTACCGCCCTGTCTTTCATCGTTCCTAATATATCCATCTGAAATGTTTCTCCCTCCATGTAATCTTTTAGCTCCCTAAGTTCATCCAGCAGGCATATTTCAAAGCCCAGGTGGATATATGACACCCTGGCGGAGAACATAAAAGCGTATGCATCTAAGAGCAGTTTCCGGTACTCATTCATAATAAATAATATTTCCTTTACAGGTGTTAATGTTCCAAATTTAATAAACATTCCAGCCTGTAGCGCCCCCGCCTGGTCTCCTGACCAGCGGGATTACGAACCCATCGTTAGTTTCCCGTGAAACGTGTTAACATCCCAAAACTATCACTTTGGCCGCCGTGTTATTACAAGCTTAGCTTATTCATATCCAGCACCGTGGCAGATGGCGTGTAGCCCCTTACTTTAAACACCTGCTTATTAGCGGGCAGGTAATCAGGCTCGCCACCCCTGCGTGTATAAATGGCAATAGCACCACGGCCACCGGGAGCACCAATAAAAGGCGGTGGATATGCTTTTATAATGGCAATATCTGTAATGGGTATGCTGGCAACCTCCTGGGCGGACGCTCTTACTTCATCCAAAAAAAACGCTACCCTGCTCCCCCGCCACCAGGCCACACCTCCGTTGAAGCCGCCCTGTATTTGCAAACCAGCCACCCTGCCCTGCAGGTAGGAGAAAATATTGGGATAAGCCATGGCACTCGGGTCGTCCATAATGCTAAGTACCCGCTCGTCGCCTTGCCTGAACAAGCCACTAACATACTTTTCGTTGAACTGCTGCGCCGGGCTTTTGGCCGTACCTCTTACCACCACTGCCGGCAGCAAAATACCCCTGTCTGCAAAAACCTCCCCGGGTGTTTCAACGGGCCGGTTAAGGGTTGATCGCACTGCTGCCGGCGGGTTACCTATGTAAAAAGCCCTGCCTGCCACGGCCACAGGTGTATAGCTGGAATCGAGCTGGGTACTGATGCGGATATTCAGCGGCTCTTTATTATTTTTTGTTCCGGAAAAAGCCATCAGGGCATTGTCCTCAAACAGCCAGTTGCGGATGGCAAAGCTGCCGTCCGGCGCCACGGACACTTCCTGTTCGGCCCAATCTCCGTTTTTGGTGAGCAGCATGGCTTGTATGCTGTCGTTGTTTGTAGCGTTCTCTATTTTGCCGATCACCTGGAAAAAGCGTTGCTGCAAACCCGCCAGCAAAGTGTACCTTCCACGGGGTAGCGAATCGGGTAAATACAAGGCACCGGAAGCCTGGCCGTTAATCATTGGCCAGCGCAGGCGGGTACGCAATCCTTCTTCATTCTCAATTATCAGCTGCAGCGTAGCCAGCGATTCGCCGTCTTTTTGGCTACTGCCATCTTTATAATTTACTGTTACTAATAACGAATCGCCGGGTTGTAAGATATTTTTATTGAATTGTATATTCAACTGGCCTGTAGCCTGTTGCGCCTGTACGGTAATCCCCGGCAGCAAACAGGTAAAAAAGAGTAAAAAGATGTTTTTCATATTAATCTTTCACACAATATTTGCGCCAGCAGCCTTCGATAAGTGAAAAGAAAAAGATAAAATTGAAGTGGTGCTTTTAATGGCACGACTTGTCCCGTTCTACGGGAAGTATGGCCAATGCATATAGCCTGGTTACCAAACTTACACCAGCGTTACTTTTTTATATCCGGGAGAAGATGCAAGATACTTGCGCCATTTAAAATTACAGATGCAGAAACTCAGAAACACATACTATTTCTGGCACAAATATGGAGATTAGCCCAATAATTTATTCATAAACAAATAGAAACAACTATGAAACAAACGGCAAAAGAAGTGGTGCTCACTTTTATTGAAGCACTAAACAAAGAAGATTTTGAAAAGGCATCAACATGTTTAAATGAAGACATGGTTTTTGATGGTGTGATGGGTAAGAGAAACAGTGCTGAGTCATACATCAGCGATATGAAAAAAATGAAATTTAAATATGACATTCAAAAAGTTTTTGAAAATGAAAATGACGTATGTGTGTTATATAATATTGACATGAGCGGACAAGCAACGATTTTTACTTGCGGCTGGTACCAGGTAGCTTCCGGAAAGATTAAAAAACTTACAGTTGTTTTTGACCCAAGGCCATTACTTGAAAAATCAGGCAAAAAATAATTAAGCAATTAAAAATTACCGCGAACCAATAGAATCTATAAAATTAATTGGAGGATGTATTATTAAATTAAAAGGTTTATGCTGTTTGGCCGAAGGTCAGGAGGACCTGACGGCGGCTCTCACGAGTGGTTGATCTGGGCTTGCGAAAAAGAAGAACACCCACGACGGCTGGAGATTGCAGCCAATTGTTTTTAGGGCAGAATGAATGGCAACTTTCCCCTGCTACACTTAGTGTGCTCATAACCGTTAGTTTCGCTATCTTTAGTTTCCGTCACGGCGGAATTATTTAAACATTGTACGAGATGGCTGCGAAGAGGATTTGTTTATTTAAACATTCTCAGAACTGCGTGAGAAAGTCAATTATAGTCGAACTCCACAATTTTTTGAACATCTAAAACTGCTCTTAATCTCACCTTATCCAATACACCTGTGTTATTCTTTTGAACAGAAAGAAGAATTTCCTCCCTGGGTCTTTCATTTTCAGCGTCAGCATTACGAACCAATCTATCTAAAAACATAATTACATCTGCAAAAGGTTCGATTGCACCAATCTTTCTTAAATCTTTTAAATTAGAAAGTCCCTTACGTGGTTTAATGGGTACTGTAACAATTACAGGTATATCCAAATCCACCGATAATTTCTTTATAGCCGCACAAATCGTAAATATCTTTAGATCCTTAGCACCCATATCTTCAATTGCAATTAACTGCAGGTAGTCAATAAAAATAATCCTGACATTTTTTTCAAAAACCCATTTACTGCACGTGTCAATCAAGTCCTGAAGATGTATATATCCCGGAGCGGCAATTTCAATCCTGTTGAACCCTTCTAAATGCGATACATTCTTAATTTTGTGCCGGTCTTCCTGCGACAGCTTGCCTCTCAATATTGACTCTAACAATACACCGCTAATATTGGAAAGTATTCTTGTAATCCAACGTTCTTCTGAATTATTTAAAAGGATAATTCCTACCTGGAATGGATCAGTACGTCTTCTAAGTATTATACCAGATATTACAGAAATAATGAATGATGCTTTACCGGCAGATTCTTTACCGGCGACAATATATAAGTTGCCATTTGAAAATCCACCGTTTAGTATAGTGTTTAAACTATTAATATCACATTTAATCGCCTCCGGGTCTTCCACACCATGCCTGATTTTTTCAATTCTATTAATAATATTTGTAAGAGCCTGCATTTTATTATTTGATGTTATAATCAGTCGATAAAAATTTATTAATTAACTGCACGTATTTACCGGAAGAAAATACACGGGCAGAAGGATGATAAGTACCTATAGCGAAACATTTGCCGTATGGATATTTGTAATCCCAAACTTCCGACCGTAAGCCATTTTCATTTAGGTCATCCACATGCGTACAATTCCCTCCTGTTAACCATTTTACCCACATTCTTTTAGACAGGACAATCACTTTTTGCGGTTTTAGATCTTTCAACAGCAAATCAAAAGCTGTGTTGGCAGTAGCTATTTGTGCAGTCGTAGGTTGACCTTTTGAATCTTCCATACCTTCCTGGATAAGGTTTGCATATGCTACATTATGCCATACATTTTTCCAATCTTGCGGATCAATAGCCTTGCCTGCTTTTCTAAAAAAAGGTGATGTTCCGGTGCCATCTATATGGTTTTTTACTACTTCGCTTGTTAAATTGCTCCAATCATCTTCGGGAGTTTCAAAATAATGTGATTCGCCAAGTAGCAGTAATTTTCCATAAATACCCTTTTCATAATTTTTACCAATCCATGGCTGAAAATGAAGTCCTTTAATTTCCTTTTTTTGCATAGAATGTCTTTTAAATTCCTGCACGATATTAGTAAAATGGAGATTGATAATTATTTCCTTTTTTGCACAAATTGCAAACCGAAAAATTTCGTTGGTTGCAAACTCATCAGGACGGCAGTCCCTAATTATTTAAATGTTGTAAAAGATAGCCAGGAAGAGGACTTGTTTATTTAAACATACTCAGGCCAGCCTGGGGATCTCTGGCACTGCTATAAATGTATTACATAAAATGTACTTAGTTACAAACTAAGCACAGCGCTCCCTAATTATTTAAACGTTGTACAAGATAGCTAGGAAGAGGACTTTTTTATTTAAACATTCTCAGCACAGCATGGGGAATTAATTGCGTATAACGATAACAGTTATATTAGACCTCTGCGCCGGAAAACTGGTTATTGGCGCAAGCGTCCGCTTGTGCCACATAATAAACTATAACCTGCTTAAATCAGTACTTGCCCCCGCAGAAAAGAAATCGCATAAACGGCAAACTTGATATTCCTTTATTCTTACCTCTTTTTTAACTCGAGCACAAGCGGACGCTTGCGCTAACTCTCCGCTGGTTGAAGGATATGCTTGCGCCAAAGAAGGGGCTTGCGCCAAAATGAGGCGGCTCTCACGAGTGGTTGATGCGGCCTTGCGAAAGAGAGGGAACACCTACGCTGGCAGGAGTGGGGACAGCGCTCCCTAATTATTTAAACGTTGCACGAGATATCGCAGTTGAAATATTTCATTATTTGAACATTCTCAAGACATCATGGGGCAAAATGGAAAAATATAAACCCATTCCTCGCTATAAATGAAAACAATAGATTATCAAATTAATATATTAAAATTCGTTTCCTATTATCTCGGATAACGTTTTGATGAATTAAATAAAAAAACTAATTTGGGAATGAAATAGCAATTTTTAAAAATAATATAAGTGAAACAATTGTTTTAATAAGTTCAATGATGCACTAATGCAGAGTTTGAGTAATCAATAAATGCTTTTTATTGAGATGAGATTAAATTCACAAATCAATTTACAATTTGTTTATGGAAGATAATTTATGGAATATCGTTGATGTTGATTCAGCCTATCACACCGATAAGAAATTGTATCAAGATCATATTCTAGAACAATACAAGATCTATGTTCAAATGGCTGACCAAATTAGTTCTAGAAGAAATCTTGCAAACGTGTTTTTTGTTACAATTAATTCAACATCTTTAGGAGTTATAGGATTTTCTTTAGAAAAGCTAAAACCTATTCAAAATGTGCAATTAATATTCGTACCAGTGGCAGCAGTTTCAATACTTTGTATTGTTTGGTGGTGGTTAATTAAATCTTATAGAAATCTCAACTCAGCTAAATATAAGGTGATTGGACTTTTGGAAAAAAGGCTTCCAGCTAGTCCATATTGGGAGGCTGAATGGACAGAGTTGGGGAAGGGGAAGGATCCTAAAAAATACTTACCACTGACAACTTTGGAAAACTTTGTCCCGATCATTTTTATTATTTTTTACATAATAGTTGCAATTTATGTTGTCCACTTTCATTGAATCACCAGTGAAAAAAATAATCAAGCTTTTTAAATGGACTCAAAATTAAAGCAAATAATAAGGTTGATAATTGTCTCGCCGAGTGATGTCCAAGCTGAACGGGACTTGATTCCAAACGTGATTGAATATCTCAACAAAGGATTGGCTGATTCATTAGGAATTAGTTTAGAAATCTTTAGGTGGGAAACAGATTCATACCCCGGATTTAATTTAGCTGGGCCCCAGGGTTTAATAGATCCTTTGCTTAAAATCGAGGACAGTGATATAGTTATCGGGATTTTTTGGAAAAGGTTTGGCACTCCAAGTTTTGAATCTGAATCCGGCACGCAGCATGAATTACGGAAAGCATGGGCATCATGGCAAATGAATGGGAGACCGCAAATAATGGTCTATTTCAACGAAGAACCTTACAGTCCAAAGTCCAAAGCCGAAATTGAGCAATGGGCAGCTGTGTTTGATTTTAAGGAAAATTTCCCACAGGATGGTCTTTGGTGGCCTTACTCTGGTAAGATCGAATTTGAAAATCTAATACGTAACCACTTAACAAATTTTATTAAACAAAATTATAAAGTTCCAGAAGTAACTCATAATGATAAAACAACTGATTATCTTTTTGAAGTTCCTCATTTTATAGATCAGATTGAGAGAGCCTCGCTACTTTCACAATTAGATGAAAAATTCAGGTCTCATTCAGTTGTTGCAATTGAGGGACTTCCGGGGAGTGGCAAAACCTATTTAGCTACTTCTTACTTTTCAAGTGGGAACTATCTCAATATTAATAAACGAATTATTTGGCATGATCCACAAAATAATGAGACTGTTGACGATTTTTTGGCCCATGTTGGACGTCAAATCAAATTATCCGCATCATCAACCACTTCAAGGTGTAAGGAATTACTAAGCTATGTAAATAGAAATAATATTTTGTTGGTAATAGATGATTTTCATCGAGTTAATCCAGCCTCTTTTTCAGTCTTTGTAAACCTTGCCCTAAGATTTAGTAACCCTGCCAATCTTCTACTTATTAGTCGCACCTACATTGGTCTTTTAGCAAATATGCCACAAATAGGACATATTGAAGTTCGAGGCTTTGCTTTTAAAGATATGCAAACGTTTTTGAATAAACGATCAGTGGTTGGAATAAAAGATGTTGTAGTACTAAGACTCATAGAAAAGACTGATGGTTTGCCTCTTGCGGCATCTCTTTTTGCAACTCTTGTTCATGATTTTAATCGGCGGCCGAGCGATTTGCTTAGCGATTCGATGTTAAGCACAGAACTTTTATCTAATTGGTTCAAAGAAGTTTCTTCGTTGATAAGCGATAACGAATCAAGTCTTCTAAAATTATTAAGTATTTGTGATGGACCATTCAATATCGGAATTGTACGATCGCTTGGACGTTTGAAGAAAATTGAAAATGTGGACCTATCATTTGAAGTTTTGCAGCGAACCTATCTGGTTCAAAGTTATACACCTTACCGTTGGAATATTCATCATTTAATAGCTCAATTTTGCTATGCTGAATTAAATGAAGTTGAAAAAAGATTAATTCATTTGGAACTTGCTGAATATTATCTAAAGGGATTCTATGTCCATCATGCTCGTATTCTACCTGAAAATGAATTTACATGGAAAGTAAGAGCCTGTAAGCAATTTCAACTTGCCAAAAGGAATGAGGAATCTCAAAAAATAATTAATGATATTACAAAAACGTCAAAAGTTAGAGGATTTTATGAGATTCTTATCCAACTTATTGAAAATCAAATAAGCTTATCTGAAAAAAGGGATAGTTGGTTAGATTATCATTATTCACATTGTTGCTTGATTACCGGAAAATTGAAACGCGGATTGGATGCAATTGAGCCTCTTTTGTACACACTTGAGAAAGACGATGCTAACAAAAGAGTAGCATTTACTAGACTTTATGCAGAAATTATTGGCTCAATGGGAAATGCCAGGCAAGGCTTGAAGAAGCTCAATGAAATGCTTGATAAGACTGAATTTCTATCCGTCCGACCTTCTGTCCTAAATCAAGCTATCTCAACACAGGTTTGGCTTCTTACAATTTTACAAGAATATGAAAAAGCGTTGAACTATGCCGAAGATACCTTATCGGCAAGTTTGAAAATGAACGATAAATTGGGAGTCGCTATCGCGTTTACTAGACAGGGCATTATTAGCATCTCATTAAATGATGTGCCTGCAGCATGCAATAAGTTAGAATATGCTATTAGTGTGTTTCGAGAACTCGAAGAAAAACGGGGATTGGCATGGGCCCTTTCTAATTTGGCGCTAGGCAAATTTGTTATTGATGATGTCGACGGGGCCATATTGAATCTACGCGAGGCAGTGAGAATTGAGAATGATATAGGCGGTTGTTCATTAGATTATTTTAATGTTTTAAATAGCATCAAGAAGGAATGTAAAAATAAAGACCTCCTAGATATAATTGATATTGAACTACAACGAGTTGGGACAGCGATGGATGATATAATTTTGAAACAAGATTCTTTGTTTGCCAATTTAAATAATTAATGATCGTTGCAATAATTCCTTGAAATCACACCAAAAATGCAGTCGTAGAGTTAAAATCGACATAATTATTGCCGTCCTGATATTTGGCACAAGCGTCCGCTCAATGTCATTTAGTTAAGACATAAGCAAATAAAAACCATTGAGTTAAGAACTAAAAGATTTCAGTTCTTTGTGTTCTACTAAAAACAAACTCAATGGTTCATACAAATGTAAAAATTATCGAAGAGCTACAATCTTTTTTAAACCTGGTTTTAGAAGATTCTGAAATAAAAGAGCTTTTCACAACTAATTCAAAGGCCTTTATCAGAGATAGGAAACTACCATTAAGAAAGATGATTGGTATCCTGATCAATCTGCCAAAGCGCAGTCTCAGTATTGAATTACAATCATTTTTTGAAAGTTTAGGACAGTCAGATCTTTGTTGCACTAAAGGAGCATTCAGTTTACAACGAACCAAATTAAGGCCAATATTTTTCAAGGTTTGGAATGATTTTCTAATAAAAAGTTTCTATAATTTTTATGGTAATGATGTGAAACGATGGGAAGGTTTTAAATTGATGGCAGTAGATGGTTCCAATTTTAGTGTAGTGAACAAGCCGGAAGTTTTGAGGCATTTTGGATCGGCAGATAATCAGTTTGGCGGCGTGCCAATGGCCAGGGCTATGCAAATACATGATGTACTAAATGATCTGACTATTTGGGGAGATATTTTCCCCGAATTCGCGCAAGGTTGCTTGGAGCGTCCGCTTGTGCCGGAATACTAACTATAACTTAATTCAACCAATCCTTTCGTACCGCAGAAATCTTTTGAGCTGCTGTACTTCCAATCTTCTTGCTTTGTTACGAAGCCTGCTTGTACCGGGTTTTGATGTATGTATTCTAATTTCTTATCAAACATATCCTGACTGACTATTTCTAAAGGTTTATTATGCTGTTGCCAAAACTGCCAGTCGTTGTTGTTACCATTTTTCTTGCCAGCTCTTTCCATCATCCACAATATCCATTCTTTTCTACTCTCGTGCGGATGGTCTGTTATCAAATTCTTCATTGTTGTTGATGTGAAACTTTTCATGTCTCTAACGATATCTTCCAGCTTATTTTGCTTGCTTCCTATAATCATGTGGATGTGGCTTGGCATGATACACCATTCATATATTTCCAGCCCTTTCTTTTCCTGGCAGTGTTTCCAGGAGTCGATTATTGCTGTCATGTATTCTTCTCTTACGAAAACATCTATCCAGTAAACTGTGGCGAACGAGATGAAATATATTTTATCATTATCGTGGAATTTATATTTGCGACTCATGTAGTAAATGTACAATTCTTGTTATTACCCCGGTAAGTAAAAAGTTCATTAGCGCAAGCGTCCGCTTGTACTTTTAACAAACTTCAATTTGGTTAAAGTAGAAGCTTCTTTTTAGTTCCTGGCACAAGCGGACGCTTGCGCCAACCCTACGATAACAGTTAGGATAACCTCGCGACAAGATGGGGCCAAAATGAGGGGCAAGCGTCCGCTTGTGCCACATAATAAACTATAACATGCTTAAATCAGCACTTGCCCTGCAGAAAAGAAATCGCATAACCGGCAAACTTGATATTCCTTTATTCTTACCTTTTTTTAATTCGAGCACAAGCGGACGCTTGCGCTAACCCTATGCTTGCGCCAACAGTGAGCTGAAATTCATTGAGGAAGTAGTGGAATGCCTTTTGCGACTCCGCTATAGGGTATCTCCTTTATTGTATAAACAATATTGAAAACATTGATAACCTTTTTATTTTTATCCCTGTAAGTTGCATGTAATGTTGATGGGTTTTCAAAAGGATCTCCAATAAGTTGGTAAGCGGTATACATTTCATCAATATCTCCAACAGGATCGTCATCATCCCCTTCTTTATGCATTTCAAGAAGATGATCAGCACAAAACTGACTAATTGCCTCCTTATCCCGCGAGTATTCGTTAATAATATTCCCCATTATATTATCAGTTCCGTCTGCCTCCCAACCGCCAACAGCAATTCTAAACGAACGATATCCAAGAAAAGTCAAGGGGATGTAAACATTAAATGTCTGGTTAACATTATAAGAATAACCTGAAGATTCATGCTCACCCCATCCTAAACCGGACATAAAAATAGCACCATCGCCACCCTGCCAATTATGATTATATGTAAATTCGTTTAAAAAAATCCAATCATTACCTACATTACAAAATAATCTGAAATCACCAAACATGTGAGGAAAATCCTTATCATCGTCAAGCGATTTTAGCAAATTGACTTTCAAAATAGTTACTTGATATAACTTCGGTTTTTCGGTCTCAAGAACTTTTGTATATGAGGGGGTGATAACAGGCATTTTCACCACATCTTTCCAGTACACCAAAACCGTTCTTGCAAGAACCGCTGTATTGGGAACATTCTTGCTTTTCCAAGGTACTACCACCTGCACTTCATTATCGGGTAATAGTGTAATGATGGGATCTGCTCCTATTGGAAAATTATCTCCTTTGTGGATAACAACTGCCCACTTTAATATTGCAGTGTTTGAAACTTTTTTTAAGGGGTGCTTAATCGTAAAAGTGTAATCTTTTCGATTCATGTCCTGAATCTGTACAAAATCATTATGTAATCCTTTGGTATTCCACATCGCAGTTCCGTCTGCACTCCCATACATATCAACTCTTGTAGCAATAAATTGATCATCGGCCTGGTTTCGTATAATAGGCGTTTGGGTATTTCCTTGAAAACTGAAAGAAACTGTAAGTGCTCTTTGAATAGCCATAAAATGTGCCGGGTGAATTTCACTGTGCGCCGGCCTGTGACCTCTTTCCCATATCCAAACTCCTTCAACATGTATCCAATCATTTACTGTTGGCCAGTTCCAAATTACATCCCCTAATTGATGTCCTTGAGAAAAGAAACCATAGCTGGTTCCCCGGCTATTTAATCCGTATGCCGGATTACTTCCATTATCGGCTGCCAGTCCGCTTTCCCACTCTACTTCTATGGAGTCCCCCCTTGGATATTTTTTTACGGTACTGTCAATGCAATCAAACTGATTACAAACATCAAGCTGAGTTTGACTGGCTGCTATTTTTTGTCCAAGCAGTTGACAATATTTGTAATGTGTTGAATCACGACCAACTACCGAGCATTCACTGCATTCTTGCAATTTGTTGAGATGGCTGGTATAGTAGATCATGCTATCATTTAATTGTTTACACTTTATGCAACCAGGAGTTTGTTTTATATCGTAGTAATAACCTAAGAGATAACGATATCCGGGGTCTGGTCTAACTATACAATCAACATCGTGTGTGTAATGAGAGGTAGGAAAATCTTCGGTTGACACATGTGCTTCGTAAGGCAACACATAACCTTCTAAAATTGCGTAAGTTTTTTTTGGTTTTGGTAGCGCGGACGTTTCACCCACTGATCTATGTTGAGGGGCAATATAATTGACATCTGTTTTTCCACAATTCACTTGTAGGTCGCCTCCCTCAGCCTCAATATTAATGTCTGATTCACCTCCTAAAAGCCCACTTAAAAATAATAATGCTTCGAAGCTAAAAGATGTATAATCGTGAATATTAATATTTAAAGGACCATAACCAAAGTCAGCTTGACTAGCATTGGGTGCTTCACCTGGAACATTTTCGGCTGGTAATGTTACAAGCACGCCATTGGTCCACCATGGAACACCATTTTCTGCATAAATAACCGCTTTAAGATTATTTTCTATCCGTAAGTAATTTCCCACACCTAAAGTCTTCGATTGCCAATATAGAACACTGTCAGCAGTATAAAGGAAAAGATCACCCCCCATGCTTAAAGTACAATAACCAGGGTTTGGCTTTGGCGAGTTGCTTTTCCAGAGCTCTAAATTCGAAAGCACGCCGAGGCCAATACATCGCAAAGTTAAATTGCCATCTTTTTCAAGACTTAAATAACACGATTTATTAGTTGAATAAATGCCCTCTCCTACTTTAATACTTGCCCCACCTTTAAGTGTATTAAAACCCAGGTTAGTTGGAGGGACAAAAATTTCCTGTTTCTGACCATTCACCCATATCGGTTGATCAGCATTATTAAGGATTGTCACACTTCCATAGTCATCAACTTTCAGATAATTTCCTGAGCCAATTGTGTTTGAAGTCCAATAAGAACGCATTGATCCGTCATATAAAGTCAAACTGCCTTCAGAGGCAATCATGCATTTTAAAGGGTTTGCAACTGTTATCGAAGTTTGCCATAGAGTTATATAAGTATTTGTTAAGCCATTCTTTGATATTAGCATAAGATTACCCGATCTATTATAAATTAGTTCGTCATTTTTAAAAGGAGAAAATAAAGTATCGCCAAGTTTTAATTGTTGACCAGCTTTTAAGATGCCTGCTGATGTTGTTTGTGCATTGATACTACATGTAAAATGAAAACAAATAAAAACTAAAAATAAGTGCAGGGTAGTTTTAAAAAAGGTATGTTTTCTTCTACTTAAATGTTTACTCATGTATTTTTATTAATTACATTTGTTGATTACAACCGCGATTGACTTCTCAACAAAATAAAAGAGAAATTACAAGTAAGTCAATTACCAAAAGTGGTAGTAGTGGGGGACAGCAATCCCTGATTATTTAAACCTTGCACGAAATAACCAGATAAGAGAATCTTTTTATTTAAACATTCTACAGACAACATTATGCGTATTGAAGAAAGCCCCCCAATTTCAAACTGATTGAAGAAAATAAAAAAGCCCTGATCATTATAGACCGGGGCTTTTTGCAATACGATGTTCAGCGACACTGCCAGCAGAGTGGGGGCTAATGTTGTAAGGTGTTTTGTATGAGTTTTGAGATGATGACTAAATGAATAGGCGCCCGCCTTTCGCCCTGCTGGCGTATATTTAGCTGCCGGCAATGTATATGATCCCCTACCCGAAAACAAAGTTTGTTTCCAGGAATATAAAAATTACCAACAGGGTTAGGAGTGTTTTTCATGGGGAACTTTTTTGCTTTTTCTTTTTGGAGAGCCGCGGTTCCGCAACTGCGCCGCATCTAGCAGACAGCCATGATGATAAATAAATGTTGCCACCAATTCCATCTTTCCCTTTTTGCAAACCGGGCACAGGGTAATGTCTTTGCCGGTTTGTAACAGCAGTCGCAAAGCAACCGGTGTATGTACTCGTTGCATGGGCGCTGGCAATTGTAATTGTTTGCATATTGCTGCTATGCGCTCCATTTTATTTTTAGCATGTAGGTAACCGGTATGACGGATCTTTACAAAACCTTTGGGCAGGATGTGTTGTTCAAAACGACTTAAAAATTCTGCATGTGTTAAGACCATTATTTTCTGCTTGTTGCCAGCAGCATAATCTTTGTATTTAAAAATGATATTACTATTATCTATGTGCAATATCCGGTGAGCGGTGATGGCTACTTTGTGTGTGTAACGTCCCAGGTATTCTACGATCTGTGCAGGGCCGCCGAAGGGTGCATTGGCATGTACATTCCATTTCTTTTGCCCTACCATGGATAGTATATTTTCTACTGTTTTGAGGTCTGCATACTTCAAAGTTCCGTTGGCTATATATTTTCTTAGCTGGTCTAA
Source organism: uncultured Chitinophagaceae bacterium (assembly GCA_963792025.1). Classification (GTDB taxonomy): domain Bacteria; phylum Bacteroidota; class Bacteroidia; order Chitinophagales; family Chitinophagaceae; genus Ginsengibacter. The sequence goes on along the minus strand of CAWBUS010000004.1, from coordinate 199,933 downwards.
AAAATAGCCTTTGTATATTTTTTCCATCGACCGGCGGGGGAACAAAAAACGGCCATTGCTTCTTTTTTCTTTTATCCACCTCACCCCCGGCCCCTCTCCATCAGGAGAGGGGAGAATGCCACCACCACTTACTATATTATGTATATGCGGATGAAAGTTCAGGTCCTGACCGTTAGTATGCAAAATGCTTACAATACCCGGTGTAGCACCGATATATTTTTCATCTTTAGATAGGGTGAGAATGGTATGCTGTGCAGATTTAAAAAGTAAACCGAACAGCAGTTTGCGGTTGCCCATGCATAAACTTCTTAGTTCCTGCGGCAGTGTAAACACTAAATGAAAATAAGTGGTGGGCAATAGCTCGCCCATGCGGTCTTCTATCCACTCATCACGCTTCATACCGCCGCAGCAAGGGCAATGCCTGTTGCCACAACTATGGTACTGGTAATGCATATGTTTGCACCCTTCATTGTTGCACCGGTAATGGTGCACTCCTATGGCTGCTGTATGGCAACGGCTCAACCGGCTTAGTACGGCCTGGCTGTAAGGATTAAAACCGGTAACAGAAGGGTGAGCAAAGATTTTTGATTGCAACAGTTGCCGCCGTTCATTTAGCGGCTGCTCCATATACCGTTACATCTAAAGGCGATACGATACCGAGTTGTGTATGCTTTTGCAAATGCAGGTATACCATGGTAGTTTCTAATTTAGCATGGCCCAGCAGAGTTTTTATTACATGAATATTGTTACCCTGGTTAAGCATGTGTGTAGCAAAACTGTGCCGCAGTGTATGGGCGGTGAACGGCTTTTCTTTAAATCCAGCTTTGTCCATAGCGCTGTTTACCATCACTTGCATACTGCGTACATGCATGGCTCTTTTGGTTTGTTTGCTGGTAAATAAATATTCTTTGGGCCGGCCATCCTGCACATAAAACTGTCGCAGTTGTTGCAATAGTTTTTCAGGCAGCAATGTATATCTGTCTTTAGCGCCCTTGCCCTGGTAAACCTTTAGCCGTTTGTTGTGGCTTTCAATATCCTTCAGGCGCAACTGGCCTACTTCGCCTATCCGCAGGCCGCATCCATACAGTAACCCTATTACACAATATTCTTTGAGCGTTAGTGGCGCTGCAAAGAGTTGAACCACTTCTTCCTCCGTCATAATATTGGGCAGGATAAATTGTTTTTTGGGATAGAGATTAGACGGAACAATGTAAGGTGCAGGCAGTATGCGCTTAAAGAAAAAGCTGCAGGCCTGTGCTACACTGCGGCACTTGGCCCGGCCTACCTTATGCACTTCTTTTATGTATTGCATGTATTGCTCAATATCAGCCTGGCGGATATCTGCAACCGCTTTATGGTTGAAGTACTTAAAGAGCAGTCTCATTTCCTGGCAGTAATTACGTACGCTGCCTTTGCCATAATCTTTTACTACCATTGTTTGGTGGAGGTTTTTCAACCACTCCACTGCATCAGAGCTTAGCTCTTTTACTGAAATTTCATTGCCTTTCATTTGAATTATATTTTTGATGAAAGGCGAAGGTGGTATAACTGATATAATGGAGGACTCACCGAAGGTGTTGCTTGAACATGGGGATTGGTCCTCGCATTCCTAAATCCAGATAACAAAAAGACCCTGTACCCAATTGGTAATCTGATAGATTTTGTGCCTGATAACTAATTTGCTGCGATAATTTGAGAGTTAGTTGTTCACTTGAATCAAGTTTTTTGCTGTAACTTAAATTCAGATTGGTATATTCAAGATTTCTAGCCAGTAAGATTTGATTTTGTTTTTCTAATTGTGTTATAGCCGAATCACGAATATCAATTGTTTTTTGCCTTATTTCATTCGAAATATTACTCTTGTTTTCTTTTTGAATAGAATCTAGGCTTGCATAAAAAGTAAGACCTGCTCCTAAGACAGAAATTACAAATAAAATAACTGCCAAACCATTCGATTTTTTAAAATCTGTATCGGAACTTTTTTTCCACTTCTCCCTCATTGAAAATAACGCAGAAGCTGTGGTTATAAAAAAACCTCCGATGATTATAGGACCATTCCCGGATATTACGGTATGCCAAAATGCACTATTTATCATCCTTTGATTAAATTTAAACATGCGCAGAGTAATAGTAAGAATAAGATTTTCATTGCAAATGGTTTTCATTAAAACTATAAAAAAATCTGATTATAATGCGTTAGTTTTCTCTAAATCTAAATGGGCAATATTGCAACCTTATATAAAGGCTGAAGGAGTCAATAAATAAATCATTGCAACCTTTTTTATTATATTTGAGCTACTCAAATTACTGTATGAGTAAAGCTGATTCAATTACATTAATAATTTACTGTCGTGGCAGTTCATAACAGAGCAATGCGTGCTACATGAAACCCTGACGCTGATCGAATGTCCATTGAGGACACAGGTCGCGGAAGCAGAAACGTCTTTGCGGACGGAAATTAAAACTTGATCGGAACGTTATAAAGATTTATGTGTTCCTGTTTTTCTAATTGCAAAAAGTTCCTCATTGGTGTTGTCAAATACACTTTTGTTTTTATTTCCTCGTTGGAAAGTTTACCATATTTCTCAATCACACTTTTTATGATTTCTCCTTTCGTTCCGTTCATGTGCTTGTAACTACTGAACAAGTTTTGCGAGAAGCCAACAAATAAATTTCCATTTCGCTGTCTGATTTCCAATTCCGGTATTCCCTTTTTTAGTTTCTGAATATGCAAATCAGTACAATAAGGACCATCCTTCTGTCTTACGATGTAAGCATTAGTTAATCTCTCATTATACTCTTTGAAATAGTTATACTCAACTAAATAATACAGTTTATGAAGTTTGAAATAATCAACGCTATTCAATCTCATTAAAATTTCTTTTACAACTGGAATAATTTCGGAATTTACTTTGAGATTCTTTGCAGTGGGTTGTTTCTTTGCTGACTCTCTTTAATTGCTCAGCAACAAACTGATAATCGCTTCTCTGATTTGCAAAACTTCTGTGCATCATTGCTCGCTGCCCAGGATGATAAAGCGGAATAAGAATTCTGCTGAACCAGTTGTTTGAGTTCCTCACCGCATCTCGTAATACTAAAGATGGGGTGAGGTAAACCGTGTACTTTCAAGTGCTGTTGCTCCAAGGGTAACTACAATTTTAGGATTGATAATTCTTATCTGCTCTGCAAGATGGGCGGCACAATTCTGAACTTCGATTTTTGTCGGTGTAGAGTTATTTCCACCTTCATCTCTTGGATTACAAAGAACAGCATTAGTTACAAAGATTCTTGAACGGTCAAGGTTTGCAAACTCTAAAAGTTCTTCAAAGTTGTGTCCTGATTTATCACCGTGAAAAGGAATTCCACTGTTGTCTGCACCCAATCTCCCCGGAGCTTCACCAATAAACATAATATCTGCGCTCAATGAGCCTCCTGACCTGTTCAGCACTCTTTGACTGTCGCACATACGGACACACTTGACACACTTTTGCACCTTCTCACACAAGATATCAAACTCATTATTATCAAACAACGATAATGTCATACTTTTTTTCACCAAGCCAAATTATTTAAACAAGTTTCTACTAACCTTTTTTGTGCCATGTAATAGTGAATTGACTGGCAACTAATACTTCCCATTGTTGAACCTGTTTCATTACAAACAAATTGCAACAATTTTGAAAGTCCTATGTAATTTCCTAACGCTTTTGTAAGAAAGTCATGATTGCGATAAACGGCCGAAAGATTTAATGCTTGCTGTGAACTCCAAACTGAACATACTGTAAACAAGGATTTCCAATTACTCTTGTGTTGTTATCATAGTCAATGGATGAAACATGCATAATGTAACATGCTGCCTGATTATTTGCCCTATTGTTTATTCCATCAATAATTGCTTGCAATTGATTTCTTTGATTACTTCCAAATTTTGTGAATCGCAAAAAATAATTTCCCCATCTGCTTTTGTTTTTTCTGTGCATTCGTTTTACCTCTTAAATAAATTCTCTCATGTAAATCATAAAATTGGAGATTGCTCAAAGTTACATTTCTTGCATGGAGTTTTAGCAGGGAAAAATGGTATTGATTACATCACTAACTGCTGTTGAGGTAATTACATTTGAATTTGTAATCTCGTTAAGTTGTGCTTGTGTATATGCTAAGCGGTGTTTCAATCTGAACTAACAAATTAAAACCGTCTCCGTGCTGAATAATGTGTCGGCACACATCTCTCCATGCGGTAAGACAATTTGCAGATTGAATCATGTGAGCCATCAGGATAAAAATTTTATTGTTCGGTCTTCAGATTCAATTGAACTTTTCCACCGTTCTTTGCTTTGAGTTGACGGTAAACTCCATAACCGTCAATGATTGCTTGTTCCCAAAGTGAACTGGAAATATTTTTCGCTTCAAAATTCCTAACCATTCCTTTTATCGTATTTAGAATATCAAAGTCAACCACTGTAATGTCCTTCATAAAAGTTATGGTCTTTCGCATGTTCATACACCATTGCGGAAATTGCTTCTTCAATTATTATTGCTCTTGCTCCATCTTCAACATTGTCAATTGCGGGATTTGATTTTCGTTTTCTTTTCAAAAGTGCTCTGATAACAGGCGACCAACCAAATGTTGCCATAAATGCCAAATGAAAAACATCGTGAAATCTGTATCCATCTGCTTCATGTGCATTATCATCCAATTCATTTCCGAATTGTTCTCGCCAATGAACATTTGAATTTTTCCATTTGATGCTTCTTTGAATTCAACTGTGAATTCACGTGGCAACTGTTCTTGTTCGGGAAAATCTTCATCATATAATTTTCGGGAAGGAAATTTTTTAAATCATCCCATCTTTCCTCTGTCCATGAAAGGTTTGCTCTTGCAACATCATCCAAAGTAATTCCCATGTCACCTGCAAGAGTCGAGATATACCAAAGCACATCGCCTAATTCTTTTTTGAATTTCTCATTGAAAGTTGTGTAGGATTGTCCATCACGCAAACGCTTTTTGTGTTCCGATGCCACCGAACCCATTTCACCAATCATTCCCAAAAGCGGAATCAATCTGTTTAATTCATCGCTGTTGTTCTTTCGTTGGTCTGTTCCTTTGGCCAACTTTTGATACTCGTTAAATTCCATGTAATAAAAATTTAAGTGTCATGCGGCAACTGTTTCTTCTACCTTTGTTGTCAACGTGCTGTCGGGTGCCCTCATCAGCAATTTCTCAATGATAACTTGCAATAAATCAAACAAACACAAACAATCATACAACTTCGTATATGCTTACATGTTACAAAGGCTGTTTACTATTAAAATTCTTCTAGTTTAAATAAGAGGTGGCTTTAAACCTTACAGTTAGCTTTTCTATTAGAGATTCAAATATATTGAATTAAACAATAAAATATTAAAGCTGCAGTTACATAAGAATTATAGGGCCATAGTACTAATTGTGAGATTGCTCCTTTCCTTTGACAGGCTCAGGATAAACGTGGAGAAAGTCTCTAAAACTTTAAAGGTATTCGTGCACCCCGCAATAGCCTAACGATGGAAATCATAATAATCCCGCAATATTTGCTTATATCCATTTACGCTATGTTGCCGCTATGTATTCGATATGTATTCGATCATAGGAGCGAACTGATTACACAATAAATAAGTTTTCTGTGCGTTTATTGATATAAGCAATTATTCTAAAATCAGTTGGCAATCTATTATCAAATCAATCTAAACAATAACTATGGCACGAATTATTAATGGCATTAATGGCGGCTTCACGGGCAAAGTGGGCACGGTAACCGGCTATATAAGAAACGGTGGAAGTTTCATGCGCAGCAAGAACCAGGAGAAAAGATACCGTTAAAAGCGAAAAGAGGCTGGTGCAACAGCAAAAAATAAAAGTTTGCAATGAATTTACGAGACCATTTTCCGGCACAGGCTTTTTTAATACCAGCTTCCCCGCCAACGGAGCAACCAGCACCGGCTACAACAGGGCTACCAGCGCCATTATGAACCGGGCAATTGTAAAAGAGCCTGTAGTATCGCTGGTTTACCCGCTGATACTTATTTCTATGGGTATGCTGCCGGGCGCCGTGTATGCGTCTGCGTTAGCTAACGATGATGGTGATATTGTATTTAGCTGGGTTGATAATACCGGGACCGGTACCGCTAAAGAAAATGATAAAGTATTGATGGTTGCTTATTTTCCGGAAACCAAAAAAGCCATGTTTGAGATAAGCGCCGCCACAAGAAAAGAGGGTACGGCTGTGCTGCCAATGAAATCAATGAAGGGCAATGCAGAAACATGGATAGGCTTTGTAAGCGCCGATGAAACGCTCGCAGCAGATAGTGTATATACGGGAAGGATAATTTTATAAACCCGGGAATTATTTTATAAAAATATTTCGCTACAGCGATGTAAACATTAAAAACCGGGATATTTTACTTCCACTAAAAAAAGTGCGTGTGAAGGAACAGAAAAATTGGCATTGTGCACATTTTTGCTTTCCACGATGGTAATGAATTCATCCAGGGAAATTTTTCCGGTGCCTGCCTTAAGCATGGTACCCACCAGGCCTTTCACCATTCCGCGTAAAAAACGATTGGCTGCCACATTATATACCAAAAGATCATTTTCGAATATCCACTCACTTTTAATAATGGAACAGAAAAAATTATTTACCTGGGTGTTTTTTTTTGAGAATGAGGTAAAATCCTTTGTATGTAAGATAATGGTTGCTGCCTTTTGCAGTTTTTCAAAATCAAGGGTATAGGGATAGAAATAAGCCCTATCGTTGTAAAATGGATCTTTCTTACGGCAGATATAATATTTATACTCCCGGCTTACAGCATCGAAACGGCAATGAAGGTTTTTATCAACTTCAATAATTCTCTTAATAACAATATCTGCCGGTAAAATAGAATTTAAAGAATAAAGGCTCTTCTGTAGGGTGGTCTCAATATTATTATTTTTATTAAGCAACTCCGCATCTGTGTCAAAATGAAAATAGTTCTGTAAAGCATGAACCCCTGCATCTGTTCGCGAAGCACCGGTAAGTTGAAATGGTTTGCCGAATTTAATCGCCAGGGCTTTTTCTATTTCTGATTGTATAGTGATTCCATTTTTTTGCACCTGGAAACCGGAATACCTGGTGCCTTTATACGCAACTTCAATAAAATATCGTGGCATGTAAAGCGATGGATTATTTATGAATCATAGCCTTAAACCTGTTGATGTAATAGCTGTCGGTTAACTGAGACTGAAGTGTTATGAATTGATTAGAATCTGAAACAAATGCATAAGCCTCGTCGAAAAATTTATATTTTCCTTCGTCAGTAAGAAATAATAACGATAGATTTTTAATCTGCTCTGTGCTAAAACAATGGGAATGAAATGCCTTCTTCGCAATCTTGATCATATTATCATCAGAACTTTCGGAGGCCATTTTTTTACGCAATTTTAAGAAGTCTTCATTATCTGCAAATGCTTTGCAATCTGAATTAGTTGTGGATGATTTAACCACTTCGGGCAATACTTCGATGCTTGCATTTTTTGTCTTTGCAGGTCTTATATCTTCCTTTGCTGTTGAATCCTGCTGAATAAATGAAGGCGATGGCGGTTTTACTTCGTCCGCCTGTTGCTTAATTTCTTCATTTTGTTTCACCAAACCACTATCCTTATCCTGCACGGGATTTTTATTTTCAGATACTAACGGTAGACCAGGCGCAGTTGTACCAGGCTCAATCTTTGTCGTATTTGCGGAATTGTTACCAACTGCAGTGTCTACCGCCTTAACGCCATCCTTTATTGCAATACTCTCTTTATAATCAGATGTATCCTTAATAAGAACAGGTTCCTCACGCGGAGATTCTACGGGCTTTTGGGTAAGACCAACGGTTGTAAGCGTTTCAGTATTTACCACCGGTTTTTCTTCCGGGATAAAAATTCTTATGGTATCATTTCCATTTTCAGCAGAATCTACATACACCATTTCCATTCCGTCTTTATTCTTCCCGCTTAAAAGCTTTTTTGCAGGGGAAAGCAAAACGGGTTGGGGCTCAACAACTGCTGCAACGGAATCCGTTTTTACCGGGGAAGCTACTTCTTTTGCCGGTTCTTCTTTAGGTTCGTTTCGCTGCAGAATAGATGAATCTTTTACAACATTTGCCAGCATCTTCGCAAACGGGTCGCTTTGAAGATTTTTGGAAACGGTATCCGGGGCATTGGTACCTCCGCCCATTACAATTCCAAATGATTGCATATTAAAAAGCCCCCACCCCTTTTCACCAAAATTCTTTAACAAAAAGCCCTCGTTTTTTTTATCTACAACAATTTGAAAATCTTCTTCGGGAAATTCTCTTTTAGGAAAGCCAACATTCAATTTATAATTACCATCAGTCAATTTTGGGATGATCAAATAACCTGCTGCAGAAGAACTCATCACTTGTTTATCCATTTTAACGTAAAAGGGCTGGCCATTTTCTGTTTGTAAATAAACAAAATGAACTTGTTGGGCTTTAACAAAAAGCGACGAGTTGACAATAAAAAGTAATAAAAGAAACCGTTTTAAAGTAGTAATAACCATATTCAGCAAATCTATTTAATAAAACAACAAATTTTGCCATCTATCCAAATTTTGATTTCTTTTTACAATATCGATTTACTTTTGCCGCCATTAAAAATTCGATATGAAAAAACTTTTGTTTGCTATTGTAATGGCCGGCTCTTTTGTAACTGCCATGTCACAGGATGATGATCAACCCCAGGATACCGCATGGAAACATTTATACAGGGCTACTGCTACACGCATTAATGATCTTGTACATACGAAGCTTGATGTTAGCTTTGATTATGATAAGGCATGGATGTACGGAAAAGAGTGGGTTACCCTCCATCCGCATTTTTACCCAACCGATTCCCTGACTTTAGATGCTAAGGGAATGGATATTAAAGAAATTGCTTTAATGAAAGGCAATTCGAAAGTGCCTTTGAAATATTCTTATGACAGCCTGCAGTTAAAAATTACACTCGATAAAACCTATAAGGCAGGCGAGAATTACACTATCTACATTAATTATGTGTCGAGGCCAAATGAACGGAAGGAACAAGGCAGCGAAGGGATTACTGATGCGAAGGGTTTATATTTTATTAATCCAAAAGGTGAAGATAAAGACAAGCCCATTGAAATCTGGACACAAGGCGAAACGGAATCTAACAGCGCCTGGTTTCCCACAATAGATAAACCCAACCAGAAAACGACCGAGGAAATCTCAATGACTGTTCCCTCAAAATATGTAACGTTAAGTAACGGCCTTCTTAAAAGTCAAAAGAAAAATGCGGATGGAACGCGAACGGATTATTGGAGAATGGATTTGCCGCATGCTCCCTACCTGTTTTTTATGGGAGTTGGTGATTATGTAATTGTAAAAGATCATTATAAAAATTTGCCGGTTGACTATTACGTTGAAAAAGAATATGCCCCTTTCGCTAAAAAAATATTTGGAGAAACACCTGCGATGATTGGCTTCTATGAAAAAATAACCGGTGTTCCTTTTGCATGGCCAAAATACGACCAGATAGTTGGAAGAGATTATGTGAGCGGTGCTATGGAAAACACTACAGCAACGTTACACCAGGAAGGTGCGTACCAAAATGGCAGACAACTGGTAGACGGCAACAGGTGGGAAGAAACGATTGCTCATGAATTATTTCATCAATGGTTTGGCGATTTGGTAACTACTGAAAGCTGGAGCAATATTACTCTAAATGAATCTTTTGCAGATTACAGTGAAACACTTTGGGATACCTACCGGCACGGCGCAGACGCAGGAGATGAGCATATCGAAAAAGACAGGGAAGCATACTTTCGTAATCCTGCTGATGAATCGAAAGATCTCGTAAGATTTTATTACCAGGACAGGGAAGATGTTTTTGACCAGGTAAGCTATCCTAAAGGAGGTGCTATATTACACATGCTTCATAACTATGTTGGCGATAGCGCATTTTTTAAGTCATTGAATCTTTATTTAAATACTTATAAATTTAAAAGTGCGGAAGCACAGGAATTAAGACTCGCTTTTGAAGCCGTAACCGGCCAGGATTTAAACTGGTTCTTTAATGAATGGTATTACGGTAACGGGCAACCGGACATTACGATCAATTATGATTATAACAATAAAACGGAACGGGTAATTATTGATCAAACTCAAGCCAACAGCGGCATTTTTAAATTTCCGCTGGCAATAGATGTGTATAGTAGCGGAACAAATAAAAAGAGATACCAGGTTTGGATGCAGGATAAATCAGATACATTTTACTTTCCCAAGCGAAAACAAGCCCTCATTGGTAAATGTAGATGCGGATAAAGTATTGCTTTGCAAAAAAACTGATAACAAAACCGCTGATGAATTTGAACAGCAATATAAATATGCCGGCAACTACATGGACCGTAAAGAGGCGTTGGAATATTTTGCAGATAATAAACTAAGCAATCTTGCAATAGGCCTGAATGATAAATATCATGGGCTGAGATTATTTACGTTGCAAAAAATTGACCAGGCTAAAGGTTATACCGTACCTGCTGTTTTAAGTGTGATAGAACAAATTGCCGATAAAGATCCTAACAAACTGGTACAGGCAAAGGCACTTGAGATATTGGTAAAACTGAATGATAAAAAATATGAACCCTTATTTACAAAATATGTAAATGATTCATCTTATTCAGTTTCAGGTGCAGCTCTTGACGGACTGACCCAACTTGAACCGGAGCAGGCATACAGCCTGGCAAAAAAATACAGTAATGATGCAAAAGGAAAATTAGGTGAAGTTGTTGGACGAATCGTTATGAAAAATCCCACTGAAGATGATTTTGATTTGATACTGGAAAATTATAAAAGTCCTGTAACATCGCGGGAAGAAGCAACGGCCAAAATACGTGGTACTTTTACATTTGCTGATTATCTTTCAAAACTTAAAAACAATGACAATGTCAAAAAAGGCGTAAACGAAATTATGAATTTCAGAAACCAGATACCTCCGAGTGTCAGGAGCCTTATTGACCCCAGGTTTAAACAGGCTCTAAGCAAAATAAGCGATGCAAAGCGCTCCGAGGGAGATACTCAATTAGCAGATTATATAGATGGACTTTTGAAGTAAAATCATTTCGTCAAAATAAAAAAAAAGCAGGAAAATTGATCCTGCTTTTTTATTTATGAAATTTCCAAATATTGTTACCATCCTCCACTGGCTCCACCGCCACCACCGCTTCCACCACCGAATCCACCGAAGCCGCCACCACCGCCGCCAAAACCTCCTCCCCCAAAACCACCACCTCTTCCACCGCCGCCGAAACCGCCACCTAACAGATTACCCATTAGAAACCAGGGTAAGCCCCCAAGACCTGTTGAACCACGCCGACTCATATAATTCCCGCCTCCACCTCCGCCACCTCTGAAAAAAGACAGCAGGATGATAAAAAATACGACAAGAATGATAATAGCCTTAACAGGTGGGGTACTCTTTTTATTTGATGGGTTTGCTTTATACTCACCGGCAGCAGCCTGGATAACTGCATCTACAGCATTATCGAAACCCCTGTAGTAATCGTTTTCTTTAAAGGCAGGTATCATTTTATCATCAATGATTTCCTTAGCAGTCACATCGGGAATTACCCCTTCCATTCCATAGCCCGTTTCAATTCTCGCTTTATGATCTTCCTTTGAAACAAGAATTACAACGCCGTTATTCTTATCTTTTGTGCCAATACCCCAATCTCTTAAATATTTTAAGGAAACCTCCGCTATATCATAGCCGTCAAGATTGTTAACAGTAATGACAACTATTGCCGAAGATGTGCTATCATTATAAGCATCCAGTTTTTGTTCTAAAGCATCCCGCTGAAAGGGCGCCAGCATATTCCCAAAATCATTTACAGCTCTTGGTGGCACCGGTCTCTTCTCAATATTTTGGGCAAATACAGAGTGAAAGGAAAAAACAAAAAACAGTACTATGATTTTTTTCATGAATAGTCGCAGATATTACTTTCCAAAAATGATTTCGTCAGGAAGTTCATTTTTATCAGTATTGTTGTCGTAAGGGAAATTATTTTTCAACGCCTCTCCTATTTTTGTAATGCACTCTTTAATACCTAGCGCATAATTTTCTTTGTTAAAGAATGTAAGAATATGCTTCACAACATCTTTCCAGTATTGTTCACCAACGGCCTGGTGTATGCCGCTATCAGCAAATATTGCCAACTGTTTATCTTTTAAGGCAACATAAAACAAAACACCATTCCGGTGTTCTGTTTCGTTCATCTTAAGTTGAGTGAAAATTTCGTATGCCCTGTCCAGGGGATCAATAAAGCGACACTTGTGTTCGACAAAAACCCTGATCTCTCCACTTGTTTGCTTTTCAGCATCGCGAATGGATTGAACGATTAAATCATTTTCTTCCCTCGTAAAAAAAGGCTTCTTTTTTCTAAATGAGAACATTGATTTTTCCTGATTTATTTAATATCAAAATTTATATCAGGATTCTTTTCGCTCCCCGCATCTGCTTTATAGTAAGCCCTTACATGATAGCCGAGGATGCCCGCAAATAAATTGTTTGGAAACAATTTTACCTTGAGATTATAACTATTTACGGCGGTGTTGTAATCCCGCCTTGCAACATTTATACGATTTTCAGTTCCTTCAATCTGTGCCTGGAAATCCTGAAATGCCTTGGTGGTTTTAAGGTCGGGATAAGCTTCTGCAATAGCCATCAAGCGGCTAAATGAGCCTTGCAATTGAGCTTGTGCCTGCTGATATTGCTGAAGACTTGCAGAATCATTTACATCAACATGTACAGAAGTTGCCTTTGATCTTGCTTCTATAACCGCGGTTAAAGTTGATTTTTCGAAATTGGCTGAACCCTGGATGGTTTTAACGACGCTGCTATACAGGTCGGTTCTCCGCTGGTAATTTGTTTCTACATTACTCCAGGCGGTTTGAACATTTTGGTCAGCGGTTGCTAACCCTCTTTGCTGATTGCATCCCCAAAAAAACAGGATTACAATAACGCCAATAACTATCAAAAGAACAGGACTACGTTTCATTTTTTAAAGTTTATTTTATCAAAAGTATAGTTTCTCAAATCCGATACCAAAGCATTTATCACTGCTAATTTGTCTATTTATTATTTATTTAGAAATAATTAAGACTGAATGGCTGCTATCCCGGGAAGGACCTTTCCTTCAAAATACTCCAGCAATGCACCACCACCGGTTGAAACGTAACTTACTTTGTCTGCCAGATTAAATTCGTTTACGGCTGCTACGCTGTCTCCACCACCCACCAGGCTAAACGCACCGTTAGTAGTTGCTTCTGCGATGGCTTCGGCTACAACCCTGGTACCGCGTTGAAATTTTTCCATTTCAAAAACACCCATTGGCCCATTCCATAAAATGGTTTTGGAATGATGAATTACCGCCGAAAAAGTCTCGCACGCCATTTCACCAATATCAAGTCCCATCCAGCCATCGGGTATATCATTACTTAATGCACCGGATATGTTGGCAGCATTATCAAATTTATCAGCAATAATAGAATCAGCAGGCAAATGGATACAAACGCCTTTTTCTTCGGCCTTCTTAAGTAACTCCCTGGCTTTATCTAACCTGTCGTCTTCGCAGAGAGAACTTCCTACTTTGCCGCCCATAGCTTTCATAAAAGTGTAAGCCATACCACCGCCAATTATAATATCAGTTGCTCGTTCCAGCAGGTTCTCAATTATAAGAATTTTATCAGAAACCTTAGCGCCGCCTATAATTGCAAGGAATGGCTTATTTGAATTATGCATCACTTTTTCTGCACTGGCAACTTCTGATTCCATCAGTAAACCAAACATTTTTTTATCGCCGGGGAAAAATTTGGCAATAACTGCTGTAGAAGCATGTGCCCTATGCGCCGTGCCGAATGCATCATTTACATATACATCACCCAGCATACTTAATTTTTCTGCAAATGCTTCATCGCCTTTTTCTTCTTCTTTATAAAAGCGAAGATTCTCAAGTAGTAAAACTTCACCTGGCTGTAAGGCTTTGGATTTCTCCAGAGCATCCGCACCAATGCAATCATCCGCAAATAAAATTTTTGTATTGCCTAACAGTTCCTGTAAATGATTCACCAAATGTTTAAGCGAATATTTATCTGTGGGTCCATCCTTTGGCCTTCCTAAATGCGACATGAGTATTACACTTCCGCCATCAGCAAGAATTTTTTTTATAGTTGGCACCGCAGCACGCATCCGGTTATCATCCGTAATGTTGTACTCTTTATCGAGCGGAACATTAAAGTCTACTCTTATTAAAGCCTTTTCATTCTTAAAATTGTAATTGGAAAATTTACTCATGTTATTTCAATTATATCTTTATTAAAATCAAGTAATAAACGAACGCACTTTTCAAGATTTCGTTCAAGAATCGAGAAAAGCACTTTATTGTCACAGTTACCAACTTTAAGACTTATCAATTTTGGAGGAGAACCGTTTTTGCTTATAATTTCATCAAGGTCCGAATCTTTAGAAATTAAAATTATGTTTCCCGAATTTTTTGCCTTTAAGTATATATCAAAATCTTTTAGATTCCATAATTCCAATGCATATGAAGATGTGACTTTAAAAACAGATTTATCATTCAGCCATTTTGCTATTATGGGCGAAATATGATTGTCGAGCCAAATTTCCCAATCAAGCTGCATTAATGATGAGTGTATTTTTTGTTCTGAAGGCTGCATACATTAAAGCTGCCTGAATATCTTCTTTTTCCAGGATGGGATGTTGTTCCAAAATTTCGTCCGCTGTCATGTCATTTGCCAACATTTCTAGAATGTCGCCAACCGGAAATCTCATGCCTCTTATCGTAGGTTTGCCAGCCATTAAACCTGGGATAATTGTAATGCGTTTTAATAACTCGGTATCCATAATAATTTTGATTGCGATTCAAAATTAAACAAATTAAAGAAGATACTACTTTGAATGTACAAAATCGATTGCCTTAGCTACCGGGTGATTTGCAGTGAAATTATAGCCCAGGAATTTTGAAATAGTCGCAGCAATCTGTTTTTGATACAATTGACCATTTATTTGAATTTCACCTTCGGGGTTTGTATCAGGACCAATAACAGCCAGCCATGTATCACCGGAACCATTAATCAAAGCGTCATGATTCGTCCAGCTCCGATCCTTTTTTCCCCTTCCGTGATCAGTTGTAATTATTAACGTAGTCTTGTCTTTATATTCAGCCGTTGATTGAATATAATACCAAAGCTGCTGAATCATTTTATCATCTTCATTCAGATGTTGAAGATATTTGTCGTATGTTCCTTTGTGTGCATCTTCATCGCATTCGCCAAAACCTATAAATACCACTTTAGGCTTGTTGGCTTTTATATATTCAGATGCTGCAATAAACGTAAGCATATCCTTTCGGGTACCGGTTTTTTGTTGAACAAGATTTTCCTGTGCTTTATTAAATATGGCCAAATCTGCATCATCATTTTCTTTTATTGAATCATAGCCACTATAAATGGGCAAAGCACTCCGTACTCTATTTAGAATATATGGAAAGATATTCCAGGACGTAAAAGCAACTACATTGTTTTTGAATTCATCGAATGAATTAAGATATTCGAGAACATTCATGTTCAGGTTGTTTTTTGCTGAATTGGAATTGACATAGAGATCAGGATAACCGGTAAATATTTCGTTATATCCGGGGTACGAAAATTTATAACTATTGGAAATATTTACTTTGTTCCCATACAGCCTGTTTCCATAGAGCTGACCTTTTTGCTGCACAACATTCCAAAAAAAAGGAAGTAATTTTTTACGGCTCTGTAATGCCGATGAATCCAGGTACATCAGTTTTGCTAAATCAACATTGGAAGTGTATCGGCGATTATTAATAATATCAATATCGGCGCCTTTAAAGATTTCCTGCCATCTTATACCATCAATGGTAACAATAAAAATATTTTTGGTTTTGGAAGTTAGCTGTGCAGTTGTGGTAAAAAAAGAAAAAAAAGAAAATACGATCAAGCTGTGTTTCATGCTTAGAGGTTTTGCAAAGAAACATTTGTAGTATAACCTTTATGAGACTAAATCATTAACAAATTGTAAAGGGATTTTTTATATCATACAATTATTATATTATTAATTTTATGCCCTTTAATTAAAGTAGCATTAATTTTAAAAAAGATTTGATTATATGACTAAAACCCTACTATATTTGTGGGGTAATTAAAATGGCGAATCCTACTACCATAATTTTTCAAGCTCTTGTACCCACAAATATGATTATGTGCGGACGTTGTATGCCGTAAGGCATCATTCAATTTATATTACCTTTCGGGGCTTTGCCTTTTATCCTCAGGAAAACATTCTTAATTATTCATTTTAAAACAAAAGTTATGAGCAATTTACATTTTGAAACACTGCAGCTTCATGCGGGACAACAAGCTGACCCTTCAACTAATTCAAGAGCAGTTCCTATTTATCAAACCACGTCTTATGTTTTTAATAATTCCGAGCATGCAGCGAATTTATTCGGGCTAAAAGAATTTGGAAATATATATACAAGAATAATGAATCCGACTACGGATGTTTTTGAACAACGTATGGCGGCTTTAGAAGGCGGTGTTGCAGCACTGGCAACGTCTTCAGGACAGGCAGCCCAGTTTTTAGCACTGAACAACATTATGCAATCGGGCGATAATTTTGTTTCGACTACTTTCTTATATGGCGGAACTTTTAACCAATTTAAAGTTTCTTTTAAACGCCTGGGAATAGAGGCACGATTCGCTGATGGCGACGATGTTGAAAGCTTTGTAAAGCATATAGATAAAAATACCAAAGCCATTTATCTGGAAACTATCGGTAATCCACGGTTGAATATTCCTGACTTTAAAAAGTTTGCAGACCTGGCTAAAGAATATGACCTGCCTTTAATAGTCGATAATACTTTTGGGGCGGCGGGTTATTTGTTTCGCCCGATTGAACACGGCGCAAACGTGGTTGTTGAATCAGCAACTAAATGGATCGGCGGCCATGGAACTTCTATTGGCGGTGTAATCGTAGATGGAGGAAATTATAATTGGGCAAATGGAAAATTTCCTCAATTTACTGAACCTTCAGAAGGATATCACGGGTTAAAATTCTGGGATGTATTTGGAGAAGGCAATCCGCTTGGCTTGCCTAATATAGCCTTTGCGATACGTGCAAGAGTAGAAGGGCTTCGGGATTTTGGACCGTCACAAAGTCCATTTAATTCATTTTTGTTATTGCAGGGATTAGAAACATTGTCTCTTCGTGTGCAGCGCCATGTTGATAATGCATTGGAATTGGCGCAATGGCTTGAGAAACATGAATCGGTTGAATTTGTGGAGTATCCGGGATTAAAGAGCAGCCCTTACAATACTTTGGCAAAAGAATATCTTAATAATGGATTTGGCGGTATTTTAAATTTTGGAGTTAAAGGAGGAAAGGAAAATGCCAGCAAATTTATTGATTCATTAAAACTCGTGAGCCATCTGGCCAATGTGGGAGATGCAAAAACATTAGCGATACATCCTGCTTCAACAACCCATGAACAACTGGATGAAGCTGCACAAAAAGCCGCCGGTGTTCAGCCGAACCAGGTACGCATTAGTGTTGGCATTGAACATATTGACGACATTAAAGCCGATCTTCAACAGGCTTTTAATAAAGTTTTCTCAAAAGAATTAGTAGGATAAATTCCTGGCTGGCAATTGCTTATACCGGCATAAAATATTATTTAATGATTTTATTTTATGTCGGTATACATTTGCATTTTTTTAAAATAGCTGAACATATTATTTTGTCATATAGTATCTACAAATCCGATCAACCCTTCACATTGGAATCGGGAAATATATTACAGGGATATCATTTAGCATATACTACTTATGGTGTGCTCAACGCTGCAAAAGATAATGTTGTTTGGATCTTTCATGCACTTACAGCAAACAGCAACACTGCCGAATGGTGGCCCGGACTCGTGGGTGAAGGAAAATTATTTGATCCTGAAAATTATTTTATTGTTTGTGTAAATATGCCGGGTAGTTGTTATGGAAGTATCGGGCCACTCGATATAAATAACGAAACCGGCAAACCCTTCTATCACGATTTTCCATTTTTTACTCCGCGTGATATGGTTCGTTCTTATCGCCCTTTAAAAGATTATTTAGGAATAAAAAAAATAAAAATAGGCATTGGTGGTTCTATGGGTGGCCAACAATTATTAGAATGGGCGATTGAGGAACCCGATCTGTTTGAATTTATTTTTCCGGTTGCTACCAATGCACATACACTCGGCCTGGGGTGTTGCCTTTAATGCATCGCAACGGATGTGCATAGACGCAGATGAAACATGGCAGCACAAAAACGAACATGCAGGCATGGAAGGAATGAAGGCTGCAAGAAGTGTTGCATTAATTTCTTACCGCCACTATGATACCTACCATGCCAGCCAAAGTGAAAATGAAAATGAAAGAATTGACAACTTCAAAAGCGAATCGTATCAAAAATACCAGGGAGAAAAACTGGCGCGAAGATTTAATGCATTCAGCTACTATTTTTTGAGTAAAGGGATGGACTCCCACAATGTTGGCCGCGGACGGGGAAGCGTTGAAATCGCTTTGCATGAAATTAAAGCAAAAACATTGGCAATAGGTATTAGAACTGATATTCTTTTTCCTTTAAACGAACAGCAGTTTATTGCAAAAAACGTTCGTAACGGAAAATTTATGTCTATTAATTCTTTGTATGGTCACGATGGCTTTCTGTTGGAAGCAGAACAAATTCAAAAGATCATCACTGGTTTTATAACGAAAACAAAACAATCTAAAATTCTGATTTAATAACATAACTATGACAGCACACCGTAGATTAACCATCGGTCTATTTGGATTTGGGGTAGTAGGCGAAGGTTTGTATAAAGTATTGCATCAAACTTCTTCTTTAAACGCCACTATTAAGAAGGTGTGTATTAAAGATCCAGGAAAAAAAAGAAATGCGCCGGCTGAATTATTTACCATTGACAGAGATGAGTTATTGAATGATGAAACTATAAACGTGATAGTAGAAGTTATTAACGAATCCGATGCCGCATTTGAAATAGTTTCGAAAGCATTAACGAATGGAAAAGCCGTAGTGAGCGCCAGTAAAAAAATGATTGCCGAACATTTGCCACAGATATTGCAACTTCAGCAAGACACCGGGATGCCGTTTCTTTGTGAGTCTTCTGCCTGTGCATCTATTCCGGTTATACGTAATCTCGAGGAATATTACGACAATGATCTTTTGCATTCCATGCGTGCAATAGTAAATGGATCGACTAACTATATTCTCACCAAAATGTTTGAGGACAAGCTTGATTTTAAAACGGCTTTGTTACAGGCGCAGCAATTAGGTTTTGCAGAAGCCAACCCAACACTGGATGTTGAAGGCTGGGATGCTGTTCATAAATGGGTGATATTACTATGCCATGCTTATGGCATAGTTACAACTACTGACGACATTTTATTTACCGGAATACAAAACATAAATGAAAATGATGCGAATGTTGGCAGAGAAAAAAATTATGAAATAAGGCTCGTGGCGCAGGCGAAAAAATTGGCAGATGGAAAAATAGCGGCCTTTGTTTTTCCTCAATTCGTGAAACAAGATGATCATTTATCGTTCGTAAAAAATGAATATAACGGTGTTGTTATTGAAAGTTCGTTTGCCGATAAACAATTTTTTTATGGCAAAGGCGCCGGAAGCTTTCCTACTGCTTCTGCGGTATTAAGTGATATCTCAGCGCTCCGGTACGATTATAAATACGAATACAAAAAACTGTATCATCATACACCTAATCAACTAACCAATGATTTTTATGTGCGCATTTATGTAAGTTTTGATGAATGGAATTTAATACCACGCGAAAAATTTGAGTGGATAGAAGAATGGCACGCCCAGGAAAAAAGAAAATATTTAATTGGGGTAATAAACTTCAAACACCTCACTGAAAATAACTGGTGGAAAGAAAATAATACTTCTGTTATATTAACGCCTGATCCCATTATTGAAGACATGGAACTGAGAAAATTAAAAAAGAAAAGTTTAGAACTCGCAGGAATCAGTTGAAATCTCTAATAATAAGCATTACCTGATAATAACTTTCTGCGTGTACTGCTCATTGTTAGTTTCATCAATAATTTGCAGAATATACAAACCCGGACTCATAGCCTTAGTTCTGTTTATTTGCAATTGATTATTAACGTCTGTTATGAAAGTGGTTTGCTTCATTAACTGGTTAACAGAGTTATACATCGATATTTTGTAGGTGCGGTTATTGCCGTTTTTAAATTCAATATTCAATAAATCTTTTACAGGATTTGGATAAACAGTTACCTGTAAATTTGATTGTTGACGGGTTAACAAAATAATGTCACTGTACGAAAAAGTATTGTCGTTCCTGATAAGTTTAAGCCTGTAAAAGTTTTTTTCAGCATCGGGCTTTTTGTCTACAAAGCTATGTGCTGAAATATTCGACGAATTTCCTTTTGCATATTCATATCCGATTTCTGTAAATTGGTTGTAACTATTCTTCCGTTCTACTATATACTTTTTGGTAAGCTCTTCATTACTAACCTGCCAGTTTAATAGTATTTTATCAGCATCATATTTTCCCTTAAAGCTCAGTAGTGTTACCGGAAGTACGGTATAGCAACCACCATCAAGATCATAGATATAAGTCCTCTTTAAACAACCACTGTTTACTTCAATATGGCAAATGTAAATGCCCGTGTCAGCTGGTAAAACCGATGGGATATAATAACTGGAACCTGTACCTATCAATGTGCTGTCTGTATCTGTAATATTTGTTTTTTTATACCAGGAATAAGTAGAATTATAAATACTGTCGACATAAAGTTTTGTAGGTTGTATTAAACAATTAGATGTCGCAACAATTTCGTCAGTTGCCAGGGGCAAAATGCTGGCGTCGGCCAAAGACGCATTTCCGCAAGCATCGAGCGCTCTTAACCTTATCAATGAATAGTTGGTTCCGTTATCAATATTAAACAAGGGATTTGATTGCGGACCAGCAAGTATTGAGGGAGTTGCCGGAGTACTGCCGATAATTTCGTATGTAAATGGTCCTGCACCATTTGAAACCACGGCGCCTACACTAAAACCGCCAACGTTGCACTGATAAGCCGAAGAACGGCTTAAATCCGGAAATGCGTACGAAGCAATTATCACTGTATCATAATAGGTCACACCACAGCCATCATTTGCTTTATAACTGACAATATAGGTTGCTGGCCCAAGATCTTGAAAAGTGTAGTTGCTGCCCGAGACAATGTCAGGCGTTAAAGAAGGCGATAGAGAAACATTATTCTTTTTGATAACTTTTACGGATAGAGAACCCATGTTGGTGGATGCAGCTGCTACGATATCACCTGACCCATTAGGCCAGTTGCCGCCAGGGCACTTTGCTGTTACTGTGGGCACATGAGTTAAATAACTTATTAAAGATGAAACAGTAGTTGAATCTGAATTTCCACAATTATCGGTGGCGACTATTTTATAAACTGAACCGGCTGGCCCTGGAATACTATCGATATTAAAATTAGTGTTGTTGTAATTCTTCTCAAAAAATAAAGAACTGTCCGGGCTGTAAATTTTAATATCAACTGGAAATCCTCCGCCATTTATTGACACATTAAATTTCGAGTAGCCATAAGAACAGGATTTATTTGCGTTCACTGAAAGACTAACCGGAGAGAATGATTTGGTAAAACACCTGGTAATAGTTGTGTCATAACATGAATCAACAATCTTAATACAATAAGAACCATACAAAAGGTTATTAAAGATGCCTGAAGTATTGCAACTTATTTGAACATCGTTACTGTCGTAAATACAATATTGCGGGTTGGTAAGATTATGTTGTCCCGTAATTTTTGCCGTAAACATAGTGCACGTGTAGTTATTAAAACTAACGCTTGAGTTAACCGAGGGAACCGGTTTAGTTGCACTAAAACAATACGTAAAAGCGGTGTCCGGGCAACTAACACTTCCTTTTATGCAATAGCTGCCATAGGGTAAATTATTGAACACTCCCGAAGAATCGCAACTTATTAAAACATTGGCCGAATCATATAAACAATAATACGGATTCCGCAAATTGATACTTGAAGCAGTCGCTGTAAATGACGAGCAGTCCTTGTTTGAAATAGAAACGTTTAAATCGTTTACAATAACGGGTGGTCCAATGGTGAAGCATTTTATAATTGTTGTATCGAGGCACGCATCATGAATATGGATGCAATAATTTCCCAAAGGAATACTATCGAAGATACCTGTTGAATCACATTTTATCAGGTTTCCAATACTATCATAGAGGCAATAATTTGGATTAGTAAGGCTATCTCCATTGATATGAAGCCCAAAATTGGTGCAGTTGCCATAATCAGGAATTATAGAATCGACTATCGGAACAGGACGAAGTGCCGTAAAACACCTTGTAATAGTTGTATCAACGCAGCCGTCCTTTGTTTTAATACAATAATTTCCATACGAAAGGCTGTCAAAAATACCTGTTATGTTACAAGTAATTAAAACATCGGTAGAGTCATATAAACAATATTGCGGATTAGTTAAGTGGCTTTGACCCGTTATACTCGCGGTGAATGACTGGCAAATCTTATTAGTTATTAAGACATTGGCGCCAACTGATAAAACAGGCCGCGTGGCGCTGAAACATCGGGTTATTATAGTATCACTGCAATTATCATGAGCTTTAATACAATAACTACCATAAGGTAAATTGGTAAATTGGCCGGTTGAATCGCACTGCAGTTGGGTTCCAGAAGAATCGTAGAGGCAAAAATAACCATTAAAAAAATTAGTAATGCCCGTTAGTGAAACATCAAATGAACTGCATTTTTGATTAGTAATTGCCACTAAGTTATCCACATTTGCGATCAACACAACTGATGAGCCAAGCTTTTTTATAGTACCACACAAATCTTTGGCAACCACCTGGAAAGAAGACGAACCCAAAAGTTCAAATGCAATATATGGAGAGCTCGACCAAATGGTGTCTCCAGTTTGGCGGACAATTCCATAAGTAAAGCCAGGTATTCCTCCGATAGTACTTACTCTACCCTTGCTATCTGAAACCTCGATATAACCACTTGCGGAATCACAGGATATTTTATCGAATACGTCAGCATCGATACTCCACGAATAATTGTTAATAGTGACTTGCCTGGTCTGTATCCCGCCGCAAGAATCAGTAAGCTGAATGCTATAAGTACCTGCTATTAAATTAGTAAATGCACCAGAAGAATTAGAAGTTCCAACACCCATCGGCGACGGGGCAACGATTGTATATAAAAATGGCGACCGTCCATTAGTTAAGCTATCAGCAGTAATACTTCCATTATTCCCGTTATCGCAATTAACATCAACGCCAGTTAAAGTAAACCGCGGATCCTGGTAAGAGCCGGTAACAACTACTCCCGTTTGGGTGAAGGTGCAATTAGTAACAATATCGTTTACTGTAACAGTGTAGGCGCCTGCCGACAAGCCAGTAATACTGTCGATATTTGTAAAATTTGTATTAACAGGTCCGGTCGTTTTGTATTTGTAACTTCCCGATCCGCCCGTTGCGAAGACCTTTATGGCACCGGTTGCTGCACAACGGGATTCATAAGTTACGAAACCTGCATTTAAAAGAGGGCAATCCTGTGCTGTTGAGGCTTTTGAACAGACTATGCAAAAACAAAGGGTAATTAAAATAAATAGATAATGTTTTTGCATATTGAATTTTGGACTACGCGATGAACTCGTTCATTTTGAAAAAAATAGAAGCGTACGTATTGAAACGTCGTTTACGTCCAATTATTTTAGCAGAGAAATCGTTCCCAATTAAAAAATAAAGTTCAATTACTTAGTTGCTTTTTTATGGTTTTCCACCCACAATTCGGGAGAATTTGCAAGGGGCCATACTGAAATGCTAAAATTATTTAGTCTGCAAAAAGCGCTAATTTGTCGATAATATTTGGGCGACTATACAATTGGGAAGGAATTTTCCCTTTACTTTGCGTTAAGCAAAAAATACTAAAATTATAACCCGGCTTATATGTTAAAAGCTTCAACTCTACCAAAACAGGATTTTGTTTTTATAAAGTCTGAGTATAAAATTGTGAAGATCAAATTTGATGATATTCTCTTTTGCAAGGGAATGAAGGATTATATTCAAATATATCTTAACGGAAAAAGTAACCCCGTCGTTACACTAAAAAGCCTCAATGCATTTGAAACAAAATTGCCAGCCGATAAATTCATAAGAGTTCACAGATCATACATAGTATCCCTGAATCATATTGATACTATTTCCAAGAACGAGATCTCGATTGGAAAATTCATGGTTCCTATAGGGAATATTTTTAAACCAGACTTTTTTAATCTTATCGAGCTTAACTCGTAGGTTAATAAATTATTTGCAAAGAATCCAGCTCCCTTTTTGTGACAGAAGGCAACTGCTTACTGGTAATTTTGTGAACGATAAGGTTGGAGATTTTCTCTGCATCTATTTCACTTGCAAAAGCCTTATTACCTTGGATTGCGGGTATAGTTTGCTGGTGAATAAAGATTTTATGATCTACCAGAATATTATATCCCCAGCCTTCCGGAACTTCGAAAATAACTGATTCTACTAATAGCATATTCTTACGGTCGCTATTACCCTGTTTGGCGGAAAAACCAATTATCACAATGGCAATCAATAATGAAGCGGAAAGAAATATATAAGACTTCTTAGTCATTTGCGTTATATGCCTGATCGGGGAAAAATTGATTGACATCATCGTATGATAACGTGCTGCTTAACCCTGTCATGACGTACCCTCCTTTTGTTACGCTAAATCCTACTGCTCCGGTTCTTGCGGGGCGCTCAAAGTCTTGTTTAACAACCCACAGGTCTGTGGAAAAATCATATTCCCATGTTGAGGCCAACAGTGAAGGGTTTTCACCCGTAGTTAAATAGGCTTTATCCCCAATAATAAATGATACCGCATTAGCCCTGTCTATCGGGCCGTAAGCATCATCATAAGTTTCTGTACTGTTTGTATTTGCCGTGTTACGCAATTGAGACCATTTGGAAGCCGCTGGGTCATAAGACCAGAAATCGCTTTGGTAACTGCCATTATTTACACCCGTGGCTACATACGCTTTATTTTGATAAACAAATGCTACGGCTTGTTTGCGCTTATTTCCACCATACCCAATATTCAAAGTCCATGTATCAGATGATGGATCATATTGATAAAAATCCTTTAAGTAAGTACCATCAAAGCCGGTTCCTACGTAACCTTTATCCCCAAGACCAAAAGCAACTGCATCATATCTTGGTGAACCCGCAAAATCTGCCCTTTTTGTCCATGTATTGGCAATCGGATTAAATTCCCAGGTATCGTTTAACATATTAACACCGTCATAACCTGTAGTTATATATCCTTTTCCTGCAGCAGCAAATGCCACAGCCGAATTTCGTGGAGTGCCCGGCATGTCCGCTTTTTGATACCAGGAATCTCCGTCAGCGTTATAAGCCCAAATATCGGATAATCTATTATTACCGTCGTAGCCGGTGCCAACATATGCTGTATCGCTAATTACAAAAGAAACTGCTTCGCTTCGCACAATGCCATTAAATTCGCCTTTAGCCACCCAGTTTCCTGTAATAGTGGTGGTAGTTGATTTATGGCACGAGACAATCGTAGTAAAAATAAGACCAGCAAATAGTAATGGCATGAATGTTTTCATCTTTAAAAAATTATTTTTTGCGAATGTAATCTTACGCCCATCGCACAAATCGTTAAAATGGCTTTGCAATATTGTTTTATCGACAAACTCTTTATTTTCTTCTGCAAAACAATTTTGAAAAACGTTTATTACTTTTTTTATACATTAATAAAACACATTAACAGATAAATTAAATGTTTTTGCAGATAACAATGTAATGTTAAGCCATAGTAACAAAATGCTAACAATGCAAACTATAATATTGCAACCTTTAATTTTAAGCATGAAAAAAATTAGTATTGATTATTTTAAATACTGGGCTCAAATATTAATACTTCCGGCGTTTATTTTTTCAGCATGCGACAAACCTCAAATTCAATTTGGTCAGGCTTATGTAAACGACACCTATACGAATATAGTGTTGGTCGATACCCTTTCTGCTAATCTTTCAACTGTGTACAGGGATTCTGTTAGTACCTCTGGTTCAGCCACAGTATTGGCCGGTGGCTATGCCGATAATAATTTTGGAAAAATCACGGCAAGTTCGTTCGTTGAATTATCCCCACCTGCGCTTGCAACCCTCGATACAAAATCAGTTTATGATTCGTTGGTTTTAATTTTGAGACCCAATAAGACATATTATGGTGATACAACGCTAAGTTCACAACTTTCCGTTTACCAGTTAACAAATTCAATAAATTTCCCATTATACCAAACCTCATTCTATAATAATACAAATTTTCCTGTTGACCCAACGCCGTTAGGGACATCGACAACTTTGATTTATCCTCACATAACCGATAGTGTTTTTATCAGGTTATCTGATACCAAGGGAAATGAATTATTTAACCTCTATAACTCCGGCGATTATACGATACAAAATACCACCAGTTTTTTAAATTATTTTAAAGGGCTTAAGATCACCCCCACTGCTAATAGAATGCACGCTATTTATGGATTTAATGATACCGTAACCATGAGGCTTTACTATCATGTAAACGGACTTTTTACAACTCCCAAAGTGCTTGATTTCAAGTATTACAATGGGGATAACAAACAATTCAACCAGGTTCTTTCTGACAGGTCCGGCACGCCTTTGTCAGCTTTTGGCGGTGCTGACAAGGAAATAAGTTCCATAAATACCAATGGAAGTTCCTATTTACAATATATAACAGGATTTATACCTAAGATAAAATTTCCAACGATTCAAAGTTTATTGTTACGAACTGACTATTTAAAAATTATAAAAGCAGAATTGATCATTACACCGGTGAATCAAACCTATACAGGTTTTACTCCATTACCTCCACAACTCTATGCATATACAACGGATCAGCAAAACAATCTTGGTTCGCCTTTGGTGTCCTCAACATCAAACGGATATCAAACCGGCAATCTTGTAATTGATCCCCTGTATAATTCTAATACAACTTATGTGTATGATGTAACTTCTTATCTTCAGCAGCAAATTGGTATTAACTATGCCAATCAAAATGGGTTGTTACTTATACCACCTTCACCTGCGTCAACAACAACTTTCAACCGGCTTGTTATCGGAGATAAGAATAATTCAGCAGGTGCATTACAATTAAAAGTTTATTATGTTTCCAGTAACCTATAGTACTTTTCGTAAAAGATCACGTCTTACTATACTTTCGTTCACATTTTTCGGTTGTTTAGGAGTGTACGCTCAAAATGTAACTTCTCCCTATTCAATTATTGGAATCGGTGACCTGGAACAATCTTATTTTAACCGTACCTCGGGTATGGCAAATACTGGTATAGCCTATAGTAACAATAGTTTCGTTACGATCAATAATCCAGCCTCTTTAAGTAGCCTTACCAATCAGCTATTCCTTGTTGAGCTTTCAGGCCGCGGAAAATTTGTAAAATATTCAGGAACCGGGGTAACACCGGGATTATCAGCCCAGGATTTTAGTGTTGAAAAAATGTCTTTGGGTATTAGAATAAATAAATGGTGGGGGGCAGCCGCCGGGCTAATGCCATATAGTACCAGTAACTATTCATTTTCTGGAAATCAAAATCTACAGGGTTCAAATTTAACTGTGCCTGTTGATTATGATGGAAGCGGAGGCGTAAATCGATTTTTCTTTGCAAGTGGCTTTAAAATAACGAAGAATTTGTCTTTGGGTTTTAATGCCTCTTATCTTGGTGGCTCTTTATTACAGCAAGATTCT
Source organism: uncultured Chitinophagaceae bacterium (assembly GCA_963792025.1). GTDB lineage: Bacteria > Bacteroidota > Bacteroidia > Chitinophagales > Chitinophagaceae > Ginsengibacter. The sequence goes on along the minus strand of CAWBUS010000004.1, from coordinate 171,886 downwards.
CTATTTTCTTCCGATGCTGCATCCAATATTTATACCAAAAAAAATATTTATATACGAGATCTATACCTTGATTACGGGTTGCAATACCATGTAAAACTCTCCAAAAAATGGAATGTAAATCTTGGTTTTACCTACGCACCTGAAACGCCTCTAAGTGCAGAATACACTGCGCTTATCAAGGATGGAAGAGGTGACACTTTATCTAATAAAACAATCAGCAATACAATTTTTACCTTGCCAACTAATACTGGTTTTGGAATTACCATAGTAAAAGACAATAAATTAACTTTTTTGGCGGATTATCGATTCCAAAACTGGACGCCGCTAAATCAAAGTGGGCCTAACTACAGGTTAATAAATAGCAACAGATATTCTGCAGGCGTGGAATATTCTAAACAGAAAGAATACCTCGGCGCCAGGTATGAAATTTTAAATCTCCAGGCCGGCGTTTTTTATAATGATTCTTATTTGCAAATCAACAATCAGCAGGTTAATGACAAAGGCTTTACTTTGGGCGCTGGGATAAACAGCAAAAGAAGTACAATGAGTTATCATCTTGCCTTTGAATATGGAGTACGAGGCTCACAATACACTCCTGTAAAAGAGAATTATGCAAGCTTTACAATCGGCATTTCCTACAAAGATTTCTGGTATACAAAAGGAAAAAAATTCGATTAAAGTGAGGGCTTATTATGTTAAGAGGGGCCGACTGCGCAAATTTCCAGCCGCTAAATTGTAAGCTAAAATTTCTTCTAAAGCCTTATAAACATTACCATTATACTTCGTTTCGATTACTAGCCTTTCATATATAAGGGTTAACTGAAAAATTGTCTTGCTAGTTCGGTGATCGCTGCTGATTAGCATTAAGTCAATTTTATCAAGAAATTGACCGCCCAGAAATTGACATCTTTGATATAATCTGGCAGGCTAAAAATGAAAAAAGCCCGTAAACACTGAGTTTTACGAGCTTTTAATTTTGAAAGAAATCAACTTAGTCGGGGCGGCAAGATTCGAACTTGCGACCTCCACATCCCAAATGTGGCGCGATAACCGGGCTACGCTACGCCCCGAAAAACTTTCACCTTACAATATTCAATGCCCGGTTGAGCGGAGAGGGTGGGATTCGAACCCACGGTACAGTTTAACCCGTACGACGATTTAGCAAACCGTTCCTTTCGGCCACTCAGGCACCTCTCCTTTTATATTATAAGGGCTGCAAAAGTAACGTTTGCAATTCAAAATTTAAAATAAATAATTAATGAGAATACCCTATAAAATTGTTGGAAATTACATAGCAGCAAGTTGTACTTTTTGCTGAAGTTCAATTACACTTTCTTTAAATAAAGTGTCCGTGTCCATAAGATCTTTAACCGTTTGACAACTATGAATAACTGTAGTATGATCCCTGCCTCCAAAATGTTCGCCGATAGTTTTTAAAGAATTTTTCGTGAAGGCCTTGGCAAGAAACATGGAAATTTGCCTTGCCTGAACAATTTCCCTTTTACGCGTTTTCTGCAGCAACTTTTCATAAGGCACATCAAAATAATCGCATACCATTTTCTGAATAGTATCTATTGTTATTTCCTTTGATGATGATTTGATAAAATTTCTCAACACTTTTTTGGCTAATTCAAGATCAATTTCACGTTTATTAAGCGAAGATTGTGCCAACAGGGAAATTAAAGCTCCTTCCAGTTCACGAATATTATTTTGGATATTATAAGCAATATATTTTACAACTTCTTTTGGCATATCCAATCCATCATTCTTCATCTTTCTTTCGAGAATTTCAATCTTGGTATCATAGTCAGGAATTTGTAGATCGGCACTGAGACCCCAGCGAAACCGGCTTAGTAATCTTTCCTGAACACCTTCTAAATCTTTGGGGGGTTTATCTGAAGTAAGAATTAATTGTTTCCCGCTTTGATGCAAATGATTGAAAATGGCGAAGAAAGCATCCTGTGATTTTTCGGCACGATTAAAAAATTGCACATCATCAATTATCAACACATCTATTAATTGGTAAAAATGTATAAAATCATTTATAGCATTATTGCGACTGTGGTCAACAAACTGGTTAATAAATTTCTCAGAGCTTACATATAAAACAACCTTGTTGTTGTTTAATCTTTTAACCTCGTTTCCTATAGCCTGGGCAAGGTGCGTCTTCCCCAGTCCTACACCGCCATAAATTACCAAAGGATTAAATGAAGTTGAACCGGGTTTTTCTGCAACAGTTTTTCCCGCACGTCTTGCCACCCTATTGCAATCGCCTTCTATAAATGCATCAAACACATACACAGGATTTAACTGTGCATCTATTTGCATTTTTTTAAGACCCGGAATTACAAAAGGATTTTTAACCGGATTATTTATTACTAAAGGAAAGTCCATTTCGTTATTTGAATATGATTTGTAACCTTGCCCTGGCACATCCATCATTAAAGGCAAATTATTACCGTTCCCACTATCAACCATTATTCTATATTCAAGTCTTGCATCTTTACCTAATTCACGCTTCAATGTTTTAGCAAGAAGATTTACATAATGTTCTTCAATATACTCATAAAAAAACTGACTTGGTACCTGAATCGTTAAAATATTATTCTTTAGCAGAACCGGAGTTATTGGCTCGAACCAGGTTTTGTAATGTTGCCACTCCACTATATCCTTTATAATATTGAGACAATTATGCCAAACTGTTTCGCAAGCCTTATCCATTTTTCCGTAAGCCGTTTATTTATTTAGTAATATTCCTTGTTTTTTCGGGGATCACTAAGAAAATCTATAAAAAAAATTTCATAAATATTTTCTGAGCAGACAGCGAATATCAAAATAATTTGTTGAAAAAAAAATTTTTTATTCTTTGTTTTTATGCTCACAAAAACAGTATTGCGTTAAAAAAAAACTTAAGCATTTCAAAAAAAAATAATTGCCCGATTTTATAGATAAGCCCACATTGACTTACAGGAAAAAAGTTATTTTTTTTGAGTCAGTTATTAATTTTTTTTCCTTTTTTTTAAATTTAAAAAAAATATTTCCGGCTAAAAAAAGATGTGCAAAAGATTTTTTGCAGATTAATAAATTTGAACAGCTTTTTCAATAAATGACTATATCTTTAAAAACTAAAAAAGATTAAAATGAGTTATGAATTAACGGGAAAGCTTTTAGAAAAATTTGCAATAGTGCAACGCAGCGAAACTTTTAAAGTACGCGAATTCGTCGTTGAAAAATCTGAAGAAATAAATGGAAAAACAATAGTCAATTATATTAAATTTCAATGCGTTCAGGATCGTACAAATATTGTTGACCGTGTAAATGCGGGCGATGAAATAAAAGTGTATTTTAATATTAAAGGAACTAAGTGGGAAAAGGACGGACGGACATCTTATTTCAGCAATCTTGATGCCTGGCGTATTGAACAGATTTTACAGGCTGGCAAAGAAGCTTCATCTGATGATGATCATCTTGAACCCTTGGATACTTTTACTTCTTCATCACAAGATGCAATAGATGATCTTCCGTTTTAACTACTGCGTTAGAACACACTATCCATAGATGTTTTAAAAGCTTTCAGGATGAATACCTGATCTTTTTATGCAACAAAAAATATCTTTAAAATTACTTCCGCAGGAAGCTGCAAATTCGCAGCAAATATTACACGCTATAGCTAAATTTTCAGGATCAAAAATTAAAGAGATTACCGGCTATTCTATCTTAAAAAAATCTATAGATGCAAGAGGCAAAACAGTTTGGATAAATGTAACTGTAAACGCATTCATTAATGAACCATTTATTCGAATAGCAATTCCCAAATTTGAATTTAAGGATGTAACCTTATCGAAACATAAAATTGTTATTGTCGGTGCAGGGCCGGCAGGATTATTTGCCGCGTTACAATTGATTGAAATTGGAATTAAGCCGATAATAATTGAGAGAGGAAAAGATGTAAAAGAGCGAAGGCGGGATCTTGCTTTATTAAACAAAAAAGGAATTATAAATCCAAACAGCAATTATTGTTTTGGAGAAGGCGGTGCCGGAACTTACAGCGACGGAAAACTATATACAAGAAGTACAAAACGTGGAAATATTGATCGCATATTAAATTTGTTTGTTCATTTTGGAGCGGAAGAAAATATATTATATCGAAGCGCATCCTCATATTGGAACAAACAAACTGCCGCTTATTATAACTGCCATGCGTAAACGCATATTAGAATGCGGAGGTGAATTTCATTTCAATAAAAAGATTATAGATTTTAAAATAGAAAATGATTCACTAAAAGCAGTACAAACAGAAGATGGTGATTTCTATGAGGCAGATTCGTTTATACTCGCAACCGGCCATTCAGCACGCGATATTTTTCATTTGTTACATGCCAAAAAAATCTTGATTAATGCAAAGCCTTTTGCCTTAGGTGTACGAGTGGAACACCCGCAGGAATTAATTAATAATATTCAATATGGAAACAGCGGAGTTTATGTCTCATCCGAAAATAATGATTGGATAATTTTACCACCTGCATCCTACAGCCTTGTAGAACAAATAGATGGCCGCGGCGTATTTTCTTTTTGCATGTGCCCTGGTGGAATTATTGCACCGGCATCTACTAACAAAAATGAACTGGTGGTTAACGGGTGGAGCCCTTCCAAAAGAAATAACCCCTATGCCAATAGCGGGTTAGTGGTACAGGTAGAAATTGAGGATGTAATTAAATCAGGCACCAACTTACAGTTGGCCCAACACAGGGATTCGCCTTTAATAATGATGGAATTTCAAAAACTAGTTGAGCAAAAAGCTTTCGATGCAGGCGGCGGAAAATTTATTGCGCCTGCACAACGACTAGTCGATTTTACCGAAAATAAAAACTCATCTACTCTGCCTAAATGCTCTTACATACCGGGTATTCAATCGGCCCAATTAACCGAAATATTGCCCGGCTTTATAAGTAACCGTTTAAAAAAAGCATTACAATCTTTCGGAAAAAAAATGCCAGCACGAAATGGCAGCTCCGGATATTTTACCAACGAAGCAGTGTTAGTTGCCACTGAAAGCCGAACATCTTCACCGGTACGCATACCACGCGACCCTGAATTTTTACATCATCCTCAAATAAAAAATCTTTTCCCATGTGGTGAAGGTGCTGGCTATGCGGGAGGAATTGTTAGCGCTGCAATGGATGGTGAGAGAGTTGCTAAAGCTGCTGGTATTTTGTTGCATGCTTAACTGCTGTGCCTTTTATAAAATAATTTTTTAACGTGAAGATGTTCTTTATACATTTACAGAATTTCAAAAACTATATGCCTCAATAATATTTCAGAAAAATTTATTTTAACTTACTTACAATGAACATACTGGAATTACAAAATCTTAAGAAATATTATGCTACTCAAAAAGCGGTTGACGATATAAGCTTTTCTATTCCACAGGGAAGTGTATTCGGTTTGCTCGGCCCTAACGGTGCAGGCAAAACGACTTTATTAAGAATGATAACCGGGATATTCTATCCCGATAGTGGAAACATTTTATTTGAAGGTAAAAAGTTTGATCCTGTTGAAGATATTCCGCTGATTGGTTACATGCCTGAAGAGAGAGGGTTATATAAAAAAATGAAAATCGGCGAACAAGCTTTATATCTTGCCATGCTCAAAGGAATGAAGCGCCAGGATGCCATGAAAAAAATTAAAGAATGGTTTGTAAAATTTGAAATGCAGAGCTGGTGGAATAAAAAGGTAGATGATTTAAGTAAAGGGATGAGCCAAAAATTACAATTTGTTATAACCGTATTGCATGAGCCAAAGCTTTTAATTCTCGATGAACCCTTTAGTGGGCTTGATCCGGTAAACAGCAATTTAATAAAAGATGAAATTTATAAACTCTCGCAAAAAGGCACTACCATTATTTTCAGCACGCATCGTATGGAACAGGTAGAAGAAATTTGCGACAGAATTGTGCTGGTAAATAAAGGAAAAAAAATATTGGATGGAAGTGTAAAACAGGTAAAGATTGATCACAAAGAAAATATCTTTAAAGTAGGTTTCAACGAATTGCCTTCGCGTTTTGAAAGCAACATATTTGAAATAGTTAATGCAAAAGATAATTACCTGATTGTAAAAATTAATGAAGCATATCATCCAACAGATGTTTTGCAGGAATTCCTGGCGAATAAATCAAGCATTATTTCATTTAACGAAATAATGCCATCGCTCAATGATATTTTTATAAAGAAAGTTGAAGACACAAAACTGGCCAGGCAATTTGAAAAAGTGTAAGCAACTTTTTACCAATTAACTTATAAACTATTTTCTTCTATGAATAAAATATGGTTGGTTATTAAACGGGAATATTTAACGAGGGTAAAAAATAAAACTTTCATACTCTCTACCATATTACTTCCCCTGTTTTTTATCGGGTTTATTGTGGCATCAGCCTATTTCGGAATCAAGAGTGTAGAGCATCAAAAAATTGCGGTAGAAGATAATAATGGCATTTTTAAAAGTAGTTTCCAAAGTGACAAAGTAATTACTTATGAATTTCCGACAGGTGTTAATGCAGATAACTTTAAAGAAAAGGGGTATTCAGCTTTCTTATTTATTCCCGGGAATTACAATTCTCCGCATGATTCCATTTCGCTCATCGCCAACAAACAGTTAGGCGTAGACGCAGAAGAAAAAGTAAAAGACCAGATAAATGCCGCAATTCGAAATAAAGCATTTCTCGAAAATAATATTAATAAAAAAGTATTGGATTCAATTAATGCAATAAATGAAGATGATCTTTACAAATTCAGCACCGTTATAAAGCAGGGAGATAAGACGCAACGATCAAATTCAGGGTTATCTGCTGCAATTGGCTATGGTAGCGGCATATTAATTTATATAACGTTGTTTATTTATGGGGCTGCTGTAATGCGTGGCGTTATGGAAGAAAAGATGAATCGTATTGCTGAAGTTATTATAAGCTCTGTAAAGCCCTTTCAATTAATGGCAGGGAAAATTATTGGCATCGCTGCCGTGGGTATTACTCAATTATTAATATGGATTGTTTTAATCATAGGCCTAACTACAATCGCGTCTTCGTTTATATCACACGATATGTTGCAACATGCGCAAGACGTTAGCAGTTCTATGCCGAGCGGCGCCGGTAATTCTGCTGCCGCAAATTTCATGAATGCTAAAAATACTTTTTTAGAAGCTGCTCCCTGGGGCCTGATCATTCCATGCTTCCTTTTTTATTTTATAGGTGGTTATCTTTTTTATGCTGCTTTGTTTGCGGCAGTAGGCAGCGTTGTTAACGAAGATCCACAGGAGGCTCAATCCTTAATGCTTCCTATAACAATGCCTATCATTTTATCATTCGTAATTATGACCACTGCGGCTGGAAGACCGGACGCACCCATTTCAGTGTGGGGAAGCATGATACCATTTTCATCACCGATTGTTATGATGGCACGCATACCTTCTGGCAGCGTTCCTGCATGGCAAATTGCAGTATCAATGATTTCCTTGATTGCCGGCTTTATTTTGACCACCATGCTCGCTGCAAAAATTTACCGCACGGGTATTTTACTTTATGGCAAGAAAGTAACTTTTAAAGAAATGGGAAAATGGGTGTTTAGAAAATCATAAAACGGATGCCGCTTTGCCGGTCGTATTCGTAGTATTTTTAGAGGCACCCGATCCAAATATTGCCTTATTAAATTCGCCTTTCATAAACTTTAATATAATACCACTTACAAAAAATAATGAAGTAAGCATGAATCCGGCAAAGAGCCCAATTACGCCATATAACACTGCGGATTTATTTTCAACGTCATAGGGTGGTTCAGGCCTGTCAAGTACCTTAATGAGCGGTGTCGCCTTTTGAAGTTTATACGCCGCATTTTGCTGGTTAGCTACTGCCTGCGCATACTGCTGACGGATCATTTGCTTATCAGCGATTAAGTTTTCAGTAGGCACCCTAAACTCAAGTTTGTTCGTATTTGTAAACAAAGTCCTTTTATCAATTTCTATCAACTGATTATCTTTTGAATTCATTACAGCCCTCAGCGAATCCACTTTACCTGTTGCAAATTCAAAATCCCGCCTCGCCTTTTCCTGTTTTAATTGTATATAGAACATGGAAATTTTATTGATAAACCCATAACTGATTGTCCTTACCAATTCAGGGCTGCGCCCAGTATAAGAAAGTACCAGCATGTTATTTTTATTTACGGTAGCTGTAAGGCCATCTTTTAAAATTTCGCCGGCCCAGGTTATAAGCGCATATTGATTGGGTGGCATTTCTACTTTTTCTTCAAACAGGCCACGATGATTATTAATATCGTCTACTAATTGTTCAGCAATCATTTTATTGCCCATAGATGAATCGCGGATAGCTGCCACTTCTTCCCTTGTAGTGCGGCTTTGGGCAAGCTCGATAATATTGATAGAAGCATCTTCTGTAAAACTCTTAGGCGTTTCGGATCCTAATAACGCACTAAGGGTTGACGAACTTGCATTATTATCATTACCGCTGGTTAATGGAAATACGGAAGCTCTTGAAGTATAAGTAACCGGTTTCTGCTTCGCATATAAGATCAACGCTATTGCCACCACCACCGCAACAGAAATGACGGCTACCCTCACCTTTCTAAGCCGCTGATATATTGCCGTGGTTAATTCATGGGTTGACATAACAGTGATTTATAACTTTGTAATTAGATATACCAACATTAGTGGTAAAGAAGTTACAATGGCCTGAGTAGCAAATTCTCCAAAGTTTTTACCTTCCGGCCTTGAAGGAACTACTACAATACTGCCGGCTTCCACTTTAGGATAAAAATGAAAAAATCCGAAATTATGCGTGCGCCTGCTTCTTCCGTTAGCATACGTTACAAAAATTCTTTTTCGCCATGGCCGTACACCATAACCTCCAGCTTTATCGATGTAATATCCCAGTTTGGTATGTTCTTTATCAAAATAAATTTTTAGTTCCGATTGAACAACACCTTTAATTGTTACGATTGGATTTATTTCCGGAATATAAATGATATCACCTTCTCTTAAAACCATATCATATTTGGAGTCTTTATTTTTTAAAGCTTTGTCCAGATCAATACTTATTGGTTCAGAAGGATCGGCAACAATGCTGTCAGTAATTTTACCGGAAGAATCTTTTATATAAGTTGTTTCAATCTTTTTAGCAAGAGGATTTCCTTCCACTGTTTTATCGTGCAGCCTGTATAAAACTGCGCCATCTGTATTAGAATTTTCTTTTAGCCCACCAGCTCTTTCAATAAAGGACGAGAGACGTTCGTTGTTATCAAGTTTTGAATAGGTTCCCGGGTATTTTACCCGGCCTTCAATCTTTACATTTTCCTGCAAATGAAATGTAGGATTTCTCCTCACAAAAACCTGGTCATAAGGTTTTAGTTTCACATTTTCTGTTACTGAATCCAGTTCAAGATTCGTTTTAATTGCGTATGTTTTTATAACAGTTTTGGTGGGCCTAATTCCTTCCTGCGATGAGTCAATATTTACGATACTCGATACCACAATTTGTCCAAATTCCGCAGAAGGCTTTAATCCATTAGCAAAATATAAGAGGTCCTTTAAAGACATACCACCAAACCTCTGAAATTTACCCGGTTTGCGAACCTCACCCTCTATGCTAACAAACTGTTTGTCAGAAAATTGGTTCCTGTTAAATACTTCAATAACATCGTTAGGCTCAATCGGGATATTGTAACTGCTATTAATATTCTTATTGAAGTCGGCAAGGCTGACAACAATTTTATCTGACTTTAAATTAGTTGAATCGCCTGCGCCTTTATACACATAAGCACGGTCAACATAAGAATTCGGTGTAATACCGCCAGCCCTGTTAATTACATCAAACAAACGATCACCTTTTCTTATTTCATAAACATTCGGATAAGCAACCTCACCCTTTACAATTACTTTATTATTAAAACCAGCGTTGATTGGACTCACCACAACAACATCTCCATCAAATAATGGTTCGTCAACAATTACGTCATTCGCTTTTAAACCAATAGCATTGAAATTAACATTCTTGATCGTTTGCTTTTCGTGCACATTTCTTATAATTACCCCGCCTGATTGATATGCCTCGGTAGCAAAACCACCGGTATACTTTAGCAGCGCTATCATGCCCTCGTCTTTTTTTAGTTGGTAATACATCGGCCTTTTAAACTGGCCGGAGGCAAGTACTTGTTTATCATAAAAAGGCACTATTACAAAATCGTTATTCTCAAGATATAAATGTTTTCCATAATCGCCCGATGTTAAATATTTATACACGTCTATAGAATCAATAATTTTTCCATTGCGGGATATTAAGATGTTCCGCATATTACCAAATTTGGTAAGGCCGCCGGCAAGCGCCACTACATTTAATGCATTAGTAAATGCTGATACAACCTGGGGACCGGGGTTTTCAACTTCACCGGATGTTTGAACAACGATGCTTCGGGGCTGTCCTAAAGTAACAGAAACATTTGTGGAAGGAGGTATTACTTTTTTAAACCTTTCGTAAACAATTTTACGGGCATTATCGAAAGTTAATCCCTGTATAGTTATTTTGCCTATACCCTGCGGAAAGATTGAACCATCGCGTGCAACTTCATAATTTTCTTCGAAATCGGCGCCGCCCCAAAGTGAAACTACAATGTGATCGCCAACGCCTATCGGGTAGTCCAAAGGTGGTGTTGATAGTTGAGACAATTCCATAATTTGACTACTTCTAAAAAGATCTGAACCATATATAGCATCAGGGCTGTAAAGCTTTTTCTTGAAGTCGTCCCTTTGGGTGCTGTCCTTTGCAATAACGGTTTTATTTTTTAGCACATCGAGGTCCCTATGTACATCTTCCCCCGGTTTTTGCTGTGTATTATTATTATCCCTAAGAAAATCCTGCAGCTCAGATGGAGAAGCATTTTTTAACGCATTTGGATCAATTGGCAGATCGGGAATGTCTGTCGGAATCTGTGCATATAAAACATTACTGGTAAGAAGAGTAAATACGACGGAAAATAAGACAAGCAGGCAAGCCCTTTTGAAGGCAAACGTTTCTTTGGAAAAAATCATTTTTTATGGATTAATGGATAATCTTCTTCTAAACGAACAAATATATGATTTTATTTCAGTGGCTTTTTTAATGCTTCGTTGAATTCCAACCATATATGTTCAACAATTTCTTGTGCCGGCAGTATTTTCCTTAATGACGCACTCACCTGGCCTATTTCAAGTTCCCCGTTTTTTAAATCCCCTTCAAACATTCCTTTTTTGGCCCTGCCCCTGCCCAGCAAAGCTTTTAGCTCATCAACGGTAGCCCGGTTTTTTTCGGCGTCGATTATTTCACTATAAAAAGCGTTTTTAATAAGCCGAACCGGGGTGATCTCCTTTAGAGTGAGGATGGTATCGCCTTCTTTGGAATTAATTATTGCATTTTTAAAATCAGGATGCAACGATGATTCTTCTGACGCGGCAAAACGGCTGCCAATTTGCACACCTTCGGCACCCAGCACCATAGCCGCCAACATCTGCCTCCCGGTAGCAATGCCACCCGCTGCTATCACCGGGATTTGCACTGATTCGCAAACCAGTGGTAACAACACCATTGTGGTAGTTTCTTCTCTTCCATTGTGACCGCCTGCCTCAAAGCCCTCGGCGATTACTGCATCGCAGCCCGAGGATTCTGCTTTTTTTGCAAACCGGCTACTACTGACAACATGAATCACTTTCTTTCCCCGCTGTTTCAAAAAGGGGGTGTAAGTTGCGGGATTGCCTGCCGAAGTTATAACTATCTCAACCCCGTTGCTGACAATCACCTCAATTTGTTTTTCAACACCAGAATATAATAATGGAACATTTATACCGAAAGGTTTATTCGTCGCCGCTTTACATTTTTTAATATGTTCGTCGAGCAAATGAGGATCCATGCTTCCGGCACCAATTATACCAAGCCCCCCGGCATTGCTGACGGCACTGGCTAATCGCCAGCCGCTTGTCCATACCATACCAGCCTGGATAATCGGGTATTCAACATTAAATAGTTTAGTAATGCGGTTGGAAAACATATTACGATTGGCAGATTGGCTACCTGGCTGACTTACGACCCCAAATCAATTTCGGTATTGTCACCAATATTTAGCGACCTTTTTTCACCTCTTATTTCTGTATCGCTTCCAATGAGAGAATCATCGAGGACAACATCATACAATTTTGAGAAAGACCCGATAATAGAAGCGGTTACGATGGAATAATTAACAATTGTATTTTCACCCATGGCAACATGGGGGCCGATAATAGAATTTCTAATATCGCATCCTTCCGCAATACTAACCGGCGGAATGAAAATGGTGTTTTCAAATTTATTGGACTCGGAAATAGAGCCCCCAAATTTTTGAAGCAGGATGGCATTCGATTGAAGCAATGTTTCTTTCTTCCCACAATCGAACCAGTTCTCCACTTTAAAACATTTGAATTTTTCTCCGCCTTCAATCATACATTCAAGCGCATCTGTAAGATTGAATTCGTTATTGGTCTTTATATTATTGTTGATAATTTTTTCCAAACACTGGAACAAAATTCTGGAATCTTTTATTTTATAAAGCCCAACGAGTGCCATGTTTGATTTTGGAATAGCAGGCTTCTCAACCACTCTTGTTATAAAGCCTTGTTCATCTATTTCGGCCACCCCAAAATTGCGTGGATCATCTACTTTTTTAACGCCCAGTATTGACCAGGGAGACGCCAATACGGCATTGATATCATATTCACAAATAGTATCGCCGAGCGCAATAAATAATTCATCATCACCCACAATTTTCCTGGTAAGTTCAATAGCATGCGCCGTTCCCTTTCGTTCGTTTTGAAAAATAAAATGAGCATGTAAGATCCGGATATTTCTCTTTTACATAATCCTGAATTTTTTCGCCGAGATAACCAACAATAAATATAAACTCATTGATGCCAGCCTCATGGAGCTGATCAACATTAATACTTAAAATCGTTTTTCCAGCTAATGGAATTAATGCTTTTGGCTGTGTATATGTGTGTGGGCGCAACTTTGTGCCTGCGCCCGCTACCGGAATTATGGCCTTCATTATTCTTTAATTGTGTCCAATCGCTTCAAAATGAACGTGAATATAGTAAAAATTACGTTTTATGTATGATGTACACTTTAACCCAATATGCAAATAAATAAAATAATTGTTCAAAATACATTTATTGCAAACAGAAAACATTTTTAGGAACTACGCTTCTTATATCTTTTTTGTAGGTTTGCGCAAATTTATTTAATGCAAAGAGATACTCTGGTTTTTGATATTATTAATAAAGAATTAAACAGGCAACGCAACGGCATTGAATTTATAGCTTCGGAAAATTTTACTTCGCTCCAGGTGATACAAGCTATGGGAACCGTACTTACCAATAAATATGCAGAGGGCTACCCCGGAAGAAGATATTATGGCGGTTGCGAATTTGTAGATGAAACCGAACAATTAGCAATTGACCGGCTTAAAAAAATATTTGATTGTGAATATGCCAACGTGCAACCCCACAGCGGTGCACAAGCCAATGCTGCTCTTATGCTGGCCATATTCAAACCGGGCGATAAAGTCTTAGGGCTTGACCTTAGTATGGGCGGGCATCTTACCCATGGTTCGCCGGTAAATTTTTCAGGCAAATTATATGAAGCGCATTCTTATGGGGTTGTTAGAGAAACGGGGTTGATTGATTATGAAATGCTCGAACAAAAAGCCAAAAGCGAGAAACCAAAATTGATTATTTGCGGTGCATCTGCGTATAGCCGTGACTGGGATTATGAACGTATAAGAAAAGTAGCAGATGAAATAGGGGCTTTTGTTTATTGCGATATGGCACACCCTGCAGGACTTATTGCCAAAGGCTTATTGAAATCTCCTTTTGAACATTGTCATTTTGTAACTTCCACTACTCACAAAACTTTACGCGGACCACGGGGAGGCATTATTATAATGAAAAAAGATTTTGAAAACCCTTTTGGCCAAAAGGACAATAAAGGAAACCTTAAGATGATGAGTAACCTTCTAGACATGGGCGTTTTCCCAGGCACACAAGGAGGTCCGCTGGAGCATGTAATTGCTGCAAAAGCAATTGCCTTTGGCGAAATTTTAACCGATGAGTTTACGGATTATGCAAAACAAATACAGGTGAACGCACAGGCTATGGCCAAAGAATTTAATGCCAAAGGATACGATTTAATTAGCAACGGTACAGATAATCATTTAATGTTGATAGACCTCCGTAATAAAAATATTACCGGCAAAAAGGCACAGGAAACCCTCGACAAAGCAGGAATTACATTAAATAAAAACGCAGTTCCCTTTGATGATAAGAGCCCGTTTGTAACCTCGGGAATGCGGGTAGGCGTGCCAGCAATTACAACAAGAGGCATGAAAGAAAATGACATGAAAGATGTCGTGAACCTCGTAGACAAAATCCTTATGAACCTTGATGATGAAAAAATAATTGCTTCTGTAAAAAATGAGGTAGAAGAGCTGATGCATAAATTTCCGTTGTACCCTGAGTTAGGCTAACACCAATGATTTTTTGATAAATCAAAATTATTAAGGCGGACAGATTAATTTTGCAATAAATTAAATTCATGATACAAAGAGTACAAACTGTATGGATGCTGTTAGCGGCTTTGGCAGCATTCCTTACATTGAAGTTCTTATTTTATAGTGGCACTCTTATTTCCGATAATCTTTATCATCCTCTTTTAGCAACAGATCATTTATTAATTCTTATTCTTACGAGTGCTTTAGGTACCGGAATAGTCATCAATGTTTTTTTATTTAAAAACAGGAAGGTTCAAAGCCGGATAATTTTGATTGCAATAATTTTGGAATGCCTGATTATTTTTTTATACATCAAACAAACGGATCAATATTCGGCAGGAAGCTATAGCCTTTGGTCTGCACTGCACATATTAATAATAATATTTCTTTTTCTTGCTGCGAGAGGAATTTATAAGGACTCAAAACTTATAAGAGATAGCAACAGGTTGCGGTAGACGGTTTCTTTGACTGGTACCTCATACCCGGCATGATTTAAATATACTTCCCTGTATAACTTTCTTTTACCTTCTTTAACCCGGTGGGAACACCCGCATAAACAAGGTTCCCGCCTCCATCGCCGGCTTCCGGTCCAAGGTCGATAACCCAATCTGCCGATTTTATTACATCAGTGTTATGCTCTATTACAATAATAGAATGCCCTTGCTCAATTAGGGCATTGAAAGAACCCAGTAATTTTTTAATATCATGAAAATGCAGTCCTGTTGTTGGTTCATCAAAAATAAACAGGAGGTTCCCCTGCCCCTTTCCTTTTCCCAAAAACGAAGCAAGCTTTACACGCTGTGCTTCGCCACCACTTAAAGTATCGGACGATTGGCCCAGTTTTATATAACCAAGTCCCACGTCGCTTAATGGTTGAATTTTTTTTGCGACATCCATTCCAGGCGCTTCATTTTTTTTATTGTTGCTTCCACCACCAAAAAATTCAATTGCTTCATCAACACTCATTTCAAGAACATCATAAATATTTTTTTCCCGATAGGTTACTTCAAGTACTTCCTGTTTAAATCGCTTACCGCCACAAACATCACAAATCAAATGAACATCCGCGAGGAACTGCATCTCTACCACCTGCTCTCCTTCACCTTTACAAGCATCACAGCGTCCACCGTCAACATTAAAAGAAAAATGCTTGGGCTGGTAACCACGCATTTTACTCAAAGGTTGTTTGCTGAAAAGATCCCTTATTTCGTCGTAGGCTTTTATATAAGTTACAGGATTACTCCTGGATGATTTCCCAATTGGATTCTGATCAATCATTTCAATTTCTGAGATGTATTCAATATCTCCCGTTAATCCTTTACTCAACCCGGCTCTCTCCGCAAACTCTCCTTTCAGTTTTTTTAATGATGGATATAATATTTGTTTTATCAATGTGGTTTTACCACTTCCGCTCACGCCACTTACCACACACAAAACATTTAATGGAAATATTACATCAATGTCCTGCAGGTTATTTTGGCGTGCACTCTTTACCGTTATAGACCGATTCCATTTGCGAATATGTTTAGGCGGATCAACAGATAATTGTCCACTTAAATATTTTCCGGTAAGGCTTTCGGGATTACTTACTATATCATCATAGTTACCTTCCGCAATCACTTCACCACCTAAATGACTGGCCAAAGGCCCCATATCAATTATATGATCGGCCTCCCGCATTATCATTTCATCATGCTCAACCACCACAACCGTATTGCCCAGGTCTCTAAGATTTTTTAAAACTTCTATTAACCTCTCTGTATCTCTTGAATGAAGGCCGATGGAAGGTTCATCTAATATATATAAAGAGTTGGTGAGATTGCTGCCGAGGCTACGGGTTAATTGAATGCGCTGGCTTTCTCCCCCACTTAATGAATTAGCTAACCTGTTTAAGGTTAAATAGCCCAATCCAACATCAAGCAGGGTATCAAGCCGGTTATTAATTTCTATCAAAATTCGTTTGGCAACTGTTTTTTGATAGTCAGATAATTCAACCTCATCAAACCATTTCTTAAGATCTTTAACCGGCATTTCACATAGCTCTCCTATATTCTTATGATTTACCTGCACATACAGGGCTTCCTTCCTGAGGCGATAACCGTGACATTCCGGGCAAAGTGTTCTTCCACGATACCGGCTTAACAAAACCCGGTACTGTACTTTGTATAAATTTTGTTCAACCTCTTTAAAAAATTCATCAAGACCAGAAAAATAAGTATTACCGGTCCACAATAGATTGTATTGAGCTGAAGTAAGATCTATTATTGGTTTATGTATTGGGAAATCAAAATGTCGTGCCGAACGAATTAATTTTTCTTTCCATAGCCCGAGTTTCTCTCCGCGCCATGGTGCAATGGCATTTTCAAAAACACTTAATCTTTTATCGGGAATCACCAGGTCCGGATCGATGCCCAGCACTAAAGAAAAACCACCGCATACCGGGCACGCTCCATAAGGATTATTGAACGAAAATAAATTAGGCACCGGTTCTTCAAACTTTATTCCATCAAGCTCAAATTTATTGGAGAAATGTAAAGTTCCAGAATTATTGATTTCAAGAGTAACTTCCCCCTCCCCTTCATAGAAAGCAGTAGTAACGGAGTCGGATATACGATGTTTATCGTCTTCGTCAAAATCTTTTATGATCAACCGATCGATAAGTACATAAGTTGTCGCATGTGTAAACAAGGAAGATAAATTCTTTTTTTCCTGGATATCTTCTATTCTTATGATTTCTCCATTTGTATAAATCCGGGAAAACCCTTTTTGCATTAAAATATTCAGTTCTTCCTTCACATCCCTGTTGTGATGTTCCCTGAAGGCGACTAAAAGTAATATTTTATCTCCCGTCTTAAAACCTTCAATAGCTTTCACCACGTCATTAACATCATCTTTTTTCACTTCTCTTCCGCTTACCGGGGAAATTGTTTTTCCAACCCTCGCAAATAACAAACGGAGATAATCATAGACTTCTGTCATGCTGCCCACAGTGGAACGCGGTGTGCGTGTGATCACTTTCTGTTCAATAGCTATTGCAGGGCACAATCCTTTTATATAATCTACGTCAGGCTTATTCATACGTGCCATGAACTGCCTTGCGTAAGCGCTGAGGCTTTCTGCATATCGTCTTTGACCTTCTGCAAATAACGTATCAATAGTGAGCGAAGACTTGCCAGAACCTGATACGCCTGTAACTACTATAAATTTATTACGTGGAATTTCAACCGTTATGTTTTTAAGATTATGTACCCTTGCGCCCTTAATATAAATATTATTAGAGGGAACTACTACTTGCTCAGGCTTTTTACTTTTGGAAATTTTACTTGTCTTCATTTTACGGATTGCAAAAATAACGAATCGTAGTTTTACGAATACATTCCGAGTACTATTGCCCTAATTTGCGTTTTTACCAAAATAATTTAGCAAAACATTTGGAAGTTTTGTTTTATGTCATAATTTAGGTCTTCCAATTATCCAGAAAGAAATGAAGAACCTTCTGCACTTCGCATTTGATTCCCACATTTATTTTTCTTCTTAATTGGATTGAGACTTACACAATATCCTAAAACAAAAATTGTAAACAGTTTATGAAATCCATGACCACATTATCCGACCAACAATTGATCCACCTCTACCTTGATGGCGATGTTGAAGCACTAACAAGTCTTGTACATCGTTACAAAGACAAAATTTACACATCCATTTATTTGTTAGTAAAGGACAAATATCTTGCAGAAGATATTTTCCAGGATGCTTTTATCAGGGTGATTGATACTATAAATGGCGGCCGCTACACAGATGAGGGAAAATTTTTACCATGGGCAATGCGGATCGCTCATAATTTATGTGTAGATCATTTTAGAAAAATTAAGCGTAGTCCATCCATCAAAACAAGCGATGACCGCGACATTTTTGAAGTAATTAATTTTTCAGAAGCAGGTGCTGACGAGAGAATGATGCAGGTTCAAAGTCATGAAAGAGTGAGAAAATTATTGGAAATGTTGCCCGAAGATCAAAGAGAAGTTATTGTAATGAGGCACTATGCTGAACTTAGCTTTAAAGAGATAGCCAAGCTAACTAATTGCAGCATTAACACAGCCCTGGGACGTATGCGTTATGGCCTTATTAACTTAAGAAAAATGATGACTGAAAAGCAAATTGCTTTATAACATATTTTGTAACCCCCAAATTACAGAGCCCGATCCCTTTCAAGAATTTGAAGGGGATTTTTTTTGGATATTGTTTCAGATTTAAAGAATACCTTTTTCAATTAACATATTTTTAAATTAGCCCTTAAGAAAACTTTTAAACTAACGGTAATTTATACAGTCAGTTATTCTTAAAATAATATTTTATGAATAAATACTTGTTTGCTTCCCTGTTATCAATATTTTGTTTGATTTCAATTGCCGATGCCCAGGTAGGCGTTTATATAGGGCCCAGATTTGGATATGGACCTGGTTACGGAAGAGGACCCCGTTATCCCCGAAGGCAGCGGCCACAGAACCTTCCACCTTTTCAACCGACCGTTAATCTTTCATTCGGCTATGGATTTCCCAATCTCGACAAAAATGAACTTCCCGAATTTTCTAATCTTTACAAGGGAACTACCACTTCACAAACGGGTCCCATTACCGGTGCTATCGACTACAGGTTTTCCCGCAGGATGAGCATCGGTGTGCTTGTTACTCACGGTAAAATAACAGCCCCTTATTATAATTATAACGATGCCTCAACGCCGGCACTTCAAGGGTCGTTAGACAACTGGAGTGTTATGCTTAATTTCATGCATTATATATCAGCAGGTGAAAAAATAACTCCCTATTTGAGAACGGCAATTGGCATTAATACATGGCAGCAGAATTATATTGACCCGCAGGGAAATAAAATTAATTTGGATGGAACTCCTTCGGAACTGGCTTACCAGGTTGGGCTGGGAGCCGACTTTTATCTTTCCAAAAATGCAGGAATCTTTTTAGAAGGAGGCTATGGCAAATATATATTGCATGGAGGTCTTACCTTCAAATTCTAAGTATTTATAACAAACAACCAGCTATTAGCAATCATCAAAAAATCTGTTCCTCACTGCACAATAAATAAATAAAATTCCGGTTCGCTCGTTGTTATTAGACAAAGTACATATTAACGGGAAATGATTGTCAATTTCACATTTCTATTACATTTGCAGATATTTTAAAAGAAGAACTATTCTATTTGAAAGGATTTTGTTTTAAGAACTTAAATTTGTGCAGTGAGCAAAAATCTCAATAAAGTAACCACAGCAGGGTTACTTATTGCTTTAGGGATCATTTACGGCGACATCGGTACCTCACCCCTCTACGTTTTAAATGCCATCATAAGAGATAGAATAATTTCAAAGGAACTAATATTAGGCGGCCTGTCTTGCATTATCTGGACGCTTACTTTGCAAACTACAGTAAAGTATGTAATACTTACCTTAAAGGCCGATAACAGGGGCGAAGGTGGAATATTTTCTTTGTATGCATTGGTAAGAAGACAGAGAAAATGGCTGGTATTTCCAGCTATTATCGGCGGTGCCTCACTCCTGGCTGATGGAATGATTACACCACCAATATCTGTTACCGCCGCTATTGAGGGTTTGAAACAAATTCAACTGTTTAACGATATAGGTGATTCAACCGTTGTTTATATTGTCTTGGCTATCCTCGTAGCTTTATTTTTTGCGCAACAATTTGGTACGGCTTCCATTGGCAAAATGTTTGGGCCTATTATGTTTACATGGTTTTTAATGTTAACTATTTTGGGGGGTTCACACATCTTTGATGACCTCTACATTTTCAACGCTTTCAATCCATATTATGCAATAAAACTATTGACCATTTATCCCGGCGGTTTCTGGATACTGGGCGCTGTATTCCTGTGTACTACAGGAGCCGAGGCATTATACAGTGATCTTGGGCATTGTGGGAGAGATAACATTCGCTTTTCATGGATATATGTAAAGTCCGCATTAATTATAAATTATCTTGGCCAGGGCGCATGGCTTTTATCAAACCACACAGGTAAAACTTTTACCAAAGATATTATTGATAAAGGTTTCAATCCGTTTTACGGCATTATGCCTGAAAGTTTTAAAATTATCGGGATAGTAATTGCAACGGTCGCTGCCATTATTGCGAGCCAGGCATTAATAAGCGGTTCGTTTACGCTTATCAGTGAGAGTATGCGGTTGAATCTTTGGCCTAAAATGAAAATTAATTATCCTACTGAAGAAAGGGGCCAGCTATTTATCCCCGGTATAAATACTGTATTGTTCATTGGCTGCGTAGGCATCACACTATATTTCAGAACGTCGTCTAATATGGAAGCAGCTTATGGACTCGCAATAACGCTCTGTATGCTTGCCACCTCTATCCTCTTTGCCAATTTTCTCGTTTCGCGACGAACGTCTAAGTTTTTTATTTACTTGTATCTCCTAGTTTATCTTACTATAGAACTTGGCTTTTTGTTTGCAAATCTTAATAAGTTTCCTCACGGCGGCTTTGTTACATTAATTGTTGGTGGCGCCCTTTTTTCCATAATGTATGTATGGTTTAGGGCACGAAAGGTTAAAAACCGTTATGTAGAATTTGTACGGCTTGAGCAATACCTGCCCACCATCCAGGAACTCAGCAACGACCATTCCATACCAAAGTACGCTACTCACCTGGTTTATTTAACCAGCGCTAATAATCCAAAGGAAATTGAACATAAAATAATTTATTCCATTTTAAATCGGAAGCCGAAACGTGCAGATATTTATTGGTTTGTTCACGTAGATACACAAGATGATCCATATACCTGTGAATATTCTGTAGAAACTATTATTCCAAATGAAATTATACGGGTAGAATTCCGCCTTGGGTTTAGAATGGAGCCCAGGATAAATTTAATGTTCAGGAAAGTAGTGGAAGATATGGTCAACAATAAAGAAGTAAATATTACCAGCCGCTACGAAAGCCTTCAACGCAATAATGTAGTTGGCGATTTCCAGTTTATTGTGATGGAAAAATTCCTCTCGCAAGACAATGAATTACCTTTCTTCGAAAAACTAATTATGAAATTATATTTCTGGGTAAAAGAGATCAGCTTAAGCGAAGAAAGAGGTTTTGGGCTTGAACAAAATAATGTGACGGTGGAAAAATTCCCTCTTATAGTTGCCCCCGTAAGTAAATTAAAACTAAGCCGCATTTTTACTGATGAAAAGTGATAGGTAAGAAATACGCAAACGGCAATTGGCAATAAGCAAGCGCGGTTTTATTATTTATCCCGTTTCAATTTTTCTTGTACATTGCTTCCTGTTATAGTCAATTGCTTATTGCTAAATTGCCCATTCTTCATTGCCAATTGTTAGCTATTTGTCTTCAACGTTCATTTATATTATTTCAGCATACGCACTCATTATTATTATTATTTATCTCATACAGGAAAAATTAATTTTTAAACCTGAAAAATTAAAACAGGATTTTCTTTATAAATATGATGTGCCCTTTAAGGAATTATTTATTGATGTTGAGCCCGGCGTAAGAATTAATGGCCTTCATTTTTACGTTAAGGATCCTTATGGCCTCATTCTTTATTTTCACGGAAACACAAGGAGTATAAAAGGATGGGCTAAATATGCCAAAGATTTTTACAGGTATAAATATGATGTGGTGTTGGTCGACTATCGCGGTTTTGGGAAAAGCACTGGCAAACGGGGAGAAAAAGCTATGTTCAGGGACATGCAGGTAGTGTACGATTATCTTGCAAAACAATACAATGAAAACCAGATCATCATTTATGGAAGGAGCCTTGGAAGCGGTTTCGCAGCCAAACTCGCCAGTGATAATTCACCAAGATATCTAATTCTAGACGCTCCGTTTTATAGTTTTGAAAAAGCCGTGCAACGCTTTTTACCGATACTGCCGGTTAAGTATGTTTTACGATTTCAATTACAAACCAATAAGTGGATACTTAAAGTAGAATGCCACACTTATATTTTACATGGAACGAAAGATTGGCTTATCCCTATAAAGCAAAGTGAACATCTTCAAAAACTAAATCCAAATAAAATAACGTTAATTCGTATTGAAGGCGGAGGGCACAACAACCTTCCTTCATTTCCTGAATATCATAATTTCGTACGGGATATCTTAGCTCCATGATCTATATATGTTACTCTCGTTTTAATAAAAATTAATAGTGAAAAAAGATAAAATTACAAGAACACCAAAGCAAAGATTTCTTAGATGGACAAGAATCATCATTTTCATTTATGGGGCAACAGGAATTGCCTTGTATTACCTCCAGGAAAAATTATTGCTTCGGAATACGCCGCTTTCTGCCGACTACCAGTTTAAATTTAATGTTCCATTTAAAGAAATAAATATTCCGTTGAATGCCACGGACAATCTCAACCTTGTCCAGTTTTTTCCGGAAGATTCAACGCGTAAAGGTGTTGTACTTTATTTTCACGGCAATCGCGAAAACATAAATCACTATGCAGAATACGCCACTAATTTCACAAAGCACGGTTACGAAGTCTGGATGATGGATTATCCTGGCTATGGAAAAACTACCGGAGAGTTTACGGAAGAAAATGTGTACATGCAAGCAAGAGAAGTTTATAAGCTTGCCAACACAAAATTTGGGGCAGATAGTATCATCGTCTACGGTAAATCGTTAGGTTCAGGTATTGCCTCCTGGCTTGCATCACGAAAACCATGTAAAAGACTTATATTGGAAACACCTTATTACAGCATTCCTGACTTATTCAGCCATTATGCTCCTATATATCCTGTGGAATCATTGTCAAAATTTAGGTTTCCTGCCGGCGAATACCTTAAAGACATACAAGTTCCTGTTACAATTTTTCATGGCACGGACGATTGGATCATTCCCTACAACCATGCTGCAAAACTTAAAAAGGTTTTAAAACC
Organism: uncultured Chitinophagaceae bacterium; assembly: GCA_963792025.1. Lineage (GTDB taxonomy): Bacteria > Bacteroidota > Bacteroidia > Chitinophagales > Chitinophagaceae > Ginsengibacter. The sequence continues at coordinate 148,332 of CAWBUS010000004.1, read as the reverse complement.
CGGAGATGAATTCATTACTATTAATAAAGGGTCGCATAATAATCTTAATAACTTTTCTCTGTTTCACGAAAAGTTAGATTCGATTTTATCGCTTTAGTTTTTATTTTACCTTAAAAGCAACAAAATAATAATTATTGGCAGCGCCCAACAATTCAAGATTGAAATAATAGGAATTGATAAACTGGTGATACGCCATAAATTCGTGAGTAGGTACAACAAATTCATCAAAGAAAATAATATCATCTTTCTTTAAAAATGGCGCCAGGCTTGTCAATACAAAGAGTGTGGCAGTGTATAAATCTGCATCCAGCATTATAACATTCTTCTTACTATTGTCAAAAGTTTTTAAAAATGGAGGCAGCGTTTGTTGAAATAACCCCTGGTAAAATTTTCCGCGGCTATCCTTTACCGTAGGCATGTTATTACTGTTAGCAAAAGTGCCTTTTTTATAGGGGCCAAAATCTTCAGGTAAACCAGTAAAAGTATCAAAGCCATAAAAGCAGGAAGTTGGATGCGTGTTTTCTGTCATCCACCAATTGAATGAAAAACCATCGGCCACACCAAATTCCAGGTAATTAATATCGAGACTTAAAATTTCGTTTTTGAAAATATATTTATAAAGGTCGTAGCGCTTGTTGTAGTCCCATTTGCTTGGAAAATCATTAAAAGGAACTTTCTTATTATCACTTGCCCATTTGGAAAGTCTCGTCATCCACACCTGCTGCTGCCATAATCCTGCAGACCATGAAAAAAAAATATGGAGCCTTAACCGTATGAAGGTTGTTTTGAGAAAGCGGATAATTGTAAACTTCATGCGGCAAATATAAATTCTATAATTCTTTTAGTACAGCCATCGATGGCGATACCGACAATTTATATTCAACGCCGATTTTCAGCGCATAATTTTCTTTGTCGTGGCTCACAGGAAAATTAAAACATACAGGGTAGTCAAATTCCTTGATCACATCTCTAATTGCTTCATTGACTGACTGTCCAAAAGGTATAGCAGTATCTTTGTTGTCCGTAAACTTTCCCACAATCAAACCTTTAATATTATCAAGTTTGCCGCTTCGTTTTAACTGGTACATCATTCTATCTACATTGTAAATGTATTCGCCAACATCTTCAATAAACAAAATTTTGCCTTTTGTTATTATCTCCGACGAAGTTCCGATGAGATGTGCAAGGAGTGATAAATTCCCGCCAACTAAAATGCCTGACGCTTTCCCTTTTTTGTTAAGGTCATTGCCAGGGCCTGCATAGCTCGCCTTTCGGCCTATCAGCGCATCATGCAAACTTTGAATGTATTGATTTTTATTTTCGCCATCATTAAATGCGGCCGCCATTGGAGCGTGCAGCGATGCAATTTTATACTTTGAAAAAAGATGTGTTTGTATAACGGTTATATCACTATAACCAATGATCCATTTAGGATTTTTTTTGAATTCTTTAAAACTCAGTTTATTAATAATTCTTCCCATTCCATAACCGCCTCTTGCGCAAAAAATGGCTTTGATGTTTTCATCATCCATCATTTGCTGAAGATCACTTAACCGTTCTTCATCAGTTCCTGAAAAATAATTAAACTGGTGTCCCAGCGTTTTTCCCGTTAAAATACGAAACCCCCATTCCGTCAGGGTTTCAATTGCTGTTACTATTTTTTCATATGGCATATATCCCGATGGACACAACATTCCTATAGTGTCGCCGGGTTTTAAATATGGAGGAATTGTGATCAAGTTTTTATAGCCCTTTAATAATTTCTTTTAATTCTTTTGTGGTTACAATACTGTTAAAGCCCTTGCGGCGCAGACCGCGAAAGAGTTTTAAATCTCCTGTCCATAATAGAGCGTTACAATGAATTGCAACGGCCAGAAATAAATAATCGCTCCGATCAAGATCTTCTATCAACAAGTTGGCTTTTCGCAAAGTTTCATTGCTAATTTTGTTTTCGTCTACCAGTTGGAAAACATTGATGATATTATAAAATTGTGTCTGAATATCGCTTTCTGAATTTTTAGTGAGAGAAGAAATCTGCTTAAATTTTTTAGTAGTCTCATCAATAATTAATTTGGAAGAAAAAAAATTAAGCACATCAAGGCGATTGGCCAGTATTGTAAATTCGTTGCCGTTTATATTTATCAGACCGGAAATAATTATATTGGAATCAACAACTACTTTCATTTTATGCCCCGGAGCTTTTTAAATCTGTTCCACGCAGCCTGGTCTATTTCATTTGCTAATTCCTGAATTTGCTTTTTTCTGGTTTTTGTTTTAGGCTTTATTTCAATAAACGACAAATATCGTATAGCCTTATCTAATTCGGATTTACGAAGGCGTCTGGATACAACGATTGTAGTTTTGTCCTTTTCTTGTTTTGCGGTTATCATGTAAAAATTTGTAATTTAAAATTAAGAAATTTCGGTCAATGCCACATTATCAGCAGTTACCTCGAGCCTGTGTTTAACACCACACTTTAACGCATAATTTTCCTTTTGATGACCCACAGGAAAATCAAAACATACGGGATAATCATATTCCTTCACTTTTTCAAGAATTATTTCATAAACAGTTTCGCCAAAATCTTCTCCCGGATCGTCGGGTTTTATTTTATTGAAGCCTCCTGCAATTAGCGCTTTCAACTTACTCAACTTCCCACTTCGCTTTAAATTCCAGAGCATCCTGTCGATGTTATACAAATATTCTTCTACTTCTTCAATAAACAATATTTTTCCGTCGGTATTGATGTCAGATTTCGATGCCGCAAGATTTTCCAGGATAGATACATTCCCACCAACCAACACACCTTCAGCAACGCCCGGCTTGTTGAAGCTGTTTGGCAATGCAGCATATTGCATCGTTTCCCCGACTAAACATTTCCTAATGGATTCTATTGAGTCTAATTGCGCTTTGGTTGTAGTCTCAAGATGAGACGGAAAACTATTGCACATTTTAGAATGAATAGTGGCAATTCCAAAGTTTTTGTTTATATGTGAATGGAAAACGGTTGCATCGCTAAACCCAATTATCCATTTGGGGTGTTTTACAAATTTTGAAAAATCAATAGCGTCAATTATTCTAACGGCTCCATAACCGCCACGCCCCAGCATAACTGTATTTATTGAATCATCATCAATCATATTTTGAAAATCTTTCGCACGCTGTTCATCGGTTCCCGAAAACGTAAAATCGCGGGAACCAACGGTATTGCCTATTCGAATCTGGAAACCCCACTCTTTCATTTTATCAACTGCAGGCTGAACATCTTCGATCGTGATATAACCAGATGGGCAGGTAATTCCTATGACGTCACCAGGTTTTAAATGGGGAGGAACTTTTCGAATTTTATCATCTTCAAAAATTAAAGAACTTTTGTTGAGATCAATATTTCCTTTGGCAACTGCAGAAACAGACGCGGCCAATGGAACAATAGATGAAAGAAAGTTTTTACGGTTCATATTGCAACAATTTTAAGCAGAAAATCCCGACCGTCCAATTTCATTCTGAAAATCGTTTTGAAAATATAGAAATGTCAACTGTTTCCTTTCGCCGAATCCTGTTTTTACATGTTTGGGCATTGCCCGGCTTTGCGGTATTTTTGCAATCCGCAAAATATTTTGAAACTGCGGTTACAGGATTATGAAAGAATTTAAGCGATACTTAATAACAGCAGCGTTACCCTATGCCAATGGTCCCAATCACATCGGGCATCTTGCAGGCTGTTATCTTCCCGCGGATATCTATGTCCGTTATTTACGGGCAAAAAAATTAGACGTAAAATTTGTTAGTGGATCTGATGAACATGGCGTTCCCATCACCATCAGGGCTATGAAGGAAAATATTACACCGCAGCAGGTAGTAGATAAATATCACACCATCATTAAAAACAGCTTCGCAGAAATGGGGATTTCGTTTGATATTTATTCACGCACATCAAACGCAGTTCATCACAAAACTGCCTCAGACTTTTTTACCAATCTGTATGAAAAAGGTTTGTTTGAAGAAAGGGAAACCGAACAATTTTATGATGAAGAAAAACAGACATTTTTAGCAGACAGGTATATTACCGGAACCTGTCCTGTGTGCGGTTACCCAAATGCTTACGGCGATCAATGCGAAAACTGTGGCACGTCACTCAGCCCTGAGCAATTAATTAATCCAAAGAGCACACTAAGCGATGCGGTTCCTGTAAAAAAGAAAACAACCCATTGGTATTTTCCTTTACAGAATTATGAGGCTTTCTTACGTGAATACATACTCGAAGATCATAAGGAGTGGAAAAATAATGTCTACGGGCAGTGCAAAAGTTGGCTGGACAAAGGTTTACAATCTCGGGCGATGACACGTGACAGCAATTGGGGCGTAAAGGTTCCAAGCCCTCCGGCGCCTGAAGGCGGCGGCGGCAAGGTATTGTACGTTTGGTTTGATGCGCCCATTGGCTATATTTCTGCAACGAAAGAATTAACGGAAGATTGGGCAGATTACTGGTGTAAAGAAGATACCAAACTGGTGCATTTTATCGGGAAGGATAATATCGTTTTTCATTGCATTATTTTCCCGGCAATGTTAAAAGCACATGGTGATTTTGTGTTACCGGATAATGTTCCAGCCAACGAGTTTCTAAATATCGAAGGTCAAAAAGTTTCTACCAGTCGCAACTGGGCCGTATGGGTTGATGAATACCTGAAAGATTTCCCCGGGCAGCAGGATGTGATGCGCTATGTTTTATGCGCCAACGCACCGGAAACAAAGGACAATGATTTTACTTGGAAAGATTTCCAGGACAGGAACAACAGTGAACTCGTTTCTATTTTCGGCAATTTCGTAAACCGCACTTTTGTGTTGATGCACAAATTATGCAAAGGAAAAGTGCCTCCTTTACATGCTGAATTGATCGATGATACAGATAAAAAAATGGTAGCAGAGTTTGAACAAACAAAAATTAAAGTAGAGAATTTATTGGAGCAATTTAAGTTCAGGGATGCGCTGTTTGAAGTGATTGATTTAGCAAGAAAAGGCAATAAATATTTACAAGACAAGCAGCCATGGATTGTTGCGAAGAAGACTAACGCCGATGGGCAACCGACAACAGAAGCGCAATCGTCCATTGATAATTGCCTTCATGTATGTTTGCAACTTTGTGCAAACCTTTCGGTGTTGATTAACCCGTTTCTTCCTTTCACTGCAAAGAAAATGACTTACATGATGAAAGTTGTTCATAAAATGCTCGATTGGGAAAATGCCGGCAAAGCAAAATTGCTGAGCGTTGGCTATAGCTTGAGACCGCCTGAATTATTATTCAGGAAAATAGAAGATGAAGAAATTAGTTTTCAAATTGAAAAATTAAAAAGTGGATTAACTAATGTTGTAAATCCTGCTCAAAATACAATTGATAATAAAAAAGAAGAAATTAAAATGGACCCCTTAAAACCAGAAATTGTTTTTGATGATTTTTCAAAAATTGATCTAAAAGTTGGTACAATTCTATCTGCAGAAAAAGTAGAAAAAGCAGATAAACTTTTAAAGCTTGAAATAGATTTAGGTTTTGAAACGAGAACAATAGTTTCGGGTATTGCGTTACATTTTAAACCTGAGGAAATTATTAATAAACAAGTGGTGGTTGTAGCCAACCTGGCGCCAAGAAAAATGAGGGGAATAGAAAGTAATGGCATGATTTTGATGGCAGAAGATAAAGAAGGCAACTTGCATTTTGTAAGCCCGGGAAATGTGATCAATCCGGGCGCTTCTGTAACCTGATTTCTAAACAAAAATATTATGAAACAAAATATTGGTTTTATTGGCCTGGGTAGCCTGGGAACACCTATCGCCTTAAATTTGATGGAATGCGGCCATGCCTTGCATGTCTATAACAGAACCGTTTCTAAAACCGAACCACTCGCTACAAAGGGTGCTATCGTTTGCAAAAGTATTGCTGATCTGGCTCAAAAATGCTCCATCGTTTTCACCATAGTTTCTGATGATGCCGCTATTGAGGCAGTTTGCGAAGGTGCAGATGGTTTGTTCAAAAACCTCGCGAAAGAGAGCATACATGTTTCCATGAGTACTATTCTGCCGGCAACGGCCGAAAAACTTGCTTCACTTCATCAGCAACATCAGCAGCATTATCTGGCTTCGCCGGTATTCGGTAGGCCCGATGCAGCCACTGCCAAGAAATTAAATTATGTAATAAGCGGTGAAGAAAGTGTGAGGAAGCAAATTGAGCCTCTGCTAAAAGATGCCGGAGCGATAAATGTATTTGATTTTGGAGAAACAATTACCGCTGCAAATGCTGTAAAACTTTGTGGTAATTTCTTAATTGCGTCTGCTTTAGAAGCTATTGGCGAAAGCATTAATCTTGCTGAGAAAAGTGGCGTAGACGCAAAAAAAATGTGGAGTATGTTTTCTCAAACATTATTTAATACGCCGCTATACCAGAACTATAGTAAAATTGTTTTAGACAAACAATTTGAACCTGCCGCGTTTACAATTAAACTAGGATTGAAAGATATGAACCTGGTGCTGGAACAGGCTGCAGCAGCGAAACAATCGATGCCACTGGCGCTATTGCTTCAAAAAAATATGAAAACAGTAATTGATAGAGGAAAAGAAAATATCGATTGGAGTGCCGTTTCAACTGCGCAAATAAACTAATAGGCCTTTTTGTTCTCATATTGCACATAAGCGGTATGTAAAAACGATTTCATTTTAAACAGCAGCCGCCGCACATTTTCATCATGGTTTTTGCCGATTAAATTATTGGTTCTTTTTTTGTCTTCTATATAATTATAGCAAAACTCAGGTTTGCCCTGTATAACATTAAATCCAAGAACATAGCTGCTGTCAAAATCTTCATAAAGAACATTATTTTCTTTTGCAAAAACCACCCGGCTAGAATCAGGAGGCATATTTAAAAGGTCGTCGCCATAACTGATAAAGTCATTTTTATAATTGCCGGAATGCAGAATTGTATTTACCACATCCAGCTGACTTACTGGTGTATGAATAACCGTTTGCCTGTTTTTTTGAGGATCAAAAATGAACAGACCAATCCTAAAATTTTTTTCGACATCGTTTTTAAAATTGCTAAAATCAGGATTCATCCAATGATCTGAACAAAAAATAAAAATCGAATTCTGATACCAGGGTTGCCCCGAAGCATGATGAAAAAAATCTGACAGGCATTCATTGTAATAGCTCATCGTTTTCATGTGTGGTGTTCTGTTGATGAGTGGATATTTTTCATTGAAATGGGAGGGAAGATCATTAGGAAAGTGGGTAGAAATATTAAAGTTCACTGCAAAGAATGGCTGAGGTGACTGATCAATTTTATCCTGCATAAAATGCAATACATATTCATCATGCAAACCCATCGTATGCTTTTCCATGTTTTGATATCCCGGAATATCCGACATACAATAATAATGCTGAATGCCAAGCCAGTTAACACATTTGGCAAATCCGAAATTATCATAACTATCACCTATAAAAAAATCAGAGCTATAGCCTTCGCTACCTAATGCTAAGCCAACATGGGTTAAGGGCATAGAGGTATAGGCAGAATGATACAAGGGAATTTCCGTAATTGTAGGAGTGCCTGAAAGTATAGCAGTAATGCCTTTGTTGGAATTATGAGAGTAGCTGAATGCATTAGTGAAAAAGGCGCTTTTTGTCACAAGACTATCGAGAAAAGGCATTTTCACTTTGTATTGACTGCCGCTGTCAAAAAAATCATAAGGAACACTTTCCATTATGAACAACACAATATTTTTGGAGTGATTATTTTCGATTATGTTTTTTTTAATAATAGTTAACCTTTCCGATTCAGGCATATTTCTAATATAATCTTCATTAAAAACTGTTGATTCATTCTTCCTGAACAGGGAGTAAATAAACTGGTGAAATGAGTTCTGAGTTAACGGCAGTTGATTATAACTTACGTTTACCAGAGGATACGTAGGCAAGAGTTTCTTCGTCCCGCTTAAAAGTATTACCATCCAGATTAGAAGAAAAAAAGCAATAGATGCCACTCCGTAGCTACGGGACTTAATTGATTTAAAAAAATCAGCCATCCATTTATACATTAATAATGCAAGTAGAAAAAACGCAACTATTACCGACGCTGCCACGAGAAAATAAGTTGTATTTACTTCCCCAAAAGGATCGCGCAAAACATACATTAACTCCGCATCTGACCTTTGCAGTTTAAAAGGAAAATAAAAAATGTCGGTAATGTTTAACAATACCATAAATGCAAACAATCCACTGAATATAAAATATATGCCTTTCACGACTACTTTATTCTTTTTGAATAAATTAACCAGGATGACCAGGGGAAGCGACAGAAGGGAAATAACAGCAATATCATAGAAAACTGACCACCCTGTCACGAGCAGGGCTGTTCGAAGATTACTTATCTTCCATCCCTGCCCCGAATGAACATTATAAAGAAAAAATATACATTTTAGCAGGCTGAGTAAAAGAACTAATTTTATTAAAAAGTTAAAGGCAGGCTTAATCATGAGCCATGAACATTGAATTTTTATAATACCCGTAATCTATAAAGCCTTGTTAGCTTGATAAATAAAACCCTCATGAAAAGTAAGCATTATTTTATAAATAAATACTTTATCGGGATCGTATTAATTTTAATTCTTTTATGCGTTGATATTTTATTTCACAAAGGAATGACACGGGTTTTAATTCCTGATTCATTCGTTGAAGATATTGCTCCTGCCGATTTTCCTCATTGCAATAATGCGCTCATTGTGCCTTCTAAAAATTGGGTAAAGGCAGTGGACAATGAACCCGCGATGAAAAAATTAGCCGTTAATATCGGGGGATTTGAAGTAGATGTTTATTTCGACACAAAGATTCATTCTTTTTATGTGTATCACGATTCGGCGGGTATGTCATCCCTAACAATAGATCATTTGCTTGATATCTATAAAAACAGGAATTTAACTTCATCAATTTGGTTTGATTTTAAAAATCTCAATAATTATAACCAGGAGCAGTCGGTTAATGCCTGCATAGCGCTGCGAAAAAAATATAACCTTCAAAATAAGATGATTATAGAATCGTCACGTATAGATTATTTACCTCGTTTTTGCGAAAATGGTTTCTTCACAAGTTATTATACGCCGTATTTCAATCCATATCAAATGGACAAAAATGATCTTATTAAAATTATCGATACCATTTCTTATAACTTAAAACTTTACCCGGTAAGTGCACTATCAGGGTATTACTTTCAATACCCGTTTCTAAAGAAATTTTACCCGAATTATCCTATTCTCACGTGGTCGATGGATAACAATTTCAGCCTGGTTTCTGCCATTTTTAACAGGCAACTAAAAAATGAACCCCATTTAAAAATTATTCTCTATCCGGGGAATTGAGTTTGTCATCTTTTAATTTTATTTTGCCACACTAAAATGTGATAATTTCGGGTTTGAAAATAGTTGTTTAACTAACCAATTGATGCTATGCAAAAAAGAACTATAAAAAAAGTGGCTGTTTTGGGAAGCGGCGTTATGGGAAGCCGCATTGCTTGCCACTTTGCAGGTGTTGGCTTGCAGGTTGTATTACTCGATATTCCAGGCCCCGCAAAAGGAGGAGAAACAAAACCTGACCGCAACAAAATTGTAAATGATGCCTTGACAGCCGCTATAAAATCAAATCCATCACCTGTTTTTACGAAAAATGTTATTAAAAATATTACGACCGGTAATTTTGAAGACAACATGAAAGAAATCGCTACTTGCGATTGGATCATCGAAGTTGTTGTTGAAAGGCTGGATATTAAAAAATTAATCTTTGAACAGGTTGAAAAATTTCGTAAGCCCGGAACACTAATTACTTCGAATACTTCAGGAATACCCATTCATCTAATGACGGAAGGAAGAACTGATGATTTTAAGAAGCATTTTTGTGGAACACACTTTTTTAATCCGCCGAGATATTTAAGGCTACTCGAGATTATTCCAACACCAGACACTGATGTGGAGGTTATAGATTTCTTAATGCATTATGGTGATCTTTATCTTGGCAAGACTACGGTTCTCTGTAAAGACACACCTGCTTTCATTGCTAATCGAATTGGGGTATTCAGCATTATGTCGATATTCCATATTATGGAAAAACTTGGTTTAGGCATTGATGAAATTGATGCACTAACGGGACCGGTTATTGGAAGACCAAAATCCGCAACATTCCGTACCGCCGATGTGGTAGGAATAGATACATTGGTAAAAGTGGCGATAGGCGTAAAAGATAACTGCCCGAATGATGAAGCAAAAGAAACATTTGTTATTCCCGGCTGGTTGCAAAAAATGGTAGATAATAAATGGCTCGGCGATAAAACAGGACAGGGATTTTTCAAGAAAACAAAAGGTATTGAGGAGCTAGGGAAATACTAACGCTTAACTTAAAAACCTTTGAATACGCTCCGCGCAACAAACCAAAATTTGCAACGCTTGATGCGGCAAAACCAATTGATAACTTAAAACAAAGATTGAAAGTCTTGGTAGCGGGCAAAGATAAGGCTGGGGAATTCTATCGCGAATTTCACTATAGTCTGTTCTCATACATTTCACACCGCATTCCTGAAATAAGTGACGAAATTTATCGCGTTGACGACGCGATGAAAGCAGGCTTTGGGTGGGAAATAGGTGCATTTGAATCATGGGATGTGCTGGGAGTAAAAGAAACTGTAGCAGCAATGAAAGCCGCAGGTTATACTATTGCAGCCTGGGTAGATGATTTTCTTAACGAAGGTAATTCTTCATTTTATAAAATTGAAAATGGGAAACGTTTATACTACGACGTTAGAACGAAAAAATATGTAATACTTCCCGGGGGCGATTCATTTATTATATTAAGCGACCTTACAGAAAAAACCGTTTGGAAAAACAGCGCCTGCAATTTATATGACATGGGCGACGATGTTGTAGGATTGCAATGGAATACTAAAATGGGAAGCATCGGTAGTGAAGTACTGGAAGCCATGAATAAATCTATTTCCATAGCTGAAGAAAAATACAAAGGACTGGTAATTGCCAATGAAGGCCCTCAATTTAGCGCAGGAGCCAATGTAGGAATGATTTTTATGCTGGCAGCAGAACAGGAATATGAAGAATTGGACTTAGCAATAAGGATGTTTCAAAACACCATGATGAGGGTCAGATACTCTTCGATCCCTGTAGTGGTGGCACCACATGGTTTAGCGTTGGGGGGTGCTTGCGAAATGAGCTTGCATGCTGATAAAGTTCAGGCTGCCGCTGAAACCTACATAGGGCTGGTTGAATTAGGTGTCGGTCTTATACCCGGCGGCGGCGGCACTAAAGAATTTACTTTGAGAGCTGCTGACGAGATGCATGAAAATGAGCCAGAAACTATTACACTACAGAGCAGGTTTCTGACCATAGGAACAGCAAAAGTTTCTACGTCGGCATTTGAAGCATATCATCTCGGAATATTACGTAAAGGCATAGACGAAGTAAGCATGAACCAGTCCAGGAGAATTGCTGATGCAAAACAAAGTGCTATTGAAATATTTGATAATGGCTATACAATGCCGGTGCAAAGAACCGATATTAAAGTATTGGGTCGTTCCGTTCTTGGCATGTTATACGCCGGAATAAACGGAATGCACCGCGGCAATTATATTACAGATCACGATGTAACCATTGCAAAAAAGCTTGCTTATGTAATGTGCGGCGGCGACCTTAGCGAACCCACATTGGTGAGTGAGCAATATTTACTAAACCTTGAAAGGGAAGCCTTTTTAAGCCTTTGCGGCGAAAAGAAAACATTGGAGCGTTTACAAAGTGTGTTGAAAACAGGGAAACCTGTAAGAAACTGATAAAAAACGCGGTAGATGCCCGGGCTTTTTATCGAAATATATTCTTTTTATTTTTTATTAATAATTAATTTATCAACCGCATCAATAGATAAAGAATTTACTTTTATACCTTGGAATTCTAATTACCTCGTATCGCTGAATTGAATTTGTAACAGTAAAATCCCGATCGAAATAACTATTGGCTAACGGATAACTAAAAGTAATAATAGAACCGGCAATCGCTGAAATTGTATTGTATTCGTAGAATCCAGCTTTAAGATTTGTACCAAGATTGCCTGAAGCAGGTGCACCGGCGATGTTATCCCCGTAAGTATCATTGTTACTTGTGCTCATATCAGCGCCTTGTAATTGAATTATTAATACAAGATTACCCGCCGATATAGGTGTTGCATCACCTCTTGAATCGACCGAACCAACTGTCATTGTCATTGTGCCTGCTACCGGATTACGCGTTCCGGGATAATAAGTATTCACAATGTTGTTGGCGATTGAAATAGTTACTGAACAACTGGAAGGGGCACACCACATTGGGCGGTAACTTTATTGCAGTAAGTGCTTGTAATAAAAATGAAAAGAAAGCATAGTTGTTTTGAGTAAAGTTTTTCGATCATTTTGGAGGAATTTAATCAGGATGAATTTTAGGAGTTCCGTTTGAATTACATAAGCCGTTGTACGCTAATAATCTATAATTAATAAAATAGGGAATTTTTATATCAAAAAATTTTAACCGGCAATTTTCTTTCCTCAGTTGTATCTTTAATTTTTTATAATAATTGTAATAGCTTATGCCAATACTTACTGTAGAGAATTTATCCAAGTCTTATGGAAAAATCGATGCATTAAAAAAAGTGAGTTTTTCGGTACCTGAAGGTTCTGTGTTCGGAATATTAGGACCTAACGGTAGCGGTAAGACGACGATGCTTGGAACAATAATGGATATTCTAAAACCCACTTCGGGAACCTATAAACTTTTTGACGAAGTACCAACAGAACTGCACCGCCGAAGAATAGGAACTCTTTTAGAAACGCCTAATTTTTATCATTATCTGTCGGGTGTAAAAAATCTTGAGATAGCAGCCGAAATAAAACAGCATGGTAAAGAAGATATTCTCCGCGTTCTGGAAATGGTAGACCTTACCAAACGAAAAGATTCTAAGTTCAGCACCTATTCATTAGGAATGAAACAACGGCTTGCTATTGCATCATGCCTGTTGGGAAGTCCTAAGGTATTGGTATTTGATGAACCTACTAACGGTCTGGACCCGGTTGGCATTGCTGAAATAAGAGATCTTATGAAAAGGCTTTACAGCGAGGGCAAAACGATTATAATGGCAAGCCACCTTCTTGATGAAGTTGAAAAAGTTTGTACTCATGTTGCCATCTTAAGAAAGGGTGAATTAATTACCTCGGGTAATGTAAACGAAATTTTATCAAATGAAGATATGGTAGAAGTTGGTGCAAAAGATGGTGAAAAATTAATAGAGGTGCTACAAAAGATGCCTAACCATACCAGGGTTGCAAAGGAAGGAGGTATGATCAAAGTATTTTACCCGGTTGGTACTGCAGACCTTGAAGCAATAAATAATTTTTGCTTTAGCAACGACATAATTTTAAATCATCTTATTCTTAAAAAGAAAAGCCTTGAAGCGAGGTTTTTTGAACTCACCAATAATTAATTTCAAGGCATGGTACATTTATTAAAAATTGAATGGCTCAAAGTAAAAAACTATAAAGCATTTTGGGTTTTTACAATTCTATATTTCTTTGCAATACTTGGTATCAATTACACCGGGTTTTATGTAAACGAACTATCTGTTGAAAATTTGCCGCAAGCGCAACTTCTTCTCGGTTCACCCTATGCCTTTCCCAAAGTGTGGCAAACGGTTGGCTTTATGAGTAGCTGGCTTTTATATTTTCCGGGTATTCTTTTTATCATGTTGTTAACGAATGAATTTAATTTTAAAACTCACCGGCAAAATATAATTGATGGGTGGACACGCATGCAATTTGTTTCAGTAAAATTTGTGTTTGCCATTCTGTTTGCGGTCGTAGCAACATTTTTTAATTTCCTGGTCGCTTTACTTTTTGGTTCACTTACAACCGGATCTTCTTTTGGCCTTGAAGGAATGGAAAATGTTGGATACATCTTCATTCAAACTGTCGCCTATATAACTTTTGCTATGTTTCTTGCCGTGCTCTTTAGAAGAAGCGGCGCAGCTATTGCCGTATTTTTTTTATATGGTTTAATTTTTGAGTTCATTTTTACCATGTTGATAAATCATAAGTTCAACTTATCACCTGTAGGATACTTTTTGCCACTGCAGGTTACTGATGTAATGCTTCCTATTCCGTTTGGTAATAAAATAATTTATGATCATGCACCAGACATGTGGGTACTGGTAGTTGCCAGCCTGGCCTATATTTGCGGCTATTTCTTTTTTGCAATGAAAAAGTTCACAACAGATGATTTGTAAATAACGGTTTCACCACACCACTAACGGTAAGTGTTGTACAAAGATTACAAAGAAATCAAAGCAGAGAAACACGGGTATGCGCCTGTCGGATTCAGCTAACAATTTATTTGTTTGATAATTCTTCAATCGCAGATTCAACGGTTGGATATAAAAAAGTAAAGCCCGTCGATTTAATTTTTTTATCACTAACGGTTGCACTTTTTAAAATTTCTACACTGCGTTTACCCATAACTAATTTCAATAAAAAAATCGGAACATGAACGGGAATAAAAAATTTATTCTTCAGCTTTTCAGCAATTAATAAAACCAATTTTTTATTAGAAACCGGCAACGGTGCAACCGCATTATAAACTCCATTTAGTTCCCTGTTTTCCATTGCATCAATATACATTCGGCAAACATCATCTATATGAATCCAGCTTATTATTTGGCTGCCATGTCCTAAAATAGTAGCAAAACCAAATTTCACTGGCGTTTTAAATTCTTTGTAAGCACCACCTTCATTACTTAATACAATGCCTGTACGAAGTTTTACCAATCTTATATTCATTTCAAGAATGGGCTCCACACCACATTCCCATAAAAGGCATGTTTCTCCCAGAAAACTTTTATCGGCAAGGTCTGTTTCAATAAATCCTTCTTTGCGTACAAGCGGGTCGCCATCGGCCCCATACCATCCAATTGCACATGCAGACACAAACGACTTCACCTGGTTTGGATTTTCCTTCAAAGCTTTAATAAGTAATCCGGCGCTTTTTACGCGGCTGTCAACTATTATTTTTTTATATTCCTTTGTCCATTTTTTATCCATAACTCCTGCACCTGCCAAATGAATAATATGATCTGCGTTGCGGATTACGCCTGCATCAATTATTTCGTTTTTTATGTCCCAAAAGCTATATGAGATTTTTGGATTTGCTGAGGATTCATTTTTGTGGCGGGTTAAAATAATTACTTCATAATTGCGATCAATTAAATAGCTTGTTAATTTTTTACCAATGAGTCCCGTACCGCCTGATATTAAAACTATAGCCATTTTTTTTATCGTAAATTAGTAATTGATCAAAAGTAAATTATTTCATTTTAGTGTTAAGGTAAAAGCATTTACTTTTAATAAGTCAACAGAAATTTTATGAAGAACATTCTCGCTTATTTTATTTTCAGCTTATTTTCTTTGCCGGCAATTTCGCAACAAATAACATATAGCCAGCCTGATGCCGATGATACGCGTACACTTGATTTTGATATAATAGGAAAAGTGGGAGGTAATTTTTTAGTATATAAAAATATCAGGAATAAATACGCCATTAGCATATACGATAATCGCATGAAATCGAGTGATAGGGTAGATCTTGACTTTATGCCGGACAAAACTATTAACGTGGATTTTGTCGCTTACCCCGACTTTGCTTATATCATCTACCAGTTTCAAAAAAGAAGTACGCTGCATTGCATGGCCGCTGCTATAGATGGCAACGGAAAATTATTAAAGCCCCCTTTTGAAATTGATACAACACATATCAACTTTTTCGCTGACAACAAAATTTACAGCACTATCAACAGCGAGGACAAGTCTAAAATCATGGTTTATAAGATTCAGAAAAAGAATGATAATTTTAATTTCACCACTTTACTTCTAAACGACAGTCTGCAGCTTTTACATAAATCGAGAATTGAAACTCCTTACGAAGAACACAAAGATGTCTTCAGCGATTTCTTTGTTGATAATTCAGGAAATTTTGTTTTCACCAAAGGCACCAAATTAAATTCCCGGGATTATCTTCAAAAGTTAATGTTGGTTACGAAAGGCCCACAGGATGATAACTTCACTTTAAATGAATTGAATCTTTCAGGAAATTATCTTGATGAAATTAAATTGAAAGTTGATAATATTAACCGGCAATATCTTATAAATTCTTTATTTTATAAAAAGAAAAATGGCAATATAGAAGGTCTTTATACAGCCGTATGGAGTAAAAAAAATGATGCGTTGGTTTCACAAAATTTTGAACAGTTTGGCGATACATTAAGAGAACAGGCAAAGTCTGAAGGAAGCACCAGGCTTGCGTTTAATGACTATTTTATCAGGGATGTTATTCTCAAAAAAGATGGTGGATTTATTTTAACTGCTGAAGACCACACTACACAATCACGAGGCAATCCATGGAACCGTTATGATTATTTATACGGCTATCCTTCCTTTTCGCCATTTGATTCATATTACCTTTACTCTCCATCTTCTTACTGGTATTCGGGAAGGTATCCAAATTATTATAATAACATGGGGCAGGTTCGATATTACTATCAAAATATTGTTGTACTCGATCTTAATAATACAGGTAATTTAATCTGGGACAATGTCATTCACAAATCGCAGTTTGATGATAACACTGATAATTTTCTTTCTTATAGTATCATGTTAACCGGTGGCGAATTACACTTTCTTATTTAATGAACTGGAAAGGCGCAACCAACTTATCAACGATCAAACTGTTTCTGCCGATGGAAAAATTACCAGGAATCCACCACTACGAAGCCTCGATCGTGGTTATGAATTTATGCCTCGTTATGCAAAGCAGGTAAGTTCTTACCAGATAATTGTGCCGTGTATGTATAGGAATTACATTTGTTTCGCAAAAATTGAATATTAAAAATCTCACTCAGCAGCTCTCCGGAGGGAGAGTGACAACAATTTATAAATTACATTTATTGTGTTTGCTGAAGTGTTATTCATTAAGCCGCGATAAATTTTTTACTTTTGTTTTTTCAATCTAACTCTCATTTGTGATAGGCACTTTCAAGGCTAATAATCCTTTTAATACTTTCATGCTTCTCGTGTATGGCTTGCTTTTGAAGCTGGTATGGTTTATTTCTCCGCAAATTCCCGTTATCGAAAAATCAGATGGCTTCTTGTATAACAAAATTCTTGCAACCCTGAAGCCGGTATTCGATGTGTACCCTATCATCTATTCCATCATAACTTTTATATTGTTATACACCCAGGCAATAAGTTTTAACAGGCTTCTTAATGACAGGAGGCTTATGCAAAAACCTAATTACCTGCCGGGGATGAGTTATTTACTTATTACATCATTTTTTGCAGAATGGAATATCCTGAGTGCGCCTTTAGTTATAAACACATTGCTTATTTGGGTTTGGGCCAAAATGAGCAGTCTTTATAATAATGCGGAGGCCAAATTAACCCTGTATAACATTGGTATTGTAATTGGCGTTACTACCTTTTTTTATTTTCCGTCGCTCGCTTTTGCGCTGATGATAATTTTTGCATTATTAATAACACGGCCACCAAGAGTTGCGGAATGGATTATCGCTATTTTGGGAATTGCAACACCGTGGTATTTCCTTTTTGCGTGGTTATTTCTCACTAATAAATTATATGGCTTCGGCGTTTCGGGTATTCGCATAGATTATCCATTATTTGCCAAAAGCAATGCGCAATACATAGGAATAATCCTGATACTTATAACGGCTATAATTGGGGGCATTTTTGTCCAGGCAAATTTGAGAAAACAAATTGTGCAGGTTCGCAAAAGCTGGGGTCTTATAGTGTTGTACCTGTTTGTTGCTTTGTTTATTCCTTTCATAAACAGCACCCTCAATTTTCAATATTGGATTTTGGCCACCGTACCGCTTTCAGCATTTATTGCCTGCTTCTTTTTCTACCCAACCAAAAAATGGATTACGCTATCTATTCATTGGATTATGGTTGGTTTTGTAATTTATATGGCAATCACAAAAAAATAATCTTAGTACTTTTGCTTTTGCAAAATAAATAAATACTTATCAATGAAATTTGGCGTAGTTGTTTTTCCCGGCTCTAATTGCGACAGGGACATGATAGATGCTTTGAAAAATGATCTTCAACAGGAAGTGCTTACGTTGTGGCACAAGGATAGAGATATTTCCATGTTTAGCAAACAGGATTGTATTGTATTACCGGGTGGCTTTAGTTATGGTGATTATTTACGATGCGGCGCTATCGCAAGATTTAGCCCGATGATGCAAAGCGTAATTGAATTTGCTAACAAGGGAGGCAAAATTTTGGGTGTTTGTAATGGTTTCCAGATTTTATGCGAAAGTGGTTTATTGCCTGGTGTTCTATTAAGAAACAGTAATATGCAATTCGTTTGTAAAAATGTGTTAATTACGGGAGAAAATACAAATGATAAAAAGGTATTAAAAGTTCCCGTGGCGCATGGCGAAGGGAGATATTTTGCAAATGAAAATATTCTTCATGAATTAGAAAAACGAGACCAGGTGATATACCGGTATTGTAATACTGAAGGACTTTTTAACGTTGATTATTCACCCAACGGATCTACTAATAATATTGCGGGTATCTGTAACAAAGAAAGAAATGTTTTTGCATTAATGCCGCACCCGGAAAGGGCATGCAGTGCTTTATTGGGAAACACAGATGGAAGAAAGGTTTTCAATGATTTATTTTCTATAAACTAACGTTAAAAAAAGCCCTCAAAGACACGTTTGTTACATTCATATCGTTTATTATTTTTTATTATTGCAGAAACCTATAGTTACCATGAAAAAATTAATTTTTATACTGTTATCGGCCTTCATAATAAATACTTCTTTTGGGCAAATATTGAACCCGGTAAAATTTAGTTATAGAACTGTAAAGAAAGGTAGTAACCAGTACGAGGTACATATAAAAACAGTGGTAGATCCTAAGTGGCATATATATTCAATATACAATCCCGATGGAGGCGCACAGGCAACCGCTCTAACGTTTACCAACGTTAAAGCAGTAGGTAAACCTAAAGAGGCGGGTAAAATGAAAACCATTTTCGAGCAGGAATTCAAGGTGAACCAAAAATATTTTGAACAGAATGTAGATTTTATTCAAACAGTTAAAGTGCAGCCCGGCACTAAAAGAGTCTCAGGCACTATTGAATATATGGTTTGCAATGACAGGCAATGTTTGCCACCAAAGACAGTTGCATTCGATATAGCTCTTTAAAATTAAAATTGATACGCTAAATTCAATAGGATAGCCTTAGTTGTTATCCTATTTTTTTAAACCAGTCATGAAGAAATACAGATTATTTATTACCGCGATTTTAAGTTTTGTTGCTTTGATTTTTATGGGTCAGCATGCAATGGCGCAAACTTCTGATGCGGTGCATAAAACTTTATCGCATACTTTTCTTGATGGATTACGATGGGGTTTTATATCGGTATTACAGCCATGCCTGTACGCGATGTTCCCTGTAACGGTTACTTTCTTTTTGAAGAGAAGCCAGTCGCGGGCACAGGGAATAAGAAATGCCACTTTATATTCCTTTTCAATCGTTGCCATCTTTACTGCATTTGCTTTTTTTCTTACATTAATTTTTGGAAAAGATACTTTATATCAAATATCAACCAGCGCTGCATTTAATATTTTCGTCTTTGTGCTATTTATGGTTTTCGGTATATCTTTTTTAGGGGCATTTGAAATAACCTTACCGTCTTCATGGACCAATAAAGTAGATTCAAAAGCAAGCACGCAAAACTTATCAGGAATTTTCTTCATGGCGCTTACATTGGTGTTAGTTTCTTTTTCATGCACCGCTCCCTTTATCGGAAATTTATTGGTAGATGTTACACAACAAAAAGAAAGACTGGGACCAGTCATTGGTTTTCTTGGGTTTTCCATGGCCATTGCATTACCGTTTGCATTGTTTGCTTTCTTTCCCGGGTTACTTAATAAAATTGCTAAATCAGGTGGCTGGCTGAATACTTTGAAAGTTTCATTTGGATTTATTGAAATTGCGATGGCGTTGAAATTTTTATCCAACGCCGATCTTGCCTATCACTGGCGCATACTCGACAGGGAAGTATATCTGTCATTATGGATTATCATTTTTGGATTGCTGGGCTTTTACCTTTTAGGCAAATTAAAATTTAGTCATGATGATCATTTACCATTAAATGACTATGGTCATCCTTATCTTTCTGTAACAAGATTATTATTTGCCATTGTTCCGCTTGCTTTTACCGTTTACATGATACCAGGATTATGGGGTGCACCATTAAACGGAATTAGTGGCTGGTTACCCGAAAATAAAACCCAGGATTTTAATATTGAAAAGCTGATAAGAAACAACCAGTTGAATTCAGCAAATAATGATTCTTCGAACACAAACAAAACCGTTGCTTACATAAAGCCAAAAAAATATACTGATATACTCGGCTCTGAAATCGCCGGTGTAGAAACATTTTTTGATTTTGATGAAGCCATTGCGGCTGCCAAAGCAATGAACAAACCCATCATGATAGATTTTACCGGACATAGCTGTGCTAATTGTCGTAAAATGGAAAGCGAAGTTTTATCAAAGCCTGAAGTAAGTAAATTATTACATAATGATTTTGTTGTTGTTTCATTGTATGTGGATGAGAAAAGAGAATTGCCCGACAGTGAAAAATATGTTTCAAAATTTGATCAGTCTAAAAAGAACACCGTAGGCGACAAAAATCTTGACCTTGAGGCTGTAATGGCTAACTCTAATTCACAACCACAATATATTTTCACAGACGAAACCGGAAAGATAATAAAGAACGCAGGAGGATATGACTCCGACATGCAACGTTTCATTTCCATACTTAATGACGTGAAAGCTGAAAATAAGAAGAGGTTTCCGTAAACTAATATTTTACAATCTCACAATATTTTTGATCGCTATCGGCGGCGTAAAATTTGTTTCATTATCCGGTTGCTTGTGAATATCCTTCACCACATCCATTCCTTCTATCACTTTGCCAAAAGCAGCAAAGCCTTGTTTATCCTCATTCGCATCGCCACCATAATCATAAGCCCTTCCTGCCTGGTCGCCTATCAAAATAAAAAATTCGGTGTTGCCGCTATTGGGTGTGTTACGTGCCAATGAAATAGTACCATCTGTGTGAAGTATGCCGGTTTGTTTTGTTGTTTCCAACGGAATTCCCGGTAATTTAGTTTGCATTTCATTTTTTGTTTGCCAAATGCCGCCTTGTATCAGATCTGATTTAAAAGAACTGGAAGGTTGATCTTCTGCTTTTAATACGCGATAGAAAGAGCCATCTTTATAATAACCCGAATCTACATAAGACAAAAATGCGGCAACGGTTTTGGGCGCCTTTTCAGGATATAGCTCAACAATAATATCACCATAATTGGTTTCTATTTCTATTGTTGGCTCTTTATAGTGCTTCTTTTGTTTGCATGAAAAATAAAAACATACATTAATCAAAAGAAAAATTGTAATAATCTTATCGAACCCGTTTTTTAAATTCAAAGTATAAATTTTTTATTGGATACAAAATAACAATAATTCTTATTTTAATAATTACAGTCGCAACCTTTCCGATATCTGGAGTTTCCCACAATTTGAAATAAAAACCCCGGCTAACGCAAGTCTCCGGGGCTAAACAAAAATAACAGTACACACAACAACGAATATAAAAATCAGGTATCAGCTTTCAGGTATGAAGTAAAAACCAATTAGCTATTTAACCAATTAACTTCTCCGTTCAATCTGGCTTTTTTCCTTCCAGGAATGTATTTATAGTGCTTATTTCAGCTTTATTATTTTCATCAGACTTAACAGTGTAGTTGCTGTAGAAGCTTTCGACGTCGGCGATGGAATTGTGTAATTCCATATTGCGGCGGAGGTAAGCAGGAACCGACTCAAACTCATTGTTAGGATCCGCTGCGTTTACGTTGAAAGATAAATTTCTCAGCTTAGCAATGCGCTCCATAGCCCGGCGCTTTAGATCTCCTGTTTCGTCCACCTGCGGCAGTTCCTCAACAGAAGGCATCATGATGGGCATTGTCTGGTGTACTTTCGGTTCTTCCTTTTCCTCCTCCGCTTCATGGGAATTTTTGACAACCAATTTCATCTCAATAACAGGTTCGTCTTCCTGCTTTGAAAACGACATTGGAGTCGTTGGTTCCTCTACAGATTTGGATTCCTTGTTTTGCTTAGTTTCTGCATAGATCTTTGCAGGCTTCGCTAAATAACCGCCTGACGTTGGGACGGTGCCAGCTTCTTTTTTATTTTTGTCAGAATGATTGTTAATAGTTTTTGGTTCAGCTTTCTTTGGAGGTTGCTGATGTGCTTCAATTACCGTTGAATTGGATTCCGAAGATAATGTGAAATGAACAACACTTTCATTTGATTTATCAACAGTAATTTCATCATTATCAACTGGTAAATTTACGCGGGAAGATATTGGTGATTCTACGATAGTAGGCTCCATCTCCTTCTCAATTTTCTGCTCTGTTACGGAAGCATAAACGTCTTCATCCTTAATTGTTCTGAAGCCTTTTTGTTCAATGATGGTTTCTTCTTCGGGTGTTTCATCAACAGGAATATGTTCTTTCTTTTCATCAAAAACGAAAACAGGATGGCGGTATTTCTTTTTATCATCTTCAGGCTTCAATACCATTACAATTTTTTCTTCTGGTTTTTCTTCAGCCTTTGGTGGTTCTTTTTTATCAAAAGGGTCTTTATGTTCAAATCCTGTGGCTATTAATGTTATACCAATTTTAGTTTCAAGTGAATTGTCATAACCAAGGCCCAGTATTACATCAGTATTTTCTCCTGCCTGGCTCAGTAAATAATTCTGAATGGTTTCAACCTCATCCATTGTAAACTCATTATCACCTTCGGCAGAATTAATATTTATTAAGATCCATTTTGCTCCGCGGATATCATTGTCATTCAATAATGGAGAATTAAGTGCCTGCTCAATTGCCTGCTGTGCCCGGTTTTCGCCGTCTGCCGCAGCACTGCCAAGTATAGCAACGCCGCCCTTTCTCATAACAGTACATACATCTGCAAAGTCAACGTTGATCTGGCCTGTGCTATTAATTACATCCGTAATACATTTTGCGGCGGTAGCTAATACATTGTCTGCTTTTGCAAAAGCAGCCTTCATCGTAAGGTTTCCAAATTGGTGACGCATTTTATCATTACTTATAACAAGCAATGTATCCACGTGTTCTTTTAATTTGGTAATCCCGTCTTCGGCCTGGGCAATTCTTTTTTTGCCTTCATAAGCAAACGGAGTTGTAACAATACCTACCGTTAGTATGCCGAGGTCCTTACAGATTTTGGCAATAATAGGCGCACCACCCGTACCGGTGCCGCCACCCATGCCTGCAGTGATGAAAGCCATCTTAGTATTTACTTCGAGTATCCGTTTTATTTCTTCGAGGCTTTCCTCGGTAGCTTCACGGCCTATTACAGGATTGGCGCCTGCACCCAGACCTTGCGTTAAATGTGGCCCTAACTGAACTTTATTGGGAACCATACTCGTTGCAATAGCCTGGGCATCGGTATTACAGATTATGAAGTTTACGCCTTCAATATTCTGGCTAAACATATGGTTAACGGCATTGCTTCCGCCCCCGCCAACGCCAATCACCTTTAGGATAGATGATTGTTCTTTGGGCAAATCAAAATGTATCATGTGTTTGAATTTAATGAGTTATAATGTAATTAACAGGTTAACTTATAGTTCCGAATCTCCTTCTTCTTTAAACATTTCAATTAATCCGTTTTTAAAAGAATCCATAAAGCCTTTTAATGTTTTACGCGGTTTAACGACAATGTTTTTATGATTGGAAATATCGGCTTCAACTTCGTCTACACTTGCCTGTTGTAAATTGGCCGGTATCTTCACTTTTGCATATTGCAATTCAAATTGCTTGCGTTTATTTTCGTAATCATTATATCCTTTTAAGATTAGACCGAGGCAGGTTGAATACATCGGCTTGGCCAGTTCTTCGATATGCCCTGAAGCAAGATGTTCATTTGGATAACCAATGCGTGCATTTAAACCGGTAACGTACTCCGTTAGTTGAATTAAATGCTTCAACTGTGAGCCGCCTCCCGTGAGGATTACACCGCCATTGAGCAACCTGTTATCGAGACCTACCTGTTTCAAATGATAAGAAACAAAATCCATAATCTCGCTCATACGAGCTTGTATTATTCCCGCAAGATTCTTTACACTGATTTCTTTCGGAGCCATGCCGCGAAGACCCGGAATTGTAATGTATGCATTTGATTTAGCTTCATCGGATAATGCGCTTCCAAATTGTACTTTCATTTGTTCAGCCTGTGTTTTTAAAACACCAAGACCTGTCTTTATATCGTTAGTAATATTTTCTCCACCGAAAGGAATAACTGCAGTATGCTTTAAGATGCCCTCATAAAAAACAGCAAGGTCTGTAGTACCACCGCCGATATCAACAATAGCAACGCCTGCTTCCAGGTCGTGATCGCACATTACTGCAGCAGCAGAAGCTAACGGTTGCAATACCAAATCTTTTGTAATTAATCCCGCTTTTTCAACGCTTCGATTAATATTACGGATGGCATTTTTATCACCGGTTATAATATGAAAATTAGCGCCCACTTTTACACCACTATATCCGATAGGGTCGGGAATATTTTGAAAATTATCTACCGTAAACTCCTGCGGAATCACGTCGATAATCTGGTCGCCGGCGGGTATATAAGTTTTATACTGGTCGTTTATAAGTTGATCAATTTCTGATTGTTTTATTTCTTCATCTGTATTTTGACGAACAATATCTCCCCGCGTTTGAAGGCTTTTAATATGGTGGCCCGCAATACCAACATATACTTCGGTTATGGGCAGATTGGGATTGCTTGCATAGCAATTTTCCAACGCAGTCTGAATAGCTTTTATGGTTTGATCAATGTTCAACACCATTCCGTGTTGCACGCCATTGCTGTTTGCACGGCCAAAGCCAAGAATCTCAAGTTTGCCGAATTCATTTTTTCTACCAGCAATGGCTGCAATTTTTGTGGTGCCAATGTCGAGGCCTACGATGATGGGTTGTTCGCTGTTCATATTTTTGTTTTTTTATGTGCTTGTACTAATCTTTCCTGTAACAATAGAATGAATATTTGCAAGCTGTGTTGTGTTATGTTATTTATGTTCTGTTATTTTATAAACTCATTTAATTAAAATTTAATAATCCGTTTTTGCCGGCATTACTGCTTTCGGAATTTTTTTATTTTTTCCAGCTTCCTTTTTATCGGGTGGTTGTTTAACAATTTTAGATTTCACAGGGTTGGGATTTGGTTTTTCAACAGATGATGAATTAGTGGTCAGGGCATTTGTTTTTGTTAAGTGTTGATTGTTGGTTATTGGTTTGCCAGGAACATGGACAGGGGCTACAGGACCTCGATCTTTATTATTATTACTTGTATTTATTTTCACATCTTCATCAGGTGCATTATCAATTTCCCGCGAAGAATTAATATCACTATTGTCATCAACGGGTTGATCGAGTTGGATATTTGTAGAATCATTTGTATGCTGTTGAGCATCGGCGATCAAGGCTTTCATAATTTGAATTGAGCGTAACGAATCCATTTTAATTTCGTTGGCGCCTCGTCTAACCCCCACAACCTGGCCTTTAAACTGAACGTCAATTGCGCTATAATGTGTCCACCCCAATTTTGTTAATACCTGTTTATAAAAACAAAGCAGTTTATTAAATTTCTCTTCGCAATTTTCAGCATCACCAAAATGTATTACCTGGTCACCCAACTTGGGAATTAAATCAAAACTGCGGTTAGACGAAATATCAACCTGGTCTATTTGGGCCATCCAGAAAGAATTTGCATTTATGAATTGACTAAGTGTTCTGATATCTTTAATGAGATCGCTATCTTGTTTCGATAATACTTTTACCTCCGTAGGAAAATCTGTAAACACAGGAAGCCGGGGCGAAAATTTATCACTTAGTGGCAACCGGGTTAACGAACTATCAATATAAAATGATGATCCTGATGTTGTAAAAATTCTTGCAATGGGCTCTCTTTCTGTTATTCTCACTTGCAAAACATTATTGTTATCAAAAAACAATTCGGCATTTTTTATCCACTGGCTTTGTTTCAATGCAGTTTCCATAGATGCAAGATCTATTGAATGCAACGGCATCTTTTCGAGTTTACCCTCGTTTGTTCTTTTCTAAAATCGACATCACTTCTTTCTTATCTATAAAAAAATTATTCTGAACACCGGTTATCCGAATGTCAATCCTGGCACACCTTTCATTATTTCTTTTTTCTATTGCAGCAATCAGTAACACAATTGTTCCTGAGCCGATGATTATCCAAATCGCCGCGGCAAAGAGTTTTCTAATTGTGTATTTACTAACCGTTGACATTTTTTTATTAACTATTATTCAATAAAATTTCTTTTATAGGATTCACAAGCTGATCAATATCACCGGCGCCGGCAGTAATTAATACGCTGCCTGCTGACTCATTCTTTATTGATTTTAAATAATTATTTTTTATATATTGAATTAATTCATCTTTTGACGTCACTCTCACATTTTTGTGTTTCATTTTATCCTTAATTATATTACTGGTTACGCCTTCCATTGGTAATTCTCTTGCGGGATAAATTGGCAACAGCAATATTTCATCGGCCTCGTCAAGACTTTCTGCAAACCCATCTGCCAGGTCTTTTGTTCTCGAAAATAAATGCGGCTGAAATATGACCGTGCATTTTTTTCCCGGAAATAAACTTTTTGCGCCTGAGATTAACGCATTCAGTTCCTGCGGATGATGGGCATAATCATCGATGAAAACTACATTGCTACTATGTTCCCCGGCTTTTGATGAAGGAGCAATGATATATTCAAATCTTCTTTTTACTCCTTTAAAATCATTAACAGCACTTTTTATTTTTTCAGAATCAATATTAAGATGATGCGCTATCGTGATGGCAGCTACAGCATTTTCAATATTGTGCAAGCCACCCATATTGAGTTGAATATTATTTAACTGCCAAGTGTTTGTAACCACATCAAACTGATAACCACCATCCGCAAATCTGATATTCGTCGAAAAAACGTCGGCGTCATTGTCGTTGAGGCTATAACGTATATGATTAGCCGCAGAAAATTTCTCAACAGTTAAAACATAGTTAGTTAATAACAGACCGCCGGCTTTTAGTCTTTCAGAAAATTGTACGAATGACTGTTCCATATTTTCTTTTGTGCCATATATATCCAAATGGTCAGCATCCATCGCAGAAATCAAAGCAATATCCGGAGACAATTGCAGGAAACTTCTGTCATATTCATCAGCTTCCGCAACAGATACATTATTATCACTGCTCCAGAAGTTTGTATTATAGTTCACTGAAATACCACCGAGGAAAGCATTACATCCAAAACCCGAGTGCCTTAATATGTGAGCAACCATTGTACTTATAGTGGTTTTGCCATGTGTACCGGCTATACAAATACTAAATGACGATTTGGTTATTGCACCAAGCAAAGCGCTGCGTTTTATTACTTCATAATTGTTATGCAAGTAATAATTCAACTCTTTGTGGTCTTTAGGAATAGCCGGTGTATAAACTATTAACTGAGCATTTTTATCAAGGAGATCAACACTGTCCTCATAGTGAATATTAATTCCTTCGTTTTCCATTTGCTTCGTTAAAGTGGTTACGGTTTTATCGTAACCACTTACGGAAGCATTTTTGCTCAAATAATATTTAGCCAGGGCGCTCATTCCGATGCCGCCAATACCAATAAAATAAATACGCGATATGGTTGTATAATCTTTCATGGCCTTACCTCAACCTCTCTCCAGTGGAGAGGGACAAAGTGTAATTCAATGATATGTTTAAAAATTATTTTAATTTTTTATAGTCTTTAAAATTTCCTTTGCTATTACTTCATCGGCATTTGTTATTGCCATCGGACTGATATTCGCTTTGAGCCTTTGTTGTAAAGCTTCATCCTTTGATAAATCAATCACGGTTGCCACAAGCTTTTCTTTTGCTTCACTATCTCTTACAATTAATGCCGCATTTTTATTTACAAGATTCATTGCATTAGCTGTTTGATGATCTTCTGCTGCAAATGGAAATGGTACCAATACCGCAGGTTTACCAACCACACATAACTCATACACTGTGCTCCCCGATCGGCTAATGATTATATCCGCCGCCGCATATGCGTATTGCATTTCGGTTATAAAATCATTTACCCAAACATTTTCTCTTCCTTCTCCTACCAACCTATATTGCGCCGCAGTTGTTTTGCCTGTTTGCCATATCAATTGCAAATTATTTTCTTCAAATTCATCAATATGTGCAGCCAGGGCTTCGTTTATACTTTTTGCGCCCAGGCTACCTCCGATGGCCAACACGGTCTTTTT
This sequence comes from uncultured Chitinophagaceae bacterium, assembly GCA_963792025.1. Lineage (GTDB taxonomy): Bacteria > Bacteroidota > Bacteroidia > Chitinophagales > Chitinophagaceae > Ginsengibacter. The sequence goes on along the minus strand of CAWBUS010000004.1, from coordinate 119,767 downwards.
ATTTTCATTCAACCCGAAAAATTGTATGCCTTCACTTCTTGTAACGGATGAGCTCACAATATTTTTTCGGACAGGGTTGCCAGTTAGTATTAACCTCTCTTTAGGAAAAAACTTCTCCATTCCCTGGCTGGCAGCAAAAACTCTTGTGGCTCTTTTCCCCAGTAACATGTTACTCTTTCCCGCAAAAGAATTGCTTTCGTGTATGAATGAAGGAACTCCTTTACTCTGCGCATATCTCAATACCGGATATGTTGAATACCCTCCAACACCCACCGCTGCATCAGGCTTAAAGCGTTTAAAAATTCTTCGCACTTTCAGGAAACTCGTTACCAACTTTAATGGCAACCCAATATTTTTTATCAAAGAACTTCGGTTAAACCCTGCTATATCTAACCCTTCAATTTTATATCCGGCCTGTGGTATTTTCTCCATCTCCATTTTCCCTTTAGCTCCAACAAACAATATTTGTGTTTGAGGCTCTAGTTTTTTTATTGCATTAGCAATTGCTACTGCCGGAAAAATATGTCCACCTGTTCCCCCACCCGCTATTATTATTCTTTTGTTTTTATCTCCCGCGGAAGCGACATCTTTCAAATTTTCATTTATGTTTTCGTTGCTCGTCATACTTCATTCACATCGTTTTTCTCCTGAGATTCGGTAGCCGCTAATTGTCTCTCGACCTCCTTTCCCTCCATTTGCTCAACGTTGCGTGCAACACTTAAAATAATTCCAATTGCAAAGCAGGTAAACCAAAGACTGCTACCGCCCATGCTCACAAGAGGTAACGTTACTCCCGTTGTAGGAAACAGGTTAACGTTTACCGCCATATTTACCATCGCCTGTATCACGAGTGTAAAGCTTAACGCCACCGCAAGAAATGCTCCAAATGCATAGGGGCATCTTTGAAAAATTTTTATACTTCGAAATAAAAAAAGCAGGTAAATCAAAACAATAACTGTGCCTCCTAACAACCCATATTCTTCTATAATAATTGCATAAATAAAATCACTATAAGGGTGCGGTAAAAAATTTCTTTGCTCACTTTTACCAGGACCTTTTCCTAACAACCCGCCTTTTGCAATTGCTATTTTCGCTTGTTGCACCTGGTAAGATGCATCTGACTTATCGCTGTACATAAAATCCTGCACACGCTTTACCCATGTTGACATTCTTCCAAAAGTTAATATAGATGGAAGATCTTTTGAAGTATGATTTTCTTTATCATAATAATGAGAAGCAAGCCCAATGAGCAACAGAAGCGGAATCAAAGCGGAGCCAACAACCAACATTATATGCCGTAACCTTACTCTGCCAATAAACATAAGCATCATGGCTATGCCACCAATTAATAAAGCTGTTGATAAATTTGCCGGTGCAATCAACATGCAAATGATTATAACTGGCACCATTAGGGGCAGAAATCCTTTCTTAAAATCTTTAATAACATCCTGCCTCCGGCTTAACTGGCGACTCATATACATAAACAATGCAAGTTTGGCCAGGTCAGACGTTTGGAAAGTCATATTAATTACCGGCAATTTGATCCAGCGGTTAGCTTCATTGATGCTGCTTCCGAATTTTAGCGTGTAAATTAAAAGTGGGATAGAAATCAAAAACAAAATGGTAGCAACCCTTGAATAAATTGTATAGTTAACCCGGTGTGCAAAATAAATAATCATTACACCCAACGCAATGAAGCCGATCTGTTTGAAGAGATAACTTTCGGTGCTTTTGTTCATCTTATATGCCAACGAGCCAATGCTGCTGTATACGACAAGAATACTCACCATCGTTAGTATAATAACGATCGCCCAAATGACTTTATCACCTTTCGTTCGGTTTAATAAATTGCTGGTGACTTCCTGTGCCGGGGAAGAAAATGCATTCGTCAATATGTTTTTTGTGTTGCTCATAGCCTCAACCCAACCAATCCTTTGGAAAATACAGGATGATAGAATTTATTGTTTTCAGTATGAATAATTTATTGTTCATTTTAATTTTTATAAATCTTTTACCGCTTCCTTAAATTGTTTTCCACGGTCTTCATAATTTTTAAAAAGATCAAAACTGGCACATGCCGGCGAAAGCAAAACAACATCCCCTTTATCAGCAAAATGAAATGCTGCCTGTACGGCGTCCTTTGCACTCGTTGTGTTAACCATTAGACTAACGTCGTTTCCAAACGCCTCGTGAATTTTCCTGTTATCAATTCCCATACAAACAATGGCTTTTACTTTTTCTTTAACCAGGTCAGTCAAAAATGAATAGTCATTTCCCTTATCAACTCCACCAAGTATTAAAATGGTAGGCTTAGTCATGCTTTCCAAAGCGTACCAGGTGCTGTTAGTATTGGTTGCCTTGCTGTCATTAATAAATTCTACTCCTTTAATTGTTGCCACCGTTTCCATACGATGTTCCAGGCTCTCAAAAGTTTGCACGGCATCTCGTATCTTTTCCTTTCTTATGTCCATTACCACCGCAGAAAGACCTGCTGCCATTGTGTTGTATTGATTGTGTTTTCCTTTAACGGCAAAGTCGTCCACGCTCATGGTCATTTCTTCTTTTTGCCATTTTATATGCATTTCTGCATTGGTTATATAAGCTCCCTGCGGTAATGATTTTCTCATGCTAATTGGTAATGGGTTAGTACTGTTTAAAAAAATGTTTAAATATTTCACTGTTGTTTCATCATCCGCGTTATAAATAAATACATCGTTGCTGGTTTGATTTTTAATGATGTTGAATTTGCTTCTTATATAATTTTCAAAATTGTATTCATACCTGTCTAAATGATCTTCTGTTATGTTGGTTAATATGGCAACGTCGGGCCGAAATGTTTTTATATCATCCAACTGAAAAGAACTGACTTCAACTACATAAACTTTTTTCGGCTCTTTCGCTACCTGCCTTGCGAACGAGTAGCCAATGTTCCCAACCATCGCACAATTAAGGCCTCCTTCTTTGCAGATATGAAAAACCATTGCTGTTGTGGTTGTTTTTCCATTGCTGCCTGTTATGGCTATAATCTTACTATCTTCTTTGAATTGATAAGCAAATTCTATTTCACTTATTATTTCAATCTCTCTTTTTCTTATTTCTTTTACCAGTTCATTTTTTTCGGGTATGCCCGGGCTCTTCATCACCACGTCGGCTTTAAATATTTTTTCTATAGTATGAATGCCTTCTTCAAAATCAATTTCGTTTACTATCAATTCGTTTTTAAAATCAACATTGATAAGAGAAGCATCACTTACAAAAACATCATACCCTTTTTGCTGTGCCAGCAAAGCTGTGCCCACACCGCTTTCACCGGCGCCCAGTATCACTATTCTTTTTTTCATTCTTTTTTTAATTGTACAGGCAATTAAAAAATTTGGTTCTTCAACGGCATGAATTTAACAGGTCAGAAGACTGTCATCATCGGAATTGGAAAGGATCAAACTCTTAAAAAAAATTTTCATAAAGACAAATCACTGGATAATTATACCCTCATATCAAATTATCTCAATTTTAATGTTACCACTGCAAACACAACCGACAAAATGGTTACCACCCAAAAACGCACAGCTATCTTACTTTCGTGGTATCCCAGTTTTTGATAATGATGATGCAACGGGCTCATTAAAAAAACTCTTTTTCCTTCGCCATATTTTTTTTTCGTGTATTTGAAATAACTAACCTGTATGACTACACTTAAATTCTCTACCAGGAACACAAAACAAAATATAGGTATCAGTAACTCCTTTCTAACTATTATTGCCAATGATGCAATGATGCCGCCTAATGCCAGGCTTCCGGTGTCGCCCATAAAAACCTGCGCCGGGTAAGCATTGTACCAAAGAAATCCAACACATGCTCCAACGAGCGCCGCTATAAAAATAGATAGCTCGCTAAGGTTGGGTATATACATTATGTTCAAATATTCTGCAATACGCACATCGCCACTTACAAAAACGAATACTCCCAAACCCAACCCTATTATAGCGCTTACTCCAGTTGCCAATCCATCCAATCCATCTGTTATATTAGCACCATTAGATACTGCAGTTACAATAAATATTACAATGATGATGTACAAGATATAAGTAAAACTTTCCCAACTTTCAGGCAACAATTTTGCATAGTTAAACTCATGCGTTTTTACAAACGGAATTGTTGTTATAGGAGTTTTTACTGTAACAAACCTGTGCATCTTTCCATCAATCACGATTGTATCTTCATTTTTTCCAAGCCTGTGTTCTCCCCGCTGAAGTGAACTATTTTGGACGCCATTATTGTCCGTTATTACCTCTCGTTTCACCACAACACTTCTGATTAAAATATAAAGTAGACCCGATAATAATTCCAAGCATTACTTGTCCAAATATTTTAAATCTCCCTGCAAGGCCATCTGCATCACTTTTTTTATAAGCTTCTCCTTTGGCTTTGGCCGCCCGCCTGGCTTTTATTTTTAAATAATCATCTACAAAGCCTATAATTCCTAACCAAACGGTACATAGTAACATAAGTCTTACATACACTTTATCAAGGTTGGCTAATAATAATGTTGGAATTAATATTGCCAATAAAATGATAATTCCACCCATTGTTGGTGTACCCGACTTCATTTTTTCTCCTGCTAAACCCAATTCGCGAACCGACTCACCAATTTGTTTTCTTTTTAAAATATTTATTAAGCGTTTACCGTATACCGTTGTAATAAAAAGTGATAAAAGGACTGCTAGCAAGCACCCTGAATGTGATAAAATGAAATAGCCCGCTACCGGGAAATTTTATTCCATTTTTTGTAAGCCATTCAAAAAAGTGATACAGCATTTAACCTTTTTTATTTCTCCAAGTAATTGAAACATTTCAGATAAAATATTTTTATCGTCAAAATCGTATTTTACTCCATTTATTTCCTGGTACTTTTCGTGTCCTTTGCCTGCTACTAAAACAATATCTTTTTGTTGCGCAAGGTTTACAGCAGTTTTAATCGCTTCCTTTCTGTCAACAATTGAGATGTATTTTTTTCTTGCTATAACGGGCACGCCTTCCTCCATCTCTTTAATTATCTGTGCCGGATCTTCATTTCTTGGGTTGTCTGAAGTGAAAATTATTTTGTCGCTATACTCACACGCCACTTCAGCCATCACCGGCCTTTTGGTTTTATCGCGGTTTCCACCGCATCCCACCACCGTAATAATTTTTTCTTCACCCTGCCGCAAATTTTTTATTGTTGCCAACACGTTAAGTAATGCGTCCGGCGTATGTGCATAATCAACGATTCCTATTATTTTTTCATTTGTTGAAATCATATAATCAAATCTTCCCTCTGCACCACTGAGGCTGCTCAGTATCTGCAAAACAGTTTGTTTATTTTCGTTAAGGCAAACGGCAGCACCATATACGGCCAAAAGATTATAGGCATTGAAAGTGCCAATTAGCCTGCAATGAACTTCTATGTCATTTATCATTAATACAAGGCCGTTCAATGAATTCTCTATAATTTTTCCTTTGAAGTCGGCCATTGTTTTAAGACTATACAAATATTTTTTTGCTTTCGTGTTTTGCAGCATCACTGCACCACGTTTATCATCTGCATTACTTAATGCAAATGCCGAAGAAGGTAACGAATCAAAAAATTGTTTTTTTACTCTTATATATTCATCGAACGTTTTGTGGTAGTCGAGATGATCGTGAGTTATATTGCTGAATATGCCACCCGTAAACGCTAAGCCTGCGACACGATTTTGATCTATAGCATGCGAACTCACTTCCATAAAAATGTGAGAACAACCTTGTGCATACATTTCTGCGATTAATTTATTCAGCGTAATGGCATCAGGAGTTGTATGAGTTGATGCCAATACCTGCTCCGCAATTTGATTTTGTACAGTACTTAATAGTCCGCATTTATAACCTAATTGCGAAAACAATTTGAATAATAATGTGGCGATGGTAGTTTTACCGTTAGTACCCGTTACGCCTATAATTTTTATTTTTTCTGATAGTTGTCCATAAAAATTATGAGCAATCACACCTGCGGCTACGGCACTGTTATCAACAACAATGTATTGTATTTTATCATCACGGGTGGCGGGCAACACTTCACAGACAACTACTGCAGCACCGTTAGTAACGGCAATATCAATAAAAGAATGGCCATCGGTAAGTGTTCCTTTTATAGCAATAAAGCAACTGCCGGGCTTCACTTTCCGTGAGTCCGTTTGTAAATCATTTACGTCGTTCACAGGTTTACCCGCAATCGAGATAATTTTTACTTTGTATAATATTTGTTGCAGTGATGCCATTAATTCAATTGAAGATTTATTGATTGCCCTTTATGAAAATCTGTGTTTTGAGCAATTGATTGATAAACCACTTTTCCCTTTCCCTTTGCCGCCACTTTCAATCCCATATTTTCTAATAAATACACTGCATCCTTCAATCCCAACCCTGTTACATTAGGAACTTTATCTGCCGAAGGTTTTGTATTGTACGCTGTATTTAATTGTGCATGGTTATAATTAAGAACGGTGGATATCCACGAGCCTGTTGTTGCAGAATCAGAAGATGAATAATTAAATGTGTTCAGTATCTTATCCAAATCAGCCCTTAACCCAAAAAACTGTATAGCACTGTTGTCGGTTCCATTCTTTAATTGATTCAACGATTCGCTGCCAATCTTTTCTGCATAAATCTTATCCGCAACTTCCCTGAAAACAGGACCCGAAACAACGCCTCCGTAGGCAAGCTTTGAATCATTGCCGTTTTGAATAACAACTGCAATACTGTATTTAGGATTTTCCGCGGGGAAATATCCTATAAAAGCAGATTGATAAATTTTATTTCCCTTGTTATAACCGCGATTATCCATAGCCGTTACTGCTGTACCTGTTTTACCCGCAAAGTTGTACACGCTTGTTTCCAGCGCATGGCCGGTGCCATGTTCGTTTTGCACAACAGCCATCAGGCAGGCTTTCACTTTTGCCAGTGTTTCATCGCTGCATATTTTATCGACAAGCACTTTTGGTTTGAAGGTTTTAACTTCTCTTCCCATTTCATTTATCGAATTAACAAGGTAAGGCTGCATCATTTTACCATTGTTAGCAACCGCGTTGTATACCATTAGTAATTGAAGCGGAGTTACTAATTCTTCATAACCGTGAGCCATAAATGGTAATGTAGTTTTCGTCCAATATTTACTGGTAGGCTTTTTTATGTAGGGGTGGGCGGCGCCAACAATATCAATGCCCGATGTGGTATCGAGATGCAAAGCATGCAAATGATTATAAAAACGCATCGGCTGATTATGATAATACTCGTCCGCCATCTTTGCAAATGCAACATTTGAAGAACGGGCAAAAGCTTCTTTAACGGTCATTTCATGCTCACCTAAATGCGAATCTGTAATACGGAGACCATAGAATACTTTTCTTCCGCCTTCACAATCAACAATACTTCCCGTGTCCACATACTTATCCTCCAGTAACGATATTAAAGTAGCTATTTTGAAAACCGAACCCGGTTCTGTTCTCCGTCCCAATCCGTAATTATAATCTTCAATATAATCTCCATCCGGCCTTCTACCCAGGTTGGCAATTGCTTTTATTTTGCCTGTTTGTGTTTCCATAACAATACAGGTACCATGTAATGAATTATTTTCAACCATCATTTTCATTAGTGCATTTTCTGCCACATCCTGCATATACGTATCGATGGTTGTCACAATATCCCGCCCATTTTCAGGTTCTATTTCAGCACCATCAACCGGCACGTACGCACCTTGCATATATCGCATTAACCGGCTACCAGTTTGGCCTTTTAAAACACTATCATAAGATCTTTCCAATCCAACATTTTTACTCGTATCTCCGCGAGAAAGCCCAACGGTTCTGTTGGCAAGCAACACGTAGGGGTTTACCCTGTTATCTCTTACATCTATTATAAAACCGCTTTTATTTCGGCCTTGCCTTACTAATGAAAAACTTCTCAACGTTTTATATTCTTCAAAAGAAATTTTCTTCTTTAAAGGATAATACCTGTCCTGATCTTTATAGGCTGCAACTAAAAGTTTTCGGTAAGAAGAAACAGAGGCGTCTTTAAATAATTTTGATAAAGAAATACTAAGTGAATCCAGGTTATTATAAAATCTTTTCCCATTCTTTTCACGAAGGCCATCGGCTCCAAAGTCAACATACACATCAAAAACCGGAATAGAGGTACTAAGCATATTGCCATCTTCACTGTATATAGTTCCCCGTTCAGCGTTTATATCCATGTATTTTAAATGCTGTGTATTGCTCATTTGTTTCCAATAGGCACCTTGTACTCTTTGAATGTAAATTGCCCGGCCCAAAACGATTGCGCCCAGTATCATTATGCCAATGAAGCACAAATAAATACGCCACAATATGTCTTTTTTTACATCCAATAGTTTTGCTTATACCGGTTTATAATTATTTATTTTTCAGCGTATCAACTAACCTAACGGGGGGTACTAACAATTCTTTTAATCCAAGGGGTTCCACTGCTTTTGCCAGTTCACTTTCTTTGCTCCTGAAGATGACGTCCCGTTTTACAGTCTTAAATTCATATTCTTTCTCTTTCAAATTTTTTGCTGTTGAATTTATTTCCATTACCATCTTATCTGCATAGTGACCATTGGCGATATAGATTACTGCAAGCATGGCGGTAAAAAAATAAAACGGAATATTCTTAACAATCCAGGCATTATACAACAGCCTTCTCCGCTTCTTCCTGGGAGAAGAATTCTTTTTATTTTCATTATTGATATCCTGGTTCTCGCTCATTTTTCAGTTTATCTCTAATTCATTTTTTTGAGTAAATTCTTATGAAACTTTTATTTTTTCAGCAATACGTAATTTTGAACTTCTTGACCTCGGGTTTTTTTTTAATTCTTCCTTCGAAGGAGTAATTGGTTTCCTGGTGATAATTTTTAAATCATTTTTTGAAACACTTCCGTATAAGTCAACCTGCTGCTCTTCGTCAAAATTTCCATTCTTAAAAAAAATTTTTACAAGCCTGTCTTCCAAAGAATGGAAAGTAATTACGGCAACTCTTCCACCGTCGAGGAGAACACCGGAAACCTGCATCAACATTTCTTTCAATGCACCCAACTCATCGTTTACCTCTATCCGTAATGCCTGGAAAACTTTAGCAAAATATTTTTCAGGATTCCCTTTAGCGATGGGATACAATGCATTTTTAAATTCATTTATAGTTTGAAGTGACTGCGTTTTTCGGGCCTGCACAATTAAGTTCGCCAATGTTTTTGCATTGGTCACTTCTCCATATTGTTCAAAAATTTTATGTAGTTTATCTTCAGAATAATTATTTATGACATCGGCTGCATTGAGTTTTTCTGATTGGTTCATGCGCATATCCAAAGCGCCATCAAAGCGGGTTGAAAAGCCTCTTTCAGCAATATCAAACTGGTGACTTGAAACCCCAAGATCTGCGAGTATCCCATTTACTTTTGAAATTTTATGAAGTCGCAGAAAACGTTGCAGGTGCCTGAAATTGTGAGGAATAAAAATCACCCTATCATCATCAGGAACATTTTTTACCGCATCCGCATCCTGGTCAAATGCAATCAATTTACCCTGATCGTTTAAATGCTGAAGTATTACGGAACTGTGTCCACCACCACCGAAAGTGCAATCGACATAAATTCCCGAAGGATCAATTTGCAAACCAGTGATCACTTCCTGCATTAACACCGGCACATGATATATGCCCTTTTGCATTTTATGATTTTGTGAGTTTATCGCCCGCCATTACTTCTTTTGCCAAATCGCTAAATGCCTCTGGTGAAAAAGTTTCAAAGAACTGTTGATGTTTTATTTTATCCCAAATCTCAATTTTATCAATTGCCGATACCAAAACAATATCTTTCTCAAGCCCTGCATATTCCATTAAGTTTTTTGGTAACAAAAGACGGCCGGCACTGTCGAGTTCAACCTGGGTAGCCCCATTTAGAAAATACCGTTTGAATTGCCTTACTTTGGGATCAAAATCATTTAAGTTGCCAAGATTAGTAAATAGCGGTTTCCAGCTTTTTGATGTGTATAAACTAAGGCATTTCTCAAATCCTCTGTTCAGCACAAATGGCTCACCTCCACTATCCGGCAATTGCTTCTTAATGCCTGATGGCAATAAAAAGCGGCCCTTTGCATCTAATGTAGCTTCGTATTCACCTATAAAGCCTGTCATTATGAACTAATTAGACTTGATAAAAATAAATTTCCACAAAATAACACTTTTTCCCACTCACACAACATTTTTGTGAAAATCTTTTTTATACACGGCGCTGTAATCTATCTCCATAGCGGGTTTTAATCATTATGATACTGAATGGCCTGTGCAAAACCTGTGAACAAGAGGTGGAAAATGTCTTAATAAGATTTAAAGAGATAGATGACTGCTGAGTGAGTAGCAGTGAGCTTTTAGGAGAATGTCGATTCTGAATTATCGAAAGATTGGCGGAAAATTAATTGGCGAAGATCAGGAGACGGGCTGTTTTATAACGGAAAAATATATTGAAAAACAACTTCCTTTGCCGACTGTGCTTTCTGCTTTTATTTTTCCTTTATGGGCATCAACAATTGATTTTACGTAACTAAGCCCGAGGCCAAAACCTTTTACATTGTGAATATTACCGGTGTGTGCCCGGTAGAATTTCTCAAAAATTCTATTGAGCGTTTCTTTATTCATTCCTATTCCATTGTCTTCGATTTTAATAAGAATATGGCCGTTAGAATTTTGAGTAGATAGTTTAATAAGTAGATGGTTGTCTTTCGAATATTTTATAGCATTATCCAGCAGGTTATTAATAATATTTATTACATGAACTTCATCAGCCATTATCAAATCGTTAGTTGCGTTTAGATTGATTTCCAATTTGCCATTTTTTTCTGCCAATGGAAGTTTAATATTATTGATAGCAGCATTTATCAATTCATGCGCATGAACCGGTTTTTCATTAAGCTGAATTTCCTGTTTGTCGAGCAATGCTGCCTGCAGTATGGTTTCTACCTGCTTATTCATTCTTTTATTTTCGTCTTTAATGATGCCTGAAAAATAGTCCATCTTCGTCCGATCATTGATTACTTTTTCATTTTTTAACGCATCCACCGCAAGCGAAATAGTGGCAAGCGGAGTTTTAAATTCATGAGTCATATTATTAATGAAATCTGATTTTATCTCGCTTAATTTTTTTTGATTGAACAGTGCTCTTAGAGTAATAAAGAACGCAGCAAAAATGATAAATGTAAAAACAACTGAGCCTGCAATCATCCAATACATTTGCTTCCAGATAATATTGCCAACGTGTGGAACCACAATAATTAAAAGTTCCTGCGGAGCCAGCCCTTCTGCAAACCCCGCATTAGGAGACACGAGGGCATACACAAATTCTCTGTTATGCATACTATCCATGTGAGCTGCATAAAAATTTTTAGATTGTATCTCATCGCCCACCATCGAAGTGGTGGTAATGGCAAATTCAAAATCTACATTTTTTAAATTATTTTTTTCAAACGCCTTTTGAATTTTGTTTCTAATCTCTTCACGCGTGTACCTATGTACAATGGTTGATGGAAATGCATTCAAGGGGAAAAAAATATCGCCATTTTTCTTACTATCAAAAGGAGATAAGTTTCCCGTTTGCTCAACAAGATCATTACCAGCGGCAACAGTTACCATTTTTACCGCTTCTTCAAATTGCTGTTCTTTGTCCTGGCGGGCTTGTTTTATCCAAACTATTTGAAAAAAAATCAGGCCCAATAGTGAAACAAAAATCAGTATGGTAATAATGGGGAAAATTCTTTTCATACATGGCAAATTTAATCTTCACAAGTGCTAAAATGCAGCGGAAAGTGCATGGTCTTAAACTTTAACTAACTCTTATCGTTTATAATTATAATAAAAAATGATATTGGTAAAATATTTATTTCAACAATTAAATATAATTTAGAAACATGATTTCTCCTGCGAAGGGCACTTTATTAATAGCAAATCCTTTCTTAAAGGATCCAAATTTTAGCCGTACAGTTATCTTTCTGTGCGAACATACGGAAGAAGGAAGTTTTGGCTTTGTGCTAAATAAAATGTTTCCCAAACCTCTTGAAGAACTTGTTCCTGATTTAAATGTAACTAATTTTCCCGTGTACCAGGGTGGCCCGGTTCAGCGGGATGCTTTGCACTTTTTACATCAATATCCTGAACTCATAAGTGGCGGCGAAGAAGTAATGGAAAACGTTTATTGGGGAGGCAATTTCGAGAGTCTTTTAATCAATTTAAAAAATAATGATCTTGACAAAGATCATTTACGTTTTTTTATAGGCTACAGTGGCTGGAGTGGAGGGCAACTTAATGAAGAAATGAAAGAGGAAAGCTGGCTTACAGTAAAGGCTACACGAAAATTGATTTTTAATACCAAACCGGAGGACGTTTGGAAAAACTCTTTAAAACACTTAGGCGGCAACTATGAGATGATGATCAATTTTCCCACTGACCCGCAATTAAATTGATCAGGAAAGGCTAAATTCATTTTACAGAAGTATCCATTTTTATAATAAAACTGATTTGCTTTATAAAATCTTACTATTTCCTGCTCGGGTTTTTATTCATTTCTATTGTCGAAAAATAGTAATCAACAATAAAAGCATGCTTCAAAAGGCTGGGCCGTTGCTGATTGCATCCAATCATCCCAACTCATTTTTAGACGCTATTATGTTAGCCACCCTATTTAAAAACCCGGTTTATTCATTGGCTCGCGGAGATGCCTTTGCGGGAAAACTAATCACAAAAATTCTCACCTCGCTTAATATGCTTCCTGTTTACAGGGTGAGTGAGGGAGTTGAAAATCTTGAAAATAACTATACCACCTTTGAAGCTTGCCAGGATATTTTCAAACAGAATGGCATTGTATTAATTTTCAGTGAAGGAAGATGTATTAATGAATGGCACCTGCGACCGCTTAAAAAAGGGACTGCCCGCCTTGCCCTGACCGCCTGGCAGGATAATGTGCCAGTGGAAGTTTTGCCGCTGGGCATAAACTACAACAGTTTTCGAAAATATGGAAAAGACGTCTTTCTGAATTTTGGGAACATCATCACAAAAGAGCAAGTCAATCTTAATTTTTCGGGTGGCAACGCTATCAATGAATTCAATGAGAAACTAAAGCAGCAATTACAAAACCTGGTTTTTGAAATCAACAATAATGACAAAGAAAAACGAAAAAAATATTTCCATTTATACCAATCACTAATACCAAAAATATTACTGCTTGTCCCTTCGTTAATCGGGTATGCGATTCATTTTCCCTTGTATTATGCAATTCATTTATCTATAAAAAATAAGGCTCACGATCATTATGACTCTATTATGGTTGGCGTACTTTTTTTTATTTACCCATTTTATGTTTTGGCCCTTACGTTATTTACTTTCTTTATTTCACACAATCCGCTTTCGTTTGTTTTAATATTACTAATACCAGCTTCGCTACTGAGTGTACTGCATTTTAGACGGCACTAAACACCCCCTAAAACAAAAAAACCCCGATAATGAGGTTTCCAAAAAATTATTCTTGTAGATTGTTACACTTCCGCAGCACCTTCAACTAGCACGGTTGCCCTGTTATTTAATACCTCTACAAAGCCACTTTGAATTGTGTAATGAATGTTAGAAGTTTTGTCTTTTAAAATTTTAAGTTTACCAGCTTTTAAGGCACTTACAAGTGGTGCATGTTTTTCGAGTACTTCAAACATTCCATCAATTCCCGGAAGTTGTACTCCATAAACATCGCCGCTAAATATTTTTTTTTCTGGTGTTAAGATTTCTAAAGTCATAGTATCATGATTTGAGTAACAACTATATTAATTAAGAACTTGCAGCCTCTACCATTTTCTTTCCTTTGGCGATAGCGTCTTCCAGGTTGCCGACCAGGTTAAAGGCGGCTTCAGGATATTCATCCACTTCTCCATCCATTATCGCATTAAACCCACGAATGGTGTCTTCAATAGAAACCAACACACCCTTCAAACCGGTAAATTGTTCTGCCACATGAAAAGGTTGCGAAAGGAAACGTTGTACTCTTCGGGCACGGCTAACTATTAGTTTGTCCTCGTCACTCAATTCATCCAGCCCAAGAATTGCAATAATATCCTGTAACTCCTTATAGCGTTGCAAAGTCCGCTTTACCCGGTTGGCACAATCATAATGTTCGGCCCCAACAATAATCGGAGTTAAAATTCGTGAAGTTGAATCCAAAGGATCCACAGCTGGATAAATACCCAAATCAGCAATTTTTCTGCTCAATACTGTAGTTGCATCAAGGTGAGCAAATGTAGTTGCCGGAGCCGGATCTGTTAAATCATCAGCAGGCACATACACCGCCTGAACTGAAGTAATAGAACCATTGCGGGTAGAAGTAATTCTCTCCTGCATCAATCCCATTTCTGTTGCCAGTGTTGGTTGATAACCCACTGCACTTGGCATTCGTCCCAATAATGCCGATACCTCAGAACCGGCTTGTGTAAAACGGAATATATTATCAACAAAAAATAAAATATCTTTTCCTTTTCCTGTACCATCCCCATCACGGAAATATTCGGCAACTGTCAATCCGCTCAATGCTACTCTTGCCCTTGCTCCCGGCGGTTCGTTCATCTGGCCGAAATACAAACGTTGCTTTTGATTCTTTCAATTCCTCCATATTTACGGAGTCAAGGTCCCATCCACCTTCTTCCATACTGTGAATAAACTTATCTCCATATTTCATAATACCAGCCTCGATCATTTCACGCATCAGGTCATTTCCTTCACGGGTTCTTTCACCAACACCTGCAAAAACTGATAAACCGCTATATGCTTTTGCGATGTTATTAATCAAGTTCCTGTATCAATACTGTTTTGCCAACACCTGCACCACCAAACAACCCAATTTTACCACCTTTTGCATATGGCTCAATAAGGTCAATAACTTTAATTCCTGTATATAAAATTTCCGAAGCGGTACTTAAATTTTCAAATAAAGGAGGCTTACTGTGGATTGGCCGACCATTCTTCTTACTTACCTGGGGCAAACCGTCAATTGCATCTCCGGTTACATTAAATAAGCGGCCATTTATGTCGTCACCTATAGGCATCAATATTGGAGAACCTAAATCAACCGCTTCTATTCCTCTCCTCAAGCCCTCGGTACCATCCATTGCGATGCAACGTACGCTATCCTCCCCCAAATGTTGTTGCACTTCCAATATCAGTTTATCACCATTTGGTTTGGTAATTTCCAATGCATGGAATATTTCGGGAAGCTTGCTGTTATTAGCAAAATGCACGTCCACAACGGCTCCGATTATCTGTTTTATCTGTCCAATATTTGCCATAAATTCTTATTAGTTAAGTCTTTTTCAATTTGGCGGCAAAGGTAAGGAGATAGACCCAAAAAGCAAATAATGTTCTAACAATATTTGAGGTTATTTCCATTCAAATTTTATGGGGTACAAAGTTATCCTTAAATCCTTCAGTCTTAAAATTTTGGATAGGTCATCCGACAACTTCTAATTTTTATAATTCGAATAATAATCCAGGATTTCGGAGATAAAATGATAATTAAAACATAATACACACCTCCTGTAAACATTGTAAATTCACATTTTAAAAAATCTGAATTAACATGAAAAATATCGCATTGCTGTTCTATTCTGTCTTGGTTAGCCTCGTTTTTTCTAACAAGTTAACTGCCCAGTCTCCGGCGAAAATAACGCTACCAAATGGATGGAGCCTCTCTCCTGCTGGCAGCGGTTTCCTGCTGGGTGATCTTCCACTAAATATTGCGGTAAGCGATTCAAAAAAATTAATGGCCGTTACTAACAATGGACAAAGCACACAAAGCATACAATTGATTGATGTGACTTCGGGCAAAATCCTCGATAATATTGTTGTGGGTGAATGTTGGCTGGGCTTAAAATTTAGTGCTAACGAGAAATTTCTTTATGCTTCAGGTGGTAATAATAACTGGATATTGAAATATGCGATCAAAAAGAATAAATTGATATTAGACGATAGTTTAAAACTTGGTGACAAATGGCCTAATAAGATTTCTCCCGCCGGCATTGATATCGATGACAAAAAAAATCTTTTATATGTGGTGACAAAAGATAATAACTCCTTATACATTGTTGATCTGAAGTCAAAAAAAGTAAAAGACCAGTTTAAACTCGATGGAGAAGCCTATACCTGCCAACTATCGTCGGATAAAAGTGAACTGTATATAACCTGCTGGGGTTGTGATAAGTTATATGTATTTAATACCATCAGCAAAACGTTTACGGCACGATTGCAACCGGGAGCCATCCGAATGATTTTTGTATTACGAAAAATGGTAAATATTTATTTGTTGCAAATGCCAATGATAATTCGGTATCCGTAATTGATCTGCCCTCAAAAAAAGTAATTGAAACATTAACCGCCTCCTTGTATCCCAATGCGCCGCAAGGTTCCACTACTAATGGTCTTGCGTTAAGCCCCGATGAAAAGACATTGTACATAGCTAACGCCGATAATAATTGCCTGGCAGTATTTAATGTAAGCGAACCCGGAGAAAGTAAATCCATCGGATTTATTCCAACCGGTTGGTATCCTACCTGTGTAAAGGCAATTGGCAATAAAATTTATGTAACTAATGGAAAGGGATTTTCATCATTTGCCAACCCACAAGGACCCAACCCGTACAGGAAAAAAGAAACGTATCACTTTTAGAAAGGGTGATACCTCGGGAATAAAAACCACTCAATACATTGGCGGCCTTTTTATTGGAACAATGAGTATAATCGATGTTCCGGATGAAAAACAAATGGCTGATTATTCAAAAGAAGTTTATGAACAATACACCTTATACAAAAGAACGGGAAACCATTTCGCAAGGAGAAGCCGGAAATCCTATTCCTGAAAAAGTTGGCGATCCTTCGCCCATAAAATATGTATTTTATATTATTAAAGAAAATCGAACCTACGACCAGGTTTTAGGCGACATGCCGGAAGGAAATGGCGACACAAGCCTTGTGCTGTTCGGAGAAAAAATTACTCCTAATGAACATAAGATTGCAAGAGATTTTGTGCTGCTTGATAATTTTTATGTAGACGCCGAAGTTAGTGCGGACGGTCACAACTGGAGTATGGGCGGATACGCCAACGACTACCTTGAAAAGAACTGGGTTACCACCTATGGCGGTCGCGGAGGAACTTATGATGCAGAAGGAACCAGGGAAATTGCCAATAACAAAAACGGTTTCATTTGGAGCTATTGTAAAAGAGCAGGTATCAGTTATAGAACCTACGGGGAGTTTGCAGATGATTATAGACCAAACCTGCCTGTGCTGGTAGATCATTATTGCCCCTATTATACAAGCTGGGACCAGCATGTAAGAGACACCACCCGGGTTGGACAATGGAAAAGAGACTTTGACTCACTGGTAAGTGTAAACGCACTTCCGAGGTTAAGCACTTTGCGGATTATTAATGATCACACAGAAGGTTTAGCCAAGGGAAGGCCTACACCATTTGCCCATACTGCAGATAACGACCTGGCGGTGGGTATGTTTATCGATTACCTGAGTAAAAGCCCTGTTTGGAAAGAAAGCCTTGTAGTTATTTTAGAAGATGATGCCCAGGACGGCCCCGACCATGTGGATGCACACAGAAGCACCGCATACATTGCTGGCCCTTACGTGAAGAGGCATTTTGTTGACCACACCCCTTATACAACAACAGGAATATTAAGAACTATTGAATTGATATTGGGATTGCCACCCATGAGCCAATACGATGCTGCAGCCACACCGCTCTGGCGCAGCTTTACTGATACGCCGGACACCAGTGCTTTCAACCATGTTCCGGCGCAGTACGACATTACACAAAAAAATATGGCTACTAATACGTTATCCGAGAAAAGCGCAGCTTTCAACTTTTCGAAAGAAGATGAAGTAAATGAGGCTGATTTTAATTACGTATTATGGAAAGGAATTAAAGGAATGGATAGTCCGGTACCGGCGCCAAGAAGGGCGGCGTTTGTGAGAGTGAACGAAAAGAAAGGAGACAAAGACAATTAAATGATTTTTACGTGTATGCATTACCGATATAAGTCCTTCACGAGCTGACTTAAGGTTACTTCCTCAAGGACAAATCTTTGTGATGAATTATTGACCCAGTGCCATTTAATAAGGGCAATTTTACCTTCAGCTATTTCAATGCCGGTAATGTCAGCATCATTATAGCAACAACAGCCGCTGTTGAAGTAGGAAGGGTTTAGTTTTCCCCGAGTACCCTTTTCCGTTACATCATCACCATAAATTTTATTACTCGGGTGGTTGGAGTATAACCCTGAAGCAAATACAGGATGATGGGTATGACCGGTGATCAGCAATAAATTTTTTCTATCCCTGCTCCATTCGTACATCATAATATTATGCCGGTCGAGCAATACATAATCCTTCGCCGGCGTGTTTACGTTTATACTAAGATACCTTTGCAAAGGACGCCAGATATGACTTATGAGCCAGGTGCTAAAACCGTTATTATCACTCATTTTATCTCCCTGGTGCCCGTGCGTTACAAAGACGGATAGGGATTTATTTTCAACTTTTGTTTTTAAAATTAGACCTTCAAAAACCGGCAACGGCAAAATAAAAATTCCTTTGAACCAAATATCAACATCTAATTTATTTTTCCAGGTGAGATCGTGGTTACCAAAAGTTTTAAAATATTTCGCCTGCTCGTGAAACCTTGCTTCAGACTGTAACGCCGTCGTGTTTTTTGGAATAACTTCCGAAGGCTTGTATTTCCATAATTCTTCGCTGTCGCCAAGATTTATATAGTTGAATTCTTTGCTGAAATAATGATCAAGTGCTGCTAAATAATTTTTTTCATTCGAGGCAAAATCGTCCCCATCGTCTTTATTTCCTTTATGATGATCGCTGAAAATGATGAATTTATCTTTGGCACAATCGACGTCGATAATGAGGCCCCGGTTATTTTTTTTCTTATTTAAGTCACTCAACAACTTGCTCAATGATTTAAAAACATCTTTTTTATCCGGCGCAGAAGCGTCGGCCGCAAGCCGGGTTAATAATGGTCCTAATATCTTCTTTAGAAATTTTTTCATTGAGATCGGGCTTCAATAAGAGAGTATGAAAATGCTTGTTTCAATATTTTAAAGATATTAAATAACACTAGTTTATCAGGAGAAACTCTTTGAATAATTCGCCCGATGTATTGTGATAAAACGGAAAGTATCTGCATCAGGTCAACTTTCAGACCCGGCAAGATTTTGTGAATGAAAATATTTTCCAATAACCGGGAGCCTTTGAAATTCTTTTTTTTCTATAAATAAAATAAACCACACATATATTATCAAAAGCAAACTTGCCGATATAAAGTTTACCGCTGTGCCGTTAACAAAATAAATAATGGCCTCGTGAAGAAAATAAAGCAGAACAACTATTATAATATAGACGCAAAGTTTTTTCCACGCATAAGGAATACGATAATCTTTTTGGCCCCATACAAATGAGATAACCATCATACTTCCATAACATAGAAACGTAGCCCATGCACAGGCCATGTATCCAAAATAGGGAATGAAAATGAAATTGATTATTAACGTAATTGCTGCTCCTATTAGTGTTATATACGCACCGGCAATTGTTTTATGGGTAAGTTTATACCAGATTGATAAGTTGTAATAAATGCCAAGAAACATATTTGCCAGAAGGAGTATCGGCACTACTTTTAAGCCGGTCCAATAAATTTTCAATTTTGCCGGATCCGTGCTCAAAAAATATTTCCAAAGATCAATATACATGGCTACCACCAAAAACATAACGGTAATGGTTATAACAAAAAATTTCATAACTCTTGCATACACCTTTTGCGGATTTGCACCTTCGGCCTGTTTAAAGAAAAATGGTTCGGCGCCCATTCTGAAGGCCTGGATAAAAAGAGTGATTAAAATAGACAATTTGTAACAAGCAGAGTAGATAGCAACCTGGTCTTTTGCAGCCTCAACATTACTAACGGGGGCCAGCCACGAAAGCATAATCCGATCAAATGTTTCATTAATCATTCCCCCAAAACCGGCTATTATTAATGGCAGGGAGTATATTATCATCACAATCCAAACTTTCCTGTTGAATTTAAATTCAAACGAAAAGAATTCCTTATGCAAAAGAACCAGAGCAAAAAGTGATGCGCATAAATTGGCAATGATTATGTAACCGACACCATAGTTAGGCTTGTAAAAAGTCGCAATAAAACCATGAGGATTTTTAACCGCTATTCGGGGACAAACGGATACTAAAAAATAAATGATTATGATTTGTAAAACTATTGTTGAGAGTCTTATCAACGCGTATTTCCGAGGTCTTTGATCTAGCCTCAGTTTAGCGAATGGCAAAGTTGATAACGTGTCAAGAGCTATAATAATCGCCGAATAGGTAATAAACTCAGGATGATTATCCAGTCTTAATAAATGCGCAATTGAAGAACGAAAAAAAATCAGGATAGATGTAAGAAAAAAAGTGCTGCACAAAATAGAAATAGTGGCCGTACTGTAAATATCTTTTTTATATTCATTTTTAGTTGCGAAACGAAAAAAAGCTGTTTCGATACCATAGGTAAAGATCACGTTCAAAAATGGAATGGCGGCATATAGAATGCTCATGTCACCATATCCCGAAACGGAAAGCTTATTGGTAAAATACGGTGTTAATAGATAAAACAGAAACCTTGCTGCAATGGAACTTAACCCATACCACACAGTTTGTCCTGCTAATTTTTTTATGCTGCTCAAAAAAACGGGGGTTTAAAAAAAGTCAAATTTAGATGTATAATCGTTAACTCAAAATGCAAACAAATATTATGGTTGCGAAAATCTTTTATTTTTTTCAAACGTAGTATCATTTAAGGTATGTAAGAAATAAACAATATCCATCTTTTCCTGGTCAGTAAAATGAATACCATTACGAAGAGAAGAATCAAGCGTGGCACTTTGCACGATTCCTTTGTTATAATGATCTATAACGTTATATAATGAGTACAAGCTCCCATCATGCATGTAAGGAAATGTTACTGAAACATTCCGCAGGCTTGGTACTTTAAACTTTAATGAATCTGCCGGATTGCCCGTAATTTTCATTCGCCCATAATCTTTTAAAAAATCGTTTACAGGTAAACCGTTATTACGAAATGAATAATCTGTAAACAGAGGTTCTGTATGGCATGTGTTGCATCTTGCTTTAAAAAGCTCATAGCCATGCTCTTCAGCGGAATTAAATTTTGCTTCTCCTCTTTTCACTTTATCATATTTTGAATTACAGGAAATAAGTGATCCCGTAAATTGTGCCAATGCTTTCAACATACGCTGGCTGTTGATAAGACTGCTTCCAAATGCTGCTTTAAACATGCGTTGATAGGCAGTATCTTTTCTTAATTTTCTTAAAATGGAATCGATATTTTCAGCCATTTCATTGGGCGCCGTCATCGGCGATAAAGCCTGTAGTTCTATATGGTTAACACCTCCGTCCCAATGGTACAAACGGGACCACGCAAGATTAAACAATGGCGGTGCATTACGTGTTGTAAACTGATTGCTAAATCCGTGGCTAAAATCATGATCGTAAGTTGCAAAAGCCGCAAATTGCTGATGGCAAGAGGCACAGGGAAAGTTGCCATCTTTACTGAGTTTCCCGTCATAAAACAATTTTCTTCCTAATTGAAAGCCTTCTTCTGTAAGTGGATTACTTGCAAAAATATTTGTGGGAGGTTTGGGCCAGCCTGCAGGAATTTTTAATTCTAACGGTGTTGTGTGAAATGCTGATTCCTCGTCATTAATTACATTTCCTGCCTCAAGCAACAAGGCAAAAGAAATTATAAAAACAACAATTACTATGGAAATAACTTTTTTCAATTTGGAGGGTTCTTTGAACAAATTTATTCGGCGATAATTTTTTCAATGTGAAACATGTTTGCATAATTATCACTCACATCTTTTGCAAGTTCGCCGGGAGATGTAATGTTCGCATGTTCTGCAATTTTTATATTATGAACGGATTGCCACCAGGCATTAATATTTGCATCAATAATAATTGAATAGCTTTTTCCTTCATCAAAATAAAAAGACTTGCCAGGAAAATTTAAAGGAATTTTTTTAAGAACATTATAAGGTCCGGAAAAACCACCAATATGATATTCAAACTTATTATTCACCAGTTTTGATGCGGGTGAATTGCCCTCCATTTTTGCCATTACATAACCGCTGTTCCAGGTCCAGAACATATCTTTTGCCGGATCAAGGTCATCGGTTTGTGCGCCGGAAACGTTGTGGAGGCTGTCAACACCAATTAAGAAACTTATATCTTCATAAGCACCTTCCGGAATCGATAAATTAATGACCTGTGATTCCGCCTTACTTTCATCAATTAAGTGATAGCTGTTTTTTACTTCAAAAGGAATATTCGCTTTTTGCAATTCAATGTTGGTGACATAATATCGAAGTTTTGAAATGGAATATTCTTCTCCGAAAGAGTTGGTGTAAGTTGAATCATTCAAAACTATTTTATTTCCCTTTACGGTATTTATAAAACTAATTTTTATCGTAGCATCGTTGTTTTGTTTAATAAATTTAGCGTGCTGAAACGAACTTGAAATGGCAAACAAAACAGGTATTAAGAACCAATAATATTGCTGGCTTTTACTCGTCATAATTCTTTATCTTTTTTCGTCCTTCTTTAATGATGCTCTTTTCCTTTTTAACTTTTATCCTGTTTGCTTTCGATGCTTTTGATGGTCTGGTTGGTTTTCGTTTCTTAGGTACTATTAAAGCCTGGTTTATTAAAAAATTTATTTTCTTTATTACTTCATCTTTATTGCCCAACTGCGTTCTGTCAGTGCGACTCTTTACCAATAAATAGCCTCTGTCAGTTATCTTGGCGGCCAATTTTTCAACAATAATATTTTTCTGGGCTTCGTTTAATATTCCAGATGAAGCAACATGAAACCAACCCTCAACCATCGTTTCCACCTTATTTACGTTTTGGCCGCCTTTGCCGCCACTGCGTGCGGTTTTAAACTCTATTTCCTTTACAACATCAACCATAGTTAAAATTACAAAATTTAAAAGTTGCGCACCGTGTCAGAACGTTACAAAGAATTAATACGTAATTTGTTAAACGTTAATTTTTATAAGAACGAAAAATTTGACATTTTTGCACTCAACCGTCCGTAAATGAAGTTAAAAGGTATATACAGTTCCCTTTGTGAAAGAAAAAATGCAGGCAAAAAATCATTTGCAGTATTAATTGATCCCGACAAAGTGAATGATGAGAAAGTACAAAAGTTAATTGAATTGGGCGTTGCAGCCTCAGTTGATTATTTTTTAGTAGGCGGAAGCCTCGTTGTTTCAAATTATATAGATGAATGTGTTGGGATGATAAAACAGCATTCATCTATTCCCGTTATACTTTTTCCCGGCAGCGCCAATCAAATTTCCAAAAAAGCGGATGCTCTTTTATACCTTTCCCTGATAAGTGGCCGCAACGCCGATCTTTTAATTGGCCAGCATGTAATAAGCGCTCCGGTAATAAAACAAAGCGGGCTTGAAATAATGAGCACCGGTTATATGGTTATTGATGGCGGCGCTCCCACAACGGTTTCTTATATTTCTAATGCTGCTCCATTACCAGCTGATAAAAATGAAATTGCAATGTGCACTGCGATGGCAGGCGAAATGCTGGGAATGAAATTAATTTATATGGATGCCGGAAGTGGCGCTAAAAGAGCTATTAGTGAAAGCATGATAGAAAAAGTTTCCAGATTGTATTTCCGTTCCTTTAATAGTTGGCGGTGGCATCACTGATCCGGAAAAAGCCTATTTAAATTGCAAAGCCGGTGCCGACGTAATTGTTGTTGGAAATGCCATTGAGAAAGATGATAGCCTGATATTGGAAATGGCTGCTGCAGTGCATTCGGTAGCCGTAAAAGTTTAGTCAATTCATTCCTATTAATTTTCCAATTAATGCACTTTAAAATCCTGGTTACTCACAGGAGGCGCTGTCGGAATTGTAATAATATTAAACTCAAAATTATTGTCGCTGTGGCAACTGTTGCAAGAAGCAGTGAGCAATCGAAATCCTGATTTAAATTCTTCTAAATTTTTATGGCTGATAGCCACGTTTATACTATCGATCGAAGGATACATCATAGGAATCATTTTTACTTCGGGTCTGTTGGTTTCAACGGTTCGTGGCTTGTTCAAATCTTTCCTTTAGTTCATCTATTTCATATTGGGCAAGTTTCCAGTTATCATTTATTCCGGCATACCAAAGTTTGGCGTGGTGAGTTTGAATGCCCCCCATAATTTCACCTAAGCCCGGTGCATATGGTTCCATCATTTTATGTAAACTGTCTGAAGTGTATAGCGGAATTTGTCTTTGCAGGTTCATTACTGTTGCAAGCAACAAGTAGACTAAGAACTATTAGGAAATGTATTTTCATTTGGACTGACTTTCAGCGTTTAAACAGTTTGGAATACCCCATGAACTTTTGGAAAGCGCAAAACTTGCAAAATTTTTACAAACTCATCATCTCTTTAAACTTCACGGCCTGCCTGCGGCTTACTTCAATCTTTTCTCCGCCAACTAAATCGAGCAAAAGCCCGCCATTAAAATAAGGCTCTATCTTATCAATCATCCTTAAGTTGATAATGTGCTTTCTGTTGGCTCTGAAAAAAACTTTGTCGTCAAGCCTTTCTTCCAGCGCATTGAGAGATTTAAGAATAAGTGGTTTATTGTTTCCAAAGAAAACTTTTGCATAATTGCCTACGCTTTCGAAAAGACGAACATCAGAAAGTCTCACAAACCAGCATCTTTCACCATCTTTTACGAATACCTGGTCGTTTTCGTGAAGCATGCCCCGGTTATTATAGGAAAGCATTTCTTCCTCATCTTTCTGTTTCACTTTCAATATAGCATCTGCAAGCCTTTTGGGCTCCACCGGTTTCATTAAATAATCCAGCGCATTCACTTCAAAAGCTTTTAAGGCGTATTCATCATAAGCAGTTACAAAAATTACATGTGGTGCTCTCTCAATTTGTGTAAGCATATCAAAGCCGGATTTTCCTGGCATTTGTATATCAAGAAAAACAAGATCGGGATTGAGGCTTTCAATTTTTTCGATGCCTTCATTTGCATTAGCCGCTTCGCCGATTACTTCTACATCAGGAAATTCCTGTAATAATTTTTTGAGCTCATTCCTGGCAAGACGCTCATCATCAATTATGATTGCTTTTTGCATAATTATACAAATTTATGATGTTGAAAGAAATTTTCTCAGTGGCAAAGTACACTGATTTTGCCTTTTGAAGAAGTATAGTTTTAAAAAAATTAATAAGATATCGGCATGACAATTTTTGCCTGGACCTCGCTGCCATTGATCTTTTTAATTTGAAATTGAGCTTTTCCCTGGAACAAAAATTTAAGCCTGTCGCGGGTACTTGTTAAACCGAAGCCTTCCGGAAGAAGTTCTTCGTCAATCGTTCCGCTGTTTTGAACGATTAATTCGAAATGATGATCCGTATACCTGGAAATTATTTTAACCACGCCTCCCTTAATCTTTTTGCTGATGCCATGTTTGATCGCGTTCTCAACAAGTGTTTGTAGCATCATTGGTGGTACCGGCTGTTCCAAAGTATCTTCGTCAATATCCATTTCTATTTTCAATCTTTCCTCAAAACGCATGTGCTCAAGTGCAAGATAGTCTTTCACTATATCCAACTCTTTTTGTAATGGCACCGTTTCCATTTTTTCAACCTGCATGCTGCTGCGAAGAATGTTGGAAAGTTCAGTAATGGCAGTTCTCGCCCGTTGGGGATTTTCATCAACCATTGCCCTGATACTATTGAGAGAATTAAAAATAAAATGGGGATTAATATGGGACTTGATGGTGTTCAGTTCCAGCTCCTTTACTGTTTTTTCAAGACTTAATTTATCAATTTCGTCTTTCCGGTTTCGTTCAAGATAATGCCAAACCATATATAGAAGTAACCATAGCGACATTAGAATAAAGGTGAAAATAATATCCCACCAAAATCTGCCCTGGTCTCGTTCTTCATATTGCCATACACCATCATGGTTCCGGTACCAGCCGGTATTTTTCTTGATACTTTGTATTGCATTAATTGTAGCACTATCCTCATTATTATTTTTAAAATAATCTGTCCCGGCAAGCTGTAATTGCTTTTCTTTTGCAACAGCCTGCTTAAGCCCGTCCTTTTTTTGGTATTCGATCAGCGAAAAACCAGAAAGTTTTCCCGCCATTCTTTCTCCATAGTAATTTACGAGACCTGAAATCGTAACTGCCACGACAAACAGGCCAATCACCTTTTGCGTAGAAAATTTTATCCAGTTTATTTTTTTTAAAACATAACGCAGGATATGGGTAACAATAATGGCACTAAGAAATTCAATTATCAGTACCCCATAAAAAATATGCTTCTTCTCTTCAGGCTTTAGCCACATATCACTTGCAAAAAGGTATGCAAAAAAAAGGTTAACTAATACCCAACCTCCCCATCCTAAAATCTGGCAAATCCAATAACGTACGGTTGTTTTACGCATGAGCAAATTTAATTTCTAATTTATTGGATCGAATGCTCCTTTTTATTAATGGTGAAATGGATTGGTGAAAGGTGTGTTTTTGCGCATTTTTAATGGCGGGTTGCCTCTCACTATCCGCAACAGGCGATAGTTCAACATTCGTATTTAATTTTTCAAGCAATGGTAATCGCGATAAAAGTTTAGTTTTACACACTTGATAAAGGTAACAAATGGTCAATGAAAATCTAAATACAAAAAAGGAAATATTGTCTCCGGCAGATAAGGAATTTGAAAACAATATTCGGCCTGCGGTTATCGAAGAATTTAGCGGCCAAACCCAAATCATCGAAAACCTGAGAATTTTTATAAAAGCAGCCAAATTGCGCAATGAGGCGCTGGACCACATTCTATTTCACGGGCCTCCGGGCCTGGGAAAAACAACTCTTAGCCGCATTGTAGCTAATGA
Source organism: uncultured Chitinophagaceae bacterium (assembly GCA_963792025.1). Classification (GTDB taxonomy): domain Bacteria; phylum Bacteroidota; class Bacteroidia; order Chitinophagales; family Chitinophagaceae; genus Ginsengibacter. Next base: position 92,644 of record CAWBUS010000004.1, on the reverse strand, counting down.
GCTTGAAGTTAATATAAAAGAAACCAGCGGGCCGGTTATTGAAAAACCAGGCGACCTCGCCGGTCTGTTAACCAATCTTGAACCTAATGATGTTTTGTTCATTGATGAAATCCATCGTTTAAGTAATGTAGTAGAAGAATATTTATACGCCGCAATGGAAGATTATCGTATAGATATTATGATTGATACCGGCCCCAATGCCCGCAGCGTTCAAATAAATCTAAATCCATTTACTTTAATTGGAGCCACTACGCGAAGTGGCCTTTTGACCGCGCCACTTCTTTCGCGTTTTGGAATAAAATCAAGACTGGAATATTATAATGCCGAAACTTTACAAAAAATAATTCTGCGTTCCTGTTCAATTCTCAACACAAAAATCACGTCGGACGCCGCAAGAGAAATTGCCGGGCGAAGCCGTGGAACACCAAGAATTGCCAACGGGCTTTTAAGGAGAGTACGTGATTTCGCACAGGTTTTATCAAATGGAGTGATTGATATGGCGATAACAACTCATGCCCTCAAAGCGCTTAATGTTGATGAGTACGGACTAGATGAAATGGATAACAGAATACTAAGCTGTATAATCGAAAAGTTTAAAGGAGGCCCCGTAGGCATTACAACCATTGCCACTGCCGTAGGTGAAGAAACCGGCACCTTGGAAGAAGTATATGAACCCTTTTTGATACAGGAAGGTTTTTTAATGCGAACTCCCCGGGGACGAGAAGCAACTCCGAAAGCATATAAGCATTTAGGGAAGCAGCCCCATACGCATTCCAAAGGGCCAAGCCTCTTCGATTCATCATTATAAAATTAAGGGTTATCCCTGCAATAGAAATATTACCGGCTTTTTGTGCAGGTCGATGCTTTCTTTGTTCCAGTCGGCTATCGTCATTGTCTTTATCCATTCATTTGGCGATGTAAGTTCTGCGGCAATGCATAAACGGGTGGACAGTTTACAATTTTGCAAAACAGTTTCTAGTAACTTATTGTTCCTGTACGGTGTTTCAATAAAAATTTTGGTGCTATTATTCTTAAGCGAATCCTCTTCTAATTGTTTTAATTTCTTATTTCTTTCCAAATTATCAATCGGTAAATATCCTTCAAAACAAAAATGCTGTCCATTTAATCCGCTGGCCATTAAAGCAAGTAATATTGAATTTGGTCCAACTAATGGCTTTACTACAACATTCATTTTTTGTGCTTCACCAATTAAAATCTGGCCAGGGTCGGCAACTCCCGGGCAACCGGCCTCGCTTATAATGGCAATATTTTTTTCTTCCTTTATTTTCTGCCTAAAATTATTCAACTGTTCCTGTTCCACCTTATGAATAGTATACCATTCGAAATCATCAATCACAATATCTTTTGAAATACTTTTTAAAAAACGTCTTGCGGTTCTTTCGTTTTCAGCAAAAATTACCTGGCAGTTTTTTACCGCTTCCAAAACATAAGGTGGAATGGTTTCAACGGCTTCATCTGCTAAAAAAGAGGGAATTAAATAAATCATTAAAAAAATATATTAAAAAAGAAATCAGTTTTTACTTTCTTGCAAACTCAACGTAGCCGCAACTATCGCATAGCCTGGCGCCATTACCCATCCCACAAACAATACGGCATGCATAATAAAAAAAACCATACCATTACCAATGGCCAGTCCTTTGTGATCACTAATAAAATCAATACTTGCCGAGGAAGAAAGTCCTTTTCTTGCGCTGGTATAATCTAACATAGAGAAACCAAGGTAATAACATTCAACAAAAATGGCCAAAACCGGCGAAGCCCAGCCGATAACAGGTACCAGTGATAAAAATAAAATTGTAACGAAATATACCGTTTGCCATAGCGTATTTCGCAGGGCAATTTGAATCCCCCTTCGAATATCACCCAGATATTTATTGATATCAAATGGATGTTTGGCATCGCTGATAATGGCTTCTGTTTTCTCGCTCAACCAGGCAAATACCGGCGATCCAATTATAAGAAACAAATACTTAAGCCATGAAAAATAAAATAACATCAGTATTAGCTGCAAAATTACTTGACCAAAAATAAAAATGAATCGAAGCCAGCTATCGTGTTCTTTCTGCAGCCAAATTTTTAGTCCCGTTTTTGAAAAAAAATAATCAATTACATGCGCAGATGATTGCCAGAAAATATATATCCCAATTGCAAAAAGGATTGCATAAATAATCCCTGGAATTACTATCCATTTCCACAATTTATGTTTTACAATAAAATTGTGGGCCTTAAAATAAGACCTGATTGCTATAATTATTTCTTCAAGCAATGACGTTGCATAATGGTATTGCCAAACTTAGATAATATAATCTGGTTTCATCGGAAAGTTTTATTTTGATGTCTTGATTTTTAGTTAAGTTTCACATATGAAAAAAATTCCATTATCATTTTACAGGCGCAAAGAAGTTGTATTAATCGCAAAAGAATTGGTAGGCAAAATTCTTGTCACCAATTTTGACGGCGTCATTACCTCCGGAAGAATTGTTGAAACGGAAGCTTACGTGGCCCATACAGATAAGGCGTCTCATTCGTTTGGCGGCAAAAGAACGGCACGCAATGAACACATGTATTCCGACGCTGGTACTGCGTATGTGTATATATGTTATGGCATGCATCAAATGATGAATATAGTAACTAACGAAAAAAATATTCCCGATGCCGTGTTAATAAGGGCCGTTGAGCCAATAGAAGGAATCGATATTATGCTAAAGAGAACCGGTAAAGAAACGCTTGATAAAACACTCACCCGCGGACCGGGAAATGTGGGAAAGGCGCTTGGCATTTTTAAACAGCACTCCGGAAATCACTTGTTGGGCAATAAAATCTATTTAATGGATGACCATTTTAAAATTGATCCGAATCAAATTGGCACGAGTGCCCGAATTGGGGTTGAAAGTGCCGGAGCTGATGCGCTGCGTCCTTACAGGTTTTATTTAAAAGGAAATAAGTACGTAAGCGGTAGCAACAGATAATCGCATATCCACCGGTTTAAAAACCGGGCTTCACCATGCAAAGAATATGTGAAAATTGAATTAATTTTTTAATACAAAATATCTGCAACAAAGCTTAATTTTGCAACTCAATTTTAAAATAAAAAACAAATAATTATGAGCACAGTTAAAGTTGCTATTAATGGTTTTGGCAGGATAGGCCGGCTGGTTTTCAGGCAAATCTATAATATGGAAGGAATAGATGTTGTGGCTATTAATGATTTAACCAGTCCCAAAGTATTGGCACATTTATTAAAGTATGATAGCGCACAAGGAAGGTTTGAAGGTGAAGTAAAAAGCACAGATAATGCAATTGTCGTGAATGGTGAAGAAATAAAAATATATGCACAAAAAGATCCTTCGCAAATTCCATGGGGAACACACGATGTTGATGTTGTAATAGAAAGCACCGGATTTTTTGCCGATAAAGACAAAGCAGAAGCGCATATTAAAGCAGGCGCAAAAAAAGTCATAATTTCTGCTCCGGCCACCGGCGATTTAAAAACGGTTGTATTTAATGTAAACCACAACATTCTCGATGGTACTGAAACTATTATTTCGTGTGCATCATGCACTACCAATTGCCTGGCCCCCATGGCAAAAGTTATGAACGATTCCTTTGGCATTAGAGTTGGTTTTATGACTACCATACATGCCTACACGAATGATCAGAATACGCTGGATGCTCCGCATGCGAAAGGTGACTTAAGAAGAGCAAGAGCAGCGGCTGCCAACATCGTTCCTAACAGTACCGGTGCTGCTAAAGCCATCGGCGTGGTATTACCGGAGTTAAAAGGAAAGCTTGACGGAGGCGCACAGAGAGTTCCCGTTATTGCCGGTTCTCTCACAGAACTCACTTCAATCTTAAATAAAAAGACCACCATTGCAGAAGTAAATGCAGCAATGAAAGCAGCGTCCAATGAAAGCTTTGGCTATACTGAAGATGAAATAGTAAGCAGTGATGTAATAGGAATTCATTATGGTTCTTTGTTCGACGCCACTCAAACAAAAGTGATTACGGTAGGTGATGATCAATTAGTAAAAACAGTAAGTTGGTACGACAATGAAATGAGTTACGTTTCACAGTTGGTGCGTACAGTAAATTTTTTCGCAGGTCTAATAAAAAAATAATTGGTATATCCTGTTTATTATTTTATTCATAGAAATATATACAAAGCCCCTTTCCTAACGGAGGGGCTTTACCTTTTTAGCACCTGTCTAAAATCAAATTCATTTGCCTATAAAAAAATTGGCAATACTAATAAAGATTTGATGTGAGTTTCGGGGAGATTATTTTTTTCTCAATCCTGAAAGATAATTTTCCAAAGCTGAAACCATACTCGGCGCTTTTGGTTGCGGAGCAATAATATCAGGAGTGAGTCCTGCTGCCAGAACTGCTTTGCGGGTGTTGTCGCCAAATGCGCCAACTATAGTACCGTTCTGGGAAAATGTCGGGCAATTTTCAACAAAACTTCTTACACCAAGAGGCGTAAAAAAACAAATGATATCATAATGTTGCTTTTCGATAACTTCTCTAACATCATTTGAAATAATCTGGTATAATACCGGTATTGCATACTCGCAGTTATTTGAGATAAGCCAGTTGGTTATTTCACTATCAAACGATTGCGAACAGGGATATAAAAATTTCTCAAGTTCTTTATGTTTATTGATTACATCAAAGAGACTTTTATTGGTACCATCCGCCCCATAAAACACCTTTCTCTTCCTGTATAAAATAAATTTTTGAAGATAAAGAGCCACAGACTCAGTAATACAAAAATATTTTGTGTTTTGAGAAATAGTAATTTTCAATTCTTCACAAGTCCTGAAAAAATGATCAATAGCATTGCGGCTTGTAAATATTACTGCGGAATATGCAGCAATTTCAATCTTTTGTTTGCGGAATTCTTTTGATGAAATAGGCTCAACTCTTATGAATGGCTCGAACCTGAGATTCAGGTTATATTTTTTTGCCATTTCAAAGTAAGGAGATTTGTCCCCTTCCGGCCTTGCCTGTGTTATAAGAATATTTTCGATTTGTTTCAAAGTTCTTGGCTCTTGTAAATCAGTTTTCATATCCATAGTAATCGAACAGGTATGGTGCAAAGTTACATTTTTTTGTTAGAATATTTACTACAAAAAAAGCAATTGCTGTTTATAAAAGCCCTGAAATTCAACATTCAAATGATATAATCTACTATCAATTTATAAACTATAAGCAGCGGCAAAATTTCTACCGCGGTTACATAAATCATAAAATGGAAAGGTTTAAGCGGCAAGCGGTATTCCAAAATACCATAAATTTTCACATACCTCGACAAGAAAAATAAACCTGTGAGCAACAGCGAGAAGACCACAATAAAATTTGTCCATTGCGATAATGAGAATGCTAGTAAAATTACAAAGGGAAGCAGCACTATCCCGGTAATCTTATTTACAAGAAATATTACAAAAATATAATTGTCGGCGGCCTGCTGCATCCCGCTCATCCATCCCATAAACTTAAGAATACAATATTTTACAAAATACAAGGCCGCTATTCCCAGTACGCAAAAAGGCAGTAAGAGCTGGTTATTGATGAGCCTCGGCGGCTGGTAATGTCTAAAAAGCAACCATATATAAAAGCCTACGCTTATGGTAAAAAAAATATTAAGAATAAAAGAAGGAAGTTTGGCTTGTTCCAACTGATCTGTAAGCTGCGTCTGCCTTATGGATGTATTAAAAAATACTTTGAAAAGATTATTAAAATAGGTATTGTAAAAAGTTTTAAATAGGCCAAGAATTAAGACCACGACACAAAGCGAATAGAAAATAAATTCCTCTCCGGTTGATTGCTTTTTTTCAGCAATGAAATAGGTGGCCGGTTCCTTAACGTTAATAAATTTACCTGCCAAAAGCAATGAATCCACAACTGAGCGATATGATTTTACTACCGGTTGAATCAACACGTTGAGCGAATCAACATGTAACCCCGATGTATCAGTAAGTGCAATCAGTGCTGTATCAGGCCTGATCTTGTGATGTACTACTTTAGGCGGCATCTTATTAAAACCTGGAGTATCGGGTATGGCCTTAACCGAGGCATCGGGTTTATAAGGCTTTAAGCTATCCTGAACTTGCTGGGCATAAAGGCACGTTCCAAAAGAAATAAGCAATAAAGTAATAAGGAAATGCCGCGTCATTTTTATTTTTAATAGCTCAAAAATAGTTGATATAGCCAAAATGTATTTTGGAAGCATTGCGAATATCAAATTTAATATCGTTCCTTTTTCCTATCGCATAACTTAGATTCAATAGACCAAATTTTGTTTCGAAGGCAAGGCCGATTCCTGCGCTGATAAAATCATTAGAATAATCTATTGAATTAAATTTTGTCTGTGTGAAGCCAATATCTGTAAATCCAAAGAAGTTTGAATTAACACCAACAAGGTACCTGTATTCTGCTGTAAAAACTGCGTATTGATTTGCATAAATACTTTCTTCATCAAAACCTCTTAGCAATTTATACCCGCCTATCTGGAACAATTCGTTTTGAAATGTTTGGGGGCTTTGGTACCAGCCGATATTAGCCGCCGTTTTTAATGTACTTCGTTTGCCCATGGGCGTATAATGTGCGGCAGCCAGTAATAAACGCAAACGATATGATTTTAATTTTACAGAATCGTACAGGGAATTAAAATCAAATCCAGGCTCTGACGGATCTTTCAGATTGACGATATTATTATTCTTCGTTATTTTTTTAATGCCTGCAGTTGCCGTTATAGAAACCTCGTTGCCGGTTCTTGGGTTAGGTCGGTAATTCGTATTTACAAATTCATAGCTAATTCCAAAATTACCTGAACCCACATCAATGTTAGAGGGCAGTCTTTTTGTAATTAAAATACTATTGGTATCTACTCCACCGGAGAGCAAGTAACTCCGTTCATTCTGGTAAAAAATTTTGCCCGATTGATTTACAGATAAGCTATACTGAATTCCGATAATGCCATTCAGTTGCAAGTACGAAGAATCTCTCTTTAGCAGATCAAAACTAAAATCAATACCAAATAACGAATTAAACATATAGGGCTGGTTAAAACCCAGATTCAATCGGGGAGATTGTGGTTGCAATTGCTGCCAGTTAACTAAAATATTTTCGCCTTGCCCAAGTGAGTTTTTTAAATTAAGATGTACATCACCTGTTATTTGAGTTTTACCAGTAGTAGTGTTGCCGGGTAAAAAGCCTACGAGCACATTTATTTCACTACTGCGTTTGGGTTGTAAATATAAATTTAGAATAGACCCGCTGCCCAACATTGTTACATCCCAGGGCTGCAATTCCTGCAGGTAAGGCAATTGCTTTAACCTGTTGCTTACTTTTTGTAACTTCTGATTACTATAAATACTGCCATTACTAATGTCAATATAGTGTTGAAGAAATAGGTTTTTAATTTTCGCTTTTCCGAAAACCCTGACACTGTCGATATGATACAAGGGGCCTTTTTTTACTTCAAGATCACCTTTAATTTTATTGCCAGTTATCTCAACATTATTCAATGAAACTTCGGCAAAAGGATATCCGTTGTTTTCGTAATAACTTAAGATCCTCTCTTCCTGCTGCTGCAAACGATTAAGATCAATCGTCTTATTATTAAATTGTTTTGCGTTCCAGCCGGTGGCTTCCAACAATTTTTCATCAACACTATCTGTATTTATTTGCACCCATTTATATTGTTCGCCCAAATACAAACTAACATTTGCCTGGGTTGAATCATATACAACAGAATCGACAGATGCACCGGGAAAGCCCCTGGATACAAGTGTTGCAGGTAAGCTATTTAAATAATCAGTGGCAAATCCTTTCCCTTCGAAAGAGGTTTTAAGGCCTAGTTGTGGCACTTTTCGGATCGTGTCTGCACCCGACAATTTATAATCGACCGTATATTTTTTCTGAGCAGAAATAGTTGTAACAGATAAAAATATTGACGCAACAAATAACGAAACACGGTTGAAATATTTTATTCTTGCTACTTTCATGTTAATCATTCAAATCTAAAATGAAATATTGAGAACGATGTCCGAATGATGTAAGACATGTAAAACAAACCAGGAAATATTGGCAGGCATTTATATTCATATTCCATTTTGCAAACAGGCGTGTTATTATTGCAATTTTCATTTCTCTACTCTATTGGAGGCTAAAGACGAAATGATTGCTGCTTTAATAAAAGAAATCAATCTTTCACGTGTTTATTTAATAAACGATAAAAGCGAAACAGAAATTATAGAAACCATATATTTTGGAGGAGGGACGCCAAGTCTGCTCACTAATTATTATATAAAAAAAATATTAGATGCAATAAAAAATAATTTTTCACTAAACGACGAAGCCGAGATTACTATTGAAGCCAACCCGGATGACATCAACAAAGAAAAATTAATCACCTGGAAAGAAACAGGCATCAACAGGTTAAGTATCGGCATTCAGTCTTTTCAACAAAAAGATTTGGAATGGATGAACAGAGTACACAATACTGCACAGGCTCTTGATAGTGTAATACTGACAAAAAAATCAGGGTTTAATAATTTTTCTGTCGATCTTATATATGGAACGCCTGGTCTTAAGGATGAAGAATGGAAGATGAATGTTGAGCAGGCAATAAACCTGGGCGCTCCTCACATTGCCTGTTATGCACTAACGGTAGAGCCAAAGACGGCGTTGCAAAAAATGATTCATTTAAAAAAGAAAGTTGACATTGATACTGATCAGCAGGCACGACAATTTTTACTACTCATGAAATGGATGAAAGAAGCCGGTTATGAGCATTATGAAATTTCCAACTTTGCAAAACCCGGTTATCGAAGCAGGCATAACAGCAGCTACTGGCAGGGCAAGAAATACATTGGCATTGGACCTTCTGCTCATTCTTATGACGGCGAAAGCAGGAGATGGAATATTGCCAATAATGCATTGTACATTCAATCAATAAAAAATAATATTATTCCTTTTGAAGAAGAAAAGCTTACTAACGTTGAGCGGCTAAACGAATATATCATGACCTCTTTGCGAACCATTGAAGGGCTTGATTTGAAAGTTATAGAAATTAATTTCTCAATGAAAGAAAGGAAAAAAATAGAAGATGCTGTTGTTAATTATATTAGCAAAAAAATGATAGTTTATAATAGGGAAAAACTTCTATTGACTGATGAAGGAAAATTATTTGCAGATGGAATATCGGCTGACCTTTTTATTTAAAATAATCAAACCAGCGTCTCTTCAATTGCCTTAAAACCTTCCACGGGGGAAAGATGCTCCCATAAAATTTTATAAATAGTATCAGCAATCGGTATTTCTGCCAGTATATTTTTATTAATTATGTGGATACACTTGCTCGCATTATATCCCTCTGCAACCATATTCATTTCAAGCTGCGCTGATTTTACCGAGTACCCTTTGCCAATCATATTTCCAAACGTTCTGTTACGGCTGTATAATGAATAGCAGGTTACCAATAGATCTCCCAAATAAACAGAGGCTGCGTAGTTGGTTACATGTTTTTCGTTTTGTGTATGCATCAACGTATGGTCTATACTTCCCACCTCTACGTTTTGTATTCCGGCCTTTCTTAAAAACCCCGCCATTTCATCAGCACTGTTGGCAATAAGCACACTCAAAAAATTATCGCCATATTCAAGACCATGGGCTATACCGGCACCAAGCGCATAAATATTTTTAAGAATTGCCGCAAACTGTACACCATAGATATCGGTATTATCGATCGTGTTTAGGTAATCGGTTTTAAAATGAGCAGCTATTAATTGAGTCGTTTCAACATCCACTCCAGAGAAAGTGAGATAAGATAATTTTTCAGCAGCAATTTCTTCTGCGTGGCAGGGGCCAAGTATCGTAAAATAATTGGCCAGTTCTACATCATATTCATTTTTGAGATAGTCATTCAACAATAAATTATGTTCAGGGAGTATGCCTTTTATCGCAGAAACGATTTTTTTATTCTGAAAAATATTTTTTGGCAAACCGCCCAATACATCTAATGCATAAGCCGAAGGAACCGCAATTAATATATAATCAGATCCACTTATTACCTCTTCAACATTGGTTGTTAGATGCAATAGATTTGTATCGAAATATGCAGAGCTTAAATACTGTGGATTATGATGACGTTTTTTAAAATGCTCTATAACTGCCTGGCTTCTTATCCACCAATTAATTGAATGATTATTATCAGTTAAAATTTTAGCCAATGCAGTACCCCAGCTTCCGCTGCCAATGATTCCAAATTTCATAGTAGTCCTAATTTTTCAACTGCAATTTGTGCGGCCACCTGGCTGGCATCTTTTTTATTATAGGCTTTTGCTTCAGCAATTACAACGCCATCAACTTTGGCGGCAATGGTGAATAATCTCCTACCATTTTCAATTTTTTCGTCCAATGTTTCAAACTCAAGATTCTTCCCGTTTTTATTGGCCCATCCGTATAATTTATTTTTTTGATTGATGTCAAGATTCTCCAGATCCTGCATAAATAAGTGAGGGCTTATAATATGTTCATTTACCCATTTACGTGTTTTTATATAACCCTTATCAAGGTAAACAGCGCCCACAACCGCTTCCAACGTATTGCCAAATATCTGCGAAATCTTTAGGGAGTTATCAAACCGGTTATAAAAAGTGATTTTCTTCAGCCCGATTTTTAAAGCGATTTCATTTAACTGGTTGCGGTTAACCATCTTGCTTCGCATCTCAGTTAAAAAACCTTCGTCTTTATATGGATAACGCATAAAAAGATAGTGTGCTACTAATGAACTCAATACAGCATCTCCTAAAAATTCAAGTCGTTCATTATTTTCATCTGCGCCTTCTCTTATAGAACGATGACTGAGAGCGGTTTTATATAAATTTAGTTTGCCGGGCGATAAGCCAAGTACGTTGCGGAGTTGGTTTCTCAAATCTCTGTCTGCCTTTGAAGAAAAAAAATTTCGGATAAAATGCACAATCGGAATTTAAATCATCCCAAGTTAGGAAAAATTAATTTTATGGTCCTATATGATTATCGGTTAATGATACAAATCATTCAGAAAATTACAAGCAGTTCAAATATCAATTCGAAAATAATTATAATCGCAATAATAATAAGAGTAAGCTAAAAAACAAAAGATCACAAATTAACGCCACCTCCACATTGGCACTACTCTCTTTAATTTTTTTTCTAATTTTAATAGTCGTGTTTGTTGCAAAGCAGTTTTCCTATCTGCTCTCCTGAGACCATTTGCCTTCCTGTGACATCAACCGATTCAGTAACTTCTTTATCATCTCTTTATTGATAAATTCCATTAGCTCTTGGCTTCCTTTTCGCTAGGGCGACGAATTAAGAAGTTTCTAATTTCAGAATCAGAACCACTCAGGGGAGTATCCAGGTTATAATTCGACCAGCCTGTTAAGGCTTGTATTTTTTTACTATAACTGAGGCATTGTGACCGCCAAATCCGAATGTATTGCTTAAGGCGGCATTTACTACTTTTTCCTGTGCGGAATTAAAGGTAAAATTTAGTTTCTGATCCAACTCGGGATCATCGGTAAAATGGTTAATTGTAGGAGGTATAATATCTTTAGTTACTGCCAGTATGCAAGCCAGTGCTTCTACTACACCAGCCGCTCCAAGGCAATGACCAGTCATTGATTTTGTAGAGCTGATATTTAAATCGTAAGCTTTATCGCCGAAAACACTTAGTATAGCTTTGGACTCTGCTATATCTCCTAAAGGAGTTGATGTACCATGAACATTTATATAATCGATGTCTTCGGGTTTCAGGCCCGCATCTCTTAATGCAACGGTCATTACATTTTTGGCACCGAGCCCTTCAGGATGCGGAGCAGTAATATGATAGGCATCTGCCGTAGCGCCACCACCGGCAATTTCGCAATAAATTTTTGCACCTCTTGCCAGGGCATGTTCCAGCTCTTCAAGCACCAACACTCCAGCACCCTCGCCCATTACGAAACCATCTCTGTCTTTATCAAAAGGACGTGATGCTGTTTTGGGATCATCGTTTCTTTCACTTAATGCTTTCATCGCATTAAAGCCGCCAACTCCTGCTTCGCAAATAACGGCTTCACTTCCTCCGGAAAGTATTATATCGGCCTTGCCTAAACGAATATTATCATAAGCATCAATGATGGCATTGGTACTGCTGGCACAAGCGCTAACCACGGCAAAATTGGGTCCTCGAAATCCATATCTCATAGATATTTGCCCTGCGCCAATATCCAGTATCATTTTTGGAATGAAGAAAGGATTAAATCGGGGAGTACCATCGCCCCGTGCAAATTCCATAACATCATCCTGGAAAGTAGTGATACCACCAATACCGCTTGCGAAGATTACGCCAACCCTGTCCTGGTCAACGTTTTCTTTACTTATGCCGGCATCTTTCACGGCTTCATCACTGGCAATCAATGCAAATTGCGCAAACCTATCGAGTTTACGTGCTTCCTTTCTTTCTAAATAATTTGTAGGCTCAAAATCTTTAACCTCGCAAGCAAACCTGGTCTTAAATTTCGCAATATCGAATTGCTGAATAATATCAGCACCAGATACACCTTTGACTAAACCATCCCAGTATTCGGGGACTGATTTACCTAAAGGCGTTATGGCTCCCAATCCGGTTACAACTACTCTTTTTAGTTCCATAAGTTTGCCTGCAATGTTAAATACGATGATTACTTAGCATGCTCTTCAAGGTATGCTACTGCCTGGCCAACCGTAGTAATGGTTTCGGCCTGCTCATCAGGAATAGAAATATTAAATTCTTTTTCAAATTCCATGATTAATTCAACGGTGTCTAAGCTATCGGCACCTAAATCGTTAGTAAAAGAAGCCTCGGGTGTAACTTCAGCCTCATCAACTCCTAATTTGTCAACAATGATTTTTTTAACTCTTGTTGCAATGTCTTGCATGATTGTAAAATTTAGTTAATACGGCTACAAAAATATACTTTTTGTGATAAAAAAAAATAATAACTGATCACAACAGTTGTATGCTCAAAATTCAATACCATTAAAATAATTTCTGCCTTTTGTTCGTACCAGATAATTTCAAAAATAGTATCTTGTATATTTACTAAAATGTATTAACCTCCATAGCGTTACTTTATGCCAATTAAACAGATAGATCACGGGTCAAAGGAATATAAAAAAATGGTCGATTTACGTTACGATATCTTACGCAAGCCTTTGCAACTTAAATTTGAACCTGCGGAACTCGAAAAAGAGAAGCACGATATTCTTATCGGGGCATTTGAGGAAGAAAAGATACTGGGCTGTTGCCTGCTTACAAAAGTTGATAAAGAATGCGTACGGCTTCGCCAAATGGCCGTTCAAAATAATTTACAAGGTAAAGGGATTGGAGCCTCCATGATGCATTTTGCAGAAAATGTAGCGAGGGATGCAGGTTATAAAAGACTTATTATGCACGCCCGCAAAACTGCAATTGGTTTTTATGAAAAACTGGGATACAAAGTCTCCGGTATTGAATTCCTGGAAATTTCCATTCCGCACGTTATAATGGTCAAAAAATTAAATCACTTTTAATTAAATCTTGCAGTTTATTTTTTCTTTTAAAATTTGTCTCGCCTCTCCTATTCTATCATTGCCGAAAGCATCTTTTGGAATAATAAAAAATGAACGGCTATCGAAATACAAATGAAAAAAGTGCGGGCTTTCAATCATGCTGCTGAAAGCCGTCCACGGCCAACTTCTGCTGCCACGCTCGTTTTCAATAAACATGTGCTGTGGCTCAAAACTTACTTTCAGTCGGTCTTTAAAAGTTTTTGATTTACGGTAAATAAGATTGGGCAATATATACCAAAAAGATACCATTAAACAAAACCATAAACAAGAACTTCCCAGGAATGCGTAGGCTGAAACCTTTTTCAAAAAATAGAAAGTTGCAGCAACTATAGCGAATACATTCACAAGTATCACCATAATTTTTATTTCTTTTCTTGTGATAAAGTGATATCGAAGCGCCTGCAGAACTTTGGGTTTGCTATAGTTAAAAAAGGAAGACGTCATACAAACAAATGTACGATGTAGTATTAAAGCGTAAGCATTTTATTAGGAACAGAATATGAATTTTCAGTTACAAAATTTCATTGTTTTTAATTCTAAAAGAGAATGCAGAATTTATGGAAAATGAATTATAAAAATCTGGCTGTTTTATGCTTATTCAAATTTTTGAAGGCAATTAAAGTAGTGGGACATACGAAAAAAATTGGCAAGACATGCCTGAATCGGACATAGATTACGACAAAACAAACCTAGCGTATTTTATTGCTGAACCGGCTGATTCTGGTCTAAAATTTTAACTTCAGTACGGCGGTTTTTTTGCCTTCCCTCTTCGGTGCTGTTATCTTCAATTGGCTCTTCAGCGCCATATCCTTTCGCCACCAGCCTGTCGTTGCTGATTCCTTTTGCTATTAAATAAGATACTATAGATTTTGCCCTTTCCAGCGAAAGCACCAAATTTTTTTCATCGCTTCCGATATTATCCGTGTGGCCTCCGATCTCTATTCGCTCATTGGGTTTTCTCTTCAGATAGTCAACCAGGTCGTCAAGCGTGTTATAAGAGTCTGGGCGTAACGTAGATTTGCCGAAATCAAATTCAACATCATCCAAAACAAACGTTTTGGGAGGATCAAATTCCAGGTTTACTTTGAACGGATTTTTATAATAAGAATTTGGGCCGAGCGCCGGTATGTCTAGAATATTATAACTGCTGGAATCCTTAAAGCCTAAAATGTAAATGTCGTATTTATCTCCTGCCGGAAGTCGGGTTGCAAAATTTCCCATGGAGTCACTAATTGCCTGGTATTCATTACTGTTTTTTTGGCTTCTGAATACAACCAGTTCATTATTTTTCGGCTGTTTGGTGCGCATGTCCGAAACGGTACCCTCTACTTTTGCGTCTTTAGGGAGATTTAATACCGTGGTGGTTTGCGAATAGACAGGTCTAAAAAAAGCTGCAAAAATCAAAAACACGATTGGATTTTTCATAAAATTACTTTGAAATAAAAAATAATATAAGATTAGCAACGGAATAGCACTATAAACATAAAATAATTATTCCGGAATTTTTTGTTTTGATAACGTCGAATCTTCATTTTTATTTTTTTGCTTCCTATTGCCACGGTTACTTTTCAGTCATTTTCCGTAAAGCAAAAGGCCACCGGATTAAGGTGGCCTTTATGCTTGTTGTTAAAATATACTTCTAACTACATCCCATGCTGTTGCCGCAATTCAAACATTTATAACAAGTGCCGCTTCTTATGGTGATATGTCCGCAGGTATTACATGCCGGTGCATCGCTTTGCATGTTTTTAGCGGCGGCATTCACTGCATCATAACCATTGCTTATTTTTTTTGCATGCTCAGTCCGGTGCGGTTTCGTTTGTTCCTTACTGTTAGTTGCGCCAATAACCCTCACATCACTTAATTCCGGTACGCGGTTTCCAATGGTTGGTGTATTTTCATCCCACGGTTTATCACCCATGTTTTCTACCTCAGGTTTATCGAGCACATGCACCAGGTCATTTCTACCCAAATATTCGTAAGCCAATGAACGGAACATAAAATCAATAATAGATGTGGTTGTTTTAATATTAGGATGATCAACCATTCCCGAAGGTTCAAACCTTGTGAAAACAAATTTTTCAACAAACTCTTCCAACGGAACTCCATATTGTAATCCAATCGAAATGGCAATTGCGAAGCAGTTCAGCATACTACGCATTGTAGCGCCCTCTTTGGCCATGTCAATAAAAATTTCGCCTAATGTACCGTCATTATATTCCCCGGTTCTAAGAAATAAAGCCTGTCCGTTTATTTTTGCTTTTTGGGTGAAACCGCGTCGTTTTGCCGGTAATGCCCTGCGCTCTACGATCATAGCAAGCTGGCGTTTTAAGCCGGTATCTTTGCTGCTTTGCACACGCTTGTTCATTTCTTCCAACAAGTCCTCAACAGTTAACTGGCTCATATCAACTATTCGTGGCTCGCTTGTATTTACATTATTGGCATTTGTCAATTCTTCACTGTCAATTGCCTTTTTTTTCTTATCACTTTTGTTACTCAATGGCTGCGATAACTTAGAACCATCACGGTAAAGCGCACACGCTTTTAAGCCGAGTTCCCAGCTTAACTTATACGCATCAGCAATTTCTTCTATAGTTGCCTCATTGGGGAGATTTATCGTTTTGGAAATTGCTCCACTTATAAAAGGCTGTGTAGCAGCCATCATACGAATATGCCCTTCATGATGAATGTATCTTTCGCCGATGTTACCGCATTTATTGGCGCAATCAAATACAGATAAATGTTCATCTTTTAAATAAGGAGCACCTTCAACAGTCATTGTTCCGCAGATGTATATATTCGCCTCCTCAATTTGTTCCTCACTAAAACCTAAAGCTTCTAATAAGTTCCACTCAAAATTGTTGTATTGTTCCTGCGAAAAACCTAACCGCTGCAAACATTCTTCACCAAGATTATAGACATTAAAAACAAAACCTATCTCAAAAGCGGATGCCATAGCGGCTTCCAGTTTTTGAATATCAGTTCCGGTAAACCCTTTCTGGGAAAGTGTTACAGGATTAATGTGCGGTGCCCCATTTAATGAAGCATGTCCTTTAGCATAATTTACGATCTCTTCAATTTCCTTTTCAGAATATTTTAAATTTCTTAAAGCCTGTGGCACACTTTGATTGATTATTTTAAAATAGCCGCCGCCACTTAACTTTTTAAATTTCACTAAAGCAAAATCAGGTTCAACGCCTGTAGTATCGCAATCCATCACCAGCCCAATAGTACCTGTCGGTGCAATAACAGTTGTTTGCGCATTCCTGTATCCATATTTTTCGCCCAGGATTACGGCATCGTCCCATGCCTTTGTTGCGGCTTTCAGCAAATAATCGGGGCAATATTTTGCATTAATACCTTGTGGTTTAATTTCAATTCCTTCGTAAGCATCCATAGCATCATAAGCTGCTGCACGATGGTTACGCATAACCCGAAGCATATGTTGCTTATTTTCTTCATACCTTGAAAAAGGCCCCAAATGAGCTGCAAGTTCCGCAGATGTTTTGTAAGCCACGCCAGTCATAATCGCGGTCAGCGCTCCCGCAATACCACGTGCTTTATCACTATCATAAGGGATGCCGCTTACCATCAACATGCTGCCAAGATTGGCGAAGCCAAGGCCTAATGTTCGGTAATCATAACTTAATTGTGCCACTTCCTTACTTGGAAATTGTGCCATCAACACAGAAATTTCAAGTACTGTTGTCCAGAGTCGAACGGTATATTCAAAACCGTTTACATCAAATGAATTATCACTTTCATTAAAGAACCTGCGAAGATTTACTGATGCCAGGTTACAGGCAGTATTATCCAGGAACATATACTCACTGCAAGGGTTAGACGCTCTTATCGACCCGCCTTCTGGACAAGTGTGCCATTCATTAATAGTGGTATTATATTGCGTACCCGGGATCTGCACAACGCCATGCTGCATAGTTAATATCGTCCCATAATTTTTTTGCTTTTACTTTTTTCATTGTGCGGCCATCGCTTCTTGCCTTCAATTCCCAGTCGCCATCTGCTTCAAGCGCATGAAAAAATTCATTGGGAATGCGAACAGAATTATTGCTGTTTTGGCCGCTTACTGTTTTATAGGCTTCACCTTCGTAATCGCTCGGATAACCCGCTTCAATTAAAACAGCTACTTTCTTTTCTTCTTCTACTTTCCAGTTTACGAAAGTTTCAATTTCCGGATGATCCAGATCAAGGCAAACCATTTTTGCAGCACGTCTTGTAGTGCCGCCGCTTTTTATTGCGCCTGCTGCACGGTCTCCAATTTTTAAAAAACTCATCAATCCGCTGGAAGTACCGCCGCCACTCAGTTTTTCACCTTCACCGCGAATGCTGCTGAAGTTAGTTCCAACACCGCTTCCATATTTAAATATTCTCGCTTCACGTACCCATAAATCCATGATGCCGCCTTCATTTACCAAATCATCATCAACACTTAAAATAAAACATGCATGAGGTTGCGGACGCTCATATGCCGAAGTTGATCTTTTTAACTGGCCATCATTTGCATCTACAAAATAATGTCCCTGGGGTTTGCCGGTGATACCATAGACTTCATGCAGGCCGGTATTAAACCACTGCGGTGAATTAGGCACACAGGATTGATTCAAAATTGCATACACCAATTCTTCGTAAAAAATTTGTGCATCATCTGCTGATGCAAAATAATTATAGCGCTCGCCCCATACTCTCCAGCAATGAGCCAGGCGATGTGCTACCTGTTTCACAGTGGTCTCCCTTCCGGTAGTTCCATCAGCTTGCGGAACACCTGCTTTGCGAAAATATTTTTGCGCAAGAATATCTGTCGCAATCTGGCTCCATTGTTTCGGCACCTCAACATTGTCCATCTGGAAAACGATTTCTCCTGTTGTATTTTTTATTACCGACGTACGGTAATCATATTCAAACATATCATAGGGAGAAACACCATCTTTGGTGAATTGCCGTTGAAAACGGAGGCCTGTTTCAGGCAGATTATTACTTGACATTGGGCTAATATTATTTTTAGGTTAATAAATCGTTTTTGGGACGCGGGAGAACGAAAATATTTTTATTCATTCACAAAACTCATTCTAAATTTTGCACAGTCTGTGGAAAAGAAGTGTGCATAATTTGGCAAGCCTTAACCACGCTGATTTTAAAATTTTTTGCACATTTTTAATTAAAATTTTTTTATTAAAGAATATTATTTGCCAAAAAAATAACATTAAACTTACAACATGAGAATAGTAATTCAAAGAGTGTCAAAGGCATCTGTAACAGTAGACGGATAAAGTAATCGGCGCAATAGAAAAAGGCTTCTTGTATTGGCGGGGATTGAAGATGCAGATACAGATGATGACGTTATTTGGTTAAGCAATAAAATTGTCAATCTGCGCATATTTGATGATGAAAATAAAGTACCCAATATTTCTGTTAAAGATATAAATGGAGAAATTTTATTAGTGAGCCAGTTTACTTTACAGGCTTCCACAAAAAAGGGAAACCGGCCATCTTACATAAAAGCAAGTAAAGCTGAAATAGCAATTCCTCTTTATAAAAAATTAATAATGCAATTAGAAAATGACTTAGGTAAAAAAATTGAGACAGGCGTGTTTGGAGCTGATATGAAAGTTGCTTTGGTGAATGATGGACCGATTACTATAATTATTGACAGTAAGAACAAGGAATAATCACCACGAAGGCACGGAGGCGATAAAAAGATGAGAATTTTTTTCTTCTTTACCTTGTGTCTTGGTGGCAAAATAATAATTTATGGATATAACAATTAAAGAAGCCCAAACAAAAGTTGATCTATGGGTAAAAACTGTTGGTGTAAAATATTTCGGGGAGTTAACCAACCTCGGAATTTTAATGGAAGAAGTTGGTGAACTTTCCAGGTTAATGGTACGAATTTATGGGGAACAATCTTTTAAAGAAACTGATAAAAACAAAAAACTCAGTGATGAAATGGCCGATGTGCTTTGGGTTTTAATTTGCCTTGCCAACCAAACGGGCGTTGATTTGACAGAAGCGTTGCAGAAAAATTTTCATAAAAAAACCTTAAGGGATATGGAAAGGCATAAGCAGAATAAAAAATTAAAGTAACCCGCTCTTTTAGGGAGATTTAAAGTGCATACCTATCTTTGCGGCCTTATGGCAAATGAACAAAACAATTTTAGTGAGATAATTGCGCATTGCAAAGAGTATGGATACATTTTTCCATCGAGTGAAATTTATGATGGATTAAGCGCTGTTTATGATTATGGCCAAAATGGCGCCCAACTAAAAAAGAACATCCGCGATTATTGGTGGAAAAGCATGACGCAGCTTCATGAAAATATTGTAGGCATAGACGCAGCAATATTTATGCATCCGCTTACATGGAAGGCAAGCGGCCACGTTGATAATTTCAGCGATCCGATGATTGATAATAAAGACAGCAAAAAACGTTATCGTGTTGATCATTTAATAGAATCTCATGCAGAAAAACTTGCATTTGAGGGAAGGAAAGAAGAGGAATTTGCTTTATTAAAAAGGATGGATGAGTTACTGGCTAAAGATGATTTTGCAGGATTAAAAAATTTGATTGAAGAAAATAAAATAAAATGTGAAGTTAGTGGAACCGTCAACTGGACTGATATTCGCCAGTTCAACCTGATGTTTTCAACCGAGTTCGGATCTTCTGTTTCTGGTAATGAAGAAGATAATAAAGTATACCTGCGCCCCGAAACTGCACAAGGTATTTTCGTTAATTTTTTAAATGTGCAAAAAACCGGAAGAATGAAAATTCCCTTTGGCATTGCGCAAACCGGCAAAGCATTCCGCAATGAAATTGTAGCAAGACAATTTATTTTTCGCATGCGTGAATTTGAACAAATGGAAATGCAATTCTTTATTCGCCCCGGCACGCAAATGCAATGGTATAACTATTGGAAAGAAGAGAGAAGAAAATGGCACGAAAGCCTTGGCATTCCTGCGGAAAAACTTCGCTTTCATGATCATATTAAGTTAGCCCATTATGCCGACGCAGCCCTCGATATCGAATTCGAATTTCCGTTTGGCTGGAAAGAACTGGAAGGTATCCATAGTCGTACCGACTTTGATTTAAAAAATCATCAACTCTACAGCAAAAAGAAAATACAGTATTATGATAATGACCTGGACGAAAATGGTAAACCAATTGGTAACTATATTCCTTACGTTGTAGAAACTTCAGTTGGTTTAGATCGTTTATTCTTAACCGTTATAAGCAATTCGTATGCTGATGAGAAATGGACGAAAGAAGATGGAACAGAAGATAGTCGTGTTGTGTTGAGAATTCCTGCAAAAATTGCTCCTTATAAATTAGCGATACTACCGCTGTTAAAAAAAGATGGTTTGCCGGAAATTGCCAAACAATTAATGAGCGAATGCAAACAAAGTTTTCATACTTTTTATGAAGAAAAAGATAGCATTGGCAAGCGTTACAGGCGTATGGATGCAATTGGAACTCCATTTTGTGTAACGATCGACCACCAAACAAAAGAAGATAACACGGTCACAATTCGATATAGGGATACCATGCTGCAGGAAAGAATTTCATTGCAAGACGTGAGAAAAATTATTATGGAAAAAATACTGTAATTCTTCATTGAAGATTACAAGACTGCCCGACAATTGTCAATAAAAATATTGATTTTTTTAAGGCAGTAATTGAATATTGAACCTGTTCATGTAGTGCCAGGATCATTTCCCTTTCTACCTCTGTTGAACTGAAATCGGTTGTTACTTTTACTTTCCCTTTTAAAACCTGCAGGCTAAAAATATTTTCGGGTCGCTCTGTTTTCATCTTTGCATTTTTATGCAAGGCAACAAGAACAATTCGCATTTTATCTGTTTTAAAAACGGTAATAGCATTTCTGTCATTGTCCTTCCAGGCATTCTCATCCTTCAATTGCTCAATCAGATCGGGAATATCAATCAACAAAACAGGGGAATCTATCTCCCTCTCTCCTTCAGGCCGATTATAAGTCGCTTCAATAATAGTGTTTTCCATTTGAAATGATTTTTTAAAATCTCGGCCAAAACTCGTTCCTAATGCAAAATTTAAAAAGATTTTATATTATTTATTTTTTAATAATGCAATTGCACTTGTGAGAAATAAACCTATTCCCATTCCACAGGCAAGCAGGTTAACTACGTGAATAGCTCTTAGACAATCGGCGCCTGCTAACTTTGAAAAATTAAAAAGTGTTATCGCAATAACAAATAATGAGATAGCTATAAGACGGATGTGCTGTTTTCTCATAAAATTTCATTTATAATTATTGAAAAATTTAATTCAAATTTTATCAGGAAATTGTACCTGCGATTATCCGTACAACTCGAGGTGAATGTTTTTTCTATCGTAACCCAGGGCTGCAATCTTTTGACGGGCATCATCAATCATAGCTTTCCATCCACATAAATAAAAAGATGCTGGTTTCAGGTTTTGAATATCCTCACATGCTTCGTTATTTTTTTTACAAATATCTTCATACAAGCTATGAACATAGCCCTTATAACCTTCGGCGGCGTCCCATCCTTCGCGGCTTAGCGTAGGCATGTAAGTAAAATTTTCTAATCTTTTCTCCAGCGCTTTCATTTCTTCATGATATAAAAGATCTTTTTTGGTGCGGCATCCAAAAATGAGGTATAAATTTTTATGGGAAATATCATGTAGCTGGATAAAATTAAGCATGCTTCTGAAAGGTGCAATACCCGTTCCTGTGCATATAAAAAATAAATCTTTCTCAATATTAACCGGTAAGGTAAAATGACCCTGAGGCCCTCTCAGTGTAACCTGACTTTCAACCTTCACTTCATTGAATAAATAGTTAGTTCCTGCACCGCCTTCTAACAGCACAATTAATAACTCAAATACATTGGTGCCATCGGGCCAGCTTGCGATAGAATAGCTGCGCCACCTTTTATTTACATGTTCGTGAATAGGAAGATCGAACGTAATAAATTGTCCGGCTTTAAAATCAAAAAATTCCAGTTCATCCATTTTAATAAAAAAACGTTTCGTATTATAAGTTTCGTCTTCAATACGTATAACTGTTCCCGTGCGCCAGGGTTGTAATGCCATGTAAATAAATTTTGTGAAAAGTACTAATGATATTTCTAAATGAAAAATTTACATTCATTTATCCGCTTTAACAATGTTATATATGCATTTGTATAATTGGGTTGAGATGAAAATAAACTTAACTTCGCTGCGGTGATAAAAGATGTTGAATGAATCTGGATGTGTTGATGAAAATGTATGAAAAAGATTCCCGCATTTTTACAATTGTGGATAAAATACTATTGTCCAAACCCCAGCACCTGCATCTTTCAGGACTTAGTGGCAGCGCCTCGCAATTTATAGTGTCTTCAGTTTTCAATCATTCTCTTAGCTCGCAACTCAATCATCTTGTAATATTAAGAGACGCAGAAGAAGCGGCTTATTTTCATAATACAATTGAAAATATTACAAAGGCTCTTGATGTTTTTTATTTCCCTTCATCGTTTAAGAATAAGAAAAACTATAGTCTGCTTAACAGCAGCCATGTAATGCTAAGAACTGAGGCATTGACTAAATTATCCGCAGGCGGAAATCGCAAAATTATTGTTACTTATCCTGAAGCAATTTTTGAAAAAGTTGTCTTATCAAAAACACTTTCAGAAAATATTATTTCATTTAAACAAGGCGAAACGATAAATGTGGACGCATTGCTGACCCGCTTTGTTGATTATGGCTTTGACCGAAACGATTTTGTATATGAACCCGGCCAGTTTGCTGTTCGCGGAGGTATACTCGATATTTATTCTTATGGCAATGAAAAGCCCTATCGCATTGAATTATTTGGAAACGATATTGACAGTATCCGGATTTTTGATCCTGAAACGCAATTGAGTGAACGGAAACTTGCTACAGGTAAATATTATTCCCAATGTTGAAACTCAATTTGCAACCAGTGAAAAAGTTTCGCTTTTAAATTTTCTAAATGAAAATACAGTTGCATGGATAGAAGATTGGGAATTTATTAAAGAAATAATTGACGAACAGATGGACGATGTTCAATTATTTATTGACAGTATTAAAAACTGGAATAAAGCAAAAAAGTATAGAAGATACCGAAGACGAGTTAAATCAGAAAAAAGATATTTACATAAATGATTTTGTAAATGCTTCGGTATTGGAAGAACAAATAAAACAGAAACATATTATTGAGATTGGCTCTAAATCTTATTTCATAAAAAATTCAAAATCACGGGACGCAGATACAACAGCGATTAATTTTAACACGGCGCCGCAACCGGCTTTCAACAGAAATTTTAATTTATTAATTGATAACCTCAAAAATTTTGAATTAAAAAAATACAGCATTTACATTTTTGCTGATAATCCAAAACAGTTAGAAAGGCTACACACTATTTTCAGAGACCTTAATGCTGAAATTAATTTTACCCCTATTCCCGCGTCTATACATGAAGGTTACATTGATAATGATATAAAAATTATTTGTTATACTGATCACCAGATTTTTCAACGATATCATAAATACAGGGTAAGGCAGGCATTTAGCAAAAACAAAGCGCTTACTTTAAAAACGTTGCGGGAACTCCAGCCCGGCGATTATGTAACACACATAGATCATGGAGTTGGTGTGTATAGCGGATTACAGAAGATTGAAGCAAATGGAAGAATACAGGAAGCGGTGAGGATTGTTTATAAGGATAATGACCTTTTATATGTAAATATCTCATCTCTTCACAAAATAAGTAAGTATAGCGGCAAAGAGGGAACGGTGCCAAAAATGAATAAATTAGGAAGCGATGTGTGGAATAAGCTTAAAGACAAAACCAAGAAGCAGGTAAAAGATATTGCAACCGATCTTATAAAATTATATGCACAAAGGAAAAGCTTAAAAGGTTTCTCTCATTCTCCTGATAATTATATGCAGACGGAACTCGAAGCATCTTTTGTTTATGAAGATACACCCGATCAAAACAAGGCAGTTACCGATGTAAAAAATGATATGGAAAAGCCCTCGCCTATGGACAGGCTTGTGTGCGGCGATGTAGGTTTTGGCAAAACAGAAGTAGCAATAAGAGCTGCTTTCAAAACATGTCTTGATGGCAAACAGGCTGCTGTGTTGGTTCCTACAACAATCCTTGCATATCAGCATTATAAAACTTTTAGTGAGCGTTTAAAAGATTTTCCTGTAACGGTAGACTATATTAATCGTTTCAAATCATCAAAAGAAAAAAAAGAAACCTTACAAAAAGTACATGAGGGTAAAATTGATATCATTATCGGAACGCATGCATTACTAGGAAAAGAAGTAAAATTTAAAGATCTCGGTTTAATGGTAATTGATGAAGAACAAAAATTTGGCGTATCAGCAAAAGAGAAATTAAAACAAATAAGAACAACAGTTGATTCGCTAACACTAACGGCAACGCCTATACCAAGAACGTTACAGTTTAGCCTGATGGGCGCAAGAGATTTGAGCATTATAAATACACCGCCACCAAACCGTCAACCAATTCAAACTGAAGTGCACGTGTTTAACGAAGATTTTATACGGGACGCTATCTATTATGAAACTGAAAGAGGTGGCCAGGTTTTCTTTATACATAATCGTGTACATGGGCTAAGCGAAATGCGTGCCTTGTTGCAAGGCTTATGTCCCGATCTCAGCATTGCTTTTGCACACGGACAAATGGAAGGTGACAAGCTTGAAGAAACCATTCTTGATTTTATGGACCGGAAATATGATGTGCTGGTATGTACCAACATTATTGAAAGCGGTGTTGATATCCCCAATGTGAATACGATAATTGTAAATAATGCGCACCAGTTTGGATTGAGTGATTTGCACCAATTGAGGGGCCGTGTTGGCAGAAGCAATAAAAAAGCATTTTGTTATTTATTGGCGCCGCCGATGAGCACCTTACCTGCGGATAGCCGTAAACGTTTGACAACGCTTGAACAGTACAGCGACCTTGGAAGCGGCTTCCAGATTGCCATGCGTGACCTTGATATACGCGGAGCCGGAAATTTACTCGGGGGCGAACAAAGTGGTTTCATTGCAGAAATTGGTTTTGAAATGTACCAGAAAATTTTGGATGAAGCAATTCGTGAATTGAAAAGAAAAGAGTTTAAGGAATTATTTAAAGAAGAGATACAAAAACAGGATGATTATGTTTCTGATTGTACGATAGATACTGATTTGGAAATATTAATTCCCGATGAATATGTTGAAAGTATTACTGAAAGATTGAGTCTTTATTCACGACTTGATAATTGCGAAAATGAAAAGGATCTGGTCGATTTTCATAAAGAAATGATCGACAGGTTTGGCGCAATCCCGCCGCAGGTGGAAGATCTTTTTACGACGGTTCGTTGCAGAAAACTGGCGGTCGATTTAGGATTTGAAAAAATGATTTTAAAAGATAATACATTAAAATGCTTTTTTGTTGCCAATGCAGATTCGCCTTATTTCAACAGCGAAACTTTCATGAAGATTTTGAATTTTATTCAAACCCAAACAAATAAAGCAAGATTAAAGCAGGTTGGCAGAAACGGAATCTTAATAATAAAAGATATTAAGAATATGACTGAGATGCATGAATTTTTGCTGAGGATGCATGAGGCCACAATCAAACAAAGAAAAACATTTACAATTCCCGGATAACTATTAGATCAATCTTTACGTAAAACTGGCAAATAAAAAAAGCGACACAGTATTACCATATCGCTTAAAATTTTTATTGAAGCTTTTACCAACTTTGTTTAGCAACTCCGTCTTTCACAGCCTGTAGCGCATTAGCTTCGCTTAGCATGGTAGTCATTTTATTTCCCTTGCCATCATCGCCCTGGGCCATATAGCCACCTCTTGAAGTTTTTGTTATTACTGCATTCTGCATTGGTACATTTTTCTCTTTAGTTTTCATGCAATAGGCTGTTATCATTTTTGACATTTTGATTGGGTTTATAGTTAATAAAAGTTGGTTTTTAACCGATGGTCTGCTGACCGTTATGGTCAAATTTAGCTATTTATAGCTATTTTTTAGTATATATTTCCTCACAGGTGTTTATTAGTTGTTGAAAGAGTTCCTAATTTTTTTAAGATTAAACTTCAAATTATACTTTATATACATTTCATATGAATACTCAAGACCCGTTCCACTTGAAATATGTTCGATAAAATCCTTATAGGGTATAAGCCTGAAATCAAAATTTACATTCTTAAAAATTTCTTTATCATAAATAAAACTGGCGATCAAAAGTTCGCGATGTTTTTCAATAAGTCCCGGGTATTTTTCCGAGACAGATTGGAACAAAGCCATTCCCCGCGGAGCAATATATCCTTGTCCATTCCAATATCTCAAATCAATTCCTACATTCTTAAAAGCAAACAAAAGGTGCGACAAAAAACCATTTCCTTCATTGAAAGCCTGTCGTTTATCACCGGAAATATCTTTATAGTTAACATAGTAATTGTCGAACACTATCTTCTGTAATAATTTATGATTTACTTTAAAAATAAATGAAGCACCTGCTGCACTATTAACAATAGACTGCAGTGGTACGTTGGATAGCGAATCATATTGGCCCCCTTTATGGGAATATAAAAGTTGAAGAGGTATTGCCACATTAATTTTCTGATTATCTATAACATTAATCTTCGAAACGTATCCAATATCAAATTGTTCTTTAAACGGGTCGCCGGGGTGTATCGCTACTCTCCAGTTAATAAACAAATCATGAGTATACGGCTTTGTATCTACTTTAAATTGAAATCCGTTTTCGAGTCGTTCGTTTATTATCAATTTATAATCATAAATAGGTTCTATATATTGATGATTATTATTCCCTTCTAACGTGCCTAAAATAAATGATGAATGCTTCGCTCTGTACTTTATAGAAAAAGTCGGATCTACGGTGGTATAATGTGGCCTGCCGAATTCTTTTTGAAGATATAAACCTCCTTTAATAATAAGCTTCGGCGAAATTTGATATTCTATTTCGGGAATAATTTGGTATCCAAACAAAGTTCCGCTCAAAGGAATATTGCCAAACCATTCTGTATTATTTATATAATTTAAATTGTATAGATTAAACGATAATTGTTGGCTATCGGCGGCTATAACAGGGATTTCGCTTTTGAATGTGGGATAGTCAATTTGTGCCTTGGCGCTTATTGTTGTCATCAATAAAAAGAATGATAATAATTTTCCGGTAAGAGCTTTCATGAATTGAATTATATGTCAAAGGGTTTAAGGATGCAATATTAAGCCTATGCGTTCAAAAAAGAACTTACCATGTTTAATAAAGCACATTGGTAAGAAAGTTTACAATGAAGTAAAATAAAAAAACCTTTTCATGGTATTAAAAAGGCTTTATAAATAAATTGTAAGCATTAAAATTTATACATCCAGCCTTGCATATTTTGCATGCGTCTCAATAAACTCCCTTCGTGGCGGCACTTCATCACCCATCAACATACTAAACACTCGGTCAGCTTCTACAGCACTATCAATAGTTACGAGCTTTAATGTTCTTGTGTCAGGATTCATCGTTGTTTCCCAAAGCTGTTCAGAATTCATTTCACCCAGACCTTTGTAGCGTTGTATATGAACGGCATCTTCTTTTCCTTCTGCAACTTTTTGAACCCAGGCCTTACGGTCTTCATCGTTCCATGCATAAGATTGTTCTTTCCCCTTCTTCAATAAATACAGAGGGGGCTGCGCTATATAAACATATCCCTGTTCAACCAATTCCTTCATATACCTAAACACAAATGTCAATATCAGCGTAGCAATGTGGCTGCCATCCACATCAGCATCCGTCATAATTATAAGCTTATGATAGCGAAGCTTTGTTATATCTAAAGCCTTGGGATCATCAACAGTGCCCACTTTCACGCCAAGCGCCGTAAACATATTTCTTATTTCCTCATTGTCGTAAATACGATGTTCCATCGCTTTTTCAACATTCAAAATTTTGCCACGCAGCGGAAGTATTGCCTGGAAACTTCTATCACGTCCCTGCTTGGCAGTTCCACCTGCAGAGTCTCCTTCTACTAAAAATATTTCGCAACGAAAAGGATCTTTATCACTGCAATCTGCAAGCTTGCCCGGTAATCCACCTCCCGTTAGTACGCTTTTACGCTGTACCATTTCGCGGGCCTTTTTGGCGGCAGCTCTTGCTTGTGCAGCTAAAATAACTTTTTGAATAATTGTCCTGGCATCTTTTGGATTTTCTTCCAGGTAAGCAACCAACACACGACTGAGCGTTGAATCCACTATACCCATCACCTCGTTGTTACCCAACTTAGTCTTCGTTTGTCCTTCAAACTGCGGCTCCGGAACTTTCACCGAAATAACTGCGGTTAGCCCTTCCCGAAAGTCATCGCCTTCGATAACAACTTTTGCTTTTTCAAACATACCTTCCTTCTCCCCATAACTTTTAAATACACGGGTAATAGACCGCCTGAAGCCGGAAACATGCGTTCCGCCTTCAATGGTATTAATGTTATTTACATAACTAAAGAGATGTTCCTGGTAACCGGTATTGTAAATCATGGCAACCTCTACAGCAACATTGTTAACTTCATCATGCCCGTCGCAATAAATTATATTAGGAAGTAATGCCTGGCGGCTACCATTTTTGTCAATTAATTCAACAAATTCAACAATTCCTCCTTCGCTATAAAATGTTTTCGAGTATGTTTTGCCGTCATCATCTTTTTCGCGCAGGTCATTTAAAACTATACGGATCTTTTTATTTAAAAAAGCAAGCTCTCTCAGTCTCCCTTCAAGTATTTCCCTGTTATAATTGGAAACAATAAAAATTGAAGTATCCGGCCAAAATTGTATTTCGGTTCCGGTCGTATTGCTCTCCCCAATCTCACGCACTTTATATTGTGGAATTCCTTTTGCATATTCCTGCTCAAATATTTTTCCATCACGGTTTACTATCACGTGAAATTTTGTGCTTAAGGCATTTACGCAACTTACTCCAACGCCGTGTAAACCTCCGCTCACTTTATAAGTGTTTTTATCAAATTTCCCTCCGGCATGAAGTACCGTCATCACTACTTCAAGAGCACTCCTTTTTTCCTTCGTCATTATACCTGTTGGTATACCCCGGCCATCATCTTTTACCGTTATGGAATTATCTTCATTAATGGTAACGATAATGTTTTTACAATATCCTGCCAGTGCCTCATCAATAGAGTTATCTACAACTTCGTATACAAGGTGGTGAAGGCCTTTGTTACCAACGTCGCCAATATACATTGCAGGCCGCTTTCTTACTGCCTCAAGACCTTCCAGAACCTGGATGCTATCTGCACCATAACCATCTAATTTTGGGGTAATTACTTCTGCTGTTTCTGCTGTCATAAAAAGGGATAAAATTCGCTGTTAAAGCTTTAAAATTATAATCGTGCGAAGGTACGAAGAATGTACTAAAAATGCGCATTTAATCGGGTAATAAAATGTCATTCTGAGTTTATTTTTTTGGTAATGTGGATAACTATGAAATAAAGCCGAAAATACACCTCGAATCCAGCAATTTTCTGCCAGGAAACTGTTAAAGAAACCTTGTTTATCTTTGCAATCTTTTAAATGCAGGTAATTCAAAATATATTAACCGTTGCACTTAACCGTCCCGTGATGCATGAGGAAATGGAATTAGTGCATCACAAGGTTCAAAAGATTCCCGGAACGGTTCAATATGTGATTAGCCGTTACAGGAAATTACCTCATATTAATTTTGAAGATACCGGCGTGCTGGCGTATCATTATGAATCAGAAAACAAAAAACAAGGCAGCCTTGAATTAGTCTTTTGTGTAACGGGAAACCGTTATTGCAGGCAAAAAGATTCAGAATGCAATTTTTGCAAAAATGCCCAATCTGAGCGCTGCCAGGAAATAATTGACACCGTTGATGTTGCCAGCTTTCGGTTTAATTCAGATCATCTTTCGCAATTTGTAAAGAGCATAAAAACTACTACATTTTCCGAAAGCATTTTAAATTTTAGTCATACTTCGTCATTTTCAAAGTCATTACCGCTTTGCAGCAGAACAAGAAGTGTGCTTGATGCTTTATTGAATCATACCTATTCAGAAAGCATGGAGAATATTTTTATTAATGCGCAAACTCAAATGCTTCTATTATATAGTATGGAGTGTATGGCAGGGGATAGTGAAGAATCTTTTAGCTGTAAATTTTTGTCCAACGATGCCGATAGGGAAAAGATTGCATTAGCCCGTAAAATATTACTGGAACATATTAGTGAACCATTGACTATAAAGGAACTCAGCCGCAAAGCCGCCATAAATGAATGTTATCTTAAGAAAGGCTTTAAAGAAATGTATGGTACCACCATATTCGATTTTTTTCAAAGCCAGCGTATGGAACACGCCAAATATCTTTTGTATGAAAAAGAGCTAAGTGTTACGGATGTATCTGCTTTGCTGGGTTATTCTTCTATCTCCCATTTTTCTACCGCTTTTAAGAAACATACTGGCTTAAAACCTTGTGAGTTATTGTTTCACTAAGATCTGACGGGTTTCTAATCTTTCCTGTATTTTTTATAAATCTTTATTGCGAGTAAAAGCAACAATGTTACTGCGGCCAATACGCCAACGCCCCAAACCAAACTGAGCAATTCTTTTACTACCGCGAGCATGACGATGGCAATTAGGAAAAGAGTGGCTACCTCATTCCACATCCTTAATTTCTGCGAAGTCCATTTAAAATTCTCCTTTTGTTGTTGATTAAAGATTGATTGAAGGCTCAATTGATATATAAACAAACCCAAGACAAAAATTAGTTTCACGAGGAGCCATGTGGGTAAACTTCCATATAAGATGCCAATCCAGGTTCCAAAAATTAATGTGAGAATTGCTGAAGGCCATGTAATTCCGTACCAAAGCCGCTTCTGCATCAATCCAAATTGCTTTAACAAGATTGATCTTTCGGGTTCTGATTTTTCGTTAGCTTCTGCACTATAAACGAAAAGTCGTACCATATAAAAAAGCCCCGCAAACCACGTGACTATAAAAATTATATGCAGGGCTTTTATGTAGAAATAGGTCATTGTTGAGTTTTATTTGTCATCTGACGTTACATAATTAGCAACTGTCTTCACCCACAAAGGATTTACATTCAGGCAAGGTATCATGGTATAAGATTCTCCCCCAGCTTTCATAAATTCTTCTTTCCCTCTTATGTTTATTTCTTCTAATGTTTCCAGGCAATCGCTGACAAAAGCCGGGCAAAGAATTAATAATTTTTTGATTCCTTCGGCTGGCAACTCCTCTAATCTTATGTCAGTAAAGGGTGTAAGCCAGCCTTTCCCCAGTCGGGATTGAAATGAAATACTATATTTTTCTTTCGGAATACCTAAAATTTCGGTTACCCTTTTTGTGGTTGTAAAAACCTGGTGGCGGTAACAATAGGCATGTGCTGTAGATGCCACTTCGCAACAACTTCCAGTTTGCAGGCAATGGCATCCGGTTACATCACTTTTGCGTATATGCCTTTCCGGTATGCCATGGTAACTAAATAGGATCTGGTCGTATGGCTGGTTTAAAAAAGGTTTTATATTTTCAGCTAATGCGTTTAAATAATCTGGCTCATCATAAAAAGGTTCTACAAAAGAAAGTTTAAAAGAATATTTTTTCTTTTGATGAATTTCTTTAGCATATTCTACTGCCGTTTCATAACTTGACATAGCATAATGAGGATAGAGCGGCAATGCTACAACTTCTTCTATCGATGGGTCTTTTTTCAGTAATGCATCAAAGCCTTCTTCAGGTCCAGGATTCCCATAGCGCATGGCAATTTCTACAGGTTCATCAATTTCCTTTTCCAAAGCCGCTTTTAATTGTTTTGTTGTTTCAACTAATGGAGAACCTTTGTCTGTCCAGATCGCCTTGTAAGCTTCGGCAGATTTTGGCGCACGAAAAGGAACTATAATTCCTTTCACCAATAAAGCTCTAAAAAGCCAGGGCTTGTCAATTACTCTTTCATCCATTAAGAACTGGTCGAGATATTTTCGTAAATCTTTTACCTCTGTTGAATCGGGAGAACCCAAATTCATTAATAGAATTCCTCTTTTTACTTTCATTTTAAAAAATATCCGCAAATGTAAGCCGCTTATCAATAATTTAATCCCATTATATGTTTTGCGTTTCTCGCAACCACTTGCAATATATATTTATTGAAAGTTTTGATTTAATATCAATAATTTTTCAATCATACCTCAATTGAGCAACGTCATGCAGAAATCTGATAGCGGTCATTTAAAAAAAAAATAGTTTTGATTTCCTTTGGCACTTAATTTAAAAACAAAGAGACCTTTCGGCGACACAGAAATTTAATTAGTATTATTACTTTCGCGTGACATTGCCGGGTTTACATAAAAATAAATTTGCACACTTCATGATTATAGAGGAACCAGTACATCAATTTTTAGATAATTTCTGCGTAGCAGGTATCAATTATCGTAAAAGTGATATAAGCATTCGTGGTAAATTTTCATTATTGCCAGAGCACTCCGTTTTATTATTGAAAGAAGCCGTTCAAAAAAGATTTCCTGGTTGTATGGTTCTTTCTACGTGTAACAGAACAGAAATATATGGGATTTGTGATCATCCTAATCAACTCATAGAAATGCTTTGCATTCACACGCATGGTAATATGAAAGATTTTGTTGAACATGGATATCAATACAAAGGACTTACAACAGTGGAACATTTGTTTAAAGTAGCTGCGGGATTGGATTCCCAGATAATCGGTGACTATGAAATTCTATCGCAAATTAAACTGGCAGCAAGAGTAGCCAAGGAGAATAATTGCCTTAACAGTTTCATGGAAAGAGTGATTAACTATGCGCTACAATCTTCTAAAGAAATAAAAACTACTACTAATTTAAGCTCAGGAACCGTATCGGTTTCATACGCTGCAATTGAAATTATTAAAGAGAGAGTTTCAAATATCAGCAATAAAAAAATCCTGCTGGTTGGTGCTGGTAAATTTGGAAATCATATCGGTAAGAATCTTAAAAATTACTTATCAACCTCGTCACTTTTCTTTACAAACCGTACCGATAAAAAAGCACATGAACTAGCACAAGAATGCGGTGCAGCGTTCGTGCCTTATGCAAACTTAGCTCATGCCTGCAACGATGCTGATATTATTATAGTTAGTTCAGCGGCAGAAACATATAACATTCTTCCTTCGTTTTTTACAACTAATAAATCAAGATTGATATTGGATCTTTCCGTTCCACAAAATGTTGACCCGGTCGTTAAAAATTTAGCAGGAATAAACCTTTTAAACGTAGATGAAATATCTGCCATCCTTGATAAAACAATTTCTCTTCGCCAGGCTGAAATTCCCAAGGCTATGGAAATTATTAACCGAACCATGTTGGATTTATGTAACTGGTATCGCAAACAAGGGATTAACCCGGCATTGCGTATAGTAAAATCGCAGCTCTACCAGCTAAGCGAAATGCATCTTACCAACGAGGCTTTCGAGGGAAAAATACATAAAGCCGTATCTTCGCTCGCAATACAATTGCACCAGCAAAATAATAAGGGTTGCCAGTGTATTACTGCATTAAGCAGTTACCTTCACATGAATTGAAAAAAATTATTAAGATAGGAACACGTGAAAGCCAATTGGCTGTGTGGCAAGCTACCCTTGTGCAAAACCTGCTATTAAAAAACCACGTTGTTTCCGAATTGGTTTATATAAAAAGCGAAGGCGATATTGATACTATCACTCCTTTGTATGAAATAGGTGTCCAGGGCATTTTCACAAAATCGCTTGACGCTGCATTATTAAATAATCGCATTGACATAGCCGTCCATTCTTTGAAAGATGTACCGACCAAACTGGCCGTTGGAATTCAATTAGCTGCAGTTTTAAGGCGAGCGTCTTATAAAGACATTTTTGTTTATAAAGATGATCACTCTTTTTTAGAAGACAATGATAGCAGTGCTATAATTGCTACCAGCAGTACACGACGCAAAGCACAATGGTTAAACAAGTATCCTAATCATGTCTTTGAGAATCTGCGTGGAAACGTAAACACACGATTAAGAAAAATAAATGAGCATAGTTGGAATGGCGCCATCTTTGCCGCTGCGGGCCTTGAACGAATTAATCTTCGCCCAACAAATTCTATTGACCTGGATTGGATGCTGCCGGCACCGGCGCAAGGTGCTATTGGCATTGTTTGCAGAACAGAAGACGCTTCTTCCTTTGAAATAAGTAATTCATTAAACGATTATGCAACAGCTTTATGCGCAAAAATTGAAAGAGATTTTCTCAGAACGTTAATGGGCGGATGCTCAACGCCAATAAGCGCTTTAGCTACAGTTGCATATGGAACTGTAAATTTTAAAGGAAATGTTTGCAGTCCCGATGGGAAACAAAAAATTGAAGTAGAAAAAACTACGTCTATGCAAGACAGTAATGGGCTGGGAAAGGTTGCGGGCAACGAACTATTAAAAAATGAACAAGCACAAAAAATAATATCCAGGTTAACGAATGCTGAAAAATAAAATTCAAATATTAAGCACCAGGCCTGTTACAGAAGAGTTCATTAAAGATGCAGCGAATAACGATATTATCATTGATGAAATTTCTTTTATAAAAACCGAAGACATTCTCGACATAGCAACTGAAAGAAAAATAAGAGAATTATCCAACCTAGAAATGACAGTTGCATTTACAAGCATGAATGCTGTGAATGCAGTTAGTAAGTTTATTACAAACCGGCCTCACTGGAAAATATTTTGCGTTGGTAATACAACTAAAAAAGCACTAAAGAAAATTTTCGGAGAAGACGCTGTCGAAGGATTTGCTGAAAATGCCGGCAGCTTATCAAAATTAATTCTTCAAAATTCTTCAATACAAAATATCGCTTTTTTTTGTGGCGATAAACGCAGGGATGAATTACCTGTCAACCTTAATAATGGCGGAATAAGGGTTGATGAGATTGTAGTTTATAAAACGATAGAAACGCCAACGGTTTTGACGAAACAATATGATGGCATCTTATTTTTTAGCCCAAGTGCGGTGCAAAGTTTTTTTTCAAAAAATTCGTTAAGCCACACAACAAAAATATTTGCAATCGGCACCACAACTGCAAACGAAATAAAACTATTTTCACAACAACCTGTTATCATTGCTGAAACTCCGGGCAAAAAAAATTTAGTTGAAATGGTTTGTAATCATTTCAGCAAAAGCAACATCATTTAAATGCAACAACTAAAAAACGATTTATTATTAAGGACTTTAAGAAAAGAAAAAGTAGAACGTCCACCCGTATGGATGATGCGCCAGGCCGGAAGATATTTACCGGACTATATCAAATTAAGGGAGAAATATGATTTTTTCACCCGGGTGCAAACACCGGAACTGGCTTGTGAAATTACACTGCAACCTGTGCAACAGGTAGGAGTAGACGCAGCAATAATTTTTTCTGATATACTGGTGATTCCTCAAGCAATGGGCGTAGAAGTTTTAATGGAAGAAGGTAAAGGGCCATTGTTGCCAAACGTTATAAAATCTCAAAAAGATATTGACGCATTAATTACTGACAATGTTGAAGAAGCTTTAAACTATGTAACAAATGCATTGGCGCTTACCAAAAAGGAATTAAATGGCCGGGTTCCATTGATAGGTTTTGCCGGCGCTCCCTGGACAATATTGTGTTATATGGTTGAAGGCAAAGGCAGTAAAACATGGGATAAAGCAAAACAGTTTTGTTATACAGATTCTAATCTTGCCCACCAATTGCTGCAGAAAATTACAGATACAACCATTGCCTATTTAAAAGCTCAGGAAATAGCAGGAGCAGATGCTCTGCAGGTTTTTGATAGCTGGAGTGGTTGTTTAAGTCCGGGTGATTTTAAAGTTTTTGCACAGCCGTATTTAGTACAGATTGCTGATGCTTTAAAAGAAAGCGCACCGGTTATTTTGTTTCCTAAAGGAAGTTGGTATGCATTAAAAGAGTTAAGCGACAGCAGCGCTTCGGGATTAGGGCTGGACTGGTGCATTTCACCAAAAATGGCAAGGGAATTAACAGGAAATAAAATTGTTTTACAGGGCAATTTTGATCCGGCTAAATTATTGATGCCTGTTGCTGAAATTAAAAAAGCCGTGAAAGAAATGATCAATGAATTTGGCGTTCAAAATTATATTGCCAATTTAGGGCATGGCATTACACCAAATGTTCCGGTTGAAAACGCAAAGGCTTTTGTTGAAGCAGTAAAAGAATATGGACAATAATTTTATCAAGAATAATTAAATAAAATATTGTAGTAAAAATATGTTGTATAAAACAACAGCGAAAGAATTTAAAGAGAAGTGGGTCGATTATATCTATAATCTCCAGGAAAAAATATGTGTTGGATTAGCTGATGAGGATGGAAAAAAAAAATTTATAAAAGACGAATGGAAAAGGGATGGAGGTGAAGGCGGTGGTGGCATTACAAGAGTTATTGAAAACGGAGATGCATTTGAAAAGGGAGGCGTAAATACTTCTGTTGTTTATGGAAACGTGACTGATTTAATGCGCAGGCAATTAAAATTAGAAGGCAGTAAATGGTTCGCTTGTGGGTTATCGTTAGTTATACATCCTGTTAATCCTTTTGTGCCAACTGTTCATGCTAACTGGCGCTATTTTGAACTATATGATGAAGAGGGAAACGTTATCGATCGTTGGTTTGGTGGCGGCACTGATCTTACGCCTTATTATTTATTTGAAGAAGATGCAAAACATTTTCATCAAACTATAAAAAATGCGATGGATAATTTTGGACAAGATCTTTACCCAAAGTATAAAAAAGAGTGTGATGCATATTTTACCAATGCTCATCGTAGTAATGAAATGCGTGGAATCGGTGGCGTTTTTTATGATTACTTAAGACCTGCCAATGAAGATGAGGCAGATAATTTATTTAAATTTCAACAAGCTAATGGCAATGCCTTTTTAGATGCCTATTTACCCATCGTACAGAAAAGAAAAAATTCAATTTATGGCGACCGGGAAATTAAATGGCAGGAAATAAGAAGAGGCCGCTATGTGGAATTTAATTTAATTCACGATCGCGGGACATTGTTCGGTTTAAAAACAAATGGCAGAACAGAAAGTATTTTGATGAGTCTTCCGCCAAGAGCAAGATGGGTTTATGATTACGCTCCTGAACAAGG
Source organism: uncultured Chitinophagaceae bacterium (assembly GCA_963792025.1). Lineage (GTDB taxonomy): Bacteria > Bacteroidota > Bacteroidia > Chitinophagales > Chitinophagaceae > Ginsengibacter. The sequence goes on along the minus strand of CAWBUS010000004.1, from coordinate 54,751 downwards.
CAGTGAAGAAGATAAATTATTACAGGTTTGTTTGCATCCGGTAGAATGGGTTGCGGGCTGACTTTACATTCTTAATAACAACTTATGTATTTACAAAGAAGAAACAGAATTCTCCGCCAATCTCCCTCCATAAGAATTATGGTTGCGGAAACCGCCCTGACACCAAACGATTTTATCGCACCTTTATTTATTGATGAAGGTGAAAACGTTTCATTTGAAATTCCATCGATGCCAGGCTATTACCGGTATTCAATTGATAATACAATAAAGGAAGTTACTGAATTATGGAGCCTGGGAATAAAAAGCGTTTTATTATTTATAAAGGCGCCTGATGAATTAAAAGATAATACCGGCAAAGAAGCATGGAATGATGATGGCTTAATGCAACGAAGTATCAAAGCTATAAAAAATGCGTTGCCGGAAATGGTTGTTATGACTGATGTTGCGCTTGATCCTTATTCATCTTACGGTCATGACGGAATTGTAGAGAATGGAGAAATTGTAAATGATCCAACCGTTGAAGCCCTGGTAAAAATGAGCCTCAGCCATGCAAAAGCAGGAGCAGATTTTGTGGCGCCCAGTGATATGATGGATGGACGTATTGGTGCAATAAGGGAAGTTTTGGAAAAAAATAATTTCACCAAAACAGGCATCATGGCCTATAGCGCAAAATATGCTTCCTGTTTTTACGGACCATTTAGAGATGCACTGGATTCAGCCCCGGGATTTGGCGATAAAAAAACGTATCAAATGAATTATGCCAATCGCGTTGAAGCAATAAAAGAAGCAGTTATGGATGAAGAAGAAGGGGCTGATATTATTATGGTTAAACCAGCGATGGCTTATCTTGATATCATCCGTGAAGTTAAAGATAGTGTAACCCTTCCCGTTAGCGCTTACCATGTAAGCGGTGAATATGCTATGATTAAAGCCGCCGCAAAAATGGGCTGGCTCAACGAGGATAAAGCTATTCTCGAATGTCTTACATCTATTAAACGGGCTGGCGCAGATTTAATTGCGACTTACTTTGCAAAAGACGCCGTGAAATTGTTGCGATAACGCTGCTTGCAAAAAAATAACGCTTTCATTTTACATATTTTACTCTTCTCACTTTGAAATAATTATGACTTACACAAGCAATCGCAGTAAACAACTTTTTTTAAGGGCGCAACAATCAATTCCCGGTGGAGTAAATTCACCCGTGCGTGCCTTTAAAAGTGTTGGGGGTACACCTGTTTTTATTAAGAAAGCAAAAGGTGCTTATTTGTATGATGAGGATGGCAATCGATACATAGATTACATTAATTCATGGGGGCCAATGATTCTTGGCCATGCTTATGAACCCGTGGTAAAAGCCATACAGGCAAAAGCTGAATATTCTACTTCGTTTGGTGCTCCAACAGAGTTGGAAATTGAAATGGCAGAACTCATAAAAAGCATGGCTGCCAATGTTGATTTAATTAGAATGGTAAGCAGTGGTACAGAAGCGTGTATGAGTGCCGTTAGGTTGGCAAGGGGTTATACCGGAAGAAATAAAATCATAAAATTCGAAGGTTGTTATCATGGCCATGCCGATTGCTTTTTAGTTAAGGCAGGAAGCGGAATGGCTACTTTAAATATTCAAACCGTTCCCGGAGTTACCGGCGGTGTGGCCAATGACACACTTACAGCTCCTTACAACAACCTTGAAGCAGTAGAAAAATTAATAGCAGAAAATAAAGGTGAAGTTGCCGCTATCATAACTGAACCTGTAGTTGGAAATATGGGCTGCATTTTGCCTCAACCAGGTTACCTCCAGGGATTACGAAAGTTATGCCACGATGAAGGAATCGTTTACATTTTCGATGAAGTGATGACTGGTTTCCGTTTAGCAAAAGGAGGCGCCCAGGAAGCTTTGAAAATAAATGCAGATCTTGTTACTTATGGTAAAGTAATTGGCGGCGGCTTGCCTGTGGGCGCATTCGGCGGAAAAAAAGAAATTATGCAACACATTGCTCCATTAGGAAACGTATACCAGGCAGGAACATTGAGTGGAAATCCAATCGCCATGATTGCCGGGTATACCATGCTTACAGAATTAAAAAACAATCCGTCAACCTATAATGAACTTGATGAAAAAACTGCATACCTCGAAAATGGCCTACATAAGATTCTTACTGATAAAAAAGTACCTCATCGCATCAATCGCTTTGGAAGTATGATGAGTTTACATTTTTGCAATCATGATGTTGTTGATTTCGAAACCGCTTCAAAAGCTGATATTTCCTTATTCAATAAATTTTTTCACCACATGCTTGAAAATGGAGTTTATCTTCCTCCATCTGGCTACGAAAGTTGGTTTTTAAGCAATGCTTTGAGTTATGAAGATTTAGACCGAACGATTCGCGCTGCTGAAAAATTTTCTTACTAAACCATATTAAGATTCAATCGGTAAATAATAAAAAAGCGAAGGAATTAACCTTCGCCCACCCTAATAAAAACTTTTATTAGCAAAAGCTTCTATGATTCTTACATCACTATACAAAAGAATTCTTGAGCCTTAAGAATTATCAGGGGTTTTTCCGTTAGCAACGGCCATATAAACTCTCTGTATGAAAGGATATAATCGTTTTGTACAGCAAAACCTAGTAGACCAATATTATGCCAAATGAAATCTGAAAAATCCATTCGTTCTGTTTCAAGCCTTAAAAACCTCCCAATATTTAGTTGAACAGAGCTTTTTAACTTAATTTTTTTGCCTAATTATTTTCCACATCCCGAAATTTCAATCTGGGTAACCGGCTACACAAACCGGACTTTATGTTAACCCAACACCTATTTTGTCAATTTTTATAGCATGGTAATTTCTTACCTTTGCCATCTTTTTAAAATAAAGAAAGGTTAGAAATGAAGAGAATATACCCTGAATACAGCCAGTTGAATTTAACGCATATAGCAGACGAAACACTGGCAATTTGGGAAAAAGAAAAAACTTTTGAAAAAAGCATCACCAACCGGGAAGGCAGCCCAGCCTTTGTGTTTTATGAAGGACCGCCAAGTGCCAACGGGATGCCCGGCATACATCATGTAATTTCCAGAACGCTGAAAGACCTTGTATGCCGTTATAAAACAATGCGTGGTTACCAGGTAAAACGTAAAGGCGGCTGGGATACTCATGGCTTGCCAGTTGAATTAGGTGTTGAAAAATTATTGGGCATTACAAAAGAAGACATTGGCAAGAAAATAACTGTTGAAGAATATAATGCTACCTGCCGAAGGGAAGTCCTGAAGTTTAAAGACAAATGGGATGAGTTAACGCAAAAAATGGGCTATTGGGTTGATCTCGATCATCCTTATATCACTTTTGAAAATAATTATATTGAATCACTTTGGTGGTGCCTGAAAGAATTGTATAAAAAAGGATTTCTGTATGAAAGTGTTAGCATACAACCTTACTCACCTGCTGCAGGTACAGGCTTAAGTTCGCATGAATTAAATCAGCCGGGGACTTACAAGGATGTAAAGGATACAAGTGTGGTGGCGATGTTTAAAATGAAACCATCACCTGCAGCAAATATCAGAAACGCGTCTTATGAGTCATTTTTAAATATAGTTAATGATGAATGGGATAACATTGGTTCAACATCTCATGATATATTTTTTCTTGCATGGACAACAACTCCATGGACACTTCCATCCAATCTTGGATTAACTGTTGGGCATAATATCGATTATGTTTTAATAAAAACATTTAACCCATATACACATTTGCCGGCAAATGTAATATTAGCAAAAGCACTTGTTAATAAATATTTTTCGCATGTAGAAAGTAATAAGCAAGAATTTGAAGATTTTCAAAATTTAATGAATGAACGAGATGCTGAAAATTTTAGATTTAAGAAAGGAGAATACCTCCCTTGGAAAATTCTATATGAATTTAAAGGTTGGTGGTTGAATGATTCGCATTATGAACAATTACTTCCATCCGAAGCAAATACTTTAGAAAAGATTCGTGAAATAACTCCTGATGCAAAACCCTTCAGAGTTATTACAGGAGATTTTGTTACTACAGAAGATGGAACTGGTGTTGTGCATACTGCTCCAGCCTTTGGTGCTGATGATTTTAAAGCAGGTAAAAAAAATAATCTCGGTATATTGACTCTTGTAGATAAGGAAGGGAAATTTGTAGATGGTGTTGGAGAATTCAGTGGCCGCTTTGTAAAAAATTATAAAGATGACCCACATTACACTGATGTAAATGTTGATATTTCCGTCAAACTAAAAAAAGAAAATCGTGCCTTTAAGGTAGAAAAATACGAGCACAATTATCCACATTGCTGGCGAACCGACAAGCCAATAATTTATTATCCGCTAGATGCATGGTTTATAAAAACAACGGCGGCCAAAGAACGGATGGTTGAATTAAATAATACCATTAACTGGAAACCAGCTTCCACCGGAACGGGAAGGTTTGGTAATTGGCTGGAAAATATGGTTGACTGGAACCTAAGCCGCAGCCGTTTCTGGGGAACTCCGTTGCCGATATGGAAATGTGGCCAAGTGGATCCAGATTTAAATTATAAATCAGAAGGCACAAATAGGAATTTTTTTGATGAAAAAAGAATAAATAATCCTTTTGATCAAATATGTATTGGATCAAAGAACGATTTAAAAAATATTTCTTCGACAGGTGGGTGGAATTGTAAAGGCTTTATAGTTGATTTTAAAAAAATTTCAAAAGATATTTTGAATAATGATCCAGATTTACAAAATAAAATTAATCAACACAACAACGATAATCAATTTCATCCCAATAGCTTTGAGTTCATAGATTTTTATTCTCTGAGAAAATTAGTTGAAAAAAATGGTTTTAATAAAGAACTTCTAATTGATAAATTTAGGTTTAGTTTAAAACCAATTGAAAATTACATCACGGAAATTAATGACGAAAATATTAATACAGTAGATTTTCATAAACCTGATGTTGATAGAATTGTTTTTGCGAGAAATGGGTCATTAGATGACATAAATCTTTACGCCAGAGTCGATGATCTTATTGATGTTTGGTTCGATAGTGGCGCCATGCCTTATGCACAATGGCATTTCCCTTTTGAAAATAAAGAAGAATTTGAGCGAAACTTCCCGGCAGATTTTATTGCCGAAGGCGTTGACCAAACAAGAGGGTGGTTTTATACGCTGCATGTTTTGGCGGCCTTGTTATTTGACAGTGTTGCTTACAAAACTGTGATTAGTAACGGCCTGGTGCTGGATAAAAATGGCGTTAAAATGAGTAAGCGACTCGGTAACATCGTCGACCCGTTTGAAACGCTGGAAATATTCGGACCTGACGCTACCAGATGGTATCTTATAACAAACGCATCGCCATGGGATAGTTTAAAATTTGACCTGGAAGGCATAAAAGAAGTGCAGCGAAAATTTTTTGGAACGCTTTACAATACCTACCAATTTTTTGCTTTGTATGCTAATGTGGATGGTTTTGCTTTTAACGAAAAATATATCCCTGTAAATGATCGCCCGGAAATTGACAGGTGGATTATTTCTTCACTGAATACCCTTGTTGAATCAGTAACAAAAAACATGGATGACTATGAACCTACCCAGGCCGGTAGAGCTATTGAATATTTCCTTGATGAACATTTAAGTAACTGGTATGTCCGGCTTTCACGCCGGAGATTTTGGAAAGGAGAATACGAACACGATAAAATTTGTGCATATCAAACCCTTTATGAATGCCTCCAGGTAATGAGCAGGCTTATTGCTCCCATTGCGCCATTTTTTGCCGATTGGCTTTTTACAAATCTCAACAAAGCTACAAGCCAGTTTGCGGCATCTTCAGTTCATGTAAGCGATTTTCCTACTGCCGATGCAACGCTAATGGATAAAAACCTGGAAGAACGTATGCAATTGGCCCAGGACGTGTCGTCTCTAATTCTATCGTTACGAAAAAAAGTGAATTTGCCGGGTGGGCAGGTTGGAATTAAAGTAAGGCAGCCGCTTCAAAAAGTAATCATTCCGGCAATAGATGATGCTTTTGCCAAAAAAATAAGAATGGTAGAGAACATCATTAAGTCAGAAACAAATATTAAAGAAATTGAGCTATTACAGGCTAATAACAATTTCATTAAAAAGAGGGCGAAGGCTAATTTTAAAACTTTGGGCAAAAAACTGGGCTCTAAAATGAAATGGGCCGCGGAAAGAATTCAGCAACTTAGTGATGGAGAGATCGATAGAATTCTTTTGGGAGATTTTGTGCTAAATACTGATTACCAACACAAAAAAGAAAACCCCGTCATAATAACAGCAGAAGATATTGAAGTTTCAACTAATGAGATCCCGGGATTTGAGGTTGCCGTAAAGGGCAATCTGACAGTTGCTTTAGACACAGTATTGTCAGAAAATCTCAGGAATGAAGGATTTGCAAGGGAATTTATCAATCGCATTCAAACTTTGCGAAAGGAGAAAGATTTTGATTTAACTGACAAAATTGTTGTAAATGTTGCTAACGACGATGTGGCCATAGTTCCAATTACTGAATTTAATACTTATATTTGCGCCGAAATTTTGGCAGATAAACTTGAATTTGTTCCAAAATTATCCGATGGCATCACAATTGATGTTAACAATCACTCTTTAACAGTAACAGTCACTAAAAAAGGAAAGTAAGTATGGCTACGCAGAAAAAAAAGGCAAGTCAGGTTGTAAAGAAATCAGCCGCCTCGAAGGCTGGTACAAAGAAAGTCGCTTCTTCAGGCAAAAAGAACAGTATTACAAAAAAGGCGACTGACAAAAAACCTTCAACGAAAAAAATTGTTGTCAAAAAGCAATCTAATAAATCTGCCGTTGCTGTTAAGAAAGTCGCTAAACCTATTAATAAATCGTCTCTGGCTAAAAAATCTGCTAACCCAGTTGTAAAAAAAGCAGTCCCCAAAAAATTGGCTAAAAATAAACCCATTGAAAAAACCGCTGCCCAGGCAAAAAAAACTACTTTAACTAAAAAAATCACGATACCGATAAAAAAATCGGTTGCGGAGCCAAAGGTGAGCAAGAAACATGTCGCTCACGAAAAAACAGTTGAAAAGTCAATTGCAAAAGCACCAGTAGTTAACATCAACGATCATCAAAAAGAACTCAAAAAGGCATTGAAGAATACCGCGAAAACAGAGCCTAAAAAACCAGCGAAACCATTTGTAATGCCCAAAACAAATACAGAAAAATCACGTAAATACGAACCCCAGTTCGTAAAATCAGTTCTTGACCAGGCTCCGGAAGAAAATAATGGACCATCTATGAGATACAGTGATACAGAACTTAATGAATTCAGAGAATTAATAACCAGGAAACTGGAAACGGCTAAAAAAGAATTAGGCTACCTGCAAGGCCTTATTACCCGTAAAGACGAAATGGGTGGTGATGATACAGACAACCGTTACATGACCATGGAAGACGGGAGCCTTAGTATGGAAAGAGAACAACTGAGCCAAATGGCCAGTCGCCAAATAACTTTTATCGATCACCTGGAAAAAGCGATGATGAGAATAGAAAACAAAACATATGGCATCTGCAGGGTTACCGGTAAGTTGATCGATAAGGCCCGCTTAAGAGCAGTACCACATGCTACGTTATCAATAGAGGCCAAAATGGGCATCGCAAAATAATAACATCATAATTTTATATAAAGGAGCGACATAATCGTTCCTTTTTTTTTGAAAAAATTTTAGTTTCTGATATGTTCAAAAAATTGAGAACCATAATATACCATGTAAACGATCTTGAAAAAGCAAAAGAGTGGTATACAAAAGTTACAGGTGTAGCTCCTTATTTTGATGAACCCTTCTATGTTGGTTTTGATATTAACGGATGTGAGCTCGGTCTTGATCCGGATCTAAATAACGTAAAAAATGGCGAGCATTCGGTTGCATACTGGCAGGTTGATGACATAAAAAATGAAGTAAATAATTTAATTGATAATGGTGCAAAAATCATCGACGCAATTCACGAAGTAGGTGGAGGAATTTCAGTGGCTGTTGCCGAAGATCCATTTGGAAATCACATTGGTTTGATAGAAGAAAAATTACCGGAAAAATAATCTCTTGACGCATTATTTCTCTTCCTGAATGGCTACCAACCTTCTATAAACACCTTCACCGGCAATCGGTTCGTTTTGAGTGCTCCGTTCTTCAATATTACCTAAATTCAAAACAAAAATTTCATCGGCATGGGGAATGGTGCTGAGTCATTGCGCAATGACAATATTAGTCTGGTTACTTCCCAGGTTATTATTTGTATTTTGTTCAAATCTTTGAGTATGTAATAAGGAAATTGCCTCTTCAACATGTTGAAATGTCCTATTAATAGTAATAGCTGTAAAGTAACTAATTTTACAGTCCCCGATAATCGTCGGGATTAATAATAATATACAATGACAGAAGGCAAAAGACAAAAGCAAGTGGCAGGAGTTATTTTAAAAGAATTAAATGAGATCTTTTTAAAAATGGGACTCACCATGATCGAAGGCGGCATGGTTTCTATCGCTTCGGTAAAAATTACTCCGGATCTTTTTGAAGCCAGGGTTTATTTAAGTTTCTTCCAGGTTAAAGAAAATGAAAGGGCTTTGGAAAAAATAAAAGAAAAAAGCAGCGAAATTAGAGGTGACCTGGGCAAGAGAGTTCGCCACCAGTTACGAAGTATACCGCAACTAACTTTTTATATTGATGACACGTTGGACTATGTTTTTAAAATTGAAGAATTGCTTGATAATATTAAAAAGGAAGACAAAGACAAAAAGCAATAAGCAACTAGTAATAGAGCAACTGCAACTCAATACTGACGAATTAATTAACCAGTTAACAACACAACCAAATTAAATCTTGTATCTAAAATTTGCCTGGCGGTATTTTAAAGCAAAAAAAAGTACCAATGCTATTAACATCATTTCATGGGTTACTGCCGGTGTCATAGCATTTTCGACCATGTGCCAGGTTTTGGTTTTGAGTGTTTTTAATGGCTTTGAAGGTTTGGTACAGTCGCTTTATTCTAATTTTTATTCAGATGTAAAAGTTTTTCCTGCTAAAGGAAAAACGATTCTTTTAACAGGCGGCCAAATAAACAATATCAGGAAACTTGATGGTGTAAAAGGCACTTCACTTATCGCTGAAGAAAAGGCGCTACTGCAAAATGGCGACCAACAAACGGTAGTATTACTGAAAGGGGTAGACGCTAATTATCCTGAAGTTTCCGGCGTTCCAAAAAACATGTTCCACGGGGTTTTTGATCCCGGCACAATTGATAAACCAAAACTTGTTCTTGGCGCAGGCATTGAAAATGCCATAGGAGTACAGTCGGATAAAAATCTTTTACCCATTACTGTTTTTCTTCCTAAAAAGACTAATGAGGCCAATTCAAATCCGCTCGCTGCGCTAAGCGAAGGAAATGCAACAACATCAGGAAGCTTTGCTATTCAGCAGGATTTTGACAATAAGTATGTAATTACCAATATCGGTTTTCTAAAACAACAAATGAATTATTCACCTGACGAATACAGTGCGGTGGAGATCTCTTTAACCGATCCATCTCAAACAGATAAATTTACAGAAGAGCTTCAAAAAAGGTTAGGGAGTAAATACAAAGTGCTTACAAAATTTCAACAAAACGCCAGTTTATATAATTCTATGCGCCTGGAAAAATGGGTAATTTATGCGGTGCTTACGCTCATTCTTATTATAGCCGCATTCAATATGATAGGTGCTTTAACTATGCTTGTGTTGGAAAAAAGGAAAGACATTAGTGTTCTTCAATCTCTTGGTGCAGATAAGAATTTAATCAAAAAAATATTTCTAAGCGAAGGGCTTTTGCTGGCGGTTACTGGTGCAGGAACAGGTATTGTGCTTGCGTTAATTATTTGCTACCTGCAGGTGAAATTTAAAATAATAAAATTGGTGGGAAATTCATTTTTGATAGACTATTTTCCCGTTAAATTAGTAGTAACAGATTTTATTTTGGTAACACTTACAGCGCTTATTATTGCATTTGGAGCTTCATGGTTTCCTGCAAAAAAAGCGTCAGAACAATTGTTTAATTTGAAAGCGTGAGCCATAATAGTGAGATGCAAGATGCAGAAAATAAGAAAGAACTTTTACGTCGTAGTTAAACATTTTACACCATAATTTTTTAGTAGTCTCCCAATGTTTCCGGCAACTCCTCCATAGCTCTTTTAAATTGCTCTGCATTAGGTGCTGTTCCGTGCCACTCATGGTTGTTTTCCATGAAGTCAACACCCTTACCCATTACGGTTTTCATTATAATAACAATGGGTTTTCCTTTGCCAACAAATGTTTTAGCTTTTTGTAAAGTAGTAATTACTTCTTCTATATTATTACCATCCATTTCAAGAACTTCCCAATTGAATGCAAGAAATTTATTTTTAAGGCTCGATAAGCTCATTACGTCTTCAGTTGTTCCATCAATTTGTTGGTGATTGCGGTCAATTGTTGAAATTAAATTGTCAACTTTATGCATAGCCGCGTACATGATAGCCTCCCAATTTTGTCCTTCGTCTAATTCGCCATCTCCGTGTAGGGAATAAACGATGTGCTCATCTTTATTCAATTTTTTAGCAGTGGCAGCACCAATCGCAACACTCATGCCTTGTCCTAACGATCCCGATGCCACGCGAATTCCTGGCAAGTGCTCTGCAGTTGCAGGATGTCCCTGGACTCTCGAATCTATTTTTCGATAAGTATCCAGTTCCTTTGTTGGAAAATATCCTGCATGTGCCAGCGTACTATACCAAACAGGCGATATGTGGCCGTTTGAAAGAAAAAATATATCCTCATCTTTTCCATTCATATCAAAGCCATCTTTGCGTTCCATTATTTTAAAATATAGAGCCGTAAAAAAATCTGCGCAGCCCAAAGATCCGCCGGGGTGGCCACTTTGAGCGTTATATACCATACGTACAATATCCCGTCTTACCTGGGCAGCGATATCTTTCAGTTCTTTAATTTCCATTTTTCTAAATTATTATTTTATGCGAACGTACGTCAATTTTTATATGCAGCAAAGCGCATCAACTATTTAAAAATTTTATCACTCATGACATTGCTAATTTTATAAGATGAATATGTAATTGCTATCTTATGGTCCCTTTATTTTTGTCATTATTTTTTTTTACTTCCCGATCATCGTATTCAAAAGTTATACCTTTTGGCATTTTGTAACCCTTCGCATTGATATTTGGAATAACAAGCGAAGCGATATTAAGTTTTCCAAAATAAAGTTTTAGTGAAAATGCTTTGATTTACCAGAATCATTTCTAATTTTGCACTGCCAACTCTTACGAATATCCCCAAGACAATAATCTTCCCTTGCTTCTCTAATTTCCTTAGAAATTCAAATGCTTACTTTTTTTCGCATTTATAATGGTTGACTATACCATTCCCAATTCTCCTTTACCGTTATTTATTTTATCATTGGCTGGCTGAATAAATCATGTATGCAGATTGATAGCAAAACTGTACGTCAAAATAAGAAAATAGAAATCGGAGGGCTCAGTTATTAAAGACTTAACATAGGAGATTATGAAAATTAAAATTATTCTGCTTTTAGTAATTACCATTCCTTACTGCTGTAAAGCTCAAACCAACGATTTCAAGAAAACCCAATTAAAAAAAGATATTGCCATGTATGCCTGCCAGTTCCTTGCCGGGAGTACAGATGGCGTTAACCAGGCTGTTGTTCATCACTACCTTGGGATGGGCAATAAATTCTGGGACTTTCAAACATCATGGAAAAATAAATATAGAAATTATGATAAGGGCGATTTAAGGCCAGCCTTTTTCGGCGCTAAGTCAGTTACAGTATGTTTAACAGATGGATTTCATTTAACAAGAGCCATAGACAGAACATTTACAACAGGTTCTATTGCAATAGCGCTGAGCGAAAGAAATAGTTTCAGACAAATTATAAAAAAAGTAATTGTAGGTTCATTAATAAACCGGGCGGGATTTGTTTTATTTTTTAATGTAGTCTATCCCAGGCGGGTAGACGAGTGAAAAAAAATTAGCTGTTGAGTAGAGAATTTTTTTTACACAATTGAAAGCAATCAAGCCGTGAATAACATTCCAAGCCTAAGATTTACTCCTCTGTTATAAACCCATATCCTCTGAAATTTTATAATCAATATAAATTTTAATTTGTCTTTAATCAGACTATAATTAGTTAGATGGTCATAGCATTTCTAAATAAAATAAAGCTCAAAAAACAAATAAGAATTTTTAGCATTCTTTATTTATTTTTTGAATTAAACTGCACTGTTTCAATCGGCCAGGCAAGATCTTATGGTCTTGTTTATTCCGACAACTTAAAAGGAGGAACTGCACTGTTTGGAAATACATTGCTACAGGTTATTAATAAAGATACCGTGAACATTATAAAAATGGATGATAACAGTGTTAACGGAAATAGCATTTATGGTAACGACAACGAAAACATGAAAAATATTGACATCGACGGCAATAGCGACTTTGAAAGTGTTACTGTCAATTCTTCTTCCTCCGATTTAATTCTGCCGGCAGGAAATAATATAATTAAACTGGCTCGTTTGTATTGGGGTGGGCGTATTAGAAACGCAGATTTCGATTTAACTGCGGATTCCAATCAAATTATTAAAATAAGAAAAGGTACGTCAGGCGCCTATTCAAATGTTATGGCGCAGGGAATTGATAGAATTACTATTGTATCCGGTTACAGCCAATACCAGGCTTATGCTGATATTACTGATTTAGTAAAAAACAATGGAGCCGGAACCTACGAAGTAGGTAACGCACCACTAAGTACCGGTGCAATTGATAACGGTGGCAATAATGGAGGATGGTGCATTGTGGTTGTGTATGAAAATGATTCATCGAGCTACAACAGTATAAGAATATTTGATGGATTTCAACAAGTATACAATAATGGAAATCCCCTGGCTACAACAGTTACCTTATCGGGGTTAAACGTACCCTCGGGCGTACTCGAAGCGGGCGATGCAAAAATGGGGGTGCTGGCGTGGGAAGGCGATGCAAATCTTAATGGCGATTATCTGAAAATAAATTCAAATCTTTTTTCCAACGCAACCAATCAACCCGATAATGTCTGGAACGGGACCATTACTGACAATGGTGTTAATGTTACAACCAAGAATCCAAATTATACCAATCAAATGGGAGTCGATATTGACCAGTTTGATGTAGGAAGTGGTTATGGCATTTTACCAAATGCAAGTTCAGTAACATTGGAATTTGGAACTACTTCCGATAAATACTTTCCCGGGCTCTTTACTTTCACCATTAAAATGAAAGATCCAACTATCAGCCTTGATAATAATGTAAGCGACGCGAATAACAATCATTTAGCCGATATAAATGAGGTACTAACGTATACGCTTACCGGTGGAAATAACGGCCCAGGCAATGCAAATTCAGTAGTAATTACTGATACATTGCCTTCAACAGTTACCTATCTCCCTAACTCTTTACAAATGATCGACGCCCCGGGAGTTACCCCGGGAATTCAATCTGATATTGCCGGCGACGACATGGCCGAATACATTTCCAATGGGTTATACAGAACAATTCGCTTTAGGATAGGAACAGGAGCCACAAGCAACAGCGGCGGCACTTTAGCTCCAAACGAAACGTATAAAGTTCAATTTAAAGTTACGGTTAACAACCCGGGAGGCGGCAATCATGTTCCATCAATTTTGAACATTGCCAGAATAATGGCTCAATCTGATGCCAATGTATCTTTCGTTGATGACGGAACAGCCATTATTAGCCCGAACACTGGTCCTGACAACGGGCCCTTGCCTGTAACTTTGGTTTCGTTTACCGCTACTCTTTCAAATGCTCAAAAGGTAAAACTCGACTGGAGAACTTCAATGGAAATCAATTGTACTAAATATATTATCGAAAGAAGTTTTGATGGAAATATTTTTAATGAAATAGGGAGTGTCGCCGGAAGCGGTACCACATCATTATTGCATTCCTATTCATTTTTAGATGATGTTTCCGATGTGCTGAGTTCTATGGTTTATTATAGACTTGAACAAGTAGACCTTGATGGCAAAAGTTCTTTCTCTAAAGTCTTACTAATAACCCTCAAAAATGATAAAAGGGAATTTATCGTTTCACCAAATCCCTCTTCTGCTTATTTAAATATTAATATGGATTGGGATAAAAACGAGACGATTGTTAGCAGAGTAATTAATTCACAAGGAAGTATAGTGATTTCTAAAAATATTCGACTAACCGCAGGCATTAACAATTTTTCTATTGACGGGCTATCTAAATTGCCGTCCGGAAATTATTTTATTCAATTTATTTCGGGGACGGGAACGTTTACGCAAAAAATTATAAAACAATAAATTTTATATTATAGAGTCATGTAACTCTGCAAAGCCTTCACATAATTTTCGAAAGCAGCAATTCCTGTACTATTAATTTTACAAATCGTTTGAGGATAATTGTTATTGAATTGTTTTATAATATCAATGTAGCCTGCATCTTTTAGCTTATTTATCTGCACGCTTAAGTTACCCGCTGTTGCATTAGTCTTTTCTTTTAGAAAAGTAAACTCAGCTTCTTTTACACTTATAAGAAGCGACATAACGGCAAGGCGTAGTTGCGAATGTAATATGGGATCAAGTTCTTTAAACTCCATTTTTGCTTTTTGCAATGTTCTTATAAAAACGGGCTCTTAAAATAAATCCGGGAATTATCCATGCTAATCCCGCTCCTGCTGCAACAAGCAAATACGTAAATTCAGTCTTGTAAAACAACGCGATAATGCAAAAAATCCAGCAGGAAATTCCGCCAATGATAAATGGCGGAAATTTATTAATTAAGCCGGTAATCATTGTAGGGATTCCAAACAGTAATAATAGCAGCGGCAACACAATATAGCCGATATCTGCAAAGCCCCCTGCTATAGTCAATATTAAAACGCTTACGCCAAAAGTTAACCAAACATATTGACAAGTCTCCTGCTTAAAAGTAGTAACCTGCTTGTATTTTTTTTCTCTTCTGTCGAAATAGATCTGTAAAACAAAAGTAATGAGCATGAGATAAAATGGATTGAATGGCAGTCGAAACCAACTGGTGGTTTCTTCAAGATAAACCAATACAAAACAGATCAAGTTTGTAAATCCCCACAACAGGGAACCAAGGCCGCTTTCATAATAATTGTTTTTTGCCTGGTTGATCATTTTTGTAATTAACTGGAGGCTTTCCTGCTCAGACAGTGTTTTCTCTTCCATATTAATTTTGTTTTTTAAATTTTTGTTTTAGAAGATACCCGGGAATAAGCCATGCAGCAATAATAGCAGCTGCAATTAACAAAATCTGGTATTCAATATTGATAAAGGGTGATATGAGTGCAAGAACCCAGCAGCAGATTGCGCCAATTACTAATGGCTTAAATTTCATAATTGTACCTGATAAAAAGGTTGGCATTCCATATAACACTAATAACCATGGGGTTAATCATTTCATATTTTTTAAAAGCATTACAGATGAAAACCATTAATACCATGCAGATAAAAAATACAATCCAAACAAATGAATTTATCTCACTGGTGTATGTTCTTGTTTCCCCGGACTTCTTTTTCCTTCTCAAATAAATTATTTGAAAAATAAGCACCACGTCAACAACAATCCATACAAGATAGGATTTTGAATAATTAAAAAAATATATTCCTCCAAAGTTTACAGCACAACAAAATAAGATCACCCATCCCCAAACGATATAAAGTAATCCTCTTTCACTGAAATTATTTTTTGCCTTATTAATCATTGATGTGATCAATTCCATGCTTTCCTTTTCTGTCATTAGTGTTTCTTCACTCATGATTTAATTATTTGTATTGAGAAAGAAAATAATCAATAGCATTTTTACCCCAGTTCGGAGAAATCTCTGTTTCAGGTTTAAAACTGTCGTCAAGTGATTTTGCCTTATCAAAATGAGGCTTGGCTGCATCCTTGCCGCCACCATATTGTTCTGGTGTATAAAAATTGTTTTCTGCCTGAACCAATACAGGGCGTGGATTGGTACTATCAAGGCTTTTGGATTTTTCAAGATATTCAGTTATTTGCGGACCATAGGTCATGTATCGGCTTTGCGGATCTACTGTCATATGCGCTGTTGCAATCATGCTTTTAATAACATCGGTTTCTGAATTTTCCTTGCCCAAGATGGAATCAGCCTTGTTGATTAATTGTTGCGCTTTATCTGCAATAGCATCTTTCTTGGCAACATCTTTTTCATTGTATGCATTCATAACGGTGCAATATCCAGCATAATAAAAAGGAAGCCATTGTGTTTTTTCAGCATTGCCGATTCTTTCAAAATTGTTGGCCAGTTCAACTGCATTTCCTTTTGGCATAATGGAATCTAATTGGCGTTATATTGGCTTTCATTGCATTTATATATTTATCGCTTTGTGCAAAAGTTAATTTGCAAGCTGATCATTGCTGTAAATAAAAAAAATTTTTTCATGTTGTTTGTTTTAATTGTTGTTTAATTGAATTGTTGATGTATAACGTGATTTGTTATAAATGATTATTTATTTCATCCTGTGACCTGTCTATTCCCAGGCTTATAAAACATCCCGAAATATAAAAATCTTTTTGAAGGTGGTGTTACTGCCACTTTGTTCTGATTATTGGCGGAATAATTATAAGTGTAAATTTTATTAGCGCCTAAGACATTAGTCAATGATAAAACAAAAACCGTAAAGCTTTTGGCTTTTAATTTTCCGACACTGGGTAAATAATTTACACTAAGGCTTAAATCATTGTAATCCTTCGTATGCCCCTGGTCGTAGATTTTATATTTGCTGGAAGTGTAATCATAATTGATATTGTAATAAGGCCTGCCGGTCGCATAACTATAAGAAGCATTAAATTGAGTCTTTAATTTCATCACAAATTTTTTAACCACCAACGATGCTGTATGTTTAGTAGCAAATGAAGGTTCTATTGCAAATGGATAATTGAGAAAATCACGCTTCGTATCTAAGTATGAATAAGAAATCCAATAATCTACATTCTTAATAGTTTTTTTATCTCTCCAGAAAAATTCAATTCCTTTTGCATCGCCAAAGCCATCGTTATTAATGGCTGCGAATGTACCGTTACTGCTAAGTCCGGTTTTAAACAAGTCTTTATATTTCTTATAAAATATTTCTGTGCGGAAAGTACGATCATTTGAAATTTTCTGGTATTGAGCGATATAATGAGTGGCTTGCGAAAAATGCAATTGATTTATTGAAGGCAGATATTTTCTCTCAGGATTTTCATAAAAAATTCCATAGGCTAAAGAGAACTGGCTATTATCCTGAAACTTATACGCCAACGAAATTCTTGGTGCAACATTCCATTTGTTCAGCAATTGCGAATGTTCGGTTCTCACTCCAAATTTAGCAGCAATATCATTGGTTATATAAATATCTGTCTCCGCAAAACCTGAAAATATATTTTCTTTTACAGTTTGAGGATATTTGGTTCCATCGTAACTGGTATAAATTGTTTGCTCATTACTGTAATTATATTCGGAGCCAAATCTTACGGCGCTAAGATTAAATAGTCTTTTTTCAAACACAATTTTTGCATTGGCATATTGTCCTTTATTTTCAAGATTAAAATTTTTATAAGCATATAAAGAATCATTCAGGATGCTTTGCTTTTGATTGACTGCATTCTGAAATTCATCACTTATTTTATCATGATTAAAGCTGTACGAAACGCCGGTATTTAATTTCCAGCCATTACCAATTTTTTCTTTCCAGGATAAATTGTGATACGTATATAAATTCTTAAGCCCAAAAGCATCTTTCATAACCAGTGAATCTACGTCCTGGTTTCTGAAACCAACATTAGTCGTGCTGAATGAACCAAAGTATTTCAGCATGCCTGTTGCAGAGGTTTTAATTCTAAAATTAGCATCACCTTCGTGCAATACAGGAACCCTGAAAATAATCCAATTTTTGTTTGATGAGATTATAAACGAGAGCCAGGTTAGTGTACGCATAAGTAACACCCCACGACGACTTCTTATTTTTTGAGAGTTTTTGAATGCCGGCATTTGCAGCGAGATAAGAAATTCCAAAGTCTGCTGAAGTTTTTTCAGGAAGATCTATTGACTCCAATAAAAGTACTGAAGAAAGTGCCTGTCCATACAATGCAGAATAGCCACCTGAACTGAAAATAGTTCCTTTAAATAAAAACGGGTTGAATCTTCCCCGCGTTGCGAGATCAGGTTCACTGCTATAGAAAAATTTATTAACCAGAGTTCCGTCAATAAATATTTTTGTTTCATTCGCCGTACCTCCCCTCACAAATAAACCTTCACTTTCGCCAACCTGTTGTGTTCCGGGTAAAGTTTTTATTGCATTCGTAATATCACCATTGGCGCTTGCGGTTGTAACAATGTCAATCGGACTTAAAGCGCTTGCTCTTTTTTGATCACTTGCTTCAAAAGTACCGGCAGTTATTACGACAGCTTTTAATTCGGTTATCTCTTCTCTAAGGGATATATTAATATTTAATGACGTTCCATTAATATTGATATTTTGTTCAAACGGTTTATATCCGGTTGCACTTGCCTGCAGAAGTTGTGCACCTTTTTCAGAAGTTGTAAATGAATAATTTCCCGATGAATCGGAAGTAGCTCCATCGTATGAGTTTTGAATACTAATGCTAATTCCTGCTAAAGTTTTATTATGATTGTCTGTAATTTTTCCTGAAATTTTTACCTGTGCATTTGCCTTTACACTTATTAAAAACAATGATAAAAATAAATACCTAAACATTTTCGTAAATTTATCACAATAATAAAGTAGTTTATATTATAAACCAAATTTTAAACGAGAAATTTTTTATTTGCACTGAGGCGAAAAAAATCCATATCTAATTATAACTATTGATAGTCAATAGATAAAAATAACGATTCGTCTGTTTTATACGAAATAGGATGCTACATCGAAATTTATTAACATCACCTAAAATTAATTTGTTTATGTGGCTGCAATTTGTAATTTAGCAATAGAATTTAATGGGTTAGTAAGTACAAAGAGCTGGTAGTAGTACCGGCTCTTTTACTTTTCTTTAAGGAAAGTTATACATTAAATAGTCATTCATCATTAGCCTGTCACGCATCTTCATTTTTATTTCCTGTGATAATGTTTGCTTAATTTCATTGCTCATTAAATTATTGAATGAGTAAAACAAAGACAGCTTTTTTCTGTAGCAATTGCGGGCAGGAAAGTGCGAAGTGGTTAGGTAAATGTCCTTCATGTGAGCAATGGAACACTTTTGTTGAAGAAGTTATTGTAAGAGGTACTGATAAAAAACAAACTGAATGGAAAGTATTTTCCGGGCTAAGTAATGGTGTTAAAACAATATCTCTCCAGGATGTTTTAAGTGGTGAAGAAAAAAGAATTCTAACTGCTGACACAGAATTAAACCGCGTGCTTGGGGGAGGAATAGTTGCCGGAAGTATTGTGTTGGTCGCAGGCGAACCGGGTATAGGTAAATCAACATTATTTTTACAGGTTGCATTGCAATTGCAAAATGTTGTTACATTATATATAAGTGGTGAAGAGAGTGAACAACAAATTAAAATGCGTGCCGACAGATTGAAAATTGAGAATGAAAGTTTCTTCCTCCTCACTGAAACAAACACGCAAACTATATTTCAGGAAATTAAAAAGCTAAAACCAAAACTGGTAATTATAGATTCGATTCAAACGCTCCAATCTCCTTATGTCGAATCTGCACCGGGCAGCGTCTCGCAGATAAGAGAAAGCGCAGCAGAGTTTCAGCGGTTTGCAAAAGAAACCAATACACCGGTTTTTTTAATAGGTCACATAACTAAGGATGGAAGCATTGCAGGGCCGAAAATTCTCGAGCATATGGTTGATACGGTATTGCAGTTTGAAGGCGACCGCAATTATGCGTACCGAATTTTGCGTACACTCAAAAACCGTTTTGGTTCATCATCAGAACTGGGTATTTATGAAATGTCCGGTGACGGAATGAGGCAGGTAAATAACCCATCAGAGATATTAATTACACAGAGAGAAGAACAATTAAGCGGTGTTGCTATAGCAGCAACGATGGAAGGTATAAGGCCGCTATTGATAGAAGTGCAGGCCTTAGTAACGCAAAGCGTATATGGCACACCCCAAAGAACTAACACAGGTTTTGATTTAAGAAGATTGCAATTGTTATTAGCTGTTCTCGAGAAAAGAGGTGGCTTTCATTTTGGAGTAAAAGATGTTTTTATAAATATTGCCGGTGGCTTGAAAGTTGAGGACCCTTCCATTGATCTTGCCGTGCTTAGCGCATTACTTTCTTCTTACGAAGATGTTGCACTTCCGCTACATATTTGTTTTGCAGGAGAAGTTGGGCTTAGCGGGGAAATAAGAGCCGTTAACAGGATTGAACAAAGAATTGCAGAGGCGGAAAAGCTTGGCTTTGAAAAAATAATAGTAAGTAAATACAATACCAAGGGCCTGGGCAAGAATAAATTCAAAATCGAAGTAGTGGCATTAGGCAAAGTAGAAGAATTATATCAATATCTGTTTTAGTATTTTAAGAATGAAGCTTACTACAACAATATTATCCCCGTTCGTTCATTTTTTTTATCCACATAATTGTATTGGCTGTGGAAGTGATATTATAGAATCAGGCAATTTTTTATGTCTTGATTGTATTAACGATTTACCGCACACGGGCTTCGCTTTGCATGCAGGCAATCCGGTTGAGAAAAATTTTTGGGGACGCATCCCAATAACTTCCGCCATGAGCGAATTTTATTTTTCAAAAGATTCTGTTATCCAAAATTGTATTCACGAATTTAAATACAGGGGTAACAAAAAACTGGGTTTGTACCTGGGTAAAATAATGGGCCAAAGCATGCTGAACAGTAATCGCTTTTCAAACATTGATTATTTAATTCCTTTACCGCTTTTTACTGCAAAAGAATTTAAAAGAGGGTTTAATCAATCTTCAATACTTTGCTCGGGCATCAATGAAATAATGGACCTTCCTATCTTGACTCAAAATGTAAAAAGAATAGTTCACACCGAAACGCAAACCAAGAAGGGAAGAATTCAAAGATGGGAAAACGTTGAAAAAAGTTTTTCGGTTATTGAGCCACAAATTTTAAAGGGCAAACATATTTTATTGGTTGATGATGTTATAACAACAGGAGCAACCGTCGAGGCCTGCGGCCGGGAAATTTTAAAAATAGAAGGTACTCAGTTAAGTGTTGCCTCATTGGCAATATCAAAAAAATAAACCGTTAATAATTAAACATATTTTTGATAGATGACTTTTGTAAAATATGTATCCTTTTTTTGCTTAGTTGCTGCTTTAGCTTTTTCCTGCAGAAAAGATTCTTTTATTACAAGCCCGCAGGCTAACATTTCAACGAGTGTTGACACATTAAAGTACGATACGGTTTTTACTTCTGCCGGGTCAGTTACACAGAGTTTTAAAATTTTTAATAATAACAATCAGAAACTTCGTTTATCGCAGGTAAAATTATCCGGCGGAGCCGCTTCAGCATTTAAGATAAACGTTGATGGAACCTCGGCTGCCGAGGTTGATAACATCGAAATAAATGCGAACGATAGTATTTACGTTTTTGTACAAGTGAATGTAAATCCAACTGCTGCCAATCTTCCTTTTCTGATACAGGATAGCATTTTGATAAGTTATAACGGCAACCAAAGGTTCGTTCAGTTGCAAGCCTATGGGCAAAACGCAATTTTTTTAAACGGCGTAACGATAAAGGAAAATATAAGCTGGACTAAAACACGGCCCTATGTTATTCTTGGCGGCATTTTAATTGACTCCAATGCCACACTCACTATTCAACAAGGCACCAGGATATACCTGCATGAAAATGCGCCTTTTTTGGTTGACGGTACTTTACTAGTGAATGGCACTAAACAAGACAGCGTAGTATTTACAGGCGACAGGCTCGATCCTGATTATAAAGATTTACCGGCTGGATGGCCAGGTATTTTTTTTGGCAGCAGCAGCAAGGATAATTATCTAAAACACGCTTTTATTAAAAATGCATACCAGGGAATAATAGCTCAGGATCTTTCTACAGATGCTAATCCCAAAGTAACATTATCTCAGTGTGTTATTGATAACATTTATGACGTAGGTGTGCTGGGTATAAATACAAATATCTATGCTGATAATTGCCTAATAAGCAACTGCGGCAGTAACATACTGCTCGAACTTGGCGGCGATTACCGCTTTATTAATTGTACCGTTGCCTCCTACAACAATTTTTATATCTCACATCAAACCCCCGTTTTACAAGCATCAAATGCGGCGATGCAAAATGGTGTTATATTAACTCATCTTCTTAGGGCATTTTTTCAAAACTGTATTTTTTGGGGAGACAATGGAAATGTAGATGACGAAATTGTTATCAATATTCAAAACAATAATCCTTTTCCCGTGAATTTTGATCACGTGCTGTACAAAGCTAAAAACGATATCACTAACGGTATTTTTGATTCTCAATCAGTAAAGGATATGGATCCGCAGTTTGATAGCATTGATGTTTCGCATAATTATTATGATTTTCATTTAAGAAATAATTCTCCGGCCATTGACATCGGTGTTGTTACAACATTCCCCCGCGATCTTGATGATAAGTTAAGAGATGCTAAGCCGGACATTGGCTGTTATGAATATTAATTTTTGGGCAAGAAAACAAGCAGGCAAGAAAAGACGTAACACCAGGCAAATCAGGATTCGAATCTTACTAAATTGTATCTTTGTAAAAAAATAAAATGAAAAAAATATTAATCGCCAGCGCATCATTAATGCTCGCATCTTTCATTTTTCCACCTAAACATACGCCCATAGTAAAATCATCTATTTATCAATTTAAAGTTGAAGGCTTGAGTGGTGGCACTATTGACTTCGCACAATTTAAAGGAAAGAAGATATTAATTGTAAATACGGCTTCTAAATGTGGCTTTACACCGCAATATGAGTATCTCGAAAAATTGTATGAGAAATATAAAGATAAGTTAGTGGTTGTAGGTTTTCCCGCAAACAATTTCAATAGCCAGGAACCAGGCACTAACGATGAAATAAAAGCATTTTGCACCAAAAATTACGGCGTTACTTTTCCGATGGCCGCAAAAATTTCTGTGAAAGGTGACGATATTGCACCTATATACGAATGGCTTACACATAAATCAGAAAATGGCGTAATGGATGCCACCATTACCTGGAATTTTAATAAATTTTTATTAGACGAAAATGGAAATTTAATAGCAAAATTTGATAGTAATGTTGCGCCAATGAGCGATGACATCGTGAAATATTTAAAATAAATTTTGAATATCATTTCTTTTTCTCCTTTCCCTTTTAAGATTTATTTCTACTCATTAATTGCTTAGCAATGCAGTTTGAAAATGTAATTGGCCAACGGGCTATCAAAAAACATTTAATTGACCTCGTTCAACAAAACAGGCTAAGTCACGCATTATTATTTTTAGGAAAGGAAGGCAGTGGGAATCTGGCGATGGCACTCGCTTTTGCGCAATACATAGTTTGCACCTCTGCAAAAAATGAAAGAACTCCACAACCTGCTTTATTTGGCGACGATGATAGTGATGCAGCATCCAAAAATATTGATGTTTTAGATTCATGCGGACACTGTCCTTCATGTATTAAAGCACAACAATTTATTCATCCTGATATACATTTTTCATTTCCTGTAATTCCAAAAAAATCAGGCACACCACCGGTGAGTGACGACTACATGCCTGACTGGCGCGAATTTATTACCGCAAATCCTTATGGAAATGTTTATGACTGGCTTCAGTTTTTGGGTGCAGAAAACAAGCAGGGAAATATAACGGCAGAAGAATGTAACCAGATAAATCATAAACTTAGCCTCAAGTCATTTGAGAGCGCCTATAAAATTTTAATAATGTGGATGCCCGAGTTTTTAGGTAATTCCGGCAATAAGCTTCTCAAACTTATAGAAGAACCTCCGCCAGATACGCTTTTTATTTTTGTGGCCCAGGACGAAAGTTCAATTTTACCCACCATTTTATCGAGGACTCAATTAATAAAAATTCCATTGATTGATAATAATGAAATTGAGGAAGCTTTAATACAGCGCGCAAACTCTGCTCCAGGACGTGCATCGCAAGTTGCTGCGGTTAGTGAAGGAAATTATCGTGAGGCATTGCAAATTTTGCAAAATGCAGAACATAACTGGGAAAGCCTTTTAAGAGAGTGGCTTAATGTAACTCTGAAAAATGACACATCTGCTCAACTCAAATGGATTGATGAGATAAGCCAAATGGGCAGGGAAAAACAAAAACAGTTTATAAGATATTTTATCCATTTGCTGGGACAGGCGCTAAGACTACGGTTTCTTTACTCGCCCGGAACTGATGATAATGATTTGCAAATTCCTCCAAATGAAATTGACTTTGCATTAAGGCTCAATAAAATGTGCAGCATTGAGGCAGAGGAAGCTATCATTAATGAATTGGATAATGCAATTTTTTATATAGAAAGAAATGCTCATGCCAAAATGTTATTCCATGCCCTTTCAATAAGGCTCTACCATATTATTAAGGATAATTCATTAATTTTGATGGATTGAGGAAATGGAAATTTTGCAGATGTTTTTTGATTATGAATAGAATCAACTTTTCAGTTATACGCATTTTCGGTTGTTATTAATTTTGAAACCACATTATCATAGTTGACCATTAGCTAAAGTGTTTTGCGTGAGGGAAGTAAATTATAGGTAAGAATTTAATATTTCCCGGGCTGTAAACTTAGTCTGCACATCTGTACATTTTCCGTTATTTATTAATCACTTTTTTTATGACGCGATCAATATGAGTTGCATTAGTTGTAGTACAGGTAGCCCCAACGGGTGTAAGAGTAATGGAGGATGCAGTACCGGCGGGTGCAATCGCATGAACGTTCATGACTGGCTTGCGAATCTTCCTTTCAGTGACCCTGAAAGTAGTTGCCGAATTATTGAAGTTTCGTTCAACCAGGGAAGCAGGAAAGACTATTTTAGAAATAACTCGTTGCAGATTTTTGATAAAGGCGATGTAATTTCTGTAGAAGGAATAAGTGGTTTTGATGTTGGTACCGTAAGCCTAACGGGAGAATTGGTTCGTCTGCAGTTAAAAAAACATGGCTTAAAAGAAGATGCTTCAGAATTCAAAAAAATATTACGGATTGCGACAGATAGTGACATTCATAAATGGAAGGAGACTAAAGCCCGCGAACACCAGGTATTAATAAGGAGCAGGGCAATTGCCAGACAATTGAAAGTGGATCTTAAGATGGCAGAAGTTGAAATTCAGGCCGACGGCAGGAAAGCGACCTTTTTTTATATTGCTGATGACCGGGTAGATTTTCGCGAGCTTATCAAGGTTTACGCATCTGAATTTAAAGTGAAAGTGGAAATGAAGCAGATAGGTGCACGACAAGAGGCCGGCAAAGTAGGTGGCATTGGTAGTTGCGGACGAGAACTGTGTTGCAGCACCTGGCTTACTGACTTTAAAAGTGTGAATACAAATGCAGCACGTTATCAAAATCTCAGCATTAATCAAACTAAATTGAGTGGGCAATGTGGGAGACTTAAATGTTGCCTTAATTACGAGTTAGATACTTATCTTGATGCGCTGCAACATTTTCCAGATGACGCCGAAGTAATTGAGGTTGCTAAGGGCCGGGCTTTTTTAATTAAGAAAGACATTTTTAGAAACCTGATGTGGTATTCAATGCCGGATAGCACCAGGCATTATCCTCTTTCAATTGAAAGTGTGAAAAAAATTAAGGACCAAAACAGGCAAGGAATAAAGCCGGAAGCTTTAGAAACAGTAGAAATTGTGAGTGGTAAATTAAAAGAAGCGGAACCTGCATTTGTTGATGTGGTTGGGCATATAAGCTTAAAGTCTCTGGAAAAAAATAGCCGCAAACGCAGAGATAATAACAATAACAGAAGACAGAATCAACCCAATAAGCAGCAACAAAGAAATTCGCCAAACAACAATCCAAATACTCAAAGTTCCAACAATACGAGAAACAGGCCCCCGAGAAAGAAACATAGGTAAGAAATTAAATCAAATTTTCCTTGTCAGATATTTTAAAAAGAATACTTATTGTATTTTTACACGATTTTTTATAGAGTACTATTTCCCGTTATTCGACCACATGTCAATTACTATTTCCAATCTTACAAAAAATTATGGCAATCAAAAAGCAATTGACAATATTTCATTTGATGCTGCAAATAATGAAATCGTTGGATTTTTAGGTCCAAATGGCGCCGGCAAATCCACGACAATGAAAATTGTAACAGGTTATCTAAAGGCCGATTCGGGAAATGTTATGGTAAACGGAATTGATATAAATACAAATTCCCTTCGGGCCAAAAAACAAATTGGCTACTTGCCAGAAGGCAATCCTTTATATCATGAGATGTACGTTCGTGAATATCTTAATTTCATTGCCCAAATACACCAGATAAAAACAAATAGAAAAAAGAGGATAGAAGAAGTAATTGATTTAACAGGATTACGAATAGAAAGCAATAAAAAAACTGGCCAGTTAAGTAAAGGGTATAAACAAAGAGTAGGTTTGGCCGCTGCACTAATTCATAATCCAGGTGTGCTTATTTTGGATGAACCAACCAGCGGATTAGACCCGAACCAAATAGTAGAAATAAGGCAGGTGATTAAGGAACTTGGCAATAACAAAACCGTACTATTTTCGTCGCACATTCTGCAGGAAGTAGAAAGTATCTGCGATAGAGTAATAATAATTAACAAAGGAAACATTGTTGCTGACGATACTTTATCAAATCTTCAGGTGGCAAATAATGCTTATCACATTGTGGTGGTTCAGTTTTCTGCAGCAGTTGATCCTCGGGAATTTTTAGAGTTAGACGGTGTTCAAAAAATTAATGAAGAAAACCCCTTTATTTATAAAATTCAAACTTCAGATCCTGAAAATTTAAAAAAGCAAATTCTCAAACTTAGCCTGGAAAAAAATTCAAATATTCTTTCATTACAAAGCGAAGTAAAAAGTCTTGAAGAAGTATTTAGAAATTTAACAAGCAATATTCAAAACAATTAATCAAAAAAAAATTATGAGCTACATTGCAAACATACATGCGCGACAAATACTTGACAGCCGTGGGAACCCAACAGTAGAAGTAGATGTACTTACTGAAACCGAATTTTTGGGAAGAGCTGCCGTTCCTTCCGGAGCAAGTACAGGAATACACGAAGCCGTTGAATTACGTGATGAGGATAAAAAAGTTTATGGCGGTAAGGGAGTTCTTAAGGCTGTAGAAAATGTAAATACATTAATCGCGGATAAGCTTACGGGCTGGGATGTTGCCGACCAAACGGGCATTGACAGCGCTATGCTTGCTCTTGATGGAACTGAAAATAAGAGTTCTCTTGGTGCCAATGCAATTCTGGCAGTTAGCCTTGCTGTTGCAAAAGCTGCGGCGTTGGAAGCAAATCTTCCACTTTACAGGTATGTAGGGGGTACCAATGCAAAGATTCTTCCTATTCCGATGATGAATATTTTAAATGGAGGCGCTCACGCTGACAATAAAATAGATTTCCAGGAATTTATGGTAATGCCTGTTGGTGCATCTTCTTTTAGTGAAGCATTACAATGGGGAGTTGAAATTTTTCACGCATTAAAAGCTGTATTGAAAAAGAACGGTTATAGCACAAACGTTGGCGACGAAGGCGGCTTCGCTCCAAATATTCAAAGTAATGAAGAAGCTATAGAAACTGTCCTCACAGCTATAGATAAAGCAGGTTATAAAACAGGGACCCAGGTTTCCATTGCCATGGATCCTGCAGTAAGTGAAATGTTTGATGCAAAAGAAAAAGTGTATCATTTTCATAAAAGCGATGGTAAAAAACTAAGCAGCGAAAAAATGGTTGAGTATTGGGAAAGTTGGGTTAAACAATATCCCATCATTTCTATAGAAGATGGCATGGCTGAAGATGATTGGGACGGCTGGAAACTGATGACTGACAAATTGGGTAAAAAAATTCAATTGGTTGGAGACGATCTTTTCGTCACAAACGTAAAAAGACTTCAAAAAGGCATCGACGATAGTACGGCCAATGGGCTTCTTGTGAAAGTAAACCAAATAGGCACACTAACAGAAACCATAAATGCAGTTTCTCTTGCACAAAATAATGGTTACAATACTATCATGAGTCATAGGAGCGGTGAAACTGAAGATACCACTATTGCAGACCTGGCAGTGGCTTTAAATTGCGGACAGATAAAAACTGGTTCTGCAAGCCGAACTGACCGTATTGCAAAGTATAATCAATTGCTGAGAATAGAAGAAATATTGGGAGACAGTGCGGTTTTTCCAAAAGGAAAAATTAAATTTGGAAAGTAAATTCCGAAAATTTCGCCGGAAGAAATGATTGAAGGTATTCGCATATATCCTTACAAATCAAAAAAATGCAAAAGATTCGCAATTTCTTTACAAATAAATACCTGGTAACTGGCACAGCTTTTGCCTTATGGATGCTGTTCTTTGACAGAAATGATTTTGCCTTACAGTTGAAGCGGATTCACGAATTGAAAAAACTGCAGGAAAGTGAAAAAGTAATGGATAAGCAAATTAATGACACAAAACAAGAGCTTAGCCAGTTGAAAACCAATCCTGAAACTCTTGAAAAATATGCAAGAGAGAAGTATATGATGAAAAGAGATGATGAAGATCTTTTCATAATCACTTCCGATTCATCTTCAATTAGATAGGACACAATATTTCTAACATAATGCCGTTTTATAAATTGGATTGGATATTATTTATTTTAAAGCCCTTAATTTCATGACTAAATTCACACCAGAAGATCTGGTACAGTATCTCTATAATGAGACGTCTGTGCAAAAGACAGCAGCAATAAAAGCAGCGTTAGAAGCGGATTGGGATTTGCAGGAATCTTACGAACAGATACTAGCAGGTCAAAAAAATCTCGAAGAGATTTCTCTTTCTCCAAGGGACGAAGCAGTGAATAAAATATTACAACACACTTCAAAAAATGCCGGTCAGTTATATTCTCATTAAAATCATTTTAAAAAGCTATTTTAGTCCTGCCCATCAAGGCGGGATTTTTTTATGACAAAAAAAGAACGGTACCAATTTGTGATAGATTATTTCCTATTGCATGCTCCATCTGCCGAAACTGAACTGGAGTATAAAGATCCCTATCAATTACTCGTTGCAGTTATTTTGTCGGCGCAGTGTACTGATAAACGTGTCAACGAAACCACACCAACTATTTTTGCCCGATTTCCTGATCTTTCGTCGCTAAGCAGGGCGACGCCCGAAGAACTTTTCCCTCTTATAAAAAGTATCTCTTACCCAAATAATAAAACAAAACATCTCATTGCCATGGCAAAAATGGTAATGGAAAATTTTGGAGGTAAAATCCCTATGACAGTTGAAGACTTGATAAAATTGCCCGGTGTCGGTCGTAAAACTGCCAACGTAATTACTTCGGTAATTGACCAACAACCAAATATGGCTGTAGACACTCACGTTTTTAGGGTGGCCGCCCGCCTGGGATTAACTTCCAATGCAACTACTCCTCTTGCTACTGAAAAACAGTTGATCAAATATATTCCAGTCTATTTAATTCATAAGGCACATCATTGGCTTATATTACACGGACGCTATGTCTGTGTGGCAAGAAATCCAAGATGTAATATTTGCGGTTTAAAAACCGTTTGTAAATATTATAAAAATCACTCAAAATGAAATTATTGAAAAATTGTGTTTATTTTGTATCCCCTGTAGCAAAATAGCAACCTGCATCAAAACAACTTAATCGACTTTATGAAAATCAGAATATTCTTTTTTTTCCTTTTGATATTTGCTGGCAACGGACTTAAGGCACAATATTATTTTTATGATGGTAATTATTATAACAATGATTTAGTGTTTGAAATTGGTGGCTCCGTTGGCGCTATGAATGCGTTTACTGATCTTGGCGGAAGGAAAGGTATTGGTAAAAAGTTTGTAAAAGATTTTAATTTTAAGAACACACAATTCTGCGGAAGTATGTTTTTCAGTGCAGTTTATAAAAATGAAATTGCTATTAAGACTCGAAGCAACTATTGGAAATGTGGAAGCTTATGACAGTATACTAGTTAAGGTAAAAGATAATAGCCAAGAACGCTATTATAGAAATCTCAGTTTCCGAAGTTCTATTGAAGAAATTGCTTTAGTAGCCGAATTCCACCCGTTTTATATCTTCGGAGATTATGATGAGGATCATTACCCACCCTCAGTATCGCCCTATGTTGTTGCAGGTATCGGTTATTTTCATTTTAATCCGCAGGCAAAGTTGAATGGGCAATATGTTGATTTGCAACCGCTTCATACCGAGGGTGAGGGATTTGCCGAATATCCAAAAGTCAAAAACTATAAACTCAGCCAGTTCAACTTCCCCCTGGGAATTGGAGCCCGGTATGACGTATCGCCCATAATTAACCTCCGTGCAGAAATTGTAACCAGATTTTTACAAACCGACTATCTTGATGACGTAAGCGGAAGATATATTGACCCATCTGTTTTTGCAAATTATTTATCGGGAGTTCAACTTAATGAAGCGTTCTTCTTAACGACCGGCATAAACCCGGAGCTGAAACGGCGCACCCTGGTGGTATTCGTGGAAATCCCAAAAACAATGATTCTTATATCACTTTCAATATAAAGCTCGGATTGACGTTGGGAAGGGCGAGGAGACAATAAAAGGCTACAACTACAATAATTTATTTATCTCATCTATCAGCTCATGCTTTGTAAAAGGTATCCCCATTATTTTATGGTACCCTTTGGCATCTACCAAAAACTGATCTCTTATAATTTTTATTAATTGTCCATTATTAAGCTCAGGTACCAAAACATGTTCAAAATTTCGAAGAATTTGACCAAGATTTTTCGGGAAAGGACGAACATAACGGAGATGCACATGCGAAACCGAACAGCCTTCGCTTAGTAATTCTGCCACGGCAGATTTTATCGCCCCATAAGTGCTTCCCCATCCAAGTACAACCACCTTTCCTTTTTCGGGTCCGTTATCTATTTCCTGCTCAGGAATGTAGTCAGTTATTTTATCAATTTTTTCCTGCCTGATTCTGACCATGGTTTGATGATTTTCGGGATCATAGCTAACGTTACCAGTCACGTTTTCTTTTTCGAGTCCGCCAACTCTATGTTCAAGTCCGGCAAAACCAGGAATAGCCCAAGGCCTTACTAATTTCTCATCTCTAAGATAAGGTTGAAAAAACTCTTCATTATGGCCTAATTCTTTTTTAAACTTTACTTCGATGGGTGGTAAATCTTTACTTTCCGGATATTTCCAGGGTTCGGCTCCATTGGCAATATAACCATCACTTAAAAAAATTACCGGCGTCATGTGTTGTACTGAAATGCGAACAGCTTCGTAAACTGCGTCGAAACAATCACTTGGCGTTGACGCTGAAATGATTGGCATTGGGCATTCGCCATTCCTTCCGTAATACGCCTGTAACAAATCGCTCTGCTCCGTCTTAGTTGGCAATCCGGTCGAAGGTCCTCCCCTTTGAATATTGCAAATGATCAACGGAATTTCAAGCATTACCGCAAGCCCCATTGCTTCAGCTTTTAGTGCCATTCCAGGACCGCTGGTAGACGTTACGCCAAGGCTACCTCCATAAGAAGCGCCTATTGCCGATGAAATTGCAGCAATTTCATCCTCTGCCTGGAAAGTTTTAACGCCAAAAGATTTATACCTGCTGAGCTCATGTAAAATGTCGCTGGCCGGCGTAATTGGATACGAACCCAAAAAAAGTTGTAACCCGCTTTTTTGCGATGCGGCGACTAAGCCATAGGCAACAGCCTGGTTTCCCATAATGCTTCTGTAATTCCCGGCAGCCATTTTTGCTTTCTCAACAGAGTACCTGGTTGTGAAAGTTTCAATTGTGTCACCATAATTATAGCCAGCCTGCAATACTTTTATATTGCTATCAAGAATATCCGGTTTTTTTGAAAATTTTTCAGTCAAAAACCTGATAGTATTATCCATGCTGCGGTTATACATCCAATATAAAAAACCGAGCACAAACATATTTTTAGCCCGGTCCTTCTCTTTGGTCCCCATCTCAAAATCTTTCAGGGATTCTCTTGTTATCTTGGTCACATCGATCCTGATAACCTCATAATTATCAAGACTGCCGTTTTCAAGAGGATTGGCACCTTCGGGATAATTGGCAAGACGCAAATTTTTGATGTCAAATCCATCCACATTCACGATAATTTTTCCGCCTTTTTTTAAACCACTAAGATTGCTTTTTAGTGCAGCGGCATTCATTGCAACAAGTACGTCGCAGGTATCTCCGGGTGTAAAAATCCGATCACTGGAAAATCTTAACTGGAAACCGCTAACTCCGGGTAAAGTACCCTGGGGTGCCCTTATTTCAGCCGGAAAATCAGGAAAGGTGGCAAGATCGATACCAAGCAGCGCGGTATTATTGGTAAATTGTGTTCCGGTAAGTTGCATCCCATCTCCACTGTCGCCTGCAAATTTTATTACAACATCGTGTAAAACTTCTTCTTTAACGCTCATCGTATTTTATAATCAGTTAATTATATGCTTGCAAATTTAAAAGTTTACAAGATGAAATTGCATCAATTGTTTTGGTAATTGTTGAAATAATTTAAATCTTAACATTATTTCAAAATCTCACCCTAAAATATTATTTTTTTGATTTAATTGACTTCATCATTTTTTTAAATTCACTCTCAAATTCTTTTAAAATTCCTTTATTTAATGAATAAATACTACTCGTTTTATGAGGGGTACTATTTATCAGCCCGCAATTTTTTAATTCTTTTAAATGCTGCGATACGGTTGATTGTGAAAGGGGAAGTCGTTGAACGAGATCGTTGCAATTGCAGGTTTCCTCCTTTGCAAGAATTTTTAAAATTGAAATGCGGGCAGGGTGTGCAATTGCTCTCCCAAACATAGCGAGATGTTGTCTTTTTTTCCCGAATTCTTCTTTTTTATGGATTGCCATATTGAAATAAGTTTTCAAGTTAGTAATAAAACAAAATAAGATAACCCGAATTTTTGTAAATCATCAAAGCATAAATAAGCGCTTTCTTTGCAGATAGCATTTTGCAATTTCATCTATGTCCGAAAAAACAAGGCACATAAAAAATTTTATTTTCAGTCAACACCTTGCGGATGGTGTTCGTACTACGATTGAAATTGTTCTACCCGCTATCGTCTTTGGGCAATTAGGAAAAATGGAGACGGGCATTACTATTTCATTAGGTGCATTATGTGTAAGCATCAGCGATGCTCCCGGTCCCGTCAAGCACAAGCGAAATGGAATGTTGTACTGCAATGTTTTCATTTTTATTATGGCTTTATTAACCGGACTTGTCAATAACAATATGTATGTCTTAGGAATTTTGATTGCCGTAGCCACTTTTTTCTACTCAATGTTTTCCGTCTATGGTAACCGGGCTGCATCTATCGGAACAGCTGCTTTGCTGATTATGATATTGCGACTAACTAGCGTTGCAGATACTTCTCATGTTATTAATGACAGTATGTTAATACTTAGCGGAGGGATTTGGTATATGCTTATCGCTCTATTATTTTACGGGCTTACTCCTTATCGCCCTGCACAAAGATCATTAGGCGAATGCATTCATGAAACGGCAAAATACCTGCGTATAAAATCAGAATTATATGACACGAAAACAAAGCCCGATGATGAATATAAAAAACTCGTAGCCCAACAGGTTGTTGTAAATGAGAAACAGGAACAGGTTCGCGAACACTTATTTAAAAACAGGCAGTTGCTAAGGGAATCTATCCGAAGCGGAAGAGTCCTCGTATTGACGTTTGCGGATCTTGTTGATTTGTATGAGCACATTATGGCAAGCTGGTACGATTACGCATCGTTACGCGAAAGATTTTCTTCATCTGGTGTATTGGATGAAATTTCTATAGTAATAAAAAATATTGCCAATGAACTGGACGACATTGGCTTCGCTATTCAATCCAATTCATCCTATAAAAAAAGGTACGATGCATTGCCGGATCTCATTAAATTAAAATCTGCAATTGACGCATTAGGCGAATCAACTGCAAGCGTTCTTATCTTAAAAAAGATACTCATAAATCTCAGAAACATTGCTGAACGTGTGGATGGTTTATCTGCATATTTTGGAAATTCTTTTAGTGAACGGAAGATTCGTAATGACAATGACTATTCCAAATTTGTTACACATCAAAAAATTGATGTAACCACTTTCAAAAATAATTTTACGCTTCAGTCATCAGTATTCAGGCATTCTCTGCGTATGATGGTTACTTGCATAATTGGCTATATAATTTCGAAATTTTTACCCAACGGGCACCACAGCTACTGGCTTCTGTTAACCATCATCGTTATATTAAAACCGGGCTTCAGCCTTACCAAACAAAGAAATTATGAAAGACTTACGGGAACTATTGCCGGAGGATTAATTGGATTATTGCTATTAGCGTTTATTCATAACCGTGATATACTATTTGTTCTTATTGTATTCTTTATGATTGGAACGTATACCTTTCAGCGCCTGAATTATATTGTTATGGTAATATTCATGACACCTTACTTATTAACGCTCTTTAGCCTATTAGGCATTGGATTCATAAATGTAGTGGAAGAACGTTTGCTAGATACCGGCTATAGGTTCCCTTTTATCATTTATGGCAAGCTATTTATTGTTTCCGCATTGGGAGTCAGATCAACTGGATAACTACATGAGCAGTGTTCTAAAAGCAAATATTGAGTACATGCACACGCTTGCAGATTTTGTTCGTGGTGAAAAAAAATATTCATTGGATTATAAACTTAAACGAAAAGAAATATTCGTGAGCCAGGCAAATCTTTCGGGTGCTTTTAACAGGATGCTATCTGAGCCAAAAAGTAAACAGCGTAAGGGAAATGAAATTTATGAATTTGTTGTTTTGAACAATGTACTATCTTCAAATATGGCTGGCCTTATTGACGATATGGCTGCAAATAAAGATGTTACCAATCAAAAAGAAGCACAGCAGTACATTAAACAGTCTATCTATAATTTACAGAAAAAGCCTTTTAAAACTGGATAAAAACAATTTGTCAGGTAAAGAAGAAATCAAGATTCCAGAATCCTATAAATTGAAAAGAAAAAATGAGAAGTGACTTATTAGAGCAATTCGACTTTATTTATAGGCTTACGAATAAAATAAACAAGACAACTACCGCAATCGCAAATCAGCTTTAATTTATGCCGGTTTTTCAGCCTCCTTATTTTTTGCTTCCTCGTGAACTATAGCTGGGTGTTTTGAATTGTCTTTTTCTCAACTATTTCATCTCTTTCCGCACGCCTTTCAAGACCCTTCATTCCCCAATGAAGTATTATAGGAATTAATAAGAGCGTACAGTAGGCGACAATTGGAACAAAAAAGTATAAAATAAATGAAAAAGTAAAAACTAACGGAATAGTAAGACTTCTGTAGACGCCGAGCATTATCCTGGCATTTGAAATCTGGCGGGTTAAGCATTTTTCTTTTCGGATTACTTACGTAAACCCACAAGCCAACAATTCATCAACCCTGTTAACACCATGTTTATTGCATATATGGCATAAGGAATTCTAAGATCAGTCCTTGCACTATATTCCCCTGCCAAACCTGCACTAAAAGGTAAAGTAACCACCGTGAGCAAAAAACCAAGATTGAGCCAAATTAATGAAGTTGAATTTTTTATGACATATCCAAAAATTCTATGGTGAACTGACCAATAATGGCCCACTATTCCAAAACTTATAACAAACCCCAAAAATTTAAACCCCATGTCAACAATTGAATGCCATAAAATTTTATCAGTTGGATTGGGGAATACGGGCGGTGTAATTTCAATGACTAACAACGTAATAGTGATCGCAAATACCGCATCAACGAAAAAAGTGAATCTCTCTACCTGGAACTGTTGTCTTTCCTTATCATGTTTGGCCTCCTGCATATTCAAATAAAATTTTAGAGAATAATTAACCGGATAAATAAATTCGACACTGTTATTGCTTATTTCGAAATGTACTTATTAACCGTTTTATAGAATCTATGTTCATTAAATTTCTATAAAGTTATTTAATTCTTTGCAAAGGTTTGAATAAGTATCATTTGTCCAGTCAAACATCCATTCGCCCTTTATTATTAAAAAAAGGTTTGTTCGAAAACAAACCTTTTAAAAATACCCATCTTAATCACCGAGTTAAAATCAGTATCGGCCTCATTGATTACCACCGCCACCTTGCGGGCGCTGTGGACGCAGTGTCGCCTCTACTTCATCTTTATATTTTTTATACTGTTCGTCAGTAAAAATGGCTTTTAATTTGTCATCCCGATCGTTCATCATTTTTTCAAAAACGCTTCTGTCAGGCCTGGTACCACTTGCTCTTGCATCTTCACGCATTTTAGTTTGAGCGGTATAAAAATCTGTAAAAACAGCGGCCGTTTTTGCCTGTTCAGCCGTATCAAGATTTAAGGGAGTTGTCATTTTATCCATCGTGGCTTTTACCCTTTCCTCTACAGTCATGCGCTGCATTCCTTGCGAATTAGCATTTATTGTTATTGCGAATAAAAGTGCAATGAACATTGTGATTTTTGTTTTCATAATTGTTGAATATTTATTTTTTTTAAAAGTTATAGTGTATTTATTTATGTTGATAATGGTCGTCTTTCCCATTTCTACTTGTCATCCTGATGAGCACTTTTTTTATGGTACTGTCAAACTTTTGTAATTGATCGGGCGTACAAATATTTCGCACCTGTTTGAAATGATTAAACATGTAAAGATCGAGTGACTTTTGTCTTTCTGCTATTATATCTGCTGCTTTATTTAAAGATGAATCAGAAATCTGTGAAGTATAGATCAGGTCATAAAAGTCCATTTTTGATTTTCGCAAATCATCAAATAAAACATGGATAGTATCCATCTGGCTTTTTCTTAATGAGAGGTAAGTATCAATTTGATCTTTTGAAAACCCAACTTCTTTTTGCAACATACCCGACATACCATTTTGATCGCGTGCCCGAACAACCTTTTGGGGCGGCTTGTTCAACACCAGGAAAAATACCAGCATCGCAATATTTGTTATCAATAGAAAAATAATTATTGAAACAAGCGACTTATTTTTTGTTACTGAATCCATTATGGCTTAGAATTTTCAAAATCATATAAATTATAGCTTACCTGGCTGTATTCATCTGCCGTTGCAAGTTCAGGCCCCTGTTGCGTTGTTGTGTTGCCTGAAGAGCCTGACGTAAAAATAACCATTGCATTTATTATCAATACAAAGCAAACACACGCAAAAGCCACCACTGGCCTTGCAGCAAACGATGACAGTTTACTCCAAATATTTCTTTCGTTTTGCATTCTTGCCTCGAGCCTCGTAAAAAGAAATGGCCGCGGAGTTGCTCTTGTAATGCCGTCCACGCTTTGCATTACATCATCAATTTTTTTATTTAAGAATTCGTCTTCCATTTTACTATATTATTTAGACGTTATTTTATTTTAAACCCTGTGTTCTTTTTTTAATTTTTACTAGTTGAATCCGTTTACTCAATATAACTATAATTAATTTTTATTGATTGTGATATAATAATCTTTCAATATTTTTTTAAGGTTGGCTTTTGCCCGGTGCAACAAAGCATCAACAGCCGAATCAGTAATTTTCATTACCTCACCAATTTCCAGATAAGATAGTCCTTCTACTTTATTAAGAACAAAAGCTGTTTTTTGATTGGGCGGCAATTGTTCCATCGCTTTAAAAAGAACCGCGGCGTTTTCTTTGTTTTCCATGCTTACGCCGGGATGGAAAAAGTCGGGTGGATCTATTACGGGCTGATCGTTTTTTCCATAAAGACTCTGTATAAATGCAAATCGTTTTTTTCTTTTTTTCTTCCTGATGTGGTCCATTGCCTTGGAAACAGTAATGCGATACAACCAGGTAGAAAATTTAGATTCACCCTTAAATGAAGCAACCGATTCAAATGCTTGCATAAATGTTTCCTGGGTCACATCCTCTGCATCTTCTGCATTTTGTAAAATTCCTATCGCAGTATTATATACCATATCCTGCCAGGTTTCTACTATACTCTTAAATGCTGCTCTATCTTTTTTCTTAAGCAGCTCTACCAAGTCCATTTCTGCAATCAAGTCAAATAATTTTTACGCTATAGTGAAGGGCCATCATGTCCGCCGCCAAAAGGAGGCCCGCCAGGCCCGCCAAACCTACGGAAATCTCTACCTCTATCGTTATAGTTACCCGGCTTACCCTTTCCAAAGGTCTTTAATTTATAGGTAAAAGTGAGCATAAAATATTGTTGCAACACCTGGTTGTTAACATCCTGGATGTAAGAAGACGTTACATTGCGGCTTATACTCCTGTTTTGTTTTAGGAGATCGAATACGGAAAGCTTTAATTCTCCCGCTTGCTTTTTTAAGAATTTTTGCCCCACTGCAATATTCCACAACCAATAATTTGTATTGTTAGCGCCCGTTAAACCACTGTAATACTGATTGGTTATATCGTTATTTAGAAATAGCCCTTTTTTAGTAAGTAGATTGGCGCTGAACTCAGCGGTCTGCGTAAAATAATTATTATTTAAAGTAGGTTCAATAGAATTTTTT
Source organism: uncultured Chitinophagaceae bacterium (assembly GCA_963792025.1). Classification (GTDB taxonomy): domain Bacteria; phylum Bacteroidota; class Bacteroidia; order Chitinophagales; family Chitinophagaceae; genus Ginsengibacter. Next base: position 15,917 of record CAWBUS010000004.1, on the reverse strand, counting down.
ACTGTGTTGATGCTCGCCGAATATGTGAGTGTAAAATCTATATATTGGCTAATGTTACTTGATAAAACTGCCCCGAGATTATAATCATAGGTTTTGGCAATATTAGAAACGTTATTTAATAAACCAGGCAGGTTCGTATAACTAACACCCGCATTCCAGTTTAAATTAGATTTCAAAAATTTTATTGGCATCGCATAAGTAAAAAAAGATCTTGCACTAATGTATCCATTTAAATTTACTGGTTTTGAAATTTGTGAACCTTTAAAAAGGGTAACGGAGTTGGTTAACATAGAATCCTTTGATGCGGTATAAGTTGCGTTAGCTATATAATGATTTACCGTCTGCAAAAATATGTTTGCAAAGAAGCTCCTTGCTTTGGGCGTATTGGTATAATTATATCGTACTATAAAACTGTTAGAATATTGTTGTTGTAAATCAGGATTTCCCGTTGTATAAAAAAACTGGTTTGAGTTGTTAATCACATTCTGTAGTTGGGTTACTGATGGTGCACTCACCGAAGAGCGATAAATAATTCTTAGATTGTTCTTTGAATTCAATTTAAATCTTGCAAAAGCATTCCCGAGTAGATTACTATAAACATTATCAATATGTGAAGTTTGCGGAAAAACCTGGTCGCTTTTTAATTCTGAATGTTGATAAGAAAGGCCGGCAGAAATGAAATTATTTCTATCGCCGTGGCGGAAAGTAACGCCGGTATTTTGCGTATTATAGGTATTATTGAATTTATTGCTTAGGCTGGTATCGAGCAAAGAATATTTCGAAGTAACCCCATCGTAATTGAATGTTTCCTGGTCCGCGTTGTTCTTTTGAAATGAAGGATTATAGTTCACTTGCATCAGTGTCTTTTTTCCTATCGGTTCCGTGTACACTAAATTTACACTGTATTGATTGTTGTGATTTTTTTGATTGGAATATTGTTCCAGGGAGTCAGTAGCTTTAATTCCCGTAAAATAATTATTAATTGCATTTAAATAGTTGTTACCTAATTTATCGCTGGAACTATTAGAAATTCCAACCGAAATGCTTCGACCTCTCTTTTTAAATGCGTGACGGAACAAGAGCTGGTTGCTTAAATTATTTCCATGATAGTCGCTGGTAAGGTCATTGTCTGTTTGGCTAAGTGTGTCCTGCCTGTTTACATCAACAAAATTAATTCCATGAACAAAGTTGGCAGAGTTGTTCGTTTGAAATTTTAAATTGGAAGTTGCTAAAATTGTGTTGTTGGAATCAATCCGGTAAGTAAGCCTGAAATTTACGCGATTGTTATAATTCCTGCTATTCGAAAAAGTGTTTTCATCGTAATAATTACTGCTATCTTTTCTTATTATATTCTGCTGATTAATAGTTTGATTATTGGAAGTATTACTGTTGTTAAAGAAATAACTTCCTGTGACATCAATTTTTTTGCCCCATGCATCGCTATAATTTATGCCAAAGGCATTTGTTTTGGCAATCCCATCCTGTTGACCAACTGTAAAATTACCGGAGCCACCGCCGCCTCTATATCCGCCCCCGCCGCGATTACCACCACCACCGCGGCCGCCGGTGCTGGTAACGCCCAATAAATCCTGTGAGGAAAAATTTTGTTCATTTACATTATTCACCAGGCCAACTAATGAAATCCTTCTATCATTATTAAAAAAACTTACATTACCGCCGGCGCTGTAGTGGCCATCTGTTCCATAACCTGCAAATATTCTCCCAAAATTACCGGTGCGCATATTTACTTTCGTAACTATATTAATCGCTTTGGAAGTATTGCCATCATCAAAGCCTGTAAGTTGCGCCTGGTCGCTCAATTTATCAAACACTTGAATTTTATCAACTACTTCTGCGGGAAGATTACGCAATGTAGCTGTGGCATCGTCGCCAAAAAAATCGCGTCCATCAACGGTAACTTTTTTTACTGTTTCTCCCATCGCAGTTACGGTACCACTTTTATCAACTGTAACACCAGGCATTTTTTTTATCAAATCTTCGCTGGTAGCATCTGGGTTTACTTTGTATTGGCTGGCGCCAAATTCCATTGTATCGTTATTTTGTTTGATAGTGGGTGCAGCACCATTTACAACTACATCTTTAAGTGTCTGTGCCTTTTCAGAAGTCTTGATAATTCCTAAATCAACCGGGCTATTTCCTATAGTAATTGCTTTCGATATTGTTACAAATCCAATTGAAGTAACGGTTAAATTGTATTTCCCCGCAGGCACTTTATCAAAAGTAAAAGCACCCTTACTATTGCTTACAGATGACAGTTCTGATGACGAATTTGCAGGTACCAATTTTATTGTAGCATTTGAAATTGGCGCATTGTTGCTAGCGTCCTGGAGAATACCCTTTACTGACTGGGCATCGACGCCTGTAAAAAGTAACCCTGTAAAAAATAAAAAAAGCAGTACCCGGTTCATAAAGTAAAGTTGATTACCCCATTTGACGACATCACAACATAAAACCTGTGGGGCCATTTTAAATATTTAATTCTAAAAAAATCTAATTTAAAAGGCTTTTATATTTCATTAACACTACTAAATATCATTTCAATTATCTTGCAGCTTCTAAAAAGAAAATTATATATGGATTATAATAAAATTGTTTCGGTTTCAGGTTTAAGTGGTTTGTTTGAATTACTCTCTTCAAAATCTGATGGAGCCGTTGTTCGGTCGCTTGAAGACAATACTTCAAAATTTGTGAGCACCCGGTTGCATAACTTTTCGCACCTGGAAAGCATTGAAGTATTTACGGTAAAAGACAATACCAATCTTTCAGAATTATTTGAAGCGATGAAGAAAAGTAAAGAAAAGATGCCTGACGCTAAAGCAGACAATAAAGCATTGAAATCTTATTTTGAAAAAGTATATCCCGATCTGGATTTCGAAAGGGTATATGCAAGTGACATGAAAAAAATGGTAAAATGGTTTGATATTTTAAAGAAAAATAAAATAGAAATCAAATCAAAATCATCTGAAGAGACTGCTGAAACGCCAGAAACAGTAGCCACTCCAAAGCCGGTAGTACATAAAGAAACAACTCATGTAAAGCCACAAAAAGCAGCCCCGAGAAAAATTGAAAGCCGCGGCGTAAATAATGAGATTAGCAATAACTTGACTACTTGATATCCGTATCACCTAACACCTCCTACTATGATTGAAGCATCTGCCGATATTAAAAAATTAGAAAGAAAATTTCTTCCCAAAGATTTAGTTATATCAAACTGGGAAACTATTGAGCCTTACTTTAAAGAATTGCTGGACAGAGAGATTTCTTCTGCCGAAAGTTTACAACATTGGCTGGCAGATATGAGCGAATTAGAAGCGGCAGTAAATGAAGATGTTTGCTGGCGGCAGATAAAAATGACTTGCGATACAACAGATAAAAAACTGGAAGAGTCGTTTAATTTTTTCTGTATGGAAATTCAGCCAAAGATTCAACCTTATGCTGATGCGCTAAATAAAAAGTTGGTTAATTCTCCCTTTGTAAACGAATTAGATCAAACGAAATATTTTACTTATTTACGTTCCGTAAAAAAAAGTATTGAGCTTTTTCGCGAACAAAATATTCCTATACAGGCTGAGCTGGCAGTGTTGCAACAACAGTATGGAATGATTACCGGTAAAATGACTATTGAAGTTAACGGTAAAGAATATACGCTGCAACAAGCCGCCAAATTTTTAGAAAACCACGACAGAAAATTGCGTGAAGAAGTTTACAGAAAAATTAATGCACGAAGGCTGGAAGACCGGGATATATTAAACAAACTTTTCGACCAATTGATCGAAAAACGCCAGCAGGTTGCAGTAAATGCAGGCTTTGAAAATTACCGCGATTATAAATTTAAAGAGCTTGGTCGTTTTGATTATACCAAGGAAGATTGCTTCAGATTTCATGATTCAGTAAAGCAACATGTGTTGCCATTGGTGAATAAGATCTATGAGAAGAAAAAGAAGAAATTGCAATTAGATGATTTGCGTCCCTGGGATACGGAAGCAGAGCCGGGAGGAACTAAACCTTTAACTCCATTTGAAACAGGAAGTGAATTGCTTAATAAGTCAATTGAATGCTTTACACACCTTCGTCCTTTCTTTGGAGATTGTTTAAAGCAAATGAATGCCATGAAGCATCTCGACCTGGAAAGCAGGAATGGCAAAGCTCCGGGAGGTTATAATTGTCCACTTGCTGAAAGTGGCGCTCCTTTTATTTTTATGAATGCAGCCGGCCAAATGCATGACGTAACCACAATGGTTCATGAAGGCGGACATGCAGTTCAATCTTTTCTTACCCATAATCTTGAATTGAATGCATTCAAAGATTATCCAATGGAAATTGCAGAAGTAGCCAGCATGTCAATGGAACTTTTTACAATGGATTATTGGGATGTATTTTTTGATAATAAAGAAGATCTTACACGAGCGAAGGAACACCAGTTAGAAAGAGTAATTACTATTTTTCCATGGATAGCGGTTATTGATAAATTTCAACATTGGATTTATGAACATCCGCATCAAACGGTTGAAGAAAGAACTAACGCATGGATGGAAATTCTAAATGATTTTTCGGATGATATAATTGATTATAGCGGACTTGAAAGTTTTAGGGAAAATCATTGGCAGAAGCAATTGCATTTATTTGAAGTCCCTTTTTATTATATTGAATATGGCATTGCACAATTAGGAGCCATAGGTATGTGGATGCAATTCAAAAAAAACCCTGAAGAGGCACTGGATAATTATATGAAAGCGTTAAGTCTTGGCGGCACCAAAACCTTACCAGAGCTATACAAAGCTGCAGGACTTACATTTGATTTCTCTCCTGAAAATATTAAAGTATTGATGGATTTTGTAAATGAAGAGATGGAGAAATTGTAAGAAGTAATATTCACAAAGGGCTTTTTAAAGACACGATCCCGCCTAATTGCATGTATATAGATGACAGACTTAATATCTTGTCACACACTTTTAATAATTCATTTATGAAAAAAATAAAAGGATTGCATTTTCAACCTTGGATTGGCCCAAATTGGGAAAAGAGTAAATATGGAAAATTATTATTATTAGGAGAGTCTCATTACCTGAATGGAGATAAGGATACATCTAACTTAACAAGCTTAGTAGTAAAAGAAGCCGTATCAGAAAAAAAAGGAATGAATACAGCCTTTTTTTGGACTACTGAACTAATATTTGGTTGCAAAGAGCCTGAACAACTTTGGAATAATGTAGCATACGCTAATCTTATTCAAAATGGTTTACCAAAAGCTCAAAGCCAACCGCAACAGAAAGATAGAGCAACAATTAATCCGTCCTTTAAATTACTATTAGATAATCTGAAGCCAAAGAAAGTTATTGTATTATCTAAAAGGATTTGGACAATATGGTTAACTGAAGAATCAGGCAAGTGTATATCTTTTATCAATGTGAATGATAAAAAATCCGAAGTTTGGGAATATGAATATGACAAGGGGAAATGTTTAGTAATTGGTATCTGTCATCCCTCAAGAATATGGGGAAATTCATACAAAGACTGGTCACCAATGGTGAATAAATTTTTATCAATGAGATTATAATTATTAAAAGAACAAGCTTAGATGCAATCATTATTAAATATTATTGATCGAATCGAAAGAATTAAAAAAAATGATGAAGATCCAACCGCTATTAAATGTGATATTGAAATTTTAAATAAAATATTAAACGGCGGATTTTCAAAAGGAAATTTATATGTCGTAGCTGGCAAAGAATCTGTAGGAAAAACCTCATTTATAGTTTCCTTAATTTCTGATATAATTCATAACAGGACAGATTCTTTAAGAGTAGGTGTTATTACAATAAATACTTCTGAAGAACTATTTATTGCAAAAGTTTTATCAAATCTTACTGGTGTCATGTTAGAATCAATTTTAAGAGGAAAACTAATAGAACATGATAAGCAAAGACTTAATCATTTTACTAATACGGATGAATTTGATAAGATTGAAATTACAGCGCCCGGGTACTTAAGTATTCAGGAACTGATTGATACTTGTAGCGGATGGGTAGCAGAAAAAAATGTTGAAATTATTTTTATAGATTATCTCCAACTAATTTCGATTGAAGGCATACACGAGAATGATTTAAAACTATTTTCGCTTTGCAAGGCTTTAAAAAAACTATCAACTGATTTAAATATACCCATTATAGTTACAGTTCCAATTAGCGTAGGCAAAAAAGTTTCTGACTTAAAAGATTTAAGAAAGATGGGAGCTATCGAACCTTTTGCAGATGTAATTATGTTTTTAAATAAAGAGTTTTACAATCGTGATCCAGTAATTGAAAAAAGTAAACAGGAAATTATTCTTTCTATTCCCAAAAATAACACGGGCCTGTTGGATAATATCAAATCAAGAACAGCTTTACATGTTCAAAAATTTGTTGAGTTTGATTATTAGCTCCAATCATAATCAGCACAAATAATTATTTAGTTTCTTTGCGCATAAAATTCAAATAAAGTATGTGGCGAGGCCTTGCAAAATTTGTTCTGAAAAATCGTCTAGTTCTTTTAATTCTTTTGTTTTTATGTACCGGTGTAATGGCATTTTATGCAAGCAAAATAAAACTCAACTACGAGTTCTCAAAAGCTGTCCCTACTGATAATCCAAAATACCAGGACTATCTTTCTTTTAAAAAGAAATTTGGGGATGATGGTAATCTCCTTGTAATTGGTGTTCAAACCGATCATTTTTTTGATCTAAAAAATTTTGAATCATTCAGAAGTTTAAACAGTGATCTTAAAAAAATTCCGTTTGTTGAAAATGTATTGAGCGTTGCAAATGCTGCTGACCTCGTAAAAGATACAGCTACTCAAAAATTAAATGCTGTTCCAATCTTTGATTCCACTTTGCACTCGCAGGAAAGGTTAGATAGTTCAGTAAACTTATTACATACTCTGCCGTTCTACAAATCACTGCTATACAATCCCGCAACTAGTGCGTATTTAATCGTCGTTCGTATTAACAAAGAAATATTGAATTCACCGGGTCGCACCAAGGTGATTGACGATATTGTGCATGCAGCCGACAGTTTTACTTCTCAGACAAATATTCCAACGCACATCAGCGGATTGCCCTTAATACGAACACAAGTTGCAGACAGGATTGCCCGCGAAATGAAATGGTTTATTATTGGTTCACTTGCACTTTCTGCATTGATCCTACTTATTATGTTCCGGTCAATATCCACTACGCTTTTATCATTGCTGGTTGTAATTATCGGAGTCATCTGGAGTGTAGGTATTACAGAACTTCTCGGTTATAAAATAACATTGCTTACAGCTTTAATTCCGCCGCTTGTAGTCGTTATAGGCATTCCCAACTGCATTTACTTTTTAAATAAATACCATTCCACGTTTAAAAAAAGCGGAAATAAAGAACAGTCTCTCATTGATATGGTTAGCAAAATGGGCGTAGTTACCCTGTTTTGCAATTTAACTGCTGCCATTGGCTTTGCTGTTTTTGCATTAACTAATAGTGCTATACTAAAGGAGTTTGGACAGGTTGCAGGTCTTAGCATCATGCTTATTTTCGTAATCTCTTTTATATTATTACCGGGCGTTCTAAGTTATATGCCCGTCCCCGGAAGTAAGCAATTAAACTACCTGAACATAAGATTTTTTACCAATGTTCTTTTAAGAATTGAGCGTTGGGTTTTGCATCATAAATTTGTCGTCTACTCCTTAACGATAGTCGTAGTTATCTTTTCCGCTTTTGGAATTTGTAAATTAAAAACGGAAGGCTTTATTGTGGATGATTTACCAAAAACGGATAAAATTTATACTGATCTCAAATTTTTCGAAAAAAACTTTGGTGGTGTAATGCCACTGGAAATAATAATTGATTCAAAAAAAAGATATGGCCTTGCAGGAACACGCATTTTACCGGTGCTTCAAAAAATGGATTCGCTTTCAACTTATATAACTTCTACAAAAAGAAATGGCGAGGCCGCTTTCAATTGCCGAAGGAATAAAATTTGTTAAGCAGGGATTTTATGACGGAGACTCATCCGCCTATTCCATACCCGATAGTTACCAGGCTGCATTTTTAGGAGAATATTTGAAACCCAACACCAGATAGTGGTACTTCAAAAAATAACCTTTCAAACTTGTTGCAGAGTTTTATAGATACTGCAAAAGAGAGCACCCGCATGAGTATTAACATGGCCGATGTTGGAACCAAAAAACTTCCTGTAATTCTTGATGGAATTAGAGATAGAACAAATGAACTTTTTGATTCCTCCAAATTCAAAATAACTTTTACCGGGTCAACGATTACTTTTTTAGAGGGCAGTACTTTTATAATAAATGGCTTGAAACAAAGTCTCTTATGGGCATTTTTATTTATTGCTTTGTGCATGCTTTATTTATTTAAATCATTGCGGATTTTAATCTGTTCTCTCATACCCAATTTAATTCCCTTAGTGGTAACTGCAGGCATCATGGGATGGGCAGGTGTTCGCTTAAAACCGTCTACAGTACTCATTTTCAGTGTGGCCCTTGGTATAGCGATAGATGTTACCATACGATTTCTCGTCAATTATAAACAGGAACTTCCGCTAAATAATTTTGATGTTAAAAAAACAGTCTCCGAAACAATTAAACATACCGGCCTAAGCATTTTATATACTTCTCTTGTTTTAATTGCCGGATTTATCATTTTTTGTTTCAGTGGTTTTGGTGGTACCCAATCTTTAGGCTGGCTTACGTCAATTACACTCTTTACTGCTACATTAACCAATCTCATCTTATTGCCTGTGCTGCTTCTTTCCACGGGTAAAAAAAATAGCTGATTTCATCTTATATTTTTTTGCGATAAAATGCAGCAATTATCAATATTTTGTGTCTATACCTACAGATTCGAGACTGTGTAATTATATTTGCTAATTAAAATTAATGTTCATGAGAAAACTTTTATTAACCTTATCAGCGATATTTTTATTATTGATAAGCGGATACGCTCAAAAAAGAACAATTACAGGAACTGTAACCGACGAAAAAGGAAATCCCATCGCGAACGCGAGTGTCCAGATTAAGGGAACTGTAATAGGAACGACCACAAATGCCGATGGCACCTATACAATAAGTGCACCCGCAAATGGCAAAACATTAATCTTCTCCTCAGTAAATGCAGAGTCACAACAAATTCCTATCAGTAGCGATAATGTCATCAATCTAAGCATGAAAAGTACCAATACTGTTCTTGCTGAGGTTGTGGTTACTGCTTATGGTAATACAAAGAAAAGGGCCTTTACCGGAACTGCATCTACCATAAAGGCAGATGATGTGAAGGACCTGCAGGTAAGCAGTATTGGGAATATGTTACAAGGAACTGCAAGTGGTGTGTTAGTCTCAAACGACAATGGCCAGCCAGGAGAAAATCCGGAAATAAGGATTAGGGGAATAGGTTCAATTAACGCAAGTGCATCGCCGTTAATCGTTGTTGACAATGCTCCATATGATGGTAACTTAAATAATATTAATCCAAGTGATATTGAAAGCTACACCATATCCAAAGATGCGTCAGCCACGGCGCTTTACGGATCAAGAGCCGCCAATGGCGTCATATTTATTACCACTAAGACCGGGCGTGGAAAACCGCAGGTTAATCTATCAGCAGTAACCGGGTTTTCAAAAAGGGCGGTCAATGATTACCCATATGTAAGCCCTGCACAGGAATATGAATTAACCTGGGAAGCCTTAAAAAACCAGGCAACACTCGATCCGACACTGGTTGCCAATTCTGGCGCTTCTTCTCCACAGGATTACGCCAGTAAAAGTGTTGTAGGTGTTTTAGTCTACAATCCTTTTGGTGTTCCTCAACCTATAGGTACCGATGGTAAATTGGTAAGTGGCACCAAACTCTTATGGAATCAAGACTGGGCAGACGCGTTGTTAAGAACGGGTATTCGCAATGACTATAATATAAATGTTTCAGGTGGTTCAGAAAAGACTAAATATTATTTCTCGGGAGGTTTTCTTGACGATGAAGGGATTCCAATCGAATCAGATTTCAAGAGATTTACAGGCAGATTAAAAGTAGATACAAAAGTAAACGACTGGCTTGACGCAGGTATTAATACAAGCCTTGTGTATTCAACTCAAAATTATCCTATCCAGGGTGGCTCTGCTTATTCTAATATAATTGGATGGATACGCAATATTTCGAATATATATCCTGAATACATTTTAGACCCGGCAACGGGGCAACCCATTTTGGATGCCAATGGGAAAAAGCAATTTGATTTTGGAAACAATGGCCCTTTAACAAGACCTATTTTTAACCCGGGAAATCCTGCGGGAACCACAGTTCTTAATCCCACTACCAATGGTCGGTATTCGACATCAGCAACGGCATACCTGGAAGCTCAAATTATAAATGGATTAAAATTCAGGACCCAATATGCACTGGGTATTTTTGATGTGCAGGCAGATTATTACTATAATCCTTTTGTGGGTGATGGTTCTTCTTACGGTGGTTTAAGTGATAAGGCAAGAAATCAATATACTTCGCAGACTTTTACTAATACGCTTACTTATGATAAAACTTTTGGGGAACATCATATAAATGTATTGGGCGGTATGGAAGCTTACAGGTATCATGATACTTATGTGGAAGCACAGTCAAGAGGATTTACCTTCCCCGGCTTAACCGAGTTAGCTTACGGAAGTACACCAAGTGTGGCCACTTCAAACTCAGGTGATGAGAGGCTGGTAAGTTATTTTAGCCGCTTAAATTATGATTATGGTGAGAAGTATCATATTTCATTGTCAGTTCGGGCAGACGGTTCCAGTAAGTTTGCTGATTCATCAAGATGGGGAACCTTCTACTCAATAGGAGGTGCATGGAATTTGAACAAAGAAAATTTTCTTAGCAGGATCGATGCGCTTAGCGATTTAAAACTCAGAGCAAGCTACGGTACTACGGGCAACCGTTCATTACCGGGTTATTTTCCTTACTTAGGCCTGTATTCAGCGGGAGCCAATATTGCTGACTATAGCGGTTCAATAATAACGCAGCTTGGAAATGGCAATCTGCATTGGGAAACTCAGAAAAACCTCGACCTCGGGATAGACTTCGGATTGTTTAAAAACAGGATCACCGGCTCTTTCACCTATTTTGAAAAAAATTCTGCCAATCTTTTATTTTTTAGGCCTCTGCCCCCTTCAGTCGGTTTAAACGGTATTAATGATAATATCGCCAAAGTTTCTAACAAAGGCGTTGAAATAGATCTTACAACAAAAATTATCGACTCAAGAAATTTTACATGGGTTACTTCTTTCAACGCAACACACGTAAAAAACAAAATCATAAGCTTGCCAGATGAGCCACGTACATACGACGGGCCAGGGTTGAGTAATTTAAAAGTGGGACAGCCTCTCAATAATTTTTATATAAGAGAGTATGCAGGCGTTGATGCTACTGACGGTGCACCGATGTGGTACCAGGATGACAAAGATGCCAACGGTAAGGTGATTGGCAAAGTGGTAACTAAAAGCTGGAGTGCTGCAACACGCTACTATGAAGGTACTTCTCTCCCCGACTGGAGTGGTGGAGTTACCAGTAGAATGTCTTATAAAAATATAGACCTGACGGTATTGATTTATTGCAACATTGGTGGAAAAATATATGATGCCGACTACGCGGGATTAATGTACAGCAGTACTGGATTACAACCCGGAAGTCAATGGAGTACTGACATACTTAATCGTTGGCAAAGCCCATCGAACCCTGGCGATGGCAGAACGCCAAGATTATTAACTACATCAGATGACCAGGGCACTTCTACATCTACGCGTTTTTTGTATGATGATTCTTATGCCCGCATCAGAAATATCACTTTGGGATACAATTTCCCAAAAGCGCTATTAAGCAAGATCAATTTTGTGAGTGCAAGGTTTTATGTTGATATGCAAAATCCATTTACATTTTTTGGGCGCAAAGGCCTTGATCCTGAAGAAGGCTTAGGTGGCATAACAGATAATACATCCAGTGTGTATAAAACTATATCTGTTGGAATAAATGTAGGGTTCTAATTCTAAACTTTTAATTTTTTAATAATGAAAAAAGTAAAAAATTTAATAATAATTATAAGTGCAGCCACGTTAGCCCTGTCCGGTTGCTCCAAAAAATATCTTGACGACATAAAGCCTGCAGATGGCAGCTTATCCGATGGAGTAATATTTACGTCAAAAACAGGTGTTGATAATGCGTTAACAGGCATCTACTATTTATTTCAACAATACGTGCCTGACGACGCAAGGCAAAATATGTTTGGGTTGAAAACTATCCAGTTCAATTTTGACATGCGAGGTAATGATCTAATTTCTGACCCCAGTAACTGGTGGACTTACGAAAACAGTTGGACCGAAAATACTTACGGCAGAATAGCGACTGCAACCAGGGATGAGCAAATATGGAATCTTTTCTACAAGGCTATAAACAATGCGAATGCAATAATCTTAAACACGCCTAATATTCCGGAAGGAGACGCCGTAAAAAATGCGCTGATAGGAGAAGCCAAAGCATTAAGAGCCTATTCTTATTTTTGGCTGGCGAGGATTTATCAATTCACTTATGCAAAAGATCCAAACGCCCCCGGAATACCTCTTTACACCGCTCCTGCTTCATCTTCAAGCAATGGAAACCCAAGGGCATCATTAAAAGATGTTTATGATTTGATAACCAGTGATCTTGAATTTGCTGTTGCCAATTTAACAACCGACAGGATTGACAAATACAGGATTAATAAAAATGTGGCAGAACTTATTCTTGCAGAAGTTTACCAGGAACTCGCCATGTCCGATAATACGCTTTGGTCAAAGGCAATAAGCAATGCGAAGGCAGCAAGGGTTGGATACCCATTAATGAGCGGCGGAGAGTATGCAAGCGGTTTTAATTCTGTCAATAACGAAGAGTGGCTTTGGGGTATACAATTTAATGCTTCACAATCGTTGTTATATGCTTCGTTCTTTGGTTATATCGATCCGTCCCCAAGCAATAACCGCTACCAGGATATTTATGTGAACACGACTTTCGTCAACCAGTTTAGCGCTACCGATGTTAGAAATCTGTTTGTTCCGGCACCTAGTCAAAACGCTTCCTGGCAAGTATGGATGACGGCAAAATTCCGTGATAATGCATCATTTTCCGGCGATTTGGTATTGATGCGTTCCGCCGAAACCTATCTTATAGAAGCCGAAGGTGATGCACAAATGGGTCAATTGGAAGCTGCCAAGGATGCCTTATATGTGTTACAATTAAAAAGAGATCCAAACGCTGTAAGATCAACAACCCCCGATAAGGCAACTTTGATTAATGAAATTCTTTTAGAAAGGCGTAAAGAATTATATGCAGAAATGGGAGTACAATATTTTGATCTGAAAAGATATCAACTGCCTTTAGTAAGAGATGGAAACGAGTGGAGCTTACTCAATATTCCCCCGGATAGCAATAAGTGGAGATGGCAACTGCCACAGGCCGAAATGGATGCTAATAAGAGCCTGACTTCAGCAGATCAAAACCCTCTTTAAATTCTAAAAAAGAAAAACGATGAATATAAAATCTAAAATTTATTTGTTAGTATTTACTCTCTTTGCGTGGGATTCTTTTCCTGTAAAAAAGATAATACTATTACAACGCCGGTATTAGTTAGAATTTGTAGGCCAGACTGCAACCGGACAATATGCTATAAAAAATGACCCGAAGTCAGTATTTAAAATACCTATTGGTATTACCAAAGCTTATGATAAAGACGTAACTATCCAATTCACCTATTCGTCATCAACTGCTACCGCAGGACAACAGTATAATGCACCGGCGAGTTTGACAATAAAGGCAGGCGAGGTAGTAGATTCACTTGAAATAAACGGGATCTTTGCGGGATACCCTACAGTTACAAAGGTGGATACATTAAATATTACCATGTCCAGCAACGATGTTCCTTTAGCTACCGCTCTTAATACTAAGTATATTTTAATAATGAAAAAGTACTGGGAAGCAGACCTGAATGCTTTTTCGGGAGTTTATACGGACCAGGATTATTATGCAGGGGCACCTGACGGAGGACCTTATCAGGTTACCATCACCCCGCTATCGATAAATGGTTCTACCAGCTATGTCGCGATTACCGGTTTATGGGGTATCGACCAGCCTCCAGTGAACGTAACTTTAAACTGGAGCAATATTGACACCGGAACAACAGTTGTTCCTAAAGCTCCCTGGTTTGTTCACCCCACTTATGGGCAGGCTACTATCAATCCTCACGGAACGGGAACCTTCTCAACAACTAATAACACCATGACAATAATTTATGAAGCTACAGTTTCGGCAGGAAGCTTTTGGTATTGAGACAACTGTATTAACTAAATAATACTAAATAGTATTAACTTTTACAAAATAAATAGTCGTTCCTTAAAAAATATTAGGATGTAGTGCAGATGTGGATTTGTGAATAAAAATGGTATTACAAATCTGCAGGAAAACAAGAAATTTACTTCAAAACCTTGCAGATTTTTTATGCTTTCTAAAAATGTTAATTCTACACAATTGGGCTTTTACGTTACGTTTGAGGAGCAGTTAAGCCATCACCATCCTCTGTATATTTTAGCTGGTCAGATTCAATGGCAAATTTTTGAGCAAGCCTTTGCCAAATATTATTCTGATGAAGGTCGTCCGGCCAAACCAATCAGGCTAATGGTATCACTACTGATGTTAAAACATATCCGCAACTTAAGTGATGAGAGTGTAGTAGAGCAGTGGATGGAGAATATTTATTATCAATATTTCAGTGGTGAAAAATCGTATGCCTGTGGGGTACCCTGTGAAGCTTCTGAGTTAGTACACTTTCGTAATCGTATTGGAGAAGAAGGAATAGAATTGATTTTTAAAGAGAGCATTCGCATCCAGGGAATGATGGAAAAGAAGATGAGGGCACAGTAGATACAACGGTGCAGGAAAAAAATATCACTTATCCCACCGATAATAAATTGCACCGCAAAATAATAAACAAATGTATAGCCATAGCTGATGAACAGCAGATAGCATTAAGACAAAGTTATCGTTGCACCATTAAGAAGCTGGCCGTGCAGCAGCGTTTCCGCAATCATCCTAAAAATTATAAAAAAGGCACGCAAAGCTGATAAGAAAATAAAAACCATTGCGGGCAGATTAGTAAGAGAACTGGAAAGGAAATTACCAGCGGGTGTACACGCAGATGACCTGGTATTATTTAAAAAAGTATTACAGCAAAAAAGAAATGACAGTAATAAAATTTATAGCCTTCATGAACCACATGTACAATGCATCAGCAAAGGCAAGGAACATAAGAAGTATGAGTTTGGCAGCAAGGTATCCATCATCACTACAAAGAAAACCGGTGTTATTATTGGGGCCTTAAATATTGAGAAAAATGATTACGATGCACATACTGTGGATCCCGCATTTGAGCAGCAACAACGATTAACAGGCATTGTTCTTACAAGAGCGTTTATGGATAGAGGCTACCGGGGCATCAGCCAGGTAAGAGGAACACAAATAGAAATACCCAAACCTTTTAATAAATCACTCAATGGCTATCAGCAACAACAATTAAAGAATGGTTTCAAGCGCAGAGCAGCTATTGAACCAAGGATCGGACATCTGAAAGAAGATCATCGGTTAAGCCGCAATTATTACAAAGGAATTAAAGGAGATAACATCAATGTAATGCTTGCCGCCGCTGCCATGAACTTCAAAAGAATGATCAACATCTACAAAAAGATGTTTTTGGCTTTTTTATATCGCCTGCTAAAAATCTTCCTTAACTATTTGTTTCAACAAAATCTTTATCTTTTAACCGCCAATAAGTTTTTAAGGGACGACTAAATAGTTATTTATT
>CAWBUS010000003.1:0-365070 GCA_963792025.1 uncultured Chitinophagaceae bacterium | reverse complement strand
TATGGTACTGGTAATGCATATGTTTGCATCTTTCATTGTTGCACCGGTAATGGTGCACACCTATGGCTGCTGTATGGCAACGGCTCAACCGGCTTAGTACGGCCTGGCTGTAAGGATTAAAACCGGCAACAGAAGGGTGAGCAAAGATTTTTGATTGCAACAGTTGCCGCCGTTCATTTAGCGGCTGCTCCATATACCGTTACATCTAAAGGCGATACGATACCTAGTTGCGTATGCTTTTGCAAATGCAAGTACACCATGGTAGTCTCTAATTTAGCATGGCCCAGTAAAGTTTTTATTACATGAATATTGTTACCCTGGTTAAGCATGTGCGTAGCAAAGCTGTGCCGCAGCGTATGGGCGGTGAACGGCTTTTCTTTAAATCCTGCTTTGTCCATAGCGCTGTTTACCACCACCTGCATACTGCGTACATGCATGGCTCTTTTGGTTTGTTTGCTGGTAAATAAATATTCTTTGGGCCGGCCATCCTGCACATAAAACTGTCGCAGTTGTTGCAATAGTTTTTCGGGCAGCAATGTATATCTGTCTTTAGCGCCCTTGCCCTGGTAAACCTTTAGCCGTTTGTTGTGGCTTTCAATATCCTTCAGGCGCAACTGGCCTACTTCGCCTATCCGCAGGCCGCATCCATACAGTAACCCGATTACACAATATTCTTTGAGCGTTAGTGGCGCTGCAAAGAGTTGTACCACCTCTTCCTCCGTCATAATATTCAGCAGGATAAATTGTTTTTTGGGATAGAGATTAGACGGAACAATGTAAGGGGCAGGCAGTATGCGCTTAAAGAAAAAGCTGCAGGCCTGTGCTACACTGCGGCACTTGGCCCGGCCTACCTTATGCACTTCTTTTATGTATTGCATGTATTGCTCAATATCAGCCTGGCGGATATCTGCAACCGCTTTATGGTTGAAGTACTTAAAGAGCAGTCTCATTTCCTGGCAGTAATTACGTACGCTGCCTTTGCCATAATCTTTTACTACCATTGTTTGGTGGAGGTTTTTCAACCACTCCACTGCATCAGAGCTTAGCTCTTTTACTGAAATTTCATTGCCTTTCATTTGAATTATATTTTTGATGAAAGGCGAAGGTGGTATAACTGATATAATGGAGGACTCACCGAAAGTGTTGCTTGAACATTCATTTTTGCGCAATCGGGACGACCTGAACAATGAGCAGTAGTCAATTTCAGCTTCAGTTTGGGCTGACCGTACGCTGCTGAACAATTGTAATAACAATGAACAACTATTTATAAATTTGGCAACAGTTATGGGCAGAACTGAGCATCTATTATCCGCCTGCGCAAAGCTGCGGACGCTCGTAAGCTGCTATACAGACCGACCACATTTCGAAATAATAATTATCTAAACAAATGATTTTTAGAGAGGCAAAAATCGACGACATAAAGCAAATACAAATTGTTAGAAATTCAATAAAAGAAAACACTTTGTCTGACCCTAATTTGGTAACAGATGAAGATTGTGTGGAATTTATAACTGTAAGAGGAAAAGGTTGAGTTTGTGAAATTGACAATAGAATTGTTGGTTTTGCAATTGCTGACATGAAAGACAACAATATTTGGGCATTGTTTTTAGACCCTGAATTTGAAAGAAAAGGTATTGGACAACAACTTCATAAAATAATGTTGGACTGGTATTTTACACAGACAAAAAATACAGTTTGGTTAGGAACTGCATTTAATACAAGAGCAGAAAAATTTTATAGAAAAGCAGGTTGGACAGAAGCTGGCTTACACGGAACAAAAGAAACTAAATTTGAGATGACCTATGAAATTTGGAATCAATTAAACTCATATAAAAAGAATGACGACCCACTATAGAAGTACAGCAGCTTACATGAACTGTGTAAAAAAACAAATAATTTTTAATGTTTTTTATGGCCTTGCTGAACGATAATTTGGCTGGTACAAAGTATTGTTTTTTACAGCCGCAAATACCTGCTTAAGTAACTTATTGCACACAGCTATTAATGCCAGCTTTCCGGACTTGCCATTGTCTCTCAATCTTTGATACAAGGCTTTACAAGCGGTATTTGTTTTAATAGCACTCATGGCACACATGTACAAAACATCTCTTATTGGCTTACCTCCTTTGCGTGATATTTTAGGTCTTCCTTTAATGCTGGTTCCGCGTATCCTAACATCTGAAGTACACCCAAAAGCAATAGTATAGTAATTTAATCCGATAGCTATCGGATTTGCGTTTAGCCGTTGGTGAATAGGTTTCCAGTTGTGCGGCAGTAAATCTTCTATTTTTCTTAATTGGATGGATGGCGATGCGTTGCAAAACGTCTCTGAGCCATCTAAAGGGATTAATACTATGCAGTTTGCAGGTTCCCATCAAGGAGTAAAGTATGGCACTGCGTTTGGCTGCTTCGTGACTGCCGGCAAACAAATAATTTTTTCTCCCAATAGCCAGGGGCCTTATGAAGTTTTTTACAGGGTTGTTATCTATGTTCAGATTGCCATTAGTTGCATAGAGCATGAGATCCGCCCATCTGGAGATGCTATAACCTAAAGCTTTGCCGATGGCGCTTTTAGGCAGTACTTTCAGGTAGGTTTCTTTCATCCACTTGCCTAATGACTCTAATACAGGTACTGCTTCTGTTTGGCGCAGTTGCAGGATTTGCTCCGCATCGGGTTGCTGTTCTTTAGCCTTGCGTTCTATATTATAAAGCAGGCCTATTTGCTCCAATGCATATTCAGCAACGGCTTTATCGTTGTCTTTTGCTTCAAAAAACATCCGGCGTGCATGGGCCATGCAATGCAAAACGGTGATGTCTTTGTCTTCTTTAAAAAAATCATACACCGCATATCCATCGGTTTGCAGATACCCTTTAAAATCTTTCAGCACTTCCACAGGGCCTTCTCTTCCCCGGCCTTCCTGGTAATTGAACCATACCAGGCCAATCCATGCTGTTGTGATATACCCAGTAATAGCCACGATGGGTAGTGCCTTTTTTCTATCTTTATCCAAAACTTTTATGGGGCTTTCATCGGCATGCAGATAATTGCTTTGTACAATTAATTTTTTAAGCGATTCATACAATGGATCTATCAGGGTAAATCCGTTCTTTACCCAGTCACCGATAGTGCTGTAAGGGATGTTGATACCTTCTCTTTTAAAACACTCCCCATCTGCCGGTACAGCGGTAAGTGATCTACATACTTATCAATGATAATCTTCGCCAGTAAGCCGGGACCAACAATAGCCTTGGGTAGAGGGCGCTCCATCATGGGTGCAATGATAATCCCCTTCTTGTCTGCCATAACATATTTAGGACGCACATAACGGTTTACAAATAATTTGCCCGGCTCATATTCTAATTCTTCAGTTATTTCTTCACCGATCTTTTTACAGCCTTGTGTAACTTCTGCGGGTTCAATAATAATTTCCCTGCGCTCTAAATGCTCAGAAGCTTGGTACGCCCGAGGATGCTCTTTTGGTAACCTGGGTTGTGTTGCGAACGTATTCGATCTTCTGTGTTTTGGTAACAGTACCTGCACCAACTGCATCGATTTCATATCAAGACTAATTTAGGGAAGGAGAACTGTCCACAGGAATGAAGCGCTCATTTTTACTGCCAAAGATTAAGCGCTTGAGGTTAGCCAGTTCTTTTGCAAAGTGGCATTTTGCGCTACTAATTTTCATATAAATTTTTATAATCAATGGCTGTTTCTATCACAGGACAAAAATACTATAATGCAGTGTTATCAATGCTTTCAGCCGTTGTATTATCCACAGCTTTCAGCCGTTTGTTGATATCTTTTTCGCTTCCGCACGCTCCTCAAAGAGACCCCCTGTAAAATATGTTGTAGGGCTTCATGGCTGATAGATAAATCGTTATCATCATTATTAATCAAAGGCACTTCATAAGTTCCCTTTTCCAATCTTTTATAATACACCGCCAGGCCATCTCCTTCCCACAACAACAGTTTTACCTGGGTCTGTTTTTTATTAATGAAGATGAACACCGATCCGCTGAGCACATTCATTTGCAACCCTGAACTAACGATGCCGCATAAACTATCAAAGCCCTTGCCCATATCGGTAGGCCTGCGATGCAAATAATATTTACATGATGCAGATAAATGAAGCATGCTTAACTGATCAGCACTTTTAAATAATTACTGCTTACCGGCTCATGAAAAATTAATCGAATACCACCAGGATAAATTATTTCTACCGAACCATCCGTAATCGATTTTGCAATCTGCAACTTTACAAATGATGAATCATCGTTAGTAACCACCTGCTGTTCACGATAGCGTTTATACCAATAATGAAATACATGATACTTGATAGATTGCTGTTACAAAATGCGTTTTGTGTAAGGCTGCTTTGTTGCCATTGCTCTATGAGATTAAACATTTGCTCTCGTACTTCGGGTTGATTGCGCATGAAATTTTAATTAGCTTGCAAATCTATCATTCATTATATTCTATGCCATTAGGTACTTAGACGGTGGGAAACGGTTCCGCTGCCATATTCTTTTGGACTAAGGCCTGCAAAACTGATCAGCTGCCGGTGATTTTCGGTATATTTAAAGCCTTGGGTGTAGATGATCAGCATGGCAGTTGCTCGTCTGCCTATCGCTTTTATGCTGCCGATATTTTTTACCTGGTCAGGCTTCCATTTTATCAGCAATGCTTCTAACTTCAATTCTAAAATCTTTATTTCTTTTTCAAACTGAAGCTTCATTTTCTCCAATGATTTTATAGTTTCTTTATTTTGAACTGGTAAGATGCGCAAGCTATGTAACTGGTTATTGAAACGCTTGATCTCTTCGCTATACTGGCGAATGGTATTGTATAGCTGTTTGCTCTCAAAGTACATGCTGTCCGGCATTTCCCAGAACTCAGGCTTTTGGTCAATAGCATATCTGCAGATCCATTGAGCATCCTTTTTATCACTCTTGTTTTTCTCCAGTTGCATCTGTATATAGCGTTTTATCTTTAATGCATTTACCACGCTTATTGTGCAGTTATTGCTATGAAAAAAGAAAGCAAGACGAACATAATACACGCCGGTAGCCTCCATTACAAAATGATATTCATGGCCGGTATGTTCCATTATAGTTTCAAAACCTTTGTTGTTGTTACCTACTTTAATATGGAAGATTTCTCCAAGGTTGTTTTGGTAAGCAACGTCAAGGGTGTTTTGTGAAACATCGATACCACAGCAAAGTTTTTCGTTGTTCATGTTTAATAATTTTTTTGATGAAATAATGTATTTTTAGAGAAGGAAAAAACAATGGAAGAACAATCTTACACTGTGCTATCTATCCTAATGCAAACTTTTAAAAAAGTATTGTGAACTGTTCAGCATCGGGTAAGAAAAGGGGCGGTGACTATCATGTTAGAAAGGCTCCCACGCCTATTCGGTTTGCCGGTCTTATTCCGCCCTTTGTTCTTTCAAATATTTATTCTTTCTTCCACTATAAATTTATCAAAATGTAAACATAGGATCGGTTTGCAGCAAGTGGGGCTGAAGGAATAACAGTGAGCTTTTGTAACATTATTGAGCAGTAGTTCCGGCGGAAAAAACTCTATTGAACGATAGAATAAACAATGAGCTTTTTATCATAAATTTGGCAACAGTACGGGCAGACGGAGTTCTATTTCCCCACCTGCTGCAAGCCGTTTCTCGTAAGCTGATATTCTAAACCTCTCAGGAACATGCGATTTTTTAAGAATGTAATCATATTTGTTGCTTTGTTTTCTCTAATCGCATTTTTACTTATGTATTTACTCAAGAGAAGCAAAGGGGACATTTTTAAAGAAAAAGAGCAAACCGTAAAAGTGGCTTGGAATGCGTCCAGTTCAGACTTGACAATTCGAGATAGCTTAATAAAGTCTTTCACCTTAACAAAGTTTGACAGTTTAAAATATTTTGAACAACAATCAATGTTTGAAAGAGCTAAAAATGAAAGCAATTTAGACCTGGAATATTTCGAATTCAAAATTAATAATTATCTACTGGCAAACTTTCCAAATGAAAAAGCCCTTATCAAACTTTACGATAAATTGAATAACGATTTGGCAAATTATAATGCGCAGACAAAGGATTACAATGTCTATATCTCGGTAAGCTCCCCCAAAAACAGTACAGTTTAAAAATAGACAAAATGTTTAATTTTAAAACTGTAAAAGATGAAAAAAAGCACATTTAGTCCTGCACAGATTGCAGGCATTCTAAAAGAATTTGATAACGGCAAAAGTGCCGAAGAGATCAACCGTGAACACGGAGTAAGTAAAGCCAGTTTATATAAGTGGCGTCAGCGTTATGGAGGTATGGAAGCATCTGAACTCAAGCGGATCAAAGAGTTGGAAGAAGAAAACTCTCGGCTTAAACGAATGTATGCCAACCTGGCCATGGAGTTGGACGTTGCAAAATACATTATTGAAAAAAAGCTTTAAAGCCTTGCGATAAACGAGTGATCGTAAATCAGCTCCATAAAGAGCGGCCCAAAGACATCGGCAAGGCGTGTCGAATACTAAATATAAGTCGCAGTTCATTGCATTATAAATCTGTAAAGAATGATGATACAGTAATACACTTATTGCAGCATCTTTCGCAAACCGTGGAAGACGAAGGCTTTTGGAAATTTTATGACCGTCTTCGGTTGGAGGGCCATAAGATTAATCACAAACGGGTATACCGGCTTTATAAACAATTAGGATTACGAATGAAGCGTAAGGCCAGGAAGCGTCTGCCTGCACGCATAAAAGAAAAGTTGGAAGTACCAGTGTCTTTTACCCAAACCTGGAGTATAGATTTTATGAGCGATGCATTAAGCAATGGCAAGAAGTTCCGATCATTTAATGTGATAGACGATTTTAACCGTGAAGTACTTTTTATAGAAACCGATTATTCACTAAAAAGCAGCCGTGTGTTGTGGGTGTTAAGACATTTAATAGCCAGGTATGGCAAGCCTAAAAAGATACGTATGGACAATGGCCCGGAATTTATTGCCAGGATAGCAAAACTATGGAGCCAGGCAAATGAAATTGATTTTAAATATATACAGCCAGGTAAGCCATCACAAAATGCCTACATAGAAAGGTTTAACCGTACCTACCGGGGCAAAGTGTTAGATGCCTATTTGTTAGATAACCTGGATGAAGTTCGGGAAGTAACGGTAAAGTTTATACATGATTACAATAACCACCGTCCACATGATGCCCTGGGAGGGTTACCCCCAAAGCTCTACCGGGAAAAAAATAAAGGGGAAAAACAAATCGTTTCTGATGGGCTCCGTTCCGCTTCGGCTACGCCTTCGCTTCACTACACCCATCAGAAGACTATATTGAAATGAAAAATATTCTACTTTTAAACCGTACTAAAAAAGGGAAGCCTTCATCTCCACGTTCCCCAATTTTATAGTTGCCAAAAGACTTCATTATCGTAAAGCAAAATATTTTTCGATTAAATATGGCGGAACAAACGAAGACCCAATTCTTAAGTCGAAAGAATTACCTAAATGGGCAAAGGGTGTTGACACTAACTAACATAACATCAGCTACATTATGCGTATTGAAGAAAGCCCCCCAATTTCAAACTGATTGAAGAAAATAAAAAAGCCCTGATCATTATAGACCGGGGCTTTTTGCAATACGATGTTCAGCGACACTGCCAGCAGAGTGGGGGCTAATGTTGTAAGGTGTTTTGTATGAGTTTTGAGATGATGACTAAATGAATAGGCGCCCGCCTTTCGCCCTGCTGGCGTATATTTAGCTGCCGGCAATGTATATGATCCCCTACCCGAAAACAAAGTTTGTTTCCAGGAATATAAAAATTACCAACAGGGTTAGGAGTGTTTTTCATGGGGAACTTTTTTGCTTTTTCTTTTTGGAGAGCCGCGGTTCCGCAACTGCGCCGCATCTAGCAGACAGCCATGATGATAAATAAATGTTGCCACCAATTCCATCTTTCCCTTTTTGCAAACCGGGCACAGGGTAATGTCTTTGCCGGTTTGTAACAGCAGTCGCAAAGCAACCGGTGTATGTACTCGTTGCATGGGCGCTGGCAATTGTAATTGTTTGCATATTGCTGCTATGCGCTCCATTTTATTTTTAGCATGTAGGTAACCGGTATGACGGATCTTTACAAAACCTTTGGGCAGGATGTGTTGTTCAAAACGACTTAAAAATTCTGCATGTGTTAAGACCATTATTTTCTGCTTGTTGCCAGCAGCATAATCTTTGTATTTAAAAATGATATTACTATTATCTATGTGCAATATCCGGTGAGCGGTGATGGCTACTTTGTGTGTGTAACGTCCCAGGTATTCTACGATCTGTGCAGGGCCGCCGAAGGGTGCATTGGCATGTACATTCCATTTCTTTTGCCCTACCATGGATAGTATATTTTCTACTGTTTTGAGGTCTGCATACTTCAAAGTTCCGTTGGCTATATATTTTCTTAGCTGGTCTAAAAAATAGCCTTTGTATATTTTTTCCATCGACCGGCGGGGGAACAAAAAACGGCCATTGCTTCTTTTTTCTTTTATCCACCTCACCCCCGGCCCCTCTCCATCAGGAGAGGGGAGAATGCCACCACCACTTACTATATTATGTATATGCGGATGAAAGTTCAGGTCCTGACCGTTAGTATGCAAAATGCTTACAATACCCGGTGTAGCACCGATATATTTTTCATCTTTAGATAGGGTGAGAATGGTATGCTGTGCAGATTTAAAAAGTAAACCGAACAGCAGTTTGCGGTTGCCCATGCATAAACTTCTTAGTTCCTGCGGCAGTGTAAACACTAAATGAAAATAAGTGGTGGGCAATAGCTCGCCCATGCGGTCTTCTATCCACTCATCACGCTTCATACCGCCGCAGCAAGGGCAATGCCTGTTGCCACAACTATGGTACTGGTAATGCATATGTTTGCACCCTTCATTGTTGCACCGGTAATGGTGCACTCCTATGGCTGCTGTATGGCAACGGCTCAACCGGCTTAGTACGGCCTGGCTGTAAGGATTAAAACCGGTAACAGAAGGGTGAGCAAAGATTTTTGATTGCAACAGTTGCCGCCGTTCATTTAGCGGCTGCTCCATATACCGTTACATCTAAAGGCGATACGATACCGAGTTGTGTATGCTTTTGCAAATGCAGGTATACCATGGTAGTTTCTAATTTAGCATGGCCCAGCAGAGTTTTTATTACATGAATATTGTTACCCTGGTTAAGCATGTGTGTAGCAAAACTGTGCCGCAGTGTATGGGCGGTGAACGGCTTTTCTTTAAATCCAGCTTTGTCCATAGCGCTGTTTACCATCACTTGCATACTGCGTACATGCATGGCTCTTTTGGTTTGTTTGCTGGTAAATAAATATTCTTTGGGCCGGCCATCCTGCACATAAAACTGTCGCAGTTGTTGCAATAGTTTTTCAGGCAGCAATGTATATCTGTCTTTAGCGCCCTTGCCCTGGTAAACCTTTAGCCGTTTGTTGTGGCTTTCAATATCCTTCAGGCGCAACTGGCCTACTTCGCCTATCCGCAGGCCGCATCCATACAGTAACCCTATTACACAATATTCTTTGAGCGTTAGTGGCGCTGCAAAGAGTTGAACCACTTCTTCCTCCGTCATAATATTGGGCAGGATAAATTGTTTTTTGGGATAGAGATTAGACGGAACAATGTAAGGTGCAGGCAGTATGCGCTTAAAGAAAAAGCTGCAGGCCTGTGCTACACTGCGGCACTTGGCCCGGCCTACCTTATGCACTTCTTTTATGTATTGCATGTATTGCTCAATATCAGCCTGGCGGATATCTGCAACCGCTTTATGGTTGAAGTACTTAAAGAGCAGTCTCATTTCCTGGCAGTAATTACGTACGCTGCCTTTGCCATAATCTTTTACTACCATTGTTTGGTGGAGGTTTTTCAACCACTCCACTGCATCAGAGCTTAGCTCTTTTACTGAAATTTCATTGCCTTTCATTTGAATTATATTTTTGATGAAAGGCGAAGGTGGTATAACTGATATAATGGAGGACTCACCGAAGGTGTTGCTTGAACATTCGCATTGGCAATAGCAGGGCTGACGTGCTTTTCATCAGCTTTTCGTTCGCTATTGGCCTGCAGTCCGGGCGGAAAATTCTCTATTGAACTATGAATCAAAATTTCAACTATTTGTTCGTTTACTGTACTTTTGTTCCGGCTGAAAATTCATTGAATGCCCAGCCATCGCCAAGGCGTAAACGTTGGTGGCAAGTTTATTTTGATAGCAAAATTTTTATAACCATTTTATATAACTTCAGCTATGAAAAAGGTTAAACTAATCATTATAACAATTCTTTCAATTGGATTTTTTTACACAGCAACAGCGCATCCTGCTTCAGGAATTATAGTTGATAAATATGGAAATGTTTATTTTATTTATTCAAAAAGTGGTGTTATAAAAATATCAACTGATGGGAAGCTTACTTATATTCATAAAGCTACTGACGGACATTGGATGACTTTAGATGAACAAGGATTTTTTTCAAGAACGCAACCAAAATATTTTGAAAGAATTACGGCTGACCGAGTAAAACCAGCAATTATTTATGCAGGCGGTGGTTCGCCTATTGTAGTTAATAAAGATGGCAATTTTTATTATTGTGGTGGACCTAACGGAGATTTGAATCCTGGTGCATTAACGCTTGTAAGGGAAACACCACAAAAGCAACAAGTAATTTTTAGCCCTCATCTTGAAGATACTTTAAACAAGTTTAATGATGGTATTACAGGACTGGCAGCTTCACCTGATGGTTCGCTTATTATTGCTTGTTGGAATTCGCTTTTAAAAGTTACTATGGACGGAAAAGTTACAACCTTACTTCATCCTGTTAAAGTAAGCGATTGCGATGAAGACCCTGCAGACCATCTTGAAGTAAATCGTGGAAAACCTCTCTTGCGGGGGTTAGCTGTTGATGCAAGCGGAATAATTTATGTTGCTGCAACAAGTTGTCATTGTTTATTAAAAATAATGCCTGATGGAAAAGTAAATACATTTTTAAAAAGTGAACGCCCATGGACTCCAACAGGAGTTGCTACACATGACGGAAGTATTTATGTACTTGAATATACAAATGCTAATGGTCCGGCAACAGAAGGTTGGATGCCAAGAGTAAGAAAAATAGATAGAAACGGTAGAGTTACGACTATTGCAGATTTATCGTCAACAAAAAGAAATTAAATTATTTGACAACATTAATAAGAAAACCAGCCACCAACAAAAGTATTTATGCAAGCAGGGCTGACATTACGTAGCATAAGCGGCAGTAATTCTAATCAGCTTTAGTTCCATCGCGACGAACGCTATTGGGCATTAGTAATAAGTTCATCTTTGTATCTTTACCCGGCTTCGCTTATCGGCTGACCCGGCGCTATTACCCTGCCTGCATAAATACCGAGCCGTTGTACGCAATATTTTTTGACACCTTAAAATTGATAGCATAACTTTTTTAAAATTCCAAAATAAAATATTCTTGAGCCTAACTTTTATAAACAAACAAGTTTTTCGGGTAATATTTTTTTGCACTCTCTTTCTTAATAAAAATGTTTTAATAGCACAGACGACAACGGAAAAAGTAAATCAGTTATTGAACAAGGAAATGCAAGAACAAAAAATACCGGGAGTCCAGCTTGTTGTTATTAAAAATAATAAGATTGTACTATCGGAAAATAAGGGCTTGGCTAATGTTGAATTTTCAGTGCCTGTTACCGATAGCACAATATTTTCAATCAATTCCATAACTAAGGTCTTTACCGGAACTGCAATCATGCAATTAGTTGAGGAAGGCAAAATAAATATTGACGAGCCTATTGGAGATTATCTTGACAGCTTACCAATCAGTTGGCGACAAATTACACTTAAACAGTTGCTCGGACACATTTCGGGTCTTCCTGATATTGATGACGACTTTACCGGAGGATTAGTAGGCAACAAAGGAGAAGACACAGCATGGAAAATTGTTCAAACGATGCCTCTGCAATCTAAACCTGGAGAACTGTTTTATTATAATGCCACTAATTATTTATTGCTGCAAAAGATAATTGAAAAATATGAGCATTCTTCCTTTGAGCAAGACGTACAACAACACCAATTAAATGTAGTCGGAATGCCAGAAACAATCTTTGCAAATTCGTTTGATGTTATAAAAGAAAAAGCTCCAACTTATACTTATTATTATCAGGATAAAAATACAGGAGAACATATCAAGGGCAATCAATTGATTCAAGTTTACGAGAATTTTCCAAAAATTCTCAGAGCTGACGCAGGTATGTTTAGTACTGCAAATGAAATGGGGCAATGGATTATTGCATTGCAAAAACATCAACTCATCAAGGATGATAAGAATATTGAAACAATGTGGAAACCTGTAATACTTAATAACGGTAAAACTGAAGGCTTTGGTGGAATTTTAAATGGTTATGCATTAGGTTGGTTGGTTGTTGACAGAAGCAAGCATCCTGCTGTAGCTGCTGTTGGTGGTGGCAGAGCTGGTTTGATGATTTATCCTAAAGATAATCTCGCAATTATTTTATTTACGAATCTTGGCGCACGTTCTGTGGAATTGCTCATAGATAAAATAGCAGAATTATATTTTGAAACTAAACTTTTACATGAATAATATAAAGTTATATCAGTGTTCAACAATAAATCAAAACTGCGTACAACAAAAATATTTGCAATAGCATGGGGTGACGGAACTCACTCAACAGCAGTAATTCTATTTGGCTTTAATTCTCACGCCGTTGCCGGTGTTCGATAAAAAAGTCCAATCTGCAGAAAGCCCCCCCTGTTCGTCCAAGTATAAAGAATGTTCCATGGCGCAAGTATGAGGCTTAGCCCAAGCCTAGCCTACTTGTGCCACTCTATACTAACTATAACTTAATGAAACCAATCCTTTCATCCCGCAAAAATCGAGTGCACTACTATACTTCCAATCTTCCTCTCTTGTTACAAAACCCGCCTGAACCGGATTCTGATGTATGTAAACTAATTTTTCATCAAACATTTCCTGGCTAGTAATCTCAAGCGGTTTATTATGCTGTTGCCAAAACTGCCAATCTTTGTTATTGCTATTTTTCTTTCCTGCTCTTTCCATCATCCAAATTATCCATTCCTTTCTACTCTTCCTGCGGATGGCTTTTAACCGCAGTCTTAAGTTCTGATGAAGTATGCTTTTTCATATCACGAACAATATCTTCTAACTTGTCCTGTCTGCTTCCTATTATCATGTGAACATGGCTCGGCATAATACACCATGCGTAAATTTCCAACCCTCTTTTTTCCTGGCAGTGTTTCCATGAATCTATAATTATACGGTCATATTCTTCTCTCACAAAAACGTCTATCCAATGCACAGTAGCAAAGGAAATAAAATACAGCTTATCGTTATCATGGAATTTATATTTACGGCTCATATGCTAATATAAGCATCTCTTCAATACAGCACAAGTATGGCTAACACACTAAGCCAGGCTACCAAACTTGCGCTATCGTTACTTTTTTATATTCGAGATAAGATCGAGCATTCTCGCGCCAACAGTGGGATAGTGCTGTGCTGCATTTTACTCCCACAAAAAGTATAGTATGGTACAAGGATAACAGTTTAATAAGTGATGTAACCGGCTTAAATTACCGGGTTACCAAAACCGGCATTTATCATGCATTGCTTACTAACGATGATGGTTGTGTGCTGCCGAGCCAGCACCGTGATATTGTTATTGATGACCCTACGCCCGGTATCCGTTACCCTGATGTTTATGCCGTTGGTAACCTGCCGCTCACATTACAGGCAAGGCAATTTGGCGATGAAGTTGCATGGAGTCCAGGTACTTCGCTAAATACCGCCACAAGCTATTCACCCGTTTTTAATGGAAGATTTGAACAGTTGTATACCATTGAAATAGTAACCGAAGGAGGTTGCGTAACCGTAGATACCCAATTAGTAAAGACAATCGATAAAGTTGCTATGTACGTACCCAATGCATTTACTCCTAACGGTGACGGGGTAAACGATGTTTTACGCCCGGTATTATATGGGATCAAAGAACTTCACTATTTCAAAATATTCAACAGGCTGGGTCAGCAGATATTTCAAACCAATGTGGCCGGCAAAGGATGGGATGGAACATTGAATGGCCTGCCGCAATCTTCACAGTTAGTTGTGTGGATTGCAGAAGGAATTGGTGTGGATGATAAAACCTACCGGCTTAAAGGCAGCAGTATTCTTCCTGCGATAATTTGTTTTGGAAAATATCTGAAGGCTTTGGAAAATATTTGTAAGTTTTTAAGCAGATGTTGGTGATGCCTGGCAACAAAACCATCGACCCAAACACCAACCGGGTAATAAAAAAAGCCACCCCGAAAGGTGGCCATATTTAATCACCAAAAATACAAAACTCTTTTAAGCTGCTTTTTTCATTGCGCTGGCAAGGGTAACGGTTGCTTTTGTTTTAACACCTGCAACTACTGTTATCTGAATATCCTGCGAAACATAACCAGGGCAACTCATGGTAAGTGTATAGTCACCTTCAACCATGCGGGTAATGCTATAACGACCTTTCTCATTTGTTGTAGCACTATAACCTAATTCTTTTGAAGTAACTGTTGCGCCAACAATAGGAAGCTTAGCATCATTTTTAATGTAACCATATACACTTGCTGTATTTTTTCCTTCCTGAGTTGCTGCCTGCTCACTAAATACAAAGTATGGTTTTACTGCTGCATTGTCTTTAAATATTTGCTCACCATCTTTTAGCATTTCAATTGCACTTTCATAAATGGCATTATTGGCGGCTAATTTATTTTGCACAACAAACTTTTTAGCATTGTCTGCTTCAAAATATATTGATGCTAACTCAATACAATTGCTACCTGCTGTTTGAAATGTTGCCTGAAAAGTTTCCGGCATGTTGTTATTAGCTGTGAGATCAGCAAGATTATCTGCAATAACTGTATTGGCAGCATCGATAAGAGCAGTAATTGCACCCTATATTGTTAGCTGATACTTTCCTGTACAGATCTGCTCCGGCAGCAGCTAACATAGCAGGAGCCAAAATCTTTTGAATACGCTTTTGTAATGTACATTTTAAGATTTTGCCAGTTTGATTTAACTATATCTGCTGCGGCAATAAGATTAACTCTTGCATTCCTGCGTGCAGCAATTATTTGCCTTGAATCAGGTAATGCTTTTGCATCTTCTCATGGCCTGTAACTGCGTAGTTATAAACTGGGGTGTGTAAAAGGCTTTGAAACTTGTGAAGTCTGTAAGATAATTGCTGCAGCTGTTCCAGCAAGTTGTACATATAGAGTATAATAGTTTCTTTGTACAACTGTAATTTTTTGTTGTTTTCATTTGAGTTTGTTTTAGTAAGCATTGAAAACGATAAGTTTTTTTTATTTATTGTATTGAAGCAGAAATTTTTTTTTTAAAAACAACCTGGCGTAACCGTTAGGGGCAGTCTAAGGTAATTAAAACTGTATTTTTTTTGAATTGATTTTCATAAAGTTACACGTGTTTGCGCACACGAGTTAGAGTTATCACGCAAATGTGTAGACGCATTATAATCTTTTTGAACCTTATTGATAATTGATGATTATAGACTAAGTGTTTCGTGAGTCACGAGCCATGGAAAGAAGATCAGGATGGCTAAAAATGGTTGGGCCGTCGGTCGGAGACCAGACCGGCGGCTCTCACGAGTGGATAGCTTGGGCTTACAAAAAAAGATAGGAACACCGCCTGAGGCTGACACCGCCGGAGGCTGAAGTTTTTAAAACTTCAGATTTTCCTTTGCATCCATTTCTCTCTTAATATTTTCAAGGCTGTCCTTGATTCGTTCATTTTTTAAATCTTTAAATCTTTGTTCTTCATTTTTTTCTTCTTTCTGTTCTTGAACTCTCTCCTGATACAAGTATGTCTCCTTACCTTCAATTATTACTGATGGACATTTGTAATCAATATCAGCAAGCAACAAGTGTTTTCCAGGAACTTCAGAGAGTCCAGGGGATTGATTGAAATCCAATGTCTGATTTTCAAATAAATCACTCGGTTTGAGTTTTTTCAAGCCCAAATACTTTGGTTGAATTTTATCTTGAAATTCTTTCAAATTTATTTCTCCAACTGCATTGTCAGCCTCAATATAAAAATCGGGTGCAAACATAAGTGTTAAATGATATGGGGCATTGTAGTCTTCCTTGAGGATAGAAACAGAATCATGCGTTCGATATTTGGAATATAATATCTGCTTTGTTAGGTTGTAAAGGGATCTAAAAGGGAATTTAATGTCTGAAACGCTAGAATTAGTTGAATTAACTTTAAAATATGAAACCACATTTGAATAGTCGAAGTCTAAAAATTGACGAATTCTAATTTCACCAAGTAAGTTATTGTAGAATAATGGCTCGGCATAGTAACAAAGATTGAAACTTCCCAAATATAAGGAATCGCCAATTTTTGAATTCTGGACTTCATAGTAAAAGCCTTTGTCGTTAATATAAAAAATTTCACTGTCTTTTAACTTTGCTAATAATATTTGCTTAACGCTTTCTCTACTCATTCCAAACATAATATTTCCGAAAATAATAGTTTGGGGTTTTACCTTTTTAATTTCTATAATACGATCGGATAGAGTACTGTCAATCTTGATTACCCCGTGTTGCTTGTTTTTGTCAGATTTCCCATTACAACCTAAAAAAATATAACATGTCAGTAAGAGAAAATCCTACCAATTTGATTTTCTTAAAAATAGTGTTCATAATCATTTGTGATAACGAATCGAAGTCAAGTTTATATTTATGCTATAATAAGCAATAGTACAAAAAAATGTAATTGTGCGCAATTTTCGTGCAAGCGTCTCGCTTGTGCGGCTCATAAAACGAGATTTGAAATATCTTTAATTTGCGTACAGCCGTTGCTGTTATAACGTTATCAACTCTTTAAAAAGCCCAACTCATAAACCATTGGCTGCAGTTTTTCAGTTAGCGCTTTATACGCTTCTTCAAAAGGTTTGAAACTTACCGAAGGAAAATCGCCACTGGCATTACGGGCTTGTAATGCTTTGCGTATTTGATACCAACCCACATCTGCACGGTTTAGTTTTAATTCATCACGCACCGTATGTACATCAATGTGTGCGAAATATGCGTCCCATAATTTTTTGCCTTCTGCTAAAATGTTTTGAGATTCTTTACTTAATATTTTATCTTTTAAATATTGCACCATAAAATCACTTTCAAAACGGTCGGGTGCATTTACTTCTGCTTCGGTGTAAGGAATAAAATGATTGACGATGTTCCATTTTTTTCCATTCCATTCGAGGTTGTTTGCACTTGCAGGAAGATTGCTACCATTAAATAACATCCATATTAGGCAATCAGTTTTAAATTCCTCGGTTAATGGTTTTGTAGGTTGTAAAAATTGGTCTCGGTCATTGAGCCAAAGTTTTGCTTGATAACTCTACGAACTGTAAACATTACTGCAACTTGCCAAAGGTTTTCAGGGGTGATATACCAGCCGCCGCCATTACCTCCCGTAAAAATAGAAGATGAAAACTAGGGTTTCTAGACCAGCGTGTTGGAAATCATTATTTACTAGCATAAAAAAATCGAACCATTCCATCGCACTATTTTTTTACCCTCGGGTTACTTGAAACCTTTGTTGCATGGGATAGAGGTAAAGCTAATTCATTGTTTGTTTTTGGCCTATCAATCCAAGCGTTGAGAAAAATATTATTCGGTAGGTTATAAAAATTCTTTTCACCAATTGGCTTTGCTTTTTTATCTAATACATCAACTGTAATTTCTGTAATTGGAGTTTTAGTTTCTGCATTTTGACTGGTCTTCCAGATTAAAAAGCCAATTGGGAAGTCCCCCTTTAATCCATCAAACGATTTACTGTGTACCACGAACCCATCTAAATATTTTGCATTCCACTCTTTTTTAAATTCTTCAAAATTAGGTGCATTAACATATTTCATTTTACTGAACATTGCAACAGTTGCAGTAGGAACTTCTTTTGCAATACGCACTAAGAATTGAATGAATAGCTCTTTACTGGCGTAACCCATTTCCTGTGTTTTCATTAAGGTATTAATTTTCGTTTGCTCAACTTCCTTTTTATTCTTATCGCCTTTTCCGATGCCAGAACCGGTTTCGCCATAAGGCGGATTGATCAAAGCTAAAATATTTTTTCCTTCGTTTATGGCTTGCCGTAAGCTAAGCGTAATTTTATTAGTAAGTGAATAATCAATTTTTCCATCATCAGTTATATCATCATTCAGGTAATCGTATTGAAACCTTGTAGCGGCCACACAAGTTTTAGTAGCTCTCATCACATCAACATCTGCCTGGTCTAAAGTGCTCATATAAATATTGCGGGGGTTGCTGTGTTTCACTTCATCGTTGCCAACACCACAGCACATATCCCATACGATATAATTTTTCTGCCAGTTGTTGCCGAGTGTTTCAGTTAGCTTGTCATAAGCTTTATCCACAACATTTAACGGTGTATAATAAGCGCCTTTAAAACTGCGCTCGTCTAACGGAATCAAAGTATCTTCTTCGCTCTAATAAATAATCTCTGTACTCAGATTTTGGCGGGCGATGATAAATTGCCCAAAACCGTCTATAGCCTTCTTTGTTGCCAAGCTCATACACTGTAGTGCCGAGCATAAACACGGGAGTATGTGCCTTTGTGTAAAAGCTGCGCCGGTAAATTATCATGTGTGGAAACAGTGCCGTCGCTCATAATGTCTGCAAAAAACAGCAGTGCATAATTTTCTTTTGCGACGCCTTTAATTTCCAGCCCGATCATTGAAACCCATTTATCAAAAACCTGTTTTAAATTATCGGGTGTTATTTGGGTGCGAATGATGTCGCCCTTTTTAATCGCATTTTTAATCGTACTTATAAATTCTTCTTCGTGTGTTTGTATTTTAAAAGAAACAAAATGAGTACCGATATAAGCTGATACTACATCCAATGCTTCCCTGGGTATAGCCGCTGGCACTCTTGCCCCATTTGATTGGCTGCTTCTTGTCTTATAAAAGCGGCAAGGCATCAGCAGTTTTCCATGATGGCTGCTTTCTGTGTATCCATTACCACTAAAAACGGTGGAATGTATTCGCCTTTGTTTAGTGCCTGCTGCACATAATGCAGCAACTGGGTAAACATAGCATAGGTAGAATGTTTGGCGGTATCTTTTGCTTCAAACCATATTTCTTTGGTTTGAATGTCAATTAAATTTTTGGAATAGCTTTTTAAACCAAGCGCTTTTCATATAGGCATCTTTTACATCTTCTTCACTGTTGGTCTTCCTGCAGTTTTTGGTAAAGCGTCATGCAATATTTTTGTTTATGTCGCAATGTATTAAACTTTTATTTATCGTTGTTATTTTAAATGAGGCAAAATAATGCTTTGGCCGGATATTAAAAACCGTTGATAAAAATACATGACAGCATATAATAAGCACATCATGTGCTGAAAAAAGACCATGATAAAACTTGTCCTTTTGCAGGTGAAATCTCCCAAATAACTTTGTCCATAGCAATCAGAAAACGCTAAAAAAGCTTTATAGTAAGCAGCAGGAAAGCGTATGTCCTTTTTAAATTAAAAGCAGCAGGATACCTTCGGATTGAAAAAAGGGATGCCGGCAAATTATATAGTAAAGGGACGTTGCAAAAAAATAAAAAAGCAAAGATTTTTTTCAATGTCAATCATTTATCTTATAGAAAATGGAAAAGCAACTATATTTAAAATATAAAAAGCAATGAACAAGCAAAACAGCAAACACGAACATTTTACAATAAACTTCCCGGGCATGAAGTTCGAGTTCACCAATCCGGGTATAATCTACAATTATTATCTTAATAATTTTATTGATTTTTTTTGTGGTTGTGGTGGCATTATTAAAGATGTATGTTTTACCGCTGATAACTATAACTGGCAGCAAAAAAATCCTATCCTTCAATACCGGTAAAGGTTAGTTCTTTGATAAAGTTATTGAAAGGAATGGGCACCATGAAATATTATAGCCGTGGTTCGAGTTTCGAAACATTTCTTCTAGCAATTTTACCTCAGCAACAAGAACAATTAAAACAACGCATTGCTTTTACCGATAAAAAGATTGATGCACTTGTTTATGAATTGTATGGATTGAGTGAGGAGGAGATTAAAATTGTGGAAGGAGAAAAAAATTAAGTATTAAAATCAAAAATAAATAACATGAGAAAGATTTTTCTTGCGAGTTCATTATTGCTTTCACTTTTTTGTTATTCCCAGGAAGATACAACCAAAGTGGATCAATATTGCGAAATAATGGCTATTGGAAAACTATTTAGATCGTAAAGTTTCAATTACTGTTGATTACGGTGAGTTTCAGCACTTGTTTTCTGATATGCGTATGAAAGATGAAAGAAGGTAAGATTCAAAAATTTAACAGCGTTGTGGACGCTCTAAACTTCATGGGTAAGCAAGGATGGAAACTCGTGAATGCTTTTCCGATGGGAGAAAGTAACGGAGCAGTTTATCATTTTTATTTCAAGAAAACATTTTTAAAATCAGAATTACAATAATAAAAAAGTGAAAGTTAGATCTGATACACTTGATGCGTTAGTCATTCACATGAACAATTAAAACAACGCATTGCTTTTAGAGATAAAAAGATTGATGCGCTTGTTTATTAATTTATGGGTTGAGTGAAAGAGGAGGTGGGAATTGTGGAGGGGAAATAAAGAATAAGCAGTTCACATTATCACCAATTATAACTAATAAAATTTCAAATGAAAAAAACTACACTTACATTGCTTGTCGCTTTATATGGATTAATTTCTTTCGGCCAGCAACAAATTGCAAAATCAAAAGATCAGGAACTAAGTAATGCTGAGAAATTTTCGAATAGGGCAGGTTCACTAATTCAAAAAGAGTTTATTGACATTGGTACTTTGAATAAATGTGATATTCAGGTCGCAATATTTAC
This sequence comes from uncultured Chitinophagaceae bacterium, assembly GCA_963792025.1. Classification (GTDB taxonomy): domain Bacteria; phylum Bacteroidota; class Bacteroidia; order Chitinophagales; family Chitinophagaceae; genus Ginsengibacter. Next base: position 344,059 of record CAWBUS010000003.1, on the reverse strand, counting down.
CGACCTTATCACTGGACAAAAATCAGCAGCTGTCAGGTTTGAATATGAATATAAGAGTTCCTATTTTACCGATACTAAAGTTGCTCTACTTGACGGGGATGAAATCGACGGTCTGATAAAATCCATTAAGATCATCCAGGAGAAGATATTCCCAACCATTGCCGCGAATTATACAGAAGTTAATTTTAAAAGCCGCAGTGGATTTGTTGCTGGTTGTTTTTCCGAAAAAAATCATGGACAACTTTTATGAAACTTGATAAATATGATAGCAACTCTTATGTCTTTATGGAAAAAGACGATTTGGGCAAATTGTTGGATCTTATGCAGCAGGCAAAATCAAAACTATAATTTACTTTTCGTTTAATTATGACTTGCTTGATTAAAACAAAAGTTAAATAAAATGATAAATGAAGAAGTTTAATAGATTGGTATTAATTGGTAATGGATTTGATTTAGCTACATGGGTTAAAAACGTCATATTCGTGACTTTTTAAATTGGTATGTGTGCGATTCTTTTCGACAATTTTGTTTAAAAGGAAATTATACTGATAGCCTCATAGAAATTAAAAATAAATATGCAGGGTATAGTATTAAGTTTGAAAAGATACCTTTAAATTTTGAAGATGTTTTAGAACTTATCCAAATAAATCAAGACCAGTCTATAACTTATCAATCAAATTTTTTTCAAAGAATAATAAAATTACATGGCAAAAGTAAATGGGTGGATATAGAAGTTTTTTACTTTCCGATTACTGAAAAGCCTTTTTCGAAATTCAAACTTTTCAGATAAGGGTGCTGTAATTAAAAAACTAAATGAGGATTTCAATTTTTTGATTGCTAAGCTTACAGAATATGTAAATATAATTAATGATGATCTTTTAAATTTAAAAGAATTGCCGATTCAAACATCACCATCTAACTTAAAAGGAGTAATTTATCGTGATAAAGGTCTTTCCATCGTAAAATTTTTAAATTTCAACTATACGGAAACACTCTCGGCAAAATATGGCGTTGACCGTGACGAAATTATTTACATTCATGGAAGAGCACAGGAAGTGGAACAAAATCCGGTTATCTTTGGTTATGGAGATGAAAGCGAGTCCTGAATATCAGAAGATTGAAGATTCCGGACAGAACATTTATTTAGAGCATATCAAGTTGTTTGGCTACTTCCAAACAAATAAATATAATGAGCTATTGTCTTTTATTGATTCCAGGCTATTTAATGCATATATAGTTCGACATTCCTGCGGATTATCAGATAGGGTCTTGTTAAACCATATTTTTGAAAATGAAAACTGTAATAGCATTGAAATATTCTCATCATAAAAGAGCTGACGGAACAGACAATTTTAAGGAAATTACTCAGGAAAATCTCAAGACATTTTAAGCCACAAAATAAGTCTATGATGAGAAGAAGAGTGATAAATAAGAATAGCAAAAATTTTATTCCACAAAAATAAGCCGTTGGTGCTTTATACAGTTGCTTTCCTTTTGCAACTAAGAATATATAATCTTATTTTTATTAAAAAGAATTATAAGCAAGGTGGTTATAAAATATTTACTCAGGAATGCGGGCTCATTAGATCAACTTTTGTAATAGATTTGAATGTTCGTAAATCCTTAATTGCACTTGTCCGCCGAGGCGGAAACTAAGGATAGTGCAACTAACGGGTATGAGCACACTGAATATAGCTTGGGAAGTGGATTATCTTATAAGATTTAATATCATTGATATTTATTCTTAACGAATTCAATAAAATAGAAAGTTTCAAAAAATTCATTTGGGAGTTTTATCTTCTATTTTACCTCCATTTTCGGAGGAATTAAGAGAATATTTCTTTTGATTCCTTGTAAATTCAAATAGGTATTTAGCAATTCTGTTTGTAGGTTCATAATAATTGCTTGCCGTTCCTTGGATAAGCTTGGGCATATTGGTTAAACTTCCAGCAATACAATCGTAATAACAGTAATATTGATTATTTATTTTTTGAAAAGACATTATTGTAAATGACTCTAAAGTCTCGCCGTATTTTATCACTTGGCCGATTTTTTCCCAAAAGTTTCTTTTGTACGGTTTTGATTTTCCGTGCCTGTCTATTACTACCAAATCATTCGGGTCAGTCTTTATTATAATAAAAGCCATCGAGCCTTATGCACATAATTTTTTTTATTCTTTTAGATGCTTAAAGTTAATAGTTTTAAATTAGATCTTATCATGTAATTAACCCATTGAAATTGCATTTTAAACACATGGCGAAGAACTTTCTCTCAAGTAGAATCTTACGTGGATAGCTTAAATATTGTATATTTAATTATTGGCAAATGCAAAAAGTAAGAAGGCCAGAAAAGCAATGTGCTAAAAGTAGGTAGAAAATTAAAAAAGAATATTAGTGATTAATACAACAATAAATAAAATAGGATTAAAGTTTTACATAAAGATTTCTCCTCACTAAAGCATGAACCCATATAGTTGGAAAGCTCCAATTGAATGGAAGGGCTATATAAATAATGATAAAATATCTTTTACCCAAATCGAAAATAGTGGATACGCCGAATATTGTTTTGATTTCTCAAATCTTAAAGAAGAGTATAAGTTTCTCGCAAGTGATATTGTTGAACTTATTGATAAAGCTATGAAGGTTATGGATTAACTGAAAGCCAAATTAAAGGACTTAAATTATATCATTAGAGAGTTTCAACGACAAATATTTTAAAGTTTTTTCTTTATCGGGATTTCCCAAACTTCTTTTTACTTGATCCGAGGCCGTGTCTCCACGCTAACCTGAGAATGTTTGAAATACTAAATAAATACTAACTATCTGGCATATTCGAAAGTTTAATAATAACGAAGCGCTATCCTTTGCAACTAAGGATATACAATTTTGTTTTTATGAAAAAGAATTATGAGCCGAGGTGGTTATAAAATATTTGATCAGGAATGCGGTCTCATTAAGATTGAATTTTTGCAATAGATTTTAATGTTCGTAAATCCTTCGTAGCACTTGTCCGCCGAGGCGGAAACTAAGGATAGCGCAACTAACGGGTATTAGCACATAAGTATAGCTTGGCCCCCAAATTATTTTTTAACTACTTACACACTTAGTTAGATACTACCAAGTTTGAAACTATATTTAATTTAAAGTAATTACATGAGCAGTAACGCAAATAACAATTTCTATATACTAGGTTACGAAATGACAATTAAGAATGCGAAACGTTTAAATAAGTTAGCAAATATTTCCGCTGAACAAAAAGAATTTGGAATTGCTTGTTCTTTAAGCATTCTTGCTGCTGAAGAAGCGATTAAAGCCTTTTTTATATTAGCTCAGCATTATAATAAAATTGATGTAATAGATGATTTTGAGCAAATTTTTAAGGAACATAAAACAAAACATTCGTATATACCTGTTACCTCACATCTATTTGAAGTTCTTATCAATATAGTATTTATAAATGGTGGAATGCTTAAATATCTTTATGAAGCTTTATTGCAAATAATTGAGGAAATACCCAAGGTAGAACAACAAAAAATTAGGAAAGGGTTAGCCCCTTTTTTAAAACTTCTCAAGGAGAAGAGTCCTCAAGAAAGTAAAACAGTAAACGCGAAGGATGCGATGAATTGGTGGTCACATGCAAATTCACTGAAGCAAAGAGGATTATATGTCAATAAAACGACAAACAGATGGATGAATCCAGAAGATATAACTGAAATTGACTATAACAATACAACAAAATTTACTTCCCCAATTGTGATGCACTCAGATCGAATTTATGAGTTAATTAAAACACAACCACAAGTGAATAAAGAAAAAAACACAAAACCCAATATTGCAAGTCTCTTATTACAATTAGAAATGGAAAAATTTGGAAAATATTGATAGAGTTTAAAAAATCTTATTTAGCAAATTTTTACCCCCAAGGCTGTGCTGAGAATGTTTAAATAAATAAACCCACTTCTTGGCCCATCATGAATACGTAGTTTGCAGGAAGTAGTTTTAAAATGTTCTGATTCAATACGAAAAAATCTATTCGCCATGCCTCCATGATTGCATCTGAAAAGTCATTCGTATAATTCCAACGCTTGCATAATACGAAACTTCCTTCCTTTACAAAAGCAATAATTTTCTTAAAGATTGCTGCATCATATTGAATAAAAATATCTGAATTGATTAAGCAGATGATTTCTTCTTCTGGAAGTGTTTGTGCAAATTCAAAAACCTACAGATTTTAACGTAAGGATTACCATAAATTCTTTTATTTTCTTCTACCTTTTTATCCCCACTAAAAGTTACTTGTGGGAATTTTTGTTCAATAAAACCATTCCTTAAATGCAGCAATTTCTTTTGGTGAATTTAAACAATATACTTTGCCAATCGGGAGCCAAGAATAAATTGCTTGAGGATTATTTTTAAATGGGGAAGGAAGTAAGGAAGACGAATAAAAAAATGCTAATCAACAACTACGTAAAAGAACTACATTTATAAAATGAAAAATTCTGTATTATTTCTAATTATAATTTTAAATTTAATTTCCTGTAAGAAAAATAATAGTAATAATTCTTTAAATAATACCCATTCCGTTACATATGAAGCTTCGGCATCATATTCATATATTACTGAAATCGATTATTTGCATGCAGATGGAACTATAAGTTCTCCTAGTTTTGGAAATACTAATACCTCTTTTAGCTCAAGAATTTATCCTTTTAAAGGTCCACAACGTTTATATATTCTTGTGAGAGGAAATGTGGATGCCTACATAACTGTAAAAATTTTTGTAGATGACATTTTGGTAAAAGATTCCACCGCTCCAGTTGAGGCAAGTGCTGAATATTTTCTTAATTAGTACATCCCTATATTTAACTCAATTACCGGAAAGTAATTTGCCCCTTTTCTTCTCCCGTCCCCCGCTCTGGCGCAGGTCTGCTGACCTGTGCAAGAGCGTTACTTAACCTTCATTTAATAAAAGCGTCGTTCGAATAATAATATACGAAAATCCTCAATTTAATCTTACTAATTCCAATAAGCTTTTTCCTTCTTCAGTATAATAATCAATAGCGCTACTATCAAATTTGTACTTGCTGCTCATTAAGTAAATGTACAAAACCTCCCGCCGCGGTTCGTGTCTCACGAACCGGATGTCTTGAAAAACATAAAACTTGTATTATAAATGTGAAAAAACTAATCTAACGGGCGCATTTAGTTGAAATAAAAAATATAATGTGGTTCGTGAGACACGAACCATGGCGGGGCAGAGCTGCAAAACCATCGGCACGAACACACAACGGCTGTGTGTGGCTTTTTGCTGTAACTTTGCCGGAAATATTTTTATGGAATTTAAAGACTTTATACCCAATAATCACATGCTGCCTTTGAGGCTAACGAGGGTTATTATTGAGGAAAACGGAACTGAATTTGATTCAAGAAAAGGTTTTAAAAAAAAATCACATGAAAACATTTATGCTTTTGTTCATTTAAAATATAAAGCATATATAGATGAAATTGCAGATTCAGGTGGTTATATCTTGGTTAAGACTGATTCAAATAGCAATCCTGTTTCATTCGAAGCTAAAGAAGTGCCTTTGGACTTAAAGAAAAAATTAAATCAGTAGTAATAAAAAATGGTTACTTCGTATTTTCAATAATAATATTTGGTGACTTTTTTCCCCTGTTTACTCCAATTAAAACATCATTAAAAAAATAAAAGAATAAGGGATTCACATTTCCTTTTGTCTTATAGGCAGAACGTTCCCCGGTGGCCTCCACAAGTTCGAGTTGTCTTATATGTTTTTTATTGATTCGAAAAAAATCACTCTTTGATTGTCCTATGGTGTACTGATAATGAATCGTACAACTTGAAAACATTAAAATTAGCGCTATTGTAATAAGTGATAGTTTTTTCATCCTCAACTTTTTTAGTCTTTGTTTTGTCTTGGTACCTTTTTAGATGATTTTAATTAGTCTTCTTGATATAAATATAGATTTTTTTTAAAGATTTAATAGTTGAATAGTAAAAATTATTTGCCCTAACTAACTGTTATTTACCAATTCTGTTAATTATGCCTGTTTGTAAATATCCCCTCTCATGTTGGCGTCCGCGCCAACATTCAACAATTATTGCCTTAGCTAGCGAAAGTTGTTTATCCCTGTTTCCTAATATCTTCCCGCCGCGGTTCGTGTCTCACGAACCGGATGTCTTTAAAAACTAAAAACTTGTATTATAAATGTGAAAAACTAATCTCACGGGCGCATTTAGTTGAAATAAAAAATATGATGTGGTTCGTGAGACACGAACCATGGCGGGGGCATTTATCTTTACGGTATTGCAATAAAGCTAAAACAGGCTCTGCTATGAAAACCCTGCCGGGGCAGGATATAACCTTCTTTTTTAATATTGATAACCTATATAAATTATTAAAAATCAAATAGTAAAGAGCTGAATATTTTTATTAATTGGCATTTTATTCTTCGGTGTGACACTCTTGTAATAAGATTTTACACTCTTCTTCTTCGGTGTGACACTCTTGTAACGAGAATTTACACTCTTCTTCTTCGGTGTTACATTCTTGTAACGACATTTTACACTTTTCTTCTTCGGTGTTACATTCTTGTAACGACATTTTACATTCTTCTTCTTCGGTGTGACACTCTTGTAACGAAGTTAGGATCGTACATCATGAGCTTAGTATTCCTTATCTTTTTTTAAGGAGCAGACTTTAGGAATTAAGAGGCGTACCTCTTTCTCATAAATACAAATGTTTTGGTTTTAGAAGCCTTTATTTGTTTTATAAGATGATTAATTTATTGTTGCTGACGGGCTGCCGGATAGAAGTGGATACCCCGCTGAAGGTTTTGTGCATGGCTTTGTGGCGGAGTAGTAACGGATAGCCGGAACTGCAGATGACCAATGCTGCTATTGCCGACAGCCCCCTATATCCATGTTATTGCCCCATCTGCATAGCATCCTGCGTAGCAGTGCTCTTGGTATTTTGACGTTTAAATAACGACATATCCATTTTGCCAAAGTGATAAGTGAAACTCAGCCTCAACATTTGCGGATTATTCAGGCGACTGTAATCCTGCACAAAGTAAGGACTTACTGAATATTGATCCTGTATACGGGTTCTGAAGATATCACTAAAGCTGAGGCTTACGGAAGCTGCATTGTTTTTAAGAAAGTTTTTTCTCACGGCAATGTCAGTACCCCAGCGGGAACGGATATAACCCTGAGAAGAACTTTGTGCCTGCCCAAAAGGTCCGCCGCCTCCGGGGCCGCCCTGGTTATTATTTATAGGAAGATTTGTTTTGCTTTGATAGTCTGCAGACAATTGTATGGTGAAAGATTTCGGCAATTTGAAATTACTGTTGAACTTGCCAAACCAACTTACAATCGCAGCCTGCGACGTACTTCCTGCAATGTTATCAGTATTGATCTTTGAGTTATATACGTTCACATTTGTAGTGATATCCCACCATTTAGTAAGCGTGTTAATTGAGGTTACTTCAGCGCCATAAGAGTAACTTGAATTGGCATTAATGTAAGAATTGATCACATCCTCTTTACCGGTAAAAGGATTCGTGCCCTGGCTCAGGTAGCGTGTGATCAGGTTATTGGTATGCTTGTAATAGATAGAACTTAATAAACTGTTGTTCCCCTTAAATGTCTTGCTATAGCTCATTTCAAACGAGCTGGTAAATTCAGGAACAAGGTTCGGGATTACCACGGGTAATATTCAGGCTATCCGTATAATCGGTATATGGAATTAATTGAAAGAAGTTCGGCCTGTTAATGCGCCGTGTATAACTGAATTGCAACTCCTGTTTACTTTTTAGTTTCTGGCTAAGAAATAGAGACGGGAATAAACTTACAGGATATTTATTGCTGAATTTTTCGCCGGTGTTTATCAACTGCCCGTCGTAGTTAGAACTTTCTGCCCGAACGCCAACCTGGTACCCAAAATCTTTAATAGCGCTCTTAACGCTTACGTATGCTGCATAAACATCATCGGTGCTTTTGTAATTATTGGTAGCCGCGGCTATCTTAACCAGGTTACTCACCGTGGTGCCTGTGAAGTTATCGTTGTTACTAACGGTCTGGTGTACCTGCGCTCTTAAGCCGGTTTCCAGTTTCGATTGTTTTTGTTTTCCGAAGGGTAAGGTATAATCGGTTTGAACGGTGAAAAACTTAATGGTTCCGTCGCTGGCAACCTGTTGTAACTGAGTGCCCGCAATACTGCTGCCATCAAGATAGTTGGTCGTATACAACGAATTACCTGAATTTTTTCCTGAAAAATAATTAGCATCGGCAGTGAGCTGTTCGCCTTGTTTTGGAAAATTATATATGTAGTCAAGCTGTAATCCATTTGCGTTAAATGATCTTGTGCCCGAAGTATAACGCACACTATTGGCGCTTTTAATACCTGAGCTTAATAAACTATCCGTAGTTGCATTAATTGTTTCATTTGGATTGAATTGGCCATGCACTTTTATAAGACCCAATGAAATGGTAGCCCTGTTGGTTACGTAGTAATCCAGCCCCAATTTGCCAAACATGAAAGCGCCGGTTTGTTTATTAATATCGCTTTGAAAAACGTGGGTTTGGGTATCTCCCAAATTTAAACGGTCAGTAGTTCCGGTATTTACTCCTTTCATTTGGTGCAACATTCCTGCTGCAGAAAAATTTATTTTATTTTGCCTCACATTAAAATTGGCCCCCGCATTTATCGCTCCACGGCTGTCGACACCTGCAGAAAGATTTCCATTGTAGCCGCTTTGTTTATTCTTCTTTAAAACGATATTAAGAATACCTGCATTACCACCCGATGCATCATACTTTGCTGATGGGTTAGTAATAACTTCAACACTTTGAATCGCGTCGGCTGGTATCTGGTCGAGAGATAAAGTTGTCGGGCGCCCATCTACATAAATCTGCGGAGCAGCATTTCTCAGTTTCACATTGCCATCTACGTCTACTTGCACAGACGGTACATTACGCATCACATCCAGTGCAGTGCCACCTGCACTCACGATGTTCTTTTCAACATTAAATACTTTCTTATCAATATCGAGCTTTAATGCAGGTGCGGCACCAGTGATGGTAACTGTAGTTAAGGTCTTTGTATCTGTTTCAAGCTTAATGTTACCAAGATCTTTATCAAATGAAGGAGCACCGGAAGGAATACCTGAAGGAGCACCTGCAGTAGCGCCTGGTTGCATTTTCGGCATAAACGAAACCTCCTGTTGCAAAGATGTGTAACCGCTGCTGCTGATTCTTAATTGCAACTTGCCCATAACTGGCAGTTGGGCAAAATCGAAATCACCATTGCTTTTGGTGGTCATTCCTTTTTCTAAAATCATTTTCATTTTTTTTGTGGCTGAATCCAGCTTTTGATGAAGGATCAGCACGGAAGCGCCTTCAACAGGTTTGCCATCGGCATCAGTTATTTTGCCATAAATATGGCCCGCATTTTTCATTTCAGCAGGCATAGCGTGTGGCATTTGTGCATACAGGTGGCCCGTTATGATGATAACAACAATTAGTAAAAGAAATTTTTTCATTATCTGTTTATTTGAACACGAAAGTAAATCCGGCTAAACAGTGTTTTGGGCAAATGAGATGAGGTGGCAAAATGTTGCGACGAAACCAATCAATTTAGAAAAGAGATTTTCAGCTGGGGTGTTTACAATTTACCGGTAAGCGCTGTCACTGCATCGCGGTAAGTATCGCTGAGTGGAAGTTCCAGCGAATCGATAAACACACTGGATTTGCGGATTGATGTAATAAATGAAACCGAAACGATATACGATTTATGAATGCGAATAAATTCAGAGGGTGGCAATTCTTCTTCAATTGTTTTCATCGGCATTCTTGTTACCACGGGATGTTGTGTACTCTTTAAGTGGATCTTGATGTAATCCTTTAAGCCTTCAATGTAAATAATATCCGACACTGGTAATTTTGAGAAGGCTATAGTCGGCATTCACAAAAAAATAATCTGGTCCTGCCGATGGACTGACACTCTTTTGATTTGTTTTCAGGTCAAACAATTCCTTTGCTTTATTACAGGCTTTAATAAACCTGTCGAGTGGTACAGGCTTTACGAGGTAATCTGTTACATCAAGATTAAAGCCGTCCAATGCGAATTTTTTATAAGCCGTTATCAAAATGATCATAGGCTTTATCGTCATACTTTCTATAAATTGCAATCCCGTAAGCCCGGGCATTTGTATATCCAAAAATATCAGGTCAATGGGTTGATCCTGCATTATCTTCATGGCGTCCATTGCATTGTCGCACGAACCAATTAGTTGCAGAAAATGGTATTTTACTGATGTTATCTTCCAGTAATTCCAGTGCTAATGGCTCATCATCAACTGCAAGGCAACGTATCATCCGGCTAAATTTATTTGTAGCGAAATCGTAAAAATGCCGTTGTCTTTTGTGATATCCAATTTGTAATTCCCCGGATGCAAAAGATCCAGCCTTCTTTGCACGTTTGTCAATCCAATGCCACTTGCTTTATCCTGTATTTGCAATGACGCAGGATCGTACGTGTTGCTTACGCGAAAGTAAAGAATATTGCCGGCGGTTTTCAGTTCAATATCTATCTGAGGATTTTCTATAAAACCTGTGCCGTGCTTAAAAGCATTTTCTACAAAAGGTATTAATAGCATAGGGTCAATCTCGTACATTTTATCCGCTTTGCACATGTTTACGTTAACCACCACTTTTTTACTTAACCGTTGCTGCTGAAGATCAATATAGCTTTGCAGGTATTCAATTTCACTTTCGAGCGATACCTTTTCTTCATCAGTTTCATAAAGCATATAACGCATTAAAGATGAAAATTTAATGAGGGAAGGTTCTAACTCATCAGACTGTTTTCGTGCCAGCGAAACCATATTGTTTAATACATTAAACATAAAATGCGGGCTGGCCTGTGAACGCAACAACGACAGCTCTGTTTTTAGATGTTCCTTTTCTTTTTCACTAGCCAACTGGTCTGAAATAAATTTATCCCTGATGGTTTTATAAGCGATGCTGCATGCCAGTATAAATAAGAAAATAAATGTGCTTACAAACAAGTGATCGTTAAACGAAAAATGAATTTTATTCTTTGCAAGGTTCACCCATAGCGTCCATACCAGCATCACGTACAGAAAAAAGTAGGCAACCACGGATATGCTGTACACGGCATATTTCTTTTTATACAGCAAACGTGGTATGAGCATGAATGAATTCAAATAAAAAAAGGTGATTAATAATGCATCGCTGATGCGTGAAATGAGAAAGACAATATTGGCATCAATGGACTGCGCAGATTTGGCTTCATTTGGATTATGCGCAGGGCGCAATAAAGCCGGTAGCGAAAACAACAATATCCATGCAGTTGCATGTAGCAGTATCGTCATCCATTTATTGGTATACCATGCTTTTTTCATAATCTTCTGATGCGGCGATAAATTATCTTAGATGTTTGTTAATAGAATTCTCTTTCAATCCATAAACATAGATACATTATCAATATCTTTTTGTAAAAATGAGACAAATAACGAAAATACCGCGACAAAGCCCCGTCAATGATTCACCCTTTTTGCAAAGTAATTCTTATTTCCAAAATTGCGTCAGCCATAGCAATTACCCGTACGGCTATACGAAATGACCATAGTATTTCAAAACAATGAAATATTATGTTTATTTTCCCGAAAAATTAAAACTGCTATTTTGAGAAGACTATCAATTGATGTTATTCTACTTTTATACATTACCTGCCTCTTTGCATGTAATTCCTCTGGCAAAAAAAAATTGATGGTAAAAAGTAAAGAGGCTGCCACCGATTCAATTGAAGTGAAACTTGAATTAATTAACAACGCTGTTGATGTTCCGGTTGAATTTAAAGCCTCACCTGATACCACACACAGGATGTTCCTTACCGATAACAAAGGCAAAATCCGGATATTTAAAAATGATTCATTGTTGGCCAAACCATTTTTGAATATCTATGATAAACTGGGACTGCAGGATAAAAATTCTTTTGTGGGAACTGTTTTCAGCTTTGCATTTCATCCGCAGTTTGCAACTAACGGTAAATTCTATGTCTGTTATAATTCGTCTTCAAAAATCCACGGCAACACTTGCAAAATGGTAGTTTCACAATTCACAACAAGTAAGTCTGACCCTGATGTTGCTGACCTGAAGTCGGAACGGAATGTACTTGAGATGGAAGGAAAAAATATTCAAAATAATGGCGCACAAATATTATTCGGGCCGGATGGATTTTTATATATTTCTATTGGCGACGATAAAGGTATTGATAGTAACTACCGATATCATGCGCAGGATTTAAGTTTGTTAAATGGCAAATTACTTCGCATTGATGTAAATAAATTACCGTATACTATACCGGCCGATAATCCATTTGTTGGTGTAAAAAATGCAAGGCCTGAAATATGGGCTTACGGGTTTCGTAAATTATGGCATTATGAGTTTGATTCGGTAACCACCAACTAATTGGTGGCGATGTAGGAGAAAATAGGGATGAAGAAATTGACATTGTGAAGAAAGGAGCCAACTATGGCTGGCCTGTAATGGAAGGCGATAGTATTTTTGATAAGACTAAGGTTGAAAATAAATCCGCGTATACTGCTCCCGTTAGTACTTACACCCATAATACGGGAATATGTGTTATTGGCGGAAATTACTACTATGGTAATGGCATTCCTTCACTGAATGGCAAATATGTCTTTGCTGATTTTAACGGAAGCCTGTTTGCTCTTACGAAAACTGCTAGCGGAAACTGGATAAGGAACCCATTGAAAATAGTTAACAAACCGACAGACCCATTATTAATTTGTGGCTGCAATGTTGATGAAAATAATGACTTGTTTGTAATGGGAATATTAAACGGCAAAACAGGAACAAAAGGCGCCGTTTACAAGATTGTGAAAATGTAACAATCGATTATTAGATCACAAATTATTTTTTTTGTACTTGTAATTTGTAGATGAAAGGTTGAATCCGGTAGGCTTTTACCGGCTGATTATATTGGATAGCGCTGTTCCACTTTGGACTGTCTTTTATAACCCGTATAGCATCGTTATCAACATTTTTATACCCGGATGATTTAAAAATCTTCGCTCCCGTCACATCACCATTTTCATTAATAATAAATTCCACCTGAACCTGTGCCTCTGTCACATTATCGCCTTTTACCGACAGATCATTTGTAACATTTTGGTGATATAAGATTGCCACGCCTTTGTGCCCCCTGTAAATTCTGCTTCTTTTTGAAACACATAATGTTTGATTTTATTACCTTCTTCATCAAACCCTTCAACAACGGCTTCCGAACTATTCGCGGGAAGGTAATAATGCATTGCCAACTGCCCGTTAGCATAATAATGAAATGCATACCTGGCTTTTTTGTCTTCAACAAAAGCTGAATCTTCCATACGCCCGTTCTTGAAATACAGCACCTGTAAGCCAATAGCGTTCGCCATCACCGTATCGGGAAAAACAGATTTGCCGCGGATTGAGTTAGTGTTTATCCAGTAAGATGTACAGCTATAATTTCCGCCGTTTTTTATAAAGTCAGCATAAAATGCAGCTTTCTCTTTAGAAGTCTCCGCCCAGTTAGCATCGTAGTACTTTGTTATTTTCGTTTGTGCCTGTACGTAATACGATGCAGTCATAATTAAACAGGTAAAAAGTAGTCTCATGTTTTTTAAATATGAAGGTTCAAATAATCGTTCTAAGGGAAAAATAATCATTTTTCGATAGTGCAAAAAATATTGATCATTGCCCTGTATAAAAACCTGAAATAAATTCGCGAACCCTGCCTTGGATTTGCTTTTGATAAGTCAACAACACTTACCAGTGGGTGTAGTGTTTCATTAAGGTGAAAAAATTATTATCGGGATGAACATTGCTTTTCGCGTGTTCGCTGTTGCTGGTCCAGGCATTACGGAAGATGGTATCTCTTTTTTTGAAGGCTTTCCTTATATCGATTCTCCTGTGGGCTAATATTAGCCGATGGCGTTCGTCTCTTGGTTTGATAATTTTTATCTATTTATTTTGTAGTCTTAGCACCCATTTTATCGCCGAGCTTTTCATATTCTATGTCATTGGGTTCCCATAGTTCAATTTTATTACCTTCTATGTCCATTATATGAATGAATTTTCCGTAATCAGCTGTTTCAACTTTGTCTACGATGGTTACGCTGTCTTTTCTGAGCTGATCAATAAGTGCTTCCAGGTTGTCAACTCTATAGTTAATCATAAAATCTTTCGTTGAAGGCTCAAAATATTTCGTCTTTTCATTAAAAGGGCTCCACTGGGTAAATCCTTTTTTTGACGAATCCGCGCCTTGCCTCCACTCAAAAACTGCCCCGTAATCGTTAGTGTTTAAACCAAGATGAGTTTGATACCATTCTCTGATTTTTTTGGGATCTTTGCATTTAAAAAAAATGCCGCCGATGCCCGTTACCCTTTTGAATGGTTGGTCGTGATTATTATTTGTAATCATAGATTTGAAAGCGAATCCAAGTGCAAATGTGGTAATAAAGCTGAGAGTGATCCATATTCTTTTTTTCATTTGTCGATACTTTAAGTTTGAGATGGTTGCCAATTACGCTTAATGCTAATTTCTGCATTGACGCATCTTAAAACTAACTAATTGCCTCAATGACTCCAAATGAAGTTTATTTTCGAATAGGCAAGGGCGTTGTGTCAGGGCATTAAACGGTTTTTATTGAAGGGAACAAGAAGCCAGGCTTAACCTGCACATCTTTCTTGTGCCAGGCAATTTTTCGTACAGCGGGCCAGCATCTTTTAATTATTTTTTTATTTCATAGCAAAGTTCCACCATCCCATTCTTGTAGGCCGTCACATCCTTTAGGTGCAATGCCTGTTCTTGTTCTATTTGGGCAAAAAAAGGTGTTCCGTTACCCAATATAATGGGGAGAATTGTTTTTCTTATTTCATCCGCTAAGTTTAAACGAATAAATTCCTTAGTTAGTTGAGCGCCACCTACGAGCCAAACATTCTTATAGTTTGGCTTTAATCGTTCATTAACCAATTTATCCAGGTCGCCGGAATAAAATTCAATGTTTTGTCTGTCGACGGGCAGATTTCTTTTAGTTACAACAATTGTTGGTTTGTCTCCATATGCCCACCCATACAATTTTGAAAGTTCGAGGGCATGTTCGTATGTCCGCGATCCCATTATATAGCAGTCTATTATTTTAAGAAATGCTTCCGGGTTTTGCCCGGAAACACCTTTCTCATAGTTGTCTGATGTATCAAACCAGGAAACGCTGTTGTCTCTTTTGGCAATGTAGCCGTCAAGACTCGAAACCATGTGTATGGTTATTTTAAATGCGTCTATTGACATCTATTATCGTTTGAAAATATGCGTTGTTGAACTGTTGCTGGATTTATTAAATGATTGTGTCTCTACCGAATGATTTTAAAAATTGTGCTGTCGTGCAACTGCGGAATATTACCTATAACTCTTCAGCATTTGTAAAGGCGTGGCTGCGCAAAGCGGAATATTAAAAAATTAATTCGGCGAAGTATTGAGATTGAATTTATGCGTCCGGAATTTCCGGCTCAACTAATTTGGCCAACTTTTCTAAAGATTCCTGCCAGCCCAAATAACACATTTCTGCTGGTATCATAGAAGGAATATTCTGCTGCAGAATTTTTATTTCGGTGCCACACAAAACCTTTTTTAGTTCAACAGAAGTGGTCATTTCATCCGGAAGGTTAGGATCGTCAAATGTATCGGTATACTTTAAAAACTCATTAGGTTTAACTTCCAAATATTTTCCTCCGAATGAATGGCCATTGCCGGTGGAAAAATTATGAAATGACATCCTAAAGGTTCCTTCTGCTTTCACATTCATTTCATGCACCGTGCAGAGAAAGCCATAAGGTGGTAACCAGGATGCAAGTGCATTAGCCTCGGTAAATGCACGATAAACCTTTTCGGGGGATGCTTTAAGAACCCTGTGTAACGATACGCTGTTGCTTGCCATAAAAATTTTTGTTTAATTGCTGAATATTTAATTTTTCCAATTCGTCAAACTTCACAAATCTAAATAGTTTTCTTACGAGGTTGGCTTTCATTTTGTGACTTGAATAGGATTAATTACGCTTGATGCCAACTCTTTGACCGGACGCATTGTAAACAAAACAATTGCCACAATGATGTCAATTGAAGTTCGTTTATGGGATGCCAAACCTGTTAGGTTCTGATAATCTCACAGGTACAAATCGCTAATGCGCCATGAGCCGGTATTGCCAATTAGTTTATTCTTCAATTTTCCATGCCGGATTATGACCAATTTCCCAAAGATGTCCGTCTAAGTCCTGGAGGTAACCCGCATAACCGCCCCAAAAAGTTTTCTGTGCTGGCTTAATAATTTTTGCGCCGGCTTTTTTAGCTTGTTCCATCACAGTTACAACTTCCTTGTCACTGTTTACAAAGTATCCGATTGAGAATTCTGTTGCACTTTCGGGCTGTAATTTTAGTTTACTATCCCATGCTAAATTTTTTCTTTCATATAGAGACAACTTCATTCCATTGTCAAGGTCAAAAAGCACTACTTCACCGTTTTCGAATTCGGTGCCTATAATGCCTTTTGTCTTCCAGCCCAGCCCGTTTTGATAAAATTTCATAGATTTTTTTAAGTCGCTTACTCCAAGTGTAAGAATATTTATCCGCTGTTTCATTATTTTGTTTTTTGTCTGGAATTCATTCTGGTTATTGGCTGTCGCCGTCACAGGATGGTTTTTCTTCACAAACAAAAAATACCAATAAAAGTGCCAAACATTGCTATTTGTAATGTCGCTATAATATTGCCGCTAATTTCTGATTAAACCTCACAGGTATGAAGCTCATTAAGGGAAAACATGCTCATAGATTTCCTCTATCATTTCATAAATATTATCAATTATAACTATCTAAAGATTATTGTAAGTTTGATGCTCAAACAATCTAAAATTTATTTACGATGGAAAATAACAAGCACCCACACAGTACGGCAAATCATGAGGCATGGGAAGTGAACGAATCAAGTAAATGTCCCTTTATCGGTGGAGCTCTAAAATTCACTGCCGGTACTGGCACTTCGAACAGCGACTGGTGGCCCAATCAATTAAGTTTAAAAATTCTTCGCCAGCATTCTTCCTTGTCTGACCCTATGGATAACGGTTTTAATTATGCGGAAGAATTCAAGAGCCTTGACCTTAATGCAGTAAAACAAGACCTTTTCGATTTGATGACCGATTCACAGGAATGGTGGCCCGCTGATTATGGTCATTATGGTCCTTTGTTTATAAGGATGGCATGGCATAGCGCAGGTACCTATCGCATCGCTGACGGCCGCGGCGGCGGAGGCTCGGGCACGCAACGTTTTGCACCCTTGAATAGCTGGCCGGATAATGCTAACCTTGATAAGGCTCGCCTACTGCTATGGCCTATCAAGCAGAAATATGGAAGAAAGATTTCATGGGCAGACCTGATGATTCTTGCCGGTAACTGCGCACTCGAGTCAATGGGTTTTAAGACATTCGGCTTCGCCGGCGGACGTGAAGATGTTTGGGAACCGGAAGAAGATATTTACTGGGGATCAGAAGGTAAGTGGCTTGATGATAAGCGTTACACCGGCAATCGTGAATTGGAGAATCCGTTGGCCGCTGTTCAGATGGGTCTTATCTATGTGAATCCCGAAGGCCCCAATGGAAAACCTGATCCCGTAGCTGCAGCCATTGATATTCGCGAAACCTTTGGCCGCATGGCAATGAACGATTATGAAACCGTTGCGCTTATTGCCGGCGGACATTCTTTTGGTAAAACACATGGTGCAGGGGATCCGGTAAAATATGTTGGTGCAGAACCTGCAGGTGCAGCTTTGGAAGAACAAGGCCTCGGTTGGAAAAACACTTTTGGAAGCGGTAATGCAGGCTACACAATTACCAGTGGCATCGAGGGCGCATGGACTACTTCGCCAACGAAGTGGAGCAATAACTTTTTCGAAAATCTTTTCGGCTACGAATGGGAACTCACCAAAAGCCCTGCCGGCGCTTTTCAATGGAAACCAAAGGGCGATGCAGGAGCAGGCCTGGTTCCTGATGCACATGATCCTGCAAAACGCCACGCACCTTTTATGCTTACAACCGACCTGGCTTTGAAAATGGATCCCGTTTATGAGCCTATTTCAAGATATTTCTATGAGAACCCGGATGAATTTGCAGATGCCTTTGCAAAGGCATGGTTCAAACTGACGCATCGCGATATGGGCCCGAAGGCCCGGTATCTTGGCCCCGAAGTTCCTGCAGAAGATTTGATCTGGCAAGACCCAATCCCGGCTGTTAATCATGAACTGGTTAATGACCAGGACGTCGCTGCATTGAAAGAGAAAATACTCAATTCAGGACTCACTATTCCTGAACTGGTATCGGCGGCATGGGCGTCTGCATCTACATTCCGCGGCTCTGATAAACGCGGTGGCGCCAATGGTGCACGTATTCGCCTGGCACCGCAAAAAGATTGGAAAGTGAATAACCCTGCGCAACTGTCGAAAGTATTAATAACGTTGGAGGGTATTCGAAAAGATTTCAATGACGCTCAGGTTGGTGGTAAGCAGGTGTCAATTGCTGACCTTATTGTTTTAGGCGGATCTGCTGCAGTTGAACAAGCTGCAAAGAATGCAGGTAATGATGTGAAGGTACCGTTTACACCCGGACGTTCCGACGCATCGCAGGAGCAAACAGATATATCATCTTTTGATGTGCTGGAGCCAACAGCGGATGGCTTTCGCAATTATGTGAGAACAAAATACCCTGTTAAGACAGAAGAAATGCTGGTGGATAAAGCGCAACTATTAACGCTCACCCCGCCGGAGATGACTGTGCTCGTTGGTGGTATGCGGGTTCTTGATACTAACTTCGATCATTCACAACTTGGTGTCTTCACTAAGCGCCCCGGGCAATTGACAAACGACTTCTTCGTAAATCTGCTGGATATGGGTACCACATGGAAGACCGTTTCAGAGGATGCCGAAGTATTTGAAGGTCGTGATCGTAAAACAGGAAAAGTGAAGTGGACGGGTACCCGTGCAGATCTTATCTCCGGTTCCAACTCAGAGCTTCGTGCACTTGCCGAAGTATATGGATGTTCGGATTCTCAAAAGAAGTTTGTAAAAGATTTTGCAGCGGCATGGACGAAAGTGATGAATCTTGATCGCTTTGATTTAGCCTGAAGCTTTGATGATGTCGTTAAATAAATAAAATTAGCAGGTGACCCGGAAACGGATCACCTGTTTTAGTTTTATAATAATCCGTACAGTCTTATAAGAATTGAAAAAATTGTAGGCCGATTTGGCGCTGATATAATTTCAATACGTCCCATGCCCACGCGAAACGTGATGATTATGCAAACAATAACAATTTGGAGAATTTAAATTTTAACGATTGCATATTGCAAGACAAATCGTTTCACGCAAGAGCCAACCTGGTTTTAAGGAAGTGACAGTTTAATACCTGTAAAAATCACAATCATCTTCATCGCATAGCAGTCTCCGTAAGGTTGTATCTTTTAATACTTCAATATAATCCATAGGTTTTTTATTTACATTGATGGTTCTGTAAACCAGGCGTATTCCATGGCTGTAATCCACGTACCAGTTTACGTGCCCGGTGTACAAAGGCTGAATAGGTATGCCATCCATTTTGTGCCAGCCATAAATAGCCACGCGATTCGGTTTAGGGTCTCTTGAAATTTTGCCGCTTATCACCACATCTTTTTTTATGCCAGCTATCAATCCTTTCCTTAATCTTCGCTGGCCTTCAATAATGAGGTTGTGCTGGTACATCGTAACGGCGCTGTCGCGAAATGCATACATCGGCACCGGCTCCAGTTTTACTTTGGCAGTTTTATAAATGTCGTTCACTATTTTTCTTGTTGGTAAGAAACAATGCAGGCTGTCGGCAATCATTTGGGCTGTCATGGGAGTTAAAGGAATTCTTGCGAAATCCTTATCAGAACCAATAGATAAATAATCAGGCAGCACGAAATAAATGGCCGCTATCTTTTTTCCTTCGGCAGTAATTATAGATGTTTTTATTTTCACAAATTTTCTTAAAAAGGAAGGCACATTACCCTGGAGAATTTCATTCTTTGCCGTATCCTCTCTTTGTGTCCTGTCGGCAGTAAAAACACTCTTATAAAATTCACTTCCCGTTTCTGCAGTGGCAGCCCGTGGAGGAAGTGCCAGGTGCTTTGGGGAATTGCATGATGAAATAAAAATTAAAATTATAAACGAAAAGGCCGTCTTTAACATCATCAAAAATTTATTCAAATTACGAATACAGGATACGATTAACCAAATAAAGATTAATTCAGAAACAATGTTCTTTCTCAGTTGGCAACGCGTTCAATTATCCCAAACTTGAGCCAGCTAGTTCTTTTTCTTTAGCACCTCGTTATAAGCCGACAAAAGAGCCTCGTGCACAAATTCTTTTGCCACTTTGTTCAACTCAAATGTAGTAGCTCCTTTTTCGCCCCATTTGTTTGGAACCGGGTAAATGTTTATGGCATCCATTTTACAGAAGATTGCTTGTTCTTTAGGAGTCAGGAATATGTTTGCGGTATTATTTGCAGACAGGTAAGTTGCAAACATTCTTTTACCAATGACATTAAACCCAATTCTATCGAAATGAGGTTTTTGCCTTGTGCCGGGAAATGAAAGGGCCATTTCTGCAAATGCTTTACCTGTTATCATTCGGTTGTTTTAGCTTGACGAATTGCGTGTACACTATGTCGTTATGTTAATTAAATTTTGTTATCTACGTTGTTGCTACCAGAAATACTTCTCCACTGGCCGGTAAGAGTTGGTCAGTTCTGTCTCTAAAATAAAGCTCTTCCATGTCTTTTGTTGATATAGTTGTTGCTTCCTTAAAACCTGCTTCACTTGCTAAAGCCAATATTTCGTTTGGTGTAAAAAAACTCACAAACGGAGTTCCTGCTTCGCGGGCGCCTTTCGCTGCTATTAGTTGCAAAGGCCTGTCTTCTTCATCAAGTAATTCAATTGGTAAATAAAATGTCATGGCAAGTGTTGAACCCGGAGCGAGTGTGGCAATTTGCTTTAGCGTAGAAATAATGGCATCTTTTGTAAGATACAAACTAACCCCTGTGCAGGAAACAACAGTTTGTTTGCTGATATCAAATCCTGCTTTTAATAATTGTTCCCACCAGGATGAAATTTCAAAATTGACGGAAACAAAATGTAGCCATTCCGGAACACCGAAACCAAGTTCCATTAATCGTTGTTGTTTCCAGGTTTGCGTATCCGGTTGGTCAATTTCATATACCAGGAGTTTGGAAGCAATGTCTGGTCTGCGTTGAGCAAACGTGTCAAGACCTGCACCCAGAATAACATATTGAGTAATTCCTTGTTTGCTTTGCTCAATAATTAAATCCTCAATAAAACGGGCACGGGCCACAACAGATGCCCGAAGACGTTTAGTAAATTTCATATCAGGACGTTGCTGCCAGTCATCGGGCGGAGCTATCAATTTTAACCCTGCTTCATCTTCAAGTATATGAGGTATTGCATCAACCTGAACGTGCAGTGCTCTCCATAAAGCAGTTCTTACTGCTGTATTATCGGGCTCTGCTATTTTTTTATTTTGTTCCATATGCCTGGTGTTGCTGTAAAATTAACGATAACAAATAAGTCGTCATCAAACGCATAGCATTAGCGTTGCGCTTTATAAAATACCTTTAACACTTTTAAGCCAAATGCCTGTCAATAATTCAAATAATAAATTCTTCCTCATCGTTATCCTGGGCCTGCTTACAGCCATAGGTCCTTTTTCTATTGATATGTACCTGCCTGCGTTTCCGGATATAGCAAAAACTTTGCACACATCTGTATCGCAGGTAATGCTTTCGCTCTCCAGTTTTTTTATTGGAATTTCTGCCGGGCAGTTATTGTACGGTCCTCTGCTGGAAAGGTATGGTAGAAAGAAGCCGATGTATGTGGGATTGAGTATATATCTTCTCGCCTCAATTGGTTGTGCCATGGCGAGTTCGGTAAATTCATTAATCATATTCAGGCTGCTGCAGGCATTGGGAGGTTGTGCAGGTATGGTGGCAGCACGGGCTGTTGTAAGGGATTTGTTTGAAGTAAAGGAAAATGCCAAAATATTTTCCATGCTCATGCTGGTAGTGGCTGTGTCACCCATAATTGCACCTACGCTTGGTGGTTATGTTACTTCCCTGTTTGGATGGCGTTATGTATTTTTCATACTTATTGGCATTGATATCGCCATCATTGCCGGCGTATATTTTTTACTGCCAGAAAGTAAGAAGCCCGATCCTGATTTTTCATTAAAGGCCGGCGCCATAATTAAAAACTTCACAGGGATTATAAAGCATCCTCAGTTTTACACCTATACGCTAACAGGAGCGATTGCTTACGCAGGGCTATATGCATATATCAGCGGATCGCCTTATGTATTTATGGAAATTTTTAAAGTGAATGAAAAACAATACGGGTGGATATTTTCCGTGATAGCGATGGGAGTTATCGGGTCGGCACAGCTAAATAACCTGGCATTGCGAAAATATTCCAGTGAGCAGGTTATTAAAATAGCAACCCTTTGCCAAAGCATTGTTGGCATTATGCTGGCTGTCATGAGCTATTTCGGCTGGGGCGATCTGTACAGCACTATCTTTCTCATCTTCCTTTTCTTAGGTGGACAGGGTTTCATCTTTCCTAATGCTTCGGCACTTTCTTTAGCGCCGTTCCCGCATACTGCCGGTAGCGCCTCAGCACTGATGGGGGCTATCCAGATGGGTATTGGCGCGGGTGTATCAGCGCTGGTAAGTATTTTACAAAATGGCACGCGGGTTCCTATGGCTGTTGTGATGGCGTGCTGTGCTACTGCAGCATTTGCCAGCTTCTTTTTGGGGCGTAAACTGATCATCTACCGGGCTGGAATAAACGCAGTGGAAGAAGAAGATGTTGAAATGGTGAGTACCTTGTGAAATCCTCAAAGGATGATGGCTTTATGATTAACCTGGGTAATAATTTTAGAATTCAATAAAAATAAATAATATGGAAATCAAAAGAATTGGTTCACAACCTTCCGGTAAAGGACCGGCCGATTGGTTTACCGGGGAAGTGCGCATCGACCCCTTGTTTCAAAGAGAGGCCCCTGCACGTGTGGCCGCCGCCAGTGTTACGTTTGAGCCCGGCGCAAGAACTGCCTGGCACACTCACCCCTTGGGACAAACGCTAATTGTAACCTTTGGTTGCGGGTGGGTGCAACGGCAAGGCGGACCTGTTGAACAGATCCATCCCGGCGATGTAGTTTTATTTGCACCTGGTGAAAAGCACTGGCACGGCGCTACTGCAACGACCGGTATGACGCACATCGCCATCCAGGAAAGCCTCGATGGTAAAGTAGTTGACTGGATGGAGAAGGTTAGCGATGAGAAATACCAGAAGTAATCGCAGTATTTGGTTGAGTGAAGTAGTTGCAAAGAAGAGTTTGTAATTATTTTGATAAATCTTTCACCCTGATATTTCTAAATTCAACAACAGACCCGTGTCCTAAAAAACCGATATGTCCTTTGTCGCGCTTCAGACCCGGATGCTCTTTGCCATCCAATGTTCCTTTTTCGCGGGCTTCGGTGATGTCAGCGTCGGTGATGACTGTGCCATTTAATATCACTTTTATTTTTGGTCCCTTTGCAATGATCTCTTCGTAATTCCATTCGCCTACCGGTTTTAAATAACCAGTCTTTGCAGGCACTACGCCATATATTGAACCATGATATTGATAAGGATGGAGATCTTTGTACTCAGCCGCGGTATTATCGAGCACCTGTATTTCCATACCCACGTATGCGGCGTCACCTTCCAGAGGTGCTCTTATGCCGATACCATTATTAGCTCCCGGTGTAAGTTTAAATTCAAAACGGAAATCAAAATCGCTGTATTCTTCTTTAGTATAAATATTTCCTCCACTACCTTTTTCAGGATGGATAGTTATTGTGCCATTTTCAGGAATATAACTTTGAATATTGCCTGTCCACTGATCCATTGTTTTTCCGTCAAATAATAAAGTGTATCCCTGTTTTTTTTCTTTTTTTGATAATTGATTTGACATTGCATTTTTGGATGAACCACAGGAAATAAAGGCCAGCGCCGGGATGGCTAAGCAGAAGAATAATTTTGATTTCATTATTAATTTTTATGAGTGATTATTGTATATGTTATTCAGAATATGTATGTGAGAGCTCTCAATTTTATTTCATCTTATCCAGGCGGGCAACAATAAACGCACCCAGCTTTTCATAACCAACGGCATTAGGATGTAATCCATCTAAAAAAAGAGACTCATCAATTTTGCCCTCTTTCTTTATAAAAAGATTCCGTGCATCGGCATAAGTTACTTTCGTTTGTGCCGCTACGTTAGCCACCAGTTTATTCAACTGTACAATTCTTTCTTCCATATCCCGTCGTGGAAAAATACCCATTAACAGTATACCGGCGTTGGGTTGTTTTATTTTTATCTCCTTAATTAAAAACTTTAATCCCGCTGCTATTTCATCGTTGGTGTTTAACTGTAGGTTGTTGGTGCCGATCATCAGCACAATGTGCTTTGGAGAAATACTATCCAGTTCGCCATGATATATACGCCATAAAACATTTTCGATTCTATCCCATCCAAAGCCCATGTTAGTCGTTATCCGCGGAGAAAAATATTTTTCCCATGAATCAGTACCGCTGTGTCTTGCTTCGGCGGGTGGACCTCCCCAAAAATGAGTTATGGAATTGCCTATTAAAATGAGCTTTGGCGGATGTAGTTTATTGTACTGTATTACCTGATTGTGTCTCCTTTCCCAATCGTACGTCGCAGCATCGCGACGTTGAGTAACGGGAATAGTAGTGGAAATAGTTCCTTCATCCTCTTTTAAAATAGTTTTTATTTCTTTCGAGTATGCGTCGGCGTAATGCATCATGCCGATATCATTGGGATGCGTGCCATCTACGGTCGATTCTATATCCTGGCCAATTGCGTCTTTAGACAAACGGTATATATTCTTTATGCCTGCGGTAACCAATGAATCAAAAGTGTGAATGAAAACGTTGTTGGTTGAAACATACTCATTTTTTCTCGCCGGGTTTATATCTCCATCTGTATATCCATCATGGTCTGTGAGAAGAATCGGAATGTAGGGTTTCTTGTTTTGCAATTCAGTAATTGACGCAACAAGTCTTTTCTGCAATTCTCCTGTTGCATAATAGTCGGGAGAAGTAAGATTGGGTAAACAATCCAGCACATACATTTTTGCATCAATTTCTGACAACAGGTCAATCATTTCTTTTTCCAATCTTCCATTACCTGAAAACGCCAGGTTGATAACCGGCCTATCCAATTTTCTTCCCAGAATATTGGTCCATGCAAGTCCGGGTCTGGAAGCGCAACCGCCTTGCGCAATCGATGTTCCATACACTACAATTGGTTTATCGGTGCGAACGGGTAACGGTTTAAACATGGCCTCTTTTGAAACTGTTATCTCCATCCATTTTACCGAATTATACAAGGGAAGATACAAAGTGTATTCCCGGTTATTAACGTGCTGATCATTGGGTAAAAGATTTTTGAAATGATAAGTGATCGTGTCTCCGAATGAATATCTGCCCGCGGCCCAAAGCCAACCTCCATCAATTGTTTTCGAATACAAATCGATACCGCTTACGCCGGTGGCGGGCATGTGGGGCATTTGCAATGATCCCGTTACCTGGTATTTTATTATGATTTCGCTTGCATTGGTTTGAAAGCGCATTTGCAAACCGGCGCTGTTTTTCGATAGATTCCAAACCGCCTCCCGTACTGATTTTTCAGCCCTTGCCGGCAAGCGATCATAAAAATCTTTTACTTCGTGTGGCCATGCCTGTCCTTCCAACACCTGCATGCTATCATTAGCAGGGTTCCATGTTTTATACTCAATTGAATTTTGTGAAAAAGAAAATTGAAAACTTATTACGCAAGCGAGAGCAATAAAGATTCTTTTGTTCATCGTTATAATTTAAATTGATCTGCACAATATTTTTTGCTACACAATATTATTTACTCTGCAACCATTTCGTCTGCGAATAGCCATGCGGGTTGCCCCACCCCGGGATGACCCGCGGGACATGTTCCTACATTTTTGGCAGTTACTCTTACGTACCTTATATTTTTAGCAGGGAAATCAACAGTAAAATCTTTGACAGCGGCATTCCTGTCGTCAACAGGAATAGTATTTTTTACGGTACCGGCTTCAGTAAAATTTATTCCATCTGCAGATGTTTCAAACTTCACAAATTGCGGCATAAAAATCCAGGAGCCATAGTCTTGCAAACATCCTAATGAAAGTTGGTGAATCATCGTTTCTCTCTTGAAATCAATAGTTGCCACCAAATCTTCACCTTCAAATCCATGCCAGTTCTTACCGGGTACAAGAGTCCCTCGTACACCATCTGTTAATGCGTTTGGTCCGCCCGCCATGTACGAATTGGCTGGCTGATTTACGTAGGTTACATTTAGACCAACGGCTTTATGCATTACGAACTTCTGCTCCGCAGGTCTGGCCGACATCACATTTCCGTTCACTACCGTTATCGCTTTTATGGTGAAGGATGAATCTACCGGTATAGGGTAGTTGTAAATCGGACTGTTTGCATTCGGTTCACTACCGTCAACCGTGTAATGTATTTCGGCAACAGGAATTTCAGTTAACAGCGCTACAGATAATTTTCCGTTTTGTGAAATGGGTTGTATGGAAACAGTAAAATTGCCAGGACTGTAGTTAAAGCCCTTTTGTCCAAATCCTTTCAAATGATATTGCAACCTTTGATAAAAACTATCCCAGTTTTTAGCACTCATTGGTGTCCAGTCTGTTTCAGCTAAGGCAAGCATTCTCGGCAATACCATATATTCCAATTGCGATACGGTTGGTATAAATTCTGTCCATACATTGGCCTGCGCTCCCAACACATACTTTGCCTCTACAGGAGTTAATTCCTTTGGTATAGGGTCGTAGTCGTATACCATTTTTAAAGAATTAAATCCGCCAATAGCCGCAGGTTCTCCTTCTGGTCCTGCCTGGTAATGATCAAAATAGAGTGGTGTTCCTGGCGTCATCACAACATCATGATGCATCTGCGCAGCCTTTATGCCACCTGATTCTCCGCGCCAGCTCATAACGGTAGCCTCAGGTGCCAGGCCGCCTTCAAGGATTTCATCCCAGCCAATTAATTTTCTATGATGCGCTATTAAAAATTTCTCAATTCTTTGAATAAAATAACTCTGTAATTCGTCTTCGTCTTTTAATCCCAGTTTCTTTTTTAACGCCTGGCATTTAGGACAGTTCTTCCACGAAGTTTTATCTACTTCGTCACCGCCAACATGGATGTATTTGGAAGGAAATAATTTCATTACTTCAGTTAATACATCTTCTAAAAAAATAAAAACGCTGTCATTGCCTACACAATAATTGGTTTGTATATCCGGGGGATAAACTCCACCGGTATTGGTACGCTGCGGTTGTTGCGTACACGATAAGTTGGGGTATGCTGCGAGTGCCGCCGCCGAATGGCCGGGCATTTCTATTTCGGGAATGATAGTTACGTTTCTTTCCTGCGCATACGCAACCAGTTCCTTTACCTGCTCCTGGGTATAGTATCCGCCGTAGTTAGTTGCTTCACCTGCCTGCGTTGGCTCACTTTCGCTCCACGTTTTGCCGGGCCGTTCGGCACGCCATGCGCCTACCTTAGTTAGTAATGGATATTTTTTAATTTCGAGTCTCCACCCCGGGTCATCGCACAAATGCCAGTGAAACGAATTCATTTTATAGGCTGCCAACAGGTCAATATATTCTTTAATCATTGCGGGCGAAAAGAAATGTCGGCTTACATCCAGGTGCATCCCTCTCCATTTAAATCGCGGATAATCAGTTATACTCATGCAAGGCACTATTAATGCAGCATTGGTGCGGATCTGGGGTAAAGTTTGAAAAAGAGATTCCAACCCATATATAATGCCTGCTTTTGTATTTGCGGTTACGGAAATAGAAGAAGGAGAAACGTTAAGGAGGTATCCTTCATCACCAATAGTGGGCGTTTTCTTAATTGATAGCGTGATGAAATTCCCCCTTGAAGCATTTAACGGTAATGCATAGCCGCTGATATTTTTGAGCGACGATGATAAAAAGACCGCCGCAGCATAAAGTTCTTTATTATTCTTATCGAACTTAATGGAAGTACTAGGATCGATTGAAAAATTTCCATCGCTCTGTATTATACTAACCGGTTGTGGTATGATGGATATCTTTGACTGCGCCATACTCATCACACTGATAAAATTCAACAAAAGGAAATAATTAAACTTCATAATACTTTCTAAAAATAGTTATTGAATACTTTTTACTTTGGTGAAGGAGAGCAATGCAGTAACAAAAGAAGAGAATTTTATTCAACACAAGTTATTTATTTATGTTTTTTCCAATTGATATTGGTGAATACAATTTGCGAATATCCGTCTCTTTCATACAACACCCCGATTTCATTTTTATTTAGTTTCACAATATCGGAATATGCGGTGAAATCTTTTTTATTATTACCATCACTTTTATCAATTAAAATATTTTTCTTCCAGGTGATTCCTTCATCAAAACTAATGCGAAGCGTCAGGTGGTTTCTGTTCACTGTGTCTGCAGCATTGCAAAATGCAAGCACTTCTTTTCCGTTTATAGTGCCAATGTTCATTATACTTCCTTCACAAACCGGGTCGGGTAAATGTTTATCAAATGAAATACTGCTCCATGTTTCCCCGCCATTATAGCTACTCGCAACTATTCTTGCCTTTACATCTCCCCGCTGATTTCTTGCATTTAATATTAAGCCGTTGTTCGAAATTTCAGCGGCTGTTGACTCATTCCCGCCGGGTAAATTTATAGTTTTACTTAAATGAAATGTCTTGCCGTGGTCATCAGTATAATATCCGTGAGCAAAGTAATCTTCAAAATTTTTTTTCGGTTCTCCTTCAGAATGATTGGCCGCGACATAAATCCTTCCTTTGTATTTTCCGGTTAACAACTGAAGTGCATGGCCCGGTGTATTCGCATAGCTTCTCCAGTCTTCCCAGAAATTATAAGCGGGGTTTATAAGTGGTTGCTTAGGCCGGTGAACCTGTGTTGTAATATTCACAGGTTCGCTCCAGGTATCACCTCCATCAACAGAAGTTTTGTACCAGGCTTCTCTTATCCCCTTACCTCTCCTGATGTCTCCTTCGGGTTTGTTGCCAGTATTATAAAAAAGAAAGATTCTTCCTTTCGGGTACGCCGTGTCCGTTAGATCTACTACCGGCGCCGGGTTACCTGCTTGCAGGCTATCAGTGTCTACAATAGTTTTCAAAGGTCCCCACGTTTTGCCATGGTCCCTACTTCGCTTCATTACTATATCAATATCGCCAAAGTCGCCCGACCCATGTACACGGCCTTCGCAAAATGCCAGCAGATCATTGTTGGGCAATTTGATGATAGCCGGAATACGGTAACTTTTATGGCCTTCTTTTCCTGAAATAAAAACGGGAATTTTTTGCTGAGCAGTTGCAGAAAGAAAAGAAACTATTGCAAAAAATATCGCTATCAATTTAATTTTCATTGCACCATTGTTTAGAAATACCGGGAATAATTCCTTCATGTTTCCACCTTTCCAATAATGGCCCAGTCATCCTGCCCGTGTCCTTTTTGAATCCATTCATCCATCAGGTTTGCAACCGCAGGAATTACGTTTAGCGTTACGTTATTATTTGAGGCCTCTTCTATAAAAAGCCCGGTATCCTTTCTTGCCATATCGAGCCTCCATGAAGCTTGGCTGAAATCATCAGCAGTCATGCGCTTAATGCGGCCTTGCAAGGCGTTTCCGGGATTCCATTCACTGAATAGTTGCAACAATTCATTGCTGGAAATATGCATTCCATGTGCGAACGCAAGTGTATCGGCAATACCCGCTGTAAAAGCTACCAGGAAAAGGTTTCCGGTCAGCTTCATCGCAGCGGCCTTGCCAACTTCGTCACCAAAGTTGATCAACTTTCCCGTAATGGAAGACAATTGGGGTTCGAGAGTTTTTATAAGTTTTTGGTCGCCCGACACTAACATAAAGCCCGTACTTTCCAGCGCATTTTGCGGCCCCATAAATACCGGGGCATGTTGGTATAAAAAACCTTTGCTTCCCCATTCTTTTGTTCTTCGTAGGGCTCCTTCTACCAATGTAGTTGTATGATCTACAATGATGGCTCCTTGTTTAAGACCGGCTTCAGCATTCTTTAATGCTTCATCTACTGTGGCATCGTCTTTTAATGCAAGGTGAATAACATCTGCATTGCTCACTGCCTCCGCAATATCTTCAAATGCTTTTGCACCGTATTGTTCCAATTCTTTTGCTTTGGAGAAAGTGCGGTTCCATACCTGCACCTGTTCTCCTTTGCTAATCATGGCTCTTACGAAGCCACTTCCCAACAGTCCTGTTCCCAAAAATGCTTTCATCTTCTTATATTTTTATAAAGTATTTTATGATTCGATCATTAGTTCCTTATTGCCCATGCAAGACCATCAGGCCCGCCGCCCACATCAATATGGTTGGTCACTTCCAGAGTTTTAAGATCAACCACGGCAACATAATTGTCCGGCGTACATCCCACAAATGCTCTTGCTCCACCCGGTTCCACAAGTATACCTGCCCCTCCATGCCCTAAATTTATCTTCTTTATTTCTTTATGAGACGCAACATCAAAAACACTCAGGTCTCCGTTTCTAAGGCTTGATACTAACGCCATCTTACCATCCGGTGTAAACTGCAACCTGTTTGCTCCCAATACTTTTGCATCGATAGTTGTTGCAATTTTCATGGTTGCAAGATCGATGACAGCAATGGTTCCGTCATCTGCTGATGCAGTCCATAACTCTTTACCATCAGGCGTCACATCAAATCCTTCGGAACCTTTCGAAACTGGTATAAGTGTTTGTATCCATTGCCTGTGCGGTCCAAAACCGGGCGGTGGTCCCTTTGGCCCTGACCCTCCGGCACCAGGTGGTTGTTGCAAGGGACCCGATGGCGGAGCAAATAATGTATCCGTTAGTATGCTAACTGTTCCGGAGCTGACATTCGTTGTATAAACTTTTTTTTCACTAGGCGTTACATAGATCATGTGAGTGCGATCCTGGCCGGTACCCATGCACCAATCTATTTTTTTTGTAGCAGGATCATAGCGCCCGACTGTTTTAGTGGCTTCGACAGTAAACCATAACTTGCCACCAACGAACGTCAGCCCATGTGGACCAAGGAAGGGCCTTGTATCAATATTGTACAAAGGCTTTTTTGCAACAAGGTCAATTACATTAATCTCATGTAAACTGCCACCGCCATAAATAGAAACGTAAGCTGTTTTTCCATCGGCAGATGCAATCACTTCATGCGGATCGGTGCCAACGGGCACTTTAGCCATAACTTTTAAAGTAGCCGGATCAACAATTGCCAGTGTGTGATCGCCTTTTGAAAGCGCCAGTAAAGAATGCTGCTGAGCCGAAGAGTCAGCAGCGAAGAAAACCAACGGTATCAAAGAAAGACTTAAAGTAAATAGCCTGATCAACGTGTTTTTTGCATTATTGACAATAACAAAATGCAACAACTCAGATAAAAAAAATGTTTTCATATTAATTTGTTTGAGTGTGTAACTGCTGCCCCTGGTGGACAATTTCTATCAATAGACCCGACACCATGTGCGTTCAGTAATTTTTGATAAAGTTACCAACAATACAGAAATTGAAAATGGTAACTTTCGTATAAGGCAACCGACGCACTTTTCCCATAGCGTGCTTCTATCAATTGCAGCGTTATCTTCGTCTATTGTTTACCGGTAGTTTTGTTTTGCCTGGGATGTTCAATTTTTTTTGTATCAATTTTATGCAAGTCGATCTTATTTTTTTCTGCACGATTGATGAATAAAAAACAACGTCCCCAAAAAGAGGACGTCGCTGAAATAAAATATCAATTCGTATCGATCAATGTGTGCCTGTAGAATCAGATGCGTTTCCTTTGCCGATCAAATCCATGAACTGGTTAAGTTTGGGCGTAATAATGATCTCGGTACGCCTGTTCCTGGTTCTGCCATCAGGAGTATCGTTGCTGGTAACAGGGTTGTATTGGCCACGGCCACCGGCTGTAAGGCGTTGCGGATCCACACCATAATTATTTTGCAACGACTGCACTACTGAGGATGCCCGCAGCGCACTCAGATCCCAGTTATTCCGAATATTGGGTTTTGAGATAGGCACACTGTCTGTGTTGCCTTCTATCAACACATCATAATCTTTGTAATCGGTAATAATTTTTGCAATTTTTGATAAAGTAGCTCCGGCCTTATCTGAAATTTCATAGCTGCCGGATTTGTAGAGCATATTATCTGAAAGAGAAATATACACAACACCTTTCAAAACTTTCACATCCACATCCTGCATTTCTTCTTTGCTAAGCGACCTTGTAAGGTTATTAGTGAGTACCATATTGAGCGAATCGCTTTTGCTTTTCGATGCTATCAGTTCCTGTATGTATTTGTTAGATGAATTGATTTCATCTACCAGTTTAGAAACATTAACATTGCCCT
The DNA here is from genome assembly GCA_963792025.1 of uncultured Chitinophagaceae bacterium. GTDB lineage: Bacteria > Bacteroidota > Bacteroidia > Chitinophagales > Chitinophagaceae > Ginsengibacter. The sequence goes on along the minus strand of CAWBUS010000003.1, from coordinate 311,329 downwards.
GGCTCGCAGAAGTAAGGCATTTATCTAACGCTGACTGTAGCGCCTTCTCATGCTCGCGTTCCGCATTTATCTGTTCCTGCAGGCTGGACATTCGAACCGTAGCCCTATCTAAATTTGACTTACACTCTTCACCTTCGCGGGTGAGTTCGCTGTTTCTGTCCTGTAATTTGTTATAGTTTGCATACAGCGCATCAAACTTTTTTGTACTTACACAACCTGTTGTACATACCATTACCGTTATAACGGCAATTAAGCTAAAATTAAACTTCACGTTTATAAATTTTGGAGTTAATAAATAATTTTTCAATAAAATATTTTGCCAAGGTATTGAATTTGCAATAAATAACAGTCACCTGCGGTACGAATGATTGGCTACCCGCTTATTTATTCCGGTTATAAAGTGTACTTAGCCGGTTACGCAATATCAATTTGATAAAGACAAATTGGTAAATAGCTTAGTGTAATATTTTCTTTAAATTATAACTAATGAAACGTTTAAAAATTTTCCTGTTGCTGTTGCCGGTGGTTCTTTGCTCAGCAGGCGTTATATCGCCTGATCGTACAAAAAAAAATAATACGGATGGAAATGGGGTGCTCCTTGTGTATACAGGAAACATAAGTGGAATGATGAGCCTGGATATCGGCATTCATGTTGAAATAGATTCTTCAGTTGGTGTGCGATACGATGTTGTTTTTGAACAGGGAAGTAATGTGATGTCGCATGTGGCCTTGTTTTATAAATTTTCTGATCCGCTAAAAACTGTCATCTATAATTTTCTTACTCACAAGTCCATCGTTAATAGTTGTTGCGGATCATCCGGAGGCGGATCAAACCTGAAGGTTGTAGGCACTGATCTTATAGACTCCTTTTCCTGCACACACCTGCAGGGTATCAATAATTCGGAGGAGGGGGCCGAAGATTATTGGGTGAGTACGAAAGTGCCTGGCTATTTGAAACTACTCAACATACTCAACAACATCAGCCCGGGTCTTCAGCAAATGTTCGTTGATGGAAATATATTTCAGTGGGGTGGGCCGGTAAAGATAATCCAAACCTATCACGGCCAGGGGACCGCTAATGTAAAGCTCGTGGAAGCCAACTCGACCATGACTTTTCCCGCCAGTGATTTTGACGTTCCGTCAAGCTGATAAAATTTTGACCAACAAAACCAACAGTAGGAGATAAAACTTAAATAATACCAACCAAAATTATATTGTATTTTACTTCACTGATTCTATTATCAGCACCCAATCATTACCATCTTTTCTCCACCTGGCGGATCGAATGTTTTCGTGCCCTTATTAGCAATGGTTCCAATTAACTGGTATTGACCATTGCGGGGATTATACCAACTGCACTTGATTTTATTGCCTGGACATTTTCCAAGGTTGGCCGATATCTTTCTGCCTGTCCATGTATAAATAAAAGCATAATCGTTACCCCTCGTGGCTGCGAGGTAATTATATTTTTCACCCTGGTTATTGATTAAGCTTTGATCAGGAATTCGCGACAAATAATTTTTGGAGAGCATTAATTTTTCAAGAAACTGCATTTGTGTTGCCCCGGGCGATGACATACCTTTTCTCCAATCATGCGTTACACCATAGTTGCCGGGTTCATTTAAAACATGAAATTGAATAACGGAATTTTCACCATAAGTAAATCCTGCGCCGCCGGCAAATACGCTCCAGTAGGCATAGCGACGTGCATCAGCGGCAGTCCAATGGGTTTCCAAACTGTCATGCAAGCCATGCGGAATATTTTCATAAGAAGGCTCTGCATCGAACGTAGGTTTTACAGGCTTCAATGCATAATCATGCTTATGTAACGCCAGTTGTCTTCGCAAAAATGAAAGAGGTCGCTGGCTACAGTATCCTGCCGATAATCTTTATGGCCACTTTGTACCATATTAAAGGCAAGCCACTGTTTATTTTGGAACCAGGCTGAAGAGGAATACCTGCCTCGTGGATGAAAGCCGATTAAATGCCCGGGATCTTTTCGATGCAATGTGTTGCCGATGGTGTTCCATATTTCATAACCATCCGTACCTTTTATATCACCACCGTTTATCCAGATGATGTTGGTTTTATGCTTAAATCTTTCCGCTAAGAAGTTAGCATAGGCGGCAGCCTGCTTTTCATTAACCAATTTACTTTTGATATTACTGCCCCACACCGGCACCATCGCTACATACATATTGCGTTTAGCCGCTTCATCAATAATAAACACCACATGATCCCAGTAGTCGTATTCTCCCTTCTTTGCAAAATTATTTCCTGTTGATACTTTTGGTGCAGATGCATCGTGGTTGATGAATGCTGAATCTCCATAAACGTTTTTATCTTCCTTAAGTTCATGCACCACCATAACCTGTATCACATTAAAGCCTTGCGCTTTTCTTGTGTCTAAATATTCGACTGCATCTTCCCGTGTGCATTTAAGAAACAACAGCCAGCCCGTATCGCCCAGCCAAAAAAATGGTTTACCGTCCGCGGTGATAAAATATCTTCCGGATGCAGAAATTTTAAGTGGCTGCATTTGGGCAGAAGTTGCCAGTGAAAATAATAGTGCAGCAATAAAAGGCAAGCGCTTAACCATTGTTTAAAAATAATACATTGTTTCTTTTTACCGCTCTTAACGGCCTATGACCACGATTGGGTGTTGATATTGGATGATGTGCAAAAAAAAATAGGAACGGAACTAACTGCATGAGATTTATCGTTACCAATTTATCAATTGAGCACAATTGAGAAAGTTATAAAGATGATATATTTGAACATTCATGCAATTCAACAATAAATCTATGCCTAAATGTTCGGCGCAATATATTATGCTGTCTGTTATCTTCTTATTCTTGATTTTATCGGCAAAGGCGCAAGCAGTAAAAGAACCCAAAGTAACCAATGCCGAATGGTCAACACCGTATCCACCATTCAGGATAGCAGGCAACCTGTATTATGTGGGTACCTATGACCTTGCGTGCTATCTCATTACAACTACACAGGGAAATATATTGATCAATACCGGGCTTGCAAATTCTTTCTCTCAAATAAAAAATAACATTCAAACACTCGGCTTCAACTTTGCAGATACGAAAATACTCTTAACAACCCAGGCGCACTACGACCATATGGGTGCTATGGCCGCCATAAAAAAAGCGACCGGCGCAAAACTAATGGTGGAGGAAAAAGAAGCTGATGTGCTGGCAACGGGAGGTAACTCCGATTATGCGCTGGGCGGGCATGGCAGTGTTTACCAACCGGTAAAGCCCGACCGCTTATTGCATAACCGTGATACCATTCAACTGGGTAACATGCAACTGGTGATGTTGCATCATCCCGGCCACACACAAGGCTCGTGTAGTTTTTTGTTTACCGTAAAAGATGATCAAAGAAGTTACCGCGTACTTATTGCCAACATGCCAACGATAGTTACAGACAAGCCGTTTGCTTCTATTACATCCTACCCGGAGGTTGCCAGCGATTATGCCTATACGTTAGGAGCCATGAAAAATCTTTCCTTTGACATTTGGCTGGCCTCACATGCCAGCCAGTTTAAGCTGCACGATAAACATCATCCCGGCGATGCATACAATCCCGCCGCTTTTATAGACCGTAAAGGCTATGATGCCGAACTAAGCGATTTACAAAAAGAATATGATGAGAAGATGAAAAGGGATAAGGGGAAGTAACGGAGGCACAATTATTCAAGTGGAGAAATAGAATTCCTGTCTGCCCGAACCATTGCCAAATTTATAATTAAAAGTTATTATTATTACTGCAGTTATTCTTCGTCCGCCCGTTCTTCGTACTTCCATTCGTCATCTTTACTGTCTCGCCATGCCCACCAACCAAACTGCAAATGATATAGCTCATTTATTGTTGGGTCAAGTTTTGTGATTTCCTCTAAACAAACAAGTTTTACGTCATCTAAGTTTGGCTCTAAGCTGGTGTGAAATTGCCAGTCACCGTCTGTGTCATGATATATATATAGAATTGGGTCTCCGTTGAAAGCTTGACTTGCGGTGTAGACACCCAAATTTCGTTCTTCGTAAAATTTAAAATCTGTGTTTCTGTCAAGCAAAGGTTGTTTGAATTTCCAGTCGGGATTAAAGTCTTTGTCCCATGGAAAATTATGTTGTTTGTCTGGCCAAACAAGTTGCAATAATGGGAAATCAAAAGTCATGTCATAGAACCAGCCGCCGTAACCAACATAGTTTGGGTAGTAGTCTTTATCAACTTGTAGAAATTGAATTTTATAACCTTCTAAAAATCCTGAATAGAGTTTGTTTGTTGTAAGCTTCTCACCATTTTTAATTAAGTCGCAAGCATGGTTTAGTATGGAAGCCATTACATCTGCCTTTAGGCCAAAGCAAATAAGCTCAGGCTGTCCAAATTTTTTAAATAGGCCGATGGAGTAAACAAATCCTGGTAAATAGTTATCAGCTTCAAGCAATGCTAAGTGACAACCATATTTTTCAATGTTGTCAAGAATTGTTTGTTTGGCTTCTATGTCGTGTTGGGTATGGTCGTCTGTCATTGTAGGGTCTCAAATATAATTTCATGCAACGTTAGGGCTTACTACTCCCGCAGAGCGGGACAAGTAGTGCTGGAAATTTATTTCGTCCAGCCCACAACGTTAGTCCACCCGATAGCCATCGAGTTGAAAAACTATTGATGAAGATATGTACAAAAGCTCAATAATGAAAGTCCTGCCCGGGCCTGTTGCTGATAGCGTTACAAAAGATGAGGATTTGCAGTTCTGCCAGCATAGCTGCAAACCCCTTGTTACCGGCATGGCATTATGTCTTTCGCTCGAAGTATCTTCCTGTAAATTTGTAAATAATAAATCTGTCAGTCACTTTGCCTTCGTCAAGCACAACCGGTATTTTTAACGTCTTTGTTTCCTTGTCATAAGAAATCAGAATAATAGGTCGTTCTTTTCTGTCCACTACTGAAAAGAAGTTGTAGTAAAACCCAAGACTATTTTTAATTCCGCTGCCTGTCTTAATCAGTTTAAATGAATCGTTTAAAGTAGTATCCTTGATAGTGAAAGCCTTTACTCCTTGATAGGCATCCTTTGTTGAGTATGTGCAGTCATAAAGCCCTAAATAATATGTTTGCATCGATGTCTTAATTGTAAAAATCTTTATGTACCAGTTGACACTGTAGTGATCCTCCTCGCTTAAAGAGTCTTGAATTATTTTTGAAAAGACCTTGTCGCCTGATTTATATTGAAAAATGTTCTGTTGAAAATGCATTGTGCCTCCTGTCCAGGTGTCCCACGAATAAATACGAAACAAGCCATCGTCAGAAGTAGAAATCGATAAACCTTGGTCTCTTAGTTTCTTAAATTCAAAACTGATAGTCAAAGGATCTTTGGAAGTAAAATTCAAAAGAGTTTTTTCAAATTGATCATTAGCATCGAATAAAGAGTCATACACACTAATTTTTTTAGTGTCTCCCTGAAAGTCACGCCAATACAAAATACGTTCAAACCGGCTAAGTAACTTTTGCTCAACGGTGTTTTGTGTCTGCCCATAAGAACTTACAAAGAGAAAAACGAAAAGGGCTGTAAATAGTGGTTTCATCTTGAAGGTCGTCGATATGCTTGCCGGTAACTCCTGCATTGCCGTACCTTAAAACTATTACAATTGCGGCAATACATCCAAAATAACTGCATTTACGAATACTTAAAAAGATAAGCAGATACTTTAATTGCTGCATAAAACCTTTATTGAATTAACTAAAAATAAAAAAGGCTGCCTGAGCAGCCCTCCTTACAGTCTTTTAACCGGTTTATAAATTATGCAACCCTGCAACGTAAAATGTCGCTGTACGTAATTTGGTTTCTTGGGCCAATGGCGGCCACGCGGCAGTTACACGCACACCCGGAATCGATGTTCAGACAATGAAGCATGATGTGGGCATACGAAAGAATCGCAAGTTTTATTACTCATCCATATTTACCGGTTTTAAACAGGTTCGTAATTCTTTTTAGTAACGTTCTACCATAAACGCAAAAACCTTAGTAGCAAATCGATATATCATAATTCAACCTTATTACCTTATTCAGCATAAAATAAGGTAATAAGGTAACCTGCCAAACAAGATGGATTTCTACTAAGGTTATAATTCTATAAATGCGAGGTCCTGAACCGTTTTCCTTTCTCAGTTTAACCGTAACCGTTAGTATTGATTTTCTTGCTTTGCAACCGGCACTTACAATGAATAAACTGATAACGAACAGACAATCATTATTACCCGCAATGATGGTATAAAAGATTTTTTAATTATTTCCCTTCTCTTTGTAAGAAATTAATCCCTTAATGGTACTAATAGGTGTAAACAATCAGCATCGTGACTGCAACAGAACAGAAGCATATTTTTAATGACTGGCTCTTTCATTATAAGGCGCTCATCTTTAAAGTGGTAAGGGCTTACGCATTTACATCTGCGGACCAGGATGATCTTTTCCAGGAGATCACCATACAGGTATGGCATTCGATTCCAAAGTTCAGGAAGGAATCTTCAGCTACAACATGGTTGTATCGCATATCGCTGAATACTGCAATTAAATGGATACAAAAAGAGCGAAGACACCCACAGCCCGAAACACTTGAAAACATAGCGCATGTATTGCAGGAAAACAGGATGCAGATGGATGAAAGACTGGCGTGGCTTTATGAAGAAATTTATAAACTTAATGAAATTGATCGCTCCGTTACTTTATTGATGTTCGATAATTTCAGCTACAAAGAGATGGCCGATATATTGGGTATTTCCGAATCTAATGTAGGCGTTAAAATTAATCGTATAAAAAAATACCTTATTTCTAAATCAAAAAAATATGATCACCATGGAATTTGATGAATTGAAAAAAGTATGGGATTCACAGAACAATGAACTCCTATACGCTATTAATGAAACCGCGTTGCACAATCGCATCCTTTCGAAAAAGAAGCAGGCATACCATATTACTAATACCAGTGAGTTGCTGTTGATCATCGTCAACATGGCAGCAGGATTTTTTGTTCTTACATTGAATTTATCCGGCAGGGAGGTAAATATATTTATGTACCTGTTAGCGGCCTGGATGCTGGGTATTTCCTGGTATTTGCTATTTAGCCGGATTCGCAGACTGAAAAGAAACAACCAGTTTGACCGCTCCATACATGGCGATCTTAACTATGCAATTTCGATTGCAACCTACCAGGTACGCCTTTCTTTACTGAGCCGGTGGAGCATTTTGCCAATCGGGGTATTTACCCTTCTTGGAATTTGGCAAAGTGGGAAGTCAATTTGGATTGCTGTTGCCACACTCATCTTTTTTCTATTCAGCAATTATGTTGCCGGCAGGGAACACCGCAATTATATATCAAGGAAACATGAACTGGAAATGTTGAAGAAGAAGTTAGAAGAGGAAGGTTGAGGGAGAGCCGTTGCTGACAGGTTACCACTGCAATAACAAATTCCGGTTCATTTAAGCATTGTAGTCAGGGATTATGGTTACCTTATTCGGTTAAGGTAGCTTCCAAAAATTATCGGCAAATATAAATTTAGAGGAAGTAATCGTCCGCATTAAATTCAATCAGTTTAAACTGTATCTTCAACGCGATAAAGATTATTTTTTTAGCTGAATATTACGATGCACCATCTTCCTTTTATTGACCTCACCGTTATAGTATTCTACATGCTGGGTACGTTGGGTATTGGATTTTATTTTTCAAAAAAGAACCGCAGTTCAGAACAGTTTACAACTGCCTCAGGCAAAATTCCCGGTTGGGCAATTGGTATTTCTATCTTCGCCACGTTCTTAAGCAGCAATACTTTTCTTGGCGTAACGGGCAAAGCATTCGGAAGCAACTGGAGTGCGTTTGTGTTTAGTTTGTCAATGCCGTTGGCAGCATGGGTAGCGGTAAAATATTTTGTTCCTTTTTACCGGCGTGGCCACGAAGTATCTGCGTATACGCATCTTGAAAAAAGATTCGGCCCCTGGGCGAGAACTTATGCCGTAACGTGTTTCCTGCTAACGCAAGTCGCCAGGATGGGAACCATCTTTTTTGGAATTGCATTAAGCCTGCAGGCGCTTACGGGTTTCTCAATGGCTTCTATTATTATCGTGATGGGTGTATGCATAATTCTTTACACCGTTATGGGCGGCATGGAAGCGATTATATGGACCGATGTTACGCAGGGAATTATTCTTACACTCGGCGCATTGCTCGTATTATTTTACGTAATAAAAGGTATACCTGGGGGCATCGGCACTGTTGTTGAAACGGGCATTAAGAATAATAAATTTAGTCTTGGAAGTTTTACACCTGATTTCACCATTGCGTCATTTTGGGTGATCCTTTTATATGGGTTCTTTATCAACCTGAACAATTTCGGGATGGACCAGAATTACATTCAGCGGTATCATACGGCAGCCAGCGAAAAGAAAGCAGCCGGGTCGGTGTGGTTATGCGTATTCCTGTATGTTCCTGTTTCCTTATTGTTTTTTATTCTGGGCTCTTCGCTATTTGCCTATTATAATTTGCATCCCGAAATGGCGACGGTTGTTAAATTGCAGGCCGCCGCAGAACAGCTTGGCAACAATCATACAAGCGAACAAATTTCAAGTGTTGCAGCATCGCTTCCGCCTGCTGCATTTGGCGATAAAGTACTACCGCATTTTATGGTTTCAAAAATGCCCGCCGGCCTGGTGGGTTTGGTTATTGCGGCAATTCTTTCAGCGGCCATGAGTTCTATCAGTTCGTGTATGAATGCATCGGCAACAGTATTTGCTGTTGATATTTATAAGAAGTATATAAAGAAAGATCCTCCTGAAAAAAAATTAATGACCATACTTTACACGGGCACCGCTGTGTTCGGCGTGGTTGGCGTAACGGCAGGCCTTGCAATGATTGGCAGCAAAAGTATTCTCGATGTGTGGTGGGAATTATCGGGAATTTTTGCAGGCGGAATGCTTGGTTTATTTTTGCTGGGATTAGTCAGCAGGCAAACAAAAAATGCAGAAGCCATCACGGCGGGGCTCATTGGAATCGCGGTAATTTTGTGGATGACTTTTTCAAATAAAATAAGCGTGGAATATAGCTGGTTAAAAAGCACATTCGATAACAATATGATTGTGGTAATCGGGACCCTTACGATATTTTTAACCGGCGTGTTATTGACCAAACTGAAACGGCTACCCGAAAAAAACAAACCTTTATAACTTATAAATGAAGCAGGATATGGACGATAAAAAATTTGTTCCGGTAATGATTACACCATTCAACCTGAAAGCGAAGGTTGACCTTGATGCTGTGAGCGCCCTCATTGATTTTTACCTGGCAGCAGGGGTGAAGGGTTTTTTTGCCAACTGCCTTAGCAGCGAGATGTTTAGTATTTCTGAAGATGAACGATTGGAACTTACGAGGCATGTGGTAAAATATGTAAAAGGAAGGGTGCCCATTGTTGCAACCGGTTCGTTTGGGCTAACACTCGAAGATAAAGCCGAATTCACTAAAAAGATTTATTATGCGGGCGTTGATGCCGTCATCATGATAACCGGCCACTTCGCGAAGGTGGAAGAACCTGATGAAATTCTGCTGCAAAATTTCGACAAGATGTTTTCGCTTACAGGCAACATACCGCTCGGCATGTATGAATGCCCCGCACCTTATAAAAGAATTATTTCTGCAGATATTTTTAAACAACTGGTGGATAGCGGCCGTATTGTTTATCATAAAGACACCTCTATTTTAACTTCCAATGTAAAAGCGAAACTTGATGCCATAAAAGATAATACCGTTTTGGAATTTTATGATGCACACACACCTAATGCGGTGTTTAGTTTGCAAAACGGGGCTAGAGGAATGTCATCTATTTCAGGAAACTTTTATCCCGAGATCATGACGTGGATGTGCGATAACGCAAACGATCCGGAACAACAGGAAGCAGTGGAATGGCTGCAATCTGAAATAACACGTGTGGATCCTTTGATCCATGACGCTTACCCGATGAGCGCCAAATATTTTTTGCAGAAAAGAGGATTACCTGTCAGAACGATAAGCCGCGCTACAGCATTTCAGCTTACGCCTGAACAGAAGAACACGCTGGATGATATTTATGAAAGTTTTTTGCAATGGTGTGAAAAGCTTGAAATAAAACCGGTAGCTTCAGGCGCTTTGCATGCGTCATAAGTAGTTGTTTCCTTTCTTATTCTTAAGTCTGATCGTTATCTTTTTTATGGAAATTATATTTTCCATCATCTCACTTGGAAATTTACATGAGACTTCTGTTGTTAGCAGTTATTAGCGCATGGTTTTTTAATGGCGAAAATGGCACCCGGCAACACACGCCCCGGGCGCAGATAATAAAAGCTCACCTGGTTTCCGATACCTTTGCAGTTGATTCCTGGCAATATTTTTTACAACACCTTCCGGTAAAAGATGTGCCCATCCTGGATTATACCGGTAAGGCAATAGGCAATCAATCCAAGCACGTTGCTATTATTAATTATGATGTAGGTAGCGCCGACCTGCAACAATGTGCCGACGCCTTAATACGGTTGCGTTCTGAATATTTATTTGCACAAAAGCGGTATGATGAGATCGGTTTTCACTTTTGCAGCGGCCAGTTTTATTCCTGGAATATGTATTGCAGCGGCCTGCGTCCAAAGGTGTATGGCAATACGGTAAAGTGGATAAGAGTATCGGCTTGCGAAAAAAATCATGCCACATTAAGAAGTTATCTAAACATTGTATTTGACTATGCTAATACCGTATCCCTTTGCAAAGAATTGCATCCGGCTAATTCGTTTACAGTGGGAACTGTAATTATTATACCCGGAAGCCCTGGCCATACCTGCATAATTATTGATGAGGCAACTGCGCCGGATAAAAGCAAGGTGTATAAAATGGCAGAAGGCTATATGCCTGCACAATCCATTTATATTTTGAGCAACCCTTATGACGAGAACATAAACCCCTGGTACCATTTACACAGCGGCGTTATTACTACAGCAAGCTATATATTCACAAACTATTATCTTAAGCAGTTTGAATAAGGCGACACTAACGGCGTGTGCTAAACGATAACTAACCTCCTTCATGCAAAGTCAGGTTGATTATAACCCAAGCTAACGCAAAAGGATATGCGACAGGCTCGCGATAAACAGCTTTCCAACATCTATTTAGTATTTAACAGGTCCTTCAAATAATTACCCCAAACCGCAGGCAAAGAGTTAGTGCCGTGCCCCTGTGTTTGCGGACTGAAAGGGATTAGGATATATCTTCCCTTGGAAACTTGTTTTATATAACGTTCCATAATACCCAGTTCGGGTGGGTTTATCTGATCGTCAGCGGAGTTGATAGCAAACAAGGGCGCCTTTATTATCCGCAGGTATGGCGAAGGATCGTAATTACGTGAAGATTGAAGCTGGTAAATAAGATCGTTAGCGTCCATATGTTGGTAACCGCTTTCCAGCTTCTGAACCAAAGAATCTGCGGCATTACGGGTAGGAGCCTGTTGTTGAAGATGATAAGGACTGCTGTTCATAAAAAACAGGCTGCTGCCTGCACCACTAAGTCCGAGCGCTGGCGGTGTTTTGTATTCCCCGTTTTGCCAGGCGGTATCATTTTCTATCAAATAGATGGCCATCTCTCGCATCATCCTGTTACGGCCGGAGATAGCAACGGGTAAACTGGCCAGCGGCAACAGTGCATCCATAAAGGCGGGATACATATAACCCCACATCCACGTGTGCATGGCGCCCATAGATGTGCCCATCACAAGCCGGAGATGGTTGATTTTTAAATGTTCAGCAACCAGCCTATGTTCAGCTCTTACCATATCGTCATAGGTGTAGTTTGGAAACCGCATATGCAGGCTGTCGCTTGGTTTGCCACTTTTGCCGTGGCCGATATCATCTGGAAGGATGATGTAGTAGCGGTGCGCATCCAGCAGTTGTCCTGCACCAAACAGCAACCCGCCAAACTGCTTACCCAGGAAACCACGGCTGTTGCTGCCAGTGCCGTGCATTATAAGAACAGCATTTGTAACGATGCCTTTACTGTCTTTAACAGGATTACCAAGAGTAATGTAGTGCAGCTTTAACAATGCAAGGTTGTGACTGCTGTCTTCAAAAGGAAATTCTTTTATATAAAAATCTCCTTCTGTTTGGTTATAGTACTTTTGGGCCGTTATTTGTGTAGATATGCCCGCCAAAAGCAGTACGCAGGTAACCATTTTATTCATGGAAGTAAATATAATAAATGATTATGAGGCAAAGTTTTTGATGTAGGTTAAATGAACAATTTTTTTAAACATAAAATGTGATAGGTATGAGCAGCAAAATGAAAAAATCAAAAGACCGTTCTGTTGAAGATGAAAAATTCCCTTTACCCATTTATAAGGCGGAAGATGATATTTATAGCAAGGAAAAAGAAGAACATTTTGAAGATGATGAATCAGAGAATTCCGGGGCGGGCCTTGATGTTCCCGGAGCAGAACTGGATGATGCGGATGAGAACATGGGTGAAGAAGACGAAGAAAATAATTATTACAGCATCGGCGGCGATGATCACAACGATCTTGAAGAAGATCGTGACGAATAATGGCCTGCAGATGTTAAAGGGTTACGTAATTGTAACTCAGGCTACGCTTACCGTTAGATTACGGCTGCACAGTGTTGTCGGTAACTATTCAAAACAAAAAGGGCGCCAAAGCGCCCGTTAACATTTAAAAATAATGGGTTGAGCTATTTAATAGTTATCGTTTCTGTAAAGGATCCAATAGTTATAAGGGCCTGGTCATCGCAGGTGCCATTTCCATAATCGAGCGTACCGTTTACGCTGGCAGTATTTTTCGTATAGGTAAAAGAAACAACTCCCTGGTCAATATGAGGGCAGGATACTTTCTTTTCAAGCGGTGTTGTAATAGTCGCCGAAATTGAATCGCCATACGAACTGCCGACCTGGTAATGGCCGGTAACATTAAACACAAGGCTGGATACATCTGCTACGCTGCCGCCCGCAAGTGAAATGGTTTTTGTACCCGAAAATGAATAGGAAGTATCACCGGGGAAAACAATATTACCGTTACTAACGGTAGTTGTTAATTGGGGTGAGTTGATGTTTGTAGTTGTGTTAGCAATGGTGTAAGTCCCGTTGAGCTTATGTCCATTCACCATATAATTATTGAATGTAGCAGTAATGGTTGTTCCCGGAGTACTCAACCGACCGGAAAACACATAGGTAATGGAGCCCGACCGGGTAACACTGTCAGCGCTTTTGCATCCTGCGCCGAAATCCACGGTAACGGTTACGGGAAATGAGCTGCCGGAAACAGATACATTGGCGCAATAATAGGTGCCCGCGATCCCTACTGGTACGGTTGAATGGCCTGTCCTTTGCATCATAATATCAAGTCCGTTATCATTGCCGGTTTGGAGTGCAACACCGAAGGCGTCGTCATACGAATTGTCAGCGGTTGCGGCGTTGCTGCTCATGTTAGCTGCGGAAGTGTTGCTCACTGTGGAAGATGAAGCCGATGAATTGTTGTCTTTCTTGCAGGACAGCATCAACATAAAAATTGCAGAAGCGAGTAGCAAAATGGCAGGAAGATTTTTCAAATCTGTTTTCATAGAGTAAAATATGGTTTTAACTGTTGTTCCGTTTATTACCGGGTAATAACAGGAAAATTGAACAAATATTGTGCAGATCCTGGTCAATTGACGCATGAAAGCACGGTTGTTACTGCATTTAGTCACAGGTTTTTCATTTTATGTGGCGAGGGATGAGTTTATTTTTTGATCAAGAGATCAGTGATGGAGGGAGAACAATTTATTGAAGGCATGTCTTATTAATCTCAAACAACGAAATTTATTTATGATAAAGCCATGACTAAAATAAAGACCGAAGATTTTCGTTCTCAATTAAATTCAATTAATATTTAGGCAACAAAAGTTACTATAGGGTAACTTCTTTTTTGAAACAAAATGGTAACCGGTATCCACAGTAAAAGCGGGGGCGTTTCCGAAAAGCCAAACGAGTAGGGAAAATTAAACCAAAACTAAGGTTATGAATTATTATTTAAACGTTCTTAAGAACTATGCTACATTTAACGGCAGGGCAAGAAGAAGTGAGTACTGGTACTTTGTACTTTTCAATATAATAGTGTACCTGACACTGTATTATACAGTGTGCAGCAATAGGTATGCCTCTCCTGGCAACGGTTTATGATTTAGTAGTTATTGTTCCCGGCATTGCTGTTGGTGTAAGAAGAATGCACGATGTGGGTAAAAGCGGCTGGTACATTTTAATTCCCATCTATAATTTGATATTGGCGTTCACAGACGGCAATGTGGGGCCAAACGAATACGGCCCCGATCCTAAAAGACCTGAAATGCAGGATGAAATTGATATGATTGGCAATAATTAGGGCCTGCATTGATTGCCATTCTGAATATTTTTTTTCTGTGACGTCCCTTCGCGGGACGTTGCGTGTTTAAGGATTTCATTCCTTGATCTGTTATTATTAAATTAATGCATGGTCAATGCCGCCTGGTTCTTCATTTATTTTTATAAGACCTGTAATTATTGCAAACATTAGAATGGTTAAGCAAGTACACCGGTAAAAAAGATTGTACGCGGCGGTAAAAGATGTTAACTTAGAATATCTAAAACAAATGCTTTGAATATAGAAATGCTCTCAATAGTTAAAGAAGATCCCTGGTTGTCACCTTACGCCCATGATCTGGGTAAGCGCTACCAGCGTTACCTGAGAGCAAGAGATGAAATTGAAGAGGCAGAAGGAAGCTTACTCAATTTTGCCAAAGGGCATTATTATTATGGAGTAAACTTTGATAATGAAAAAAATGGATGGACTTACCGGGAATGGGCGCCCAATGCGCATCATCTTTTTTTGACCGGTGATTTCAACGGGTGGGACAGGTATTCGCATCCGCTGGAAAGAAATAAAAACGGCGACTGGGAAATATTTCTGCCTTACGAAGAATATAAATCCACTTTTATACATGGCAGCAAAATTAAAGTGCATGTGCAGGCGGGCAATGGTTCCCACGACAGGATACCGGCTTATATGCGTAAAGTAATACAGGACCCGCAGACGTACGATTTCTCTGGTCATCTATGGTTTCCTGAGCCTTTCGAATGGACCGATAATACATTTAGCCCTGCTGAAAATGTTAAACAGCCTATCATTTATGAATGTCATGTGGGTATGGCACAGGAATTTGAAGGCGTGGGCACTTACCGGGAATTTGCAGATAATATTTTACCAAGAATTAAGAACGGCGGATACAATGCCATACAAATGATGGCAATAATGGAACATCCTTATTATGGATCGTTCGGTTACCATGTTTCCAATTTCTTTGCACCTTCCTCACGGTTTGGCACACCCGAAGATTTGAAGTATCTCGTGAACAAGGCTCATAGTATGGGAATAACCGTTATTATGGATATTGTTCACTCTCACGCAGTGAAAAATTTTGCCGAGGGGCTGATGAATTTGATGGCTCCGACAACCAGTATTTTCACCGCGGCGGAAGGGGGTATCATGAAGGATGGGATTCAAAATTATTTGACTATGGAAAATGGGAAGTAAAAAAATTCCTTCTTTCCAATGTAAGATATTGGCTCGAAGAATTTCATTTCGATGGCTATCGATTCGATGGAGTTACTTCCATGCTCTATTTTCATCATGGGCATACTTCGTTTGACCATTATGATAAATATTTTTACGAGGTAGATTGGGATGCTGTTACTTATTTGCAACTAGCCAATGCCGTTATACATGAATTTAAGAAGGATTCTATTTCGATTGCCGAAGATGTAAGTGGTATGCCGGGCTTGTGCCGTAAGCCGGAAGAAGGAGGAGTAGGATTTGATTTCAGGCTGGGCATGGGTTTACCCGACTACTGGATAAAAACACTTAAAGAGAAAGCAGATGAAGACTGGGATATACATGAAATGTGGAACATATTGATCAACCGCCGGGCCGGTGAAAAAACAATTGCCTATGCAGAATCTCACGACCAGGCGCTGGTAGGGGATAAGACAATTGCCTTCTGGCTGATGGATAAGGAAATGTATTTTCAAATGCAGGTTACATGACCCTAACCTCGTTATTGACCGTGGTATTGCACTGCATAAAATGATTCGCCTTGTAACCATAAGCCTGGGTGGTGAAGGCTACCTTAATTTTATAGGTAATGAATTTGGGCATCCCGAATGGGTTGACTTTCCAAGGGAAGGAAATAACTGGAGCCATCAATATGCAAGAAGGCAATGGTCGCTGGCAGACCGCGAAGACCTTAAATATAAATATCTTGGCTAACTGGGATAAAGCCATGCTTGCCATGGTAAAAGAACATAACATACTAAGTGCATTGCCGGCAAGACAACTTAACATGGATACTGCGAACAAGGTAATCATTTTTGAAAAAAATAAACTCATTTTTGTCTTCAATTTCAGCACTGGTAATTCCATTTTCGGTTATAAATTATGGGCGCCGGAAGAGGGCATCTATTCCATAATACTCAATTCCGATAAAAAGGAATTTGGCGGATTTGAGCAGAGTGGACGACACCATTGATTATCCAACAGATGAATATCAATTTGTAAGTATCTATCTTACCAACAGAACTGCATTGGTGTTGAAAAAAAAGGAATGATGTGCAGGTTAGCGGCAAGGTCCTGGCGATAGCAGGATAATATATTTTTTAAGCCCGATACCATTCGTTCCCTTCGGGAAACTAACTAACGCATAAGGCTATGCGAATTACGCCCTTAAATTTTTTCTATATGTCACAAATGTACCACATCGTAAAAAAGTAATCTTTTTTCGCGGCAACATTCCCCGCAAGATGGACTTACTTTTCACTGCAGCAAAAGCCTACGTCAAACTGAGTATTGCGAGGTTAAACGATTATTTCTATTTTGGGAAGCCTTAGGATTAAAACAAAACAAGTTCATTATGAAATTAAAGCTTATACAATTATTTGCAGCATTCAGTTTGGCCATTATATTAGCTTCCTGTAACGGGTACGGCCACAAGGTTACCTTTGAAGGGAACCATGGTGAAGTCTATTACAAAGGCGATAGCCTAACGGAAGCCGATGCAAAAGCTGTTGGAAAATTTCTTACCGATGCTGAGTATTTTCAAAAGGATGACAAGACCAGATCCGTACAAATAACCAAAAATAACGGCCGCATCCAGGCACGTTTCGTTGTAGACAAAAAGGCCGTAGACACAGTTGCCGATATAGACAAAAGCTTTGAAATTATAGGCGCCGCCATGAGTAAAGATGTATTTAACAACATGCCTGTAGATGTTATTTATACCGATGAATATTTTAAAGATATAAAGACGATTCCCTATGCACAATCGGTTATACCCCAGGTAGATTTATCGCATGAATTAGAACAGATGGATAAAAAAAATTACAATAACAACACATTCTATTATTCAAAAAATATTAGCGCAGCCAAAACCGATACTATTTATAATTACCTGGTGTCAAGTGGATTTTTCGCGCCAGATGGAGGTGTCAGCCTTATTGTATCTCTATCTCAAAGCGGTTCTTTTCTTGTAAAGTTTCCTATTAAATCTTCATTTAATAATGCTGATGGGTTGCAAAAAATTGATGCCTTCGGGAAGGAATTAAAACAAACGGCATTTCCCGCAGACCCCATGGAACTTGAAGTTTTGGGTGACAACATGGATTCGGTAAAAACACTTAGCTATTAAATAAGGACTGCTCATTCTATTACAGCTACATGGCGAATAAACTCGTGAGGTTTTTATCTATTTCTTAAGTATTGTCATAAATCAAACCCTAATACTTTTTCATAATTTTTACGAGCATCTTTGCAATAATGGCAAAGCCTTTGTCGGAAGGGTGCAAACCATCAAACGTCATATTAATGGCATCTACCGGATACGGGTACTCGTCGGTTTCTGGATTAAATGGAATGCCTATAAAATCCGGATAAACATATTTTTTGTACACACCCGTTTTCGGATCTTTCAAGCGCTTATAGTTAACAAGATTTGTATAGTTCATTCCGCTTTTATAGTAGAGGTCAACAACATCAAGATGTTCATACTTTGCAATGGCAATAACGGCATCTGCGAATTGAGAAAGCATTTGACCGTTTTTCGCTTTATACGATCCCCATGCATTATTTTTCATATCATTAATGTATACAAAATCCAATCGCTGCATGGGTGTTATAAGAATAATCTTCGCATATTCATTAAGATTACGAAGTTTATTAATAATGATTCGAAATGAACCGTAAACTGTATTATTACCAGTATTATTTTTATAATCTGAAATTGTTCCTAACGGCCTTCCCGCCCACCAGTCGTTCGTTCCAAGAAATACAGAATACACGTCGGTTTTCGTAAGTCCGAGACTATCTATTTCTTTTGCAATACCGCCAGATGTCCATCCATTGTGTCCCTGGTTTATGTAACGAATATTGGACAATTTTTCCGTAACCCTTGTCATGTAGCCTTTTGTAATGCGGTTGGCAGTTTCATCCTGGTGTTCATTTAAATAAGTAATAGAGTCGCCAATGGCTGTCCAGGTAATTTCTTTTTTATTAAAAGAAGTAGTTATAGTGGCAACAAGAATTATCAATAGCAATCGTTTCATGTAACCGATTTTATGCAATACCAAAGTTAAATGGCGAAATGATAAATCGAATGCAAAAAATTTGGATGGGAAGTGGATACTTAATCCTTATCTTAGAATATTCTGAAAATAATAACCACAACTACATGAAAAAAATACGCCGGATTTTTTTACTCCTTCTTTTTTCATTTTCATTTTTATGTATTCAAACGGCATGCGCACAAAACAAAGATTTTGTTGTGAAAGGTTTTCATCTCGATTTAAGGATACAGGTTATTAAGATGGATGCTTTAAAGAAATTTGCAAAAACACTTAGTGAATCGGGGATCAATACACTAATAACGGAGTGGGAGGGTACTTACCCGTTTGAGACTCACCCGATGATACCTAACAGGTATGCATATACTAAAGATGAAATCAAATCATTTGTTAGTTATTGCGGCAAGCTTGGTATTGATGTGATTCCGTTGCAGCAAAGTTTTGGGCACGTGGAATACATCCTTAGGAACGAACGATACAAAGATTTGCGGGAAGACCAAAAGGATTATTCGCAGGTGTGCCCTTTGGAAGTGGAAGGCAATAAAAAATTGTTTACTGATCTCTTTACGGAGCTTGCTGCAACGCATCCTTCAAAATATTTTCATATCGGCGGCGATGAAACGTATTTGCTGGGTCATTGTGAAAAATGCAGAAAGAAAGCAGCAATAGAAGGCACTTCAAAATTGTATATCGATCATATCAAAATGTTATGCGATATAGTAATCAGCCTCGGAAAAATTCCGGTCCTGTGGGCCGACATTGCATTGAAACATCCCGATGCTTTAAAGCTTTTGCCAAAGCAAACTGTTTTTATAGACTGGAACTACGGCTGGGATATGAATAACTTTGGCGAGCACGAAAAGCTGATGCAGGCAGGATTTGAAGTATGGGGCGCACCGGCACTTCGCAGCCACCCTGATAATTATTTTCTAACGGAATGGGAGAAACATTTTAAAAACATCCGCGATTTTATTCCCGCCTGCAGGAAGTTGGGATACGAGGGAATGATCATGACGTCGTGGTCAACTTCAGGCCAGTATTCTCCTGTTTTTGAAACCTCTGATGATATTATAGATCTCTATGCTATCAGGCACGTGTACCCGATAACAGGTTTCAACATGCTGCTTAAGGCCTATACGCAAAGTTTGCGATCGGATGAGCCTCTTGATATCCCAGCTTTCGTCGGCGCCTATAGTAAACAGCAATATGGATTTGATTCGCAACAGTCAGCTTCATTCTGGAAAGCCCTCACGACAACTCCCTATGAAGTAAAACAGGGAGAAGTAATTGCTCCATTACCAATGACGGTGCAGCAATTGACGGACAGCCAGGCTGTAGCTGTAAAAACTTTATATGAATTACAACCGACGAAAAATAAAGAGGAATTTGAACACTATCGTTTGATGGCCGATATACGAATGCTCTATCTAACTTATCAAAAAATTGAAAAGCACGTTAATATGCCTTCCTTCAGCACTGCCGGCATTCCTGCTGTTTTACAGCAATTAAAGCAATTGCTGGCAGATTCAAAAAAGATTGATCAACGATTTATCGACCTGAATAAAAATACGCTCTATATGGGGCAGTTGGAAGAGGAAAATAGTCTACGGGATAGTAAAATTAATTTGCTTTATAAGCGGCTGGCAAGGATACAGAAATAGAAAAGACAACGTTTGAATGTGCTGAAGACGCCCCAAGATGTTTCAAACAAGATGAGGTTTTCCGTTTAGCTTTTCATGATCATCAATAGCTTTTTTAATTGCCGAATTGAAAGCAGTTTCTCCATGACGCAACCACTTGTCTTCTCCTTCGTTCAGCCATGTTCCTTCCTTTGTTTTTAGAAGACGGTATTCGCTTATATCATAAACCGGATCCACTTCTACTATGTAAGCAATTTTTTCTTCAGTATTCAATTTCCCTTTAGAAAAAAACAGGTCCATAAACTTCTTTTTATCCTTTTTCCTGATTCCTGTTTTCACATTTCCCTGCCTGTTGTTTGGCAGCTTAATAAAATATTGTGCCATAAAGATTTTTATTTTTTGCATGAATACGCCAATGCGTTATAATGAAAATTAGGAAATGAAGAACAGAACCAATCATTGGTTTTGGTGAGTGGTAATAAATGAGGATTACAGGCGAATGATCACCGGTTAAAATTGGAGTTCTGGCGAATTTAAACCTGCATTGTTCCAAAATGTGACAACATAACCGTATAACTTTAATGCATAAACGAAGTTGGTATTAATAAGAAAACTAGGTTGGATAAAGGAGTTATAAATCTTATTTTTGAAGGCTTCTGGCGGCCACAGGCGGTAACGATTAAAGATTAGTTTTAATTTTTATTGCTGCCGGTTTTGCCGCTTATGTAAATCAGGATCGATTTGGTAACTGTACAATTTATTTTGAATAATTTCAGCATCCAAAAACCGATTGTATGAAATGTCTTTTATGTTTATTTTTTAGCTTGACTATCTATAGGTCCCAGGCACAAAAGGATTCTACGCCAACGCTTCGGTCGATAGTATTAGAGCAACTCCGGACTACCCATAATGTGAAAGACTGGTTTGTTCCGCCATCCACAGCCGTTGCAGGGCTTACAGCACAACAGGCCAACTGGAAAGATAGTAGCGGCAATCATTCTATTGCGCAACTTACCACTCATCTCATTTTTTGGGACAAGCAAATGCTTGACAAATTTGTTGGTAAAAAACAGGACGCCTTTAATGGGGACAACAAAGAAACATTTAGCCCTGTAACAGATGCCAGTTGGAAAACCACGGTTCAATCTTTAGATAGTGTGCTAACGGCGTTGGAAGTTGCAGTTACAAATGCCGATGATACTAAATTAGAAAAATGGTATTCCACGCTGGCGCATATCGGTACGCATAATGCCTACCATACCGGGCAGATCATTTATATAAGAAAGATGAAAGGCTGGTGGGATGATAATAATGGCGTAAAATAATCCTAACGACAGGTCAACTAGTAACTACCCGTAAATTCTGGCAAACACGATATGCAATGTTGCATGCAGCAATTAAATGCCGCGTAAATGTTAAACGTGAATCTTTCGATTATAATTTAAAAACGTTGTTTTATTTTTCAACAGATTTAACATTATTCTTCAACTACGCGTTATCGTTAGTGTATCACTTCACTGATCCGTTACATCATTTATTTACCACCTTAAGGGTTTCAGGATCCCAATGCATAATGGAATTATTAAAATAACTATCATTACACAATAATGCGGGAGCTGCGGCACGATATCCAAACAACGGGTTCTCCACCACTTCGCCGTTGTTTCTTATCGCATTGATCCAGTTGTAATGGTGATCGAAATGAGCACCTTTATATCCTTCTTCGGCTGTGTATTCAAGCTTTTCCGGAGGCAGCATAGATTTGCGGTCATATATATATTCTTTACCTCCACCTGTATTTCTGGATTTTAATAAGGGGTCAGTAGCATCAATAATATTCCTGTTTTTAAATAAAGTCACTTTATCCCACTCTACCGTCATAGCGCCTTCGCTCCCTACCATCCTCAGGTAGTTGGTACCGCCTGTGCCATCAACAAAGTTTACACGCAATGAAAGATTGAATGGGGGATGGATTTTAGTGTCAGGATAATCAAACATTCCCAACATAATATCAGGAACTTCTCTTCCATCTTTCCAATAACGCAAGCCACCTGTAGCCATAATCTTATTGGGGCCAAGAGAGCCTGTAACAAAATGAAGACTTGAAAATAAGTGTACAAACAAATCGCCTGAAACGCCGGTACCGTAATCGCGGTAATTTCTCCAGCGAAAAAATCGTGTTTTATCAAAAGGCCTTTTGGTAGTGTTGGCTATATATCTATCCCAATCAACTGTTGCCGGTGAAGCATCTGCGGGGATGGTGTACTGCCATGCACCTTCCGGCGACATGCGTGCATAAAAAGCTTCTGCATAATTTAGCTGGCCAATGGCGCCGTCTTTCAATAATTGTTTTGCTTTTTCATTGCCGAGTGAACTCATGCCCTGGCTGCCCACCTGGAACACCACTTTGTTTTTTTTCTGTGCATCAATTACAGCAGGTCCTTCTGTAACATCGTGCACCATTGGTTTTTCGCAATAAACATGCTTTCCTTTATTCATGGCAGCTACAGAAATATCTTTATGCCAGTGATCCGGTGTTGCAATAATAACGGCATCAACATCTTTTCTTTCCAAAATTTCAAGGTAATCTCGGGTCGTATAAAGATCATTTGACCAGCGCTTTTTTGCATCGGCCAGCCTGCCGTCATACAAGTCGCAAACGGCCACCAACTTCACTCCGGGCACGGTAATGCAGGTGTTGGTATCTGCGGTACCCATACCCCCTGCTCCAATCAATGCTACCTGCACCTGGTCGTTGGCGCTGAAATTTTGCTGTGATCTCGTTAATGCTACCAGGTTGCGTTGCCTGTCTTTGGCGGTAATAATGGAGGGCATTATCGTTGCTCCAATTACTCCTTTAGCCACCTTCGAGATGAATGACCTCCTTGACTTTTCCGTTGATTTTTTCGGCATAAATATTTATTAATTATTTTAAGAAAGCATACTTTTCAATGAAAGAAAGTATGATCAGCAATCGTGAAAAAAGTACAGCAGCCCTTTTGTTTTACGAAAAATATTAATGAAAAGATATGAAGACAAATTTAAAATCACCGGATATATTTTAATGAAATTCATATGGAAGCATATTATTCACCGATTGCACGATATTGCCGAGAATAAGAGATAGCCTACAATAGAATTATACATCTTCAAACGTTATTACTTCCGGGATTTTGCCGTTCATAAAAATCATGTTGGCGACTTTCATCCAGTGATTATCTTTATGCCATGTTTACATTTATTGCGTGGCTTATCTTATTTGTACTTTGCTGGCCGTTGGCGATCCTGGCGCTGGTGCTTTATCCCGTTGTTTGGATACTCACTTTACCATTTAGGTTAGTTGGGATAGCCGTGGACGGAGTTTTTAGTTTACTGAAAAGCATCATTATGTTGCCCGGCCGGTTACTACAACGTTAGTTTTATAATTGCCCATAAATTTCCGGGAAAATATCTTACATAGGTTGAAGTAGCTTTGATTTTATTTAAACATTGCGGAACAATTGGAATTCCTTTTCACTCATAACGCAAAGGCCTAAACGAACTTTATTCAAAAGAGAAAGCAGTCTTCAAATTTGTAAAAGCCATTTGAGCAAATGAGGGCCTTCCCTTCTGAAATGTGGAGGCAATTTTCTGAAAAGAGGCCCTTGCTGCGGGAGGAAGATGATTGCTTGTGAAAATATGGGGCGCCAAACAGCACCATCATATTGATCACCACGTGCAACAGAAATTTATTTAATTGAAACGGGCACTTTCAGATTTTCCCATTCCAGGGCAAAGCCACTTTTATCAATTACGTATTTCATGCGCTCATTGAAAGCACTTGATTTCATGGGCTTCACTGTTACACGTATTACATCGTTAGCAGGATCTTCAGTAGTACTTCCGTCCATTTTAATTCCCCACTGACCGGTTTTTGAATTAAAAATGAAAATCCATTGCTTTTCCCCGGGTATAGCATACAGGCTATATTTTCCGGCTGGTAATGATTTGCCTTCCACCTTAATATCTTTATTGGTTTCAAAAATGGTTGCCTCATTCGCCCCTGCTCTCCAAACCTTGTCGTAAGGAACCAGGCCTCCCCATATCTTTCTTCCTTTAACAGCCGGGCTACTGTAATTAATTGTGATGGTTGCTCCTGCCACATTGCCGGTGGCTGTTGCAGGTGGACTTGGGCGTTTTGATTTATCCCCCTGGGCCCAGATTAGTGAAGACATCAGTATTCCAACCAATGTCAAAATAAGTCCTCTTGTAATCATACCTTTTTTCATTGTATCAAATTTTTAATTGTTTAAATAAAATTTTGGATACAATAAAATTAGTAAATCCTAACGGGCTTTTAGTAACCGCTCATGGAAAGTGATCCGTGCACCCGGGTTTGAAATTTGTATAAGAACTTGCGGGATCCCGGTTTCAGGGAAGTGATTTTCATTTGGAAGATTTAATTGAAGAAAATCTGCAATGCCCTTGTAACATCGCCATCACTATTTTAGGCAAAGAACGCTGCAAGAACAAGATGGTTCTTGTAATGCTATTCGCCTTTTGTAATTTGCATTTAAAAAAAGGAATGTCTGAAAATTTCAAAGGTAAAGTTATATGGATTACAGGTGCCTCCTCCGGCATCGGCGAGGCATTAGCATATGCTTTTTCTTCTGCGGGAGCGAAGCTGATTTTATCGAGCCGGCGCCTGGAAGAACTGGAACGGGTGCGTAATGCGTGCAGTAATACAGAAATGGCAATGGTACTCCCTCTTGACCTTTTAGATGCTTCTTCGTTAGAGGGCAAAACGGCGGAGGCTATTGCCTGCTTTGGGCACATCGATATAATGATACACAATGGCGGCATTTCCCAGCGTTCGCTGGTAGCGGAAACAGACATCGCGGTACACCGCAAAGTAATGGAACTGGATTATTTCAGTTACATAATTATAACAAAAGCATTGTTGCCTCATTTCGTGGAAAGAAAAAGCGGGCATTTTGTAGTGATGAGCAGTGTAATGGGTAAGATCGGAACGCCGATGCGATCTGCTTATGCAGCAGCCAAGCATGCATTGCACGGTTACTTCGATTGCCTGCGTGCTGAAGTTTCGCCTATGAATATTAAAGTAACCTTGTTAACTCCCGGTTATATTCAAACCAATGTTACACGGAATGCCGTTACCAAAGATGGAAAGCCCCTGGGCACTGTAGGGCAAAATATTGCATCAGGCCTTCCAGCCGATGAGGCAGCTAAACAAATATTGAAGGCCATTTCGAAAGGAGCCTATGAATCTTATATTGGGAAATTCGGTGGTGAGAGGATCGCTTTATGGCTCAATAGGTTTTTACCAGTAGTTATAATAAAAAAGGCACCCGGGCTAACACCTAAATAATCGTTTTCGATTTAATGTTAAGGCCGGGTATGATCCGATGAACCCACGTTATACAATGTTACCTGCTATTACGGAATTGGAATCGCTATAATACTACCCATGTATCCCAAACGATTTGAGGACGAGTTACCCGCTTGTAAATTTATTGTCATCCTTTTGCTTTATATTCGTCAAGTAATTTTTACCAAAAGCAAAACTTCAATCTATGAGACTTCCATTTAAATTTTTATTTTTATTAAGCCTGGCTGTTTTATTAACGTCTGCAGTTTCCATTCAAAATACAAGCAGTCCTGTGGCCCCTGCTCCAATTGAAGGAATATCAAATTCCGGCGCCGTTCATTCAACCAAAGCACACAAACTTAATTTTTTTCAACGCTGGGCGCTCAGAATATTGATGAAAAAATATAAGTCGGCTCATGGCGTAAATGCAGATAAACTGGCCTCCACTTCTCTTCTATTAGGTATCTTTTCATGCGGCTTTCTCTTATTAGGCCTTTTCGTTCCGTATGTTATTCTATTATCTATTCCCAGCGGGATTGCTGCAATGATAACAGGTGGCAGCGCTGTTCGAAATAAAACTTCGCAAATGGGCAAGGCCAGAACGGGCAAGGCACTGGGACTTGGGGCATTAATTACTTTTGCGCTTCTCTTATTAATCGCCGCAATAGTAATTTCGTCGGTAGGATTAATTTGATTATTCAAACGTCGTGTAGGCAACGCCGTAAGTGTGCGCTATTCTCTGGCCTTTCTGCGTACAGCGTTGAGTGATTTCTAAGAGTATTCAATAGTGATTAGCGTGAGCAACTCCATTAATTAAATCATCTTCGGGTAATAGATAGAAATTGTCTTTCCATTCGGCATATCTTCCATGATCATCAATCGTCCTATAGTTTATGAGCTTTATGTATTCACCATAAGTCGTATTCTTTCCCATGTGTACTTTATAACGCAACAGTTATTATTTGTTTTCTTAAGGTACCAACCGGTAACCCGAATCGTAAAAAAATTGGCATTGGTGGTTCCATACTTTCTTAGATAGAAATTTGTGAAAAATCCATAATGGCTTATATACTGGCGCTAATGGTATATAACAAGTTCTGGAATTTGGATGAAGCAATGAATAAATGCTTTACTTTCAATATAACTTTTCGCCATAAAAATTTGATTAGAAATATGAAATCCTTAAAAATTGTATTGCCACTGGCATTGTCGTCCATAATAATTTTAAGCGCCTGCTATGAAAGTGACAAAGCAAAGGATAATGATAAATCGGGCACCGGCGTAGTATCAGTTAATCCAAAAGAAATGAAGCACATAGGAAATGTGGATGAGCGCTATCAATCATATAATGTGGAGATGGTGGAAGTTGTCGGAGGCAGATTTTGGAAACCTTATCGATTTATGGATAGCATGCGTTCTTCAAATGACACGTCAGCACATGATATCGCTCAAAAGAACGACGACCTATACAGGAAACTGGCACCTATCAACCTCGCCGATAAAAGACTGTTGAATTTAGCCAAAGGACTTGCACCGGCATATGTGCGTGTAAGTGGCACCTGGGCCAATGCAGTTTACTTCCAGGATAATGATGAACCTCAAATGACAACGGCGCCGGCCGGCTTTGTTAATGTACTGACCCGAAGCCAATGGAAAGGGGTAATCGATTTTTTAAAGTCGACGAATTCCAAACTGGTTACCTCGTTTGCCGTATCTGATGGCGTACGGGATAATAGGGGAGTGTGGACACCTAAAGAAGCACAGAAAATTGTAAACTATACAAAAAGCCTTGGCGGGGATATTGCCGCAGCAGAACTTTTTAATGAACCCACCATACCAGAGATGGGAGGCGCAATCAATAAAAACTATAACAGCAGCAACTTTGCAAAAGATATCGCCAGCTTTACCATTTGGGCACAAAAAGAAATGCCCCGGATGTTACGGCTGGGGCCGGGGTCTGTTATAGAGGGCATTCCCGGCGTATCCCTTACAAAAATGGGAATGAAGACTCTTCCAACCGACTCTTTGATGGAAGCAGATCCTAGACCGGTATTTGATGTTTTCAGTTATCACTATTATGGAGCTGTTTCCATGCGCATGATGAAAAACGGCCCGCTTTCAATAAAAGCAGAAAATGCATTATCCGGTTCCTGGCTGCGTAGAACAGATACTGTCGCCGATTACTATACCGGCCTAAGAGATAAATACAATCCCGGCAAACCGCTATGGATAACTGAAACAGCCGAGGCAGCAGCAGGCGGCGACCCATTTGCGGCTACCTATACAGATTGTTTTCGTTATTTATACCAGTTGGGTTCTTTAGCTAAAAAAGGAGTAAAGGTAGTAATGCATAATACACTGGCTGCAAGTGAATATAGCCTCATTGACCAGGATACCCATTTGCCAAAACCCAATTATTGGGCTGCCTTACTGTGGGCAAAACTAATGGGCACAGAAGTGTATGAAGCGGGAAACGGGGGAGCAGGTGTCTATTTGTTTGCACACAATTTGAAAGGACACAAAGGTGGCATCACGCTGTTAGTAATCAATACCAATAAAGAAACTACTGGTATCAACCTGCCTTCCGATGCAGAGCAATACACGTTAACCTCAAATGAATTGTTGGGAAAATCCGTTCAGTTAAATGGCGAAGATTTGCACTTAACCGCAGATGATCAATTGCCCGCTATTAATGGACAAACTGTAAAATCCGGCAACATGTCACTGCCAGCTTTAAGCATCAGTTTTATAACTTTTGCCAATGCCGGAAATGAAAATATTTCTAAGTGAACATTGAATTAAACTTAAATGCTTAAGGCTTTATGACAACGGCTAAAATTTGGTTTTCAACACGGAGAGGATTCTGGTGGACATTTTTTAATAATATCGCGTATGACCGGAAATCGCTGCTGAGAAATAAATGTTGAAACGCCGGATGGTAAATCGCGGAAGCATGGCTAACGCTACTGGCTACACGACAAAACCGACGGTTGCAATTCTTCTTTATAATTCGACGAATGGAACCAGAGAGATACTGGCACAAGGCGGACAGCAAGAGCATCTGTTTTGACATTCTACTGACATCATTGGGAAGAAAATTGCCACTATTGCATAATAAGTTCTAACTTTAAAAAGACCTGCACTTGTATATTTTTTATCGGGTATTCTTTCTAAATAGTTTTTATGAAAATTATCTTTTTGTTCCTGGCAGCAGTTATTACTTGTTCAGCATGCAATAATAAAAAAGCTACACCCATTACTCAAAAGGAAGTGGCTCCCGTTAAAAAAATATTGCCTTCCGCAGACATGCAAATAAAATTGGCATTATTGGCTGCTCCGCCGGAAAAAAGAGATAGCTCCACCGTTTATGGCTACGATGCCGATACGCTACTCGTTACTTTAAGAAAGGGCACCAATGAAATGATCTGTCTTGGAGACAATCCCCGCTCACCCGGGTTTTCAGTAGCCTGCTACAGTAAAGAACTGGAATCTTTCATGGCAAGAGGTCGTGAACTGAGAAAGCAGGGAATGACGGAGAAACAATTATTTGATGAACGGGGAAAAGAAGTACAGGAAGGCACGTTGAAAATGCCTAAAGATCCTTCTGCATTATACGTGTATACTGCCAAAAAGGAAGATGTGAACTATACCAGTGGAGAGGTTAAGAATGGTTATTTGCGCTCTGTCATTTATATCCCATTTGCAACGGCAGCCACCACAGGTCTCCCGGAAAAACCGTCTGCCGCCGGTATGCCCTGGATCATGGATCCCGGAACATATGGTGCGCATATTATGATCAATCCATAGACTTTTTTCTTAAAGTTATTTTGTGAATACACAAATTAATAAATTTCCCTGCGGAGTTTACACAGCAGAGAGTTACAATCGCTAAAAACGGCCTGTGTAACCCCGACGCATACACGAACTTCGAATGGAGGGAAGTCAAGCGACGGATATGTGCAAGTTACTTCGGCATCAGGGTTCCCGGAAGCTGCTTTTTATTCAGAATGTTTGTTAGTGGGAAACTCTGCCGGGACATTCGGGCAAATTTGTCCTGCAACATTTTAATGAAACCCAATACGAATGGAAAGTGTTTTTCAAACCATAATTATTTATTAGATGCTCTTTTGAAAAAATGTATGCAAACGTTTCCATAATATAATTTCTATTCATGTTTTGAAAAAAATCTATGTTTGTTTTATTGAATTGTTATAATGATTGCCGACAGATGCTCAAAACCTGGTGTCTTTTACTCTGAAATTAAATTTATGCCTTTCCATGTTTCCTTTAATTATGCATATCTCTTTGAAACAAATAACCTCAAAACATAAAGTAATGATACATCAAAAAAAAATCAACTGCATCCGTGGCGTGCAAATAATAGTAGCCATGCTTGCATTTACAATCTTTAACATAAGTGCTGTTTCAGCAAAGCAGAATCCGCGGATATTGGTATTTTATAAAACCGCGGGATATCACCACAGCTCTATTGCGGTGGGCCTGGTAGCCATTCAAAAGTTGGGTGCTGAAAATAATTTTGATGTAGATACAACTCTCGATGCCGATAAAATAAATGCTGAAAATTTAAAACAATATAAAGCCGTAATTTTTTTAAGCACCACAGGAGATATATTAAACGATGAGCAACAGGAAGCCTTTAAAAAATATATAGAATCGGGCGGGGGGTTCATGGGCATTCATGCAGCCACCGATTGTGAATACAACTGGCCGTGGTATGGCAATCTTGTAGGCGCTTATTTTGGTGCCCATCCTGCTCAACAGGTTGCTACGCTCAACATTGTTGATAAAAATAATATTTCTACCGAAGAACTGCCCAACCCCTGGATACGCAAAGACGAGTGGTATAGTTTTAAATGGATGGCAACAGGTCTTCATGAACTGATTACCATTGACGAAAAGAGTTATAACCTTGGCAAAATAAAACCTATGGGCCATCACCCTATGGCCTGGTATCATGAGTATGATGGCGGCCGGTCTTTCTACACTGAGTTAGGACATGTTGATGAATCTTACACCGATCCTGTTTACCTGCGGCATATTCTCGGGGGAATAATTTATGCTATGGGCATAAAGCATCATGGTAAGCTTAAAGTTGGATAACGAAATTCCGCAATTGTTACAGCTATAAAATTCAACAAACTAAATGAACATCAAATTACAATTCGTTGCCCTGTTATGTCTATCGTTACTGGTAATCAGGTGTGGCTCAAAAAATGATAACCGGGAGCCGGCCTTTAATCCACATCCTTCATCAGCGTACTTATCTCCTGAAGAAAGTATGAAGACTATGTATCTTCCAAAAGGATATCATTTGGAACTGGTAGCCAGCGAACCCATGATTAAAGATCCCGTGGCCATTACATGGGATGGCAACGGCAGAATGTATGTGGCCGAAATGCTTACGTACATGAAAGATGCAGATGCCACCGGCGAACAGTTGCCATGGAGCAGGATCATGTTGCTGGAGGATACTAACAATGATGGAAAAATGGATAAGAGCAGTGTGTTTGTAGATAGTCTTTTATTACCCCGCATGATGCAAAGCGTCGGAAATGAGTTGCTGGTAAATGAAACGAATTCAATTAAGATAACGAGTTACAGCGATACAAATGGCGATGGTAAAGCCGACCAGAAAAAAGTGGTGTATAATAAAGAAAACTATGTACCCAGCGATGCCAATATGGAACACCAGCGCAGCGGGCTCGATTGGAATCTCGATAACTGGATGTATATGACTTACGACCCCGTGCGTTTTCGGTATACTAACGGTGTGATAAAAGTGGACAGCATTGCAAGCGGAGTAAATGGGCAATGGGGTTTAACCCATGATAATTACGGACGTTTATTCTTCTCCAGCGCAGGGGGAGAAACGCCGGTATTAGGATTTCAGATCAACCCTGTGTATGGAAGGCTTGATTTCGACGACCAGTTTGCCCCGTCGTTCCAGGCTGTATGGCCCATCATTGCAACGCCCGATGTACAAGGTGGCAATGAAAGGTTGCGCCCAAATAATACACTGAATCATTTTACGGCTTCATGCGGCCAGTCTATTTTTAGGGGAGATGCGCTGCCAAAGGATTTTATGGGAGATTATATTGTTTGTGAGCCGGTAGGAAGAATAGTAAGAAGAGCGAAAGTGACTGATGTAAAAGGTAAAACGTTTCTTAAAAACGCTTACGACAGCATGGAATTTATTTCTTCGTCCGATATGAATTTTCGGCCTGTAAACAGCGCTACCGGGCCCGATGGTAATTTATACATTGTAGATATGTATCGCGGAATTATTCAACAGGGAAGCTGGACTAAAGGAGGAAGTTTTTTGCGTCATAAAATAGATAGCCTCGGGCTTGCTAAAAATATAGACCGTGGCCGTATCTACAGAGTGGTGTACGACGGTATGAAAAGTGATCCCAAACCAAACATGCTCAATGAATCTTCTGCTGCATTGGTAAATTACCTTGGTAATCCTAATGGCTGGTGGCGTGATAATGCGCAAAAATTAATTGTCATCCGCGGTGATCGATCCGTAGTTCCGGCTTTAAAAGCCATTGCTACAGGCGGGCAAGGCGTTCCTGCAAATGATACTAACCAACTGGCACGCATACACGCTTTGTGGACGTTAGAAGGACTGGATGCAATAGACAAGGATCTTTTGATACAAGCATTGCAGGACCACGATCCGCAGGTAAGAAGAACTGCCGTGTGGATCAGTGAATCATTTCTTAAAACTAATGATAGCGAGATGATTGATGCTATAGCCAAACTTAAAGACGATGCAAGCTATGATGTTCGTGTGCAGGTATTACTCTCTATGTATAGCAGTTCTTCGGATAAAGCGAAAGCCATTGTAAAAGAAATGGTACAGCAAAATTCCGGTAACCAAATGCTGGTGGCAACGAAAAATGCGCTTGATAATAACAAACTGGTGGGCGAACTTTCGGGCAGGCTTGGCAACATGGCCCGGAGAGATAAAGAAGATATCCTGGATGGCGCAGTAATATTCAGGTCGCTGTGCGCTAACTGCCATGGTGCTGATGGAAAAGGGCTATCTATAGGTGTAAACGAAATGGCCGCCCCGCCGCTGGCAGGTGCATTGCCCTTACAATTTACCGAAAAAAATACTGCCATCAGGATCTTGCTAAACGGATTAACAGGCTCGGTAAACGGCAAAACTTATTCAGGAGGAATGCCCTCCATGGCTGCCAATGATGACGATTGGATTGCCAATGTGTTAAGCTATGCCCGTTACCAGTTTGGTAATTCAGCTAAAAATAAAAACACTCCTTCTCCTGTGGTTACTTCAAAAGAAGTGAAAGCGCTCAGGAAAATAAATGCTGCCAGGAATAAAGCCTGGACATTGGATGAACTGAAGAATATAAAAGAGTAGGGCAGAGAGCAAAAGCAGTAAACAATACCTATTTTCAATTATACCCCATCTATTATTGCCTGGAAAACTTTTATACACTGAATATATGCCACTTAGTAATATTTAATATCAAATCTGCCATCCTATATTTGATCCAACTGAAGGAAAATTAAAGCAGCCAAAAGTTAAAGATTACAAGTTCAGGTATTACTAACGCCAAAGGCTAACCGACAAAGGCAGTGAGCGCTAAAAGAGTCGACTCCTGGCAATCCGGCTATTACACGCTATGCATTTAACCTGTGATAATCATTTCTTAAAATTTAGCGCTCAATCCTGCATAAAAACTTCGCCCTACTGCCGGTATAATTCCGGGACCGGGATATTCATCTGTTCTCCTGGTAAAATAAGCTTTGTCTGCAAGATTATTGACACCGAATTTTATTGTGTAGTTATTAATTTTATATGCTGCGCTTAAATCTAAAACAGTATAAGCCGGAATGTACCCCGCTATCGGATCATCGCTTACTCTTACATTGCTGGCATCGCCAAAGGCATCGCCAATATAATTAACCTGGAATGTGGAGGAGAAATGTTTGTTGTTATAAATGATACCAAAACGTTCGATATCTCTTGCAGCCTCTTCAACCCTGTTTCCTTTATATTCACCGCTGGTATATTTTGCATCAATGTAGGAGAATGAATTAAAAATGCTTAATCCCTGTTTTGATTTCTCATTTAAATATTTTAAGATATTAAATTCAACGTATGATTCCACGCCTTTATGCACACTGTTAGCAAAATTGGTCCGGTACGAATACGCAAGGCCGGTTGCTGCGTCTGTTTTCAGCACCACACCAATCCGGTTGTTATACTCCAGGTAAAATAAACTTACATCAAAATTCAGGTACTGTTTTATAGTACCCCTGTAACCTAAATCAGAATTAAAACCATAAGCATCTTTTAAACGGGGGTCGATCTTTGACGCTACACCAAAGGGTTGCAACTGGCTGTAGTCAATGGGACGATAAGCCTGGCTGATGTTGCCATATATACTTGTATTGCCGGATGGCTTATATTCCAGTCCAATGCCCAATAAGGGAAACGTCCTCGTGCGCACTTCGTCAGCTACTTGTTTTACATTGTCGTTGGTGGCATATCCTTTTGAGGTACTTTTCAAATATTCAAATCTTACGCCTGGTGTTATACTAAAATTTTTTCCCACCCTGAAAATATTTTCAACAAACGGAGCAATATTTAATGTGGTAAAATTCAGATCGTTTTCATAATCGCCGGTGACAGATAAATCAAAATCGCTGCCGGTGGTACCTTCGCCACCGTCTAACCGTTTAAACCACGCGTAAGAAATCCTGGCACCGCCTGCTAATGTGGATTTATTTTTTCCCAATTGATAGTTGGCAGAGAATCGTGCTTCTGTTGTTATGCTATGCATATCTTCACTTTCCACTTCTCTTGGCACAAATTCGCCGGTGGCGGGATCAATAGTGTCTAATATACCAGGGCCGCCATCTTCATTGCGCCAAACCAAAGAGCGATTGCTAAAAAGATACGTGGTTTTTAAACTGAAGGTTGTATTTTCTGACGGATTAAAATTTATATCATTGCTTACAATATTCCAGGGACTCTTCAACCAGTTTCTTGCTCTTATGGAAGCTTTTGGATTCGCATTAAAAAGACTGTCAGTTAAACCCCCTGGCATTTGTATTTTATTGCGGAGCAGGGAATACTCAATGCCCGTGTTTAGTTTTGAAGATGGTGTATATTGAACTTTTCCAAAGCCGGAAAGCTGCCATTGCTGGCTGTTGGGCCTGTAGCCATCCATATTTCTATATTGCAGAAAACCGTAGTAACTTATTTTTTTATAATTGCCTCCTATCGAGTTAAAAGAGTGATACATTCCAAAACTGCCAATAGTTTGGGAAGTTATAAATTGAAAGGGCTTTTCCCGGGGTGCATCTTCCGTTATATAATTTACCAGTCCTCCAAACTGTGCACCGAACTGTAAAGAAGCGGCGCCTCTCACCATTTCAATTCTTTTTACAGCTTCCATCGGAGGAATATAATATGCCTCGTTATAACCATACACGTCAGCACTAATGTTATAACCATTTTGCCGTGTGTTCATTTCAATACTCTGGTTGGGGTCTAAGCCTCTTGTTCCAATTCCGTTAGCGGTAAATCCACTGCTTTCGCTCTCGACAATATTCAGGCCCGGTATTCTCCCGAGTATTTGCCGCGTGTTGTTAATTGTTTTATTTGCGTCCAGGCTATCTACAATAATTACTTCATTTTTTTTCCCTGCGTAAATAATTCCATCTTTTGTATCCAATAAATGGCCTACACCATTTACGGTTTTATAACCGGTTACTATAATCTCTTTCAACGTTTTGATTGAGTCTATTTTTTGGGCCATTGCGGTTACGGAACATAATATCGCCACCGTAACGATCATAATTTTTTTATTGCACATTGCATCTTTATTTTCAGCAAATGTGAGCCGGGCATTAAAGAAACGTTTGCTTATTTGGGAAAAAGCATTTACGAAATGAGAAAACTTTATTTTCGGCAACATCTTCCAACAGGGAATGGAAGTACAGGTTTAAAAGAAATCAATTTTATACGTATACGTTTCTTGCCATTAAAAATAAAATTCGGAAGCTACATGCAGATTCTTTTGTGTTCTGTTCGCCAGCAGATAAAGATACGTTTGCTTTTGTGCGGCTCAGTGAACTTTGCACGGCACAACTAGTCCCGTTTTACGGGAGGTATAGCTAACGCAACAGGCAAAGTTACCAAACCTGAGCCCGCGTTACTTTTTTATAGTTCGGGGGAGGGAGATACTGGCGCCAATTTTGGGAGCAATAATTGCATTTAACTTTTAATTATTGATTATTTGCGAAAATTAATAATACCCGCATGCAATTTGCACACTTGAGTGCTATGAATAAGATATTGGTAATTGACGATGACAAAAGCCCCGACCCGTGGATGGTGTCCTCACCATCCAGCTTCAATGTCCGGTGGGGACACCGGCCAGGATAAGAGTCTCGCCGGCCGTGCTGTGCTAAGCTTCAAAGCTCGGAGGAGAGACACGGCCTTGGATTGACACGGCCCCGGATTATAAGAGACACGGCCTCGGATTAATCTATAAAATTAATTGGAAGATGTTTTATCAAATCAGAATCGGCTAAAATAAAATAGGTAATCCATTGGTCAGGACAGGCTGACCGAGAATATTTTTGAAGGCTCTGAGAATTGCTTAAACGAAGTTGATCTCAGATACCTACCCGAATAAATCCTTAACGAGGCCGAGTTCCCGGTCAGCCTGAGGAGACCAGACAGGTCTCACGAGTGGCAGTTGTAGGCTCGCGAAAAAGAGCCAGCACCCCGGAGACTAAAATTCAAACTTCATGAGCGGTTCCCAATGATTCCTTAGAAAACTCAAACGCTTATCCCCAACCTATCTGCAGCATGTTTCAATAATTAAGGCCAGCTGTCCTGATGTTTGCAACTCATAAGGATAGCGCAACTAACGTTTATAAGCACACTAAGTGCAGCGGGAGGAAATTTCCCAAAAAAGTATTGGATGAGCTAAATAAAAACGGTATTTTTAGATTGGTAGTTGCATTGACACACGAGCAATATTTACTTCATGGAGACTTCTAAAATCATTAAAATTTTTATTGCTTATTCCCGAAAAGACACTGACTTTTTGAACGATCTTAGAATATTCTTATGGCCCTTAGAAAATAACCAGTCAATTAAAATATGGTATGACGGTGAAATTATACCCGGTCAGGTTTGGGAAAATGAGATTAAACAAGCCCTTCATACGGCTGAAATATTTCTGTTACTAGTGAGCGCAAATTCCCTTGCGTCAGATTATTTCTATAACAAGGAAGTTAGTAATGCGTTGGAAAGACATCACAAAGGAGAAAGTATAGTAATTCCGGTAATTCTTAAGCCGTCTGGTTGGAGAGAAACTGATCTTGCATCATTGCAGGCGCTGCCGCAAAATGGTAAGCCAGTTACATTATGGAATAGTAAAGACGAAGCTTATGAAAGTATATATGAAGGATTAAAGTCTGCAATTAAAAGGATACAGGATAAAGAATATTTGAAGAATAAAAGCGAAGAGGAACAGAAGCAGCTACAAATGAAAATAGAAGAGCAAAAGCAAAAAGAACAAAGGCTATGGCAAGAGGCTGTAAAAACAAATTCGATTTTCTCCTACACAAAATACATCGATGAATCAGTAAATGGTTTGCATAGCGACGATGCCCGGCAACTTTTAAAAGAATTGGAGGCCAAACAAAAAAATGAGGAAGCTGAACAGCGGCTGTGGGAAAGAACAAGGAGTGAAGATACTTTAAATGCGTTTGAAGAATATTTAAATGAATACCCAAACGGTAATTACAAACAGGAGTCCTTGGACGCGATTAATAAGTTCGAAGGAATTGAAAAGAAAAATCAGGGACTACGTGCCCAAAATGAACGTTCGTTAATTGTGGAGCAGGAAGATCGGTCTTGGAAAGAGGCTATAAGAGTAAACACTGTATCATCCTATAGGAAATATCTAAGTGAAACCAAAATCGGCCTATTTAAGGAGAAAGCACAACATTTAATAAATCAATTAGACACGAGCGGGGGAGAAAAGGGACGTAAAACCCAGTTTTGGCGGAACCCAAAAATTTATTTGTATCTTTTAGGAGGTTTAATAGTTATAATCGCTTTAGTTTTTATGTTGCAAAATTTAAACTCTGGAAATAATGCCCAAGGTATAGTTAATACTTCCTCGGATTCAAATATTGCTCCGAATTCAGATGCAGAGTATCCGGGAGGTGAGCAGGGATGGGATGAATATTTAGCCAAAAACATGCAGTTTCCAAAAGATGTTGATCCTAACATTAAATCAGGGTCAGCCGTAATGAAGTTTGATGTCGATGAAAACGGTACTATTAGTAACATTCAACCTGTTTATTTTTTGAACACACCCTTTATAACAGAGGCAACCCGGCTGTTGCGAAGCGGTGCAAAATGGAACCCAGCAAAGAAAAATGGTGAAGACATAAAATCCACAAGAGAACTCACTTTTGTATTTGTAAGACACTGAAATTCTTATTAATACAAGAATTGAGTTTGTAAAAGATGCTTCCGGAAATGTTATGGAGTTAATTTTGCATTCATTGCTCTTCCACTTCAACATAAAAGATTTCACAGAGCTAAAAGAATCGCCGTTGTTGGTGTTTTAGCGTTGGTATCGTAGCCAGGAATCACCAACAACAGTATTAAGCCATCCGATGTATTATTAGACCAGCCCATATTTTTATTTTTACTAAGGTATTTAGGGTATTGAGACTTTTGCATATTTTAGTTCATATCTCCTCTATTTCTCTGCCGGGGCTGACTAAAAAGCCCTTTTTCTTTTTGTTAAAAAAAGGAAAAGAGTAAGTTGATTTCTGTTTTTCCAATGAGCATTTCACTTCCCTGCCGTGTCTCTACTCCAGGCCTTGTACTGTTGCAGGACACGGCTGTGTAAGTTTTTCTTCTATCAAATATATTCCTTGTGCTCCATTTGTATAATAACATGATGAGTTAGCCTCCGATTAGCTGGGCTTGCTTATTAAATGTAAGTATACAAAAAATGTTTTTATTCATTATCAACTATTTGCCATTATACTTTTTGCACTTGCCTGCCGGCAGGCAGGTTGCCGTTAGTACAATCCCATTCAACAATTTTTTTATTTCAACTCCTCAATCTCCACTTCTTCCTCACTCAATCCATACAACTCATTTAATAAATAGTACGCATACCCGAAATATTTAAAAGCCGCAAGCATTTTATTCCAAAATAATATTACCGGGCAATATCGCATGAGAACAAGCGGCCGCACCAAACCATATTACCGTGTAAACACCCGAAAAAATACCGTGTAAACACCAACATTTTGTAACCCCGGCATGACTATTTTCATAGCGCAAAAAACTATGAACTGTATTATTGCCAATTTAAGAGACTGCTCACGTGAAGGCATACTCGCTTATTTGCAGGATACGTGGCAGGTGTATGCCGCGGCCAGCGTTGATGCCTTGCAGCACACACTGCAGCAGTGCAGCGAAGGATTGTTGCTGTATTATATTCCCTTTAGCAATGCAGATGCTGCCCTGCTCAGGAACATTGGCAAAACATGTAAGCGCATAAAAATAATAGCCTTTGTGGATAGCCACAATGCATACCACTTACGGCAATGCATACATGAAAAGATAGCAGCCTGGTTGTGCAGCAGCACGCCCTTTGCCCGCATCTCCCTCGCCATGCACGCAGTGGCGCATGGCCGCCCTTACCATTGCGATGAGATACAGCAACTGACGGAAAGCTGCCGCATGAAGCCCGGCTGCAAATCGCTGTTTAACAAAAAAGAACTGGAGCTGCTGCACTACATCGGGCAGAACTGTAGCACTAATGAAATAGCAGCGCTGTTGCACAGCACCGAAAAGACGATCTATGCCATTCGCAAGCGCATGATGAAGAAGACAGGTACCCACAGCACTGCCAGCGTATTGTACTATGCTATAGCTTATGGCTACCTGCAATGCCACAGCAATAAAAAAGCCACCCCGCAGGTGGCCTTTTTATGAAAGATGCTTTGAAATAATTATTGTACCACACGGCTTTGAATACTACTAAATCTTATCTGGTTACGGGTGCCCACTGCCACCACGCGAAACCACAGGCGGCTTGAGCTCTTCAGGTTAAAGAAAATATAGCTGGCGGCGGTGGTGAACTCGCTGATCCATACATTGGTGCCCGTAGCCGGGTCTGTTTCGCTGTACTGGAAGCTGAGGCTTTTAAAGAGAGGGCTGCCATCAACAGAAGCTGCAACAGAGTTAGGAACAGGTCCGTCTGTAAGTTGCAGGTTAGTTGGCGCAGGCATTTCCGGCGTTGGCTGGCCATTACCTTTTTTGCTGATTGAATAACCTGTGCTCTCCAGCATTTGCCGGTTGCCATTGGCTACGCTCATGCAATAGCGCCCCAGGTTCTGCAACCCGCTTATCAGCGCCAGGCGGGCGAGTTTTTTTGTGATTACTGCATTGCGGTCGCGGCTTTCGGCAGCGGCGGCGGCAGTGTTATAATCGCTGAGCAGGTCCTGTATATCAGCAACGGCCGGCACAGGAGTAGGGAAGTAGGGGTTCCCTGTCATGGCGGCTATTACTGCGGCTGCAAAGGCAGCCAGGTCAGCGCCTGAAAAATTGTTGAACCCGAGCACTAATACGGCCTGGGTTAATTGGGTCATTACGTTTTTTGCCATAAAATATTATATTTTTTTTGGTGATGGCGTATGAGCATCTTTCACGCCGTTAATATCCTATAAAGTGAAAAAAGGCCTGTTTTATTTTTTGAAAAATGCGCCAATTTTGGGGCATTTTCCAGGCAATACATTTTCGGGAATGTTCGTTGGAAGGCACTTTTGCCTGTAGAAAAATGAAATTTTGGATCAGAAGAACGTCTTCATGAATAAGATGAAGGCGTTCATGAATAAGATGAAGGCGTTCATGAATAAGATGAAGGCGTTCATGAATAAGATGAAGATGTTCATGAATAAGTTGAAGGCGTTCATGAATAAGATGAAGACGTTCATGAATAAGATGAAGGCGTTCATGAATAAGATGAAGGCGTTCATGAATAAGATGAAGGCGTTCATGAATAAGATGAAGGCGTTCATGAATAAGATGAAGACGTTCATGAATAAGATGTAATTACCTAAACATTCCACGGCAGGAGTGGGAAAGGCAAAACCATGGCGCCTTTTATTTACAGGTATTGTACTCTGAAACTATATTTTTAAAAACTTCGTATTTTTTAGCCTCGAGGGAAACTCTTCCCAAATAATATCCTTTCATGCGCCGCCTTATTTTGTCGGATAACTCCGGGCAATCTGCAACCAGGTCAGCAACTTTCTCTTCAAAATTTGGAAAAAATTTACTGTTGCCGAGGTTCCATACATTAAGTGGCCGGTCATTTTGAAAAGAAACAAAATAGTCGTGATGTTCTGCTCCGTCATTAGTCTTAGCCGCCGGTTCATAAAGTTCGTACATCATCATCCTTGAATCTTGCTTCGTGAGCGCTTTTAAAAAAAGCATGTTTCTAACATTGGGCAACAACAAATAATTCTTGTTGGGTATTTCATAAGCTTCCAGGTTCAGTATTTTAGGATAATAGAAATCATTTTTATAGTTATAGTATTTAACGCTATCGATAGCAATTTTTATTTCTCCACGGTCACTGGTAAGCAGGCGAATTGTATTATCAACAGCATGCCCG
This sequence comes from uncultured Chitinophagaceae bacterium, assembly GCA_963792025.1. Lineage (GTDB taxonomy): Bacteria > Bacteroidota > Bacteroidia > Chitinophagales > Chitinophagaceae > Ginsengibacter. Next base: position 269,898 of record CAWBUS010000003.1, on the reverse strand, counting down.
GTTTCGAGCTGCACAGTGAGCTTACCCCGTTCCATGGTGCCATTAATCAAATAAACAACGCAATCCGTTTTCAGCATATCGTTAGACGTACTAAAATATGCGTAGGGTTTGCAACCCATTAAAAACAGCAGCCATACCGGCGCAATTATTTTTTTCATCATTTTAAAAGGTGTGCGCAATATACGGGCTTCCATTGAATTGCTGGTCCGCCTTTGTTTGTATCTTATTTAAGATTTAGCCAGGCTGCCTAACGTACGCCAGCATTATTTCTTAATAGCCCCTTAATAGCCAAAATATTATCTGCCGAAGCTTCTTTTAATGATATTGGTATCCTGTATCAACCCGATTTTTATTACATCGGTATTGGATAAATCCGGGTAAATATCATCTTTCGTATGAGGAATACCATCCAGTCCTGAAGAAAATAATATGTAATTATTACCCACCTTTTTATAATTGAATAAAATCCGTTTGAAATAATAATTGGGTTCGTATACGGGAAGCGTCTTATCAAATAAATGTACCTGGTTTAGATTGTCCGGATAAAAGCCTGATTTTGTGCGATAATACTCTACCGACTGTACTGCTAATCGCAGTTGCATGCGAATAACATATTCATCCATCTTTCTGCCTTTGGAAACAGCTCCAAATATGTTCGTGAAAGCTGCAACACATACAAAAATTGCTAGTGAAATATCCGCTATGCCTATTATGTAAAGAATTCTGTTTTTAAATTTAATCCCTTTTAGTAAAAGTATAATGCCGGGGATTATACCAATAATTGGAAATAAACCAAGCCACCCGTATTTATATAAGTTACTTCCCTGTTTATTTTTTTTGGAATTCATTTTTCCCGGTACTTAAAAATTCTTTGTAGCAGCTAATTCTTCCTAGGAAGATCCGGGAATAAAAATATAATATCCTTAGCTAAAAACTGAGAATAGCTCTGTAATAAGTTAAAAATTCTATGGAAAGCAACGTAAGACTCTAAGCACGACCTGTCCCGTTTTCCGGAAGCATGGCTAACGCACAAGGCTATGCGACAAAGATTTAGTTAAACGAACTTTTTATATGCTTGGACTAACTTGATGCAAAAAAAACACTATTTCAAATAGGCTGAATGGATAAGTTGCATGGCCTCTTGCTCATCTTCGGTACAATAATCGCAATATGTACCTATTCCATTAACAGGGCCTTCGTATTCCCATTCAAAAATTTTGTGGTAATCTCCTGTGCGGTCAGTTATTTTTAAACGGAGTTTATCTGGAATTATATAAAGCACATACTTATTGGAAAATTCGACTTTAAGACAAGAGTCTCCATTTATTTGATCTTTGCCTAAAAGGCGAAGCTTAACTTCCTTTGGGCCTTTTCCGTAGGAATAGGAAATATTTGTGCTGTTACCGTCTTTTGTCCAAAATTCAAAATGCTCATATTTATCTGTTCCAAATTTGCCAAGAGAATAATTTGCGACTTTTAATTGAGCCTTTGAGGTCGTTACTAACAATAAGATGAAAATATTTTGAAATAACAATCTTTTCATAGCTGTACTAATAAGAATTAAACCTGATGGTGTTCATGTTTATAGAGTTTACCAATATACTAATGTTGCCCAATAAAACCAGTATTTAATACCCAAAAAAATTACTTATGTTACTCATGCGCTAATATAAGTGTATTTTAAACTCAGCACAAGCATGGCTAACGCACAAGCCTATGCGACAAAGCTTGCGCTAAACGACGAACACCAACGCAGGTTCAAGCTAACTATAGACTAATCTGCCCCCTTCAGTTGTTTGAGCAATATTTTTTTAATCTCCCAAGTTTTAAGGCCCTTTAGTTTATCATAAGAATAACTTGAGACGATAGTGAATGAATTCGGGCGCAAGTGATCTATCTTATTTTTTTTGTAAATTGTTACATAGAAAAAATACTCTAAAGATTTCCACGACACTGCATATTTATAAGTCAAGCCATACGGATTATTTAGTTGAAGACCTTGGAGATTTTCCAGCGTATAAGTTGTTACCTCTTTAGTAGCGTTGCCCGGTAAGTAGATTTCGGGAAACTTACCTGTTTCAACTGTATAGACTATAAAAGATTCGTATTGGATGTTGACGGCTATAATTGGATAGTTTCCGACATTAATTAACTTTATGGATAGCCTTTCGGGATACCCTTCTCCATTAATAAATGAACTACCAAGCTCAGGACCCCACATAGTATCTGCTATTAATAATGGGATAGAATTCGCCCCAGTGAACTCTTTGTTTAATTCATTTTGTAATGCGATTACATCATTTGACTTTTTATTCAGGGAGTCATTTTTCGTATTTATTAAGTCGTTCTTGACGTTTATTAAAGAATCCAGAACGAGAATCTTGTCCGATTTCTGCTGAATTTGTTTTTGATAAGATTTCGTTTCATTTTCTGCGGAGTTTGCCAAAAGAGCTGTCCAAACAACAATGACTGCTGAAATTAAAGAGATGATAATTCTGATTGACCAAAAACTAAACTTTTTAAATTTTTTCTTTCCCTCTGGCTCATATTTCTCTCTCTCTTCCTTTAAAGCAATGATAATTAAACTGAAACCGGCAAAAAACGATAGTATTATTGTGACCAACTTCCAAATTTTATTAAACAAAATGCAAAATATCGAATTTTTTACCTTTTTTTCTCCCCTGATTTCCTTAGTCTATTCACAACCGTTAGTGGCGCTGTCCTGAGTTTCCGCCACGGCGGACAGGTGCAACTCAGGACTTACAAACATTAAATCTATAGCAAATATTCAATTTTTATGAGTCCGCATTTGGTGTCCCGGCGGGGTTTTCACAGAATAAACTATCGGTTACAGAACCCTTGTGTGAAACCCCGACGACGAAAGAACGCTGCACCCGTTTGCAGCCGAACTTCAAAGTAATATGGATTGGCAAAGTTCACGACAAAGCAAGAGTGGGCTTGGTGTCCCGGCGGGGTTTTCACAGAATAAACTATCGGTTACAGAACCCTTGTGTGAAACCCCGACGACGAAAGAACGCTGCACCCGTTTGCAGCCGAACTTCAAAGTAATATGGATTGGCAAAGTTCACAACAAAGCAAGAGTCGGCTTATTAAATTGATACAGTATCCGGCATCGGGGTTTCCGGCAGGATTACTTTATATCAGAAGCCTATGCACAGAAAATTTCGCTGAAAAAGCAACAACCTTTTTTACATGTTTGGACTAAACGGGTAGGCCGAGTCTCTCACTTATACGGTGCGGTTCTATTTATTAATTGTGTTAATTATTTCCTTTATGTCATCTTCAATTTCCCGCCTGCTGGAAAATTTATTTTCAATTAGCTGGCTAGTGCCTGGGAATTCCTTGTAAAAGCTCGTTAGTTTGTTTATAAATGTTGACAGTTTATCATAATTTTTAAGAAATAAATAGACAGAATCATTTTTTTCGAAGGTATAGTCGATCTCTGGCGAACCGTAGGCTGCATAACCTACGACGGGATCATAATATACAGCGGCAAGTTTGCCATCTGCAATTACTTTTAAAAAATAAACCTGGCCATTTTTAAGCGGCTTTAATCTGTATTTAACTAACATTGATTTTTCGACGTAACCATATTCTATTATCGTAGAAGAATCATAAACCGTTACGTTTCCGATGCTATCAAGCGTTTCAATCTTCCGAAAAGCTTTTGAATTTCGGGAGGTTGGAGCTTTGATCATTAGTTTCATGGTGTCGTTATTGCGTGTTATTACATAGCCGTCAAAATTTTTGCCAAACACAATTGTCCATAAAACAGTAAAAGTTAGAAAGCAAAAGACTTTTTTCATATCAGCTTATAAATAATTTTTGCAATTGTTAAAAATATAATTTATTATCAACAGTAAGATAAAAATTAAGTTCGCTGGCGCAGGCTTTGTAGCCTGGCGAGGTGCGTTGGCCATGCCTCCCGTTAAGCGGGGCAAGTTGTGCGTTGTAAATGGAAATTTAAACATTTATAAAATTTATTAACTTTCAATCCAAACTCTACGACGATGCCCCTACAAGATCGCTGGAAGCAAGATAAAGAAGCCTGCATTGAATTACAAAAACTGAAAAAGTTTGTTGATTTTGTAGCCGCACAGCCCGGTGTAACCAAAAAACAAAAAGAGAATGCCGAAGTTGTTAACTGGCTCATTGAAAATATCGACAAACCTGAGACATACAGAAATTGGTGCGTAGAAATTCTGATATGGTACGATGCAGATGATGAAATCGGCCCGTTACAAAAGCCCCAGGTTTTGGAAAGATATTGGTCTGTTTCATTCTCTAACAACGATCTTTCGGTAGAAGCCACTGCACATACCAATAGTCCAACACCACCTTACTATAAGTATGGCAGGGATGGTTATCACCTCAAACTAAATCTGGATCCTAAAAAGCCTTCAGCTAAACTTACTATCAGGAAGCCAATTGATGATTTTGTTGCAAAAGCTATGAATTATAAAAAATACATAACAGATAAAACCACCAAAATAGACATTGAATTGGAAATTAATATTGATGATTACGGGCTTCCTATTTCCTGACGGGAGCCCTCACCCGACATTTCGTGAATAATATTATCTTAGTTGAGTATGGAGAGTGCTTTTAAATATGCAGGCGAAAGAAAAAGCTATCAATCATTACATCAAATTTATTTTTGAATCAGTTTGCATAAACGAAGTTTTATGAAACAGCTAAAGATGATCCGATAGCTATCGGATTCGAAGTAATTACACATTTAATGGATAAATTGTGATTGAAGAATGTCGGGTGAGTACACCCGCCATGGAATGGGAATCGAATATAAAATATTTATTTTTACCATTAAAATTTGACATAAGCCGGATTTTCAAAACTTAAAATAATCTCGTGAAATATTTATTTTTTTTGCCGCTGAATTTAATAATGACATATGCAATTTGTCAATCTTCAAATTTTGACAAATTTATTGCTATGACTAATCGAATGAAATCCAACCAGGACTCAATTACAGGTATTAAATCAGCTCCCTTAAAGGCAGTAGGCGACTGGAGCCCTTTTGCGCAACAGGACATGGATGAAATTTGGCAAAGCATATCATTAAAAGGCGTAAATTATTATTCTGTTGGAAAGCCAGGACCAGGCAACAATTACTCCCAACGGGATGATTACAAGTCTCCGTATTACCAGGCGTGGTTTGGTACTTATGTAATTGATGCTAAAAATCAGTTGTTCGATTTTCCAAACGAAGAGATTAATACAAGTAGTATAAAAATAATTGAAAAGTTATTAAATATAGGAGTACTTGACCAGTCGTCATGGCTTTATGCTATGAAAGACCCAAACGGATTTACATCTACTTCGATAATAAATCCTGAAAGAAAAATTGAACCAAAAGATATTGTTATAGATGGACAACAGGCACATATTATCGAGTTTTCAATGAATTCGCATAGTGACTTGACAGACAGTACAGGCGGCCTGATTAATTTTATTGGTATGCCTGATAAGAAAAGCTGGCAAGGTAATTTACAGGCATATCATCCGATTACAATAAAGGGATTTTATATTTATTGGTACAGTAAAAATGATAAGACGCTAAAAATAATTTATGGAACGGGTTGTAGCTATACAGCCAAAGACAATTCTAAATTTGATTCTTACCATTTACTAAAAGACGGTATGTTAAAGATGGCAAAGCAATTAACATACATCAAAGCAAATTAACAGCACACGACAAGGGTATTGTCCATTTCCCTGGCGGGAGTCCTCACCCGACATTTCGTGAATAATATTTCTTAGTTAATTATTGAGAGTGCTTCTAAATATGCAGGCGAAAGAAAAAGCAATCAATCATTACATCGAATTTATTTCTGAATGCAGCTTTGCTTAAGCGAAGTTTTATGAAACAGCTAAAGATGAATTCGAAGTAATTACACATTTAATGATAAATTGTGATTGAAGAATGCAGCGTGAGGATACCCGCCATGGAATAGGCTGAAATGGAAAACCTGTGTTAAATAAAAGTAGCCCGATTTTTGAAACAACATGCTTGTTTAAGCAAAATCAATAATTAATAAAACTATATCATGGAAAACACAAAAAAACCGGCGCAGGTAATACCGGCAAATGAAGGCAAAGCTGTATCTGTTATCGGCGATTCTTACCGAATAGTGGTAAGCGGTGATGCAACCAACAATGACTATGCAGTTATTGACATGTTGGTGCCGCCCGGTGGTGGTCCCGGCCCGCATGCACATAAAAACATCCACGAAACATTTTATGTAATTGAAGGCGAAATAGAATTAACCACAGAAGATGGTGTAACGATTGCAAAGGAGGGTTCATTTGTAACTATTCCAAAAGGCGGTATCATTCATGGTTTTAAAAATAAAACCAATGGTGTTGCACATTTATGGTGTATGGTTGTGCCTGCAGGTTTAGATAAGTTTTTTGAAGAGATTGGTGAGCCTTCAACGTTTGGCACATTCACGGCGCCACCGCCAATGAATGAAGTCACTGCAAAAAAACTAAAAGCCATTGCAGAAAAGTATGGACAGGAAGTTTTTCCGCCTGACTATTTGGAAAAGAAGAATGGATAAATTGTGATTGAAGAATGCCGGGTGAGAATACCCGCCGTGAAATGCAACAAAAAATTATTTTGACCAAATCACCGTGGCTCCGTTTATCGTAATTGAATCTGCCTGGGCTAAAAATGAATTTTTAAACTTTTGCGTGTTGGTAAACTCTCTAAATTCCAATATCAATTCTATGCAGGTGTTGGTGTTCCTAAAACATAGCTTCACTTAACTAAGGCCACACACCGCCGTTGTCTGGTGTTCGTGCGGATGGTTTTGCAGCAAAGCAGTCACCAACAACTTTTAGAGAGTTTTGATCCGGGAGCTATCGGATTTGGATTTCTTACACGTTGGATGATTTAGGATAATAGTTCGGTTTGGGTTCGAAGAGATGTTGGTCATGCCGGGCTAAAATACTTTCCGCACCAACACACCACATCGGCAACCTCTTTTTAATTGTTGTAATACTTTAAATTTGGAAAAAGGAGAACACCAACCTGGGCCGAATTTATATTTACGGCTCATACACTAATATAAGCATCTCTTCAATACAGCCCAAGTAGGTCGTTCTTTTCTATGGCACAAGTATGGCTAAGCTTCAGAGCCCGGCGACAAAACTTGCGCCAACGCAACTTTCTTTATAATGCAACCGAGAGAGTGGAGATACTTGCGATTTTGGGCGACTATACTTTCATTTAAGCTTAAATTCATATCCCAAATAGATACTCCACGTGTTATTTTTCAATTTTGCCTTCGGGTTAGGCAACATGAATCCCGAATTGGCGACATTCATTAATCCGAGTTGATAATCAACCCCGGCAATAATACCTTGTTTAAAAATAAATCCGGCGGTAGTACTCATTCCCAGGTCAATTCTGTTGTACTCACTATTGCTGCCTTCAAATTGTAATGATTCGTTCAGTTGAGTATTTTTTATTGTGCCGTTTAATAAAAAACCAAGATAACCACCAAGCCCGATCCATGCACTCCCAATAGAAAAGTGCTGGTTATATAAAAACTGTGCAGGCATATTCAAATAATTTAACCGGTAAGTAGTTTTAAGTGACAGTATATTGCCAAGGGGATCATCCAGTTCCGGCGTGTTAACTCCTTGTTGAGAGTAAAGAAGCTGGCCTCTGAATGAAAAATGCTTCGAAAGGTAGAGGTCCGCAAAAATGGCGCCACCGTTAAAGCCTGTCAGCGATTGCCCATTATTGTTTTTGGTTGACCCACCTGTGAATATCGTGTAGGCATTGGCCTGGTTGGAAATATTTAACCCAGCTCTAAAGCCGATTCTGGACTGTGCGGAAGCGATACTCACAGAGACATGTAATAATACCAGGCATAATAATTTTTTCAAAGGAGATAATTAGTTTTGTTAGAAATCGCAGACGTTCGTGAGGCAATTTAATGAATATAAACAATAGAAATAAAAATATGGCTCTAACAGGAACGCTTTCAAAAAAATCTGAAGGCAATGAACAGCTTTATTTTTAACTTATCGCCGGGCCGTCTTCGAGAAATCCAGATCAGCCATAGATATTGCCCGATAGGTGTTCCGGCGGGGTTTTCACAGAATAAACTATCGGTTACCAGTACCCTAGTGTGAAACCCCGGCGACGAAAGAACGATCCACCCGTTTGCAGCCAAACTTCAAAGTAATATGGATTGGCAAAGTTCACGAAAAAGCAAAAGCGGGCTTATTAAATTGATACAGTATCCGGCATCGGGGTTTCCGGCAAGATTACTTTATATGAGAAGCCTATGCACGAAAAACCCCGCTGAGACACCAACATTTCTGATACATTACCAAGTCATTCTTTTGACCAAATTACTACGGTCTTACCCCAAAAAATAATTCTCTGCGCATTACTTAAGAAAGTCGTTTTGAATTTTTGAGTATTTGTAAAATCGCCTAACTCTTTAATTAACTTGGTAGTTAATTGTTGACGGTCTAATCCATCCCAATAAACTCTTGGAAGCTTAAAATACATATTCTGAGGTCTAAATTCCTGCCAGTGTGGGTGTTACTCCTGGCAGTGTGGGTGTTGCTTTTCTTTCGCAAGCCCAAATCAACCTTCGCAAGCCCAAATCAACCACCCGTGAAAGCCGCCGTCTGGTTTTCAACCAACGGCGAAAACATTTGCAAGGTTTTTTTTCCTTTTGGCAATGCCGCAAACTTTCTATTACAATGTCTCTGTATTCTTTTCTTGTAAAAACGCCTGGCTTCCGGCAAGGTAGGTCTACCCATGCTACTACTGCAAAACTTATATAATACAAGCCTCCCTGGTCAAATATTTTATAACCACCTTTGCTCGTAATTCTGTTTTAATAAAGATAATATTAATATCCTTAGTTGCACGTGTGCGCCGGGGCGGAAACTAAGGATATCGCTCCCTAATTATTTAAACATTATGCGAAATGGCACAGTTAGGGTATTTTATGTTTGAACATTCTAAGGCTAACTTGGGAACGCTACGAAGGCTGAAATTTGCTGTTATTACCTTATCATTATTAAAGAAAATAATATAACTTGGTAAAAATATTCCATTTCTTCCTATAATTTCCAATCAAAATAATCCGAAAAAATACCCGGATAGTGAGGCTATTAAGCTAAAAGGTTTTTTAGTTTCACTGCATTTCTAAAACAAGGTATTCATTCTTCACTTTCATTTGATAAATAAAGAATTTCATATAAAAAAAGTACTAAAATACATTTGTACAGTATTAGTTTTAGTAATGGTTTTTTATTATTCGCCTGCACAATCGGGTAGCCCGGATTCAACGTTTAACGGAAATGGTATTTTAATGACATCTACCACTGCTGCCAACGGAATCATTGCAGTACAACCCGATGGCAAAGTGATTATCGGTAAAGGTTATTTTGATAAAAATTTCAAATTCATCCTGATCAGCAGAATCAAGGTCGATGGCACCCCTGACAGCAGCTTTGGTCTTAATGGTGATGTACCTGGGAATTTAGATAGTAATTATTCCACATTAAATGTAGTGAAAATTTGTCCTGATGGAAAGATCATAACACTGGGAACTAAATCAAGCGGAGTATACGTATTGTCGAGGTATCTGCCTGATGGAGGAATTGACAGCAGTTTAGACCATGACGGCATACTGAACCTGGATTATTCAGGTACATCACCGGTGATCCTCGTTGCCGGAATACAAGATGACGGTAAAATTTTACTTGCAGGCAATCAAAGCTCTCAGCAATCATCTGGCTTTCTGATTATCAGGCTCAATTCAGACGGAAGCCTTGATAACAGTTTTGGCTCGTCAGGTATGGTACAAACGATTTTTAGTGTACATATTAGTAATGACAGTATTGGCCTTTTTTATCGCGATAATGCGGATGCCATCGATCTGGTTATCCAAAAGGACGGCAAAATCCTTGCAGTAGGAACGGAAACAAGTTCATTGAACGATTTTAATGGTGACTCTATTGCAATTGCAAGGTATAATCCGGATGGCAGCCTGGATAATACTTTCAATAAAAATGGTAAATTAACGCTTAACCCACCAAACATAAATTCTCCTGCTGCCAATACCTATGGATCCCTTGCAAGCTCTATCGCTCTTCAAACGGATGGTAAGATCATCGTGGGGGGGTGCTTTTCATATAGCCAAAGCCATGGTCGCTGGCTGTATGGAGATTTCGGCCTCATACGTTTTCAGACCAACGGCACCTTAGATAGTTCTTTCAATGGCACAGGTATTAAAGATGCCGGGGGGGCGGGATTATCTGCAGTCACTAATAAAGTCGCTTTGCAAAGTGATGGTAAAATAATATTAGGAGGAACTATTGGAGATGTAGACCATACTTCTTATTATCGAATTACGTTGATGAGGATAAACAACGACGGGAGCGATGATGTTACTTTTGGGCAAGGTGGACGCATATCACCGGTGTTCACAGATACGGCTAACAATAACAATGTGCTTAACAGCGGTATGACCGGAATGGAGTTAAAAGGCCAGCGCATTTATGTGACCAGCAGCCAGCAAATTGGAAGCGCAATTTCGGCCTATAAAAATGACGGTACGTGCCTCCAATTGATAGCCATGGATCTCTGTCCACCTTCAGCAAATGCCAGTATCCAAACAGATCTTCCGGGAACAAACTACCAATGGCAACTCAGCACCGACAGTGTTCATTTTAACAATATAAGCAACAACAGCTTTTATACTGGAGCAAATACTAAAACACTTTCGTTAATCAATATTCCACTTTTATGGCAAGGCTATCAATATCGCTGTACTGTAACCAATGGCATTAGCAATGTTACGACTATTCAATTTTTGAGCGGAAATGAAAATGAATGGTCCGGTGCGTTAAGTAATACCTGGGAAGTTTCCGGAAACTGGCTTTGCGGCGTTGTGCCAGGAAAGACTTCCAATGTATTAATCGCAAAGGGAAGTGTTGTTATTCATTCGAACATCAGCATTAACAGTTTACAATTAAAACCGGGAGCTTCATTGACTGTTGGTACGGGATATTCGTTAACTATTACCCGCTAATGTTAAACGACTGGTATGTGACGAACGCCTATCAGGGTTCCTGCCAGTGTGGGTGTCGCTTTTCTTTCGCAAGCCCACATCAACCACCCGTGAAAGCCGCCGCCTGGTTTTCAACCAACGGCGAAAAACTTGCAAGGTTTCTTGTAGCCCCGTGAAGATAAATATTCTATGGCACAAGTATGGCTAAGCTTCAGAGCCCGGCAACAAAACTTGCGCCAACGCCACTTTTTTATAGTTCGACGAAGAGAGTGGGATACTTGCGCTAACATTGGGAAAATACACAAAGCCTCGCTGCATCCGGCATTCATCAGCAGTAACAACAAAACCGATACGCCCGCATTATTATAGATTATTCGGGCGGGCAGATTGTAATTGCCTGAGACAGTTGCCATAGAACCGTCCCACGGGAATCTCAATATTACCGATCTCAATATCCGTGGAAGTAAATGCTGTTATATGTTTTATAGAAACGATAAATGAACGGTGCACTCTTATAAAATCAGAAGATGGCAGCATAGCCTCAGTCAATGCTATTGACTGACGAATCATGAGTGCGGGCTCACTACTGCGAAAAATTTTTATGTAATCCTTCACGCTTTCAATATATAATATATCAGACAAAAAGACTTTTACCATTTTGCGATTTGAGCGAAAATAGAGAAACCCGTTTTGGTCCGGAAGGAAGGTATTCTTAGCAGGAGACGAATCATATCTTGATAGTTTATCTACTGCTTTCAGGAAACGCTCAAAGGAAACAGGCTTAACCAGGTAATCTATCGCATCCATATCAAATGCATTGGCTGCATATTCTTTGTAAGCTGTAGTGAAAATAACCCTGGGCGGAGCCGACAAAGAGTTCATGAGGCTGAGGCCAGACAATTTTGGCATGTGAATATCCAAAAACATGAGGTTAATCTCTTTGGATTTCAGCAGCGTCAATACCTCAAATGCATTCTGGCATATTCCTGCCAGTTCGAGCTCCCGGGTCATTGAAATATATTTCTCCAGGATCCTGGTGGCAGGAGGCTCATCATCTGCAATAAGGCATTTCCATATCATACAATTTCATTTAGAATGTAACTATGCTGCCTGCATGTTTTCGCCCGTGCAATCTATCTGCAAGTCAAGGTTCACTATAAACATATCATCTTCGGCCCTTATATCCAGCGAATACCTGTTGGGGTATATAAGTTCCAGTCTGCGTTTTACGTTTTGAAGCCCTACGCCGCCGCTATTCACTTCATGCTTACCTTCTTCATCTGAATCAAAGCTGTTAATCAGTTTAAACCGGATCAAATTTTCCTCAACCGCCAGGTCAAAGCTGATCCAGCAAAGATCTAACTGCTGGCTGGGCCCATGTTTATAGGCATTTTCAACAAAAGGCAACAACAGCAACGGCGCAATTTTTTTATCATGAAGCTCACCCCGGCATACGAATGACACATCAAGCCTTTTGCCATAACGCACCTGTTCCAGTTCCATGTACGACTGAATGATATGCACCTCTGTTTTGAGAGGTATTAAAGCAGACTTGCTTTCGTATAGCATAAATCGCAGGAGGTGTGAAAGCTTCAGTACGATGCCTGGGGCAAGATCAGACTGCTCCAGTGTGTGCGAGTAAAGATTATTGAGGGTATTAAACAAAAAATGTGGGTGAACCTGTGCTTTCAATAATTCAAGCTCAGCTTTCAATTGGGCATTTTGAGCCACTGTAGTTTGTCGTCTTTGCATGCGCCAGTTTTCTAAAAACTTTATGGAAAATGCAATACCGGCTACATGAATAAACGGCAATACATTTTGGCCGGTATCAATGCTTGTTTGTTTAAAATTTCCCGGGAAAACTCCCATTAGCATATTTGCAAAAACGGCATAACATGAACAAATGATCAGCAGCAGTGCAAGCCCGGCAAAAAAGTGCACATATTTTTTTCTCACAAGGTATACAGGCGTTAGAAAATACAGGAGTGTATAGGTCATTAATAAATTTCCGGGAAGGTATAGCAGGGAATATAAAAAGCCTTCCCGTGTATTTTTGGCAAACCCAAACCCCCAGGCAAAATAAAAGACAATACATATCCAGAAAATGATATGCAATACTACCCGTGTTAATGGTTTTCTTTTTGCAATGGCTGTTAATGAAAAGCTCATGCTGCTTGAGATAGACATTAAAATTAAGATTTTGAACCGACCCAAAAAAGATTTGCGACAAATAACGATAATCAGCCTATGAACAACGAGGGAAGTTTCCATGGCTCGTTGATGGAGCTCCCTAAACAACCAGATTTTCCGGGTGAAACAGCTTGCTGCCGGTCTCATAAGACGCTGTTTGTCGGCAGGACCCGGTTATATATAGTATGTTGCTATCGTTTTGTCGCAAAAGGCAAAAAACACTTTTGCAGGCAGCTACCTTTATCTGCAGAATTAATCATCCGGAACTATTTCTGTTAAATGATCAGCAACCGGATAGAAAACAAAATTGCAATAACACTGAATAAATTCTAATCGCTAATCACGTTAAGAAATGACCTTTTGCTGAACTGATGACGATTTCCTTTGTCGCCCTTGCAAAGCACCCGGACTTTTAAATAAAAATATTCTTTATGAAATGCCTGTCACAATAAACAATTTTTATAAAAAAAAGAGCATAATTATGAAACACAAATTCTTACTTGCAACAGCAATTGCTATTACAGTCACTTTTGCATTTTCCGGATGCAAAAAATACAGTATACCAAAATGCGGCGATGACGCTACTCTTGTAGTTACAACCAACGTTTTTGCTACGGGTCTGCATAATCCACGCGGTCTTAAATTTGGGCCGGATGGTAATTTATATGTGGCGGAAGGTGGCTATGGCGGAAAAAATATTTCAACCAATTGCCTTCAGCCCGCGCCGCCGGTCGGTCCTTACATGGGTAGCGACACGGGCAGCCGCATTTCACGCATTGATATGAACGGCGTTCGTACAACTTTTGCGGATCATCTTCCATCCTGCACTGGTGGCCCAGGAACAGGCAACGCCATTACGGGAATGGCCGATGTGGCTTTTATTGGAAATACCTTGTATGGCCTCATCGCAGGAGCCGGATGTTCGCACAGCGTGCCTGATATTCCTAACAGTGTAGTAAAAATAAGCCCTGATCACACATGGACCATAGCCGCAAACTATAGCAACTTCCTGCTTGCTAATCCGGTTGCAAGTCCTGACCCGGATGACTTCACACCAGATGGAAATCCATATAGTATGACCAGCGCCGGCGGCAACTTTTATATTGCGGAACCAAACCACCAGGAAATTGATGAAGTTTTTCCGAAGACAGGCGATATAAAACGGATTGCAGATATTTCAAAAATCCATAGTGGTGTTACGGACTGGATCGGCCCAACAACAATTGTATACCATAACGGTAACTTATACTTTGGTACGCTTACATCTTTCCCGTTGGTGCAGGGAGCGGCTACTGTATATAAGTTATTACCCAATGGAACGTATGCGCCTTATGCGACAGGATTCACCGCTATACTCGGTATTTTGTTTGACGACAATAACAACCTGTATGTACTCGAAAACACTGTTGGTTCTCCTACACCCGCTCCCGGTCATGGTGATGTGGTGAGAGTAGAACCTTCAGGTAAGCGGCAAATAGTTACCTCTGGTTTGAGCCTTCCTACTGCGATGACATTTGGACCAGATGGTAAATTATATATTTCTGATTGGGGAACAGGGCCAATAGGTTTAGGACAGATTCTTCAGTTAGGCTTTACATGTCAATATGTAGGCGCAGACACACATGGCAATTAGAAAAAATTATATTGAGGTTAGTAATAACCGTTGATTGAAGTCCCGTTATTACGGGACTTCCTTGTTTTCCCCGGCTATACTTAGTGTGCTCGTAACCGTGAGGGGCGCTGTCCTTAGTTTGTATAGTGTCCCGGCTGGGTTTTCACAGAATAAACTATCGGTTACCAGGACGCAGGTGTGAAACCCCGGCGACGAAAGAACGATCCACCCGTTTGCAGCCAAACTTCAAAGTAATATGGATTGGCAAAGTTCACGAAAAAGCAAAAGCGGGCTTATTAAATTGATACAGTATCCGGCATCGGGGTTTCCGGCAAGATTACTTTATATCAGAAGCCTATGCACGGAAAACCCCGCTGAAACACCAACTTACTTTTTTGCGGTAAACTTGCTCAATAATAAAAGATAATTAAACGGACAGTGAAATACAAATTACCAGCTTTTGGGTAAAAGCAAAGTCCCTTTCATGAGACTTTAGGAATGAAGGATAATTCTTTTAATGATACCACATTAGTAGCTCACTGTAGAGTTTTACAAATGCCCAATGAATTCTAATAACCTCAGTTGGGAGCGGGAAGATTTTCTTAAGCGCTAATTTCAAGCTTATATCCTTTGCCTCTTATAACAGCAATTTTGATATTGGGATCAAATTCCAGTTTTTTTCTAAGTTTTGAAATAAACATATCCAGGCTGCGGCCTACTATAACACCTTCATCTTCCCATATCTCTTTTTGTAGCCGGCTTCGCTCTATAGCTTCGTTAGGAGACAACGCGAAAATGCGTAGTACACGGGTTTCAGTTTTGGTCAGGTCTATGCTGTTTCCATTTATCATGAGCTTACGAGTCTCCGCGTTGAACGACATTGACCCCAAAGTGAACGTTTCAACATCAGTATTCTGACTGTTGTTAGGTAAGGCCTTCTTCGGCTTGACAGGTCTCAAAATAATAAATCCAACAAATGCTAAAAATGACAGAGCGCCCAGGAAATACCCATTCTTTGCTGTAATGAAAGCAGTTGGTTTAAATTTAATGTTGATCATGTAACATGCTCTGGGTTGCACTCTTCCTCTACAAGCTATAATATCATCTTTTTTATTGTTGGATATAGCGTATCCATAGGCTACGCTGGAGTTGCCACAGTTCAGAACGTTAACTACATAATCACCTGCGAGGGGGTCTTTGGCCAACAAACGCCGGGTAGTACTCACCAGGGAGTCCGGCTGAAAAGTAAGTTCATTCTCAAAGCTGATCTGGTATTCATTTTCGGCGATCTTTTTTACCGGAAGCACCCTTGATTTACTGTCGCCCGACTGTGTGAGTAGTTCATCTCCTATCCTCCGAAGCAAAACTTCCCTCCTGGCGATATCAAAACCGTCGCTGCCGGTCATACTGAAAGCCACGCAGATCACACAGACAAACGAGAGTAATATCGCTCCCCACAGGTATTTGCGTTTCCCGGAAAGTAAATTTCGGCTGTCAAACATACCATTTACAATTTATTTACAAAGGTTGCATTTTTATTTACAATCCAAATCTCTCAGGCCGAAAAATATCAAAGTAGATTTGCTGCATCAATTTTGACAGGATATGAAACCATCATGATTTTGCCGAAACCCGCAGGGTAAATCATAATCGCTTCATCACCATTAAAAAGCAAAAAATAAACAAATGAAAAATAAAAGATACGTTTTGTCCTGCCTGATTATTCTGTTAACAGGAGTAATTTATTTTGCCGTACAGGCTCAACAAAAAAATGGCACTCATCGCGCTAACTTTTCTGGCGAATGGAAATCCAAAGAGTCGATAAGTATGGGCGGAAATATTGTTTGCTGCTATTACTCGGGGGACCGTATGCTGGCAAAAACAATGAAAATAACTGAGGGGGCAAATTTTCTAATCGTAGAGGTGTCAAGCTCGTTTCCGGGCACAACTGCTGTTACCAGCCAGGAGAAACTGGCCTTCGACGGTAAAGAAAGCGAAAGCCAAATTAATCATAGCCGGGAATGGGGAAAGAAGTTTACCGTAAAGTTGTCAGCTGATGGACAAACTATGACTGTTAACTCAATTGTACACAAGATGGTTCCCACTCCTGGCAATGTAAATGTTCTGGAACAAATGCTTGTTTACGTAACAGAGGTTTGGAAGTTGAGCAATGATGGCAAGTCTATTTCTGTTCAGGCCAATGCAAAATCAAACTTATTCGGCGGCGGGCGTTCCTGGAAGACCGTATTCGATAAAGCCAATTAGTATTCAAAGACTTTTTTTGTACAAGCCCGACTTAGTTCGGGCATTTTTAAACATGCTTGTTTCCAGGTGTCTGTTATCATTTATCTGCAGTCCACTATTTTGCTTTTGTAGTTGATTGAGGCTGATGTTTTTCAGATGGCACAACTTCATAGACATTTAACGTTGTGCGTCATTCCCCTTTTTTTGGAACCAAAAATCACTTCTTAAGCTAACGTTAGAGACACCAATTCTCCTTGACGAAATATATTAAATTTATGAGGCTCTTTGCAAGGCCGATGTTAGCATTGTTGCGTAATAGCACGGGCGTCATTCTGGTTGGAATGTAAAAAGCTTTTTTGCGCAGAACAAAAAAGCTTTGTGATCACTTCAGTGGTGATCCCGGTTTTATCCGGGAATCCCGTTCAGAATATTTTCATGTCAAAGATACATTCTCTGAGAGCATTTTTATTCACCGCTAAAAAAAGAATATTATGCAAAAAAGAAATGTAAAAATGGAAGTTGTCAATCCCAATGCAGCGGGCATTGATGTAGGCAGCCGTTCTCACTTCGCCGCGGTTGGTCAAGGCTGCAATGACGTCAAAGAATTTGGTGTTTATAATGAAGACCTGCAGCAACTCACCAAATGGTTTTCCGACAATGAAATTAAAACAGTTGCCATGGAAAGTACCGGTACTTATTGGCAACAACTGTATATCACTTTACAGGCTGCGGGTTTCCAGGTTATTTTATGTAATGGAAAATTTACCAAAAACATCAAGGGCAAAAAAACGGATGTAAAAGATGCGCAATGGATTCAAAAGCTTCATACCATCGGGCTGTTAACCGGAAGCTTTTTACCCGATGAAGCCACCGAACAGCTACGCACCTATTGCAGGCATCGAACTAATCTGTTATGGCAAGCTGCTGATACTACCCGTAAAATGCAAAAGTACCTACGGCTCCTTAATCTGCGTTTAGACGTGGTAGTGAAAGATATAGCAGGACTTACGGGCCTTACCATCATTGATGCCATTTGCAAAGGTGAAAAAAGCCCGGAAAAATTAGCAGGTCTAAGACATAGCAATTGCAAAAAGAGTAAAGAGGAAATTGCAAAAGCGCTTCAAAGCAATGGAAGAAAAGACTATCTTTTTGGATTAAACCAGGAATATCAGTTGTACGTAAACTTCCAGGAAAAGATGAAAGAATGTGATGTGGAAATAGAAAAATTATTGAATGAACAAATCAATAATGATGATGAAAAAAGGCAGCATGTTATTGACAAAAAGGTTTACAAAAAGATAAACAAAAACACACCCAAAAATTTAGACATCAACTTGCTGTCTTACCAATATTTTGGTGGCGTGGATCTGCTGGCCATTGAAGGTGTAAGCCATGCTACGGCACTTGCCTTGATGAGCGAAGTGGGTAATGGCATTCATAAATTTGAAACCGCCAAACAATTTGCCAGTTGGTTGAGGCTTGCCCCCGATAATAGAGTAAGCGGTGGCAAAATACTTAGCAGCAGAATCCCAAAGGGTAGTAATCGTTTGAAAATTGCTTTAAGAAATGCCGCCAATGCCATTGGCAATTTAAAAGACACAGCTCTTTCCAATTTCTTTAAACGCATTGCATTCAGAAAAGGAAGACCGGCAGCAATTTCCGCTACGGCCAGAAAACTGGCGGTAATAAACAAAAAAACACCGTCAAAATGAAAGTAAACGCAAATAGGCAAAACCTATTTATCCTTTGCTGCTCATTTTTGATTGCTGTATCAATCTCTTGCAATAATCAAGGTCAATCAAATAAGGAGATAGTACAGGCTAAAAACAATAATCAACCCTTTGAAAGTAAAATTGACACCACAATATTGAAATACACAACAGGAGTTCGTTCAATTTTAGAGAATAGTAAAGGAAATATTTGGTTTGCCAACAAAATAGCAACGATATTCTATAAAATGGTAACCCAACAAAAAGATTTTATGCCAGTTGATTTGGAGGCTTATCAGCAAAAATATAATCAAGCTAAGATTGCATTTTATAAAAAGAAATTACAGCAATTAGAAACGGCGGCTGCATAAAGAGTTGTATAGAAGTACAAAAGTTGAGTATTGAAAGTCAGCCTGGGCTGCTGCTGATAGCATTAAAAAGATGAGGATTTGCTTTATGCAGGCACAAGATTGCCTACTCACAAAACCTGCTCTACACTTTTGCGCCCGGCTTCTGGGTACTTGCGCTAACATGGGCGCACTAATACCTTTTAGTATATTTATTTTGTGAACACATAAATAATAAAATCTCATAGTGAATTAAGTAAAATACATTTATAAAAAAATGAGTTTATTAAAAAACATCTTCGGGAAAAAAGAAAGTCCAGTAAATTCTTATGCTGATTTTTGGGCATGGTTTCAAAAAAATGAGAAAGATTTCTTCGCCATAGTAAAAAATCGTAAGGGAAACCACGAACTTGAAAAAGGCTTCTTTGATAAACTTTCACCAAAACTTGACCAACTTAAAAAAGGCTATTTCTATTTGACAGGTATGTTTGATGATAACACAGTTGAACTCGTTTTAACAGCTGACGGAAATACCAGGAACATAGTATTTGTTGAAGAACTTGTAGATGCTGCGCCAAAAATAGCGGGTTGGAAATTTACCGCATTAAAGCCGGCTTTAAATATTAAAGATGTAAGTATTTCTATGGCAGGGTATGAGTTTAATAGTAAAACGATGGGATTTTATTCAAATGATATTGCCGGATATCCGGATGAAGTTGATATTACAATTTTACATGACGACTTAACAGAAGATAACAAAAAGCAAATTTCAAACGGAGCTTATATTTTCCTGGACAATTATATTGGAGAGCTTGATTTTGTAAACAACATTGATGAAATAACTGTAATCGGTAAGCAAGATGCGCAAGAGGAAATTATACCTATTGATAAACTCAAAGATTTTTTAAATTGGAGGCAGAAGGAATTTTTAGAGAAGTATGAAGGCACCCGTTATAATACAGAAAACGATGAATATTCATTGCTCGAAGCAAATCTTGATAAAGGTGGCAAACTGATAGCTTTAGTAAACGAAGAATTATTAAATTGGAATAGCAAAGCATCGCACCCCTGGATCTCTGTATTGATATTTAAATATGATGGGAAAAATGATAATGGAATGCCAAATGACAAAGACTACAAGATGTTGGCTAAAATTGAAGAAGAAGTAATGGGGGAATTACAAGACTATGATGGTTATTTAAACGTAGGCAGGCAAACAGCAAATAGCGAAAGAGAAATTTATTTTGCTTGTAAAGATTTTCGGAAGCCTTCCAAAGTTTTTTTTAAAATTCAGCAAACTTATTCCGACCAATTTGAAATTGAGTATGATATATATAAAGACAAATATTGGCGATCATTTGAAAGATTTCATATCAAATAACAGGAGTTACTTTTTTAGTCTAAGGTTGAGGGTTGTTAAATAACTATACGTGAAACCCGGCATTAATAAATCTTTCTTTAAAAGCGAAGTGGGAATTTGAATTATTTGCATTAATGATTTAAAAAATTTATCAAACAGGCCTTTTGGGAGCATTGCTGCAATTGATTAGTTTTAGATTGAGGTAATGCAAGATCTGTGCATTATTTTGCAGCGACAGAAAAAGTACACAGAGGTGTGAAATAATTTTTATGACAACATTGAATCCATACATTTATTTTAACGGCAATTGTGAAGATGCATTTAATTTTGCAAATCAGTTTTTCGACAAGCGTTTACATACATTAGACGCTTTAAAGATGTTCCAAAAACGGATAGACAAGTTTTTTAGGAAGCAGACGAAAAAATTTGCGCATGTCTCTTTGCCTGTTAGCACAGAAACAATTTTCGTGAGTTCTGACAACATGAAAGCCTATATAGAATCAATAACATATAACAACTTTTCACTTATCATTCATACAGAGAGTAACCAATTGTATTGACCTACATGAATGAAATTTGGAATTAAGAAAACCATAAAAAAAATACCAACAAAAACAGCTATTGAATGGAAGACTTTTACGCAATTTTCGGTATCACGCAATCGGCTACCCCGGAGGAAGTTAAAAAAAAGTATCGTGAACTTGCCAAACTGTATCACCCTGATAAGAACTCCTCTAACCCAAATAGTATGGAGTTTTTCAAAAAAATCCAGGCGGCATACGAGACCCTGTCTGATAGCGGGAAAAGAGCAGCTTACGACTTAAAGCAAAAAGAACTATCAAATCCTGCTGCTCAAACTAAACATAACGACTTGCTCACTGAAGCATTCAGATCTGCCGGTATGTGGGCAGGCTTCGGTCTTTGGATAGTATCAAAGTTGGAAAAGAAGATCAACAAGGAATAATTGCGCTTCCTGGAAATTATTGTTAAAGCGCAGTTACCACTCTTCCTGGCTTGCGTGTTCACCAGACATGTCTGAATTAATATTATTGAGTTGAAAGTAAATTGCGTCTAAGGTAGGGAGTTATCTTCTTCAATATTCCGATCCTGCGACTTTTTTTACAGCATTAAGTATAAGCTCCTAAATGACTATCCGTACCCCCGGCCTTAAAACACCTTTCCATAAACACGAAATGAGAATTTGAATTATTATGGGCATGGTTTAAAACATTCGTGAAGCAGGCTTATTTGCGAGCATTGCAACAATTGTTTAGTTTTAGGATACGGCGTGCACGGGTTGTGTGTAATAATAAAACGACATTCTGCTAATGACAAACCTTTTGACAACTATTTTATTATTTTCGATCTTTCTGTTCTCCTGTAAAAGTAATGACAGGCAGGTAAAAAATGAATTGCATAAAGATACATCTTCATTAATTGCCCAACATAAAGACAGCGGCATAATAAATACTGATAGCTATTTTAAATTTACCAAAGATTCTATTACCGTATTGCCATTTGAAATAGCAATTGTTTTAAGCCCAAAAGCAAAAGATAAAATTATTAACAGCAAAGAAACAATTATAGTGAATGTTTCCTTGACAGGCACGCCAAAAGATACGACGCTTTATTCTGAAGACGGGCAGTTTTATGTGGCATCTTCCGAAAAAGAAATTACCTACGGGCATGTTGCAAAGTTTGACAACATTACCTTTTCTAAAAAAATATTCGACCAGCTAACCGACAAAGACGTTTACATAAACGTATATTTTTATAGTGGACGAAAATCATCGAAAGACAATTTACTTAACGGGGATCTGCTTTCAGACCGAATTAGTAATGTTGTGACTAAACGATTTGAATTAAAAGGCAAGTTAATTTATGGAGATAATTAGGCACCACAAACAACAAATAAAACTTCACCGGGCATAACGTGACTCCGGTTAAATCTCATTTGATTCTACAGGATTAGTATCATCGCGATGTGCTTGCCAGGCAAACTCCGGCGATAGAATATCATCTAACACGGCGTTTAAATATATTTTTTTACAGTCTTTTCTTGTTATAACTTACTATCCTTTTTTAAAAAACAACCAAAACAATTGACATGAAATTTCTTTTTACCATTACTATCTGCTCGTTCCTGTTAGCGGCCTGTAACACAAATAATTCCTCCGAAAAAAAAGAACAGGCTGGCCCGGATGTAAAACAATATAGCATCGACCAGTTTTACAAAAGTTCTGACGTATTCGGCGGCGACATTTCTGACGATGATAAAAAAATGCTGATTACCAGTAACGGGAATGGCATATACAATGCGTATGAAATTGATATGGCAAGCGGCAAAAAAAGAGCACTTACTAATTCGTCTAAAGAATCAATATTTACCAATAGCTACGTTCCCGGTACCACAAATATCATTTACAGTTCTGATAAAGGTGGTAATGAAATCTCGCATCTTTATTTGCTAAAAGCAAGTGGCGACGCAAAGGATCTGACACCGGATGCGAAGGAAAAAGCAAGTTCCTCGGGCTGGAGCCTCGATAATAAATATCTCTGTTATCTCTCCAACAAAAGAGACCCAAGGTATTTTGATTTATATAAAATGGATACGGCTAAATGGGTACCGGAAATGCTTTATAAAAATGAGCAGGGTTTCGATGTAAGAGCTTTATCGGGTAATGAAAGATACCTGGCGCTGGTACAAAACCTTAGTCAATCTTCCAACAATATCTTTCTCTATGACCGCCAGGCAAAACAAATGAAAAAGTTAAATCCCGACAGTACCGAGACGAGCAATGGCCCGCTTCAATTTTCACTCGACAACAATACACTTTATTATCTCACCAATGATAACAGCGAATTTACCTATGTAGTGAAATACGATATACCCACAGGTAAAAAAGAAAAATTGTATGAAGCCAAATGGGATGTTGTATGGATGACTATATCACATAATGAAAAATATCGCGTGATCTATATAAACGAAGACGGACAAAACAAACTGCATCTTTTTGATCATAAAACAGGAATGGAACTTGACTTTCCTAAAATAGATGGGGGAACAATACAAGGTGTGAACATTTCAAGGGATGAGAATAAAATGAGTATTACAGTGGGTAGTTCAAAGGCGCCAAACAATATGTACGTGTATGATTTTAACACCAAAGAATTAAAGAGACTAACGAACACGCTTAACCCGGAAATAAATGATGAAGACCTTGTTGCGGGTACGGTTGTGCGATACAAATCGTTTGATGGTTTGGACATTCCTGCTATTTATTACAAGCCGCACCAGGCGAGTGAGAACAATAAAGCAGCGGCAGTGGTGTTTGTGCATGGAGGCCCTGGCGGACAAGCAGGCCTTTATTATTTTTCTCTCACTCAATTCCTCGTTAATCACGGCTATGCTGTGCTTGACGTAAACAACCGCGGCAGCAGCGGCTATGGTAAAACCTTTTTCAAAATGGATGATAGAGATCATGGAGATAAGGATCTGAAAGATGTTGTATGGGGTAAAAAATATTTAGCCTCACTACCTTATATCGACTCTTCGAAGATTGCAATTTTAGGTGGCTCCTATGGAGGATATATGACGGTGGCAGCACTTTGTTTTTATCCTGATGAATTTAAAGCCGGTGTTGATTTGTTTGGCGTAGTGAATTGGGTGAGAACTTTGAGAGAGGTACCAGCGTATTGGGAGTCATTCAAAAAAGCCTTGTATGAGGAAATGGGTGATCCAAATACTGCTGATTCCGTTATGCTGCAGCAATATTCTCCACTGCTGCATGCGGGCAATATAAAAAAGCCATTAATGGTGTTGCAGGGCGCTAATGACCCGAGGGTTCACGAGAAGGAGAGTGATGAATTGGTAGCAACTTTAAAAAAGAATAATGTGCCTGTTGAATATATTGTATTTCCTGACGAAGGACATGGCTTTGTAAAAAAAGAAAATGAGATTAAAGGGTATGGACAAATATTACAGTTTCTTGATAAATATATAAAAGCGAACAGCAAAAATTAAAATGAAATAAACAATAAAATATTTGTTCCTCCCTATCTTCATCAGTAGTTTTTCCAACTTCCTGGCGGTCGTCCTAACCCGACATTTTGTGAATAATATTATCTTAGTTGAGTATGGAGAGTGCTTTTAAATATGGGGGCTAAAGAAAAAGCTATCAATCATTAGATCAAATTTATTTCTGAATGCAGGTTTGCATAAGGGAAGTTTTTTGGAAACTGCTAAAGATAATTCAATAGCTATCGGATTCGAAGTAATTACACTTTTTACCCCATACACGAACCTCAGGTATTTTTATGGCAGGTGAAAAACGGGATATTAATATATTTAGTTCTTTGCCTTATCAGTAAATAATAAAAGAAACCCCAGCTATACTTAGTGTGCTCGTAACCGTTAGGTACGCTTGGTGTTCTGTCGGGGATTTCACAGAATACACTATTGGTTACCAGTACGCTGGTGTGAAACACCGACGACGAAAGAACGCCGGTTTCCACTTTAAATGTTTTAAAATATTTCATAACTTTTCGGAAAATTTAAAAAAATGGGAGGATCAGTCGGGAACCCCTCAAGCCTAAAAGAAAAGCCACAACAAGAGAATGGAATTTTTTACGAAGACGTTATTACCGGGTTAAGGATGGCTCCCAAGCAATTACCTTCCAAATATTTTTATGATGAGACAGGAGACAGATTGTTCCGGGAGATCATGAATAGCCCTGGATATTATCTTACAGCTTGCGAAATGGAAATCTTTAAAAATCAAACAAAAACTATAGTAAGCAGCATCATTGAAAATTACAACGAATCTGAATTGATAGAACTTGGGCCGGGGGATTGTTCAAAATCATTCTTTGGATCATCAGGTCGGCTTATGATGATAGTTTGGGCATTACGTGCGAATTTAATTTCAATCTTTTGGATAGAATAAACCGTGAACTGGGATCCGATTTTAATATCGGTTACTTCGAACATTATTGTTCATACGACCCGGAAACCGGTTCCTGCAAGAGCTACCTGGTTTGTTTAAAAGATATGACGGTTCATTTTGCCGATGAAGTTTTTTGCTTTAAAAAAGATGAACCCATCTGGGTAGAGATATCACAAAAATATTCTCTAAATGAGATAAATGAATTGGCTGCGGAAACAGGTTTTTTTCCGAAAAAAAATATACTTGACTCAAAGGGATGGTTCACAGATGCTATTTGGGTAGCAGAATAGATTGAATAAAATATAGAAAATGCATGCAAAAATATGATGCCATAATAATTGGTGCAGGACAGGCCGGAACACCACTGGCAAACAGGCTTGCAGCGAAAGGCTGGAGTGTGGCGATTGTTGAAAAAGGGTTCGTTGGTGGCACATGTATAAATTATGGATGCACACCAACCAAGGCAATGGTGGCATCCGCAAAAAGTGTATTCCAGGCACGCAGGTCTGCAGAATACGGTATAGCTTCAACAAATATTGAAGTTGATCTGCAGGCAGTGTTACTCCGAAAAAATAATATTGTTGAAGATTTTAGAAATAACATAGAAAAGAAATTAATGGCAGCTCCGAACATTCGCCTGATATATGGGCTTGCTGTTTTTTCAGACTATAAAATAGTAAAGATCGAACTCCGGTCAGGAGACACAGAGACGATCACTGCTGATAAGATATTCATCAATACCGGCGCCAGGACGATAATACCGGATATACAAGGTTTGCGGGACATCCCATTTCTGACCTCCACTACAATAATGCAATTAGATAAAGTGCCTGAACATCTTGTTATTATTGGCGGAAGTTATATCGCATTGGAATTCGGGCAAATGTTTTTACGTTTTGGCAGTAGGGTTACGATAATAGAACGTTCCGATCGCATTATATCAAGAGAAGATGTAGATGTATCAAATCAGGTTTCCACAATATTACAGGGTGATGGAATGAACATTTTTGCCGATACGCAAGTAAGATCGGTAGTACTTAAAAATGATTCATCTATTTCAATCAACATTTTAAAAGAACGCAAAGAACAAACAATAACAGCATCTCATGTTTTAGTTGCTACGGGCCGAATGCCTAATACAGACAATTTGGATCTTGAAAAAACGGGCGTTCATAAAGATGAAAAAGGCTATATAAAAATAGACTCAAAACTGCAAACTAATATAGAAAATATATACGCTTTGGGAGATGTAAAACCTGGCCCGGCATTCACGCACATTTCTTATAATGATTATGTAGTGGTAGCAGGTAACTTATTAGACGCGGCCAATATGACAATTGATAACAGGCAAATACCTTATTGTGTTTTTATTGATCCTGAATTAGGCCGTATCGGGTTAAATGAAATGGAAGCAAAGCGTGCGGGACTGAATTATAAAATAGCAAAGATACCTATGAGTTATGTTGCACGGGCTATTGAATCTGGTGAAACAAGAGGTTTTATGAAGGCCATAGTTGATGCTGATACTAAAAAAGTTTTAGGCGTAACTATTCTTGGTTTTGGTGGAGGCGAGATCATGAGCCTGTTACAAATATGTATGCTTGCCGGCATAACAGCTGAACAATTGAAGTATCACATTTTTGCGCACCCCACTTATGCTGAGTCAATCAATAATCTT
Source organism: uncultured Chitinophagaceae bacterium (assembly GCA_963792025.1). Classification (GTDB taxonomy): domain Bacteria; phylum Bacteroidota; class Bacteroidia; order Chitinophagales; family Chitinophagaceae; genus Ginsengibacter. Next base: position 242,722 of record CAWBUS010000003.1, on the reverse strand, counting down.
TTTATGCAGATCGATATGTAATCATCATGATAAGTGTTAATCATATCGGCAAATGGTTTGAAAAAAATATTGCGGTAAAAGATATTTCTTTCGATATTAAGGAAGGCGGGAATTTTACTTTAACTGGCACCAGCGGGTGTGCAAAGGCTACAACAATTAAAATGATAAACAGGCTGATTGTTGCATCTCCAGGAACGATATTAATTAAGAATAAAAATATTAATGATATAAAACCTGAAAACCTACGTAGGTGTTTCGGACACGTTTTACGAACAGATAGCTTATTCCCACGCTATACAGTTTCGGGAAAAATTGCAGCAGTTACCGCAATAAGGCTTGCCCTATAATTAACCATGGAAGAATCTATTTCGTATACTGCTAATCGTTAGCCGTACTTAACATCTGTACTTTGTCCAACTTCAATGATATATCCGTCAGGATCGCGGATGTAGCAGCGTATCTCGCCGTACTTGGGGATCGGCTCCGTTATAAACTCTGCTCCCCGGCTTTTCCATAATTCATAGCATGCCTGAATATCCGCAACACGGATATTCATAAAGCTGTTGATTTTATTCGGATCGGGGACGCTGAGTAAAACCGTTGGCTTGTCGGGCGTCGGGCCGCCGCCGACGTTTAAAATTAACCAGGTATTTGCGAGCTGAAGGTACCCGGGTGCGTTGCCATCGCCCAGGCTCAGAATGCGACCGTCGAACACTTTTTCGTAGAAGCGGGCTGATCGTTCGATGTCGGTAACGGTGAGAAAATATGCAACGGTGAAACCCTCATGGGGCGGCATCTCGTAGCTTTTTTGTTCGATTTGTACTGTATTCATATATGGATTTTTTATTTCGTTATCGATTTTTGACTCATCGCCTTTCTCAAAATTTATTTTAATCTTATTGAATCAGTGATTTCAATTCCGGAGCGCAAATGAATATTTTTATCTGTTATCAAGCCAATGTAAAAAAATGCTTACCTTTTCTTTAGAGACAAGAAGTTTGTCTTTGGAAGGAATAATAAGATTGACCAGCAGCTTGCGGGCGAAATAATGTTCTACTTCTTTTACTGCATTGAAATTAATCAGGTATTGTCTATTGAGCCTGAAAAAATCTTTATCTCCCAAAAAGGTTTGAATTTGTTCCAATGAATAATTGACAAAAAATTCCTGCTTATCAAAACACACAATTATTGAAGATTCATATTTAATATAGAAAAAAGCAATATTTTCTGTAAGCACATTGATATATTTATTGTTGTTAAGAACCAGGAAGTTCCTTTTACCCACTTGCAGTCCGGGATATTTGTGCAACTTCAATGCCTCATCAAAGACCGAAAGTTCTTTTTCTACTTTCATTGTTAATGGAATAATGATTAAAAAAGAAAGGTCGCAGTTTAGCAAAATTAGCCGCAAAAAATAGTCCAGAAAAATCTTCACGAATTTAATTTTCAAGTTTGAGAATGGCCGGTTCGCGGCCAATTTTGTCAGCTTAGAGTATTTTTTACTTGACGTTCTCTTTGAGTCAGGATATTTTGAAATACAAATTTTAAAAGTTGAGTAATGAAAAATAAAGAGAATGTAATCGCCGGTAAAATTATTACAGGTGCGTTTATGATGATGGCAGCAAATCCCGGTGTTCAGGCACAGGACTCCACAAGTATCCGTCCTTTCCACATCAATTATTCGGATTCTGCGCTTGTAGATCTTCGTCAACGCATATTAGCCACCCGGTGGCCAGATAAAGAGACAGTTGATGATCCATCACAAGGTGTCCAGCTTGAGACGATGAAGGAGCTGGCACACTATTGGGCAACAGATTACGATTGGCGCAAAGTTGAGGCGAAACTGAACGCCTTACCGGAATTCATAACAACAATAGATGGGGTGGACATTCATTTTATTCACGTTCGTTCCAAATATCCGAATGCGTTGCCGGTCATAATCACTCACGGCTGGCCCGGATCAATTATCGAGCAGCTAAAGATCATCGGTCCGCTTACAGATCCTACCGCATACGGAGGAAAGGCTGAGGACGCTTTCGACGTTGTGATTCCTTCACTTCCCGGCCACGGTTTTTCAGGCAAGCCGACGACGACCGGTTGGGAACCCGTTCATATTGCACATGCATGGATAGAACTGATGAAGCGACTTGGTTACAAAAGATATGTGGCACAAGGTGGAGATTGGGGAAATGCTGTTACGGAGACAATGGCGTTGATAGCGCCTCCGGAATTGCTGGCCATCCACACTAACATGCCCGCTGCTGAGCCTGGAGATATTTCGAAAGCACTGGCATCAGGTACAATGCCTGCCGGCCTTTCAGCCGACGAAAAGAATGCCTACCGGCAGTTAGACTTTTTCTTTAAAAAGGGCGTGGGTTATGCAAACGAAATGAGTCTACGTCCGCAAACCCTTTATGGAATTGATGACTCTCCCATCGGACTTGCGGCATGGATGCTTGATCATGATGCGAGAAGCTACGAACTAATTGCACGTGTTTTTAACGGAGAGAAAGAAGGTCTTAGCAAAGATGATATTCTCGACAATATTACTTTATACTGGCTTACAAAAACAGGAGTCTCTTCGGCTCGCCTATACTGGGAAACCGCTCAGATTTCAAAGGGTGGTTTTTTCGATCCAAGGAATGTTAGTATACCCGTTGCCGTGAGTGTTTTCCCGGATGAAATTTACGCAGCTCCAAAAAGTTGGGCCGAGAAGGCGTATCCCAAACTCGTATACTTTCACAAAGTTGATAAGGGTGGTCACTTTGCAGCCTGGGAACAACCGGAAGAGTTCAGCATTGAACTTCGTGCAGCATTCAAATCGTTTCGTTAGATAGGTGCAAGAAGATGTTTTATGTAGATGATAAAGCTAAATTTCACGCAGGATTTGCAGCCGACCTGAGCCAGGAAAAGGCGGATTTTATGTATGCTTCACAGGTGCCTGTTTCCGTTAAATGTTTTACAGATGTGGTTGAAGAAGCCGCATGGAAAACAAAGCCAGGTTATGGCATAGTTGCAACTGAAGATAATGCGATTAATCCTGATATAGAACGAAACCTGTATAAACGTGCCGGAGCAAAAATCACCGAAATAAAAGATAACCATGTAATATTTATTTCGCAGCCGGCTGCGGTTGCAAAAGTTATCATGGACGCCGCCGAAGGAAAGTAATTTAGAAAACAACTCAATCAAAAATATACTTCATAAAAATATGACACACAACCGACGCCATTTTTTGAACAATGCATTTTTTACACTCGCCGCCGCAAAGCTGTCAATTATGAGGCTTCCGGGTAAACAATTCTTTAATCAAAATTTTATACATACTTCTATGAGTGAACCCCGGACCAATAAATCATTTGATCAATTAAAACAAATAGATGCAGGTGTTTTAAATGTTGGATATGTGGAAGCCGGGCCGGCCGATGGCCCGTCTGTGATATTGCTTCACGGCTGGCCATATGATATTCACAGCTTTATTGATGTGGCGCCTTTGTTAGCGTCAACCGGTTATCATATAATAATTCCCTATCTCCGGGGATATGGCACAACACAGTTTCTTTTAAATGAAACATTAAGGAACGGACAGCAATCCGCAATTGCTGTTGATATCATCGCTTTAATGGACGCTCTTAAAATAAATAAAGCTATCATTGCAGGCTTCGATTGGGGAGCCAGGACTGCTGACATAATCGCTGCCCTTTGGCCTGACCGCTGTAAAGCTCTTGTGTCTGTTAGCGGTTACCTCATAGGGAACCAGGAATCCGGAAAGATACCATTGCCGCCAAAGGCTGAACTGCAGTGGTGGTATCAATTTTATTTTGCTACTGAGCGTGGCAGGGCCGGTTACGATAAATACCGCCACGACTTTTCGAAACTCATTTGGCAGATCGCTTCGCCAAAGTGGAACTTCGATGATGCCACGTTTGATCGTAGTGCAGCATCTTTCGAAAACGCAGGATCATGTTGCTATCGTTATCCATAATTATCGCTGGCGGCTGGGACTTGCCGAAGGAGAGGCGAAATATGACGACCTGGAAAAGCGCCTTGCAGCAGCCCCACCGATAAGCGTACCCTGCATTACCCTCGAGGGAGATGCCAATGGCGCCCCGCACGCCGGGAGTAGCGCCTATGCCGGCAAATTCCAGGGTAAATATGCACACCGGGCGATAACGGGTGGCATCGGGCACAATCTGCCCCAGGAAGCACCAAAGGCTTTCGCTGATGCTGTCGTTGAAGTCGACAGTTTCTCAAAATAAAAAAGACGCTCAGATGCATTTAACCTTCGTGGTGTTCTAATTTAATTGCTCAAATTTATTCTATCGTCCAGGGGCTGCGGGATAAAAGCAGAAAGCCCGCATCCGCCGCGGCGGAGAGGATTTGCAGCGAATTGCCCATACTAACGCTCATGCATGCACGACAGCCGACAGCCCCATTTACTGCTTCAATTCCACCACGGCAACTTCATAAGGTTGCAGCGTTAGGGATGTTTCGGTTAATTGTTCTTCTACAATCGGTTCTTCACCGGTATGCTCATTAACATATTGCACGCTGGCATCTTTTACATCAGCCGGTAAGTTTATCTTCACTTCTTTATTACGGGGATTAATGAAGAGTATCTTTTTACCTTTCGCGGTACTAAAGGCCTGGCAATAAAAATCACCATGGGGAGAAGTGGCCGCCAGTTTATCACCGGGGCCGAAATTCCTGCAAGTGTGGGTGTTACCTCTCTTGCACAAGCCCACGTCAACCAATCGTGAGAGCCGCCGTCTGGTTTCCAACCAACGGCGAAAACATTTGCAAGGTTTTGAATAGCCGATAAGAAACAATGTTGAACTTATGATCCCGCTGGTCAGGAGGACCAGGCGGCGGCGTCACAGCTTTGAAATTTATCATGGATGAGTAACACCTGTATTGACAAAACTCCTGCCAGTGTGGGTGTTCCTTCCTGCAAGTGTGGGTGTTACCTCTCTTGCACAAGCCCACGTCAACCAATCGTGAGAGCCGCCGTCTGGTTTCCAACCAACGGCGAAAACATTTGCAAGGTTTTGAATAGCCGATAAGAAACAATGTTGAACTTATGATCCCGCTGGTCAGGAGGACCAGGCGGCGGCGTCACAGCTTTGAAATTTATTATGTTTGAGTAACGCCTGTGTTGACAAAACTTTACTTTAACGATCATATTTATTCCATCGCTCACGGGCTGCGGGATAGAAGCGGAAAGCCCGGAGCCATGAGGTACGAATGGCGAGGACCTGCAGCGAATAGCCCGGGCTAACGCTCATGCATGCACGACAGCCGACAGCCCCACCCGCTACTTCAATTCCACCACGGCAACTTCATAAGGTTGCAGCGTTATGGATGTTTCGGTTAATTGTTCTTCGGCAATAGGGTCTTCACTGGTAAGCTCATTAACATATTGCACGCTGGCATCTTTTACATCAGCCGGTAAGTTTATCTTCACTTCTTTATTACGGGGATTAATGAAGAGTATCTTTTTCCCTTTCGCGGTACTAAAAGCCTGGCAATAAAAATCACCATGGGGAGAAGTGGCCGCCAGTTTATCACCGGGGCCGAAATTATCTTTTATCAATTTTAGTATCCAGTATCTTGAGTTGGGTTTCCCATTCTTCCAGTCCATCATACTCACATCAGGGTATTGCGTTGGATAGCCCACCAGTTGCGATTCACCGGCTACATCAATGCCCATTTTTGTTAACTCAAGAAATACATAAGCATACATGGCGCCCGATAAATTCCAGTAAGCGGCAGGAATATCCTCACCAGTATCTGAGCCAATGATCGTCCCGATTTCATTAATGGTAGTGATGGTTTTGGGCGACAATCTTTTGCGGATACTTTCTATAAAACGCACCTTCTCAAGGAAGGCATCTGCCTTATCAAAAAAAGCATATTGGTATTCTTCCAATGGTTCGTTGTGGTAAGAACGGGTTCCATAAAAATGATAAGAGATGCCATCTAAAGGAATACCGGGTAGATGATTCTTATGATTGAGGAAATATTCAAAATGTTCCGGCCGGTCATTATAGGCAAGTGACATGCCAATGAACTTTGTGGAAGGTGAAATCTTTTTCATGGCGCCAACTATAGCATCATACATCTTCGTGTATAGTTGCGGCGAAATGCTGTGTTCAAAATCGGGCTCGTTCAAAACTTCCCAATAAGGTATTTTATAAAAATGATTTGATTTATGAAACTTACCCAGTTCATCAGTAAAGCCGCCTTTGGTGTACCAGCTAATTAATCGTGCATAATAACCGGCTACTTCTTTTGCAGTGGTATCTCTCAAAACGGTTCCCTGGTTATAGTTCCAGAATACCTGGTAGGCATCGTCGGGATATTGTACGGGCGCATCTGTCTTCCACATCCATGCGGGTGTAGTGCTGAAATTGACTACTACGGTATGCCCGCTGGTGGCCTTCATCAGCGCTTCCATGGTACTGTCCAAATAAGTAAAGTCCCAAAAGGTTTCGGTTTTTGTTGGGGGTTTTAATTCGGCAACGGCCATTTTAGGATAAGGAAACCATGGAACATAACGGACATAATCTGCGCCTAAATTTTTTAATGCTTTAAATGTATTTTCATGAATAGGCGAGGAGGGACGCACCATGGGGTTTTCCACTAACTGCAGTGTAGGTGTTGTTTTGGAAATGGATATTGTTTTATTCCAGTTAACGGATATGCTATCCTGTGCATGCGCATTGTGTATTAATAAAAGGCAGGTAGTGCTGGCCGTTAGTAGAGATGTGGCGAAAAATTTCTTTCTCATGTATTGATAGTTTAATTGTCCTGGTGTTGTATCAACTTTAAATTTTTATCCCACTAAGACACGAAGGTCACAAAGCAAGTTTCTTAGTGTTCTCTGTGGCCTTGTCTGCCGACAGGCAGGTTTGTGGGAATATTGGTTAAGATATAATGTTCCCGGCGCCGACAAACTTTATTACATTTTAAACTCTGGGCTTCAGTTCTTACGAAACACTTTTTATTGAAGCTATTTCGTAATACACAAATTAGAAATCTTACACTGAGATAAAAAAAATATATTTCCGGGCAACAGCAATTCACGAATGGGTGCCTTAACAAAAGTTACGCATAGCCGCGATAGTGTATATAAATAGTTCGATTACCTTGCAAACAAAAATCTATCCCCTTTAAATACATGTAAAAATGAACTACCGCAAATTTGGAAACACTGACTTAATGGTAAGTGAAGTTGGCTTTGGCGCCTGGGCTATTGGCGGCGGCGCTATGGTTGGTAACACTGCCATAGGCTGGGGAGCAGCTAACGACGATGCGTCAAAGGAAGCCATTTATAAATCGTTAGAACTTGGTATTAATTTTTTTGATACGGCCGATATTTACGGGCTTGGCCATTCGGAAGAATTGCTGGGGAATACGGTGGGGAATAAAAAGATATCGTTATTGCAACTAAGGCAGGCAATGTATCCCGTAACGATCAGTTTACTTTTGATTATAGCAAAGAATATATTATAGATGCGTGTGAAAAGAGTTTGAAAAGGCTGCGGCGGGAAACGATTGATTATTACCAGTTGCATACTGCAAGATTAGCGCACTTGCAACAGGGCGATTGTATAGAAGCCATGCAATTGTTACAGCAAAGAGGGAAGATAAGATTCTGGGGCTTGTCACTGAACACATACGAACCTTTTGCCGAGGCAAATTATTTGTTGGAAAATAAATTGGGGGGCGGTTTCCAGTTGGTATTAAATATCCTGAACCAAAAAGCGGTGCCAGTTATAAAACAGGCAGGTGCTGCAGGATATGGGATAATAGCGAGAATGCCATTGCAGTTTGGTTTGCTCACGGGTAAGTTTGATGCGGGCGTCAATTTCCCTGCCAATGATCATCGCAAAAAAAGAGTAACACAAGATGTGGTTGATGCCTGTAACCTCCACCTGCAGCCGGTTTGGAAACTCTGTGAAAAGTACCAGTTAACCAAAACACAACTGGCTTTGAGTTATATTTTGAGTTACCCGGAAGTATCAACCGTTATACCCGGCATAAGAACAACTCAGCAAGCTAAAAGCAATACTAACGGGCTGGTACAATTAACTAAAGAGGATATAAAGTTTATTGAGGAACTGGGCGCAACTGACTTTGTTGAATTAATGAATCTTGTCCGGCAAAAAGAAGAATAGAAAGTATTTAGTTCGCAAATACAAGACTAATAAATGTTCCAATATAAAGCGGTAGCCTCGTAGAGGCGATATATTAGTAGTGGTAGCAATTTGTTTGACATTTATGCTACAAGCTCCATAGGAGCGATATGTAACATGCCGCTCCTACGGAGCTAACCGAAAAAATTGAATACCTTTTGTTACTACTAACATATCGCCCCGATGGGGCGTGTTGATGAAACCCTGCAATAAGGCTTTGCGAACTAAATACATCGCCCCATAAAATTAATTTTATTTAGCGGGTAGTCCACACCGGTAGTTACTGTCTCAGCCGGGTCGCCCGCCGGGAACCCCGCGGGCAGTAAGATGAAGAATGGAGCTAATTTTATCTTGCCGCTGAGAGACTCAGCTACAACATAAATAATTTTGTTGAACGAACTGATATTTGTCTGCCGTTACTTGTTATTATATAGCAAGGTAATTTTATCTCCGGGCCTTCTCATGTGCTTTTTAAGGATTTGCCGGTGAATTTCTTCAGGTTGTTTTACGCCATTAACTATGAGTTCGTCGTTCGTAAGTTGAACAGAAAGATGATCCCTGCTGCTGATAACGTTTGCCTTCTCAAGATCATTAACGATATCATCGGAAGTACCATTGCGGGTAAATGAAACAGTACCATCAGCGGGTAGGTTGGAAGTAATTGCTGTAAATGTTACCGGCTCCACATTAACTTTTGAATCTGTTGAAATCACTGACATTGCCGACAGCCTGGAGTTGACAGTTGTGGCGGTACTTGCGATGGCCTCAGGCTCTACGTTTACGGTGGATGTTGCTGAGACAGTTGGCTTTACCGTAATTGCCGGCCTTACAGTTATTACCGGTTTTGTATAGATGTTGCTGCTTAGTCTTAGGGTATCCTTTCGCATCAATTCCAGTTTCTTCTGCTGCAGTTCCAGTTGTTCCACTTTTTTCTGTAATTCAATTTGCTTTTTTTTGAACTCTTCTTCTCTTCGCATAAAATCCTGTTGCATCTTTTTAGATTGTATGTTCATGGATGAATCATTTTTTTGAATGCGTTCTTCTTGTTTTTGCATTTGCACTTCTTGTTGTTCCATCAATTCCTTTTGTCTTAGCATATCGGCACCGGCAATCTCACTTTGTTCCTCATCTTTTTTAAGTCTATCCTCCACTCGCCTCCACTCGCTCCTGCAGTTGCCGACTTTTGCAGGGCAAGTGTATCAGATTGCAGCTTTAGCTTAACTGCCTGTTCCTTCATTTGAGTATGAATTTTTTCTATGATTGGCTGGTATTGCGCATACTGGTCTTCAGGAATTTTCTTTCCATCAATATATAATTCTTTTACCTGGCTATGTTCTTCTTTTAACTCAACGCGTTTGCCATCTATATCTCCTTTAAAATTTATATTATAATCATCAGCCTTTGTTTGCTTTTCAGGAATCGTATCGGTATAGCCGGAATAGCCTTCCAGGATTTTAGCATTATTATTCGGAGTTCTATTCAGCTTATTTTGTACGGTCATTTGCCCGGACACTGTGTTTGTTTTTACAGTACTGATTTTATCTTTTTCTCTTCCCGGGTTAAATGCCACGGTTGCAAGGCAGGTAATAATAATACCTGATGCCAGTACCAGTTTTTCCATAGTGGTAAGTGTTTTATTGTTATTGGTTATAATTCGTTTTACTCTATTCAGCAAGTGGTTTTTCGATCCGGCAAACGTGGTTGCATATTTTACACCTGCATTATATTCCTGGAAGGCTACCAGTGCATGAATAAATATTTTTTTATCCCGTGTAATGGATAGTGCCATATCATCACAACAACTTTCCCTTTCATTTTTTATGAGTGATGAGATCCATAATACGGCAGGATTAAAGAAGAAAAATATTTCAGCAAAGTGTTGCAGGAGGTTCACCAAAAAATCGTTTCGTTTAATGTGCGCCAGTTCATGCAGCAATATCGCTTCCACTTCGTCTGCGGGTAATTTATTTAGCAGTCCAATGGGAAATAGCAGCACGGGCTTTAGATGGCCAATAACCATGGGCACTTTTGCAAGAGACGATTGCAGGAATAGAACAGGCTTCTTAATGCCAAGCTTTGCGGCAAGTTCTTGTAACTTTTCGTTCCAGTGGTCGCCCGCTTCGAGTATCCATCTTCTTTTCATACGCTGTAATGCATTTAATCCTGATATAAGTTGCAGGCTCCTGAAAATGATAACCATTAACCATATCGAAACGATAATGCCTGAATTGGCCTGGATGAAAGAAATGAATGCATCGACTACATTTTTGTGTTCCGGTTGAATAGTCCCTGGCTGAATGGTGGCTGAAGTAACTGCAACCATCATTGTTTTATTACCGTTAGCAACAACATGTGTTTCTTTGGTGAATGCTGCATAGAATACTAGTACCATACTCATTACAAACAAGGCCAACAGGCCAGTGAGCAGTTGGTACCTTACTTGCGGGCCGTGTTTTTTTGTAACGTTTATAATGATTCCTGCAAGTAAGGCCGCCAGGGCGCCGATCCACAGTGAATTAACGAGCATGATAAAAACAGCGTGCATACTGGTTGTATTAAATAAATTACCGAAAACATTCATTGACATAATCGTTTATTGAATAGTTTATTTGTTGGTATCCATTTTCTTCAGCAAATCTTTTATGGCCTGCAATTCCTTTTTGTTTGTCTTCTTATTGCCGAGCAACTGCATAACAAGGCTGCTGGCCGAACCGTTATAGAGGTTGTCTACAAACTTTTCAAGCAGCGCATTCTTTGTTTTCAGTTCGGGCTCGGCAGGGGAATACACGTGTTTCATATTGGTATCATCTCTTTTTAGCAAGCCCTTCTCCTGCATGATCTGCATTAACTTCAAAGTGGAAGTGTATTGTACCGTTCTTGTTTGTTCGTTTAGCTTGTCATTAACCTGTCTTACGGTGGAAGGGCCAATTTCCCACAGTACCTTCAATATTTCCAGTTCCGATTTTGTTGGTTCAGCCTTTGGCTGATGACTGTCTTTTTTATCTTTCATTTTTTAAAGGTAGGAAATTTTTCGTACGAAAAAATATTTATGAATATTTTTTTTGAAAAAGAGATATTTGTACGTGAGTAATCGTAAGAGAAATGCCCGTTGCCAGAACTTGTTATTCTTTGAAACTGCCGCGTGACCCTTTGATAACCGGCCCGGCATGCTAATGAAGCCAATATCTGTTATCTTCGACACCATAAAAGTTTTTCCGCCCGTTTAACAGAACGGCTATACTGATACATGAAAATAATCTTAAAAATATGCCTGCTGCTTGGCCCCCTGCATTCACTTGCGCAGAACACGCTTTTCGATAAACCAGTAAGGCAACAGGTAGACAGTATCCGGGCAGTATTGCTCAATAGTAAGAATGACACGCTGAAGATGTCAGCATACCGTGACCTCCATTTCTATTATTCTGAACTCAACCGTGACACAGCGCTTTTTTACGCCAAAAAGCAGTTGGAACTATCGCAACAACTTCATCAAAAACTATGGGAGGCCAGTGCCTGGGAGAGCATTGGCTACGTTACACAGATTATGGGTGATTATCCCGGGTCTTATATTGCTTTGACCAATGCGCTGAAATTATCTGAAGACAAAAACAGCGAAAAAGAAATCTGGGAGGTAACACGATTTTCCAAAGACGGGGATGCCCATAAGGTGAGATTCTATAATCTAACGGCAACGCATATCCTGTTTGCTTTTCTTTACCTGGGCACCGGCAATCGTGAAAAAGCATTTGCCAGTTTTGAAAAAGGTATCCAGACCTCACAGGAGATAGATGACAAGGTGGGATTGGTTGCAGCTTATGCAAATTATGGCAGTACCTGCCTGCGATTTGATAAACTGGATTCTGCTGTAATTTTTGCCGGTAAGGCCATTGATTACCTCGACGCATCAGACCTTGCAAAATCAAATCCGCCATTTTTTAGTTTTGAGAAGGGAAATTGCCTTAATACACTGGGACAGGTTAGTATAAAAAAACATGATTATGCCGCGGCGAAAAACTACCTGCACCAGGCAGCCGAACTTTGCCAGGACGAAAACTCGATGGATGCATTGGTAAATATTTGTCTCACTGCGGCTGTACTGTACAGAACCACCGGCGAACTGGATTCAAGTTTGTATTTTGCAACGGAAAGCCTTAACAAGGCAAGATTGCTGGGATCTGCTACCGCTATCAACAATGCATACAATGCGATGAGTGAAACCTTGCACCAGCTGGGTAAAACGGGCGAAGCTTATAAATACCTGGCACTGGCCCGGGACCTGGGTGATAGCATCAGCAACCGGCGCCAGGAAAAAGTCAGCCAATACCAGAGCCTCGATTTTGATCAACGGCTTAGGTTGGTTGAAATGGAGAAAAACAGTATCAGGTTGCAGAGTAATATCCGCATGTACACCTTGCTTGCCGGTATTGGGGTCTTTGTTTTGATCAGCTTTATACTCTACCGGAGTAGCCGCAACCGCACAAAAGCAAACCGGCAACTGGAGGCGCTTAATGCAGACCTTGCGAACAAAAACCATTTGCTTGATAAACGCAATGCAGAAAATGAATTGTTATTAAAGGAAATTCATCACCGGGTAAAGAACAACCTCGAACTGGTGTCAAGTTTACTCGCTTTACAATCGGCGCAAATAGATGACCCCGGCACCAGGAAAGCAATGCAGGAGGGGCAGAACAGGGTTCAATCAATTGGTATTGTTCACCAGAAACTATACCAGGGCGAAAACCTGGGTGCCATCGAAATGAAAGATTATTTCATTAACCTGGGTGACAGCGTCCTGGATTCTTTTGGTATTCAACAAAGAGTCACTATTGAATGTGCCATGGATAAGCTGGACCTGGATATTGATGCAGCAGTTCCCCTCGGTCTCATTGTAAACGAACTCTTAACCAACAGCCTCAAGTACGCCTTCCCCGCAGGCCAGCAGGGAAAAGTGCAGATTAAACTGCAAAGACAAAATGATGGTGCATTGCACCTGCAGGTATCTGATAATGGCATTGGAAAATCAGGCATTACGCACGGCACCGGATTTGGCGGGCAACTAATTTCACTGCTTACCCGTCAATTAGGCGGTTGTATGCGGGAAGAAATAAAAAATGGTACCCATATTTATTTCGAATTTACGCCGGTAAAGGCTGCCTGATTTTTCAATAAAGCTTTGGTATCAATAAATATCATTCGTTTCTATTTCCGATGTTTCAGTTGGGGTATTCCGGGTAATTCATATTACATTACCTCATTTTCCTATCTCATATTTTACGCCTTCTGTAATGCCTTTCCAATCATCCGTTCTAAACGGCGCCGCAGGAAAACCTTCCTTATTAAATAAATTATCTTCCAGGTTGTTATCGGCCCACCCATAACGGACTGCAACGGGAGCGTTCACACTGTCACTATACACCACCACTATATTACCGCTGATGTACGCTTTGGCATAATGAAATTTTTTATCGGCGCCGGCAATTTCAAATCCTTTAATATACCCGTACTTATCATGAGCAATAAGGCCGCTGCCAATATCCGTAAAACTAATGGTAGCCTTGTTGCCCTCTGTTTTCATCGACGTGTACACGGGACCGTTATATACGACACTTTCTCCATAAACATTGTGCAGGGCGATGGCAGCAAGGCGCTTTCCTACATCCTGTTTATCCTTTGGATGAATGTTGGATGAATCGCCGATGTCTGTTATAACAGCCATTCCTGTATTGGGTAATGAAAGCGTTTTGGCCTGGGCTTCCCTGAGTTCGGCCCAGGTGCTCCGATTATTGCTGTTACCATTGGCTGCATTGAACGAGGCAAGCTGTACAAAATAAAAAGGGAAATCGCCATCATTCCAGCGTTTGCGCCAGTCCGTTATCATAAGCGGGAATGCCTTGCGATATTGATACGCCCTGCCTGCATTGGTTTCGCCCTGGTACCAGATAACCCCGCGAAATGCATAAGGGATCAAAGGGTTCAGCATCGCATTAAACAATAGCGTAGGGTAACTGTTAGGGCCAATGGAAGCAGAGCCTCCCGTTATTTTCTCTACTTTAAAATGCCATTCACCATATAACGGTACTGCATGATTGCCAATCGTTAATTTCATGTCGGCACTGTCGCCATAAATACCGCCGTAGCCACCAGTATCATCCACACGTACTGCTATTACATTCTTCCCTTCTTTTAGAACACCTGCGTCAACGCTATACTTTCTTTTTGCATTATAAGCATTCGTGCTGCCCACTTTGGTCCCGTTCACATAGGTTACATCATTATCATCAATCATGGCAAGTTCGAGTGTAGCGGCCTTTCCTGCGTCTTCTGCTGAAAGGTTTATCGTTTTCCGAAACCAGACGATGCCATCGATGTCGCCCAATTGCTGCGTTTCCCAAAGATTAGGCAATTGCATCAGCGGCCATTCGTTATCGTTAGTCGCAGGCTCGTTCCATGTTGTGGCATCAACATTGTTCATAGAGCCCTGCAAAGCCTCTATTCGTTTGAGGCTGGCTTCTTTTTTAACCTTAGCCATAGAATCAAGATTCAATTGTGGCATCGTAGCGATCATGTCCTTAAACTCATCACTATTTTCAAAGGCCTGCCGGCTGGTCCATGTTTCCACCATCGTGCCGCCCCATGAGGTATTGATAAGACCAATTGGTATGTTTAGCTTTTTGAATAGTTCCCTTGCAAAGAAGTATCCCGCAGCAGTAAAATCTCCGGCAGTTTCCGGGCTGCATATTTTCCAATCTGTTTTGGGTATATTATCCTGCGGCGTGGAACTAACGGTGTTGGGTACCTTAATATGGCGTATTAGAGGATAATTGGCGGCAGCAATTTCATTTTCATAATTATTTATTTTACCCCAGCCTTCAATGGGCATCTCCATGTTTGATTGACCGGAACATATCCATACTTCACCGACCATTACATTATTGAACGTTACAGTGTTCTTTCCTTTAATCGTTAGAACATAGGGCCCGCCTGCAGTTTCATTATCCAGCTTTATCATCCACTTGCCGGATTTATCTGCTTTGGTTGTTTTCGTTTGATGATCAAACTGAACGGTTATCTTTTCTTTAGGGCTTGCCCAACCCCAAACCGGTATCTGCTTATCGCGCTGCAATACCATATTATCACCAAAGAAATTGGGCAGGCTCACATCGGCAAATAATGAATAACAACTAAAAACGGTAACAAGTAACAACAGGATCTTTCTCATATAGATTTTTTTGAATGAATTTATTTGTGTTTAAAGTTCGCCAGTCCATTAGCAATCTTGAATATTAAAGGAACGAAATTTTTCTTGATCTTTACTTCAATTTATTAATATCAAAACCCCATCAATTGATTAAGATCGCACCCGATAAATGGAAACATTTTTTTGTTGGCATCCTGATGGGAGCAACGTTACAAATTGTTATGTGGTTTCTCATGCCACAACGTTACCAAACAGGTATACTAATATCTTTTATTTTGGTAGTTGCTATTAGTTACGGTTTTGAATTGGTTTCCTTAATAACCAAAAAAGGACACTATGATATTTTAGATGCTGTTGCCGGAATAATAGGTGGCGCGAGTGGAATGGGATTGATCCTATTGTTTGAGCTTTAATTTTGTTACAGGATATGTAGCAAAAAATCGGTGATACATAAATGGATTTTTATGCCACTATACTTTGTTAAGTAGGCATTTCCTAACATCCACAGCAATTAAAAAATATATAAATCCGATTTATAGTATTTTGGCCTTACAACTTTATGTAATTCTCTTTCTTCTTTTTTGTGAAGATTTCTCAGGTATTTTTTATACTGTACGGAAGTTAAAATAAGCCCCATCTTTTTTGCTGTTTCTGCCTTATTCCTGCTCCTGATTTCTTTAAGGGTAGTTTCGTAAACAACATTTAATTCTTCCAGGTTGTCTACTACAATTTCACAATCTTCATACGAATCCTTTTTAGTGATGCAGACCACCTCTCCCTTTTCGGTTTTTGCAATTACTACGTGGCACATATCTTTTAGTTTGGAAATGAGTACCTGCAATCCTTCTTTTGTTATAAACCAACTGGTATTTTTTCTTTTATCGTGTAGTGTTTTAACATCTAACAGGCCCCTGTTAAACAAGCCGGTGAAGCCCCTGCCCAAATCTGCCGGACCATAAGGAGTAGCAGGTTGGCCGATTTCCAGCTCAAAACATTTTTTTAATGTTTTTATCATCACCGGCGTAGGTTCAAGTACAATCGTTTTTGCCCTGGCAACCTCAACCTGTTTTACCGGATGCACAGGATATAACTCAAAATATTTTTTTTCTTTCTTCATAAACCGATATAAAATAATATACAGATTTTATACCTCCCAACGCAACATATGCCTTTACCACTTGTGTTATAAGATATTCCAGGTTTTATCACCGGACAAAATTTTATTTAACGGCACTTTTCCCTTTCCGGAAATAACTTCTTCTGCCTGGTGTTGCATAGATTCTTCATATATGGGTCTTTCATTTGCGTATATAACGCCGAAGGGGCGGGGGAAATGTGTGTCATTAAATGTAGTGTCGAAAAAGCGGGAAATAAGATTGGCCTTGGTTTTATCTTTTTCGTCATGTATCCAAAGGTCGTTAGTTGAATAACCGTTCTGTAATTGCACAATTATGGGAGTTAATCCGTCAAGCCGGATGCCTTTGTCATTATTATTTCCGAAGGTGAGCGGTTTTCCCTCTTCAAGAAATATGGCTTCCTCTTTTTTGGTTTCTTTATCCGAAAAAGCAAAGAATGCACCGTCATTAAATACGGGACAATTCTGGTACACCTCTACGAATGAGGTGCCCTTGTGCTGGTGGGCACGTTTCAATATAGCCTGCATGTGCTTGGGGTCACGGTCAAGCGTACGCGAAACAAAGGACGCTTTGGCTCCCAATGCAAGTTCGGATGGGTTGAAGGGTTCTTCAATGCTGCCGTAGGGTGAGGTTTTGGTTATCTTTCCCCGTTCTGATGTGGGCGAGTATTGGCCCTTGGTTAAACTGTATATCTGGTTATTGAACACCAGATAATTAACGTCAAAGTTTTTTCGCATCAGGTGAATAAAATGATTTCCACCGATTGAAAATGCATCGCCATCGCCCGAAACGATCCAGACACTCAGGTCAGGGTTAGATGCTTTTACCCCGGAAGCAATTGCCGCGGCACGACCATGAATGCTATGCATGCCATAAGTATCCATGTAATAAGTAAAGCGGGAAGAACAACCGATGCCGGAAATAAAAACAAAATTTTCTTTAGGCACACCCAGTTCAGGAAATACGGTTTGAACTTGTTTTAATATAGAATAGTCTCCGCAACCGGGGCACCATTTTACATCCATTCCGGAATCAAGGTCTTTTGAAGTAAAGCTTTCTTTATTGTCTATAGATAGTGTTACCATGGTTTATGCTTTAAGTAATTCTATGATTTTTTCCCTGATCTCGTTAGTGCTAAAGGGCAAACCCTGAACTTTGGAAAGTCCTGTCGCCGGAATAAGATATTCAGCTTTGATGAGTTGAAGTAATTGTCCCATATTCATTTCCGGTATTAAAATCTTGTCATAACCCAGTAATAATTCGCCAAGATTTTTCGGGAAGGGATGGATATAACGTAAATGAATATGCGCTACGCTAAGACCTTCCTGTAACAATTCTTTTACGGCCGTTTTAATAGCGCCATAAGTAGAGCCCCAACCTAATACAGCTATTGCGGCATTTTCTTCGCCGCTATCAGGTTTCGCATCGGGAATAAAATATTGTATGTTATTAATTTTTTCGGAACGTAACCTCGTCATGATTTCGTGGTTCAAAGCGTCATAAGAAACATTGCCTGTTTTATTTTCTTTTTCTAAGCCGCCGATGCGATGTTCCAAACCTTTTGTGCCGGGCTTTATCCATGGCCTCACTAAAAATTCATTTCGCCGGTAAGGGAAGACCTCGCCATTATCGCCATTGGGCCCCTTAAGAAATTTTACATCAATTTCTCTAAGCTGATCGTCCGTAGGAAAGCGCCATGGTTCTGATCCGTTGGCTATATATCCATCGCTTAAAAAGATAACAGGCGTCATGTGTTCTACGGCGATCCTGCATGCTTCATAAATTGTTTCAAAACAATCGGAAGGAGAGGAAGCGGCCAGTACGGCCAATGGAGATTCGCCATGGCGGCCATGCATGGCCATTAATAAGTCTGCCTGTTCTGTTTTTGTGGGAAGCCCCGTTGATGGGCCGCCCCTTTGTACATTTACAACTACTAATGGCAATTCAAGCATGGTTGCCAGGCCCAGTGCTTCGGTCTTTAATGCAAGTCCTGGCCCTGAAGTAGTGGTTACCGCAAGGTTGCCGGTATAGGATGCGCCAATAGCCGAACATACAGCAGCGATCTCATCTTCAGCCTGGAAAGTTTTTACATTATTGGCTTTATATTTTGCAAGATCATGAAGTATATCCGTTGCGGGAGTAATAGGATAGGAGCCTAAAAACAATGGCAGTCCCGACTTTTCTGATGCGGCCAGCAACCCGATTGCTGTTGCATGGTTGCCCGAAATATTTCTATAAGTGCCGGGAGGAAGTTTTGCCGGCGCCACTTTATATTGTGTTGTAAATATTTCGGTATTGTCCCCGTAGTTCCAGCCGGCATTTAGTGTCTTTATGTTGGCATCAGCAATAGCAGGTTTTTTGGCAAATTTTTCTTTAATGAATTGGATGGTACTGTCAAGCGGTTTATCAAACATCCAGAATAGCAACCCCAGTACAAACATGTTTTTGCTGCGCTCAATATCCTTTATTCCAAGGCCGCTGTCTGCAAGGCATTCTTTGGTATGCTTTGTTATATCAACCTTATGAACGATGTAGTTTTCAAGCGAATTATCTTCCAGCGGATTTACTCCCTCCGGGTATTTTGCCAATAAAAGATTTTTTTTATCGAAGCCCTGCAAATTGGCAACTATAATTCCGCCCTTCTTTAGGCGGGGCAAATCAACTTTTAAAGCAGCAGCATTCATGGCAATAATTACATCATAATTATCGCCGGGTGTATAAATTTCTGCACTGCCAATGTTTACCTGGAACCCGGAGACGCCGGCAACTGTTCCTATGGGCGCACGAATTTCTGAAGGATAATCCGGGAAGGTACTCAGGTCATTTCCAAACAAGGCGGCAGTATCTGTAAACTGCATTCCCGTTAATTGCATTCCATCGCCTGAGTCGCCGGAAAAACGGATAACGATATTATCAACTTCTTTGGAAATTTTTTCTTTCCGTTCTTGTAAAAGGTTCATAGGATTTATATAAAATTTTAAGCGTGTAATAATTCCTTTTTCGCAGTAAGTTGATCAACTGTTTCTTTGTAGTCTTCATCAGGCACACAACAATCAACGGGACAAACGGAAGCACACTGGGGTTCTTCATGAAAGCCCTGGCATTCGGTGCATTTGTTTGGGGTTATGTAGTAAATATCTGTTGAGATGGCCGGCAGGCGGTCGTTGGCATCAACAAGAGTTCCGTCACTTAATACAAAACTGCCTGTTACCGTAGTTCCGTCTGCGATAGCCCATTCAACGCCGCCTTCATAAATTGCGTTATTGGGGCATTCCGGTTCACATGCACCACAGTTAATGCATTCTTCTGTTATTTTAATTGCCATAAAGAAATATTTTATTCGTTTGTAGAATTAATTAGCATGTAAAGGAATAACTAAAGCCTATTACATTAAATGATACAATACAATCCAGTATATGATTTTCGTCAGGAAAATGAGGAATCACAATCATTGTCTAATCCGGTCAATTGCCCATTATATTTCCGCGGCGTTTTAATTATCGTATAAATTACACAAAGCCATTTGGCGAAAAACCTGTTGAAAATAATTATGATTCTTTTTAAATACCCGGCCCTACATTTAGAGTGTTGATGCACCTTGTAATTGCGCGTAATTACCTCGTCGTTTTTTATTTTAATAACTTTAATATGAAAATCATTTTTATGCTTAATATAAAATATAGCTCATTACTTTTATTATTATTAGCAGGTAACATCATTTCGGCACAGGTTCCTGTTCGTGAAGAGCCGCATCATAAACCTGTTTTGGAAAATGGTTATGTGCGGTTGTTGGATGTGCATATAAAGCCGGGCGATACTACCTTGTATCATGTTCACGCTGCTCCTTCTGTTATAGTTGAAATTACCACATCAACCATTGGAATGCAGGTTATGGGTAAACCGGTGGCCCCCCCGACGCCGTTTTCCTCAGGTGAAACAAAATTTGCAGCCTACGATAAAAGCCCGGTTACGCACAGGGTATATAATGCAGGCAAACAAATTTTTCATGTGATGGATATAGAACTGGTAAAGAAAGAGCCGTCAAATGAGTCTTGCGCCGCTTTAACAAAAACCAATATAGAAACCACCATAGATGAAAAGCTGGTGCGTGTCTATAGGTTTGATTTGAGCAACCGGCAACAAATTAATTTTCCCGCCGGAAGCTGTGCTCATTTATTAATATGTACTAACGGTACCGCAAACACGACCGGCAAAAAAATTACTACGGGAGAATATATTTTCTTTGCTCCCCATAAGGAAGTATCTGTTAATAATAAGCAGGCGGCCACGTCAACTTGTGTGGTACTTGAACTAAAATGATATGAATAGAAGACTGGGTATTATTTTTTTAGTGGCAATATTGATTTGTTTTTATTTTATTTCCTGTTTGAATTCCAGTGAACGTTGTTCGAAACTTAAGGAGGGCACTTTTTACTATTATTCTCCCGGTCATGAGAATGACATGGTAATAATAAGGAAAGATTCTCTCCAGTCGGAAATAAACATTAGAACCGGTGACACATCTAATTGGAGAATAAAATGGATAACGGATTGCCAGTTTTCATCCCATTATCTTTCGGGGATAAAGTTTGCGACTAAAAGCGATGAATATTTCTATAGGACATCAACAATAACATTTACAATTGGTACTATTACAAAAGATTATTTTCTTTACGATGCCTTATTTGAAAATGAATATTCCCGTAAAAAATATAGTGATACCTGTTGGCTGCATGAAAGAAAAATTAATAACTAATAAGAAGCATATCTTATGGAAATTATCGTAAAAAACAATCCCGTTGAGTTAGGGAAAGCTGCTGGCAGCATGGCGGCACAAATGATACAGGATGCGATTAAAAAGAAAGGACATGCTGCTATCATATTGGCTACCGGAACCAGCCAGTTTGAAACATTACAACAACTTACCAGCGAAGATATTGACTGGAGTAAAGTAACCGTGTTTCACCTTGATGAATATATCGGGCTGCCGCAATCTTCACCCGCAAGTTTCAGGAGATACCTTGAAGAAAGGTTCATTCAAAAAGTGGGACCTTTAAAAGAAATACATTTAATAAATGGCGAATCAGGTGCGGAAGCAGAATGCAGGCGTTTAGGTGACATCGTCAAATTAATGCCTGTAGATGTTGCTCTGGTTGGAATCGGCGAAAACGGCCACCTTGGTTTTAATGACCCACCTGCTGATTTTGAAACTGAAGAACCTTTCATAATTGTTGACCTGGATGAAAAATGTCGCCAGCAGCAGTTTGGTGAAGGCTGGTTCCAATCTATCGATGATGTACCTCGCAAAGCGATCACCATGTCTGTAAATCAAATAATGAAATCCGGTCAAATTATCTGTTCGGTGCCCGAAAGCAGGAAAGCAATAGCCGTAAGAGATTGTTTTGAAAACACTGTTTCCAATTTGTATCCTGCCAGTATCTTGCAGCGTCATGCAAATTGTGTTTGTTTTCTCGACAGAGATTCTTCGGCTTTGCTGTACAATAATAGTATAATATAAAGTAAGAGGATTAGTTAGTAAAATATGTAACGATTTTATAATTTCTATAAAACATAACTATAACTGATTTTGGCAGACACAATACCTTCATTTATTAAAATAAACAACGGGCGGATCATTACTCCTTTCCGCGTCATCCCCAACGGCTGTGTAATTATTAAAGACGGATATATCATTGAAGTGTCAGAAGGTGATCCGGAAACTCCCGGCGCTGTTACCATTGACGCAGGTGGAAACTATATTTCCCCCGGCTTTATTGATATTCATGTTCATGGCGGCGGCGGTGCCGATTTTATGGATAATACAGTCGAGGCTTTTCTTACTGTTGCTGAAACTCATGCCAGGTTCGGGACTACGGCTTTGTTTCCTACCACCCTGACAGGCAGTACTGAAGACATCGTTAAAACACTGGAGACTTACGATGAAGCCTACCCGAAAAATAACTCAGGCGCTCAATTCATGGGTATGCATCTCGAAGGGCCTTACTTGGCGATGAGCCAGCGGGGCGCCCAGGATCCGCGGTACATCCGCGATCCCGAGCCAAAGGAATATGAATATATTTTGTCCAACTCAAATTCCATTAAAAGGTGGAGCGCTGCTCCTGAATTAAAAGGAGCGATTCCATTTGGAAGATATGTAAAGTCTAAAGGCATACTGGTTGCCCTGGCCCATACCGATGCCATTTATGAAGAAGTGATAGAAGCTTACGAGAACGGCTACACGCTGGCGACGCATTTGTATTCTGCAATGTCGGGCGTTACCCGGAGAAATGCCCGCCGCTACGCCGGCGTAGTCGAAAGTGCCTTTCTCATTGACGAAATGGATGTGGAAATCATTGCAGACGGCGTTCATCTTCCCGCTCCGTTATTGCAATTGGTTTGTAAGATAAAGGGCTTCGACAAGATTGCACTTATCACAGACGCTATTCGTGCCGCAGCAATGCCTCCAGGCGAAAGTGTTATTGGCAATATTCATACGGGCATCAAAGTAATTGTGGAAGATGGGGTTTCAAAATTGCCCGACAGAAGTTCCTTTGCAGGGAGTGTTGCAACCACTGATCGTTTGGTGCGGACTATGATAAACATGGCCGGTGTTTCTTTACCCGATGCAGTAAAGATGATAACTCACACGCCGGCATCGATCATGAATATTGCTGATAAGAAAGGTTCGTTGGCTGCGGGTAAAGATGCAGATATTATAATCTTCGATGAAAATATTACCATACATACTACGATGGTACAGGGAAAAATAATCTATCAAAATGATAGCGGCGTATAAAAGTATTGTACGGCTATTAGCTGTTATTTCAATTTCTCATCAAAAAAATCAATAGTGCGTTTCCATGCAAGTTCTGCAGCATCTTTGTCGTAACGGGGCGTAGTATTATTGTGAAAGCCATGGTTCACATTGGGGTAAATATATGCCGTGTACGCTTTTCCGTTAGCTTTTAGCGCAGCCTCGTATGCAGGCCAGCCATCGGTGATGCGGGTATCGAGTGCGGCATAGTGCAAGAGCAGGGGAGCCTGTATTTTAGGCACATCTTCTGCCGAAGGCTGGGCTCCGTAAAATGGCACAGCAGCAGAAAGATCCGGAATGCGTACGGCCATCATATTAGCAATGCCTCCGCCAAAGCAAAAGCCAACGACTCCTACTTTACCATTACAATCTTTGTGATTTTTGAGGTAGTAATAGGCGGCTATGAAATCTTCCAGCATTTTATTTTTATCGAGCTTGCTTTGCATTTCACGGCCTGCGTCATCATTTCCGGGATAACCGCCAAGAGGCGTCAGGGCATCAGGTGCAATAGTAATAAATCCTGCCAGCGCCGCTCTTCTTGCCACATCTTCAATGTAAGGATTTAATCCGCGGTTTTCATGTACTACAACAATTCCTCCCAGTTTTCCTTTGGCATCAGATGGCATGGATAATAGTGCTTTAATATCACCATCTCCCTTCGGAGAATCATAATGTACGTATTCTGATTTTAAGCCGGGATCATCTTCTCTCACCTCAGCAGTAGTTTGGTAGTTCGGCATAAGAAAGCTCAAAAGAGATGGTACCGTTAGTCCGCCTACTGCATACACAGAAAGCTTTTGCACAAAACCACGCCTGTTCAGGCGATTATGTGCATAGTCGTCATACAAATCAAACACTTCCTGTTTGATGTCTTCTTTTTTGATTGTATTCATGGTTGCAAAATTTTTGTGTGATATAAAATTAATGAATTACAGGGCATATGCCGCCCCGATAACGCGATGGAAATGGGAGATGCAAAAGAATATGGAGTTTTAATGTAGGCGGTATCTTATTTTTCTACCGACCTTTGTCTAATAATTAATAATTACAAATGGATGGAATAAAAGTAATCATCACCGGTGCCACGGGAATGGTTGGAGAAGGGGTATTGTTTGACTGCTTGCAAAACCCGGCCGTTAGTGAAATACTGATCATTAACCGGAGACATTATGAAATGGAGCATCCCAAATTGAGGGAGCTGATCGTTCCCGATTTCTTCCAGATCAACCAAGTGGCGTATAACCTTGTCCGTTATGATGCGTGTTTTTTCTGTGCTGGTATAAGCTCGGTAGGTATGAAGGAAGATAAGTACGCCCGCATTACCTATGATACAACCCTTACATTTGCAAAGGCGTTGCTTGCTGTGAATAGCAATATTGTTTTCACTTATGTATCCGGCGCCCAGACAGACAGTAGCGAAAAAGGCAGGGTGATGTGGGCGAGGGTGAAAGGCAGGACGGAAAATGATTTGGCGAAGCTGGGTTTTAAAGGTGAATATAATTTCAGGCCAGGTGTTATGCAGCCTTTCCCGGGCCAGAAAAACTGGAAGCCATTTTTTAAATTTATAGTGAAGGCAATTAAAACGGTTGCACCTAAAAGTGTATTGAGCATGCACGAGGTGGGGCAGGCAATGATTAATGCGGTCACGGTGGGCTATTCAAAAAATGTGTTGGAAGTAAAAGATATCAGGGAACTGGCCCGACTAAAGTAGGTATCAGTAAGATGATAATGGTTAGCAAAGGATCGCATGTCTTTACTTAGCCTTTCGTTAACTCAATAAGCTGTATTTTTATATTCTAAATGGCTACCATGCGCATCTTATTTACATTTTTCGCAATCATTTTTGTAACTGCCTTACAAGCACAAACAACTCTTCCCGGCAGCTTTCAAAATAATATAGAGAATAACACATTCAATCGCAACATCAATTTGCATGATAGCATTGCGCAAAAGAAATGGTTTATCAGCAGCTACAGTGGCATATCTGCAGGCTATACTTTTTTTCGAGGTGGCAGCGCCGGTTATTTTGCTGCACCGTTAGGCCTGCAGCTAAACAGGAGAATCAGCAATAACGTGTATGCGTTTGCGGGAGTAACGGTAGCGCCGGCATATGTTAATTTTAATAGCGCTTTTCTTTCCACAAATATAAATAAGGGAAATCCTTTCAACAGCCTTTACCAACCTGGTAATCTTTCTATTTATTCCTCTGCGAGGGTAGGACTTATGTACATCAACGATGCCCGGACGTTCTCAGTTTCGGGCAGTATTGGTGTTGAAAGAAGCAGCTATCCTTTGTTCTACAATAACCAGTCTGATAAAAGGACTGGTAATTTTATTCTCCGCTGAGATAATAAGCAAAACGTTAACAATTTTCAAGAACAGAATTTTATGCAATCCGGTCTTTAATCGGCATCTTGTATTAAAAATTGTTATGAAAAAAGTATCATTACTGCTGATCGTTTTATTTATTACTGGCACTTCGGCAAAGCCCCAAAACCAGGTTTTACAGAACCCTTATCCCAAAACTATTAATGTAAACGGCAGTGCGGAGATGGAGGTAGTTCCCGACGAAATTTATGTGCAGGTAGATTTAAAAGAATACAAGAAAAAAGGAAGTGATAAAGTAAACCTTGCGACTATCAAGACAAATTTTCTTTCCACATGCAAGGCTGCAGGAATCCCCGATTCACTTATAAGTATTGCTTCCTACGAAGGCAGCAACTATAACTACGGAATGTGGAGAAGAAGAAAAGATCCGGACCTTTTATCAGGTATATCTTACCAGGTTAAATTTAATGACTCCAAAAAAATGGATGACCTGGTAGACAGGCTTGATGATGATGCCACCACTAATTTTCAAATAGTAAAAGTATCGCACAGCAAAATAGAACAGTTTAGAAAGCAATTAAAAATAGAAGCCGTGAAGCAGGCGAAGGAAAAAGCAATGTACTTAACAGCGGCCATTGGTGAAGGGCTTGGCGATGCAGTAACTATAAACGAACCAAATGAAGAGAATAATTATCCTGTACTAAATAATGTCTCAAATTTTTCTTTGAAGGAAGTTAGAAATAGTGGCTTACTCAACAATAATGAAAACCCGGCTATCGATTTTAAAATGATAAAATTGAAATATGATGTTGCAGTGGTTTTTGCATTGAAATAAATTTTTGTGCTTACAAAGGAGGAAATTGTTTAATAGTCTTTAGCGTCAAGTCTGATGATCACATTTATTCTGTATCTACGTCTCCCAGGTTATCATCCGGTATCCGGTCGATTAATTTATTGTAAGGATCAATGCCTGCTTTTACCGGCTTGCCGGTTACATGAACGGTGATTGTCTTTGTACCCGCTGTTAATTTATATTTCTGCAGGTAAATGGGGTTCGTTTTTTTGCGACCTTCTTTATCTCTTGTTTCTTCACCAAAAACACCCACATCAATATAATCATCCATGGGGGCCACGGTTTCCTTACCACTGCTATCGGCGTATAATTTTTTAGTTTTAAATTCCAGCGTAACATCATAACCATTTTTACCTGTGGATTTAGCTTTGGCACTTACGAGTTTATTTTCATACAATGTTATCTTTTCCCAGGTGTCGGTTAAATAATAACGTAAAGAATCGGGAGTGTGTCTTTTAAGAAATGTATAAAGATCATTGCTTCCCGGAAACGGCGGATTTTCCCTTAGGGCAAAACTATCCCTGAACTCGTGTAATGCATTGTTAATGGCGGTGTCGCTTATAAGATCCCGCAATCCATATAGTACCAGGCTTCCTTTGTAATACCACTCATAAGCCCGGTTGCAATTAATAAATACATTTTCTTTTTTTGCTTCATTTGCCCTTCCTGTCAGGTAGTTATCCAATTCCTGTTTTAAAAAGCGTTGCATATTATCTTTCCCATATTTTCTTTCAGATAATATTAATGCAGAATATTCAGCCAATGCTTCTGAAATAAGGTTAGAACCTCTGGTATAATTAGGAGTAACCTGGTGGCCCCACCATTGATGCGCCAGTTCATGACCGGTAACGAAATAAACATAATCAAAATCATCAGGACTTTTGAAATCGGCTACCCATCCGAAACTTTCTGAGAAAGGAACTGTGTTGGGGAAACTTTGTGCAAAGCCCGCATAACGCGGAAACTCTAGCACCCGCATTTGCCTGTGTTGAAAAGGTCCATACGTTTTTGAATAATATTGAAGCCCGTCTTTAAGCGCTGCATCAAAATGGCTAAGGTTAAAAGGGTGCTGCTTGTCGTAGAATATTTCTATAGCGATCTTTTTTCCGTCATCAACCGTAACTGAATCTTTTAATATTTTATATTTTGCTGAAACAATGCTAAAGAAATCCTGGATGGGAGAATCCTGCACATAATAGAAATACTGGCGCCCGTTTTGCATCCACGTTTTCTGCAGGTAACCGGGCGCTATAGCTATCTGGTCAGCTGTGGTACTTACTGTCGCTTCAAAATGTATCAGGTCGGCGTTGTCATTGAACAATAACCGGTTCCTTCCTTTTGGATCGTCTTGCTCAGGATAATTATCATCCTTCGGCGGTAAACCATTTTTCTTGCGGTATTCATCACTTTCCATTTCTCTTTGCGGATCATAGCCAAAAGAAGGAAGACCTCCGGCGAAGAATGTACCGTTATTTAATATCTCCCTGCTTAGCCCACTGTTTACAAATCCATGGTTGGCGATTTCTGAGTTTACCTCCAGCAATGCACTGTCGCCGGGTTGCAAAGCTGCAGGAAGCTGGTAGATTCGATAATTAAGCGTGTCTTTGCCCTTCTTAAAGAAAGTAAACATGGAATAAGAATAATATAACGGGCTCGTATACCCGATGGATTTGCCATTATACAATATGCTATAATCTACATTTTGTTCCGCCAGTAAATGAAGGGCAGGTATCGGTTGATCAGATTTATTTTTGATATAAACTCTGGCATTGATATCCACTTTTCTTTCCTCCGGATAAACAGATGCGTTTAGAATGATCGCCGTTACTTTGGGTTTAATAATATCGTCATATTTTTTTAATGTCTTTTCATATAAGGCAGTCCGGTGCCTTATTTCAGCTGCTGTATAATAATTGTTAAGGATGCTTACATTATAGTAAATAAAAGCGCCGCTGCCCAACCATGCGATAAAAAATGCAGTGGTTAAAATTACAGGCCAGCCATTGAAACGTTGCATTCCAACCCTCCAGCGTTCTTTAAAACCCCCGGTAATACCCCGCCTGTAAAAAAGATAAGCAAGTGTTACCAGCAGCGATCCCAGCATCAGCCAATAAAAATTAAACCACGATTGTGGTTGCATAAAATGGCCAATTCCATTCATATCAGACCACATATAGTTGGGTGTGTAAAAATAGAAGAATAAGTTATAGTCCATTTTACCGATAACACGCAGAAGAAACATTGTAATCCATATCAGCATTGCTATTCCATGGCCGCCAAACTTATTATTAACTGTAATATGCACTGCAAATCCCAGTAAGATCATTTCAATATAAGAAGGAAATGTAAGCAGGTACATCTCTCTGAAATAAATGCCGAAATTGTAAACTGTAAATCCTTTAAGTGATTGCACAATCACCCCAATTACGATGGGTATGGAACAAAGCACAAACGCAATACATAAAAGACCAAATAGTTTAGATAAATAAAAAATGGTATTAGATACCGGCATTGCATCGTTTATAATATTAAACCCGGTAGTCTTTTCGCGGTGTACTGCTTCGCCCGTGTAAAATAAAAGGATGATAAAAATAAAAACTGAATAATTATAATTTTTATAGTCCATCAGGAACACGGTAAGCGGTCTGTTGCCAACACTGTAAAGGGTATTGCCTATCCAAAAATCAAGAATTAGAAATACAATACCACCTCCTAAAATGGCCCTGAAATAATTGTCCCTGATAATGTTCAGGAATTCAAGCTTTGATAAGTTCCACCATATTTTTTGCAAATGCCTTTTGCCAAAATCCTGGTGTACATTCCTGATCAGTCCCGGAGCGGCAAGAGCGGCTAATTCTTTTTTGCGTTTACGCTTGCTGGTAAGTTCCGGTTTTAAGAATTTTTGAAAACTAAAACGCCAGTAAGCAAAAGCGATTATTAAGAGCGAAACTCCCGCCCAGATAAGCCTGTTAAGAATAATAACTTTTGAAAGTGGCGCCAGTAAAGTGTTTTTCTCTACAGGTGTATAAAACCTTGTCTCCAGCTCAAAAGTGTTGATGCCAAAAGGGTCCAGCAGTTTTACCAGTTCTCTTTTTTCAATATCCTGCACCAAAAAACTGGCAAGCAGGTAGCCAATAAAAAGTAATATGCTTGCTGTATATATTACTTTTACATTTCGTGTAAGGGACACCGTTGCAAAAAATATTGCAGAAGAAAGAAGTAAGTTACTGATGCTGAAAAGGAAGTAAGGCTGAAAATAATTCCATAGGCCATAATGCCCGATGCGCTCTGCCGGCACCCAGCCAAAGAAAGGCCCCACGCCGCTTCCCGCAAGACAACCCCAACTAAAACCCGTTCCGATAAATAATACAAAAACAAATGAACCTATAAACCTGCCCCAGAAATAACCACCTTTGGTGATAGGGTAGCTATACAAATAATAACGGGTTTGATGCTCAATATCCCGGTATAAAGGAACACCCATTACGGCAGAGCAGATCAGCATAGCGAACATACTAAACACAACATTACCATCGGCAACAACCCAGGGCGAATTGTGCATTACCTTTTCAGAAGCAGAAGTTGAGCCGGTTGCCACCGATAAAAATCCAAATAATAAAAATGCAAAAAAGTAGATCCATGTTGCAGGTCTCCTAATACGATACTTTAATTCAAAAAGGAAAATTTGCCAGAACATAGCCGTTGGTTTTGATGAAGTTTAAAGAGTAATCACATTCATTCTGCCGGATATCTGGTAGAAATAAAAATCTTCCAGAACCGCCTGCACCGGGGTAAAGCCATTGCCCGGATCCGCATCTGCATAGATGCGGATATTAAGTTTGCCACCTTTTATTTGTACAGATATTACGTGGTATTGTTGTTGGTAATTTTCAATTTCAGTTTTATTGATGGCTTTACTATATATTTTCCCATCCAGGCCATACACAGCTTCATCAGGGTTATCATGCCTTAACATTTCGCCCTGGCATATAATGGCAAAATCACTGCATAATGTTCTTACATCTTCCACAATGTGCGTCGAAAGTATTACGATTGTATTCTCACCTAATTCATTCAATAGATTATAAAAGCGATTTCTTTCAGCAGGATCAAGGCCGGCCGTTGGCTCATCTACAATAATTAATTTAGGATTACCAATAAGCGCTTGCGCAATGCCGAAACGTTGCTTCATACCACCCGAGAAAGTTCCAAGATTTTTTTTGCGATCTGCGTAAAGGTTCACCCTGTTAAGGAGTGCACCTACTATTTGCTTTCTTTCTTTACTGTTATCAATGCCCTTTAGTTGGGCAATATGATCCAGCATCATTTCAGGATTAATTTTCGGGTATACACCAAACTCTTGCGGAAGATACCCCAGCAATCTTCGAACGGCTGCTTTGTCTTTAAGAACATCAATATCATCCAAAAAAATACTGCCGGTATCTGCTTCCTGTAGTGTGGCAATTGTACGCATCAACGACGACTTACCAGCACCGTTAGGTCCGAGCAAACCAAACATTCCCTGCTGAATCACGAGGTCAATTCCTTTTAAAGCCTGTGTGCCGTTAGGATATGTCTTAGACAAATTGGTAATTGTTAGTTGCATTATGGTAAATATTAAGTAAAGAGAAGGGCGGCAGGTGAAGATAAAATAAAATGATGAAATACGAAGAAGAAGATCGGGAATCCGTTAGACCGTCGCATCCTCAATATTTGCGGTGAGTCATGCAATAATACTATTTGGTAATAACAAAACTATAACATGTGTAAACCTGCTATTGACCTATACCTTTGCATCAAACCCGTGATAAAAATCTTAATTGTAATCGATACATGTCCCTGTCAAAATTCTTGCTGCTTATATTCATATTGGCAACTTCCAGCGCATATTCACAGGAGAAACATACCGTAAGCGGCACGATAACTGATAAAAATACAGGGGAGGTGCTCATAGGCGCTACAGCCGTTTTGCTCGAACGGCCATCCAGCGGGGCAATAAGTAACTCATACGGATTCTATTCGCTAACGGCGTCCTCCGGCATTTACACGCTGGTGGTAAGTTATTCAGGATATAAGCCGGATACTATTGCAATAAATCTTACTAAAAGTATACAGCTGCAACCTGCGTTAGTGTCGGCAGGAAAGGAACTAAGTGATATTGTTATAAGTGGACGAACTAAATATTCCAACGTTACCAGCCCGTTAATGGGGGTTCAAAATTTATCTATAAAAGAGATGAATGATGTGCCGGTGTTGTTTGGCGAGAAAGATATTTTTAAAACAATGCAATTGCTGCCCGGAATCAAATCCGCAGGAGATGGCAACAGCGGCATCTTTGTTCGTGGCGGAGCTGCTGATCAAAACCTGATATTATTGGATGAAGCAGTAGTATATAACCCGAGTCATTTATTGGGCTTTTTTTCTACGTTTAATTCTGACGCTATAAAGGATGTAACCGTTTATAAAGGCGGTATGCCTGCTGAATATGGCGGCAGGTTATCCTCCGTGGTAGACATCAGGATGAATGATGGCAACGATCAAAAGCTTGCCGGCAGCGGCGGCATCGGGCTCATATCTTCGCGGCTTAACCTGGAAGGACCTATAGTGAAAGACAAAGGCTCTTTCATCATTAGCGCAAGAAGAACCTACGCTGATATGTTCCTGAAGCTTTCGAAAGACACCAATGTAAACAGGAACAGCCTTTATTTCTACGATATTAACGCCAAGGCAAATTATAAGATTAATGAGAACAACAGGGTCTATCTATCCGGTTATTTTGGAAGAGATGTCCTTTCGTTTTCTAACACCTTCGGTATTAAATGGGGTAACACCACCGGCACCGCACGGTGGAACCATATTTACAACAGTCGCCTTTTTTCGAATACTTCTCTCATTTATAGTAATTACAATTATATCATTAACATTAATTCAAGTAATAACAATATTGATCTCGTTTCAAAAATAATAGATGCTTCCTTAAAAGAAGATTTTCAATATTACATTGGTACTACCAGTACTTTGAAGTTTGGGGTTGATTTCATTCACCATACTTTTTCGCCGGGTATTATTGATGCAACTGCAACATCCCGCTTTAATTCGCTGGATCTTCCTAAGAAATATGATTTTGAAAATGCCGCTTATATTTCTCATGAATGGACGCCCATCAGGAAATTGCATTTGGATTACGGGTTGCGGCTTTCAGCATTTTCAATTCTTGGCCCGGGAAGCTTTTATACTTATGATAGTGTTGGCAATGTAGCCAGTACTGCCACCTACACGAAAGGGAAAGTCGTGAAAACATATTTGAATCCTGAACCGCGGTTTTCTGCAAGCTGGTTACTCAATGACAACAGCTCACTAAAGGTGGCGTATACACGAAATACGCAATACCTGCATTTGCTTTCCAATTCCACCGCCGCTAACCCGACTGATTTATGGGTGCCCGGCAGCAACAATGTAAAGCCCGGACTCGCAGACCAGGAGTCGGTTGGTTATTACAGGAACTTTGCCAACAACACCATTGAATTTTCTTCTGAGTTATATTATAAGTCAATGCAAAACCAGATCGATTATAAAAATGGCGCACAACTGGTGGCCAACATTAATGTTGAATCGCAATTGCTGTATGGAAAAGGAAGAGCGTATGGCCTGGAATTATTTTTGAAAAAGAAGACCGGAAAATTTACGGGGTGGATAAGTTATACGCTCTCCCGCACGGAGCTACAAATAGCTGGTATTAACAACAATAGCTGGTATCCCGCAAAACAGGATGCTACCCACGATATATCAGTGGTAGGAATTTATAAACCCAATAAAAAATGGACACTATCTGCAACGTGGGTATTTAACACTGGCAATGCCGTTACATTTCCAAATGGCAAGTATGACGTAAACGGACAGACGATTTTTTATTACACACAACGAAACGGCTATCGCATGCCTCCTTATCACCGGCTTGACCTGGCGGCCACGGTAGGAAATAAAAAGAGAAAGAAGTGGGAGAGTAGCTGGACATTCTCCATGTACAATGCTTACGACCGGGCGAATGCTTATGCTATTATTTTCCAGAACGATCCTAATAATCCGTCGCTCACGCAGGCTGTGCAATATTCTCTTTTCAAGATCATCCCTTCAGTAACTTACAATTTTAAATTCTGATGATGAAAAAGATCGCCATAATAAGTGTTATTATAACTGCGTTCATTTCTTTGTCGTGCAAAAAAGTGATCACGGTTCAATTGAATAATTCACCTACGCAACTCGTAGTTATAGGCGAGGTTACTAACGGGACAGGCCCTTATACTGTGTCAATAAATTCTTCGGTAAATTTCAGCCAACCCAATATTTATCCATCAGTGTCAGGCGCAAAAGTTATCATTAGTGATGACCATGCATTGGTTGATACGCTCACAGAAACTTCGCCAGGTATTTATCAAACGCATACTTTTTGGCACGGAGTACCGGGGAATACGTATACACTTGCTATTGTTTCTGCCGGAAAAAGTTTTTCTGCAGTATCCACCATGCCCGTACCGGTACCGCTTGACTCGGTTACCTTTCAACAGAAATCAGGTGATAATGGGAAAACAGTGATACAGGCAGTTGCCAATTTCCAGGATCCGGCGGGAATACAGAACTATTACCAGTTCACAGAAAAGATCAATGATTCCCTGCTGACTAAAATTTTCATCTTCCAGGATCGCCTGTCTGATGGCAAGTATATCACGCAGCCTTTCGATAATGATAGCACAGCGCTGAAGACAGGTGATCAGCTTACATTGAATATGTATTGTATCGATGAAAATGTCTTTAAATATTTTTTTGAACTGCGGCAATTGCTGAATGCAAATCCATTTAACGAGGCCACACCGGCAAACCCAGATACTAATCTTACTAACGGAGCTCTTGGTTATTTCAGTGCACATACCATTCAATCGGAAAGTCTTACGGTGCATTTTTAATTCATACTGCTCTGTAAGCGACAAAGCAGTATACATCATTGTTTAGGGGCAAAACCAAGAAGGTTTCATTCAAGTCCCCGAACTTAAGGACATACTGTGAAAAATCTTCTTGGTTTGATGAGCAATGGTTTGAGATCATGTATATATAATTGCTGTAAATTGTTGGAATTTTTTAAACGATCTTTTTCGGCAGGGTTTCATTTTACCAACAAATTATTTTACAATGGCAAGAGCCATTCCATCATGTTCTTTGGCGCCAACCGTTTGAAAAATTGTGGCCGCTACATCATTGCATTGGGACAAAAAATTATTGAAGCGTTTTACACCGGTCACCATTTCGTCTGGATCTTCCTTGAGTAATACTTTCCCTTCTCTTATTACATTATCAGCAATGATGAGTGTTCCCGGCCTGGACAATTGTAATGCCCATTTAAAGTATTCGGTATAAGGTGGTTTGTCAGCATCAATAAAAATCATATCAAAAGGTCCCACACCTTCGGTTTTTAGTTGCGGCAATATATCGATGGCTTTACCAAGTCGTATTTCAATTTTTGATGCAAGACCGCATCGGTTAAAGTTTTGTTGCGCTACGTCCGCATGCTTCTTATCTATTTCCAGTGTAACCAGTTTACCGTTTTCGGGTAATGCTCTTGCCATCCAGATCGTGCTGTAACCGCCGAGTGTTCCCATTTCCAATATTTTTTTAGCATTGCAGAGTTTGGCGAGTATTTGCAAAAATTTTCCCTGGTTGGGCGAAATACTAATTTGCGGAATACCCGATTCAATGATGGATTGTTCGGTTGCCTTCAGGCAATCATCTTCATCATGAAATAACTGGCTGATGTATTGGTCTACTGATTCAAAAAGTTGTTGGTCCATAAAAAGTAATTAAATAAAAAATTGGTTGTATCAAAATTAAACAGAAGCATTATTGCTTTGAAAACTTTTTAATATTATTAAAAAGATGACTCATGCCACGCCAGGACAAAAGGTAACGGCAACGTACACACGTAAACGTAATGCATTTAAAACCTCAGTTTACTCTTTCCCATTCTATGCCCCAAATACCCGCTGCGTGCAACTTTTCAATGAGCTGCCCGATATGGTGTTGCAGGTGCCTGATACTATAGATATGCTTTTCAAATGTATTCATGGGCAGCCATTCATAACCTGCGGGTTCATTCATTGAACCCTCATTTATGAGAGTTTCACAATTATTGATAATAGCCTCTGCATAAGTAACCATCTCATCTTTGGTATACACGGTCGTAATAACAATTGGCTCATTATCTTCAGTAGCTAATCCCAAGCGGTTATAATTCTTAATGTGCTTTGTCCAGGGTATAAATGATGAAGCGCCCTGCACCAAATAAAGATTGGTGTAATGTAAGGAATGGTAAACAATGCGCCAGTAGGCATTTCCATTTGTATCGTCGATCCATATGACTTCCGGGCAGTCACGTATGGCATTTATCATCATCTTCAGTGAGGACTTTAGCTGTGAAACAATTTCATTTTTCATACAACAAATTAATGCAAAAGCAATGCTCCTTCAAGGCATCGCCATGATAAGTTTACAAATAAACGGGCGTGAATTTCTTAAACAGGTTGCAACTCGCCAAGAATGTTTTTCTCCGAAACTTTGCTATAGGTATTACAATAAACTTTCCGCAGGAATAATTACTATCTTTTTTCTTTTAAATTTTCTTGTAAGAAAATAGATAATGCATACCGCGGATACAAAAATTAGCGCTGAAAGAATTTCGGTTTTGCTTAAACTCGTGAGCAACCAAACTATCGTTGCAACACCAATAAAAGGGATGACCAAGCCACCGGGCATTCTATAAACTTTTTCAGCAGTATCCGGATTCTTCACTCTTAACTTAATAGTTGATGCAATTACGGCAAGGTATACCAGCAGGATGGCGCCGCTTGCTAAAATTGCTAATTGCCTGAATCCACCCGATATGGAAAAAATAAAAATCAGCGAGCCATAAATTGTCACTGCCACATAAGGTGTGGCAAATTTAGGGTGAACTTTGCCCAGGAACTTTGGGAACATTCCATTATTTGAAGCCGCAAATAACGAACGTGGCGTAGCCATAATATCAGCGCTCACACACCCAAAACAAGAGATGGCTGCCGTAATCAACAATAAGGTGGCTCCCACAGGGCCTACAATTTTTTCGGCTACCGCTGCAAGTGGGGCATCTTTAAACGACGCTATTTCTGTGCCGAGTACGCCTTGCGTTACGGTCTGCAATAACATATATATAATGAGTACCACCAGGCCTCCCAGGAAGATACTTAAAGGAACGGTGCGCCTTGGGTTTTTGAGCTCGCCACTCACACCAAGCGATGTTTCAAATCCGGCAAATGCATAAAATAAAATGAGGGTTGTATCGCCAAAGGTCCTGAGCGTTGGCAGATGTTCCCAATGCAGGTTACCGGCTTTCACTTTGCTAAACCCTAAAACTATGATACCAAGAAGCGGCAATAATTTTATGATGGTGATCATTTTTATGAAGCCTATACCTTGTTTTGCACCACGCACATTTATTATGATTATGAAACCAATTAATACAAAAAAGAAAGTCGCACGTGTCAAGGGATTTGCAAAAACAGGAAATAGTACAGCCAGTGAATCAGCAATGACATTCATTAAAGCAGCGCTACCCAAAATACTCCATCCGAAGAAGTATAACCAGTTAATGATATAACCGGGAAAGTCACCAAATGCGGCTTCTACATACGCATAAGAACCACCGCTTGTGGTAACACGGCTTCCAATTTCTGCATAACACAGCATAATAGCAGCCAGCATGATGCTGCAGAAAATATAGCCAAATACGCCAAACGCTCCCATTTCAATACCAACGATTGCGGGAAGTGCAAATATACCCGCACCAATAACTCCGTTAATAATTGAAAGGGTAAGGCCCGATACACCTACTACGCGTTTTAATCCTTCACCTGTTTTTGCAATTGCCATTGTTTGCCGTTTTTAGTGATGTTGAAATACGTGGAATTATTTTTCATGCCTTTTTTTCTTCACTCATTTTCCAGATGATATTCCTTTTGTAAAAAAGATATGATGTTGGTGGCTTTTTGCTTCAACAATTGTAACCTGCGCTCAATTAAAAAGGTACTTCCTTTTATCATGTGAACATTAAATGCGAGGTCTTGCTGAATACCCGGGTCGTAGGATCGTAATGGCGGATTATTGTCCGGCCTGCTTACACCATCAATGGTTACCATTTTATCAAATACAAAGGGGTTAAACATGCGGGACAAAACAGGGTGGGAATTATATCTTTCATCCCTTTCATCAGACTGGTTACCATTTATAATTTCTACTGATTTTTGATAAGACATAATACTATCGGCTGCCCTTTCATTTCTTATCAATCGCAAACCACCGGAGTTTTTTAATTGGGTAATTGTCCTGTCATCACTCTGAAACCAAAAAGTTCTGATAAGCGTCCTGCCAAAATAATAGAGATCTTTTTCATGACCTCTAATTTGTTGCGTACTCAGTAACAGCATTAACGAATCCATGTTTTCCAGCTTGCTTTCACGGAATGAAATAATGGTACGCATAGACGCAGTATCCGTTTTTAAATCTTCGATAAACGATTGAATAAACTGTTTTTCCCGGTGCCTTTCAACAGAATTTTCTCTTATGTTCTCGGCCAGGAATCCACAGAAAACGGCAAGGAACAGCATTAAAAACTCCCGGAAATATTGCTTCCAGTTTTTCTTTTCATGAGAATGTGAATGGGCGTGTACTTCCATATTTTAAGATGTCTAATGACCGTTAAGTGTTGTCGATCAACTTTCTTAATTTTTACTTGTTTGTCTATTTTTTCACACGGATTAAAATCCGTTTTTACAAAATGTGTCGAGCCTACGGCTCCGAAACCTAATCTCGGCAAATTGTCTTTAGAAAACTAATTGCAATTGCTATTTTGCTTCATTAGCTCGTAAAACCCGTAAAAAATTTCCGCCTAAAATTTTATCAATATCTTTTTTACTGTATCCTTTTTCAACCAATGCTTTTGTGATCAGGGGATAATCAGTTACATCATCCAATTGCTGCGGGGTGAGGTTGATGCCATCGAAATCAGAACCCAGTCCAACGTAATCAACACCCACTAATTTGATGATATACTCAATATGATCAATAAGCAGGGAAAGTGGCGGACGTATTGTGTTGGCTTCCGCTGCATATTTGCGATACAGGTAATCCAATGAGTAAAAGTCATCCTTGCCGCCTTTCATCAGCGAATCATTTTCTGCCTCATGCCTTTTTAAAAAGGCAATTTCTTTTTTATCAAAAGTGCTGTCGATGAAGCCGGGGTTAAAATTTACCTGTATTACGCCGCCGTTTTTTGCAATGGCTTTTATCTGGTCATCTTTTAAATTGCGTCTATGCGGTACGAGAGTGTAAACCGAACTGTGGGAAGCAATGATTGGTTTTGTTGTAGTTTGAATCACATCCCAAAAAGTCTGGTCTCCTGCATGACTAACGTCAACAAGTATCCCAAGTTGATTCATGCGTTGCACTACCTGCCTGCCAAATTGAGTAAGCCCTTTTTTTCCTTCGGAGTTTAAGCCTTTACCGATAGTGCGATTTGGAGAGGTCTCATCTGCTGCGCTCGTGGCCCATGAGGGTGAAACGTTATGAGTTAACGTTAGATATCTTGCACCACGTTTATAAAGCGAATCTAATTTGTTGAGATCATTTTCTATCATGTGGCCGCCTTCCACGCCAAACATCGCAGCAATCTTGTGTTGCTTTACTGCTTTTATCAACTCAGCATAGTTGGTAACTTTTACAATTTTATCCGGGTTACGGGTTACGACAGCATCGAGGGTATCCATTTCGCGGTTCGCATATGCGAATGGATTTTTTGCAGCGCCATCGCAATACACAGAAAATATTTGTACATCCAAACCGCCTTTTTTCCAACGAGCCAAATCACTGTGTGTTTTGCCGGTGAGATCCTGGTCGAATACCATTCCTTCATCCGCAGCTTTCATTAAAATATCGTTGTGCGTATCAACAACAATTGCCTTACGATGAATTTTTTTATACGATTGTGCGGTAATGAACTGGCAGAAAAAAATGCCGATTAGCAAAAGTTTAATTTTCATGTTGCTTATTTTAATCCGGAATTATTCACTACTTAAAAATCATTGATTCTTTTATAGTTTTTACAATTTCTCTTCCGCAAATATTTTTCAATTTATACTTTTATTTACAGCCACTGCTACTACCTTGCATTTAAACCAAAAGTATTTTGTGTGGCATCATACCACTCCTCGTCCGTTGCTGCGTTCCAATCCACATATTGTTCATCCGTCATGGATGCCCTCCATTGCAGAAACGGCAATGCATCGGAACCAACGGGGTGGCGTAGTTGCCAGGTGTCACTTTCGGCAATTTCCAGTATCTTATCGGCAACCATAGATGGAGGCCTTGGTGTTTGAAGAGATGCTGCAAAGAGACCTGCAAATCGCTTTGTTTGCGGGTAAATACAATCATCGCTAACGCTGATATCAGTGGCCATGTCGGTGCTGATAATTCCCGGTTCAACAATCGCAACTCTTATGTTGAAGGATTTTACTTCTTGTGCAAGTGCTTCACTAACGGCTTCCAGCGCATATTTGCTGGCACAATAAGCGCCCAAAGGCGTCGTGGCAATTTTGCCGGAAACACTTGCTATATTAATGATGCATCCTTTCCTGCCTGTGCGCATAGAAGGCAATAAAGCCTTTGTACATCTCAGCACGCCAAAAAAATTGGTTTCCATCACATCTTTAAAATCCGTCATCGTCAGTTCCTCCACGGAGCCGTGTCGTTCTATGCCGGCATTATTCACCAAAACATCTATGGGCCCATTCTGCTGAAGAATAGTATCCATGGATTCCTTAACAGATGCATCAGAATTAACATCCATCGCAGACATGGAAATTGACAACGACTCATCTTTAATTTTTTGTTGCAGCGCAATAGCGTTGTCCGGGTTACGCATCGTTGCAAATACTTTATAGCCTGCCCTTGCAAATGCTAAAGCTATTTCAATTCCAATGCCTCCATTGGCCCCCGTAACAATTACTGATTTCATTTTCGTTTAAATTTTTATATGATTAGTTTATGTTGATATGATGTCATTTAATCTTTTATCGCCTGTTCAATATCTTCGGTTTCAAATAAACCTTTCTTCATTTTATACTTCACCCAAAAAAAAGCAAACGTTGCTGTAATGCCAATGAATAGAAGCGTATTGACGTACACTTTCAATCTTAACTCCGGGGTTGGTGCGTTATTACAGAATGCATACGCCATTCCTGCAATTCCGACAACCTGCACCAATGGAAACATCGGCGATTTGAAGGGACGACTGTGTTTGGGATATTTTTTTCGGAGTACCATTAAATCTATGTGAGCAATAATATAAGTAAGCAGCCAGCAACTTGCTGCGGAAATAAGCAGCATCATCAGTGCATCAGGATTTTTTCCAAAGATCAACATGGGAATTGTTATTAAAACCGATAGGAATAATATTCCAGTCCATGGTGTTTTCCATTTTCGGTGCAATCTCATAAAGATCACCGGTAATTGTTTATGATGTGCCATACCGTACAACAGCCTCGGAATTGCTGCCAGAGCTGAACTAATCAGTCCACTCGTAGTAGTGATAGCTAATACAACAATTATTATTTTACCCGCATTCCCAAAAAGAGCTTTGCCCAACACCCAATGAGGAATGTCTGTATTGGCCAGTTGTGCTGCCGGTACCTGCCTCATAGCAGTGAATGCAATCAGGCAGTATGCAAATAACATCGTGACGCTTGCCCAAAACATTGCTTTAGGGAGATGTTTCTGCGGATGTTTGGCCTCTTCAATTAAATCGCACACTACCTCAAACGATATAAAAGGCCACAGCGCAACCAATACCAGTGAAAACACAGAACTGCCCGAATGCACCATATCTTCCCATATTTGTATAGCAGGTGTTCCATGCGCAGTCGCAGCAGTAAATCCTGCAAATCCGATTACCAATAAGGTAACCAACATCGTGTATGAAATGACGCCCTGTATGGAAGCAAATAGATCAATGCCTAAAATATTAAGCACGGTAAATACCCACAACAATAGTAAGGCAACGTTTGTAAATGAACCCGGTGCAATGCTATCGAGCACATGTTGTAGTAATAATAATTCAGCAGGACCTGCAAATATAGCCGGCGCAACGTAGGCCGAAAGAGCCGCGACAATAGCAGGAAAATGTCCAATGGAAACAGCAGTGTATGTACTGATGCTTCCTGCCTTAGGCATCATCAACGCCAGTTCAGAATAAGTGGCGATGTAACATAGCGTAAGAATAAAAGCGATAAATATGGCAATAAAAAAGGTGCCACCACCTAAGCCGGCGCCCTGTAATATAGATACAACAGACGCCTGGGATACAACCAATCCAATGGCTATAATAAACAGGGATCTAAATCCTAATACTTTTTTTAATCCCTTTGTTACAATTGGTTTTTCGTTCATGTATGCTTTTGCTTAATATCGATTTTTATTTTCTATGTTCGTCTGTTTTTTTTCATACAATATGAGGCTGATTAATCGCGATGTATTTATACTTTTTATCCATTTTCAATTGATTGAAAATTTCTACCCACTAATTACAAATAACTCAACCATTGTTTTTCTTTATGGGATTGTTTATACTTATCAAATTTTTTGCAGATCGGATACAGCACTGCGATGAGTGCAATCCAAACTGCATATACCACCCAAAGAGGGAAACCGTAGCCTTTCATCGCAGGTACACGACCTATCCAGTTGGGTAAAATAAATAGCCGCCATCCAAAACCCGAAAGCTGCGAAAACAACATAGCTGTCAAATGAATAAGGTAAAGGTGCAGGATGTAATAAAAGAATGGCACCCTTCCGAAAGTACAAAAGAAGTTAACCACTTTACCTTTCAGGTTTTCGCTATTGGCAAGAAATATTAGCGCCGTGCCTAATGTCATTAACAGGTATAAAAGCGACGGCGGATATTTTGCAGGATTTAAAAATGAAATAAATCCTTTGGAAAATGTATCATAGTGTACCCATGGTGTGGGATCGCCATATAAATTGGTCCATCTTAAAATAATAAAAAGAGCTAGCGAAGAAAACCCAATGATATTAAATATTTTTCTTCGCCGCATCCTGCCGAATGATTTGTCGTAGAATGGACCGAAACAATAACCAAGTGACATTACGGCGAACCATGGTATCAGCGGATACCCAACGTTCAAATGTGAATCGGCTCCAAACGGAAATGAGTGTCGTTCATGAATGATGGACCATAAAACATTGTCGCCAAAATGGATATTGTCCAGGAGATTATGGCCAAAGATGATAAGGCAACTCAGGAGCAACAAATATTTTCGCGGAAGATGAATAAGACCTGCCAGTATAATCATGCTAACGCCAAGCGACCATATAACTTGTAGGTTGAAAGCCCTGAATTGAACATCAAAAAACCAGGCGAAGTCCACAATGATTAATTCAACAAAAACCAGCCACAACCCACGCGTAATTAAAAACTTGGATAGTTCATGTTTGGTTTTTCTCCTACCGGCAAAAAAAGCTGACAAGCCGGCAAGAAAACAGAATGTGGGCGCACAAAAATGCGTGACCCATCTTGTAAAGAAAATGGCCGGCGTTGTGTGTGTCGGATCTGCCGGATCAAAAAAATTAGCCGAATAATGAAAATAATCCCTAATATGGTCAAGCGCCATCACTACCATTACCAGGCCTTTTAATAGATCAACT
This sequence comes from uncultured Chitinophagaceae bacterium, assembly GCA_963792025.1. GTDB lineage: Bacteria > Bacteroidota > Bacteroidia > Chitinophagales > Chitinophagaceae > Ginsengibacter. Next base: position 199,398 of record CAWBUS010000003.1, on the reverse strand, counting down.
GATTCAATTCTGTATTTTGTTAGTGAGGTCATGATTTAGTTTTGATTGTAAATTGTTTCAGTTTCTTTTTTTTACTATTTACCATTATTCCATTCATTATTTTTTCTATCTACATCGGGCATTACATTTCCAGGATCAAGTATTACCTTTTTTATTTGAGTTGTAGAAGGATATTTAAACGTCCAGGTGCCGCCGCGCTGCCAAATTTCAACGGGTAGATTCATCGTGTCTGCCTTGCCGTTAGATTCGATAATATTTGCGATAACCGGCATAATCATTTGGCCTTTATTTTCGATAGTGATCAAAGAGCCTTTGGATGGATCTTCATCAACATAACTTACGGCCGTTACTGCCTGGTCAAGTTTCCATGTGGTGAAAAACCATTCTTTCCAGAACCAATTTAAATCTTCACCTGCCGCACTGTTGATGCAATGGAAAAAGTCATAAGGTGTGGGATGTTTAAATGCCCAGGCTTCCGTATATTTTCTGAAGGCATAATCAAACCGTTCTTTGCCAACAACAACCGTACGAAGCAGGTTGAGCCCATAAGCCGTTTTGCCGTAGAATTGATAATGTTGCTGTTCATCCATAGCGTCTGACTGCGTCATTAATGGATCTTTATATTGCATGAATTGATCATAATTGCGCGAGGCAAAAAAGGCTTTGTCAAAATAGGCCTTGTCATCCACATACTCACCCTTATTGAATATGTCAGTTGCTATATAATTGATATAAGTATTGAAACCTTCATCCTGCCACATATATTTTCTTTCATTGCTACCTACAATCATTGGGTACCAGTTATGGCCAATTTCATGCGCTATTAAAAACCATAAGCGTGCCTTGGTTTCTTTATAATTATTAAAGATGATACCGGGATATTCCATGCCGCCCGTTATACCTGCATTACTAACGGCAACATTCCAGGGATATTCGAAAAAGTTTTTGGAATAAATTTCGATACTTGCTTTTAAGTACTCCGTTGATCTTGTCCATGCGGTATCGCCAATGCTTTCAACAGGATAGCATGACATTGCCAGCGCTTTGCGTCCGGATGGCAAATTAATTCTTGCAGCATCCCATATCATTCCGCGGCCTGCTGCCCAGCCAACGTCTCTCGTATTTTTCATCGAGAAATGCCAGGTGAGATTTCCTTTAGTTGTTGGACGCATAGCTGGGTTCATGGCTTCATCGCTACCAATGATCGTAATGGTTTTATCGCTGTTGGCAGCTTTCGCTAATCTTTTTATTTCTTCTGATGTTAAAACTTCTGTTGGATTCTGCAGATCACCGGAACCATAAATGATCATTTCTGCGGGTGCAGTAATGTAATAATCGTAATTGCCATAATCGCAATAAAATTCTCCGAGGCCCATGTAAGGTAACGTATTCCAGCCTTCCACATCATCGTATACGCACATCCGTGGGTACCATTGGCCTATTTGATAAATAACTCCATTCTTTGTGTACTGTCTTCCAAAGCGGCCGGCTCCATCAAGCGGAATAGTGAAACTGAAATTCATTTTTATGGAGACTTTACCTCCCTTGGGTAGCATGGGTGTATTTAAACGAAGCTGCATTCTTGTGTCGGAAATGATAGGTTGTACCGTATAGGTTTTTTCACCCTGGTTAATGGTTATATCCTTTAGTTGATAACCACCGTTAGTTTTTCCGAGAACACTAAAATAATCTCCCGGGTAACGGGTAGCCGCAACCGATCTTGAAGAAGGTTTGAAAATATTTTGATCGAGTTGAAGCCATACATAATCCAATTGATCAGGACTGTTATTGGTATAAATAATAGTTACATCACCTGCAACCGTTGTGTCCTTTTCGCTTAAGGTTGCGTGAATCAAATAGCTGGCATTGTTTTGCCAATACAAAGGTCCCGGTACTCCCTTTGCGGAGCGGAATTCATTACCGGCCGGTGGGTTAAAATTCCGGGTAAAAAAATCATGCGGATTGTAAACCCCGTCATCACTTGTATTTTGCGCATTTAAAAAACAAATGGATAATAATTGGAAGCAGAGTAATACTGTTTTTTTCATTTTGGTAAATTTTAGAACTGCAATGTATTATACTTCAGGTATGATGATTTTAGCCGGCTGTGTTTTCCTTGTGACCTTAAATAAATAAATTATTGACAGCACTGCGATAAATATTAAAATACCTGCCATCTCTTTTAACTGCAACTGAACAATGAAAAAACATAGCGCCACCAATGCCGCGATGGGAATAGTGAGACCGCCGGGAATTTTAAAAGTGCCTGTTTTATCAACGTTTTTTTTGAACCTGAATTTTATAGTTGCCAGCACAACGCCAACGTACAAGAGCAATAAGGACGCCGATACAATTATTGCTAATTGCCTGAAGCCACCGGATACAGCCACTAAAAAAGCAACCACCGAAAATGTAATGATTGCATTAGCGGGCGTTGCAAACTTCGGATGAATTTTCGCGAGATAACGCGGCAACAAATTGTCCTCAGCGCCTGCAAGCATTACCCGCGGAAATGCCAATGGAAGGGAACTTAATATGCCGAAGATGGCTATCAATGACGCCACAATTATTACAGTATGGCCAGGAGATCCAATAAGTTTATCTGCCACCGCAGCCAGGGGAGCTTCTTTAAAATTTGGGAGACCGTCGCCTAACACACCCTGGGCAGCTAACTGAATCAAGCAGAAGATTAGGATAGTTGCCAGCATGCCATAAATAATTCCGAGAGGCGCTGTGCGGCTGGGATTTTTCATTTCGCCGCCTATATTCAATGCGGTTTCGCCCCCGGCAAAAGCGAAAAATAATACGAGCGAAACTTCGCCTAAATTTTGAAATGTTGGCAGGTGCTCCATCCGGAGGTTTGATAATTTTGAACCCCAAAAACCAAGTACCACCAGGAGAAAGAGCGGAAGCATTTTAATAAGTGTAACAATTTTTATCACCTTCATTCCCTGTTTTACACCAAGGATATTGACGTATGCGGAAAAGCCGATGAGTACAAGAAAAAGTAGCGCCCTGTATAAAGGAATTTTAAAAATGGGAAACGCTACCGATAAAATATCAGCAAATCCATTAACCAGGGCAGCAGTTACAAATACCCCAACGCCAAACCAAAAAAGTGTATTGGAGATAAAACCCAAATAGGATCCAAAAGCTTTTTCAATATATGCATACGAGCCGCCGGAGCAGGTTACCTGGCTGCTGATTTCTGCGTAACATAACATCACCAATAAAAATAACAAGCCGCAAGCGATATACGCTACAATACTTGCATTACCCAAAACACCCGCAACGATGGCCGGCAATAGAAATATGCCACTGCCTATAGTGTTATTGATAACGTTTAAAAAAATACCCCAAACACCAATTTCTCTTTTTAAGCCTTCTCCTGGTTTCTCTGCTGTAGTGATGGTTGAAATTTTCATGTTTCGTTGTGGTTATGAATGTGAGCGCACAATGTATCTGATGTCTTTGAATTTTAATTCCCTGCTCCATACTTTAGTTGCCGGTTGTATTCATTCTCATCGAAACTTCCTTTGGATTCTGTAATCAATCCATTACTGTCAAACTGTAAGATTTCGACACCGCTAATGTGTATTTTTTTGCCTGTGCCATTGGGGCCTGTATTCGTTCCCGTTAGCGTCCAGTGAAACTCAATCCCTTTCGCTGTAGTTGGCAAACTATCAAGGGATACTTTCATGTCAGGAAAGGCTGTCATAAATCCCTGTGCCGCTTTGGCAATGGATTCTCTACCCACAGCTGGTTGTTCATTATTTACTTTTAGAAAACCATCCTGTGAAAAGAATTCCGCATATCTCTCTGCGTTTTGGCCTGACCATGCTGCAGCATATTTTTCACCAAAGTCTTTTCCAACATTTTGTTGCATTGTTTTTTCCTTTGTTGTTATTGATGAAGTTTCCGGGTTTATTTTTTGGGATGAATTATTACACGCCATACTGAATAACATGGTGGGAATAATAGCTATGGACCGGGAAAGATATATAGCAGGCATCATTTTTATTTTCATGATTGACGATTGAATTCAGGGATTATGTTTACCTATACACAATGATTCAAAGTTTCTTTTGCGGCAATAAAAGCAATCCCCAAATCCTTCTTTGCCAAAGAACTGTCGTATACTAAAGCCAGTTCATTAAGTGGAAGCTGGTTATTTAGCATCAGTGAAATATCAGAAACTTTATAGCTTTCATTCGCTATTAAATAATTTTTTCCGTGAAGTCCATTGGTGGTAGCTGCCTGGAAAACAGCTTCTGCCACATCCCTTACATCTACCATTGAAAACATGGTATCTGTTGCAAATAACATTTCAACAAAAGGGTTGGGAGCAATTTTATTTTTTATCAAATATTGCATACCCATAGAAGTGGAATCCGGCCTTTCAGAAAGAGGGTTACCAATAACCCAGGTGGGAGATACAGAAGAAATTTCAAATGAAAGATTTGGATTCTCTTTAATAAATTTTCTTACTTCCTGGTCTGCCAAAAATTTTGCCTGTGCGTATGGATGATCCTGGTCACTCATGTACGGCGTATCTTTTTCTGTAAAAACATGATCAGGAGAATAGGTGGAAGGATTAAAAGGAAAAGAAGTGTTCCACGCTGCAACGGATGCAATAAAAATAACTTTTTTAATCCCTTCCGTTTTTGCAACTACGTCAAGCAAATTTCGTGTACCCTGTACCGTTGGTTCCAGCAATTCCGTTTTCGGGTCTTTTACGTCGAGTATAAAAGGCGTGCCCCCGTGTACAACGATGTCGCAACCTGTTACAAAATCCGCTAATGATTTTTTATCTCTTACGTCTAAAGGAAAAATTTCCAGGTTATCGGTAGCATTAGTAAGCGCCAGCAAATGCTGGTACTTACTTTTATTATTGATATCTGTAGAAGAAACTTTTACGTCGAAATTTTCTTCAAGGAATATTTTCGTAACGTAGCTCCCGATAAATCCGGAACCACCGATGATGCCTGCTGTCTGCATGATATTTTTTTATTTGAGTTAATATTTTTTAACAGAAACAAGAAAGTTTACCTAGGAACATTTCATTCGTATAACCTTTCAATACACTTTATTAATTCGAAACGATCATGTTTTCAATCGGGGAAATACCCGGAATTACAGCATCATCATACTCTCCCGTAAGCGCATATTTTCCAAACATTATTAGACCAATCGATGCAACAGGGGTAATGATGAGCATCATGATCAATCCAAAAATTAAATCATCCTGTTTGCCCGACATAATGTTAGGCAGGCCCAAATGAAAAACACCAAAATAAGCAGTAACTAATCCTAAAGCTATCCATACGATACCCAATCCCCGCTTTAGTTTATTGATTTTTGAAGAGAAGGTCGACATTATTAAAGATGTTTGCAGGTTGTTTTCCCTGAGGTAGAAAAGGCCAATGATGAGGCTTACCATCATTACGACAATTGGATAAGTGAGGCCGGCTAAATAGTAATCTGTTTTGTGTGCATCGCTTGCTTTTTGTATTAAGTACGTTGCTATAAGCGGAGCCATGCCACCGAATATGCCGAAGCCAATATGATAGGGTAATGACAAAGATGAATAGCGAATTTTTAATGGAAACATTTCTACGAGGTATGCAGCCAATGGCCCATATGATAATACAGCAATGGTTGCCAGCACAAATACCATTAATGTCAACATCCATTTATCGGAACCATTGACCATGAGAGTTTTTGACATGTCGCTATTTAATACGTTGCCGGCCGATATGGTTTCTTTCCTGATCTCCCGCAGTACGGTACCATCCGTATAAGAATGTTCGGTAGTGGTAGTGATGAGCGATTCGCTGCCCTGCAATAGTTGATTTGTAACAACAACATGCAGCGCCGCTTTATTTTCTGTTTTCTTTTGCAGATTGGTAACCTGGTACATCTGTTGGAAAGCCGGGCGAAAAACTACTATACCCAACAACATGCTCAGGAGTAGCAAATTTTTGCGTCCAACCTTATCCGATAGCCAACCGAAGAATACACAAAAAGGAAGCGCCAGTACGGTTCCCGTTACAACTATAGAATTTGACTGGTCATAGTCAACCGACATAGTCCTTATTAAAAAACTCTGCGCATAAAAAATAGAACCCCAACTGATAACTCCAACGCCAATGGTTAATCCGAACAGGGCTAACAACACTACTTTTAAATTGGCTTTATTTCCAAAAGATTCTTTGAGAGGATTGGTAGAAGTTTTGCCTTCCGCTTTGGCCCTTGCATACAATGGAGACTCCGACATGTTTCTCCTGATATAAACAGATATTATTACTAAGAATAACGAAACTAAAAATGGAATACGCCAACCCCAGCTTTCCCATGCGGCAGTTTGCATTAAGCTTTTCGTAAGTATGATGGCTCCCAGGGCAAATATAAAAGCTATTCCGGAGGAAGTTTGAATCCATGAAGTCCAGAAGCCACGTTTATTTGGCGGGGAATGTTCGGCTACAAAGGTAGCGGCACCGCCGTATTCACCGCCGATGGCTAATCCCTGCAAGATTCTTAAGACGAGAATGATAATAGGGGCCGCAAATCCAATGGTTTCATAATTAGGGATCAAACCGATAGCAAAAGTGGAACCACCCATCAGCACTAATGTAACCATGAAGGTGTATTTTCTGCCAATCATGTCGCCAAGGCGCCCAAAGAATAAAGCCCCGAATGGGCGAACCACAAGGCCTGCAGCAAAAGTGGCCAGCGTAGCAAGAAACGCAGCCGTGGCATTTCCCTTCGGAAAAAATTCTGTTGAAATAATGGTAGCTAATGTTCCAAAAATATAAAAGTCGTACCACTCAATAAGTGTTCCTACAGTGGAAGCTGTAATGATGGGAACCAGGCTCTTGGTTTTTATATTTCTTATTACAGCAGTCATTTAGATAGTTAAAGCTAATGGGTTTGCCCGGGTTATTAATATTTCTTTTGCCAACTGAGTACGACCTGGGTTACCAGCAAAGGAATTGTCCAGCAGAACCAAATAATGGTAGGTCCTCTTTCTTCAAATTTGGGCATTAGTTTGGCGGCAATTGCCGAGTCGTTCAGGAAACGAAAAGTAACAAATGCAAACGTTATCACGTAGCTTTTGATCATCCATTCCTTATGCTGCGTAATTCGTCTACGCATTACTGATAGATATGCCATTGAAGCGGTTACAATCCATGCAAATGCCAAACCCTGCAAGCCGAACGCCCAGGCGAAGTTTACCTGGATACCGCTTGTCCAGGCAAGATAGGTTGCACAGGAGGTTGCAATTACAATGGCAATTAAATAGATCCGGCCCATCAACCTGTGTATCGGCCGGTATTTGTCCCTGATGACTTTTGAAAACTGGAAGGGCCCGATTATCAAAGCAATGAGCCCTCCTGAAATATGACCGATTAACCCCCATTTAAAATTCCAGTACCTGCCAAATGTTTCCTGGTTGAACCCGAAATAGGGGATAGCATTTTTAAATATAAATTTTACCGCCAGCACTGCTAATAGCAACACTGCCGCGTATTTTAGATACGGTTTCGGCTTGTGAAATGAAATAATTTTTGATTGTGCCATGGTATCAACTTTTAAATGAAATGATTGAAGTGACTATTTCGTCTTATGCGCTTCCATATCTATCTCAATCAATTGGCCTTCTACAGCAAGTCCTTTTACTTCGAGCCAGGTGCCTGTCGGGAACTGCTTTTTATAAATTGAGTTACGGTAACCCAACACTTTTTCAAATTCTTTCATATCGGTTGTATAAATATTTTCTGCAAATACATCGTCAAAGGTGTAACCGTAATGCTGTAATATTTTTGCCAAATCGCTGTAGCAATTTTTCATTTGTTGCTCCATATTGCCGGGAGCCACAATAACTCCTAAATCATCCATACTTACCGCTCCTGAAATTTTAAGCTCATTACCGATTTTTACGGCATGGGTATAGCCATATTCTTTTTCGAGTGCAGGCCTCAGATTAAAATATTCCGGAGTGTCTGTTTGCGCAGCCTTTGGTTCGCTTTGAATTGTTGCTTTAGAATTATCCGGATTGTTGCAACTACTCAAAACTGAAATGCAAACCAGGAGAGTGGAAACAAATAAGTAAATCTTTCTCATTTTTCTGATGATTTATAAGTGAGGCCTGATGTCAGATATTTTTTAAATTAATTATGGGCCGCCACTAAAGATCAAAAAAGACCCATTGTCAATAAGACAACTTTGGCAATGGGATCTTTAGAATAACCACACACAAGAAATATTTTAGGCTTAGTAGCCAGGAAGAGAAAATTTTCTTTTGTATTAAAATTTAATGCTTATTGCGCTTTAGAAAAATCGCCATAGATATATTCTCTAACTATTTTGCCATCCTTATTAAATTCATCGAACACTACCATCGGTGCGGTTATTATCTGCCCGGTTTTTTTTGATTTCACAGACCAGTTCCACCATGATTGTACGATCATTGCATCACCTTTTATGTAATGCAGGTAATCAGGATACCCAACGGTAGTCTGTTTGATGTCATCAAATTTGTCAAAATCGCCCATCCAGGATTTCATTGCATCTGCAATGGGAATAAACTTTTCCATACCGGATGCCCACCATTTTGCAGTATCGGAGTAAATCGTTTTAAGTGTTGCCCAGTCCTGGTCTAAATATGCTTTTGTAGCATTATTTACTACATCAATATAAGGATGCTTGATGTAGATGGTGCCGTTTTCTTCCTGTTGAGAAAATGCTGATATTCCAATAAGGAATAAGCTGAACGTTACGATAATTTTTTTCATGTTTGTTGTTTAATTTAAAGTTTAATAATAATGATGAAGTCGTTTAATTATATTCTGAGTGTATTGCGACCGTAGTAATGACTTAACTAACCAAGAGTCTGCTATCTACTGATGCAGTTATTCTGCGCTGTTATAAAATTCAATTTTTGGAGCACTGATGACTCCTGCGTCGGTCATAATTTTCTTCAGTGCAGGATCATTCATTCTTGCTTTTGCCTTCGCCATATCGCTGATGTCGAAAACGATGTGCACTAAATTGGAATCATTTAAGCCGCGAGCCAACACTACATCTACCAGCCCATAAGTAGCCCTGGTGGCAGTACCTTCGGCGTCAAAAACTTTAAGCCATGCATCAAAGTCTTTTACTTTATGGGTAACGAGAACCCATTGTTTTTCTTTGGAGTCGGGGTTGAACCTGATTACATGAAATAAATTAAACGCCGGTTTTGAAATAACGCCGGCTTTATCCATGCTTTCTTTAAGTTTGGGATCGGCAGCAAACGCGTTTAGTTTTGAAGTGTCAGTAACTTTTAAAGCAACCAGAATTTTATTAGAGTCACTCATGCTTCCGGCCCACCGCGATATCTGTCCAATCCATTAGCTTTTCGGTTTACGCTATCTGCATCAAAAAATGGCCTCCACTTTCCGTAATCTTTTACAGCGTGGGTTATTTCAACTACGTCAAAAGGAGTGAAAGCTGCAGGAGCCGGAGGTGCCGTAGTGCTGCTTGCAGATGTAGAATCGGCCATTGCTGATGCATCATCTTTCTTGCCTGTTCCACTATTGCAGGCAAAAAATACAAACGAAATACTTAATGCAAGTAAAGGTTTAAAGAAATTGCTCATTTTTAGTTTTTTGATTATTGGTGATGAAATATTTGCGCTGGAAAGATCATACTATTGGATGTAATAGATATTTAAACAGCCTCTTTGATGCGTCATTTCTTCCCGAACTGCTGCATCAATTGAGTAAAGTCAGCCACCGCCAAATGCTCTTTTATCTTTCCGTTTTCAATGGTATCAATTGATATACAGGTAAGCCTGATTGAATTCCCCGAGGGTGACATGCCATAAAACGTTGCAGTGTGTGCCGGCACATGTCCAGTGCGTAACTACCTTGTTGCCCTCAACAAACTGTTCTTTTATGTTCATCACCAGGTCGGGACATGCGCATAAAAAGGCCTCGTCAAATTCCAGCCACATTTCCCTGCACAAACTGCCGCCCATTGTGTGATTGATAAGGTCAGTGGCTATGAAATCATTAAAAGATTTCTCTAAATCTTTGCGATTATAACTCTCGTAGAAGCAGCTTGCAATCGCTTTAAACTCCGAAAAAGGACTCATATTAATATGTTTTGAGTTTTACAAAGTATATTAATCGGGTTCATGCTGCCAGGGATCAATTTCCGGCCTTGCTATTGCGCTGCATATCCTTTTACAAATGGCCGCTATCCTTTTTTCTATTATAAACTTATATCGTTTAATCTACGGATTAAGCCCACCTGGGACGAAAGAGGTTCATAATTGTCCGAATAAGGATTCTATTTACCGGGTAAGAAGATTGGGCAATGATGACCGGATAAGAAACGCATCAGCACTTCAGGTGTGTAATTTCGTCAGGCGACTTTATCCATTTTAAAATCGAAGAAAACGCTGGTGCCATTTTTTGTTTCCTCCCTCATAGAGCCGCCTAACTGCCGGGTAAGAAGTGATACTAGTTGACCTCCGAAACCGGTTCCCGTTATTTTCCCCGATTTACCGACGCCATTATCGGAAACTTCCAGGTGCAATGCACCATCTTTACTTTTTTCGAGTTTGATGAGCACTTTACCATTGCTGCCTTGTGGAAAGGCATATTTAAGTGTATTGGTGATTAGTTCATTTACAATTAGTCCAAGGGGTACGGCAGTATCGATATCGAGATCCAGTTTTTCCATGGCGCATTCTATATGTACTTTTTTATCGGCGCCAAATGTATCGAGGATGCTTTCGCTGAGATTCAGGAAATAATCCTTCATTTCTATGGCCCCCAGGTTACTTCCCTGATACAATTTTTGATGGACGATTCCTATAGATTGTACGCGGTTTTGACTTTCCTGCATCGCATCCCTGGTGTTGACATCGTCGGACTGCGCAGATTGCAATGCCAATAAACTGCTGACCACTTCGAGATTATTTTTTACGCGGTGATGAATTTCTTTCAACAGTAATTCGTTCTCAGCATTTTTGGCTGCTAATAACCTGTTACTTGTAATTCTGTTTCGATAGCTGATATACCCAAAAACCAAAAATACTATCAGTAGCAACACGACACCAAAGCCCAACCATTGTACTTTTTTTTGTTGATAAATTTCATGCTGTTGAGAGGCAATCGTAGCTTCTTTCTTTTTTGTCTCATACTGGGTAAGCATTTTAGACATGGCTGCATCGCTTTCGGCAGAGGCAATACTATCTCTTATCAATAGTGCCTTTTTGTGATATATCAATGCCGATTTGTAATCACCCAGGTGCTCGTAAATTGTGCTTACGTGAAGATAGTTTTCTACGATATTGGAAAGGTCATTATCCTTTTCCTGCAAGCGAACTGTTTCTAATTGGTACCCCAGTGCTTCTTTATAATTTCCCATTAACATATTTACTTCACCCAGGTTCGCAATGGTGGCGGAGATTGCGTTGGCATAATTTGTCTTCTTTGCATTATCCAATGCATTATGATAATCCTTGAGCGCTTCCGGGTAACGGCCCAGACGCTTTAATGCATTGCCCCGGTTATTAAGAAAATCCGATAGCGATACCTGGCTAAATTTTTGCGCCCGGGCTAATTTCATAGCACGATCGAAATAATCAAACGCCTGTTGGTTATTCCCTGCGGATATCGCTACGGCGCCGGCATTCGTAAGTGCATAGACCAGTTCATTATCGAAATGGTTCTTTTCGCAAATGTCAATGGCACTTTGTGCATAGGTCATTGCTTCCTTAAGTCTGCCTTGCCTGGTGAGGTCTTCGCTCACCCTTTCATAAGCGCCTGCAATACCTTGTTGATCACCCAGCGTTTCCATCAGGTGGGATGCCTGCAGATCTGCCGCCATGGCTTTGTCAATTTCTCCTTTCTTCTTGCACACCCATGCAATTTTGAATAATGTGGTGGCCTGCCCCCTTTTGTTGCCGATTGCAGCGTACCCTTGCATTGCCTTATCAAAGGAACGGCTGGCAGAATCTAATTGCAGGAGGTTGGCGTGCATCCTTCCTTCCATTTCATAAAATTCCGGTTGCCGGTTTTTATCACCGATCTTACCAGACAGTTGCACTCCTCGTTTGGCATATACTAATGCCTTTTGCAGGTCTGATCCGAAAGCCACCTCCACCAATTTTTTCAATATTTCCAGTTTCTGGGTGTCCGCCTTTGCCAACGTAAGCTGAAGTTCCAGGCTATCGTAAGGTTTAACCTGGCTATAAGTAGATTGGGCAGCAGTAAAAAGAATGCAAAACGTAAATATTTTTCTCATGGCTTGCAGGATCAGCTTTTGACCTTTAAGATCACATTAGTTTTATTGTACCGGTTCACTTACAATTTCTGAAGATGTTGCATCAAATGCACTTTCAGGCTTTCACTTACCGGTATGGCTCTTTGTGCAATAATTACATGATCTTCAGCAATCGCTTCCACCCGTTGGAGGTTAATAAAATAGGATCGATGGATCCTTTGAAACAGGTGATTCGTAAACTTTTCTTCAATTGCTTTAAGAGTTATTGACAGTAAGTATTCTTTGTCTGTAGTATAAATGCGGCTATAGTTGCGGTCTGCTTCGATGTATAATATGTCTGCTATCATAAGCTTAACCATTCTCTCTTTATACCTTATAAAAATCCGGTCATTCAACACGAATGGTTCCTCGTCGGGTGTCTCCGTAGCAGCTATAGCCACATTTTCAGGCGTTGCCATGCGGCTAATAGTAAGCTCTATAGCTCTTTGCAAGTCCAGCTTTTTGAAGGGTTTTGAAATGAAGGCAGCAGGCCTCGTTTTCCTGGCGCGGTTGAAAGTGTCATTGTCTGCGTTTGCAGTAATATAAATTACCGGAATCTGGAAATATTGTTCGATGCTGACCGCCGTTTCAATGCCATCCATTTTTCCTTTAAGGTGTACATCGAGTAAAATAATATCTGGTGTGTCTTGTTTCACATGGTTCAAAACTTCTTCGCCACGCGGCAAAATACCAGTTACTTCATAGCCGAGCGTCGAGAGGTACATCGATATTTTTGCACCGATAATCATTTCATCCTCTACTACCAGTATTTTAATCAAATCATGCATCGCGTATTTTTTATTGTAGAACTAAAGCTTTTAAGGCAACCTTGTTCTTCTCCTGGGGATAGAGTCTACTTGTCAACTTACTCATGCTGCAAATTTTAAAAAACATCTGGCACCTGTTTTTAAGCAGTAAATAAAATCAGCACTGATTTAATTGCTGAACTCACTATTAGCGGTTTGATCCATAACTGTCATCCATTATTAGCAAGATGCGCAGTTAGTTAGCGATGAAGTTACAAATTTAAATGAAACCGTAACAAATAATGATTCAATAGTTTGTAAGGGAATTAATGAGAGGATTACCCAACATAAAAGAAATAGAAAAGCTGTTTGCTTAAAGTAAGGCAAAAGGTTAATTAGGTCCAAATAGTTAACTCACCAGCGAGGCTCATAAAGGCGCTGCAGGCACGCCTATCGCGAAAATGCATTTATGAATGAAGTGATAAAAGCCCAAACGCTCCTGCCAAAAAATAATTGATAAATTAATTAATAAATTAAATTATGAACTTTTGCCATTGCTACCAGTTCAACAATATTCCCGCACTTGAGTTTCTCAAATATTTTAGCCTTGTGGGTCCCTATGGTCGAAGTATGCAAGTTCATTTTCCTTGAAATTTCCGACACTGAATCTCCATGTACCAGGTGTTGAACTATTTCAAATTCACGCGGCGATAACTTATCAAATTGATTTTCGTGGTGGTCATCGCTAAGTGCTTCCAGTGTAAGCTTTTCCTGTAGTTCAGGGCTTAAATATCGTTTGTTTTTAAGTGCGCTTTCAATAGCCTTCTTTATTTCATGCAAGGGTGCATCTTTATTTATATATCCTAAAGCGCCGATCTTGAGATACCTTTTTGCAAACATTTCTTCCGGGCTCATGCTAAACATCAATATTCTCGAGGTTGGCTTAATAGCAAGTATGTTACTAACAATATTAAAGGAATCAGTGTTCGGCAAAGCGATATCCATTATGATAAGATCATAATTCGTCTGCTTAACTTTTTCAAAGGCCTTATCTCCCTCATTCGCCACATCGATTACCGAATCGGGCAAAAAATTTCCTATAACTATTTTTAAACCAGTGGTTATTACAACGTGATCATCAACTATTAAAATATTTGACATATTAAATTGTTGTCTTCTGAAGTAAATCTCAATACATTATTCCTATTTTTCCATCGTAATAATAACATCCGGGTGCATAGGACTGTTTTAAAATTGAAACGGCATTCATATCTTTGTTTAATCACAAAAAAATAACCTTTTTTCCTAAAAACGTGTGGGGGTTACGAGAGGAATGTCTTTAAGAAAAAAGGTGTATTTTTTAGCTAGTCGAAAATGGCTTTTTAAAGGATTAGATAATCTAACTGTCTAATAAGTTGTTAATTTGCAGTGGTTTCAGATAATCGCTAAATTGTTAATACAAAATTATCGCTATAGGGTAAGGAAGCCAACTGCGAAAACACGCAGGTAATTATTTTTTTCTTTTTTTTAATTTCATAATCATTTAATGCCAACGCCCGGAGAATATACAAAGTCATACATCACAAACGTACCGGCTGACTTAAAAAGTAAGGAAGCCCAATACTTTCGAAAAACAATTCCAAGGTTTCCCGAAGAGGCAGTTTATATCTATTCTTTCAAGGAAAACAAAATGATTTATGCTGATGGATGGGAAGAAATTCTTGGCTATAAAGACGAGGAAATAACCATGCTTACCATTGTAAGCATTACCACACCGGAATATGCACCATTTTCAAATGAACTGAATGATAAAGCATTGAGATTTATAAATAATGTTTCGGAAGACCTTGAAAAGTATAGCTTTATGATAGAGTTAAAAAAAATTCATAAAGATGGAACTCATGTTCCCCTAATATCAAAAGTGGGCGTTTTTAGCAGCGAAAACGGAATGGTGACTGCCATTATCGGAAGGTCGCAAATTAACCGCAGCATTAACTTAGGCACCATAATGCGATATGCGGCCTACGGTCCTGATAAATCGGAATTTGAAGAGGAACTGAATAAGCAATTATTTAATCACTACGCCATTTCCAATAAAGAAAAGGAGGCGCTTGCGATGGTAGCACAGGGATATTCCTTTAAGGAAATCGCCAACCATTTTAAAGTCTCTCAGTCTGCAATTGAAAAAAGAATTATTCCTATGTACAAAAGGTTCAATGTTAAGAGTCTTACTCATTTGATAAGCTTTGCTTACGACAACCACATCTTAAAGTAGGGGCATGATTTAAATCAGCGAAGCCGGTTAAGGCAGGTGTACCGAAAGAATATTTTTTTGATCAACACCGATATTTTCCAACATTTTATGCCATTCTCCATATAGGTTTTTACCTGAATCGCTGCTGCCTAATACCCATATGGTATTTGTATTCTTTATGGCATTCCTGTTTTTTTCATTTTGGGCAGAATAGGTATCTACTAATTTTAAAAAATGCTCCGGGGAAATAAGGTCCTGCTTAATAGGGTGGCCTGCATTAATATCATCAATGACCAACACGGACGAAGAACGCCAGTTCCATAAACTTGACGGACTCTCATCCTGGTCAAAAAAATGACTAAAGAGTTTCATGGCAGTAATATAATAACAAGGTTTATGTTTTATTGATAACTCAGTGGCAATACCCACACTTATTCTTGTTTTACCGCTATTCTTTGATCCGAATATTAACAGGTGCATACCATTATGTTTATTGTTCAGGAATTTGTTGATGTTATGAATGGCCTCCTGGCCTATTTGTACAGACTGCCATTGGCTAAGCCTGAACTGAAAAGGATATTGGGGAATTTGCAGATACATTTTGGTGGGATACCAATAGTAAACCGGGTAAATTAAAAGACCGGCCAAAATCAATAGTATGGTAACCGAGGTGGACGAATAGTTACAAAGGGAGCTTGCGAAAAATGCGCCGAACCAGAAAAACCCGATGTCAGTTATGGTGTCAAAAGCTACATTTCCCCACTCTGGCTGGAAAACATATTGTTGCGATGGCTCAACGACGGCAGTTTTTTTTTAAAGGGGTTCGCTAAAAGAAGTGGTCCCAGGAAATTGAAGGTCTCAAATATAAACCAGGCGGCAGATATAAAAACGGCTGCCCTTATTGAAGCTGTGTCGTTACTATAATACCGCGACAAAACGATATAAAGAATAAAAGTTGGAATAAATCCGAGGGAGATATGCCCGAATTGGTTGGCCAGCCAGGTATAAGTTAACGTTACGCCACGATAGGAATCCTTTCCTATCAAATCAGCTTTTAATTGATTGCGTATATCCCTGCCGGTTATTGTCTTATTCATAAAATAGTTTTTAGCTGGTTTAAAGAATGTCGGTTATATTAATAGCCCTTTTTGATGATTTATTGTACAAGACGCGGGCATTCCGCAAGTTTTCAAATATTTTGTTGGAATTACCTGTGTCTTTTCGCAGGTTGAGGGTTCAACTATGTAAGAATGTGTATAATTTTCTTATTTGTGTGGAATAATTCTTTCTCCTTTTTTTTGATAAAAAATTTTGGTGTTTGGGAGCAACTGCAGAACCAGGACAGCTGGTTAATAATTTCAAATCATTCCCTGAAATATCGCGTTTAACATCAATACCCCCTTGACCTCCTTTGAATTTTGACAATCTTTTTACCAGCCTGTTTCAAATGCAAGTTACGTCATGTCCTTTGAGTTCCCTGCATCAAAGGACCAGTGTCTGCTGAATTAATTTATCCCTGCTCCATACTAAGGATATATCCTCTGCGTTAATGATACTATTCCACTGCATTTCGAGTGCGTTAATTAACGCACTGATAACGCTGATATGATAGAGATGGTATGGGTCATCCGGCAAGGACATAGCAGTGATCGTATAACCAAATAAAAGGTAAACACATGGCAAGAGTAACAGACGTATTTATGAGTGGCACGGTAGGTAATTTGGTGCTATACCGCCGCATGGACAAAAACTGCGTCCGTATTAAACGCGAAGGCATACAACAGACAGTAGCCACTAAAATAAGAAGTGAAAATTTTGGTATCGCATCAAGGGTGTCGAGTCATTTACGTAAAGGATTGTATGCAGTAATTCCCGCTCCTAAGAACAGGAGCATGCAGAGCAGGTTCTCGGGTGCTATTGCCAAATGGCTGCGCTTGTGCGATGTGGATACCCTGCCACCCTGTGATGTGGCACCTTATATTACCGGTTTCCAGTTTACGGATGGAGATAGTTTTACAGAGCGTTTCAGGGTACCCATAACCGTTACCAGGACCGACGCGAATCTTATAACGGTAGGTGTAAACGATTTTGTTCCTGTAAAAAAAGTGTTTGCACCGGCAGGAACCGTGATGTTAGAACTGGTGATAGCTGTTTCAGGATGTATGCTTAAAACTGGTATCCCGATAGGCGGTGGCGTTCAGCGGATACAGGTGCCTTATAATGATAATGCAATAACCGCCCAGGCATTACAATTTAAGATTCCTCTTCCGCCGGGTAGTCTGGTTATTACCGCTGCATGGCTGCAATATTTCGTACTAAAAAATAACCGCATCTCCCGCTCGGAAATTCCGGCGTTTATGCCAGCCGGCGTTATTAATGCAAGGTATGTATAACTAAAGAATAACGATAGACTTCAAGTCGCGTACTATTCTTATTTTTTCTATAACTACTTGGCGCCAGGGGCCATGGTACTTTCCGGGGAAACGACGCCAAAATATTTTTATGTATTTCCATAAATTGAGTATTCTCAAACTTGCACGAATATCTTATTCGTTAATCCGGCGTCGTTAATGATGCCGGTCATGATTATTTTTGTTCCCATTTTCCAAGTGAAAGCTATACTGATTGTTTTTGAACTAGCGATGCTATTGCAAAAAAAAACTGGAAATGATGGAATTGTAAGTTGTATAGACCCGACCGTAGATATATTAAATTGTTCGGTTTATATAGACAGGTGTTCGTTTACGGACAGTCTCTAATCCAAATTTACTTTCTTAAGGATTAAATATCAATGCGATAGATCATTGGTATGATGGTTGAAAATAGTTACGGGGTAATTTCTGACTCAAATATTTCTAATCCGGAATAGTAAAACCATTATGCTAAAAAATTTTTTCAAAATCGCATATCGGCATCTTCTCCGCAACAGGGGATTTTCATTTGTAAACATAATTACGGGATTTTGGGTGAAAGGAATTTCCCCGGCTATAGCAGGCTTGCAGGCAAGTAAAGCTACTATTACTAAACCGTTACAATCATTGCCTGTCGGATGACACATGAATTGAAGAGACTGCGGCAGGCAGGTCCGGGCAGGTAATAACGATTAAGTATAAACGCCAAAAGATAACGATTAATATAAAAAACAGGCCATGTTTAAAAATTATTTTAAAACTGCCTTTCGAAGTCTCCGGAAAAACAAAGGATACAGTTTCCTGAATATTGCAGGACTGGCTATAGGCATTACCTGCGCCTCACTTATATTTTTATGGGTGCAGGATGAGATGACCTTTAACCGTAACTTTAAAAAGATAGATCACCTGTACACTATCTACGAGAATCAAACTTACAATGGTAAGATAAGCACGTTTCATGGGACACCCGGACCTATGGCTAAATCTATAAAAGCTGAAATATCCGGAGTAAAAAATGCGGCCCGCATGTCAGGCGGCGATAATCAGTTATTTGCGTTAGGAGATAAAGCCATTGATGAGCCAGGCTATTATGCAGACCCGGAAATTTTTTCGATGCTTGATTTACCTTTTCAATACGGTTCAGCCTCTAATGCTTTCAAAGATGTGCATTCGGTAGTAATTAGCAAATCGATGTCTGAAAAGTTTTTTGGAGAAAATAATCCGGTAGGGAAGACCTTGTTAATGAATAACGAACAGGACTTTGTAGTGTCTGGTGTGTTTAAGGATCTTCCCGGTAATTCCACTTTGCAATTTGATTGGCTGGTGCCAATGGAAAACGTCGCAAATAAACAACCGTGGATGTCAAACTGGAATGCTAACTGGGCCCGCACTTATGTAGAACTGGAACCTACAGCAAGTGTATCGCAGGTTGATCAACAATTAAAAAATTATATCGCCCGAAAAGCAAACAATACAAATACAACCGTATGTTTTCTTTTTGCCATGAATGACTGGAATTTGCATGACAGCTTTGTTGACGGTAAAATGAGCGGAGGAAGAATTGAATATGTAAAGCTGTTTTCCTTAATAGCGTGGGTTATACTACTTATTGCGTGTATTAATTTTATGAATCTTGCTACTGCACGGTCAGAAAAACGTGCCAGGGAAATAGGCGTGAGAAAAGTAATTGGCGCAGCCAAAAGTAAGTTGGTAGCGCAGCTTATCGGGGAGGCTATGGTTATTTCATTTATTGCAGTTTTTTTATCTGTTGTATTCATCTATATAGCTCTTCCCTGGTTTAATAATTTGGTTGAAAAAAACCTTTCAGCAAAAATGCTGCAACCGGATCATCTTATTTATTTACTGGCTATTGGAATTATGACCGGGTTGCTATCTGGCAGTTATCCGGCATTTTACCTGTCTTCATTTAAACCAATAGCCGTCTTAAAAAATATCAGGATAAAATCCAATGCGGGTGTTGCCTTCACAAGGCGAAGTTTGGTAGTATTACAATTCTCTGTCTCCATTATATTGATCGTCGGAACAATAATTATATATCAGCAAATACAGCATGTAAAAAACAGGAGTTTAGGTTATAACAAAAACAGTCTCATTTATCTTAATACGCAAGGCAAAATCGTTGACAATTTTAGCGGTATTTATAATGATCTCAAACAAACAGGATTTGTAGAAAATGCGGCGCTTAGCGATTATCCCATTTTACAGATATGGAATAATACCGATAATTATTCATGGCAGGGAAAAGACCCCACAACGAATCCGCTGGTAACCTGGGAAGATGTGAGCCCACAGTTTATTTCAACAATGGGAATTCAACTGATTGCCGGCCGGAACTTTTACAATGATCCCAGGCTTGACAGCAACAGTGTTATGATAAACGAAGCGCTTGCAAAACAAATGGGCGCGGAGGGAAGAGTTGGCGGAATTATTAGCGATGGCGGCAAACAATATCAAATAACCGGTATTGTAAAAGACTTTTTGTACAATGATATGTATGTCTCAGGGGCGCCGCTTTTATTATATAATCATACTAACGGTACTCATATTTTGACAGTGAGGTGTAAACCTGGCGTTGATATACAGGATGCGCTTGCAAAAATCGGGAGTGTTTTGCAAAAGGATAATCCCGGCTATCCTTTTGAATACAAATTTGTAGACGACGAATTTGGCCGTTTATTCAAGACGGAAACGCTCATTGGTAAGTTGGCGGCAGTATTCTCTGCACTGGCAATCTTTATCTCGTGCCTGGGTTTATTTGGACTGGCAGCATATACCGCGGAACGAAAAACAAAAGAAATCGGTATTCGCAAAGTTTTAGGTGCAAGTGTGAGAAGCGTGGCCGGCTTACTTTCCCTGGAGTTTGTAAAACTGGTGTGCATTGCTTGTCTTATAGCCTTTCCTGTGTCGTGGTGGCTATTGCATAATTGGTTGCAGGGTTATAATTACCGCATACAAATAAGCTGGTGGATATTTCTCATTGCAGGAGCTGCAGCGATAATAATTGCGGTACTAACAGTAAGTTTCCAGGCAATAAAAGCGGCAGTTGCAAACCCGGTAAAAAGTTTGAGAACAGAATAATAAACTTGAGATGTGAATCGTCAATCGTGAATACATAAACCAGATAAAATAAATATCGCATCAACCTAACCACAACAATAATTATAAAATTAAAAAAGGACATGTTCAGAAATTATCTAAAAACAGCGTGGAGAAATATTAGAAAGAACAAACTATTTTCTTTCATTAATATTCTTGGTTTATCAATTGGGATTGCAACATGTTTTATTATTATGCTGTATGTGCAGGATGAATTGAGTTATGATCGCTTTAATAAAAATGCAGATAACATTGCAAGGGTCGTTTTTCATGCGAATCTCAATGGCGGCAAAATAGATGAGAGCGTTACGATGCCGCCAGTTGCGGAAACAATGAAAAAAGATTTTCCTGAAGTGAAAGATGCGACAAGAATCTTAAGCTTTGGCGCACCAAAAACTACTTATAACAATACAGTTTTTAAAGATGATCGCTTTGTATTGGTTGATCCAAATTTCTTCAGCATATTTACTTTGCCAATGATAGAAGGTAATGCTAAAACTGCATTAGCACAACCAGGCGGCATCGTAATAACACAAGAAACCGCCAAAAAGTATTTTGGTAAAGAAGAACCGATAGGCAAAATTATTGGGATAAATACAGATAGTAACCGCGTATATAAAGTAACAGGTGTTATAAAAAACATTCCGTCCAATTCGCATTTTCATTTTGATATGTTTGGTTCAATGCTGGGCTGGAAAGATGCCACTTCAGATACATGGATGGGTGGTAATTTTCATACTTATCTTTTGTTGAGATCAGGTACAGATATAAAAAAAATGGAAGCGGGATTTCCGGCAATGGTTGAAAAATATATGGGTCCGCAAATACAGCAAGAGATGGGTTTAAGTTTGAAAGAATTCATAACGAAAGGTAATTCGCTTGGGTTTGCATTACAACCTTTAAATGATATTCATCTTAATTCAAACACGTCAAATGAATTTGAACCCGGTGGCAATGCAACTTATGTTTATATTTTTGGAGGCGTTGCTATTTTTATGCTGATGGTTGCCTGCATCAATTTCATTAATCTTTCAACAGCAGGCGCTTCTAAAAGAGCAAAAGAAGTCGGTATAAGAAAAGTAGCCGGCTCAGGAAAATTTCAACTCATCAGCCAGTTCTTATCAGAATCAATACTCATTACATTTTTTGCGTTGTTTATTGCATTTGCGCTGGTGCAACTTGCATTGCCTGCATTCAATAATATTTCGGGAAAACATTTAAGCTTTGATGTAAAACCCATTCTTGCTTTTATTGGTTTAGGATTACTTGTTGGTGTGATTGCGGGCATTTATCCTGCATTTTATTTATCATCTTTTAAACCTATTGCCGTATTAAAAGGAAAACTTACAAGCAATCATAAAAACTTTAGTTTAAGAAGTGGATTGGTGGTGTTTCAATTTTTTATTTCCGTTGCATTAATCATTGGAACAATCGTAGTGTATCAGCAAATGAAATATATACAAAACAAAGACCTTGGTTATAACAAAGAGCAAATTATTACTATTCCAAATTCTTATGCATTGGGCCAAAATGAACGCGTATATGAACAACAAATGTTGCAGGATCCACGCATTGTAAATGCAACTGCATCATACTATAAACCTGCAGGTCCAAGCAACTATAATAATGCATTGGCTTATCCGCAGGGCAACGATAAATTAATTGTTGATGGTGTGGAATATCATGTAGATGAACAATACATTCCAACTATGGGTATGAAGATGGTTAGTGGCAGAAATTTTTCAAAAGATTTTACAACTGATTCTTTTGCTATTATTCTGAATGAAACTGCGGCAAAAGCTTTTGGATGGAATGATATGAGTGCTATTGGAAAAACCGTAGTAAGACAAAATAGCGACAAAGGGAACAATGTTCCGTTTCATGTAATTGGGGTAGTAAAAAATTTCAATTTTAAGTCGCTGCACGAAGCGATTAGCCCTTTATATATGAGTTTGCAACCCGAGGGAGGATTAATCTTTAAAATAAAAACCACTGATGTTGCAGGCTTGTTAGCAACCATGAAAAAGAATTGGGATGCTTACAACACGGGTGATCCATTTACTTACAATTTTATGGATGATCTTTTCAACAAAACCTATTCAACAGAACAAAAAACAGGAGTCATCTTAAATATTTTTTCTGTGCTTATTATTCTTGTTGCCTGTCTTGGTTTATTTGGATTAGTAACATATACAGCAGAACAGCGCACAAAAGAAATTGGTATAAGAAAAGTATTGGGAGCAAGTGTAAGGCAGGTAACGCAAATGCTTTCAAAAGAATTTGTAAAGCTGGTATTGATTGCATCAATCATTGCATTTCCTGTTGCATGGTGGGCAATGCATAAATGGCTGCAAAGTTTTGCATATCGCATAAACATTTCGTGGTGGATATTTCTTATTGCAGGATTTGCTGCATTATTAATTGCATTGCTAACAGTAAGTTTCCAGGCAATCAAAGCTGCTGTTGCAAACCCGGTGAAGTCGTTGCGCACCGAATGAATAAACGCTGACAACTTAATAATAAAATACAGACCATGGTAAAAAATTATTTAAAAATAGCACTCCGCAACCTTTGGAAAAACAAAGGGTTCTCTGCGATTAACATCATTGGCCTTGCAAGCGGCCTTGCGGTTTGTTTGTTGATTGTGTTATATGTAAAGGATGAATTAAATTACGATACCTACAATGTGAATGCCGATCGAATTTACAGGCTGGACGCAGATATCTATTTTAACGGAACGCAATTTACAGCTTCGGTATCTCCGGATCCACTGGCACCTGCACTGGTTCGTGACTATCCGCAGGTTGAGCAAATGGTTAGACTGAACTACCAGGGCGATATACTCATAAAAAAGGGAAATCAAAACATTCAGGATCATCATTCCGTATTTGCTGACTCTACTTTCTTTAAAGTATTTACCATTCCGATGATATCGGGCGATCCCTTAACTGCTTTAGATGAGCCCAATTCAATTGTAATTGACGAAACAACAGCAAAAAAATATTTCAACAGCACAGATGTTGTTGGCAAAACTTTATACGTAGATAATACAACCAACTGCAAAATTACCGGTGTAATAAAAGATATACCGAAACAATCTCATTTCCATTTTAGTTTTATTCGCCCGAAGGGTAAAGGCCGGGATGACTGGTTGAGTAATAATGCACATTCTTATATCCTCGTAAAACCTGGTGTTAGTCTTGCAACCATGCAGGGTTATGTTAACGCAACGATCAATAACTATTTAGCGAAAGACCTCCTAAGCCAGTTGCATTCATCATTGAAAGATATGGAAAGCAAAGGCGGTCATTTTATCTATCATTTAATGCCGTTGAAGGATATCCATTTGCATTCTGATAAGTCTTATGAATTTGAAGCTAACGGAGACATCACGTACGTCTATATATTTTCCGTGATTGCGATTTTAATATTGTTGATTGCCTGTGTAAACTTTATGAATCTTTCTACTGCACGTTCAGCCAACCGTGCCAAAGAAGTAGGCATTAGAAAAGTAGCCGGTTCTTTACGTTCTCATCTTATTACTCAATTTCTTACCGAGTCTGTATTATTAAGTTTTTTTTCATTGTTGATCGCGATCATATTATCCGCCTGCCTGCTTCCCTTATTTAACCAGCTTGCCGGTAAAGAAATGCATGTGAGTACATTATTTTCTTCGTGGTTGTTTCCCGTTATGATTGCGTTGGTGCTGGTAGTAGGATGTGTTGCCGGAAGTTACCCCGCCTTCTATTTATCATCTTTTCAACCCATAGATGTTTTAAAAGGAAAGGTTTCCAAAGGCTTTAAAAACAGTTGGCTGCGCAGCAGTTTGGTTGTGTTCCAATTTAGTATTTCTATCATGCTCATTATAGGAACCATTGTTATTTACCACCAGCTCGATTTTATACGCAGCCGTAAAATTGGCTACAACCGCGACCAGGTTATGGTATTGCACAATACGTGGTACCTGGATAATCAAATAAAGACTTTCAGAAATGAGTTGCTGAATATCCCGGGGGTAACGCAGGCAACTATTTCAGGCGATCTTCCCACCGGAACTAATTTTGACCAGGAGGGCTGGTTTCGTGATGCATCGTTTGATGCATCTAAGGCGATAATCTTTACCAACTTTTTCGTGGATGAAAATTATATTCCCACGCTCGGCATGAGTATGCAATCGGGACGCAACTTTTCAAAAGATTTTCCGTCAGATTCCATGGGTGTCATTTTGAACGAAGCCGCTGTTAAAGTGCTTGGTTTTAAAGATCCATATAAAGAGACTTTGTATCGTCCAAACTACGGTCGCGACGACATTATTTCCGGTTCTCTTAAGTATCATGTGATAGGTGTAATAAAAGATTTTAATTTCAGCTCCATGCACCAGAATGTCGGGCCGCTTCTTATTCAATTAGGCGATAATCGCGGCTCCATTGCATTGCGAATCAATACAAAAAATGCTTCGTCGATAATAAGTGCTGTTGACAGCAAATGGAACAGCACAGTACCCGGCCAGCCTTTCAGCTATACATTTATGGATGCCGACTTCAACAAAATATATAATGCAGAACAGCGTACCGGTACCTTATTTATAACCTTTGCCATATTCGCCATATTTATAGCCTGCCTTGGTTTATTTGGATTGGTTACCTATGCTGCAGAACAACGTGTAAAGGAAATTGGCGTAAGAAAAGTGTTAGGCGCCAGTGTAAGCGGTATTGTTACCATGCTCTCAAAAGATTTTGCGAAACTGGTCTTAATTGCTTCCGTTATTGCATTTCCAATTGCATGGTGGGTAATGAGTAAATGGCTGCAAAGCTTTGCTTACCGGGTAAATATTGGTTGGTGGGTATTTGTAATTGCCGGCATTGTTGCATTAACAATTGCTTTGATCACGGTTAGTTTGCAGGCTATAAAAGCTGCAGTTGCGAACCCGGTGAAGAGTTTGAGAAGGGAATAATTTTTTGGGGTACTAACTATTATATATAGACGAAAATAATAATTGAATTTATGTTTAAAAATTATTTCAAAATAGCATGGCGCAACATTGCACGCCATAAAATTTACACAACAATAAATGTGTTTGGCCTTGCTTTAGGCATTTGTGCCTGTATGGTAATCTATTTGATCACTTCTTATGAATTCAGCTTTGACAGGTTTCATAAAGATGGAGACCGGATTTACAGGATCGTTGGAGACATGCGAAGAAGTGATGGTAAAAAAGATTTTTTAAACAGTCCGTATGATGATGTGGCAGGTTTCCAAAATCAAATTCCGGGTTTTGAGAACGCAGCCGGTGTTTATTCGTATGGTGCCGGAATAAGCATCCCGGATGGTAATAAGCCGCCAAAGCAATTTGACAACAGAATCGCAAATTCGTATTCATCTTCAACCATTATTACCTGGCCTCAATATTTTGACATTTTCCAATACACCTGGCTGGTCGGAAACAAACAGGTACTGGGTGAACCATTTAAAGTGGTGCTCACTGAAAAAAGAGCCCACACCTATTTTGGTGATGTTCCTCTAAGCAACATAATTGGCAGGACGGTAGTGTATGATGATTCACTTCGTGTAAGCGTTGCAGGTATAGTAAAAGACTGGAGCGGCAATACTGATTTTGGGTACACAGATTTTATTTCTATCAGCACGGCTACGCATAGTTTTTTGAGACAACAAATTCCGCGTGAAGATTGGAGCAGCCTTGGCCCGCATCATTCCATGGCTTTTGTAAAACTGGCGAAGGGAGTTACTGCAGCCCAGGTGAATAAGCGCTTTGCGTCTTATATAAAAGAGCATGTGAAGCTGGATGGTCCGGGGTCGAAGTTATCCATGTATTTACAGCCTCTAAGCGCTATTCATTTTACAACCGAGTTTCATCGCGGCGATGATGGGGATGGTTTCAGGAAAGCTTACATGCCTGTGCTGTATGCATTAATCGGCGTGGCTTTATTTATTTTAATTATAGCGATAGTCAATTTCATCAATCTGTCTACTGCACAGTCTATTCAGCGTGCTAAAGAAATTGGTGTTCGTAAAGTAATGGGCAGCAACACACGAAATATCATGTTCCAGTTTTTGACGGAAACAATGGTGCTTACTTCTATTGCCGTCATTCTCTCCATACTGCTCGTTAACCCGGCGTTGTACTTGTTTAAAGATTACATCCCGGAAGGCGTAGCGTTTCACCTTTCTAATGCATCTACACTTATTTTTCTGGTGGGTGTTACTTTACTAACATCATTACTGGCCGGATTTTATCCAGCCAAAGTTTTATCATCTTACCTGCCGGTCTTAACGCTTAAAGGCGGACCTGTACAGCAAGGAACAGAAAAAGTAGGATTGCGGAAAGCACTGATCGTTTTCCAATTTTCAATTTCACTGGTCTTTATTATCGGTGCTATTGTTATTGGCAAGCAGATCAATTTTATGAACACAACCAACAAGGGATTTAATACCGATAACATTATTACTATAAACAATTGGGGTGATAAAGACCAAAAACTAAAAGTGCTGGCCCAACAGGTAGCGCAAATAAAAGGCGTTGAGAAAGTGATACTTCAAAATAATGCACCTATGGGTTTTGCGCAGATGATCAATAGTTTTAAGTATAAAGGCAAGCAGGAAATAATGACGCAGCCATTAATGGAAATTGGCGATGACAAATACATTCCTTTTTACCAGATGAAAATTATTGCGGGCAGAAACATGGTGCACAGCGACAGCCTGAAAGAATTTGTGATAAACGAAACCATGGCAAAGACTATTGGATTTAATAACCCGCAGGATGCCATAGGAAAAATGCTTTACATGATGGGGGCCGACGAAAAAGCCTATCCAATAGTTGGCGTAATTGCAGATTTTCACCAGCAATCTTTTCACGATGCCATACAGCCTGCGGTAATTGTAAATGACCCGTCATTGGATTTTAGTATTGCCATAAAGCTGGCCGCCTCCGAAGCAAATATGAAAGCCGTAAAGCCGGTTGCTGCGGCAATAGAGCGGCAATGGAAAAAAATATACCCCGGGCAGTCATTTGATTATAGCTTTTTGAATGAATCCGTTACCTGGCTATATGGCCAGGAAAAAAAGACGGCATGGCTCATGAACGCGGCGATGGCTGTTACAATTTTCATTTCGTGTATGGGACTGTTTGGGCTGGGCATGTTTACAGCACAAAAAAGAACGAAAGAAATCGGCATCCGGAAAGTGCTGGGAGCCAGTGTTACCAATATCACAACGATGTTGAGTAAAGAGTTTTTGCTTTTGATCATAATAGCCATCGTTATTGCTTCGCCAATTGCCTGGTATTTTTCACATCAGTGGTTGCAGGATTTTGTTTATAGAACTACAGTAAGTTGGTGGGTGTTTGCTTTAGCTGGGATGATTGCGGTTTTAGTTGCAATCATTACCAT
This sequence comes from uncultured Chitinophagaceae bacterium, assembly GCA_963792025.1. Taxonomy (GTDB): domain Bacteria; phylum Bacteroidota; class Bacteroidia; order Chitinophagales; family Chitinophagaceae; genus Ginsengibacter. The sequence goes on along the minus strand of CAWBUS010000003.1, from coordinate 171,143 downwards.
CAGTTTTCAATCAATAAAAGCAGCGGTTGCAAACCCGGTAAAAAGTTTAAGAACAGAATGATGGCATTAGTAACGCAAACGGATAAACGCTAATAACAAACTTATGTTTCAAAATTATTTCAAAACAATATTCCGCAGCCTTTGGAAAAACAAAGGCTATAGCTTCCTGAATATTTTTGGTCTTGCAATTGGCATTGCCTGCGCAGGATTAATTTTTTTATGGTCCGAAGATGAATTGACTTTTGATAATGCCAATGTAAATAAGGACAGGCTTTATCAACTGGAAGTAAATATGAAGATTGATGGCAATGAACGGACAATGGGCTCCACTCCGCGGCCAATGGGCGCTGCAATGAAAGCAGAGATTCCCGGAATTGCCAACACAGCAAGATTTTCGGACCAGGATGAGCGGTTACTTTTTAGTCTTGGTGATAAATCTTTATATGTCGCAGGCCGTTATACAGACCCATCTTTGTTTAACATGTTCACGTTCCATTTTGTAGAAGGTGATGCAAAGAAACCTTTCCCTCAATTGTATTCATTGGTTATTACGGAAAGTGCCGCAAAGAAATTTTTTGACGATGAAAAAAATGTTATCGGAAAAACAATCCGTGTAGATAATAAACATGATTATATAGTTAGCGGCGTTATAAAAGATATGCCGGAGAATTCAACATTGCAATTTGAATGGCTGGCTCCTTATGAAATTACTCATGTTCAGGACGTGGCAAATGGTGGTGGAAGTGATGAAACAGATTGGGGCAGTTATGGCCCTGTCACTTATGTTGAGGTGGATAAAAACGCGAATCTTGCCGCTATCAATAATCAGTTAAAAGATTTTATTCATCGAAAATCTTCAACCGAAAAGAGCCACACTTTTTTATTTCCAATGAAAGACTGGAGACTCTATAGTGAATTTGCTAATGGTAAACCTACAGGTGGCGGACGCATAGAACAGGTTCGTATGCTTTCGGTTATTGCGTGGATCATCTTATTAATCGCATGTATCAACTTCATGAATCTTGCTACGGCACGTAGTGAGAAAAGAGCAAAAGAAGTGGGCGTGCGCAAAGTATTGGGCTCTGGTAAAAACAGGTTGATCGCACAATTTATGGGTGAAGCTTTTATGATGTCTGCAATTGCAACAATCATCTCAATTTTTATCATGAGTATTTCATTGCCTGCCTTTAATACGTTGATGCAAAAAGAGCTTGTATTGAATTTGGCGAGCCTTGCTCATATTATTTTTCTTATCGGAATCTTATTTGTTTGCGGAATGATTGCAGGAAGTTATCCATCTCTTTATTTATCGTCATTCAACCCGGTTGCTGTTTTAAAAGGAGTAAAAATGAAAACGGGCAGCGCTGCACTTATCAGGAAAGGTTTGGTGATAACACAGTTCGCCGTGTCAGTTGTTTTTATTATCAGCACAATTGTTGTTTATATGCAGATTCAGCATGTCAAAAACAGGAACCTCGGTTTCAATAAAAACAACCTGATTGAAATAAATCCGCAAAATGATATTTCAAAAATGTTTCCATTAATAAAGAATGACTTATTAAGCACTGGTGCTGTGCAAAGCGCAGCGCTGGCCGACCATTCGACATTATATGGCGGTGATACGGACAACGGTTTTAAGTGGCAGGGAAAGTCACCGGATAATACCGTATCCATCGCACACAGAAATGTAAGCCCCGGATATCTTGCGACTTCAGGAATGAAAATTATTGAGGGAAGAGATTTTGGAAATGATGCATCATCGGAAAACCAGGATGTAATTATTAATGAATCTATGGAAAAACTCATGGGTAACGAAAGTGCTGTTGGAAAGATTATTCAATCTGAACGTGGTAACCCTGATGGTGTCTTTACGAACATGACTGTAATTGGCGTGGTTAAGGATTATGTTTATGGAAACATATATGGTAAAGCCGGTCCGGTGATAATTTTTTGCAAGCCACCTGAAGACCAAAATTTTATTTACGCCAGGTTAAAACCGAAAAGTGATGTTGAGAAGGCAGTAGCGAAGATCGCCGGAGTGATGAAGAAAGATGATCCGGCTTATCCGTTAGAATACAAATTTGTTGATGATCAGTTTAATGCCATGTATCAAGATGAAACGCTTATCAGCACAGTTTCATCAGTCTTTGCGGTACTTGCAATAATCATTTCATGCCTGGGTTTATTCGGCCTTGCAACTTATACAGCTGAAAGAAGAATAAAAGAAATTGGTATCCGAAAAGTTCTGGGAGCAAGTGTTTCGGGAATTACCGCGTTGTTGTCAAAAGATTTTTTACAGTTGGTGGCTATTGCATGTCTTATCGCATTTCCCGTTGCGTGGTGGATCATGCATAACTGGCTGCAGCATTATGAATACAGGATTGGTATAAGCTGGTGGATATTTTTAGCAGCAGCGTTTACGGCTGTGTTTATTGCGTTAATTACTATCAGCTTTCAATCAATTAAAGCAGCGGTATCAAATCCTGCGAAGAGTTTGAGAACGGAGTAAATAATTAATTACTAACGATAATCATTAAACGAAACAAATACCCGAATTTATGTTAAAGAATTATTTGAAAATCGCCTGGCGCAATCTTATCAAAAACAAAATTTATTCTGTTATTAATATTCTTGGGCTTGCAACAGGAATGGCAGTTGCCTTATTGATAGCATTATGGATTTGGGATGAGGTTACGTTTAATGATTATCACACCAATCATAAGCACCTGGTACAGGTAATGACAACATTTTTTGATGATAAAAATAAAGCGGAAACCGGGCAGGCTGTGGCTATGCCACTCGGTGAGGAACTGAGGACAAAGTATGCGAGTGATTTTAAAAATGTATCTATGGCGTCCTGGAATTTTGGCCATGTGCTCGTTGTTGGAGAAACGAAAATTACGGGCCAGGGCATGTGGGTAGAGGCAAATTTTCCTTCAATGTTTTCTCTTAAAATGAAAGCGGGCAACATCAATGCACTCAGCGACCCTTCATCTGTCCTGTTAAGTGCGTCTATTGCAAAAGCATTGTTTGGTAATACCGATCCTATTAATAAAACCGTAAAGTTTGATAATAAGATGGACTTTAAGGTGGCCGGTGTTTTTAAAGATTTTCCACGCAATACCACTTTATACAATTCAAAATTATTTCTGCCGTGGAAAAAATATATCACAACAGAAGATTGGCTTAAAAACGCAGCCACGCAATGGAACAATCATTCATGGCAAGCCTTTGCAGAAGTAAGTAATAACGAAAATATTGACAAGTTATCAGGCAAGATTAAGATGGCGTCTATGGTGCATAAAAATGCAGCTACAGATGGCAAGGAAGAACTGGTATTGCAGCCGATGGATAAGTGGAGGCTTTACAGCGAATTTAAAAATGGTAAAGCAACAGGAGGCCGTATTCAATTTATCTGGCTGTTTTCGATTATTGGTGTTTTCGTTTTACTGCTTGCCTGCATCAACTTCATGAATCTCTCTACTGCGAGAAGCGAAAAAAGAGCTAAGGAAGTCGGCATTCGCAAAACGGTAGGCTCTGAGCGAAAGCAATTGATCAGCCAATTCCTGAGCGAATCTGTTTTGGTAGCATTCGTTTCGCTGGTACTTTCTATATTACTGGTAATTCTGCTGATGCCATTGTTCAATAAACTGGCGGATAAAAATATCAGCCTGCCCTGGAGTAATGGCATCTTTTGGTCCTTAATATTGGTTTTTACTTTTATTACAGGCATAGTTTCGGGCAGCTACCCGGCATTTTACCTTTCCAAATTTGAACCCATCAAAGTATTGAAAGGAACATTTCGTGCCGGAAGATTTGCCTCTTTGCCCCGCAAAATATTAGTAGTAATTCAATTTACTTTTTCCATTGCGCTGATTATAGGAACTATCATTGTTTTTAAACAAATTCAATATGCTAAAAACCGGCCGGTTAATTATAAGAGTGAAGGATTGATGACCATTAACATGTCAACACCCGATTTGTATGGACACTACGATGCCATAAGAAATGATTTACTGAGTACGGGAGTAGTAGACGATATGGCTGAATCTTCGAGCCCTACAACAGGTGTATGGTCGAACCAGATTGGTTTTAACTGGCAGGGGAAAGATCCTAACACGCTTCCCGTTTTTGGAACCATTGCTGTGACAAGGGATTTCGGTAAAACTATTGGATGGAAAATAAAAGACGGACGCGATTTCTCTAAAGATTTTGCCACCGATAGCCTTGCAATGATATTGAACGAATCCGGGGTGAAGCAGGTAGGTATGAAACAGGATATTGTTGGTCAAACCATTCAGTTCAATGATAAAAACTATAAGGTTATTGGCGTGATAAAAGATATGATTATGGAATCGCCGTATGAGCCTGTGAAGCCTACTGTTTTTTTCTATAACCCTGATTGGGCCAATATCATAACGGTGAGTATAAAGCCGGGTACTCCTGTTCGCGGTGCCTTAAGTAAAATACAAGCTGTGTTTAAAAAATACAATCCCGGCGCACCATTCGATTATACTTTCAACGATGAAGATTATGCAAAGAAATTTTCAGATGAACAGCGCATAGGCGACCTTGCTACTTTCTTTACCATCCTTGCTGTTTTCATTTCATGTCTTGGCTTATTCGGACTGGCGTCGTTTGTTGCCGAACAACGTAAAAAGGAAATTGGTGTACGAAAAGTGTTGGGCGCATCAGTATTTAATTTATGGAAAATGTTATCCCGTGAGTTTGCGTTGCTGGTTATTATTTCATGCTTTATTGCTATACCGTTAGCCTGGTATTATTTACATCAATGGATCATTCAATATGATTACAGAACGGATATCTCGTGGTGGGTATTTGTGATTTCAGGGGCCGGAGCCTTTGTGGTAACAATATTAACAGTAAGCTTCCAGGCAATAAAAGCAGCAATATCAAATCCTGTGAAGAGTTTGAGGACGGAATAATGACAAGCTAAATATTCTTGTTTTTCTTTGACGCAAAAAAAAGAACATGTTTAAAAATCATTTACAGGTTGCATTCAGAAACATTTTAAAAAGAAAGGGCTACACTACTTTTAATATTGTTGGGCTGGCAATTGGTATAGCCTGTTGCCTGCTTATTTTTCAATATGTAGCTTATGAAAAAAGTTACGACAGGTTTAATAAAAATGTAAATGATATTGTTCGCCTTCGTCTCGATTTGCATGACCAGGGAAAGCTTACAATGCAATCTGCAACTGTGTTCGCGGGAGTTGCACCCTTGTTGAAAAAAGGTTTACCGGAAGTTGAAAATTATTGCCGTTTAATTGATACAAGAATTTCGTGGCAGGGAAACGATCCTGTACAAAACAGTGTGGTATTTGCCAATGAAGCGAAAAATATTAAAGCGATTGAAAATAAAGGTTACTATACTGAGCAGTCTTTTCTCAATATGTTTACCTTACATATTATTGAAGGAGATAGGAATACTTTATTAAATGCGCCTGGCAAAATTATTTTGTCTGAAACGCTGGCAAAAAAATATTTTGGAAGCCATGAAGCGGTTGGCAAACAAATAACTGTTTTGGAAGGCGGTTATAAATATAGTTACCTCGTGACCGGCGTATTCGAAGATTATCCCACCAACTCACATCTTTCATTTGATTACCTCGTTTCTTATTCAACTTTTGTAAACATGATCAAACGGCTCGGGCCAAAAGGCGTAGACGCTGAAACAACCCTGGGCTGGTATGATTATTATGTTTACCTCCAATTATATCCGGGCTTTGATCAAAAAAAATTAGATGCAAAGCTGGTCGCTTTTTGTGATAAATATTTAAATAATGATTACAGCCGTGCACATAACAATCGGGAAGATCTTTATTCAATTCCTTTAAAAGATATTCATCTCTATTCGCATTATAACGAAGAAGCAGGTGTAAATGGCGATGGCAAATCTGTTTCGTTTCTTTTTTTAATTGCATTCCTTATCATCATCATTGCATGGATCAATTATACCAATCTTGCAACAGCACGTTCTCTCGAAAGAGCCAAAGAAGTCGGTATAAGAAAAGTGTTGGGAGCTTTAAGAAAAAATTTGATGCTGCAGTTTTTAACGGAAAGTTTTGTATTAAATTTTGCCGCCGTTATTATTGCTGTATCTGTTGCATTTATTTGTACACCGTCGTTCAATCGTCTTATTGGCAGCACCTCTGAAAAAGGATTTTACTTAACAACACCTTACTTGTTGGGCTTTGTTGGTTTGTTTATTGCAGGAACGTTGGCGTCTGGTATGTATCCTGCGTTTGTTTTATCAGGTTTTCATCCAATCGCTGTATTGAAAGGATTATTTAAAAATTCAAACAGCGGAATGTTTGTCAGAAAGGGATTGATTATTAGTCAGTTTGCGACCTCTATTATTTTGATTGCAGGAACGACTATTATTTACCAGCAGGTAAATTTTATGCGTAATCAAAAATTGGGTGCCGATATCAGCCAAACATTAATAATTAACGGACCCAGTGAAAAGCAGGACAGCGCTTATACAACATCCTACCAGGCTTTTAAAAATGAAATATTAAGAATCAATGGCGTAAAAAATATTGCCGCATCATCAGGAGTGATGGGTAAGGAAATTTACATGACCAATCCCGCGATTATTATTCATTCTAAAGATAAAAATCCGGTAACGGTTTATACATTATATGTTGATGCAGATTTTCTTTCTTCTTATAAAATGCAATTCAAGGCCGGCCGTAATTTTGAACCAAACAATCCGGAAGATGAAAAGTCAGTAGTGCTGAGTGAAGAAGCTGTAAAGCTTCTGGGAATTGATGATTTTGGAAAAGCAATTAACCAGGCTATTTCTAATTATGATGATACATTCAAAATTATAGGTGTTGTGGCTAACTATCACCAATTAGGTTTGAATAGATCCATGTTACCGGTGGTGTTTGTTCCCAAGCCTGAGATTAATAATTATTATTCTGTAAAATTTGAAACCGGTAATGTACACCAAACCGTTGCATCCGTTGAAAAAGTCTGGAATAATTTTTTTCCGCAAAATCCTTTCAGTTATTATTTTTTAGACGATAGTTACAATGAACAATATAAAGCCGACGACCAGTTTGGGAAAGTATTCGGATTATTTTCATTTCTTGCTATCATCATTGCATGTTTTGGTTTATTTAGTTTATCAGCTTTCAATGTATTACAACGTACAAAAGAAATCGGTATACGAAAAGTATTAGGCGCGCCGGTGAGCAATATTATTTACCTGCTGGCAAAAGATTTTATGTGGTTAGTATTTATTGCTTTTTTTATTGCAGTACCTGTTACATGGTTTGTGATGAATAATTGGCTTCACGATTTTGCCTACCGTGTTTCAATTAGCTGGGGGATATTTTTAATTGCCGGTGTTGCAGCTGCGTTGATTGCATTGTTGACAATCAGCTTTCAATCAATAAAAGCAGCATTAGCCAACCCTGTGAAGAGTTTAAGAACTGAATAAATACAACCGGGTAACGTAAACGACTATACGTTAAAATAAAATATATGTTTAAAAATTATTTTAAAATCGCATTGCGAAACGTAAAAAGACACAAAGTTTATTCTGCAATTAATATACTTGGATTGTCAATCGGCATTGCAACTTGCCTCATCATTTTGCAATACGTTTCTTTCCAATTAAGTTGGGAGAATTTCCAGGTTAATAAAGACCGGATCTACCGTGTAGAACAAGACAGGTACGACAATGGGAAACTTAGTACACAGTGGGCCGCCGGCGCTTTTGGAGTGGGCAACGCATTTAAAGACGCCATCCCCGAAGTTGAAGATTACGTAAAACTGGTTCAAAATGGAAAGGTTACAACCGATATTCAGAATCAACCTTTGAAAATAGAAAAGGTGTTTTTTGCCAGTACTTCGTTCTTCAACATATTTACTTATCCTTTAATTGCAGGCGATAAAAATACTGCATTAAAAGAGCCATTTACAGCAGCGGTTTCAGCAACAACTGCAAAAAAAATTTATGGAACTACGGATATTATCGGCAAAAAATTAGAACTGAATCGTAACAGCAATTATGTTATTACTGCAGTTTATAAAGATGCACCAGGGAATACGCAGATAAAGCCAGACGTGCTTCTTTCATATGCGACATTTGTAAAATGGAACAGTGATTCCACCGGTAACGGTCCTGAAACAGCCTGGGAGTGGGACGGATGTTTAACCTATTTACTCTTAAGAAAAAACGCCGATCCTAAAACCGTAGAAAAAAAATTTCCTCCTATTGTTGACAAGTTTGTTGGAGCAGATATGAAGAAATATAATTCCGCTGTTACTTACAATCTTCAGCCATTAAAAGATATTCACCTTTCATCGCATTACATGATGGAGCCCGGTGAAACAACGGAAGGCAAGACGGTATACCTGTTGCTGGGCATTGCATTCTTCATCGTGATTATTGCCTGGGTTAACTACATTAATCTTGCCACAGCAAGAGCAATAACCCGTGCAAGAGAAGTGGGCGTGCGTAAGGCAATTGGCTCGCAACGAAGACAACTTGTGATTCAGTTTCTTTCTGAATCAGCACTGATAAATGGAATCGCATTAGCAATAGCATTGTTGATTGTATTACTCGCGATTCCGGGTTTCAATACATTATCCGGCGAGGACCTCTCGGTTTCATTATTTAAAGCAAGTAGTTTTTGGTTTGACCTTGCTGCATTATTTATTGTTGGTGTATTTTTTTCGGGATTGTATCCGGCATTCATATTATCCGGCTTTAAACCGGTTGAAGTTTTAAAAGGAAAAATGGGCGGCACAAAGCAGAGTGCTTTGCTTCGTAAGTCATTAGTAGTATTTCAGTTTGCCGCCTCCTTGTTTTTGTTGATTGGAACGGTTACTGTTTATAAACAAATACAATTTATGCGCAAGCAATCGTTGGGTGTAAATATTGATCAAACGCTGGTAATATCACCGCCAACAGTTGGAACAGATTCCACCTTTCTTAAAAGGAAAACAGCATTTAAAAATGAACTAAGCCGGCTAGCTGCTGTGAAGAATATTGCGGTTTCCACAAACGTGCCGGGTGAAGCTGTTGGCTGGAATGCAGGAGGAATAAAGCTTGTGGGGCAAGACGAGTCAAAGCAAAAGCAATATCGTGTTGTTGGCGTAGACTATGATTACATGAAAACATACAGCCTGAAATTAATTGCCGGACGATTTTTTTCAAAAGATTTTGGTTCTGATGACAGCGCCATAATGTTTACAAGGAAGGCGGTAGAATTATTAGGATTTAATAAACCGGATGAAGCGTTGAATCAACGAATTGATTTCTGGGGAAGAAGATATACCATTATTGGTGTAACAGAAAATTTCCACCAGCAATCCTTACACGAAAATTATGATGCACTCATTTTTAGATTGATCCCTGATATTAACGGCCCTGTTTCTATTAAAATAGATGCCACTAAAGCGAAGACGGTGATTGAAGTCGCAAGAGCAGAATGGAATAAATCCTTTCCCGGCAATACATTTGAATATTTCTTTCTCGATGATCATTTCAACGATCAATATAAAGCTGATCAGCGCTTCGGACAGGTGTTCACGTTATTTACGTGCCTTGCGATCTTAATTGCCTGCCTGGGATTGTTTGGCCTTGCATCTTTCACAACGCTTCAGCGCACAAAAGAAATCGGTATCCGAAAAGTATTGGGTGCATCTGTTGGAACCATCCTGAATCTGTTATACCGTGAGTTCATTTATTTATTGATTATCGCTTTTTTAATTGCGGCTCCATTGGCATGGTTAATGACATCGGACTGGCTCCAAGGATATGCGTTCCGTGTTAACCTGCACTGGACATATTTTGTAGTGCCATTTGCCGTAATTGTAGGAATTGCATTCGTTGCTGTTGGCTTTCAGTCGGTGAAAGCGGCAATTGCCAATCCTGTGAAGAGTTTAAGAACGGAATAAATACAACCGGGTAACGTAAACGATTACACGCTAAAATAAAAACTATGTTTAAAAATTATTTCAAAACCGCTTTTAAGGTTTTTACCCGCAACAAAGCATTTACTGCCATTAATGTGCTGGGGTTATCCATCGGCATCAGTGCATCGCTTATTATTTTCCTGATTGTGCAATTTGAATTCGGCTATGATAAAGCAGAGACAGATGCACAGCGAATTTACAGGGTAGTAATGGATTTTAAATTTAATGGCAATGACGGGCATTCATCTGCTGTTATGGCACCATTGGGCGCTGCGATACAAAGTGAAGTTACGGGCGTGGAGGCCACCGTGCCTGTAATGCAGTTCCAGGGCGATGCAACAGCTAACGTGAGTATAGAAAGAAGGCGATCATCACAACCGGCTGTTTTTAAAAAGCAACCGGACATTGTGTTTACCAACCCGCAATATTTTTCATTGTTGCCTTATCATTGGCTGGCCGGATCCCCGGAATCATCACTAAAAAATCCATTCAATGTCGTGTTGAGTGAAAGCAGGGCAAAACAATATTTTCCTTCCAGCGATATAGCCGATGTAGTTGGCAAACAAATAAGGTATAACGATGATTTTACCGCAACAGTTTCAGGCGTTGTAAAAGATTTGAATGCACGCACTTCATTTGATGGAGTTGAGTTTATTTCACTCACAACGATTTCTCAAACGCACTTGCAAAATGATTTTATGATGAACACGTGGAATGACTGGATGGCCTACTCGCACTTGTATGTAAAACTTGCGAAGCAAAGCAACGCTGCAAGTGCCGAAAGGCAATTAAAGGGGCTGATGAATAAATATAACAAAGACGCTAATAAAGATGCGGCCAATACTATGGCGTTTCACCTGCAACCCCTGAACGATGTTCATTTTAATAGTTTATATGCTGACTTTGATCAGCGGATAGCACACAAACCCACGATGTACGGGCTGCTGGCGGTTGCTGCATTCCTGTTGTTGCTTGCCTGTATTAATTTTATCAATCTTACAACTGCCAACGCTGCTCATCGTGCCAAAGAAATTGGTATCCGCAAAACGATGGGTGGTTCCAGGAAACAACTCATCTTCCAGTTTTTGAGTGAAACATTTTTATTGACCGCTGCCGGATGTATTATAGCATTTTGCTTAGCTCCATGGCTGCTTAATTTGTTTGCTGATTTTATTCCTCCCGGCCTGGAATTTCATCCGTTTCAACAACCTTATATCTTTTTGTTTTTATTATTGCTGGCTTCGGTGGTAAGCATTCTTTCCGGCTTATATCCCGCATTTATTTTATCAGGATATAAACCCGTAAATGTTTTAAAGAACCAGTCATTCAAGGGCGGCAATGAAACAAGGCATGCCTGGATACGCAAAACACTAACGGTATCCCAATTTGTAATTGCGCAGTTTTTTGTAATTGCCACGGTTATGGTTAGCCGGCAGATCAATTATTCATTGAATAGTGATATGGGTTTCCGAAAAGATGCCGTATTAAGTTTCGATGTACCGCGTGAAGATACAGTTGCTAATCATCGTACCCAGTTGTTGAATGAAATAAAATCAATTCCCGGCGTGCAGATGGCGAGCAGGGGCTTTTTAACCCCCGCCGATAAAGGCGCTGCATTTACTGATATAAAATATACCGGCGCTTCTAATGAAAACAAAGAAAGTGTGCAGTTACGTTGGGGCGATACCGGTTACCTCAAACTGTTTAACATTAAATTACTTGCTGGAAGGAATGTAAGGGAAAGTGATACGATCAAAGAGTTTCTGGTTAATGAAACTTACGCAAAAGGGCTTGGTTTTAAAAATCCTGACGAGGCGATAGGAAAACAACTGGAATTTAACGGCAAACTAATGCCGATAGTAGGCGTGATGCATGACTTTCATGAACAGTCTTTTCATGCACCTGTTGGGCCACTCGTATTTGCTTCCTTTGATAACAGGAGTTATTTCTTCCATATTCTTTTGCAGCCACAAAGTGGAGCAGGCCAATCCTGGAAGAGCACTATCAGTAAAATTCAAAAGTTGTACCATCAAATATATCCTGACGCAAATTTTAGTTACACATTTTTAGATGATACCATCGCGAAGTTTTATGAAACGGAACAACACACAGCGAGTTTATTGAACTGGGCAACGGGTTTATCAGTACTTATAAGTTGTCTCGGTTTATTGGGCCTTGTAATGTATACCATCAATACACGCACCAAAGAGATCGGCGTTAGAAAAATATTAGGCGCTACCGTTAGTAACATTGTTTCCATTCTGTCTAAGGATTTTGTAAAGCTGGTAGTGATCGCTTTTGCAATTGCAACACCGATAGCCTGGTGGGCAACAAACAAATGGCTGGAAGATTTTGCATACAGGGCAACTATGAATTGGTGGTTATTTATTCTATGTGGTGTAGCCATGCTTTTGGTTGCACTCATCACGTTAAGTATACAAACCATTAAAGCAGCAATGGCCAACCCGGTAAAGAGTTTGAGGACAGAATAGCCTCCACAACCCCTCCAGGGGAGGGGCGAACGAGGCTCATAAATATGAACAACATTAATTATATTAAACTTTAAAATCTTTCCTCCCCTGGAGGAGTAAGAAGGAGGCCTTATGGTTACAAACTTTCTAAAGACAACTTTTCGAAATCTCTCCAAAAATAAAGGATACAGCTTTCTCAACATCTTTGGATTAGCCATTGGTATTGCGTGTGCAGGATTTATTTTTTTATGGGTGGAAGATGAAGTAAATTTTGATAGCAGCAACATCAATAAAGATCGCATCTATCTTGTAAAAACAAACGCAAATGTTGAAGGTGGGGTATTTACGCATTCATCCACTGCTGGTCCTCTTGCCCCGGCGTTAGTTGCAACAGTACCTGGCATAGAAAGCACATGCCGTACTACCGAAGGCGGCATGTCGTTCCTTTTTACAATGGGCGATAAGGCAGTGAATGCATCCGGAAAATATGTGGAGCCTTCTTTCTTTAGCATGTTCACATTGCCATTTGTTGAAGGCGATGCAGCGGGTGCGTTTTCACAATTGCATTCTATTGTACTCACACAAATGGCCGCAAAGAAGTTTTTTGGTGATGAAAAAAATGTGATTGGTAAAACTGTTCGAATGGATAACAGGCAGGATTATGTTGTAAGTGGTGTATTAAAAGACCTGCCTGAAAATTCAACCTTACAGTTTGAATGGCTGGCGCCTTTCAAGGTGTATCTCGATGCCAATCCGCGGGTGGATACCTGGTTCAATTTTGGGATAACAACTTATGTTGAATTGAAACCCGGCGTTGATGCTGCTGCTATCAATAAGCGGTTACTTAACCCGAATTATGATTTTACCACGCAGAAGAATGAGGCGGATAAATCCAGCGTACACGTTTTTTTATTTAGCATGAATGACTGGCACTTGCGTGATGATTTTGCCAATGGCAAACCAACTGGCAGCGGCAGAATTGCATATGTAAAGTTATTCAGCATTATAGCCTGGATCATCTTATTTATTGCCTGCATCAACTTTATGAACCTTGCCACGGCAGGCAGCGAAAAACGTTCAAAAGAAATTGGCGTAAGAAAAGTGTTGGGTTCCGGAAAGAAAAGATTGATTGCTCAATTTATTGGTGAAGCGATATTGATGGCCTTACTTGCAGCGATTGTTGCAGTTCTTCTTATGACGTTATTGTTGCCGGCATTTAATTCATTGGTGCAAAAAGAATCTTTCGTTGGGACTCAGCTAATCGATATCATTTCATCGCCTTATTACTGCTTACATTATTATGCGGTCTTGTTGCCGGCAGTTATCCTTCTTTATACTTATCATCTTTTAATCCCGTATTCGTATTAAAAGGAATAAAATTAAAAACAGGAAGCGCAGCAATCATAAGAAAAGGTTTAGTGGTAACACAATTTGCCGTTTCCATCATCCTGATCATAAGCACCATCATTATTTATAAGCAAATACAACATGTAAAAACGAGGGACCTTGGGTATAATAAAAATAATCTGGTGCAAATAGAAGCACAAGGCGATATCGTAAAAGATTTTCCAGGCAATAAAGCAGGATCTCATCAATACTGGCATTGTCAAGAATGCGGCCTTGGCAGATCACAACACGCTTGGTGGCGGAAATAATACTACAGTCCATTACCTGGCCGGGAAAAGATCCCAACACAAATATTGTTATTTCCCAGCGATTAGTGAGCCCGGAATTTATGTCGACTGTCGGCATGCATATTATTGAGGGAAGAGATTTTCAGCCAACCGATGAAGTATTGTTTGGTGCTAACCATATGCCCAAAGATTCAACGCAGATCATGAATGTGATCGTAACGCAGTCGATGGCAAAGTTGTTGGGTAAAGGAAGTGCCATTGGAACGATCCTGCAACGTGGAACTGAGAGAGGTAGTTATCAAATGCGGGTGACCGGCGTAATAAAAGATTATGTATATGGAGACATGTATGGTCAGTCAGCGCCCGTTATTTTTTATGATATTCCTCAAGGCACAAACCTGCTGTATATAAGAACCACTGCGCAAAGTAACCCGGAAAATGCACTGGCGAAGATTGGCGCCGTGTTGAAAAAAGACAATCCTGCATACCCGTTCGAATACAAATTTGTTGATGACCAGTTCAACCAATTGTTTTTAAGCGAAATGTTGATTAGTAAACTATCACGGGTATTCGCAGCACTCGCAATTCTTATTTCATGCCTGGGTTTGTTCGGCCTTGCGGCTTACACTGCAGAAAGAAGAACAAAAGAAATTGGCGTGAGAAAGGTGCTGGGCGCAAGTGTTTCAGGTATTGCTGCCTTGCTTTCAAAGGATTTTTTAAGTCTTGTATTGATATCCTGCATTGTTGCTTTTCCAATTGCTTTTCTGGTAATGAACAAATGGTTGCAGAACTATCAATATCGCATCACCATAAGTTGGTGGATATTTTTAATTGCCGCTTTTGTTGCAATTTTCATTGCCTTACTAACGGTTAGTTTCCAGGCAATAAAGGCGGCAGTAGTCAACCCGGTGAAAAGTTTGAGAACAGAGTAATGAAGGTGAGTGGTGAGTCATCAATAATGAATAGTAAAATAAATCAGGCATGATTATATCATCCACCATAAATCAACTTTTATGATAAAAAATTATTTCAAAATTTCCTGGAGGAATATTACTAAAAGAAAATTTTATTCTGCTATAAATATTTTTGGACTGGCATTAGGAATTGCCTGCTCCTTATTGTTGTATTTATTTATCAGCTATCATTTAAGCTTTGATCGTTATCATAAAAATGCTTCCCGGACTTACAGGATATCAAACGAACTGTACTATGGAAAAACAATCCATGAAAAAGGCGCTTCTATAGCTATGTTTCGTGCGCTGCTCAATGGAGTTACGCATGTTACTGATGCGGCTGTTATGTTAGATAATTATACGTTCACCATATCCCTGGATGATTCACTGCAAGCCGGGCGGCAGTTTAAGGAAGATAAAAATGTTGCATTGGTTTCCCCGGACTGGTTTAAAATGTTTGATTATAAATGGATAGCCGGAAGCGCTGACCAGTTAAAACTTCCTAACACCGCTGTCATAACTCAAAAACAATCTTTAAAATATTTCGGACATGCAAACCCGATAGGAAAAATAATGTTTTTTGAAAACAGGCAGCCTGTTACTGTTGTAGGATTGGTAAGTGATGAACCTTACAACACCGATTTAAGATCTGACATATACCTTTCCTTCTCATCTTTAAAAAATATTAAACGCTCTACAGACGATGCCTTCTTCACTGACTGGAGCTGGATGAATTCAACTACGACTTTGTACGTTAGCCTGAACAATACAAAATCAAAAAAAAATGTCGAATCTTCGGTAAATATTCTTGCAAAAGCACACTTAGGCGACATTGCAAAATATTACCATTTTTGGCTGCAACCTTTGGCAGATGTGCATTTCAATACGGATTACGGTGGTAATGTTCAAAAATCTTTGTTGGTAACACTCGCAATAATCGGCTTACTCATATTAATAATTGCAAGTTTCAATTATATCAATATCTCCATTGCGCAACAGTCAAAACGAATGACTGAAATTGGAACAAGAAAAGTTTTGGGTGGAACAATATCGCAATTGTTTGCTCAATTTATTATTGAAACATTCATCATGGTAAGCGCTGCTATTGTTTTTGCAGTTGTTATGGTCGCACTGGTTTTGCCGGCGGCCAACCGGTTTCTTTTCTCGCAGGATCCTGTACATGTAATTTCGTATACGGGTACCGTTATGTTTTTAGTCATGTTGCTTTTTGTTCTTATTTTTCTTTCAGGATTTTATCCGGCTTTCGTACTGAGCAGGATAAATATTTTTATGGCACTTAAAAATGAATCGGGAACCTGGAAGGCTGGAAGAATGAGGAAGGTATTAGTGATTGGTCAAAACACTATCGCTTATATGCTGATTATTTGTGCATTCATCATGGTTCTGCAGGTTCGTTTTTTAAAGAATACGGATATCGGGTTTAACCGTAATGCAGTTGTGATGGTTCCCTTGCCAGACACGTTGCAATCAAAGAAGGACTTAATAAGAGATCAGTTGGAAAAAATCCCCCAGGTAACCGCCTTTACTTTTTGTCACAAGCCGCCTTCATCTGAAAATAACTCAGGGGGTTCTGTAAGATTTGACAACAGGTCCGATTGGGAATCCTGGCCGGCCGGATCTCCGATCGGTGATAGTGCTTATTTAAAAACTTTCGGAATTCAAATTATCGCCGGGAGAAATATTCGCCAATCTGAGGTAAATCATGAATACGTCGTCAATGAAACGATGGTGAAAAAACTGGGATTAAAAGATCCTGAAGAGGCAGTCAACAAACCGTTTGTGGTCGGGCAATTTGGTGATCAAAGAGGAATCATTGTTGGAGTGGTAAAAGATTTTAATGCCAGGACATTGGAAGTCCCTATTGAACCTGTGGTAATCGCGAGCGTTCCTGAATATTATGATAACATCGCATTAAAATTAACAGGACACAATCTTTCTTCAACAATACAAAAAATTCAAAGAGATTGGGAACAGGTTTACCCGAAAGAAGTTTTTGAATACCAATTCCTGGATGACGAGATCGCCCGTTTATATCAAAAAGAAGATTTACAGCAAAAGATTATTTCGCTTGCCGGATCAATTGCTGTTGTAATAAGTTGCTTAGGTTTACTAGGGCTTGCTTCGCTGATTACGTTACAGCGAACAAAGGAAATTGGTATTAGAAAAGTAGTTGGTGCATCCGCGTCTAACATAGCCGTTATGTTGTCGGCGGATTTTCTGAGACTGGTAATGATTTCATTTCTAATTGCTTCTCCTATTGCATGGTTGATTATAAATAAGTGGTTGCAGAATTTTGCCTACCGGATAGATGTAAGGTGGTGGGTATTTGCTGTTGCGGGATTACTTTCTGTGATCATTGCTTTGGCAACTGTAAGTTTCCAGGCAATAAAAGCCTCAATCGCAAACCCAGTGAAAAGTTTAAGAACGGAATGAGAAAAGTAAATGGTGAATGAGTGAATACTGAATAGTCAGTTATTAACAAGAAGAAAATTTTTGATACCAGTTGAAGAATACAAATTAGGTTTGTGTTGATAGGTTGACAATGAAACAAAAGTAGAGAATAGAAATAAATCTTTTCGTTTTAATAAATGAATACGTTTTTAAAGATATCTTTTAGGCATCTGCGGCAAAACAGGTTATATGCTATCATAAATATAGCGGGCCTGGCAGTGGGTATTACCGCTATGTTGCTGGCGGTGCTATATTGGAATGATGAACACAGTTTTGATAATTTTCATGCTAACAATCCTAATCTATATCGTGTTACCACTACCTTGATTGACAATAAAAATGAAAGCCCGCAAACAATTGGCGGTACAGGACAAGTGCAGGGCCCTGCATTTAAAAGAGAAGTACCCGAAGTAAAAAGCTTTGTGAGAATAATGGGCGGCGATATTTATAGTGATGTTATTGCCAACGGAAAAGGACTCCATATTCAGCCATTGTTCGCTGATTCAAATTTCTTCAGCGTTTTTAGTTTTAAGATCATCCATGGTAATGCGGCGACTGCTTTATCAAATGTTTACGCTGTAGTGTTAACCGAAACTACTGCCAGGAAATTTTTTAATACTGATGATGTGGTTGGTAAAACATTAAGTATGGATGCGGATCCATCTTTTGATAAACTTGGAAGACCTTTATTGATTACAGCAGTTATAAAAGATCCGCCGGCAAATTCTTCATTACAATTTGATGCATTGTTTAGTTTCCGGTTTATGGAACTTTCATTCCTTGACAACAACTGGCTCAATGCATACCTTGGAACATTTGTCTTACTTGATACCCATGTAAATCTAAATTCAGTTATACAAAAATTTGATGCGGTCTATGCCTCACACGCCAAAGATCAACTTGCTCAAAACATGAAGTTGTATGGTTATGATCCGCAGGTAAGCTATGGACTTCAACCGATAACGGATATACATCTAAATCCATTAATGCGAAGTAGCGGTAATGCGGAAGGAGGTATCGTTAACGTTAGCAATCCTGTCTATTCCTACATGTTTGTGGGCATAGCATTTTTTATACTGTTGATGGCTTCTATCAACTTTATAAATATAACGATCGCCAATTCTTTTAACCGCTCAAAAGAAGTTGGCATAAGAAAAATTACCGGGGGAAGCAGGGGCCATATTATCATGCAGTTTATCAACGAATCTGTAATTCTTTGTATTATTTCATTCTTATTATCCCTTGTGATACTAAATATTTCATTGCCATTGTTCAATAATCTTACCGGTAAACAAATTGAGTTGGCGCAGGCTTTCAATGGAAAATTACTTTTATACTTTGCGGCATTGCTTGTATTGATCATTACGCTAACAGGTGTTTATCCTGCGCTTGTTGTGTCGCGATTCAATCCATCAGAAGTATTGTATAACAGGCAAAAATTATCTGGTCGCAGTTTATTAGGTCGCGGGCTTGTTGTATTGCAGTTTTCATTAGCAACGTGTTTATTAATAGCGACCATTGTTTATTATGGCCAAATGGCTTACATACGCACCAAAGACCTTGGCTATAACCCGAACCAAATTATAAGAACAAGCATTAACGGGGACAGGGATTACCAGTCTGCGATCTCTTATTTAAAAAATGAATTTGCAAAGGAGCCTTCCATCAATGCGGTATCATTTGGTACTGACGGTTATCCGGAGAACATAGAAGCAGATGAAAAAAATGTAAAAGCTCAATATAAAAATATTGATGAAAATTTTCTTTCCGTTATGCAAATTCCATTGTTGGCTGGCAGCAACATTGGTCCATCTTTTACGGCTTCAAAAAATGAAGTCCTGGTAAATGAAACATTTGTAAAACAATCCCGCATCGAAAATCCTGTTGGCTCTCAAATTAAAGTGTACAGGTACGGAGATAGTTCTGTGAAAACCATCACGGGCGTTGTAAAAGATTTTCATTTTGCTTCATTACGGGAACCAATAGCTCCCCTGGTAATGTATACAAGTGAAGTTCCCGGTGGCGGCGTCTGGATCAAATTTAACCAGGCAAAACAAAAACAGGCGATGAAGGCCATCGAACGAATTTATAAAGCAGGGATGCCAGGTGCGGTTTATCAATATAATTTTCTTGATGAATTGAATGCACAGCAATATGTGCAGGAGCAGCGCTGGCAGAAGGTTGTAAGCGTAGCGACAATTTTGACATTTATCATTTGTTGCCTGGGGCTATTTGGATTTGCTCATCTTTCTACTAACCAGCGCACCAAAGAAATTGGGGTGAGGAAAGTTTTAGGAGCATCAGTTAGCCAAATCGCGACGCTTCTGTCGCGGGATTTTCTTAAGCCCGTTATTATAGCATTTTTAATAGCATCGCCTATATCATGGATAATAATGAATAAATGGTTACAGGACTATGCATATAGGGTAAATATTGGGTGGGCTGTATTTGCCATTGCAGGATTTATTGCCACTACTGTTGCATTACTTACTGTGTGCTTCCAGGCAATTAAAGCCGCATTAGCCAATCCTGTAAAATCATTACGTAGTGAATAATATCTGAAGCGCCGCCGCCCGTCCGAGAGCAACATTTCTTTGAATTCAAACACATAATTTGTAGGTTGCATTGTTTAATCTTTGTAAAGAATCTACATCATCGTTGGCATCCCTTACCAATAAAATTCCGTTTATGAAAAATAGTTGGCTCCCCGTTATTTTCTTTTCACTTGCAACGCTTACAAGTACTGCAAAACAGTTGCCGGGTAATAAACCTCTTCCGCGTATAGCCATTGCCGGTATAGCCATTGAATCGAGCACATTTTCACCGGCACAAACTGATGAAGCGGCTTTCCATGCACACTATGGCAAAGATGTTCTTTCAGGGTACCCTTTTTTTGCTGAAGATTCACCTATGCTAAAAAGAGCCACCTGGATACCAACTCTTACCGGCCATGCGTTACCGGGCGGCATCGTAACCCGTGAAGCCTACGAATCGCTGGTAAATAAAACCCTTGATTCACTGAGGAAAAATCTTCCTTTTGATGGATTATTTTTTGATATACATGGAGCCATGAGTGTAATTGGACTGGATGATCCCGAAGGAGATTTTATCACAAGAATTCGAAAAGTGATCGGCACGAAAACAATTATTTCCACTTGTATGGATTTGCACGGAAATGTTTCGTGGCGACTCGCAGAAAATACTGATCTCATTACTTGTTACAGGATGGCGCCGCATGAAGATGCCATGCAATCCAAAGAAAGAGCGGTGGAGAATTTGCTTGAAAGAATTGAGAGCGGTAAAGGCAAGCCCCGGTATAAAGCCTATATACCTATCCCGATATTATTGCCCGGCGAAAAAACAAGTACCAGGATAGAACCCGGGAAAAGCTTGTACGCAGAGGTAGCTCCCGCTGCGGCACAACGGGGAATAGTAGACGCAGCAATTTGGATAGGCTATGCATGGGCGGATGAACCCCGCAATCATGCGGTGGTAATGGTTACGGGCGATGATTTGGAAAAAGTAAAACTGACTTCTGAGAAGCTGGCGCAAAAGTTCTGGCAGGTAAGAAATGATTTTGTTTTTGTTGCGCCTTCGGGGTCTTTGCAGGAAGCCTTGACGAAGGCTTTGGCAAGTAAAGTGCATCCATTTTTTATAAGTGATTCCGGTGATAACCCTACAGCAGGCGGAGCTGGTGATGTAACCTGGACATTAACTGAAATACTTAAAAATCCGGCATTCAGTAATGAGAATGGCCCATCGCTAATTTATGCTTCCATTCCAGGTGCTGAGTTTGTAGAAAAAGCAATAGCTGCAGGGGTTGGTCAGCATGTTGATGGCTTTGCAGGAGCCGTTGTTGATTCCAGGTTTGCGCCTCCGGTTCACCTTTCCGGAACAGTGGAGTCTATAACATATGGCGATAAAGATGCCGAAGTGGAAGTGGCGGTTAAGGTTGGCAGTGTTCATGTTATTGTAACAAAAAAACGCAAACCTTATCATAAAGAAATTGATTTCACCCGGCTCGGTCTTTATCCGCGCAAAGCAGATATTGTGGTTGTAAAGATCGGTTACCTCGAACCGGAATTATACGCCATGCGGGCGGATTGGATACTCGCTATTACACCCGGCGGAGTCGATCAAAATCTTGAAAGACTTCCTTATAAAAGAATTATACGTCCCATGTTTCCTTTTGATAAGAATATGAAGGATCCTGATCTTACTGCGAAAATGGTTCCTTTGTCTGATCATTTGAATAAGACGGAAAAGTAATCCTTCGCCGGAATCTGTGACTGAAACATTTAACATAACTACGAGCTTTACAAATGCTTCATCTTATTTCTTAAGTGAATAAGAAATGAAAATTGTAGAAAGTTGAATTATTCAGGCTCGCCACCACCTGAATTTTTATTGTGTCGCATGCGCACAATCATGTGTTCGATATCGAACACATTTTTTATATCTGCCTGATTAAATACCTAATAAGCAACTGTTTATATATTGGCACCTACGTTGTTCACTATTTGTGCCAGGGGCGCCTAAAAATTATTTTACAGAATTTAAATTAAAGTCAATGCTAAAAAATTTCTTTAAAACAGCATGGAGAAATTTGATGAAGTACAAGTTTATTTCCTTCATCAATTTATTTGGATTAACCGTTGGATTAACCTGCTGCCTGTTAATCCTTACTTATATTTTGAATGAATTAAGTTATGATCGTTATAACAAAGATGCCGGCCAGGTGTATCGTGTCACACGAACTTTCTATAATGGCAATGGCGAGAAGTCACTTGAATTAAGTACGGTGGCTCCGCCCTTTGGTTATTACTTTCCCACTGATTTTCCTGAAATACAGAAGATGACCCGCCTTGAGGATATCGGGAATACAGCATTCCGGTATAAAGACAAACTCATCAATGAGCCCGATGTATATTTTGCTGATGAAAATTTGTTTGATGTATTTACAGTAAAGGTATTGGAAGGTGATCAGAAGACGGCTTTGTCCGGCCCGTTTTCGGTTATGCTTACTGAGGCAACTGCAAAAAAATATTTCGGCGATGAAGATCCCATCAATAAGGTGCTTAGAGCCAACAATCAATTTGATGTGAAGGTTACGGGTGTTTACAAAGCTTTTCCTCCGAATGCGCATCTTCATCCAAACATTTTAGTGTCGTTTAACACGCTTAACGATACCACTGTTTATGGTGCAGAAAATTTGCGAACTAACTGGGGCAACAATTCATTCTTTACGTATATAAAGCTTCCAAAAAATTACAATATCAAAAACATGGAAGCCAGGTTTCCTGCTTTTCTCAATAACCATATGGCAGGCCAATATGGCGGCACGCAACCCTCCAAACTTACGAGCCTGGGCCTGCAAAAGCTTACGGATATTCATTTGTATTCGCATACCGATTATGAAGCAGAACCTAACGGTGACATTAACCGCGTGTATATTTTTTCAGCCATCGCTTTGTTTATTCTATTGATTGCATGTATCAATTACATGAATCTTTCAACCGCACGTTCTGCTTTGCGGGCCAAAGAAATTGGCATTAGAAAAGTAGTTGGTGCAAGGAAAAAGCAATTGATCATTCAGTTCCTGGCCGAATCGGTGTTGATTACCTGGGCAGCTATTGTATTCGCATTTGCGTTGTTATACATTCTGCTGCCATTCCTGAATAAATTATCAGCGCAGGATTTGTCGGTAAGTATTTTACTGCGCTGGCAGATACTTGTGCCATTGTTCCTGGCGCCATTTGTGGTAGGAATCGTTTCAGGTTTGTACCCGGCATTTTTCATGTCCTCGTTTCAGCCGGCGAAAACATTAAAGGGATTATTCAAAGTTGGCGGTGGCAATATCAGCTTTCGTAAGGTATTGGTGGTAACGCAGTTTGCCATTTCAATTATCCTCATCATCACTACCATCATTGTATTTCAGCAATTGCGTTTTGTGCAAAAGGCATCGCTTGGTTATGATAAGGAACACCTGCTTACGCTTCCTTATAGCAGCCAAATGAATGATCAGTATGAATCTTTCCGCAACACCTTACTGCAGAATTCAAACATTAAAGATGTGGGGCGGTCTTCAAGAATACCTACCGGAAGGTTGCTGGATGATATGGGCGCCTCTGCCCAGGGCTCAGACTCTATGGTGCCTGTAAAAGCTGAGATCAGGTATGTAGCAACTGACTACGATTTTATACCAACCTATGGGATTTCAATGGCGGCAGGCAGAAACTTTTCGCGTGATTACAGAACTGACACATCCAATTTTGTAATCAATGAATCTGCCGTAAAAGCAATTGGATGGAAATCGCCGGAGCAGGCTGTTGGCAAAGATTTAAAATATGGTTCTATTGAAGGTCATATTATCGGAGTGGTGAAAGATTTTCACTTTGAATCTCTTCATCAGATCATTAAGCCGATGATTTTTATAATGCCGGCGACATCAGGTAACAACAGTTTTTATAATAACATCTCCATAAAAATTTCCGGGCAAAATGTTTCATCAGCATTAGCAACCATACAAGATACCTGGCAAAAATATAATCCTGACCTGCCTTATCAATACACTTTTTTAGATGAAAATTTTTCAAAGTTGTATGCATCAGAACAAAAGCAGGAAACAATTTTTATGGTCTTTGCATTCATTGCCATATTCATTGCATGCCTTGGCTTATTCGGCCTTTCCGCTTTTGCCATTTCACAACGTGTGAAAGAAATTGGTGTGAGAAAAGTATTAGGCGCCAATGTGCCGGGTATCGTTGCACTTATTTCAAAAGACTTCTTAAAACTTGTGATGATTGCATCGCTCATCGCATTTCCGGTGGCCTGGTATGCCATGGATAAATGGTTGCATGGGTTCGCATACCGGGTAAACATTCATTGGTGGGTATTTATTCTTGCAGCCATCGCGGCTTTGCTGGTTGCCTTACTTACGGTTAGTTTCCAGGCAATAAAAGCCGCGGTGGCCAACCCCGTGAAATCGCTGCGAACAGAATAATGAATAGCTAATTATTATTACCTATATGCTTTGGCTCTAAAAAATTTTTATGATAAAAAATTATTTCAGGACCGCCTGGAGAAACATTGTAAAACACAAAGGCCAATCGTTCATCAATGTTTCGGGACTTTCGGCCGGTATGGCCGTAGCCATCCTGGTTGGCCTTTGGATATGGAGCGAGTTATCATTCGATAAAAATTTCGATAACTACAGTCGCATTGCGCAGGTAATGCAAACCGAAACACTGAATGGCGAAGTGAATACAACGAAAGGTAATGTAATGCCATTGGCTGCTGAACTCAGAAAAAATTACGGTAACGATTTTAAATATGTAGTGCTTTCAACCTGGAGCATGAACAGTTTGGTGGCATCGGGAGATAAGAAGATAAATGAGCAGGGCAATTACATGGAACGGGATGCGCCGGAAATGTTAAGCCTTGAAATGGTTGCTGGAACACGCAAATCATTTGGTACAGCATCAACAGTGCTATTATCGCAGTCGACAGCAAAAGCATTGTTTGGCAATCAGGACCCCGTTGGAAAAATTGTAAAGATTGATGTTGATATCATCGAAAAAGTGGTTGGAGTATATAAAGATTTTTCGCAGAACAGTTCATTTAAAGATGTGAAGTTCATTGCACCTTTCCGCGATCTTACGAGTTGGGTAAATGGTAATGAAAACAATTGGAACAATGAGTCGTTCCAGGTGTTTGTGCAGTTAGCTTCCAAAGCCGATATGCAAAAAGTATCAGCAATGATTAAAGATATTAAGTTGAATAAAGTTGATGCACAAACAGCGAAACTTGAAAAGCCGCAAATGCTGTTATATCCAATGAGTAAATGGCATTTGTATTCTGAATTCAAGAATGGTGTAAATACCGGGGGCGCTATACAATATGTGTGGATGTTTGCCATTATTGGGTTGTTCGTGTTGTTGCTGGCCTGCATCAACTTCATGAATTTATCGACAGCACGCAGTGAAAAAAGAGCAAAGGAAGTTGGTATTCGTAAAGCTATTGGTTCTTTGCGCTCACAGCTCGTCAAACAATTTTTCAGTGAATCTTTATTGATGGCGACACTTGCTTTTGTTGTTGCCATCGTATTGGTACAACTTGCATTGCCCTTCTTTAACAGCGTATCAGGCAAGCAAATAAAGCTGCCATGGGCAAATGTCTATTTCTGGGTATGTTGTATTGGATTTAGCGTAATGACCGGATTAATTTCAGGAATATATCCTGCGTTTTACCTATCGTCTTTTCAACCCGTAAAAGTGTTGAAAAGAACATTTAAAGCCGGCCGTGCTGCGTCCATTCCACGCAAAGCTTTAGTGGTAATTCAGTTCACGGTTTCGGTTGTTCTTATCATTTGTACGATTACTGTTTACAGGCAGATTCAGTTTGCAAAGAGCCGGCCTGTGGGTTATAACAGGCAGGGTTTGATAACTGTGATCATGCAGACATACAATTTCCATAACAACCTTGCCACCATGCGCAATGATCTGATTCAACAGGGTGCTATAACAGATATGGCTGAATCCAACACGCCTGTTACTGAAAACGATCATTTCAATAACGGCTTTACCTGGCAGGGCATGAATGCTGGCACCAGCGCACGCTTCAATACTGTGAACGCTTCTGAAAACTATGGCAAGACAGTAGGATTTCAGTTGTTGCAGGGACGTGATTTTAGCAGTGCGTTTGGTACGGATTCATCGGCTGTTATCCTCAATCAAACGGCGGGAAAATATATTGGCTTTGCAGACCCAATTGGTAAAACCATAAGCCAGTATGGAAAAAATTATCACATCATTGGCGTGGTAAAAGATATGGTAACTGAATCGCCGTACGAACCTGTAAGCCAGACTTTATATTTCCTGGATTCAAGTATTGGGGGTATTTTAAATATAAGGCTAAGTCCGAACATGACGACTGCTGCATCACTTAAAAAAATTGCTGCTGCATGCCAGCAATATTCACCTGAAGAAACATTCGATTACAAGTTTGCTGATGAAGAATATGCCAACAAGTTTGCCGATGAACAACGTGTAGCCAAACTCGCTGCCTTCTTTGCAACACTTGCCATTTTTATTTCCTGCCTTGGCATATTTGGTATGGCATCTTTCATGGCAGAACAACGTACTAAGGAAATTGGTATACGAAAAGTATTAGGTGCTTCGGTATTCAATTTATGGGGATTGTTATCAAAAGAGTTTGTGTTGACGGTATTGGTTTCACTTTTGATCGCAACACCAATTGCTTACTATTTTATGCACAACTGGTTGCAGAATTACGAGTATAGGGCAACGTTAGCCTGGTGGGTTTTTGCAATTGCCGGGGTGGGGGCGCTAGTGATCACCTTGCTGACAGTGAGCTATCAATCTATTAAAGCAGCGATTGCAAATCCTGTGAAAAGTTTACGAACGGAATAAAAAGATATAGCCATGATAAAAAACTATTTCAAAATCGCGTGGCGCAATATTATTCGTCATAAAATTTATACAGCTATTAATGTAGCAGGACTTGCATTGGGCATTTGTTCCTGCATCGTCATTTACCTGGTAGCTGCTTACGAATTCAGCTTTGATGCTTTTCATCCCGGCGTTAACAATATTTACCGTGTCATGGGCGACGTAACCGAGAACACGGGAGATAAATTGCACTTCGGCCGGTTGCCAATTGGTGTGTCGCAAAACGGGCAATCTGAAATAACGGGTATTGACGCCATTGCTGGTATAATTCCCTATGACTTTAGGGTAAGCATATCCGATAGTGGCAGACTTGCCAAACACTTTGACAGCAGGTTAGCAGGATCGAATTTCGTAACGACGGTTATAACACAGCCACAATATTTTTCTATTTTTAACTATCAGTGGCTGGCCGGAAATCCCTCAACTGCTTTGGATGCACCTTTGAAAGTAGTGCTGACCGAAAACAAAGCGCATCAATATTTTGGCAATGAAACTCCGGATAAAATTATCGGGAAGCAAGTTGTTTACGATGATTCTCTAACTGCTACCGTTTCGGGAATTGTGCAAGACTGGCAACACAATACGGATCTTTCTTTTACTGATTTCATTTCGGCTGCAACGCTTCAAACCGGTTATTTGAAGAACAACATCAATACGGATTCATGGGCGGAACATTTCATGAATACCTGGACGTTTATCAAATTGACAAAAGGTACGGCACCTGCGCAGCTAACTGCCCAGATGAAAGCGTTAGTAAAGAGGCATGCACAACCCGAGGATAAATTGGCCTTATGGCTTCAACCATTGACCGACGTTCATTTTGATGCTGATGTTATTGAAAATTCTATTCGCACTGCGGATAAGCCTACGCTCTATAGTTTAATTGCCATTGCATTATTTATATTAATACTGGCAGTCATTAATTTCATCAATCTGTCAACAGCACAATCTATTCAACGGGCTAAAGAGGTTGGCGTGCGTAAAGTATTAGGCAGCAGCAGAACCAGTTTAATATTTCAGTTCCTTTCAGAAACAACCGTACTAACATTAATTGCCGTAATTTTTGCAGTGTTATTAGTAAAGCCCGTTCTTGGCGCATTCCAGTCGTTTATTCCTAACGGAGTTACTTTCCATTTTTTTGATGTTGCAACTATTTTATTTTTAATAGTTATTACAGCAACCACGGCTTTGTTAGCAGGTTTGTATCCCGCAAAAATACTTTCGTCATATGTGCCGGTATTAAGTTTAAAAGGCAGCGGAGAACAACGGGGTAGTGAAAAATGGTTGCTGCGCAAGGGCTTAATTATTTTTCAATTTTCGGTTTCACTGGTTTTTATTATAGGGAGCATTGTAATTGCCAACCAGCTTTCATTTGCACGCAAAAAAAACCCTGGCTTTAATGCAGATGCGATTATTACGGTTGATACACCCGGTGGCGACAGCCTCGCTAAGAGAAGCGTCCTTGTTCAACAAATTAAACAATTGTCCACCGTGGACAAAGTTGCTTTACAATGGGTACCACCAATGGTAAATAATGGTCCCGGGCGATTCATAAAATTTAATAGCAACGATGTGAAAGAGATCGATGTGGACCAGGTCGCAGGTGATGAAAATTTTATTCCGCTTTATCAAATAAAATTACTGGCCGGAAGAAATTTGATGCACGCTGACAGTATCAAAGAATTTGTTATTAACGAGAATCTATCACGTTTGATTGGTTGTAAAAATCCACGGGATGCTATTGGGAAAATGATTTACTGGAGTGATAAACCTTATCCCATTGTAGGTGTAGTGGCAGATTTTCACGCAAGGTCTTTTCATGAAATTATTAAACCGTTATGTATAGTAAACCGGCCTGACAGGGAAGGAACGCTCGCAATTAAACTGGCCTCCACAGGAAAACATTCCGATGCAGTTAAAACCACCATAGTTCAAATAGAGAAATTGTGGAAACAAATGTATCCGGCGGCCACTTTTAAATATCAATTCTATGATGAATCACTGGCACTACTGTACGCTAAAGATCAGCAGACGGCAACCCTAGTAAATACGGCCATGGCTATTACCATTTTCATATCGTGCATTGGCCTTTTCGGCCTTGCATTATTTACAGCAGAAAAAAGAAGCAAGGAGATAAGTATTCGAAAAATACTTGGAGCAAGCATTTCAGACATTACAATTATGTTGAGTAAGGATTTTGTAAAACTGGTAATCTTATCGCTTGCCATTGCATCACCAATTGCCTGGTATTTTATGAACCAGTGGTTGCAAACTTTTGCCTATCGCATAGGAGTTAGTTGGTGGATTTTTGTATTGGCGGGAACGTCGGCGATTATGATAGCCTTACTAACGGTTAGTTTCCAGGCAATAAAAGCAGCGGTTGCAAACCCGGTGAGGAGTTTGAGAACGGAATAAATTTTGGGACGCTAACGGTAACTACTAGACGAATTTAAAAGAACTTCTATGTTTAAAAATTATTTCAAAACCGCCTGGAGAAATCTTTGGAAGAATAAAATTTATTCCACCATCAATATTACGGGACTTGCTGTTGGCATCGCAGCCTGCATTATCATCCTGCTTTTTGTTTCTTACGAAAGAAGCTTTGACAATTTTAATAAGAAAAATATTTACCGGTTGAATGAAGTGCAAAAGTTTGAGGGTATGGTAGCCGCTCAGAAAGTGGCGTTGAGCATGTTTCCCATGGCGCCCACACTCAAAGCGGACTTCCCTCAAATAATGAATTACACGAGGATCAGCGCGGCAGAGAACACACCGTTATACCACGGCGATAAAAAAGTTTTTATTAAAAGAATATGCTTTGTTGATTCCACCTTCCTCAACATGTTCGATTTTAAACTGCTTAATGGCGACAGGAAATCTGTTTTGCAAAAGAAGAACAGTATTGTATTGACGAAGGCAACTGCAGAAATGTTTTTCGGCAAAGAAGATCCTGTTGGTAAAGTGCTGGTGAATTATGATCATGATACAACAACCCTTTTGGTGACCGGCGTGCTTGATAATGTTCCTCAAAATTCTCAAATTCAATTCGATGCTCTCATACCTTTCAGTACAATTGAAAGACCTGACTGGATGAATAACTGGGGCAGCAATTGGCTGAACACTTACCTGGAGCTTGCTCCCAATACAAATACTGTTGCCATGGAAAAAAAGTTCCCGGATTATCTTAAAAGACACATGTCAGATGATAACTGGAAGCGCTATGAATTGTTCCTGCTGCCGCTGAAAAAAGTACATGGAGGTGCAACTGATATTGGCCTTGACAGATTCAACTACCAGCAATTCGATGAGAGCTATACCAATCTTTTTTTTATTATCGCCCTGATAGTTCTATTGATTGCCTGCATCAATTTTATGAACTTGTCTACTGCCCGCTCTGCGGAAAGGGCAAGGGAAGTAGGCGTTAGAAAATCAATAGGAGCTTATCGATGGCAGTTAGCCTTACAGTTCATTAGTGAATCGATTGTTCTGTCATTTATTGCGATGATCATTGCTGCTATACTCGTAATTATTTTTTTACCCGCGGTAAATCATTTAAGTCAGCGTGAACTCTCTTTCTCATTGTTCAGCAATTGGAAACTTTTATTTTCTCTTATCCTTGGTGCCGTATTTCTCGGGATCATTACTGGTATCTATCCTGCTATTTACTTATCGTCATTCCAACCCATAAAAGTGTTGAAAGGTTCCGTTCAAACAGGCAGAAATAAAAGTATGTTACGAAACGTGTTGGTGGTAGGCCAGTTTGCCTGTGCTATTTTTTTGATGATCGCTACTACGTTTGCCATAAAGCAACTATACTATATGAAGAACAAGCCCACCGGTTTTGATCACGACCAGGTGGTAAATGTAAAATTGCAGAATGGTACCTCCCGAAAGTATGATATTCTGAAAAAAGATTTGCTGCAGAATACTTTGGTAACAGGTGTTACAGCTTCCCAGGATATACTGGGCAGCCACCTGGACCAATCTGGTATACAATTTAAAGGTGATGGTCCGCTGCGGCACCTTAGCTCTACGCGTTTGATCGTTGATCCCGATTATCTCAATCTTTATAAAATACCGTTAGTGGCAGGAAAGAATTTTTCATCAGAAGCATCTGCAAATGGCAAGGAATATATTATTAATGAAACGCTGGCAAAAGAATTATTAAAAGAAGATTCATCCAAAGCCGGCATAACATCACTATTGGATAAACAATTCGGCTTTGATTCGCTGGGCCACATAGTGGGCATCGCAAGAGATTTTAATTTTAATTCTTTGCACAATAAGATTGAGACGATGTTCATGTTTAACCAAAAGGAGTGGGGGTACGGTGATATGTCTGTTAAAATAAATGGCGACAGGCAAAAAGCTGCTATCGCATTTATCGAATCAGTATGGAAAAAAGATTGTGCTGATACACCGCTTGATTACCAGTTTCTCGACGACCATTTTAATGAGCTTTATCGTTCCGACTCGCAAATAAGTACCATTGTTGGAACACTGGCTATATTGGCTATCATCATTTCCTGTCTGGGTTTATTCGGGCTGGCATCGTATGCCGCCGAAAGAAGAACAAAAGAAGTAGGCATCAGGAAAGTAATGGGAGCCTCCTTACAAAACCTGGTGCTGATGCTCTCAAAAGATTTTTTGAAATATGTATTAATCGCTGCCCTTATTGCGCTGCCCCTTGCATGGTTCAGCGTTCATAAATGGTTACAGGATTATGCTTATAGAATTGACATAAGCTGGTGGATATTCGTAGTTGCTGTTTTGATTGCTTTGCTTATTGCGTTTGCTACCATCAGTTTCCAGGCAATAAAAGCAGCGGTGGCAAACCCTGTCAAAAGTTTGAGAACGGAATGACTATTTTAAAACTGAAAAAGAAGGGTAATTAAATCGTACTTCATAAATCGACTTCTATGTTTAAAAATTATTTCAAGACCGCATGGCGGAACCTGGTACGTAACCCCCGGATTTCCCTCATCAATGTTGGCGGGCTTGCTATAGGCATTGCATGCGCAATCATCTTATATCTCTTTGCAAAAAGTGAATTTGGTTACGATACCTTTTATCCCAATGCGGATCACATCTACAGGTTGTATACCCATATTGATCTTAACGGTGTAGCATCTAACAGCGCAAAGAGCAGCCCGCCCGTTGCACAGATACTCAGAACACAATTCCCTGAGGTAGAAGCAAACACATTAATTGGTTATGAGGGTAGCTATAATATGCGGTATAAAGACAAGGCTTTTCGCGAAAACCTTGTTTACACTGCAGACGCTGATTACTTCAGGGTATTTGATCATCAACTGCTGAAAGGCAATGCTGCCACCGCACTATCAGCGCCTTACCAGTTAGTAATGACTACATCTGCTGCCAAAAAATATTTTGGCGATGAAGACCCGGTTGGTAAACAATTGCTGGTAGATGATACGGCGTCCTTTATTGTATCGGCTGTAATGAAGGATTTTCCTGAAAATGCTCACTTCAATGCTGATATGTTCATTTCTATGAGTACACTTCATGGCAGAGATGATGATAAATGGCTTGCCTTGTACTACTCTAATTTTATCATGCTGAAGAAAGGCGCCGATGCAAAGGCTGTTGAGCAAAGGCTAAAATCTATTGTTGATAAAAGGGCAGGCCCGCAAATAGAAAAACTGCTCAATGTGCAATACAATAATTCTAAAGCAAATGCAAATGCTTTTGAAATGAAACTGCAACCGCTTACCAGCATTTACCTGTACTCCAAAGAAAAGTATGGCATTGATCCCAATACAGAATGGGGAAATGCACGCATCGGTAACATTTTATATGTGCGCATTTTTATTGCCACTGCTTTGTTTGTATTGCTGATAGCTGTTTTTAATTTCATGAATATTGCAACAGCAAGAAGTGAAAAAAGAGCAAAGGAAACAGGTATCCGCAAAACGCTGGGCTCACGCAGGTGGCAGCTCATGATGCAGTATTTTACAGAGGCTATATTAACCACCGTTATTGCCGTGATAGCAGCGGTTATCATTGTACAAATAGCATTGCCCTGGTTCAATCAACTCACAGGCAAAACTACAGCACTTAATTTCTTTGATAATGCCTTTACCGTTCCGTTGCTGCTGGCATTTACCATTATTGTTGGCCTGCTTGCGGGCAGCTACCCGGCCATTTTTCTTTCAGCCTTTCAGCCGGTAGAAACATTAAAAGGATTGAAGCGAAAAAGCAAGGCATCGTTGCGCAGTGTGCTTGTTGTAAGCCAGTTTGCAATAAGCATAGCCCTGATCATTGGTATGATGGCTGTGAAAACACAGCTCCGTTTCATGCAGCACAAGGACCTTGGTATTAAATCGCAGCAATTGATCACCATCATTAACGGGACATCACTTGGCAACAAGCTGCAGGCATTCAGGCAGGAATTACTCAAAAATGCTTCTGTTGAATCCGTAACCAATTCATCACTCATATTTGCAGCAGGCGTGCCCGGATCTGCTTACACATTCGAGAATCAGACCAACACAGACCCTGTCTTAGCAGCCTATCTCGACGTGGATCCATATTTTGTCCCAACATTTGGTATCGCCATGAACGAAGGCCGCTTTTTTGACGCATCAATGCCTACCGATAGCAGTGCTGTAGTGATCAATGAAACAGCAGCAAGAGATTTTGCTCCTAATGCAAAATCAATACTTGGTCATCATATTACGATGGTTTCCAATGATTCTGTACCAAGGGTTTACCGCATCATTGGTGTAACAAAAGACTTCAATTTTGAATCGCTGCACCAGGTGGTAAAGCCACTGGTGTTACATCTTAATAAAGTACAGCAGGCATCCACTTACATCACCATCAAATACAGGGGTAACGATGCCGCAAATGTCCGCAGGTATGTTGAAGCAACATGGAACGGCTTGCAGTCGGTTGAAAAATGCAACTTTAGTTTCCTCAACGATAGGATCGATAATTTGTATAGCAACGAAAGAAAAGTGAGTGCGTTATCAACTTTGTTATCAGCATTGGGTGTGCTGGTGGCTTGTCTTGGTTTACTTGGCCTTGCCATGTTTGTTACAGAACAACGTAAAAAAGAAATAGGCATCAGGAAAGTTTTAGGTGCAAGCGTCACCGTGGTAATAGCAACTATTTCACGACAATTTGTTTTTTGGATACTGGTCGCCAACCTGGTTGCCTGGCCTGTTGCTTATGTGGTATTGCATAGCTGGCTTCAAAACTTTGCATATCATGTTAGCCCTGCATGGTGGATGTTTGGTGGCGCCGGTGTAATAACACTTTTAATTGCGTTGATAACAATAGGCACACTATCAATTAAAGCGGCCATTGCCAACCCGGTGAAGAGCTTGAGAACGGAATAATTAATAGCCAATAGCTAATGGCCAAGAGCTATTAGCCCAAAACAAATTTTATGTTTAAAACAAATCTTAAAATTGCCTGGCGCAATCTTGTTAAAGACAAACAATTCACCTTATTGAATGTATTAGGTTTGTCTGCCGGGCTTGCCTGCGCCTTACTTATTTTTTTATGGGTGAGTGATGAGTTGAGTTATGATAAATTCTTCGCGAATGATGACCGGTTATATAAATTGTTTGAGCAAAGAAGTAATGCAAGCGGCGATGTTAGCTATTCAGAAGAATCATCCGGTAAATTAAGTGATGCCGTTAAGCAAACTGTTCCGGGAGTTGAATATGCCGCTGCGGTTGCACCACCGGGCTGGTCCGCGCCAAATACACTTTCTGCAAATGATAAAAATATAAAAGCAAGCGGGCAGTATGCCGAAAAAGATTATTTCAATATTTTTTCTTTTACATTACTGGATGGCAACAGGAGTAATGTTCTCGCTGCTAATAATTCAATTGTATTGAGTGATGAGCTTGCCTTAAAATTATTTGGCACCACACAAAATATTATTGGTAAGGCTGTAGGGTTTGATCATGATACAACATTTTTTGTATCAGGTGTGTTTAAAAAAATGCCTGCCAATTCTTCGCAGCAATTTGATTTTGTTTTATCATTTGATTACTTCAGAACAAGAGCAACATGGGTAACGTACTGGCGCAGCACGGGCCCGTTAAATTATGTTTTATTAAAACCCGGTGTTGATGCGAACATTTTTAAAAAGAATGTTGCTGATATCATCAAAAAAAATACGGATGATACCAGCACGAATGTATATCCAATGAAATTTTCCCAGGTTTACCTGCATAATAATTATAATGGTAATGAACAAAGTGGTGGAAGAATTGAATATGTAAAACTGTTTTCACTGCTGGCTATATTTATAATGGTGATTGCCTGCATCAATTTCATGAATCTTTCAACAGCTAAGGCTGCAAGCAGATTTAAAGAAGTAGGTATAAAAAAAGTAGTTGGCGCAGGCAGAAGACAATTAATATTCCAATTTCTTACAGAATCATTTTTACTTACGCTTTTTGCCATGTTGTTTGCTGTTGTTATTGCCACATTATTGTTACCGGCATTCAATCAAATAACCGGAAAAACTATTTCATTACATTTTACCTGGCAAATGATTGCTGCTATAATTGGCATTGCATTAATAACAGGTTTTATTGCCGGAAGTTATCCTGCTTTATATATTTCCAGGTTCAATCCATTATCAATTTTAAAAGGCAAGCTCAATACATCTGCTGCAGAATTATTATCAAGAAAGGGATTGGTTGTTTTCCAGTTTACCTTATCAACAGTTTTGATTATTGCAGTATTTATTATCTATCAGCAAATTCAATTTATACAAAATGCTGACCCGGGCTATAATAAAAATAATGTGTTGCGCTTATCGGCAGAAGGAAATCTTGCTTCCAAACAAGATGCTTTTATTGCTGAATTGAAAATGATTCCCGGGGTAAATAATGTAAGTGCAGTTAATCACCGAATGGTTGGGCATAACTATGCTACCAGTGGCCTGGATTGGCAGGACAAACCAACAAACGACAATACCTATTTTGAAGGGTTTGAGACCGATTATGATTTTACGGAGACGATGGGCATGCATATGAAAGAAGGGAGAAGTTTCTCAAGAGATTTTGGTACGGATTCATCTGCTATCATTTTAAATGAAGCGGCAGCAAGTGCCATGCATTTAAAAGATCCGGTAGGAAAAACAATACAGTTGTATGGTAAAAACGTCCGGGTTATTGGTATCGTAAAAGATTTTCATTTTGAATCGATGCATACAGCGATAAAGCCGTCATTTTTAGTACTGGTACCACAACGAAGAACTATCGTTGCAAGCATCAGCAGCAATAATCAACAGGCGACAATAAATTCCATTCGGCATTTGTATGAAAGCTTTAATCCCGGCTTTCCGTTCACCTTTAATTTTTTGGATGAAGCTTATCAGCAACAATATGAAAGTGAAACAAGGGTTTCTGTATTATCAAAATATTTTGCAGGCCTCGCCATTATTATCTCATGTTTGGGCTTGTTTGGTTTAGCTGCATTCACTGCGCAAAAACGAAGAAAGGAAATTGGCATAAGAAAAGTGGTGGGTGCTTCTGTTGCGAACATTACTGCCATGTTGTCGCTTGATTTTGTAAAGCTCGTTGCACTTTCATTAATTATTGCCTTCCCGGTTTCGTGGTGGATGATGAGTAACTGGTTGCAGGGTTTTGCTTACCGTATATCGATAACACCCGCTGTGTTTATTATTGCGGCGTTGGCCGTATTGCTGATTACATTGTTAACGATCAGCTTTCAATCGGTGAAAGCAGCAATTGCCAACCCGGTGAAATCTTTACGTGCTGAATAGGTAAACAAGTGAAGAGCCTGCCCGCTACTGTGTGGACACATTTTTATTTTTATTGCCCTGCTCTTTAGAGCAGGGACAAAGAAATAAACATAACGGGCTTTAGCCCAAGGCTTATTCTTTAGGCTAAAGCC
This sequence comes from uncultured Chitinophagaceae bacterium, assembly GCA_963792025.1. Taxonomy (GTDB): domain Bacteria; phylum Bacteroidota; class Bacteroidia; order Chitinophagales; family Chitinophagaceae; genus Ginsengibacter. The sequence continues at coordinate 134,281 of CAWBUS010000003.1, read as the reverse complement.
AGTATAAATTTTGTTACAATCCACGCCCTAAAGGGCGTGGCAATAAATTTTCACACAATAAATTTTCAGGGCTTAGTGTCATAACACTTGTGTCCACTCAGTAGCCGCCGACAGGCACGTTTAAGAACAAAGTGAGTTATGGTGAAGCACCCGGAAGAGTCAAGAATTATTGAATGATCATTGCCAGTTATGCTCATAGTTTGAATGTTAAATAACACAGTGCATAACGCTTAATTTACTCCTGCGCTGGCAGCGATCATTTAATCGCCGGTTACAATATAACGTGGCCCGCATATACGCTGCAGGCAGCATCTTTTTCATCATCGCTTAAATAGCCCAGCCATGTTTCGGCTGCCTGACCTTGCCGGTTACCGGTTTCAAGAACCCCATTGCCGGATGCTCTTGTTCCTGCGGCAAAACTATAAACCGCTTCGTTTGTTGCGGGAAAGTAAGCAACCAATACGGCCTTGTCATTTTTTTTGGAGGTACCCGTACCGGCATTATCCGTCCAGGTAAATTGTATGTTGCCCGCAGCAGTTGCTGTCGCGGCAGCGTTTAACGCAGGAGGCAGGTTACCTTTGGATACCAATACCAGCGGGTAGCTGATGGTTACGCCATCATTCGAAGGTATCAGCGCCAGGCTCATGAGCGCACTAACGGCACGGTTATAGCCCGAGCCGGTATGACCGAAAGCCGGGAATGTTTTTGTAAAAAAGCCCTTGCCGGCAAATGCTTTCGCAAATACATTGCATACGGTAATCTTACTGCGCTGGGCAATGCGTTTGGCAGTAGGTTGTACCACGCCGCTGTTTTTAGCCACGCGTATTACGTCTATGCCATACCTGTTATAGCCGGTTACGGTGCCCACCTGGCCTTGTATACCGCCTAAGATACCGTTAGGAATTGTTGCCATATTTTTTTATTTTTAAAATGAAATGAATATATTTTTTTTATATTTTTCGTGTAGCCGTGTCTGTTAGCTACGCCCTCATAGGCTCCTCACTCTTTATAACCTTTTCCAAAGGCTACGCGGGACATGCTTATAATCTGTTCGCTCCCTGCGACCGAACAACTGCCGAAGAAGTCCCGAAGGGCTATCATAGGGCTTTCAAACGACGATGCCTAAAGGGATAACGAAGGGAGGGGAAATCTATTGTAGAGTGTATTTATTATAGGACCTGATCAGGCAGCGCGGTAGTTGCTGCACCTGCAGCCAAACTGAGTCAATTGCGAGGCCGTAGATTCTATGAAAAAAAAGCCGGAAGTTTGAAGTGGGAGTCTTGGGTAGATTGCTTCTGTTGGAATATTTTTTAATTAAAAGGTGGAATATTTTTTTTAAATTTGGTAAAAATAATTACGTTTGCTAAAACTTTTAAGTTATGCCAAGGAAGATTCATAGATTAAAGGAAGCCAGGGTCTTCCTGGATAGCGTTCATAAAGATTTAGTTTCTTCTATTCAAAACGGTTTTGGGGACTGGCTGCAAATGAGGCAGCATGCTAATACATTTGAGGGAGGGCCGGTCAATTACAAATCCCGTACAAAAGCCGGAATCATTCACGACCACATTGAGAAGTACATCAGGGCAACTTTCGATGGAAGAGATGGAGTGCTTGTTGATGATTTTAAAGGTGTATTTGGTATCAACCTGCGGGACGAACTTTTTATCCGGTTTAAAAAGATGGATAAGGAATATTCCGTGCGCAATTTTTATACAAACCAGCATTCCAAATACATGAAGCAATCTCAAATTGAAGGTTTTCCTGAAAAGCCTACTTTTTTGTTTGCCGGTTATATTCCTGACAGGACATGGTCAAATATAAAAGGTATCTATGTTGCCTGCTGGATAGGTAATGTTTTGGAGTGGGTGGATGAATTCGGAAAATATTCGTCGGAACAAACGGTTATAGATTTCGATGCAGAAAATAAGGACGTATTTAAAGAGATTGAAAAAAGGATCAAACTAAAACGTGGCAGGAAAGGCGATACCAAAACCGGAACTGATAGTCAATAATATTAAAGACTCGGTTTGTTATGCAAAAATTAAATGCAGAAATATTAAAACTGGCAAGGGAAGCAAGGTACATTACACAGGAAGAACTGGCCGCGATCCTGGGTATGGAGCAGGGCACTTTATCAAAGATTGAAAAAGAGCTTCTTACTACGGACGAAATATTAGTTCAAAAAATTGCTAAGGTGTTGGATTTTCCTGCTGGCTTTTTTTACCAGGACAGGAAAGTAATACCGGTGGAAGGACATTACCGCAGAAAGGTGTCGACCCCGGTAAAAAAGATGAAACAATACCTTGCCCAAATGACTATTGCAGAATGGCATTTTTTGAAACTGATGGATGAAATTGAATTGCCGGAAACAAGGTTACCGGCATGGGACATTTCCGAAGATGGCAGCCCCGCCTTGTGTGCGAAACATTTGCGGGATTACTGGAAGATACCCAAGGGCAGAATTACCAATCTCACCAAATTGATTGAAGATAATGGCGTGGTTATTTTTCCATTAGACCTGGGAGAAATGTCTGGCTTCAGTACTTATATCAATGGGAACATCCCTGTTATATTTGTTAACACTACTTTGTCGCCTGACAGGTACCGGCTAACCATAGCGCATGAACTGGGCCATCTCATTTTTCACTTTGGAAATAAAGTAAGCCAGGACAGGGATTTGGAAAGCGAGGCCTACGAATTTGCCATCGAACTGCTGGTGCCTGAAAGTAACATAAAGCCTTATTTTACGAAGGTGTCAATTGATAAACTCGCAGACCTGAAAGCGTACTGGTATGTGTCCATGCAGGCCCTGTTGCGGTATGCCAATACGCTTGGCATGGTTACGCAAAACCAGTATAAGTATTTGTGGATCCAGATGGGTTCGCTTGGCTACCGCAAAAATGAGCCCGTACAAATACCGGTTGAAAAGCCTGGCCTTATTACAGAGATTGTAAATGCTTATACAAATGATCTTGGGTATAGTAAAGAAGAACTTAGCGCAGGTGTTGCAAATGAATGTGCCGGAATTGGAAAGAATTTATTTTGGGGCTAAAGGGAAAGCTGAAATTGTTGAGGGGGCAGATTGGATAGATTGATAAGTTAGTGTGGCGGGAGTTGCTCAGAAGCTATAAAGCTTCAAATGCTAACGGAAGGTATAAACGAAGATGAGAATTTAAGTAGATATATAATGTAACGCAAAAGAAACATTATGGCAAAACTTGATTGGAACAATTTTGATGGAACTCAATTTCAAAAATTGTGCAACTCTTTATTGTTATTTGATGTATCAAAATTTGCTCATGTTTATTCCGCTCCTGGAAGTGATGGGGGAGTCGACCAACTATATGAAGGCACTCATGATTCAAAAACTGGTAAATGGAGATTTCAAGATAAATTTCACAATTCTGGAAAAAAATCAGCCGATATTGGGGCCTTAAAAAGCGATATAATTTTTGATATAAAAAATAATTACACTAGTGAAAATTTTATTGTTTTTATTACCAATATTAACCTTACAGTAAAAAAGTTCGATGAACTAGTTAACACTGCCAAACTGCTATTAAGCGAATTAAATATTGTCAATTGTGAATTTCAACTTTGGCATGATGCTACTCTGGAAGGGCTGATAAGCAATTATCCTACTATTTATAATTGGTTTTGGGAAAAGGATTCTATTATATTACAACCATATGAAGAATATTTCAGTAATCAACTAAGGGATGACACTTTTGATTTAAGAAATCAACTAAAGAATAATTTCTTTGGCAGAGAATTGGAATTACTCAAAATGACTGAATTTATTGAAGATCCTACTAAATCGTGTTTAGCAATTATTGCCAATGGCGGGTATGGTAAAACGAGATTATGTATTGAATTTTTAAAAAGCGAAATTTCGAAAATGGAGGATTGGATTCCTTTGGTTATGTCACATGCCGGATTTAATCCAACTAATTTTGCCCACCTCTTAAAAACAAAAAGACAACTTTTAATCTTTATTGATAATGCTCACGAAATCCCAGAGATAGTTAGTGAGGTTAAGCGACAAATCGATAACACACACGGAAAGGACAAACTTATTATAACAACTCGACCCACGCTCTTTTCGGAAATTTTTGCAAAACTACCATCCCATGGTAAAAACATGGAAAAGCTTATACTGTCTAAGCTACCTTATGATAAAACGAAGGAAATGATAAAAAGGGAAATACCCTGGTTAAGCGATCAAAATATTATACACTTAGCTGGTCTATCAAAGGGAATTCCTAATGTGATATTGGAATTTATCAGGTTAATTCGATCAGGAAAACAGCCAAGTGAGATTTCTATTGAAGAATCTTTCAATGAAAGTGTAAAAGAGCTTATCTCACAGGCTATCGATGATGTGGAAAAAAGAAGCTTGATTTCAAAAGAAAAAGCAAATGATTTTTTGAAACTTATAGCTTTAATAAGCCCAGCCAATAACGACGATGTCAATAAAAAATTTATCGAGGAATTCCTTGAAATAAGGAAAGATAAGTTAGAGTTATTGATAAATGAATTTAAAACACTCAATTTACTGGATGGCGGTAAAACTCTTTCTATCAGACCGGATCCATACAGTGATTCAATCCTTACTGAGACTGTTAGGAATAATAAAACTTTCATTGATCAGGTAAAAAGTTTTTCAGGAGCTGAAGTTTATTTGGAAAATATATTAAAAAACTTAGCAGAAGCTGAAATCCCCGAAGACGAAAAAAGAAGTTTTATTGATGGACTATTGTATGGATATGTTTCACTTATAAAAGCCCCTTCTACGAGCAATCAGAAAATTAAAAGCATTTTAGAATTTGTGGAAAAGATTGTTGTCTACAAACCAACAATTGCCATTTACGCAATAAAAGAATATCAAATTTCTTCCGAAAATTCGGCTCACGCTATGCACTCAGAAGTAGATTATTGGAGTGGTAAATCTTTTTACATTGAGTTTGGACAAACGATTGCTAAAATCCTGACGGTTTTGTGTACATATTCCAAATACGCTAAAGATAACAAGGCTGAGGTTCATAAACTTATAGAACAATTTATTGAGAAAACTCAAAATTTGGATATACTTGGTTCATGTTATACTTTTCACGAATGGGATTTTCCTTATTTCCGCTATCACCCGAAGAAATGTTGTGAAAGGCAGACTTATTTAAAAGATATTGCCTGTCAATATTTACTGACAAACGAGGAGCTGAAGCTCGACATTGCTTTAAAAGCAACAAAAGTTTTGCTTGAATTGGAATTTCAATTGGAGCGATATTATGAACCGGTAACGATGCAAATGCATTATGGTGAAGCCAAAGTTCCATATTGCGAACATATTAAGAAATTGAGAACTGATCTCATTCATGAAATTATTGATTTTATTAAAATTACAGCAGATGAAAAGCGAAAAGATAATGCCCTAGGTATATTGATGGATTATTTTTTTTATGCTAGTAAAAATGTATCGAAGAGGTTTAATCAAGATTTATCACAAGAAATTGATATCGTATTAACCTTCATAAAAGATTTTTTGGACAATAATCCATCTATCAAAGAAAAGAATAAAATATTGGGCTTTATCCAAAGATATGAACGAGTAGGATTTCGAGATGAATTTCAAGAACGAATACGTTATTTAAAAGAAAAATCCAGATCTACAACTTCACTATGTGATGCCCTGGAAATGAACATGATTAATGCTGATTACTTTGACTCCAGGAATAATTTAGAGACTCGTATTGCTTATTTAATTAAGCAGTATGACTCCGTGCAAGGATTTGAAAAAGACCTAATTAAAGTAAGATTGGGGTTGGATAAAGGACAAACGCAATTTGAAACAATTTTGTCTATCGTAGGAAAAATATATCCGCAAGAGGCCCGAGAAATGTTTTCGAGGATACAGGAAACTCACCCAACTATGATCCCTGAGGCTGTAGCGTTAATTGGAGATCAATACAAAGATGAAAAGTACTTTTATGGTATTCTTCAATGGTTATGGGAAAAGAAAAAACATTTACATCGACGTATTTTTTTGGCTAATAGGTCACGGTCGCTATCAAGATAGAAAATATTACAAAGAAGGTGATCTAGACTTTTACGAACATGCTATTAATAATAATTTAGATTCATTTCGAACACGCGATTATATTGCCTGCAATCTAATTTCTTATGCCTACATAGATAAAGATCGAACTTTTGATTTGTTGGATAAATTTATAATCAAAAGCAAGAAAAAGGAATTAGATACTCTCTGTTACACGATTTTCGATCAAAAGGAAAATTATTCTCTTGATTTCAAAGATGAGATAAGAAATGTTTTTAATAAAAAGATTGAGGAAATGGATTTGGAAGACTCCTTCAGCACTATGTTCTTGAATTTCCTTGAAACTAACTTTGGCTTTGACGAACTTTTTAAATTTATAGAAAAAAGAATTGACGTTTTATTAAAGAGAGATAAATATGCATACTTGCATTTAGATAGGGTTTACTACAGAAGTATTTCTGCAAAGCCCAAGCAGATTGAAAATTATATGCAAGTTTTGAAATGGTATGTTTCCAATTACGAGATCAATCCGACGAAACACGATGTTATATTAAATGTATTTCGCCCAGACGCCAAACTTTCAGAAGATTTAGCAAGTTCTATCATGCAAATTGTTAATCACCATATTTCGGACAACAAAGGCTTGACATTGATCGCTCGTAGTCTCTGGAAATTTGATAACCAGCAACAAGAGTGGGTTAATATTCTTTGCGATATAGCAGAACTTGCACTAATAAATAATTCCGAAATAGATTTATTAGATATATTTGGATCGTCTTTTTATTACAATAGTGGCAGTAAATCAGGTTCGGGTGTAGGAACGGCTTATAAGGAAGATTTAGCGAAGAAATTGCTAATAGAAGACATTATTTCTAAAGGCAAATGCAGTGAACGCTTAACCGAATATTTAAATAGATGTCTATTAAAGGTTAATCAGGATATAGAAAACACAATTAAAAGAGATGAAGAATTTTTAGAGTGGTGATTTATCCCATTTCAATGAGCAAGATGCTATGTGGCGATGGCGGTTGAATAATTTACTTAGCTAAGAAAGAATTTAAGCTTTCCCCTTCAACAATAATTCTTCAAGCTTTTCAATCATATCACTTTTATCCTTCAACATCCTTTCATATAAAGCAATCTTTTCATCATAAAGCTGAACAACTTTATCAATGGGATTGAAAGTCGGATTGTAGAATATTGAACCTGCGTTATCGTGTAGCGTACTCGAAATAATATTTATTGCCGCATCTTCGCTAAAATTCTTAATCGCCTCAACAGGTACTTTCAGAACGGCTGCAATCTTTTCCAGCATATCCTTATCAAGCGCTTCTTTTTGTTCCAGGGCGGAGATAGCCTGTTGGCTCAGGCCAAGGTCCATAGCTAAAGCATCCTGCTTAATTCCCAGCATTTCGCGTATGCGTTTTACATTGCGGCCTTCGTGTATGGTCTTCTCTGTCATGGCTTAAATTTAGTTGCAAGTATAGCAATTTTATCGTTAGTAACGTACCGTATCGCTGCGGTAATTTACAAATAAGTTTGGTAGGTTACCGGCTTTGCCGGTGGTTCTTTTGCAGCATAATAGCTGCACGATGAAATCAAAAAAGCAAAGTCCTGTGAAGCGAAAGCGCATCCTGATAAAACCGGAGATGCCCTGGCAAAAAGGTAAATACAGCCGCCTGGTGAAGTTGAATACTTTTCTGCCATATGGCTTCCTGTTGTTATGCAAGCTATGGGATAAGCCGCCGGAAACTGTTCTAACCGACTTTATGAATAACGTGGCGCATGGCGCCTCGAACCGGGAGGGAAGGAAAGCGGCAAAATCCATACTGGTACACTATATACTCGCCATGGGTTATGGCCAGCGTATATATGCTGAAAAAGATATTGAAAATATGTTTACAGAACTGGATGCTATGGGCTTACTGTTCCCAAACGGAGATGAGAAGGTGAGGGAACTGTATCTAAAATGGCGGGATAAGCATTATCAATATTGGTTTGACAAGTGGTATCATAAATACAAAAGAAACGATATTAGCGATGCCGGCAATACAACCCTTTAATGAAACGGAATGGCTGCGGCTGCTCTTCCTGCTGAATGATACGCATGCGTGGCTGCAGGGGATGGAAAGATCATTGCTCTACCAGTTACCCATAGACGAAAAATGCAGGCTGTTCAGGAAAACATACTACCTGTCCGCAACCTCACTGGCACACCTGCTCGAAAAGCATTACTTTAAAATAAGCCGCCACCCCGGTTGCAGTAAGTTCACCATTGCTGTGCCGGATATTGTACATTATATACGGGAAGCTTTTCACAAAGAGCCTGCACCTATAGCAGGTACTCTTAATCACAAGCGCAGTTTGGATACAGGAATTGTAACGGGTTTTACCAAAGAAGGGGCATCTACAACTTTTATAACGGTAATTACAGGGCCGGGTGGGGAGGTGGTCACTGCTTTCCCGGGCGCATGACTGGCCTTGTAACTCTATAGCCCTGGATTTCTGCGCATCAACTTCCAGTCACAACCAGGTTTACTCGTCTCCCTAAGCGCCCAACTGTTCACTTTCTTTAAACAACTGTTCGATTACGAACAGTCTAGGCCCGGAATTACTTTCATTGTCTTTTAATTATCAATGAGATAGATCATTGGTATGGTGCTTGGAAATAACTACCGGGTTATTCTGCCTGTTTCTGCCAACTAATTAAAGTACAATGTTTAAAAATTATTTTAAAATCGCCGTTAGAAATTTATTGAAGAATAAAGCTTTCTCTTTCATTAATATTTTTGGCTTAGCGATAGGTATAGCGGTTTGCCTGGTAATCATGTTGTTTATATATGATGAACTGAGTTATGATAAATTCAATAAAAAAGCAGACCAGATTGTTCGTGTCACCTTTGGGGGTAAGTTGAGCGGCGAAGTAATGAAAGAGGCTGTTGTGATGGCCCCTGTTGCGAAAACGCTGCTGCATGATTATCCTGAAGTGCTGGAAGCAACCCGTCTTCAAAAAAATGATCCCACAAAAATCAGTTACAAGAACAAAACTTTCGATAACCAAATTACAGCTGCAGTTGATTCCAATTTTTTCGACGTATTTACTATTCAGTTTGTAGAGGGTAATCCGAAAACTGCATTGGTAGAGCCAAACACTATAGTGTTAACACTCAGGAAACTGCACGTAAATATTTCGGTGATGAAGACCCGTTGGGGAAAATATTGATATTCAACAATGATAATGTAACAAAAAAAGTTACCGGGATTATTAAAAAAATACCCGCCAATTCGCATTTTCATTTTGATTACTTCTCGTCCATGGCTGATGTACCTGAAGCCAGGAGTAATTCTTTTCTTAACGGAAGTTTTTATACCTACCTGGTTCTCCCGGTTGGATATGATTACAAAAAATTGCAGGCGAAACTGCCGCAGGTAGTGGATAAATATATGAGCCCGCAATTGATGCAGGCAATGGGAATGAATATACAGGATTTCAGGAAAAAAGGAAATGATCTTGGGCTCTACCTGCAACCGCTTACTGATATTCACCTGCACTCAGATTTCACGGTGAACCTGGAGCCCGGCGGCGATATTCGCTATGTATATATTTTCGGCGCCATCGCATTGTTCATGCTGTTGATCGCCTGCATCAATTTTATGAACCTGTCGACTGCAGGGGCTTCAAAACGGGCCAAAGAAGTTGGCATTCGCAAAGTACTTGGCTCGCTGAATTCAGAATTGATACGACAATTTCTTTTCGAGTCAGTATTGCTTGCCATGGTTTCTTTGGTGATCGGTGTGATTTTGGTGAAGCTGGCGCTGCCGCTTTTCAATCAACTCGCCAAAAAAAATCTGACGCTCCAAATTCTTGGCAGTCCTTTTGTTTTGTTGAGCCTGTTGGCTTTTGGTATCATCGTTGGCGTGCTGGCAGGAAGTTACCCTGCGTTTTTTCTTTCTTCGTTTAACCCTGCCGCGGTTTTAAAAAGCAAATTCGTTTCAAATAGAAAAAGCATCAGTTTACGAAGCGGATTGGTGGTGTTCCAGTTTTTTATTTCTGTAATGCTTATTATCGGAACCATCGTTGTCTATGAGCAGTTGCATTACATTCAAAATAAAAAATTAGGTTTTGATAAGGACCAGCTTTTGGTGCTCAGGAATTCGGGCGTATTGGGCAACAAAGAGTCGATACTGAAACAGCAACTCCTTAACGATCCCCGCGTAGTAAATGTATCCAATTCCGCTTTTTTACCGGTGAAGTCCAACTATAATAATATGACGCTTACATTCCCCGACGGGAATACTTCGCTCTCGAGAAGGACCAATGTGTACCAGGTAGACGAGCGCTATATACCTACGCTGGGAATGCAAATGATAGCAGGGAGAAATTTTTCAAAAGATTTTCCTACGGATTCATCGGGTGTAATAGTCAATGAAACATTGGCCAATATTTATGGTTGGCGTAAAAATGCCGTTGGGCATACACTCGATTTTAATACTGATTTAAATGGCGGATTCAAAGGCCTTCACGTTATAGGTATTGTAAAGGATTTTAATTTTAAATCATTGCATGAAGAAATCGGCCCGGTGATGATGGTATTGCAGCAAAGCCCCGGCCTCATTGTAAAAGTAAAAGGGAAAGATGTTGCTGGGCTGCTATCTTCTATCAAAGCCAGGTGGACAAGCTTCAATGTGGATGAACCCTTAAACTATTCTTTTTTGGATGAGGATTACAAAGAACAATATCTATCCGACGAAAAAACGGGAAGCATCCTAGGCATATTCTCCGCCATGACCATTTTTGTTGCCTGCCTTGGCTTGTTTGGTTTGGCGACGTTTACCGCAGAGCAACGCACCAAAGAAATAGGAATACGTAAAACGCTTGGAGCGAGTGTAGCCCAGGTAGTGACTTTATTGTCCGGCTATTTTTTGAAACTGGTTTTAATTGCCTGCGTTTTGGCGTTTCCGTTAGCATGGTTCGCCATGAATAAATGGTTGCAGAGTTTTGCTTATCGAATCACCGTTAGCTGGTGGGTTTTTGTTGCAGCAGGAGTCGGCGCATTGATGATTGCATTACTAACGGTTAGTTTCCAGGCGGTAAAAGCAGCCATTGCAAACCCGGTGAAGAGTTTGAGAACGGAATGAAGCACATCTGAACCATGATTAATCGGATTTAAAGATTAGCATGACTCAGAAAAATATAATCAATAAAATTATTTAATCATATAAATCCTGGTTCAGACAATGTTCAAAAATTATTTCAAAACAGCATGGCGTACATTATGGAAGAATAAAATCTTCTCTTTAATTAATGTTTTAGGGTTAGCAATCGGCATCAGCGCATCGCTGGTGATTTATTTGATTGCCAGTTACGATACAAGCTTTGATAAGTTTGAAAAAGATGGCAACCGCATTTACAGGGTAGTGTGGACGTTAGTTTCTCCTGATCAAAATGATCATATAACCGGTATTACTTATGCGATGCCTCCTGTCATAAAAAAAGAAATTATGGGGCTGGATGTGGTTGCTTCTTTCAGTATATTCAATAACAATCCAAATATTTCGCTGCCTGTTGTAAACAAATCAGAGCCGGTTGTTTTTAAAAATCAAAGCGGCTTTGTTTATGCTGATGAAAATTATTTTAACCTCATTGGTTATAACTGGCTGGCAGGTTCTGCAAAAACTTCGCTGCAGCAACCTTATCAAACTGTATTAACACAATCAGCAGCAGCATTATATTTTCCAAACCTGCAGCCAGAGCAAATTATCGGTAAGCATTTTTATATGAATGATAGTATTGCTGTAACGGTTACTGGTGTTGTAAAAGATATAACTGTCAATACTGATTTTACATTCAAAGTATTTGTTTCAAAATCTACACTTGAAACCACGAGGTTACGCCCTCAATATTATAATGACTGGCCAAGTTCAAATGGCAATTCACAGTTGTACGTAAAGCTTGCTGCTGGTGCATCACCAGATAAAATTCAAAAAGAAATTACTGCACTCTACAACCGTAATGCTTCAAAAAAACCGGGAGATAACTACGAAGTAAATTATTTTTTGCAGCCATTTAAAGATATTCATTTTAGCAAATACTACAATACTTATACAATACCAAAGGCAAACACTGATGTATTGTTTGGGTTACTGGCTGTCGCATTGTTTTTATTATTATTAGGCTGCATCAATTTCATAAATCTTACTACAGCACAATCTGCACAAAGAGCAAAAGAAATCGGTATTCGCAAAACAATTGGCAGCTCAAAAAAACAATTGATATTCCAGTTCTTAAGCGAAGCGTTTTTACTTACATTTTGTGCAACTATTCTTTCTGTTATTCTCACGCCGCTTATATTAAAAGCTTTTTCCGGTTTTGTACCCGATGCTGTAAAATTCAATATTATTCAACAACCGGGCATAGTATTATTTTTATTAATACTGATAATTGTTGTTACACTGTTATCAGGTTTTTATCCATCTCTTGTTTTATCATCATACAAACCCGTAACTATTTTAAAAGGTCAAGGCGGTACCAGTACGACAGGAACACGCAACGCATGGTTGCGCAAAACATTAACCGTATCACAATTTGTAGTTGCGCAGTTCTTTGTTATGGCAACTATTTTAGTGAGCAAGCAAATCAGCTATTCATTAAATAAAGATCTGGGTTTTAAAAAAGATGCTATTGCTTATTTTGGTACAGATTATAATGATACGATACAGGCACACAAAAATACTCTGCTAAACATGCTTCGTGATATTCCTGAAATAAAGATGATAAGCCTTAGCTATACTTCGCCATCATCCGGAAATGGGTCTAACGAAACTATGAAATACAGGGACGGTAAAAAAGAAATTGAAACCGATGTGGAGGAAAAATTTGGCGACACGAATTATATAAAATTGTATGGCATAAAATTGCTGGCAGGTCGCAATCTTTCTGCATCCGATACTGTAAAGGAAGTATTGATCAATGAAACATACATGCATGTGCTTGGTTTTCAAAATCCGCAAAATGTTATTGGAAAATATATAGACTGGAATGATAAAATTGTTCCTGTAGTTGGTGTTGTTGGAGACTTCAACCAAAAATCTTTGCATGAACCAATAAAGCCTTTACTAATTACAAGTGATGTAAGAAATGAATATTTGATGAGCCTGTTATTGCAACCACAAAATGCAGATGGTACAACATGGAAAACTGCATTAGATAAATCAGAAAAAGCGTTTAAACAAGTTTATCCAAACGGCGATTTTTGGTCTGGTTTTTTTGATGAAGACATTGCCAAATGGTACACTCAGGAACAAAACTTATCAACCTTACTTACATGGGCAACGGGACTTGCTGTTTTAATAAGCTGTCTTGGTTTATTAGGCTTGGTAATGTTCATCACTACGCACCGCAGGAAAGAAATTGGTGTACGGAAAGTATTGGGTGCAACTACATCACAATTGGTAACACTGCTGTCAAAAGATTTTGTGCAATTGGTGTTGATTGCATTTGTAATTGCAACACCACTGGCATGGCTTGGTATGAATAAATGGCTTCAAAATTTTGCGTATCGTACAAACATTAGCTGGTGGATTTTTGGTGTAACAGGTTTGCTAATGATAGTTCTTGCATTTATTACACTAAGTTTTCAAACAATTAAAGCAGCCATTGCAAACCCTGTAAAGAGTTTGAGAACGGAATAAAGAACATCTGAACCATGATTAACCGGATTTAAAGATTAGCATGATTCAGAAAAATATAATTAACAAAATCCCTGTCTGCCAACGGCAGGGTTTAATCATATAAATCCAGGTTCAAACAATGTTTAAAAATTATTTCAAAACAACATTTCGCAATCTATGGAAAAACAAAGGCTACAGTTTTCTCAACATCTTCGGTTTGGCAATTGGTATTGCCTGCGCAGGCTTTATTTTTTTATGGGTTGAAGATGAATTGGGCTGGGATCAATTCAATACAAAAAAAGACAGGTTGTATTTTATACAGGAAAACCAAAAGTACGATACTTATGTTGCTACGTTTGGTTCAACACCTGCACCAATGGCTCCTGCAATGCAACAGGAAATTCCGGGTATTGCAAATACCTGCCGCATAATTGGATATAACACAAAGCTTATAACAATTGGCAATAAATCAATGTATGCATTTCCCAATTACGCAGATGCATCTTTATTCAGCATGTTTACATTTCCGTTTGTGCAGGGCAATGCAAGAACGGCATTTACACAATTGTATTCAATGGTTGTTACTGAGTCAACTGCAAAGAAGTTTTTTGGAGATGAAAAAAATGTAGTTGGCAAAACAGTGCGTGTTGATAATAAACAGGATTATGTAATCTCCGGTGTTATAAAAGATATTCCGAAAAACTCAACGGTGCAGTTTGAATGGGTTGCGCCTTTTCAAATTTGGTATGATGAAAATAAATCGTGGGCGCAGGAATGGGGCAATAATGATCTTTCAACTTATGTTGAGTTGAAGCCAAATGTTAGCGCAGCTTCAGTAAATAAAATTCTTTACAATTTTATACAGCAACGCGAATCAAAATCTATTGCAAGACCTTTTTTATGGAGTGCACATGACTGGCATTTGCGTGGCGAATTTGATAATGGTGTGCAAACGGGCGGCGGAAGAATAACATACGTACATCTCTTTTCTATTATTGCATGGATTATTTTATTAATTGCCTGCATCAACTTTATGAATCTTTCAACAGCAAGAAGCGAAAAACGTGCGAGAGAAGTGGGCGTAAGAAAAGTGTTGGGTTCAGGAAAACGAATGCTCATTTTCCAGTTTATAGGTGAAGCCATATTCATGGCAGCCTTGTCTGCAGTGGTTGCTGTAATTATTATGGCGCTTCTATTGCCTGCATTTAATTTACTTGTTCAAAAAAATCTTGTACTGGATTTAGGTAATCCACTTCATTTGGCAGCGTTACTTGCCATTACATTAATATGCGGATTGTTTGCCGGCAGTTATCCTTCGCTTTATTTATCATCCTTCAACCCGGTGTTTGTTTTAAAAGGATTGAAGATGAAAGGGAGCAGCGCAGCAATCATACGGAAAGGCTTAGTCATATTACAATTTAGTATTTCCATTATACTCATCATTAGCACCATCATTATTTATCAGCAAATAGAACATGTAAAAAGCAGGAGCCTCGGTTTTAATAAAAATAATCTTTTGCAGGTTGATATGAACAACGAAATGACAAAAAATTATGATGCTGTACGGCAGGATTTATTGAATACAGGTTTGGTTGAAAACCTCGCAATTTCAAATTATAATACTTTGTATGGAGGCAATAACACCGGTAGTTTGGTTTGGGAAGGAAAAAAATCCAACAACGAAGTATTAATTTCCACGCGTTATGTGTCGCCCGGTTATATGAAAACGTCTGGCATAAAAATTTTAGAAGGAAGGGACCTTGTAGAAACAGATAGTGTGCAATCAAAAAAAATAAATGTTTTAATTACACAGTCATTAGAAAAATTAATGGGTGATAACACCGCAGTTAGTAAAACTTTGCATTGGAACGGAGATACCAGCGGCACAGTTGTAAATATTGTTGGCGTAGTAAATGATTATGTATATGGCGATATGTATGGCAAGCCTGATCCGGTAATGTTTTTTTGTGTGAACCGGCCTGATGCATCAAATATGTATGTGCGTATAAAACCAAATACCAATGTTGAAACTGCTATAATGCAAATTGGAGCTGTAATAAAAAAAGATAATCCTTCTTATCCTTTCACTTATCATTTTGTTGATGACCAGTTTAACCAAATGTTTCAGAACGAGCAATTGATAAGCAAGCTTTCAAGAGTGTTTGCAACGTTGGCTATCATTATTTCGTGTTTAGGATTATTTGGATTGGCGGCTTACACCGCAGAACGCAGAACGAAAGAAATAGGTATAAGAAAAGTGTTAGGTGCAGGTATTACAAATATCACAACATTATTATCGAAAGATTTTTTGCAGTTGGTAGTTATCTCATGCATCGTTGCGTTTCCCGTTGCGTGGTGGATGATGAGCAACTGGCTGCATAATTATAAATACAGGATTGAAATTAGCTGGTGGATATTTTTAGCAGCAGGACTTTCAGCTATACTGATTGCGTTAATCACCATCAGCTTTCAATCTATAAAAGCAGCCATGGCAAACCCGGTGAAGAGTTTGAGAACGGAGTAGTGTAATTTGAAAATGAGACAGATTTAGAAAACGTGTTTGAAAATGAATAAATCATAAATCTTTCAAATATAAACCAAATTTATATGTTTAAAAATTATTTTAAAACTGCATTGAGGAATCTTATAGCGCAAAAATAAGTTTTCATCTTTCAATCAACATCGGCGGCCTGGCGGCGGGTATGGCAGTAGCGTTGCTGATAAGCTTGTGGATATATGATGAATTATGCTTTTGATAAAAATCACGAAAATTATAACCGTATAGTGCAGTGTAATAGCTAACTCCAATGTTAGTGATGGTATTGCAACACAATCTGTACTGCCTGTGCCCTTATCAACAGAACTAAAACGATAAATATGGAAGCAGATTTAAAATATGTGGCAGCTACGCTTCCAAGCCAACAAAGCATTGCTTATGGTGACAATGCATTTTTACAAACGGGTTATTATGTAGAACCTGATTTTAGCTAATATTCATAACGCTTCAAATGCTGGAAGGAACCAAGGCTGCATTACAAAATCCTGGTTCTGTACTATTAAATGCGTCAACTGCAAAAGCCATATTTGGCAATAAAGAACCATTGAATAAACTGGTAGTGTTAAACGGCTCTTCTACATTTAAAGTGGCAGGCGTCTATAAAGATATGCCCCAAAATACTCAGTTCAACGATATGAATTTTATTGCGCCTGTTACTTCGCTGTTTACTAAAAGCAATGAAATGAATGATTGGTATAACAACGCTTTCCAGGTGTATGCATTACTCAACGCATCAGGCAATGCAACCGGCAATTTCTTCCAAAATAAAAAATGTACTCTATGAACATTCAAAAGATGCATCCAAGCCTTCGACTTTTTTTATATCCAATGCAGCAATGGCATTTGTATGAATTTAAAAATGGTCAGCTTGTAGCGGGGCGTCTTACAGTTTGTTTGGTTGTTTGGTATCATCGGCGCTTTTGTGTTGCTGCTTGCCTGCATCAATTTCATGAACCTTAGTACTGCACGCAGTGAAAAACGTGCAAAAGAAGTCGGTATTCGCAAAGCTATCGGTTCATTGCGCAGCCAGTTAATAAAACAGTTCCTTGAGTGAGTCTCTTTTGGTAGTAATAATTGCATTTCTCATTTCAATTTTATTAACCTTTTCAGCCTTACCATGGTTTAATGAGCTTTCAGGCAAACAGATAAAGATTGTATGGAATAATCCTTTTGTTTGGCTGGCGGCTTTTAGCTTTTCTTTGCTCACAGGCTTACTTGCCGGCTGTTATCCTGCGTTATTTTTATCGTCATTCAAACCTGTAAAAGTTTTAAAAGGCACATTTAAGGCAGGGCGCTTTGCAACACTTCCACGCAAAGTGTTAGTAGTGGTACAGTTTACCGTTTCCATTGCATTAATCATAGGAACCATAATCGTTTTTAAACAGATTGAATTTGCTAAAGACCGCCCAATTGGTTATAACAGAAATAATTTAATAACGATAGACTATACTGAATCCATCGCAAAGCAATACAATGCTTTTCGTGATGAATTGTTGCAAACAAATGTTATAGCAGGTATATCGGCCTCATCAAGCCCGACAACAGGTGTTTGGTCTTCAGCAAATAATCTCGACTGGAAAGGAAAAGACCCAAATCAGCAAGTACTGTTTGGGACTATTTTAGTTGACCCTGATTTCGGCAACGTAGTAAACTGGCAAATGAAAGAAGGCAGAAATTTTTCTGCACAAATTCCCCACCGATTCTTCCGGCTTTTTATTTAATGAAGCAGCTATTAAACAAATGGGTTTGAAAAATCCGTTAGGCGAAACCGTTAAATGGCATGGCAAAGACTGGAAAATTTTGGGCGTGGTAAAAGATATGGTAATGACATCGCCTTTTCGACCCGACTACACCAACTGTTTTTTTAATGGATAATAAAGAGCGTTCATTCAATGTAATAAATTTAAAAATCAATGCTGCTGTTCCGGCACAGGAAGCACTTACTAAAATTGAAAAAGTATATAAAAAATTTTCACCCGGTTCGCCTTTCAATTACAAGTTCGCCGACCATGAGTATGCATTAAAGTATGCTGCTGAAGAACGGATTGGCAAACTTGCCATGTTCTTTACCACTCTCGCCATTTTTATTTCATGCCTTGGCTTATTTGGAATGGCTTCATTTGTGGCAGAGCAGCGCACCAAAGAAATCGGGATACGAAAAGTATTGGGAGCGTCAATTACGCAAGTGTGGCTATTGTTGTCAAAAGAATTTGTGATATTGGTTTTAATAAGCTGTGTTATTGCGTCACCCATTGCATTTTATTATCTGCACAATTGGTTACAACAGTATAATTACAGGGTATCGATAAGTCCGCTTGTGTTTGTTATCGCAGGCATTATCGCCATTGTGATAACGATTATAACGGTAAGCTTCCACGTAATAAAAGCGGCAATTGCAAACCCGGTGAAGAGTTTGAGAACTGAATGAAGAAGATGAATGGTGGATAGTTAATTTTTAATTGTGAACAAAATTTATATTCTAACGGATACAACTTAAAAATTCAATGATGTTTAAAAATTATTTGAAAACCGCATGGCGAAATCTAACAAGGAATAAAGCTTATTCCTTCATCAATATTGCCGGACTTGCAATTGGTATTGCTGTTTGTATGATGATATTTATGATTATACAATATCAAACCAGCTTTGATAATTTTCACAAAAAGAAAGATCATGTTTACCGGTTATTAACAGAGTTTCATCATGCCGATAGCAAAGATATTTTTTATGGCCATGGTGTCCCGTTTGGCATGCCACGCGGCGTCCAATCTGCTTTCCCTCAAGCGGAGCAAGTTGCTCCTTTATTTGCATCGTATAATGACCAGATTGTAATTGAGGGAAACAATAATACAGCAGTAAAAAAATTTAAAGAACAAAATGGTGTCTTTTATACAGAGCCATCTTTTTTTAAAATATTTGATTTTCCATTACTGTCAGGTTCATACGAAAGTTTGAATGATCCGAACAATGTACTCCTTGCAAAAGAAACTGCCGAAAAATATTTTGGCGACTGGAAAACTGCCGCAGGAAAAAAGATAAGGCTGAACAATGATATTGTTTTAAAGGTGAGCGGGGTGTTGGCAAGCATTCCTGCAAATACAGATTTTCAATTCAAAGCGGTTATTGCTTACGGTACCGGTTATACGCAAGGCTTAAAAACATCAACTGATTATGATGGCGTAAACCAGGATTTTGGCTGTTACATTTTATTGCCGAAAAATATTACTTCATCAACGTTTGAAAAGCAATTAAGAGCATATTCAGCAAAAGTAAAATCAGCTGATGATAAAGACCAGGTTACCATGCAGTCTTTGGCTGATGTGCATTATGATACACAGGCTGGCACTTTCAGCAGCAATGGCATCAGCCATACTATGATAAATATTTTATGGCTCATTGCTTCATTCATTTTATTAATAGCTTGTGTAAATTTTATCAATCTTTCAACTGCGCAGGCCGTTAACCGTGCAAAAGAAGTAGGTGTGAGAAAAGTACTGGGCAGTAATAAAAGCCAGTTGCGCCTGCAATTTATCAGCGAAACATTTTTAATTGTCTTTGCATCGGTATTAGCTGCGATAATTATTGCCGTACTTGCCATACCTTTTGTAAATAACCTGTTGGGGCTTTCAATAAAAATCAATGCTGCCAATGCATTGTCAATTATACTTTTCCTTTTTATTATCATTGTTGCAGTTACAGCTATCGCAGGTTTTTATCCTTCTGTTGTTCTCTCAAAATTCAATCCCATTAATGCTTTAAAGAGTAAGCTGGCAGTAAAAAGTACAAAGGGCATTTCATTGCGCAGAGGTTTGGTGGTGTTTCAATTCATCACTGCACAGGTGCTCATCATCGGAACATTGGTTATTGTAAAACAAATGAACTTTTTTATGACTCAGCCATTGGGTTTCGATAAGGATGCTATCGTAAATATTCCTTTACCGACAGACAGCCTGAGCAAAGTAAAATATGATTTTATTAAAACGCAATTGCAAAATATGAATGGGGTACAACAGGTAAGCCTCAGCTCCAAAACGCCTATTGAAGATAACGATGATATGTGGTCAACCTTCACATTTGACCATGCTGCAAAACAAACTGATTTCTATGCAATAGTTAAAATGGCAGACAAGGATTATGTACCTACTTATCATTTGCCTTTGATTGCAGGAAGAAATATGGAGGCATCTGATACCATGCGGGATGTTTTGGTAAATGAAATGCTGGTTAAAAATTTAGGCTTCACGAACCCACAGGATGTTCTGAATAAAGAAATTGCTTTTAATGACAGATTAAAAGGAAAAGTTGTGGGCGTGCTGAGAGATTTCCATTCAGGATCGTTTCGCGGCGGCATGGCGCCGATAGTTATTATCACGCTTAAAGACAATTACAAGCTAGCCTCTGTAAAGCTTGCAACAAAAAATATAGTGCCTGTAATGAAATCAATTGAAAAATTATGGAACACGACTTACCCTGATTTTGTATATGAATACAAATTTCTTGATGATAAAATTGCAGGCTTTTACAAACAGGAAACACAGCTCTCGCAACTATATACCATTTTCGCCTGCATAGCCATATTCCTCAGTTGTCTTGGATTGTATGGGCTGGCATCATTTATGGCCGTACAAAAAATAAAAGAAGTTGGCATAAGAAAAGTATTGGGTGCAACCGTATCTAACATTGTGTATTTGTTTTCCAGGGAATTTATTGTTTTGATTTCAATTGCATTTGCCGTAGCGACGCCGGTAGCATGGTATTTCACCAATAAGTGGTTGCAGAATTTCACTTTCAGAATTGACCTGAACTGGTGGATATTTCTTGTTGGCGGAATAGCATCTCTGACTATTGCACTGGTTACCGTAAGTTTCCAGGCTATTAAAGCGGCAGTTGCAAATCCCGTGAAGAGTTTGAGAACGGAATAGAAGAACATCTGAACCATGATTAACCTGATTATAGGATTAACATGATTCAGAAAAAATATAATCAACGAAATCTTTCAATCATATAAATCCAGGTTCAGACATGTTTAGAAATTATTTCAAAACTGCATACAGAAACATTTGGCGCAACAAAGGGTTTTCTGCGATTAACATTATCGGCTTATCAATTGGAATGGCAAGCGCTATTATTATTTTGATGTGGATACAAAATGAAGTAAGCTACGATCGGTTTCATGAAAAGAAAGACCGCATTTATGCAGTATGGAATCGTACTAAATTAGATGGTAAGATTACATGTTTCGACAACACACCCAATCCTTTAGCAAAAACGCTTGAAAAAGATTTGCCTGAAGTGGAACAGGCTGCAAGAATGAATGGGACGGGCAGCCCAATATTCAGCATCGGCAATAAAATGTTATCTATCCGGGGCAGCATAGTTGATTCAAATTTTTTGCAAATATTCAGCTTTCCGCTTATTGAAGGAAACGCTAAAACAGTGCTGAATGATGCGCACAATATTGTGATCACCCAACAGCTTGCTATAAAACTTTTTGGGAAAAATGAGGATGCAGTCGGGAAAATTATCAGGATTAATCATACAGATAATCTCACCGTTACAGGCGTTTTAAAAGATTTGCCTAACAATACAGAGTTTGATTTTGAATACCTGATGCCGTGGAGCTATTTGCATGAAAAAGGCGGCGATGATGATAGCTGGAGCAATACAAGCACCACAACTTATGTGCTGCTGAAACCAAATGCCAGACTGGCTTCTGTTGCGCCGAAAATAAAAATGATGCAACAAAAATATGATGACCAGGCAAAAGAAACCGGCTGGGAATTATTTTTATATCCTATCAGCCGATGGCATTTATATTCCAATTTTGAAAATGGTTATGAAAGCAATAGCGGGCGCATAACATTCGTAAGATTATTTGCAATTATCGCAGCATTTGTTTTATTGATTGCATGTATCAACTTCATGAATCTTTCTACTGCACGCAGTGAAAAACGTGCGAAAGAAATAGGCATTCGAAAAGTAGCAGGTGCTCAAAAACTTTCATTGATAATACAATTTATTATAGAAAGTATTTTACTGGCGTTCATTGCAGGCATCATTGCCATTGGCATTGTTCAAATCAGTCTTCCTGCTTTCAATCAACTCACACAAAAAAAACTATTCATTCCTTTTGATAATGTTTATTTCTGGTTTGCAGCAATCGGCTTTATCATTTTCACAGGAATATTAGCCGGAAGTTATCCCGCATTTTTTCTTTCATCTTTTCAACCCGTAAAAGTGTTGAAGGGAACTTTTAAAAAAGCAAACGCACTGATTGCTCCACGGAAAGTATTGGTAGTATTACAATTCACATTTGCCATAACGCTTATCATTTGCACCATCATCGTTAAACAGCAAATTGATTATGCAAAAGAAAGGCAAACGGGTTATGACAAAAACAATCTTGTTTACTTCTATCTCAGTGATAACATCGTAAAAAATTATTCATCTCTGAAAAATGATTTATTGCAATCGGGCATTGCAAACTCTGTTACAAAAACAAGCGCACCACTCACACAAAGCTGGAGCGATGGCTGGAACCAGGAATGGGAAGGTAAAAACCCGAATGATGAAACGGATTTCGAAAAATATAATGAGGATGGTGGGCTTGGCAAAACAGCAGGCTTGCAATTTATTATGGGGCGTGACATTGATGTGCAAAAATATCCTACCGATTCAACGGCGATGATATTGAATGAATCTGCATTGAAAGTAATGAAATTTAAAAATCCCATCGGGCAGATTGTAAGAGATAACGGGCAGCAATGGCATGTAATTGGCGTGATAAAAGATTTCATTCTTGAATCTCCCTATCAACAGATATACCCAATGTTGATATATGGACCCAAGAGTTCGTTTTCTATTATCCTGGTGAAGCTGAATAATAAAAATACAATTGCAAAAAATTTAAAAGCAACTGAAGCCATTGTTAAAAAATACGACCCTGAATATCTTTTTATATGCAATTTTATTGACGAAGAATATGCAGCAAAGTTTGCCGATGAAAGACGCACAGGCACTTTAGCAGGCTTGTTTGCCGGGCTTACCATTTTAATTTCTTGCCTCGGGCTGTTCGGACTTGCAACTTACATGGCAGAAGCAAGAATAAAAGAAATCGGCGTAAGAAAAGTACTGGGTGCAAGTGTAACAAGCATCACAGCATTATTATCAAAAGATTTTGTAAAGCTGATCATCATTTCCATCATCATTGCATCACCTATTGCATGGTTTGCAATGAATAAATGGCTGCAAGGTTACAATTACAGAATAAATATTAGTTGGTTTGTGTTCATCGCATCTGGACTGTTGGCAATAGTAATTGCAATGCTTACTGTAAGCTTTCAGGCAATTAAAGCAGCGATGGCAAATCCTGTGAAGAGCTTGAGAACGGAGTAGTCAATTATTAATTATTACTTATCAATTGTCAATTAAAAAACTATGTTTAAAATTTTTTTTAAAACAGCCTGGCGGAACCTGATAAAAAATAAGGCGCATTCTTTTATAAATATTATGGGGCTGTCTATTGGGTTAGCATGCAGCCTTCTCATTTTTCTTTGGGTGCAGAATGAACTAAGCGTTGATGCATTTTTCAAAAATGATGCAAGGTTATATAAAGTATATGAACGTGAATATTACAAGGATCACATTAATGGTGATTACGATACGCCGGGTCCGCTGGCCGAACAACTGAAGGAAAAGATTCCTGAAGTGCAGGATGCGGTCATGATGCAGGAAGACAATGATCAGACTGCATTGCAGGCCGAAGATAAAATATTAAAGGTGGAAGGCACAGCAGCTAGTTCAGGTTTGTTTAGTATGTTCGGTTACCCGCTTTTAGACGGTACTTCGTCATCCGCTTTAAGTTCACCGGTGAGTATAGCACTCTCTGAAAAAACTGCCGGTGCTTTTTTTGGCAGTCCGCGAAATGCCATGGGCAAAACGATTCGTTTTAATAATAAAAAAGATTTCAAAGTAACGGCTGTGTTTAAAGATTTACCAGAGAATGCCTCCAGGAAATTTGATTACGTAATAAGTTGGAAAGCTTTGCAGGAGGATCAGCGGTGGTTGGCTTCCTGGTCAAACAGCGGACCGTTAACGTATGTACTGTTAAGGGAGCATACAGATCCGGCATTAGTGGACAAGAAGCTCACTTTTTTCCGGAGCTCGTATATCCAGGATAGCAGTGCTGCCTATCACGTAGAACTTGGCCTGCAAAAGTTTAACCAGGTTTATTTGCATAATCATTTCGAGAATGGAAAAGTTGCCGGCGGTCGCATTGAATACATTCGGCTCTTTAGCATAATAGCTATTTTTATATTGCTCATCGCATGCATCAATTTTATGAACTTAACAACAGCCCGCTCTGTTAAGCGGGCAAAAGAAGTAGGTGTTCGCAAAACCATAGGTGCTGTCCGTTCGTTATTGATCAGGCAATTTATCATTGAATCGCTTTTGTTGACTGCGGTTGCTGTTGTAGTTGCTTTGGCTTTAATGATTTTGTTGCTGCCACTGTTTAACGAGGCAACGCAAAAACAAATGCGCCTGCCTTTTAGCCACGTTTCCTTCTGGTTAGAAATTGTTTTCATCACTATTATTACCGGCCTGGTTTCGGGAAGTTATCCCGCATTTTATTTGTCTTCTTTCAACCCGGTAAAAGTTTTGAAAGGAACCACGAAACTAGGTACTGGTGCGGTATGGTTTCGCAAAAGTCTTGTCGTATTTCAATTCGTGCTTTCGTTGATCCTGATCATTGGCACCATCATCGTTTCAAAGCAAATAAATTTTATACAGAACAGGAATCTGGGATATGATAAAGAGAACCTTCTTTATATTCCTGTAGAAGGCGAACTTGTCAGTAAGTATTCAACTTTTAAAGACCAGGCATCGCAATTGCAGGGCATACAAAATGTTAGTTTTATATCTGATAACCCGGTTAACCTCGATCAATGGACTAATAGCGTTGATTGGGAAGGACGACCACCTAATACTTCGATTTCTTTTGAGCATCCGGATGCAGGCTATGATTTTGTAAAAACCATGAAGTTGAAGATTGTCGCCGGCCATTATTTCTCAAAAGATTTTCCAACCGACAAAGACGGATTTGTGATTAATGAAACCGCAGCAAAAGATATGGGGTTCTCAAATCCTGTCGGAAAATTTATTACGGTGAACGGGCGAAGAGGCGAAATAATCGGAGTTCTGAAAGATTTTAATTTCAGGTCGCTGCATGAGCCGGTAAAACCGATGATCATGCAGTTTGGCGAAGATGAAGATTATGGAAATATCCTCTTGCGGACGCAGCCCGGGAAAACAAAAGAAGCAATTGCAAATCTTGCGACACTTTGCAAACAATTTAACCCGGCGTTTCCATTTACGTATTTTTTCACGGATGAAGAATATCAAAAGTTATATAACAATGAGCAAATAGTCGGGAAGTTGTCCACTGCCTTTGCTTCATTAGCCATCTTAATTTCGTGCCTCGGCTTGCTGGGTCTTATAATTTTCACAGCAGAACAACGTACAAAAGAAATTGGTATCCGGAAGGTGTTAGGAGCTACCCTGGGAAACATCGTACAATTGTTGTCCGCAGATTTTCTGAAACTTGTTTTTGTTGCCATCCTCATAGCCTCGCCCATTGCATGGCTGGCGATGAAGAGTTGGCTAAACGATTATGCATATAAGATCAATATCAGTTGGTGGACGTTTGCAGCAGCAGGCGGGTTGGTTGTGTTGATAGCAGCTATTACCATCAGTTTCCAGGCAATAAAAGCAGCAATTGCAAACCCGGTGAAGAGTTTAAGAACGGAATGAAGAGCGTGAATGGTGAATCGCCAATCGTGAAAAAGTAAATCGGACATCAATAAATCATACATCAGAAATTCTTTTTTATGTTTAAAAATTATTTCAAAACTGCTTTCAGAAATTTATCAAAGAATAAGTTTTATACATCAATAAATATTATTGGATTAGCTGTTGGGCTGGCTACATGTTTACTCATCTTTTTGTATGTAGTGGATGAGTTGGGTTATGATAAATACAATGCAAATGCAGCCAGGATTTATCGTGTAAACAACGATATAAAATTTAATGGCAACTATTTGGACCTTGCGCAGGTGCCTGCAGTAATGGGCCCGACAATGCTGCGTGAAATGCCGCAGGTGCAGCAGTATGTCCGCATCAACTGGCACGGAAGCTTTCTCGTAAAAAAGGGAGATGAAAACATACAGGAACAAAGAGTGGCTTATGCAGATTCAACTTTGTTTGATGTGTTTACGCTGCCTGTAATTGCCGGCGATGCTAAAACCGCTTTGAAAGATTATCATTCTTTGGTGATTACTGAAACAATCGCCAGGAAATATTTCAACAGCACAGATGTTATTGGCAAAACCATGCTGATGAATGATACCTCAAATTATAAGATTACTGCTGTTATAAAAGATATTCCGAAGCAATCGCATTTTCATTTTGACTTTTTTGTGCCTATGGTGGAAAACCCCGGTATCAATGAAGACAACTGGTTGAGTGAAAATTACACCACGTATATTCTTTTAAAGAAAAATGCAGATGTAAAACAGTTGGAAGCCCAATTGAATCCTTTTATGGATAAGCATGTTGGTCCGCAATTGCAAAGCGTCGTGAACATAAGCTTAAGCGATTTTAAGAAGGGCGGCGGTTATATACGGGCAAGTCTCACCCCTTTAACGGCCATTCATTTGCATTCAAACAAACAGGGAGAGCTGGACGGCAACGGCAATGCTGAATATGTTTATATATTTTCGGGCATTGCCTTGATGATTTTATTAATCGCCTGTGTAAACTTTATGAATCTTTCCACGGCACGTTCTTCTAATCGTGCAAAGGAAGTGGGTGTAAGAAAAGTGTTGGGCTCACTCAGGGCAAATCTTATTCAACAGTTTTTAACCGAATCTTTTTTAATCAGCTTTGTTGCGTTGGTGATAGCCATTTTAATGGCATGGCTGTTACTTCCTTATTTCAACCAGCTTGCAGGAAAAGAAATTAATGCGGCTGCTTTATTGCAGCCAAACATGGTATTGTCGTTGATCGTGCTTATGCTGATTGTTGGTTTACTCGCCGGCAGCTATCCTGCATTTTTCTTATCATCTTTTCAGCCCATCGATGTGCTGAAAGGAAAGCTGGCTAAGGGTTTCAAAAGGTCATGGCTGCGCAATTCACTGGTGGTGTTTCAATTTGTAATTTCCATCGTTCTTATTTTCGGAACCATCGTTATTTATAACCAGCTTAATTATATTCATAATAAAGATATCGGCTTTAACCGCAACCAGGTTGTGATTATAAATCATGCAAACACATTAGGCAACCAGGCAGCAGCTTTTAAAAAGGAATTGTTGCAGGTAAGCGGTGTGCAAAACGCCACCATGAGTGGTTACCTTCCTGTTAATTACGGTAGAAACAGCAGTACTTACTTCACTTCACCAACGCTTGACCCAACGACAGGAATTAATGTGCAAGCCTGGACAGTTGATGAAAATTATGCTCCGACACTTGGCTTAAAAATAGTAGAGGGAAGAAATTTTTCACCGCAATTTCTTACGGATTCAACAGGCATTATTATAAACGAAGCCGCTGCAAAATTTCTTGCTACAAAGGATTTGTTGAATAAAAAATTCTACACGTTAAAAGATATTCAATCAAAGCAAATGATTGACTACCATATCATAGGTATCGTAAAAAATTTCAACTTCAGTTCGTTACGTGATGTAGTTACACCACTCGCCTTATTTCTTGGAAAAGATAATGGAAACATTTCTGTGCGTATCAGTTCAGGTGATATACCCAATACAGTTGCACAGATAAAAAATAAGTGGAAAGCAATGGCCCCATCTCAGCCTTTCGATTATTCTTTTATGGATGATGACTTCAATAAATTATATACAACCGAGCAACGGACCGGTAATATATTCATAACGTTTGCCGTACTCGCTATTTTAATTGCCTGCCTGGGTTTATTTGGATTGGTTACGTACGCTGCCGAACAACGCATAAGGGAAATAGGCATAAGAAAAGTATTAGGCGCATCCGTAAGTAATATTGCAGGCATGCTATCAACCGATTTCTTACAACTCGTAATTATTTCTGCAACTATTGCATTTCCCCTGGCATGGTGGGTAATGAATAAATGGTTACAAGGTTTTGCCTACAGGGTTACTATCAGTTGGTGGGTATTTGCTATAGCAGGTGTTCTTGCTTTATTGATTGCGTTGATAACCGTGAGTTTCCAGGCGATAAAAGCGGCTATAGTAAACCCTGTGAAGAGTTTGAGAACGGAGTGATAACGTGAATTGTGAATTGTCAATCGCGAATAAAATTTATAAAATAGAACATACAACTTAACACTTCTTTATGTTTAAAAATTATATTAAAACCGCCTGGCGCAATTTGATGAAGAGTAAAGTCTTTTCCTTCATCAATATTCTTGGTTTAACTATTGGCATTACCGTTTGCATGATGATCTATTTATTCATTATGAATGAATTCAGCTTTGATAATTTTCATAAGAATGGTGACCATATTTATCGTGTAATGCGTGGTATAACAATGGATGGAAAGGCAAGAGATGTCGCATATTTATCAGGCCCCTATGAGCCTGCCTTGCTGAATGATTTTAAGGGGCAGATCGTTAGTGCTGTCCGTGTAAATCCGAACGATAATCTCTTTACCGTAGGCAACCAATCTTTCCATGAAAAAAAAGAATTAGATGTTGATACAAACTTCTTCAGCTTTTTCTCATTCCCTTTAATAAAAGGTTCGCCAACATCCGTATTAAAAGAAATAAACAGCGCTGTGCTTACCGAAACAACAGCCAAAAAATATTTTGGCAGCGTTGATAACGCCATGGGGAAAATTGTGATGATGAATAAAGAAACGCCGTTGCAGGTAACGGGTATCGCTGAAGATGTTCCCTCTAATTCGCATATTGATTTTGATATTGTTACTTCCCTGGAAAGAAGAAAAAATGCCAGCTTTATGAATGTATGGATAAATAATGGTTTGTACACTTATGTGCAGCTCGCTCCAAATGTAACACAGGCGCAGCTTCAAAGACAATTACCTGCTTTTATGGAAAAATATATGGGCAGCGATATGCGCAAATTCGGATTTCATTTCACATTGTCTCTGACACCTTTGAAAGATGTCTATTTTGAAGATGCCGCTTTTGATGGTGTTAAGCATGGCGATAAAACCGTTGTTTATATCTTCTTATCTATTGCTATTTTAATCCTGCTTATTGCCTGTATCAACTTCATGAATCTCTCAACAATACGTGCTGCAGAACGGTCTAAAGAAGTTGGCTTACGTAAAGTATTAGGCGCCTTGCGCAACAATTTGGTTTGGCAATTTATTGGTGAATCCGTTTTACTCACCATTATCTCCTGCATACTTTCTATCGGTTTATTATTAATGGCCATGCCCTGGTATAACCAGTTGTTGGGCTATTCATTAGCCGTGTCATGGAATAGCTGGCCAATCTATCTGTTTCTTCTTGCAGTTATTGCTATTGTAGGCTTTTTAGCGGGGAGCTACCCGGCATTTTTTCTTTCCGCATTTTCACCTATACAGGCGCTCAAAGGCAAATTAAAATTAGGCAAAGGCGGCGCATCATTCAGGCAGGTATTAGTTGTCGTGCAGTTTAGTATATCTGTTTTTTTAATTGTTGGCACGATCATCATCACCAAACAAATGAGTTATGTAAAGAACAAACAACTGGGTTATGATAAATCCCAAACATTGATCGTACCTATCGATAATAATGATATCTACAACAATATGAATTCTTTTAAAACAGACTTGCAAAGTCAAAGGGCCGTGCAATCTGTTTCATTAATGAGTGGTGAGCCGGGTGGTTTTTTTGATGGTTTTACGTTTAACGTGGAGGATCATAACGAACAGTGGAATGCCAGAACAGAGTTTGCCGATTTTGAATTTGTAAAAACATTAGGATTAAAAATTATTGCAGGCAGAGATTTCTCTGCGCAGTTTCCAACAGATACAACCGGCGCTGTATTGATCAATAAAACCGCCGCAACAAAATTAGGATGGTCACCTGAACAAGCCGTGGGTAAATGGATATTAAATACGGTTCGCGATAGCACGAGAAGAAGAATAATTGGAGTAGTAAATGATTTCAATTTTCAATCGTTAAAACAGGATATTGATGCGTTGGTAATTTCACCTGCGATGGACAGAAGGCAAGTGCTTATTAGGCTGAAACCAGGCAATATTCAAGCCGGCGTTAACCTGGTAAAAACCGCGTACAACAAAGTAGCGCCATCTTATCCATTTGAATATAAATTTTTAGATCAGCAGTTTGAGAAGTTGTATAAAAAAGATATACGCCAGCAAGCCATATTATCAGTATTTGCCGGGCTTGCCATCTTCGTTGCCTGTCTTGGCTTATTTGGTTTAGCATCATTCTCCGCCACCAAACGTTTTAAAGAAATCGGTGTAAGAAAGGTATTAGGATCTTCAGTGCAAAGTGTTGTTTTTTTATTGTCAAAAGATTTATTGAAACCGGTAATAATTGCGACCTGTATTGCATTACCGGTTGGTTATTGGGCAATGAATAAATGGCTGCAAAACTTTGCTTATAAAACATTATTAAGCTGGTGGATTTTTGCCTTGGCTATATTAATAACATTTGGCATTGCACTAATAACGGTGAGCGTGAAAGCGATACAGGCAGCAATGGCCAACCCGGTAGAAAGCTTACGAAACGAGTGAGGAAATTCTAAATTAAATAATATGTTTGAGAATTATTTCAAAACGGCATTCAGAAATCTTGCACGAAACAAAGTTTATTCCTTCATCAACATTGCAGGATTAAGTCTTGGTTTGGCTAGTGCCATGCTGATTATGCTGTATGTAAAAGATGAAGTAAGTTTTGACAGGTTTCACAAAAATGTAAATCACATTTATCGCATTGTATCAAAGTCGCCCCAGGGGCAAAATATGGTTAGCACCGGCGATTTGCAAGGCCCGCGGTTTACTCAAAATATTCCCGGCGTACAATCATTTATTCGGGTGAAGAATGGCAGAGAAGATATAAAAACCGGAAAATATTTGCATACGCAAGGTTTGCTATTTGTTGACGCAAACTTCTTTTCAGTATTTACATTTCCTTTATTGTCGGGTGATGCCAAAACCTGTTTAACAGAACCTCATTCCATTGTATTAAATGAAGATGTTGCAAAAACACAATTTGGTACTACTGATGTTGTCGGCAAAATTGTAATGATAAAAGAAGACAGCATATTTGTTCCTTTTAAAGTAACAGCAGTTGCAAAACGTTGCCCGCAAAATTCTTCTATCCAGTTTAGTGTGTTGTTGCCATTGGAAATATCTAAGGCGGATTTAAGTAATAATGAAAACTGGTTTGGATTTTCTTTGAATACTTTTGTCGTGCTTGATGATAAAGCAAACCTGCAAACCGTAGAAAAACAGATGCAGCATTTTTATGTGTCAGATGCCAGGCAGGCTGCCGGGACAATCATGAAAAAAAATGGTGGTCATGCTAACAGCAAAATGAGCACTTATTTTTTGCAGCCTTTTCTTGATATGCATTTAAGCACCGAGCTTCCGGTAAATGATAATTTCATGCATTTAAGCAAGGCGGATGTTCATGTAGACAATGGTTTAACTAACGCAAGCAATCCCATCTATTCATACATACTTTCAGGTATTGCATTGTTTGTGTTGCTGATTGCGTGCATCAATTTTGTGAATCTTACTGTTGCACGTTCCGTTAAACGAGCGAAAGAAATAGGCATTCGCAAAGTTATCGGCGGAAGCAGGCGACAACTGATTAAGCAATTTCTCGGTGAATCATTTTTATTATGCACTATCGCGTTTGTATTAGCAATTGCATTGGTGCAATTGGTGCTGCCTGTATTTGATAATCTTGCCAATAAAGCTTTATCACTTTCTTATTTGTTTGATGCAAAATTGATCACCGCTTATATAGTTTTGTATGTTATCACGGGCTTGCTGGCAGGCTTTTATCCTGCGTTGGTTTTATCGGGTTACAATCCTGTGCAAACGCTATACAACCGTTTTCAGATTGCGGGAAAAAATTATTTACAAAAGTCGTTAGTGGTGTTGCAATTCGCGCTTGCTTCATTTTTAATTATCGCAACATTTATCATCTATGCGCAATTTAATTTTCTTACCAAAACAAACTTGGGATATGATGATTCCAATCTTGTTATAATACAAACAGGCGATACAAAACATTCGGATGCGGCGGCTTTCAAAAATGAATTATTGAAAAACCCAAACATTGTTGGTGTGAGTGCAAAAAACGGTAACATTTGGCAGGCAGGAGCAAAAGGCGATTTGGATTCCGGCATAAACACACGCTATGAAACGATTGATGAAAATTATTTGCCTTTATTAAAAATTCCTTTGGTTGCAGGAAGAAATTTTTCACCTGCATATCCGGCAGATTCCACACAGTCTATTATAATAAATGAAAGTTTCGCAAAAGCGGCACATTGGCAAAACCCAATTGGTAAAACAGTCAGTGTTGCTTGGGGACAGATTGAAACATATCATGTAATTGGTGTTGTGAAAGATTATCACTTCGCATCGGTAACAGAAAAAATAACGCCCGAGTTGCTCACCATGAAAACAGGCAATTTATATGGAAGTTATTATATCAAAATAAAACCCGGTTCGGAAACTGCAAGTTTAAAATGGATACAAAATTTGTTTCAGCAATTTTATCCAACAGATCCATACTCGTATGTGTTTAAAAACGATGAAAACAGAACGCAATATGCCGAAGTTGAAAAATGGAAGCAGATCATGTTATTCGGTGCAGCATTAACCATTTTTATTTCCTGTATCGGGCTGTTTGGATTGTCTGTTTTATCTACAGAAAAACGCACAAAAGAAATCGGAATACGAAAGATTTTTGGCGCATCAGTACAAAGCATTGTAACAACGCTTTCAACTGATTTTATAAAACTTGTTGTGCTGGCATTGGTAATTGCCTCGCCACTGGCATACATCGCAACCAATAAATGGTTACAGAATTTTCCATATCGAATTACAATAAGCTGGTTGCAGTTTGTATTAGCGGGAATATTGGTGATGTTGATTGCTTTGATAACAATAAGTTTTCAATCTATAAAAGCAGCGGTGGCAAATCCTGTGAAGAGTTTGAGAACAGAATAAGAAATGTCAAATGTTATATGATAAATGTTGAATGAATGTATTACGCTTAATTTATGACCCTACACTATATAACGCGTTTAAAAAATTATTTCAAAGCTGCGTGGCGAAATCAAGTCGTTGCGCCGTGAGGAGATAGATGGTAAGGAGCATGGTTGCGACTGTGTTGGTTTAAGATCAGGGTAATGTGAGCGGCCAACCAGCGTATAAGATTACACGATTATAAAGCAATGTTCCCGGTGTACACGCTGCAGGCAGCATCTTTTTCATCATCGCTTAAAAAGCCTATCCATGTTTCGGCTGGTATAACGGAGGGGAAAAGTTACTATGGAGTGTAAAATGCTTATAGTTGATGATGTATTATTAGTATATGTTTTAGCACCTTTAGTTAATTACTTCTTTTTAGTTTTAATTTAAAATTGCACGCATAGATTACAAAGGTTATTGATCCATAGGTTATGATAGGACCTAAATCAATCTTCTTCTTTGTAATGCTTTTGCTAGCCGATAAATAATTCTCCTGTTCGCAAGTTTTCACCTTGGTTTCATCCAAAAATAAATAATCATATCCTGTAAATAGTTAGATTTACAAGCAGTTGCTGTAATGAGAATTCTAATGATCACCTGGCAGATCTTCCCGCTGAAAAACACTAAAAGAAAAAAGCTGACGAATAATATTTCACAAAATACTTTGTCAAACAAAGGCTGGTTTGTAGAAGTTCAATAATAAACAAATGATGAAATTGAAATGCTTTGTTGCTAACGGTAAAGCAACAAAAAAAGTCATTTTGTAATCTGCCTTAAGAAATTATGAAAGCAAAATCAATCAAAGGAAATTCTCCTGCAGAAATTAAAACAGTATTGGAGCAAAGCATTGCTGATGGATTCAAGCCAACATTGGCCATTGTATTTCTCCCGGTAAAGCAAGACAGGAATGCCGTTTGCAAAATTTTAGACAATGCAGGTATTGCCATTTATGGCGCCACAACGAATGGCGAGTTCACAGGAGAAGGAATCAGTGCCGGAGAAATTGCGATCCTGCTGCTCGACATAAATCCATCATACTTTACCATCTTCTTTGAGGAATTTTCAGAAAAAAATTACAGGCAAACCACGCAAGTAATTGCAAAAAAAGTATTAGAGCAATTTGCGCATCCCTGCTTTCTTATTGCCGGCAGCAACCTGAACACCGATGCAGAAGAATTGCTGCATGGCTTTGAAGACATTCTTGGCAAACAGGTGAATGTTTATGGAGGCATGGCCGGCGATGATTTTGCTTTTAGCGAGCAATTTGTTTTCACCAATAATAAATCAAGTAATAACGGCATAGTGGCCATTGCCCTTGATGAGGATAGAGTCAGCATAAAGGGCCGTGCTACCCATGGGTGGAATGCCGTAGGAACAGAAAAAACTGTTACAAAAAGTGAAGGCAATCATGTTTATACAGTTGATGATATTCCGGTATTGGACCTGGTAATAAAATATGGCGGCCTTAAAAATGTAACACCCGAAAATTTTGCAATGGAACATTCGATCACACTACCATTACAATTACAGCGCGAATATGGAGACCCTGTAATACGGGCCGGATTAGTTGTAGATTGGAATGACCATTCTTATTATTGCACCGGTCCGGTGCCGCAAGGTTCTAAAGTTCGTTTTTCAATAGCTCCTGATTTTGACGTAATAGAGAAAGTGATCAGTGGATGTGAGGATCTGAAAGCCACCGAAATGCCTGCTGCTGATGCATTGCTGCTGTTTAGTTGTGCAGGCAGGTTTCTTTCATTAGGGCCAATGATCGGTGAAGAAATAGGAGGAGTACAAAAAGTATGGAATGTGCCCATGGCAGGTATGTTCAGCAATGCGGAACTGGCAAGGGCCACCAACGGGAATTTAGAGATGCATGGGTTGACCGCTTGCTGTGTGGTATTAAAAGAAAAATAAACTATTATCAGAAAAATAATGATATGAAAAACGATATAAAACTATTTGAAGAAAAAAAGGTAAGAACCCATTGGGATGAAAAAGAAGAGAAATGGTATTTCTCTATTATCGATGTGATTGCCATTTTAACTGACGGTGTAAATCCAAGAGACTATTGGTTTAAAATGAAAGCAAGGGTAAAAACCGAAGATGGCCTTGAACTGTCGACAGTTTGTCGACAGTTGAAAATGAAAGCTACTGACGGCAAAATGAGAGAAACCGATGTGGCAGAAACACAAGTTCTACTCCGCATTATTCAATCCATCCCATCCCCAAAAGCAGAACCCTTTAAACAATGGTTGGCAAAAGTTGGATATGAGCGAATGCAGGAAATAGCAAACCCTGAACAAAGCATTGAACGGGCAAGAGAAAATTGGCAAAAACTTGGCAGAAGTGAAAAGTGGATCCAACAAAGAATGACTGGACAAGAAACCAGAAATAAGTTAACCGATTATTGGAAAGAAAGCGGAGTAGAAAAATCAGACGAGTTTGCTTTTCTTACAAACGTCATTCACACAGAATGGGCAGGTCTATCAGTAAAGCAACATAAAAACCTGAAGGGTTTGAAGACTCAGAATCTTCGAGATCATATGAGCGAAGCCGAACTAATTTTTACCGCATTGGCAGAACTATCCACAGGCAAATTGCTGAAACCGATGAAGCAAAAGGACTTGAACAAAATACAACTGCCGGGAAGAAAGGCGGAAAGATTGCCAAAGATGCAAGGCTTGCTTTGGAACAAAAGACAGGAAGGAAAGTAATAACGGGTGAAAACTTTTTGCCTCCTTCAAAAGAAAATGAAAAACTTAAATCCGGAAAAGCTAAATAAAACAATTCCAATGAACCCACATCTTCAATCCATTCTCAACTTCATTCAGCAATCGCAGCATTTAAGCGATGAAGAAAAAAGGGATTTACTAAAATCTGCAAAAGCAGCGGATAAAGAATTAGAGATAACAGCCTTCAAACTCGACCGCACCGAAAAGGTGAAACACACCACGGCTATTCTGTTGGAAGAAACCATTGAAGAACTGGAACAAAAACGTAAAGCAGTTGAAGCCCAAAACCGGGAACTGGAAATAGAAACGGCACTTGAAAGAGTACGAACAGTGGCTATGAGCATGCGTACTCCTGGCGACCTTCTTGATATTTGTGAAATTCTGTATACTGAATTTCAATCACTGGGCTTTAATGAACTCAGGAATGCGATGATCAATATTTATGAGGACGATAAAATTTATTTTTTAAATTATGATTATGCCCCCGGGCCAGGTAAAACGGTCACCCATATCCCGTATAATTTTCATCCGTTAATTAATAAACAGGTTAGTGAAACTAAAAATGCAGGTGATGCATTTATTGAATTTTCTTTCGCCGGGAATGAATTAAAAGAATTCAGGGAATTAAGAAAAAATAACGGCGAACAGGATGATCCGAAGCTGGACGACTGTTCTTCCCTGCACTATTATTTTTATTCATTTGGTGCCGGCTCTATCGGCATTTCAACTTACAATGCTGTTGCAGAGGAAAAAAAGAACGTACTCAAACGATTCAGAAACGTATTTGATCTGGCCTATAAAAGGTACATTGATATTGCAAAAGCTGAAGCACAGGCCAGAGAAGCACAGATAGAAACATCATTGGAAAGAGTTCGTGCTAAAACAATGGCGATGCATAGCAGTGAGGACGTAGGGGACACTGTAGCAACTATGTTTAATGAATTTGTAAGATTGGGCATACAAACCAATCGTTGCGGCATTTTAATTTTCAGTGATGACCCTGCTGCAGAAGTGTGGACGGCGAAATCAAATCCTGACGGGAAAGCCAATTTAATTATAGGCAAACTGGATATGACTGTACACCCATTATTGCAGGGAATACATGAAGCTTGGAAAAAAAACGAAAGTTTTTATACCTACACCATGGAAGGCGATGATCTGCGGAACTATTACCAGGCACTCAATGACCTGCAATATTATCCTACAAAGTTTGACATGGAGACATTGCCTTCAAAAGAATTTCATAGCGATTTCTATTTTACTGAAGGTGCTGTTTTTGCATTTACGGCAGAACTCATTCCTGAAGAAACTTCCCGCGTAATTAAACGGTTCGCGGCTGTGTTCGGACAAACCTACCGGCGATATCTTGATCTGCAAAAGGCCGAATCACAGGCAAGAGAAGCGCAAATTCAATTAGCATTAGAAAGGGTTCGTGCAAGAACAATGGCCATGCAGAAAAGTAATGAATTGCAGGAAGTGGTGAACAATGTATATGAACGCTTAAATGAACTGGAGGTGGCAATGGATGGTGCGGCGATCTGCACTTTTATTGAGGGAACAAAAGATTATTATGTCTGGATTGGTGATTATCAGGAGCCATTGCGAATTAAATTTAATGAGTCTACACAAGTACAAAGAGATTACAATGATGCGATAGAAAGAAGGGAAGAATTATTTACGCATACTTATTACGGAGAAATAAAAAAAGAATATATCCGGTTTCTCCTGGAGCAAACTGCTTTAGGGATCAATATACCCAAAGAACAAAAGGAGTTGCTATTGGCTTCAGCATTCTTTACAACATCCCTTGCGTGCACAAAAAATACTGTTTTCCAATTATACAGATACACGGAGAAATCATTTTCGAAGGAAGAAAACGATATATTAAAACGATTTGCCAATGTTTTTGAACAATCCTACACCCGTTTTCTTGATCTGCAAAAAGCAGAAGCACAGGCCAGAGAAGCGCAGATAGAAGCGGCATTGGAAAGAGTGAGAAGCCGTTCACTGGCCATGCATACTACCAATGAACTGGGAGAGGTAGTTAAAGTAATCGTTGAAAAATTGCAAGACCTGGGTGTGGTACTGGATGCCAACGGTGTTATTCTTTGCACCTATTTTCATGATTCAAAAAATGTGTTGCACTGGATTGTTTCTCCTGACTTTAGCATGGCAGGCAGTTACCTGTTACCTTATTTTGATCATCCCATTTTTAACGCTGCCTGGCAATCGAAGGAAAACGGCGATGAGTATTTTTCAAGAGCCTTTTCAGTTGAGGAAAAGAACAGCTTTTTTGAGTATGCTTTTGAACATTCAGATTATAAGCATTTCCCGGAAGCATTTAAACAATGGATATTTCAGAACGACAAACATTCGCTCTCTTTTGCATGGCAAAAAAATTCCGCCATATTAATCCCCTCGCATACCGGCGTGTTGCCCACCGAAGCTGATAAAGCAATATTGATTCGCTTTTCAAAAGTTTTTGAACAAGCCTATGTGCGTTTTATGGATCTGCAAAAAGCAGAAGCGCAGGCAAGAGAATCTCAAATTCAATTAGCATTGGAAAGAGTTCGTGCAAGAACAATGGCAATGCAAAAGAGTGATGAGCTGAAAGATGCGGCCGCATTATTATTTCAGCAGGTAAAAGCATTAGGAGTACCTGCTTATAGTTGCGGTTATAATATCTGGGAAAAAGATGATAAGGAATTCACTTCCTGGATGAGTACCCAGGATGGGAGTATCATTAACGGTGTTCCAAATATCCCGCTGACTGAAGATGCTAATTTTATCCGCTATGTTGAGTCAAAAGAAAAAGGCGAATCATTTTTTGTTTTGGAACTACGTGGAGAAAGAATGCAGGAGCATTATAAATATCTTAAAACGATCCCCGCTTTTAAGGCATATTTCGACTACGCAATAAGTGTGGGTTTTGATTTGCCCGAAACACAAATACATCACCTGGCTAACTTTTCGCATGGCAATTTGCTTTTCATTTCATTGGCACCTTGTCCTGAATTTAACGGTGTGTTCAAAAGATTTGCTGCAGTTTTTGACCAAACCTATACCCGTTTTCTCGACCTGCAAAAGGCAGAAGCACAGGCAAGAGAAGCCATCCGGCAGGCATCCCTCGACCGTGTTCGGGGGCAGATTGCCAGCATGCGTTCGACTGAAGATTTGGATCGTATAACGCCGTTGATCTGGCATGAGCTCACGATGCTTGGGGTACCCTTCATCCGCTGCGGGGTTCTTATTATTGATGAAGTAAAGGCAGAAGCGCATATTTATTTATCCTCGCCCGATGGCCATTCACTGGCTGTTATGAATTTACCACTGCAATCCAATACACTTACCGCCAATTCAGTCGAATATTGGCGCAAAGGGCTTGTCTATACAGAGCATTGGACCAAAGAAGACTTTATCCATTGGATGCAATCAATGATAGAACAGGGACAGGTGCAAAACCCTGAAACGTACCAGGGCGCCGCAAAGCCACCAGAGTCGTTACAACTGCATTTTGTTCCCTTCACGCAGGGAATGCTGTATGTTGGCAACACCGCTTTGCTTACCGATGATGCAATTGATTTGGTTAAATCGCTGGCAGAAGCATTTTCGATTGCCTATGCCCGTTATGAAGATTTTACAAAACTGGAAAAAGCAAAACAAAGTATTGAAGTAACACTCACCGAATTGAAGGCCACGCAAACACAATTGATCCAATCTGAAAAGATGGCTTCGCTGGGCGAACTCACTGCAGGCATAGCTCATGAAATTCAAAACCCGCTAAACTTCGTGAATAATTTTTCTGAAGTGAACCAGGAATTGCTTGCAGAAATGACGGAAGAAATTGAAAAAGGAAATTTTGAAGAAGTAAAACTTCTTGCAAAAGATGTTACCGGCAATGAAGAAAAAATAAATCATCACGGTAAGCGTGCCGATGCTATTGTAAAAGGAATGTTGCAACACTCACGGTCAAGCACAGGTGTAAAAGAGCCCACAGATATTAATGCGTTGGCAGATGAATATTTACGTCTCACATACCACGGCCTTCGTGCAAAAGACAAATCATTTAATGCAACGGTGAAAACAGATTTTGAAGCAGGGTTGAAAAAAGTAAATATCATTCCGCAGGATATCGGAAGAGTGGTTTTGAATTTAATTACCAATGCA
The DNA here is from genome assembly GCA_963792025.1 of uncultured Chitinophagaceae bacterium. Lineage (GTDB taxonomy): Bacteria > Bacteroidota > Bacteroidia > Chitinophagales > Chitinophagaceae > Ginsengibacter. The sequence continues at coordinate 93,861 of CAWBUS010000003.1, read as the reverse complement.
TTTTATGCTGTAACCGAAAAGAAAAACGCTTCTACAGGCCCGGAAGGACAATCTTACGAACCAACGGTTACCGTTAGTACGAAGCAAAATGATACTACAGTTGAAATTAAAGTTGCTGACAACGGCAACGGAATACCGCAAAAAGTTTTAGACAAAATCTTTCAACCCTTCTTTACTACAAAACCAACAGGACAGGGCACAGGATTGGGTTTGAGTTTGAGTTACGATATTATTAAGGCACATGGTGGAAAAATAAAAGTGGAAAGTAAAGAAGGAGTGGGAAGTACATTTATAATTTCGATTCCACAATAAATAATTTAATTGTTTTAAGTAAATGAAATCAATAAAAACCAAACCAAACTATAAAAGACTTTTGGCAGATATTGGCCTTGCTATTGAAACTGCCAGGCAAAATGCAGTTAAAGCTGTTAATACGCAACTGGTGAAGGCGAACTGGGAAATTGGCAGACACATTATAGAATTTGAACAGCAGGGTAATGAGCGGGCAGAGTATGGAACTGACCTGCTGTCAAGGCTTTCCAAAGATTTAAAGCTGCGATATGGCAAAGGATTTGGCAGACGGAATATTCTTGATATGCGCAGATTTTACCTGGCTTTTTCAAAATGGCAGACAGTGTCTGCCAAATTAAGCTGGAGCCATTACATTTCTCTTATAAGTATTACGGATGAAGCAGAAAGAAAATTTTATGAAAACCAGGCAATCAATGAAAGTCTGTCGGTAAGGGAATTAGACAGGCAAATTAACTCCGCTTTGTTTGAACGACTTGCTTTGAGCAAGGATAAAAAAGCTGTACTGCAACTTTCACAAAAAGGCAATATCATTTCCCATGCGCACGAAGCTGTAAAAGATCCATACATACTTGACTTTTTAAAAATTCCACAGAGCCACAGGATGACAGAGAAACATCTTGAACAAAAAATAATTGATAACCTGCAGCAATTTTTATTGGAACTGGGTAAAGGCTTTGCATTTATAGCCCGGCAATTCAGGATCTCACTCCGTAACAAACACTATTCAGTTGATCTCGTGTTTTATCACCGTATTTTAAAATGCTTTGTGCTGATTGATCTCAAAACAAAAAAAGTGAATCATGGAGATATTGGACAAATGAATTTGTACCTCAATTATTTTAAAGCTGAAGAAAATGTGGAAGGCGACAATGAACCAATCGGGATTATTCTTTCTGCGGAAAAAGATGAAATAATGGTGGAATATGCCATGGGCGAGATTTCAAATAAAATATTTGTATCGAAATACCAGTTGTACCTGCCGGATAAAAAACTGCTGCAGAAGAAAATTAAATCAATTATAGAAAGCAAATGACTGGTACATAAAAACGGAGAAGTATCAAAGAAAAATATGAGTATAAGATTTATAATTCGATATAAAAGTTGAAACAAAAGAAGGGGAAGGGAGTGAGTTCATTATTCAATTACCATTAACTTAAAACCCGAAATGAAAATTCATTTTTTATTTAGCATTTTATTTTCAGCAATGCTGGTGGCATGCAACCAGCATCAGCAGCAAAAGCAGCCTGCAAGCAAATTATCAGCAAAAAAATTAGCGGGCGTGGTAAACACCATGCGCCAACCGCCAAACATAATTTATTTCCAGGGAGCCCAAGCGCCAAAAATTGTTCCGGCGGGCAAGCCAACCATCATCCCCAATCCTAATGCCGATGGATTGGGCGATCCGGATTTTACTTATTATACTACATCAGACGGGCTGGCGCTTGATGGTGTAACTTGTTCTTTGATTGATAAAAAAGGAAACCTCTGGTTTGGTTCAGTTGGCGGATTGAGCAGGTATGATGGTAAAAAGTTTACCACATTTGGCGCTGTAAATGGGCTTGATCCTGGTGTTTACAGTATGGTTCAGGATACTGCAGGAAATCTTTGGACTAATTCCGGTAATGACAATACTGATGATTTGCTTTACAAATACGATGGTTCAAAGTTAGTCCGTGTTTCTATTCCCAACCTTAATGATGATAATGCAAATTGCATGTATGCGGATAAAGAAGGAAATATTTGGATTCCAACGTATTCTGATGGAATTTATGAATACAAATTGGGTGTAAATAACAAACTAACAAACATTGCCCATTTGGCTTCTTCAAATGGATTGATTCATAATACCGTCCTTTCCGTCACAGAAGATAATGCGGGGAATTTTTGGTTCGGAACAGATAGTGGCGTAAGTAAATTCAACGGAAAAATTTTCATCAACTATACCAAAGCGAATGGATTAATTAATAATAATATTAATTGTATAGAAAAAGATAAAGATGGCAATATGTGGTTTGGAACAGATAGCGGGATAAGTAAATTCAATGGAGAAAATTTTATCAATTTGACCACTCAGCAGGGACTGGTAAACAACAAGATCAACGTCATTACTGCAGATTCCTCCGGGACCATCTGGGTTGGTACGCAGCACGGTTTGAGCAAATATGAACTTCATGAAAATGGCGGCCAGCCTGGTTTTACAAATTATACCAAAGCCAACGGGCTTTCTGATAACAATATCATAACTATTACTGAAGACCCGACAGGAAATATCTGGCTCGGCACCGGTCGTGGCGGTATTTGCAAATACAATCGCAACTTTTTAACCAAATACGCTGCATCACTTGGCCTTACAGGCACGCAGGTAAATGCAATTACCCAGGATAATAAAGGAAATTTTTGGTTCGGAACCAAAGACGGTGGAGTATCCGAATACGACGGAAAAAATTTTATGAATTACACTACAAAACAGGGGCTTGCTGATAATGATGTTTACAGTATCCTACAGGATAAAACAGGTAATATTTGGTTTGGATGTATGGGTGCTATCAGTAAGTATGATGGGAAAACTTTTACCAATTTTTCTTCTGCGCAGGGCTTGCCTTCCTATTCTGAAATATGGAATAGCATTGAAGACAGGGAAGGAAATTTATGGTTTAGTTCCTGGGGCGGTCTTTTCAAATATGATGGAAAAAGTTTTACTAACTATACCAGCAAACAGGGATTATTCAGCAATCAAACTTTATCAGTCATACAGGATCAAAAAGGAAATATGTGGTTCAGCGGTTATGGACTGGATAAGTGGAACGAAAAAACAGTGATGAATTATACTTTTGAAACCGGCATGCCTTGTCCCGAAATGCCGGGATTAAGAGAAGATCAAATGGGCAATATCTGGATAGGAACTTATGGTAAAGGGCTTTGCAAAATTCATAATGATTCACTCACTGTTTATAGCACTACCCAGGGCATGGGAGATAATACGATTTTTTCGATACGGGAAGATAAAATTAATCAACGTCTATGGTTTGGAACTAACTCCGGCCTTTCAATGATTGATGAAAATGATCTCCCGAAAAATAACGGAAATGCTGTTCGCTTCGAAAACTTCAACCACACAAACGGTTATGATATAAAAGATTTTTCATTCAATTTTTCTTTGTTTGTAGATAACAAAGGAGTTGTTTGGGGAGGCACAGGCGATGGTAAGCTCTTTCGGTTCGACTATAACAAAATAAAACCAGTCAATAAACCTTTCCAGGTTCAATTGCAAAACATTGCTGTCAACAATGAAAATATTTGCTGGAATTTATTGGATAAAAATAAAAAAATTATCAATGCCTCAGACAGCCTCGCTATTCTCAACGAAATGGTTACTACGTTCGGAAAAGTATTGTCTGCGCAGGAATCAAAGCAAATGGTGCAGGAATTTCACGGTTTACAATTTAAAAGTGTGGCTCCATTTTATCCTATTCCACAAAATCTTATTCTTCCCTACAAATTGAATAATATCAGGATAGATTTTGCTGCTATCGAACCCGGTTTCGATAACCGCATGAAATATCAATACATACTGGAAGGATATGATAAAACCTGGAGCCCGCTAAGCAACAGAAGCAGCGCGAGCTTTGGAAACATGAGCGAAGGTACTTATACTTTTAAAGTAAAAGCAGTAAATCCGTTTAACGTGTGGGGTGAAGCAAGCTACACTTTCAAAGTGTTACCTCCATGGTACAGAACGTGGTGGGCTTATGGTTTTTACGCATTGATGTTCCTTGTTGCAGCCTTTATTGCCAACAGGATGATCCGGAACAGGATACTGGAAAAAGAAAAAGCAAAAACAAAAGAGCGGGAACTGGAGCATGCAAAAGAAATTGAGAAAGCATATCATGAATTAAAATCAACGCAAGCTCAATTAATACAATCCGAAAAAATGGCCTCACTCGGTGAACTTACTGCCGGCATTGCCCATGAAATTCAAAACCCTTTAAATTTTGTAAATAATTTTTCTGATGTAAATAAGGAACTGCTTGAAGAAATGAAGGGTGAAATGAAGAAAGGAAATGTTGATGATGCCAACGCAATAGCAGATGATGTTATCAGCAACGAAGAAAAAATAAATCATCACGGCAAACGTGCCGATGCCATTGTAAAAGGAATGTTACAACACTCACGGTCAAGCACAGGCATAAAAGAATCAACAGATATCAATGCATTAGCAGATGAATATTTGAGATTAAGTTATCACGGATTAAGGGCAAAGGATAAAGATTTCAATGCAACCATGAAAACCGATTTTGACAATTCGATTGGAAAAATAAATATCATTCCTCAGGATATTGGAAGAGTGCTATTGAATTTATACAATAACGCTTTCTATGCGGTAAATGAAAAACAAAAACTGTTGACCAAAGACCTGGCAGGTCTGGAGGCTTACGAACCAACTGTTTCCGTAAGTACAAAAAAGACCGGAAATAGTGTATTGGTTACCGTTAGAGATAACGGTAATGGCATTCCGCAAAAAGTAATAGATAAGATATTTCAACCATTCTTTACAACAAAACCAACAGGCGAAGGAACCGGATTAGGATTGAGTTTGAGTTATGATATTGTAAAAGCGCATGGGGGGGAGTTGAAGGTGGAAACTAACGTGGGGGAAGGGAGTGAGTTTATAATTCAATTACCAATTTAATAGTCAATGATAAAGACGTTCACATTTTTTATTCTTCTGGCTTTGTCCTCATCTGCTGGCTTAGCACAGAAAAACCAGATAGACAGCTTAACAAGCCTGTTGTCGTTTACAAAAGATGATACGAGCCGTGCACTGATCATGTCGGAATTATCTGGTGCGTATACAGAGATTAATAGTGATTCAGTCGTTGCAATCGCCCGTAAAGCCATTGAGTTGTCGCAACAAATCAATTTCCCAAGGGGTGAGGTAAGAGCTTTGATCAGCCTGGGTACTGGATTTGATACAAAAGGTGATTTGCCAGAGGCGCTGGAACAGAATTTTCAGGGATTAGCCATTGCTGAAAAAAATAAATTACTTCTTGAAAAATCCATCTGCCTATCCAATATTGGAGATATATTTTGGGACCTTAATGATTTTCCCAGGGCAATCAGTTATTTTCAGCAGGCGGAACTGATAAACAAAGGAATTAAAAATCAACCCGAAGCAACCGCCCAGCGAATTAGTACAGAACAGGACCTCGGGGCAGTTTTTATGCTGAACAATCAGCTCGATTCTTCTTTTACCTATCTGCAAAAACTTTATAATGAAACTTCGAGCGATGATTATTCACGCCCCCCGATATTGATGTTTTTTGGCGATTTGCAGTTTCGTTTGGGCAAAAAGAATGAGGGCCTTAATTACTTGCGGCAAAGTATTGATCTGTTTCAAAAAGCTAACGATCACTATTCACTCGGCGATGCATGCAGGTTTATTGCAGAATGCTTCCGTGAGATGAATATGCCCGATTCCGGTATATATTATGCAAAAAGAGGGCTAGCCGAGGCAGAATCCATTGGATATAAATCCCCAATGTTGTATAATGGCAGGATGCTGGCTGAACTCTATGAATCAAAAGATATCAGTAAAGCACTCTATTATCGCAAAGTATATGATTCAACAAATGATATTTATTATGGGCCGGACAAAGTAAAAGGGCTGCAAAAGGCGCTTTCAGATGAACAGGAGCATCAGAAAAAAGTGGAAGCGGCAGCGATTGAATATAGAAACCGGTTAATACAATATGGCTTATTGGCTGGAGCAGGCATTATTCTTTTGATTGCATTTCTTCTGTATAGAAATAATCAACATAAAAAGAAAGCAAATATTTTGCTACAACATCAGAAAGAAAAGGTAGAAAATACCCTGGCAGAACTCAAATCCACCCAATCCCAGCTCATCCAATCAGAAAAAATGGCTTCTCTTGGCGAACTCACTGCAGGCATTGCACATGAAATTCAAAACCCTTTAAACTTCGTGAATAATTTTTCGGAGGTGAATAAAGAACTTATTGAGGAATTAAAAGAAGAAGCAAAATCAGGAAATAATAATGAGGTTATTGCTATTGCGAATGATATAAGCGCAAATGAAGAAAAAATTAACCATCACGGCAAACGTGCCGATGCCATTGTAAAAGGAATGCTACAACACTCACGGTCAAGCACAGGTGTAAAAGAGCCAACCGATATTAATGCTTTATGCGATGAATATTTGCGATTGTCTTATCATGGGTTGCGTGCAAAAGACAAAGACTTTAATGCAATGATTAAAACTGATTTTGATGAAAGCATTGTTAAAATAAATATCATTCCCCAGGATATTGGGAGAGTACTGCTCAATTTATACAACAATGCTTTTTATGCTGTTACTGAAAAGAAGACGCTTCGACAACCTCAGGATGACAACAGCTATGAACCAACAGTTGCAGTAACTACAAAAAAGATTAATGGTAATGTGGAGGTAAGAGTAAAAGATAACGGTAATGGCATTCCACAAAAAGTAGTTGATAAAATCTTTCAACCCTTCTTCACCACCAAACCGACAGGAGTAGGAACAGGGCTGGGTTTGAGTTTAAGCTATGATATTATTAAAGCCCATGGCGGTGAAATAAAAGTAGAGACGAAGGAGGGTGAAGGAAGCGAATTTATTATTCAATTACCAATTTAATAAGCCGAAATGACAAAGGCGTTTACCATAACAATGCTGCTATTATTTTTTTGTGGCACTACCTTTTCGCAGGTGGGCGGAACAGACCAGCTAAGGGATAGTTTGAAACATGAACTGGTCATCGCCAAAGACGATACCAGCCGTGTTCTGATTATGGCAGATCTGGCCAACTCATATTTCAGTTTCAATAATGACACCGGTAACCTGTATGGAAATAAGGCGCTGGAATTAGCACGACAGATATATTTTTTAAGAGGGGAAGTTAGCGTATTAATAGCTTTTGGGAATGGTCTCCAGGTCGAGGGGGATTATCCAAAATCACTTGAATACCTGTACCAGGGACTCGAAATTGCTGAAGGACGGCATTATGTTTTTGAAACAGCAGCATGTTATGGATTCATCGGAAACGCAAATTGGTTTCTGGGAGATTATTCAAAAACAGTAAGCTTTGAAAAAAAGTCCCAGGACTTGTTTAAGACAATAATCAATCAACATCAGGTCGGCGAATGGATGTTGTTCAACAACTTAAACATTGGGCAGGCTTATCTTGAATTCGATTTGGATTCGGCTTATACTTACTTGTCACAATATTATGATGCAACATTAAATGATAAATTCTGGCATCCTGTTGCTTTATATAACCTGGGCGACTGTTTGTTCAGGCGAGGTGATCATAGAACTTCATTTAATTATGCCAGGGAAGGTATTGCCGGAGCAATTGCAAACGGTGATAATCTTACAGAAGCTGAGGCCTGTGCTACCATATCAGGTTTTTTTAAAACAACACAAGAAGCCGATTCTGCCATTTATTATGCAAATAAAGGTCTTGGGGCAGCCAATTCAATTGCATATGGTTTGGGAATATACAAGAACAGTAAATTGTTGGCAGAAGAATACGAACAATTGAATGTGGGAGAAGCGCTTCATTACCGGAAAATTTACGACAGTGTAAACGAAAGTATGTATGGTGCAAAAAAAGTGCAGGATCTTCAAAAAACATTGGCCGAGGAACAACAGCGGCAACAGCAGATACAGGACGAGCAATTAGAAAAGGTAAACCGTTTGAAGCAATATGGATTTATCGGTGGTTTGGCTATCATGCTTTTAATTGCATTTATTCTTTACAGAAATAACTTGCAAAAAAAGAAAGCAAATATTTTACTGCAATCTCAAAAAGGAAAAGTTGAAAACACATTAGCAGAACTCAAATCCACCCAGGCCCAACTCATCCAATCAGAAAAAATGGCTTCAATGGGAGAACTTACTGCAGGCATTGCACATGAGATTCAAAACCCGTTAAACTTCGTGAACAATTTTTCGGAAGTGAATAAAGAAATGCTTGTTGAATTAAATGAAGAAATTGACAGAGGGAATTATGATGATGCAAAATCAATTGCAAAAGATGTTATAGCTAACGAAGAAAAAATAAACCACCACGGTAAGCGTGCCGATGCCATAGTAAAAGGAATGCTGCAACACTCACGGTCAAGCACAGGTGTAAAAGAACCAACTGATATCAATGCATTGTGTGATGAATATCTGCGGTTAAGTTATCATGGACTAAGAGCGAAGGACAAAAGTTTCAATACTGAAATCAAAACAGATTTTGACAATGACATTGGAAAAATAAACATCGTACCGCAGGATATCGGAAGAGTCTTGTTGAATTTATATAACAATGCCTTTTATGCAGTAAACGAAAAAAAGCAGAAACTTAGTTTATATGAACCAATCGTTTCAGTAAAGACGAAGAAATCTGGAAATAGTGTGTTGATTACCGTTAGTGATAACGGCAACGGTATTCCATCATCAATAAAAGAAAAAATCTTTCAGCCTTTTTTTACAACAAAACCAACGGGGCAGGGGACGGGCTTGGGATTGAGCTTGAGTTATGATATTATAAAAGCACACGGTGGGGAAATAAAGGTGGAAAGTAAAGAAAATGAAAAATCGACATTTGTTATTCAATTGCCTTTTAAAAAAATAAGCGCATGAAAACTATATTAAAATTATTACTGCTATTATTGCTGCCGGCGATTACAACTGCTCAAAACCAACAAAAAAAAATAGATAGTCTTCATCAAGCCTTAATTCGTGCGGACAACGATACAACGCGGATGAATGTAAACGATTACCTGGCATTCGCCTTTACTGAATATAATTCAGATAGTGCACTATATTATTATAGCCAGGCCGCTGTGCTGGCAGATAAACTTTCATTAAAAATAGAGGAGTTGAGTGAACTGGACATGAAAGCTTATATTTTGTCAACAAGGCGGAATTACCCGGCGTCGCTTGCCACCTTTTTACAGGCAAAAAAAATTGCGGAAGATCCCGCCAGCGAAAAAAATATCTTGCATACCGGCAAAAATGAGACGCCGAGAAAAAAGCGACTTTCATGGCTTGGTTGGATTTACAACGATATTGGACCCCTTTATCAATATACACATGATTCCGTCCAGGAAATTTCCGGTTATCAAAAGGCAAAAAGCATTGCCGAATCAATTCATAATGATGACTTGCTTACCTATGTTTATAACAGTCTTGCCAACTTTTACATGCGTAATGGCAAATTGGATTCCGCATTATTTTATGAAAAAAAAGCAGAACCTCTTATTAAGTATGATGGGGGTAAATACGGAGCAGTGCCCTTTAATACGCTGGGTAAGATTTATGAAAAAACCAAACAACCTGCATTGGCTGTTAACGCATTTGAGAAAGCAATGCAAATAAATCAACACGTAAACAATCTTTCAAACCTGGGTGATTCTTATCTCAATTTGTCCGGGTTATACGCTACTCAGGGAGAATTAGATTCAGCCTTATATACTGCGAAAAAAGCAGCTGAAACCTATGAAAAAATTCAAAGACCGGATGGAGTCGCAGACGCCTATAGTTTGCTTTCTTCAACTTATAATCTTCAGCATAAAACAGACAGCGCTTTTGCATACTTAAGATCAGCAAATTCCTTAAATGATAGTCTTAATAACATCGAGAAAAAAAATCTGCTCGCTTTTCAGAACGTTGGCTTTAATGAGCAGCAAAAGATTCAAAAATTAGAGTCTGAAAAAATACAAAGTCTAGATCGTATAAGAACCTATTTTTTATTGGCCGGCATAGCCGTTTTTATATTGCTTGCTATTGTTTTTTATGGAAGTAACCGGCAAAAACAAAAAGCAAAGCTTAAAATTGAGAAAGCATATAATGATTTAAAATCCACACAATCTCAACTCATCCAATCAGAAAAAATGGCTTCCCTCGGAGAGCTCACTGCAGGCATTGCGCACGAAATTCAAAACCCTTTAAACTTCGTCAATAATTTTTCTGAAGTGAATAAAGAATTGGTTGAAGAAATGAAAATGAAATGGAAAAAGGAATATTGATGAAGATAAAAGCAATTGCAAATGATATAAAAGAAAATAGAGAAAAAATATAATCATCATGGCAAACGTGCAGATAGCTATTGTAAAAGGAATGTTGCAACATTCACGCACAAGCACAGGTATAAAAGAACCAACAGATATCAATACACTTGGCAGATGAATATTTACGATTAAGCTATCATGGTCTTCGAGCAAAAGACAAAAATTTTAATGCTGAAATGAAAACTGATTTTGATGAAATCAATTGGTAAAATAAATATCATTCCGCAGGATATTGGAAGAGTGTTGCTCAATTTATACAACAATGCTTTTTATGCTGTCAACTGAAAAGAAGAAGCTTCGACAGGCTCAGTCGGTGACAACAGCTATCGAACCAACAGTTTCGGTGAGTACAAAAAAGATAAATGGAAAAGTAGAAATAACAGTAAGCAGATAACGGCAACGGCATTCCACAAAAAGTAGTTGATAAAATATTTCAACCCTTCTTTACCACCAAACCAACAGGGCAGGGAACGGGATTGGGATTGAGTTTGAGCTATGATATTATTAAAAGCACATGGCGGGGAAATAAAAGTGGAGACGAAAGAAGGTGAAGGAACAGAGTTTATTATTCAATTACCTGTGGCCTGACCGATTTTTTTATTTCATTCCATCAAAACACAATACTTAAATTCAATTATGATAACAAGGATTAACATTAAACAGCAAGTTTTTTTAATTGCAACCACCCTGTTGGCAATTACATCATGCAACCATACTCCACATTCCGTTCCTTTTCCTGCAGATGAGCCTGAATTTGCACTGCCCGTAACGAGTCCGCTGAAATTCAGCACACCAAAAAAAATTGATTGGGTAACAACCAGCCCCGATAGTATTAAGCCGCCAGACGTAAAAAAGATAAATTTCGACCAGCTTCCTTCCAGGCCATTTTACCCAGATGGTTTCCGGCCATTGGATCAACCAATGCATGAAACCAAATTCAACATCAATAATCTGCCGGACACTACAATAAATATTAATAATTTTCCGGCAACGCATTTACCAATAGAGACCTCCATACTTGAACCGCCGGTAATTATTAAAGCAGGCCTACCGAAATTAAGGAAGAATGCTGCCCTGGGCATCTTTGACTTTAATGAGGACCAGGGATTGCCCGGCTCATTTGTCACCGCTATCATGCAGGACAGTCATGGAATGATGTGGATTGCAACTGATAAAGGTTTGTGCCGTTTTAATGGGGCTTACCTCGAACAATATTCATTTATCGAAAATATATTTATCGGGTCTGTTGCCACGGTATATTCATTAACTGAAGACAAATTGGGAAGGATATGGATAAAAACTGATCTAAAGGGATTTTATATACTTGATCCAAAAGCGGGAACTGTCAGCCATTTTTATTTTGATCCTGCTGTTTTTGCATTCAATGATGATCATGAAATGATCATGGATAGTAAAGGTTTGTTATGGACGGGTAGCATCCGCAATGGGATTTATATCATCGATCCGCAAAACTTAACTTTCCGGCATCTGCCCGTTTTGCACGGGGTTGCTAATGGAAATGCCCAACAAATAATCGAAGACAATGATAACAATATATGGGTCGGATCATCAAATGGCCTCGCCGTAATAAATCCCAAATCCCCTACCGTTCATTTCCTTAACAAATCTGCAGGTTTGCTCTCTGATACCATAACAGGTTTGTTTATGGATAAGGAAAAAAGAATTTGGGTAGGAGTTGCGTCAGAGGGAGTTGATATCATAGATCCAAAAGAAGGGACGATTAAACACATGGGTTCAGCACAGGGTATTAAAGGTGTTGTCAACCATTTTATCGAAAATAATGATGGCAATATTTGGATGGCTTCGGATAATGGCGTTTATATTTTTGAAAAGTCAACACAAAAAATTAAACACATTGATGCGCAGGAAGGATTAATTGATAACAATATAATAACTATCCTGGAAGACAACAGCAATCAAATATGGATCGCTACTAATAGCGGCCTTAACCTGGTGGATACAAAAGGGCTTGCGCCTGCTTATCTTACAAAAGATGACGGTATAACGGGTAGGGATATATGGAGTTTCCTGCAGGATGACCAGCGCCGAATTTGGATCGGCTCCCGTCAGGGCGTCGATATCTATAATCCCAAAAAACAAACTATCCAATCTCTTGAAAAAGATTTCTTATTTAAATTTGGACGAACGCCACAATTTATTCATGGTAAAAATGGGGAAATCCTTTTGTTGGCGCAAGGGACCGGTATTGATATAATTGACCCGGCAACGGGAAAAGTTACCTATTTCACGAAGGCCCAGGGATTGCAGAATACGAGGACAGGCTCGATAATGCAGGATAATACAGGCCGGATATGGACAGGCAGTTTCCTAAACCAGGGTATAGAGATTTTTGACCCCGAAAAGAATTCATTTACATTAATTAATAATAAGACGGGTCTCATCGGGAGTATTATATGGTATTTTCTGCAAGATAATAAGGGACAGATTTGGGCAGCATCAGACAGCGGAGTAAACATTATCAACCCCGTTGATAAAACGATTTCCTATTTAATGGACGGGGAGAAGGTTGCCAAATACAATGTGGCTACTTTGTTACGAGATGAAAAAGGACGGATATGGATTGGAAGCTGGAACGGAATGTTTATTGCAGACCAGCAGAACAACTCTATTACGAGGATTACCACCGCTAACGGACTTTGTGCCCCGGATATATATACCTTATTCAAAAACAACGGCAAGATCTATGTAGGTTCAGGTAATGGATTATCCGTCTTTACGCCCAGGGATGCCAATACCGCTTCCGGCATAAGGCAACCAGCCTGGGATATCAACTCCTACGGCCGGGGCCAGGGATTGATGTATACTAATTTTAATGCCGGTGCAGTTCTTGCCACAGATAGTACGTTATGGTGGGGAATTGAAGACAAAGCACTTACCATAACTAAAATACCCCGCAATGACAGCAGTGTCACAACAACCTATATTAACGGCATTACCATTTCTGACAGGCTGGAAAATTTTACCGACAATAATTGGCGAGACCGGCATTTACCGGAACGTGATACGGTATGGAGTGCCAATAAGGACACTTTCTACTTAAAAGGAAAATTGCCCGCAGACACAGGCTGGCTGCAAAAGAACAACATAAGCTGGGATAGTGTTAGCGGCTATTACAACCTGCCGGTAAATCTTAAAATACCTTTCAAACAAAACTACCTGAGCTTCCAGTTTACTGCCTCCCAATTGAGTAACAGGGATAAAACCCGCTACCGCTATATACTGGAAGGTTTTGATAAAACATGGAGCCCTGCCATAAGCGACGCATATAGTAAGAACTACCGGGATCTTCCCGCGGGTAAATATGTATTTAAAGTCTGTAGCCGTGGGCTTTATGGAAACTGGAGCCAGCACGCTGAAATTAGTTTTACGATTCTTCCGCCGTGGTGGAATACATGGTGGGCCTATCTTTTATATATCGTTGTATTTGGTTTGGTGGTAGGCAGCATTGTGCAATATCGTTCCCGCAAATTGCAAAAGGAAAATGTATTACTTGAGAAGAAGGTAGAACATCGTACAGAACAATTGAAGAAATCTCTTGAAGACCTTAAATCAACCCAGTCGCAATTGGTCCAATCCGAAAAGATGGCAAGCCTTGGTGAACTGACTGCAGGCATTGCGCATGAAATTCAAAACCCTTTAAATTTTGTAAATAATTTTTCCGAAGTGAACTCACGAATTAATCGCAGAAATGAAAGATGAAATTGAAGGAGTGGGAAAATATGAAGAGGCTACAAATCGATTGCCAAGATGATATTGCTGACGAATGAAAAGATAAATTATTTTCCACGGCAAGCGTGCCGATGCAATAGTAAAAAGCATGCTGCAACACAGCACGAAGTCAAGCTCAGGCGCAAAAGAGTTGACTGATATTAACACGTTGTGCAGACGAATATCTTCGGTCTCTCTTATCACGGACTTACGTGCAAAGGACAAAGATTTCAATGCTAACGATGAACACGGATTTTGATAATTCACATTGGTAAAATCAATATTATTTCACAAGACATTGGAAGAGTATTATTCAATCTTTTATAATAATGCGTTCTATGCCGTAAACTGAAAAGAAAAAACAGACAACCGGAAGGTTATATGAACCAATGGTTTCAGTTATCACAAAGTCTGTAAGAATCTCCTTCAGGGGATTTAGTGCATTGTACTAACGGTTAAGGATAACGGAAATGGTATTCCATCAAAAGGTTATAGATAAAATCTTTCAGCCTTTCTTTACTACCAAACCCACAGGAATAGGAACAGGATTAGGATTGAGTTTGAGTTATGATATTATAAAAGCGCATGGTGGAGAAGTAAAGATGGAAACGAAGGAAGGTAAAGGAAGTGAGTTTATAATAACGCTACCCGTTTAAAGGATGCTTTGTTCAGGATATCCATCCTGCCTGTGGCCATCAATCTTTTGCTGGTTGTTTTACATTGCGTTTAACGCACCTTACAAAACTACCCGACCTATCAACTTTAAAAGAATTGAATTATATTAAATGAGAATAGATAAAAAACTTCAACCTTACTTTACCAATAATTCAACGTCGGCAATTCAATTAATAATTAATCAATGAGATTGACAAAAAAACTGGAAAAAGAAATTCTGAAACTGTATCACCAATATTGGGACAGCTATCTCAATGGTGATATGCAAACATTTGCTTCGCTGCTGGACGATGACGATTGCCATATTATTGGCTCAACAGAGTTTGACGTATTTGACAACAAAAAAGACGCTGTACATTTTTATTCATCAACGGCAGAACAAATTTCCGGCAAAGCAGATTTCAGGAACAGGAAAATAACCCTGCTGCCTAATGATACAAATGTGATGGTAGAAGAATTAAGCGATCTTTATTTTTTGGCTGAAGGCGAATGGCATTTCTATAACCATGGCCGCTTATCTACCTTGTTTAGTAAAAAAGCAACCGGCTGGAAAATTATATACCAGCACGGGTCCATGCCTGACGCAAGAACCGAACAGGGAGAACAGATAGCCGCAGAAAAAATTGCAAGCGAAAATAAACAACTGCGTAATGCTATTAAACGCCGCACAAAAGAACTGGAATATAAAAACTATGAGCTTGAAATTGAAGCAGCTTTGGAAAAGGTTCGTGCTGTTGCAATGGGTATGATGAAAGCAGATGACCTGCTTGATATTTGTAAGATACAATTCAACGAATTCAGGCAACTTGGCTTTGCTGATATCAGGAATGCATTGATCGGCATCTTTGACGATGAGCAAAAATATATGATCGATTATGATTACTCGGATTTTGCAGGTGGCAACATTAATAAAATTCCCTACAACAAAAACACATTAATTGACCGGGCGCTAAAACAAATGAAAAGCGCAACAGATGCGTTTACAGAATTTATTGTTGAAGGCAAAGAGCTGGAAGCATGGAAAGCATTCAGGCAGCAAAATGGTGAATATGATGATACGAGAATAACCAACGCTGATGTATTATACTATTATTTTTATTCAATTAAGCAGGGCAATGTTGGTATTTCCTCTTTTAAAAAAATAAGCCAGGAGCAATTAAACATTCTGAAGAAGTTTCGAAATGTATTTGACCTTGCTTATAAACGTTACACCGATATCACCAATGCAGAGGCACAGGCGAGAGAATCACAAATTCAATTAGCATTAGAAAGAGTTCGTGCAAGAACGATGGCGATGCACAGTAGTACAGAATTGGAAGAAGTTATTTTATTAATGTACACTCAATTAAAAAATCTGAAACTGGATATTGATGTTTGTACCATTAATATATTCAAAGAAGGTTCTAAGGATTTTAATATCTGGGTTGCCACCCCGGACCAGGTTTTTGTAAAAGAAATGTGGGTTCCTTATTTTGATAACCCTCTTTTTACAAGAACATTTGAAACGAGAAATAAAAATGAAAACTTCCTTTCAGATTATTTAACAAGAGAAGAAAAAGATGCGTATTACCATTATGCTATTAAGAATACCCTCATCGGAACTTTAATAACAGAAGAAAGGAAGAAAAATATTTTTGAAGCTGCAAGTCTTACATACTCATTTTCCATTTTAAAACAAACCGGATTACTTATTGCAAATTTTAAAGAACACGTTTATACTGATGAAGAAAACGGCATAATAAAAAGATTTAGCCAGGTATTCGAGCAAACCTATACCCGTTTCCTTGATCTCCAAAAAGCAGAAGCCCAGGCAAGAGAATCGCAAATTCAATTAGCATTAGAAAGAGTTCGTGCAAGAACCATGGCTATGCAAAAAAGTGATGAGCTTTCAGATGCCGTGTACGTTCTCTTTCAGCAATTCAAAGAGTTGGGCGAAAATCCGGACCAGGCAACTATTGGCGTAATTAATGAAGATGAAAACGTAATCAAGTATTGGGTTACTATGTACGGACAGGCTATCAATAAAGTGTTTAAATTTTCTATTGATGAACCAAATGTTACAGGGAGAATTTATACAGCGTGGAAAGAAAATAGAAAATCGCTGGTAATTGATTTGAGTGGAAAAGAATTGTTGGAGTTTATGACCTATCGTGCCGGCAAAGGCGGGGCAGCTGTAAATGCGAACGAAAAAAGAAGAGTTATAAATGTTGCATTTTTTTCAAAAGGATTGTTGAATGTTCAATCGAATGAAGAGCGCTCTGATGAGAGCATAAGATTGCTGGAAAGATTTGCTTCCGTTTTCGAACAAACGTATACCCGCTTTCTTGATTTACAAAAAGCAGAAGCACAAACCAGGGAATCTCAAATAGAACTGGGATTGGAAAGAGTAAGGGCACGGGCTATGGCTATGCAAAGTTCTAGTGAATTGTCCGATTTGGTTGACACCGTTTTTAAAGAACTCACAAAACTTGATTTTGCATTAAACTGGTGCATTATAAATATCATTGATGCTCCCTCCTTGTCCAATACTGTTTGGGCGGCAAATCCCGATATTGATAAAGCCCCCGAATCCTATCACATGAAGTTTGAAAATTATCCTTTTCATGATGCCATGATGAAGGGCTATAAGGAAAAGGCAACAAAATATATTTATGTTGTTGAGGGGAATGAGAAAAAAGTTTACGATGAATATTTATTTAATGAAACTGAATTCAGGAAAGTTCCGGAAGAAGCAAAGGCCGCATCAAGGGCCATGGAAAAATATGTTGTCTCATTCTCGTTCAGCAATTTTGGCGGCCTGCAAACGGTAGGTGATAAACCCTTGTCAGATATTAATCTCGATATTCTTGAACGGTTCGGAAAAGTTTTTGACCTCACTTATACCCGTTTCAATGATTTACTGAAAGCAGAAGCGCAGGCAAGAGAATCACAAATACAATTAGCATTAGAACGTGCCCGTGCACAAAGCATGATGATGCAGCATTCAAATGAACTGGATGATACCTTGCGTGTGTTTCATGAACAGGTTCTGCATTTAAATATTCCATCAGCATTTTCATTTTTATGGTTGCCGGATGAAGATAAAGACCGGCATATATTCTGGGCGGCGTGGGCAGAAAATAATTCATTTAAAAGTAAGGCAATAGATTATCCGTTAGATAGAAATGAACCGGCAACTAAACAATGTTTAATTGATTGGAAAAGCAATGAACCTGTTGTTGCCTATCATGTGCCGCCGCCATCAGTGAAAGATTATTTTGACGCATGGAGTGAATTGATTGCAGGCGTTGAAGAATTGAAACCGGAAAACTTCAGTGATGGTTTATATTATGTTGAAGCCTTCATGAAATACGGTTGCTTTGGTGTGATGGTAAAAAATACCTTACCCGAAGATGAAAAGAAAATTCTTAGTCGCTTTGCTATTGAATTTGAGCGAGCATATACACGCTTTCTTGATCTTCAAAAAGCCGAAGCGCAGGCAAGGGAATCACAAATTCAATTGGCATTAGAACGGGTTCGTGCAAGAACAATGGCCATGCATGAATCAGGTGAATTGGCGGAAACAGCTTTGCTTCTCTTTCAGCAGTTAGAACATTTAGGATTATCCTTTTCAAGAACGGGATTCTATATATGGCAAAAAGAATCTGATTTGGTGGAAGGGTGGACAAGCAATGGAACGCTGGACGAGATTCTTCCACCACTCTTACTTCCATTTAAAGAAGACGAAGGGCACCGTGGCATTTATGAAGCTTCCCTGAAAGGCGAACTTACCTATGAACAGATCCTCGGTGGTGAAGAACTCAAGAGGCATTATCAGTGGTTAATGTCTCAGCCTACCGCTCCACAAACACTTAGAAAGCTGAACGAATCCGAATACGTCATCCTGGAGACACAATATAAATACGCAGCAATCTTCAAACAGGGTTATTTATTGCTGATAGCCGGGACGCCGGAACCAATTGCCAGCGGGTTACTCAAACGTTTTGCCAATGTTTTTGAACAGACTTATACGCGTTTTTTGGACTTACAAAAAGCGGAAGCACAAACAAGAGAAAGCCAGATCCAATTAGCATTGGAAAGAGTGCGTGCAAGAACAATGTCTATGCAGCACAGTAATGAATTGCCTGATGCTGCCAATATCTTGTTTCAGCAAATGCAAACATTGGGTATGCCGGCATGGAGTGCAGGTTATTGCATTTGGGATGATGACCACCAGGCCATCACTCTTTGGATGAGCAGTGCCGGCATCATTCAAAAGCCTTTTAGGGCGCCTGTTACAGATGATCCTTGTTTTATTCATTTTTACGATGCGTGGAAAAGAGGAGAAACATTTTATGTGGAAGAAATTGGGGGTGATGCAATTATATCACACTACCAATACATGCTGCAATTGCCTGTTGTAGGTGAAATGCTGAAACAATTTATAGCAGATGGCGGCTCGCTTCCAACGTTTCAAATCTTTCATCTTGCTTTCTTTTCACAAGGCTTCCTTTTGTTCATTACTTATGAGCCTGTGCCTGAATCACATGATATTTTTAAGCGTTTTGGAAATGTCTTCGATCAAACCTATACACGCTTTCTCGATTTGCAAAGAGCCGAGGCGCAGGCAAAAGAAGCACAGATAGAAACGGCATTGGAAAGGGTGAGAAGTCGTTCGATGGGCATGCAACAAAGTGAAGAGCTTAAAGAAGTAATAAAAATCGTTTACCAGCAATTCAGGCAATTAAAAATTAATCTTGATCATGCAGGTTTTATCGTTGACTATACACCGCGGGGCGATTGGCATTTTTGGATTGCTGATGAGCAGGATATTCCTTCTAAAATAACGCATCCTTATTTTGATTCTGTCTGGGCAAGTCAATTTAATGATGCAAAAGAGAAGGGTGCAAACTTCTTTGCAACCCATTTAAATTTTGAGGAAAAGAACAAATTTTATACTGAGCTTTTATCCCATATTCCCGGGTTACCTGAAGCATCAAAAGATTTTTATTTAAACTGTCCCGGGCTTGCAGTATCAACCGTGTTGTTTGATAATGTTGGCTTATACATTGAGAATTTCTCGGGTACGCCTAATAGTGATGAAGAGAATAATACGTTGATGCGTTTTGGAAAAGTATTCCAGCAAACCTATACCCGGTTCCTCGACCTGCAAAAAGCGGAAGCGCAGGCAAGGGAAGCGCAGATAGAAGCGGCGCTGGAAAGAGTGCGAAGCAGAACAATGGCGATGCAAAAAAGTGACGACCTGAATAAAGCTGCGGCTGATATGTTTCAGCAAATTCAGGCATTAGGGATGCAGCCATGGGGTTGTGGATTTAATATTTTCGATAATGACGAAAAAGCCGTCACGCAATACATGAGCCTGGCTAATGGCGGCATCTCTCCACCTTTCAGAACACCACTTACTGAAGATCCTTTCTTTATAAATATCTATGATGCAAGAAAACGGGGAGATGAATTATTGGTGTGGGAATCAAAAGGTGAATCACTGGCAGAGACTTATCGTTACATGTTTAGCCTTCCGGGTTCCGGAGAAATATTCGGCGATCTTGAAAACTCAGGATTTGAAATGCCGAAATTCCAGGTTACACACTGCGCTTATTTTTCCCAGGGTTATTTAGTATTTATCACGTATGAACCTGTGCCCGAAGCACATGATATTTTCAAGCGTTTTGCAAAAGTTTTCGAACAAACCTATACCCGTTTTCTTGATCTGCAGAAAGCAGAGGCACAGGCAAGAGAAGCAAAGATTGAAGCCGCTTTGGAACGGGTGCGAAGCCGTACCATGGCTATGCAAAAAAGCTACGAATTACAGGAAACATCTTCTTTGCTTTTTCAACAACTGAAAGAACTGGGTGAGACCGCTATGCAAAATTCTATTGCCATAGTTAATGAGGAGACAGGATTTGTTGAGTTATCTACAACTATCGGTGGCAGTCATCTGCTCCATACGCTTAATGTGCCAATTGATGATCCTTATCTGATGGTCAAAGCAGTTACCGCATGGAAAGCAAAACACAAATCATTAGTATTGGAGTTTGAAGGCCAGGAATTAAAAGATTATAATTCGCTGCGCAATAGTTTTTTGGAAACGAAAATAAATTTTCCTGAAGATCGCTGGATTGTCAATATCAGTTTCTTTTCAAAAGGATGGCTGTCCTTTTCTTCCAATAAAAATGTATCAGCTGAAATTGTTGACGTACAAAAAAGATTTGCTGCTGTATTTGACCAAACCTATACCCGTTTTCTCGATCTGCAAAAAGCCGAAGCACAGGCAAGGGAAGCACAGATAGAAGCAGCATTGGAAAGAGTGAGAAGCAGAAGCATGGCCATGCAAAATTCAGATGAACTGGCAGAACTCGTGGCCACTGTATTTACAGAATTGAACAGGCTTGAATTTGCATTAACAAGTTGTATCATCTGGATCAACAATCCAGAATTACTGACGGCTGAAATGTGGGTGGCCAGTAATGAACTGAACAAACCGCCTGAGCCCTATTACATAAAGCCTTTTCGCCATCCCTACTTTAAATCGGTAATAGATGCATTTAAAGAGAAAAATAAAAATTGGGTTTACGAAATGAAGGGTGAAGAAAAGAAAATCTTCCAGGAGCAATTTTTTAATGAAGTAGGCAGTTTCCCTACGCTTATAAAGAAAGCCCTGGAAGCCCCGGAAAGCGTAGTATATTCCGCGTCGTTCTACAATTTTGGCGCACTGGAAATTGTGGGTAGCGAACGCCTTACCGATGAAAAATTTGAGATACTTCACCGCCTCGGCAAAGTGTTTGATATGTCTTATACCCGCTTCAACGATTTGAAACAGGCAGAAGCGCAGGCAAAAGAGGCAAGAATAGAAGCCGCTTTGGAGAGGGTAAGGAGCCGCACATTAGCCATGCAAAAAAGTGATGAACTCGCGGAGACAGCCTCGGTACTTTTCAGGCAATTAATTGACTTAGGTATTGCACCCAACCGTTTATACATCGGTATTATAAATGATGATACGGGAGATATTGAAGCCTGGGCCACTGATGAAGACGGCGGTAAAATTAATAGCCGGTTTACCCTAAGCAGTAATAGAAATGCATCTATTAAAAAGATGTACGATGGATGGAAACTCCGGGAAAAATCGATCATTATCGACATGGATGGCAAAGAGCTTGCCGATTATATTGCATATATCTCAGGAGAAATTCATGTACCTGTCACCGTGGGACATACGCAGCACCGAAGAGTACAGAACATAGCCTATTTCGGAAAAGGCCTCATTGGCATCGCTTCACCCGATCCGCAACCCCAGGAAACGGTACAACTGATTGAACGTTTTGCAGCGGTATTTAATCTTACCTATACCCGTTTTAATGATTTAAAAGTTGCGGAAGCGCATGCGGTACAGGCGGAAGAAGATTTGATAAAACTGCAAACTGAAAAAAGACGTGCCGAAGATGCTTTGACTGAATTACGTGCCACGCAGGCGCAACTCATCCAATCAGAAAAAATGGCTTCTTTGGGAGAACTTACTGCGGGCATTGCACATGAAATACAAAACCCCTTAAACTTTGTCAACAACTTTAGTGAAGTAAGTACTGAGCTGGTAGACGAAATGAATGATGAGATTGAAAAAGGCAATTTAGAAGATGCCAGGCAGATAGCAGAAGATTTAAAACAAAACCTTGAAAAGATAAATCATCATGGCAAGCGGGCTGGTGATATTGTAAAAGGGATGTTACAACATAGTCGTAGCAGCAGCGGCATAAAAGAACCAACCGACATTAATGTATTAGCGGATGAATATTTACGGCTGGCCTATCATGGATTAAGGGCAAAAGACAAAGCTTTTAACGCAACTATGAAAACCGATTACGACGATTCCATCGGGAATATCATCATCATCCCGCAGGACATTGGAAGAGTCATTCTTAATTTAATCACTAATGCTTTTTATGCGGTGAATGAAAAAAAGAAATCATCAGATTCCGCATATGAACCCACAGTTTCAGTCAGCACAAAAAAGATTAACGGTAAAGTGGAGGTACGGGTAAAAGATAATGGCAACGGTATCCCACAAAAAGTAATTGATAAAATTTTCCAACCGTTCTTTACAACAAAGCCAACAGGCGAAGGAACAGGATTGGGATTGATCATTGAGCTATGATATTGTAAAAGCGCACGGGGGTGAAATAAAGGTGGAGACAAAAGAAGGGGAAGGAAGTGAGTTTATTATTCAATTACCTGCATAAAAATAATTGATGAAAAAGACTTTTATTCTAACGGCTTTTTTACTGCTCTTAAAATGCTGTATCGTATCCGCGCAAAGCACAGAAGTTATAGATAGCTTACATCATCAGTTGGCAACCTCTAAAGATGATACCAGCCGCATTCAAACTCAAATACAGTTGTGTTATTTCTATCGTCTCGGAAATGCTGATTCATCAGTGTTTTATGGCGAACAAGCTTTTCAATCAGCAGAAAAAATTAATTATACGCCTGGTGAAATACTTTCACTGGGATTCATGAGCATCACAATGCAGCAATTAGGCAATTTGCCAAAGGCACTCGACATGTCGTTCAAGGCATTGCAAATTGCACAGTCAGGCAAACAGGAGAATTTAAACACACCCGCACTAAATGCCATCGGTGAGGTTTATACGGTATTGAAAGATTATCGCAGAGCATTGAGTTATCAGCAAACCGCAATATCAATTTGTTCAGCAACCAATAATACAGAAGGATTAGCCTATTCGTGGAGAGATATGGGAATTGTTTATACCGAAATGAATAAATTAGACTCTGCAGTTTTTTGTGAACAAAAGGCCGCTGATGCTTTTAGCAAAATTAACCGGCAGGAGCCTTTGGTTTATGAAACATTGGGGGACGTAAAAATTAAATCGGGAAATTATAATGAGGCATTAAATTTTTATCAGAAAGGACTTCAGGTGGCTATTGCAGGTAATGAACGAAGAGCCTCCGCCTCTGCATACAATAAAATTGCATCATTTTATAAAGATTTAAACCAAGCTGATTCTGCAATTTATTATGCAAAAAAAGGATTAGCAGAATCTGAATTCATTTCACAAAAGAAAACAATTCTTGAAGCGGCAGAGCTTTTGTCAGAACTCTATGAACAAAAAAATCCACCGGAAGCATTCAGCTATTTGAAAATGGCTTATGCATATAAAGACAGTTTGTTTGGCGCAGGCAATATACAAGCTATACAAGTGTTAATTAACCAGGAGGAGGAGCATCAAAAAGAAATTGAAGCAGCAAAAATTAACTTCAAAAACCAATTGAAACAATATGCTTTAATTGCGGGATTAGCCATAGCTCTTGTGATCGCTTTTATCTTTTTTCGCAACAACAAACAAAAACAAAAAGCAAATAAAATTTTAGAAAAAACATTATCCGATTTAAAATCAACCCAGGCGCAGCTAATACAAAGTGAGAAGATGGCTTCATTGGGAGAGCTCACTGCGGGCATTGCCCATGAAATTCAAAACCCGTTAAACTTCGTGAATAATTTTTCTGAAGTGAATAAAGAAATGCTGGCTGAAATGAGAGAGGAAATCCAAAGGAAAAATTTTGATGAAGTGAGTTCTATTGCGAAAGATGTTGAAGAGAATGAACAAAAAATCAATCATCATGGCAAGCGTGCCGATGCCATTGTAAAAGGTATGTTGCAACATTCAAGACAAACATCTGGCATAAAAGAACTAACAGATATCAATGCTTTATGCGATGAGTATTTACGATTGAGTTATCATGGTCTTCGGGCAAAAGATAAAGATTTCAATGCAACCATGAAAACTGATTTTGATGGAAGCATTGGTAAAATAAATATTGTTCCACAAGATATCGGAAGAGTATTATTGAACCTTTATAATAATGCCTTTTATGCAGTGAGTGAAAAAGCAAAGAAAAAACCTAACGGATATGAGCCCGCGATTTCTGTAACCACAAAAAAATTAAATAATATTGTTGAACTAACGGTAAGGGATAATGGCAATGGCATTCCTCAAAAGATTGTTGATAAAATATTTCAGCCATTTTTTACAACCAAGCCAACGGGTGAAGGAACAGGGTTGGGTTTATCATTAAGCTATGATATTATTAAAGCACATGGCGGTGAAATAAGAGTGGAAACGAAGGAGGGGGAAGGAAGTAAATTTGTTATTGAATTACCAATAGCTTAAAAAACTCATAATGAAATTATTTTTAAAGATCGGTTTCTTTCTATTGTTTCCTGTTGTTCTTAAGGCACAAACACAGCCGTTTCAACTGGACAGTTTGCAACGGGAGCTGAAGAATTCGGCAAATGATTCTGTCAGAATGAATCTTTATGATGAACTGGGGTGGTATTATGCTGAGATAAACCGTGATAGTGCCCTTGCTTATTTTGAAATGGAATTGCCCGTTGCAAGAAAACTGAATCTAAAAATATATGAAGCTGATGCGCTGAATGGAATGGGATATATATTGGGCCAGTTAGGAAATTACTCCAGGGCATTAGAGTCGTTTTTAGAGGCTCAAAAAATTGCCAGCACACCTTCCATCGAAAAGAATACCTGGAATTTAACACATAATGCATGGAATACATCAAGAAGCCCGAACCCGAAAGATGCAAGACTCAATCTTTTAGGTTGGATTCATAGTACTATGGGGGGATTGTACGGGATTACTGGTGATACAAGTAATGAAATTTCAAATTTTTTTGAAGCAAGAAGGCTTGCATCGTCTGTCCTGGATACTACCTTGCTGGAAGTAACTAATTCGAGCCTCGGAGATGTCTACTTCGATCTTGGTAAATTGGACTCAGCGCTTATTTTTCAGCAGAAGGCGCTTTTCTTATATACACACTCGGATGTCTTTAAGAAATATAAAGGCAATGTTTTATCGTCCATTGGTAATATTTATCAGAAAAAGGGAGATTTTGACCGATCAAAGGATGCATTTTTACAATCAGTAAAAGCCAATGAAGAACAGAAAAATCTTTCAGGATTGGCATGGGGTTATCTTTCACTTGCAAATTTATATCAGGCCACCAAAAAGCCTGATTCAGTTATGTTCTATGCCAGAAAAGCTTTGGAAACTTTTAATGATGTGAGCGTACCGTCGGGTATTTCAGCTACATATTTTCTGTTTTCATCCATCTATGCAACACACAATAAGCCAGACAGCGCCTATGCCTACTTAAAATTGGCCACTGATATAAAAGATAGCCTGAATAATGCAGGAAGAACAAACCTCCTTGCATTCAAAAACAAGGATTTTAGTGAGTTAATGCGTCTTAAAGAATTAGAAGAAGAAAAAATCCAAACTCAAACAAAAATAAGAACGTTCGCACTCCTTGCAGGTATTGGCGTATTTATCCTGATTACTTTGTTGCTCTACCGGAATAATAAACACAGGCAAAAAGCCAATGCGTTGCTCCAAAAACAAAATGAAGAAATAGAATTACAGAAAAAAAATGTGGAAGGAACTTTAGATCAACTTAAATCTACACAAGCGCAGCTCATCCAATCAGAAAAAATGGCTTCGCTTGGAGAACTTACCGCCGGCATTGCGCATGAAATACAAAACCCGTTAAACTTCGTGAATAATTTTTCCGAAGTAAATAAAGAGATGATTGCTGAAATGAAAGAAGAAATTGATAAAGGCAATTATAGTGAAGTAAAAATTATCGCTGATGACATTGAAGCCAATGAAGAAAAAATAAATCATCACGGCAAACGTGCCGATGCCATTGTAAAAGGAATGCTGCAGCACTCACGGTCAAGCACAGGTGTAAAAGAACCAACTGATATCAATGCATTGTGTGATGAATACTTGAGATTAAGTTATCACGGATTGAGAGCAAAGGATAAAGATTTCAATGCTGCAATGAATACAAGTTTTGACAATAGCATTGGAAAAATAAATATCATTCCGCAGGACATTGGAAGAGTATTATTGAACCTATACAACAATGCATTTTATGCTGTAAACGAAAAGAAGAAAGAACATCCTATGAGGTATGAACCAACAGTTTCGGTTAGCACAAAAAAGAGGGCGATAAGGTAATACTAACGGTAGTGGATAACGGCAACGGCATTCCACAAAAAATTGTTGATAAAATATTTCAGCCATTTTTTACAACCAAACCAACAGGACAAGGAACGGGATTAGGATTGAGTTTGAGCTATGATATTATTAAAGCGCATGGCGGGGAGATAAAGGTTAAGACGACACAAGGTGAAGGAACTGAGTTTATTATTCAATTGCCAACGGTATGAAAAATGAGGAGCGTAGTTTCGATACATATTGTAACAACGGAATTGATTCCGTTGGCAGGAACTAAAAACAAACAAGAGCCTTAGGCCCGGGACATATAAAAATGTTATATGACTAATCCTTATCATCAAATCCAACTTCCTGGCAAGTGCTCTCACCCGGCATTTCACAATCCCCAGACACTACCTTAAGATTCTCCTTTCAATAACAATTCCTCAGGCTTTTCAATCATGTCACTTTTATAGTTCAACATCCTTTCACACAAAGAAATCTTTTCGTCATTCAATTGAACAATTTTATCAATCGGGTTGAAAGTACTGCCAAAAGCATACATGGCATGAGATACAATAGCGCAGGGAGGTGTCTAACGGTTAGGATTGTACGAATATTTAAAGAGGGGCTAAGATGCCAGGCGCATTGAATTCCGGCTGGATTTATCGAATACCAGAGCGCCTTTGCATATTTTCGTTCTTGTATATTTACCAGGGTAAATTATTAAAAAAGTCCGGCAGCCAGGCCAGCGGCAATAACAAAAAGCATAGCAGCTACTGTTACCTGTATAAACTTCAGGGTAATTTTTTTGAGAATTCTTTTACCAATTAATGAACCCGCTATTGCAGCAGCTGTTGCAGCAAAAACATAACTCAAATTTTCATGGAAGCCGGTTTGTGAAAAACGCGTGGCGTACACTGAAAGTCTTGTGACGTCTACAAGAACCGACAACACTGCCGCAGTCGCAATAAAAGCTTCTTTTGACAAACCTGATTTAATTAAAAAAGCGCTTCTTAATGCTCCCTGGAGGCCGGAAAGCCCGCCAAAGAAACCACTTAATAAACCGCCAATTGGCAGTTTGTTTCTGCTAAACCGGATAGACTTTAAAGACGGGATGATGCCGAATAGTGCAAAAGCGATAAGCAACATTGCAATGATAAATTTTACCAGCGTTACTTCTAATACTTTTTCACCAATGGGATAGGAATATATGGCAGGGAGATTTGAAATATTCACCAGGAGCCAGGCACCTGCCAATGATGCAAGTATGGCAGGTATGCCAAACCGAATCAAAACGGTTTTATCTGCATTTTTACCAACAACTGCCGCAATAAGAATATTATTGAAAAAATGAACTATTCCTACCAGCGCAATGGCCAACTCTGCCGGAAAGAAAATCATAAACACAGGAGTGAGTAATGTTCCTAACCCAAAGCCGGAAAAGAAAGTGAGTATAGCTATTATAAATGCGGCTGCTGATAAAATAATTATTTCCATTTTTGTTTTTCTATTTGCTTATCTGCCGACCATTTGCCGCCTCCTTTAATGATTAAGAAAATGCTTCCCAAAAGCATGGACCAATCGGTACGACTCTCGTGCAACATTGGCCAGAAGCCGTTATCGCTCAAGAGTTCGACTTTTGTTGTGGCTATTGAAACAAGCATAATGATAAGTAATGGAATAGATGCAAGCCGTGTGAACAGGCCTATTAAAACCAGTGTGCCACATACTATTTCAAAACACCCAACGAACGGTCCTAAAAAATCAGGATTGGGCAATCCTATTTTTGCGAAACGTCCTGCTCCTAAAGCAGCGGCATATAAAAATTTCTGAATGCCTTCCGAAAGGAATATTGCACCCACCATTAACCGGATAATAAGGGTAGAAGCTTCATTATCCGAACGGATGATTTTAGATAGCATGATCAGTGAATTTATTTTATAGGTAATCAAAGAGAGCCATAAAACCAAAGTCCATGTGAAGCTGCATGTGGCAATGCATTAAAGTCAAACCCGGGTTATCTGCAGTAAAATCAACATCCATTTCCTGGAAGCCGTTTAACATTGCAACATCTTTTATAATACCCGATGTTGGCTTACCCGCAATTTTTGCAATTTCGAAACTGTGCCGGTGAAGGTGCATCGGGTGAATATCATCAGAAGCATTTCTCATGTGCAACCTGTAGCGTTTGCCTTCCCTCAAATGAAACATGGGCGCCATATTCTTCATGTTAAAAGGGACGCCATTTATTGTCCAGCGATTAAATCCGTTGTCTGCGCCGTTTTGTTTTGCAAACATCATATTTATTACTTCATCCGGTGGAGGGTTATGACTATTCTCTTTCCCAAAAATTGTATAATCCCATTTAAATGGTGCCGGGGTCTTCCATTGTGGTTTGCCCGTATAGTTTGCATATTCTATCACGATGCCCATGCCGTTTCCCCTGTCATCATCAGAGAGGTCGCCCATAACCCAAACTCCGGGATTTTTCATTTCTACAAGGGCAGATATACGCTCCGCGGTGCCCAGCCATAATACAGGAACCTCTGCCGGATTCGGTACCGGGTTACCATCCATCGCGATCACTTTAAAACGGTGTCCGGGCAATGCAAGACTCCTGATTTCGCTGGCGCTTCCGTTAAGAATATGAAACAACACCCGTTCTCCCTGCTTAACACGAATAGGATCGCCATGGCCCAGTTGGTGGCCATTGATGGTAAAAATATTATATCCTACTTCATATCCTTTTGTTTTAATTGAAGATTCCTTTTCGGCTTTTTCCTGCATCGCTGCTAAATCCGGGAGCATTTTTCCGGGTAGAAAATCCATCGCCATATCGCCTCCCCTCATAAAGAAAGGCTCAAACTCTTTGAGTACAATAAATTCTTCCCGATCATAATTACCTGGTTCATTTTTTGGTTCTATATAAACAGGTCCCACCTGCCCGGAATATTGTCCGGCATTTAAAT
This sequence comes from uncultured Chitinophagaceae bacterium, assembly GCA_963792025.1. Classification (GTDB taxonomy): domain Bacteria; phylum Bacteroidota; class Bacteroidia; order Chitinophagales; family Chitinophagaceae; genus Ginsengibacter. The sequence goes on along the minus strand of CAWBUS010000003.1, from coordinate 64,024 downwards.
TAGCTCCTGCGACCACGTGCGTATGGTAAAACCTTAAACCAGCGGGCTTAGGTTCTAAAACCTCGCGGCGCATTCCATGAGCAGGAATATATGGTGTACCCTCTTCTGCAGCGCCGTCAACATCTACCGGTACGAACTGCCCATGCCAATGTAGTTGTTCAGGGGTGTCAGTATCATTAAAAATATCCACTATTGCCTTTTGACCTTCTCTAAAGCGTAATAAAGGACCCGGAAACCCGCCATTATAGGTAGTTGTAGAAATAATACGTTGAGGAGCAACTTCTATCAACCCTGTGCCTATACGAATTGTATAATCTGCTTTTTCACCTGGCAGCGTTGCATCAATAGGTTTTAATGAAACCTCAGGGGTTTTGATTTCAATAAAGGATATGGCGCCTATTGGCAGGCCGCCTGCAATTGGTATTGCCAATCCTGTTGATTTAATAAATTTTCTGCGATCCATAACTTAATTTTTTAAACTGATCACGCCACTTCGGGATTGAATTATTTACTATATGCAAAACATTATTTGTATTGGCTACTTTGAATTGAAATTGTAAGGAAGCCATATTTCACTTTATAAAGGTGATACAATAACAGTCATTCAGCGTGGTACATTTGAAAATAATATGGTTCGGGGTTTACAGGCACCGGAACGCCTTAGGTGTCTGCATGGTATAGCGTTTGAAATATTTAACGAAATGCGAAGGGTCGTTAAAGTCGAGGCCAAAGGAGATTTCTGAAACTGTATTATTAGTATAAATCAATAAACGTTTTGCCTCGCTTATAATATGTTCCGCCAATACCTCAGCGGCAGATTGGTTGGTTGCTTTACGGCAGGCGGTATTAAGATTTTGGGGAGTAGTATTTAACAAGCCTGCATAGTGGGCAACCTTGTTTTTTATTTCCTTGTTTTGAGAGAGTAGTTCCCTGAATGATTGAAAGAGGTCTGTTTTTGCTTTCACGTCATTGATTAACGGCTTGGCCACTTCTAATATTTTTGCAACCAACGCTTTCAGCAATCCTTCTACAATAGGAAAAGTGTTTTCGCTCAGCGCATCGTTTTCTTTTGCAAGTAATTGAAAGAGTTGGTTAATGGTATTGGTGTCTTTTAAGTGTAAACTTGATAAATCGCTTAGTTTGGTAAGTAAGGCTTTCAGTTCGCTGTCAAGACTTTTATCAATGAATCCTTTTTTTAAAATTAACACGTAGCCTTCAGGAGTAGATTGTAAATTCCAATGATGAACCTGTTCTTTACGAACAAAGAAAATAATTGGCGGTTGCACTTTGTATTTATGGTAATCGATAGTATGAGTGCCGCTTCCTTTTAAAAGAAAAATGATTTCAAAATAATTATTGTGTTTATGCGGTTCCGTTTTTTTTATTTCCTTCCTGAATGGAGCAATCTTAATGAGTTTACCTGTTTCGCTTTTATCTTTTATTTGGAGTTTTGAAAGCATTTATAAATTGATACAATCTGCAAAAGTATATTAAAGAAAAAATATGACTTTTTATAAGCTTCCCTGAATAAATGCGTCCCGGCGAGAGTTTACAATGCAGAGACCGAATCGCTTTAACACCAACGGTGTAACCCGGACGCATAAACGAAGTTCGGGTAAAAAATGTCACGCTTCCGATTTGTGTAAGATTTGTTGCACTGTTTCTTTATAAATTTGCAGATATGGTTTCTGCGGTTCAAGTGCTACTGAGGTTCCGCCTACATTGCGTTGTATGATTTCCGCTATTGCCTTTGTATTATTTGTACGCGACAAATACACAATTAATATTCTTTTCGATGACATAGATTGAGCATTTGTGCAATAGATGATATGCACAAACCAATTTTTATAAGAAGGAAAATTGCGTTTTTCATTTAATTGTGATGCTTAGTTTCTTTAGTTATGTTGCGGGTTATTGATACTATTGCTTCATTTTAACTGGCCTCATCAGATGGGAGAAAGTGAGTGAACCCATCTTCCATTTGCCTTTTTCTTTTATATAAACCTCAGTAACCATAAAAGGATTGGTAACTTCACGCCCGCCCACTACTGCCACCAGGTCTATATCGTTTAAAAGGATCGCTGTATTACCAAACATGTTCACCACTACTGAGTATACCTCGGCTTTCTTATACCAGATACCACCACTTTTAATAGTAGCCAGTTCCTGCGTTTTACCCCAGGTTCCTCCCATGTGAATAAACATGGCTTTATCATCAAACAGCACATTTAAAGAATCTACATTTTTGTCTGCCATCCAATCCCATTTCTTTTTTGAAAGGTCAATCACTTGCTGTTGCTCAGGCGTATTATTTGTGGAAGTTTTAATTGTTTCGGATGGCGGCTGCTGAGCGTAGGACGATCGCACATTCAATGTTAATAGAAATAGTATTAATAGAAACAGTCCCGTAATTTTTGTTTTCATTTTATATGTTTTTATAAGTGAAAATTTTATTGTGAGAAGACGACAATTCCGTTACAATCCCGTTGACTTTTCCATTGCCTCTGTATATCTTGCTCCCATTATTTTAATATTAGCAGACGCGGTTTCAATTTGTTGAAGTTCATCTTGTGTTAATTCGATAGAAGCTGCGCCGATGTTTTCCTGTAAGCGATGCAGTTTTGTTGTGCCGGGAATAGGAACAATCCATGGCTTTTGAGCAAGCACCCATGCCAAAGCAATTTGTGCAGGTGTTGCATTTTTTGCTTTTGCAAATTCCTGAATTAAATCCGGCAATTCCTGGTTTGCTTTACGTGCTTCCTCTGTGTACCGGGGAAGAATGCTGCGAATATCACCTTCCTGAAATTTAGTATGCTCATCTATTTTTCCTGCAAGAAAACCTTTGCCTAACGGACTAAACGCAACCAAACCTATTCCTAACTCTTCAATGGTTGGAATGATTTCTTTTTCATGCTGACGAGTCCATAAAGAATATTCGCTTTGCAATGCAGATACAGGTTGAACAGCATGCGCTTTGCGAATTGTTTCCGTACCTGCTTCAGACAAGCCAAAATATTTTGCTTTGCCTTCTTTAATTAAGTCTTTCACCGTTCCCGCAACATCTTCAATCGGTACATTTGGGTCAACACGATGCTGATATAACAAATCAATCACATCAACCTTTAATCTTCTAAGTGAACCCTCAACGGCTTTTCTAATTTGGTCAGGTTGGCTGTTCACACCAACCATTTTTCCATACTGTATGTTAAAACCAAATTTTGTAGCGATGACAACTTTATTCGCGAAGCGGTGCCAATGCTTCGCCTACAATTTCTTCGTTGGAGTAAGGACCATACACTTCAGCAGTATCAAAAAAATTCACACCAAATTCGACTGCTTTTTGTAAGAGATTGATGGCATCTTTTTTTTCGGGAAATGGATAATAAGAAAAACTTATTCCCATACAGCCTAAACCGATGGCAGAAACTTCCAGGCCCTGGTTTCCTAATTTTCTTTTTTGCATTTCTACTATTTTATAAAGTGATTTAATTCTCTAATTTTGTTTCTCCCAGCCACTTGACCATTTTCGGATCGCGATGGTCGAAGAAGAGACTTTCATTCGTGTCTAATGTTTTGATGGCTTCCATGTCTTCCCTGCTTAATTCAAAATCGAGGCTGTTAAAGTTCTCTGCCATTCTTTCTTTGCGAACTGATTTTGGAATGGCAATTATACCTCTTTGTGTAAGCCACCGAATGACTACCTGTGCAATGGATTTATTATATTTTTCCCCAATTGAAGCTAGCAGTTCATTATGGAACAAATCGTTCTTGCCTTCGGCAAAAGGCCCCCATGATTCTATCTGCACATTATTCTCTTGCAGGAATTTTTGTGTTTCAATTTGTTGATGAAAAGGATGCGTTTCTATTTGATTTACTGCCGGAACAATTTCGTTGTGAATGATTAAATCAATCAATCTGTCAGGATAAAAATTACTTAGGCCGATTGCTCTAACCCTTCCTTCCTTGTATAAGTCCTGCATGGCTCTCCATTCACCATACACATCGCCGAAGGGTTGATGGATCAAGTATAAATCAAGGTAATCAATTTGCAATCGGTTTAAAGAATTTTCAAAAGCCTTCTTCGTTTCGTCGTAACCGTTAGATTGTATCCATAATTTGGTTGTGATAAATAAATCCTCTCTTGGTACACTACTCTTTTTTATAGCACTGCCCACCGCTTCTTCATTTCCGTACGACTGAGCTGTATCAATCAGTCGGTACCCCGTTTCGATGGCATCAATTACACTTCTTTCACATTCCGCCAGGTCTTTTACCTGGAAAACGCCAAATCCCAGGATGGGCATTTCAACTCCGTTATTTAATTTTATATTTTGCATGATTCATTTCTTTTGTGGTACAAAGGTCATAACAATTATCCCGCCGTAAAGTATATGGATTACGGATTTATCTACCAATATTGCTGATTAGTGATTGTGTATTAATGAAGCGATGGATAATATAGTAATTTTGAATTAGAAAAACAGATAGGATATGGACAACATCATAAGGTTTGAAACCATCAGCGATTATAATGCCTTCAACAACAACGAAACGCTGCATCCGCTTGTGAGTGTTGTTGACTTATCAAAAGCAAGTCCGCGACAGGGTTCCCGCATGTATTTCGGCTTTTATACTATTTTCTTAAAAGACGTAAAATGCGGTGATTTAATGTACGGCAGGCATACTTACGATTACCAGGAAGGTACATTGGTTTTTCTTGCACCCGGGCAAGTTGCAGGCATAAAAAGCAATGGAGAAACCTATCAACCAAAAGGATATGCGCTGGTCTTTCATCCTGATTTAATACATGGTACAGCGCTTGGAAAACATATCCGGGATTACACATTCTTCAGTTATCAATTTCATGAGGCGCTTCATTTATCAGAGCGTGAAAGAAAAATTGTGCTGGATTGTTTTTCAAAAATTGAATATGAATTAGAACATGCCATTGATAAGCACAGTAAAACACTGATCGTATCTAACATTGAATTGTTCTTAAACTATTGCACCCGTTTTTACGACCGCCAATTTATTACCCGGGATAATATACATAAAGGTATTTTGGAAAAGTTTGAACATTTGCTGAATGAATACTTTGAAACCGACAAGCCGCAGACTATTGGTCTGCCATCTGTAGCCTGGTGTGCCGGTGAACTGAATTTATCAGCAGGTTATTTTGGTGACCTGGTAAAAAAAGAAACAGGAAAAACAGCGCAGGAATATATTCAGTCAAAGCTGGTTGATGTGGCGAAAGAAAAAATATTTGATCAAAGCAAATCTGTCAGTGAAATTGCTTATGAATTAGGATTTAAATATCCCCAACATTTTACCCGCCTGTTTAAACAAAGAGTCGGGCAATCGCCAAACGAATACAGGATGCTGAATTAAAGAACCATTCTCTTGTAATTTGTGCTGACGTCATCACCACAGAACAGGCCGACCCATCTACTAACGTCTTAGATTAGACGATTTCGAAGTACGATACCCGGATTAGCCAGAAAATGACTTTTTATTCATAAACATCTTATATTTATTGGAACGCGAAACCATTCATTTATGCAGATGATTAAATATATCCCGTTGAAAAGAACGTTTTTACCACTTGCCCTGATCTGTATTTTCTTTAGTTGCTCTGCCCAGCACGAACAGGCTGAACGGAGTATCGATAGTGTGATGCAGCAGTATGATATGCCGGGCCTTGCGGTTGCAGTTGTTAAAAAAGGAGCCATCATTTATGCCCATTCATTTGGTGTAAAAAATAAAGAAACGGGGGCAGTGCTGGCCAATGATGATATTTTTCGAATAGCTTCCATCTCAAAATCCTTTTCGGCAACATCCATCATGCAACTGGTGCAGGCAAAAAAAATGTCACTCGATGATGATGTAAGCAAGCTCATTGGTTTTACGGTGCGTAATCCAAAATTTCCGGACAACGTGATAACGGTAAGAATGATTTTGTCGCATACATCCGGTATTAACGACTCACAGGGTTATTTTACACTGGATGTAATCAATCCTGCTAAAAATCCTGATGCGGCAAAGTGCTACAACGATTATGCGCCGGGGCACGATTATCAATATTGTAATTTGAATTTTAACCTGGCGGGAACTATGGTGGAAAGAGTCTCCGGTGAGCGGTTTGATCAATACATAAAAGCGCATATACTTGATCCGTTAGGTTTGTACGGAGGTTTTAATGTCAACGCTCTTGATTCCACCCGGTTTGTAACATTGTATGAATATGATTCAGCTTCCAACAAACTCACTGCTGACCCAGAAGCTTACAACCCAAGGACGGAGCAGATCAGCAATTATGTAATGGGATACAGCACCCCGGTATTTTCGCCTGCAGGCGGTATGAAGATATCTGCCACCGACCTTGCCAAATATATGACCATGCATATGTATAAAGGCAGGTACCATGGCACCAGGATTATTTCGAAGAAAAGCGCTGTAACGATGCAAACACCTGTTTCTCATGATTACGGACTTGCTATAGAAACCACAAATAAACTGATACCCGGCGTAACCATGAAAGGCCATACCGGCAGCGCCTACGGATTATTTAGCATGATGTTTTTTCAGCCACGTAAAAAGTTTGGTATTGTTGCCATTACCAACGGTTGTAATATTATAAGCTACCCGGATTTTAACCCTGCGCTCAAGGCTGTTGTAAATATATTGTATGAGGAGATGATAGAGTGGGGAGGTATATAACGGTTAAGACTGCACGAAAAGATACACCCATTTGCTATAGCCGAAAACTGAATTGATGTTGCAGGTTTTCTACTATATTTTTTTCTGTATTTGCCAATAGTGACCAAACGGATCTTTGATCGTTCCCTGCCGGTAACCATACTCATAATCCCGTGCAGGATTTATTTCGGTTGCTCCCGCTTTAATTGCTTTGTTAATTACTTCGTCCACGTTATTCACAAACAAGCCGATACAAATTGTTGTGCCGTTGTTTTTATCCGGCGAAAAGAAATATTGCTTGCCGGTTATTTCGTGTATATGAAATATAGCTCCGTCAATAGAAAGTTCTACAACGTGAATACTGCCATCATCATTGGAAAAACGCAGCTGTTCTGTTGCTCCGAACGCCTGCTCATAGAATGAAATGTCATTAACTCCATTGTTGATGAAAAGTTCCGGGGCAAAAAATGTTTTGTTGTTTTGAGTGATCATTGTTTATGTATGTTTTCTTAAAGTTTGACAAAAGTAGAAATTGTTTCCCGAGGCTTGTCGTAAAAATGATGCAAATGATAGGTATGACTGGAAGCAGAATATTCATTGAACGTTTTTCCCGAAGCTACGCAGTCTTTTAACATTGAAGTATAATGCTGCTGATGATTCTACCTAACAACCGCGGGACTTTGCATAAAATAACTGCCCGCCTGGGCAGATTTACCGTATGTTATTTTTTTGCACATTTATCTGGTTGATATAAATTTTTTTTAATTTAGATCTGCCCAAAGGATAGAAAGTCCTCCGGAAATTCCACCCACCATTTAGAATTGAAGCCCGGGAATAGCTTTTATTCTTTCATGACGCCCTAAGTCATGAAAGAGATTTTTCAATATTAAAACCATTTTGTATGGCCTACCTGTCTAAAGTAACGATCACTTTTAATACTCATGGCGATAACAAGAACGGGGATACTGTTCTCCACGTCTACGTCAAAACAAGGCAAAATAACTCATCAGATGCGGAATCGAATACCGATTTTGCCGGTAATCTCCTTGCATGGCAACAGCGTCTTATTGATGGGAATACCGAGATAAATCCTTACCTGGCGTACAGTACTGACCTCGGTGGTGGTAACGAATTTGAAGATCCCTCTTCGCATTCCTTCAACCTGAACTTACGATCCAATACCATCCGGGTTGAAGACATCGTTCTTCCCGTAGTGAACATTCATATTTTTCCTAATGGCAGCGATCGCTGGATATTTGACTTTAATATCAGTTTTGTTTTTGATGATGGCCGTTCATTCGGTTACTCGTCTAATGAGAATGGCGTAACCGGAATCGTCCTGGACAATAATAATAATAACTATTCCGGCATATGCACGGAGAACCCCTTTATTTCCATATCCGCGCCCGATAAACCTGCTACCAACGCTATTTTGAAAAGAGTTATTCTTGAGTTTGGGACACATAATGACGATAAATTGGCTACTACAAAAGTGAATGCGCACATTGTGAACAGGGTTAATGCTACGACGAGTCATGACATTGCGATTGGCCTTGATATGTTTCCGGGCATTACTTTTAAGGATGCAGATGATGTTAGTTCTAAAGGGACTTTTATATGGTCGGCTGATATGCATCCCCTTGCATCAACAGCGATACGGCTGGATAGCATGGTGTTGCCTGTCGTTTATATCATTATCTACCCAACTGGCGGCGACAGCTGGATTTTTGATTATCAAATAACCTTTGAATTTGATGATGGTCATACGTACTCCTGGCGCAGGAACGGCGTGATCCTAAATGAAAGATGCACGAAACACAAAGGGGTATATAACGGGAATTCCTTCCCTACCGCAACCCCTCCGACGGCACCCGTGACCGCTCACCGGCCTTTCCAAAAGGTAAAGATGATTCCGTTAACTTTTGTTCAGCGGAAACTTAATGAGTTCCTTAATTCAAGGTTGGGCAATGCCCTGTCCCCCAACCCACCCATGGTTAAATTTCTGCTTCATAACAGCGGGCGCTTTGAAGAAGATACACTTCCGGAAAGCTATCTCGATGTTCAGTCTGCCGAGGCAGCAAGGGTGGGCGTCACCTATGGCAGCAGTCCTTCGAGCCTCGGACAAATAAACAGTGACAGCAGGTTTACCGATATTTATTTCAATAACCTGCCTTCCAAATCGCTTACAGTGAATATAGACCGGACAACGGCCGCCCCGTTCCTGTACCTGTCTATAGATTTTGATTGCAGTGGATCGAACGAAGTTGTGGGCGGCCATTCTACGAGTGTAGGGGGAATGGATCTGCAGGCGTTCACTATAACACTTAAGCTTACGCTGGATCTTGATACGGTGCATTACAAAATAGACACTATGAGCTGGGTTGAAAAGGTGCAGGCGCTTTCTGACGATGACAGGGATAACCTTTTGAACCAGGTAATCAACGTGTATGTTCACGCCGGCTTTACCGATTTTGGCGGAACCTTTGCGAACAACGTGAGGGATAAGATATTCAGCAGGCTCACCACGCCGGACAGGATCACCCGCAAAACGGTGCGGGACTCCATCAACTCGTTTTTGAATTCAATCCTGCTTGGCGGCTTTGTTGATGAGCAGAATGACCTGGGCCAACCCAATTCGAATAATGTTGTTGTTGAAAGTCTGCAGGTGAACGGCGATAATCTCGCAATAGGTTATGCCGGCCCCTCGGACCAATTTCAATTTGTGGCGCCCGCGGATTGGCCGAACGCTTCCACTAATCCTGATTCACCTTTCGACTTTTCCCCGGGCAACCTTGCCAACATCGACCATATTGTAGTGCTCACGATGGAAAACCGCTCCTTCGATCATATGCTCGGTTACTTAAGCTTACCTGCAAATGCGGGCGGCATGGGAAGAGCCGATATAGACGGATTGAAAGGAGGAGAATTTAATACTTACAGAGGAGTTAATTATCCTTCCTTTCCGCTAACAGATACTTACTTTTCTCCCGATCCGCCGCATGGCTATGAGCCGGTATTTCATGCAATAAACGGCGGAAGAATGGACGGCTTTGTAAAGAGCTATGCTCAACAAAGGGGCGATGCCATGGGGCCGCAAATAATGGGGCATCATACCGGCTCTACCGTTCCGGTATATGACGCTCTCGTTCGGGACTTTTCAATAAGCCATCGCTGGTTTGCCAGCCACCCGGGTCCTACTTTCTGCAATCGCTTTTATGAGTTGTCTGGCAGGCTTAATATTGATGCGCAGGGCTTTTGGGAATTCAGTAATTCGGGGCATATACGGCCTATGTTTACTCCTACATTATTTGACCATCTCACAGATTACCAGCATGTAGACAGTAAAGTGACCTGGAAATATTTTGAGCATTCCTATTGCTTTTTACGCTTTTTTGAAAAACATACATTTGATAACACCGATATAGTAAATATTGACGATCCTGAATTTGGATTCTACGCTTTGGCAGCGGGTGGTAACCTGCCATCCGTTTCTTTCATTGATCCCCATTTTGTGGAGTTTCCGCCAAACGCCAACTGTGACGGGCCGCCGGCCGACATAAAAAATGGTCAGCAATTGGTACAAAGGATAGTAGAAGCAGTTGTGGCAAGTCCGAATTGGAGCAAGACACTCCTTATCATCACTTATGATGAGCATGGCGGCTTTTACGATCATGTGCCGCCGCCGCCGGCTTCAAAGATTTCCGATGAATCACCTATTAATACCTACGGTATTAGAGTACCCGCCTTTTTTATTTCCCCTTGGGTAAACCAGGCCGGAGTATTTGGGCATGATGCTGCATCAGGTGGTACAACGGGTAGCCAGGATAGTTTATATTTTGACCATACTTCTCTTGCAAAAACAATTGCTAAAAGATTCATGAGTGATTATCCGCCATATATGGGCGCACGGTACAGGGATGCCAGGGACCTGTCAGCGGTAATGAATACGGTGCCACGGCAAACAAACCTGTTGCCTTTCATCCGGTATAATGTCATCTACAATTCGTCAGGTAAGTCAATGGATGTGCAATGGGCCGCTTTTAAACCGGGAACACCCATCTGGCAATATGACGTCAATAATACGGAAGCGCAGCATTTTAGCTTCGAAGATGCCGGTGGTGGCTTGTATTATATAAGAACTCACTGCGGCAACTATTACCTTACGGTTGTGGTGCCATCGCACATAATAGTGCGTCCACCGTTGCCAGGGCCGGTTACAGAAACGACGCATGCCGCGCCACCGCCAACTTATAATATTATACAGGATGTAAAGTATGGAGCTCAAAAAGTAAATGTTTTGCTGAATCATAATCCCTCTCATCAAAAATGGAGCATTAACAACCCTGGCATAACGGTATTGGACAGAACTACGTTTACTATTACCAACCCTGCTTTCCCGGGAATGATATTAAAAGCGGTAAATAATGATTCGCAGGGAGCAATAATACTTGGCTATCCGGATGCAAGTCATTCACCGTTTGTTCATGTTAACACCTGGAAAATAACGAGCCCTTTAATTAATAACCAGATTGTTGTAAATCAATAACCGTTTAGTTGACCGGCCCGCCATGCATCGCTTTTTAGACTTCAATCGTCAGAAACTTTACGTGCGGGTGAGACAAGTCAGAATTGGATATAAAAGAAATTTAGTTTCTACTTCTTGTAAATGAAAAGACAGATATAAAAAATACCAAAAAAAAAGTAGATTTACCTATGGGTCTTAACGACCCATCTTTTCAAAATGAATTCCCTGCAGGAAACAGATACTAACAAAACGAGGCACCGGCGGTGGGTGAAGATAACCCATTGGATCGGCACGATCAGTTTCTTTTTTCTTGTCTTTAGCGGGGTCGAAATTCTCATGGTGCATCCCCGGCTATATTGGGGTAATGTAGGCAACGATCTGACACCCGCGCTGTTTGAATTGCCCATCAGCCGCAATTACCAGCACGGTGGGTGGGAAAAAAGCACGCCAATTTTTGACTATGCAGGTGCGCCCGTGAGCGCCAACCGCACCTACGAAATTTTTAATCAAAATAGTTGGGGGAGAAGCCTGCACTTCCTGGCCGCCTGGGTACTTGTGTTTACTGGATTAAGTTATTTACTTATCGGAATTTTCAGTGGATACATACGCCGCTATCTCTGGCCACGGGTAAGAGAGTTATCGCCCAGATTACTTTACGAGGATTTTGTTGGCCACTTTCGCAGAAAGATGAGCTTTGTGAAGGGGCCGCAGTACGGGCTCTTGCAGAAGGTCAGTTATAGCATCGTTATTTTCATCCTGCTGCCAGTGATTGTATTAACAGGACTCACGATGTCTCCGGCCGTTACAGCAGCATGCCCGTGGTTATTGACAATATTTTTAGGAGCGCAATCGGCACGTACCATTCATTTTTTTGTGGCAACATTGCTGGTATTGTTTTTATTGGTTCACGTTGTGATGATCACCAGAACAGGATTCAGGCAGCACATCCGTGAAATGACATTTGGAAAATAAAATACGAAGAGGTATTGGAAATAATAAGGGACAAATGAAAAAGAAGCATATTGTTACAAGGCGCACAGCGATCATAACAGGAGCGTCCGCTTTGGGTGCCTTACTCCTAAACGGATGTGCCAAGTCGTCGCCGCCAACTTTTGGTAATATCCTGCGCATGGGTGACGTATTCACGTACAATGCACAGCGTGCCTTGCTGCCGGGACAGTCGATGGCCAAAGAATATACCCGCAGCGATATCTCTTCGTTTCCGGCAACGGGCACGACTAATCCGGGCGATTCTTCCGGCCCCTATTTTAGCAAGGATTATGCACAGTTGCAGCATAAAGCATTTACGGACTGGCGCCTGAAGATTGAAGGGCGTGTCACCAACCCGGGATATTATTCCCTTGAAGACCTCCAACGCTTTCCTTCACGCACGCAGATAACCCGGCATACCTGTGAAGAAGGCTGGACCGCAATTGCTGAATGGACCGGCGTGCAATTGAGTCGTGTGCTGATGGCGGCGGGCATCATGCCCGGCGCACGTTTTATAAATTTTTATGCTTACGATAATAACTATATGGAGAGTGTTGACCTGCTTGATGCTTTTCATCCGCAGACCATACTAGCCTATGGCATGAACGGCCGTGACATCCCTGTTCCGCATGGCGCACCTTTGCGTGTGAGAATAGAGAAACAGATCGGCTACAAAAGCGTAAAGTATTTACAACGCATTGTTGTAACAGATGAATTTGTTGACAATGGGTATAACAGCGGATTTAGTGGCTGGTCATGGTATAATGGCATATAACCGGTCACGGTATCATCAGTTTGCAATCGAAAACGCCGGACCCTTTTTATCTAATTATTGTTAACCAGGACTAAATTATTCGGGGCAATTTCAGGAGATTATTTAATAACAGCAGCGCGCAATCATATTTTGTCCAACTCAGATATTTGTTTGAATAATTGAAGCTCCGTTATAACTTCATTGCGAAAAGCCTGATCGACCTGCAAAAGAGAATTTGTTTGCCATCGCACCATCGAAGTAAAAAAGAAGGTTACCGGCAATAAAGGAATTCGTAGAAAATAAAATAGGATAATTATAAAGGCTCATTGTTGAAGATAGGGAACGAGTTCATATTATATTTTTTGGGTTATACTGCTCAGTTATTCTTGTTATAAGTTTTTAAGTAAATCTGAATGCGTCTTGAAAAGTTTTCAACAACCAGGTGATGTTACACATACTGGCATAGTTTATGAACTTATAAGCGTAATCTCTTGGATATCGGATTAATCGGGGCGGAGTCAAATCTGCCCCTTTTTTTTAGGTCGGCGGCTGGTACTTTTATACTTATTAAAATTATCAGAATGTAAAGATTATTGCTGCTTTTTATGTGAAGACCAGGGAGCTATATGATGACATCGCAGAACCCGAAATAAACCGGCAGGTGTAGGCTCGGCATAAGTATAGATATCTCCCACAAAACAAACTACACTCCCGGCAGAAGGTTGTAGTTGAAAGTAGCAACAGTTGAGCAGGCACCGCCAATTCAAACTTGTTCCACTAATTTTTAGTATCTTGAAAGATATGAGAATGAGTCTACTTACTATTTTTATTGTTCTCACAAGATTTGCGTTCTCACAAGATTCTACCACAATTTTTATTGCAGCCGGCCAGGATGTTTCTGAAGTGTTAACTCCTGAAAAAATCTATCAATATCCGCAGTTTATTAATGGTAAAATTTTTTTTAGAGACGGCAGCACATCGGAAGCTCCTCTCAATTACGATTACCTTCAAGGGGAAATAGAATTTATTTCCCCAAAAAAAGATACGCTTGCTATAGCCAAAGAACAAATGCTAAATATTAAGAAAGTAGTTATCGATACGAATACCTTTTTTTATAATAGAGGCTACGTGGAATTGGTAATGGAAAACCAGGTGGGCAAATTGCTGAAAAGTGAAATGTTCGATGTAGTGAGAAGAGAAAAAATAGGAGGCTATGATCAGCCTTCTTCTACATCAGCCATTGAATCGTATGGAAGTTTTACGGGTACTTACGGCGTTCCTGAACTGCACCTGAAAATAAGAGAAAACATTACAATGGTATTAAAAACAAATTATTTTTTTGGTGATGAGTATAATTTGCTTTTGCCCGCCAATAAGAAAAATATATATAAAGCCTATCGCTCCAAAAAGGATCGGATTAATAAATATTTAGAACAAAATTCTGTGGACTTTAAAAGCCCTGGCGACTTAAAAAAATTACTTACCTACCTGGCACAGGACCAGGGCTGACAATCACTAGTCACATTTAATTCAGGCATATTCTGGCCTCTACTTAACGCAATGGTTCTTTTGGCTGGATGAAGAAGGCCAACAGCAAGCGCAGTCAGGCATTTATTAATTGTCGCTAAAACTGTGCCCCCAAAAAAATTGATGGCAAAACAAAAGGCGCTTCTTTTGCATGATTTGTTCCAATCGCTGATGTCGTTAGCCTTATCAGTCCTTCAGTCCCAGGTACGCTTTAACTGCATTATAGTCGTTCCAGTCAATAGCGTCTTTCGGATTCTTTGTTCCGTCTTTCGAAACAGGCAATCCCGTTGATACCCCGCCGGGAATAAGGATATACCTGTATTGGAAATGATTATAACCATTTATAGCAAACGAACTGGCGTCGTAATTCGAAATCAGTTGGATCGTATCGGTATAGAAATATTGATTAATGACGAGGGTAATTGGATTGTTATTATTGTCGGTAAAAAAGAACGGTTCACTAATGGGCAACGGTGACACGAACTCACCACCCGCTGAGTCGCTTCCTAAATTCACATAGACCTTTACTTCGCCGAAATTCGTAATAGAATCAGTTAGTTTGGGAGCGGGAATAATGGCTACCATATTCGTGTCAGTAAACGCCTGGTAAGTTATATTGAGCCACGGAGAATAGATTACGTTGGCGGTACCGGTTGCCCCTGTAGCACCCGTGGCTCCTGTGCCGCCCGCCGCGCCGGTTGCACCTGCCGGTCCTGCGGGCCCCTTGGAACATGATGCAATGATTAGCGTAACTCCTAATAATAAAATGCACGGATAAAAAAGAAATTTCTGTTTCATAACGAACTGGTTTTAGATTATTTTAAATTGGATAAAAAATAATGATTAGGAATAATCCATTTTAGATAACGGTTAAGCATACGTGAAATAGGGCTTCGCGACGTTTTCGTAATTTGTCTTTTTAAATGCCGGATTGTTTGCATTATGTTATAGGAGATGCAGAAGAACATAAAGTGGTTGGCGATGACAAGAAAAATTATTGATTACAAAACAGGAAACCGGGATAACCACCAGGCTGATGTTGCACTCTTTCAAATCCTGTCTTTCTTTTTTTTATTGTTGATCCAAACCAAAATTTATTATATGAGAAAATCTATTATCGGCGCCATCGTTGGCGGTATAATTATTTTTTTGTGGCAGCTTCTTTCATGGGGTGTTCTTAACCTTCATGAAGCACAACAGAAATATACTCCGAAACAAGACAGTATCCTCGCTTACCTGGGAACACAGTTCAATGATGACGGCAGCTTATATGCTGCCAACCTTTGCACGGGGCACGTCAAGTGATGAAATGGAAAAACAAATGAAAGCAATGGACGGAAAACCATGGGCGCAGGTTGAATACCACAAAAGTATGCCGGGTATGGATAAGATGTTTATGAATATGGCCCGGAGCCTGCTGGTTGACATTTTTATTGTATGGTTACTGTGTTGGTTGATCATGAAAATTCCTTCCCTTTCGTTTGGAACTATTTTCCTGGCGAGTGTCAGTATTGGAATTATTGTATTTCTTAATGCGCCCTTACTTTGCATATCTGGTACGGAAGCTTCGACCTGATGGCTCATTTTGTTGATGCATTGGTTTCGTGGGGCGTTACAGGTTTATGGCTGGGATGGTGGCTCAGCCGCGGAGGGAAATAGTTATTCCGGTAATTCATAATTCACATAAGACGATTTAGTTTACAACTGTCTTCTTCAGGTCAGCACTCAGATCATATCCCTGGACGGAAAATTTTATTGTGAGCCCGCTTTCTGTAAGTTTACCTGTAACGTGTGTCATTTGCCCCTGGATGGGAACATCAAAAGAAATACTATCTGCATTCATTTTTCCATTGCTGATGCTGTCAACAGAGCCATCGTAGTGGGTGTCTTTGCCCTTGAGTATATTACCATCCGACTTAAAGTCGTAATTAATGTCGTATTGATCCATAACCCTTCCCTTCCAGTGGCCCATAATATCCTGTGCAAAGGCTGTTGATATTGACAAAACTGTAAACGGTGCGAAAAATGAAATAATCTTTTTCATGTTATAATTATTGATGGTTTTTCAACAAAGCTAAGTAGTTGGCTTTAAACGCCACTTACCCGTGTGGGAAATTCCTGAAACCTGCTTCATCTTTCACGCAACAAATCAAACAGCCTTGTTCAACTAGCCGTTTCCGTTAGATTCAATTATACTTATTAACACAAGTTTGTCAAATTTTCAATATCAGATTTCATAAATTTAATGTTGTGCACCAGAGATCGGTTTTGTGAGCTACGAACAGCGGCACAAACCAGGACAACTGTGATACTGTTTTTTGAAAGCGTTGGCTTATATTATATCTTCATCATCTTGATGTAATTAAAACGATCTTGTTATTTAATAAACTAAATACAAATATTTTGAAACACGCCATAACATTGACACTGATAGCAATGCTTAGTTTAACCAACGCACGGGCACAAGAGAAGACTAACGGAACAGACAATGGTCAAAAGACGAAAAAAGAATTAAGGAACGAAGTACAAAAAAAACAATTTGAGAATAATTATCAACTATTATTATCCAAAAGTTTTGCGATTGAAGCGAATAGGGTGAATGGACACGAAGTTTATTCAAATGAAAATTTTTTTGAGGTAAGAGGGGACTCTCTTATCTGCAAATAACGCCAATGCAAGGTATGACGGCGCGTAGGGGATTCAGTGGGTTTATATACGCAGGAAAAATAATGGACTATAAGATAACGAGAGATGAAAAAAGTTATAGTTGCACCGTTAGCTTATGGTTTAAAACCAGGCAAATTATGAGACAAGAGGTAACAATAACAGTTTCGATGGCCGGTAATGCGATTCTAAATTCCGGAGAAGTGCGGATGGTAGGAGTGATTAAGGATATTCAATCGTCAAATATAGTGCCCAGGATGACTCCTTTGAATTGAGTAAATGCAGAAAGATGCAATTCATACTGCAATTGTGTTAGAGGCAGCTTTATTAGTACTTGCCCGCGTGATGATTTACATCGATAATTTTTAATGATGCAACGATTTTTGTTTGGCGGATGTCAGGCTAAAAAAAACGTCGATGAAAAATATATTGTTGGTAATTGTCGTCCTGGGCTTGTTTATTAGTTGCAAGAAATCAAGTGTTCCCGTTAATCCGGGTGCTCCTGTTTCTCTTATCGGCCGGTGGAAATATTCACAGGCTTTTTACAGCACCGGTGGTCCGTTAATTTACACATCTACTGAAAACTTAAACCAATGGGTGCAGTTCAATTCAGATGGAGCCTTTTCCAGCAATACTTCCGCTTTTAAACAATTCACCGCCTTTCACATTGAAGATTCCATACGAATGAAGTTTATTGCACCCGTTTCCACCAACACCCGTCTGTATTTTTTTTCGCTGGATTCTATTAACCGGAAGCTTTCACTAAGCCCGGCTGACTTCATCTGCATAGAAGGTTGCGGTGATATTTTTACAAAATAAACCCCGTTGAAATACAAGTTTGGTTTTTGTAACAATGTAAGGAGCGACTTTTTTTTAAATTATAACTACATTTAAAGTCTCAATTTTATTGTATGAAAAAGAACCTTGCTGTATTGTTTTTTATTTTTTTGTGCTATAACGGCACCGTATATGCGCAGAAAATGATTGACAGCCTGATACCTGTACGGGGATTTTGCATCGGTGCTCCGAAACCGAAAGATGTCGATGCATTTACGAAATTTATTGTTGAAGAATTAGCGCCAAGGCATGTGAATACGCTTATTCTCCGCGTCGACTATCGTTACGAATTTAAAAGTCATCCTGAACTCGCAGATAGTTTTGCACTGAGTAGGTCTGATGTAAAACAAATGGTGAAAGCCTGTAAAAAGAATAACATCAGGATTATTCCACAGATTAATCTCTTGGGCCATCAATCCTGGGCCAACCATACGGGAAAATTATTAGCAGTTTATCCTCAATTTGATGAAACGCCCGGCGTACAAATGCCCGAGAAATATGAATGGCCCAATGCTGATAATTTATATTGTAAGAGTTATTGCCCGTTACAACCGGAACTACATAAAGTTTTGTTTGACATCATCGACGAAATATGTGATGTATTTGAAACCAACGCTTTTCATGCGGGAATGGATGAAGTCTTTTATATTGGTGAACCGGGGTGCCCTCGCTGCGCGGGAAGAGATAAAGCGGAGTTATTCGCCGGGGAGGTGCGTTTATTGCGCGACCACCTGGCCGAAAACGACCGCCAACTGTGGATATGGGGAGATCGTTTGATCGATGGAAAGACCACCGGCCTTGGCATTTGGGAAGCCAGTTACAATAACACTTACCGGGCGATTGATATGATTCCGAAAGATGTAGTGATCTGCGATTGGCACTATGAACGTGCCGATAAAACGCCGGTATATTTTGCTATGAAAGGCTTGCATGTAATTACATGCCCCTGGCGAATGCCAATGCTGGCAGTTGAGCAAACCGAAGACATGGTAAATTTTAGAAAAGAATCGTCCGCCGGGATGCAGGATAGATTTTATGGTATGATGCAAACCGTTTGGTCGGATGCTGCTTCGTTCATGGATGGCTTTTATAATAAGAAACCCGATGCCAAAGGCGGCGGTAATACTCCATGGAATACTTTCACTACTTTATTTGAAAAGATTAACAGCTATCAATAAATTGATGAGATTAATCTGCTCAAATTGAGATTTGTTGCATTCGCATAGATTGTTTTGATGCACATGAAAATGCTCTCACCGTTAGTAACTAATTAAAACCTCTTGTGTAGTTTTTCACCTGTTTTCGTGTTGGGCGGCTCGGTCGGCATCACTTTGGGCGTCAAGGCGATTATTTCACCACATCCACTGCTGTAAAGGGTTTTTTCCTTTCATTAACACGGTTAACATGGTGAAAACAGTTTACATTGGGTTCGAATCCTGATTTCTAACGATGTAACTTTGCGCCCGCTTGTTTGATTTGAGAAGAAATATTAATCGTACAAATTAAAACAGAATGAAATGAAACAAACAATCAGGAAAACAAGAATAATTGCAATGGGTTTATTTGCCCTTTGTACTTTGGGATTAACGAATATTACTTTTGCCGGCACTAAAAATAATGATCCGGTTGAAGTAAAATTCATCAGTGAAATCAACAACCTTCCGGTTATACAGCTTAACTTAAATAACAGCGAATCGGGTGAGTATTGTATTATCATAAAAGATATGAACTACCATATTTTGTATTGTGAAATTGTGAAAGGCGTAGATGTTTCCAGGACTATCAAACTAAATATGGATAAGGACGAAATTAATACTCCCGGCTTTATGGTACATGTTGAAGTAACGTCATCACAAACACGCGACACAGAAGTGTTTAATATCAATAATCCCGGCCTTGTGAGTGAAAGAACAGGTGTGTCTCAATTATAAGCATGCAGTCGTAATTCTTGTAAATCAGTTAAGATCCGGGGGTAGTGTACCTTCGGATTTTTTTATCAGAAATGCAGTACGAAAATGAAGGTACTTATTGCGGGCCATCAGAGGGTTTAAGCAAATGACATGATTTCAAAAAAACTTTACATTCTCTCGTGAGTTAGGCAAATGGTTCGCTCATAGATTTGGCGGTTCTTGAAAACCATTGAGCCCCTTGTTCAGTCATGTACACACAATCTTCAAGCCGAACCCCAAATTCACCTGGTATTGAAATTGTGGGCTCAACACTAAAGCACATGCCCGGTTGTAATACTTGTTTATTGCCCTTTACCATGTAACCCCATTCGTGTCCGTCCATACCGATACCATGTCCCGTGCGGTGCGGTAATCCCGGCAATTGATACCCCGGTCCGAAACCTGCATCGGTTATTACTTTGCGGGCGGCCGCGTCTACTTCTTCACAGGCCACGCCGATTTTTGCAGCATTAAATCCTGCTGCTTGTGCCTTTTGTTCGAGGTTCCATATTTCCAATTGACGTTTAGTTGGTTCGGCGCCAAAAACAATGGTTCTCGTTATATCCGACGTATAACCTTCTACGGTGCATCCGCAATCCATTAATACAATATTGCCCTTTTGTAATGCCTGTGGTTTCACGCTGCCATGTGGAAAAGCCGATGATGTTCCAAAGAGAACCAATGCATCAGGATTTGAGCCCCCGAGTTTTTGTTGTGCCTCTGCAATTACAGACGAAAGCTCGTGTTGCGTCATGCTCACATGTAATTGGGCGATGCCAAATTTTATTGCGGCGGATGTTATGTCATTTGCTTTTTGCATTAGCGCCAATTCACCGGGCGATTTTATCATTCGACAAGGCATCGTTACAGGGGTGCCACTTATATAGTTGAAGTGTGGCGCTTCTTTTCTAACGCCATCGAGAATAAAAAAGCGGAGCCTTTCTTCTATTCCGATGTTGCCGGAATGGATGTTTGCATCATTTAACGCGAGAACTATTTTTTGAAAAGGACTCTCATCTTCCTGCCATGCGTACACGTCTTTTCCTATTTTAACTAGTTCGCGTAAACGCGATTCTTCAAAGCCGGGGCACACATAACTTATGGTTCCGGTTGCAGGAACAATGGCGACCATGGTTCTTTCGCTTGGCCACCAGCTAATGCCGGTAAAATATTCGAGTGACGTGCCGGCATCCAAAATCAAGGCTTCTATTTTTTGCTCCCTGAGTAACTTTTGTGCTTTTTCTACGCGGGCTACTCTTTCCTGTAAGGCAATTGGCACTACATCATGTGTGATTAATTGCAAATCATCCATCGCAGATGTTTTTTCGTTGGATGGGACATTAGATGTGCAGGAACTGAAGCCGGCTATTCCCGTAGCTGCTGCTATAGCGGAGAGATTGATAAAATCTCTTCTTTTTAATGTCATATAAAATGCTTTATGATAGAATTATTTTTATAGAAGTTTGAAGATAGGATTAATATTTCAGCCTGTGTCTGTTTGCCCTCGTTATTGAGCTGTAATTTGTGTTGGCAAACCATTCCTTTTTTTCAACTAACCGTTGCCGTTACAAATAAAATTCTTTTGACTTTTTAACCAATTGTTTATTAATTAAGCACAGACAATCTTACAAATTTATACGTGTTCGGCGGCTGGTGAGGCACAAAAAACAGGTAGGAGAGTAGTTGCAAATTAAAGGTTAGAATGATAGTAATCTTACGTTTCCTATAACCCGATAATTGTTGCCCTGTCATTTTCAGTTGTGAAATGAATAAATGCTTCTGCTGCTTTTACACCGGCTTCCAATCCCCTGAATTCTTCCAATGGTTTAAAATAGTCATTGTACGTTTCTACAGGGCTTTGTGTTTTGTGTGCAAACATTGCTTCTTTTTTGCGTTCTATAACGGCGGTAATATCCACATAATCGGTGGGTGTAAATGCCATGGTTTCCACACCTGTGTTTACTTCATAAAAATAGAGATGGAATTGTTTTTTTGACCTGATCCACGCAGTGAGTGCCAACATACCTGTAACCTGGTGATCCGGGTGTGCATCCACAGGCCATTGCGTAAAAACGATACCGGGTTTTAATGCCAATATCATTTTTGTCAGTTCCTCGTTTTGCTTTTTATCTAAAACGGTATCACCGTCAAGCTGACCGGCAAAGACAGGAGTGGCGTTTAGTATTTTGCAGGATGTGTTCGCTTCGCTTGTTCTCAGTGCGGCCATTTCTGCATAGGACTTAGAGGGATCGCTTGCACCTCCCCGCGTGATATATATAAATGTTACTGTATGCCCTGCATCACTGTATTTTGCCATTGTTCCCCCGCATCCAAATTCAGGATCTCCCGGATGCGCCCCGAGACAAACAATTTGCAATTTATCAGCTGTATTCCCCGGTCCCGTTCCTGCACCTGGTGCAATGGCAAGACTACCCATTCCCATCGCAGAGAGTTTTATAAATTCACGCCTGGCCGTCTTATTTTTTTCCATTTTCTAATGTAAACTTTTCTTTTGGAAATCGATTAAACTATATTATTGTAACACGTTTGCTTTCCCTTGATCTTTTGAAATTCGGGGTTCACTGAATTGCTAAAGCATCAGCTTAATTTTCGTGAAGCTGCCAAATATTTTATGCAGCTACCCGTTGCCGTTAGGCACATTTCTTTTTCCAGATATTAAAACAAAGTTTGTTAAATTAGCTCCAATGACCAATAATCTTGAAGCTTTCCAAAAATTAGTTATCGCCAACGCAGCCCATGTAAAAGGCCTAACCGTTGGAGACCGGGCACCGGATTTTACATTGCCAAACGCCTTCGGAAGGAAAATATCTCTTTCCGAATCTCTTCAATCAGGTGTAGTGATAGTAAAATTCTATCGTGGCGAATGGTGCCCGATTTGCAATTTAGATCTTAGAGAAATTCAAAAACACGTAGAGCAAATTAAATCTTTAGGTGCTTCCGTTTTGGCTATTAGCCCCCAAAGATCGGACAACTCTCTTACCATTCCTCAGAAAAACGATCTTGGTTTTGAAGTGCTTAGTGATGCAGACCAGCAGGTGATAAAAGCCTACAACCTGCAATTTGATCCGGGAGAGGACTATCACCGTCGGCGGAATTTGACGTTATTGAATGGGGATGGTTCCAAATTTCTTCCCGTTCCGGCAACATTTATTATCAATTCTGATTCAATAATTGAAGCTGCGCATGTTGACGCAAATTATACCGAAAGAATGTCTCCGGGTGAAATGATAGATGTCTTAAAACAAATTTCAATGAAAAAAAGAAGTTAGAATTTGCGATTGCCTGCAATAAAGTTGATGTTAGAATCCGGGTTAAAATTGTTGTATAATCTATGCTTTCACCAGGTGCTTATCAAAGCCAAGTTGTATAAGGCGCTCATAAGCATTCCATATTTCTGGCGGTATGTCCTGGTAAACCTGGAAGCCTTTAGCGGGATATAACTTTATGCGTTGCAGATCACCAACCATGATGTTGATTACTTTATCCAATGGAATATCATCCGTCGCATATTCGTCAAAGGGTATTTGTGGTGAGGTTACAAGCAGATCTTTATCTGGCCAATGTTTTTTGAAGGTAGCAAATGACCTGCGCTCCATGTAGGGTTTTTGTACTACGATAAAACTTTGCGGATCAAGTCCTTTCTCATTTAACAGGCGTTGCGTAAAAAGAATATTTTCACCGGTATTGGAAGACTTGTTTTCGATAAGAATTTTATTAACCGGAACACCTTTTTGTACGGCAATAGTGGCAAATTTATCCGCCTCACTTTCCGTCCACATTTCTTGTGTAAAGTTGCCCAACCCGCCAGACATAATTACGAGCGGAGCAAAACCTTGCAAGTACAATTCAGCCGCCCTTTCTGCTACTCTTAGGTCATGACTGCCCAATGCAAGTATGCAATCGGATTTAACCGGTTTATGATTCATTTGATGGTAACACCATAATTGTTGAGCCAGTAATTTTATTTCGGGTGTGATCATATAAAGTCTTGCTTTAAAAAATTAATAAATGGCTTAACGGGAAGGATATCAAGCAGCTCCAATAGCAGAACTCACATTATTAGAAGCCTATGGCACGATAGCTTTCGCAGTAAACATCCCACGGTAATATTTGCGATAACCATATCCCAGCAGAAGATTCGGTACCATTAAAGTAACACCCATTAGCCATCCGGACGGCACCAGGATGGTATGAAATAATAATACATTTAAACTGATAGGAAAAAGAACGACAGCAAAGAACGGCGCATAACGATTGAATAGTAATGATAATCCTCCCGTTATCTGAATAACTTTTATCATTGGATAAAAGTAACCAATGCCTTTAAGCCCGGCAATAAAGGCGCCGGTTTTACCGGTATGAAGTGGCTGATAAGGTATAAAATGAAGGAAATAGTCCAGGCCGAAAACCAGGTAAAGGAAGCCAAGCAAGATGCGTGAAATCAATACAGTACGTTTCATCAGTATTCATTGTTGATTTAGTTTATTCAAAATTGAGCAATTAAAATTACAATTGAATTTAAAGCAAACATCGTATTAGCACCTCACGGTTTCTAACAATATTGCATCAATACTGATAAAAAGCGACCTTATAAAGAACGGCATAAAATGCGCAATTCTGCTATTCTTTAAAGTTCTTCTTCAACTCCATCAGCTTCGCCTGGAAGGCATTTGCAGGTTGCTGTTTTTTGGCAACTGGCTGGGGGCGGCGAATTTCGGGCTTTGCCTGTTTAACTTCCGATGCTGCTTCTTTCATGGATAACGCAATTCTTTTTCTCGGGATGTCAACTTCCACAACCGTTACCATCACTTTTTGTCCGAGTTTCACCGCTTCATTCGGGTCGCTGATAAAGCGGTTACTTAAATGAGAAATATGGACGAGGCCATCCTGTTTCACACCTACATCTACGAAGGCACCGAAGTTAGTGATGTTGGTAACGATACCAGGAATCTTCATGCCGGGTTTTAAATCTTCCATGCTACTAACGCCATCGGCAAAACGAAATTCTTCAATCGTGGAACGTGGATCACGGCCGGGCTTTTCCAGTTCTTTTAAAATATCTTCAATAGTAAACTGGCCAATTGTTTCGGTAACAAAATCTTTTGCCTTTATTTCTTTTCTAAGAGCAGCATTTTGAATCAGTTCCGGAACAGTACTTTTTACTTTTGCGGCCATCGCTTCCACTACGTGGTAACTTTCGGGGTGCACCGCTGAATTGTCCAGTGGATTTTTTGCATTGGATACGCGAAGGAAGCCTGCACTTTGTTCATAAGCTTTTGGTCCCAGCATGGCTACTTTCTTCAATTCTTCACGGCTTGTAAAAGCGCCATTCTTCATGCGGTATTCCACCACATTTTTTGCTACGGTCGCACTAAGTCCGGACACATACATCAGCAAATGTTTGCTGGCTGTGTTTAAATCTACACCAACGAAGTTTACGCAGCTTTCAACCACATGGTCCAACGCCTCCTGCAGGCGGTTTTGATTTACATCATGCTGGTACTGTCCAACGCCGATGCTCTTTGCATCAATTTTTACGAGTTCACTCAGAGGATCCAGCAGTCGGCGGCCAATACTGATGGCGCCACGAACCGTAACATCTTCATCAGGAAATTCTTCTCTTGCTACTTCGCTGGCGGAGTAGATGGAAGCGCCACTTTCGTTCACCATAAAAACAGCAACGGGCCTGCCAAAATCAATACCGCGAACCAACTGTTCGGTCTCTTTACTGGCTGTTCCATTTCCATAACCGATAGCATCTATATTAAATTTGGTGACTAATTCTTTAAGCGTTTGCACAGCGCCGTCCCAATCATTTTGCGGAGCATGAGGGAAAATGGTATTGTATTTCACAAACTCCCCGTTTTCATCAAGGCAAACAACTTTGCACCCCGACCGGAAACCGGGATCAATTGCTAATATTCTTTTGTGCCCAAGCGGGGATGCCAGCAGTAACTGGCGAAGGTTTTCAGCGAACACACGGATCGCTTCTTCATCAGCTTTTGTTTTACTTGCCAAGCGAAATTCTGTTTCTATGGATGGTTTCAACAAACGACCAAAGGAATCCTCTATAGCCAAAGCAACCTGTTGCGCTGCCGGGTTGGAAGCCGTGATAAATTTTTCTTTGAGTCCGGCTATGGCTTTTTCTTTTTCTATATTGATATCCATAATAAGAAAGCCTTCCTTTTCACCGCGACGCATGGCGAGTATCCTGTGAGACGGACTGGTAACTAACGGTTCACTATATTCGAAATAATCGCGGTATTTCTGTGCATCATTATCTTCCTTTTTGCTTGTTAGTACTCTTGATGTGATTACCGCCTCTTTTGAAAATAACTTGCGGATAGTATTTCGTGCCTGTTCGTTTTCTGCAATCCACTCCGCAATAATATCTCTTGCGCCCTGTAATGCTTCGGTACTGTCTTTCACCTGCTCATTAATAAACTTCGCCGCTGCGGTTTCTGCATTAATATTTTGCTGGCCGAATAATAATGTCGCGAGTGGCTCCAATCCCTTTTCAGTTGCCTGAGTAGCCCTGGTTTTACGTTTGGGTTTATACGGCAAATAAATATCCTCCAACTCAGTGGCTGATACACAGTCTTCAATCCGTTTGCTCAATTCAGGTGTGAGTTTGCCGGCTTCATCAATTGTTTTCAGGATCGTTTCCTTCCTTTTTTCCAGCTCATTAAAATAATTGATACGTGTAATTACAGTGCCTATAACTACTTCGTCCAGGTTGCCGGTAGCTTCTTTGCGATAGCGGGCTATAAACGGAATGGTAGATCCTGCTACATGTAACTCATAAATATTGTTGACCTGCTTTAAGGATATATTGAGTTCTGCTGCTATATGTTGAGAGTATTTCTGCTCCATAGGTTTATTTGTTTGTGGCAGCAAAAGTAAGTGGAGCAAGAGGTAAAAAAAATTTGTTTGTTAATTAAAAATAAAGGAATGAGGAATAGTTTCCGGCAGGACTGCCTGTTATGAATCTACGTCATAGTTGAAATTGACCAGGGTTGTGTCAACTTTGAATTGCCGGTTATCCCACAAATACACTAAGATCACAAAGTATTATTCTTAGTGTTCGTCGTGGCTTTGTGGGACCATTAATAATGATATGATAAACTTGACATGACACGATCTGCATCAACGATACTTGTTCGAATACCCATCGCCGTTAGTAATAACACCAATCTTCTGAAAGAGGTTTTTTTTATTTATGTCCTGGCTCTAAATAACCCTTTTCTATAAAAGACATAAAGGCCAGTAAGGCGCCCCAGTGGTAGAATCCGTCTGCGCTGTTAACATCATCGCCCTGCCCGGTTGTGGCATTGTAATTTTCGTAAATGGAGCCATCTTCTTTCCATGATTTCATAAGGAGTGCCTTTGATTTGTCGATGAGGTCTTTTCTGGCTACCGGCACATCATAATGCTGCATGCCGAGGTACACTAAGAAATTCATAGGCGCCCAAATGCGTCCCCGCCAATAATCGTTGTCTTTAAATGCGGGATCATTGCGTGCAATAGAAGGCATTACAAATTCACCATAAAATTCCGCAGGATTAAAGTAATGTTTTGCCATCATAGTTTCCGCCTGTTTTTGTGTACATACTTTTGCCATCATCGGATAAAAATTAGTCGGTGAAAAGCGATATGATTTTGCACCATTATCCAGGCGTTTATTCAGGAATATTCCTGTACTATCGTCCCATAGACTTTGAAGTTTTTCGCCATACTTCAATGAGCGTTCCTTAATCTCTTTAGCATCTGTTTTTTTGTCGAGGATATCAGCGATTGCAGCAAGCGAATTGCAGTCCATTACATACTCGCTCATCAGTCCAACGTCTGCATATTCCATAGTGCCGGCCTTTTTATTAAACGGAACATCATCATACATGGGAGAATTATCCAGGCCCGATTCGTATTTGGCTCCCTGCATAGTATTGATACTGTTATCAGGACGATATTCATTTCCAGGCACATCATCCGAACCCCATGCCAGGTAACCATTTACGTCGCGATGCTTTGGCCACCAGCGATTCCATGTCAGCAATTCATTGTATACTTCTTCCAAAAACCATTTCTCCCTATAATGATTGTATATAGCAAGAATCACGGTGCTGCCGATCGGAGGTTGAGAGCGATCCCAGGATGAATAACCGAACGGAGCCTGGAAGTTGGGAATAAACCCTGCGGGCGTAATCGCTTTTGTAATTTCAATAGCATTGGCATAGGCAAGATTCTTATCAAACGAGTGATAACATGTAACTGGCAAAATATGTGTCCCAGTCAAACAACACGAAGCCTCCCCATCCATGGCTCCAGTTCCTGCTAACGGGCGAGATTACACGATGATTGGGTGCATCGTAAATGGTGTTCCACGCAAGAATGGTTTGCATCGCTTTAAAGGGTTCTGATAAATCACCATAGCCACTTACTCTTGCTTCCTGCTCCGCTCTTTTCCTGGCTATAATATTTTTTATTTCATTTAACGTCCTGGTTTTACCGGTGTAAATACCAACTTCATTTGTAAGTGAAACAATGATAACGGGAGCAGGTGCTATTGATATACGCATCTTTAACCGGCTTACCCGTTGTTCCTACTGAAATGTTACGTTTGGCAAATTGTGCTGTAATTGTATTTTGCTTCTTACCGATAATACCATCCCGTCCCCAAAGCAATCCTGCTTCAATAGCCAGTTCTTTTTTTGATGGTTTTTTTGGAGTGACAAGTATGACGTCATCGATTCCATCGGTAGCGCTTTGCACATTAAAAACATCATCCTGGTATTTTAGTTCAAGGCTGGTGTAGGCGCCATCATCCGCACGTAATCCAAGAGTAACTTGTTCGGGCCTTTTGGAGAATTTGGACGCTTTAAATACTTCTTTTAAATAGGTACTGTTGCCGGGATTTGCAATGCATAGATTGATGGAAAAACCTTCCGGCAAAAGCACATGCGACATAACGCTGTTGTTATACCAGGTGTTCCAACCCTTGCCGAGGTTTTCCTGGAGTTGCCGGTATTCTTGCGTTCTGATATTTCGTGAAACAGTTTGCGCCGTGATACAACGGTCAGTCATTATCATTAATGTTATTAAGAGGATTGTCTTTTTCATCATTTATTAATATTAATTATAAGTAGGAAAAACACGGTTGATTATTTAGGTTGTGATCATTTAAAGCCCACGGTTTAAACTGTGGGCTTTAGTACCATCATTCGCCTTTATTTTCCAATTTATGCAGTTTGATAAATTTATCATATTCTTGTTGAAAGGTAATTTTTGCATGATGCACTTTTTGATTTTTTATATATTCAAATACTTTCTGCAATTGCGACTCACTTACGGAATATGCAGCATAACCCGTTTGCCAGGCAAATTTTTCCATTATATCATTTTGCTGATTAAGCCAATGAGACGAACCACCTTTTACCTGTTTAATGATATCACCAACAGATTTTTGCGCATTTATAGAAAAGAGAGAATGAACATGATCAGGCATTCCGTTAATAATTTTTACGTGGCAACCGCAACCTTTTAATTCATCCTTCATATGTAAAAACAAAGATGTTTCAATAGCTGGCGTTATGAGCGGCAGCCTGTCTTTTGTTGCCCATATTGCGTGCATCCAGATTTTAATATATGAGTGCGACATTGTATTATAATATTTACAAATTTTTGATAATTAATCCATTGTTTGACTGCCGGTTTTCATAATATTATAAACCGTTAAAACGCTTACGGTTCGCAGTCTTTCTCATAGCCCATGGTTTAAACCATGGGCTATGAGAATACAATTTACGCCAATGGCTTTAGCCATTTATATTTCATGCTGCTAATTTTTTCATCTTGTCAAATTTTAGAGATTTAAATAAAAAATGGCTTGAAACAAATGCATATTGATGTTATTAGCTGTAATAAAGTAAATTATCGTGAAAACCATTCACCCGGAATTATATTTTTTATGCTTGCCTGCCAGTCACGGTGTCGTTAGAGCAATCCACGCTACCTCTCACAAAATTAAAAGGCCACGGTAGAAACCGCGGCCGTACCAAAACTAACTAACGGTGAGAGCAAATAAAGTAATTTACTTACTCGGTCCGATTACAGTAAGTTAATTCTTAATTTCGAATTAATATTCCCGACATTAAAATATAAACCTATATGCCACTTGATGAAAAATTAGCAGATAGAGTACGCGAAATAATTTCTTTGCATCATGATAATGTGGAAGAGAAGAAAATGTTTGGCGGACTATGCTTTATGGTAAATGATAAAATGTGTGTTGGAGTTGAAACATCAAGGTTAATGGTTCGGTTTGATCCGGCAAAGACAGATGAGGTAATGGAAAAAGAAGGCTGCAAACCAATGGATTTCACCAGTAAAGTAATGAAGGGATTTGCTTTTGTAGATATAGAAGCTTTGAATACCAAAAAGAAATTAGAGTACTGGATCAATCTTGCACTGGAATATAACAAGGTGGCAAAAGCTTCCAGGAAAAAGAAAAAATAGTTCAACGGCTTAAAGTGTTTCGATTCGCATGCATTTCATCGACAGAATTTATTCAGGTATACCTAACTTTTAAGATGATAATTAAATGTCGTAACTCATGCTAACCGGAATGCATACACGGGAATAGATCATTAAAATATATTAAAACGAAATCATGAAAATAATCCTGTTGGTTTTCCCTTTACTCTTATCGATAACTGCTTATGCCCAGCAGGATAAACTGCGAGATGAAATTTCAATTGCCGCAAACAAAATAGAAGCGCAGGTTATAGCCTGGCGGCGGGATATACATGAACACCCTGAATTGGGAAATAATGAAATAAGAACATCAGGCATTGTTGCAAAATATCTTGCATCGCTGGGAATAGAAGTAACGACTGGCGTTGCCAAAACCGGTGTGGTTGGTATTTTGAAAGGTGGAAAGCCCGGACCGGTCGTAGCACTTCGTGCAGATATGGATGCGCTTCCCATTACAGAACGAACGCAAGTGCCATTTGCATCAAAAGTAAGAACCATGTATAATGGCCAGGAGGTAGGCGTAATGCATGCATGCGGTCACGATTCGCATGTGGCTATGTTATTAGGAGTAGCGACGGTGCTTTCTTCTATGAAAAAAGATTTAAAGGGCACTGTAAAATTTATTTTTCAACCAGCGGAAGAAGGGCCGCCGCCCGGTGAAACCGGTGGCGCGGAAGTGATGGTACAGGAAGGTGTGATGGATGATCCGAAAGTAGATGTTGTCTTCGGAATGCACATCAATTCAAAACTGGAGGTAGGTAAAATATCTTATCATCCCGGCGGTACCATGGCAGCGGTTAACGATATGAGAATTGTTATAAGGGGAAAGCCTTCTCATGGTGCCTATCCATGGTCTTCAATTGACCCAATCGTAACGGCTGCAGAGATTATTAATAATTTACAGACTGTTGTAAGCCGCAACCTGAATGTAACAGAAAATGCAGGTGTAGTAACTATTGGCTCCATACAAGGTGGTAACAGGCCTAATGTTATTCCCGATTCTGTGGTAATGTTGGGAACCATCCGCTCATTAAGCCCGGAAGATGAAAAGATGATGATAGAAAGAGTAAAACAGATAATAACAAAAACTGCGGAAGCCAATGGCGCAACTGCTGAAATTACGTTGCCATGGACATCTCACTATCCCGTTACTTTTAATAATGTCGCCCTTACCGAAAAGATGTTGCCCTCTTTACGCAAAACAGCAGGAGATTCTAATGTGGTACTAAAGCCGGCAACTACCGGCGCTGAAGATTTTTCTTTCTATCAATTAAAGGCGCCCGGACTATTTATTTTTTTAGGAGGAATGCCCAAAGGAGAAGATCCTAAAAATGCTCCCGCGCATCATACACCCGATTTTTATATTGATGAAAGCGGATTTAAACTCGGTGTGGAAGCAATGGCCAATCTAACGGTAGATTATATGAACATGGCCACAAAATAATAATCGGGCGAAGGCCGTGTACCTGTCAATCGCTATCTCCTTGTTTTATAAAATCAATTTTCCCTGGAATATTTGCAATGTTCTTGATGGCTTCATAAACGAAATCGCATACTTTTTCTTCTCCCGGAATGTTTAAAGTTTCCAAATCATCTTGTGGTGTATGATACTCGGGGTGCCCGCCCGTATGCATCCCTAGAACCGGAATATTTTTACGGTAAAATGATACGTGGTCGGAGCCACCAACACCGCCCGCGATTACATACACTTTTAATCCACTTTCTTTTTTCAAACTGTCCAGCAGTGTTATTCCCTGCGAGAAAGTTCCGCAACCGCCGATGTATAATTCCTTTTGTTGATCAAGATGACCAACCATGTCGAGATTGATCATCACCTTGATTTTCTCTAATGGAACGGGTGGATGTTCTGTAAAATATTCAGATCCAAGAAGGCCTTCTTCTTCGGCGCTAAAAGCAACAATAATAACACTGCGTTTCAATAATTGATGATCTCTTGCGAGTTGAGCAGCTACAGTCATGATTGCTGCACTTCCACTGGCATTGTCATCCGCTCCATTGTGTATGGCGAATGTATCAGGTTGTAAAGAACCTGTAAAATAGCCGCCCATTCCCAAATGGTCGTAATGGGCTCCTAACAGAATGTATTCATCTTTTAACACAGGATCTGATCCTTCGATAAAACCAATCACATTTGCTGTTTTCACTTTACTTGGCTGTATGTCCACAGTTGTACTCACCGTTGGTGTTAATTCGAAGGGTTGTTGCCCATTCAATGAATCCGGTAGTTGGATGTTTTTGTTTTGAGATTGTAACAACAAATTGGCAACGGTTCTTTTAATTTGTATAACCGGAACATCGAGACTAACGGACTTGCGTGGTCGAAGTCGCTGCAGGTCGTCGTAATTCGGACTGGATTCTGATTTCCTCATGGCAAGTTCTTCATTGCTTACAAATAGTATTCCGGCAGCCCCGTTTCTTATGGCAATTTTGGCTTTGGCATAATCTGTTGCAGAATCTTTGAGCGCCGGGTATTTGCTAAAATGTTCCGGCAGCCCACGTAAAATCATTACCCATTTGCCGGTTACATTAAAGTTTTTATAATCATCTATTGCGAGTGAATCAGAGTGGAATTGTAAACCGTATCCGCAAAAAACTGCCTTACTTGTCAGGCTTATTTTCATTGCGGTGAAACTTAACGGGATATAATCACTAATTAACCTGCCATTGAATTTTTCAAATTGAAAAGTATTGTTTGCCCCTGTATCTATTTTTACAATGGGTTGAAAGTATTGGAAATAATGCTTTGCCAGAGGCTGCAGACCAGCCGTTTTAAAATTGGTACGAATAAACTTTGCGCATTCCCAACTTTCCGGTGTTCCGGGAAACCGTCCCTTCATTTGATCGCTGGCCAAAAAGGCAATTCGATCGCGAATGGCCTGTCCGTTAATTAATGATTGTGCGGATAGGAAGTGCGGAGAAAATAGCTGCAAGATTAAGCAACAATAAAAAGTCTTTTTCAACATTATAAAGCCAGGTTTGTAGTTTGATCAAAAATACGACTACGAGACATAACATATCATTGATAATTTTTGGCCGCTTCCAGACTAAGCCATAAGAATGTGTCACCTGGTTGCGTATTACTTTAATTGCTTCATTATTTCTCCCACGGCTTTTTCAATTTGCGGATCCTTATTATTTAGCCGGTCTTCGAAAGTGTTTTTTATATAGATGTCTGGTGAAACCCCATTCTGTTCAATGTTCTTTCCATCTAACGTGTAACATCCCCACGAAGGTAACCGGACAAAAGAGCCATCAACGAGACTTTTGCCAGAAGTAAAAATGATCCAGTGGTAAGTATCTGTGCCGATTATTTCTCCGAGCTTCAGTTGTTTGAAACCTGTCGCGGTCATCTCGCCGTCGCTCAGTGTTTGTTCATTAATCAATAAAACGATGGGTTTGGCGGCGGGCGCAAAATCAGGCTGCGGCGACATTTTTCCGTTTCTATATTTCCATTGAAGGTAGGGACGTTGCGATAAAAATTGCAACACTTTATCATGCACGTTGCCTCCCGTATTATAGCGCAGGTCAACTATCAGCGCTTTACGCTGGTTGATGGAATCCGAAACCATTTCCTGTTCGAATTGTTCCAGTGCTTCACCACCCATATCCTTCATGTAAACATAAGCAATCTGTTTATTGCTTAAATCGTCTACCCGTCTCCGGTTGTTTGTCACCCATTCATCATACAACTGGTCTTCCATCGTGTTATAAGAAACGGGATGAATTTTTACTTCGAATTTTTTTGTGCCACGCATAAATCCTAAAGTCATTTCATCAGGCATTTCCGAACGCATAAAATAAGATTCGCGATCCTGGTCCGGATCAATTTTTACATCGTCTACGCTTATTAGTTTATCTCCTTTTTTAATAGGATTATCAGCAAGATCGGCACAACTGTTTTGTACGACGTGGTCAACAGTGTAAGGATTTTCATCCTCAAACACAATACCGTTAGCCGCAGTGGTGGATTTATAAAAAGTTTTTTCATCATCGCCAAAAGTGGAAAATCCATAATGTGAAGAATTTAATTCTCCCATCATGTTATTCAGCAATACACGAAAATCATTTCGTGTTTGCAATTGTGGTAAAAAAGCTGCGTACCTGTCGCGAATGGATTTCCAGTCTAATCCATTGAATGTTTCATTGTAATAATTCTCCTGCAATAAAGCCCATGCTTCGTAAAACATCTGGTGAAATTCATCATTCATATTAACAGTAAACGGCCCATCCATTTCTACTTTATCCAATGAATTTTTGTCGAGGTCCAGTTTATTGATTACCCCTTTAACAAGAACATAATAGTGATCCTTGTATCCCCTGATTTCAACGTCACCGCCATCTGCATCTTTTATTTTCTCCGTTTTGGTTTTTTCAAAAGGCTCGTAGGTGAGCTTCCATAAAGAAGGTTTCCCATCTTCATGATTGGAGATGAATAGCACATAAGTCTTTTTATCGTTTTTTATAACTGCAATATTCTGTTGCTGGCCAAATGCGGGGCCAACCTGTTCTATGCGATCCATTATGTGGTTAAAATCAATGCTAACTTCTGGCTTTGGTGCAGCAGTGCTCTTGTCGGTTTCATGCTCCTTTTTTATTTGCTGTTTTTTTGCATATTCCTTCTTCTTTTCTTTGGTAGAGGTATCGGGTTTTTCAGTTTCGGTTTTCTTTTCTACAAATAAAGAATCAAACATATCTGAGCGGTAGGGCTCTGTAATTTTTTCCAAAGGCAACCGGAATAATTTTTGATTGGTGGGCCCGTAAGGATATTCGGGGTGAGTTCTGTCGGATGCAAAATATATATACTTGCCATCCGGCGACCAGTATGGATCAGATTCTGTAACACCCGTATTGGTAATATTAAAAATTTGCTCATCGTTAAGCCGGTAGAGGAATATGTCCTGTTCAAAATTCCGGTAGGCCGTGTACATTACATATTTGTCGTCGGGCGAAAAGGTAGGCGTTGAATTTTGTAAACCCCAAATCTCATCGTTCACTATTTGCGAGCTTTGCATTGTTTTAAGATCCAGCAGCCGTACCTCGTCAGAGCCACATAGGTAAACTGCTTTGGTCTTGTCGCTATTAAAAGAAAGTGCCCGGCTGTTTTTTGCGAAGTCGGTTATTTGCTTCGCAGGGTCATTGCCTTGCGCATCCTGTGTGTACCAATTTTCGAATCCTTTCCACGTTTGGCCGTAGAGTAATGTCTTTTCATCCTTCAGCCAGTAAACTTCGAGTACCCGTTCCTGTGGCAAAGTATTTATTTCACGAATGAATTTCCCCTTTGCGTCTGAAACAAATAATTTACCCCGTGATACAAATGCTAATTTTTTTCCATCGCCTGATTCATCAAAATCCGAAATTTTTCCAGTCACATTGAAATTCTGTAATGTAGCTAACGTATTGTTTTTATACACTTCCAATGGTATTTTCTCCGATTTTCTTGCTGGCAGTGTTATAACTATAGAGTTGGAAGTCTTTTTCAAAAACTACTTTATCCCCGGCGGCATCTACAAAGGGATGCATAATGGATGTGTTGAAATTGGTGAGCTGGGTTTTCTTTCCGTTGGTAAATGTGTACAGGTTATATTGACCGTTAGCTTCATCCGAAACAAAATAAATATTTCCTTTTTTATCAACCGTTGCCCACATATCCTTTCCTATCCAATCTGTATAACGTTTATATTTTTTTGTAGCGGGGTTATACGATTGTATGTCGGGATTAAACGGCCCTTTGTAACCGATACGGTTTGCAAAAAAGGAACTCTCCCAGGTGTCATCAAAAAATATTTCACCTGTTTGCGGATCTTCGAATGCATTATGTGAGTAGTCAAACATATTGTTGCCGAAAACTCTAACCGGTGTGCCTCCATTGATGCTGACTTTAAACACTGACATTCTGCTGTACCTGCCGGATGTAAAGTAAATAGACTTGCTATCCCAAGCCCATGATTCCACCATGTCGCTTGCAGCATGAAATGTCAATCGTTGAACAGCGCCGCCCTGCAAGGGCATCAGGTATACATCATAATTGCCAAACTGCGAATTGCTGAAGGCAAGCCATTTTCCATCCGGAGAGATCCTGGGATTTGTGGCATTTCCCTGCATGGCAGTTATTCGTGTGGCTACACCGCCGTCAGCGCCGGCTTGCCATAAGTCGCCATCATAGCTAAAAATAAGTATTTGACCATCGGGACTTAATGCAGGTGCAGAAGCGAAATAAGGAATGGTGTTCTGTGCTATAGCAAAGTGCCCGCAAATAACTGCGAGAAATAAAAAGGTAATTTTCTTCATGCTAAATAATTGAAATTAGGATCGAATAACAGGGAAGAAATAAAAGTACAGCAAAATTAAATTGACAGGTCAAAAAAAGTATGAACGGATGATGGTTGGATTATGCGGTGGGTATTAAATGTTGCAATATTTATTGGAATGCTGATCAAACTAACGGTATGGACGACACGAAAATAAAAAACCTTCCCGTAAAGAGGAAGGTTCGAATTCACTGGCTAATAATTATCCTTATTTGGCACTTAGATCCGGCCTGTAATACAGGAGCTCAGCCCATACATGATCTGTAGATTCAGTAATTTTTGATAGATAGGCCTCAGTCGTGCCTTCGCCATTTGCGGCCTCATACCTTTCTTTAAAAGGCTTCCGGTATCCTTCCTCTAATTCTTTTAATCCTTCCTTATACCGGGCAACCAGCGTATATTGAAATGGGCCGGAGACAACGGACTTGTACACGGCAATAGTTTGCATACCTGATTCCCATGCCTTTTTTAGTTTCTTTATCACACCTTCAACCATAGATGATAAACCGGGTTTAGGAAACACATGTGTAATAGAAATTTTATCAGTAAAACTGGCTAATGGCACGGTGCTTAGGTCTTCCATATATTCAGAAAATACCGAAGAATATTTATCTGTCATATAGGGAGCTACATTTTTGTTCCAGTCCTTCGTGTGCTCATCGCCAAGATTGCCCCGCTTATCAAATTCATCCCAGCTTTTTGGTCCTTCTACCACCATGTAACCTCCTGCATCTTCTCCCGTTTGTATTTCATATACACGCCATTTCCAGTCGCCGCTGTGGTATTTTGCAATATGCGCAGTAAGCCCTTTTTCAAATTCCAGTACTTTGTCTGCCTTTGGAAAATAGCGGCTGGTACTAACAACTGTCTGCTTCTGGCCAAGTCCAATCAATGGCAAAGCCAATAAAAGAAAAATCAATTTTTTCATGTTTTTAGTTTTTTTGTTTGTGATATAATAATAGGGCGGAAAAGAGTTTGAGCTTAAATCAGGGTAGGAAGCAGCAAGATAATTTTTTGAAATCTTGAATCTAACCAGCGGAGGACGAAACTGTATTAAAACTGTCCGAAGGATGGGAAAATCTTTTCTGGCGTGTTTAACGCGTTGACAAGCGCATACTCTAATCGCTAGAATTTATCGTAAGTATTCGTTAGTGGATCAGTAAATAAGGTCTAAGAGTAAAGAAGTGCCATTCTTTCAGCTAGTCGTTACCGTTAGATATAGATTTTTGTCTCCCTGCTGCAACATTATTTTCCTTAAGCCAATTAAAACTAAACAGGTCAATTCATTAATGATTGTACCAGAATGTTAGCGGAAAAGAATTAAAATAAAAATATAATTGGCGGTACATGTTTTTAGTTCAAAAAAAGATAGTTCCGATGAATAAAGTTTTGATGATAGCCCTGCTCTTCTGTTTAAATGAAAATGCTTTCTGCCAGGTTCCGCCTGCGCCTGCTCATTATGTTTGTTACAAGATATCGGACGATATCACCATAGATGGAAAACTAAATGAACGAAGCTGGAGGTCGGCACAATGGAGTGATGCTTTCCAGGACATTGAAGGCCCCGCTAAACCTCAGCCAACCGAGCAAACACAGGTAAAGATGTTGTGGGACGACAGCAGTTTGTATATCGGTGCACACATCGAAACAAAAAATATCTGGGCTACGCTTACTCGACACGATGGCATTGTTTTTCATGATAATGATTTTGAAATTTTTATTAACCCCGATGGAAATAATCATAATTATGGTGAGATGGAGTTTAATGCTTTGGGAACGTTGATGGATATCTTTTTGGACAAGCCTTACAGGGATGGTGGGTTCCCGATTTTTGGATGGGAATGTAAAGGAATACGGTATGCCATCTCTTACGAGGGAACTATAAATAATCCTTCGGATGTTGATACCGCATGGAACATTGAAATTAAGATTCCTTTGTCATCACTACTTGATTTGGAAAGAGGTAAAAAACATCTTGCTGCGGAAACTCAATGGAGAATCAACTTTAGCCGGGTGCAATGGAATGTAAAAATTGAAAACAATTCTTATGTGAAGTTACATGAGCCCGAACATAATTGGGTTTGGTCGCCGCAATGGGCAATCAATATGCACCGGCCGGAGTATTGGGGTTATTTGCAATTCTCATCGCAAAAAGTCGGTACCGATGAAGATGCTTTTTTAACTGATACTAACTGGGATACCAGGATGCAGTTGATGGCGGTGTATGCGGCAGAGAGACATTATTATGAAACAGCCCATCAGTTCACAAGCGATTTTTCACAACTTAAAATCCCGGAGGATGTTGCTATCAATAAACTGTCACTTCAATCAGATGGCGATCAGTTCATGTTGAAAACAACCGGTTCGGACAAAATACTTTCTATTGATTAAACCGGGTTATTATTGGTAGAATAAATACATAAAAATCGATTAATGTTATCCGTTAGTTATTGTTTGAATTGGCAGCAGCTCTTTTACTTTCTTCGTCTAGTCCTGACTGATGTTCACGTGCTGCTTTTACCTGGTTGCTGCCGAATTTATAACTGAAACCTATGACAACATTCCGTGGGTCCCAAAAGGCAGTGGCCCATAGGTTTTGCCCGGCAAAATTACTGGTGCCATACCAGTTAATGGTTTTGAAAATATCATTGATATTTAAACGCAGGTTACCCTTACCCTTCATGATAACCTTTTGAGCGCCGCCATTAATTCCAAGCAGATAACGGGTTTTCATGGTGCCGCGAAATATGGAGGGCGAATTATACCAACTGCTTAAACTTGTCGTCCACCCTTTACCGATAGTGAAAGTATTTTCGAGGTACCCGGTGCCCGCGATAATACCCAGGTCCACTTTTCTCCCAACGCCAAAATCAGCGAGGTTGTGTTCGTAATAGCCGGTAACGCTAACGATGAGGGAATACCATGCTTTCGTAAAAGAGTAGTTAACTCCCAGGCTTACATTATCCTGTTTTGCCAGATTTTTTGGTGCATAAAAACTTTCGGTGCCGTTTAAAGTATCTGAAATATTTACCATCACGTCTTTGGTGTGCGTAAAGCTAAGGTTTGTAACAAGCGTGTTGTGAAATACATTAATGAGGCTAAACGAATTGGCATATTCGGGACGCAGGTTTGGGTTTCCTTTAAATCCGCCATACTCGCTGCTCCGCTCTTCAAAAGGATTCAATTGCTGGTAAGATGGCCGGTTAATGCGCCGGCTGTAAGATAACGTCCATTGACTTTTTGGATTTTTTGTAAAGGTGAGGGCACCACTGGGGAAGAAATCAACCAGCCTGCGAACAAAGGCTGCATTATAATCTTTAAAGCCTGCCCCGTCTTTCACAAAGCCCGTTGAATGTCCTTTGGTAATAGTATTTTCCATTCGTATTCCAAATTGCGCACTCACATTTTTATAAGTTTTATTATAATTAACATACAGGGCATTAATATTTTCTTTATAAATAAAATGATTGCTTGCAGACGAATCGTAAATAAAATGACTACCAGCATCCTGGTTATAAAAATTAAATACATTATCACTGTTAATGAAAGCGATCTTGCCGCCAAAGCCTAAGCGTCCATTCTTAAAATTTTCTTCATAATCTACTTTGAAACTGTAAAGGTTTATATCCGATGGCGTGTTCATCAAATAGTTATTTTGATACAACATGTGTTGAAGTGTTGGATCATAAAAGATGTTAGGCTGGTATTGATTGCTTCGAAGTCCGAAATAACCATAATCCGCATCGATACCCAGTTCATGTCCCGAAGTATCTGTATATCGATAGTTTAAATTAACCCCAATATTATTTCTTGACGACTTAGACCTGTTGTTCGATAATAAAGTGCGATCGGCCATTTTTGAGGGAGCGTAAGAAATGTAGGTTGTGTTATCACCTTTACCGCTATCTGTTGAAAAATTGCCATTTAATAATATTCCCAGTATACTCTTTTTATTGATGGTATAATCAACACCTGCTTTTATATTATGAGAAGTAGTGCGGTCGGTGGACGGGCTCCATGCATTGAACGTACTGTCGAGTATAGTACGGTAAACCTGCAGGTCAAATTCGTCTACGCCCTGGTTAAAATTATAGTTGGAAAAAATATTAAAATTTTTATTGCGGTTATTTAGTGAAATGCCTGCATTATGCTTCCCCCAAACGCCCTGGGTAAAATCATAATTTACGTTACCGTTAGTTCCGTAAGTCTTATTCTTTTTTAATTTGATATTGATAATGCCACCGGTACCTGCTGCTTCGTATTTGGCTGAAGGATTATTAATGATCTCAATAGACTCAATAGAACTCGAGCGAAGGCTTCGCAAATAACTGCTAAGATCCTTCGCCGTTAGGGGAGAAGGTTTACCATCAATATAAATCTGTACGCCACTCTTACCTGCCAGCGAAATATTATCGTCCTGGTCTACTAAAACGCCCGGTGACTGCCTCAGCAATTCCATGCCGTCGAGACCCGTTGCGTTTATATTATTCTCAACATTCACAATTATCTTATCCGCCTTCACTTCTATCACAGGTTTTTTAACGGCTATCACTATATTGTTGAGACGGGCTACATTTTTTGACAAAATAATCGTTGGAACCCTTAGATCGTTTCCGGCATATTCAATGGAGCCCGAATAATTATTTTGAAATCCCACATTTGAAATTTTTAAAAAATATTTACCAGGTTTTATAGAAACGAATTCATAAATACCGTCGCTGTTTCCAACACTCATTTTGGCGAGGGAACTGTCTGAAGCCTTATACAAAAAAGCAGTAGAAGCGGGCACAAGGTTGCCGGACTCATCCTTTACCGCACCACTTATTTTTTGCGCATTTGCATAGATATTAATTATACAGAAACATACTACAAACAAAACTCTCATAAACATATTTTATTCGGAAAAAGTTGCAGGTGGGTATTTACAGGCATGGATTGAGAGCGGCAAAAGTAAAATATTAAATTTCAAATTAATATTTTATCGAGGGAAGATGGATGAGCGGTCAACAGTTAGTCAGACTCAATGCTGCTGTCGGCGGACAGCCGACAGCCCAATAATAAAATCTTATTGCCACGACAGGCTCTTTACTGCCGGGCGCTCAAATTGCAATAACACTGTCCAACCCCAACGGATAGACGAAATTTTTATAAAAGGAAAGCCATGGCTCAAATTTGCCTGTCACGTTTCAGCATCGTGTTCCCGGACAATTAATTTTAATTCGGGAGATTGGGCCCCGGGAAATCTCATAACAACAGTAACATTTGTGTATATGACAAAGGCATGGCCGATTTTTAGCCATGCCTTGCTAATTTATTTCTTTTTTATAGTATTTCGAATAGGGAGAAAACCCGAAAATAATGTGGCGTGTGTAATTAAAAGAAAAAGCCCAGTCTTAATCCCAGGAAGCCTGCACTTTTATAACCTTCATATCGAAGGCTTGCATCGAAACCGCCGAGCAAAACACCGATGCCAGGGGCATAAGTAAATGAGTTTCCTGAAACATGAGCAAGATTATTGTTGACGTCTTTATAATAAACGATGCTGTGCGTGCTACCCAACTCCATAATTCCATAAAATTTATCTGTGAACTTATACCTGCCGCCTAACTTGAAAGGGATATTTAAAGTAGCCTTCGAATTACCATTTAAGTTATTTAGATTTTTAGGTGCAAACGCAATAACGCCGGTAGTAAAGGTGGCCCCAAATTGAGGGGTTATTTTATACAAAAACCGCAACGTTAAACCGCCACCGACAGAATAAGCGTCGCCAAAAGTTCCGACCGGTAAGGCAGCTTCCAAACCCAGGCCGATTTTGAATTTTTTCCCGGTAATTGTCTTTTCATCCTGGGCATGAATGGTTGTTGTACAGAGTAAGAACAGTGCAGTTAAGATTGATAATATTTTTTTCATTTTTATAAATTTAGCTTCAAATATCCGATAGCATAAATTTGGAATCAATACTCAATTTGGGGTATTAAATAAATTGCTTTTCCATCCTGCCTCATCGGTTCGTGTCCGCATGAACCGAAATCCCCGGATATCACCCGGCTGGATTCAAAACGGAATTTTCTCTTTAATTTTATAATTCTCTAATAACGATTGCAATTTTTTTGTTTATCAATTAAATGGGGTAATAAATCGGAAGTTTTTCTTTTCTCATTTCAAAATAAATTTTTCTGATGTGCAAAACAGGTAAAAAATTTTCAGGCCTTATATTTTTGCTGATACTGCCGTGGTCAGTATTTTCTCAAAACAATTTGTGGATTGTAAAAATTGATGAACTGCAGGATCACTGGCAAATACAATCTTCCGATAAAGTATCTGCAGGCGGAGAAAATATTTCTACTTTGAACTTCAAACCTTTAAACTGGTATGTCGCAAAAGTTCCCAATAGTACTTTAGGCACCCTCGTGGATGATGGCGTTTTTAAGAATATTTTTTTTAACCGCAATCTTGAAAAAATTCCTGATAGTTTATTTAAAGCACCATGGTGGTATCGCCGCACTTTAATGATAAATGATGTGAATCCGCGACAGGTGTATCGTATCCGTTTTAATGGGATCAGTTACAGTGCAGATGTTTGGTTGAATGGAAAAAAGATCGCTTCGGCAGATACGGTAAAAGGAAGTTTCCGCCAGTTCATTTTCAACATAACACCTTATATCAAAAAAGGTGAAAATGTGTTGGCACTAAAAGTAGCGCAAGCCGGTCCCGGAGATTTGAATATTGGCTTTGTTGACTGGAACCCTGAACCTGCAGATAATAACATGGGCATCTGGCGTGATGTTCATTTGTTGGAAACCGGCCCTGTTTCAATGGATCAGCCTTTTGTTATTACTGATGTAGACACTGCCACTCTTGATCATGCAAATATTACGGTGAAGGTAAAACTCGAAAATCATTCTGTTAAAAATATAAACGGCGTTCTGAAAACAACCATCGGTAATGACATTCATATTTCAAAACCTGTATCATTAAATGCAAACGAATCAAAAGAGATTGTTCTTGCACCGGAAGAGTACAAAGCTTTAAGCATGGATCATCCCAAACTTTGGTGGACACACGATTTGGGAAAGCCCAATCTATATTCTCTTGAAATGAATTTTGAAACGGATCATAAGATTTCTGATTCAAGAAAAATGAAATTTGGTATTCGCACCGTGTCGGGATATATGACCGATAAAGGCTTTCGTGCTTATCGTTTGAATGGTAAAAATATATTGATCAAGGGAGGAGGATGGACAGATCCAATGTTGCTGAGAGCCACGCCTGCTTATGAAGAAGCGGGAATAGATTATGCCGTTCACATGAATTTTAATACGCTGCGCATGGAAGGCTTTTGGGGCGAGAACCAACACATCTACGACCTCTGCGATGAAAAGGGAATTTTATTGATGGTTGGTTTTAGTTGCCAGTGGGAATGGAAAGGACTCATGCGCACCGCCACGGATGATAAGTACGGGGTTATTTCTACGCCAGATCAAATCGATGTTGCGACCAAATCTTTACGCGACCAGGTATTGTGGTTAAGAAATCACCCGAGCATTTTCTTGTGGCTATATGGTAGTGATAAATGGCCGCGGCCGGAAC
This sequence comes from uncultured Chitinophagaceae bacterium, assembly GCA_963792025.1. Taxonomy (GTDB): domain Bacteria; phylum Bacteroidota; class Bacteroidia; order Chitinophagales; family Chitinophagaceae; genus Ginsengibacter. Next base: position 19,612 of record CAWBUS010000003.1, on the reverse strand, counting down.
TGGAAAGAGATTACCTGGATGTATTATCCACGTGCGATAACACTCGCCCCTATGCGCAATCAGCAAAAGAATGGACGAGTGAAATTACCGGCCCTACTGGTATGAAAATGCGTGGCCCTTACGATTATGTACCGCCGGATTATTGGTATATAGATACTACTTACGGCGGAGCTTTTGGATTTAATACCGAAACTGGCCCCGGTCCTGAAGTACCGGTGTTGGAGAGTTTGGAAAAAATGATTCCCAAAGATTCATTGTGGCCTATTAGCAGTTCGTGGTTGTATCATGCGGCAAGAGGACAATTTCACAACCTTACCCGTTATAATAATGCAATGGATGAAAGATTGGGCACCGCAAAGTCATTGCAGGATTATGAAAGAAAAGCGCAATACCTCAACTACGAAGGAATGCGGGCTATGTTTGAAGCTTTTGAAGCCAATCGCTTTAAAGCAACCGGCATCATTCAATGGATGTACAATGCTTCGTGGCCGAAACTCTGGTGGCAATTATATGATTATTACCTGATGCCTACCGGCGCTTTATACGGCGCAAGAGTTGCCAATGAACCGCTGCATGTTTCTTATAATTACGGAGCCAACACAGTAGATGTGATGAACAACACAGGGAAAACAGTTGATGAACTCTCCGCAGAAATAAATGTATTGGATTTCGATTTAAAATCAGTTTTGAAAAAAACAGTTTCTAGTACATGATATTGCTTCAAAAGAAACTAAAGAAGTATTCAACTTACCAACTGATCTTAATCTTAGTAAAACTTACTTTCTCGACCTGAAATTGTATAACCGGCAACATCAAAACGTCAGTAGCAACTTTTATGTTCTTTCCACAGAATACGATTCGCTGGATGTAAAGAAAAGCACCTGGTTCGCAACTCCCCAGTCTCATTATGCAGATCTTACTATGCTTCAGAAATTGCCCACTGTAAAATTGCAAACGAGTGAAACAGCGGGTACGCATAACGGTAAGACGATGATCCATGTAAAAGTAAAGAACCCAACTTCACATCTCGCTTTTATGGTATACCTCGATGTAAAGAAAGGCAACAGCAATGAATCTGTAGTTCCTGTTTTCTGGAACAGCAATTATTTTTCCCTTTTGCCGGGAGAAGAGAGAACGGTTTCCGCTTGGTATCATACACGGGATATTGACGGCAAACAACCACGCGTGGTTGTGGGAGGATGGAATATTAAGTGATTAGTAGAGGCCGGTGTGAATGTATGAGAAGCTGAGTTGTGATTGAGGGAATAAGGTGGAATTATTATATATTGACCCGCTGCCAGGGTTTGGCGTGTATGGTAGGGCGTTAGTCAACAAAGTACAAGTATAGCTAACGCAAGAAAACAAACTGCCTTTGTGAGCATACTATAACGACGTGAGCGCATCCAAAACCTGCGCCGTTAAACTTTCAATGTGCCCTGCGAACGGGATTTAAACAAACTGCTGATATTTCATGAGCCTGCAGCAAAACCAGCCCGGGCAGCAATGAGACAATAAAAAAAATATCGCACCTGGAACTTAAAGGAGAACTAACATATAAAACAAAATGAGTGCAACAGCCATGATAGCAGCCAATGAAATTATTACATTGACTATTTCTTTTAAGGTTCTCATAGGAGAATGTTTTAAAGGTTAAACAGGTAACCAAAATAGAAATTATTTTTTAAAAGTCATAATTGAAATAGCATATTTATATGGAATTAAATTGCAAAGATCATCCGCGGAATTACGGCTAATCCCCTGCCGTGTCTCCCCCAGGGGCTCGCGTGGAGCGGGACACGGCTGCACAGAGTTATTAATCTGCAATTAAGTTAAGTATAATGCCCTCTATAATCAACAGGATTTTAATAGCAAAAAATGTAAGATAAAATAAATTCACTGTTAGTCAGTGCCGCCGTGTCCTGCTCTGCATCAGGCATGGAGTGGTGACACGCTCGGGATGAACTTTGTATGAAAGGAAAGCCATACGTCAAATTTGTACAAGAATCTTCAGCATCAGGGTTCCCGGAAATTGTTTTTGATTTGGGAGATTTGGTAAGGGAAACGAGCTGGGCCAAAATTTTTATGTGGCACAGGTATGGCTAACGCACTTAGCCAGGCTACCAAACCTGCGCCAGCGATACTTCTTTATAGTTTGACGGAAAGAGGGAGAGGACATACTGGCGCCAATGTGGGGGCCAAAACCTCATGCTCCATCCGCATGTACACATGATAGTACCGGCGGGAGGCTTTACGCCCGGTGGCTACTGGAAGCACGCCAAACAAAAGGGCAAATACCTTTTTCCGGTAAAAGCCATGAGCGTGGTATTTAAGAATAAGTTTATGGAAGGGTTGCAGGCGCTCATCAGCGAATATGCCATGCCGTTACTAACCGTAGCCGACCGTAAAAAACTTTACCATAAGCCCTGGGTGGTATATGCCAAACAACCCTTTGGCGGCCCGCAGCAGGTAATAGAATACCTGGGCCGATATACGCACAAGGTTGCCATCAGCAACCATCGTATTACGGCAATAGAAAACGGCCAGGTAAGCTTCCGTTATAAAGATTATGCGGACGGTTGCAAACAAAAAGAAATGACCCTGGAAGCCACAGAATTTTTACGGCGCTTCTGCCTGCACATCCTGCCCAAAGGATTTAGAAAAATAAGGCACTATGGTTTTTTAAGCAACCGCTGCGGCCAGGTATTTAAACAACAGCAAATGCAAATGGGCATCACCCCCGTAAAGAAAACCGCAGATTGGAAAATAATTGCAAAAGAAAAACTGCACTTTGATGCGGAGCAATGCCCCTGTTGCAAAACAGGCAAGATGCAAGAACTGCTGGCCTTTGATAACAATGGGCCTCCTGAATGGATTATAAGAAAAGTACGATTACAACAAAAACAACAACAGCAAACGGCCTGATTTTTTAATGCTCTACAGCCGCGTGGCAGGCTATTATATCGTTGAAAAGAAAAAGTAAGAAATAGAAATAAAATCCCTATCTGAAAAAGAAAATCTGGTAACTAACAACAATCCATACCCGAAAATATAACAACGAGCCTTCCGATGCAACCAACTGCTGCTTCATTAAAGCCCTAAAAAAGCACAACCAATTATTGAAACTCCATAATAAATAGCCCGGCTATCTTCGCTTCAGTCAACACAGGCTTAAATCGAAGTTCCGCTGTCGCTTCACTTCGTTTAAGCCCTATTTGTTGTATGTAGTTCAATAAACGAATTTTAATTAAAAATTATTAGTTATTTTACAATAACCGCTGAAATACGACGAATGAGTTTGGTTAAATCTGTATCTGTATCGCTGTTTACTAAAATTACGAGACCGGTTTTTATTTCTGGAAATGCTTTGATACTGGATGCAAATCCATTTGTTGCACCGTTATGCTCCAGTTTTCTATATGTTGTCCCAAGATTTCCAACTCCCCAACCTAAACCTAAGTTATTAACAGTTGGTTGATGTGTAAGTTTTATAGCACTGTCTTGTTCTGCAATCTGGTATTGAAGATAATTAAGCATATCACCAAGGCAAGAGTGCATGCCTACACCCGCAGGTGTAAAAGCCGACTGACTCCAATAAGGGACAAGGTTTGTGCCCGTGTTGGTCTTCTCCTTCTAAAATTAAAACGTTGCAAAAACTAAAAGAGACCGCCGATGTTGTGTGTTCGTGCCGATGGTTTTGTGGCTCAGCGATCACCAACATCAGTTTAGAGCCAACGTACTAAATTATTTTATTCCATCCAATGCGTTAGAAAACCAAACTCATCCCTTCCGCTTTCGTAAAATTTTGCAGAAGAATATTTATAATCTTCGGCATATGTGCATAAGCCTGCCGCGACCGGATTATAATGTATATACTCCATCTTTTGTATAAATACCTCTTTTGTAAATAAATCTATACTTAGTGGATTGCGTTCCCAAAACTGATATTTTCTGTCCTTTGCTCCCACATGAAATCTCTCTAAAACTTTGGGGTGATTTTTTTCCAAATCTCTTTCAATTGTTTGTGATACAAACTTTAAAAAATTTCTTTGAACCGCATCCCTTTTATATCCTTCCTGAATTTGCCATATTAAATGTATATGATTACTCATAATAACAAATGCATTTACTTCCACCCATTTTTTTGTAACCATGGTTTTAAGACTACCTGTTATCACATCTTTGTATTTATCCGGCTTTAACAGATGCTTCCATTCTAAAATTGTGCCTGTAAAATATTGAGGATGATATTCTGTAATAATAAAGAAATTTTATTGCTGCTAAGATATTCAAAGAAATGAAAGTTGAGCTCTTTTTTAGTTCCTATCTTTCTAAGAGTTGTTGGTGATTGCTTAGCTACAAAACCATCCGCACAGCCTGCCCCGCTTCCCCGCGGGGAACACGCAACAACGGCAGCAGGTGGGCTTTCTGCAGATTGGACTTTTTTATCGAACACCGGCAACGGCATGAATTGTTTACACAAATAGAAAAGAAAACTCTTGTGTCTGCTGTTAATGGGTCTTGAGATGGGTTTGTCCACGATTTTTTATAGAGCTTTAGAAAAACAGAGTTTAAAACCTCCCCAACTGCGACTTCAATTTGTTTCTTTTGAAGTTTTCTTTTGTCAAGGTTGTCCGCAGCCTTTTGAAATATGTCCAAATAATGTTTATAATCCATTTTATTTATTGATTGTCGGAATGTCGCTTTGCAATAACCTCTGTTAGCGGTTCGGGCGTTTATTTTTTTTAATTAAAATTCTAATATCACTAATTAAATAAACACAAGCAGCCACAATCATTCCAATTCCACGCAATTTATCTTTCAGAGTAATCGGAGAACTTGTCAATATATCAAATCCAAACCAAATGAGGAATGCACAAAATAAATAAGCAAAAACTCGAACAATGTTTTTTTTTAAGGTCGATTCGCTTTTTTCTTTTTCTGAATTTTGCATATATTGATATTTTGGTCTTTAATTTATTTTTGTCATGTAGCAGGTTGCTTAGCCTGTTTATTTATTGATTGTCGGAAACACACAGAAAAGTATCCGAAAAGCCCCCTTAAAAACCCCGCATCAGATAAAGCTTGCGGGGCTTTGCGGTATACTTTTGAGTTGACTGATGTCGCCGTAAGGTTCGCTATTGGGTACAAAGTATCAGCCTGTTCTCTTCTATGTGTTTGTTTTTTAAATATTGTTTTTGATGTTACTCCCCGTTTTCACTGTGTTTATTATTCTCAGGGACCGTTTTGATGTTTTAAAATTAATGTTTTAAATTTTCTATAACGACTTTTTGAAGATATTTTTTGATGCTGCTCATAGCCTGCCTGTTACGTCACCTAACGTTGCCTCATAAACGCATTTAAAAAACTGATCCGGTCTTATATTACCCATCATCTGCCTGTTTCCATGGATAAAATATTTTTACCAGTTGCAAAGTTTTATTCTTGCAGGCGGGGCATTCTTTCATATCAATGCCGTATTGCTCCAGCATACGAACTTCGATAGGGATCTTTACCAGCCCTTTATGCAAAGGCAGCTTCATTTTCTTTAATACTTCTTTAATCCGGTCATGACGACCCCTGTTAGCGAGATAACCATAGGTTCTTATTTTGGTAAAACGCTCCGGTAAGATATGCTGGGTAAAACGACGGATAAATTCATCCGAAGTAAGTATCATTTGTTTTTGTATACCATTATCACCATAGTCTTTATAAGTGAAAGTTACCGCGCCGGTTTGTTCATTGATGTTTTGTATCCGGTGATTGCTGATAGCCACCTTGTGCGTATATCTTCCCAGGTATTCAATCACTGCCTGTGGGCCGCCAAAAGGAGCTTTTGCATATACCACCCATTCTTTGCTATACAGTACATTAAACAGTTGTTTATAGTCTGTATCCACCGGCAGTATTACTTCTCGTTTGGTAATCATTTGCTGCAGTACCTGCAAAAACTTTCCTCTATAAACAAGGCTCATCGCCTTTACCGGGAACAAAAAACGCCTCTCATTATTTACAGCATTCTTCCAGCCATTAACACCAGTAACACCGCCACCACTCACGATGCAATGGATGTGCGGATGAAAGCTTAACTGTTGACCCCATGTATGTAGTACACTCATGATACCTGGCGTAGCACCCAGGTATTTTTCATCTTTTGCAAAAGTGAGTAAGGTAGCCGCTGATGCATCAAAGAGCAGTTTATACAAAACCTTTCTATGCCCCATTACCACGCTATTTAACTCATGCGGTAGGGTAAATACCACATGATAATATTTTACAGGAAGGAGTTCCTGCATTCTGGCTTCTATCCATTCTTGCTTTTTTATAGCTCCGCAATTAGGACAATGCCGATCTCTGCAACTATGATACTGGTATTGTATATGTCCACACTCATCTTTCGTACACCCGTAGACGTGATAGCCGAGCGCTGAGGTACGGCAGTTTCTTATCCGTTGCAACACTTTTGATACATGTACATTTTTATGAACCCATACATCCTGCTTTTGCAACACTTGCTGCACCGTTGCCCTCGGTGCTGTATAAGATACCATGATGCATCATTTTAAATTTGCTTGAAGGATGTTGTTATCTTTTGCCAACAATAAAGCATCGTACGGATTAAAGATGCCCTCTGTTCGTTTTGAAGTAAGGTGCATGTACCGCATGGTAGTTTGCAGGTTATTATGGCCAAGCAACTCTTTTATTGTATGCAGGTCTGTCCCGTTATCCAGTAAATGGGTGGCAAAACTGTGGCGGATAGAATGAATACTATAGTGCTTACTTCCCAGACCGACCTTCACCAATGCTTTTTGCATAATGTGTTGTATGGTGCGCACACTGTATCTTCTGCCAGGCCGGTATCCATTGAAGAGATACTCTTTGGGTTTATAAATAAGGTAGTAGGCTCTTAACTCCAGCAGCACCTGCTGCGACATAATGGTATAACGGTCTTTGGCTCCTTTGCCCTGCACTACTTTTATACGCATGTTTGTTGAATCGATATCTGCTATCCTGCAATTGGCTATCTCACTAACACGCATACCCGTACTATATAACAACATCAGAATAGTACGGTGCTTAATATTTTGTACCCCATCAATGAGCTTCATAATCTCTTCGGGCAACATTACCTCCGGAAGTCTATTTTCGGGTCTTGGATAAATAACCGTGGGAATTACATAAGGACGCTTTGCTACATGGCGCATAAAAAAGGCAATGGCCTGCGCTGCCATCTTGCATTTTACCCGGCTGCATCCGAGGGTTTTACTCAGGTAAAGCAAATACTGTATTATCATCGCTTCTGTAAAATCCAACGGATCTACATCAGGATAATAAACAAAAATGAAACGAAGTTCTGCCAGGTAATTACGAATGGTGAGCGGGCTGTAATGCCCAATGGATAAATACTGACTAGCTTTCTCCAATGCCGCAACAGCTTGCGGACTTAATGATTTTTTTTTCCATGATTCGGTAAATTTTAAAATGAATAAATAAACTTACAATTTACAGAATCCATAACTCAGCGCCGGATAGGCGATGTTAGTTCAACGGCCACGGCATTGGCGATGGCTTGGCATTTGAAATACGTCTGCTGGTACCAAGGCTGATTCAAAAACTAGGAGCCGAAGTTATGTACAAAAGCCAAATTACTAACGTTCAGCTGGAACTATTGCTTATAGCGAACTACAGCCGATGACTTGCACGTCGCCCCCTGCTATTGCCAATGCATTTGTTACAGGCAGGCTTAGGATAACTTTACTCAAGTTTTTTTCTAAACCTGTTTAATTTTGAAAATTAGCCAAAGAAAAAATTTTTGTTGTTCGGATAAAATAGTTTCTATTTTAACTCCCTTGCCTTCCATGAAATCAAATATTGGCATGAGGCTTTCTTTAACAAGTTGCGTACTGATATTATTTTTTTTACCATTCCTCATCTCAATTTCTAACGTGTTTGAAGTGGATATCTTGATTTTATTTGTAAGATTTGATATCCAATCCATAATGTAAGCTCTCTCATTTATTTTAATTACAGCAGTAATTTTATTAATCTCGTTGAAATTGAATGTTTGTTTTTTATTCATGAATGAAAGATTCAAAACGCTTTTATTTAATACAATGAGTCTGTCGTTTTCGGCGATGAAATATTCCACATTGTTAAGTAGAACTATAAGAATCAGTATTCCAATTACAATTCCAAAAAATATAGGGTTTAGCTTGAATTTTATTATCGAAAACGGAACACCAGCTAAAGCAAGCAAATTCCATGAATAAAAATTCAGCTTTCCTCCACTTGCTGTTAGAATTGTTGAATCCGTAATTTCCTGCTCGGTTGATTGCACTTTTCTTAGTTTAGGTTTTCTTCGAGAAAGCCCGTCGGAAGCTTGCCTATAACGGCTACGCATTTATGCAGGACTGGAATTAGAATTCCTGTCTGCTCGGAACCGTTGCCAAATTTATAATTAAAAGTTCATTGTTATTACTATCGCTTAATAAAGTTTTTTCAGCCCGGAACTACTGCTGAAAGATGCACCACTGCTCATTGTTAGCACTTCAGCCAGGCTTGCATAAATGCGAATGTTGTGTGCAGTTCTTCATTTTGGTCCACCATCTCAAAACTCCAAAAAGTCTTTATGTCTCTCACACAGTAAACGCACAAATAAGCAGAATTTCTGTTTTCTCAAGTTTAGTTTCTCCTGCGAAAACAAGATTTTAAAAACTACAAAACAACTTTTCTCTCTGACCCAAAAGGGAAATGAAAAAAGTGAAAGAATTTCATCATTTTGCTTCGAGCTAAAAAGTTTTGCCCTGTTGTATGTTTGGCGCAACAAAAATTTTAAACTGCTTTACGTTTAAACATGCTTATTAGCCATAGCAAGTTTGTCAGCCCAAGAGCAATGGCTGCCAACTTTTGCAGCAAAAGTTAGATTTCCCGTCAATGCCTTGAATTGTCAAACTGTTACTTAAACTTAAAAGCCAAAGCACAACGATTGGAATAAAACAGAGAATTGATTTTATCGCTTTGCTCGATAATTTGGTTAATGTTTTAACGTATAAACTATTAAGTACTGCTAATATTAAAGCTGGAACTAAAAAAACTCACGAAATACATACTAACTGCATTTGTGTCACCGTGTTCAATTTTGTTAGCTAAAATAAAAATTGACAAATAACGAAAATAGAAATCCAATTAGAGCCACCTTTTTACTTTTCATGGGTAAGTCCTTATTTAATGTTGTTAGAATGTCGAAAGCCAATTGCACATAACGGTAGGGCTTGCTGCTGTGCTGGAATTTTATATCGTTCAGCCCGAACGTTAGCCCAATTGAAAAACTATTGATGAAGATATGTACAAAAGCTGAATAATGAAAGTCCTGCCGGAACTGTGCTGATAGCATTACAAAAGATGAGGATTTGCAGGTCTGCCAGCATAGCAGCAAGCCTCTTTGTTGTACGTAGTATTCAGTCATACTCAAACTCATAAACGGTCTTCAGTTTATCGTTAAAATAATATTCGATTTTAAGTAGTCGTCCATTATCGTATACGTATTCTTGTTTACATTATAAAATGGGGAATCTGAATACGATTGATAATATTCTCTCCATTTTTTTTCAATGATTTGTCCCTCGTTGTTTCTTTTTATTACAGTATCAGACATTTTACCCTGTTGGTAGTGAGAAATCGGTTCAATATTTCTACTGTTTTTCTCATAGATTAAAGTGTCAGTTCCTATAATAGTATCAGAAACAAAATATTGAGAATTAATTTTTAGACTGTTACGATATGCAAAACGAAAATATTCTGGGGTATTTGATTTATTAATAATCTTTCTTTCTATTTGATTACCATTTCTATCATATTGGTATTCTTCAACTGGCTTATTATCATAAAGCATTTTACTTAAATTCTTTCCGCTATATTCATAAGTATAGGTGTATGAGCCTTTGTCGATATCTGAGGCATTATATAATCGAATTTAACTTCATATTGTCTCTTTCGTTTTCAACTTCCCGTTATAAAATAAGTTTGATTTTCGCCTTAGCTCTTCCCCACCTGTCACCATAAAAAGTTCGGTATTAGCGTATATTTCTTGATAAATAATATTGCTTTCAGCATTGTATCTTTATAAATATATTTAAACTTTTTGCATTGATGTATTCCGAATTATCCGAACTGTCATAGCTGATAAAAGATTCAGTAATTGAATATTTCTTATGCCGTGTCATATCAAAACATGCAGCGAAAAGCATTGGTGTACAGATAAAACAGTATGATATTAAATTGCGCAGTGTCATGATATTACGTACAACAGATCGGGTATTGCCGAAGTTGCGGTCGAATTTAATCAATCTTTGACTTTTAGGAACCAGCAATTTTGGCAATACCCTGTTATTCGAAGTTGAGGCTATTCGGGCCTTTATTCTCGCGCCTTGTTTTGAATGAAAGCTATTGTGTCAATGTTCGATTGAAGCAGTTGCTGTAATGTCTGATTGATTATTTTCAATCCTGTTCTTTCGGCATCTTGTAGTCTCATCTCAATTCACCCGGATGTGCTTAACTTTTGGCAAAACTGTTGAAAAATTTCCTAATAAAATTCTTGACATTGTAATTTCTCAACGCCAATTTCGAAAAGTTAATCGCCTTTGCGATTGAAAGCAAGCTTTCATCGACGACGTCGAAACTTTTCGAAACCTGAATTATATCTTTCCCTCTCCCAAAAGTTAAACACATCACGGAAACTAACGTTTATGACTACATGATCCTAGAAATAAAACAGATCAAATAAGCAAGCTGCATAACACGCGGAGAATTTTGCGGCCGTTGCCTCAATATGTTGCATAACGGACAGGTATTGCGCAGGCGGGAAATTAATTACTCGTCTGCCCGTAACTGTTGCCAATTATAAATTTAAATGTTCAATGTTATTACTATACGCACCACAGATTTCCGTCCGCCGAAACCGCCGCTGATACCGAACTACAGCCGATGTTAACAACGTCTGCCACCTTGCAGCAATACCGATGTTCAAGCAACACCTTCGGTGAGTCCTCCATTATATCAGTTATACCACCTTCGCCTTTCATCAAAAATATAATTCAAATGAAAGGCAATGAAATTTCAGTAAAAGAGCTAAGCTCTGATGCAGTGGAGTGGTTGAAAAACCTCCACCAAACAATGGTAGTAAAAGATTATGGCAAAGGCAGCGTACGTAATTACTGCCAGGAAATGAGACTGCTCTTTAAGTACTTCAACCATAAAGCGGTTGCAGATATCCGCCAGGCTGATATTGAGCAATACATGCAATACATAAAAGAAGTGCATAAGGTAGGCCGGGCCAAGTGCCGCAGTGTAGCACAGGCCTGCAGCTTTTTCTTTAAGCGCATACTGCCTGCACCTTACATTGTTCCGTCTAATCTCTATCCCAAAAAACAATTTATCCTGCCCAATATTATGACGGAGGAAGAAGTGGTTCAACTCTTTGCAGCGCCACTAACGCTCAAAGAATATTGTGTAATAGGGTTACTGTATGGATGCGGCCTGCGGATAGGCGAAGTAGGCCAGTTGCGCCTGAAGGATATTGAAAGCCACAACAAACGGCTAAAGGTTTACCAGGGCAAGGGCGCTAAAGACAGATATACATTGCTGCCTGAAAAACTATTGCAACAACTGCGACAGTTTTATGTGCAGGATGGCCGGCCCAAAGAATATTTATTTACCAGCAAACAAACCAAAAGAGCCATGCATGTACGCAGTATGCAAGTGATGGTAAACAGCGCTATGGACAAAGCTGGATTTAAAGAAAAGCCGTTCACCGCCCATACACTGCGGCACAGTTTTGCTACACACATGCTTAACCAGGGTAACAATATTCATGTAATAAAAACTCTGCTGGGCCATGCTAAATTAGAAACTACCATGGTATACCTGCATTTGCAAAAGCATACACAACTCGGTATCGTATCGCCTTTAGATGTAACGGTATATGGAGCAGCCGCTAAATGAACGGCGGCAACTGTTGCAATCAAAAATCTTTGCTCACCCTTCTGTTACCGGTTTTAATCCTTACAGCCAGGCCGTACTAAGCCGGTTGAGCCGTTGCCATACAGCAGCCATAGGAGTGCACCATTACCGGTGCAACAATGAAGGGTGCAAACATATGCATTACCAGTACCATAGTTGTGGCAACAGGCATTGCCCTTGCTGCGGCGGTATGAAGCGTGATGAGTGGATAGAAGACCGCATGGGCGAGCTATTGCCCACCACTTATTTTCATTTAGTGTTTACACTGCCGCAGGAACTAAGAAGTTTATGCATGGGCAACCGCAAACTGCTGTTCGGTTTACTTTTTAAATCTGCACAGCATACCATTCTCACCCTATCTAAAGATGAAAAATATATCGGTGCTACACCGGGTATTGTAAGCATTTTGCATACTAACGGTCAGGACCTGAACTTTCATCCGCATATACATAATATAGTAAGTGGTGGTGGCATTCTCCCCTCTCCTGATGGAGAGGCCGGGGTGAGTGGATAAAAGAAAAAAGAAGCAATGGCCGTTTTTTGTTCCCCCGCCGGTCGATGGAAAAAATATACAAAGGCTATTTTTTAGACCAGCTAAGAAAATATATAGCCAACGGAACTTTGAAGTATGCAGACCTCAAAACAGTAGAAAATATACTATCCATGGTAGGGCAAAAGAAATGGAATGTACATGCCAATGCACCCTTCGGCGGCCCTGCACAGATCGTAGAATACCTGGGACGTTACACACACAAAGTAGCCATCACCGCTCACCGGATATTGCACATAGATAATAGTAATATCATTTTTAAATACAAAGATTATGCTGCTGGCAACAAGCAGAAAATAATGGTCTTAACACATGCAGAATTTTTAAGTCGTTTTGAACAACACATCCTGCCCAAAGGTTTTGTAAAGATCCGTCATACCGGTTACCTACATGCTAAAAATAAAATGGAGCGCATAGCAGCAATATGCAAACAATTACAATTGCCAGCGCCCATGCAACGAGTACATACACCGGTTGCTTTGCGACTGCTGTTACAAACCGGCAAAGACATTACCCTGTGCCCGGTTTGCAAAAAGGGAAAGATGGAATTGGTGGCAACATTTATTTATCATCATGGCTGTCTGCTAGATGCGGCGCAGTTGCGGAACCGCGGCTCTCCAAAAAGAAAAAGCAAAAAAGTTCCCCATGAAAAACACTCCTAACCCTGTTGGTAATTTTTATATTCCTGGAAACAAACTTTGTTTTCGGGTAGGGGATCATATACATTGCCGGCAGCTAAATATACGCCAGCAGGGCGAAAGGCGGGCGCCTATTCATTTAGTCATCATCTCAAAACTCATACAAAACACCTTACAACATTAGCCCCCACTCTGCTGGCAGTGTCGCTGAACATCGTATTGCAAAAAGCCCCGGTCTATAATGATCAGGGCTTTTTTATTTTCTTCAATCAGTTTGAAATTGGGGGGCTTTCTTCAATACGCATAATGTTGGCAGCAGGTGTGTCGCATGAAAGTCTTTTAAAGTTTCCATGTGATGTTCTGATTTCCATATTCACGATTAATACTGTTGACGATAATGTCGCAAAAAATTTCCATCTCTCTCACACTGTAATTTGTCCCTAACCACCAGTTATTAGGAAGTTCCTTAGAATACTTTTCAACTAAGTCTGGTCTATTTTTATAAAGCTGTGATTTTTGTTTTGAGATTAGAAAGCGACTGTTTCCTTTTGTTTGTGTTTCAATTCTGCTTAGAGAATTAGGGAACTCTGTCACAACTATTTTTAGTAGTTGTTGAAGAACACCAATACCTTTTTTTGTTTTGAACTCTTGATTATTAAACTTGACACCGTGAAAACTTGGGTCGGAAAGTTTAGGAATGATAACTTCAGTATTGTCAATCGGAATATTACGAGGCGTATATTCTTTTGTGGGCTGATTTGTAAACAGAGGTAAAGTTGTGGGATTAAGTTTCTCTAAAAATGCAATCACGACATCATTAGAAGGTTCAAATCCACAAATATCTGCCACCTTTTCGGATATTAATTTGATAAAAAGACTGTCTCTATCTTTCAGTAGCTTATCCCATGCTTTTGGAATTGCTTCGTCAATCTCTTTGCTCTTGTATTGTTTTTCGTAATCTGCTCTTGCTTTTTGTAATGCAGCACCGCTTCTTATTTCTTCATAACCTAAGTAACCTTGTAATATTTCAACTACTTCTTTAGCTTCTCTCTCAAGCAAATCAAGTTTATAAAATCTCCGCTCTGTCAAACTACCCCGCTCTGCTGGAAGATAAAAATGCCATTCTTGTCCGTCTGTAAGTATGGCAACAGGAATACCAGTTTTAAAAGCATAGGTCAAAACTTGCTCATCGGTATTCACTGCTTTCCCTAATGCCTTAACTTCTATTATAATAATCGGCTTGTTTTCAGGAAAGCAAAGGGCAAAATCAATCATTTTATTTTCAATGCGATATTGGGGCTTTACTCTCTTTGTATCATAAACATTCCACCCTAATTCATTTAGAACTCTCAACACAACCCCGTTTGATATTTCTGCTTCATTCAGAAATTCTCTCTGTTTAATTGAATTAACGATGTCTTTAATTGAGTTCTCAAAAGTCATTAGTGGTATGAGTTTAGTTTACACTTGCTGCCAACGTTTTTACGGCTTGCAGCAGGTGGGGGAAATAGAATTCCCGTCTGCCCAAACCGTTGCCAAATTTATAATAAAAAGTCCATGGTTTATTCTATCGCTCAATAGCGTTTTTTCAGCCGGAACAACCGCTCAGCAATGTTACAAAAGCTCATTGATACTCCTTCAGCCCCACTTGCTGCAAACCGATGTAAGCGGTAGTTTTGGTCAATCTGTCCAGTTTTCAATTTTTCTTCTACTGTCAAACCAAACTTCAAAATAAATATCTTCAGAAATTGGTTTGCCTTTGGCTTTAATAATATCAAACTTTAATTTCCGCATTGCTTTGAGCACATTATTAATGCAATAATTGTATTCATCTTTATCCCAGTATTTGTCAATTGAATCTTGTGTTGGATAAGCAGGCATGGCTACTTTTGATACTCTTCCATCTTTCCCTATTGTTACTAAATATTTGTCGGAACAATCGAACTTATCAGTGTTTTTCCACCGAACTTTTTTTAGTTGTCTGAATAAAATGTCAGATAATTTACTTTTATCTTTTCTTCCTATTGCATTGGGAATTTTTTCATAGTTATCAACGTCCTCAACTTTTAGAATCTTTCCATTGGAAATGCTAACAACGGTTTCTTTTTCAAAAATTTTATAAAACACGCCATCCCACCTAAGTACTTTATTATTGAGAGGAAAGCTAATGTCTCCTGAAAACCATTCAATAAAAACTTTCCCATCAACAAATTTGCTGTTAAATATTGATTTTATTTTTCTTACAGATGCGGCTGTGTCTATTTTGGTGTTTCTGAGTTCTCCACAAGTTAATATGTCAACCAGGAAAAGGCTGTCATTGTAAATTTTATATATCGCTTGGTAACCCCGCCAGCAATTAAATGTTGCTCCATCGCGAAAGCTTAACCCAAATAATTCACCTTGGTCAGTTTTCGCTTGCTTTTGAAAATATTGTTCAAGAATTAAATTATAAGTTGCAATGGTGTCACCCTTGAATATTATATAATCAGGCATTTGGGGACTTGCGGCAAGTCGCAATGAACAAAAAATCAAAAGTGAAGTTGAAAGGAAAGTTCTGAAATGTTTTGTCATTTTCGATTTATGTCACGGTGTGTTAGTTTGGTCATATGAGTTGTCGGAAGAAATTACCGCTTACTCAAATATATACGAATATCTGAACATCCCGTAAATTTTCAACCGGAAATATTGTTTTATTAATTATCAATGCGTTAGGTCATTTTCGCGAAGTACCCAGGCAATTTGAAAATGTTCGTAAATACAACTTTCCTATTTTTTTAATAAACCTTCTATATCCTCTAAAGGGCTTAAAATATGCACTAAATCTTTGTTGGTAACGTGTAAATATCGCAGTGTAGTTTTTATATCATTATGGCCAAGCAATTTTTGGATAAATACCACATCTATCCCCTTGTCTAATAAATGGGTTGCGAAGCTGTGTCGCAACATGTGCATATTTCCGTCTTGTTTTATACCTGCTTTCTTTTTTGCCCGGTCCATTACCTGCTGTATACTTCTTTCTGTAAGGTGGCCGTTTGCAAACTGTCCTTCAAATAAAAATTCTTTAGGATGATATTTTTTATAATATTCCCGCAACATAATAAGCATGCCGGGGCTCAGGCTAACAAGCCGGTCTTTTTTGCCCTTCGCTCTTTCAATTAACATCATTCTTCTTTCACCGTCGATATGTTTCACTTTTAACGATACCACTTCATTTACCCTTAAGCCACAGCCATAGGTAAGCATAATTATTGTCTTGTGTTTGAGGTTTATAATTGAATTTATTAAATCTGCTATCTTTTCCTTGCTTATTACTTTTGGTAAAATCAGTGGCTTCTTCGGCCTTGGTATATCCCAAAAGAACTTTTCGCGGCCTAATACCTGCTCGTAATAAAACTTCACCCCGTAGGATCAAAAAAATTAGACAACCTGTTTCTTAAGTAAATTTTTCCGTTGCCAGATTTAAGATATTTTTCCCTTCGTGTAGCGTCTTGCTGATTCAAGCACCCTTCCCAATAAATTAACTTAAGTGGTCTTCTGTTTTTTGTTGAT
Organism: uncultured Chitinophagaceae bacterium; assembly: GCA_963792025.1. GTDB lineage: Bacteria > Bacteroidota > Bacteroidia > Chitinophagales > Chitinophagaceae > Ginsengibacter. The sequence goes on along the minus strand of CAWBUS010000003.1, from coordinate 2,860 downwards.
TCTACTTTTCCATTATTATGCAGAATCAATCGATTATTTAATTCAGAAGTGTAGCCTGTGTAAAATTGATTATCTTTTTCACTTAGCAGCACGTATATATAATAGTACATCATCCATATTTTTTGATCCAACGAGGTAAAGAGCGTTAATCCGGCTGTGCAAAGTGTTTTCAGAAAGCTGCAAGGTTGTATGGCAATATTCCATATAGTCTTTTAATCTCTGAACCGTAAATTCCCCAGCCGACCTGCTACCTATTGTCTGCAAAAACTGGCTAAACTCGTTCGCATATGTTTTTATCGTGGAGGGACTATAACTCTTTAACACCAGTTGCTGCCGAAATTGCTGCAGTGCCTGTTTATTTTCACTACTAATTGCCGCAGGAGGCTTTTGCGCCTTTCGTTCGGTTGCTTTTTTTGACAGTTGTTTTTTTTCACTTGTAACGTTAACGGGTAGTTGTACAACTAACGGGTGTGTGCCTGCCTTTTTCTCCAAAAGATATTCTTTCAATTCCGTTGTCTCAAGGTTGGCAACGCCTTTTAAAACTTTTGCCAGTTGTTCATAACTCTTTTCGGTGCAGGGAACATACCAGCACTTATTTGTCCGGCTCCAGCGGGCTCCCCCTTTCTTTTGAAAATAATAATTGAGGTTTTCTCCCGAGGGCAATTGGCATGTTGCTGAATAGATACCAATAATTTCGGCGCCATTATGTAAAAGCGGTTTAAGTGTTACTGTTTCCATATCTTAATGCCTTATGCGGTATGCCATTTTCCCAAAACCGGGCGCGGTTATCGGAACAATTACCGGTTTCAAATTTTTTTACAACCGCCTTATTTTCTAAAGTTCTTCAGGAATTCATCCAGGTCATCCTGGTGCACTCTTTCCTTATTACCAATTTTGCTGGTTTTTAATCCATACAACTTCTTATACTCTGAGAAGGTAGTACGGCCCACGTCAAGAAATTTCATGGCCTGCTTTTTCGTAAGCCATTTGTTTAACGGGTTTAAGGCATCATTGTGTTCGGGCAAGTTATTTTGTCCGGGCATATATGTTGTCGTTTTTGGTTCAAAAAAAATTGGGTGGTTTTTCTTTTGAATTACAACTGCGCTTCATTGTTAGAAAATAAATTTATATAAGATTTTTTATGTCACCAAATTGTCAGCGACTTTTTTATAAAAAAAGTATGATGCATGCGATGGATATTTTATAAGGTGGGTACTATATATATATAGTCACCGGCTATTTTTAACGGCAAAGGCTAATCGAAAAAACTGATCCCCGGTTTCTCAAAAATAATTTGATCGTTTTTTACAGCTTTGCTTTCCCTGTCCATAACAATGGCCGTCCTTGTGAATGGTTTGCCTTTTTAATCAACAAAGATGATCGTCCTTGTGAATGGTTTGCTTTTTTAATCAACAAAGATGGTCGTCTTTGTGAATGGTTTGCTTTTTTAATCAACAAAGATGGTTGTCTTTGTGAATGGTTTGCTTTTTTAATCAACAAAGATGGTCGTCTTTGTGAATGGTTTGCTTTTTTAATCAACAAAGATGGTCGTCTTTGTGAATGGTTTGCTTTTTTAATCAATAAAGATGGTCGTCTTTGTGAATGGTTTGCTTTTTTAATCAACAAAGATGGTCGTCTTTGTGAATGATTTGCTTTTTTAGTTAACAAGGATGATGGGATTGCTAAAAAAATATTTGTTCAAAAAAGGAAGTTTTCTACCGGAAAGTGCCGTAATCGGAGGTTTTTGAAATTGCGTAAAATAATTTATTCACGGGTGAGTTATAATAGCAACCACAATTTGTGGCAATTTTAAAAACCCTTAATCATGCGAATCCCAAAAATTAATCTCAGTTATTCAGGCTATCCTGATGCGGACCTGTTAAAAAAGTCTAACCATATTTTAAGTTCCGTTGGCGGTAACCCCGATGTGTTTGTTTCTCCTTTACCCTGGCTTTCCAATTTAGGCGATGCTACCGAAACTTACGCAACAGACCTTACGGCTGCTGCCGATCTTGGCCGGGTAAAGGTTTCTAATAAAAACCAAAGCCGCAAAGCAGTAATTGATGCGCTTGTGCAATCGGGCAGGTATGTAACGTTAATAGCAGCCGGTGATGAAAACATCCTGATATTAAGTGGTTACACACTTGCAAAAGAACCTCAGCCCCGCCACCTCGACAATCCCGGAAATGTAACGCTCAGCAATGGTAATACATCCGGCACATTGGTAAGCCTGGTTAAGAGAGGCAATGCTAACAGTTACGTACACGAAATTACAGACACATTGCCCACTGAAAGCACCGTTTGGGAAAAGTTTGCAAGTGGTAACTGCCAGTTTACATTTACCAATCTTATACCGGTTAAGCAATATTGGGTAAGGGTTGCTGCTATAGGCTATCGCAACCAGGTTGCTTACAGCCCCGTTGCTACACAGTTTGTGCAATAGAGAGATTACAAATATTTTTTTACAAGGCTATCGTATAAGGGGTGTACGTTAGCCTTTTTTGTTTTGTAAATCCCCAGTTTATTAATACGTGGAATTGGTGCGAAATTGTGCTGTAGGTGGCACGTGAGAGCCTCTGGGGAGTTTGCTAACTCAACTCTCCAAATTAAATTTATCTTTAGCCCAAATTCATCAGCGTTGACATTGCCTATCTTCAAAAATATTTTTATTTTATCCGTGTTCGTTTTTTTGCCCATCATGCAAAAAAGACAAAGCAGGCAACAATACTACAGCGGATGTGTATGCTGCAGGATATAGTAATGATAGCGCGGTCTATTGGAAAAATGGTGTGGCTACATTTCTTACCGATAAAGGAGCCGCTTTATCCATTTTTGTTTTCGGAAGCGATGTGTACGTGGC
>CAWBUS010000002.1:0-436059 GCA_963792025.1 uncultured Chitinophagaceae bacterium | reverse complement strand
AGGACGTTTGGGACCACCTTTAATTTGAAATTGATATTCTTTTCACAGGAGGACAAAAGAACTACACAGATCAGTACGGACAACCATTTCATGGGTGCAAAATTATTGAAAAAGGGAATGTCACCGGAATCTATCTCCTGCCCCTGTTACGTTGCGGGTAAATATCTTCATGAATAACATAAACTAACAGGATCATCTTTTTGGCAGATTGGTTTGGCAGGGCCCAAAAAAAAGCCGCCCCTGATGGACGGCTTCTTCAAAATCAAATTGATGTTAACCCAAATATGCTTTTAAAGCGCTGCTGTATCGGGCTTTTTGCAAGCGTTTGATTGCTCTTTCTTTGATCTGGCGTATACGTTCTTTGGTCAGATCATATTTCTGACCAATCTGTTCAATGGTTACTCCATTTTCTCCATCCAAACCAAAATATGCATTTACTATTTCTGCTTCGCGTGGACTTAATGATTTTAATACACGACGAATCTCATTTCTTAATGAATCGTGCATTACATCTTCATCTGTATCACCACCACCTTTTAATAAATCACCCATAGCTACATCTTCAGCTTCGTGTACAGGTGCATCCAATGAAGTATGGCGTGTATTGCTTTGAAAAATATTGTTGATCTCAGTTTCGCTCATCTCAAGAATTTCAGCAAACTCTTCTGTAGAAGGCTCCCTTTCATGTTCCTGTTCAAAAGCCATATAGGCTTTATTAGCTTTGTTATATGTGCCAATTTTGTTTTGAGGCAGGCGGACTAATCTGCCCTGCTCTGCCAACGCCTGTAAAATGGACTGGCGAATCCACCATACTGCATAAGAAATAAATTTGAAACCCTTTGTTTCATCAAAGCGTTGTGCCGCTTTTATTAAGTCCGAGGTTACCCTCGTTAATGAGATCGCTTAATGATAATCCCTGGTGCTGGTACTGTTTTGCTACTGAAACTACGAAACGTAGGTTGGCTGTTGAACGCTCTAATGCTCTCTGATCGCCCATTTTAATTTTCTGTGCAAATATTGTCTCCTCTTCAGGAGTGATCATTGCAATCTTTGAAATTTCCTGCAGATACTTCTCAACTGCCTGTGAATCGCGGTTGGTAATCTGGGTAGCAATTTTAATTGCCTCATGTGTTTGTATATAGTTATTAATATAAAAGACGCTAATTAGACATAAAAAGTTGGGGAAATGCTGCAAAAGATGTGTTAATGACTAAATCTTCCGGAAACATAGGCAAATTTACAACGCAGATTTTGTATTTCATAGTGATTATCAAAATAAATGGCAATGTTTACCATTATGTTTCATTGATATAATAATTTTACTATGCTTATTTTCGATATTACGAAAGATCCGGGAATATATTAAATCTTCAATAATTTAGCGACATGATTGATTACCGATCAGATACATTTACAAAGCCTTCGCCGCCTATGCTGGAAGCCATGTTCAGGGCAAATGTGGGAGATGATGTTTTTGGTGAAGACCCTTCAGTAAATAACTTGAATCACTGGCTGCTGATTTATTTGGAATGGAGGCAGCACTGTTTTGCCCCAGTGGTACCATGACGAACCAGGTTGCCATTAAATGCCATACGATGCCAGGTGATGAAGTGGTGTGTGATAAACTTAGCCATGTGTACATTTATGAAGGAGGTGGAATTGCGTTTAATTCAGGGTGTCAGGTAAGACCCATTGAGGTGACCGCTGTAGGATTAATGCTGAACAGGTTACCGATGCCATTAATCCCGATGACCTGCAAAAACCAGTTACCGCCTTGTCAGTCTGGAAAATACTGCTAATCGTGGTGGCGGAAGCTGTTATAATTTTACTGATCTGCAAAATATTAAAGAAATTTGTCTGAAAAATCATCTTAAGCTTCATTTAGATGGCGCCCGGATATTTAATGCCATTGTTGAAAAGATGAAACCCCTAAAGAATATGGTGCAATATTCGATAGCATCTCCGTTTGCTTTAGTAAAGGTCTTGGCGCACCGGTTGGAAGTGTTTTGCTTGGCAAAAAGGATTTTATGCAAAGCGAGACGGGTTCGAAAGGTTTTCGGTGGGGGTATGCGGCAGGCAGGATATTTGGCTGCTGCGGGTATGTATGCTTTGGAAAATAATATAGAGCCGTTGAACACTGATCATAAACATGCAAAACAATTGCTGATGCTTTAGTAAAAAAGCCATTTCGGGAAAATGATGCCTGTTGAAACTAACATCATCATCTTTGAAGTAACAGGTAGCTACACCGCACGGTCACTCGCCGATGCCCTCAGCAAATATAATATCAGAGTAATGGCCATATCTGCAACGCAAGTGAGGATGGTCCTCCACCTGGATGTGACGGCAGACATGGTTACGGAAACCATTAAGGTGATCGAAGTATTATAGACCGGGGATAGTCTTTTAATACACTCCTCATACTCTATCCATGCCTTTGGTATGCTCCATCCATACACTATCTACATACCTGCACTTATTTTGTCTTGTTTTGCCTGTGAGTGCAATGGAATATTCACCTGCAGCGGGGAAGATGTTAAGAACAACTGAAATAAAAAGATTCAAAAAACGTTAGCTAATTTCGACATCTCCTTATCTTATTTCAATGAAAAAATTATTATTTGTTTCTTTTTTCTTACCCATAGTAACATCTGCACAAAATTTCTATTTCTCCGGGCGGTTGGGTGTTGCCAATTATGAAGGTGATTTGAAAGCAAAGGCCATCTCACTTTCGCAGGCAAAATTAATGGGATCTTTAGGGGCTCAATACGATTTATCTGAACATCTCTCTTTGAGAAGTTATTTAACACTTACCTCGTTGCATGCTGATGATAAGAAAGGAACTCCTGCCATGCAACGGAGAAACCTGAATTTTAGTTCAAAAATTGCTGACTGGGAATTGACCGGTCAATATAATTTTTTAAGTCTTAACGAACATTGGTGGACACCTTATATTTTTGCTGGTATTGGTGTATTTCATTTTAATCCTTACACAAAAGATACGAGCGGTAACAAATATTTTCTTCAACCACTTAGCACCGAAGGTGAAGGTTTCACGGCAGGTATAAAGAATTATAAACTTACCCAATTCAGTGTTCCAATCGGAATTGGAGCCACGTATACAATTAACGAAGACATGCGGATAGGACTTGAGTTGGGTTATCGTAAAACCTTTACCGATTATCTTGATGACGTCAGCAATAAATATGTGGACGAAGCTACCCTCCTCAGTGCTAAAGGGCCAAAAGCTGTTGAACTCGCTTATCGTGGAAACGAAGTTCAGGGCGGGCCATATCCCGCGGCGGGCATCGGTCGCGGCAATCCGAATTATAAAGATGGTTATTATTACATAGCGATAACTTATACTGTTCGTTATTTCTTCGACAAGTACAAACAGATTGCCGGAATTCTTCCCGGTAAAAAACAGAAAAAAGTTGGCTGCCCGGCTACAAGGCAGTACTGATGTTCAAATATTGCCGACGATTTATTTCGCTGCAAACGTCCGTTTTTAAATTGCTATTAAAATATAGCCGGACTAACTCCCGGGCTCAACGGTAGCCGAATGTATTAATTCAAAAGAGTTCATGAACTTTTCAATAGACGAATTATCATCCTTATCCGCGGCAGTGACTATTTCAAGCATATAAAGCCTGTTCTTCACCAGGTACAGACGGATGTTCATTATCGACTTCCCCTGCTGAATATCTAATTTCACTTGTCTTCCGGGGAATCCCTGAATTGCTGTTTTGGATTCGCTTACTAATTTGCCATGAAAGTTATTTACGATACCGTCGATAGAATTTTTGAAGAATGCATCAAGTTTGTTGTCGTTACCGGAATTAATCAAAGAATCAGGGTATTCAGTTTCGGTAAGGATATAAGCTAAATTGTCGTCGCCATTATTTGTTGCGGCATTGTAGGAGTAAATATTCAGTTTCAAATTTCCGTTAGCAGTATTTACAGTGCCCGATTGGTCTGTGGGTTGGTGAGGAAAATAGATTTTACAATTTTCAGTTGTTACCATGGTCCAATCATCAATGGATTTAAATGAAAGAATGGTACATGCAAGGAGTAGCAGAACTGCCAGGGTTTTAAGTGTTTTCATGTGTTAGGGTTTTATAAAAAATGAGATTATAATTTACCAACGTTTATTATTCAAATTCATTATCCGTGGTGGATAAAATCTTCCACGATCTTTTGGACAAACTTGGTTGGGTGATAGTTAATGGCGGAATAGTCCCGCAGCAAAAACGGAGCCTTCATCCCTTTGGTGATCAATAAATGGTTTAATCTTATATTTCAATTCGAAAACTGAACCGAATACACCATGGGTAAATAATTGTTAAGCGTCTGCCAGCTTTCGCCCCTGTCCGGCGAAAAGAAAAGATTACCTGTCGTTGTGCCGAAAGCAACGGCATCGCCGGAACTGTCCAACGCATGGCGATACACGATATCAAAACAGTTTTCCTGTGGCAATCCTTTGCGTAAATTTTTCCAGGTTTTGCCTCCATCGTCGGTGCGGCAAATACAAAGTGCTCCTTTGATTGCCGTCCGTGTTGTATCACTGTTGGCAGGACATACCCATGCCTGGCCGGGATCATCATCGGCTACAGAAAGTGCAAACCCAAACCTGGCGGGACCTTCAGACTGGCTGATATCTTCCCAGTTCATGGCAGCATCAATTGAGCGAAAGATACCACAATGATTCTGCTGCCAGAGTATATCAGGATTTGTCGGCGCTGCAACCAGGATATGAGGATCGTGTCCTATGTCTGATTGAGGGTCCGGTAAGAAATCTGCCCTAAGCCCTTTGTTTCTTACCTGCCAGGTTTTACCGGAATCATTTGTTTCAAATACCCCTGCACAACTGATGCCTACATAAATATGATTTTCATCACGCGGATCTACCACAATAGAATGTATACCCGGTTGGTCGCGGCCGCCACCCATCCAATGTTGTTTGCGGCTCGGATGGTTCCAAAGGGAGGTAACCAGGTCGAACTGATCACCTTCATTGTCGCTTACAAAAAGACCGCCGGGATCGGTGCCCAGCCATAGCCTTGATGGGAATGATTTGCCTCCGTTGGCAACAGACCATATATAACGGGTGGTGGCCATTATTCCATCCTTTATTTCCTCACCTTGCGGATATGCCGGGGCCGCAACTTCGTCCCAGGTTTTCCCCCTGTCTTTTGAGCGGTGCAGTTTCACCCCCCAATGACCATGATCTAAGGCTGCCCACCACGCACCGGAACGGGCATCTTCGTAAGCTATAGAAACCGGCACTCCTTCAAAAGAAAGATTTTCCACCTCCCAACGATTATTGTGAAAACGATAAGAGATGAAACCCTTACGGGTACCGAGTAGCAGAGTCGGTGTCATATAAATCGATTTTGTTGTTAACCGCCGGATAAAGCTTGTATTATGTAAATCTCACTGTCCTGCGATAGCGGATCACTTAGTCCCTCACGGTCGTTTATAATGCCGCCATCGATAAATATATTCACATGGCCGCGCAGGTGACCTTGCTCATCAACCAAATAACTCCGCAATGTTGGATATCCGGCTTCCACCTCATCTAAAATTTCCCGTATGGTGGTTCCCCTTGCCGGTATTTCCTTAATGCCGGGAAAAAATCTTTCAAGCGCAGATGTAAATTTTACGGTTGCCATCGCAATACTTTTAATGTATTAAACTTCCCATCCTATTTTAAAACATCAATGTAACTAAGCTACAAAATTATTTATTCAAAACGAAGAACAAGCCTGCACGATTCAAATATTGTGGGAAAAAATCCGACTATAAATCGTCAGGAACTTTACCAGGTTTGTTATATTTCATTTTGCGAAACTCTTATTAGCCAATGCAAAGCCAAAATATGACGCTAACGGCAACGGGTAAGGTCAATTCGGCAGGCCCGAATCTTCCATATTAAATAAATATGATTGTTACCACGCAGTTTTTGGATTTATAAACGCCACACTCATAAACTTTTTTCCAAAAAAATAAATTAATATTTGCTGCATTACCTTTATTACAAACTTTTCTTCCTCCTCCCGAAATTATTGGTTTTGCGGAAGATTTATCAAATTCAACTTTAGGATTCTAACGATGCCATTAAAACTATTTGACAAACAAACGGCAATCATTACCGGAGCAGGCCAGGGTATTGGTTTTGAAATAGCAAGACAATTATGTGCCAATGGCGCCTCTGTGATTCTAAATGATGTGGATGCCGCTATGGCAAATGAAGCAGCCGCTAAAATTACTAGCGAAGATGGGGTTTGTTATCCCATGCCCGGTGATGCTTCAGATGTTGGCTTTATTCAAAGCATGGTAGAGGAAGCTGTTGATAAATTTGGGCAACTAAATATTGCCATCGCTAATGCCGGCATCACGTTGTTTGCAGACTTTTTTGAATATGCACCCGAATCATTTGATAAAGTGATGAAGCTAAACCTCGGTGGCAGTTTTTTTCTTGCGCAGTCCGCGGCGAAACAAATGAAAGCGCAACAATCAGGTGGAAGAATTTTGTTTATGTCATCTGTCGTAGGCCACCAGGCCCATAAAAACCTCGCGGCGTACGCCATTACAAAAGCCGGTTTGGAGATGCTTGCAAAAAATCTTGTTATTGAATTATCGCCATATAATATTACGGTGAATGCAATTGCACCCGGTGCAACATTAACAGAACGAACCTTACATGATAAGGAATACGAAAAAACGTGGAGCCGTATTACACCAATTGGCAAACCAGCCACGGTAAGTGATATCGCGAATGCAGCCTTATTTATGGTGTCACCTGCGTCGGGGCATGTTACCGGCCAGAGCCTGGTTATTGATGGCGGATGGACATCAGTCAGCCCGTCGCCGTATTAGCAGAAGAGATGTTTACCCCGGGGGCAGGAATTCTTAGGGTATGCATTTCAGTTAGCATACGTTACAAAATAGAATTTATCACTATTGCTCTGAAAAAAATTAATATCCCTAAAACATTTTTGTTTCCTGATCGTCCATGTAGAAAAGCATATTATGAAAACGAAGTTTTTAAAATCATTATGGAAAAATATAGTATCGTTTAAAAAACACCTTGGTTTATCGAAATCAAAAGGCGAGAATTACTATTTAATATATTGATAGAATGAGAAATGATTTTCGATGATTCTAAGAAAGACGCCTGACTTCTCCAGGTTTTACGATCCCATAGAAAAACCTTATGGACTTTTGTATTTAACTTCATTCGCAAATCATACATCTTTGGAGACTGCGGCCAGAACATTCTACAAATGACCCCTGTTAGTGATTAATACCGTTAGTTTACCAAAGAGTAGGGCGAATAAAAATGAAACAATTATTACTTTTCCTCCTGGTTTTTTCAGCTACGGCAATTTATTGCCAGGTAAATATGCCAACCCAACCGGGCAACACCAAACCTTTTGTGCTTGGTGTAATTGATGAAATGAATTCTAAAGAACTGGGTGAAAAAAGAATTTTGAATATCTACCTTCCTGAAGGTTATAACAAGGACGATACAATAAAATATCCTGTTATTTACTTGCTCGACGGCTCGGCGGACGAAGATTTTATTCACATTGCAGGCCTTGTTCAGTTTAATAGCTTTGAGTGGGTAAACCGGGTTCCGAAATCAATTGTCGTAGGTATTGCAAATGTTGACAGGAAAAGAGATTTTACATTTCCCACCACAATTCCGGAAGATAAGAAAGCCTACCCAACCACAGGTCATTCCGATAAATTTATCCGGTTTTTAGCCAATGAATTGCAACCATTTATTGCAAGGAAATATAAAACATCCAAGTCGAGTACAATTATTGGTGAATCGTTAGGAGGCCTTTTAGCAACAGAAATCTTGTTTAAAAAGCCTGCACTTTTTAACAACTACATCATCGTAAGTCCAAGTTTATGGTGGAATAATGGCTCGCTGTTACAACAACATCCCGCAATATTAGATAGTGCGTTTAGCCAACAAACAGATATTTATATTGGTGTTGGCAAAGAAGGACTGACGCCAACTAAAATTCCCCGGGTAATGGAAGTTGATGCCAATTTGTTAAGTGAAAAAATACAATCACCGCAGCGCAAAAATATCCGGGTATTCTTCGACTATTTGCCGCAGGAAGACCATGCCACTATTATGCACCAGGCTGTTTCAAATGCATTTAGACTCATCTATTCTAACGTCAATAAAAAATAAGACCGTAATCCAATTATTCTCAAAAGATAACGTAACAGGCTACCCGCCAGGACAAAAAGAAGGAGCAAGTAACTTGCTCCGAAAAAAAGTATTAACGACACGGACTGGGACAACCAGGTATCGGTTCCCCTCCTCGCATCTCACCGTTCATGCCGCTGGCTTCTATAGTAAATTCGGGTACTTTACCGGGAGGATAAGCTACCTTAATGGTAACCTTAATATCCTGGGTACCCACGCATAATTTGGCCATTTCTGAACTTAGAAAATAACATTCGGTGTGAAAAACATCTGGCATAGTCAGTAATTTTTTTAATGGTTAAATAATTCGCTAAAGCTATTGATGAAAATTTTTATAAGCAAATCGAAATTTTTTTGGTGAGATATTCCCGGTTTTTTGAGATCGAAGAATGCATGTTCAGATTCGCCAATTAAATTAATACTATTGTTTCCAAACTAATCTCCTCGATTGTAACCAGTACATCTTTGCGAATTAAGGCGCAAACTCAATATATGCGGGTTCATTTCCCCTGTCATTCTCACGCTTAGCGATGAGCAATTCGCGACGTGGACTCCATCTTACTAATAATACTATCGCTGGAATAGCGTTTTCATAAATACAATAATTCCACGATATGAAAAATCTTATCAATACAGTAATAGTTATCATCGCATTTTCCTCATGCGCATCCACAAATTTGGTTCACATTAGCGTTTTGCAACCGGCACCCATCACGCTGCCGCCTTATGTAAAAAATGTAGTTGTAGTAAACAGAACGGAGGTGTCAAAAAAATCAAACGTATTTAACGTGGTTAACAAAGCTTTTTCCCTTGAAAGTCCCAATCTTGACCGCGAAGGTTCACAGGCAACTATCACGGCCCTATCAAATGAGCTAAAGAAAAATAACCGTTTTGATGAAGTTACATTGCTTACCAACACAAGTTTAACTACAGATGCGCCGGGAATGTTTCCTGCCCGGCTCGCGTGGGACAGTGTCGAAAAATATTGCAGCGAAAACAATGCAGATGCGCTCTTTTCACTCGAGCTTTTCGATACCCGTTCACAAATAGATTATTCGGTAAATAAAACAACCATCAAAACTGTGTTGGGCAATATACCCGCTGTAGAACAACAGGCCAACATGAATACAATTGTAAATGCCGGATGGCGTATCTATGATGTGAGGGGCAAAAATATTCTTGATGAAAAAGCAATAAGACGAAACATCATGTTCCATGGAAGAGGAATAAATCCACTGCTTGCTGCACAGGCATTAACCGACCGCAGGGAAGCAGTTAAACAAGTGGGTAACATAGCGGGGCACGACTATGCTTTCGATATCATTCCTTTATGGACTAGAGTTACAAGAGACTATTATGTAAGAGGCAGCGGTAATTTTAAGATAGCCACCCGCAAGGCCCGCACGGGCAATTGGGATGGCGCAGCAAAATTATGGCAGCAGGAAGTTACCAACTCTAAGCGTAAAATCGCGGGCCGGGCTTGTTACAACATGGCAATTATCAGCGAGATAAATGGCGATGTTGATGCAGCAATTCAATGGGCGCAGAAATCGTACGAGAACTACAATAACCATTTAGCTTTAAGCTACATCAACCTCCTTAAAAACAGGAAGATAAACGATTCAATTCTGCAGGATCAGCAAATACAATAATTACCCTCAATAGTTACTTTAATTTTTACAAAAAGGAACACTCTGTTTACAACACGGAATGGGAATTAAAGTTGCAAGTGGGGCTGTCAGCAAGCGTTCATGCATCAGCGTTAGTACGGGCTATTCGTTGCAAGTCCTCGCCATTCGTGCCTCATGGCTCCGGGCTTTCCTCTTCTATCCCGCAGCCCGTGATCGATTGAATAAATATGATCGTTAAAAGTAAAGTTTTGTCAATACAAGTGTTACTCATTCAAACATAATAAATTTAAAAGCTGTGACGCCCCCGCCTGGTCTCCTCACCAGCGGGATCATAAGTTCAACATTGTTTCTTATCGCCTATTCAAAACCTTGCAAATGTTTTCGCCGTTGGTTGGAAACCAGACGGCGGCTCTCACGGTTGGTTGATGTGGGCTTGCGAAAGAGAAGCAACACCCACACTGGCAGGAACAGCAACCACAATTTCAAGATTGGAATAATAACAAAAGAAAAAGGCATATACAGCATTGATCTCGGTGGAGGATTTAATTACGTTAATGCATGTCCGAATAAAATAGCAAATTTCCCTATATCAACAATCCAGTATAGATATACAAATGCAGATTGCAATAAGGACATTTACCTTGAAATACCTCCTAATTCGAGGGGTGAGTCACCGAAGGGGCATGCAGAAAACCAAATAGACCAAAAAGAAACTTATATAGTAAAAGTTGAGTAGGTCGGCATATAACATTCGCATTTATGCAAGCCGGGCAGACGTGCTAAAAATGAGCTGTGGTAAATGTTTCAGCAATAGTTCCAGGCTGAAGGAACTTTGCTCGGCGATGGTATCAACAATGAACTTTTAATTATAAATTTGGCAACGGTTCGGGCAGACGGGAATTCTATTTCCCGGCCCTGCGTAAATGCGTGACCGTTGTACGTAATGCAATTTAAAAAAGTTAGTTCTTGAGGCAACGTTTTTCGATACATACGCATTTATCTTTTTAAACATTCTCCTTATATTATAAATTTATGCGGGTCCATAATAGCGTTTGAATCTCATAATTAATTTGGCTATGAAAAATTTCATTATCTTTTTTATATTTCTTTTTTTGTTGTGTTCTTCAAGTACGTATGCTCAAACTATTACTGACAGTAACCTGACGAAATGTCTAGACAGTCTAATTGCCACTCAATTTAAGCTAAATGAACCCGGCATCGCGGTTTTAATAGCAAGTAAAGATGGCATCATCTATAAAAAAGCTTTCGGCAGTGCCAATCTTGAATTGAATGTACCAATGCAGCCGGATATGGTTTTTAGAATTGGCTCTATCACCAAACAATTTACAGCATTGGCATTTTACAATTGGTTGAACAAGGAAAAATTTCCTTGCACGACAGTATTCAAAAATTCATCACGGATTTTCCTTCAAAAGCTATATCCGATTACTATTGAAAATTTACTGACGCACACTTCCGGCATTATTGATTATCCTTCAATGAATGACCCTGACCCTTATATTGAGCGGAGGGATTTCACACCGCAGTTTCTTATCAATTATTTTAAAAACGAACCATTGCAATCTCAGCCAGGAACGAAAGTACAGTTATTCAAACTCCAATTATGTTTTGCTCGCTTACATTATCCAAATGGCTTCAGGAAAAACATATCATGAATATATGAGAGAAAATGTACTTGCCCCGGCAGGTTTAATGAATACTTATTATGCAAACGAAAGCACGATCGTTCCGAAACGTGTAACGGGTTATATAAGATATAAGGGATCTTATGAAAACTGCGACTATCAAACAATTTCGTTGGGTTATGGCTGTGGCGATTTATTGTCAACTGTTGAAGATTTATACAAATGGAATAATGCATTGCTTGCTTATAAACTTGTAAAAAAAGAAACGCTTGAAAAAGCTTTCACGCCTTTTACATTAAACAATGGAACTCGAACAACCTATGGCTATGGATGGTTTATAGATACCACACTTGGATATAAATGCATACATCATGAAGGGCAGGTAAGTGGATTTATTGCACGAGGAAGAATATTTTCCTGATATCGAAACTGTATGTTGCATTGATGACAAATGTAAAAACCAGGACGATACACTCGATTTCAGCGATAGACAGGTTCAGGTTGTTGAATAATATCTTTTGACTCAGCGCATGGGAAAAACATTAGACAAAGAAGTTATCGTAAGTGATTCGATTTTGAATAAATATATTGGTACATACTCAGCAACATTTAAAAAAAATCAAACACTTACTATTCCATAAAAAGATGCGGAAAGTTATATATGGATCTTTCTAACGGAACAGGAAACCACATGCTGATGCAACCATCGTCTGACACTAAATTTTTGTTACCAGATGTAAAACTCATACGAACCACTTGCGATTTTATGCTTGAAAAAGGAAAAGTGCGGAAATCTCGTTGTCACGCAGGATAAAAAATATGACTGGATAAAAATTAACTAAGCACAAACGCACAGTCGAGTAAGCAAGGGGGATTTCACCCCCTGCTCCTCACAGAACCGTACGTGAACCTCTTGATTCATACGGCTCTTCAAGATGTGTTGGCAATTAGTAAGCCGGGCATACACTCCAATGGGCAAACAGGCTGGGCTGCATCTTGTACAATGTATTGAGCCATCTTCGGCTCTTGCGCAAGTTCAACCGCTTGTTCCATTTGCACCATTTCTCAAGCCTTCTGTTTACAAAGCGCCACAGGTCGTTCAGGTCTCTTTTGATAAAGTGACAGTAGTAGTTTTGCCAACCACGCACTAATGGATTTATAAGATTTGCTACCACGTATATACTCCCCGTTCGGGTATGTAATTTCAGGCTGCGTATCTTATCCATTATCGCTTTCTTCGATGCCTTTGATGGCGAGGGAAGTATCCTCAGTTTCCATTCTCCTTCCACTTTTACCCATTGTGGTTTAAACTCGTAACCTCCCATTTCAAAGGTGTGTACTTTTCGTTCACTGCCTTTTGTTTGGCTACGATCTAAACAAATGATCCGGGTTTTGGTGGGGTGAATAGTTAGTCCGCATTCTGTAAAACGCTTTTGCAGTTTGTTCAAAATGCTTTGTGCTATCTGTTCCCGTCTGCAATGAATGATGATGTCGTCCGCATACCTTTCAAACCGGATACCCGGATAGTTTTGCTTCATCCATCCATCAAACACTACATGCAGATACAGGTTAGCTAACAAAGGACTGGCGACTCCTCCCTGTGGTGTACCGCTTTGCGGTTGTGACTGGCTTCCATCTTCATGCACTATACTGGCTTTTAACCAACGACTAACGTAGAGGCTTACCCATTTTTCTTCGCAGTAAAATTGTAATGCTTTCAGCAATTTGTCGTGGGGTATGGTATCAAAATAACTTTTGATGTCCAGCGTAATCACATACGGGTATTGAGAGCAGTTGAACTTTGCCCGGTGCAGTGCATCGTGCATACTCTTCCCCACTCTGTACCCGTATGAGTTTTGATGAAAATGCGGTTCTAAAATCTTTTCTAAGTGAACCCGTACTACTTGTTGTGCTATCCTGTCCAGTAACGTGGGCAGGCCCAGCAATCTTTTGCTTCCATCCCTTTTGGGGATGCTGACGGCCTTAATGGCTTTTGGAAAATAACTGCCTGACGCAAGCCGTACCCACAGCTGGTACAACAACTGGCTGCGGTGAGTGTGTAAATACTCCCACGTCATGCCATCTATACCAGCAGCTTCGCCGCCTTGCTTTACATGTTGATACGCCTCCATTACCATCATCGTGGTAACGGGTACGCTTACACCTTGTTTGGAAAACATTTCCATCATTCCTTTCGGTTGTTTTACGTTTACCAATTTTTACACCTTGTGTACCCCTTTGCTCCTGTCCCGTTTCCGGGACTATCCTCACTACTACGGGTACATCCGCCCCTATACTGGTTTCTCGAAAAGGCTTATTACACCTTACGGGTGCTCCGCTTGATGATTCTGCCTCTGTACCTTTCGTACGTCCTGGGTTAACCGCAGACGATTTTACCTAACGGGCACATTCAACCAATACAGGTTCTCCAGTTCCGCCCCTGCGCCTGTCTGTAAGTCCCGGCGGCTTTATCCCGGATGCAGCTAACACTTCTGGCAACTTGTAGCGAATGTTAGCTCTCTCGAAACAATCATGTGCATCGTTTCTTTTTACATCGGTAACAATTATCGAGACCTCACAGCCGCTTCTCTATGCGATCGGCTCTTACAGACGCACCTGTTGCATTGTTCACCACCCTGCTCCTTAAAGCAACGCAGCATGCAACCGGTTTGATGGTGAAGGCTGCTCCGCTTCTCCCATCGAGAGACCTGCTCTCATCACAAAGGCAGCTTCGCTGGACACACACATTGGGTTTTATGCAAGTTGGGCTCGACATTGTAACATCAGCTAATTGCAAATCCCAGCTTCAGTTCCAGCAGACGAATAACTATCAGCTTTTGTACTTAACTTCATCAACATATTTTCAATCAGCAGCGGTTATCGGCAGACGGAATACTAATATCCCAGCCTGCCTTTGGACTTTATTTCCTTTAAATTCTTAGATATTACTACTATTATAATGGGGTTTCCAAAGGGGTGTTAATAACTCCCAATAATGTGAATTATATTTGAAAGTAAGGCAGGGTGAACTTGCCTGCCTGCTAGTCTTTCAGGACTTTTTTGCTGTATTAGTCCCTGCCTTTACTTTCCTTGCTCCAGGTCCATCTAGAATTATCTCTTTGAACCATCAAAGGTGTTTGACAAGAGCAAGTTTTTTTATAACATTCATAAAAATAAACAAAATGAAAAAATGGAAATTCACTTTGGGTGTTGACGTATCTAAACTGACGCTTGATATCAGCTGTTCAGAATTGAATGAGCACATTAAAATCAAGAATGGATCAGAAGGATTTATGCAATTTTTAAAATGGTGCAAGCAACTAAAAATTGATTTGCAGAATGCTTTTTTAGTGTTAGAGTATACAGGAGGTTATGAGTATAAACTGTTGCAATTTTGCGAAGCACATGCCATTGTTTATGCAAGAATACCAGGGCTTGCTATTAAAAATTCTATGGGAATTACAAGAGGTAAAAATGATAAAGTTGATTCTGCACGTATAGCTCAATATGGAGAAGAAAAGTATAAGTCACTCAAGCCATCAAAGCCTTTAAATGCAGCAATAATAAGCCTTAAGGAGCTATTGAGCTTTAGAAAAAGACTGGTAAGAGAAAATGCAGGATACAAAGCTTCCATTAAAGAGCGTGAGCATATGCACGGTGTAAATAAAAAAGATTTGATAGTAAAATCATTGAAGCAAAAACAAAAGGTGAATAATAAAATTATTGAAGACATAGAAGTTGAAATGATGAAAATTGTATTGCACGATGAACAGATGAAAATAAACTATTCGCTCATCACCAGCATAAAAGGAATCGGTAAAGTAAATGGATTAATGACGATAGCTTATACAGAAAATTTCACCAGCTTTAGTAATCCCAAGAAGTTACGCTGTGTATGTTGGAGTAGTGCCGTTTGATCATAGTTCGGGCACCAGCATTCGTGGAAGAAAACGAGTAAGCCATATAGCCAATAAAGAACTAAAGCAAGAGCTAAACCAGGCAGCCCGGAGTGCCATGGTATGGGATAAAGAAATGAATGCTTATGCAGTGAATAAATTGAAGACAAAATGCTATAAAATAGTTTTGAATAACATTAAATTTAAACTGATCTTAAGAATGTTTGCAGTGGTAAAGAAAGGGGAAATGTATGTGGAAAACTATAGAAATGTAGCTTGATTTAAAAACAAATTTGGTAGTTTGCATATCCTAGAATACATAAAGCCCTGCCCGTAAGCCGCCATTCCGCATTTCACCCAGACGAAAATAATTTCTTCTACTTATTGTAAAATTTACTAGACTTTAAAAATCAAAATATAAATTTGGCGTTAGTCAGAAATTTATGACAGACAACAAAACCTTAACATCAATAAAACGAAATGGTGGTTGGTGTCAATTGTACCGGATGAACTTTTACGGAGGACGATTGATATTTTATAATGATGAGCTGTCCTTTATTGAGAAGTATGACTTAGCAACAGACTCATTAAAAGGTTATGTTGTAGTTCTTAACAATACGAAACAACGACTTATAAAAGCATATTGGATAAAGCAAATACTTCGTATAAAACGTAGGTCCATAAATGACAACAGTATCCCAAGCACAATTTTCGCAGAAAAAGTAACTGATTTTTTGCAAAAACTTATTTCTTCAAAAGAACTACTTCTTTTGAGATTTTTAGACGGAACAGTAAAAGGCTTTGTTTCAGACTTTTCAGAATTGGATTTGACAATTGACATTTTTTCCTCAGAAGAGGATACTAAGCAAATAACAGTTCTGTTTTCTCAAATAATCTGTTTAGAACTCAGGACATCAATAATTAATAACCTTTCATAAAGATAAACGGCGGCTTACATGGGGTTTGGCAATAGGCTGGCAGACGGAAGTACAATCAGCTGTAGTTCGCTTTCAGCAGTAGTTCCAGCGCGAAGTGCTTTGCTCAGCTTTTTGCTTTATCTTCATCTTTGGTAACTATATTGGGCAACAGTTGTTGGCAGACGGAACATTGAATACCAGCCCATCGCCAAGCCCTACCGTTGAACTAACATCGCCTATCCGGCGCTGAGTTATGGATTCTGTAAATTGTAAGTTTATTTATTCATTTTAAAATTTACCGAATCATGGAAAAAAAAATCATTAAGTCCGCAAGCTGTTGCGGCATTGGAGAAAGCTAATCAGTATTTATCCATTGGGCATTACAGCCCGCTCACCATTCGTAATTACCTGGCAGAACTTCGTTTCATTTTTGTGTATTATCCTGATGTAGATCCGTTGGATTTTACAGAAGCGATGATAATACAGTATTTGCTTTACCTGAGTAAAACCCTCGGATGCAGCCGGGTAAAATGCAAGATGGCAGCGCAGGCCATTGCCTTTTTTATGCGCCATGTAGCAAAGCGTCCTTATGTAATTCCCACGGTTATTTATCCAAGACCCGAAAATAGACTTCCGGAGGTAATGTTGCCCGAAGAGATTATGAAGCTCATTGATGGGGTACAAAATATTAAGCACCGTACTATTCTGATGTTGTTATATAGTACGGGTATGCGTGTTAGTGAGATAGCCAATTGCAGGATAGCAGATATCGATTCAACAAACATGCGTATAAAAGTAGTGCAGGGCAAAGGAGCCAAAGACCGTTATACCATTATGTCGCAGCAGGTGCTGCTGGAGTTAAGAGCCTACTACCTTATTTATAAACCCAAAGAGTATCTCTTTAATGGATACCGGCCTGGCAAAAGATACAGTGTGCGCACCATACAACACATTATGCAAAAAGCATTGGTGAAGGTCGGTCTGGGAAGTAAGCACTATAGTATTCATTCTATCCGCCACAGTTTTGCCACCCATTTACTGGATAACGGGACAGACCTGCATACAATAAAAGAGTTGCTTGGCCATAATAACCTGCAAACTACCATGCGGTACATGCACCTTACTTCAAAACGAACAGAGGGCATCTTTAATCCGTACGATGCTTTATTGTTGGCAAAAGATAACAACATCCTTCAAGCAAATTTAAAATGATGCATCATGGTATCTTATACAGCACCGAGGGTAACGGTGCAGCAAGTGTTGCAAAAGCAGGATGTATGGGTTCATAAAAATGTACATGTATCAAAAGTGTTGCAACGGATAAGAAACTGCCGTACCTCAGCGCTCGGCTATCACGTCTACGGGTGTACGAAAGATGAGTGTGGACATATACAATACCAGTATCATAGTTGCAGAGATCGGCATTGTCCTAATTGCGGAGCTATAAAAAAACAAGAATGGATAGAAGCCAGAATGCAGGAACTCCTTCCTGTAAAATATTATCATGTGGTATTTACCCTACCGCATGAGTTAAATAGCGTGGTAATGGGGCATAGAAAGGTTTTGTATAAACTGCTCTTTGATGCATCAGCGGCTACCTTACTCACTTTTGCAAAAGATGAAAAATACCTGGGTGCTACGCCAGGTATCATGAGTGTACTACATACATGGGGTCAACAGTTAAGCTTTCATCCGCACATCCATTGCATCGTGAGTGGTGGCGGTGTTACTGGTGTTAATGGCTGGAAGAATGCTGTAAATAATGAGAGGCGTTTTTTGTTCCCGGTAAAGGCGATGAGCCTTGTTTATAGAGGCAAAGTTTTTACAGGCACTGCAGCAAATGATTACCAAACGAGAAGTAATACTGCCGGTGGATACAGACTATAAACAACTGTTTAATGTACTGTATAGCAAAGAATGGGTGGTATATGCAAAAGCTCCTTTTGGCGGCCCACAGGCAGTGATTGAATACCTGGGAAGATATACGCACAAGGTGGCTATCAGCAATCACCGGATACAAAACATCAATGAACAAACCGGCGCGGTAACTTTTACTTATAAAGACTATGGTGACAATGGTATACAAAAACAAATGATACTTACTTCGGATGAATTTATCCGTCGTTTTACCCAGCATATATTACCGGAGCGTTTTACCAAAATAAGAACCTATGGTTATCTCGCTAACAGGGGTCGTCATGACCGGATTAAAGAAGTATTAAAGAAAATGAAGCTGCCTTTGCATAAAGGGCTGGTAAAGATCCCTATCGAAGTTCGTATGCTGGAGCAATACGGCATTGATATGAAAGAATGCCCCGCCTGCAAGAATAAAACTTTGCAACTGGTAAAAATATTTTATCCATGGAAACAGGCAGATGATGGGTAATATAAGACCGGATCAGTTTTTTAAATGCGTTTATGAGGCAACGTTAGGTGACGTAACAGGCAGGCTATGAGCAGCATCAAAAAATATCTTCAAAAAGTCGTTATAGAAAATTTAAAATATTAATTTTAAAACATCAAAACGGTCCCTGAGAATAATAAATACAGTGAAAACAGGGAGTAACATCAAAAACAATATTTAAAAAACAAACATATAGAAAAGAACAGGCTGATACTTTGTACCCAATAGCGAACCTTACGGCGACATCAGTCAACTCAAAAGTATACCGCAAAGCCCCGCAAGCTTTATTTATATGCGGGATTTTTTTGGGGGCTTTTCGGATACTTTTCTGTGTTATAGGCAATCACTTACGACCGTTATGAAAATTTCGATTTCAATTATTTTGCTTTTTTTATTTAGTTGTAACAATATTAGCGACAATATTGAAAACAATGTTGATAAAAAAGTTGACAATGCAAAACAAGAAATGAAACTGGAGGTTAAAAGTGAAAAAGAAAGCTTTTTAAAGAACTTAAAAAATGTTGAGATAAAAAGTGATACGAATTCAAAACAGAAACTTCAAGAACTAAATATTTCTGTTATGAACACAGCAGAATTTCTCGACAGTTTACAAGGCGAAATGAATAAATTGGATGAGAGTGATGTAAGAAATGTTGAATTGGTCAAAAATATATTTCTATATCGCGGTATTGGAGACAAAATTCATGATAGTTTAAAAAGATGCATAACGCTGTCGCAAAGTATCGCACAAAATAATGCGAACAAAGCAAGCATACAATCTATGAGTGACTCATTGTTCAATGGTTATAAATCTGAAAAATGGACTGAGTTAAACTTCGGGTTAACAAACCCTTTAGGGGCCTCTATGATTATTTATGGTTTGCAAATGGAATTGTTTAGGATTGGACAAAA
Source organism: uncultured Chitinophagaceae bacterium (assembly GCA_963792025.1). GTDB lineage: Bacteria > Bacteroidota > Bacteroidia > Chitinophagales > Chitinophagaceae > Ginsengibacter. The sequence continues at coordinate 416,423 of CAWBUS010000002.1, read as the reverse complement.
AGGCTTGGAAGACTAATAGACATGCCTATAACATTCGCATTTATGCAAGCCTGGCTGAAGTGCTAACAATGAGCATAGGTACATCTTTCAGCAGTAGTTCCGGCTGAAAAGAACTTTATTGAGCGATAGTAATAACAATGAACTTTTAATTATAAATTTGGCAACGGTTCCAGCAGAAGGAATTCTATGTCCCGGCCTGGATAAATGCGTGGCCGTAAGCTGCAACCAAACACGACCATTCCGTAACGACAAAGCAAATGGACAAAGTAACTTTTAGACAACATCTTGACCAAGCGACAACAATGTTGGTTGACTTTACCAAAACACTTTGTTACAATGACATTGCAGACAATTATAAATATCGCATTACGCCAAATTCAAGGGCAGTTGACAAAGACGATGAACACTTGACTGATAACGAAATTGCGGTGCTGAACATTTGGAATAAATACGAAAAACAGAATTTTGACCGCCGACCAAATTGTTGACCTTTTTCATCACGACAATCAAGTTCCAGTTTGGGTTGACACGACAATTTATGAGGCAGGACAAGATGTTACAATCATTGACTTGTTTTGTAGCAGACGACTTCGTGACGATGACGAACTTTACCACCAAGGACAAATCATGCCTTTTCACTTACAAGTTGCTACACCACCAGACCATTTGAAAGTTGAAAAGAACGGCAAGTTTGACGTTAATTGGAAAAAGCGACTTGACGATAAAAGGAAGCCCAAAACTTTGTTGACACGGCTTAAAACGTTGTTGGGTTTGACAACATAACAAGGCAGGCACTCAAACCCACATTGACTGCAGCTTACATGGGTTTTGTGTTATGGTGGGCTGACGAACAAAGGCTTATCTTTAGTTTTTCAATTGGGCTTTTGGTTATGTGTTGGGCTGACGTTCCCTGATTCCCACCACAACACAAAGCCCTAAAACGTAAGCTGCTATTTTACAGACACCAACTATGGAAAGACCGACAACGCTTTTGATACCTGAAAAAACGGACGAAGAATTTGAACAAGATTTTTGCAACTTGGACACAAAACGGTGGACAAATTAAACGGCTTGGAAAATATTGGATAAAGGACGAAGAGTTAGCAAAACAGAAGATTGCAATTTATGGTAGCCAAGCTTTTGCGTTTGTGTTGGCTCAAATCTATAATGTTTAACTTCTTTCGCCAGACGACACATTAATTGCACGACTTGGAGGTAAGCTTCCCCAAAAATAGTACAGTTTAAAAGTAGACAAAATGTTTAATTTTAAAAACTGTAAAACATGAAAAAAAGCACATTTAGCCCTGCACAGATTGCAGGCATTCTCAAAGAATTTGATAACGGCAAAAGTGCCGAAGATATTAACCGTGAACACGGGGTAAGTAAAGCCAGTTTGTATAAGTGGCGGCAGCGCTATGGAGGTATGGAAGCCTCTGAACTCAAACGGATCAAGGAGCTGGAAGAAGAAAACTCCCGGCTTAAGCGTATGTATACCAACCTGGCCATGGAGCTGGACGTTGCAAAATACATTATCGAAAAAAAGCTTTAAAGCCTTGTGATAAACGAGAGATCGTAGATCAGATCCGTACAGAGCGGCCTAAAGACATCAGCAAGGCGTGTCGGACACTAAAAATAAGTCGCAGTTCATTGCATTATAAGTCTACAAAGAATGATGATACAGTAATACACTTATTGCAGCATCTTTCACAAACCGTGGAAGACGAAGGCTTTTGGAAGTTCTATGACCGCCTTCGGTTACAGGGCCATAAGATCAACCATAAACGTGTATACAGGCTGTATAAGCAATTGGGATTACGTATGAAGCGTAAAGCCAAAAAGCGGTTGGCTGCACGCACAAAGGAAAAACTTGAAGTACCAGCGTCCTTTACCCAAACCTGGAGTATAGATTTTATGAGCGATGCATTAAGCAATGGCAGGAAGTTCAGGTCGTTTAATGTGATAGACGATTTTAACCGGGAAGTACTTTTTATAGAAACCGATTACTCACTGAAAAGCAGCCGTGTGTTGTGGGTATTAAGACATTTGATAGCCAGGTATGGCAAGCCTAAAAAAATACGTATGGATAATGGACCGGAGTTTATTGCCAAAATAGCAAAGCTATGGAGTCAGGCAAATGAAATTGATTTTAAATACATACAGCCGGGCAAGCCATCACAAAATGCCTACATAGAAAGATTTAATCGCACCTACCGCGGGAAAGTATTAGATGCATATTTGTTAGATAACCTGGATGAAGTTCGGGAGGTAACGGTAAACTTTATAAATGATTACAATAGCCACCGGCCACATGATGCACTGGGAGGCGTGCCGCCGGCACTCTACAGAGAAAAAATGGAAAGGGAAAAACAAACCGTTTCTGATGGGCTCCGTTACGCTTCGGCTACGCCTTCGCTTCACTACGCCCATCAGAAAACTATATTGAAATGAAAAATATTCTATTTTTAAACTGTACTGAGTGGACAAAACGGAATGTGGAACTAAAACAAATCGGTCAGATTTCAAAAGAAGATTTTCCCGTTTTTATCAAAACAGTAATTCCGAAAATATTTATTGCAGGTGTTTTTCAGAAAATTGCCGACTTTAAAAAAGTGACAAACGGACTACAAGACACCGAAGAAATTTTGGTTGCAAGTATTGTTGACAATATACAAGCCGAAGCAAGAAGTTTTGTAAAGGACGGCGTAGTTAAGGACGTTGCTTTTTATGAAGGTTCAGCAGACTTGACAAGCGGAAGAGATTTTGTTCAAAGTTTATTGACGCCAACAAAAGCGAACTGCCCAATGTTTCAGTTGTTGACATTGCATTTAGTGAACAAACAGGCTGGTTCGTTCTTGAATTTAATGCTTGTTGGGGTGCAGGACTTAACGGCTGTAGTGCGGAAAAAGTTATTGACTGCATTATTGGTGCGACAATCAATAGTGACCAGCCCAAGTGACCCAAAACAGCAGCTTACATGGGTTTGGCGTTATAGGGGCTGAAGAGTAAAGGCTCAAGTATTGTATTTCAATTTATCTTTAGTACAAGGTTGGGCTGACGTTCCCTGATTTCCCCTACAACGCCAAGCCCTAAACCGTTATAGGCAATCACTTACGACCGTTATGAAAATTTCGATTTCAATTATTTTGCTTTTTTTATTTAGTTGTAACAATATTAGCGACAATATTGAAAACAATGTTGATAAAAAAGTTGACAATGCAAAACAAGAAATGAAACTGGAGGTTAAAAGTGAAAAAGAAAGCTTTTTAAAGAACTTAAAAAATGTTGAGATAAAAAGTGATACGAATTCAAAACAGAAACTTCAAGAACTAAATATTTCTGTTATGAACACAGCAGAATTTCTCGACAGTTTACAAGGCGAAATGAATAAATTGGATGAGAGTGATGTAAGAAATGTTGAATTGGTCAAAAATATATTTCTATATCGCGGTATTGGAGACAAAATTCATGATAGTTTAAAAAGATGCATAACGCTGTCGCAAAGTATCGCACAAAATAATGCGAACAAAGCAAGCATACAATCTATGAGTGACTCATTGTTCAATGGTTATAAATCTGAAAAATGGACTGAGTTAAACTTCGGGTTAACAAACCCTTTAGGGGCCTCTATGATTATTTATGGTTTGCAAATGGAATTGTTTAGGATTGGACAAAAAGGCTTGGAAGACTAATAGACATGCCTATAACATTCGCATTTATGCAAGCCTGGCTGAAGTGCTAACAATGAGCATAGGTACATCTTTCAGCAGTAGTTCCGGCTAAAAGAACTTTATTGAGCGATAGTAATAACAATGAGCTTTTAATTATAAATTTGGCAACGGTTCCAGCAGAAGGAATTTTATGTCCCGGCCTGCATAAATGCGTGGCCGTTATGCACCATTTTGGGACGACCTTACACAAGAAAAAGTGACGACAGAAAAACGATACGAAATATTGAACTCATTGCCGACTTACGGACCAATGTATGTTCCCGTAACAGACAGTGGAGAAGCATTTTATTCTGAAGGTTTTCCTGTTCGTTTTTATAAAACTGACGGAAGTGAATGGGTTGCTAACTTCCAACCAGGTTGGAAAGACTTAAAAGAAATTATTGAATTTAAAAAAACTCAAAATTTATTGGTAGTTGCTTGTGGAACATGTTACTTAATGAACCCAGACGACACAAAGCCTATTGAGGTTTTCGGAGTTGGCTATTCAGGTATTTTTAAAGCAAATAAAGACAGACTTGTATTGCAAGACCAAACCGACTTGACAATTATTGAGCCAGATGGAAAACATTGGGACACAGAAAGAATTTCGTGGGACGGCTTAGCAGAAATTAAAGTTGAAAATAATATAGTTTCAGGACTTGCATATAACCCAACACATGATGCAGACGAATGGGTTCAGTTTGAGTATGACATTGACACAAAAACTTTGACAGGTGGAAGTTACCACATTTACGAAAATCAAAAACCTTGGTGGAAAATATGGTAACAGAAAAATTTGCATGTCCTTGTTGCGGTTACAAGACATTTAGGGAGCAACCTAACGGCTCATATGACATTTGCCAAGTTTGCTTTTGGGAAGACGACCCAATTCAACTTAACGACCCGAACTACGAAGGTGGCGCAAACCGAGTATCGCTGAAACAAGGACAAAAAAACTTTATTGAATTTGGTGCTTGCGAAAGAGAAATGATTAAAAACGTTAGACAACCAACAAAGGACGAACAGCGAGACGAAAATTGGAAACCGTTAGAATGAAAATAAAAACGGTGCATAACAGGCGTTTGGCAAAAGTGGCGGTTCAGTGCTCCGCAGACACATTTGTGGTTAATCAAAGTTTGGTTCTCCGCATCAACACTTGTGGTGAAAATCGCCACCTTCGCCAAGCGCCAAAACGTAAGCGGTAATTTATTTGACACATCACAGATGACATGCAAAGACAAGACATGCTTTCGAAACTTAACTATTCACATCACTGGCTTGACTGTGGAGTGCTGACAGAAAACACATTAATAGAACAAATCAAAGAATTGGAATTAGGAGAAGATAACAACACGGAGCATTATCGTTATCGGACACATTGACAACTACTTGAAATTACAAGCGTCTTTTGAAAACAATCATTTACGAGATATTCTAAAGCTTTAGAGGATGACATTGACAAGAGCATGGCAGGTTCAGCGACAATTTTATTATTAAAAATGCAAGCGTTGACAGACAAAAACAGTTTAATACAGTTGCAGACTTTCTGAGAACATTTGGTGATTGGACAACAAAATACATTGACAAAGCCAAAAAAGAGAGAATATAAAATCATTCAAATCCCACTTAAACTACCGCTTACATGGGTATTGCCAATAGCAGGGTTATGTGCATTTCATAAGCTTCAATTCTCTTTGGCCATCTTGGGTTCCGGCGGTATAGTGTGTCACGAATGAAAGGATAAAATAGTTCTTTTCAATGCTGTATAAAAGATGAGGGAAGGCCCCTCATGAACGCCTGCGGAAGGAGTATATAAACCACTTCATGGTGCTGTAATCAAAAGTTATGGTATTGAGCGATGAAGAAAAGGCATCATAAAGGTGTCAGGTGAGTCCTGCCAGTGTGGGTGTTACTTCCTGCAAGTATGGGTGTTACCTCTCTTGCACAAGCCCACGTCAACCAATCGTGAGAGCCGCCGTCTGGTTTCCAACCAACGGCGAAAACATTTGCAAGGTTTTGAATAGCCGATAAGAAACAATGTTAAACTTATGATCCCGCTGGTCAGGAGACCAGGTGGGGGCGTCATAGCTCATGCAGTTGTTGGTGTTCCCAAGAACGCACCGAGCCATGCACAGCCACACGTCGCCGTTGTTGCGTGTTCGTGCAGATGGCTTTGCAGCTTAGCAATCACCAACAACTCTCAGGGAGTTATGAATTAAACAAACCTAAACTTACATTACTTAAATACCTTCGCAGGAATAAAACATCTTCATAATTCATACAGTTGTTCGTGTTCACCGGCTATCCGAAGAATGTTTAAATAATAAAAGTACTGCCATACTGAGTTGGTAACTAAGTACTTTTTAAGTAAGATATTTATAGAAGTACCAGCAGTTATTATTATGGCAAAAGATGGGACTAATTAAAATTGAATTTTTGTTATAGATTTAATGTTTGTAAGTCCTTAGTTACACCTGTCCGTCGTGGCGGAAACTAAGGACAGCGCAACTTTAGGTTGGCAGTATACTAAGGATAGGGGGTAAATAAAATGGAAAAAATTAATGTTGCATTGCGTTACATATTAACGGTTTTATCTTTCAGAGTTTTGGTAAAGGACTTGCCACTAATATTTATAAAAATAATGATGGCATAAACGAAGATGAATTAGATTATACGGTACAACAAACAATTGCCCGCATTATCTTTCTGCATATAGCCGGGGACCATGGGCTTGAACCTTAATTCTAATAAATAAAAGTATGGGAAAACCCAAAAAATCCGGTGAAGTTCAGGTCATTCCTGGTGATCTTTCCTACAGTATGATTGGCACAATAACAGATTTAACCGAACTTAAAGAAACCGCCGGGGCCCTTCGAAAAAGTGAAGAACGATTTCGTTCTTTTTTCGAGAAAGCACGGGATCCGATTTTGCTGATTGACAATTCATTTCGTTTTACAGATTGTAATAAAGCCGCAGTAAAGATTTTAGGAGCTGTTTCCAAAGGTCAGATTCTTGACAAGGCTCCAGCCTATTTTTCACCGGAGTACCAGCCTGATGGTCAATTATCCGTTATAAAAGCGGAGCAAATGATTAAAAATGCCTACGAAAAAGGCAGCCTGCAATTTGAATGGATTCATAAACGAATGGATGGTGTTGCCATTTATATGGATGTAAGTCTTACGGTAATTCCTATGGGAAGCAAAAACGTTTTAATGGTGCATTGGCGCGACATTACCGAAAGCAAAAAAGCAGAAGAAACAATAAGGAAATTATACCAGGCTATTGAACAGACAAATGAAATTGTTTTCATGACCGATGTTGATGGGACAATCAACTTTGTAAATACTGCTTTTGAAGATATTTATGGATACAAAAAGGAAGAAGTTGTTGGTAAAACAACCCCGCGTATTCTTAAAAGTGGGGTTATGAATAAAACATTCTATAAAGATCTTTGGAAAAAACTCCCGGCAGGCAAGGGCCTGCATAAAGAAGTCATCAACAAAACAAAAGATGGACGGCTGATCACCATTCATACTTCATTAACACCGATTTTTAATGACAGCCAGATATTGATTGGTTATATGGCTGTACAAGATGATATTACCGAAAAGAAAATAGCGGAAAAAAAATTGCTTGATGCTGAATTACAGTATCGAACTCTTTTTGAACAATCACCTGACGGCATCTGTGTAATAGATTATAAAACCCTCCTCCCCCTGGAGTTTAACGAAAAAATTCATAACCAGCTGGGATATTCCCGTGAAGAGTTTAGTCAATTGAAGATTTCTGATTATGAAATAATAGATACCCCTGATGTAATAAAAGCCCGTGCTAAAAAAATTATGAATGAAGGGAATGATAATTTTTTAAGCAGGCATAAGACAAAAAATGGCGATATCAGGGATGTTCTGATAACAATTCAGAAAATTTTTCTGCACGGAAAACCGGTACTCTATGCAATATTCCGTGATGTTACCGATAAGATAAAATTAGAAAAGGCGCTGAAACAACAGGAGATTGACCAGCAGCGGCAAATTATGGAAGCCACCATATCCGGGCAGGAAAAAGAAAAAAACGAACTGGGAAAAGAACTGCATGACAACATTAACCAGTTACTTGCTGCGGCTAAACTGTACCTTGGTATAGCTAAAAAGAAACAAGCTGTTGCCACAGACATAGACCCGGTGGGGAAAAGCTATGAATATGTAAACATTGCTATAGAAGAAATACGCAAACTGTCACATTCGCTGGTGGCGCCAACCCTGGGCAATGCAGGACTTCAGGAGAGCCTGAAAGATTTTATAAAGGAAGTAAATCTAACTCCCGGACTTGAGGCGAAATTGGTAATTGAAATGAACAAGAGGCAAATAACAGACAAAAAAAAGGAACTGATGATATACCGAATTGTTCAGGAGCAGATTAATAATATACTTAAACACGCAAAGGCAAAAACAATTATTATCCTTTTAAAAGCAAAAGAGGCACATCTGAATTTATCCATTACTGATGATGGAATAGGGTTTGATATCGCGAGAAAAGATAATGGTATCGGGTTAAGAAACATTCAAAGCAGGGTGGAATTTTATTCCGGAAATATGAATATTATTTCTTCACCAGGTAAAGGCTGCACGCTGGAATTAACGATTCCTCTGTAATTAAATTATAGTGGAGCTATCACCACCAACTCCAGGGGAGTTATAATCCGAACTGCCGGATTAAACAAAGCCAAATTTCCATTACTTTAAATATCTCCGCCGTGGCGGAAACTAAGGAGAGCATAACTAACGGTTATGAGCACCCTGAGTGTAACAGGGGCATATTTTAAGCCCTTGCTATGCTTAGAATATTTCAATAAAAAAATCCTCTTATCTGGCTATCTTTTGCAACGTTTAAATAATTAGTTAACGCTGTACTTTAGTTTGTAACTAAGTACATAAAATCTTATTTTTTTTTAAAAGAGTTTTTGGCAAAGGCGGTAATAAATATTTGATCAGCTATGCCCGCTCGTTAAGCCGGAATTATTGTTATAGATTTAATATTCATAAATCCTTAGTTGCACACTAAGTGTAGGCGGGGGCTGTATTTGCGAAAGTTTTAAAACTTTCGTTTATTTTTATAATGTATTAATAATTAATTTTTTAAAAAAATATACGCAAGTTGGAGGGGTAGAAAAATCTTCGGATATTTAAGAGTTATCTGCAACCCGCGGTGATACGACAGTTACGTATGCTTATTTAAAACATCACTTATGAAAACATATTTCAGAATTGGACTTTTGTTTTCTTGTTTTTCTTGTCTGTAAAAAGCAAAAAGTAGTTTGTACAGGAAATTGCTATTCTCTAAGTGTAAATGGTAAAGTTGTAAACGCTTTGACAAATACAAATCCTTCCAATGTCCCATTAATAATTGAGCAAGTTAAATTTGTAAGTCTTTTTTCAAGTTCAAGACTGTCCAAGAATTTGAGTTAAAAAATGATACGAATTCATAACAGAAACTTCAAGATACTAAGATATTTCTTGTTAAGGTAACACAGCAGAATTTCTCTGACAGTTCTACAAGGCGAAACGAAGTAACGATTGGATAAAAGTCGATGTTCTAACGTAAATGTTGAATTGGTCAAAAATATATTTGATATATAACGGTATTGGAAACAAAATTCATGATAAGTTTAAAATTAAGATGCTATAACTGCTGTCGCAAAAGTATCGTCACAAAATAATGCGAACAAAGCAAGCATACAATCTATGAGTGACTCATTATTCAATAGGTGTCGTAAATCATGAAAAATGGTTACTGATTAAACTTCGGGTTAACAAACCCTTTAGGGGCCTCTATGATTATTTATGGTTTGCAAATTTGAAATTGTTTAGGTATTGGAGAAAAAGGCTTGGAAGACTAATAGACATGCCTATAACATTCGCATTTATGCAAGCCTGGCTGAAGTGCTAACAATGAGCATAGGTACATCTTTCAGCAGTAGTTCCGGCTAAAAGAACTTTATTGAGCGATAGTAATAACAATGAACTTTTAATTATAAATTTGGCAACGGTTCCGAGCAGAAGGAATTTTATGTCCCGGCCTGCATAAATGCGTGGCCGTTGCACGCTATTCCGCAACTTACTACTTACGGCAGCGCGACAAAATTCTGCACTTAAGTTAGTGATTTTATTCAGACATTTGTCTGTCAAAAAATAAATAATCCTTTAGATGAAATTAGAAATTAAATCACTAAGGTCTTTTGTTGGTTCAAAAGATTTTGACGTATCAAGGTCTTTTTACAGAGACCTTGGTTTTGAAGAAAAAGTTATAAGTGATGTTCTATCCCTTTTTCAAATTGATAAGTTTGCGTTTTACCTTCAACCCTCTGATGTGAAAGATTGGATAAATATGACAGAACTGTTTATGGTTGTTGAAGATGTTAAGCAATGCTTTGAACAAATAAAACAATTAGAACTAAAAAAGAAATATACCGGAATTAGAATTGTTCCAGTCAAGAAAAAGCCTTGGGGTGAAGCATGTTATATTATAGACCCTTCAGGAATTGCTTTATGTTTTGCCCAATTCAATTAACTTTATTTGGTGCAGACAATAAATTGTTTTTGATTCAACACTTTATTTTGACAGCAAAAAATCGGCGCAAGTAGTTTACTTTTTTCATTCGTTTTTTTTCGGTCGGACAGAAAAGCATTTTTATAATTTTTGGATTTTTTTCGGCTGACAAAGAGATTTTTTAAAAATAAGAATTTGTAATTTTTGTTCGTTTACTGTACCGGAGAGAAAAGAAATATTTGGTTTAAAGCAAGTTCCCAACAATGGAAAAGCGTGCAACATTGGGTTTGCTTCTACGCTGGCTGAAGGAATAAACATCAGCTTTTGTTCGCTGTTCATCAGTAGCTCCGGGCTGAAAATTCATTGTATCAGCTTTTGTTATTTATCTTCGGCTTTTGGTGTCGTTATAATGATGCTCCGACGTTCGGGCAACAAAGTTCATTGAATGCCAGCGCAGCAGCAAGCGCCCGTCCGTTATCGTAACCAATTTTTAACAGCTTCAACTTTAAAGAGACAAGACACATGATGACTATAGTATTTCGATTGCTCCTAAACGATCAAATTACCCTGGCATATGAATATCAAAACAAAAGAAATTTTAGATTGGTTGGTTTCTCTTGACATTGTTAAACTCAATCGCTTTCACCATACATGTATTTCAGGCTTCCGAAAACTTATTCTGAAAATCTGACAAAGGATCAGTTGTTTGCTAAGATTATTTCTCAATTAAAAGATTTTGTAAAAACAGAAAAGTTTAAAACATCTTTTTTAAGTGAATCGAATATAATTGTCTTCGAGAGCAATGGGCAAACTATCTGGGCGAAATAATAAAAGTTCCATAACTCCCTGCAATGAAATTCTATTTCTACAACGATCCGCGTTTAATAATTTTATAGGGATTTTTTATTTGCACGTATTGTTTTTTCAGTATGAGGGTGGCTGCCGTTTGCCCCATCTTTACAAAATCTGTGCTAATCACTGTTATATCGAGTAATTCCTTTAATTCAGTTTCATTAAACGATATAATGCCTATGTCTTTACCTATTTTATAATTGGATTTTCTGATCTTCTTCACCAATATCGCAAGGTCATCATCGGCAATAGCAAGAAACACAACTCCTTTGGCTAATTTGATTTTTGTACCGTTAGTAATGATCACAAATTTCTTCCGATACTTTTTACAGAACTGCTTAAGTCCCTCTATTATTTCAGGAGGATGATTGCTAAACTCAGGAAAAATTATTGCCAGTGTGTGATATTTTTCGAGTAGTTCCGACGCGGAAGCCAAAGCGTCGAATATATCATTCCTGAAATCCTGGTGAACAGACATGACACCTTTTAATTCAGGAACCGACTTGTCTAATAAGAGCAATTCATCTGCTGGTATTTTTTTTAGCAGACGGGTGTATATATTCTTATTGGTGTAAGTTTCGAAATGCGGCATAATTACATAGTAGTCATACTTTCCCAGGTTCGCTTCAATAATTTTCTTTAAATGTTGTGGGTTGTAATGATGAACCTGCAGATCAACCACAGCCTTGTCGCCTAATTTATGAAGGAAACTATAGTAAATAATTTTCTTAAAGGAACTGATCTTGTTTAACACGAGCAATATCTTTAATTTATTTTCTTTTTTTCCCAGTACGTAATAACCTTTACCGGAAACAGAAGTTATATATCCCTGTTTCTTTAATTCCTTGTATGCCTTTTCCGCTGTATCACGGGCAACAGCATATTGATCGCTGAAGATATTAATGGAAGGTAAATTGAAGTTCTTCTTTAAAATTCCTTTATCAATTTGCTTTCCTATAGACTGGGCAATTTGTTTGTAAATCGGCATCTTTTCTTTGCTATTATATAAATCGACGTTCAGCATGTAAACTTTGTAATTGTTAAGTTTGATAATATTTTTTGTTGCAGTATTAAATTTTTTTAGCAAACCAGCATCGTTTCAATATCAATTAATTTCCCCAGTTTTTTAATTTTGGAACCAATGTGTCCCACGCCTATTGCGCAATGATGCGCTGGCCCGTATTCATTCCATTTTTCCACAAATGCTTTTGCGTCTATGCTAAACCGGTAGCGACTGTTTGTATTCCCGATTTCAAGGATAGGCCCCTCAACAGATTCCGCTTCAGCCACAAGAAAAATGATTTTATTATCCGCAGTTTCGACTACCGATAACATAGTGGCCGGCCCTTTCCTTACAGACATTTCGACCGACAGACCACTGCCTTTTTTACCATGATATACTTCAAGATCCCTCACCTTGATCTTGCCTTCGGCTATTGCAGGATGACAAGGCCCATCGTGCCCCATCAACACAATATTATCTTTATAATCCATGCCATAGAATTCAGAAAAAGATCCGCCTGCTCCAAAGCTGCTCATTATTTTCATGGCTTGTGCATTTTTTATTTCATACTCGCCAGCCATAGGTATGCCCTGTGCCGTAAGCAATGAACAGCCTAAGATAATGGATTGCATCGTTGCTTCATTTGCGGGCAAGCCTGTTCCTTTATGGTAATAGGCAACAGAGCCGAGATTGTATTTTGAAATGAGAAGGTCAAGCGCTGAAGCTGTGCGTGCAGCGACCCTAAGCTTTTCTACCGGGCAATCTTTGTCAATATCAAATGTTTTGCTGAAAGCGTTTAGTTTTGAATCGATCATACCCTCATCAACTTCCCCACTCAATTTGGATAATTCATCCACTTCTATAACTTCAACATGCCCGCCAAAAGTGGCGCATTGCAAAGTAAGGTTGCTGTAAATATCAAGCATGCCGCTATAATAATTACCCATTACTCCCATGCGGTTATGCGCCATAATGTTGGCTACCCTGGCTGCGGCAATCCACTCTTCAATTTCATTCCATGTTTCAGTGTCGTCCTGCAACATGCCTGTAACCTGGTGAAAAGGAATGTTTGAACGGTTGAATACATTGGCAATTTCAGGAACAGAACACGCTGAACAATACGCCAGCCACTCACCAGTCATTTTGGTAGGGTCATTTAAGTTGTTGAACCATTCGTAATTGATAGAGGCGGCGGGGGAGAGGTTTAAAACGATAACCGGCACCCTTGCTCTTTTCACTACCGTTAGTACGATGGACGAAAGCGAATAGGTGGTTACATATAGAAAAATAATATCAACGTCGCTTTGCCTGAATTGATGGCCTGCAGCAAATGCTTTGTCGGGTGTATCAACTAAACCAAGGTTTACAATATCGTTATCGATACCACTTAATTTTTCAGCTACCAAATCTACGTACCCCGAAAGCCGTTCCTGCAAGCCTTCATATTGCCCCCAATATTCCTGGAGTCCAACTCCAAATAGACCGATTTTCAAATGTGCTTGCATGTTATAAAGAACATTTTAATTCAACGGGTAAAAAAAATACGTTCGTAAAGTCTCTGATAAAAGTATAATGTAATTCAAACTTACAACACAATTAAATTGCAACTGTATATTTTGTTGCGAATGAGCGGACTGTCTTCATTTAATTAATACAGAGAAAGTGTACATGGAATGAGTGTACAAAAGACACTCTGTTAGTTTCCCCGGGTTTGAGGGGCCTGTAAAAATTATAGAAGGAATGAGCAATTAATATTCGTTATACATGCATCAATATTTTGTTGAAGCCTGGCTGGATTATAAATAAACGATGGAGTCGATCATTCCGTAATGTCCATTAATTCACCCGCATCCTTGAGATATTGGTACACCCGGTGCGCTTCTTCTTCGTTTACGGTACTTATCGCCACGCCAACATGTACCAATACATAATCGTTTAACTGAGCTTCGGGAACCATTTCAAGGCTTACATCTTTGATAATGCCTCCAAATGAAACCTTTGCCATTCTTATGTTTCCATCTTCTGATATTTCAGTTGATAAAATTTTTCCCGGAATTGCTAAACACATAATTTCTAAATTTTAATCTTGCCACTAAAATATAAAGCCAATAAGTTTTAAAGTCTTCGATCTTCATGGCAACAAAATGATCATTAAACAGCACTGCTTGCAACTAAATTCTCCTTCTTCTCTTTTATTTTTTCCAAAAGCCAATTACACCATTCGTCCATGCCTTCTCCTTTATAACTCGACAGCAAAAAAGTTTCTATTTTACTATTCACTTCTTTTGCATCTTTAATAACAGCATCAACTGAAAATGGTACATAAGGAAGTAAATCCGATTTCGTAACAACCATAATATCTGTTGTTAAAAACATACTGGGATATTTCTTGGGTTTATCATCACCCTCAGTACAGGAAACTAATGTTACACGAATATCTTCACCAAGATCATAGGATGCAGGGCAAACCAGGTTGCCAACATTCTCTATAAAAAGAACATCAATATTATCGAAGTTCATGCTGGGTAAAGCCTGCTGTATCATTTGGGCCTCCAAATGACAAATTCCCTGGGTTACTATCTGTAATGCCTGTACGCCTTGCTGACGAATTCTTTCTGCATCACGTTCTGTTTCCAGGTCACCTTCCAGTACTGCTATATTTATTTTGCTTTTTAGTTTCTTGATCGTTTCTTCCAGCAAAGATGTTTTGCCACTGCCGGGAGATGACACCAGGTTAAGTACGAGGATATTTTTAGTTTTCATATCTTCTCTTATCCTGTCGGCGATATAGTCGTTTGCCTTTAAAAGGTTCAATGAAACGTCATGAACTCTTAACGTTCCAACGGCTTTATTGGTTAATTTCTGCATAAGATGGCTCCTCTAAAATAATTTTACTGATTAATAATTCTTTCCCTTCTGTTACGTTTGAAACAGGTTCGCCGCATGACGGGCAAACAAATATATATTTCTCAACCTTAAACTTTTGGCCACAGTTTTTGCATTCCGCCGCCACCTCAATTACTTCTATAAACAGTTCCGAGTTATCAAATGGCGTATCTGTTTTAATAAGTTGAAATACATTTTTTAATATCTCGGGCTCAATACAGGCCAGCATTCCAACCTTAAGGTGAATTTCGCGGATATTTTCAATTCCCTTTCCATCAAATTCTGTTTCAATTGTATTTAATATACTCTGGCAAATAGATAATTCATGCATGCTGTTGTCTTTATCCAACTGCTAATTTAACGATTCCATTTTCTTCCAGCAAAGGAAAAGGTTCCAGGTGCAATTCATTGTCATCTGTACAGATTCCTGCATGTTGAACATCAAATCGATGACCCAGCTGGCACGCTAAAATATTTTCGTCTAAGGTACCGTTAGTGAATGGTCTTTCACATGCGGGGCAAAGGTTACGATATGCGTACAACTGGTTGTTAACGCGGGAAACGATTAGTGGTATACCACCGGATTCCACAGCTATCATTTTCCCGTTAGGTAATTTGTTTACGCCGGTTAAAACTTTCCAGCCACTTTCTTGTTTGGCGCCACCTTTTTTTGCGTTTGGCATTTCAGTTATTCCTTCCACTTCCAGCCCCAAAAGATCGGGACAATATTCTTCAATTGATTGCCGAATACCAAGTTCCAGGGTACTTGAAGAGGAAGGGCACCCTTTGCAATTTCCGGCCAGCCTTAATTTGGCAACTCCGTTTTCAAGACTTACCAACTCTACGCTTCCGCCGTGGCTATCCATATAGGGTTTCACTTTTTCAAGCGCTTTGTAGAGCCGGGTTTTTAAATCCAGCGGATGAAGATCATGAATGAGCAATAGCCCATTTACAAAACTATCTTCAATAAGATTATTGTAAATATCTTTTGCCGCAGCACTATTTCCATCAGAAATAATTTTCAATATTTTTTCAAGCCCCTTTCCGTAAAAACCCAGTATTTCCTGGATGCATTCTTCCATCATTTTTTTTGCTTTCGGATCAGGAAGCGTTTCTATTTCTTCAATTAACTGTTGAATGTGCCCGCTTTGCCGGTTAAGCTCAGACAATTCATCTTTTAAAGGTTCCTCTTTTCTCAGATGATTGCCGTGTCCATTGGTTTTTTGTATTACATCCTGAACGGCATTCAAATTATCCTCTGAAAATATATTCATGATGTTTGTTTTTTTATTGAATAAATATCCTGTACAATTTCATCAACTATTTCAATGGCTTTATCAATAGCAATATTTACCGGTTCGCTTAACCCAATCTCAAACTCATCAACTGATTCCGGTTCGCACGCCACAACAAATACCTTTCCCGGCCATGCGCCGGTGGATTTTACAAATCTTAAAACAGTTACCGGGTCAGCGCCGTGAGGATCAATAGGGCCACCTTCTTCCAGGTTACTGCTAAAATCATTTTCGTTAGGTTCAATCACATAAAGGGTTCCGGGCGTTTTTCCCCGTGGAGATGCATCCAGGAAAATCAGGCCGTCATAACCTCTCATAAGATCGTATGCCAGTTTAAGGCCACCGGTTCCAAAATCTTTTACTTCTACGCCTTCCGGAAATTTTTTATTAATGATCCTTTTTACAACGGCGCTTCCAAATCCATCATCTTTCATAAACATATTTCCGATGCCTGCAATCATCACTCTTTTTTTTACAACAGGAGCTAGTTTTTTGGGTTGCTCCATTTCAACTGTTGACGTGTTTTTATTTTTCATGGTCATCTTATTAGTTCTATTTCTTCCGGGCTAAAATAGAGATACATGCCTAAGTCACGCAGCAAATCCTGCCCCGGATCGTCATCTATTGTAACGGCAATATGAATATTGTTATCATAATCTGTATGAATTACTTCTATTGTGGCAACCTTCCCATTCAAAAAAATATCTGAAGTATCCGCTCTTCGTTTCCCAAGATTCAATTTTACCTTATCGCCTTTGCTGTATAAAATTCCATCAATCATTTTTACTAATTCGCCCGGTGTGTCTTCTCTTAAACCATTTGATCGCATAGTTGCAATATTTACTTGTTATCAAATTCGCCAGGATTGTCGTCTTTCATCATACTGTGATACACATTTAAATCCTCCGGCGTTAAACTGCTCACTTTATTCAGCATGGCACGGAGTTTTTCATCATTACCACCAATTCTTTTTTTCTCTTCATCCGATAAAAGATTCACATGAAGTAAAAGCGCCTCTTCAATTTCGGTGCTGTCGAACATATCTCCCGAACTAGCGGGGTTAATTTCAGGATGATCATATAAAATAATTGGCGACGACAATAATGTGGTGTTATTTTTATCAATTAGTATTGGCCAGGTATTTACATTGTTGCAAATTGCCATTGCCGCCTGCCATTGCTCAGGTGTATCCTGGTGCGAAATAAATTCACCATCCGGTGTTTGCAAGATAATATGAGTTGAAAGAAACGATTGTAAAAGGGCCTCGTCGCGTGATCGGTTGACGGCATTTTCTAACGGGGTAGTGTTAGTAACTATCACGGTTAAACGAAATGAATCCTCACCGTCGCCCGTTGCCTCTGCCATAATTTTAACGACGCCGTTGATCTCTGATATAGAAGTAATTTTTTGGGCAACAATTTCTTTTTCATCATTAAAAATCATTTCACCTTCATTATATGATTCAAATGAAAATGGAATAGTTTTCTCTTCTTCAGTGAGGTCATTAAGGCGCAACCAGTCAGTTTGGATGTTTCTCTCAATTGTTGGCAACCCGGCCTGGTAAGTTTTTCCATCTACCTCCAGCTCGAATGCAGGATTAAACTCTTCACTGTTGTGATTTTTTTTAAAAAGTTCTGTTTGCCTTAAGTGAAGAAAGCGAACGTTTATGCTTACCGTTAGTTCACCGTTTCCATGTATAATACTTTGAGATTGTATGTGTGAATGCGAATGTTCATTGTAAGTATTATAGTCTTTTGGGAAAATAACGCCGAAAGGAATTGGCTTTTGATTTTTTATGGCGGATCTATAATAGGGGTATAAAGAATAACCCTCATAGAGCAGCGTTCGCGTAAGATTTTCCAAAACCGAACCTGTATTATTATTTGATCGTATTATTTATTACATTATTCATGCTGTATGTTTTTCTTTAAAAGAAACTTCTTTTAAAGCATCCTGCAAAAGTGATTCCAAAGCTGCCTCGAGTGTTGGATATGCACTCTGTGCTTTATATTTTACCAGCTTATCGTAAGTTTCTTTTGTTATACGCAACCACCTGCAATTGGGAAAATAAATGTCCATCATGTTTTGCCATAAACTTGCCGGCATTTTGCAAAACGCTTCCTTTTCCCAGGGAACAAGTGAAATCTGCAAATCGCCTTCTGCATCTTTATAAAACAAAGTGCCACTAAAAAGAAAAGCAAGCGGAATATCACCATCTGAAACAGCATAAAAATATTTACCCGCAGCCATTGCCTGGTCCTCGCTGCATGGTATGGTAACTTCTAATACTGTTTTACCTGTAAATCTGGGAACTGGAATATTAATGATCGTCCAGAAAAAACTTTTAAGTGTGTCATCCCATCGGAATGGTTCACCAAAAAGCTCGTGCAGCTTGTCTTTTGCGTTTTCATTGTATTTGCGTTTTATTGCCTCTACCATTACCTGGCATTTTAATGCAGCTGCATAAACTTCTTCATTTTCAGTTGCATTAGTAATTTGCAATTTGAAAGAAAGCGTTGGCGTTATCGCAAATTGTTTTACTTCTGACGATATGATTTCAAATTTTAAATCGGGCATGCCGTTGCTTTTTCTTTTAGTTCGTCAAAAAATTTATCGATAATATCATTCACTTCTTTTCCTCCGAATATTCCTTTCCATGCAATTCTTATCATACCAATAAGTTTATAACAACTATCAATAGGTACAATAAAATATTGGCCTTTGTCGCCAAGCCTGTTTACCAGGAGCGCTTCGAGGTCGTCATTTAACTCTTTCAAAACAGGATTTACTTCCAACAGGTTATTCCATGCCTCCATTTTTAACTTTGACTCAGTTGCACCGGTGGGAGCCGGATAATAGGCAACAGTTCCTTGTTTTGCTGTACTGTTTACAAAAAACGCCATATTCACCGGAATTAGAAAATCTGACCATAGTGAATCAGACATATTAAAATCTTCAAGGTGCAAATAGCGTTGGGGAAGTGGTTTGTATTTACCGTTTTCAGCATTTGTAATGATACACATTTCGCAAGTGCAAATAAATTTCATCGCTGAAAGATCTACAAGATGGCGATGGTCAGCAGGCAGATTAGTACCACAGAAGTTACAACGCTCCACCTCAACTCCTGGTGGAGGTGCGGCAATTTTTCTCAACGTTCCTATAAGTGATGCAGATACCATGGGCATTGACTTTTATTTTTAAAATATGAGCGACAAATAGCCAGGGATGAATTTTCATGGGTGTAATTAAAATCTCGCTTTCTGCTACCTGTTACTTACAACTTATAGCTCATCTTTGCTACTTGCCACTCACAATTTTATTTTCCACTATTATACGATGCCAATGCTGTAGGTGTATGAGTTGATTTAATCATTTTTCCTCCGCCTAAATACATGTGAACACCACAAGGCAAACAAGGATCAAAGCTGCGTACAGCCCTCATTATATCAATTCCTTTAAAATTATCAGGACCATTTTCTTCGAAGATTGGCGTGTTCTGAACTGAATCTTCGTAGGGGCCAGGGGTTCCATAACTATCACGCGGAGACGCATTCCACGGGGTAGGAGGAAACATCTGGTAATTGGCTACTTTTCCCCCTTCAATAACCATGTGATGAGATAAGACGCCCCTTGCTGCTTCATGAAAACCACAGCTTACTGCATAGTCGGGAACCTTAAATGGTGACCAGGTTTTGGTGCGGCCGGCATGTACTTCTTCAAATGCCTTTTCGAGGCAATACAACCCAACCAGGGCTGAATAGGTTTGATGATAAGCTCTTGCACGGTCCCGCTCAATGGCATTACTCCATTTAGGAACTTTCCATATTTGCTTTACTTCCGGCATGCCAACAGTTTTCGGCAGATTGAATTCGAGTGAATTGCCGGTTGCCTTGATGTAACCTATATCTACCAGTCCGGCTTTTGCCGTAACCCATTGTCTTGCAAATGGCCCGCCGCCTGTATCGCAGCACACATGTTTACCACTGCGTTTGTCATACCATCTTGGAGAAGTTACCCATGTGTATTTTCCGGCAAAATCTCTTTTTTGCGGTTTAGGCTTTGTGGTTTTATTCCACGGATGATTGCGGTCAACAGGATTACCTAACGGGTCTTTCTTTACAAACATCCTTTCATTTTCCCAGTCATCATAATAAGAACTTCCCAACAGTATTCTTATACCAAGATTAATTTCGACAAGATCTGTAGTTACCAATTCTCCATTGATGGCAACACCTGGAGTAATGAATTTTTTACGCCCCCAACTCGTCATGTTTTTATAAGTAAAATCGCAATATTCCGGATCGTCGAATGATCCCCAGCAAACCAAATTGGTGTCCCGGTATCCAACTCTTTCATACCCTGGTAACGCTTCATAAAAGAAGTCATATAAATCGTCGTGCATCGGTACTACCTTCTTGCAATATTCAATATATTTCATTAGCCGAACATAGTAATCAGTTAATGTTTGATGCGTTATGGTAGTGCTTACACCGCCGGGAACCAATGTAGACGGATGCGTATGGCGACCTTCCATAAGACAAAACATTTCTCTTGTATATCTTGATACCTGCAACGATTCCATATAAGATTTTCCGGTAAACGGATTGAGCGAATCCATAATATCGGCGATAGTTTTGAAGCCATGTATGCGTGCGTTCGGTGCTTCTGTGTGTTTGGCTTTTTCATACACAGTTGGGTTGGTTTCTTTTACCATCTGTCCACAGAAATCGACGTTGCAAAGATTATCATTGAATATGGCGTGATCAAACATATAGTCTGCGGATTCGCCCATATTAAGCACATAGTCCCCAAGGTGAGGAGGCTTTACTCCATATGCCATATTTTGGTTAAGTACTGAAGTGGTCATGTGATTATCTCCGCATATACCGCATATCCGGCTTGTTATAAAATGAGAATCCCGTGGGTCAATACCTCTCATGAAAATATCGAAGCCGCGAAATACCATTGAGGTACTATAACATTCCTGAACTTTTTTATTGGTAAAATCAATTTTGCAATGAATACCCAAACTGCCAACAATCCGTGTGATGGGATCCCAGGACATTTCCTTTACGATAATATTGGGTTTGGTTTGTGTGCTTCCGGGCTTGGTTAATACTTCTGGCATAGCAATGATTTTTTATTTGAATAATAAATAATAAAATAATGGTTGTTCGTCTTTCATATGCACTTAATTTTTTACCATGCAGGCTCATATCCGGATGCAATCTTTTCACCTCTCTTTCTCCATTCCGGTTCTTTATCTTTCTTCCTCGTTGTCATATTCCGGAACACTCTTAACAGGGGACCATACACGAATTTTGCACCGTTAGATGAAAACTTAGCGCCGAACGCTTCATCCATAAAAGGCATAAATTTATCAGGGAAGCCTGGCATAGTACACGCCATGCAAATGCCACCCACATTCGGGCAACCACCAATTCCATTTTGCCAACCCCTTCTCGGAACATTGCAATAAACAATTGGTCCCTGGCATCCAATCTGCACCAGGCATTTCGTAGAACCATATTCCTGTGCAAAATCTCCCTGTTCGTAGAATGCAGCCCGGTCGCAGCTTTCATGCACAGTTCTATCAAATAGCCATTTTGGCCTTAAAGCATCATCAAGTGGAATCATAGGAGCAATGCCCGCTAACTGAAATACCAGGTACAGAAGTGTTTCAGTGGTATTATCAGGTTGTGCAGGGCATCCGGGAATACAAACGATAGGCAGGCCTGCTTTTGATTTCCAGTTCCATCCAAGGTAATCAGGAAGCCCCATAGCACCTGTCGGATTATTTTTCATGGCTGGTATTCCTCCATAAGTTGCGCAGGTTCCAACAGCTACCACACCTGCAGCCTTGGGAGCAAGCCTGTCTATCCATTCGTTTGTAGTGATAGGCTGACCGAATGGGCCGGTTGCACCCATGGCGGCCCAGTGTCCACCGGTGTCTCTAATCGCTTCTTCATTTGGTACCGAGCCTTCTAATATTAACACAAATGGATCAAGTTCACCCCGTTCAGCTTTATACCACCACTGCATTAATTCATCACCGTTTTCATAAGAAATTACAGGGCTATGTATGTGTACATTCGGCATACCAGGCAAAGCTCCTAAGGCTATATCTTCAAGACTGGGATTTACTGCTCCTGTCATGGCAACTGAATCACCATCACAACTCAAACCGGTAGTCATCCAAATAATATGAATGTCGGTTACTTTTTTTTCAGGCATCTTTTTTTAGATTTAAGATTTGAAAAATTTAAGAGAGAAAGAAAGAATTTATAAAAAGAAAGAACTATATCAAGTATAAATATTTCATCATCAATAATTCTGCCATGTTTTTTTGTAATATATTTTGCGGAAAATCTGCTCTTTAGAAAATAATTACTAATTACTGTTGAATTATTTTCACGGTTTACATGGGAATCGATTCCACATTTTTTATATAAGATAAAATCGTAACCTCTTTCATTTTTGTTTTTTCAGGTAAGCATGAAATAGTGAAAATCAGGCGCAATAGTTGTGATAGTTTTTTTTGCTGCGTTTATCTTATCGATTAAATAATTTTTATAAACAAAGAATATGAAAAAGAATTTGAAAAAGAAAGCTGTACCCGTCTTAACTGCATTAGGGTTACTTATCGGTGGCCTGGTTGTTTTGAAACTCATCGCTGACAGCCAGTCAAGAGTTGATTATTAAAAAAATAATTTTTTAATGATTCAGATTATTTCTATTTAGCAAAGTAGTACAGTACTCAGGTGACACAAATCCATTCTGCGATGGAACTCATTGGCACTATGAAGCCATCGGTCTACGAATGCAGTTGCATCCTTATTGCAAAGGGGTTGCTTATAAATTTTCAATATAAAATATTTTACTTTAAGTTGACAATTAAAATCGAACCAAAACCAAGCTAATTGTTAGCAATCGTTGTTTATATACTTAGTGTCATATCAAGTTTATTATATCATAATCAATGTTTCCCCAAGCCACGAAGAACACTAAGAATATTGCTTTGTGATCCTGGTGTCTGTGGGATAACTGTCATTTTAAAGTTGAGACGATACTGGCAATAGGGTAACAGCAACAACTAAAGTTTATTTAAAGTTCCCACAAAGAGGTCATATAATTAAAATGCCAGAATAGCTAAATAGTTTGCTATTTAAATAAGATAATTGTTCTATAATTATTATTTCTTTTGCACTGTAATTTTTTTCATATTAACGATTGCATATTTCTATATACTATCTATATACTAATTGCGCCATGAAAAGCGGTTCGCGTACCTGTGAGATTTTTTCTGAAAAATTTTATTCCATCTATTGTCTGTAAAAAAATTAATTTTCGGTAAAATATAAACATCATCAAATGAAATTAAAATCTAAAATTCTGTTATTAAGTGGTCTTGCTGTAATGCTTTCATTTATGGTAAATGCGCAGAAACAAAATATAGTGTTTAATGTGAAAGATTTTGGAGCCAAGGGAGACGGAATTGGTCTGGACGGGATAGCTATCAATAAAGCTATTGATGAGGCAGCGAATGCGGGAGGAGGTACCGTTTATTTACCGGCAGGTAATTACCTGAGTGGTTCTATACATCTCAAAAGCAATATTTGTTTATTTATTGATCAGGGTGCCACTTTAATTGCCGCGTCAGATTCAACCGAATTTGATAAGCCTGAAAAGAGTGTAAACGATATTTACCAGGATTACGGGCACAGCCACTGGCACAACAGTTTTATTTGGGGAGAGAACCTGCATGACGTTTCAATTATTGGTACCGGAAAAATATGGGGAAAAGGATTAGTGAGAAGCGGCAGAAATGGAGATGTGCGGCCTAACAAGGCTATCAGCCTGTTGCTTTGTCGCAACGTAATTATAAAAGATATTTCGATCTTGCATGGTGGATGGTTTGCAATACTGGCAACAGGTGTTGATAACCTTACGATTGATAACTTAAAAGTTGATACTAACCGCGATGGCTTTGATATAGACTGTTGTAAAAATGTTCGTGTTTCCAATTGTACGGTCAACTCACCATCGGATGATGGCATCTGTTTAAAGAGTTCTTTCGGTCTCGGCTATTCGAAACCTACAGAAAATGTTACCATTACTAACTGCCAGGTGAGTGGTTATGACGAAGGAACTTTACTGGATGGCACCTTTAAAAGAAATTACGCAAAGGATTCTGATCATCATCCTGTTGGGAGAATAAAATTTGGAACAGAATCTAACGGAGGTTTTAAGAACATTACCATTTCTAATTGTGTTTTTGAATATTGCCGCGGGCTTGCTTTAGAAACTGTTGATGGTGCACTGCTTGAGGATGTAACGATATCAAACATCACGATGCGTGATATCGGAAATGCGCCAATTTTTGTTCGCCTGGGTGCAAGAATGCGTGGACCGGATACAATACCCATAGGCACCTGCCGAAGAATTATCTTAAACAATATTATTGCATACAATGTTGACTACGGGCAAGGCGCTTTGATTAGCGGACTGCAAGGACATGATATTGAAGACTTGCAGATGAGTAATATAAGAATCTATTACAAAGGTGGCGGTCCAAAAGACTCCGTTAACAGGACGGTTCCAGAATATGAAAAGGAATACCCGGAACCAGACCGCTGGAACGTTATGCCCTCTTATGGTTTTTATATTCGCCATGTAAAGAACCTGAAGATGCACGACATACAAGTGAGTTTTTTAAATGATGATTATCGGCCACCTTTTATTTTAGACGATGTTAAAGGAGCTATTCTTTATGACATCCAGGCCGAAAAAGAAAATGGAGTTTCGCATTTCATTTTGAAAAATGTAAAAGACATCAGCATTTCAGGAACAGAAGGAGTTAAAGATGTTGTTGTTAAGAGTGCAGAAAATAAAATCTTATAAGTCCTTTAAAGAGCAGTAAGCTACAATGAATTTGATCCTTTAAACTTTCAGCAAGGGTTGATTTATGGCTTTGATGTTTTTACCCGTTATGTCTTGCTTTTGTAAAATGATCGGGTCCTATTTATTTAAATGATAAACGCAGCAGGTACACTTAATGCAGTCTCTGTAGCATGGAAGTTAAGGCATTGATAATTGGGTATGATAAAAAAAATAATCAATATTATACTGACATAACTAAAATTGGCGAAAACCAGTCTTTAAAAAGATTTTGTCACAAGACATTCGAACTAATAAAATCTGATAAAATAAAAAAGCCCGTAAACACTGAGTTTTACGAGCTTTTATTTTGAAAGAAATCAACTTAGTCGGGATGACAAGATTCGAACTTGCGACCCCACGCCCCCCAGACGTGTGCGCTACCGGGCTGCGCTACATCCCGAATTATTGCAAATCTATAGGAAATTATAATGCAGACAGTTTTGGAAATTGTAACATAAATAAAATGTTGGTTTTTTATTTATAGAAATAGAGTTCAGCTTTTAAAACTTTAATGCTAACAGCAATTCAAAGAATTTTTTGATCACGAACTCAATAATAATTATGCCCGATAGATTAAAATATAAATTACCGTTAATGTTGAATCATTCCGCAAAAAGTCCTGTAATGTCTTCTAATTTTAGCAGGATTTAGAAATTCTTTTTGCGGTATCATTTTTGTCATTAATGGGGGTAATCCCTAAAATCAAATTCTATCAATATGAAAACCATCCTTTTTTCAATGATGATGTTTGTATTTATTTCAAATGCAAATGCTCAAAATCTGCACCTTAACCTTTTTGCCGGTACGTCTAATTATTCCGGCGATCTGCAGGATAAAGGATTCACCTTTTCGCAGTCTCATTTTGCAGGAGGCTTTGGTGCATCGTATGACATTACAGATCATTTTTCAGCGCAAACTTCACTGACTTTTGGTACAATTTCAGCAGATGATAAATACGGCAGAAACAAACCACGTAACCTGAATTTTAGTTCAGCTCTTTCTGAATTTAGTATAGGCGGTCAATATTTTATAACCCCAATTTCTGAGCATGTGCTTACTCCTTATGTTTTTGCAGGATTGGCAATATATCATTTCAACCCTTACACAACTGATACATCAGGGACAAAAACTTATTTGAAACCTTTGAGCACAGAAGGAGAGGGTTTTATTGCTGGTAAAAAAAATTATAACCTTACTCAGTTGTCGATTCCTTTTGGTGCGGGGATAAAATTTGCTTTAAGCGATAATGTGAATGTTGGCGTTGAAGTTGGATATAGAAAATTATTTACTGATTATCTTGATGATGTAAGTACAGCCTATGTTGACGAGGCGACTTTGTTAGCAAATCGTGGCGGGGAGGCTGTTCAGTTAGCCTATCGAGGGAATGAACTTAAAAATGGCTCTCCTTATCCTGCGGCCGGAACTATCCGCGGAAGCTCATCCCATAAAGATTGGTACTATTTCACCGGCTTAACAGCTTCTTTTCGCTTATTCAGTGGAAATGGACTGGGTAGCGGGCTTGGTAAACATTCGAAGTATGGATGCCCCGCAAACGTGAATTAAAGATGATATATCACTCCCGAATGATATGTCGATAAAAACTCAACAACTATTTCGTGTAGGGGTAAACTTTATGGAACTAATTCTGTTTTACCTTTAGGCAATTATGGCTTACAAAAATCTCCGTGAATTTATTGATGTACTTGCGAAGGAAAATGAATTAGTTCGTATAAAATCTTATGTAAATCCTCATCTTGAAATTGCTGAAATAACTGATAGAATCAGCAAAAGTAGTAATGGCGGCAAAGCATTGCTGTTTGAGAATACAGGATACGATTTTCCGGTTTTGATGAATGCGTATGGAAGTGAAAAAAGAATGTGCCTTGCCCTTGGAGTTGAAAATTTAAACGATGTTGCACATAATATTGAAAATTTATTTCAGCTTCTTTCGTCTCCCAAAGAAAATATAATTGATAAATTGAAGTTGCTCCCAAAACTGGGGCAATTTGCAAGTTGGATGCCAAAAGTTGTTAGCGGAAGAGGGGAGTGCCAGCATGTGATCATGGAGAATCCCGATATTACGAAGCTCCCTGTGATAACCTGCTGGCCAAAAGACGGTGGCCCGTTTGTTACCCTTCCGGTAATTCATACAAAAGATCCTAATAACAATATCAGGAATGTGGGGATGTACCGCATGCAGGTCTTCGGCCCGAAGCTAACCGGCATGCATTGGCATAAACATAAAGTTTCCGCAAAGCATTTTAATGAATATAAAAAATTAAATAGGCGTATGCCCGTGGCCGTTATATTGGGCGGCGATCCGGTGTATGCCTATTCCGCAACAGCACCCTTACCTGAAAATGTAGACGAATACATGCTCGCTGGTTTTTTACGAAAGAAGAAAGTTGAACTGGTAAAATGCATCACGCAACCTGAAATAGAAGTGCCCGCTGATGCTGATTTTGTAATAGAGGGATATGTTGACCCCGGCGATGAATTAATCTGGGAAGGACCGTTTGGAGATCATACCGGCTATTATTCTTTGCCTGATTGGTATCCAAAATTTCACATAACTGCCATTACTCATAAAAAAAACCCCGTGTACCCGGCAACGATAGTTGGGATTCCGCCCCAGGAAGATGCATGGCTTGGCAAAGCAACAGAGCGTATATTTTTAGCGCCAATGAAGATGACAATGGTTCCGGAAATTGTTGATATGGAAATGCCGGTGGAAGGCGTGTTTCATAACCTTGTTATCGCAAAGATTAAGAAGGAATACGCAGGCCAGGGACAAAAAGTTATGAATGCAATGTGGGGTGCCGGGCAAATGATGTTTAATAAAATTTTGGTATTGACGGCCTCCCCAAACCTCTCCAACACAGGGGCTTTTGACAGTTTTAAGCTATTTGAATATCAAAAATTGGCCGTGGATGTTTTCAGGAATTTAAATCCGGCAACAGACATTTATTTTTCACAAGGACCTATGGATGTATTAGATCATAGTTGCAGCAAATTGGGTTTTGGCGGAAAGATGTGTATTGACGGAACTTATAAATATCCCGAAGAGCTTGACGGGTATTTTTCGTCTATGCTTCCACGTTTTACTCCTGCAAATGCAAAAGAAATAACAAGTTTATTCACCGAGGTGAAGACAATCAATTTTTCATTGATTGAAAAAGATATTCCTGTTTTGGTGATTTCTATTAAAAAGAATAGAAAAAATAATGTGAGAGAGTTACATAAATCAATTATGGAACTGAAATGTATGGAAGGAATAAAAATGATTTTATATGTTGAACATACTGTTGACGCCAATGACCTGACTGTTTCCCTATGGCGCTTTTGCAATAATCTCGATCCGCGCCGGGATCATTTTATTTTAAAAAAGGAATCGGGCAGTAATCCAGGCAAATACAACGCCTGTATAGGTTTTGACGGAACTATGAAAACCAAAGAGTTTGATGATTTTTATCGCGACTGGCCGAATATTATCGTTGCAGATGATGTTACAATAAAATCAGTGGATGAAAAATGGAACTCTCTTGGGCTTGGAGAATTCATACTATCTCCCTCGCTAAAATTTAAAGACCAGGTGTATGGAGAAGAGGCCGTAGCAAATGTCTAAACAAAAAAGAAGCATCGCTGCCCCTTTTTTGTTATATCGTTAATTGAAACTATTCTATATATCTGTAGCTTCTCCATAAGCCACAGCAGTAGCTTCTTTCACCGCTTCACTAATAGTTGGATGAGGATGAATAGCATTCAAAATTTCGTGTGCAGTGGTTTCTAATTTTCTCGCCGTTACTACTTCCGCTATTAATTCTGTAACGTTATATCCAATCATGTGGGCGCCTAACAATTCGCCATATTTTGCATCATAAATTATTTTTACAAAACCTTCTGTAGCGCCTACTGCTGTTGCTTTTCCGCTGGCAATAAATGGAAACTTGCCTACTTGGAGTTCATAACCCGCATCCTTAGCCGCTTTTTCTGTGTAACCCACAGAAGCTATTTCAGGCGTGCAGTATGTACATCCGGGAACATTATTATAGTCTATCGGGTCTGGTTTTTTACCCGCAAGATGTTCCGCGGCATTAATACCTTCTTTAGTTGCTTTATGGGCAAGCGCCTGGTTGGGTGTGCAATCTCCAATTGCGTATACACCGGGTACATTGGTTTGTTGATTAGCATCAACCACAATTCTTCCCTTGTCTGTCTTAATACCGACTTGCTCTAAACCAATGTTTTCAATATTAGCTGTAATACCAACCGCGCTTAAGAGTATGTCCGCTTCCAGGGTTACTTCGCCTTCCGGTGTTTTTACTTTTGCCTTTACGCCATTGCCGCTGGTATCAACGCTCGTTACTTCACTATTAGTCATTATAGAAATACCTTGCTTCTTAAAATTCTTTTCGAGTTCTTTGGAAACATCTTCGTCTTCAACAGGTACTATTCTTGGCAGGAATTCAACGATGGTTACTTTAGTTCCCATGCAGTTATAAAAATATGCAAACTCGGTTCCGATAGCGCCGGAACCCACCACGATGATAGATTTTGGTTGGGTCGGTAAACTCATGGCTGCCCGGTATTCAATTACTTTCTTGCCATCTAATTTTAACGCAGGTAATTCCCTGGCTCTTGCTCCTGTAGCTATGATGATATTTTTGGCTTCCACGGTTTGTTTTTTGCCATCAGCCGAGGTTACTTCAATCTTGGTGGCTGAAAGAAGTTTGCCATCACCCATTATAACATCAATCTTATTTTTTTTCATCAAAAAAATAACACCTTTATTCATTTTGTCCGCCACACCGCGACTGCGTTTAATAACGTTTCCGAAGTTTTGCTGAACCTCTTTTACTTCAATACCATAATTCGTACTATGCTTGGCGTATTCCATTACCTGGGCACTTTTTAATAATGCTTTTGTAGGGATGCAGCCCCAATTGAGGCAAATGCCACCAAGGCTTTCCCGTTCAATTATTGCAACTTTCTTTCCTAATTGTGATGCCCTGATTGCGGCAGGATAACCACCCGGTCCACTTCCTAATACTATTACGTCGTATGCCATGTTTTATGAAGATTTTAATTTTTAAAAGCCTTATTTAAAAGCGTTGCAAAATTACTTTAGAATATGCAAAGTGCAAAAAGCTGTAACTGATTCATAAAAGAAAGACATTTTTAAATTTATATGATAATATGTTGCAATTGTTAGCCTGGAACTTATAGGATGAATGATAATCTTCATTGAATCCTCTTCACATTTTTTTCCTCATGAATACTTTTAAGTGAGTGAATACTTAAGTTGAATTCAAAGCCGATAAGAACAACCAGCGAATTAAGAAAAATCATTATCATTACTACCATAATACTTCCTATTGAACCGTAGAGGATATTATACCTGCCAAAATTATTTACAAAAGCCGAGAAGCCAATAGTAGCAATGATGCTTAAGATAGTGGCGATAACTGCCCCGGGCGAAACAAGCTTCCATCTTTTTTTTGTGGATGGTGCATACTTATAAATAAATGCATAAGAATAAAAAATAAGGGCTATTATAAAAATCCATCTACCATACAAAATGATAGGTCGTATATGCCTGTTAGTTATACCAATGATGTTGAGAATGTTATTTTGCATAAGGAGTAAAATAAGGCAGGTCAGAAGTAATCCAAACAAGAAGATCGTTAATTTTATAGCTTGCCATCTTTTTTTCAATCCTTTTATTTTTTTAAAACCTATATAATCTTTGTTAAAAGAACGCATAAGTCCTATAACGGCGTTGGAAGCAAAAAACAAGGATAAGATAAAAGTGAAAGATATAAGTCCGATTTTCGAACCGTCAATGAAGCTGTCAACAAATTGGATAATGCCTTTGTTATTGGCCTGGGCCGGAATTATGTCGGTTATCAATCCATGGAGCTGGTGTTTTAAACCTCTTTTAGATACAAAAGGCAGATTGGGAATAAGCGTAAAAACAAAAAGACAAGTCGGTGGAATCGACATAATAAAATTATATGAAATCGCCGCAGCCCTTTCTGTAAGATGTGGGACACTAAAATTTCTGCCATAATATTTCATTACTTCATAAAATGAATTTCCCTGGAAACCGGGCGGTATCCATTTCTTACTCCTTCTAATAAGGAAATTTATCGGATGGAATTGCGTAAATATGCGAACCAGTTTTATCAAAACTTATCTGGAATATTTTTGTTGACTGTAATTTATTAGTTTCAAAAATCTAAAGTAGCAATTAAAAATTATTGATTGTCGTGTTTTTCTTTTGAAGCGCTATCCAACGCATCCCGATAAACTTTTGCGTAAATGGAATGTTCCTGGAAAGTGCTCGCAAAATCTGACAATCCGCCGGAATTTGGACGTGCTACAAAAAACAGGTAATCTGTTTCGGGTGCATTTAATACAGCATCAATTGTTTTTATTGAAGGAGTGTTGATAGGGCCGGGTGGAAGCCCTTTGTGCAAATAAGTGTTGTAGGGCGAAGGATAACTCAGGTATTTAAAATAGATCCTTTTCAATTCAAAATCTTTCATAGCGAATTTTATAGTCGGATCCGCGGCCAGTTTCATTCCTTTTCTGAGCCGGTTGATGTAAACACTGGCTATTTTGCCTTTATCTTCAATACGATTGGTCTCTTCTTCAACTATCGACGCTACTATATAAACTTCATCAGGAGTCAGGTGCAATTGTTCTGCTTTCCTCTTTCGATCCTCATTCCAGAATTTTTGTTCCTCATTATATAATTTTTTTAGGACCTTTTGTATGGATGTATTCCAGTTATATATGTAGGTATTGGGAATTACAATAGTCATCACTGTATTTGTATCCACGTCAAATTGTAAAAGAGAATCATTGCTATTCAAAAAATTAATGACGCTCATTGAATCTGTTTCAAAATTATCGGCTATTTTTTTTGCAAGATCTTCTTTGGTTCTGAGTTTCGTAATAACAAGGTTTACCGGAGTTTGCCTTCCATTTCGCAGCATTTTTACAAGACCTACAATGCTCATTCCTCCGCTTATTTTGTATTTACCCGCCTTTACATTTTTATTAAAGTTGGAATAGGACGCAACCTTATCGAACCAGAAACCAGTTCCGATAATATTATTTTTTATAAGACTATCTTTTACCTGGTCGTAAGTAGCACCGGTATGTACGAAGAAAAATTTCCCTTCGGGCGATTTAACGGTTGGCCCAAAAAACTTCCACGCGCCAAAAACTGCAACCAGGAATACGGTAGAGAGGAATAATAAAATAATTCTCCGGGGTTTCATTTTATCTTAAATTCAACAACAATTTAAAACGACATATATTTTCAATTCTTTATCAAAGTAAATAAAAAACCCCGCCTTTTTAAGACAGGGTTCTTCAATATTTTGATAAATTATTTATTAGGAGTCGTTGCAGGTTGAGACGGCTGCGAACCGCTATTAAAAGGAATAGTATTATTTGGTGATTGCGCAGGATTTGTCGACGGCGCATTATTATAATATTTGTCGTTAGCACCTCCACCGGATTTAGGAATGAACATAGCGGAAGTAAGGCATAATACACCGATTATTGCAGCAAAAAGCCAGGTTCCTTTTTCTAGTACGTCCGTAGTTTGCTTTACGCCCATTAATTGGTTTCCAAACCCACCGAATGAGGAAGAAAGGCCTCCGCCTTTGGGATTTTGGATTAAAATAATAAGACCTAAAACTACCGATGCAATAATAATTAGCGCCAAAAAAACTATTAACATATTAATTTGATTTTATACTTTCAATTCTCGCCGCAAAGTAAGCGCTTTTGGAGGGATTAATCAAACTTAATTTGCTAAACATTTCGATTGCTTTATCCTTTTTATCCTGTTTAATCAACACCTCCGCCATTGCTTCTGTAAGTATTTCCGTATTAAAATTAGATTCGTTTGCAGAAGCCTGAATTAGTTTTTCTGTGGCAAGGCTCTGCTCCTCCAATTTTCCGGGGTGAAGTTTTTTCATACTTTTAAGCCATGCGGTAAAACTTTTCATTTGGCTGCCAAGTTTGTCTTTTGTGAGTAATTCTTCCGTTATTTTAATTCCCTGCGATGCAAAATAGTCAACTGTGTGCAAAGGCTCAAAAGCAATTGTCTCATTTTCGTTTACTGTAGTTTCTTTTTCGGTTTCCGAGTTGCCAGCCGCAGCTATTTCAGTTGCCGTATCTTCGGTTGTGGGAGTTTCATTCAAAGTATTTTCGGTTTCAATAAACTCATTTGTTTGCAGTGAATCACTCAATGCCGGTTCTTCTAAATTTGCCTCTTGTTCAGCTTCCCGTTGAGTAGAGTCTTCACCAAAAGTATCCAGGATGGGTTCAGCATCTATTTCCTTAATTTCTTCAACACCCGTTTCTTTCAATGTCGATGCTTCGTGGCCTGTCACGGTTTCTTCCATAACTTTTTCGACAGAAGAATGTTCTGAAGATGTTGCACTATTGTCCATTATTGTTTTAGCACTTTCTTCCCTGTCTCCTTCATCGCCAAAAGTTTCCTGTCCAAAATTTGAAACTGGTTCTTCCCTAACATCTTCCACAGAAGAAGGTGCCAATGAAATTTCACTATTGTCATTTTTTCTTAGTTCATTTTCGAGGTGGAAATTTTCAACACTAAAAATTTCCTGTTCGGAAATTGGAGCTGACTTATCGAAAAGTTGAAATTGTAACCAAAGTGGGTTGTTGAATAACAATGCGGTTTTCCTGGCAAATTTTTCAAAAGCAGGATTGGAAGTCTTTTTATAATGATATAATAACAGGAATGACGCCAATGAACTGTATGGATATTCATTTGCATTTCTTTCGAGTACGCTGGTATCCTTCGATCCTTTTTGGTAAAAATATTCAGAATAAAATATTCTATTGTTCATGAGGATGAATTAACGATGATTACCAGTTTGAAAATATTTTATTGAAAATTGCATCAGTAACATTCTTTACAATCTGATCGCCCAATTGGGATTCGGCCTGTGGTAATGTTAACTGGGCAGAAAAATCGTAATTGCTCGTTACATCTGTTTCCATGTCTTTAGTATGGTCGAGGTTATTTTTGAAAATTAAATGAAAGGTCACATTTAACCGGTTGGTACTTGCGCTTTGCCCTGAAATACCTGTAGTTGTTACGCTGTAATCAGATAAATAGCCGCTGATGTCATAATGAGCATCATCGTTATTTGTTTGTCTTAGTCTTGTTTGCCCGATTATTTTCTGTTTTAACTTTTCGGTGATCGCCGGCGTTAGTTGCGGGTTTACGTACCGTGCTTTATTTTCAAAATAATTTACCCGAAATGTTTTAACCTCGGGCGGAATAGGCGAAACATCTTTGGTAGAATATCTACAGGTTGCAAACGATAAGGTAAAAAAAAGAAAACCCAGCAGGGATATCAATTTTATATTTGTATTCAATTTCATTTATTTCTATTACGCCGGTTATTACGAATGACTCACCGGACATTAAAGCTTCGGCTACTCGTTAATGTTGTATTCTTTCAATTTTCTATAAAGCGTACGTTCGCTTATGCCAAGATCACTTGATGCATCCCTTCTCTTACCGCGGTGTTTTTTGAGCGCTTTAATTATTAATTCCTTTTCTGCATCCATTATACTTAACGATTCTTCAACTTCATGATGATCATCAATATTATTGTTGGAATTATTAGCGCCGTTAAGGACTACAGCATGGCCGCTTTTAACAACAGGATTTATTGGCTCACCATGATAATCTTCCAATAACTTTTCGTTATTAAAATTATGGGTTCCGTTAATAGCAGAGGGATTTTGCATCGCCTCAAAAAACATCCTTTTCAATTCTGTAACATCTTTCTTAACATCAAAAAACAACTTATATAAAATCTCTCTTTCATTATTAAACTCTTTTTGATTGGCCCCGGTATTTGCGGAAGCCAGCACCGGTAACCTGTTAAAGTTTGTTTCAGGTAAAAATCTACGCAACTCCTCGCCGGTGATATTTTTATCTTTTGCCAATACTGAAATCTGCTCTGCGGTATTCTTTAATTGCCGCACATTTCCTGGCCATGGAAAATTCATCAACACATTTTTTGCATCTTCATCCAATTGAACCGGTGGAGATTTATAGCGTTCGGCAAAGTCAACGGCAAACTTTCTGAACAACAAATAAATATCTTCTTTGCGGTCGCGTAATGCGGGAACCCTTATGGGAACGGTGTTTAAACGGTAATACAAATCTTCGCGAAACCTGCCGGTGTGGGTGTATTCAAGCAAGTCTTTGTTGGTGGCAGCAATTACTCTTACATCTGTTTTTTGAACCTTCGAAGAACCAACACGAATGTATTCTCCCGCTTCGAGTACGCGTAACAGTCGGGCTTGTGTACCTAAAGGCATTTCACCTATTTCATCCAAAAAAATTGTTCCCCCATTTACTGTTTCAAAATATCCTTTGCGACTGTCTACTGCGCCGGTGAACGATCCTTTTTCATGACCGAAAAGTTCTGAATCGATGGTTCCTTCTGGTATTGCGCCGCAGTTAACCGCGATAAACGGGTTATGCTTTCGTGCAGAAAGCGAATGAATGATATGGGAAAAGACTTCTTTACCAACACCGCTTTCGCCATTTATTAATACACTCAAATCCGTATTGGCTACCTGTATGGCAACATCAAGCGCATATACCAATGCCGGTGAATTACCAATTATTCCAAACCTGTTTTTTATTGCTTGCTGATCCATTTAACTTTATTCTATTAATTATTTTTTAATCTTCCTATCAAAGTTCCTGCCGTGCAACTCACAACAACTACATCGGCATAGTCCCCTTTTTTCAGTATTTCATTTTTAGGAAATACCACCACTTTATTATTATCGCTTCTTCCTGCCCAATGTTCCTCACTTTTTTTTGAATTGCCTTCGATCAAAACCTTTGCCGTTTTACCAACTTCTTTTTCCATGCTTTTTAATGACTGAATTCTATGCAAGGCAACAACTTCCTGCAATCTTTTCTTTTTAACTTCTTCGGGAACATCATCGGCAAAGCGCCGTGCCGCAAGCGTTCCCGGGCGTTCAGAATAGAAGAACATATAAGCAAGATCGTATTCGCAATATTCCATAAGGCTTAATGTTTCCTGGTGATCTTCTTCAGTTTCGCTGCAAAATCCGGTTATAACATCAGTTGACAAACCACAGCCTGGAAGTATTTCCCTGATGCGATTCACTTTAGCTAAATACCACTCGCGTGTATAAGTACGGTTCATCATCTCTAATATCCGGCTACTTCCACTTTGCACCGGAAGATGAATATACTTACAGATGTTGTCATATTTTGCCATCGTAAACAACACTTCGTCGGTGATATCTTTTGGATGAGATGTTGAAAATCGCACTCTCAACAAAGGTGAAATTTGAGCCACTTTTTCAAGAAGGTTTGCAAACGAAATGGTCTCTGTTTCTTCAGTGTTTTGCCAATGGTAGCTATCAACGTTTTGTCCGAGCAAAGTAACTTCCCGGTAGCCATCTTCAAACAGATCCGTACATTCTTTAATTATCGATTGCGGATCGCGGCTTCTCTCACGGCCACGGGTAAACGGAACTACACAAAAGGAACACATATTATTGCAGCCACGCATAATGCTTACAAATGCCGTTACGCCATTACTGTTTAATCGTATGGGCGAAATATCACCGTAAGTTTCATCGCGGCTTAATAAAACATTCACCCCTTTTTGGCCACTTTCAGCTTCTTCAATTAATCCCGGTAAACTTCTGTAAGCATCCGGACCAACTACTATGTCGACTAATTTTTCTTCCTCTATAAACTTTGATTTAAGCCTTTCTGCCATACAACCCAATACCCCGATCAAAAGGCCGGGATTGTACTTCTTTACTTTCCTGAACTCCGTGAGTCGTTTTCTTACGGTGAGTTCCGCTTTTTCGCGGATGGAACAGGTGTTTAGAAAAATCATATCAGCTTCCTCAAAATGCCTTGTTGCACCAAACCCGTTTTCGTGCAGAATGGAAGCCACTACTTCGCTGTCAGCAAAGTTCATCTGGCATCCATAGCTCTCGATATAGAATTTTTTTCCGGGTGTATGAGTCATAGTCGGCGCAGGCGCAAAAGCCTCTCCCTGCCTTACTTCGTCGTGTTTTTTATTTAGTAATATCTCCAGCATTTGTCAGGTTTTAAACCGGATTGCAAATATAAATAAATTAAACATGGCGACAAGATGGCAGAAAGTTAATAATAATGTTAGCAATATCGGTTCGACAGGTTATACCTTGGAATAATTTGTAGCGTTAGAAATTGAATAGCAATTCGGTTAGAAGGATTTTTATTGACCGTTTCCGAATGGATTATTTAATTACTTTTTAAGTTGCTTGAATTTAATAAGGCGAGGGTAAATTAAACACGAAAAAGGCAGACGAAGCCGATATTTTGCCGTCTAAAAAATAATCTTTGTTATTTATTACTCAAAAAAGGAACTCTCTTGGCAAGCCAGCTTTTTTTAACAGGAATAATCCAGCTTTTTAATAATTCTTTCTTAGTTAGAATGGTATTATTAAAATATAAGGTATTTGCTGAGAGAACGCCTTCTTCCAAAAGATGATTTACCTGGGATAAAGGAATCATCTGGATTTTTTCATCTACGACAAAAGCCAACATTTGCCTATCGAACATGTCAACCTCGAAATCTTTTTCTATATTTTTAATCAACCTTACTGAGGAATCTGTACTACATCCGCTTACTCCTGATGCCGTTTCATCTGCCATGAAAATTACAAACTGGCCGAAAAGCAAATTGCCATATCCTTTTACGGGGGTTCCGTGGCTTTTCCAATTAGCGGCGAAATCCTTTAATTGCTCTTCAATCCTGACCGCTTCGGGAAATGTGAATACACGGCTGCTTTGATAAATCCAAACGTGAGAGTTATCGTTAAAATCTTTGGGTATTAAATCCTGGAACTGAATTTTCATCATGTAAATTTAAACATGATTTTCATCATCTAAAAGAAACGCAATTAATTTTTGTTTTTTTTAATTAGCCTTACCTAATCTCCTTAAATATGCTACGTGGGATCCTATTGCCTGGCTCATTTTTGGAAATTCTATATAGGCAATTCCGAAATCATTGCAGGTTCGCTTGATTATTTTGCTGATGGCGGGGTAGTGAATATGAGATATTTTAGGGAATAAATGATGTTCTATTTGAAAATTTAAGCCGCCAACTAACCAGGAGATTAGTTTATTCCCGGTAGAAAAATTAGCAGTTGTTGCCACCTGGTGAATGGCCCATTCATTTTCAATTTTACCGGATAATTCGTCCGGCATAGGGAAATCGGTGTGCTCCACTGTGTGGGCTAATTGAAATACAATACTTATTACAAAGCCGGTAACCATAGTGATAATCAAGAATCCAACTATCCACGTTGTAAAACCCAGCAACCAAATCGGTAAAGCAACAAACATAAATGCATAAAGCACCTTCGCCGTCCAAAAAGAAATGTGTTCTCTTATGGTCATTTTTCTTAACGCTACCGGTCCAATTTTTCCTGAAAAATACTTTTTGTAATCTGACATAAATACCCAAACTAAATGCAGTAATGTATATAAAAACCAAAAATAATAGTGCTGGAATTTATGCAGTTTCATCTTCTTCTGTGTAATAGCAAACCTAAGCCATGGGCGTGCTTCAATATCATCATCAATGCCATCAATATTAGTATAGGTATGGTGAATAATATTATGTTTCATGTTCCACATGATAGCGCTTGCTCCCAAAAAATTCAAAGAAAAGCCCGCCATTTTATTAACCGCTTTGTATTTGCTGAAACTTCCGTGAGCTCCATCGTGCATCACATTAAATCCTATGGCAGCAGTAAGGCAACCAAATAAAACACATTCCGGAATTGCCACCCAAACTATTGGCGTAAAGAAAACAAGGTGAACATACATTAAAACATACCCAAGGCAGAATAGAACCGCTTTTAAAAGCAGAGTATTGTTTCCTGTCATAGGTTTCTTGCGATCGATAAAATATTGGTTCACCCGATTTTTTAACTCAATGTGAAATTCGCCTTTGCCCTGGATGAATTTTGGATTTGCCATTTTTGAAATTTAATAAGTTGTAGTATTTCGTTTGTTAACGCTGGTTTTCTTTTTTAAGTATTATTTTGAATCAGTGCATCAAAAGTTTTAACGCCAATCATTTTTTTCGATATAAAACCTTCTGCATATTTAACGCCGATCATCTTGCCATACATTTTGGCACGGTTAATTACACTTTCTAAAAATTCTGGAGAGGAAATATACGTTTGTGGTGCTTTATCGTTTGAATTTGGATTATAAAATTGAGTAGTAAAGGCTTCTATTGCTTCAATCTTTTTATCAAAAACATTAGACACATCTATTACAAAGTCAGGTTTAAAATATAAATCCTGGATGTAATTAAAAACATATTTTGGCCTCCATGCTTCCTGTTTCTTTCCTGTTTCATCCGTTGTTTCAATCTTCATTAACCCCGATAAAAAAGCCGCATCCATCGCCAGTTGTGCAGACCGTCCATGGTCTGGATGCCTGTCGTCCGGTGCGTTGCAAAGTATAATTTCCGGCCTGTATTTTCTAAGAACTGTAATTATTTTACGCTGGTTTATCTCATCATTCCTGAAAAAGCCATCTGCCATCTCAAGATTTTCTCTTACATCCAGGTCTAAAATAATTGCCGATTTTTCTGCTTCCTCTTTCCTCGTTTCGGGAGTTCCTCTCGTTCCCAATTCTCCCTGGGTTAAATCAGCCACCCCAACTTTTTTTCCATTATTTTTTTCAATAAGAAGAGTTCCGGCGCAACTTAATTCTATGTCATCGGGATGAACACCGAATGCTAAAAGATCTAATTTCATTCTAAAAAAATAACTAATCTAAAGTGGGGAACGAAGTAAAAGGTAATTTAGGCCGCGAAGATACGTTAAAAAGTGCAGCTTTTCGTCATATACAATTGATAAAGTTTATAATAGAATGAGATTAACACGACAAGTGCAGATAAAAAATTCTAACCTGAATATCCATACATTCTTTGTACCTCTTTCACTATGGATTCCATTTCAGCATCCTGGCCCTTTGCATCGTAAGGTTGTCTGAGATCGCTGCCAAAGAAGAAAGCAACAGTTTGCCAGAAGCGGGCGGTAAACCCACCTTTTAATTCTTTAAGAATATCATAGCAATTAGTTCCTTTAGTTTCGCGGTTTATGAGCTTCATTAGTACTTTCCCCTGGTAAACGGATAAATTGGTAAGTGGCTCTGTAAATTCTTTTTTTAACTCCTTTTCACGGCTGTTAATATACCTGTTTATAAACTGTTTGTCCGTACTTCCGGCGATGTGCTTTTCTATATCATTAAATACAAAGCCCGCCTTTCTTGCATAAGGATATGTAACATAAACGGCATTTCTAAGTCGTGTCCATCTCTGTCTTGCAGTCAGCGTACCTTTCCATACATACACGCCTGCTAATATTTTAGCTTCTATAGTGTCGCCTTCATATACAACCGCAGTGGTTACAATGGTATCGTGTTGCCCATACCTTGATTGCGCTTTAATGTTATTGATGCCGCTTAATATTAAAATAATAAGGAAGGAAATGAAGTGAGCGGTATAGTTACGGACGATACGCATTGCGTATGTAAATTTATATTTTTATTGCGTTTGTGCAAATACCCTGTGGTAAAGAATTGTTTAAACGATCAGCTGTTGGCAATTAGAAACATATACGCCAAACCGGTCAGTACCAATAATACTGACAATGCAGTTATATAATTAGCTGCTTTCGTTCTGCGGCAAATCGACACGATAAATCCGCAGGCCATAATTAATAAGCCTGCCCATACCAGATTTATGTATGGAAAAACGTATGCTTTGAGTGTGATAAAGTCTGTAAGAACTTCGGATTCTTTAACGCCGATCTTAAATTTTTTATCGACAGTAAGTCCCGCAAGGTTCAAATAAAGATTTTGTCTCGCCAGTGTATCATCAATAAAATTGATCTGTCGATTGGTAATGGTAAGTGCAGGGTAGGCTTTAATTCTTGAGCCATCGTTGGCATAAACAGTAATGTCAGCAACTAATGCCGTGTCATTCGGGGAGAAATGAAATCTCCCGCTATCCGGATTTTTAAGAACATTATTCAAAACCAGAAACCCTTTGGAATAAAATGCAGTATCATTGAATCCCATTTCATGAATCTTAAATTGAGCAGTATCAGCAGAATTATTTTTAACTGATGTTGTGGAGATGTAAGTGAAGATATCGTGTGTGAAATAATGTCTTGTTCCCGGGTTAGAACTGAGATTATTATCCCTCATTTGATAAACATCTTCTGTAAGCGTAAAATCCTCCTTCACTTTATTAGTTACACTGTCCGTTTTTTTAAAATGAATATTGTAGAAAACACGGGTTTTCTCCAGCCCGTTTGAGTCGCCTACATAGGTAACCATATAAGGTCCCATCGGTGTGGGAACGCCCTTCACAAGCGTAAGATTTTCCATTGGATCATTCGGCTCTCTACCGGTAGGATCCTTGTCAAAAGGAAGAAATAATCCTGTCTTACTATTATCGCTGATAACTTGTTTGTTGCCGGAAGATATGAGCATTCCAGCTATCATTAAAGCAAATCCCAGGTGAGCTATTGCAGCACCACCTGCTTTTAAATTCCCTCTTAAAACTGTTTTTAAATAGGCTCCATTTGCAATTACAGAAAATATACAAGCAAATAAGGCTAAATAAATGGCAATCAGGAAACCAGGACCTTTTTTTGTATATTCTATCGGGTAAAAAAAGGCTATTAACACAGAAATTAATGTGGCAGCTACCAACGGTAAGACCATTTTTTTAATGAGATATTTTTTATCTGTATTCTTATATTTCAGGTACTGCGATAACGCGGTAAGTAAACCTATTATAAATGCCACCAATACCAATACTTTATTGTAGGTAAATTCCCTGTCCTGCGGATCGGCATATTTTGTTCCGAATATCTTGTTATAAACAGGTAACGAGGTTATTGCAATTATAAATAGCGCTGCAAGGAAAAAAATGAGTGAACCGATAAACATCCAGAATTCTCTTGATGAAATATTTTCTTCTTTTTGTATAGAAGGAATCTTTTTATATCGAACTGCAAAAAGCACCAGCATGGGCAGGGATATGGCAATTACATAAATGCCAATTAACACGTTCATGGCAAACCCTGCCTCTGTAAATGAATGAACAGATGTATCGCCCAATATTCCGGTCCGGGTTAAAAAGGTCGAATAGAGTACGAAGAAATACCCGAGAATAATGAAGAAGTAAGAAGCT
Organism: uncultured Chitinophagaceae bacterium; assembly: GCA_963792025.1. Taxonomy (GTDB): domain Bacteria; phylum Bacteroidota; class Bacteroidia; order Chitinophagales; family Chitinophagaceae; genus Ginsengibacter. The sequence goes on along the minus strand of CAWBUS010000002.1, from coordinate 373,849 downwards.
CTTAGTGCATTGCCCGTTGAATTATAAACCGCCATGCAGTGAAGGCCGGCGATTAGAATCATCCAGGGCACTAAAGCAGCATTTTCCACCGGATCCCAGGCCCAATACCCCCCGAATGATAAAGATTCATAAGCCCATTTTCCACCCATCATAATACCTACACCTAACACGCAACAACTGAAGAGAATCCATGGTAACGCAGGCTTTACCCAACTACCAAGATCTTTTGAGGTAAGAGATGAATAAGCAAAACCTAACGGAACAATCGTACTCGCAAATCCTAAAAACAGGATGGGAGGATGAATAACCATCCAGTAATTTCTCAGTAAAACATTTAATCCTATACCATCTTTTATAAAGGATAAATAATTCGATTGACTAAATATGGGGCCATTGATTTCGTTTCGTGTTAATACAAAGGGACTGCTTCCAATGCGGGTATCGCCAATATAAATTCCTACAATCATTATCAGCAAAACAAATTGTGCCAATGTCAGGATTGATAGAATAGGCGCTTCTCTTTTTTTGCTCGTAAAGATCAGAATACTTCCCAAAACGCAATGCCACAGAGACCATAAGATAAAACTGCCTTCCTGGCCTTCCCATATACAGGCCAACAAATACCTAGGCTCAAGTTCTTTGGAAGCATGCTTATATGCATAGAGATATTCAAAATAATGATGAGAACATAGATAATAAATGGTAATAAATACCGTCACCAAAGAAGCGAACTGTATAAAAAAAGCGCCACGTGCAAAAAGTATCCATGGGCGTTTTTCAATTTCGTTCTTAGTTGCCGAAGCGTAGAAATAAGCTATTGATGAAACCAGGGAAGCTACAAAGGCAAGCAATACAAAAAAATGTCCAACCTGGCCGGGTAATAAATGTTCACCTTCAAACTTCATGGTGCGGTTTAGTATTGTGAGACAGTTTTTTCCAGTTGCTTTTTGTCATCCTTATATTTTGAAGGGCATTTCAGTAAAATGTTGTCGCATTCAAAAACATTTCCTTCCATTTTTCCTTTTAGAACAACACGGTCACTTTGTTCCAGTTCAGCAGGCTTTGTGTTATGATAAATTACCTGGGTACTGCCTCCAAGGCTGTCTGTAGCATAAAATGAAAGATAATTAGGATCTTTTATCGCATCATATTGTATAGGTTTCGACTTGTCGAGCCTCGCAATAAGATGTACATATTTTCCGGGTTTTGCTTTTGCAGAACTTATGGTGTCATAAGTTGAAAAATCCACGGAATACATCAACAAAACTCCTATTGCCGCTGCAATGGCTACCAAAATAATAATGCTGGAAGTTTTCATAAATTTTTATAAGCTGCAAATTTAGTTTAAAATGGCAACAATATTTTTATAAAAATTGATGAAGTTAATCATAATAATAAGTGATGCCAATCAGTCGTTAAATAGTGGACAGAATTCAGTTTCAAAACCATTATCATTTCCGATTATATTATCTTTGCACCCTTAAAAAAATTTACCCGCTTCCATGACAGATTTATCAAAGTTTGATCCCAATTGCGTAGGCAATCCCAACAATAATATTTTTGGCCTTCCTTTTACTGAAGAAGATGCTGCTGTTGTACTGCTTCCCGTTCCGTGGGAAGTTACCGTAAGCTATACTGCCGGAACTGCAAGGGCGGCTGAGCACATTGCCAAAGCGAGCCTGCAAGTAGATCTGATTGATACTGATGTACCCGATGGATGGAAGGAAGGTTTTTATATGCGTGATATTGACAAGAAAGTTTTAATGAAGAGTGATTACCTGCGCAAGGAAGCCGAGCTTTTCATTAATTACATTTGCCAGGGAGAAGAAGTGATAGACAGTAAGTTTATGTGTAGAATATTAAAAGAAGTAAATGAAGGAAGCGAATTTTTAAATAATTGGGTTTATGAACAGACCAAGGAATTGCTTGATGGCGGAAAATTGGTAGGAGTGGTTGGTGGCGATCATAGCACTCCTTTAGGATTTTTTAAAGCGGTTGCAGAGAAATATGGTGATTTTGGAATTCTGCAAATTGATGCGCATTGCGACCTTCGTAAGGCTTACGAAAATTTTAAATATTCTCATGCTTCTATAATGTATAACGCGTTGGAAGAAATTCCGGAATTAACTAAACTCGTGCAGGTAGGCATCAGGGATTATTCGCCCCTGGAATATGAGTATATTAAAAACAGCAAGGGCAGAGTGGTTACCTTTTTTGATAAATATATCAAAGAACAGATTTTTGAAGGTGCATCATGGAAGCAGGTAGTTGATGATATTATAAGTAAGTTGCCGCAGCAAGTGTACATTAGTTTTGACATTGATGGCCTCGATCCAAAATTATGCCCGCATACCGGAACTCCTGTTCAGGGCGGGTTTGAGACGGAACAGATTTTTTATCTTTTCAGGAAAGTTGCAGAAAGCGGCAGGAAGTTTATAGGGTTTGACTTAAATGAAGTTGGTATCAGCCCTAATGAATGGGACGAAAATGTAGGTGCAAGAGTCTTGTTTAAATTGTGTAATTTAATGGTAGCTGCAAAAATTAATAGCCATGCCACAGTTTGAAATTACTCTTAAAAATTCTAAAGAAAAGTCGTACCATTTTATCGCCTTGTTGATTGTTTTTTTTAACATTGCTGTTTTTATTTACCTGCTTTTTTTTGATAAATATTTTTATGATGCCGCGGCATCATTTTTTATTATTGCGGTGTATTGTCTCTTTAGATTTTATATTGCTAAAAAAAATAAATCCGGGTTTTATATGGATGAGGTTGCGTTCTTCCTACTTGCCGGATGCTGGGTTGCGATACAAAATTATCCTATTGCGGGCGGTTGCCTGTTGATGGGCATTTTATATCACTTTTCCCTACAAAAGTTGCAGTTTATTTTTAATAATGTTCTTATTAAGAAAACAAATTTCCCCCCTGTTGAATATCAATGGAGCCAAATGAGCAATGTAATGATACGCGATAGCATTCTCACATTAGATTTCAATAATAACAAATTGATTCAAATAGAAGTTGATGAAGAAACCAACATCAGCGAAGTTGAATTCAACGAATTTGCACAACAGCAAATAATAAAATATTCAAACTCTGAAGAGAATCTCTACTTAAATTAAGCCCTTTGAAACATAGCCCTTATATATTGTTTTCTGATGGCAAAGGAAAAATTTTTGAAGACACCTCTTTATATGCATGTGGCAGAAGTGGATGGGATGCAATGCCTGTGGAAACAGAGGAGTGGATTGAGTTACCAAACGGCGGACAATTATATGAATTGCCCGGGAGACATGGAATAGGGATTGATGTAAAAACCGGCGAAATGCGCCTCTGCCAAAGAGGATGGGCCGTTGCGGCTTTTATTCCGCCTGCTTATACCGGAACCTATCTTGCCCCTTATGAAACACTTCCCAACGCGGAAACACTTCCGCTGTTTTGTTATACTGCGGCCGGCTGGTATAACGAAAAATTTTATGTTCCTGCGGTGCGCATTGAAAATGATATCCGGCAGGAGAGTGCCGGTTTTGACCAGGAAAGAATTGAAGACGGCGTAAATGAATATTTATCAGCGTATAAGCATAACCGTTTGGTTCAGCATTTGGCTAACAATTGTTGCCTGACTTACCATTGCCCGGCGGCCCGAAATTATTTTATGGGAAGATGGGAATGTCCTGTTCCCACTTCGCCTGCCTGCAATGCGAATTGCATTGGATGTATTTCTTTTCAGCCACAGGAAGAAACAATTGTTTCTACACAGGACAGGTTAACTTTTAAACCAACCGCCGAAGAGATAATTGAATACACCGTTCCGCATTTGGAAACTGCTCCGTTTCCTATTGTAAGTTTTGGCCAGGGATGTGAAGGTGAACCTTTATTAATGTGGCAAACCATTAAGGAAGCTATTATCGAAATAAGAAAACATACGCAGAAAGGAAGTATAAATATCAATACTAACGGTAGTGATCCAAAGGCAGTACAAGCCCTTTGTGAAGCAGGTTTGAACAGCATTCGCGTAAGCACTAATTCTGCCAGGGAAAAAATATATACGCCATATTACCGTCCAAATAATTATGAGTTTAATGATATTGTTGAAAGTCTTAAAGTAGTTACTAACTATAATGGATGGACGAGCATTAATTATTTTGTATTCCCCGGTATGACAGATAGTGTCGAAGAATATGAAGCCTTAAGAAAGTTGATAAAATCAACCGGATTAAAAATGATTCAATGGCGAAATTTCAATATTGACCCTGACTGGTATTTAGGTAAAATAGGTGTAACTGACACGGGTGAATGTATCGGTATTCGTCAAATGATGGATTTAATAAAAGAAGAATTCCCCGATTTAAAATTTGGATATTTCAATCCTTCAATGGAAAGAATAAAGGGCGATTTTGAAATGGATTATGCAAAGTAAAGGTGCATTGAAATCTAATAAAACTACTTGCTATTCAAACTGGAACTTATCTCGTTTTTGATCCGTGAATAAATTTTGGCGTATAGATTTTCCATAATAATATCTAATTTCCTTTCAAACAGATCGGATGTTGAATCTAATGACGCGATTGACGCTTTGTTACTTTCATTCACATCATAGCCAACATCTTCTTTTACTAATAAATATTTCGCCTTAAAACTTTGCAGACTTAAATTTTTCGATGTTGCTCTTTCCTGGATATTAAAACCAAAAGTTGCATTTGCCTGAATTGTAGATTGATCAACGGTTATGGCCGGGACTATAGACGAAACATTCGAAGGGTAAGCAAACATTTGCTTGTCAGCGTATGTTCCAGGCGGGTAAGGTTCATTTTCTGTATGTCCGCCAAAGGAAGGTGCAACATATATTGTCCTGTTATCCGTTTCGCCAAAAGAAGATTGAGGTTGGGATAAAGTTGTCGTGGTACGTTTCGGGGCAGAGATATCCAGGTCTGTAAATTTTAAGTAAATAATCCAGTCCGGTACCAGGTTATATTTCTGAATTTCCTTTTCTGTGTAAAATGAAATAGGTATAGGATTTTTCAGAAAGTCGTTATCAAGATTGAATGTTAACTGATCTTCAAAAAACTCATTGCATACCTTGTTTCCTGATTCGCTCCAATAAGAATTTGAAAAATAACTGCTGTCAGGAATGAACCTGACTACCGCATTAATTGTCTTTTTTTGACTGGTCGTTATGTTGCCGGAATTCTTTGTAGAGGTACATGAATTCAAAACCGAAATAATAATCAGGAGTGGTATAATTTTTTTCATTGAAGTTAATTTTAATACAAGTAAAAGTTACTAATAAATGATTGCTGTTTTTAATCCTTGTTATTTAATTAACTTTAATTTATGTCGGGGATTATTTGAATAAAAGTCAGCATCTACGCCTCGTTTTTTAAATAATAAACTAATAGCTCACCTGCATCTTTCTTTCCTACATACTCATAATTCGTATCTAACGTAAAATTATTTTTTATTAAAACATTTGTCGATCGTCTATTGTCCGCATACGTACACGCAGTTATTATTTCCAGCTTCATTTTGTTGAAACCATACTCTATGACCTTTCTAATTGCTTCATGCATTAATCCTTTCCCCTGGAAATCGGGATGAAGTTCGTATCCAATCTCTGCCATATTATTTTCAAAAGAAATATTCCACATGCAAATAGTCCCTATTAAAGTATCCCCATCTTTTAAAGTAATCGCCCAATAAATCGATTGATTGCTATTAACGGCGCCCAGTATTTTTTCTATAAAATTTTTCGCTTCATTTATATTAGCTGATTTTGGCCGGTCAAGAAATTTATTTACTTGTTCGTCGGAACGTAATATCATAATTTCTTTAGCATCTTTTTTTGTGAGCTCCCGTAATTGCAGCCGATCTGTTCTTAGCCGGGGAAATGGCGTGAAATTTAAATTTAGCATAGATTTCTTTATTGATTTGTAATTTATAATTTTATAAAACAAAAACTTATAACATGAAAAAAATAATTTTGATTGTCCTGGTTCTGTTAGTTTATAATAATTCTGCATCATGCCAAAACGTTCCTTATAATGTGGTTTTTGATCTTACCAATAACGAACCGGTCATTCAGCAAAGAATGATTGTCTTGATAAAAGAGATTATCAGCGGCAGTCCCGAGGCCAAAGTCGAAGTCGTTTTCTACGGTAATTCAATTGCTGTTATCGACAAAAACAAATCTGCGGTTTCTGATGATATTTCAAAACTTTCCGAAAACAAACAAGTTCAGTTCAGGGCATGTGCTATTGCCATGAAAAAACATGATCTCGACGACAGCGGATTGGTAAGCGGTGTTCAAAGCGTTCCTGACGGTATTTACGAGATTGTAAAAAAGCAAGCTGCAGGATATGGCTATATTAAGATTGTTCAATAAAGTTGTTAATCACCGGCAATATTAAATTGTTACGAAACTCAGGGAAAGTCAACACTATTTTCTTTCATATTTCCAGTTTCTAGACTTTCCCTCAATCAGCCATTCAACGGTAGTCGCAACTCTTTTGTTTTTAGTTTCGTCCGTTTTGGCCTCGTTTATCCATTCAACATATTCTCTTTTATGAGAGGGACTAAAATTATTGAAGGCAACGGTGGCTTTTTTATTTTTGAGTAATGCATGTTGTAATATCTCCGGAATTTCAATTTCCTTGCTATAGTCTCTTTTTTTTCTTTCGGGTAATTTAACATCGTCGTCATTTAATTTCATAGCCTCTTTTATCCACGCAATAATTTTTTTATCAGGCGGCAAATCCTTCAGGCTCCTGATTTTGCCCATGTGCCCCATGGCATAGTCATTTTGACTTATCATTTCTTTTGCATCTTTCATCAATGCAGTTTTCCAAAAGCCAAAGGCACAATGCTGTTTAAATGCGGCCATACTGCACATCATGCCTTTGTAATCAAAATGCGGAAATCCCCATTTAATAGTTTCCTCAACATTCGGGCATGCACTGTGAACAAGGCTTCTTAAATGATTTAAAATCGGTTTGGCAAAATCGGCCGATTTTAAAATGTACTCATCAATTCTTTTGTCTTTTTGAATCATATCAATAGCTTTTAAAAAATTAATTACAAATTAATTATTTCTCTTGAGGCAAAAGGATGGGCATTGAAAAGGAATTGCAGAAAACCATGTTCTGCCGGGAAACTTATGTTTCACTGGTGTAAAAATATAGTCTTTATTTTTTTTCATAAAATTTTCTGCCGTCTCTAATATGCGGAGTTATAAATTTGCATTCATCAAATGTCATTAATCAAACTGCCCACGGCATTAAGAGCATTACGGTACTATAATTTTCGCTTATACTTTATTGGACAGGCTATATCTCTTATTGGCACATGGATGCAACGGATTGCCGTTAGCTGGTTGGTGTACAATCTTACCCATTCAGCGTTTATGCTGGGGTTAGTTGCATTTGCAGGGCAAATACCTGTGTTGCTTCTTTCTCCTTATGCAGGCGCCTATGTTGACCGCCATAGCCGTTACAAAACTTTACTCTTTACCCAGGTTGCTTCAATGGTTCAGGCGGGGCTTCTTGCAATAGTTGTATGGAGAGGAAACTACGATGTGACCATAATCATTTTGCTGAGTATTTTATTAGGAGCCATCAATGCTTTTGATACCCCTTCCCGTCAGTCGTTTATGATTGTATTAGTGGAAAATAAAGAAGATCTTCCTAACGGTATTGCACTTAATTCTTCTATGGTTACGCTTGCCCGCTTGCTGGGACCGGCGGTCGCGGGGATATTATTGAGCAGCTATGGCGAAGATGTTTGTTTCCTCATTAACTTCTTAAGTTTCCTCGCGGTAATTATTTCTTTGTTGTTTATGAAAATAAATATTCCTCTCAGACCAAAAAATACCGAGCCGATATGGGTGGGATTGCGGGAAGGGTATAGGTATATTAAGCGTGATGTGGGCCTTCGGTCTGTAGTGCTTTTAACAGCAGCTATGAGCCTACTGGTAATGCCTTACACAACTTTACTTCCTATTTATGCAGCATCCGTCTTTAAAGGCAATGTAACAACATTTAGCTGGCTGAATAGCATTTCGGGATTGGGAGCTTTATTGGGAGCGGTGTACATGGCTACACGAAAACCCGGCAGCAAATACATGAGAATAATTGCGTATGCAGCATTAATTTTCAGCGTGGGACTTATTCTATTTTCCTACACTAAAAATCTTACGCTGGCATTAATATTTTTGATGGTAGCAGAAGCAGGACTTTTAACCGAAATCTCTGCGAGCAATACTTATGTACAAACTCATGTAGACGAACACATGAGAGGAAGGGTAATAAGTTATTATGTGATGGCATTTCTCGGGATGCAACCTATTGGCGGCCTGCTAATTGGCTCGCTGGCACATTTTACCAACGCTCCATTCACAGTTATGGCTGAGGGCGTATGTGGCGTTACAGCGGCGTTGCTGTTTATACCCGTTTTGAAAAAAGTAAGAAGATCAAAAATCAGTAAGAAAGCACCGGTTGCTTAAACTAAAATATCTTCGTTTATTTATCGACGTTAGTTGTAAAAAGAATTTTCTTTTAAAGTGGATTTAGCAGCAGGCGTCTTCACATATTTCCTTTGTAGGGAAAGGAATTGCCGAAGCCTGGACCCAGCGGCCTTCCTGGAGTTTAAAGTTGTAAAACTTGCCGCCCGGTTTCTTTTGCATGCAGATACAGTCAACATCATCGGGAATTCCATCAAAAGCATCTATCGGCATAATGCTTTTTGGAATTGGCTTTTTAAGTTTTGCTTTTCCCCTGTTTTTTTTAGGGGCTGTTTTTTTTGTTGCAACTTTTTTAGCAGCAGCTTTCTTTGCAGGAGATTTTTTTGTTGCAGATTTTTTTGTTGCAGATTTCTTTGTTGCCATATTATTGAGTTAATTGAATAGTACTGACGTAGTGAAATTGTAACGCATTGGGATCTTTCAGAATTTTGTTAATATTAAAAACAAGAGGTTTATAGCCGCCTATTTTGTTACCGTCAAGGTTTACAATTTTTTCAATATTAAATGTATCGCCCGTTGCCGGGCTTGAAGGGAAATTCGCTGGCATGAATAGCAATCCTTTTGTATCTTTTTTCTTTTTATGAAGCTTCAAATAAAAATTACCATTAGTCTTCGCTAATGTCAGTTCCGTATCAAACGTTATCAAGTTGGCATCCTCGTCAACAATTCCGAAGTAGCAGGGCGTTATACCTGTTACTTTATTTTGGCCGTTGCGTTTTAATGAGAAAAATACTGTGCCGGTAACGGGCACTTCAATTATTTTATCTTTTTTATTTTTTGCTGAATACGCAAAATTATATTTCAGGATGTAAAGATTTTGAGAGTAACCATTGACCGTCCAGTAATCAACCGAAGGAATAGTACTAACGTCATTCAGTTCAGAGTATTCCAGCAGATCATCATTTTCAATAAATTTTTCCCTGAATGATGAAACATATACTTCTGCACTGGTTGCTTTTTTAGTAACCGCATATTTAATGTATGGCGCATCACCAAGTCCCGGCACTTCCCTAAAAAATGTAGTATTTACATTCTTATTTATATCAAATGGTATTTTTTGCTCGAGGCAACCGGTGAGAGAGACGATGGCAACTATGGTAAATAATATTTTTTTATAGCTTAACATGGTTCATATTATTATAAGTACCGCCAATGTAAAAACGATTTATATCATTATTAGGATGCAGCGGATAACGTAACATAGTATGTATAATTTCCTGCAATCCAAAAACCCTTCCTGATTTGGCACTGCGCAAAGAGCCCATTACGCCTGCGTCTACAGCATATCCCTGTCCTAAAAATATTTTTAAATTATATGCAGAAGAATTGAATGCCGGTGCTACATGTCGCCTGCTTCTTATCACGTCCGAATCATCGGCATTGTAATTGGGAATATTGATGCCGATAAGATTTGATAACTCATATAACAGTGGCGAGTACCCGGTGAATTGATCAAAGCTAAACTCTGCTATGTTATAGTTTTTATGATTGTGAATGTAAACACCAAATCCTCCTGTCCACCATCGGTCAAAATTATCGGCTAACGGAAGAAATGTAAATGGTATTGCTCCATCATTATAATAGTTAATGGTAAAATCAGGAGCGGAAAATGTAACCGAACCAACAATTTGGTTACGCCGGTGGTTATTCAAAATAAAATTAGTACTTAGGTATGCTGCATATTTTTTGTCTGTAGCTATGTTATAATAGGAACCTGTATTTAGCGTTTTAAAAAATTTTGTATAACTAAGTTCTTTGCCCCATGTACTGCCAACACTAAACGTGTTGGTAAAATCCACCTGGATGTCGCCGGTTAACGGATTTAAATTAGCGCCAAGACTTTTGGTATAGATGGAGATAGAAGGCCCATAGTTAACAGAGAAATTATTTTTGTACACACCGTTAGCAATAAACGCAGCATATATTCTGAGGCCCGGAAAAGTTTGCGACTTGCCATAAGTGAAATTGAGATTGCAACCGAAATTAAAAAAGCCATTATAATTCCAGTTGGATTGTGCTACTGAAGACTTGCCTGTGATAAAAAATACAACAATGAAAAAATATTTGCAGAAATTTTTCATCTTTGGGTTATAAGAATATAAATATAATTCTTAGTGCTGAATAATAAAAGCTGTGGAGCGACCACGGCCATCATTACTTCATCAAATTAGTATTTATTATTCCACTAAAGTAATTCTCGCAGCCCATCCGCCGCCCGGCGCCAAGTGAATCTTCATTTTATCATTCGAAGCCACTTTTATTATTTCCTTTTTATAGTCAGTTGCGTCACGATCTGCATTTATACCGTCCTTAAAAATTTCAGCTTCATAATTTCCATTCTTTAAGAATGATAAATCCAATGTAAGATCCCGTTCATCCCAATTGGTCATGGCACCTACATACCACACATTATCTTTCTCTCTTGCTATTGCTACATAATCACCAACTTCCGCCGCCAATGGAACTGTTTTATCAAATGTAGTTGGAACTTTTGCAATGAAATCGGTGCATTCCTGTTCTTTCATGTAAGCAGTAGGATTATCGGCCAGCATTTGCAGTGGCGCAAAAAATACAACATACATTGCCAACTGATGGCATCTTGTTCCCTGGCTCATCGGCATAGAGTTATTGGGCACAAAACTATTTTTAGTTGCATTGCGCATTGCGCCCGGTGTATAATCCATCGGGCCCGCAACCATGCGGATAAAAGGCAGCGATACATCATAATGCGGCACATCATCACGCGGTGTCCACTTTACATTTTCCATTCCCTTTACTCCTTCCATATTTATAACGTTAGGGTAAGTTCTTTGCAAACCGGTAGGTTTGTACATTCCATGATAATCCACGATCATTTTATAATCGGAAGCTTTTTTGGCAATAGCGTATAATGATGAAACCATCTTCTGATCGTCACGATCCATGAAATCTATCTTAAAACCTTTTACACCCATAGCTGAATATTTTTCAAATGCAGCATCCATTTTTGAATTAACCGCATACCAGCCTGCCCATAAAATAATACCCACATTTTTCTGTTTGCCATAATCAATTATTTCCTGCAGATTTATTTTTGGCGATACATCCATTAAATCCAAATCGTTGCTCCAGCCTTCGTCTAATATTACATACTCGAGTTTGTTTGCCGCTGCGAAATCAATATAATATTTATAGGTTTCGGTATTTACGCCGGCTCTGAAATCAACATGGCTGATGTTCCAGTCGTTCCACCAATCCCAGGCAACTTTTCCCGGTTTAATCCATGATGGATCTGCGATGCGTGAGGGTGAGGCCAGTTTTTGTACCATATCGTTGTCAAGTAAAGAAGTATCATTATTGCTTATGATGATTACTCTCCAGGGAAAACTGCGTGTACCGTTGACCGTTGCAATATGATCAGCACGCTTGCTTACCATGGTATTTAACATCTTGTAACCGCCTTGTTTTTCTTCCAACGGATAAGGTGCAAACACTCCATTAAAACTGTTATCAACTTCATCAGTAACCTTTACAAACATACCGGGATAATCTTCCAGATCAGCCTCTGTAATTACTGCTTTCTTTTGATTGCCCAAATCAATCATTATTGGCAAAAATCCCAATGTGTCTTTTGAATATTGTGAAATATTTTTTTCGGTATATAAAGCTTCGAATGATTGAATGTATTGTTCGGAGCCACGAAAGTCTCTTACAAAAGGAATAGAGCATTTGTAATCCTTTTCAAAATTAAAATTGGTTGTTTCGTTTACAATGGTTATCTGCCCTTTCTTTTTTGTAAAGAAGCGATAAGCAGCACCATCATTGTATGCCCTGAAGATGATTCCGTAATCTCCTTTACAATTTAAAATTAGCTGGTTGTAAACATCGGGTACGACGTCTTTTATATAATCGATGGCTTTGAAAGATGAGTTTACATTTTCAGTTTTTGCTGAAATGATCTTTGCATTTTCGCCCAACACTTCACCGGTTTGCAATTTCATGGAAATAGCTGATGGAGCAATAACTTCGGTCGTATTATTACTTACTGACCAGGTCAACAAAGTGCCTGCGTTAATCTTTATAATGTTATTTCCATCAGGTGATGTTAGTTGATAAGCTTTGGTTTTTTGAGCGAATGTTGCTGACACAATAAAAGCTAAAAGCAAAGTCAAATTGGTCGTAAGAAATTTCATTGGTTTTATTTTTTTAATTATGCCTGTAAAGGTTATCCAATTTGCAGATAAAATTCTCTTTAGTTGCGTAATAAAATATTTGAAATTTTATAATTGATAATTCAGGCAATCTAATTTAAAGTTGAGTTACAAATGTTGACGTAAGAATAACGATTATTCTTAAAAGTATAAGAAGGAATTTTTTATTAATAAAAATAAGAGGGAGTGGACGGTAAAGTGCCAGCTTCTCTATTTATACAACCGAAGACTGGTTTGCAATAATAAAGTTGATCAAATCATCTAAAGCAATCCCTGCACGATTGCAGGCGTCATTAATTTCATCTCTTGAAACATTTGCTGCGAACGACTTTTCCTTCAATCTTTTCTTCACACCTTTTAATTCCATGCCGTTATAACCTTCAGGTCGCATTAAAGAATACGCATGTATAAGGCCGGATAATTCATCGAAAGCATATAACATCTTATCCATTTTTGTACCGGGTTCCACACCGAAATGATTAGGCCCGTGCGAAGCAATAGCATGAATAATTTCAGGATCAACATTCCTGTATTCAAGTTCTTCAATAATTTTGCGACAATGTAATTCCGGCCATTGATCCCAATCCGCATCATGCAACAGCCCGGCTATTTCCCATCTCCATTGCCCTTTTTCATCCAGGTGTTCCTTCTCTGCAGCCCAGCATTTCATTAAATGAGCCACCTGTTTCATGTGCAATTTCAACCGGGGATTTATTACCCATTCATTGAATAAGGCCTCTGCCTCAACCGGCGACAAGGTATTTCCTATGTTAGCAGTGTTTCCAAATTGTGTTCTGCTTATTAATAAGGACATAATTTTTTTTACAAACCTAAAACTTATATAAAACAAAATCCTGCAATAAATTAATATTAAAGGAAATAAACAAAAAGCAGACCATACAAATAAAACCTGACGGGTATGATTTTAATTTACCTATTCAAAAAATTTTAAGATAATAACTGTATTAATATTGTAATTTCAAATTGAGAACCGGGTAACAATAAATTTAATAATGCATGTACCTGTTTAAATACCCCAAATATTTTTATTCGGACTTTAAGGCGTTAATCATTTTTATTGCTGCATTCTTTTTTTCTTTTGCGGCTAATGCACAAAATGACAGCAAAGCTTTTGGGGACAGTGTTTTTATCACTAACGGTCTCACAGGAAAAATATACCTTCTTCCGGTTAACACAGTAAAACTTCCTGATTTTGACACTATGAAACCGGTGAATGTTATTTACGTAGATTCTATAAATATATCGCCCAGGAACTGGTCTTCGGGTTTCCCCGGCTTACGGGATCGGTTTGAATGGTTTGCAATTGAATACAAAGGTTTTTTTCAAGCAAAAAAAGAAGGAGAGTGTCAATTTCGGTTGCTAAGTGATGATGGATCCAGGCTTTTTATTGACGACAAACTGGTTATTGATAACGATGGATTACACGGGGCCTATGCAAAAATGGGAAAAGTGAAGTTGGACGATTCGAGGCATTCAATTAAAATTCAATATTTCCAGGGACCCCGTTACCAGATAGCGTTGCAACTGTTTGCAAGCTTGAACAATTCTAAAGAGGAGATTTTTCCAGGAAATAATTTCGTTCTTTATACACAAAGTGAGCGTGAGAACAAAATGTATTATTTTTTAACATTGTCCGGTTTAATTGTACTCTATTTCATTTTCTTCTTTTGGCGAAATAGTAAGAAAGAAAAGGCGACCAATAAGAAGAAGAAATAATAATAAAATTATTCCGTACCTGTTTCACTTGTCGCAACAATAGAATATACCATTGGGATTTTGTCGCCAAACTTTTTTATAATGAATTTTCCTTTTTCTAATTCTTCTGTACCATTAAAACAATCATAAGGAGAATAATTATATTCTTTTAGATCGTTTACCCTTAATCCGTTAGTTACAAGGCTTTCAAATACTTCTCCTATGGAATGATTCCATGTTATGCTTTCCAAATTAATTGCAGCCGTTTTATCGGCATAAGTATTCTTTTCCAATTCTACAATAGGTTCACTTTTAAAATAGCCATATTCAATCTTGTTGAAATCATTATCAAAGATCCACATAAAAGGATGAAACTCGACGAGGATAAAAGCTCCACCTGGTTTTAAAAAATCAGCAATAAGCTTTGCCCATTTGTTAAGGTCGGGTAACCAGCCAATAGTTCCGTAAGACGTAAAAACAATGTCAAATTTTTCATTGAGATGTTCCCGGAGATCATATACATCACAACAGATGAAACGTGTGTTCGATTTGAGTTTTATTGCTAATTCTTTTGCTTTGTTTATCGCGTCATCGGAAAGGTCAATGCCTGTTGCCATTGCGCCAAGACGTGCAAGCGATAAGGTATCCTGCCCAAAATGGCATTGCAAATGGAGGATCGTTTTATTTTTTATGTCACCTAATAAGTTAAGTTCGATGCCATTTAAAGAAGATGCTCCTTTTACAAAATTTTTGACATCATGAAACTCAGAATCAAAATGATGCTCAGTTCTTTTATTCCAAAGGGTTTTATTCTTTTCAATGTAATTTGATGTACTGCCCATTTTTATTCTAAGCGATTTTTTGATTTACTTTTCTGAATAAATTTATATCTATTAAGCAAATCCAAAGCAGAACAAAAAGAAAAGTAATTTTCTGAACTAATGGTAAATATAATTTCAAACCGTTGCCGTAATATAAAATGTTATTGGTAATAATTAGAATGATATTAACGATCCCTAACCATAAAAGGCCTTTCCATTGCAATTTATATAGTCCGACAAATGTTCCTGCCGTTGCCACGAGGCCAAAAAAGCTTGCCACATTTACCAGTGTATCATGAAAGCCCGTAAAAATAAATACGCCGCTGATCATAGCGAGTGTTCCTGAAGTTTGCATAATAAGGCGGTTACTTTTTTTTAGATAAGCATACCTGGAAAATATATACCAGAAAAATGTGAGTGTAAAACATAGTATACACATAGCAGTCAGTGCTATCGGTTTAGCATAATTGTGCTGTCCGTTGATTGCGTCATCATTTAATAAATTGCACCAATAATTATTTATCCAGCTAAAGCCCCTGGAGTTTTTATCAACCTGCGATCCGCCGGGATAGTACAAGGTTGCAATGAAATATAAACACGCAAAAATCAGGGTTCCATATAAGGGAATCAATGTCCAGGCATTTTGCCGTGTATCTGTACGGTTAATCAAAATAGAGTAGCTGCTTTTAGCAATAATATTTGTCTTTGAAGATAGTTAGTGTAATAAGATGAATGTTGTCTTTCCGACGACTGTGCAACCGTGTCTTACTTTTTATTCAATCGAATTCCATGTACAATCGATGTAATTCCGGTAATAACCATTACTGACCAGCATATCCAGTCAAATAGCCGCAGGTTTAAATTATTTATGATCCTGTCAGATAAATAAATTACCACTAACACGAGCATAAATATTCCCACCGTAATTTGTGATTTCGAACTGGTATTTGTTCTTATCATTTTATTTTATTTATTCAGCTTTGCCATCTAATTTTTTTATAAGATCTACTTCGGCTTCGCGGTAAGGTGTTCCATCTTTGTAAAAGATATCATGAAACCATTCTTTAGGTTCGCTTCCATCAGGAAGGGGAGTGTCCCATGCATATTTCGTGTTTGTTTTACCCGTTACAAATCCCCAGTTGATGGCACCAACGTTCTCTTTTTTTAATATCGGGAGAATCGTTGCAAACCTGCTGTTACGTGGCCGTGCCATATATTCTGTGCAAATTAAAGGCCGCCCAATCGATTTTAATATTTGAATTACTCTTTCATGTGAAGGCGCTTCATCATAGTTGTGATAGGTGATGACATCAGAATTAGCTACCTGCAACTGGTTTAACTTTTCTAAATCCCATGCCCACAAACCGGCGCTTATTGGTTGATCAGGATTAACAGACCTTGCCCATTGAAATACTTTGGTAAGTAGGGGAATCGATGAATCTCCCTTTCCTGAATTGCCGGGCTCATTGTACAGATCCCATAATAAAATTCTTTTATCATGAGCAAACGTTGTTAATACATCTTTTACATACGTTTCCAGTTCGGGATAGTTGGATGTGTTTGTAGAGGCAGGCTGGCCCGGGTCTTGCAACCATCCTGAATTATGAATGCCGGGCTTTGGGGCTGGTTGCCTGCCTGCATGAGGTACTTTATTCCAGCAGTCATCAAAGAAAACAAACATAATTTGAATGTGATGTTTGGCTGCGATGCTTAAAAAAGTATTCATTCTCTTTTTAAAACCTTCTTTGTCTTCCTTCCAGGCAATGCTGTGCAGAAATACACGCATAGTATTGAAGCCGATGCCTTCTGCATAGCCTAATTCTTTATCGTTGATAGAACTGTCAAATGTATCTGCCTGCCACATTTCAAGCTGGTTAACGGCATTGCTGGGAATATAGTCTGAACCAATAATCCATTTGTGTGCCGCATACCACGCACTGGCTTTATAAGTGGACCATTGCTTTGCCGCAATAGTGCTATTCGTGCTTAACTTTTTATTTTTCTGCGAATATCCATTAACGTTACAGAATAACGAAAACGCTATAACGATGTATATCTTTTTTACCAGGCTCATTTAATTATGTTGTGGGATTAATTATCAATGTTTACCTGCACGTTCCATTTTCCGTCTTCAAAAAGCTCTAGTCCAAATCTTTCACTGTCAAATTTAAAGTCGTTTTTCGTTTCAAAAGAAAAAATTGCATAGAAAGGAAACGTTACATTCCGGAAGGTGTACCAGTTTGAGTTTATGGATGCGCTTGTATCATCAACTTCCTGCTCAAACCTTCCTTCAATTTGTTGAATATTTTTCAATTCGGGTTTGGGAGCGTGCACATACTTCTCATCCGAAGAGCCTGCTGTTATTGATTTTACAGTTATGGTTATTACCGTTTCTTTATCATTGCTTTTTCTAACATTTACATCGGAAATGTTATTGGTTAATAAATGAACATCATAAGGCTTTTCATGTTGGCCAACATATTTACCTGCTTTCCAGAACCCGGACATAACCATTGGTTTATCGGTATTACTAACTTTATTTAAGGTGCCTTTGCCATCAAACAGGCCGTGTTTCCACGATCCTTCGTAAGTGCTTCCATTCTTCCAGGTATATTTTCCTTCACCTTCGGGATAGCCATTCTTAAATTCGCCCGTATAAGAATCAGTACCGGTAGCAGTTCCATTCCCGTTTGCTAAACCTTTTTTGCAGTCGCCTGTATACTGGCCTTTTAAAGAATCTGCTTTTACTTCGCATGATTGCGAAAGTGCCGCGGCGGTAATGGAAAGTGAAAGGAAATAAAGGAACACCTGTTTCATACAAGAAAATTAATTTGATAATTAATAATAACTGATAAACTATCGAAAGGGTGATCGGGTATTAAAGTAACGAATTATAATTGTAACGACCACATCGATTAACGTAGCTTTATTAGTAAGAGCGAAGCTACATCCCATAGGAAATGGCAGATAATAATAACTTTTATGTTCCTGAATTTCCAATAGTAAATGGCAAAAACAAAACCTATAAAGACGGGGCCAATTACATTTGCAATCGTTCCATATTTATAATGCAATAAGCCAAACAAAAGTGAAGAAACGATAATAGCTGCATAAGGATTTTTAAAAATAATTTCCAACCGCGGTTGTATGTAACCTCTCATAATAAGCTCTTCAACAACGCCGGCTGTTAATGCAGTAAATATCAGTAACGGCATGTTTGCTCTTAAAATGATAGCGATTCCGTTTAACGTTTTACTTTGCTTATTTAAACCAGTTGCTGTTAAAATTGCCTGGATAATAACCATGCCCGCTAACAAAACAAGAAATATTATAATGGCGGATAACAGGTAACCCAGTACTTTATAATTCCTTTCTTTCCATAGTAAAAGATTTTGCTTTTCAATTTTAATTGAATAGAGACATAGCAAACCTAAACACAATCAGTATAATATTCTCGATGTAAAGAATATGCTGGCGTTAATTGCGGTTAATCCTAAAAGACGAAGGAACCAACCTGAGCCAATTAATGAAATTAGAAAAAGCAATACCAGGATTCCAATAATTCCTATCACAGGCTTTCCTGATTTGTGAGAAACCGCAGTCATAAATTTCGTCTAAGTAATGATTGAGCAACAATGTAGTTAAGATTAATAATATGAATTCAAATATTTTTTTGCTTCATGAAATCCCAACGAATTTTTGTACTCCTGCCAATCAAACCACTTTTCGATAGGTTTGTTTTTCTAAAAATTGCCTGTTGCGAAGCAGATAACAATAGCGATGCCGGTTTTACCAAACCACAACCACTTATGAAGGAATTATAATTCTGCTTCCCAGGTATTTCGGTTTTTTGCCAAACCAAAAATCAAGAAATACTTTTACCCCGGCCAGCTTTTCCCGCAACAATGTTCTAAAACCCATTGAAGCGCTTACATCGTTTGCATTAAAGCCTATAGCATTAATCCCTTCTCTTGAAGCAATGTAAATGGCTCTTTCGTTATGAAATTGTTGTGATATAATAGTAACCGAATCCTGCCCGAATATTTCTTTTAATCTTTTTATAGAATCAAAAGTTCTAAAGCCTGCATAGTCTAAATAAATGATGTTCGAATCTATCCCGTCGCTAATAAGATCTTCACGCATCGACTCTTTCCCGGGAACCCCGATGCCGAAGTAACTTGCACATACCCGACGCCTGACCTCCTTCCATTCAAATTTCGTTTATGCGTCGGGGTTACATAGGTCGTTTTTAGCGAGTGTAACGCTGTGCTGTGTAAACCCGCCGGTGCATTAAGGGCCGAAGACGTAATTACTCCCCTGGAATGTCGCATTTGGCCGCTATTGTTTTAAGAGGAGTGCTTAGTTTTGAAATAAATTAATCAACTATGCGTAAACTAATTATGAAGATGTCAATAACTATTGATGGGTTTGTCGCCGGCCCTAAGGGAGAAACTGACTGGATTTTCAGAAGCTCGGATGAAACTTCGAGAGCCTGGAGCCTTGAGCGAAGCTACGATGCAGGGCTGATCATCATGGGCAGAAAATCGTTTGAATCTATGGCGCCCTATTGGCCAACCGCCACAGGGCCGTTTGCTGCACCAATGAACGAAATACCAAAAGGAGTATTTTCCAAAAGCGGTTATAAAGGAATTAATGTGAAGCCCGGTACAGAACTATCTTCGGCTGCAGCTTCCTGGGCAGAGGCGAAGATTTTTGAAGGTGATCTTGCTGAAGAGATAAAGGAACTTAAGTCACGGGACGGCAAACCTATTGTAGCTCTTGGAGGCGCCGGGTTTATGCGGAGCCTGGTAGCAACAGGACTTATTGATGAATACCATTTGAATACGCATCCTGTGGTGTTAGGTAAAGGGCTGCCGATTTTTAGCAGTGTTGAATTTCCGATGGACCTGAAACTGGTTGAGGCAAAGTCTTTCCCGGGAGGTATTGTAGCACGTGTTTACAGCAAATAAGGAATATTCTAAATAAAAAAGCGGCTCTCCGGAACCCCGATACCGAAGTAACTTGCACATATCCGACGCCTGACTTCCTTCCATTCGAAGTTCGTTTATGCGTTGGGGTTACACAAGTTGTTTTTAGGGATTGTAACGCTGTGCTGTGTAAACCTCGCCAGAACATTAAGGCCGCTTTGTTGCTGTTGCTCTATCACCCTAAACATTTGCTCACGTACTTCCGGTTGATTGCGCACGAAATTTCTTTTAGCTTGCAAATCTATCACTACTTATATTCTATGCCAACAGGTACTTATACGGTGGGATACATAATGTCTGCCTATCTTTTGGAAAGTTATGCAATACTCCATTTAAGAATACTTCGCAATAAGCTTCCCAAAAGTTTTTAATAATATGGAATGAACCCCTATTGGGGCATTTCAAAAATTTTCGGATCAATCTCTTTGTTTATTTCTACTTTATTGATGGTAGCGGAAAAAGAAAAATTTCCACCCATATCTGTATCAATTTTATGAGGTATCACATAACCGAAATCAGTTTTTTGGTAATCAGAGAAAGAAATGGTTATTTCTACCGGCTGCCCCATCATCTCACCTTCCTTCACAGCTTTTGCAATAAGGTAGGTTGCAGGGTCAATAAAATAGGTAACGCTTGAACTATCGCCGCCTGTTATTTTAATTTTATACAGGTTGCCCTCTTTCCCAAGCAATTCAGCCTTGCCTCCGTTCCCGGCATAATTGAATAATTCCCCTCCAATATACATCTGGTCTTTGGCTGCCTTATATTGTTCATCAGGCAACGCCTGCGCCGTGTTGCTGCCGGCCATCGGGTTAATGCTCCATCCGTTTTTTTCGTTAAAAGCCTGGATGATTTTAGAACCATTGAAGTCTGTTTCGCTCCTGAAGCCTTTACCGTTTAATATGGTAGTAACTACCGGGGCGTCGTTTCCCATAATCTGCGCCGTGGCTTCGGTATACATTGAGTTGATTTTACTGATTAAATCTTTACCGCCGACGGCATCAATACTTTTACTGATTATTTCATCAGCAGTCTGACCAAAAGAATACACTGCACTCAGCATCGCCGCAGAGGCAAGAAAAAAAAATTTAGCTAATTTCATTTTAGATTGTTTAAGAGAATTGAAAAACAATAACACAGATTATAAGTTATAAAGATAGAAGAATTAATGAAACTAAAAGGGGTGTATTCGTTATTTTGTTTAGTTCAAGCCAGTCTTTCCATTCCTCCAAATTTAGAGGGATCACAAGGCTAAAGAGGCCCCCGTTATCAGCGGAATACTTAAATAATAAAGGTGTCCCAAGTTTCTGCCCCCGCGGACAGGCGCAAACCCGGGATAATTCAGAGATATAACAGCTAAGGCTAAACGAATTAGAAATTATAAAAAAAGCAAAATATGTCAATAACGAAAGAGTCAGAATTAATCGGTATGAAAAAGGCAAGCGAAGCAGTTGCCCTCACTTTAAGGGAAATGAGAAAAATTGCCAAGCCGGGTATAACAACAAAGGAATTAGATAATTATGGCGGACAAATCCTTAATGATTTAGGTGCTAAATCAGCACCATATTTAACTTACGGTTTTCCTGGCTGGACTTGTATAAGCGTAAATAATGAATTTTGCCACGGTATACCATCTGATAAAAAAATACTTGATGAAGGTGATTTAGTTAATATTGACGTTTCAGCGGAATTAGATGGCTTTTGGTCGGACAATGGAGGGTCATTTGTTCTGGGGCCGGATGTAAACCAACATCAAAAACTTATTGAAGCTTCGAAACAAATTTTATATAAAGCAATATATAATGTAAAAGGTGGGGTTCGCATTGCTGACATTGGATTTTTAATGGAGAGTGAAGCTAAGAAAAGAGGTTATAGAGTAATTAAAAATTTAACAGGCCACGGAATAGGAAGAAGTCTCCACGAAGAGCCACATGAAATAGCTAATTACAGGGAACGCCTTAATCCGGCAAGGTTTAAGAAAAATTCTGTAGTTGCCATTGAAACATTTATATCAACAAAATCAACATATACCAAGACCCTAAATGATGGTTGGACAATGGTTGGAAATAATGGAGGTTTTATGGCTCAGCACGAGCATACTATTGTTGTTACTGACGGTACACCTATTGTATTGACTGAGATGAATGAAATATGGAATTAAGAAAAATCACAAACTTAAATAACACCTAAGGACAAAAGCCGGAAAGGCTAACATCGGCGAAAGACAAAGAACAGTTTTATTTTTAACTTCGGATTTCATTTTATTCAAAACGTCTTTATTAACATCAAAAAGCCATGTCATTATTTTTTTCTCTTCTGTAAAAAATTATTCACATCGTTGCATTTATAAAAAATTATTATAAATTTACACTCCTGTTTTGAAAATAACCCCACAGATTCCCCTCTGTAACGCAAAGAAAACATCCGGCTTCAGCCGCAACAGGAAAATCATTGCCGAGATTGCTCTCTAGTTTTTTGCCTGAATTTTTTGATCAATTATTACTGAATGGTATTCCGCTAAAATATTGCCGCGTGGTCATATCGTAGAAAACGATGCTGATTTTCCACCTAAAACTTTTAAGGTATGCATGAAAGCAATTTGTTCTACCTGCTCTTTTAACTGGTTGTTGAGCTTATCTAAAAAGCGGTATATCGCATCTATATCAAGCACTACGCCTTGAAAGCGATCTAAGTATTCTATCGTTTTTAATTTACTTAAAGGAAAGGCCAGGCGTGCAATTACCAAATGCCTGAACAGCTCTTCTTTAATTTTATTGAACCCAATGCTATCATATATTTTACCAAAAATAATTTCCGGCCCAACGGTCTGGATACTTCCATTACCGAGGGCTTCAAAAACTTGTTCAACAATAGAATCATTTTCCGAAACGAATAATTTTGATTGGGCATTCAATCGTCCCATTTCCTGCTTGGCAAGCAAAACTAATTTTTGAATCTCTTGTTCATTATTACTGCTTCCAAGGGTTTTTAAAACCTTGTATTTACCTCTTTGTTTAGATATTATCTGAATGGAAGTGCTGCCTGATCTATTCTTTAATTTTCGTAAAAACATGCGTAAAAATAGCCTCGCAACACTCATTTTCAAAACTCAATCCAGTAAAATCAAGGCTTTCAGAGGACGATTTCAAAAAGTGCGGAAAACAGGATAAGAGTAGTCCGCCAAACGCAAAGCCACGATGAGAGGCAATCTTTTCTAAATTAATTACTGGATAACCCGACTCTTCAAGATGTTTCAGCAACAAAGTTTTACCTGAGCCGGTTTTGCCACACAAAACTATAAGGGTAGATGATTCAGGAAAGGCCATAAATAAAAAAACACTTTTAAGAAGAAATATGTTCCATAACTCACGTTCGACATTGAAGAACCTTCTGAGAACACAAGACAGGTAATGAACCGCAAATGAAGACAGTCAGATCAACAACACCTACAAGCTAACGTACGAAGAGACTCATTATTCAACTTTATTAAGGTGGTAATATTCTCTGTTCGGACCAAACCCGATACTGCACATGCAATCGAATATTTACAATAACAAGTTAGAAATCATTTCTTATAAATACAAAATTTGAAAGAAGTTTTTGGATAAAAAATTAATGCTAAACAACCTGGTGAAACACAAGCAACCTTTACCATTCACTATCTCGTTTTATTAGTTAGTCATAAACCAGCTTTTTAACCGATATTATTATAAATTTGTGTCCTGGTTTGAAATATATTTTTGCAATATTGATGTTCATTACTGTTGGAATACAGACTTTCAGCAAATGGATTATCATATTCAGTTATGAGATCAATAAAGATTACATCGCTAAAAATATTTGTATAAACAGAAAAGTTCCGGGAAGTTGCTGCAAGGGAAAATGCTATCTCCAAAAAAAATTGGCTTCCGATGAAGATCAGCAACAACCATTCGGTAAAACAACTACCACTAAAGATGTCCAATCTGATTATCTTTTACAACAGGTAATCCGTATCGGTTTTGCATTGCTTCCTGTCATAAGTCATGGCAGTCCATATTATATCAATGGCAAGTCGCAGGAATTCATCAGCTCATACTTTCAGCCGCCGCCGTTACCTTTCATTTAGTTTTCTTAATAACAATCGAAATTTCAGACTTCAGCTTTTTCATTGATTGAAAGCTGAAGCTGTTGCGTGCATCGGTAATGGATGTTGCGCCGTATTCGTATTCATATATTTTTAAATTCATATTTACTAATGAAAATTCTTATAATTTTCCTTTACCTATTATTTACATCGGTCAATGGCTTTAGCCAAAATAAAATCAGTGGAAAAATAACAGATCAAAAAACAAATGAACCTCTTGAATCCGTTGCTGTAACAGCCATAAAAAGCGGCAGAGTAACCACGACAGACGGACAAGGCAACTTTAAAATAGACTTCACGGGTGATAGCTGCCTGGTTAATATTTCAATGATTGGTTATCGCTCAAAAGCCATTGAGTTAACACATCACTTTTCTTTTATACACCTCGAAAGAGGTCCGGTTGATTTGAAAGAGGTTATTATAACCCCACAAATGAATACTTATTCACAACATAATTTGAGCGCCATTGATCTTCACTTGCGCCCGGTAAATTCATCGCAGGATTTAATGCGCCTTGTGCCGGGATTATTTCTTGGCGAACATCATGGGGGAGGTATTGCGGAGCATATATTTTTCAGGGGCTTTGATGCGGACCATGGTACAGACGTAAATGTTTCGGTGGATGATATGCCGGTTAACCTGGTGTCGCAGGCGCATGGGCAAGGCTTTTCCGATCTTCATTTTATAATTCCTGAGTTGGTTACCCGTTATGAATTCGGTAAAGGACCTTACTATGCTGATCATGGAGATTTTACCACTGCCGGTTATGTTGCCTTTCATACCGCCGATGTGCTGGATAAAAGTACCGTTAAGATAGAAGGCGGCCAATTTAATACGGGGAGAATTTTGGGTATGTTCAACCTGCTAAGCGATAAAGCAAAGCACAGGGGAGAAAGCGCTTACCTTGCGGGAGAAGGGTCCTACACAGACGGGCCTTTTGATTTTCCACAACATTTCGGTCGTATAAACTTGTTCGGCAAATACAACGTTAACCTTTCTTCCAAACAAAAACTCACCATTACTTTATCAAGCTTTACCAGCAAATGGCGATCCTCAGGTGGCATTCCTGAAAGAGCAGTTGATGAAGGTTTGATTGACCGGTTTGGTTATGTCGATAGTGTGCAGGGCGGCAATACTAACCGGGCTAACATAATTGCAAAACTCAATTCGTCTCTTTCTGATGACTTATCAATGGAAAACCAGGTGTATTACTCACGCTATCATTTTGATCATCACTATGACGATACTTTTTTTGCTGCTGATAGTATAAATGGCGACAGGATGAAGCAACACGAAGACAGGGATCTTTTTGGCTACAACGGTAAAATATCACACCACGCATGGTTTAAAAATAACGTGGAACTGGTTTCGTCCGCGGGCCTTGGATGGCAATTGAATAAGATTTATAATAGTGAGCTTTCTCATACTGATATTAACTATAAAGAGCTTGAATATCTTCAATTAGGTAATATAGATGAAATGTCGGCTAATGGTTACATAAACGAAAACCTGAGGTTTGGCAAATGGCTTTTAAACGGAGGTATGAGGTTCGACTGTCTTTATTTTAGTTATGATGATAAGCTCAATCCTGAAATGCCATCAAGAAGTAAAGCCATTGTCAGTCCTAAGTTGAATGTTGAATACACGGCCAATTCCACCGTGCAGGTATATCTTAAAACAGGAAAAGGATTTCATTCCAATGATGCCAAAGTTGTTGTTGCAAATGATGGCCATGAGGTTTTACCTGCTGCTTATGGAACCGATATTGGCATCAACTGGAAACCGGTAAGTCATTTATATATTAATACGGCGCTATGGTATCTTTACCTGCAACAGGAATTTGTATATAATGGCGATGACGGAACACTTGAACCCAGCGATAAAACGCGAAGAATGGGAATTGATTTTTCGGCAAGGTACCAGTTTAACAAATGGCTCTTTGGAGTGGTTGATGCAAACCTTTCAAAAGCCCGTGATATACAAGCTCCCAAAGGAAGCGACTATGTTCCCTTGTCTGTTCCGCTTTCAAGCACCGGCGGCCTTGACTTTAAATTTGCCAATGGTTTTAACGGAGGCATTAGTTACCGGTATATGAAGAACCGCCCTGCCAATGAGGATAATTCTCTTATTGCAAAAGGATATTTTGTAAATGATCTTACCGCCTACTATACAAAGCATAAATATGAAGTAGGAGTTGAAATACAAAATCTCTTTAACGTAAAATGGCGGGAAGAACAGTTTGAAGTTGAATCGAGATTAAAAGGAGAACCGGCACCGGTAGACGATGTAAACTTTACGTCCGGAACACCATTCTTTGCCAAATTAAAATTTGCAGTATTCTTTTAAACGGGACATGGGTTTGTGAAGTAAAAAACCGGCAGTACTTATTTTCGTCTAACCAATCATGTTAGTCTGCTGGTATTTGGCAAACGAATGTTATAAAACTGCGGCGAAGGGTGTTCTGCCCCGATTTATATATACCTAAAATATAAAAAGGTTACCCAACGGCAACCTCTTTATTAGTTTATTTCTTCAGGCATTCATTAACCGTGACCTTTATGCCCCTTATCATTTCCATGTCCTTTATCATTTCCATGTCCATTGCCATTACCATGTGCGTTGCCATTACCATGTGCGTTGTCGTTACCATGTCCATTACCATTACCGTCCATTGCCATTGTTTCCCCGATTGCCATTATTGTCACCACGGTTATCCCTATAATGATTCTTATATTTTTCATCGCGACTATCACGAATAACTACCTGCGAAGGACCGCTTCCTCCCTTATACCTTCCATATTCTCTTCTATAAACATCAGCATGTAAATAGGGACGTGGCTTATTTACTACAACTTTGTAACTATTATAGAGATTATATCCATTATAACGCGGAGGCAATGACCTGGCATATCTCCATTGGCCCCCTTCCGAATATATAAAGAGGTGTTGAGGCACATTATAATATACATCCATATCTGGCATATAATAATAATCCACATGGTCATATCCCGTTGGGCCCCAGTCCGGTTGATTACCTATATTGAGATTTACATTTACCCTCAACTGTGCACCAGCCCGCTGATTAAGAGCTACACTAAAAACCAGCACAGCAAGAACCATTAATTTTTTCATACTATTTTATTTGTTTGGCAACCATGCCTGCAATACCATGCCAGATTGTGTTAATTGCCAGAAAGGTACTCTCTTCTAATTGACCTTCGGCAAAATGTTTGCAGGTAATTACTTTAATTTAAATTACATTTTCTTTCATTGTTGTAACAAAATGTTTCGTCTTTCTACGCTAAAAAAAAATATTGATAGCTTAATTGCCGCATTGGCGGGGTTCACTATAATATTTTTCTACACAAGGCATGGCGGTATTGGCCTTTGTCCCGATGGTGTAGTATATACAACCACTGCCCAACATGTATTATCAGCTTGCAGCCTGGTTGATTACCGAAATTATTCATTAGTGGAATTTCCCGCGTTGTATCCTCTTTTTCTCAGTGCGATCATGTTCATAACGGGCCTGCAGCCTCTTGTATTTGGTGCCTTGGTAAATGCCGTTCTTTTTGCCATTGTTGTTTATTTTTCGGGGGTTATAACCGGGAAATTTGTAAACACCTCGAAATGGTATAAAGCGGCAATACTCAGTTGTATTGTATTAAGTCCGGGATTGCTGGAAGTGTATTCCATGCTATGGTCGGAGACAATTTTTATTTTACTGCTATTGCTTTTTATAATGGCAATGCACCGGTATTTTCAAACATATCAACGCAAGGTTTTAATTACAGCAGCCATAATAACTTCACTCGCCTGCGTAACACGTTATGCCGGAATTACCATTATTGCAACGGGAGGTATATTATTATTGTGTGATACAAAATTGCCCTGGCGCAAAAAAATTACAGGCATTGTTTTATTCGGTTTAATAAGTTCTGTTCTTTTAATTATTAATCTTACCCGTAATTATTTAGTTGGTGGCTCAATGACGGGCATCCGCGAAAAATCATTCTCTCCGTTAGTGGCAAACATGCACGATGCTGGTGCTGCATTTTATGACTGGCTGCCCTTTTTCAATGGAAACTATACAGGTGCCGCGTTGCTTACATTCTTTATATTTAGTGCGCTTGTTTTCATTTGCGTATGGCAATTCATTCGAAGCAGGCGCCTGGTAAATTATGAGAATATAGCAGCATGTTTTGCATTAGTGTATGTATCGTTTATGATAATAATTGCAAGCATCTCACGGTTCGAAACTTTAGACAGCAGGTTTTTAAGTCCTGCGTTTATCCCGCTGGTATGGAGCTGCAGCAACTGGATTGTTGCCTTATCAAAAAAAATTAACCGTGTAAGCAGGAAGTGGATTTTCATATTGGGTACTGTTATTTTTCTATGTTTTCAATATGGCC
This sequence comes from uncultured Chitinophagaceae bacterium, assembly GCA_963792025.1. Lineage (GTDB taxonomy): Bacteria > Bacteroidota > Bacteroidia > Chitinophagales > Chitinophagaceae > Ginsengibacter. Next base: position 345,083 of record CAWBUS010000002.1, on the reverse strand, counting down.
AGCTGGCGGCTGATTATGAAACATGGGATGGTGTAAAAGATGCGGGAATACCTGGCTATACTGAAGATCAGTGGAGATATTCCCGTACCGTGTTATTTATTCAGCGTGATTCTTTGCCATTTAAAAAAGGCTACACCATTTATTCCGATGCCAATGACGCCATTTATTTTTTTACCGGCAGGCAGGGAAAGTTTTTACCACATAAAGAAAACAAAGCCGCTATCACTGACTTTTTAAACAACCGTCATTGCTATGTCGTTTGGTTCAACGATGGCGAAAACCCCGACCTGGTTGGCCTGGACTTTATATCTAAAGTAAAGAAAATGAAATTGGTAAAACAGTTCGATGACGGGGCCATTTACGAATCGGATGAATAAAGAGGTAAAGCTGGTTACAATTTCTTTAAATCTACCCTGGTGTTTGTTTCGGGAAACCAATCTATAATTTTTGTAAAAAGATTCCTACAAAATAATTCATAAAATTCCCCGATTTGGGTAATCGCACGCTAATATTGAGCAATTATCGCAATACCCAAATTAAAATTATTTGGCATACAATTAGATTGAGTTTCATCGGTTATTCATAGGATATTGGATTATATCAGGGGAGGATTTATGTCCACCCCTCTTTTTTACTGCCAGCTATTCCCGGTCGGCACCGTGGGTCAGACCTGTTACACGGAATCGCTGTCCGACCGTCCGGTCTGGCAGCTAATTAAAAATTTTAAAAATTAAATTCTCATCTATTGATTTATAAGATTCTGTTTCAAAATTTTCCTTTTCAAAACCAATGAGCTGAAAAGCAAGTTCCTGGTCGCATAAAGTACCATGGCGTAATTTCATATAGTCGGCAAATGATGAATAAAGCCAGCTTTCCATTCTTGTAACTAAACCTGCTTTTAAAGGGTTTTGATGAATATATTGAAATGCTATAAAGCCGGAATGGATATCTCCTTCAGTCAATGATTTAGCTTTTGTTTTTTGGCGAAATAAAGATCCGCTCCTTTCATAATGTTTATTAAAGTAGGTGGCATAATTACTTTGCAGTAAACGAAAACCATTGGATAGCTCACACAAATCAATATTTCTAATCCTTCTTATTTTTTCAGAATCTTTTGTAGCATGTATAAGAAAATGAAAATGATTTGGCATTAAACAATAAGCGAGTACCTTACTAAAGGGCAGAACAAATTTTCTGAAAAGCCGAAGAAATTGAATATAATCTTCATTCTTTAAAAAGATAGTTTCCTTATTGTTTCCCTGGTTATAAATATGATAGGTTTCATCTGCAATAATATTCATAAAGGGAAATTAAGAATTTTTTTAATCCGGCCGGCAACGAAGGTCAGACCGGTTAAACGCCGTTTGCAAAACAACCGCTGTCCGACCTTTGGTCTGACAGCTATTCCCGGCCGGTACCGCAGGTCAGACCGGTCTTATAATAATAGCGCCTTATTCTATCGTCTATTGGCATTGACCCGACTTTTAAGTTAAATGGCACGTATCTACTGAATAATTAAAATGCCTGTCAGATGATCAAAAAGAGAAATGGCTTTGTTAGAGTCAGGAGAAGATTGAAGATTTGACGATTGGAAGTTAAAGCGATATTTAGCTAAATACGAATATTGATAACGGTAATATATAAACGATTATCCGGATGCCCTAAGTGCATGTCACATATTCATCACGTAACGTTCTCCTAACGGTTTAGATAATTCCCGGTAATCAGTTTCAGGGTCTATAAATGTGGTTTCACAATTTATAAACTGTATCTAAGATTAAGTTTAGTTTATCTTATATATTAATTTAACAAATATGTGTTATCAGAATCAATTAAAGACTACCTTCCTATTACATATTAAAGGCCGTCAATAATCTCCTTAAAGATTGTTTCAAAAACCGAAGCTGAAGAAAGCTTTATTTTTTGATAACATATTTGCTCAGACCCCGATTTATTCCGTATTCTATCAGAAGTTAATTTTTGTAAGTAACCCATGGCTAAAACAGATAAAAATAAAACCAAGATCCTTTCTAAAAACCTTTTCCCGGTTGTAGGTATAGGCGCATCAGCAGGAGGTTTAGAAGCCTTCAAGAAACTAATAAAAGCAATACCCGAACATTCCGGAATAGCCTACATATTAGTACAGCATTTACATCCCGATTATAGCAGTTCCCTGCCGGATATTCTTCAAAGGGAAACAATTATTCCTGTTCATGAAATAAGTGATAATGTGAAGGTAGAACCTGATCATGTCTACATTATTCCTGCAAATAAAATGCTGGTTGCAACCGATGGAATTCTTCAATTGAGTCCCCGGCCTTCAAAGGAACACAGAAATATGCCCATTGATATTTTCTTTTCGTCCCTTGCAGAAGTGCACCAGAGCCATGCCATAGGTGTTGTGTTATCGGGCAATGGTGCAGACGGCACGTTAGGACTAAAGGAAATAAAAGACCATGGTGGAATAACTTTTGCACAGGACCCTGACAGCGCCGGTTACGATGCCATGCCGCAAAGCGCAATTAAATCGGGGGTGGTTGATTTTATACTTTCTCCCGAAGAAATGCCAAAACAATTGCTGAAGTTAAACGCTACTTATAATATACTTCCTTCAAGCGAACATGCTATACCAAAAGAACTAACGGAGGAAGAAAGTTTTAAACAGGTACTTTCTATTCTTCGTTTTAATAATGGCGTTGATTTTACCTATTATAAGCAAACAACCATCCGCAGGCGCATTCTGCGCCGCATGGTAATTCTTAAGCTGGAACGGATTGCCGATTACCAGGCTTACCTGAAACAAAACAAAACCGAACAGGACATTTTATTCCAGGATGTGCTGATTCCGGTTACGTCTTTCTTTCGTGACCCTAAAATTTTTGAGCATTTATGCCATACGGTATTGCCGGAATTAATCAAAGACAAATCTTCGGTGAATCCTTTGCGCATCTGGGTGGCGGGATGCTCGATAGGTAAAGAAGCCTATTCTATCGGCATGTGCATACACGAATATTTAAGCGATAAAATTTCCAATATCAGGATACAAATATTTGCAACAGATGTATCAGAAAAATCAATTGCAAGAGCCAGGTCGGGCGTGTATCAAAAAAGTGAAATGGAAGGTGTAAGTGAGGAGCGCATTAAACAATTTTTTACCAAAACAAATGGAAGTTACCAGGTGAAAAAGACGATAAGAGATATGTGTGTTTTTGCCACGCATAACTTTTTAAAGGATCCGCCTTTTGCAAAGATTGATTTAATCAGTTGCCGCAATGTGCTTATTTACCTCGAACCCTTTTTACAAAAAAAAGCATTTACCATTTTTCACTACGCCCTTAATCCAAAGGGTTATTTATGGCTCGGTAAATCAGAAACTACGGGCAGTTCTTCCGAATATTTTCTTCCATTTGGATTAAAGGATAAGTTCTATACAAGAAAATCTTTTCCCGGTAGATTTATGAATGTTACTTCCGAAAGCCGTGAAGAAACGCTTAAAGATAAGGACTATGGCTTGCAGTTAACTGAAAGGAAGAAGGACGATTTTCAAAAAGATGCTGACGATATTTTATTATCGAAATACACGCCACCGGGAGTAATTGTAAATGACCAGTTCGACATTGTACAATTTCGCGGATCAACCGGCGATTTCCTGGAGCCCTCGCCCGGCAAAGCAAGTTTAAACGTACTTAAGATGGCCCGCGAAGGTTTGTCATTTGAAATTCGAAATGCCTTACAGAAATCAAAAGGCACTAAAACGCCTTTTATTAAGCAAGGAATACCAATTAATAACGGGAAACGGATAGTTAGCATCGAGGTAGTTCCCTTGCTTAATTCAATTGAACTATACTTCCTGATTCTTTTTAAAGACACAACTTCCGACAGTCTGCATGAAAGAGATGAAGTGCACACTGCTGCTTATATTAAAAGCGAAAAAGATACCCGCATACAACATTTAGAAAAAGATCTCTCGCAGGTGCGGGAAGATATGCGAAGCATAACGGAAGAACAGGAGGCCGTAAACGAAGAATTGCAAAGCGCCAATGAAGAGCTGCTGAGTGGCAGCGAAGAATTGCAGAGCCTGAACGAAGAACTTGAAACGAGTAAGGAAGAATTGCAAAGTACCAATGAAGAATTAATAACCGTAAACCAGGAATTATATGACCGCAATGAGCAGTATAACGAGGCACGGCTATACGCAGAAGCAATAGTATCCACGATACACGAGCCGCTGATGGTAATTGGCAACGATTTTAAAATAAAAAGCGCTAATAAATCTTTCTATAAAAATTTCCAGCTTACTGAAGAAGAAACAATAGGAAATGTTTTATTCGATTTGCAGAATAACGGATGGGACATCCCGGGATTGCGCAGCCAGCTTTTAAAAATTCAGAAAGAAAATGAAAAGTTCATTGAGTGGGAGGTTACGTACACTTTCCCGGCTGCGGGAATGCGCACAATTCGTTTTAATGCCCAGCCTGTACAAAAAGAGAATGGAGCCAACTGGATACTGCTTGCGTTTGATGATATTACGGTAAGAAAAGAAGCACAAAGACTGGAAAGAAAGAATCTAAGCGATGTTAAAAAAATACTCGAAAATATTCCGCAAATCACTTCCACTGCTTCGGCTGATGGCGCTGTAAATTACTTTAACCAGTTTTTTCTTGACTATTCTGGACTGACATTTGACGAGGCAATCGGGTGGGGGTGGGAACGGGCAGTAAAACTTGACATGTTGGACAGGGTAAAAAAAGCGTGGAGCCATTCACTAAAAACCGGGGAAGATTTTAAGATGGAAATATTATTTAAAAGGAAAAGCGATAATATGTATCGCTGGCATTTAAGCAAGGCAACCGCTATTTTAAACGATGAGGGAAAAGTTACTTCCTGGGTGGGCGCTGCAATTGATATTCATGAGCAAAAAACAAAAGAACAGGTAAAAGATGAGTTTATAGGTATTGCCAGCCATGAACTGAAAACTCCTCTTACAACCGCCAAAGCTTACATACAATTGCTGGAGATGGGTATGGCTAAAACGAATAATGAAGATTTGATATTTGCACAAAAGGCCGGCGCATCTATTAACCGGCTTAATGATCTTATTGGTGAGTTAATGGATGTAAGTAAAATACAAAATGGAAAACTGGATCTCCGGATAACTGTCTTTGATTTTAATGAGATGATCGCCGAAGTTATGGAGCAGGTGCAATATGCATCTTCTGTTCATCTCATAAAATTATCAGGTGAAATAAAAGAACCGGTAACCGGCGATAAAAACAGGTTAGGGCAGGTAGTTATAAATCTGCTAAGCAACGCGGTTAAATATTCTCCCAAATCAAAAGAGGTATTTATACATTTGTCAACGGAGGACAGTTCGGTAAAAGTTTCAATAACAGACTCCGGCATCGGCATTCGAAAGGAGAGTCTCGGTAAAATATTTGAACGCTATTACCGGGAAGAACAGCGGGCTGTGCATTTCCAGGGATTAGGCATCGGTTTATTTATTTCTCATGAAATCGTTCAGCGTCATCATGGGAAAATATGGGCCGAAAGCGAGCCCGGTAAAGGCAGTACTTTTTGTTTTACCATACCCTTATCGCAATGAAGAAATGTATCCTGATTTTAGACGATGATCCTGAGATATTAATGGTCTGCAAAATAATTTTGGAACAAAAAAACTATGCCGTTCAGACAAGACTATTTTGCGATGACATAATAAAAGATATTACGGAGGTAAATCCCCATGTTATTTTAATGGATTTATGGATACCCACCATAGGCGGCGAAAAAGCTGTTCATCTCATAAAAACCAATGCTACTTATATGCACATACCTGTTATTCTTTTTTCAGCTAATGCCGAAATTGATATAATCGAAAAGCGGGTAAAAGCAAACGGTGTTTTAAAAAAACCGTTTGATATTAATACATTGTTGGTTACGATTGAAAATACATTAGCTGGCATACGATAATAGGTATTGCCGTAAAGTGTTACACAAAACCAGGAATATCTTTATTCAGTTGTTCATTTTCAGTATACATAACCTATGCGCCGCATCGGTGTAAATAATAAAACTGAAGTCTTTTATAAGTTCAGCACTTCTTTCTCCCGTAGCTTTTATAGGAACTATTTTATCTCCATCGCCATGTATAACAAGTGTGGGTACATTTATTTTTACACTGTCCTCACGGAAAACACTAGACGCAAATACATATGTGGCGTGGCCGGTGTTCCCTTTAAAAAATCTTGCTGATAGAGCCCCCCGGCTTAATATAAAAAGGTCAGAGGTTAATCTGACCTTTGACCCCCACAATCAGGACCCACATTCACAGAATCCCGAAATTCAAAAATTAAAAAAAACTAAGGTAACAATCAGTGTCGCCAAACTAATAAAAGCAATAAAAATCAGGAGTAGTTTAGTATCATTTTCGATTATCATAACACATAGATTTAATCATTTTTTAATAAAATAAGCAAGCCGAAAAAAAAAGAAAGAAAAGCTAAAGACCCCATGCCAAATAACATAGTTGAATGTAGGGGATGTACCGTGGAAAGAAGAACGAATAAAAGTATGGCCATACCAACGCCCATCAGTATCAGACAATAACCTATAAAAAGTTTTAAGTCCATCTTCTTATACATTAATGTACTCGTTAAAGCGGAGAGAGGGGAATAGGGACTAAAAAATTATCATGTAAGGAATGAGACCAATGCAAGTATTATTATTGCCAATATTGAAATTACTGCCACAATAATAACAGAGAGGCTCTGGTTCTCATTGTTTGCCATTGCATGACAAATTATAAAACTAAGGTACTGGTAAATTCAAATTAATTAATAAAAAGATATAATATTTTGGTAATATGTATAATTAATGACAATTTTGCGGAAAGTTGCTATTTCGAAAGGTTTTGTTGACCATGAAGGCCTACCCGCGTTGAAGCGCAGCAAAGGGATTGTGTAGCATGAAGCCTTCCCGGCTCACATAAAGAAATGAAGTCCTATGTAGTTACATTAAATAAGCATTGTCCGTTAATTGAGGTTTCTCAAACCCAAACAAATATTTGTACCATCAAACTATATTAAACCCCTGCGCCTGGCGCTTTGCAAACGCGGCTTACCAGGTAACATGGTAACGTATTAATTGATGCTAAAAAAATAATGAGCGTGTATTTTATAAAGCAAGACATTAGCTTTTTAAATGCGATATTAAGAAGACAGAAAAAATCGGGACATGAACAGCACCTTATTTAATAAGAATTTATTTCATTAATTAGCCATAAAAAGTTGTGCAATGAAAAAACTTCTGATTGTTGATGATTCTGTTGATTTGCTTGACGTGTTAAAGTTTTTTCTTAAGCGGGAGGGTTATCACGTTAAAACACTGGTGTGCGGAAATAATATTTGCAGGGAAATTCAGGAATATAAGCCAGACCTTTTAATCCTGGATATATTTTTGGAAAACGCAGACGGCAGGGAAATATGTAAAAGCTTAAGAAAAAATATTGAGACCAGGCATTTGGGCATTCTTGTATTTTCCGCATCCCCGGTAACGCTAAGTAATTACCAAAGTTACTATGCAGATGACTACCTGGAAAAGCCGTTTGAATTAGGCGACTTTCTAAAAAAAGTACAATCCATGCTGGAATGGACTGCTATAAGAAAGAAAGCTTTTCAATTTGAATGCCCCCGGTAATATTATTAAGGCCGGTACATTATTTTATTCAGTAGCACAGATACCGAACCCGCGAGTCGCCTTACTGCCTGTTTGCGCCCGCATTGACTTTAGCTGTATGCAGAAATTGGCTGTTAATAATTAGCAGCCTTGGTGGTTAACACAATATGAAGGCGAGAATATCTTTATTCAGTTGCTCTTTCTCAGTATACCATAATCCATGCGCCGCATCGGGATAAATAATAAAGCTGGCGTCTTTTATAAGTTCAGCACTTCTTTCTCCCGTAGCCTTTATAGGAACAATTTTATCTCCATCGCCATGTATAACCAATGTGGGTACATTTATTTTTACAACGTCCTCACGGAAATCGGTAGACGCAAATGCATGTACACACTCAAGGGTGGCAATAGGGGAGGCTTCCATTACACGGGCTAAATTATTAGCTAAAAAAGCATCACTTATGGGGGGCTTCGCCGTGGCAACACCAAAAAAAATCTTTGCAAAATTTTCCATAAAGGCCGGGCGGTCGTTTTTTATGCCTTTCGCAATGTCGTCAAATATTGCCTGCGGCACGCCGTCAGGGTTGTCGTCTGCTTTAAGCATGTAAGGCAGCACACTACTTACCAGCACTACTTTGGCAATGTGCGCATCGCCATAATGTTTAAAGTATTTTGCAATTTCTCCGCCACCCATCGAAAAGCCAACCAGGGTTACGTCTTCAAGATCCAGTTCGTCGAGTAATGTTTTTAAATCTCCGGCCATGGTATCATAGTCGTAGCCTGAATAAGGTTTGTCAGACTTGCCAAAACCCCGCCGGTCGTAGGTTACACAGCGAAACCCCCGGCCGGTTAATTCTGTAACCTGGTATTCCCACATGGCGCCGCTTAATGGCCAGCCGTGTATAAATACCACCGGTTTACCGTTGCCCAGGTCTTCATAATAAATGTTTACCGGTTCAGCATTTATTATTGTTGATTTAATAAATGGCATGCGTAAAAGATTTAGATGGTTAATACAATCTGGTGCTGTAGTCCCAAAACTTTGCCAATAAATATGGGGGCAGTAATAATATAAAAACCCGCTCCCTTTGGTAAACCTGTAGAATTATTTACTCCACTTTAGTAGAGGATACAATAAAAAAAACCTGCCATCCGCGCAGGTTTTTTTCAGCAATTAATTTTACCAGGTCATCGTTGTTAACAGAGGTTCAAACTTTCCTGTTAAAGAGGGTTTTTCATGGGAATAATAACGATAGTAAGCGGGAAAATTTAAAATTTAAATTCGATAGATTTTTTACATTAAGTAGCTGGTGGCAGTACAATTTCAAAGGTACACCTACTCTACGGAATTAGCAGTGCACTTTATTAATTTAACATATGGCCGGTTTTAAAATATAACATCTAAAATTCGATACACAATAGTTATTTGGATGGAATAAAAGAACAAGCGTAATACAATCAATACAGGATTAAAATTATAATTGCAATGGATGATAACAATACAATGGTGAATGGCTCTTTTTAGTGAAAGATGAAATTAGATATATACAGAAGCCAGTAAGATTATTGAATGTGTGGAAACCTCCTTGTAACCCTTACCCCCCATACGTTCCTGCACCATTTATGCTCAAAATTTCAAACCAGTCTGCAAACAACATTGCCGGTGGTATTAAAATGAGCGAGAGCCTTCTTAAGGTTATCATTAAATGTTGCAGATCGGCCTTGTTATGATATTTTCTTGCACCCAACTTGCCCACGGGAAGCAGCTTGTTTTTAACGTGGTCTTTATAGGTATTTACGGAGCATTGCAGTTTTTCCATAACATAATCGCTCAGTACCAATCTTCGCTTAATTCCGATTCGTCGAGAGGTTTAAATCCTTTGGGAGGTAAAGTGGATTTCTTTTGTTTTCTCATAAAAAAAATTTTTGAATAATTAATTTTGATTGCCATATAACGGCGAATGTTAAACGATATTATATGTTGATGTAATTTTTTTTCTGAAGCATAAAAAAAGGCTGCACCGCAGGGGATGCAGCTTTTTTAACTTACCATGTTACTGTGCAAACTGTGTAGCCACATTGCTGTAGGCAACCTGGTCTTTACTGCCAACCGCTGCCACCCTTACCCAGTATTGCCCGCCGGGAACCAGGTTAGTAAATACATACTTGCTCTTGTTGCTTGCATTGTTTTCCCACATCGATGGCGATGAGACCATTCCAACTGCTTTAAGAAGTATGCCCGGTAAACCGGCTGCACTGCTTTAGTGGGAAACAAAAATTTATTCTTTGCTTTCGGGGCTTCTTTCCAGCCCTTGTTCTTTATCAATACCACCACCACTAACGATGCAGTGTATCCCGAAGAGTCGGGACAGGCTATGCGGATGAAAGTTCAACTGCTGCCCCCGGCTACCCGGAGAATGTTCTAAATAATAAAAGAACTGCTGTACTGAGTTTGTAACTCAATATTTATACTTTACATACATTCTCATTGTACCATTGAACCAATTCAATTAAGTGCCCTTGTGGGTGTTTGGAGCGTTGGCTTTTTAGTCTGGCATCACCAACAACAGTAATAAGCCATCAAAAATGTGATAGTTGTGAGTTTAAACTTTGTTTATCATGTTTCAAAATAAATTTATTGTTTATCAATAATATTTTACTGATATTTGCATTATAATTTAAGCTGACAAATTATTATGGAAATTAAAATCACAACCAACCAGATTTTGAAAGTGCTGCAAATACTTTCATGGATTATCTTTATTGGACTATGTATTGAAGCTGGTGGCATTGCTGTCAATACTTTTATTACATTGTTCATAAACCCACTTGGGGTTGAAAATTTTTGGGAAGGAAATGAATATTTATCAAGCCTTTACAAATTTGACGAGGGACATTTTATTGTCGTCACTTTGATAATGATTATTGTAGCGGTGTTGAAAGCAATAATGTTTTACCTTATTGTAAAACTATTTACAGACAAAAAGCTAAAGATTTCCCAACCTTTCAGTATGGAATTAAGACGCTTTATTATTAACCAATCTTATTTGGCTTTAGGTATTGGCCTGTTCTCTTACTCCGGGTTTGAGTATTCCGTGTGGTTGACGAAACAAGGTGTGAAATCAGCAGACTTGCAATCGTTGCACATAGCAGGTGCAGATGTTTGGCTTTTTATGTCGGTTATACTTTTTCTAATTGTGCAAATTATAAAAAGAGGAATAGAAATTCAAAAAGAAAACGACTTAACTATATAGCTTATGCCGATAATAGTAAACTTAGACGTAATGATGGCAAAGCGTAAGATGTCTCTGAATGAGCTTTCCGAAAAAGTTGGATTAACACTGTCAAATCTTTCCATTTTAAAAACAGGAAAAGCAAAAGCCATCCGTTTTAGTACATTGGAAGCCGTTTGCGAAGTGTTGAATTGCCAGCCGGGCGACATTTTAGAATATGTAGATAAAAAAAATAATTAGAACCCGATAGACAACGGGTTTTGCAGAGAAACTAAGGCAATAGCCCGAACCGCTAACGTAAGCTTCTCTGATTTTCGTACCAATCAAAAGTATAAAAATTCATTAGGTTTTTATTTTTCAAACACTTTAGATAATAGATCCGCCATTAGCTTCGGCTAACAATTTTTATTTTTTTATATAAAAGACAACCCTGCTTTTTGTCCTTGCTAAAAAATTTCCCTCCTTCGGACAGACATTCGCCTCAGAGCTTGGCATTTGAGAAAGAAGCACAAGCACCCGCCTTAGTCCAGGCATATAAAAAAGTCATCTGGCCAAGAGTGTCGGAGTTGGCTTATATAGGTTGGCAATACCTGTGCCTGCATAAAGCCATAATCGAAGAAAATATTAAGCGCATGCTGCTGTTAGCATCCGGTAATCGCATAGTTGAGCTACTGGAATAGTGTATAAGAAAGAACAATGAGGGTGCTCCAACAACAGCCGGTAAATTTTCAGTTTTCATCTTTCCCGGAATTGGATTTGTAATTTTATTTCAAGTAAAATATTTTTTAACCGGAAACGTTTATTTAAAGATCGCTTTAGGCAAATGCGAATCATAGCTAGTATTGGTAAAAGCCCTATAATTTTTATAGGGTTTTTTTGTTTCCCGGATGTTTGCAAAATAGTAATGCAGGTGTTGGTGTTCTCAACATAGCTCCACAAAAATAAGCCCGCACAACTTCGACGGCCTCTTTTTGTCTTTGCAATGCTTGAAATTTGAAAGAAGGGACACCCAACATAGGCCAAATCCTTGCGCCTGTATAGCTCAATAGCCGTAGAAAATATAAACCACATGCTGTTGTAAGCGATCAACAAACGACCATTTATACTTTCTTTTGGGCAATTACGAATGTAAATAAAGTACAGGTATCTAATTTGACTAACGGTACCACAAGCGTAATTGCTAATTTGTAATTTCCTGCTTTAAACAACCGCGATATGAAATTCTGTTATTTAATTACATCAGCTACGTTATTGTTTTTTACAGCATCATCATTTTCACAAAAGCGTTCAAAAATTGATCTTCACAAATTGGCGAAGCACAAAGGCCTTACCGTTATCAACCGGGACCTCAGCATTATTAATGAAAAAGGCTACCAGGGAATCAGGCTAAGCCAGGACTATGGCGAAGGTATTGTATGGCTAAAAGGTATTGAAGTTTCAAACGGAATTTTAGAATTTGATGTAAGAGGTGCTGACATACAACAACATAGTTTTGTAGGCATTGCATTTCATGGCATAAACGATTCAACATTTGATGCGATTTATCTTCGCCCGTTTCAATTTCAACAGGATGACCCGGTTTTGAAAAGCAGGGATATTCAATACATATCGCTACCTGCCTTTACATGGCAAATATTACGGGGCAAATCTCCTGGCAAATATGAACATGCAATAGAGCCGGCGCCTGATCCTGATTCATGGATCCGGATGCGTATCGAAATAAAAGATTCCACCGTTAAAGTCTGTATCAATGGAAATAAAGAACCGAGCCTTGCAGTGGAAAAGGTAACCCAGGTTAGAAGTGGCTCCGTGGGATTCTATGTTGCAGATACTTCCGGCGGAGATTTTGCAAACATAACCATTACAAAAACGGATTAATTCAAGGGGGAACATTAGTTACTACGGGCCTAAAACTCCCGCGTTCTTCAAACGATTTAAATTTCGCTTGCACTCATTTCCTGAACTTGCATATCGCGTGATTTTTGGAATATTGCTATTACAAGCAAGCAGTTCATCACGCACCATCCCATCAAATCATATAACCTAAATTCATTTTTTTGCCCTTACTTTATACCCCAACATTTACGATTGATAAAAACATCAATGAACTAAACCATTTTACATGAAACGATTGAAATCGATACAAGTAATTATTTGCCTATTCTGTTGTTCAACATTATTCGCACAGGTGCATAAAGCACCGGCTTATCCGTTGATAACTCATGATCCGTATTTCAGCATCTGGTCGATGACGGATACATTAAATGCAGCTCCTACCAAACACTGGACTGGACATAATCAGCAATTAACAGGTTTAATAAAAGTGGATGGAACTACTTACCGCATTATAGGTAACGGTAATGGAGAAACGCAGGAAACTGCGGCTCAGCAAAAAAATATTACCATGAATGCCACGCAGACAATTTACGATTTTGCCTGCGGGCCGGTAGATGCTGTTATTACTTTTACCTCTCCTCTGTTAATTAAGAATATTGATATCCTGGCGAGACCTGTTTCTTATATTACATATGCGGTAAAATCAATGGATCATGCAAGTCATGATGTACAAATTTATTTGGGTGCCTCAACCAATATTGCCGTCAATACATCATCAGAGGAAGTGGTGACCAAAAAATATACTTCATCACAGTTAAATATTTTAAGAGCCGGTACCAAAGCACAACCGATTTTACAAAAGAAAGGTGATGATGTGCGGATTGACTGGGGTTATATGTATGTGGGGGTGCCTGCTTCGGTTAATGCTTCTCAATATATTAGCGACGCTTCACAGGCAGCGGCTTCATTTATTGAAGGCAAAATGGCGTCTAACCCAGGCAGTGATACTGATCTTGTTTTAAATACATCAATAAAAATGGGTAAAGTAGGGGGCCAGGCAAAAGAACAATATTTTATACTGGCATATGATGATATCTACTCTTTACAATATTTTCACACCAACCTTCGGCCGTGGTGGAACAGGAGCGGGAAAGAAACTATTGAAAAGCAAATGGCAAAGGCCGCGGTGGATTATAAGGCGGTTATGCAACAATGCGATGCCTGGAATAAAAAATTGTATAACGATCTTGTAACTGCAGGCGGAACAACCTACGCTGATCTTTGCATTGTTGCCTACCGGCAAAGCATAGCCGCACATAAATTGCTACAAAGCCCGCAGGGAGAAATGTTATTCTTGTCAAAGGAAAATTTTAGCAACGGCTCGGTTAATACTGTCGATGTAACTTATCCATCCGCCCCTTTATTTCTTGCTTATAATCCCAAATTAATGGAAGGCATGCTGAATGGAATATTTTATTTCAGCGAAAGTGGTAAATGGACCAATCCATTCGCAGCACATGACCTGGGAACGTATCCAATTGCTAACGGACAAACTTACGGCGAAGGAATGCCTGTGGAAGAATCTGGCAACATGGTAATACTTACTGCTGCAATTTGCAAAGCAGAAGGGAATGCAGCCTATGCGAAGAAACATTGGAAAACATTGACAACATGGACTAACTATTTAATGAAAGAAGGTTTCGATCCCGCTAATCAATTATGTACCGATGATTTTGCCGGGCACCTGGCACGCAATGCCAACCTTTCGGTGAAAGCCATTGAAGGTATCGGTTGCTATGGAATGCTGGCTGGTATGCAAGGGATGAAAACAGTTGAACAAAAATACATGGACACGGCAAGGAGCTTGGCGTTGCGCTGGATGAAAATGGATGATGAAGGCGACCATTATGCACTAACGTTTGATAGAACAGATAGCTGGAGCCAGAAGTACAATATGGTGTGGGATATTGTGCTGGACCTCCATCTTTTTCCAAAAGAGGTTTACGAAAAGGAAATAAAATACTATCTCACGAAACAAAATGAATTTGGCTTACCGCTCGACAGTCGTAAAACATATACCAAAAGCGACTGGATCATGTGGACAGCTACGCTTGCTCAAAATCACCACGACTTTGAAGCATTAATTGATCCCATTTATAAATATGTAACGGAAACGCCTACACGGGTCCCTTTGAGCGACTGGCATGAGACAACAAATGGTAAAAAAGTAGGTTTCCAGGCACGAAGTGTAGTAGGAGGGTATTTTATGAAATTACTGGATGTTAAGATGCATGCCCGAAAATAAATGGTTGAATTGAGCGTTCCCGGGAGGCTGGTTTAATTAGTTTTAATCACCAGTTCATTGCTCTTTAATCCTTTGCCATTTGCTTTTAGCGATATCGTTCCTGCTTTACCGTTAGGTCGCACAATGATCAAACATTTTCCACGGAACGTTTGGTGGTGCGGCTGTTGGAAACTTTCCATATCCGCAGGATTGGCATTAGCTGCTGCAATAATTTCCCCTGCCCCTTTAATTGTGAAATCAAGAGGTATTACGGCATCCGGAACAAGGTGTCCATTTCCATCAACAATTTCCACGGTAACATAACTTAGATCGTTACGATCAGAATGTATAGTCTTACGATCTGCGGTGAGCCTTATTTGTGCAGATCTTCCGGCTGTTTGTAGTATTACAGAATCAACAGGGACGCCATTTTGCAACGCAATGGCTTTAAGGATTCCAGGTTGATAAACAATATTGAAAGTAGCAGTAAGTTTCGTTTGCGCAGATGCATTTTCTTCACCAATAGTTTTACCATTCAACTGTAGTCGAACGGTTGGGCAGGTGGTGTACACATGCACTTGCATGGTCTTGCCTTCATCGCCAGGAAAAGTATAGGATGGTTCTTCATCGGGCCAGCCCCAGGCGCTTACCGCTTCTTTATGGCCTTCAGGAATGGGTGTATGCACCAGCATCGCTATCTTACTGCGTCCCCATACCACATCGCGATAGTAGGACTGTGGTTTTTTGCCACCCGTTAAATCGATATCTCCACAATAGGCAATGAACCATGGAAATTTTTGTAATTGGAAACCGGGAGTGCTGTCGAGTCCTGTATGCCCGATGCCGGTTTCGCCAAGGTAATCCATCGAAGTCCATACAAAATCACCAATTACATAAGGATGTTTTTCTACCTGCTGCCAGTTCTCAAAAGCTTCAAGCGGATAACTCTCGGTTCCCATCATAATGCGCCTGGGATATTTCGCATGATCGCTTTCATATTCCTGCCACAAGTAGTTATATCCTCCTACATCGAGCAATGCGAAAGCAGCTGCGGTGGTATCCCATTTATAGCCGGCATGATCCCAAAAGTGACAAATAGCTTCTGTTACGGGCCTGGTAGCATCAAGCGTTTTTATTTCATCGCATAATTTTTTTTCAATAACAAGACCCGAAGAATCTGCCCGTTCATTTATCTCGTTGCCAACGCTCCAGAAAACTACGGCAGGATGGTTACGGTCACGCAGCACCATAGACGCAATATCTCTTTGCCAGCAGGTATCGAAATAGAGATGATAATCCTGCGGATTTTTTTCGCGTTCCCATTGGTCGAATGCCTCATCAATTACGATGATACCAATGCTGTCGCATGCATCAAGAAATTGTTGAGACGGAGGATTGTGACTGGTACGCACGGCATTAAAACCAAACGATTTTAAAAGTTGCACTCTTCTTATTTCCGCACGGTCTATGGTAGCAGCACCCAACGGACCATCATCGTGATGCATACAGCCACCGCGTAACAAAATCGGTTTGCCATTCAGCAAAAAGCCTTTATCCGCTGTTATTTCGATGGAGCGGATACCAAAGCTATTTGTTTCGTTATCGATTACTTTCCCGTTCGAAATAATTTCTGAAACTATATGGTAGAGATAAGGTGCATTTGGCGACCAGAGATGAGGATTAGCGACCTGGAAGGTTTGCTGGCCATCGCTTTGCTGCGAACCAGAATGGATACCTCCATTGGTAATTTTATTTTTGCCTTCAGCTATTAGCGTCTTTTTTGCATCAAATATGCGGGTATGTACTATTATTTCTTTAGGATTCATTTCATCACTGATGAGTTTCGTTGCGACGTTGATAGTTGCAGATTTATCAGTTACCCCGGGTGTCGTTATATAAACACCCCAGGGCGCTATATGCAGCCTGGGCATAACGGTAAGCCATACATGACGATAGATACCCGAACCGCTGTACCACCGGCTGTTTTTTCCTTCATTGCTCACACGCACAGCAAGAATATTTTCGCCACCTTCTTGTTTGAGATACGGTGTGATATTGTAACTAAATGGGGTATAGCCGTAGGGGTGATTGCCAAGTAGCTGGCCATTGATATATACATCGCTGTTCATATACACGCCATCGAAATAAATAACCACTTCTTTGTTAGTGGTATTATTTAATGTAAAGTGTTTGCGATACCAGCCGATACCGCCAACTGTATAACCTGTTGCAGTAGCACCAATGCTTCTGATGGAGAAGGGCCCGATAACAGAATCAGATTGGTCGGGCAAATCTTCGATACTCCAGTCGTGTGGCAGATCAAGCGTACGCCAGCTCTTGTCGTTCAATGCAACACTTTCGCCGTTGCTGACATCTCCGCGATGGAACTTCCAGGAAGCGTCGAAAGGTGTGTGGACACGTTGGGCATGGGCACTGCTCCAAACAAAAACAATTATTAAAGGAATGAAGATCAGTTTTTTCATATGCATCGTTGTAATATCAAAAATAAACTTTTAGTTTTTGTATCGGGCCTTATCTATTGAAAAGCTTCAATATTTAAACGTTCTTTTATCCTGGTTACAAAATGCTGGTATTTCTATAGGAAATTTCTAATCAATGTAGCTTATTTCAACGTAGCAGGATAATAACAAGGCGCTGTGTTCATTACCTTCGTATTCTTTGAGATAGTGCAGGTTAATGAGAAAGGATTGATGTATTCGAACGAAACCAATTGTCAATGACTCAATCATATTTTTAGCCGCAGCGAGTAACTCATCAACAGCCAATTCGTAATATGTTTTGTCAGTATTAACTCACCAATCGGATTGTAATAACTTTTGACAATCCCGATATTGTCTGCAAACCATTCATCAATACTAAAAACTGCGTCAGGACAACCGGCGTTACCCGTGAGATGAAATGCATTTTCAAAAGTTTTTTGTAACACCTGAATAGATGTTTTTTCTGTAACCGTAACTTTATCCAGGTCACAAATCGCATAGGGCCATGAAGAATTTACTTTAAATGGAAAAATATACTGCTTCTTCAATTGCAAATTGATATTATTAAGAAATTCTATCGTATCACCTTTTTGAACAACGAAGCTGGTGTCAATATAGTCAGGATATTGATATTGCCAAACCGTAGCCATTATTCCCCCGGGTAACGTCGTGTCTGCTACAATAGTTACATCAACATTGTACGCGGTGGTATCTGATACTGCGTTGTTGACAGTTGTAGTATCATAAACCAAATAGTGCCATGTATCGCCAATATCATTAGGAAAGCTGCTACCAGAAGCAGTAGTGTTGGTATTTTTTTTACATCCCGCCGCAAGTAAGAGGAGTGTAAACGCGATGAACGGGATTTTCATATTTGTTTTCTTACATGACAACCTGTTTCCACATTCCGTTGCAAAGGAATGATATTTTTATGGTGATAATAGAAAAGGAACGATGATTGAGAATCTTTCGTAAAAACAGAAATACAATAAAGATTTTATACAATTTTATTCGTACAATTATTTGCCAAAATCAATTTATCAATGAAAATAATTATTGTCCTTGCCATATCCTGTCTGTTATGTGGCATGTGCTATTCGCAAAATATAACTTTATTAACTGCTTTCCCAAATGTTGTTTTGGATAAAGTCTCTAAAAAATTAAACAACTTAAAAAATATCAGGATATTTTTAGTCACGCAATAATTTAGGTATCAAACTGAGAGAACGAAAGTTGTTCCCTTGACGGCGGAGGATTGCATGGAAACACTGCACTGTATTGCTTTTGCCAAATCCCGGATAATATGCAGGCCAAAACCTGTTTTAGCATTCACCACATCAGCATCGTCATTTAAAGCTGTCACTTGTTCATCTTTAACACCGGGTCCATTGTCCGTTATCGATAATAATATTTTATTTCCGTTCTGTTGGGCCAGCCATTGTATGGTACCACCGGGTGTATTTTGCAGGGCCTTGATGGCATTCGAGGTAAGGTTGTGCATGATTGTCTGCAAATAGTTTTCGTCGGTGGAAACCATTAAGCCGGCCGGCTGGTTATAATGAATGGCAATATTTTCATTTCCTGAAAAAAATTGCTGAAGATGATCAAATAAGCTGCTTACCGATACCATTTTTATTTGCGGTTTAAAATTTTGCATCTGCCCCTTACTCCATAGCAGCATAGCTTCCATAGTTTCCAATAAATTGTCCGCTGAATTGGTTATTATTTGTTGATTTGCCGCTGTTTCTTCAGCAGTAAGTAATTCAGGTGATTCTTTTTGCAGATGCAGAAAGTTAACCAGGTTGGATATCGGGCTTCGCAGGTCGTGGCTGAGGATGGCAAAAAATTTTGCTTTTAATTTATTGGCTTCGTCTAATCGCGTGTTCAGCACCATCAAGGTACTGTTGGTTTTTTTGCGGGTTTTATTTTGCCACAGCAACAGTGCTCCAATAATTCCCAACAGGCAAAGTCCTGCAATTAAGCCGATCTGTGTTTTTTGCTGATTGGAAATAGCCAGTTTGTTAATTTGTATTTCTTTATCTTTTAAATCAACTGTCTTCTTGCTTTCAAATGCAGCTATTTTATTTTTACTTTCCTGCGAAAAAATCGAATCGTTGATAGAATGATATTCTTTATTCAGGGCAAGGGCATATTTATAATTTCCCATATCTTCTTCTACCCCGCTAAGCTGGGTTAATAGCTCTGCTACACTCGCTGTATTTTGAGTTTCATCAGCTAAGGCAAGTCCTTTTTTTAAGTACTTCTCCGCGTTTTTAAGGTATTCGCTTTTTGCGGTGTCAAACTTCGATTTAGCAAGCTCAAAATAGGTGGTACCAATATCACTGAGATTATTTATTTTAATGAGCACTAAAGAACCATCGGATTCAAGTTTATTTTGAATTTCCAGTTGAGTCTTCAGCGCTTCTTCCGGTTTTTCTAAATTGGAGATTTTGGACATAGCTTCAATCTCGCCTTGCAAAATGCCTGCTGCCCTGTAAGTTTCCTTTGCTTTAGTAAAATACTCCGCTGCCTTTGCGGTGTCTTTTTTTATAAGATATATTTCGCCGAGCTGTTGCAAAGCCTTCCCGATATGAAATGGAGTTCGGGCAATTTTAGCATTTTCCAAAGTCATCTCAGCATACTTCTCTGCTTTTTCATAGTCTTCCTGCATAAAATAAGTCGCTGTAATATTTGTACCCACCAGCGCCATTTTTTCATAACTTTTGATTTCCTCTGCAACTTTCAATGCGTTGAAGAAATACTTTACTGCGTTGGAAAAATCAGCTTCATGCTGGTAACTTCGGCCAATATTATTAAGGTTATTAATGATATCGGCCTTGGCAGTAATTTCTTCGTTTATCTTCAAAGCCTTTTCAAAGTATATCCTTGCCTGAACATTGTTACCTGTGTCGCTTATAAATAAACCGAGATTGTTGTTACATTTCGCAATGCCTTTTTTCCAATTTAATTTTTCTGCAAGAGATAAACCTTCTTTTAAATAGACGATTCCTTCATTTAGTCTCGAAGAATAATAGTATTGCTGAGACATCATCACAATATATTTAACCTTATTACTATCTTCCTTTAAAGTTGGCAACACATGCAACATAGAATCAATAGCGTGATCGCCCGAACTTTGCGCAAAGGTTTGAGTGCACCCGAGAAAACAAAACAGCGCGAACAATTTTTTTATCATTGACTTACTTTTATCCCGACTAACACGTCTTTATAACTTCTGCCAACAGGTAATACAATATCATTTACCAACACTTCTTTAGCAGTTATCTTATTAATAAAATGTTTTTGCACTGCATAGCTGCGGTGTATGCGGATAAACGCCTGGAATGTTTTTTCCTTTAATAAATTGCCAAGAGAAGACAACACACAGTATTTCCTCCCGGCAGTAACGATACTTGTATAATCTTTCAATGCTTCCAAATACAAAACCTCACGCAATTGTATTTTTATTTGTTCATGTCCGTCTTTGATAAACACGCTGTCCGCCCCCAGGGTAAAATCAAGTAATGCAGCTTTTTGTTTTATGATTAGGTAATCCTGCAACCGGAGCATGGCTTTTTCAAACCGTTCCGCTTTTATGGGTTTAACCAAAAAATCCAAAACCGGTAATTCAAAACTCTCTACGGCAAAATCGGGATGGGATGTAATAAAAATACAGGCCGGAATATCCATCAGTTCCTGCCGCAGTTCCAGTCCGTTCATGCCGGGCATTTCAATATCCAGCAACAACACATCGGGGCGAGATGTTTTTGCCAGGTCTAATACTTCGCCTGCAGAAGCAAAACAGCCGGTTATATTTAAGAAGGTATAACGTTTTGCAAATGATAACGTGGTAAGCCTGTCGATTTTGTCATCATCAGCAATTACACAGGTAAATATTTGTTGAGAGTTGTTCACAAAAGAATTTTCATTAAAGTAAAAGGATAGAAGTATAAGGTTAATCAAATATTACAAACCATTTCGTGTCTTTAAAATTAAAAATTCCGGTTTCATTCGTCTATTAAAACGGTTATTCAGCGATTAGGCTTTTTTACGGGATTTGTAGTATTCTACATTTGATCCACTAAAGATAATTTAAAAATAGGCCAAAACAAGTAGCTGGTTTCACATCATAACCGAACCATGTAAAGCCAATAATATGCTTTGGAAATGTAGTGGCACTTTTAATTTTTTTGAGAAACGTTTTTAATAAATGAATGTATCGTGTTATGAAAAAAATATTCTTTTCAATTCTTATTATTTGGGTTACAAATTCTAATCTCGTTGCCCAAAATATCGGCATTAATGCTACAGGGGCTTCTCCTCATCCAAGTGCTATGCTGGATGTAAGCTCCACCTCAAAGGGTTTATTAATGCCGCGGATGACAACAGCGCAAAGAAATGCCATCGTATCTCCGGCCGAAGGTTTAAAGGTGTATGACACGAATACCAAAACTTTTTGGTTTTATAATGGCAGCGGATGGATACAATCTGCAACAGGTTCGCCCACTAATTTCTGGAGCATTAATGGAACCAATATTTTTAATAACAATGGAGGTAACGTTGGAATCGGTAATGGTAATCCGGCCAATAATAAACTGGAGATTGGCACTGCCCCCGGCTTCCTTAATAATGATTTGGCCATTGGCAACGGAGTTGCTGGTATGTCATTCTTACAAACCAATACGGCTTCTATCTGGTACACCAGCAAAGATTTTGCATTAATGCCAGCCAGCGGAACCGGTAACCTGGGCATTGGCACTATAACACCAATTTCCAAACTTACCATACAAACCCCTGATAATACAGATGGATTTACTCATTTAAGTGCCGGTGGTATTAATTTAACCGAAAGGGTAGGCGGAGTCTCTGCCAGTATCGGAACTGTATCTAATCATACGTTTCGGCTTATCGCTAATGGAATACCTACTATTAACCTCGATGGCTTTGGCAATGTTGGAGTGGGTATTACCGATCAGATTTACAAAATGGATATCTCCGACCGGATAAGAATACGAAGTGGATCCGGCTCTTCTACTGCAGGCATTTGGTTAAATAATCCTTCCAATTCGGCAGCTTTTGCATTTTTGGGAACCAAAGATGTTGACCAGGTTGGTATATATGGAAACAATGCCGGGTGGAGCTTGATCATGAATACTAATAACGGAAATGTGGGTATTGGTTCAGGCGTACCCAACCCAAGCAACAAGTTACAAATTGGTAGCGTTGGCGCTACAGGTTTTGCTACTAACGACCTTGCTATTGGTAACGGTACAAATGCTGTTGGGATTCTTCAAACCAATTCAGCCACCTATATCGGCGCTACTACCGACATTATTTTAATGCCCCGGAATAATGGGCATGGCAGGGTTGGTATTAATACCAGTACGCCGCGAGCCCCTTTGGATGTAGTTGATTTTGTTTCCGTAGCATCATCGTATTCCTATTTTAACAGAGGCGGATTTACAAATGGAATTTTGGATTGTAATGGCTGTCAAAGTGCAGCTTCTATAATAGTTTCCAATGCAATAATAGCAAACGAATTTGATGCTTATTCAGATGCACGGATAAAAAGTATTGTTGGAATAAGTAACACTGCAAAAGATTTGGAAACAATCGACGCCTTACAGATTACCGACTATGTTATGAAGGACAGGGTAAAGTATGGCAATAAATATTTTAAAAAAGTAATTGCGCAGGAAGTTGAAAAAGTGTATCCTCAGGTAGTTTCAAAGCATACTGATTTTATTCCGAACGTATACCAGCTCACAACTAAGGTTGAAAAAATAGCCGGTGGCTGGCTTTTGAGTTTTTCAAATGATCACAACATCAGCAGCACTGCAAAAAAATTAAAAGTATTGTTGGGAGAACAAGAAGGTATGAAGGAAGTTGAGATTGTTTCCATTCCTTCTTCCAACCAGGTAATTATTAGCAGCAATGAATTAAACGCCGATAAGATTTTTGTATACGGTGAAGAAGTAAATGACTTCCGCACCGTCGATTATGAGGGACTTACCACGCTTAATATTTCCGCTACACAGGAGCTAAGCAAACTAATAAAAAAGCAACAGGAAACGATTGACCTGCTTGAAAAAAGATTAGAGGCATTGGAGGCAAAAAAATAAAATCAGGATAAACACATCATCATAAATAATTGAAAAATGAAAAAAATATTTTTGTCATCGTTAGTCACCTTATTGGTTCTGGCATTGATGGGCTGCAAAAAAAACGCACCTAACCAAATGCCGGGTACTGTCGGAGCGAAATGCCTTCTTACATCCGAAACTGATTTATTAACCGGCAACGAAAAAAAATTTGATTACCAATATGATGATAAGGGGCTGCTAACCTCGGTAACTGCCACTACACTGCAGTATAGTGCCCCGCTTGGAACGTACGCAACAGCAGGCAGCGGGGTTACCTATAGTTATCCCACCAACGTACCTGGCAAAACCGGTAAAATAATAACGATATACGATCAAAGTGCTACTAATGTTTATAATGAACTGCCGACTAAGGCATCTGTTTCCATAACGATCGATGATACACTAAAAACAAATTATTACACTTATTTCTTTTTTTATAATGACAAAAAGCAATTGGTAAAAGTGGGCGAACAAACCGACTATATTGTTGGCGACTGGGAATACGATTTGAATATTTCGTACAATGATCAGGGCAATGTTTCGCAGTTGGCGTATGAATGGACAACCGGCCCGAGAGATATTACCATTTATACTGTTACAGCTTATGACGATAAGCCAACGCCCTATGCCGGTGTTAAAGGCTGGCCATTTTTTACTATTAATTTTGCCTGGAACAATTACGACCCTGAACCCATTATTACCGCATTGAGCAAAAATAACCCGCTCAATTATTCTACCGGCAGTGGAAGCACCTTATTCACCAGGGAGATGTCATACACCTATAATAGCAACGGTTTCCCAATTGAAAGGGACAATACTAATAAAAACATAAATGGCACATACACCTTTTCCCAAAACTTTGCATACAATTGTAAGTAATGGATAAGTGTGGTCCGGTTGGTCGAATGTAACTCCTTCCCGTTTACAATCGTAAGCAATATTATTTCGCGAATCAAAAAAGACGTACAATATTTGCATTGGCCGCGTTGCCCGGCAGTTCTGAATCAGATAAGTTAATTACTTTATTGCGAACAACGCCAAATTAAAAGTGGCTGCTGATCACAATAAAAAAGATTCCATAAGAGAGCGATATGAACAAAAAAGCATTCCTGGTTTTTCTTACACTTTGTATAACATTTCTTTCTGCGTTTATCCCATCCGTTAGTAATGCTCAACAGTTATCAAAAGAAAATACCCATCCAAAAATTGTAAACATTATCAACTTCATTCGCTTACTTGAGCCGAGAGATAGTGCCGTTACCGAACAGGTATTATATGAGACCGTCGTAAAGCAAGTAGACATCATGCGGCAATATAAACTAGGCGGAACTTTTTTGTTACAATATGATGCGTTACTTGATCCGCGTTATCAAAAATTATTAAAGAGCCTTCCGCGAGATTCTTTTGAAATAGGTGGGTGGTGGGAAATCCCACAACCATTGGTCGAAAATGCCGGCATGCAATGGCGGGGCCGCTACCCGTGGGACTGGCGGGCGAGCATTGGATTCTCAACCGGCTATTCTCCAAAGGAGCGGGAGAAATTAGTTGATGTGTATATGAACGATTTTAAAAAAATATTTGGCTACTATCCCAAGTCTGTTGGCTCCTGGTTTATTGGTGCGTATACGCTGAATTATATGTATAAGAAATATCACATTGTTGCCTCCTGCAATTGCAAAGATCAATATGGAACGGATGGCTATACTTTGTGGGGAGGCTACTGGGGGCAGGCGTATTACCCAAGCAAAATAAATTCGTATATGCCTGCGCAAACGGAACAAAACCAAACACCAGTCCCAATTTTCAGAATGCTCGGAAGTGATCCTGTTCGTCAATATGATAATGGTCTTGGAACGAACCGGCAGGGAGTTATTACACTGGAACCTGTGTACCCTGAAGGAGGAGGAGATTCAACCTGGGTAAATTGGTATTTTAAACAATTTGTTGAAGGAAGTTGTATGGCATTTGCCTATACGCAGGCCGGGCAGGAAAATTCGTTTACGTGGAATGCAATGGCGAAAGGATTCCAAATACAAATGCCACTGATTGCCCGTTTAAGAGATGAACAAAAAATAAAAGTGGAGACGTTATCTCAATCAGGAGAATGGTTTAAAAGTCATTATAAAGTTACACCTGCAACATCAGTCACTGTCACAGAGGATTTGAAAGGAAGTGATCGTAAAACAGTTTGGTTCGACAGTCGTTTTTTTCGGGCGAATTTATTATGGGAGAATGGCACTTTACGTTTTCGTGATATTCATTTGTTTAATGAAAATTTTCCTTCAATTTATACAACACAGAAAGCAACCTCTAATGAATGTTCCTTTTTTACATTGCCTTTTGTTGATGGTTATATCTGGAGTGCGCCGGGTAAAATTGCGGGTTTGCGTTTTAAAACTATTGTAAACGGGAAAGAAGTTTTGATGGAAGGGGGTGATCCTATCGTGACTGATTCTATTCGCGGTAAGTTGCATATTACCTGGCCATTGAAGTCTATGGAAGGGACACTCATTATTGACGTTGATGAAAAACAAATAGCCATGAAGGTTGATGGCGGAAAATCAAATAATTGGTTCCTTGATTTGACAACGGCCGATAATGCTAAATTGCCTTTTAAAGAAATAAAGTCTTCGCAGGTTAATTGTTCATTTGAGGGAATGAATTATTCAATTAAAGCGGTACAAGGTTCTTTTCTAAAATTAAATAACGGAACGGCTTTTAGAATTACGCCACAAAACAATAGCGTTGTGCTGAACTTTGCAGATACAAATCCTGCGCAGTAAGAAGAAAGATTTAGTTTTTACATTAGCAAAATTACTTTGGGCAAGTATACTTCTTTGTAAAATAGTTATTTTCGATGCATCTTTAATTTTCGAAATAGTAACCCGGTAATTTTTTTATAAACTATATGGTAAATAAAATATTCTTTTTAATTGTCGCCTTTGTGATGACGGGTAATATCTGCAAGGCGCAATCAATTTCAGTAAAAAATGATCAATTACTCCGCACCGTTAGTTTTAGTAATAACAGGTTAAAATTTGTACTGAATTACGATCATCAATGCAAGGTTTCTCATCTTGAGGTCAACGGTCAAAAAGTAATTTATGGCTCCACGGGTATCTACTCCGAAATAAAAACTGCTGATAAGACTTTTTCAACATTACAACTTATTAATTCACCAAAAGTTAGCGTGGCAGGTAATAGGGTTGACATTAATAATATTACTTATGGTGATGATAAAATTGTGATACACGAAAACTGGAAATTTATTGTAAATGATACGGGTGTAAAATTTACCATCACAAGAAATTGTCCGAAAGCATTTAATGTAGAATCCGTTTCTTTTCCTGCTATAGAATTTAATAATATCAATACATGGGAAGGCGCATTCCAGGGCTTTGGTGGTATTGCCTGGTTTTATTTGTTTAATGAAAAACTTTGCACGTATGGCGATCATACCAATGAAGCATCTTTCTGGAACAGTACAACCAATAATGGTTTAAATATTTCGGTAGATGCGCCGGGCAAGCAAGTGGCAATGAAATATACGCGGACTAATGAAGACAGGCTGGCTTATAGTATAACGGTTTCGGAAAAAGAAATGATACCCCGTTATGATTCAGGAACACACCGTCGCCGTTTTATCAGGAAGAAAACTGATGTATGGGCAGCCGTTTAAAATGTTAGCTGGTACCGCTTCCGAAAGTATCAGCTTTTCTTATTTTGATTATGCAGAGAAATATGGCCGCGGAAAATTTAAAGGCGTAAATGGCAAACAGGTTACTGCCGTTTTAAATACAATTGCCCGCATGGGTGTTATTGATGCGAAACATTTCGGCGGCAACAGCTGGCATACACCTTACGGGCCCATTTGCCTGCATGAACAATACATTGCCCAAATGGGACTTGGTATTAATGATGATCATTATCTTAATGGTTATAAACAATGCCTGGATTTTTATCGCGACAATGCTATTAAACCTAACGGTCGCGTGTGGCCGCGATGGGCATATACGAATGAAGATGCGATGAAGGGTCAGTTTACTGATAAAGGTTTTTACGAAGCACAATGGGGTTACCTGATGGATTCAAATCCGGATTTTGTTACTAACGTTTCTGAGTTGTACGATCAAACCGGCGATAAGACATGGGTTAAAACACAGCAGGCTGCCTGTGAAAGAGCATTAGAATTTATATTGAAGCGTGACACTAACGGTAATCATCTTGTTGAGATGATGAATGATAACCATACGGAGAAGAGAAGCAGCGACTGGATAGATATCATCTGGGCATCTTTTGAAAATGCGTTTGTAAATGCAAAGTTGTATCATGCTCTGACTTTATGGTCAGGCATTGAACAACAATTGGGTAACAATGAAAAAGCAACTTACTATGCCGGCTATGCGAAGAAACTTAAAGCCAGCTTTAATAAAAGTATTCGCGATGGAGGTTTTTGGGATGATGCAAAAGGTTACTATGATTACTGGCGGGATAAGGATAATTCCATGCATGGTGATAACCTGGTTACTCCTGTAAATTTTATGGCGATAGCTTATGGCATCTGCGACGATACCACCCGTCGCAATTCAATCTTAGATCAAATAGAAACGGAGATGCAAAAAGAACATTTGTTCTTCTGGCCAATAAGTATGTTTCCTTATAAAAGGGATGAAGGACTGGATTACCAGTTTCCGTTTCCCTATTATGAAAATGGCGACATCTTTTTATCATGGGGAAGCGTGGCCGTTGCTGCCTATGCTTCTTATAAACCCGAGCTTGCCTTGCATTATGTAAAAAATATTCTGCTACAGGATAGTATTGATGGATTGGCATTTCAGCGTTATTCACGCAAG
Organism: uncultured Chitinophagaceae bacterium; assembly: GCA_963792025.1. Taxonomy (GTDB): domain Bacteria; phylum Bacteroidota; class Bacteroidia; order Chitinophagales; family Chitinophagaceae; genus Ginsengibacter. The sequence continues at coordinate 316,562 of CAWBUS010000002.1, read as the reverse complement.
AAACAGGATGGCCAGGGCGATGATATTCTATCAGGAAACAGTCTTGCTGTGGTTGGTTTGTACCAGGCTATTTATGGATTCAACCCAATGTATAACAGGTTTTATTTAAATCCCCATATTACACGAAGAAATTTCCGGTTCAAGATTGAATTATAATTACAGGGGAGAAAGATTGCTCATTGGACTTGATACAAATCTCTATACCATTTCCAATAAACAATTTACTAGTCGGTGCAGAAAAATGATTTTGGTTTTTTCTCAACCGCGAATACCTTACTGTATTTTAATAAAGAACAACGATCAGTTTTTCTTTAAAGGCAAAAACAAATCATGTAAAACATCTTGATCTCACAATTACTGAATGCAACTCAAAGACATTTATTTGGGAACAAATCTCAAAAGGATGCAACGGTCATATAACCTATACAATTCACAATCTTATCCGGGAAAATCTTATTCAATTTATGTTGATAATATTTTATTGAAAAACAAGAAAGCAGATAAAGAAGGACATTTGACATTTAATCGTAATGCTGTAAGACGGAAAAAATAAAAATTTTATTACTGCCTTAAAAGATCATGGACTATAATTTTTAGAAGTGAGACTGCATAAAAAAATGTATTCGTTTAGGTTAGTTTAATTTAAAAATCCTAAGTATCAGAACGATAAATAAAAAAGCCCCGGTAAACGGGGCCTTAATCTTAAAATTATTTTTTAGGAGGAGCCGCTTGTCCGCCTGTATTGAACATAAAGTTGGCCTTGCCATCTTTATTAAATCTCCAGGTTTCCTGTAAATAAGATGAATCGACTTTTCCTTTTTTATCAGTATTCGACTTCCTTTCCCCAAATGAGCACCCAATGTTCATTCTTGTCAACGCTTTTTGAAGCCATCACAGCATCTACACTGCTTACTGAGCTTGCAAAAGTGCTTCTGAATTTTTGAGCTCCGCAATTACACTGTCCCTGGTGGAATGCATACTGGAACCATCAGAAAATACAATTCCACACTATCTGCAAACATATCTTTTGCAGCAGCTAAATCACCATTGTCCCATGCTTTCCAGAGAGCTAAAAGGGTTTCTGCATTTTTTGGATCATCCTTTTCAAAATCGGAGGAATAACCAATTGGATAAGGAGATTTAATAGCAGGCATAGTTTCCTGCCGCCGCTGGTTTAACAGAATCCGCTGTGGCATCTGTTTTTGTGGACTCATTGGAATTACACGCTGCCAGTACAACAAGTGCAGAAAAGACAAAAAATTTTTTCATAATAGTTTAAGTTTTTTTAATGATTAAAGTAATTCGCACAGGGAAGTATGATAAGAATTGATAAGGTAGATAGATTAAAGAAGGAACTTGTAAGATTGAAAAAATTGTGACATAACTTATTATTTTTCTTACTCGATCTATACAAACGAAAAACCCCCGTTGGGCGGAGGTTCTTGTAGTTTGCACAAGTGTACTTCTATTTTACCACTCCTTTGGAAAAGACCTGGTTGTCCAACACAAGTTTTACAACGTATAAGCCCGAAGGGACACTCCGTAAATCTAACGGGATACTGTAGGTGCCCGAAGAAAGCGTTCCTTTATTAATGTTTTTTAATAGTTTACCATTGGCGGTATAAACTTGCAATGTGATATTTGATTGTTTGGCAAGTTGCAACTGTACCCAACTGTTAGCTGATATTGGGTTGCCAAAAATAGCCCAGGAAAATTGCGAAAAATCAAGACGAATCGTTGATGAATAGTTGAAGTTCCCGTCAGTATCAACTTGCTTCAACCTGTAATAGTTGTGCCCACTCAAAACTTTCATGTCAGTAAAATTGTAAGTATTCGCCAGCGATGAATTACCATTACCTGCTACAAATCCAATATCTATAAAATATTTTCCGTCTCCACTTTTTTCAACCTCAAATCCCTTGTTATTAAATTCGCTTGCCGTGCTCCATGTCAGCATCGCCTCATCGCCATTTAATTTTCCATTAAAACTTGTAAACGTAACCGGTAAAGCGCCGGGATTATAAATTACAAGGTTACCGGCGTTTCCATATGGAATGCCTTCAAACTGCAGGTACAATAAATTATTCCAAATATAAGGATAACCCACGTAGCCATTGGTGTTTCCGATACTATTATAAGCTCCCGAGGGATTAGGCAATAACGTTACGGTGTTGCCTGGCAGTAGATATAGGCCAACTGGGATACGCTGGAAACATTTTTAATATTGAAAATAAAGGATGTTATTATAGATAATTGACTGACCCTGGTCTCCGTTTCCGCCATCCGGATTTGGCAATACTTGCAGGCTGTTCGACCCTTGCACATATTCCGCAAGATGCTCAAAACCGTCAAGGGCATGATAGTTAATGTAGAGGTTATTATTGTAAATTATCGGTGAGTTGATGAAACCATTATACCAGTTGTAAGCCTCGGGGCTAGGCACGAGTGAAATTGATGCGCCGTCAAGTTTGGCTAACTGGTGGGTATAATTTGCACCATAATAATTAAAAAATAGCGTGTCTTTAAAAATGATGGGGTATCCTTCATAGCCACCGTTAACGACACTGGCATTGTCTGGATTGGCAATTAAAGTTGGGTTGTTGGTTCCGTCCCATTCCATGATTTGAAACTGGTTAGCGGCACTGTAATACTGAATGTATAACTTGTTGTTGAATTCAATCGGAAAAATGGCCTGGAAGCCATAATTCGTATTGTCGGGATTTGACCACATGGTCCACTGGTTCCCATCGTAGGTTGCTAAAACAGCCACTCCGGCTGCGTTTACATAACGGGCGCAAATTCTGTCGTTATAGATAACTGCGAAGTCATTAACAAAACCATAAATGCTGTTATCGGGATTAGGAATGAGTGAAAGCCCTGAAGGTGTAACTTTAGCAAACTGAAAAACCCCTGCCGCATTATTATATAATCCATATAACGAATTTCTGAAAACCCGGAATGAGCCTGCTTCACCGTTAGTTGATGCGTCCGGGTTAGGATAAAGCTTAATGGAATCGCCTGCAAATGTTGCTAGTTGTAATATGCCTGAAGAATTGATATAACCAAAATAAAGTGTATCATTATATACTATTTGAACATTTTGAAAATAAACTCCCAGGCCACCGTCGGGGTTGGGAATTAAATGCAGGCTATCGCCTCCGTCATAGGTAGCTAACTGAATTGTCGTTTGAGTTCCCGCAAAGTAATTCTGATTAACATTGCTTGCATTGTATTCCAATACCAAACTATTATTTAACGCAATTGGTGTACCGGTATACCCCGATAAAGCTCCGCCGGCGCCCAATATCTGGAAGGAACCCGTAGAAGTTGGGTTAGGAACAGTATGAAAGGTTTGTGTTTTGGCAGATACACTTATAAAGCACGATATTAAAAATAATTGGAAATAACGTGTACATTTTTTTTTGCCATGAAATACATCGTTAAAGTAATGACCTTTTAATGTTCTTTTGCCGTACAAAGAAGCGAATTATTTCAGTGGAAAATTTGGTTATCATAAATAAAATTTATTAATGAATGAATTAAAAAAAAATTTGCATTTATACTTAACCTCTTTAATACAAGATTGTATAATTCGGGTGGCCACAAGGCGTTTCTGGTGTTATTAGCAGGTTAGAGCGACGCTCAATTGTGTCGCGTCATGCAGCATCGTTTTCAAGAATAAATATTTGGATTTAAATGATTTTAATTCAGCAGGAAATAGAAGGTATTGCCAGAGATAATTCCTGGAATCTTTAATCTTGATTTCAAAGGTGATTTGATTTTTGAGCAAAAACAATAACTCAATTGCGCTATTTTAATTAACACACTAACGCATATGCGTTATTTTTAGGATAAAATATCCGTCTTGTGTTTTGCAGACACCATAGCAGGATTGTGTTTTAAAGCCATTGTAAACGGAAAAGAAGTTTTTATGGAAGGCTGTGATCCTATCGTGACTGATTCTATTCGCGGTAAGTTGCATATTACCTGGCCATTGAAGTCTATGGAAGGGACACTCATTATTGACGTTGATGAAAAACAAATAGCCATGAAGGTTGATGGCGGAAAATCAAATAATTGGTTCCTTGATTTGACTACGGCCGATAATGCTAAATTGCCTTTTAAAGAAATAAAGTCTTCGCAGGTTAATTGTTCATTTGAGGGAATGAATTATTCAATTAAAGCGGTACAAGGTTCTTTTCTAAAATTAAATAACGGAACGGCTTTTAGAATTACGCCACAAAACAATAGCGTTGTGCTGAACTTTGCAGATACAAATCCTGCGCAGTAAGAAGAAAGATTTAGTTTTTACATTAGCAAAATTACTTTGGGCAAGTATACTTCTTTGTAAAATAGTTATTTTCGATGCATCTTTAATTTTCGAAATAGTAACCCGGTAATTTTTTTATAAACTATATGGTAAATAAAATATTCTTTTTAATTGTCACCTTTGTGATGACGGGTAATATCTGCAAGGCGCAATCAATTTCAGTCAAAAATGATCAATTACTCCGCACCGTTAGTTTTAGTAATAACAGGTTAAAATTTGTACTGAATTACGATCATCAATGCAAGGTTTCTCATCTTGAGGTCAACGGTCAAAAAGTAATTTATGGCTCCACGGGTATCTACTCCGAAATAAAAACTGCTGATAAGACTTTTTCAACATTACAACTTATTAATTCACCAAAAGTTAGCGTGGCAGGTAATAGGGTTGACATTAATAATATTACTTATGGTGATGATAAAATTGTGATACACGAAAACTGGAAATTTATTGTAAATGATACGGGTGTAAAATTTACCATCACAAGAAATTGTCCGAAAGCATTTAATGTAGAATCCGTTTCTTTTCCTGCTATAGAATTTGATAATATTAATACGTGGGACTGCAGAAAAAACAAAGAATCTTTTCATAAAAGTTTAATTTTTTTTGATGATTGAAATATTCGCACAGGGAAACGCAGAAAGACTTGATAAGGTAGATAGATTAAAGTAGGACTTGTAAGATAGAAAAAAAATGTGCAATAACTTATTATTTTCTCACTCGCAATACAAACGAAAAACCCCCGTTAGACGGAGGTTATTGTAGTTTGCACAAGTGTACTTCTATTTTACCACTCCTTTGGAAAAGACTTGTTTGTTTGCCACGGGTTTTACTCAATAAACCTGTAGGAACTTATTTGATATGTTAGCAATTTTCATCCGGATCCGTTGTTACCTTATTATTACATTTTATTCTTTTATCAATTTTTGTGTTTGTATTAAATTATTGTTTATAAATTTTATCAGATAGGTCCCTTTCACAACATTGCTTACGTCCAGCTTATCGTTTGGTATTACATTCCTCCATCTTTTAATAACCTGGCCGGCTATGCTTACCAGGTCAACTTCCTTTAGATTGACAGAACTAACGATAGTTATATTGTTCAATACGGGGTTAGGGACAAATGAAATTTTATTTTGCTGCATAATGTCGAGATAGACAATTGTTGAGAAAGTTCCAAGTCCATCTTCATCAATTTGTTCCAGCCTGTAAAATACTTTACCTGAAAGCCCTGCATTATCAGAAAAATTATAATTTAAAAGTCTGCTGGAATTAATAGCTCCCGGAACAAATCCGATTTGAGAAAAAGTATTTCCATCGGTACTTCTTTGCACTTCAAAGCCTTTATTGTTTTGTTCAGATGCAGTCTGCCAGCTGATAAGATTATCATTCGCCGAAATATATTTTGCATTCATATTAAGTAACGTAACTGGCAATGCAAAAGGTGCGGACGAAAGGATGTATTCAGTATGCTGGCCGGTTACAGTAAGTGTGTTGGCTGTTGTATTATTGATAGCTCCCGCATCTGCCCAGGGTATGGCGGCATTGTTGGCCCGCTCCAGCAAATGTAGTGTAGCCTTGTCCGTTGCATAAGGATTCCCGTTATAGTTATATACTGCTGTATATTGAGGTGAGGTGCCACCCACTACAAAAACTCCAAAATAATGGTCGTTAGCCCCTATTCCTCCTCCTCCCGTTGTGTCATTGGGTGCACTATCAACCCTGTATATATGAACGCCTGTTGGCGAGCCGGCTGTAGCGGTAGCGCTCAGGCTTTCGCCATCAGGATGCGTTAAAGTTGCAGATGGAGTTGCAGAATAATTATAAATAGAAGTATCCCCGAGTGATGCTCCGCTGGTAACCCATGTGGGTGAATTGTTCAAAATACCCGGGTGACCTCCCGTGCTGTATGCAATAGTATCTGCCCCCTCATCAAACCGATAATAGCCAACAAGATTTTTGAAGGCAGGATGAGAGGCAGTAATTTTTTTGCACATCCAGTCACGGATTTCAGCTTGAGTTAAAACAATACTGCCCCATATCCTTACCTCATCAATGAGTGCCGTTTAAATAATTCGAAATAGCACCGGAATTTCTTCCCGCTAAACGGTAATTAGAATTTCCTGAATTAAACCACCCGGATCGTAACTTACCGGTGCATCAGCGTTACCATCAATATAAAATAATGCCTGGTGGGCAACACCATCATATGTTACAGCAACATGATGCCACATTGTATCGGTAATTGATGAGGCAGATAAAACCTGCTTACACCAACTTTAGTCAAAAAGATCCTGTTAGCAGGTGATGACTGATTAATACCGACGCCCCATCCATTATTCCCCACACTGGCAATAAATGATTGTGCGTCAGGATCCGTTATAGTGGCGGATGTTCTTTTAACCCACGTTTCAAAACTAAATGAACCTGTTGGGTCATATCCGTTGCCGATTTCAATATATTGGCTCTTGGTGTTATCAAATAATAACCCATTTCCACTACCCGGCTTTTTCATATCATTTATATAAGTATTGAAAATCGCTGAATCTGTGAGTGCACCACTGTAGATACTTACGTCATCAATTTTGCCATTTAACCAATAAGGAGAACCTGAATTTACATACCCACCAATATATAAATTGTCAGTATTTGGCGTGCCGGAAACATTTGTTGCCGGAGAGCTGCCCTGCAGATGACCATTCACATAAGTTTTAATATTAGTGCCATCAAATACCCCGGTAACCATGTACCATTTATTCAATTGTACTATATCCGGTGAATAGGAATACTGCTCTGCGCCGCCTTGATCATAGGATAGGAAAAATGTTTCCAGATTGGGCTCAAAACCCGCACAATTGCCACCGTCTAATATGTTATCACCATACCCAAGCAGATACGCATCCTGCGATAAGTAATTGCCTTTGTTTACAATTGAGTTTCCCTGGCAACTACCTGAATAAAATCCCATTGGCTCCACCCATGCATTAATCGTGTAAGCGCCCGAAGGCCTCAAGCCTGGGGCATCCGGAACAATTATATTATTGTTTGTTCCATTAAACAGGTAAGCGTTGTTAGCATTTCCAAACCTGTCTGTTGTAAGTGTGGCTCCATTTACTGTGCCGTTATTGCCATTACCGCTGGCATCATTTGCATTTCCGTTAAATGGATAATATGCTACAAGCGTTTGCGCTGATAAGTTTAACGTTAGTATCGGCAGAAATAAAATGATGGTAAAGAAAAATTTCATTGTAATATGATTAAAGTTTATTATTAATAGGCGATCTTAAAAACCAGCCTCTAAATCTTGATTAGGTTCTGATTTCAACATCCTGAATATTGCCGTTAGATTTGAAAAATAGTATGTCAAAACTGTTCTAATTTTTTAGTTAAAACAATAACGCAATTGCGCTATTTTAATTAACACACTAACGCATATGCGTTATTTTTAGGATAAAATATCCGTCTTGTGTTTTTTAATAATCTCTTTTCTTTCATGGTTTATTAAGTTGTCTAAAGCATTCGTAACTTCAATAATGAAAAAGCTGCAATGCACATTTCTCATTACCATCATTGCTGTTTTTAATTGTATAGCAATTGGCCAGGCTATTGGCGTTCATCAATTAAAAAGAAGACCGGTTAAGGTAATTAACTTTGAACAGGGTCTATTAAATAACGAAACTACAAGTGTTGTGACCGACGCAGCCGGGTTTACGTGGATATCAACACGTACGGGTTTGCAGCGTTTTAACGGATATACTTTAGATAATATCAATCCTGTGGCAGCTGGTGATACTATTGCTATTAACACACCGGTATATTTATTTGTTTTGCAAAACGGAAACATCTGGATCAGCTACGAAAAGGGTGTCATAGTGTATGATCCTTATGGTAGGTCTTTCAAAAAAATAATTTCTTTGCCTGCTGCGGAAAACTCATTTTTTTCGATTGTGCCTTTATTGGAAACAAAAGAAGGCATATGGTGCATGGAGCATAATAATGGAATTGTTATTTACATTAATAATAAAATAATTGCAGTTCATAACAACGTTGTAAATGAAACAAACATTAATGATCTGATCAACTCAAACGATCTCATTAGCAGTACCAATATTGCCGCTAATAACCGTGATATTTTTATCCACAGCGCCAGCAAACGGATACTACAGATAAATACGGACGTTCATGAATTTAAATATTTGGACAACGATGAAAATATTATTGGTATTGGATGTAGTAACGAAAATTTATTTTTAACTACACAAACCCGGTTGTCTGCAATAAATATCCGGAATAATCAGAATGTAAAAACCTCTTCCCTTAATAAGATGTTTAAGGGAGTACTTTCGTATAGCTGTATTCAACCGGAAACTAACGGTCACTTAATGGTTAGCCTTGACGGTTACGTTTATGATTATGACGATGACCTGAGCCATGCAAATGAATTTTACACGCTTAATGAAGACCCCCTGATTCCAAATGGCTATGTTCACCATATCTACAGGGATGTCTTCCGGCGCATTTGGTTATTAACCAACAACGACATAAGGATTATGCAGAATTTCGACATCCCATTCCAACATTATTTATATAAAAAAGAAGTCAGCAATTTCGTAAGAAATATTTATGTGGACAGCCAAACAGGCCAATTACTGGCCGGATGCATTGATGCGCAGGAAGGTTCCAGCGGAGGTATTCAACTATTTGATTCAACCGGGACCCCGCTTTGGGCAAAAGCACTTAGAACCGCGTCACTTGCTAATGTCGAAAATATAATCAGACTAACAAACGGCAACTACCTTGTTACCACTTCCGACAGGCAAGGATGGTATATATTAAGCCTTGCGGGAAAACAACTGACTAAAATTAATTTGCCCACCAATGGCCAAACGGTGGAGAAAGTAAATGCAACAGTATGGCCAAATAATCTGCAACGAATTAATGACAGTACCATTTTTATAGCAAGTTCAATAAATGTATTCCGATGTATTTTTCAAAACGCAACCTTAAAATCTGTAAAGCCAATATTACCCTTTAATGGAAACCCTTCAAATATCATCAACTGTTTTATATATACTTCGGATAAAAGCTTATGGGTTGGAACGAATTCCGGAGTTGTTTACATACTACGGAAAGACAGCAGCCTGAAGAAGCAGGATGTTCCCGGGAATTATGTTGTTCGCTGTTTTACCGAAGATTCTTTACATCATATATGGATTGGTACAGACAAAGGGCTTTATGTTTATTCAGCGTCCGCACAGTTGATTAAAACCATGAATAACCAGGCAGGGTTGTTGAATGATTACATTTATGCTGTTTTACCGGTTGGGCACAATGCTGCGGTTTTTGCAAGCAATAAGCTGGGCTTATCTTATATCTCTTTAAACGACTCCATAAAAAATTTCACGAAAGAACTTGGTCTGCAGGAAAACGAATTCAATACGGAATCGGCGTTTGAAACGACCGACGGTAAATTTTATTTTGGAGGCATCAATGGCATCACCGCATTTTACCCATCGGCTTTGTCTGATGTAAAAGACAGTCCTGTCGTGAATATTACGCGGCTGACCGTAAATGGTTCCCGCTACGATTTTTCACCCACCGTGTGGAGAAATGATTCTATTCTTCTACGTTATAATCAAAACTATTTACAATTCGACATTGCAGCATTCGGACAGCTAAATACAGACGAGTATACCTATCACTACCGGTTAAGGGGACTCGAAGATAAATGGCAAACGACCAATAAACCCACAAATATAAGGTACGTCTTGCAGCCGGGGAGTTATTTACTGGAGATCAGGTGCACACCAATATTCTCTTCCAATCATATTTTCAAAAAAACAATTACCATTATTATCTCTCCCCCGTGGTGGATGACATGGTGGTTTAGAATTTTGGTTATTGCCTGCTTTGTAGGAATTGTCGCTTTCATAGTACGACAATATCTGAGACGACAATACCAAAAGAAGTTAGCGGCATTACAACTGCAACAGGAAATACAGAATGAACGTGACAGAATAAGCCGGGACCTTCATGATAACATAGGCGCCCAGTTAAGTTTCATCAGCAGTAATATTGACTGGATAATCGACAAAAATAATGAGATGGGCAAAGAGGAAACCTTAAAACAAATGTATGCAATAAATACAACTGCAAAGAACGTAATGTCTAATCTTCGCGAAACAATATGGGCGCTACATAAGGAGGAGATTACGTTGCTGGAATTTTCGGACAAACTAAAAGCCTATATACAAAATATCCTGCAACTCCAGTCCGGATTGGAATTTATATCCGAAGAAAAAATCGGCAGGAATTTTATTTTGACGCCTACAGAAATGCTGAACATCTTCCGCATCTGCCAGGAGTGTATTAATAATGTATTGAAACATGCGGATGCAACTTTGCTAAAGCTGATGGTTCAGTCAGATGAAAAGTATTTTTATATTATAATTGAAGACAATGGGAAAGGTTTTAATTCAACAGAAACGGTAAGCGGGCACTATGGGTTAATTAATATGAAACACCGTGCAGAAGAACTTAACGCAAAACTTATTATCACCTCGAAAGAAGGAAGAGGAACGACAGTTGAAATTCGTAAATAGCACAAATGAGTTATTGGAGAAGAAGAATAAAAAAACCAGTTTTGTCTAAATTACAGATCCCCGGCTATGATAATTCCTATCGCAATAGTTGACGATAAATCAGAAAACCGTTTATCACTTGCAGAAAAAATAAATTCTTCGGACGACATAACTGTAAGATTTACGGCGCTAAACGGTGTAGATTTTTTAGAACAAATGAAAAAACTATCCTTGTCCGACTTACCACAGGTAGTTTTGATGGATATTGAAATGCCCGGAATGAACGGGATTGAAGCGGTTCGGTTTGGCAAGCAATTATATCCGGATGTGCGTTTTTTAATGTTGACGGTATTTGACGACGATGATAAAATTTTTGAAGCAATAAAGGCCGGCGCAAGCGGCTATTTATTGAAGGATGAAAAGGTTGCTAAAATTATTGAATCTGTTCAGCAGATTGCTGAACTTGATGGCGCTCCTATGAGCCCCACCATTGCCAGAAAAGCGCTTGAGATGCTTGTGAAAACGCCGGAAGAAAGAAAAAGTAGTTATGAGCAGTCGGCGATTGCTCACGATGACTTATCAGACAGAGAATTCGAAATATTGCAATTGATGGTGGATGGGTACAATTCCCGCTCAACGGCAGAAAAATTATTTTTAAGTACGCACACGGTTCGCAAGCATATTGCCAACATTTATCATAAACTTCATGTTACTTCTAAAGCCAGGGCAATTAAAGTGGCAACAAAAAACAAATGGGTTTAAATTCATTTTAATGTCTCCTTTTTAAAATCGACTTGCCTAAAAGAAAGAGATTACGGCGAAGAGAATAATATTAAAGAATAATAAAAAACTATTCCTGGAATTAAGATGGAATACGGGAAATAATAATGAAAGTGCTGCGCTCATGCCGACTATAATGACCAGGGTGCAAATATTAATTCTCTGATTACAAAGAAATAATTATTTCGCATTTCGATTTCAATTTTTTTTAATTTTATCTTAATGAGTAAGATACTTAATTATTAAGATAAAAGGTATGACAGAGAATAATAAAAAATACGCTGCCTTGTATGGTCTTATGACAGCTACACGCAAATTGACCCGTTCCTCCCTGATGCTTCAATATGCCATTGCAGAAAAAATGAATCTTAACCCTACCGATGCGGAATGTATTGATTTTCTCATGGAAATGGGACCTTCAACTGCGGGTGATTTGGCAAAAGTAACGCGGCTTACTACGGGAGCCATTACAAGTGTTATAGACCGTCTTCAAAAAGCAGGATTTGTTAAAAGGGAAAATGATCCAAACGACAGGCGAAAGGTTATCATTACGTTCATCCCAAAAAAACATGAGAAGGCAAAACAATATTACGCCGCTATGGCCCAGGATGTCTACGAGCTGTTTTCGGATTATAGTGAATCTGAATTGAAATTATTGACCAGGCATTCAGATGCATTAACGGCCATCTTTCAAAAACACGCTGAAAAAATATTTAATAAATAAACCGTTCATCCAAAATCAAATGACCATGAGACTATTAAAATTAATTTTGCCGCTCATTATGGCCCGGGGTTTGATAATTAGTAACAGTGACGCACAGACGCAGGATAAGGTAGCTACTATTTCCATGGCGGGCCCTGCTGTTGGGGTAGCATGGGGGTTTTCGTACGGGGTCGATGGCCCTCCAGAGATTTTCTTGCCGCAATTAAAGAAGATGAATGTTCGCCTTACGAAGTTGTATTTATTCTGGCAACAACTTGAACCATCGAAGGGGCGATACAATTGGGGCGCCGTTGATACATTTCTTATGCAGCTTACCCCAACTGATGAAGCACTTATCTCAGTGTTCTCTGCTTCCTCATGGGCTACAAAAATTTCATCTGTTCCAATACCGGCATCTATCGCCAAATCAACGGATGAGTACTATAAATTCATTTATGATTTGGTGAAACATTGCGATGGGAAAATTAAATTATGGCAAAATGATTGCGAACCTAATAACCCCGTTTACTGGAATGGCACCAGCGAAGAATTTAGCAGCCAGTTGAAGGTTTTTTATCGTGCAGTAAAAGATGCGGATCCGCGGGCTAAGGTAGTAATGGGTGGCTATGACGGGCTTTTCAATCCGCCGGGAATGCCAGAGATCCCCGGACAAAGAAGTGGGCTTGCTTTTTTTAGTAAGGCCATAAAAGCCGCGGCTGACTATTTTGATATTTTCGATATTCGGTTGTACGCAAATCCCTATACGATTCCTGCAAGAGTGGAATATTTTAAAAAAGAACTTGTTGATTCAGCACACGGGCAGCCAATCATTTGTACGGAATATAATGGCCCTGGATTTTTTGGATTTCCGGTAAACTTTAAATATGTCGGCCAGGTAATGGAGTGGCAAAGAGTGGTTGCCACGCACGATACGGTAGCCTATGCTAAAATGAAAAACCCTATTGCTGATATGTACGACAGCATCAATACCCTGGCGCCACAGACACAGATGTTTATGATGGGCTGCAATAAAGAATTGAACGATAAATATGACCGCCTTCAGTGCCGTGATATAGTGATGCGAAACGTCCTTGCATTTTCTTCGGGAGTACAAAAAACAATGTACTGGTGCCTCTTCGACAATACCGATAATAAATATGACCTGATGACGCTGATGTTCGGGAAAAATAAGCTGTTGGAGTATAGTAAAGGAAAGGTTGTAAAAGAGTATCCGGAAGTCGCCGTGTTTAAACGAATGGCTGATTACCTGGATGATGTTAAAACGATAAAAAGAATAGATGTCCCCGGGAAAGAAATGCTGTATCTTTTTGAAATAAGCGGAAAAGATAAAAGCATCAGGTATGTTGCCTGGGAAAAACGGGATGCCTTTTCCGGAGAAGACAAGGCTCCGACAAATTATGTTTTACCTATATCGTTGAATGACGTAAAGGCAACTGATATTTTTGGTGATAAGATTGAGACTAAAACATCAGCAGGGCAAGTAGGAATAAATCTTTCCGATACGCCGGTGTTTATCCGGGCAAGGAAATAGTGGGCTGTCGATGTTGAATTGCGGCTTTGTAAGTGTCGAGTAATTTTTAATTGAAGTGTTTGCTTCCATGCAGTGATGACACATTTTTAGTTGCCGGTATATTTATCAAAATTTATAATGAACACACTTGATAAAATCATAACCAGCGCACATATTTGTAAACCATTGATTGTTTCGCCTCCAAAAAATACTCCCAGCAAAACTGCAACAACCGGATTTACATAGGCGTTGGTACTTACGTGGGTTGCCGGCCTCACCTGCAATAGCCAAATGTAGGCACTGTAGCCTGCCAGGGATCCCAAAAAGATGAGGTATATAACGGAGAGCCATGCACGCAAATGAATATCCTGGAAATTAAAATGACTGATTTCCCCGTTGCACAATGCCACAATTAAAAAAGAGATAGCGGCAAAAATCATTTGCCAGGCTGCCCCAACAATTGTATTACCACTGCCATGATATTTTGAATACAAAGAGCCGACACACCAACTTATATTTCCAACAACAACCACAACCAGGCAGATTATCTGTATAATACCAGAACCGGGCGTGAGTCCTGAAAATATCTTTTCGCTGAATAAAAGAACTACACCCGTAAAGCCAGTGATAATTCCAATGACAATATGTTTATTGTTGAAATTGGCTGTTCGGTTTCTGCCATCAAATAATACAAACCATAGCGGCGCTGCAGAAACCAACACAGCAACAAAAGAACTCGGAAGCGTTACTTCCGCCCAGATGATAGATCCATTACCTATAAACAACAAAAGATTCCCGACGATAAACGAAGTTTTTATTTGAGGTACAAAGACGAGTTTATATCCCTTTATGGCACACCATAACATCAACAGAATGCCAGAGGCGAAGAACCGCAGTGCGCCCAAAACAAAAGGAGAAAAATCTCTTTCCGATGACTGAACAAAAAAGTAGGTAGAACCCCACACGATATATACAATAGCGAAGGCAACTATTACTTTTATTAGCGGCGGATGTTTGGCAGAAGCATCTGGCATGAGGGTGCAAAGATGTAAGAGAGACCGGTATAAACAAAATTGTTTTTTTGAAAATATTTAATCAAAAAATATCGGGGCAACAAATTATTTGCATGGCTTACTGCGCAACTGTTCATTACCCTGAAGGATATACGCAAACGTGTAATAATTCAGGATCAATTTTTTGCCGGGAAGAACTTAAGCCGCGGGTAGTGATTGGACAACAGGCAGATAAAACCCAAAGAAATAAAGTTATTAACTTCATATGTCAAAATCAGGCAACCTTTCTTTCTCGTAAATTGTTATAAAGCTGATATGCGGGATCACAATTTTAAAATACATTTTTTGTCGCTGGCGCTCATTGCATGCTCCCCTTATTTTGCTGTAAATGCTCAATCCTGTCCTCCTAATATTGATTTCGAATCCGGAACATTTCGACGGCTGGCAATGCTTCATCGGAATAACGGAGGCAATAAACGGCGTTAATACCCTTGATTTGGCTCCCTCAACGGAGCCGGTTGATGGCCGACAGACGATGTATACCGCCAATACAGGTGATGGGGTAGATCCCTATGGAGGCTTCCCGGTAAATTGCCCTAACGGCAGCGGGCACTCGATAAGGCTCGGGAATAACCTGGCAGGCGCACAGGCAGAAGCAATATCTTACCAATTCAGCATTCCTCCCAACAAGAATGTATATTCCCTTGTTTACCATTACGCGGTGGTATTCCAGGATCCTAATCATGCAGAATTTCAACAGCCCAGATTGGAAATTGAAGTTACTGATATGACCGATAATACACCAATTGAATGTTCTTCATTTACATTTATTCCCTACGGCTCGCTGTTACCTGGTTTTTTTGAATCGCCGAATCCGGGTGGTAATACACCTGTTTGGTGTAAGGACTGGACGACAGTATCGGTTAACCTTAATGGGATGGAGGGCAAGACGATCCGGCTTTCTTTTACAACCACAGACTGTACTTTAAGGGAGCATTTTGGATATGCTTATATTGACGTAGATTCCCAGTGCTCCAGTGAATTTATTGGCAGTACCTATTGCCGGGACGATACTACCGTAAACCTGACGGCGCCTTTCGGCTATAAGGATTATACCTGGCTTGATACTACTTTTACCCGTGTGCTAAGTACAAAGCAAACCATTGCATTTAAACCACCACCACCACCCGGGACAATATATCCCGTGATAGTGGCGCCGTACAATGGCTACGGATGCATCGATACATTTTACGCCAGGTTGGAAGATAATTTATCAATTAAAGCTGATGCAGGAAAGGATACGTTGTCCTGTGATCGCATACCGGTTGGCATTGGCGCCAATGCTATACCGGGTTTGGTATATAGCTGGCAGCCGACCATAGGACTATCTGACCCGAAGGCTTCCAATCCGGCAGCAAATCCACCCGCTGCTACAAACTATATCCTAACAGTAAATAGTGCAGGCGGAGGTTGCCTGAGCAGTGATACAGTTTCGGTAACGACTTCATTCATTGATACCTCCCTGCGTTTAACCGGGCATGCCATGTTTTGTTCTGATAGCGGGGATAGTGCTGTGCTGCATCTTACTCCCACAAAAAGTATAGTATGGTACAAGGATAACAGTTTAATAAGTGATGTAACCGGCTTAAATTACCGGGTTACCAAAACCGGCATTTATCATGCATTGCTTACTAACGATGATGGTTGTGTGCTGCCGAGCCAGCACCGTGATATTGTTATTGATGACCCTACGCCCGGTATCCGTTACCCTGATGTTTATGCCGTTGGTAACCTGCCGCTCACATTACAGGCAAGGCAATTTGGCGATGAAGTTGCATGGAGTCCCGGTACTTCGCTAAATACCGCCACAAGCTATTCACCCGTTTTTAATGGGAGATTTGAACAGTTGTATACCATTGAAATAGTAACCGAAGGAGGTTGCGTAACCGTAGATACCCAATTAGTAAAGACAATCGATAAAGTTGCTATGTACGTACCCAATGCATTTACTCCTAACGGTGACGGGGTAAACGATGTTTTACGCCCGGTATTATATGGGATCAAAGAACTTCACTATTTCAAAATATTCAACAGGCTGGGTCAGCAGATATTTCAAACCAACCTGCCAGGCAAAGGATGGGATGGAACATTGAATGGACTACCCGCAATTCTCACAGGTAGTTGTATGGATTGCAGAGGGAGTTGGTGTAGATGATAAAACATATCTCATTAAAGGCAGCAGCCTCCTTCTGCGATAATTTGTTTTGGAAAATATCTCACGGTTTTGGGAAATATCTGAGGGGGGCGTCTGAAGCTGATAATATTATTAGATAAAGATTGCGAACCCGGAGAACAAGATCACCGTTATTAATTAATGTAAGAAGTGTTATTTCCTTTTATATCACAAACGGGTGGAGTAAATAAATTACTTTATTTGCTCTCACCGTTAGTTAGTTTTGGTACGGCCCCGGTTTCTACCGTGGCCATTTAATTTGAATGCGGTGGTGTGGATTATACTAACAACAATACAAAAAGTATAATTGCAAATTGTTGATATTGAATAAAAGTCTTTTTTTGGATAATTACATTTAATCACATTAATGCCAGCGCAAGCTGCTATGCCACCGATGGTGCAAATTTGAAACTGAAGAGTAATGAAAAAGCAGACAATTACAATTAATGGCGACAACTTTTCAGACTTAGAAACTTTCTATGACGAAATAGATAACGTGCTGACAAAAAATTTGGACGGGCGGACTGGACATAACTTAAATGCTTTTAACGACTTATTGAGAGGTGGTTTTGGTGTTTACGAATATGAAGAACCTATAAAACTGGTTTGGACAAATTTTTCATATAGTAAAAGGGTATTAGGACAGGAACTAACTGACACATTGGTTGAGATAATCACAGGCCACGAACATATAGAATTTACGGCGGTTGATTAAATGCTTAAACGACAAATAAAAATATCGGTTCTTGCTATTGACAAAGGAGATGATACAATTCAGTTTTAGATGGAAGGTTCAAATGGATTTAATTCAACACCACCTCTAACGCCCACCCTTACCCGCTACCCCTTTCCAAATAATATTTCCCCGAATTATTCCGTTTTCCTATAAAACTGGTTTATGCAAGAAGGCTGCAACTATATTAAAATACTTTTGGCAGAGGATATACCGCTGCTGCGGGATGCCCTCAGGGATGCACTTGGCAACAGGCAGAACATGAAAGTAGTGGGAGAGGCCTCCGGTTACAAGGAACTTCATGCAAAGGCGATGGAACTGCAGCCCGATGTTATCATTACCGGCACCCAGCTTGCAGATACCCACGGATTTGAAAATATTGGCCGCCTTGCAGAGAGCCGCGTGGCCCCTGTTATCGTTTATGATACTTATTTTACAGTGCACCATATTGATTTATTAATGAACAAAGGCATAAAGGGAATCGTACACAAGCGACAGCCTGCCGATACATTAATTGAATGTATTCTCACGGTTTATAACGGTGATGTGTACTGTTGTAAAGAGGCAGATACTTTCCTGAAGAAACACCTGCCGGAAGAGAGGAAAAACAGGAAGGGCAAAATAAGAACCCTGTTTAACCAAACAGAAGCAGAAGTAATGCAAATGATTTGCAGGCAATATACCAGCACTGAAATTGCAGAGCTTACCCACCGCAGCGTACATACCGTAGAAAGCGCCCGGAAAAACCTGCTTGTAAAAACCAACTCCAGGAACAATTGCGGCATCGTTTACTATGCCATTAAGAATCATTTTTTCAAAGTATGGATGCTGTTGATTACCCTACTCACTGATGATTCGCTGATTGCCGGCGTACCCGATCTTTTACCGGATAGCTTTTAAAAAAGTGACAGCAATAAAAAAGCCACCGGGTTACCAGTGGCTTACTACTTAGCCATAAACTAATTCATATCTCAAAGAGTGCAAAGTTTGTAAAGTTTTTCCCTTAGCGTTCTTTGCGAATCCTCAGCGTCGTTTGCGATACATAAACTAATTCGTATCGCAAAGGGCGCAAAGAAAAACGCAAAGCCCGCAAAGTTCTTTCCCGTTCAGTTTGCCACTAAGGCTCTAAGTTCACTAAGATTTATAGAAATTATTTTTGAGCCTTTGTGTCTTAGTGGCTTAATTTTTTTTAAACCGTTACTGAACTACCCGGGTTATTATATCGCTATACACCGTTTGGTTGTGACTACCTACCGCGGCTATAATTGCTGAACTAACCCACCGCAGCGTACACACGGTAGACAGCGCCCGGAAAAACCTGCTTGTAAAAACCAACTCCAGGAACAATTGCGGCATCGTTTATTATGCCATTAAGAATCATTTTTTCAAAGTATGGATGCTGTTGATTACCCTACTCACTGATGATTCGCTGATTGCCGGCGCATTCGATCTTATACCGGACAGCTTTTAAAAAAGTGACAGCAATAAAAAAGCCACCGGGTTACCAGTGGCTTACTACTTAGCCATAAACTAATTCATATCTCAAAGAGTGCAAAGTTTGTAAAGTTTTTCCATTAGCGTTCTTTGCGAATCCTCAGCGTCCTTTGCGATACATAAACTAATTCGTATCGCAAAGGGCGCAAAGAAAAACGCAAAGCCCGCAAAGTTCTTTCCCGTTCAATTTGCCACTAAGGCGCTAAGTTCACTAAGATTTA
Organism: uncultured Chitinophagaceae bacterium; assembly: GCA_963792025.1. GTDB lineage: Bacteria > Bacteroidota > Bacteroidia > Chitinophagales > Chitinophagaceae > Ginsengibacter. The sequence goes on along the minus strand of CAWBUS010000002.1, from coordinate 296,946 downwards.
TAGAAATTATTTTTGAGCCTTTGTGTCTTAGTGGCTTAATTTTTTTTAAACCATTACTGAACTACCCGGGTTATTATATCGCTATACACCGTTTGGTTGCGACTACCTACCGCGGCTATACGAAATGCAAAGCGGGTATTGCGCTTCAGGTTAGTAAATGTAAAAGACCGTGCCGTTCCCGATGCTGTTTCCCATACGCTTGTTTCGGTAACCGGGTCCAGTGTATACTGGTACAGGTAACTCTTTGCCCGCTTTACCGCATTCACACTTATGTATACCGAGCCCGGGTTTATTCCGTCTGTTGCCTGGATGTTTTCGGGCTTGCCAAGGGGAGGCACCGGCTCGCCCCTCCTGTTCATGGGATAGCCGCTACTTACTAATTTCTGGCGATCACCATTGGCAGTAAGCGTTACATACTTACCCAGGGTTTTCAGGCTGGCTGTTAGTAAATTTCTGTTTACAGATTTGGTTTCTACCGCATCGCGGTCACGGTTTTGGGCCACGTTGGCACTTTCAATGTAATTGCCCAGCAATTCGGCAATAACTGGCATGGGGGGATCAGGATCCGGGAAATAGGGATTATCCGTCATGGCCCCAAGAATACCGCCTGAAAGGCTGGCAAAGGCTGGCCCTGAAAGAATGTCGAAGCCTGTGGTAATGGATGGCTGTGGCGGTGTTGGATTTTTTTTCATTGTATTGGGTTTTTAATGTGAGCCTGCTCTCAGCAGGCGTAAAAATTGTTAACGATGTAAAATTTGCCAAAAACTATTTTCAGAAAAAACACTGTTTTCAGTGAAAATTTGTCAAATATTTTATTAAGGAAAGGGGGTATTTTAAGGCTGTAATCCCTGTTTTTTCCAGGAAGCCGGTAAAATAATTTGAAATAAAAAACAAAAAGACGTCAATCCTTTTGCAAATGATTGCGGTAAAGTTGTTCGGGACGTCGATCTTTTTGCAAATGATCGCGATAAAGTTGTTAGGGACGTCGATCTTTTTGCAAATGATCGCGATAAAGTTGAAAGGGACGTCGATCCTTTTGCAAATGATTGCGATAAAGTTGAAAGGGACGTCGATCTTTTTGCAAATGATTGCGGTAAAGTTGAAAGGGATGTCTGTCTTTTTGAAAAGGATTGTGATAAAGTTGTTCGGGACGTCGATCTTTTTCTGGTGTTCGTGCTGATGGTTTTTTGTGGCAGAGCAATCACCAACAACGCTATAGCGAAAGTATGAATTGAGAATAAGCCAAACTTGCATTACTTTAGATATCTTAGCAAGTATAAAATAATTTAGTGGTATTACTCTAAACTGATGTTGGTGATAGCCAAGGCTACTAAAGCAGCCGCACAAACACCAGACATCGGCGCTTCTTTTTTATCGTGGAAAATGTTTTAATTTGGCATTGGAAGACCAGCAAAGGCAAAAATTCCGGAGAGCCGGATGAAAGAGACAACTTCGTTATCAAAGCTACTGAATGCAAAGTTCAAGAAGTGAGTAACCTCTGACAAATGCGCATAACACAAGGGGTTTTGCGCAAGTGGGGCAGAAGGAAGAAATATCAGCTTTTGTGCTGCTATCATCAGCAGTCCGGGCTGACCGAATTCTATCAGCAAACAAACAAATAATCAACTTTTTCATTTACATTCGGCAGACGGTTCGGGCAGACGGGACATTGAATTCCCCACCTGCAGCAATACCTACCGTTGGCAGTAACCTTTAAAACCTCCAAGTTTAACAGCAAATGAAATACAGCAATTTCTTTATCTTGACAACTGTCTGCATGACTTTATCTTATTTGTCTATTGCACAAAACATTGAAATTATAAACAAGTCAGGATTTCAGGTTTTGGAAAAAGGTAAAGACTTTTCTTTCATAGAATCCGCAACTGATACAGCAGATATGAAATTTATCGCTACACTTAAAGCGACAGGAGAAACGAAAAAAGAAGATTTAGAAGTTCTTTTTCAAAAGTTGAAGATGAAAGCCCAAGAACTTGGCGCTAATTGTTTCAAATTGAGCAGTTTTAATATAATAGACAGCGGCAATAAAAGAATTCTAATTCTTGATACATATTATGGAATTGATTCGGTATTAGATTTAAACTTTAAAAATCACAACAAGAACGCTGTGTATATTTTTGGCGATTCTGAAAAATCTGATAAAATCTACTCGTTTAAGATAGATAACGTAAAAAAGGAAATAAAGGGCGGCTCTTTCTATAAATATCAAAACAAAGAAGGACAAAAAGTGAAAATTAATAAAGGCGGATTTAGTGGTGCGACAATTTGGATAAAGTGGGAAGAAAACAAACCGCCTATCTTTTTGACTTTAACAGGGTTTGGACTTGGAGGAGCGCCAGTTCCAGATGGACAGATCGGCATGTCATTCAATACTGGCAGAATTAACTATGTTGACGGCGATTTCGGCCTTCTATTAGTAGCACTATTGACGCAGAGCGAATGACGAGGCAACGGCATGAATAATTTAGTACGTTGGCTCTAAACTTTACCGTTGCGGGTGTTCCACTTTCAAATTAATCCATTCTGAGAAAGCCCCCGTCTGGTCTCCGACCAGCGGGCTCATAGGTCAAAACTTATTGCCGGAATAATTTGTCAACATTCCAAAGCTATTGGCGCCCTCCACATAAAATCTATCTGATTAATAGTAATATTTTTTGAGCAAAGGCGCATAAGCCGGCTCTCACTGGATTGTATTGCTCCACCCTGCTGAATGTAGGTGTTCCACTTTCAAATCTAATACGGTTGGCAGCCTTGAATTGCAATGTTGGCGAACTCTGTCATGGGTAAAGATCATGTTCTTTTTCATGACAAGATTTGCATACTGAAACAAGCCATTCAATTGGTTCTTTTCCAATATTGTATTTTGCGTATCTTTTATGGTGAACCTGTGTTGCACGACCACCGCAATATACACAACGCCAATTATCTCGTTTAAGAACAACATATCGCTTACGTTTCCATGCTTCTGATTTGAGATAATCGTTTCTATAATAGTCACGGCGTTGTTTACGTCTTATTCCAAATAGCCAACGATTAAATACAGCTACGGCTATTGCAACAATTAATATAAATAAAATCTGAAAATTCATGTTGCCGGCATCTGTTTTTTCGCCTTATTCTAAAAGGTTTTAAACAATTTAGAAAATTTCTGTCTATCAGTTGAATAAGTCAACATCGCATCCTATTCGTAATTTTCATCAATGTAAGTGTTCCACTTTCAAATCTAATGCATTTTAAGACGAGACTGGCTCTCACGGTTGGCAGCCTTGAATTGCAATGTTGGCGAACACCGTCATGGGCTAAAAACGTAAGATTCTAAAATTAATGTCAGGAATAACTTTCATTTCATAAAAATCTTTTTTATATTACCGAAACTGTAATTTCCAATCCTAAGTAATATATTCTTTCAAGCAATCCATGCCTTATTAAATTCTTTAACCAAGTTCTGGTTCTACCTATGGATTACTCGAAAATCCCCATTAGTTGTCTGAATTTTTTATAGGCGTTACCTATCGTTTAAGGATACACGAAAAAATATAGTAACCAAAAACTCAATTATAGAAAATGAAACCATTTTTATTGTCGGCGATGCAAATATTCAAAATTCGCAGAATAGCAATAGTGTATTTGTCCATTTTTTTTCTTGGTTTAAATGCTCATGCTCAATTTTTTGACCGCCTCAACAATCCACAAATATCGATCAATCTAACGCACCCGCCGGGTCTGGGACTTACCGTAAAGAAAGTTGCTTTTGGCCCGGCCAATGGTGACTGTGCGGATCAGATCGTTTCTGCTTTAATAAGCGATTTCGTTGCCAGCAATGTAGAAGTCGTTGATCGGGAACATCTCAACACTATCCTTTCGGAACATGCACTTACGCTCAATGGAACGCAATCTAATTCTGTAGCGATCGGTAAACTTATCGGCCCTTCCGTACTTATTTCTGTTAAAGTTCTGAGATGTGCAACCGACCAAAAAAAGTTATACGATAAGGAATCGAAATATGATGAAAGAACGAAAAGTAACTACCAGGTGTACGCCTTCATTTCAAAAACCATAGCCTATTTAAAAGTATCTGTCCAGACTACTGATCTTTCAACAGGTCAAACCTTTGCAGCACAGACCCTTGATTATGCTCCCGAGCAGAGTAATAAGTCTTACGATGGCCAACCCGAGTTTCCGGCAACTTTTGCTATACAGGATATAGCTTTCCGGGCAGCTGTTTATGATATCCATAAATTGTACTTGCCATGGAGTGAGTTCAAAAAATTATACTTTTTTGATGATAAAGAGTTTAACCTGAAAAAGGCTTTCCAGGCCCTTAAAGGAAATGACCTGGACAACGCTTTTGAATTATCAAAGGCAGTGCCTGGAAGAATGTGATAAAGATTAGCAAAGCCAAAGATAAAATTCGTGCCCATGCGAATTACAACCTGGGAATGTGTTACATGCTGCGAACAGATTATAGTTCTGCCTTAAAATATTTTAATGTGGCGAAACAAATCAAATCCGGTAATATCATTACAGATGCCATTGCTGAATGTCAAAAAGGAATGGCACTGAAACAATCTTTGCAGGGAATTGAGGAAAAATCGTCTATGGAGGATCAAAAAAACCAGGCCGAAGAACAAAAAACCGCCCAGGCTGAAACAGCCAATACGCTTACCAATAAAAGTATTATAGACATGGTTAAGTTGAAGTTATCAGATGCTATTATTATTCAGAAGATCAAGTTATCTAAATGCAACTTTGATACATCGCCTACTGCACTTGCTTCGCTGACAAAAGCTGGTGTAAAGGATAAAGTCGTTATGGCAATGATGGAAAAGCAGTGATTGTTGGGAGCAAACTTCACAGTTGGGTCTCAGGCAAAGTAAAGGAAGACCAAAGAATAAAATGGTTCTTAATTAAGGGAGGAATAACAAATTAAAGAATGAAAAAATTACTTTTCTTTTTTATCATTTTAACATGCAATATTATTAATGTATTTGCCCAACAAGATTACCGCATGTCAACTTCAGCTACCTATTCAACCTGTTCAGGTAACTTCTATGATGATGGTGGACCTGATAGTAGCTATAAGCCTAATCAGAATGAACTTGTCACACTTAAGCCCCCCAATTCTTCCAACAAATTAAGTGTTACATTTAATTCTTTCCAGGTGAACTATGGTGCAGATACGCTTTTTGTTTATAATGGAGACGATACCACCGCACCTTTAATTGGCAAATTAGTTGGAGCAGCAGGATATGGAACAATCACTTCTTCTGCAAATGACGGAAGCCTCACTTTTAAATTTATTTCAGACGGTGGCCGAAATGCTGCTGCTGAAGCCGGATGGGCTGCTGTTATCGCTTGTAATATTACCCCTACCGACATTACCATGCTCGCCTCGGGAACATTCATTACCTGTTCGGGTAATTTTTATGATGGCGGAGGGCCCAATGGAAGTTACATGCCTAAGCAAGATGTTATTACAACACTTAAGCCCCCCAATTCTTCCAACAAATTAAGTGTTACATTTAATTCTTTCCAGGCGGACTATGGTGCAGATACGCTTTTTGTTTATGATGGAGACGATACCACCGCACCTTTAATTGGCAAATTAGTTGGAGCAGCAGGATATGGAACAATCACTTCTTCTGCAAATGACGGAAGCCTCACTTTTAAATTTATTTCAGACGGTGGCCGAAATGCTGCTGCTGAAGCCGGGTGGGCTGCTGTTATCGCTTGTAATATTACCCCTACCGACATTACCATGCTCGCCTCGGGAACATTCATTACCTGTTCGGGTAATTTTTATGATGGCGGAGGGCCCAATGGAAGTTACATGCCTAAGCAAGATGTTATTACAACACTTAAGCCCCCCAATTCTTCCAACAAATTAAGTGTTACATTTAATTCTTTCCAGGCGGGCTATGGTGCAGATACGCTTTTTGTTTATGATGGAGACGATACCACCGCACCTTTAATTGGCAAATTAGTTGGAGCAGCAGGATATGGAACAATCACTTCTTCTGCAAATGACGGAAGCCTCACTTTTAAATTTATTTCAGACGGTGGCCGAAATGCTGCTGCTGAAGCCGGGTGGGCTGCTGTTATCGCTTGTAATATTACCCCTACCGACATTACCATGCTCGCCTCGGGAACATTCATTACCTGTTCGGGTAATTTTTATGATGGCGGAGGGCCCAATGGAAGTTACATGCCTAAGCAAGATGTTATTACAACACTTAAGCCCCCCAATTCTTCCAACAAATTAAGTGTTACGTTTAATTCTTTCCAGGCGGACTATGGTGCAGATACGCTTTTTGTTTATAATGGAGACGATACCACCGCACCTTTAATTGGCAAATTAGTTGGAGCAGCAGGATATGGAACAATCACTTCTTCTGCAAATGACGGAAGCCTCACTTTTAAATTTATTTCAGATGGTGGCCGAAATGCTGCTGCTGAAGCCGGATGGGCTGCTGTTATCGCTTGTAATATTACCCCTGCTGACATTACCATGCTCGCCTCGGGAACATTCATTACCTGTTCGGGTAATTTTTATGATGGCGGAGGGCCCAATGGAAGTTACATGCCTAAGCAAGATGTTATTACAACACTTAAGCCCCCCAATTCTTCCAATAAACTAAGTGTTACGTTTAATTCTTTCCAGGCAGCAGGCGGAGCAGATACTCTTTTTGTTTATAACGGGGATGATACCACGGCTCCGTTGATAGGTAAATTACATGGGTCAGTAGGTTATGGAACAATCACCTCTTCGGCAAATGATGGAAGCCTCACTTTTAAATTTATTTCAGATGGAGTTGGAGGCTCCGACCAGGAAGCTGGCTGGTCTGCTACAATTGCCTGCAACATTACTCCTACCGACATTACTATGCTTGCTTCGGGAACATTCGTTACCTGTTCGGGTAATTTTTATGATGGCGGAGGGCCCAATGGAAGTTACATGCCTAAGCAAGATGTTATTACAACACTTAAGCCCCCCAATTCTTCCAATAAATTAAGTGTTACGTTTAATTCTTTCCAGGCAGCAGGCGGAGCAGATACTCTTTTTGTTTATAACGGGGATGATACCACCGCGCATTTAATTGGTAAGCTAGTTGGGTCAGCAGGTTATGGAACAATTACCTCTTCGGCAAATGATGGAAGCCTCACTTTTAAATTTATTTCAGATGGAGTTGGAGGCTCCGACCAGGAAGCTGGCTGGTCTGCTACAATTGCCTGCAATATTACTCCTACCGACATTACTATGCTTGCTTCGGGAACATTCGTTACCTGCTCCGGTAATTTTTACGACGGCGGAGGGCCTAACGGAAGTTACATGCCTAAGCAAGACGTTATTACAACACTTAAGCCACCCAACTCTACCAGTAAATTAAGTGTTACGTTTAGTTCTTTTCAGGCGGCAAGCGGTGCTGATACCCTTTTTGTTTATAACGGGGATGATACCACCGCGCATTTAATTGGTAAGCTAGTTGGGTCAGCAGGTTATGGAACAATCACCTCTTCGGCAAATGATGGAAGCCTCACTTTTAAATTTATTTCAGATGGCGGTCAAAGTCCCAGCCTCGAAGCTGGCTGGTCTGCTACAATTGCCTGCAATATTACTCCTACCGACATTACTATGCTTGCTTCGGGAACATTCGTTACCTGCTCCGGTAATTTTTATGACGGAGGAGGGCCTAATGGAAACTATATGCCTAAGCAAGATGTTATTACAACACTTAAGCCACCCAACTCTTCCAATAAATTGAGCGTTAAGTTCAATTCTTTCCAGGCGTCATATGGTACAGATACGCTTTTTGTTTATAACGGAGACGATACCACTTCTCCCTTGATAAGTAAATTAAGCGGAAACCTAAGCCCTCAAACTATTACCTCTACAGCTATCGATGGGAGTTTGACTTTTAAGTTCATTTCAGATGGTTCTCAAGCTGCCAATTTTGAAACTGGTTGGGCAGCAACCATCGCCTGCAATATTACTCCTTATCAAGTGCCATTTTTACCGCCGTCAACTGCCATAAAATTGCCGGGAGACCAGGCAACTACTCCAGAACCTATCCAATTAGGAACAGGAACTTATTACTATAAACATACTGATATTAATATTCCCGCAATAAACAGTTCATTGAATTTCACGAGAGTTTATAATTCTTTAAACGGCGCTGCGGCAGGGCCTTTGGGAAACGGATGGTCTCATACTTACAACTATTACCTGGACAACAGGGGAGATACTGCGTGGGATATTCATTACCCTGACGGCCACCTGGCCACCTTCATCCCAATGAATGCACTGGGGCAATCATTCCCTATTTTCAGCGGCACAACAGACAGCCTTCAAAAAAATAGCAACGATAGTTATTCTTTATTTACTAAAGAAAAACTGCAATATCATTTTGATGCTGCAGGTAAATTAGACAGCATTATTGATTTGGATAGCAATATAACCCAGTTGCATTATACAGGCAATCTGCTTAACAGCATAGTAGCTCCGGGTGGAAGATCTTTAGTACTAACTTATTCCGGGAATAATATTTCGTCAGTAACTGATCCCCTGGGTCGTATTTGTAACTATACTTATGATGGTAATAATAATTTAATAACAGTAAAAGATGCCAACAATGGAACAGCATCTTTTACCTATGATAATGAACACAGAATGCTCACTGCTGTGAATCCCCTGGGTGACGTTATTGTGGATAATACTTACGATGGCACTGGCAAGGTTATTTCCCAAAAAGATGCTTATAACCAGGTTACTTCTATCGCCTATAATTTTCCGAACACTGGAGATGCAACAGTTACCAATCCCGACAATTCCCAAATGGTGGCACACCATGACAATTATATAAGAAAGACAAGTATAAAAGATGAAATGGGGTTCACAAAAATATTTGCTTATGATGTCAACAGTAACGAAAACCGATTCACTAATGAGGACAACCAAAGCGAAACAAGACTCTTCGATAATAAAGGGGATTTATTATCGGATACTCTGCCGGGCAGTAAAATAACTAATATCACCTACAACTCTTTTAATTCTCCTGTACAAGTAAAAGACGCTAAGGGAAATCAAAGAATATTTTATTATAACAGCAGCAATAATAACTTAGACTCTATCCGCAACCCTGATAATTCTTTGCAGTTTTTCTATTATAATAGTGAAGGACAGGTTATTCAATCCATAGACGGTAATGGTAATGTAACGACATATACTTATTCAGGAGAAGGGGATTTGTTGTCGGTCAAGACATTTGCAGGAATAAAACAATTTACTTATGATGCAGCCGGTCGTAAAGTTTCCTCAACTGATGAAAACGGGCATACAACTACGTATGAATATGATAACGATGATAATTTAACAAAGATCACTGACCCTTTGGGCAGAACCATAGAAAATACCTATGATGCCAATAACCAGTTATTGTCAGTAAAAGACAAGAAAGGATTTATAACCACCTATACTTATGATAAAAAAGGCAGAAAAATAACCAGTACCAATCCCAGGGCCGGCATTACCACTTATGCTTATGATGTGAGAGATAATTTGATTTCTGTTACTGATCCTGATAACCATGTTGTGACTTATGCTTACGATAAAAAGGGAAGAAAAACCAGCGCTACCGATGCATTGGGAACTAACCAATACCAGTATGATGGCGTAGGAAATTTAATAGAAGTAATTGACCCAACTAACAAAACAACTGAATACACCTATACAGCCACCAACAAAAAACAAAGTCAGAAAGATGGTTTGGGCAATACAACTAATTACGGCTACGATGCTGATGATAATCTTGCCTCGGTAGCTGATCCATTAAACAGGATTACTGCTTATGGATATGATGTAATGAACAGGTTGGTTTCCGTTGAAGATGCGGCAAAGAAAACAACTTCTGTAACCTATGATAAAAATGGTAACAAAAAGACAGTTGCTGATCCCAACGGTCATACACAGACGTATAATTATGATGCGGCAAACAGGTTGATTAGTTACCACGATGCGGCAGGAAATAATTACACTTATAGTTATGACAGTGCAGGAAATATTAAAACACTTACTAAGCCAACAGGCACCATCGGTAAAGTATATGATGCCGGTAACAGGACAATTACAGTTAATAATTCAACGGGAGATAATTATCATTTTACTTATGATAACAATAATAACATTATTACGATGAGCAATAATGCCGGCACAACCACTATGACTTATGATAGTTTAAATCAATTAAAACAATACCAGGATCCGTTTAATAATACCGTTTCTTTTACCCATGACAAAGCAGGGAATAAAACTTCTATAATTTATCCCGGCAGCAAAACCGTTTCATACACCTACGATGCTGCAAACAATTTAAAATCGGTTACTGATTGGCTCGGTCATACATTTACTTATACATACGACGCAGCGGGAAGAGTGACGCAAATGCTATATCCCAATGCTGCACATTGCAATTATGGATTTGACAATGCAGGCCGTTTAATAAGCAAAATAAATTCATTAAGTAACAATACTGGTATTTCCGGCAGCATATTCACTTTAGATGGAATAGGTAACAGGACTACGGAACAAAGGATTGGGCAAGTGCCATCCGCATTATTATCTCTATCCCGTGCCTACAGTTATGAGAACGATGACAAAATGCTTTCAGACTCTATTTGGAATTTTATGAACGATAATTCAGGTAATAGAACCTCTGAGACTAATGGAATAAAAACTGCCAGTTATACTTTTTCGGTGGATAACCTTTTGAATAGTTGGATTGATACATCAGGTAATAATAATACGTATTCCTATGATCCCCTCGGCGACAGGATCAGCAAAGTTGTTGGCGCCAACAGTAACAGATACATTTTGGATGTAAGCAATGGGCTATCACAAATATTACAAATTACCGACGCAGGAGGGGTGGTAAAATCTAATTACGTCTATGGTTTAGGGTTATTAGAAAGTATAGATGCAACGAATAATCCATTGTATTATCATTTCGATGCACAGCATAATACAACAGCACTAACCGACGTGAGTGAGGTAATAAAAGACACTTATACTTATGATCCTTTTGGCACCCTGCTTAACCACGCAGGAACCACAACACAGCCATTTACATTTTTGGGTGAATATGGAGTAGAACAGGAATCTTCGGCATTATATTATGCACATGCCAGGTACTATGATGCCGCTAATGGAAGATTTTTGAGTAAAGATGCTTATCCGTTTGATTTGAATTATCCACAGACGATCGATAAGTATGTGTATGGAGTTAATAACCCTGCTATTAATTATGATCCATCAGGATTTTTTAATCTGTCCACGGTGTTGGCACCACAATTACAACTTTGGAGCGGGCTGGGCAATTTGGCCGCGGCTGGACTTTTAGGATATGCCTCTCGTAAATTTGGACCAATATTGGGGCCAGGGGCAATTCAGGTTTCTGGTTACCTTTTAAATAATGCAACAAAAGATTTTCAGGCTTATTATGTCAATTCAGAAAACATGTTCAATTCAAATATTGCCTGGACTCCCTCGGAAGACTTTAATGGGCTATTAGGTTCTGTTTATAATGATCCGTACATAAAATTGTCGACTAATGGGTTTATAATTGCATTAGGTGTGAATTCTCTTTACGAACTTTTTAAATATTCACCAGAGCAAATAGCTAAAATTTTAACTATCAACAAAAGTACAAGTGAAATACTAAGTATTTTGCAGAAGTATATTCTGGGGAAAAACAGCCCTATTTTAAACCTCGATGATATAAGGGAAGCAATAAAAACTTTATTTGAAGAGATTGAAACCTTGAGTTTATCGACAAATTATTCATTAAATAATAATGCCGGCAGTTCAAACTGTGGTGGCGGCGGCGGAGGAGCGCAATAATAAATTGAAAATGATTTTAGTTTAAACGAATATTTAAAGGTAAACACAACGTTTTTAAAATAATACACGTCAAATTTCATGATTAAGAAGATATTTTATACTAGGTATTTATTTCTAATATTATTTTCATTTACATTAAAAAATACAATCGCACAAACTATCAAATTTGGTTATGATAGTCTCGGCAGGATAACTCAAGTAATTTATCCTGACAGCAATATTATTAAATATGCTTACGATGCATCAGGTAATAGAATTCATGAGGCAGTCATAGAATCACCATTAATCAGAGCTTGCCCCCAGGGTAATATTTCTTTTTTTGCCGGCATTAAAGACGATACTAAAGATTATCAATGGCAGGTTGATTCGTCAAACGGATTTAAAAATATAATCGCAGATGTCATTTATTCAGGAGTGGATAGTTCAACTTTAACTTTGAATAATGCACCTACTAATTGGTATAATTATAAATATCGTTGCACGATTACAGACGGAAACGGTCAAACTACAAGCCCGGTGTTTACATTGAAATTTTCTGCAACATGGATTGGAATATCAGATGCATCATGGGCGAACACCACCAACTGGAGTTGTGGTTCTTTACCAGATAGTAATACCGATGTAATTATTAATTCCGGTAGCCCTCATTTCCCGCAGGTAGGCTTAAACGTTACCTGCAGAAGCTTGGAAGTGCAGAATGGCGCAACTATTTTAGTAAAAACTGGGTATAGGATCAACATCACCGGGAAAGGGAAATAATGCGCTTTGGTATGACAAGTGCTGAGTGTTTTTCATGCCGTTGCCGGTGTTCGATAAAAAAGTCCAATCTGCAGAAATCCCACCTGCTACCGTTGTTGCGTGTTCCCCGCGGGGAACACACAACATCGGCGATCTCTTTTAGTTTTTGCAACGTTTTAATTTTAGAAGGAGAAGACCAACACGGGCACAAACTTTTGATACCCTGTACGTAATGCCAGCAGCTACAGTTCAGTGTTCAAATCGCTATAAGATCCGTGTAACCCTGACGCATAAACGAACTTCAAATGAAAAGAAAGCCACGCTTCGAATATACTGCAAGTCTTTTCGGTATCGGGATTCCCGGAAACTTTTTTTAGGACGAGTCATTCTCTTAATTCATCATGAATCCTTTCAATTGATAGCAGTTGTGTTGACTGCAACTCTGCCTTCATAAAAACTGAATCCAGGTTATTGCCCCATTTGCATCGCATCCTGCGTTGCAGTGCTCTTTTTTCGCCGTTGTTGGTGTTTTAGCGCTGGTTTTCATGCCGTTGCCGGTGTTCGATAAAAAAGTCCAATCTGCAGAAAGCCCACCTGCGGCCGTTGTTGCGTGTTTGTGCGGATGGTTTTGTAGCTTAGCAATCACCAACAACTCTTAGAAAGATAGGAACTAAAAAAGAGCTCAACTTTCATTTCTTTGAATATCTTAGCAGCAATAAAATTTCTTTATTATTACAGAATATCATCCTCAATATTTTACAGGCACAATTTTAGAATGGAAGCATCTGTTAAAGCCGGATAAATACAAAGATGTGATAACAGGTAGTCTTAAAATCATGGTTACAAAAAAATGGGTGGAAGTAAATGCATTTGTTATTATGAGTAATCATATACATTTAATATGGCAAATTCAGGAAGGATATAAAAGGGATGCGGTTCAAAGAAATTTTTTAAAGTTTGTATCACAAACAATTGAAAGAGATTTGGAAAAAAATCATCCCAAAGTTTTAGAGAGATTTCATGTGGGAGCAAAGGACAGAAAATATCAGTTTTGGGAACGCAATCCACTAAGCATAGATTTATTTACAAAAGAGGTATTTATACAAAAGATGGAGTATATACATTATAATCCGGTCGCGGCAGGCTTATGCACATATCCCGAAGATTATAAATATTCTTCTGCAAAATTTTACGAAAGCGGAAGGGATGAGTTTGGTTTTCTAACGCATTGGATGGAATAAAATAATTTAGTAGGCTGGCTCTAAACTGATGTTGGTGATTGCTGAGCACAAAACCATCGGCACAGCCTGCCCCGCTTCCCCGCGGGGAACACACAACATCGGCGGTCTCTTTTAGTTTTTGCAACGTTTTAATTTTAGAAGGAGAAGACCAACACGGGCACAATGACAATAAACAATGGTATTGACAAAACAACAAAATTGTTATTGACTTGCGGACAATTTGGTTGCATTTTATTTATTGTAATATTTTTAATTCAAGGACAATTAAGAGACGCTTATGCGCCATTAAAATTTCCAATTAGTTCCTTATCGATCGGACATTACGGATGGATACAAAGGGCAAATTTCCTGATTTCAGGCTCACTTGTTTTTGCTTTCGCTTTTGGCTTTCGAAGAGCGACACCATTATTAAAAAACTCTCTTTGGACATCAAGACTTATTGGTGCAGTAGGTCTTGGTTTATTCGGTGCAGGACTTTTTTCGTCTGACCCAGTTTATGGCTACCCAGTGAACGAACCACTTAAAATAGCTCAATTCACAATTACGGGTCATCTGCATGACTTTTTCTCAATTTTCGTTTTTGTTTGTTTGCCCATTGCTTGTTTTAAAATGAGAAATAGATTTAAAGAATTCAATAAACCCAAAAAAGTTATTAGAACGAATTTCTAATGGCGGTCATTAGAAAAGATGTTAATAAAAAGCTTGCTGGTATTGATTTTTAATTTTAGAGAATGGTTTAAAATTGGGGTAAGAAAATCTTATTTTAAAAATGGATCTTCAAATTGCCTTTACCGATAAAGAAATTACCCCCTGGTCAGGAACGCTGTTGCTAAAAAAAATGCTTGACCGGATGAAACTTGATGAGCAGTTGGACAAACTGCCTTTACCTGCTCAGGGCTCTAACCGGGGTTACTCCCCCCATCAATTAATCAAGCAATTCATGACCAGTATTTGGTGCGGCGCCAATAAATTTGAGCACTGTGAAGTTACCCGTTACGATGAAGTACTGAGGCAATGCTGGGGATTTAAACAAATGGCTGGATGTAAATCATTTCAGCGTTTTTTTAATAAGCACACAGCAGCTATCAATCATGATATTTTTACTCCCTTATACCAATGGTTTTTTGGCAGCTTGCAATATGATAATTATACGCTGGATGTAGACTCCACCATTTTTACCCGGTATGGCAATCAGCAGGGAAGCAAGAAAGGATACAATCCTGTCAAACCAGGCAGAAACAGCCATCACCCTTTGCTGGCCTTTATTGAAGAAACCAGGATGGTAGCCAATTTTTGGTTGCGCAGTGGCAATACTTACACGAGCAATAATTTTCAGGGTTTTT
This sequence comes from uncultured Chitinophagaceae bacterium, assembly GCA_963792025.1. GTDB lineage: Bacteria > Bacteroidota > Bacteroidia > Chitinophagales > Chitinophagaceae > Ginsengibacter. The sequence continues at coordinate 281,713 of CAWBUS010000002.1, read as the reverse complement.
TATCAGATACTATAGAAAAATTAAATGGTAAAAAGATCGGGCTGCTAAGGGCCGACAGCGGTTTTTACGGTAAAGAAGTTTTTGATTACCTGGAACAAAATGAACGGGTAGGCAGCTATATCATTGCTGCCAGGCAATACAAGCCCATTCAACAAAAGTTAGCCGGACATAGCTTGTGGGTAAAAGTAAGTAATGGAATTGAAGTTGGCGAAACCAGCTACCAGAGCCCATTGTGGGATAAGCCAAGACGCCTGGTGATGGTACGTCAATTAATAGCTGAACGCCCTAATGCCACAGGCAAATCATTAAGATTATTTGAACAGGAAGGTATCTATAACAATTACAGGTACAGTTGTTTTATCACCGATTTAACGCTGCCGCCTGTGCAGGTCTGGAACTTATACAAACAAAGAGCTAAATGCGAAAACAGAATCAAAGAATTAAAATACGATTTTGGCGCAGATAACTTTAGTCTCAAAAACTTTGATGCTACGGAAGCCGCCTTAAATTGGGTAATGATGGCCTATAACTTTATAAGCCTTTTTAGACAAGTGGTACTCAATACAAAAGTAGAACAGCGAATGAAAACCCTGCGTTACAAAGTATTTGCCATCGGCGGATATATGGTAAAAAATGGAAGTCAAAAAATCCTCAAACTTTCCCTTGCCATGAAGCGACGGGAATGGTTTACCGGGCTATGGCATTGTAATAAAACTTTTGAAATACCAGCACTAACAAAAACCTAATGACTTTTTTGGGATAATAACAAATGGGCTACATATACTTTAATTTCAGCCATAGGTATGTTGACAGCTTTCATTCTTGCAGGAGTAGGTTTTAAGCAAGTTCCGGGACTTGTTGTCTTTGCTGGATCTTTCCAGAGACTAAGTATCATGTTTGGCTTTATCTGGCTGACAACTTTATCAAGATTCATTATTAAAACCTCAAGACAGTTATGAAATTCTGTGGACAAAAATACACACGACAAACAAAACAACTATTCAGACGACTGCACAGGTGCTAACACTCGTATTGCTAAAAGCAGGTCTGACGTACATTTCATCAGCTTTAGTTCTTTGGTCATCTTTGTTCGGGCAGAGTGTGTCACGAATGAAAGGATAAATAGTTCTTTTCAATGCTGTATAAAAGATGAGGGAAGGCCCCTCATATACGCCTGCGGAAGGAGTATATAAACCACTTCATGGTGCTGTAATCAAAAGTTATGGTATTGAGCGATGAAGAAAAGGCATCATAAAGGTGTCAGGTGAGTGTAAGAGAGCTGAACGAAAGTAAACCGTTCGAAGACGTCTCGAAACGAACTAACTCGTTGACAAAACTATTGGATTTCTGCCTCTGATAGGAAGGACTGTAATGGGAGATCCGTATACTGATTACAGGTCAACCGGGATTTAGGCGGCAGGACTCTTACATAGGCTTTTATAGGGAACGTGAGAAACTATCATTACGATGTGCGGAAAGCCTCTCGTTAAAAACGGGATTCAAGGTATTCCAAAGGAAACCGAAGCGTAATGAAGTGGCGGACTGAATCGTAGTAGTGACGAAGTTTCTGTAATAGAAATGGAGCGAAGGGTTCAGCTCATTCATTTGTACTAAGAAAGACAACGCGGATTAATCCGGGGACGATCAAGTTTAGATCAATTATGTATAAGGTTCTCCTTATACTGAATGAGAAAAGCCGTGTGAGGTGAGAATCTCAAGCACGGTTTTGTGAGAGGCTTGGGCTGAAATGCCCTTGCCTACTCGACAGGAATTCTTATCAGCTTTTGTAAGTAACTTCATCTTTAAATTATATAATCATCGGTAGCTCCGGGCAGAAAGTTCATTGAATATCCTGCCTTCCAATACCTACCGTTGTTCGTTATGGCGGCCGAGCTTTCACTAATTTTAAATATAATAAAATGACCTTCTTTCACCAGCATTTAGACCAGTTAGTTGGACTATTGCTAATTGTACTATCACTTTGCATTTTAATTATTCCGCCAAAGTTTGGCAACAGATTTTATGGTGTTGTAACAAAATGGACTCTTAAAAATGAAACAGCCTGGGCGACTGGGACAAAAATTGTTTGCTATAGCAATTTTTATTATTGGCTTAATTTTTTTTACTATTGGAAGCCTAAAGTTACATGAAGACATTCCAGACTTTACAATGTTTTTTATACTTGCGGCATTATGGATAGTCTCTAAATATGTTGTTCATAAAATTCTTGAAAAAAGATTTGCCAATAGTTAAGTTTTATATTCTATCGACGACAAAAAAATTTACTTCTAGCTCCTTTTCTTTTGGTTTCATTATCAAAATAATAATACAAGTATATTACCACAAACGCACAACATTATGCGTATTGAAGAAAGCCCCCGAATTTCAAACTGATTGAAGAAAATAAAAAAGCCCTGATCATTATAGACCGGGGCTTTTTGCAATACGATGTTCAGCGACACTGCCAGCAGAGTGGGGGCTAATGTTGTAAGGTGTTTTGTATGAGTTTTGAGATGATGACTAAATGAATAGGCGCCCGCCTTTCGCCCTGCTGGCGTATATTTAGCTGCCGGCAATGTATATGATCCCCTACCCGAAAACAAAGTTTGTTTCCAGGAATATAAAAATTACCAACAGGGTTAGGAGTGTTTTTCATGGGGAACTTTTTTGCTTTTTCTTTTTGGAGAGCCGCGGTTCCGCAACTGCGCCGCATCTAGCAGACAGCCATGATGATAAATAAATGTTGCCACCAATTCCATCTTTCCCTTTTTGCAAACCGGGCACAGGGTAATGTCTTTGCCGGTTTGTAACAGCAGTCGCAAAGCAACCGGTGTATGTACTCGTTGCATGGGCGCTGGCAATTGTAATTGTTTGCATACTGCTGCTATGCGCTCCATTTTATTTTTAGCATGTAGGTAACCGGTATGACGGATCTTTACAAAACCTTTGGGCAGGATGTGTTGTTCAAAACGACTTAAAAATTCTGCATGTGTTAAGACCATTATTTTCTGCTTGTTGCCAGCAGCATAATCTTTGTATTTAAAAATGATATTACTATTATCTATGTGCAATATCCGGTGAGCGGTGATGGCTACTTTGTGTGTGTAACGTCCCAGGTATTCTACGATCTGTGCAGGGCCGCCGAAGGGTGCATTGGCATGTACATTCCATTTCTTTTGCCCTACCATGGATAGTATATTTTCTAATGTTTTGAGGTCTGCATACTTCAAAGTTCCGTTGGCTATATATTTTCTTAGCTGGTCTAAAAAATAGCCTTTGTATATTTTTTCCATCGACCGGCGGGGGAACAAAAAACGGCCATTGCTTCTCTTTTCTTTTATCCATTTTCCAGCGGCGTTTATGCCACCACCACTTACTATATTGTGTATATGGGGATGAAAGTTCAGGTCCTGACCGTTAGTATGCAAAATGCTTACAATACCCGGTGTAGCGCCCATATATTTTTCATCTTTAGATAGGGTGAGAATGGTATGCTGTGCAGATTTAAAAAGTAAACCGAACAGCAGTTTGCGGTTGCCCATGCATAAACTTCTTAGTTCCTGCGGCAGTGTAAACACTAAATGAAAATAAGTGGTGGGCAATAGCTCGCCCATGCGGTCTTCTATCCACTCATCACGCTTCATACCGCCGCAGCAAGGGCAATGCCTGTTGCCACAACTATGGTACTGGTAATGCATATGTTTGCACCCTTCATTGTTGCACCGGTAATGGTGCACTCCTATGGCTGCTGTATGGCAACGGCTCAACCGGCTTAGTACGGCCTGGCTGTAAGGATTAAAACCGGTAACAGAAGGGTGAGCAAAGATTTTTGATTGCAACAGTTGCCGCCGTTCATTTAGCGGCTGCTCCATATACCGTTACATCTAAAGGCGATACGATACCGAGTTGTGTATGCTTTTGCAAATGCAGGTATACCATGGTAGTTTCTAATTTAGCATGGCCCAGCAGAGTTTTTATTACATGAATATTGTTACCCTGGTTAAGCATGTGTGTAGCAAAACTGTGCCGCAGTGTATGGGCGGTGAACGGCTTTTCTTTAAATCCAGCTTTGTCCATAGCGCTGTTTACCATCACTTGCATACTGCGTACATGCATGGCTCTTTTGGTTTGTTTGCTGGTAAATAAATATTCTTTGGGCCGGCCATCCTGCACATAAAACTGTCGCAGTTGTTGCAATAGTTTTTCAGGCAGCAATGTATATCTGTCTTTAGCGCCCTTGCCCTGGTAAACCTTTAGCCGTTTGTTGTGGCTTTCAATATCCTTCAGGCGCAACTGGCCTACTTCGCCTATCCGCAGGCCGCATCCATACAGTAACCCTATTACACAATATTCTTTGAGCGTTAGTGGCGCTGCAAAGAGTTGAACCACTTCTTCCTCCGTCATAATATTGGGCAGGATAAATTGTTTTTTGGGATAGAGATTAGACGGAACAATGTAAGGTGCAGGCAGTATGCGCTTAAAGAAAAAGCTGCAGGCCTGTGCTACACTGCGGCACTTGGCCCGGCCTACCTTATGCACTTCTTTTATGTATTGCATGTATTGCTCAATATCAGCCTGGCGGATATCTGCAACCGCTTTATGGTTGAAGTACTTAAAGAGCAGTCTCATTTCCTGGCAGTAATTACGTACGCTGCCTTTGCCATAATCTTTTACTACCATTGTTTGGTGGAGGTTTTTCAACCACTCCACTGCATCAGAGCTTAGCTCTTTTACTGAAATTTCATTGCCTTTCATTTGAATTATATTTTTGATGAAAGGCGAAGGTGGTATAACTGATATAATGGAGGACTCACCGAAGGTGTTGCTTGAACAGGGTATTGCCAAAATTGCTGGTTCCTAAAAGTCAAAGATTGATTAAATTCGACCGCAACTTCGGCAATACCCGATCTGTTGTATGCCATAAGACAACATTCTTTAATTACGAAATCCTGGCATTAAAATTTACAATGAAAAATATTTGGACTTTGGTTCTATTTTCAAGTTTAATCCTGCCACTTTGTGGTTGCAAAGACAGTTCAAACGAAATACCAAAGACAAAAAAGAACTATTCAAGAACACAGCAATATCTTTTTAATTTTTTAGACAATTATAAATCAGAATACTTCACTGCAAAAAAACAAGATTTAAAAGACACAATTCAAAGTATTTATTTTCAAAAACTTCATTATTTTTTAAGTGATTCATTGGGAGACTATATTGACAGCATAAATGTTACTGTAGACTCAGTTATCCACAAAGGTCTGTTGGTAACAACTCAGTTTCACACTCGCGAAATACAGTTTAAATATGGAATCCGATTTCTCAACAACATGAATTCTAAACAAGACTCCGTTTATCATTGGATGCTAAACTTAAAACCCGAAAGTAATTTGACTGTAAACTTTATCCTTTTAGGAAATACAGAACTTTATTCTCCCGCTGATAGCACAGAACCAACTATCAAAATTTTCGCTTTTCCTGAACCACTTGTTGCAAGACCAAAATGAAGAACGGCATACAACATTCGCATTTATGCAAGCCTGGCTGAAGTGCTAACAATGAGCTGTGGTGAAGGTTTCAGCAGTAGTTCCGGGCAGAAAAAACTTTATTGAGCGATAGAAATAACAATGAACTTTTTATTATAAATTTGGCAACGGTTTGGGCAGACAGGAATTCTAATTCCAGGCCTGCATAAATGCGTGACCGTTAGCTGTTATTTTCACCCACGAATATGAAACTCTCTACAAAATTTTTAGTGACAATATTAGGACTTGGATTTTTGTATTCAATTTACAAATTGTTTACAGGTCATGGTGGTAGCGGACTTGGCGACTTTTTTGACGGACTTGGTTACACATCTCTCATTCTATTTGTTGCCTCTTTGACAATAATTCTTTTTCATATTCGGCAAGTCAAAAAATACGCTGACACATTTTTATTCTTGCTACTTGGGCTTCCAATGACAATAATGGCGGCAAATGGACTTGTTCATAGTATTAATTACAATCGGACACCGGACTTAACGGCAAAGTACCCAAGACCCTTTGACCAAAATATTGTTTCAGCTGACAGTTTACGTATTGCAGTACAAGTTGACTCACTCATTGCATTAAGAAACAGGAATACAGGTGGAATCAAAGTAGTTTCTGCTTTTGTTGACACAATAATTTATTCGCAATCAGGCAAAGAAATCTTTGTAGTTTATGCACAACAATTTGAACCAAATCATTTGGGTAATGACTTAGACCCTGCATATCTTTCTGCAGACGAAAAAGACAGTATTTATTGGCATTTACAAGAAGGGACACCGAATGCTGAACAAATGAGTGGCAGCTACCACAACATCGCAGACTTGAAAAAAGCTGTAAGAAAGTTTTACTTTAATCAATATAGTTTTTTAGAAAAAGACAGCTTAAAAGAAAATTATTTTTGGAAGCGGAAATCCAAACGGTAGACAAAACAACAGCTAACATTATGCGTATTGAAGAAAGCCCCCCAATTTCAAACTGATTGAAGAAAATAAAAAAGCCCTGATCATTATAGACCGGGGCTTTTTGCAATACGATGTTCAGCGACACTGCCAGCAGAGTGGGGGCTAATGTTGTAAGGTGTTTTGTATGAGTTTTGAGATGATGACTAAATGAATAGGCGCCCGCCTTTCGCCCTGCTGGCGTATATTTAGCTGCCGGCAATGTATATGATCCCCTACCCGAAAACAAAGTTTGTTTCCAGGAATATAAAAATTACCAACAGGGTTAGGAGTGTTTTTCATGGGGAACTTTTTTGCTTTTTCTTTTTGGAGAGCCGCGGTTCCGCAACTGCGCCGCATCTAGCAGACAGCCATGATGATAAATAAATGTTGCCACCAATTCCATCTTTCCCTTTTTGCAAACCGGGCACAGGGTAATGTCTTTGCCGGTTTGTAACAGCAGTCGCAAAGCAACCGGTGTATGTACTCGTTGCATGGGCGCTGGCAATTGTAATTGTTTGCATATTGCTGCTATGCGCTCCATTTTATTTTTAGCATGTAGGTAACCGGTATGACGGATCTTTACAAAACCTTTGGGCAGGATGTGTTGTTCAAAACGACTTAAAAATTCTGCATGTGTTAAGACCATTATTTTCTGCTTGTTGCCAGCAGCATAATCTTTGTATTTAAAAATGATATTACTATTATCTATGTGCAATATCCGGTGAGCGGTGATGGCTACTTTGTGTGTGTAACGTCCCAGGTATTCTACGATCTGTGCAGGGCCGCCGAAGGGTGCATTGGCATGTACATTCCATTTCTTTTGCCCTACCATGGATAGTATATTTTCTACTGTTTTGAGGTCTGCATACTTCAAAGTTCCGTTGGCTATATATTTTCTTAGCTGGTCTAAAAAATAGCCTTTGTATATTTTTTCCATCGACCGGCGGGGGAACAAAAAACGGCCATTGCTTCTTTTTTCTTTTATCCACCTCACCCCCGGCCCCTCTCCATCAGGAGAGGGGAGAATGCCACCACCACTTACTATATTATGTATATGCGGATGAAAGTTCAGGTCCTGACCGTTAGTATGCAAAATGCTTACAATACCCGGTGTAGCACCGATATATTTTTCATCTTTAGATAGGGTGAGAATGGTATGCTGTGCAGATTTAAAAAGTAAACCGAACAGCAGTTTGCGGTTGCCCATGCATAAACTTCTTAGTTCCTGCGGCAGTGTAAACACTAAATGAAAATAAGTGGTGGGCAATAGCTCGCCCATGCGGTCTTCTATCCACTCATCACGCTTCATACCGCCGCAGCAAGGGCAATGCCTGTTGCCACAACTATGGTACTGGTAATGCATATGTTTGCACCCTTCATTGTTGCACCGGTAATGGTGCACTCCTATGGCTGCTGTATGGCAACGGCTCAACCGGCTTAGTACGGCCTGGCTGTAAGGATTAAAACCGGTAACAGAAGGGTGAGCAAAGATTTTTGATTGCAACAGTTGCCGCCGTTCATTTAGCGGCTGCTCCATATACCGTTACATCTAAAGGCGATACGATACCGAGTTGTGTATGCTTTTGCAAATGCAGGTATACCATGGTAGTTTCTAATTTAGCATGGCCCAGCAGAGTTTTTATTACATGAATATTGTTACCCTGGTTAAGCATGTGTGTAGCAAAACTGTGCCGCAGTGTATGGGCGGTGAACGGCTTTTCTTTAAATCCAGCTTTGTCCATAGCGCTGTTTACCATCACTTGCATACTGCGTACATGCATGGCTCTTTTGGTTTGTTTGCTGGTAAATAAATATTCTTTGGGCCGGCCATCCTGCACATAAAACTGTCGCAGTTGTTGCAATAGTTTTTCAGGCAGCAATGTATATCTGTCTTTAGCGCCCTTGCCCTGGTAAACCTTTAGCCGTTTGTTGTGGCTTTCAATATCCTTCAGGCGCAACTGGCCTACTTCGCCTATCCGCAGGCCGCATCCATACAGTAACCCTATTACACAATATTCTTTGAGCGTTAGTGGCGCTGCAAAGAGTTGAACCACTTCTTCCTCCGTCATAATATTGGGCAGGATAAATTGTTTTTTGGGATAGAGATTAGACGGAACAATGTAAGGTGCAGGCAGTATGCGCTTAAAGAAAAAGCTGCAGGCCTGTGCTACACTGCGGCACTTGGCCCGGCCTACCTTATGCACTTCTTTTATGTATTGCATGTATTGCTCAATATCAGCCTGGCGGATATCTGCAACCGCTTTATGGTTGAAGTACTTAAAGAGCAGTCTCATTTCCTGGCAGTAATTACGTACGCTGCCTTTGCCATAATCTTTTACTACCATTGTTTGGTGGAGGTTTTTCAACCACTCCACTGCATCAGAGCTTAGCTCTTTTACTGAAATTTCATTGCCTTTCATTTGAATTATATTTTTGATGAAAGGCGAAGGTGGTATAACTGATATAATGGAGGACTCACCGAAGGTGTTGCTTGAACAAAAGGTTTGCCACAAGGCTGGCGGACGTAGTAACAATCGGCAGTTGTACTACTATCAACTAATATCGGGCTTGACCTAATTCTATTTGGCTTTTAGTTGTTAACTTCATCATCAGTTTTTCAATCGGCTTCAGTTGCCGGGCTGACACAGCAACAATTCCAGCCCTGCGGCAAGCCTCGAACGTAAGCAGTTATTAAACCAACAACTTGTAACATTAGACATGCTGTAATATTATTTGCCTTATAGACTAAAAAGTAAAATTATACTCAGACATGCAAGATTTATTAAAAGACCATTATGAACCAAAGTCGAAACCTTTCCCCTATATAAAAATTTTATCAATATTTCTGACTGTATTCTAGCCGGTGACGGTGTTCCCGACATGGCAATTTTCGACTGCCAACCGAGAGAGCCGCCGTCTGGTCTCTGACCAACGGCAACATAATAGAGAAGCCTTGGCTAGTGGAACACCTACATCGGTGAAAGCTTTGGCTTTAGGAAGATAAGAATAACACTTTGGCTATTTTTTTATTAATCGATTTCAATAAGATACTAAATTTTATATTTTGTTTGCTAAAAAGATAGTTGTATTAATAATTTTTTTCTGCCCTTTACTGTTGAAAGCGCAAGAATCAGCAAAAAATAATTCTACTGAGGCTAAAAGGCTGCTAATGCAAAAAAAGTTAAAAAAAAATACTTACGCCGATGATGAGATTAAGTTAGCAAAATTGACAAGCGCTATTTCCAATAAAATACAATCTAACAATGAATTAATAAGAAAGAAATACGATTTGTTTAATATGTTATCGAATTCATCTGCTAAAAACAAATTACAACAAGATATTGATAGCTTATTTAAAGTCCATGAAAAGTTAGTATCGCAATTAACTATAGTTCAACTCAATTTTATAAGAAATAACCCATCATCCTACCTCTCACTAGATGGCTTAACCTCGAAATTAAAAAATAGTGCGGAATTGCCATACGATACTATCGAATCACTTTTTAATAATCTAAATAAAAATATTCAAAATAGCACTGATGGTAAGAAATTCAAATTACTATTAGTTGACAAGAAAAAAAGTGGAGTAGGTAGTTTGGCGAATGATTTCAAAGTAAGAGATATTAATAATAAAGAAATTTCTTTATCAGATTTTCGAAATAAAAAATATGTTCTCTTAGATTTTTGGGCCAGTTGGTGTAAACCATGTAGAGAAGATATGCCATTCTTGAAAAAGATTTATAAAGTATATAGAGAAAAAGATCTGGAAATTATTGGAATTTCGAAAGATGACGATTTATCGTCCTGGAAAAAGGCTGTAGAAATGGATAGTACTCAAAATTGGAAACAGATTTCTGTTCCCCTGAATATTCAGGACAAGGATATTTCCGCAATCACAAACAAGTATTTTGTTTATGGTATTCCGGTTAAAATTTTAATAAACAAAGAAGGGATAATAATTGGACGCTGGACTGGTGGCGGAGAAGAAAATATGGGCGAGTTGAGAAAACTTCTAAATAAAGTTCTTGATAAATTGTAATTTAAATTTTGCGGTTTATTTATACCAGCTATTAACGTACCCGATGCATACAAAATTGAGGATTTACAATATTTTCTTTTGGAATAGTCCCAAAAGGAAAGTCCGGCGGAACTAACGGCTCTGCAGGGCCAGACCAAGGTAGCCAAAGCCTTTTATGCACATGTTGGTGTTCCCAAAACATAGCTTCACATAAATAAGCACACCCACCGCCGTTGTTGCGTGTTTGTGCGGATGGCTTTGCAGCTTAGCAATCACCAACAACTCTCAGGGAGTCATGAATTAAAAAAACCTAAACTCTTTGCGGGGAACACGCAACATCGGCAGCCTTTTTTTGGTTTTGGTAACTGTTTTTAATTTTGGAAGTGGAAGACCAGCAAAAGCAAAAAAAAAACGTGGATTAAAAGGTCAGATTCATCTACTGCAAGGTTTGTTTGGACAGATACATGGATTTACCGTGATAATAAGTGGGAAATACTTGCAGCAGAAGATCTAATTGCGCCTGTTCGAAAATAAAAATTGCCTCTTCAACACCACAATATTATTGTTTCATATTCAAATTTAATTACTCCGTTTTTTTCAAACTTATGGAATAACGTATCCATTTCCTGCATTAAATTTTCGTATTCAATTCCTTCCTTTGGGCAATAAGAAGAAGATTTTATTCTGCCTTTTAAACCATCCAGGTTCAGTGTTTGAAAATTTGGCAAACTATCTTTATGGAATACTCCGGGAGAGAAAAATTCTGTGATGTCTTTGTCCGAAATATTTCTGTGCGATACATCTTTGTATTCCGGAATCTTCTGTAAGTTGGATTCATATTCTTTTTGAAAATCATCTTGCTCTTTTCTCACATTCCACACCAAAACGATATGCCCGTTTTGTTTTAGTATCCGGTTAAATTCTATTTTTGTTTCATTGCGATTGAACCAATGAAAAGCCGTTCCGCAAAAGATAATATCTATGCTGCCATCTTGCAGAGTTGTATTTTCTGCGGCCCCGTTAATACTTATAAAATTTTTATCGTCTGAATAAAATAATTCTGCTGCCTCCCGCATTTCTTTGTTCGGCTCAACTGCATAAACTTTATTACCGTTGTTAATAAAAAGCCCTGTTGAAATGCCTGTTCCCGATCCTATATCTGCAATTATGGAATTTTTATCTAATCCAATTTTGTTCGAAAGTATTTCAATAACTTTTTTGGGATAATGGGGCCTGTATTTAACATAGTCTTCTACTCTATCGGAAAATCTTGTTGTGTTTGTTTTCATTTTGTTTGTAATCAGAATTTAATTTTTCCCTGTAAAATGAAATATCGTCCATTCAGCCAAACTAAGTTCTTAAATGCAATTTTAAAATAGAAGACAGAAGGGAAATAATTTTTTTTGTGATTAAGAATATTTCTTTTTAAACACAGAAGGATTTTCACCATTAATTTTTTTAAACAACTTATTAAAATACGAAAGACTTTCAAAACCAACTTCGTAACAAACTTCTGAAATATTTTTATCCTGTAGCAACAATGTTTTTGCCTGCGTTATTTTATATTGATTTACAAATTCAGTAAACGTCATTTTTGTTTGTTTTTTAAAGTAACGACAAAAAGCCGCTGTACTTAAATGTACACTCGCAGCCACTTTATTCACATCAGGACTTTCGTTATAATTGGCATGTATGTATTTGTAAATTGCACCCATGCGTATTTTATCATTTAGAAATAATTTTATGCTGGTGTCTTGTTCATTTAGCTCGGTTACTTCATTCGATATTGCCAGCATTTGTAAAATTTCGAGTAGGCATAGTAGTTGCTCAAAATAGTTAAGCTTGTGCATGTATTGCATTTTACCAGCCACAGCTTCTTTGGTTGCACCGCTAAAAGATAGCCCCAGGTATGCTTTGTCGAAAAGTTGCTGTATTAATTGTAGTTCCGGAGTTTCCTGGAAAGCATCGCCAAGGAAGTTTTCTCTTAACTGAACAACTATTTGATGGTACTCTGTTTTCAGGCCATAGTCAAAATTCAAATGCGGAATGTTTGATCCTATGAGTACCAGGTCACTACCCATAAAGCTGGAAACGTGTTGCCCCACGTGGCGAATACCAGTAGTTGCTTCTACATATACGAGCTCAAACTCCGGGTGATAATGCCAGAAAAAATAATTCTTTAAACGCGGTGTAAATAATTTGAATGATTGACCCGGGTTAGTAATCACAATTTCCTTTTTAATTTTCACTGGCTCAATTTTCCTGTTAAGTTACAATTTCTCAGTATATCAGATTAAAACTGTCAATAGAGAGCAAAAAAAGGTCATTACGGGTGTTAAATATCTATTTACGATTTTTCAACTTTGCAATATCCAATCATGCTCAAACTTATTTTATGGAACAAAAGACAATGGCTCCCGCAATGTCACCTTCTATGAATGCGCACAAAGACATTCCGGGAAATCCATCCACTGCTAAAAGCAGTAAAATAAAATTAAATGACAGAGTAAACGGTGAACCATTAAAGGTGCTAAGCGAAGATGATTGGCGATTTTGGATTAACAATGGCTATGTCGTTATAAAAAATGCGGTACCAAAGGAACAGGTTAAACGACTGGCTGATTTTTTATGGGAGTTTGAAGAAAAGGATCCAAATAACCCTGCAACATGGTATGCTCCGCCACGGGCGGAAATGAAGATGAAAGAACTTACGAATACCGGTATGGTTGAATTGTATAATCATCAACTGTTGTGGGATAATCGCCAGTATCCGAGGGTGTATAAAGCATTTGCAGATATTTGGGGAACAGAAAAACTGTGGGTGACAATTGACAGAGCAAATTTAAATCTTCCGGTGCGTGAAGGATATGAGCAAAAGGGGTTTATTCATTGGGATTATGATCCTGAAACAAAACCACAAAATGTTCAAGGCGTTTTAGCACTTGCGGACCAGGATGATGAAAATATGGGAGGATTTCAATGTGTTCCTGAATTATACAGAACTTATGATATGTGGAAACTAACGCAGCCTGAAGAGCGCGACCATTTCAAGCCCGATGTTTCCGGATTTGAGATTGTAAAAGTAAAGATGAATGCCGGTGACTTGCTTATCTTTAATAGCCTGGAACCACACGGAATAAGACCTAACATGAGTAAGGACAAAGTTCGGCTGGCTCAATATATTCTATGATGCCGGCGGAAGAAGATAATGAAGAATTGCGCCAATGGAGGATTACATCATGGAAAGAAAGAAAAGCACCTGAAGGATATGCATTCCCTGGCGATCCCCGCAATTGGGAACAAATAAAATATACTACCGCAGAATTATCGGAGTTAGGAAAAAAACTTCTTGGCCTTGAGAAATGGTGAGATAATTGCAAGTCCCGTGATGCGTTATTTTTGACCAAAGCTTTTTAAGGAGGGTGATAAAAACCTCCTCTTTGGGAAATTATTATCTAACAGCCGGCCATTTCGGAACAACCTCATGAACAAAATTTAGTGCCATCCCGAAGGTCAATGCCTTTACGGGCAAAACGCATATTGTAAATATATCTCCGGCTTTTTATTTATTATCGACATTTAATTAATCCAAAAATATCTATCAACTTTTCTATTATGTTTAGGATTATTTTAAATTTTACTTCTTCTAAAACATTTAGATAAAATATGAAATGACCAAAACTGCAAAAAAAGTTTTAATCTCATCTTCATATCTTGATACTTTTACCTGCATCATTTTTAAACGTATTTTACAGTTCGATTATGGAAAAAGTATTTATAGCATTGGGGGGAAACGTAGGCAATGTTTCGGAGAATTTTAATACAGCAATTGAAAAAATCAGTGCATTGATAGGACCCATTATTAAAGAATCTTCTTTGTACAAAACGGAACCATGGGGCAATAAAAACCAGGATGATTTTTTAAATAAGGTAATTGAAGTTGAAACAAACCAAACCGCTGCTAATGTTTTAGAAAATATTTTGTCAATCGAAAAAATGATGGGAAGGAACAGGAATAAAGATGACCAGTTTGCTCCACGCACTATTGATATAGATATTCTTTTTTACGGAGAAGAAACCATTGATGAGAGCTACCTTGAAGTCCCTCATCCAAGATTACACTTAAGAAACTTCGTACTAACGCCACTCATGGAAATAACGCCCGGCTACATACATCCCGTATTAAAAAAATCAATTAAAGAATTGTATGAACAGAACAACGATTCTTCCAAAGTAAATAAGGTACATTAATTGTTAAATCGCCTTTATTATTTTCACTGTTACCAATAGTTGACCTAAATGTCGCATCGTGTGTTCCGCGGCGTGAACATATAAACCGATTAAAGTTGTGGAGATTAATTTTCTTCCAACTGTTCTTGCTTCCGTTAATGTGTCACTGTCCACATTTTTTAATTCATTAATAGAAAGTTTAACCTGCTTATTAAATAACTCAACCAATTCTGTTAACGAAGATGACGTTTCTTCCCCATTTCCTTCAATAGAAAGCGAATGGAGTTGCGCCGGAGTTAGCTGTTGTTTTCTTGCATAAGTAAAAAGACGATCGAGTACTCCTGCTAAATGTTGCAAATGAAATCCGGGGGAAGCAACATTGGCGGGTCTTTTCCACAAAAGATCTTCAGGAAAGTCTTGCATTGCATTATTTACTTCCTCCCTTGCCTGCAACAACGCATGAGCGACCGGTTGTAATGTGACTGGAAAATTTTCTAACGGCCCACGTTGCCATACTTCCAACTTATCGTTCATAAAGCATATTATTTGCGCTTGCTTATTAGGTTCATCCTGGCTAAAATCAGTTTATTGTCATTTGTTGAATAACATTCAAAATAATAAATTCAGCCGGACGGACTGGCGCCATACCGATCTCTAAAATCATTCTCCCATTAAGAATATCTCGTGGCGTCATAGTTTCACCAATTCCAAGGTGCACAAAAAAGGCTTCTTCCGGCTTAATCCCTTGTAAAGCGCCCTGTTGCCATTGTAAAATCAAAAAGTTATTAATTATCGATTTTACAGTTATCCACGTATTAATATCATTTGGCTCAGATTGAAAATTCTTCAGAGTGATTTTTATCGAATTCTCTACCATCATAAAAAATCTGCATATTGAAATGTATCGCCATTCGTTATCATTCCCAGCCAAAGTTCTCGATCCCCAGGCCAGCGTTCCTTTTCCGCTAAATTCCCTGATAGCATTTATAGATTTACCCGCTTTCACATCTACATTTAGAGACTCCTGCTCAATATCGCTAATCGAAACAGCAGGAGCATTAACGTTCGTTAAACTTGCGCATGGCGCTTTCCACACTCCTCTGCTGGAATCAATCGCTGCATAAATTCCTGCTATAGCGGCTGACGGAGGTAATATTACTGTGTACTTCGCCAGTTCCGTTTTTATCTCCGTATAAACAAGAATATTTTTTACCAAAATTTCATTTAAGGCTAGTTTGTTGAATGCACCATTACCTTTTACGTCATTCCTTCCCGCTTTCCTTGTAATTGTTTTGTGAACTATCATTACTGAACTATCAATATAACGATAAAGCATACTCGTAATGAGCCACGGGCAATATGCCGCTCCATATTTTAACCCTGAGGTTGCTGTTCCCCCCGTTATATTTTCCCTAAAAAAGTCTATCTCATTTTGACCAGCGGGCACATTCTTACTAATATCCATTATGACAAACCGATCTTTTAACTTATACGCCTGGGTCAAAGCTTCATTGTATAAGTTATATAAGTCTTCCGCCTTTGTCAGGTTAGCTCCTTCGGGAAAAATAATTAGCGTTGGCCCGTTAAAGTTGTCAATTTTATCTAATCCCTTTTTTAACGCCCTTTTACTTATGCTTGCTTTTGGAGTTCCTGACGATATAATGTAACATTCGCTTCCTCCATTTGCAAAAAATAATTGCATTTGATAATACATAATATTCTTTGACGGATGAATCTGAACATTTATATCACGAGAAGTAAGGTTTATTATTTTACCTATCTTACTTAATTGGTCCGAGATATGAATCGTGATGATTTCATTGTCCATCGTACCAAAATATTGTTCATATTCCAACAGCGAGGTGATATATGTTGGAATGAAATTGAGGTCACCGGGGCTATCTTTCCATGCTTTTTGTGTATATCCTATAAACGCGGGGACGGCAGTAGACACCGATGTAACCGAGGTGAGGAGCTTTGGAATTTCTGCCGGATGCATAAAAGCAATTTTAAGAGTATCTGCAATTAAGAAGGCTTTTTAAAAAGAATTACCGAGTCAAGTTGGATGGGATATTCGCTACCAAAATCATCATTATTTTTTGAGCTCAAAATTATTAACCCGGGATATTGATTGATTTTCTCAACTAAGTACGACATGCGCTGGTTAGCATATTTGTCATGCGAATCTTGTACACTTGTTCTCTTTCCGAATAAAGCATCAGCTTCATCAAAAAAAAGTATCCAGTTTTTTTCGGCTGCTGTTCGAAAAATCTTGTCAAGATTTTTTTCCGTTTCGCCAATATATTTAGAAACTACGCCGGCAAGATCTACTCGATACACATCAAGCGAGTTTTGTTTAGCTATTAATTTCGCTGCAAGCTTTTTGCCTTTTACTGAACCCGCGAATAAGATTTTATATCCCGCTTTTGCGTCATTTTTTTCTTCGCCAATAGCATGAAGAGCGGCAGGTTTGGCGGATGCATAATTTATACTATTGAGTTGGAGCTTTACAACCCGATCTACATCAAGATCTTTCCAGGTTTTTTTGGTAGTCATGCGCTTTGACATTTTTTTACTTTTTAACGCATGGACTTTCACGTTGCCGGGGGAAACAGCTTTTGTTTTTGATTTCATATCAAACAATTAATGTTAAGCAATCGTAAATTCAAACTGTAAATGAATACAGTATTTTTGTAATTCTACAAACAATCGGTACAGCAAAATAATTACATTTATTTAATTCTTAGAAAAGAATAAGTTTTTCCTGCAAATGCGATTGTGAATTGCAAGCGGCCGGCGTATAAATATATTTATTCTACCATCTTTTTCCTGGCTTGGATGGCGGTTTTTCTTCGGCCTGTTTTACTATAAGAGGTTTTTTGCCAAGAGAGATATCCTTTAAATTTTCTATCGCATTTTTGGCGTCTGCATCATTGGGCATTTCTACAAATCCGAAACCCTTACTTTTTCCGGTTTCTCTGTCCATCGCAACCCTGGCAGTAGCAACTTTGCCAAATTTTTCAAAAATCTCTTCCAGTTCAGCATCATCGAGATCATATGGCAACCCTGCTACAAATAGTTTCATAAATTATTTTTTGTAAAAGTACATAACTTATACTGTCAATTGCATAGCGAAATTATAATAATCGTTTCGCCTATTTAACTTAGGAATATTTTGCTATAAAGTTTATTTCGTTGACGTAAAAATTGTTTGCAACAATATGCCTGGGAAATATTGTACCTTCATTGCCATTAGAAGTTTTAAATTAAAATATTAAAAGGTAAAAGAGTTATGAGTAAATCGCAGGAAACCTGGAATAAAAAAGAGAGAGAAAAGAAAAAGCAAAAGAGTAGGCAAGACAAGCTGGAAAAGAAGCAGGAAAGAAAGGACAATGCCAAAGAAGGCAAGAGTTTCAGTGATATGCTTGCATATATTGATGAAAACGGCAATCTTTCGTCCACGCCGCCCGATCCCGGTAAAATGAAAAAAATAAAATTGGAAGATATTCAAATAGGCGTTCCAAAACATGTAGCTCCTGATCCGGCCGACTTAATTAGAAGAGGCAAGGTTACTTTTTTTAATGAATCAAAAGGGTATGGATTTATAAAAGATCTGCAAACGCAGGAAAGTATTTTTGTTCACGCCAACGGATTAATTAACCAAATAAAGGAAAACAGCAAGGTGACTTTTGAAATTGAAATGGGACCAAAAGGTCCGGGTGCAGTAAACGTAAAGCTGGAAAGTTAAGACAAATGAATCGCTGAAATCACCTATAATCCATTTATAAATTGAAGTAATTTTTCCATTTGATCCACATTATTGAAGTTTACAGTATGTTCCCGCATAAACGATTTTAATTTGTCTTTATACATCGGGTACCTATCATACAAATTCTTTTTTTCCGCTGCATAGAAAGTCATGGATTTATCTGCAATAAAATATTCATTTATGAATCTAAATACAGAATTCTTTTCGATAGAAATATTTTCCGATTTAGATTCTTCAAAACTGTATGACATTTTTGAGTCATTCGTGATTATTACCGGCGTTATACCGTTATCACCCTTCTGTTTTTCAATATAACTTATTGTTTGCTTAACATACAAATTTACATTGGCAAAATGAGTAACCTTTTGCATGAAACTGTTTTTTGAATAATAAAAAGTATCAGCCTTCACTATTATTTTATCAATGTTGTCCGGATCAGCAAATGGCCTGGTATTACCTATTCGATCAATAACTAAAAATTTCCCTAATATCCGGTTATAGTTAAGTTTAGCAACATACTGCGAGCTATCTTTTAAAATAATTATTCCTTCAACAAAACTGGGGTATTCAAAAATATTGTGTGCAAGCTCCTTTAAATTCTCATCCGATCCCACATTTGCCTCCGGGCTGTTCTGGGCATAAAGTTGACAGTGAAAAAATAGTAACATCAAGCTTATCGAAAATAATCTCATGATGGCTCTTTAATTATATGTTGGATCCTGAGACCAAACTTAAATCCTTTTACAAATTTGAGGTATTGTTTACAGAAAATGGCAATGATTATGGATGAACGGATGTTTACTTAATTCCCAAAGCAATAATCGTACATACAAAAAACTTCCGCGGATTAAGCGGAAGTTTTTTAATAATTTATTCCTGGGGTTCCTTGGGTCTTTCAGGATAAATCGTGTGTGCCTGGCTAGAGGCCGGTTTTCATTGGGATAATTTGGTATTTACAGGTATTGGAATTTAAAAAAAGAAGTTGACTGATATCGGATTTGTTTTTGGTTTTTCCTGGATTGGGAATAGTCTTGTCAATGGATTTGGATTTCTGATTAATGTTTGTTGAACATCAATCAACTTCTGAATCAAAGATAAGTGTAACAGATACACTTAACAACAGGAGTTGTACTTATTTTTACGGATATTATAATTACTGTTGCATAAGGTAAATCAACTATAGTACGTATTCGTATTATTACCACTTTAATCAATAAAGTATTGATTTTAGATAAATATTTTACACTCCAATAATAAATAGACGTCTATTTCAGCCGGTAACTTCATTCTATCGTCAGGACATCAATCAAAGCGACTAAAAATCGACGAAGTTAACTGTCGCATGTTTTCCTTTTCATCTGAATTGATATACTTATAAGAAAAATATTAATTTTAATCTTTAACTATTCTTGTTAACGTGATTTAATCTTCAGATGAAAACTTAATTTACTTATCAATAATGCAACCACATGAAGATCTTCTTATCTTTTCTTTTGGCTCTATCCGGTACCTGTTGTAACGCCCAGGAGTGGCAGGCGGAAATAATGGCGGGCGTTTCCGGATACAATGGGGACCTGACTCAGCAAAGAATTCCAATTAAGGCGCTGCGGCCCGCTGTCAACTTAAACTTAAAGTATAACTCCGGCGATTTCATAAACTTTCGGATAGGATTGGCATACGGAAGAATTGGTGCGGACGATAAAAATAATTCTGATCCTCTCCTGAAGAATCGCAATCTTAATTTCAAAAGTGATATAGTAGAATTGAATGTTATCACTGAAATTAATTTATTTGACCCTGAAAGTTATACTTCCTACCCTTATATTTTTGGCGGGGTGGGTGTGTTTTATTTTAATCCTTTTACTTACGATAAGAACAATAAAAAAACTTATTTGCACCCATTAAGCACCGAAGGCGAGGGACTGAAGGAATACCCCGGCAGGAAAAAATATTCACTTTTACAAGTCTGCCTGCCCGTAGGCGTGGGCTGGAAAATACCACTTAACGAAAAATGGGATATGAGTATAGAAGGTGGTTATCGCTTTACCTTTACTGATTATCTTGATGATGTTAGTAAAAATTATGTAGACCTCGGTATCCTCGCCGCTGAAAAAGGTCCAACGGCCGCGGAACTTTCATACAGACAATCAACGCCGCTCAGCATTGCCGATGTCAGAGGCAATCCTTCAATAAAAGATGTATATTATTTTGGCGGAATTAAATTTACAACCAGCCTCAGTAATCTGTTTGGCAAGCGGTAGAAAAATTAATTTTTCATTATTTTGAACTCTACTCTCCTGTTTAACTGTCTTCCTTCATCGGTGTCATTAGTTGCAACGGGTTTCGTCTCACCATAACCGTGAGAAGTAATCCTGGAAGGATCGATTCCTTTTGAAATGATATATTCCATAACAGATCTTGCCCTGTTATCACTTAATTTAAAATTGTATTCATCAGAACCACGGCTGTCTGTATGGGCGCTCATTTCAATTTCAATAGCGGGATTTTCGTTGAGCAATTTTACAACCCTGTTTAACTCAATATAAGATTCTGGCCTAAGCTCCCATTTATCGAAATCAAAAAATACATTATTTAAACGCACTACGCTCCCTACTTCTATTGGAACCAGGTAGAGATCCTTATGTATCTCCTTATATCCTGCTTTAATCAAAGAATCAAGATTTAGATTTTCAGATATGGCGAAGTAATGATCGGCCGTAGCTCTGATGCTATAATTCTTATCATATGGCAAAACTATTTTAAACGAGCCATCCGATGGGTTTGATATGCCATTGCCAGCTTCTTCGCCATCAGGCAAAGTTTCGTAAACGAGAGAAGCACTCAATGGAAGTTTTGTTTTAGAATCATACACATTACCACTTACCAATACCACGGGGTTGGGTTTTTCCTTTTCTAATAACTTAATACGCACGATGTCGCTTGCGCCATAGCTGTCCTGGTCGGTCGTCATATAGGCATATTCTCCGCCGGCATCCAGTGTAAAAAATGCGTCCCAATCGGGAGTATTAATGGGAGCTCCCAGATTTACCGGGTCACTCCATTTCTGCCACGAGTTATCCAATCGTTTACTGGTCCAAATGTCATTGTCACCTAAGCCGCCCGGCCGGTCACTGCTGAAATACAGGGTAACTCCATCCGATGCCAGGTAAGGTGTCATTTCATTGTACTTTGCAAGATTTATTTTTTTGCCAAGGCTTTTAGGCTCGCTCCATGTTCCATCTTTTTGCTGGAAACAAACATAAATGTCATTATTAAAACTCCCGTCTTTTTCCGACATGTAAAGCAATAACGTTTGTCCGTCGCTTGCCATAGTTGCACCATATTGATTACCCCGATTGTACTTTTCATAATTTTTTATCTGCAGCATTTGCGGCTTACTCCAGTTTCCATATTTGGTGAGATAACACATACTTACACCATCACCGAAATAGTCTCCGTCAATGTATGCGTTTCTTATAAGTATCCGGTTATTATCAGGTGAGATCCAAAAAACTGCATTATATTCTGAGGTGTTTAGCGGTCGCCCAAGGTGAACTGCTTTACTCCAGTTTCCCATACTATCTCTTTCTGAAAACCATATATCCTGCGAATTGGGCACCACATTAACTTGTGTATTGTGTGGATCGTTTTGCCTGATAAAAAATAATAAATTGCCATCTGAAGATATGGTTGGCCTTAGTTCATCATATTGGGTATTTATTTTTGCCCCAATATTCTCGGATTTAACAATCGTCCCCGCAGTGATGATATTTTCCTTTTGAGGTATTAATTTTAGCGTATCACTAAAATTATCGTTAGGCGGTTGTGTTAACCCATATTTCACACAGGCAAAAAAAACAAAAAAGAGTATAATTTTTTTCAAAACAGGTTCATTTGACCAACTTCATAACGTAAAAAAGTAATTAATTAATATGCCTCAAAACAAATTTTAAAAAGATACTGTTTCCGAAGACCTGTTCAATAATTTAGCGGTGTAATCATTTGTAACGTTATATTTAAGATAATCGGGACGGTATTAAGATTACTGGCAATGTTTTTGAAAGATAAATGTGTATCTTTTCAAATAAAAAAATATAGACAATATGAAACTCAAAAACGCCACCATTTTATTTCTTTCCGGTATTGCTTTAGGTGCGCTTGCCGGCTTATTAATGGCGCCCGACGAAGGCGCTGAAACCCGCAAGAAATTGATGAAGAAAGCAAAAAAATATAAAAAGGATATTGCAGACAAAGCCTCTGAATACAAAAACAAAGCGGCAGGTTTTAAGGAGGATATTGAAGGTGCCGTTAATGATGTCAAAAAAAGATTCAGTTAATTGGTGATGTCTATTCTTCAATTGTGGCAATTCTTTCCCACCGGGAGAATTGCCATTTTTATATAACATAATGGATAGATGATGCCGTAATGCGTTCCGGGTAAATTTGTTTCTTTTCCTAAATAAAGAAACGTTCTGAAACTATTTTTCCATCTTTCACTTCGTATACACAAAGTTCTTTCATAGCCATACGGCCCTGCCCTTGCATTGTTAGGTCCATATTCAGAATACAGGCGAACGAATTTGATGCAATTAATGGATCAGAAATGGTAACGTTATGCGTTTCATCCACCATGGCGCCAAACTTTTTGCCCTTCTCAATTATGGCATTCAGCCCTTTTGTTTCTTTATCAAAATCGGTAGTTGCGTGAGGTTCTATACTAACGGCATCGTTAGAAAACAAATCTTTTTGCGCTTTTTCAAAATCGCCTTTACGGCAGAGCTCAACTAAGTGGTTGGCTATTTCGCTTGTAGTCATAACTAAAGTTTTAATTGTTAGATAAGATCATTTGAATTCCAAAGTGAGGTTTGCTTTAAACCTTATTGTAGATTTTATTAAACAATTTCTTTGCCGGAATCTTTCCAATTATTAATTTATCTTCAACTCGATGATTGCCACCAAAAATTATTTTTAAAAAATTAGAATTCCGAAGAATATGAGGATACAAATCTTTAACTCACTAACTTTTTCCCTGGTTGTAATTGTTGTTGCATCTTGTAAAACGCCCGTTAAAGAATCGTATAAAAACTGGGAAGTGTATGGCGGAACAAAAGATGCCATGCACTACTCGTCGTTAACTGAAGTTGACACG
Source organism: uncultured Chitinophagaceae bacterium (assembly GCA_963792025.1). Lineage (GTDB taxonomy): Bacteria > Bacteroidota > Bacteroidia > Chitinophagales > Chitinophagaceae > Ginsengibacter. The sequence continues at coordinate 258,075 of CAWBUS010000002.1, read as the reverse complement.
AATAATGTGAGCCGCCTCCGGGTTGCATGGAAGTACAATACAGGCGATGTTGATACGGCGTCTCATTCACAAATTCAATGTAACCCTGTTATCATTGATGGTATTATGTATGCGCTTACGCCAAAGATGAAAATGTTTGCAGTTGATGCCGCCACGGGCAAACAAATATGGGTTTTTGACCCAATAGCTTTTATCGCCGGCGACACGAGTGATCAGGCAAAAGAAGCAACAAATTTAAACAACGGCCGGGGGGTTACTTATTGGACAGATGGCAAGGGTGATAAAAGAATTTTTTATTGCGCTGGTTATTATCTTTTTTGTGTAAATGCAACTACCGGAAAAGCTATTAAGACCTTTGGGCAAAATGGCCGCGTTGATTTACACGACGGCCTTGGGCGTGATGTAAAAGACCGGTTTATAACTTCGAATACGCCCGGCGTTATATACAAGAATTTATTGATTATGGGTACAAGAGTTGCTGAAGATGCAACTGCTGCGCCGGGACATATAAGGGCTTACAATGTAGTTACCGGTAAACGGGAATGGATCTTTCATACAATACCGCAACCTGGCGAATTTGGATACGACTCTTATGAAGATAAGAATGCATGGCAACATCTTGGCTCAGCCAACAGCTGGGCCGGAATGAGTGTTGATGAACACAGAGGAATTGTATTTGTTCCAACAGGTTCTGTTGCATTTGACTTTTACGGTGGTAAAAGATTGGGCGATGATCTTTTTGCAAATTGTGTTTTGGCGTTGGATGCTGCAACAGGTAAGCGCATCTGGCATTTTCAAACAGTGCATCATGATGTGTGGGACAGAGATCTTCCTGCCGTTCCGGTGTTAGCTACCATTATGAAAGATGGAAAGAAAATCGATGCGGTTATTCAAACAACCAAATCAGGATTTATTTTTTTGTTTGACCGCGAAACGGGCAAACCAATTTACCCGGTTGAAGAAAAACCGGTCCCGGCTGAATCAGAACTTATAGGTGAAAAGCTATCGCCAACACAACCAATTCCAACATTACCAAAGCCATTTGTAAGGCAGGTTTTAAATGAAGATGATTTAAATAACCTTGTTCCTGATTCTTCCTATAATGATCTTAAAAAAAGATTAGCATCTTACAAAACCGGAAATATGTTCAATCCTCCATCGAAGGAAGGCACCGTTATATTCCCTGGCTTTGACGGCGGCGGCGAATGGGGAGGTCCTGCTTTTGACCCTTCTACAGGAATATTATACGTGAATGCCAGTGAAATGCCATGGATACTAACAATGATTGATGTAAATAATGATGAAAAAAATAATGAAACTTATTTACAGGCAGGGCAACGTTTATACATGCAGCGTTGTGTTGCCTGTCATGGGCCTGAAAGAAAAGGTGGAGGAAATTATCCGTCCCTGATTGACGTAAACAAAAAATACAATGCCGCTACTTTTAATCAGCTTGTTTCGAACGGACGTAAAATGATGCCTGCTTTCAATACTATATCAGATGAAGAAAAAAATGCCATCGCATCATTTATCCTGGATATGAAGAATATTCAGAATAAGAAATTTATACCTGCTGCTAAAACAAAAGACCCGTACCTGCAACTTCCATATACTAATACAGGTTACAATAAATTTCTTACGAAAGAAGGTTACCCTGCCGTGAAGCCCCCGTGGGGAACATTAACAGCCATCAACCTAAATACAACCCAAGTTATTTGGAGAGATACTTTAGGAGATTATCCCGATTTAAAAGCCCGGGGAATACACTCTGGAACAGAAAACTATGGAGGCCCCGTTGTTACCGCCGGGGGGCTTGTGTTTATAGCGGCGACTAGTGATAGCAAAATAAGAGCATTCAATAAAAGAACCGGGCAACTATTGTGGGAAGCAGATTTGCCGGCATCTGGCTTTGCCACACCTGCAGTATATAATGTTAGCGGGAAGCAATATCTCGTAATAGCATGCGGCGGTGGCAAATTGAAAACAAAGTCAGGAGATGCTTATGTAGCATTTGCGTTACCTGATAACAAATAGGAAAAAAACACAAACCATACCTTAATGATCCTTCGTCTTAAAAAAGTATCCTTTTACTATAAATTGTGAAACCTTCTTATTATATTTATCCGCTCAATAAATGCTGTATTTTTTACCCCCGATTACAGTACGCTATACCAATCCAACATTTCATCAGATAAGACCGAATTTTCTTAAACAAGATTTAAATATTATTTAAAATCTTCAGGATGATAAAAAATTTTATCCGTAAATCATTTACCTTAATAATCTTAGGGGCTGCACTAAGCACTACTTCCTTGGCGCAAAATTCGTTGCTGGTTAACTTTGGATCAGCTTCGTGCAATGGTTCTGGTAAACCTGCATTTTCACTCATTAAAGATCCCTTAAGTGATACGGCATCAAACTTACTCACTTGCAGTCTCGCAAACCAGGTTCCGGACATTTTTGCCGTATTCGTCGCTTACAATCCAAAGAATAATAAACTTTATGCGGCTGATATAAGAGACGGCAACACTAAAATTTGGGTGCTCGATATTGGATTGCCCGCAAATATCGACTGCCCGGTAAATTTAAGTGCGACGCCCGATTACACATATAGCTATGTTTCTAACAATTTTGAATTTGATAACAACGGTGATCTTTGGTCGTTCTCCGCATACAACGATACACTTGGCCAATGCAGTATTGATAAGTTTGATGTAACAACCGGAACAGTACTCAATACACGAACTGTGCAATTCCCAGAAGGCTATTTTCCTACCAGCATTTCCAGCGGAGACATTACCATCCTGCCCAATGGGCGAATGTTTGCTACCCTGGGAAGTTTTCCTTCAAAGTTGTATGAAATTAAAAACTATAATACCAACACGAATGCTACAGCCATTTTTTTAGATTCATTACCACAAAGTTGTTTTGGAATCGCTTACCTGAATGGGCAACTGGAAATTACCGGCACTGATTTTTCCGGCAATTGTTATTATTATAAATATGACATTGCAACTAATATTCTCGACTCAATAAAAAGCTTCCAGGACGGCCAGTTACCGATTGATAATACCAGCATCACTCCTTCTGTTGGAGTTACCAAACAACTCGTGAATATGGTTAAAGTAAATAATAATACCGCTGACCTCACTTATGAAATTTACGCAAGGAATTTAGGGAATGTCGCACTGAATAATATTAATGTAAGTGATAACCTTACCAGCGTGTTTGGTGCAGGAAATGTATCCAACATAATTGTATCTTTTGTTCCCGGCGAAAATGCAGCAAATCTTTTATTAAATCCGTCTTATAATGGAAATAATGACAGTGATTTATTAATGGCTGGCCAAAACTTAAACAACCAGACATCTGTAAACACTGATTATTTTTTGAAACTTCGGTTAAGCTTCCGCGTTACTAATCTCAACCCGGCAATTATTTATGAGAACTCGGCAATTGGAACGGCCACCATAGGAAGTATTGGAACTCTAAGTTTTAGTAATGTGGCAGACTCTTCTAACAATGGCCCGGAAAGCGCCGTGGATCCCAATAACGACGGCAATGCTACAGAACCTGGTGAAAACAATCCGACGCCTTTTAACTTTGGAACGTTACCGGTGAAATTTATAAGCATAAACGCATCTCTTATTGGTAAAACGTCTGCATTAGTAAGATGGGTAGTCGCCACGCCGACAGTCAACTCAGATAAATTTGATGTTGAGTTTAGCCCTGATGGGAAAAACTTTAACACAATCGGCAACTTAAAAATCGATAATACCAACCAAAGCAATTACCAGCTTTTACATTCAGATATACCCGGAGGAAATCTATACTATCGCATCAGGGAAACTGACATTGATGGTGAATATGTATATAGTGATATTGTTGTTTTACGTAATAATATTTCAAGCGGTGTGATTATCTTTCCGAACCCGGCAAACAATTATATTACCGTTACGGCGCCAACTAACGGTCTGGGTAAAACGCAAATAATTTTGTATGATGCGGTTGGCAAAATAGTGAGTTCTTCAATATTGCCGGCAACTACCGAAACAATCAATACAAACATCTTTCCAGATGGCACTTATGTTTTAAAGATAATGAGTAACGGAACTGTAACAACCAAAAAAGTTGTGGTCATGCATAAGTAATGAAATCGAAATCAGCATTGCCGGATATTTTCATAATTTAGCTTTCATTACAAATTATTATATGCCAATTAATATCGCATTGCTTGCAGAATTACAACACGAAGCCGGTAATTCAAGAAAGATGATTGAACGGGTGCCAACCGATAAACTGGATTGGCAGCCTCATGAAAAATCTATGACCATGGGAAGACTGGCTACCCATATTGCCGATATTCCCATTTGGTTTTCCCGGACAATAAATGCAGATGAATTTGATTTTGCGACCGCGGTTTTCAATCGCGATGCTAAAGAAAACACCGCGTCAATATTAGAATTATTTGATGAAAGACTGCAGGAAGCAGCTAATCTATTGGGTTCGGCATCTGATGAGACTTTAAATGCTGTCAGCACTTTTCGTCGTGGCGAACACATATTTTTTCAATTACCCAGGAAAACAATTCTTAGAAATTTTTGCTATAATCATGTTTATCATCATCGGGGGCAATTAAGTGTCTACCTGCGGTTGCTTGATATTCCTGTCCCCGGAATGTATGGACCTTCTGCGGATGAAACAATGTAGATATTACAATGTATAATGGATGAGTTTCATACATCGCCATGTAATTGGTTTTTTGTATTTCCTTTTCATTTAAAACGTAATCTTTTTTACATTTTTTATACTTATACTTCTTTCCACCACCGAATGTATTTTATTGGCGATACCCGGTACATTGGTTTCGCTGACTACTATCTCGTGAAGTTCTGCTTTTTGAATCCATCCCCCGGTTAAGTCTTTGTAGATGTCTCCCCAATAATGAGAACTTCCTTTGGTAGGTATTTCATATTGGCCATTGGCTTTATCAGCATATAAAAAGAGCTTTCTCCGGAATCATATTCGATTATGGCACAGGTTTTCTCATTTACTAATCCGAGCCCCTTAAATCCTAATGTAATTTCCCCGTTTTTAAAATAAGACCCCTCTGCAATTTGACTTCCCAGGTTTACTGGCGGCTGCGAAAAGGAAGCAACATGAATAATTTTATCACCAATATGTTTCAAATTCTGAATTCCTTTCCCTCCTGATGTCTGTTCAGAAAATACGCTCATGGAATGAAAGTCAATAAAGGCATTATAAACATGGTACATATTTTCGATTGGGATCGGTTTGCCATTTTCGTCTTTCAGGTTTTCGAATTTGCTGTGGTCAATTCCAAACACCTGGCCCTTTTCATCTTTATTGGTTGCCGTTAATGAAAAATAATATTTCCAGTTTGTAAGTTCCGGTATCAACACTTCAGGCGAATCATTTTTTTGAATTGTAAATCTCAGGCAAGTATATTCGTCTCCACGGGATGGATCGCCTGAAGGCAAACAACGAAGATATAAACGATAAACATCCTTTCCCTGCAAAGTACCATCCAGCGCATGTTTCTGCAATATTGACTCCATTTTATAATACTGAGTGTCCTTCGAATGTTGAGGAACTAAATTATATTCCTGCTTTAATAATTTTAGGGTACCTGAAATTTGCTGGCCCGACAAGTATGATAGCGGAGAAAGTAAAAACAAGCCTATCATAAACTGCTTATAGATTTTCATTTGCATTTTTAAAATGTTTTCTAATAAGATATAAAATTAGTTTAATTCTGCCTGAAGGTTACCGCGGCAAAATCACAATTGAATAAGAGACTTAACCGGTATGGTTTTTATTCGGACAAAAATTATTACATATTTTTATAACTTTAAAACCTTCAATATTTTCAATCATTTTTTTATTACAAAGCAAACAATTGCTATGATAAAGTCTGCGATTTACCGAAATATTTTCTTTGCGTTTACTGGGCGGACCCAAAAGCTCACCTCGTGCGCCTTTTCATGAAACAACAAAATCCAAACAGTCATGGAGATGTTGAGGTAAAATTTGAGACGATGGTATATTCAAGCCTTAAATAGCACCCAGTAATTTTCGTTGTTTTAGCTGGCATCTGTCAAATAAGAAAATGCGGCGCCAGGTTTTTTGATGCCTTCGGAAAACGAATACACGTGACTGTTATATCTCGTTATGAAGCGTATTGTCAGGTCCCTTTTTCCTCCAGTTCATTTATTAAACTTGCTACCAGCGCTGTCCACCCGGTTTGATGGCTTGCTCCAAGCCCGTTACCATTATCTCCGTGAAAATATTCGTAAAATAAAACAAGGTGTTCATTACCTGGCCTGTTGTAAAACCAATTTTCCTTTCCATAAATTCTGCGATTACCTTCTGCATCTTTTTCAAATAAACTAATAACCCGTTTGGTCAATTCGTCAGCAACCTGTTTTAAATTCATCTGGATACCTGAGCCCGTAGGGCACTCAACCAGTAATTCGTCGCCATAAAATTCTCCATATTTTCGAATGGATTGAATCAATATATAATTTATAGGAATCCAAACCGGGCCTCGCCAGTTGGAATTACCGCCAAAAAAGTTTGAAGTAGAATCACCGGGATCATACTGTATACTGTATTCAATGTTGTCAATATTTACGGCATAGGGATTTTTTTCGTGGTATTTAGATAAGGCTCTTATACCACCGGGTGAAAGAAATTCTTCCTCATTTAATAAATGTTGCAATATATTTTTTAACCTGTCTTGCTGAACAAGCGATAATAAAAGTTTTTCCCCTCCCGTGTGTTCTTCATTAGGCCAGAAACGATTGTTTTTTTTCCTGTATTTTTCAAACCAGGCAGTTCTCTTTCTAAAGTCACCAAGTTTATCACGCACTTTTCTTTCAACAATCGACACTGCAAAAAATGTTGTGATTCCTACAATCGATTGAATACGCAAATGAATAGGACTTGCGCCGTCCTTCGAAAGAATGTCATAGAAAAATTTATCAGTATCATTCCATAAGCCATATTGATTGAGCGCCTCTGAAATCAGGATAAAGTGCTCGAAAAATTTTGTTGCGGTATCTTCAAATGTTTCATCTACCATAGCAATTTCCAAAGCCATATCCATCATATTTAATGCATACATGCCCATCCAGCTCGTGCCGTCTGCCTGCTCCAGCCTATGATTGCCGGGCATTTCAATACTCCTGTTAAATACGCCGATATTGTCCAGATCCAAGAAATCCACCCTGGAAAATATTATTGCCACTGGCATCCTTACGGTTAATCCACCAAGTAAAGTTAATTAGGAGCTTGTGAAATATTCTTTTTAAAAAATTGATATCTCCATTTCCTGTCATGACTTTTCTCTATCCTGAAAACCTGCAATGCAGCCCATGCATGCACAGGAGGATTTACATCACTAAAATGCCATTCGTATGCAGGCAATTGTCCGTCAGGTTTCATATACCATTCACGCATAATAAGAGCAACTGGTCTTTGGCAAATCCCGGATCAAGCATTGCCATCGGTATACAGTGAAAGCCAGATCCCATGCGGCATACCAGGGGTATTCCCATTTATCCGGCATTAAAATTATGTTTTGATTTTTCAAATGTCTCCATTCATGGTTGCGCCCATTAAGTTTGCCATCATTTACCGGAGTAATTCCGTCGCTTGTAGTGAGCCATCTCTCAACATCATAATGATAAAACTGCTTGCTCCAAAGCATTCCTGAAAGCGCCTGCCTTTGTATATTTCTTAATTCAGGGGAAATGTTTGCCGGAAGTATTGTATTGTAAAAATCATCAGCTTCAGCCTTTCGCATTGCAAAAATATTTTCAAAACCTTCTTCAAATCCATTAGCGAGTTCTTTATTGGCAAGTCGCAGGTAAATAGTTTTTGATGCGCCACCTTCAATAGTAAGATCGTATATGGGCGCAAACTTGGTACCTGAAGTGCTTTTGCGAAGCGACTTTACATTTTTTTTTCGGATAATTCCATCATGAAAAGCATCTTTTACAAAAGGAGTCGCATTCGGAATTTTCAGAAACCTTTTCAGTATTGCTAATATTCTCAGTATAAAAAGTAGCCCTGGTCTTCTGGAAATATAAATAGTAGGTTCCCAGTCTTTGATGGGTAGCCTTTACCGTTGTCTTATTATAGTCGGTGATAATCGGTTTTTCTTTAAGCCTGTGATTGCTTGAACGATTGTAAAACCATAGTGTAGGCAATACCGTTATACCGGCGCTTTGTGTATTTCGGTTACGAATATTTATTTTAATAAAAATATCCTGCGAATCCTGTTTGGCATAAGTTACCGTTACATCAAAATACTCATTGTTATTGAAAATTCCTGTATCAAGAATTTCGTATTCGGGCTCATTTTTTGACCGGTTTCGGTTCTGTACTTTTATGTCTTCATATGGAAATTCTTTTTGAGGATATTTATACAAATATTCCATATAATAATGTGTAGGAATATTATCCAGGTAATAATACAATTCCTTTACATCTTCACCATGATTACCGTCGTTATTGCCAAGGCCAAATAATCGTTCTTTTAATATGGGATCTTTTCGGTTCCACAATGTAACGGCAAAACAAAGATTTTGAAACAGGTCTGAAATACCTGCGATCCCATCTTCGCCCCACAGGTAAGTTCTGTAATGCGATTGGTCAAAAGGGAAATAATTCCATGCGTCGCCAAAATTTCCATAGTCTTCGCGAACAGTGCCCCATTGGCGTTCACTGAGATAAGGTCCCCATTGCTCAAGAGGTACTCTTTTAGGTGAATTATTTTCGAGTCGCTGATGTTCTGCTGTCATAATGATCTTGGGGATTGGAATAAAGTTCTTTGCACAAAAAAATTTCTGTTTCTGCGTGATACGAATAATTTATAAAAGATGCGCTAAGGTTATCAACTTTAGTAATTTTTATTCTGTTAGTAATAAAAGACGGAGCAAAAATATTTAATTATGTGCACCTTGTAATAATTAAAATACTTGTCTGTATTGAATGCCGTGGGTCAAATATTAAAGGAATGGTTTATCGCGTAGTCTTTCTAATTTGCCTTCATATTCAAATGCTTCCAATCATTGGCAGATATGATAAAAAGGAATAATCATTATTGTTACTTTATCGCCACATATTTATAACGGCTATGCTTAAACGGCACAATTTTACAAGGTAAACTACCAAACTTTTTGAAAAAAATATTTTATCAGATGCTTTGATTTTAAATAAAACCACATTATTTTAGGCCTTCAATTCCGGTTAAACCGACATTTCAGCTTTTTTCTTCCTGCTCATCCTTATTAAAACTGCCATTGCATATTTCGAATACCAACAAGAATCAAGATGAAGAAAGTATTACTTATACTCTTTCTGCAAAGTTTTACCACAGGCTTTACCTACGCACAGTCATTTGATATCAGTGACCTTATCAAATTATCTTATTTACCTACTAAAGAGATTGACCATTACCTGTACAAAAAAGGATTTGATCTTTCAAGTACTAAAACAGATAGCCTTTCAACCGAGGCTGCGTTCACAACAAGAATAAAAGCGCACAAGGAAATTTTTACCCACCCGAAAAATATATACATATCACTTGCTGATAATTATAGATCGTACAGTTTGCAGACTTCACTGGCAAATGAATATGTTGACGGTCAAAGACAATTAATAAAATCAGGTTTTTTCTACGACGAAACCGCTGATGTTAACAAAGACTCATCAATGCTTTTTCAAAAAGGAAACATTGTAGTACTAGCCTCTTCTAAAAAAACCGATTCGGCTCCGCAATACACTTTCGAATTAACAGTGAAAAAAATACCGGAAAGGATAAAGTATGCCGAAGATCTTCTCCAATTTGACTCTCATGAATTTCTTGCCAGTTTTTTTGGGCCCCAGAATGTAAAACGAGATATGTATTATTTTTCTGAAAAAGAATTAAAAAAATGTTCTGTTTTGTTTAGCGGCACAAAGTACCAGGTAGTTTTTGTTTGGGGAGATGAAAAAAATCTTGATGATCTTTTATATATACTTGTTCCGCATGTTCTTCCAACAAAAGGCGCTGAAGAAAACAATCCGGTAACCGGAAACAGCGAATGGCAATTTCAAAACGGTATTTATCCCGGAATGGATATAAAGGAATTGCTCAGGTTAAATCAAAAAGATTTTAATATTTATGGAAATGCATCTGAGTTGGCCTTTATGGTTAAGCCGGCTGAAAGCGGAAAAATTGATTTTAAAAGAACGGCAGTGATGCTTGGTTGCAATAGTTGTGATGATATTAAATTGCTCAATCAGCCTGAAGTTAGTGCAATTGCGGTTGTTAAGACAGACCTGCCTATGTTCGTAAATGATGTAATCTTGTATCCTTCAAAGTAATAAAGGGGAAATTGTATGTAATAAGTTAATTAATATTTGCATCAGATTTTCGTTCCTGATTCTTTTGATTACTTGCCACAAAATCTCTGCACTCGCTAAAGCGCATACAGCGAATAACGCCGGCATAAACATTTTCCCCTCGTTAGTAAAAGCACCGGATAACGCAATTGCAAAAACAGTAACAGGAAACAACAACATTAAAAACAACCCTTTTGTTGATAAAGGTATTTTAAAGGGCCTGTGGGCAAGAGGTTCTTTAATTCGAAGCACCAGCAGTGTTATAAACTCTAAAAATAAACCTGCGCCGTAAAGCGTTACGTCAATAATAATCAATTCTTCGAAACTCCAAACTATCATGAAGCTTACAACCGCTGCGCAAATAATAATAGAGATATAAGGTGTTTTAAACTTTGGGTGAAGGGTATGAATTTTAGAAGGTAACAACCCATCTTCCGCCATTACCTGCGGAACACGCGATACTGAAAGCAATACCGCTGAAAATAAACCAAGGGCACTTGCCATGCCTCCGACAGAAATTGCAGCGCCGAGCCACTTACCGCCGGCAAGAACACCCAACACAGGGTAGCCCTGTTCATTTAGCGTTTCAGCGTTTACGTTATAATGCAACGTTGCAAATAAAACCATCACATATACAGCGGCCACCGTTACGAAAGCAATGCTTACCGATTTAAGGTAAGTACTTACCGGCCTGTCAACTTCTTCAGCATAGGTAGTAGTATTATCCCATCCAAAAAAATTCCACATAACCGTATAAAGTGCCATACCTAAAAACGGAAATGAGATACCTTTTAATGAAGGCGCGGGGAAGGATATATGTCCCGCATCTTTTATCGCTATAATAAACATAGCAACAAAAGGAGCAAGTACAAGCAGGCTCAGCATCGTGGCCGTTTTACCCACGGGCGAAATGCCGAGGATATTTAAGATAGCCCCCGACCATATAATCACGAGGCACACAGGAATTTTATAATGTGCGATTTCAGGATAAAAAAAAGAGGCATACCCCACAAAAAGAACGGGATAAATGGCGAGGTCAACAAACGTGTATAGCCATGTCCACCAACCTTCATAAAATCCAAAACGAAGTCCCAATGTTTTTTTAACCCATTGATAATATCCTCCGGTAACGGGCATCATGCTGTTTAGTTCCAACACCGTTAGTATAGCGGGTACATCCCAAAGTAAAGGAGTTATTAATAAGAGTAGTAAAGCTCCATTCCTGCCTGCATACCCCAGCAACGGCTCCAGTCCGTATGGTCCGCCTGATACTGTAAAAAAAATTATTGCCGCCAGTTGCACGACGCGTAACCTGTTACGAATTGGAATTTTTCTGATCAGAAACTAAAAATTAAGAATTGAGAAATGAAAATAAATGTATAGCGAACAACGATTACAAAATAAGGCAAACAAAGCAATAATATTGAGTAAATAAAAATTCGCCTTTAGTTTCTTTTTCGCAAATTATACCTTTGATCGTCGCCGGGGACAATACAAAAGTGACTGAAAACTTTGAAGTAGAAACGACTAATTCTATCGAACTGCAAAAAGGAGGCCGGCAGACTATTCTTGATAATTTTAAAAAATATACTGCACCAACCTGAACAGGCGTTTATAAATAGTAGCTTCAGGAATAATTAATACAGTATTTTTATTTCTTTTAGAATCCATTTTTATGAGAGTTTTTCTTCTAGCCGGCTTTTTTATTTTATGTGGTATCACAGTATCAGCGCAGGTTGCCGACACTGCCAAACCAGCCAAAAGATCTTTTGACAGAGCAATGTTTGCAGATGATGACACGCTTACCCGCAACGACTATTTGCAAAGTATTTCAAAAGTTTTCCAGTTGCTAAATAAAGCTAATTCTTTATCTCAACCTGTGCCGGCCATAAATTTAATGGTTAACAGGTTGGATGAGGATGACTCTGTAATAAGCATAATCAAAGACCGGCTAACCAATAATGAGAGAGCATTAAATGTTCGCAGCCTTCAAACCTTTGGTATTATATTAGGACTGATAAAAAGTAACACGAAAGCATATGCAAGAGAGCTCAACAGGTATGACAGCATCTTAGATGCCACTAAAAAAGACATCTTTGACCTGAGAAAAGATACCGTCGTACGCCATATTTTCAGGGATTCCACTTTGAAAGCTTCTTTTAGGCCACAGCTCAAAGACTTACGTACTAAATATCTGTATGCTGACAGTCTCATCAGGTATGTAAATGTGCTCATTGATAATACATTGGCACATACTTCTTCTAATATAATTGCAACGGATGAGCTTCAACTGCAAACCCAAAATATGGAGGCCACTACCGGCGCCCGTGCGTTTAGTAAAGAAAGAAAATACCTATGGGAGGCGAGGTCTGCAAAACAATCACAATCATTTGGAGGACAGTTCCGAAAAACGTTAAACTCTGAAAAGAAAATTACGCGGTATTATTTTACGCATACGAACTACCAATTGAATTTTTTGTTGCTTATCGGAATCGTATTTTTTTGTTGGATATTTTTCAATTTCCGAACGCTTAAACAGGCGGATAAACTTGCTGCATTGCAACCATTCCGGTTTATGTATATAAATAAGTTACCCTTTTTCGCTTCCCTCGTATTCATGCTTAACCTTGCGCCATTATTTGATCTGAATGCACCGGTGGTTTATATTGACTTCATCGAATTTTTATTAATGGTTGTTCTCACTTTTTCGTTCAGCCGAAGGCTTCCAAAAAAACTATTTTTCTTGTGGCTTATTTTTGTTGTCTTGTTCTTATTGTCCTTTTCAAGATATTTCGGATTACCCTTTTATTTTACGCGATGGATTTCCTTTATACTTAACTGCATTTCATTTTTGCTGGGATGGTATGTTATTACACGGGTTATAAAAAAATATAGTAAACCCAAAATCCTTGTTTGGGCTGTCGCATTATATACCTTATTTAGCTTTTTAGCTATTCTCTGTAATTTATCCGGGAGAGTAACTCTTATGCAAATATTTAGTTCAACTGCAACCTACGCATTTGTACAAACGGCTGCCCTTGTGATTTTTAAACAATCTGTTATTGAGTCCTTTCTGTTACAAATTCAGAGTAGCCGTATTCGAAAGCACTATCCCGAAAGCTTTGATGCCACACCTATTGTAAAAAATATGTCACCGATGGTTATTTTTTGTTCGGTACTTATATGGCTGATTGTGTTTGTTACCAATCTTAATTTATTCAATATACTGTCCCTTAAACTCGACGACGTGTTATCCACCCCCCGAATTATTGGAAGCTTTTCTTTTACATTCGGTGGATTAATCTTATTTCTCGGTATCATCTGGTTCGCAAACTATTTACAAAAATACATTCCGTTCTTTTTTGGAGACCTTGGCGATGATGCATCTTTTGATAATAAAAGCCACCGCTCCAGGTTATTGATTACCCGGCTTGTCTTGCTGATTGGTGGTTTTTTGCTTGCAATTGCCGCATCGGGACTCCCGGTTGACAGGATAACCGTAATACTGGGCGCTCTGGGTGTGGGTATCGGCCTCGGTTTGCAAAGTATCGTGAATAATTTTGTGTCGGGAATAATATTAATTTTTGACCGCACATTGCGTATAGGCGATACCGTTGAAATAGGTGATAAAAAAGGTCGCGTAAAAGAGATAAGTGTGCGCTCCAGCACATTGCTGACACCTGACGGTGCAGAAGTAATTATACCTAACGGTGATATCCTTTCTCATAATATTGTTAACTGGACGCTTAGCAATAATAACATAAGAATTGAACTTTCTTTTACCGTCGATAAACTAATATTGGCGGAAGAAATTCGCCCGGATATCACCGGAATTTTGAAATCTTTTCCCGAGGTACTTGCTCAAAAAGAACCTGAGATATTCATTAATAACATTACGTCCCAATCTACACAGTTAAAAATATATTTTTGGTGTAAAGATGTTACCAAAACTGAACTGGCCCGAAGCGAAGTCTATTCTACTTTTTATAAAAAACTTCAGGAAAGAGGAATAAAAATATTGTAATACAGAACGCTTTAATCCAGACTTAAATAATGAAGTGAGCGCCTTTTCAAGTCAGCATTTATTGAAAAAATGCTGGATTTGTTATCGTATCGGTTAATATACCTTGCAGATGTCAATTTTAGTCTTCTGAATTAAATTACAATTCAATTATATTTACGGTACTAAACAGTCATCATTTACGAAACGCCTTGTGTGCTATATGGCACAGGGCAATAACGTCCGGGATTATACGCATTTTATAATTAATTAATCATCATACTTTTTCAATAAACTAAAAACACAGTTATGAATTCCCGTCGTGATTTCTTACAAAAGATTACAGCTGCCACTATAGCGTTCCCATTTCTTAAACAGGCTGTTGCGGCTAATAAATCTATCAACCGGAAACCTTACGATGGACCGGTGTTACGTGTCGCTATAATGGGGCTCGGTAGTTATGGAACCCGTGTAGCCGAAGCCATGAGGGACTGCACCATGGCTAAATTGGTTGGTGTTATCAGTGGTACCCCATCTAAAATTATTGATTGGCAAAGCAAGTATAATATCCCTGCAAAAAATTGTTATAACTACGGGAATTTTGATAATATTAAAAATAACCCGGATATTGATGCTGTATATGTGATAACGCCAAACGGTCTTCATCATGATGAAGTAATTCGTGTGGCCAAAGCAGGCAAGCACGTAATTTGCGAGAAGCCCATGGCCGTAAATGCAAAGGAAGGACAGGAAATGGTTGATGCCTGTAAAAAGGCGAATGTAAAATTACTCGTAGGCTATCGTATGCATTTTGAGCCTAAAACCCTGGAGATTATTCGCATGAGGAAAGCGGGCGATTTTGGCAAGATCACATTCTTTCAGGGGTTAAGCGGTTTTGTGATAGGCGATCCAAATCAATGGAGACTCAACAAGAAGCTTTCAGGTGGTGGTTCTTTAATGGACATAGGAATATATTCGATTAACGGTTCCCGTTATATGGTTGGTGAAGATCCTTTTTGGGTCACTGCGGAAGAAACTAAAAATGATCCTGTAAAATTTAAAGAAGGTGTAGACGAAACCATACAGTTTCAACTGGGATTTCCCGGTGGCGCAGTTGCCTCGTGCCTTTCCACTTACAGTATGAATAATCTCGACAGATTCTTTCTCGACGGGCTTCGCGGATTTGGCGAATTAAATCCTGCCACAGGTTATGGGCCAATTATGGGCCGTACCAATAAAGGAGAATTAAATTTTCCACACGTCACGCATCAAACCGTGCAAATGGATGCAATGGCTGGTATCATTTTGCAAGGTAAGCAAGCTGAAGTTCCCGTAGATGGCGAAGAAGCCGTGAAAGATTTAAAAATTATTGATGCTATTTACGAAGCAACAAAAACAGGCAAGAAAATACCTTTAAATTTGTAGCTATTAAGATACCCGAAGATTATTAATTTGCATAGCCATCTTTCACATGGCAATCTATGTTACCAGAACTTTAAAATTTCAATTATTTTGAGAATTTTTGTAAACAATTTTAAATACCATTCTATACTGAACATAAATGAGCCGCATAATTTTAAAGTTTAAACGGTATAATTAATGAACAGAATTTTGTTTTTGATCCTCCTGCTTAGCTTCAATAATGGCAAAGTATCCTGCCAATCATTTTCGGTTCGCGACTTGCTTGAACTTACTGATTTGCCGTCGAACGGCATAAATAATTTCATGTCAAAAAAAGGATTTATTATCAATCATGATCTTCAAAATAATTCGACAGAGGCAAGTTTCATCCCAAGAGTTAAGATCAGGAAAAAGCCTGTTCAAATAAGACAGGGCGTTGATTTTTATCAAAAGAATGGCTCAAGATATTTTGCATTTCACACGTTAGATTTAGACGACTATCAAAATGGAGAGCGACGACTAATAAAATCTGATTATATCTACAATAAGAAGAAAAATATCGGTAAAGATTCCTTAATCCTTTTTCAGAGAAAAAATATTTCTATCCTTGCATCAATAGAGGTAGAGGATAGTGTTGCAAAATATACCTTCAAATTAAAGCAAAGAAAAATTCCTGACTCTGTTCTTTACGCCGAAGACCTTCTTCAATTTGATTCAAATGAATTTCTTGAAAGCTATTTCGGAGAAAAAAATGTGACGAAAGACCTTTACTATTTTTCAGAAAAAGAATTAAAAAAATGTTCGGTACTATTTAACGGGACCCTTTACCAGGCCGCCTTTGTTTGGGGTGATGAAGATAACCTCAATAATCTTTCTTATATAATTGTCTCGAATTTGTTGCCTACAAAAGATGGGAAACAAAACAGTATTGTTAATGAAAATAATGCCTGGAAATTTCATAATGGTATTCACCATGGCATGGAACTCAAGGATGTTCTCAGGCTTAATGAGGCGGATTTTGATATATATGGCAATAAATCAGATTTTGCATTTATGGTTAATCCGGACAATAGCGGGAAAATCAATTTTAAGAAAACTGCCCTTATGTTTAATTGCAGGGACTGTTCCGATAACATTATATTTGACCAGGCTGACATAAGTGCTCTTGATATCGTAAAGGCAAGGCTCCCCATGAAAGTGTTTGATATAATAATTTATCCATGAATTTTAGGATCGTCGCTATCCTGGAATAACACAAATGCTTAAACAATTTTTATTTTAGAACAATTCAAACTCCCAAACCGAACGATAACTTCCATTCTTTTCGATATAATTTAAAAATGCATTATAAAATGAATCCGCGCCTATTGTTGCGCTATCCCCTATCACAAATAGTTGCTCTTTGGCTCTTGTAATGGCAACATTCATGCGGCGGTAATCTTTCAAAAAACCTATGTCTCCATTATCATTACTTCTTACAAGCGACAGAAGGATATTTTCTTTTTCCTGTCCCTGGAAACTATCGATCGTGCTTATACGCATTTGTTTTGGCAGCGATTCTTTCGCTGCCGCAACCTGCCCTGAATAAGGTGAGATGAAAGCTGTTTGTGAAATGTCCAAAGATTCTGTTTGCAAAAGCTTTTGAGCTATCGCTAACTCTCCTTCATTTTGTAAACTTATGCCATTGGCTCCCCTGGTCTCGTTATTGCCTGAACCAGCTGTGTCTATAAAAGTGATATGTATATTTTTATTGGATAAGGAAGGAGCCGTTAGTAATAATCCTTTATAAAAATAATTCCCGGAGAAACCAGCAATTGATTCCCGCATACGGTATTGTGTATTGAGAAGGAATGTGTTCTTAACTGCATTTATGCCAACTTCTAAAACAGATAAATTTAATCCCATTTGCGCAGCTTCGTAACTAAGAACAGTCGGTGGCAGTTGATAATGATCGCCCGCCAGCACATATTTTTCAGCAAGTGGAAATATGCACCAGGCAAGCGGTTCAATGCACTGGCCTGCTTCATCAATAACCAAGGTCTGAAACGAATTGTGTTTTATTTTTGCATCATAAAGGCCTATCGGCGTTCCGGCAATTACCTGTGCCTCCTCGTATAATTTTTCTTCGTTATAGAGTTGAAGTTTTCGTATTTCAGTGCGGATATTTTTTACTTCTTTAAATAAAAGATTACGTTGTTCCCTTTCTGCTTTCCCGAAACTGCGTTTATATTTCAAAGCCATTCTTCGAAATTCTTCCGCTCGCTTCTTCAACTCCTTTACCCCTTTTTGTTGTTTAGCGTTGGCAAGCTTACCCTCAGGCGTATGCGAAAATATTTCTTCATCTGTTTTGGTGGCATTTCCTACCCGCAACAATTTTACTCCCTTCCGGATTAATGCCTTGCAAATATTATCTACAGCAGTATTGCTGGGGGCTGAGACCAATACTTTTTCACCTGCCAATATCATTTGTTCAATTGCTTCTGATAAAGTAGTTGTCTTTCCCGTTCCTGGCGGCCCATGCACAATAGTTATATTCTCATTTTGCAATATAGCTGCGGCTGCCCGTTGCTGGCTTTCATTTAATTTAGTATTGATGAACTTAATAGCTATTTCGTCTACCCGATCGCCGTTACATTGTATTGTACCATCATGTAATTGTTCAAAAAGCCGGTACAGTTTTTTATTACTTTCTAACGAATTCATTACTGATTTCATTATGGTAATCGTTCGTTGGTCGGGGGCCAGTTTAATGCCCACATTATCGTCTTCTATCCAGTCGGGAAAATCAGGCGCAAAAAGCCTGAACTCCCCTGTCTTCCCATCAATATTAAGCAATACGCCTTTTGCAGGTTCTTCACCTGCACAAAAACATTCAATGGCAGTTCCATCGCGGAACTGGCTTGTATCCGCGGGAAAGAGTATCCTGAAAGTTATTTCAGGGTAATCAGCGTATCCAAAAATTTTTCTTGTAACGTTTATTGGATGTAAGGCAAGTCCTTCCGCCTTCAATGACTTTAAACTATGTTCGTGCCCGAGGCTATAACGCTTTGTTTCTTCCCTTTCTTCCTGTGAAATAGCTTCCAGTAACTTCTTTATATACGGATGCGTAGCAGACATGTTGTGAAAATACAGCTATGATTGTTAATAAATACCACCCGTTTTGACTGAATTCAGAAAATTTATTTTCATCCTGTTCGCGGGCTAAAAATATTTTCGATAATATTATTAAATACAAAACCTGCTCCCTATATTTACGTCGCATTTAAAACCAACACACGCTTATGAGTTTCTTCGACAGGCTGTCCAACGGATGGCGAATCTCCATGAATAGTTTTAAAGTTTTAAAAGAAAATAAACAACTTATTATTTTCCCGATATTGTCCGGACTATCTCTTATAATGATAATAGGTTCATTCGTGATTATTACACTTGCAGGTGCCGGTTGGGACTTCGCAAATGTGAGCAGACCGAATAGTATAGAGAACTATGCGGTGATCCTTCTTTTTTACATCGTCAATTATTTTATAGTAGTTTATTTCAATACAGCGCTGATACATTGTACCACCTTATATTTCAGAGGCGAAGAAGTAACTGTCCGCAACGGACTTGATTTTAGTTTTAGCCGAATCGGCGCCATCTTTTCCTGGGCCTTGTTTGCCGGCACAATTGGAACAATTCTTAAAATTGTACAAGATAATCTCGGGAGTATCGGCAAAATTATTATAGGTCTTGTCGGGGTTGCCTGGAGTATCGCGACCTTCTTTGTTGTGCCGGTAATTGCTTATGAAAATTTGGGGCCAATAGGCGCTTTTAAACGTTCTTTGCAATTAATGAAAGAGAAATGGGGTGAAAGTTTATCAGCCGGGTTTAGTTTTGGATTGATCCAATTTTTGGGAATTATAATGATTGCAATGTTTGCATTTCTCGGGGCTCTTATTCACCCTATCGTCGGTATCGTAATTGGAGTATTAGGTATATCTTTACTTTTTGCTATTATAAGCGCTACCCAATCAATTTTTATAAGTGCAGTTTATCACAACATTAATGGCGATCCAGCTGAACATTACAACCAGCAATTTATCGACAATCTTTTTGCAAAAAAATAATAACAACTTATAACGCTTGAAATGATGAAAAGATGGCCCGGTTTTACCGGGTCATTTTTGTTTCCTTCCGTATTTTATTTTGTCAAATATCCAATAAGTGAATTTGGTTGACAAGATACCCAAACCGGCACCAGCCAATACTTCTGTAAGAAGATGGTCTTTATTTAGAATCCTGAGAACACCAACAGCTGTTGCTGCTACATAGCCGCTGTAACTTATTAATTTATTATTGTCTTTCAGTTCCTGGTGCAGCAGTTCGGCTCCACGGAACGCATTTGCGGTGTGCCCTGAAGGAAAATCAGTGCCGTGAGTTTGGTACACCTCGATGTGGCGGGAAACCAACCTCATAGCATAACCAATGCCACCTGTAATCACTATCGAACCGGCGTCTATAATGAGATGTTCCTTAAAAGTATGTTGCGTCTTTACGTTGAATGCATCTAACATATATATAGATGCAGAGGGCGCCCACATCAGGTAGTCCTCTGCGTTAGTATGAAAATCGGGATGATTTGCTTTGACATTTGCGTATATGGTATCATCAAGTTTTTTAATTCCGTGTATAATTGGTTTAAGACCTGCATAAACTAAAAATGTGCCCGGAACAATAAGTGCAGTTGGTTTTAAATAGCGAGAGGTTATTTCTTTTTCGTAGACGCTACTGTCTCTACCAGGCTGGTTTGTTGCGGTTATGCTTTGCGCCGATAATACTTCACCATAATAAATAAAAACCAATAAAATAAAAAGCCATTTTGCTACGAATTTGAAGTTACCGGTGAAGTAATTTCCATCAATTTTATGCATTCGCGAAACTAAGATTTCCTCTAAACAACTCTTTAAATTCTTTTGTTTGTAGTTTCGTTTATTATTTTATTTTCTAAATTATTGATTATGGAATCTCCCCGAAAACTGGAACGAGTAGTGGAAGCACGAATGAAACTAAAAGCACGCTTCGAAGATAAAATGCGGCAAACGCCGTCGGTTGCTGACAATAAGCCAATGGGCAAAGGAACCCTAAACCGGCATGGAATGCCCATAATACCGATTGGGCAAACAGTCACAAATAAATGGCCGGTACTTGATCTCGGCATACAACCATCCATCTCTCTGAAAGATTGGAGACTAACGGTAGATGGCTCAGTTGAATATCCAACGATATTAACATGGGAAGATTTTATGGCTTTACCACAGTCAGATGATACTTCAGATTTTCATTGCGTAACCACATGGTCTAAATTAAACGTTAACTGGAAAGGCGTTCGTATGCTTGATATTGCAGCATTGGTACAACCACGGGAAAGTGCAACGCACATTATGTGTTATGGCTATGACGATTACACTACTAACATTTCTCTGGAAGAAGCTTTGAAGCCCGATGTATTGTTGGTGCATACCGTTGAAGGGAAGCCATTACCCAAAGAACATGGTGGACCTGTGAGAATGATAACCCCGCAATTGTACGCCTGGAAGGGCAGTAAATGGATAAACAGGATAGAATTCATGGATGCGAACCGCTTAGGATTTTGGGAAGAAAGAGGATACTCGAACACGGCTTACCCCTGGAGAAACGATCGTTATAGTTAATGCCAGCCGGAGCAATCTTCAAAGTGAAACAATCGAATCAGTTAATGGAATTAAATAATTATGCCTGCATTACTAATGCACCGGCTTGCCATAATTTTTCTCACCTGCGGGTATGGGTACCGTTAGTAAATTTTCCATCGGAGGAATTGGGCAATTGTAGCCGGTTGTATAAGCACAATACGGATTATAAGCTTTGTTAAAATCAATTACGAGGAGGTTATTTTTTATGTCGGAAATTGTAAAATCGAGATAACGGCCTCCACCATAGCTTTCGAAACCGGAAGTAGCATCTCCAAATGGGACGAATAAGTAATCTTTATACTTTTCTTGTTTTATTAATGATGCTGACTGGTAAATATATAGGTGCACTAATGAGTTGTTCACGCTAAAGCTTAACAGGCCATAACGAAAATAATGTTGCTTCACTCCTGATGCAGTACTCATGTCGAAACCCTTCGTATCAATTATTCGTTTAAAAGAGGCGGTTACGCGATAACGTTCATCAATTGGATAAAAGTGTATAAATTTTTTATCTTCTTTACCAACTACCTCATGGTTATTAATATAATTCTGCTTGTAAGAGAGCAAGGAATCTTTATAACTTTGCGCAGGGATATTTTGAGAACTCAGGATAAACAGGATCAGCGCAATACTTCGGTTGAGTAGTTGTATCGTCATAGGATAAAATTAAAAGAATATGACTACAATAATTGCTACTATTTGTAATTTATTCTGATAATATTCCTATGATGATGAGGTGAGCAACGGCTTTAATAAAACAGATACTTACTTATAAAAACCCGCAAATAAAATCGCGGATTTTTATAAGTTAAGTCAAAACAAATTTGAAATATTACGCTGATGTTTTTGCCAGGAACTTTTCTGTTAAGGTCTCATCTTCAGCTTCATTTTTCAGTGCAACGATGCTCTCATTTTTTGTTATAAATGATGATACAGGCGCTTTAACATTCAAGCTCACTCCGTTGTTATGCATTGCATTCAAATTCATGCTTGTTGAATCATGCTTTGGCATCTGGGTGGTGTCTGGCTTAGGGCTCTTAGGAGTATCCTGGGCAAAACAAGAGGCAACTGCAAAACTGCTTACGCCTAATAAAATTGCTTTCAATTTGGTAGAATTCATAATTTGTGTTTTTAGGTTATAGATTAATTTATATCTATAGATACCTAAAATGGTGCCAAAAAAAAGCCAGGTAATTTATACAAAATTTTTTTGCATAAATTTTAGTCTGCAATTAATTCTGTTGCTGTCTTGCAATCTTCATCGGCATTTATTATTTTGTTACAACTAAAATAAATTACGATGGCACTTAATTCCTATCTTAAATTAAAAGGACAGAAACAAGGTGATATCAAAGGTGGTGTAACTCAAAAAGGCCGCGAAGGAAAAATATTGGTAATGGCTTTTGATCATGAAGTACAAACACCACGTGACCCTGCATCAGGTCTGCCAACAGGAAAACGAATGCACAGGCCATTTACGATTACGAAAGAAATAGATAAGTCATCTCCCCTGCTTTACTCGGCATTGGTAAATAATGAAACCCTTACTGTTTGGGAATTGCAGTGCTTTGCTGCTAAAAGCACGGGAGCGGAAGTAAACACTTATACCGTTACGCTCACGAATGCCAGGATCGTCGACATTACCAGTACTATGCTGAATAACAAGATGCCGGAGAATGCTAAAATGCCTTTGATGGAAGAG
This sequence comes from uncultured Chitinophagaceae bacterium, assembly GCA_963792025.1. Lineage (GTDB taxonomy): Bacteria > Bacteroidota > Bacteroidia > Chitinophagales > Chitinophagaceae > Ginsengibacter. The sequence goes on along the minus strand of CAWBUS010000002.1, from coordinate 234,848 downwards.
GTGAGTTTTACTTATCAGAAAATTCAATGGACATGGGTTAGTGGAGGAATAACATCCTCAGATGATTGGGAATCGCCGGTAGTATGATCAGGAATCTTCTACAGTTAAGATTTTCATTTTCTAAAATGCTCCAACATTACCTTACTGTAATCGGCTATCGCAATTTCCGGTTCATCAATTTCAGGATGCCATAATTTTTCCCATTCAAAACTATAGTATCCCTGGTAACCTCCATTTCGCAAGGCATCTATTGCAGTAAATATAGGAACTTCGCCACGACCTAATAACTCATAATGTTCTTTACCATTTATCATTTTCAAATCTTTTATGTGTGTATGATGAATGTACTTTTTTAGTTCGTTATAAACATCAACAGGTGGTTCTTTTGTAATCGACCACATGTTTGTTACATCCCACACTAAGCCGGTATGATCAGTATACGCAGACAGCATCACTTTTTTAATATCATCTTTCCAAACAAGATCGCCGTGCGTTTCCATCAATACGGCTACGTTACTTCCTTTTGCATAATCACCAAGTTCGAGCAATCCTTTTGTGATAAGATCCATTGTTTGATTTTTATCCTGCTCTTTTGGAAATGTGTTTGGGAACACCCTGATATATGGACAATTTATATGCTGCGCTAAATCAATAAATCGTTTTGCCTCATCTAAATTTTTCTTCCTTTCTGCTATATCAGCAATATGCAAACTGGCGGAAGAACCGAGATCGACAAAGGCAAGATTCTTATCTTTCATTAGGGATAAGGTCGCTGCTACATTTTTCGAAGAGCTGAATTCGGGGCATTTGGTAAGATCCATTTCATGAAGCAGACCACGCAATTCGATACCTTCAAAATTATGTTTCACGGCAAAATCTGTAATCATTTTAAAATTCCAATCGGGACAGCCAAGGGTGGAAAATGACAAAAGGGGCTTAATCTTTTTTATCGTAAATAATGACTGGAACAAACGGCGCTGCCGCTAACAGTGAAGATGCTTTCAAAAATTTTCTTCGGCTTAAGGCTACCATAATGAATGTCGTTTTTATTGAAGGAAAAAAAAGAAGTTCGCACTACAACTTTCTATAAAGATAAAGCATCAATAATTATGTAAATGAAAGCGACAAAGTCTTTCGTAATGCATCCGATTTTTTTTACTAAACTTGTGCTCATGAATTCAGAAGAACTCAAAAACCTGCAGGCGCCACTTAAGGAGAAATATCGTAATGACCCGGAATCTGCAATTATTACGTTAAGAGCCCAGGGCAAAATTGGCGAAGGAATATCCTGTAAAATAGCAACTGGAAGGGCTTTGGCCGAAGCCGGACTCCATCCCGCGACGGGCGGAACAGGCATGTTGGTTTGCTCCGGAGACATGTTGCTGGAAGCGTTGGTAGCATGCGCAGGTGTAACGTTGCAGGCAGTATCAACTGCCATTGGTGTCGAAATAAGAAACGGAACCGTTAAAGCTGAAGGTGATCTCGACTTCAAAGGAACTTTAGGTGTTTCAAAAGAATCTCCTGTGGGTTTTAAAAATATAAGGTTGCAATTTGACCTTGATACTGATGCAACAGATGAACAAATGGCGAGCCTTAGGAAACTGACGGAACGATATTGCGTGGTATATCAAACGCTAACAAACAGTGTACCGATTGAAACCAAATATCAATGAACCTAACGGTGTACAATAAACGCATCAACACATTTAAATACCAAACACGCATTAGCGGAATTTAGTTAATTGTTTGAAATTTATACAATTAAATCCGAGCGGCGGCGGGATCAATCTCTGTAGAAATTTCAGTGACTTGATTAGCAGGAAATCCATTTCTTCAAGGACCCTGAGGGAACGCTTAAAGGAAATTTATGCAGGCAGGATTCTCCAAAAAGCTATCATTTTTATTGAATGAAATGAAGAAAATAATCGTAAAACTCTCACCAACGATGCAGGTTTAATTATTTATATTTTTCCCTGAATTTTAAGAAGTCAAGCAGCCACGACTGGCATAGCATCACCTGCCATGGAAACTTTGTGGAATTATTTTTGATTAATAGAATGATTAGGAAATATGACTTAATACACTCCGGACATCATAATCACTATCAATTAACAATTATAAATCGAATAAATTTACACACCTTTACAATTATTGCTAATATTTCAACACCACATATAAACATGGGTCTTTTTAATTTATTTACACAGGAAATCGCCATTGATCTTGGCACAGCTAACATACTCATCATACACAATGATGTTGTTGTTGTTAATGAACCTTCTATTATTGCATTGGACCGTAATAATCCAAAAAATGTTTTGGCCGTAGGCAAGAAAGCGTTGATGATGCATGAAAAAACTCACGAAAGCATCAAGACGATCCGCCCGCTAAAAGACGGCGTAATCGCTGATTTTAACGCAGCGGAATTAATGATCAGGGAGATGATAAAAAAAATCTACACCAAAAAGCCCATGTTTGCGCCGGGCTGGCGGATGATGATTTGTATTCCCAGCAGCATTACAGAAGTTGAGAAGCGGGCCGTAAGAGATAGCGCCGAACAGGCAGGAGCAAAAGAGGTTTACCTTATTCACGAACCTATGGCTGCCGCATTGGGAATAGGAATAGATGTTGAAGAGCCGGTGGGCAACATGATTATTGATATTGGCGGTGGCACCACTGGCATATCTGTAGTGGCTCTTGCCGGCATTGTTTGCGACCAATCAATTCGAATTGCAGGCGACGAATTTACCGCTGATATTATGGAGGCAATAAGACGGTATCACAGCCTTCTTATAGGTGAGCGAACTGCCGAACAAATAAAAATTCAGATAGGTGCAGCAATGAAAGATATCGATAACCCGCCGGAAGACATGGCCGTTCATGGGAGGGATTTGGTAACCGGTATTCCAAAACAAATAACCGTGAGTTACCAGGAAACTGCAGAAGCGATGGATAAATCTATATTTAAAATAGAAGAAGGAATATTAAAAGCCCTGGAGACAACACCACCTGAACTGGCATCGGACATTTATCGCCGTGGAATATATTTAACTGGCGGAGGAGCCCTATTGAGGGGATTAGATAAAAGGCTCGAGGCAAAAATTAAACTTCCGGTACACATAGCAGATGACCCACTTACAAGTGTTGTGAAAGGAACAGGCTTTGCATTAAAACATTACAATACTTATCCCTTCGTGATGAGGTAATTGAAGCAACCAAATCCGCCTGGAAGAAATTTATTTTAACGCTACAACGCTTAAATATTACAGTCGCTAACTTTGTAAAAAATATTTTATGGCTGAAGATCTCGATATAGCCACAGGCACCAAAGCACAACAATATCAATCACTGCTGCCGCAAATAAAAGGTTTGCTTGACGGCGAAACGGATGTTGTTGCAAATATGGCAAATGTGACTGCAGCCCTTAAAGAACAATTTCAATGGCTTTGGGTTGGATTTTATATTGTAAGAGGTAATGAACTTGTGCTGGCTCCCTTCCAGGGACCTGTTGCGTGCACGAGAATACAAAAAGGACGCGGTGTTTGTGGGACTTGCTGGCAACAGGCTAAAACACTTATTGTTCCTGATGTTGAAAAGTTTCCGGGGCACATTGCATGCAGCAGTTTATCTAAATCTGAAATTGTTGTTCCGATAGTAAAAGATGGTAAAGTAGTTGCGGTGTTAGATGTGGATAGTGAGTCATATGATTTCTTTGATGATTCCGATAAAAAATATCTCGGGGAAATTGTTGGGTTGATAAATTTTTGAAGACAATCTAACAGTTTTCTTTCGGTCGAACCTAAGCAAGATTAATATGGATCTTCTTTTGCTAATATTTTTCTTATATAAACAACAGCAACATATCCTGGAGCGATAATTTATTTTTTTCTGTTGAAGAAAGATCCCGCATAATTTTTCCTTCATGAAATTGAACCAGCCGGTTACCATATTGATGGGCATCTTTTAAATTGTGAGTAATGAAGACAGTCGTTTTACCTCGCTCTTCATTAAGTTTATCTGCGAGGTTCAATACAACCTGCGAAGATTTTGGATCAAGCGCTGCAGTCGGTTCATCCATTAATAATACATCACCTTCATCCATAACGCTCATCAGTAAAGTCAACGCCTGCCGCTGGCCCCCTGACAAGCTGCCCATTGGCCGGTCAATTTTATTTTCAAGTCCCATTCCCAATTGGGCAATAGTATCTTGTACTTTTTTCCTAAAGGCCGTATTTAATCCTACCACCAATTTTTTTGATTGGCTGCGTAATGCAGCCAGCCTGAAATTATCAGCTATCGTTAAATCCGGGGCGGTTCCATCATTTGGATTTTGAAAAACACGGGCTACCCACCGGCTTCGTTTATACCCTGGCAGTTTTGTAACGTCGGTGCCGTTTATTTCAATGTTTCCCGAGTTTGGACTTTCTGCGCCTTGTATAATATTCAGCAGCGTTGATTTGCCACTTCCATTTGCACCAATAATAATTACAAAGTCGCCATCATTTATTTCTAGTGAAACATCCTGCAAGGCTTTTACTTCGTTTTCTTTTCCCTTATTAAAAGTCTTTGTTATATTATTGAGTGAAATCATTTCTTTAAATAATAATTCTAAAATACAGGTTATGAATTTTACTTGCCTGTTGCAAACATCAACTTCTTTTTAACTGGGCGCTTACTCTTGGCAACGCTACAATAAGTAAAACAAAAAGCGCTGTTACAAGTTTTAAGAGATTTGGATCAATACCCAAAGACAATGTAAATGCAAGCACTAACTGGAAAAGCAAACTACCCACAAGTACTAAAAATAATTGACCGCCGATCTTACTAACGTTAAACCATATTCGCAAAGCGTCAGCAATTAGTACGGTGCCCAAACCGGTAATAACAATGCCAATGCCCATATTAATATCACTGAAATTTTGATATTGTGCCACCAAAAATCCACTTAACGCCGTGAAAGAATTGGCGATGGCCAATCCCATAATTTTCATCCGGTCGTTATTGATTCCAAGTGCTTTGGTCATGGCAGGATTATTTCCGGTCGCCCGCATAGCAATCCCAAAATCTGTTCTTAATATATAATTAAGTATAACCACCAATATAAAAATAAGGATGAACGCTATGAATAGTTGGTTGTAAATATCATTTCCAAAAAAAGATAAATAAGAAAATATTGTAGGTATGTTTATTAATGGAACGTTTGACCGGCCAAGAATTATTAGATTGATTGAATACAAGCCTGTCATCACCAGTATTCCTGCGAGCAAGGCATCTATCTTTAATTTAGTATGAATTAAACCAGTACAAACTCCGGCCAAGGCACCTGCCACCATGCATATCGGTAAAGTAAGCATTACCGGCCAATGTTGCATTAGTAATACCGCCGTTACTGTGGCTCCTAAAGTATAACTTCCATCGGTGGTAATATCCGGGATGTTAAATACTTTCATCGTTATGAAAATGCCCATCGCCATTGGCCCCAGGCATAACGATAACTGCAATGCCGTTAAATAAAACTGGCTCATTGAAGCGGTTGAAAATTTGATGGAAATGTTAAGCCAAATTTTTTGGCCACAGCGGGATTGTAAACTCTCTTTCTAAGGGTCACCATCTCCCAATGCATGTCTTTGGTGCTTTTTGTTTTAAGGTATTGTGCAGCTTGTTCGCCAGCCTGGTAACCCCATTGATAAATATCTGCACCGTAGGCCACCACTGCTCCCCTTTCTACCAATCCAGCTTCGCTGGTAAAAATGGGAATATTCTTTTCGTTACATGCCTTAACAATAGTTTCAAAAGATTCAAAAACGATATTATCCGGGTTGGCAAAGAACACATCAATATTTTTGGATAATAATGATGCAGTTACCAATTGTACGTCAGCAGTTGAATTAACCGGAAGCGCTACCAGGTCAATATTATTTGAAGCAGCCAATTGTTTTATTCGGTCCATGGCTTCTACAGATTGTGGCTCCGATTGGTTGAAGATCATACCGACCGTTAGTGTACCCGATTTTGGCTGAATGAGTTTTGGAATCTGTAAAAAAGAAGTGTCGATATAATCAAGGGTTTCGCCTACGCCAAATAAATTTTTTGGAGGGTTGCCTTGTGCATCATTCACTTTCATTAAGGCGGGTGTTGGTGACACCATCATAAATATAGGAATGTCTTTTGTATTTTGAACTGCCGTAATTGTGGACAGGGAAGGATTGGTGGCAATGAGTGTTACATCTTGTGCTATAAAATATTTCATTATTTGCGTAAGCGTAGGGATGTTGCCTTGCGCATTGCGGTAAATAATTTTAAGTGTGTTCTTCTTTTCATCGAAGCCATTTTTTTGCAGGGCATCAAAGAAACCAGTTTTTGCCTGTTCAATGGTATTATCCTGGAAGGCATCAGCGAAGCCAATTACAGGAACCTTTGAATCACTTTGTTTACATGCCGCAATAAAGGCCGACATGCTAAAAATGATCAGCCATGGTTTTATTTTTCTTATCATCTTTTAAAGATAGTTGATTAATAATGCTGTCGAGGCAGCCCAAAAATACTCAATTATATTACTGGCAATATTTTCAGTTTGGCTTTAGCAGGATAAAATGCAACTAAAAATAATTATTAAATACACCGCATGTATTGGTATCTAAATTTGAATAATGCCGGGGTGTAAATTGGATGGCCAAAAAATTAAAAGACTTTGTTGAAGTTAAATTATAAATGGCTTACCGTAATATAGTTGCACTCAATCTATCGAATTGTTAAAAAAATCGTGTGAAAGGGCTGAATGATGCAGTTAAGAGCATTGTTAAGGCGCCAAAATTATTTTGAGCATAAAAATTGCAATACAACATAGCGACAACCCCTAAAATAAAAACAAAAATTAGAAAACATTGGATACACAACAACGTTTCATAAACCATGAAGACCTTGATCAGTTACGCACGAAAAATTTGGAATTAAAAAAAGAACTGGATACAGAGAAGACCCTACATGCCATGCTCTACAAAGAGTGGAAACAGTTAAGTGAACAAATGGACGCCGGGAACCACGAAGCCTATGAGAATGCCAGGCCCAAAAATCTATTTTATAAATATGCATTTTTTGTTCTTTTAGCGGCCGCAATTCCGGCCGGATATTGGGCATATTCACATATTCCCCGCCGTGCAAAAATTCCGTCTTCGTTGTCATCATTACAAGCCGTTTCCGACTCCGCAAGCAATGCCATAAACAGCACACCTGCGAAAGTGACTGCACCCGTAAACGAATCACCATCCGAACACAAATCTTCGCCGGCAAAAAAGGAAAATTCATCGAATAGTGAGGCATCAAAACAACAAACTGCAATTTCACAACCCATATCACAAACCAAGTCAGAATCGCCAGAAAAGAAAGAACCTCCAACCGATAGCGCTAAACAAGTTAAGACAATACCTCATAAGGCGTTAATAGAAAAACCCCTCACGGATGATGAGAGGGATTCAATTTCTTCGGATGGATTTAGCGCTTATTTTAACCATCGGCGTAACCCTTTTAGAAGGTCATCACAGAAATACAAAGTTTGGGCGCAAGGTTGGAATGAAGGTAAGGCGGAAGCTATAAAAGTTTTAGAAAAAAATCCGTCGCTAAAACACTAACGGGAAGGGGCATACGATAAGTTTTCCAAAGTCAATAGCAAAACTCTTTCTTTAAGCATCCGGATGTAACCAGGTTATTTTATATTACTTTTTCGTCTTTGGCATTAAAATTGTTCGTTGTTATATGCAAAAAAAATATTATATTACAGAAGCCTTTTTTAACCCAAACCATCCAATTCATGAGAACCTTAAAAGATATTCTTAATATCGTGCTTTTCCTGGCTGTTATGATTATACTATTAGTTTGCTTAGTTTATTTTTTCTCACGGTAAACGGGCAGTAATATTATTCTAATTATAAAATCTTAAAAAAACCACGCAGCAGCTGAATTTTTGAAGGCCTTATATAGTTCATAATGATTTTTTATTATTGTCGATTGATCTCATTGTGGGTTCAAAAAAGGGCATTCGGTTATACGATCTATTCTTTTAATTTTGGCGCCGCACTATTTCATGGCATGTTCATTGTTACTAAGGTGCCAATACCATTAATACCTCTATTGTAAAAACTTCAATAAAGTTTGAGTCATGCGATAGAGATATTTTTTTCCACCGTAACTTTTAGTATGTCTTTAAAAGAAATTATCAGATCCCTATCTAAGAAGGTCTTGTTTATCATGCTGGGAATTATTGTTGTTGCGATTGTTCTTTATTTTATATGGCAACATAATAAATACAGAATTGTAAATAACAAAATTGCCGATACGATAGCTCAACAGACCGACAGCCTTTATGTTATTACTTACGATTCACTGCATTTTGACGAAGTAGCCGGGCAGGCTTATTTAAAAAATATACATATTAAGCCTGACACGAACATTATTAAGAAAACCAAACTTGAAGACCTGCCTTATATTTTGCTGGACATAACAATCAGCTCTATAGAAGTAACAGGAGTGCAAACCGACAAAGCGCTTATTGGCGAACAAATGATTGGAGATTCTGTTGTGATTAATAATCCTGATGTGCTGGTATACTTTCTAAAACCTTTACAAAAGCAAACAAATATTAATGCAGAAGCTACCAAAATATACGAAGACATACTCGGAAATTTGAAGCGTATCCAGGTTGCCCATGTTTTTATCAATAACATTCGCGGGAGCGGAGTTGGTTATTTTGATAAAGAAAAAGATTTTACCTTAGGTAGCAGCAATATTCATCTTGCTGATGTATTAATCGACAGCGCCGGCAATTATGATACCAGCCGCACTTTATTTTGCAAACAAGCCATCTTAAATATTGCTTCATTTATTTCTTATAACAATAACCGGCCAGAGCTAAGAGTAAGCAATGTAAATTATTCAGGTAAAGGTAAAGCGCTTACTATTGGTGGCATTACAATAAACCGCTTTGAAACTGATAATGGCGATAGCATTAAATTATTGCATGCAACGGAGTTAAGCCTCATCGGGCTCAATACCAACGAGATTGTAAGAAACAAAAATATTGCGGTAGATTCTATTAACTGTTCTTCAATAACACTTTACGAGCCACCGGTTAAAAAGATGAAAGCTGGTGCTAATAAGAATCCGGCCCCGACTGACACAACTGGCTTCAGGCATGTGTATAGCGTCGACATGAAACACCTCGGTTTTCCTAAAGTGAATTTTGTTGCTGCCGAAAAAAGTAATTATAAGTTAGGCAATATTTCTATAAAAATAAACGAAGTAAAGGCGGATGAAATAATGGCATTGCAGGATCATCCTATAGACTACACCAAAGAAGCGCAGATAAGCTGCGATAAAATTTCATTAAATTCAGATGATGGATTTTATAATTATGTCGCAAATAATGCAACACTCAATTCCCTGCAAAAACAACTGGATATTGGCTCAATTGTAGTGAAGCCATTACTGGGTGAAAAAGCTTTTGCCAATAAAGCCCGTTTTCAAAAAGACAGGTATGATCTTTTGTTAAAAGGAATTACACTCAAGAATATCGATATGAAAAACCTGCTTGATAAAAAAATATTTGCATCGAATCTCACCGTAGCAAACACCTCATTAAAAATTTATCGTGATCTAACAAAACCATTAAGCAGTAAAAGCAAGGTTGGCAATTACCCATCTCAAATGCTTAAAAAATTAAATGTACCCGTAAATATTTCCAACGCTACTTTATCAAATGTTTTCATAAAGTATACGGAGCATGAAAAAATAAGTGACACTTCAGGCGTGGTAACTTTTGAAAATTCCAATTTACACATTGCGAACATTACCAATGTTGATAGCGTCATACATAAAAACAATGCAACTACGGTTGCCTTCAATAGCAGCATCCTGGGCGAAATTCCCGTTAAGGGACAATTTATTTTTTACCTTACCGGCAACGGCGGAAACTTCGCTGTGAATGGCCATATACCAGGCTTTGATGCTCTTGCATTAAATAAAGTAGCGGTACCTATGGCTTTAATGCGGGTAAATACAGGGACCATAAATGGAATAGATTTTAATTTTAAAGGAAATGATTCCGGCGCCCATGGAGACTTTGTTATGAAGTATGAAAATCTTAAAGTAGATGTGCTAAAAGAAGATAAAGATTCCAGGGAAATCAGGAAGAAAGGTTTAACGAGCTTATTGGCAAATGTGATTGTAAAAAACAGCAATCCTGGTAACGGCAACCTTCGTGAAAAAGATCCTTCATTCGATCGTGATATTCATAAATCATTTTTCAATCTTGTTTGGAAAACTATCTTTACGGGTATGAAGGAAACGTTAGGATTGCCATAGTAGCCGGGCACTTTATGCGGGTATACGATTGGTTGCTCGCAGCTTTTTTTTTTACAAATTTTTGTTACCGGCTGGCATTGTCCACGAGTGCTTTATATGATTCAATAAACTTCTTAAGATCTCCGAGAGTTTTAGTGTCTGTTATTTCTCCTTTGTCATTAATTTTCCCCTTGATTCCCTGAATTAGTAAAATTGTTTCTTCTGTGAATTTCGCCATAACTGTTTTCATTATCAATTGTAATTCTTCATGCCCCTTCTGTCCGCTTGCGGAGGCCGTGATTAACCCGGTTGGCTTATCAGAAAAAACTGTTGTAGAAACGCACCATTCAATTGCATTTTTAAGCCCACTCGGAATGCTAAAAATATATTCAGGCGTACAAATTAAAATTCCGTCCGCATTATTCACAGCTTCCCTAAAGTCCAGGACAGATTTTGGCGTACTATCGATTGAAAGTTCCGGATCAAAGTGTGGAAGATTTTTTAAATCATCAAAAACTGTCAAATTGAAATCTCCAGATGTTAAATCGGTAAAATTTTCAACAAATCTCTGATTTGCCGAATTTCGGCTTGCACTTCCAATTATTGCAAAAATGTTTTTCCGTTCTGTCATTAATAAACTTACTATCTGTAGAATGTCGCTTATGCTTGCCGCTGACGAACAGGGCTTGCTGCTCTGCTGGAAATTAATATCGCTCAGCCATGCCGTTAGCCCAATTGAAAAACTTTAGCCGAAGTTATGTACAAAAGCTGAGCAATAAAAGTCACGCCGGAACTATTGCTGATAGCGAACTACAGCCGATTGTTCTTCCTTCAGCCCGCCTATTGCCAAACCCAAGTAAGGTTGCAGGCCATGAAGAGTCGAACTAAAGTTGATTATATAATCTATCGCTCGGCTGTATTTGTTTTTTGTGCAGCGGAGCCTTTTAAAAATATTTTTATGAAATCACTAATTCAAATTTTTGTTTTCATTTTTGATAACATAATACTCCGCGATTCGGGGGATTAAATCTGATATAGAACGTATATTTTCTCTTATCACCTGTTTCTTCGTTTATATAGATAATTGCGCCGTAAAAGTATATAAACAAGTTTCCTTTTATCACATCAGAATACAAATTGTTATTAAGTACAAGTGTGGTCGTATTTACAATGGGTATTGGATTTTTATTAGTAATATATCTATTTTCGAGAACAAAGTTATTAGTACGGTATCATATGCATGTCCATTGTGTCTTTAAACCCGCTAAAGAACGGCACAAAACCACCGTTAATTATTTTTTGGGTTGGCAACCCAAAATTGTTAATATCAAATGTAACTATAACTGCTTGATTTGGCTGGTAACTGATACCAAAGTGAGTGCATCAAGATATGGTGTATTTGCCGAACGAAATTCATATTTAGTTTCATTCAAAATTTCTTGCTGCGCTTTAAGATTTCCAAGGCTAACACTTTCAGAAATTTTCCTACTTATGCTATCGTTCTTAAATGCATTGATTTGCTGTTGCAAAGTAACCTTACTAATACTATCACTGCTTCTAATAGACGCAAACGTTATTTCACGAGTAATGCTATCAATAGAATCCTTTTTAATTTGTTCAATTCTATTTATACTATCATTAAATCTTTGCTCTCTAACTGCCTCCTTTGCTGTATTAGCCGAGTCTTCAACTATCGTACTGTCTTTGGTCGCTTGTTTGTAAAGCATATAAGTAGCAATAGCAAGGATAATAGTTACAATGGTCAAAGGGTCTATCCATTTTTTACTATACTCTTTCCATTGATTTATTTTTCCAGTCTTGTTTTCTACGCCGCTTCTTTCATTTTGATTGGAAGCAATATCGGGGCTGCTATAAAATTCGGGATTCAGGGTTGCGTCCGTAGATTTATTGTCGGATTGTTTTCCGGTATCATTTGTTTTATTATTGCTATCCATCTATCAAATTACTTATAAAACCATATAAATAAATTTTATTATTAAAATGTCTTTAAAAGCGTTGGCAAAAAAACAAATACAGTCTTACCGTCAGCCGAACAAAGAACTGTACGGCTTGCACCTTACGGCCACGCATTTATGCAGGCTTGGAATTAGAATTCCTTCAGCCCGGACCGTTGCCAAATTTATAAATAAAAGTTCATTGTTACTACTATCGCTAAGCAAAGTTCCTTCTGCCTGGAACTGTTGCCGAAATATGCGCTACAGCCCATTGTTAGCAGGTCTGCCAGGCTTGCATAAATGCGGATGTTGCCTGCTGGCTTTCTCGTCCGTTAGTGACCGTCATAATAATTTTTCTCTTTGTTAAGATAATTCAACGTCGATTGTCTTTGTGTTTTATCAAGTAACGAACTTTTTAATGTTTTATAATATGAATTAATAAACAGAAGGTCATTGTGGCCAAGATAGTAGGATATAATTTGTGCCTTGCTGATTTTGGATGAGCCATATTGTCCTTCGAGTGTATTTGACTGTTCATTCCAAATATATTGAACAGATGTGGAGTCGTCTATTATTCTCGTTCCATAATCATCTTTGTTTAAGTCTGGAAATTGATCGTAATAAACCATTTTAATTGTCAGTGGATTTGTTTTTTGAACAAATGATTCGAGCCATAAAACACGAGGATTTAGATTCTGCATGTTTCCATTTTGGAGTTCATCTAAGACGGGGATGAGTTTGCCTTTATTATATTTGTAAAAAAAGAAATTATTCCACCACTCGCCTGAACCATCACTAAATTCATATATATAGTAAACAATAGTTTTCCCATCAATGTCCTTATAATGTTTTAATTCGAGGCCATAGCGGTTAGAACCATTATGCCTTGCAATAATCTTGTTATCCTTAAAAAAATACAAATAAGCGTTGGCACAATGCTCCGGATCACCTATGCAAATTGCATATTCATTAAAATCACTCTTATTCTTGTCAAATGGAAAATAGACTAAAGGGATAAGTCCCTTTTTATAAGTCAGAAAAATACTTTTTACATTACAATTACTGTCAATGCTATTGTTTCTAAAAATACGCCTTGCAGTATTTACCGGAATTACACCCTTATAAGCCGCACGCTTCAATATATTAAAATCTTTCAATGAGATTGCGCTATCAGACTGTGATTGATTTTTGAAAATTGAGTCAGCCTCAAAAGCTGTAATGTCCGCAAGCGGCTGTGTTGGCAATTGACCTATACTGTCTAAAAATGTTTCGAGTTGCTGCTCGCTGTATTGAATAGATTTTCTATCCTTTTTGTCAACAAGCTTTAAACTTGTCGAAGGAACTAAATTCTTCATTTTGCTATTTATCTTCTGCCGGTTATCACAACTCAAAAGAATTAAAAAAATCAATATGTAAATTATATTATTCATTGTTAGTTTGGAGTGCAGCTAGCAGGCAACACTAATAAATATACGAACCTCACCTCTTCCACCAAAAAAAGATTACATTGACTATCAATGCGCCCAAATTCGCTTTTTCCAATTGTCGTTGCGGCAATACATCCAACAGCAACCAGGTAATTTATTTAAAGTAAGCGATTTATATGGTTCCTCCTAACTCTTTATTAAAAACAATTTCCATAAAAAAACCGCCCTTATGGGGCGGCTCTTTATAACCAGTATATTTTTTTGAATTTATTGAGTAACCCTGCTTAAAGGATCACTATATGAATATTGATCTTTGGTTCCAACACCTATAATTCTGCCCCAGAATTTTGTAGCTGATGGAAGATTACCAAAGGTGTACTCCCTTGAAGTAGATGAAACACTCTTCCACACACTGTTGGGGGTTAACGGCTCGGGAGTAATTTCAAACGAATAGCTCCTGGCGCCTTTCAGCGCATCACACATAAGCTTAAGGCCTACGGGAGTATCGGCGTCCATAATTTTAAAACCGGTTATTACTCCAAGCGGTGGCGGCGGTACTTCACCATTTTTGTACAGCTCAAAATTGCTGCTTATTAATTTATTGCGGTCGCCCTGGCCTTTAGGGAAATGGACTAAAAGGTAGTAAACGGTGGCCACATCAGAAGAAGAAACTTGCCTGTTTTGAGGATAAAGATGACTGACTTCAATAAAAAAATCATTGACCTAGAGTGAATAATCACCGGCTTAAAGAAAATTATCACCGACTTAAAGAAAATTATCATCGACTTAAAGAAAATTATCATCGACTTAAAGAAAATTATCATCGACTTAAAGAAAATTATCACCGACTTAAAGAAAATTATCATCGACTTAAAGAAAATTATCATCGACTTAAAGAAAAAGATCATCGACTTAAAGAAAATTATCATCGACTTAAAGAAAATTATCATCGACTTAAAGAAAATAAGATCATCGACTTCGGGAAAATAATCACCAACTTAAAGAAAATTATCATCGAGTTAGGGAAAATGATGGCTGGCTTTCAGTTAAAATGATTGTTTTGAGCCTCCAATTAAGAGCGAAAAAACAACCGCTAACGTTAAAGCATTGGCGTTGTGGAGGTCTTCTGTGTTTTTGCATTTGCTGGTCTTGAGCCCGAACTGCACATTGATCTTAAACCATCCAATAGCTAAGAAACCCAGAACTCATCCATTCCGCTTTCATAAAACTTTGCTGATGAACATTTATAGTCTTCAGGATAAATACATAAGCCTGTTGTTACCGCAAATCATAATCCTAATAGCTGTTTCTTCTTCGAATTATATTCATCATCTGTTATAAGCCCTCTCTCTTTTAAGCTATGCCACTTTTCAAGTTCTGCTATTGGGTCGGCGGTTGTTTCATTTGCAGGGATTGTTTCAAAAATGTTTCTTTCGTTTACAATGTGTTGCCATACATGTGCAATACGGGCAGCATTGTCGTTATCGCATGGCTGAATAATAACTTCATCAACGTTGGCAGCATATACATGAAGCGACCCAAATACCAATCCTTTATGAAATGTAATAGAAGATATCGTGCTTAGCGGAAATTCTTCCCTGGTAACAGAGCCAAAAATCCTTTGTAGTAAAACAAGAATCGTTTATCTGTTAACAAAGCAATTCCATAACCCGAATATTTACCTGAGTGCACTTTTTTCATCATGCCTTCGGTCATGCCAAAACAATCTTCATCATCTGATAATATGGTATGCAGTGTATTGAGTTCGCCTGATGTATTATGATGGTGATAATTGATATCACGGGCAAAAGCTTTTATTTTTTCTTTAGTCCACATAAATGAGTAGTGGTTTTAAAAGATAGTGAAATGAAAAGCGGTGAAATTCAAATAGCTGTTATAAAACTAATTATTCTGTTTTAGAATAGAAAAAGAATCTGGCCGCTGTTTATCATTCTTTTGAAAAGGTAAACATTGCACCACCTTGTTTTAAAACCATTGTTTTATCTGTTGGGTTAAATTCGAAAACTGCTCCCGCCTGGTCAAATTTAAATTTATCTTTTTCGGTTGCTTCTAATTCAGTTGCAGGTTGCCCGGTTGCCTGGGCTATTAAAGTTTTGTCGTTTTTTGTAATGGTAATTTTTAAAGGTATTTGTTTGCTTGAATAAACACCCAGGTATTTATCTAAATCTGCGCTGGTAACTTCAAACGTTTTGAAAGTTGGTATTTCGTAAGGCCTGTTATAAACAGCGCTTAGCAATGCGATTGAAATTTGATTGTTGTCAAAATTTGTTCCGTTAGAAGTCATTGCAATTGCTACATCATTATCTGCAAAATGATACATTACAGAAGTAAACCCATCAATTCCCCCATTATGCCCATAACCAAACTTATCGTAAAATGGAACTTTGAATAGCCCCATTCCATAATTATCTTTTAAAGTTTCCATTAAGTCCAGGTCTTTTGCAGGAACTAATTTTCCGCTAAATAGTGCGTCTGCAAATTTGGTAAGGTCACCTGGTGTGGATACTACGGCGCCTGCTCCCACAGGGATTGACATATCTGTTTCTGCTTCTTTTACCCAATTTCCTTTCCAGGAGTAAGAATAACATTCATTGTCTTTAATATTTGTTTTCTTGCCATAATAAGTATTTTTTAAACCGGTTGGTTTTATGATTTCTTCATTTAATAGCCGGGCGTAATCTTTTTTGTAAATGCTTTGAAGTATAAAAGATAATAACACAAAATTTGAATTGCTATATTCGGCTTTGGTACCAGGTTCAAAATCGCTTCCACCTTTTGAAATTATTTCGATCATCTCATTTTCTGATTTTTTTTCAGTATCCCATTTTAAATAATCTTCATTCGCTGTAAAATTGTGAATTCCGCTTCTGTGATAAAGCAAATCGCTAATAGTAATCTTGTTTGCATTTTTGATGGTTGGGAAATAGGTGTCAATTTTATCTGTTAGTTTAAGCCTCCCTTCGTCAATAGCTTTGAAAACCAACACGGTTGTAAATGTTTTTGAAATTGAGCCAATTCTATATTTTGTATTATCGTTCGGTTTAATTTTATTATCAATATCAGCATAGCCAATTTGCCTTGTATAAATAATTTGCCCGTTCTCAGAAATTGCGACACTTCCCATAAACTTGTTATTCGCTTCTAATGTATCAAAGTAATTGTCCAGTTTAGTTTTGTCAAAAGTTTGCGCAAATCCTTTTTGAATTGTTAACCCGATAATTAAAGTAAATAAAATAATTCTTATCATTTTTTTATGTGTTTAGCATTTTTACGTTGTCGCTCAAAATAACAGCAAGCGGTTCAGGGCCAAGTTGGTCTTCCCCTTTCTCCAAATTTAAAGTATTACAACAACTAAAAAGAGGCTGCCGATGTTGAATGGGCTTAAAATTTATCTGCCAATAATAAAATCAATTGAAACTGGATGGCCACTCATATCGCTTCCTTTTTTATTGCCATAGTCGATGCCGTTATATTTGGCAGCTATGCCTATAAAAAAACTTGGATTGAAAAAATAATTGACTCTTACGCCTGCATTAAGGTTAAGCGAGCCTATTGAAAATGGTTTCAGGTAGTCATTACTGTGATCATTTTTTTGCGGATCAATAATATCGAATCCATCGTAACCAACACCGCCAATAACCCCAATTTCAAAATTGGTTGAATGAATAAAATAATGTGAATAGTCGAGACCGATATAGCCGCCAAAAAAGTGATTAAACGCATACAGGCTATCGTTTCTCGAAACATAATATTTACCGGGTGTATTAACAAACCTGAACTGCATGGTGAGGTCAAGTTCATTACTCTTCCCCCGCCCTCCCAGTTGAAAGCCTAAAGAAGGATGCGTGCCAAGGATCTTCAGGTTACCGGATGGCAACCAGATGCCTGATACAAAGGTAGCCACGCCACTGAGCTGCGATCGTTCGTACGAATAATTTTTTCGAAGCAATGCGTACATCTCAGGATATTTTTCTCTGTTGGCTTTAAGGGTTGCTTCAGGATTTCTGAAATTACCTGCGAGTACATTACAAATAAATGATTCGCTGCTGTTGAGGCGCTGCCCGTTTAGCAGATCGTTTGCCCAGGCTTTTATTAATTTATAAAAATTAGCTTCAGATTGGGAGTAAGAGTAATACCGGTACTTGTCTATTGAATACCCGCCATTCTTAAGTGTTCTTAAAGTAAAAATATAAGTATGTAACAGGGTATCAAACCTTCCGTTTGATGAAAAATTGCTAACCTGGAATAAAGATTGCTGAATATCGAGCAGCGTTTTAATATAAAATATATCGGGAGATTGCCAGTTGCAAAATTGTTCCATAACACTAACGGCCACACGAATTGAATCAAAAGATTTTTCTGCATATAGTTTGGGTATTACAACGGAAGCGTTTATTAAAATATCTCTGCAATCGGGTTGCCGTTCCATCATCTGCTCCTTTATCGATTGGGCAGGGCATAAAGAATAAAAACAGAGAAAAATAACTACGCAGACAAATCCTGGTTTCATACTATGAATCTACATAGTTCCTTTTTTATTTTACAATCTCCCGGTAAATAATCTGTGAAGCAAATGTGAAATTATTGATGCTGGGAAACATCATTTTAAATAAATTGTTTTTCCCTCTTTGGCAGATCTTACTGCAGCATCAAGAATTTCCATAGCAACAAGATTAATGCTTAAAGAAGAAGGATCGCCGGGGAGTAATTTATACGAGCCTCTCACGACTGAAGCGAGAAATGAAAATGGATTTTGTGCAATGGCTTTGCTTGCATCAATCGTCAGCGATTCTTCGGGCAGGCTATCGTTAGTCTTCATGCGCATGTGCATATTATCGCGGGTAATGACGTAACCTGTCTTTCCATAAACCTCCATATCCTTTCTGCCAAAGGGCCAGTTCCACGATGCCTGGAGGATGGCCTGAGCTTTTGGATAGGTAACGATAATAGTGGCCTGGTCATCAACTTTTGGATACAGGTCAGGCTTTATTTGTTGGGCAACAGCCGTAACTGAAAGTGGCCGCTCCCCTTTCATCAGGTAAGTGATGAGGTCAGTTCCGTAGCAACCAAAATCGGTAATAGCTCCGCCTCCGTTAGTAACGGGATCAGTAAGCCATTTTAAAAAATCTTTGCTGCAGCCAATTTCAATCGGACCCTGGTGGCCATCATGTATTACCATTTTCCGGATGTCGCCAATGAGATTTTCATCATTAATTTTTTCATAAGAATCTTTGGTAACGGGGTACCACGTAGTTTCATAATTTGTTATTATCTGTATGCCCCATTTTTTGGCAAGCGCCTGCATTTCTTTAGCCTGCGCATAGTTAATTGCAAGTGGTTTTTCAACCATTACATCAATGTGGTGCGGCGCACAAAGCCTTACCATTTTTATGTGATCGCTGATAGGCGTAAATACGGAAACGGCTTCCGGTTTTACTTTCGCTATCATCTCAGCAGCGCTGGAGTAAATTATAGAACGATCCAGGTGATATTGTTTCACATAGCGATTAACCACGGCGGTGTCGGGTTCTGCAATGCCCACGATCTCAATATCGGGGTTATGCATATTTTGAAATGCACCATGCACATGGTCGTGCACGAGGCCGATAATGCCGAGCCGCAATGGTTTGATTGTAGCATTATCATTATTAGGTTGTGCGGCGGCCGAAAAATTAGAAACCACCATAAACGAAAAACCAATTAACCTGGTTAATAAAAATTTAGTGTTGAGCAGATGATGAAAAGGCAATCGCATAATTTTTTTTGTTAGTTTGTCAGGTTAAAATATTGATTCAATAACTAAGTTACTATTTATAAAGTTTATAAATTACCATGGCAAAGGCTAATCAATATTTTGCGACACTGGGAAGACTGGATATGTTTTAAACCTTAGTAGAAAAGCATATCAGGAGCACTACACCTTATTACCTTATTTACAGATGCTTTTCAAAAGGCTGCTGCGTCTTTGCATGCATAGAATGTAATATTTTGTTTTCATTTTATTTTAAAAGAAAATAAGGTAATAAGGTTGAACCATCGCAAGGAGATTTCTTTCTACTAAGGTTTGCCAAATAATAAAATGAACTAAATAACTTTTGAAAAAGCGCTCATGGGACTAATGTCAACCGGTACCATAATGCAACAGATTATTTTGTAAATAAATTCGGTATTTTTTCTTTCAAACTTTTCGAGCACCTCAAAATATTAATTTCCATGATACAGCCTGGCCACTTACTTCCATTTATAAAATATATAATCCGTTAACAGCGGTTCTACTCCGCTAAGCCTGAATTCTGTTGCTATCTGCGCCCGGTGATAAGTAGAATGGTTAATAATTTGAAATAAGATATCTCTCACACTGTTATCAAACACCTGTCCTTTGCTGTTTGAATAATTTACAATCGCGTTTATATCAAATTGTTCAAGAATAAGCATTGATGTATGGAAATTTTCATTATCAAGTTTCGCAAGATTGTTAATCGGATGAAGTTGCCATCGCTCATAAATATTTTCAATCGGTATTATTTTCGCATTCCAAATTTTGTGAGCATTAATGGTGTGACTTTGCAGGCTCAGGCACTTCTCAGACACTTTATCAGAATGGTCAAGGATAGCAGCGATTACTTTTTGATTAACTGTATTGTTGTATTCAAAGAGTTCTTTAAAAAATGCTTTCATGTATTTTAGGCGATTTTGATAATTGTAGTCTTAGGTCTTTGTGTTAATATATTAATTGTAATATTAAAAAAAGATAAGTAAATTTAGAAAGTCCGTAAAACTGAAGGTGCTAAAAATATTCGATATATAAATTCAAATATTCAATTACCATTCATTTCCCCCATAATTACTTCCTATAACGTCTATGAATAATCGCTAAATGCAATCTGTTACGAAGTCTATCCTTCGACAGCCACCAGCAAGTATATTAAAGGTTTATACAATTAAATATTTCCAATGACTGAAATAGAAATACTGCGCTCTGCGCTGGCACAATTTGCCCAACTGGATGAAGATGATTTTAATCTTTCGCAGGAATGCTGGTCGATAAAAACCTACAAAAAGGGCGACATTTACAACCCCGTCGGAAGTATCTGCAGGTATCTGGGGTTTACGTTGCAAGGTTATTTCAGAGCTTACCTGACCAGTAAAAAAGGGGAAGAAGTAAACCTGTTTCTTTTCCCGCCTCACCAGGTAGTAGTTACTTACAAAAGTTTTATTCACAGAAGTCCCTGTGAATTTAATACGGTGGCAATGACTGATGCCCGTGCTATTTGCATTACGCTTGACGATCTGCAAAGGCTGTATAACAAGTCGCACGGATGGGAACGTTTTGGAAGGCTCATGGCTGAAAAGGCTTTTGACATTGCTGTTGACCGTGCTGAAAGCTTCATCTTTAAATCGGCAGAGCAGCGTTATTTAGAACTAGTCCAGATGCAACCTGACATTGTCGATAACATCCCTCTTTATCATATTTCTTCTTATCTCGGCATTGCTGGTCCTTCTCTCAGCCGTATTCGAAAAAGAATTATGACCAAATAATACGATTTTAACCTGGGTTAAAGTTTTAGCGGATTTAGTTTTCCATTTTTGTATAAATAATCAATCACAATTAAAACAATTAAAATGGAAACAGCAGTAATGACAAACAAGGAGTCCGTTCAGGCACTCTATGATCTTTTTGGCCAGGGAAATGTACCTGCAATTCTTGATCTTGTTACGGATGACATTAAATGGACCTGCCCGGGCCCTACAAGTATTCTTCCTTATGCACAGGTTTATCACGGGAAAAAAGGAGTGGAAGAGTTTTTCAGGCTAATTTATGCGAATAAGGATTTTCCCAACTTCGAAGTGAAAGAACTCATCGAAGAAGATGATAAGGTAGTTGCGCTGGGACATTGGGATGCAAAATCCAAAAAAACAGGCAACCCCTATTCCGGAGATTGGGCTATGGTGTTTTATTACAGAGATGGAAAATTATGTGAACACAGAGAATATTATGACTCATACGGTGAGGCAATGGCTTCTATGTGATAAAATTGATTTACAAAAAATTCGAAGACCCGTTTCGTTTATCCCATTATGATGTCTTTCATAGTGGCCAATTGGCGAAACGGGTCTTTCATGTAGTGCCTGATTGGGTTATGGTGTGAATTGGTTGAGATAATATTAATTGTTCCGGCTTTACCGTTCCGTTTTTAATACTTCAAATAAATAAAGTGACAATACGTTTATGATTATGCCTGTGTTGAATTTGAATTATTATTATAGATTTACAGGGCATAAATAATTAAAAAGTAAATTATATTTGAAACCGATAGTGTATTAGTTTCCCGCAAAGGCACAAGGAAAACAAAGTTGTTTGTATAGTGATCCTCAGTGGTCTACGTGGCCTGGTGAGAAAATATTTTTAAATTGAAACACTACCTTGAAACCTGCACCAGGAAATTATATTGTAAAAATAATACCTTCAGGCCGCTCCTTTATGAAAAATCTAATCGCACTTATTATTATCTCTCTTATCATTTTTTCAGCGTGTACAAAAACGGTTACAGATATGCCAACTCCTTTGGCGGTATATTCACTAGGCAATGGCAGTGGATGTACCGGTGCAACGGTTTCAGGAAGATACGTAGCCGACACAGCACTGACCGGTGACAATACGGTAACGATAATGGTAGATGTAAGTAAGGCAGGTCCTTACTGGATCAGCACCAACACTGTTAATGGAATGACGTTTAGCCAAACAAGTACGTTCGCAGATACGGGGCGTCAAACTGTTGTGCTTACAGGATCCGGAATTCCTTTGGCGATAGACACTTCTACTTTTAAGCTAACGGCATTAAACGGCCTGGGCGATAGCTGTACCTTTTCTATCGGTACGGTGCAAGGCATTTTACCTCATTATTACCTCACTTGTCTTCTCGACGGCGTCTATAGAAATTTTGGTGATAGCGCCGGCGCAACCAACAGCAGCATTCCCGGAAGTTCCGGTGCGCCCGGACTTGATATCAGTGGCAGGGACACTGTTATTAATTCAACCGCAAAAATTGACTTTGGCGTTAGTAACCCGGCAAGTATTGCACCAGGCACTTATAATGACACAAGCGTAGTAAAAGCATATTTCAATTATACAGATAGTCTTGCCGAAACATGGTCGGTAAACACTACCACGCAGCCTTCTTTTATAATAGTTGTGACTAATGCAAACGACAAATATGTGCAGGGTACATTCAGCGGCATGATAAGGAATCAACAAGGCGCCGGGTTAGATAGTATTGCCGTTACTAACGGTTCGTTTACGGTGCCGCTAAAATAAAATACAAGGAAACTTTTTCAGGGAAATCACTTTGTCAATCGTTTATTCAAATAATTTTTCAATAAAGCTATTTGTATAAATCACCAAAACAGTAGCAGCTACAACTACGTTTATGGTTAACCGTGAGAATTGAAATAAATTTGAGGAATTTAATGCCGGGATGAAATTTTTTCCTGAAAGATCGATTAGCCACGAATGATTGGCAGCCTGTGTACTGTCGCTTAAAAGAAGGTACAGCAATACAGCAATGATTCCTGCAAAAATAAGAACCCAGCCCCTTTTTGAAATGACAGGCTTGTAAACAGTAGCCGTGCTTTTATTAACCGCCAAAACATTAGCCATAACTTTAGACGTGAAGCCGTAAGAAGGTGATTCCATTGGAGTTTCCTTCATTACCCTCTCAACAAATTGTTCCATATTTTTATCTTCGTTCTCTTTCATAATATTGTAATATTTCAGGTTCTAAACGATCTTTCAAAAGAGATGCCAGCTTTTTCCGGGCCCGGTATAATCTTATCTTAACATTGTTGGGTGTTATGCTTATGATATTTCCAATCTCCTCCAAAGATTGTTCTTCAAAATAATATAAGGTTAATAGAAAACTATCCTCGCCCGGCAACAAATGCAAACAATCCTGTATCATTTGTTTTGCGTTCCTTATCTTCAATAGTATCTAAAACATTCATTAAAGATAAGGCTTCCTGTCTCCGTGAAATGCATCTATAGTTACAACAGGTTGCAATCTTTTATTTTTTTTCAGCCTGTCCAGACAAGTATTAAAAGCTACTTTATAAATCCAGGTTGAAAATTTAGATTCACCATTAAACTTATTGATCGACTTATATATTTTCAGAAACGTATCCTGCGATACTTCTTCCGCTTCTTCCCTGCCTTTAAGCATTTTCAACGATAAAGTAAATACCATATCCTTATAACGGTCTACCAACACAGCAAATGCATTGGTGTCACCTTTCATTACCAGGTTGATATAATGTTGATCGTCTGCCTTAATCATATTCTTAACTATAAGACGACGATAATTGAACGACCGGTTACAAAGAGCAAAAAAACTTTTTCTGATGTTGTAACCGAAAATAAAATTGTGTCGTCATATACCATGAACTAATAAAATTATTTAATTAAAAACAAATCATTATGGGACCGGAAATTTTAATACCGCTAAGTTTATTTCTTGCCATTTTTGGCATCTTCTACCTTTTCGTATCCACCAGGAATAAGGAACGGCTTGCGCTGATAGAAAAAGGGGTTGATGCAAGTATTTTTATGAAAGGAAAGCAAAGCGGTATTCCTACAGGCAGGATAATTATTTTAAATCTTAGCCTTATTACTTATAGGCATTGGTGTTGGCGTTTTCATTGCACTCTTATTAACTACCTATACTTCATTACGCGATGATGCCGTTTATCCCGCATTAATATTTACAATGGCCGGCATTGGATTATTTGTAGGTTTTTATATGACTAAGAATTTGGAGAAAGGAGGGAGTTAGAAATAATTGTTTTGGCTTTGTTGATGCATATGGTTGACAGCTTGCTGTTGCGTTGGAATTCATTCAAAGTACATCCACGAAAGCTAATGCCGTATCTTAGACGCTACACTCTTCAACTCAAATCCGATAGTACTCAATTATTCAGTTGCCGGTTACGTGGGACATAAGACTTCGTCGGAGGCATTGGGTGCTCAACGAAGTCTTATTTGTTAGCTGCTGTTTTTATTCATTTTAAACCCGAATAGAGAGTAGGAAAAATCAGTAAGTTCATCATTTACAATAACTCCATTTTCTTTTGCAATTCGATTTAATAGAAAAAAGGATTCTCTCTCCTGATCATTTCTAATTTTTACATAAATATCTTCTCCATGTATTTGAATTTTGTCTAATATTTTTTCGTCTATTCCCTTTATCAAATTCCAATGGAGATTAGTATATCTGTTGTAAGATTTTAGGAGTGCGAAAATTGGAACTTTCGATTTCCATAACATGTCTCCCCTATAATAAAAATTCATTGTTTTAATCTCTTTCCAACTATATTTTCGATTGCCATATTCTATCTCAAGACTATTGAACGCTAGTTGCCCATTTGGAATATATCTAAACTTAGATAATAAGCCGACTAATAGAAAAAGTTCAAGAAGGAATGTAATAAAAGTTAAATAAAAATATATCGAATGTTCATTAGGTCGTATAAGAAAGTAAATAGAAAATGTTGTAATGAATAAAATGAATGTTAAAGGGATTGCTATCAAAAGGAGGTAAATCCTATTCTTAAATTTAAATATCTTCAACTTGAATACTGTTTCCATAAAATGACCGCTATCTGGGGAATTGCTGCAGCCTAAAACTAAACAATTGCGGCAATGCTCCCAAATGAGTTTCATTTACGATTCGTGCACAGACGAAGTGCTTATTTAGCTTACGCCGAGCCCTCTACGAGAAGTTCGGCTACGACAAAGGTTATTTTATAAGCTCTTTATATTGTTTTATTTTGCTCTCGTAAATTTTCCAAGTGGGAAAGCCTTCAAATATTTTTGGTACTGTTACTCGTCCCTTTCCTTTAGGAATAAATACCATAATACAATTATACGGTCCTATCATTGGAGCTAAGCCACACTTAACCTTTTCGATGCCTTCCTGGTGTCCAAACTCGTCAGAGAACATCTTCTCAACAGTTTTAAATATTTCCTGTTCATCACTGTCAGAAGGTTCAAGTTTTTGACTCAAACGTTCTTTCTCTTGCGCATTAAGCTTGAAGTATTTTTTTGTCGTCATAAATGCAACATAACTAATAATGTTTTGTCTGCGTGTCTATTCGGTTTCTGTTGTCTATATAATGCTCTCAAAATGAGATTCATTTAGAAATTAGCTTTGCACTATACAGCGAATGAGCGCCTGTTATATAAAGTATCTTATTATCGTTGCTTATTACAATTGACGTGGGCCTTTCGGGTGTTTTAATTTCTTTCAGAAATTTACCGGAAGAATCATAAACATATATCTGTCCGTCTGCTATGTACACATTGCCATTACTGTCTTCGGCCGTTCCAAATTCACCCTTCTCAACAAAATATTTAAGGTTGCTTACGTAACCCTGTGCATCAACATTAAGCTTTACTGTTCTCTTATCATATTCATCGGTAACGTAGGCAGGCTTGCCGGGAAATGCTTCTGACAAACAGGTTGCTCTTGCAAGGTCATACACTTTGGGAATGATGGTGACACCATCCGGAGCAACAAAACATTCTCCAGGATGGTCGACGGTAACATTATTAAAGTCGTGATAATCACGCCAGCGATGGCCGGGGTAAAGAGCTTTGTAAACATGTTGAATGCTGCCCATGCTAACGGTATCGAGCAGACGAATAGTTTCGTCGGGATTGGAAGGATCAACTGAATAAACCCAGGTGGCAAAACCTGAATTGCCCCAGCCACTGAATGATGTTCCTGCAGCATCGGGTGGATTGGTAAATTCTTCCTGTTTGCCATTTATCAAATAACCTTTCTTTGGAACGTATTTAAATACTACCAATAAATTATCATTCTTATCGCTGGCCAGTGAAAGTGGCTCCCAGTGATAATCGGCAAATAAAGTTGTTTGCCTTGTTGATGCATTCCATTTATAAATTCTTTTAACTCTTGAATCGCAGAAATAGATATTGTTCTTACTGTCACGACAAATGCCTTCTGCAAATTCAAAACCTGTGGAAAGTTGATTTACTGCATTGTTTTTAAAAACAGGAACTGAAGTAGCGTTGTCAATATACAGTCGGTTAAATTCCCATGGACGAACGGTTGTATTTGAATTCACATCATACAAAGGATTACTCGTTGTGTATTTGATCTGGCTGTAATTATGAACATTTAAAAATTCAATATTGGATGAACCCCAGTTACGAATGGAATAAGGATAAGGCACATTTACTCTTATTACCCTGAACATATACAAATTAGCGAACACCATGTTGTCGCAATTTTCTAATTCCATGGGCTGACATTCGGAACTTTCACGGCTTTCTTCTTCCAACTGTAACGCATACACGTGCCAGTTAGCCACGTTGTTGAAACCGATTTCGTTGTGAACATGATGTTCAATTGACATGGCGTAAATACGGCCCGGTGTTGAGGTATTGGAAACATAAGTGCCACTGCTTGCCCACGTGTTTGCTGTCCAGATATCTTTAAATGTTCCGCCGCCACCATCTGTGATCCATAAGCTCCAGTATTGTGTAGCCCATGATGGGTCAAAACCATTTACCA
This sequence comes from uncultured Chitinophagaceae bacterium, assembly GCA_963792025.1. Taxonomy (GTDB): domain Bacteria; phylum Bacteroidota; class Bacteroidia; order Chitinophagales; family Chitinophagaceae; genus Ginsengibacter. The sequence continues at coordinate 207,521 of CAWBUS010000002.1, read as the reverse complement.
GGTTATCACCATAAATATCTTTGGATTCACTCTTCCTTTTCCAAATCCATTGCATAGTGCCATGCCCGCCGATAAACTTCACATCATTCATATAAGAATGTTCGCCCGCCATCCATTTGCAGGCAACGGCACGCGGATTATCTGCACCTGTGGAAAGGCCGATTCCGTTAACAATATTATTGCCGCCTTTCGAAGTTTCCAGCAACGCTTTCGGCCCACCAAAACCACCAAATGCAGGCGTGTTTTCACCCAAAATAAATTGAGTGGCTATCGGGCTCAATCCAATTAAAACAGTATTGGGCTTTAACCTGACGGTCTCGCTTACACGATACCATCCCTGTGGAACATAAATGGTTGGATATTTGTCAATCGCCTCCTGTATTGCTTTTGTGTCATCAGTTGTACCATCGCCTTTTGCGCCTAACGATTTCAAATTTACCCATGTATCCATGGAAGGCAAGTCGGGAATATCCTTTGGTGCAGGCTCAGGCAATATTTTGAGTTCATCAATATCTGCAATGGTTTTAATAACAGGATCGGCGTTTAAACTATCCATCTGCAAACCATGCATAAACTCCTTTACTTTGTATATTTTTCCTTTTCCTTCAACTTTATTATCGGTGCCGCGATAACTCACCAAAACAGGAACATTACTGCAATCAATATTTTTTAAACTGATTTGATTACCGGCATTATCACCAAGACTAACCACAATGGCTTGCTCTTTCACATCTTCAAACCGGCAATCCTGCATGAATAACTTTTCAATATAATTTGGATTGATGTCAATCACCGTAGGCACATTCTTCACCTGCATTCTTACAATCGTTAAACCCGCTTCTTGTGTGCGTATAGCTGCTTTGCGCTGTCCTTCGAAATACGTATTAGTCATCATAAACTGCCAACCCGGAGAAGGCTTGGTTGTATAGATGCCATAGTCGCCTCCAAAGAAACGTACATCGCTCATTTCATTTCCCACATCAAACATTCCGGCCAAACCATTGCCAATATGTATATCTACATGTTCAATAAAACTGTGCTGCGCATAGTGCGTTCTTAAGGCAACTGCAAAAGGATTACCATCTTCAATCTGCAAATCAACATTACTCATAGCACTGTAAAAAGTACCGGCGCCCGCATCTCTGGCCTTCTCACCAGGTTTGGGAACGCTATGAATAAACCAGAACATGTATTTTGCTTTGCCTTTGTCGGTGCTGTCGGCGTGTTGAAAACCTGGAGCGTTTTTCTTTAAAATAATCAATGGGCGGTTAGCTCCGTAACCGATAATACGGATTGCCTGCGGAACATAAATGGTCTTGCTGATTAAATATTTTCCCTCCGGCAAAAAGAGAATACCGAAGTTGTGCGTGACTTTCAGATCATACAAAGCTTGCTGCAACACATCTGAAACATCCATCGAACCATCTGCCTGGATTTTAAAATTCTCTGAAGTAAAATACACTGCATCTGAATCAATTAATTTCTTTGTGTAAAATGATTTACTTTTTAAGTAAGTTGATGTGCTGTATTTCTGTGCAATACTGCCCGCTTGAAAAATAAAGAGAAGGATAACTAACGCTGTAATAATTTTCATAATAACTCAGTATTTGTTTTTCGCAGGAATATGAATGAAAAAAAACCATCCGGGTATTTATCTATTGATTGTCTTACTGTATCTTTCTCAAGCAAGGCCTTAAAACGTGGTTCATCCCTTAACGAATTATAGTCGGGATCATTCATTATCCAATCTCTCTTTCCAAAACCCTTGCCTACAGCCAATTCAAGCAGGTTAAGCGCTTCTTCTTTCTTATTATCTTTTGCAAAAAGGCATGCCCCGTTTATTAATACTCCTGCGTCATCAGGATATAACCGCATTGCCTTATTCATCCATTCGTAGGCTTCATCTCTTTCCCCAATTTCGAAAAGTGAAGTTGAAACCAAAGAAAGTATCCTGCTATCATCGGGTTTTAATTTGAGTTGTTTCCTGGCTCTTTCTACGCCCTCCCTGGCAACAACATCCGCTTCATCATTTTCCAACACCCGCAACGATTGGCTAAGCATCAGCAGACTTTGATAGTCTTCACGATTCACTTCGGATGCCTTACGAAACATCTCGACCGATTTTGAAAACTGCCCGTTCGCGAAACAAGCCCGCCCATAAAGGTAATAGGTACTAAATGAATTTGGGTTGAGCCTTATTGCTTCTTTAAATTCTTTTTCGGCTTCATCATATTTTTTGCTAAGGGACAATACATAGCCGCGTGATGAATGGCTTTCGGATAAATCCGGTGCCAGCGAGAGCGCCGTCCAGCTAAATCTTTCCGCTGCTATACAATCAGCATTGTTGCTTCCCTCCCATTCGTATAGCCACGAATGTGCATCTGCAAGACCGGTATAAGCAAGGGCATAGTTAGCATCTAACGCCACAGCCTTTCCAAACATTATTATCGATTGTTTCAGTTCTAAATCGTGAAGAAGCTGTCGCCCCTTTAAATAATATTCGTATGCTTCAACGCTGGTTTCGGGGCGGCGAATAGCGTCTTTTTCTTTATCGGTTAAAACTCCCTGCAAAGCGGTAGCCACATTGCCTGCGATATCTTCCTGTATTGAAAAGATATCTTCCATTTCACGATCGTACCTGTTTGACCATAAATGAGAACCGTCAGTAACTCTCACGAGTTTGGTAGTTATTCTCAAATGCTTTCCTGATTTGCGCACGCTACCTTCAAGAAGCGTGCTTACGTTAAGTATCTTGCCTATTTCTCGTGCATCCACATTTTTGTTTTTAAATGCGAAAGCAGAAGTACGGGATATAACCCGCAGGTTGTTTAACTGCGCAAGGGCATTAATGATTTCCTCTGAAATTCCGTCGCAAAAATATTCCTGCTCGGGATCGTTGCTCATATTCACAAAGGGAAGAACGGCAATACTTTTATCTGTAATTTGCGATGATGTCTCCTCGTATTTCCCCTGATGATGAGGCGGCAGCTTCCGCAGAAACGATCTCGTAAATACGAACCGGTTCTTTTACATTCTTCAGGGTCTGATCCTTTATAAATTTTGTATGAAATCCTTTTTTGTTGGAGACATTATTGCGAACATTTTCTGAAATATAGATACCAGCCCGGCTCAGCAATAGCCTGGATGCGTGAAGCAATGTTAACTGTATCCCCAAAAACATCGCCTCCCTCAAAAACAACTTCGCCCTGGTGAATGCCTATCCGTAATTGAAAGAGGTGGAGTGATTTGCAATCATTTTGAATTTTTATAGCTGCAGCTACGGCGTCGGACACCGTATTAAAAGTGGCCATAACGCCATCTCCCAATTCTTTTATCAAGCGGCCATTGAATTGTTCAATAACAGGCTTTTGCAGATCCCTGTTCCTGGCAAGATAGGTAAATGCCTTTTGCTCATCGTCGCCCATTAAGGCCGTGTAGCCTACAATATCAGTAAACATAACGGCCGCGAGTTGTCGGGTTTGCTTCATTAAATACCGTTGGGTTGTTTTATCAAATATAGCTTAATAAGAAACCATTTTAAAGAAACAGTGAAGATGAAACTAAAGTTTAGAAGAGGTTATACCTGTGCAACAAATGGCAGGAAATTACCAGGCAGTTCAACGGCCGCTGCAATGCCCCGGAATAAATTAAGAGTGATCAAACAATTTGCGTATATTAACTACCGTTATACCCGTATTATATTATAGCTTGTTAATTGAAAAAGGAATTCTTCGACGTTCAATTGAGTCTATCTGCTCCCTGTCTCTTTTTGTAATTCCCTCATTTTTTTTGCTATACGCCTACCCATTTTTTCCTGCGATTCAGAATTGAAATGTGTGTGGTCGCCTTTATCTTTCAAGCCCTTTGAAGAAGCCACCGCTGTGTATGGAACGCTGCCGGGTAACCCTTTTAAGACTTTGTTTATATTTTGGAATTCTGCCCGGTAACGTCCCAGTTCGCCAGCCACAAAAGGCAATTCATTATTACCTGCAACAGTCCTGATTTGCTGTATCAGCGTCTCTAATTTTGATAAATAAGCCGCAGCCTTTTCCGGCTTACTGTCCGACTCACCCTGCAACCATAAGACACCCTTTAGTACACCGGATTGAAGCGCTGCTTGCAGGTGCAATAACATATCGTCATAAGGATGGGTTTTTGTGGCACTATCATATCCGCCGGGCTTCCATGAATCTATTGAAGTTCCGCCGACGGCACAGGGAATAAGGCCTATTTTTCGTGGAGTCTTAAACTTTTCCATTGCGATACCGAATGATAGTCCCGGCCCCACACCTGCTATTTTGGGCTTGTCATAATGCAAGGGGTTTTTAGCAGGAACCCAGGTATTTTCTTTGGTCAACATGAACACATTTGGGTTTCCTTCTTCAAGATATTTTTTTGTAACCGGTCCACGTCCCGCCATATTAGATTGGCCTATTAACAGGTAGAGATCGAATGTTGAATCAATTTTATTTTTGTTGCTCTCATCATTTCTGGTGGATTTGGTATTTTTTTTCATTGTATCATTATTCTTTTGTGCAAAGGAACCAGCCGACATAAAAATAAACATCGATAAAACAACTACTCCTCTAAAATTACTTTTCATCTTTTTATTTTTCTATTAATAGTAAATAATGCTTATGACTATTGCTGCGCCCGGTTGCACAATTCGATCTTTTCGATGGAGAATCCCGTTTAGGTTCAATAATGAACACTTTGCTATAATTAAAGTTCAATAGCAAAGAAATTACCGGGAACAAAGGTAAAAGGCTCATGGCTATTGCCTCGCAGGGACATGAATCATAAATTCAGTCCTTCCCGGTTCGGACTTAACTTTAATTTCACCGTTATGTTTTTTAACAATCCTGTTCACGAGATCGAGGCCGATACCGGTTCCTTCTCCCTGTTTTTTTGTGGTGAAGAAAGGATCAAAAATGCGGTGAGATGATTTCCTGCGGAATCCCTGACCCGTTGTCTATAACGGAGACGGTTACCTGTTTTTCATCGCAGGCCGTTTCGATTGTAAGCGTTCCGTTTTTGCCGAGAGCAAAGATGGCATTATCAATCAAATTCGTCCATACCTGGTTTAGTTCGCCCACATACGCAGCAACTTCCGGCATGTTGCTGCAAAACTTTTTAATCACTTCAATATTTTTTTCGCGAAGCTTAAATCCTAAAAGCGTTAACGTATTTTCAATATCACGGTGAATGTCGGTTGGCTGTAAATCGTTGGCCTGGTCCATGTGCACATGACTTTTAATGGAAGCGACCAGATGAGAGATACGCTGAGAAGCATGAGCAAGGTCTTTGATAATTCGCTGGGAGCTTAGTAAATTTTCAAGCCACGGAACAACTTTGGTAAATGAGGAAGGGCCTATGTCTATCCTGACGTTTTCAAGGTCTTCAATTGATAATCCATAATCCGAAAAAGTTTCCGCCGCTTCTGTTTCGGTAACACCATTTTCCCCGAGCCACTCCTGAATCTTTTCTTCGTTCTCCATGCGTTGAAGCGCTGTCAGTTTGCTATTCTCTAATGCTTCGTTTGCTTTTTGTTCTATAAGCTCCTTAACCTTTTGAATATGCTCAGCCGTTGTGTTACAATCCAGCAGTTCTCTCGTGAGCTCATAGTTGCTATTTAACCTCCTGGTAAGTTCTTCCGATATTCCGCTGATAGCGGCGGCAGGGTTATTCATTTCATGTGCAATACCGGCAGCAAGATTACCAAGGGCATTTACCTTTTCCTGCTGCATTTGTGTAGTAGCAAATACTTTGGCCCTTTCCGTCATAATACCAATGAGCCGTTGAATAAAACCGGGATTGAGAAGTTCCAACTCTGCGAAATACTTTTTATGAAGGCGAAGCAGTTTTGTTGGCCCTAACGCATAAGAGTAACCGGGATAAGTCTTCATTCTGGAGTAGGGCATCAGCCCTCCTACTCCTGCAGTAAGATTGTCGTTTTCAAAAGTAAAATAATAAACCTGGCGGCCGTTAATGTACATGTAAAAAACAACCTTCCCTTCTAATGCAAACCACATTATTTCCGCAGGGTCTCCATATTTTGCTATAATATCGCCGTCTGCATATTCATGATATTCCGAACGCTCCAGTATCCACTGAAGATGCTCATCAGGCAGGTCGCCCAGGGCAATAACTTTTTTTAAAGCCTCTATTGTTTCAGGTTGCATCAGGTTATAAATTTAATATAAATGTATGATACCGGAAATCAATGATCATATTTAAAACAAGTTCCTGCTATTAATACATCAACGGCGTGATAATATTTATTTATCTCGTGGAACAAAGGCCAAATTATAAAAGGACGGCTAAATAAGAAAGATTTAAATGTTACAGCGTAATTACACCTGTACACGATAAAAGTATTTGTGCACTCACACACCTTTACTTGTTTTTTAAACTGAATTCTTCAACATAAAAATGATACCCTCGCTTTACTGAACGTTTGCTTATCAATTCTTTTAAAATGAAAGCCGGGATAGATATGCCAACATAATACAATTCCATTACAGCAATACCGAGCGGTATAAATAAAATAATATTACCTGCACTGTCATAATGATTTCCTTTTGCAGAAAGTGCCAGGCATGTAGCCGCAATTCCCAAACCTGCATTTACGGCGGTGCTTATTTTAGCATTGCGAGCCCAAACGCCTACACTAATAATAGAATGAACGTTAATTGAAACAATATCTTTTTTGCCAAAAGGTATTATTCTTACTTCATTGTCATTAATAATATACAAGCTCCCCTTAGCTTTTAAAATACTATTGCTTATGCTGTCTTTGTAATAAATTTTAAGTATTCGTCCGTTATCGTATCTGCGTGTATGCTTGTTGTTCCCGGCAACAAGATAATCCGAATCATTATAAGGAACATGCCGTTCACCTGGTTGTGATTTCGTAAAAAGGCAGATGAAACAAAGGATACCGGTAAACAAAAATTTCATAAGGCGCAGTTAGTTTGAAGTATTGGTAAAAGTAGGCTTTTCGGTTTGCAAGTTATTATTCGTTGGAACCTTTCGTTAATTTAAACTTAGCTACAGGCAGCACACCTGGTCATTTGTAAGCTGATTGGTGAGGCTTGCAAAAGAAAAAGAGTTACTGGGCAGTCCAAAAAATAACAGTACGGACTGATGTCTTTGTATTTACATTAACTTTTGCGAAGCAGCTATTGCTATTTGCCTCTGTCTCTGATTGTATAATACTTAAAACAATTTTTGGTTTATGAGGAAGGTTATCGTTTTAGTTTGCCTGCTTATTATAATCAGCAGTTGCAATCGTGAATACAACTGCAGCAACGATACTTTGAAACTTACTTTTATTGGTTATACAAAAGCTGATGTGGATACACTGGTCGTAAAGAAATATGCAGCTAATACTAATTTTCAACAATTACAGGATTCAATGGTCATCAAACTCGACACATCCGGCATCGACCAAAGCAATGATACCGTCAACTTTGGCGGAAATACTCCCAATAATATTATTCAATTTGGAAGCGACTGGCGGGTGCTGATACCTTCAACAAACAAAACTATCGCTATCTCAAACATTGTTAGCCCTCAGCAGCAAGGCAAATGCACCACAGGTTATTTTGACAAAGTAGCCTGCGTTTGTTATAACAGCATTCAATCTTTAGCGCAGGACGGACAAACTATTTCCTACCCTGCCCGTGATACTTCATTTAATGGTTATCATGTGTATATACATCGCTGAAAAAAACAAAAAATAAAGGTTGAATTTTCATGAAACAAAGATGGAAAGATGAAGCTGGTGGCGGCGTTGGTCGAAGAGACCAAACACCGGCTCTCACTGGTGAATGATGTGGGCTTGGAAAGAAAGAAACACCCACACTGGCCGGAAATGCCCGGATCATTTGTTTAGATCGTAGCCAAACAAAAGGCAGTGAACGAAAAGTACACACCTTTGAAATGGGAGGTTACGAGTTTAAACCACAATGGGTAAAAGTGGAAGGATAATGGAAACTGAGGATACTTCCCTCGCCATCAAAGGCATCGAAGAAAGCGATAATGGATAAGATACGCAGCCTGAAATTACATACCCGAACGGGGAGTATATACGTGGTAGCAAATCTTATAAATCCATTAGTGCGTGGTTGGAAAACTACTACTGTCACTTTATCAAAAGATACCTGAACGACCTGTGGCGCTTTGTAAACAGAAGGCTTGAGAAATGGTGCAAATGGAACAAGCGGTTGAACTTGCGCAAGAGCCGAAGATGGCTCAATACATTGTACAAGATGCAGCCCAGCCTGTTTGCCCATTGGAGTGTATGCCCGGCTTACTAATTGCCAACACATCTTGAAGAGCCGTATGAATCAAGAGGTTCACGTACGGTTCTGTGAGGAGCAGGGGGTGAAATCCCCTGCTTACTCGACTGCACGCTCGCCAATTTCACTGATTCTTGAAATATTCATTGTATGGAACTATTTTTCCTGTAATAGCATTAATAATTCTTTGGTGTTTAGTGGAATTTCGTTTTACTGGTGTTCGCTTATATGTTTTTTTTATTTTGGGGGTTCCGGTAACAAACCAAAAATAATTATTACTGTTATAGTATTTATTCAAGTTAGCAACCAAGTTATTAGGATATAGAATACTGTCTTTTATTGCAATTCTAATCGCACTATCTTTTGAAATATAATTACAGTCCAAATTTTTTGCAATACAATTTGGGATTTCAATAAATAAAGTTGAGTCTGATTGAATATTCTTATGTGGTCAACAGTGATTTCAAAGTTAATGAGATAGTTAAGTTCTTTAGAATAATAGGAATAAAAAAAAGTTGCAGTTGAGAATTTTTCTTTTTTATTTTTTGCTTGTTCATAACCTGAAAAGTAAATCAAAGAATTGTCAATCCTTTAATTGCCACGTCAGTACATTTGATTTTAGGAATTAGTGCTTGGACAAAATGGGCTGAAATTATTTTATCAGCTTTTGCTTTATAAACAAATATTCTGTCTTGCGAATATGAGGTAAACGTAATGAGAAGAAATATAAGAAGAGTTTGAAGTTTATGCATGGTCTGTTTGGTGGCGTGCAACTCAAATATATACGAATATCTGAACATCCCATAAGTTTCCAACCAATAATATTGTTTTATTAAATATCAACACTTTAGGCCATTTTCGCGAAGTAAATGTTTTGTTGCGGGTGCTTCATAAATACAACTTTTCCATTTTTCTCAACAGTCAGATTGTGTTATCACAATCTATGCTACACCTATTCAAACAAAAAGGCCACGGTAGAAACCGCGGCCGTACCAAAACTAACTAACGGTGAGAGCAAATAAAGTGATTTACTCCCCCCGTTTGTTATATAAAAAGAAATAATAGTTCTTACTCATTAGTAACGGCAATCTTGTTCTTTAGGTTGGCAATCTTTATTTTAAAAAAATCATCGGTTTCATGCACTCCCCGGATTTTTTCCAGAACCATTAGATAATTTCCATTTCCCATGGATAATTTTCCAAAACCCTCAGATATTTTTCATTTCCCATGGATAATTCTCCAAAACCCTCAGATATTTTCCATTTCCCATGGATAATTCTCCAAAACCCACAGATATTTTCCATTTCCCATGGATAATTCTCCAAAACCCTCAGATATTTTCCATTTCCCATGGATAATTTTCCAAAACCGATCGATAATTTTTTTTTCCGGTCGATTATGTTTCAAACCCGATAGATTTGGACGTTTCCGGCAGATATTGGTTTAAAAATGGTATTTATTGTTTAGCACTTGTAATTTATTTGTAAAAAAAGTGCTTTCCGGAAACAATATTGTGACAAGTAAGCCGTTTTACCAAATTATTAAACCAATTTTTTTACACATTAAATCCATTTTATGAAATTAGTATCCCGCGTTTCAATGGCCTTTAAAAAAGACAATGCCGTTGACAAAGTAAAGTTCGGTTCAGGAGTACTTGCCTGTTTATCACAACCAACCGTTGCCGCTTCTTTTCCTAACCTTCCCATTCCTGTTGCAAGCCTGCAGGAAATTAATGACCTGTTAAACGAATCGGTTGTTGCTGTTCAAACTACCGGAAGCCGCCAGTCGAGAACAGCTCTTAAGAATGCTGTTACCGATTGGACAAGCGCCTTTGGTATAACAGGTATGTATATTGGCCTGGTGGCGCAAGGAAATGATCAATTGATTAATGAGGCAGGTTTTATGCCTACTAAATCAACCCAGCCTAACCAAAAACCAGGTTTAGCCTACAGATTTCCAGGCTACTATTAATGGCTTTAAAGGAGCTATACTGGCAGGCACACAAACCCCCTTACCGATGCTTTGTGTATATATATTTTGCATTGCCAGATGGAGTTACTGTGAGCTTCACCGAAAATACCATGATACTTACTGTAGAAGGAAAAAACATTTATGTTAATGCTGCTACCCAGAAAAAAACTGAAATGTATAATTTGCCAAGCAGCGCTGCATTTAATGTAGGTATGTATGCTGATTAACAGTGCAGGTGTTGGGCCGGCTACTGCTACGCAAAAAGTAATAACTCAATAAAATATTATTCCCTCTTGCTTTTTAAAGGCCGGCAGAGATGCCGGCTTTTTTATTTTGGTGTTCCGGTGGGGTTTACACAACAGAGGGTTTAAATTACTATAGACCAATCCGTTACCCCGACGCATATACGAACTTAAAATGACGGGAAACCAGGGCTTCAAGTAAGTGTGGGTTTTTCCGGACTCGGGCTTCTATACAACATGGGGCTTCATCGGAGGCACTGTGTGCTTGATGAAGTCTTATTTTTTATTGGCGATTAAAAGTATATCGCATGAAATGGGTTTGACTTATCTATCCGTCTCGTTGTAAAAGTTTAAGATATACTCTCCACCATTTCCTATACTTATAATATAAATTCATGAATCATATCGCTTGAAATTCAATACCTAGTCTTTGCAAGTGCTTTTGCATTGAAATTCAGAAATATCGGAATGTCATTTATCTGGTTTGTGACCTGTCCATTGCTAATGGTAACAGATTACATAACTGCTCCAGGTGAACTTTTAAATAGTCGAACTCCGCACCTATATTTATTCGCAAACTTATTGTCTTGTTACGGATTAAATAATTTACTGTTAAAGGAATCTGTAGGCCGATTAATGTATAGTAGTTTTTATTAGTGTTGACTATTAGCTTTGTGTTTCTTCCTGAAAAAGATGAAAAAGAAATGTCATTAATATCTTCTGGTCAATAGCTTTACTTATCCCAAATTCCGGGCCGTCACCAATAAATGTTTTTCCTGTATTGAAAACCCGTACCAAAAACATTTACTGAAACTCAAGGTTTCTTTGAAAACAATGTTTGTCGAACTATAGCCGGAATTCGTAAACTAATTATGTCATTGGCTTTTTGCCCAAATATGGACAAGCTTGAAAACGCATAAAGTGGTAGGCAACCTGTTTCATTTTTAGGGGTCTGATTGCAATAGCAACCAACACTTAATCATTGATGTTATTAGCTGTACCAGGCTAAACTAAATTATATTGGTGAATCCGGTCTGACCTTCGGTGCCGACCGGGTAGCTGTCAGACCGAAGGTCGGACAGCGAATGTTAAATTTACTTTGCTCCTTTTTTCTGCCGTTGCTCAAGGCTCTTTATTGCGAAGCCGTTTATTTATTCCCCGCACTGATTTTCTCCTAAACATCTCTCTTACATAACATTGGAGATATAAAACAAATGCAATTAAACTGCTTGCCTAAATATACCTCAGCCACCATTGTTTATGTGTTGCTTTATACTTTCCAAACCAAACGCAGGGCTTATATAAAATCAACACAACCGATATCCAGATTAAATAAATTACCCAAAGCGATACGCCGCTTTCGACACCCTTTGGCCTTCCAAAAGTTCCTGACGCAAAATCAAGCTGATGCCAGTTAAACCCCTGGATAAACATTAATGCAATCAACGTAAGATGAATAAGATAAAAATGAACGAGGAAATAAAATAAAGGCACCTTTCCATAAACCGATACAATACGTTTAACAGGGCCGGTAAGCTTTTCCGCGAGAGCAAGTATCAAAAACATTATTCCCAATGTAACCAAACAAAACAAAAGCGACGGCGGATATTTAGTTACATTCATAAATGAGAGCAATGTATATAAATTGTTATTTTGCGAAGACCATGGCACTGTGTCGCCATACCTGTTTAGAAAACGGATAATAACAAACAACACGAGGGAGCCTAACCCAATTTGCAGAAAGAGTTTTTTTCTTTTACCGTCGGCCAGTTCAAATAATTTTCCTGAAGCAAAACCTACCAGCATAATACCCAGCCAGGGGATGGGCGGATAAGCCATAATGAAAGTTGTATGTGGCGAAAGCGCATACACATTTAGTGCGAATAAAGGCATTACGATAGCCTTTAAAACGGAAGCTTGTCCAAAGGGGATCATCGATATAAGGCCACTGCAAAATATAATGATGAGCCCGATAATACCAATTGTTTTTAATGACCATTTGATTAATAACGCAAGAATAATAAAACCAAAGCCAATTGCCGCAATCACTTCAAAAATGAAAGTGTGAAAACCGAGATCGAAAAATAATCCAAAGTTTACGAAGGTAAATTCGAGCAGTAGTAACCAGAGTCCCCTTTTAAATAAAAAGTTCCTGCTTGGCGACGGGTTATTTTTATTCTTAAAAGATATATAAGCAGATGTACCGGCCAGGAAAACGAATACCGGTGCACATAAATAAGTGATCCACCGGGTGAAGAACAGCATGGGTGTGGTACTTGTTAAATCCGTGGGGCTTTGCGTTATGGAATTTATGTGCATCATATCACGCACATGGTCGAGCGCCATGATAATCATAACCAGCCCTCTCATAAAATCGATACTATGAATTCTTTTCATAAATTATGGATTATTCATTTTAAATATCAAAATAGCGCTTCAGGCCTGCGGATGTGGTGTGCGCTGCGATGAGGTAACCCCCGGGTATTATTCCTTAATAAATTGCGTTGTTTGTTTTGATTTCCCCGAATCAAAAATAATGGAATAAACTCCTGGCTGAAGCCCCCTGATATCAACAGAAATAGTTGTAACCCCCGCTTTCAGTTGTAATCTCCTCACGGTGCTTCCTTTTGTGTCAACAATACGGATTGTTGATTCCGGTAATCCATCCTGTAGTCTAATAAACAATTCATCTTTTACCGGGTTAGGAAAAGCAGAAACTAAATTATTAGATAAGGAAGAAATTGCAATTGTTTTGCTGTACATATAGCTGCCATCAGCATTTATTATTTTTAACCTGTAATAATTGATATAATTTACAACTGCTTCATCAACATAATTATAATTTCGTTTAACCTGTGAGTTGCCATATGCTGTAATATTCGTTAGTGGCAGGAAGGAAACTGCGTCAATACTTTTTTCAACCGTAAAATAGCGTGTATTTGATTCCGTTAGTGTGCTCCAATTGAGTGTTATTTTGTTATCATTACATTTTCCGTTAAAATCGATCAGCGTAATGGGCACGGTGCCTGACGGACTCATTACTGCAAACGGAGAAAAGCTGGTGATACCTGTTGCTGTCAGAGAATAAGGATCGGAACCACTTGCAGACTTTTGAGTTCCATTGTTCCAGGCTCCTGAAGTATAGTGAGAAATATAAGAGGTATTCCTGGTAAAGCCTGTTAATTCATCTGCAGCATTCCATTGTAATGTTACATTTACGTTACTTGCGCCCGGCGTTGACTTATTGATGTCCCATGTTTTGTTTACTACACCTGCAATATACGAGTTGCCCGAAGTGCCATCAGATAGAACCTGTGGCTGAACATTGATGCTAAAGTTATCGGTTGTTCCAAAATTGGTAAGGGCAGCGGGAGTATAAGACGAAGCAGAAGTGCCCACAGGAAATATTGTTGCCATATTCCCGATATTATTTAATTGCAGGTAACCTGTACCGTTAGTAACAACATAGTTGTTAGTTCCATAATTTGAAATATTACCATTAACGACGAGATTGTGATTGCCCAATAATAATTTAGCCGGATTAATAAAATTAAAATTATTAACGGTGAGATTCGCCGCCCAACATGAAGTCAGAACCGGTTTGCCCGATTAGATTCAGGTTGCCAATATTGGAGACACTATTAATATTTATCAGATGATTGCCGCCGTTTTGAGCCTTTCTGTACAAAGTAATATTGCCATTGTAAGGATTACTAAGACCTGCACAAGCAGAATCGGTTGTCAGGTTGTAATCGTTGATGCCTCCGCCTACAGCTATGTTAGCGACAATGCCATCAGCGTCTCTTCGCATGAAAACGCCTCCACCCTCGTAGATGTTTAAATCGCCGTTGCAAACAAGTTTGTAAGGAATGGTATCATTTGGATTTAGCACCAGTTGGCCACTTTTTATTTTAGCCTGTCCCGAAACATATATTGAATTGGTAAAAGTAACTTTAGCACAACCGGTTTTATTTATAACAAGTGTGTCAATGGGCATACCAATTGGCCAAAAAATATTGCTGTTCGTATTACCAAAAAATTCCAAATTAAAATGGCAAAAATTCCAATCGCACCTGGTAATAGAGTCCGTATTGGCATAATTAGTGATGCCACCAAATTCAAAAATATCCTGGCCATTGATAAAGATATGAGCGGTGTCCGGGGAAATCACTAACGGCGAAGTATTAAGGTTAAGATCTCCTGAAATTTTCAAATCACCACTTATCCCGCTGTTGGCTTCTTCGCCTATTGAAACGCTGCCATTAATAATATTAGGCAGCGGATTAGCCGGATCTTCCTGTGTAAAATTAGAAGGTCCACCCGGACCACCCACACTAACATTACCATTAAGCACTGAACCCGATGTATAAAAATCCAAAACAAGAGAAGCGTTCACATTTACGGCGCTGGATACAAAATTTGCATTTCTTCCGATATGAAACGTCAGGTATGCATTGCCGAGACTAGTGATGGTACAGTTTAAAATGGTGTCCGTTGAATTATCACCCAATGTAAAATATGCCGTATTGAATGTGCAACTATCGGCATATATTTCACCTCCGATATTGGATCCCATAGAAGTACCTCCCAGCGTGCTGTTTATAAACCTGGCTTTACCTGTCGGCGACCATCCAATACTACTCCCGTTAAAGTGCGACTGTAAACTACCATAAGTGCTATTTATAATTTGCAAGTCTGTTACCGCCGTGTTACCGCCAAAAAAGTTCAAATTGCCACGAAGAATATTAGAGCCGGAGTCAATTAATACAAAACCTCCAATGGAAGTATAAATACTAATTGTATTAGCGCCATCGACTATTAGCGGGTTGTCAAAAGATAACACGGTATTACTTACATGCATGCTTCTGCATTGGTACAAACTGGAGCTGCCGCTGCCTACATTTAAAGCCGAATCAAAACTAAAGTCAATTGAAGATATTCCTGACAGGGTGCTATTTATAACAACATCATCCAGTTCTGTCGGCACCCGTTGAATCGGAGTTTGGCCAGTCGGAGTATTGATTTGTATCCAATTAGATTCGTCACTCCAGCCGCCTGTACCGCCGCCTTTGTATAACAGGGTAATTCCCTGCGAATAGGTATTTCCGACAATAATAAAACATAAAAGAATAAGTAAAGTTTGCTTCATAGCTCACGTAGTTTTGGTTATAGTTAAAGATAATGGGGAAAGGTATTCAAGAAGATATTGCTACAGCCGGGAAAATAAAGCCAGCATAAATCTAACTATATTTTGCCGATATTTATTGGAATTGCGGGATTTCTTAAAAGAGGTTTCTGTTTTAAATTGAGGAAGGGGTAAACTGCTGTGAAAGGCCTCATACAATTCTTTTACCGAGAATTTTTAATCCTCTCTCCAGCCCATCGAGTATTGCGATATTGGGTAACGTTGCCCAATCTTCAAATCCAAAATACCTGAATAATCTTAAGCTTGGTTCATTATGGGCAAAGATGAATCCAAGTAACGTTTTTACACCAAATAAGGGAGCTTCGTCTATGCAATACTGTAAGATTTCTTTGCCCAATCCTTTGCCTCTTTGCAATGGATCTAAATATATACTTACCTCAACTGTAGCATCGTAAGCAGGCCTGCCATAAAAAGATTGAAAACTTACCCAGCCAATAATTTGATTGTCCGCGTTTTCAATTACCCAGAGCGGCCTTTTGTCAGCGCTGTGTTCATCAAACCATTTTTGCCTGCTTTCAACAGATACCGTTTCTGTATCCGCGGTAACCGTTCTTAAAGGAATTGTTGAATTATAAATCTCAACAATTTTTGGAAGGTCATTTTGAGTGGCATTTCTATAAATCAGACCAGGCATTGCGAACGTTAAACAGATTATTATGAATTATTGTTGATTTTTTTTAGTCTCAACCTGCTTTATCAAAAGGAGGTTAAACACTGTAAATTGCAAATTATACGGGCATATCTAACGGTAAGCACAAACGAAAAATATGTCCGCCAGCTTCTTAGCATTTCTAACTTTCTCTTTCTACTCTATCTTATTAAAGCGTAAATGCATCACTCTTCCACTGTTTACTTCAAACCCTTTTATTAGTTTTTTATTGTCGCGAATTACTTTAAGATGATCCATCCACCACGAGTCACAAAATAAATCATTACCGCCGGCTAAAGTCAACGGAGCATCGTTATACTTTGCATTGGTAAGCACGAGGTGATGATTTTTTAAAGTGATCCCATATTTGCAATCCAGTTCAGGACAATAATAGATTCCCGTATATAGTTGAAGCATATCATCGGTTTGCGAAGTATCAGCAATATATTTTACGAGTAAACGTGAATTATCGGGCCAGTATTCATGCACAACTGTTTGCCCCGCCTCTTTACCGAAAACAAACTTGACGGTAGAATCATTAAAACTAAAAAATGAATTTTTACCGATCTTCATTAAAAGATGGGAATCACCGCGGGGTTTCCAATACATAGCCTGATGTTGCATTACAAAACTAAAGCGCACTCCGTCTTCTGAAATGTAATCACCGGGAAAATCTTTAACAGCCGTTGTGTCTTTTATGTAAGACAATGTGAGATCGAATTTTACCGGGTTTTTAGAACCAGTACTTTTCGTAGTGTCCTTCAGAAAGAGATCAGCTATTTGGTAGGCCTTGTCCCAAACTCCGATGTCGCCGAGATTACTAAAAACAATAAAGCCCATTTTCAAATCGGGAAAAACGCTTACATAAGTTCGATAGCCGGCATCGGCGCCGCCATGCGAAAATTGTTTCCAACCTTTATACGTATCCGATACGATTCCGGAAGCATAAGTGATTTCTTTACCACTGTTAAGTTTTGCCTTTTGTGTTAACAGGTCAATATCTGTTTCATCTCCTACCCTACGATGATAAAAGTTCATAACCCATTTACTCATGTCATTAATATTTGTAAAGAGACTGGTGGCGCCAACGGTTGAATAACTTAAAATATCGTTTTGAAAATGGTCGCCATCTGTTCTCTCATACGAATAAGAACGATCAGGAACTATTTCCTGGTAGTCGTCATGAAAATGAGTATGGTTCATACCTAAAGGCTTGAATATAGCTGAGTCTGTAAACCGACGTAACGATTGCCCGCTGACACTCTTTACAATTTCAGCGAGCATGGTAAAGCCACTATTGGAATACATATACTGGTCACCCGGTTTAAAATTGAGCGCCTGTTGATTGCTAAGAATTTTGATAATTTGATCCTGGGTGATCACATCATCAATCCTGGTACCCGCAATGGCCAGCAGTTGCCATTGATCTCTTACACCACTGGTATGGTTTAAAAGATTACGGATGGTTATCTTTTCTTTAAGGTCCGGAAACCAGGTAAGGTACTTGTGTATATCATCATCAAGTGTAAGTTTTCCTTGTTTTGCCAGTAAAATAATTGAGTACGCAGTAAACTGTTTTGAGATGGAAGCCATGTGAAAGATTGTTTCCGGTGTAATAGGAATTCCATATTCCAAATTAGCCATGCCGTAACCTTTTGCAAAAATGAGTGAATCATTCTTCACAATGCCTACCGCACAGCCGGGACTACCGGTATTATTCCATTTACTAAAAAAACTGTCAATTTTTTTTACCGTTGAATCAGGCAACGGTTGTGAAAACAAATTGATTGCCGGGATAAAAGCAATTATGCACAATAACAGCAGCGTTTTTTTGTTTAGAAGCATGGCAGAGACAGTTTAATTTCTTTTTTAAGAGAAGCCTGAATGAAGTTAGGAACAAAAAAATAATATGAAATGCAAACTGTTCTTTTCCCTACAAAAATGTATTAGATTTGACGGCTGAATACCCAAAGCGCTTATAAAAACATTTTCAAAACTAACTTCTGCCACGTGATCAAAAAAACATTACCAGTCATTTGCATTTACCTTTTTCTGCCATTTATTAAATCAACTGCACAGTCAACACCATTCGCAGATAAATTAGGTGTTTCAGCTTACGATCTCAGTTATAAAGAATGTCCTTTCGATAAAGAAGCTACTGCCGTGGTATTTGTAGATGAAGCTCAATCTGATTATAATGATGAATATAATCTTATAACCTATCACCATGTTAAAGTAAAAATCCTTAAGGATAAAGGAATAGAATATGGAAACATCGAAATTCCGTACTACCTCGAAGATGATTTTGAAAACATATCGTCTGTTGAGGGAACCATTTATAACAATGGTAATGTGGTTACTTCCTGGAAGCTTGATAAAAAATCGGTGTATACGCAAAAGGAAAATAAATATTGGGGCGAAGTAAAATTTGCTTTCCCTGAAGTAAAGGTCGGCAGCATAATAGAGTACACTTACGAAAGTTCTAAAAAAACGTACGGCGGATTGAAAGAGTGGATCTTCCAGCAGGAGATCCCCGTTTTGCGAAGCAGTTATTTGGTATCCATTCTGCCTAATACTGAATTTGCTTACGCCGTACAAAAAAGCCCTGAAATGAACATCGATATTAAACCGAACAAGAGTGAAGGAAAAATAAGTTTTGAAATGGATAACATTGCAGGCCTGAGAGATGAAAAATACATTGATTCAAAAAATGATTACCTGCAGAAAGTTTCGTTCCAGTTATCAAAGTTCCAGGACAGGAAGATTATGCAAACCTGGGACCAGGTAAATAATGAAATGTATACTGATGCAGATTTCTATGGACAGCTTAAAAAAAATGTTCCCGGCACGGATGATTTTATAAAGAATTTGAAGCAGGATAGTATTGAATTGAACAGAATGAAAAAAGTTTATACTTATGTAAGAGACAACATTACATGGAATAATATAAACTCACGGTTTTCTCCTGATGGAATAAAACAAGCATGGGAAAAAAAGACCGGCACGAGTGGTGATATCAATCTCATATTGATCAACCTTCTTCGCAGTGCGGGGTTAGACGCAAATCCCGTATTGGTGAGCGAGCGCTACAATGGAAAAGTTCATCGTGAATCAACCATGATTGATCAGTTTAATACTGTTTATGCATGCGTTACTATTAATAACAAACAGTATTATCTTGACGCAACAGATAAATACAATTCGTGCACATTAACTCCTTATGAAATTTTGAATACAACTGCTTTTATTGTAAACCACAAAAAAGGTAATCTTATTGATATAATTGATACTACGGCATTGTACACGGAAAGAATCGGCATTGATGCGACCGTTAATGCAGAGGGTATATTGAAGGCGACTTTTATTGCAAATAGTTTCGACTATGCAAGAGATTACCGGCTGAAAAATTTCAGCACTAAGAGCACTACTGAAAATGAAAAATTGTTTTCAGGCAATGTTTCTGATTTAAATTTTTCCGATTTCAAAACAGAAAATGCAGACAGTGATTTGAACTTATTAACTACAAAAGGCAGCTTCTCATTGCCGCTCAACAATAGCAATCAATATTATTTCTTAACGACCAACTTGTTAACGGGTCTTAGTGATAATCCTTTTATGAGCGATAACCGTTTTAGTAATATTAATTTTGGTTACAAGCAATTAATACAACTCACGTTTCACGTAGCAATTGATAAAAGTTTTGCAATAGATGCGTTACCAAAGTCTGTTAAGCTAACAGACCCTGATGGTGACATTGTTTTTACCCGCCTTGTATTTGCCGATAAGGAACAAAACGACATGCGGGTTACTTCAACGTTTGAAACAAAACAAAATTTGTATCCGGTCAGTCAATATGAAATTATTAAAAATTTCTATAAAAAATTATTTGAGATGCTGAACGAACAGATTGTGCTGAAGAAAAAATAACGGCCAATGAAAATTACCCTCTACCTCTTTGTTTTGTTTTCATGTATACAAAAATCTTATGCCTGGAAGGTTCCTCCCAATCCTTCAGTATTCGATACTTCTGTTATTAAGAATGCATCTGTAATTAAAAATGAAGAAAACATTCTTCTGGAAATTACCGCCGTCGATCGTTTCACCTATACGGTACATAAAGTAGAAACTATTTTGAGTGAAAAAGGTAAAGATGAATTAGATTTTGTTCAATACACCAATAAATATATTAGTCTTGAGAATGTGGAAATAAGAGTGCTTGATGTTTCGGGTAAACAGGTTACTAAATTTAGTAAGAAAGATATGACTACTGTTGCTAATGGTGAAGGATTGATTGAAGACGGCTATGTAACTTATCTAAGGATACCTGCTCCCGGCTATCCCATTACCATTGAATACAATTACCAGTTAAAATTTAAAGGAACTGTCTCCTACCCTTCTTTTAATATTATGTCATCAGGCGAAGCAGTTTTAAAATCAACATTTACGGCCCGCGTGCTTAGAGAACTTGATCTTCGTTACAAAGAAAAAAACATACAATTAAAACCCATCATAACGGAAGATGCTAAATATAAACAGTATCAATGGACAGTTACTGATATGAAACCTTTGGAGTATGAAGAAGGTGCAGCTAAATTTGAAAGCCGCTACCCTTCTATACAATTAGCTCCCAATAAATTTAGTTATTACAACAATGAAGGTGATCTTACCTCATGGAAAACATTTGGCACGTGGATCGGTAATTTGTACAAGGGACTTGACGAGTTACCGCAAGAGAGAAAAGATTTCTTCCTGAACATGGTAAAAGGTGCTTCAACGGATGAAGATAAAGCCAGGATCATTTACGAATATCTTCAAACAAATTTCAGGTACGTAAGTATTCAACTGGGCATTGGTGGCTTAAAACCTTTCTCCGCTGATTTTACTGATCAAAAGAAATATGGAGATTGCAAGGGCCTTAGCAATTTTATGAAGGCAGCATTGAAAGCGGTTGGTATTAAAAGTTGTCTCGCTATCATTAATGCTGAATACAACAGTGAACCCGTTGATCCGGATTTTCCTGAAAACGGTTTTAATCATGTAATTCTTTGCATTCCACAGGCAAAAGATTCCATTTGGCTGGAGTGTACCAGCAACAAAACCGATTTTGGTGTGCTTGGGTCATTTACTGAAAACAGGAATGCGCTACTGATTACCGATAATGGAGGCGTGCTGGTTCCGACGCCGGTAAGCCGTGCAAATGAGAATTTGTTAACCGCTAACACTTATGTTGAAATGTCAGAAGATGGGTCGGGTACTTCCGTAACCACATTCAAAACCTGCGGGTCTTATAAAGTAGACATTGAAACTAATTTAATCGAAGAAAAAAAAGATGATCAAAAAGAATTTTTAGTTCACACATTTGGATTTAAGCAACCTGATGAATTTGAGATAGATAAAAATGAAAACCAGGACATGCTTTCAACCGGCATTAAAATGGACATTGAGAAAATTCCGGAATTTATTGCCGGTAACAAAATGTTTGTAGCTCCCCGCTTGTATAAACAGTGGTCGGCGAAACTTCCCAAAGCCGGCAACAGGCGCCTCGATTTCTACTTCTCTAATCCCTTTATAAAAACGGATACTACTGTATTTAAACTTCCGGATGGCTTTATAGTGGATGCGCTACCGACCGCAAAGAACTTTGCATGTGAGTATGGTTCCTATAAAAACAATTATTGGTTTGATGCGGCAAAAAATTTGGTATATAGCACCGCTAAGTTGGAACTGACACAACTAAAAATACCAGCATCTAAATACGCTTCGGTAAAAACTTTCTTTGACGAAGTTCTGCAGGAAGATGCTCAAAGAATGGTTATAAAGAAAAACAATTAAACGTAAAGCATATTCGCTACTGTCATTACTTTTCTGTTATCTGGATCGGCAATTATAAAGTACCTACTGACAGCAATATGCATTCTTCATTATTTTGTTCGACTACTTTATTCGAGCAAAAAATTTCTTAAAAAAAATATTTGAGACAATTTTAGGCCCGATTAATGCATAATTTAACGCCATGGCAAAAATCGTCTTTACAATATTTTTAATTGCAACGGTAAATGTTCTATTTGCCCAATACGTACATTACTCCGATAAAAGAAAAATTACTAACACAGAACCTGCTGCAACAGCGGCACCAAAATTAATAAAGGATACAACAGCAAAAATTATCAGGGATACCGTAAGAATAGTGGTTAAAGACACAGTAAAAGTAACCGTTAAAGACACCATAAGAACAGTTGTGCATGATACATTAAAAGTAATGGTGAGAGACACTGTAGAAATTGTAATACACGATACAGTAAATGTTTGCCCAACGGAAAAAACAGTTTATCACAAATGGCCGGACCGTTGTCCGGGTCTAACGGGAGCTATTCCTGTTTTAAATAATTATATCGCTCCGGAAATGGTATTAAAACTTACAGAAATCTATAAGGGACATTTATATTCTATTAGTAGTAGTAAAGACGCAAATAACAAGGTGCAGTATAAATTAAAAGTTTGCGAAAATGGTGTGATTAAATTTGAATATGCCGATGAGAATGGCACTATTATTTCCAGGAAAAGCACCAACAATAAATGATGATTTTACAAAAAGGAACGAGGTTTATAAAAATTTACGAACCTCGCTGCTTTCAAGTTTCAGCTTCTGTACGGTGATTATTATTGTGTACAAGAGCATTGATATCACCAATCCTATTGCTCAAAAACTTCATCGAGATTTTCAAGAGCTGCTGTAAAGCCTCCTTCAAAGCCCATTTCAACAATTTTTTCAAGATCAGCTTTTTCTGCAAAAGTAATTTCCACTTCTACTTTTGTGCCTTCGGCAGTTTTATAAAAACGGTTGTTCCAGTGCATAGAAGGCATATCATTATTTTTTACTCCGGCTTCATCACAAAAATAATTTTCAACCGAAAATTTCTTTTGAGGCTCTATAGTAATGAAATCCACGCGACACCAGTGCCGTTCACCATTGGGCCCGCTCATATAATACAGCCAGTAACCACCTTCGCGAAAATCCATAAACTTAGTAACGGCTTTATAGGGCTTGGGCGCCCACCATTGATCAAGTAACGAGGCTTCCGTCCATGCCGGCCAAACTTCGCTAAGCGTTGCGGCAAATTCTCTTACTACTTTAATTTTTTTGCTGTCAAGGTCCTTGGTAAAGATGGTTTGATTTTTTGTAGTCATTGTTTTTTCTTTTTAGGTTTTGATTGCATTTTTATTAAGAGTTGATCCAATTGGCTAAACCTTGACTCCCACATTTCCCTGAATGGCTGTAACCACCGGTCGATCTCAACTAATTTATCGGGCCGGATGGTATAGTTATATTCCCTTCCTTTAATATTTAATTCAAGCAGGCCACACTCTGTCAAAATTTTTATATGTTTTGAGATGGCTTGCCTGCTAACATCAAAGCTGTCGGCAACGGCATTGGGTGTTAAAGATTGCTGCGCAATAAGGCTGATGATCTGCCGCCTTGTTGGGTCTGCAATTGCCTGAAATACATCACGTCTCATGGTTTGAATATTTATCTGCTACTATATGGTTGCAAATATATACGCAATTATTCGGTTGCGCAAATTTTTCTTATCAGGAACATTTTTTCGGAGGTGACAGGTTTAAGAGTTTCTTCTATATTGAAAATCCCATCAATAATATTAAAAATTAGAAAAGCTTTTGTTTACTATAGGGGGTGACTTTGTTAGCAACACAGAAACTATTTTAAGCTATCACAGCCATTTCGATTATTCGGGACTGTTAGTTTATATTCAAACTAAAAATTGTCTCGTTATTTATTGATTATATGGCAACAACATACTGCATTTGCCATGTATGTTAGCGAATATTATAAATTATTTTTTGGTTTCTTATATTAAAATCCATTAAATTAGTAGAAGATATTTTTTTTGACGCTCCCGAATCTCGTTACGTTATGGCACAGAATACAGGTGTTGAGCGCTCCCTGAAGATTCCTGTCTCAATACCTAAAAAACAACTGGTAACTCCCAAGACCTCTCCCAGGCCTGCTCGTAAAGCTAAATCGCAAAGATTATTTGTGCCACATCAGAAGGCTGTATTGTTCCGTACGCAAATTAAACTCCCGGACGCATTACGTGAAGATATTAGTAAGAAGTGGGACGATTGTTGGCCCGTTAGTACGCTAAGGCCGCTCGCATTGATTGATCTATTATGCTATTTACTCTTCTTAAAAAAGCTGGAAGAGAAACGTCTTATAACAGGGAGCCTTACCCGAAATCCCGGAGATAGTAGTACTGCAAATGAATTATTCTGGAGCGGGTTCAAAGATTTGAATGCCCGGGATTTGCACACTCTTTTTACCAGTGAAAATGGAGTAATGGAATTAATAAAAAATTATGGGCTTACCAACCTGAAATATAGTGAGTTTTTGAAAGAGCCTCTGTTATTGATCCCCTCAGTGAGTCTGCTATTCAACGTGGTGAATATTATTAAGATAATGGATTCACATAGAAAGAATATCAGCATCACCATATTTGAATACTTATTACATAAGGCCGAGATAGAAGCTCAAAACGGGCAGGTATATGCGCCCGATAAAGTAGTTAAGCTCGTGGTAGAGCTAATGCAGCCTTCAAATCATGATTCGATATGGGATCCCTCAGCGGGCAACGGCAGTTTGCTGATAAACAGTGCAAAATTTATAGCATCCGGCAAGCCGGCGCCGGGCAATAATTTTACCGGCTGTTATTTTGGAGATAATTATAATGGCATTGAATGTGATCCAATTCAGCTTCGGATAGCGGCAATGAATATGATTATTAATGGCATTGAAGATCCCAAATTGGGCGGCATTGGTTCATTTAACAATTCGCATATTAATGTGTGTGAGCAATCAACGCTTGTACTTTCAAATTTATATTTCAACGGTGCCTACGATAGAAAAACGATAGCAGGTAAAACAATGTTGGTGGAATCAGGAAGATCCGAAATTCATTTCTTAAATCTTATTTTAAACAAACTTAAAATCGGGGGAAGAGCGGCAGTAATCGTTCCTGAATACATCTTATCGAATTTTACGGCGGAAATGATTGCAATGCGCCAGCGGATTATTGAAGATCATAAGTTGGCCGCAGTAATTTCTTTGGCAAATACAACCGGCTCACTATTCTCCGGCGCCGGCATTCTCATTTTCTCGGAAATGACGGCAGATGCTAACGATAAGATTTGGTTTTGTAAAATGAAGTCAGGATTGAAAAAGAAAGATGCTCGCTCAACAAATATGGTTGAAGTTGGAACGCAGGAATACAAAGATGAATCTGAGGAAATGATTGACATAATAGAGCGGTGGAAAAATTTAACCGCGGAAAAAATGCGCACGAGAACAGATTATAGTTTTTGTGTACCTGTCGACGAAATAAGAAATTGTAATTATACACTTTGTTTTAATCAATATAGAAAAGTTGACAAGGAAACTCAGTCTTTCTGCCCGGTTAGTATTCCAAACATTAGTAAAGAGATTAACGGGAATATATCAGCAAATGCCGGGGGAAGGCTCAATATTACGAGGATCAAAATACCTAAGCAATTAATTCCCGCAATGAGAAAGGCAATACTGCAATTTACGGAGCAGATAATGCAGGGAAGTAAAAGGCTTTCAGTAAGACTAAGGAATCTGTCCCATGCATTTATAAAGAGTAACCTACTAAATCTTCTTAAACGCTTCCGGCCCGGTAACGTCGGGTTTCCTCCGTATTTAACTCCATTACTACTGATTGTGATAATTTCTACGTTTTTTTATTTTGAAGTTTTTAGAGATAACAATTACCCGCCACAAGTTGCTACTGCCAAAACTAATATTACGCTACGGGGAAAAGAATCACAGCCAATTGTCGCCAAACCGGTAGCTAATACCGGAACAAAGCCGATGTTGACGCAGGAGCAAATAAAGGCAATAATATATGATTCAACCACCACCGTTCATTTCGATAACCAACCGGATGAACTTTACAATTCGCAGGAAGACTCAAAAGATGAATTGAATGCAAATGAGATTGCTGACACAGTAACGGTTAATAGTTGGGCTGAAAAGCCAGATGAAAGAAAAGCTAATGGTGCTTTGTCAGTAAAATATACTGTTAGAGATACAACATTCTTTCACAATCAACCAGACGAGAGTTCAATAAGAAAATCCTATCTCGATCCATTGAATAATAATGTTCTGGCTCCTATTCAGGAAAAAAATGGATTCATATACATCGTTTATACGAACCAATTCGGCCGAACTTCAAAGGGATGGATCAATAAAAAAGACTTAATCCAACTTCGGTAATATTAGAGAGAAGGATTGAGTATACAATGTTGACGGAAATTATTGAAAATTGTAACGCCTTACTAAAATGCTCTTTAATTAGATAAAACCTTTCTGTTTTGTAGGATTTTGTTTAATTATTTCTAAAACGTAAAGCCAATATTAGCAATTAAATCGCCACCAGCTTAATTTAGAGTAGAGGAAATCACTGTTTCGAAGGGGTTAGTTCACCCTATTTTTCCAGGTGGAAAATAAATGTCCAGGACGATTTGAATAGAGCAAGATATCACATAATATGTGGAGCCAGGTGATGTGATGTGAGTAAATGTTTCCACAATTGATGTAGAATGAATGCGTTACGCGATACATGACGTTGCTCGAAAATAACTTTGTGTCCATGTTTCATAGAGTTTATCAGCGAAATAACCTTGGCAAAAATATAATTGGCATGTTCTTAGTTAAAAATACATTCGAAAGATTTAATAAAAAATCCTACCTTAAGATTCGATTTGGAAAAACAAACACATATTTCCAATCATCTTGCTAATATCAATCCTTTGAAATACTCAAATTAAAAAACAGAGTATGCAAAAAAATTGGTATGCAGTTTATACAAGACCGAACTGCGAGAAAAAAGTATCACGTGCACTGAGCAAAATGGGAATTGAGATTTTTCTTCCTCTTAATTACAAAAGATATCCAACTTTTTTTAGGGGTGATTTTGCTGCAGAACCCTTATTTAAATCATTTATTTTTTTAAGGGCTGAAGAAATTCATGTCATCAATCTTAGCAAACAGGTGAAAGGAGTTTTAAGTCTTCTTCATTGGCTGGGAAGGCCGGCAACCATTGATGGTGACGATATTACCGCCATTAGGGAATTCACAAATACTTACAAAGAAATTGAATTGGAAAGGCTGGATGTAAACCAGAAAAATGATGACAGCATTGATGACATCCTGCTGACTATTGATGGTAAAATTTTGATGATAAAAAACAGGGCAGTCAGGGTGAATCTTCCATCGTTGGGTTATACGATGATTGCAAAAATGGAAGATAAAGATATTTTTGGCAGGAAATCTCACTTCGACAAAAGTGATGTCGCCTTACAGCAATAATTAACCTTATTGAATAAATTTCGACTAAATAAATAACCAGCGTTTTCCGTGAGATTGACAAAACCTAATCACTGGTTCCACTACATTACTTTTATAAAACTACAATTCGCCCGTTGTTAAATCGAGGCGACTCTGCTGATAAAAATAGTCTGCCTTGTATTAGGGCTGAATCCATGCTGATTCCAAATTTTACTCATTAGCTTCAAACTCAATTAAATAATTTCTTTAATTCTGATCATTTTTGATAACTTGGGTTTCTAAACCAATTTAATGAGTAATCCCATCTCTGAATTACCTCGCCAGGAAAATATTGTTTCAACCCAAAATAATTTTGTTAGTCAGCGGCTTTATTCGCTCGATGCTCTGCGTGGCTTTGACATGTTTTGGATAATGGGTGCCGAAGATATTGTTCATACGACGTCAAAGGCAACAAATGCACCTTTCTGGGCCGTTCTTTCTAATCAACTCACGCATCCGGATTGGAACGGGTTTCATTTTTATGATTTAATATTCCCGCTGTTTCTTTTTATTGCAGGCGTTGCCACGCCTTATTCTGTCGGAAGAGAATTGCAAAAAGGAAAAACCAAAAGCCAGGTTTTATGGAGGGTAGTTAAACGTGGCCTTATCTTAGTTGTGCTGGGAATTATTTATAATAACGGTCTTGAAATAAGGCCGCTTTCAGAAATTCGTTTTGGCAGCGTATTGGGGCGAATAGGGCTGGCCTATATGTTTGCGAACATCATTTATATCTACTCAAAACAACGGGCTCAAATGATATGGTTCTTTGCTTTACTTATAGGTTATTGGCTGCTGCTAAAATTTACATCTGCGCCGGGGTATCCGATGGGCGACCTTACCATGCAGGGAAATTTTGCCTCTTACGTTGACCGCAGTTTTCTACCCGGGAGACTCTATCTTACTATTCACGACCCCGAGGGCCTGATGTCGACAATACCTGCAATAGGTACCGGTTTACTGGGGATTCTAACTGGTAGTTATTTAAAAAATAATAACTCTAATGGCGGAAAAAAAGCAGCTAATATTGCTATTACCGGAATCGTTTTTGTAGGCCTTGCCATCCTTTGGAACTTTGATTTCCCAATTAATAAAAACCTTTGGACAAGTTCATTTGTACTAACCGTAGGGGGCATTAGTTTGTTATTGCTCGCACTATTTTATTTCATTATAGATGTATTAGGTTATAGAAGCTGGGCATTTTTCTTTAAAGTAATTGGCATGAATTCCATCTTAATTTACATGTCTGAGAAGTTCGTGAATTGGGAATATTCTACAAATAGTTTTTTTAAATGGCTTGGTCAACTCGCTGGCAATCCCTGGGGCGCTGTGGTGATGGCAATCTGTTTTGTTATGGTAAAATGGGCGTTTTTATATTTCATGTATAAAAAGAAAGTGTTTCTAAGAGTTTAATGTCTTTGTATTGGTATGAGGATATTCAAATAAGGAAATTAATTAAAACGACAACATATTGCCATTAAACTCTATTGCGTTTTTTTTGTTGCAATATCCTTCGCAATTTTTTGTGCGTCTAAAGCGATCTCCCTGATTTGCCCGGTAGGCGCTATCCAGAATCCGCAAAAATATAAGCCGTCTTTCCCGAAATATTTTTGTTTATTAACCGGCAATTTTAAATCTTCAACCCTGCTGATTTCAACATCAATAATATTTGCGTAATCACTGTTATATCCGACCGCCGCAACAATAGCACTAAAGTCTTCCTTCTTTCCATCCAAAAACCAGATTGTGTCATTTTGTATGCGATCAATATCTCCATACACATGAATATGTTTCTGACGTATATGCTTTATAGTGCCAATATCAAGTACGGGAATGTGTCCATCTCTTTTAATTTCTTCGAAAGGTCCATATGGCTTTTTAATCAAACCGAGCTTAGCTATATCACCAACCAGCAAACGATTCAATGGCGCACTAACGGCGTCGGCCACACGGGCAGGAAGATGGCTCAGCGCCTGGCTAATCTCCAATATTGGTATTCCCAAAATATCGCGAGGCACTACATTCACCGGAGAGCGAACTGATATAGATGGTATAGCGCCCTGTTCGTATAAATCAATCGCTATCTCGCACGCTGAGTTGCCAAAACCAACCACCAATACTTTTTGATTCTTAAAATCCTTACCCGTTTTGTAAGAGCAGCTGTGAATCATTTTCCCTGCAAAACTCTCCATTCCCTGAATGTTGAAAAGTTTTGGTTTGGCAAACGGTCCCGTAGCTACTATTACATATTTGGATTGATAGGTTTCGTTGGTTGTAACAGTCGTCCAATAATCAATTTCTCTTCTTATTGATTTTACTTCTGTATTAAAAACAGGGTTGATGTTAAATTCTTTCTGATAGTCTTCCAAATATTCTATCACCTGCAGGCGGGACGGGTATCGCGGAATTATTTTACTAAACTTTTTAAAGGGCAAATTTGAAACCCTTTTGTTGGTGTGCAGATGGAGCCGATCATAATGATTACGCCAGGGGGCAGCTATCTGCGACTGTTTTTCAACTATTGTATATCCTATACCCTGTTTCTGCAATGCTGCAGCACAAGCCAGGCCTGAGATACTCGCACCAACAATAAGTGTTTCTGTGGATATCATAATTAATACAACAATTACTAAATAATCGCGACCATAAATTTACCTGATCCGGCGATATTAAATTGAATATCTCGCAGCAATATTATAACCAATGGCAACTTTGTTAATTCTGCTGCAAAGATTTTATGAATAAATAATTGTAAAGTAAATTTGTAAAGTAAACTTACTACATTTAAAATGAGACAAATGATATTAACAGATGAAAACGAAATTGCTGCCAATCTCCGCGTTGCAATCTCCCGTCTTGTAAAAATATTAAGGAGCGAAACCAGGGGTGATGAACTGCTTTCCTTAACAGAACGGTCAACACTCGTTTTGATATATCAGTCCACCGGCACACTTCCGTCGGAACTGGCATCGATTGAAAAAGTGACCACTCAATCCATGTCGCAAATTATTCATAAGCTTCTCGGGCTTGGATTCATCAAAAAAACTTCATCCAAAACCGACGGAAGAAAAGTGATCATTACTATTACAAATGCGGGGAAAAAATTTGTGGAAAACAAAAGACACGAAAAGCAGGAATGGCTCGCTAAGGCAATTAATGAAAAAGCGACACAAAAGGAAAAGGAAATATTGAAGCATGCAATTAAAGTATTAACAAAACTGGTTGATTTAAAATAGATGGAAATCAATACTTTCAAAGCTTTTCACAGCCGCAACTACCGGTTGTATTTTTCGGGACAATCCGTATCGCTTATCGGAACATGGATGCAACGAACAGCAATCTACTGGCTGATCTATTCCCAAACACATTCTGCTTTTATGCTTGGGCTCGCAGTATTTGCAACGCAATTCCCATCATTTTTATTTTCGCCATTAGGCGGGGTTGTATCAGATAATTACAATCGTTACAGGGTATTACTTATAACACAATGTGCTTCGCTGGTTCAGGCCACGATACTAACGGTATTGGTTATGTGCACAAAATATACAGTTGGGGAAATATTTGCATGCACCGTTGTTTTAGGTACTATCAATGCTTTCGATGTGCCTGCCCGCCAATCGCTGATTACAAAAATGGTAGACCACAAAGAAGACCTTCCCAACGCAATTGCACTTAATTCATCCATGGCAAATTTGGCGAGACTGATAGGTCCTGCGATTTCAGGAATTGTGCTAGAAAAATTTGGCGCCGGAAATTGCTTTCTCATTAATGCTTTGAGTTTTCTTGCCGTGATCGTATCGATATTATTAATGAGGTTTCCAAAATATTCGCCACATCATCAGTCTAAAAAGGTAATACATGAATTTAAGGAAGGGTTGATATACTTAAAAAAAACGCCTTCTATCGGTCTCGTAATTTTAATGCTTGGTTGCGTGAGCTTATTAGTTCTTCCTTTTGTTACACTGCTTCCCGTTTATGCCAAGGTTATCTTTAAAGGAAATGCCGCAACCTTTGGTTTTCTTAACAGCGCCATCGGATTGGGCGCAATTGGCGGTGCTATTTTCCTGGCTTCATTAAAAAGAGGTACTCAGTTAAATCGTATCTTATTCGTAAACCTTTTCATATTTGGCGCCGGTTTAATTTTGTTTTCACACATGACTAACCTGCCTGTCGCGTTACTATTTGCTATGGTTACCGGTTTCGGAATGATGTCTCAAACCACGATAAGCAATACAATCATTCAAACGAATGTTTCGGGCCCGATGAGAGGAAGGGTTATTAGCTTTTTTGCAATGGCCTATTTTGGTATGCAGCCCTTAGGCGGATTATTAGTTGGCTTTATATCACAATACGTTGGCGCTCCTGATACACTTTTGGGAGAAGGCATCGCGGCCCTGATAATTGGTGTTTCATTTTTGTCATTTTTCAGGAAAGATATTTTGAAAGAAAAAGATAGAATTAAACTTGTGGAGTTGGAAGATGCGTCAGTTAATACTATTCAATAAATAATAATTAAACTATAAAAGATGGAACAAAATGATAATAACACAGCACTCCTGGTAATGGATGTGCAGGGCGCTATAGTTAAAAATTTCAAAGACAGTTCATCGCTTTTGGATAATTTAAAAAGGGCTATCCAAAAAGCCCGTTCAAATAAAATCCCCGTTATCTATATAGTAGTTGGATTTAGAAAAGGATACCCGGAAGTGAGCCCAAATAACAAAGGATTTACCACATTAAGAAATGGCGGAAGAGTTTTGGATAACGAAGACGCTTACACGGTGGAAGCCACAATTGCCCCCGAACCAGGAGAAGTTACTATAATCAAAAAAAGAGTAAGTGCTTTTACCGGCAGTGATCTTGAAGTTGTATTAAGATCAAAGGGAATAAAACATATTGTTCTCACTGGTATTGCAACCAGTGGCGTGGTATTATCAACAATTCGTGAAGCCGCGGATAAAGATTATGAAATAACTGTTATTGCTGATTGTTGTGCAGATGGAGATGAAGAAGTTCATCGTGTGCTTACCACGAAAGTATTTCCAAGGCAGGCAGATGTTGTGATGTTAGATCAATGGTGCAAGTGATGATAAAATCGAGGAAATAATTCGGACGACTAAGAAACGGGTTATTACAGCATGTAAATAACCCGTTGCGGTTAACGTCCTGATATGAATTATTTACTCTTGTTAAAATATTGGCTTCTAAATTCTTTCATTTGTTCTTTAAATGATTTTGATAGACCAAGCTTTGGAAATTGTAGGTGCTTTATTTTATTATTATTTGCCGGTGCCGATTTGAAATCGGGCTGTACATTATCTCGATGATCAGCACCGCAATTTTCATAATCAAATGTAAAATGAACATAAGACTGTGTCAATACGTCAAAATAATCTGATTCAGTTACGTAATTTAGCCAATGAGGGTGTTCCTCTTTCAAATCTATGAACGTCTCGAGACCCCCAAAGCCTCCGTCTGGTCTCTGACCAACGGGATCATAAAGTCACACTTAGTTTCCTGAATAATGTTTCAACATTCCAAAGGTATTTGTCCCGTCAAAATAAAATTTTGCTGATGAATAGTAATAGTCTTCCGGCACATTACATAAGCCAGCCCTTACAGGATTATAATGGATATATTCTAATTTTTGTTTAAACATTGCTTCATTAAGCAATTCTATACTCAATGGCTCTCTTTTCCATATTTGATATTCACGATCATATTTATCCACCTTAAATATATCAAGCATATCTGGTTTATTTTTTATGAGTGAACGCTTTATTTGCTGTGCTGTATATTTCATAAACGATGCCTGTATGGCTGAAGGAGTAAAACCTGGTAGTGCTTGCCATATTAAGTGAATATGATTACTCATAATAACAAACGCATTTAATTCAATTCTTTTATCATTTACCAAAAATTGCAGGCTCTCGATTATTATGTCTTTATGGTTATCTTCTGAAAGAACATTTCGCCATTCATAAATGGTAGCCGTAAAATATTGTGCTGCATGTATGGTATGTTTGGGATTCATCATGCTAATATATACAAATCAGGGCTTCTCTATTATGTTGCCGTTGGTCAGAGACCAGACGGCGGCTCTCTCGGTTGGCAGTCGAGAATTGCCATGTCGGAAACACCGTCACTGGCTAAAGATTTGAAACAAGGAAAAAAATCTTGCGAAGGGGAAAGGTTCAATTCCCTTTGAATCTTTCTCTTTCAAAAGAAATTAATAAATTACTTCTACTATATTAACTTTCTCCAGAGAATTTAGGGATACACTTAGGATTACCCATGTAAGCTGTAGTATCATTTTTGTTGACTAAAATCATTCCAAAATTCGTTCTTTAGATTCGTTAATCATAGAATCTAATATTTCTTTTTGAAAGCCGTCTTTTTCACTGTCCCGAAGCTGCCTTAATATGTCGTTACCCTTTATAGAATTGTTGTTGTCCTATAATTTTTAAGTTAGCCGCTTTAGTCATTAGCATATTACGATATTCCTTACTTGATGTGTTCATCGTGTTCGACAATTGCTGTTTTCAATTAACGAACAGATTTACAATTCTTGAATAATATTTTTGAAATGGTAAATCGAATGTCACGCATTGTATCATGAAATTATTACGACAACAAAAAAATACGCCGAAGTTCCGGCAATTCTTTGTTAGTTGGAGTTATGCATTTCAAATTGATAATATTGAAAGTAATCCGTCCTATTCCAATATGCCATATAAAAATTGTTGTCTATTGTAGTCGTCTGGTCAAGCAAAGCGATGGCTTTATGATAGTCTTGAGAATGCATGATAATCGCATAACGCACTATCATTCAGTCGTCCTGCTTTGGGGTATTTGCTAACAATTGATATCCCTTGTTTCGGTTTTGTAGATCTTCTGTCCATTTTTCAGGCACTAAGTGTTATCTAATAGGTTGAAAATTGAAAGTCGCATCGGTCTCGAGATATTGCAGCCAACATTTAGTATTGATGTTTATTAGATGTAATACTACAAAAAAAATTTGTTCATTACCACCTATTTGCAATTATACTTTTCGTACTCGCTACCGGCAGGCAGGTTGTCGTTAGGACAATCGGAGTTACGGTTTTCTTTAATATGTCTCAGATTAGGATATTAACCCTAATAAAAAAAGGCCATCGTACATCCATTAACGATAGCCTTCTTAAAAGAATAAATGCCTTACTTATAAACTGGCAAATTGAGTAGCAATATTGCTGTAAGCAATTTGCTTGCGCTTGCCCACTGCCGCCACTCTTACCCAGTACTGCTTGCCAGGTATAAGGCCGGTAAAGGTAAACTGGCAGGTGCTGGTTGGGTAGCCTGTCCACTTCGTTTCCTCGGTTGGCAATGCATCGGTAATTTCGTGAATGAAACTGCTTGCATTTCCTTTGGGGATGCTGCTGATAAGCGTGCCCGCAGTAATGCCGTAAGTGAGCGTAACATCACCGGGTTTTTCCAGGTTTTGCGGCTGCGGTTCTTTTACGAGGGTGTAGCCACTGCTTATTAGTACAGCCTCTACCCCATCTGCCATAAACATTACCCACAGCCCCAATTTGAAGAGCAATTGCTCCAGGAAATCGCGGGCCTGGTTTTTGTCGGCAACATTCACCCGGCCCAGCCCTGTAGCAGCACTGAGTTTTTCGGCATAAACACCTATAGCCTCCTGCACAATTGCCAGTGTAGGAATAGGATCAGGAAAGGCTGGATTACCAGTCATGGATGTGTTAATGAAAGTTGCCTTTTTGAGAAAATTACTGTCAGTTTCCTTTGTAAACGACAGTTGAATCTTTGGATTCTTCATGGTAAAAGTTTTTGGGTTAAAAAAATTGTTATGTCATAGTAACTGCCGCAAAAAGAAAATATTTTGTGATGCACCAACTTGAACCACGGTGAACCAAATTAAATTTGCGGAGCCTAAAGGGCCGGCATCGCAACCTGCTTTTCTTTAATAATAAAGGGAGATATAAAGTACACGCGGAGATATTTTATAGCAACTTAATTGAAAGGCTTTTACCGAAGGAAAATTTCTTTTGCGTCGCCGCCGAAATGTTTTTACCGAGAGTAAATTTCCTTTAAATCGCCGTCGAAAGCCTTCGAATCACGTTCAAAACGTTTTTACCGAGAGTAAATTTCCTTCGCATCGCGGTCGGAAGCCTTTGAATAGCGTTCGAAAGGTTTTTACCACGGGTAATTTTCCTTCGCGTCGCGGTCGGAAGCCTTCGAATCTCTTTCGAAACGTTTTTACCGTGAGTAAATTTCCTTCGCATCGTGGTCGAAGGCCTTCGAATAGAGTTCGAAAGGTTTTTACCGCGGGCAAATTTCCTTCGCACTCGGGTCGGAAATCTTAGAACTGCAAACGGAAGGAGTCTGTTCAACGAACTGTGTCAAAATCATAAATTTGATACAAGATGGACAACGAAAAAAAATTTGATTACAAGAGCTTTGAGCAGGAAGCCATCAGAGCCTTACAAAATGGTAAGCCTTTAGAAGGTAAAGACGGCGTTCTGGCGCCATTGATCAAGCGATTAGTTGAAGCAGGTTTAAATGGAGAGAGGGTCTGTTCATTCAACAATACGAAGTAATAACTGTTCATTAAACCCTCACGAATCACCTAACGGTTGACTTACCATGAAGGCAAAAAAACTTGTCATTTTTTTGTAATTAAAAATAAATTTAATAAATTTATTTTCAAATAGCGGGCACAGCTTACCGTTAGGCTGGGAGTTGCCCCTACCCAAAGTTTGCAACCAACCCAACTACTATACATGAACAAAAACAATGACCAACCCGAAAACATGGAAAATACCCCGGACAATTCTCCGGACAACAACACACCTCCGTCAGACACCTGGTACACACTGGAAGACCTGATGGCAAAGTTTAATAGAAGCAAAAGCACTATCAACAGGTGGCGCCGCGAAAAAGGTTTAGTTTGCTGCGTGGTAGACAGTGTGGTGCTGGTGAATAAAGTTCACCTGGACCAATTTTTCTGGCGCCACAGGAATAATAAGCTATTGGTTTTTGCTTTTCTTTTATGGCAGGGTTTTGTGCAGGATGTTATTCCATTGCTGGATGCGGCCTAAAGAGACAACTATTTAGATGAATGCATTATAGGCTGTCCGCAAGGATGGAAACCCACCGCCTTCGTCATTGCGAAAGTTTTCGTGTACAGGGCTTGTAATTGAAGTATGCTGCCGAAAACTTTGTGGCAATCTCTGAATTAACTATCTCAGGGAGATTGCTTCGGAGCCGGTTAATTTATTTTGGATGAAAGTCCCTTTAGGGCTCCTCGCAAAGACGTGAGTGCAGCGCTCCGCAAAGACGTAAGTACGCTCTAACCGTCATTGCGAAAAGTTTTCGTGTACGGGGCTTGTAATTGAAGTATGTTGCCGAAAACTTTGTGGCAATCTTCCTGAGAATTTCACTGGAGAGATTGCCACGCTGCTTCAACAGATACTTAACAGTACCTTACAATATTTCTTAATTCTTATTCAAATGCTGCATTCTGAATTCTTTTAACTGGTCTTTTATTGGCTTTGATGAGCCGATTCTTAAAAATTTCCCAAGGGTTATTTTACTGTTATTCACGCTTAGTGATTTCGATGCAGACGATGTTTTATCGCCATCACCTGAACCGCAGTTTTCATAAGTAAATAAGAAATGAATATAAGTCTGTGCTATATTGTCGTAAAAATCTGTGACAGTAATATAATTGTGGTCGTTAAATTGTACAATGCTCTTCGTTGGATCCTGGTCCACAAGAACCTGGGGGTTCATTCCATTTTCGTCATAAGAAATGTCTTTTTCGCTGGTGGAGTACCATCTGCTTTGGCTTTCTCTCCCATTGGCACTGAAAAAATCATAGTCAAGACCCGGTCTTGCCAGATCGGGATCCCTGTGATGAGGTGGTAGATAAGTGAACTGCTGAGTATAATTCAAGATGCCGCCCATATAAAAGTCCCATTCGGACACGCTGCTGCCATCTGGTGTATATTTATAAATGCTGGTATAATCATCCAAAAAACTCTGCCCTTTAGTTACCTTTCCATCCCTGTTAAACGTGTAAAATACTTCATCTGTTTTTGTTTGTGTATCTCCATCATACCAGGTTTCTTTTACCACCCTGTCCCCCTGGTAGAAGAAAACAACCGTGTTTACCAATACACCCTCTGAATAGTATTTTGATTTTACTAAATGCCCTATTGCATTATATTCCATTGTAAAATACCCATCAAGATAATCAACGTTCCATTGATCTACCAGGCCCCTTTGATTGTAGGTATAGGTTAAATTTCCATATTCGCTATTGTTGCTTACTTGCCGGCACCCATCGCTATGAAATCCAAAGTCATAATTAATTTCTTTTGTTTCTTTCTTGCAACTTGTAAAGAATAAGGTTGCAATAAATAAAGTGCTGAGTATTTTTAGAACATTCTTTTTCATAAAAAGTTTTTTAATTATGTGATCTTTAATTTTTCATATTTTTTAATTGTTGCCTGAATTGCTCAATCTGCGCCTTCACTGATTTTCCAGGATTTCGCATCAATAACGTCATCAGATTTATTTTTCCCGCATGAGATGCTACAGATGTCGCAGCCACTTGTGAATCACTGTTGCCATGATGAATGCCATCGCAATTATCATATTCGAATGGATAAGGAAACGAGCCGCCGCTTAAAATATCAAAATACGTTGCAGAAGCGGGATAATCGTGAGTTGCCGCCTGCCAAACAGTTTTTGAAGGATCATACTCAAATGTTACTGCCGGGTTACCGCTTTCATCATAGCCAATTTGTTTTAAACTTGACCACCGGAGTTTACCGTAAAAAAGATCCATAGGAGTGTAATAAGGGAAAAGATGATCAATACCCGGGTACAGCCA
The DNA here is from genome assembly GCA_963792025.1 of uncultured Chitinophagaceae bacterium. Taxonomy (GTDB): domain Bacteria; phylum Bacteroidota; class Bacteroidia; order Chitinophagales; family Chitinophagaceae; genus Ginsengibacter. The sequence goes on along the minus strand of CAWBUS010000002.1, from coordinate 168,831 downwards.
GATAAGGATTTTTATAATGTTTATCATAAGTATATATAGCCGTATATGCCGGAATACCGCTGAAATAAAGGTCACTCTCTAAAAGATTTCCGTCGGAATTGTATTTTCCGGTGGCTATATAATCATTGAGAAAACTTTGAACTTTTACCAGGTTGCCTTCTACATCGTAATGATAATATTCTATATCACTCGTATCCGTAGTAGTACCGTAATAACTTACTTCCCTCGATACCCTCAGTCCCCCGTCATAGAAAAAATCAGTAGTGCCGGTAACGTTTCCACCTTGAGTAAGTGTTGCTTTTTTTATTCTTCCGAGGGCATTATATTCCTGCGTAAGGGTTCCGTAGTTTTCAATATCCCATACATCGGCAAGTCCTTTATCGTTGTAATGAAATGTAAAATCTGCACTTCCTGTGGGGTCGGCATTAGTTCCGAAAACAAGGCGACATTCATTCGGGCCCCACGTCGGGTGATTTTCAATATAAGCGAGCTTATATGCCTCTTCCTTGCGGCAACCGATGATCGCTAAGAGGCAAAGTAATAAGGGGCTGATGAGTTTTAAGTAATTCTTTTTCATATAATTTTTAGTTTAATGATTACTATTATACATTTTCGTTTAATCTTTTACGTTATGATGTCATTTATTTCTTTGCAAGTTTTTCCAACGCCTTTACCCCACTATCATTTTTAGGATTTATCTGTACTGACATTTTATAATTTTTTATGGCATCTTCTGTATCTCCGTCATCCGCATAAGCTTCGCCCAGGCTATCATATACATTCCATGAATGTGGAAACAGTTTTACATTAACTTTAAATACTTCGATAGCATCTTTTATTTTTTTTGCATTCAACAATCTGTAACCTGTACCGTTAAGATTGTCCTCGATGTAAGCAGAATCTCCTGACGTGAATGAAAGTGAATCAATGATTGTAGAGGAAGCAATCTTCCATTGGTTATTCTCTTTCACCATGGTTTTAAACTCATGCGAATAATATTTCTTTGACGAATCAATGCCCCATGCTTTATGGTCATATTCTACGGTTGCCATATCAGCGCCCATCCTTATAACATAATTATCGTTCACTTCAGTGTATTTAGTTGGTGTAGGATTTTCCCCCAGCCATTGTGATACCTGGGCAGCAAAATTGTTCCAACCCTCCACTTTATAAACACCTCCGCTGCTTATATACACTCTTCTAAATTTTTCATCGTGTACATATAAAGACTTCCATGCATTGGTATCTTTAAGTCCTTCATTTTCTAAGCGAATTATTTTTTTTAGAGATTCCTCATCGGCATTCTGGGCAATTAACTTTACAGAAAAGAAACAAAGAGTTGCACATAAAATGAATTTGATTTTCATTATTCAATTTTTATAGATAAATAGATAGTGTGACCAGTTAAATTTGTGCAGTTTGCAGGAGGGGAAAGCTTTGTTGCTTATCGGAGTACAAAATAATGATGAAATAAATGTGTGTCAATTACCAAATGTGGTAATAAGAAAATATTATCAAATCGAAGTAATTATAAAAAACGAATAAAGAAATCAATGCAATGCTTATGGCTTTAAGCAAGCATACTAGAAAAAGAAAGTTGATATACACTTCGAGCATGAACTGGAGACATGTGGCACATGAATTCTAACTCAGTCGTCGCCAACTGTTTGTTCCCATTTATTATGGCCTTCGTTCCATATCTGAACCATATTTTCTGAAAAAATCCGCAAACTTTCTTCTTTTGGCATATTAAAATATTTGCCTGCATTTTGATTAAATAGAAACTGTTCAGTTTGTAATTTTTGTTGTGTTGTCCTTGAATTGATCCATATTTTTTGTGCGCTGGAAGCGCCTAAAAAAGCAACGGCTACGGTAGCCCCTGCACTTACAATTGGTAATATCCAATGTGGGAAGGTATTAGCATAAATAACCTGGAACGATGAAATGATAGTTGTAATTGCCGCAAGGATAATACTTGTGTATTTATAAATCTGAAAATATCTTTTGCCTTTATCTGCTTTAAGATGAAAGTGATTGGTAACTTTTTGCAGGACATTATTTATAAGCTCAATCTTTTCCTCTGTGGAAAGATCGTGGCTTAGTAAATAAGGGGATGATATTTTCTTATTGTTCATCCTAAAATTGAATAGGTTTAAAACTCCCTGGATTTATTACCTCATATTATTACCGGACAGTTATATATATAGTGTTAAGTTCTGACACTACAGATGAACCCGATTTAATTAAAAGACTTCTTTCAAATGATAACGCACCAAGAATTGGTAGTGTAAACTTATAAGTTCCTCTTTCATCTATTTTGGCGATGCGTGCTTTAAGAAAATTAAGACCATTAAATCTTTCGTCAAAATAGCAATTTTCAAAGATTAAAACCAACCTATTGTTGGGGTCATTTTCTGAATATTCAGTTTCTAATAAATAGCACCCTTTCGTTTGTTCATTATTTATAATATTTCCATTTACTTTAAAATTGTTTTGAATAAAGGTCGCCGAACAATCATCTCCATACTGCGCCCTTGGTGCAAGCCCGATAAAATATCCGCGTTCATCCTGATAAATCGAAAAAATCCATGTAACATTATCAAAAATCAGATTATTCAATCGTATCAAAGGTGTTGATTGAGGAAGCATATTCAAAACAGAATTTTTTATAAACCCTCCCAATTGGTATAGATTGGTGGATGTCGTAGATTTTATGTTATCTGCATTAAGAAGGATAGCTTTACCCTTAGCCGCAAGGTCTATAATGTCACAGGTGAGATTCTGGATCTTCCAATAGCTATATTGACTATCTGGATTATTTTCTCTCGGTAACTCGCTCCATATATCGCTGGTAGCCTCGGCGTGTAAATGGAAAATGTCAGCATTTGTAATTTCGATATTTTGTGCAAGACCTGAAAAAGACAAAGTGGCTCTTTTATTATTAATTCTGTTATGGCTACTTATGTTATTGATAATTACATTTAAAATATTGGGCCTGAAGTTGCCCCTGCTAATCCATATATCGTCTGCGTATCCGCCCCTTGTTGTAAGGATATTTGTTAATTGCACTTTTTCAAAAGCAACATAGATATATTTATTTGGAAAGGCAGGATTGCCGTAACGTTTGCCCGCAAAAACTAGCATAGCTGAATGTTCAATATTACTATCCGGGACATTAGCAGGCAAGCCTTGGTTACCCATATTACAATCCAGTTCAATATTTTCAATATTCGCAAAGCCTCTTACCTGTATGGTATACTCGAATGTAACACCATCTTTGTTATATATTGACCAGTTAGCAACTGAATTCCATTCTTCATTATCTGGTTCTGAGGGGATAAAAAATAACCCATAATTATCATCGCTTCTTGCTAAGTCAATAGCATTGTCAGGTCTTTTGATGCTGCTAAGTTTAGCTTTGCTAAGAATACCATTACTGCTACCTTTAATATGTAATCCATTTTTATTTATTTGGATTTGCTGATTGTAACCCGGCCTCGTTAAATGAGTGCCGGGCTGAAGAATAAGAGTTTGATTTTCTTTATTGGCCTGACTGATGGCATTGACAAGTGCATCAGTATCCAAAGAAGTAATTAAATCAATTTCCGGTAACATACTATTAAAATGTTAATATTGTAAATCATATATTTCATCTTAGGAAATAATATATCTAAATTATTAATTTATGGGAGGGAGCGTTCCTTTTTTAATGTGGAGAAAAACTTTATAGTAGCCTGCGTTATCTCCAAAATTCCAGTCCCATGCAAGAACGTACACCTGGCCTGCGATAGATGCTTGTCCTTTATTATTTACGCTTCCCTGTACAGGAAAAAATGCGCCTGAAGCATTTGGCGGATAATTATTAGGGATTCGATCTCCGGGCTTTTTAATCCATCTATCCTGATGATCTGTATCACCGCTGTAACATGGCCCACCAGCATCAGGTAAACATACTATAATACCACCTTCCTCTCGGGCTTTTAATCCTGTACCAGGCTCTACTCCAAAAGCATCCCTTTTTTTAGTGCCCGCTCCAGTTGCCTTTAATTGTCCCTGTACATATGTTTCAACATCTCCAATTGGTTTAGCCAGTTCTGGCTGACCAAAGTAAGTTGCAATAGCATCTGCGCCAGCAGCAACTAGACCGACCAAGCAAGAAAAGAATGGATGACCCGTATCGGTTGAGAATGTTGCAATACCTGCGGCTGAAGTTACCTCTATCCAATCTCCCGGCATTATACCGTCAATATATACTCCTAAGTAGTCAGCGGGATTTATAAACAATGCTAAAAGAATTTCATTATCAGCTCTATCCCATATAAACCCGCCACCAAAACCATCAGGATCACCTGGAGTACTGATTAAATGAGAACCTGAGGCAGTACCAGTGGCAGCATGGGTTGTTTTTACAGGCAATAGATATTTTGCTGGTACTAAAGTTCTTTTTGTTTTAGTAATGGAAGCATGATTTTTAAATAATTGCACACCGGTGCTTAATTTGCCGCTTGCCTGAATCTGATGGGTAATGTCTTGTAATGTCATAATATAATTTTTTATTGATTAAAATGAGTTAAGAAATGAAAACAAGAAATTATTTTCACTTTCTAAAACAAAATAAATATGAATTATTAAGTGCATCAATTACCAAATGTGGTAGTTGCAATTAAAGTTGGATGGGCTATAATATTATCAGGAGAATAGTTTCTTGTTAATAGCAATTGCTACAGCTTCCGTCATGGAGCCCACATGAAGCTTGAAATAAATTTTTTTCATGTGTGCCCTAACAGTATCGTAAGTGATATTTAATCTACCGGCAATCATTTTATAAGAAAGCCCATCGACTAATAAAGAGAGCACTTCTTTTTCGCGAAGGCTAAGTTGGAAATCATCTTTTACTTCTTCCGGCAAAATATTATGAAATTGATTCAACACCTTGCGGGCAATACCCGGCGTCATAGGTGCGCCTCCGTTGTAAACTTCAGAAATAGCGTTAAGCAGGTTTTTGGGCTCGGCGTTTTTTAAAATATACCCACCAGCTCCGGCTTTTATTGCAGCAAATACTTTTTCATCATTATCAAAAACAGTGAACATTAATATCTGCAGGTCAGGGAATTTTTTGCGAATTAGTTTTACACCTTCTATGCCATTGATACCGGGCATATCTATATCCATGATAACCACATCGGGGTTAGATTCAGTAATATCATCGATCACATTAAGGCAATGAGAGAAGGAACCGCAAAGGGTAAAATCTTTTGTATCCTGCAATAGCATAGCTATAGAATCGCGAAGGGAATTGTTATCATCGAATATCGCTACTTTAATTCCATTCATGCCGCGGGTGATTTCGATTACAAAGTTGTTTCTATTTACTACATTTTTCTATTACCAAATTTGGTAGTACAAATTATACAGGCGCAATTAATTCAACAGAAGTGCCGCCGTTTAATCTTGAAATAATATTCAGCTTTGCTCCAATTTCCTTTGCACGCCCCTTCATATTTTTTATGCCGTTACCATTGTATGAATTATTTATATTGATATCAAAGCCTTTGCCATCATCTTGTACTATCATTTTAAAGATGCCATGCTCAATATTTAAAAAGATGTTTACGTTGCTTGATTCAGAATACTTGGCGACGTTATAAATGGTTTCTTTAAAAATAAGAAAGATATTCTTGCGAAGCTTCATAGAAAAAACAGCTTTGCTTAATTCCCCCTTGGTATTGAAGATAAAAATTATTTCGTGTGGGGCAAGCATCGCAGCAGCAAAATCTTGCATCCGGTTGTATACATTTTCAAAATTATCGCTGTGGGAACTGATACTCCAAACGATATCGCTCATTCGTTCTATCATTTCCCGTGAAGCATTACCCATCTTTCGCAGCACGTCCTCTGCTTCGGCAGACTGTTGCTTTTTTAATTTTCCTGCCGCCACTTCGGAGTACATATTAATACTACCAAGTGTACTGCCAATATCGTCGTGAAGGTCGCGGGCAATGTTATTGCGTATGTTCAACATTTTTAGAATTTGAGTGATACGATATTGGTAAATGGCATAAATAATCAGGGCAAGGCCAACACATATAATTGCGATAAACCATTTTGTCTGATAAAAAGGAGGAAGTACAGTAAAAGCAATTTTTAAAATATGCGGAGAAGTTTCACTGTTTGTATACTGGGCTTTTATTTCCAGGTAATAAGTACCCGCAGAAAGGTTTACAAAACTGAGTATTCTCTGTTTGCCTGATGATATCCATTTATCATTATCGTGAAGCCTGTACAGATAATTGATATTATCGTTTCGGTTAAAATCTATTGCTGCAAATTCAATTGAGATATTGTTTTCATTGCTGGGAAATGTAACAGGCTTGTTCTGCTGTAAAAAACTGTTTAAAGAAATAGAACTGCCATTGACAAATACATTTAAAAGCTGTAAGGGAGACTGAAAATCAAAGCCTTTTATTTTTTCAGGATTGAAATAATTGAACCCTTTCACGCCGCCAAAATAAAGTACACCTGAAGACGATTGGAAAAATGAATGAGAATTGAACTCTAGGGCCTGGGCTCCTTCCACAAGACCATAATTACTGAATTCTTCCGTCAACAAATTAAATTTTGAAATGCCATGATTGGTGCTCATCCAAAGATTGCCATCATTTCCTTTAGCTATAGCATAAACAAGATTATTGGCGAGGCCTTCTTTTTCAGTGTATATTTTCAGCGAATTTTCTGAAATGGTATATCTCACAAGGCCACTACCGGTACCAAACCAAACGGTGTTCTCATCCTGAAAAAAAATTGATTTTATGAGGAAATCAAAAATGATTTTTTTTGCCGTTTGGGGGTTGATGCTGTCCCGGTGAATTAAGAACAATTCTTTATTTTCTGTCGCTATAAATAAAACTCCTTTGGGGGATTTATTGATAGAACTTATTCCTTTCCCATCAAATAAATGCATTGTAACTGCTTCATTTGTTTGTCCGTGCATGGGTAAAGAAAACAAACCATTACCTGTACCTATAAAAATTCTTTGATTGCATTCAAGCATATAAACATTATATAAATTACTTTTTTTGAGAATTAATTTAATTGTTTTCAGTTTGTTGTCTGAATAGAAAATACCTGAATCAGCAACTATCCATGTCCTTTTTTGACTATCGAACAATATGTTGAAAATTTCCGAGCCTTTGAATCCATTGGGCAAATCAAATTTCCTACTCTCGTCTTTTATTTTATTGTATATCATCAAATCCTCATGATTCGAGCAGATAAGCAAATTGTTTGAATCAATTTCTGCAAGTGACCATATCGAACTTGTATAATCCTCATTTCTCCTCTCAGGATTTATTTTTATGTGGTTAAATTGTTCATAGGTGGGATTAGTTTTATCTACACCGTTGGGATCGATACCTATCCATATATTTTGGTCCCTGTCAATAAAAAGAGAACCAATATTATCTTGTTCTATGCTCTCGAGGTCTGCAGGGTTCCTGACATAATTTCTGCAGAATTTTTTTGTGCTTGTATTAAACAAGATTAACCCGGTTTCATTACCGCCGCACCAAATATTATCGTTGTTATCGCGGGCCAACCTGTATATAATTATATTTTTCTTTGTTTTACCATATTCATTATACAGTTGCGTTTTATACGTAACAGGGTTAAAGGAGATCAATCCATTTTTTGAAGCCAGCCACAGTATGTGGCTTTTATCTTCTAGTACCTGTACTATTAATGTTTTATTGCCCGATTCATTTTTTGGATTCGAAGAAAAATAGAAGTGTGTTTGTTTATTTAATACATCGATAATGTGCAATCCATCATGTCCAACAGAGTATATTTTTGAAACAGGGCGGTAAAATTTTTTTTCCGGATAACCGGCGGTCACAAATTCATCTAATAATCCTTCAGCAAATGGGTAAGTTGTAATTTTTCCTGATACTAAATTTATTGAACCCAAATCGTGAAGATTGTAAGTAAACCATAATTCATTTCTATCATCAATAAAAAAAGGATCGTAGCTAACCTTCAATTTCTGATGTAAATCATCTTCCACATAAAAATGTTCAAAGCGGTCGGTTTTAAAGTCATAACGATTTAAAGCTTCATAAGTACCTACCCATAGCATTCCGGATTTATCTTCTATAATAGAATTGATCCGCCCTCCCTTGATTGAATTGCTGTCATTAAAATCTGGCCTGAAAACTTTGAAATTGTATCCATCATAGCGATCTAGCCCGTCAAAAGTGCCAAACCATATAAAACCCCGAGAATCCTGCGCCATATGATAAATACTACCCTGGGAGAGCCCATCACTAGTTGTATAATGTTTAAACCGGAGCTGGCTTAACTGCGCCTTAGCCCCGGTGGTTACCGCGTGCAATGACAACAAAAAAAGTATGGTGTATTTGTGTTTAAACACTTTTAAAGTTTTGGCTGGCTATAATATTTTAGGAATAAATTTACTAAGAATACAGATATTTAGTTTCGGTTCAACAAACGTATCTGTAAGTCCTTAATTAGACATGTGGCATTGCTTAGATACTATTTCTTATAATTCTTCATTCCCTACATCCTATCCAACGTCTACCATCTTATTTTTACTTCAACAATTCTTTAAAAAACGGAACCAATTCCTTCGCCAAAATCGCGTGTTCTTCCACGTTAGGATGGCCGGCGCAGCCGTGGGCATGCATAGGTTTGAAAAAATACAATGCAACGGCCTTATCTGCGGGGTGAGATGCATCGATATGTTGCTTTACGGCGGCAAGGCAATTTTGAAGTATTTGCCTGTTGCCGTCATTTACCATCGGGCTGCTAAGCAACGCTATCTGAGTCGATGGATATTTGCTTTTTACTAATTGAACAAAATCAATATAGTGGTTTACAAAAGCAGCGCTATCAAATGGCAATCTTGGTCGCTTACCATCGCCAGTGCTGAAATCGTTTGTTCCTAAAGCAATACTCACAATGTCGGGAGAATATTTTTTGAAATCCCATTTTTGTGATGCGCTCAATCCCATTTCGGTATTTTCATACACTTGTGGCATCGTTGGTCCATCGCTGTTCCAGTTGCGGTAGACACCAATGCCACTTACGCAACTCATAATAAAATTTACACCCAAAGCTCTCGCTACCCGCGGCCCATAAGCATCGTAAGCGTCATGCTGGTCGTGGTAAACACCAGTGCCACAAGGCGTTTCAGAAGCATCTGCAGCAGCGCCACAGGTAATGCTATTGCCAATGAATTCTATTAAAGGCAAAGCCGGAACATTTAAAGCTTTCAAATTTTTTCCGGTGATCTTCTGTATATAAATCGGGCCGGTTTGCGCTTCGGTTGTTTTATATATCCAGATGGTGTGCTCTCCGTTACCTGGAGCAGTAAGAACAATCGGTTGATTAAAATTTCCTTCTACTCTTATCTTCTTTTGATATTTGCCATCCAGCGTATATTGAAAATAATTATGACTATTTAGATCGGGTAGTGATGCGAAAATGGAACATGAATTTCCTTTGAAGGAGAATCCAAAATGTACCGCGGAACTTATCAACTCAAGATTTTGTTGATTATCTATAATATATCGCCCGAAAGGTTGCAGGCTTGTTGCAGGCAATTCGTTTGTTGAACTTTTTATATTTTTTTTTGAAGGCGAGCAGCTAACAAATAAAATACCAATAACTAATGCAAGCTTTATAAATAATCTTTTCATGTATCTGCATGTTTACAATATTCTAACCATTAATTTTTATCCAATATCGATACACCATTTTCTCCGGCAATAATTGCTTTGTGAGCCATTCCATAAAACAATGAGGTTTCAATCACGCCGGTTATATTTTTAAAGATTTGATTGATGGAAGACAGCGCCGGCCATGATTCAAAATAAACATCCAACAAATAATTACCATTCTCTGTGATAACTGCACCATCTTTTTTATCACTCATCCGCATTTTAATTTTTGCTCCGGGAAATAACGTCTGAATTTTGTAGGGAACAAATGTTGCCGTCTGTGGCAGCATTTCAATTACCAAAGGATATTTGGTATCGAACGTATCAACAAGTTTTGAGTCATCGCCCACGATGAAAAATTGTTTAGCCATAGATGCTAATAATTTTTCCAGCGTATGAATACCGCCACCACTTTTTAAGGCATTTAATTGCCTATCAAACTGATCGCATCCGTCGAAGTATACATCTATTTCTTTACAAAATTCAATTGGTACAACTGTTAGGTGTTCTTTTAATAACAATTGCTTTGTAGTAAATGACGAACTAACCAGTTGTATTGAAAGCCCGTCATTTATTTTCGTTTTCAAATAATCTACGATATAGGCAATTGTTGATCCTGCGCCCAAGCCAACAATAGAATTGTCTCTTATAAAAGTGATTGCCTTTGCTGCTGCTTCCTGTTTAAAATTCATTCAAAAAATTGCAATTAAGAAAAAGTAAAGTCGATGGTTCGTTTTTCCTGCTGGCTTTGTATCGCTAATTCTATAGTGCGAATATTATTCCTTGCCTGCAAGGAAGTTACTATCAATTTTTCTTTAACAATAATGGTGTTATATATATTCTGATAAAAGGCAGTATAGTCCCCTTTTTCACTCTCAATCTTTCCCACAAAATGCTGACCGTTTATTTCGGTGTTTACCGTTCCCCAAATTTCAGGCGGTTCAATACCCCAATTACTTTTGGTACTTGATGTATAACCAGCTTTTAACGCTTCTTCCTGGACATCCAATCCATATTTAACGAAAGACCCATTGTTTCCTGAAAGTATAAATCGCGGCAGCGGTTCCCTTACAAGCATTCCTGCTTTTAAAGAGACTTTAATTCCGGGATAATGGAGAATTACTTCAAAATTATCAATCGCTTTCCCGCTTTTTCTCTGTACAATTAAATCGGCACTAACGGTATCGGGTAGCCCAAATAATGCCTGTGCCTGGTCAATGAGGTGGGAACCGAGGTCATATAAAATTCCGGAACCGGGTGCATCTTCCTCCCGCCACGAATTAGGTTTTAGAAAGTTTCTGAATCGATCGTAACGACTTTCCATTTCAACAAGGCTGCCTAACAAATCATTTTTAATTATTTTTTGCACCGTATAAAAATCGCTGTCAAAGCGGCGGCTGTGGTAAACCGACAGAACCAAATTTCTTTTTTCTGCTTCAGCAATCAATTCGTCAGCATCTTTTGTATTAATGGTAAATGGTTTATCAACTACCACATTTTTACCAGCTTGTAGAGCCTGCATAGTCAATGAATAATGTGAAGTGTTGGGTGTAGTTATAACAACCAGCTCAATATTTTCATCATTACATATTTCATCTGAAGTGCTCACTATTGAAGCAGTTGGATACTTTGATTGTGCAACGGCAACTTGTTCAGGTTTTACCGCTCTTATTTTTGCCAGCTGCAACCCCTTTACCATCGTTAGTATTGGCGCATGAAATGTCTGGCCTCCAGCACCGAATCCGATTAAACCAACTTTAATTGTTTTTCCCATGGCTTTTTTTTGAAATTAGAATTCATTCTTTTTAAAATAGAAAGATCAAACTATTCCGATTCAATATTAATTTTTCTCATCATCTCCACCACGTAACCGCTTGATGCAATTGGACAGCGCCCGGAAATTGTGATAGGCTCCTTTCCAGATATGCCCTTTCAATGCCGTTTTTCTTTGTGGCTCATTATCCAGCCCTTCTTCGTACCACCCGCCATTTGTATGATCAATTATATATGTTTCAATATAATTCCATTGCTTTTTGAATTTATCATAGTAGTGCATCGAATCGTTTGGATATGTATCGGTCATCAACAATAAAGTGTTTAAACCTTCGGCCTGTGCCCACCAGTTCTTGCTTGCAAATATTATCGTAATAGTATCACTTCCCTTAAAATAATATCCTTCATCGTAAAAGCCACCTAAGTTTTTATCCCATCCATTTCTCAATGCATGATCCACCATTCGTTTGCCGATTATTTGTGTTAGCGTGTCGTTCTGCAACCCAAGTGCATGCGATGCCTCACGCATCAGGTATGCGGTTTCAATATCATGACCGAAGGATACATGATCTAAATATTTATGTTGTATAATGCTGGCCCGGGAAGAATCGCGAAAAGAAACAGGTGTCCAGTCCGGCTGAAAAAAAAGCCTGAGATATCCTTGTTTTGAAACCATTTTATCCCGTATCAGGGAAAGCATTTCCTGTAAACGAAGGCGTACTAACGGCTGCGGCCAAACGCGATAGAGCTCTGTAAGTGCCTCAAGAATATGTATGGAAGAATTCTGATCTTTATAACCAAGGTCAGAAGTAGACGGTGTATTACTATCTCTCTGTACCGGCTTTCCCTCTCTTGTTAAATATTGATAGTAGCCGCCGTATATCGCGTCATGACTGTGATCTTCCATCCATAGGAACGCTTTTTTGACGAGATTTAATGCGCTCGTGTCACCGGAAGCCTTAAAATAAGCCGATAAGGCATAAATGGCAAAAGCGTTACCGTAGGCTTCTTTGGACGCATTTGGATTATTTTTTACTTTGCCCTGCCTGTCTACAAGATCATAAAATCCGCCGTAAACTTTATCCCACATAACATCTCTTAAAAAATGAAATCCAATCTCAGAACATTTTAAATAATAAGATACACCAGGATATAACTCCGAAGCTTTTGCTGTAGTCCAGGTGTGTCTTGCCTGCGTTACAATAAATTTATCCTGTGGCCCTGTTGGTTTAAAATCGTAAGTAAATGTTGATAAAAAGCCACCATATAAAGAATCAACACATTGCGGATACCACTTGTTGAGCAATTCTGTTTGAATAGAATTTTCCATTTGACTTGCCAATTGCGTGCGCTCAGTTTTATTCGGCTCTTGTGCAAATACTGCCTGGCTTATACGGGCAGCATTAATTAATACAAAGGATAACTTCAATATATTTTTCATACTAACCTATTTCTTTTCATTCAAAATATGGTCAGCCGCGAGAACGAGGAATAAATAATCTGTTGTTCCGCCGCCTAACACGTATTCAGTTTGTTGCCACAAAAAAGGCCATGTGAGCAGTTCAGGAAAGTCCGGCCTTATTAAGGCAGTGCCCGATACAATGCCGCCCGGAATATAAGTCCAGTCTGCACGATTGAAACCATAAGCTGTAGTTACAGAATTTGCACCCACGCCTGATGCAAACGAGGCTGTATTTGAACCGGGATGACAACCTAAAATAAAGTCCATCGCCTTCAGCATATAATCCGTTGGAAAAATATCGGGAAAACTTTTATGTAAAAAATACTGCCGGAAACCAAAATTCTGAATGCCCCAGCCTGCGCCCCATATATTGGGCTCATAAGGAACACCATAAGGTGTCTTCTTTCCCTGCTCCACAATTTTTGTATAATATTTTTTCGCAGCATCAGTCATTATCTTCGTGTAGGCCGCATCGTTAACATACGGCAAAGATCGCCCAACAATCCAGCCGGTTCTTTCAAAGTTCTTCGCAATATCAGCCGCATGGGAAAGCAAAAAATCGGCATACTTTTTATCACCGGTAGTTTTTAATAATTCAACAGCGAGTTCAACTCTTGCCAATGGGTATTTTTCTTTCGTACTATCCCAAAGTGTTTCAGCTATTTGCAAACTTTGCGCAGCAAGAGTATCATTGTAACCCTTTATAACCCTTGCTGCTGTTGCAAGACACGCTGCTACGTTTAGCTCCCTGTTAGGATTATCTTCTGTAAATACCCAGCGGTCATCGGGCGAACCAGGTAATCCAACTTCAGGCACGTTACCATCCGTTGGCTTAACATAAATAATATTGTCGGTGATATTTGTCGGGTCGCCAAGTATAGTGTATTGTCTTTTTGTTGGCTCAATAATTCCCCGGTATAATCTTCCCATTGATCTGTATCCGCCTACGATGGATAATAACCCATGCTCCATTTGCTGCAATGCGTCGGGTCTGCCATCGGGTACTTGTATCTCAACAACGTGATTTTTTTGATCAATGGTAGTATTGTCATATTTCAAATTAAATTCTTCATAAGCCAATGCAAGGCCTTGCACTGTTTCAGCTTGTGATTCTACCCGAAGATCAAAGTCGCCGGCATCGTGCCATCCGCCTTGATTGAGGCCGGGAACATGATCCCCGCTTTTAAAACTGGTTAAAGTTGATGGGCCCTGAATATATCCATCGAAATGTGTAGAGTCTGTAGGTGCCATTCGTGCATCATCCATGTGGCACCAGCCATGCCATACACGATAATGATCGTTCACCCGCATGTGGCACATTTGAATTGGTAAAAAATATTCGAGTGTTGGTTGCCAAACATTGCGGGAATAAACGTTACTATTTATCTGGAAGGGGCCGGATTGTTCTTTGCCATATTTTACGATATACATTCCCGGCTTCCGTACCCGGGTAAAATCAAATTGCAAATAATTATACCTTAGAAATTTCCCCCAGCGTTTAGGCATTTCGGTTAGTACGTTCTCATAACCACCATCTTCCTTTAAACGCAGCAGAGAAGCTTTTTGAATCGTGTTGTCTTTCGCATCTAATTCTACAACGGCTACTTTTTGTTGATCGGGATGGTAGCCAACCTGTGAAACCTGCACCACCGGCTCTGACTCCCACCCTCCTATGGCATGCGGCGTCACTAACCACACGATCGCATTTGTTGTAGCTCCTTTGGCAACAAGCGACCTGACTACAAACCAACCGTTATTATGTTTTGCTCTTCCATCTATTAGTTCAAGATTGTCGCCATTTACATTCTCTATCGTCATCCGTTGCTGATCACTCTCCGGTGCGATAGTTAATTTTTTACCTTTCGCCATTGGCTCAATCTGCACTTCACTGTCTGCATCTTTATAATCGGGCCCATTTTCCTGTCTTGGAAAAATGCCGAATTGATTATCCAGGTACCATGATTTACCAAAAAGAATTCCGGGGAAAAGCTCAAAGTTGAAACCGACCTTTCCTATCCATTCACCAGGAATCGGTTTGTCTAAATCAACAATAATTTTAAAGCCTTTACCTGCGGGTTCAACACGCAACGTGTAACTGAATTTCAAATCAGGATAAATAACCGGGTTAAACCCTTTTCGGTCAATATTCTCATTGGGAAATTGCAATTGAACGCTTATCTGTTGTTTTATTTTGTCAACAGAACGTTTACCAACTTTGGGAATAGGCTGCCATTGCCCCGGTGTAGGCTCCAGCCGTATATCACCGTTAGTGGCTACACGCAAACCATTTTGAATAACGCTCACACCGCCCTGGTGCCCTTCAGGATAATAATCCTGCGCCAGCATAACATTTACTCCCTGGTATTCCAGGTACTCAAGGCTGTTCAATTTCATTGCGCCGGTGTTTTTCACGGACTGGCTTCGAATAGAAGAAATGAATGACAAGTTTAGAACAACGATAAGAACAATTGAGATTGGCCGATTTATTTTCATATTATAAAGCTTTCTTTTTTTTTATTGATGAATAGATTGAAACCATCCAATGATTTCCTGTTTTATATTTTAAGCCATTAGCTTACCCGTTACATCTTTACGGTTATCCGGTTTGTTTTGAAGGCGGTTCACGCTAAAGAGAAACTTAATTGTTATTTCATCGCCATCAAATATACAGGTTAGCTGATCGCCATGAACCGTTTCGATAAAACGCCAGGTTATTAGCAAAGTTTTCTCGTCCTGCCACGTTGCACTCGCAGCAACAATAGAATCAAAATCAATACGTCTTAATGAAAATAATGAATGAGCATATGGTTTTAAATTATTTTTTCTTATCCAGTAGCCCATACCGTTAGTAATAGTAATATCAGGCTTACCATCCTCCTTTAAAGTAAAGATGCATTCGTTATTTTTGAAGTTAAACGTTACAGACTTTGCACTAAAGTCATTCTGATCCAGCAGGAATTCTTTCCCGGATATCTTCGCTGCAATTGGCGAAGCCGAAGCTATAACGGGCGGCTCATACCTTAGTGATTTCAACTCATTTGTCAATTGCTTGTGGGCTACATTATTTTTTCGAAGTACTGAATCTTTCATTTCGGGCAGCAATACATCCCAAACAATTTGCATCGTATCTTTTGTACTAATGCTTTCACTGGTAATAGCAACCACAGCATCTAATTGCGGGAACACCATACTGAATTGACCAAAAGCCCCGTCGGCCCTGAATCCCCCGGGAGGGTTTAGCCAAAACTGGTAGCCATAACCGTAACCCCAGCTGCTATCATTCTTTCCATTTGAAATTTGCTTTGATGATGCTTCCTTCACCCATTCTTTGCTAATGACTTGTTTGCCATTCCAAATACCATTTTGAAGATATAACTGGCCAAATTTCGCGATATCTTCAGTTGGCATCCGCAAATGAGAAGCGCCCATATTAATTCCTTCAAAATTTTCTGCCCACGTTGTATTGGTGATATGCAATGGTTCGTACAATCTTGATTTCAAATATTCATGAGCCGTTTTCCCGGTTACTCTTTTTACAATTGCGCTTAGCATAAAACTAGCTCCGGAATTGTACATAAACTGGCTTCCGGGAGTAAACACTACCGGCTGCGCAAGAAATGTTTTTTCCCAGGGTACACCCGGAGCTGACGCTTCGAGAATTAGTATAGCATCTTTCGCGTGGCCCACTGACATTGATAGTAAATGTCTCACTTTTAATGCAGCAAGGTTGTCACTTATTTCATTCGGTAACATGTCGGGGAAAAATTTTATGATTGCATCATCTACAGATAGCAATTTTTCGTTTACGGCTAAACCGATAGCAGTACCCGTAAAACTTTTGCTGAGAGAATATAGTTGTTGTTTATGTTCAGACGAGTAAGGCGCCCACCAACCTTCTGCGACAACATTTCCGTGGCGTAAAATTATCAGGCTGTGGAACTCCTGCTTAATGTCCTTTATGGAATCGAGAAATTTCAGAATGCCCGCTGAGGATATTCCCTGCGCTTCCGGCGAACTGCGTGGCAATGTGAACGGATCTTTGAAAAAATCTCCCCCTTTGAAATGTGTCAATGATGGTAACAATCCCAGGCCCAGGGCGGACAGTCCTGTTTGTTTTATGAATACTCTTCGATGAGACATTTTGTGAATTTAATTAATTGCGAAAATGTAAATGTTAACATCAATAGATAATTTCTTAAATAATTAGGGATACGAGTTTTTATTCTTTTTTATAAACAATGGTTACTCTTGTTGTACCCCGGAATGAATTCGAAGATTGTTTCACAGTCAATACGTTTCGGTCAGCAGATAATGACCAGGCTTCATTTGTCGCCCATTCATTACTTCTCCCGCCAAAATTTACTATCACTTTTGAGTCTATAAAAAGCGTGTCATTATTTGCTGATAAACGGGCGGTAATTTTGCCAGGTGTATTTCCAAATGGCGCTTTAAATGATTGTTCTTTGCCATTCAATACAAGTTGTTGATCGGTTATCGTATTGTCGCTGTATTCAGAGATCATTGTTCTTTTTATATCTATTACACTATCGTTTTGAGATACTGATAATTTGGAAGGAATTCGGCCAGTTCCCGAATTGCCCAACGCACTTGCTTCTCCATCAAATGTCCATTCGCCGGAAAAATTGACTGGTTCATTGATAACTAACGGTAAAGGGTAGAGGCCCGCAACTTTCCGGTACGGGGCAATCGCTTTACGATAAGCATAGTCTTCAAGGCAAAGAACATGAGAATCATTTATCAGCTTTTCATATTCCTTTTTAGTTGTATTGCGAACCATGCCTGCCCAGATAACATAATAAGTCCATTTCGGCTGGCGTTTAATTATATCCGGCGTAGGTGGATTTCCTACTTCACCTAATGCTATAGGTTTGCCTTTTGCAAGCGCAAGCAGGCTGTCGTAGTAATTTTGGTTGAAATCACTTCCATATACATCTAATGATGCAATATCAAAATATTTATCACCGACATAGAAGTTAGTGAATTTTCTTGCTGGTGTAGCGGGTCTGTCAACATTCCACATCCATATAAGGTTATTTAATTTATGATAATTAACAAGCCTGTCGAATAATTGCCTGTATAAACGTATCGTACTATATTCTCCGTGCCGTCCGCCCCACCAAAACCATTCTCCATTCATTTCATGATAGGGCCGCCATACGATGGGAACGTGTGCAGCCTGCAATTTTTTTAGATATACGGCAATCGTATCTACCTGTTGACACCAATGTTTGTACAACGCAGTACCGGGAGTAAGTACATCTTTAAATTGCTGATCTAACAGTCTGCCTTGTACGCTATGTAGTTTTGTAGAATCTGCACCGGACACAGGTTGAAATGTTACAGGCTCATCTGCTGTAGGCGGCACAGCATGCCAGCATATTGTAATGATTGAGCCGAGTTTATTTTGACGGATGGCTTCATCAACAATATCCTGCCGGGCAAGATAAGAATCCGTATTGCCATCGAATGCAAAACCCCAATCCGTACTGTATACAACAGGGGTTTTACCGATATATTCAGCAGCGAAGTTTGTATTTCTTCCTTTTACGTTGGGGAAATTATGCTGTCCCGTTAGTAAATATTCACCGGATATATTATAGAAAAAATCTAATAAGGCCCGCACCTCGGGCGACGCGTTTTTTGTTACCGGGTTATGCGTATTATCCTGGGCGCTCAAATGCGGATTCCAACAAAGGAATATTGCAAGAAGAAGAATAAGATTTTGAAAATATCTCATATCGTTTTTGAAGACTGAATTGCAGGCTAATAAAGTTACTGTAAAAGACATCTCTATTATTCTCAAATTTTCAAAGTGGATATTTGACTATCATAATTAAATAAAATAATATCAATTGTTGCTTAATATCCGTCGGAGATCGCCCGCATTTACAAATTGAAGAGTATGTAATTTATGTTATGAGGTGGAAAAACAATAACAGAAGATCCATCCCATCCTTTCACCGTTCAAATATTTCTGGAAAAATATTTATTATACTTTCTCCAACACGAGCTTATTCAGTTCCTCATTAATAAATTCAATTTCCCGGAAGGTCAATTTTATATTGGCGGCCTTGGCATTTTGTATGGCCTGTTCTTTATTTCTGGCACCTACCAGGGCAATGGTGATCCCCGGTCGCTCAATGGTCCAGCGGATAACCAGTTGGGATAGTGTGGCATTTTTTTCTTTGGCAAGCGGTCTTATTTTATCCAGAAATTTATTCGTCAATTCAATATTTTCATCCTTGAAATAATATAAACCAGCCCGGTGATCACCATCGGCAAATTTATGTCCCTGCCTTATTTTTCCCGTAAGCAATCCTCTTTGTAAAGGGCTGTATGCAAGAATAGAAATGTTATTTGTTATACAAAAGGGAACAACATCTTCTTCAATGTTTCTTAGCACCATGCTATAGGGAACCTGGTTCGATACTAAATTAATGTGCTCCTGCGCTTCCTTTACCTGCGACGCATTGTAATTACAAACACCAGCATAACGAACTTTTCCCTGTTCTATCAATTGTTCAATGGCTTCCATAGTTTCAGCAATTGGCGTTGTTACATCCGGCCAATGTATTTGATAGAGATCGATATAATCTGTCTTAAGTCTTGTCAAACTATTCTCGCATTCTTTAACAATACTATCCTTACCTGCATACTTATAAATGTCGATATCGTTTCCATTGTTGTCTTGACTTTTAAAACCTAACACACCTTTTGTAAGATCCCAACGCATGCCATATTTTGTAAGTATCTGCACCTTATCACGAGGGAAATTTTTAATAGCCTCACCTACAATTTCTTCGCTTAATCCCTGCCCGTAAACGGGTGCGGTATCAATTGAAGTTACTCCGTTATCATGGGCTGCCTGTATTGCTTCAATGGCATCTTTGCGTTCCGTGCCACCCCACATCCAGCCCCCGGCGGCCCATGCGCCAAATGTAACTACTGAAACTTTTAAATCTGATTCGCCTAATTTTCTGTATTCCATAATTTAATATTTGTAGTTAAAAAATGTATTTGTAAAGTATGAGTAAATTTGACCTGCTATAGAATTATTAATTGACCGGCCATTTCCTGAATGCAAAGTAAAGGCCATTGTAATAAACAGCAATAAGTTAGATACTTCGAATTCACTAATTAATTGCCCGGTTTAATTTGTTATATTAAATGCCTGTAAAAAATATTAATACTGATAAAAAGCAAACCGCAGATCAAAAACATTTTACCCTTCAGCAGGAAATTGTACACAGCACTATACACGGCTTTGGTATTCTCTTTGGCATAATTAGTATTCCTATTCTTACAGCACTGGCAGCTAAAAATGCAAATGTTCCGGCGATTTTGGGAGCTAGCATTTATGGATTTACTTTTTTGATGCTATTTACTTTTTCTACTACCTATCATGGTTTTCAGCAACCACAGGTAAAAAAAGTATTGGAGATATTTGATCACATCAGTATTTATTTTTTAATAGCAGGAACGTACACACCTTTCATTCTCATTTATCTTCGGAATTCTTTTGGCTATTTGTTGCTAATTATATTGTGGAGCCTCACATTATTGGGGATTTTTTTTAAGATATTTTTTACCGGCCGGTTTGAAATTGTCTCGCTTATCATTTACCTGGCAATGGGATGGATATTAGTAATAGGCGGCAAACGTTTCTTCGCCGACATGCCCGCCGATGTTATCACCTTCATTGTTATTGGCGGCGCTCTTTACAGTATCGGGGTTATCTTTTATTTATGGAGTAGTTTTAAATGGCATCATGCTGTATGGCACTTTCTTGTACTGGCCGCCGCTGTTTGTCATTATGTTGCAGTGTTGCTTTCAGTTTAATCTTCTTAGTAAAAAATCAATTGTCCATTGACGTTAGTAACTCAAAATATTTTTGCTTAATGAGGAAGGCAATTTTGCCCTTTCAATCATTTTACGGCCATCCGCATCCGGTGTTAGGATTTCAATGACGACAAACTAACGGTTCAGGTCAAACGGGCAAATTTTTTAAAAAATTGCTTTCGCAATATGTTAGTATGTTGCCGAAGAGATAAAGATCGGTCTGATACCTCCCCTTTTTTCCGGTTTATATTCCCTTGGCTATCCTATCGCCCTCTTTGGCATATTTCCTTACGAGAAGTTTAATGGTAGAATTTTCTTTTAATGTTTTATCACTTTCTATAAAATCAAAAATAAATCCGGAATTCAACATATCTAAGTGCTTGTTCTGATATCCTGTCATTCTTCTAAAATCATCAACAATTATTTTGGCGCCACCTTTCTCCATTGAAAGCAGGTCATAACCCTGGTTGTAACATTGCAAATGATGAATAGAAAGCTTTGCCAAAATTATTGCTATGAATGTTTTATACTCCTTCTGTTTTCTCAAACAATTTGTATCAACATGCAATAAGAAAGAATCTAATTGAGGTAATAAACATTTATCAAGTTCCAGATTTGCCGCTTTAAAATCACCGGCATATTTTATTAGTAACCGATCATAATCATTATCGCATACCTCCTGTTTAACTATCGTTACATTGGCGGCACTATTATTTTTT
The DNA here is from genome assembly GCA_963792025.1 of uncultured Chitinophagaceae bacterium. GTDB lineage: Bacteria > Bacteroidota > Bacteroidia > Chitinophagales > Chitinophagaceae > Ginsengibacter. The sequence goes on along the minus strand of CAWBUS010000002.1, from coordinate 147,283 downwards.
TCTGGATTACCAGAATTACACCCCAGTATGAAAATCAAAATAATTAAGAAAAATAAAAATCTCATTAGATTATATTGATCGTTGTTTATTGACAGTGATACCTATTTTTACGATTCTTATTTAATCAAAATAACTTTTCTGCCATTCTCTCTTCTTACAATAAGTAACCCTTCCTTGCTTATTGGTTTCCATTCATACCCCTCTCCTGTTTTACTTTCGCGCATTGGTTTATTATCAAGCAATACTGCCGAAGGTTTTCGGCGAAGTTTTATTCTCTCTGTTCCGGTTGTATCAAACGTTCTGTAAAACAATCTTACTTTATTGCTATCAACATTTTCAAAATTGAGGTAAATAAATTTCTTAAAATTTCCTTCATAATCGGCTTGCTGAATAACTGAGGTACTCGAAAGAATATGATCTTCACCGGGCGGAGTTAACGATGGTATGGCATCCATTGCCCGAAGGAAATGCCTTACATAATCTCCATATCCATCGGTAAGCCATGGCTCATCCTGTGGAAATCGGTTCTTACCATCGAAGTCCACCATATACGTTGCCCAGTTTAATTCACGCACATCGTTGCTATAAAAACTACTGTCGCCCGATAAACTTACATACAACAATTCATCGGCGGCCTGCCTCGAAGAATGGCTGTTGCCGGGCGTTTGATAAACTGTCTGTTCATTCGTAACCATCACTCCATACTTTTTCCATTTATCGTTTCCAAATGTTTTGTGCACCCATTCAATAATTTTCAATACATCATTTTTCCAATCGGGAAAATAATTCCGATGCTCCATGATGAACCTTGCAAAAGTCATAGCATTAATTTGTGTATCGCTCCACCAATCAACATCTTCAAAGAAAGGTCCCCACTTGTTTTCTTTCATGGGAAAATTTTTCATCCAGTTCAGCATCGTGGCAAAGCTTTTTTGGTAAGCAGATGTATCACCTGTTTTCAATTCAATTAAGTCTAGGAACAATTGCATGGTAGGTGCCCAATTGCTGGTATAACCTGCGGTATCTATCCATGTGCCGGTGAACTCATGATTACGAAGCAAGGCAGTATTACCGGTATATACATTCACTTTAAAAGGCAACGGTGAATAATTGATATTGCCTTCTGTTACATGTGTACACAATGTGTTGGCAATTTTTTTCGCCGCATCAAGGTAAAGCGTATCCTCGCTTATCTTATACAAGTGCACGAGTTCCAAGCCGAACGACCCCGCTTTATCAGGTTGTGCTACATCTCTTCCGGCACGCATATCACCATCGTAAATTCCCGAGTAGATATAACTGTTATATGGAAACGTAATATTGGGCCATTTGCAATCTGCGGGCGAGCGACCATGGGTAATATAATAATCTGCCAAAAAATGCATATTCGCTTTTACCCGTTCGTTGCCTGTGTAAGCATAATACAAATGCCATGATGAAAGTACCATCGCAAACTGGTCGCCGCCAACTCCTCTCGGATCATTAAAGGCTGCATTCCAAACCTGGTGGTTCATGTAATAAGGCAAACCATTCAAATCATGTCGCATCGTATCCCAAAAATTCCAAACAAGATTGATAATATGGTTATAGGAAGTACCAGGATTTTCATTATACCATGGAATAATGTTTCCGGCTTTATCTGTTTTAATGGGATGATAGATTAAGATTTCTTTTGGCTGGGCAAGAAGATGAACGAATAGTGTCATTGATATTAACGAGAGAAAATATTTTCGCGGCATGAGAAAGGTTTTTTGAATCTTATGAGGTAAAGATATTGAAGTGATTGAGCAAATTTCAGCGTGCAAGCTAAAAATTCTATCCCCAAGACAAACGAGTCAATCTAAAATTCGTTACATTAAATGCAACGTTAAATGCAACGTTCATAACTTTTTTGGTGTCAACTTTGCAAAGAGAAATACAATGCGACAGTTAACTTCAATATTAATAGCGATTTCGATAGTTATCCTGCTGCCAAATGCTTCCTGCAAAAAGGAAAAGCAGTACATGAATACGGCAGAAATCACCGGGATAGATAACAGGCTTACGCCTTGTCTGGTAACGGAACCTTGTAATTGCCCGGGAGGTTTTTATATTCATATTGATAATGTTCCTGATTTAAATGGCAATTGTACACTTTGTAAAGTTTCGAAAGCAGTACAATTGCCAAAAGAGTTTACTTTCAACAATTCTCAATTTCCTATAGCGGTTAAAATAGATTGGAAATATGATTCTTTGCTTTGCGACAGCAGCAGGATTGTTATCACAAGCATTGCGAGACGATAAAAAAAACCAGCACAAAATTTTGCACAATAAATTAAACAGGTAATTCCTCATTCGAGGCTCCATCATGGTTTAAACCCTATACCTTCCTTTACCAGGATTTCAATATTTTCCAGTGAAGCAGCAATTTGATTCGCTAATTTTTTTCTTTTGAATAAGGAAAAATAAAGCTCTGAGAATGGAAGTTTTTTATGATAGTAATCAACAACGAGAGAAGTTGCATTTTCGTTTACAGGCTTTAATGTAAAATAGATCGAGAAAGTTTTCTGTTCGTCTGTTTCGCTATAGGAAAAAGTATCGCCGGTTTGATTAAAAGAACTTGAATATAAATTTATCGTACGATCATCTTCAACTGACCGATGCTTTACCCCCACATGATTAACCGGGTGGCTTACCTGGTCAACGGACTTGACGCCTTCCATCCATTTCGAACGTAAAGTAAAATCTCCAACTATGCTAAGCACCGTTAGTAACGGCGCATCGATAATCTTACTTTGACTTAAAACTTTAAATCTTTCATTTCCCAACTCAAGTTGCGATAACGGATCGGCCTGTACATTTTCTTTTAATTGTGAAAGTAATGAATAGTGAAAATCCACATCACCTTTTTCAGTCTGTTTATTCCCCATTTCCCAACTCATCCACTGCGGCAAATTGGCGTCCGTTTTATTTTCATTAAACAGGTTGCTGGTAACAAGCCAGTACTCATGCAAATCAATATCGTTCTTTAATAACTGGTGTGCAACAATTACATCTTTGCCAATAAGTTTGCTGTAATTCTTTACATTATAAGAAGAAAATTCGCCGTAGTGTGTAATAATTTTAAGGCTTAGATTTTTAGCTGCTTTGCAGGCGGTACATTGGCAAGCCCGACGGCTTTCGAGGTTCTTTAGTTGTTTTTGGAAATTACAAAACATGCTTTCCACCTGCCTGTAAATTTCGTCTAACGAGGGAGCTTTTCCGTAACGATAAAATAAAACGGCATCTCCCTCAATTTCAGAAATAGATAATCCTATTTGATTTGAATTAATAATATTCTCGAGCAATCCGCCAATGATATAACGGCTATGTTCAATTTCAGTTTCGTTCACAAATTTGGTGAAGCCGCTGATGTCAGGAATAAAAAGCAATCCGCTGTTGTCCATGACTATTTTCCTGCGAAGTTACACCACAAGTCTGTTTCACGCTGCACATTTCGGAATAAAGTATATGTGCTGTCAATATGTTTTCTTAGATGCATTACTTTAGCTTAAAATCCTTTTATGAATTTTGATTTAAATCAATCAATCGTGATCTTGTATAAAACTCCACTGGTTGTAAGCTCTTTATTACAAGGGTTAAGCAACGAATGGTTATTCAACAATGAAGGCAAAGATACCTGGTCGCCTTACGACATAATAGGGCATTTGATTGAAGGTGAAAAAACTGATTGGATCCCCAGGATGCGCATCATTCTCTCTAACAACGGTGATAAACGATTTGTTCCATTTGATCGTTTTGCACAGCTCAATAATGACAAATCCGAATCTATTGAGGTTTTACTCAAGGAGTTTGGCTCTTTGAGAAAAGCCAATCTTCGCGAATTAGCAAAAGCTAATCCTGATGAAAAAAAATTAAATAAGAAAGGTATCCACCCTGAATTTGGTGAAGTTACTTTACGACAACTCCTGGCCGCATGGGTAGCTCACGATCTAAATCATATATGTCAAATAAGCAGGGTTTTAGCAAACCAATACAAAGATGAAATGGGGCCATGGACAAAATATATTTCTGTTGTTAATGGATAAACCACTAAGACATTTTAGTTCTTTATAACGACCAGCAATAGACGAATTTTGTAGCTACCAAAAAGGATGCTGCTATCAACCTATTTATTTTCCCAGGTATTATTTTTACGATTAATATCCGGCAATTCATCATGCGGATCTAAAACAACTGATATCAGAGGTGTTGTAGAGTTATATTTGAAAGTCCATTCACTGCCGCGTTGCCACACTTCAACTGGTAATCTGATTTCCTTTGAGTCGCCATTTTGTTCTGTAATCTTTGCAATTACCGGCATAACCATTTGTTGTAAATTTTCAATAGTAATTAATGCGCCGTTGGCAGCGCTGTCGTTCACATATTTAACTCCCTTTACAGATTGATCGAGCTTCCAGGTTTCATAAAACCATTCTTTCCAAAACCAATTGAGATTATCTCCTGCTGCGTCGTTTATGGTTCGAAAAAAATCAGCCGGTTGCGGATGTTTAAATGCCCACCGGTTGATATAAGTTTTAAAGGCATAGTCAAACCTGTCGGGGCCAATTACACTATTGCGCAAAATTTTTAAGCCTGTTGCAGTTTTAAAATAATACTGTCCGTAGTCACTGAGGTTTATCGATTCGGGAGCCGTCATCAACGGATCTTTGAATCTTGTCATTTGTCTTGCCATTCCTAAAATTCCCCTGTTGGTTGTATCTCCATATTCGCCATGGTTAAACGAATTAGATGCATATCCATTTATAAAAGTATTCATGCCTTCATCCATCCACATAAAACGTCGTTCGTTGCTGCCAACAATCATAGGGAACCAGTTGTGCCCGATTTCATGTGTTACATCATGCCACAAATTTCCTTTGCCTATTTTATAACTGCAGAAAACAATTCCCGGGTATTCCATTCCCAACGCAACGCCAGCTACCACCACAGCCGAGTTCCACGGATACTCGAAATAATCTTTAGAATAAAACTCTATGCTTTGTTTTAAATATTGCGTTGATCTTCCGTATGCATTATACCCTTTACTTTCCACAGGATATACTGCCATTGAAATACCTTTACGGCCAGATGGAAAGTTAATACGTGCCGCGTCCCACATAAAAGCCTTTGAAGCTGTCCATGAAATATCACGGGCGTTTTGCATTTTAAAATGCCAGTTAAGCATGCCGCTTTTCGCGGGGCGCATAGACGCATTCCCAATTTCATCTTCTTTTATAATGGCAACAGTACTGTCGCTTTTGTGGGCTTCATTCAACCGGTTTATTTCTGTAGCCGTTAATACCTGTTGCGGATTTTGTAAATCGCCCGAACCAGCTACGATCATATCAGCGGGCGCTGTAACATAATAATCGAAGTTGCCGTATTCGCAATAAAATTCACCGAGCCCCATATAGGGCAATGTATTCCAGCCCTGCACATCATCGTATACGCACATGCGTGGATACCATTGTGCCAATTGATAAATAACGCCATTTTTTGTGTACAACCGTCCCATGCGGTCAGCGCCATATTGAGGTATGGAAAAGTAGTAATTTACCGTAACGGATATTTTGTCGCCATTAGGTTTAACGGTAAACGGTAAACGCAATTGCATACGGGTATCTGTTATAACGGGATCAATTTTATAGATTTTTCCTTTATATATTACCGAGGCAGACTGTATATGATAACCGCCTTGTGTGTAGCCTTTCACATCAAACCGGTCTCCGGAAATAGGCGTAGCTGCTGCTCCGCGTGAATCGGGCTTGAAAAGATTCTGATCCAACTGTAGCCACAAATATTTTAATTGGTCGGGGCTGTTGTTGATGTAATTAATGGTTACGTTGCCTTTGAGCGTGGTATCCATTTCATCCAAAGTCGCATGAATAACATAGTTGGCAATGTTTTGCCAATATTTAGGGCCGGGCGCTCCATTGGAACTTCTAAATTCTGTGGCATCCTGCGACATAAATGAAGGATCAAAAACCTGGTTCTTATTATAGATTGATACAGAATCCTGGGCTGAAACAGCCTGAGAGAAAGTCATAATGACTAAAATGCAAATACTTAAAGAGGTAATTCGTTTCATTTAAAATTTCTTGTGTGAAAAAATTATGCAATAATACTGTAGAAAAATGATGATAATATGTGAAATTTCAAATGAATATATTGGCGTTGAACAGCCAAAAATAAATATAACATACGCTGATTATCACTTCCCTCGTTGTTCCTATGACCAGGAAAAGTCTCCAATAAGATATGGGCCCGGGTTGGATGAATCGCCGAAAGCCTGGTTCTCCTCATTTATATTATTTAATTGCCGCTACCATTCAAAAAATGATGGCATCGATAGAACTAAAACTAAACATTCTGCCCGGTAAACAAGCTTATGCGTAAAAGTACACTTCTGGCCCTTATATTATTTTCATTTTCTGCAACATTAAGGGCACAGGTAGCCGCTCCTACGCCGGCCACTTTAAACATAGGTGGTGGTTCTGCCGCTATTACGTCCAACTTTGTTGTAGACTGGAGCATTGGCGAATCAACCATTATTGAAACCTATTACGGAGAAAATGCGGCTTCGAATTTAATAGTTAATAACAGGTGGTCTGTTACCAGTGGCATTCTTCAGCCGTTTGATGCAACTCATATAATTTATAATCCTTTTATTCCTCGATTTACTAACCAGGAAATACGTTTCTATCCCGTTCCAACACCGAACATTGTTAACATCGATTTCAGATCGCAAATTTTAGGTAAGGTATCTGTACAATTATTCAGCCGCGATGGAAAACTGCTGGGTATAAAAGAGTTTGAGTCGGTCGACGGGGGCAACATTCAACAGTGGGACCTGACAAACAAGGCTGCAGGGCTTTATTATTTCCATATACTATTATCGGATGCAAATGGTATCGTTCTTAAACAAGGCACATTTAATATAGAAAAACTATAATCCAAAATTCATATGAAAAAAATTGCATTATTGGTCTTATTGACTGCATCAATTGCAGTAGCAAAAGCCCAGGTACCACAGCAATTAAATTACCAGGGTATAGCAAGAAATGCATCTGCAAATCCTATTACATTTCAAAACATTACAGTAAGATTATCGGTAATTGACAATACACTTGGCGGACAAACCGTTTACCAGGAAACAAGGAGAGTTAAGACTAATTATGTTGGCCTGTTCAATATCGTTATCGGAAGCCCGGGAGCAACTGATGTTAGCGGAACGATTGGCGGAGTTAACTGGTCAACAGGACAAAAAGATCTTAAAATAGAAATAGATCCTAATGGCTCTAACAACTTTAGCCTTGCAGGAATTACGCCATTGCAAAGTGTGCCTTATGCACTGAGTGCTTCGCCGGCCGGTGCAGCATCGGGAGATTTGACAGGAAGTTATCCTGCGCCGACTATCGCTAACAATGCGGTTACTACAAATAAGATTGCAAACGGCAGCATCACCTTATCAAAATTGGCGCCCGATGTTACCGCAGATATCAATAGAAAATTGAACATCTCCGACACGGCCGCAATGTTGGCTCCTTATGCCGGCGCAGTTGATGTTACTGCATCATTAACAACTAAATTAAATCTGTCAGATACGGCATCGATGCTGAATCCATACTATCGGACATTAACTGCCTTAAGTGATCTTGCAACGAAAGAAGATGTTGCCAACAAAAGCACAGACATTGCAACCGACGGTTCTTCTGACACCAAATACCCAAGCGTAAAATCTGTAAAAGATTATGTAGACGCGGCTTCAACAGGAAGCTCTGCTACACTTACTACAGAAATCATCAACCGTACCAATGCAGATGATTCAATTAAAACCGACTTAAATAATGAGGCGATAAGGGCTACCAATGCTGAAAATACCTTAACTACTAATCTCAACACAGAAGTTACGGATCGTACTAACGGCGATGCAACTTTGACGACCAATTTAAATAATGAAACAACAAGAGCAACAAACGCTGAAAACGTTTTATCAACCAATAAAGAAGATGTTGCCAACAAATCAACCATTACCACATTAGGAACAAGTGATGTATTATATCCAACACAAAATGCTGTAAAAACATACGTAGACGCCGCTTCAACAGGAAGTTCCACTGCACTTGCCACAGAAATTACCAATCGTACCAATGCAGATGATTCCATTAAAACAAACTTAAATAATGAAACAACAAGAGCGACAAGCGCCGAAGCGACTAAAGAAGATGTTGCTAACAAGAGCGCAGATGTTACAACTGATGGTTCCTCTGACACAAAATACCCCAGCGTAAAATCTGTAAAAGATTATGTGGATGCTGCTTCCACGGGAAGTTCAACTGCGCTTGCTACAGAAATCATCAACCGTACCAACGCGGATGATTCAATTAAAACAAACTTAAATAGCGAGAGTACAAGAGCTACCAATGCTGAAAATATTTTAACTACTAATCTCAACACAGAAGTCACAAATCGTACTAACGGTGACGCAACGTTGACAACTAATTTAAATAGTGAGACAACAAGAGCAACTAACGCAGAAGGTAACTTAACGACTGATCTTTCAACTGAAGTAACAAGAGCAACAACTGCTGAAGCAACTAAAGAAGATGTTGCCAACAAAAGCACAGATGTTACAACCGACGGTTCTTCAGACACCAAATACCCAAGTGTAAAATCTGTAAAGAATTATGTAGATGCTGCTTCAACAGGAAGCTCTACCGCACTTGCTGCAGAAATTACTAACCGTACCATTGCAGATGATTCAATTAAAACAAACTTAAATAATGAAGTAACAAGAGCTACCAATGCTGAGAGCACTTTAACTACTAATCTCAACACAGAAGTCACGGATCGTGCTAACGGTGATGCAAATTTGATGACCAATTTAAATAATGAAACAACAAGAGCAACAAACGCTGAAAACGTTTTATCAACCAATAAAGAAGATGTTGCCAACAAATCAACCATTACCACATTAGGAACAAGTGATGTATTATATCCAACACAAAATGCTGTAAAAACATACGTAGACGCCGCTTCAACAGGAAGTTCCACTGCACTTGCCACAGAAATTACCAATCGTACCAATGCAGATGATTCCATTAAAACAAACTTAAATAATGAAACAACAAGAGCGACAAGCGCCGAAGCGACTAAAGAAGATGTTGCTAACAAGAGCGCAGATGTTACAACTGATGGTTCCTCTGACACAAAATACCCCAGCGTAAAATCTGTAAAAGATTATGTGGATGCTGCTTCCACGGGAAGTTCAACTGCGCTTGCTACAGAAATCATCAACCGTACCAACGCGGATGATTCAATTAAAACAAACTTAAATAGCGAGAGTACAAGAGCTACCAATGCTGAAAATATTTTAACTACTAATCTCAACACAGAAGTCACAAATCGTACTAACGGTGACGCAACGTTGACAACTAATTTAAATAGTGAGACAACAAGAGCAACTAACGCAGAAGGTAACTTAACGACTGATCTTTCAACTGAAGTAACAAGAGCAACAACTGCTGAAGCAACTAAAGAAGATGTTGCCAACAAAAGCACAGATGTTACAACCGACGGTTCTTCAGACACCAAATACCCAAGTGTAAAATCTGTAAAGAATTATGTAGATGCTGCTTCAACAGGAAGCTCTACCGCTCTTGCTGCAGAAATTACTAACCGTACCATTGCAGATGATTCAATTAAAACAAACTTAAATAATGAAGTAACAAGAGCTGCTAATGCTGAGAGCACTTTAACTACTAATCTCAACACAGAAGTCACGGATCGTGCTAACGGTGACGCAAATTTGATGACCAATTTAAATACGGAAGTTACCAGAGCAACAAACGCTGAAAACGTTTTATCAACCAATAAAGAAGATGTTGCCAACAAATCAACCATTACCACATTAGGAACAAGTGATGTATTATATCCAACACAAAATGCTGTAAAAACATACGTAGACGCCGCTTCAACAGGAAGTTCTACCGCTCTTGCTACAGAAATTACTAACCGTATCAACGCAGACGATTCTATTAAAACAAACTTAAATAATGAAACCACAAGAGCAACCAACGCTGAAAATACATTAACTACAAATCTCAATACAGAAGTTACTGATCGTACGAACGCTGATGCTGCAATTACAATTAATTTAAATAATGAAACAACAAGAGCAACTAACGCTGAAGCGACTAAAGAAGATGTTGCGAACAAGAGCACAGATGTTGCAACGGATGGTTCTTCCGATACAAAATACCCCAGTGTAAAATCTGTAAAAGATTATGTAGATGCTGCTTCCACGGGAAGTTCTACTGCCTTAGCAAATGAAATTACAAGAGCCACCAACGCTGAAGATACTTTAACTACTCACCTTAATACGGAGGTTGCTGATCGTACTAACGGCGATGCAACCTTGACCACTAATTTAAATAACGAGGTAACCAGAGCGACAAACGCTGAAGGCACTTTAGCTACTGATCTATCAACAGAAGTTACAAGAGCAACAACGGCGGAAGCAACTAAAGAAGATGTTGCCAACAAAAGCACAGACGTTACAACTGATGGTTCTTCTGATACAAAATACCCCAGCGTAAAATCTGTAAAAGATTATGTAGATGCTGCTTCAACAGGAAGTGCTACCGCTCTTGCTACAGAAATTACTACCCGTATCAACGCAGACGATTCAATTAAAACAAACTTAAATAATGAAACCACAAGAGCAACCAACGCTGAAAATACTTTAACTACAAATCTCAATACAGAAGTTACTGATCGTACTAACGCTGATGCTGCAATTACAACTAATTTAAATAATGAAACAACAAGAGCAACTAACGCAGAAGGTAACTTAACTACTGATCTTTCGACTGAGGTAACAAGAGCAACAACTGCCGAAGCAACCAAAGAAGATGTTGCCAACAAAAGCACCGACGTTACAACCGATGGCTCTTCCGATACAAAATACCCAAGTGTAAAATCTGTAAAAGATTATGTAGATGCTGCTTCAACCGGAAGTTCTACGGCTCTGGCAAATGAAATTACAAGAGCCACCAACGCTGAAGATACTTTAACTACTCACCTTAATACGGAGGTTGCTGATCGTACTAACGGCGATGCAACCTTGACCACTAATTTAAATAACGAGGTAACCAGAGCGACAAACGCTGAAGGCACTTTAGCTACTGATCTATCAACAGAAGTTACAAGAGCAACAACTGCCGAAGCAACCAAAGAAGATGTTGCCAACAAAAGCACAGACGTTACAACTGATGGTTCTTCTGATACAAAATACCCCAGCGTAAAATCTGTAAAAGATTATGTAGATGCTGCTTCAACAGGAAGTTCCACTGCTCTAGCAAATGAAATTACAAGAGCTACCAACGCTGAAGATACTTTAACTACTCACCTTAACACAGAAGTTACGGATCGTACTAACGGTGACGCAACAATTACAACGAATTTAAATAATGAAGTTACAAGAGCAACAACTGCCGAAGCAACTAAAGAAGATGTTGCCAACAAAAGCACCGACGTTACAACCGATGGTTCTTCAGACACCAAATACCCAAGTGTAAAATCTGTAAAGGATTATGTAGATGCTGCTTCAACGGGAAGTTCTACCGCTCTTGCTACAGAAATTACTAACCGTATCAACGCAGACGATTCAATTAAAACAAACTTAAATAATGAAACCACAAGAGCAACCAACGCTGAAAATACATTAACTACAAATCTCAATACAGAAGTTACTGATCGTACTAACGCTGATGCTGCAATTACAACTAATTTAAATAATGAAACAACAAGAGCAACTAACGCAGAAGGTAACTTAACGACTGATCTTTCAACTGAGGTAACAAGAGCAACAACTGCCGAAGCAACCAAAGAAGATGTTGCCAACAAAAGCACCGACGTTACAACCGATGGCTCTTCCGATACAAAATACCCAAGTGTAAAATCTGTAAAAGATTATGTAGATGCTGCTTCAACCGGAAGTTCTACGGCTCTGGCAAATGAAATTACAAGAGCTACCAACGCTGAAGATACTTTAACTACTCACCTTAATACAGAGGTTGCTGATCGTACTAACGGCGATGCAACATTGACCACTAATTTAAATAATGAAGTTACAAGAGCAACAACTGCCGAAGCAACTAAAGAAGATGTTGCCAACAAAAGCACAGACGTTACAACTGATGGTTCTTCTGATACAAAATACCCCAGCGTAAAATCTGTAAAAGATTATGTAGATGCTGCTTCAACCGGAAGTTCTACGGCTCTGGCAAATGAAATTACAAGAGCTACCAACGCTGAAGATACTTTAACCACTCACCTTAATACAGAGGTTGCTGATCGTACTAACGGCGATGCAACCTTGACCACTAATTTAAATAACGAGGTAACCAGAGCGACAAACGCTGAAGGCACTTTAGCTACTGATCTATCAACAGAAGTTACAAGAGCAACAACGGCCGAAGCAACTAAAGAAGATGTTGCCAACAAAAGCACAGATGTAACCACCGACGGTTCTTCTGACACAAAATACCCCAGCGTAAAATCTGTAAAAGATTATATAGATGCTGCTTCAACAGGAAGTTCCACTGCTCTAGCAAATGAAATTACAAGAGCTACCAACGCTGAAGATACTTTAACTACCCACCTTAACAGAGAAGTTACGGATCGTACTAACGGTGACGCAACAATTACAACGAATTTAAATAATGAAGTTATAAGAGCAACAACTGCTGAAGCAACTAAAGAAGATGTTGCCAACAAAAGCACCGACGTTACAACCGATGGTTCGTCAGACACCAAATACCCAAGCGTAAAATCTGTAAAGGATTATGTAGACGCCGCTTCAACGGGAAGTTCCACTGCACTTGCTACAGAAATTACCAACCGTATCAATGCAGATGATTCAATTAAAACAAACTTAAATAATGAAGTAATAAGAGCTGCTGATGCTGAGAGCACTTTAACTACTAATCTCAATACAGAAGTTAGTGATCGTACTAACGGTGATGCAACTTTGACTACCAATTTAAATACCGAAACAACAAGAGCAACGAATGCTGAAAACGTTTTATCAACCAATAAAGAAGACGTTGCCAACAAGAGCACAAATGTTGCTACGGATGGTTCTTCCGACACAAAATACCCAAGCGTAAAATCGGTAAAAGATTATGTGGATGCCGCTTCAACCGGTAGTTCCACTGCGCTTGCCACAGAAATCACCAATCGTACTAATGCTGATGATTCGATTAAAACAAACTTAAATAATGAGACAACAAGAGCAACAAATGCTGAAAATACTTTAACTGCTAATCTCAATACAGAAGTTACTGATCGTACTAACGGTGATGCAACTTTGACTACCAATTTAAATACTGAAACAACAAGAGCAACGAATGCTGAAAACGTTTTATCAACCAATAAAGAAGATGTTGCCAACAAAAGCACAGATGTTACAACTGATGGTTCTTCCGACACAAAATACCCAAGTGTAAAATCAGTAAAAGATTATGTGGATGCCTCTTCAACGGGAAGTTCTACTGCTTTGGCAAATGAAATTACAAGAGCCACTAATGCGGAAGATACTTTAACTACTCATCTTAACACAGAAATTACCGATCGTGCTAACGGTGATGCGACAATTACAAGTAATTTAAATAATGAAGTAACAAGAGCAACAAACGCTGAAAGCACTTTAACAACTGATCTTTCAACAGAATTTACAAGAGCTACAACTGCCGAAGCAACCAAGGAAGATGCTGCCAACAAAAGCACCGATGTTACAACCGACGGCTCTTCTGATACAAAATACCCAAGTGTAAAATCAGTGAAGGATTATGTAGATGCTGCTTCAACGGGAAGTTCAACTGCTTTGGCAAATGAAATTACAAGAGCAACTAATGCGGAAGATACTTTAATTACTCATCTTAACGCAGAAGTTACGGATCGTACTAACGGCGATGCAACGTTGACCAGCAATTTAAATAATGAAGTAACAAGAGCGACAAACGCTGAAGGTAACAAACTAAACGTTGCTGATACAGCCGCGATGCTCGCACCCTACCAGACCAGTGTTTTAGTTTCATCTACTTATCTTCCGCTGGCAGGTGGCACTTTAAGCGGAGCGTTGACAGGCACATCCGCAACATTTGGATCAGACATTAAAGTGAATGGATTAAATATCGGAAGAGGATCTGGACAAAATGGCCAAAATACTGCTTTGGGAAATGGAGCGCTTGGTACAGGCACGGGTACACGAAATACAGCCGTTGGCTATGGCGCTATGCAAAATTATAGCGGAACATCTTTTGATAATAATACAAGCGTCGGTTATTCAAATTTAGTTGGCTTAACAACAGGTAATGCAAATACGTCGGTGGGAGCTGAAGCAATGATGTCGATTGGCACCGGCACGAACAACACAGGTATCGGGCAGCAGTCTTTATTAAACACAACAGGTAGTCAAAATACGGCTTTAGGTTCTGCAGCCGGCAGCTCAGTTACTTCTGGTTCTCGGAATACCTTAATTGGTACCAGTTCAAATGTAGCAACAGGAGCTTTAACCAATTCGACGGCTATCGGCTATGCAGCTACTGTTGACGCAAGCAACAAAATTCAATTGGGTAATACAAGCGTGACAGCTGTAAATACATCAGGTTCTATTACGGCAGCCTCATACATTAAATCAGGTGGCACTTCCTCACAGTTTCTCAAAGCTGATGGCAGTATAGATTCAAGCACTTATTTAACCAGCGCTACGGCCAACTTTGTTGACTTAACCAGCGCTCAAACTATAGCCGGAACAAAAACTTTTAGTTCACAAATTGTTACTTCCGGCATGAATTCTTCCGGAAATATTAATGTAAATGGTATAAATGTTGGAACTCCCGGAGGCGCTCAAAATACAATGGTAGGAGCTGCCTCCTTTGCCTATTCTGGTTCAATTGGAAACAATAATACGGTAGTTGGAAATTTCGCATTTACATCGTCTTCAGGAAATTCTAATACTGCAATTGGTTCAAATGCTATTAGACAGGGTTCCGGCGGATCCGGAGATTACAATACTGCCGTAGGAGAATCGTCGCTAAGCAATGCCCAGGCAGGAAATAAAAACACTGCTGTTGGCGTAAACACATTGAATGCCACTACCGGGTCGGACAATGCTTCATTAGGTTACGTAGCCGGCAGAATAGTTACAACCGGAACTCAAAATACTTTTTTAGGAAGTAACGCAGATGCACAGACAGGCAGCGAAGCTATTGTAAATTCAACTGCTGTTGGTTATAATGCGAAGGTCGCTGCTAATAACACTGTTCAACTCGGTAATACAAGCGTTAATTCTGTAAAAACAAGTGGCAAACTTACCACCGGCGCCGTTACTTATCCCAACACCGATGGTACTAATGGGCAGGCGCTCACAACTAACGGTAGCGGAACAGCTTCCTGGTCCAGCGTTTTAGTAAGAGAAGTTGCAGATGAATTTTCGGCTACAGCATCTCAAACCAGTTTCACTTTAACACAAACACCATCAGTAAACAGCAAGGTAAAAATGTATATTAATGGCATTAGAATTAGCAATACTGCGTATAGTGTCACCGGCAGTACGCTAACTTATAACGCAGCTAACAATGGCGCCTATTCGCTAACTGCATCTGACAGAATTCAATTTGACTATTATTATTAATCGTGTAACATGAAACAATTTCTTATTCTCCTGCTGTCTATTTCTGTTACAAATTTTTTGTTTGCTCAAGGCATTACAAAAAATGGGAAAATAACAAGCACCGCGTCGACGTACGTTAATAAAAATGGGGCGATAGGGATTTCCGGCCTCACAAAGAATGGAGCGCCATTCTCTTCGATAAATAACGGTGTTACCAACGCACTTGATTTTGATGGAACCAACGATTACGTGTCATTGCCGGCGGCAGTTTATTTCAATGGAAATTTTACCATTGAATGCTGGGTGTACCCGAAAAGCTTTGCAAATTGGGCTAGAATTATTGATTTTGGAAATGGGGCGGGTAGTAACAATGTTTTGCTGGCTTATACATATGGAACCAGCGGTGCTCCCGGTTTTTACGTGGAGGGCAATCAATTCCAGGCAACTCAAACGCTTCCGCTCAATCAATGGTCGCACGTTGCTGCTACGCTAAGTGGTAGTACCGCTACTATTTATATTAATGGCGTTGCTGCAGGCACTTCAACATTTTCAACACCTGTTAACATCGTAAGAAACTATTGCTATATCGGAAAAAGTAACTGGAGTGATCCTTATGCAAATGCAATTTTTGATGAATTGCGCATTTGGAATACTGCGAAAACGCAAGCCGAAATTCAAGCATCAATGAATACAGAACTAGCTGGTACCGAACCCGGGTTAGTAGCGTATTATAACTTTAACCAGGGACTAGCCGGTGGAAATAATACAAGTATCACTTCCCTCACTGACAAGACAAGCAACACATATAACGGTACGCTAAATAATTTTGCCCTTAGCGGAACAACAAGTAATTGGGTAAATGGTGCTCCACTTATATACGATGGTACTTCTGCATTAAAAGCATCCAGCAGCGCTTATGCAATCAAACAAGCCTATCCTTCTTCAACTGATGGTTATTATTGGATAAAAAATCCGAATATTAATGGCGGAACTCCTTTTCAAATTTATGCTGATATGACAACTGACGGTGGTGGATGGACGCTAATAATGTGTAACGCAAGTAATGCCGGGTGGACCTATCCAAATGCAATTGCATTAAATACTACTTCACCAAGCATCAATTCAAACTATTCAATTATCGGTTGGGCAGATTATATAAAAAGAGGTACAAGCGGTTTTCAATACATGATCGATGCAAATACAAGGCGAAGCAATGGAGCTATCTGGACTGCCAACGGCGCATACACGTTTTTAAAAGGAGATAACACACAAACTAATATTACGATTAATACCAAATTTGGAACGTGGACTTACAACGATGCAGGCATCGAACAAATTATGCCATGGTACTCTAACTGTAGCGGTTATATCACCACAAGTTCTGATTGTACCGGCGGCAGTTGGTGGGGAACTCTAATTTCCCAATCAGGCTGGACGCCAGCTCCATGGATAGCTGGTGGGTGCGGCGTAGAAGGCTGCATGCAGAATCCCGGCATTATCTGGTATTGGGTAAGATAGATACCAGTTCAACAATAAAATTTGTTACTTCTTACCAGTAGCCGCCCAAAAAATTCCTGCAAATAAATGATTTAAAAATCCAGGATCACTGAAGTCTGAAGGCATGTGGCCAAGGGCAGTATAGAATGAACGGCCACCATCATAATTGTGATACCATGCTATGGGATGAAACTTTCCCATCCCCTCTCCTTTCTTTGTTCCCCAATCCGCTTTGGGATTGTAACTGGATTCATCCACAGCGAGTATATAATTGAGTCCGCTAATTTTTTCAGGACCAAACTGATACCATTCATCTGTCCATAATTTATGGTCCGTAAACCCTTGCAAACCGGGAAATGTTGTGTCAAGTACATCCAGCCTCGCCGTCTGAATAACCGGGTGAATATGAAACATTCTCCCAACGAGCTTCGTGTACCAGTCCCAGTCATACTCTGTATCGGAAGCACTGTGAATGCCAACGAAACCTTTACCTGATTCAATAAAACGTTCCATTACTTTTTGTTGCGCCGAGTCAAAAATATCTCCTGTCGTACATAAAAAAATTACCGCCTGGAACTGCTCAAGGAACTTATCAGTAAATCCATTGGGATCTTCCCATAACACAACATCAAAAAAATTCTTTCGTCCTAAATCCTGCAATGCCAATACGCCTGCGTGTATTGATTCATGATGCCAACCTCTTGTAGTGGTTACCAGCAGCGCTTTAAATTGTTTTTGCTGCGCAGAAGTTGATACAGAAAAAAGTGTTTGAAGCATTGCAATGATTAAAATTGTTTTTAATGGTTTCATGTTTTTCGATAAGTGTTTATGAAAATGGGATAATTTAATTTAAATTCGAAATTATTCTGAAAATATTCTTTCAGGATAACCTTTGCTTAATATCAAGCCCAAATTTCCTGGCATAGTCTTTCGCTGCATCATAACCTGCATCGGCGTGGCGGATAATGCCGAGACCAGGATCATTGCGTAACACACGGCTAAGCTTAGACGCAGATTCATCTGTCCCATCCGCAACGATCACCATGCCTGCATGAATGCTGTAACCCATACCAACGCCTCCGCCGTGATGGAAGCTTACCCAACTTGCGCCACCAGCCGTATTTACCAATGCATTGAGAACAGGCCAATCTGCAACGGCATCGCTCCCATCAAGCATGGCTTCTGTTTCGCGATTAGGACTTGCAACCGAACCGGTATCCAAATGATCCCGGCCAATTACAATCGGCGCTTTTACTTTTCCGGTTTTAACCAGATCATTAAATGCAAGTCCTGCTTTTTCCCTGTCACCCTGACCTATCCAGCAAATACGTGCCGGTAATCCCTGGAAAGCGATTTTCTGTTGCGCCATTTTTATCCAGCGGGTCATGCCTTCATTTTCAGGAAATAGATTGATCATAACTTCATCTGTTATGGCAATATCATTCGGATCGCCACTTAAGGCTGCCCATCGGAAAGGTCCTTTGCCTTCACAAAATAATGGCCGGATATAAGCCGGAACAAATCCGGGAAAATCAAAAGCATTCTTCAAGCCAGCTTCGTGTGCCCTTGCCCGTAAGTTATTGCCATAGTCAAAAGTAATTGAGCCCCGGCTTTGAAGCTCAAGCATCAACTCAACATGCAGCTTCATGCTGTCGTAAGCAAGCGAAATGTATTTTTCAGGATTAGCCTCACGGAGAACAGTAGCCGCTTCTGTGGTGAGCGTATGTGGCACATAGCCAACCAGCGGATCGTGGGCAGATGTTTGATCCGTTAGCATATCAACCTGTATGTTTCTTTCAATAAGTCTTCCCAGCAATTCTACGGCATTGCAATGCACACCAATACTTAAAGCCCTTCCCTCCTCTTTGGCACGAATAGCCTTACTAATGCCATCTTCAATATTGTCGGCCATTTCATCGAGGTATTTAGTTTCCAGTCGTTTTTCTATTCGCCATTTTTCCACTTCTGCGGCCAGGCAAACACCTTCGTTCATTGTAACTGAAAGAGGCTGTGCGCCGCCCATTCCGCCTAATCCTGCTGTTACACTTAGCCTACCTTTCAGCGTTCCATTAAAATGTTTTTTAGCAACTGCTCCAAACGTCTCATAGGTTCCCTGGACAATGCCCTGGCTTCCGATGTAGATCCATGAACCTGCTGTCATTTGTCCAAACATCATTAAGCCCTTTTTTTCTAATTCATCAAAATGCTCCCATGTTGCCCACTTCGGAACCAATTGAGAATTTGAAATTAATATTCTTGGAGCATTAGTATGTGTTTTCATAATGCCAACCGGTTTACCACTTTGAATTAAAAGTGATTCATCGTTTTCCAAATCTCTTAATGCCTTTATGATCAGATCGAGGCTTTCAAAATTTCTTGCTGCTTTGCCACGGCCGCCATAAACAATTAATTCATCTGGTTTTTCAGCTACTTCAGGATTTAAATTGTTCAACAACATTCGTAGTGCAGCCTCCTGAATCCAGCCTTTGCAACTGAGTTGCGTGCCGGTTGGCGTTTTATATTTAATGGGGTCGTATGTTTTATGGACCATTTTAATTCATTTAGTAATTTATAAATTAAGGTTCGATTTTTCAACTGGCGGTGCTTCGGCAAGCTCAGCATGACAATTCAAAATTATTTAAGGAAAATAGTAACAACTTCATCAAGTGTTCTCAAACCCATCTGAAAAAATTTCCAACCCTTCCTCCGTACTTGAGAACTGTCACCCTGAGCTTGTCGAAGGGCCACTTGCAGAAACTTTCGCATTTGCTTTCGATAAAGATGATTTGGATAATCTTATCAATTCATTCCAGTCCTCGATAAACAAAGCCTCTTTCTTTTTCCTTGACCAGCCCTTCAGTTGCTTCTCTCGTAAAATTGCCTGTTTAACATCATGAGTGGTTTCGTAGTATTTTAATTTCACCGGGCGTCTCGAGTACGTATAACATTCAATGTTAAAACCTGTGTTATGTCCCACAACCTTCTATCCAGATCATTGGTCACGCTCACATAGTAAAAACCATCGCGACACTCAACAATATAAACTGAATAATTGTGGGATAATTTCATAATACAAATGTATTGATTCTACTGGCGATGCTTCGACAAGCTCAGCATGACAATCCCTAATAATAGAAAGTAAAGAATCATGTTACCTTACTACAACTCATAACTCCCCATAAATTCCACAGCCTTCAACATATCATCATGTAAAAATCTATCCGCCACATTAAAGGATACTTTTTCGCGAAAAGCTGCGATTATTTCTTCCAGTACCGGTGATGATTTCATTGGCCTTCTGTATTCCATTGCCTGAACTGCACTTAACAATTCTATCGCCAAAACCTTTTCAACGTTGTCGACTACACGAAGACATTTTGTTGCTGCATTTGCACCCATGCTCACATGATCTTCCTGGTTATTAGATGATGAAATGGAATCGACAGAAGCCGGTGTACACAACTGTTTGTTCTCACTTACAATGCCTGCAGCAGTATATTGTGGGATCATTAATCCGGAATTAAGTCCGGGATTTTTTACCAGGAATAAAGGAAGATTTCTTTGCCCGCTTAACAATTGATAAATGCGCCGTTCAGAAATGTTTGCCAGCTCGCTCATAGCAATTGCCAAATAATCCAAACCTAACGCCAACGGTTGCCCGTGAAAATTTCCGCCGCTTAATATTAAATCTTCATCAGGAAAAATATTGGGATTGTCAGTGACAGAATTTATTTCTTTTAAAAAAGTATTTAATACAAAATTGAACGTATCTCTTGTTGCGCCATGAACTTGCGGTATACAGCGGAAAGAATAAGGATCCTGCGACTTCTTTTTTTGCTGTGCGGCGATATCGCTGCCTTCCAACAGTTTTCTAATGTTGGCAGCAACAGAAACCTGTCCTTCATGATCGCGTATTGAATGCAGTTTCTCATTCAACGAATCTGTATTACCATCAAATGCATCAAGCGAAATAGCAGCAATAATATCTGCCCATTTCGATAATTTTTCTGATTTTACGAGACAGCAAATTCCATAGGCGCTCATAAATTGTGTACCGTTTATAAGAGCCAACCCTTCTTTGCTTTGTAGTTCTATTGGCTGCCAGTCAAATTTTTCCAAAGCCACTGAGGCATTCATTTTTTCTCCGTTGCATCTTACTTCGCCCGCTCCTATTAAAGGAACACACAGGTGACTTAAAGGAGCCAAATCTCCCGAAGCACCGAGCGATCCTTGTTTATAAATTACCGGCAGCACATCATTGTTATGCATATCCATCAATCGTTTCACAACTTCAATTCCAACGCCGGAATATCCATAGCTCAACGATTTTATTTTGAGCATCATCATCAGTTTCACAATTTCTTGCGGCACTTCTTCTCCCATGCCGCATGCGTGCGATAACAATAAATTATTTTGTAAAGTGCGTAGTTGCTTCTTGTCAATCTGTACATTTTGCAAAAAACCAAAGCCGGTATTAATGCCATAAAAAAGTTCATCGGATTCTTCCAGCTTTTTATCGAGATATTTCCTGCATTTCAAAATGGCTTCATGCGCTGCAAATGTTACAGACACCAATTGTTTGTATTTAAGAAAATTCTTTACCTGTTGAAATGTAAGTTCACTCTTATCAAGCGGGAGGTAATTATAACTCATGCCTCAAATGTAATTAAAAAATGGCCTCCCCAAACCCCTCCGAAAGATGGCTCTTGCGCATCCGGCGCCTATCGCCATTTATGTATTCGGAAGTGCCAGCTTCCGAAGGTTAACATTGCTGTGTATCGGATAAAATACTTTGTGTTCTTTGCGTTTTTCTTTGCGTTCTTTGCGATACGAATTAAAAGGTTATTATGAAAAGTGTTTTCGTCTTACTGACAATCATCTGCATTACCGCCCAGGCGCAGCAAATAAAAATTGTAAATACCGGTACCAAAACTTCCATAAGAGGGTTAAGCGTAGTTAACGATAAAATAATCTGGGTAAGCGGCAGCAATGGGATGATCGGAAAATCAATTGACAGCGGTAATACCTGGAAATGGATACAGGTACAGGGTTTTGAAAAAACTGATTTTAGAGACATTGAAGCTTTTGATGAAAACATCGCCGTGATCATGGGTGTTGATTCTCCCACTTACATTTTAAGAACCATCGATGGCGGCCAAACATGGAAGATGGTTTACGAAAATAATACCAAAGGGATGTTTCTCGATGCCATGGAATTCTGGAATGAGCAAAGTGGAATTGTAATCGGCGATCCCATTGATGGGAAATTTTTTATTGCAAGAACTTTTAATGGTGGCAATACCTGGCAAACTATTCCTGAAGATAAATATCCAATTGCCGATAGCGGCGAAGCATGTTTTGCGGCTAGTGGAACCAACATACGAAAATTCGGAAACGATGCTGCCTGTTTTGTAACCGGCGGTTTGCACTCACGATTATTTATAAAAGATAAAATTATTGATCTTCCCATTTTGCAGGGAAAAGAAACAAGCGGCGCTAATTCCCTCGCAATAAAGAATAAAAAAACATTTATTGTGGTGGGTGGTGATTTTAATACACCGGATTCAACTTATAAAAATTGTGTTATCAGTTATGACGCAGGAAAAACCTGGGTTGATCCAAAAGATCCGCCGCATGGTTACAGAAGTTGCGTGGAATATTTGGGCAAAAACAAATGGATCACCTGCGGCATCAACGGTGTTGATATTTCTAACGACGACGGACACACGTGGCAATTGATTTCAAAAGACAGTTTTAATGTTTGCAAAAAAGCAAAAGATGGAAAGAGTGTTTTTTTAGCAGGTGGGAAAGGCAATATTGGGAAACTAATTGAACCTTGATTTTAGAAAGATGAAGCATGCAATTCGTTTATAGGTATATTAAAGTAATGGCTGCAAAAATTAATCGTTTTTTTATCAAGCGTTTTACTTTTTTTTACAGCGTTCGTTATTTCTTCTGAAACGTATAGTTGCAGTAAAAAATAAAAATCAGCCAGTAGTCCGCGGCTTAATACTCTTTCTATAATGTAATTTTTATGCTTTTCAATATCTATTTTTTCAATGGGTGTATCCCAAAATAAATTTTGCGAAAAGGGAAAACTGTTTTTGTCAATTTTTTTTAATAGAATATATTCAGGCAGGTATTTAAAAAAGAAGTTCAATCTATTTGTTATTAGATTATTTTAAAATGAAACGTACTCTAATTCCCCAACTCATGTTCCAATCCCCTGAAATCAACAGGAACCAAGCGACTCACGCCCGCTTCCTGCATGGTAACTCCATAAATAACATCAACTGAAGCCATAGTCATTTTATTATGGGTTACAATAATGAATTGAGATTCTTTACTGAACTTGCGGATCATTTGTGTGAACTTACCAACGTTCGCATCATCAAGAGGCGCATCCACTTCATCCAAAATACAAAACGGTGCCGGTTTAATTAGATATATAGCGAACAGAAGCGCAATTGCTGTAAGCGTTTTTTCTCCACCGCTTAATTGGGTTATACTGGTTGGTCGTTTGCCTTTTGGTTTGGCAACAATATCAATCGCAGTCTCAGCAAGGTTTTCAGGGTTTTCCAAAACCATATCAGCCGTATCATCTTCCGTGAACAACGCCTGGAAAACGTTTTGAAAATTTTCTCTTACTTTATTAAAGGTTTCGAGGAAAAGCTTATTGGCTGTTATCTCAACTTCCTGTATCGTTTGCATGAGCGAATCTTTTGCATTCACCAGGTCATTCTTTTGTTCAACAATAAATTCATACCGCTTTTTCATTTCGGTAAAAGCCTCAATTGCGGTAGGATTTATTTCACCCATATTCTCAAGGCGCTTTTTCATGCGATCACTCTTTTCCTGTAAATCTTCAAGCGGCGTATCTGTCGTTCTTTCCTCATCCAAAATGGCATCAAGATCAACTCTGAATTCTACATGTAACCTTTCTTTCATACCGGCAAGATGCAATTTCAATTCATTCAGTTTATCTTTTATTTCATTTAGTAAATAATCGGTTTGTTCCTTTGCCTTTTGCTTGTGGCGCAATTCACTCTCTTTTTCGTTGAGTTCATTTCTTAAATTATAATAAGCCTGGTCAGCCTCGTTTAATTTCTTCTCCTCTGCTTCCCTATTTTTCAATAACGAAATAACAGCCTCTTCGAGTTCTTGTAGCTGTTTGCTTGTAGTTGCAATATTTTCACTGGCTTCTTTTAATTGCCCGTTGCTTGATTCACGCTGTGTAGATAGATCGTTAAACTGGTTGGTTTTAAATACCAGTTCCTGTTGCAATGAATTTAACTTGTTTTGCTGCCTTGCGAGCAACAGGTTATTCTCGTTGTATAATCCATTTATCGCATTGAATTCATTTTCTGCATTCCTAAATTCTTCTGCAGCGACTTTCATTGTCGCATCCAATTTTTCAACCTCGCCGGTTAGCGATTCCAGCAATAATCTTGTTTCATTTATAGCCAGGTGATTTTGCTCCAGCTGGCTATTTAATTCCTCTAAACGATTGGTAGCTAATGTGTGTTGATGGGTTATGTTTTCCATTTTATTTTGAATGGAAAATGAAGTATTAATTAGCTCATTAATATTTTGTTGTGTCTGTTGTATCGTATTTTCTTTCAACTGCTCGTTAAAGGCAATAACCTCATTAGATTTTTGATTAATTACCGCTTTTAAAGCTATCACCTTTTCCTGTTGAATGTTTATTTTCTCTGCCAGCTTCTCCAGGTTTTTAGCCCGGCCAATTTTCTTTCCTTCAAATAATCCCACGCTCCCGCCGGTAAGTGAATATTTTCCTTTTACGTATTTGCCATTCTTTTCGAGTACCACATGTCCGTTAGCATTCTGCAGGGCTTCCTCATTCTCGGCAATAAAAACATTTCCCAAAAGATAGTTAGCAAGATGTTTATATTTTTCATCTACTTCAATAACCGACATTGCAGGTATTGCCCCTTCAAATGATGTCTGTTGGTTGCTTGTATCAAACGAATTCAGTTTATCCAAAAGGAAAAAATTAGCTTTACCCTTTTTATTATTATCCAACAAATGAACCGCCGTCAGGCCTTCATTAATATCTTCAACAACATAGTAATTAAGATAGGGCTCCAACACATTTTCCAGGGCAGTACGAAATTCTTCTTTCACATAAATTATATCGCTGAGAATTGGCGCCGTATAATTCCATCCCTTGTTATTATGCAGAAATTTTACGCTTTCCGGATAGCCTTCCATTGTATCTATAAGGCTCTTAAGGAGATCATGTTCGTTTTGCCGGGCATCGAGGGTACGATTTTCTTCTGCAAGTTCGCTCCTCAGTTTTTCAAGCGCAGCCTGCGTTTCAAGAATTTGTTCTTTTGTAAAAGCATTATGTTGCTTTAATTGCTCAAGCGTTGCTTTCTTCTCATCTAACTCATTTTCTTTTTGCCTTTTTTCTACTTCAAGTTTTCCAAGCATTTCCTTTCGCTGGGTTTGCTCTTCTTCAATTTGAGCAATGGTTCGCTGCAGGTTATTAATAGTTGTATCAGCAACTGCAACTTTCTTTTCTGCATCAAAATAATTCCGCTGCAAACTCATTTGCGATTGTCGCAGTGTATCTACCGTTGTTCTTTTTTCATCAAAAACATTTCGCTTTTCCTCGGCATTTTGTTTCAGCAATTCGAGTTCCTGTTTTTGTTCACCCAGTTTTATTTCTTCATCGCCAATCTGCTGCTTTGTAAAAATGATGCTTTCTTCAATTCCTTTCAATTGCCCTTCTGCTTTTTCCAAAAAGTCTTTGAGGTTTGTTTCTCTCTCCTGCAGGTATTGCAATCTTTGCGAGCTAAGATTCTTTTGATTTTCCCTTTCACGAACGGTATTGTTCAATTCATTGAAAGCATGTTGCTGTTGTTGCAATATTTTTTCCTTCTCAATAAAACCAGCTTTCTCTTTTTCAAGCGAAGCTTCCTGCGTTGCAATCTCCGCTTCCAGTTGAATTTTTTTGTCTGTTTCTGACTTCTGCTGTTCGTTTAAATCTTTATAGGTAATATTGAACCCTTCCAGCGCTGCTTTTGCAAGTTCGATACTTATTTCGCGATAATCTTTTTTTATCTCGTAATATTTCTCTGCTTTTTTCGCCTGGCTTTCTAATGTCTTTAACTGGTTATTGATTTCGAAAAGAAGATCTTCAATACGAGCCAAATCCTGTTCGGTGGCATCTAGTTTTAATTTGGCTTCGCGTTTTCTTGTTTTATAAATAGAAATGCCTGCGGCCTGTTCCAACATTCTCCGCCGGCTGTTCTCTTTGTCTTTAATAATATCATCTACCATTCCCAATTCGATAATGGCATAGCTGTCGGTACTTACACCGGTATCCATAAACAGGTTATGAATATCCTTCAGGCGGCAGCTTACATCATTCAGACGGTACTCACTTTCACCGTTCTTATAATATTTACGGGTAATCGTTACCGTATTAAATTCGGTAGGGAGTAAATTGCGTGTATTATCAAACGTGAGACTTACTTCAGCAAGCCCACTGGCGCTCCGGGTTTTGGAACCATTAAATACCAGGCTCTCGAGATTTTCACTTCTAAGCTGACTGATCTTTTGTTCACCTATCACCCAGCGAATGCTATCCACAATATTGCTCTTGCCGCAGCCGTTGGGGCCAATAACTCCGGTAATTCCTTCATCAAAGTTGAGGGTGGTTTTGTCGGCAAAGCTTTTAAACCCTTTTATTTCAAGACTCTTTAATCTCACAGTTTCTTTTTTTTAACCCGCTTCAAAGACGGTTTGGGCAGGCTCGCAAATATATTGGTTCTCGTATAAAGAAGTATTGGTTAGCATAAAATGGCTTTTA
This sequence comes from uncultured Chitinophagaceae bacterium, assembly GCA_963792025.1. Lineage (GTDB taxonomy): Bacteria > Bacteroidota > Bacteroidia > Chitinophagales > Chitinophagaceae > Ginsengibacter. The sequence goes on along the minus strand of CAWBUS010000002.1, from coordinate 120,248 downwards.
TAATTATACACAGATTTTTCACAGCGTATAGTTTTTTAATTCAAAATGATTTTTATGTGATGCATTTTTTTAGGCAGCTTTTTATTTACATTTACAAAAAAACAATCTCACATGAAGACATTTTTAGTTCCTATAGATTTTTCTCCTACTTCAGAAAATGCTGCTAAATATGCGATTGATCTTACCAAAGATTTACCAGGTGTTGAAATTATTTTATACCATGTTTATAGCAGCATCAGTTTTGCAACCTTAACTGATAAAGATGAAGGATCCCGAAAGAAGGTGACCGACGCCGAATTAACTACTTTAGCCAATAGGCTTAACGCCTATGTTAATCAATCTGTTAAGATTGAATCGGAAGAGGGCTCGTTTGTTGATAATATTGCGAAATACGTATTGAGTTATCACGTTGATATGGTGATAATGGGTATCACCGGCAGTTCAAGAATTGCGCAGGTATTTATGGGAACCAATACCCTCAATGTAATAAGACATATCAGTACCCCGGTGATGATTATCCCGCCCGACGCGAAATTTACCGCGATTGAGAATATGCTTTTCTTATCAGATTTTAAGGATGTTGCACGCACTACTCCTTTTACATCGCTCAAGAATGTATTGAATTTCTTTCAGCCAAAATTGAAAATTCTTAACGTGGATAGTGAACATTATATCGAACTTACCGATGAATTTAAGATTGAGAAAGAAGTGATGGAAGAAAAGCTACAAGGATATAATCCTGAATTTTCCTTTCTTAGATCTTACGACTTTTTAGACGGCATACATGAGTTTGCTGATGCTAAAAAAATTGACGTGATAATTACGGTTCCAAAAAAACATGGATTTATCAGCCAGCTTTTTAAAACGAGTCATACTAAGAAACTTGCCTATCACAGCCACTTACCTACGATTGCAATTTCTCAATAAATTGCTGAACCATGATTAAGGTGATGTCGGATGAGTTATTTTAAAAATATCAATTAGTATTTGGCCTTTTTAAAGGCCTTTTTCATCAGCATTCCGTTTTGGCAGCGATACCACTTCCGGAGAGGTGCCGGGCTTGATATTAGAATTAAAGAAAGGAAAAAAATAATTTATGAAGAATATAAAACTCATTGAGGTGCCCAGTGAAATTGGAGCGGGAACTCGTGGCGCCAGCCTTGGGATAGACGCAATTAAGATAGCGGCGCTTGATTTTATGAGCAATTTTTTTGTTCATTTTCCATCGGAAAAAATAGAGACAGAAAATAATTTACTATTTGAACCGATACAGTCTCCTTACGCCAAAAGAATGAACGGCGTATTGATCATGTGCGAAAGAGTATCTAAATCAGTAAAAGAAACCATAAAGAATAATTTTTTCCCGGTAGTATTAAGTGGTGATCACAGCACTGCCGCCGGAACTATCGCAGGAATTAAGATTGCAAAACCCGCGAGCAGACTCGGTGTAATATGGATTGACGCTCATGCTGATCTCCATACGCCTTACACGACGCCTTCGGGAAATATGCATGGAATGCCACTTTCGGCATCCATTGGAGAAGACAATGAAGAAAGCAAGGTTCATGAACCGGACGAAAAAACAAAGAAACAATGGGATCAATTAAAAAATTTAGGTAAGATCTCTCCAAAAGTTTTGCCTGAAGATGTTGTTTTTATTTCTTTACGGGATTATGAGAAGGAAGAGAAACACCTGATTGAAAAATACGGGATGAAAGTTATCACCACTACGGAATTAAGACGTAAAGGACCCGAAAATGTGGTAAGGGCGTCTTTGCATTACCTGACAGAATGTACCGATATTTTTGTGAGCTTCGATGTTGATTGCCTGGATTCATCAATTACGAAAGGCACCGGAACGCCTGTCAGTAACGGGCTTAAAGAAAGAGAAGCGGAAGACCTTGTAAGTAAATTTATGCAAAACCGCAAAATTTGTTGCTTTGAAATAACAGAAGTAAATCCAACATTGGACAAGGAAAATTTGATGGCCGAAATTGCGTTTAATATTTTGCAACGCAGCGTGAATGTGCTAATGATGAATTAATACTCTTGTAAAGAATTAAAGCATTAATCGAAACGCTGTAAATTCTTACAATATTTTCAACCGGATTAATTTACATAATCTTCAATCTTTCCACTTGTTCCGTGTTGTTTTTCAAATCTCTTACTTTAAGAAAATAGATACCTGCTGCGGGCTTATTCGGCCATTCAATGTTTAATGCTCCATTCTGAGTAAAGGAATACTTCTTCCGAAAATTTGATTGCCCATAACTATTAATTAATTCTACCTCGTATTCACCACCAGCGCTATTTGAAAATTGAAGGTGTATGCCCGTTATTGACGGATTGGGATACAGCGAATATTTTGTGTTATTATACTTATTAATAGAAACAGTTCGGATTTCAGAAAACATGATTTTGCCATCCTTATCAGTTCGCTTAATTCTGAATAATAAATTTCCCGTGAAGTTTTTATCGGGAGTATACAGCAATTTATAACTGAAAAGACTACCCGAAGTTGTAGCAATTCCTTCACCCAGATTTTTAAATTCCTTCCCATCTCCACTCATTTCTATTTCGTATTTGTCTCCCGCTCCCTGGCCGTCCTCCTGCCATTGTAAAATAACAGAGTTATCCAAAATTGAGGCCGTAAAATTGGTTAAATGTGTTTCTAAAACCAATGAAGGACACCAATAATATACAAGAGTGACGTTTAACCTTGTATAAGCTCTCAGGGTAAAAATTGCATTATCACTTCCCGTTAAAATAGTAAATGTGCTGGTATTTAAATAATTAAAATTGACTGTTCCTGTGCCATAAAATGCAGCGTTTGATGAGCCATATTTTGTATAGGCATTTTTATTAAATACGGTGTCAGGGCCTATATCTACGTTGTCACCGGCGGAATCTATCGGTGAAAGTGTATATGGCCCGAAATCTTTTGGAGTTGATGTGACAGAACTAAAAAAACTGCCGGGACCTGTAAATTGTGATCTTCTGAATGTTTCAAAATTATACACGGTTGTATCAGGGAGATTGTTTTGCAAATTATAACTAACAATGGTAGAAACTGTGTCGCTAAGCTTGTAGCAAGTTAATGTTCCAATCGCGGGATCAAATTGTGGAAATGAAATGGTCGTGTTTGTAGTTACGATAGAATCGAAATATTGGCTATAAGATAATGAATCAGGTGTCGAGCCATCGGAACAGGTACATTGGGCAACACTTCTTTGCAGAAAAATTGAAATTGCCAGAAATGCAATCAGCGTGTAAAATTTTTTCATAGGAAACAGGTTTTGAGGTCATGAGAATTATTGGTTTAGCAACTCTAAAAATATAAACTTTTGGCTTACATATCAACAGGAGAAACCCTTTAATAAGGGGGTCGTAAAAACAACATTACTGATGGATCATGAAAATCTGAGCTGAATTGTAAATAGACCTAAATAAGATGGATTTCAATAAGTTACAACCATCAACTTAATTTCAACTTAAGAGATGAAAGTGATCAGCAAAAATTTGAATGCAAATTGAAAGTTCTTTACTATAAGCCCATAGGAACATCTTTCTTCTGCCTGTTCCTGGCTAAGGAGGGATCCATAGCAATGGCCTTATCGCAGATCTTTTGACCTTTTTCTTTTTCACCTTTCTTTTGAAAAACCATTCCTGCCATAAACAACGATTGTGCATCGTTTGCATTTAATTCAATCAGTTTGGTATAGTAGATAAGTGCTCCGTCATAACGCTTTGTTTCGTACAATGCATATGCGATATTATTTAGAAGTTCTTTATTATTAGGCTTCTTACTTAACAAGTCGTTCAAGGTTTTCATTCCGTTTTCAGCATCCCCGGCATACAATTGGGCGAAACCTGTATTCTCATAATAGTCGCTTGTTTTGTTATAACCTTTTTCGCCCGCCATATTAAAATATTGGAGTGCATTTTTATAATCTTCCTGGTTATAATAAATGAGCCCTAACTCATATATCCAAACATATCTGTCCGGTTCTATTGAAATAGCTTTTTGATAAAGTTGAATTGCATTTTTTTCATTTTCCAGTTCGAGATAAGTACGACCCAATGTGTAAGCTGCTTCACCATCTTTATCGTTTTTAGCAACAGCTTTCTGTAACAGCGTTTGCGCTTTTCCGTAATCTTCAAGATTGTAATAGCTCATACCCATAATACGATCAGCATCCGGGCAGGCATTGCACTTCTGCGCCAGATCAATCGCTTTTTGAAATTGTCGGTTATTGAAATAAAGCGTAGAAAGTTGTTTTATTACTTCATTGTTGTTAGGATCGAGTTCGTAGGCTTTTGTAAACCTTGCCATTGCCGGATCCATTTTATGCATTTCGAGATTGACGTTACCACTTTCAATATATGCTTCCGTATAATTGGGGTTAAAAGCGATTGCTTTATCGAGATCTTTTCCTGCAATAGCAAACAATCGCGAATTTTTTTCTTCTGTTCCTTTCTTAAAATAAATCTGGGCGCTATCAATATTTTGCGAAAAAACAAAATATGCGGGAAGAAAAAATAAAAAGGTGAGGATGAAGTTTTTCATTGGGAAATATTTGCAAATTATATACCAATCATTTCAGTACTATAGCAGATAACGCTGGTAAATGAAGGTTTATTTCGAATAAGTTACTTTTTTTATCCACCATTTTAGTTATAATTGGTTGTTCATCATAGTGGCCTGCGCCATAATATTTTTTATCATCGCTATTGAAAATTGCATTCCACTCTTTTTTTCCGCGAATATTAATTTTCCAGTTTTCACGTGTTACCGGTGTCATATTGAAAATCACTAAAATATTTTCCTCGCTGTTCTTCCCTTTCCTCATGTACACTATTACCGATTCATCCCTGTGGTCAAGATCAATCCACTCAAACCCTTCTTCATCAAACTGGCATTCATACATAGCTGGATTACTGCTATAAAGTTTATTAAGCGCCGCAACGCAGTCCTGCATTTTTTGATGTGGTTCATGAACGAGTAAATGCCAGTCTAACTCTGCCTGGTAATTCCATTCGGAAGTTTGTGCAAATTCATTCCCCATAAAAAGCAATTTACCGCCCGGGTGCGTATACATGTAAGCATATAACAACCTGAGATTGGCAAATTTTTGCCATTCATCGCCAGGCATTTTGTAGATCATGGGAGATTTACCATGTACCACTTCATCGTGGCTAAGCGGCAGCATAAAATTTTCATCATAAAAATACATCATGCTGAAAGTAAATTTATCCTGGTGATCTTTACGAAACAGTGGATCCATTTTAAAATAATCCAGTGTATCGTGCATCCATCCCATCATCCATTTCATTCCAAATCCAAGTCCACCTGCAAAGGTTGGATTTGAAACTCCCGGCCAGTCTGTAGATTCCTCAGCAATAGTTTGCACATCAGGAAAATCCCGGTATATCATCTCGTTTAGATTTTTAATAAAAGCAATTGCTTCGATGTTTCCATTGCCGCCAAATTCATTTGGTTCCCACTCCCCTTCTTCTCTTGAATAATTTAGCTTGAGCATAGAGCTTACTGCATCAACCCGTATTCCATCAATATGAAATTTATCGAACCAAAAACGGGCGCTGCTAATTAGAAAAGACCTTACTTCGGCCCTCTTATAATTAAAGATATACGAGTTCCAGTCCGGGTGAAAGCCTTTTCTCATATCAGCATATTCGTACGTATGCGCACCATCAAACTTAAAAAGCCCGAATTCATCATACGGAAAATGAGAAGGAACCCAATCAAGTATCACTCCGATATCTTCGTTGTGAAAAGCTTCAATCATCTCCATAAATTCTTCGGGTATGCCAAAACGTGAGGTTGGTGCAAAATAACCCGTTCCCTGGTATCCCCAACTGCCATCGAAGGGAAACTCCATTACAGGCATTAGCTCAACATGTGTAAATCCCATTTTCTTTACGTAGGGTACTAACAGTTTCGCCTGCTCGCGGTAGGAGTTTAATGATTTTTCGCTGAAAGGAAATGGCCTCATCCAACTTGCAAGATGTACTTCGTAAATACTCCACGGAGCGTTAAGATCATTACGCTTCTTTCGTTTTTGCATCCATTCGTCATCCGTCCATTCATGAGCAAGATTTACTGTTTTAGAAGCAGTGCCGGGTCGTACTTCCCAATAGTTTGCATAGGGATCGCCTTTGTAAAGTTTGGCACCTCCGAATCCTTCGATAAAATATTTATAAGACGAGTATTCGCTTACGTCGGGAATAAAACCTTCCCATATACCTGATTTATCCAGCCGCACAAATAATGGATGTGATTCATTGTTCCAATTATTAAAATCTCCAATTACGTTTACCTTCGTTGCATTGGGCGCCCATACTGAAAAATAGAATCCCTCTTTTTCTAAAACTTTTACCGGATGCGAACCAAACTTTTTGTATAAGCTATAATGTGTCCCGTTTCTAAAATTTTCCAGGTCTTCGTCTGTAAAAAGAGAATAATTCCAAACAAGCTTGCTGCTATCCACAAAAAATTCTTCTTCGTATTTCTTTTGTTTGGTCATTTTAATTCGATTATTTTTTCCCGCCTGTAAATTTATTTCTGCCATTCATAATTTAAAATTAAATGCAATCCGCATCAACGCTCATTTTTGGTTTAACGTAAATTTAAGATTAGCGTTTAAGTTATTACAAATAAATTAATTCATTTTTGTTTCTCTAGTTGCAACCCCACCCAAAAACTTCCGTTTATGAAAAAACTAATTCTACTCATTACCGGGTTGTTCGCAACATTAAGTTTAATAGCACAATCATCAAAAGTAACCGGCTCTGTATCTAATGCAGATGAAAAGAAACCTGTGCATAACTCTGTCGTAGCATTATTGACACCAAAGGATTCCATTCTTTATAAGTTCACCAGGACCGACGCATCAGGGAAATTTACCTTTAACGATGTGAAGCATGGCAATTATATTTTAATGACGACTCATCCGTATTTCGCCGACTTGCTCGACGATATTCAGGTCACAAGTGATATTGAACTTCCTGAATTAAATCTTTTGTCAAAGGCTAAATTATTACAGGAGGTAATCGTAAAGTCAGGCTCCGGGTTTCGCATTAAAGGCGATACAACAGTTTACACCGCTGATAGCTTTAAAGTGAGCGCCAATGCTAATGTTGGCGAGTTATTGAAAAAACTGCCCGGAATACAGGTTGATAAGGATGGTAAAATAACTGCCATGGGAGAAACCGTGCAAAAGGTTTTGGTAGATGGTGAAGAGTTTTTCGGTGATGATCCCGGTATGGCGGTAAAAAATTTAAGAGCGGATGCAGTCAAGGAAGTGCAGGTGTTTGATAAAAAAAGTGACCAGGCAGAGTTTACAGGAATAGATGATGGTAAAACGCAAAAGACCATCAACCTTAAATTAAAAGATAATGCCAAACACGGATACTTTGGAAAAGTGGATTTATCTGGCGGCACACAACAGAACAATGAAAACCGGTATAACGGTAACTTATTATTCAGTTCATTTCGGGGCAAGCGAAAATTATCAGGTTTCCTGTTAGGTGGTAATACAGGCCAGGATGGACTTAGCTGGCAGGATGAACAAAAGTATGGTGGCAATGACAATATAAGTCTTAACGTAGAAGATGATGGCAACGTAAACTTTCAATGGACGGGAGTAGATGATGGAGAAGCATATGTTGATCCGCAAAATGGTTTCATTACAAATACAAATGCAGGGGTACAATACAGCAACAAATGGGATGATAAATATAATTTAAACTTTTCTCCAAAATTTAACCGGCAGCAATATACCAATCATAAACAAACAATCACTCAAACGCAGGTGGGTGATTCAGTATTGAATTCAGATGCAAGAGAGATCAACGCTGTAGACCGGTACAATTTTAAAACACGAGGTATCCTTGATATTAAATTTGATACATCAAATTCATTAAAAATTACCGCGAACAATAATTATTATCATACGGAACGGGAGGATTCAATCGTATCAGCAACTACCGGAAATACGGGAGCATTAAAGAACACCAGCCAAAGTAATTTGCAAACGAAAAGCGATAAATACGCTGAATCGGGCAATATTCTTTTCAGGCATAAATTTCATAAAAGCAGGAGAACGTTGACCTTTTCCGGGGATTGGAATGTCTTGAATAACAAAGGAACCAACTTTTTAAGGTCGTTTAACCAGGCATATTTTGACGGATCACCCGCCAGCAGCCAGGATTTGAACCAGATGAAAACTTATAGCACTTCCACGACAAACCTTTCGGCAAAAATCGTTTATACTGAACCGTTATCTAAAGAATATTCATTGGAGTTGGCGTACCAGCTTTCCTATAATTACGGAACCAACAACCAGCTTACTTATAGCTATACGCCATTTTCAAATAAGTATGACGTATTAGTAGATTCCTTATCCAACCAGTTTAAACAGAATATTGTTCAAAACATTCCGTCAGCAAGATTAAACTTTGCGAATAAAAAACTCAAGATAAACATCGGCTCGGGTTTCGGTTTTACAAATTTCGATTTAAAGGATCTCACTTTTAATAAAGACTATAAAAGGAATTATGTAAATTTTTATCCAACAGCCAATGTAAACTATACTTATAAAGCCAACCATAACATACGTTTCAACTATACCGGAAGAACTGTGCAGCCAACCATTAACCAGTTACAGCCTTTAAGAAATAATAACGACTATTTCAATCAATACATTGGTAACCCGGATTTAAAACCGTCTTTTACCAACCAGTTCAATTTATCGCATAATAGTTATAATTTTCTTAAGGACTTTGGTATGTACGAAGGCTTATATGCTACGGTGACCAGCAATTCTATTACTAATAACAGAACGATTAATGTTGATTCAGGCAAAACCATTACACAACCTATAAACACCAATGGCAATATCTCTTTGCAATTTTACGGTGGCCTTAATTTTAAAATAAAGAAAATCGATACCAGGGTTTGGGTAGGTCCGCGATTGAGTTATTCGAAATACGCTGATATTATTAATAACGAAAAGAGCTATTCCAAAACAGCAACACCAGGCGTATACGCCCAAATGAATAAGGCAAAAGAAAAGAAATACGATTTTTCAATAAGCGATGAGTTTAGTTATAATGTAAATACTACTTCTCAAAACGGCACTAAAATTCATTATAACACCAATACCCTGTCTTTAAATGCAACAATGTATTATAAAAAAGTTTGGTCTTTAATTTCAGATTTCCAGTATTTATCACGGCAAAAAACACCGCAAATCAATACTAATCTTAGCCAAAGCCTTTGGGGCGCCAGGCTGCAACGTACTTTTCATAGTGATGAATTTACTGCGTATATAGGAGTACGTGATATCTTAAATCAGAATATTGGCATTGACAGAAGTTTCTACAGCAACACATACACGCAGGTAACCAACGATAGATTGAAGAGATATTTTATGATCGGATTTGAATGGGACTTCAAGAACAAAGCATCAAAAGCAAAATAGAATATTTAAAAATGCATGTTATGAAAACTAAAATATATTTTTTATGTATCCTGCTATTTTCCATTGCTAACGTAAATGCGCAACAATTTATAAGCAAAGCAATAATTGAATACGAGGTGAAATCGAACATTCAGAAAACCATGGGAAATGGCACTTTTGAAGACATGATTAAAGATCAGTTGCCGCAGTTTAAGACAGGATATTTCAATTTTACTTTCGCTAATAATAAAAGCATTTATAAATTTGATCACTGGAGCGATGAATCAAAAAAAATACCAACGTGGCTGAAAAGAGGCGATGAGGATAATGTTTGGTATTATGATTACAATTCAGGGACGTACGACAATCAAAAATCGATTTTTGGCAATCCTATTAATATCGAAGATTCCATTCCAAAACTACATTGGAGAATTACTGCTGATAATAGGGTTATTGCAGGTTTCAATTGCAGAAAAGCAGTTGCTGTTATATTCGACAGTGTTTATGTGTTTGCTTTCTACACTGATGAAATTATGATTTCGGGTGGCCCTTGTTCGATAAATGGTTTGCCTGGAATGATATTAGGCGTAACGATTCCAAGATTGTATACCTCGTGGATTGCTACGAAAGTTATGATTGATGGTGTTAGTGAAAGCACAATTAAACCGGTTGCTGCTAAAAAGAACTACGATATGAAATTTCTGGAAACCACGCTGGAAGACCGCTTCAAAGATTGGATTCCGGACGATGATGAGGAAAGACAGCAGAAAGCTAGGTATATATGGGGATTTATGTTGTAGCCGTTTGTTTTATTTGATCAATTCCCAGGCTCCGCTTGCCTTTGCATCAACAGAAAAATCTTTCAAATCTGCTACCGCTCCTGTTATAATATTTTTCGTCTTTGAGAAACCGTTAGTTCTCTCGGCATAGTCTGAAGGCTGAATAATTTTTTGTTCTTTACCTGTATTCATAACTACCATTACTGTTTGGGTGTTGCTATACCTGAAATATACGTAAACGCTATCCTTTGGAATATACTGCATCATTTTACCGGTTGTTAACGCGGACGATGCTTTGCGAAAATTCGCAAGCTTTGCATAGTAGTTCCAGATACCTTCTTCCTGTGGATTGCGATCGACGGCTAAAAATTTATTCGAAGAATCAGAAGGCCATCCACCGGGGAAATCCAATCTTACGTGTCCGTCGTTTGGCGAAGTAACACCCGTAACGCCTATCTCGTCGCCATAATATATTTCCGGGATACCCCTGCACGTTAGTAGCCAGGTTATTGCCGATTTATATTTCACAACGTCTTCTTTAACTACTGAAAAGAAACGTGACATATCGTGGTTATCCAGAAATATTACTTCACGGGTTGGATTTTTATAAACAAAATCCTGGGCAAGTGTTGTATACAGATTATTTACACCATCCGTCCAGCCAAAATCCCTGGTCATGGCATCCGTGATTCCCCATAACGCCTGGAAATCACAAGTTGCCTGCAGGTTACTTTTGAAGGGAATATTGTAATTGTTTTGAGCAAAATAACTTTGGTTTGGAACGCCATGAACCCACGTTTCACCAAACATCGTTATATATGGATACTCGTCCACAAGTGCCTTATTACACCTATTCATAAACGTTAGGTCGTTGTAAGGATACGTATCAATACGCCATCCGTCCACTCCGAAATTTTCAACTGTCCATAATGCATGTTGAATTAGAAAGTTGGCTACATAAGGATTGCTTTCGTTAAGATCAGGCATCTGGCGTGTAAACCATCCATCCTGCATAATCTTTTTATCAATGGCACTGGCGTATGGATCAAATATGGTTTGGTCTTTGGCATTGGTATTCGTATAAGAAGGCCATTGATGCAGCCAATCTTTCATGGGCATATCCTGAACGGTAAAATGGTATAGTCCGACATGATTATAAACAGCGTCCTGGATAATTTTCATTTTCCTCGCATGCACAGCATTTATAAGTTTATGGTAACTTTTTTCACCGCCGAGTCTTGGATCGATTGTATAATGATCTGTAAATGCATACCCATGTTCCGTACGGTTCGGCATATCATTTTCAATAACCGGCGTTAACCATAGAGTGGTTATACCAAGTGATTGCAGGTAATCAAGATGATTTTCAATTCCTTTAAGATCGCCTCCATGCCGGTAGTAAACGGAATCCCTGCCAAGGCTTTGGTCCCTCATTCCTGCAACCCGATCATTAGTTGAATCGCCGTCGCTAAATCGATCCGGCATGATGAGATAAATAAAATCTTTTGAAGTAACTCCCTGCGCATACACTGTACCGTTACCCTTCCTTCTGGCTTTCAATTCGTATTGCAGATTGATATCTTTCAAAAACGGAAACGAGAATTTGCCTGGCCTTGCATCTTTGGTTATTGTGAGATCAAGAAAAACATAATTGGGATTTTCAACGCGATTAATTTTGGTTAGGTATACACCTGTTGCCAGTTTTACTCCAGATGGCGCCATTTTTATCATAGGAAAATGATCGGCAACTTTATCACCGTGCACCATAATTTGAATCTTATTCCACTTCATGCCGACCCACCAGTTGGTTGGGTAACATTTTATAGCTTCAGTTTGTGAAAATGCGACAACTAAAACTGCAAGATTAAAAATCAAAATAAATGAAAGCTTCTTCATTGACAAAGGATTTGAATAAGTAAAAATTTATTTTCTCTTTTCAAAACTTAAACTATTCAACAATTTGCAATGGCGTCATTTCCTGAACCGGAACATCTTTATCCTTTACAATAAAGTTCAGAAAGCCCGCAATTATCATAGATATACCGCCTATTACTAACGCGTAAATTCCCTGTTCGTGAAACATATCTTTTATTACAAAGCCAAGAATAGCTGAAGCTACCAGTTGAGGAATAACAATAAAAAAATTAAATACACCCATATAGAATCCCATTTTATTGGCAGGCAAAGCGCCCGCTAAAATCGCATAGGGTATCGTCAAGGTAGATGACCATGCAAGCCCTATTGCGATCATTGGAATTAAAAGAAGGTTATGCGATTTTATTAAGATTAGTGATAAAAACCCAATACCTCCAATTACCAGGCAAAGCATGTGGGTATATTTTCTTCCAATCCGTTTAGCCAATACAGGTAACAAAAATGCGGTGATTGCTGACACGGCACTATAAACGAAAAACATAACGCCAACCCAGTCACCTGCATCCTGGTATGCTTTTGAAGTAGTATCAACTGTTCCATAGGCATTTTGAGCAATCGCAGGCGTTGTATAAATCCACATCGAAAAGAAAGCAAACCATGTGAAGAATTGTACAATTGCCAACTGCAGCATTGTTGCCGGCATAGAAAAAATTCCTTTAGTGATTTCCGCAAGTCCCTTCATTAAACCTTTTGTTCGAAGTTTTTCTTCTTCCCATGTTTCAATGTTTTCAGGAGGAAATTCATTTGTTGTTAGTACAGTCCATAATACTGAAGCAATAAAAACTATAGCTCCGATATAAAATGAATATTTTACTGAATCCCCAATTTGTCCTGCGGGAGCGGTGTTACTCATGTGAAACAAATTGGTAAAAATATACGGAAGTAATGAAGCTATTACCGCACCTAATCCGATAAAAAAAGTTTGTGTTGCAAAACCTGTTGTTCTTTGAGAGGAAGGTAATTTATCTCCAACAAATGCTCTGAAAGGTTCCATTGAAATATTGATAGACGCATCCAATATCCAAAGTAATAAAGCCGCCATCCAAAGCATGGTAGCCTGTGGCATCAAAAATAGTGCGAACGATGCAAGCACCGCTCCTATAAAAAAGAAAGGTCTTCTTCTTCCCCATCTTGGATGCCAGGTACGGTCGCTTAAATAACCGATTATCGGTTGAACTAACAAACCTGTTAGCGGCGCAGCAACCCATAAAAACCCTATTTTATCAATGTTAGCGCCCAGTGTTTGAAAGATCCTGGATACATTGGCATTCTGCAAAGCAAACCCAAATTGAATTCCAAAAAAACCAAAACTCATGTTTAGAATCTGCTTGAAAGTGAGCCTTGGCTGGGGCAATGTTAGTTGAGATGACATAGCAATCGTTTAGTAAATAGAATGTGTAATTATTACACATTCATAAAAATACGACAATTAAAGAAGCAGCAAAATTTATTTATCCAAGTGTGAAGCCATCCGGAACTATTGCACTCTTCTTCACCACAACTATACCATCTTTTACAACATATAAATCGTGGTCGCTGTTGGGCAAATGGGTACCTCCGTTAATCCTAACGTTGTTGCCTATTCGACAATTTTTATCTACAATCGCATTCTTAATAAAACAATTATCGCCTATGCCTATTTTAGGTATTCCTTTTTCAGCCTCAAATGCCATTTCCTCCAATGTTTCGTAATAGTCGCTTCCCATTAAATAACAATCCTCGATTACGGAACCAAAGCCGATCCTCATTCTTATACCGATAATACAGTTTTCAATTCTCTCCGCAAAAATGATGCAGCCATCAGCAGCCAATGTATTTTTTAATGTAGAACCGCTGATTTTTGCAGGAGGAAGCATTCTCGCACGGCTATACACTTTCTTTTCATTATCGAAAAAATTAAAGGGCGGAATATCCTGTGTTAACGCCAGGTTAGCCTCGAAGAATGAAGAGATGTTTCCAATATCCGTCCAGTAACCATCATACTGGTAACTAAAGACTCTATGACCTTTTATGCAATGAGGAATAATTTCTTTGCCGAAATCAGTTGCTTCTTTAACCTGGTCGTTTAATAACGCAAAGAGTACTTCGCGTTTAAAAAGATAAATACCCATTGATGCCAGGTAATTTCTGCCGAGGCCTTGCATCGTTGCCCCGGTATCGCTTAGCCATTCGGGAAGTTTATCATATCCTGGCTTTTCTATAAACGAAGTAATCTTGTGGTCTTCATCAGACTTTAAGATACCGAATTCAGTTGCCTCTTTTTCGGTAACCGGAATGGTTGCGATGGTAATATCTGCGCCATTTTTTTCGTGTGTGCGAAACATATTTCCAAAGTCCATTTGATATAATTGATCGCCGGAGAGAATCAGAACATGATCAAATTCATTATTTTGAATGTGACGCAAAGATTGTCTCACGGCATCCGCAGTGCCCTGGAACCATTTAGGATTATCCGGAGTTTGTTCGGCCGCCATAATATCTACAAAGCCGGTACTGAAAGCACTAAACTGGTAGGTGTTTTTTATATGCTTATTCAGTGAAGCAGAGTTGTACTGCGTAAGCACAAACATCCGGTTAATGTTGGAATTGATACAGTTGGAAATGGGAATATCCACCAACCTGTATTTTCCTGCAATGGGCACTGCGGGCTTGCTCCTGCTGGCGGTTAATGGATAAAGTCGTGTGCCTGCGCCACCACCAAGTATTACTGCAACTAATGATTTACTGATCCACATAGTATAAAATTTAGAAGTTAAAAGTTATTTTAATTGGTTTATTAAATGTATTATAATTATTTCAAAAATACCTGGTGAACGCTGCAATCGAAATTTCTCTTTTGGATTTATCAAGTTACGTCAGAGCAATCTGTCTACTTTACGAGTTGTAAAGATTAATATAAATCCGGGCGCTCTTTTCCCAGCTATTATCAATCTCCATTATTTGCTTTCTAATTTCGTTTACCCGTTCCTGTTGGTCGTACAACTGTATAGCCCGGTGCACTGAATAACTGATGTCCCAAACCGTGGCATTATCAAAACAAATTCCATATCCACCTTGCTCGCCAAAGTCTTTTACCGTGTCTTTTAAGCCGCCGGTATTTCTAACAATCGGAATCGTTCCGTACCGCATCGCATACATCTGGTTAAGCCCGCATGGCTCTACCCTGCTGGGCATTAATAAAAAATCAGCACCTGCGTACATCTGGTGGCTCAACTTTTCGTTATAACCAATTTGTGAATTATAATAACCAAAGA
Source organism: uncultured Chitinophagaceae bacterium (assembly GCA_963792025.1). Classification (GTDB taxonomy): domain Bacteria; phylum Bacteroidota; class Bacteroidia; order Chitinophagales; family Chitinophagaceae; genus Ginsengibacter. The sequence continues at coordinate 104,798 of CAWBUS010000002.1, read as the reverse complement.
AATGGCTTCTTAAATTTTGAAGTTGTTGTTCAACCCAATGTTCACCGCTTCCTAAAATCAAAAAATTCATTCTTCCTTCCATGTGGTAAATGCAATCGCTTATTGCGGATGGCAGCAGATCGGCCGCTTTCTCTCCAACCAATCTTCCAATAAAAACAATTAGTGGTTTATTTTCATCAAGGTTAAACTGGTCGCACAATACTTTTTTATTGGCTGACTTTTTATTTTCAAAATCTTCCACTCCAAAGTTTTCTTCAATGTAAACATCATTCTCAGGATTCCAAACATCATTATCAATGCCATTTAAAATTCCATAACATTTTCCTTTTTCGTATTCAAATAATTTTTCGAGGCCGTTAGCTTCATATCGTAGTTCCTGGAGGTAACCCGGACTAACGGTAGAAACTTTTGCAGCGCATTTTATTCCACTCGCAAGCGGATTAATTGCGTCTCCCCATTCCAGTAAGCCTCTCTTCCACGGATCCCAGTGAGGAATGTAATTTGACTTGTCCCATCCCATCCAGCCCTGGTACTGTGCATTGTGAATGGTGAGTATTGTTTTAATATGAGATAGATTTTTGTATGCATAACAATGCTGCATCATAAATGGAATCAACGCCGCCTGGTGGTCGTGTACATGCACAATGTCAGGATGATGCTCCCATTTACTTATCCAATCTACGACGGCAACCTGGAAAGCAGTAAAGCGCAGCGAGTCGTCATCATACCCATAGATTTTGTCCCGGTCAAGTATTCCATAAATATCAACAAGATAAAGATCAAACCCAGTAACATTATTGGCCTCTTTAATTATTGTATAGTCAAACCAATAGTTCGCAAGACCGAAGGCGCCTTTGTGTACTACTTCAAAACTATTTTCGTAAAGGAATCTTGTCTTATACATTGGCATTACTACCTTTGCGATGTGACCAAGACTATTTTGATATTTTGGCAAGGCACCAACAACATCACCGAGACCACCTGCTTTAGCAACAGGATAACATTCCGCACTTATATGAATAATTTCCATACCGTAAAAATATATTCTTCAAAGTAACAATGATTTTCTTATTAAAAAATTATTAATGAAAATTCATACCTTGAAAAAATTCCCCTACTTTCATTTTTAAAAAAAATATACGATGGCCACTCCCACAATGAATTATTCAGCTCCAAAAGCAACCGGCGGTAAATTTCAGCCAACTAACTATGGAGCTTTAAGTACGTTAGTAACGGTATTCTTCTTTTGGGGATTTATTGCAGCAGGTGATAGTGTGTTTATTCCTTTTTGCAAACATTATTTTCATCTCGACCAGTTTCAAAGCCAGTTGATTGATTTCGCCTTTTATCTTGCCTATTACCTCGGCGCTCTTGCATTATTTGCTTACGGTTCATTTGGTGGCAAAGACCTTGTTGCTAAATGGGGATATAAAAAAAGTATCGTGTATGGATTACTCTTTTCCGCCCTTGGAGCTGTTGCTGTAATTGTAGCCGTAAACGAAAATACTTTCACAGGAATATTGATTGGACTTTTTATTGTGGCGCTTGGGTTTTCTTTGCAACAAACAGCAGCGCAACCTTTCGCAATTTCATTGGGAGATCCTTCTACCGGTACCAGCAGGGTGAATCTTGGCGGAGGTATTAATTCGTTCGGAACCATGATAGGGCCTTTGATTGTTGCCTTCGCACTGTTCGGTACAACGGCAGCAATTCCTGATGAGAAGATTGCTTCGCTCAGCCTTAGTAAAGTAATTATTTTATATACGGGTGTTGGAATTTTGTTTTTAGCCGCTGCTGCGCTTTTTAATTTTTCCAAAAAAGTTCCAGCCGGTATTTCAACCGAAAAAACTGAACCGGCCAACAAGGCATTATACTCATTGCTTATAATGACTGGCTTGCTTATCATTATGTTTGTTCCGGTTTTCAAAAGTTACCTGAGTGCAGATGCAAAAAAGATAACGGCTCTTACCAGTGTTATTGAACCTCAAACAAAACGAATTGATTCTTTGGTAACTGTTATGGGGAAAGCCGCTGCCGCCGATGTTCCTGCTCTCAATGCAGAAATCCTGCAAGTCCGTGAATCTATTAAATCACAGGTCGCCGAAATCGACACCATTAAAACACCACTTGAAACTTACAGGTTGAGATGGTTATTCGGAGCGTTGGCAATTGTAGTTTTAGGATTGCTAATAAGTAATATGAGTGCTAAAAAAAGTCCGGATGGATGGGGAGCAATGAAATATCCGCAACTTGTACTTGGCATGCTCGCATTGTTTGTATATGTAGGCGTGGAAGTAACTAACGTAAGTAATATAAGCGAACTATTGAAGCAGCCTCAATTTGGAGGATATCAATCTTCGGAAGCGGGTGTTTTTATTTCCATGTATTGGGGAAGTTTAATGATAGGCAGATGGGTTGGATCCATTTCGGCGTTTGAATTCAAAGAAAGCACAAAGAAAATTTTGATGTTCGTTGTGCCGCTGGTGGCTTTTGGAATCGTACTTGCTGTAAATGCACTTTCGAAATATAATGTGCAGATTTTGTATTATTATATCATTTGCGTGTTTGTGCAAATCATCGCTTTTTACATCAGTAACAATAAGCCCGCCCGCACCCTGCTGATATTTGGATTACTTGGGATGGTGGCAATGTTAATAGGATTGTTCAACACCGGCACAATAGCTATTTATGCATTTCTCAGTGGTGGCCTTTTTTGTTCCATTATGTGGCCGTCTATATTCGCACTGTCCATCGCAGGGCTGGGGAAATATACAACCCAGGGTGCTGCATTTTTAATAATGATGATATTGGGTGGCGGCATCATTCCACCTATCCAGGGGAAACTCGCAGATTTCCTGCAGGCAAGAAGCGATGTTGTCGGATATGGAATTCATCAGTCTTACTGGGTACCGTTAGTATGCTTTGCTTATATTGCTTTATTTGCGTTTATCGTAAAAGGAATTTTAAAAAGACAAGGCATTGACTATGATACAGCAATTGACGAAAGTGCCGAAGCCAGTGCACCGGAGGGTGCATTCGAAGGAGCAACGACATAATTTGTAATAAAAAACTGAATAATTTAAATATGGAATCACCATTGGAATATGCTATTGGAATTGACGTTGGAGGAACGACAGCAAAATTTGGAATTGTAAACCATCGGGGTGAAATCTCTAACCGGGGAAATTTACCGACGAATAAACATGTTGATGTAAATAAATTTATTGACGAATTGTATGATGAAATGCAACCGGCAATAAAGGAGATCGGAGGCGAGGAATTAATCAAAGGGATTGGCGTTGGTGCTCCCAATGGAAATTATTACAATGGAACTATCGAGTATGCGCCTAATTTATTATGGCGGGGTATTATTCCTCTTGCAAAACTTATATCAGATAAATTCAATAAGCCATGTACTTTAACTAACGATGCCAATGCAGCAGCAGTTGGTGAGATGATGTATGGCGCTGCCAGGGGAATGCACGACTTTATAATGATAACATTGGGTACCGGTGTAGGAAGTGGCATCATAGCTAACGGTCAATTAATTTTAGGCCATGATGGATTTGCCGGTGAACTTGGCCATACAATCATACGTCCAAAGGGTCGCTTGCATCCGGGTACGGGCATGCGTGGCTCTTTAGAAACTTATGCCTCCGCAACAGGTATTTCGCTTACTGCCAAAGAGATGCTCAAAGAGAAACCAAAAGAAAAAAGCATCTTAAGAAAACTATCGGACAAAAAACTTGATTCAAAAGCAGTATTTGAGGCTGCAGTAAAAGGCGATAAAATTGCCAAGGATGTATTTAAATATACAGGACAAATACTTGGTGAAGCCCTGGCTAATTTTGTAATGTTTTCATCTCCCGAAGCAATTATATTATTTGGTGGCGTATGCAAAGCCGGAAAGTTGTTAATGGATCCTGTTAAAAAAAGTATGGAAAAAAATCTACTTCCAATATTTCAGAATAAAGTGAAATTATTATTTAGTGAATTGAAAGAATCTGACGCGGCCATTTTAGGAGCCAGCGCATTGGTTTGGGAAATTAAGCCTGAGGCAACAAAATAATTGAGTTGCCGGAATCAGCAGGTAGCAATCAATATAACTTATTTCATCTTTCCTTGTTATCTTGCGTTCTGCGAAAAAACTCCACTGTGAAAAAAATTGGTGCGATATTTATATTCCTGGTAATGGTGCTGTGTGGCAGCGGCTTTTATGTTGCCTGGTATCTCAGTTTACAATGCATTCGCGATTCGCAACGGGCAATAATTTCAAACACGAGTTTTGAAAATGACAGAATCATGAATTTTGCTTTTTCAAAATCAGATCTTACAACAAATCCGGATTTAGTTTTTGATGATGACGGCGAAAATGAATTTGAATACAAACAACAGATGTATGACGTAATTAATAAAAAGAATATAGGCGACACTATCTATCTCACCTGCATTTCCGATAAAGATGAAGATCATTTAAATGAAATTTTTATTGCACAGATATTGGACACAGGAAATAATCCCATTGGAAAGCAACTACCCATTTTTAAATTTCGCCTCGACCATTTTACCAATGATGCTAAAAAAACAAGTGTACTTTTTCGTACTAACGGCGATTGGAGAATTCCCTATAAAACCTACAACATAAATAATCTGCCGTCACCTTTTCTTTCTATATCATCTCCACCTCCCAAGAATCTTGTTGGATAACATATTCAAAAATGTACATCCGTACCGGCGATTTTTTAGTTAAAGAAATTTCCTGGTAAAACATGTATTCTTCAACATGCAATTTTTCTTATACAACTTTAATGCATTGAATTTTTAAGAAATGCTTTAGGTGTTGAAAAAGAAAAATTTATCAATCTAACCGTTAAACTAAATAAAATGAAACAATGGTTTCTCATAGTTTCGATAATATGCAGTACTCAGTTATTTGCTCAAACATTGAGAGGAAAAGTATTTGACGCTAATAATAACAGCCCGCTTTACGGTGCGTCGGTGTCTTATGAAGGTAAAGGCACTGCGACGGATAAAGACGGAACATTTTCCATCGAATGCAGTAAGCCCGCAACGCTAACTATTTCATACATCGGCTACGAAACTTATAGGGTAGCCATAAAAAACTGTGATGATTTTTTAAACATTGCTCTTATTCCATCTAATAAAAATCTTGAGGAAGTGGACATAACGGCTACGGCTAATCTAAATAAATCACTTCTGTATCAGCCATCGTCCATTACTAAATTAGGTACGCCGGAATTAAAGCGTGGACTTGGTTTATATCTTGATGATGCAATCAATGAAAACATTCCCGGAGTTACTTTGCAAAGAAGATCTGTTTCCGGCGGACAACAATTCAACATAAGAGGATATGGCGGCGGAAGCGGTGGCACAGGCCGTATCAGCAGCAACTTCGATGGACAAGGTTATAAAGTTTATTTAAATGGAATTCCTATTACTGATGCGGAGGGAATTACACTTTTGGATGATATAGATTTTGGTTCTGTGGGTGATGTGGAAGTTGCTAAAGGACCTTCAGGAACATTGTATGGCCTGGCAATTGCCGGCGTTGTGAATCTAAAAACGATTAAACCAGAGAAAGGAAAAACTTCAATAAGCCAGGATGTTTTAATAGGGAGTTATGGATTGCAACGATACACAACGCATTTTGAAATGGGTAAAGAAAATTCTTCGTTGCTGGTGAATTATGGACATCAGCAAACAAATGGTTATTTAATTCATAATGCTTCTCATAAAGATTTCGTGAATGTTGCCGGTGAATTTAAAATTAACGACAAGCAATCGATCAGTACTTATTTCGGGTATAGTAACAGTTATGATCAAAGATCCGGTGAACTAACATTAACACAATATGCGAATAAAGATTATTCAGGTAATCCTGATTACATAATCAGAAACGGACATTCGGAAATTATCAGCATCAGGGCAGGACTAAGCCATACTTATAATTTTAGTAGTCATATCTCCAACACAACAACGGTTTACGGTTCGGGTGTAACTAACAATTCAAGTTCTGCCGCAGGATGGACGGATAAAGATCCAGTGAATTACGGGCTTCGTTCCACTTTTGATACAAAATTTTCTATGAAGGAAGGTTTTAGTTTAAGTGGAATTACCGGCGTTGAAATACAACATCAAAATGCACAGACCATAGGTTATGGAATGGGAATAAACCCAGCCGACTCAACCGGATATTATATTATTACCGCTGCAAAAAGCAATCAGTATACCCAAACAGGAACTACCTCTCTTTTTACAGAATGGTCCCTGGCAATTCCCCGCGATATTTCTTTTACTGCTGGTATCGGGTTAAGTAATATGAACATTAAGTTGAATAACAGATTTTATGTTGCTAATAGTACCCTGCCAACAACCTATTTTAAAAATTACAATGGATTATTCTCACCACACTTTGCAGTGAATAAAGTATTCAGTAAAGAATTTTCACTATATGGTTCTTACAGCAAAGCATATAAAGCTCCTACCAGTTCTTATTTCTTTATTCCAAGTACCGGCGTTGTAAATACTAATTTGAAACCTGAAAAAGGAAACCAGTTTGAAATGGGAACTAAAGGCGCACTGCTCAACAGTAAACTCAGTTACCAGCTTGCATTTTTCGATGCAGCATTTTCAAATAAGTTTACTGCAATGAATGTATTGAACCAGGCTGGCACGGCCACACTATATACTTATGTCGTTAATGGCGGAAAACAAAATGATAAAGGAATAGAATTCCTGGCAAAATATACAGTCTACGAATCGGCCAATGGCTTCTTTCAATCGATTCGGCCATTTGCAAATTTTACTTATTCCGATTTTAAGTACGTTGATTATGTCTTTCATACGAAAAGTAAGGCTGGCCTTGATTCTGCAATTAATTATGACGGAAAGAAAGTTGCAGGTGTTGGCCCTTTTAATGGAAATATCGGGTTAGACTTATTATTAAAATATGGATTATATGCGAATGTTATTTATTCTTACAAAGATGCATTTCCTATTACTTCAGACGGGTTAAATAATACTTCGTCATATAGTTTATTAAATGCAAAAATTGGTTTTCAACGCAGCCTATCCCCTCATTTCGGTTTGAACTTGTATTTTGGAATTGACAACATCGGCGGAACGCAATACCCGATTTTTGTTTTTGTAAATCAATTACCCGATGCTTATTTACCCGGGCCACTCAAAGCGACCTATTATGGGGGAATCAATTTGAAATATAATTTTTAATCCGGCCTTTTTATTATAAGGCACTACGGCGGCGAATAGCTGCCGTAGTTTATTTTAATATTTAAATTCTTATTAATGAAAAAACTTTTGTTCGTTTTTGCTATATCGTTAGTAACAATTTCCTGCTGGAGATTTGGCAATAAGGAAAACGATTCTACAAAAGAAATACGGATTGTTTGCGTCTCTAAGCAGTTAAACGAAATGATTTTTGCACTCGGTAAAGGTCGCGATATTGTAGCAGTTGATTTGTCCAGCACCTATCCCGATAGTGCCAAACTATTACCTACAGTGGGCTATCACCGAATGCTGAGCGCCGAAGGAATTATCTCTATGAAACCCGATCTTGTATTGCACGACAACGATATGGGGCCGGCAAATGTGCTCCCTCAACTGGAAAAATCAGGTTTAAAAATAAAAGCATACGTGGGCGGACGAACTATTGACAGCACTGAATCATTACTGAAACAATTAGCTGACTTTTTCGGTGTACCCGAAAAAGCAGATTCTTTAAATAAAAAATTAGATACCGATCTTCAAAAAGCTAAAGACGCATTGCACTTAATTAAAATAAAAGATACGCCAACGGTTATGATTATTCAATTTGGAAGAGCCGGCAATTCCTTTTTTGTAATGAGTGGCAGAGGTGGCATACCCGATAACATGATTGCATTAGCTGGCGGTAAAGCGAGCCACTATGATGCAAAAGGCGCAAGGCAGATAAGTGCAGAAGCGATGGCCACCGCCAATCCGGATATTATTATTGCAACGGATTATGGCTTTGATAAGATGGGTGGCGCTGAAAATTTTAAAGCAGTTCCCGGCGTAGCACTAACAAACGCCGCAAAAAATAATCGCATTTATCGTTTTGAAGAACACGATATTGTTTACTTTGGCCCAAGAACCGGGGAGAATATCATGAAACTAATGAAGTTATTTTATCCAGACGCCGATGTTCCGACAGAATAAGTTTTTCTTTCCCGTCACAATCGTTTTGCTTGTGATAACGCTTTTGTGTGCGATAGCATTCGGTGCCGTTTCTATAACGGTGCATGATATGTTTTTTTCATTGTTGCATGCATTTCAAAATAAGAAACCGGCAAATATTTACGAGGGTGTTTTTTTACAGATAAGGCTACCCAGGGTTTTGCTATGCGCTGTTACCGGAGCAATATTATCAGTATCCGGTGTTTTGTTACAAGGACTTTTTAGGAATCCAATTGTAGAACCTGGTTTAATAGGAACCAGTGCAGGAGCAGCTTTTGGCGCATCAATTGTTTTTGTATTTGCCATACAAATGAATGATGAAATTAGAAGTATTGCCGGCCCGTTGCTTGTTCCTCTCTTTGCATTTGGTGGGGGACTGCTGGCAACGTTTCTGGTTTATTCAATAGCAAAATCACAAAAAAAAATATCAGTAACCTCTTTATTGCTGGTTGGTATTGCCATAAACGCAATTGGGTTAAGCGGCACAGGTTTTATGAGCTATGTTGCAAGAGACCCGCAGGCAAGAAGCATAACGTTCTGGAACCTTGGAACTTTTTCCGGCGCAACGTGGACGCAGGTTTTCATCGTGTCGGGTGTTGCACTTGTAGTTTTCCTTATATCCCTTCGGTATTCGAAACAATTGAATGCATTGATACTTGGCGAAGAAGAAGCGGCTCACCTTGGTGTAGAACCAGAAAAGCTGAAGAGGAGAATTATGATCTTATCGACCGCTATGGTTGCTGTTGCCACAGCGTTTGTGGGCGTTATAAGTTTTATAGGATTGATTGTGCCGCATATACTTCGATTGTTAATCGGAAGCGATAATAAAAAACTAATTCCTGCTTCGATGATAGTTGGAGCTATCATACTAACGGTGGCGGATATGGGCGCGAGATTGTTGCTGGCACCCGCTGAAGTTCCCATTGGCATTATTACTTCAATAGCCGGTGCGCCTGTTTTTATTTTCCTTTTAAAGAAATTTAATTTACTGCAGGAAAAAGGAGGTTCGTATGCTTGAAATAAGAAACGCAGGCTATGCGGTTGGAAAGAAATGGTTGTTGCAAAGCGTCTCTTATAAATTTGTTCCAGGGAAATGTTATATGATTTGCGGACCTAACGGTGCCGGTAAATCAACACTGATGAAGCTTCTGAGTTTGTCCCTACTCCCCGATGTCGGTGAAGTTTATTACAATACTTCTAAAATTAATTATAATAAAAAAGAGGAGTACGCAAAATATCGCTCCGTGCTATCGCAACAGGTTGACATAAGTTTCCCAATGGAGGTTGAAGAAGTTGTTATGATGGGGCGCTACCCGCATTTCAAAATAAATCCAACAAAAGAAGATATCGAAATATGCAATGAAGCAATAGCATTGCAGGATTTGGATGCATTTAGAAAAAGAAATTTTTTGACATTATCAGGTGGCGAAAAGCAAAGAGTACAATTTGCGAGAGTTCTAGCGCAGATTTGGAAAATGCCACAGGATGGTTCAAGAATATTATTGCTGGATGAACCTATTTCTTCTCTTGATATAAAATACCAATTCGATTTTCTGCAACATGCAAAACAATTTCTCAATGAAAGAACAATTGTTATTGCGGTATTGCATGATCTTAACCTGGCACTGAATTATGCTGACGAAATATTGTTGCTGAATAGAGGAAGGCTTTTTGCAAGTGGAAGTCCTGCGGATGTATTGTCTCCCGAAAATATTAGTAAAGTATTTCAGCTCGATTTTAAATTGCACGAATTTAATAAGGTTCAATTCCTTTGGCCAGTTGGGTAACTATTTTTTCTCAATCAGAAAAACGGACGGCACGGGCCTCTCTCCTTCTTTGTCTGAAGGTGAGTTAGTTTGTTTACCGTTAACCAACATGCAAGTACTTCCGCCCCCATCAAGATTTAATGCTTCTTTGCATCCGAGATCAACAAGAATTTTGGCTTCCTGTGTTAATGTAAGTCCTGATGCTGTTTCACTTCTTCCTTCTGCAACAAGTATAATTAATTTATGATCGCTTGTATATCCAATTGCTGTTCTTGGATGCCTGTCGTTGATAGCTTTACCTGCAAATTTTCTTTCTTCGTTGTTTGAGATTTGTACTTTGTTATTTTGAACGAGTACGGGGCCACCACCAATTGCAGTTTTCATTTTCCATTTTTTAAATGAAGGAATTGAGTCCGCCTCCCTCTTCCGGCAACAATCGACGTATTCAATTCGATATAATCAAATGAATGTTCAGCTAACAGAATCGTGCATGGATCGGATTGCAAATTCGCTTGCATAAGGATATTTTTTTGATGAATCAGTATATACCCATGCAACATCTGCAGTCCGGTTTTTTGTAATTCCAATGGCGCCATCAAAGGAATGATAATAAGTCAAAGTATCATCTCTTTTTCCCTGCAATTGAATGGACATTGTATCCAATAAGTTTTGCCTTCTTTTCAACAATATTTAAATTTTGATTAGTTGCAAAAGAAAAAAATGTACCATTAACTACTAAAAGCGGATGATTATCTTTTTCAAAAATTGCGAAGGAGTAAGTCTTCTTTTATAAGTTGTATCGGTAGTAAAATTCAAGTGTTTGTCTTTCAGGTCTGCTATTGCATAATAGACCACATCGGGCTTACCGTCAATTGAATCAGTAGATTTATAAATATGCACTGATGCAGGTAATGGCTGATACAATGAATCTAAATTTTTCCACCTTAACTGTGCATTTGAAACTAAGCATATCATGATAAAATAAATCAGGAAAACATTTTTTTTCACTTTAAATAATTATGGCTATAAGAAAAGAACGCAGACTTTTACTCAAACTACCATGTTTAATTTTAGAAATTACGAGATAAAGAAAAATTGAAAAGCCTGATATTTTATTTTATAAATGATGTGTAAGCTAGTCAAATATCTTACTAATGTCCGGAGTGATCGGACAATCATCATTCAAATAAAATGTATAGGAATTATTTATTTCCTGTGGAGAATATTTCCCGTTCTGAAGCATGAACACTTCAATAGTTTTTTTATCAACATCAACGATAAGATAATATTTTACGCCTTCTTGCTGGTATAATTCATACTTGGTATGCCGGTCTCTTAATGCCGTTGCTGGAGATAAAATTTCTGCAACAAGTGATGGGGGAAAATCTAAATATTTTTTCTTTATCTCACCACAAATAATTAACACATCTGGAACCAAGATAGTATCGTCTGTAATTTTATAATCCAAAGAATCATAAACTTTGCATTTTTTGCATTTAGATTTTCTCAGTGCTAAAGTTAATTCTGTTATTAATTCCGCTGCCGCTCGTTGATGTGCAGGAACAGGTGTAGGACTCATAGCAATCGGATGGCCTTCAATTAATTCCCATTTGCCTTCCCAATGAACCCAGTCATCGTAAGTATAATGTGGAATTATTTTATCTGCAATACCCATATTTCAAAATTAAAAAATATCGAACACCATTTACAATGCTTTTTCCTCCATCCATTTATTTCTTCCGTAATCAGCTATCACATGTTTATCAGAGTGATAAGACGAACGAACTAACGGTCCGCTTTCAACATAATCAAACCCAAGCTCATAGCCAATTTGCCTAAACTCTGCAAATTCATCGGGATGAACAAAACGGTGAACCGGCAAATGTTTTTTTGATGGCTGAAGATATTGCCCGATCGTAATTACATCTACCTCACTTTCTCTAAGATCACGCATGGTTTGTATTACCTCTTCTCTTGCTTCTCCAAGGCCAAGCATAATACCGCTTTTGGTACGCATGCCTCCTTGCTTTAATATTCTAAGCGTTTCCATACTGCGCCAGTATTTTGCCTGTATCCTAACGGTTCGGGTTAAACGCTCAACCGTCTCGATGTTATGACTCACCACATTGGGCGCCGCATCGGTTATTCGTTGAATGTTTTCTTTTTCCGCTTTAAAATCGGGAATGAGTGTTTCTAAAGTGGTGGTGGGATTTAAAGCATAAACCGCTTTTATGGTATTGTACCAGATGATAGAACCGCCATCTTTAATTTCATCTCTGTCAACTGAGGTAATAACCGCATGCTTTACTTTCATCAAATGAATAGCTTCTGCAACACGCTGTGGTTCATCCCAATCAACAGCAAGCGGGCGGCCCGTTGCAACAGCACAAAAGCCACAACTCCTGGTACAGATGTTTCCTAATATCATAAACGTTGCAGTGCCTTCGCCCCAGCATTCACCCATGTTTGGGCAATTACCGCTTTCACAAATTGTATGTAATTTATGCTGGTCTACGAGGCCTCTCACGTGTTTATATTCTTCACCAATCGGCAACTTTACCCTTAGCCATGAAGGCTTCTTAGTTTGTAAACCAGGTTCTGTTATGATTTCTTCGTTCATCACTATTTTATTGCCTTAATTAAAATGGTTAAAATTAAATTCAACGGCCTCTATCTTCTTTTTCCAAACAAAATAGAAACGTAGCCGCTAAAGAAAAATGATTTGTTGGGAGTTAAAACAAGAATTGGAATTTTTTTTGAATAATACTCCCCGGATATACCTACCTCAATTGCCGATATCACCTCATTATAACTTCCATAGTCGAAACGTACAGCAGCCTTAGCATACAAACCCGGCGTTACCGTCATATCGCTCCAACCTTTACTAAATGTAGGCCCCGCAAAAATACCTGGTTGGTTTAAAAACAGGGCGCTATCTTCTGAATCATATTTTACATAAACGTAGTCGTTACCCTTTTGTACCTGTACATAGTACGGCCGCAGGAACGACAGCGATAATCCACCGCCATAATTCCCCGTAACACTCACGCCATTTTTATTCGATTTATTTCCAAGAAGCACTTGCCGCTGAACACCGAGTTTAACCGGGTAAACGAAATTTTGCTTACCGAATACATAAGGAATCGAATTTATGTACTGATTACTTTGCTTATCTTCTTTAATTGCTTTCCGCTCACTGATTTCAAGCTGGAATAAAGTTGCCTTTTTTACAGAACTCGCTCTCCCAAGTTCAAAAAATGCTCCATAGCCGTCACTAATAAGTTTAGCGCCGAATAAAAAACTCTTCTTATATGCAATTACACCTTCTTCTTCTTCTTTCACCATGTTGTTAATTCTTGCTTTTTTTTCAGCCTGGCGTTGCTTTTTTGATTTCTGTGCTGAGGCCCCGAAAGAAATAGAAATTATAAAAATCAGGAAAATAATTTTACGCATGTAATTAATTAATGGTTACGGATGTAAATTTATACAAAAATACATAATGACTGCTTCAATAGTATATACGGAAAACCTACGTTGTGAGGCTGAACACATTCAAAGTAAAACAACAATAGAAACTGATGCACCTGTAGACAACCGCGGCAAAGGCGAAAAATTTTCTCCAACCGATCTTTTGTGTGTTTCGCTCGCCACTTGCATGCTTACCACAATGGGAATTAAAGCAAATGAATTAAACGTGGATATTGCCAATTCAAAAGCAGCGGTAACTAAGCATATGCTAAGCAATCCCCGCCGGGTTGGCAAAGTTGAAGTTAAAGTACAATTGCCCAACAATGGAAGTGAAAGGGATCAAAAAATTCTGGAGGCTGCAGGTAACAATTGCCCGGTTATGAAAAGTATTTCTCCGGAAATTGAGGTGATAATAAATTACAACTGGGGTCAGTAGTACAGTGATTTTGACGATTAAAATATCACAGATTTAAGGAAACTTTATCACTTCACAGGGTACTGGTTTGCGTTAAAACTTCTTTTTAGCAATGAATTGCCGATGGCACAGTGCAGGCAAAGTTTTTTATTACAGTATTCATTTTTAAGCTGAATAAAAGATTGAGAATCAAATGCACTTTTATTTGGAAAATTTAGCTTTTCAAATCCTGATGTGATACTATTTTTTTCAGGAGAAATCTCTTCGAGCCATTTTATTGCTCTGTCTTTATACACTGGTTCATTATGATGCAGACCATATGTAAATAAGACTGGTATAATGGTGTTGATAACAATGTTATCAATCATTTGCTTTCCCAATGTCTTCACTTTATAATCTGAAATTTCGTCGAAAATGTAATGATAATGCCAGTAATCGTTGGCGCTCACTTCAAGCATTTGTTTCACATCCTTTAGAGACGACGAATTTTTTATTTTAGAAAATAAATGCTCACTCCCGTGAATAAGCATAGCTAATTGCGCAAGCCTTATTGCAGGAAAATTTGCGGGGCGCATTCTTAAAAAAGAAAGTTCACCATTAATAGTTTTTAATTTGTATTTCTTTTGATAAAACGAGAATTCTTTTTGAAGCATCTGCGGATATTTTTCCTGGAATTCTTTTTCCAATAATCCGGCTGTACCAAATAATAAAGCTTCAACCTGTTGTATCCTGTTTTTATGCTTTGCCAAAATTGATACCGGCAGCATTTTTGCAACTTGCTGAAATAAATCGCTATTAACTTTTAATCCGAAGTTGGCAGCAATCAGCCACCAAAAAGTTTCCTCCCAATGCGAATTAGTTTCTTTTAAGATAGCCAGTATCTTGGCTGATTTTCTAATTAACCTTTCGGCAACAAGTCTTTGTTTCCAGTTGGCCAGTATTAGCTCATTTACTTGCTGCAACTGGCTTTCGCAGGGGATAAATTGTGAAGACTCCATAAGCATCTTATAGCGTTCAAGCAACAATTTTGGAACGCGGCTTTTTAGCTCGAGCGTATGCAAATTATTGCCACCCCCATCTTTTACAATAGCATTGTCATTCCATACAACATGGAGAATAACGTTGTTATAATTTGGATCACCTGAATGATGATGCATATCCCAATCAGATGAATTAATATGCAGTTCCACATTGCCTGCCCATATTGTTTTGCCGATTTTAATTTTTGCATTAATGAAGTCAGTCCCCTGGTTGGTATTGTGGGTGCCTGTACTAATTATTTGAATCGCTTCACCCGAAGACGTAAACAGTTGTGAGTTATTAAAATATTGAAACTGCCAAATGTATTGCAAAAGGTCTTCCTTCATGTGCAAAAAATTAATGGAAGAAAAAATAAAGAAAATATCCTGATTGTCCTAACAGTCAGTTTATAAATGTTGCGAGGTTTGCTAATTCCTGCACCACTTTGCTAACAGGCAATCCCATCACGTTATAAAAATCACCTGTAATAGAACGAATGCCTGTAACCCCTATCCATTCCTGTATGGCATAAGCTCCGGCCTTATCATACGGTTTATAATTGTCAACATAATATTCAATCTGCTGGCGGGAAAGCGCATAAAATTCCACCTTTGTTTCATCTGCAAAAATTATTTTTTTTCCTCGTTTCAAAATACAAACACCTGTAATAACAGAATGGATATTTCCCGACAATTCAGAAAGGATTTGGATGGCATGTTCACGATTGTATGGTTTGCCAATAACGATATTTTTTAAAACAACAATTGTATCTGCTGCAAGTATCGTACAATCTTCGGCGTTAGTAATTGAACCGGTTAAATTATTTCTCACAGCAATTGCTTTATTATAAGCAATGTGGATGGCAACTTCTTCAGGCTTTAAATGTTCAGGGTAGCTTTCATCAGTGTTTGCAACGACAACTTCAAATGGAATTTCTGCCCACTGAAGTAGCTGGCTTCGTCTCGGAGACTGTGACGCTAAAATTATTTTCTGAATCTTCATTTAATACTTTTTAAAAGAAAATCATTGACAGAATGCCTGTAAACATGATGAGTTTAACAGCGTTACTCAACTGATGAAAATCTTTAGGAGACTGCGCCATGTATAATTTGCGCAACACCCATGTAAGTGGTATAATTATAGTTAACAAAGAGTAGATAGCAGATAGCCACCAGCCCAATTGAATTACATAGAATTGCACAAAGGCAACGCCAACAATTATCACTACAAGCCACACGGCGGCAAAGACTTTTGATACTTGCAAACCCCAGACAATAGGCATGGTTGTACAGCCATATTTGGCGTCGCCCTGCATATCTTCCATATCTTTAATTACTTCCCTAATAAGTGAAATAATAAATGCAAACCCGGCATAAATAAAAGAGACTTTCACAAGTCGCTTCCAATAAATGTCAGGAAAAATAATTCTGAAACGATATTCAGAAAAAGTAAGCACAAGAATTACCCATGCGGTAAGCAATGATATAATTATGTTGCCGATGAGCAATTTCTTTTTGAAAGTAGTTGAGTAAAAAAAAAGGGCGATAATAGCCGCAAAATTAAACAGGGGTATATAAAAATTGCGAAGCTTGTAACCAATGTAGCAACTTATCACAAGGCCAATGAAAGATAAAACGATATGCCATACAATTGTCCAACGCCTTTTAATATAACGATCAACTATAAGTTTGCCGGGTTTATTTACGAGATCAATGTTTACATCAAAATAATCATTAATAATGTACCCTGCTGCTGCGATACATACTGATGCAAAAACCAGCCAATAGAAAAGCGGCAATGAAAGTTTTATATTTTCCCCGTAGCCGTTATCCGAACCCCTATAAACAAAATTCAAAACAAAAAATCTGAACAGAACTTGTGTAACAGCAATAAAAAAAAGGTTGGGCCACCTGATTAATTTAAAAAATGCTGATACAATATTCATCGGGGTATCTTTTTAAAATAAATTGCTATCAGGTAGTAGTAACAATTGTTTCCAATGGCCAGCTATTACCAAGCTTAAGCACTTTTTCAACAATATCTCTTACACATCCATATCCTCCTTTAAAAGGAGAAATGTATGAAGATATTTGCTTTATCTCAACTGCCGCATCATAGGGACAACATGCAAAGTCTGCAATTAGCATACAGCTATAATCGGGAATATCATCACCCATAAATAAAATTTCACCGGGCGCAGCATTATTATTTTTAATATACTCTTTTAAACAGGCAGCCTTGTTGTTTACTTTCATAAAAATATCTGCAATACCCAATGTGCGGAGTCGCTCAGCGACGGGCCCGGATTCGCTACCTGAAATTACAACGACCTTGTAGCCGGACTTTATGGCTAACTGCAATGCGTACCCGTCTTTTATATCCATACGGCGGAGCCATTCACCGCCGGGATTAACCAGGAGACCTCCATCAGTAAGCACTCCATCCATATCAAAGACAAATGTTTTTATTAACCGTAATCGGGAAAGAATATTCATGGGTTAAAGATATTAAAGCATATCAATGCTTCTCATGAAATTTCAAAATACTTTCCGAAAGTTTGAGATACAGGTATTTTATATCAGGAAATGACGAGAGTGCCTGTAAATGCCTGTTAATGGTAAAGATATCTTCCCGCATGGCCGGCCCTGTTTGAACATCATGAGGCGAATTATTATTTACTTTAGAAGTAACTTCATTTACAAGTGGCAGGAGATTCTTAAAATCAATATTCTCTTTTTCACAGAAACTTTCAGCAATTGCATACATGTGATTGGTGAAATTACCGGCAAAGACAGCTGCAATGTGGTAATGCAGCCTTTCTGTTTCATTAACTGATATTACTTTATTTGAAAGTGTTCTTGCAAATTCCGTTATCTGGTGCAAGGCTTCTTTATTATTGCCTTCGACAAGGAAAGGAATTTCAGGAATTTGCCCTGATATTTTGGACAATGTTTGCAACGGATAAAGAATACCATACGTTGAAGAAATATTTTTCAAAACATCTTTCGATACAGAACCTGCTGTATGTACAACAAATTTATTTTTTAGTCCGGTTATTTTTTCTAATGAATCCAGTGATGCATCGTGCAATGCAACTACGTAAATATCGGCCGAAGCAAATTCGGGTTCAAGTAATGAAACAGCATCAGCACTATATTTGGATGCAAGAATAGCAGCATGATCCCTGTTTCGGCTTCCTATCTGCACAATTTCATGACCGGCTTTTTGAATTAAACTGCTTAGTATGGTGGCAACATTACCGGAGCCTAGTATTACAACCCTCATGTAGATTTATTTTTCAACCACAGGTATTATCAAATTAAATGTTTGATTTTAGTTTTGGCCTGCAAGATTATGTTTAAAAATGCGTTATTATAATTACCGTTTAAAAATGGTTTTACAATTATAGGATTGGTAATAAATGGGGGTAAGTTGCGAAGATAATAATGCCTCATTAAAATTCCTATTTAGTTTTTAAGATTCCATTTTTAATTTTTAAACTAATATTGCAGCAAACGGAAATATTTTATTCTTGTTACTTAATGCGATTTAAATAACGAGAACTTGATTAAATAAATAATATGGCGAAAAATTTATTGATAGTTGAGTCCCCTGCGAAAGCAAAAACCATAGAAGCAATTCTTGGAAAGGATTTTGAAGTTAAAAGTTGTTATGGGCATATCCGTGACCTGGAAAAGAACGATATGGGAATTGATATAACAAATAATTTTAATCCCACCTATATTGTACCCCCTGAAAAAGTCAAAGTAGTTAATGAGCTAAAATCTCTTGCAAAAAAGGCAGACGAAGTATGGCTGGCATCGGATGAGGACCGCGAGGGAGAAAGCATTAGCTGGCACCTTGCTGAAGTGCTAAAGCTTGATCCAAAAACTACCAAGCGAATTGTTTTTCATGAAATAACAAAACCAGCAATAGAAAAAGCGGTACAAAGCCCACGAACAATAGACATGAATTTGGTGGATGCGCAGCAGGCCCGAAGGATTCTCGACAGGATTGTTGGTTTTGAACTAAGCCCTGTTTTGTGGAGGAAAATTGGTCAGCAAGGCGGTTTGAGTGCGGGAAGAGTTCAAAGTGTTGCAGTAAAATTAATCGCAGAAAAAGAACGTGAGATCAATAATTTTAAAGCAACCAGCAGTTTTAAAATTGAAGCTTCGCTGGCAGCAACTGATATCAATAATAAGACAGTTACTTTTAAAGCTGAAGGAAATAAATATAATGAAGCCGAAGATGCGGAACAGTTTTTAAAAACCTGCATTGGTGCAAAATATACTGTAAAGGACATACAGGTTAAACCCGGAAAACGTACACCTGCCGCACCTTTTACCACATCAACTTTGCAACAGGAAGCGAGTAGAAAATTGGGATATGGCGTAAGCAAAACTATGTTGCTTGCCCAGCGCTTATACGAAAGTGGAAAGATTACGTATATGCGTACCGATAGTTTGAACCTTGGTGAAACCGCGATGAACGATATCAAATTGCAGATCAATAAAACCTATGGAGAAAAATATTTGCAGGTTCGCAAATACAAAAACAAAAATGAAAGTGCCCAAGAGGCACATGAAGCGATTCGTCCGACTTATATGCAAAACAGTTCGGTAGATGATCCCGAATTAAACCGTTTGTATGAATTGATCTGGAAGCGAACGATAGCGAGTCAAATGGCAGATGCCGAATTGGAAAAAACCATTGCAAAAATAAATATCAGCACTAACAATGCTGAACTTACTGCCAGTGGTGAAGTAATCAAATTTGATGGATTTTTAAAAGTATATTTTGAAAGTACCGACGACGATGATGATGCTGAAAACGACGAAAGTCGCTTGCCAAATTTAACCGTTGGACAATCTTTGGATTTTAACCAGATGACGGCGACAGAAAAGTTTACAAAACATTCAGCCCGTTATACGGAAGCATCATTGGTTAAGAAACTGGAAGAATTGGGAATCGGCCGGCCGAGTACGTATGCTCCTACGATTTCAACAATTATTAAAAGAAATTATGTTGAGAAAAAAGATAAAGAAGGCGTAAAGAGAGATTACAGGATTTTAAAATTAAAGAATGATGTTATTCAAAAAATAACTGAACAGGAAAATACAGGTGCGGAAAAATCGAAATTATTTCCGACAGATCTTGGTTTGGTTGTTACCGATTTTTTAAACCTGCATTTTGAAAAGGTGATGGATTATTCTTTTACCGCAAATATTGAAGAAGAGTTCGATGAAATTGCTGAAGGGAAAATGAAATGGAGCACAATGGTCGGTGATTTTTATGGCCCTTTTCATTCAGGTGTTGAACATACGCTCGAAACAGCGGAAAGAGCTGTTGGTGAAAGATTGTTAGGTACAGATGAAGCAACAGGTAAACCTATTATAGCGCGGATGGGTAAATATGGCCCAATGGTACAAATAGGTGCACCAGATGATGAGGA
The DNA here is from genome assembly GCA_963792025.1 of uncultured Chitinophagaceae bacterium. GTDB lineage: Bacteria > Bacteroidota > Bacteroidia > Chitinophagales > Chitinophagaceae > Ginsengibacter. The sequence continues at coordinate 84,442 of CAWBUS010000002.1, read as the reverse complement.
AAAGCCAAGATTTGCAAAATTAAAATCGAGCCAGAGTATTGAAACAATCAGCATGGATGAGGCGCTTGAATTGTTTAAGCTGCCTTTAACACTAGGAGAACATGAAGGTCTCGAAGTATCAGTAAACATTGGTCGTTTCGGGCCTTATGTAAAATGGGGCGAACAATTTATTTCGATACCCAAAGGTGAAGAACCCTCTGATGTAGATCTAAAAAGAGCCATCGAAATTATTCATGCGAAAAAAGTTGAAGATGCTCCCATAGGTTATTACGATCAAAAACCTATAACAAAAGGGAAGGGAAGATTCGGGCCTTTTATAAAATGGAATGATTTATTTATTAACGTTCCGCGGGCCTATAATTTTGATGCGCTTACTCAAAAAGATTGTAATTCGTTAATAGAAAAAAAGATTGAGAAGGAAGCTAACCGTTATATCAGGCAATGGCCTGAAGAAAAAATTGCCATTGAAAATGGCCGATGGGGACCATTTATCCGTTTCAATAAAAAAATGTTGAAGTTATCTGCGAATGGCGCAAAAGGAAAATTTACACCTGAAGAATTAGCAACGATAGATTTAGAAGAAGTAAAGAAAATGATTGTTGCGCAGGATCCTAAAGCCTTTGATAAAAAAGCTGCCAGGAAAAAAACAAAAAAGAAATAAAAAATTGCTGTTCTCTTTTTGATAGATAATGCAACGATTTCTTACATACGGTCTAAGTGGAAATGAATTGAAACATATTTCCAAAGTTGAAAATGGTACTTGCTTGTAATTGTGTCTGTTCAAACTGCAAATATCCGTTAGTCGCTAAGAATAATGAAGTAAATATAAAGGAAGCACATTTTGCACATTATTCTGTAAAAGAGTGCGAGGGCGCAATTGAAACAACTTTACACTTGCTTGCAAAATCAATCTTGCTAAAAAATAAGCAACTGACTCTACCTAATTACTATTATGACTATAATATAAATAATATCAAATCTCTTTTCAGAGAAAGTGAGAATTTGACCTTTGAAAAGATTATTCTTGAAGAATCAATATACATTAATGGTGAGAAAATTATTCCCGATGCAATTGGAGAATTACATGGTAAACGAATTTTTATAGAATTTGCAAATACTCATTTTGTTGATCCGGGCAAGAAAGAAAAAATTAAAACACTGGGAATTGCTTGTGTGGAGATTAATCTACGAGAACAACTATTAGATGAAGGTTCACTTACTAATTTTTTAAATTCTAATCCTTCTTCAAGATATTGGATTATAAATCCAATGTTAGACGAAAAGTATAAAGAGCATCAAAGGCAACAAAAAAAGGAAAAAAAATTTCTTAGAGAACAAGAAGCAATTGAAAAAGAGAATAGGAAAAAAGAAGCAGAAGGGAAATATAATCTATATAAAAATAATACGAATTGTAGGTTATTTAAAGTTGAAGACGCAAGAAAATCATGCCCTTTAAAAAAAGTAGAACTAAATAATTTAAAAGAATCTAATTTTTACGATAACGCTCTTGACCGTGATAATGTTCTTAAAAGAATTATTGATGGAGAGTTTTGGAATAGGGAAATTTATGGATATAGGCCAAATGGAAGGTTCATTTATGTAGGCCAAGAAAAAATAAAATTATATCCACCTTACAATAAGTTCAAAGATTTATCAGAAAAAGAAAAAAAGCAAATGGATTTTATTTTTGCCGGACTTTCAAAAATAAAATCAACCTCTCAAAATCCAGCGTTTGGAGATTGCAGCAATGTATCCCACCGTCTAAGTACCTGTTGTGATAAAAGGTGATGAGCGATAGATTTGCAAGCTAAATAAAATTTCATGTCCAGTCAACCCGAAGTACGAGAGCAAATGTTTAAGCTCATAGAGCAGTGGCAACAAAGCGGCGTTACACAAAACGCATTTTGCCAGCAGCAATCCATCAAATATCATGTATTTCATTATTGGTATAAACGCTATCGTGAACAGCATGCAGATCAGCAAATCAATGCCGCATCATTTGTAAAGTTGCAGATAGCAAAGTCATCTTCTTCGGGTTCGGTTGAGATTTATTATCCCGGTGGTATACGATTGGTTTTTCATGACGCGGTAAGCAGTAGTTATTTAAAAGCACTCGTTAGTTAAGCATGCTTCATTTATCTGCATCGTGCCGATATTATTTGCATCGCGGGGCTACCGATATGCGCAAAGGTTTTGATAGTCTATGCGGCATCGTTAGTTCCCAGTTGCAAATGAATGTACTCAGCGGTTCGGTGTTCATCTTCATTAATAAAAAACAAACCCAGGTAAAACTGTTATTGTGGGAAGGCGATGGCCTTGCAGTGTATTATAAAAGACTGGAAAAAGGAACTTATGAAGTGCCTTTGATTAATGAAGATGATAAAGATATTTCTATCAGCCATGAAGCCTTGCAACATATTTTACAGGGTGTCTCTTTGCGTAGCGTGCGTAAGCGAAAAAGATATCAACAAACGACTGAAAGCTGTGGATAATGTATATGCTGAAAGCGTTGATATCACTGCGTTATAGTATTTTTGATGCGTGATAGAAACAGCCGTTGATTATAAAGTTTTATACGAAGAATCTGTTGAACAGTATAAGAAATTGGTTAATGAATCTTCGATGAGGATAGCGGCCTTTCAGCATGAACTTGATACCCTCAAGCGCCTGATTTTTGGCAGCAAAAACGAGCGTTTTATTCCTGCAGAAAGTTCTCCTTCACAACTGAGTTTAAATATACAAACAGATGCGATTGCTGCCTGTTCTGTTACCAAAACACAAAAGATTGAATACGTCCGCAACACAACAGTAATTACCAAAGAACATCCCGGACGTACCAAACTTCCTGAACATTTAGAACGCAGGGAAATTATTATTGAACCTGCAGAGGTTACACAAGGCTGTAAAAAAATCGGTGAAGAAATAACCGAAGAGTTAGAATATGAACCGGGCAAATTATTTGTAAACCGTTATGTGCGTCCTAAATATGTACAAGCCAATAATCAAGGCATCATCATTGCACCTATGATAGATCGCCCTTTACCCAAAGCCATTGTTGGACCTGGTTTACTGGCACAGATCATCATTGATAAATATGTAGATCATCTTCCGCTATACCGGCAACTGGAACGTTTTAAAAGAGAAGGCATCAACATACCTTATAGCACAATTGGTGACTGGATAAAGAATGGATGCAGCTTAATAGATCCCTTATATGAATCGCTTAAAAAATTAATTGTGCAAAGCCATTATCTGCATGCAGATGAAAGCCCGATAAAAGTTTTAGATAAAGATAAAAAAGGCCAAACACATAGAGGTTATTATTGGGTATATCACAACAGCATAGATGGGCTGGTATGGTTCGATTACCAGGAAGGCCGGGGACGGGGAGGCCCTGTAGCAGTGCTGAAAGATTTTAAAGGATATCTTCAAACAGATGGATATGCCGTGTATGATTTTTTTAAAGAAGAAAAAGACATAACCGTACTGCATTGCATGGCCCATGCACGCCGCATGTTTTTTGAAGCAAAGGAAAATGATAAACCCATTGCTGAATATGCATTGGAACAAATAGGCCTGCTCTATAATATAGAACGCAAGGCCAAAAAGCAGCAACTTGGGCAGGAGCAAATCCTGCAACTGCGTCAAACAGAAGCCCTGCCTGTATTAGAGTCACTAGGCAAGTGGATGAAAGAAACTTACGTAAAAGTTTTGCCTAAAGGTGCTATCGGCAAAGCTTTAGGTTATAGTATCGCCAGGTGGCCGGAGCTAATGCTGTATGCAACTAATGGTAAACTGAACATCGATAACAACCCGGTAGAAAACTCCATAAGGCCACTGGCTATTGGAAGAAAAAATTATTTGTTTGCCGGCAGCCATGAAGCCGCCAAACGCAGTGCTATGTTATACTCTTTAATGGGCACCTGCAAGTTGCATGGCATTAACCCCTTCATCTGGCTCAGAGATATTTTGCAACGCATCGCCACCCATCCCATTAACAAAATAGAAGAGTTACTGCCGCATAACTGGAAACCTATCACCAACGGCTAAACGCAAATTTAAATTAATAGACTGTTGCTTTTGAGTGTACTTAGACGCTGGGATACGCAGCAATTGTTATTTTTTGGCTGCTTCTCTCTCGCATGATAATATCAATTATGTAGCTTGTAAACATCAAAGTAAAAGATAAATTTTATTCAATATCTCAAATGGAAAACTGCAAGAAAAATTAAGAATACAAGTTATTTACCTTATTATTCATTTAAGAAATAATCTATCCCGATTAATTTTATCTTCTTTAGCATTTATACTAAAACAAGTGTAAAGTCGTTATCTATGTAATTTTAAATGATTATTCTAATGAAAAATTATAAAATTATATCTTTTGCAACCCTAAGTATTATATGCTTATTTTTTACTAGTTGCAAAAAGGATTCTGCAGTCACAGCCTTGCAAATTACGGTAATAGATAATTCGGGTAATAATGTTTCCGATGCAACAGTAACGCTTTATCCAGATTCAACAAGTTTAGCAAATGGACTAAATCCAATTTCCACTTCTACATCGGATGCTAATGGGAATGTGATATTTAACACTAATCTGCATTCATTTAAATATTTCTATTTGGCTCAAAAGGGTTGTCAAAATAATTTTAGGGATAGAGTCGTTTTATACAGTCCGCTTGCTTTAAATACTAAAAGCTCGGTAACGACTATTATTTCAAGTGTTGGAACATTAGCCTTCAAAAATACTTCAACATATCCTTACACAATCTATGTTAATAATGTAGCACTCGGGACTTTAAATGGAAATAGCAATTACTCATTTCCTTATGCGCTCATTGGAAATTATTCAATTAGAGTATTACAAAATAGCGGATACATTGTTTATCCAACTGATGAAACATTCACTGGTACATTAAATTGTGGTAGTACTTTGACTACAACATTTCCATAAAAATCTATAGTTCAGATTTAGAAAGCTTCTTTAAAGCAAGCAGAGTTGTGTTCTGCCAAAAAGTGGTAATTAAAAAATATACAGAAACAGATTGCGTTCTAATTCAAGCTTTTATTCCCAAGACTCAATACCTTGTTGATAACTAATAATGCAATAATTTATTGATATGTCTTAGTTTTCTATCTTTACATCATCAAAAAACGCATCTTTAGTACCCATTGTAATGCAGGAGAATAGGGAAATATCTGCTTTATTTCATCTCATAGATGATCCTGACGAAGAAGTTTTTAGCTCGGTCAGCGATCGTATTGTCTCATTGGGTCGTGCCATTATTCCCAACCTCGAAAATTTATGGGAAACAACTCCTGATCAAAATGTGCAGGAAAGAATTGAAATGCTGATTCACAAACTTCATTTCAGAGATCTTGTTGAAGAATTTACTGAATGGAAAAATGGAACCTGCGAATTATTGCAAGGTGCATTGCTCGTTTCAAAATATCGTTATCCTGAAATGAATACTACCACTACATTACAGGAGATGGAAAAAATAAGAAGAAACATCTGGCTTGAGTTAAACAGTTACCTCACTCCTCTGGAACAGGTAAATGTAATTACGGGTATCCTTTACAGTTATTACAAATTAAAAGGCAACGAAGTGGCATATGATTTCCCGGAAGATTTTTTGATTAATAAAGTAATTGAGCAAAAAAAAGGCAATGCCATTACTAACGGTATTTTATATTTAATCATTTGCGAACTTCTCGATATTCCGATAAAAGCAATTAACATTCCAAGGCAGTTTATTCTCGGCTATTTTGATATTGATTATAATTTTCCCAACCCCGAAAGGCAAAAGAGCGAAAAGATAAATTTCTATATTGATCCGCTCAATGGGCAGATTTATTCACATAAAGATGTAGAGAATTATTTCAAAAGAATTTCGGTGCCACCCACTGCTTCATATTTCCGGCAACTGGGTAACCAGCGCATTATCCAGCACTTATTGGAAGAGTATAGCAAATGCTTTACAGACAGCGCCAATCTTTACAAGAAAAACGATTTAATATTTTTGGCTAAATTGCTTGACGAATAATACGAGATCGAATAATGTTTTATCATTCCCCCGTTGGTATTATTAAAATAAAAATCTCCGGCAATTACGTTACTGAACTTTTATACATTAATGATGAGTCAGAAACTGCGGCTGAATCTGTAAAGTTGTCCACTGAAGAAAATAAAGTGTTAACTAAGTGTATCACGCAGTTTGATGAATATTTTTCGGGCAAAAGAGAAATATTCGATTTACCTATAAAGCAGGATGGAACAGTATTTCAGCAAAAAGTGTGGGACGAATTAATTAAGATACCTTATGGTAAAACAATAAGCTATTTACAGCTTGCTCAAAAGTTAGGCGATGCAAAATCAATAAGAGCGGCAGCTTCTGCAAATGGCCGTAATAAACTTAATATTATTGTTCCCTGTCACCGCGTAATAGGTTCAGATGGAAGTCTTGTTGGTTATGGCGGCGGATTGCCAAGAAAAAAATGGTTGTTGGATCATGAAAATAAATATGCAAACGGAGTTTCGCTATTATTTTAATAAATTGTAGCCACCTAAGTATATTATTAGATACGTTTTCCTGTAAATAAACCGGGTATTTTTTGGGCTGCGTTGTTGATGGGAAATTGTAATCTTCATTCTAACTTCAATAAAATAATATCATGAGCGTTTCTTTTATTTCTTTAAAAAAACTGTCACTCCTTTCGATAGTTGTTGCCTACATTTTCCTCGTGCCCGCTTGCAACAGCAACAACAATAAAACGGTTAATAGCGGAGGCATGAATGTTTCGCAGAACACCGATTCGCTTTTTAAAAAATATGACCTAGGTAACATAAAACTTCCTGATGGTTTTAAAATAAATGTTATATGCTGAAATACCGGATGCAAGAAGTTTATGTGTTTCTCCAAATGGAACTGTTTTTGTCGGTACACGAAAAGATAAAGTGTATGCCATAACCGATGAGAATCATGACGGCAAGGCCGACAAGGTGTATGTTATAGCAAGCGGGTTGAACGCTCCTAACGGTGTTGCTTTTAGAGATGGCAGCCTATATATTGGAACCATATCTGTCATTTATAGAATTGATAGTATTGAATCAAAATTGAATAACCCTCCTGCCCCAGTAGTTGTTTATGATAAATATCCTACGTCTACGCATCACGGTAATAAGTTTATAGCATTTGGACCAGATGGAAAATTATATGTTCCGGTAGGTGCACCTTGTAACATTTGTGATTCTCCAAAGCCTTATGCATCTATGACACGCATTAATCCTGATGGCACCGGTTTTGAAATTTATGCAAGTGGAATCAGAAACACCGTTGGTTTTGCATGGAGCCCTGTTACAAAACAGCTTTGGTTTACTGATAATGGTCGCGATGAATTAGGCGACGATATACCAAGTGATGAATTAAATAATGCACCTAAAGAAGGAATGCATTTTGGATATCCTTATTGCCATGAGGGCGATATATTAGATCCGGAATATGGTAAAGGAAAAAGCTGTCTTGATTATACGCCGCCGGTAAAAAAATTAGGTGCTCATGTTGCTTCATTGGGTATGCGTTTTTATACGGGCAACATGTTTCCTGCGGATTATAAAAATGCAATTTTTATAGCCGAACATGGAAGCTGGAACCGAACTGCCCTCGTTGGTTACAGGGTTGTTGTTGCAAAGATGGATAGCAGCGGCGTTCTTGCCGATCCTGTTCCCTTTGCGCAAGGCTGGCTTCAAAATCTAACCAGTGTAAACGGACGCCCGGTCGATGTGCAGGTTTTAGACGATGGATCAATGCTCGTAAGCGACGATTATAAAGGACTCGTTTACAGGATTAGCTATAAAGCCCCGTGAGGGATAATACAAATCGAATCTCAGTTAATCTATTTGTATCTTTCCTTTTTAACCAATTAACTCTTACATCATTTAACCAGAATCTAATGTCGGATCATCATGATCATCATCATCACGCAGAAGAACATTTACAAAGTTCAGATCTTTTAAGAGATGTAGTTATAGGAATGAGTGATGGCCTCACGGTTCCTTTCGCTCTTGCGGCTGGATTAAGCGGCGCTGTGGCAACCAGCGGTATTATTGTAGTTGCGGGTATTGCGGAGATCGCCGCGGGAAGTATAGCAATGGCGCTTGGAGGCTACCTTGCAGGGAAAACTGAACAGGATCATTATGACAGTGAATTAAAGAGAGAATATGCGGAGGTGGAGAGAATTCCGGAAATGGAAAAACAGGAAGTAAAAGATTTTTTTGAAAGCATAGGACTAAGCGAAGAATTACAGAACAGGGCAACGGAAGAAATCGCAAAAGATAAAAAACAATGGGTCGATTTCATGATGAAATTTGAACTGGGCCTCGATGAACCAAATCCGAAAAGAGCGAGAAACAGCGCCTTAAATATCGGCGTGTCTTATATAGCAGGCGGCATTATACCACTTAGCCCGTACTTTTTTATCGACGACTCCCGGGAAGCACTTAAATTTTCAGTTATAGCTACTTTAATCTGCCTGTTTATTTTTGGTTATTTCAAGAGTAAAATTACCGGAGTGCCTGTAATATCCGGCGCATTGAAAGTGATGCTCATTGGCGCACTTGCAGCCGGTGCAGCGTATGGCGTAGCTATGCTATTTAAATAGAAAATAAGCGGTATAACCCGGTAGTATAAATGCTTGTGGGTTCTACCTTTATATAAGTAACTGTACTCAATTTTACCCATAAATAAAATATCGCTTAACTAGCAACGTTTTATATTGCAGAAGTCGTTGCTAACCCTATTTTTACACACACTTCATTACACCTGTTTCATCTTACAAAAGTTACATTACTTATCGTTTTTGTATTTTTTTACAAGAAAGCACAAGGTTTTTTTGCAAAAAAGGCTACAACAATATAGTATGGAATCAGCAATTAATAAATCGTATATAATCAATTAATTCAAAACAAAATAATACGTATAGAAGAGCTTAATGGATAATCAGTTTTTGAATTTTGGAAATCCCCCCATTTCTATGGGGGGATATTTTTTTTGCCTTATCTGAAGAATGAAGAGGCATCTAAATAGGTATCAGCTATTAATTCCATGCCGGGAATTTTTAGAAATATTTTTAATTGTCCAGGTGATCTTTTTCTCAAACTCATGCTTGCGCACCATACAGTTTTGTTTTGAACAAATACAACATGAAAATTCTTCGCATGCATCTGTATGGACAAATAATTCAACCGTTTCTCCGAATTCATTTCGAATCAACTTTGTAAGAAATTCCATTTCGGCATGTGCTTCCTGCACATTCAGGTACCATGGCACCGTAAAATGACAATCGCAATGCAGCTTACTGCCATATTTAATAAATCGAAGATTATGCAGATCAATCCAGTTCTCTTTCCTGTTTTTATTTAATAAGTCAACAAGATTATGTAATAATTTTAAGTCAGCTTCATCCATTATACCGGCAATGGATGTACGCACAATTTTGTAACCGGTAAAAATTATGATCAATGCAAATACGCATGCGACAGTATTATCCAGCCAAACCTGTCTTGTAAAATAAACCAGCAACAGCCCAATAAAAATTCCAATGGTACTATACGTATCCGTTTTTAAATGCTGACCACTGGCAATCAGTAAGAGTGAATTATTTTTCTTGCCCGTATTAACACACACCACACCGGCAAAATAATTTACAATTCCTGTCGCCGCTAATATCATAATGCCATAGTCAAGTTTATTAATTTGATGAGGATAAAAGAAACTATAGACAGATTTATAAATAATTATTATTCCTGCCACTGTAATCAATGTACCTTCAACAGCAGCCGAAATAAATTCAACTTTGCCGTGTCCATAAGGATGATCAGCGTCTTTTGGTTTTGCGGAAAGGTATAAACTGTATAATCCCAAAAATCCCGAAGCAATATTCACAATACTTTCCAATGCGTCTGTAAGTATTGCCAGCGAACCTGTTAAATACCATGCAGCAAGTTTCAGCGCAAATAAAACAATTGCAATAACGATGATCAATCTTTGCAACCTTATATTTTCTTTGAAAGGCGTCAACATAAATCTTCTAAGGGCAGCAAATGTACGCACTTGGTGCCTGAATCCGCCGACATCTTAAAAAACATTAATTTTGCTTCATGCGCAAAACGCTCAACATTTTGGCAAGTTCTTTTCGCCTTACCATGCAGGAATTAATGGTGAATAAGTTGCGTACTGCTCTTTCATTAATAGGAATTTCATTTGGAATATTTTGTATAATTGGTGTGTTGGCTACTGTTAATAGCCTGGAAGCTAATATTCAAAACCAAATTAAAAGCCTCGGATCTAATACGATTTACATTGACAAATGGGATTATAACGGTGGACCTGACTATCCGTGGTGGAAATTTATAAATCGTCCCGTTCCAAAATTTAGTGAAGTTGAAGCTATCAAACAGCGGAGCCAACTCGCAAAGAATATTGCGTTTGTTATCAATGCAAATGTGCTGGTCGAATACCAGGATTATGCATTAACGGGAGTTAATGTTTTCGGCGTAAGCGAAGAAGAAAATGAAATACAGCCTATAACAATGGTTTACGGGCGCTTTATTTCCGGAAATGAATTTGCCTTGGGCAGCCCCGTCGCCATCATTGGATACACAAATGCTGAAAGTCTTTTCATTGATCCTTCGCTTGCTGTTGGCAAGGAAGTTAAAATCAAGGGAATTAAAGCCAAGATAATTGGCGTAATTAAAAAAATGGGTACCAGCATGATCGGGTGGGATTATGATCAAAGCTTTATAACTTCTTACAGGTTTGCAAGAGAAATTTTTAACGAGCAAAACAGCCGGCCAAAAATTATTGTTAATGGAAATGAAAATGTGAGTTCAGTCGCGCTGGCAGACGAACTGGAAGGGGTTATGCGGTCCGTCAGAAAGCTGAGTCCTAAGCAGGAGGATAATTTTACTGTAAATCAAATCAGCGGGTTTAGCGATAAAATAAGTTCTTTTTTTGTAAGCGTTAATATCGGGGGCTGGGCCATCGGAATTTTAAGTTTGATCGTGGGTGCATTTGGTATTGCCAATATCATGTTTGTTACAGTTAAAGAAAGAACGTCGATGATCGGATTAAAGAAAGCAATTGGCGCCAAGAAGAGAAGTATCCTTTCAGAATTCCTGCTCGAATCAGCTACCATTTGTATTATGGGGGGTTTAATCGGTTTGATTCTCGTGTACATATTAACGATAGTCCTTACAAATGCATTTAACTTTCCTGTATTTATTTCGGCGGGAATACTTACACTGGCAATATCAATATGCATAGTTATAGGAATATTGGCGGGAATCATTCCTGCATATTCCGCCTCACGCTTAGATCCCGTTGTGGCCATTCGCTCTAAATAATCTTAATTTTTTTATGCCTCATATTCTTGCAATTGAATCTTCATGCGATGAAACTGCAGCCGCAGTATGCCGGGATGGAATTATATTGAGCAACATAATAGCCAGTCAAAAAATTCATGAAGAATACGGAGGAGTTGTTCCCGAACTGGCTTCCAGGGCTCATTTGCAGGCCATAGTTCCGGTTGTGGACAGCGCTTTGGAAAAAGCGAATGTACCATTGGATAAAATCGACGCGTTTGCTTTTACGCAAGCTCCCGGTTTAATTGGTGCATTGCTCGTTGGCGCCGAATTTGCAAAATCATTATCACTTGCTTGCAATAAACCTCTGATTGCAGTGCATCACATGCAGGCCCATGTATTGGCAAATTGTATCCAGGTGCCCGATAAGAAAAACTCCACTCCCACTTTTCCTTTTCTTTGTCTCACGGTTAGTGGCGGACATACCCAAATTGTTTTATGTGAAGATTATTTAGAGATGAAAGTGATTGGTGAAACATTGGATGATGCCGCAGGCGAAGCATTTGATAAATCTGCAAAAATATTAGGACTTCCTTACCCGGGCGGTCCGCTAATTGACAAATATGCTAAGAGTGGAAATGCTGACAGATATAAATTTCCAGAGCCAAAAATAGACGGATTAGATTTTAGTTTTAGCGGGTTGAAAACAGCAATTCTTTATTTTGTGAGAGACGAAAAAATTAAAAATGAAACCTTTGTCGAAGAAAATATGGCCGATATATGTGCGTCAATTCAGTCGAGGATAGTTTCAATTTTATTACACAAACTAAAAAAAGCTGCTGACGAAACAGGCATATCAAACATTTGCATTGCAGGCGGAGTAAGTGCCAACAGTGGATTGCGCAACGCTTTTGAAGACTTGGGAAGAAAGCAGGGTTGGAAAACTTTTATTCCCGCCTTTGAATATTGCACTGATAATGCAGCCATGATTGCTATCACCGGTTACTATAAATATTTAGCAGGGATTTTTGAGGAACTATCTGTTGTGCCTTCAGCAAGGGCTGTCTTTTAAAATTTCCCACAAAACCGCTAAGAACACAAAGTTATATTCTTAATTTTCTTTCGATTTTGCCAAATAGTTTTTTCATTTTTTTCTTTTGTGATCTTTGTGCCTTGGCGGAAAATATTTTATTTCAATTTTATACCATTGCCCAACCAATATTTCCAATTTAAACAATTCACCATACAGCAGGATAAATGTAGTATGAAAGTATGCACTGATTCATGCCTGTTTGGAGGATGGGTGGCTTCTTTAATTGAAAGGAAAGAAATTAATCCGGGAACTATTTTAGATATTGGAACAGGAACAGGATTGTTAAGCCTGCTGCTTGCGCAAAAAACCAATGCAAGCATAGACGCAGTTGAAATTGAGCCAAATGCCTTCGAACAGGCATCAGAAAATATATATGGTTCACCATGGAAGGATCAAATCAAAATATTTAACGCTGATATAAAGAATTGGAAGGTTCCCATGAAATATGATTTAATAATTTCCAATCCGCCCTTTTATCAAAACGATTTATTGCCGGAAGATGGTGGAAAGACCATCTCAAAACATAGTACGACTTTGAATTTGGAAGAATTAGTAGTCATTGTAAAAGGTAGCTTAAAAGTAAATGGGATGTTTGCGATATTGTTACCGTCGCCAAGCACAAAGATTTTTGAAAATATCGTATCTAAGCATTCTCTATTTGTAAAAGAAAAGGTCGCAGTAAAGCAAACTTTATCGCACAATTATTTCCGCACAATTTTGCTCCTGCAAAAGCAGCCAAGGGTTATGCTGAGAAATGAGATTACGATTAAAAATAATTATGGTGATTATTCACATGAATTTAAATTCCTTCTGAAAGATTACTACTTACACCTGTAAATATTACTTGTTTTATAAACCGGCATATTCCGTAAGGTAACTGAATTGATCAGTTAATTTTCCCTCATTAACAATAGTTGCGTTGTTAATAATTTTAGAACTGCCTTTTATTAAATCTTTTAAAATAAATTTTATTAATTGTTCACCAAAATATCTTGAAGCATCTCTCGGCAATTCGTTGGGCAAATTCCCTACCGCCATTACATCCACAGAATTTTCAAGATAAGGAAGTGTCCTCGTTCCGGAACATCTATCAACACCATAAATCGGGTCCTCTTTTGTTCCATCGCCTAGGTTACAAGGTACCGAGCCATTCCTGTCATCGGATATATCTGCGATGGTAGTGATCTTAAAATTTTCATTTTTTATATCACTTAGTTCAAACAGCCGTGGAATTCTCTCGTCCCAATAAACACCGTTAAGGAGGATGTCTGTTTCACTGATATATTTTTTAAAAAGACAATTATAATTTTCAGGATGCTGGTGAAAACCGATGCGGCTATACTTTCCCGTTAGTTTATCTTCATAAAGGTCAGTGCCTTTTAAATGTACATAAACTGGATAGTCGAATTTTTGATCAAGATACTCATCCGGTTCAGCCTCATGGATTTCCATAAGGTTCATAACTTCAAGGATGCCATGCGCTACTCGCCCACTTCCGGTCACCGCAATTTTAAGTAACGGCAGTTGCAACCCGAAGTAGGTATGAATCAATTGCTGAAAATTTTTCTGTTTGTAAACTCTCCCTAACTTAAATGCGCTGGTTCTGTTACCATATGCCATCATACCATTGTGTGCACCAACTACACCTGCAAAAAAACCAAAACCAATTATACGGGTTCCGTCGTCATGCTCAAGACATTCATAATCTATCAAAGTAATTTTTTTGCTGATAATGCTTTGCAGCAAATTTTGATTGTACGACTGCATTTTTTTTGTGTGCGAAAAAAACAGATAAGTCTTTCCAGGTATTAGCATTTCAACCGGTACTTCTTTAATGCCGAACAGAATATCGCAATCACTAACGTCTTCTTGTACTTCAATTCCGGCCTCGATGTATTCCCTGTCTTTAAAACATCGTATTTCGCATCGCTGCACCTTAATCAATACTGGAAAATTCTGCTGAATCCATTTGCATTGTGCCGGCGTAAGTGCCACCCTGTTATCCGGTGGAATTTTTCCTTCTCTTATTAAACCAATTGTAAGCATCCGTTTATTTTTCAATCGCGGCAATTTACATTTTAAATTATGAATGAAATTGTTGAAACGTATTTGGAAGGATTAAATGGAATATGTAATATTGCACCCCTCCCGATAGCGGTCGGGATTATGCCCGGATGGCGGAATTGGTAGACGCAGCAGACTCAAAATCTGCCGTTCGCAAGGATGTGCAGGTTCGATTCCTGTTCCGGGCACCAAACAAATAAAAGTCTTGTTGGCATTAGCTTTCAAGGCTTTTTTATTTTAATTCACAATAGTGGTAAGCTTTCACAAATACGGCTTAATTCGTTGCATTTACGAAATAGATTAGTTGTAGATTCGTGAATAAAAAGTAGCAACAATTCAAACCACATTGATGAAAGGTCCTGAATTTTTAAAATACATTAATCCCGTTTTGAAGACCCTCCAATCCAATGGGGGTGCTGGCGAGGGGACAGATGTCATTGAACAAGTAATTGATAAACTCGGAATCACTGAAGAAGAGTTGGAGGAAACAACCTCTAACGGACAGTCGAGAGTTAGAAATCAAATTCAATGGGCAAGGTTCTATTTATTTAAAGCTGGGCTTATTGATAATGCACAACGAGGTATCTGGCGTTTAACCAATGAAGGACTTGATAAAAAGTTGTCGGAAGATGATGTTTATTCGCTCTTTAAAGGAGTTTTAGACAGCGTTAAAAAAACTCCCTCCAATAAAACAAGAAAAGATGAACCCAAGTTTGAAAATACACCAACAGAGGACGAAGAGCATTCAATTGGTTTAATAAATATTATTCAAGCTCTTTCGCCAATTGGGTTTGAAAAACTTTGTAAACGATTACTAACTGAAATTGGCATTAATGAGATTTTTATTACTGGCGGCTCGGGCGATCAAGGAATTGATGGAAAAGGAATAGTAAAATTGAATGACGTTGTAAGTTTAAATATTGTTTTCCAATGTAAAAGATATAAAGAAACAGTTTCTCCTCATCATGTTCATGACTTTCGTGGTGCGATGCAAGGACGTGGAGAAAAGGGCTTAATAATTACGACTGGAAGATTTACCAAAGAAGCAAAAAATGAAGCAAACAGAGACGGGGTCACACCAATTGAACTTATAGACGGCGACAGATTGGCGGAGCTTTGTGAAAAATATCAGCTTGGCTTAAAACCCGTGACAATTTTTGAAATTGACCAAGAGTTTTTTAAAAGTTTCAACTGATAAGTACAGTGCTATCAAAGAATTGTTGCCGATTGGGAGCTGATAATATAATATCATCTATGCATCATGAGTATTTCGGACTGAACGAATAAAGCCTAAAATTTTCGCGTTTACATTTTATCTCCCCAAAATATTTATTTTCGATCTACAATGCATAACCACACTTACTTTCTCAAAAGACTGCTGCCAATCTTTTTTCTTTCGCTCTCCAATTTTTTTCTAACCGCCCAACAAATAAATACCGCAGTAAAAAATGCTTACATCATTACCAGGATGGCCGAAAAATTTCATGTGCAACCGAGACCATTGGATGATGCATTTTCATTCGATATTTTTACCCAGCTATTGAAGCAATTGGATGAGGATAAAATATATTTTACCGCGGAAGACATTAAAGTATTGTCCAAATTCCGGTTTACTATTGATGACGAAATAAAAAACAAGCAATCAACATTCTTATCTGCCATCACAAAAGTTTTCGGGGAAACGAATCAACGCCGCAGATACGATGATTGATAATATCTGCAAAAAACCTTTCAACTTTTTATTGTCCGAAAAAATAACGGTTGCTGAAGACACTTCCTATCCTGCTGATGAAAAGGCAATGCGAATAAAATTGTATAAGCTTTTAAAATCGGAAGCCCTCGATATTATTACTGACGATGATGAATTGATAACATTAAATCCATCACAGCAAAAAAAATATATTGATAGTTTAGAACCATTTGCTAGAAAAAAAGCGCAGCAATCTTTTAAACATTCCATCAATATTATGCTTCAAAGTGCTGGTGGCATTGAGCAGGCTGTTGGAGACGAATATTGCGAAGCCATTGCCGTTTGTTATGATCCGCATTCTGAATATTTTCCGTTAACAGAAAAAGAGGACTTTGACAGTGAACTTGGCCAGCAACAAATAGTATTTGGCTTTCGGTGCAAGGAAGAGGATGACGGCTCTGTAAAAATTGAAAGTATAATGCCCGGCAGTCCTGCATTTAAAAGCGGGCAAATGAATAAGGGCGATAAATTTCTATCTATTCAATGGGAAGATAAACAGCCGATAGACGTAAGTTCGGGCGGGTTAAAACAATTGTATGAAGTGCTGCAAATGAGTAACCATGTTAAAGCAACTTTTAAAATGAAAAAGCCGGATGGCACAGAACGCACCATCGTTTTAATGAAAGAGCAAATGGACGACAATGATGACGAGAATAAAGTGAAAAGCTTTTTATTAAAAGGAAGTAAAACAATTGGTTTTATTTCGTTGCCTTCCTTTTACCAGGACTGGGAAAATGAAAGTACAGGCGTTAACGGTTGTGCGAATGACGTGGCCAAAGAAATTTTAAAATTAAAAAAAGAAAATATAGAAGGGCTTATAATTGACCTGAGGTATAATGGCGGCGGCTCCATGCAGGAAGCAATTGATTTATCAGGAATTTTTATAGACTTTGGACCGATAGGAATGGATAAAGACCGGGATGCAAAATTGTACACTTTAAAAGATGTGAACCGCGGAACCGTATACGATGGACCGCTAATGGTATTGGTCAACGGTTACACGGCATCCGCTGCGGAAATGGTTGCGGGTACTTTGCAGGATTATCACCGGGCCGTAATTGTTGGCACACCTACTTATGGCAAAGCCACCGCCCAGGTTGTACTGCCGATGGATACTACGGTTGATCTGAGTAAAGATTTCAGCAGCATAAAAGCGGATAGTTATTTTAAAGTAACGGTTTCAAAATTGTACCGGGTAAATGGAACTACCGCCCAGGCGACAGGCGTTCAACCTGATATTTTATTGCCGGATATGCTACAGGCACATCCGCAGCGGGAAGCCGATAATGACCATGTGCTTGTTGCGCCGCCGGTAGAAGCTAATAAATATTTTAAACCGTATCCGGCATTGAACATTGATAATTTAAAGGCACTCGCCCAACAAAAGATGAACAATTCTCCTTATTTTCAAAAATTAAAAAATTACATTGATTATTCAAGAGCTGAAGATGTAATAAAAGACGAGAGTTTACAACTATCGGATGTAGTTGAAGAAGAAAAAGAGGCTGCAAAAGAAAATATGGACACTGCTTCATTAAAACCTGAAAGTGCGCCATACACGGTAGACAACAATGCTTATGAAAAAGAGCAGCTAAAAGTTAATGATGATCTGAAAGAGTTAAACGAACAGTGGACAAATTTTTTAGGAAAAGATCCTTATTTAAAAATTGCATATAGCTTGATGTTGCTGATGATAAAATAATTTATTAAGTTCATCCATTTATTAATAACATTTCCGAACTAATTATGAAACAAAAGATATTATTTTTCATTTCAGTCATTCTTGTATTCGCCGCAAAGGCTTCGTATTCCCAGGATCTTTCCAACCCTGGTGACTATATGACTGCTATCAACAATGCCCAAACAGAAATGAACCAAAAATACATGGCCTACATGAGTGCTACGGCGCATGTACGCAGGGCCAGGAAAATTGATAAGATGAGGCAACAGGCACTGGAAAGCATTGAAAACAGCCGGTTTAAAACAATTGACCTGCCGATATACAAAGGCACAGATAACAGCTTACGGCAAAGCAGCATAGATTACATAAAGTTCTGCTACAACGTTTTTAATGATGACTATGCCAAGATTCTCAACATGGAAGATATAGCAGAACAATCTTTCGATGAAATGCAGGCGTTTCTTTTATTACAGGAAAAAATAAATGAAAAATTAAATGAGGCAAACGATAAAATGAAGGCGGCAACGGATGCATTTGCAAAAAAATATAATGTAAACCTTATTGAATCAAAAAATGACCTGACAGAAAAGCTGGATGAGTCGGGAAAACTGAATCATTATCGGAACCAGCTTTATCTCATTTATTTTAAATGTTATTGGGAAGATGGCGAAATTGTAAAAGCATTGAACGCAGGTAAAATAACAGAAGCAGAGCAAGGACGAAATTCATTAATCAGGTTTGCAGATGAAGGGCTCGCAGGGCTTGATTCATTAAAAAGTTTTGAAGGAGATCCGGCGTTAGCAGTAACCTGCAAAGAAATTTTAAAATTTTATAAAAGCATGGCAGAAAATGACATGCCCAAACAAATGGACTATTTTTTGAAGAAAGAAAACTTTGAAAAGATAAAAAAATCATTCGAAGCCAAATCGGGAAGCGACCGTACCAAACAAGATGTAGATGCGTTTAACAATGGCGTAAAGGAAATAAACAAAGCGACCGATACTTATAATGCGACAAATAAAAAAATTGATAGCGAAAGAACTGACGCGGAAAATAAGTGGAATGATGCGGAGAAATCTTTTGCCGATGCACACATGCCTTACTATAAATAGTTTTCTGTAACAATTTTGGGATTATAAAGGCTTGGCTTTAACTTTGTTTTTTAGATAAAGCAATATTTGCAGATTAATAAATAAATAATGGAAAATAAAAACGAAGAAAAAGAAGCTTTAAAAGGGATTTTACTGGTTACATTATTACAAGGTTTGGGCCTTCTTTTTCTTATATATATCAATAGTTGATTACCGGTAGGTCAAGTTGAAAATATCAACCCGCAGGGTTGAATTAATCTATTAAGCTTTATACTTCAGTTACGTTATTGGATATATCATATAACGCCTCACGATGTGAGGCGCCGGATTTAACTCTATCGATGCCGCTTTGCGTGATAGAAATTGCAATTTTGTCAAGATGCTTTACAACAACAAATTCTTTTTCTACGAGCGACTGCAAGTGCCGCTGAATTACATCCCATCCACAAAACTGTCGTAAAATGATTTCCCTTGCACTACATAAATATGTCAGCGGATGCGCATCATTTTTTACGATCTCGAAAATCGTTTGCAGGGTTATATATTCATTTTCCATGTATTAAATTTACGCGTAAGTATCTTTCGAAAATCATCCTGACTGTTAAAAATTATCAACATTAAAACAAAAATTGTTAACACTTTTTGTTGGAATATTTGAAAAAATTAAAACCTTTCGATTAAAACGTTACAAATAAAATTAGCTTTATTAAACGAAATAATTTTATTTCTGATTGCTTTCCCCCTTCTTATTTATAATACTTTAGCAAACAATACTTTTTCTAATCAAACCATCATGACAAAAAAAAACCTGTTATTAGCTCTTACAATCTTATGTTCTATCACAATGCCAGTCTGTCTTTCGGCGCAAAGTCTCTTAGTTGAAAATAAAGTTAATCCCATTGGTATTGATGTAATAGCTCCGAGATTTACCTGGCAACTTATATCGGGCAAAAGAAATGTTATGCAAACGGCATACGAAATCAGGGTAAGTGATAATTTTAGGGATCTTCTGAAAAACAAAAATTTAATTTGGGGTTCAGGTAAAGTTTTATCAGACTCTTCAGTACATGTTTGTTACAAGGGAAGTGAGTTACAATCAAATAAGAAATATTACTGGCTGGTCCGCACCTGGGATAATACCGGCAAAATTTCGCCATGGAGTTCGCCGGCATTTTGGCAAATGGGTTTATTAAGTACATCAGACTGGAAAGCAAAATGGATAGAGCCGGGTTATATTGAAGATTCTATTTTGCGACCCTCTCCTCTTTTCAGAAAAGATTTTTCTATTAGTAAAAAAATTGTTTCAGCAACTGCTTACATCACGTCTCACGGTTTTTACGAAGCAACAATCAACGGGCAACGTATTGGAGACGCTTATTTAACTCCTGGGTGGACAAGTTATAAAAGCCGTTTGCAATACCAGGCGTATGACGTTACTAATCTTATTAAAAGCGGGACAAATGCGATAGGTGTAGCATCAGGCAATGGATGGTACCGTGGTATCATTGGCTTTAGCAATCATATAAATGTTTATGGAAAAGATATTGCTTTATTGGTACAGGTAAATATTACTTATAACGATGGAACGACCAACACAGTTATAACGGATGATAGCTGGAAATCTTCAACCGGAGAAATACGCTACGACGAAATTTATAACGGTGAAACCATAGACGCACGTGATGAAAAAACAGGCTGGCAATTGCCCGGGTATGATGATACAAAATGGAGCGGCGTTAACGTGGCCGATTATTCGAAAGATAATTTATTAGCAACACAAAATGAGCCGGTAAAAAAACACGAAACTTTTAAACCTGTTCGCATTTTTAAAACTCCCGCTGGTAAAACTGTTATTGATTTTGGGCAAAATCTCGTGGGATGGGTCCAGATAAAAGTTAAAGGCAATGCAGGAGACACGGTAACTATTTCTCACGCAGAAGTCCTGGATAAAGACGGATATTTTTATACCGCCAACCTTCGTGCGGCAATGGCACAGGATAAATATATTTTAACCGGAAAAGGAGAAGAAACGTTTGAGCCGCATTTCACATGGCATGGTTTCCGGTATATAAAAGTAGAAGGTTATCCTGGTGAAATAAAGCCTGAAGATTTCACTGCTGTTGCCATCTATTCAGATATGGAACCGACAGGAACCTTTACTACCTCCAATGCACTCATCAATCAATTGCAGCATAATATTCAATGGGGACAAAAAGGTAATTTTTTGGATGTTCCAACAGATTGTCCGCAACGTGATGAGCGTCTCGGATGGACAGGAGATGCGCAGGTATTTTCAAGGACGGCAACATTTAATATGAACGTGGAGAATTTTTTTGCTAAGTGGTCGAAGGATATCGCAGCAGACCAAATAGATGGATCTGTTCCATTCGTAATTCCAAACGTGTTAGGGCCGCATGACGCTGGGTCTACTGGCTGGGCGGATGTTGCAACGATTGTTCCCTGGAATGTGTATTTAGCCTATGGCGATAAAAGAATTCTCGAAGATCAATATAACAGCATGAAAGCATGGGTTGAATACATGCATAAAAAAAGCAACAATGATTTATGGAACACAGGGTTTCATTTTGGAGATTGGTTGTTTTACAGGCCAGAAGATGATAACGACGGAAGGGCAGCTGTTACTGACAAATATTTAATAGCACAATGCTTTTATGCCCATTCAACCCAGTTACTAATTAATGCAGCAAAAGTGCTGGGAAAAGGAGGTGATGTTTCGACCTACACTGCCTTGCTTCAAAAAATTAAGGATGCTTTCTTAAAAGAATACATGACACCTAACGGACGTCTCGTTTCAGGTACACAAACAGCTTATGTGCTCGCTTTAAATTTTGATATGTTGCCCGAAGCATTAAGAAAACAAGCGGCCGCCCGACTTGCCAATAATGTAATAAGCTATAATAATCATTTAACAACAGGATTTCTCGGTACTCCATATTTATGTCATGTACTCTCACGCTTTGGGTATGATAGCATCGCTTATAAACTGTTGTTACAAACAACATATCCTTCATGGTTGTATCCAGTAAAGATGGGCGCCACAACTATATGGGAAAGATGGGACGGCATAAAACCAGACAGTACATTTGAGACGCCCGGAATGAATTCGTTCAATCATTATTCTTATGGTGCCATCGGCGATTGGATGTATCGTTCAATGGCAGGTATCGATACTTATGAAGATGGCCCTGGTTATAAACACATAAAAATAAAGCCACACATCGGCGGTAATTTTACAAACGTATCTGCGAGTCTTATTACTTACTACGGCAAAGTCAGCAGCGCATGGAAAGTAGAAGCTAACACATTGGAAATGGATGTTGATATTCCTGTTAACACCACTGCAACAATTTATGTTCCTGCAAATAGTGCAGATTTAGTTTCAGAGAATGCCTCACCTGTCAATTCCGTAAAGGATATAAAAGTTATGGGGACCGAAGACGGATATGTTGTTTTGCACGTTGGCTCGGGGCATTACCATTTTGCGGTAAAGTAAAAAAACCCCTACCAATATCGTTTTAAGCAAAATAAGGTTTAAGGGACACGAATTCTTCAATCGCATCATTAGAACAGCGCTTCGTTAAATTTAATAAATACAGTTGCTGGCTGCGTATAATCTTTTCCGTTATAAAGATGCAAGGCGTTAAAAAATTAGTGCGGCCTTCATTTATATCGCGAACTAACCAGGTGTTTTTAAAATAAATCCGCGAAGCCAAAAGACTTCACTTTTCTTACATTTTGTTTTTACTATATTATCACCTTCTTCAAATAAAAAACCCGCAAGTTTTGTGCGGGCTCTTTAAAGGAATAATTTTAATTCCAGGGGTAGATGTTTTACAAGGATAAATTGGATTGGACCTCTTGGTCAGTTTTCTTTGGATATTTGGTTATTACAGGTATTGGATAAAAAAATAAGAAGTTGACTGACATCGGATTTGTTTTTGGTTTTTCCTGGATTGGGAATAGTCATTTCAATGGATTTGGATTTTTGATTAATGTTTGTTGAACATCAATCAACTTCTGGTACAAAGATATACGGTCAGCATGCCTGTAACAAGAGCGTTACTGCCTATTTATATGTCTTCTGAAATTACTGTCGTGAACGTATAACTACGAACTTCTTGCAAGTAAACACACGAGAAAATAAAGCTGGGATATATTAATCCTGCAAGAGATTTAGTGGAAACGTCTGTGTTTGCAATGATAGCTAAACTACTCCGCAGGTGGGTTCAAATTAATGGATTCATCGACTTTTGGTTTTTTAAATTGCAGGTTCCCAAACTTCCAGGTGAAGTTAATACCGATCGATCTGTAAGGAATTCTTTGAAGGTTGGAGACCGTGAAACCAGGACCAAACAGTGATGTTTGTCTATTGATATATTCATTAAAGGGGTTAACTGCTGTCAAAGCGATGCTCGCTTTCTTTTTCCAGATTTGTTTCCTAAGCGCAACACTGTAGTTTATGAAAGATGGATAACGCCCTTGCGCTTCGTTACGGGCTGAATTAAAATTTCCAAAAAATTCGCCGGCGAATTCACTTGTAAACCTATAACTAACGTTCATATTTAAACGATAATTAAAACTATTGGAATTATACCCGGAATCAATTAGGTTAATAGTGCGCCGGTAAAAGGTAAACATATTAGTTCTAATATTTAATTTACCGGTTAAGTTAACATTGGTAAACAGGCTCAGTCCAACGTTTCTTTCAAGCCCGATATTTTCCCTGGTGCTCACCGCAACATTTGTATAGGTTGAGTCGCCGATCTTTAAAGACGGATAGTAGATTATATAATTCTGGATATCATGATTACTGGTCCGGTAGAAAACAGTAATTGAAAACGATCCATTTTTACCTAAATCTTTATTATAGCCAATTTCGTATCGGTTTCCTATTTCAGGTGTAAGAAATAAATTTCCGCTGGTAATGTTTTTGGGATCGCTCGTATTTATAAAAGGGTCTAAATCCCTGTAATCGGGTCGTTCAATTCTTTTTGAATAACTAAATTTTAAATTCTCATCATCGTTTAGTTTTTTCATCAAAAAAAGGGATGGCACAAATGTGTTATAGCCTGATGAACCGGGTTGCTGCAGAGCATCCGAATAGAATGTACTGATATTAGTGCGCTCGTACCTGCCTCCTATTTTTGCATCAAATAGCCGACCAACCGGAAAACTTAATTCGCAATATGCAGCATACACTTTTTGATGATATTCTACATAGCCAGATAAAGAACTGTCAAAGAAATATGTTTTAACCGCAGGCTGAAAACTTAGTACGTCAGAGTTGCTGTTAATATCATTAAAGCTGATTTTCCCACCGGAACCAAGAATAATATTTTTTGATAGTGGTTCTGAATAATCGATATTAATTTCTGTTTCATTTTCAGTGCCTGGATTGCTACCACTTGTCCCGTAAATAAGCGAATCTGCCGGCAACATATACTGATCATTATTTGCCGTGGCGAAATTATATCCGAAGCTACTGTTTACGCTTACGTCCAGTTCGCGATCTTCTTTATCAAAAGTTCTTTTGTATTCAAGACTGGCATCAACATTATGAAACCTGAAGGAATTGCGTGTGTTATTAATTGCTTCAATATCCGAGATAATATTTCCAGTGGCATCGTCGTAAGTAGTTTGCTTTTGATTTATCAAGCCTTTACCGGTATGCCCCAAAGAGTTGTAGTCTAAAGAGCCTGAAAAATTATTCTTATGCTTATATGTCCAGTCGAATCCAAAACCCGTTTCGATACCATGACGGTTGAATTGTGAACTTCCTTCCTGGTGTAGAATGTCTGTTGTATTGATAGAAAAATTTTTTGAGGTGCGGTCATAGATATTTGGCGTATTCGCGTTTAATCTTACGCCGCCGCTTATAAAAGCGTTTACTCCAAAATTATTTTTCCTTGCATTGAAATTGAAAGATCCATTTTCCTGGCGGGTACTTCCGGTTAAGGAAAGATTACCATTAACGCCTTCTGCCGTATTCTTCTTAAGAATGATATTGATAATGCCACCCAACCCCTGTGCATCATATTTGGCGCCCGGGTTAGTCACCACTTCAATACTTTTGATCTGGCTAGCCGGTATGGACTCTAACACATCTGTAATATTATTACCAAAAATAGAAGATGGTTTACCATCAATAAGAAAACGAATGCTGGAACTGCCGGCCAATTCTACATTTCCATCAACATCAACCGAGACCTGCGGAACTTTTTTTAAAATATCAGTTGCCACTCCGCCCTGTGAAGTAAGATCATTCTCTGCATTAAAAACAATCTTATCAATTTTATTTTCTATTATCTTCCCGGGACCGTTAACTGTAACCGTTTTTAATAAACCCGCTTTTTTAACGAGGAAAATAGTTTTTAAGTTGACAGCTAATTTTTGTTCGCTTATTGATAGATTGTTTATAGTATAGCTTTTATACCCTATGTATTCAATCACAACTTTAAAGCTTCCATTTTTCAAATCTTTCACTACAAACCTGCCGAGCGAATCGGTTGTACTGCCGTTTACCGGCTTTTTATTAGATGTTAAAAAGACAGAAACAGTAGCGTAGTCGAGAGGTCGTCCCGACGAGGAGTCAACAACTCTCCCTGTTATAACAGTATGCGATTTGAATTCTCTTTTTGTTTGGGCACGAAGTATAAAAACAATAGAAGAAAACGCAAGCACTAATATTTCTTTCTTCAATCTTTAAAAATTAAGTGAGAAAAGATAGCTTTCCTTATTTCGGAAAATCTTATCTGGTATTACCGGTATTAACGTAAAAAATTGAGATAATGATATTACAAAAAAATAAAGCCCACATTTTACTGCGAGCTTAATATTTTAAAATCCGGGGGTAGGTATTTTACAAAAGGATAAAAAGGTTATTGTTTTTCAATGGCTATTTTTCACTGGAATAACGTGGTAATCTACAGGAATTGGAAAATGAAAAAGTTCTTTAAAGATAATTGGATGAATATCTTTTCAAAGGGATTGGATGTTTTAATTAATATCTTTTGAATACCAATTAATTTCTGATACAAAGATATACGCTTCCAAATCGTGCACAAGCGCACTATTGCCCAATTATTGTGATAATGAAATTACTATGTAAATCGTAGAAATACGAATTTGAAATCGTTGTTATACTGTAGGTGTCGTACATGAATGATGTTCCGATGGTGCCTGTGATGCCCATAAATATGATTCACCCACAACTTTAGGTTCATTGCATAACGGTTAGCCGTACCTGCACGGTCAAGTGCTTTCTCATCAAGCGTCTAATTAAATAATACTGAAGGCTCTAAACGCCAATAGCTTACTCATCCGTTTCAGGATCAGAAGAACTCATAATTGAAATAGAATTGGTTAACCTGTCATAATCGTCCTCCATTGCTCCCTCCTCTTCGTGATTATCTATTGCACTTTCTGCATCAGGATTTACCTGGCCCACGGCCAATTTTGTCAATGATCGATCTGCCTCATATTCTTCAGAAAGGGTTTTGCCCAGTTCAATTGCAATGGAATCCAGCTTCAATTCAGATGCATAAGCTCTGACAGTACCATATCCTGCTATTTCATAATGCCCAATCTTTTGTACAGAGGCGATTATGGCTGCATCCATTGCCTCATTGGTCATATCCTCATTCATAATCTTGCCGGCTTCTTTAACTAATCCTTCTACTCCCCTGGATGTAACACTATTGCTTCCACCAAAAAGGCTGGAAAAAAATCCGTCATTTGTTTCTTCCTCATCGCCCATTATAGACTTTTTAATTGAATCAAGACGGTTTTTATGTGTTTTAGAAACATTGAGATGATTGCTTAATGATTCCTTTAATCTGGCATCATTTGCTTTCTCAATCATCTCAGGCAGGGCATCAAGAATTTGTTCCTCCGCCGAGTACAAGTCAAGTATTTCATGTTTCAGCAGGTCTTTAAGATCAATTATTTTTTTCATGATGTATTGTTTTTACAGATTTACTTTGGAATATCAGACACCTGCCCATCTAAAATGGCGGCATCTGAGTTATATACAAGTTATAAAAAATAATGCCATGGAATAAGTATTTTATTAAATGTTTGATAATATTTCGCTTTAAATAAAACGTCCGGGAAAGATTAATATTTCATCTAGTGCCGCTAAATTAATGCCCTGGCGAATATCAAAAAGAATCATCCCCAAAAGACCTTTATTTCTTGTTACCCGTGAGCTTGCCTTTTGAAAATTTTCCGTAACTCAATTCCAGACTGGGGTATTCACCAATATATCTGGCTGGTGCTTGTTAAGTCCAGTCCGAGGCATGGTTAAATTCAATTTCTGATTGATGAAATTGGGAAAGGCAAAACGTTTGCAAAATTTTTTATTGGTACAGATTGTGTTGACCTACTGAAATGAGTATTAGTATTCCACAATTTGGGCAATCGACATTACAAAAAAAAGACAGTCATGAAATTATTGGCTTAGGCGAAAAAGGACATAAAAAAATGGGCGAAGGGATTTTCCCTTTTTGACATCTTATTTAAGTATAGTTTATAAACAGAAAAATAATTGACGGAACGTATTTACATGAAAAAGATCATTACAATAATCATCTTATTGCTTTTTTCTCTTCCCTTTTCTTTGTTTGCGCAAGATACAACTCTTATGCATTTACCGGCAAACTGGAGTTTGGAAGAATGCATAAAATATGCAAAGCAAAATAATATTCAAATAAACTCATTGCGCCTTAATACAAATTCTGCTGAAGAAGATGTACAGCAAGCGAAGGCTGCAGTTTTGCCCAATCTTTCAGGAACGGTATCGCAATCATTGCTGAATGGGAAAACGCAAAATATAACCACGGGAAATTTTCAACCGAACACTAATTTTTCAAGCAGCTATGGTTT
Source organism: uncultured Chitinophagaceae bacterium (assembly GCA_963792025.1). Lineage (GTDB taxonomy): Bacteria > Bacteroidota > Bacteroidia > Chitinophagales > Chitinophagaceae > Ginsengibacter. The sequence continues at coordinate 56,495 of CAWBUS010000002.1, read as the reverse complement.
AAGTTCTTCTCTCACGCTTTATAACGGTGGCTATCTTAAAAACAATATTAAATACAACCAGCTCGCCTTACAATCCTCTAACCTTAATGTTCAGGAAACGGAAAATGATATCACGTTAAGCATTACGCAGGCATACCTTAATATACTGCTGGCCGGCGAAAATATCACCTACCTGAAAGAAATACTCGCCACATCGCAGGAACAGCTTAAACAGGGCCGACAACGCTTTGATGCGGGAGCGTTATCAAGAAAAGACTTTGTACAACTACAGGCGCAGGTAGCAACTGATCAATATAACCTCGTAAATGCTAACAACAGCTACCGATTAAATGTTGTAACGCTGAAACAAATTTTGCAGTTGCCTTCAGCATACGAGTTAAACATTAATGTTCCGGACACTATTATTGTAGATCAATCGTATCCCGCCCTTGACTCGGCGCAATCAGCGGCCCAGAATGCCAGGCCCGAAGTAAAAAATAGCGAACTGGGTATTCAACTTGCGCAAACAAATCTCGAACTGATAAAAGCTGCGGCTAGACCTACCGTTAGTGTCGGAGCAGGATTGGCTACAAACTATTCAGGCAATCAGAATTACAAATATGGGTCGCAGTTGAATAATAATTTTTATCAATCGTTGGGAGTTACGTTAGGAATACCTATTTATAACAGGCGGGTTAATAAAACAAATATTGCGAAAGCGCAGATACAAATTCAACAGGCATCTCTTTCGCTGCTCAATACGCAAACTGTATTAAATCAACAGGTGCAGGAAGCTTATATCAATCTTCAAAATGCGTTGGCACAGTATGCAGCAGCAACAGAACAATTAAAATCAAATGAAGAAAGTTATAAGATCACAACGGCCGAACTGGGTTTGGGCGCTATAAACATCCTTGATTTACAGCTTCAAAAAAACCTGTATGTACAGGCGTTACAGGCTTATACGCAAGCCAAATACACGGCTGTTTTATATAACAAAATTTATTCCTTTTACACGGGCGTGCCTGTTACATTATAAAGTATGAAGTCAACAACAAAGTTTTAAAAGATGAAAAAATTTAAATGGATCTGGTGGGTATTATTAATTGCTGGTGCTGCCGTTGCCATCTGGTATTGGAAGTTCAGAGCCGATGAAACCGTGATACAACTCCAGGTTGAGCATCCGCAATTTGGCACGATTTCAACTTCAGTAACTGCAACCGGAACTATTCAGCCTGTTGATACCGTTAATGTGGGTGCACAGGTTTCCGGCACCATCAAAGGCGTATACGCCGATTTTAATTCTACGGTAAAAAAAGGACAGCTTCTAGCACAGATTGATCCATCAATTTTCCAGGCGCAAGTTGACCAGATAACGGCCAACCTGCAATCTGCAAAATCGAACCTGGTTTATCAAAAGAGCAATTATGACAGACAAAGTCAATTGTATGCAGTGGGCGCTATAAGTAAAGCAGATCTCGAAACAGCTTTCTATAGTTATAACAGTGCAAAAGATAATGTAAATGGAATTTCTGCGCAGTTAATGTCGGCGAAAAAAAATCTGTCTTTCACCAATATCTATTCGCCTATTGATGGCACTGTACTGTCCCGTAACATCAGCGAAGGTCAAACAGTCGCATCAAGCTTCAACACCCCTACTCTTTTTAGCATTGCAAAAGATCTCACTAAAATGCAGGTACAGGCGGCAGTCGATGAAGCAGACATAGGGAATGTAGCCAAGGGACAAAGGGTTATTTTTTCCGTGGATGCTTTTCCGGCAGATACGTTTGCCGGTGTTGTTAAGGACATAAGATTGCGATCGAGTGTGTCAGCTAACGTGGTCACCTACACGACAATTATTGATGCGCCTAATGATCAAATGAAACTCAAGCCAGGCATGACAGCCAATATCACTATTTATACTAAAGAATTAAACAATGTATTATTGGTTTCTGCAAGGGCGCTTTCTTTTCAACCCGATTCAATATTGCAAAAAATATATACCATCCAGGGAACCACACCGGCACACACCGGTAAAAAAGGTAAAAGCCACCAGGGCCAGGGTGGTCAATCAAACACAGATAATTCAGCTAACGATTCCGTAAAAACAGCGTTTGTCTGGCTCAAAAAAGACAGCAGCCTGGTTTTACAAAAGATAAAAACAGGAATGAACGATGAGACAGAGGTACAGGTTATTTCCGGTTTAAACGTCAATGATGAAGTGGCGACAGGATATACCAAAACCACAAAAGCCGCGGCCGCTAAAGCGCAAAAAAGTCCCTTCCTGCCGCAGCGTCGCGGTAACGCAACTAAAAAGAGCAGCAGGCCTCCGGGTTAGTAACCCGGAATCCCGGTTAAAAATATAAAACGGTTATTTGTAAAGTTTAATACTAACGACGATGATCACACGAAAAATTGCATGCGCTATTAAAATGTAAAAGAGATGCCTAAGAAAATTCTTGAGATCAACAACCTGAAGCGTGAGTTTAAGATGGGGAGTGAAATAGTCCGTGCATTAAAAGGTGTTTCATTTACGGTAGAAGAAGGTGAATTCGTTACAATTATGGGCGCCAGCGGTTCTGGTAAAACCACGTTATTAAATATAATTGGCTGCCTTGATAAGCCGACAGATGGTGATTACTTTCTCGATTCAGTGGACGTGAAATTACTTTCGCGAAATGAGCTGGCAGGTTTACGAAATAATAAAATTGGTTTTGTGTTTCAATCTTATAATTTATTGGCAAGAACTTCTGCGCAGGAAAATGTTGAATTACCGCTGATGTATAATTCGAAAATATCTGTGGGTGAAAGAAGAGAAAAAGCCAAACAGGCTTTACACGAAGTGAAACTTGATGACAGAGCAGATCATTTACCGAGCCAGTTATCAGGCGGCCAGCAGCAAAGGGTGGCTATTGCAAGGGCATTGGTAAATGAACCAGTGATGATATTAGCCGATGAAGCAACCGGTAACCTCGATACGCGGACTTCTTATGAAATTATGTCTTTGCTGCAGGAATTAAACCAGTCACAAAAAAAGACCATCGTATTTGTGACACATGAGCCCGACATTGCAGCTTTCAGCAATCGTACAATTACATTAAAAGACGGCAAGGTGATAAGGGATACAAAAAATGAAAAGGTGCGTTCAGCTAAAGAAGCATTAGCTGCGTTACCTGTAAATGATGATTATTAATTTGATAATTCAATGAAAATATTAAACCTCTTACGGATAGCATGGAGAGCATTGCTCCGCAATAAAATGAGAGCCTTTCTTACCATGCTCGGCATTATCATAGGCGTTGCTTCCGTAATCACCATGGTGGCAATTGGTGAAGGCTCCAAAGCAAGCATCAGAAGCCAGTTATCTGGTATGGGTTCTAACATGATAAACATAAGGCCAAGCAGCAACCAGACTGTTGGCGGAGGAGCAAGAATTGGCGCCACCGGCCTTCAGACTTTGAAAGTAGATGATGTAACAGCAATCAGGAACCAGGCACATTTCGTTACGGCTGTGTCACCCGGTGTTTCTGCAAACGGCCAGGCAATCAATGGAGGTCTTAACTGGCCTACGAGTATGCAGGGCGTTAGCCCGGAATATTTAGGTATAAGGGATTGGCCGTTAGCTTCGGGTGTACCATTTTCCGACAATGATGTGAAGACAGCAGCCAAAGTTTGCTTAATCGGGCAGACGGTATTGGCTAATATTTTTTCTCCCGGTGAAGATCCTATTGGAAAGGTGATACGCTTCGGAAAGATTCCATTCAAAATAATCGGGGTGTTGGGTGCAAAGGGCGAGAACACTTTTGGGCAAGACCAGGACGATGTTATCCTGGCGCCATATACCACCGTGCAGGAAAGAATACTGGCAATACCATATATTCAAACAATTTATGCATCGGCTTTAGATGAAAACAGTTCTGATACGGCCACAAAAGAGATCACCGCCATATTACGTAAGGATCATAAATTGAAACCCAACGAAGATGATGACTTCACCGTGCGAACACAGGCGGAGCTAATCACTACCATAAGTTCTACCAGCCAGTTGCTTACCGTATTGTTAACGGCCATAGCAGGCATTTCATTGGTGGTTGGCGGCATTGGTATCATGAACATTATGTATGTATCCGTAACGGAACGTACCAAAGAGATCGGATTGCGGATGGCTGTTGGGGCAAAAGGAATAGACATATTGTTGCAATTTTTGGTTGAAGCTATTCTCATCAGCTTAACCGGAGGCGTAATTGGAGTGGTCGTGGGCATTACTGCGTCTAACCTTGTCAGTTATTTCCTCTCGTGGCCTACACTTGTTTCAGAATCTTCTATTTTATTATCATTTATGGTTTGTGGCGTAACGGGTGTTTTCTTTGGCTACTATCCGGCAAGAAACGCTTCCCGACTCGATCCTATTGAGGCATTGCATTATGAGTAATACTGAAAATCAATTACATCTAAAGGCGGTCCAGTTTCTTTAGAATTGTTTGTTTATCCGCATGTGTCTTTGCAATTGAAAGCGCTTTTACTAAAATTCTCTTTTGCTTTTATATCATCTATCCCTTTGTAAAGTTCGCCCAGTAGAGTAAAATAAAAGTGATTGCTTGGTTAATTGTAATTTTTCTGCTTCTACAATCGCTTGTGCTTTACCGTTAGTCTTTGAAAAGCGCAAAAGTGCGGTTAAGCGCTGCAATTGGTGAATATTCTATTTGCAACAGCTGGTTAAAGAGTTGCAATATATTTTCCCATTTTTCCCTGGTATCAGCCTTTATAGTGTACCAATAGGCAATACTTGCTTCTAAATGATACTTTGAAAGTTTATATCCCTGGGATGCTTTATGAAGAAAATAGACTCCTTTGGCAATCAATTCATCATTCCAAAGAGTCTCGTCCTGGTCCTCATATAAAATCATTTCGCCATTACTGTTTTTTCTTGCTTCAAATCGTGACGATTGAAAACACATTAACGCCAAGTAACGCATTTACATTAGGTTGATTGGTTTGTTCTTCTTCTGCTAACAGGTAAGTTAATCTCATGGCTTCCATACAAAGATCTTCGCGTAGAATAGCATCATTGCTTTCAGAATAATAACCTTCGCTGAAAAGTAAATACAAAGTTGTCAACACCGTTTCGAGTCTATTATCAATTTCCGCCTCGCCGGGAAATTCAATTTTTACATTCCCGAGCCTCAATTTTTCTTTCGCTCTAAATAAGCGCTTATTGATCGTTTCTTTATTGGTAAGCAAAGCATCGGCAATTTCGTCTATTCCAAATCCGCAAAGAATGCGAAGTGCCAGGCCAATTTGAGCTTCCGGCGAAATTGAAGGATGACAAACAGCAAATAGCATTTGCAATTGGCTGTCGGTGATATTTTTTTCAGAAAGGTCAATTTCGATTTCTTGTGTTGTTGGTGAAGATTGTTTAAGTTCAGTAGCAATCTTATCACTAAAAAGCTGGCTACGGGTAATATAATTTTTGGCCTTATTTTTTGCAACTGCGTATAGCCATGCCGTTGGATTTTCCGGAATTCCTTTATAAGTCCATGTTTCAATTGCAGATAAAAAAGTTTCGCTGGCTATATCCTCTGCCATTTCAATTCCATGAAATGCATTGCCGAAAGTCTTGCATAAAACGGCGGTTATTTTTCTGAACTCCGTTCTGAACAAATGCGGTATTATTTCCTGTTCATTCATAAATAAAAAGCCCCGGTAAAGTTAGCCGTTACTGAGGCTTTATTTTTTTAAGTGAAGACTGTTATTTCTTAGCAACTTTTCTTACTTCCATACTATTGCCTTCACCTTGCAATACAGGGCAGCCTTTTGCAAATTCAACTGCTTCTTCAACAGAATCTGCCTTAACTGTAATGAAGCCTCCGATAGTTTCCTTAATGTCGCCAAAAGGCCCGTTGGTAACTACTTTACCGGAAGCTCGTTGTTTTCACAACTCTCGCATCAGCAAAAGGTAATCCCGTTCCACTTACAAATTTGTTTTGGGCCGAGATGCTTCCTATCCAGTCCATCGTTTGTTTCATCCAGGTTTGCATCTGCTCAGGCGAAGCTATTTTGCTTCCGTCTTCATGTCTCATGATTAATACGTACTCTTCCATTTTTTTAAGTTTAAATGCCTGCCTGTCGGCAGACTGGTTATAAAATATACCTTAATAACAAATGGAATTTACCAAATTGGACAGTAGCTTAAAACTATTTTTGTAATTGAACATCATATTGCAAAAGCCCCGGTCTAAAAAGATCAGGGCTTTTTTATTTTCTTCAATCAGTTTTAATATCGGGGGCTTTCTTCAATACGCATAATGTTGTGCGTTCGGTTTATTCAGTATAATAGCTTAAAACTTTGTATTGAATTTTTATATTTGTCGCAGATAAAATTTCTATTCTAAGTCCTCTAAAACCAATAATATTACTTTCTGTCAAATCATATTGTAGGTCTTGTGTAAATGCTGGTCTTGCTAAATCATCTGCATATTCTCTATAAGTGAATTTGATTGCATTTCCTACTTTTCCATTATAGATGAATTCTTGCTTAAAATACTCTTTTTTGGGTATTGGTGTCAGTATTTCTGAATACTTTAAAGCTAGGTTGCCTTTGCTAAATGTAATGCCAGCTCCGGATTTATAAAATGTGATTGCTTTCCCTCCAGATTTAGGCAATGCAATTCCATATGTCGAGCCAGAAGCCGTAGTGTTAATTGAACTATATAAGTCATACCTGGATGTATAAGATTCATTTATAAAAACTTCACCTTCCTTAACATCTTTTAGGATATATCCTGTCCTGATTTTTGTATCCCTTGATAATTTTAATGCCTTGTATTTATAACCTGCTTCTTTGGACACCAATGATGCTCCAATTTCTACTTCATTGATTGTATTAATTTCTGGGATTGTTGTTGAGAAATTATTTGGTTCTGTCAACTTGATTTGCGAAGCACATCCTGTGAGAACTAGGAAGAAAGAAAAAATTATTACATACTTCATATTTGATGTCTTTATCTTAAACGAAGGTTATACACTAGTAAAAACTGACGCTCAATGGTTTAGGGCTTTGTGTTGTGGTGGAAATCAGGCAACGTCCGCCCAGCCATAACCAAAAGCCAAATTGAAAAACTAAAGATAGGCCTTTGTTCGTCAGCCCACCATAACACAGTTCATGTAAGCTGCATACCCTTTGGCTTTAGTGTCATTTTAAAATAAAAAAGTCGTTTGTAAAAAAATTAAAAGCTACTACCTTGTCAAATAGAGTCTGTCTATTTGATAGAATTTTGTCGTCAAAGTACGAATAATCCGAGTACCCATTACTTCCTTGTATGAGAAGGAATAGACATTGCTTTAATCCTTTGGTATTTTTTATATAGCTGTCAATTTTCGCTTCTTTCTCTTCTATCGCAGCAAGTAAAAGTTCATTAATAGAACCTGCCCCCCAAGAAACTGTACGATTACAAAATGTCTTACTACATGGATAAAACGAAATGTAGTTAACTAAATCATGGCTTATCTCCGTTTCTTTATTTGTGTGAACAACATAAGCTAAGTCCGCAAGTTGTACGGATAGTGATTTTAAATCTTCTCTTGTTAAGTATCCCGGGTAAGCCAAATTCATTAACCTTTGCTCACTAACATTTAATCGTTTGCAGTCGTCCCGCAAGGGATTCAGAAGTTTTTTCTTTTCTTTTTTATCGATTAAAGTCACCTCAAATTTTAAGCTGAAAGTTATTTGGCTGCTAATATTACCATATCGTTTTAAAAAATCTTTTTCAGTTTCCTTAATTAACCATTCAGTTTTTTCAAAGGTGTCTTTTTTTTTACGGTCAATTACCTCTGTATGTTCAAGTCCGAACTGAACACCGTCCCATTGTATTAAAAAGTCTGGAATTTCAAAATCAGCATCAATAATTTGAATATTTTCTTTTGAAGCCGTAATAAATTTTCCGATGTCAATTAATTCCTGTTTCGTTTGCCTGCCTTTATTTTTTGTCTGGTCAAGTTTAGACAACTGTGGATTAATTAAGTCAGTAACCTTCTGCTTTTCAGCTTTTATAAATGATGAAATGTCATTGTTACTCATATGTCAATTTTAAGGTATCCGACAGGGTTGCCGCTTACGGTAGGGCTTGCTGCTGTGCTGGAATTTTATATCGTTCAGCCCACGCCGTTAGCCCGGTTGAAAAACTAATGTTGAAGATATACACAAAAACTGATTAATGAAAGTGCCGCCCGGACTACAGCTGATAGCATTACAAAACATGAGGACATGCAGTTCAGCAAGCATAGCCGCGAGCCGCTTTGTTGTAGGTAGTGCTGTCTAATCGCTCTCATAAAAATACTTGTCTAGCAATTTTATTACCTCAGAGAATTTTTTGTTGTCGGCATCTTTAAATAATTCCGGGCTATGATATTGGAAAACTTTTAGTTTTTCCCTTTTATAATTTCCAGGGTATACCAAGTTCCGTCGTCTACATTGTCTTTAAAGTCTTTGATTTGATATTGCGAAACAAAATTGTCAAAATTAAATGCTTGCAATTTATTTAGAAATTCCAATGTCGAAATTTTTGGATTGAGTTTTCTCTCTTTAATTGATGTGTCCGAATAGTAGTTATAAGAATAGCTATCCCAATGGGTATTCTTATTTTCAAAAGTGATTAGGTGATAACCAAACATACTGCCTGTCCAAAGGTGAAGAGAAAAGCTGTCAGTACTCTTTATTTCAGATAAATTAAATTTTTGAGATAATTGCTCATAGTAAGCTGGAATTCTAATAAATGAATATTCTTGTCTTTCATGTTGTGCTTTTATTGAATTAAGCAAAAGGGTCTGTCCATTAGTATTTAGCCAACTAATTACAAAAAGCGAAATAGTTATATAATGTAGTGTCCTTTGCATTGCCACCAACACATTTGTATTTATGTATTACACGAGACTCCCCATTTTATACAAATCATTAATTTTCATATGCTATTCGTTTCGTTTTATATATTGCCGGGGTGCGTCAATGCATCCAATATTAATCAGATTGCTTGTGTAAAGTAAACGTATTATATTATCAATGCAATAGCTTACAAAAAACACTTCATAAAAAAACCGCCCTTATGGGGGCGGCTCTTTATAACCAGTATATTTTTTTGAATTTATTGAGTAACCCTGCTTAAAGGATCACTATATGAATATTGATCTTTGGTTCCAACAGCTATAATTCTGCCCCAGAATTTTGTAGCTGATGGAAGATTACCAAAGGTGTACTCCCTTGAAGTAGATGAAACACTCTTCCACACGCTGTTGGGGGTTAATGGCTCGGGAGTAATTTCAAACGAATAGCTCCTTGCGCCCTTCAGCGCATCGCACATAAGCTTAAGGCCTATGGGAGTATCGGCGTCCATAATTTTAAAGCCGGTTATTAGTCCAAGCGGTGGAGGAGGCACTTCACCATTCTTGTATAGCTCAAAATTGCTGCTTATTAATTTATCGCGGTCGCCCTGGCCTTCGAAAGTAACCGAGCCGGCTACAGTGGTCAGTTGAACGGTAAGCTCTGCCCTTGCTGTGTCTCTAAGAGCAATCATTACCTTGTCGCGGTTTTGGGCATTAGCCAAAGCAGTATTGAAGCCGGCAAGGCTGTCTGAAAGGTTGGGAAGCATGGGTTGAGTAAGTGGGAAATTAGCGTTGCCTGTAACACCTGTAATTACCCCGTTTACGAAGGCTGCTAAACCTGGATTTGAGTAAATGCTAAAACCGGTTTTTATTTTAGCAGTTTTAATTACGATTTTCATTTTCTTAAGTTTTGCGTTTTTAAATTAATTAGTCACATACTGGTCATTTTTTATAAAACAGCCAAATTGTAATTTTATTTTACAAACGGGAGACTTTTTTTTCAATTTTTTTACAGGTAAAAGCTAACTAATTGATTTCTAATAAAAATATTTTTTTGTGACTTCCAAAATATTTTCATTTTTGTTATGGAAATGAACTGAAAAACAGCAAAGAGCTGGCAGATCAGAAAAAGAAACTTGCCTGTTTTGAGGTTAAAGATTACCGGCTTAAAGAAAATTATCATCGACTTAAAGAAAATTATCATCGACTTAAAGAAAATTATCATCAACTTAAAGAAAATTATCATCGACTTAAAGAAAATTATCATCGACTTAAAGAAAAAGATCATCAACTTAAAGAAAAAGATCATCGACTTAAAGAAAATTATCATCGACTTAAAGAAAAAGATCATCGACTTAAAGAAAATTATCATCGACTTAAAGAAAATTATCATCGACTTAGAGAAAAAGATCATCGACTTAAAGAAAATTATCATCGAGTTAGGGAAAATGAGGGTCTGTTCATTAAACTTCTAAACTGATGTTGGTGATAGCCAGGGCTACAAAACCATTCGCACAGCCTGCCCCGCTTCTCTGCGGGAACACACAACATCGGCGATCTCTTTTATTATTTGTAATGTTTTAATTTTGAAAGAAGGAAGACCAACATGGGCAAAAATCAAAACTTTTTATCTGCATTGTATAAATCCCTTGGTTTTTTTGAATGAATTAATATGCCGAATTGTTTATCCCTAATATCGTATTTGGTGTATAGTTGCTCTTTATTCAAAATTTCAAGTCCCATAAACAACTCCTGTGTAATGGCAGATAAATTTCCTTCGTAGTTTCCTTTCTGAATTTTGTCATTTATTATGTATGCAAAAGCGGTATCACTTCCAATAGCTGTGTAGAGGCTGTCATAAAGTTGAGAAGATTTTCTAAAAAATGAAATGTATTTATTTTTTGCAAATGAACGTGTTTCAATTATAACTGCTCCATCCTTTGCGGAGTCGCCGTAAAGCTTTATTGCAGTTGTATCATACAGCATTATAACAGTAGCGATAGAATCAGCTTTGTATTTCGATAAATCAGATTGTTCCACTTTTTGACTGTCAATTATAAAAACAGGATTTGGGCCAAGTTTGCCGGCAGCGGTTTTTGGATCGTCCTGGCCAAATACAGCAAGGCTTAATATAAACAGAGTAAAGATTAGTGTTAGTTTGCTCATTAGCTTGGTTCAAAGTTTAATGTTGTGAAAGAAGAAGCAGCCAATCTTGCTTGCTGCAATTTAAAACTAATCAATACCTTCAATGCAACCAAATTGGCTTGCTTTCAAAAACAATAACTTTATTTTATCACCCTTAATTACTGTTATACTTCAACTGGTAATAGTTTTGGCGCATTAAGTAATCATTCAATCAAAATGACGAAGTTCAACTTTACCCTTGCACTACTATTTGTTTCCGTTGTTTCCTTTGCGCAGGATGATGTACCAAAATCAGCGTGGGTATCTTCTCCAATAACGATAGACGGTAAAGCAACAGACTGGAAACTGCCCCTACGCTTATACGATAGTGGCACTAAATTGTTTTTTGCTTTTGCCAACGATGATACAAATTTGTATTTATGCTTCCAGGCTCCCGATGATATGTTTCAGACAAAAATAATCCGTGCCGGAATGGAAGTGGCAGTAAGCGCCAAAGGCAAACATACCGTGTCTATTAGTTTTCCTATCGCGCAAACTTCCGCTTCTCTACCCACAACCGACGATGCGGAACTACAAAGCCGGCGCACTAATTTTATTTTACAAAATACCATGATGGATGTAAAAGGGTTTGCAACGAGAAATGGCATTATACCAATCAACGATACTTCGGGAATACATGTGGCCATGAACTGGGATGACGATAATAAGCTCACTTATGAAATAGCCATACCGTATAAAGAATGGTTTGGCGCCGGTTACACTTTGGCAGATATTGCTAAAGACATAACGCTGGAAGTAACGATTAATGCAGTAAAACAAGCACGTAGCAAAAATGGCGCAGGTCAAAACATTATGGAAGGAGGACAAGGTAAATTAGATGGCGGCCGCCATCATCAACATTCAGAGAACGATGCTGAAACCCATGTGATGCCCGGCGAATACAAATACAGCCTTTACGAAAAAAGAAAATTGAAACAAAAGTTTGTGCTGGCGGAAAATGGTGAGGGGAAATGAATGGATGAATAATTTATTAACACACGAAATCACAAAAATTTATTACCGAAAAAACAACAATTGCATGAGTTGACCTGTCGGTGTCCTCTTGTTATTACTCATATTTATAAAACCAAATTATGTCCTTGTCATCTGGCTGCGTGTGATATATTGTCGGATAACATCTTGGTATTTTCTTTAGGCTGTCCCATTGTCTTTTGAAGTCGCTGTCATCATAAGGGTAAACTTCGTCGCCTGAAGATTTTCTGTATGCATTTTTTATTTCGTTGCTTTCTGTCAAACAGGAAGGGTCGAGATACAGTTGTTCAGCTACAAGTTTGCCATCTTTGAACAATTGTAGTTGTCCGTCGCAGGTTGTGTAGCGGTCTTCTTCTGAAAAACGCACTTTTATGCCATTTGAATTTTCCTGTAACACTTTTTCGTCGTCGATGACAAACTGCGTTTTTTTATTTCCGTCAGAATTCACAAGGAGCCAGTCGCCGCTACTAAAGTCCCTGTCTTTTAAAATAACGGTCGAATCACCGCAGCTAGTCAGAGTTACCAGTAAAGTCAGAAAGAATATTTTTATCCTATTGATCTTAGTCATTCGTCGTTTTTTGTCTGCCAGAATTTTTTACGTCGATGTCCGGAACATGAGTTATAACTCTTGTTTTGCCGCAGCTTAAAACTAATCAATACCCTAAACGCCACCAAATTGGTTTGCCTTGCGAATATTTAATCAAACCTACGTTGCATTAACTTTGAACCAACATGCCGCAAATAGAATTAGAAACAATCATCAATTCATCAATAGAAATTTGCTTTGATTTATCGCGAAGTATTGACCTGCACAAAATTTCAACGGCTGCTACCCAGGAAAAAGCGATTGATGGCACAACTAACGGGCTTATTAATTTGAATGAGTTTGTAACATGGCAGGCAATTCATTTTGGTATATCTCAAAAACTTACATCAAAGATTACGCAATACAAGAGGCCTTTTCATTTCAGGGATGAACAAATAAAAGGCCCGTTCAAATATCTAATTCACGATCATTATTTCGAGGTGACAAGCGATGCAGTAATCATGAAAGACATTTTTAATTTTCAATCTCCGTTTGGTTATGCAGGAAAATTAGCCGATAAATTTTTTTTGATTAATTATCTGACAAATCTGTTGATGAAAAGAAATGAGACCATCAAAAAATATGCTGAGACGGAAAAATGGAAGTCCCTTCTACAATAACATCCTTATCTTTCTTACTTCTCCACCGCTGAGACAGAATCATAAAATTATATGATAGAAATCATATCTGCAACAGCAATTCTTTTCCACTTTGCATTTTAATAATTAAGAGAGTAATATTTTTTTTATCACATAGTTTTTATCTACGTAAATCTTTTCAGTTATACCACTTATGAGATGCAAAATTTAACTGGATATAAAAATGCGGGCTTCTGGTCAAGGTTTCTTGCCACATGGGTTGATTTTCTAATTATTTATGCAGTTGTAAAACTCGCTTTTTATGCGCTGCTCTATTCGCATATATATATTTATTTCCCCTTTGAATTTACCTTTTTCATTTTGGGCATTGTTTATTCAATAATTGCTATTTCTTTAAAAGGGCAAACGATTGGAAAGTATTTAATAGGAATAAGTGTTCGCAATAAGGATAGTACTAAGTTGCCGTTTTATAAAGCACTGCTTCGGGAATCGGTATTAAAAATATTTTCTGGTGTTGTTCTTTTTCTTGGCTTTTTATGGATTGGTTTTTCAAAGAAAAAAATGGCATGGCACGATTATTTTTGCCGATCGAAAGTTATAAAGTACAAAGGCCAAAAAAATATCTGGACATTACTGGCGCTTGCATCGTTCTTGTTATTTTCTGTAAACTATTTATGGAACTTCTCCAGTGTAATTATCGATGCCAGGAAAATTGATTTATCTCCTGCATCTATTCATCTTCCCTTTATGGAAAGAGATCCTTCAACCGTAAAAAATGTTGGAGCGCTTATTGATTCACCTTTTATAAAATGGATTGATACACATGCCCAAAGCCCGGAGGACTATGTAATACAAATTGCCTCAACACACCAAATCACCTTGTTTGGAGAGCAACATGAAAATGGAGATAATTTATTATTCTTTAATAAAATAATAGCGCCGCTGTATTTTAAATCGGGCGTAAGGGTTATTGCCATGGAAGTAATTCCTGCATCGATGAATAAGAAAGCTGACAGCCTCGTTAACGGCAAAATATATGATACCACTTTAGCGATGGAAATAGCCCGGAGCCAATGCTGGAAAATATGGGGCTACAAAGATTATTGGGATGTGATGGTGTCAGTTTGGAAATTAAATCAATCGCTGCCGGCCGGGGCGCAACGTATGAGGCTTATCGGTATAGATAATGAATGGTTGTTACCTAACATCTCGTTGATAGGATTATCTGATTCAAAAGGCAAGACCCCTTTCTGGGAGAAATTCAGGGCAGTTTCGGCCCTAAAAGATTTACCCAGTTTGGCGTACCGCGATGAGATAATGGCAAGAAATATTGAAAAGGAAATTATCGACAAAAATCAAAAAGCGGTTGTATTAATTGGTTTCAATCATACGCTAATCAATTACACCAATGCCGTGCGGAAGGATAAAAAGATTATGGCAGTAAAACCAAGGTTTGGCGTTTTGCTGACGCAGAAGTATCCACGTAAATTTTTTCAAATTGAGTTATACCAGCCACTTGATTACAACGAGGAAAACAAAATATGCGAAAATTCAATTGATAATTTCCTCGACACGATTATGCAAAAAAGAAATAACCAGCCGGTTGGGTTTACCATTGCTTCGTCACCTTTTGAAAACATCAGGGACAGTTGTGGGTTTATGTTCTCAAAATTTCCTTCGGTTAACTACGGCGATATTACGCAAGGTTTAATTTTTTTAAAGCCGCTTAATAAATCAACGCGATGTACCTGGATGAAAGGATATATTTCGAACGAGATGTTTATGAATTATAAACCAATGTATGACCTCTTGCTGAAGCATCAATTTAAAAGTGCAGATGAGATGAATGAGCTGCTCCTGCATAATTGATATATAATACGGTAAGTTGTTGCAACACTATTAATAGATTAAACCCTGATAGTTCTATAAACAACAAACAAGCCGCTCATATTATGAAACGGCCTGTTGAAGGTGTCGCGAATTTTCATTCGCTTCGGTCTAAGCATAGGATGTAGTTTCAGCAGGTAAGTAGGGGTTGTTTAATATTAAGTTGTAACGTCAATGAGTATATTAACTGCTCCCGTTAACTGTTCTTGCAGGTATATATCGCTTCGCTGAAGTTTTGAATGATTTTATCCCACTGCTTTTCAGTTTCCATTATTTCTATTTCTTTTTATATCGTTAGCAATAGAATTTATTGCTGCAGGTATTTTTTCAAACTCGTGGTACTTATCAAAAAAGAAATCGGCTCCGGATGTTTTATATTTTAATTGTATATGATCGTCTTCTCCATTCAGCAAAATAATCACTCTTGTATGGAGGTCTACCTCTTTAATTTTTTTTAGTAAGTCGATACATTCACTGCCGGGCAAACCACTATCAATTAAAACTACGTTAAGCTTTATTTCGCTCAGAAAGCAAGCACCTTCATCAAAAGAAATAGCGCCATAAGCGTCAATAATATTTTCAGTTTCGGAAAGCATCAACCTTAGTCTTTCAATAATAAGGCGTGAGTTATCTACAATTAATACCTGCATGTAAATTTTTTGAATGCGCAAAGGACCTTAATTATCCAATAATTTTTGATAGCAATCTTTGCCTTAGGCAAGTAGTATTTAATAACGATTAAGGGTAGTAGTTATACTATAATGGAGTATAACAACCGGGTGCCCTTTATTGATGGTAATATATACCATCCTGGAAAAAAAATTATTTATCTTAGATCGATATCCCTAATAACGTTGTGAGCAATGGCATAGCGGGTTAAGTCGGAATTAGTAGCCAGATTCAGCTTCTTCATAATTCTTCCACGATGTGTGCTGATGGTTGTTAGTGCCAATGAAAGTGAATCAGATATTTGTGTAATTGTTTTGCCTGATGCAAGGAGTTTGAAAATTTCAAATTCCCTGTTAGTAAGTAATTCGTGCGGTTTTTTATTTAGATCACGATATTCCAATAATTTTTCTCCAATCTCCGGAGTAATATATTTTCGTCCCGACAAGATTCGTTCAACAGCAGCAATCAATTCATACGGCGCAGCATTTTTATTCATATATCCTGAAGCGCCAGCCTTTAAAACTCGAACTGCATATAATTCTTCGGGATAAATACTAAGTATTAAAACAGGTAAACCGGGCCTGGTAAGTCTTATTTGTTCCAGCGCTTCGAGTCCGCTTCTGCCCGGCATGTCGAGATCTGATATTACAAGGTCAAAATCTTGTAATGTTATTGCCTTCACCAAACTTTCTCCATCGCTTACTTCTGTTATCTCCACATTGGGGTATTCATCCTTCAGAATCTGTATAAGACCTAAACGTATAAAGCTGTGGTCGTCGGCTAAAATAATTCGTTTCATCTTATTGCAGATAATTTCAGATTTATTCAGTCCTGTAGGGAACAGTCACCATTATCTTTGTTCCTCTTCCCATCTTTGATTGCAATTCAAATTTTCCATTTTGTGAAAGCACCCGTTCTTTCATACCTAATATGCCAAACGATTTTTTTGTTTGAATTGCGGTTGTATCAAATCCTTTTCCATTGTCTTTGATGGTTACATCAACTGTATCTTTTGTAATATTTATTGAAGTTACAACTTTGTCTGCCTGGGCGTATCGCATAATATTGGTAAGGGATTCCTGGTATACACGAAAAATACAATTGGAAATTTCCGGTACTAAATTAATTGTTGATTCATTGGTTGTAAATTCTACGGATATGCCAGTAGCTGCCGCAAACTGGCGATTCAGACTTTCAAGTCCCTCGGGCAATCCGTGATTATCAATAATGCCCGGGCTGAGCTCAGTCAATATTCTTCTTACCGATTCATTGCTTCCATCGAGCAGGCTTATAATATTTTTTAATTTGTTTTTAATAAGGCCTGTGTCACCGGGCGTCTTTTTATCGATCCACGCAACATCCATTTTTATAGCCGTTAGTTGTTGCCCAAGCTCGTCATGAATTTCGCGACCAATTCTCCTGCGTTCTTCTTCACGTACCTGCGTAAGATGTGAGGCTAGCCTCCGTACATCTTCATGTGATTTTATTAATAGTTCTTCTGATTTTCTTTTTTCAGATATATCGATCCCAACGCCTATCAGGCAAGGCTTCCCTTCGAACATAACCCTCCAGCCATTAAAGTAGTATGGAATCTTTCTTCTATCTTTTGTAAGGAAATGCGCTTCCACATCTGCCATTCCCCTGGTGAACACCTCCTCTCCTTTCTGTTTCAATAAGTCTCTTTCACCGGCATCAAAAAAATCGAGTGGTTTCATTTTCATTATTTCAGTATCGATATAACCCGAAACGAATTCGAAGTTTTTATTCCATCGAAGGAAGTTCCCGCCTTCATCATATAAATAAAATATACCGGGCAAACTGTTGATGATGGAATCAGATAGGTTTTTTTCTTTAATGATTTCGTCGCGGGCTTTGGTGCGTTCCGTAATGTCGCGAACGAACGAAAGTATCCTTCCATCCGAAAGCATTTTTGTGATACTTTCTATCTGTAGTATCTCACCGCTTTTTAATTTTATTTTTCTTTCTGATAACACTGTTTTGCCCTGTTTTAATTCATCAAAGCGCAAAGGATTTATTAGAAGTTCATCTTTAGGAACAAATTCGTCAATTGTCTTACCTATGATTTCTGCTTCGCTATAACCAGACAAACGGCAGCCACTGGAATTTACTGTTACAATGCGGCCATTAGCATCTGCTATGTAAATTCCATCCGATGCCTGCTCTACCAGGGTTCTGTATTTTTCTTCGCTTTCTTTTATAGCCCGTTCTGCGGTTATCCTTTCCGTAATATCAATGCCTACGCCAAGCATTGCCGGCTTTCCCTTGTATTCAATTCTCACTCCTGTAAAATAGAATGGCGTTACCTTCCCGTCTTTACTGATAAGCCTTGCTTCAGTGTCGGCAAAGCCTTCCCTGTAGGCCTTTTCCATGGAAGCCATAAAGTGCATATGATCTTCGGGTTCAAATAAATTAATCGGTACCATCGATCCCAATTCCTGCGCCGTGTACCCGGAAATTATTTCAAATGCTTTATTCCAAAGCAAAAGTTTTGGCGTTCTATCAGACATGTAAAATATACCTGGTAAACTATTTATAATCTTATCGGAAAGGTCCTTTTCAACAAGTAATTTATGTTCCGATTCGATCCTCTTTTGAAGTTCTCTTAAGGTGGCTTGTTTGTTATCGGTTATATCACAAAACATAATTGTAAGCCCGTCAGTTGATGGATACATATTATTTTGAAGCCACCTGTCTTTTTCCTGGTCGTATGTTTCTATAGAAATCATTCGTTGGCTTTCC
Organism: uncultured Chitinophagaceae bacterium; assembly: GCA_963792025.1. Lineage (GTDB taxonomy): Bacteria > Bacteroidota > Bacteroidia > Chitinophagales > Chitinophagaceae > Ginsengibacter. The sequence continues at coordinate 37,964 of CAWBUS010000002.1, read as the reverse complement.
ATTGCTTCAATACAGGCTTTATAAAACTCGCCGCCGGTTTCATTAGAAAATTCAAGCCAAAGATTTTTGCCAAGAAGATAATGAGCGGGTTTACCGAAAAAAAGTTCCGCTGCAGTATTTGCGTAAATGAAAGTCCATTCCTGATCGAGAGCAATTACAGCATCTGTAATTCTTTTTAAAATATTTTCCGTATTTACGGATGCTTGTTTCATTTGTAAATTAATTAATACTTCCTGATGATTGAGAATCAGGTGGCATCAACTATTCCAGGAATACCTGTAACAAAAATAGTATTAATTATTTGCCGATTCTATTGCGAAAAATCGCACCTTATTGCCTCTGTTCTTCAGGTACTTTCCGGCAGCGCATCAAATTCTTTTCGCTTTGTCTCAAACCATGTTCTCATGGCCTCCGGCGTTTTCATCAGTCCTTTTATTTCATCCATCGCATCAAGATGATCTTTGTCGCCTTTTTGAAACATTTCCATGCCATGTTTCTTACTAATATCGGCCATCTCTTCAAAAGTATTTGCATGAAACGTCGTGTTACATGCTCCGCCCAGTTGTTTACAGGTCATTGTTTTCATGAATGCAATTTATTGAGTGGCTTTTGATTTAGCTTACTTTAGCTGGGAACTCTCCGAAGTGCCAAAGTATTCCGGAGGGATCGTGCAGGAAACATTCTTTACCCCAATCGTATTTTCTAATTGGAGTAAGTTTTACGTTTTTGTATTTGGCTGTTAAGTTCAGCGCCAATAGCTCGCTCCAATATTCATCAACGTTCTCAACTTCCATAAATACCATGGAATTATCTATCCAGTCTTTCACATCCGCATCCTGCAAATAAAATCCCAATCCATGGGTTTTGAAATAGGACATATTGTGGAATAAAATACTTTCCTGGAAACCAAGATCGCGATAAAAATTTCTTGAAACTTCAAAGTCTTTGGCTCCAATAAAAGGCCGGATAGATAAAGCTTTTTGGTTCATATAGTTTTTTAAATATCTATCTCCTTGCTTTACTCTTTAATTTCTTTTCTGCTAAATAATCTTGCCGGATTTTAGCAAGGTCAATTTTTGAACAATCGGCCATTAACTGTCTTACTATTTCCAAAGGCATTTCTTCACTACTGCTAAAATTGATGCAGCCTTTTTGAAAATTTGCTTTATGCAAAAGAGCTTCATATTTTGCGTACAATGTCTTCGATGCATATATCGGCAAAACATGTAACGACATATAATTTTTCACTCCGGCGAGCGCATATTTCATCATGCCTTTAGCTTTATAAATAATCATTTCCTTTCCCATCATTGGCTCTATTACAGGAATAACTGTTTTATCTTCCTCAATAATTATTGAATGGATGCCTGATAAAATGCCTTGTCGATCGGGCGATTGACTTGCGATATACTTTGTAGTCTTTGTATCCATATATTGATTAATTTAAAAAGTTCGAATTTGTTTACTACTTGCAACCGGCCTTGGGAAAGTGATGGAAGGATTTCCATCTACCCAAATTAAGTGATAATGAAATTAGAAATAAAAGTTGATAATTGAAACCGCCTTATTTTGAATTACTGTAAACATGAAGGATCTCATCTTCTACATCGATTTCCTTTTCGAAGTGTAATCCGAGTTTAGTAAGTAGTTTGATGGACTTTGCATTTTGAGGAACTGTTGTTGCCACCACAGGGTAATATCCGGGAGTCTTGTTCACCATTGATAGTACTTCTTTTGCGGCTTCATAGGCGTAACCATTGCCATTAAATTCAGGAAGAAAAGCAAAGCCAATATCAAAATTTTCGAGATAGTTACGTTTCATGAATGATATTATTCCAACAGGCGTATTATTATCTCTTGTTCGTACCACCCAATAAAATAAATTTTCAGTATTTAATATTTTGGTAACGTAGGCAATTGCATCATCGTCGGTATTAACATTCCTGTCGCCTATAAATTCAATCCAACCTTTGGTATTCACGAGTCTTTTTACGAAATCACAATCATCTATCGTTAAAAGATTTAGGCTAAGCCTCTCCGTTATAATTTCGTTTTGCATTTTTTTTTGTGTTAAGATTATCGGTGGCCTGCTCTACAAACGATGAAGAAACCAGGAAATAAAAACAAATGATGGAAATCTTGCAAAAGTCGCATAAGGCTGGTTTATCTAAATAGCGGTATGGAAAAATAAAATACAGAACCCTTACCCGGTTCGCTATTCACGCCTATCTTTCCATTATGACGACGAATGATTTCCGTTGATATAAATAAACCAATTCCAAAACCAGGGAATGTTTTTTCGCTCTTACCTTCTACCCTGTAGAAACGTTCAAATATTTTTTGCTGGTCGCTCTTGTCAATACCAATTCCAAAATCTTCTACTGAAACTATAAGGTTATCATTTTCCACAATGCTTTCAACTTCTATTACACCGGAATGCGGGGAATACTTTACGGCGTTCGTAAGAAGGTTAGTGATTACCTGGCCAATGCGTTCCCTGTCGGCAAATAAAGTTGTCATCACCGTTTTTGAAAAATTAATATTGTACTCAGGGTTAATATGTTTTATCTCGTCAATAATTTCCTGTATTAATTCTGTTATTTCAAAATTTTCTTTGTGCAGCGTAAGGCTTCCCGATTTTATTTTTGAAACGTCGAGCAGGTCTGAAATAAGGTTGGTAAGTTTTATAATTTGTTTGTCAATTATGCTGAGTGATTTTACAAGAAAAGGATCTTCGCTGGTGCCATAGGTGCTTTGCAAAATCTGCGTGTATGCCTTAATGGAAGTTATGGGAGTCTTTAGTTCATGACTGGCTAAACTTATAAAATAATCTTTTTGCTGATCCTGTTCTTTCATTTCCTGTATATCGGTACTGGTTCCTACCCACATTTGAATTTTGCCCGTTGCATCCTGCTGCGGTATGGCACGGCTTAGCTGCCAGCGGTATTCGCCATCACGCCTGCGGAAACGATGTTCAAACAAGAAGTCACCGCCTGTATTAACCGAATGTTTCCATGCTTTTATGTTTTCCTCCCTTTCATCGGGGTGCACTATTTGTATCCAACCTCCGGCATCCATATCCTGCACGGTGAGCCCTGAATAATCGTACACGGACTGGTTGAAATAATTTAGATTTCCTTCAGCATCGCCTGTCCATATAAACTGTGGCATTGAGTCGGCAAGCAGCCTGAATTTTTCCTCCCGTAACAATAATATTTGCTGGTAATTTTTTTCGTCGGTTATATCCCGTATAGTTCCCAATAATTTAAGCGGCTCGCTTTCTTCGTCGTAAAAGACTTTTCCTTTGGCTTCGATCCAATGGATAGAACCATCGTTTCGTATGATTCTTATTTCATAATGCACATTGCCGGTATGTAACCCTTCTTCAATAGCATTATTCCTTACATGCAAATCATCCGGATGTATGTGTTTAAGTATTTGAGAATGGAGTATGTTATCTTCCTGCGTATAACCAAATATTTCGTAAAATCTTTTTGAAAACTTAGCCTCATCAGTTTTAAAATTTAGTTCCCATGTTCCCAATTCGCCGGCATCTATAACAATATTGAGCCTTTCCTCACTGTCTTCTATTTTTTGCCTTGCTTCTACTTTTTCAGTTACATCAATAAATGATATCATAATGGCCGATATGTTGCCATCAGCCTCCATCAAAGGTGTATATTGAAAATCAAGATAGAATTTCTTCATGCCATCACTGCCATGCATATACGCAACTGATTCAATTTCCTTATGCGTTTCGCCGGATTCAAATACTTCATCCAGCAGCCTTATATATTTTTGTTGTTTCAGTTCAGGAAATAATTGCAGCAATTTTTTGCCAATTACTTCGTCACCATTCTTTCGCCAGATATTTTCAATCATCACCGGGTTCGCTAATTCTATAATATATTCTTTACCTCTCACGATTGCCTTGCCTACCGGCGAGTACATTACTATACTGCGAAACCTGCTTTCACTTTCTTCAACTTTTTGCCTCGCCAGTACCTGTTCGGTAACTTCTGTGCCCACCGCCATAACTCCGTTTATTTTTCCTTCGGAATCATACAGGGGCTCATAAACGAAATTTACATAAGAAGTTTCAAGCTTTCCTTTTCGTAATATTTTAACCGGAAGCTCTGTTGCAGAAAAAGTATTTCCGTTGAGATACACATCATCCAATAATTCTTTTATGCCTTGCGGTACTAACTCGGGCATTGATTGCAGGATGGGTTTATTGATCACTTCTTTATTTTCTCTTCCCCATAAAGCCAAAGCCTTGTCGTTGGCAATTTCCACCACATAATCATTACCCCTTAAAATGGCAATAGCTACCGATGCCTGCACAATAGTTAACCGGAGATTTCTTTCGCTTTGCTGCAGTGCTATTTCATATCTGCGTTTATCCGTAATATCTGTATGAATGCCTACCCATTCTCTTATAGATCCATCGCTGTTCAACAGTGGAATAGCCCGGATATGGAAATGGCCCCAGTGGCCGCTTTTCATAAATATGCGATGCTCAAAAAAGAATGTTTCTTTCTTTTTCAATGCTTCATTCCATGCATCAATAGTGGGTTGTGCATCGTCCGGATGAACAGCATTTGCCCAGCCATGACCCTGGTACTCTTCGTAAGTCTGACCAGTAAGGGCTGCCCAGCCAGGCTGCTCCCCCGCCATTTCACCGGCAGCATTATTGGTCCACAAAATGCCATTAACTGCAGCTATCGCAGCCTCGAACCGTTGCTCGCTTTCCTTTACTTGCTTTTTCGAAATAGCACTCTCCGTTACATCAATTAAAATACCATTCAGCCGCAGTGGAGTTTTACCAGGAGCAAAAGTTGTTTTACCTTTTGCTCTTACAATTCGCATTTGTTTAGTTACAGGATGTATAATTGTATACTCATGGTCGAGGCTACCACCCGAAGAAAAGTTCAACGCTTTTTCAATCGCTTTTATTAGTGGCTGCCGGTCTTCATCCTTAACAACACTAAACGCTTTTTCAAGACTAAATTCTTCGCCGGGTGGCAAACCATGCCATTCTTTCAACCGGTTATTCCCGGTAAAGCGATTTGTAACGGGATCAATGTTCCAGGCGGCTAAATCTGCAGAATCAATTGCGAATTGCAGTTGGTTCCTGCTCTCCGTTAGTTCGTTAAAATTTAAAACTTTTTCCGTTGTTTCTGTACAGGTTACAAAAACACCTGCAGGTTTTCCCGATTCATCTTTTACCGGGCTGTAGCTAAATGTCCAATACACATCTTCAATTTTACCATTGCGATAAATCGGCAGCAGTGTATCTTCGTTCCAGTTGGCTTCACCACCCGATAAAACCCGGTCGATAATGGGCTTTATATCTTTCCATATCTCTTTCCAGTAATCTTCGCCGCGGCTGCCAAGTATACCCGGATGTTTACCATCTTTACCGAGGCTTGGCCGGTATGCATCATTATAAAAACAAACCAGGTCTGGCCCCCAAAATAAAAACATGGGAAACTTTGAGTTAAGGATGATGCTTAAAGTGGTACGCAAACTTTGGGGCCATGTGGACGGCTCTCCCACGAGGGTTTTGCTCCAGTCTTTCGCACGAATCAATGCGCCCATTCCTCCGCCGCCGGAAAGGAACTGAAGTGTTTCCGATTTAAAAGTTTTGGTATCAAATTCCTGCATAGGAAGTGTCAGGTAAAATATTAATAAGCCGCATCAAAGAAGTTTTAAATTTAAATAGAAATTATCAATTACTAATATCCCATTTTATTTTTAATTAATGCGCAAATATGTTGATGTTTGTCTGTGTTATCTGCAGTTAATATTATAATTACACTTTCTCATACTACCCCTAATAAAATTGCCTTCCCTTGTTTGTAACAAAAGAAGGCAATAAGATTAAAAACAAAAAGATTATTTTATAGATACGGGTACTTTCAGGTGTTCCCATTCCAGCGCAAAACCTTTACTATCTATTACAAATTTCATGCGTTCATTCATGGTGGCTGATTTTTGAGGTTTTACCGTTACCCGTAACACGTCATTTGCAGGTTCTTCAGTGGTGCTCTCATCATTTTTTACTCCCCACTGTCCTGTCTTGGAATTAAAAATAAATACCCATTCTTTTTCCCCGGGGATGGCATACAAGCTGTATTTTCCCGCAGGCAAGGATTTGCCTTCTACCATAATATCCTTACTGGTTTCGAATATCGTAGCCTCGTTAGCACCTGCCCTCCAAACCTTATCGTAAGGAACAAGGCCTCCCCAAATTTTTCTTCCCTTAACTCCGGGGCTGCTGTAGTCTATGGTAATAGTAGCGCTCCCTACCTTTCCGGTAGCGGTTGCCGGCGGGCTCGGTCTTTTTGATTTATCTTCCTGTGCCCAAACAAGAGAAGTAATAAACATTCCAATAAAAGCCAGGATAAACGCTTTTGAAATTATCATCTTTTTCATTGTCGTAAAAAGTTTAATTGTTTAAATAGATTTTTTTGAGAGACTAAATGTACTGATTTCTTTGAGCAGCGGGAAGGAATTATTTTATCGGTAAAATATCCCTTCATTTTCAAAATCATTTATCGGGCAACGGGTAAATGAGCAAATCTCTTTTTTGTGAATTAGTAAAATGAAATTATCATCATCCTCTTTAAATTAAACCCGATTAGCACATCCTGTTTAATCGATAAATTTAAATTGATCATTCTCAGCATTATTTAGATGCAACTAAATAATGCTGTAAAGTATGCGCAGGTAAAAAAAGTAACATAAATTTTAAAGATAATAAAGGACGGCTTCTGGTACTCCCGAGAACGTTTCTTCAATGACTTTGTGCCGAGGCTCCTGCTAACATGATCAATTGTGGATCTGCAGTTCAGCAGCAACGCTACAAACCGGATGGTGATGCAATTTATAATGTTTCTCCTGGCTGATTTAGCGGCTGATTTGCTTCCCTACTTTATCACCGGGCTTTTGCAGCAAGCGTAAAACCCCACACAACAAAAGCGAAACAACTTAGCCCCGGAACAAGGAATAACATATTCCAATATGAAGTTGAAAGAATTGAAGATATAATGGCTATGGTCACCAGCAGGGCCACAACTGCTGTGGCCCTTAATATGTTTCGGCTTACGTTTTCGCGGGACAGTGCAAAAAGCAACACACTTATTGCGATGATATCAAAACCATCATGTCGCCATATATGGTTAGAATAAATTGTTACTGCATCGATTCCGGTTTTGGTTTGAAACATATTCATAAGCGCCGGATAAAAAGTCGTTATCATGCCGAATATAAACCAGAAAGCAGCCATGGCTAGGAAATAAACTTTTGACGGGTTGGGTTTAACATTTTCCATATTATCTGTTGTTTTAGTGGTTAAAATAGTATTTGCAATATTTAATTATTGTTTGTTCTCTATTGATGCCATTCACTATAAACTTATTGAAGAATGTTCCAGGTTAGCAGTTATTTCTTTGACGGCTCACAGTAAAGCGTTATTGAACCAGGGTCAAACGTTTTTATTTTGAGAGTTTAAGATTTAAAAATTAAACCGTATTGGTACTGTTTAAGATTATGAGCAGGTCGTTATACAATTCATTATTTTCCGCTACACTTAGTGTGCTCATAGCCGTTAGTTGGGCTATTCTTAAGTTGTAACTTGTGATTTACGAACATTAAATTTATAACAAAAATTCAATCTTATTGAGCCTGCATTGCTTGCCAAATATTTTATAGCCACCTTCGCTCATAATTCTTTTTAATAAAATAGAGTCATATATCATTATTTACCCCCATGCTAAAATGACTCTGATAGTTTTTGCCCCTGACTATTTTTTTATCCTGGTTGTGCATTGGTCAACAATGTTGGCTGTAGTGCTACTCCCGCAGCGAAGTCTCAATCCCATATCGTATTGCCGCTTCAAGTATATCAATGTTTATATCTTTCAGCGTTTTGAACTTAATGCAATATCCGCTCACGCTCGCCTTGCCGAGTTTTTTTCCATATGTTTGGGCTAAGTATGTCTTATCTTTAATACCAAGGATATAGACAGAGATTCCGGTTGTGTTTGCACTGATACCAATTTGATAAAACTCCCTGGTTTTTCCATCAGCATATTTTATGGTGTAAGATCCATATCCAATATTAGGATTAGAAACAGTTTTATTTTCACTGTTTTTACCGTCCAGGAACCATAATTTACATGCTGGCATTACTTGCAGAATGATGCGGTGCAACGCTTGCATGTCACTACGTTTTGGTTCAGGTTGGCTGGTAATATACTTTTTGATTTGTTCCTGTACGTTCATATAAAATATTAAATTACGGGTTGTGCGCTTTTTTGTCGATGGTGGTCTTCCTCTTACTTCAAATTTAAAGAATTGCAACGATTGAAAAGAGGCCGCCGATGTGTTTGTGCGGGAGATTCTGTAGCCCGGCATCACCAACACCAGTTTACGCCCCTTTTACACTATCCTGATGTATCCAAGTATTATTGCCGGCTATTTAAAGCAATGAAACAACCATACTTATCGTGTTCCTCCAATTCCAAATTGATCGCCTGCTTTCACAACTTTATCGCCGGCAAAATCTATTTCAACCATCTTTTCACTTTCGACATAGTTGTGAAACTCATCTTCAAGCCGGGTAATTATTTTGCGTGTTTTGCTGTCAATAACTTCCCCGCTTGACGTATAAACATATTTACCGTCAATGCTGAAATTTATCCATCCAGGCATATCCTGAAGTGGTATGGTAGTTAACTGTTGGTACGGCGCTACTGCACTAAAAACATGAAGCCGCATATTATGTCCGTCTGCTAACCATATTTCCTTTTCATCAGTTGAGAGGCCGATGCCATGGCTCGGATTGCCGTGTCTTCTTACCGGTCCCATATTCCATCCCTGCACTTCTATATGTGCAAGTTTTTTTCCGCTAATAAGATCCCCTACTTCAAAACCCAGCAGGCTATCAACATTTACATATACCAAAGTCTCTTTACCGTTAATTGTAAATGGGCGAATAAAATTGGCAAATGGCCCGACTTTATTGGTAATGGTATTTGTTTTTGCGTCGGCTACATAAAGCCATGGCGAAGCAATGTCAGCCATATAAACTTTCTGCCCTGAAGGTCCGTAGATTGTATTGTGCGCTCTTTTATTTATATCAATTTTTGTAATGATATTTCCTGTTGCACAATCAACCACATTCCAGAAATTTTTTTCAAAGGAAGGCAGGTACATGGTTTTGCCATCGGGCGAAATGGACATGCGGTCGCATCCGCCTTCAAATTGTTTTTCCCAAACCAGTTTATCTGTTGACAGGTCTATGCGCTGAAGCGATTCAATTGTGCTTATATAAATGCTATTAAGTGAAATACTTACTGCAATTCCCTTAACATTTGAAGGTGTTTTATCAGGATGAAATCCGTTTGTAGGAATGCGCCTCACAAAACGATGGTTATTATCCATGTCAAATACAAGAATCCCATGCCCGCCATAACCCAGGTAATCGCGAATACCGGGAACCGCTACATAGAGGTAGTGTTTATCGGGTGGCGGTTGGTATAATATCTTATCATGACTATTGGATAATGGAACATCTGCCGATAGAAAGCTTATAACAACAAGCGACAAAAGACAAATGTGGAAGCCGGATTTCGATTTCATAATCTTACAAATATTTTCCAAAGCAAAATAAGATAAATGATCCGGGATAAGTATCAGCGCATCACAAAGTTTTGTGCCCATACAGGTATTCCCCCGGTTTCCTGGCCAGCGCGATTATAACCTCATATTTAATTTCCTGCTAAATGCATGTGAATTGCAGCAGACAAAAGCAAAGACAGCCTTCGATTACGCGTTGCCGTTGGTCAAAGACCAGACGCGGCTCTCGCATGTTGTTGATGTGGGTTTGCGAAAAAGAAGGAACACCCACTTCGGCCAGAAACTTGTGAGGCTTTAGAAACCTAACAGGTTTTTGGCAACATGATTATTTAAACCTTGTACAAGATGGCCATGTAAGAGGATCTCCTTATTTAACATTCTCAGAAATCATCTGGATTCATTAGAATGAAAATTAAAATGTTTGCAGTAAATTGAATTGCTTTTTACAACTGGTATTTATGAAACAACTTACTAAAATCGGTCGTGTATTGTATGGACTTGGCCTTATTGCAGTAGGAATACACCAGTTTCTTCTCAAAGATTTTCGTTCGGAAATATTGCCCCCGTTTCCCGCATGGGCTCATCAATATGTAGTGTTCCCGTTTCTTGCAGCAATAGCTTTGATATTCGCCGGCATTATGATTTCAGGGATATTTCCCACCAGGCCTGTTATTGCAAAAAATATCTGCCTTTATGCAGGGTTTTCTTTTCTTGTACTCATCATTACCTGTCATCTGCCGTATGTTCTCATCTTTAGTACCGATAAAGTTTCCCGCCTGGATGTTTGGTTTAATGCCGGTGAAGAACTGGCATATTGCGGTGGTGCTTTTGTAATGGCCGGTTCATTTGCTGAAAATAATTATAGCCAAAATAAAAAGAATCTCTTTCAAATATGGTTAGAAAAGCTAATCCCATTCGGAAGAATTTTTTTCGCCATCCTTATGTTGCTGTTTGGATGCAGCCATTTTGTATTTACTGATTTTGTTGCTACCATGGTGCCCGGTTGGATCGGGGCGCCATTGTTTTGGACTTATTTTGCAGGAGCAGCACTTGTCGCATCATCCATCGCGATTATTTTTAAAATATGGATAAAGGTGGTTGCACTGCTCTTAGCCATCATGCTTTTTCTTTTTTTTATTTTCTTTCATATACCCGATGCCCTTGCAAACCCTTATACCATGCACGGAAATGAAATTGTACGGGCGATGGTTGCCTTGCTTTTCTGTGGTATTGCATTAGTTATCGCATCCACAAATCACAATAGATCGCTGCCTTACAAGTAAAATTATTGCCATTGGTGTTCCAAAAAAGTTGCGTGTGTTAGCTTTATCCTGAATTGCAAGCCATTATTGTATGATCAAATGTGTAAAAGACTTTGCCAGCCTGTAACGCCTCGCCCCAACCCCTCTTCCGTGGAGAGGGCTATAGTCCTTGTCCATCGGTGTTTTAGCCGATTCGCAGAATTTTATCCGGACAATACTGGTTGCAAACTCGGTTCCGGAAGCGATTTTATTATTGAAACACCCTAAGTACAGCAGAGCGGATTGCCGGCCTTCAATGCCATCGGCACAGCCTGCCCCGCTTCTTTGCGTGACGCGACAACAACGGCGCAAAATTCCGTTTATCTACACCCGTTTATCTGCCAATTCGTTGTAAGTTTGTGATTGATTTATTATTCATAATTGTATTCACTAACAATTTACCATGTCAAAAAAAAATTATCTCTCACTCCTTTTAATTTTCGGGCTTTTGCTCTTTATTAACCAATACAGCTTTGCCCAATCAAATGTATTGTCAAAGGGTTCCAAAGCACCCATGTTCACCAGCAAGGCCAGCCTGGCGGGTAATGAATTTAATTTTTCCTTAAAAAAAGCCCTTGCGAAGGGACCAGTAGTATTATACTTCTATCCTGCTGCGTACACAGGTGGCTGTGATTTGGAAGCACACACCTTTGCTGAATTGAAGGATAAATTTACGGCGGCAGGAGCTACCATTATCGGTGTATCAGCAGATGATATTCAGCGATTGAATTCGTTTTCATCTAACCCGGATTATTGTGCAGGGAAATTTCCGGTTGCTTCAGACGCGGGGGGTAAAATTGCAGCTACCTATGGCCTGGAGTTGATGCCTCCACAGCCGGGAGCCAAAGACGTAACAGGCAAGCAGGTTACGCACGGCTTCCTCCCTCGTATAACATTCGTTATTAATAATAATGATGAAATTGTAGCTGTCTTTTCATCTAAAACCGATCATATATCGCCTGATGAACATGTAAAAAAATCATTGGCAATTGTAACGTCGCTGTAGTTTGAAGAGAACATCGGTTTGGTTTTAAAACTTCCCCGCTACACTTAGTGTGCTCGTAACCGTTAGTTGCGCTATCATAATTGGCAACTAATGATTTACGAACATTTAAATCGATAATACAAATTCAATTTTAATTAGCTGCGTTGCTTTCCGCAATAATAATTCCTGGCACTGATAAATATCTCATATAAAATGTACTTAGTTACAGCTGTCCGTTGTGGCGCAAACGAAGTACAGCAGTCCCTGATTTTTAAACTCTGTACGAGAAGGCAAGAGGAGGATTTGTTTATTTGAACATTCTAAGCACAGCCTTGGGGCGGCATGCATTTTTTGTGCGTTCGTAAGCGAATGCAAGTATTTTATTTATCTACCATTCTTGAATTATTATGCAGACGTCAGATTTATCTCGCAAAGCAAACTCTTTTGCACCCCACGGTCTAAGAGTAACTTTATTCAAATTTTGATGCAATAATTCTGCATGGGTTGATTTTACTTTTTCATAAACCTCTTCAATATTATTTGTGTGAAGTCTTAACTCCGGACGATCTTTTTCTGCGAATTCTTTACTTTGAAATATGAATATTGCAAGTTCATCTTTTTCAACCACACAACATGGATTCTCAGATTTTAGATCGTCGTAACCAATTGTAAATTCAAGGCAATTGACAAAAAGATCTAAGCCAACTTTAATGTCTGTATAAAATATATTTGGAACAAGTTTTGTGAATTTCACTTTAAGAGTATTTATAAAAGTTCAATTGTAATTTGTTGGCCATTTTTCATGGTGTACAACGGTAGGTATTCGAAGACAGGATATACAATAAACGTTCTGCCCGGAGTTTCCGGTGATTATTGAAACAATTATGTTTACTTCAAAAAACCGTCAAGGTAACCTAAGATTGTTTTCGTTTGCATCATCAGGCTGACATGTCCTTGTGAAGGAACAATTGCCAATTGCGATTTTGGCATTGGTTCCAGGTCGGCAGAAACACCACCTCCCAATAATTTATATGTTTTCATCAACTCAATTTTATCCAGTCCATCATTGTCACCGGATATAATTAATACGGGTGCAGCAATTTTCGCAATATTAGAGTCACCAACGTTGAACGGTACCTTGGCAAAAGCAAACATCTGTTTTAGAAACTTTGTCCATTTTGTTTTATCAGGTGCCACTGCATCGTATGCGGCTTTTATCGGTGTGTTATCAAAAAATTCAGGTTTAAAATCTTCAAAGGCGGTGTTTACTATGGGCAGCCAACCATCGGTTTTATAAGTAGAAGAAATGATCACTAATTTTCTTAACCGTTTAGGGCTTTGTACAGCAAACTGGTAAGCTACAGAGCCGCCCATACTATATCCAACTACATCAGCACTGTCTATTTTCAGGTAGTCCATCACTTTTTCTACATCACTTGCCAAAGTAGTAATTGATAATTCTCTATCTGAAAACGGTGTATGTCCATGTCCCTGCATTTCAATGGCAATTACTTTCCTGGTTTTTGACAACTCAGGAATCAATTGTCCCCAGTTCATATCAATTGTATAAAAAGCCCCATGCAATAAAACCAAAGGCTTACCCTCACCATAGACTTCATAATAAACTTTAATGCCATTAACGGGTGCGTACCCACTGCTGGAAGGTTTTACTTTTTGCCCGTTTGATTGAAAGGCTGTAAAAAATAGCAAAGCAATTATTAATACCGGTTTGAAGGATTTATAACCTTTTAACACTCTTTTCATAAAACGTTATTTTAATTTATTTTATAGTTTGTTGACAATACAAAGATGATACTCAGAAATGGAAACATTGCTGTACTATTATGACTAAAAAGGGGTGTTTTGCGACAGGTATCATCGCCCTTTGCAGACAGATGGAGTTGCCGCAACTGCATGACCGATCACGGCCACGCATTTACGCAGGCCTGGAAAATAGAATTCCTGGTCGAGTAGGCAAGGGCGTTTCAGCCCAAGCCTCTCACAGAACCGTGCTTGAAACTCTCGCCTCACACGGCTCTTCTCATTCAGTATAAAAAGATTTTTATACATAGTTGAACTAAACTTGATCGTCCCCGGAAATAATCCGCGTTGTCTTTCTTAGTACAAATGAATGAGCTGAACCCTTCGCTCCATTTCTATTACAGAAACTTCTTCACTACTACGATTCAGTCCGCCACTTCATTACGCTTCGGTTTCCTTTGGAATACCTTGAATCCCGTTTTTAACGAGAGGCTTTCCGCACATCGTAATGATAGTTTCTCACGTTCCCTATAAAAGCCTATGTAAGAGTCCTGCCGCCTAAATCCCGGTTGACCTGTAATCAGTATACGGATCTCCCATTACAGTCCTTCCTATCAGAGGCAGAAATCCAATAGTTTTGTCAACGAGTTAGTTCGTTTCGAGACGTCTTCGAACGGTTTACTTTCGTTCAGCTCTCTTACACTCACCTGACACCTTTATGATGCCTTTTCTTCATCGCTCAATACCATAACTTTTGATTACAGCACCATGAAGTGGTTTATATACTCCTTCCGCAGGCGTATATGAGGGGCCTTCCCTCATCTTTTATACAGCATTGAAAAGAACTATTTATCCTTTCATTCGTGACACACTCTGCCCGAACCGTTGCCAAATTTATAATTAAAAGCTCATTGTTACTACTGTCGCCGAACAAAGTTTTTCAGCCCGGAGCTATTGCTGAAACATGCACCACAGCTCATTGTTAGAAGGTATGGCCGGCTTGCTTGCGTATGTTAGCGGCAGACTTATTGCCCAAAAGCTTTATCAAATGATTTTCCAGAATTCAAGTCGTTTATTAGCTTTTCCAACTTTAGTTTAGTATACCAGTTTTTAACCACATGTTTAGCAGTCATATAATTAAGCATAACTTGTTCACGTGAGCCATTGTAAAACTGAACATCAGTTTTACAACTTCTAATGTCAGGCATATTTTTAAAGTTGTTTGATTTAGCTTTTAGAGTGTCCTCAGAATAATAATCCCGATAATCGTTTTGCATTGCTAAACCATGTTTAAACCAACTCGGAATTTTATAATTGAATTTATAAAATCCAATTCTTTTATAAAACTCAGCATGTGAAACTTCATGAGCAATAATATCTAAATTCATTGCATCTGCACTTAGTACAATGATGGAACCAAATTTTAGATAAGTTACAGCAGGCGCAGAAAAATTGACACAATATTTTTTAAAATCGGATTCATTGTCACAATAAATAAACTTGGGATTACTTGTTTTCTGGCCCCAAAAGTTATCGATGCGAATAGATGCTTGTCTAATCAATGATTTCAAGGTGTCAATCTTGCTCTGTGTTGTCGTCGATGCATTAAAATACACGCGACCCTCCTTTTTAAAATTTGAATAGTCGATTAAAATGCTTCTTGTCTCCTGTGGAAAAATAATGAAATGGGCAAAAGCCGCGATTGGGATAAGAATAATAAAGACTAAAAAAGTCCTGATGAGTATTTTTTTAAGCTTTGTCATAATTGGATAGTCTTAAAAGTTTGCCACTAACGTTGAAGCATTTGTGAAGGCATCGCAATAGCGATTGGTCAGCCGGGTACAAATGCTTAATTGAAAAACTGAAGTTGAAGATAATTACAATTGTTGAAGAGCGAAATGTCGGCTTAAACAAAAGATGATAAGAATTACTGCTGCACAAGTGCGACTTGTCTGCCATGCTTTTACAAATGCCATTGTTCAAGCAACACCTTCGGTGAGTCCTCCATTATATCAGTTATACCACCTTCGCCTTTCATCAAAAATATAATTCAAATGAAAGGCAATGAAATTTCAGTAAAAGAGCTAAGCTCTGATGCAGTGGAGTGGTTGAAAAACCTCCACCAAACAATGGTAGTAAAAGATTATGGCAAAGGCAGCGTACGTAATTACTGCCAGGAAATGAGACTGCTCTTTAAGTACTTCAACCATAAAGCGGTTGCAGATATCCGCCAGGCTGATATTGAGCAATACATGCAATACATAAAAGAAGTGCATAAGGTAGGCCGGGCCAAGTGCCGCAGTGTAGCACAGGCCTGCAGCTTTTTCTTTAAGCGCATACTGCCTGCACCTTACATTGTTCCGTCTAATCTCTATCCCAAAAAACAATTTATCCTGCCCAATATTATGACGGAGGAAGAAGTGGTTCAACTCTTTGCAGCGCCACTAACGCTCAAAGAATATTGTGTAATAGGGTTACTGTATGGATGCGGCCTGCGGATAGGCGAAGTAGGCCAGTTGCGCCTGAAGGATATTGAAAGCCACAACAAACGGCTAAAGGTTTACCAGGGCAAGGGCGCTAAAGACAGATATACATTGCTGCCTGAAAAACTATTGCAACAACTGCGACAGTTTTATGTGCAGGATGGCCGGCCCAAAGAATATTTATTTACCAGCAAACAAACCAAAAGAGCCATGCATGTACGCAGTATGCAAGTGATGGTAAACAGCGCTATGGACAAAGCTGGATTTAAAGAAAAGCCGTTCACCGCCCATACACTGCGGCACAGTTTTGCTACACACATGCTTAACCAGGGTAACAATATTCATGTAATAAAAACTCTGCTGGGCCATGCTAAATTAGAAACTACCATGGTATACCTGCATTTGCAAAAGCATACACAACTCGGTATCGTATCGCCTTTAGATGTAACGGTATATGGAGCAGCCGCTAAATGAACGGCGGCAACTGTTGCAATCAAAAATCTTTGCTCACCCTTCTGTTACCGGTTTTAATCCTTACAGCCAGGCCGTACTAAGCCGGTTGAGCCGTTGCCATACAGCAGCCATAGGAGTGCACCATTACCGGTGCAACAATGAAGGGTGCAAACATATGCATTACCAGTACCATAGTTGTGGCAACAGGCATTGCCCTTGCTGCGGCGGTATGAAGCGTGATGAGTGGATAGAAGACCGCATGGGCGAGCTATTGCCCACCACTTATTTTCATTTAGTGTTTACACTGCCGCAGGAACTAAGAAGTTTATGCATGGGCAACCGCAAACTGCTGTTCGGTTTACTTTTTAAATCTGCACAGCATACCATTCTCACCCTATCTAAAGATGAAAAATATATCGGTGCTACACCGGGTATTGTAAGCATTTTGCATACTAACGGTCAGGACCTGAACTTTCATCCGCATATACATAATATAGTAAGTGGTGGTGGCATTCTCCCCTCTCCTGATGGAGAGGGGCCGGGGGTGAGGTGGATAAAAGAAAAAAGAAGCAATGGCCGTTTTTTGTTCCCCCGCCGGTCGATGGAAAAAATATACAAAGGCTATTTTTTAGACCAGCTAAGAAAATATATAGCCAACGGAACTTTGAA
The DNA here is from genome assembly GCA_963792025.1 of uncultured Chitinophagaceae bacterium. Classification (GTDB taxonomy): domain Bacteria; phylum Bacteroidota; class Bacteroidia; order Chitinophagales; family Chitinophagaceae; genus Ginsengibacter. Next base: position 20,667 of record CAWBUS010000002.1, on the reverse strand, counting down.
GTATGCAGACCTCAAAACAGTAGAAAATATACTATCCATGGTAGGGCAAAAGAAATGGAATGTACATGCCAATGCACCCTTCGGCGGCCCTGCACAGATCGTAGAATACCTGGGACGTTACACACACAAAGTAGCCATCACCGCTCACCGGATATTGCACATAGATAATAGTAATATCATTTTTAAATACAAAGATTATGCTGCTGGCAACAAGCAGAAAATAATGGTCTTAACACATGCAGAATTTTTAAGTCGTTTTGAACAACACATCCTGCCCAAAGGTTTTGTAAAGATCCGTCATACCGGTTACCTACATGCTAAAAATAAAATGGAGCGCATAGCAGCAGTATGCAAACAATTACAATTGCCAGCGCCCATGCAACGAGTACATACACCGGTTGCTTTGCGACTGCTGTTACAAACCGGCAAAGACATTACCCTGTGCCCGGTTTGCAAAAAGGGAAAGATGGAATTGGTGGCAACATTTATTTATCATCATGGCTGTCTGCTAGATGCGGCGCAGTTGCGGAACCGCGGCTCTCCAAAAAGAAAAAGCAAAAAAGTTCCCCATGAAAAACACTCCTAACCCTGTTGGTAATTTTTATATTCCTGGAAACAAACTTTGTTTTCGGGTAGGGGATCATATACATTGCCGGCAGCTAAATATACGCCAGCAGGGCGAAAGGCGGGCGCCTATTCATTTAGTCATCATCTCAAAACTCATACAAAACACCTTACAACATTAGCCCCCACTCTGCTGGCAGTGTCGCTGAACATCGTATTGCAAAAAGCCCCGGTCTATAATGATCAGGGCTTTTTTATTTTCTTCAATCAGTTTGAAATTGGGGGGCTTTCTTCAATACGCATAATGTTAGGCGTTCGGTTTTTATCCTTGAATGCATTTATATTTTTATTTAGGTGGCGCTTCTTGTACGAATTCACGCAATGTCAACCAACCAGTCGGACTACTTTTGTCTTGAATATAAATTACCATTGAGCGTCCTCTTCCTATGGACGGTTCGCCTCCGCTTTTTGGCGTTGTTTTGATTGAAAAAATTGATGTCTGTATTGCAATCTTTCCAATAAACTCTGTATTTTCAACAGTGTTTTCGATAAATTCTACTTTTGAATTTTGAAACCACTCTCTTGCACCTTTTTCAACTGCATCTCTACCAACTATTACATTATTTCCTCCAAAATATTTTATAACATCAGGACTGTGCAACTGTGCTACTAAAGCAGCATCACCTTTTTCAAAAGCGTTTCTAATTGCTGCAGTTGCTTTTTCGAGTGATTGCCTTAAACTTGTTGTGTCAGTTATATCTTGTGAATATGCACTTATCGAAAAAAGTAAAATGATTGATAATTGAAATATTGTCTTCATGGAAAGTAGTATTGAAAATTGAAAAAGCGTTTTGAAGTTACGAATTTTGTTAAACTGACACCCAATTTAAATATATACGAATACCCCAACATCCCATAAGTTTTTGATTAAAATATTGTTTTACTAATCACCAATATTTCAGGCCAATTTTGCGAAGTAAATATGCTGCCCAAACGTACTTCGTAAATACAACCTTTCTTATTTTTTTATAGACTTTCTATATCTTCCAAGGGATTAAAACATGCCCGTCGCTACACTTAGTGTGCTCATAACCGTTAGCTAGTTGATACCGGCTTGCGAAAGAGCAGGAACACTACGCCGGATGGAAATATAAGCATCTCTTCAACACAGCACGACTTGTCCCGTTCTACGGGAAGTATGGCCAACACACTAAGCCGGGCTACCAAACTCGCTAACGTTACTTTTTTTAATTCGAGAAAAGATGGAACATTCTCGCGACAACAGAGGGGCCATAATAATAATTTTTGGCACTGCTGTAAATATCTTACATAAAATGTACTTGGTTACACTTGTCCGCCGTTGCGGGAACTAAGTACAGCGATCCCTAATTATTTAAACGTTGCACAAGGTGGCCGGATAAGAATATTTTTGTTATTTAAACACTCTAACGACATAGGGCTTGCGAATGAAAAGTAACACCCCACGCCGGCTGGAAGTAATAAAGCAGCTCTTATGATTTATACTCCATGTTTAACAAGGCAAGCAAATTGCTTGCCTCTTTCATCAATTCAGTCGCATTTCGTCCGCAATTATAAAGAAATGCCTTTAGGGTAAATGCTTCGTTGTACATAATTTTTATTTTTCCTGCATCGGGTGAAATAAAAGCAGGATTACCATGAGTTTGCACATCATTGTCCATATAAGAGCCGGGGCGATTCAGCTTGTCATAACTTGAGAGATCCAAAGTTGCTATTAAGTATCGCCTGTAGATCTGTTCTTCATCATTCAATTCCTGGTCAACCTCTTCCATAAATTTTATTTTACTGTAGTATTCACTGATGGCATTTGACACATTCCAATTCCGGATCAATTGCATATTGCCATTCTTTAATTGTGCAATTGTGCGGTCTGCGGGGTAAAAACGAATATATCTTGCTAATTCCCTGCTGTATGTATAGAAGCTGTCAGAATTTTTAAAAACATTCGTATGCGAAATAATAAACTGTAGAGTATCACAATATTGGCGCACATTTGTTGTGAATTGTATATAGTTATTCAGTTGGGCAATATCGCTTTTAATATCTTCAGTTAACGATTGCATATAATGTTTTTCTTTTTCCTTGTTTGCTATTCTCTCTCTGATATTTTCCGCAAAGAAGCCCATTATTACCGCAAGGAAGATCATTAAGAATTCAAGAAAATATTCTTTCCATCGTTTTGGATGCAGTTGAGGGTGATGATGTACTTCCATATTTACAGTTTTGAGTATAGAATCCTGCACTTCACGGTGTTTAATAGATTCCGCCTGTGAAGAACGGGTTCACTTGCTATTTCAATCTTGTTTAGAGCTACATGCTCTTCAGTGACCGTTTCTTCCCTGGCATAAAAATATGTCGCCAAAATATTTGTATAGGGTAATAATAAAAATGATGACAGTCATGACCGTGTATGACTTTTACCTGGGTGATGTGGGCTTTTGAACGGGGGTTAACACTTATGCTGGCTGGAATTATTTAAACTTTGTGCAAGATGGCCACGAAGAGGATTTGTTTATTTAGACATACTCAGGCCAGCCTTAGGGAAGATACTTGCGCCATTATGTGTGGCTGAAATACACCTTGCGCCAAAAGAGGGTCCACTTGTGCTTATCATGAAGTTAACCTTTCTTAGCCCTTTAGGCAATATTTTTATTTCCTCTCTACATAACGGCTATAGCTAAACGCAAACTTATTTTTGGTAGCAGCACAAGCGGACCGCTTCCGCTAATCCTATGCTTGCACCAACAGTGGGTTGAATAAATTACCACTCTGGCCGTGCATGCAGTTTTAATGCTGTGGCACGGCTATAGCTAACGAACACACCTAAGCTACAAAACCCGGGCCTAGGTTACTTTTAGTAGTTGAATGAAGTGAAGCAAACCTGCGCCAATGATGCGAAAATTTTTTTAGATGTAAAGATGTTGGATATTCGTGCAAGTATGTTGTAATTACCATAGTATCTTCAAAACACAATCATTGATGAAAAAAATAACCCTCTTTTTGTTAATCGCCGCATTAGCCTTCAACCCGGTTCACGCGCAGAAAAAAATATTCAACGAAACGCCCGAACAAAAAGCAGAACGGCTGAAATGGTGGACAGATGCACGCTTCGGCATGTTCATTCACTGGGGCACTTATTCTTTAGCCGCCCGCCACGAATGGGTAAAGCATAATGAAAGAATGACCGATTCAGTATATCAAAAATATTTTGACAACTTCAACCCGGATGAATTTGAACCAAAAAAATGGGCGAAAGAAGCCAAAGCTGCGGGAATGAAATATGCCGTGCTCACCACCAAACACCATGAGGGCTTTTGCCTGTTCGATTCGAAATACACTGATTATAAAGCCACCAACACGCAGGCACATCGCGACCTTGTAAAAGAATTTGTAGAAGCGTTTCGCAGTGAAGGTATTAAGGTAGGGTTTTATTATTCCCTGCTGGACTGGCATTACCCGGATTATACCATTGACGATGCACATCCGCAGCGGGCGCCGGATAATTATACCGAGGAACAAAAAGCCGCTTATTATGCAAAAGTGAATAAAGGCCGTGACATGGATAAATACCGGCAATATTTGAAAAATCAAATCACTGAATTACTTACCAACTACGGAAAGATAGATATTTTGTGGCTCGACTGGACATGGGGTAAGGATGCTAAATATGGCAAACATCCGCAGGATTGGGATGCTGTAAACCTTGTAAAACTGGTGAGGAAACTGCAGCCGGGAATTATTGTGAACAACAGGCTTGGCCTGGACCAAGATGGTTATTCCGATGGAGGCGATTTTGTAACGCCCGAGCAGGTAAAGCCAGCACAGCTTCTTAAGTACAAAGGGAAATATTGGGAAACCTGCCAGACATTTTCAGGTTCGTGGGGCTATTACCGTGATGAGACTACCTGGAAGAATCAGCGGCAGTTGCTCGACTTATTGATCACTTCTGCCGCCAATGGAGGTAACCTCATCCTGAATGTAGGACCCACAGCCCGGGGTGAATTTGATTACCGTGCTACAAAAGCGCTGGATAGTCTCGCTTACTGGATGCATGAGAACAATCTATCCATTTACAACTGTACATATCCTCCCGATGAATACAATATACCCGACTCCATGAATGACAGGTTAACATACAACCCGGGTACAAAAAAATTGTACCTGCATCTTTTTAATTATCCTGCAGACGGGCAATTGACGCTTCCCGGTTACAATGGAAAAATTAAGTATGCCCAATTTCTGAACGACGATTCCGAAGTGCCTTTCACCGTTGCAGAAAATGGAACTGATTTGATCTTGAAACTTCCTAAAAATGCTCCCCCGTATGTTGTGCCCGTAATTGAAATGATGGTTAAGTAAATGGGGTTGGCAAGGCAAGGCGATATCAATTTGGGAGAATGACAGCCTGGAAAGAATAGTTGCTGCTTTGCATCATTGGACATGGGTGATGATGCCGGCCCGGCCCGGATTCTCCCCCTTTAAAATTACTTGTACCTTTGCTTTTTTAAAAAAATATTTTGAAACGAATATTGCTGTCTGGTTGTTTTCTGCTTTCCGGCATTTGCCTGCATGCACAGGATTTCATTACCCTCCACGGATTTGTGTCATTTTTTGGGCAGAAACCTTTTGAAAGCGTGAGGGCCGATAACCATGAGGTACAAGGATCTATTGACACAAGCACGGGTGCTATTGAATTCCATACATTCATAAAATCGTTTCACTTTAAGAAAAAATCGTTTGAGAAGGCCTTCGATAAAAAGTACATGGAGGCAGATAAATATCCGCACACCGATTTTGTGGGTAAAATACTAAACCTTGCTGATGTTAATTTCAATAAGCAGGGGACTTATAAGATTGTGGTCGGCGGCAATTTCAGCATTCATAACGTTACCCGGTGGGTTTCGCATCCGGGTATTTTAACGGTCACAAAAGATGAAATAATTGCGAAATCTCAATTTGAGGTAAAACCGGAGGGCTTCAAAGTGAAGGTACCCAAACTGCTTGGCAGGAGATTGGTTAAGGAGATTAATGTGTCGGTGGACATGGAGTTTACACCAAAAACCGCGTGAAGTGACACACCAGGATTTTCGTCAGTTCGCTTCCCTGCCGTGTCTCTACTCCAGGCCTTGTGCTGTGGTAGGACACGGCTGTGTAGAGTCACGGTTCTTCTATCAAATATATTCCTTGTTCTCCATTTATATAATACCTCGCAGAGCTGTGCATATAATCCACAGGATTGTTAACTAAATTCCAAACGCCACTGCATGGAGCGAACCTCCGCTTGTGCTTATCATGAAGTTAAACTTTCTTAGCCCTTTAGGCAATATTTTTATTTTTAACTTACATAACGGATACTATTAGACGCAAATTTATTTTGGTAGCAGCACAAGCGGACGCTAAGTCTCCGCATGTTGAAGGATATGCTGACGCCAAGATGGAGACGCTTGTTCTTGCGCTAACCCAATGCTTGCTCCAACAGAGGGTTTTAGATCACGTTTATTAATGAAAGCCTCGTTTTCAATTGGCCTGGATTTTCAAAATGTATCCCATACAAACCGACCTCTTCGGCAACTCTTATGTTATTTATGTTGTCGTCAATAAAAACAGTATTTTCTGCTTTTAGATTATATCTACCGAGCAGTAAATAATAAATTTCTTTATTTGGTTTAATCATCTTTTCCTGTCCCGAGACAACAATGCCGTCAAACTCCTTAAAAAAATGAAACCTATCATATGCAATTGAAATAGTTTCTGCCGACCAGTTTGTCAATCCATAAATTTTATATTTCTTTTTCAGCCTGTATAACAGGGATACAGTTTCAGGAATCTCGCTTTTAAGCATTGTTTCCCACTCGTCATAGTATAGCTGTATCATGGAATGAAACTCTGGGAATTTGTTTTGTAATAAAACTGTGCCTTCATAAAGTGAACGTCCTCTGTCTTGTTCTAAATTCCATATATCGGTACAAATGTTTTTGAGAAAGTATTCCATTTCATTTTCATCCTTGAAATACTTTTTGTATAAATGTCTTGGGTTCCAATCAACTAAAACACCACCAAAGTCAAAAATTATATTTTCTATTTTCATTGTAAATTTTTAGGCTGAAACTTCTAAATAATTTCCTTCAGGGTCTAAAACCACGCTTTCATAATAACCATCGCCTGTCGTTCTCGGTTCGCTGAAAATTGTATAACCGTCCTTCGTAGGAGTTCAGTAAGTTCGTTTACTTTTTCTTTGCCACCAACTGAAATTGCAAAATGAGCAATTCCTTTTGTAAATCCTCTTTGTCCAATACTTGAAGCGATATTCGGTTTATTCATCAGTTCTAAACGAGTTTTCCCTTCGCCGAAATAAATAAAATAAGCTGTGTATTGGTTCTTTTCGTTAGTGTATTTTTGTCCCGAATTAGTGTCAAAATATTTTAAGTAAAAAGCTTTCATAGTTTCTAAGTTGTCAACCCAAATGGCAAGATGCTCTATTTTCATTTTATAAAATCATTGTTTAAAAAGTTAACAAATTTTGCCTGTTTCACTTCTCCAATATGGCACAAGTATAGCCAATGCACAAAGCCACGCTACCAAACCTTGCGCCATCACAAACTTTCTTTATAAACCGAACTGGAAGGTAGAGGTTCTTGCGCCAAGGTAGGGGCCTATTGAATAACAAACAAACTCACCAATAGCTAAAATAAAATTGTCTTTAAAATTATCCCGATATGAAAATTGCTTGCATGTTAGGTTTGCTAATTTTTTCATCTGCCGATTGTTTTGCACAATCGCCCCGTCCCGTGGATAAAATCCTTACCGTCCAAATTCAATTAGCTAAATGTCCGGCGAGGACAACGGCAAGGCAAGAGGGCCAATCTTGCAATATGAGTTCAAAATTACTCTACCCGCAGACTCTCTACCGGATTAGCCGTTGCCGCGTGAATAGCCTGGTAACTGACCGTGAGCAAAGCGATCACTATCGCCGCTACGCCAGCCACCACATAGATCCACCAGGGCATCGATGTACGGTAAGCGAAATCCTGCAGCCACCGGTGCATAGCCCAGCCCGCCACCGGCGCGGCAATGACGGTAGAAAGTCCTACTAGCAGGACGAACTCCCGCGACAGCAACGTAACCAATTGAGGAACGCCTGCACCCAGCACTTTGCGGATACCGATCTCGCGGGTCCTTTGGTTGGCAGTAAATGCGGCAAGACCGAAAAGCCCCATACAGGAAATAAAAATAGCCATGCCCATGGCAATATTCATGATCTGCGCTGTTTGACGTTCCTGCGTATAAATCTGTTCCAGCGATTCGTCAAAGAAGCGGGACTGGAAGTCTGCTCCCGGGTATATTTTTCTAAAAATCGATTCCATGTTTGTCATAAGCTTCTTCACCTTATCCGCGGGGAGGCCGGTACTGGAAAGTTTTACGCTCAACTGGCTCGCGTCCCCTGCTTTCGTCGAGAAAACAAAGGGTCGGATCTTTTGATGCATATCATCCGAATGAAAATCCTTTACCACACCAACTACAGGCCCTGATACCGGGCCGTTGATCATCTGCTTGCCAATGGCATCGGCCGGCCGGTTAAAGCCAAGGTCCCTTACTGCTGTTTCATTCAGGATAATTGCCTGGTAGGCCGGCTGTGCCGGGGTGGACCCCGAAGCCGGAATGCTTTTCCGCGCCGTGTCCGAGAAATAGAAATTTCTCCCGGCTACGAGCTTAAGCCCGTATAAGGATATATAGCCGGTGACTATAAAGTCAGCTCCAGGTAGAATGCTCACGTCAGTGGGTCCCCCCTTATATTCAAGTCGCATGCCGAGGAACGCATGGTGCAACGTCTGGGGGTCGGCGGTGTTGAGGCTCACCTGCCGCACACCTGCCAGGTGGCGCACTTCAGTGGCGAGTACATCTTTTAGATTGTTTGGCTTGTCCCCGGGGAGATCAATCGTGAGGATAGCGTCTTTATTAAATCCCAGGTCGGTATTGAGCATATAGCTTATCTGCCGGCCTACCATTATGGTGCCGATAATAAAGAGCAGGCTCACCGTAAACTGGAAAACAATAAGACTCTTTCGGAGATAACTTTTGGAGTTGAGTTGCCGAACACCCTGCCCCTTAAGGCTGACCACCGGAAGGAAAGAAGCGAGCGCCCGCCCGGGATACCAGCCCGCGATCAAACAGGTGAGCAGGATAGTAATTCCTATAAAGAGCCACAAATTAGGGTCGGTAATATGCAGCCGCACACCTTCGGGGATAAAGCCATGCAGCGCTGCGATAACGGGATCGGCGAGCAGGAGTGCGAGTGTCATCGAAACAACCACGATGATGCCGGTTTCGATGAGGAATTGCCGCACAATCCCGCCAATACTGCTGCCCATTACTTTACGTATGCCTACTTCTTTTGCGCGCAGTATCGATTGCGCCGTGGACAGGTTGATAAAGTTAATAGCGGCAATGATCAGAATGAATAACGCAATGCCGGCCAGCGCAAGTAGTGTGGGCTTGTGCGCATGGCGGCTATAGTTATCTTCATAAGCCCCGTTAAAATGAACATCCGAAAGCGGTTGCAGCGCCATGCCGAGGTTTACGCCGCGCCTGACTTTCGTTTGCCGCCTGTAAAATGCGGAGGATTGTTGTTCCGCCTGTACGGCTGTTATTCCGGGAGCAAGCTTTACATAGACATTGATATTGCTTCCCGACATGTCCCAGGTTCCGGTGTAGGATTTAAGAAAGCTGCTTTCGAGAGTATTATAAGAGATGAGGTCTTTGAAGCCAAAGTCTGTGTTCTGCCTCCAGTCTTTGATGATTCCCGTGACGGAAACCATCAGTGAATCTTCATACACGACAGTGCGGCCCATCCAGTCTTCAGGTGTTCCGCTTTGGAAATAGCGCTTTGCCTCCGATTCAGTCAGCACCACAGAAAAAGGTTTTTGCAGTGCCGTCGCCGGGTTGCCTGCCAGCCACTGGTAATGAAAGATTTTCAGGTAATCCGTATCTGCAAAGGTGATGTGATACTTTTCATCGCCGCTGACTCCGGGGATGACGCGGGGCGGCTGTCCTGCTGCCGGGATCAACACTTTGGTGTCGTCCGTAAAGAGAGTCGTAACAGCGCTGAAGACTGTCGCTTCCCGGCGCAGTGCGGAGCCAACGGGCTCAGGCATCCAAACGTCATTACCGCGGCTCGACGAAACCATCAGCCGATAGATCCGGTTGGTATCAGCATGAAACTTGTCGTAGCTGAATTCGAAGGACACATACAGGTAGATCACTACGCAGGAGAGTATTCCGAAAGTGAGGCCAAGGATGTTGATGCCTGTGGTAAGTTTATGCAAGCCGAGGCGGCGCAGCGCAAAACGCAGTTGTTTTATTATCATAATGCAGGACAATTTGCTGATGTGCGACAAAAAAGGAGCCACTTTAAAATAGGCTGATAATCTGTCTGTTAATGGTAGTGTGCCCGAACAGGCTGTCCGTTTTTGATACACGTGGTGTCCGAATCTATATCCCTATTGTGCTTATCTTGAAGTTACACTTTGTTAGCGCTGTACACAATATTTTTATTTTCCATCTACATAACGGATATAGCTAAACGCAAACTTATTTTTGGTAGCAGCACAAACGGACGCTTGCACTGACCTTGTGCTAACAGTCGCCCTGCAGTCAAAATTATTTTTCCTGATTAATTATTTTTTTGCCCGCTTTCCGTTCTGCCTTCCAGAATTGTCTGCGCAAAAATTTTCTTAAATGTTTCCTCCATTCGGCACTAACTGTTAATTGTCCTTTTTGTTTATGAGCCATTGTTACTTATTATTTTTTGTCCGCCGTGGCGGAAACTAAGCACAGCGCTCCCTAATTATTTATACACTCTCAGGATAGCCGGGGGCTTTCATGAAGTTAAAGTGTATTAATTCTTTACGAAATATTTTTATTTTTCTCTTATATAACGGACACTATTAAACGCAAATTTATTTTGTTAGCAGCACAAGCACCTTTAGCGTTCTTCAAGTCGCAAATGAATAACACCATATTTACCAAATTCCTCAATATATTTTTTTTGTAAACCTTGCAGCGCCGGCAGTAATTTGGGATCCCTCGCTATAACTTCCGGTTCAAGACGGCCATACATCTCTTCAAAATCCCTGTCCGCAAGGCTATAAGGTAAATGTTCCTGTAGCACTGTAATATTAAATAATTCTATTATCGCTTCAGTTTCATCAGACATGTCATCTGAGATATCAAAAGGGGTAAAATTCAATTCGCCCATCTCCGTGAAGCTTCCTGTTTCCGGAAGCTCATAAAATCCTTTTTTACATACGTCGTTATAAATTTTGTTTACTTTATCAAAATCGTCATATTCACGCCCCGGTACTATCCATTGGGCAATGTTAAGCATCCTGGCCAGCAAGAGATATTCGTCTTCTGTAAATGTAAGTGTAAGCTCTTTCATAAATTGTAGTATTGCTGTTACACTAAAATAGTAAAACTTATTTTGTTATAACAAACAGGCATATACGTAACACAGCACAGGCTATCAAACAGAGGGAAGTCAGTAGTTTTAGTTTTGATTACGCCTTACTCAAATATTTATGAATACCTCAACTTCCCATAAGTTTTTTGATTAAAAATATTGTTGTACTAATTATTAATATTTTAGGCCAGCTTCGCGAAGTAAATATGCTGCCCAAACGTACTTCGTAAATACAACTTTTATTATTTTTTTAATAGACTTTCTATATCTTCCAAAGGGCTTAAAATATGCCCCTCGCTACACTTAGTGTGCTCATAACCGTTAGATGCGCTATTCTTAGTTTCCACCGCGGTGGAGTTTCCATAAAGCAAAGGCAGAGGCATTATAATGGTTGGCCGTTGGTCGAAGACCAGACGGCGGCTCTCACGAGTTAGTGCGGGCTTGCGAAAAAGAGGCAATACCTACGCTGGCCGGAGCAGTCCTAGTTGGCCGTTGGTCAGGAGACCAGCGGCTCTCACAGGTGGTTGATGCGGGCTTGCGAAAGAGAACGAGCACCTTCGCCGGCTAAAAGTAACTTTCTTTTAGCCTCGCCGGCCGTGTCCTGCTAAGCTTCAAAGCTCGGAGGAGAGACACGGCCTGGGATTAATAGCTAAAGAGAGATATGGCCTGGGATTAACAGAACTACCGTTGCTGATTGTATATTCTGATCCATCGTGACCACTGATTCCGATGATGCTGACCACTGATTCCGGTGATGTTGACCACCCCAGGAAGCTTGCTTTTTTAATGACATTCCGGCAATGTTGACCACCATGGAGGAAAATATGTTCTGACATTCCGGCGATGCTGACCACCTTTATTGCTCCTTTCTATAATCGTTTGCTTTGCGGTTTTACCCTTTAAAACTGCAAGATGGCTGGAACAACGATTATCATGAGTAAACTAAAACATATTGTACGCCTTCGAAGTGATGGGGTACCGTTACAAACCATCGCTAAAGCATCCGGGCTTTCCAGGAATACAGTTAAAAAATACTTGCGTCTTATAGAAGTTAAAAAACTTGAGCACGAAGATTTGCTAAAGATGGAGGATGCTGTGCTGGATGCATTGCTCAATGATCCGGAGCCACAGGATCATACCCGTTATCAATCATTAGCTTCACTGTTTGGCTATATTGAAAAAGAACTGGCCCGTACCGGTGTGAATCGTTGGGTATTATGGGGAGAATACCGCTTGCTGCATCCGGATGGATATAGCTACTCACAGTTCTGTGATTACTATCGGCAATGGAAAAAAACTATGGCAGGCAGTTTTCACCAGACACATCAGCCCGGTGAAAAAATGTTTATTGATTACACAGGTAAAAAGCTATCGATAGTAGATCCACAGAGCGGTGAGGTAACTGAAGTTGAAGTATATGTGGCTGTGCTGGGTTATAGCCAGCTGACTTATGTAGAAGCGGCAGCATCTCAAAAGAAAGAAGATTTTATTAGCGCAACACAAAATGCACTTCATTTTTTTGGTGGTGTGCCGCGTGTATTAATCCCCGATAATCTTAAAAGCGCCGTTCAAAAACCGGGTAAATATGAAGCGGAGATAAATACTGCTTTTATGGATTTTGCTAATCATTATGGTACCACCGTATTGCCCGCAAGAAGCAGGAAGCCACAGGATAAAGCTATTGTTGAAAAAACAGTTAGTATTGCTTACTCCAGAATTTTTGCTCCACTTCGCGACCGCATATTTTATTCGCTCTCTTCGCTGAACCAGGCCATCGCTGAACTACTTGTTATCCACAACCAGCAAAGCTTTCAACAACGTATCGAAAGCCGAAACGAGCTTTTTGAACTACAGGAAAAGAAAGCTCTTATGCCACTGGCTGAGTGTGTCACGAATGAAAGAATATAATTTCTTTCAATGCTTTATAAGAGATGAAGGTAGGCCCTTCATATACGCCTTGCGGAAGGAGTATATAAACTACTTCATGGTGCTGTAATCAAAAGTTATGGTATTGAGCGATGAAGAAAAGGCATCATAAAGATGTCAGGTGATTGCAAGAGAGCTGAACGAAAGTGAACCGTTCGATGACGTCTCGAAAAGCATTAAGTTGTTGACAAAACTATTGACTTTCAGCCGTTGATAGGATAGACTGTAACGGATGAATCGCATACTGGTTACAGGTCAACCGGGATTTAGGCGGCAGGAATCTTGTGAAGGCTCTTATAGGGAACGTGAGAAACTATCATTACGATGTGCGGAAAGCCTCTCGCTAAAAACGGGATTCAAGGTATTCCAAAGGAAACCGAAGCGTAATGAAGTGGCGGACTGAATCGTAGTAGTGAAGAAGTCCCGATAATCGGGATGGAGCGAAGGGTTCAGCTCATTCGTTTGTACTAAGAAAGACAACACGGTGTAAACCGGGGACGATCAAGTTTAGATCAATTATGTGTAAGGTTTTCCTTATGCTGAATGAGAAGAGCCGTGTGAGGCGAGAGTTTCAAGCACGGTTCTGTGAGAGGCTTGGGCTGAAATGCCCTTGCCTACTCGACAGAGCGTTATGAGATCCGGATATTTAAAGAAGTAACTGTTATGAAAAACGGATATATCCAGATCTACGAAGACAAACATTCTTATACAGTTCCTTACCGCTTCATTGGCCAGAAGGTTAAACTTATTTACTCGGCAAGCCATGTGTATGTATATTATAAAAAAGAACGGATTGCTTATCACCGGCGGGTAAAAAGTTATGGATATACCACAACGCCGGAACATCTGTCCTCTACCAACAAGTTTGTAAGTGAATGGAACCCCGATAAATTTATCAGTTGGGCGGGAGCCATCTCCCCGGTTGTCAGGGAGTACATCATCCAAATACTGGATAGTGCCTCTTATCCTGAACAGGCTTATCGCAGTTGTGTTGGCATCCTCTCCTACGAAAAGAAAGTAGGTGCTTCACGCCTGATCAAAGCCATTGAACGTGCAACAAACTATGGTGCATTTAACTATACCATGATTAAAAGAATACTTGAAACAGGCCTTGATAAAATCGCCTACGGCGAGGAAACAGGTTCACAATCCTCTCTTCCTTTTCATGAGAATATACGCGGCCCGCAGGATTACCAATAATGAAATTATTTATCACCAATAAATCAAATGATAATGAGCACTACAACACTAAACAAAATGTCTTACATGAAATTACTGGGTATGCTGCGAAGTTACCAGAACATGCTGGGTAGTCACCTTCACAATGATCTTACTCACGACGAGGTAATCGAAACCCTTGTACAGGCGGAATGGGAAGACCGTGAAAATAAAAAGATCGACAGGCATTTGAGGCTGGCAAAGTTCCGCTATGGAGCTTGTATTGAAGAAATTAATTTTACAGCCAGGCGTGGCCTGGATAAAACTCAGCTACTCCGTTTGTCGGATGGAAGCTTCCTGGAAAAGAAAGAAAACATACTTATTACAGGCGCCACCGGAGTTGGTAAAAGTTATCTTTCTTCGGCACTCGGCCACCAGGCTTGCCAACTTGGATACCGGACTCTTTACTTTAACACCCAAAAACTTTTTACCCGTTTAAAGATGTTGAAGGCAGATAACTCTTATGTCCGGGAAATCAGCAGGATCGAAAAATATGATCTGCTGATACTCGATGATTTTGGTCTGGCACCATTGGATACTGTAGCCCGAATGATATTGCTGGAAATCATAGAAGACCGGCACAATAGGAAATCCACTATCATAAGCTCGCAGCTTCCGGTAGCCAGCTGGTATGAAGTTATCGGAGAGAGTACCATCGCGGACGCCATTCTTGATCGCATGGTTCATACCGCTCACAGAATAGAATTAAAAGGAGAATCTTTGAGAAAGAAATAAAAGGCTTTATTTTGCAGCAGCTCTTACAATTATAGAAAAGATTTAAAGGACCGCCAGCTCCAGGTGGTCAACATCACCGGAATCAGTGGTCAGCATCATCAGAATAAATAGCTGATTGTTTCAATGTCAAGCGCCACTATTGGATACCAATGTTAGCGGTAGTTTTTCGTTTGATGTAAAGCTCTATGCAAATTATTGCAACAACTAAAAGAATAAAGGCGGGAAGTATAGTTGCCCAGTCTATTCCCAGATAGTTTGCCGTTGTGCTGCCAGACTGTTTAATTGTCCATATACTAACTGTACTATTTTCTTCACCAAATGCAGAAGTGGTCAAATTAATAGCATAATGAATTCCGGTGGGCATAGCAATACCCTTAGAATAAATTGCAGACAGTCCAAATACTAAGCCCCAAATGGCAGGCCCAAATGCGCTTGTTACCGTCCAACCCATGACAATATGAGAAAGTGCAAAAAGGACTGACGTGGTGATGATAGCAATTCGTATTCCGACCTTACGAGTTAATATTTGTAGCGGATAAGCCCTAAAACCTAACTCTTCCATAAATGCCTGCAGAAATACCGGCACTGATGCCAATAGGAATTGGGAAAGGTTACTTTTATGATTTATTTCAATTCTTGCATTCGTAAAATAAATAACGCTTCCCGCAAAAAATCCCATAATTATAAGACCTATTAAACCACCCTTAAAAAACTTTGCCACCGTATTTCGCCGCCATGTTAATTCAATATCTGCAAACGTCTTCTTGTCAATTCTTAAAAATAATTTCGTTGTCAATAAACCAACAACTATTCCAATAATTCCACGATAAAGTCCTATGAAATTATTCGAGACCAAATACCTTGGAAGAAAATTTAATGCAGCTGTAAAACCTATGAAAAGTACAATGAAGACACTACAGAAAAGTATGGCTTTGAAGATATATTTGGTTTTGCTTTGAATGACGTTTTGCATTTTTGAATGGAGTGTTAAATTACTGCCAACACTCATAAATTTACGCACCGCACTTCTATCACCAAAAAAAAGATATTCTTGAGGGCGTAGTGTTTATCGTGTCACATCGGCCACCGTTTTACTGTCCACAAACTGCTCAAAACTGATTATTTTCTCGTCTTTCAGTTTCCAAACGTGGGCAACCCTTGCCGCAAATGCTTTACCTGAAAGCTTGTATGTGCCCGTGTACGTGCCATAAGCAACAACTTTGTCATCACTGGCAAGATAGTCTTCGGGAGTAAATTTGTAATCTATCCACTCGCTTCCCAATCGGCTAAAAACATTTTTGGTAACGCTTTCCAAACCAATATAAGTTCCTGCATACGGAAAGCCTTTGGCTTCTATCCAGTGTATATTGTCGGCTGCATATTTGATAAGATTTCTACCATTTTCTTCCGAAGTTTTGCCTTCGTAAGTGCTTTTTATAATTTCAAGATTTGTCATTGCTTTTTTATTTAAAGACCACTTGACAACGCAATAAGCATTGTCAAGTTGAGGATGATTGATTTTACCATTTCATTTCTCCCGTGTTTACTTTCGCACCAATTTGCAAAGCAATATCAAAAGTCAAGGTTGGATATTTTGTTTTTAAAGCAGCTATCAATGTCTCCGAAGTTTTGTTCGTTTTTAATGCTTCTTCGTAAAATTGGATATAGCTTTTTGTATGCTTTAATGTGCTGATATCAAATGGGCTTTGAGAATTGGCGTGGGCAGGAATTACGATAGCCGGGTGCAAACTTTCTATTTTATTCAATACCGAAATCCATTGTCTGCGGGCTTCTGTGGTTTGTGCATCTGCCATCCAAAGATGGAATGTGGCGCCAAAAACATTGATACCGCCTACAACTGCTTTGATAGAAGGAATCCAAACAAAGGTGGTAGATGGAAATTCTTCCAGGCCAACAATCTCTAATTTTTGCCCTTCCAACCCAATGCTGCTACCTTTTAAAACCTGTGGCAAAACAACATTTGAAGTAATGTTGTTACCTAATCTTTCGCCCCAAACTTCTAATTTTTTTGAGCAGTTGCTTTGATATGCTCCACCGTTGCAGGCGAAGCATAAACCGTTACTTCCGGGAAATATTTTTTGAATACTTCCAACCCGAAATAAAAATCAGGGTCACCGTAAGAAACATAAATAGTGGTTAATTTTTTACCGACTTGTTTAATTTCCTGTGCCACTTTTTCTGCATCTGCCAACGTGAATTGTGCATCAATCAATACAGCATCTGTTTTGCCCGAAACGATTATCGATGCTACGCCAAAACTGTTTTCTGATGCGTTGTAAACTTGAAGTTTTAAATTGTTTGCTTCAATTGTTTTGAAACTTTGTGCTTGTGCTTCCATTTTGAATAAAATTAAGATTGATAAAAAAACTGTTGAAATAATTGTTTCATTTTTGTCTTGTTTTAAATTGATGATGCAAAGATGCAGCCATCGAATGCCTAAAAACATTGAACAAGTTCAATAAATGAAATCCACCTTATTTCTTGCCGGAAATTTTCTTTCTTATTTTACTCAAAAATTCGTGGCTGATGCCCAAGTAGGCGGCTATTTGCAGATTGGACAAGTCGCTGAAAAAGTTGCGGATATTTTTCAATAAAGTCGATATAGCGTTGGTCGGCAGTTTTACTCAAATTGTCAATCATTCTTCTTTGCAAAGCAACGTGTGTTTTTTGGGTCATCACCCGAAACAATTTCTCTACTTTTGGGCAAATTTTCGTAGGCAAATTCTTTGTCTTTTTTTGAAATTAACAATACCTCACTGTCTTCAAATGCCTCAATAAAAAGTTGCGATGGCTTTTCATTGGTAAAACTGTCGATGTCGGTAATCCACCAATTTTCTATGGCAAAATAAAGGATTTGTTCAAAACCATTCGTGTCGATATGATATATCCGAAAAAGCCCTTTGGTAACAAAGCCTTCAAACTTACAAACTTCGCCCTCACGTAACAAAAAGTGTTTTTTCTTGATTTCTTTTTGTCGAAACAACCCGCAAAAACCTTCCATCTCTTTGCCCGAAAGAGAAATATGTTTGCTTATGTTACGTTTTAAAAGTTCTGTCATTTTGGTGGTTGCGCAACATTACGCCCAACACTCATAAATATACGCACCGCACTTCTATCACCAAAAAAAGATATTCTTGATTATCAATACGTCTAAATTCGCTTTTTCTAACCTGCCTGCCGGTAGCTACCCTGTACACATATCTTTTGCAAGATTTACCCCTTCGATGATATGGGATAATCTATCCAGTCCCCTTTTCAGGCAGATTACCCCCGGAGGCCCTAAGGAATCATAACCTTTCCACCCACCCAGGCGCCCTATCACCCAGGCAGCCCAGGCTGCAGTCGAAGGATTATGATGATTTTGTGTTTTAATCGTCTTGCCTTGCAACCCCTTGTTGAGCGTTGTCAAAACTGCTATGTCCTGTTGTATAAATACCTCTTCAATGGGTTGTCCGCCTTCAGGATCATTGTAGGCTATGTTCATTTGCAGTATCTTTAGCATTGCCGACAACTGCATCAGTATTAACTTGCGTATAGCCCAGCCGCTTTCCAGTTGAGTGTCTTCTATGCCAAAGCCCTGGTGTTTGAGCAACCTGAATATTTGTTCGATGTACCAACGGGCGCCATACCATTCAACCATTTTGACGGCATCTTGGTCACTATTAATTTCATGAGTGGTTAGCAACTTCCAGTTGATAAGATCAGCCTCATTGACTCCTTCGGTAATTTCCTGCGCCCACACACCATTGATGGTGATGTATTGAGGATAGTCCGCTTTGTTTAGATTGGCCGGCCGCTTAATGCGGAACGTGCCGTAACAGATAGCCATTTGTGCTATACGCTTTTCCTGTTTTTTCTTTTATCAGCCGCCACCTCTATGGTATAACATCCCGCTACAGGCAAAGTCTCCATGGTAGTGTACAAGTCTGATTCGTTGTATAGATTACGGGTGGTTCTGCTGCGTATCAGCAAATGATGCTTGTCATCCGGCACACTGGCAAATTGTGAGTATATGTCGCCTTCCCTGCTTTCTTGTATGAAGGTAATACGGCTGGCTTGTTTGAATGTCTTTTTAGAGGCCTCTGTTACTTCTATCCACTTGTAAGATTCCTTTTCTTCAATGGGCAGTTTTTTATACCCTCTGGCAAACCTGTCGGCCTGTTGTTCCGGACGATGAAAAACTTTTATCGCTGAAAAACCCAATGGACAAAGGCTTTGAGCATCTTAGCACCAAACCCGGATGCAGCTTAAAACAGGTAGCATTATCGGCATTGTCTGATTTACCTAAGCCGCTATCAGGCCGAAGCCTATTTTTGTTACCGCTAACATTTACTTCACTGGTATCCTGCACACATAATATATCCCTGCCTGATACCAACGGCCTTATCCTGGAGGTTAACTTTTCAATAAGATTTTGCTCACTTAATTTTTCATTCTCAAGCAGCCGATAATAGGCTACCTGCCCGGCTCTATCGGCAGAGAGCCTGCTAATAACAGACCCAGGTTTATTGCTAAGGCTTTGCCACAAAGCCTGCGCCCGCGCATCTAAGCGCTTATCACCCGTCAGTCCTTTATAATCAGCTATGAAATGGGATGGCGACATATCTTTACTCATATTTTTTTACCAAAGATGTTCTTTTTTTATCTCGTAAATACTTGTGTGTACAGGGTAGCTGCCGGTAGGCAAGTTGTCGTTGCGGCTATTGTTCCGTCACCCTATTTCCCTAACTACACTTAGTGTGCTCGTAACCGTTAGCTGTGCGGTTCCAGCACACTAAATACTTACAAACATTAAATCTATAACGACAATTCAATTTCAATTAACCAGCACTGTTTCCTCTCGCTGAGCATCCGCTTGTGACATGTAATTAACTTTAACCAGAATAAAACTAAGGCCTGCTAACAGCTAACAATATACGCAGATTTTTATATTCTTTCATTCTTAGCTCTTTTTAATTCGAGCACAAGCGGACACTTTCGCCAAGTTTCCGCAGGTTGAAGAATACGCAGGCGCCAAGATGGGGGCCTCTTTACTGTCAATTTTTACAGGCAAATTATACCGTCTAAATTAAGCCGGGTACAAGATTATTGGCGATAAACAAAGTCATGTCGATGCAGGTAAGTCAATTATAAATTCACTTCCTTCTCCTTCTTTAGTCTCCACTCTTATCTGCCCGCCATGAGCCTTAATAATATCATAACTAAAACTTAACCCCAAGCCCGTTCCCTCTCCGGTTGGCTTGGTGGTAAAGAATGGCTGAAATATTTTATCTATTACCTTTTGCGGGATGCCGTTACCGTTATCTTTAACGGTTAGTATTACATTGCCACCCACTTTCTTTGAGCTAACTGAAACCATTGGCGTATAGCCATCCGGTTGTTGTTTTGCTTTTTCATCTACCGCATAAAATGCGTTGTTGTATAAATTCAACAACACACGTCCAATATCCTGCGGAATGATGTTAATTTTCCCAATCGCATTATCAAAATCAGTGTTCAATGTTCGCATTAAAAGAACTGTCTTTCCCTCTGATGCCATAATAAGTTAATCTCAAATTTTCATCTGCCAACGTGTTAGGGTCAGTTGCTTCTTTTGTACCTGTGCTTGTTCGTGAGTGTTGCAGCATGCCCTTTACGATGGCATCGGCACGTTTGCCATGGTGATTTATTTTTTCTTCGTTCGCTTTTATATCATTTGATATAAC
>CAWBUS010000001.1:0-407539 GCA_963792025.1 uncultured Chitinophagaceae bacterium | reverse complement strand
ACGGCAATGATGCTGGTCTAACTGGTAACTGTAGACGAATCTCCCTTTTTATTTTATCGGGTGATACAGGGTGAAAGCAAATTTGTATCGGAATGAATGCGGCAAATTGATAGATTGCCTTATTGCAGGAACGATTATAAAACGGCCAAAAATTTCATAGTTATCAAATACCAAAATGCATTTGTGTGGGTTAATTATCCGCTTGTCATATCGTTATTCATCAATCGCCTTCAAATCATTATTTTTGCTGAATGTGGATGAAATTAAAACTAATAGTTTGTTTTTGCTTGTTGGGAATAACAGCCTTTTCACAGGAAAAATGGAGTCTTTTAAAATGTGTGAATTACGCATTGGATAATAACATATCCATAAGGCAAAACGAGATCCAGGCTGAACTTGCCGGAATAACCACTGAGCAAAGCAAACTTTCCAAATATCCCAGTGCCAATTTCAGTAATAATGAAGGTTATAGGTTTGGGAAATCGCAAAATCCTTCAACGGGAATCTTAGAAAATCAAAACTTTTTCCAGATAGGATTGCAGCTTCAAACCAACGTCGAGATTTTTAATTGGTTCTCAAAGAAAAATACAGTTCTTGCCAATGAATGGTCGGAGATGGCAGCCAAAGCGGCCACTGATAAACTTAAAAACGATATCGCGTTAACAGTAGCCAATTCCTATTTACAGGTATTGCTTGCAAGGCAGCAGGAAGAAATTGCTGATGTGCAGGTGAAGCAATCTATTTCACAATTGGATATTGTAAGGAAACAAGTAAACGCCGGCGCCTTACCGGAATTAAACGCGGTTGAGTTGGAGGCACAACTCGCCAATGATAGTGCTAATTTGATTTCAGCAAAGGGAAATGTTACCCAGGCAAAATATGTTTTAAAAGCATACATGAACCTCGATGCAGCGGCGCCATTCGAAATTGAAGAACCGCCTGCTGATAAAATACCGGTTGAACCAATTGCTGATCTGCAACCTGAAAACGTTTATGCTTTAGCGTTAGCTAATCTCCCCCAGCAAAAATTTAATGATTTCAATTTAAAAGCAGCCCAAAAAAATTCTCTGGCTGCAAAAGGCGCACTATATCCTACTATTTCAGCCTACGGTAGTTTGAGCAGCAATTACGGATATTTTCGTTCACCTACTTATTCCCAGGTGCTTAACGGGTATGCACCCAGTGGGCTCGTCGTTAGCGATGGAAGCGGTGGTTTTATTGATGTGCAAAAGCCATTATATACCAGCGGCGGTAAAAATGGTTATGTCACCTCTGATCCGTTAGGTACCCAATTCAGTAATAACTTTGGACAGTCCATTGGCGTTAGTCTTTCCGTTCCCATCTTTAACGGTTGGCAATCGAAGGCTAATTACCAAAGGACCAGGCTCAACATTAAAACGTTGGAATATCAAATACAGTTAGATAATCAAACCTTGAAGCAGGACATTTACCAGGCTTATAATGCGGCAATTGTTGCCTTAGAGAAATTCAATTCGTCGCAAACGCAGGTGGATGCTGCACAAAAAAGTTACGACTTTGCCAGTAAGAGATATAACATAGGTATGTTGAGCACACTGGAACTCATAACCGATCAGAATAATTTGTTTCGTGCCAAGTTGCAATATGTTTCTAACCAGTTCGATTATGTATTTAAAATGAAGGTGCTTGAATTTTATAAAGGACAGGGAATAAGGATGTAAAAATTATAATTAGTCATTTGTTTTGAAACGGCAGATATGCTTACGAGATATAAAATAAAAAAGATATTATGAATAAGACCTTGAAATGGATCATTATTTCTCTTGTGGTAATAATCGCTCTTTTGGTAGTTCTTAAAAAGGCAGGCTTATTGGGTAAAGACCAGGGAACAAAAGTGACTGCTGAAAAAGTTATGAGACGTACCATTGTGGAAACAGTAAATGCCAGCGGAAAAATATATCCTGAAATTGAAGTTAAAATGAGCCCCGATATTTCCGGAGAAATTGTGGAATTGAACGTTGCCGAGGGCGATAGCGTTAAGAAAGGGCAGGTGCTCGCTAAGATATATGGAGATATTTATGCAACACAAAGAGACCAGGCCGCGGCCATCGTAAACCAGCAGCAGGCACAACTTGCTAATTCAGAAGCTTCCATTGGAGCCATGCAGGCGCAGCTCGACCAGTCGAAGAAAACATACGATATGCAGAAGCAGTTGTATGATGAAAAAGTGATTTCTGCAAATGAATTTAATACAGCCGACGCCGCTTATAAATCGGCTCTTGCAAATGTTAGTGCAGCGAAGCAAGCTATTAACGCAAGCCATGCCGGTGTTGAAAGTGCTAAAGCCGGATTAGCAAAAGCGAATAAAGACATAAGCCTGGCCACTTTAGTTTCTCCTATGGACGGTGTCGTGGATTTACTCAATGTAAAAAAAGGCGAACGTGTAGTTGGTAGTTCTATGATGGCCGGTACAGAAATGATGCGCATTGCGGATTTGAGTAAAATTGAAATTCGGGTTGACGTAGGTGAAAATGATATTCCCAAAGTTCATTTGGGAGATACTGCTACCATTGAAGTGGATGCCTACAACGACAGGAAGTTTACCGGGATTGTTACTCAAATTGCCAGCAGCAATAACGGCGCTGCATCGCAAACAGATAATTCAGTTTCCACCAGTACTGATGTCACTAATTACAAAGTATATATTAGAATATCGCGTGATTCTTATAAAGATTTAATTAATAATTCCAAATCAAAGAGTTTCCCCTTCAGGCCGGGAATGAGCGCCAGCGCTGACATTCAAACTAAAACAAAAACGAATGTTTTATCTATTCCAATCAACGCGGTTACAACACGTGAAAAAAATGATTCTACCGGCAACGGGCAAACGCAAATGCCAGCCAATGCAAATAACAACCAGGCAAGCGTAACAAATGCTAATGCATCAAATAACGATCTTGATGAAGTTGTTTTTATTGTTCAGTCTGACGGCACGGTAAAAAGGCAAATTGTAAAAACCGGCATACAGGATATCAACGATATAGAAGTAACCGCCGGGTTAAAAGAAGGAGACGAAGTTGTTACCGGTCCTTATGATGTTGTTTCAAAAACGCTGAAGGATAAGGATAAGGTAAAAGTGGTTCCAAAAAGCGAATTGTTCGATAAGAAAAAATAATGTTATAGTAGTGCAATTTCAAGTGTTAATTGTTTTTGAATTACTCCTTGTCATTTATTACTTAACTAAATAATTCTTCGGCTTTTGCAATACTCTCGGGTTTACCTACATCAATAAATTTTGTGTTGCTATGGTCAAATGCAGTAATGACATAAGTTTTAGCAAGGTCAAGGTACACATCAACCATCGAAAATTTTCCTTCCTGTTTAATCAATGAAAATATTTTGGGCGATATAACATGGATGCCGCTAAAAGCTTTTAAATAAAATTTATTTGCCTCCCGGCTAATCTTTTGTTCACCTGTCTTTTCATTTCTCCATCCACACAGGTTAGGCATTTCGTCAAACAAAAAATAACGGGAGGTGTGTCGTGTAGTTACAGCAAGTGTAGCAATAGGATTAAGATTTATATGCTCACTAATCATTGCTTTTAAATTCATATCGGTTAATACATCCACATTTACTACAACAAATGGTTCATTACTATCTTTAAAAAACCAGCCGGCTTTTTTTAATCCGCCACCGGTTTCCAGAACCGTGTCACTCTCATCCGATATCGTTATATTACTTCCAAAGCCCTTATTTTTTTCAATTGCGTCTTGTATTTGATCAGCAAAATGATGCACATTGATAATTACATCTTTAATACCAAACCTGGCGAGGTATTCAATATTTCTTTGCAGCAATGTTTTGCCGTTTATTATCACAAGCGCCTTGGGGTGCTTATCAGTAAAAGGTTTTAGGCGAGAACCAAGCCAGCTGCGAATATCATTCCTCTCATCGTAACTAATTTTAAAATCCTTTCTGTTCGTGAATATTTTGTTCAATATGGCGTAAGTCTATTTTCACTTTAAACTTATTTCGCAAATGGCGGGTGAGCGCATCCGCTGCGTATACGCTTCGGTGTTGGCCACCCGTACATCCAAAGTTTATCATCAATGATGAGAAGCCCCGCTTAATATAATCTTCCACTGCAATATCAGCAAGGTTATAAACACTGTTTAAAAACTCCGGCATTTTTGTTTGTTGTTCCAGGAAGTCTATAACGGGTTTATCTCTACCGGTCTGTTCTTTAAATTCTTCAATTCTTCCCGGATTTAAAACGCCCCGGCAATCGAAAACAAAGCCGCCGCCATTATCGCTTGTATCTTTTGGATAGCCTGTTTTTAAATATGAAAAACTATTGATCTTTACTACTAGGGGAGTTGCATCCGTTGCCTGAACCGGCCTGAATTTATTGATCATATTTTCCTGGACAATTAATTGTAAGACTCTCTCAAATTCAGGCAAAGCAATTCCGGTTTCTTTGTTTTCCAAAAACCATTTTAAATTAGATAGCGCCAGCGGGATGCTTATTAAGAAGTGTGCCTTTCTTTCAAACAAACCTCTGAATCCGTAGGCGCCCAATACCTGCAAAAGTCTTATAAGCACATAACCGTTATATTGGCTTATAAACCTCCCACGGTCTAATGGGCTTTTCAAAATTTCATCAGCACAATCCATATAATATTCCAAAAGCAAATTTTTCCATTCATCAGGCAGATTTGCCTTTGCCTGCCAAAGGAGTGATGCTACATCGTATTGCAAGGCTCCCTTCATGCCGCCCTGGTAATCGATAAAGTGAACCGCTTCATCTTTAATAAATATGTTCCTGCTTTGGAAATCACGGAACATAAAGTGTTTATTTTTTACGTGATCAAGGTAGGTGCTCAGTGCTTCAAAATCGTCAATCAGTTTCTCTTTGTCGTAGGCTATTTTGAGTGGGTCCAAAAAATAATATTTGAAATATAACAGGTCACTCAGGATAGCCTGTTTACCAAATTCTTTTGAAGTGATGCAACAGTCATAATCTATCTTTTCATCACCTTTAATCTGCAATAAAGAGAGCGCTTTAAGGCTCTTTTTAAAAAGATCATACACATAATCGTTCAATCCATGTTCCTCCAGCTCATTCAATAAAGAAGTTTTTCCAAAATCTTCCTGTATATACATCTTTTGTTCAGGATGAACTTTATATATTTCAGGCAAAGGCGCATGTGCCATCTTTAATTGGCGAAGTAAAATTTAGGAAAGCAATATTCTCCTTTATGTTTTCATTAAAAGTGGCGATATAGGATTTTTCTTCGGTAGTGATGCGAAAATAAATTCTATCACCACCTGACTTGGGAAGTTTTTCAAAATAGGTTATCTCATCTTGTGTAAATGTTTGAAAAAAACCTTTGATATTTTCAGCAATCTGTTCCATATTTTTTTGGGTGGAAGTAAAAATAGAATATTTATTTGATGGAGTAAAAGCGGAGACCATTTTAAATATGTATTAAGAACTTTGCTTTAAAGCATTAACTTCATTGCAACCAAGCATAACGATCTATCATGAAACAATTATTCTTTTTTATATACACACTTATACAAATTAATTTGTTTGCACAGCCGGGATCTATAAAGTATAACGTTGATTCTGCAAGTATTGAACATGCAGGTGTGCCGAAAGGAGAATTGATAAAATTTATATACGATCAATCAAAAATATTTCCCGGTACATCGCGTGATTGTTGGGTATATGTTCCCGCAGAATATAAAGCGGATAAGCCCGCATGTGTTTATGTAAACCAGGACGGTATTCAATGGAAAGCGCCAACCGTTTTCGATAATCTTATTTACAACAATGAAATGCCAATAACGATTGGTGTATTTGTTACTCCCGGGAAAGTGCTGGCAGATAGTGGCTCCAATTCGTTGGATCGTTATAACCGCAGCTTTGAATACGACGGCTTGGGAGATGCCTACGCACGCTTTATTCTTACAGAAATATTGCCTGAAGTTGAAAAATTAAAAACAAAGGACGGACGCAGTATTCATTTGTCAACTAACGGGAATGACCGTGCAATCGGCGGTTCCAGCAGTGGCGCCGTTTGTGCCTTTACCGCAGCATGGGAACATCCGGAAGCATTTTCAAGAGTGTTCAGTGCCATCGGCACCTATGTTGGTTTGCGTGGTGCTGATCGTTACCCAACGCTTATACGAAAATATGAACCGAAGGCTATCCGTGTTTTCTTACAGGATGGCAGCAATGATCTTAATATTTATGCCGGTGATTGGTGGATGGTTGCTCAAACAATGGAGCGTGCATTAACTTTTGCCGGTTATGAAGTGAACCATGTTTGGGGCGAAGATGGTCATAACGGAAACCAGGGAACTTCCATTTTTCCAGATTCAATGCGATGGCTGTGGAAAGACTGGCCACAACCTGTTACAAAGGGAAATTCAAAAAATCAGTTCCTAAACGGCCTGCTTATACCGGGCGAAGATTGGGAACTTGTTGGTGATGGATATAAGTTTACCGAAGGAACAGTAGCAAATGCGAAAGGCGAAGTTTTTTACCAGGATATTCCCACTTCCAGAACTTACAAAGTTGATCTAAATGGAAAATTAACTGTGTTGAATACAGATGCAAAAAAGGCAAGCGGTACGAGTTTTGGCCCTGATGGCAAACGCTATACGGTTGCGGGAAAAACAAATCAAATTTTAAGTTATGATGATAATGAAAAGGAAACAGTAATTGCTGATAGCATTGCAGGCAATGATCTTGTTGTAGCGAATAACGGGGACATCTATGTAACATCGCCAGATGGTACAACCAAGCCGAGCAAGTTATATCTCATTAAACCGAATGGTGAAAAAGTGGTGATCGATGAAGGTTTGAAATTTGCAAACGGCGTTACCTTATCTCCTGATCAAACGCAACTATATGTAACCGAATCAGCCTCGCATTGGGTATGGGTTTATACAATAAAAGCAGATGGAACCTTAGCGTACAAACAACATTACGGATGGCTTCATGAGCCAGACACCGAAGAAAATGCCTGGAGCGACGGATTGAGATGCGATACTGCCGGGCGTGTATATGTGACATCAAGATTAGGTATTCAAATAATGGATCAATTAGGTCGTGTGAATGCGATACTGCCATTACCGCGTTCTACATTTAATCCCTCCAACGTTTGTTTTGGAGGACCTGATTTTAATATTCTGTATGTGTCATATGGTGATAAAGTATATCGCAGAAAATTAAAAACAAGAGGTGCTAATAATTTTGATAAGCCGATTAAACCGGTTGTACCTAGACTGTAAGCTGAATATTTGCAAACAAAACTGCGATAACAACTGCGTTTAACCGTCGTAGTAATCAACTACAAAAAATATAGCCTTTACAAACGTTGCAAAGACCTTGAAAGAAATATACTTTCTTAAAATTTTCTTTCGACCTTGTTATCGATTGGCGGCACTGTTCTTAAATAGGTATAGATAGCGCTTAACTCTTCATCCGTCAGGCCAAAGTAAGGCTGCATGGGATTGCGTAATGAAGGCGGTCCGGTCGGCACTTTGCCTGATTTTACGGCATCAATAAACTGTGCTTCTGTCCAGTTGCCAATACCGGTATTTTTATCGGGTGTTATGTTTAAACTAACCATTTCCTTTCCATCCATATCATACATCTGGTTTCCGCCACCAAAAAAACCAGGCGATTTTTCCGGCTCATCATAATTATTTTTTGCAAATGATTTCGAATGACAGCTATAGCACTCCATTTGATAAAGAGCAATGTATCTTCCCCATGCAACCTTATTAGTTGTGTCCGGGCCTGGAATAACGTGTGATGGGAAATCAAATGGTTTTGCAGCGCCGATGGTTACTAAAAATTTTGTTAGAAATCCCGGCTTTGACGCAGGCATATGCTCGGGATTTGCCTTTAGCCATGGATCATCAGACCGGAGAAAAGAGATAATAGAATACAGGTCTTCGTCAGAAATATGTATAAGCTTAGGCATGTAAGGCGGCACATACTGGCCGTCTGGCTTTATGCCTGTTCTTATAAAAGATATGAGATCTCCGTCGCCCCAATTGCCTATACCTATTGTTGGATCGTGGGTAATGTTGGCGCTGTATATTTCTCCAAACTGTGGCGCTTCTGTCAATCTCCGCCCGGTGAATTCATCAGTTTTCGGATTGTAGTGACAACTACGGCAAAGCATAGACGCCAGCTTTCGCCCCTGGGCAACTCTTGCCGGTGTCGACTCTACTTTAATGTCAATCTTGTGTACGGCATATTTTGGAATAGATCTTTGCGAAATATAAAGAGCCATGCCCCCTGCCGCCACGATCACGATTAGAATGATAATTAATAGAACTTTAAAAAACTTTCTCATAGCAAAACGTTTTTGATGTTGAATTCATAAAAATATTTGAAAAAAATCACAGTAGAAAAACGATTTGAAAGTCGCCATTCAAAATTTGCAAAGTCGTTTAATAAACATGATGTTTCTCATCAAGCCTTTTCTCCAATACATCTTTGGACACATTGATTTGCTCACCGATCGGTTTGCCGTCGCGATAGGTAATCGCATTCAAATACGTGGCGCCAACAGGAAACTGAATTGGCTTGCCATCAAACTTTGGAGAGAACTGATCGGGATTGGTGCCGTCAAATGTATAGTAGATATCCAACCCTTTTACTTCGGAGGTGAGTGTAACACCGAAGTTACTGTTCTTAATACGTGCTGGCTCAAAAATTACATTGTACATGCTTCTGGCATACTTGACATTTGCTGCGTCTAAACGGGGAAATTGTTTTTCCAATCTTGTTATAAAATCAGTCCAGTTTTTATTTGCTTTTGTGCTCCAATAAACTTCAGATAATGCGATTGCCCTTGGCCACGTCATGTATTCTGCATGCCTGAAAGTGGGAACCGATTCTGTCCATAGATTTCCTTGTCCTCCTAAAATATATTTTTCGTCTATACTATCCGGTACGGGCTCATAATTATATGAATCAGAAAGCCGGCATAAACCGTAGGTTGGAGGTTCGCCGGAAGGTTCGCCCTGGTAGAGATCGAGATAACAGTAATCCCATGGAGTCATCACTACTTTATGGCCCATTTTTGCAGCGGCAATACCACCGCTCATTCCACGCCAGCTCATAACGGTTGCATCAGGCGCTAACCCGCCTTCTAAAATTTCATCCCAGCCAATCAATTTTTTTCCTTTTGATTCCACGATCTTCTCTACCCGTTTTACAAAATAACTTTGCAATTCATTTACATCTTTCAAATGTTCATCAGCCATACGCTTTTGACATTTCGGGCATTCGTCCCAAAAACCTTTATATGCTTCATCTCCGCCAATATGTATGTATGGATTCGGAAAGAGCGCTGCTATTTCAGTAAATATTTTATCAAGCATGGAAAAGGTTGAATCATTACCTATGCATAAAACATTATCGTTTCTTTCATAACCTTTACCACCGGCATTAACGGAATAAGGTAATTGCGTACAACTAAGATTGGGATAAGAAGAGATCAGTGCAAGACTATGCGCAGGCACATCAATTTCAGGAAGGATGGTTATGAAACGATCTTGTGCATATTTAATAATTTCCTTCATGTCCACCTGTGTATAGAAGCCACCATCTGTTGCGGGCTCACCGGCGAAAGCAGCCATAAACGTTCCCCATCGGCCGGTGCGCTTCACCCGCCATGCGCCCACTTTTGTAAGTTCAGGAAGGCTTTTTATTTCAATGCGCCAGCCCTGGTCATCAGCAAGGTGCAGGTGTAGTGTGTTGTATTTATAACGGGCCATTTGATCTATGTATTCTTCCACTTCCTTCTTAGTAAAAAAGTGTCGGCTCACATCCAGCATTAAACCACGCCATGCGAAACGGGGTACATCTTTTATATCAACACAAGGCATTGTCCATTTTACATTTTGAACTTCCGTTACACTTGCGATGGAAGGAGGCAATAATTGTAAAACTGTTTGCAGTCCATAAAAAAGCCCGGCCGGTTTATTAGCCATTATAGTTACTATCGAAGGCGTAACTTTTAGCGTGTACCCTTCATCGTGAAGTGAGGTATCAGCTTGTTTATTTAACATTAAACTGATCGCATTTTTAGAAGATCTTTTTGTTGAAAGATGATAGCCTGTTGAAGTAGCAATCTTGTTAATAAACCATTGAATGCTTTCCTTAACATCAGCATCGGAAGAGGTTGTGGTTACAGCCGTTGAGTTAGTTAAAACAAAATGCCCGTCATGTACCTGCATAGCCAATGGCCTCGGAATGATGGCGATGGAATCGCCGGCTGTTGCATACGAGGCGTCTAGAGAAAGAAGTGCAATAAGGCAAACTGAGAGAAAAGAGCAACTGACAAAATATTTGTTTTTGCTGATAATTTTTTTCATTCAAATGGTTTTTTGGAGTAAGGGACTAAGGTAAAACATCGCGATAACTTTCAAGAAATTTTATACGCCATTTAAATAAATTCCAAATTATATTTCTTTAAAAGAATTTCATTTTTTTGTTCGTATAAAAGTTCATTCATATCATTTATTGGCTTTTGCCAAAGCTCTTGCAACACTTGCTTCATTTCTGTCAAATCATTTCGCATCTGCGTTGATTCTTCAATAAAATCGTCTGGAATTTTATCAACCCCTTCTAAGGCTTTTATTACGTCAATCCATTTGCTATAATATTTAATCTTATCCTTTTTAGGGATATACCAATTAACGCCATCGTGTGGTCTAGCCAAAATGTAGTAGTGAACAATTTTGTTTCTATAATCTTTAATTCCTTGTGAAAATTTCTTATACTTTTTCCAAGATTTATCTTTTAAAAAGTATTGATCTAAAATGTATTTTCGATCGAGTAAGTCGACTGGATAATGTCTTCCATATTTAAAATAATGGTTGTATAATTCTGGATACCTATCATCATACCATTTACCGGCTACTTCTAGGAACTGTGCATCCCATTTTTATAAAATAAATAATCTTTAAAAATTCTTCAACCAAATCACAAATAGTACCCAGTTTGGTATAAAAATTTTCAAAAGTAAAATTCTCTTGGGCTTCGATTAAACGCCAGAATATTGTATAGTGAAAAGAACCAATGTTAAGAAGGTCTTCTGAAACTCCATCTCTATTATCAGTAAATAATTTTCCTGCTTGAAAATTTCCATATAATCGATTTGTCGAGGGGACGATAAATTTTCGCCAATATACTTCTGAGTTAGGAAATTCCTTTGTTAGATAATGCCCATAGCGAGATTCTGTTGAAGCGCCTCCATTTTGATAAGTCGTAGTGTTTACAATATTCAATAATTTCTGAAATTCTAGTTTCATATAATTCATTAAAATTATGGTTTCATAAATGTTTAATTCATTCCAATCAGCCCCAGCGTTTGACGCAACCATGCTCAATAGCCTTCCAACGGCTCGCCCAATAGGAAATCGAGTAGGAAGGTAGCCATTAATTGACTACCTGTCCTCTCACACCACCGTACGTACCGTTCGGTATACGGCGGTTTGTTAGAAAAGTTTCCTCTGGTGTTCCGTTTTCCAGTAGTAATAGTTAGTGAACCCAACGTACCCTTGCCGGCTAAAGTATTCGTTATTTAAGGCACGGCATAGTACCGGGCTGTGCGCTACCCTGCAATAACTTTTGCGGCTGTTGCTCCACTCGTATGCCTTTTGCTTCGGGATGCCCAGGTTTATTAAGTGCATCCCTTTAGTGTTGGGCTTCTTCCATTGTTTCCATATGCCTGTTCGTAGTCTTGTCCGTACTAATTTGTCCAGTTCTTCCATCTTACTTTTGGCTTTAGCTATCACAAAGTAATTTACCCACCCACTGATTATTGCTTCCATTTTCTTTATCTTTTCTGCCGCTGATGATGGGTCATTGCGCCTCGTTTTCTCCTTCATCTTTTTCTTTATTCTTGCAACAGACTTAGGGGCAATGCATATTTCCCATTTGTTCTCCCTTTTATAAAATGAAAATCCTAACAGCGTACTATCTGTGGGTTTACTCACTTTGCTTTTTGTGCGGTTTACTTTCAGTTTTAGTTTGCTTTCTATGAACTTCGTGATGGTTTCCTTTACCCGTCGGGCGGATTTCTCACTCTTTACATAAATACTGCAATCATCGGCATACCGTACAAAACGATGGCCTCTTGCCAATAATTCTTTATCCAATTCATCCAACACAATGTTTGATAACAACGGGCTTAGCGGACTACCCTGTGGTGTGCCTTCTGTGCGGGGGCTTGCCACGCCGCCTTCCATGATGCCATTGGTAAGATAACTGCGTATAAGCTTTAGCGTTGGCTTGTCGGTTATCTTCCTGGACAGTGTACTCATCAGACGGTCGTGATTTACCTTGTCGAAGAACTTTTCTACATCCAGCTCTATCACCCATTCATATCCTTCGTTTAGATTTGACTGCGCCTGCACCACTGCCTGATGTGCATTGCGCCCTTCTCTGAATCCGTAGCTGTAATGGGAAAATTCTGCTTCGTACTTTGGGCTTAGCCATTGGGCGATCCCTTGTTGCAATAGCCGGTCTGTTACTGTGGGTATTCCTAACATTCTTACGCCGCCCTGTGCCTTGGGTATTTCTACCTTGCGCACTGCCTGCGGTTTGTAAATGCCTTCTAAAATATTGCTCCTTAACGTTTGCCAGTTGGCATTGAGGTAGTCTCCAAGTTCATCGGTCTGCATACCATCTACGCCTCCGGCTCCCTTGTTGGCAGTTACCTGCTTCAAGGCTTTTTGCACGTTTCGGATGTCTAAAATTTCTTCGAGCATGTTACTAAAAAAAAACTTCCTTCCGGCGACAGTCTTTATTGGCTGCGTGGCTTGGCTCAACTCCTCCTCTCGTTTTACTTTCAGCTTCCGGCCTATCCTCACGAGAAGTAGTTCGCTGTTGAGTTTCGGTTGTTACAGCTTTTGCCATAAACCTTTTAATTTCTTCGCCTTTCTAACATTCAGCCCTTCGTCCTTTTGTGAGACTTCCACATTTCCCCTTCCAGTGGGTTGTAGCTCGTTTCCGGCTTACTATGGCTTCTGCTGACTTCTGAACTGATAAGAGTATCTGTCAGATCTCTCAGGGTAAGTGTATCCGCTTTCCTTTCATGTAGCCTCTGCATTTACATGGTAGTGCTCTGTTCAGTATAGGGCTTTTGTTTGTTTAGCAACATTACCCACACTACCCTGCCTTGTATGCAGTTCCTGTTCGTAGGCCCGAATGTTTGCCGCCAGCTTCCTTCAGATTCCACCTCACGATGGACACCCTTGCTCTTGGCTAATACTCCCTACTGTAAAGCGTATTCGGGACTTGCACCCTATAGCTGATATGCATGCCTGACGCACTAAAAAAGCTTAAAGCAATATTACTTTAAGCTTTTTGCATTTAACGTTGCTTATTCACCTACAACAGCCTCACGCTTTGATGCCTTCCTCGTTCTATTCGTCTCCGCGCCGCACATCTTTACAATCTTTGGTGTGAACTTACCCACAACATCTACCAATGCTTTCTGCGATTGCATTACCAACTCAATATCCTTGTAAGCAAATGGTGCTTCATCCAAACCGCCGCCAAGCAACTTTACATTGTTTTTGGCGAGTTCTTCTTTTAAAGCATTGTGTGTAATGTTTGCCATCGCTTGTGTACGACTCATCTTTCGCCCTGCACCATGCGATGCGGAGTTGATACTGGCTTCTTCGCCTTTCCCTTTTACAATAAAGCCGGGCGCCGTCATGCTGCCGGGAATAATACCCAGCACATCTTTACCGGCAGGCGTGGCACCTTTGCGATGCACAATTACTTCTTTGCCGTTGTGTGTTTCTTTCCATGCAAAGTTGTGATGATTCTCCACCATCTTCATGGGCTTGCGGCCTAATTGCTTTGCAATCTTTTCATGAATTACATGGTGACAGGCACTTGCATAATCACCCGCCAAATTCATAGCCAGCCAGTATTCCATGCCTTCTTCTTCATCCAACGTAAACCACGCAAGATGTTTTGCTTCCTGCGGCAAACGACGTTTACTCATAGCAAGGCGGGTGTAATGATTCGCAATGTTGGCACCCAATCCACGGGAACCGCTATGCGATAACAAGCCAACATATTTTCCTGCAGGCACGTTCAACATATCATCTGTTTCATCAATTTCAATAATGCCAAACTCAACAAAGTGATTACCGCTTCCTGATGAACCCAACTGCTTCCATGCACGTCCATGCAAATTCTTCAGCAAAGGCATTTCAGAAAATAATTTATTGTCCATCACTTCATGATTTGATGGTTGCTGAAACTGTGCGCCGCTGCCAAACAAAGTAGCTTCATTGATCTCACGTGTAAAGAATGCTTCACGCTGGGTAAGGTCTTTCACGTCGATATCAAAAATGCTTAGACACATACGACAACCAATGTCAACACCAACACCATAAGGTATCACGGCGTTCTCTGTCGCCAGCACGCCTCCAATTGGTAAACCATAACCATGATGCGCATCGGGCATTAATGCACCGGCAACTGCAACCGGCAATTTTGACGCTGCATACATTTGATGCATGGCGCCTTCTTCAATTTGATCGCGGCCAAAAATGTTGAAGTGGATACCCGTGTTGTTTAATGAAATTTCAGGCGCTTCCTTATCTTCCTTCGGCAATAATTTTTCAGCAATAGTTTGCAATACTTCATCATTTGCAAAATCTTTCGGTGACTGCAATACTGCTTTTAATATTTCGAATGCTTCTTCTTTTGTGTGATGTTTAAAATGTTTTTTCATCACGTTCATCGCCACAGGAATCACCGGGCTTTCGGGATAACCGAGAGAGCGGAGTTCTTTGGCGGATATTTTTAGTTTGTTCATTTTTAATTTTTTAATAAAGTCAACTTTATCATGTCAGCTGAGTTAATTGACCAATTTAAGAAACTGTAGTTTTAGTCATATACAGCCTTAATTTTCGTAAATTGCTTTGTACATATTTTTGAATCATGCTTTAACCGGCTAACCACGCAAAAAGAATTTTATAGGTTAACTGCTGAATATTTTCATCAATAGGCGGATAAGGTTAAAGGCCCTAAAAAATTGCTTGTTATGCTTGGAAATGAGCAAATATATTACTCGCTGCCCGTGAACATGGTTTATCCTTCGAAGATCTTAAAAAAGATGGCTTTCGCTTTGCAACCATATAACTACTTACCACCTTTAAACCTGATTACTACAAATTCGTAACAACTACTGGTTGCGAATACCAATTGTTATTATTTTTGATTTCAGCACTGCTTTTTGTAGATTATCCAGAATTAGCTCCAAAAGTTTTTGGCTTTAATCTATGAACTCGAAACATAAACCTGTCAATATAAATTCCTTCGGTTTCAGCAGTTTTCTTTTATCCATTCTTTTACTTTTTCAGTTATGTATTTTTATTATATAGCGAAACATCAAAATATTCTTCGACAAAATCTATTTAGATAAACGCATTGCAATGATATTGCAATTTCTTCATCAAAACATTTTAACAAAAAATCAAATGTTGTTGTCTTTCTCTGCGACAACAGCGACAATCATGAAAAAGCCCGCTTTCACAAGTTTACTAACTGGTTTAAAACTTATAATGACGGCAGTATCATTCAACTTAAAGGTGTTATTCGGGCAGGCAATACCAATATCCTGAATGCATTGCTCATTCATTAAAGTAAAACGAATTTCTTAACGAATTTATTGAAGCTTATGAAATACTTTCCGGCATTTATACTCAAGCCTGATGAAGATGAACTGAATAATATTCTCAATGATCCGGGCTGGTGAGAATTTCTTATTTGTGTATCCTTATAAATACTTCCTCCCCAATCTTCCACTCATTCTTCATCATCCTCACAACAATCTTCACATCTTCCACCATCACCTCCGCCTCATAAAAACTTCCCCAAAAACTTATCTTTTGTATCACTCCTTTTACGCCATCATTTTCATTGATACTAAAACTCTTCGGGTCGTATCATTATATTCTTTTCCATTTGCTTCAATACCAAACAAGGCAGCCTGTTCGGGTTTTAATAAATTGTATTTTCCAAACATTCCCGCCACATATTCATTCACCGGTTGATGATAAATTGTTCTCCGGCTTTCCCTGCTGGATGATCTTTCCTTCTTTCATCACAATAATTTCATCTGCCCAGGAAAGTGTATCATGCGGATCATGGGACGTAAGCAAACAGGTTATTTGCAATCGTTCCGTTATATCTTCCAAGACAGTCTTCAATGTGTTTTTGTGTATCGGATCCAAATTAGAAAATGGTTCGTCCAACACTAACAACTTTGGATGTTTCACCAATAACATGCACAATGCAATCCGCTGTTTCTCCCCGCCGGAAAGCTGATCTGTTCTGCGTTCCAGCAAATGACTGATCCTGCATATTTCAAATAACTCTTTAGCTTCCTCTTCCTCAGCCTTAATTTGAAACCAGATCAAATCTTTTACATAATAGTTATTCAGCAAATTATAATGCTGCGATAAATAGGCGATGTCTTTATGCCCTTCTAACAATTTTTCTTCCGGACCAATTACTCTTTCGCCATTAAATATTACTACACCGCTATCCGTTTGCGCATGCGCTGAGATGATCTTCAGCAAGGTTGATTTACCTGCACCTGATTCTCCTGTGATGGCAATTTTTTGTAAGGCCTCTTGCTGAAAACTTATATCACTAACTATAATTTTTTCACCTGCCTGCTTCGTTATATTTTTTACTTCGAGTAATGTCATAATCCAAAAATACAACTCACCTAAACGTATTGACGATTTATCAATGTTGTGCCCAACAATATCATCGCGGAGAGTGTAAGAATCGAACTTACTTTGGTGTTACCCAAACCGCGGTTTAGCATACCGGTGCCTTACCACTTCGGCCAACTCTCCTTTATATCATTACAAGCGGAAGGAAAGAGATTCGAACTCTTGATCCGCCGCAGCGGACAGTACGTTTTCGAGACGTCATCCTCAGCCATCCGGATTCCTTCCATTGTGTGAGTAATAAGATTCGAACTTACTAAGTAAATAAACAATGGTTTTACAGACCACCGCGACTCTCCCTCTTCGCCGTACTCACATTTGCGGAAACAGAATGATTCGAACATTCATTAGAAGCTTAACAAACAACCGTTCTGCCGTTGAACTATGTTTCCATAGCAGGGTTACAATTCAAAAAGAGTCTTTTTCATTGCTCTAACCACTGAGCTATTCCGGCAATGTAATTGCCAAAAGAAGGATTCGAACCTCCGACCCATGCGTCCTGGCGAAGTATCTCTTTTTTACGACACCTGTTGTTGGCCCGCAGGGACTCGAACCCTGAACTCCCGGTGTAAAAGACCGGTACTCTGAAACCAATTGAGTTACGAACCAATATTATTTGACGGCATGAAGAGACTCGAACTCTTATCTCTACGTTCGTAGCGTAGTGTTCTGTTCCGTTGAACTACAAGCCAATAAAAAATTAGCAGGGTAACAGTCAACAAAAGTATTGCTGCTCTACCACTGAGCTACCGGCCCATTTTTTCCTTATTTGTGGACCGAATGGGATTCGAACCCATGACATGCCGATTAACAGTCGAAGTAACTTTTATCTACGACACCCGCTGGTTGACTCCGGGACTCGAACCCTGTTCTCCACATTCACAGTGTGGTACTTTGCCAGTTAAGCTAAAGCCAACATTTGATGTTGAGGCTGGATTTGAACCAACACCATCAGTGTCAAAAACTGATATGCTGAACCATTACACTACTCAACAATCTTTTTTGGTCCGGGAAA
The DNA here is from genome assembly GCA_963792025.1 of uncultured Chitinophagaceae bacterium. Lineage (GTDB taxonomy): Bacteria > Bacteroidota > Bacteroidia > Chitinophagales > Chitinophagaceae > Ginsengibacter. The sequence goes on along the minus strand of CAWBUS010000001.1, from coordinate 389,739 downwards.
ACAATGTTGTTGCGATCTCCAGAGTTGAACTGAAACTTCCACTTTATGAGAGTGATGTGCTACCCATTACACCAAATCGCGTTATCAGGCGGTTTGTATGAGAATTGAACTCATAGCATCAGATCGACAATCTGAGATGTTAACCATTACACCAACAAACCAAAAAATATCAAATGAGCAACAAGGCGAGTAGTGACTATAAATTGAGCTACAAATTGTTTTGCAAAATGGCTGGACTTGAACCAGCAACCTTCCCAGTTTTTACCGGGCTGCTCTGACCGAAGTAACACTACTCTGCGGCATCATTCAAAAAAAAAGAAATTAATGAAAGGGTAAAAGGGCGACAAGAGTCGCATCACACTTAACGTTTATTAAGTATGAAGTTGGATTCGAACCAATTTTGCCAACGAAGTATCTCTTACCTACGACACCTTTCAAAAAAATTATTAAAGAGTAACAAGCGAAATGAGAATGGGACACTGCCAGGTGGAGGATTTGCACCTCTTCCGTATTGCTACGAAACCCTTCCCGATGTTGGAGACGAAGTATCTCATCTCTACGACATCTTTAATTGTCTTAATTAATTTTCTATCAAAGAACTTTTTCATTTTTAAAAAAGCAGCCCTGCCTTTGCAGGGCTACTATATCTATCTCCAGGTCAATTACAACTCAATTGCATTGATCATCTTTAATGCATCACTTCCATTTTCAACGGCATTCAGCACATCGAAAATCTTATCACTCCATCCGGCAATTAAAAACACATCGTCACGCAACACATTCAATGGAACGTTTCCATAACCTGCCAAATCAAACAAATACAGTTTTGCATTTGGTGCGATTCTTTTGTATTGCTTCCACATTTCAGCAATTGATTCATTTGTGTTGTTACTGTTCCATAACCGGCAATCAGTAAATACCATTATTTTATCCACTGCTTTTCTGCGTTGCAACAAATCTTTAATTACCAGGTAACCATTGGTGCTGTAGCCTACCTCATTTGCGTGACGATAAAGTTCTTCAACGTTGGACAGTATATTTTTCTTTGGCACGTTGATCACTTTCCATGTATCGCCAAACATTCCTATGATAACATTTTCGCAACGGTTCTGTAACAGCATAGCGAGCATTAAACCGATATCATAATTCAGCACCTTACTTTTTGCGTTGATCGCTGCTCCCATACTTCCGCTCACATCCGCGGCAATTACAACTTTCGTTTCATCGTTATATCCTGCAATATTTGCTGCACTGAACATCACTGCATCTTCCAAAGCAGTTAATACAGTTCCAACTCTTCCATTATTTAATGCTTTTAATTCACGATAAGCACTCAGGAAGCGGAAAGGCAATTGTTTGCTGGTAGCAACCGCTTTTTCATTGCTTAAGTATTCGCATACTTTATTCAACGCAGTCTTGCTAACTCCAGCCTCCAATATATTACGGAGGTTACGCAATATTGCCATGTAACCAAGCTTGTTGCTAAAGATCAACTCTTCCCATTTTGCACGAAAAGCATCCTTCTTCACTTCATCGGAATCAAACTTCTGCTGACCCAATGCACTTAACTCAACTTCCCATGTGTATGGAACCTGCAATTCATCTTTCACGATTTTATCGAACAAAACCTGCTGCGCTTCATCCTTTGCTTTCGGGTGAACCAGGAACAATGCATCTTTTAATTTCACTTTTGCATCACGGTTATATTTTGCAAACTGGTATTCATCAAACTTGTTGAATGCGTCTGCCAAACCTTTCTGCAATTGCTTGCTTAACTTATTTAACTGCTTCACATTTTTACGTTCATTCGCTGTTGCATAATAGGCCAGCAACTCTGTGAGTTCGTCTGCACGCTTTATCACGCGGTTGGTTAATTTGCTTACCAGCGCATCGCCATTGTAACGCTTTGCCAGTTCAACAGTTAATACTAACGGAATGCTACGCAAATGCATTTGCTCACGAACATATACGGCAAGCTTTGCTGTAAATGCAGCTTCATTTTTTTCGATCAGTTCGCAAATACACTGCAATTTTGCATCGGCCTTCTCGTAAAACTGGTTACTTAAACCAGCTGTTACTACTGCGGTGTACAATTCCAGCTGCGGTGTTAAAACAAAAGCTTTTTCGCTTTCATAATTCATAACCTGGCTGGCTTTACTTTTTGTGCTCAAATTAAATTTCATTTTAAACCTCCTTTTTTGTTTGACAATACAAACCTTCAACCTAAGTGTGCAATCTTTTTGCACAGTAGAAAATATTTTTTATTTTTCCGAAAATATTTTTCAGATGCCCGTTAACCGCAACGCTTTGATACGTTACAGAACCATTGATAGATGCCTTCAAAACCGCCGCCGCAAATGGACCATTGAAGCACTGATTAACGCCTGCAATGATGCGTTGTTCGAATACGAAGGCATTGATAAAAGCGTAAGTATGCGTACCATTCGTCTCGACCTCAATGCCATGCGCAGTGACAAGCTTGGTTACAATGCGCCCATCATAGTTAAAGACAAAAAGTATTATACTTATGAAGATGCGGATTACTCAATCGCTAACATTCCGCTTACAACACAAGATTTGTCTATTCTGCAGGAAGTATCCCATCTTTTAAAACAGTTCAAAGGATTCAGTCATTTTAATGAAGTAACTGAAATGGTGAATAAACTTGAAGACAAGATCTACAGCGAAAAACATCAACAACCTTCTGTAATTGACTTCGAAAAAAATGAATTACTTGCCGGCATTCAATGGCTGGATGTTTTATATAAGGCCATCGTTTCTAAATCAACTGTGCAACTCACGTATCAATCCTTTAAAGCGAGAGCGGCAAGTGATATCATTTTCTATCCTTATCTTTTGAAGGAATATCGCAACCGCTGGTTTATTCTCGGTATGACTAAGAAAGGAAAAGAAATAGTCACTTTTGCTTTAGACCGTATTCAAAACATTTTGCTGTTATCGACCGAACTATTTCGTGAACACAAATCTTTCGATCCGCACACCTACTTCAATGATATTGTAGGTGTAACACGCAATGCTGCCGATACACCCACTCACATTGAATTTTTCGCCAATCACTCCCAGGCGCCTTACATAAAAACCAAGCCCATTCATGCTTCTCAACAAATTGTTGAAGAAAGTAAAGGCGGCACCATTTTCAGCATTGACGTTGTGCCTAATTTCGAACTAGAACGTGAACTCATTGGCTTTGGGGAAGGCTTAAAGATTCTTTCACCCAGCGACTTCATGAGGCGTATTCGAAGAAAGGTAAGATTGATGCATGAAGTATATTTTCCTGAATCGAACTGATTTGCTTCAATTTTTAACATCCTTTAATTCTCCAACATCACTTCTCTTCTAAATCCCATCACATTTGTCTTTACAACTTCCTGGTAGTTGTCACCCGGATTGGTTATTTCTGCCAAAGACATTGGCTTGTTGAACACCCTGTTTAAATCAAGGTGCTTGCTCAACGCATTTGCCTTATCCACCGAAAGCTTTCCAAATTCATACCTTGCAATCAACCTGCCTTTTCTTAATAGAGCACTGTCAACTAAACCTATTTCACTATTGAATGTGCAAATGATCTGCACATTTAGACAGTCACTCAATAAGCCGTCACTGATGTTAAGCAAGTTGCTTACACTGCTGGCGCTGCTGTATCTCCTGTCCCTGATTATATTTTCAGCATCTTCAATTACTAATACAGCATTTGGATTATCCAACAGTAAATCCATAAAATCCGGGTTCATCAAATTGCCCGCAACGGATGGTGAAACAAACATCACTTTCTTTCTTAAATTCCCGATCAGGTACCTCAGGTAGGTTGTCTTACCAGTGCCTGGTAACCCATGCAGCAACACAATTCCCTTGTCATTTTCTTTTGCCAGTCTTTTGCTTATCAGCGTATCTAAAGGTTTGAAATCATCATTGTAATAAAGATCAATGTCAAGCTTTGTTGGTTTAATCGCAATCGTTTTCAGGTCAAGCCGGTTGCTGCTTAAAGAGATAATATTTATTTCATAATCTTTTTCCTTCTCCGGCGCTTTCAATGCTTTGAATTCTTTCAGCATTTCATTTGCTTTTGCATAATCTTTATTGGCATAATAAATTTCCAGCCAGTCATCTCCCAGTTTGATCATCAGTTTATTTTCAATAACAAAAATGGTTTTTGAAAAGCGAACCTTATCGTCGTCCCAATCGTGGTAAATACGCTGGTAAATGTCTTTAACCTTACCATACTTTCCTTCGTTAGCTAATTCAAAGATCTTTTTCGTGTCAACATTGCCGATGTAGGCCACGCATGGTACAGCTCTAAAAAGCTTTATGTAGAAAGCCTTTGGCTCAATAAAGTGCTGGTCAAATAATTGCTCATTATTTTTAGATCTGAAGACTTTTTTTTGCTGTCTTCCTTTAATCAATTTTAAATTGTTGCCGTATCTCACTGCAAGAATAATTAAAACGATTACGACTATCATTTCCATAATTAGTTATTTATTATCGGGTCATAATAAGCCCCGGTTCGTTATTAATTCTTCACGACCGGGTAAATAATTAATCAATAAAGACTATCGAATACACGGTCGTTGTAGATATGTTTTAAAGTCATCCCAATTTCATGTTAAATAAAAAACCCCGCGTCGGCAGGGCTTCATTTATATTAAGAGAATTTTCTTTAGATAAATCGCGTACCCCGCCCGTTATGAAGTGTGCTTGCTTCAAAGCCTGGTTTAATATTTTGATATGATGTTACGCGGAGCATTTTTTAAAATTTTTGCGAATGCAAAGATGAAAATATTTTTTTGATTATGCCAAATGTTTTCAAAATATTTTTTAGAAAATATTTTCGCGTATGCTGAAACCTCAGCAAAATCAATAGTTTCCCGGGATGAGAAATTTTAAAAATTAATTCCTTCTATCCGCACATTTACAACTTCCCAAAAAGTTCCATCCCAATTAAATTCCACCATCCAGTTTCCTTTCATCGAAATTTCTTCTGATTGCAATTTTGTATTGATATCATAAATGCCTTTTACCTGGCACAATTTTTCATCTATTGAAACATCAAGATCTTTTACTTCATTAATAATGATGTCGTCATATGCTTCTTTAAACCTCTTTAAAATTTCCTTGAATTCAGCTTCTGTAAGCGGATAATGATCATTGATGCGCAGATTTTCTGAAGGAAGAAGTGGCATCCATGTGATAGGATCTTTCTTTAATATCATACCAATACAATATTCTACGGCATGTCTTGTATTATCATATTTATGATCAGGATAAAATTCATCATACGTAAAACAGGTCATTCCTCCGGGAATAAAAATATCGTCCATTTCGTAGTCAAACAATTCTTCTGTTGCGAAACGATACAATTCCCTGTTGCTAATATTCGGACTGCAAACTGCCAAATCAATATGGTATTTATTTAAATAAGCATCGAGTTCATCCCATGCATTATCTATTTCATCATCCGGTATTTCATTTATTGGTTTAAAATGGGTAGGTCTTTTTATCCTTTCAAATACCTTTATTGTTTTTCTTTCTGCTGCCTGTTTTTCATATTCTGCGATATAATTCAAAAAATCATTTTCCATTTCAGCAGGGACTTCGCCTTCTGTTTTTATTTCACCAAATTCTGCGCCGTGTTCGAGCATCAGTTTCATTTTCAGAAAGTCATTTTCATTTTTGAGATTTTCATCTCCTTCTTTTTTAGTGAGATCATCAAAATTTTCATTCATCTGCTTAAATTAAAGAAATCAGCTTATTGAAAGTATTATAAATTTTATAAGTCTTTCTTATAAAAAATGCAGTGTCAAATAAACCATTGCGGCTCACGAAAGCCCTTAGGGCTGAAATTTTGGTAATGCCTTTAATCCTGAGAAGTCCCCAAGCCCCATTGGGGCGACATTTTTCGGATCAATCGTAAAATTCAAACAGGTAACCATTATCGTACGTTATATCAAAATCCAGAAGCATTTTTAAGTATTCCTCTTTAAATGATTTGGTTCGATGGTGCTCTTCCTGGTTCATAATATATTTTATGACGATATCCCGTTGACTCCGGGCGTAGGAAAAAGCCGCGTAACCTGATTGCCATTGAAATTTGCCTTTCACGAATTGCTGTTCATTTATCCATTTACTGCTATTCGCTTTGACGGCACTCATAAAATCTGCAATAGATATTGTCACCGGCATTCCAAACAAAATATGGACATGATCTTTCCATCCGCCTACCGCTAAAGATTTTGCGCCTTTGTTAGTGATAATTCCTGAAATATATTGATGAAGGTTATCACGCCAATGTTGCGTTATAAAATTCTCCCTGTGTTTAACAGCAAAAACAGAATGAATGGTTATTTGAGAATAAGTATTAGCCATGATAAAAATCTCGCCCCGACGGGGCTTGGTTTTATTTCTATTTAAGTTTTGTTACCAAAATAACGCCCCTATGGGGCTAATTTATTCTATTAAATTATTTCATTTACCAGCCAACGTAATCCGGTGGTTTAATTCCTTTTAATCTTATGTAAACTATCAGCTGGCCGAGGTGATGCGATTGATGGTCGTGCATCAAAATTAATATTTGCCTTCTCGTCATGGGTCCTGCAAAAAACTTCACTACCTCATCAAGTTGTTTACCGGAAAGGTTGTGATGAGCTGTTGTTCCCATATCATAGGCGTCACTCAATATTTTAATTACAGCAGCTTTGCTTTTCACTGATGTATCAATTTTGTTTGCCTTTGGAACGAAGAGATAAGCGGAAGAAAGCCACTCCATATTATCTGCAATATGTAACAGCTGTTGCTTAAAACTCATCTCTTCCGGAACCGGTTTAAAATCGTAATATTCTTCAGGCATTAGTTCAGCCATTTTAAGCGCATATTCTTTAGCGTTAGTCCATTTGCGTGATAATTGATTGAGGAGACTGCCACTACTATTTTGTGCCAATAACTTAACAGGAAATGCGAAGAGGATTGCTATAAAGAGCAGGAAAATGAATTTTGATGTCCTCATTTTTTTTAAATAAAAGTAAATCAAATGATGTATAAAATCTGGTCTTAAAATTTTATACTCGTTTTCAGTCTACCACGGGCTACCTGTTGTTCTTTAAAAGGTATTTGTCTTTCAATATTTCGATATTATATCTAAAATTTTTAAACTTGCAGATTAAATAAAAGCTATGCAGGAACTCACCAAAAAAGAAAAGAAGATAGCAAGAGATATTTTTGCTATATCTATAGAGAAGGAATTTGATGCAGCGTTACAAAATTCCGAGGCAATTTTGGCTAAATGGAAAACCGGCAATGCAACAGGAAGGCAAATCTTTCATGAAATGCGTAGTTATTTAAATAATAATCTTAAGCACCTGCAGCATCGATATGATGATTTGCGTGGTTCTTACTATCTTATAACCCTGGCGGCAATTTTTAAAGACGGTTACATTACCGGGGAAGAGATAAAAGATTTTTCTGATGAGGCGAAGGAAGCTATAAAGCGGTATAGCAGGGATGATTAAAAACGGCTTGACGATGATTTAATATTTTACTGGCATTTTGCCATAAGTCATTCCGGCAAATTGTGTTTGACTTCCTTTTTATTAACGCCTCCAATAACTTTCGCAGGAAACTTTTCGGATAAAAATGGCTGAACAAAAATCGATATGGACAATTGGTCACTCTACACGGCCCATCGAATATTTTATTCAAATGCTTCAATCATTTAGCATAAAAATGCTTGTCGATATTCGTAGCTTCCCCGGTTCGAGGCGGTATCCGCAGTTTAATAAAGAAAATCTTGAAATCTCTATGCCGGAAAATGGTATTGAATATCTTCATCTAAAAGCTTTAGGCGGAAGAAGGCCGGCAAGGCCTGGTTCAAAAAATGCTGCGTGGAAAAATGCAGCTTTTCGCGGCTATGCGGATTATATGGAAACAAACGAGTTTAAAGAAGCCATACAAGAACTCGAAAAGATTGCAATGAAACAAAGAACTGCTTACATGTGTTCCGAGGCGGTCTGGTGGCGGTGCCATAGGTCGATGGTTTCTGATTATTTAAAAGCAGAAGGCTGGACTATTTACCATATTATGGATATCGGTAAGGCAACAGAACATACATACACAGCGCCGGCAAAAATTATAGATGGGAGATTGAGTTATGTGGAGAGGACACTGATATAAAGCTACAAAATCTACAATTTTGAAGAAGAGTATGTATAATCAACTTTGTTTTGCTTGTGCTGCTGCTTTTATGTCAGCTAAATAGCAATCATTTCTTGTGTAAGATTATAAGTTGATATAATATTCCATTTCTTTGTATCATGCTGTAATAAATAAAATGCATCTACTTCAAAATCCGCATCAAAAGATTTGTCCTTGTATTCTTTCCACGCTTTTGAAAACATTTCAGGTGTTAAGTCTCTGTAAGCAATTGTGATATGGGGTTTAAATTTTATATCAACAGGATGAATATCTTCCGAAAAAAGATGAATAAAACTTTCAATGATTTCCTGCTGCATTGATTCTAGTTGATTGGTCATAATTGGGTTAACGTATACAACGGGATTATTCTTATTATGAAATGCATCAAACCCTTTTAAGGATATGGAAAATTGTTTTTGAGTAATATTCAAATTCGAAAACCATTTCAGCAATTGCGCATGAGCATCGGAAGAACATTTGAATGGAGCTTTTAATGTGATATGCGGGTAAACTTTTAAAGCTTTAGAGCTATTAAATCTGTTTGCAAAATCATTTTTAAAATTATTTATCATTTCACGTAATTCTCGCTTCGGAATTAAAGCGATAAAATAAAGATTCTCTTTTGCCATAAGTTCGATATTTAATGTATTAAAATCAATTTCCATAATCTCTTCAACAGGAATTTCATCAAAAGTTTTTCCGTTAAGTGATCTGCCTGTTTTCCTTTTATTTATTCCTCCCCATTGTTTAAAGAAAAAAACAACATTCCTTTTCTCACATTGATCCTGGATATCTAAAACCCAATCAACATTCATTGGCCTTGGTTTTCTTCCGCTTCCCCTCCAACTATTACCCAATCTATTTTATCTAAGTTCATCTTTGGTAAAGGTCCAATCAATGGTTCACATGATAGAAATTTTACTCTTGCATTTGTTTCCCGTAGATAATCAATACGATTGATAACCTTATTGTTTTCCACTGACACCCCCATCCAAATATTATGTGACCAATTGAATTGCTTATTATATTTCAATAGAATATCAGCACGCTTAGTTAAAACCTGGTAAGTATGCTGCGGAGTATTATTCATTACTGCAAACACCTTTCGTATAAATTCCAAAGGAACTTCAGGATGAAATAAATCGCTCATTGAATTCACGAAGACAATTTTTGAACCTCTCCACGAATAGGGAATGTTTAATGCCTCTTCATGAGTTCGTACTTTAAAACCATCTTTATATTTCTCAATACCCATTGCTTCCAAACGTCTTGTCATAACTTCGGCATAACAAAACTTACAACCTGCTGAAATTTTGTTGCAGCCGGTTGTTGGGTTCCAGGTCATTTCGGTCCATTCGATGCTTGATTCTGCCATGATTATATACCTAATTTTGGATTTATAACTAAATTTGCAATACGCAAACCTATCTCATTGTTTGTTGCCATAAAAAAATGAAATAATGGCGCACCAGAATTGTTTCTTAAAATTTTCGGATTGGAAACGTTTTTGAAAATATTTCCCGCAATTCTGCTTGCGTAAAGTTCATGAAGTTTATTAATGGGATCATTTTCCTTAATGTCAATATCGCCAAATAACGTTGGTCTTTTATTATGAAAATGTTTCTTTATTTCTTCTCTACTAATTCCCAAAAAAAGTTCAAGTCTTTTTAACCAAGAATCATCAATCTCACCATTTCTCACAAGTACTCGGTTCGTACCACTTGTGGGATTAAGTATCCATAAATCAATTGGCAGACCCCTCAAAACTTCAAGAGGACCCCACTCGAGTTGCATTCCTTTTGGGTCGATAAAGCCCAATACTTTGTATCTATTTTCCTTTTTCTGATCTTAAAAACTTTGCAAGATCTTTTAGCTTAAGATTACAATCGTTTGCTTGAACATAAATTTCTTTATTTCGAAATTGGACTTTAATTTTTTCTTCTAATGATTTTGCGACAGTCTTTTTCTTCTCAACAAAATAGTACATATTAAAAGCTCTTGGTTCTTCGATTTTTAAAATTTTTATTGCAGCGCCCTCAATTATTTTTGGTTCACTTTCTTGCTCAGATTCGAGTTCAATTAACCCAGAACCTGCAAATCCATCAAAGTATAATAATTTTTCGCTGGGCTGTTCTTAAATACTTTTAAAAATTGAATTGCATAAGTTTCAAGAATATTAATTTTTTGTTCTGTCCAACTTCCACCGAACTTATTTTCCATATTGTGATTTGTTACTTACAAAATACGAAAAGCATTTTCAAAACAATCTCCCTTGTTCTCCCGGTCTCCTGAAAATAGTGCTATCTAACTCCCACCTATCTTCATTCATTCCATAAAGCTTACCATACTTTTTATATTGCTGATTTACTAATGCTGCAATGCTTCCTTCACCACGCATGCGAATACCCCAGCGGGTATCATTCACCTGGCCGTTATGACTACCTTCAATTAAATGCCACACTTTATCGGCACGGTCAGGGAAATTTTTATAGAGCCAGTCATGAAATAGAAATTTAATAGCACCATTCAGCCGGATGAAAGTATATGCCGTAAACGTAGCACCTGCATCTTTGGCTTCTTTCATTATTCTTTGCATTTCGTGATCATTCAATCCAGGTATCATTGGGCCCATCATAATGCCCATTCTTATTCCGGAGTTGCTTAATTCTTCAATTACTTTCAGGCGCTGTTTTGCTGTTGTGGTTCTTGGCTCCATTAATCTTCGCAACTCGTCGTTAAATGAAGTAACAGAAACCATTGCGGTTACCAATCTTTTCTTTGCCATTTCCTGCAGCACATCTTTATCCTTTATGATCCATGAGTTTTTAGTAAGAATCCCCACGGGTTGATTGAACTCATTACAAACTTCGAGTAGGCCCCTCGTTAGCCTGTACTTTTGTTCTGCCGGTTGATAGCAATCTGTATTGCCGCTCAGCATGATAGGAGTGGGGTCGTATTTTTTATTCGTTAAAAATTTGCGAAGCATTTCAGGAGCATTCTTCTTCACGATAATCTTACTTTCAAAATCAAGGCCTGCGCTGTAACCCCAGTATTCATGAACGTTACGGGCATAGCAATAAATACATCCGTGCTCGCAACCTGCATAAGGATTCATGCTATACATCATTCCGAGGTCAGGGCTTTCCACTTTGTTGACAATACTTTTTACCTGCTGCTCTATGTACTGCGTTTTTATGTTGGCTATTTCCCAGTCATCAATTGCCTCAACGTGTTCTTTAACCTGCTGGTCTTTCAGGAATTTATTTTTTGTATTAAACTGCGCTCCGCGTCCCGCCAGATAGTGATCGTTTTCTTCTTTTTGCTGTGCAGTAACTTTAAAATGATCTTGTTTTAGGGGAGTTGACATAACAATATTTTTTGAATTATTTGATAGAATTCATGATTGCATTTAGGAGAATAAAGAGTACCAACGCAATGGATGCCAGGACAAGACTTTGGTCCTGTCTTGATACTTTACCAAGGACCTGATAGATTTTTCCCACTAAGACACGAAGAACCTAAGATACTTTGTGAACTCTGTGGTCTTTGTGGGAGATTACTTAAACAAATCTCCCTGCCTTGTTGTAACCGGTAAGTTCATAAACCCGAATCGCTGCACAATCTGGTAGGGTCTTTCACCAACCCTCCGTTTGATTAATAACATTCCATCGGCAATAAAACGACCTGTAAAATGTCGATGACTGTAATCCTGCCAGCCTTTTTCATATTGCCACGGTAATAGTTTTCTCGCAACTGTTACGTGAGGATCGTCAATAAAATGTGGCTTGTTATCTTTATTTAATGTCATTAATTTTTGCGCCTGCCTTAGCTCCCTGGTAAGATTTTTTACCTGCAATTTTGAATCGACATTAATAAATATCGTGTGACTTGGAAAACTCCCAAAATCTCTGAGCTCTAATTTAAAAGGCGTATAGCCCATGCCAATAGTTTTTAAGCTATTTACGAGTCTTTCTTCCATCATTTCGAACTGTACAAAATTTACCAGTGTAATATGCGGCTTGCCCCAAAGCGCACTGTCCGCTTTATATTTTTCATAAAAATCTTTTTTTACTTCTGTAATCTTATGCCGCAACACTTCAGGCGGATTTAAAATCAGCAGGTATTCGTTATAGTTATACCCGGGGATTTGTATTAATGATTTTGTATCCATAGGTGATAATTTTAATTAGTTAACAATTCCTTTTCTCCAGGCTGTAAGCCAAAAACATTGATCCTTTTGCATAAATCATATTGATGTTTTCTTTTTAGTAATTGCAATTCGCTTACCAAAAATGATTCATGAAAAGATTTCTGTGCATATTGTGTTAATGCCCTGAAATAAACATCCTCCGGAATTCTTCCTGCAATGCTTAAATATGGTTTTGAAATTATTTTAACGGGTGGACATGAACAGGAGTTCACATACGCATTCAATACTTTTAAATCCGTTGCCAATTTTTGAAACGGTTGTTCATTTTGAATTCTTAAATAAATTGTATCAGGAGGAAAGCCGCTGTAATTATTTAACGTAACAATAAAACTTTGCTGTTGTGAACAGATACGTTGGATCCAGCGAATTAATGTTTCCTCCATAGATTCTTTTGCCAGGAAATTGGCAATCGTAATATGCGGTTGGCTTTTAATAGAAACTTTCTCTTTGAATTCATCGTAAAAGAATTGCTTTTCTGCCATTACCTTTTCATTTACGGGAATATCAGGATTGGCTACCAGCAGATATTCATAAAGGTCATGGCCATAAATTTCCCGTATCACCGGGTTGGATAATAAAAAATCTCTTTTCATAAAAGTTTTGTTTTTCGGATATTTATTTTAGCATAAATTTACTAAATAATTTAGTAAACCACCAAAAATAATTTTATGGAAAGGGATCGGATTTTTTCTGCCAGGTATGCCGGAAGCAAGGCAATGACACAATTTGATATTCACTCTGCAAACGCTACCGGGTTTGGCGCTGCGGCGGATGATTACATGGAACGGGGCATCGATCTTAATGAAGAATTGATCCGAAATAAACCGGCAACTTTTTTTATGAGGGTAAGCAGTGATGCGATGAAAGAAGCGGGGATATATAAAGGTGATGTGGCGATTGTTGACCGCTCGGTTAAGGCGACAAACGGCAAAGTAATTATTGCTGTTTTAAATGGTGATATGCTGATAAGACGATTTGAGAAAACGAACAACAATATAAGATTGATAACCGATTCTAATAAATTATCGCCCATACAAATTGATAGTACCTGTGAAGATTTCGCTATTTGGGGAGTAGTTACTTATGTAATTCATACGCCGAACCCCACAACATCTTTACGAAAGAAGAACAGACCTTCAGGGTAAGGTATGTAACCTCATTGGCAACTATTATTTTTTGCAAAATCAAACAGATGAAAGCAATTGTTGATTGCAATAGTTTTTATTGTTCGTGCGAACGGGTGTTTCGGCCTGACCTGAGGAACAGGCCTGTCGTTGTTTTAAGCAACAACGATGGTTGTATCATTTCACGAAGTGATGAAGCAAAACTGTTGGGAGTCGAGATGGCAGGGCCGTATTTTAAAGCGAAGCCCTTAATTGAAAAAAATAAGGTGGCAACGTTTTCATCTAACTATAATTTATATGGTGATATGAGCCGTCGTGTTATGGACACTTTAAAAATGATGGTGGGAGAAAGAAATGTAGAAGTATATTCTGTTGATGAGTGTTTTTTGGATGTGAGTATGATTGAAGAAAATCGATTAGCTGATTACGCCTTGCAGATGAGAGAGATCGTGGAGCAATGGACAGGCGTTTCTGTTTCCGTAGGTATTGCTCCCACCAAAACGCTGGCTAAAATTGCCAATCATCTTGCAAAGAAAAATAAAACTGAAACGAAGTGTGTGGCAACAATTGTTAGTCAAGATGACATAAGAAAGGTCTTAAAGACAACCAGCGTGAGCGGCATATGGGGCATTGGAAGAGCCTATGCAGATAAACTTATTAATTGGGGAATAACCACGGCATGGGATCTCTGCAATATGCCGGAGGAATGGATCTACAAATATTTGGGAGGCGTTGTTGGTACCAGACTTGTCAAAGAACTGAAAGGAACTGCCTGCATCGACATGAAAGATGAATTGAAAGTAAAAAAGATGATTGCGACTACACGAATGTTTGGTAAAAATGTTACTGAGCTAAACGATATTAAAGAAGCCGTTGCTACCTATACTGCAAGAGCCGGTGAAAAATTAAGACGACAGAAATGTGCTGCTTCGGTATTAAGCGTTTTTATCGTTGCAAAGGAAGAAAGCCATACCGCAAGTTTCAATCGTGGCGCCACGATAAGTACACACACCATTCTGCCCTCCGCTACTTCTATAACTAATGAATTAATTGCGCCGGCTATGCGCATGGCGGAACAAATATTTATGCCGGGCCGGGAGTATAAAAAAGCAGGTGTAATGTTGAGCGGCATCGTGCCGGATACCTCTATTCAAAGTAATTTATTTAAGCCACTAACGGAGAATAGTAAACGCTTTTTAATGGAAGCGCTGGATAATATCAATTTCAGTATGAGAGACGACGTGGTAAAATTTGCTTCTTCCGGGCTTAGCCGCGACTGGAAAATGAGGAAAGAATTCCGCTCTCCAAGATATACTTCCAGGTGGAATGAATTAAAAGAGGTGGTGTGAAATAAAAATTTGAATATGGATTTCATACTCTCCTCATACTCTATCTATGCCTTTGCTATGCTTTATCCATGCACTATCTATATACCTGCACTTAATTATTTTTCTTTGCAATCGCTTTTTCTGCTGCTGCTACAATATCGGGTGTATCCAAGCCATATTTTTTAAGGAGATCTGCCGGTTTGCCACTTTCGCCAAACGTATCTTTTGTACCCACATATTCAATTGGAACGGGGAAATTTCTTACGGAAACATGAGCCACTGCATCTCCCATTCCGCCCAAAATATTATGTTCTTCGGCAGTAACGGCGCATTTGGTTTTGCTGATTGATTTTACAATGGCAGCTTCATCAAGTGGCTTGATGGTATGCAGATTTATTAATTCAACACTGATCCCCTTTTCTTCCAAAATCTTTCCGGCTTCAATTGCTTTCCAAACAAGATGACCGCATGCGAAGATGGTTACATCTTTCCCTTCGGCCAGCACTTGTGCTTTTCCAATTTCAAATTTTTGATCCTCCTCTGTGAAGTTGGGCCATTTTGGTCTGCCAAATCTCAAATAAACCGGCCCTTCATAATCTGCAATAGCAAGGGTTGCAGCTTTAGTCTGGTTAAAGTCGCAGGGACCACAACAGACATTCCCGGTAACATTCTCATTAAGCCAATATCTTCCAGTATCTGGTGGGTAGCGCCATCTTCACCTAATGTAAGTCCGGCATGAGAAGCGCATATTTTTACATTTTTATTCGAGTAAGCAATGGACTGTCTTATTTGATCATACACCCGTCCTGTAGAAAAGTTAGCAAAGGTTGTTGTGTAAGGAATTTTGCCACCAATCGTTAACCCTGCTGCAATGCCCATCATATTGGCTTCTGCAATGCCGCATTGAAAATATCTTTCAGGAAAATCCTTTATAAAAGGATGCAACTTTAATGAGCCTGCAAGGTCTGCAGTAAGCACTACTACGTTTTCGTTTTTCTTCCCCAATTCATAAATGCCTTCGCCAAAACCGCCTCTTGTTTCTTTTTCATTTTTTGCAACTATATCTTTAATCATATCTGAATTTTATTTTTTTGATGGAATATAAACAAGGGGTGCAAATTAATAATAACGGGTTAAGGATAAAAATAATAATGAACGTGACTCATCCATCTAATTCATTTGAAAATTAAGATTATTATGTAACAGCGAATCATCTTTAAGTTTCAATTCCCATTTCCACGCTGTTGACATCATTTCATCCAGGGAGTATTGGGGTTCCCAGTTGAGTTGTTTTTTTGCGAAGGAGTTGTTCGCAAAGATTGCAATAATATCGCCTGGCCGTCTTGGCCCTATCTTATAATTCAATTTAACACCGCTTACTTTTTCAAACGAATGGATTACTTCGAGTACGGTGATACCGTTACCCGTGCCGAGGTTAAAGATTTCGCACGGGGAAGAATTCCTCTTTTCTATTAAATATTGTAGTGCAAGAATATGAGCATGGGCGATATCACATACATGAATATAGTCGCGAATACACGATCCGTCACGGGTTGGATAATCATCACCGTAAACAATCATTTGGGGCAATTTACCGATGGCAGTTTGGGTAATTGCCGGAACCAGGTTTTGCGGCCTGCCCAGTGGCAATTCACCAATGAGTGCGGAAGGATGTGCACCCACCGGGTTAAAATATCTCAACAAAATGCCTTGCAGGTCTCCGCCTTTGGTTATCTCTCTCACGATTTCTTCACCCATTTGCTTGGTTGCACCGTAAGGAGATTCAGCGGGCTTTTGTGGCGTTTTTTCCGTCACTGGTATTTCATCGGGAGTTCCATAAACGGTGCATGACGAAGAAAAAATAAAATTAGCAACATTAAATTCCTTAGCACATTTTAAAATATTAATAAGCGATGTTAAGTTGTTTTCAAAATATAATAACGGTAGTTCAACAGATTCGCCAACGGCTTTAAAAGCGGCAAAATGAATGATACCTTTTATGTCGATGTTTTCCTGGAACACGGCATAAGTATCGTCAAAATTGCAGAGATCTACTTTGTAATTTTTAACGGATACCCCGGTGATGGCTTTTATTCCCTCCAGCAAAGCCGTTGTCGATCTCGAATTATTGTCGATGCAAACAGGTTCAAAACCATTTTCTATTAAATCCAGAATGGTGTGGGCTCCAATATAGCCACAACCACCTGTTACTAATATTTTATTCATTTTGCAAAGAAAAGAAAAACAATTAACAGAAGGGTATTAAGAAAAAAATTACCGGGAAATGAAATGCACAACGTAATAACTGCATCCTGCAACAAGGGCACTTACAGGGATGGTTAATATCCAGGCCCAAATAAGGTTAAAGGTAACGCCCCATCTTACGGCTGAAAGCCTTTTGGTAGCGCCTACTCCCACAATTGCCCCCGTAATTGTATGAGTAGTACTCACCGGAATTCCAAAGAAAATGGTGAGAAAAATAGTGACTGCGCCGGCTGTTTCGGCACATACACCTTCCAGCGGATTTACCTTCGTTATCCTTGTTCCCATTGTTTTTACTATGCGCCATCCACCTGACATAGTGCCGAGAGCAATTGCAGAATAGCAAGCCAGTGGAAGCCATCCGGGCATATGCATATCGTGAACCGATACCGTACTTCCATTGACTGTTTTGTGATAAAACCAAATAGCGGTAAGTATTAATCCCATTGTTTTTTGAGAATCACCTCCGCCATGTGCAAGGCTTAAGGCCCCGGAAGAAACCAATTGAAGTCGCTTAAACCATTTATCTGCTTTAACGGGCCTTGATTTTCGGGCGAGGTTAACTGTAATTAACGTAATTAAAAACCCAAATATCAATCCGATAATTGGAGATAGAACCATGAAGACAAGGGCTATAAAAATTGGATGCGTATTGACACCATGAAAGCCACCCGCCGCAATTGCTGCACCTGCCAGCCCGCCAATTAAAGTGTGTGAAGAGCTGGATGGAATACCGTAATACCAGGTTAAAAGATTCCAGCTGATGGCCGCAATGGTTGCCGATAATAAAACTTTAAAACTGATTACATCCTCAGAAATTATATTAGCTATAGTGCCCGCAACTTTATGTTCCTTAAATACAAAAAAAGCAATAAAATTAAACGCCGCAGCCCACAAAACCGCCTGGAAGGGGGTAAGGACTTTGGTAGAGACTATTGTAGCAATTGAATTAGCCGCATCATGAAATCCATTTATGAAATCAAAAATAAGCGCAAGAATTACGATGGTAATAAGAAAAACGAGCATATACATCTTTTAAAATGGATACAATTGAAAAGCGACTTAACTATGCATATTTAATAATGATTGATTCAATCACATTCGCAGCATCTTCGCATTTGTCGGTTATAATTTCCATAACCTGGTAGATTTCTCTTTTTTTAATCACTTCTTTGGCATCCGGTTCGTTTTCAAAAAGTTTTTCAATGCTCACGTCAAATATATCGTCAGCCTGGTTTTCAATACTGTTTATCAATACCATGGCATCAGTAATTCGCCTGAGATTTTTCATATCTCTTAACTCAGCAACTGCTTTTTGCACCTCATTACAGCTACTTAAGATAAGCTCGGCCATTTTGTGAAAGCCGATATCATCAGGGTTTACTTTATAAAAATTTATTTTTTTTGCCGCGGCGTAAATATAATCGCATATATCATCCAGGGATGTGGCGAGATAGTGTATATCTTCCCTGTCAAAAGGAGTTATAAAGTTTCTTCCTAATTCGGTAAATATCCTGTGGGTGTAATCATCATTCACATGTTCCAGGTCCTCGATTTCTTTGATTATAATTGCTCTTTTATCGAAATCCTTTTCGTTGATAACATCTTTAAGACGTGTGGCCATTATGGTTACCGTTTCCCCTACATTTTCAAACAGTTGAAAAAAAATTCTGTCCTTCGGTAGAAAAAATTTCAAAATGGAATTTAATGCCATGCAAATAAATTTTCGCAAAAGTATACCATAGTGCTTTAATTACGAGATTTCTTCTTTTTTAAAAGATATTTCGCCAGCGTGAAATTGAGAAATATTTAGTGTTCAGATTTTAGCTGTGAAATTCTTAAAATTATTAATATAACAGCAGAAACTATATACATTTATCCAAAACAGCATGCCAGGGGTGAGAGATTTGCGCTTAAAGGAAGGTAAAATAAAAAAGGCTACCTATCGATGATGATGGTAGCCCTTTTATGAAAACTTCTTTTGTCTTCCTCTATTATAAAATGGCTTTATTATTAAAAGTTACTGATTTCAGATTTTTCTCTGCGACGGTGAGTGCCTGTTTAGACAATGGCGCATAATTTAATCCAGGCGCGAATTGCTGGCCTTCGTGAATATCCCACCATAATAACTGCAATAATTTTTTTGCCCGCTCAAGAGAACGGCTATTATAATTTTGTTCTTTATAAATCAACGCCCATGTAAATCCACTGATAGGATAACCGTCGGCCGCATCAGTATCAGTGATGAATATTTTTGCATCCGGAGGAAGCGTCACATTACCTGCTGCGCTAACAGAAGCTGTAGAAGGTGCAATATATTTTCCTTTTTTATTCATGATGATACCATTGGGCATTTTATTCTGAATAGCATAAGCCAATTCAACATAACCAATACCACCCGGGGTTTGTTTTACCAGTCCGGAAACACCTTCATTGCCTTTCCCGCCTAAGCCAGTTGGCCAATTCACCGATCCGCCGCTGCCTACTTTTGCCTTCCAGTCGGCACTAACTTTAGATAAATAATTTGTGAAAATATTTGTTGTGCCACTTCCATCGGAACGGTGTACGATCAAAATAGGAACTGAGGGAATATTGATTCCTTTATTGATTGATTTGATCCTGGCGTCATCCCAACTTGTAATCTTTCCCAGGTAAATGTCTGCTATAACATCGGGGGTAAAATTAAGGTTACCATTTAATCCTGGAAGATTATAGGTTATAACAACTGCACCGGAGCACATGGGAATATGAATAACGGGAACGCCCATTTTGGTTGTTTGTTCATCATTAAGCGGTGCATCCGAATCTCCAAAGTCAACTGTTTTATTTGTTAATTGAAGTATTCCACCACCCGAACCAATTGATTGATAATTTACCTGGATTCCTGTTTTTTTATTGTATTCTGAAAATTGCTTTGAGAAAAGCGGATAAATAAATGTACTACCTGCGCCCAGAATAGTATTGTCGTCTTGCGCATTTGCGGTTATTTGAAAAGACAAAGCAATTACCATTAAAAAAGCGATAGCAAAATACTTTTGTGTTGTTGCAAAGAATTGTTTCATGTTTTTGGTTTTTTGTGCAAAGAAAGGCCTGTCTTATTATGCCGGTGTTACTAAATTGTTTCTTTAATGTTATCAAAACCATCGTTTGATTCAGTTGGAACCATTCCATGGAATTGAGTTGTTCCGCGATTTACGGTATGTTTATTAACGCATTGGTAATGTTGGCTTAACAATTTGATAACATAACAAAGATTCCTTTGCAAAAAAAATATATGAGCAATTCTTTATCTAAAAAATGGATAGTTATCGCAGGATCGATCTTATTTATCAATTTATTATCAAGCAGTAATTTAAAAGCGCAGTTTGTTTCAGGTTCTGACTCTGCCTTCAAAGCCGGAGTTCCTAATTCAGGAAAATTATGGGGTTATATGTTTGGTGATTATTATGTGAAGGCCCAGGCGGATTCTCTTAACAGGGGCAGCAATAGCCAGTATTCAGGTGTGCCAAAAAACAGGAATGCCTTCCAGATCAGGAGACTTTATCTTGGTTATAACTATAATATTACCAAAAAATTTGCTGCTGAAGTATTACTCGAAGCGGCACCCGGTGAATCACTTTCAGATAGTAAACTTGCTTTTTATGTAAAGCTTGCCAACCTTCGCATCAAAGATCTTTGGAAAGGTACTGATCTGATCCTGGGACAGGTAGGTACCCCGGGTTTTTCTATGTCATCTGAACCAATATGGGGTTATCGCTCTATAGAAAAGACCATCATCGATATTCGTGGAACTCCTTCCTATGACTTAGGCGCTTCCTTGCAAGGAAAATTTGATCCTAAAGCGGGTAATTTTGGTTATGATTTGATGGTGGGTAATGGAACAGGTGCTAAACCAGAAGGAGACAACTACAAATGGCTCTATGGCGATATCTGGGGTAAATTTCTTGATAAAAAACTCTATGTAAATTTATATGTCGATTATAACGGTATGTCCCCGGTTGCCGGCATGAAGCATTCAAGAAGTATGATTAAGGGATTTGTTGCTTACACCGTTCCAACATTTACACTTGGCGTAGAAGCCTATAGCAATCATCTGAAAAATGATGACCAGGCTACAGAAATCTCTTCCGGCAGTGTTGATGTTTTGTCGGTGAATGCAACCGGCCTTTCAATTTTTGCAAGAGGAACGATGGTGAAAGACAAATTAAGTTTCTTTGCACGTACCGATTTCTTCAATCCGAACAAGCAGATTGATAATGGTAAGTATAACAAATACGTAGGCAATACAAGCGGGTATAATGATCCTTCCACAAAAGAAAATTTTATTACAGCGGGGCTCGATTATACACCGATAAAAAATGTTCACCTGATGCCGAATATTTGGATTAATCATTATTCGAACCAGGGATTTTCAACAAAATATAACACCAGTGATGTTGTTGCCCGCCTTACCTTTTACTTTGTTTTTGGTAAGTAATTTTTAAAAACTATTATTTATTTATTTCAAACCAATTTATATATTATCATGAAAATAAGTTCAAAAATCAAACATGCTTTATTATCATCGTTCGTTCTTATTGCAGCCGCCAGTGCGCTGCCAGGATGCAACGGGGGCGGATCAGGAAAAGAAGGTACGAGTGACTCTACCTCAACAGCGTCATCTAACGGAGATGACAAAACGCTTTTGGGAGCGGGCAGTACATTTGTTTATCCTTTATTCTCAAAAGAATTTTCGGAGTATAACAAGCTTACGGGGCTAAAGATCAATTACCAGTCAATTGGTTCAGGTGGAGGTATTCTCCAGCTAACTAATAAAACCGTTGATTTTGGTGATTCTGATGCACCTTTAACCGAAGAACAGGCCCAAAAAATGGGTGTTCCGGTATTACACATTCCTATGTGTTCAGGTGCGGTTGTTATCAGTTATAATTTACCGGAAGTAACCGACACTTTAAAGATAAGCCCTGAAGTACTTGCGGAAATTTATCTTGGCAAGATTACAAAATGGAACGATGCAAAAATTGCAGCGATTAACAAGGGAGTAAAATTACCGGCTACTCCCATTGTAATAGCGCACCGCTCTGACGGCAGTGGTACCACCAACATTTTTACTGATTATTTATCAAAAGTAAATGACGAGTGGAAAACCAAAGTTGGCAAGGGCACTTCAGTAAACTGGCCCGCTGGCCTCGGGGGGAAAGGAAACGAAGGAGTATCCGGTCTTATTAAACAAACTCCGGGCGGTATTGGTTATATTGAATTGGCTTACGCAGTACAGAATAAGATGGCTTATGCAAAAGTTCAAAACAAATCAGGCAATTTTATTACTCCAAACATTGCCTCAACAAGCGCCGCAAGTAACGTGCAGCTACCCGCGGATTCAAAAATATTTCTTGGCAATACAGATGCTGCAGATGGATATCCGATTAGCGGATTTACCTGGGCATTGATTTACCAGGAACAGAGTTATAATAACCGTGCGCAGGATAGAGCCCAAAATCTTCTAAAATTATTGTGGTGGACCATACATGATGGTCAGCAATTTTGCCAGGGTTTAAATTATGCACCACTATCGCCGGCTGCGGTTACAGTTGCAGAAACAATTCTTAAATCGGCCACATTTAACGGTAAACCTTTGTTGTAATAAAAATCTTTTATATAGTTTTGAAATTATCAATAACAAAACCAGGAGATTCCCGCAGTAATTTGTTGCTGCGGGAAATTTCATCTATAACCGGTATGATGAATGTGTTGAAAAGCATTAAAATCAGGCGATCTATTCGACAAATACGAATGGAAAAGTTTTTTAAAACTGCTCTTATTTTAATTGCTTTAAGTATTCTTATATTAGTCATATCGTTTTTACTAACGCTCATCGTTGAGTCAATGCCTTCAATTAAGGCGCTTGGATTTAGTTTTTTAACAGGCAAAACATGGGATCCCGTAGCAAATGTATATGGCACTTACCCGTTCCTGTTAGGTACTTTATTAACTTCCTTCCTGGCATTACTGATATCCATACCCTTTTCATTTGCCATTGCAATTTTTTTAGGTGAATATTATCCGCGTGGCTGGTTTTCAGAATTTTTAAAAAATGCAATAGAACTTATCGCTGCCGTACCTTCTGTTATTTATGGCTTTTGGGGATTGTTTGTATTGGTACCGTTAGTACGTAGTTTGGAATTAAAGCTGGGGGTAGCACCTTACGGACTCGGAATATTCACATCGTCTTTAATTTTAGCGGTTATGATTATTCCCTATGCGGCTTCCTTAGGAAGGGAAATGATCCGCATGGTACCTTCCTCTTTAAAAGAAGCCGCCTATTCATTGGGTGCAACAAGATATGAAGTAATCCGTGCTGTAATTTTACCTTATGCCAAATCGGGCTTACTGGCCGGCGTTCTGCTTTCGCTGGGAAGAGCATTGGGTGAAACGATGGCCGTAACCATGGTAATTGGAAACACCAGCCTCATACCCAAAAGCATTTTCGACCCGGGCAATACTATGGCCAGCGTAATTGCCAACGAATTTACTGAAGCTGCCAGCAGCCTGTATCTTTCCTCGTTAATTGAACTCGGGTTGGTACTGTTCCTGGTAACCGTAATTATTAATTTGATTGGGAAACGAATTATTAAAAGATTTACAACAGATTAATTATGAAACAACATATTAAGTACAGGATCGGGAAGAGTAAATTTTTTAAATTCATGGTAATTTTGCTCGCTACACTTTGTACCGTTCCTTTGTTCGTAATCCTGATTTATATTTTAAAAGAGGGAATTACCAAAATTAACTGGCATTTTCTTGTTAACCTTCCGAAGCCAGTTGGTGAATCGGGAGGAGGAATTGCAAATGCTCTTGTCGGAAGTTTACTTATTGTTTTTTTTGCAGCTTTAATAGCGATTCCGATTGGAATAATGGGTGGTATATATCTAAGTGAAAATAAGAAAAGCTGGCTGGCCAACTGGACTCGTCTTGCAGTTGATGTGTTACAAGGTACGCCATCAATTGTAGTTGGTATCGTAATTTATTTTTGGATCGTAAAGCCATTGAGTACTTTTTCTGCTTTATCAGGAAGCGTGGCTTTGGCCATTATGATGCTCCCGATTGTAGTGCGATCAACAGAAGAAACTTTAAAGCTTTTACCCGATTCTTTAAAAGAAGCAGGCCTTGCATTGGGCTTACCTTATCAAAGAGTAATTTTAAGAATTCTCCTGCCTTGTGGATTTAGCGGGGTTATTTCAGGAGCTATTTTAGCCGTTGCCCGTATTGCCGGTGAGACCGCCCCGTTATTATTTACTGCGTTTGGAAATCCCTATTTTTCTACCAATATTTTAAAACCAATGCAAAGCCTGCCATTGTTGATTTATAATTATGCAACAAGCCCTTATGATGATTGGCACAACCTCGCATGGGGAGCGGCGCTTATTCTATTGATATGGGTATTATTATTAAATATTATTACTAAGATTACAACAAGACGATGGAAAGTACAATTTTAAAGGCGATTGATTTTGATGCTTATTTTGGAGAAAATCATGCTGTAAAAAAAGTAAATATTGAAATCCCAAAGAACAATGTGGTTGCCGTAATGGGACCTTCCGGATGCGGCAAAACAACTTTTCTTCGTTGCATTAACCGGATGCATGAACTAATAGAAGGAGCTACTACAAAAGGGAAGATGCTGTTGAACAACGAGGATATTTACGAAATGCATCCCATATTCGTGCGCCATAAAATAGGCATGGTATTTCAAAGACCCAACCCTTTTCCCAATTTAAGTATTTATGATAATGCAATCGCAGGTTATAAACTTAATGGGATGAAGATTGCCAAGGCAGACCGGGATGTTATTGTGGAGCAATCGCTGCAAAAAGCAGCGCTATGGAATGAGGTAAAAGATTCATTGCATAAAAAGGGAACATTTCTATCCGGCGGTCAGCAACAACGTTTGTGTATTGCCCGGGCAATAGCCATGGAGCCGGAAGTACTTTTATTGGATGAACCTACTTCAGCTCTTGATCCTATTTCCACTTCGAGCATAGAAGTATTGCTGCAGGAACTAAAGAAAAATTATACCCTTGTTGTAGTAACACACAATATGCAACAAGCTGCGAGAGTAAGTGATAAAACCGCATTTTTTTATCTCGGCGAGTTAATTGAATACGATGATACAAAAAATATGTTTACTAACCCGCAGGATAAACGAACTCAAAATTATATAACCGGAAGGTTTAGCTAATTTAAAAAATAAGTAATGACACAATTTGAAACAGAGTTGCAGGATGCGAAATCGGAAATAATTAACATGTGGGAGTTGGTCTTGTTGCAATTAACAAAGGCTAAAGACGCCATGTTGAGTTTTGACAAAGACCTTGCAAGAGAGGTGATAGCAAAGGAAAAAAGAGTAAATGCCCTTGAATTAAAAATTGACAGGGATTGCGAAAATATCTTTGCCTTGTATTGCCCGGTTGCCATTGACCTCAGGTTTTTGCTGGCCGTTCTTAAAATAAATAATAATCTTGAAAGAATTGGGGATATCGCTGAAGGTATAGCCAGGTATATTGTTGAATTGCCTGCCAGGTTTGACATCGCGATGCTTGAAGATACTGAACTGATTAAAATGTTTGAAGATTCAATAAGTATTCTTACCGATACACGGGTTGCCTTTGAGTTTGAAAATACTCTTTTAGCAAGAACAATTTTTTCGAGAGATGATATCCTCGATGATATTAATAAAAGAGCTGATGATAATATTTCAAAGTTTATCAGGAATGACGCCAACGTTATCAGCCAGGCTCTTTACATTTTGTCCATTATCCGCAAACTCGAACGGGTAGGTGATCAGTCTAAAAATATTGCAGAAGAAATTATTTTTTACGTTGAAGCCAAAGTGCTAAAGCACCAGTAAAAATTTAATTATCGTTTTTACAAATAATTACATTTAAGATTTTCCGTAAGCAAAACAGAGTCTTGCAAACTGTACCACCCTGCAATCGTGTAAGGTGGTTTTTTATTAACACCAACCCCTCCGGGAGATGGGCTTATCGCCAGGTAAAAATTTTAGCTTGAATATTCAATCTGCATTTGTTTATTTTTGGCAATACTGAATTGTATTTTGCATGTCGTTATCTTCCTTGTTAAAAACGAATCGTTCTTTCTTTGTTGGATTTTTTTTATTTGTAATTCTTTGTTGCTTTATCCTTTTTTTTTATTCAAAGGCTAATGGTTTTTATTTATTGAATCCATATCACTCTCAATTAACAGATTTTATTTTCATTTACCTTACTTACATAGGCGATGGCTTTTTTTGCATCGGTATTGGTTTACTGCTTTTACTATTTAGAAATTATTTTTCGGGCTTAATGGTATTGAGCAGTTATGCTGTCTCGGGCATCATTGCACAAGTTTTGAAGTACTATATTCTTGAAGCAAGGCCGGCCGTTCTCTTAAAAGATACCACCTATAAATATTTTATTGAAAATGTAACGTTACATAATTTTCATGCATTTCCTTCAGGGCATACTGCTTCAGCGTTTGCGATGGCCGCCGTATTGAGTTTTGCATTAAAAAATAAAAGATATTCTATACTTTTCTTAGCGGGAGCTATTATAGTGGGATATAGCCGCATCTACCTTGCCCAGCATTTTACCGACGATGTTTTGGCAGGAGCTTTAATTGGACTTATTTCTGCTATATTTTGCTGGATCCTTTTTTATAAAATATTTTCAACTAAACTTGTTTCAAAGAAAAAATCAATTAGTTCTGGCGGAGGGTAGTGTAAATCCAAATGTTGTACCAACATCTGTTTTACTTCTTACGTGAATAGTTTCACCATGCGCTTCAATAATGTGTTTGGCAATTGATAAACCAAGGCCGCTTCCGCCAACTTTTCGTGTTCTTGCAAGATCAGTGCGATAAAATCTTTCAAAAATTCTTGGCAAATGTTCCTCTGAAATTCCATTGCCATCGTCGCTTATTTCTACAAGTATTTTTTTACCATCAATCTTGTAAGCGCTACCTTCAATAGTTCCATTGTTCTTTCCGTATTTAATACTGTTGTCGATAAGATTAATAAGCACCTGTCTTATTTTTTCTTTGTCGGCAAATGCGGTAAGAGGCAATTCACAGCCTTTCTTAATAAAACATTTTATTTTCTTTTCGTCGGCTTTAATCGACAGAGATTCAAAAACTTCTTTAATAACATCCTGAATTACAAAATTCTGTTTGTATAATAATTGTTCCCCACTTTCAAGCTTGGTGATTTCATCAAGGTCGTCCACCAGGTTAACCAACCTGTCTACATTCTTTGAAGCATTCGTTAGAAATTTTACATTTACTTCAGGATTATTCAAAGCTCCATTGAGCAATGTATCCACGTAACCTTGTATGGCAAAAATGGGCGTCTTTAATTCGTGGGAAAGGTTAAGCAAAAATTCTTTTCTGAAAATTTCATTCTTTCTTAATATTTCAATTTCTTCTTTACGCTGTACGGCCCATTGCTCCACGTCTTCACTCACTTCTTCAATAGATTTTTGAGGCAAAATATTTTTGTAATAAAACTCTTCCCTCTTACTTGCTTTTGTTTGGTAAATGAGTTTATAAATCAGTTTTATTTTGCGATACACAAATCGTTTAACTGTATTGTAAATAATAAAGTAAGCTACTAACGATATTGTAATAAAAAGAAGCACGGCAGGTAGCCATAATTCATTATAAACAAATATTGCCAGGCTTGCCGTTAGTCCAATGGGGATTGAAGTAAGTAACGCAACCTGTTGCGGGGAATAATTTTTTTTATTTATCAACTATTTATAATTAATATACAATTTAATATTTTGGACTTACATATTTACCAGCCAAGTATCCAGGCAAATATTAGCGGCGCAACAATTGTTGCATCGCTTTCAACAATAAATTTAGGCGTATGAATATCTAATTTACCCCAGGTAATTTTTTCATTTGGTACCGCGCCGGAATAAGAGCCGTAGGATGTTGTTGAATCTGATATTTGGCAGAAGTAGCTCCAGAACGGTACATCATGCCACTCAAGATCCTGGTACATCATGGGCACAACACATATAGGAAAATCGCCTGCGATGCCGCCGCCAATCTGAAAAAATCCGACACCTTTACCAGAAGAATTTTTTCTATACCAATCGCTCAATTCCACCATATACTCAATGCCACTTTTCATGGTGGATGCTTTCAATTCTTTTTTTATTACATACGAAGCAAAAATATTTCCCATGGTACTGTCTTCCCAGCCCGGAACAACAATAGGAATATTTTTTTGCGCCGCGGCCAACATCCAACTGTCTTTAGGAGCAATTTCATAATATTGATCCAGTACACCACTCAATAACATTTTATACATGTATTCATGAGGAAAATATCTCTCACCTTTATCATCGGCGTCTTTCCATATTTTGTGAATATGTTGCTGCAATCTTCTGAATGCTTCCTCTTCCGGGATACACGTGTCCGTTACCCTGTTATAATGATTTTCCAACAGATCCCATTCTTCTTTCGGGCTTAAATCGCGGTAGTTAGGAACTCTTTTATAATGGCTGTGTGCAACAAGATTCATAATATCTTCTTCAAGATTAGCACCGGTGCAACTTATGATCGCAACCTTATTCTGCCTTATCATTTCAGCAAATGAAATTCCTAATTCAGCGGTGCTCATGGCACCTGCAAGTGTAACCATCATCTTGCCTCCTTCTTCAATATGCGTTACATATCCTTTGGCAGCATCCATTAAGGCGGCGGCATTAAAATGCCGGTAGTGATGTTCTATAAATGTTGAAATAGGTCCTTTATTCATTAAGTAAAATTTATTTAGTCATCTTAAGTTTATCGATGAACAAAAATAAATTTTTTTAAGGAGGAAGGCTTTGTTTTATTGAACGTTAATAGCAAAATAATTCCGATGTCTTTTAAATGATTTGTAATTTTAATAAGTAATAATCGCGGGAGTTAAATCGATTTGTTTTTTATATGCAAAACCTTTATTTATTTTTTATTGCTTCCTTACTTCTTAATCTTACTCCCGGAAACGACATGATGTATGTTGCATCGAGAAGTATATCGCAGGGAATTAAAGCCGGAATAATTTCTGCAGTTGGTATTTTTATCGGATGTTTTGTACATATTACCGCTGCTGTGTTTGGCTTATCAATGATCATCATGAAATCAGCTTTTCTTTTTGAGCTAATAAAGTTTCTTGGTGCGGCGTATTTGATTTATCTCGGTGCCAAAGCCCTTCTGGCAAAATCAAACTTCAATGAAAACTTACAGGCGCTTCCACCAACAAATAAATGGAAACTGCTAAGGCAGGGAATTATTACTAATGCCTTGAACCCTAAAGTGGCGTTGTTCTTTTTGTCGTTCCTGCCGCAGTTTATTCAACCCGGGTCGCCATTATATAAAACACAACTCTTCTCTTTGGGTTTATGGTTCGATCTGCAGGGAACTTGTGTGCTAATGATAGTTGCCTGGGTAATTGGTAAGGCTGGCAACTTCATAAAAAATAATAGAAAGTTTTGGCGCTTACAGGAAAAAATTACAGGTATCATATTGATTGGCCTTGGTATTAAAGTAGCGCTAACTTCTAAAGAATAACTTTTTGCACTTCAATAAGATCCAATTGAAAATATATTGTATCCAAATCGATTAATAAATAAAATGGCAGATTTTTCGGTCTGCCATTTTAAATTAATGTTATAAAGTATTGATAAACCTATTGAGCATATCCATGTAAATTAATATTTCCAATCTTATCGCCAAGGTCTTTTCCTAGTGATAAGCCAATATTAATGGAAGGCAGATAATGAATGCCACCATATAATCGCGATATGCCCGCTTCTTCTGCGGCGGCGAATAAAGTGTTATATGTTCTTGCAGGCCAACCGCGAAAAACATAGGCGTTATCAATGAGTTTTATATGATAGCCCAGCACAGAAGAAGCGGCCTGCATTACGGCTCCGGTTACATAGGCATGAGCGGCGGGATACTCAGGAAAAGGTGGCGTAACAATAAATGGAAGCCAGTTAGGATCGATCAGTTTTTTTATATAAGATACCGGCCTGAGGATGTTGTAACCATACTTACTCCTAAAACATTCAATTGTTGATTCGCGTTCTGCTATCCCGGTTTTGGCATAAGTTTCAGCCGCGATGCCAAGGTTAGAATTTGTCTGTTCAATAGCTTCAGTTACAAGGCCTATGTTATGTCCATCGGGCGTATATCCGACTCCGTTACCCTGGTCAACCCAATACAAAGCAGTACTTTTTTGATCAGCTGTTAAGGTTTGAGAAACATCATAAACGTTCTTCACCATTTTATAAAAATCAGAACCCGGATCTTCAGAATAAGGGATCGGAGCAGGAGCTAACCCGGTTAAGTCGGACTGAAGATAAGTCGTGGCGTTTCCTACATAAGGATTTATAGGGTTTACAAATGCCGGGGGAGTCGGGACCCACGCTCCCGGAAACACAGGAGGCACATATCCTGCGTTGGATGGATTAAAATCATCGGTTAAATACCAGTTGTGTATTGCCGCCGCAATGCTTCTTCCAAAACTTTGCGAGCGACTGAACACGTCGGCTGGTGTGTTAGTACTTAATTTATCGTTATACACTTTCTCCAACGAATCTATACTGGCGTTGTTTGCAGGAGTTAACCCTGTGTAAAAGGAACGAACCATATTTGCCATTGCAGCATTGGCGCTTACCTGCCAGTTATAACTTTTATTATTTTCTATAGCAGGCATTTCGGGCATCTGGTACAATCTTGTGGAAAGGCTGGCTGCACCAGGTGTTCCATTTCGTACGGACTCATATAAACCAATTCCAATGTAGCCGAAGTATACGCCAGTCAGTGCTGAATTTCTTTCAAGCAAAATACTCAATTGCAGTTTATACCAATCAATAGCAACGTTGGCATCCAGTTTTTCATTTTGATGGTGATTGTAATAATTTTTGAAATCAAATTTTTGACAACTACTTATGGTAACCACCAAAATAATTGCCATTAAGTAAAATAATTTTTTCATGATTGTAAGTTTTTTAATGAATAAACTTCAAAAATATTCGTCGACATTTCTTGTTTTTGGTATTTCGATGAAAGATTACATTCTGACAATATTTGGCACTGACAAGCCCAGAAATTCTATTCATTGGCGACGAATGGCTTTTAGCGACACAATCATGGAATCTGTAGAATATCTTGACAAAAGCTATAAAATGACGAAACCGCGATCTAACTTTAAGAGACAATACATCATGTGACCAGCTACGAGTTTATCTTTTCCACCAAACCTGCTATACGATTTGCAAGGCACGCATGTTTTTGGATCGCATTTGGAATTCATTTTTTTATTCAAAGTCTTTTAATACCCGGCGTTAACGAAGCGCTTACTCCACGCACGCCATTTGAAAGCGTAATAAACACGTCCTGCTTTTTGCCTGTGTATATTATTTCGGTTTACTTTCTTATAGAAATCATAATTCCAAAGTTTCTTTTTAAGGCGCGGTACACTATTTTTTTTACTGCCACTCTTGGCTTACTCATATTTAATTTCGCTGCCTGCTATTTTACCGGACTCTTATATGAACACCTGGAGTTAAAAATTCCCTACGACCAGATAACATTTGCTCATAATAAATACAATGCAATTGTAAATGGTTTGTTTGTATCTGGTATTGTGCTGGCAATTACAGGTGGAATTAAAGTGGCCAAAAAATGGATCCAAAAGCAAAGAGAAAATGAAGTACTTGCCCGTGAAAAAATTAATACTGAATTACAACTATTGAAACTTCAGATAAATCCCCGATTTCTTTTTCATTCTTTACACGCCGTTAAGCAACATATTCTCGCTGATTCCCCACTTTCCCCGAAACTGATACTGCAGGTAGCAGATTTACTTAGTTATATTTTATATGAAAGCAACCAGGATTATGTAACCCTTGAAAAAGAGCTTGCAGTTATTACTGACTATATATCTCTTGAGGAAAATAGCATTAATGAAGATTTAAAAATAATTGCTACTACCAGCGGTGATGTAAGCGGTAAATTCATAGTTCCGTTGATTTTACTTTCTATCATTCAAACCAGTTTTGAATTTTTCCCTGAAGGTGAACAAGGTGTATTTTCAAAACTTAGCATCGATATACGAAATCATCAGCTTGACATGCTGGTGATTTATAATACTGCTATTGATCAGGCGGTAAATCTATTAAGATTAAGCGAAAAATTTGATGACATACGCAAACAGCTAAAGAACCTCTATCCTGATAACCATGAATTCGCAATAGAATGCAGGGCAGGAACAATTACCATCCTGCTAAAAAACTTTTCGCTACACAACCCTGAATTAGCAGATCAGGCAATTCAAACAACCGCCAATACCTATGAAAATGTATGACTTGATATTTTCTAATAAAAGGTCGCCTCGTATTAAACGGCATGTTATATTCTGGACTGCTTTTTACCTATACCAGGTCTTGAGAATGAGTTTCTTATTTCCTCCTAATCATATTTGGGACGGCGCACCCATTATTTTGCTAAGCTCCCTGGTGTGGGGATTATTTCACGTTATGTTAATTACATATACTGTAACATACTATCTCATACCCAAATTTTTTGTCAGGAAAAAATATATACTTTTTGGATTGTGCATTCTCGGATTATTCGTTGCCATGTTTTGGTATGACTTTTTTTATGTTATGTTGGTCAAGAAATTTACACATGCTATCGGCACAACAAAAGAACAACCCTATATATTTCTCAGGGGCACTATTATACGGCTGTTTGGTAACGCACCGCTTATCTGCTGTTTATTCATCTCATTTAAGACCTTAAAGAACTGGTACCAGAAACAATTAGAAAATGACACGCTAATTAAAGAAAAGGCTAATGCAGAACTGCAGTTATTAAAAGCACAGATACATCCACATTTTTTATTCAACACACTTAATAATATATACTCCTTCACACTCACCAGGTCGCCTTTTGCCGCTGAGTTGGTTCAGAAACTTTCAGACATGCTTAACTACATGATTACCGATTGTAATCGTGTATCTGTACCGTTAGAAAAAGAAATTCAATTATTGAAAGATTATATCGGTCTCGAAAAAGTAAGATATGGTGATCGCCTGGATATACAGATGCATGTAAATGGAGATTGCAACAATAAGATGATTGCACCCCTATTGATGATACCATTTGTTGAAAACTGTTTTAAACATGGCGCCAGTGTTATGCGGGGCAAACAATGGATGCATTTAATTATTAACGTCACGGATGACCATCTTGATTTTAATCTAAGCAACAGTAAGCCTGCTATTCAGGATATAAATAAAAGTAAAAGTGGAATAGGCCTTATAAATGTGCAGAAAAGGTTGGCGCTGCTTTATACAGGCAATTATGAATTAGATATTAATTCCACGGACAATACTTTTTCGGTCTATCTAAAAATTAATCTACAGAAACCAATTACGCACGACACTGAAAAAAAGTCAAATCATATTCCTATACAACAAGAATTTGAAACAATCATTAACTATTAAACTTAACAACATGAAAAAATTTATCATTATTGCAGTAATTTCTTTTCTTATTACAAACAATATTTATTCGCAAGGTTGCATTGTTGTGAGAAACATTTCAGGTTTTGGACAATACAATCTTACGAGCAATGCATTTACAACATCGGCGTGGCAATTAAACATCAACAATCGTTATTTTAAAGCCTACCGTGATTTCAAAGAAAAAGTAAATCTTAAAACACCGCCGCCCAACCAGAATATCATAAAATCTTTTTCAACTGACATTGGTATTACCCGTTTGCTGAATAAAGGATGGTCACTCGCTTTAAACGTACCAATATCAGCCAACAGCCGGTCAAGTACGTTGGAGCATGGCGGACCAAACACACCGCGACATACCACTTCTGCATTTGGGATAGGCGACGTAACATTCACGGCTTATAAATGGTTGATCAATCCGTCCGCAAATCAGAAAGGGAATATACAGATAGGACTGGGCATTAAATTGCCTACAGGCGATTATAAATACCAGGGCTATTTCTATCGTAATGATACTACGAGAGTTTTGTCTGCAATTAACCCTGCTATTCAATTAGGTGATGGCGGAACGGGAATTACTACGGAAGTGAATACTTTTTATTTTTTCGATTCAAAAAAGACAATAGGTCTCTATGGTAATTTTTATTATCTCATAAATCCGAGAGATATTAATGGCACTCAATACACAATGGGAAAACCGCTTGATCCATTTATGCTTCAGATAGGTGCTTATGAAAATAGCGTACCTGATGTTTTTTCTTTCAGGGCAGGTGTAGATATAAATCTAAGCCATTGGGCATTTTCAGCAGGCCTGAGAGATGAAGGCACACCTGTTAGAGACCTGGTTGGCCAAAACAATGGCAGCCGTCGTGCCGGTTATACTTTATCCGCAGAACCGGGCGTGATTTATAAGTTTAAGAAAGCAACTATCTACACCTATGTTCCTGTTATTATTTCTCATTCAATAAAACAAAATTTGATTGATAAAAAAATTTCTGCCCACACTGGTGTTTATACCGTTAGTCCGGGGGGCTCAGGCGATTACCAGGTGTTTATAGGGGCACAGTTTCAATTGTAACATGTGTTAAACCTGTGGTAACAAAAATTAATTACCCGATAAAATGTCTCCTTTAAATTTTTTTCAAATAAACTTTCATCAAACTATTTTATATGACTGATAAAAAAAAGATAACCTGCCTCATAGTGGACGATGAACCGCCGGCATTGGATGTGATTGAAAAATACATTGCTTCCGTTAATAATCTTGAACTCGCAGGCACATGTGCCGATGCCGTCGAGGCTTTAAATTTTTTAAGGCAACAAACTATTGATTTATTATTTCTTGATATACAAATGCCCAACTTATTAGGAACGGATTTGATTCGTACACTTAAAAATCCGCCCAAGGTTATTTTCACTACCGCATATAGAAAATTTGCTGTAGAGGGTTTTGAGTTAGATGCTGTAGATTATTTATTAAAACCTATTTCTTTTGAACGATTTTTAAAAGCTGTAAATAAGGTAATGGAAACAAGCTTGAAAGCAACAGAAAATAATGATAGCTATTACGAACATAAAAGCATTTTGCAAACTGCTTTTATCAATTTACGTGCTGACAGAAAGAACGTTAAAGTTTTATTACACGATATCTTATACATTGAAAGCCTAAAGGACTATATTAAAGTGGTAACGACTACTAAAAATATTGTAACGAAGCAATCCATTTCTTCAATAGAAGAGGCATTGCCAAAAGATAATTTTGTGAGGATACACCGGTCTTTTATTGTTGCAATAAATAAAATTGAGTCATTCACAACAGATACCATAGAAATTGCGAAACATGAATTACCAATCAGCAGGATGTACCGGCATGAGGTGGAAAAACTATTGAATGTTTAAATATCATTTTATCCGTTTGTATTTTTTTAAAATGTTTATTGTTTCTTCATGAGGTAGAGCGAATATCGTATTATCATTTATCCCTTTCATTGTTGTGGCTGCCACCAAAGCATTTATTACTGCTTCTTCGGTTGCTTCTATAGTTGCTGCAAACAAATCATTCATAAGGTCATTGGAATACATGGTTACCATTGTTTTGGTCGTTCTGCTGAAAGCATTTGTATTGGCAGTGGAAAATGCTAAGAAAATGTCGCCCGAACCATTTCCGCCTATCCCGCCGGTTTTTCCGATGCCCAGGCTAACTCTGCCGGCTAAACGCTTTAATTGATGCGGAAGAAGCGGAGCATCGGTAGCCAAGACAACGATGATGGAACCATTTTCTGAAAGTTCACTTTTCCTGTTAACTTTTTCGGTAGTGGTATTAATAATTGGAGGTAATACGTTGGCTAATTCTTTCCCAACGGGTACGCCAGCAATAGTTAATTGTTTCCTCGTACCATAATTCGCCTGTACTAAAACACCAACAGTATATCCACCCAAACTTTCATCAATTATTCTCGAAGAGGTTCCAGTACCACCCTTGAATTCATGACATATCATCCCGGTACCGCCGCCAACGTTACCTTCTTCAATGGGCCCGCCCTTTGCCGTTTCCAGCGCATGCCATACACGTTCCGGTTTAATATGAAAACCGTTAATATCATTTAGAACCCCATCATAAGTTTCGGCAACTAACGGGTACGAATACCAGAAACTTTGAGTGGTATCATAAAATTTATTTTTGTCCATCCATTCTAAGGCAGCATCACGAACGGTACCCACGCTACTTGTATTGGTTATTAAAATGGGCGTTTCTAAAAATCCCGATTCGGTTATCCAATGTGTTCCCGTCATATCACCATTAGCATTTAAACAATGCCAGTTTGCGAAAACAGGTGTGTACTTTTTACCCGCCGGAAAAACGGCTGTAACACCTGTTCTGATTGGCCCTTTTCCTTTTTGGAGTTGCCCATTTCCTTCAATTAAAGTTGTAAAGCCTACTTCAACTCCTGCAACATCCGTTATTGCGTTATATTTTCCGGGATTGCCATCGAAAGGAATTCCAAGATCTCTTGCCCTTACATTTTGTTGAGACATCACTGAAAATAGATGTTTAAAAATAAAATACTAAACAAAAGTATTCGTTTCATTTTTATCGAATTAATAATGTTCGGAGCCTTGCACATCCCGTTAATAATTCTGATTTTCAGGTTTTTCTTATAGAGCGTGTATATAAATATTTTCACATCTTCTTAGCATTTTCTTTAGCGATAAGTTTAAACTGTTAAGATAGCGTTAGAACAAGAGGCATTATTAAACTAAGGAATAATAACTATATCAAAATATAAATGCCCGTTAACAGATTCTTTTAAATGTGGCATCTTATTAGTATTAACCAAGTAAATTATCTACCATGAAAAAAATTATTCTTATATCAGCAATTGCCTTGAGCGCATTTAGTTACCAGGCAAAATCCCAGGTTAGCGTTCACGTTAATATAGGCCGTCAGCCCGTGTGGGGGCCGGTTGGCTACGACTACGTTGACTACTATTATTTACCAGATTTGGATGTATATTATGATGTACCTCGCGGCCTATTCGTTTATTACGATTATGGACGTTGGAATTTTGCGGCATCATTACCTGCAAGATATGGCCGATATGATTTGTATCATTCTTATAAAGTTGTAATTAACGACCGCGATCCATGGTTACGAAATTCGTATTATCGCTCACATTATCGCTCTTACCGAGGACATTACCAACCTCTAATAAGAGATAGTCGTGATAACAGGTATTTTGCCGAACGGGAACGTTACGAACATAACAGGTATGACGGCAGGAGAGATGATGACAGGCGCGATGGTCGTGGAGATTATGGAAGAGACAATGGTCGCGGCAACGGGGGTAGAAATAATGGCCGCGGGAATGGTGGTGATCATGGAAAGGGAAATCATGGCCACCAACGACAGGGATTAAATATTAAATTCTTTTCAAAGCCGTTCCCTGATCCGGAACGGCTTTTTTATTAAATGCAGTTACAGAAGAATAGTGGAATTTTTTTTAAGTAAATTTATTTGATGAAAACCATATACCTGATTTCTATACTGCTTTTTACGAATAAACTCTTTGCCCAAACAATTATCGATCGTGATCCCGAAATTTCGCAAATGGTTAATGAAATTTCTAAGGATTCTCTTCAATCCTACATCAATACATTGGTTGCTTTTGGAACCCGCAGTACTTTAAGCATACAAACAAATGCTAAAAGGGGTATTGGAGCAGCAAGAAGCTGGGTGCTACAAAAATTTAATGAGTTTGCAAAAAATGCAGGCGGAAGATTAACTGCGTTTATAGATACCGTTACTATCCAGCCAAACGGCAAACGCATAAACAGGCCCATCCTCCTGGGAAATGTAATGGCAACTTTAAAAGGAACAGATCCAAATGACAACCGCATTTTTATCATCAGCGGACATTTGGATAATATGCGTACTAACGTAATGGATAGTACCGGTGATGCACCAGGTGCGGATGATGACGGAAGCGGAACTTCCGCCGTATTGGAATGTGCAAGAATTATGAGTAAGCATTCGTTTCCTGCAACTATAATTTTTGTGGCTGTGAGCGGGGAAGAACAGGGCTTGTTCGGCTCAACTTACATGGCTGAGAAAGCAAAGAAGGAAAACTGGAATATAGAAGCGGTTTTGAACAATGATATTATGGGGAGCAATAACAGTAATGAAACCGATATTATCGACAATACAAAGGTTCGCGTTTTTAGTGAAGGCATTCCTCATTACGAAACCGACGAGCAGCTAAAACGTATAATAGCGCTGGGTTTGGAAAACGACAGTAAATCGCGTGAGCTTGCCCGTTATGTAAAAGAAATTGGCGAACGTTATGTGGATCATCTCGATGTAGTCTTAATATACAGAACCGACCGGTTTTTAAGAGGTGGCGATCACTTACCTTATTTGGAAAATGGGTTCCCTGCTGTAAGAATTACCGAGATGAATGAAAACTACACCCGGCAACACCAGGATGTTCGTATGGAAAATGGAATGGAATATGGCGATCTTCCAATACATATCGACTATGAGTACCTGCGGAAAAATACAGCCATGAATCTATCGAATCTAGCTAACCTTGCAAAGGCGCCTTCGATTCCGGAGGATGTCAAAATTGAAATAAAAAAATTAACAAACACAACTACACTCTCGTGGCTGCCACCAAAAACAGGAAAGGTTAAGGGCCATTATATTTTAATAAGAGAAACTGCAAGCCCTGTTTGGCAAAAGAAGATATTTACCACCAGTACACAAGTAACGCTCCCTTATTCGAAAGACAACTATTTCTTCGCTGTGCAATCAGTTAATGAGGATGGAAACGAAAGTTTGCCGGTGGTGCCTGGCGTTGACCGATGATAAATGAATTGTCCGGAATGCTCAATAAATAGTGTGTGGAATTTATTCAACTATTGATGCTGCACATTCAATCTTCATGTTTAGTTTCTATAGAATTGAGGTGAGGTACTTATGAGTTCCTCTTTTTAAATAAATAATAAAACGGTATTCCAACTAACGTTAACGCGATACCGGTAATACTTTGTTTTGGGTTGCTTATAAGTGTGCTTATTAAAAATACCAATGTTAGTATAATAAATAGTGCTGGCGCCACGCGGTAGGCGGGGATCTTTTCAGTAATCACCTTTTTCATTTTCATTTTAATAAGGCCAACTGCGCCCAATGCGTAAAATGTAAAACTGCCAAAAACAATCATATTCGTAAGCACATCAAAAGTGCCGGATATAACAAGAACACAACTCCATATCATAGAATATAATAACGCATTGTAAGGCGTGCGGTAAATTGCATGAACCTTTGCAGCACTTTTAAAAAATACATTTTCCTGCGCCATCCGGTAATACAGTCTTGAATATACAAGAATGAGTATGTTGAGTGTGCCAAAAGAACTGATCATAATGAGCAGGGAAATTAAAATCCTTCCTTTATTTCCCATTATAAGACCTAACATTTCTGACGCCGCAATTTTATTTTCGGACAGGCTTGCCAGTTGGGTTAGTGACAATGTTCGCATGTATGCTGCGTTTACCAGCACATACAAAACCATTACAATGCATACTCCCATTACGATTGCTATGGGTACATTTCTTTTTGGGTTTTTTATTTCTCCCGTAACTGCGGCAACATTTACAAATCCATCATACGCCCAGAAAGCGCCAAGCATCGCCCCAAAAAATATACTGATAAAAGAAACACCTGAAAAATTCTGTACATGGGCAATCGCTTCAGGGCTGGAAATAGAAGGGCTGATAAGAACAAACCCCCCGAGAATTAAAAATAATATCCCCAATATTTTTGCCGAAGTAATTATGTTGTTTACTAAAGATACTTTTCTTACACCCCGATAGTTTAGCCATGTCAATAACACAATAGTTATAATAGCAAATATTTTTATTCCTGAAAAAGCGAATGGGTAAAGAGAATGAGCGATAGAAATATTACTCAGCTTGTGCAAAGGGTCAGGGATAGTAACAAGGCTATTTACAGATTGCGAAAAGATGAAACCCACTGCTGCAATGGATCCGCTTCCAACAATTGCAAAGATGGTCCAGCCCAGCAGGTACGCTACAAAATTTCCGAAACAAATGCGCAGGTATTCATAAAGCCCACCGGATACAGTTGTGAGTTTGGCGAGGCCGGCAAAAGCAAAAAGCACCTAATAAGGAGATACAACCGGCGGCGACCCAGGCCAACAAAATATATTTTTCATTGAGACCAGTTGCGGCCATCGGCACGATCTTTTTAAAAACACCGGTACCAATCATATTACCCGCGACTATTAAGATAGCAGGAATGGGACCAATTACCCTGAGAAGAGGAATTGCAGTTTTGTCAATAATCTCAATATTTTTTTCCACTAAACTTTAAGATAGCAAAAAACTCTGTCCAGTTATCTTTTTGTTATCGGCAAATTTTTTTTCACCCCTACAAATACGAGAAGGAAACTTAATACCTGGAAAAAAGTAATTGTATTATCGATTCTCTTTATTCACTAAAGAAAAAATTTATACCTGGGCGGGAATAGTTATACCACAAGCAATTTTATTTACACGGGTCTTGTGCCTTCCACCTTCAAAATCAGTATGCATAAAAACTTCAATCATTCTTTCAACCACACCTTCTCTAACAAACCTTGCGGGAATGCAAATAACATTTGCATTGTTGTGTTTGCGGGCAAGCTCTGCCAGTTCCTGCTCCCAGCAAACTGCAGCCCGTATCTGTTGATGTTTATTTGCGGTTATGGCTACACCGTTAGCGCTGCCGCAGATTAATATTCCAAAACTTGCTTCGCCACTTTCAACCGCATTGGAAACAGGATGAGCAAAGTCGGGATAATCGACTGAATCCGTAGAATACGTTCCGAAATCTTTCCACGTTACACTTTTACCATCGAGGAAAGAAATGATATCTTCTTTATATTCGAAACCCGCATGATCGCTGCCTATGGCAACGGGCAATGCTAAATTGAAAGTACATGACATCGCAGAGGTTTTTATTAGCTTAAAGGTAAATAAAATACTGCTCAGGCACTATTTAAAATTTCATTATTTAACTAATAATGATAATAACTAATACAATATTTTTTGAGCGTGAATGAAAGAAAATTTTTTTAATATTATTTAAAAAAATTAATCAATTGCATCGTAGACCAATCCTGCAACTATTGCATAAACAGCATGGTGTAAAAGATCTATAGCAATATCTTTTGGTTCCCATTCACTAAGAGGTGGCGCAATATCAAGTTTGGGTTGAATGGTTACTGCGGTTCCCCAAACTGAAGCCATGTGCAGCGTAGTTGCAGCAAACCCGGTAATACCTGCCATGGATAATAATCCACGCATTACTCCCCACGAGGTACCATATACCCAATGTACTTCATTAGAAAAATCTTCTTTATTTCCCGGAGACGCCTCAATATGCAATGTTTTCTTTACAGCCTTTGCGGGTGCATTGCTTGATCTTCTTTTTGTTATCCGCATTTCAATCAGTTGAGAGACCGTGATGGCAATGGTTCCTGCGAGTCCTGCTATAAGCCCTTTACCAATTGCGGAACCCAGTTCTCCTAATACTGTTGAATCGTTTGAAGTACTTTTCATAATAACACTGGTTTAATTTCTGTTTCAAAAAACATTCACTGCAATTCTCACGCCTAATCCCAATTTGTAGCTTCTTTTGTTTTTACAAAGCTTTGTAAAATTACTTCCTAAAGATAAAGCTGCCCGGTATTTGATATATATTACACCTTTGAAACAACTTTATATGATAAAAACATTTTTGAATCTGCTTCTTATTCTTTTCCCGCTTTTTTTTAGTTGCAAAAATGGCAAAGACATCAAAAGTAAAACTCCAGTTATTGTATATCTGCCCCAGAAAAGTGCACCCGACTCTAATCTTAAAAATGATGCAACTGAATTTAAATATGATCTCAAAACCCCAAACCATACGTGGAAATTGCCGGCGCAGTTGGTTGAAGTTTCAGGCAATACATGGATCGATGAAAACCACTTAATTCTTATTGAAGATCTTCACGCTAATTTATATTATGTAAAGATTGACGACAAAACGGCAACGCTTGAAAAGACAATTCCATTCGCTGATAATGATAAGGAAAAATTTGACATTGAAGATGTAACCTATATTGATAACACCGTGTATGCTTTGTGGAGCCATGGCGATCTTTTTAAAATAACCGACTGGCAGACCAAACCTGTAGTTGAAAAAATTAAGACCGGTTTAAAGAAAGAAAATAATACCGAAGGCTTGTGCTATGATCCCGTAACGCAAAAACTGCTGATTGCCTGCAAAGACGAACCTGGAATTCCTGATGCAAAAAAATCAACAAAAGCAGTCTATGAATTTGATATGACGCAGGAAAAATTAATCAAAAATCCATTCCTGGTCATTCGTAAAAAAGATTTTGAAAAAGTAACTGATGAGAAATTGGATTTCTTTCCTTCTGCAATAGCAGTGCATCCCGTTACTCACGATTTGTATTTACTATCAACAAGAGATAATAAATGTATGGCTGTTTTTTCGCACGATGGCGTTCTCATATCACTTCAGTTTATTGATAAAGATTTGATGCCACAACCTGAAGGGATTTGTTTCTCACCAGAAGGAAAACTGTATATAAGTTCTGAGGGTAAAAAAGGAGAGCCGGGCAATCTTTTTGAATTTGATGCTTCGGATAATTAGCTTCTTTCTAAGACCCAATTTTTCTTTTTTCTTTTTGATGTTTATAAAAATCCCGTTCATTTTTTATGGAAATCCTGCAATTCTTCTAAAGAACAGGAAGAAAAAATGTGAATAACAAATATTTCGTTAAGGTTTTGTGATTTAACAAAATTTATTTAAGTTTGTTATGCAAACGATTGCACGCTGTATGATCTCTAAAATAAAGACCATTGGCTAAAATAAAAATTAGCAAAAAACTTACTACCAGGATTAGTTTGAAATTTTTGATTTGAACGATTGTATTATGAACTAAAGGGAAGTATATAACAATTGAGCCATTGCGATTTTTGATTTATTTGATCGCCGGTGCAAAATCAAAAGCAAGTAATAAAGAAGATCTGAGTTTAAACCATTCACCATTTTCACAAATAATTTAAATGACAAGGTGACCCTAAGTAAAATAGAATCCCGTTTTATAATCACCTATAAAAATTTAAAAAATTATCCATTAAAATTAATTGCCGGAACGACAATTAATTACTCAATCAACCAATGAAT
Organism: uncultured Chitinophagaceae bacterium; assembly: GCA_963792025.1. Classification (GTDB taxonomy): domain Bacteria; phylum Bacteroidota; class Bacteroidia; order Chitinophagales; family Chitinophagaceae; genus Ginsengibacter. Next base: position 346,267 of record CAWBUS010000001.1, on the reverse strand, counting down.
TCCTAATCAAAAAAAATTACATTATGAGAAAACTGATCAATGCCTATCGCCCCGATAGCATAAGTCCCATGGAAAAACACTTTTGGGATTTTTTCAAAAAATTTGTTTTTATCAATCTAATAGTTCTTATCAGTTTTGGAGCAAAGGCTCAGAATAAAATCCATGTAACTGGCATGGTAAAGGACGAGAAAGGCAGTCCTATCGCCGATGCGACTGTAACTGTGAAAGGTTCTAAAGGTGGTGTAACCACAAATGTGGATGGAGCTTTTTCAATAGATGTTCCTAGTCAGAAGTCGGTTCTTCAAATATCCTCTGTCGGCTACCAGCCCCAGGATGTTGTAACAGGTGATCAAACAAACTTTTCTATTAATTTAAAGGCTGTAGCGAGCCAGCTTAATGAAGTGGTGGTTGTAGGTTATGGCACACAAAAGAAGGTAACTGTTACCGGTGCTGTGTCGCAGATAAAGGGTAGTGAACTTGAAAAAACACCAACAGTTAATTTATCGAATTCACTTGTAGGACGCTTGCCCGGTATAAGCGCCGTTCAATCTTCCGGAGAACCTGGTTATGACGGGTCGAATATCCGCATTCGTGGTACCAATACATTCGGTAATACATCAGCACTTATTGTAGTTGATGGAGTACCAGATGTTGCGGGCGGCCTGGAGCGTTTGAATCCGGCAGATATAGAGACGATGTCCGTTTTAAAAGACGCTTCAGCAGCCATTTATGGTTCAAGAGCTGCAAACGGAGTTATATTAATTACGACCAAACACGGAAAATCCGGCAAGCCCCAGCTTTCTTATGATTATAACCATGGATGGGCACAGCCAACACGCATACCTAAGATGGCCAATGCGTTACAATATATACAAATGAACAATGAGACAACGATATTTGATGGGGTTCCTCCTGCTGAATGGACTGCCGCAGAAGCAGCATTCAACGCTACAGGAAGCTATACAACCATCGGGGGTAACGTTGTAAGGGCACCCTTCCAGCCTGCCGATGTTCAGAAATATAAAGATGGCAGTGACCCGTGGGGACACCCTAATACCGATTGGTTTAAAACAACGTTGAAAACATGGTCGCCACAAGAGCAACATTCTTTACAGGTAAGGGGTGGCTCGGAGAATGTGAGATACCTGGCCTCCCTGGGCTATCAAAACCAGGATGGCTATTATAAAAATTCTGCGACCGGCTATAAGCAATATGACATGCGTGTGAACATGGATGCTACCATTAATAAATATATCAGCACAAGCATAGGCTTAACGGCACGGGAAGAATATCGACATTTTCCCACGCAGTCCGCAGGTTCAATTTTTAGAATGCTGATGCGTGGAAGGCCTACCGACCCTGAGGTTTGGCCAAATGGACTGCCTGGACCCGATATTGAAAACGGGCAAAACCCAATTGTTATTGCAACAAACCAAACCGGGTACGACGACGATAAGCGGGATTACTACCAGGTGAATGGTAAGGTCGAATTTCTTATACCAGGTGTTCGCGGTTTGAAGTTGACTGGTACCGCAACTGTAGATAAAGAAATTCAACGGGTGAAAGATTGGCAGACTCCGTGGTACCTTTACTTTTGGGATCACAGCACTTATCAAGCTGATGGAGTTACTCCTCTTCTTACAAAAAACCTACGTTCAACTTTTACAAGCCCTCAGTTGAGCGAAAGTGACGCTAATTATCTTAATATTCTTACTTCCGCATTTATAAATTACGACCGTAAAATAGGCCCTCATACTATTGCCGTAATGGCAGCGGTTACAAAAGAAACCGATAAAGAAGATGATTTCAATGCTTATCGCACCAATTTTATTTCACCGGCACTTTCCCAATTATTTGCCGGCGGTACGCTAGGGCAACAAGTAGGGGGAGCAGGATATAATCGTGCCCGTTTAAGTTATTTTGGAAGGGTAGCTTATAATTATAAAGAAAAATATCTCGCCGAATTCCTATGGCGCGATGATGGTTCTTATCTTTTTCCTAAAGGGCATCAATTTGGATTTTTTCCTGGGTTCCTGGCAGGATGGCGAATTTCTGAAGAAAAGTTCTTTAAAGACAATATACACTTCATAAATTCCTTAAAGTTAAGAGGTTCTTACGGTGTCCTTGGAAATGACCAGGTTTATTATAATAACGTGCTGCGGGAATACCAGTTTTTATCTACTTACGGATTTAGCAATTATACCGTAAATAATGCTGCGTATAAAACCTTATATGAGACAGTGGTGCCCAATCCTAATTTCACCTGGGAAACAGCTAAAAATACTGATGTTGGTATAGAAGGCACCTTGCTCAACAATAGTATCAATTTTGAATTTGATTATTTTTATAACCAACGTGATCATATCTTGTGGCAGAAACTGGGTTCTACTCCTCAAAGTTCGGGAATTGCTGCTCTTTTACCCCCTACCAACATCGGTAAATCAGAGAACAAGGGATACGATTTCACAGTGGGTTATAATGCAAGCATCAGGGATTTCAGATTTTCCATTAGCGTAAATGGCGGGTATGCAAAAAACAAAATAATATACCAGGATGAGCCACCTGGAGCACCCTCATGGCAATTGGCTACCGGCCACCCCTTCAGCTCTGGCGGCGGCGGCGCATTCCTTCCCTACGAGTATGACGGCGTTTTCAAAGACCAGGCGGAAATAGATAAAAATACTATTGACTATTCCGGCCTTACTCCGGCACTAAAGCCGGGTGATATGAAGTATAAAGATATCGGCAGTGACCCCAATGGACCAAGTAAGGGCAAGCCTGATGGTAAAATTGATGGTTATGATCAAATAAGATTAGATAAAACCAGTGAACCAACGTTTACCGGCGGAGTTAATATTAGTGTGGCATACAAGGATTTTGATTTGTCGATATTATTTCAGGGCGCCACGGGCGGACTACTTTACATCGGCACCGAATCAGGGGATATTGGTAATTATCTCCAATATTCTTATGACCATCAATGGACAATTGACAACCCCAGCAGCGTTGATCCCCGTATAGCTAACAGAGGTAATACGTATTATTCAGGCGGTAACACTTATTTTCTGAGAAGCAGTGATTACCTGCGTTTAAAGAATATTGAGTTAGGGTATAATTTACCTGCAAAACTTGGTAACAAGGCTGGCATTAATGCATTACGCGTTTACGTAAATGCGTTGAACCTTGCAACCTGGGATAAAATGAAAATCTATGATCCTGAATCAACCAGTGGCAGCGGCCAATATTATCCACAATCAAAAATACTTAATGCGGGTGTTAGGGTAACTTTTTAAAACTATTACCATGAAAAAAATAAAAATATATAATTTATCTGTCCTTGTGGGCCTGTTATTATTTCTGAGCTCGTGTAAAAAGGATTTTTTGAACACGACCCCGCTAACTTCCATATCGTCTGCTGTAACCTGGACAGATGGATCTTTATCAGAGGCTTTTGTAACCAATATATATAATGGCCTGGGAAATGGGGGCTGGTCGGAGCAGCAACTTGCATCTTTAAGCGACGAAGCCGTATTTGTACATCCCGGCCGCGGCATTAATACTATAAATGAAGGTACATTAACTCCATCTAACTTGGGTTGGTTGGATGGCACTTATGAATGGGGAAATATGTATAGCTACATAAGATCCTGTAATCTGGCACTTGAAAATTTAAAAACAGCTACTTTTAACGATCAGGTGCTAAACGACAGGCTTCAGGGCGAAGCTCATTTTCTACGGGGCTATTATTATCAGCAATTGCTGCGTTATTATGGAGGGATACCTTTGATTGGTCATTCTTACGGCTTAAATGAAGACTATACCATAGCCCGAAATACGTATGAAGAATGTGTGAACTTTATTGTAAACGACTGCGATAGTGCGGCTTTGTTATTAACGGGTAAATCCCTGGCAAGCGGCCGTGCTACAGCATTGGCCGCAATGGCGTTGAAATCGAGAGTACTATTATATGCAGCCAGCGATTTACATGATATACCCACAGCTAAGGCAAATTCAAGTACTATAAGTTCCTTTACCAATCCTGAACTATTAGGGTATATCTCAGGTGACCGCACTTCCCGCTGGCAGGCTGCTCAAACTGCAGCAAAAGCTGTATTAGATGCAGGCAGTGGTTATATGATGGACTTATCTGCACCTCTGCCTCCCTATGCCGCAAAACAGGCATACATATCAATGGCGATGGGTGGGGCGAGCAAGGCGCCGGGAATAGATGCTGCCGCGTCCACAGAATTAATATTTATGCGTCAGTTTTCCCCGGATCTGTATAGCGGCGGCCCTGGTACAGACGGCACTTCTGTTGGGTTGGATAATGGGCCCAATGGCTATCATAACTGGGCTGGTAATGTACCGATACAGGAACTGGTAGATGATTATGAAATGATGGATGGAAGCAAATTTAGTTGGTCAAACCCTGCAGAAGCTGCTGCTCCTTTTACTAACAGAGATCCTCGTTTTTATGCCACAATTTTGTATGATGGAGCAGACTGGAAGCCGCGGGATAAAATTTCCGGCAATGTAGATCCGGCCAATCAGATTCAAACCGGGGCTTACGAATCTTCTCCAGGTGGTAGTCTTATTGCAGGTCTTGATACCAGGCAAAGTACAATTGAAAACTGGAACGCTTCATGGTCGAGTTATTATATGCGTAAATTTATTGACCCAGACCCGAACGTTGTGGACAATAATACAAGGCAATATATACCATTTCCTTTTTTACGATATACTGAAGCTGTATTGAATTATGTAGAAGCATCAATAGAATTGGGCCAGGAGGATATGGCAAAAACATGGTTAAATAAGATAAGATTTCGTGCGGGAATGCCTGCCGTTACTTCATCCGGTACTGCTTTAATGGACGAATACAGAAATGAACGGAGAGTAGAATTGGCTTTCGAAGAACAGCGTTACCACGATGCCCGAAGATGGATGATAGCTCCCACAACACTGGGCCGAAAGTTGCAATTCATAAATGTTAACGGTATCCTTAAACCGGGGCAATCGGCGCCGGTGCCATATCATCATGATGAGACCGCATATAAATACAGTTATGTAACTTACTTTGACAATTCGCTCGAAAACCGAACGTGGATTGATAAAATGTATTTCAGGCCTATCAGCAGGGATGAGATAAATAAAAATGACAAGCTTATTCAAAATCCGGGCTATTAATAGGGCCGGTAATTAAATAAATATTTACTTTTAACCTATACCGGTGTTTGTGCCAGTATAGGTTTTTTTGATGTTGCTCATTCTTAATAAAATATTTTGTATAGAAATTTTCTTATCTGCATCTTTGGAATAGTAATCGTATTTATTATAACTGGTTGCAATGAATCTTCGAATAAAGAAGGCGCAGATTCCGCCGTAAAAAATCTTTCTTCAGCATCACCTCTTTTCACGCTTCTGTCTCCTTCCGTTACGCATGTGGATTTTGTCAATAATATTACTGAAGGCCCAAATACAAATGTATTGTTGTATGAATATTTTTATAATGGCGGCGGTGTTGCTGTTGGAGATTTAAATGGAGACGGGTTGCAAGATATTTATTTTGTTGGGAATATGAGTTCAAACAAACTTTATTTGAATAAAGGCCATATGCAATTTGAAGATATTACATCTTCGGAGCTTGCCGGAAGACCGGGCCCTTGGAAAACAGGTGTAACGATGGCTGATGTAAATGGCGACGGAAAGCTGGACATTTACGTTTGTTACTCTGGTAAATTACCCGCTGCAAAAAGAACAAACCAGCTTTTTATAAATGAAGGAAATGATAGCAATGGCAATCCTCATTTTGTTGAGCAGGCAGCGCAATACGGACTTGCAGATTCTTCCTACTCAACGCAGGCATATTTTTTTGATTTTGACCGCGATGGCGATTTGGATGTTTTATTACTAAATCACAATCCTAATTCATTGCCTGTGCTGGACGATTCAGTTACTGCAAAAATATTGAAACGGCCCGATCCTGTCACCGGCATAAGATTGTTTAGAAACGATAATAATCATTTTACAGACATTACTGAAAAGGCGGGATTGAGTAGTTCCGCATTAACTTACGGACTTGGTGCCGGGATAGCCGATCTTAATGGCGATGGCTGGCAGGATATTTACATTTCAAATGATTATTCAGTTCCTGATTATTTATACATTAATAATCACAATGGAACGTTCTCCAACATATTGCAAAAAAGCATTGGCCACACCAGCGAATTTTCTATGGGCAATGATGTAGCAGATATTAACAACGACGGACTGCCGGATGTATTTACATTGGACATGTTGCCGGAAGATAATCACCGACAAAAATTATTAGTATCGCCCGACAATTATGGGAAGTTTGACTTAGCACTTCAATCAGGATTTTATTACCAGTATATGCGTAATATGTTGCAGCTAAATAACGGTAATGGTACATTTAGCGAAATAGGTCAATTGGCCCACATATCGAATACAGACTGGAGCTGGTCTCCTTTGTTTGCAGATTACGATAATGATGGATGGAAAGATCTTTTTGTAACCAATGGCTACCTGCGTGATTACACCAACATGGATTTTATTAAATACATGAATGATTTTGTAAAGAGCCGGCAGCGGTTAGAAAAAAGTGATGTCTTGCAATTAATAGATAGTATGCCTGCTTCCAACGTCATCAATTATTTATTCAAAAATAACGGAGACCTGACCTTTACAGACGTAAGCAGGCAATGGGGAATTAATATTCCTTCTAACAGCAATGGCGCTGTGTATGCCGATTTAGACAATGATGGTGATTTGGATTTAATAACCAGCAACATTAACCAGCCGGCATTTATTTATGAAAATAAAGCGAACAGTCAATTAAAAGCGAATTATCTCGAATTAAATTTAAAAGGAGCAGGAGGTAATACGCAGGGTATTGGGGCTAAAGTAATTATTTATTCAAATGGCAAGCAGCAATACCTGGAACAGATGCCTTCACGGGGATTTCAATCCAGCGTATCGCCGGTATTACATTTTGGCCTGGGTTCCGATAAAGAAGCAGATTCGCTCCAGGTAATATGGTTAGGCGGTAAACAGCAAATCATCACACATGTTAAGGCTAATCAATTTATCACATTGGATGAAAAAAATGCAGTTACCTCAAAAAAGGTTACCAAACCGGTTACACCTTTATTTCACGAAGCAAAATCACCGATAGATTTTGCAGATCAGCCTAATACTATGAATGATTTCCTGCGCCAATCATTATTAGTAAACCCAATATCTTTCTTTGGCCCCTGCCTTGTAAAAGCTGACGTGAACGGGGATGGTTTGGAAGATGTTTTTGCCGGTGGTGGAAACGGGCAAGCTGGTTCATTATATGTTCAGCAGAAAAATGGGCAATTTATTAAAAAGGCCGAACCTGCCTTTGACGCAGATAAAATGAGTGAAGATGTGGACGCAGTATTTTTTGACGCCAATGGCGATGGCTTTGCAGATTTGTACGTTTGCAGTGGCGGTGACGATGATTATATGCCGAATGACCCTCTATTACAGGATAGACTATATCTTAACGATGGAAAAGGAAATTTTACCAAAAGCAGCAACGCACTACCGGTAATGCATACCAGCACAAGCTGTGCTAGAGTTGCCGATATTAACGGTGACGGATACCCTGATTTATTTGTAGGAGGCAGGGTGGTACCAGGACGGTATCCGGAAATCCCCGACAGCTATTTACTCATCAATGATGGCAAAGGAAATTTTAAAAATAGTATTGCCGCATTAGCTCCTGCCTTACAAAAAATAGGAATGGTAACGGATGCTGCCTGGATAGATATGAATAATGATGGTAAAAAAGATCTAGTAGTGGTGGGTGAATGGATGCCTATAAGTGTTTTCATTAACAAAGGCGGCCATTTTGAAAATAGAACCAAAGATTATTTTGATAAAAATTATAGTGGCTGGTGGAATAAATTATTGGTAAAAGATTTAAATAATGATGGCAAACCAGATATTGTCGTTGGTAATTTTGGTTTGAATTCGCAATGCAAGGTTAGTGATAAAGAACCAGCGGATTTGTATTACAAAGACTTTGATAATAATGGAACAATAGATCCTATTCTTTGCTTTTACATTCAGGATAAAAGTTATCCTTATGTAACCAGGGATGAACTCATTGACCAACTTCCTATGACCCATAAACGATTCCCAACTTTTAAAAGTTATGCAGATGCAATGATGAAAGATATCTTCACGGAAGACGAAATGAAAGATGCAAAGCACTTACAGGCAAATGATTTGAACACTTCTTTTTTTGAATTTGGTTCAAATAAAAAATTTCACGAAACGGCGTTACCTCTACAGGCGCAACTTTCGCCGGTATTTACAATCACTGCATTAGATTATGACAAAGATGGAAATATGGATTTGCTTTTATGCGGAAATATAAATCATGCCCGGTTACGATTTGGCAAAAGTGACGCAAATTATGGTATTCTTTTGAAAGGTGATGGCAAAGGCAATTTTACTTATATTAACCAACAGCACTCGGGGTTTCATATTTGGGGAGATGTGCGCAGTGTAATCAACGTAAACGGTAATTTGTTATTCGGCATTAACCAGGGAAACATTAAATCTTATAAACTAAAATGAAATTGTTTACTCTGATTAACGATATAACCGTATGCAAAGTGTAACCAAAATTTTTCGATTATATCTGGAAAAATCGGGATACTGTAAAAAATTATTAAATATCTTATTTGAAATATAAAGTAACGATAAATGATATTGCGAGGAAGCTTAACGTAACGCCGGCAACGATATCCCGTGCATTGAGCAATCATCCAGGTATTAGTGTTCAAACAAAGGAGGCGGTTAAAAAAATAGCCGCGCAATTAAACTATAAAAAAAACACCATAGCCGCTTCTCTGAAATCCGGTAAAACCAATGTAATTGGAGTTATTATTCCAAGCGCTGAAATTAATTTTTTCGGTTCGGTAGTACATGGCATTGAAAGCATTGCTAATTTAAACGGATACAATGTTCTTATTTATCAATCCAATGAAGACATGAACCATGAAGCTAAAGGAATTGAAACATTTTTAAGCGCAAGAGTAGATGGCATATTGGTTTCCATCGCAAAAAATACGGTTGATTTCTCTCATTTCCTTGATGTAAAAGCAAGAAACATTCCTCTTGTTTTTTTTGATCGTGCAAATGATGAGTTGGGTTTACCTTCTGTGGTAATTGATGATTTTAAAGGAGCTTTCCTGGCAACAGAACATTTGATTAAACAAGGGTATAAGCGTATTGCCCATATTTCAGCAGCACAGCATATAAACATTTGGCATACCCGATTAAAGGGATATATGGCTGCTTTGGAAGCTAATAATATCCCATTTGGTGAGGGTTTAATTTATGTCGGCAATATTTCTATAGAATCAGGAAAGGAAGCGGTAAAATATTTTTTTGAAAATGCAAATCCACCTGATGCCATTTTTGCTGTAGAAGATTTTACAGCGCTCGGAGCGATTAAAGAATTGAAAGAAAGAAATATAAAGATTCCTGAAGAGGTTGGTATTTTTGGTTTTGCAAATGAGCACTTTGGAGAACATATTACTCCTGCGCTGTCAACCATTGACCAGCAAACTGTATTAATGGGAAAAGAATCAGCTAAATTATTATTGGAATTAATTTCCGGAAAAGAAAAAAATGAACCAGTACATCGGAAAATCATTTTAGAGCCCATTCTTGTTTTTAGAGATTCTTCCATGAAAAAAGAAAATATTTTAAATAACAAGAAGATGAAAAATTTCAGTTGATTTCTCAATCGCTTTTAAATCAAGTTTTAAATATTCTACTATAGCAAAATCAAATCTCAATGAAAAAATTATGCATACTCTCTATTTTACTATTGTGCCTTACTCAACTTATGGCTCAATCGCAGGAGCCACCTTCGTTTTGGGAAGACGAATTGAAAAATGAATTCAATCGTGAGCCGATGCATGCTACTTATTTTGCTTACGAAAATAAAGACCTGGCATTAAAGAACGATCCTGTTGAATCAAAGTATTTTCAATCACTAAATGGAGAATGGAAATTCAATTGGGTAGATAAACCTGGCGACCGCCCCTTAGGATTTTGGAAAACGGATTATAACGATAGTCATTGGAATAATTTTAAAGTGCCCGCTACATGGGAGGTAAATGGATATGGTATTCCCATTTATACCAATATCCGTTACGATTTTGATTATCTGATGAAACCTAATCCGCCCCTTGTGCCTCATCAATATAACCCAGTTGGTTCTTATCGCAGAGAAGTAATGATTGATAAAAACTGGAAAGGCAAGGACATTTACATTCAGTTTGGTGCTGTACGCTCCTGCTTTTATTTGTGGGTGAATGGCCAATGGGTTGGCTATAGCGAAGACAGTAAACTTCCTGCAGAATTCAACATCACGAAATATGTAAAACCCGGGCAAAAAAATTTATTAGCCTTCCAGGTGTATCGCTGGAGCGACGGTAGTTATATTGAAGACCAGGACATGTGGCGGCTCGCCGGCGTTAACCGTGATGTATTTATGTATGCCCGTAACCCGGTTCACATTCGTGATGTACAAATTATCCCAGACCTAACGGATAATTATGTAAACGGACAATTAAATATCAGCCTTGATTTTTTAAATAATAATGACAAGGCGCTAAGAAGCTATAAAGCTTCCTTTGAATTGTTGGATCCATCAGGAGTGTCCGTTGGTAAAGCATCTGTGAGCTTGTCAGATTCTGTTGCGTTTAAGAATGTAATTATAAAAATGAACGATCCCAAAAAGTGGTCGGCAGAAACACCGTATTTATATACAGCACTTACAACCTTAACTAACGGAAAAGGGCAAACGATTGAAGTGATCCCTCAAAAGACAGGATTCAGAAAAGTTGAAATAAAAGATGGCGTGTTATATGTAAATGGACAGGCCATTTTAATTAAGGGTGTTAACCGGCATGAAATGGATCCACTTACGGGGCAGTATATTAGTAAAGAACGCATGGAACAGGACATCCGGATCATGAAAGAAAATAATATTAATGCTGTTCGTACATGCCACTATCCTAACGATCCTTACTGGTATGAGTTGTGCGATAAATATGGGTTGTACGTAGTAGATGAAGCCGATTTGGAATCGCATGGAATGGGTTTTGGCGCTAATTCTTTATCTAAAAAGCCTGATTGGTTTTTGCAACATTTTCAACGCGATTCCCGTGCTGTAGAACGCGATAAAAATCATGCAAGCGTAATCGTTTGGTCAATGGGTAATGAAGCTGGTATGGGAATCAATTTTGAAAAATGTTATGACTGGATTAAACACCGTGATCCATCGAGACCTGTAGAATATGAACCTGCAAGCGCTACAAATTTTTCTGATATTTATTGCCCGATGTATCCTTCTCCGGATGATATGGTGTATCATGTAAAATATGATAGCAGCAGTAATCATAAGCCGTTTATATTGGTGGAGTATGCGCATGCTATGGGCAATACGGATGGTAATTTCAATGACTACTGGGATACGATTCGTAAATATTATCCGCGTATGCAGGGCGGCTACATCTGGGATTTTGTGGACCAGGGTTTCCAAAAAATTACTGATCGTGGCGATACCATCTGGGCTTATGGCGGAGACTATGGCGTTGAAATGCCAAGCGACCAAAATTTTAATTGCAATGGCCTGGTAGCACCGGACAGGAGCCTGCATCCTCAAATGCTGGAAGTAAAGAAAGAGTACCAGGATATATTCACTTATCCTGCCGACATGATGGTAGGCAAGATTAAAGTTTACAATGAGAATTTCTTTAAGAACCTCGATAATGTAATCTTGAATTGGGAATTGGTTGCTGATGGAAAAATTATTAAAACAGGTAATGTTGAATCTTTGCAGGTTCCTCCCCACGATTCAGTACTGGTTGATTTGCATTATAGTTTACCTCGGGTTGGGTACAAAGAAATTTTTCTAAATGTTTATTATAAAACAAAAACAGCGGAAGGCATTCTGCCATCCGGGTGGGAAATAGCAAAAGATCAATTAATGTTATATAGCCATTTAGGAGAGATTGTTTCATTTCCCGCCTCATCAAATTTACGGGTACAGGTTACCGATAGTATAATTGATGTAAGTAATGAAAGTGTGAAATTTAACTTCAGCAGGCATGATGGCCTGTTGCACGAATACATTGTTAACGGGAACAATTTTCTTAAAGAAGGGTTTGATTTGAAACCTAATTTCTGGCGGCCCCCTACGGATAATGATTTCGGTGCAGATCTCCAGGTAAAGTTGTTGAACTGGAAAAGGGCAAGCCATAATTATGCACTTCTTGGTTTTACGATTGATTCTTCCAATAACAAAAATATACAACTGAGCATGCATTATTCATTGCCTGACGTATATGCTTATCTTGATATCAATTATCAATTAAATGGCGACGGCATAATTAAAGTAACCGAATCGATGCAGGCAGATAGTTCGAAGGAGGAACCGATGCTATTTAAATTTGGAATGCAAATGATGTTGCCGAAAGAATACAACCAAATGCAGTGGTATGGCCGCGGTCCGTCGGAAAATTATTGGGATCGCAAGGATGATGCTTTTGTTGGCTTGTATACTATGAGTGTGCATGACCAGTTCCATGGCTATGTACGGCCACAGGAATCGGGCAATAAAACAGATGTGCGATGGGTTAAGCTAACGAATGGGCAAGGAACCGGTTTATTGATTATTGGTGATACCGTTTTAAACATAGCTGCCCGTCATTATCTTGACGAAGATCTGGACGATGGACTTGAAAAACATAACCGACATTTCGGTGAATTAAAAGAAAGAGACCTGACAACGTTAAATATTGACCTGGAGCAAACAGGTGTTGGTGGTGTTAATTCCTGGGGAACATGGCCTTTAAACCAATACCGCCTCAATTATAAAAATTATAGTTATTCATTTATGATAACTCCCATAAAATAAATATTGATTCGCGGGGTTAAAGGAGATAATTTATGTGGATACTCCGATGAACAAAAAAGAAATAACCTGGCAAATGATGCCAAATAATATTCCGGAATAAATATCAGACGGTTTGTGATCGCTGACAATCATCCGGCTGGTGCAAACAAAACCCGTTATTAAAAATACAATCATCGCCTGGAGAAAAATACCATATGGAGAACCACTAAATATGATGAACAACAATAAGCCTGAAAGAGAGCCCATGCCTAAAGCATGCATGCTAATTTTAAAATAAATATTGGCCAATAAACCAACAGAGGAAGAAAGAAAAACTCCAAAAATAAAGGCAGTAAGTATAGGAGGGACTTCCGGTTGGTTCCTGAAAACGAGATACATCCAGAAATAAAAAAGATTGGCACCCACATAAGGAATGATTCTTTCCCTTTGAGTTTTTAAATAAATACTTTTGATAAATCCAACAGCTTTTAATAACAACACAGTTATACCTGGAAAAATAATTGTGTTAATAGCTACTCTTATTATAATCAATAACCTGTCGTGTGGTGCAATTCCGGTAAAATAACCTTGATGGATGTACGCTAAATACCAGGTGGCAATTGTAGGTATAAACAAAGGATGAAAAACATAGGAAAATAATTGAGCCGGTATGCTCAATGCAAGAGAGTATCGTTTATGATCAAACTCAATAACCCGGCCTGTACTTGTAATAAAATTTTTTTCCATTTATAATTCCTTTCTTAACCTGGCAACTGGTATGTTAAGTTGCTCGCGGTATTTAGCAACCGTTCTACGGGCAATGTTGTACCCCTTTTCCTGCAAGAGGTCCGTTAGTTTTTCATCGCTGAGCGGATGCTGTTTACTTTCGTCGTCAATTAAATTGTTCAATATTTTTTTAACCTCACGGGTACTTACCTCTTCACCACTGTCAGTAACGAGGCTTTCACTAAAGAAAAACTTCAAACGATAGGTTCCGAATTCTGTTTGCACAAATTTACTGTTGGCAACACGGCTTACTGTAGAAATATCCAGTGACGTTCTTTCGGCAATGTCTTTTAAAATCATTGGCCGTAAATCAGTTTCATCTCCTGTTAAAAAAAATTCTTTTTGATACTCCATAATAGTTTCCATAGTGCTTAAAAGCGTATGTTGTCTTTGCTTTATCGCATCAATAAACCATTTGGCCGAATCTATTTTTTGTTTAATAAAGAGTACGGCTTCTTTTTGCCGTTTATCTTTTTTTGAGCCCTTGTCATAGTCTCTCAGCATGTCGCGGTAACCTTCGCTGATTCTTAAGTCGGGGGCGTTTTTTGAATTTAATATTACTTCAAGTTTGCCGAGGTTATTGGTTATAAAAAAATCGGGTATTACATAACTCTGTAATTTATTGGTTTCACCAACCTGCCCGCCGGGCTTGGGATTCAGTTTTATTATCTGGTTGATCACATCTTTAATGCCATCATCATCGAGGTTCAAGCCACGCTGTATTTTTTCGTAATGCTTTTTTGTAAACTCATCAAAATAATTTTCAATAACGGCTATCGCCGTTTGAACTGCACCGCCATTTCTCTCTTTCCTTTTCAATTGCAATAATAAACATTCACGCAAATCCCTGGCAGCAACGCCCGGCGGATCAAATTGCTGGATAAGTTCTATTATTTTTTCAATTTCTTTTTCAGTAGCGGCAATATTTTGTCTGAAAGCAAGGTCGTCGGCAATAGCAGTTATTTCACGACGCAGGTAACCGTCATCATCAATACTTCCGATTATTTGTTCGGCTATCTTTTTTTCACGCTCATCAAGGTCCAACATCAGTAACTGGCTCTTGAGCGTATCAAAAAACGAAATTTCAACTTTATGGGGAATTACTTTTGTTTCTTCCGTATCACCGTAATTATCGTCACGTAACTTATAGTCACCAACTTCATCATCGCCATCGCTCACATATTCGCTGATATCGATTTTGTCATAATCATCTTCGCTGCCATCATTTTCAAAATCATCTTCAGCTGTTTCAAATTCATCCTTTGGCGCATCAAAATTTTCGTCATGCCCATCTTCTCCACCTTCCAGGGCGGGATTTTCTTCTAATTCTTCCTTTATTCTTTCTTCAAGATGAGCAGTAGGTACCTGCAGCAACTTCATTAGCTGAATTTGCTGAGGTGACAGTTTCTGTAATAATTTTTGTTGTAAGCGCTGGCTTAAAGACATGAACTCGTTTTCTTTTTTAAAGTGGTAAATTTACAACCACAAAAGTAATGATATGGTTTTTTGGAATAAAATTTGTGGTTTCATTTTGATTTTAATCTTTTCCTGCCTGTTTTCCAATGCACAATTCACTACTTCTGTAAAGCCGGATTATATTAACTTTCTTGTTAAAAATAAATTAAAACCTTCCGACACTACTTTGCTTTTTGTGCCATCAATATCCTTATTTGAAAGCGCTGAAAATTTAAAGCCACCAGTTGCTGAAAACTTTTCTACCTGCTCATATGGTTTCTTTTGCAGGCAAGAACTTAAAATTGAGAGAGCTACGAGAATGCCTATTCGTTTCAGGCTAGGATCGCTGGCGCAGTGCAATTACTATGAAGGCAAAAAGCAATAACTTTTTTATAAGAGATTTAAAACTTAGTTTTTATATTTTTGCCAGCATGTTGAAATACCCTTTAAGAAAAAAAAGCATACCATATTTGTTGCTTACTGCATTATTTTTTCTTCCCATAATTGTGTCGTGCCAGGTTGTTACTGATACTGTAGCAATAAACATTAAGCCCGACAGCAATTTTGTAAAAAAAGAAGATACCGTTTTACGTATCAAAAACTTTAGTCCATATTTCACGCTGCATGTAGATTCTACTCTTGATTATCATTTTGAAATAAATCGCGATCCGCAACAATATTATTGGTATTTAAAGAATTCGCCCGTTGGGTTAAAGATTAATAAAGACAACGGGGAATTACATTTCAAGGCCGATAAATCATATTTTCTTAGCGGAAAACTTAAGTATGATAATGAATATAAAGTGAAGATGGGCATACAAAACCTCAATGACCCAACCGATAAAGTTGACACGGTTTTTACACTCGTTTTTTATAATACGGAAATTATTCCATCAAAAATAAAACCAACTGTTAGCAGTGATCTTGTAATTGAAGAAGGCGATACACTTAATTTCAAATTGCAATGCGACGATGGAAGTTTTCCTATTGAATCAATAACTTACTATACCAGCTCGCCCATTCATTCTACAACACCTATCGCTCATTGCGGCGATGATTTTACCTGGGATGCGCCCTACGATTTTATTAAAGATGACGAAAAAATTGACCGGAAACCATTGACAATAACCTTTATCGGTACGGATAAATTTTATAATCATGATACCGCAATCGTAAAAATAACAGTAAAGCAAACCATCAATTATCCTTACCGTTTAATTCAATACAATAAGATAACAAAGGATGTTGACACTTACATACTTCAATTAAAAAGTACTTTCAGAATATTAGATCAAAAGGTAAAGCGTACACGAAATACACGGACCTCCTTTGATCTTACTTCTGCATCGACAGCTTTAGGCGGAACAATTTTTTCTTCGTTACCTACACAGAGCGAACAAACGACAGGAAAAATTTTGCCCAGTGTTGGCGTGGCATTGGTTCCGGTAAAAGAAGCAGTGGCTCCTTCCAAAACGACAGAACAAAATTCGGCGTCGCTTGTAAGAAGCGATATTAAAAGACTTCAATATCTGCTTACCGATAATATGCTCATCGGGGAAAAAGACCCTGATATTGTAAAGAAAACCACCAAGCTGAGAGACGAACTTACGCAGGTGCAACTACAATTAATTGATGTGCCCATTGTAGAAGATAATACCAATAGTGAGGAACTCGATAGATATTTCAATAGCCCGAAAGTGAATAGAAAATATCGTCTTAAAAAATAGGGGGCTGTTAATTTTAACCATGTAAAAATTTCTCTATTACCGGAAATAACTTCTCCGGTTCTTCCACCTGCGGATTGTGTCCTGATTTTTCGAAGATCATAAACTGCGCCTGCGGACAATACTCTTTGTACTTAACCATCATGTACGGCACTGCAACACGATCGTAGCGGCCACCATAAATTAACACAGGCATCGTAAGATTTTTTAAATCTTTCCTATAATCAAAATTACCTATGTCGCTTCCCACGATAAAGTCGCCGTCTTTGCCAACCATCTGGTAATATAATTTTGTATTCATCGGGTTAGGATATGGCTTTCTGCCACGGCCCAAAAAGTTATTGGGATTATAAGCATATAAAAAACCATAAGGAACTTTGCCATATAATTCCTGGTGCTTAGGATCGCTGGATACGGCGCCCGCTTCGCGAATTTTCATTAATGAATCCCAAACCTCAGGGTAATTGGTTTTTATTTCATGATTGCTGTTGTCATCATTTTCCTGCCACATTATAAAGCTATGAAAGGTATTGGCCAGGATAAGATGATTAACATGCGATGGATATTTTAAGGCATAACCCTGTGCCACAAGGCCGCCATAAGAATGGCCCAGCACGTTTAATTTATCAATATGCAAAGCCAGACGAAGGCCTTCGACATCTTCTATATCACGGGCAAGAGAATATTCTTTTACATCTTTCGCTGTATCACTTTTGCCTCTTCCGAAAGCGTCAAAATAAATAATCTCGTTATCCTTCGCTAATGAATCAAACGAACGATATCCTATATGTGCACCCCCGGGACCGCCGGGAATAATAATAAGCGGATCGCCTTTGCCAACAAGCACTACATACAATTTGGCGCCATTAACAGTTACATATTTTCCGTCAGTATAGCTATCCGGTAATTTTTGAGCATACAATACATACTGAAATAATACACAAACAAGAATCAATATTTTTTTCATTCCTTAAAAATTTAAAAATTATGAATTGAAGGTAATGCGAAAGAGTGATTTGAAAATAATTCAAAAAAAATCCCCGGCTTTCGGGGATAAAAAATTATTGCATTTACAAATAATCTTTGAATAACTATTCGGCTTTTGTTGCTGATGTATTTTCCTGTGGCATATTCCACCGCCCACGACCACAACGGTTCTTCCATTCAGCTTTGAATTTTTCTCTTTCTTCAGGAGTCATGGCGGCCCATTTTTCCTGCCATTTATTTCGCCATTCTTCGTGTTTTCCCCTGTGCCATCCTCCTCTTCGTCCCAAACCTCCAAACAAAATTTTACTCAACACCAATATTCCCAGCGCCTGCAAATATGTGATGGTTTTTACGCCCACCACGGCGGGCAGGATATTGTTCCATAACAACATCACTATTGCACCAAATAACAATACGGCTGCAATAAAGAAGATTGGAAACAATATCATCATTTTGAACTTGCCTCTTTTCATTGTATTTTATTTTATAATATTTTTTTAAATTGTTTTTAACTCAAATCTTCTCATCCTTTGTCAGCCTGAGCCTGTCGAAGGCTTAATAATTCAATAATTCATCTTTCAGCACTTGTAATTTTTCTCTCAAATGAAGTACTGCATAACGCTTGCGGCTTATAAGCGTGGCCACACTTACCCCCGTTTGTTCAGCAATATCTTTAAACGCAATTCCATCAATTTCATTCATAACAAAGACGTCTCTTTGTTGCGCAGGAAGTTCCTGCAACGCTACCTCCAATTCTTCCCAGAATAAATTTCGCAAATAATCTGTTTCCGGGTTATTATCGGCGGCCAACAACATTTCCTTCCAATCAAAACTTTCTTCATCTGTTTCTGATGTACCGAATACATCATCGGCGAGTGGCAATTTATGTTTGCGATATCTATCGGTAATCTTATTTCTGGCAACTGTAAACAACCAGCTTCCCACCTGTTCTATTGGCTCAGTACTTCCGGCAAATTGATAAAAGACATCCTGCAGAATATCTTCAGCATCTTCATTACCGGAAACCCGTTGCTTAATAAAACCAAGCAGCCGCCGACTGTACTCCTTAATTGTCTCGGTAATTTTATTACTGCGGTCGGCGGCCATTTGAGTTGCTATATTAAGTGCGTCATCCATTATACAGGTAGACGAACCATTGGTTAATTTGTTTTAAAGATCAGAAGAAATTAGTTAGCGGGAAGAAAGTACCAGGTATCGGGTAACAAGTAGCAAGTATTGGCTCAGGTTTGCTTGTAGATAAAACATTTCTCTACCTCATTCGTCTACGTTGGTATTATTCATTTAAAAAATAAAAACATGTACTACAATCAGTCAAGTGCCGCAAAAGGCAATTACGGAGGCAGGCATCAGCACCTGTCCATCCGCTCCATGCAAAGAGCTGCAGTCAACATTTTCAAAACTGAAACAAGCTATGAAATGTTGGTGTTTGCACCGGGACGCATCCGCGAACATTTTAAATTAGATGTGCAGGGAAATGATCTGATCATTTCTTACACGCCACCGGAGGGATTTCCAAAGCAAGATTGGGTCAGGCGGGAATACAGCCGCGGAGGTTTTGAAAGAACTTTTACGCTGGATGAAACCATTGATGCAGGAAATATCTCCGCTAAATATGTGGATGGCGTTTTGCAGGTAACCTTGCCCGTTATACCCGGTAAAGAAGCGGTGAAGCACGAGATAAAAATCAGCTAAACGGCATTAAACGGTTTTTTTTAAAGGGTGATAACTATAAAAGTTATCGCCCTTTTTGTGTCAAAATTTAGCAATATCAATTCAGGTGCATATTTTAACTTTAGAATATGAAACGCCTGGTTCCCCTTATCGTCTTTCTTTGCTTATTATATAACACCTATGCCCAGGATGAGAACGACTATAGAGAAACCGACAGGGTGGCTCTTAATATTCCAGCTTCTCAAACCAATTCAACGGCCGACATAGCTGCGTACATAAATTCTCATTTTGATACAGAAACTAAGAAAGTGCGTGCCGCTTACATCTGGGTAATATCTCACATAAAATATAGTACGGACAGCTTACACCGGATCATCCTGGACGAAGACCGGGATCAGTTGGTAACTTTTGCACTTAGAAGAAGAAAAGGTGTTTGCCAAAATTTTGCAGCCATCTTTGATGATATCTGCAGAAAGGCCGGGTTAAAGTCTTTTGCTGTTGAAGGTTATACGAGACAAAGTAATTCTGTTGATAGAACATCTCACGCCTGGAATATTGTTTGTACTGATAACAAATGGTCGCTTTATGATCCAACATGGGATGCAGGACCAGCGGGATACGAATCGGTAAATATTAAATATTTCCAGGTACCACCCTCCGTTTTTATACAAAGTCATATGCCCTTCGATCCTATGTTTCAGCTGCTGGATTACCCTGTTACTTATAAGGAATTTAATAATGATAATATAAAATCAAAAAACGGGACTGCCTATTTTAATTATGTAGATACACTAAGCAAATTTGAAAACGCCGAACCACTCCAGAAATACACTTCGGCTTATAACAGGATTCAAAATAATGGTGTACCTAACAGTATGATCAGCACCAAACTAAAGCAGTTGAGGTTTGAGATAGAAATAATTTACCAGGTAAGAGATTCCGTATTATACAATGATGCTATTGCAGATTATAACAGCGCAACTAATGAGTTTAATAATTTTATAGCCTACCGTAATAACCAGTTTAAGCCCGATAAAACGGATGCTGAAGTGCAATCAACGTTCAATGATATAGAAAAAAAGATTGCCTCCGCCAGGAGAAAATTAAAAGAAGTAAATCAATCAAAAGCTACGTTAACTTTAGATACAGGCGACATAGAATATGCATTAAATACACTATCCAATCATGTAAAAGAACAGGAAGTATTTACTAAAAATTACAAGGCGACCGTCCAGGAAAAGTGAATTCAATTTTTATCCGAAGCAAAGAAACCTGTAAAATTTTTATCCTTTTTTAGTTTTCATTTTTCACATTCAAATTAACACCTGCATAAAATCCAAGGTCTTTATTTTTTAATTGCTTTATCCAAAAAGCAATTTGCCCGGTGTGATAAGAATAATGTTCGGTAACATGAATAATAATGCCGATCCCGGATAAGTCAAATCCCTGCACAGCGTATTTTTTCAGAAGTCTTTTTTGATCTGCGCTTTCTATTACCCCGATCGCATCGTTAATAGTAGCGTTTAGTTTGGCAAGTAATTCACTTTTATTAAACCCGTCTTGCGCGGAAAATTCCTCATCCCTTATCCGAACATCTTCTGTTTCTCCTAACGACGAAATAATGTACTGCCTTATGTTACCGCACAAATGCAAAATAATGTTACCGATACTATTTGAATTTTCGTTGGAACGTTGCCAGGTTTCTGTTTCATCAATCTCTTGTAAACTCTTCAAAATCCGTTTGGTATTTTCATTAATCCTGTAAACAGACTGATTAATAAACTCGTCTCTAAATTGAGTATCCATAAAATTTTAATTAAAAAAGATATTTATTACCCGGTTGATTTTTATACTTTGGATTATTATTCAGGGATTTTATAATCCTTACTGATTGTATCGTACACTTTCATAAACTCATTAGATTTACCATTCTTATCGAAAACAGATTCCCATGTGTTTAGCGGTTCCCATATAAAGGTTCCTTCAAGTTTATCACCCGGAAGCGTAAACGCAATTTTATTTACTTCATTTTTAAGTTGAGAATATTCCGCCACGATAACTGGCTTACCATATTTCTCTTTAAGTGCCGTTAAGTTACCTTGAAGGTCCTGTAAGGTACCGTGCCACTTTGGATAATAAGATTCTCCGATAACATCGAACGTTACTCCGCGATTAATCATATTATCAAGAAAGAATTCCGATTCTGCGTTTTGGCCACCTAATGCAATATGCAGCATCACAATAATTTTCGGATCAACATCTCTCACAGCGGCTATCGCGGCTTTCAAGAGTGCAGCAAGACTATCAGGATGTTGAATATTACCGCCAGGCCATAATATTCCATGATTAATTTCATTACCCGTTTGAACCATATCAGGTAATGTTCCCTGTTTCTTTAATTCAATTAGAACTTGTTTCGTATAATCATACAACTTGTTAGTCTGCTCCCTAAAATTTAATCCTTTCCACGCGGCAGGTGTATATTGCTTTCCCGGATCAGCCCAGGTATCGCTATAATGAAAGTCAAGAAGAAATTTCATTCCCGCAGCTTTAATGCGCTTTGCCATTTCAAGCGTGTGCTGTAAATCGCAAAAGCCTTTTTTCGGCGAATAGCCGCTATCGTTAGCAGGATCAACAAATATTCGTAACCTGATATAATTGAACCCGTGATCTTTCAAAATTTCAATGGCGTCTTTATTTACACCGTTATCTGAAAATTGTATACCTCTCGCTTCAAGTTGAGGTAAAAAGGAAATATCGGCACCCAATATTTTTCCTTTTGGATGTAACGTAGCAGTTCTTAAAAATTTATTCTGAATATTATTTTTACCAGTTATACTTTTACCTGCGGGCTCTACCGTTACTATGTCAGTAGATCCCTTCCATAAGCCCTGCGAGGTTGCTTCGAATTTTATTGTGCCTGGTGTACTACCTGCCTGCACTATCACCTGGCATTTTCCATTGAACAGGTTCCTTTGCCATTTTCCATCTTCACATTTATCAGGTTCATGGCTGCTTGGATCGCCATTACCTACACCAATTATTTTTGCATCTCCTGTTATCGAAAATTGAATGAGATTATCCGCGTCGGGGACCTCTCTTCCCTGTTTATCTACAACACTTACATTTATTACCGTTGCATCTTTTCCATCAGCCAGCATTGTTGTTTTGTAAGGCGTTATTACGACCTCTGCAGAAGGATCGGTTGTTTCAACGCTTGCTGTAAGTTTCTTGCCCTTTTTAAAAGCTATCGCAGATAAAGTGCCAGGCTCATAATTTACTTCCCATTGAAGATGGCTGTTACGAGGCATATCTTTTTTACCCAAACTTTTTCCATTTAAAAACAGTTCAACATTATCGGCATTACTGTAAACCCATACATCGACCGGCTGACCTTCTTTGCCTTTCCAGTTCCAATGCGGAGCAATGTGCAACACATCTTTATCTGTCCACCACGATTGATAATAATAATAAATATTTTTAGGGAAGCCACACATATCCATAATCCCAAAATGTGAATTAATGTTCGGCCATTCAAATGGAGTGGGTTCTCCCCGATAGTCAAAACCGGTCCATACAAAACCACCCATCCACCATGGTCTCACCGCAGCCAGTGACCACCATTGTTCTGCGGTATTTGCCCACCATGGCGCCGTTATATCTTCATCCGGCAGGTATGCGCTAACGGTATCTTTTTCATAAATACCTCTTGTCGTTACCGTGCTTCCCATCTCTGTTCCGATAATGGGTTGTTCCGGATGATCTTTATGATAAGGATCCATACCCAGAATGCGGTAATTAAATCCTCTTACCGGAATAACTTCATTAACTCCCCGGTAAATATTAGCAACGTCTGCAGCGTATGTGCTTGTACGTGAGTGATCAAGTTCTTTTTGTTTTGCCAGCAAAGTTTGTGCAATTCGTTTACCGGTACTGTTAGTTTGAATATATCCTTCTTCATTGCCGATAGACCACATAAAAACCGAAGGATGACTACGGTCTCGTAATATCAGCCTTTCAAACTTGTTGATATATTCATGACTGCTGTTCAATAATCTCGTCTCGTCGAGCACCAGAATTCCTAAGCTATCACATGCATCCAGCAATTCCGGCGTCGGCGGATTGTGTGTAGTGCGGTAAGCGTTCGCTCCCATTTGTTTTAATAATCCTATACGGTAATATTGGAGGTAGTCAGGTAAAGCACTTCCAACGCCTGCATGGTCCTGGTGATCGCAAACACCCTTAACTTTAATATATTTTCCGTTTAGAAACAAGCCGTCTTTGGTTACATTAATTGTTCTTATTCCAAATCTTTTTTTATCAGCGTCTATAATCTTTCCATTGGCTTTAATGATAGTAGTTATTCTGTATAAATATGGATCATCAATGGACCATAGTTTTGGGTTTGATAATGAAATTTTTTGTTTGATGATTTTAAATTCATTTACGTTTAATGAAACCGGTTGTTCACTTGTTTGCCCAACAACCTTTCCAACCCGGTCAGTAATAATTGAGCTGATGGTACAATTTGTTGAATTGAAGTTTTGATTTTCAACAGGTGTTTCGAGGTTTATAGAGGCCTTGCTATTAACAACAGTTGTGTAAACAAAAGTTCCGTCATTTCCAATGTGTACGTTATTATATTCGTTAAGCCATACATGGCGATAAATGCCGGCGCCTTCATAAAACCATCCTTCATATTGCGTAGCATCAACTCTTACTACGATAATATTCTCCTTATGGTAGTTAATAAAATCCGTAATGTCGTATGCAAAACCTATGTATCCACTTTTATTATTCCCGAGATAAATTCCATTAAGCCAAACATTTGCATCGCGAAAAATTCCATCAAACTGAATTTGAAAACGCCGGCCCGAATCTTTTCTATCAACTAAAAAATGTTTACGATACCAGCCAATGCTTGTTTCAGGAAACAGACCACCAACGGGCTTGTAGCCATGAGCCATCACATCAAAATTGGGTGAATTCACAAAAGGAAGTTCCACTGCCCAATCATGAGGAACGTTTAATGTTCGCCATGAGCTATCATTAAATTTTATATCAACTGCACTTCCATCTCCTTTGCCCGTTTTAGAAAATATATTAGCAATAGAATAGTTGAAATCTTTTGAAGCATCGGAAGCGTTTCCAAAATGAAATTTCCAGTCGTTATCAAAATTGATATGCCTGCCAGACAGGATATTTTGTGCACAACAAAATTTATTAGAATAAAAAAATAGTGTGGCGATAGCCAATATTTGGCGGAAGATTCTTTTCATATAAGCTAATTTTATTGCAATACGCCGTTCAAAAAAATATCGCTGATATTATTTAAACGCATCCAATGCAACAGTGGGTTTACCTGAATTATCAAAAGCTCCCAGCGAGTAGCCCTGCCAGTTATTATAGGCCTCTGGCTCCCAGTAAAAAACGCCCAATCCTTTGTTTCCGCTAACCGATTTTGTTTTTGCAATGAGATCACTTATGAAAGAATTGCATGCGCTTGAATCTGTCCAGCTCATGCCCACTTCACATATCATTAGCGGTTTATTATACCTGGCAATCATGTCGCTCATGTTGCTCTGGCATTGAATATTATAAGTACTCCACGAATTGGCTGGCGGATACAGTGACATGCCGATAATATCCCATTTAGCACCATTATTTTTTAAACCATCAAACACCCAGCGGAATAAGCTGTTATCATATCCATTGGAAATATGAATAATAACTTTTGAACTGTCGCTAACTGATTTTACGCCATTATATCCCGCGTTTACAAGCAATGCAAAATTCGCCATTGACGAGTCTGCCCTCCCTAAAGGCCACAGCATACCATCATTGGTTTCGTTACCAACCTGCACCCAGTCAGCAAATATCCCATTTGCCTTTAATGAATCCATTACACTAACGGTGTAATCATGAACTGAAATTTGCAAGTCGTTGATATTTTCATTTGCCCATGCAGCAGGAGTTGTTTGATGACCTGGGTCTGCCCAGGTATCGCTATAATGAAAGTCAATCATAATTTTCATCCCTGCATCTTTTGCACGGATAGCTTTTGCCACAACATCATCCGTGTTGTTATATCCGTCTGCAGGATTTACCCATGCACGAAGCCTGACAGAATTTATTCCTTCAGATTTCAAAACCTGGAAAATATCCTGTTGAACACCGCTTCCGTTATAAAATTGGAACCCCTGCGATTCCATTTGTGTAATCCAGCTGACGTCTGCTCCTTTCGCAAAAAAAGTATTGACAACGGGTAACGTGTCTACATGATGTGTTGTGTCAACCGGCAATGTATCTATGTGGATCGGCGTGGAATTGGATGGGCTTTTTTTACAATTAAAGCTGCTGGTAATCCCTGCAAAGAAAACAAAGATGAAAAATATTTTCATAGATGAAATTTAAGACGCTCATTCAATATTACAAAGAAAAAGCCAGCTCTTATATTGAACTGGCTTTATTAAATATTAAGTTTAAGAGTTACTGTTTTGTAACTGTGTATTTTCCAGTTCCAAAATCTACATCTATCAGGTAATTGCCAGTTACAGCGGGTCCTGGCGTATTAGACCCCGGGACAGCTCCATCATACAAAATTGACCCACCTGTCGCACTTGTTCCACCATATTTATTAGTCCAATCTCCATTGACCGGTAAGAACAAATAGCTTCCTGTTGAAGATAAATTAACCGTTAATTGGAAATCGGTAAGATTAACGCGTGTGAATTGTTGCGAAGGTACAGGGACAGGGTTATTCCATCCGCCTGCTGTTGCATCACCTACAATATATAAATTGGTGGGAACCGGCATAGCTCCTGTAAAAGGTGTAACAGTATAAGTTCCTGTTTGGAAATTAATAATAATCTGGTAAGTACCGCTGGTAGCCGGCGCTGGTGTATTAGAACCGGGAACCGCACCATCTGCAAGTAGTGTTCCACCAGTTGCGCTTGCGCCCCCATATTTATGAGTCCAATCACCATTTACAGGTAAAAGCAAATAGCTTCCTCCTGCGGTAAGATTTACAATTATGCCGAATGAAACTGCATCTATCTGCGTGAATTGTTGAGATGGCACTGGAACGGGATTAGCCCAACCACCTGCTGTGGCATCACCCACGATATATAAATTGCTTGGGATAGTCATAGTGAAAGGTGTAACAGTATAAGTGCCCGTTTGGAAATTCACTACGATCTGGTACATGCCGCTTGTCGACGGTGCCGGTGTATTGGAACCGGGAACGGCGCCGTCAGCTAGTAAGGCTCCTCCTGTTGCACTTGCGCCACCGTATTTATGGGTCCAATCTCCATTGACAGGTAGCAATAAATAACTTTTCCCCGCTGTTAAGTTGACAACAATGCCATAAGAAACTGCGTCCAACCTTGTAAATTGTTGAGAAGGTAACGGAACCGGATTATTCCAGCCACCAGGTGTTGCGTCGCCAACAATAAATAGGGTTGGCGGAATGGGAGTAAATGTTGTGATACTAATAGTGACCACACTTGAGTTAACCAACGGTGTAGTATAACCGCTACCCAAATAACTCACTATTCGAAACTCTACATTTTTAGTTGACCCGCCGGATACTCCCGCCGCAATGGCCGCCGTATTTAAATCATTCACCAAAAAACTGGAGGTTAAAACGCCACTGCCGTACTGCACTGTCTGAGGATGGGTAAAATTTCCCCCCACCGTATCTAACTGAAGAGCGTAGTTGATATTATTACTGCCGTAGTTGCTTGCATTCCAATTAAAAGAAATAGCAGTGTTGGTAGCATTACTAACAAGCAACACTAACGGAGTTGTGGATGACGGTACAATAGTAATAGGAACTAAATAAGAAGTAATTTGTACGGTAACTGGGTTTGATGATTGCAACTGCTCATTGTTATTTCCATAAGACGAAGTTACTCTAAGGTCAAAAGTAAATGTCTGTCCGGGAGCAAAACCAAAGTTTGCCAAAAGAGTATTTAGTTGCCCACCCGTGAAGGATGTGCTGAGTTTACCTATTATAACAGTTTTCATTTCTTTAGAGAAATTACGTCCAGTAGAATCTATCTCCAGTATATATTTTTCGGTGGCAGAATCGGTAGCATAGTTGGGATTCGTCCAGGAAAAAGTTACCACCACGTTATTAGAATCGGCAGGCCCCGGAGTAATATTTGTTGAGGAGGCCGATAACACTGGTGCTGTACCGTTAGGATAAAACTTTTGCGGAGTTATCTTCTGACAAGCAACAAAAGCAATTGTCAGCACAATTACTAGTGAAAGAATTTTTAAAATATTTTTCATATAAAATTTTTTATCTGCCTTTATAAATTGTAAGCATTTAAATAACAACTATTGAGTTATCGTATAGGTCCCTGTTTGAAAGTTAAATGTAACCGTATATGTTCCGGAAGCTGCCGGCCCATTGAAATTATTAGCCGCATTATACGAAACTTTCCCGCCAGTAGGTGAAGAATTAGCATTTGATGTAGCATATTTATTGCTCCAGTCACCTGCAACGGGAACCACCAGGAACTGCTGACCACCAATAAGAGGCAACGTTATTGTATACAACAATGTCGTTACCTGTGTCATTTGCTGTCCCGCAACTGACGAAGGTGTTCCCCCAACCATCCAGCCGTCATTGGTTGCATTACCCGTAATAAATAATGTTCCGGAAGAAGGGGGCGCAACAACCGGGGGTGGTGCAAATGGCGTTACCGTATAGGTGAGCGAATTTGAAATCAAAGAACCAATATTGGATGAACCCGAAGTGTATGGAGCTATAAGAGAAACCACTCTAACTTCAATATTATGAGACTGCCCAAAGGCAAGTTGCAGCCCATTGGCCACCAAACTATTTAGCTGCGCCCCCGTAAAGGTAGTACCAAGATCCGGGCTTATTTGAACAGTTTGCATATTTGGATTCGTAAAGTTGGCGCCTACGGTGTCAAACTCAAGGTTATACGTTACATTCAGCGAACTTATGCCCGTTTGCTAAACTGGTACTCAGGATTTGTCCACCTTGAAGGCAACAACCTGGTCATTTTGGTTTGCGGTATTCAGAAGGAATCGAATCGCTTACCGATGCGCTTAATACCGGCGCAGTTCCTCCTCAAAAAGCAACATTGGTTCCTTCCTTTTTACAAGCAGCCATAAAAACAAGGCTACTTAGAGCTATTAGAAATGACTTGTTCTTATATATTTTCATAATATTTTGTTTTTAAGCTTAGCAATATTAATAACCCGGATTTTGAATTAAATTGGGATTCGCCCCCAAGGTCTGTAACAGGTATTGGGAAAATCGCGTAATGACTATCTACTGCTGTACCACTGGAAACTCCACCTTTCCACGGCCAGAGATAACTTCCACTGGTAAATTCATTTAAACCTTATGAGATCCGTTCTCCTGAAACATTCCCAATCCATTTCACGACCCCTTTCCTCCAATAATAAAAGGCAATGTCAGTTCACCTGAACTCTAGTATCTCCGGAATCTATTACCATAGGCACGTTCTCTTAGTAAATTGATGTACGAAAGTGCTGTCCCCGGCATCGCCTCCGGCTCCGCCTCTTAGTACTGCTTCTGCATAAATGAAGATATTGTTCTGCTAACCGGAATAAAGGAAAATCGGTAGAACAAAAAGTGCCTCCTGCGTTAGGTTCAGCCTGCACGCCAGCGGAAGTTATATTGGTAAATTTATTTACAGGGATTCCCTGGTTGAACGCCGAGATATTTGTTATGGTGCTAGTTACGCCAGCGAGTATTTAAAAATATCCCGCGCTGATCGACAGTTGTATCATGAAGTAGGAAAAAGAGCCGGGAAGGGCTGCTGTACTTCTATTTCCGGGCCATCCTCCGCTTGGCACTCCATAATTGGGAGGTACTCATCGTATAAAAGCCGGGAGCTTCCTGCACTGTAAGTGGAGTTAGCACACGAACTGTTAACTAAAAAGGTGCTTCCCCCATAACTTTGAGTGTTAATACCATCATAAGGTATCGCCAAAATAACCTCTGGGTTATTAAGGTTATTATCTCCCTTAAAAAGGTTAGCGTAATGTGGGATGTAAACTGTATCCGGCATTTATAACTTTGGATGAATAAATAATTGCACTGTCACTATTTTTTTGTGCCTGTATACACTTCTGAGTTTAAATATAATCTTGCCAGTAAAGCCCATGCTGGCTGCCTGATCGGCACGTCCGTATTGATTCTGTTTCGGAGCCAGCCATTGAACCTAGAACAGGTCAAGTAGCTCAGAATGTTATATAATTAAAAAAGATCCGCCTCTTTTGAATTTGTTTTGGAAATGATAGAGGCCCTACAGGTGTTGTTTCAGTTGCAAAAGCGGGGTTGGCGAAGGCATCCATTAGTACCGAATATTGAAAAGCACGGAGGAAACGGGCTTCGGCCGCGTATTGACCAATTGCTGTTGCCTCCATGCGCCAGTAACATTAGCAGTTTTTGAAGTGCCGCAGAAGCCGTGCAATGACTTATAAAATCATTACATAATGTGATCTGGTACCCGCACCTGGCGTATAAGGCCGATTAGAATTGGGTCTGTGAAAGACCATTTATGTTATGGAAGTCCGGAACACCCGGGTCTCCCCATGCGCAAACTGCTTCATCGGTTGTTAATTCTTCGGTATTCCACCAACACCTGACAAAGTCCAAGGTACCGGCATCTACGCCCGCAATATCAGAACTCGCCGGGCCCCACTTGTCCGGTTAATGTATAACCTCCATAAACATTGGCCAGCGCTAATTCATATCCGGCGGGATTGCTGTAAATACTGTCAGAAAAAACTGAATTGGCCGGCAATCTGTTGAGATCTTTATTACATGAAATCAAAAACGACCGCAGCAGCAATAGAATGAAAAAACTATTTTTGAAGCAATATTTTTCATAATTCTTAATTTAAATTTTAATCTTTTATAAAGTCAGGTTTGCTCCTAAAGTAATTGTTCGTGGTCTAGGGTAGAGAACATTATCTATACCTCCATATATATCCGGATCTGAACCTGTATATTTCGTAATTGTAAATACATTTTGACAATTAAGGGACAGCCTGAGACTATATTTATTTTTAGTTATATTATCCCGCATTATAAGAAATTCCCAAGGTTGTCCATTTTCAAAAAAGAAGCATTTTCTACATAGTGAGAAGAGAAGAACTGGTTGTTCTGAAAATTCGTATTTAGGATAGCAGACGGTGCATTTTGCGAAAACCTACAGGGTTTAATACGTTTCTTGTTACAGCAAGGTTGGAAGCTGCGTTGTTATACATGTAATTGCCCACGCTCGCGCGAAGCACAGTACTAATACTCCATTTCCTATATCTTAAGCTTGTAGAAAAGCCGTAGGTGAAAGGAGCAAATGGTGATTTGTAGTGAATTAGATCGTTTTGGTTAATGATACCGTCCCGGTTTTGATCTACATACAATCCTTCAATTGGCTTGCCTGTTTTGTTATCATACACCTGTTGGAGAACATAAAAAGAAAACGGCGTGTATCCTACTGAGTGTTCCTGGATGGTATTGCCGGTGCCACCGCTAATACCTCCGACTGCCAGACCGCTATTTGCCTTTGCCAGTGAATCCTGGGACACAGAAAGATTGGTAATGGTAAACTTGTTATAGGCGAGATTAAAGGCCACGTCCCAGGTTACATCATGAGTTTTTACAGCAGTAGCATTTATACTAAAATCAACCCCTTCATCTGTCATATTACCCACGTTCCTTGTAAGCTGGTTGCCAAAATTGGTGAGTTCAGGCACAAATACAGTTGCCAACAGATTACTGGTTTTTTTATAATAATAGTCAACACTTCCCGTAATTCGATTGTTGAATAAGCCAAAATCAATTCCTGCATCCTTTGTCTCAGTTTGTTCCCATTTGAGATCCGCCGCATAAGCTGAAGGACTAAAAGTATTATAATAATTATTGCCAAAATTAACCAGGGAAGTATTACCGCTTTGTGAATAATAATTTAGATAACTATAATATCCTATTCCATCCTGGTTGCCGGTAACGCCGTCGCTTAGACGCAAATTTAATGTGGATAAAATATTTGAGTTTTTAAGAAAATTTTCTTGTGCAATTTTCCAGGTGAAGGCAACGGAGGGGAAAACACCCCAGCGATAATTTGACGCAAAACGGGAAGAACCGTCTGTGCGGATAGAACCCATTAAGATATACTTGCCGGCAAGTGTATAGATTAATCTTCCATAATAGGATTCGAGCGTCACTTCACTGAAAGAAGTTGGATAAACAGGTTTGGTTCCGGGAATCGTGTCATTAGCAGCACTAATTGAAGGGAAATTTTTATTGTGGAAATGATTATCATAGTACCCATACCCAGCAACTGCATTTATATTACTGTTGATCGATTTTATATCTTTTATATAATTCAGATAAAATTCTCCGACTTCATTGAAATAATTATTATAATATTGGTTATTCTGCCCGCGTAAAGTGGGTACAGCATTATAAGATTGGGCAGCAATTGCCGGGACTATAGTTGTTCCTTTATAATCTGCCGCGTCATATCCCAAATTTAAGTTAATGTGCAAGTCAGGTAAAAAGTGAACTTTATAATCGAACTGAATATTTCCAAAACTTCTTAAAGCGTGGTTTTCTGCATTATATTGCTCTAACAATGCAACCGGATTCCGGTTAGACAAAGCTTGTGGTGTTGAATCATTTGTGGTCCACTCATAATAGCCTCCAAAATATTTGCTGCTGATATGAACCGGTTGGGTAGGATCAAATGAAACAGCATTGCCGATGGCTCCTGTATTTGCCGTACGGGAATCTGTACTTGATCCATGAAGATTGAGATCAATTTTCAGATGGTTATCCAGCAAGTGAGGTGTGAGGCTTAGACTCAAATCTTCGCGTTGTAAATGGTCGGTCTTTAAAACACCTTGCTGGTTAAGATATTCTCCTGAAAGGCGGTAAGGTAAGTTCTTTAAACTTCCGCTTATGCTTAAGTTATTATCGGAAATTATCGCAGTCTGATATATTTGATTTTGCCAGTCCGTATTAGCAGCTCCTAATGCTGCTGACTGCGAAACAGATCCCTCTGTTTTTACCAGGTTGCTAAATTCGGCGGCTGACAAAACGGGGTACTCTTTTGGGTTATACGAAACCGAGACCTGCGGTGAAAAACTAATGACCGGCTTACCACTCCTCCCTTTTTTAGTAGTAATAATTATAACCCCATTGGAGGCGCGTGAACCATAAATGGCCGTGGCAGCAGCATCCTTTAATATGGTATAACTTTCGATGTCGCTAGGGTTTATCCCCTGAAGGTTAACGGAACTTAGTGGTACACCATCTATTACAATGAGCGGATCGTTACTTGCATTTAATGATGCTCCGCCTCTTATTCTAATAGTGCTACCCGAACCGGGCTCGCCACTGTTTGATGTAACCTCAACCCCGGGTAATTTACCTGCGATTAACTGATCGGGTGAAACAATATTTCCTTTTTGAAAATCTTTTGAAGTAACCTGCGCAATAGACCCGGTTAAGTCTTTCTTCTTTGCAGTACCATAACCAATTACTACAACATCAGTTAACGTTGAAGCGACAGTTTCAAGCGTTACGCTAATTAAAGATTGGCCACCAATTGGTACTTCCTGGCGGGCATAACCTACTGCCGACACTATAAGAGTGTTTGAATTTTTCGGAACCGAAATTGTGAAACTACCGTCAGCAGCGGTTTGTGTTCCGGTTTTAGTTCCCTTAACTATTACCGATACTCCCGGGAGAGCCGAACCGTCTTTTGAAGTAACGACACCTTTTAGTATGCTCTGCGCATTTGCAACAAAAGAAAACAGGATAGATAAAATCAAAACACAAATGCGCTTTGACATTAGAGGAATGCTTATTCTCATAGCAACAATCGTTTTAATTTAAGAAGTTTAATTCTACAGTTTTAGTAATGTGTAAAATTTACACAAATAAAAAACAAGTTTTGTTAAAAAAAAAATTTATTACTGGCAAAGCACTAAATTTTTATTATGATATTGGTCATGACTTTTCATGATCCAAATCTTTGAACAAAAGATTACTTAAAAATCTATCCCTGACCAGGTTTTTTTCTTTTTTTCATATTTTTCATAATCAAACTTATATAACCTCCCGGGTCGGTGAGGCACATTTTGTTCATCTTCTCCCATATCTACCAGGAAATCCATTGCAAAGAATTTTTTCCTGAAATTTCTCCTGTCAAGTTTGATATTTAAAATTGCTTCATAAAGATTTTGCAATTCCCTTAAAGAAAATTTGTTGGGAAGCAGGCTCAGGCCAAGCGGATGCTCTTGTACTCTTTTTTGCAACCAAGTGTAGCAACTTTGAAATATTTTTTGATGATCGAAAGCAAGGTCCGTTACGCTTTCAACTTCATGCCAGTGCAATTCATTGTCAAGGATATTTAGTTTATGATGTTGGATATTTATTAGAGAACAATACGCAACGGTAACCACTCGTCCTGCCGGGTGCCTGTTGACGTCTCCGAAGGTATGTACCTGTTCCAGGTAAACATCGTTTAGGCCTGTACGTTGCTTTAATATATGATAAGCAGCTGTATCAAGATCTTCATCTGGCTTTACCAGGTCGCCAAGTAAGGACCATTTACTCTGGTACTTTTTTAAATCCGAACGTATCAGCAAAACTTTTAGCTTGTTCTCATCAAATCCAAAAATTACACAATCAACCGATAAAGCGACGCGGTTGATACTTTGTACTTCGGATTGAATTACTTTGAAGGTCTTAATGTTCTTGTGAGGATTATCATGTAACGTTGTGGCCATAGTGCATATTAAATTAAGAGAATAAAGAGATTATTTAAAAAGATTTTATTAATGTCCTTCATAAAAACTTTATCAATTTCCTTTAACTATTTTGATACTTTGTATTTGTTGAGATTCAATAATTGTAAGCAGGTAGGTTCCTTTGGAAAATTTACCTGCCTCGTTTATTTCGATAACATTAGTTCCGGCAATGACATTCCTAATTTGCTTATATAACTGTCTTCCATCAATATCATTAATAATAACAGTCGCCTTATCAGGAACTAAAGACTGAATACTTACAACTAATTTTTGCTCAAATGGATTAGGATTTACGCTTGCAAATTTTCCTTTTGCCT
The DNA here is from genome assembly GCA_963792025.1 of uncultured Chitinophagaceae bacterium. Lineage (GTDB taxonomy): Bacteria > Bacteroidota > Bacteroidia > Chitinophagales > Chitinophagaceae > Ginsengibacter. Next base: position 311,504 of record CAWBUS010000001.1, on the reverse strand, counting down.
GCATGCTTATTTTTACAACCGGGCTGTATTTAAAATTGCCATCTTTATCAATCATCCACAAACGGTAATAATATATCAATGATGCAGCAGATGAAATATTATCCGCATAAGAATAATTGTTGTTTGCAGTTGCTTTAATTTGCGTAACTACTGAGAAATTTTTTCCATCAACACTTTGCTGCAATTCATAATAATTTAAATCGTTTTCGTTATCAACTTTCCATGATAATACATTTGTATTTCCATAATTTTTCCCGGTAAAACTTACTAACGTTACCGGCAACACGATATCTGCATTCAGGTAAACATGGTATTCCCCGGGTTGTAATGTAAAAGATTGTGAAGCGCCGGTTGCAGTAATTTGGGCACCATTTAAATAGTCGGTCCAGGTTCCTGCACTGGGAAAAGTAACGGAGCCGGTTTGAGATACAACATCAAAGTTGCCCATTACTACGATCTTCAGATTGTTGTCATATACTTCCATCCATTTGAAAGCTCCTGATAAATTGTATGTTATTGTACCTGTTGTAAATGTTGAGAGGTATGAAGGCGTTGATCTAAGTTTTAATAGGCCGCTGTAAATATCATGCAAAGATTTTCTGTTCGCATTTTGCAGGTAATTCCATTTTATTGGCTTTGGATCTAACCGGCAATTATTATTTATGGTAACACCATCTGCACAGGTATTAATGGAATAATCATATCCTAATTCGCCAAATTGCCAAAGCATTTTGGGGCCGGGTATTAAGGCCCAAAAGGCCGCCGCCATTGCATTTCGATTTAATCCCGTCGCAGTATCTTTTATATTATAAGCTCCACTGCTATTACCATATTGTTCATTTTTCCACATGAGTCTTTCTTCATCATGGCTTTCCTGGTAAGTAACAAGAGTAGGATTGGAAAAACTGCGATTAGTATAGATTGCACCGCTAAAATCCCAATCGGTGTTAAACCCCATTGTTGCCTGGCTAAAGTTATAGTTCATGTTTCCCCATGTCATCATTCCGTTTGCAGAATACACTTGTTCTTCGTTGTTATCTGCAAACATTTCGAGTATGGTATAACTTCCCGAAGAAACTGATTGCTGATAATTGTAAAGTGTATCCCAAATATTTATTCTTTGCTGATCATAATTAGCGAAAGTAGTTTCGTTGCAATTATTACCATTAGCATCGCAGGTATTAGTAGGTGTAAAGCCTTTTGCCAAATCAAAACGATAGCCATCTATATGATAATTTTGTAGCCAATAAGCAATTACTCTTTTCCTGAAGTCTTTGGTAGCAGCGGTTGCATTGTTAAATTGGTAACCCACATCATAAGCATGCGTATAGTGTGGCGAAAACCATGGATTGTTTGCTGCCGGAATATTATTTGCTATTGTCGAAATACATTTGCACCATAGGGGAAGACCCGAATGAATGATTAAGCACCATGTCCATAATTACTGCCATACCGTTTTGATGACAAGCATCAATAAATTGCTTTAATGCAGTTGCAGTTCCATAAACTTTATCAGGAGCAAAATAAAAATTAGGATTGTATCCCCAACTGCTGGCACCTTCAAAATTGTTAAATGGCATCACTTCAATTGCGTTGACGCCTAATTTTTTAAGATAGTTCAAGGTGTCTTTTAAAGTTTGCCAGTTACCGGCAGCTATAAAATCACGAACCAATAATTCGTAGATAACAAGATTTCTTTTATCGGGTTTTGAAAAATTTGTTACCTGCCAGTTGTACGGAGTTTGGCCTGTTTGAATAATACTTGCAAGTGTACCAACTGCCTGTGCCGGGAAATGGTCTCAGCCCGGGATAAGTGGTTGAAGAAATGCCTGGATCTACATTTTTATCAAGCACTTTTTCTGTATTATAATCTGCCACTTGTATGCTATCGTCTATCAGGTATTGATAAGCATATTCTGTCCCCGATGTTAATCCCTGTTATATGCAATGTCCAATAACCTAACCATCTGATGTGTTTGTCATTTGGAATTGCGGTTGCACGGTCCAGTTGCTTCCGGGGAAGTCACCAACTACCGATACCGAAGTTTTTGAAGGTGCACCTAAAACGAGCAATACCGATGTATCCCCTGATTCATAGTTGATTCCCTCCTTAAGTCCGGATAGAGGTAACTGCGGAACAAAAAATGAGAATGTATCCCTTGCATCCGTTGTTCCATCATTTGCCTCTGCTACTATTATTTGTGTTCCGCCTTTGCTTAATAAAGCGACTTGCTGAAATAGTCTTGCTGCACTCACAGATTGAATAACTGCTCCATTGAAATATAATTTTAAAGCAGCAACATTATTTGATACTGCAGTGATTGCAATATTGTCTCCTACATTCTTTGTTATAGTTTCAGGAGTAAGATTATAATTTGGTTGTAATGGTGGTGCAGAAAATCTCACTGCAAGAGTAGTTGCATAAACAGGAACGTACATATCACTTCCATCTGAATTTGCTTCTTTTAATGAGCCGGATCCATTTCTAAAAAGAATGGCAATTTTTTGAATAGTTTCTGCAGGATTTGAAATTCCGAAAAAAGTTCGCAACCCTCCTGTGATAGTATAAGACCATTTATTACTACCAAGGTAAGTAGCCTGAAACATGGGATTGGTAGTACCCCAAACACTTGAAACATATTTCCAGTCAGAAGAACTGGTGCTTAAGTTGGTGATCACTCCTATGTGCACATATATATCCGTAGCCGGTGTGTAATTCAGCAATCCCTGGTTGCCTTTTGTCGCATCCATTGTAATCACAACAGGAGTACTCGCTTCCTGTATAAAATTTGGCGACCACGATAATAATTGCGAAAAATTTTTAGAAAAAAATAATAGAAGGATAAGGGTAAAGGGTATAGTTTTTCTCATATCAGGCAATTTATTGTGTAAAATAAACACATTATTCCAAACTTTTCGAATAAGTGCTTAAAAAAATTTTTTTTATGTTGAATTCAAATTGATAGAAATTTATATTTAAGAATAAATTTTTAGTTTTTTTTCAACATCACTTTTTTTTGTGATGATTTAAAATACTTAATCAGTCTGTTTATTTTTACAACAAATTTTTCATGTATTCAAAAGAGCAAACAAAAGATTTACAGGCACTAACTAACAGGTTATTTAAAAATGCCGTGACCGTTGATGAATTAAGAAACGTCCTTCGGTTTCATGAATACAGGTATTATATTTTAAACGATCCTTTGGTTTCAGATGCAGAATATGACGGACTCTATAAGGCTTTGGAAAAACTTGAGAGTGAAAATCCGGCTTTAATTACTTCCGATTCGCCAACCCAAAGAGTGGGAAATAGTTTGAATAAAGAGTTTGTAACCGTTCCGCACCTTGTGCCCATGCTAAGCCTGGAAAATAGCTACAACGCCCAGGACCTGGTTGATTGGGACAAAAGAGCAAAAGGACTTGTAGATACGCAACAAATTACTTATAGCGCCGAACCAAAATTTGATGGAGCAAGTATTTCGCTCATCTACGAAAATAACATATTGGTACGAGGGGCCACCCGTGGCGACGGAATTGCAGGCGATGACGTTACCGTTAATATTAAGCAAATAGGATCGATTCCATTATCGGCCAAATTTTCTGACTATGGAATTGAACTAATAGAGATACGCGGAGAAGTCTTGATGACTAAAGAAAATTTTCGACAATATAATGCGTCGTTGGCAGAAGAAGGATTGGCACCGTTAGCCAATCCGAGAAATGCGGCGGCGGGTTCTCTGCGCATGAAAGATCCAGCTGCTGTAAGAAGAAGAAAGTTAGAAGCGATATTATACCATATAAGTTTTATTAAACAAATTGATAAAGGTTCGTCAAAAAATAAAGACCTTTTAAAGACACACGCCGGATCTCTTCAAATGCTGGCCAATCTTGGTTTTAAAACACCCGTAAACGAAAAGAAAGTTTTCCCAAATATTGAACAGGTAATTGACTTTTGCAAAGAGTTCGAAACAAAAAGAGATGAATTACCATATGAGATAGACGGTATGGTAATAAAGATAAATGAAATAGAGTTACAGCAACAAACCGGCAGTACAACACATCATCCCAGGTGGGCGATCGCCTATAAATTTAAAGCCAGGCAGGCAACATCAATATTAAAAAGTGTCGAATTCCAGGTAGGTCGCACAGGTTCTATAACGCCTGTTGCAAAAATTGAACCTGTGCATATTGGAGGTGTAACAGTTTCATCAATATCACTTTTTAATGCGGATGTAATTGAAGAAAAAGATTTGCGTTTAGGCGATACCGTAATTGTGGAAAGAGCAGGAGATGTTATTCCATATATTGTAAAACCTCTTGCCGAATTAAGAACCGGGAAAGAAAAGAAAATTATTTTTCCCGTCAAATTGCCCCGTGTGTAGCGACCCGTTAGTAAAGCCGGAAGGAGAAGCTGTATGGAGGTGTGTAAATATTAATTGTGAAGCACAGGTTGTTGAACGTATTATTCATTTTGTAAGCAAAGATGCTATGGATATTAAAAGCCTTGGGGAAGCTAACGTTCGTAAGTTTTATTCACTCAGTTTTCTTAAAAATATCCCAGGCATTTATTCGCTCAACTATGCAGAAATCGGGCAACCTTGAAGGATTTGGGCAAAAATCTATTGAAAATCTTCGTACAGCCGTAGAAAATTCTAAAAAACAAAATCTGCATCGGCTTATCTTTGGATTGGGTATTCGATATGTAGGTGAAGCCACGGCAAAAACGTTAGGCAAGAGTGTTAAAAATATTTTTGAACTTCAGCATTTTTCAATAGAACAATTGCAACAGTTGAAAGATATAGGAAGTAAAGTTGGAGAAAGCATTTACGAATTTTTTCACAATGATGATAATATAAAAATGCTTACAACCCTTGCTGACATTGGATTAAATACAAATGGTGATAAGGTTGAAAGCAAAACGGGCGCACTTTCGGGACAAACATTTTTATTTACGGGTACGCTGCCAACTTTAAAAAGAAGTGATGCTGAAAAACTTGCGGAAGATAACGGTGGCAAACTTCTTTCCTCCGTTAGTAATAATCTTAATTACCTTGTGACAGGAGACTCGGCCGGCAGCAAATTTGATAAAGCAAAAAAAATAAAATCAATCAAAATAATAAATGAAGAAGAATTTTTAAATATGATCCAAACTTAGTTTTGTAACTTTATTTCAAACCATACGTCATGATTAAAAAAATAAACGGTGAACAATGGAAGCAACTTCAGTTTAAAGGCTGGAAAATATTGCGTAAAAAATATGCAATTTCATCGCACGGCCGTGCAGCCAGTTATTCTGAAGACATTCATCAGGATGGAAAATTATTGGAAGGCTCGCTTACTTCCGGGTATAAAACCTTAAACCTTCATATTGACGGAAGTAACGGCACGATTTATTTCCACCGTGAAGTCGCCAGGTTTTTCACCAGGAAAGACTCTCCGAAAGATAAATTTGTTATCCATCTCAATCACAACAAAACAGATAACAATGCAAAAAATCTTAAATGGGCTTCTCAAAAAGATGTGAGTGTACATCAGCAAAAAAGCCCGGAAAAAATTGCATACAAAAAAGTTCAGCATTCCAGAACGCAAGGTTTAAAACTTACTTTGCCGCAGGTAAAAGCAATTAAAGCGACAATTGACAATCCACGCCGCAAGCTTACCTACAAGCAAATTGCGGACAAGTATAAAGTAAGTGAAATGACCATTTACAGAATCAAGAGCGGCGAGAATTGGGGCAATGTTAAATAAAAACCTTTCTTTAAGAACATCAGCCTGAATTTTCTTTCCAATCTATGTTTCATTCCTCAACTCTAAGCTTTCTAAAAGAGCTTAAAAGAAATAATAATAAAACGTGGTTCGATAATCACAAGGCAAATTATCTGTCTGCAAAAATTGATTTTGAAAATTTTGTGCAGGAAATTATTAAAGTAATTTCTGTCTTTGATAATGATATAAAAGACCTGCAGGCCAAAAACTGTACTTTTCGCATAAACCGGGACATCAGATTTTCAAAAGATAAAACGCCTTACAAAACCAACATGGGCGCTTCTTTTAACAGGGGCGGCAAAAAGTCAATATTTGGAGGATACTATTTTCATTTAGAACCCGGTGGAAAAAGTTTTATTGGTGGCGGACTTTGGATGCCTGATGCGGTTGCTTTAAAAAAGCTGCGACAGGAAATTGACTATTGCTTCGCTGAATTTCAAAAAATTATCAATAATCCGTTATTCAAAAAACAATACAACGGCCTTGAAATGAACGCGGGCCAAATGCTGGTAAATGTTCCGAAAGGGTATGATAAAGAAAACCCTGCCGCCCCATTTTTGAAATTAAAAAGTTTTGTAGCTACCAAAAATATTCCTGACTCATTACTTTCAGGTTCCGGTTTAGTAAAAGAAACGGCAAAAGCGTTTGAGGCGCTCATGCCTTTGGTTAAATTTATGAACCGTTCATTGGAATAAGTTTAACAGCTCCCCCAACATTTGTAAAATAAAACGGCCAGTGATAAAAATCACCGGCCTTGCTTACCTCTGAAACCACAAGAAAAAGTTCTAATTTCTTGATAATGTCTTGAAGAGGATATTAATTTATATCTACCTAAGTTAAAGCTATTGGGTTTGTGTGATCGGTTTTTGAAATCAGGAAAAGGAATCAGGAATGGGTAGCTAAATTAGCAATTATTCGTAAGAAAAAGAATTTTACCTCATCTAATTAGAATTTTTTTTTAATTCTTCGCCGGCAAGTCTTTCAATTCTTTTTATTTTATAACGATACCACCATTTCGGAGAAGTTTTTTTCATGAGGGTGTCAATGCTTCTCATACCAAATAAATTCCAGGCGCCTTTTGCCTTTCCTGCAATTGAGCTTTGCATGGCACGAAGGCTCATGGCAAAGCCGCTATCCAGGTATTCCATGTGGTGCCAGTAGCCTGCAGGCATAAATAAGGTATCGCCATGTTCCAGCACTAATTCATAACCGCTGGCATATTTTAGTGCCGGGAACTTTTCATAATCCGGGTTACCGGAGCCTTGGTTATAATTCGAAAAATCAGCCAGGCTTAATACCTCAAAAGGTTTTCGATATAACTTATGCTGTTCTTCGTGGCGAAATAACAATACTTTTTTTCTGCCTGCAAACTGCGTGTGCAGAATGTGAGAGAGATCTATATCAAAGTGCATGTGGGTGATTGACGTTTGGCCACCTGTAAATAACATGGGATATTTTTTCACATACCCTTTCATAAGATCTTCAGGCCAGGTAAAATCTTGTATAAGCTGAGGCGCATGATCAAAAATATTGAATAAAAAAATTCGCCATCCCGCGGGCCCCTGTTTAATCATATCTACATATTCGCCAAAAGTTTTATAATCATCGGCCGTATTTATCGGCGTGTACGCATCGCTCTTTATGTTGTTATAAAGACCAACTCTTTTATTACCAACAATTTCTTTAAAGTAGTCCCACGTCCATTTATTATAAGCCGGCCACTGTTTCGCGAGTCCGGTAATTACCAGCGGCTTCTGGGGCAGGTAATAATTATTTTTAAAATCTTCGGGCGAAATAAATTCAACCTTGTCTACAGTTTGTAACAGCATTAAAATTATTTAATTGGCAAAAATAATTATTGTTAGTATCTATTTTAAATGAAAATAGAATTTTAAAAATTAAAGAGTGTCTCAAATTAATGTTTACCAAATTACTTTAAACTAAATTAAAAAACTAATAAGTGTTAGTTTTGAAAAATAATATTCATAAATGGGTAAGATAATTACCGGTAAAAACAGGTCTAAAAAAGATGTAATAACACAAAAAGCTTCAGCGCTTTTCAGAAAGAAAGGATTTTCGGCTACCTCTATGCGTGATATTGCAGAAGCCATTGGAATAGAAGCCCCAAGCTTGTATAATCACATTGAATCAAAAAATGAAATTTTAATAGACCTCTGTTTTAATATTGCAAAAGTCTTTACAGATTTTTTAAAAGAAGTCGAATATAGCTCCGGGTCGAACCTGTCAAAAATCGAAAGTATCATCCGGTTCCATATTTCAATGATGACGAACGAGTTTGAAAGTGTATATATATCCAACCACGAATGGAAGCATTTACCGGAACCCTACCTGAGTGAGTTTAAGAATCAACGAAGGAACTACCGTTTACGCTTAGCCGCAATTTTACAAAAGGGAATTGATAAAAGAGAAATCCGTCCTGTCAATGCTAATGTGTCGGTTCATACCATATTAGCTGCAATCAATGGAATTGAAGACTGGCAAAAATCCGGCAGGAAAGTAGACGCGAAAATAATTGAGGAAAACATTATTCAAATTTTGATTGAAGGATTAAAAAATAAATAAAGTGGCCTTACATTTCCATAAGCTGCGGGTTAAAAATATTCGACGGGAAACAAACGATTGTGTTTCTATTGCTTTTGATATTCCCCGGGAATTAAAGGCTGATTTTCAATTTAAACAAGGCCAGAACATTACCATCAAATCAATAATAAATGGGGAAGAGCTACGGCGGTCCTACTCCATTTGTAGCAGCCCTTTAGATAATGAATTGAGAGTTGCTGTAAAGAAAGTTGATGGTGGTGCTTTTTCATCATTTGCCAACGAAGAACTGAAAGAAGACGATTTACTTGATGTGTTACCCCCCACGGGAACTTTTTTTACGGAGGTGGGTGCTACCAACAAAAAGAATTATGTTTTTTTTGCAGCTGGCAGTGGAATTACACCCGTAATTTCTATTGTCAAGACAATTCTTTTGAACGAGCCCGAAAGCCATGTAACGCTTGTTTTTGGTAACAAAGATGTTTCTTCAATAATCTTTAAAGAAGAGTTGGAGGCACTAAAAGATAAACACCTCCGGCATTTTAGAGTTTACTATATTTTAAGCAGGGAAAGAACTGAAATTGAAATAACCTATGGAAGAATAGATGCAGAAAAGTTAAAGCGACTTTCTGCGTTGATTGATTATAGCACAGTAGATGAATTCTTTATTTGTGGCCCTGAAGAAATGATTTTTACCGTGAAAGGTTTTTTAGAAAGTAATAAAATTGAAAGTAATAAAATTCACTTTGAATTATTTACGACACCCGCAAGGAAAACCATACCAATTGGTACTGCTGCAACAGAAAAGAAGACAGACGGAAGTGAGATTACTATAAAGTCAGATGGCCGCATTTTTAACTTCAGGCTTGACTACCAAAGCGACTCCATCCTGGAAGCCGCATTGGCAGAAGGCGCTGACTTACCATTTGCCTGCAAAGGTGGCGTGTGTACTACCTGCAAAGCAAAACTTATCGAAGGTGAAGTTGATATGGAAGTGAATTATGGATTAGAACCTGACGAAGTAAAAGCGAGGTTTATTTTAACCTGTCAGTCACATCCGAGAAGTAAAAAGGTGGTAGTTGATTTTGATGTGAAGTAAAACCGATTTCGTTATTTTAACTAACACTTGTTAGTTTTTACAATCCTGAATTTGTAATTTTAAGTTATAACAAATTGCTATGTCAACAGAAGAATTACAAAAAGTATTTGATAATAAAATTTCTGAGGAAATAAGAATCGAGCCCAAAGACTGGATGCCGGAGGCCTATCGCAAAACATTGATACGGCAAATAAGCCAGCATGCACACAGTGAAATTGTAGGCATGCTTCCGGAGGCTAACTGGATAACAAGGGCCCCAACATTAAGGCGAAAAGCAACCTTGCTCGCAAAGGTGCAGGACGAGGCAGGTCACGGTTTGTATCTATATTCCGCGGCAGAAACCCTGGATATTTCCAGGGAAGAGATGGTTGATCAGCTATTAAGCGGCAAGGCAAAATATTCATCCATATTTAATTATCCCACGTTAACATGGGCCGATATTGGTGCAATTGGGTGGTTGGTTGATGGCGCCGCAATCATGAACCAGGTTCCATTGTGTCGTGCTTCGTATGGTCCTTATGCCAGGGCCATGATACGAATCTGTAAAGAAGAGAGTTTTCACCAGCGGCAGGGTTTTGAGATTTTACTGACGCTTTGCAGAGGCTCAAAGGCACAGAAAGAAATGGCGCAGGATGCGCTCAACAGGTGGTGGTGGCCAAGCCTGATGATGTTTGGCCCAAACGATGATGCGTCGCCGCATTCCGCACAAAGTATGCGATGGAAAATAAAAAGATTTAGTAATGATGAACTAAGACAAAAGTTTGTCGACGTTTGTAAAGAACAGGCAGATATATTAGGTATTACCATTCCCGACGATAAACTTGTATGGAATGAGGAAAAACAGCATTACGGTTTTGGAGAAATCAACTGGGCTGAATTTTATAATATAATTAAAGGCAATGGCCCTTGTAATAAAGAGCGTTTAAGCGCAAGAGTTAGTGCACACGAAAATGGTGAATGGGTGAGAGAAGCGGCGATGTCTTATGCCGGAAAAAAAACAAAAAGCAGGCAGCATAAAACTTTCAATAATTATGAATAACAGCGAACCACTTTGGGAAGTTTTTATAAGAAGCAAACAAGGCCTTGACCACAAACATGTCGGAAGCCTTCATGCGGCCGATCCACAAATGGCCATCGAAAATGCAAGAGATGTGTATACCCGCCGGATGGAGGGTGTAAGTATATGGGTGGTTGAATCAAAATACATTCATTCTTCCAATCCCGATGAAGCGGCAAGCCTTTACGATCCTGCCAATGATAAAATTTACCGTCATCCTACTTTTTATAATTTACCCGATGAGTTGAAATATATGTAATGCCCACCTAAATCCTCCCGAAGGGAGGACTTGCAATACCTCTGTTATGAATAAAAATTCAAATAATTTAAGATCTGCGAAAGTCCCTCCTCTGGAGGGATTTAGGGAGGCCTACACACTTCATCTTGCCGATAACAGTCTTATAATGGGACATCGCCTAAGTGAATGGACGGGCCATGGGCCTATGCTCGAACAAGACATTGCTATTAGTAATATTGCTTTGGATTTAATAGGCCAGTCAAGAAATTTTTACCAATATGCGGCAACTTTAGCAGAAGATGGAGCTACTGAAGATTCTCTTGCCTATTTGCGGGATGCAAGTGAATTCAAAAATCTTTTAATTGCTGAAGCACCAAATGGCGATTGGGCTAAAACAATCATGAAATTATTTCTATTCAGTACCTGGCAATTTTATTTGTTTCAACAATTAATAAATTCTTCCGATAAGCAGTTGGCCTCCATTGCTGAAAAATCTTTAAAAGAAGTAACCTATCACGTTAGATGGAGCAGCGAATGGGTTATTCGCCTTGGCGATGGAACTAACGAGAGTAATAATAGAATAAAAGCAGCATTGGAAGAGGTTTGGCCTTTTACGGGCGAAATGTTCGAGCCCGCTGAATATGAAAAATCACTTTTAAATTCCCATGTAAGCGTCAACGTTAGCGAACTAAGAAATGATTGGAATAGCAAAGTAAAACTTGTTTTGGAAGAAGCAACGTTAGAATATCCCGAAAACAAAAATACCTGGATGCAAACCGGTGGCAAAAATGGAATTCATTCAGAACACCTCGGTTATATACTTGCAGAAATGCAGTTCCTGCAAAGAGCCTATCCCGGCTGCGAATGGTGATGAATATGGAAAAACTCAAAGAAAATATTACCACAGGCAGCATCTGGAAAATGATGGAAGATATTTATGATCCGGAGATTCCGGTTTTGTCAATTGTTGATTTAGGAATTATAAGAGATATTCAAATAAATAATGATGACATTGAAGTTTTCGTAACGCCAACCTATAGTGGATGTCCCGCAATGGACGTGATATCGATAAATATAAGAATGGCGCTTTTGCAAAATGGCTTTAAAAATATTAAGATCACGCAACAACTTTCTCCTGCATGGACTACAGATTGGATGACACAGCGTGGAAAAGAAAAATTAAAATCATATGGAATTGCTCCACCGGTGGGAAAAAGCTTTGATAAAAAATATTTAGAAGATTTAAAGGTTGAGTGCCCGCTCTGTCATTCGCAAAATACAAAACTAATCAGCCAGTTTGGTTCTACTGCATGCAAGGCTCTGTTCCAATGCAGCGATTGCCTTGAGCCCTTTGATTATTTTAAATGTCATTGAATCCAATGTATCTTTAAACAACGCAATCATTAAATTTCCCTTTTTGAAATGTCTTCTATTCTTTTAGAAATAAAAAATAACATAGCGTTTGTTACTTTCAATCGCCCTGAAAAGTTCAATGCATTTAACAGAGAAATGGCGCTGGCTTTTCAAGCAGTTTTAGACGACTGTGAAAACGACATCAGCGTCAGATGTATATTTTTATCCGGTTCAGGAAAGGCTTTTTGCGCAGGGCAGGATCTTTCAGAAATAACTAACCCCAACGGGCCTGGTATGGAAAGAATTTTAAAAGAACATTACAATCCTATCGTTACAAAAATCAGAAATTTGAATAAGCCGGTGATAGCCGCCGTTAATGGCGTAGCGGCCGGAGCAGGTGCCAACATTGCGTTATGTTGCGATGTGGTAATTGCAACTCAATCCGCCTTTTTCATCCAGGCTTTTAGTAAAATTGGTTTAATACCCGACAATGCAGGAACCTATTTTTTGCCTCGTTTAATAGGCATTCAAAAAGCAAGTGCTTTCATGATGTTGGGAGATAAAATTTCCGCAACGGAAGCCGAGAGAACCGGCATGATCTATAAATTTTTTGCAGATAAAAATTTTAAGAAAGAGGCTGAAAAAATTGCTTTCACCCTGGCGGAACTTCCAACTAAAGGCCTTGCCTACACGAAGCAGGCGCTTAACAAGTCAATTGAAAATACCCTGGAACAGCAACTTCATGCAGAAGATGAACTTCAGCAAAAAGCAGCGCTAACTAAAGACTTTAAAGAAGGCGTGACAGCTTTCTTAGAAAAAAGAAAACCGAATTTTACAGGAGAATAGCGTGAACCATTATTTTAGAATTATAAGATGGATGCGTTCAAAAAAAAACTTATTAAATGATATCAAAAGATGAACTGGCAAACCAGGTTATTGCACAGGTAATGAAAGATGATCTTTTTAGTCAATGGCTTGGTATGGAAATCATCGAAATAAGAGAGGGTTATAGCAAAATAAAAATGGTTGTCAGAAACGAAATGATCAACGGCCTGGGTATCGTTCATGGAGGAATTGCGTTTTCATTAGGCGACACCGCCTTTGCTTTTGCGTGCAACACCCGCAATAATCTATCTGTTGCGCTTGATACTTCTATAAATTTTTTAAAACCAGTTCATCCGGGGGATGAACTTACTGCCGAAGCGAAAGAAATACATAACGGGAAATCAACGGGGCTATATCAAATCACAATAACCAATCAACGCGATCATACTGTTGCCTTATTTAAGGGAACATGCTTCAGAACTAACAAAACCCTGGTTTAATCGCTTACCTGTCATCTTTCCAAATTGTTACAGAATCTGTTGCTTCTTTAAAAAAATTTACTGGTTTGCCATCGCCTCCGCCGGCAATGCCACCATCGGGATGACCAATTATATTACAATTTTCATCAAGAACCACGCTGTATTGATCACAACATTGTGCAGGAATATAAAATACTCTCTTCTTATGATATGTAAATTGGATGATGGACTGCGGTGGATTTCCTTTTGGTTCGCTTTTAAAGGTTTCAATTTGCTGTTGTATACACAAGGGCACTCCCTTTGTTTGCAAAACATGTTTTGAACACGATAAAGAACCCATCACTAATATCAAAATCAAAAACTTCATTTTTAAGATTTTTTGTATGGTTAGTTGACATCAACCCAATATAAGACGTTGCATTCAACCTTGAATATTTACCTAATGAACACTTAACCGGAGTTGTTAAAAATAATTACTAAAAAAACTTTGCGACCTTTACAATAATGGAAAAATCAAATTTTATAGATTACATAAGAATCTTTTGCAAAAGCGGCCATGGTGGTGCAGGAGTCACCCACTTTATGCGAAATAAGCTCACAGCTTTTGGTGGCCCCGATGGCGGGGATGGCGGAAGAGGCGCTCATATTATCCTTCGCGGAAGCAAAGATCTTTGGACACTCCTACATCTTCGTTATTTTAAAAATGTACTGGCGGAGAGCGGGGAGAATGGCAGCAAAAACAATTGCACTGGCCGCGACGGTAAAGACATTATTATTGAAGTTCCATTAGGTACCATCGCAAAAGATGAAGAAACCGGAAAGCAAGAAGCCGAAATTTTAGAAGATGGCGAGGAAATTATTTTAATGAAGGGTGGTCGGGGCGGGCAAGGGAATTCACACTTTGCAACGCCAACCAACCAGGCACCCCAACATTCTCAGCCCGGAGAAGAAGGCCAGGAAGGATGGAAAATTTTAGAATTAAAAGTTTTAGCAGACGTTGGTTTAGTAGGGTTTCCTAATGCGGGAAAGTCGACGCTATTATCAGTAATAACAGCAGCAAAACCAAAGATTGCCAATTATGCTTTTACTACATTGACGCCGCAACTTGGCATGGTTGAGTATCGCGATCATAAAAGTTTTTGCGTAGCAGATCTGCCTGGAATTATCGAAGGAGCAGCAGAAGGCAAAGGCCTTGGGTTTCGGTTTTTAAGACATATAGAACGTAATCCTGTGTTGCTTTTTGTAATACCTGCAGACAGTAATGGACACCGGGAAGAATTTGAAATTTTAAAAAATGAATTGAGAGAATACAATCCTGAATTGCTGGATAAAAAATTTATTATTGCTATTAGCAAAAGTGATATGCTGGATGACGAACTAAAAGAAGCAATTGAAAAAGAATTGCCTGGCGATATTCCGCACATTTTTATTTCGTCAATAGCCAACCAGGGCCTCGTGAAGCTAAAAGACATTTTGTGGACTGCTTTAAATGAACATGAAATTATTCAGAAATGATCTTATACATATCTATTGTGCTTGTATGTTAGATTTGTTTTAAAATTAATATAGCGATACACCGGTTACATACAAGTCCATTTCAACTATCATGCGTAAAATTTTATTTTTTATAAACCCGATTTCCGGCACCAAGAACAAAATGGGTTTAGAAAAAAAGATCATAAAAAAATGCCTTGAATATAACATCGGGTTTGAATTATTATCAACTGCAGCCGATGGCAATTATTCTTTTTTAAGAGATAGAATACAAAGCGATAATATAACAGACATAGTAATCTGCGGTGGAGATGGAACCATAAGCCCTGTTATATCGTCCTTACTAAATATTAAAATAAACGTGGGTATAATACCGATGGGTTCTGGTAACGGACTTGCATTTACTGCAAAAATCCCACGTTCAGTTGATAAGGCGCTTCAAATTATTTTCGCGGGCAATACAGGTTTCGTTGATGCATTTTTAATTAATGGCAAGCTGAGCTGCATGCTGTGCGGCATTGGCCTTGATGCACAGGTAGCGTATGATTTTTCGTTACAAAAAAAAAGGGGGTTGTCCACTTATATCAGGCAAACGTTTAAAAATTTTCTATCAGCCACACCTTATCATTTTGAATTAAACGTTCAAAATATACAAATAAAAGCAGATGCCTATTTTATATGCATTGCCAATAGCAATCAATTTGGAAATAATTTTACCATTGCTCCGGAGGCGAGCTTAAGTGACGGATTACTTGATGTAATCGTTGTAAAGAAAATGAGTAAGCCAAGAATAATTTGGTCTGTCTTCAGGCAAATGAAAACCGGTAAAATTATCACGTTCGAAGAAAAAAATCTTGATAAAAAAGACATATTGTATTTCCAAACCAATGCTCTTCAAATTATGAATCCGGAACTGGCGCCTTTACATATTGATGGTGATCATGCGCCTACTGATAATAAGTTTACAATTGAAATTCTTCCCTCGGCTTTTAATCTTATAAGGCCCTAGCGTCCTAAATATTTTTTTACCTCGTCAAACGCTTCGACATTGTTTTTTCTGCCCAATGAAGCAATTACTTCTTTCTTTTCTCTTGCAGTTAGGTGAAAATTTAGCGTTGCGCCTTTTTCTTCTTTTTCAGGAATATACATAAAAGCAACCCGGTGAAAATTACTATCCAGATTTTGAGCGTAAGTGATTTCATCATCCTGGAAATAATCCTGCAGCCGAAACCAGTTAACCTGTAACATGGAGAAAGGCTTGGTGAGAATACTTATTATACCGCCATTTTCGTAAGGTGTTGCCCAGCTTCCCTTTTGCATAGCCCGAACCTGTATTACCAATACGCCTGATGTGTTGGCTTTGATCCAGTTTTTAAACACATATAAAAAACGCAAAGAAGTTTCTTCACCATAGTTATCGCGAAGACCAGCATCCATTACATCTATTACCGGGCGGGAAGGCAGCCATACACTTGGCAAAATATACGGGTAACTTGCGTTCATTCTCAGGGCCGTGAGTAACCGAAGATTCATGGGGTTTTCATTCTTAAACATAGCTCCAAAATCAACAGCATCCGGGCCACTCATCCCTGTTGAGCTATCAGCAAATTCCGGCTGCATCATAAAACTTATAGGCTGTGTAGATATCATCATCTTTTTTAAATCTCTTGTTATAACAGAATTTAAAATCATCAGCGGTATGTTGGCTTTCTTTTCATCGTCCTTATAAAAACCTATATTCTTATCGAGAATTCCATGCGTATTTGTATTCAATTTTTCTTCAAAAGCATAACCTCTGTCCTTAACATAGCGGTAAGGCCCAACCGAAAATTTTTGCGCCGGAGAAAGAAGGTCTCTCGCTATCATTGAAGAAAATACAGGATTCAATAAGTCTTTCGAGATGTTATTAACATACCGTTTATTTTGAAGATCAATATTTTGTCCACAGGCCCGTTCTCTTACCAATTCTCTAAAATATGCTGCCGCCAGCATCCCACCGGAGGCGCCACTTATAAGAACGGTTTTTTTCATAATAGTTCCACCGCTGATACTGTCAAGTTGCTGTAGAACATTCATGGCAAAGGTTGCGCTTCTCACCCCGCCGCCACTGAAATTAAAAACAACCATCAACGGCTTCGTATCTTCCTGCTTAGCTTTCCAGCGATTAAGAATTTCTACCATATTATTTTTATCCGCTTCAACTTTGCCAGGTGTATTTAATGCCTCCAGGGCTTTCAGCGAATAATCAGGCCTTACGGTATGCGTATAATCGAGCCCGAACGCTTTATTCCTGGGATCAATTATATCATATTTGTATAAAATATTAAGAACAATAAAAAGAAAAGTGACAAATAAAATACTCCAACTTCTCATGAAATAAGAAAGAGCGCCTATCAAAGCAATCAATAAAGCAAAAAGTATAAGAATGCTGGCAGCAGCGGGAACCTGGAAAATTTTATGATCGAGAAAAAACCCAATCAACATCATAACAATAAATGCGAGTATTATAGTAATGATTGCCGAAAAATGATGCCTCTTAAAAATAGTATCCAGGAATTCCTGGCTGTAATGACCTACTTTTCTTGCTTTTCGAAGCCTGAATCGGTTGGTTAAATAATAACCAACGGGTAAACCAAAATTGTTGTCACTTAAAGCATCTTCATGCTTCTCAAACTTCTTGTTTTCATCAAAATCTGCAAAGCCCGGTTTAAATGTTCTTACTATTCTCCTGTCTGCGGTAAAGAAATAGGCAAATGAAATAATTAGTAGTAAAAATAAACCACCTGTAAATCCGGCCGCAATAGCAATAAATTCCAGCAAGGGAATTAATTCCATGTTTCTGTCGAAGTACAATGCTTCAAGAAAATAGAGTACTAAAAAGCAAACAGGAATAATAGAATTATTAACGCAATATTTTAAGAAGGGCTTGGAATTGGTTGCCAGAAAACGAAAGCGGTGACTGTGTAATATGAACGTGGTAATATTCCAACTCATTATAAAAACACCTGTTGCAATGCCTGTAATTGCGGCGCCTCCGGCATTTACGTTACCCAAATATTCCGGGGCGAGAAACAAGGCATTTGCTCCAAAGAGCTTCATGAAATTGCCGGTAATCGTTAAAAAAAGAATTAACCAGAAAACCAGGAGCACCTGGGATTTCCTGAAATGAAGTAATAGTAACTGTATAGGAAATGAATAATAAAAGTGTTTTATAAATCCCCTCATATAAAAAGATTAATCCTTTCAATTTAAGCATTACCAACTGGTGATGATCTTACGATGTATATCATAAAAATTATCGACATTAAAAACAAAATGGCCATTAACTGATGGGCAACGCCAAACCATACGAGGTTA
This sequence comes from uncultured Chitinophagaceae bacterium, assembly GCA_963792025.1. Classification (GTDB taxonomy): domain Bacteria; phylum Bacteroidota; class Bacteroidia; order Chitinophagales; family Chitinophagaceae; genus Ginsengibacter. Next base: position 293,277 of record CAWBUS010000001.1, on the reverse strand, counting down.
TTGCCATAAGGTGATGTTATTACGGTAGTTATTCCTAGTAAAACCTGTACAATAATAAAAACTAATGGAATAAATCTTGTCTTATTAAATAATAAAGTTCCCTTAATTTTTATCGCTTTAAAAAACCATATCAACACGCCGATCAAAATAATATACGCGATGCCCCTGTGAATAAATTGAATGGCTATTTTATTATCAATCAAATTTTTCCAGCCTGGTGATAAACTATTCATCGAAGCAGGAATCCATTGCCCGTTTATTTGCGGCCACGTAGGCGCTGCGGTTGCTGCATGCAAACCTGCCATAAATGCGCCATAAATTAATTGAACAAATAAAATACAAAGAATAACGACCGTAGTTTTTTTTAAACTTCCATTTACAACAATTTGATTTCGATTAACTGACAAGCTAAGCGCAAACCACAGCGTGTAGCAAAGCAACACCAGGGCCGCCATGAAATGAGTGGCCAATTCTATATGTCCTACAAACATTCTTTCCGGCACCAGCCCGCTTTTTACCATTATCCAACCAATAATTCCCTGCATAATTCCTAAAAGAAATAATATTATAAAAGAGCCGGTCATCTCTTTTGTAAATTGTTTTTTTATAAGGAAATAAAAAAATCCCACTAAGAAAACCAGGCCCATTAATCTCGCCCAGGTGCGATGAAACCATTCCCAGAAAAAAATAAATTTGAAATTGTTTAAAGAAAAGTTGCTGTTCATATAACGAAACTGGTCAGTATGTTTATACCGGTCAAACTCCGCCATCCATTGCATTGTATTTAAAGGAGGCAAAATTCCTGTGATCGGCTTCCATTCTGTAATGCTTAATCCTGATTCTGTTAAACGGGTTATACCTCCCAGTAAAATTTGAATCATTAACATGATAACACCTGCGAATAGCCATTTAGCAACATTATTTGAACCACTTCTTTTTAATTCATTCTGCATTTTCAATTTTATTTCGCCGCAAAGTTAACCACGGGCAGGGAGAGATATTAAACAATAATTTTTTAATAACGCATTGTTGAAAAAACAATCTCATTTTCTGCAAAACGTCTTTTACTTTTGGCGGGACATTTTGCTCTTACCTTTTTATCATAATAAATTTCTTGAAGCCGGACTTGATGAGGTTGGCCGCGGGTGCTTTGCAGGACCTGTGTACGCTGCTGCTGTTATTTTACCCAAAGATTTTTATCATCCATTACTAAATGATTCGAAACAATTAACAGCGGAAGAAAGAGAGCACTTACGACCAATAATAGAAAAAGAAAGTATCGCTTTTGCTATTGCGAGTGTAAATAACGAAGAGATTGACCGCATTAATATTTTACAGGCATCTTATAAAGCAATGCATCTTGCATTAAATAAATTAAAAAATCGTACCTGAGTTATTATTAATTGATGGAAACAGGTTTAAGCCATACAGAAAAATTCCTCATCACTGTATAATAAAAGGCGATGGGATGTATGCATCAATTGCTGCTGCGAGCGTGCTGGCAAAAACTTACCGCGATGAATACATGATTAACTTACATAAAAAACATAAAGTGTATTGCTGGCACAACAATAAGGGTTATGGAACGGTTGAACATCGTAATGCCATTAAAGAATATGGTTTGTGCCGTTATCACCGCAAGAGTTTTAATATCTACGCGGCACTAAGAGACGAAACTGTTATAGCAAGCGAAGAAATAATCAATTCGAATATTTTATAATTCCCGCGAAATCCCGTTGCCATATTCAACTTTCCTCCGATTCATTTCTTTAATTAGCTTCAAAAAAATTCGTGGACATCTATTTATGCCCGCCATTCACCCAGTCCCTGCCTTATCACAGTCCAATCTTCAGTAGTACAGTCAATAACGGTAGATGGTATAATGCCACCCACACCTCCATCAATAACAAAATCTACAAGTTTGCCGAATTTATCATTGATGATCTCAGGATCTGTATACTCCTCTGCTATATCTCCCGGAAGTGATGCACTTAAAATAGGATTTCCCAAAGTTTCAAGAATTGAACCACAGATAACGTTATCGGGTACACGAATTCCGACTGTGTCTTTTTTACTCTTCAAAAGTTTAGGCACAGCCTTACTTGCGGGAAGAATAAAAGTGTAAGGACCCGGCAAATAGTTTTTAAGAACGCGGTATAATGGCGTATCAATACTTTTGGTGTAATCGCTCAGGTGGCTCAGATCCTTACATATAAAAGAAAGTTGTGCCTTGTGGGGATCCATATTTTTTATTTGACAAATACGCTCAATTGCTTTTGGATGGTATATATCGCAACCAAGTCCATAAATTGTATCAGTAGGATAAATAATTACGCCTCCATTCTTAAGGCAATCGGCAACCTGGTTCAACAGGCGCTGTTGTGGATTTTGGTGATGTATACGTAGTAACATATTATTACTTTAAGACAAAGTTAAGAAACCCGGATATTTTTAAGAACTTCAAAATTATCAACTTCAACTACTATACCAACTTCCAACATTAATCTTTTACATTTGCAGCGCTAAAACAAAAAATTAAATCGATAAACAAACATGGCAATAATTACACTTGGAACAATGGCATTTGATGCAATCGAAACTCCTTTTGGAAAAATTGATAAAATTGTTGGAGGCTCCGCAACGTATGTAGCCTATGCAGCAAGTCATTTAACACAACCGATTCAGCAAATTTCTATTGTGGGAAATGATTTTCCGGAAGACGAAATGAATGAACTTGAAAGGCGCGGTGTAGAGTTAACTGGCGTGGAAATTGTAAAAGATAAAAAGTCTTTTTTCTGGAGTGGAAAATATCATCTTGATATGAATACCCGTGACACACTAATTACAGACCTTAATGTGTTAGCCGATTTTGATCCAAAAGTTCCGGATGCATACCAGGGCTCGGATTTTCTTATGCTTGGAAATTTGATGCCTTCATTGCAAATAAGCGTAATAAATCAATTAAGGAAAAGGCCGAAATTAATTGTTTTAGATACAATGAATTTCTGGATGGAGAGCGCAATGCCCGATTTAAAAACAGTATTAACAATGATTGACGTGTTGATGATAAATGACAGTGAGGCAAGGCAATTAAGCGGCGAATTTTCATTGGTAAAAGCAGCAAGGAAGGTAATGGAGATGGGACCAAAATTTCTTATCATTAAAAAAGGAGAACACGGGGCTCTATTATTTTATGATGATCATGTTTTCTTCGCTCCTGCGTTACCGTTAGAAGATGTATTTGATCCAACCGGCGCGGGAGACACTTTTGCCGGAGGCTTTATTGGCCATCTTGCTCATACGAAAGATATTGGTTTTGAAAATATGAAAACTGCCATAATAGTCGGTTCAGCAATGGCAAGCTTCTGTGTTGAAAAATTTGGTCCTCAACGATTAAAGGAGATCACTAAAAACGATATTGATACTCGCTTAAAAGAGTTTGTTCAACTCGTAAATTTTGATATAGACCTGGTATAATTTTGAAAATTAATTCGAATCTTTTATCCTAAAAAATTAAGTATTACTTGGACCTCATTGTATTATTTTTCTTAGCACGCGAAATAGGAAGGCTCGCTTCCAGAAAAGGCTTTAAGCCAGGCACATGGAAACTATACACCGTTGTAGCCTGGATAATTACGGAAATTATTGGCCTGTTAATTGGTTTTATGATATTTGAAAAAGACAATCTTTTTTCAATTGGTATGACCGGCATCGCTTTTGCAATTACGAGCTATTTCATTATTAAAGCACAACTTAATAAATTTCCTGATTATGTTGATGATGATATCAACAACATTGGAAATAACTAAGCGATGCCCCGCTATTTCTTTAGTACTTCCTGGCGAGCACAATGGTATTTTTAAATTGCTTCTTCTTTCCCGCAGTGTTAAAGATCTCTGTGTAAATAATGTAAATGCCTTGTGGTAATTGCCTGTTCTTGTCATCTAACCCATCCCAGCGGTAAAACCCTTGCAATCCATTTAATGAATTTTTCTCAAGATAACGAACGGGACGTCCGGACGAGTTGAATATCGTAATGTTGGATATATACCCCGGAGAAGGGAAACTATAATTTATTGTAGCAAAATCATCATTGCCATCATTATCAGGCGAAAATATATTGGGCGTAACGGTTATCGTGCCTGGCACATCTTCGTTTGGGCTATATTGTGAGTTCTTATAACCCGGCGTTCCATATCCTGACGATGTTGCGGCCGAATGAAAATTTGCCTGTAAAGATGCGGCATCCTTGTTAATCCGCTCCAAGGACACACCTTCCGTATTTGAAATGAGTGGAAATTGCCATTTATCAGAATAATCTACTTCATCAATAATATTGCCTTGACCGTTTAATATAATTACATCGCCTGCGTCATCCGGAAAAGATGGCATGCTGCTTACTGCTATAAATGCATCAGGATTGGTTGTTATATATTGACTTTTCACGGCATCAATGTTTGATGTAAGAACGATATAATCCTGCGGGAAAAGTAAATAATTATCGGCAGAAACCTGTTTAATACTGCTAATCGTTCCACTGCTGCGATTGGCAATATATACATGACTCAAATCAATTATTTTTTTTGAGCGATTATATAATTCAACATAATCCGCTCCGTTAGGTTTCGGGTTATATAAAATTTCATTAATCACAAGGGCCACGCTATCGGCATCTTCCGCGATTCCAAATCTTGCACTGCTTTTTGACCCGATAGCATTGCCCATGCAATCCGTAACATTAGCTGCAGTAACAGTATAAACAGTTCCCGCCGCAATTGGCATATTCAAAACAATATTTACTTTATCAAATAATGGCGACACGCCGACAGCACTTATAGCGCTGACTCCATTGTCAGTAGTGTAATTAGATACCGTAGCCGCCTTTGTACTATCTAACGGTTCATCGTACACGAGAGTTATCGTAGTGCTATTTACTGCAAATGCTCGTAAAAGATTCGGACTGGTTTGGTCGGCATTTACCCCGTCTACCGAATTCTTTTTACCCGGTGTTCCACCGGAATGATCAACACTTGCCTTCCAGTTACTCATTCCAGTACAGGGATTTTTGGTATCTATCATTTCTAATGTCCATCCGCCATCTTTCTTCAGTTCGTTCTGATACCAGGTTGATGAATACGACACCGCGTGAATCGTTTTGCCTTCTGCGGAATATAGCGAAAGCAAGTCGCCGTCATTGTCAAGAGAGGGAAAACTGGTAGCGCTGATTGTTTTTCCGAAGGGAGAGAGTCCCGCCGCGGAAGAGCCTGTACAAACAATTACAAAACTATCCGGCTCTAGAATAAAGTTAGGCATCGCGCCAGTCATACCGGTCACATCGGCCAGTTTCCAACCTTGCAAATTAATGGCAAATGCTGAGGTGTTCCTTAGTTCAATCCATTCACTATTCGGCAAACCTACCTGGGGCGTGGGATCAGCCATTATTTCATCAATAACCACATCATATTGCTGCGGTGTATAAAAACTAAAATTTGCAGAACTCATTGTTTATTGCGTTACCCGAAAGATCAGAAACTCCGTTTACAGTAAGCGTATAGGTGACAGCGTTAGTTAGCGCAGTGGAAAATGTGAGATGGACAAGGATCGGGTTTGTTCCGTCAAGCATTGCCTTTGACGGGCTGCCTAAACCATTGTTGGCAACATAATTTGCTGCCAGTTGACCGCTGTTTATTTCGACAGGTTCATTAAATAGTACATCAACAGCATTGGCAGAAATTGCAGTTGCGGATTGTACAACAGGAGGCGTAACGTCGGGCACATAATTAGTTATTTCTATATCATCAAAAAAATGCTTTTGAAAGAAAGAAGAGGTACTTTGTTTTATGTAAAACCCAAAAAAAGCCGACGATGTATATGTTGCGTCCGCAACAGAACCCTCATTTGTATAGCTATTTCCTGTACCGCTTAAATCCCTTGAAAGAGTCCATTGGTTGGACGCATCTCTGATAACTTTTATTTTCATCACATTATTACTGTTATTCAATACTCCATCTGCCCCGTCAATTATCTTAGTAATCACGTCGCCATTATCCTTCCGGTACAGGCATATTTCATCATTTGTATTGCCTATGCGAACAAAATACCCGGTAGTTGTAGTGAGTGTAAGATCACCGTCAGAAGCTATTAAGTAAACATCAACATAATTAGCTGAAGACGGATTAAATGCCAGTTGGATGTAGATTTCCCATTGGGTAGCAGTTGCCATGGAATTTGGTGTACTGAGAAAATAATTGCTATTTGCAACTGTGTTGTTACTTTGCAATTGTAAAGATGAATTTACAATAAAATCAGAAGTATAGCCAGACCAGGCAGGATTGCTAATAAAATCCCCGTCGTCAAAGTTTTCTGAGAGTTGAGCCTTCGAAAAAAGCTCATAATTGTTAAAGAAAAATTGTGAAAAAACTTTTCACCATAAGCAGCGGCTTTGTTTTAAAGATAATAACTTTATACTTTCGCAGCATTTAGAAATCATTAAATAAAATAATATAAATAACAAAAAAATGAAAATTGCAGTTGTTGGGCGCCACAGGCCTGGTAGGGAGTAAAATGTTACAGGTATTGGAAGAAAGGGATTTTCCGGTTACAGAATTGATTCCGGTTGCTTCTGAAAAATCAATTGGAAAAGAAATTACTTTTAAAAATAAAAAATACAAAATTGTTTCGGCGGAGGATGCCATTGCCTCAAGACCTGCTATAGCGATATTTTCAGCGGGAGGAGGAACATCACTTGCCCTGGCCCCAAAATTTGCTGAAGCCGGAATTACCGTTATTGATAATTCTTCTGCATGGAGGATGGATCCGGCAAAAAAATTAGTTGTGCCTGAAGTTAATGCCGGTGTTTTAACAAAAGAAGATAAGATAATTGCTAATCCGAATTGTTCTACCATTCAGATGGTATTGGTTTTAAATCCGCTGCATAAAAAATATACCATTAAAAGAGTGGTAGTGTCTACTTATCAAAGTGTTACTGGCACCGGAGTTAAAGCTGTTCAACAGATGATGAACGAAAGAGAAAATATTGAAGGAGAAATGGCTTACAAATATCCCATTGATAAAAATGCTATTCCACAAATTGATGTGTTTATAGAAAATGGGTATACGAAGGAAGAAATGAAAATGGTAAATGAAACCAGGAAAATTATTGGCGATAATACCATTCAAGCTAACTGCCACCTGTGTGCGCATTCCTGTTATGGGCGGACACAGCGAAAGTGTAAATATTGAATTTGAAAAAGATTTTGATATTGATGAGTGTAAGAAATCTTTTATCAAAATCTCCGGGCGTTGTATTACAGGATGATATTGCATAATTTTGTTTACCCGATGCCGTTAACGGCTCATGAAAAAGATGAAACGTTTGTCGGAAGAATACGAAGAGATGAATCTCAGGCAAATACTCTTAATTGCTGGATTGTTAGTGACAACCTGCGCAAAGGTGCCGCTACCAATGCCGTTCAGATAGCAGAATATTTGTTGAGGAAAGGGAATTATCAATTGAAGATGCTTCCCAAGGAAAACTTTCAAATTATTTTAGAGTTCGTGATGAGAATGTATTCAAATTTAAGATAATTTTTTTAATGCCTCTTTCAGTTTTTCAGCATTTGGGGAATTTGCTCCTTTCTTGCAGGTTCCCACGCTCAATCTATACCAGTCAGAATTTTTGGGTGCACCAAAAGCATAGAAAGGGCACTACGGCAACTTTGCCTCGTTCAAAATATAAGAAGTAACGTCGGCTTGAGTGGCGAATATTGTCTCATCCGATAATTTTTTGCCAACAAGACTTATTTGTATGGTAAGATAAATTGCGGCTTGTGGTGCACATGCATCAATTGTAAAGCCTTCGGCCTTCAATTTTTGAAAGCCTTTATAAATTAGTTGTAATCGTTCTTCCAGTTCACTTTTAAAATAGTTCAGATATTTATCGATTACGCTTTTCTGCAGTAAAAATTTTGCAGTCGCATGTTGTTCAGCCATTGGGCTCCAGGCGCCGATGTGGCTATTGAGCGCTTTCATTTTTGCCAATACATTTTCAGGGCCTAAGGCCCATCCAACGCGAACGCCGGTTGCAGCAAAAGCTTTACTGATACCATCTATAAAAATGGTATATTCCTTCATTTCGGGCCGGAGGCTAACGGGATTATAGTGCTGCGTATTCGCCAAAAGTTAATGTCCAGTACATTTGATCATACATCACATATAATTTCTTTTCTTCCTTGCCGCCGACGCAAATTTTCCTCAAGCACCATGTCACATATTTTTTCAATTCGTCTTTTATAAAAACAGTTCCGGTAGGATTTAGAGGTGAGCACAAAGCTATTAAAACGGCTTCTTCAATATAAGGTTTAATATCTGCTGCCAACGGCATAAAATTATTTTCCGGTGTTGCCTCAATGACCTGGTGTTGCCCTTCAACAAAATGAACGTAATGATTATTATTCCAGCTAGGGACAGAATAAATAACCTTATCATCTTTATCAACCACTGCCCTGTACAACGCATAAATAAGTGGCCGGCCACCGGCAGCAATTAATATTTCTTTACTGTTATAATCGAGGTCCTCCCGTTCTTTTATGAATGAAGAAACGGATTCTCTTAACGACAGAATTCCTTCGGCAGGCGGATAAGTGGTGAATTTACTTTGATATGCATTTATGATTTCTTCCTCCAGCCATTTGGGAATGGGAAAAATAGAGGAGTCGAAATCCCCAATTGTAAAATTGTAAATGGTCTCGCCCTGTTTAATTTTTTCTTTTATTTCCGCTCCAAGCTTAACAATTTCTGAACCTATCAGCGTCTCTGAAAGATTGCTTAATTTTCCCGCTGGATTTTTCATTGTCGCGTTTATTTTCTCTTTCAACTTCGTATCGTTTTAATTAAAAATACTTATAACTTTTTTAGAAAATCTTCAATTCCGGCAACAATTCTTTGCGCCACCAGTTTACGAAATTTCGGATTAAGAATTTTTTTCTCATCACTTCTATTACTTAGAAACGCAACTTCTAAAAGGCAGTTAGGATAGTCAGTTGGCCCGCTCAATGAAAAATTAAAACTCCCTACGTTGCCATATTCATGAAGTCCCGTTCCTTGTAACATGCTTTTTAAAATAGCCTGGCTTAGCGGTCGAAACCCAATATACCGGTAGTAAGTACTTACACCGCTGGTAGTATCTATATCACCCGAATTTAAATGAATACTTATTAAGAGATCCGGGTTCTTTTGTCTTAAAAAATTGATTCGTTCCGGCATGCTGAGGGTTGTGTCCTTGGTTCTCGTCATCACAACTTTTGCTTTCATGGCCTTCAAAGCCGTTTCAAGTTGTTTTGCAATTAGAAGCGTGTAATCTTTTTCTTTAATGCTACTTCTAATGCCCGTGGCACCTATATTATCGCCGCCATGCCCTGCATCTATTGCAATAGTCAGATTCTTTAAGGCTAATATCCTAGGTTGTCGTTTAATCCGTATTGTTAGTTTATTAAGATCATCATAGTAAATGGAATAACCCCAAAACATAGGGTGTTTTAATTCAATAAAGACCCTCATTACGTCGTCTTCTGCTTGCTCATACCATGCATTTCTAATTTCTTTCACACTTGACAGTTGAGTAATCCAGTTAGTATTGCTCGTTGCGCCAAAAATATCCACCACAATTCTTGAAGGATCAATTTCCATTCTGCTTGTGTAGGGCAGTTTCTCATCGAGTTTAATCGATACATAATCGAAAGAAGTATCTCCCCATACCTCCCAGCTATCCGTTAAGTGCTCCAGGGTGTTTACACCTGTAATCACATCCACCTTTTTCTTATTAATATAGGCTGAATGGAATTTCGATAGCTGCACCTTATAATCAGTATTAAAACTATCAACTACTTTTAAAATAATATTACTATCGAGGAAGGTCATTTTAGCACCACCTAGCCGGTCTTCACCAATTCCATATTTTAAAAATGGCAGAGAGTCCGTTGTCTTTACGTAAAAAAAATCACGGGAGGTTTCCTGGGAAATAGCATTTAAACAAGAAAAAATAAGGATAAACGCAAAAATTATTTTCATAAAATGAAGGTATAACTTTAAAATAAAAAGCCCTGGTTTTTCGACCAAAGCTCCTTTTAATATCATTTAAAAAATTTGAATCCTACAACCCATATTTCCCATCATCGATCAATTTATTTGCGATCAATCTTCGTGCGTCTTTGCTATTAAATGGTTCGGTTTTAGTAAAACGTTTTAAACCGAGCAACATCATTTTTTGTTCATCGCCACCGGCAAAGGCATTGATTGCTTCTTTACCACATTTAGCAACTTTATCAACTGCGTCATTCAAATAGCATTGCATCATGGCTATCTGAACCTTGTTATTTTCCTGGCCATTTTTGTCTGATGCCTTCATCACGCGAAGTAAAAAACTTTCTGCTACAAAAGTCTCTATCGCCATATCTGCAATATTCATTATTATCTCCTGCTCATTGGAAAGGCTATTCATTAATTTTTGCACAGCAGCACCGGCAACCATCAAAATGCATTTTTTCATATTTGCATACTGCCTTTTCCTCTTTTGAAAACGAGCCTTCATCACTATCACCAAAGTCAGGAATACTCATTAATTCTCTCTGAACATTCATTGCCGGGCCCATAAGGTCAAGCTTTCCTTTCATTGCTCTTTTTAACATCATGTCAACAGTAAGTAACCTGTTTATTTCATTAGTGCCTTCATAAATACGATTTATCCGACTATCACGGTATCCGCGGCTAATATTGTATTCATCGCTGTAGCCATTACCGCCATGCACCTGTACCCCTTCATCTACAACAAAATCCAACACCTCACTTCCATGTACTTTTAAAATGGCGCATTCAATTGCAAATTCCTCGGCCGCCCCAAGAAGCGCCTCATTAAATGGTTTGCCGGCCGCAAGTAATTCAGCCTCTTTTTCATCGATCCATTTTGCAGTTCTATACAATGCACTTTCATCGGCATAAATTTTTATCGCCATTTCTGCCAGCTTGTGTTTTATAGCGCCAAAGTTGGCTATGGGCGTTTTGAACTGCTCCCTTGTTTTAGCATATTGAATAGTTTCGGTTAATGCCAACTTAGCGCCACCGATTGCTGCCGCAGCTAATTTCAGTCGACCAATATTTAAGATATTAAAAGCGATAATGTGTCCCTTTCCAATTTCGCCCAATACATTTTCCACAGGCACTTCGCAATCCTGGAAATATAATTGTACCGTTGACGAACCTTTAATACCCATTTTATGTTCTTCCGGGCCGCGGGTAAATCCTTCAAACTCACGTTCAACTATAAACGCAGTAAATTTATCTCCATCAATCTTAGCAAACACGGTGTAAACATCCGCAAAACCTCCATTAGTAATCCAGCATTTTTGTCCGTTTAATAAATAGTATTTTCCATCGGTGGAGAGTGTTGCGGTTGTCTTTAGCTCCCAATGCGTCACTGCCACTACCCGGTTCCGTTAGTCCGTAGGAACCTTTCCATTCACCCGTAGCTAATTTTGATACATACTTCTTTTTCTGATCTTCCGTTCCAAAATATAATATAGGTAAAGTGCCGATACCTGCATGAGCGCTCATTGCCACACTGAAAGAGTAACCACCACCCAATCCTTCACTTACTAACGTAGAAGTAACGAAATCTTTCCCGAGACCATTTAACTCTTCCGGAACCGAAGCACCTAATAAGCCCTGTTCACCAGCCTTATCCATTAGTGATGGCATCAATCCCGGCTCCATTTTGTCAATTCGTATCAATAACCGGCAGAACTTCGGCTTGCAGAAACTGGTTGCACATATCCCTTACCATTAATTGTTCCTCGGTATAATCTTCAGAGGTAAATGTTTCAAAAGCATTGCTTTTTTTAACCAGCCATTCGCCACCTTTTAATAGTGAAGCGGTTGTTGTTGTACTCATGATTTTTAATTTTATTAAGTAACTTGTTATTTACAATGTTTTATCAATCGGTTAAAGGGAGATTAGAAAGGTTATCGTACACCTTCTGTAAAACTTCCTTGGCAATTTCAATTTGCCCGTTTGTTACACCATCCAACGCTTCGTTCAGCGTTTTATTTGCGAGTTCCATAGTTTTTTCCTGCAAATTCAAGGCTTCTTTTGTTAAGTAGATCAGGTTAATTCTCCGGTCTTCTTTGGAAGGAACTCTTTTCACCAGCTTTTGTTTTTCAAGATTATCTACCAATCTTGTTATACTTGGCTTATCTCGAAAGGTGGCATCACATAACTGCTGCTGGCTTTGGCCTTCCTGCTTCCACAAATGATACAACACGCTCCATTGTTCAATCGTTATTTCCATTCCGGATTGCTTAAAATTTTTCTGCAATCGTCTTGCAATCGCCGTGGATGCTTTACCTGTAATAAAGCTATATAATTCTCCTCTTTTAAATTGGTTGTTTGGCATATAGTTGTTTATGCAACTACACAAATCTACAAATTCGTTTGAATTCAAAAAATTTATTTTTGCCAACACTGCATTAAATAATTGTAAAATGCAGTAGTAAATCTATTTCATGATTTTTTTATCGATATCTCTTTTACTGTTAATTCCCTATGCTATTCTTATTATTTATTACAGGCAAAGCTGGAATACAGATAAAGACATTCGACCTCCTGTAGTAAAGAATTCAGAAAACACGACTTTAGTTTCAGTAATTATTGCCGCAAGAAATGAAGAAAAAAATATCGGGCCTTGTATTGAATCTATTCTGAAGCAAACTTATCCTACGAATTTATTCGAAATTATAGTTGTGGATGATCATTCAATTGATTCAACTAGCAGATATTGTCAATTCATTTAAACAAAACAATATTACACTTAATAAACTTCGGCGATTTTGATAAAGGCAATAGTCTGAATTCTTATAAAAAGAAAGCAATTGAAACCGGCATTAGCTTGGCAAAAGGAAATTTAATAGTAACCACTGATGCAGATTGCATTGTTCAACCAAGTTGGCTTACCACAATCGCTTCTTTTTATGAAGACACAGGTTCAGTTTTTATAGCGGCGCCCGTTGTCGTATGCAGATCCTGTCATCAGATGATTCATCGTTTAAAAAATTTTTTAAGATATTTCAGTCGCTTGATTTTATGGTCGTTGCAGGGAATTACCGGCGCATCTGTTTATAAAAAGCTACACAATATGTGTAACGGCGCCAACCTGGCATATGAAAAAAACGCTTTTCATGAAGTGGACGGCTTTGAAGGCATTGACAATATTGCCAGTGGCGATGATATGTTGCTGATGCATAAAATTGAAAAGAAATATCCCGGTAAAATAGGATATATTAAATCAGCTAACGTAATAGTGCAAACGCAACCGTCAGAAAACATTAAAGAATTTATAAACCAGAGAATTCGCTGGGCGAGTAAGGCTGACAGATACCCCGACATAAAAATTACATCTGTTCTTTTCGTGGTGTATTTCCTGAATGCCTGGATATTTTTTATGGCTAGTTTATTCCTTCTTTTACCTGAAAGCTTTTTATTTATTGCTGGTTTTATTTGCGGTGAAAACAATTACAGAACTGTTATTCCTTTTTCCTGTCGCCAAATTTTTTGGAAAGCAAAAATTACTCTGGTGGTTTATCCCTTCCCAGCCATTTCATGTTATTTATACATTGGTTGCGGGATGGTTGGGTAAATTTGGATCTTATACCTGGAAGGAAAGAAAGGTTAAATAAGGATCCATTGAAATATTATTAACAATGAATGAATCATTTTCTTTTTCACAAAATGCCTGGAAGCGACTAAAGAAAAATAAAGGCGCTATGATTGGACTGGTGGTTATTTGCATTTGCGTGTTGATGGGAATTTTTGCCTACTTCATTTCGACAGATTCCACTCCCAATGCTGACAGGCAGGTGGTAGAGATACAGGCCCGTAAACCGGGTTTCAGACAATTGTTTTTAAGAGTCAATAAAGAAAAAAAAATTTCATCGCCCGGCTTTTTTAACCAATTACTTTTTGGCAAGGAAGATCAGTGGCTATTTGTCCCAGTAAATAGTTTTAAAGAAACCACAGACTCAGTTATAATTGAAAAATATATTGATGAAGGCGTCCAGGAAAGAGAAGCCTTTTCAAAAAATGTTTTAGCCGATAAGAACTATGTAGTTTCAAAGACATTCTGGTTGGGCACAGACAAATTTGGTCGTGATATCTTAAGTCGCCTGATTGTGGGAGTTCGGGTAAGCCTTGCCGTTGGTCTTATAACAGTTCTCATTTCACTGAGCATAGGAATTATTTTAGGCGCTGTAGCTGGCTATTTTGGAGGTAGAGTTGATAATATTATTATGTGGCTGATTAATGTGATATGGAGTATGCCCACATTACTTTTAGTTTTCGGAATTACCCTTTCGTTGGGTAAAGGTTTTTGGCAAATATTTATTGCTGTTGGACTTACCATGTGGGTAAACGTTGCAAGAACAATAAGAGGACAGGTATTGTCGTTGCGTGAAATGGAATACATACAGGCTGCAAGGGCTCTTGGACTTAAAAACATAAGGATTATTATACGGCATATTTTACCAAATGTTTTAGGACCGGTAATTGTAATTGCGGCCTCTAATTTTGCGAGTGCCATTATAATTGAAGCGGGCCTTAGCTTTCTTGGAGTTGGGGTGCAACCTCCTACCCCAAGCTGGGGTTTAATGATTAAAGAAAACTATAATTTTATCATTACACATAACCCAACCCTTGCCATTGCTCCGGGAATAGCAATTATGATTTTGGTACTTGCTTTCAATCTTCTTGGTAACGGACTAAGGGATGCCTTAGATGTGAGAGGATAGCGGGAATTTACAAGACGTCAGTTGCAAGTAGCATACAACCATTCATCATAATTTCGACCTCCTTTCAAAATATCAGCTTACATCTTTAGCCACCAATACACTCCGGTTGAAACTTTCTTCGAGAGAAATCAGAGTTTCAGTTCGCTCGATTCCTTTAATCTTTTGCAATTCGTCGTGCAATACATAACGGAGCTGGTTAATGTCTTTACAAACAATTTCTATATACATGCTATAATTGCCGGTTGTATAGTTAAGCCGTACAATTTCGGGAATTTTTTCGAGCTCGGTGGCCACGGAATCATAAAGTGAACTTTTTTCGAGGAAGATTCCAACGAAAGCTGTGATATCATATCCCAACTGTTTTAAATTTACATTTAGTTTTTTACCTTTGACGATGCCGAACTCTTCCAGCTTTTTTATACGAACATGAATCGTACCGCCGCTGACAAAGAGTTTTTTACCCAGTTCTGCATAAGGCGTTTCTGCATTTTGCAACATTTCCTGAATGATCTGAAGGTCGAGTTTGTCGAGGTTTAACTTAGATGCCATAATAAGTTTTTATTTTGAATTTATTTTATAAAAATAAACATTTTATTGAATAATTTCTATATTTTATGCAAATATATTTAAAATATTTTTTTAATAAGGCTTACTATATTAGATTTGCATTATTAAGTTCTTAAAAATTGTGGGGTGATGAAATTTTTGGCAGACATGCCCCCTTGTCTCGGGGGTGAGGATAACAGGATAAACATAGCATAGAGCCGTTGTTTTAGCAATAAGACATCGACCAGGGTCGACCACTGAACTTTGTGCTACGGCTAACTGCCTCGTGGAGGTTCGATCCCTCCCCCTACAGCTTTATTTAGCCGTTAACATATTATAAATCAATATTTTAACGGCTTTTTTGTTTTTGGTGGATTCACTAAAAGTTTCACCATCTTTTCGCCATTAGTGTATCGTCTCATTTTTTTTGGCGTCCAATACTGCCGATTGTTATAACAGGCTGGTATATAATAGTTTAATGGCAGGAAGCACAAATTATGAATCAACTAATCATTTAGGAAATGCCCTTTCTACAATTAGTGAAATAAAATTGGAAATGACAGTAGTGGCATAGTAAATTATTATATTGCTAATACGAATTACAGGTACGGGTTTACTGGAAAGGAAAATGATAAGAATATAGATGGGAATAATTTTGATTATAGCTTCCGTATGTATAACCCACAGATCGGTGGATTTTTATTGGTTGACCCTTTAACCGCTTCTTACCTGTGGTTTACGCAGTATCAGTTTGCAGGGATAAGCTTATTGCGTATGTGGATATTGACGGTTTAGAAGATCGCCGTTATATTTTTACATGGACAAAAGATGGAATAGTAATAGGATTTAGTAGTTGGAATGAAGAAAAAGTAGCGAGTACTGATAAAAGCGGGGTCTATCTTTATGATAGGCCTGAACAAATTATAGCCCACTATCCTGTATTTGTTCATGACGATTTGTATTTTGTAACAGCTACATTCAAAACTTATGATGATTATAAGAGAGCAAAAGCCAGCGATTTTACTTCATCAGTTATCAATTTAGGATCTTAATAGGTGCTCAAGATAGGAACTGAACATTACTTACGTTACTTGGCTTATATTTACTCAATTTAACCTCTATAACTCAATGCAGCAAAGCATTCCATTAACTTAATAGTTGATTGGTCTCAGGTTAACAAACACAACATCGTTAATGATAATTTCATGCGTGTAAAAACAACCAAAGGAGATCGGTTAATTATGATTCCTCTACATAGCTTTTGTTACCACTATCATTTCATAAAAGGAAATGTGGACAAAACGAGCTCCTGCAGAGATTTAGTTAAATTAATTTTTACTCAATATCCATCATTCCGTAATCACATCCACTTCTGCATACCCTATATTATCATTATCCTCTGTATTCTTTAAAGCCTTTAATTTAATATACCGGGCTTTCACTTTTGCAAATTTTTTAGTTTGCCACAAAGGATTGTTTTTAATATTCGAAAACTCACCCTCATCTGCCAGTTTCCATTCTTTATTGTCACCTGAAACATAAAACTGGTAATTGGTAATGATGCCTGGGCCCCATAAACTCCTCGTCGGGATAGTACCTGAAACCGGTAAGATTTTCTTTTTTCCCCAGATCAATGACCAAGTCCGAAGGCAGCTTTGTTCCCTTTGGCTGATGCCATGAAGTAGAGGGATCCCCGTCCAAAACTGCATAAGCCTTTTTATCTTCTATCCCGATAATTTTCCAATCCTTTCTTTGAGATATCAAATTGTTCATTGCTCTCAGGACTGCTCTTGGCTGTAGCAGGATCGTAGGCGATAGTTCTCACCTCCAACTTTCCTTCTGTTTGCAACGTTCTGGTATATTTTTTTGATTTCGGAGTTGGATCACTGCCGTCTAATGTGTAATACACATCTGATTCTTTATCTGCAGGGGTAATTATTATTTCACCGGATTGATTTCGGATAATAGAAGGCGCAGTCAAAATCTGCGGTGCATTATAAATACCGATGTTGGAAATAACGGGACAACTTTTAGAATCGGTAATATTAAAACGAATTTTTGTTGCTGTTACACTGGGGAAAACAAGAATGCGTTTATACCCAATCGTTGTTGCACTGGCTACTTCTTTCCAACTACCATCAACTAACGCCTCAAGGGTAAACGCTTTTACCCGTTGCCCCAACCTGACATATTCCTGCGTCAGGAAACGGTTGAACGTTGTTGGCTTCGCCATATCTATTGTAAGTGAAGCCGTTTTTACATTATCATTTGTCGCCCAATAAGTATTTTTATCATTATCGACGGTTTTGTCAGCTCCAAATTTTTTACTGTTGCCACGAACATTGGTGGCAGTTGCTTTCTTTATTTCCTGCAAGATTTACGGCAAACGCTTCTTTCATTGCTTTGCCAAATTCCAATGCAACTTTTTCATCTCTTTCATTGATCAACCCGTTCGGCATAATCGGGAAGTTGAGTAATAATGTAGCGTTGTGCCCAATGGAATTGTAATATGTTTCCATCAATTTAGGTAATGTTTTTACACGGCTATCTTCCGATGGATGATAAAACCATTCCGGGCGAATGGAAGTATTTACTTCTGCCGGCACCCATGCGTTACCGTTTTCTACTCCGTAGTGCAACATATCGTAAGGCACATCACCTGTACTGTCAAGCAAACTCCAATTTGTTTCGCCAACAGCGCCTCCTTCAGTTCCCACCCAGCGCAAATCAGCCCGGTCTCCTCCATCGTTCCAGATAACAATATTGGGTTGCAGTTTGCGGACCAGTTTGTAGGTATTCTTCCAGTCGTAATACGTATTGCGGTCTATTTTCCGGTTTTCATTAGCGCCACCATAATAGCCGGTACCGCCATTGGCGCCATCAAACCATATTTCGAAAATGGGTCCGTAATTGGTAAGAAGCTCTGTGAGTTGATTTCGGAAATAAGTGATGTATTCGGGCTTGCCATAATCCGGACTATTTCTATCCCATGGAGATAAATAGATACCTAATTTCAAGCCATACTCTTTACACGCATCGGCCATTTCTCTTATCACATCTCCTTTGCCATTTTTCCACGGAGCATTTTTTACAGAATACTCCGTGTATTTCGATGGCCAGAGACAAAAACCACAGTGATGTTTTGCGGTAATGATGATTCCTTTCATACCGGCTTCCTTGCAGATCCGTGCCCACTGACGACAATCCAGGTCTTTTGGATTGAACAAATTCACATCTTCATTTCCATATCCCCAGGATTGATCAGTGTAGGTGTTTAACGAAAAATGTACAAATGCATAATATTCCATTTTCTGCCATCTCATCTGATTTTTCGATGGGACAGGACCAAATGGAGCGGGAGCTTTTGTCTGGGCATACGAGAAGTTAGTCATACAGGCACAGAGCAGTATTCCCATGAAACGAAACCTTGTCATAATGTTTTAATGTTTGTTTTTTTCAGTTAAAGTTTATTTCTCTCCATTCAATTCTACGTGCATCTTTATCTCTTCCTGGTTACGAAAGATCAATATTTCCGTACCTGATCCTATCACCGACATTCGTGCTTCGAGCAGGTCTCTGAGTTTGTTTACTTGTTGATTATTGAATGATAAGATCACATCATTCACCTGCAAAAATTTAGCAGCAACTGAACCGGGTATTACCTCTATCAACCAATACGCCTCTTGTATCATCCATCCCTGTTGCTGAGCGTTCGCCAAGTGTAGCCAGGTTCTTCACTTTGGCACCCATAAAATCAATGACCGGCTTATCATCCAATTTGTCAAGTGCAATAACAGCGGGAAATATCGGTTTTTTAGCCAGGGCTTTCAACCGCAGCGAAACAACACCAAAGCTGTCCATTGCAAAATTTTTAAAACCGGTTGTAAAAGCAACAGAACCATCCTTCAGACGAAAATCTCCTTTCTTTGGATCTGCAAAATTTAGAGGACCGCAGACAGAATGTTTATCAGTTCCATTGCTCCATGCTGCTTTAAGGGAAACTGAATCCGGGAAAACATTATAATCAATTTCCTTTCCCCAAACAGTAATGCCGATTGGCATATACGATGATGAAACAACATTGCGCCTGAACACGTCATTGCTGTTACGAAACCAAACATGCGGATGAAATGAATTATTGATCATGATATTGTTTTCAACAACACGATTCACGCCTTCACGAAGTTTTATTCCACCATTCAAACAAAGATTGTTGTAAATAATGTAATTGCTTGATCCATCATCCAGATCAATATCCCAACCGTGATCGCAACGGAAACGGTTGTTGCGGATGGTGATAGGCTTAACCACATCGAGTAATGCAAGATCAACGTTGGTTGCCACAATAGAGTCAAGTATCTTCTTGTTGGGATGCCAGTAACGGTCACGCCCCCACGAATTAAAAGAACCGTGATCGCCGGTTTCCTTCACTGTATTGAAGACATCGTTATATTCGATAATATGACCGCCCCAGGTTCCTTCACTAACGTTAATGCCTGCACGCGGAACATCATAGATGCTATTATGGCTAACGGTTATACTTTGACACATGGAAAGTTCAACACCCGCCGATTGTTTTTCAATTAATCCCAGGTCGAACATAAGGTTATCAAATACCAAACAAATAGCAGGATAGTTATTTGTTTTGGGACCCGGCGTACGATCTATTTGTGTTAAGGGTACAAATTCACTGTATTGAAAGCTCGGAGAGCGTACTGCATTGGGATCACCAACAAAGCAAACAGCGCTGGCGCCAATTTCAGAAAATAAGCATGCTGACACGTCACAATTGCGATTGAATTTATTAAAGAAAACCGCGTCGCCACCAAGCTTTGTGAGGGTGCAATTTTTTATAGAACAATTCACGACTCCATCAAATAGCACCGCACCGCCACGGTAAATAGTCCAATCGCTGCGAAGCAAAGGTTCCTTATTCTGCATAAACGTTCGCAGTGTTTGAGTAAGTGTCAACCCATCAATGTTGATATTGCTTACCGGCGTTTTTTCAGCGCCGTTGAATTCGAATAAATCAACGATCTGTGGAGTCTCAAATTTTGCGGTTGCGAGATCAATATTTTTGGGGGGATAATAATAAAGTGTTTTGGTTTCTTTATTGTAATACCATTCATTAACGGTATCCAATTCTTCAAAAATATTTTCTACGAAACGGTATTTTTTGTTCATGCCCATGGGCCGGTTGTTTTGCCAGCCGCCTTCAAGTATAAGTTCTCCGTTTGCTTTTTTGCCTTTGATAACATAGTGAACATCTCCCCATTCTGCGGGATGTAAGGCATGCACATACCCACCCGCCGGCGATTTCCAATGCGCTATCCGTTCGGGAGAAAGTACATCATCTGCAGTACCTCCGTAATAATGTGCATTGGAATCATAATTGGGATAACGGGCCATCCGTTGTAATTGCCCATTGACGAACAGTTCATCAAAAATCAAATCCTGGTGAATTGTAGTTTGCCAGATACCATTCTTATATTCTTTCCAATTCAAATTTTTTAATGGCGCTCCTCCGCTGATAATTACTTTCTGATTTTCGACACTTGTTATAGTAAGTGGTTCGTTTGCTTTCCTGGAATCAGCGGATGTGAAAACAACAGGCCGCACTATATTATAAGTACCTCCAAAAAGTTTAATTAATACAGGTCCACGCGTTTTGCGGGCTGCTTCGATAGCCTTTTGTATTGTAGCAAATGGCCTATTACGTGCTCCAGAACCAGCATTGTTCCCCTTTTGGGATACATATAGATTCGTTTGCGAAAACAACCCTGCAGGCCATAGCATCGGCAGCAGAAAGATAAATGCAATAATTGTTGTCTTTATTTTATTCATCAGGTATATTCACTAACATAAAACATATTATTCTGACTTAAGAATTATCTCCGTACCCTTAAGTGTTCCGGATGTTGCCTTTAACCGGATACCCCCTGCAATTTTATCAGTTTGAACAAGTATCAAGCAATATCCATTGAAGGCTTTGCGCTGACTTGCCTTGTCAGGTTCATGACTGCTCGGATCCCCATTACCCGTACCAATGATCTTTCCCGGTCCTTCGATTGAGAACTTAACAAGATTATCGGCAGTCGGAACTATTCTGCCTTTGGCATCTTTTATTGCAACTCTTATAACGGCAACATCACAACCATCCGCTGTCAGTTGATAAGAATCACTATTCAAACTTATTTGTGCAGGCGCTGTAGTTGTTTCAACAATATCTTTTGTTACAAGTTTTCCAGCTTTATATCCTCTTGCTTCCAGTTTGCCGGGTTTATAAATCAATCCCCAAATCAATTTTGTATTGGGTACCGCTTTTTGCCTTCCGATACTTTTTCCGTTTAAAAATAATTCAACTTCGTCGCAATTAGTATAACAGTGTACTTTAATACTGTCGCCCTCTTTTCCCGGCCAGTTCCAATGCGGAAAAATGTGTACCACCGGAGTATTTGTCCATGCCGCTTTGTAAGCAAAATATCCATCTTTAGGAAAACCGCAAATATCCATGATACCGAAATGAGAAGTTACGCAGGGCCATCGGTAAGGAGTTGGTTCACCACGATAATCAAAACCTGCCCAGACAAAGGTCCCGCCCAAAAAAGGATACTTAACAATATCCGCCCAATCTTCACCGGGAAACGGCCCCCAGTTGGGTTCCCATTTCTTGAGATTTGAAACATAACCCTTATCATGGTTGTCTACGTATTCTCCCCGGGTAGAAACAAAACTTGTGGATTCAGTTGAGAAGATGACACGATCCGGATATTTCTCGTGATCTTTTACGTAAGCCAATCCTTTATCGCCATAATTATATCCAACCACATCCAGTACATCACTATAGCCTCCTTCGTTTCTTCCGTGGTTCATAGCTGCCGTTACCGGGCGGTTAGGATCTATTTTATGCGTTGTTTCAACCATTGTTTTCAAAATGCGTGTACCCGTTACCGTTCCCTGTATCCATTCTTCGTTTTCCATGCTCCACATAAATATGGATGGGTGATTCCTGTCCCGGTACAACATGGTGGACAAATCTTTCAATCCTTCTTCACTGCTGGATAAATAACGGTTTTCATCTAACACCAGCAGCCCCATACTATCACACATGTCCAATAGCTCAGGAGTGGGCGGATGATGGGAACAACGATACGCATTGCTGCCAACTTCTTTCAGCAATTTTAATTTGTACCAATTGATTTTATCTGGCAGCGCAACTCCTATTCCTGCAAAGTCCTGGTGATTGCAGGTTCCTTTGACAGGATAAAGTTTTCCATTCAGGAATACCCCATTGCGATTAATTTCAATCGCCCTTACACCAAACATGGTTTCATACCTATCTGCTACTCTACCGTTTTCAAAAACTTCAGTCAGCACTTTGTAAAGGTTTGGCGTTTCAGGCGACCAAAGCAAAGGTTTTTTTATTGTGCCGATTTGTTCAATTTCAATTTCGCTGAGTGGCTGTACAATTTGAGATGTTGTTTTTGTATCCAGAACATCGCCCTTATTGTTTACAATTTTTGAAATGAGCGTAACATTCTTAATTGCGTTGTATTCGTTTTGAATTTTCGTTTTGATTTTCACTGCTGCTGCTTCATTAGAAATTGACGGCGTAGTAACATAGGTGCCGAACCTGTCAACATGTAGCCTGTCAGTTTTAATAAGCCATACATGCCTGTAAATGCCCGCACCTTCATACCACCAGCCTTCGTACTCACTGGCATCGACTTTCACAAGTATTACATTCTTTCCTTCATTACCATAACGCAAAACATCGGTGAGGTCGTAGTTTGATGGTGTATAACCGCTTTGATGGTTTCCTAATAAATGCCCGTTCACCCAAACAGTACTATTTCTGAAAATTCCATCAAATTCAATGGAGATTTTTCTGCCCTTATCTGTTTCCGGGACTTCAAACTCCTTTCTGTAAAAACCAATTCCAGTTGGTAAATACCCGCTTACGCCTGGCTGGTTGCCCATAGTGTTATCAAAAACAAAACTTCCTTCAACAGCCCAGTCATGGGGCAAGTTCAACAGCTTCCAATCGGCAGGATGAAATATTTTGTAGCTGTTGATATCCTTATATTCTATTACGGTATCGGGGCTGGCGATAACTTTTACATTAGCATCTGTTATTCCGCCTTGCCCGCCGGCTTTCACAATTTTCTTTATCGTTATATCTCCTTTGTGGAATTGCCAGTTAAAATCAAAATTCTCTTTGACTCTTTCGCCGGAAGCTACCGGTTGCAGATTTTGTGTTCGTCCAACCACAGAAAGAACCAACAGCAAAAATGAAATACCCGAGAATGCTACCAATCTTTTTATTCGCCGATTCATGCTTTGATAATTTCTAAAAACTAAATAATTTCATTGAAATAGCCCCGGCTATGTTACAATGGTAATTTATGATTTTCAAAACGTTTAGCCAGGAGGATAAGAAAAACAAAACTTATTCTACTTCTATAAACTCCGGTTCGTATGGTGCAATAGTAAAATTGCCGGTGTAACTTTTATCAAAAAGAATACTCTTTGATTTTCCGTTCATCGGTATTTCCTTTGGCTCACCCGTTACATTCAGGTATAAATAATGATTGTTATCAATCTGCCTTGCCATCACGCCAGCAGGTACTTCAGGTCCCTTTTTAATACCAAGCTCATTTATTAAATCATCAAGTAAAGGGTCAAGCACAGGGCCACTTGCGGGAAGACCAACATAAATAGCTTTGCCTTTTCCATATTTATTTGAAGTAATGATTGGACGATCTTTATCTAAGCTTGTAATGCTCGCAAGCACCTCTGCACCTTTCGATTCAATCACATCAAACCTTGTTGATTCAGCACGAATGGTTTTCCCTTTGTAATTAACTTCAATTTTCTTCCCTTTATAATCCTTTCTGGAAATTTCGTTAAACATTTCCGTTTCTATATAACTTCCAACACGTATGCCGAAAACATCATTTAAGCGACCGGGATGAGTTGAAGAAAATACTTTTCCTGTTTCATCAACAATTGCAGAATTGCTCGTCATAACAACCGTACCGCCATTGTGTACAAACTCGCGGATTTTATTTGCCGTTGTTTCATCCATCACAGCAACGCCGGGCACAAAAAGTAATTTGTACTGCAATGAACTTTTGCCTATTTCTACAACGTTAGCATCCATATTGCGTTGATAAAAAAGATTGAAGCAGGCTTGCAATTGTTCATCATGTTTCTCAGGAAAATAAGCGCTTGCAATCTGGCTGGGAAAAGAGAATGCCATTCCTACTTCTGCCTTCGGTTTATAAGGAAAATATTTTTCTATCTTTTTAAATTCAGTAGCAATTTTTTTGTATTCATCGTATTTGCGATTAGGAATTCCATCCCAGTCAACCATTCCTTCAAGATATTGTTCTTCTCCACTATGCATGCTTTGCCATGTCCATCCGCAAACCATTTGGTTGCCGTACATGAGTGTTGCATAAGCGGACTTGCGAATTGAATTAGGAACAGCCGTCATTGTGGTAAATTCAGTGCACCAGAACGGATTTGTGCTTTCAAACTGAATGCGGGAAATTCCAAACAAAGCGTTCATAACACCCCAATTAGTAGTTAAAGAATTTCCCGGATAAAAGCCACAGCCTTCACGGGTCATTTTACCTGAGTAGGCAATTTGTGTGTAATCGAAATATTTCATTGCACTGTAGTACCAGGCATTGGTATTAACTAATGCATTTGGTGCATTGGCGTTTACTCTATCAATAACTTTAAATAGAACCTGGTTGACTTCATCAGAAACAAAACGCCTGAAATCAAGCATTCGTTCGGGAACATCGGTAGTATGCGTTGCAACCGGAAGACCAACTTCATCGAATAGATTCAGCCTTCTCGACCATCGTTGAGTTGCCCATGCTTTGTTTAGATTATCAAGAGTGGAATATTTTTTCTTTAGCCATACAATGAATCTTTTTCTAACAGTTTCAGAATATGAAATAGGTCCATCGCCTGACTCGTTATCTATTCCAAATGCAATCAATGCAGGATATTTTCCATAATGTTTAGTGAGGGTATCCGCATATTGCACAGCATATTTTTGATAAATGGGATCACCAACATCTTCCATGTAGCGGTGATTTGGATAAAGCCTGTTTCCTTTAGCATCAACAACATCAATTGAAGGATACTTGTGATGCAGCCATATTGGCGCTGGTCTTATTGCAATGTCCAAGAGTACTTTGATTCCTGCATCATTCATCATATCCATAACTTTATCAAACCAGGCAAAATCAAATTTGCCCTCAGATGGTTCGTAGCTGTCCCACGCAAGATGTCCCATTCGCACAACTTTAAATCCTGCATCTTTCATCAACTGAATATCTTTTTTTATCTTCTCAATGTTCTTATCATCATGGGGGTGATAATTGGCGCCAACATAAAGTTGCTGAGAATACACACTTGCAATTGAACAGAAAAGAATTACAGTCACAATGTATAAGCACTTAAATGAAAATCTCATTGATTTTTGTTTAATTTTTGGGGGGGATGAAAAATAAGTCTTACGTCTAAGCAACTTTACAATTTTATCAGCTTAACAAAGTAAACATCGTTTTCACGCAAATCCAGTTCTTTTAAAAATGGTTGTCCTTCTTTGACGGTAATGAATTCCCTGGACACGGGTGAACCATCATTTTGTTTTTTTATTTCTTCTACCTGCTGTTTGTTTAACTGCGCAGGCTTACCCATTGACAAAAAAGTAGCATAAGCATCATTGCTTCGATAGCCTACTTTATAAACCTCTACAGCATACATACCTTCCGGCACATTTTCAATATTGATCTTTAGTTTCCCTTTTGATTTTGATGGCAGGTCGCGGATATAATATTGCTGGTTATTAACTGAGTCCGGAAGTGTATTGGTAAAATCCCAGGCCAGTACCTGGATATTTCCTGATGAATCTTTGCAAGCCCATGAATTGGAATCTTTATTCATCAATTCAGTACTTCCTAACTTGTTCAAAAACTTATAGGCATAAAATACCGGCTTATTAATGCCCTGGATGGTGAGCATTCCAAAGCCGCCGTGAAAAGGAGTAAAACGAGGACCGGGTTCCTCAAAAATATCTGTAAACACCCAATACGACATAGAGTTGGCCGCATCGCCAACCTGTTTTAATTTTTGTAAAACATAGGATGCTTCATGGTAACTGTCATGGATAGGGTCTGCAGGAGTATATGAAGAACTCCATTCGGTGTAATGCAATTCAAGGTTGGGTATAGATGAAGCGGCAATTTCTTTTCGTGACTGCAACACATCCCCGCTAACGGCAAACTCTTCTTTTGCTAACACGGTACCGGAATTTCCATATTCATCTAAAAAACCTTGCTTCACACCGTAGGAGTGAGTGCTGATAAAATCTATAGGAACATTATTCTTTTTGCAATACTCAATCATTTCAGGCTCCCATGCTGCTCCTGCCGTGGCCGGTCCGCCAACACGATAATCTTTGTTCACACTTTTAACTGCCTGCGCAGCATATTTGTACAACTTAAAATAATCTTGTTGCGTGCCTGTCCAGAAACCAGGAGAAAGATTGGGCTCGTTCCATACTTCAAAATACCATGTCTTTACTTCGTCAGCCCCATATCTTTCAGTAAAATGCTGAACAAGATTACCGATAAGACCAGCCCATTTGTCATAATCTTTGGGAGGCGTTACATTTCCTCTCCACCAGAAAATAGTTTGCTTGCCACTCGCCAGTGCATTTGGCATAAATCCCAATTCCACAAATGGTTTCATGCCGATGCTGTGCAGGAAGTCAAACAACACATCAACATACATATAATTGTATTCCGGGTTGCCTTTGGCATCCTCTGTATAGACGGCCATATCATCCGTTAAAAGACCGTGCATGCGGATGTATTTGAAGCCGCACTCCTTTCGTACGTAGGCAAGTTGCTTTTGCCAGTCTGCCCTGAGTCCTTCATTTGCTCTTCCTGCGCCCACGCATTCATTGAAAAAAGTATTTAGCTTCCCGGATGTTTTATTGTAATCAACAGTAATTGTTCTTTGCGCCATCACATGTATCGCAACAGAAACTTGAAACATCCATAATAACAAAAGCGCTTTTTTCATCTGCATGATTTCTGTTTTATTATTTAATTATTATTCACTCCACACCAGCACGCCGGCAGGTTTCAATATTTTTTCACCAACAAGAATTTTGGAAGTTCCGGGAATGTTCATTGTATAATTATCCGAAGAATAATTTACCGCGACATAAAAACCATCCCGCCAGTAAACATACACTCCCTGCGGATAGTCCTCAACGTTAGCACCGGCATTAGTATAGATATCGTGTAAAATATCTTTTTCCAGTTTCGAATCATCCGTATCTGCCCCGATATATGTTACGGTTCCTTTACCTACCTTATGCCTTACAACAGCGGCCTTTCCTTTGTAAAATTGATTGTCGTATGTTGCCAACACTTCGGTGTTATTATCAGGTACAAGCAAATCCGCCCAGTTATTCCACAAATAATGATTTGAATTCATGAGGATATCGCCTTTACCAATAGATGAAAGCATATCGGTAGCTTCAATGTGAGCGCCGATGAGCCCGGATAGTGGCACAGCCATTTCACCCTCCCAAAAATGTCCCCTGCGGTCTTTGGTTGCTGTGCGGCAAGTGATAATTAAGTGGCCGCCGTTAGAAACATAATCAGTCCATCTTTTTACTAATGCTGAGTCAACCATTTCATAAGCCGGAACAATTACAAATTTATATTTCGCCAAATCGGCTGTTTCGGGTATTACATCTACAGGAGCCCCGAATGACTTGGCTATTTCCATGAATTTTATAGGGTAATTCCAGGTATCCCATTGAAAGGTTTGTTTTTGCCTGTCAATGCTCCAGTAATTTTCGAGGTTCCAGACAATCGCTGTTGATCGTGCCGCGAGTTTCTCGGGCATCTTAGCTCCGGGTTTATATTGCTTACGCAATTCAGAAATTTCTTTCATGAATTGCATGTATTCTTCTCCACCGGGTGAAGGTGTTACCCCATCCGTTTTTATTATTCCGGAGTGATACTGTTCAGCGCTATAATTGATTTGACGAAAACGGTAGGAACAAGCCAGCTTTCCGCCCGCAGCAAAACTGTGGTACAACCACATGCGCACGGTGCCAGGTAAAAGAAGTGGATTATAACTCCCCCAGTTTACCGGGCCGGGCTGTATTTCCATCACCCCGGATACACTGCCAACCGATTTATAATATTCAGATGCAAAGAGAATGGCCTTACTGTTTCCCAAACGAAAACCAAGTTCACCGATATTATCACTTCCACCGTTGGGATAGGCTGTATACGTGGCAAAGTCGAGTTTCTTTGTTCGCCGTGGATCAGCGCCTGTGCAAACTGCGGTATAGTTGGTTGTGATGTATTGGTTCTTTGAAACATGATTCCGCAATATGCCTGCCTGGAAATCTAGAAAAGCTGCCTGGGCATCTGCTGAATATCTCTTAAAATCAAGCAACGCATGGGGATTATTACCCCACCAACCGACTAAGTTCGTATTAGGAATAATAACCTGGTCAAAATTATTGAACCACTGGCTCCAGAAAGCAGTTCCCCACGCAGCATTTAAGACGTCAATGGTTTTGTATTTATTCTTTAGCCATGTTCTGAAAGCTTCCTGCGAAGAAAGACTATAATCCGGTTTGGCATCAGGCTCATTATCGAGTTGCCACCCGATCACATTTTGATTTTGCCCGTAGCGCTTAGCCATTTCCGTTACAATCCTTTTCACAAAACTGCGATACTTTGAATTTACGATAGAACCCAATCCCCGTGTGCCATTCTCGCCACGGATATAATGGCCATCCATGACGAATGTTTCGGGATAGTTTAACCTCATCCATGTCGGCGTGGTTGCAGAAGGCGTACATAGCAACACCTTTAGTTTATACTTTGTGCATAGGTTTACTATTTTGTCAAGCCATGCAAATTCATACTTTCCTTCTATGGGTTCCATTTTGAACCAGGCAAACTCAGCTAAGTGAACAAACTCAAAACCCATTTCTGAAATCTTCTTAATATCCCGTTCCCACTGGTTTTCGTTCCAATGCTCCGGATAATAATATATGCCAGTTGTAACTAGTTCACCTTCCGGGAAAAAACGGCTGACATCCTGTGATCTTAGGATTACGGTTGGAGCTAATACAATTATTGCAAACACCATTATCCATCTTCTCATCTCAAATTTTGTTTTCTTTCATTAGTAGTTAAAAAAATATACCGTCAGTCTTTTGCCAATGATCGCTATTTTTTTCAAAAAAATCTGAGCTTCATTATAAGGCTAAAGAAAAATTTGGGCATCATCCCTATTCCCTAAGTTTATGAATAAACTTTTAAAAAATATAAGGATTGCTAAATATACTTATTTTAAAGCCCGGCTCCTGATCGTAAAGAATCTAACTGTTGAGTATCATCTATTGTTTCAGTTTGCCTGTTAATTACACCAGCCCACAAAAATGGAGAAAGTCCGTTGGCACGGGCATCTCGTACAATTTCTCCAAAGAAATGTGCAGCTGAATTTAAAGACAATATGGAATCTGCCGGGGTTGGACAATTACTGGCATGGTATGCTACACCAAATTCGCCAATTAGTACTGGAATGTTTTTATCTACAAAATTTTTCTTAGCCCATTGCATATTTGCCTGTACATAACCTTCTTCAGTCTCTGCCGTAGAGTTATGTAAGGTGTCGTCTATTGAATGGAAATTAGTTCCCCAATAACGCCACTCTTTTCCCCAACTGGCATCTCCACTTAAAATACAAAAATTAGCAGGAGAGTACCAGTGAAATTCAAGTATTATTTTATTAGGCGTAGGATCATAAGGCATACCTGGTATTGCTCCTGGAGAAAAATAAGTTGCCAGATCAAGTGATGTGCTAGGTGCTTGAAGCACTAAAGTACGGTACACATTTTTACCTCCGGTAGAGCGAACCGCGTTGATAAATATTTGGTGAAAACTCTGTAAGTTTATACTTGTTTGCAAATCGTTTGCATTTGGCTCATTGGCACTTGCAAACATAACATGCTCATCAAAATCACGCATTTTAGTAGCAATCTGCTCCCATAGTGCTTTTTGTATCGCCTTTACCGTGTCTAACTTTGTACCAGTTGCCGTGCAATCCAGCCAGCCACCATCATAATGAATATTAAGCAGTACATACATTCCATCATTCACACAATATTGAACCACTTCTTTTACCCTGTTTAACCAGGCAGAATCAATTGCTCCGGTTTGGTGATTGGCATGGGACCACCAATATTGAACTGGAAGACGGATAGCATTGAAACCGGCTGTTTTCAGTGTATCAATCAGCGATTGTGTAATTACAGGATTACCCCATCCTGTTTCGCCGCCGGGCGCTTCCATGGTGTTCCAAATATTCATTCCCATTTTAATGTTTGCATTTATTTGCATAGCTGTGCTGCCCATACCGAATGCATCGGGAGCAATGGGAGATGTATTATAAGAGGGAAAGATTGCTGGTGCCTGAAGAACTGTTATTCGCCTGGCCTGACCATTTGCAGTATTAAGATTCAAAATTACAGTTCGGCTAATGCCGGTGGTATTAGCTGGTGCTGATAAATTAATAGTTGCGTCACCGCTTTTTCCCGAAACCTGGCTCAATTGAAGCCAGCCAACACCTGTAGTATCAATACTCCAGGATGCACTACTGTTAAATGTCATCGATACAGGTCCTCCTTCTGCGGGTATAGTATCCGTTATATTTGAAAGTGTTAACTGTGGAGTACTATTAGTTTTTTTACAGGAAAAAACGCCTGAAATAGTCACTAAAGTTCCTAAAAGAAATAAAAGCATTTTCATCTTTAAATAAATTGTTTTCATGTATATATTTTTATTTTATCACAGGGTACAAGTGCTGGTATTTACGCAAGGCCAAAAAAGAACCTACAGGATATTTCAATTTGCATTGAACTCCTGCAGGTCTTTGCTTGCATATGAGAAGTCGCTATTTTTCAAATTGGGTTTTACTTTATTTTAACTACTCTTAAATTATCAAAAGCACCGTAAAAGCCCGTTGCTGTTGCCGAAGTGCTATAGTTATGTATATATATGGTGCATGCGCTGTTGCCTGTTGAACCCAATAAATCGGAGAATTTCGTCATTGAAGCTCCTTTACCTTCGCCGAGCGTAGGATCTGTTTTGCGGAACGCTGCAAAAGGAATGGTTACTGTTGTCCAACCTTTTGTTTTATAAGCTAAAGTTGTAGCCGCAGAAACTTGCCATGGTTCCCATCGGGCTATATATGTGTTGTCGGAACTTAGAATATCAATTGTTCCCCCGTTCCAATTCTGAGGGATACTCACTTCAAATTTGAATGCCCAGTTACCAATGGGATCATTAAGATTGGCTGTAGGTACCCACTGCGCAGCGTTCATAAGAATGGCGTAGTTAGAATAAGTATTCCCCTCACCACTTATAAGGATACCATTTTTTAGCACCATGTACAGGGTCGGATTGCCCGGAAAATCGGGATTATAGGGCGGCCACCCTGAATTCGGATCACCGCTTGTGACAGTAGCGCCACCCCACCATTGCCAGTTAAAATTGCCATTCCACTCCCAATTTGATATTGATCCTGTTCCTATATCGTTCACATTGTACGCCGTTGTAGCCGTGCCAAATTGTGTGGTAATGGAAACAGGACCACTCTGCGATATAGTAGGCAACACGAAACCTACGGAACTTCCATCATCAGAGGAAATAAACGAAGAAATTTCAGTACCGGCAAAAGTAAAAGTTTGAATATTTTTAAGATAGGTGCCATAAATATACACTGAATCGCCGGCGGCAGCGTTTTCGTTGGAAACACCGGTGATTGTGGGTGTTGCCACTATTTTAAAAGCTACTGAACCACCTTTTGTAGTTAACAGTATCTCGTCGGTGGGTGTTTGTACCGGCATTAAAAAACCAAGAGAAGTTCCGTCGGTGTTTGATTTGTACGAGGTAATATTGGTTCCCGCATAAGAAAGACTTTGAACCAGAACTAAATTTGCACCATATAAAAAAACAGAATCTCCCGGGTTGGCAAATACATTGGAAATGGCCGTAATGGTTGGCGCATCGGGTCCTAATTTAAAAGAAAACGTGGTTGAACCGGCCGGTGTTGTATACACTATCATATAGAGCTTACTGGTATCAATTGACGAAAATGTAATGGTCGGAATCTGAACGACAGCGCTGTTAGGTGCGAATAAGGCGTTATTAAATGTAGCCGGTACACCATCAAAGGTTATTTGAATTGCATTTTGCAAATTCTGGCCCGTAATAACCACCCATTGATTTGCAGCTACGAGACTATGGTAAATTGTATCATTTGGATCGGCCGCATAATTCCTGACATCTGAAATGACAGGGCCATTATTTCCGATATTTTTTTTACAAGCCGGCAGTAAAGCCACCATCATTATGAAAAGCGGAAAAAAATGTAAGCGACTATTTAATATTTTGTTCATAATATTATATTGAAACGTTATTAAATTAATAATAAGGCACCGGAGGTTCTGCCAATTTTGGATCTGCTGTTAACTCCGTTGCTGGTATCTGCAGTGTAAAAGAGCTGGCTGTTGCCGGAAGCACAGTCACAACAGGACTGGGATCTGGTGTAGCAACTCCATTTGTTATATTGAAAAAGGCGCGGTTTTGTCCATTTATAATAGCCAAAGCTTTAGCTGGTTGCCAATAAGAAAGCCTTACCAAATCCCCCCAATATTGTCCTTCAAAAGCAAATTCAATTCTTCTTTCACTAAGGAGCGTATCAAGCGTTATGGTTGAAAGAGGGTCAACACCTGCCCTGGTACGCACCTTGTTAAAATACAATAAGGCTTCGGGATCTGAAGTGGTAGTATTGCTTCCCATAATAGCTTCGGCATATATCAAATACACATCGGCTAACCTTAACATCGCATCATGTTCAGGCGATGACCATAAATCCATAAGAGGCGAACTGTTATCGATATCATTACCAATAATATGTTTTTTCATACTTACACCAGTAGCTGTATAACCGCCACCCGCTGCATTCAATTCAGGAAAGTAATCGCCGTTAACCATAAAGGTGGCTTTTCGTCTTATCGTATCTTTAGCGGAATACAATAAATACAAGTCGTAGGTAGGATGCATAGAAGACCATGCCCCTCCTTTTTTTGGCATAATAGTGTTGCTTGGAGCATAGTTATTGAGCGTATTTCCATTGCCATACCCGGTACCTGCTGCCCATTGTAATGCAAATAAAACTTCGGGAACGTCGTTGCTTTGTACTTTAAACAAATCATAATAACTGGGGTACAATGTCTTGCCACTATTCTTGCACACATTTCCTGCATATTTTTTCGCACTATCCAGGTAAGCCGGGTCGCGTGTGCCATTACCACCCAAACCCGCCATGGTTAAATACACTTTGCTCAACATGCCTTGTGCCGACCAGGTAGTTACTCTGCCTGCAACATCAGTAGCAGGAAGGTTTTGTACTGCATAAGTAAGATCGTTGGTTACAAATTTGTACACATCCGATACAATAATGCGGTTAAGCAGGGGGTGTTCAATCAGCTTGCTATTGTCCTCCACAATAGGTACGGCACCCCAATGCAAAACCAAATTAAAATAAGCAAATCCACGTATAAACCTTGCTTCGGCTATCGCCGCATTTTTATCTGTTTCGGAAACCGTAGCAGGGGCGTATTGTTGTATGCCGAGAATCGTATTGTTGCATTGTCCAATAAGATTGTATAATCCTGTCCATGCACTTTGCACATAGCTATTAGAAGCCGAAAGGTTTACTGCAAAAAGTTCATTATTATCAGTACCCTGGTATTGACCAGTAGTTCCATTTCCACTCAAAACATCGCCAAATTGTAAAAAACCATTACTATGCCATTGCCACCAGGGAGCACCGCCGTAAAGGTTGGCAGTAGCCAATCTTATTTCGGTAGTAGTTTGATAAAAATTATTAGAAGCAATCTGAGATTGAGAAGGACGGTCGAGATAACCCTTTTTACATCCGGCTATTGCCACAAGCAACAGCAAAGGAATGATTATTATGTTTTTTGACTTTTTCATCATTCTTATTTTTTTCATTTTGTTAATTTAACGTTTACTCCAAAGGTGAATACCCTTGATTGAGGATAATAGCCCCCATCGTAACCAGCTTGTAGTGGATTCCAAGAGCCAACTTCAGGATCCATACCTGTGTATTTTGTAATTATAAATGCATTAGACACATTAGCATATAACCGAAGTGAATAAATATGCGCTTTCGCCAGTATATTTTGGGGGAGATTATACCCTACGGTAATGTTTTTACAACGAATAAATGAAGCATCTTCCAGATACAAATTTGTAAAACGCCCATTTTCATTTGTATTGTCGTTTCTTAGCGAAATAATTTTTGTATTGGGATTAGTAACATATACATTGTTTACATCGTTAGGATCTCCATTGGGATTTATTAATGCAGTTTTAGCATAATCTAATACTCCTGTAAAATAGTTGGTATTATTTAAAGGGTTAGTTTGCGAGACCGGCAACTGATTATACACTTTGTTGCCAACACTTCCACTAAAGAAAATATTTAAATCAAAATTTTTATAATTAATTGAATTATTGAACCCAAATTGGAATTTTGGAAGTGGTGAACCTAAAAACGTTTGGTCTCTTGTATCAATAATACCATCCCCATTTAAGTCTTTGTACATACGGTCACCATACCAAATACCACCACCTGCATTTGCAATTGGGCGAGGTGTTCCTGATTGGTCCGCTGGCAAAGCATGTGTTTTAAAATCTGCGGCAGTAGCAAATATGCCATCATAGATATATCCATAAAAAGAACCAATAGGTTTGCCTACTACAGTTTTTGAGTTTCCCGAAACAAGGCTGGCATCATCTCCTCCAGCGCCTAAACTTAAAACCTTATTAATATTATGAGATACGGTAACATCAGTTTTCCAGGTAAAATTCTTGCTATTAATATTGGTAGTTCCTACTCTGATATCAACGCCTTTATTGCTGATAGAACCCACATTTACATAAGGCGACTGCATGGCACCTGGTGAATAATTCGTGGTAGTACCAGAATAGGCAGGAAAAGGTTCTTTTAATAAAAGCCCATTTGTTCTGCGGTCATAAAAATCTACCGAAAAATTTAATCTCCAGTTAAAGAATGCACCATCTAAACCCAGATTGGCATTTTTAGTTTTTTCCCATGTTACGTAAGGATTTCCCAAATTAGATTGAAACTGTGCAATACCAGATAAGCCATTGGCAACTGTTGAAAGCTGGGTTACATAGGTATTACTGGGGATACCCTGGTTATTAGTTATACCATAGCCAAGGCGCAACTTTAATTCATTTATGGCCTTAATTTTTTCAAAAAATTTTTCATTATTCAATTTCCATGCAAATGCACCGGAAGACGTTACTACCCAACGATCATTCGCCGGAAATTTATCAGAACCATCGTCCCGTACATTTGCTGTAAATAAGTATTTGTCTAACCAATTAAAGTTAATACGGCCAAAATATGATTCCCCTGCACCATCACCATAACTACCATCATTTTTTGCAGTAGAAGGATCGCCGCTGGAAATGGATTGCACACTATTAGAAGGAAAATCTGACCTGCTTGCAAAAACACTTTTAGATGTACTCAAATTATTCTCGTGTCCTAATAATACGTTTAGATTGTTCTTACCAAAAGAATGGTTATAGGTAAGATAATTTCGCACGACGGTATAAATATTTTGTCCGGAGCTATATGAAGACGAAGTTGGGTTTGGGGTGGTGTATTTTCCGAAAGTAGTTTGTGGCTGAAAGCCTTCATTTGAAGAGAAATCAAAATTCCCGGAAACCTCATTCCTCAACGATAAATCATTGGTAAATTTTACTTCGGCATATGCGTTACCAAATACCTGGTACCTATAATTCATATTCTTATTAATAAGAGCCATAGCAACGGGGTTTGCTACCGGCTGAACCCATCCTGAAGTATTAGTAATACCTCCCCAGGTTCCATCATTATTTTTTACAGGAATATCGGGGGTTAAGCTTAAGGCATTGCCAATTACCCCTGCATTAGTGGTATTTACATTTTCTACAATATGCGCCAATTGAAGGCTTGTTCCTATTTTTAACCAATTGGTTGTTTTATTATCCAGATTCAATCGGGCAGAATATCGTTGAAATTTAGAACCAAGGGCAATACCTTCCTGGTCAAAATATCCTAAGGAAAATAAGTATTGAGTTCTGACATCACCACCGTTTATTGTAAGCGAATGATTTTGCATTGGTGCATTGCGGAATAATTCATTTTGCCAATTGGTACCTGTTCCCAAATATTTTGGATTGGCAAATTCCGGCCTCGCATCAAAACCCCAAACAACTGCCCTATCGTTGAGAAATGATGCAAGCTGTTGCAAATTTACTGTTGGAAGTTTTTTGGGTATCTGCTG
Source organism: uncultured Chitinophagaceae bacterium (assembly GCA_963792025.1). Lineage (GTDB taxonomy): Bacteria > Bacteroidota > Bacteroidia > Chitinophagales > Chitinophagaceae > Ginsengibacter. Next base: position 256,379 of record CAWBUS010000001.1, on the reverse strand, counting down.
ATAACCGGCATAGCCATCATAAGATATTTGAGGAGGAGCTACATTGCCTCTTTTGGTAGTAATAACAATAACGCCATTTGTTGCCTGCGAGCCATAAATGGCAGTAGCAGAAGCATCTTTTAATACGTCAATTGATTCTATTTCTGAAGGGTTTATGGTATTCAGCGGATTAGATCCATTTCCGGGGTCGTTTGTTGGAGGAATAATAACACCATCTATTACATATAATGGCGAATTAGAGCCACTTATAGAAGATATACCATGTATCTGAATAGATACCCCTCCGCCGGGTTGTCCCGATACCTGCTGCACCACAACCCCAGCTACTTTCCCCTGCAGGGCCTGATCGAAAGTAGCTGGTTGTGTTCTTCGAAGATCTTCACCGGAAACAGAAGAAATTGCGCCTGTGAGGTCTCTTCGTTTTGCCTTACCATAACCAATTACTACCACGTCATCTAACTGCGAAACATTTTGAACAAGTTTGATAATAACGTTGTTGCTTCTGGAAACAACCACTTCTTTCTTCACATACCCTACCATGGTAATCACAAGAACATCACCGGGTGATGCTTCAATGGTAAACCTTCCGCCATCATCAGTGGTCGCATAGCGGTTGGTATTTCTTACAGTAATTGTTGCCCCTTGCGCCGGGGCTGCAGTATTTTGAGTAATAATTGTACCGCTTAGTTTTATTGTCTGAGCAAATACACTTCCTCCTGCAAGTGATATCATGAAAATTCCCCATAGCAGAAATAGTCGCAAGCGAATCGTTTTGATTGATTTCATATTTTTAAACATTTTACTTAACTAAATTTTTATCATTATTTTTTCCCCTTTATAAAGAATTTCTTTATCACTTTTTCCATCAAATTTTAAAGAGGTAGTTACGCCAGGTTTAATGATATTGATCAGAATAACCCTTTGGAGTAACATTCCCTTGAACGATCCTTTCCTTGCACCAACGACAATCGTTTTTGCCGCTTCATTATATTTTAATGGAATCACAGAAAAGGCACCTTTCTCATAATTATAGTTGGTGCCTTCGTCTTCGTATAAATGAAAAGAAGCATCAGCACCAGTATATATGTTCAGTCTGATGGTGTCAGCGGGCTTTTCGGATGTGTATTTGAGCGATGGACCGAATGGAAGGATAGAGCCAGCCTTTACAAATACCGGCATTCTTTCATAAGGAGCATCTGCGATAATTTTTTGTCCGCCCGCATACCATTTCCCCGAATAAAGATCATACCATCCGGCACATTTTGGCAAATACACCGGGCGGCTGCGTTGCTTATATTCATAAACAGGGTTGATTAGCAACGACGGCCCAAACATGTATTGATCTCCGATGTTCAAGACGGCTGTATCTGCAGAAAAGTCCATTGCCAATCCCCGCATGATGGTATAATCATCATGATATGCTGCCCCTGCCAATGAATAGATATAGGGCAATAACCGGTAACGAAGTTTGTCGTAGTAGAGAAAACTTTGATAAGCAGGGTGGGTTTCCGGGGCTATGTTGAAAATCTCACGATAAGGAAACTGCCCATGTGAACGGAACAACGGAACAAAGGCGCCGAATTGATACCAACGTGCATTCAACTCCCGCCACTCTTCTAAATTTTCCGGATTAGGTTTTTCAAATTTTTCAGGCACAACGAATCCGCCGATATCCATTGTCCAGTAAGGAAGGCCGGACATTGAGAAATTCACACCGGCAGCAATTTGGTTTTTCATATCCCGCCAGGTGGAGCCGATATCACCACTCCATATCGTTGCAGCATATCGCTGCGAACCTGCAAAGCCGGAACGTGTTAGCAAAAAGACCCGCTTGTTAGGATCAGTTAAACGTTGCCCTTCATAAATTCCTTTTGCATTTTCCAATGGATACGCATTCAGAAATTCTGCCGAACTTCCTAAAGCCGTAGGTGTCATCAGCAACTTTCTTTCTCCCGGACTAACGTTGGAAACAATGTCCGGCTCGCTGGCGTCCATCCACCACGCATCAATTCCTTTCTTATACAGTTTTTCGTTAATCAGGTTCCAGAAACCGTTTCGTGCATCAGCGTTAAAGGCATCATAGAAAGTAGAAACGTACCCTTTGCCGATCCAATCTCTTTGCCGGTCGGCAATGTTTCGTTTATAGAGCCAGCCGTTTTTATCAAACTCATTATAGGCTGTTATCCCTTCATAAAATTTTGGCCACACAGAAATCATAATTTGAGTGTGGTATTTTTTATGCAACACATCAATCATGCTATCCGGAGAAGGAAACCGGGTCTTATCAAACTCCTGGCTACCCCATTTGGTTTCCGGCCAGTAACTCCAGTCCAGGACGATATTGTCAATAGGAATTTTTCTTTTTCTGAATTCATTGACCGTTGAAAGAATTTCATTCTCTGTCTTGTATCTTTCGCGGCTTTGCCAGAATCCCAACGCCCATTTTGGCACGATAGGAGCCTTGCCGGTAAGAGTCCTATAGCCGGAAATCACTTCGTCCATGTTGTTGCCATAGATGAAGTAGTAATCAACCTGCTGACCAGCTTCGGAAGAAAAGCTAAAACTGTTTTGATCCTGTTCTGTTAATGGCTCCTGCCATTTTAGTGAGAGGTAGGATTCTCCGCCTTCGGGGATCCATTCAATTCTTATAGGTATTTTTTCTCCTTTGTTGAAATGGAAAGGAATTAACGCAGGTGCGGGGTTCCAGGCTTTTCGCCACCAATCCAAAACGAGCTTTCCATCCATCCAAACCCTCAATGACCCGCCGAATGTGAAGTGAAATTGATGAAGACCGGATAAATTACTGGCAACGCTTCCTTCCCAGGTTACCATGCCTGTGGCAGGCGTAAAAGCTGCGGGAAGCTGGATCTTTGAGTCCCCTAAAAATTCCATATTGATGCAGTCTTCCGCTCTTTCCGTAATTATCTCCTGCGGCTTGCGCTTATCATTAGCGTAAGAAGCCGTAAGCCATCCCTGCTCGCCCGCTTTTGAAAAAAGTTGCAGCGATGAAAGGGGGTGAAGCGGCCGCACATCCCCCGCTTTTGTAAGGGAATAATTATCCCACAGGATGCCATAGTTTTTGGCTGACACCAGGAATGGAATCCCTACTTCGGTATTGTTCTGAAAGAAAGTGACCTGCTGGCCCCGGTAGTTCATGATACCATCCTGGTGCTGACCCAGACCGTACCAGGCATCATCCGCAGTAGTTTGAAAAGTCTGGGTAATATTGTAAAAGCACCTGCCATCAAATACTGCGGATTGAAAACTCCTTCCTGCTGTTGGTTTTTCACTTAATATTTTTTTACCACTAAGGTCGCGGAAGGTAACGGCGCCTGTTTTGAGGTTTACAGTAGCAGCAATTTCTTTTGTTTTGAGCGTCAGGCTATCTTCAGCAGGAAAAGTATTCCAGGAAAGATCGGGTCTTTTACTATATACAGTAACCAGGCTTTGAATAGCAGCAATCTCTTTTCCGGGAACCGCTACCACTCTTATAATATTGTCCGAAATAACTTCAAGTTTTACCGCATTAGAAGTTCCTGTAAAAATGGGATCGGTAAAAACAATCACGCCGTCTGTTGTCTTCATGTAGGAAGGAGGTGCTGCCCATGAGGCATCAAAAACAGAAAGACAAAGCAAATTAAGCAGCAGCAGTCGTAGTCTCATATACAGCAAACTTTCGCATGATTTAATGCTGTAAAACTATTGCTGTATTGATTATTGAAGGGGATCCGAATGTTGCAACCTAAGGTACAAATTGTTGCAAAAACCTGGTTTTCACCAGCCATTTTCCAATTAGGAAACTTTTAAGTTTCTTTTTCTTTTTTATTTGAAGCATATTGTGATGGTAATATCTTAAATTCTTCTTTAAAAAATTTAGTGAAGGTCTTCGGGTTATTGAATCCTACCTCGTATGCAATTTCTGCAATGGACAGTCCGCTTTTTTCCAACAATTGAGCCGCCCTTTTCAAGCGAATAGAACGGATAAACTCTATTGGCGTTTTGCCGGTTATTGATAAAATTTTCCTATACAGCGTAACCCGGTTCATAAACATATCGCGACTGAAATCTTCAACCGAAAACTCTGGGACATCCATATTTTTTTCTACAACTTCCAAAGCTTGTTTCAGGAATTTTTCGTCAACAGGAGTTATGGTTATCTCTCCCGGGTTGACCTCAATTTGCTTTTGGAATCTCTTATGCAATAATTCCTGCTGTGCCAGCAAGTTGCTGATGCGTGAAGCCAAAATTTCAAAAGTAAAGGGTTTGGTAATATAATCGTTCACGCCCGCTTTAAAACCGGCCAATTGTTTTTCCTCACTTCCCATAGCAGTAAGCAAAATGACTGGGATATGGGCTGTTGCCGTTTCAGTTTTTATTTTCCTGGCTAATTCAACTCCGTCCATTAAAGGCATCATAATATCGCTCACCACGAGATCAGGATTCAACAGCTTTGTTTTTTCCCAACCCTCTTTTCCGTTCGTGGCTTCTTCAACCTTATATTGCGTTTTCAGGTTGTCCTTTAAATAAAAGCGAAGGTCTTCACTGTCTTCAATAACAAGTATTGTTTTCTTCTTACCGCTCTTATGACTTGTCTCAGAGACGATTTGTTCCCCTTCCTCTCCTTGTATCGGGTTGGTTGCCGGAACAGAAGGATAATCATAAATCTTTTTTGCGGGAAATAAAACTGTAAAGCAGGTGCCCTCCCCTTGTTTACTCTTTACAGTAATAATACCATTATGCAATTTGACAAAAGCTTTGGTGATGGCGAGACCAATACCCGTACCCTGGTTCACCATGCTTTCGGGAACATCGGTTTGAAAAAAACGTTCGAAAACCTTTTCATGCATGTCAGCAGGAATTCCAATCCCTGTGTCTTTCACTTCTATAGCCAGTGTTCCATCAGTTTCATTATTTGCCGGTGGATTGTAGGTAAGGTTGATGCTCACCATTGCATTATCATCGGTATATTTGAAAGCGTTTGAAAGCAAATTGAACAGGATCTTTTCAATCTTATCTTTATCAAAATAAATTTCCAGGCTATCAATGTTAGATGAGAAAGAAAGCTGAATCTTTTTCTTTTCCGCGATATCCAAAAAAGATAGACTTATTTCCCTGCTGAACAGGATAATGTCACCAATCGAAGGATGCAATTTTACTTCCTGCACTTCCATTTTTCTGAAATCGAGGAGTTGATTTACCAGGTTTAATAACCGTTTTGCATTCCGTTGTACAAGGTTGAGTTGCTTTTTCTGTTCTTCATCGGGCGTCTGTTTGATGATCTTTTCTAACGGAGCAATGATCAGGCTTAAGGGTGTACGAAACTCATGACTTACATTGGTAAAAAACTTTGTTTTTAACTGTTCCAGTGCGTGTGCTCTTTCTGCTTCCCTTCGTTGATGTACCACTTCATAACGCATGTGTATTCTATCTAACGTAACACGCCGTATAAGTATCAGCAAGCCTGCGACTATTGATACGTATATAATATATGCAAGAGATGTTCGCCAATACGGCGGCTCAATAGTAATCTGCAAAGTTTTAACATCGCTCCATAAACCCTCACTATTTAAAACCTTTAATTTAAAAGTATAATGGCCCGGATCGAGGTTTGTATAAGTGGCCCTCCGTTGGGTAGCATCGGCATACAACCAGTCCGGATTAAATCCTTGCAACATGTAGGCATATTTATCTCGGCTGCTATTTGAATAATCAAGTGACGCAAATTCAATAGAGAAAACATTTTCTTTATACTTCAAGTCGATACCCCGAAGGTGGGATAATGACCGCTGAAGCAGAACACGGTTATTAACGACCTCTCCGGGTTCGATTTTCTTATTTAAGATCTCTAAATCTGTAAAAACAATTTTGGAATGGTAGACAGCCTTTTTAATTGCCGAAGGATTAATAATATTAAATCCGGAAGGTCCGCCAAAAATTAATTCTCCCTCCTTTGTTTTATAAGCTGCCTTGCTATTAAATTCCTGGTTCTGCAGATTATTTAATTCATTATAATTGATCACCGAAAGAACAGTGCCGTTTTCTTTTTGTTCAGGAATAGCATTACATAACCCGTTAGGAGTGGATATCCAAAGGCTTTCGTGACTATCTTCAAGAATATTTAAAATCATATTATCGGGCAAACCATCAGACATCGTAAATGTTTGGAAATTTTTAGTTTGCTCATTAAATAAAGCCAAACCTTCACGGGTTCCCACCCAAATTCTTCCGCTACTATCTTCTGAAATACACATTACATCGTTGTTGGTTAAACTCTTTTTATCATTGGAATGCTGATAGAATACTGCATGGCTGCCATTCTCTTTCAAAAAAGTAATACCATTGACGGTGGCGATCCATAAATTTCCCTTCTTATCCTGGAGCATGTCAGAAACATAATTGGATCGAAGAATATCCGACGCATCTTGTTTATTTTGATTGTGTTTAAACAGGCCGTCCTTTCTATCCAGAAGATCTAATCCGCCGCCAAGGGTACCTATCCATAAATTTTGCTCCCGGTCTTCATAAATTTTCCATACATTATCATTTGCTAAACTTGTAGAATCTGATTCATTATGCCTGTAGTGCATAAACTTTTTTCCGTCGAAGCTATTCAAGCCTCCAATGAAAGTTCCAATCCAAAGTATATTTTGATCATCGATGCACAAGCTGACGATAACATTGCTGCTCACACTGTTTTTGTTATTTGGATCGTGCAGGTATTGTTTGTAAGAATTGTTTTTTCTATCGAAATAAATTAAGCCCCCGCCATTGGTCCCGATCCAGATGTTTCCTGAATTATCTTCAACAAACTGGTTTACATCATCATAAGGAAGGCTATTTAGATTCGACTCCTGGTGATGATAATACGGGAATTGCACAATATTGCTGTTTAAGTAATTAATTCCCTGTTTGTAAGTTCCAAGCCATATAATCCCAATATTATCTTTGTAAATATCCGTGATGGTGTTTTGGCTGAGACTTTTGGGGTCTTCGGGATCGTTCACCAGGTAGCTGGTCCTGAAGTTGTTCCTTTTATCGATTAACGTTACTCCTCCATGGTCAGTCCCTACCCAGATCAAACCATTGTCATCCTGAACCACCTGGCTTACCAGATTTGACTGTAACCTCGATGGAAATGAATTTTCATTAAAATGTTTTAGTGAACTATCCTTTGGATGAAAAAGAAAAACACCTTGTGTATAATACCACAGCCAGATATCTCCATCCCGGTCGATTGAAAGATTATAGGGAATGATTCCATTATTCAGCCTATATAAGGCGGCAGATGAATAAATAATTTTATCCGATTTTATATCATATTCCTGCAAAAATCCATTTTGATAAACCAGCCACAGTTTTCCATCCATCGTCTCTTTAAAGGATGCAATTTTTGTATCGGGGCTAAAAGGAGGATTATGACGAAATAATTTCACAGTTTTATCCTTTTCAGAATACATATACAGATCAAGGTTATCATAAAGAAACCAATATCTTCCGCTGTTTCCTTTCACAATAGTATTGACGGTCCCTGAAGGTAAACCCAGCGAATTCAGGTAGGCATAATAGTTAGCATCGAATTTTTCTACTTCGGAATTATATATACAGGCGCCGGCCCTCGTCACCACCCACATTTTTCCACCAGGAAGTTCGAAAAGAGAAAGAATATCGTTATCATACAGAGAAGTGCTATCATTAGGCACCTTACGGTATATTTTAAAAGAGTATCCATCATACCGGTTGAGCCCCGAGATGGTGCCAAACCATAAAAACCCCTCGGGATCCTTTAGTATGGCATTAACCTGGTTGTGCGAAAGGCCATTGTAAGTACTAAGTTTGGAAAAATGATAATATTCGCTTTGGCCAAAAACAGAAAGCGACTGTATCAAAAAACCAATCCAACAAGGAAAATGCATTAGCCTATATAACCTAAGAAAAAATTTTACACATCTCATAACAGGATCCTGTTTGTATTCCTATAAAATCAAATAGTAAGTTAGCAAATGACCGGAATAAAGGATTTTTTTGCCAAGATAATTTGTGGTAAAGCATCAAATTAAATCAATAAGTGGCGAAATATATGTTTACAATACAACTTTTTCAGTGCCTTACACTCTCAGTGCTTTAATTTTTTGATTTTTTTGCGCTTAATGGCAGTTAATAGGGATGGCAAACAACTTAAATCAGCTCACAAAGAGGGGTCACCAGGAAGGATTTATTACTGCAGTATTGATGTTTGAAAAGCATAAAAATCAAATGGAGGAATTACTGGAAAAATTAAAAGGAAATGATTAGCAAAGTGATCATAGGAAAAACATTTTATGGTGCCTGCAGGTATGTATGCATGGATAAAAGAAGAGCCGTGGTTTTGACAACAGAAGGTGTAAGAGATTATGATTATAAACTCATGGCTAAAGATTTTGAATTGCAGCACTCGATGAGACCCTCGCTTACCAAGGCAGTTTTTCATGGTATCATCAGTTTTTATCCCGGAGAAAAATTGAAGATAAAATGATGGCTGAAATCGCCGAAGAATACCTGGTTGAAATGAAGATTACAGATACTCAATTTGCGATTGTAAAGTACCTTGATAAAAATCATTCACACCTGCATATTCTTGCCAATCTTGTGAACAACAATGGAGAAACGATTAAGGACAGCTGGATTGGATTAAAAGGAAAAAAAGTTGCTCAAAAACTCACCCAAAAATATGGATTTAAAGAAGCGATCTCAAAAGATTTGTCGCTTGTAAATCTCGAAGCTTTAAATGAAAAGGAAGCGAACCGTTATATCATTTACCAGGTTATTTTAGAAATACTCCCACAATGCAGAAACTTAAATGATTTAAAGGAAAAGCTTGCGAAAAAAAAGATTGAAACATTATACAAATACAAAGGGTAGACAAACGAGCTACAAGGCATTAGTTTTAAAATAGGAAACTATAAATACAAGGGCAGTGAGATTGACAGAAAGTTTTCTATAAATAATCTTCAGAAAATTTTGCAACAGCGACAGTCAGAGAGATTAATAAAATCTCCTGGAGATTCATTTTATTCAAAAAGCATTTCTGAAAGAAAAGAGTTCGAAATTAATAAGCCGTTGAACAAGGATCTGAATATCCTTAATGAATTAATAAAGCCGGAACAAAATGATCAATCATTACCCACTGAATGGAGTTTACAAAACAAGAGAAAGAAGAAATCAAAAAGAATGCATTTGTAAATTGAAAAATAATGAGTGAGATATTATTACAAGCGATTGTAGAAAAGTTGGAAGCTCTGGAAATCGCATTATTAAAGCAAGATAGCGAACGTAAAGATGAAGAATTAAAAACAACAGTTAAATCAGTTCAATCTGAACTAATAAAGTTTGGTTCCATCTTTACTACAAACAATGAAAAGATAAATAACTTATCCGAACGAATAAATGCGTTAAGAGTGAAGCCAGGCAATCCAATACAAAATCAAGTTAAGCATGTACATCATTTCCATAAGCAGGTATGGTTGTCAGTTAGTTTGTTTTTAATTTCTTTATCGCTTGCATACGGATGGATTAACTGTAGTAACGAAAAAAAATCTTTTGAAGCGAATGACCTGGAGTATAGATTTTGGAAAGCTAACGGGAATACCAACTTATTAAAAATTGTTTTCTTCACAGACAGTTTATATAACCTGGATAAGGACCATTTTACGCAGCAGGTTATCGGTGCAGAACGTCAAATTTATGAGCAGGAGAAAGTGCATCGGCTTGCTGATGAAAAGAAAAAAGAATAAAATAAACGAAGTTGTATCCCTATCTGAAAATTTTCCAGTGACATAATCTTATAGAAATGACTTATGAATTTTTATCTTTTTTTATGAGCCGATTATTTAGCTTATTCGGCTCATTTTATTCTTATATTTGAGCCGATTATAGAACCCTAACGGCTCATGGCAAAATATAACTGGCAACAAAAAGACTGGCCTTTTTTCCGATTTACGCTTGAAGGCATTGAGGATGAATTACTTGTTTTCTCTGAGAAGGTAGGACGGGTATCGGGCATCTTACAGGCTTTGCCTGAAGAAACCAGACAAGATGTCGTTATTGATATTATCCTCCAGGAAGCGATAAAGACTTCCGAGATAGAAGGTGAATATCCGAGTCGAAAAGATGTTCTTTCATCTATACGCAAGAATCTCGATTTACATTATAGCCCCGTACACATCAAAGATAAAACGGCTGCAGGCTTAGGGGAGTTAATGATTGATGTTCGCAAAACATTCAAAGAAGATATCACGGAACAAAAACTTTTTACATGGCACAAAATGCTTTTGGGTGCCAACACAAAGGTGGAAGTAGGTCAATGGCGGACTCACAGCGAGCCGATGCAAGTTATTTCCGGCGTAATGGGTAAGGAAAAAGTATATTATGAAGCACCTCATTCGTTGAAGGTGCCGGAGGAAATGAAAAGATTTATTCAATGGTTCAATGACACTGGGCCAGAAGGCAAAAACGAAATCAAAAAAGCTCCGATACGTTCTGCAATTGCTCACCTTTATTTTGAAACAATCCATCCATTTGAGGATGGTAACGGCAGGATCGGTCGCGCTATCGCAGAGAAAGCTTTATCACAAACAATAGGCCGCCCAGTGGTACTAAGCTTATCGAGAACAATAGGAGCAAAAAAAAATGCTTATTATACTTCCCTTCAAAAGGCTCAACAAACTAATGAAATCACTCAGTGGATAGACTATTTTGTAAAGACAATTCTTGAAGCGCAAACCGAAGCAGAGGAGGAGATTAATTTTACTTTAAAAAAGACGAAATTTTTTGACACATTCAGAGATCAGCTAAATAACCGTCAGCTTTCGGTTATCAAACGAATGTTTAAAAAAGGAATCAAGGGTTTCCAGGGGGGCATGAACGCCCGAAAATATATTAGCATAACCAAGACATCGAAAGCAACTGCAACCCGGGATATGCAACAATTATTAGAAATAGGCGCTTTTATTCCGGCCGGCCAAGGCGGTGGGCGCAGCACAAGTTATGTGGTCAATATATAGAAGAATATAATCTTTACGAAAAGTTCTTATGAATTGAATTCAAAATTTTTTAAAATGCCTGCTCAACTTTTTCAATTAAGATTATTTAAGTTGGTTATAGGGTTCTATTAACCATATAAAGGCAAACTTACTAAGCTACTCTCAGCATTTTTTCACTCCACATTTTTTTCATGTGAGAGCTCAATCTTTTCGCAGCATCGAGTTTGGAAATGCGAATATATTTCATAAATGCCTTTTCAGTCTTATGGCCAGTAATTTTCATTAAATCGATTACCGGGAAACCTTGCAGATAGTAATTTGTCGCAAAGGACCTTCTTGCTGTATGGCTGCTAACACACTGCCATAGCTCCAAATTGATATCATTTGCCAGGCGCCCTTTTTCATTAAATTGTGCAGCTTTGAAAACGTCTTTTATATAATCATTAAATTTTTGATTACTTATTGTATTCGGAAGTTTATTTGGATTATGCCTATACTTTTCAAAAATGTCCAGAACAATAGGATGACAGGGAATGATAACAAGTTCTTTTGTCTTTTGAGTAACGATTTTTATAAAGTACTCGCCATCAATGTCAATAATATTTTCCGGCATTATGTTCGAAAAATCAGAAAATCTAAGTCCCACCCACGCACCAAAAACGAACAAATCCCTTACATTTTCCAGCCTTTTGGTTTTTGAAAAATCAAACTTGTAAAGTATTTCCAACTCTTTTTCGGTTACATAGACAGCATCCGTCTCTATTTCGCTATATGAAAAATTTTTATGCCTGAACTCATTATTCGTCGTATATCGCAAATCAACAGCCTCTCCCATAAAAACCTTAATAATAGAAATATCTTTTGCTATTGTGTTAGCCGATAAGCCGAGAGTATCCTTTAGATAAGTGGTGTACTTGTAAAAAAAATCAAGATTGATGTTTTCAAAAGTTATTGAATATTTTGTCCCTTTTTGAAAATTCTTTAAATGCTTTGTTACAGCTTGATAGTTCTGCAGACTTGATATGCTTTTATCTTTCCCGCGATTTTTGATTTCACCTCTAATAAATCTATCCGCCAACAAAAAAAAGTCTGATTTTTCAGTATTAGCTTCAGTCCTATTTTGATTAATAAGATTTTTTAGCGTTGCTTTTATATAAGCCGGATTTGGTATCCCATCCTTCATAGATTCATGGTAAGAGGTAAGACATAAATTTTGTAATCGTTCTAAAAGATCATTTAAAAGAAATTTACCCTCTAATGTTGTCTTATCCTTTTTCTTTATTCTTTCCTTATTGAAATTCCAATCATCAAAATTTACACTTTGCCCAAAAGAAAAAAATAAACGATTACGGTTATATATGAATTGAAGGTATAAAGCGCAATGTCCCTTTTTATTTTTTGTCTTTAATCGGAAATGAACTTCGGGGTGACGAGGCATACGATTCGAACTTTTAGTAAAGGTAAAAAGGGTTCACTAAAGGTTTCACTAAAATCTTATTTTAACTTTTTTAAAAAATTGTATTTTTCCACCAAATGGAAGCCTGTATTTAATTACAGCGATAAACTAAGTTAAGTTGAGAAAAGTAAATTTAAGTAGGTTCCTGTACTCCCCCTACAGCTTAAAAAGACTGTGAATTAAGTTTCACAGGCTTTTTTATTATAGTTATTCCCCAGAGTGACTTAAGCTGTTCCTGCTTTAATCTGGAATTGAATTTTACTTACCAGTTCATTTACGTCAAAAGGTTTTGCTATAAAATCATCGGCCTTGCAAAACTTTTGAATATCAGTGAAATTGGTATGCGCAGAGAACATGATGACTGGGATATCTTTTGTCTTCGGATTTTCTTTTAGTTTATTGCAAACTTCAATGCCGTCTATTCCTGAAAGGAAAACATCAAGCAAAATTAGTTGAGGGCAAAATAATTTGGCTTTTGGAAGCACATCTTCACCTCTTGGCAAAGCCATTACATCAAATCCATATCTTTTAAGAACGGTTTCGACAACCCAGAGTATATCAGAATTGTCGTCTACAATTAATATCTTATCCATAGGTTTTGAACACTACAATAATTAAACCAGTTCGTACACTGTAGAAATTATGATATATTTCCTCATTTTCCTCAAAAACAGCGGGCAGACTCCGCTCCCAATACCACATCCCTAATATTAAATAATTACTTTTTATTTACTTTTTATCTGGTCAACTACTTAAATTTAAATAATTATTAAAAATACCTGTTATACGCTGATAGTATTTACCAAAAAATTATCTTTAAAGTTCGGAATCGAAAGATGTAAACCAACATTTACAGTTGGAAGAAAAATCAAATTACTACACCCCTTCCCTAAAGTGTTTCCTCAACGAAAGGGGGAAGATATTCCGCATACAAGAAATATTCCGAAGCGAGAAACTCTATTTCCAAAAAATCTTGCGTCCAATTTAATGAGATGGAGGCTGGTGAAGAGTTTATACCGGTTTAACTTTATCACCTATATTGAAACCAGAGAATGAGTTTCTTTGTTCGCAGCCTGCGGAGCGATTAACCCTAACTGCTAGTTTGAAAGTGTTATAACAGAATAGTGGGTGTATTATTAAAAAGCCTGAAAAGAATTGCTTCGTTTAAACTACTGAAGACTATGCAAAAAAATAGAAGTATTATATACCCAGCACTTCTTTCAACTTCATATACCCGGATTTACTCGCCTGCAATTTAGCGCCAGTATTGAGCAATACAATATGACTATCCTTTTCATACGCATCAATACGCGTTATAAGTTGTGTATTCACAATGAAGGAACGATGTATCCTTACAAATTGATAAGGCATGAGCGATTGTTCAAAAAAATTCATAGTTCTCTTTTTTAAAAAAGAACCTTCAGCCGTAATTATTTTTACATAATCATCTGCCGCTTCGAGATAGTGAATTTGATTTACAGGTATAATTTTTATTTTATTCCCATCTTTTACTACAATGCGGTTTTGCTGCCCGGGTGATTGTGCTGCTGTTTCGATTACAGGCTGCGCGGCGGATGCGGCGGGCTTATTCAAATATTTTTGTACAGCCTTATCAAAACGGTCTTTACTGAATGGCTTAAGCAGATAGTCTGTTACATTCAATTCAAAAGCTTTTATTGCAAATTCGTCGAAAGCTGTTGTAAAGATTACCGCTGGCGGATTTTCTATGAGTTCCAGCATTTCAAAACCATTTATCTTAGGCATTTGAATATCCAGGAAAATAAGTTCCGGCTCATGTTGGTTTATCGCCTTCATGCCTTCAAAGCCATCACTGCATTCTGCAACTACATCAACATCAGCATACGATTGTAAATACTCTTTTACAATACTTCTCGCAAGGGGTTCGTCATCAATAATTATAACCTTCATATTAATTGTGGTATAAGTATAGTTGTAATAAAAAAAGGTTCATTCTTTTCGGTTGTTAGCAAATCCTGTCTCGCAAACAAAAGAAATAATCTTCTTTGTATGGAAGTTAATCCAAAGCCGGTTCCCTTCAGTGGTTGAGAGGTTTCGGGATCAAACGGATTTCTCACTATAATCTTTAAATAATTATTTTCTTTTGATGCTTCTAACTTTATTAATACTTCACCGGTTGTGTCATAAAGGCCAAACTTAATTGCGTTTTCAACAACAGGCTGTAACAATAAAGATGGCAATTTTAGTGATAATGCTTCATCAGCATAAATTATTTCTGTTTGAAGGCGATACCCAAACCGAACCTTTTCTATATCAAGGTACAGCCTGAGGTATTGTATTTCCTCATCTAAAGTACTCCACTGCTGATCATCTTTCTTTAAGGTTCCACGCAAAAAATCGCTTAGCTGTTGTATCATGTGTCTTGCTTTTTCGGGCTGACTTCCGGTAAGTGCACTTATCGAATTTAAGCTGTTGAACAGAAAATGCGGCTGCAACTGTTGCCGTAACTTAAATAGTTCTGCCTCTCTTGAGAGTCGCTCGGAATCTATTTTCCTTTCATTGATAATTTGCTGTTCTTCCTGCGTGTACCAAAGCAACGCCATCATCGACATACATCCTATCAACAAAAATAAAATTCCAAAACGTATGCCTGTTGATTGTGTTAGCGATTGGGTGTAATTCGCGTCATCCTTAAATATTAACCAGAGTATACCCTTTGCAATTAATACACAAATGCCGCTTAAGCCAATGCTTATTGTTAAAACATACCAATATTTTTCACGCCGTGGCAAGTAGTAACGCATATTATTGAGAACTAACAGGCAACTCCCGGTCAGCAATATATTATTAACTATGGCATCAACAATTATTTCAACATCAGTGAGCTTAAAATTTCTCAATATGCTGGTCAACATAATTGAATAGATTATGCTTATGATAGACCAGCCTGTTATGCCTGCTGAAATTAATCTTCTCTTCGATTTTGAGTTGACCAATGCTATTAATTTAAAGGAAAGCTTTTCTGCATGCTGTTTTCAAGTATATGAGTTGCACGTTGCTTTGTAACCCGAATGTACCTGTCTGCTTCTTCCTCCTCGCAAATGCGTGAATATAACTCTGCTCCATCAATTAGTTCTGTTAGTGGATGCAATTCCGAAACGTCAATAAATTTCCAGTGCACGGGCTTATGAATACTATTTAAAAAATTATCTTCCTCCAGGTGGCCGGTCGTGCGGGCTTTCTGAAAAGCATGTAAATCATCTTCAGCCTGAACCAATCGCAATTGTTCATCAAACTGAGGAGTATGTTTTCCTTCCCCGCAAATAATTCTATATACTAATTTTGCAAGATACCATTTCATAATGTTGATTTTATAAATGATCGAATTGTAGTTGTTGTTATTAGTGAGAAAAATTAATAGTTCGTTACTTCAATACCTCCAAATACACATGTGCCTTTTAAGAATAAAATTTTGCCTGCATCTGGTGGTGTGTTGTTGAGACTTCGTTTATCCTCAATGCCTCCGAACACAGTTGTAACCTCATTTTTAATATCCCAGTTAGAGGGAACAATTAATTTAGTTCCACCGAAAACATTATTAACCTCCAGCACTACAGGTTTTAAGATATCGGCCTTTGAAAGATTTAGTTCTGTGCCACCCATAAAGCTGTTTATCTCTCCGCCCTTGAAATTTTTTGATAAAATAATTTTTTTTACACCTCCCAAAACGGCATTAATTTCCACGTATTCTCCGTTTTCGGTTTCAGCACTGTCGTTCTTGGTATCTGTAAAATGTTCTGTGGGCGGAATAATAATGGGTGAATGATAATAATCTATATCATCACGCCATTTTCTTTTATACCTGTGGCTCCAGGAACTCCTGGGCTTTAGAATATATATAAGTCCTACACCTATCAATATTGCCGGTAGAATATAATTATGAAAATTAAGTTCAGGGCTCGTTTGGTCAAGTAAAAAAACACCTCCTATTACTATCATAATAAAAGCCCCTGGATTATGAAACCTGCTTTTAACGCCTGTTAGAAGTCCAATAGCAATTAATAGGACGGGCCAGGTGAAAACCCAACCAGGTATGGGAGCGCCCATCTTGTAACCCAACAACAAAACTCCTGCTATTAAAAGTATGATGCCACTCCACATGCGGGAACCCCTTGATCCGCTAAATTGATTTATATCGTTTTTATTTTGTTCCATAAATTCTCATTATTTTTTATGAAACAAATGTATATACAAGTGGTGTTTTCTAAAATAGCATATAGGTCTGCATTGGGAAAAAATCGGTAAATGATATGATAATAGCGGCGAATGTTTTGATTGAAAATTGAAAAGACGATTGGGTATCTTCCAAAAAAAATCCTGCAAAATCAAAATTAAAAGTCATTTTTTCATAGAACATATCACACAACGGATACCTTATTTTTGCCAAGATGGCTCAAAAAAAATTACAAAGATTTGGCGAAATAAAAACCTTTGCAAATGTTCTGGAATATCCTGAAAGCATGGCTGGGAATTGGAATAAACATTTTGGCAATGAATTCCCGATTACCCTGGAACTCGCTTGCGGCAAGGGTGAATATGTGGTTGGTCTTGCACAATTGTATTCTCAACGAAATTTTATTGGTGTTGATATTAAAGGAAATCGTATTTGGGTTGGTGCCAAATATGCACTGGCAAATCAACTAAACAATGCGGCATTTCTTCGCACACAAATTCATAAAATAGATACTTATTTTAATAAGAATGAAGTTGAAGAAATCTGGATTACTTTTCCTGATCCGCAATTGAGAATATCTAAAGCAAATAAAAGATTAACACATCCCAGGTATCTCAAACTATACAAAAACATTTTAAAAACCGGCGGTAAAATTCACTTAAAAACAGATTCCCCTGACTTATATACTTTTACAAAGACCGTAATTGAATTGTATAGGCTTATAGTAAATTTGGATATTGATGATTTATATAATCAGGAGGAAATTTCTCCGGAATTAAACATCAAAACTTATTATGAAAGCCTTGACATAGCGAAGAGCAAGAAGATTTTTTATCTAAGTTTTTCTTTACCTGAAATAATAATTGATAAAGACGCCGAGCTTGATAATATTTTAAAGGAAAAAAATGAAAAGCAGTGATGATAATTTTATAGAAGGAATTCATTTTTATTACAACGAAAATAATTTTCTCGTATTCACTGAAAAGTATCATTTACAGCGAGGTTATTGTTGTGGCAATGGATGCAGGCATTGTCCATACAATTATGAAAATGTATCGCAACCATTAAAAAGTAAATTGATTGCAGAACAAAAAAATGTCAAAAAAAATAATTAAAACTATTCAGAAGGAATCACCGAGATCTACAACAAAACAATACAGTTTTTTTGAAGATGTGTATGCGGTAGTAAGGCAAATACCTAAAGGCAGAGTTACTTCTTATGGCGCTATTGCCAATTATTTGGGCACTAAACTTTCAGCCCGAATGGTAGGTTGGGCAATGAATGGGGCACACAACGTTAAACCAAAAATTCCGGCCCATCGCGTTGTAAACAGAAACGGCATGTTGAGTGGTAAAGCACATTTTAGCACACCGACGCAAATGGAAGAATTATTGCTAAAAGAAAAAATTAAAGTAGAAAAAGATACGGTTGCTGACTTTGAAAAATTATTTTGGGATCCGTACAAAGAGTTGGGATTATAATAAATGTTGTAACATCATTTAGTATAATAAGGACTTATCATTAAATAGACGGCAACGCCGGTTATTGCTACATAAAACCAAATAGGCCATGTAACTCTTGCCAGTTTCATATGTCTTCCATAATCTGCAGTTAAAGCCCTATAAGCAGTAAATAAAATAAACGGAAGTATTATACCAGCCAGCGGAATATGTGTTGCAAGAATAAAATAATAAACATAACGCATGTTTCCTGCAAGTGATTTTTCATCAGCGCTTAAGATGCCATCGTGGTTAAGATCCCCATATTTGGTATCTCCTGCCAATAAATGATGGCATATGTATGAAAGCAAAAAAAGTAATGAAAGCACAATTGCAGTTAGCATTAATTTCTTATGCAAATAAAACTTTTTAGATTTTACAGCAAGCAATGCAACTAATAATAATACACCAACAATTGAATTGATAATTGCGTTTATGGTGGCAAAAATGTGTGGGTTAAAACTTAGGTGAATATTCAATTTTACTTCCGCTAAAAAAGCTACCGCTGCAAATACAATTATTGAAACAATCCAGATAATTATTTTTGCTTTTTTATCATTGCGTTGTAAAATTGGTTCTGGTAATATATTCTTAATAATTGCAGTCATCTTTTCATTCTTGTTTAAAAAATATATACCTAACTATTTTCAAAAAGGCTCTTAAGAAATTGCCCGAACGTTCTCTTTTGATCTTTCTCAAGCATCAACAAAGGAATATCCCGAACGAGTTTTTTTTGCTGAGTTGTATCAAAGCCATTATACCAGCCTCTAATAACTCTTTGTTTATCGAGCAGGAAAAAATTTTCAGTATGAATAAAAGCAGTATCTACATTTGAATCAGCGATATCTGCCTTTATTTCGTTTATTGCAAAGTGATATATACTATCCCGGTTACCTGTAACTACCCACCAGCTATCGGGATCAACATTAAATCTCTCCGCCCATTTTCTTAATTCAGGAACTGAATCATGAACCGGATCCACTGAAACAGAAATAAATTGAACTATTGAATCATTTTTTACAAATGAGTTTTGTAATTTCTTCATTGCTTTTGCGAGTCGCGGACAAATCGAGGGACAACGCGTGAAGAAGAAGTCCAGTACTATAATTTTTCCTTTCAGGTCTGCGAAGGAAACTTTTTTGCCAAACTGGTTGGTAAACTCAAGGTTACTCACATGGTGCCATGCGGTATCATAAATAGTTTTCCCTTTTTTCTGCAATACGCTTACACTATCATAAAAATAACGCCCGGGCATTTGAGTATCTCTTTTGCTATAATAGTTGGTTAATAAAAAACCAACTGCCGGCAATAATATAGCCAACATTAAAGCCAACAATGCTTTCTTTTTCATTGATAATATCTTTGTAAAACAAAATTAGCTATCACACAATGGCGATAGCTAATTAATATTTATTTTAACTGAATAATAATTCGGCTTGTCAATTTTTTTCTCCCTCTTTCATTGCAGGAACCGGATGGTGCTGTACTTTTTCAATGTATGGACGACTTCCTGCATCGGTATTTCGCAAATTTTTGTAGCTATTACCCTCGTATAAAAAAGTAAAAATAAACCATATAAAAAGTGTTGCCGGAATTCCAATAGACATAATGAGATTTCTCACTTCATCTCCCAAATGCATAAAAATAGAAATGATATAAAAAGCCTTTGCCAAAGTGAGAATACATATGACACCCTTAATAAATAAAACGAGCATTTCGCTGGGGTTTGCCTCCATGTCAATATAATATACAGAAAGGCCAAGGGCCAATTCGACAATTGTAAGTATCAGCAATATCCAAAATGCTTTCCATATTCTTTTAACCTGTGCTTCACTGTGGCTATCATCCATTACATGTACTGTTGTAATTGCACTCATATAATTTCTTTAATCTTTTAAAGTAATATTTATTATTTTGAAATCAAATCAAATAAAAACACAGGAAAACAAACACCCATACCAGGTCTACAAAATGCCAGTAAAGGCCGGCTTTTTCGATCATTTCATAATGGCCACGTTTTTGAAAATCGCCGCGATTTGTTTTTATAAGCATTACAAGATTTATAACAACACCGCTAAATACGTGAAAACCGTGAAAACCGGTAATACCAAAGAAATATCCACCGAATGCGACCGGCCCCGGAGTAGCTACCAGGTGACCGTTATACATAACGTGCGGCCCCCACGGATTGTGACTGGTAGTGGTTCCCCAGTATTGTATAGTACCATCCACCAAAACTTCATGACGACTTGTAATAAGATGTGTCCATTCCCAGGCCTGGCAACTTAAGAACGCGATTCCACCAAGTATCGTTAATATCATCCATTTCTCTACACCCACTTTATTCATCTTATGTCCTTCGTGTACGGCCAATACCATCGTTACTGAACTGAAAATAAGAATAAATGTCATTAAGCTAACAAACGCAAGAGGAAGATTTGCTTCGCCGGTAAAAGGGAATTTGTTGAAAACATAATTGTGATCAACCCAGGTATTAAGGCTAAACCGTATGGAGCCGTAGGATATTAAAAATGCACCAAAAGTGAAAGAATCACTCATTAAAAAATACCACATCATGAGTTTGCCATAGCTCACGTTGAAAGGGCTTTTGCCACCACTCCATATTTGTGACTTGGTTCTTGTCAGGGCTGTTTCCATTTATTAATCGTTAAAAGATTGTTACAAAAATAAATTAATTGTTCAATTATAATAGTGTTTTATTATTTATAAAAAACGTCCGGAGCATTTAATTCTTATCATCGAATCACTGATAAAAAGATAAATAAATAAATCCATAGAAGATCAACAAAATGCCAATAGGTATTCATGAGATCGACAGGGACCATATTGTAATTTTTTATCCTTATGCTGAACGCTTTTATTAATACAATTACCAATGCTATAATTCCGCCTATAACGTGCAATGCGTGGAGACCAACAATTATATATAAAAATGAAAAAGAGACATTTTTTGTAAGCGTTACACCGCTTCGCCATAATTGTGTGAAGCCCAAGTATTGCATAAAAACAAATGCTATTCCTAATACCAAAGTAACGGCAAGCCATAGCCTGTATTGCTTCATTTCTCTTTGCCTGAAATAATTGCGGCTAATGATAATCGTTATGCTGCTGATAATAATTACGGCAGTTGAATACCAAAAAATTATGGGTAAGTCAAAAGTAATCCAATTGGCCAGGTTACGTTTTATAATGTATGCGCTTGTGAATGCAGCAAACATCATTACAATGCTGGCCAGGGCAATCCACAAAGTGAATTTGTGTGGATGTATCCTTGTTTTTTCCTGCTTCATTACGGCTATCATAAATTATCTTTCGTTCTAAGTAATTTCAATTTTTTTCAGTTCTTCATCGTTTTTCCGGCTTCCTTATACCTTATCGAATAAAAGCGACAAGAAAACAACTACGAGGTAGAAATATGACCCAAACATTACCCTCCGCGCAGCTTGCACATTCATTCGCATAAACAACATAACACTTAAGTACACCATCGTAAGATTGCAAGCCAATAAAATCCATAGAGAGATACTTCCACTTATCTGAAAATAAAAGGGCAGCATCCCTACTGGTATCATCAGCATCGAATAAATAACCGACTGCAATGCTGTAAATTTTGTTGGCCCTTCTCTTCCGGGTAACAATTTAAAGCCGGCTTTTTCATAGTCTTTATGGGCAACCCATGCTATAGCCCAAAAATGTGGAAACTGCCATATAAATTGTATTCCGAATAATACCCACCCTCCGGGGCCAAATCGCCCGGTGCCTGCAACCCATCCAATTAAGCAAGGCAATGCTCCCGGAAATGCACCAACTAAAACTGAAATTGAATTTATCTTTTTAAGTGGCGTATAAACAAAAGCATATAAAAGCAAACTAAATAAGCTTAGTACTGCGCTGAGAAAATTGAAATATTGCCACATTAACAGCGAGCCTGCAAATCCTGTAACAATAGCAAAAGTCCAGGCTTCGTTTACACTCATTCTCCCTGCACTTACTGGCCGGTTTGCTGTTCGCCTCATCAAAGCGTCTGTATCTTTTTCCTCTATTTGATTAATGGCGTTTGCTGACCCTGTTATCAACATTCCAGCAACAAATAATAAAAGAACTGATTGCAAATTAAATTGCACATTAGGCGAAAGCAGGTAACAAACTACACAACTAAACACAACCGTAAAACTTAAAGTAAATTTTACAAGCTGAAAGTAATCTTTCACCTTACTTGCAAGTGCAAACGAAGTTGAATTTGGTACTCTGGTTGCCACATCATTCATCTATAAATTCATTTTAAAAAGCCCTGATTTTTTCAGGGCATACTCATTATTTTAAAATACAACTGCATTAATTAGTTCCCCGCAATCAATGCCGCTGTTCATCTGCTCCCACTGGTTCTGTCTGAGGAATATGATCCCTGCCATCTTTACCATAATCGTAAGCCCAACGGTGAACTTCAGGAATTTCGCCAGGCCAGTTTCCATGTAAATGTTTAACGGGAGTTGTCCATTCAAGCGTGTTAGCACCCCATGGATTTTTGGTAGTAACTTTTCTTCCTTTAAAAATGGAGTAAAAGAAATTAAATATAAATAGTAACTGAACCGAAAAAACTATGAGCGCTACAATACTTATAAATTCATTGAGGCCTCCAAACATTTTGAACGATTCCCAATTACTAAAGTCATAATAACGCCTTGGCATACCCGCCAAGCCCTCGTAGTGCATCGGCCAGAATATACAATAAGCCCCAGCAATCGTTATCCAGAAATGGATATAGGCGAGTGTATTATTCATATATCTTCCAAACATTTTAGGATACCAGTGATATATACCTGCAAACATTCCAAACATAGAAGCAACTCCCATTACAAGATGGAAGTGGGCGATAACGAAATAGGTATCATGCAGATGTATATCCAGAGAAGAATTACCCAACCAAATTCCGGTTAATCCGCCGGAAATAAATAAACTCACAAAACCAATGGCAAAAAGCATGGCAGGTGTAAATCTTATATTTCCTTTCCATAGCGTAGTGAGCCAGTTAAATACTTTAATTGCCGAAGGAACCGCTATTAATAAAGTGAGCAGTACAAAAAAGGATCCTAAGAACGGATTAAGGCCTGTTACAAACATGTGGTGTGCCCAAACCATAAACGATAGCGCAGCGATAGCAAAAAAAGATCCGACCATAGCCATGTAACCAAATATTGGTTTCCTTGAATTAACTGAAATTACTTCAGATGTTATACCCATCGCCGGCAATGCAATAATATAAACTTCAGGGTGGCCCAAAAACCAAAACAAGTGTTGAAATAAAATAGGACTTCCTCCTTCATTAGGAAGAATTTTTCCATTTACATAAATGTCACTTAAGAAGAAGCTGGTACCCAAATGACGGTCGAAAAGTAATAATACAGCTCCTGATAATAATACAGGGAAAGATAGCACTCCTAATACTGCTGTAAAGAAAAATGCCCAAATAGTAAGCGGTAATCTCGTCATACTCATACCTTTGGTGCGCATATTAAGTATGGTAGCTATGTAATTCAAACCTCCCAGCAATACCGATATTATAAACATAGCAATACTCGTCAACCAAAGGTCCATACCAATTTTCGCGCCATCTGATGCGTCTCCCAAAGCACTCAGTGGAGGATAGATTGTCCATCCGCCACTTGCGGGACCAGTTTGTACAAATAATGATGAAAACATTATTACTGATGATATGAAGAAAAACCAATAGGATAGCATATTTAAAAATGGCGATGCCATATCCCTGGCCCCCACTTGCAGTGGTATAAGCAGGTTTGAGAATGTTCCACTTAACCCTGCCGTTAGTACGAAAAATACAAGTATAGTACCATGCATAGTTACAAGTGCATAATAAAACTCAGGATCAATTTTACCTCCCTTTCCCCAGTGCCCTAAAATATCTTCAAGAAACGGAAAAGTCTGATCAGGATAGCCTAATTGGAATCGAAATATTACGGAAAACAAACCGCCAACTACGGCCCAGATTATTCCCGTAATAAGAAATTGTTTTGAGATCATTTTATGATCCTGGCTAAAAACATACTTGGTGATAAAAGTTTCTTTGTGATGATGTACATGGGCTTCGTGGCCGAGGTCATGCACTACCGTCGGGGTGCCGTGTATGATTTCTTCTTTGTCCATAATAGGTATCTTTTTTAAAGCCGGGGCTTAAAATTTTATTTCTTAATATTCTGAGCTACATTTTTGGTAGTTGAATCATGCGCCGCAATTTTATCCGGATCCAAATCCGGGAAAGCTTTATAATATTCAGGTTTTTGAGATGCCATATAAGCATCAAATTCTTCCTGCGTTTCAACAACAATTACTCCTCGCATGGTATAATGTCCTCTTCCACATAGTTGATCACAGGCTATTTCATAAACAAAATCGGGATTGCCCGTTCTTGCTTTCATTTGTTCAGTAGTATATATTGGCGTAAACCACATTGTAGTAGGTGTTCCTGGTACTGCATCCATCTTCATGCGAAAGTGTGGGAGGCCAACATCATGTATTACATCCTGGGAATTGATTACCAATTTAACTGGTTTATTTACTACAACATGCATCGTTGTTGCTACGTGTATATCATCATGACTCGCCGCATCAGACCAGTCAACACCTAATGGATTTCCTTTAGCCGGATCCGTTAGTTTGTAATTTTTTCTGCCCAAAACTCCGTCTTTTCCCGGATAGCGAATTTCCCATCCAAATTGATGGCCGGTTATTTCTACAAGCTGCGAACCCCTGGGCGCATCGGAAGTAAATTTGAACCAATATTTCAAACCAAAAACAATCAGCACTGTTAAAACGATAGCGGGAATACCTGTCCAGATTAATTCAAGTTTATTGCTGTGTGTGAAATATAGCGCTTTCCTTTTATCGCTTTCCTGGTACCGGAACGCAAACCAAAATAATAAGATCTGGGTTACAAAAAATACAGCTCCCGTTACTCCAATTGTAATCCAGAGCATTGTATCAATATTCTGACCTTCTAAAGATGCGGCTCCATGTGGAAATAAAGTTTTAGGGTAATATAATTTATTGCAGTACCACACTCCTATAAGACCTGCGATTAGAAATGCGATCATGAAAAATCCGTTTATTTTGTTGTTCTGTTTCCTGGATTTTTCTTCACCCTTCAAAATGCTTACATATTCACTCGCTTTTGAAATCTGGAAGATAACCAGAAAAATCAGCACAATGATCGCTATCAAAAAAAAGTCAGTCATGTTTCTTAATTTTCCCCAATGTTGCCATTAAAGGCAAAAGCAAAGGTACTTTTTGAATTATTTTATATTTTATTATTTGCCGGATTTTATCCCCGGTTTTAATTTATTCTATTTTATTTTTTCAATAAACAAATTCTTTAATATTCTCCTTTTATTTTTATGTATGATGTATAATACTTTCTTTAAGGAGTGGATTATTCATCGCGGTCATTGGCACTTTTGAAGCAAACCTACCAACTCCCCACATAATAATGCCAACGAAGCCCAAAGGTATCCCTAACTCAAACCAGCTCAAATGCGGATGAAACTTAACCGTGCCTGGCATCACCATCTGGTAAAAGTCAATCCAATGTCCGAATATAATCAGTATGCACATAAAAGTCATAATGGTATAATTACGCTTTGTTGCCTTCTTCATTAAAATTAAAATGGGGCAAACAAAGTTCAATATAAGGTTTAGATAAAATAATCCTTCATAAGTTCCCTGGAATCTTATTTTAAAATAAATAGTTTCTTCCGGAAGATTACCGTACCAAATCAGCATAAACTGGTCAAACCATAAATACGTCCAGAAAATTGAAAATGCAAACATGAATTTTCCCAAATCCTGCAAATGCTCCTGTGTTACAAATTCAAGCTGTCCCTGGTTTTTAAAATAGATAACAAATATGGTAAGCAGAGAAATTCCCGAAACAAAAGAGCTCGCAAAAGTGTACCAACTATACATGGTGCTAAACCAATGCGGATCAATACTCATAAACCAAAGCCATGGCATTACTGAACCAACCGTAAGAAAAAATAAAACGATATATATGGACGACCAGAAAAGATTTTTTTTCGTCCAGGTTCTGCTGATTTCATAATCCATTGTTCCCATTTTGTCGCTCTGTATGCTCAGGTCTTTAAGTTTTTTTCCAATGAAGGCCCACAAGCCAATACATACAACAGAAGCTATTGTATAAACAGTTGGATTTAAGAAGCCAGATTTACCACGGAGCTTTTCATCGTGAGCAACCAGGTCTTTATCAAGCCATGAATAAATATCTGTCCGGTGCCCTAATACAATAGAAAGAATGATAATTAAAGTTAGCAAACCTATAATAGGAACCAGTGATGACAACGCGTCGGCAACTCTTCTAAAAGCCGCCTGCCATCCGCCAAATGCCAGGGTGGTAATAACTATAAAAAATGTACTAGTATTTACAAGCAGCAGCCAAAAAAGACTGTTTTGCATTAATACTGCCCAGAACCTTGTGCTGTTAAGGTTTTCTCCATGTGAGCCTGCTATAGGATTTAAAAAAATGAATCCACATATAAGCGTAACCAGCCCAACTGCCATAAAACCATTTGACCATCTCTTAAACGCCGGCGGTGTTACATATTGATTATCCATTAATAAAAATATTTTTTATAATTAACTTCTTATTTTTTTATCGCTGTGGAATCGCTCATACTTCCACCCCTTGATTTAGTAGAGTCCGAAGCAGCACTGTTTCCCAACTGCTGCGATTTTACGTATTGTAATACCATCCATCTTTGCTCCCTCGTAAGTTGGGAGGCATAGCTTCCCATATTATTCTTACCATAGGTTATTGAATAAAACATGGTACCTATTGGCATTTCAACGTATTGTTTTAAAGTTAAATTTGCAACAGCCGGTATTTTCCCACCGGCAGATAAAGGGCCTTGTGCATCTAATTTAGGGCCATGGCAAATAGCACAGTTTATATTAAACAACCTTTGCGCTTCTGACATTTGTACGGAATCGAGTGGGGGCAAGGGATCTTTAAGATCCTTGCTGCTTGCGTAACCTGCGGAATCTTTTGGCAAGGTAAAGGGTAACAAATCGCCTCTTCTAACGGTATTCTCCACGGGATAAGGAATATAGTTTATGTCTGAGTCCTTCAAATTATTAGGAGCATAAGCTTCAAAAGCACGGCTGTAAGTCATGTCCGGCATATATATTTTGCCAGGTTCACGCTTGCTGTCACAGCTTTCGAAAACTGTTGCCAATGTCGCCATTAATAAAAAAGCCAAAAGAATTTTTATTTTTTTCATACTTCAAAAATAATATCCAACCAATTTTAATTTAAAGCCCAAAAAACTTTTAATACTTACTAATATCCTACTTCTTCCGTTTTATATAATTTTTGTTCTCTGTCGTAGCGGCCAAACCACCATCCATCTTCAGCCTCCTGAACATTTATTTCCTGTGCGCCGTTACTTTGCAAAAAACTTTGCACTTCAACTTCATTTGTTTTTTCCGTGCATTCAATTACCATCACCATAAGGTCGTCTGTTGCCCTTAGGTGAAAATGATGCTTTTTTACGCCTGGCATCATTTTACACAGCCAGCAAAACGTCATCACCATACCCACTGCCGATAATAAAACGGTAAGCTCAAATGTAATAGGAATCATTGCCGGTAATGGAAAGTGAGGCTTACCTCCAATGTTTAAAGGCCAATCGGTTGTAAAAATCCAACCCATACCACCAACAGCAATACTTGTTCCGGTAATCCCATAAATAAACCCCGCTGTATGGAGGCTTGTCTCACGTATTCCCATGGCATGGTCAAGACCATGAATTGGAAATGGCGTGTAAACGTCATGAATTTTATAACCGGCTCTCCTCACATTTTTAATGGCAGGAAATAAAACATTTTCATCAGCAAATGACCCCACAACAAATTTTTTTCTCATATAGATACCTCCTCAAAGTCCCCGGAAGACGGGCTCTTTAAAATATTTTTTATTTGAATCATTTTCATATTATTTGATCTCATTAAACTGATCTTAATGCGCATGTTCAACTTCCTCAATATAAAATTTCTCTGAATCCATCTTCTCCATTTCCGTCATTTTACCTTTATAATTTTCTCCGCTGGTCTTCAATATCGCTTTAACTTCCGCCAGAGCAATTACAGGGAAATATTTTGCAAAAAGAAAATAGCATGTAAAGAAAAGGCCAAATGTCCCCAGGAAGAATCCAACCTCCCATATTGTAGGGCTGTAATAAGTGCTCCACGATGACGGCAGAAAATCACGATACAATGATGTAACAATAATTACAAACCGCTCAAACCACATTCCAACGTTTATCAGCACCGACATGAAGAAAGTAAATGTTATATTTCTTCTTAATTTCCTGGACCAGAAAAGTTGGGGAGACACTACGTTACAAAACATCATTCCATAATATGCCCAGCCGTAAGGGCTGAAAATATTTACGCGGTTTTGCCTGAATGCCCACCACTCGTATGGATTACCGCTATACCACGCCGTAAACAATTCCGTTATGTATGCACAACCAACAATTGAACCGGTAAGTACAATAACCTTGTTCATCGCTTCAATATGCCCAACAGTTATGTAGTCCTCCAGGTGCAGTACTTTACGGGTTATAATCAACAATGTCTGCACCATGGCAAATCCCGAGAAAATTGCACCTGCAACAAAATAAGGTGGAAAGATAGTAGTATGCCATCCGGGGACAATACCGGTTGCAAAGTCAAATGATACAATCGTATGAACTGATAACACAAGAGGCGTTGCTAAGCCTGCTAAAACCAGGGCAAGACTTTCCTGGCGTTGCCAATGTTTAGTACTACCCGTCCACCCGAAAGAAGCAAGGCCATAAAACATTTTCCTGAATTTCGTCTTTGCCCTGTCACGCACCGTAGCAAGATCGGGCAGCAAGCCGGAATACCAGAATAGTAAAGAAACAGTGAAGTAAGTAGATACAGCGAATACGTCCCATAACAAGGCTGAATTAAAATTAGGCCACAAAGGTCCGCGGCTATTAGGATAAGGCATTACATAAAAGCCAACCCAAACGCGACCCATGTGCCATATAGGGAATTGGCCGGCGCACATTACCGCAAAAATTGTCATAGCTTCTGCAGCCCGATTTACACCCGTCCTCCAACCCTGCCTGAACAACAAAAGAATTGCTGAAATGAGTGTTCCCGCATGACCAATACCGATCCACCAAACGAAATTGGTGATGTCCCATCCCCAACCAATAGTGTGATTAATATTCCACTGGCCGATTCCGTAAGCAACCTCGCGGTACACCGAATAAACACCGAAAAGCAAAAGACAAACCGATAAAGAAAAACCAATCCACCAAAGCCTGCTTGGCCTTGCCTCAATAGGGCTGATAATGTCTTCGGTAAGCTGGTGATAATTTTTATCTCCATCTATTAACGGCTCCCTTAGCTGCGATTCGTATTTTAATAATGACATATTCTATTTTAGCTTTTGCTACAGGTTGAATTCTGTAATCTTATTAATTTTTCGATCCTTTTAGTTTAAGTGGTCTCCTCTATTTTCATACCCACCGGCCTGTCAGTATTTCTGATTTTTTCCAGATAATTTACATTGGGAAGCGTATGCAATTCCTCAAGCACATAAAACTTTCTTTCTTTCTGTTCACGCATGCGCTAATTTGTAAATTTTACTATTCTCATCATTTACATTTCCAAACATAATTGCATGAGTAGGACATGCCTGCATGCACGCAGTTTTAACTTCCTGATCTTTCAATGGACGGTTCTCCTTCTTTGCATTTAACTTTCCTTCCTGGCAACGTTGTACACAAAAACTGCATTTTTCCATTACACCTCTTGAACGCACTGTTACGTCAGGATTTAATACCATCCTTTCCAATTCTGCGTTCAGTTCAGTAGTGGCATCCGAAATAATTCCTCTTTGATTATCCGGGAAACTATCCGCACCATTATAATCAGCCCAGTTGAAACGCCGTACTTTGTAGGGACAGTTATTTGCGCAATATTTTGTCCCGATACATCTGTTATATATCATTTGGTTAAGTCCCTCGCTGCTGTGGTTAGTAGCAGATACCGGACAAACATTCTCGCATGGAGCATTATCACATTGCTGGCAAGTCATCGGCTGAAATACGATGTCAGGATTTTGCGGATCACCGGTAAAATACCTGTCAATTCGAATCCACTGCATGTCATGATACCTCGATACTTCATATTTGCCAACCGTAGAAATATTATTTTCAGCTACACACGCGACGGTGCAAGCCGAACATCCAATACATGTACTGAGATCAATGCTCATTCCCCATTTAATACCGGGTTTTTCAAACGTAGGGATATAAAGTGGCATCCCGCTGAAAGTTTTCACCAAATCGACTTAATTCCTCTTCCACTTCATCATTCATTTCACCCGGCTTTCAATAAATTTTGCCAGGGTAGTCTCCCTCACAACCGGCCTTCCTTCGGTGATTTTGTGAACCTGTGTTTGTGCAATCGGATAAGTATCTCCTGTTTTTTGAACGGTTACAGGTGAAGAATAGCTTACTGCCATCTCCATTGTAATTCGCAAATTGATAAACATTAACTCCTGATCCATTAGCAGCCGGTCCTATAAATTCGGATGTTTTTGTTTTATCATTACTTTGCCTCCCGTAACCAACTGCTATTGCAATTACATTTGGATGCAATCCCGGAATAATCAGTGCAGGAATCTCAATCGGCTTTTCCGTTGGCGGTAACTTTAATTACTGGCTTATGAATGACTTACTTCATATTTATCAGACTGGGGTCCTGTTAAAAATATCAATGCCAAGTAATGATTTACCTATTTCAGGAGATACCATAGCATAATTATCCCACGTAGCTTTTGCTATTGGGTCACTTACTTCCTGCAGCCATGCATTATTTGCACGGCTACCCGTTCCTATTGAAACGTTTTGATAAAGCACTAACTCAATTTCTCCACCTTTTATAGTACCAATTTTGGACGCAGCATCAGCAACATTTCCTGAAAATGGAAGGCTTCCCATTGCTACTACAGGTACCTGCGGAAGCAGATTTATTTGAAGTGGAATCAGATGACCCAATTGCTGATGAGCAGTTGCATCAGCCGTAGCCGAATGTTAAATCAGAAACATTAACGAAAGTAGATTGCGTCTTAAGTTCGGAATTTTCCATTACACCATCCTGCAAAAATTTTTCAAACTTTTCGAGGCACCGAGCTTTTGATCATTGATCCAGTAATTTCTAAAATATGCCTCATAGTCATTTGCATTACCTGTAAGCTTTAAAAGCGAAGTTTCGAACTGGCGGGTTTTAAATAACGGGTGAATGAGTGGCTGTAATAACACTTACATAACCTGTCTGTAGTTCAGCATCTCCCCAAGCATTCCAGCCAATGATGTGATGGAATTACATATTTACAAAGCTCCGTCGTTTCATCCATTTTTTCACTATACGAAACAGTAAATGGGCACTTTTTCACATCCGGCAATAAATTTATCGGCAGCAAAATAACTGTAGGCCGGATTGGCGCCGTAAACCAATAATCCTCCAACATTGCCCGCATTAAGTCTGCTGTAAGCGTAACCATTTCTGCGTCTATTCCTTGACGGTAGTTAACCAGTGAATTCCAGTCAATTGTTTTTCCACCTGCACCAATTGCTTCATTTATTGCATTCACTATTATCTGGATGTTTGGATCGTTGCTTCCACAAACCACAAGAGCTGCGCCTTTATTTGCAAAAGTTCATTCGCAGCTTTTTTAATTCCTGCAGCAACTTTTCCTGAAATGTTAGAAGATGTTCGCACCACCTACAGCTCCTAAAATGCAAGAGCTACAGCTCCAGTTTCGGAAGGTTTGTGAATATAACGTTCATCTGCATTTGCACCTGTAATACTGTAATGACTTTCAAACTGGTAATGCTTATTCATCGCCGGTTTTTCTTCATCAATTCTGCGGTTCTGAGAATATTGATTTGCAAAAACAACAGGGCTTAACCATGTAGTTAAAAAATCTGCACCGAGGCTTACTATCACTTTTGCATTCTCAAAATGATAAGCAGGAATTGCCTTTTTGCCATAAGAAGCCTGGTTAGCCATTATCATTCCGCTGTAAGAAACAGCATCGTATTGAACATGCCGACTGCCTGGATATTTTGCCAGAAATTCTGAAATAATCTGTTTTGTGGTTATTGAAGTAACTGATGAAGTTAATAAAACAACGGGCTTGCCCGAAATAACAGCCCAATCCGTCCGCTACCATTTTATCAATTGCCTCGAAAGTTGCTTCTTTACCATTAGCCTGCGGATAACGAAGTCGGGTTGTGTCATATAAATCTAAAACCGAAGACTGGCATTGCGCAGAAGTTCCGCCATTAGTAAGGGAAGAAAGATCGTTCCCTTCAATTTTAATTGGCCTTCCCTCTCTTTGTTTCACAACTACCGGAACTGCATCGCCATCATTTAAGTAAGTAGAGGCATAATAATTTGGAACACCCGGAAGTCATGTCATCCGGCTTATTTAAAAAAGGAATGGTTTTACGAACAGGCATTTCACAGCTTGCAACAAGCGTCGCGGCGGCGGTGCTAAAACCCATGTATTTCAGAAAATCCCTGCGTG
Source organism: uncultured Chitinophagaceae bacterium (assembly GCA_963792025.1). Taxonomy (GTDB): domain Bacteria; phylum Bacteroidota; class Bacteroidia; order Chitinophagales; family Chitinophagaceae; genus Ginsengibacter. Next base: position 223,509 of record CAWBUS010000001.1, on the reverse strand, counting down.
GTGTTTTAGCATTGAAAATCGACTCATTACTTAACTCTTCAAAAGGAAGTTCTTCTTTGAATTCATTTTTTAACTTCTTCTGCCCATCCTCTTCCTGATGCAGTTCCTCAAAATTTTGCCAATATTTTTTATCGCTCATTTATTTCTATTTGAAAAATTCTAAAAATCCTAAAAAGCTAAAAGATCTTATAATGTTGTTTGCATTTAAATTTACCAGGTTTTGCCAGCATTTTAATAATGACATTTTTGACATTCGGTACCACCAATTTTTTCAACTGTTATACTATCGTATTTATGGTTTTTTATGTCTTCATGAAATTTTTCGTAAATGCTATAGAACTTGTTGCCATGGCCCTGCATCATCGTTAAATTGAACATTCGTAGTTCGGTGGCAGTTCACACACCATCCCATACTTAGGTCGGCGAACTGTTTTACTTCATCCATTTTTTGAATTTCACCATGGCAGGTTTGGCACTGTACTTGGCCAACTTTAACGTGTTGCGAATGGTTGAAATAAACAAAATCGGGCAGGTTATGTATTCTTATCCATTCAATAGGTTTACCTGGCTTATCGTAAGTTTTTGTGGCTGGGTTCCATCCTGCAGCCGCATAAAGTTTTTGAATTTCCCCATTGGCGTCTACGGCGCTTCCATCTTCCCTGGTTAATGGTTTGCCGCCGAAATCTTTTACAGCCATATGGCAGTTCATACATACATTCACCGAAGGAATATTCGCATGTTTGCTATCCTGGGCGCCACTATGGCAATATAAACAACTTATCTGGTTGTCGCCGGCATGAACCCGGTGGGAATAATAAATTGGCTGAACCGGTTGATATCCCTTCATTCTACCTAATCCCATAGCGCCTTCAACCAAAAAATATCCACCAAACAAAAAGAGAACAATTATCACTAATAACAAATAGGCTTTATTACGGTAAAAAGGAACAGGTGTCGGAGTTTTGTGGCCGTCTTTTTCATCGGTAAGTTTTTTGAGATTACTATTAACCTGCAAAAGAACAAATCCTATTAATGCCAGTATTAAAGTGAGAATTCCGTACAAAAGAGAGTTATCAGACTGGGGTTCCGTAACCGGACCTTCTGGCGTTCCTCCCGGCTCTTTATAATTATTTGCATAATCAAGTATGGCATCAATATCTTCTTTTTTTAAATCAGGAAATGAGGTCATTACCACATTTCCAAACTCCGCTTTTAACTTCATGGCATACGGATCCGTATTCACCATTGCAGTAGTATTAGGTACCCATTTGTATACCCAATCTTTAGAAGGTTCTCTTTCTCTGGCTCCTTTTAGCGCAGGCCCCACATAAGCGACAAGTGGTTTATGACAACTTTGCACAATTTGCTTTAAAGAGAGTTTCTCCATCGCCTGCAAACAACAATTGAGGGGCGAAAATTAATGTAAGAAGAAAAGTATTGCGGTTATTCTAAGAAAAAGCCTGGTGAGTTGGTTCATACACTTAGTACCTGTCTTGATAATGGAAAAAAATCTATTGGCGCAAAAATAAGGCAGGATGTTGACAAACTGTGAACATTTTTTATTTTTTTTTATCCTTGCCCAGTCTGCATTTCAGATGACTATTATCATGACAGCCAGCGATATGAGTTTCATATTATGAAAATGAAACAATCGAAATTTTGAAAATATATACGCCGTTTTAAAATCAAAAAAAATGCATCTTTGGTGCATCTTAAGTTTAATGAATAAATCCTGAATAGCTAAATAACGTAGTTTGCTTCTTCTCTAATCGACATTGAAGTGAAAAATCACTTTATAGTTATTCAGGAACCCACCGTTTACTTTAAAATGAAACAGGAAACTATCCATATCGCCATTTTTGCGTCAGGAGCGGGGAGCAATGCGCAAAAAATTATCGACTACTTCAAAAATTCTGCGAAAGTAGAAATTAGTGTAATAGTTTGTAATAACCCTAACACCGGCATCTTAAAAATCGCCTCAATTGAAAGCATTCCTGTTTTAATGATAGAGAAACAAATGTTTCGCAACACGGGCTATGTTGCGGAATTGAAAAATTATAAAATACAATTCATTGTGCTCGCGGGGTTCTTATGGAAAATACCCCCGGTACTAATTGAACATTTTAAAAACAAAATTGTAAACATACATCCGGCGCTTCTACCGGCATACGGAGGAAAAGGAATGTATGGAAATGCTGTACATGCGGCTGTGCTGGCAGCGAAGGAAAAACTGAGTGGCATTACCATTCATTTCGTGGACGAAAAATATGATCATGGAAAAATTATTTTTCAATCCACATGCCCGGTTGATGAAAATGAGACTGTCGCAAGCCTTGCGCAAAAAATTCATCAGTTGGAACACGCCTCCTACGCAAAAGAAATAGAAAAATTAATAGACACTATGGAAAGTATCTAAAAAATTTCAGGTCGGTTTTTAACGGCCGGACTATTTCTAAAATCAGCGTTAAAAAAGGATTGCTTTGCAATTTGATACAATCATTAATGTAATATTACGCATCATAAATACTTTGAAAAGACTTCTACTATTCAGGCTTTTTTTACTTGTTACGTTATTGCAGCTTCTGCAGTTTACAAAAGTTTTTGGGCAAATTACAATTTCCGGAACTGTTTACGACTCCACAAAACTTTACGTAGTGCCGGGCGTAAAGGTTTCCAGCACTTCCGGCCTGGAAACGGTAACAGATTCGTTAGGCGCCTATCATTTAAATGTATCAGAAAGTGATTCCATCAGTTTTTTTTTCAGGGGGAAATCAACCATAAAGTTTCCGGTGAAGTCAATGACAGACTATAATGCTTTTGATATTTCCTTACGGATAAAGATAAACGCCAAATATAAATTATTGCAGGGCGTAACCGTTTTTTCAAATACTTACCACGCCGATTCCTTAGAAAACCGTATGGAATATTCGAAAATTTTTGATTACGAAAAGCCGGGCTTGCGATCATCCTTTGAGCCGGGAGGAGCAGCCGGCGTTGATCTTGACGCTCTTATTGAAATGTTCAACCGAAGAAAAAGAAAAGAAAACCTGGCATTTCAAAGCAGGTTAATACAAGACGAGCAGGACCGTTATGTCAAATACCGGTTTAGTCCAAAAGTTATTCATAGAGTTACCGGCCTAAGCGGCGATACACTTACCCATTATATAAAACTCTATACGCCTTCTTACCAATTCATCGTGTCAAGTACTTTGGCAGAATTCTATCAATACATTCTGAGCACCTCTTATGCATTTAAAAAAGAAGAAGGTATTCAATAACTACCTACTTGCAAAGTGTAAATAAATTATCCGGACTAACGGCCATGCCTATTTGAAAACAGAAAAGTCCCGGTTCAAAATATAATTCCGGTTCAAAAATCCTTAAAATAAAATTCTTTAATTTGTCACCGCTGTTTACCGTAAACAAATACTTCTTAAAAATGTTATCCCGTGTATTTATCTCATAAATAATAAACCTTGTCAAATGCTAAAAGGAACCATGCTGCAATATTTCCATTGGTATTTACCCGGTGATGGAACATTGTGGAAGCAGGTAAGAAAAAACGCTCTCCGTCTTAAAAAACTTGGATTTACAGCAATATGGTTACCGCCCGCATTTAAGGCAAGCGGCGGCGGCTATAGCACCGGTTACGATATTTATGATTTATATGATCTTGGGGAGTTTGATCAAAAGGGAACCGTAAGGACGAAATATGGCACCAAAAGAGAATATGTACAAGCCCTCAAAGCTGTCCGTGCAAAGGGTATGCAGTGCATCGTTGATATTGTTTTGAACCATAAAGCAGGTGGAGACGAAATCGAAAAAATAAAGGTGGTAAAGGTAAACCCCGACAACAGAAATGAAGCCATTTCGGAACCATTCGAGATAGAAGCTTTTACAAAATTTAATTTCCCCGGCCGGAAGAAAAAGTATTCTTCTTTTATATGGGACTATATGTGTTTTACGGGTGTTGATTATGCCTTTAACCTTAGCGAAGGCGGCATCTTTAAAATAATAAACGGTTTTGGCGACGGCTGGCAGGAAATGATAGATGACGAAAAGGGCAATTATGATTACCTGATGTATAACGATATCGATTTTAGAAATAGCGCTGTTCGTGAAGAACTGGACCGATGGGGAAAATGGTATTTCGATAAGGTAAAATTTGACGGCGTTCGCCTTGACGCGGTTAAACATATTCCTGCCTGGTTTTATAATGATTGGCTGGATAATTTACGCGTAAGTACCGGAAGAGAAATTTTTGCTGTTGGAGAATACTGGGCTCCCGGGCAATTACATCTTCTCGTAAGATATATTGAAGCTACCAAAGGGAAAATGAGCCTTTTTGATTCTTCACTGCATCATAATTTTCACCACGCCTCCAAAAGAGGAAATGAATTTGATATGAGAACGATATTCGACGACACCCTGGTAAAAATTATGCCCGATAAAGCTGTTACTGTTGTAGACAATCACGATACACAGCCGTTGCAAGCGCTGGAAGCTCCGGTGGAGGCATGGTTCAAGCCGTTGGCTTATGCGCTGATTCTACTGCGTGATGAAGGTTATCCCTGTGTTTTTTACCCTGATCTTTATGGAGCTAATTACAAAGACCACGGGAAAGATGGCAATGAATACGATATATGGACGCCTGCTGTTGAAAACATAGAACTTTTGTTGAAAGCCCGCAGGGACCATGCTTATGGAACACAACGGGATTATTTTGATCATGCCAATTGCATTGGTTGGACAAGGGAGGGCGATGACCAACATAGCGGTTGCGCCGTTGTTCTTACTAACGGTGATAACGGCAATAAAACAATGGAGATTGGTAAAAGGTATGCCGGTAAAATATTTGTTGACCTGCTTAAAAAAAATAAAACCAAAGTAACCATTAACGAAGACGGCTGGGCTGAATTTTTTGCACCGGCCGGCGGAGTTTCTGTGTGGATAGAGAAACCCACGCGACATTAATCAACTGCACGGCTGATGATTTCTTGTTCTGTTTGTTTAAGATTTGTTCTGTTTATTTCTAATGCCATACATCCCAAATCTTCTTTAGTATAATAAATTTTTTACTACTTTACTTTTAATTTTCAATTGACTTCCCAGGCCTCTAAAGGCCCTTTTAATTTCTTAATATCTAAATTAATTTCATGAAGAAGCTTGTATTGTTTTTATCTTTTCAATTTTTTATAATCTCTCTTTTTGCACAAACCGATGCTGGTTTATATCGATATCCCGATGTTTCAAAAACACAAATTGTTTTTACTTATGCAAATGATCTTTGGGTAATTCCTAAAGAAGGCGGCGAAGCAATAAAATTAAGTTCTCCGGCAGGTGTTGAAAGCTTTCCAAAATTTTCGCCAGATGGAAAGACCATCGCTTTCACGGGAAATTATGACGGCAATAAAGATGTCTACGTTATTCCAACGTTGGGAGGAATTCCGCTAAGGCTAACTTCTCATGGATATCCCGATCGTGTAGTTGGGTGGCAGCCTGATGGAAAACGCGTTTTATTTGCATCAGGCAGGGAAAGCGGTAGGGACAGGTTTAATCAATTGTACACTATTGCCTCTACTGGCGGCCCGGCAGATAAACTTCCATTAGCCTACGGGGAATTTGCTTCTTATTCTCCTGATGGAAAAGAAATAGCAGTTACTTTTCGCACGCAAGCATTCCGTAACTGGAAAAGATACCGCGGCGGATGGAAAGCTGATATTCATATTTTTAATCTAACCAATAATACTTCAGAAAATATTACTGCTCTTGATACAGAAGCCGGCAATGAATTTCCGATGTGGCATAATGATGAAATTTATTTTCTTACCGATCGCGGACCAGAACTAAGAATGAATTTGTGGAAGTATAATACTAATACAAAAGTTGCTCAACAACTTACCAATTTTAAAGATTATGATATTCATTTCCCCTCTGCAGGTCCTGACGATATCGTATTTGAAGAAGGCGGAAGTTTATACCTCTATAATTTTTCTTCCGGTAAAATAAACGAAGTAAAGGTTTCACTGGTAAGCGATAAAACTTTACTGAAACCCAAAATGGAAAAAGTTGATAAATATATTGAACACGCAGATATAAGCCCTGATGGAAACCGTGTTTTGATGGAAGCAAGAGGAGATATTTTTTCGTTACCTGCGGAAAATGGATTTATAGAAGATCTAACAAGAACTTCGGGTACAGCTGAGCGTTATCCTGCATGGTCTCCTGACGGAAAAACAATTGCTTACTGGAGCGACCAATCGGGAGAATACGAATTATGGATAACGCCTTCAATTGAAAATAAGCCTCGTAAATTGACGAGCTACGGACCTGGTTTCCGTTACAATCTTTTTTGGTCGCCCGATAGTAAAAAGCTTGCCTTCATTGATAAAGCCATGAAAATCCAGGTATACGATCTGGAGACGGATAAGACCACTTTGATTGATCATGCTCTGCATTATTTCCACGGCGCTTTAGAAAATTTTTCGTGCAACTGGTCTCCGGACGGGCGCTATCTTACTTTCAGTCATGACCTTGATAATACCCATAGTGCGGTTTATATTTTCGATTATCAAAATAAAATCTTACACCAGGTAACTAGTGGATTTTATAGCTGCATGAACCCAATCTTTGACAGTGAAGGAAAATATCTTTACCTGCTAACAAATCAATCCTTTTCGCCGAATTACAGCGACCTGGATAATTCTTTCATTTATGCTAATTCAACTCAACCCGCTGTTATTTCTTTACAAAAAACAACACCTTCTATTTTATTTCCGAAAAATGATACCGTAAAAATTATTGCATCTGAGCCTATAACCAAAGTTGTTGAAGTAAAACACAAATTTAAAAGTTCAAAAGATACCGTTGAGACAAAAAGAGTAAAAGTGAAACCCGTGGATATTGACTTTGATGGGATTGAATCCCGCCTTGAAATTCTTCCATTGTCCGCCGGCAATTATTCTAAACTTGGATCCGTAAAAGGAAAAATTATTTATGTCAAATCTCCTCCACGAGATGAAGAAAAAGCAAAACCTTCTTTAAAATATTATGATATTGAAAAGAAAGAAGAAAAAACGATCCTTGATAATATCAATAATTACAAAATGTCTGCCGATAGGCAAAAATTGCTGGTTCAACAGGGCGAATCTTTTGCAATAGTTAAGCCCGAAGAATCACAAAAGTTTGAAAAACCAATTCGAGTTGCGGAGATGCAGATGTTGGTTAATCCAATGGAAGAATGGAAACAAATTCTTACCGATGCATGGCGAATTGAGCGGGATTATTTTTATGATCCAAACATGCATGGTGTAAACTGGAACCAGGTTAAAGAACGATATACAAAAATGCTGGAAGGTGCTGCATCGAGAGAAGAACTAAATTACATAATAGGGGAGATGATTGGCGAATTAAATTCGTCGCATGCATACCAGGGTGGCGGCGATCTTGAGAAAGAACATAGTGAAGACGTAGGATATCTCGGTGTAGATTATGAAGCAGATGGAGATTTCTATAAAATCAAAAAAATTATCAAAGGTGCCGCATGGGATGCGGAAGAAAAATCTCCCCTGGAGATGCCCGGTGTTATTATACCTGAAGGAAGTTATTTACTTGCTGTAAACGGAGTACCACTAACAACGGCCCAGGAACCATTCGCCATTTTCGAGGGCCTCGCAGATAAAACGATAGAGCTGAAATACAATTCGTCTCCTTCATGGAATGGTGCAAAAACTGCCCTTGTTAAAGCGATGACAGATGAAGGAAGACTGCGTTACCTGGCATGGGTTGAAAACAACCGGCAACGGGTAGACGAAGAAACTGCAGGTGAGGTTGGGTATATCTATGTTCCAAGCACAGGTATTGACGGACAGAATGAATTGATGCGCCAGTTTAATGCACAGTGGGATAAAAAGGCGCTGATCATAGATGAGCGGTTCAATAGCGGAGGACAGATTCCAGACAGGTTTATTGAAATGCTCAACCGCAAACCGCTTGCCTATTGGGCCATACGCGATGGAAAAAGTAATCCGTGGCCACCTTTCGCCAACTTCGGTCCCAAGGTAATGTTAATTAATGGATGGAGCGGTTCCGGAGGCGATGCTTTTCCTGACTATTTTAGAAAAGCAGGACTAGGACCATTAATAGGAAACAGAACATGGGGTGGACTGATTGGAATAAGCGGCACTCCCGATCTTATTGATGGCGGCATTGTAACGGCCCCTTCGTTTAGAATGTTTAACCCGGATGGAACCTGGTTTAAAGAAGGTCATGGTGTAGATCCTGATATTTTAGTTGATGAGGATCTTGGATTAATGGCGAAAGGGGTAGATCCCCAATTGGAAAGAGCCATTACCGAAATCAAATCGCTGATAAAAGATAAAGGATACAAGGTGCCCGTCACTCCTGCATACCAGGATCGTGATTAAAAACTCTTGCGTAAAACATAACTGGTTTTAAAAACCTGTTATGTTTAATGAGACGTCCAATCATTGCTTCCAGGAATTATTTCCCCTGTTACTATCCGGTAACAGAGAAGCGGGATCAATAGTTACTGATTGCAAAGGTTGCGTTGTTTGCAGATGAATCGTATGCACGGCACTTTGCATCCATGTTTCCACCGGCAACGCTAAATTTTGTTTACTGCCATCTTTCAAAACTATTTCAACTGTGCAGGGCATTGCCATTTTTTGAAGATTGGCAATCGTTATATTAGCACCATTTTTATAATTGTTATCCTTGTAGGAAACAGATTGAACAGCCATATCAAGTCGCCAGTTATGTTGAAACCATTCCCGCCAGAACCAGGTAAGATCTTCACCGGCTTCATTATCTATCGTTCTGAAAAAATCATCAGGAGCCGGATGTTTGAACGCCCATCTCTCAATATATTTTTTGAAAGCATAATCAAACCTGTCATGCCCCAATATTACTTCACGAAGTAAAACCAAACCAAATGCCGGTTTAAAATATTCAATAGGATGACGATATTTTTCAGTGAATTCATCGGCACGATCCATCATCGTTGGCGCATTGGGATCTTTTAAATATGGAATAATTTCATCAGCAGGATTTCCTTTGCCAGGCGCATATTCACCGTCACGTTTCGGAGCATATTCGCCGTGATTGAAATTATCAGCAGCATATACATCTATAAAAGTGTTGAACCCTTCATCCATAAACGCATGCCGTCTTTCATTGCTGCCAACTATCATCGGAAACCAATTATGCCCAATTTCGTGAGCGGTTACCCAGTATAGTTCTCCGGCTTTATCCTGCCAGCCGTCAAAAACAATTCCGGGATATTCCATACCGCCTGCAGTGCCGGCTTCATTAACGGCTACCGGCCAGGGATACACGAACCATTTTTCTGAAAAATATTCAATTGACTTTTTGAGATATTCTGTAGCTCTGCCCCATGCACTATCGCCGGCACTTTCCACGGGATATACTGACATTGCCAAACATTTTTTACCGCCCGGCAAATTAACTTTCGCTGCGTCCCACACATAGGCTTTTGAAGCACCGAAAGCAACATCTCTTGTATTCTGCATTTTAAAGTGCCATGTTTTGGTTCCGGTACTTATCGGGTGGGCTACTCTTTGGTTGACTTCCTTTACTGTTCGTATCATCACCGTTTTATTGCTGCCCCTTGCTTCTTCGAGCCTTTGCAACTGCTGGTCCGAAAGAACTTCCTTCTCATTCCGTAGTTCACCACTGCCTGCAACAATCATATCATTAGGTACCGTTACAGTGTAATCGAAATCACCATATTCGCAATAAAATTCTCCGCTACCGAGGAACGGTAATGTGCACCATCCTTCCAAATCATCATACACACACATATGCGGATACCATTGCGCTATTTCATAAATTTTTCCATTTTTGGTAAGAACATAATCGTTTCTTCCTCCGAAGATTGGTATGATGTAATAATATTTTATCGTTATATCGATAGTACTTTTAGCAGATAAAGCCTCTGGCAAACGAATCTGCATTCTCGTATCGTTGATGATATAATCTGTCTTAAATGATTTTCCTTTATACGTAACCGTTATACTGTCAAATTGAAAACCATTGGTGTGCCTGGTTGATCCAAATTCAGAATAAAAATTGGAACGGGCATCCTCACGATAAGTATTTTGATCAAGTTCCAGCCACAAAGATTGTAATGAGTCGGGGCTATTGTTAGTATAATGAATTGTTTCATTACAGGTCAGCAGATTCTTCACAGTATCTATTGCAGCCTGTAGATTATAATCGGCACGATTTTGCCAGTACTTAGCGCCGGGAGCACCGCTGGCAGAGCGAAATTCATTGCCATTTTTAGTATAAAAGTTCTGTGCAAAAATTTCCTTCGGGTAGTACAAAGATTCGACTCCGGTTGGGGATTGAGCAAAAGAAGACAACATTAAAAGAGAAAGAATAATCGTCAAAGAATTTTTTTTGCACTTCATCAGGGTACCATTTAATAAGGTGAAATTTTGAAGTGCAAAGTAAAAGATTCAAAAGGCAATTTTTAAAAAAAATATCCGTCCTAAAAAAAATCATATAGTAAAGCATGTAAAAATGCGACAAGGGCTTTTTAAAAGAATTCCGTTCATGAATTAACTTTTCGCCTTAATAATTCAGTCGTTTGTTATGAGTTGGTTTATTATCATTTTGCAACAAATCATCTCGCATGAAAATATTTATTACATTCTCCGTACTTATACTTTTGAGCACATTGGCACATGCTCAAACGAGTAATACGGGAACCATAACGGTCTATGTAAAAGGAGATAAACAAATTGCATTAGAAAATGTCACGATATCGCTTCTCAAGGGTGAAGATTCGTCTTTGGTTAAACTAGGTATTACGGATGATAAGGGTTCAGCCGCTTTCGATCATCTTCCCTTTGACTCTTTTCTTATTAAAGCAACAATGGTAAATTATGACAATACTTATTCTGCGCTGATAAATATCACTTCTGCAAAAAATAATGAGGTTACGTTGTCATTAAATCAAAAATCTTCTGTTTTGAAAGAAGTAAAAGTTGAGGCGAAAAAGCCTTTCATTCAGAAACTATCCGACCGTATCGTTATAAATGTTGATAATAGCATTATTAGTTCGGGTAGTTCTGCCATGGATGTTCTGGAACGATCCCCCGGCGTCAATATCGATCAAAACGACGTAATTAGTTTACGTGGAAAACAAGGCGTAATAATTATGATAGATGGAAAGACTACGCCTATGACAGGAACTGATCTTGCCAATTATCTTCGCGGCCTTCCTTCCGATGCAATTGAACGCATTGACATTATAACCAACCCGTCTGCAAAATATGACGCAGCAGGTAATTCCGGCATCATAGATATACATATAAAGAAAGATCAGCGTTTAGGCGCCAACGGTAGTCTTACAGTGGGGTATGGGCAGGGCGTTTATCCCAAATCCAATGCAGGCATAAATTTCAATTATCGCAATAAAAAAGTAAACGTTTTTGGAAACTATAATTACGCCTACCGTAAAGGATTAAATCATCTCATCCTCGACAGGAATTTTTATACCAACGGCGTTTTTGATGGCAAAGACAAGAAAGATAATTATACTACATTTCCTTTAAATTTTAATGTAGCCAGGCTAGGCGCTGATTTCTTTTTAAATAAGAAAACAATTATTGGCTTTGTTGTAAACAGCAATTTTATAAACTATCATAATTTTAATACAAATAACTCCACTGTAATTGATAGTCAAAAAAATCCTTCCTACACATTTCAAACTCATGAAAACAGTACATCGGGGAACAACAATACAGTTGGCAACATCAATTTCAAACACACCTTCGATAGCAGCGGGAAAGAACTTACAGCAGATATCGATTACGGGGTATACAATTCTAATGCCCTGACTAATAACTCAACCGACTATTATGAACTTAACGGAAGCATTATGCAACCAGCATACATCCTGTTGGGAAATCAAAAAGGGAAACTTATACTCAAAACAGCGAAAGCAGATTATGTAAATCCGTTTAAAAATGGCGCAAAGCTTGAAGCAGGGTTTAAAACCAGTGACGTATCATCTGATAACGACGCAAAGTTCTTTGATGCAAGCAACGGCACTCCACAAAACGATACTACCAAAACCAATCACTTTTTGTATGAAGAATATAATAACGCTGCATATATCAATTTTAGCAAAGAGTATAAGAAATTTAATATCCAGCTGGGGATAAGGGAAGAACAAACTATTCTTAAAACGCACCAGGAAAAAGGGAGTATACGTTTTGACTCTTCTTACTTTCAACTATTTCCCAGCGCTTTTTTTAATTATAAAATCAATAAAGATCAAACACTAGGCATTTCCGTCAGTCGTCGCATTGACCGGCCCAATTACAGTTTGTTAAATCCATTTCTGTTTTTAATAGATGTAAGCACTTATAACACGGGTAACACCGCTTTGCTTCCACAGTTCACATGGTCGTATGAATTAAATTATACGGTAAAGAATTTCAATTTTGCTTTAAGTTATAGTCACACCAAAGATGTGCTGAATATTGCTATCGCTAAATTCAAAGATGTTTTTCCCAATAGTAATTTTGCAGACTCAAACATAACAGTGGAGATTCCCGTAAACCTTGATGCTTCTGATTATTTTGGCTTATCTGTTTCTGCCCCTGTTCACATCGCTTCGTGGTGGAATATGATTAACAACGCAGATTTTTATTATAATCATTTTCGCGGCAACCTTGGTGGGTCCGCATTGAACAATGGAGCGCCTGCTGCCGACATTAAGACCAATAGCAATTTTACTCTTAAAAAAGGATGGACCGCAGAATTGAACGCCAGCTTTAATTCGGGTGGCCGTGACGGTTATATGGTAGCCCAACCGCAGTGGGCGATTTCACCCGGTATTCAAAAATTAATTTTGAAATCAAAAGGGACTTTGAAATTTAGCTATACCGATATATTCTGGACCAACTTACCGAGAGCCGTAATTACATACCCGGGAAAATATATAGAACGTTGGCACGCCATCCGCGAAAGTCGAATAGCAACCTTAACTTTTAATTACAGGTTCGGCAAGAGTACAGTGCAAGGCGCAAGAAGAAGAAGCACCGGCTCAGAAGAAGAGAGACAAAGAGCGGGCAGTTAAGAAGCCAGCTTTAAATACTAGCGTAACCCTCCTAATAATTTTAAATGCGGTTTTAAATTATGAAGTGTTTCTTTCTGCAAAAATTTTTTAAGGTGCTTATAGAAATGACTTTTATCATAATAACCAAATTGAGAAAAATGAAAGTCGGCCGGAGAAGTCGCCAGTTGATGTGTTGCTTTTCTTATTCTTAATATTTGTAATGCCTGTTTACTACTTATACTTGTAGTTATTTCAAAATAACGTTGAAGCGTACGTGTAGAAATTTTATATTTTGACGCAAAAGCTTGAATGGATGTTGTAAAATTATTTGTCGCATTACAATGTTCCAATATTTCTGTAACAATCTGTACCGGCCGCAAGGAGACAGAGTGCCTCTGCACGATAGCTTGAAAATGAGTGGTTAAAATAGTTACCCGCTCATCGAAATCATTTGCCTTTTTTATTTCGGCAATTATTTGCTGATCGAGTAAATAACTTAATGGGAAAATATACTCGCGGTACTCAGAAAAGTTTATCTTTTTTTCAAAGACAACTGGCGAAACTTTAAATTTGATTCCGAATAACCGGTTACCCGGTCTGTGAAAACATTCAATGGATTTATTTCTTGGCAAAAATCCATCTGACTTCATTTCAAAACGTTTTTCATCTACCTGCATTATAAAAGGTGTGCCGAGGTTAATAAGATAAGTGTAGCCAATGTTTGGAAATAAAGCATCAGAAAATCCTTCCGGGTGTTGCTGCAGCAGATCATCAAATTTTGTTTCCCAAAAGAAATCTATGAAATGGATGATCTCTTTAGCTGGCTTAACCCTGTGATAATAATTTTCAAAATGATCAATATCGAAAAACTCAATATGTTGCACAGCAGATGTATATAGGATAAAGATATTGGCAAGAAATATATAAAAAAGCCACTTTTATTTGAATGGCTTCATCCTGTCTTTAAGTCTGCCATCAATAATTTATCAATTTCTGAATCATTTCATCCAATCTTGATTTGGCAAGAAAGTTCTTTTCCAGTTCGTTATTAAAAGGAACCGGAGTATCAAGCGATGCACAACGCATAACAGGCGAGTCTAAAAACTCAAAACAATTTTGGGCAATCCAGGATGCAATTTCACCGCCTATTCCGCCTGTATAAGTGTCTTCATGAAACACCAAAGCTTTGCCGGTATTATTCACAGATGTTCTTATTGCCTTATAATCTAATGGCAGCAAAGTTCTCAGGTCGAGAATATCAATTGAAATTTCTGGATGAGCATCTGCATACTCCACAGCCCACACAATTCCCATCCCGTAGGTGATAATACTAACGTCGTGGCCTGTACGAACTTGTTTCGCTTTGCCAATCTCTATTTCATAATACTCTTCAGGCACTTGCCCGCTGGCACTTCTATACAATGCCTTATGCTCAAAAAACATTACCGGATTAGGATCATTGATCGCCGCAATCATCAAACCCTTTGCATCTTCCGGGTTAGAAGGATAAACCACTTTCAACCCGGGTGTGTGCACAAACCATGCTTCATTACTTTGGCTGTGAAACGGCCCTGCACCTACGCCAGCACCCGTTGGCATACGAATTACAACATCCGCATTTTGTCCCCAGCGATAATAAATTTTTGCAAGGTTATTTATAATTTGGTTAAATCCAACTGTAACAAAATCTGCAAACTGCATTTCCATAACGCTCTTAAATCCTTCGAGGCTTAAGCCCAGGGCTGTACCTACGATTGCACTTTCGCATAATGGCGTATTGCGCACTCTTTCTTTTCCAAATTCATTTACAAAACCTTCGGTTATTTTAAATGCGCCGCCGTATTCCGCAATATCCTGCCCCATTAAAATAAGATTGGGATGCTCAATCATTGATTGATACAATCCTTCCTTAATAGCATCAACAAAACGAAGCTCTTTTGCTCCGGTATAATTCGGATCTTCCGTTTTTTCGTATCGATACACTGAAGGCGCATACACGTCATTTAATTCATTTGTAGAACTAATGTCGGTTCTTAAATTTCCCCTTTCATGGTAAAGAGAAGTCTGCTTTAACTCACTCTCAATCTTTTCCTTTAGTTCATCCCGAATATGCGCCAGCGAAAGGTTTGTTACAATTTTTTCTTCAAGAAGAAACCGCTCATAATTTTTAATCGGATCTTTTTCGATCCATCGGGCAAACATTTCTTTGGGCACATATTTTACGCCACTTGCCTCTTCATGCCCCCGCATTCTAAAGGTCATACATTCAACTAAATATGGCTTTTGATTTTGCAAACAGTATTCACGAACCTTAATGATCGTTTCATAAACCTGCAGGATATTATTGCCATCAATCTGCGCACCTTCCATGCCGTAGCCAATTGCTTTGTCCACCAGATTTTTACAACGGTATTGTTCACTAACGGGCGTACTTAAAGCATAGCCGTTATTCTCAATTATAAAAATTACCGGTAAATTCCAAACAGCAGCAACATTCAACGCTTCATGAAAATCACCTTCGCTTGTTCCCCCTTCTCCGGAAAATGCCACGGCAACTTTTTTTTCTTTTTTTAATTTAGCAGCAAGCGCCACACCATCTGCTACCGCAAGTTGGGGCCCGATATGCGAAATCATACCGCAAATAAAATGTTGTTTACTGCCAAAATGAAAGCTTCGCTCACGCCCCTTGCTGTAGCCATCTTCGGCTCCTTGCCATTGTTGAATTAATTTATGCAAAGGCATGTTGCGTCCTGTAAATACACCGAGGTTTCTATGTAACGGCATTATCCATTCATCGGGCTGCAACACATAAGTTACGCCAACGGAAATAGCCTCCTGTCCAACGCCACTAAACCATTTTGAAATTTTGCCCTGGCGCAATAAAAGCAGCATCTTCTCCTCAATCAACCGGGCATATAATAACTTTTTATAAAGCTCAAGTAATGTTTCTTCTTTAAGATTATTTCTTTGGAACTGCATATTGCAAATTTCAACTATTCAATTGTAAATAAAAAAGCGGAGAAGAAAGACTACCGGACCTTCTTTTCAAGATTACTTAACATTGAAGATAAAATGGATAAGAACAGGCCGAAAACAAATGCCCACCAAAATCCCTGGATATGAATACCGTCTACCAATTTATCTGCAAGCATAATCATTAGTACATTAATCACCAGCAGAAAAATACCAAGAGTAAGAATGGTAATTGGTAACGTGAGAATTATCAAAATCGGTTTCAATATAGCATTAAGAAAAGCAAGCACCAATGCGAAAATTAATGCCGTAACGTAAGAATCTATAATTACATGCGGATTTAAAATCATCGATAAGCCGTAAGCAATTGCCGCGGTAATGAGAAGACGTATTAGAAATTTCATAATGTTTTTTTATGAAAGCTAAATCAAATTACCACCAACTCAAAAAATTCTTCCGGCTGCAAATACTTATTGGCAAGCTCTTTCAGCTCTTGCGACGAAATATTTTTGATGGTACTCATTGCATCGTAAAAATAATTTTCATCCAGGTCGTTTAGTATTAAACTTTTCCATCTTGAAATCACATGGAACGGGCCATCGATATCTCCAAGATTAACCCCCATCATATAATTTTTTACGAGCAATAGTTCTTCGTCGTCAATTATTTCTTCCCTGAGAATTTTCATTTCTTTATACACTTCATCAATAGCTGCTTCACAAACATCCTTGCCGGCTTCCGTACTTATTACCCAAGCGCTTTCACGTATATGATTTTCAAGAAAACTATGAATACCATAAGTATACCCCTTGTCTTCCCGGATATTGCTCGTAAGTCTTGAGCCAAAAAAGCCGCCAAATAAACTGTTCAGCACCGTCACTTTTTTATAATCGGGATGGTGGCGGTTTGGAAATGGCCGGGCTAAACGTATGGCGCCCTGCACACCTTTTGAATCATTAGTTACTCTAAATTTTTTTTCGGCAGCCATTTCGGTTTTATGAATTACCGAAGGAATTGTTTCATTAAGATGAAGATCACCAAAAGATTCATTCAAAAGATTTTCAAAATCTGCGGGAAGCTTACCTGCCGCAAAAATTTTACAATTGCCATTTACATAAAAATTCGCAAAAAAGTTTGTTAGATCTTCCCGGGTAATGGCCTGGAAATCCTCAATACTGCTCACTCTCCCGTAAGGGTGCTGAGCGCCGTATAAATATTGGTCGATAAGCCTGTTTGCTATAAAATCACATTTCTTAAGATTCACAGAGAGTTTTTGAACGCTATTCTGTTTAAATATTGCCAGCTCTTGTTCAGGAAAAATCGAATCGGTAATTATTTCTCTTATAACGGGAAGCAGTACACGTAAATGTTTCGACAAACAATGCAGGGTTATTACCGAGTTTTCGTTGTGACAACTGCGATTTAAATGAGCGCCATAATATTCAAAGTGTTCATTTATTTCAAGGGCTGTTTTTGTTGAGGTTCCATTTTTTAAAAGATAGTTAGTAGTTGCTGCCACCAAATTTTTATTTTCAAAAGAGTTACCGGCATTAAAGACCATTTCAATCACTGCAACTTCTTCTGTTCCGTCGTTAATATAATAAACCGGGGCCCCGTTGGAAAGAGAAAATTTAGTGCAAGGTTTTAATGTAAGATTAAATTCTACCGCATCTTTAATTGGCGGTGCTATCGTTCTGTTTAAAACCGACTCGGTATTTGTAGTGGAAATCATTTTTTTAATTTTAGGTGAGTGATCATCTGGTTTAATTATCACTCAGGTAATACATCGTGCTGCAATTGCTATCAACAAAAATATTGCAGCATTCATTTTTAATTTCTTCGGCGGTAACTGCCCGGTATCTTTCCAATTCTTTATTCATCAAATCTGCATCGCCCAATAATTCATAAGTAGCAAGGCTATTGGCCCTGTTCACTAAACTTATATCTTCAAAAGCCATAAGGCTTTCCGTTTTATTTTTTACTTTTTCTAATTCTGAATTGGCAACCAGCTGGGTTTTCATTTTCTCCAGTTCAATGTTGATAGCATTTTCCGCCTGTTGCATGGTTACGCCTTTTACCAATTTCCCATCAATAAAAAGAAGCCCTGCATCAATGCTTCCAAAATGAGAACATTGAATGTTGCTAAACAATTGCTGCTCCTTAACCAGGCTTTGAAATAAACGCGAAGATGCACCGCCACCTAATATTTCAGTTATAAGGTCCGTAGTATAATATGTTTTATCAAGCCTTGAAGAAATATGCCAGCATTTGTACAACGCATCCAACGGAACATGCGCCTTTACTTCAAGAAAAGCAGGAGCGTTCTGCTTTGGTTCCTGCGGGAGTTTTCTTATATACTTTTCGCCTGAAGGAATATCGCCAAACCATTTTTCCGCAAGTTTTTTTGCCTGTTCTAAACTTACGTTACCCGCCACCGTTAGTACTGCGTTGGCAGGAGTATAATGTTTAAAAAAGAAATCTTTTACATCCTGCAGTTGAGCATTTTCAACATGGCTCAATTCTTTGCCGATGGTCATCCATTTATAAGGATGCACCTTATAAGCTAATTCCCTCATCTTATGCCAAACATCGCCGTAAGGCTTGTTTATATAATGTTCTTTAAATTCCTCCACAACTACCTTTCTCTGTACTTCGAGTGAGTTTTCATCAAATGCAAGAGAAAGCATCCTGTCGCTTTCAAGCCAGAAAGCTGTCTCAATATTCTCTGCAGGAATTTGCAAATAATAATTGGTGAGGTCATTAGTTGTATACGCATTATTTTCTCCACCGGCCATTTGCAGAGGCTCATCATAAGAAGGTATATGAACGCTACCGCCAAACATGAGATGCTCAAACAAATGCGCAAACCCCGTTTGCTTTGGATCTTCATCTCTTGCGCCAACATCGTATATAACATCAAGAACCGCCATGGGAGTACTCTTATCTTCGTGCACTATCACCCTAAGCCCGTTATCTAAAGTAAATTTTTCAAATTTGATCATGGCAGCAAATTTGAGCCAAACCAATGCATTTTCCCAAAAAGAATTTTGAAAGTATTGCTAATAAATGCGGCCAACGTGAAATTCGAATATCATTGGCAGATTATTCCGTAAAACAAGCAGTGTTATTTTTTGACCAACAACCTGCATCAAATTTTTATAAACATTTATGTCGTTACTAAAATTTGAATTTATCGCTATTATTATATCATCCTTTTTAAGTCCAGCCCTGTACGCAGGGGATTTTTGGATTACTTCATCCAAAACAATTTTACCTTCTATATAATACATGTTAAGCCCTGTGTAGGAGTAATCGAAATCATCATTGAAATGGCTGTTTGGTAAAAGATGTATTTCTCTTTTACTATAATTTAATATAACATTAAAACGACGCAAAATGTCGTTTCCAATAACGCCGCCTAAAAAAGGATAGGAGGTAGCATTATATTCATCGTCAAGAATATCGGTTGGGACCTTCCTGAACTTATAAGGGCCTATTTGGATTTGTTTAATTATAGTGAGCATCATTAACTTTCTGCCTCCCAAACCCTGTACCTGTATTTCAACCGGTTTCCTGCGCTTTTTCAAAACCATACTATCATCCTGGAATTGTTTACTCATCAAAAAACAAAGCCCTGCACCGGTATCAATGTAAAAATTAGCATTAATAGTTCTTGCATCTTTTATTATTAATGGCTGAATGGGTAATGCTGTAAAGAGTGGGTGTAATAAATAACCTTTTTTCGGATATTCAATTCTGCCGGGCGTGTACACCTCGATATTCGAGCTATCGTAATTAATTTCTACGATATAACGGCTTAGAAAACTGTAACCCATAATCCCATCAATCTTTTCACCGTACACGCTACTCAGAATATCATAATTATTTATGTAAAAATCGAGGCTATCAACAGTAA
This sequence comes from uncultured Chitinophagaceae bacterium, assembly GCA_963792025.1. Taxonomy (GTDB): domain Bacteria; phylum Bacteroidota; class Bacteroidia; order Chitinophagales; family Chitinophagaceae; genus Ginsengibacter. The sequence continues at coordinate 203,506 of CAWBUS010000001.1, read as the reverse complement.
GTCCGGGCAATACGAGTTTATTGTTTTTTGTGTAATCAACCTCTGATGATCCTGCAATGCCATTTATGGATTTTCCAGATGGAACGTGGGGTATTTTAAATTCGGCGGCTGTTGATGAGTCAAGCGAAATAGCTCCGCTGCCGGTATCGAGAATAAAATTGAATGGCTCGGTAATTTTATTAAATTTTGCCTGAACAATTATAACTCCGCCGGTAAGCTGCCTGAAAGGAAATTTCGTAATAAACCGTGCAGGCTGCTCATAAATTTCCTGGCCATTAGAAAGGTTAACAGAAAACGCCCATATTATTAAAAGCAATCCCCTTATCATAGCAAAACTGAAATTAAGTTATATGCGTGTATTTTTGTAGTCGTTTTTACAAACGGCAAATATGTTTGATACAAATAAAAAATTATGACTATTTCAAAGCTTCTTCAAAAGGCAATGCGGTTTGAAAACCTTTCCGTTGAAGAAGGCACATTTTTATTTAACAATGCTGCATTATCAGAATTAATGCTTGTTGCGAATGAACTTCGTAAGATCCAGGTGCCTTATAATAAGGTAACCTGGATTATTGACAGGAATGTAAATACAACTAATGTATGCATTGCCAATTGCAAGTTTTGCAATTTTTATCGTGTACCCGGTCATGAAGAAGCCTATATAACCGATATAGAAACGTATAAAAGAAAAATTGACGAAACCTTTCGATATGGCGGAGAACAATTGCTTTTACAAGGTGGCCATCATCCCGGCCTTGGGCTTGATTATTATGTTGACCTGTTTAAACAATTAAAAAGATTATATCCAAAACTAAAGTTACATGCACTCGGGCCTCCGGAAGTTGCCCATATAACCAAAGTATCAAAATCTACTCATCGCGAAGTTTTAATCGCTTTAAAAGAAGCTGGTCTTGATTCGCTGCCCGGCCCCGGAGCAGAAATACTAACGGACAGGGTTAGGCGCTTAATAAGTAAGGGCAAATGCGGAACCCAGGAATGGCTCGATGTTATGACGGAAGCACATAAACTCAATCTTACCACGTCAGCTACTATGATGTTTGGCCATGTGGAAACAGTGAGAGAACGATTTGAACATTTAGTAAAACTTAGAGAGGTTCAGGCAAAGAAGCCAGAAGGAGCTAAAGGCTTTTTAGCATTTATTCCATGGACGTTCCAGGACGTGGATACACTTCTTGCCAAAATAAGAGGTGTTCATAATCTTACTACTCCCGAAGAATACATAAGGATGATTGCGATGAGCCGGATCATGTTACCCAATGTAAAGAATATCCAGGCAAGCTGGCTTACGGTTGGTAAAGAAGTTGCGCAACTTTGTCTGCATGCCGGGGCCAACGATTTTGGAAGCATAATGATTGAAGAAAATGTAGTAAGCGCTGCCGGAGCTCCGCACAGGTTTACCAGCAAAGGAATACAGGATGCAATAAGAGAAGCGGGCTTTGAACCACAACTAAGAAATCAACAATATGAATTCAGGGAAATACCTGAATTAATGGAAGAACAGATAATCAATTACTGATAATCACATATTACTTTTAATACCATTACCACTCTTGTAATCCTTTTATTTCTTGTTTGTATAATTGCTACTTTACAAGCCCGTTTTATTTTTTTATCTAAACATTTTGATAATGAAGAAATTTTCGATTGCCATTGTTTTATGCTTCACCCTTTTTAGAGCCAGCGCCGATGAAGGCATGTGGCTCCCTATGTTGCTTGGCCAGCAGGTATACAGCGATATGGTAAAGCACGGACTGAAACTCACCAAAGAACAATTGTACAGCATTAACCAGCCTTCCATTAAAGATGCGGTGGTTATTTTTGGTACGGGTTGCACCGGTGAAATTGTTAGTAACCAGGGCTTAATATTTACCAATCATCATTGTGGATATGGTGTTATTGCCGGCTCAAGTACAGTTGAACATAACTACTTGCAAGACGGCTTTTATGCTTATACGAAAGACCAGGAAATAAAATCTGATCTCACGGTAACTTTTTTAGAAAGAATAGTAGATGTCACCGACCAGGTTGAGAGTGCTTTAAAAGGATTAAACTATGCTGACAGGGCGAAGAAAACCGCCGATGTGTACAAAGAAATTACAGACAAGGTTGCCGACCCGGCCAATTCAATAAGTGGCAAAGTTTACAGCATGTTTAAAGGCAACCAGTATATTATGTACGTTTATAAAATTTACAGGGACATCAGGCTCGTTGGCGCTCCGCCTGAAAGCATAGGAAAGTTTGGTGGCGACACAGATAATTGGGAATGGCCAAGACATACCTGTGATTATTCCATTTTTAGGGTCTATACAGCTAAAGATGGAAAGCCGGCTACTTATAGCCCAGATAATGTTCCGATGAAACCAAAGTATTTTTTGCCGGTGTCTTTAAAGGGATACAAAGATGGCGATTACGCTATGATTTTCGGGTATCCGGGTGGCACTAACCGTTATGAAATTTCTTTTGGTATTAAATTGAAGAACGAAATTGATAACCCCTCACTGGTTCATCTGCGTGATATTCGGCTGAAATTTATGCACCAGGAAATGATAAAAGACCCTGCAGTAAAATTAAAACTCGCAGAAAGTTATGCGTCTATTGCCAACTACTGGAAATTTTTTGATGGCGAAACAAAGCAACTTGAAAAATATCATGTATATGAAAACAAGCAAGCTGCAGAAAATAAATTTGAGGAATGGGCAAAAGATAAGCCCGAATATCAAAACGTATTGAGCGACTATCAAAAAAATTATGCCGCATGGACGCCGTATGCAAAACAACGGGTGTATCTAAATGAAGGAATTTTGGGATCACCTCTTATCGCCTATGCCTCCTCTTTAACGGCGGTTGAACGAGCGTTAACCCAGCAGGGAAAAACCCAGGCTGATGTTAATAATGCTTTGGCCGCTGCCAATGCGAAAAGGAAAACTTTTCTTGCAAAAGAGAACCTTGTTAGTGATAAGGAGATAGTGGCAGCTACTGCCATGATGTTCTATACAGACATTGATAAAAATCAGCAGCCTATTGGGTTTTACCAGGAGATAAAAAATAAATTCGGACCATTAAACGATGAGGCGACATTTAAAACATGGGCCAATTCAATATTTGATAATACCATCATTCTGGATTCTGCAAAGTGGGCCGCATTTCAACGCCAATCCGGATGCCGTTACGCTGCAAAACGACCCGGCTTTTGCCTTTGCCTCCGCTTTTCTTCAAAATTATTTACTAAAATATAGTAAGCAATACAGCGATTTTATTGCCAGGAACGAGGATCTTGGCAGGTTGTATCTAAAGGGTATTATGGAAATGAATCCGGCGGCTGCAAAAAAAATGTATCCCGACGCCAACTTTAGTATGCGGGTAAGCTATGGCAATGTAAAAAGCTATAGCCCGAGAGATGCGGTGCATTATGATTATGAAACTACGGAGAAAGGAATTTTAGAAAAATATATTCCAGGTGATTACGAATTCAATCTTCCTGAAAATGAAATAAATTTGTTGAAGAAACGTGATTTCGGGCAGTACATTGATAAAGCACGAAATGACCTGGTTACTGATTTTATAACCACTAACGATATTACGGGCGGCAATTCGGGCTCGCCGGTAATGGATGGAAAAGGCAATCTTATCGGGCTCGCGTTTGATGGCAATTATGAAGCATTAAGTCATAAAATTCAGTTTGATAAAGATTTGAACAGGACCATTTGTGTTGATATTCGTTATGTTCTTTGGTGTATTGACAAACTGGGTAATGCAAAAAATATTATTAATGAATTAAAGCTCGTTCGATAAATAATTATATATGAGAAGGAATGCGTTGTCTTATAGGGAGGCAGCGCATTTTTTTTGGATTCGCCCCAACCGATCTTCGAAGGAGAGGGACATTATCCCGATGGCTAAATCAGTTGCTTTTTATTTTAATTATTTTTGAAAATGGCTTCGCAAACATTTACACCGGACCAGGCTATATCGAAAATAAAACAATACTGCGCTTACCAGGAAAGATGCCACGCAGAAGTTAAAGATAAATTGTACTCATTCGGTTTACACAGAAAAGAAGTTGACGAAATTATTGTTCTATTAATTGGAGAAAATTATCTTAATGAAGAACGATTTGCGATTCAATATGCCGGTGGAAAATTCAGGATTAAACATTGGGGGAAGCATAAAATAAAGCAGGCGCTGAAACAAAAACAGGTAAGTGATTATTGCATTAAAAAAGCATTGAAAGTAATTGATGACGTAGATTATAGGAAGACGTTTGAAAAGCTTGTTGAACAAAAACTGGGAACTCTTAAAAGCGAAAAAAATATTTTTATAAAGAAGAAGAAATTGCAGGATTTTTTATTGATGAAAGGGTATGAGAGTGAGCTGGTTAATGCAGCGGTTGCAAAGATTGGAAAGAAGTAAGGACCAGCTATTATCATTTTTATTTTCTGGTCAATCCAATAACTTTACACCATGTCATCTCTCACCATAACGCTGATTCAAACTTATCTTCACTGGGAAGATAAAAAAGCAAACCTTGACATGTTTTCGAATAAGATCGAAAGCATCAGGGGAAAAACGGAGATAATTATTCTCCCGGAGATGTTCAACACGGGTTTTAGTATGAAGCCGGAATTATTCGCTGAAGAAATGAATGGTGAAACGATGCAATGGATGAAAAAGATTGCCGTGGAGAAAAAAGTAATACTCACCGGCAGCGTGATGATTAAGGATGACGGTAAATATTTTAATAGGCTCATCTGGAAGTTACCAAACGGAGAATACGGCTTTTATGATAAAAGGCATTTGTTCGCTTACGGTAACGAACACTCGCATTTTAATGCCGGTAATAAAAGATTAATTGCTTCTGTAAAAGGCTGGACAATAAATTTGCAGGTATGTTACGATCTCCGGTTTCCGGTTTGGGCAAGGCAATCCGGCGTCGGCTCTGAGCCCGAATATGATTTGCTCATTTATGTTGCCAACTGGCCTGAACAAAGAGTCCATGCATGGAAAACATTATTAATAGCAAGGGCAATAGAAAACCAATGCTATGTTGTTGGTGTAAACCGTGTTGGTAAAGATGGCAACGGAATTGTTCACAACGGGGAAAGCATGATCATCGATCCGTTAGGAGAAATCATTTACAGCAAAAAAGATGAGGAAGATATTTTTACCTGCACGCTGCAAAAAGAAAGATTAATCGAAATAAGAAACAGATTTCCTTTCCTCAACGACGCTGACTCGTTTATTATAAATACATAGTTTATGGCTACCGCATATTCCGCAGATAAAATTTTGACGGGCCGGGAATGGTTACATAATTCAGCAGTAATTATTGAAAATGATTTTATTGCAGATATTATACCGTTAAATGATTTGCCGGCCGCTATTAATGTTATACAACATGCACCAATAGTAGCGCCAGCCTTAATTGATATTCAAATCTATGGAGCTGCGTCGAAGCTATTTTCTGTGGATCCTTCATCAGATACCCTTCGTAAAATGAAAACGTACTGTAGCAACGGAGGAGCAAAATATTTTCTGCCAACCATAGCAACCAATGCTGCTGGTGTAGTTACAGCAGGTGTTGATGCGATACATGAATATTGGAAGAGTGGTGGAGATGGCATTCCCGGTTTGCATATTGAAGGGCCGTGGATTAATAAAATTAAAAGGGGCGCTCATATCGAAAAATTTATTCATTCCCCGGAAATTGCGGAAGTGAAAAACTTGTTGGAATACGGCAAAGGCGCCATAAAAATAATTACCCTGGCACCCGAAGTTTGTTCGAAAGAAATTGTTGAGTTAATAGAAAGTTATGGCATTATTGTTTCAGCAGGGCATAGCAATGCGCCTTACAATGTTGCAAATGATTTTTTTAAATACATACACGTCGCCACCCACTTGTTCAATGCCATGAGTCCATTACATCATCGTGAACCTGGTTTACCGGCTGCTATACTATTGCATGCTGACGTAATGGTAAGCATTGTTGCGGATGGGTTTCATGTTGATTTTGCGATGATCCGTTTGGCAAAAAAATTAATGGGCGACCGATTATTTTTGATAACAGACGCTGTTACCGAAACAGAAGAAGGGCCTTATCCTCATGAATTAAAAGGTGATAAGTATGAATCTAACGGTATTCTCAGCGGCTCTGCGTTAACTATGATGAAAGCAGTAAAAAATTGTGTGAAGCATTGTGAAATTTCTTTAGATGAAGCGCTCAGAATGGCAAGCCTTTACCCGGCTAAAGTTTTAGGAATAGATCATGAAACGGGAAGAATTGAAAAAGGCTACAAAGCTGATCTGTTATTAATGAATGACAAATTTGAAGTGCTAAGTTGCGTCTAACCGTAATAAAAAATATTACTCCTTATTTTTAATAAATTGCCTCACCCATTCCATCTTGGTATCTACACCATTCACCACATCTTCATAGACCGGCTTAATATAAACATCAGGAATTACCCCCGTTCCTTTTTCTGCAATATGATTGTATTGCACAATGCGAAAGAAAGGTAACCTTACCCGCAGTTTTGTATTCGGTAATTTAATATCGGGAATCATAATTCCTGAATTACCATACCAGCCTCCGCCGGTTTCTTCACCCACCAATGTCACGTTCGGTTCACCTTTAACCGAATTGCAAAATAGCGTGGAAGCAGAAAAAGTTAACCCGTTAGTAAGAATATATACTTTTCCGTCAAAATGATTTCTTCGTTTAGGCGTAAACGTATGCCGTTCCCAAAAACCAAAATGATAGTTACCATCCGTTTCTCTATGGCTCAAAAAAAACAGCCCAATGTTATTAAAAAAACCGGATGTGATGTGTCTCGTGTAAGGCCTGAAGTTTTTACTTTTTGAGTAAGCGGTATCTGCCACCTTAAACGGTGTATTTCTCAAAAACTTCGCAAGCACAACGTAATTATTAATATCGCCACCACCATTGGCGCGAATATCAATAACGAGGTTCTGAACATTATTTTTATGCATCTCACGAAACGACCTTTTAAAAAAAGTTTTTAAATGCCCTTTTGAAAAACTATTAATCGTCATCAGGGCAAATGAAGTATCCATTTGCAACGAGCGGATATTTTCAAGTCTGCCTGATCTGCTTATTTTTTCCTCAAGTTTTTCCTGCATCTTAATTTTGCCCGTTGAATCGTAAGGTGGATTGAAATAAGGAATTGAAATATATTTTTGAGCGCCGGTGCTGTCAATGTATCCTACATTGTACGTTTTATACAACCCAAAAATATTCCGGTGAAAGTATGGAAAGCTCGTGCTTAGGCGTATATAATTAACATTATCAGAGTAACCATCTTCCACCATATAATCAAACATAACGTTGATGATTTCAGCGCTGCTGATTCCATTAATCGAAGTAATGATGGTTCCTCTTTTTATCACAGAGTCGTTCTTATTGAGATTGTAATTTACCACCATTGTATCATTCCAGATTTTCAGATATAACGGGAAAGACGGTATTCGTTTATTGTTGATAAACTTACTCCAACCTTTGCTCATACTAAAACTGGTATGCCCGCAATGAATGGTCGATGTTAGCGGCGCTAATATCCTCCAGCCAAATTGCAATTCCGTCATTGAATCTTCAATGGCTTTGTAACCTTCATTAAAAAAATAATCCATACTGTCTTCTGGTGTGTACCAGTATAGTGAAGGATGCTTTTTTTCCAAAACATTCCGGAGCAAGGTATAATCCTGCTGCAATTCTTTTTTTGAATATTTTTTATCTGGATTATAATTTTTCGAAACCGAACAGGAACTAAAAAAGGCAACAATAAGCAGGGTAGAAAAAAGCCTCATGGTTTACAAAATTCAGTATAAAAATTGTAATTCGGTGGTAATAGTCTAAGGAGGTTTTTTACTAATACTCAATTCATTTAAAAGCATTCCATCCCTGTGCCGTTAGTTTATGGGTATTTCCTCCCTTGGTAATAATAACAGAACCTTCTTCCGGTTCTGTTATATGGCCTACAATACTTATATCGTTGTTTGATGCAATTTTATTGTAATCGCCCTGGTCGATCGTAAAAAGTAATTCATAGTCTTCACCGCCACTAAGTGCACAAGCTGTTGGATCTATTTCTAATTTATAAGCAAACTGCCGCGCCATTTCATTTACCGGAATTTTTTCTTCATATAATACACAACCCTTTTTGCTTTGCTTACAAATGTGCAAAATTTCACTGCTTAATCCATCGCTGATATCAATCATAGATGTGGGCATAATTTTTTCAGCAGAAAAAAATTCGATAATGTCTTTTCTTGCTTCGGGTTTTAAAAAACGCCCGATAATATAATCCTGGTTTTCAAGATCGGGCTGTACCCCTTTGGTCTCGAGAAATACTTTTTTTTCTCTTTCTAAAAGCGTTAATCCCAAAAAGGCGCCACCTAAATCTCCGCTCACGCAAATAAGATCGCCGGTTTTTGCAGTACTTCTTTTTACATATTTGTCGGGAGCAACTTCGCCAATCGCAGTAACTGAAATAACAAAACCTTTTTGTGAAGATGTGGTATCACCGCCGATTAGATCGACATTGTATCTTTCACAGGCCGCGTAAACACCTTCATAAAATTCATCAAGGGCTTCCACACTAAATCGATTACTGAAAGCTATGCTTAACGTTACTTGCTGCGGCGTTGCATTCATTGCATATATGTCGCTCAGGTTTACAATTACACTTTTATAACCCAAATGCTTTAACGGGGTGTACATCAAATCAAAATGAATACCTTCTACCAACATGTCGGTTGTTACCACTACCTGCTTACCAAAATGATCGAGAACAGCAGCATCGTCACCAACACTAACAATAGTGGATACATTTTTAATTTCATTATTTTTTGTAAGATGGTCAATAAGACCAAATTCACCGAGTGATGATATTTCTGTTCTTTCTGCCATATTTTTTTTAAATGTACGAAGTAGGACGTTGGATGTACGATGTCGCTTATTCCCACATTTTATTTTTTTCTTAATGTTTTTAAAGTAGCGACAATCACTTTTAAAAGTTGTTCTCCTTCTTCATAAATCTCTGCAATCTTATCTCTTTTATCTTTATTAAATTCTACGATCATTTCAAGAAAGAATAAAGATTCATCTAATTCTTCTCTACAATTTTAAATTTATTTATAAAATTAGCATTGGATTTCGCTCTTCGCGTAGCTCTATAATTTGCACCAACTGAAGCTGCCGACCTGATTAACTGATTTCCATAAGCACGATTGATAGCATTCATTTCCAGTGATAAAATCAAATATCCGCAATCAATTGAAAATTGCTTTGTCCGCTTTATCAATTCTTCCGTTGTCATAGAAATATTTTTAAATTAAGATAACAATAGACCGAAATTTTCTCACACATCGTACATCCAACATCGTACTTCGTACATTATTAGAGTTTCACATTTCTAACTAACCCGGTCTTGCACCCACTCAATTAACTCGTCATGTATTATTCCATTTGTTGCAATAATGCCGGGCTGATAGGGAGAATATGTATCTCCATTTAGATCTGTCACTTTTCCGCCCGCTTCTTCAACTATTATAAAACCAGCCGCGCTATCCCAGGCATTTAACTGATGTTCATAAAATCCATCGAAGCGACCAGCCGCTACCCAACAAAGATCAATGGCCGCACTTCCAAGTCTGCGAACAGGAATTCCTTTTCTTATTAATCTTTCAAATACCTGCAAAGGTCCGTTTGGCTGATCTAAATAAGTGTAAGGAAACCCCGTAACCAGGCAACTTCTTAAAACCTCTGCCTTGTTACTCACAAAAATTTTTTTATCGTTCAGCGTTGCGCCTTGTCCTCGTTCTGCAAAATAAAATTCTTTAAATATAGGATTGTAAACAGCGCCCATAATCATTTTCCCGTTTTGCTCAAGGCCAATGCTTACACAACAAATAGGAATACTGTTAGCAAAATTAACAGTCCCGTCTATCGGATCAACAATCCACTTGAATTCGCTGTCGGTAATTTTTTCTGCTGTTTCTTCACTCACAATACCGTGTTCAGGAAAGGCTTTTTTTATTACTGACTGGATTGCCTTATCAGCAGCGTGGTCTGCTTCAGTCACTAAATTATTGACTCCTTCTTTGTTACTGATGGTAAATGTGCCGTTAAAGAATCGCATTAATTCGCCTGCACCGGCTTCTGTTGCTTCTATAAGAGTTTGTTTATACATTCCGCAAAGATTATAAATGTTTATTTATTTTGCGGGATTAATTGATTTATCGTCTAAACGCTAACTCTTCACAGCGACATCTATATTAATTTATGGACAGATTTTTTATAATTTTTAACACTCACCCTTTAACCACTTAATTATTTATTAATCTTGCTACTCTCGGTAATCATAGTAAATTATAACGTAAAATATTTCCTTGAGTATTGTCTTTACTCGGTTGTAAAAGCCTTAAAAAATATTGATGGAGAAATATTTGTTGTTGATAATAATTCAACAGATGGAAGCAAAGAGTTTTTTCAAAATAGTTATCCAGGAGTAAAATTTATTTGGAACACAACAAATGAAGGTTTTGCAAAAGGCAATAATAAAGCATTGTTGCAAGCCTCCGGAGACTATATACTTTTTCTTAATCCCGATACAATTGTTTCCGAAGATTCTTTTGAACAATGTATTGCGTTCATCCGGTCAAAAAAAAATCTGGCTGCGTGTGGTGTAAAAATGATTGACGGTTCGGGCAGGTTCCTGAAAGAAAGCAAAAGAGCATTTCCTGCACCCATGACTTCTTTGTATAAGTTAACAGGACTTTCGAAGATATTTCCCAAATCAAAGACCTTTTCAAAATACCATCTCGGTTATCTCGATGAAAATACAAATCACGAAGTTGATGTGTTGGCAGGGGCTTTTATGATGGTTCCAAAAAAAATTATAGACCAGGTTGGTGGCTTTGATGAAAGTTTTTTTATGTATGGTGAAGATATTGACCTAAGCTACCGCATACAAAAAGCCGGTTATACAAATTTTTATTTTGCCGAAACCTCCGTCATTCATTTCAAAGGGGAAAGTACCAGGAAGGGAACCCTTAATTATGTAAAGATGTTTTACAAAGCCATGAGTGTTTTTGTAAAAAAACATTATGGAGGAACTAAGGCGGGTTTGTTTAATTTTTTTATCCATGTTGGGATATTTTTCAGAGCGGGTTTATCCGCAACTGCACGCTTTTTTAGCCTTGGAAAACCCGGGATGCCACACATGAATAATCAAATAACTGCGTCAATAATTGCCGGGTCAGAGGAAGATTTCAAGGAGGTTACAACTTTGTTTCAAACATGCGGAATTAATAGAAGCGCAGTTGGCCGTATTCCAGAAGATGAGATCGCCGGAGCTAACACCACAGGGTCTTTGAATAAATTAGTTGAAGTTCTATCTGCAAAAAATGCTAATGAAATTATTTTCTGTGAAGGCCAACTCTCTTTTAAGAAAATCATTTCGATACTTCCATATATCCCCAAACATATCAACATTATTTTTTTTGCGAAACGTCTGCATTCGTTAATTAGCAGTTCTGATAAAAACGAAGCAGGGATTTTTATTTCGAAAGAAAATAAATAGCGTATAGGCGACCCCGTTTGCAGTGAATTAATAATTTAGAGATTGAAGCCTGCAACAATTGCAGACTTTTTTCTGTTCGTATTAGAGTCAATGTGTTAATATCATTATCAATTATTTATTTCCGATAACTATTTCCGAAATTTGCACGCTAAACAAAATATTGAATGGCATATAATAATTACAGACCGTCTCAAAAAATTCCACCGGTTGTTTTAAACCTTATCATCATTAATGTTATTGTTTTTGTAGCACAATTGGTTTTTGATGAGACCTTCAATCTTACGGGCAGATTTGGCCTTTATTCTTATGACGATCCACGTTTTGAGCCTTATCAATTGGTTACGCACATGTTTTTACACGGCGGGTTCATGCATATATTGTTCAATATGTATGCGCTGTGGCTTTTTGGGGCAGTATTGGAACGAATCTGGGGGCCTAAAAAGTTTTTTATTTTTTATTTTGTTTGTGGACTTGCCGCAGGTTTGGCAGAAATGTTTTTTGTGCCTGGAGGTCCCGCAATTGGCGCATCGGGCGCAATTATGGGACTTCTCGGAGCCTTTGCTTATACGTTTCCTAACACGGAATTTTTTATTATTCCATTCCCTTTTCCCATTAAGGCAAAATATATGGCGGCTATTTTTGCAGCTTTCGACCTCTTTGGCGGATTTGCCGGTGGAGATAATGTGGCACATTTTGCGCATATAGGAGGCTTGGCGATGGGCCTCATTTTAGTAATCATTTGGAATAAAACCGATAAGAAAAGGTTTTATTAAATTTTTAGCAGGCGTTTTTAACTGGAAGGAAATTGGTAATTTTATATCCCCTTTCCCTTATAAAACAGATTAGAACAAATGGGAGAATCCGAAAGATATATTGACCGTCGAGTTAAAAAAATAACCCTTGGTGAAGACAACAATGCGCTGATCGCCCTTATCAGCATAAATGCGATTGGGCTGATTATTCCCGGTTTAATTAAAATTATTTATAAGATTGTTGATCCTGCAAGCACGGCTTTCTACACTCATATTTTGCCCTGGTTTATATTACCGGCAAAACTCGCCGGTCTTGCAAGAAATCCGTGGACGATTTTATCTTATATGTTTGTGCATACGCAAATTATTATTGCATTCACTAACATGCTTTGGTTGTGGGCTTTTGGTTCCATTTTGCAGGATATGTCCGGTAATAAAAAAATAATTCCCATCTATTTATATGGTGGCCTGGCGGGAGCCCTTGTTTTTATAGCTACCAGTTATGCTGTACCGCAAAGTAATTTTCCTTTTTTTGAAGGAGCCAGTGCTTCTGTTATGGCAATAGCAATTGCGACAACGGCCCTTGCTCCTGATTATCGCATTTTTCGAATGTTGAATGGCGGTATACCCCTTTGGGTGCTTACAATTTTATTTGTAGTAATAGATTTTGCCAGTATTGGAACCGGTGCACCTGCACAACATTTGGCACATTTTGCAGGAGGCCTCATTGGGTTCTTTTTTATTGTTGCACTTCGCCGTGGGCACGATTGGGGGAGCTGGATGATTAAATTTTATAATTGGTTCATGGATCTGTGTAATCCTGATAAAAAAATATTGACTCCCCAAAAAACCCGGGAAAAAATGTTTTATAAAACCGGTAACCAAAAACCTTTTGAAAAACACTCGATCATTACCCAGCAACGAATCGATGAAATTCTTGACAAGATCAATCAAAAAGGATTTCATTTATTATCAGAAGAAGAAAAAAATATTCTGAAAAGAGCCGGGGAAGATGATTTTTGATAGCTGTTTATTGTTTTCAACTCATCTTTTTAAAGTGTTATTTATGTAAATGGAAAAACCATTTCTGCGCAGGTTTGCAAAAAAAATTTTTATTGTTACCAACCTTCTCATCGCAATATTATTTCTTGCCGGTGCTTATGTAAAATATTTTAGTCCCGCCCGTTGGTGGTTCCTTGGGCTGTTCACTTTTGTTCTTGCATATCTTTTAGTAGGGCTTGTTTTCTTTCTCATATTCTGGCTGTTTAAAAAATCATGGTGGAGCGTTGTTTCCATTATTACTATTGCTGCGGGATGGCAGGCACTTATCAATATCTTTCCGCTCAATTTTTCTTCTTCTTTTACAATGCAGAAAAAACCTGGAAATATTCGTGTAATGAGCTGGAATGTTGAGCAATTCAATATTCTTCATCATAAGGATCATCCGGAAGTTAAAAAGGAAATGTTCGATCTTATAAATGAATACGATCCTGACATTGCCTGTTTCCAGGAAGTGGTTGCCAGTGATAAAAAGAAAGGCATCAATTATTTTCCAGACATAAAAAAAGCCTTACGGTTCGTAGATTATTTTTATTCCTATAGCATCCGGGACGATTTTGATAAAGACCATCATTTCGGCAGAATTATATTTTCGAAATTGCCTATTATTAATAAACAAACAGTAGTTAATTATCCCAATGATTATAACGCTACATTCCAGTACGTCGATGTTCTTTCCGGAAACGATACTATTCGGGTTTTTAACATTCACTTACAATCATTAAAATTTACCCAATCAAACCTGAGCTACCTGGACAATGCCAGCATAAATGGCGATAGCAATATCACAGAATCAAAAAGCATCATTTCAAAGATAAAAACAGGGTTTATAAAAAGATCGACGCAGGCAAATTTTATTAAAGATGAAGTTGATCATAGTCCATATCCTGTAATTCTTTGCGGCGACTTTAATGACGTACCAAATTCGTATGCATACGAAACGATTGGCGCTGGCCTTCAAAACGCCTTTGTCGAAAAAGGGTTTGGCATTGCTAGAACTTTCAGCACGATATCTCCGACACTGCGCATCGATAATATTTTCGCCGATAAAGATTTCAACGTAACGCAATTTACAAGAGTTAAAAAGCTGCTAAGCGACCATTTCCCCATAATAACTGATTTAATTCCTCCGCAAAACACCAAATAATTTTTATCTTTATCGAAATGAATACTCAATTTTCTTTCCTTTTTTATTGTTGTGCCTATTGCTCATAGGGCATTCGATATACCTTTGCCCGACAATACCTTCAAAAAATTATTTTCCGTTTTTTAAATACACGAGATTTTTATGTCGCTCAAATTATACGACTCACTTACCCGGCAAAAAGAAACCTTCAAACCCATAACGCCCCCGCATGTTGGCATGTATGTATGCGGACCCACTGTTAGTGGGGAAAGCCATTTAGGACATGCCAGGCCCTACATAACTTTCGATGTTGTAGTAAGATATTTAACGCATCTTGGTTATAAAGTACGTTATGTGCGCAATATAACAGATGCAGGCCATTTTGAAGAGGAAGGGAGAGAAGCTGAAGATAAGATATCAAAAAAAGCGCTGCTTGAAAAAGTGGAACCAATGGAACTCGTGCAGAAATACACAAACCTCTTTCATTGGGCCATGAAACAATTTAATACGCTCGATCCTAATATTGAACCAACCGCCACCGGTCACATTGTTGAGCAAATAAATATGATTGAAAAAATCATCGAAGCAGGTTATGCGTATGCGGTAAATGGGTCTGTATATTTTGACGTAAAAAAATATGCCGAAACACATAATTATGGAGAGCTAAGCGGACGCATTGTTGATGATCTTTTAGAAACAACCCGGGTACTGGAAGGCCAGGATGAAAAAAGGAACAAAGCTGATTTTGCTTTATGGAAATCTGCGCCACCGCAACATATTATGCGCTGGAAAAGCCCATGGGGTGAGGGTTTCCCTGGCTGGCATATTGAATGCTCTGCTATGGCAACAAAATATTTAGGCGCTAGGTTCGATATTCATGGGGGTGGAATGGACCTTCAATTTCCGCACCACGAGAGTGAGATCGCCCAAAGCTGGATCTGCAATCATGTAGAGCCGGCAAAATACTGGATGCACAATAACATGATTACAATCAACGGTAAGAAAATGGGTAAGAGCTATAACAATGTTATAAAACTTACTGAAATGTTTAGTGGTAATCATCCATTGTTAACGCAGGCTTTTAACCCGATGACGATACGGTTTTTTATTTTGCAAACACATTACAGGAGCACACTCGATTTTAGCAGTGAAGCATTAGTTGCTGCTGAAAAGGGTTTAAAAAGATTGTGGGACGCTTACGAAATTTTAAGGAAGCTGGAGGATAACAATTCTAATCTGCCGTCCGACGCGGAATTGGATGAAAAGATAAACAAGCTTATAGATGAATTTGACGATTTTATGAATGATGATTTTAATACGGCAAAGGTTTTGGCCAACATGTTTGAAATAGTTCCTGTTATCAATTCTTTAAAAGATGGCATAATCGAAAAAAATTCAATCTCTTCGGCTACGCTTAACCGTATGAAAGATGGTTTTACAAATTATATTGAAAACATTCTTGGGTTGCAAGCTCTTTCCCAAAATAATGAAACCCTTAATGGTGTTATGCAATTATTGGCAGATATAAGAAAAGAGGCGAGGTCTAAAAAAGATTTTTCTACTTCAGATAAAATAAGGAACCAGCTCGCCGAATTGGGCATTGAAATGAAAGACGAAAAGGATGGCGGCATTAGCTGGAACCCGATTTGACAAGGAATTATAAAATACATTCTACATATCTATGGAGCATATTATTCATTTGTCAAAAGATAAAAAGCTAAAAAAGATTATTGATTCGCAACAGCCGTTTGCCTTAAAAAAGAGAAATAAAGTTTACCTGAGTTTATGTTCTTCTATTTTGAGCCAACAACTAAGTACAAAAGTTGCGGATGTTTTATGCAAGCGTTTTCTTGATTTATTTGGAGGCAAAGAACCGACTGCCCAACAAATTTTGGATACACCTGCAGCCGTTTTTCGCAGCATTGGTTTTTCAAATGCAAAAGCTTCTTATGTTCATAATGTTTGCCGGTTTTTTATAGAAAATAAAATAACCGATGCCCGCTTACATAAAATGAGTAATGATGAGGTACTTGATTTGCTTACTCAAATTAAAGGTGTGGGCAAATGGACAGTAGAAATGATATTAATGTTTACGTTGGGAAGGGAAGATATTTTTGCCCATGACGATCTCGGCCTCAGGCAAAGTGTTATCAAATTATACAAGCTAAAAGAAACGGATAAAAAATTATTGAGGGAAAAAATTGAAAAGATAACGCTTAAATGGTCTCCGTACAGAACCTATGCAAGCCGCTATTTGTGGGGCTGGAAGGATGGTGATTAGTGGCCTCCCTGCCCTCCAGGGGAGGGTTCAAAGGCAAACTCAAATCTCAGATTATTTCTTTTTTACCAAAGGATTATTTAACCCGTTTACAACATTGTCGACCACCACAAAATTGCGAAGCTTTGAAAAAAACTGTGTAAGAGTTTTGCACCCATAAGTTCTCACGTCAAAACTTGGATCCAGTTTTCTAAGGTTAATGCCCAATGTTGAAATATATGCCTCGTTACTCTCGTTAATGCTCATATCGTATGCCTTGTTGATCAGTTTTATATCAATTGAAGCTTTCTCTTTGTGTTTCTTTTCAGCCTCCTGCTTTTCAGGTTTTTCTGCTTTAGGTTCCAGGTTCTCCACATAAGTAAAAATCTCGCAAGATTTTACAAAAGCATTTGGTGTTTTTTGTTCACCAATTCCCATAACAAAAATTCCGTCTTCTCTTATGCGTTTAGCAAGCCCTGTATAATCACTATCACTTGAAACAATACAAAATCCATCTACCAGGTTATCGTGTAATATATCCATTGCATCTATAATTAATGCGCTGTCTGTTGAATTTTTCCCGGTGGTATAAGAGAATTTTTGAATCGGGTTAAAAGCCATTTCATTCAAAAGCGCTTTCCAATGATTCATATGCTGGGTAGTCCAATCGCCATAAACTCTTCGTATCGTAACCTTTCCATACTTAGACGCTTCTTCCAATACGAGGTCCATCATTTTAGCCTGTGCATTATCTCCATCTATAAGCAAAGCGATCTTTTGATTTTTTATATCCATAATTATTAATTGTGGCAAAATTAGGATTAAAGGCCCATAACACGGTTTGGCTGGTTTTATTAACCTCATTTCAATTTAATTTTCCTATCTTGATTTCATTAATGCGAATATTTTATCTTTGGCATTACTAAACATGTTATATGAAGTTTATCGTTTCCTCAACACAGTTATTAAAACACCTTCAGCAAATAAGCGGCGTTATAAATGCTAATACGGTTTTGCCTATTCTTGAAGATTTTTTGTTTGAAATTGAAAAGAATAAACTTACCGTAGTAGCTACTGACCTGGAAACGGTAATGAAAATAAACATGGATATTGAAGCAAAAGACAGCGGCAAAGTTTGTATTCCTTCAAAAATATTATTAGACTCTCTCAAAAATATTCCTGAGCAGCCGCTCACTTTTAATATTGATAAAAATTTTGGTGTTGAAATTACAAGCGATAATGGCAAGTATAAAGTAATGGGTGAAAATCCTGATAATTTTCCAAAAGAACCCGTTGCAGATACAACCAATGCCTTCACCATGCCTTCCGCAGCTTTGGTTACAGCCATTAATAAATGTCTTTTTGCCGTTAGTAATGACGACTTGCGGCCGGCGATGACCGGCGTTTTCTTTGAGCTTTCCGATAAAGGGATCACTTGCGTTGCAACGGATGCACATCGTTTGGTACGTTTTACAAGGCTTGATGTTTCCTGTCCTAAGACTGATACATTCATTGTTCCGAAGAAGCCTTTAAATCTATTAAAAGGAGCGCTTCCATCAAACGAAGATGCACTGGAAATTTCTTACAATAAAAATCATTTATTTGTGAAACATGGCGGAACCGAACTCGTGTGTCGCCTGATTGATGCAAGGTTCCCGGATTATAAAGTTGTTATCCCAACAGATAATCCTTACAAGCTTACAGTAAATAAAAACGATTTTCAAAATGCGTTAAGAAGGGTGAGTGTATTTAGTAACAAAAGCACTAACCAGGTAGCACTAACCATTACCGGTAGCGAGTTGCAACTTGCCGCTCAGGACATCGACTTTAGTTTTGAAGGCAACGAACGCATGACCTGCCAATACGATGGCGAAGATCTTCAAATAGCTTTCAATGCTAAATTTTTAATTGAAATGCTGAATGCAACCGACTCGGAAGAAATTATTATAGAATTGAGCACTCCTACAAAAGCTGGTATTATCAAACCTTCGGAAAAAACAGATGACGAAGTTTTGTTGATGCTTGTAATGCCGCTAATGCTTAATAGCTAAAAATGCTTGTCTGAAACTTACATGCTGCCTGTGGCTTTGTCTTCGCATTCCGGCATTCACTTGATTTTACTTCTTGCCTGGGATATAATATTTAAACCTTCGTGCAGAAAGTATTTCAGTATTTTTAATGATTCTTCAATTAAACCCAACTAACATGATCTGGATTATTCTCGGAATTCTTCTATTCGTTATAACAAGCATTGTTGTTAAAACAAACCCCGAGTTTTATAAATATAAAGGTCTCGGCAGAATCCTTGGATTGTGTTTTATTGCTGTAGGAATTTTAGTTGCCTGTATTGTTCAAATAAATGTCGGTGAAACGGGGGTGAAAGTTTTATTTGGCAAAGTTCAACCGGATGTTTTAGGCAGCGGATTGCATTTCGTGAACCCACTTCTCGATATTCAAAGGGTCGATATTAAAACTCAGAATTATACCATGAGTGGTGTTAATGACGAAGGTGAGAAAGCGGGAGACGATGCAATTAAAGTTCTTGCCAGTGATGGACTTGAAGTAACGATCGACCTTACAGTTTTATACAGGGTAATTGGAAGTGAAGCCCCTAAATTATTAAGCGAGACCGGGCCAGATTTTAAAGATAAAATTGTGCGTCCTTTAACCCGTACAAAAATCAGGGATAATGCTGTTTATTACCAGGCTATAGAATTATTTAGTAACAAAAGAGATGAATTTCAACAAAGAATTTATAAAAGCATTGAAGATAATTTCAGACAACGCGGTCTATTGCTGGAACAGTTATTAATAAGAAATATTACATTGCCTAATTCCGTTAAGGCTTCGATTGAATCAAAAATAAATGCAGAGCAGGATGCCAAAAAAATGGAATTTGTTTTACAGAAAGAAAAACAGGAAGCGGAAAGAAAAAGAGTGGAAGCGCAGGGTATTGCCGACTATCAACGAATCATTAATACAGGCCTTACAGATAACCAATTACAATACGAGCAGATACAGGCTATCAAAGAATTGGCTTTAAGCACGAATGCAAAAATAGTAATGATGGGAAAAGGTAGCACTCCTGTGATTATCGACGGAAAATAAATTTCTATGGAACTAGTAACCGTAAGAACTTTTAGTAATTATATTTCCGCCAATTTGTTGCTCTCTAAATTGAGAAATGGCGGCATAGAATGTTATTTAAAAGATGAAAATACCGTAACAATGGATCCAATATTGACCTACGCTGTTGGAGGTATTAAATTAGTGGTGAAAAAAGAAGACTCGGAGGAAGTTCTTAAAATTTTACAGCAGTTCGATGAAGATTATATGCAAAAGGCGGTTTGCCCAAAATGCGGTTCCCATAAAATAGAACTCGTTCCAAAAAGAAACACCTCTAATATGGTTAGTGCTATTTTAAGTTGGATTTTTTCGAGCTATGCCGTTTCTGCAGAAAACGTTTATAAATGCGGCAATTGTGGGTATGAGAGTGGCACGTTACCTGAGCCTTTAATTTCAGATTCCGGTACATTTGAATCAGAAAATCTAAATTAATTTTTTTGAAATCAATTGCGCTTATTCCTGCACGTTATGAAGCTACCCGTTTTCCCGGCAAGCTGATGCAAATGTTAGGTGATAAAACTATCATCCGGCATACCTATGAAAATACAGTGGCAACTTTATTATTTGATGAAGTAATAGTAGTAACTGACAGTACTATTATTTTTAATGAAATTGTAGAAAATGGAGGATATGCATTAATGAGCCGGGGCCCGCATGAAAGCGGGAGCGAACGCATTGCCGAAGCGGCTGCCGATATTGATGTAGATGTGATCGTAAATGTCCAGGGCGATGAACCTTTTGTAAAAAAAGAGCCGCTTCAAAACCTTTTAGCGGTTTTTGCGGGCGACCACCAACATAATTTACAAGTGGTATCCCTGATGCATGAAATACATGACGAGGATTTAATTATTAATCCCAATACAGTTAAAGTAGTTATCGACAAATTTTCAAACGCACTGATGTTTAGCAGAAGTGTTATTCCGTTTAGAAGAGATAGTACTGCGAAGGTTACTTATTACAAGCACATTGGCATTTATGCTTACCGTAAAGACGCATTGATGAACTTTACCGTGTGGAAACCAACTCCAATGGAAGCAAGCGAAAAACTAGAACAACTTCGTTATCTCGAAAATGGTGTTAAAATTAAAATGATACTTACCAACGAATCTCCGGTTTCTATAGATACTCCTGAAGATTTGCGGAGGGCTAAAACGCTAATAGGTTCTATTTAGAAAAAATTTGTGATTCAACACTTAATTCCGCAGCGTTCTCAATCTTAGGCAAAATTATTGTAGTTTTCAAACCTTAAACATGTATTAATGCCTATGATAGCTAATTTAAAATTCATTTTTTCAACAGCGATAATTGCACTATTATTTTCTTGTAATGAGAACGATAAGATAAGCATTGAAAAATCTGCTTCTGCTTTTGATATAAAGCAGGCGGAAGCGTCCATTACGCAAAGTAATCAGAATTTTATGAAATCATTTAATGCGGGCGATTCCATCGGAGTTGCGGCGTGCTATACCAGCGATGCTAAAATTATGGCTGCACATATGCCTTCGGTAAAAGGCAAAAATAATATTATTCATTTCATTAGCGCATCAATGAAAGGCGGGTTAAAAAAAATTAATCTTTCAACCGATCAAATTTCCGGCGATAGCAGCATCGTTGCTGAAGTAGGAAATTACGTACTGTCCGATAGTAGCGGAAAAAGTATCGACAAAGGAAAATATATTGTTCTTTGGAAACAGGAGGCCGGCAACTGGAAAATGTTTCGCGATATCCGGACCACGGATTTACCCGACTCGGCTTCTTTAAAAAAATCTGCTGTTATTAAATAAGCTAACGGTAATAGTTAAACGAGTTAATTTTTACCGATAGGACTAAAAAAGCCAATAAAAAAATGTTGATGAAGCCCGGAAAATACTTATCCTTAATAAAATACCCCCTGGACCTGATGCGCACGAAAAAAGTGCTGCAGGTAAATCCAATGGTACAAACATTTAGAAAAGATGCCGAGACTACAAAGGTTTGTGTTTACGATTTCAATAAGGATTTTTTAAGTGAAAAATATTTTAAATCTCCTTCCGAAACTTACCAATACCTGGAAACAAAAAATGTAAGCTGGATAAATATAGATGGCTTAGAAAAAAAGATGTGGCTGATATGTGCATTCACTTTAACATTCATCCTCTCATTGCAGAAGATATTTTAAGTATTGGACAGCGGCCAAAAGTTGATGAAATAAATGGAGTGGTTTACTGCCTGTTAAGTATGTTATATTTTAATAAAGAAGAAAAATATGTAGAAGCTGAACAAATAAGCATTATACTCGGAAAAAATTTCGTTCTAAGTTTCCAGGAAGATGCTTCAAGAGATGTTTTTAATCCATTGCGTGATAAACTTCGGATTGCGGGAAGTAAGATCAGGCAAAATGGTGCAGACTTTCTATTTTATAGTCTTATAGATATGATTGTAGATAACTATTTTATTGTGATGGAAAAACTCGGAGAGGAAATTGAGGCACTTGAAGAAGATATTATCAGGCGGGCAGATACCCGATCTCTTGCCCAGATAAACACAATTAGAAAAGAGATGATTGTTTTAAAAAGAAACATAGCACCGGTAAGAGATCTCGTAAATGGAATTTTACGAAGTGAGAGTGAACTTATAGAAGCAAAAACCGAAAATTATTTCAAAGACGTTTACGACCACATTGTGCAGGCAAATGACCTTGCCGAAAACTATCGCGATATGATGATCAACCTGCAAGATCTTTACCTAAGCAAAGTAAATTTAAAAATGAATGAGGTAATGAAAGTAATGGCTGTTGTAACATGTTTGCTGGCGCCTGCTACTGTAATCGGTGGAATCTTTGGAATGAATTTTAATAAAATTCCCTGGATTCACAACTACTATGGATTCTTTATTGCTGTGGGTCTTATGCTGCTGATTCCAGTGTGGATGATAATAATATTTAGTAAACGGGGATGGTTTTAATTTCTTTTCTTATACACAGGTACGGTGCTGCAAGGTTCGCCATACATTATGCTTTGAGCGACCGGCATTAATAATTTGGTAATCTCCGCATAAACTGAAGCGGGTATTTCTTTTTCGCCACAACCTTTTACTACCACTCTCTTTCCATCAAAATCCTTTACATTAACCTTTTCAAGATTCTTTAAAAATAATACTTCTTGCATGAATGATTCATTTCCCACTACTACATCTTTTGCTACCGGTTGTAAATAACTAACGGCAAGCATATACGCCCATAACGGAATTATGGCGTCGGCCGAACAGGTTATACAAACGTTTTTATTTTTATAAACAGACCAATCATTTTTTTTCAAACTTTCCCTATAATCTTTTTCTTTCAGGATCAGTTCCATAAATAAGTAATCTTTCAAATCGAAAACAATGTTATCTCCTTCCGGAAAAAATTTTTCAAGGTCTATTGTTTCCAGCGAGCTTTGGGCTACTTTATTTACAATTGCTTCTTCCATAATTTTCCTATTCGCGTAAAGTTACGAACATCATTATTTATGAAGAAGGGCTTAACAATTCATCGCAATATTCAGTAATTAGGGAAGCTTCTTTTTTTTGAAGGTCTATAAAAACGAAAAGCCACCTGGAAGATGGCTTTTGCTTTAATTGAAATTTATTTTAAAAGAATTTATTTCTATAATCTTTTATGGTTGCTATTTTCTTTAATGCGGCGAAAGATTGACCCAGTGCTGATTGTGATGCACGGTTTATTTCAGCTGTTTTTTGTTGAGCAAGCATTTCTGGTGTGGCTGGTGCTTTGGCCGCAATGCTGTTCACTTTTATGACAAACACTCCTGTATTACCAGATATTGGAGGTGAAACTTTTGTTTGAAAGTTTTTGTCGAAGGCAGCTCCGGCCACTTTTGGTTCATTGCCTACACCATTAATAATCTGCGCATCAAATGTAAGTGTTGAGTCTGCCCCTGTGGTTAACACTTGCTGATTGTAAACTTTAGCCGCTGCCTCTAACGTAGTTGGATTATTCAATTTACTTTTTATCTCGTCTGCTTTTTTAATATTTCTTATAGTTGATTCAACCATTGGCCTTGCAGTTTTTACATCGGGGGCTCCCTCTTTTACCTTCCTGTCAACAATTGCTACTATAAAATCGTCTTTAATTGAAAACGGTTCAGAAACTTCGCCTTCTTTAGCTCCAAAAGCCCATCTTACAATTTGTCTTGCGTCCTGCAACCCACCTAATTGAAAATCATTTTCCTTTACTGTTGTTGGCACGGTAATTTCCTTCAATCCGTTTTTAGCAACATAATTATCAAACGCCTGTTTATCTCTTGCCTGACCGTAAAGTTTGTTCGCAGCTGCATTTGCATCATTAATAGTTTCGTCACTTGGCACTATTTCTTTTGCCATATAGGCAATTTTATAGGCTGGTTCCGGATTCTTCTTATCCAATATTTCAATATAGTGCCAGCCAAATTGTGTTTTTACCACCTTCTTTGTTTCTCCTTTTTCATTCAGTAAAAAATCGCCAAATTCTTTTGCAAACCCTTCGCTTTGAATTGTAGTGAGATCAAAAGTCATTACGCCTTTATCTTTATGAGCAGCCTGGTCAGTAGTGTATTTTGCTTCAAGCGAATCGAAATCAGCACCATTCTTAATTGCAGTTGCAATGCTGTCTGCCAGTTTGTGAGCTGTGCTATCCGGAGTTGTCGGTTGTCCGCTCTGCTGGTCAACAGTCCCAATTAATATATGGCGGCACTTAATGCTGTCGGGTAGTATTTTTGTTGAGACCTTTTTTGCAAGAACATAGTCTTTCGAATCAAGATAGGGACCAAAAACGCCTCCATCCTGCAAAGCAATAATTGAATCTTTAAATGGCATTTGAAGTTTTGATTTAGGCGTATACCCGTCAAAGTAAGTCATAGCCGAAGAGTTTCTGGCCAGAAAAGCACTGGCGTTTGAATCTGATTTAAACTGGGGTTTCAAATCTTCGAGTGATTTTTTTATAGCGTCGCTGTCTTTGCTATTTGCCGAAGCGCTGAAAGAAACATATGATATTATTAACCCTCCGTCCTGTTTAAATTTTAATTTGTTTTTACTAACATAGCTTTCAATATCATCATCCGTTACTTTAACCGTACTGTCGCTAATTAAACTATAAGGAATTGCAACATAAGATATATTGGCAAAATTGCTTTTTTGTGCTTCCTGGGTCTTTGAAAGCCAACCAGGAATATAAATGCTGGCAGCGATCATGGAAGTATACTTTGTATACAAATTATTTAACCGCATTGGTTCGATTACCTGTGAATTGATGGCTTTTCTTTGCTCTTCATTTTTTGATTTCCTTGTTTGTGCCCACCACTGCTGAGCCTGGGCAATATCATATTGGCCGGTTTCCTTGTTGGTAAAAGCCTGTTTTAATTGCTGCGGCGCATCGTCACTGAACATAATAGAACTCATTTCTTTGGGTGTGAAAGTAATGCCCAAATCATCAAATTGCCCGGCAACTATTTTTTCAGCAACCATTTGATCCCACGTGGATTGCCGTATTTGATCTGTTGGTGCAGACGACCCACTGTTTTGGTACTGCTGTTCCATTTCTTTAACCTTGTCGTCAAAGTCGGACACTTCAATCTTATCACCATTAACAATACCAATTGTTGTTGTGTTTCCACCACCAAACAATTTGCCGGTGCCGCTTCTTGAATCCATTAATATAAATCCAATAAGGCTAAGCGCAATTATTGCGATCACGATAACAGCCCCTCTCTCACGAATTGTCTGAATTATTGACATAGATTTTGTTCTCTTTATTTTAAATGGACGGCAAAAATAGTGTAAAATAGCATAGGAACAAACTGTGGAAAACTCATATAAAACAGGATACGCAAGACATTTGGAGTAAAAAAATATTTAAAAATGCATTCAATAAACTGTCACAATAATATTATTAACAAACACCTGTGCGAAAATTTCATTTACTGTTGATAAGCACGCTATTTTAGAAAAATCAATCTTTATAAAAAAAGAAAAGAAAATGGTTTTTTAATAAAACGTACTATTAAAAATAAAAACAAACATTTTCCCACGGACCCGTTCACAAAAATATTGTGTGATATGATACATTTTTTTATCCTCATCACTTTTTATCTACTTATGTTTATAAAGGTGCTAAAGCAGCACCAGGTGTTGCAAATTGATGTTAAGTTTTTGTGTACTAACGTGGATAAACCAGATGATTTAATTTTGTATCAACAGATAAATAATTACTATCCACAAATTCACAGACATAATAGTAATAAGCTATTAAATAAATAATGTATTAATATTAAATACTATGGCAAATATACACATACAGGCCGCAAAAAATAATTTAGAAAAAAAAGGTTTTCTCGATATTGATATTGATGTTAACTTGGACTTGTTTGCAGAAATTGAAAGATTAAAAAAAGAAAAAAATGCGATTGTACTTGCTCACTACTACCAGGAACCGGATATACAGGATGTTGCAGACTTTATTGGCGATAGCCTTGGTCTTGCACAAAAGGCACAATCCACAGATGCTGATATAATTGTTTTCGCTGGTGTGCATTTTATGGCCGAAACCGCAAAAATTTTAAATCCCGCCAAAAAGATTTTATTGCCTGATTTGAAAGCCGGTTGTTCTCTTGCTGATTCTGCGCCACCCGAACTTTTTAAAAAATTCAAAGACCAATATCCCGACCACGTTGTTATCAGTTACATCAATTGTTCTGCAGGTATAAAAGCGCTCAGCGATATTATCTGCACATCATCCAACGCACAAGCTATTATTGAAAGTCTTCCGAAAGATCAAAAGATAATTTTTGCACCCGATAAAAACCTGGGGGCCTATTTGAAAAAGAAAACCGGACGAGATATGGTTTTATGGAATGGGGCATGCATTGTCCATGAAATATTTAGCCTTGAAAAAATTACAAAACTTAAGATCAGGCATCCTAAGGCAAAGGTAATAGCGCATCCTGAATGCGAGGAACCGGTATTGAGAATCGCAGATTTTATTGGAAGTACAACAGCTCTTCTGAAATATAGCATTGAAAGTGAAGCCCGGGAATTTATAGTTGTTACAGAGACGGGCATCCTTCATCAAATGCAAAAAAAATCTCCGGGGAAAACTTTTATACCGGCGCCTCCTGATAATATGTGCGCATGTAACGATTGTCCGTACATGAAACTTAATACGCTTGAAAAATTATACTTGTGTATGGAATATGAAGAACCACAGATAATAATGGATGAGGAGTTATTGAAAGCTTCAAAAAAGCCAATTGAGAGAATGCTTGAAATAAGCAACAAGCATGGATTGTAGAATTATTTCACTTAGTGAAATCACTAAGTCGTTGCACGGCTTCACTTAAAGTACTTTCTTTTTTTGCAAAACAAAATCTTAAAACCTTATCATCGTTGGAGTTTTTATAAAAAGATGATAGGGGTATTGTGGCAACTCCGGCTTGCTCAGTAAGTCTTATCGCAAAGTCATTTTCTTTTTCGTTGCTAATTGCCGAATAATTATATAGTTGAAAGTAACTTCCATGCGAAGGGAGGGATATAAACTTTGTGCTCTTCATTAGGGTATGAAAAAAATCTCTTTTCTTCTGTAAAGAACTTGCTAACCCGAGGTAAACATTTTTTTCTTTCAAAAATTCAGCAAGAGCAAATTGAACAGGCGAATTGCAGCTAAAACAATTGAACTGGTGCACTTTTCTAAATTCTTTCATTAAATAGTCCGGAGCAATACAGTAACCTATTTTCCAGCCTGTGCAATTATATACTTTTCCAAAAGAAAATGAAATAAAACTGCGTTCATATAGATCCGGATATTTTAATATACTTTCATGTTGCAAGCCGTCGAAAATAATATGCTCATATACCTCATCACTCATAATTAATATTTTTGTTCCGGACACGAGGTTCTGTAATTGCAACATGTCATTCGCGTTAAGAATGTTACCTGTAGGATTATTAGGAGAATTAATAATAATCAGTCTTGTCGCGTGTGTAATATTTTCTTTAACAACTTTCCAATCAATTTTATAAAGAGGATAAGAAAGGGGAATTCTTATAGCTTTTGCACCGTTGATCTCGATATTGGGAATATAACTATCATACGCAGGCTCAAATACAATTACTTCATCTCCAGTTTGCAATACAGACGTAAGTGCAGTATAGATTGCGTAAGTGCCGCCGGGTGTTATTGTAATCTCTGTTTCTGGGTTTAAAGTTTTTTTATATAGAAAATAAATCTTTTCGACTATGCTTTCCCGTAATAACAACAATCCATTCATGTGGACATATTGATTATGACCATCTTTCATTGCCTTATAAACCAAATCAACTAGTCCTTCATTCATTGGAAAATCGGGGAAACCTTGGCCAAGGTTTATAGCATTATGCTTTACGGCAAGGGAGCTCATAAACGAAAAAATAGTTTGCCCTGTATTGGGAAGTTTACTTTTAATATTAAGATTATTCAAGAGTATATTATTGATTAAGCATAATCAAAAGTATACAATACTATTTTCGGAAAACAGGGTTTATCTTATATCGATAAATAAAAAAGAACAAAGGAATCATCCAGAGAAATCTCGACAGATATTTAGTGATATCTTGAAAAAGATAGGCATGGGGAGCGGGATCCGCATTTGTAATTCCAAAAATAACAGGCACAGAATTACCGAACGTCCAATTGAGATATTGATGGTCGCCAGCATAAAATTTTTTAAGGGAATCTGCAGAACCTTTCCAGTAGTTTTCTTTTCTTTCTTTTTCAGTTATTTTAGGTTCCATGTTTGAGTCGAAAAAATACCAGTTGTTTTTAAAACAAAGTTCTGTTGCGTAATGGTGAGGAAAACCTACACTTCTAAAAGGCACGTTTTTCTCCTTCATAACGGTCATCATCACGATCGCTTGTTGGGAGCAACCAGCATAAGGATATTTAAGAATTTCGTCGGGATCTACAGGCGCAGCGAGCCCTCGCCCTAAAAATAGCTGGGTAGTTACTGCGAACCAGTTTTGTTGTAATGTATAACTTGAGAAACCGTGATAAAAGCGCTTTCTTAAAATTGATGCAACCAAAACACCGTAGCCTAAAGAGGATGGTTTTATGTGGTTAGCGTTTGCAATACTATCTGAATAAGCAACTAATCTTTGAACTGAATTTATTGTAGATAGCGAAGGATCGAATAATTCTTTTTTATTATAGACAGGTTTTTTCTCAAAGGAAATATTGAAAAGTAGCGGCAAAAATAGCAGCAACGCCAATAAAAAGGTTAAAAGCTTCATGCGGATTTGTTAGTAACAACATCTCAGAATGAAGAAAGAACGAAAATCCTATTGCATTATTATTCGGCCGTTGCGTTAACTTAGGTTGCGCTTGTAATTCAAAAGATGTAATTAGAAATACTTACAGGTATTTATCTCCTTTGTTTCTTTTTATTTCTGCGACATATTCTTTTATGTGTTGCTCTTTTTCTTTTTTGCAAATCAATAATACATCGTCTGTCTCAACAACGATAAAATCCTCAAGTCCCTGCAGAACTAGCAGTTTGTTGCCGGGAGCATGCACCATATTTTTCGTTGAATCGAAGAAGACTATATTATCGCCCGAAAAAGCATTATCGAGGGTATCTTTTTTAAGATTTTCATAGGCACTTCCCCAGGTACCAAGGTCGCTCCAGCCAAAAGCCGAAGGAATAACATAAACGTTATCCGCTTTTTCCAAAATTCCGTAATCAATCGAGATATTAACGCATTGCGGATAAATCAAATCAATAACAGCCTGTTCGCCGGAAGTCACAAGTTCCTTTTTTGCACTATCGAAAATTTCATGTATTTCCGGAAGGTATTTTTCGAATGCTTTTATGATGCTTTCAGTACGCCAGGCAAAGATTCCCGCATTCCATAAAAAATCGCCGCTAATGAGAAATTTCTTAGCAAGTTCACTGTCGGGTTTCTCAGTAAAGGTTTTCACTTTGTAAACATTATCACTAACGGCATATTGCTCATGTTGTATGTATCCATATCCGGTATTTGGCGAAAGAGGTTTTATGCCAAGTGTAATAAGGGCGTTGTTCTTTTCAGTAAACTCAAGTGCCTCAAGACTTACTTTTCTAAACGAAGTGTCGTCGAGAATTAGATGGTCCGCCGGCGCACATATTAAATTACTTTTTGGATTTAGCTGATGAAGTTTGTAAGAAATGTAGGCAATGCACGGAGCCGTGTTCTTTCTTGATGGTTCACATAAAATATTTTCCTGTTTCAACTGTGGTAATTGCCTTTCAACAATTTCTTTGTATTGTGAAGAAGTTACTACATAAATATTTTCATTTGGGATGTATTTGGCAAACCTTTCGTAGGTAGATTGTATTAATGTTTTTCCAACGTTTAACAAATCAAGAAATTGCTTGGGGTTGTCAAGGCGGCTTACTGGCCAGAAGCGGCTGCCAATACCACCTGCCATTATCGCAACAAAGTTATTTTCATTCATTTTTTTGGAGTTTAAATTATTCCTTCCCTAATAAGATCGTGCAAATGTACAATACCTGCATAGTGATTGTTCTCAATCACTATTAGTTGGGTAATATTTTTTTTGCGCATTATATCAAGTGCATCAATAGCAAGTTTTGTACTTTCAATAGTTTGGGGGTTCCTGGTCATTATATCTTTTGCTATCACATGCGCTGTAACGAAGTTTTTTTCGAGCATTCTCCTCAAATCACCATCGGTTATAATACCCGAAACCGAATCACGATCGTCTAAAATAACGGTTGCCCCTAAACGATTTTTTGTAATTTCTATTATAACATCTTTTAGCGGGCTTTCTTCTTTTACTGCGGGTTTTTCATTGTTGATAATAAGATCCGTTACCCGCAAATACAGTTTTTTGCCAAGAGTTCCTCCAGGGTGAAATTTAGCAAAATCTTCTGTGCTAAAGCCTTTTAATTCCATAAGGCAAATGGCGATAACATCTCCCATTACCATTTGTGCTGTCGTACTCGTTGTAGGTGCAAGATTATTAGGGCAAGCCTCTTCAGCAACGGTGGTATTTAAAGTAATATCGGCACTTTTCACAAGGTAGCTTTGCATATTGCCGCACATGCCAATAATAGTATTTTTAAAGTTTTTTATAATGGGTACTAAAACTTTGATTTCCGGACTCTCTCCACTTTTACTGATAATCATTACAATATCATTTTGCTGTACCATGCCAATGTCACCATGAATAGCATCTGCTGCATGTAGAAATACGGAAGGTGTGCCTGTGCTATTGAGGGTTGCGACAATTTTTTGTGCAATTATTGCACTCTTACCAATTCCACTTATAACAAGCCTGCCATCGCACTTATTAATTGCAGATATGGCTTTTTCGAAATCATCATTCAATAATCCGGAAAGATTGCCTATCGACCGGGCTTCTAGATCTATTGTTTTCTGTGCTGTTGCAATAATTTTATTTTTCATTCTAAATATTTATGAAAAATTTTGTTTAGAGGATAACAAATATTAAATAAAATTTTATAGATGTAAACCTACTTTAAATGATGGTTAGGCAAAGTAAAATGATTTAGACTTATTATATTTTTCTTCGTATCTTAACTAATATATTTTTATAAAGAAAGGTTATAAAAAGCAAATTTGCTTTTTATAAATAGATTTGAGACCTGATTAGATTAACTTTGGAATCCTTTAAAAACCAACGTTGAGAAAAGAATACCATGCCTACAAGTAAAATAGAACCGCAAAAAACACCTACAAAAAAATCTTCCGCTAAGAAAGCAAAAACCCTGGAATCTGAAAGCCTCTCTAATCATCTGCAGCAAAATTTTGGGTTCGATGCGTTTAAAGAACCCCAGGAAAAAATAATCAATAGTCTTTTAGCGGGTAAAGATACTTTTGTAATAATGCCAACCGGCGGAGGAAAAAGCCTTTGCTACCAGTTGCCAGCAATAATTAGTAAGGGTTGTGCTATAATTGTTTCTCCCCTTATAGCCCTTATGAAAAACCAGGTTGATTTGGTAAGAGGCTATAGCAGCACAGATCATATTGCTCACTTTTTAAACAGCACCTTAAATAAGGGTCAACAAAAAGTTGTTAAAGACGATCTTACGTCGGGGAAAACAAAAATGCTTTACGTGGCACCGGAGACGCTGACAAAGGAAGAGAATGTTGAGTTTTTTAAAGATCTGGAAATTTCTTTTTTTGCTGTTGATGAAGCGCATTGCATCAGCGAATGGGGACATGATTTCAGACCTGAATACAGAAGGCTCAGGGAAGTTATGGATGAGATAGATAAAAAGGTTCCGGTTATTGCACTTACAGCCACAGCCACACCCAAAGTGCAAAGCGATATTGTAAAAAATCTTGGATTACGCGATCCAAATATTTTTATCTCGTCTTTTAACAGGTCGAATCTATATTATGAAGTACAACCGAAATTAAAAAAGGAACAGGTAATTAAAAGTATCGTAAAATTTATTTCGCAGAATAAAGGAAAAAGTGGGATTATTTATACATTGAACAGGAAGACTACTGAAGAGCTGGCTCAAACCCTTATGGCGAATGGAATAAAAGCAGTTGCCTACCACGCCGGACTTGATTCTAAACTGAGATCAACAAGGCAAGATCAGTTCTTGGGGGAAGATGTGCAGGTAATTGTTGCGACTATAGCATTTGGTATGGGAATAGATAAGCCCGATGTACGATTTGTGATTCATTATAATATTCCAAAATCAATTGAGAATTATTACCAGGAAACCGGTCGGGCAGGAAGAGATGGATTGGAAGGAAAATGCATTCTTTATTATTCGCATAAGGATGTATCAAAACTGGAACATCTAATGCGGGATAAATCGTTATCTGAGCGAGAAGTGGGAGGCCAGTTAATTAATGAGACTGTGGCGTATTCTGAGAGTGCTGTGTGCAGACGGAAAATATTGCTTAGTTATTTTGGAGAGGAGTACGGCAGCGACAACTGCGGGGGTATGTGCGACAATTGTAAAAATCCGAAAGAGTTTCACGAAGCTAAGTCGGAAACTCTAACTGCACTAAAATCTGTGAAAGCCCTTGATGAGCGTTTTCCTATTACATATGTCATTCCAATAATTCTGGGAAAAGCGAACCCTCAGATAAAGATGTATCGGCATGATGAATTGCCTGTATTTGGAACCGGCAAAGAAAAAGACGAACATTATTGGAATTCTTTGATAAGGCAAATGCTTTTAGAGAATCTTATAAAGAAGGATATTGAAGATTATGGTGTTTTAAAATTAACTCCAAAGGGTGAAGCCTTTTTGAAAAAGCCAGTATCTTTTAAAATTGCATTAAATCACATTTTTGAAGACGTTGGAGAAGATGACGAAGAAGAAGGAACCACGGAGGTCGTGGCAACGGATGAGAAACTTTTCGAGTTGTTAAAAAACCTTCGGCAACAGGAAGCAAAAAAAAGGAATCTTCCCCCGTTTGTTATTTTCCTTGAAAACAGCCTTTTAGATATGTCAACTCTTTATCCAACTACTTTAAAGGAATTGGAAAAATGCCAGGGAGTAAGCGTGGGGAAAGCTTTGAAATTTGGGAGACCTTTTGTAAATCTTATTGAAAAATATGTCGTGGAAAACGATATTGAAAAGCCAGATGACTTTGTAATGAAAAGTGTTGTTAATAAGAATAGTAATAAAGTTTTTATTATACAGAATGTTGACAAAAAAATGCCACTTGAAACCATTGCTAAGAATAAGACCCTAAAACTTGAGGAATTATTGGAAGAAATGGAGACCATCGTAGCAAGCGGCACAAGACTTAACCTTGATTACGCAATTGAAGAGTTAGTGGAAGAATATGAACAGGAGGAAATTATTGATTATTTCAAAGGATGCCAGACGTCCAGCCTGGATATAGCAAAAGAAGAACTATCCGAAGGAAACTATACGCTTGAACAGTTAAAAATTATGCGGATAAAATTTTTGTGCGAATATGGGAACTAAATCTCTGCATCTCCTTCTCATTTAATGAGATATTAAAAATGAATTTTTATTTCAGGTGAATATTTATATTTTTGCCGCCCATCGGTGCGGTAGCTCAGTCGGTAGAGCAAAGGACTGAAAATCCTTGTGTCGGCGGTTCGATCCCGCCCCACACCACTTTCAGAGGAAGTATATTATGAAATGAAATATACTTCCTCTTTTCTTTTTCCAAGGAAACGCTGGTACTAACGTATAAGGATAAACGCAATTATCTTCCGAAATCATCTTGCACGCGAACGATATCTTCCTCATCACTTGGGTGATCCGGATCGGTATGCTGCCATATCTCTGCAATTATTCCCCAGGAGTCGAGACCTATGAGGCGGTGACGTTCGCCTTGCTTAAGAGAAATAAGATCATTGACTTTTTTCGTCTCAAGTTGACCTTCGTCGTCATTATCACTTCTTTTTATTCCAGCCACCCCGCCAATTACTTTCCATATTTCGGACCTGCGGTAATGATATTGCCAACTAAGTCTTTTATTTCCTTCGACGATTAAAATTTTTGGACTTAATTTGCCGGCGTCAGGGCCATTCTCCTCGGCAATATCTTTAAAGAATTCCTTTTTGAATTTTGAAGCTTGCGATTCATCTATTACAAAAAATCCACCCCAAGGCCGATCCATATCAATGTTAATAATAGCAAAGCCTTTTTCCAACAACAAATTTTTTACTGTAGAAAAGACGTTGGCTTTTGAAGTTTGTGGCGTAAAAAGTAAATCCATTTTTATTAATTATAAAGTTTGTATTCAATTCTCATCTTCCCATATAAACCATCAGTATTTGTACATCACTCGGATTTACGCCACTTATGCGGCTAGCCTGTCCCAAAGTTTGTGGCTTTATCTTATTAAATTTTTGCCTTGATTCATTTGACAGCGAGATAATCTTATCATAGTTGAAATTGTCTGGTATTACCTGGTTTTCAAGCGTATTCATTTTTTTAATCATTTCTTCCTCTTTTTCCAGATAAACGCGATACTTAATTTCAATTTCTGCCTGTTCCAATGCCCCGGGCGAAAACGATTGAATGATTTCCTTAACTAATGTGGAATGTTTGATGAGCCCTTCTAAATTTACATTCGGTCTTACAATTAATTGTGAGGCTTTTTGTTTATGAGTTATTGGGGAAGAATTGGCTTTCGCGAGATAATTGTTAATTTGATCAGGCTCCAATTTTAATTCGTCTAAAATTTTTAAGAGTTGAATAATTTCGGACCTTTTCGTAATAACCGCATTCATTCTTTCTGCCGAAGCCAGGCCAAGTCTAAAGCTTTTTTCTGTCAAGCGTAAATCCGCATTATCTTGTCGTAATAACGTTCTGTATTCAGCCCTGCTGGTGAACATCCTGTAGGGCTCGTCAGTTCCCTTATTTATAAGATCATCAATTAATACACCAATGTATGCTTCATTTCGCTTGAGTACAAGCGGCTCATTGTGTTTAACTGCCTGATGGGCGTTGATTCCGGCAATTAAGCCTTGGCAAGCGGCTTCTTCATAGCCTGTGGTACCATTAATTTGACCGGCAAAAAACAAGTTCTCAATTAATTTCGTTTCAAGGTTGTTTTTCAGTTGTGTGGGAGGGAAATAATCATATTCGATGGCGTAGCCAGGTCTAAACATCTTACATTTCTCAAAACCTGGAACTTTTTTGAGAGCTTTATATTGTACCTCTTCTGATAGGGAGGAAGAAAATCCATTAATATAGACCTCTATGGTCTCCCACCCCTCGGGTTCTACAAAAAGTTGATGCCTTTCTCTTTCCGCAAATCTGTTTATCTTATCTTCTATACTTGGGCAGTACCGTGGTCCCTGGCCCTGTATTCTTCCCTGAAACATGGGACTTTCATGAAAACCCGATTGTAAGATTCGGTGCACTTGCGGGTTTGTGTAG
The DNA here is from genome assembly GCA_963792025.1 of uncultured Chitinophagaceae bacterium. Classification (GTDB taxonomy): domain Bacteria; phylum Bacteroidota; class Bacteroidia; order Chitinophagales; family Chitinophagaceae; genus Ginsengibacter. Next base: position 167,666 of record CAWBUS010000001.1, on the reverse strand, counting down.
GTAATCCAGCAACTTAATTGCTTATTTGGTTTCCTTGTATTCAAAAATGAAAATCCTTCTATTTCATCATCTCCTTTTTGTTCTTCCATTTTTGAATAATCAAGAGAACGACCATCTATTCTCGGTGGAGTACCGGTTTTAAGACGTTTGCTTTCAAATCCCCAATTTATTAATTGTTCAGTAATTCCGAAAGAAGATTTTTCAGCCATCCTTCCTCCTTTTAGCTGTTTTTCGCCTATATGAATTATCCCATTAAGAAAAGTTCCATTAGTCAGCACCACGGATTTTGAGTGGATTTGGTGGCCCAAAGCGGTTTCCACCCCGGTGATATGATTATCTTTTTTAAGAAGAGCGACCACGGAATCCTGGTAAAAGTCCAGGTTCGGAAAATTTTCCAACATTAGCCTCCATTTAGATGAGAATTGCTGGCGGTCGCTTTGTGCTCTTGGGCTCCACATTGCAGGTCCCTTGCTTTTATTCAACATCCTGAATTGGATCATTGTTTCATCTGTTACAATTCCGGAAAAGCCGCCGAGAGCATCGATTTCTCGTATAATTTGCCCCTTGGCAATGCCTCCCATGGCGGGATTACAGCTCATTTGCCCCATGTTTTGCATATTCATGGTGATAAGCAGCACCTTTCCGCCTAAATTCGCAACAGCAGCGGCAGCTTCGCACCCTGCGTGACCGGCTCCAACTATAATTACGTCATATTCTGGAAACATTTGGCAAATTTACCCAATTTGAAATAAGCGAAAGATTTGTTCCACGTGGAACGTTTCACGTGAAACGGTATCTTGAAAGGTAAAAATTCTCTCTCTGTCGCATAAGTTTCTTTTCTTCAACAGAATGATCCGCATATCCACATAGGTGTAAAATGCCGTGAATCATAACGCGGAGAAGTTCTTCCTGGTAATGAACTTTTAATGAAATTGAATTTTCCCGAACCCGTTCAACGCTAATGTATATTTCAGCCGTGATCGGTGTTAGTCTACCAGATAAAGTAAAAGTGATAATGTCGGTATAGGTATTATGGTGCAGGTAGTTTTTATTAAGGTTCAATAAAAATGCATCCCGACAAAAAATATAAGAAACGCATTTGAATTCGATATTCTCATTTGCGAAAATCGACATAAGAAAGAGTTTTAATTCCTTTTTATCTTTAATACGTGGGGAGATATCATTATTGCTAAAGTTAATTGTTCTCAATGCGTAGTATTTCTAAAATCGAAAAAAAGTACAAAAGATGAATGATATATTTACCTCAAGATTATTAGTATGAATTTAGCGGAGGTAAAAACAGGTACAAAAGTAAAAATTAAGTCATTTGAAAATGATGAAATAATTCTTAAGTTAATGGAAATGGGCTGCCTTCCCGAAGAAGAAATTATCGTTTGGAAAAAAGCTCCCTTCGGAGATCCGATATATATTATGGTTTCCGGCTATTCTTTGAGTCTTCGACTCGATGAGGCAGAAAAAATTAATGTAGAGCTTCTTTAGTAAATAAAAATATAATCTGTTGAATATCGGCTTGTATTTTGGCTCATTTAATCCTATACATGTAGGGCATTTAATTATGGCCAGCTACGTAGCGAACAATTGCGACTTAGATCAAATTTGGTTTGTAATTTCTCCTCAAAATCCTCTTAAAAAAGAAGGAACGTTGTTAAATGAACATCACCGCAAACATTTAATAGACCTGAGTATTGATGGCGAAAAAAAATTGCGCACCTCTAACGTGGAGTTTAAACTCCCAAAACCTTCCTATACCATTGACACAATGACGTATCTCACCGAAAAATATCCAGAAAATTCGTTTTCAATAATTATGGGTAGTGATAGTTTCACTAATATTAAAAGGTGGAAAAATTATGAAATGCTTTTAAAAAACTACGAAATATATGTTTATGAACGGCCCGGGTTTAAAGTAAAAGAAATGTCTGACGCCAAAGTCACAATACTTCAGGCGCCGCTACTTGAAATATCGAGTACGCGTATACGCGAGTTAATCCAATCGAAGAAATCAATAAAGTTTCTGGTGCCGGATGTAGTAAAAGAAGAAATCGAAAAACACCAGTATTATGGTTAATATCTATATGATCAACCCAAGAAGCAAACAGCCCATTACAATATACGGAGACCGAATTTTTGTAAAATTGAGTAACAGGAAGGTGCCTATAATCACAAAGATATTTACAAAACTTACCGTGTTTAATGCTGTGATCGAAATATCCTTTAAGAGATACAAAAAAGCGGCGCCCATTATTCCCACTACAACTGCATTAATACCTTCAAGGGCTCTGAAAACTATAACGTACTTTTTTAGATTATGCCAGACCGGGTAGAAAAATAAAACGAGCAAGGCGCTTGGCAGAAAAATTCCAACGCACCCTATTATGCAACCTAACAGTTGCATATATTTGCCACTATCCTTTAAAACCATGCCCCCCGTGTAAGACGCAACTGAAAATACCGGGCCCGGTATGGCTCTCACTAAACCCCATCCCGTCAGGTATTGTTCTTTTGTTAAATACTGGGTTTTTTTTCTTACAACATATTGCTCATACATCATTGGCATAAGAACATCGCCTCCGCCAAAAACGAGGCTTCCAAATCGATAGACATTCTCTGTAAGATTAAAAGCTCTTTTATCCTGCCAATTGTGCCTGCGTGCCGCTTCACTTAGAAAACCAACAATCAGGAATAGAAGAACAAACAACCATATATTGGTCCATTTTATTTGCTTTGGCCTTATATTTTCTTTTTCCGGAATCCTCTTGTCACTAAAATTTGTGACGACCCCCCCAAGTATAATAAGTATGGGAAATACCCACGGAGTTTTAAACAATAAGTAAGTTGCGAATAGTCCCACCAGCATTATTATAAATGTGATGGGGCTTTTGATTGATATCTTGTACATCCTTAATGCAGCAAAAGCGATAAAACCAACGGCCATAGGTTGCACATAAGAAAATATATTTAGAGTTACATGATAAGTGTTTACATATTGAACCAGAAATGAGAAGCAGCCCATAATGATACTGGCCGGTAATATCCAAATTATTAGCGTTAGGACTGCCAAGGGCACTCCACCACGTTTATAGCCAATTAAAGTAATAGTTTGTGTTGAAGTTGCTCCTGGTAATAATTGGCAAAAAGCAAGATATTCCATTAATTCTTCCTTTGTAATATCACGCCTCCGTTCAACAAATGTTTTCATCATCATTCCGAAATGCCCCTGCGGCCCGCCAAAGGCAGAAATTGTATAAAAAAAAACAGCCTTTAGATAGGGAACATGCCTGAACAATACCATATATAAATTCTATAAACTTTGAATTATGTGCTTTTAATCTTACTTAATGGAAATATATTTTTATTTTTTTAGCCCAATTTCTCTTAACCTTTCGTCAAGGTATTCCCCTGCTGTAATATCGTTATACACTTTTAAATGGGTTGAATCAACACAGCTTTTAAGCGCCGCCAGGCTCATAGCCGATTTTGGGTGAAGAAAAAAAGGAATTGAAAACCGCGAGGTATGCCAAAGTTCTCTTGGAGGATTTACGACACGGTGTGTAGTGCTTCTTAATTTGTTATTTGTGAGGCGCTGCAACATATCGCCCACATTTACAACGATCTGGTCCGGAAGAGAAGTAACGTTTACCCATTCATTCTTTTTAGTAAGAATTTGCAAGCCATCAGCCGAAGCCCCAACAAGTAGGGTTATGAGATTTATATCCTCATGTTGCTCGGCCCGAATTGCACTTTTTGGTTCTGAAATAATTGGTGGGTAATGTATAGCACGAACTATTGAATTCCCTTCTTCTACAAAATCATCAAAATAATCTTCATTAAGATTTAAGTATAATGCAATAGCCTGCAAAAGCGATTTTCCTGATTTTTCAAAAGCCCGATAAGCCTTAAAAAAAGTTTCATTAAATCCTGGAATCTCATCAACTTTTACATTGTCCGGGTATTGTGGTTTTAGATTATGATTGTCAGGAACAATTTGACCATATTGGAAAAATTCTTTTAGGTCCGGGGCGTCGCTTCCTTTCGCATGTTCCTTTCCAAATGAAGTATAACCACGTTGACCGGCTAACTCAGGATCCTCAAATTTCTTTTTCATTTCAGAAGGAAGAGAAAAAAATTGTTGTACGTACTTGTATAGATCGGCAATAAGGTCTGCGGGTATGCCATGATTTTTTACAGCTACAAACCCAACTTCTTCATAAGCCTTACCAAGCTTTTGAACAAAGGCTGATTTTTCTTCAGAAGTGACTTTGACAAAATCATTCAAATCAACAACAGGGATTGTCATAAGCTTATTATTTGCATTTAAACTTGTGAATGTAGCTTTGAGCATGACAAATTACAAAAGAAATTTTTTATTCAGATTTTTACCAGGCACTATTTTATTTATATCTGTAATTTATTTGCCTTCTTGCTCGACGCAAAAGTATATAAGTTCTGTTAGTTATGATTTCAAAAGCGAGAGCGGCATACCCGATTACAGCAATCTAAATTATTGGGCAGCAAATCCGGATAAATATGATCCATCGGAGAATGTTCCCTCTCCATTGAAGAGAGAAAGTAAAGATACCCTGGCCGATGTTTTCTTCATTTATCCAACTTCTTATACTGATACAAAAATGCCAATGGGGTGGAATGCAGATATTGATAACAAGGAAATTAATAAGAAGACAGATGATAAATCAATTCTTTACCAGGCAAGTGTATTCAATAGATCTTGCAGGGTGTTTGCGCCACGTTACAGACAGGCTAACCTTGAAGCATTTTATACAAAAGATAAACAAAAAGGCGAAGCTGCGCTCGACACTGCTTATTCAGATGTAAGAGCGGCATTTATTTATTATTTGAAAAATTACAACCATGGCAGGCCAATTATTATCGCCTCCCATAGCCAGGGAACCTTACATGCCGGCAGACTATTAAAAGAATTTTTTGAAGGCAAGCCGCTGCAAAAACAATTGGTTTGTGCATACATTATCGGACTGCCGGTGTTTACTAATTATTTTTCTGAACTTAAACCATGCACTGATTCTACTGCTACCGGTTGCTTTATAAGTTGGAGAACATTTAAGGAGGGTTATACGGCACCGTATATTAACCAGGAAAACATCAAAGCTTATGTTATTAATCCTCTTACCTGGACAATGGATACAGCTCGTGCACCTGCTCAATTAAATGAAGGAGGAATGCTCAGAAACTTCAATAAAATAATTCCTGGATTAGTTCATGCTCAAATTCACGGCAATGTACTATGGGTAAACAAACCCAAATTTTTTGGAAGTATATTTCTTAGAATCAAAAACTATCACATTGCAGATTATAACCTCTTCTACGAAAATATTAGAGAAAATGTTGGAACCCGAATTCATTCATTTTTTCAAAAACAATAACTCTTTTCAATTAGAAATCCGCATTTTTTGGAAACCTTGGAAATGGAATAACGTCGCGTATATTAGTCATGCCGGTTACGAACTGAACGAGGCGTTCAAAGCCTAAACCGAAGCCAGCATGAGGACAGGAGCCAAATTTTCGTGTATCGAGATACCAATATAACTCTTCTGCAGGTATATTCATTTCCCTCATGCGGTTTTCCAACTTGTCCAGCCTTTCTTCTCTTTGAGATCCGCCTACAATTTCACCGATGCCGGGTGCCAGGATATCCATAGCTGCAACAGTTTTTCCATCGTCATTTTGCCGCATGTAGAAAGCCTTAATTTCTTTTGGGTAATTGGTTAATATAACCGGTTTTTTAAAATGCTTTTCCACTAAATATCTCTCGTGCTCACTTTGTAGATCCACGCCCCATTTATCAATTATATACTGGAACTTTTTCTTCTTATTATGATTCGATTCTCTTAATATTTCGATTGCTTCGGTGTAAGTAATTCTCTCGAATTTATTATTAGTTACAAACTCAAGTTTTTCTATAAGACCCATTTCGCTGCGATCATTTTGTGGCTTTTGCTTTTCTTCTTCAAAGAGACGTGCCGCAAGAAAATCCAGGTCTTCTCGATTGTTTTCCAAGGCATATTTAATAATATATTTTATAAATTCTTCGGCAAGATTTATATCATCTTCCAGGTCACTAAAAGCCATTTCGGGTTCTATCATCCAAAACTCAGCAAGATGGCGAGCGGTATTGGAATTCTCAGCGCGGAAAGTCGGGCCAAATGTATACACGTCAGATAATGCCAATGCTCCGAGTTCTGCTTCAAGTTGCCCGCTTACAGTGAGATTTGTTGCACGGCCAAAAAAATCATCTTTATAATTTATCGAACCATCTTCGTTTTTTGAAGGACTTAAAAGATCAAAATTTGTGACATGAAAAGTTTCGCCAGCGCCTTCAGCGTCAGATGCGGTAATAATTGGGGTATGCAGATAAACGAAATCTTTGTCATTAAAGAATTTGTGAATAGCAAAAGCCAGTGAATGTCTAATCCGAAAAACCGAACCAAAAGTATTAGTACGAAAACGCAGATGAGCAATTTCTCTCAAAAATTCAAGACTGTGTTTTTTGGGCTGTAAAGGAAATCTCTCTGCATCACTGTCTCCTAAAATTTCAATATTGTTTGCCTTTAGCTCAAATTTTTGTCCCTTCCCCGGTGAGGCCAAAATTTCTCCCGTTACCTTTAGTGCAGCGCCGGTAGTAATTCTTTTCAATAAATCATCCTCAAATTTGCCTAACCCTGCAACAACCTGTAGGTTATTATTTGTGCTTCCATCGTTTAAGGCGATAAACTGGTTATTCCTGAAAGTTCGAACCCAGCCCATAGTAGTTATGGTATGATTTATCAAATCACCACTTAAAATTTTCTTTATTCTTATCCTGTTGTTAAACATTTCTTATTTTGAATTGTTGCAAATATAAAATAACGCCAAATAGATTCAAGAGAGAAAATTCCGGTACTTAATGCAATTGTCTTGATTTGAATATATTGGTGTAACGGCATCGGTATAGAATTTATAATTTAATAATATTTTTCTTTTTTTTTAGAAATTTGCTGTATTATTGCAGAAGAAAGCTGACTGGTACTTCTTTGCTACGGTCTCCTCGATAATACTTTTTAATAGAATCCATTCCATAATAAATCATCAAAATTTAGATTTTGCAATTTTCAGGCTCGTTTGATTATTAATCTACACGTCTCTTTATGTATGACATTTTACAACTGAACGATATGCTCGTTCCGGAGTTGCTCGATATAGCTGAACAACAAAATATTTCCGACGCAAAAACATTAGAAAAACAGGAATTAATTTATAAAATTCTTGACAAACAATCAGTAATGAATAACACTGAAAAAACCTCCACAGAGTCCGAAAAGGCTGAAAAGCCTAAGAGGAAAAGGATAGTTAAAGCAACTCCAGATAAAGCAGCAAAAGAGGAATCTCCCATTGAAGATATTGTTGAAGATGCAGCCAAAGAAGCGAAGCATAAGAAGGCCGATGAGAAGAAAAAGCCGGTAAAAAAGCACAAGGATGAAGAATCTGAGACAGTTAATGAACCCCGGCCTGCTAAAAAAATAATAGAAGAACTTTCAGATCCAAAATCTATTGCGCCCGGCCTTGTAGAATTGTTGAATGATGAAAATGAAGAAGAGATAATGGAACCGCCATTAAATAACGGGTTTCAAAATCAACAAAAAGGCTTCCCTCATAAGAAAGAACCCGCATTTAATATCGAATTTGATGGAGTTATTTTAGCCGAGGGTGTTTTGGAAATGATGCCGGATGGCTATGGTTTTTTGAGAAGTAGTGACTACAACTACCTTTCTTCGCCAGATGATATATATGTTTCACCATCTCAAATAAAATTATTTGGATTAAAAACCGGTGATACCGTGTATGGGTCTGTTCGCCCACCAAAAGAAGGTGAAAAATATTTTGCTTTATTAAAAGTTGAAACCATAAATGGCAAAGGGCCGGATGAAGTTCGCGACAGGGTGCCTTTTGATTACTTGACTCCTCTCTTTCCATTTGAAAAATTAAATTTGTTTTTAACACCAACCAATCTTTCAACAAGGATAATTGATTTGTTTACACCAATTGGGAAGGGACAAAGAGGGCTTATCGTTGCCCAGCCAAAAACTGGTAAAACAATGTTGTTGAAAGAAATTGCCAATGCGATTGCAGCAAATCACCCCGAGTGTTATCTAATGATTGTTTTGGTAGATGAAAGACCTGAGGAAGTTACCGATATGGAACGCAGTGTGAGAGCAGAAGTAATTGCATCAACTTTTGATGAACCTGCTGAAAAACATGTGAAAGTAAGCACAATGGCGTTGCAAAAGGCTAAACGCCTGGTGGAATGTGGTCACGATGTTGTTATTTTACTGGATAGTATTACAAGGCTTGCACGTGCTCATAATACCGTTTCTCCGGCCAGCGGCAAGGTTTTGTCAGGTGGTGTTGAAGCTAATGCCATGCAAAAGCCTAAGCAATTCTTTGGTGCGGCACGTAAAATTGAATTTGGTGGGTCTCTCACTATAATAGCAACAGCTTTAGTTGATACAGGCAGCAAAATGGATGAAGTTATTTTTGAAGAATTTAAAGGAACAGGTAATATGGAATTGCAATTGGATCGCAGGTTGTCAAACCGCAGAATTTTCCCTGCTATTGATATTGTTGCATCATCCACAAGACGCGATGATCTATTACTCGATAAAGAAGTATTGCAACGTATGTGGGTTCTTCGAAATCACATGGCAGATATGAATCCTGAAGAAGCAATTAATATTTTGATGAAAAATATGAAAGGAACCAAGGATAATATGGAGTTTCTTACTTCAATGAATGGATAATCAAATCTAAATATAAGTTTGTGAAACCACTGTCAGCAGTGGTTTTTTTATTTAAGCAGACATTAATTTTATAGCGGTGGCTATTGAGCAGATTGATATAGAAATGTTTTTGGAACTTTCAAATGATTACCCGGTATTTGACGTTAGAAGTCCGGCGGAATATTTGCATGCTCATATGCCCGGCGCCTTTACTTTGCCCTTATTTACAGATGATCAAAGAAGTGTTATTGGAACGGCATACAAGCAGCAAAGCCGGCAGGACGCTGTAAAAATTGGGCTTGATCATTTTTCAGAAAGAATGAAATTAATGCTTCCGGAAGTGGAAGAGTATTACAAATTATTCCTCAAATCAAGAAATAAGGAATATCTGCAAAGCGATAAAAACACAGTACTTGTACATTGTTGGCGGGGTGGCATGAGAAGCGGAGCGGTTGCCTGGCTATTAAACTTATTTGGTTTTAAAGTATTCACTCTTAAAGGCGGATATAAGTCGTTTCGAAAATGGGTGCTTTCGCAATTTGAAAAAGAATATGAAATAAATATTATTGGTGGTTTTACCGGATCGGGTAAAACTATTTTACTGGAAGAAATGAAGAAGAAGGGCTTCCCAGTTATAAATCTTGAGAAACTGGCCAATCATAAAGGATCAGCATTTGGGTCTTTGGGTGAAGAGGCTCAACCAGGACAGGAAATGTTTGAAAATATGCTGGCGGTTGAATTGTATAAAACAGCCGACAAAGGAGTTAAGAACTATACTAACGGTGAACATTACCCGCAAAATCCCGAAGCTTGTATATGGCTTGAAGATGAAAGCAGGCACATAGGCACAGTTGGTATCCCTGGTGCTGTTTGGAATCAAATGAGAAAAAGTCCGGTATTTTTTATCGATATTCCTTTTGAGGAAAGGTTGAAGTTTATTGTTGCGAACTACGGATTATATAAACAGGAAGAATTAGTAGTAGCCATCGAAAGAATACAAAAAAGATTGGGTGGTCTTGAAACTAAAAATGCAGTAAAATTTTTGAAGGAAAATAATTTGACAGAGAGTTTTCGAATTTTGCTTCATTATTACGATAAATGGTACTCAAAAAGTCTCTATAACCGCGAAAATATTGAGACGATACTAAATAAAATACCCTGCCCAACCGTTGATATAAATAATGTTCAGAAGTTTTGCATTCAATATGACTGACTCATTTATACAACTCCAATGCAACTATGAAATTCTTATTAATACTCTTTCTTTTGCCCTTAAGGCTTTTAGCCCAGGATATCACGGGTGTTTGGACGGGCACTCTGTATAATGATACAACCAAACAATACCTGAGATATGAATTAGCTGTTAGCGAATATGACGGAAAGCTTAGTGGTTATTCCCATACGATTTTTGTAATTGACAGTGTTGAAAATGTTGGGGTAAAATCGATAAAAATTAAAAAATCAGGAGAGGAGTATTTATTAGAAGATGACAAACTAATTTATAATAACTACACTGCACCACCCGCTAAGGGAGTGAGAACGTACAGTCACCTCGAATTATCAGAAACAGATAGTGAAATGGTGTTAAAAGGTTTTTGGAAAACTAACGCTACGAGAAACTATAGATCGATAACAGGAAATATATATCTTAAAAAGAAGAAGAAAATAGAGGAAACTTTAATCATTCCGAAATTGGAAAAATTAGGAGTGGCAAAATCGTTGTCTTTTATGCCTTATGACAATTATGCAAGGGATATGACGGTTACCAATAGTCGGCCTGTTGATAATCGTTTAGCTGACATAAAACAACCCACAAATGGTGAAAATAGCACTCCTTTAAAAACTAATATTGATCTAAACTCTTCCGGCAAAAAAGAAAGGGAAAGTGCAGTTAAACCCGTATCTATTGATACGCAACAGGTAGCTACAGCTAATACGTCTGCCTTAAATCCAGCGCCAAATAAAATACCGGGAATGGATAAGGCAGAAATTAAGGGGGACAAAAAGCAAGTGTCAGACATCATGAATTCAAAAATTACGAGTGCCGGAGACCCAAACATTCAGCAAAATAAAAATATTGTAAACGAAACCTCGGGTTACAGAAAGATAGACACAATTTCTTCAAGCGGGCAAGTTGCAATTTCTAAAAATGAATTATCGAATAACATCAATAAAACAATCAATAAATCAGTTCAGGATTCTTCAATAACGACTGGGCCTGTTATCACAAGAAAAGTCCTAACGAAAGTCTCATCCATAAATCCGGAAATTGACAACCTTGAAATGAAAGGAAAAAAGGAACAAATAAATCCCGTAAAAACTCTTGTTAGCAACGCTGAAACTATTAAAGCAGCGATAAATTCGATTCCAAAAGCCGCAGCGGATATTTCTTCCAGGCAAATTGAAACAGTACAAAGTGTTGACATTAAAAATGATAGCCTGTTGCTTACGCTTTATGACAATGGTGAAATTGATGGTGATACGGTAAGTATTTTATTGAACGGGAAAGTTATAATGCCTATGCAAGGATTAACTGCTCAAGGAATAACCAAAACCATTTACCTTACACCCGAAATGGGCGACTCTATTTCTTTAATAATGTATGCGGAAAATCTGGGGAGTATCCCGCCAAATACGGGTTTACTAATCGTTTACGACGGGACCACCAGGCATGAAATTCGCTTCAGCGGTGACCTTCAAAAAAATTCTGCGATCATTTTAAAAAGAAGAAAATCACATTAAGAAACAGCGTTTAGGCATGACTGATATATCCGGCTTAACAACCACAACAGAATCAATAAAGTTGACTCAGTATTCTCATGGCGCCGGATGTGGCTGTAAAATTTCTCCACAGGTTTTAGATAAAATCCTGCATAGTAATCTTGCCATTCCAGATAGTAAAAGATTGATAGTAGGAAATCATACTAAAGATGATGCTGCGGTATATGACCTTGGTAATGGAACCGCACTCATCGCCACAACAGATTTTTTTATGCCGATTGTTGATGATCCTTTTGATTTTGGTCGTATTGCTTCAGCCAATGCCATTAGCGATGTGTATGCAATGGGAGGAAACCCTGTATTGGCTATAGCAATTTTAGGCTGGCCGATAAATAAATTATCGTCTGATGTTGCACAAAAAGTTATTGAAGGAGCCAGGAGCATTTGCCTGGAGGCAGGAATATCTTTAGCAGGCGGACATAGTATTGACAGCCCCGAACCAATTTTTGGACTTGCCGTAAATGGACTTGTTTCAATTGAAAATATTAAACAGAATAACAGTGCGAAAGAAAGTGACTTACTTTTTTTAACTAAGCCTCTTGGTGTCGGGATTTTGACGACTGCTGAAAAACAGGGCTTTTTATTAAAGGAACATACGAATTTAGCCGCAAATCAAATGATGCAGCTAAATAAAACCGGGGAATTGTTAGGTAACGTTAAAGGTGTACACGCAATGACAGATGTAACAGGATTTGGTTTGTTGGGCCATTTGGTTGAAATGGCGGACGGCAGCGGATTGAGTGCCCTTATTGATTTTCCAAATGTTCCACTGATAATTGAAGATCTGAAATATTATATTGATCAAAAGTGTGTGCCGGGTGGAACCAGCCGAAACTGGGAAAGTTATGGCAATAAAATTGGAAGCATTGACGATTATCAAAAATCAATTTTAGCAGATCCTCAGACATGTGGGGGATTATTAATCTCAGTAGATCCAGGAGTAGTTCACGAGGTCGAAAATTTGTTCCGCCAGCAAGGCCTACATAAATTTCTACAACCCATCGGAAAATTTATTTCTAAAAAGGGAAAGATAATTTTTATTGAATAGCTTAAATAAACCTCGAAAAAAGTATTTTACAAAGCATCAATTATTTTTGAAAGTTTTTGATCTCTTTCAGTAACGATATTTCCTGCATCGTGAGATGATAACCAGATTTCAACTTTATTATATTCGTTGGTCCATTTTGGATGATGATCCATTTTTTCTGCCGCGAGAGCAACACGAGTCATAAATGCAAAGGCTTCCGAAAAATTTTTAAATTCAAATTTTTTATGAAGTGAATTATTTTGTTCTTCCCACATAAATTTTATTTAAAGAATTAAAAAATAAGGTGTTGTTTGTTTTTTATTTTTTCATTAGTTAGCTCCGTAATAAGTTGCACCGAAGGTATTGTTCTTATTGAACTGGTTAGCATAATAACGTCATCATCGTGCATTATATCATCTTTAATAAGCCACAAAAAATCCAGGTGTTTAAATTCGGGCAATAAATATTCTCCATCATCTTCGTTATTATATAAATAGTGTTTTATAGTTCCAGACTGCTCACCAAATTCATAAATTGGGAAAAAATATTTTCGTTCCTTCTTATTTAATTGTATTTCAATATTATTATTTATCCTGAAATTAAAATTCAACATTTGATTAAGGTGCCAGCAAAACCGGTATTGTTCAATGGGTGCTACAATCCCCAGCAAACGGGTGTCTGCAAAAAATTCTTCAACCATCACGTTATTATCTATTCGAAGCTTCATCAAAAAAAGGTTGCTTAACTTAAAAAATAATATTGAACTTTAATTCATCTTTTCCTCTCAAAATGGTAACGGTTGTTGCATCGCCTTTTTTATATTTACTCAACGCACCCATATAAGAACTTAAATCAGAAACAGAATTTTCTCCAAGTTTAACAATTACGTCGCCACTTTGCATACCTGCTTGCTGGGCGACTTTTCCATCAATTATTCCGTCGGCACGAACTCCTTTTCCACTAAAAGTATAGTCAGGCATAATACCTAACGTTACAGTAAAGCGTTTACCCTCCATCTTTGGTTCACGTGTTTTTAAAAATGCAAGTTTTCCAAGTTTATTGGTCTCTTCAATTACATGATATATATATTTAATTACATAGAGCTCACCGGTGAAATTTATTTTATCTACATCGTCAGTTGGTTTATGATAATCTTTATGTATACCAGTAAAGAAAAATAAAACAGGAATATTTTTTAAATAAAATGAAGTGTGGTCGCTCGGCCCGATTCCACTTGAATCGAATTTTACGCTGAAGGCTTTTGTGTTTTGTTCCAAAATATTTCCCCATGTTGGTGAAGTTCCGTAGCCCCCAATCGTTATTGTATGAGTACTATCATTTAATCTTCCAACCATATCAGAATTGATCATGTAATTTGCAGTGTTAAGATCTATAGTTGGATGTTCTGTAAAATACTTCGATCCATATAATCCCAATTCTTCTCCTGAAAAACAAATGAAAAGGTAATTGTTGTTTTTCAGCCTGGCATTTTTTAGCATTCGTGCAAGTTCAATAACCGCAGCCGTTCCGCTTGCATTATCATCGGCCCCATTGTGAATTTCCGGCGGACCGGTCCACAACGAATTATGATCTTCCCCATATCCAAGGTGATCGTAATGTGCACCAATAATTATCGTGTTGGCGGCACCGTTATTAACAAAACCCGTTACGTTATGACCTGTTCTTTTTTTATCTCCTAAAGCTACCGAGAGATTGATATCGTAATTGGCAGTCTTGTCATTTAAAAATTTTTTCGCCGCATCTTTCGCAACAAACACAACTGGTATTTTTATGGGTTCACTTTTTTCTTTTCCATCAAAAATCAATCCGTCATCCTTGGTCCCGGTATTATAAACAATAACAGCAGAAGCACCTTTACGGGCAAAATCAATGACATCATTTTTAATAGCTTCTTCAATATCGAAATGTGGATTGTTTTTATTTTTTTCGAGAATATCTTTTATGTCCAAAAACCAGGGCATTCCTTTTTCAAGTAGCGATGGGGATGCATTAGCTTCTATGGATTTCTGGCCACTAAAAATGAAAGGGAAAAAATCTTTTTCAACAGTAAGATCATTGTTGTTTAATGAAAGATGTGTAGAAGGAAGAATTTCCTTTCCCTCATTTATTTCGAAACTTTGTATAAAAGTATTGTTGTCCCCTTTCGGGATTAGCCCAAGTTTCTTGAATTGATCTGATATGTATTCATAGGCCAGCTTTTCACCGGCGGTTCCCGTTCTTCTTCCTTCAAGTTTGTCACTTGCGAGATAACCAATTTCGTTATGAAGATTATCGATAATAGTTCTATCTGCTTTTTTTAATCTTTGTGAAAAAGCAACCTGTGTAAAAAGCAATAAGATAAATAAAGCGTTTCTCATTTGGGGAATATAAATTTTATCAAACAAAAATAATATGAATAAGCGAGTGAAGTAAATGATAAAAAAATTAAGTTCTTAATCTCTTTTCTTAATTCGTAAGGTACTCATACCAGTTAGCTTTAAATTTACAGTTTATAAAGTAATTATTTGAATAACCAATTGCATATCGCTTTAGTTGGAAATCCCAATAGTGGTAAAAGTTCATTGTTTAACTCACTGACAGGATTGAACCAAAAAGTTGGAAATTTTCCTGGAGTTACTGTTGACAAGAAAACTGGAACCAGTAAAATTTCTGAAAAAATTTCTGCCAAAATCATTGACCTGCCGGGCACTTATAGCCTGTATCCAAAACGAAATGACGAATGGGTTTCCTATAAGGTCTTAATGGATGATGATAAAGAAGTAAAAGCTGATGTTATCGTTTTAATTGCTGATGCTTCCAATCTTAAGAGAAACTTGCTTTTTTGCTCGCAAATATTGGATCTTAAAAAGCCTGTTGTAGTGGCCTTGACAATGGTGGATATAGCGAAGAAAAACAATATACAAATAGATATTGCAGGCCTCGAAAGAGAATTGGGGATATTGGTAATACCTGTAAACCCTAGGAAAAATAAGGGAATTGGGGAGCTTAAAAAAGCCATAGAAAAGACCGTGGAGAATATTAGTAAAACTCCTGATCGGAATTTTATTGACGCATCTTCTTATGCTCCACAGGCAATAAAAAAAGTTCAAAAATTATTTCCTGATATTAGTGATTACCGTGCTATACACTATTTAATTAATCATGAAACTTTCGCGCTGGAGCAGCAAATACAAGATGCCATTGAAAACATTGAAGCTGAAACAAAATTTAATCCTTCGAAAACACAGGCAGAAGAAATACTGCAGCGTTATAGCAAAATAAAAAACATAATGCAGCAAACGGTGGTGGAAACCGATCCGTTGCATAAAGCTTTATTTACTCAAAAGCTTGACGATATCCTGTTGCATCGTACGTGGGGTTACCTTATACTATTTGTTGTTCTCTTCTCATTATTCCAAAGTATATTTTTACTTGCACAATTTCCAATGGATGGAATTGAGTGGACTTTTGCCAAGGCAGGTGGATGGTTGGGAGGCATTTTGCCACAAGGTTGGTTCAGCGACCTTTTTATAAATGGAATCCTCGCAGGATTAAGCGGAATATTGGTTTTTGTTCCGCAGATAATGATCTTATTCGGCTTGATAACCCTATTGGAAGACACCGGCTATATGGCAAGAATAAGTTTCTTAACGGATAGGGTTATGCGAAAAGCTGGCCTTAATGGAAAAAGCGTTATGCCGATGATTAGCGGGCTTGCCTGTGCGGTTCCCGCAATTATGAGTGCGAGAGGAATAGAAAATAAAAAAGAAAGATTACTCACCATAATGTGTACGCCGTTAATGAGCTGCAGTGCAAGACTTCCTGTTTATACGGTGTTGATAGCATTGGTAATTCCCGATAAGATGTATTTTGGCTTTATTGGTTTGCAAGGCATGGTAATGATGTTGATGTATTTGACTGGAACCGTAATGGCATTGGCATCCGCCTACGTAATGAAGTGGTTTATCAAGAGCAAAGAGAAAAGCTTTTTTATATTGGAACTGCCTCTTTACCGCGAGCCAAGATGGAAAAATATGTTTTATACGATGATCGAGAAGGCTAAAGTGTTTGTATTTCAGGCGGGGAAAGTAATTATGGTAATAAGCCTTTTGCTGTGGGTTTTGAGTACGTATGGGCCCTCTGCAAAAATGAAAGGTGTTTCTGAAAAATATGATGCACTTATTCAGCGGCAACCGGCACAGTCGGAACAATTTGATAAATTAAAAAGAACGGAGTTGCTTCAAAATTCCTATGCGGGCGTTCTTGGTAAATCAATCGAACCTGTTATCAAACCATTAGGTTATGATTGGAAAATCGGTATTGCTCTCATAACTTCTTTCGCAGCCAGGGAAGTTTTCGTCGGCACTATGGCTACTCTTTACAGTGTTGGTGATGATAAAGATGAAAATAATGCGACGCTGCGCCAAAAAATGAACGCAGCAGTCTGGCCGGATGGAACAAAAGTTTACACACTTGCTGCTGGTTTATCTCTCTTAATATTTTATGTGTTGGCCATGCAATGTATGAGTACACTTGCTGTTGTGAAACGTGAAACACGCAGCTGGAAATGGCCGCTTATTATGCTTACATATATGACCAGCTTGGCTTATATTATGAGCTGGATAACCTATCACTTATTCAGATAACTTCGGCTTAATCTTTCAGATATACTGCCCTGGGGGTGGTTTTTGCTGACATTCATCACGCAACAACTAATAATAAGGGTTATTGATACCATTCATCAAGAATTATTTCCGTTTGTAAATTCCTAGGTAAAAATTTTTATTAGCTATAATCTTGTAAAAGTCTTGCCTGGCTTAGCTTCTATTGTGTAAATAGAAATATTTAATAACTGCTACCTTAAAAAAGCAGGTATTATGTATTGCATAGTATTATAAAACATTGTATATTTGTATTAGAAATCAAAATTTGAGAAGGTTAATTTGAATAAAATTTTAAAAAATGAATATAGATAACACTGCAAGCCAAATGCGAAAAGGAGTGTTGGAATTCTGCATTTTGTCGATAATTAAATTGGGCGAAGCTTACCCAAGTGACATTATTGATAAGATGAAAGCCGCCAACCTAAATATTCTGGAAGGCACTCTTTACCCACTGCTAACCCGGCTAAAAAATGCGGACTTTCTCACTTACAGATGGGTAGAAAGTAACAGTGGGCCACCAAGAAAATATTTTATGCTGACAGATAAAGGCGCAGAATTCTATAAAGAGCTTGAAACAACCTGGCTGGAGCTTGCCAATGCGGTAGACGAAATAACAGGAAAGAAAAATTAACCCAATTCAACTTCAACAAAAAATAAAAAGATAGTCATGAAAAAAGTAATTAATATAAATTTCCAGGGAGCGGTGGTTCCCATTGAGGAAACGTCTTATGAATTGCTGAAACAATATATAGAAAGCCTGCGCCAATATTTTGCTAAAGAAGATGGGCGCGATGAAATTATAAATGATATAGAAAGCCGTATCAGCGAGTTGTTCCAGGAACGTTTGAAGAAAGGCTCCACCTGTATTACCGATGATGATGTAAATGCCATAATTAAAAATATGGGAAGACCACAGGATTTAGAAGATGCTGAAGGTGGCGAGCAACAAACCACATCAGGAAGTGCAGAAAGCACTTCTGGCGACAAACAAGAAAGTCACTACCAGGATAGCTGGAATTGGAAAGGACCGGGGAAGCGACTTTACCGGGATGAAAACCACAAAATTTTGGGCGGCGTTTGTAGTGGTATCGCTGCGTATTTCGGAATTGATCCGGTTATAGTGCGTGTGCTGTTCATCGTATCCGGGATCGGATTTTTTCTATATCTTTTACTTTGGATATTTGTTCCTGGCAGTAATATGCTTGTGAACGGAGTTCGTAAAAGATTATATCGCAACCCTGACGGAAAGATTATTGGTGGTGTATGTAGTGGGATGGGCAGCTATTTTAATGTGAATCCCTGGCTTCCGAGAGCGATCTTTTTAATTCCGTTTATTTCTTTCTTCTTTAGGTGGGGACATATCGGACCGCTTACATTTCCAAATTTTCTTAGCTTCTCTTTTAGTCCCGGCACATTCATAATTTATGTGATACTCTGGCTGGTAATACCGGAAGCGACTACTACATCGGAAAAACTTGAAATGAAGGGAGAGAAAGTAGATCTTAATTCCATTAAAAACTCTGTAGTCGAAGAAATGAAAGGCGTAAAAGAAAGAGTTAGCAAATTAGGTACGGAGGCAGGAAACATTGCCAGGGAAAGAGGTGGCGAGATAGGTAAGGAAATGCAATTCGCCGCAAAGCGAACCAGTGGAGCCTTAGGAAATATCATCGTGACTATGTTTAAAATATTTGCATATTTCGTTTTGGGATGCATCGCATTTGCGCTTATTATCGCTTTATTTTCAATAGCAGTAGCTTCAATTGGGCTGTTTCCTTTGAAAGCGTTTGTACTTAATGATGGTTGGCAAA
Organism: uncultured Chitinophagaceae bacterium; assembly: GCA_963792025.1. Lineage (GTDB taxonomy): Bacteria > Bacteroidota > Bacteroidia > Chitinophagales > Chitinophagaceae > Ginsengibacter. The sequence goes on along the minus strand of CAWBUS010000001.1, from coordinate 148,576 downwards.
GTGTGCTTGCGTGGGGAACACTGATATTTTTTATAGGTGTTCCGGTAGTAGGTGTTATTACTTTTATAATAAGAAGAATAGCAAGAATAAAAAGCCGTAACCGGATGATGCGTTTTTCATTTTTAGGATTATGGTTCCTCGGCATTATTTGTTTTGTTTCATTAATAGCTTCACTCGGCAACGATTTCAGAAGGACCAGCTCTATCAATGAAGAAAAAATATATTTAACAAACCCGGGAGTGCAAAGCCTCGAAGTAAACTCTCTGAATAATAAAAGATATTATAGAAGTAACAGCTGGTTTAGATTTGAACCGTTTGCCAATTTTGATGATGATACAGTTTTTATCGGTAACGTTAGAATCAAAATTGAAAAGTCACCGACGGATAGTTTCCAGGTTGGCCTCATAAAAATGAGTAACAGTGATACAAGAACTAATGCTGATAAATTAGCTTCACATATCAATTTCAATATTTCTCAAAGTGATTCTTTGTTACTTACTGATAGAGCGATTTCAATTAATACCACCGATAAATTTCGCAATCAAAGTGTAGAAGTTATTGTATATGTCCCTGTTGGTCACCGCATCAAAATCAATAAAAATATGAGTTACAACCGGATAAGAATAGAAGGGCCCTGGTGGAATCATGATGACTGGTATGATTGGGATAACGACGAAGATTATTACTACAAATACGGAGAAACATATATAATGAAGGATGATGGGCTGTATACTTTGGATGGTATTCCGGCAAATAAAGAGAATGATACCCGCAGAAACTGGAACTCTGATTATGATGAGGACGAAAATTCGCCCGGTGCGATGGCCGGAGATCAAAATTACCGGTACAATCAACACGACAAGATCGATTCATTAAGTAATGCAAAAAAAATACAAATACAAAAAATTCAAGCCTCTTTAGATTCTTTAAGAATAGAAAAGGAGAAGGAAGATAGCAGGTTAAAAGATTCATTGAATAAAGCCAAAGAAAAGCTTGAGCAAAAAATCCAGAAACTAGACGAAAAAAGTGGGGCTTCTGCCGAAGTATATCCTCAAATAGGTGATGAGAGATATGATTTTGTAACACTCATATAACAGTAAACTTTTTAAGGTTGAAGTTGAAAGATAAGAGCTTCATGTGTTATGCATGAGGCTCTTTATTTTTAGTTTGAAATGAAGTACCAATTTTAAGCAAATTTAAATTCCGGGAAATCTAAAATAAGGATAACCTGATTTTTCGCATAAATTTGCACACTTTAAAACACATAATGAAGAATACTCCATTCACTCAAAAACATATACAGCTTGGAGCTAAAATGGCAGAATTCGCAGGATATAATATGCCTATAAGCTATACCAGCATTAATGATGAGCATGCGACAGTTAGGAAGAGTGCAGGCATTTTTGATGTGAGCCACATGGGAGAATTTATTCTGAAAGGAGACAAATCGCTTGACCTCATACAAAGAATTACGAGCAATGATGCTTCAAAACTTACGCAAGGAAAAGCTCAGTACAGCTGTTTTCCAAATATGGAAGGAGGAATAATTGATGATCTCATTGTTTATTGTTTGGAAGAAAATAAAGCATATATGCTTGTTGTAAATGCTTCCAATATTAATAAAGATTGGCTCTGGATCCGGGAAAATAACAAATATGGAGTCGAGTGTCATAACATTTCTGATAAGACCTGCCTATTGGCTATTCAAGGCCCTAACGCTACCAGAATACTACAGCCTCTTACCGATATCGATATTATGAATCTTAAATATTACACATTTGTGAAGGGGCGCTTTGCAGGAGTTGATAATATTTTGATAAGTGCTACCGGATATACCGGGGCGGGTGGAGTAGAAATATATTTTGAAGATAAAGATGCAGCAGCAGATATTATTTGGAATAAAATCTTCGAAGCAGGAAACCCTCACGGATTGAAACCAATAGGCCTTGCTGCAAGAGATACCTTGCGGCTTGAAATGGGATATTGCCTTTACGGAAATGATATTGATGACACAACATCTCCCTTAGAGGCCGGGCTAGGTTGGATAACAAAATTCACTAAAGAATTTACCGCAAAACAAATTTTAGAAGAACAAAAATCGGTGGGTGTAAGTAGAAAACTTGTTGGATTTGAGATGGTTGAAAAAGGAATACCGAGACAACATTATGAAGTTAAAAACGCCGGTGCCGAAACTATCGGACGAATTACCAGCGGAACTCAATCTCCATCTTTAAATAAGGCAATAGCAATGGGTTATGTTGAAATGGCCTATTCCCAAATAGATACCAAGGTTTATATAAAAGTGAGAGATAAATTACTTACAGCCAAAGTAGTTAAAATGCCTTTTGAATAAGTTACTACATAGTCAGTCATTATTGAATGAAAACACAAAACGATAAACCTCTTACCCTAAGTACATGCTTGTCACCATCTTTATTGCATCTTTACGATGTAAGTAGCAGTATAGTCGTGATAATTGATGTTTTAAGAGCTACATCAACAATTGCCACTGCTCTTTATAATGGAGCCAGGAGCATCATACCGGTGGATAGTGTTGCTGAATGCATTAAGTTGGGCAGGCAAATCGACGTAATTACTGCCGGGGAAAGAGATGGAAAAATTGCGGATGGTTTAAAATATGGAAATACGCCTCTGCAATACACGCCAGAATTCATTAAAGGGAAGATATTGGTTCTTACAACTACAAATGGAACAAGATTGTTGCATATGGCTTTAGCCGAGGGTGCACCCGGAATTATTACCGGTTCGTTTTGCAATCTGTCGGCGGTATGTGATTATCTGATTAAACAAAACAGAAGTGTTATACTCGCATGTGCAGCCTGGAAAGACCGCGTTAATATTGAAGATACCTTATTCGCAGGAGCAGTTATCAGCAGAATAAAGAATAATTTTCATCAAAATTGTGATGCTAGTCAAATAGCTGAAACCTTGTACATTCAGGCTAGCAATGATTTATTTGGGTTTCTAAAAGAAAAAAATGCCTCGCATTACCAGAGATTAATGGGCTACGGGCTCGAAGATGATATTCGATATTGCCTTACCATAGATAATTCAAATGCGCTGGTTCTTTACGATTCGGGGAGGTTAGTAAGGGCGTGATATCAAAGAAACTTAAAACAGTAGCTGTAAAAAAACCTCGCTATCTGAATTCATCACCCACTTATTTTTCATACTTTTGCCAATTGACCTTTTTTAACTCTAAGTAGCACAAAGTTAATGGCTGCAAAATTGTAAACGGAACACATCTTGGCCCTACCTCATTTAATTAAATATGTCTACAATTCCGGAACTGACGAAGTAATTCGCAGGGGAAAAAAAATTCACTCGTCCGGCTACGTTGAACTTGTTGAAAACGACGAGTTGATGCATTCAGTTATTTTTAGAATTAAAGACGATAGCTATTCTACTTTTTATAAAGTTACTGTTCAGAAGTATGATGAACCCAAAAATCTTTCCGTAAGATGTACATGTCCGTATAACTTAGGCGATATATGCCGCCATGAAGCTGCGGCCTTATTTCAGCTTCAGGATCTCATAGACCGAAATTTACTTTCATCTGAGAATGTTGCCATATATAACCAGAGGCACACAGTAATAAAAATGAAATTTATCGATTTGAAAACGATAAGAATGTTGGCGGGCCAGGATAACTACAACGAAGCAGAAGAATTGCTAAGAACTCATAAAATAAATATTATTGACGCAAAAAATGAAAAAGTGGAGGCCAGCCTCCGTATTGAAGATGCAAATTATCGCCTGATTATTCAAAAAAATGAAGAAAGAAATTTTGATACATCATGCTCATGCGGCGAAACTTCACACGCGCTTTGCAAGCACAAAACTGCTTTATTTATTCATTTACTTAATGCATATGGTCCGCATTATTTTGACTCCATTAGAAACTGGGATAAAGAAAAGAATAAGTTGTTGGAATTATACGGATATAGTTTAAACGAAGAACTTTCGGGTAAGTTTGAATTCATTTATAAGGAAGGAAAGCCATTTTTGAAAGTGCTTGATCCTTCGATTAAAAAAATAACGTCCGCAGCAGCAAATGTGTCAAATGCATTGGTTGCTGCTTCCGAAACACAGGAGATAGCCACTGCTTCAGTACTACTAAAACAAAAAAGAGCCGCAATTGTATTTAATGCAAACCAAATAGATTTCCCATTTTTTTCTATAGATGCCATACACGGAGAATATGATGAAGAAGGAGAAAAATTTGTTGGCCGCGTGGAAAAACTCGACTTGAGTAAATTCATTAACACGGAATCGTTTACCGCAAGTGATAAACAATTAATACAACAGGCACGGAAACTACAACAGGCGGAAATAAATAAATACTTAAATCGTAATTCTCCTTTTAGCGGGTTTTGGGAAAATATAATTCAACAGGAGAATCAGGAACTTCCGGAAGAAACCAAAATACTAATAACCGAATATATACATCCCAAAATCAAAAAGATTTTTCAGGAAAAGAATATTACGATGTATTTGCCGGCAGGTAAAAAATTTAATACCGAAAACTTACAAACTGTTTTTACCTCAAGTTATCATCCCTTTATTCAATTTTATGTTGCAATTAAAGGCGAGCAATATGTCTTGAACAGTAGCATTCGCATTAATGAAGAACTGTTAAAACCCGGCGACAATCAATGGGACAATATTTTATTGTTTTTATACGATGGTGAAATTTTTTTATGGAAAAAAGCGGAAGATGCGCTGATTGCAAAAAAATTTAATAAGCCCCTTAGTATATCATGTAAAGAGTGGCCTTCTTTTCTAAAAGAAGTGGTAATGCCTCTAACAAAAGAATACGAAGTAGTATTTGATAAGTTATTAGTAAAAGAGACGAAAGACGGTGAACCGGAAATAAGTTTAGTACTTATAGAAAAAGGGGATTATTTATTGTTTCAACCAGTTTATAGTTATAAGGGTTTTAATGTAAAGCCAGAGGATAAAGAAATAATAATAATTCCTGAAGATGACAAAGTGCTGATGGTCCATCGTAATAGTGAAGCCGAACAAAATTTTCGGAATAAATTATCAGGATTGCATTCGCAGTTCGCAAATAAAGATAATGGCAGCTTGGTTTTAAAAGGTACTGATGTGTTGAGGAATAATTGGTTTTTTTTGTTTGTGGATGCGATGAAGGAAATGAAGATCCCAGTTTCCGGGTTTGATTCTTTAAAAAATTTTAGGTTTAACACTGCAAAGCCCACAACCCAAATTCACCTTAGCAGTGGACTTGATTGGTTTGATGCAAAGGTGGAACTCTCATTCGGAGAACAGCGGATCGGCATTTCAGAAATAAAAAAAGCATTAGCCAATAAGCAATCTTTTGTACAATTAAATGACGGCTCGTTGGGTATTTTACCAGATGAATGGCTTAATAAATATTCTCTTCTATTTAAAGTTGGCCAGGGGAAGGAGAATAAATTAAGACTTTCCAAGTTTCACCTGAGTGTTATTGATGATCTCTACGAAAAGAGAGAAGAGAAAGAATTGTCTTTTGAACTAGATGAAAAGTACGAGCGACTGAGAAATTTCAAAAGTATTCCGGAAACCGAGGTTCCGAATGAGTTGGAAAATAAGCTTAGACCGTACCAGGTTGCCGGACTTAACTGGCTCAATTATTTAAACTCTGTCGGTTGGGGAGGTATTCTGGCCGATGATATGGGGCTTGGAAAAACGGTACAGGCTTTAAGTATGCTAAGCCATTTTAAAAAAGATGAAGGCAGTTTAAAAGCTTTGGTGGTATGTCCAACTACTCTTATTTATAATTGGGAAAACGAAATTAGAAAATTTACTCCGTCACTTAACTGGTGCATACATCATGGGAGTCTTCGTACGAGGAAGCCCGAAGATTTTGAAAAATATAATATTATCATCACTACCTATGGAACTTTAAGAAGCGATATTCAATTAATGATGAAAATCTTATTCGACTATGTTATCCTTGACGAATCACAGGCTATAAAAAATCCTTCATCCAAAGTTACGAAAGCAGCGTGCCTGCTTACGGCAAAAAACAGGGTGTGTATGAGCGGAACTCCCTTGCAGAACAATACTTTTGACGTATACGCTCAAATGAATTTTTTGAATCCCGGCTTGCTGGGATCTGTCGAATTCTTTAGAAATGAATTTTCGACGCCGATTGATAAATTTGGTGAGCAGGAACAAAAAGACCATTTGCGAAAGCTGCTTTATCCATTTATTTTACGAAGAACAAAGGAACAGGTAGCTAAAGATCTTCCCGAAAAGACAGAGACTATTCTTTTTTGCGAAATGGAAGATGAGCAGAGAAAAGTATACGATGCTTATCGAAACGTCTACCGGGATAAAATTATGGGTGTTATTGAAGGAGAAGGAATAGATAAATCGCAGCTTACTATTTTGCAGGGCTTAATGAAACTAAGACAAATTTGTGATAGCCCTGCCATTCTTAATGAAGAGGAAAAATATCCTAATCATTCGATTAAGCTGGATGAACTTACCAGGGAAATAGCGGAAAACATTGGCGAACACAAAGCCTTGATATTTTCTCAGTTTCTCGGCATGCTTGCATTGATCAAAGCAAAACTTAAGGAAAGTAATATTGAATTCGATTATTTCGACGGCAGTACACCGCCGCACGAAAGAGAACGATCTATTCAAAATTTTCAAACAAATGATAATTCCAGGGTTTTTCTGATTTCTCTTAAGGCAGGTGGAGTAGGGCTTAATTTAACGGCTGCGGACTATGTTTATATAGTTGATCCGTGGTGGAACCCGGCCGTGGAGCAGCAAGCGATAGATCGTACGCACCGGATTGGGCAGACCAAAAATATTTTTGCTTACAGAATGATTTGCAAGGATACGATTGAAGATAAGATTTTACAGCTCCAGGAACGTAAACGTACCCTTGCAAAAGAATTAATTTCTGATGACCAGACGTTTGTGAAAAGCCTCAGCAAGGAAGATGTAGAATATCTCTTTAGTTAAAGCGATTAGTGGGCAATAAAATCTTTCAATCTTTGAAATTCTTTTTTATTTCCTGATTCAAAAAGAGCTAAAAAATTTTTTGAGAGTGTGTGAAAGAACACTGAAACGGCGGTTTTCTTTTGGTAAACTTGATTTTTCATAAACTTGGTTTTAAAAAGGGATATGGTATTTATTTTTCTTGGTTATAAAGTAAGAGCATAATTCCTTGTTTTGCAATAGCACATTCACCCAATTCCTTATTCCGTAATTTCCGAATCCAATTCCAATGTTTGTTTACTGCCATCTTTTTTAACTATAGTATCTTCTCCTGCTTTTTGTGTAATGTTTGATGTTGTAGAATTCCGGGTTTTGAATTAACCTTTCAACGAACCTTTTCAGAAAAATGCGAAGTTGACCTACTGGGTTAATGATAGCTTTGATATTCATACAAAAGGATTTTAAAACATAACGCCCAAGCTAAAATAATTATTGTAGAAAGCTAAACCAGATTTCAACTTAAAATCCAATATCCTTTCTAATAAAAATTTACATTGGTTTATTACTAACTTAGGCACATAGAAAAAGACCATTTGTAATATCTGCTTTACAAATGGTCTCCCAAATAATTCATGTATGTATTTATTCCGATTTATCCAACTTCTTGTCGAGTTTCAATATTCCGGTTGCATCTGATTCAACATTGTACCAATTATTATCATCTTCCAACACGATATGGTAAGTTAGATTTTCGCTGTTGGAGACTTCTGTTACGCCAAATATTTTTTTACCGGGAAATTTTTCATTCACCTTTGCCCTGATAGCAGGGGGAAGATCTTGTTCAGTATAATATCTTGTGGTACTTATTACAATTCCATCCGGGCTGTAGTCAATTCTGCACGAAGAGTTGTCGGGATTGGTAAAGTACACTTCATAATAATTCTCGAAGGCATACCAAATGGGTTGTTTAACCTCGGGGAATGCTTGATGAAAAACCTTTAAAACTTTTTCAGTTACAAGAGAATTTGGTGCAGCAAAAACTGACGTTGCAGAAATGATGGCTATCAGACATACCAAAATGATCTTTTTCATAATTTTTATTTTTATTGGTTAAGGAATCGGGAATAAAATTAGAAGTGATTAGAAGAGTAAACAACTGATTTATTATCACCGGTAATGCAGTGTGGAAGCGGGTTTCGTTAATATAACGTTAACGAAAAAGGCGAAGCATGGAAAAAGGAATCTGAAGACACAATTTTTGTAGGTAAACACGTATGAACAACATTCCGGAATGTGAAAATCCATAGTGAGGTATTTTGAAAAATAAGGATAAATGGCATTCTTTGTAAATAACTTTTGCATTCAGTTAGTATCTCTTGTGGTACATCTTCAAAAACCTTTTTATGTTTCAGTAACTTTGTGTTATGCAGTTATATTTAGAGGGTTTAAATGAACAGCAGCGGGAAGCTGTTCTACATCGTGATGGTCCCATTATGATTGTGGCGGGAGCCGGTAGTGGCAAAACAAAAGTACTTAACTACACGTATAGCCCATCTGCTGGCAACAGGCGTGGATCCTTTCAACATTTTGGCGCTTAACATTTACGAACAAGGCAGCGGCTGAAATGAAAGAGCGGGTAGAGTATATACTGGGAAATAATGAAGCCAGAAATATTTATATCGGCACTTTTCATTCGGTATTTGCAAGAATATTACGTGCAGAAGCAGAGAAGCTTGGTTATCCCCGCAACTTTACTATTTATGACACTGATGATGCCAAAAGTGTTGTAAAAACTGTGGTAAACGAATTGGGTCTTGATGATAAACATTATAAACCAAACACGGTATACAATAGAATTTCTGTCGGCTAAAAATGCTTTAATAACTCCTGAAGAATATATTAATGATTATGGTTTGCAACAGGAAGACATGCGGGCCAATCGCCCAATGACCGGGCAAATTTATGATGCTTATTGCAAGCGCTGTTACAAAAACGGCGCAATGGATTTTGATGATTTGCTTTTGAAATTTTATCTGCTTTTGAAAACACATCCTGAAAGCCTGAGCAAGTACCAGCGTAAGTTTAAATATATAATGATTGATGAATACCAGGATACAAATACTGCTCAATACCAAATAATAAAACTGCTTGGGTGCTATGCACGAAAATGTTGCAGTAGTTGGAGATGATGCTCAAAGTATTTATAGTTTTCGCGGCGCCACTATTGAAAATATTTTGCAATTTCAAAAGGATTATGATGAAGTAAAAATTGTGATGCTTGAGCAAAATTACCGGAGTTCGCAAAGCATCCTCCATGTAGCAAATAATGTAATAGCAAATAATAAAGGGCAAATTCCTAAAAAATTATGGACCGGAAATGAGGAAGGAGAAAAAATTAAACTAGTACGGACTGCATCAGATAATGATGAAGGAAAATATGTTGCAGATGCCATACAGGAACAAAAATTACGTAACCATTATCGCAATAACGATTTTGCCATTTTATATAGAACCAATGCACAAAGCAGGAGTTTTGAAGAAAGCCTTCGGCGAATGAACATTGCTTACAGAATTTATGGCGGTATTAGTTTTTACCAAAGAAAAGAAATTAAAGATTTTCTAAGTTACCTGAGAGTAATTTTAAATCCGGGCGATGAAGAAGCGTTGAAACGAATAATAAATTTCCCTGCAAGAGGTATTGGAAAAACAAGCGTTGAAAAAGCAGTTCTCTTTGCAAACCAAAACAATATTTCGATGTGGAACGTGCTGGAACAGGCTGCACAGTTCGGTTATAAGGCGTCAACGCTTGAAGTTATCAACAACTTTGTCATCATGATAAAGATGTTTCAAAGTGAGCTTCAGAAAAAAAATGCATATGATCTTTCAATTCTTGTTGGAAAAAATACAGGACTCGTAAAAGAACTTTTTAATGACAAAACAACCGAAGGCCTTGCCCGGTATGAAAATATCCAGGAGTTATTGAACTCAATTAAAGAATTTACCGAAACTCCTACGGAAGATGGCGAACTATTAGATAAAAGCCTTGGAAGCTATCTTCAGCAAATAACGCTCTTAACAGATGCTGACGACGATAAAGGAGAAAGCGATGTGGTAAAGCTAATGACAATACATGCCGCCAAAGGGCTGGAATTTCCGGTGGTTTTTGTTGGTGGCCTTGAAGAAACTTTGTTTCCAAATGCAATGTCGATTAATACAAGAGAAGAACTGGAAGAAGAAAGACGATTGTTTTATGTAGCGGTCACGAGAGCTAAGCAACGCCTTTGGCTAACGTATGCGAATACACGATATCGTTTCGGAAATCTTACACAAAATGACCCGAGCCGGTTTATTGACGAACTACCTGAAGAAAGATTGGATAGGGCTTTTGCCGCCGGCAACATGCGTAATAATCAAACGAATAGTTGGAACGCATTTAATAATGGCAGTAAAGGTTTTAGTAGTTATCCCAAAGAAACGCGTAAACCTGCAGTTGAAAAGCCGGCATACCTCGTTACATCACCTGTCGTAAAAATAAAAGAACATATACCTACGGAAGGGTTTGCCCCGAGCGACACAAGCAATTTACAAACAGGTCAAAAAATTGAACACCAAAAGTTTGGATTTGGAGAAGTTATAAAGATGGAAGGAGCTGCCCACAATCCTGTTGCTACTGTTAAATTTGAACACAATGGAGAGAAGAAGATTATGCTGAATTACGCAAAGCTTAGAATTGTGGAATAAAAATTGAATTAAATACCTTTTCGGGAAGCGGAAAAAAGGGCCTATTTACGTAACTTAAGAGACATCTGACTCCTGCTTACTCCAAATATTCTTAACTTTGTTATCTTAATTTTTTAATATGATTAAAACAGGAAATCCGGTTATCAGTATATATACCGAAATGACGCCGAACCCGGAAACGATGAAATTTGTTGCCAATAAACTTTTATATCCTGGCAAAAGTGTTGACTTCCAGGATGAGGAAAGCGCGAAAGCATCTCCACTTGCCATGGAATTATTTAGTTTCCCTTTTATAAAATCTGTGTTTATTGCCAGCAATTTTATTACGCTTACAAAAACGAATGAAACGGAAGACTGGCAGGACGTTATTCCTTCAATAAAGCAATTTTTAAGAGAATATCTCGAAGAAGGGCAAAACGATAATAAATGAAGAAGAGATTGCCTCGAGAAAGACTGCCAGCTCTAATGAAGTAAGTCTTGACGATGGTGATGTAGTAAAGCGTATAAAAGAATTACTGGAAAATTATGTAAAACCAGCCGTTGAAATGGATGGCGGCGCCATACAATTTAAAAGTTATGAAGACGGGAAAGTTAACTTGATGCTACAGGGAAGTTGTAGTGGATGTCCTTCCTCAATGATTACATTAAAAGCAGGAATTGAAGGAATGATGAAACGCATGATCCCTGAAGTGAAAGAAGTAGTAGCAGAAGCAGATTAAGAAGCCTAAATTTCTTCAATAGAAAGACTTAAAACAGTAGCATTTCGAAAGAGGTGCTTTTCTTTTATACAGAGAATGCATTCTTTTTCTCTCCTTGTATTTCAAGTCGGGTTGTAATTTATTTTTGATCTTAAACAATTACATTTGAGTTTATCAGAAATTTACAAGCAGTTTATATTCGGATATGCAGCAGACAACGTTGCTGGAATACATTGCTGTGTTCTTTGGGATTGCAAGTGTATGGTATAGCCGTAAAGAAAATATTCTCGTCTACCCCGTTGGGTTAGTAAATACGATAATTTATGTTTATATAAGTATTAAAGGAAGTTTATTGGGAGAGGCTTCGGTAAATTTTTATTATACTGTTATGAGTATTTATGGATGGATTTTATGGGCAAAAAAAAATCAACAACAGGAACATATTGTATTAATTACAAGTCTGATGCAAAGGAATGGTTGAGGCAAATACTTTTTTTTGCAGTTTTTTACATCACCATTTTTTATTCGCTTACTTATTTAAAAAAGGATTTTGCTCCGGGCGCTATTCCCTGGGCCGATGCATTTGCAAGCGCTACTGCATTCACAGCAATGTGGTTAATGGCAAGGAAAAAAGTGGAAAGCTGGTATTGGTGGATTGCTACCAACATTGCTTCTATTCCTTTGTATTTTGTTAAGCATTATGTATTCACAAGTATTTATTATATAATCCTTTTAATAATGGCTTTCTGGGGTTTGAACGAATGGGTAAAAAGAGCAAAAAATACCATTATTAAAAAAGAAGAAATACCTGAATGGAAACAATAAAAAAATTTGTAGTTATTGGCCCGGAGTCTACCGGAAAAAGCACTTTGTGCAGCCAACTTGCTGATTATTATAAAACCAGTTGGGTACCTGAATACGCCAGGGAATTTCTTGGAAAAAAACGGAACAGATTATTCTTATGATGATTTACTTACTATTGCGAAAGGTCAAATTAGCCTGGAAGAACGGATTGAAGATGATCTTTCAGAGCTAAGAGAGGGGACAACATCGAACGTCCAGCACCGAACATCGGACATTCTTTTTATTGATACTGATATGTACGTGATGAAAGTATGGTGCGAGTTTGTTTTTAATAAATGTCACAACTGGATTTTGAATCGGATAGCCGAAAGAAGTTACGATGGGTATCTTCTTTGCAATACTGATTTACCGTGGGTGAAAGATGATTTAAGGGAATATCCTGACGTGGAAACAAGAAATAAACTATATCATTATTACAAAGATTTATTAATTAATCAATCAGTACCGTGGACGGATATCACCGGCACCTATGATGAAAGATTAGAAAAAGCGAAACTTTTTATAAACGAGTTCAATAAGGAATGGAAATTTATTTGATTAATTCTTTAATATCCGGATCAGCTTCAAGGTTATTCATTTGCCGCAATATCCAGGGATACCGGGTAGCTACATGAGCGGATAAAGGTTTTATCGTATATCCTTTGGGGTTAGGAAGACATGCTGCTATTAATGCTGCCTGTTTTCTTGATAAATCTTTTGCATGCTTTTTAAAATAATGTTCAGAGGCCGCTTCTACTCCAAAAACACCTTCTCCCATTTCGGCGACATTCAGGTACATTTCGAGAATGCGTTTTTTGCTCCAAAATTTTTCAATCATAAAAGTAAAATACACCTCCAGGCCTTTCCTAAAATAGCCACCATGTTGCCAAAGGAAAACATTTTTAGCCACCTGCTGGCTTATAGTACTTGCCCCTCGCAATGATTTATTTTTTTGATTGTGTTTCATAGCCTTTTGAATACTTTTAAAATCAAAACCGTTATGGTCAGGAAATAGCTGGTCTTCACTCGCCATTACTGCCAGTTTCACATTAGCGTTCATTTCGTTAATGCTAATGTAATCGCGATGTAAGCCGTGGCCTTGAAAAACACTTCCAATTTGTGTGAGCGTTATTGGGGGATTTATCCACTTGCAAAATAAGATGTATATAATAGAAAAGAGGAAGCCGTAAATAACTATTTTTACAATGAGGCGCAGGACTTTTCGTATTATTCCTTTTTTGTTTGGTTGTGTATCCAATAAATCAAGTTTTATTTAACGGTAATGTACTCAAGGGTATATTTTTTTCCAAGCGCCATTTTCTTACCACTTGATTTTGCAAGAAGGTAACCTATGCCTGCAAGCAATGCTGCTCCGCCAACGAGATATGGACTTGCATAATATCGTGTATTAGGTTTTGTAAAGAGCCACGTTCCCATGCCTACTGTGGCCAATAGAATTCCTCCACCCATTAAGGCTCCTCCTGAACCGGCTAAATCAAATTTTCTATTTCCGTTACTTTCAAAGCCGGTTATTTCTTTATAATTGACTGCAAAAGGATAGGTGCCTAATGTATCAAGCATGTATATGCCAAGGCTCGTGGGCACTTGCCTTACGTCATATTGAACCAGAAATAAAGAATCGTGATTGATTGATTGTATATAAGCATCGAAATATCTTGTTGGTGTATTAAAAACTATTTCATTGCCGGGAAAAAAAGTTTCTATTGTGCGATTATTTTTTTTGAGAATAAGTAAATCAGAAGATTGCCCTGCTGCGAAAATGAAAGAAAAAATTCCTATAAATGAAACAAGTATTGCTTTCATTAGATCAAGTGGTTTTTACAAAAAATAAGACCCCCGTGAGCAATACCGTGCCAAAGATGACCAGGATCAGGCCGGAAACTTTATTAATTAGCCTGATATTATGCACGGTTAATTTTGATCTTAGCTTTCCTGCCAGTGTTACTTTTGCTACGTCAGCAGTCATGTTTATGATGAGGGTAGTGGTGAAAATAATTATTCGTTCCTTTACCGTATGAGTAACCGCGATCGCAGTAGCGGCTGTAAGCCAGAAAGCAATTACCGCCGGATTTAAGGTGTTTAGCAAAAAACCTTGTATAGCAATTCTTACATGGTCACTTGCTTTTAGCGGAGGTAAAGAAACATCTTCGGGATGTAACGGAACCTTTTTAAAAAAAAGATAATAAATTCCCATCGCTATGAGGAAAAAACTTCCGGTAATGCCGATGGGTTTTTTGAAATCGAGAAGACGCGTAACCAACTCAGAAAAAATATTACTTAAAAGCACCAATAAAAGATCACTCGCCCATACGCCGATAACAAAGCTAAAGCCACCCTCTTTTCCGTTATTGATACTTTGCTTAATTATCGTAAATATTACGGGTCCAACGGAAATTACCAGTAGCAGGCCCATTGCAAGACCTTTGAGTATTGCTTCAAGAACATCTGCCATGTACAGGAGAGATATTTAATTATTAAGAAAAAGAAGGAATATAAAACTACAATATTAAAATTCAACCTTAAAGTAGGATAGAGTCAATAAAATTCTAAATTTCAACTTTTTCGCCTTTTAAAAATTTTTGCCAGTCTTCAAGCATTTTTCCTTTCAATACTCTGGGAAATTTATGTTGACCTCCTACCTTTCCTTTTGCTTTCATAAAATTCATAAAAGTCTTTTCGCTCAATACATCAACAAAAACTTCTTTGAGAGCATGTTTCCTTTCCACCTCATAATCATCATTGAGTTCCTTTAGCTTTTCATCAATCATGATCTTTAGCTTTTCCGAATTCACCGTATCATCTGGTTGCAATAAACCAATGGTGAGCAAAGAAGTTGCCATATGGCACGCCGGCAACGGTAAACTCACCGATGGATATATTAAGTTCTTCACTAACGAGTTTGATTGCGCAGTTCATATTATCTACACTCAGGTGTTCGCCCACAAGACTCAAAAAGTGCTTTGTGCGTCCTGTGATGATTATTTCATTTTTTTCAATATCAACAAATTTTATTGTATCACCGATCAGGTATCTCCATGTTCCGGCATTAGTGCTTATAAGAATTGCGTAATTTTTGTTTTCTTCCACTTCATGAATCATCAATACTTCAGGATTGGCCACCATATTCCCCTCACTGTCGAAATTGTTATAATCGAAAGGAACGAATTCAAAAAAGATATTATTATTAAGTGCGAGCTTCATTCCTTTGGCATCCTGCCTGTTTTGATAAGCAAGAAAACCTTCGCTCGCCAAATAGGTTTCGATATAAGTAATAGGCTTACCCAAAAGTTTATTAAAGCCTCTCTTATAAGGTTCCAGCGCTACTCCGCCATGTACGTAAAACGCAAGATTAGGCCAAATCTCGTGGATATTTTTAAGATTATACCGCTCTATTACTTTTTCCATACATAACTGCACCCATGCCGGAACTCCAACCAAAAATGCAATATCCCATTCAGGCGCCTTTTCCACTATCTCATCTAATTTTTTTGACCAATCAGTATTCTTTGCAATTTTTCTTCCCGGCTTATACATTCCCTGAAACCAGAAAGGAATATTTTTAGCCTGAATGCCACTGAGATCGCCCGCATAGTATGTTGCGGACTTTTGTAAATGCGTACTGCCGCCGAGCATAAGCCATCCTTTGCCAACCGACGATTTTGGAACATTTGTATAAGTTGCCAGACTAATAAGCTGACGAATACTGGTTAGACGTATTTGCCCTTATCAACTCTTTTGTGATTGGAATATATTTACTGGATGATTCGCTGGTTCCGCTGCTTAAAGCAAAAAATTTAATGATACCAGGCCAGCATACATCTGGTTTTCCATCAAGTGCCCGATACCACCATTCATTAAAAATTTTGCTATAGTTATAAGTTGGAACTATTTGTTGAAAAGCTTTGCCCGGATGGCGACTTAAAAGAATTTCATCAAATAGATATTTTTGTCCAAATTCTGTAAAACGGGATTTTCTTAACAATTTTATCAACACCTTCAATTGTTGCCTCTTAGGAGAGCTCACAGGTATGTTTAAAGCTCTTGAAACCGATTTTGGTAATTTGAATTCTATTAATGCCATTCAATTAGAAAGTTGAGACTTGCAACAAATTTAGTGAATACTATTACGCCCACGTAACATTAATTTACAAGTGGCTAATAGGACCGTAAAGCTGTTTACAAATATATTAAAATTTGCCGCTTGATAAGTGGAAGTTGCCATTTGCTAAATGGAAGAAAATTATTGGGAAAAAATATAAAACTTAGCATTTGAAAATATTCGCAGATCGGGATTTTTGAGAGAGGAAGTGTTATAGGGCGAATTTGATAAATTGTAATAACAGGTTTCTTGGAATATAAAAGTGTGTGTAGTTTTTAATCAGGAGGCTCCCGGCTTGTTTGGCCGGGAGTTTTGTTTTAATACCATTGAAGTCCCTGATTTGGGAGCATTAAAAAATTCTTTTTTAATAATCTGGAGATTTGGCTTTGTATTCTATCTGAAAATATTTCATTTTGGTAAAAAAATTACACTAATTTTATTGTAAATCAGTTAGCATATCTTTACATCGGTTCCCGGTTTCCTTTTTCCGGATAATACCCCAAAATAAAAATTAAATTAGAATTCTTAATGTACAATCACATCTGGAAAAAATATCTACCCATTATTAAAATATTAATGAAAAAATCTGCCGCCGGGGACCAGGTATTGGATTTAAACAGGGTTGATTTTGAAAGAGCCGGAACCGGAAGAAAGGCCGGGCTATAAATTCACCATTGAACTTACCGACGGGAAAGTGGGCAATGTGATTAGTGGCTCGGAACTGGCAATGCATCTTGCTGCCGTAATATTAGAAGATGATGGAGCCAAACAAATCATAAACGAAAATAATTACGAGATAAGCCTCAATACCAAGTTCCAGTTGTCAATTAAAAATGTGAGTTCTGTTGAGATTAGTAAATCTTCACCTAAAAAGAAAGGGAAAGACACAATAGAGGAAGAGGCAGAATAAATCAAGCCCTTTTAATGTTAACCTACACTCTATAAAGTCATTTGAAAAAAAATTATAGACCTTATAATTCTATTTCAAAAATTATGAACTGAAATAAGAAGTACTTTCAGGAAAGAATAATTCAACCTTCTAAAATAGTGCTCCAGAATTAAAATTTTATAAATTAGTTGCAGAGAAAGTATCTCCCTGGCTTAGGTCACCCGTATCGTAACCTTTCTTAAACCAATACATTCTTTGTGCCGAAGTTCCATGAGTAAAGGCATCCGGAGTTACAGTGCCAGTTGCTTCTTTCTGCAACCTGTCGTCTCCGATGGCATTTGCCGCTACCAGCGCTTGTTCAATATCGTTAGGATCAATTACATTTTTCATTTGCTGATCGTAATGCGCCCAAACTCCTGCATAAAAATCTGCCTGCAGTTCAAGTCTTACAGAATATTTATTGTATTCAGTTTCGCTAACCTGCTGCTGTATTTTTTGTAATTTTTCGGTTGTTCCAAGGAGGTATTGAATATGATGCCCTACTTCATGAGCGACAACATAAGCCATTGCAAAATCCCCCGCAACTTTAAAACGCTGATTTAATTCCTGTGCAAATGAAAGATCTATGTACACATCATGATCTGCAGGACAATAGAAAGGCCCGCTTTGAGAGCTTGCCTCTCCGCATCCGGAAGTAGTAGCATTACGAAAAAGAACGAGGGTTGGCTTAGTATAGGTTTTCCCCATATCACCAAAAATTTTCGTCCATACATCCTCTGTATCTTTCAATACCACTTTTACAAATGAAGCTTCTTTATCGTCGGCTGCTTTTTGTTCTGCAGACATTTCCTGCTGCTGGGGCTGTTGCTGTTGTAAATCCTGTTGCAATTGATTTACATCTCCGCCACCTAAAAGGAATTTTGCCAATATGAAGATAACGCCAATAATTCCTCCACCAACTGCCACATGACCACCGGTTATACCTCTGCGGTCATCTACATTATCACTTTCCTGCCTGCCTTGCCATTGCATATTTAAATAATTTAAAAATTAAAAAAGACTTTTATAATAGTTATACTGGGTCACAAATTTATTGAGAATTTTTGTTAGTAAGCATTACGCCGCAACCTTTATAAAGTATGCCGTTGTATTTTACATTTACCTTGTACTGATATAAATAATCGCTCATTCCATCGTTGCAAAACTGCGGATAAATAGTAATGGTCCATACTGTTGTGTCAGTTTTAAGCTTATAAATCGTACTGTCTTTATTTATTATTGGTTTTACTACGCCCGTTACAATAGGTTTTTTCCAATCTGCCAATTTGAATGAAATTGATTTTTTAAAATCAATATCAAGACTCCAAAATGGCTCATTTCCGACTCCTGCAAAGTCAATACCTTCCAATTTCTTTTTCTCCCAAATCGGATTATTGATGGCAAGATTTCTTTTCGTAAGCACATAGTTTGACGAATTGCTAATAAGAATTCCATTAATTTTAACTGCCACCAAAGTATCTCTTTTTTTAATAAAATTTATCACCGGTTTATTATTTTGAGTTAAATCAATTTTGCCATTTTTTATTTGCCAATAACCTTCACTTATTTTGGGAGCTTCGTTTTTACTCCAGATCATTTGTTCTTCCCTGAAAGTTTTATCAGCGTTAAAAAGAATCGTTTGTTGCACGCCATCACAATCTTTGCATGGAAATATTCCCTGGTAGGCACCCAGAGGCAGACTATCTTCGATCGTTGAATCCTTAAGGGAATCTTTTAAAAATATGGTATCCTCAATCTTCGCAGTATCTTTTACCACAACAGCTTTTTCGTTTTGAGAACCATTGTCGCAAGAAAAGAAAATTATACCAATGACTGCGGCGGCAGCAATAAATTTCATTTGCCGAATTTCCTATGAAAATAGACCAAAAATTTGAAAAATTTGCTTTTACAACTCCTTTCTATTTTGCTGCATAAACGGCAAATTAATCAAGGCTAAATAACTAATTTATTTGTCAAAGAATACTAAATAAATTAGTGTTGATAACTTATAATATATATCTTTACACAACTAATAACTTTACAGAATTATAAAAGCTTAATTATTTTTTTATGGCAAATACTGAAAAAAATGCTGATAAAAGCTCTGAGAAACTTAAGGCGCTCAGGCTTACAATTGATAAAATAGACAAAGACTTTGGAAAAGGCAGTGTAATGATGATGAACGAACGTTCACAGGAACCCCAGGCTGTAATTTCTACCGGTTCTATCGGGCTTGATGTAGCATTAGGAATTGGCGGATTGCCCAAGGGCCGGGTTGTTGAAATATATGGTCCTGAATCTTCAGGTAAAACAACGCTTGCTATTCATGTAATTGCAGAAGCCCAGAAGAAAGGTGGTATGTGTGCCATAATTGATGCCGAGCATGCTTTTGATAGCGCCTATGCTAAACGGTTAGGCGTAGACGTAGATAATCTTTTAATAAGCCAGCCTGATTATGGGGAGCAGGGTTTGGAAATAGCTGACAGGTTAATACTTTCAGGCGCTTTGGATGTGGTGGTTATAGATTCAGTAGCGGCGCTCGTACCTAAGAGTGAACTTGAAGGAGAAATGGGGGATAGTAAAATGGGCATGCAGGCAAGACTCATGAGTCAGGCTTTAAGAAAATTGACAGCTACTATAAGCAAAACAAATTGTTGCTGCATATTTATAAATCAGTTAAGAGAAAAGATAGGTGTAATGTTTGGTAATCCGGAAACAACTACCGGCGGCAATGCATTAAAATTTTATGCGTCCGTTCGCCTGGATATTCGTCGTATGACACAAATTAAAGATGGGGATGAATCTATTGGAAACCACGTAAAAGTAAAGGTGGTTAAAAATAAAGTAGCACCCCCTTTTCGCGTTGCAGAATTTGATATCATTTATGGTGCAGGCATTTCAAAAACTGGCGAAATAATCGACATGGGTGTGGAAATGGGGGTTATTCAAAAAAGTGGTAGCTGGTTTAGCTATGATACTACTAAACTTGGCCAGGGCCGGGATGCAGTTAAGCAACTTTTGGTTGATAACCCTGAATTAGCTAATGAACTTGAAGGAAAGATAAGAGCAAAGATTGCGGAAGTAAATGCTGCGTAATTTTTTTAGATAATTTTTTTAAAAATCCATCTGTAAAAGGATGGTTTTTTTGTTTATGATCAGTTCATAGAGAAAGAAAAATAAATTAATCTTAATCGGGCAACTATTTTTTGCAAACATGCATTTATACTTTTATAAACCAGTACAACATTTGTAGATTTTTTACATGGACACATCAGAACTGATTAAGGAAGTTAAGCAGGGAAGCACTGCCGCCCAGAAATATCTGTTTGATGAGTGGGCAGAAAAAATGAATATAATATGTCGCCGGTATGTTAAGAGCCCGGAGGATGCAGAGGAATTATTGCTTGATGGTTTTTATAAGTTCTTTAAAAAAATAAACAGCTTTAGCTATAGAAATGACGCCGCTTTATACATGTGGCTAAAGAAAATTATGATTAATGAATGCCTGATGTTTTTACGAAAGAAAAATGTATTCACTATCGTAACAGAAGCTAGTGTACAGGAAATGCCTTTGCAAGAAGATGCATTGGATAAATTATCGGCTGATGAAATTTTCAATTTAATTATTCAATTGCCGGTTGGCTATCGCACTGTGTTTAACTTATATATTATTGAAGGATTGCCGCATAAAGAAGTTGCAACATTGTTGAATATTTCGGAAGGAACATCAAAATCGCAATTAAGCAAAGCAAAAGTTTTATTACAAAAAATGCTATTACAAAACGATATGGATTATGACAAACGAAAAACCAAATAACAATAGTAATTGGATAAATAAGCTGGATGAATTGGAGAACATCCGGGGTGCAGGTTTTAATAAAGAAGCTTCGTGGAATAAACTTCATGAAAGACTTCATTCAAAATCAGTTAAACGAAGGGCAGTTTGGTATTGGCTTGCCGCGGCATGTTTATCTTTTGCTTTATTCATTTCGTTATTCATGGGGCATAAAAAAGAAAATGTTTTGGTAAATAATGATTTAAGGGCAAATAAAAGTGTTTCCACGTCGGTTCAAAATATGCCGACGATTAATAAGGAAACAACTTCAATTATTTCTTCTTCATCAAATAAAAATAAATTGCCTGGTAAATCAATCCACGAAATCAATAAAGCAAAAGCGAGCAATCGTCCCAATATAAGAGGTAACGAAATTGTTCAAAATAAAACAGAAGTAGGCATTACCCAGCAATTAACCAATAGCGCTGTAACACCCGTGGATACTCTAATTAGTCTCGTTGCAAATGTCTCTGTAAAGAAAAAATTAATAGTTGTTCACGTAAACGAATTGGGTGACCCTGTTACTGAATCTCCAAACATCGCCAGGAATAATGAACAACATTCTTTTCAATTCAAATTTATGAACCAGGAAGTTTATACCCGATCATCTCCCGTTGTTACC
This sequence comes from uncultured Chitinophagaceae bacterium, assembly GCA_963792025.1. Taxonomy (GTDB): domain Bacteria; phylum Bacteroidota; class Bacteroidia; order Chitinophagales; family Chitinophagaceae; genus Ginsengibacter. The sequence continues at coordinate 126,808 of CAWBUS010000001.1, read as the reverse complement.
AAAACAGGATTTAAAATTTTTACAACAAAAAACCTCACAACAAACTAAAATGAAAAAACTTATTAGTGTGTTGGTGCTTATTACAAGCATCACAGCAAATCTTTGTGCACAATCAACCAGCGCATCCGACAAAACTTTTCAGGTTCCTGAAAATATAATAATCACCAGGCGGTTCTATGTAAACCTGGAAAAAGGCAACAAAATGGAAATTGAGGTTAGTGATATTGCTGATCTCAACCGTATGTCCAATATCGATTCTTTGCTCAAAATATTTTTGAGTGATATAGCACCATTAAAAGATTCGCTTGCAGACCCACTTACTTCAAAACGAATAGACTATGTCACAGATGCCCAGGGCAGAAAAAAAATAAGACTCCAGCAGTTTCAACCGAAGGGCGCAAGCTTTTTAATAAGTAACGGAGATCTGGCATCGCTAAGAACTGAACAAGACACCATAAATATAATTGGTGTAATTGCTAATCCTCCAAAGCCAGTAGAGAAAATCAGCCTCAGAAATCCGCGATATTATCATTTTACTTTTTATCTGAACAGTACAAATGAACTTGCCAACTATATGAATGGGATGCTTGCAGAGAAAATAAGAACGATTCAAAATAACATTAATGGTAAATGGCCACTTGTTTTAGGAAGCGGCTTTCATTATATAAAAAAGGACCGTTCTATAACTGCAGATAAACCGAAAGGATTTACACCAGGGGGAACGGGAGATTTTCTTGTAGCTAATATTACCGTTAATGCGCAAAATTATAAGAACTATTTTGTTCCGTCTTTTAGCCTTGGAATGAGACTTACATTAACGAACCGTGAAAGAACTTTTAAGTGGGAACCCGGCTTATTTTGGGAGCCGCATTTTTTGTTTGCAAGAGATAACCAAAATAAAATGCATACTTACAGAAACGATTTTTTAACGTTTATCTACGGCCAGGGTGGAACGAAAGATTATGATCCAAGAAAAGATTTTTCCTTTAGCGCAGTTTTTTCGTTGGGGTACCTCATTAATAGAAATGGAGATTTTTTCGAGAAGAATACTTTCCGCTTTGGCGCGGGTAAACTTTCGGTAGCGAAAACAACTATTGAGCCTTCCTTATATTTTAATAATTTATTTAAAGGCGTAACGCCCGGAATAAGAATTAGTCAATACTTTTAAATTGAAAAGTATTTTCAAAATTTTTATGAGCGAAATTGAAACACATCCCTTCCAGCCATTTGTTCCAACCAATGCAACAATACTTATTGTTGGTAGTTTTCCCGGAAGAGATATTACCCAAAAAAAATTAGAAAAAGACGACTGGTTTTATGGAACAAAGCGCAACCAGTTTTGGAACATTATTTCCGGCGTGTATAATATTGAATTAAAAAACGCCGCAGATAAAAAAGAATTATTTACTATAAAAGGAATTGCAATTGCAGATATTATTTTAAAGGCGCGAAGGAATGCAGTAAATAATTCCGACATGAATCTTGAAGTGGTGGCTTATAACGATAAAGCCATTAAAAACATTTTAGCGCATACTTCATTTCAGCATATTTTCTATACAAGCAGATTTGTAGAAAAACATTTCTTAAAAATATTTCCGGAAATGAAAAATGGCGAATGCCTTCCTTCGCCATCGCCGCGATATGCAAGAATGAGTCTGAAGGGAAAGATTGCATATTATAAGAAGATGTTGTTGGAGTGATATTAATCATGTCCTCCTCAATTCCGCCACACATTCTATATGATGCGTATGAGGAAACATATCAACCGGCTGTAACTGTATTACTGAAAATTTTTCGCTGAGTAGCTGCAGGTCTCTTGCCTGTGTGGACACATTACAGCTTACGTATACAATTTTTTCAGGAGCAATCTCCAAAAGTTTTTGAATCAGTTTTGCGTGTAGGCCTGCCCGTGGTGGATCAACAATAATTATATCAGGCCGGCCATGTTCAACAAAAAAAGCATCGTTACAAATTTCAATAACATCTCCGCAAAAAAATGATGCATGACTAATATTATTGAGTGCAGCATTTTCTTTTGCATCTTTAATTGCATCTTCAACAACATCAACACCAATCATTCCTTTAACATGTTTACTTAAAAAAATCCCAATGCTGCCTGTACCGCAATACAAATCATAGACATTTTCATTTCCATTAAGTGCAGCAAAACCTTTTACTACATTGTATAATCTTTCGGCCTGCTTTGTATTAGTTTGAAAAAAAGATTTTGGAGAAATTTTAAAACTAAAATCTTCCAGCTTTTCAATTATATATCCTTTTCCGGTAACAACATTAGTTTCGACGTCATAAATAGTATCGTTCCACTTTGAATTTATCGTGTACAATAATGTTGTAATCGAGGGAACTTTTTGCAACAAGTGTATTGCATAGTCTTTCTCTTTCCTGTTTATCATCATAACCAAAAACAATATTTACCATCAATTCTCCGGTTGTTGCAATTTCTTATGATAATATTTCTTAGCCAGCCTTTATGTTCCTTTATGTCATAATAACTATATTTATTCGCAATGCGAAAAATCACGCAGCGTATTACGGATTGTATTGTTTACATCATCCATTAACCAACATTCGTTGATATCAATGATTTTATCATACAACCGCGGAACATGATAACCTAATGCGCCACCTGGCCAGGAATCATCTTTTAATTCTTCCAATTCTTTTGGCGTTAGAAATTTTTTATTGCTGAAGGTAAATTCAAGCTTGTTACGGTAGCAGGTTGTATCATCGGAACCAATAATCGGTAACATTGTTATATCTGTTAGTTTACCTATTCTTTTAAAAGCATCCGACGCTTCCTGTTGTTTATATTCAAGTTGTTTGTTGTAAGGAAGCATTTGCCATTTACATCCGCCACATATTCCAAAATGAATACAAAAAGGCTCAACCCTTTCTTTACTAAATTCTCTTATGGCAATTACCTTTCCTTCGGCCCAGTCTTTTTTATTTCGTGTAATTAATATATCAACAGTGTCGCCTGGTACTGCACCTTCAATAAAAATAACTTTACCATCAACCCGGCTAAGCGCTTTGCCTTCAGCGGCGTAGCCCATTACAGGCACCTTTTCCAGTGTAATTTTTTTTCGTTTCATCTAAAAGTAAAAATAGGGTATGTGCCTCATGGTTAATTACATTTGGTACAAAATGTTAAGTATTTTGCATGACTATTGATTTTTAATCAATTTAAATATTTTTGTTCCCTATCTTAAAACAATGAAGATATTTTTTAGTTCATGCGTATTTCTTATCCTGTTCTCTGCTTCATTTGCGCAGGGGTTTAAGGTTACTTTGCAAACTCCCAATTACACCAACGGGTTAGCTTACCTAACGTATTATTATGGGAAAAATATTAATATAGAAGACTCCGCCATTATCAGCGACAAAGGAGTTGCGGTTTTTGAAAAAAATGAAAAGCTGCTTCCGGGTGTTTATTCAATAGTGTTTCCGGGTAAAAATAAATTGTTTGATTTTCTTGTCGATAAAGAACAGGAAATTTCAATTAAAGCCGATACCTCGGACCTTATCAATAAAACAACCGTAACGGGCTCGAAAGAAAATATTCTGTTTCAGCAATATCAAAAATTTGTCGCAACTAAAGGAGCTAATTTGCAGGCGGAAATAAATAGTTATAAAGCTTCAAAAACTAAAAGTGATAGTCTTTTACACGAAAAAAATTATAACAATCTTAATAAAGAATTAAATGACTACAGGGATAAGATAATAAAGGAAAATCCAGAGTCAATGCTCGCCGCATTGCTCACGAGTATGAAGGAGCCAAAGGTTTTAATTGCAAAGCCGGTTACACGGGAAGACTCGGTAAATAATTACAATTATTATAAGCAACATTATTGGGACGGAATTACGTTTATGGATGACCGTATTATTCGTACGCCATTTTTTTTACCGAAAGTCGAAAAATATTTTAGGGAAGTGTTATCGCCTGCACCCGACTCCATTATTCAGGAGTCCGATTATTTATTGTTGAGGGCAAGAACAGCCCCCGAAATGTATAAGTTTTTGTTGAACTGGCTTACAGATGAATACATCTACCCAAAATACATGGGGCAGGATGCCGTGTTTGTTCACTTGTTTGAAAGGTACCATTCAAAAGGAGTTTCATCGTGGCTTAATGAAAAGCAGATGACGGCAATTTCAAACAGGGCTTACATGTTAATGTCTAATCTTATTGGAGAACAGGCAGCTAATCTCGAGATGGTCGACTCGTCAGGCAAATCGATGCCATTGTATAATGTAAGCGCTCCCTATACTATTGTTTGTTTCTGGGACCCAACCTGCAGCCACTGCCGGCAGGAAGTGCCGGAAATGGATTCAATGTATCATGCCAAATGGCAAAGGGAAGGCGTAAGTATCTACGGAGTACTTACCGATACAAAAGAACAATCCAAATGGAAGGAATTTATGAATAAGTACAATTTGCAAAGCTGGATAAACGTTTATCAAACCGATCAGCAAAAGAAAATTGAAGAAGATGCGAAAAAACCTTCCTACAAACAATTGTATGACGTAACTCAAACCCCTACTTTGTATTTACTGGATAAGGATAAGCGAATTATTGCAAAAAAATTAACCTGGCAACAAATGGACGACGTACTTCAAATGAAAATTAATAATAAGGCTATCAATAATATTAACAGTACTGAAAAGTAAATTTTGATGATTTAATAATTGACGAAAGTCAATAACCCATTCCAATAAATTCTGTCTGATGAAAAAACTTTTTTTGTTTACTGCTTTATCTTTTTTTATTTCGATAACTTATTGCCAAACACTTTTTACCTACGGAAAACATACCGTAAGCAAGGATGAATTTGTTCGGGCATACAATAAAAATAAAACCCCCGCAACCGATACGGAACTGGCGCTGAAAGATTACCTTGATCTTTATACAAAATTTAAATTGAAGGTGCAGGCCGCAAAGGATATGCAGCTTGATACGCTACCTTCTTTACAATCTGATCTTCAAAATTTCAGGGCACAGATCGAAAATAATTATTTGCAGGATGATAAAGAAGTGGACGCATTAGTGAATGAAGCCTTTAACAGGAGCCAAAAAGATATTCACGTGCAACATTTCTATGTTTCCATTAACAGCAAAATGCTACCTGGAGATACCGTTAAATTATACAAGGCAATTAGTGAAGCATATGACGAATTGAAAAAGGGCGGAACAAACTATGATGAGATCGTTTCTGAAATTAAAGAAAAAATTGCTCCGCTGGAGGGAAGCGATTTGGGTTGGGTAACAGTTTTCACACTGCCATATGAATTTGAAAATATAGTGTATAACCTAAAACCTGGCCAGGTAAGTAAGCCGTATCGTTCCCAAAAAGGCTGGCATATTTTTAAGAATGAAGAAGAGCGACCCGCAGTTGGCAAAATAAAAATTGCCCAGATATTATTTGCTGTCCCGGCGGGTAATATTAACATGAGAGATCGTGCAAAGCAAACGGCAGACTCGGTGTATACAGCATTAAAATCCGGTGCTGATTTCGGGGGATTAGCTAAACAATACAGTGACGATAGAAGAACTTATATGAACAATGGCATCATGCCTGAATTTGGTGTAGCCACATACGACGGAGGCTTCGAAAAAGTTGCATTTTCCCTAAAAAATGATAGTGATATTTCGCAACCCTTTCAAACAGAATTTGGCTATCATATTATTAAGCGACTCTCCCGGTCACCGATACCCGAAAATAAGAACGATGCGGCTTTTATGGCCAATATTAAGCAGGAGGTACTTGCAGATGGCCGCATCGCATCAGCAAAAGAAAAATTTTTGAAACAAGTATTGGTTAAAACGGGATACAAGAAGAACAATGCCATAAACGAAAAAGATCTTTGGACAGTAACAGATACGTTTGCAATATCAAATAAGAAAATAAGCGCCGGCAATGTTAGTGAAAACACTATCCTGTTTTCTTTTAACAATGCGAAAGTAAAAGTGGGAGACTGGATGCAATATGTAAGAAGTGTGAAAACCACCTATGCAGCTCATGCAGAACAAACCCATGCAGAGCTTTTCAAAAATTATGTTTCAATTGCGGCTACAGAAAATTATAAAAGTCGTTTGGAGAACTTTAATCCGGAATTTAAATACCAGTTGCAGGAATTTAAAGAAGGCAATATGCTGTTTGAAATTATGGAACGAAAAGTTTGGTCCAAAGCTTCTTCTGATAGCGTGGGACTCGAACAATATTATAATGAACACAAAGCCAATTATAAGTGGAATGCTAGTGCCGATGCCATTTTATTTTCGTGTTCGAATGAGGCTGAGGCAAAAACAGTCATTGAAGAAATTAATAAAGGTAAAACCTGGAAAGACCTCGTAAAAGATAACTCCCAGGTTCAAGCTGATTCCGGGAGATACGAGTTAAGCCAGATTCCGGTAAAAAGCAAAACTGATTTTACCCCTGGTATGGTCACAGAACCCGTTGTAAACAGCGGAGACGGGACATCTATATTTTCAATGATAATTAAAACATACCCGGCTGATCAACAACGCAGTTTTGCAGATGCCCGTGGCCTTGTAATTAATGACTACCAAAATCTACTCGAAAAGAAATGGGTTGAAGAGTTGAAGAAGAAATATCCCGTTACTGTAAATGAAAAAGTTTTTCAGTCAATTAAATAACAGGCGTTTATTGCCATTGTTAAACAAATACGAAAATCTGTAGTCATAGAATCATATTTTTCGCCTTTACCCGTTAAATAGATCTTGTAATTGTATTTTAAAAAATATCCCGGATATTTTTTGGGAAAGTATTTACAAAATTCTTACGAAAGGTTCTATTAACCTGTGCTTTTAATATTTTAAACTAAACAAACTAACCAATGAAGAAATTTTTAATGATCGCCATGCTGAGTGGTGGTATGACCGCAGCTCATTCGCAAGTGTATCTGCAAGGAGGTTTAAACCTCGCTAACATTACCCAAACAAAGTCGGGCGAAACGCAGGATAACAATTTGCTTACAACTTTCAATGCCGGTTTTTGGGGAAGATTTGGGTTATCAGAAGCTGCTGACCTGGAAAGTGGGTTGTTATTGGAAGGAAGAGGTGCCAAGGCAAACAGTTATTTCGGCGCCACACACGACGACAATTATGTAAAAACAAAATTTAATCCTTTATATCTCGAAGTGCCTCTAAATTTAGTGTTACGTTTTCCCCTTGAGAAGAATATTAATATCTTTTTTAATGGAGGCCCGTATGCGGCCATGGGCATTGCAGGAAAATCTAAAACAGAAAGCAGCATTTTAGGAGTAACGTCAAGTTCTTCAAATACTATAAAATTCAGTAATGATAATCCTTTTACCTCACAACAGGATGACGCGGCATATGATAAGATTAAAAGGTTCGATTTTGGATTAAATTTTGGTGGAGGATTAGACCTGGGTAAGGTTTTATTAAAGTTGAACTATGAATATGGGCTGACAAAAATTAATTCAACGCAAAGCAATAATAACGCTGATAATAAAAATAAATATAGAACAGTTAGTATTTCCCTGGGGATTCCCCTGGACAATTAAATGAGATGCTTTGAGCAAAAATGCGGATAAGGTCCGCTCGTAATATTTTGCAAGCGGACCTCTGTTTCTAAATGAAATTCAGGGATTATTACACCAGTTCTTTTACAACATTGGCAATAACATGAGGTTTCCCAAGCGTATAATAATGTAAAACGGGTACACCAACAGCTTTCAATTCCTTCGACTGAGCCAATAGCCACTCGGTTCCTACAATTTCTACGTCAGCATCTGTTTTGCATTTAAGAATTTCATTGCTGAGTTCTGTAGGAATATCGACGTGAAAAGTGCGGGGTAAAACAGAAAGTTGCTTTTTTGATGTTATCGGTTTAAGGCCTGGAATTATAGGTATTTCTATGCCAGCTTCCCTGCATTTTTTTACAAACTCAAAATATTTTTTATTGTCAAAAAACATTTGCGTAGTTATATAATCTGCACCTGCATCTACCTTTAGTTTAAGGTATTTCAAATCGCTTTCCATATTTGGTGCTTCAAAATGCTTTTCAGGATAACCAGCAACGCCTATGCAAAATTTTGTTTTGTAACCATCCCTTATATCGTCTTCCAGGTAAATGCCATTGTTGAGATTGACCGCCTGTTTTAATAGGTCTAACGCATAAGCGTGCCCGTTTTTTTCAGGCTCAAAATTTGTTTCGTTTTTTGCTGCGTCGCCACGCAATACCAATACATTATCTATTCCTAAAAAAGCAAGATCGATTAATGCATTTTCGGTTTCCTGCAAATTGAAACCTCCACATATTAAATGGGGTACAGCATCAATTTTATAATGATTCATTATAGCTGCACAAATGCCAACGGTACCTGGCCTTTTGCGTACTTCTATTTTTTCAAAAGTACCATCGGCTTTTTTTTTAAAAACCTGTTCGCTGCGGTGGTAGGTAACATTAATAAAGGCCGGATCGAATTCCATTAATGGATCAAGATGGTTATAAATGGATTCTATCGTTTTACCCTTCAATGGCGGTAATATTTCAAATGATACTGCAGTACCCTTCGCTTCTTTAATATGGTCAGTAACTTTCATTTTTTACAAAATAGATGCAAACATAAACTCAAAAAGTCAATAGTCAAAAACTCAATGAGTGGGGGCTATTTTAAAAATTAACTTCCTCACTTTTGAAAATAGTTAATTCAAATAATAGTATAGGATAAAGGAAACTACACGTTAGCATAATATTAATATTCATTCGCTTATTTTTGTTTAAATACTTTGTTTTGAACCAGACTATTTACGCAAAAGAACTCACCAAAAATTATGGTAAGCGAACAGTTACCAACAAAGTTTCTTTCCAGGTTGGCCAGGGAGAAATTGTTGGTTTGCTTGGCCCCAACGGAGCTGGTAAAACAACTTCTTTTTACCAGGTGGTAGGATTAGTTAAACCCGACGAAGGAGATGTATTTTTGAATGATATAAACATAACCAAACTGCCCATGTATAAAAGGGCAAAAATGGGATTGGGTTACCTGCCACAGGAAGCAAGTGTATTTAGGAAACTAACCGTCGAAGATAATATAGCTGCCGTTTTAGAAATGACTAAACTCAGCAGGGCCGAACAAAAAGAAAAACTGGAGACATTAATTGATGAATTTAATCTTGCCCATGTTCGTAAAAGTAACGGCGATGTATTAAGTGGTGGCGAAAGAAGGCGTACTGAAATTGCACGTGCATTAGCTGTAGATCCAAAATTTATTTTGCTGGATGAACCTTTTGCTGGTATTGATCCTATTGCGGTAGAGGACATACAAGCAATAGTTACCAAACTCAAATATAAAAACATTGGTATTCTCATTACAGACCATAATGTAAACGAAACTCTGTCAATCTGCGACAGGGCTTATTTGCTTATTGAAGGCAAAATATACAAGCATGGCACTGCTGAAGAACTGGCAAAAGATGAACAGGTTCGCCGTCTATACCTGGGAAGAAATTTTGAGTTAAAAAGAAAAGACTATCTGCACACTGATGCTATAAAATAATTTGTAAATTAGTTATAGATTAAATTGCCGCGAATGCTTTTTATACATAAATACAATCTATAACATATAACATCCATAGCTTTACCTTTATAAAATAACCAAAAAGTATTTAATGAAGCTGTTGAGCCCTGCCATATCGAGATTAGCAAGACTTCGTCTTTGGCGGGTTCAAAACTGGATTAGTTTCCCGGTTGCGGCGCAACGCAATGTTTTACAAAACCTCGTGACACAGGCACAGTACACAGAATTTGGCCGCAAATTTTCGTTTTCCAAACTTTTCACAATCAAGGACTTTAAAAAACGTGTACCCATTCATGAGTACGATGACATAAAACCTTATATATTACGAATGATGGATGGAGAAGAAAATGTTTTATGGAATACTCCTATTAATTGGTTTGCAAAAAGTAGCGGTACCACTTCTTCAAAAAGTAAATTCATCCCTATTAGTGAAGAATCGTTGAAGGAAACACATTTCAAAGCTTCTAAAGATGTTCTTACCAATTATTACAAAAATTTTCCTGAAAGTGATCTGCTTACAGGCAAGAGCCTTGTAGTTGGCGGAAGTCACCAGGTGAATGCCGTGAATGAAGAAATACAGTACGGTGATCTCAGTGCCGTCTTAATGCAAAACACACCTTTTTGGGGGCATTGGATACGAACGCCGGAATTAAGCATAGCATTGCTTGATGAATGGGAAAGTAAAATTGAAAAGTTGGCTCAAAATACTATCAATGAAAATGTAACCTCACTCGCTGGAGTTCCTACGTGGACCATTGTACTAATTAAACGCATCCTGGAAATTTCCGGAAGGAATACCTTAAAAGAAGTTTGGCCTAATCTTGAATTGTATATTCATGGTGGAGTTTCGTTTACGCCTTACCGTGATCAATTGCAAAAACTCGTAGGCGCTCCCATTAATTATCTTGAAATTTATAACGCAAGTGAAGGATTTTTTGCAGCACAGAATATGCCCGATACAGATGGAATGCTACTTTTTGCGGATCATGGCATATTTTATGAATTTATGCCTGTAGAAGAATATGGCAATCCCAACGCAAAAACTTTTGGGTTAGACCAGGTTAAACTGAATAATAATTATGCTCTCGTAATAAGTACCAACGGAGGCCTTTGGAGGTATCTTGTGGGCGACACTATTCAGTTTACATCGCTACGTCCCTTTAAAATAAAAGTTACGGGCAGATTAAAACATTATATGAATGCATTTGGCGAAGAAGTTATTGTAGACAATGCCGATAAAGCAATAGCGATAGCGTCCGCAAAAACAAACGCAATAGTAAGTGACTATACCGCCGCACCGGTTTTTTTTAGTGAACGGGAAAATGGCGCACATGAATGGTTAATAGAATTTGATAAGCCGCCAGGTAATATGGATGAGTTTATCACAACTCTTGATGAAGCATTAAAATCAGTGAACAGCGATTATGAAGCAAAGCGATATAAAAACATTGCATTGAGAATGCCCCTTGTTCATGTTATAGAAACGGGAACATTCAGGCAATGGCTTAAACAAAAAGGAAAACTTGGGGGACAACATAAAGTACCAAGATTAAGCAATGAAAGAAATTTAATTGAAGAAATACTTGCAATGGTTAATGCGGGATCAATGAATTTAATTTGACAAAAAAATATATAAAAAGATAATAAGTTGAAATATGAAATTGCTTGAAAATAAAGTTGCAATAATAACTGGTGGCAGCCGCGGCATTGGAGAAAGTATAGTATTGAAGCTTGCAGAAAATGGCGCCCATGTGGCCTTCACATATGTTAGCAGTGATGAAAAAGCAAAAACATTAGAAGAAAAAATACAAATGCTTGGAGTAAACGCTAAAGCATATAAAAGTAATGCGGGTAATTATGAAGAATCTGAGGCGATGGTAAATGATGTTGTGAAAAAGTTTGGCACTGTTGATATTTGTGTTAACAATGCAGGAATCTCAAAAGATAACCTGTTACTTCGAATGACGCAGGAGCAATGGGATGAAGTAATGACTACGAATTTGAAAAGTGTTTTCAACATGACAAAACAGGTTATTCGCCCCATGATGAAATCAAAAAAGGGAAGCATCATTAATATGAGCTCAATCGTAGGTGTACGTGGAAATGCCGGCCAGAGTAGCTATGCAGCGAGCAAAGCTGGTATTATTGGATTTACAAAATCTATAGCGGCAGAGTTAGGTAGCCGAAATGTAAGATGTAATGCAATTGCGCCCGGCTTTATTGAAACTGATATGACACACTATTTGAAAGAAGGAGAAGCAGCAAAATCCTTTCTTGATAAGATTCCTTTGGGAAGATTTGGCAGTGCGGAAGAGATTGCCAATGTTACGCTCTTTCTTGCAAGTGATCTGAGTTCTTATGTTACAGGACAGGTAATAAGTACATGTGGCGGATTGAATATGTAATTGACAAATGGAAAGATTAAACGAATGCTTTAAGTATGTTGCAAAATTTAATTTATGACTTCATACGAAAAATTACTTTCGGATAATAAAACATGGGCACAAGAGCAGGTTGACAATGACCCAGGATTTTTTAAAAGATTATCTTCTTTACAAACTCCCGAGTTTTTGTGGATTGGTTGCAGTGACAGCAGGGTTCCGGCAGATAAAATAACAGGAACGCAACCAGGTGAAATATTTGTTCATCGCAATATTGCTAACATGGTTGTTCATACTGATGTTAACCTATTGAGTGTATTGGATTTTGCCGTAAATCATTTAAAAGTTAAACACGTTATTGTTTGTGGACATTATGGTTGCGGCGGTATTAAAGCCGCAATGACCAATCATGATTACAAATATGTGCTCAATATGTGGCTGCGAAATATTAAAGATGTTTACCGGTTATATCGCGACGAATTATCAGAGATTTCTGACGAAGAGCAACGTACAGACAGGCTTGTAGAGCTTAATGTAAAGGAGCAGGTAGTTCACCTGGCGAAAACATCCATTATCCAACGTGCATGGTTAAACGAACAACGCCCTCATTTACATGGCTGGGTTTATGGGTTAAAAGACGGATTAATCAATCCGGTTTTTGAAATGGAAGCAGGTACTCATATTGACCCGTTATATGAGTATGACGATTTGTAAGGAGAATATTTTAGCAGGAAACTTCTTATTTTATTTTAACCTTGAGTTTTGCAATTGCATTCTTTGTGAACTCGCTTAATACCAATTTACCGCTTATGGCTGCTCTTTCATGCAAAAGCGTGTCCCAGTCATCGGTGTCTTTCCAGAATATTTTTTTCAATTCTTTCATGGCGTCAGGATTGGAATGCGCAAGTGCATTAGAAAGCCTGTATATTGATTCATCCATATTTGAAATAGAATCGTGCACCTCTGCAAACAATCCTTTTTTCTTCGCCCAGTCAGAGTTTCTCCAAAGGGTCGCATCAATGGCTAATTGGCTGTATGCCGATATTCCAATTTTTCTTTGAATAGCAGGACCTACTACAAATGGACCAATGCCTAAGGAAAGTTCGCTCAATTTCACGTCGGCTTCCTTTACAGCAATTGCATAATCGCATGCAGCCACCAGTCCTACGGCGCCACCAACTGATTTTCCCTGGATGCGGCCAATAATGAGTTTATTGCATTTGCGCATCGCATTGATTACGTTGGCAAAGCCTTCAAAGAAGCGCAGGCCGTCTTTTTCGTTTTGAATTGCCATCAATTCATCAAAACTTGCTCCTGCACAAAATGCCCCCTCCCCGGCACTGCGAAGTATCAATACTTTTGTATCATGCGTTCCGGCATAATGAATTTCCTGGGCCAATTCATCAAGAATTTTTGCTGGAAGAGAGTTGCTTTGAGGATGAAAAAATTCGATTGTTGTAATTCCGTGTTCGGTGTGAGATTTTACGTATCCGTTTTCTGGCATATCTTAAAATTAATTTATCGGCTTAAGTAAGCCACGAAGTTATAATCATTTTTAATTTATCATTATTATTTCTGATCCCGAACCCTTTCTATTTTAAAGGGAGCCATTATTTTTTCTTTTGACCATCGTTAGTATTGTCGCAATGCCAATTGCAGGATCATCCGTTTCATCCAAAATTTCTACATACCATTTTACTATTCCCTTCGGTATGTCGCTACCTTTTATAAACCGTGCTTCAGGATTTATCTCTTTTAGTTCCTGTTGAATTTTTTCTTTACATGTGAACCGAACATAAATTTCATTACCGGGATAAACAGGTTTTATAAATCGCAATTCATCAATTCCGTAATTAAGCAGAACAGGATTTTTCTTTACGCTATCAACGAATAATCCTGCGGCGACACTCATTATGAAATAACCGTGAGCCACTTGTTGTTCAAACATGGTATCATTAAAATCGGTCGTTTTTATGTGCGCATAAAAATGATCACCACTCAGGTCGGCAAACTTATCAATGTCTTCAGAAGTAATAATTCTTTTATCCGTTATAAGTTGATCTCCTATTTCAAGTTCTTCAAAGTATTTTTTGAAAGGATGAATCGAAGAAATTTTTCCTTGTGCCATTGGCTGATGCACATTTGTTATTGCAGTGAGCATTGTTGGGGAACCCTGGATAGCTACTCTTTGCATGTAGTGTTGTATGCCACGTAACCCGCCCATCTCTTCGCCTCCGCCAGCACGTCCAGGTCCGCCGTGAATAAGCATTGGCAGTGGTGAGCCATGGCCCGTGCTTTCCTTTGCATCTTCACTATTAAGCACTAAAATTCTTCCATGAAAAGTGCCTACTCCTAATACATAATTTCTTGCAAAATTATTGCTTGAAGTGACGACTGAACTACACAATGAGCCCTTACCTTTTTTTGCCAGTTCAATTGCGTCATCAATATTTTTATATGGCATTATTGTACTTACGGGTCCAAATGCTTCTACGTTATGAGGCTCCTCCGATATAAATGGTTTTTCATTTATCAATAACAAAGGGCTAATAAATGCCCCCTTGTTGATGTCCGCATCAATCAACGCTACACTGTCGAGGCTGCCATAAATTAATTGAGATGTGGCTAACAATTTCTGAACCTGGTCTAATACTTCTTTTTTTTGAGATTGCCCTGCGAGGGAACCCATTCTTACTTTTTCATTTTCAGGATTTCCAATAGTGGTTTGAGCTAACGATTTACCTATGGCTTTCCATACATCTTCTATTTTATTTTCGGGCACGAAAATTCTTCTTATTGCCGTACATTTCTGCCCCGCTTTCGATGTCATTTCTTTTCTTATCTCTTTAATAAAAATATCCCATTCAGGCATGCCTTGAGTAACATCATCGCCAAGTACAATACAATTCAAGGAATCTGCTTCCAGATTAAACGGCACATTTTCTTTAAGAATATTCGGATTGCTTTTTAATTGCAGGCCTGTCGATGCGGATCCTGTAAAAGTGATTGCATCCTGCGAAGTAACATAATCTAATATATCACCGGCACTTCCGCATATCAATTGCAAACTTCCCTCCGGCAAGATTTTTGAAGAAATAATTTCACGTACAACCTCTTCCGTTAGGTACGAAGTAATTGAGGCTGGTTTTACAATAGCGGCTACGCCTGCCAGTAAGTTTACCGCAATTTTTTCCAGCATACCCCAAACAGGAAAATTGAAAGCATTGATATGAATAGCAACTCCTTCTTTAGGAAGTAAAATATGTTGCGCTGCAAAAGTTCCTCCTTTACTTAATCCTATGTTATCGCCATCCAATGCAAAAATTTCATCAGGCAATTTCCTTCTAAGCGAAGCATTAGAAAAAAGATTTCCGATGCCGCCTTCAATATCAACCCAACTATCGGCACGGGTTGCACCGGTTTTATAACTCAGTGAATAAAATTCTTCCTTATGTTCCAGCAAATGCAGCGCCAGTGCTTTCAGCATTCTGCCCCGTTCATGAAAAGTCATTTTACGAAGTGCCATACTTCCATTTGCCCTTCCATAATTTAATAGGGAAGCAAAGTCCAGCCCTTTTGTAGTTGCTGTAGCAATTGGCTCGCCGTTTACAGCATTGTATAGTTGCTGGCCATCGCCATCGCCCTCTATCCAATATCCCGTTACGTAATTACCCAATTTCTTCATGGTGTCTTAATTAGGTATCAAAATTAACAATACAACCCGATTGGATAAGAAAATGAAAAAGGGGAGATTAAATACAACCCAAACCTCTATACTAAGCCGAACTGCCGTAGATGATGCATGGCGTGTTTATGTAATAATTGCACATTCATTCTATAATCAAGCTCTCCAAAAAAAGGATTTTGGGTTTTTATTTCAGGATGTTTTTCAAAAATTTCAAAAAAATAATCAAGCTCTTTTTGAACTTTGTTGATGGCAGACTGGATGTCAGGTTTGTGTAATTTAAATCCGTCTTCGGGAATGAGGGGATTTTTTATATTTTCTTTAAAGGGTTCGTCACTCATCAAAAATTCCCTTGATTTTTGTAATCTTTCACCTTTGTTTAAAAGTGGCAAAATCAATTTTCCGTTTGCACTTTTTACCGCATCTGCAAAATGCTCCACCATTTGTTGTGCATTCATGATACCCCATTTCCCTTTTTCTGCTCCCTTTAATTTTTTTAACATGGCAACTAATTTTTCTTTGAGAAAAGTTTCCTTAACGTTTTTCATGTTAATATAATTTAGAATGAGTAAATAATAATTGGTTTTAATTTTTCTTCATCCGGGTATCAATTTCTTTTGTGAGGCTCTTAAAGATATTATCTATACTTCCCTCGCCTTTTACGAGTGTTACTTTATTTACCTTTTTGTAATGATCAGCAACCGCCGAAGTCTTTTTGTTGTATTCATGAATGCGGGTGCGAATTACCTGTTCATTGCTATCATCAGGCCGGCCGCTCGTTTCACCTCGTTTTACCAAACGTTTTACCAACTCTTCTTCTGATACTTCCAATGCCAGCATTACATTGATCGAAAGATCTTTAAGTTCCAGTAAATTGTCTAAAGCCTCTGCCTGCTTTGAAGTTCTTGGAAAGCCATCGAATAAAAAACCAACTACGTCAGGATAATTGTCTAAGGCAGAACTTATCATACCAATTACAACTTCATCGGGAACCAACTGCCCCTTATCCATAAATTTTTTTGCTTCTAAACCTAAGGGGGTTTTACCTGCGATCTCGCTCCTCAATAAATCACCGGTTGAAAGATGTTTAAGATTGTACTTCGCAATAAGTTTTTCTGATTGCGTACCCTTCCCACTGCCTGGCGGCCCAAATAAAATAAGATTGAACATACGTGCTAAAATCCTTGTGAAGTCCAAATATAATGGATGGAATTTAAAATTCCTTATTCATGATTATTATTGTTTTAAACGATTGGAGAAATTCATAAATTTATTCAAACCTTGTTGCGGCAAATGTGTTTATTTTCAACAGGCAGTTTGGAATATAAATTTTTGAAACATTTTAATAAAAAACAATTTTATGAAAACTGATAATAAAAATCCATTTTATGGCAAAAGTGAAGGTGAACAGGCAGAGGTAACTAATGAGCAATGGCAGAAGATTTTACCAGCCGATGTGTACCATATTGCGCGTGAGAAGGGTACGGAGCGTCCATTCACGGGAAAATATAATATGCATAGTGAAGAGGGTACTTATTATTGCGCTGTATGCGGCAATCCTCTTTTTAAGAGTGATGGTAAGTTTAACAGCAGTTGTGGCTGGCCGAGTTTTTTTGAACCGATAAATAAGGAGAGTATTATTTTTTTGCCCGATAACAGCCATGGGATGAAAAGAACAGAAGTGGAATGCGGAAGATGCAAATCACATCTTGGACATGTATTTGAAGATGGTCCTCCCCCAACAGGGTTGCGCTATTGCATCAATTCTGTCGTTCTGGATTTTGAGAAGCAGGAGAAATGATTAATGCACATCTTTTAACTGCGCCCGGTAAATATTCTTCTTAATAAAGCAACAATGAAGGTAAAAATTGCCGAACCAATTATTGCCCATATTATGGGGAAAGGTTTACCATCAATTATCACCGTATAAAAATGAGGTAATCCCATTTTTCCGGCAATCCACAAACCAATATAGGCTCCAATAAAGCCAACAAGGATAGAAACCAGGCAACCTCCGACACTGTATCCCGCAATAGATTGACCAATTCCACCACAAACTGCAGCAATCAGCAGGAGAATTAAAAAGCCAAATATTGACATAAATTTAAATTTAGTATATAAAATTATTGAAATTTTTGTCGGTTTGAAATTTTCACAAATATTACTAAAATGCTATTTGATCTCGCTTAAGTCCTGTGCGGCATCTTCGTCCAGAAACCAATGCAGCTCCCCCCTTACTGGTTTTATAAGTTGCGTAGGTAATTCTCCGGGTGAATATTCTCCTTCAATAACTTTCCGGAGAACGCGTGATTTTTTTTTGCCTTCTATCATAAACACGATTTGAGAGGCTCTGTTAACAATCGCTGGCATTAGGGTTATACGAAACATTTGCTGCTTCTCATTATAAACAGCGTTTACCCAGTTCCCGTTATCTCCATTAATAAGTGGAGAATTGGGAAACAAAGAGAGCGTATGGCCGTCATCCCCCATGCCAAGTAAAACTAGGTCAAAACTTTTATCAGTATTATCAAAAAAGTGATGCAATATTTTTTCGTATTCCTTAGCAGCAAAAACAGGTTCAATATCGGTACGCATTATGTGAACTTGCGAAGCGGGCACATCAACATTATCAATCAGTATATCATAAGCCATTTTTGCATTATTGCGCTCATCATCAGATGGAACAACACGCTCATCACCCCAAAAAAATTGTATTCTTTCCCAGTTGATTTTTTGTTTAAAGTTTTCTGATGCAAGTTTCTTAAAAAGGCTTTTTGGTGTTTCACCACCTGAGAGAACTAAAGTAAAGAACTCCTGGTTTTTTAAGGTGGAATTTATTAAATCACATAACCATAGAGCAAGTTCATTACTTAGCTCTTCGTTATTTTTATAAATATGAAATTTCATTTTTATTGTTCCTTCTTTTTTGGAGCAACATTTATCCAGTTATGTCCATCTCTTGCAATGAGTGCTTCGGCATCTTCCGGCCCCCACGAATCTGGAGAATAATTAGGAAAATCAACGGGCTTGCGTGCATGCCAGGCATCTAAGATAGGCATTACAACTTCCCAGGCAGCTTCTACCTGGTCGGCTCGCATAAATAGTGTAGCATCACCTTCCATTACGTCGTATAAGAGTGTTTCATAAGCTTCAGGTTCTTCGCCATCAAATTCATCCTTGTAATTAAATATCATATCAACCGGGCTAAGAATCATAGTTTGTCCGGGGCGTTTTGCCTGGAAACGAAGGCAAATATCCATTTCGGGGGCAATGCTAATAGTAAGCCTGTTGGGCCGCCAGGTTTCTGCAGCTTCCTTGGGAAAAGCATAAGCAGGTGCAGGCTTAAATTGTATACTTAACATCGTGGTTTTTTCATGAAGATGTTTCCCTGTGCGTACATAAAATGGAACACCTTGCCAACGCCAATTATCGACGAAAAATTTAACTGCAGCAAACGTCTCCGTATTTGATTGATGCGAAACATCACTTTCTTCCCGGTAACCAGTTACTTTTTCTCCTTGCATCCATCCTCCGCTGTACTGCCCGCGTGAGGCGTACTCATGTACTTCATCTTTGTTAATACGGCGAATGGCATTTAGCACATCTACTTTTTTATTTCTAATCTCGTTGGCATCAAACGACACGGGTGCTTCCATTCCTATCATACAAAGTAACTGCAGTATATGGTTTTGTATCATATCTCTTAAGGCGCCCGAATTTTCGTAATAACCGCCACGGCCTTCTACACCTACAGTTTCCGCTGCTGTGATTTGTACGTGATCAATATAGTTCCGGTTCCAAATAGGTTCAAACAATGCGTTGGCAAATCGTAACGCTAGAATATTTTGTACAGTTTCTTTACCCAGGTAGTGATCAATGCGAAAGATTTGTTCTTCTGTAAAATATTTGGCCAGCATTCTGTTCATATCTTTTGCGCTTTCCAGGTCGTGTCCAAACGGCTTTTCAATTACAACTCGGGTGCATTTTGTATCATGACAAATATCGAGCGTACCAAGATTCTTTACAATTGAAGGAACAAGTTGCGGGGCAACCGCCATATAAAAAATGATATTGGGATGTATGCCAAATTTTACTTCTGTATCTTTTGCAATTTTTGCAATTTTCGCATACTCTTCCGCGTTAGTTACGTCCAGAGGTATATAACTAATATGTTTCGAAAATTTTTCCCATTCATTGTCTGTATCCTTTCTTCTTGAAAAATTATCTATTCCTTCCTTTAAATGTTTTTCATATTCATCACCCGGATATTCTGAACGGGCAATACCGACAATACTAAAGTTGTCAGGCATCGCTTCATCCATAAACAGGTTAAATAAAGCAGGATTTAATTTTCTATAATTTAAATCCCCGCTGCCGCCGAAGATAAAAATGAGCATCGGAGATATTTTTTTGTAATCTAACATGTAACGTTTTTCTTTTAAATTTTCTATTAAACTCTTTAAGCATTTGTTTCCCATTCGGAGTGGAAAATTCCTTCTTCATCAATCCGCTGGTAAGTGTGGGCTCCAAAATAATCCCGCTGAGCCTGAATCAAATTTGTAGGTAATAAATTTCTGCGGTAAGCATTATAATAATTTAGTGATGACATAAACCCTGCCAAAGGGAAATTGTTTAACGCACCAAGCGATACAATTTTTTGAACACTATTTTCCTTTTGTTTTAGAATGGCAGCAATATTTTCATCAAGTAACAGATTTTTTAAATCTGGATTATCATATGCATTTTTGAAATATTCTAATAAAGCGGAGCGAATAATACATCCTCCTCTCCATATACTAACGACCTCGGGCAAAGGAATTTCCATTTTAAGTTCGTGCGATGCTTTTGTAAGCATTGCAAGACCTTGCGCATAGCTAACGATAGTGGCAAAGCAGAATGCATCTTTTAGTAACTCTACGAATTCTTCTTTTGGAGTTTCTATTTTTTGCAAGGTAGATTTATATAGTGTAGCAGCTTCTTTTCTTTCATCTATCAGAGAAGAAAGATTTCTCATCATAACGGCTGAATCAATCGTAGGTATGGGCATTGGCAGGTTGAGTCCTTCTTCCGACGTCCATTGCCCGGTTCCTTTCGCTCCCGCTTTATCGAGGATCATGTCAACCAAATAAACATTACTGTTTTTTTTATCTTTCTTTTCAAAAATCGTAGCAGTAATTTCCAGTAAAAAAGATTTTAGTTCGCCACTATCCCAATTTTTAAAAACTTCATGTAATTCAGTATTAGGCAACGAAAGGCCATTGTGCATTAAATCGTAGCATTCACTTATTAATTGCATTATCGCATACTCTATACCGTTATGTACCATTTTTACATAATGCCCTGCAGCATCCCGACCTAAATATCCAACACAAGGAACATCATTCACCTTCGCAGCTACAGCCTTTAGTAGTGGTTCCACTTCTGCGTATGCTTCCTTATCGCCGCCGGGCATAATACTGGGGCCTTTCCTGGCACCTTCTTCGCCGCCAGAGATGCCGATGCCCATAAAATGAAATCCTTTGTCCTTAAGGTCCAGTATTCGTTTTAAAGTATCCGTATAATGTGAGTTGCCTCCGTCGATGATAATATCACCTTGTTGCAGCACCGGTACCAAGTCGCCGATTACACTATCAACAGGCTTTCCGGCGGGTACAAGCATCATAATTTTTCGCGGAACCTTTAAAGAGTTAATCATTTCATTTAAAGTATTTACACCTTTTACGATGGTGTTTTTTGAAGCGGAAGCCTCAAAGAGTTTTGTTTTATCAGGATTTTTATCGTAGCCAATAACGGCAAAGCCATGATCTGCCATGTTCAGCAAAAGGTTACTGCCCATAACGCCTAACCCTATCATTCCGAAGTCATATTGTATGTCGTTCATAGAAAATAATAATAGGCGGTAAAATTAACGAAAATGAATTTGCATGTCATGAATGCTTATAACTTTGACCTAAATATTTCACTTTAAAAAGATAAACGATGTCAACATTAGTTAATGATTTTAATGAATATCGTGAGAGAATGAACAACGTTATCCTAAGCAAAAATAATCTTGTGATGAAGCGCCTTTGGAATCTTGATACCAACACTTACGAGCAAGGCGCTTTCGGTAAAAAAACTAAAGAAATGCTTGGATTAGTAGCAAGTATGGTTTTGCGGTGTGATGATTGTATCAAATATCATTTGGGTAAATCTTTTGAGCTTGGTGTTTCAACCGAAGCGATGTATGAGATTTTTGCAGTTGCAAATATTTTGGGCGGAACAATTCTTATTCCACATACCCGTCGTACAGCAGAATATTAGGAACAATTATTAAAAATTTCATAAATACTTTTCATTTTACATATTCGTTATCATTTGCGATATGTTCCTATGTGTTAACTTTGAACAATAATATTTTAGAAATGAGTGAAACCGCAACAACAGTTCCAATAGCATTAACCCCAAAAGATTTTGTTACAGATCAGGAAGTACGATGGTGTCCGGGATGTGGAGATTATTCGATACTTGCCCAGGTACAAAAAATAATGCCGACCCTTGGAATTCCCAGGGAAAATATTGTGATTATATCGGGAATAGGGTGCAGTAGCCGTTTCCCTTATTATATGGATACTTATGGAATGCACAGCATACATGGGCGGGCAACTGCGATAGCCAGCGGGCTTAAAGCCAGCAGGCCGGAACTTAGTGTATGGATCGTGAGTGGGGATGGCGATTGCTTAAGCATAGGAGGAAACCATACCATTCATTTACTAAGAAGAAATTTTGATGTAAACCTTATGTTGTTTAATAATGAAATTTACGGGCTTACCAAGGGCCAATATTCGCCAACAAGTGAAGAGCACAAGATTACAAAAAGTACACCGTTTGGAAGTATCGACCATCCATTTAATCCTTCAGCGCTTGCATTAGGAGCCGACGCCACATTTGTTGCACGCACCATGGATAGAGATCCTAAACATTTACAGGCAATGATTTTAAGAGCACATGCGCATAAAGGCTCTTCTTTCCTGGAGATTTATCAGAACTGCAATATTTTTAATGATGGCGCTTTTGAGATATTTACCGAAAAAAAATCAAAATCAGAGGAAGCATTGTTTCTTGAACAAGGCAAACCACTTGTTTATGGTGTAGCAAAAAACAAGGGTATTAAACTCGATGGTTTTAAACCAATTGCTGTTGAAATAGGCAATGGTATAAGTGAAAACGATTTATGGATACATGACGAGAAAGATTTTTACAAAGCCCAAATACTTACACGACTTTTTGATAATCCCCACCATGATGGTCATCTTCCCAGGCCATTTGGGGTTTTCTACCAACACGACCGAAGTTGCTACGAAGACGTAATGTCCATGCAAATTGAAGAAGCCATTACAACCAGAGGAAAGGGTGATCTTGATAAAATATTAAAGGGAAGAGAAACATGGACAATTAACTAAATCCATCCATCATACCAGTATCTAATTCTTATTATTCAGAAAAATGAAAGGCTTTAATTCTTTTAGGCCGATTGTTTGTCGAATGATTTTTTCATCACAACTTATTTTGTATTTATTCAAATTGATGACCTCATGGGCGACAATAAGATTATCTATTTTTTCAACAGAATAAAGTAATTCATGAAGCATTTCTACTTCATGTTCGATTGCCTGGGGGTTCATCAACTCTTCTTTGAACAATACCAAAAGATCCCGGTTAAATTTGTTCATTTTGGTTTTTTGGTTTTTTATAGTCTAATATCCTACCATTCCTTGTTTATTAGGACAACCACATTTGTTTTTTTTTGAAGCATTGCAACTAATAACAAAAATAGCAATCATAATAAGTAATACTAGCAGGATTTTGTTTGCGATTTTCATAAAATATCATTCTAAATTAAACTATTTTCACAAATATTTATTGCAATGTTTTGATAAATGACAAAAATTTTAACAACGACCTTCCAAAGACAAGAATACTGGTAGCTCCTTTGGATTGGGGCCTGGGGCACGCAACCCGTTGTATTCCAATAATAAAGGAATTAATTACTCAAAACTGCGAAGTATTAATTGCTGCCTCCGGAAATAGTTATTTTTTACTAAAAAAAGAGTTCCCATCGTTGTTGATTTTACGTGTTGACGGCTATAAAATCACTTACAGTGGTGACGGCGGGACGTTGCTCAACAAATTAATGTTACAAATTCCAAGAATTATTTTCTCTATCCTGAAAGAAAATTTTTGGATAAAAAAGAATATTAAAAAGTATAAGATCGATGCAGTTATTTCTGATAACAGATTTGGCATGTATAATAAGAAGGTTCCTTCAGTTTATATAACGCATCAACTTTTAATCAAAACAAAAAATCGTTTTTCTGAAAAAATTGCCCAGAAGATTCATTATCATTTTATAAAGAAATACATGTATTGTTGGGTTCCTGATTGGAACGAAAATGGACTGGCCGGAGATTTGTCTCACCAGGAGAATAAGCCCGTTAATGTTTTATACATAGGCCCGTTATCAAGATTTGAATTATTGAAAGACCTTCCCGAAAAATATGAAGTCCTGATTTCGATTTCAGGTCCGGAGCCGCAAAGAACTTCTTTTGAAAGAGAGATTCTTTTTCAATTAAAGACTTTTAATATGAATATTTTGCTTATTAGAGGATTACCCAATGAAACTAAAGATTTGCTGTCGGATAATGGATCAATTAAAATCTTAAATCATCTTCCGGCAGATGAATTAAATAAAGCGTTTCAGCAATCGAAGATAATTATATCCAGGAGCGGTTATACCACTGTTATGGATTTAGTAAAACTTGGGAAAAATGCCGTTTTGGTGCCTACTCCGGGTCAAACGGAACAGGAATATCTTGCCAGATACCTTATGGAAAAAAAATTCTTTTACTCAGTTGAGCAGGATAAGGTCTCTTTAAAAAAAGCGATAGAAAACGCTTCGACGTTTCAGATTAGCAATGCAGCTTCCTGCATGTACGGCTATAAAAATGTTATAAACGAATTTGTGTTATCACTTAAATCTGGCAATTTTGAAAATCAATAAATCACTTTGGGTCATAAAATAAAAGCGCATTTGGGGCTTATTGGAACCAACCTCTTTTTCGCTGCTAATTACAGTATTGTAAAATATTTTACCGCACATCACTATGCCGGCCCTTTTGGATTAAATATTCTTAGGATTGGGGTAAGCCTAATTCTTTTCTGGATAATATTTGTTTTTAATCCGGATAAAACGAAGTTTCAAAAAAGCGAAATTGTTCCATTACTCCTTTGTGCTGTAACCGCAATTGCTTTGAATCAGATGCTTTTCATTAAGGGGTTATCTCTCACTTTTTCTATACATGCGTCGTTACTTACTTTACTTACGCCGATATTGATAACCATTTTCGCAGCCAGAATTTTGGGGGAAAAATTAACGGTTGCCAAAGCAGCTGGACTTATAATGGGTGCATCAGGTGCTATCTTATTAATTTCATCACGAGAGCCTGTAGCGCCGGGTGATAATATTATTCTTGGCGACTCGCTCATACTATTTAGTTCGTTGGCCTATGCATTTTATTTTATTCTGGTGAAGCCACTTGCAAACAAGTACTCTGCAATATTTATAATGAGGTGGGTTTTTACTTTTGGATTTTTTTTGACTCTTCCATTATGCATCAAAGAGTTTTCAGAAATTACGTGGAATATTTTTACGCTAAAGGACTGGTTATTTCTATTTCTCATTACTATCCCAGGAACTTTTTTGGCGTATATTTTTAATGCATATGGAATTAAAAAACTAAGTGCATCTGTTGCGGGCGCCTATATTTATTCACAGCCGGTTTTTGCTGTCGCAATAGCTATGATATTTCTTAAAGAACAATTGTCTTTTTATAAGTTAATTGCCGGCACGTTGATATTTGCCGGCGTATACTTATCCAATAGAAAAATTGAAGACTCTGGCAGCCTATCGATAAAAAGAATCTAATTTGATGCTCAAATATTTTTTGGGTAATCAAAAAATAAAAATTCTTTGGAAGCAGCCTTAAAACCTTTCCAGCTCTTTGTTTTTATTTTAAACGCACAAACTCCACAGGTAGGCATATCATAAACAGATGAGCATTCAAGGGAATTGATGAAGTCGGTAATCCCGGGATTATGAGCAAACAGGGCAACGGTATCGTGTTTGTCTTTTAAATTTTCAATAGTATCATAAAAATTTTCTGACGTTGCTTCATACAAAGAAGGAGCTAAAACCAATTTTTTTTCCTTTGCACCCAATACATCCATAAATATTTCCGCGGTTTTTTTTGCACGTTTTGCAGGGCTCGATACAAAAGCATCAATTTCGATCTTTTTGTCTTTTAATTTTTTTGCCATTAACGGGGCATCGTATTTACCTCTTTCATTTAAAGGTCTGTCAATATCAGGAAGTGTGATATTATCCCAGCTACTTTTTGCATGTCGTATAAGAAATAGCGTTTTCATCACTTAATAAAGTTGAATTATTTTCCCTTCCAATTTCGTACCGGAATTAATATAGATTAATAGCCTCTCACATTCTTTCCTTCCATGTAATTTAAAAATGCGTTGTTTACAACGCGGTTGCCACCGGGTGTGGGATAATTCCCTGTAAAATACCAATCGCCGAGATTTGTAGGGCAACTATCGTGCAAATCTTCAATAGTTTGATAGATTACATCAACCGGTACCGTTATTTCGTCCGGCGTAATAAGCTTGGCAATTTTTTTTGAGATTTCTTCAACAGTAAACTGCTTATAAATATGTCTTACAATATTTTCACTGCTTAAGCGGTTGTTCCTTTTTAGTTCATGACATTTATTTACCAGTTCATCAAGCAGGCATTCCATTTTTCTTTCTTTCAACAATTCCATAGCGGCTTTGAATGCAACAAATTCGCCTAATTTACTCATGTCAATTCCATAACAATCAGGGTATCTTATCTGGGGAGCAGAAGAAACTACAATAATCCTTTTGGGCTCGAGCCTCGAAAGCATGCGAATAATGCTTTCGCGTAAGGTAGTTCCTCTTACAATTGAATCATCAATAACCACCAGAGTATCTTCATGTTTTCTTACAGTTCCGTAGGTAATATCGTATACGTGCTGTACCATTTCATTGCGGCTGGTATCGGCGGTGATAAACGTACGAAGCTTTACATCTTTGATTGCTATCTTTTCGATTCTAACTTTACGGTTAATCATGGCCGTTAGTTTCTCCTCATCAAAATCTTTGCCCCAACTTAATATCCTTTCAACCTTTGTCTTATTCAAATAATCTTCTGCTCCCTTAAGTAAACCGTAAAATGCGATCTCAGCAGTATTAGGTATAAAAGAAAAAATAGTGTTTTTAAGATCATAATTAACTGCTTTAAGAACACCTTCACTTAAGTGGTAACCCAATGCAATTCTTTCCCTATATATTTTTTCATCGCTTCCACGGGAAAAATAGATTCTTTCAAAACTGCAGGCTTTTCTTTCTTTCGGCTCTAGTACCGGCTCAGTTGAAAAGGTGCCATCATGATGTGCGATTAGAGCACATCCCGGCATTAATTCTTTCACTTCATTTTCGCCTACATTAAAAGCAGTACGAATGGCGGCACGTTCACTTGTTGCAACAATTACCTCATCGTTGGCGTAGTAATAACAAGGCCGTATTCCATGGGCATCTCTCACAACAAAACCAATACCGCTTCCTGTTAGTCCTCCGAACGTGAAACCACCATCAAATAGAGAAACCGATTTTTTTAAGACCGATACTATATCAACAATTTCCGGGGAGGCTTCGTCGGCCTTCACCAGGAAATGGTGAATCACATCCATCATCGCACCCAGGTCACTTTGCCTGTCAAGCTCATCAGGATGACTGTTGATTAATGAAAATAATTCATCTTTATTTACGAGGTTAAAGTTTCCTGCGAGGGCAAGGTTGCGGGCTGGTATAGTATTTCGTTTTATAAAGGGATGGCAAAACTGAACATTGTTTTTTCCCTGGGTGCCATAACGTAAATGGCCAAGTAAAAGCTCTCCTAAAAAATCTATATGGCCTTTCATAAGGCCGGGATGCTGGTCTATCTCCGGATGATATTTTTGAATTTCATTTATCTGTTCGCCAATTTGTGAAAAAATATCCGCAATAGCCTGGTTTGCAGAACTTCTCTTGCGATGCAAAAAGGGGTAGCCGGGTTCAGTATCTAATTTCACTGCAGCCACGCCAGCGCCATCCTGGCCGCGATTGTGCTGCTTTTCCATCAACAAATACAGCTTATTAAGGCCGTAAAGAACAGTACCATATTTTTGACGGTAAAAGGAAAAGGGCTTTCTTAATCTCATAAATGCAAGGCCGCATTCATGTTTTATTTCATCGCTCATTTATTGGAATGAAGCGCAAAATTAAGGTATTCTAAAACAGCGCCAAAGGGTGAAACAAATAGTTTTGTTATTTCTTTTTTAAGACCAGATGTAAGGTGTGAAAGGTGCTAAGGGATCAGGCTGTTTGTAAAAATCTATTTTTGGACCGTTGATGAGTTGGTCTCCCACTTCTGCATTTCCGGACAGGATTTATAGTCGTCGGCAATTTTTACATAGAAGGAAGGGATTTTTTTGGCAAACCAGTTTTCCAGCGCAGCATTTTTCTTTTCCCCAAGGGCGTCCTGGGCAATCTTATCATAATCATCTTTAAGATTTTCGCGGTGAGGTTCTGTTTTCGTTAAGATGATTACGATGCGCACGGCTTTTTTCCCGCGGTCATCGGTAAACTCCGTTGGTTGCGAATATTGTCCTACTTTAAGATCCTTAAGCATCAATACGAGATCTTTATCAAGATCGTCTATAGAAATAAAAGTACTGCCATCTCTTGCAGGAATTCTGCCGCCGGTGAACTTACTGTTTTGATCTTCGCTATACTTCGAAACTGCCTGTCCAAAATCCATTGTGCCAGCCACCAGTTTAGATCGAACAGAATCTAATTTCTCTTTAGTTTGGTTTACTTCAATCGAACTTATCTGGGGAATTTTTAAAATGTGGCGTATCACCGCATCGTCTCCATTTCTACTAACCATTTGTATAATGTGGTAACCAAACTTTGTCTTAAAAACGCTGGAAATTTGGCCATCTTTTAAACTGAAGGCCTTGGCAAGAAAGACAGGATCCCAGGTTTTTTCATTTCGATTAATTTCATATCGGCCACCATTATCTTTACTACCGGGATCATCGGTGTATAAAGATGCCAGCGTCTCAAATTTTTTACTGCCGCTTTCTACTTCTTTTTTGTATTCGTTTAGCTGATCGATCGCATAAGTGTCAAGATCGCGGCTTGGTTTGGGATATATCACAATTTCTCCTACTTCCAGCTCCGATCCATAAAAATGCAAGCTGTCCTTTGGAATGGAGTCGTAATACGCTTCTACTTCCTGAGGTGTTATTCTTACATCAGCCACAATTTTGTCACGTTCGCCCTGCGCCAGTTTTTGTTCTTTAAATGTTTCTCTAAAATCTTCTTTAAGCTGGAAAAGTGATTTTCCGGCAATTTGTTCTACAATTTCTTTTGAGCCATATTGATTAATAAAATATCTTATTTTATTGTCGATATCTGCATCAATATCCTCGTCAGAAACGGGTATGGAATCTATTTCAGCTTGTAATACGAGGGCCTTTAAGCCAAGTGCCTGCTCAAGTAAAAGACACTTGGCGTTTGCTGGTATGTCAATATTTTGACGTTGCATGTCTGTAATGCTGTTATCAATTTCACTTTTAAGAATGATCTTATCGCCAACGGTTGCAATTATTTTATCTGCCAATACTTTTTTTGTTTGGGCAGATAACATACATGCACATGCAACTAAACAAATAGTGAATAAACTTTTCTTCATCAGTAAAAAATTCTAGAATTTATTTTTTATACCTGGGCGCCGGCGAACAGCAAATAAGCAGTACCAAAAGTACGGTTGTAAACCGAGTGATTTTTTTTTGAAAAGTTAAATGTTGATGGGGTTTTGTTAAAGAAAGTATTTACCAGGAATTTTAAAGCGTTCTTTTTATTTCAACTTCTTCAAAAGCTTCGATCATATCGCCCGGCCTGGTATCACTATAGTTCTTAATGCTCACACCACATTCCATATTGGTAGTTACTTCTTTCACATCATCTTTAAAGCGTTTCAGGCTGCCCAGCTCACCTGTGAAAATAATAATTCCATCACGAACCAGCCTTATGCGGTTGTTGCGGGCAATTTTACCTTCTATCACGGTGCAACCCGCAACGCTAACTTTATCAAACTTATAGGTTTCTTTAACTTCCAAAATGCCAAGAATTTTTTCCTGAATTTTGGGCTCAAGCATGCCTTCCATTGCACTCTTCACTTCGTCAATAGCGTCGTAGATAATTGAATAGGTTTTAATTTCCACGCCTTCGTGTTCAGCAAGTTTTGAAGCCTGTAAAGCGGGCCGTACATTAAATCCTATAATAACAGCATCAGATGCCGTGGCGAGCAATACATCACTTTCTGTAATTTGTCCAACGCCTTTATGCACCACACTTACCACAATTTCTTCTGTGCTCAATTTTTGTAATGAATCGCTTAGTGCTTCTACTGATCCATCCACATCCGCACGAATAATCAGGTTGAGCTCTTTGAAATTGCCGAGGGCTAACCTGCGCCCGATTTCGTCGAGTGTAATATGTTTCTTTGCACGAATGCCTTGCTCACGCAGTATTTGCGCCCTTCGGTTTGCCGTTTCTTTTGCTTCGGATTCATCGCTATAAAACTTAAATGTTTCACCAGCCTGGGGAGCTCCATTTAAACCCAATATTAATACGGGAGTTGAAGGAGGCGCTTTTTCAGTGCGTTGGTTCCGTTCATTAAACATGGCTTTTACTCTTCCGTAATTTTGTCCGGATACAATCAGGTCTCCTTGCTTTAATGTACCATTTTGCACTAAAATAGTCGCAACATAACCGCGGCCTTTATCGAGCGAAGCTTCAATAACTGTTCCGCTGGCACCTTTATCAGGATTGGCTTTTAAGTCTAATAAATCTGACTCAAGCAGGATTTTATCAAGAAGCGCATCAACATGTAATCCTTGTTTTGCACTTATTGCCTGGCTTTGGTATTTGCCTCCCCAGTCTTCTACCAATATATTCATGGCAGAAAGCTGCTCTTTTATTTTTTCGGGATTCGCCCCGTCTTTATCAATCTTGTTGAAGGCAAAAATCATCGGAACGTTTGCCGCCTGCGCATGGGAAATGGCTTCCTTCGTCTGTGGCATAACTGCATCATCAGCGGCAATAACTATTACTGCAATATCCGTAACCTTCGCACCACGGGCACGCATAGCCGTAAATGCTTCGTGACCAGGTGTATCTAAAAATGTTATGGTTCTTCCATTCTTTAGCGTGACTTCATAAGCGCCGATATGTTGGGTTATTCCACCTGCTTCGCCGGCAATTACATTTGCCTCGCGAATGTAATCAAGTAACGAGGTTTTACCATGGTCAACGTGCCCCATGATGGTTACAATCGGGGACCGCGTAACCAAATTTTCATCGTTATCTTCTTCTTCCTCTTCTTCAAATTCAGCTTCGTCATCAATTCCTATAAATTCAACTTCATAGTTAAATTCGCCGGCTACCAGTTCAATTACATCTGCTTCCAGCCGTTGGTTAATTGAAACCATAATGCCAAGGCTCATACACTTACTAATTACATCTGCAAAACTTACATCCATAAGGTTTGCAAATTCGCTAACGGAAATAAATTCGGTAACCTGTAATTTATTATCTGCAACTTCTTCGCCTATATTTTCTGCCGCCTCTTCTCTTTTTGCTTTTCGGTATTTTGCTTTTAAACTTTTTCCTCTGCCACCAGCGCCTGCTAACTTCGCCTGTGTTTCTTTTATCTTATCCTGAATTTCTTTTTGATCAATTTCTTTTTCTTCGCGACGGGAAGGCGGTGGCGAATTCCTGTTAAACCTCGCAGGGGGCCTTGGTGATTGAGGACGTTGAAAATTACCCGGAGCCGCCTGGTTTGGTTGCTGTTTTTTCTCAACCACTATACGTTTACGTTTGCGCCTTTCGTCATTAGGTTTTGGACGTGTTTCATTATTAGTTGGAAGATCAATTTTCCCAAGAATTTTAGGTCCCTCAATTTTTGAAGCTTTAATATTTGTTATAACTACAGGCTCTGGTTTAACAGGGCCGGGAGTAATAATTTCTTCTTCAGGGGCAGGAGATACCGGCTCGGATTTCTCTTTTTCTTTTTGAGTTCCTTTTACTTCTTTGGCGGGAGTTTCCTTTTTCGTTCCTTTACCCGCGGTCTTTTTAGGCCGGGTTGAGGAATCTATCGCGCTAAGATCAATTTTATCGATGACCTTAGGTTGTTCCATTTCGGGAGCTTCAATTTTTATTTTCTCCGGCTGCGGCTTTTCTACAACTTCTTCAACTTTTGCAGCTTCTGGTTTTTCTAATACAACTTCAGGCGCTTTGGTTTCTTCTATTTTAGGTTCCTCTGCCGGAGGCGCAGCTTCCTTGGCTTTTACAGGTTCTTTTTTATTGAAAGAAAGATCCTGTTCATCCCTTCTTTTTTTGTAATCCGTTACCGCATTCTTTGGAAGGTCGACCTGTTCTGCCTTTTGCTTTGCTACTTTATCGGGTTGAAATTCCACCTGCAACACGCGGTACATTTCTTCCGTAATTTTGGAATTAGGCTTAAGATCGTCTCCTTCAAAACCTTTGGACACAAGAAAGTCAACCAAGGTATCTTTACCTATGTTAAATTCCTTGGCTGCTGCCATAACCCGCGGTGTATTTACTTCTGCCATTAAGCCTCTCCTTATCTTCTATTATTTAGAAGACTATTTTATGTTTAAAATTATGTTTTAAATAATCAATTTTATTTATTGTTACCAAAATATAATTAATTATTCTGCTTCGAACTCTTCTTTCAAAATCTTTTTAACTTCTACGATGGTTTCTTTTTCCAAATCGGTTCTTCTTTCAAGTTCTTCGTCAGACAACTGCAAAACACTTTTTGCCGTATCGCAACCAATCTTTTTAAGTTCATCGATAATCCAGGATTCAATCTCATCTGTAAATTCATCAAGGTCTACATCGTACTCTTCAACCTCACCTTCGTTATCTCTGAAAACGTCCAACTCCAGCCCGGTAAGTTCACAGGCTAGTTTAATATTAACTCCCCTGCGGCCAATCGCCAATGATACCTGGTCTGGCTTTAAATAAACATTAGCATGTTTTGCTTCTAAATCTACATCCATGCTGGTAATTTTAGCCGGCGTAAGAGAGCGTTGTATCAGGAGCTGAATATTATTGGTCCAATTGATTACATCTATATTTTCATTTTTGAGTTCCCTAACGATGCCGTGTATACGACTTCCTTTCATTCCCACACATGCTCCTACGGGATCAATACGGTCATCAAAACTTTCAACTGCAACTTTTGCTCTTTCGCCCGGGTCTCTTACAATTTTCCTTATCACAATAAGGCCATCAAAAATTTCCGGTACTTCTATTTCAAGCAATTTAGCAAGGAATGAAGTATCTGTTCTGGAAACTATAATTACTGCCTGGCTGTTTTTAAGTTCTACTTTCTTTACAACGGCACGTATGGTTTCTCCTTTTTTGAAATAATCCGAAGGAATTTGTTCAGATTTAGGAAGCAACATTTCATTGCCTTCCTCATCCAGTAATAAAATTTCTTTTTTCCAAACCTGGTAAACTTCACCATTTATAATTTCTCCAATCCTGTCTTCATATTTTTTTATAAGAATATTCTTCTTAAGATCATTAATACGGCTGGCCAGGGTTTGTTTACCTGCAAGTATCGCTCTTCTTCCAAACTCTTTTTGTATATCTACTTCTTCATAAAGTTCCTCGCCTACCTGGTAGTCAGGTTCAATTTTGATGGCATCTTTATATTCAATTTCAGTAAGCGTATTGTACAAATCGTCGTCATCAACTATAGTTCTTCTTCGAAAAATTTCAAGATCGCCTTTCTGGTCATTTACGATCACGTCAAAATTTTCATCCGATCCGTATTTTTTCCGGATCAATGTTTTAAAAACGTCTTCCATAACCTTCATAAGAGTAGGTCTGTCTATGTTTTCTGCGTCTTTGAATTCCTGAAAGGACTCAATCAAATTGATACTTGCCATCGATGTTTTTTTAAAAAGTTATCAGCACTTTTGTATGCTTTATCTGATTAAATATTATTGTTATTTGTTTTAACGGTTGCTTTATTTCCTTTACCGGTTCTGTCTTCCATAACTATTTCATTATCGGTCACGCTTAAGAGTTTTCCTTCCGTTTTGGAACCATCCATCATTAAAACTTCTATCCTTCTGCCAATATTTTTTTTGTATTGACGAAGTAATTTTAAAGGTTCATCTACTCCGGGTGAAGAAACTTCGAGAGAAAAATTTCCGCCAGGAAACAGACCCGATTCTTCAATATATTTATAAAGAGCTTTATTTACTTTGGTGCATTTTTCAATCGTAATGCCATCATCCGCATCCAGGAAAACCTTTACATCATTCGCGGGTGATATTTTTATTTCAACCGGAAAAATTGTTCCGGATTGCGAAGCAATTCCTGCAACAAAATCTTCAATGTTTTTTAACGGAGTTATTTCACTCATTCTTAAAGTTCCCAAATTTTCAAAAAAGAAGAAGGGAACGTTTTCGTTCCCTTCAATGATTCTTTTGCCATTGCAAATATACTGCAAATAACAATTATGTACCAAATTATGTTAAAGTAAAATTTTTAGAATCCTGTTAAAAAATTAAATATATATTTTTGCACCATGAATATTTTTCGACTTGCAGCAGAGTTATTCATCATTTACATTTTATATAAAATGATATTTGAATTTATTATTCCTATCTATCATTCAACCCAAAAAATAAAGAAACAATTTGGGGAAATGGAAACAAAGATGCAAAAGGATATTAATGCTGCCAATGCAAGACACGCCACCGTTCATAAAGAACCTAAAGTTAACAGGGAAGGTGATTATATAGATTTTGAAGAAGTAAAATAAAACTATAGAGACAGGTCTTCAATAAATTTTCCGGCAGACAGCAAAATGGTCTGTATACCTAAAGCTCGTGCTGCTTCTATGTTTTGAACAGAGTCATCAATAAAGAGAGTCTTACCCGCATCCAGGTTATTTTCCTGCAACACGTATTCATAAATATTTGCATTCGGTTTTCTTAAGCCCATATCGCTGGAGTAATAAGCTTTGTCAAAAAATTCGTCAAAGGTCTTTAGCCTTTTTTTCTTATTATATATGCGATGAAATTCCATTTTATGAATATGGTTGGTATTGCTCAATAAAAACAATTTATATTTCGATTCAAGAGAAGCAATGAATGCCAGGCTTTCCTCGCGAAAGTCTAAGAGCATTGCGTTCCAGGCATTTCTGATTTCATCGTCTGGAAGAATAACGCCGGTGCGATTATTAAATTCTTTGTAAAAACCGGCTTCGGTTATTTTCCCGGTTTCAAGATCATCAAAAAGATCATTTGCAGCGGCCTGCGAATACATGCTGTTGAAGTTGTGAATTCCCAACTTTTCAAATGCCTGCCTTGTTAAATGGTAGTCGATATTTAATATAACACCACCGAGGTCAAAAATTATGGCTTCCGTCTTTTCCATGCTCAAAGAAAATTATTTCTTTTCACTTGGCGAATTTTTCTATTTTTGCACTCCTGAATTTTTACCTCATTTCGGTATCGGGCCTATAGCTCAGTTGGTTAGAGCACCTGACTCATAATCAGGGGGTCACAGGTTCAACCCCTGTTGGGCCCACTTTAAAAAAAGCATTTATGAATTAATTTTCGTAAATGCTTTTTTTTTATTTGCAAATAGTTTTCGAAGAACACATCAGGAAAATTCTTGACAATTAATCAAAAGCCCTGACCTCCATTACGCCTTTACCATTATGGCCCTGCATCCTGCGAACAGGTTATAAGACTTTTACCAGGAAATTAAAATTGCAAGGCTTTACAGGTTTAGCAGGCTTATAAATTCTTCTTTTTTTCTTTTGGCAACATCAATCAAATCGCCGTTTTCCATCATTACCTGGCCTCCTACGCCCCGCAGGTATTTCTTTATATAATTAAGATTGATAAGATGGCTGTTATGTACACGGAAAAAACGATAGGGTGCCAAAAGCTCTTCAAAATCTTTCAGCAGCTTGGTAACTAACAGGGACTTTCCGTCAAACAAATAGATCCGTCGAATAACTGGAATTGGATTCAATCCGTACTATATTTTTTATGGTAACAAATTCAAAACCTTCGGCAAGGGGAACTGCAATTTTGTTATCCTGGCTGTTATCGTCTCTTAAAGATTGCTGTAAAATATTAAGACGCTCACGGGTGTGAGCTGTTTTCTTTTCTAAAAGCCGGTTAACTGCATTTTGTAATTCATTAATTGCAACGGGCTTTACGAGATAATCAAAAGCGCTGATGCGCATAGCATCAATCGTATAATGATTATATGCGGTTGTAAAAATGATTTCCGCATTACTTTCGCCTAATTGTTCCAACATCATAAAGCCGTTCATTTTCGGCATTTCGATATCCAGGAATAGTACATCGGGCCTGTGCTTTTTTATTAAAAGAATAGCCTCTTGCGGTTGCTGAACAGCCGCCACAACAATAACCTGTTTGCAGAATTCCTCCAACTTTTGCGTAAGATTCTGCAAACTGCTCAGTTCATCATCGATCAAAATTGCTCTTACTGTCTTAAGCATTAGATGGTTTTTACTTTTACCGTAACACTGGTGCCCGAAGCGTTGCCATTTAAATCATACAAATCTTCAATTTTTAAACTGTTACGTGCATTGTGCTGCTCATTAAAAATATTAATTCGCTCGTTAGTTATTTGCAATCCCAAACTCACATGTTTTGATTTAGTTATGGCTGTATATGCTGAAGCCTCCGCCCTGCCTACGCCGTTATCTTCTATTTTATACATAATATAGTCATCTTCCAATCTAACGGTTACCAATAAACGAAGATCCTTTCTCGCGCTATAAGCAAATCCGTGAACAATTGCATTTTCAACAAAGGGCTGAATGAGCAAAGGCGGCACACGGTAATCAAATTCAAGTAAGGCGGGATCTATATTTTTCACATAACAGAATTTGCTATTGAATCTTAAAAGTTCCAAATCTATATACAACTGAATTGTTTCCATATCATCAGCAAATGCAACGCCTTCTTTCCGGCTATTGGAAAGAATAATTCTTATAAGACTTGCAAATTTGTTGAGATATTCGCTCGCCTGTCTTTTATCATTTTTTAAAATAAAATTCTCGATGCCATTAAGGCTATTAAAAATAAAATGAGGATTCATTTGGGTGCGCAATACCTGCATTTGTAATTCTGCTTTTGTTTTTTGTGCTTGTATTTTCAACCGCCTGTTGCGCTGGTAAAAAAAGGTACCTGTGGCGGCAAGTAAAAATAAAAACCCACCAAGGTAAAGTGCGTTCGATTGCCTGCTATTCTTCAACTGAAGGTTCTTAATATCATTATCCTTTTGCAATAACGCGATGTGTTGCTCCTTCTGCTGCGTTCTATTCATAGCTTCAAAATCTGCCAGCCGGGATTTTGTTTCAGCGCTGGTGAGCGAGTCTTTGTGCTGCATGTATTCGAGCTGGTAGCGGTAGGCTTCCCGAAAATTTTTAAGTACTGCATTTACTGCAGCAAGTTCCTGCAATACCAGCACGATTGAAATCTCCTGGCCACTTTCTTCGGCTACTGATAGCGCATGCAGGAGTGTATCTGCCGCAGGCGCCCACCGGTGCAGCCCGGTGTCGATACTGGCGAAAGAAATCAAATAGGTTACAAGCCCGGGGCGGTCTGCAGTTTTATCCAGCCATGGTTTCACAAGGGTAAGCACTTTTTTTGCTTCGTCGTATTTTTTCTCGTTGCGCAGAATATTGACATAGTTAAATCGATCACGCACATGTTCCTGCACCTGGTTGTGTATAAGACGAGCCACCGAATCAGATAATTTATTGAAGTAAAATGCCGAATCGATGCGATTCAGATTTGTATAGTATGTTGCGAGGTTGGCCGCCGTACCCATAAATGGCATATTATTCCCCGAAAGATATCCCAATGCTTCGCGTGCATATCTCACTGCGTTTATATCATCTTCCGATTCATCATAAAGCTCCGCAAGATTGGCCATCGGCAGCCCTACCTCCCGTGAATGGCCAGCCTTACGTAGCCCTTCAATGGAGTTTTCGTACAATGTAATCGCTGTTCTGAACATTCCGTAATATTGATAGACCCCGGCCATCACGGATGAAATGCCGTATCGACGTGAATTGGTGAGGTCCATTGAATCTATCCTTTCGTGCAACGAATCGAGGTAGGCAAACACGGAATCTTTTTTTCCCGCCTGAACAAATCGTTCCATAATTTCTCTCATTGAAACAAGGTTATAGAAATTCATTTTGTCAGGGAAAAAGGGAAGCACTTTTTTGTAATAAGATATAGCACTATCCGGGTTACCGAATTTATATGAAAACGCCTTGGCTACATCAAAATAGAAGATACCCTTCATTGTATCCACATTGTTCTTTTCTGCTATGGCCCCGCCCGCTCTCGCCATGTCATTAACCAAATCAAGTTGCCCGCTATTGAGTGAATCACTAATCGCATTCATTAAAAAGCGCATGCGGGCCGTATCCGTATTAAGGGTATAATAGGTTGGAGGAAATGACCTGGAAGGTTCATTTGTTTGGGCATTTGAATCGATCGCGATTAGCCCAACAAGGATGATGTGAAATAAAAGATATCGTTTAAGGGCAGTCGTCATATTAATGAAGGATCGTCATACTAAATTTAGCACTTAACGCTTAAAGCAAAATTATGTCGCTGCCTTTTATTTGAAAATTGGATTTAAATACCCGGAGCTTTTTCCGGTTGCTGTTTTCCATAACACCTGGCTCCTATTCAAGCTTGCATCGGGTCAGTTATGGAACCGTGAATTCGGCTGAACCGGTAACGAGATTATTTAAATTTACGGGCACATTAACTGTTACCGTTTTTTTTAGCAGCCCGTCTACCAAAATTTCAAGATCATAATTATGGCTTGCTGTCGTTGTATTTAATACCGTTATTTCAATTTTTGCCAGGAAGGGTTTTGCCGATACCGAAATAGTTTTCGATCCATTTAGAAATTGCGATTGATCACCGCCATTGATGAATTGGGACGGATTGGTTATGCCAACCAGGTTACCTGTATTATCATTATATTTAAGTAATAAGATATAACTGTCCAAAGGAGTGATTTTGTATTCCACACTCGCCGGCAATTCCGCTTTCGAATTCTTTTTGCAAGAGAAATTAGTGGCGACGATAAAAAATATGGCGAGTATAACGAATGAATTTTTCCTTTTCATATTAAAGCTGTTTTATTAAAGGTTGTTCAGCGTGGCGTTACAATTTTATAAATTCTACCCTTCGGTTTTGTGCCTTACCTTCTGGCGTGTTATTCTTTGCCACCGGATCAGATGCGCCTTTGCCATCTGTTTGTAACCTGGAGGCATCAATTGAAAATTGATTTACCAAGGCAGATTTCACTGCCTTTGCACGCTTTTTAGAAAGTGCCATGTTTGCTGCAGCGTCGCCGTCGCTATCCGTATGCCCGATGACTTTTACGCGAACGTTAGCATTATCCTGTAATACGCCTGCTATTTCCTTTAACGATCCATATGACTCGGGCTTAATGTTGGCAGAATTCACATCAAATAAAATTCCGGTGGTAGAAAATTTTCCTTCGTTGATGAGTTTATTGCGTGTATCCGGTTCGCCAACGGCCAGCTTAATATTACTGATAAGAAATTTATCCTGGTTGTTTGCATCACTCCATAATTCAAACATAGCTGTGTTGTAAACTTTGCCGGCAGCAAATGCCCGTGGCAAATCAAGCATTTTATCCTGGTTGATATAAACCCGCATGCGTTGTTTTTGCCTCCATACAGATACTTTTATTTTTGCGTCGCCATTATTTTGAAACTGCACCTGGTTGTCAATTGTATTCCCTCCATCGGTGTAAGAGTAAATATGCACGAGACCACCTTTATCACGGGGAATAGGCTGAATGCCCAAATCCACACCGGAGCGTTTACCAACGTCATAGCTTAATTTCCCCTTATCAGCTCCACCACTTACTAAAAACAACTGGAGAAAAGGCACGTTTCCGGAATAAACGAGGTCAAATTCGTAAGTGAAATTATCCGGCAGACTGGTTACATCATCCTGCCGGTAGACACCTTTTTTATTAAGCATAAGCCATTTACCTTGCTGGCCGGAAACAGTAACTGTCTGGCCGCTGGAATTGGTATTCCAGTTTTCGGGAAAATCACCGATAGCATCTTTGGAAAAGTCGTCAAATGCTAAAACTTTATCACCGGGAACAAAATCAAATTTCGAATAGGTAGTAAGCGATGGGGTGTTTGTTGAAGGATTACTTGTGTCGCCGGTGCTCATATTGCCTTGACCCGCCGTGGCAGATCGTGTTCCATCAATATTTGCAGCGGAAGTTTGGCTTGTGGAAACGTTGTTCTTTTTTTTCTTCGAAAACAATCTTCCCAGCACTTTATCCGTCACTTTATTGGCTGTTTGCTGTGTTGCTATGCTGGCGCCTTCCTTCACGCCTTCACCAGCTTGTTGTTTAAGTATATCCCGTGTGTTCTGTGCTTCAGCACTTTCAAAAAATGCAAATGCAATTAATAAAATGATGAATGGTTTCATAAAAAAATTTTATGGTTAATAATATTCAGGCGTATTCATTTTTTATAAAATTATTTTTTGCTTAAAGCCTCCACTTTTTCTTCGAGGTCATCTAATCTCGTTTTTAGTACATCGTTTTCCAGGCTCAGTTCTTGGATGGCTTTCGTAAGCAATGGAATAAAACTTATATAGTTTACCGCAAGGAAAGTTGTAGTGCCAATTACTTTCGGATGGGCAATGTCTGATGAATGATCTACTTTAGGAACCGTGACTGAGTTAACCAGATTGGGAAATATCTTTTGGACATCCTGGGCAATAAAACCATATTGATGCAGTTTGGAAAGATTTAGTTTTGTATCTGAAGCTATATTTTGCGAAAAGTCGTATTGTTTTACAAATAATTTTTGAAGTAGGTCAAGTGCATTATCCAATGGCTTTACGTTGGTTTTCAGTTTTGCATCTGACGAGGACCAAACGGTTCCTGTCACAATTATATCACCGTTAAAATCGGCAGCATAACCAGTAGAACCTCCATCTCCAACCACACCAAAATTTGAACTGTTTACAAATGTGGCGCCAGGCGGATGTGCTGCTAACGTTGATCCGGAAGCATATCCAAAAACTCCGTAATTAGCACTTGAACTTGTGGCACCAGTAGAGGTTCCATAGATGCCCCAACCCCCGGGTTCGTTCGTTGTGCCAAAAATGCCATAATGATTTGCATTTCCGTTTACTGATAATTGAAAACCTGTTGCAGGAGTAGTAGTTCCTATTCCAACATTTTGTGTATTTGCGCCAATTATTACAGCATTGCTTTGTGCGGTAGATACTGAATTTCCAATTACAGTTGAATTGGCGGTGCCATTGGCCACTGTTGCAGATGTTCCGATGCAAATATTACCAAGTCCTGTATTACTTCCCGTTCCCGCATTTTGCCCAACGAAAATGTTACCGATTCCGGTGGTGTTGTCAAATCCCGCATGATCACCGAATGCTACGTTCCCGCTCCCAGATGTATTTGACGCCAGGGAGTTGAAACCCGTAGCGGTATTATTACCGCCGGTTGTATTTAAATACATAGAACGCTGCCCGATAGCTGTGTTCGAAAAAGCTGTGGTATTATTTTGCAAAGCGCTTAGCCCGACAGCTACATTGTAACCACCCGTGGTATTTGCGGACAACGAACTATTACCTATTGCCGTATTTTGATAGCCTGAAGTATTGTCGAGCATGGATTGATAACCAATAGATGTGTTTGAGGTTCCGCCAGCATTATCAACCAAACTTTGGTAGCCAACAGCGGTGTTTTGAGTACCTGATGTATTAGACAGTAGTGCCTGGTAGCCATTTGCAGTGTTATCGCTTCCTGTACTATTGTTTGACAATGCAAAACCTCCCGTTGCCGTGTTATAATTACCGGTTGTGTTTGAAGTTAGCGCCTCAAAACCATTAGCGGTGTTGTTACCGCCGGTAGTATTATACCACATTGCCTCGTAGCCAATTGCGGAATTATTATTTCCGGTAGTGTTAGATATTAATGCACGGGAACCAAATGCCGTGTTGTAACGCCCGGTCGAATTCGATAAAAATGTTCCAAATCCCAGCCCGGTATTCCCATTTGTACTATAATCGATAAGGCCCGAAATAATATTATCGACTTTTATCTTAAGTGGTTGTGCATCAGTTGTGCCTATGAAATTTGTTGAGGTATCCGTTCCGCTGTTTCCGTTTAGAGACCAGCCGGAACTAATGGCGGCTAAATTATTCCACGCACTCCCGTTATTATACCAGAATGAATTCGTAGTCGTATCATATACCAGCAATCCTTTTGTGTTGGGTATGGCCAGTCGGCTTGTGGTACTTGTTCTTGGAATCAATAAGCCTTTGTTTGATGACTTAATATCAAGCATCGCGTTGGGATTAGGCGGGCTGCCATCAGCGTTTACGGCAATGCTTTGAGCATACGAATTCGGCTTAATCGTAATAATTAATAAAAGAACATAGATTATCGTTTTCATTTTTTTGTATTTAAATTCCACAAAAAAAATCTACCTGAGATAAAACAATTAGTGCAGTCTCTTACTTTTTAAAGAATACTAAAATAGCCTGGAATTTTATCCGGTAAAGTCTGTTTGAATATCTGGTAGCTTTGGCTTTATAGCCGGGTCAAACAATGGGGAGATGCGGAACGCCTGATAGAAAAATAACGCGAATTTTGAATCTGCCGAAGATCATCATTGTCTCTTCATCTGACAATTTTGAAAAAAGATATTGTGCATTTAAAAGAGCAGTATTGTTGTACAAAAGCGAAATATTTCGATTAATACACCACGACTCTATAACGGCTGATAACCGTAGTTACAATTGTAGGGGCGCCCCAAAAATTGAATAAATGGGAATTACTTTATTACAATATCTT
Source organism: uncultured Chitinophagaceae bacterium (assembly GCA_963792025.1). Taxonomy (GTDB): domain Bacteria; phylum Bacteroidota; class Bacteroidia; order Chitinophagales; family Chitinophagaceae; genus Ginsengibacter. Next base: position 83,977 of record CAWBUS010000001.1, on the reverse strand, counting down.
AGCAAATTAAAAGAAGAAACTGCTCAAACTTCTAACTGCTGCAGTTGAGAAATCTTAACAGGTTTCATGAATATTTGAAAAGATTTTTATGCCGAATAAATTAAAAATTTGAATCATTCATTTTATTGATAGATATTTAATTACCAAACATAATACGCATATGAAAAAGGTAAAATTGTTGTTCTTCATAACAGTTCTTATTTCAGTTAAATTAACCGCGCAAACGTACCATATTGATACTACAAGCATCACTTTCGAAAATAAACTCAGGCCATGTTATAGTGTGAGTTATGATGCTGACCCTAAAACTGTAAAGAAAGGATGGAGTAAGTTTCTTAAAAAGAATTATAAAATAAAAACAAAAGGCATCGGGCTTTTGACAGATAAAGATCTCGTAAGTTCCCGGGATGTTACGATCAATAGTATTTCCGATAAGCGTATGAATATATACGCGAGAATTACAGATATTGCCGGCGGTTCCGACATGAAATATTTTATGTCGTTCGGCTACGATTTTTTTATAGGTCCTGATAACTATGCAAAAGAATTTGATGGAATGAAAAAATTGCTGAACGATTTTAGTGTTGAGTTTTTAAATAAGTACTACGGAGATGAAACATCCCATATTCTGAAGCAGATTAAACATTATGAGAAAGATATTAAGAAGGACAATAAATCCATTAAGAAAAATGTAAGGAAATCACGAAAAGCTTCTTCGGCAGAGGCTACAGGGCTTGAAGCGAGAAATAACACTCATAATGGCGACATTACAAGTACACAGGAAAAAATAGATGCCTTACAAAAAAAGCTTGAAGATATTAAGGTGAAACAAGGAGGCATTACGCGTAATTAAGCCACCATATTTGTCTATTATCTATGTTAATTAGCTGCAATTATCTTAACAGATACAGCCTATAGTTTTCAAAACTAAACAGAGAATATTCAGGTTCACTAGTTTTGAAAACACTCCTTTATTGTTTAACCTTTCTTTAACCATGTAACAAATACATTTGCCAACTTAACAGAATTTATGATGAAAATTGCTTTTGTAGTATTTTGCTGCTTCTTATTTTCTTACGGTTTTTCACAGGATACTACATCTCCGGCCCGTCCAAAAACAAAAAAAATTGTTGTTAACAACAGGCCCAATGATCATCTTTTGATACAGCTTTCATCGGATCATTGGACTGGAATGACCGATAGCATTAAAAGCCACCAGAAAGGATTGTCCCGGGGATTTAATGCATATTTTATGCTGGATAAACCTTTTAAATCGTCGCCCAAATACAGTATCGGATTCGGACTTGGTATAAGCACAAGCAATATTTTTTTCAAGAGAGAGACCATCGATCTCAAAGCTGTTTCACCAACCTTGCCTTTTATTCCCGTGGATTCGACCAGTCATTTTAAGCGATATAAATTAGCTACTGGCTTTCTCGAAATTCCCCTTGAATTCAGGTACTCATCAAAACCTTTAGAACCTAATAAGAGTTTTAAAGTTGCATTGGGCGCCCGAATAGGAACTTTGGTAAACGTACATACCAAGGGTAAAACGCTGCAGGATAAAAATAATAATGCAATCAACAACTATACTGAAAAGGAAAACAGTAAGCATTTTATTAATGGCACACGTTTCATTGCGACTGCCAGGGTAGGTTACGGCATTTTATCTCTTTTTGGGGCTTATCAACTCAATACGATTTTGAAAGCAGGAGCTGGCCCTGCATTACATCTTTACCAGGTGGGTCTTACAATAAGCGGCCTGTAAATACTTCTACTACTTTATTATTTCCGGGGTTTTAACCCGGCCAGTTAAGAAAATCGTTTGCTATTTTTGCCAATAAATATTTGATTTGATAGAAAAAAAAATAAAAAACGATTCGGCGATTGACGCAGTACTGGTAGGTGTTATAAAACAAGACCAAAGCGAGGCGCTCGAAAATGAATACCTTGAAGAACTTAAATTTTTAGCAGAAACTGCCGGGGCAAATACCCTAAAAATATTTACCCAGAAACTTCCCCATCCCGATAGCCGGACATTTGTTGGAAAAGGTAAGCTCGAAGAAATTAGAAATTATGTGTCAAGAAAAAATGTAACTCTGGTTATATTCGACGATGAACTCACAGGATCCCAAATTACCAATATTGAAAAGGAACTCCAGGTAACCACCATTGACAGGAGTGATCTGATACTTGACATATTTGCCTCACGGGCAAAAACCGCCCAGGCAAAAGTTCAGGTGGAGCTGGCACAATATCAGTATATTTTACCACGACTTAAAGGGATGTGGAAACATCTTGAACGGCAGGGCGGTGGTGTAGGAACCCGTGGCCCCGGCGAAACTGAAATCGAAACGGATAGGCGAATCGTGAAAGAAAAAATCAGCCTCTTACGAAAACGCTTAAACGAAATAGATAAGCAGGCATTTACACAACGAAAAGACAGGGGCGAATTTATACGAGTAGCACTTGTTGGTTATACTAATGTTGGTAAATCAACCATTATGAACCTGCTTAGCAAGAGTGATGTTTTTGCAGAAAATAAATTGTTTGCGACATTAGATACGACGACCAGGAAAGTAGTTTTTGGACATACGCCTTTTCTTTTAAGCGATACCGTTGGATTTATAAGAAAACTTCCACATCATCTTATTGAAAGTTTTAAAAGTACTTTAGATGAAGTAAGGGAAGCTGATATTTTATTACATGTGGTTGATATTTCTCATCCGCAATTTGAAGAGCAACTTGCAGTTGTAAATAAGACGTTACATGAATTAAAAAGCGATGACAAGCCCATTATTATCGTGTTTAATAAAATGGACGAGTACGAAAAAATTACATTTGATGAATGGCTTGAGCCTGAAGTTAAGCAAGATTTGTTGCGTGAACTAAAAGATAAATGGCAAGTGCAAACTGAAGGCAAATGTGTTTTTATTTCGGCTACAGAAAAAATAAATATTTCTGAGTTAAGGCAAACTGTTTTAAACAATGTTAGAACTATGTACCAGGTGAGATATCCGTATAAAGCTGAATTTTTTTATTAAAATGCATATAAACTATTGGCCAAAAAATTCTCTTTTACCACTCTAATTATCGGAGAAAATATATTTATGCATGAAGAAATACAAATGGTATAAGATTGCAGATACAATAAACGAACTTCAATTTGGTAAGAACAATATAATGGAAGTTGAAGCAGGAGGAAAAAATATCTGTCTTGCAAAAACTGTAAAGGGTTTAGCAGCCTGTGCGGCAAAATGTCCTCACGCGGGCGGCGACATGTCAGAGGGGTTCCTGGATAAGAATGACAATATTGTTTGCCCCATACATCGATACGCTTTCAATATTGAAAATGGAAGAGACGTGACAGGTGAGGGATATTATTTAAAAATTTATCCGGTTGAAGTAAATGAAGAAGGTATTTTTTTAGGAATTGAAGAACACGGCCTTTTTAGTTGGCTAAAATAGTTTTAAATCAATTTTTGTTACATACTAAAAATGGCTATTTTTGCCACCCATTTTAAGAATGGATATTCCTCCTTAGCTCAGTTGGTTAGAGCATCTGACTGTTAATCAGAGGGTCTCAGGTTCAAGTCCTGAAGGGGGAGCTGAAAAAGCGACTATGAATTTTCATAATCGCTTTTTCATTTGTAATATTATAGGGCAACCCTTGAACAATTCACCTTACGTACTTGACTACTGGCCAATACCACCCGAACTGTTCAATCTTTTATTCTCGTCTTCTGCAGCGGCTTTTCGTTGTCTTGCAGCCTTCACCTGGCTATTACCAAACCGATACGAGAAATTTATTTTCAATTGCTGACTTTCAAAATGCCCGCTTGCTTCAAGATGGCTTCCTCCGTAGTCACTGATGCCTTTCCAGTGTAATGTATTTAATACGTCAGTGAAACTTACTTTGATTGTGCCGGCGCCCTTAAGTAATTTTTGTTGAACACCTACGTCAACCGATCCTATAGCGCTGCTTTTAAAAGTTCCACCCCAAACCGAAGGCGAATTATAAAATCCTGACAGTTCAAAAGTTGGTCCTTTCTTAATACTGAATGTCTGTTGCGTATATAAAGACAGCGCATCCACATTGACATTAATTTTTTTACCGGTGCCGAAGTTTGCTTTGTACGCAGAGTGATATGCATTGAGCGTCGCAAAAGAATTCCACCATTTTGCAATCTTTACCGGTGCGCTGAAATTAAGACTGAATATATTTTGTTGCGCCAGGTTTTTTTGAGTGATATAAGTTTTATTTGCTACTGTATCAATAATCTGCGCAAAATAATCTTTGATATGGCTGTAGTTTATTGAAGTAACATATCTATACAAAAATGTGTGCGATAACTGGAAGCTATTGGTGTATTGCGGATTTAAAAATGCATTTCCTTTCCTGTAGGTCAATTCATCCAGTTTGTTTTCAAAAGGATTTAAGTCCTGGTAGCTTGGTCGATCTATTCGCCTGCTATAACTCAAGTTAAAAGAATTTTTTTGGTTAAGTGTATAAGTAATTGCGCCACTAGGAAAAAAATCCGTGTAATTACGTTTCACGGTATCATCTGGTTGCGGAACCTGGCTTATTAAATCTCCTTCACTTGATGTATTTTCCATACGCACACCTGCCTGTACCGTTGTTTTTTTGCTGAGAGGGCGATTATAGTTTACATACAATGCTCTCACATTTTCATCATAATTAAATTTATTACTGAGGTCCATATCCTTTACGTTCGTACTACCGTATACGTTATAAAAATCAAAAGTGTTTTTTGTTTTCACATCTGTTATCTTTCCTCCAAATCCTAATTTCCCTTTATAGAAAGGTTGTTCATAATCAATCCTAGCAGTATAAATATCAATATTTGTTGGAGTGTTGTTCCTGTAAATTTTTTCATCCAATAAATCGTTTGTAAAAGGGTCTCTATAATAATTTGGTTGATAACTGGTTCCCGTACGCCTGAAATTTACTATGTCGGCATCTACATCCAGCGTTCTTCCCGAAGTATCAGCATAGTGGTAGTTAATATCATAATCGATGTTATTCCTGGTGCCGGGCAGATCATTGCTGGCATATAAAATTCTGTTGGGGATACCGGTATTATTTGGGCTTATAACGGTATTGCTTGAAGTACTGCTGCTGCTCATATTAAAATTAGCCGTAACCATTACTCCGATAATATTTTTACTATTAATATAATAATCAATACCGGCCTTTACATTATTACTTTTATTGTTATTAAGGTTGATGCTGTGCTGGTCGTAGGTGCTATCATTCTGAACCCGGTACAAGTTGAATAGGTTTCTATAGTGGCCATAATTGTTACTATAATTGCTGAAAATATTTATCTTTTTATTGCGATAATTTAAGCTAAGGGAATTATTATATTTCGGCGTATGTCCAAAAGCTACTCCACTTGCGATATTTCCATTTGTACCATAGTTCTTATTTTTCTTTAGCCTGATATTAATAATGCCGGCATTACCTGAAGCATCATATTTTGCAGAAGGATTGGTGATCATCTCTATCGATTCAATATCTGCAGAATTAATAGATCGTAAATAAGCAGCAAGGTCTGCTCCACCCATTTGAGTAGGTTTTCCGTCAATATAGATTTTTACTCCATTCTTTCCCTGCATAGAGATGTTATCGTCTTTATCTGTTGTTACACCTGGCGATTTTTGAAGTAACTCAAACGCATTGCTGCCAGTGGCATTAATGTTATTTTCAACATTGAATATTGTTTTATCGGCTTTTACTTCAATCATTGGTTTTTTTGCCTGGATAGTGATTGCTGAAAGCGACTTACTGCTTTGCGACAATGAGAGAACCGGGGCAGTGAAATCTTCACCGTCCGATATCTTAAAAATTGCGGAAGAATTTTTTAAATATCCTACGGATGTTGTGGAAATAAAATAGTTTCCGGCTTTTACTGATAGGATTTTAAAAAGACCGCTGCTATTTGTTATCGCAGTTTTTACCAAAGAAGAATCTTTGGCTTTTAACAAGCTGACTGTTGCAGCAGCCAGTGGCTTATTATTATCACCCGGTAATCTTTCCCGAAACTTGCGCTGCATCTTGCGCAAAAGAAAAATAGTAAGAGAAATTAGTATGATAGACTGTGTTAGTCTGTTTCATAATCTATATTAAGTTTTGATAGAGGTGAATTAAATCGGGGGCAAAAATATTTTTATTAGCCAGCTTTGCGAAGAAGGATATAGATGAGTTGAAAATTTTCTTGTGTGAACGGTAAAAAATGGCTACAGAGCTGTTGCCAATTAAAATGCAGACGCAATTAAAAGAGTGAAGTTCTTATGGAGAATAATATTAGCCGACATTTTCTGGCAGTGCTAATGTGCCCCGTTAATTAATTTCTGCAGCGCCAAAATAACTATGCAAAACTTTGGGCAAGTTTATCCCGCCACTATATTGATTATTTTCCAGGAGAGCCGCAACTATTCTTGGTAAAGCCAATGACGATCCATTTAGGCTATGCACCAATTGTGTTTTATTGTCAGAATTCCTGCCTACCGGCAAGGCAGGCTTAAACCGAATCTTCATCCTGTTACTCTGAAAACTTTCGAAATTACTAACAGAACTTACTTCGAGCCATTTTTGCTGGGCAGCGCTATATACTTCAAAATCGTAAGTAAGCGCAGAAGCGAAGCTCATATCGCCACCGCATAGACGAAGAATCCGGTAAGGCAATTCGAGGCTTTGTAAAAGCTTTTCAACATGGTTTACCATCTCTTCCAACATCTCATAGCTTTTATCCGGATGAACCAACTGCACGATTTCAACTTTATCAAACTGGTGCAAACGATTTAAACCACGCACATCTTTACCATAGCTTCCGGCTTCTCGTCTGAAGCATGGCGTGTATGCCGTCATCTTTAATGGAAGTTCAGTTTCCTTTACAATTTCATCGCGGAAAATATTAGTTACAGGAACTTCGGCCGTTGGTATCAGGTAAAAATTATCTAATGTTGCAAAATACATTTGACCTTCTTTATCTGGCAATTGACCTGTTCCGTATGCGCTGGCTTCGTTCACCATCAAAGGCGGCTGATACTCCGTGTATCCTTCACCGGTATTATAGTCTAAAAAATATTGTATAAGTGCCCGCTGCAGTTTTGCTCCCTTGTTTTTATAAAAAGGAAACCCGCTCCCGGTTACTTTATTTCCCAATTCAAAATTGATGAGGTCATATTTTTTAGCAAGGTCCCAATGTGGTACAGCTTCCTTACCAAGCGTTGGTTTTTGTCCGCCTTCTCTTACTACTTCATTCTCTTCAGGTGTCTTTCCTTTCGGAACAGAAACATGAGGAAGGTTAGGAATTAAAATTAATTTTTCTTCCAACGATTTGTTTTTTGTCGAAATCCGGTTTTTCCTTGACTAACGCGCTGTTTTCAATTAGGTTCCCTCTTCTATTATTTTTTCTGCATCATCCTTTTATTACTCTTAAATGACATCAATTGACCTATTTGATTAGATTCGGAATTTATTTGCATTTGGGTTTCTTCAATTTCATCTTGTAATTTTTTAATCTTTCATCATCCAGTTCAATTATTTTATCGACAATAATTGAGTCTGCAAAATATTTTATTGCTAATCTTTGCTTTACTAATTCTATATTCTTACTAATAAACGCCACCTGTAACATCTATAAAATTTTTTTTTGCGAAAATACTTCTATTTGCTTTTATACGCAGAGGGATTATATACCATATATCTTTCAGGATTGTTGATAGATGTGAAACCACATTGTTCATATAATTTATGTGCATCTTTTGTTGCCAGCAATATTCTTCTTAAACCTTGTAACTGCGGATGTGCCAATATTGATTTCGACTAGCCATTTTGCCAAACCTTTTCCACGATGTTTTTCATCTATAAAAACATCAGCCATGTATGCAAAAGTTGCTTTGTCCGTAACCATTCTTGCATAACCAACCTGTTTATCGTTATTATAAACTCCAAAGCAAAGAGAGCCTTTCATTGCCCTTTTTACAATTCTGGCAGGCACGCCCGGAGACCAATAAGATTTTGACAAAAAGCCATGAACATAGTCAATGTCAATTTTATTTTTATCCGTTGAAATCAGGTAGTTATTTTTTTCGATATTATAAATCATGTTTCCGCATTTTAAAAACAAAGATGGCAAATACAATTAGATTTGCAGCATTATGGATGCGAATGACGATCTGCAAAGCCGTTGGTGGAAACTCGAAGAAAAATTCATGAAAAAATTTGGCAAAAAGCCTGATGTTGAATCCATTCTTTTTTTAATTGGTGTACAGGAAGTGCGTAACCTGAAAAAGAAATTTTCGAAAGAACAAAAACAGGATCTGATGCATGTTGCGGTATGTTCTTTGCTTGCTCAAAGTGGATATTACAAAATTGATAGTCACGATGATGAAGGCTGGCCTCATTTTCAACAGTTAAAAGCATTGCCACAATACAATATGATTGAACAGGAAAATTTTCTAAAAGATCATATATTACTTTACTTTGAAGAAGCTAATAACTCATTTGCCGATTATTAAAATTATGATGAGAAAAATATTTTATGCCGCAATTTTGCTGACGATTATTTCCTGTTCTGCCTCAAAGAACGCATCGGTTAAAGAGACAAAGTCAAAAAAGGTAATGATAACAACTGATTATGGTACGATGGTTTTGAAACTATACAACAAAACACCTTTGCATCGTGATAATTTTATCAAATTAGTCAAGCAACATTTTTTCGATAGCCTTTTATTTCACCGCGTTATTAAAGATTTTATGATACAAGGTGGAGATCCGGAAAGTAAACATGCCAAAGATGGACAGTTGCTGGGAGAAGGTTCTTTAAAATATACATTGCCTGCTGAATTTGATACTTCATTATTTCATAAAAGAGGCGCTTTGGCAGCGGCAAGAGAAGCGGATGCGGATAACCCCCAAAAACGAAGCAGCTCAACACAATTTTATATTGTGGAAGGAAAGACTTTTACCGACGATCAGATGAATAAAATGGAGGAAAAACTGAAAATAAAAATCCCGGAAAATCACAGGGTTATTTACCGTACCGTTGGCGGAACCCCTTTTCTTGATATGAACTATACTGTTTTTGGTGAAGTGATAAGTGGATTAGATGTAATCAAGAAAATTGCTGATGTGCCAACAGACGAAAACAACCGGCCTTTGAAAAATATAAGAATGAAAATAACCTTAGTAAAATGATTCATTAACCGGAAAATATTAATTTGCGACGCATTTAATTATTAATAATAAAAAAGAAAAATGAACTTTCCTGAAAACCTTCGCTACACAAAAGATCATGAATGGGTGTTATTAGATGGTGATATCGCCATCATTGGCATTACCGATTTTGCGCAACATGAACTTGGCGATATCGTATATGTTGAAATTGAAACAAAGGGAAAAACGCTCGCTGCAGAAGCTATTTTCGGAACGGTGGAAGCAGTAAAAACTGTAAGCGATTTATTTCTTCCTGTTTCCGGAACGATTACAGAATTGAACCCGATTTTGGAATCGGAACCGGAAAAAGTAAATTCAGATCCATATGGTGATGGTTGGATGATAAAAATGAAAGTAGATAACATTGACGATGTTGGTAAACTAATGGATGCGGAAGCATACAAGAAAGTTGTTGCCTGATACGTTTAAAAGAATATGCAAAGAATTCCGGTAAAAAAATTTCTGCCAGGCATTGCCTGGTTTTTTGTTGTGCTAGTTCTTACTTGCATGCCAGGGAAAGATGTGCCTCGAATACAATGGCTTGATGGAATATATTTTGATAAATGGGTGCATGCCGGAATGTTTGGCGGATTAACATTTCTATTTAGCTGGCCTTTTTATCGATCGCACTTTTCGACACAGCAAAGAATCTTTTACTTTATCAAGATCGCTTTAGCCGCGAGCATTTTTGGTTTATTAATAGAATTCATTCAAAAATTTTATGTAACCAGCAGGGACTTTGAACTCCTCGACTGGGCCGCAGACTCAGTCGGAGCTTTGATTGCATTTTTGATTTGTCGCAAATATTTTATTAAAAATCCTCCCAATAAAGCCCAATAATTATCTAAAATGCGGGCACACCTTGTAACCTAAATATTAAATTGATACATTTGCTTTATGGAAAACGTTGAAAACATGGAATATAATACTACCCGTAACCATCTTGTCATAAGAGAATACGGTCGCCATATACAGAAAATGGTGGAGTATGTTTTAACTCTTGAAGACAGGGAAAAGCGGCAAAAAAATGCTTATGCCCTTATCGAATTAATGGGCTTTTTAAATCCTCATTTAAAAAATGTCGAAGACTTCCGGCATAAATTATGGGATCATCTTTTTTTAATAAGCGATTTTAAGCTGGATGTTGATAGTCCTTATCCGATACCAACACGTGAAACCTTAAAAGCAAAACCGGAGCAGTTGGCCTATCCTAAAAGGTATCCCAAATACAATCATCTTGGAAAAAACATCGAAATAGTTATTGATAAAGCCTTAAGGAAGAAGACAGCGAAAAGCGCCAGGGATTTGCTAATGCTATTGCTTACTATATGAAGCTTACTTATAGTAACTGGCATAAAGAACTCGTTCATGATGATAACATACAAACGGAACTTAGTTCTATTACAAAAGGCGAACTGGAATTCAACAATCGCCCTTTTATAAAACACCGTGTTGATAATAGCCGCGAAGAATTTGTAAGTAACGTCGGTAAATACCGAAAGAATTTTGGTGGTCGCAACAACAATCGTAATAACCAGGGGAGAGATAACCAGGGAGGACGAGACAATCGCAATAACAATCGTAATAAATTTTCTAAAAAAAGATATTAAGCTACTTTTTATTAAATAAAAAATAAGTTTGCAACCCCGGCCTTTATATATTGCCGGGGTTTTATTTTTGTTATCCACGAAAAATAAATTGGGATGGGTTCATTTGAAGTTACAGGGGGAAAAAAATTGACCGGATCAATAACGCCGCAAGGAGCCAAGAATGAGGCATTGCAGGTAATTTCGGCAGTTTTGCTAACTGCGGAAAAAGTTACTATCCATAACATCCCTGATATCATTGATGTAAATCTCCAAATTGAATTATTGCAAGGACTGGGTGTAGTGGTTGAAAGAATTGACAGACATTCCTGCACGTTTGATGCCGCTACCATAAACATTGATTACCTGGCTTCGCCTGTTTTCAGAAAAATGACCGGGCGTTTACGCGGCAGCGTTATGCTTGCGGGCCCCATGCTTGCCAGATTTAAGAGAGCTTATGTGCCAAAACCCGGTGGTGACAAAATTGGTCGCAGAAGATTGGATACACACATTGTTGGATTTCAGAAATTGGGCGCCCATTTTGACTACGACGATGATGCATCTTTTTTTCTTTTAAAAACATCGCACCTGAAAGGAATTGATATGTTGTTAGATGAGCCAAGCGTAACGGGAACGGCGAACATTATTATGGCTGCTGTTATGGCTACAGGCATCACAACCATTTACAATGCTGCCTGCGAACCGTATATACAACAGCTTTGTAAAATGCTGAATAGCATGGGTGCAAAAATTTCGGGTATAGGAAGTAACATGATTACAATTGAACGGGGTTGAAGAATTGCATGGAACTTCACACACCATTCTCCCTGATATGATTGAAGTAGGTTCTTTTATTGGGCTTGCAGCAATGACCCAAAGCGATATAATAATAAAAAACGCAGGCATTGATCATTTAGGAGTTATTCCGGAAAAATTTCTTCAGCTTGGGATTAAAATCAATTTTGAAGGTGATGATATTCATATACCTGAGCAGGATATTTATGAAGTACAAACGTTTTTGGATGGATCTGTATTGACTATTTCTGATCATCCCTGGCCGGGCTTTACGCCTGATTTGCTAAGTATTGTTTTGGTTGTCGCAACGCAGGCAAAAGGTAGTGTGCTTATTCACCAAAAAATGTTCGAGAGCCGGTTATTTTTTGTAGATAAGATTATTGAGATGGGTGCCCACATCGTTTTATGCGATCCGCACCGGGCAGTGGTTATTGGACTTGAAAGAAAAAATCAGTTAAGAGGCATACAAATGAGCAGCCCTGATATAAGAGCAGGTGTTGCTTTGCTCATAGCGGCTTTGAGTGCAGAAGGAAAAAGTATCATCCAAAATATTGAGCAAATTGACAGAGGCTATCAAAATATTGATGAACGATTAAGGATGTTAGGTGCACAGATTGTGAGGCAATAGCAAAAGTCAAAAGGTCAATGGTCAATTGACATTGATGACAGCACCAACACAGCTACAAAGATAAATGACCATTGACAATAAGTAAAGACATGGACAAAAAATATAACAAACTGATTCTTATAACTGCTCCATCAGGCGCCGGAAAAACTTCTATTGTAAAATATTTGATGACGCAGTTTCCTCAATTGTCGTTTTCAGTTTCTGCAACAACAAGAAAAGCCCGGGATAATGAAAAGAATGGAGAAGATTATTATTTTATTTCTGAAAATGAATTCACAGAAAAAATTCATCATAAAGAATTTCTTGAATGGGAAATGGTATATGAAGGCAAATATTATGGTACGTTAAAATCGGAGATTGAACGCATCTGGGCATTGCAAAAAGTTCCGGTTCTTGATATAGATGTACAGGGTGCTATTCATGTACAGCAGCAATACCCTGTAAATACAATGGCAGTCTTTATACAAGCACCATCTTCTGAAGAACTAAAAAGGAGATTGCAGGGGCGTGGGTCAGAAACAAAAGAATCGCTGCAGGCAAGAATCAATAAGTCATCCTACGAAATGACTTTTAAAAAACATTTCGAAAATGTAATTACTAACGAGGATTTTCAAACCGCCTGCCTCGATGCCGAAAAGATAGTAGCCTCATTTCTGGCTAAGGAATAATTTTAAATAAGCGATCAATTTCTCCGTAAGGAGACCTTTGAACAATTTTTATATTTTTGTAATATGGACTGGAATTCAATTATTGCCATTGCAGTTTCCCTTGTACTTATCGGGTTTTTTGCCGGAATAGAAATTGCTTTTGTTTCAGTAAATAAGCTATCTATTGAACTAAGAAAAAAACAAGGAAGTTATCCTGGCAGAACCTGGGCAGCGTTTATGGACAACCCGTCACGGTTTATTGGTACTACGCTGATTGCGTTAAATATTTTAATGGTAATATATGGTTTGCTTTGGAGTAACATACTTAACAGCGTATGGAAATACTGGGGCATTTCCAATCCATTTATAAAGCTTAGCGTAGAGACAATCATTTCAACATTATTGCTTTTAATTTTTGAATTTATTTTTAAGGCATTATTCAGGGCGACGAATAAAGAAGTAACGGGAAGTAGTTTCATAACTTTTATTGTAAAGTTTTTTTATTCCATGTTTGCATGGCTGGCTTCCTTTTTTGTAAACATTGCAGAATGGATGCTCAAATATGTATTTAATGTAAAGCTGCAAAATAAGAATGAAGCCTTCACCAAAATTGACCTGGAACATTTTATTCAGCAAAGCAATATGAATGACCCAGACGATAATGAAGAAATGAATAATGAATTGTTCGAAAATGTATTGTCATTATCCGATGTTAAAGTGAGGGCGTGTCTTATTCCCCGAAAAGAAATCGAATCTATCAACATCAATGCGTCACTTCCCGAAGTGAAGGCTCGTTTTATAGACACCAAGTTGAGTAAGCTGGTTGTGTACGATGGTAATATTGATAACATCCAGGGATATATACATCAGCTCGATATGTTCAGAAATCCTCAGAGCCTTCGCTCTATCTTGCTTCCCATACCCACCATACCCGAAAGCATGAGTGCTACTGACCTCATTGATAAATTCAGTAAAGAAAGAAAGAGTATTGCCTGGGTTATCGACGAATTTGGCGGCACGGCAGGTATTGTAACAATGGAAGATTTGCTGGAAGAAATTTTTGGAGACATTAAAGATGAATACGATACGAATGAAGAATTTGTTGACAAACAAATTTCGACCAACGAATATATTTTAAGTGGCAGGCTGGAACTTGATTACCTGGCGGAAAAATATAAAATGGAATTCAGGAAAAATGAGGAAACTGAAACATTATCCGGTTATATCATCAGCCAGCACGAATCTATTCCGCGTCAAAAAGACCGCATTATTATAGATGATTATCAGTTTGATATTTTAAGTGTGGGCGAAACCCGCATCGAAACGGTAAAACTTAAAGTATTGAGGTAAGAATGTTTTCCTGGTTTATATCATTCACTAATTGTTATCTATATTTTTTTATCGATCTCATAACGACAATTTAAAAATCTCCGCCATTAGATGGTTATTGCAGTTAATACAAAGATTACCGGGAGAGATGAATTGACCGAAGACGATAATTTTGTTATTGAAGCTTTCAGCAGAATAATAAAACTCCAGCCGCAGCACACCTTCGTTCTAATTTCTGAGACGAAATTAATTGACACAATAACTTCATTTGAAAATGTAACAAATGTTGTAATCGGTCAGCAAAATAAAAGGGCTGCGCTTTGGTATTTATGGTATAACATTAAAATTCCTGCAATATTAAAAAAATACAAAGCAGATGTTTATATAAGCTTCGATGGAATTGCTTCGCTTGCTACCAGAGTGCCTCAATGTATTGTTGTTGCCGATCTTAGTTTCATACATCAACCTTCTATTTTTAAAAGCAAGCAGTTTGATTATTTTATAAAACATTTATACCGAAGAGTATAAAAAAAGCGCATACAATTTTTGCTCTTTCAGAATTTTCCAAACGGGAAATAATTAAGCATTACAAAACCAATGCAGATAAAATAAAAATTATTTATAAGGGAGTCAATGAAAATTGCAGAGAAATTAGTTATGAAGAAAAAGAAAAAGTAAAATCGCAATATACTGGCGGCAATGAGTATTTTATTTATTCAGGGCGAAATTGGCTCCAATAAAAATTTATTGAATTTATTGAAAGCATTTTCGGCGTTTAAAAAGAGGCAAAAAAGCAGCATGCAATTATTAATTGCAGGAAAGCCTGGATGGAAAAGCAACCATTTTTTTGAAAGCCTAGCCTGTTTATGTTTAAGGATGAAGTGAAAATTTTGAAAGATCCATCTATTGAGGAACGAATAAAAATGATAGCCGCCGCTTATGCCATGGTAGATCCTTCACTTTTTGGCGGCTTTACAACACAACCGTTAGAGGCAATAAAATGCGGTGTTCCTGTGATTTGTTCTGCGAAGGGCGCAATGCAGGAAATATTTGGTGATGCTGCGCTATATGCCGACGTTGAAAATTTTAAAGAAGTGGCGGTTAAAATGATGCAGCTTTTCAGGGATGAAAATTTGAGGAATGAGTTAATCGCCAAAGGAAAAATTATTTCGGAAAAATTTAATTGGGATGTTACCGCAAAAGCTTCTTTGGGAAAACATTGAAAAAATTATTGTGTAATATATTTCAGGTTAATTTATAAACATCATTATTATTGAAACCCTCAATAGTATTAATTTGCATCTTCTTATGACAGAATCTAAAATAAACATCACCGTTCAGCTCGATACACAAAAAGTTCCTCAGCAAATAACATGGAGTGCAAGCGGCAGCACTGCCGAGTCTCCGCAAAAAGCAAAAGCAATGTTTGTTGCATTCTGGGATGCAATTGATAAATCTGCAATGCGCATTGATTTGTGGACAAAAGATATGATGGTGGATGAAATGGCTGATTTTTATTTCCAGCTATTTACCACGATGGCCGATACGTTTCAAAGGGCCACCAAATACGATGTGTTAACTAATGACATAAAGACTTTTGCAAAAGATTTTCATAAAAAGTTTATTGAAATTGAAAAAGAAAGAAACAAATAAAACAATTTTATTTTGCGGGGATAGTGATAGAAAATTATCATTAGTAATATTTTAAATTGAATATAAAATGGGTTTAGAAGAAAAAGTAATGACTGAGTTAAAAACAGCAATGCTTGCCAAGGATGAAAAATCTTTGAGGTCTTTACGTGCAATTAAAGCAGCAATTATTAACCTCAAAACTTCAGAAGGTTTTAGCGGTGAAATTAAAAATGATGATGAAATTAAATTGCTTCAAAAGTTAGTAAAGCAGCGCAAAGAATCTTTGGAAATTTACGAAAAGCAGAACCGTAAAGACCTTGCGGATAAAGAAAAAGAGGAAATTGACGTGATAGAAAAGTTTTTGCCGAAACAAATGAGTGAAGAGGAACTGAAAGTGGTTATTGCATCTATCGTGAAGGAAACCGGCGCAACTACCCAGGCAGATATGGGCAAAGTAATGGGTTTGGCTAATAAACAACTTGCGGGCAAAGCAGATGGTAAAACTATTGCAGCAGTGGTAAAGGGAATTCTGGCAGTTCAGTAGCGTTTCAACAATTGAGCAGAATCTTCCTTTTAGAATAAAATAATTGTAAACAGGGGATCATGATAATTGATATAACATTTCTGCTTGTTATGATTGTTGCCATCTATAAAGGCTTAAGTAAAGGCCTGGTTGTTGGTATCTTTTCTTTGCTTGCTTTCATAATTGGTCTTGCGGCTGCCCTTAAATTATCAGCACTGGTTGCATCATATCTTGGTAAAAATGTGGGCTCTGTTACAAAATGGTTACCTGTTATTTCATTTCTTTTGGTTTTTATTGTGGTAATTTTACTGGTAGGGTTAGGTGCAAGGCTTATAAAAAAAACAATTGACCTGGCCATGTTAGGCTGGCTCGATAGTTTAGGCGGGATGGTGTTTTATATTATTATTTATACGATAATATTTAGTGTACTGTTGTTTTTTGCCGAAAAGATTTTTTTACTAAAGCCAGATGTTATTGAAAGTTCTGTAGTTTATAAATATGTATCTCCCTGGGGACCAAAAGTGATCGATAATCTCGGAAAGATTATACCAGTATTTAAAGACATGTTTTCGCAATTAGAAGGTTTTTTTGAAAGTCTGGCACATAAATCTATTTAGTTAAATCAGAATCAAATATTATTTCGACATTTTTTTGCATAGAAACATTTATTTTAGCGTTATATAGCTGCAAGTAAAATCACAAATCCGCCGTAGCGTATCAATGGAATATAAAATTCAACAAGACGGTAAGTTTAAATTTATTGAAGAAGGTGAGGGTGAACCACTTGTCTTATTGCATGGACTATTTGGAGCCTTGAGCAATTTTGAACATTTGATTGAACATTTCAGAAAGATCAATAAGGTTATCGTGCCTATGCTTCCACTTTTTGAACTTGACCTCTTGCACACAACAGTAGGAGGTTTGCAAAAATTTGTTTATCGGTTTATTGAAACCCGCGGATATGAAAATATTCATTTGTTGGGCAATTCCCTGGGGGGCCATGTTGCTCTCGTTTATATTCTAAAACATCCTGAGCGCATAAAATCTCTTATACTTACAGGAAGTTCCGGCTTGTTCGAAAACGGCATGGGTGATAGCTATCCCAAGCGTGGAGATAAAGAATATATCAGGAAAAAAACTCAGCTTACTTTTTATGATCCGGCTATGGCAACGGAAGAACTGGTTAATGAATGTTTTGAAATAACCAATAACAGAATTAAAGTAATTAAAATAATTTCCCTTGCTAAGTCGGCTATTCGAAATAACCTGGGTGAAGAAATTAGCCACATAAAACAGCCCACTTGTTTAATCTGGGGGAATAACGATACTATCACGCCGCCCTTTGTTGCTAAAGAGTTTCACAAGCTCATTCCAAACAGCGAACTCCATTTTATTGACAAGTGTGGTCACGCTCCCATGATGGAAGTTCCAGATGAGTTTAACAAGATTCTCAGCGGCTTTATTTCAAAATTAAAAGTGCCTGCTGCAACAGTTCACTAATTTTTTTTGTCTATAATAATATAGCAGGTTAATTTTTTTACGTTTTAATAGAATCACTATCATGTTAGCACAGGAACTTATCAATAATGTTCTGCCTCAATTACAATTAACCGATACCGTTTCGAAAGCCTTGCAATTGATGAGCGATTTTAAAATAACTCATCTGCCGGTAATTTCAGAAGACAAATATCTTGGAATGATTGGCGAGGATGATTTGCTTGATGAAGAAAATAAAAAAATTACAATTGAATTTTTTCAAAATGATTTTATTCCTGCATCAATTAACTACAACAAGCATTTTTTAAATGCGGTTACTATCAGCAATCAATATCAAACCAACATAATTCCGGTAGTTACCGAAACCAATGAGTTTGTAGGTGCTATTGCGGGACAGGAGCTTCTCGCTGCGTTAGGTAATTTTTCCGGCGCAAATGAAACCGGCGCTGTGATAGTACTTGAAATGGAGCGGAGCAATTTTTCTATTTCTGAAATTAGCAGAATAGTTGAAAGCGATGGTGCGGTAATTCTCCATTTAAATATTACCATCAAGCCGGGCACTTCATTGATGCAGATTACTATTCACCTTAACAAAAGAGAAATTTCAGTTATTATCGCTGCTTTCGAAAGATATGAATATACGATTGCTTATTACTCCGGCGAACAAATGTTTGAAAACGAAATTGACAACAACTACCGGCATCTCATGAATTATCTTGATATTTAACCCGCCTGGTTTTATTAACTGAATTCAATTTTCCATAGGTTGCTAAAAGGGACTTTATTACCCTTACATTTTTAATTTGAAGCCCCAATACAGTTTCAAACAGTTCAGCTAAAAGGCTTTATTTTTACAAAATAAGTTTGTCTTTTATTTGATTTTATAAAGGATATTTCGCAATATTATGAGGATAGCAATTTATAGCCGTGGATTGGAAGCCAGTCAGCAAGATGGCTTAAAGCTATTGCTTACTGAACTGGCACATTATAAAATTGAACCTGTTGTATTCCAACATTTCTTCAACCAGTTTTATTCATCGATCGATATATCGTATAAATATTCAACCTTTAACTGCCCTGAAGATCTCGAAGATATTGATTTCCTGATAAGCCTTGGCGGCGACGGAACTTTACTGGATGCAATCACTTTTGTAGGCGATAAAGGAATTCCTGTTTTAGGTATAAACTATGGACGCCTTGGCTTCCTGGCAAGTATTGGTAAAGACGAAATGCAACTTGCTGTAAAGTCATTGGTGCAAAGAACCTATATGCCCGACAAAAGAACGTTGCTGCATCTTGATGCGAATATGCCTTTGTTTAACGGTGTTGCGTATGCGCTTAATGAATTTACAATTCATAAAAAAGATACCTCGCCCATGATTAAAATTCATACCTATTTAAATGGTGAATTCTTAAACACTTATTGGGCCGATGGACTTATTGTATCTACTCCAACAGGCTCTACCGGTTATTCGTTGAGTTGTAATGGTCCGGTGGTTTTTCCGGAATCTGCCAGTTTTGTTATCACGCCGGTTTCCCCGCATAATTTAAATATACGGCCGCTGGTGGTTCCAGATAATACCATTCTTTCTTTTGAAGTTGAAGGGCGAACTGACGGCTTTCTGTGTACATTGGACAGCCGGCGCGAAATAGTTACCAAAGAAGTATTGCTGGCCATTCGGAAAGAGACATTTAATATCAACCTGGTGCGGCTTAATGAAAATAATTTTTTGCAAACTTTGCGCAACAAATTATCCTGGGGACTTGATAAAAGAAATTAATGACAAATTTTTAACTTGCATATATAATTAAAAGAGCGTTTCTTCGTTTTACCAACTATGTTTACAATCCTTATTTTGCACCCATTATGAAAAAATATTTTATAATCCTGATCGTTTTTACGGCTTTTAATATTAAAGTCAAAGCGCAATATGAAGCGGTTCAGGAAGGGGAGTATGGTATAAGTGCCGGCGCGGCGCACTATTTTGGAGATCTTAATAACAGGGCCGCTTTTAACAGACCTAAAATTGCATTGGGTGCGTTTTACAGAAAACAGTTTAATAATTATGCCGGTGTTCGCCTAAGTGCTCACTTTGCACAACTTGGTTATAGTGATCAGTATAGCGAAAATGCATACCAGCGCAGCAGGAACCTTAGCTTTAATACAAATATTTTTGAAATTGCATTAAGAGGAGATTTTAATTTTTTCGAGTTTAAACCAACTGATCCTAATCACAGCTTCACCCCCTATGCAACAATTGGCGTAGGTGTTTTTAGTTACGATCCATACGCGTATCTGAATGGTCAAAAGTATTTTTTAAGGCCATTAGATACTGAAGGAGAAACTTTTTACAAGGGAAGAAAAGAATATGGCACAATGGCTGTTTGTATTCCCGTGGGTATGGGAGTTAAGTATGCAGTCTCTGAAAAAATCAATCTCTCCTTCGAAATAGCTTATCGGTTTACCACTACAGACTATATTGATGACGTTAGTACAACCTATGTGGGAATAGATAAATTTCCTGTTTCTTCGGTTGCAGCACAATTGCAGGACAGGTCTTATGAGTTGGGAACTCCCATTGGCATAGAAGGCCGTCAGCGCGGATTCAGTAAGCAAAAAGACTCATATGCAATTGCCGAGTTTGGCATTTCATTTAATATTACTTCCTACCGTTGTCCATCTGCTCAGTAATTTATAAAATCTACTATTAAATTTTTTTTAAAGGATTCTCCATCCCGAAGAATTTTTTTTGTTTATAGTTTCACCAGATATTTATCTTAAGAATATTAGTTTATGAATTAAGCATCGTTAACAAAAATGCCGGATTAAACTATTTCCTTATTTTTGCCGCCCAAGTCAGGCTTCCCTTTCGCCTGACTTGGTTATTTTAAAACAACATGAGCCTTAAAGAAAAATTAGACATAAAGAAATTGCCGAAGCACATTGCAATTATTATGGATGGTAATGGCAGGTGGGCGAAAGAAAAAGGACAAGACAGGTTATTTGGTCATTACAGTGGGGTGGAAAGCGTGAGAAATATTGTTGAGGGTTGCGCTGAATTAAGCGTTGAATATCTGACACTTTATGCATTTAGCACTGAAAACTGGGATCGGCCACCAGATGAAGTAACGGGCCTTATGGAATTATTAGTTCAAACTATAAAACAGGAGGTATCCACTCTTAACAAAAATAACATCAGGCTTTACGTAATAGGTAACGTAAAAATGTTGCCGCCAGCAGCGCGAAAAGAACTTGAGGAAGCATGTGAAGCTACCAAAACAAATACAGGTCTTAATCTTATAATGGCATTAAGTTACAGCAGTCGTTGGGAAATTATTGAAGCTGTGAAAGATATTGCTCTTGAAGTTAAGAGTAACAAACTTGATCCTGAAAACATAAACAATGATGTTTTTAGTCAACATTTATGTACTGCAACATTTCCGGATCCGGAACTCATGATTCGCACAAGTGGAGAATATAGAATTAGTAACTTCTTGTTGTACCAGCTTGCCTATAGTGAATTATATTTTACCGATACACTTTGGCCCGACTTTAGAAAAGAGAATTTATATGAGGCTATACTCAATTTTCAAAATAGGGAAAGAAGATTTGGTAAAACCAGTGGTCAATTGTAAATAATTAGAAATTCACGTGCAAAGTTTTCATTTCCAATTCATCATACTAATCACCCGCAAACCCTTTCACAAAGGGTGATTTAACAAATACTTTTAATTATTTGCTTTTATCTTGCCGCCTTATAAAAAATGATTTGATGTTGAAGTTCTACAAGATTTTATTCTTAGTAGTTGTAGCTGTTACTGCCAAAACAAATGCCACTGCACAGGTTAATGATTCGGTTTCAGTAAACGTTCCGCTTGAAAATATTTTCAATTCAAAATCACCGAAGGAATACATAATTGCTGACATTAAAGTAACAGGAACAAAGTCGTTTGATCCAAACCTGATTATTTCCATCTCAGGCCTTGCCGTGGGTGATAAAGTGATGTTGCCGGGAGGAGATAATTTTTCCAAGGCAATTACCAATCTGTGGAAACAAAATCTTGTTTCTGATGTGCAGATTTATTTTACAAATCTTGTAGGTAATAAATTATCAGTTGAAATTAATATCACTGATAGACCTAGCCTTACCAATTTTAAATTCAAAGGAGTGAGTAAGGGGGAAGCGGATGATCTTACTCCAAAACTTGGCCTTTCTAAAGGCAAAGTATCACGGGTTACGGAAAATTTGAAAACCAGTGCGGTTAACGTAATTAAGAAATTTTATATAGATAAGGGGTTTAGAAATGTGGATGTGAAAGTTGTTGAGACCAAAGACCCCAATGCCGCCAATTCCGTAAACATTGTATTTGTTGTCAATAAGAATGGAAAGGTTCGTATAAAGGATATTTATTTTACGGGCAATGAATCGGTAAGTGCACTGAAGCTGAAAAAGCAGATGAAAGGCACCAAAGAAAAAAGCAGGCTTACTTTATTTCCTACGTCTGTTGGTAACGTGTTCGATTCCGGCAAAACTAACAAGATTTCATTTAATGATTATTTGCGATCCAACAGCTACCTGATTCCATCCAAAACAAAAGAATTCCTGGATCCCTATTTCCGTTTTAAATTAAGTTCTGCAAAATTTAATGACAAGAAGTACCAGCAGGATAAACAAAGCTTGCTGGATTATTACAACTCGTTAGGTTTTAGGGATGCAGTAATTGTGGACGATACAACTTATAATGATAATGGCGATGTTGATGTAGCGGTTAAACTTCGGGAAGGCCACCGGTATTATTTTGGAAATATAACCTGGAAAGGAAATACCAAATATTCTGATTCAGTGCTCACTTTATTACTGGGTATAAAAAAAGGGGATATTTATAATGCAGGAACCCTTAATAAAAGATTAGGTAAAGATCCATCCCCGGAAGGTGGCGATATTAGCAGCCTTTACCAGGATGATGGCTATTTATTTTTTAGAATAGACCCGGTTGAAACCGCTGTTTACAACGATACGATTGATCATGAAATTCGGATTGTAGAAGGTCCGCAGGCTACGATAGGTAAAGTAAATATTACCGGAAACGAGAAGACAAAAGATTATGTAATACGCCGGGAATTACGAACCATCCCTGGCGATAAGTTTAGCCGCGAACTTATCATCAGAACCCAAAGGGAACTATCGCAGCTTGGGTACTTTAATCCAGAGAAAATTAATCCCGGTATTGTACCGAATGTTGATGACGGAACTGTTGACATTACCTGGGGGCTTGAAGAAAAATCATCTGACCAACTGGAACTCTCAGCCGGTTTTGGGGGTGGTATAGGATTGACAGGAACCCTTGGTGTTACTTTCAACAATTTTTCCATTTACAATATTTTTAATAAGAAAAGTTGGGATCCCTTACCAAGCGGAGATGGCCAGAAATTAAGTTTGAGAGGCCAAAGTAACGGAAAGCAATTCAGGTCGTACAATTTTTCATTTACTGAGCCATGGCTCGGAGGCAAGAAGAGAAATTCATTTACCATAAGTTATTATGATACTAAATATGCCAACGCATATTCGCCACTCGGCTATTACGACCGCAGTTATGCCGACTCTTCATATATTAAGACAACTGGTTTCAGCGTGGCGTTGGGCAAACAGCTAAAGTGGCCAGACGATTATTTTTCACTGGTTTATCAACTGGATTATCAACGCTACAAATTAAAAAAATATAACATTTTCCCTGGTTTAACTAGTGGCATCTCAAACAATTTTAGTTTTAAAATAACGTTAGCCCGTAATTCAGCAGGCCCAAATCCAATATTTCCAACCGGTGGTTCTAATTTTGTATTGAGTGGACAATTTACCCCGCCATACTCGCTGTTTAACAGTGCGACATATTATAAAAATCAGGCGGCAGAAGATATTTATAAGTTGGTAGAATTTCATAAAGAACGCTTCAATGCAGAATGGTATGTGCCCATTGGAAAAGGCCGTGGGCCGGATAAAAACAAACAGTTTGTTTTAAAGGCTGCTGCTAAGTATGGTTTCCTTGGCCGATACACTAATAAGACCATTACCTCGCCATTTGAAAGATTTCAGTTGGGTGATGCCGGTCTAAGCAACAACTACGGCTTGCTTGGCTACGATATTATTTCACACAGAGGTTACCCTGTTTATGATAATTCCGACCCAAAAGTTAATCCTGATATAAGTACTGCAAGTAACTTTTTTACTATATTTAATAAATACACGCTTGAATTGAGATATCCATTTAGTACCAGCGCAAGCAGTACGATTTATGGAGAAACTTTTTTTGAAGCAGCAAACGGATGGTATAGTTTTAAAGATTATAATCCTTTCAAATTGCGTAGATCTGTCGGTGTTGGTATGCGTTTCTTCCTGCCGATGTTTGGACTACTTGGGTTTGATTACGGCGTTGGTTTAGACAGGTTAAATGGTAATACCGGATTGAAGGGAGCTGCTAAATTTACATTTATGCTTGGCCAGGAACCCGAATAGCAAGGCGATAAATCATCAGTTATGAAAAAAATATCTTTTTTATTATTGGCTTGTATAGTATTGAGTTCAACTTTATATGCACAACGTTATGCGGTGATTGATTCAAAATATATTCTTGAAAAACTTCCTGAATATAAAGCGGCACAGGAAAAACTGGATCAGTTTAGCGCCCAGTGGCAACAGGAGATTGATCAAAAATCTGCAGCGCTTGACAAAATGTATAAGGATTATGACGCCGAACAAGTTATGCTTAGTGATGACCTGAAGAAAAAAAGGGAAGATGAATTATTCAACGCGGATAAAGCACTTAAAGATTTGCAAAGAAAACGTTTTGGCTATGAAGGAGATATTTTTAAAAAGCGCCAGGAATTGATAAAGCCAATACAGGACAGAGTTTACAACGCTGTTCAAAAATTAGCAGTAGAAAAATTATATGATTTTATTTTAGATAAAAGTGAAGGAATTACCGTTATATTTGCCGACCCAAAACTTGACAAGAGCGATGATGTTCTTAAAGAACTGGGTGTTAAATAAATGCGAAAGCACTTTGATAATGCATCTAAAATTTAGATTTTAAACACTTAATAAAAAACAAATACCAAACAAAAAACAAAAATGAAAAAGTTTGTCTCAATCGTTTTAATTTCAGCAGGGTTATTAGGATTCTCTAATATTGTAAACGCACAGAAAATTGGTTATATAAGTGCTGATGAAATTATACAATTAATGCCAGAGGCTGCCACTGTTCAGCAACAGTTGGATGAATACCAGCAGTCGCTTTATAAGAACGCAGATGACCAAAAAACTGCCTTAAATGAAGCTGTTCAAAAGTTTTATAAGGATTCTGCAACCATGAGCCCCAGCCTTAAAGAAGTAAAAAGAGGCGATCTGCAAAAGCAGGTGCAGGATTTAAGCGGAATGGATCAAAAAATTCAAAATCAGTTCGAGCAAAAGCGGCAGGAACTTTCTCTACCAATACAAAAGAAATTGCAGGCTGCCATAGAAGATGTAGCTAAAGAAAACGGGTATACGTATATATTTCCAAGAGAGGCTTTAATCTATATGCCTCCTACCAGCGATATAGGACCTCTGGTGAGGAAAAAATTAGGATTGAAAGAGCCAACAACCACGGCGCCTGCACTTCCAAAAAAATAAAATGATTTAATAATGTACGCAAGCCATCCTTTAAACGGGGTGGCTTGTTTATTTTTGTACAATGAGGAATGTTTCACCTATTGGCGTTTTCGACTCAGGCTACGGCGGGTTAACTGTTTTAAAATCAATAGTTGATAGGCTGCCCTCATACGATTATATCTATTTCGGCGATAACGCACGGACGCCTTATGGTAACAGATCTTTTGATACCGTGTATGAGTACACGCTGCAGTCGGTAAAATGGTTATTGCAAAAAGGTTGCCCTTTGATAATTCTTGCCTGCAACACCGCTTCAGCAAAAGCATTGCGATCTATTCAACAGAATGATCTTCCAAAACTTGGATCCGGCAAACGTGTACTGGGCGTTATAAGGCCCAGTGCAGAAGTAATAGGCAACTATTCCAAAACAAATCAAATTGGCATCCTTGGAACTAGCGGTACTGTGGAGTCCATGTCGTACCCGCTTGAGATAGAAAAATTCTTTCCCGAAATAAATGTATTCCAACACGCCTGCCCGCTTTGGGTTCCACTTGTCGAAAATAATGAATACTCATCTGAAGGAGCAGATTATTTTATTAAAAAGGATGTGGACGAAATATTAGACAAATCTGATGAAATAGATACCATTTTGCTCGCCTGTACCCATTATCCATTGCTTGTTGATAAAATAAAAAAATATATCCCATCAAATGTTCAGTTGATTTCGCAAGGTGAAATTGTAGCCGCCAGTTTAGTTGATTATTTAGTCCGGCATCCGGAAATTGAAGAAAAATGCAGCAAGAATGGCCAAATTCAATTTTATACAACCGACTCTGTTAAAGATTTTGATAAGCATTCGGCCATTTTTTTCGGTAAGCCCGTAAAATCAGCTCACATAGACCTGATTTCATAATTCATTAAAAAATATGGTGCGGCTCCTTTAAAATCTAAAATACTTTCTTACTTTTGCAGCCCTTTCACAAACAGCAGGGATGGTGCCCGGCTGGGAATTGGAACAAATTTATTAAAGGAAAAACAAAATAAAATGCCAGGAAAAAAACGTACATACCAGCCGCATAAGCGCCGCCGTAAAAGTGTGCATGGCTTTAGAGAGCGCATGTCAACCGCTAACGGACGTAAGGTGTTGGCCAGCCGCAGAAAAAAAGGGCGCCATAAGCTTACGGTTTCTGATGAGCACGGAAGTAAAAAATAACATACGCCAAAATATTTTTATGAATAGCCTCCTTTTGCGGGGCTATTTTTTTATTTTAGTATTTGGCTATTTTCTTAATGAATAAAAACGTAACCATAAGGCACAGATATACATTTAAAAGGGATGAAAAGCTAAAAAGCCGTAAACTTATTCAGCTTCTTTTTAAAGAAGGAAAATCATTTTCACATTTCCCTCTAAGGATCATTTATGCACAGCCTGAAAAAAATTATTCTCATTTGCAGGCAACTTTCTCTGTAAGCAGCAAAAATTTCAAGAAGGCTGTCGATAGAAACCGGATAAAGCGGCTTATGAGAGAAGCATACCGGTTGCAGAAAGCTTTACTCTCAATCAAACTGGAAGAAAATAAAAAAAGCCTTGTCGTGTTTGTAATATATACCGGCAGTACGCTACCAGAATTTGATAACATATTTGAAAAAATGGGTAAAGGTTTGGAGCGATTGTTAGAAATTATTTCAGCCAAAGCTTAAGACATTTTGCAGCCCATTATAAGAAGAGATCGGTATATAGCTTTGCTCCAGGCTCTATCGAATATTTTTCCAAATCGGTAATCCCCTCACTTGCCAATACATCTTCATCTATAAAGCAATTTCCTGTACATTCCTTAGAAGATTTACTTAAAATATAAAAAGCAGCATCGGCAATTATTTCAGGCATACGGCTCATTTTTATCAGCGTTTCTCCACCTAACAAATTACGAACTGCTGCTGTTGCAATGGTAGTTTTTGGCCATAAACTATTTGCTGCAATATTGTATTTTTTTAGTTCACCAGAAAGGCCAATAGCAATCATCGTCATATTATATTTACTCATCGTGTAGGCGAGATGGTTAGCAAACCATTTTTGGTCAAGATTTATAGGCGGAGAAAGATTCAGAATATGTGCATTGGTTCCATTTTTTAAATGGGGAATACAGGCTTTACTTACAAAAAAAGTTCCTTTTACATTGATGTCATTAATTAATCCAAATGCTTTTGGCTCGGTTTGTTCAATTTTGGTCAGGCTAATTGCAGATGCATTGTTTATTAAGATATCAATGCCGCCAAAAGTTTCGACGGCCTTATTAACAGCCTGTTGAATTTGCTCCTCAAACCTTATGTCACATTGAACCGCAAGGGCTTTGCCACCGGCACCTTCTACTTCTTTGGCTGCACTAAAAATAGTTCCGCCAAGTTTTGGATTCTCTTCGGTTGATTTGGCTGCAATCACGATATTAGCGCCTTCTTTTGCAAGCCTTAATGCTATGGACTTTCCGATACCACGTGAAGCTCCCGTGATAAATACTGTTTTATTTTGAAAACTCATAAGTTGATTTGAGGATAAAAATTCTTAACGGACAGATTATGGAAAATAATATTACAAAACACACACTGAATTGCTCATCGCTAACATTAATAAAGCTATTATAAAATTGATAAAACATTTATTATTTTACAACGGCAACATCTTTTACGCTCCCGGTTCTTTTTAATGCACCCCAACCTTGCAACTCTCCTTTAATAGCTTTATTGAATGACTTTATAAGAATATAATACATTAATTGACGATAGATTAATCTTTGTGGCAGCATCCATACAAGCTTGAAATGATTTTCCTTTTCATAAGCAAAAGCCAAGGCAGCGCCTGCAACATCAATAAAAGTAAAAATAATATAGTATAAAATAATATGAGGTATGCTTGCCACAATTACGCCGAAGGATGCAGCAACGAGGCTTAGAACCAAAATAATATCTGCAAGGGGAGCAAGTATGGGCAATATCATTTGGTAAATTAAAATATTGGGCATGGCAATCATTCCAAAGCTTTTATACTTCGGATTAAAAACGGTATCACGATGTTTCCAAAAACATTGCATAACACCAAAGCTCCATCTGAATCGTTGTTTCAAAAACTGCCTGAAGGTTTCCGGCGCCTCTGTATAAGAAATTGCGGAAGTACAATTTCTTATAACATAATCATGACGCAGCAATCGCATTGTCAAGTCACAATCTTCGGCAAGTGTATCAGTAGTAAAGCCACCTGCCAATAAAACAGCATCTTTGCGGAAAGCCCCAATGGCACCGGGAACGACAGTAATACAGTTTAATAAATCAAACGCCCTTCGGTCAAAATTTTGAGAAGTTATATATTCAATGCTTTGCCAACGGGTGATCATATTTATCTCATTGCCCACTTTTACATTTCCGGCAACTGCGCCAACATTTTCATTGTCAAATTTTTTCATAAGTTCGGTAACAGCATCTGTTTTAAGTTGTGTATCTGCGTCTATGCATACCACAAAATCGGCTGTTGATTTTTGTATCCCGAAATTAAGAGCAGAAGCTTTTCCTCCATTTGATTTTGTATAAACCCTCACTTTTGGATTTGCAAGAAAGTATTCTCCAACCCTGACATAAGTTTCATCTTTGCTTCCATCATCTACAAAAATAATTTCGAGCTGCGGGTAATCCTGCGCCAACAGGCTTTTTACGGTTCGAATTGCATTTACTTCTTCATTGTAAGCTGGGACAATTACACTAACTAAAGGCCAATCGTTTTTGTTGGGAGCAAGTAAAGGAGAAATTACATTCGACCTGGAATCTTTTCTTTTTTGGATGCTTGCCAAAACGGCCATCAATATTATCCGGCCAACTGATAATAAAATGCCAAAGATAAAAAGCGAAAATAAAATATGACCGCTCCAATATCCTGCTTCTGCCAGGAAAAAATTAAATCTCCTCGTCCATCTGTCACGGGAAGAAGCTACTCTTGGCATCACTTCATCTTTGGTTTTTCCCATCAGGTCGGCAACAGTTGTAAAAACATACCCTTGTTTTTTAAAGTAATCAATTATCCTGGGGAGCGCTTCCACGGTTGATTTGCGGGTGTCACCACCGGCATCGTGTAATAAAATTATACTGGCATTTCCATCTTGTACCTGCTTCACCACCCGTTGAAAAATACTGTCGGCACTTACACCCGGAGCCCAATCATTAGGATCAATACTTTCATTGACGGTCAAATAATTTTCATTCCGGCTTCTTTCAATCGGCGCAAGCTCTTCGTAAGTCTGCGGCTCGGAGTCGGCATTGTAGGGAGCTCTGAATAAAATAGTAGAATGCCCGGTAATACTTTCAATTAGAAGCCTGCGTTAGTTTCATTTCAAGTTCTGCCCTTTGCAGACTCATGTCTGCAATATTGTGATGCGTGAAAGTATGATTGCCAATTTCAAATCCATCTTTAAATTCCCGTTGCAGAATCGGAATATTTTGTTCTGCATTAATGCCAACTACAAAAAATGTTGCCGGTACTTTTTCACGTTCTAATATGCTGAGAATTTTAGGTGTCCACTCTTCGCTTGGGCCATCGTCAAAGGTGAGAATTAGCTTATGCCCTTTTCCCACAGTAGTATCTTCTGCAAATTTTCTTATTACATAACCCGAAGGAAGTTGAACATAATTCTGTTCGGCAATGAGTTGCTTCTGTACTGTCAATTTCGAGATTAATTTTTCCGGGTTGTGGCGAAAAAATGATATCAAGAACCTCACCCTCTCCTTCAAATCCTACATTATTTTGAGTTATTGGAATAGTGGTGAGTGAATCAAAATTAAATGGCTGTTGTTGCACTGAAGTATTGCTTAATATCCGGCTATAATATTTCCACATTCGCTGATCTTCGCTCCCCAGTCGCCACAATGCCGTACCTGCTGTTGGAAATTCATCACTGAAACGGAGAATATTGAAAGTAGTGGCCGCATCCGTAAACCAAACCTCGTGAGAAATTTTATCAACATCGCCGACTCTGTACAGTTTCTTCCGATTCATAACTATAATGAAGGTTATATGAATCGTTATCATAAATAATTTTTGCATTAAACCTTTTGCCTTATTAATAGCATCGTTATATGTATAATCTGGATTCGTGTTTTCCATTTGCCCAATCGTATCCAAAAGCCCCCTATTCCAAGAATTATTTTGGATGGATCAATCCGTCGGCGGTCCATGACACAGCATCTTCAATCCATTTTTGCCCGCTTATTGGTCCCGGGCCTGTTGAGTTATTAAATTCATCATAAGCCATTAGAACGATATAATCGTTATAGGCCGATAATTTCGTGTAGTCGTAATCGTTATTCTTAGGTTCCACATCCATACTTACCAGCATTCCTCTTCCGTGCAATTTCTCATATAATTTTTTTTGGAATTGGGTAAGTGGTGCATTAGTGGTTTCCGCCAGTTCTTCAAAGTCTATATTTATGCCATTTAGCTGGTAGTAAGATAATGTGTCCGCAATCTGTTGTATAAAATTTCGTTGCAGGACTGAGTCGTTTAAAATTCTATGCAGGAGTTTTCCATCAAAGCCTTTTGATATCGACCTGAAGTTAGAAAGGATGGGCATAATCCGCAATTGTTTTTGCTTCATCAGGGCCAGGCCCGCACTGTCGATCCTTGTTTGCAGGTGAAAAGTTACAGTATCAATAAAAAACCATTCGGGGAAAATGGTATTGAGCTTATCAGCATTCTTTTGTAAATCGGGATAGGACGTATTGGCGGTCCATGGCGTATAAAAGGCGGCTCTTATTACAGGAAGCGAATTAGCTTTTGAAGCCGTTTTCTTCCTTGCTTTCTTTAAAGAATCTGCCTTCACCTTTTTTAATAAGAAGTCCTTAAATCCTTTATATTTTTCATTCTGGGCATTTTTTAAAGTGAGCGGATTGGTAGGATCAAGCGAAGTTTCATATTCTTTTGCTTTCGCCTGCATATTGGGCAAACTGGGTAGCGAACCGCTATATAAGGCTATGCCAAGCACTACAAAAAAGAAAATAGCGATTATTAAAAGCACCCGTGTGGTCCATTTTACACTTTTCCACCGGGTGGGTTTGCTTGTTTGAAATATTTGGGGAGTATCGCTATTAATCATGAAAGCTATAATTATAAATAATCAACAGCTTTTGACGTAAAGAAAGTTATTGATGTTTGCGGAACAAAGATAATTGTAAGATGAATCGAAATTCTTTCCTAATAAATTATAGTAAGTGCTTAACAAAATTCAAAAAAAGAAAGGCCCCTGTAGAAACAGGGGCCGTTTACCAAAACTAACTGCTTATGAGAAAATTGACTTTTAAACTTAATACTGATTATATTTCAAACCATGTGCCAAAGTTAAGACCACTTATGTTAAGAAATTTATAAGATGGTTGTAATCAAATGATAAATACATCAGTTGCGAAGTTAAACATTTCCTATTGCTGTTGCTGTAATAATTTTTCTGAATTTTCGGCAAACTGGAGTGCGTCTATAAATTCCTGTAAATCTCCGTTTAACACATTGTCAAGGTTATATACCGTTAAGCCTATACGATGGTCTGTAACCCTTCCTTGCGGATAATTGTAGGTTCTTATCTTGGCCGATCGATCACCCGTACTCACCAGGCTTTTTCGGTGACGGGAAATCTCTTCCTCTTGTTTTCGCACCTCTTCTTCATACAATTTAGTCCGAAGCATCTGCATGGCTTTTTCACGATTTCCTAATTGGCTTCTCTCTGTCTGGCATATAATAACGATGCCTGTTGGAAGATGCGTCAGCATTACTTTTGTTTCTACTTTGTTTACATTTTGTCCGCCAGCGCCTCCACTCCTGGCAGTTTCCATTTTTACATCACTATCCTTCAATTCAAAATCTACCTCTTCTGCCTCGGGCATAACAGCCACTGTGGCAGCGCTTGTGTGTACGCGGCCACTGGCCTCCGTGTCAGGCACCCGCTGTACACGATGTACCCCGCTTTCAAATTTTAATGTTCCATAAACATCTTCTCCCGTTACTTCTATCTGTACTTCTTTATAACCCCCAACAGTTCCTTCACTTTCGCTAAGTAATGCGGTTTTCCAGCCTTTGGATTCACAATATTTCATGTACATTCTCATAAGGTTCCCTGCAAATAATGAGGCTTCGTCTCCGCCGGTTCCAGCCCTGTATTTCAAGTATTGCATTTTTCTCATCCTGCGGGTCTTTCGGTATCAGCATGTTTCTTATCTGCTTTTCATACTGCTCTTTTTTTTCCAATAAGCCCGGCATTTCTTCTTTAGCGAGTTCTTTCATTTCATCATCATCGCTCTCGATCATTTCTCTGTTAAACTCCATGTCATCGAGCAGTTTGGCATATTCGTTTCTCACATTTACAATCTTTTCCAGACTACGGTATTCTTTACTTAGCTGTTTATATTTTTTATTGTCATTTACAATTTCAGGATTAGAAAGCGCTACGCCTAATTCTTCGAACCTTGCTTTTATACCTTCAAGTTTATCTAACATTTTTATATCGATTTATAACTGCAATGCAGGTTATCTTTGATTTCCGGGATGCAAAATTAACTTATTAGTTTTTAGATGGAATATCGAAAATTTAAGGCAGATTATTTATTTACAGGGAAAGATTTTCTTGATGGAAACAGCGTATTAGTAACTGATGATGCAGGTAAAATTATGGAAATTATTGATGAAAGCGCCGCCGGGCAAGATGTAGAAGTTTTCAATGGCATTCTTTCGCCTGGATTTATTAACGCTCATTGCCACCTGGAACTATCACATTTAAAAGATCGTATTCCCGAAAATACCGGCCTTAGTTGATTTTGTATTTAAGGTAGTGACGGAAAGACATTTTGATCAGGAAGAAATTACAGGTGCTATTGACAGAGCTGAAAAAGAAATGTTACAATGTGGCATAGTGGCAGTTGGCGACATCTGTAACAATACGCTTTCACTTCACCAAAAGGAAAGTAGCGTTCTTCATTATAAGAATTTTATTGAAGTTAGCGGATGGCATCCGGATGTTGCAGAAGCCCGGTTCGAAAAAAGCAAATCGTATTACGATGAATTTATTAAAAAAAAGCAGGAAACTTTTTTAGTCCCGCATGCGCCCTATTCGGTTTCCCAAAATCTGTGGGGAAAAATTGCCCCTTATTTTACCCAAAATGTGGTGAGCATCCACAACCAGGAAACACCCGATGAGGATGAATTTTTTTTGAATGGCTCTGGAAGTTTGGTGGACATGTATAAAAAGATGAACATTGACAATTCCTTCTACCAGGCGCCACAATTAAGAAGCCTTCAAACCTATTTTTCAAATTTTGAAAAAGCCTCTTCAGTTATTTTAGTGCACAATACTTTTACGCAACAGGAGGACATCGATTATATATATAGAGAGAAAGCGAGCGATCAACTGGTATCTTTTTGCTTGTGTCCTAATGCAAATTTTTATATTGAAAGCAAATTGCCACCAGTAGAAATGCTTTTGCGTAACGAATGTAATATTGTGGTTGGAACCGATAGTCTTGCATCTAATCATCAGTTAAACATTCTTGAAGAATTAAAAACGATCTCGAAAAATTTCCCAAATATTCCGCTTGAAAAATTATTGCAATGGGCAACTATAAATGGAGCTAAAGCATTGCAGGCAGATGCTTTGGTTGGCAGTTTTGAAAAGGGAAAACAACCGGGAATAGTTCTTATAGAAAATGTTGAAGGTAAAAAGTTGTCTCAAGCTGCTATAGCCAGAAGAATTTTATAGGTTAAATTATTCCGACAAAACACGCAATACGGGGAGCGTTTTCATAACTCCAAAATCGGCGATATGAAAATTGTAATAGTTCTCGAGCGCAGATAATATGATTGCCCGGATACTTTTATTCAGTTTTATTTCTTTCAACTCTGATGGGTGTAACACCTTTAATAATTGTGAAAAATGATAACTGATATCAGGTTCTAAATAATTATCATTTGCTAAAGGTTTATTCGTAAAAAAACCTTGGCTAATATTGAAATAATTTCTTTCTGTAGAATGATTATCGTGGATACTTAATCCAAAAAAATGAGCGAGTTGCATGGCGAAATAAATAGGGAAATTGCCGGTCACTTCATTTTCTGCAACATCAAGCCGCATAAAAGCGTCTTCACAAAAGTGAAACAAATCCGAATTGGCTTCGGGTTGTTTGAGGCATTTTTGTAAAAGCTCCACCATATAAAGTGCGACCGAATTTTTGGTTACATCACTTAAAATATTTCTGTATAGGTAACTCCATTTGAGTTCTTTAATGCGTTGTAAGTTTTTAAGCTCATTGTGATACACCTGCATCTCGAGCATAGACGACGGTTGAAAAAAATGTGCTTTTGACGTCTTACTTTGGGTACGAACACCATTCACAATATAAGATTGAATACCAAAGAGCTCGGTGAAAATGGACGCAATTACCGATGTTTCACCATATTTAATGGTACGAAGTACAATTCCCTTTGTGGCGTGAATCATTGGAGAATGAAGTAATAAATGATGTTCCGTTCTTTTCAACTAAATTAATTCATATTCCATTTACATCGTTGTAAAGTACCTGGTAACGAAAATGCAATGAATCTTATTAAATGTTAATCGTAAAACTTATCTGTAATTTCGGCGCATGTACACATTAAAGAAATCACTTGGGCAGCATTTTTTAAAAGATGAAAAAGTTGTGCAAAGGATAATAGAGGAACTTCAGAAAACTAATTTCACAAATTTATTGGAAGTTGGACCTGGCGGCGGGGCACTTACCAGGCACCTTTTAAAAATTCCACGCATCCACTTTAAAGCAGTTGAACTGGATGAAGAAAAAGTGAATTTTCTTTTAAAGCAATTTCCTTCATTACAAAATAATCTAATTCATCAAAGCTTTCTTACTATAGATCGGCCGTTTGACGAACCATTTACTGTAATTGGCAATTTTCCTTATAATATTTCTACCCAAATTCTGTTTAAGGTATTGGAATGGAAAGAATATGTACCTGTTGTCATTGGCATGTTTCAAAAAGAAGTGGCAGAAAGAGCAGCAGCGAAAGAAGGAAGTAAAGTATATGGCGTACTAAGTGTGCTCCTGCAATATTACTATAACGTTGAATATTTATTTTCGGTAGGCAACGAAAGTTTTACGCCACAGCCGAAAGTGCAAAGTGGCGTTATCAGGCTAACCAAAAATGAAAGTCAATTACCGGTAAAGAGTGAAAGGGCCTTTTGGGTTTTGGTAAAAACTGCGTTTAATCAACGCCGTAAGACATTGAGAAACGGCGTTAAGAGTTTGTTCACAAAAGAAATTCTTGATGATGATTTATTTAATCGCCGTGCTGAAACTTTAAGTGTTGAAGAATTTGCTGCGCTTACGTTTAAAATGAGTTGATGAATTTTATGAAAATGTTTATTTTCCTGGTTCTTGTTTCGCTAAGCATTTCATCCTGCTATGCGCCAAGATATGTCTATAGCCCTTCAACCCAAAACATTCCTTTATTGCACAAAAAAAATGACCTGGAATTTTCAGGCTTTTACGCAGGATCTATCAACGCATTTAAGGAAAAAGGAAATAGTATTAACGGTTTAGATTTACATGGCTCATGGGCTGTTAGCAACCATTTTGCCGTTATGCTCAATGAAAGTTTTCGTTGGGAGAAGAATGGCGGTAACGATAGTTTTTTTTCAAGCGATAGTTCGTTATTAAAATACAAAAGAAATTTTACTGAATTCGGCGCAGGTTACTTTACGCCTGTTGCGTATAATGAGAAAATGCAGTTCCAGCTATTTAGCGGATTTGCCTTGGGTTCTTCAAATATATCAGACGATTATATTTCGAACACGGTTCATGCAAATAAGTATCACAATAGTAGTGTAACAAAAATTTTTATTCAGCCTGCTATTATTTATAATCTTTCTAAAAATTTCTCCGGAGCGCTCACCTCTCGTTTTACCGAAGTTGTTTTTACTCACATTCATACCAATTATACACCGCAGGAACTTGATAATTATATCTTAGATAGTCTAACGGTGTCCCCGGTTTTTTTCTGGGAACCGGCGGCAAGCTATACTTTCGGATTTAAGAAACTTCCTTTAAAGTTGAGAATACAAGGATCGATTTCAATCCTGTTAAATCACCGTTTTGTTGAGCATCGAACGGGTAATGTAGCCATCGGAGTTATTGCCGACTTTGCTAAAAAAAGAATAAGAAGCAAATCCTCCAAAGACTAGCAACCATTTTTTCCTTTCCTTTAGTTGTAATTTTACAAGAGCGATTGTCTTGCTCTCCAAAAGATTTTAGGTATGGCACATGAAAAAATTACAGGCACCACAAGAATTGTTACAGCTGCCTCATTATTTGATGGGCATGATGCTGCTATAAATATCATGCGGCGCATTATGCAGAGTAAGGGTGCAGAAATTATTCATCTTGGTCATAACAGGAGCGTACACGAAATAGTTGAATGTGCCATTGAAGAAGATGCGCAAGGAATTGCAGTTACCAGCTACCAGGGCGGCCACCTGGAATTTTTTAAATACATGAAAGATTTGCTTGATGAAAATGGATGTGGCCATATCAAAATATTTGGTGGTGGAGGCGGTACCATTTTGCCTTCAGAAATAGAAGAGTTGCAGGCTTATGGTATTGCAAAAATCTATTCGCCAGATGATGGCCGGCACATGGGGCTTGAGGGAATGATTGAAGATGTAGTTAATAGATGTGGCCGCCCCCTAACCCCCTCCATACCAGTAGCTAACGGGAGACCAGGAACTAAATCCTCTAATGATAATGGAAAATTTGCTTTAGGAGAATGGGGGGACATAAAAAAGATTGCTACCTCTATAACTCAAGCGGAGAGTGGTGAATCAGTTGACATATTATCGAATGGAAAAGGAAACGCGGCGGCGTTAAAAAGCAAAAAAGTATCTTCCCCCGTCCTCGGTATAACAGGAACAGGTGGTGCTGGTAAGTCCTCCGTTACAGATGAGATTGTTCGTCGCTTTTTAAATAATTATCCTGATAAAACCATTGCGGTTATTTCTGTTGATCCTTCAAGAAAGAAGACAGGTGGTGCGTTATTGGGTGACCGTATTCGAATGAATTCGATCCATCACCCAAGAGCTTATATGCGGTCTCTCGCCACCCGTGAAAATGATAAAGCATTGAGCAATCACGTACAGGAAGCCATTGATATTTGCAAAGCTGCCGGTTACGATTTTATTATTTTGGAAAGCGCAGGCGTGGGACAAAGCGATGCGTCAATTTTGGATTATTGTGATGTGAGCGTATATGTAATGACTCCCGAATATGGCGCTGCTTCGCAACTCGAAAAGATTAATATGCTTGATTATGCAGATATCGTTTGCCTGAATAAATTTGATAAAGCAGGTGCGTTAGATGCATTGCACGATATCAAAAAGCAATATAAAAGGAATCACGGTCTTTGGAATGCAAAAGACATTGAGCTCCCGGTAATAGGAACGGTTGCTTCTTTATTTAATGATAAGGGATGTAATGAATTATTTAATAAAATAATTGAAATTGTTGATAAGAAAACAGGTAACACTTTTAAAGAATACAGCGCTCCAAAATTAAGTGGCGGAACGAGTGACCCGATAATTCCTGCAAAGAGAGTTCGTTACCTTGCCGAGATTGCTGATGAAATAATAAAATATAACAAAGTTGCTGACGAACAGGCTGAGCTTGCAACACAGCTATACCAGCTAAAGGGTGCATCTAAAATTATCAACAAGGAAAGAACGGATAGCAGTGAACAAAGTGTTCATGCAATAGTCGAAGCCACCAAAAGAATTGAAAAGAAATTATTACCCCTTTCCAAAAAATTAATCGATGAGTGGGAAGATGTAAAACATTCTTATAAAAAAGACTTTTTCGAATATGATGTAAGAGGCAAAATCATTAAGCAGCCCATGTATGTAGAATCACTTTCACATTCAAAAATTCCAAAAATTGCGGTGCCGCGATTTAAAGATTGGGGAGATATTTTACGTTGGCGATTCCAGGAAAACTTTCCGGGGAAATTTCCCTATACGGCCGGAGTATTTCCTCTTAAGCGGCAGGAAGAAGATCCAACAAGAATGTTTGCAGGCGAGGGTGGTCCGGAAAGAACCAACCGACGGTTTCACTATGTAAGTTTAGGCCAGCCCGCGAAGCGCCTCAGCACTGCATTTGACAGTGTGACGCTTTATGGTGAAGACCCGGATGTCCGTCCCGACATTTACGGAAAAGTTGGCAATAGCGGCGTAAGTGTGGCATCAGTTGACGATGCAAAAAAATTGTATAGCGGCTTTGATCTTTGTGACGCTAAAACGTCGGTAAGTATGACCATTAATGGTCCTGCGCCCATGCTGCTTGCCTTTTTTTTGAATGCAGCCATTGACCAGCAATGCGAAAAATACATTATCGAACATAACTTACAGGAAAGCGTAAACGCAATTATCGAATCTAAATTTGATATTGATTTCTTACCGAAATATACAGGAATTGATGGCGAAAAGGTGCTACCGTATAAGGGGCAAATGATTGGCCAACTTCCCGGCGGAAACGATGGCTTGGGTCTAAGGCTTTTAGGTTTATCAGGAGAAGATGTTTTAGATAAAGAAATTTATGAGCAAATAAAAGCAAGGGCGTTATCAACTGTTCGCGGAACCGTTCAGGCTGATATTTTAAAAGAAGACCAGGCACAAAATACTTGTATTTTCTCCACGGAGTTTGCCTTGAAATTAATGGGTGATGTGCAACAATACTTTATTGAAAAGAAGGTGAGAAATTTTTATTCTGTTTCAATAAGCGGGTATCACATTGCGGAAGCCGGCGCTAATCCTATAACGCAACTTGCATTTACACTTTCTAACGGATTTACTTATGTGGAATATTACCTGGCTCGTGGAATGAATATTGACGATTTCGCACCTAATCTCTCGTTCTTTTTCAGCAACGGCATGGATGCTGAATATAGTGTGATCGGTCGTGTTGCCCGGCGCATCTGGGCGAAGGCAATGAAATATAAATACCATGCTAATGAGCGGTCGCAAAAATTGAAATATCATATTCAAACCAGTGGTAGAAGCCTCCATGCACAGGAAATAGATTTCAATGATATAAGAACCACACTGCAGGCGTTATATGCCATTTACGACAATTGCAATAGCCTTCACACAAATGCCTATGATGAGGCAATCACCACTCCTACTGAAGAGAGTGTAAGGCGGGCAATGGCAATTCAATTAATTATAAATCGGGAGTTAGGAACGGCTAAAAACGAAAATCCCAACCAGGGAAGTTTTTTGATTGAAGAACTCACTGATCTCGTAGAAGATGCTGTTATGGCAGAGTTTAACCGTATTTCAGAAAGGGGTGGCGTACTCGGAGCTATGGAGCGGATGTACCAGCGTAATAAAATTCAGGAGGAGAGTTTATATTATGAAACATTGAAACATACAGGAGAATTCCCAATTGTTGGGGTAAATACATTTCTAAATAAAGCCGGGTCTCCTACTATACTACCGGCAGAGGTTATACGCAGTACGACGGAAGAAAAAAATTTGCAGATAAATAATTTAAAAGCCTTTCATGAACGACATAAAAATGAAAGTAGCAAGATGTTATTACGCCTGCAGGAGGTGGCCATTAACAACGGAAACATTTTTGAAGAATTAATGGAAACAGTAAAATATTGTTCATTAGGACAGATAACGCATGCATTGTATGAAGTGGGCGGGCAATACAGGAGAAATATGTGAAAAATAAAAAGCACCGCATTTTGCAGTGCTTCAAAAATAGCAAGTTCAAAATTTTCAGTTCAGCTTCCTCGTGTATTCATCTAATCACACAATTTTACCATCTTTCATCTTAAGATCGTCAATTATATCTGCTGAATCCTTTTTGCCTTTCATATCTTCCCAGTGCTGTCTGTACCATATGGTAACCCATTCTTCCTTTTTATCCTTGGAAATAACTGATTCCCAATCACTCATTTTGACGTCAAAAGTCTTCATCGACGTCCTGAATTTAGTAAACATTGCCTGCAAGCTGTCAGCTGGTAGGGTTTTATCCAGGCCATCAAACTGAAGGTGTACGGAATCAGCGAAATACTTCATTGCGTCAGGAATATTTCCGGTTTCATATCCTTTCAGAGCGCCTAAAGCAACCATTGTATTTGCACTACTTCCCATCTCCCAATTGTCAGGATGGTCAATGGTATAAGGGTAATTTATTGCAGCAGGAGCTGCCGGTGCCATGGCTACCGAGTCCTTAACGGCTTCCTTAGTGTCTGTCCCTGCATTGTTACAGGATGCAAGAGCGATCGCTGCTAATAAAAATAACGTCAATTTTTTCATAATAAATTTTTAATGATAAATAAATACAGGTGAAATATAAAATAGCAACCGACTTTCCAAGGGGCAGAACAAGTTAGCTATTCAGCAATTGAAATACAAATAAAAAAGGAAAATAAATACGAATAAAAATGGGTAGAACAGGTTTATTAGCATAGCTAATTACCTTTACCTAAAAAATGCCGAGACTTTCATTTTTAATCCTGATTGTAATATTGGTAATATTTTCGTGTTCCTCAAATAAATATGCCCGTACTAACAGGGCGTATAAACGCCAGGTAAAATCGTTTGCAAAAATTATTCGCAAAGCACCGTTAGCCGACAGTATTTACAATTCAACTCCATGGGTGGGAACTACCAATTTCGGCCTTCGTAAACCTAATTTTGTAATTATCCATCATACAGCTCAGAATAGTTGTGAGCAAACATTGCAAACGTTCACTTCGCCACGAACCCAGGTAAGTGCACACTATGTAATTTGTAAAGATGGAACAGTTCATCATATGTTGAATGATTACCTGCGTGCCTGGCAGGCTGGTGTAAGCTCGTGGGGAAATGATAAAGATGTCAATTCATCCTCTATTGGTATTGAGCTTGATAACGATGGCGTTGATTCTTTTCCACCGGCACAAATCGGCAGTTTACTAACGGTACTGGCTACTCTTAAAAAAGCATACAATATTCCAACTGCAAATTTTATTGGCCACGCCGATATTGCTCCAACGAGGAAAAGAGACCCCAATGTAAACTTCCCGTGGCAATTGCTCTCGCAAAATGGTTTTGGTTTGTGGTATGATGACACGACTAATATTTCGCTACCTGAAAATTTCAATAGCCTGGAAGCGTTGCGTATAATCGGATATTCTGTTAAAGACAGCCTTGCAACTATAGTTGCATTCAAGCGGCATTTTGAAATGCAGGATAGCAGTAACATTCTCACCTGTGGCGATAAAAAAATATTATTTAACATGTCGGAGAAATATGAATAGTAACCATTGGGGAAAGAAAACCCACACCATTACAGTGTGGGTTTTGTACCACCCTATTGTTTTAAATCAATTAACGGGTCTACGCATGTTCGTGTATGCCTTCCCGTATTTGTTCTAATAGCTTTTTATTAAAAGCTTCCAGGTCCTCGGGACTCCGGCTGGTAATGAGGTTATCATCAACAACTACTTCCCTGTCTCTCCAATCTGCTCCTGCATTTTTGAGATCTGTTTTAATAGATGGATAGGAAGTTAGTTTTCTGCCTTTTAATAGCCCCGTTTCGATTAACAACTGCGGGCCATGACATATTGCTGCAACTGTTTTTCCTGTCTTCATAAAATCCCTTGCGAACTGCACACAATGTTCATTCATTCGCATCTGGTCGGGATTCATAACGCCGCCGGGTATCATTAGCGCATCATAGTTTTCTACGTCTGCGTTTGACAGATTAACATTCACCGGCAACTCAACAGACCAATGATCATGGGCCCACGCTTTTACTTTACTTTTTTGTGGTGACACAATATCAACTTTAATTCCTGCATTTTCCATTGCTTTTTTGGGACTGGTTAATTCAGTTTCTTCGAAACCATTTTCAGTTAAGATGGCTACTTTTTTCCCCATTAGATTTGTCATAATTTAATTTTTTTTAAGGTTAACGAATTTTTTTTGATGTATTGCTTTACATCTTTTTATTGTCTTTAATCAACCAATAAACATGCCTTCAAAAAAATATTTTTTACAACCGCAATTAAAATTTAACAATCAAGTTTGTTTTCAAAGAATCTATAACTGGGAAAGGTGAAAATGTAAAAATCAATTTTATCATTCTTCCTTTTCTTTTTACTTTACTATGATAGAACATACCGTTTGCTTTTTTAATCTTACAATCGGCTGTTGATTTTTGGCAACAATAAGTTTTCATTGTTACTTTACTTATAAATAATTTTTTAAATAAATTGATGTACCTCGAACCTGTTACCGACAAAGCCTTAGAAAAACAATTCCTTGAAGTTCCTTTAATTATTTACAGGAACGACCCTAATTTCATTCGCCCGCTTGACCATGATGTAACTGATGTTTTTAATACTGAAAAAAATAAAGCATTTCGTTTTGGCACTTGCACACGTTGGATTTTAAAAGACGATAACGATACTTTAATTGGAAGGATTGCAGCATTTGTGAATAAAAAATATAAGAACAAAGGCGATGAACAACGCACTGGCGGAATTGGGTTCTTCGAGTGTATTCATAACCAGCAAGCCGCTGATATGTTGTTTGACGTTGCCAAAAGCTGGCTGATGCAACATGATATGGAAGCGATGGATGGACCTATTAATTTCGGTGAGCGTGATCGCTGGTGGGGCCTTGTTGTAGATGGGTTTAAGCCGCCAATTTATTTAATGAATTACAATCTTCCTTATTACGTTGAGCTTTTTGAAAACTATGGATTCAAAAATTTTTATAACCAGGTATGCTGGCATCTTTTTGTACAAACTCAGCTTAGCGAAAGGTTTTTTGAACAGGACGGAAAATATAGTTCAAATCCGGAGTATAAGGCCATTCACATCAAAAAGAATCAGTTAAAAAAATTTGCAACCGATTTTAGTATTGTCTACAATAAGGCATGGGCAATGCACGAAGGCAACAAACAACTAAATAAAGAAGTGGCTTATAAAATGTTTAAGTCGATGAAGCCGGTAATGGATGAACATCTTATTTGGTTTATATATCATAATAATGAGCCAATTGCTTTTTGGGTAAACCTGCCGGAGCTTAACCAGATTTTTAAACATCTCAATGGCAGATTTGATTTCATTGCGAAGCTTAAATATTTATGGCTGAAGAAGAAAGGTGTATGCAATAAGTTTACGGGAATTGTTTTTGGTGTTATACCTGAATACCAGGGCAAAGGGATTGATCATTATATGATAGTGCAGGGTTCTAAAGTTATTCAGCACGACAAGCAGTACGACGAATTGGAGCTTCAATGGCAGGGAGATTTTAATCCGAGAATTTTAAACATTTCTAAAAATCTTGGCGCCACCCAAAGCAGGATGCTGGCCACCTATCGTTATATTTTTGACAGAAGTAAAGAATTCAAAAGACACCCATTGTTGCAATGATAACGCCAAAGGCAAATTATATAGCTTTGTGATTGCTATACTTCTTTTAAGATTTGGTTTCTTAACTTGCAGTATATTTTTGAAAATAAAATTTCCCTTTAGGGGTTGGGGTATATGGATAAATTTATAGTATCAGCCAGGAAATACAGACCGCAAAACTTTAGTACAGTTATTGGGCAATCGCATATAACAACTACGCTAAAAAATGCCATCAAAAATAACCAGCTTGCTCATGCTTTTTTATTTTGCGGACCACGCGGTGTGGGCAAAACAACCTGTGCAAGAATCCTGGCAAAAACAATTAATTGCGAAAACAGAACCCCTGACGGCGAAGCCTGTAATACCTGC
Organism: uncultured Chitinophagaceae bacterium; assembly: GCA_963792025.1. Taxonomy (GTDB): domain Bacteria; phylum Bacteroidota; class Bacteroidia; order Chitinophagales; family Chitinophagaceae; genus Ginsengibacter. The sequence continues at coordinate 39,609 of CAWBUS010000001.1, read as the reverse complement.
AATTCATGCGTTTCATTCGATAATGGCACTTCACTAAATATTCATGAGCTGGATGCTGCCAGTAATAATTCTGTTGATGATATAAGAACCCTGGTAGAACAAATACGGTTTGCACCCCAGGCCGGCAAATACAAAGTGTATATAGTGGATGAGGTGCACATGCTAAGTACAGCAGCGTTCAATGCATTTCTTAAAACACTGGAGGAGCCGCCTCCATTTGCAATTTTCATTTTAGCAACAACTGAAAAACATAAAATACTTCCTACCATTCTTTCGCGTTGCCAGATTTTCGATTTCAAAAGAATCACCAACCAGGATACAATTGATCACCTTCGTGAAATTTGTGAGAAGGAAAATATTAAGGCCGATGATACCGCCTTGCATATAATTGCTCAAAAAAGTGAAGGTTGCCTTAGGGACGCATTAAGTATTCTCGATAAAATAGTAAGTTTCACCAACGGAGCGCTCACGTATGCCAATACTTTGGAGCATTTGAATATTCTCGATGAAGATTATTACTTCAGGTTGATGGACGCCATGCAGCGTCAAAGCATCACTGATGCCATTTTATTATATGATGAAATTAACAGGAAGGGATTTGAAGGAGATCTTGTATTGAATGGATTTGCAGAATTTATAAGAAACCTTTTGGTAAGTAAAGACTCCAAAGTGGCAATGTTATTGGAAGTTTCGGAAGGCTTTAAGCAACGTTATCTTGATGTGGCACTGAAAATAGAGGCTTCTTTTTTATTAAGTGCATTAAATATTTTAAATGAAGCTGAAATAAATTACAGGCAGGCAAGAAACAAACGTCTGCATGTAGAGCTAACATTAATAAAACTTTGTTATTTGCAGCAGGCAATTGAACTGGTTAGCGATGGCGATCAACTCAATAAAAAAAAACAGGTTGAACGCATGAAACCTGTTGCGTTTAAAACGCTTACTCCTATTGCCTTTAAAGAAAAAAATGCACCGGAAGTTAAAGGCAAAGAAATCGACGACCCGGAAATTCAACAGGTAAAAAGAGTAATCGAACTGGCTCCGCGAAACGAGGCAAAACTGGTAATTGAAGAAAAGCCAAAAATTAAACCCTACTTCCTAAGGCTGCTGCAGACCATACTGTCGTTACTAACGGTGGCGTACGAACGAAAATTGGCAGACTGGAAAAAATACAGCAACAGGTAGCGCTTGAAAACAAGCTGAACGGTAATAATGTTAAACCATTAAACGAGGAGGAATTATATGTGGCCTGGGGACTTTATATTGAGGAACTCCGGAAAAGTAATAATCATTCCGGCGTTACAAATTTTAAGTTGGCAAAGCTTAGTATTGTTGATGAAAATTGTATAGAAATAATTACTGACAATAATATTCAGCAGAAATTTATTGAAACAGAAAGAGCAGCATTAATTGAGCATCTCCAGGCTCACTTTAATAATCGTTTTTTAACCTACAGGGTAATTGTTATTGAAAATGAAAACGAAATTGCTGTAGCAGAAAAGCATCTCACCACAAAAGAGCAATATTTAAAAATTATTGAAGAATATCCTTTGGTAAAAGAATTAAAAGACAGGCTTGGCCTGCAACTTGATTATTAATATAATCGGTAATTGCTAACATAATTAATCAAAGTACACATGTATACTATACTAGGAGCCGGCGGAGCTATCGCCAATGAATTTTCAAAAGTACTTTTTCAAAATAATGTTCCTCACACTTTGGTGAGCAGAAATCCAAATTCAATTAACGGGGCGCTAACGTTATCTGCTGATCTTACCAATGAAGTCAGAAACTGATGAAGCAGTGAGAGGCGCAACAATTGTGTTATTGTGTCCTGGTTTAACTTATGATATAAGGGTATGGACGGAAAAATGGCCTTTGATTATGAACAATACAATAAAGGCATGCAGCAAGTATAACGCGAAACTTATTTTCTTTGATAATGTATATCCACTCGGAAAAGTTGTTGGCCCGATGACTGAAGCATCGCCCTATAATCCCGTAAGTAAAAAAGGTGAACTTGCGTGCAAAGTTGGCCACTCAATTAATGGAGGAAGTAAAGGCCGGAAAGATTACGGCAATGATAGCAAGAGCCGCAGATTTTTATGGCCCTAATTGTAAAACCAGTTTCTTAAATGCTTTGGTATTTGATAAGATGGCCAAAGGGAAAAAATCACAGTGGATGGTAAATGATAAGGTAGTTCATTCATTTACGTTTACGCCTGATTGTGGTAAAGCTTTGTGGCTCCTTTCACAAAGCGAACAGGCCTGGAATCAAATATGGCATATGCCCACAGCAGCGCCTGCTTTAACAGCGAAAGAAATAATTTCCCTGGCTTCGGGAATCTTCCATGCTCCGGATAAGGATTTCGTTATTGGCAAAGGAATGATTGGAATAATGGGAATTTTTATGCGCCTGATGTACGAGATGAAGGAGATGTTGTATCAATATGATTCAGACTATATTTTTGATTCTTCAAAATTTAATAAGGCCTTTAATTTTACACCCTACGACTTATAAAGAAGGATTCGAAATAACAGCGGCTGCCTATAAAAAGAACTAATCAATTTTTCTTCGCCTTTCTGGCTTCAATCTCATACTTATTGTTGTAATATCCATGAAGCAAACTTTCCCACAAATATTTAATAATGAAAATAAATTTGCCATGCTTTTTAAATTGCTGCAAATGGCAAACTTCATGTTTCACCCATTTTTCATTTTGTAAAAAATCTTCTCTTGTTGTATTATGTAAATGAATGGTGTTGCCGATAACAATGGCAACATGTTCTGATTGTAATTTCTTTGCAGCCAGTTTTGCTATCCATGAATTTTCTTTGATGTTTAAATTCATTAGTAGAAATTATTTTATAGCTGCTATAAATTAACCGAGCGCTTTCAATATTTCTTCGCTGTGAATTTTCGATTTTGGCTTTTTGAATATTTTTTGAATAACGCCTTTTTCGTCAATTAAAAATGTGGTGCGATGCAGTCCCATATATTTTCTTCCATATAAATTTTTTTCGCCCCAAACGCCATATTTGTCGATTATTTTTTTATCTGGATCTGCAAGAAGCGTAAAAGGAAGTTTATATTTTTCTTCAAATTTTTTGTGCTTCTTTTCATCATCAGGACTAACGCCTAATACGATAAGGCCTTTCTTTTGAAGCACCGAATAATTATCACGAAGATTGCACGCTTCAATGGTGCAAGTTGGCGTATCATCTTCAGGATAAAAATATAGAACCACTTTTTTGCCTTTAAAATCTGCAAGGGAAACTGTCTTTCCGTTTTGATCTTTTGCTTTAAATGCAGGTGCTTTTTCTCCTTCTGTTAATTGAATCATTATTTGTTTTTTTATCTGGTAAAATGAAGTATTTTTTCTGTTGTATTCCCGGCCTCATCCTGTACTGAAATTTTTAATTCATGCTTTCCCCGCGGGCACATTTCATCGAATTTGTAAATGAACAGCTTTCCTTTATCATTGGTAAACATTAACCACTTCCCATCCAGTTCTGCACGGAAGCTTTTTATTTCTTCATTATTATCTTTTGGAATGAAAACTATACGTGACGCTTTGGAAAGATTGGCGTTATCATGAAAACCTCCTCCAATTATCGGCGGCTTATCATCAGCAATGAGTTCGAAATTTCCAAAAGTTTTAAAGTAGGCAGTAAACCATTCTCCATCTCCTGTTGCTTTAACAACTTCGGTCTTATCCCCCCATGTTCTTTTAATAAGCATTTTATTTCTTAGTTCGGCCGGGATCGGCTTATTCGCTTTTATTCTCAAAGTAAAATAATTATGTACCGGTATTAATCCAGATGCTATAACATGAATATCAGAAAAAGAGTTTAATGCGTTGGCAGGTTTTGTCGAATGAACAAAAGCAAATGAATCATACAGCGCTTCCGGCTTTAAAACCAATTGTACATTTTCATTTTCAAATATGTTTACAAATCCGGGGTGAAATTCCTGCTGATCATAATATGATGCTGCCTCTTTTTCTGTTTCGCCTTCATGTATCAATCCTTTTTTTATTTTAAATTCAAGTGTGGAGGTGTTTCCATAAGTATCCTTCACAACAATTTTTACCTGGTGTACCGCGTCATCCGACAGCTCAATTACTCCGTCTCCGCTAAAATCTTTATAAACTCCTTCCGGATAACCGGGAAGTCTTGACATGTGTTCAATAAAGGGGCCGCCTGCGGCCCTTGTTTTATAATCGATGTGTGCATTAACATATCGCGTTTCGTCGTAAGTAATACTGTCTATTTGTAAACCAACAACAGCATGCTCATCAAAATACAGCACCGCCTCGTAAATGCCATTCGGGTTTGATGACCCGGTATATTTATCATTGGCAGAAATTCCAAAACTTACCTTATCAGTATTAACAGGAATAACAGGTTCGATTGTGGTATACCCACCTTTTATTTTTTTAAGGCCAAATAATTTTGGCGATTGACTGTAGGTGCTAACGCATCTATCGTACATGGCTAAACGCAAAATTGTGGGCGGAACGTTATCGGGTATTGGTAAACCGAATAAGAGAGGGTTTAAAACTTTATCCGTTTTAGTATCTCTTATTTCAAAGTGGCAATGGGGCCCCTGGGAACCTCCAGCATTGCCGCTGAAGGCAATAAACTGGCCCTGCTTAACCGGGAGCATTCCTGCAGGAATATCTAAAAAAACCTGCCACGATTGTAATTTATACTGTTGTTCCTTTACATATTTTTCGAGAGCGGGATAGAAATTATTGAGATGGCCGTACAATGTTGTTAGGCCATTTGGGTGGTTAATATAGATGGCCCTACCAAAACCAAAAGGTTCCACCCGTACATGGGCGACATAGCCATCAGCTGCAGCTTTCACAGGTCGGTTCTGTACCTGGTTAGTACGACAATCGAGCCCCATATGGTAATGGTTAGGACGTAACTCTCCAAAATTTGCGGCTAACCCAATTTTTGCATCAACCGGATAAATAAAATATCCTTTGGGATAATTTTTTACCGGGAAAAGCTGGGCCGTTGAATGGCCATAAAAAAAAAGTGAAGCTAAAAACAGGAACGGTTTATGTAATAAATCTTTTCGGGGGAAAATCCTTTTCATAATAATTGCAAATCTAACATCTAAAAAAATTAAAGATAGTAATCATGACTAAATCAACAATTGCATCACTTATATTGGGAGCCTCGATCGGCTTTGCGCTTTTAAAATTCTATAGTATGCCTGAAGAAGATAAACAGGATTTTTTGGATCATCTTAAAAAGACGACAAATGATTTACTGGATGACGCTGAAACAACTGTGGAAAAAGTTGAACATTACGTGGATGAGATAAAATCAAAAGGAGAAAAAAGATGGATTGAAAAATTATATGTTCTAAAAAAAATGTTCACCGATTTTTATGGAACAGAAAAAAAATATCTCCTTTGATTTTTTTGATCTCTTAAATTACCTGTAAAAAATTTGTTTTCTGCAACTGATATTTCGCGAATAACCCCTCAATTTTAATTTATTGCTTTTCATGTCAACATTTCAATTTATTTTCGCGGTCGCAGATTAAAAAAATTCATGCCGCTAGACAAATCAATTAAATCAGTTTTAATTATCGGTTCGGGCCCCATTATTATTGGACAAGCCTGCGAGTTCGATTACGCAGGAACACAAGCCGCCCGCAGCCTCAGCGAGGAAGGAATAAAGGTGATCCTTATCAACAGTAATCCCGCCACCATCATGACCGACCCGATGATGGCCGATAAAGTGTACCTGCTTCCTCTTACCGTTGAAAGCATTGAACAAATTATTGAAGAAAATAATATTGACGCAGTTTTGCCTACCATGGGTGGCCAAACTGCTTTAAACCTTTGCAAAGAAGCTGATGAATTAGGTATTTGGGAGAAAAATAACATTCGCCTTATTGGCGTAGATATTAAAGCCATTGATAAGGCAGAAGACCGTGAAAAATTCCGGCAATGGATGATCGAAATGAACATTCGGGTAGCGCCTGCAAAAACCGCGAACTCGTTTTTAGAAGGGAAAGAATTTGCCCAGGAAGTAGGTTTTCCTTTGGTTATTCGTCCATCGTTTACACTTGGCGGTAGTGGTGGAAGCTTAGTATACAAAAAAGAGGACTTGGACGAAGCCCTGAATCGTGGGCTTACGGCCTCACCGATGCACGAGGTGCTGGTAGAAAAGGCGATGATGGGTTGGAAGGAATTTGAACTGGAACTGTTACGGGATGATAACGATAATGTGGTGATCATTTGTACAGTGGAAAATTTTGACCCTATGGGTGTTCACACAGGAGATTCAATTACAGTGGCGCCGGCGATGACGCTGAGCGATACTGCTTTTCAAAAAATGCGTAATACGGCCATTGCAATTATGCGTGACCTGGGCAATTTTGCCGGCGGTTGTAATATACAGTTTGCGTTAGACCCCCAAACGGAAGATTTGATAGCTATAGAAATAAACCCAAGGGTTAGCCGCTCATCTGCATTAGCCAGTAAAGCCACTGGTTATCCTATAGCTAAGATCGCTGCCAAACTTGCCATTGGCTTTACACTTGATGAATTAAAAAACCAAATTACCCAAACTACATCGGCTTATTTTGAACCCGCACTTGACTATGTTATTGTAAAAATTCCGCGTTGGAATTTCGATAAATTTAAAGGTGCTGATGATACCCTCGGCCTGCAAATGAAATCTGTTGGAGAGGTAATGGCCATTGGAAGAAGTTTTGCAGAAGCCATTCAAAAGGCTTGTCAAAGTTTGGAAAACGAAGCTGTTGGGCTTGGCTACTACGGCAAAAGCCTTATGTATGCTGAAGAGGTTATAGAATATATTAAAGTTCCCAAATGGGATCGCATATTCAGGATAAAAGATGCCCTGATGATTGGTGTGAGTGTGCGCCGTATTTGCGAATCTACAGGTATTGACAGGTGGTTCATTTACCAGATTCAAAAAATATGCGATTGTGAAAAAGAGTTGATTAAAACCACTTTGGAGACGCTTACGCCGGAATTGCTAACTAAAGCAAAACGCCTTGGTTTTGGCGATGAGCAAATTGCACGCATCTTGAAGGATGGAAGCACCGATGAAGATATTTATTAAAAAGAAAAGAGTTTGGTATTACGAGAGTGTATAAAATGGTAGATACCTGCAGCGCGGAATTTGAGGCAAAGACTCCGTATTTCTATAGCACTTTTGAATAGTACCTGGATAAGAAAGATGAACAATGACATAATACATAACGAATCGATCCCTTCTTCAAAAAAGAAAATTATTGTTTTGGGCAGCGGCCCCAATCGTATCGGACAGGGAATAGAATTTGATTATTGCTGCGTCCACGGATTACTTGCGATAAAAGAATGCGGATACGAAGCCATCATGATCAACTGTAATCCCGAAACAGTTTCTACCGATTTTGACATAGCTGATAAACTATATTTCGAACCTGTTTTTTGGGAACATATTTGGGACATAATTGAGCTCGAAAAACCGGAAGGGGTTATTGTTCAACTTGGCGGGCAAACTGCGTTAAAGCTTGCCAAACGTTTAGACGAAAAAGGGATCAAAATTATCGGCACTTCATTCGACAACATGGATATAGCGGAAGATCGCGGACGCTTTAGCGATATGTTGAAAGAATTGGGAATTCCTTATCCAAGATACGGTACAGCATTTAACACAGATGATGCCATTGAAGTAGCCAAAGAAGTTGGTTACCCTGTTTTGGTAAGGCCCAGTTATGTATTAGGCGGCCAACGCATGCGTATTGTTTTAAATGATGAAGAGCTCGAGAAAGGTGTGCTTAGTTTATTAAAACATTTGCCTAATAATAAAATTTTAATCGATCATTTTTTAGATCGCTGCCAGGAAGCCGAAATTGATGCCATTTTTGATGGAGAGGATTTTCATGTGATGGGTGTAATGGAACATATTGAACCTGCGGGTATCCATAGCGGTGATAGCAACGCGGTGTTGCCTGAATTTAATTTGTCTCCGTTGATTGTTCACACTATGGAAGAGTATGCCGAAAAAATCGCAAGAGCATTAAACATTAAAGGATTAATCAATATTCAGTTTGCCATTAAGAATGGTGAAGTATATGTAATTGAAGCTAATCCAAGAGCTTCACGCACGACGCCATTTATTGCCAAGGCTTACCAAATTCCTTATTTAAATATTGCCACCAAAATTATGATTGGCGCTGCAAAATTGAAAGACTTTACGTTTGAAAAAAAGCTAACCGGTTTTGCCATTAAAGAACCCGTTTTTTCTTTTAATAAATTTCCTAATGTAAATAAAGAGCTTGGCCCCGAAATGAAGAGTACCGGCGAATCAATTCGTTTTATCAAAGACCTTCGTGATCCATATTTCAGGCAATTATATAAAGAGAGAAGTATGCATTTGAGTAAATAAAAAAACCCTCGCTTTTTCAGACAAACCCGTCGTTTTTAAGACAAGCTTTCTTTATTAAATTATTTTTGAATTACCAGTTGCTTAACCTTATTCCTACGCTATAAGGCATCAAATTCAAACCTTTTTCAAAAATAGAGTTCGGACTGTAAGAACCATACAAATGTACCGGCCCCAGACCCAACTCGCCGATGTATGAGAATTTCCAGGTTTGCAAATTATAATTCCCGCGATTCCTTTCTTTCCCGCGTTCACCGCTTTTTTGTTTATTGCGGCTGCTGTATAAGTAACCAACACTTACGCCGGTGCTAAAGCTTAAACCCTTGTTGCGGGAGTTAGGATTGGTTCTGAAATTCAGCATAAGAGGAACTGTTACATAATCAGCTGCCAGTTTATCTTTTGAAAAAGAGATGGAATCTCTGAACACAAAAGGATGATCAATAATTTGAGAAAGATCGTAAGGATTAGCGCCTGCTTTCTTAAAGCTTACAGGCGACGTGAAGCGGTAATTATTCAATTCCAGCCCCAGCCCATATTTCAGGTTTACATAATGTTTTATCAAATTGAGCCGTTGCATAAAAAACCAGATATTGACATTCACTGATTTTATGGTTCTCAATTTAAAATCGCTTGTAGCAAGAGCCGCGGCGCCAGGCTGATTTATAAGATAATTACCACCGGTTGCATTGGCATAGTTTGTTTTATCTACCCAATTGGCAAAGCCTAAATCTACTATGAATGATGCCGTGTTTATGTTAGATTTTTTATTATAATTTCTGTTGCCAACGGTAACGGTTACACGCTTTTCATTCTTATCACCTTTTTTCAATATGATCATTCCTCCAATCCTGATCGTGTCGTTCTTTTTTTGAACCTGAACCGAATCCGATTGCGCCATAGAGGTAATGGCCAACAAAATCCCCATAATAATTCCTAATGCTGTCTTTTTCATTATTTAATATTTATTAGTCTGAATTTTTTTAATTAGAAACAACCTGCCGGTCATCCCCGGATAAAAGGCGGCTAATTGGGTTATTTCTTTCTACTACCCGTTTTACTTTTTTTAAGAAGCCACCTACCTTTGATTTCTTAAATTGATCGGCTGAAACATCGTAGAATACATAGTTTTCATTTTTATTATCCTCATCGGCAACATAAAAAACGTTTTTTGCATTCACTTCCGGCTCTGCTTCTTTGTTATTATTTTCAATATCGTTATGTTTCAAATTTATTGATGGTTCAATTGTATTTAATGATGTAGTTTCTTCTATAGGTATCTCCTTAATTCTATCATTAGCAATTACAATACCATCATTGACTCTTTCAGGAAGCTGATTGTTGATATTTTGCTTAGTTGGCTTTTGCGTGTCTATACCATTTTTTTCAACTGCATCTTCATTCCCTATACCTGAAGTATTTCGTTTCTTAATCTTTTTATTAACGGCTTCTTTTTCACGGTTTTTCTTTTCTGCATCAGTATACTGAGCAATGGATTCTGTTGTTGTTTTCTCAGGGAGAATTTTATTATCAACTTTCGGTGCTGCATTCTTTGCAGGAGTCGAATGAGCTGTTATTAAATTTGATGTATTTGGCTTCCTGAAGTACAGCCCCGTAATCCATAAACCAAAACCAATGAAAACTGCTGCGGCAAGCATTCTCCAAAATAGTACCGGAACCACTTTTCCCGACTTTTCTCTTTTATATAAAACCTTTTTATTATTGAAAACAATGGCGCTTTCGGGCGTAAGCCGTGCCAAACCAATTAGGTCAAATTCATTTCTTAACTCAGTATGGCGGGAGACAAAGTCTTCAATTTCCAGTTTTTGTTCTTTCGTCAATTCATTATCATGATATAAAACAAAAACCTCTTCGTAATTTTTTTCATTAATGAAAGCAGTTGTATCATTTCTATATAAAAACGATTTGTCAGTTAGAAGAATATTTGCATCAGGCCTTGCAATAGTGTGATGAATCATCCTGAATTCATCCTCGAGATCTTTATTGTATTTAACAAACATTAGCACTTCCGCTTTTTCAGAATCCGTTAATTCATTATCTGCATAAAGCAAAAAATATTCTTCGTAATTATCTCTGTTGATGTCCATTTTATATTACATTTTCAGGTTTTACCAGCCACGATTTCAGTTGTATTCTTGCACGATGCAAATACACCTTTACCTGGCTTTCACTCAAAGAAGTAATCTTTGCTATCTCATCATAAGAGTAGCCTTCATAATCTTTTAATAAAACAAGGCTTCGCTGGGTTTCGTTTAATCTTTGTAAAGCTTCATTTAAAATCTTATTTATATTATGATGAGGCTGAAGCGTCGTTTTTGTTCCATCAGGAAAATTTTCCTGCAATTGCACCCTTTTATTTTTTCTTATGTGATCAATCATCTGGTGATAGGCGACTGTAAATAAATAAGATTTGCTTCGTTCATTTTCCACTGTTTCCCGGTTGATCCATAATTTCTCAAATGCAGACTGCACCACGTCTTTGGCATTTTCTTCGTGCCGCAGGTTTTTTACAATAAAACGGTAAACATTATCCGCATAAAGGTTTACACATTCATTATATTCTTTCTCAGTCATACACTCAATTGGTAGTTTTTCTGCCGCTTCCGTTCTGTTTGATAGTGAAACGAAGTTGGAAACAAAAAGTTACAATTTCAGATTTTTCATTTTTGGCAAAATTAAAATTTAATGTTTTCATGTAGGTTTGCCGGAGAAACACTAAAAATTATGAATGAAAATTTTAGAAATCGAATCGGGGAAGAACTGGAAGCTATTAAAGCCGCAGGTTTGTATAAAACTGAAAGAATCATTACAAGTGAGCAAGGCGCGGAAATTGAAGTTGGCGGAAAGCGGGTTTTAAATTTTTGTGCCAACAATTATTTGGGATTATCTTCTCACCCAAAAGTAATAAGGGCCGCGAAAAAGTATATTGATGAGAGGGGTTATGGCTTAAGCAGCGTTCGTTTTATATGTGGAACACAGGATATTCATAAAGAACTAGAAAAGAAAGTTGCTGAATTTTTGGGAACTGAAGATACCATTTTATATGCCGCTTGCTTTGATGCAAACGGCGGTGTATTTGAACCGTTATTTGATGAAGAAGATGCAATTATTTCAGACGCATTAAATCATGCCAGCATCATTGACGGAGTGCGTTTATGCAAAGCGCAACGCTACCGTTATGAACATAACAATATGGAGGATTTGGAAATTAAATTGATGGAAAGTCAACATTTACGAAGTCGGATAATAGTCACGGACGGCTCTTTCAGTATGGATGGAACCATCGCACAGCTTGATAAAATTTGTGACCTGGCGGATAAACATGATGCCATCGTAATGATTGACGAATGCCACTCAACCGGCTTTTTGGGGAAAACAGGAAGGGGTTCACATGAATATCGTGGTGTAATGGGAAGAATAGATATTATTACCGGAACGTTTGGAAAAGCTTTGGGAGGCGCCAGCGGCGGTTTTACTACGGGCCGAAAAGAAATTATTGACATGCTTCGCCAGCGCAGTCGCCCTTATTTGTTTAGTAACTCGCTTGCGCCAAGTATTGTTGGGGCATCCATTGCAGTATTTGATATGCTTAGTGAAACCACAAAACTCAGAGACAAGCTGGAAAGAAATACAAAATATTTTAGGAGAAAAATGACTAAAGCGGGATTTGATATTAAGCCAGGCGAGCATCCCATAGTTCCGATTATGTTGTATGATGCCGTTGTTGCCCAAAACTTCGCTGCAAAACTTTTGGATGAAGGAATTTATGTTATTGGATTTTTCTTTCCGGTGGTTGCCAAGGGGCAGGCAAGAATAAGAGTACAATTGAGTGCGGCGCATAAGCAAAAGCATCTCGATCAGGCCATTGAGGCATTTACTAAAGTGGGTGAGGAACTGGGGGCATTGAAATAAAAGAAAACAGGATTTTGTTTTTTAACTTTATAATATTATGGAAACAACATTATTAAACAGAATTACAAATAATCCCGCTATTTTAACAGGCAAGCCTGTTATAAGAGGTATGCGCATTTCTGTTGAGCAAGTTTTAAGAATGCTTGCCAGGGGAATCTCGCATGAAGATATACTTGAAGAATTTCCTTTACTTGAAGAAGATGATATCAAAGCATGTCTTATATATGCTGCAGCAAAAATCTCTCATGAAGAAGAAATAGCATGATTGATGCATCGTCCTTTAATATTGTAATTGATGTTGGAGTAGGTAAAATTATTGAAGAATGGTTGTTCAGTAACGGGTTTAAGATTTTTGCAATAAGAAATATAAATCCTGAGATGGCTGATATAGATATAGTGAAATTAGCCAACAATGAAAATGCGATTATAATAACTATGGACAAAGATTTTGGCGAATTGGTATATAAAAACCATTTCCTGCATAAAGGGATTCTTTTATTGAGATTAGACGATGCAGTGGCTGAAGAAAAATTATCTGTTATTCAAAATATTTTTCCTGCTTATTTATCTCAAATACAAAACAATTTTTGCGTCTACCAGAATGGTAAATTAAGAATTAGAAAATATTCAAATGAGTGAATCCGCATCAACGTTTAAGGCAAAGAGTACTGTTAAGAGTGCAGACCTTGACCACAGGCAAAAGATAAATTTTAATATCGGCAGATATAATGCTGTTGTTCCGCAGGGCAAAAAGCAGTTTGAAAATACCGATCTTGTAAGAGAACGGGCTAAAAATATTAAATGGCGTGCACTTGAAAACCTCGATCAGCAATTGGAAGAATTTGAAATGAACTTCACAAAACGCGGAGGCAAAGTTATTTGGGCGCAAGACTCACAGGAAGCCCTAGACGAAATTCTAAATATTTGTAAGGAAAAAAATTGCACGTCGATCGTTAAGAGCAAGAGCATGGTTACCGAGGAAATACATCTAAATCATTTTCTTGAAAAAAACAATATTGAAAGTGTTGAAACTGATTTGGGAGAATACATTCAGCAGTTGGACGGCGAACCTCCCTACCACATTGTAACGCCTGCCATGCATAAGAGTAAAGAGGACGTGGCCAAACTCTTTGCAGATAAATTAGGAACTGCTTCCAAATTGACACCCGAGCAATTAACGTTGGTGGCCCGCGAAAAATTAAGAGAAAAATACACGCAGGCTCAGATAGGAATTACCGGTGCCAATTTTATCATCAGTGATATTGGCGCCATCGCAGTTACCGAAAATGAGGGCAACGGCCGGCTCAGTATGGCTTGGCCCAAAACGCACATTGCCATTGTAGGTATTGAAAAGGTTGTTTCATCGCTTACCGACCTTGCCTTAATGTGGCCCTTACTGGCCACGTTTGGTACCGGGCAAAAAGTTACGGTTTACAATAGTATTATTTCCGGGCCAAAACAAGCCGGTGAAAGTGATGGTCCTGACGACATGTATGTGATATTATTAGATAATAACCGCTCAGATATTTTGGCGAATCCCAAAATGAGGGAAAGCTTGTATTGCATACGATGTGGAGCATGTTTAAACGCCTGCCCTGTTTATAAAAATATTGGAGGACATGCTTATGGTGCCACTTATAGCGGTCCTATAGGCAGCGTTATAAGTCCGCACTTGCAGGGATTGAAGGAATATAAACATTTAAGTTTTGCATCTTCATTATGTGGTAACTGCACCGAAGTTTGTGCGGTAAAAATTAATCTTCATGAGTTGTTACTGGAGAACCGAAAAGAAAGTGTTGATGAAGGGTTGGCTACCTTCTCCGAAAAGACCGCGTGGAAACTTTGGAAAATATCTTCACTCAGGAGAGGCTTTATGAATATGGGTAACGGAAATTTAAAATCAACCGTAGTTAATAAATTATTTAAAGGATGGAACACGGAACGTTCTGATCTACATTTTAGTAAAAAAACGTTTAATGAAATGTGGAAGGAGAGGTTTAAGAATGCCGACTAAGTTATATGGGGCCTAATGCTTAAAGTGCCTCAACCCCGTTATCACCATCACCAAATTATTGGCTTTACAATATTCAATAGAATCTTTGTCTCTAATAGAACCACCCGGCTGAATAAACGCAGTAACACCAGCTTCATGAGCAATTTTCACACAATCATCGAAAGGGAAAAAGGCATCACTTGCCACCAACGAATTATTTAAATCAAAATTGAATTGACCCGCCTTGGTAATTGCCTGCCGCAACGCATCTACCCGTGACGTTTGTCCGCAGCCTTTACCTATTAGTTGTTTATCTTTTATAATTGCGATAGCATTACTTTTTAAATGCTTACAAACAAGGTTGGCAAATTTTAAATTTTCTTTTTCTTCTTCAGAAGAATTTCTGCCACCTGCTTCGTTCCATTCAGCAAAATTTCCTTTATCAAAATCCTGCGATAAAATTCCATTTAAAACGGTCTTCGACATTTGTTTTTGCTGAACAATGTTTTTAGTTTTCAACAAAATTCTATTCTTTTTCGATTGAAGAACTTCCATTGCATCAGCATCAAATTCAGGCGCTATCAAAACTTCAAAAAACAAACCGTTTAAAGTATCAGCAGTCTTTTTGTCGATTGATGCGTTAGCAATTAATACGCCACCAAAAGCACTTTCAGTATCACCTGACAATGCTGCATTGAAGGCTTCATTTACATTTACCCGCTGTGCGATTCCGCAAACGTTGGTATGTTTAAAAATAGCAAAAGTAACATTCTCTTCATCTTCGTCTGAAGCAAATTCATTCATCATTTGTAAAGCAGCATCAACATCTACGAGATTGTTATACGAAAGTTCTTTACCGTGCAACTGGTCAAAAACTTCACCAAGGTTTCCTGCAAAAGAGGCTTGCTGGTGCGGATTCTCGCCATAGCGCAATACTTTCTTATCGGCGACAAATGGATTTAAAAAAGAAGTGTTATTAAAG
Source organism: uncultured Chitinophagaceae bacterium (assembly GCA_963792025.1). Classification (GTDB taxonomy): domain Bacteria; phylum Bacteroidota; class Bacteroidia; order Chitinophagales; family Chitinophagaceae; genus Ginsengibacter. The sequence continues at coordinate 24,280 of CAWBUS010000001.1, read as the reverse complement.
TAATTTGAAATAGCCATATCGTAGCCTGTGCATACATCAAATGCTTTCGCCGCAAATTGTTTCCGTTCTTCAAGCGAAGTTTCTGCACTGTTTTGAGACAAAATATTTTCAAGGTCAGCGTAATTGCCTTTATCTGCGATAACCAAAACGTGAGCGAAATTCTTAGCTGCCGCTCTTATCATAGAAGGACCGCCAACATCTATTTTTTCAATAATGGTTTTTTCATCAGTAGTAGATTTGACGGTTTCTTCAAACGGATATAAATCAACGATCACCAGGTCAATCTCCGGAATATTAAATTGTTTCATTTCCTGTACATCACTTTCCATTTCCCTTCTGCCTAAAATGCCTCCAAATACTGATGGATGCAAAGTTTTAACCCTTCCGCCTAATATGGAAGGAAAGCCCGTTAACGATTCAACTGCAACGCACGGAACGCCAGCTTCTTCAATAAATTTTTGAGTACCGCCGGTGGTATAAATCGTAATATTATTTTCCTTTAAAAGCTGAATGATATTTTTCAGCCCATTCTTATAATAAACTGAAATGAGCGCAGACTTTATTTTTTTTTGCATGGATGTTGCGGAGAAATTGATCTTTATAGATCGGTTATAAATGCACCCTGTTCAGGAACAGAATGGAAGCGCAAATGTAATTCTTCGCAATCTTTTTTCCATTTTTCAATTTTCCACATCGGGTTAGAGGCATCGAATATATAAACAGAACAATTGAAAACCGCTGCCAGCTTAGGTATAAAAAGCTTTGGATTTTTAGATATGATTATGTAATCAACATTTATTTTTTCTCCGGATAATGAATAAGTAACGGCGGAGTCGATTGCGAGAATTTTTTTGTCGCAAAACTGGAAGAAATTATTTTTTTGAAATATACCAAAACCGCTGTCTATCTTTTTACTCAGCAAATAAGAAATTCTCGCCGGCTTAAGGTGAAAATTTTGCAACACTCCATCAGCTATCAAATCACTGTCGCCCACAAAATGGTAGGTATCTCCTTTAATAAAATCTATTGCTTTGTGTGCAGGAACATCGTAGACAATTATTTTTTTCTGTTTGGAAAAATGCCAGTTATTAAATGCTTTGGTGCCGGTTAACAGGCAAGTAAACAATAATGCAAATTTGAAGGCAACTTTGCTTTTTCTAATAAACCAATAGAGAAAAAATATTATGACGAGGTAAAGTAATATGGTATCAGCAACAGAAAGCGAAATGCCATCCCATAATGAAAACGGTAATGAATTAATAAATAAAATGCTATGGTTTAATAACCAAATAAAACAACTGATTAATTTGCCGACATATGACGCAAATAAGACGACCGGCGAAATAAATACAAGTGCCAGGCAGCTCCAAAGAGTTATGGTGGCAATTGGTATTGCTATAAGATTTGAAACTAAAAATAATAAAGGAACCTGGTGGAAATAATAGATGCACAAAGGCAACGTAAAAAGCTGCGCCGCCAATGAAACGGATGCAAGTTGCCACACGCTTCTTATTATTTTGTTATTGAAATAAAACCAGTCGAGAAATAAATTTTTGTGCGATTACTATGCCCGCTACAGCACAGTACGAAAGTTGAAAACCCACATCCCACAACATAAATGGATTGATACAAAGTAACACAAAAGCTGAAGCTGCCATGGAATTGTAGATAGACGATTTTTTATTTGTTGCCATTCCAACTGCAATAAACGTAAACATCACTGCAGATCGAAGCACAGATGCTGAGGCGCCGGTTAAAAATGAAAAAGCCCACAGCCCGGATAATAATAACATTAACCGGATTATTTTCGAACGTTTTACAAATGGAATTTTTCCGGTTATCCAAAAAAGCAATACATAAATTAAGCCGAGATGCAGACCGGATATAGCAATCAAGTGCACCACACCGGCATTACTGTAAGCCTGCACCAAATCTTTATCAAGATCCACTTTATAACCGATGAGCAATGCTTTTGCAACTGCCGCTTCATCCGGCCCGTGTATGTATTTATTCAGAACATTTACTACATACTGTTGTGCAGTAAAGATTGCCTGCCTGAAAACATTGACATTATTACCTTTCAATAAAATCCAATCGGACGATTTAAGATAGCATTGATGAAAGATTTGCTGGAAGGCACAATAACGTTTATAGTTAAACGCAGCAGGGTTGCCGGAATTTTTTATTTCCTGCAATTCTTTTTTAATAATCATCCTGTTTCCATAAGCTATTATATTTGAGGCTGAATCTTTGGACAAATACAGCAACAATTTTCCTGTAACTGGATAGACTGAATCTTTTCTGACAATGGCATCAACCGTTGCAACAACTTTATAAGATTTATTTTTTTCAATCGGTGGTTCACTGATTGTAGCAACGATATATGAACCGGAATCATATCTTTTCCCATACCACTCAGCATGGTGCCTGGCGTCTTTATTCCAGGTAAGAAAAATTCCGCCATTTAAAATAAATGCAGTAATAATAATTCCGTTTATGGCCTGGAGTTTATAGCGATATACCAGCGGCAACAAGTTGAATAAAAATAAGCGGCCAATTAATACAAAAGCCGTAATAATATAATATTAATATTGACTTGTAGATAATATCCGGCAATAATACCGGCTATAACGGGTAACAATAAACGAAGAAACGGAGCCTTCTTCCAGATAAATATTTTGTATGACTTGGCCATTTAAGATGGTTGCTTCCATTGAACCGATGATCAATAAAAAATGTAATAAAAGTACAGTGGAACTTTCCTGAAATGGAAAGAATCAATCAGAGATTTAAAAATACAATTTTAATTGAGCTTTTGAAATTTTTAGTGTATCCGAAATAACAGCGAAAATAAGTAAGGTAAAAAGGAAAGCTTACACGATCGATGGTAGTAAGGGTTGAAGTTAGGAGCAGGTATTTATTCTTCGAATTAATTTTATTTAATCCAAAACTTCATAAGCCATGAAAGACTTTGATTTATTTTTCATTTTTATATGATCTACCGGGCTGGCAATTAAACGATTCTTTTACTTTTTTCCATGAGTCTTCTGAAATTAGTATCTGGCCTGCCTTTGCGGCATCCTGGAAACGTTGGGCTGTGTTTACTACATCACCAATAACCGTATAATCCAGGCGGCGGAGTTTGGCTGAACCAATATTTCCCGAAATCATTTCTCCGCTATTAATACCAACCGATACCATCGGGATGAAATGAATGATACTTCAGTTTGCTGCTCCGGATTCTTCAATATTCCTGCGCACAGCAAGGCTGGCATCAATCGCCCTGTCTAAATGGAAGTTGCCTTTAAACACAGCAAGGATAGCATCTCCAATAAATTTATCAACATAACCTTCCTGTGCAATAATTTCCTTCACCATTATGTCGAAATATTTATTAAGAAGCCTGACTACAACATCCGCCGGTTCTTTTTCAGTAATGGCAGTAAAACCGGAAATATCAATAAAAACAACAGTTGCATCTATTGTTTCATTGGCCAACAATTGTGTTTCAAATTCGCGACCATTCATAAAATTCAAGACCGTTTTATCAACATACATTTTGAGTATATTGTTTTCCTTTATTGCATCCAGCGTTTTATGCATTTGCGAAACATGGTCCATTGTTTTTTGAATAGTAATGCCAAGGTCCTGGAAATTTACCGGCTTGCATACAAAGTCGAAAGCACCGCGGTTCATAGCTGTTCTTATATTTTCCATATCGCCATAGGCAGAAACAATAACTGCTTTTGTAAGCAGGTTTAATTCATTAAGTTTTGTGAGTAAGGTAAGGCCATCCATTTCCGGCATATTGATATCACTTAGCAGGATATCAATTTCAGGATCATCTTTTAGCAGCTTAAGCGCTTCATTGCCGTTGGCAGCAAAAATAAATACATACGTATTCTCTCTTATTTCCTTCCGGAATTTTTGCTTAATAAGCACTTCAAGGTCTGCCTCATCATCTGCCACTAAAATCTTTGCCATTAATTTTTAATTTTTAATTTTTCCTTTAGTAAATTAAAATCAACAGGTTTGGTAAGAAATTCATCGGCGCCCAATTTCATAGCCTGGTTATAATTATCAGTATCTCCATAGGCGGTTATCATCATTACAACAGGTGGCGGGTTTTCATATTTTTCCTTAATATGCCTTAGTAATTCAAGTCCGCTCATTCCCGGCATATTGATATCTGAAAGTATTAGTACGGCCGAATGCTGTAGTTGTGCAAGATAATGAAGCGCTTCTTCGCCGGAAGATGCAAACGCAAATTCTACTTCCTTATCCCTGATTTCTTTACGAAAACGTTGTTGAAATAATGTTTCCATATCTTTTTCATCATCTACTACTAATATTTTCATGTTCTTTTTTATGTTTTATAAATTTAATGAGTAACGTTTATACTGGCAAGCTTATCGTAAATGTAGCTCCTTCTCCTTCTTTAGTTTCCACTTTCAATTCACCTCCATGTGCCTTAATAACATCATAACTTAAAGATAAGCCCAATCCAGTTCCCTGCCCTGCAGGTTTTGTTGTAAAGAATGGCTGGAATATTTTATCCATTACTTTTTTCGGAATGCCATTGCCATTATCTTTTACGGTAATTAAAACTCCCACCGACTCCGAACTATCAATTTTGGAAGTTGTATACGGTCACAGTCGGTTCATAGTTTTCCGGGATATTGTTTTTTCTTTTCCGTTACTGCATAAAATGCATTGGTTATTAAATTTAGAATAACCCTGCCAATATCCTGCGATACAACATTTATTTTACCGATAGTTTCATCAAAATCTGTTTTCATTGTAGCATTAAATGATTTATCTTTGGCTCTTAATCCATGATAGGCCAATCGTAAATATTCATCTGCCAAAGCATTGATGTCTGTTGGCTCCTTCTGTACCATTGCTGCTGCGGCTATGCTGCAACATTCCTTTTACAATAGCATCGGCACGCTTGCCATGAAAAGTTATTTTTTCCTGGTTGCTCCTGATATCATCTGCAATATTTTCAATTGCTGATTTTTCTTCAGGTCGAAAGATGCTTGTTTTATTCAACTCTTCTTTTAATTCGTCCGTTAATTCAATATTTACTTCCGAAAAGTTATTTACAAAATTCAACGGGTTTTGTATTTCATGAGCAATGCCTGCAGTTAGTTCGCCGAGAGAAGCCATTTTTTCTGATTGTATCAACTGCGATTGTGTTGACTTTAGATCATCAATTGTTTGTTTTAGTTGAGCAGTACGGTGTGTTACTTTTTCTTCGAGTATCCTGTTTTCTTTTTGCAGTTTTCGTGAGCGATACACAATATAAGCCCGGAGCAGACCAATGCCCAATAATACATAAATTGTATAGGCCCACCAGGTTTGGTACCACGGTGGCGCAATCGTAAATTTAAACGAAGCCGGCGTCCCCCATTTACCGTCAACTCCTTTACTGCTTACCTTAAAAGTGTATTTTCCGGGAGGCAGGTTTAGATAATTTTCTGTATAAGGGTTGGCAGTAACTGCACTCCAGTTTTTATCAATGCCTTCGAGTACATAAGTATAAAACGTTGTATCCGGCCTTCCGGAATTTGCCTGTGAAAATTGAAACTGTAAATAATTTTTATTATGCGGAATAGTAAGATTTACCGGCAGATTATAAGGGCCGTGAACACTATCCCATGCATATTGGCTCGAATGAGTCAAATTTTTCGGCAGTTTGCCTATATAAAAAGTATCAGCAGTCCAGATGGTATCTTTTTGCCCCACGCTATTTTTGTTGATAAAATATTGGGGCTGCGTCATTATATTCATTCCGGTAATATAAGTAGCAGCGGAATCATCACTTGGTTTGATGTTGTGAATTACTGTGATGCCATTATCGCCCCAGAGATATTCGCCTTTTGCAGTGATGCAGTCTGTTGACCATGAGTTGGTTTCTTTTATTAAATTTTGAGATTTATCCAATAGAGATATTTTCCATTGCCCCGCTGAATCGCCTGGAGTTGGTGCGGTTATAATATTAACTTTACTGTTGGTTCCTGCAACCACGCTGCCATTATATTCCAACAGTGATAGCACAGTATTGTTTGATAGTCCCTGCTTTTGTAGTAATGGTAGTAAGGGTATTATTTTTTGTGTCTGCCACGTAAATGCCTTTGTCCGTTCCTATCCACATACGGCCGTATTTATCTTCGCAGCATCATGCGGTTGCAGACATCTTTTAAGCCCGGTTGGTTGTTTAAATATTTTACAGTTCCTTTTTGCGGATCAATTATATCAATACCATCAGTATTAGTAGCAAGCCATATCAAGCCATCTTTATCCTGTTTTACATCCTGAATATTATTATCGTTTAACCCACCCGAAACATCTGTATGAAGCGTAATTTTTTTTGCTGAATCAACCATATCGATACCGTTGCTCGGCCCCGTAAGCCATATATTGCCTGAGTTATCGCTAAAGGCAACGTAGATGGTATCGCTAACGAGGCCTTCCTTTTTTCCTGCTTTTAAAATAGTTTTACGAACAGGATCTATTATATTAAAACCTCCATCGGTAGCAACCACCATATTGCCATTCCTCTTCCAAAACGATTGTACGAAATTATCGCTAAGGCCATTTGATTTATCTAATAATCGCATGGCATTTCTTTCCGGGTTCACGATATAAATTCCCTTTTGTGTAGCCACCCAAAGGTTTCCCACAGCATCTTCCATCAAGCTAATTATTTGAGTAGTGCCCAATGGATGAACGGTTGCTCCAAGTTGATCTATTATGTTTAATCCTTGTGCGCTTCCGGGCGCTCCCCCGCCATCTATGGATGCTAACCAAACCCGGTTATTGTTATCGAGTGTACAAGCGAGAACTAATCCTGCGGTTAATCCATCATTTTTACCAATATACCTGATCTTTTTATTTTGAATGTCGGCCAGGTCAATTCCATTGTTGGTATTTCGCCAAAGTTGCCCCTTATCGTCAAAAAATAAACCAAACGTGAAACCCGGCTTAAAACCCTGGGATTGATTATAATATTTTATGTTTCCATTTTTTATATCAATGGCATTCAGGCCATCTGTGGCTGCCAGCCAAACCATGCCCTGATTTATCAATTGTTACCGCCGATAACGAATCGTTGCTGAGGCCGTTGGCTTTGCGGAGATATCTTATTTTCCCTGACGAAGCATCAATAATATCAGCACCGCCCGCCGCAGTGGTTATCCAGATATTTTTATTATTATCTTCCATTACATCGAAAGCCGTCGAATCAGATAAGCCCGTTTTATTATTTATCTCTTTGTAAGTTCTCGCTATTGGGTCTATGATGCATAGACTTTTATCTTTACGATTATACAGCCAGATATTTCCTTTTTCATCCCGGGTCATTTTAGTAATATTATTTCTTACACCATATATCCGGTTTGAATAACTAATGGTTCCCTTATGCCTGTCAATAACTCCAATGTTTGTTGACCCGGCTTGTGCGAACCATATATCGCCGGCATTATCTTCAACGATTCCCGATATTGCGGAGAAAGATAGCAGAACCTGTAATAAATGTTTGCAAATGCTCGCCATCATAACAAAATAAACCTTCTTTGCCTCCTATCCAAATAAGCCCGTTATGATCCTTATATATGGCGCCAATAAATTTGCCGGGAAAACCCTGAGCCAGCCCAAAATCAGATATTGCAAGCGGCTTACCCCTTTGCATTACAGGCGGCGATACTTTCTGAAGTTGGGGAGGGTTCAAAACCTCGGTTTTGAATTCCAGTGGTTTTGAAGGCAACTTATCAAGACTAAAATCGATGGCTGGTAAGCTATTGAAATCAAATTTAACTTCCTGGGGTGGCTGTGCAAAAGGCTTAAAGCCGGTTGAATCGTAAGGAATAGCCGGCAATGCATCAATGTCTAACTTTTGTATTACCGGTGTTATGCCCCCTTTTTTCGCAGTATCCCATTTTAATGGCTTAGCATCACTGAAAACGAGCGGCTCTGTTACCGGCTGAGAATATCCGAGTTCGCTCGTCGGGAATGGGATATTTTCTGAATTATTACAGGATGAAAAAATAATTAATAGTATAACAATCGCCGATAGTTGGTAACAGTAACTCTTAGTTTTATTCATGTAGTCTGCCGATTTATGAGAGCCCATTTAAAGATAATGAAATAATGAATGTTGAGCCCTTTCCCTCCACTGTTTCCACTTTTATTTCTCCTCCGTGTGCTTTTATGATGTCGTAGGTTAATGATAACCCCAGGCCCGTTCCCTGGCCTGTTGGCTTAGTGGTAAAAAATGGTTGAAATATTTTGTCCAGTACTTTTTGAGGAATGCCATTTCCGTTATCCTTGACCGTTAGTATTACACCTAAATCTCCTGAAGGGAACCTTAGTGACTTTGTGCTAACTGTAACGGTTGGCTCATATTTGCTACTCCCCGTCAGGGATTGGAGGTTTTTCTCTTTTTCATTAACTGCATAAAATGCATTGGTAATCAGGTTGAGGATTGCCCTGCCGATGTCTTGCGGAATGATATTGATATGACCAATAGTTCTCATCATAATCTGTTTTCATAGTGGCGTTAAATGTTTTGTCTTTTGCCCGCAGACCATGATAAGCTAATCGTAAATATTCGTCGGCCAAAGCATTAATATCTGTCGGTTCTTTAACACCGCTGGTGCTCTGGCGGCTATGTTGCAACATACCTTTTACAATAGCATCCGCCCGCTTACCATGATGATTAATTTTGTCCTCATTGTCCAATATATCTTTCGCGATATTCTTTACTTCCTCAAAATTTCCTTTATCAATTTCCTGCGTCATTTCTGCCAGCAATTCCTTATTCACTTCCGCAAAATTGTTGACGAAATTTAAAGGATTCTGTATTTCATGTGCGATGCCCGCAGTAAGTTCACCAAGCGACGCCATCTTTTCAGATTGTATCAATTGCGTCTGTGTCGCTTTTAATTCGGCCAATGCATTTTCTACCTGCTCTTTTTGATGCCGCAATTCGGAAGTTCTTTCTGCTACAACTTTTTCAAGTTCTTCTTTTTTTGCTTCCACCCATTTTCGTTGTTCTTCCTGCTGTAGCGTTTTTTCATGCTCGAGCCGCAACGCTTTTTGTTGTTTTCTTGAAACAAAAAGCATGGCAATCATCCACACAATAGAAAATATCGTGGCAATATCAACGTAGTTGTCAATTTGTTTATAGGTAGCTGCGGTTAATGTTTGAAATAGATCGCCAACGAATGATATAAGGGCGAACGGTAGAACTGCATTGATAAGGGTTCTGATCGTTGTAAATTCTTTCTTTACATAAGCCACGATAATAATACCGATTAATAACGCATGCCACATCCATTTTGTGATGTACCCAATATGCAATATCAGTTCCAGTACGAATAACACAACAACGATATACATTACCATCATTATTTTTTGACCCCAGGCTTCGTCAATAGCAGTGTTCCTAAAAATTTTACGCACACTGCGCAGAAGAAAAAAAATAATAAACGGCTCGGCCGACATAGAAAATAGTTTACTTAAAATTACTCTTAAAACAGTATAAATTATATCAAGCTGCTGTGATGTTGGCTGGTAATTGTATTGTGAACGTCGTTTGTTCTCCCTCTTTTGATTCTACGCTTATCGTTCCGCTATGTTCTTTTGTGATGATATCGTAGGTCAATGATAGCCCCAATCCTGTTCCTTCGCCGGCCGGCTTTGTTGTGAAGAATGGCTGGAAGATTTTATCAGCTATATTGGGGGGTATTCCATTGCCGTTATCCTGTATCGTTAGTTGAACTACCGCTCCTCCGCCCGCAGTAGATATTTTTAAAGAAGTCCTAACGATTACTTTGGGCTCGTAGCCACCAGTAGCGTCTTGTCTCGCTTTCTCCTTTACAGCATAAAATGCATTGTTGTATAAATTCAACAGTACTCTTCCAATGTCCTGCGGAACAATGTTTATTTTATCAATACTCTTATCAAATTCAGTTTGTGTTGTTACATTAAAATTTTTCTCTTTAGCCCGCATACCGTGGTAGGATAGACGAAGATATTCATCGCAGAGGGTGTTGAAGTCTGTTGGTTCTTTTTGCCCTGTGTTGCTCCTTGAATGCAGCAGCATATTTTTTACGATAGCATCGGCCCGCTTACCGTGATGAGTTATCTTTTTTTCATTTTCTTTGATGTCTCTTGCTATTGCTTTTACCTGGTCAATATTACCGGTATTGACTTCCTGTTCTAACTCATCAATCAATTCGGTATTTATTTCAGAAAAATTATTTACAAAATTTAACGGGTTTTGAATTTCATGAGCTATCCCGGCTGTGAGTTCTCCAAGTGAAGCCATTTTTTCTGATTGAATAAGCTGGCCTTGTGTAGCTTTTAAATTATCCAAGGCTTCTTCCAACGTTTTTTTTTCTTCTTTAATCAAAATTGCCTGTTCTTCTGATCTCTTAAGGTCAAGAAAACGGGTGTATATGAGACCAAAGGCATCAGTCACCCGCAGCATAATATCCAGTTCTTCATCCGTTAAGGCTTTATTGGTAACTACATTAATGGTGCCGGCAGAAAAATAGAAAGAATAAAAATTTTCGCTGTAAATAAGTCCTCCCCTGTTTGGAATACCAGCATGGGTAGACATTGTTTTGTAGTAATGGAGCAGGTCCTTGCCTTCTAAATTAGTAAGAACATAAGGTTTTCGGGCTTCCCTGGCTTCAATAATATTTTCAAAAACCGGGTGGACATTTACATTTATATAATCCAGTATAAAATATAAATGGCCATCATCCGAAACAGAGGTGACCCAAAGTTCAATAGCATTACCTTCATCATCAAATATGCCAACTCCCGACCGAATGGCGTCAATATTTAATTCCTTTAATTGTTGAAAAAGTATAGTGGATGTCTCTGAAAGTTCAGCACTGCTTCGCATATCAAGCGCTTTTACCCGTACTTTTTCCAATGCTTTCTCCACCTCAACCTCGCGGGTTTTCTGAGCCAGATCGCTTTCTAATCTATTTAACTCGCCCTGTAGAAAAAGGATTTTTTCATTCTCCGGTAAATCTTTTTCAGTATCCATACCTGGCTGTATCTAAAAAATTATTTATTATTGAAAAGTCTCTGCAAGGGAAAATCCATTAAGAGTAAAAATACCGGTTATGGCAACTTTTTATTCGCCCCATTGCGGATCTATAATATTGGCTACCTCTGTAATGCGGTTAGCGGGAAATCCTCCGAGCCTGGCATGTTCCAATAGAATCTCTTTATTTGTTGCCATATAGATACAATAAATCTTGTCTCCCGCCACATAACTATGAATCCATTGGATATCTGTACCTAAGGAGCAAATCACCTCCCGCGATTTTCTTGAAATTGTTTTTAGCTGTTCAACATCAAATTTCCCTGCCTGGGGAATATCTCTTTCAATGATGTATTTTGGCATATTATTTTTTTTATGATGATTATAAAATTATACAATTAAATAATGGGAGAGGCCTCTTTATTCCCCTAAATTCCCAGGAATGATGGAAAAAGCAGTTCCTTCACCATCTTTTGTTTGCACTTTTATCTCCCAACCACGGGCTTTTACAATATCATAACTCAGGCTCAAACCCAAGCCCGTTCTTCCGCCCGCTGGCTTGGTAGTAAAAAATGGTTGGAAGATTTTATTTATTCTCATTTTAATTCTATTCTTTTAAGAGCCAGAGGCTCGGTTTATTTTGCAAGCATGGGTTTTTACCCATGGGAAATCGACAGGTAAAGGATGGAATGGCGTATGCACGATACATATCTTCATTACAGTGCCTTCCATTAAATGTTTCGGACCTACGGTTCTCAACCATTCCTGCTGTTTTGCCAACGGATTAAAATCCGTTGTTACAATACTGATCGAGGCTACGCCTCTGCAAATCCATCTAATCGTCAGGCGGTTAGTTGAATAATAAACCAAGCCCTTCTCCGTCTTACTCTACACTTTAATCTCCCCGGCATGCGCCTTCATAATATCATAGCTTAAACTCAATCCTAATCCTGTTCCTTGTCCGGTTGGTTTGGTTGTAAAGAGAGGTTAAAAATTTTTATCTAACATTTTTGCGGGTATTCCATTACCATTATCAGCATTTTAGTGGCACTCCCAATTTCACCATAAGTAAAAAAGCCTGTCATAGGGGTAATAAGGGGGTCTTGATAAAGTAACAGCGATGGCATTCCGAAGCAAAGACATTTTTGAATCACAATCTATTAATAAAAAATACGACAAATTTTCTGGGGGTATAATTGTATCGTAAGATATGAACTAAAAATGAACTGGTGCCAGATATCAATAGTAACAATTAGGTAACTTTCTCCGCTTTGCGATAGGTTTTCTTTTACACAATATTCCTTCTTTAAAAATGACAACCAGGTTATTCAGATATATAACAGCAAGTGCTATGCGAAGAAGTAGTCTCCTCGTCACCGACTTATTTTCTAAAAAAGCTGTTTCGCAGTAATTTTTTTGATTTTAGATTCTGACGGCCTTTTACTTTTTTCCCGGAAATTATTGACAGACAAATTACTTTTTGAGCTGTGGTTTTATCTTAACTTTAGTTATAATATGTTTTGTGAAAATCTTTTAAAATCAGCTTGTATGAAAAGTATATTAAAGTTGGTATTATCGTTGCTGGCTACGTTCATTTTTTCTTATTCGTTCGCACAAAATTTTTCATTGGGCGTACGCGGCGGTATTAGCATACCCAATTTGTCTGCGGGAGGCTCTAATAACAATCCGCTCAATACCGGTTACAAGTCAAGGCTTGGACCTGATTTTGGAATTTTTGGGGAGTTTACAATTTCCGGTCTATTCTCTTTTCAACCAATGATTGAGTATTCGTCACAGGGCGGAAAAAAAAGTGGGTTCCAGGCGTTTCCTACACCACCGGCTTATGCGGCTTATTTCCAGCCCGGTCCAGCCCCTACTTACCTATACGCAAATTTTAAAAGCGAAGCGAAACTTAACTACCTTATGGTCCCGGTTCTGGGGAAATTTGGTTGGAATTTAAAACCGTCGTCTCCCGTTAGAATTTACGTTGATGCGGGACCCTTCGTTGGTTTTCTGCTTTCCGCAAAACAGGTAACATCGGGTTCCAGTAATATTTATGGAGATTCGGGGGGACAACAGCCGCTTACCCAAAGTCCGCAATCCTTTGATTCAACACAGGATATCAAAGGCCAGCTAAATACTACCAACTTTGGAGTTGAGGGAAACGTTGGTATAAGTTATCTACTGGGTAAAAGCAATATTTTTATCGAAGGCGGATTTAATTATGGTTTTTTAAATATTCAAAAAGGAACTGCAAACGGTAAAAATAATACAGGTGCCGGCACCATTTCTTTAGGGTATGCATATAGGTTAGGTTCCCCGCGAAAAGGAAAATAATACAGGCACATTGCTGCTGCAATTAAAAGATCCGGTTTTATTTCTTGATCATTTCCAAAACTCCTGACCAGTTTTCCGGAGCTCCATTTTGTAAAAAGCTTATTGAATTGTCCAGAAAAAATTGCGCAGTAAGGTCCGCAGGGTTGATATCGGTCACTGATTCGAAAGCTTTTACAGCATTTCCAAATGCCCTATTCAAATAGTAATACATTCCCTCATTAAAAGTAGTGAGTGTTTTTTCTTTTTTAATTATTTGTTCTTCGCTATCGCTGCTAAAACATTCGTGTATACCAATAGAGGATTGCTTCCCTTTTACCTGCACTTTGCCAAGATAACGCAAATGGAAATTTTCGGGATGTTGTATTTGATGCAAAGTGACTTCGCTGAGCAATATTTTTACTTTATAATACTTCGTAAGGCTTTCTATTCGGGAAGCGGTATTAACGGCATCAGAAATGGTTGTTGCATCTAAGCGGTTTTTATCGCCGGTAATGCCCATTATGAGCGGTCCGGTATGCATGCCAATACCCATTTTTATAGGGGGTAACTGATTGATATTTCTCATGATATTGAACTCATGAATATTCTGTTGCATTTCAATTGCCGCTGACAAAGTGCTTTCAGCACTTGCCGGGAAAAGCGCCATGATGGCGTCTCCAAGGTATTGATTGATAAACCCATCGTGCTTTCTAATGATGGGGCCCATTCTTTCATTATAAGCATTTACAAACCGAAAATTTTCTTCCGGTGTCATTTGTTCTGATATAGTGGTATAATCCCTGATATCAGTAAAGAGAACAGTAACAACTTTTTCTACCTGGTCGCCGAGCTTTACATCCGTAATTATATTATGTCCCAAAGAACCAATAAACTCATAGGGAACAAATTTGGCTGTTATTTCATAAACGCGCCTCATAGCTTCTTCTCTTTCACGGGCCTCCTTTAAATTTTTTTCATGAAGCAAGGCGCTTTCAATTGCAGATGATGATTGCAGCGCTAACGTTGTAAGAAATTTCAGGTCGGAAGCTGCATATTGCATTTGTTTATTTCCGGCGAGGATGATGGCTCCCATAATTCTGTGCTTCACTTTTAGCGCCGAGTATATTAGTGAGTGAACATCGGGACCAATGATACCCTCATCTCTAAGGGTGGAAAGATCACTCATAATTTCGGATTGGCCACTTAAGCCAATTCTTAATAAAAGATCAGCATGGCTGGTTATTTTTCCCTTATCAAACAGGGGCTCACCTGCCGTAGAGGGTATTTGTAGTTGCATAGTTGCTTCATCCCACAATACAACCAGCCCGCTGTTTGAATGAATGAGGTGCATCGCTTCGTCTACGGCTAACTGTGATATGGCAACCGGACCGATTGCCTGCGCCAGTTTATCTGAAAAATTGAATACCATGTTCACCTCCTGGTATAACACCAAAACCTCACTACCCAGTGTTTTTCTTTCAAATTCTCTTTGTGCCAGGAGCGTAAGCAGATCGGCGACATGAATAGCTTTTTCATCGCCCTTTACCCAACCAATGGTTTCATCGCTGATGTTTATGGGATGTTTGTGTGCAGTTAAAATATCTACATTACCACACAAGAGAATTCCACTTTCATCTTCAACACTTATATGCGCATTCATTTGATCAATAAAAGAAAGCACTAACGGAGAAACATTATTTTTTTTTGAAAGAATACTTTTGAGCGTTACCCTTGTCATAGTTTTATTAAAGAATGAATTGCCAATAAGATGTTACTGTAAACCCAGTACCTGCCTCGCTTTGCTTAATATTGCTTCAGGGTCAAATGGCTTGGTCATATAAACATCTGCGCCTACTTCGTTTCCTTTTTGCCTGTCTAATTCCTGCCCCTTTGCAGTTAGTAAAACGATAAAAACATCGAAAAGTTGCAGTTCTTTTTTTACTTTTCTGCATACTTCCATGCCATTCATTTTCGGCATCATCACATCCAGGAAAACCAATTGAGGCCTTTCTTGTTGAATAATCTGTAATGCGATCTCCCCGTTTTCTGCGGTTAGAAATTCTACATCATCGTCCTCCAGTTCTTCCAGCGTTTGTTCAATCAGCATCCTTATGTGAGGTTCATCATCTACAATCAAAATTTTCTGTTCCATTAAATCACTTAGTTTTAAATTAAGGTTCTTAGTTTTTTTAATTTCTGTTTTTTATGATGCATTATTGGTAAATCAAAAACAATACATTTTCCAATCCTTTTTCGAAGCGCAATGATTGAACAATTTCATTTTTATCTGACACAACCGAATTCAAAATGATGATATCAGGCTGTGTTGAGATTGCCTTTTCTACCAATTCTTTTCCGTCTGATTCAACAACGATATATCCTTTGGCCTGTAACACTTCAGTTAATGAACGAACTGCTGAACTATCTTCATCAACCACCATTACCTTTTTCTTCGACTTGCCCTGCTCTAATAAATTACCAACCTCCTCAAATAATTGTACGGTGTCGATAGGTTTGGTAAGATAACGGTCTACGCCTATACGAAAACCTCTTGCTTTATCCTGTACAATAGATAAAATAATAATTGGGATATCCATCGTCTGCGGATCGTTTTTTAGAATGGCAGCTACATCAAAACCATTTATTTCCGGCATCATCACATCCAGGATAATAAGATCGGGGCGATTCTTGCGGATGCTTTCCAGGGCCATTTTTCCGTCTCTCGCTTCTTCAATAATATAGCCGGCATCGCTCAACTCCTGGTGTAATAATGACCGGATAGAATCATCATCGTCAACTACCAGTATCGTTGCATTTTTCCCATCTGTTTTAATTCTTGAAAAAACCATTTGTTCTTTCAATTGTTTCATTAATTCATTTAAGTGAATCGGTGTATCCTGTGTTTTCCTTCCTGTCGGAACAAGCGGTAACGCAAATGAGAACGTGCTTCCTTTACCCACTTCACTTTCGAGCCAGATGCGGCCACCGTGATGTTCTATTATTTCTTTGCAAATTGGTAAGCCTAAACCGGTGCCTTTAGGCTTGTCCGTTAGTGTATCTCCGCCAACCTGTTTAAATTGTTCGAAAACCGCTCCAAAATCTTCTTTTGCAATGCCAATGCCAGTGTCGGTAATGCTGACAATTACTTCATCATTATTCTGAGATAAAGTGCAGTCAACAGAACCGGCATCCGTAAATTTTACGGCGTTAGAAAATAAGTTAATTACAACCTGGATAAGTTTGTCGGTATCACCAATGATGGTTGGCACATCGGTATCAATATGTTTTATTAGCCTGATATCCTTTTGGTCAAAGAGGGAGGTAGTGGCCGCCGCCGCTCTTTCAATAACTTCCGTAAGAGATACATTCTCCTGGTTCCATTCCATTTTCCCGGCTTCAATTTTGGCCAGATCAAGTACATCGTTTATGAGGTGAGTTAGCCGCTCACCTTCAGAAATTACCACATTTAAATTTTCAGAAACCTGGTCTACTGTCTTTCCCGTTTTAGAGTCAGTTTTGTCCAGCATTGGAAATATTTTCTCTTCCAGTCTTTTCTTAATTATTTTGGCAAAACCTAAAACCGAGGTTAACGGCGTTCTTAGTTCATGACTAACGGTGGAGAGAAACGCACTTTTTGCTTCGTTGGCTTTTTCTGCAATTTTGCTTGCCTGTTCTGCTTCCATCTTGGCCTGCTGTACATCTTCGAAAAGCTGGGCATTTTTTAATGCCACTCCCACAGAAGAAGCAATGGTAGATAGCAGGCGTAAATCGTTTTCATTAAACCTGTTTTCCTGCTCGGTGCTTTGTACACTCAATACGCCAATCATTTCGTCACCAACTGGAATGGGAACTCCCAGGTAGGAAGCCGCGGGTATGCCTACCCGTTGCAATCCTAACTGACCGGTTTGTTCATCTACTCCCTTATTTATCAGTAGGGGTTCGCCTGTCTGGATAATGTTTGAGGTAAGCCCTTTACCCAGTTTCATGGATGGCATGTTATCCCCGTATTGATAAGGGAAATTGATGATATTTGTTTTTTTGTTTAACAATGCCAGGTAAACAATGTTCGCTTTAAACAATTCTTTCAACTGGTCGCCAACTAAATTTATAAGGTCATGAGCATCTAATTTTGAAGCAAGTGCTTTGCTGATGTTGTTGACAGTACTCAGTTCAGAAGCTCTTTGTTTTGTCTGCGCAAGAAGATGTGCGGTTTCATCAAATAGCCTTGCGTTTTCAATGGCAACGCTCATGCTATTGGTAACGGTTGTGAGTAAACGAACATCGGCTTCGGAAAACGCATGTTCCTTATCTACGTTTTGCAGACTTAAAGAACCTTTCACCTCCTCGCCTACTATCATCGGTACAAATATTGCTGACCTGGGAGGCTGCCCTTTGGAAACTCCGGAACCCCCAAATCTTTTAGCTGTTTCAAGATAATTTTCATTAATGAGCATTGGCTTTTTCGTAACCAATAGTTGTTTATTGGCCCAAATTAATGGTTGCTTTTCATTTTTAAGCTTCACCCCTTTTTCTATAGCATACTGCCAGTGTTCAAGGTTGGTTTCACGGTCGAATGTGCGAATGACCATTGTTTGTGTTTCGGGAAATAGGCTGCAGATGCGATCTCCTACAAGATTAAAAATAGATGCAGCATCTATCTCTCTTACAAGATCTTCCTGAACGCTGTTAATAACACCCAGTTCGGAAGTGCGTTGTTCCGTCTCTTTAAGCAGGCGTGTAGTTTCATCAAATAATCTTGCATTTTCGAGTGCAACGCTCATAGCCGATACAACAGTTTGGAGCAAGCGTACACCGGAATCGCTGAAGGCATTTTCTTTTTCATAATTGCTCATGCTTACCATGCCCAGCGCATTACTGCCAACTATGATTGGTACTGCCATAAATGATTTTTCCATTTGCGTACCGGGTATTGAAGTAGATCCAAGTTCATGCATTCGCTTTTCAAGTCCTTCATTAATAATCAGAGGCTGCCGGGTTTCATAAACATATTTTGACATTCCCCGCATGGAAATGGGAGCCACATCAATTTTCGCCCCGTGATCACGCATATAGGGAAAGAATACCTGGTTGGTTTCCGGTGAAAAAAGACGAATATCAATATCCAATGTATGCATCACCTCGCTCAATTTATCGCCTACCAGTTCATAAATGGATTGCATGTTCAATTCCCTGGCTAATCCTTCCTGCACACTATTAATAACGGAAAGTTCGGCGGTACGTTGTTCAGTTTCTTTTAACAGCCTGGTGGTTTCATCAAAAAGTCTCGCATTTTCAAGCGCTACACTCATACTATTGGACAAGGTAGAAATCAAACTAACATCAGAATCTGAAAAAGCATTTTCATGGTCTACATTTTGCAAGCTCAAATTTCCGATCACAACATCTCCAAGAAGCATCGGAACAAATAATGCAGATTTTGGAATTTCTCCCTCGAGGTTTTCATCATGAGAATATTGACGAATGTATTTGCTAAAATTGTTATTAATCAACTCAGCCTTTCTTAATGTGATAAGGTGCCGGGTAAAATCATCAAAGGGTCTTGGACTTATAATAAGCCGTTTTCCTTTTTCAATTGCATAAGGATAATCTTCAATTTTATTTTTATGGTCATAAGTTCTTATAACTACTGTTTGTGCATCAAATAAATCCCTGATTCTATCGCCAACCAGCGAGTAAATCTGGTCGATATTCATTTGTGCTACTAACCCTTCCTGCACACTGTTTATCACGGAAAGTTCGCCGACCCGCTGGCTTAATTGCGAAGTTCTTTCTTCAACTGTTTTTTCAAGTTCTGCGTGTTGTTGTTTTAACTTCCTTATTCTCCAACTGATGAAGAGGTAGATAATAAGAAATGCTGCCAGCGCATATAGAACGTAAGCCCACCAGGTAAAATACCAGGGTGGGTAAATAGTAAAACTGAAAATTGCTTCCTTGCTTAATTTTTCATAAACATTTTTGGCCCGAACATGAAAATGATATTCACCCGAGGGCAGGTTCGTATATTCTTTATAATAGTTATTATCAAAGTCCGACCATCCTTTTTCAAATCCCTCTAACCAGGTTTGATATTGTGTTTTTTCTTCTTGTTCAAAGAAGGGAGCTGCGTATTCAAACCTTAATGTATTATTTTTATAAGAAATAGAAACGGGCTTTTGATTTGAAGTATAATCAACGCTTATAGAACGTTTTCCTGCCTCAATGTGTCTTAAAACTGTTTGGAAAGATTCATCAAAACCTTTTTCCAGATTTTCATCATAGCGTATTAAACCGTCGGTAGTGCAGAGCCATAAGATGCCTGTTTTCTCCGGATAAAAATCCTGGACAGTAAATTCTGCGACAGGTTTTAACTGGGAATAATCAAGTGTATAGCCACCTGTGGGTTTTGGTGTAGCCAGTAACGTTTCCCTTCCTACTCTAATCCATACTCTGCCACTTGAATCCTGTTCTATTGCAAATTGGCTTGCAGAGCTTCCTTTTGGGAACTTACCAAATGTATAGTCGGGAACAAAACGGTTTTGCTGATCGTCAAAAGTGTATAATATCGTATCAGCATTAAAATAGCTTTTGCCTTTTATAGTGATCACAGTTCCAACAGCATCTTTCAATCCTTGCTTAGCGCTGAAAGTTTCAACTACCGTTTTTGTCTTGTCAAGGTTTCCGGCTTCGTCGATCGCCGCGGTAATTCTATATACAATCCCATTTGCAGAGCCGGCCCATATTTTTCCGGAACTGTTCTCTGAAAATGACCAGATCTGTTCTGTTACGCCCGGGACATAGCCGGCAAAATGCCAGGGCGTGGGTTCTTTACCAGGCTGGTCTCCATTTTTGCGGGTAAAAACGACCGTGCCAAAAGGACCACCTCCAAAAAGTAAATCACGATTTTTCCTTGGAATGTATAATCCCGATAAAGTAAGATCGCCGCTTACGGATGGCCTGATGATATTAGCTTTTTTATCTTTTATAGCAAAAAGGCCATCACCTGCCACGAGTAATTCATTGCCATCCGGTAAAAGACTAAATATCTGGTTTTGCGGTATCCCCGGAACCGGATCAAAGAACTTTTTGGTACTATCAAACTGTAAAAGGCCGTTGGTGGTGCCAAGATAAATCGTGCCTTTAAACCTACGCATTGTAAGAACGCCTGTACCAATACCTGACTGCAAAGCAAATTTTGTGAGCGGTGAAGATATTTCCACCCGCGATATTCCATTATCCAGTGCAAGCCACAATGCACCCCTTGAATCAATAAATGAATTGTAAATTGATTCGTCCTGCAATCCTACATCCCTGTTTATTTTTTCTATCAGATTGCCTGCGGCATCTATTATTACAAAGCCTTTTCCTGTAGTTAATAATACATACTCTCCATTTTTCAACTCGAGGCCTTTATATAAAAGTGTCCCGGTCTTGAATACAGGGTCGGCTTTCGTGGAAAATGGCCGGAAAGTTTTTCCATTATAAATGTAAAGGCCGCTGTAAAACATTCCAATGAGGTATTGTTTTTCATTATTCGGCCCTGGCGGATAGGGCAACATTACCTGCATTCTTTCTTTCCCGAGAAATTCGCTACCTGGCACTAAAACCAAAGAATCCTTGATCATTTTGTAAAGCCCCAATCCCTGTTGATGCACATAATAATCTCCATCAACGTAAAAGGAATACATGAATTTGGTCTGGGGTTTCCAGACTTTCACGACTCTCTTGTCCGTGGAGTTATTATTGCTTATCCTGAATATATATTCACGGGATTGAAAATAAATTCCGTCGTTACCGGCATAAGCAGACCAGATATCCAAAAAATTCCGGTTAGCTTTTGGTATCTCGTCGAGTAAAGATATTGTCTTCGTTTGCCCCAGGCTATCTTTTCCCAGGTATCCCAAATCTCCATAGGCTCCATAATATATTACTCCGTTTTTATCTTTTGGCATGGCTCTCACCACAGTTGAGGGCGAATTTCCAACGGTTATCTTCCTCCATTTTAATCCATCATATTCCAGTATGTAACTTTGAATACCGAAATACATAATGCCACTTTCACCTTCCTGTATGCACCAGGTTTGCGGAAGCGCCTGGTAAGTTTTTGAGAGATAATTAGTAATAAAAGGTAGTCCTTCTTCAGACTCACTTTGAGCCGAGGCAGCGTAAAAAGTAAGGATAAATAGAATATTCAATAACCATTTAATTCTCATAATGGTTTTGTTTCCGCAAACGAAGTCTTGATTTATACTCATGCTTATAGAACAGTTATTTGTAGAGGTAGGTGTTCTATTTCTTTGCGTAAATACGATACACGATATTAACGAAGGAAAGATTAGTTTTTAATAAGATAGGTAAATATAAATCAGTTTTTAGAATCTCCAACATTTGTGCAGAGAAGATTTTGCGGTTAAAGTGCCAATAGTCATACGGACTACTTATGAGTACCTTTTGGGAACTAAACCAAACAAATGTAATTGTGTTAAGGATACTTTAAACCAACAAGAACAAAATAGAAAATTTGCTAATTATGCAAGTGGAAATTTACATGATAACCTCCGCAGTCAATGAAAAAGCTTATGAGATTTTATTGATGTCTGTTGCCGTTTTATGCAGCACATCGTTAGCGGCTCAAAATATCACCTTTGGGCTGAAGGCGGGAGTCAGTATCCCCAGCCTCAAAGCCGGTGGTTCCGGAGGCGATCCGTTGAGTACCGGTTACAGCTGAGCTTTGGCCCTGATGGTGCCGTGTTTGCTACATACAAATTCTCAAATGTATTTTCGGTTCAAACTGAATTAGAATATTCAAGCCAGGGAGCGAGAAGAGACGGAATGCAGGCTTTCCCGGTTCCGGATGCATACGCGAACTATTTTAATCCGGGCACTATTTTATACGCCAACTTTAAGGGCCAGGTGAAACTTGGCTATCTCGTGCTTCCGGTTATGGCTAAATTCCAGTGGAATTTTAAGCCACATTCTCCGTTTAAGTTTTACATAGAAGGTGGTCCGTTTATCGGGCAATTGCTTTCCGCTTACCTGGTTACTTCCGGCAACAGTAATGTATATGCCGATGCTTCCGGCCAGCATCCTCTTTTGCCCGATCCGTTATCTTTTGATACAACCGCAAACATTAAGAACCAGTTACATACAACCAATTTTGGTGCAGAAGTCAATGTTGGTATCAGCTATCAACTTGGCCGCGGATATATCTTTGTAGAAGGCGGCGTCAATTATAGCTTTCTCAATATTCAAAAAGAAGCAGCTAACGGGAAAAATACAACGGGAGCTGCCACCGTTTGTTTAGGGTTGCATTTGCGTTACGAAAGAAAAAATAACAGATTCACGACGGCATCGCCATATCTGTACCTAACATGTCGCTTTTCATAACGCATTTACAACTTATCAGCCTTTCACCGCCCCTTTCTGCGTATTAACATTTCTTTCTAAGGAATACGTCAAATAAAAGCATCTTATATACAGAAACATTTTTTAAACAATTAAAAATTACAATCATGAAAAAGATTTTTACATTATTACTTTCTGTAGGTGCTTTTACAGCTTCGTTCGCACAAAGCGGTCATCAAGTTAACGATAAAAAAAGTAACCAGTATGTTACCAATACCGAGTACAAAAAAATCGATAGTCACCGCGATAACATTTATACTTTTTCTGCTAAAGAAAGAGATATGCAAATCGCCAGGATCAACAGCGATTTTAATATGAAAGTTAAATCTATCGTTAGCAACCGTCGCATTAAGAAGAATGCAAAAAGAAGTTTGATTCAAAAAGCCCAGAAAGAAAAAGACCAACAAATCCAGGCAGTTAACGCCAGATTCGATAGCAAATTTAATACGGCCTTTAACGGTAATGAAAAGCAAAATGATAATCGTAAACACTAATCCTCTCAAACATTAGAAAAAACAAGAAGCCCGCCAGCGGGCTTTTTTTAGTGCGTCAGGCATGTATATCAGCTATAGGGTGCAAGTCCCGAATACGCTTTACAGTAGGGAGTATTAGCCAAGAGCAAGGGTGTCCATCGTGAGGTGGAATCTGAAGGAAGCTGGCGGCAAACATTCGGGCCTACGAACAGGAACTGCATACAAGGCAGGGTAGTGTGGGTAATGTTGCTAAACAAACAAAAGCCCTATACTGAACAGAGCACTACCATGTAAATGCAGAGGCTACATGAATGGAAAGCGGATACACTTACCCTGAGAGATCTGACAGATACTCTTATCAGTTCAGAAGTCAGCAGAAGCCATAGTAAGCCGGAAACGAGCTACAACCCACTGGAAGGGGAAATGTGGAAGTCTCACAAAGGGACGAAGGGCTGAATGTTAGAAAGGCGAAGAAATTAAAAGGTTTATGGCAAAAGCTGTAACAACCGAAACTCAACAGCGAACTACTTCTCCTGGGATAGGCTGGAAGCTGAAAGTAAAACGAGAGGAGGAGTTGAGCCAAGCCACGCAGCCAATAGAGACTGTCGCCGGAAGGAAGTTTTTTTTTAGAACATGCTCGAAGAAATTTTAGACATCCGAAACGTGCAAAAAGCCTTGAAGCAGGTAACAGCCAACAAGGTAGCCGGAGGCGTAGATGGTAGGCAAACCGATGAACTTGGAGACTACCTCAATGCCAACTGGCAAACGTTAAGGAGCAACATTTTAGAAGGCATCTACAAACCGCAGGCAGTGCGCAAGGTAGAAATACCCAAGGCACAGGCGGCTAAGAATGTTAGGAATACCCACAGAACAGACCGGCTATTGCAACAAGGGATCGCCCAATGGCTAAGCCCAAAGTACGAAGCAGAATTTTCCCATTACAGCTACGGATTCAGAGAAGGGCGCAATGCACATCAGGCAGTGGTGCAGGCGCAGTCAAATCTAAACGAAGGATATGAATGGG